>NZ_CM149873.1:0-12500 GCF_056270345.1 Pseudomonas sp. A
GGTACGCAGGTAACCGCGATAGCCCTGTGGTCCTTCGGCACCCTGGTTGAGGCCATCGAGCAGCAGGCGGTCGAAGCGTTTGTCATGCTCGCCGCCCAGGGTCAGGCAATGGACATCCGCCGGTCGGGTCGCCAGCAGCGCACGCGCCTCCAGGGCTTGCTGGCGATTGACCAGGCGCGCCAACTGGCCGATGCCGCTGCCTTCGCCGAAACGCCGTGAGTGGCGCAGCATCACGATCTGCTGGGCCAGCGGGTTGCGCTGACCGTCGCCCGTCTTCAGGCCGATGTCGGCCAGCGATTGCCCGCCCACCTGCTCCAGCCAGGCCAGGGTCTGCGGCCAGTAGCAGCCGTCCTCGGCGTCACGGCACAGGTCGCCCAGCACCGCCCCGGCCTCCACCGAGGCGAGCTGGTCCTTGTCGCCCAGCAACACCAGACGCGCATTGGCCGGCAGGGCATCGAGCAGGTTGGCCATCATCTCCAGGTCGATCATCGAGGCTTCGTCGACCACCAGCACATCCAGGGGCAACGGGTTGCCGGCATGATGGCGGAAGTGCCGCGACCCCGGGCGGCTGCCCAGCAGGCGGTGCACGGTGCTGACCTCGGTGGGGATCTGCGCCCGCACCGCGCCATCCACCTGCAAGCGTTCCACCTGCTGACCGATGGACTCGGTGAGGCGCGCCGCGGCCTTGCCGGTCGGCGCCGCCAGGCGGATGCGCAGCGGCCGGCCTTGCTCGACAGCAGGCCCCTGCAATAACGCCAGCAGACGTACCACAGTGGTGGTCTTGCCGGTTCCGGGGCCGCCGGTGATGACACTGAAGCCGGCACGGGTGGCCAGGGCGCAGGCCAGCTTCTGCCAGTCCACTTCGCCTGCAACCGAGCCACCTTCGAACAGTTGCGCCAGGCGTAGTGCCAGGTCGGCCGGCTGAGGCTGAAGGCGTGCCAGACGCTCATGCAGGGCGTTGTCGATGCGTCGCTCGTAGGTCCAATAGCGGCGCAGATACAGGCGCTCACCGCTGACCACCAGTGGTCGGGCACGCTGCTCGACGGTATCGCCAGTGGCAACCAGGGGGCTCTCGGCGATCCGCTGCAACCAGGTGCCCAGTTCGAGGCTGGCCAGCAGCTGCGAAGGCAGCAGCAACGGCCCGGCCAGGGCATCGCCTTCCGGCGGCAGCGACAGGGCGAAGTCCGGCTCGGCAAGGGTCTGTTGCAGGTCGAGGCAGACATGGCCATGACCCAGCTGGTGGCTGGCCAGGGCGGCGGCCAGCAGCACCAGCGGATCGCTGCCCGGCGCCCGCTCCTCGAGGAAACTCACGAAGGCCCGGTCCAGTGCGCGCAGCCAGCCACGCTCGACCCAGCGATCGAGCAGCGCCAGCAAGTCCTGGCTATGGCGCAGCGGCGCCAGGGCGCTCAGGTGCTCGGCCTGCAAGGGCGTGGGCAGCAGGTCGTCGAGGTTGCGGCTCATGGCGTGGCTCCGGCAAACAGGTCCTGTTGGGCAGGTTCTTGCTCACCCCGGAACATCGCGTCGAGCTGTTCGATCAGCGCCCGGGGAGGCCGCGCATGATACAGCCCGTGACCGGCCGAGGTGACGCCACGCAGGAAGATGAACACGGCACCGCCGACATGCCGGTCGTAGTCGTAGTCGGGCAGGCGCGCGCGCAGCTGGCGATGCAGGGCCAGCAGGTAGAGCACGTACTGCAGGTCGTAGCGGTGCTCGAGAATTGCCTGCTCCATGGCCAGGGCGCCGTAGGCCTCGGCGTCGGGGCCGAGCCAGTTGGACTTGTAGTCGGCCACGTAGTAGCGCCCGTCGAGCTCGAAGGCCAGGTCGATGAAGCCCTTGAACATGCCGTTAAGCACGGTCGGCTGGGCGGCCGCCCGCGTCATGCCAACGTGCGTGTGGCGCGCCACCAGGTGGTCGAGGCGCACCGCATCGACCTGATGGCTGGCGAACCAGAACTCCATTTCGACCTGGTAGCGCTCAAGGCCTGCGAGGGCCAAGGTGGCCCCTTGCAACGGCATGGGCTGGACCAGCAGTTGCTGCAGCCACTGGGTCAGCGTGGGAATCCAGCCGGTCCAGTCGCGTCGGTTGCAGCGCTGGCCCACGGTGCGTTCGATCACCGGCCCTTGGGCGGCGACCTCGGCGAACCCTTCGCGCCCCGCCCATTCGAGCAGGCCGTGGAGGAAGGTGCCCGGATTCGGCCCACGGGGGAAGCGGTGGATATCGCCCGCCTCGGCCGGCACCTCGCGCAGCGCCTGGCTGTCCAGCACCTCGTCGTCCAGCAGTTGCTGGGCCTGGGAGCTGTCGGCGACCAGGGTCTGGTCACCCACCCGCAAGGCGCTGTACGAGGCGATCCACCAATGCTCCGCAGCGGCCCGCCGTGGCTTACGCGGCGGCAGCAGTTCGCGCTGGCTGTCCGGCATGCGGTAGCACAGGGCCTGGACCTCGGGCAGCGGACCATGGGTGATGGCCGGATTGCCGGCCGCCAGGGTAGTGAGCCATTCGCCCAATTGGCTGGAAGCCGCCAACGGCAAGCCGCCGCCCAGCAGGTAGCCCAAGGCCGAACGGTGCAGCTGCGAACTGCGCTGGGTGCCGCGCTTGAGGTCGGCAACACCCAGCCAGCAGGCATGCTGGGCACGGGTCAAGGCGACGTAGAGCAGGCGCAGGTCCTCGGCCAGGCGTTCATCGTCGGCGCGCTCGATCTGCTCGGCATTCGGGGTCAGGGTCAGGTGCGCCACACCCTGGTCGTCGTGCCAGCCCAGGGGCAGGCGCTGGCCATCCACCGGCTTGCTGGTACAGATGAACGGCAGGTACACCAAGGGGTATTCCAGGCCCTTGGACTTGTGGATGGTCACCACCTTGACCAGTTGCTCATCGCTTTCCAGGCGCAGGATCTGCTCTTCTCCGGCCTGCCCGGCGTTGGCCAAGTGCTCGGTGAGATGGCGGATCAGCGCCTGCTCGCCATCCAGCTCGCCCGCGGCCTGCTGCAACAGTTCAGCCAGGTGCAGCAGGTTGGTCAGCACCCGTTCGCCGTCGCTGCGGCCCATCAGCGCCCGCGGCAGCTGGAAGTCGTGCAGCAGGCGGCGCAGCATGGGCAGCACGCCCTGGCGCTGCCAGGTGTCGCGGTAACGGCGAAAGCGCATCACCCAGCTTTCCCAGACCCGCTCGTCCTGGTTCAGGCGTTCCAGTTCGATAAGCGGCAGGTCGAGGGTCAGGCTGGCCAGGGCGGCCTTGAGCATACGCTCCGAGTCCGGCTCGGCGCAGGCCTTGAGCCAGGCCAGCAGGTCATGGGCCTCCTGGGCGGCGAATACCGAGTCCTTGTCCGACAGGTACACGCTGCGCACATCGCGGGCGGCCAGTTCGGCGCGGACCAGCTGGGCCTCGCGACCGTCGCGCACCAGGATGGCGATATCGGAAGGCAGGCAGGGTCGCAGCTTGTCGGCGGCATCGGCGAAACCGCTGACGCCCTGCTGCCCACCCTCGAGCAGCTCGACGATATGGCTGGCGCAACTGGCGGCCAGCTGCTGGCGATACGCTGTGCTGGATACCGGCTCGTCGCTCTCCAGCTGCCAGCAATGCAGGGCCGCGCTGGGCTGTCCGGCGATCAACAGTTGCTCGCCACGACCCTTGGCGCGCACTTCGACGAATGGCAATGGATTGTCGCCCTGGCTCCGGAACAGGAAGGCGCCACGGCCCTCGATACGTTCCTCGGCCTGCAGGAACACGCGGTTCACTGCCGCGACCATGGCCTGGCTGGAGCGGTAGTTGGTGTCCAGGCTGTGCAGGCGCCCGGCGGTGGCGCGGCGCGCGGCCAGGTAGGTGAAGATGTCGGCGCCACGGAAGGCGTAGATCGCCTGTTTGGGGTCGCCGATCATGAACAGGCCGGTGTCCGGGTTGTTCTCGGTGATGCGGTAGATGCGCTCGAAGATGCCGTACTGAACGGGGTCGGTGTCCTGGAATTCGTCGATCAACGCGACCGGGAACTGCTCGCGGATCAACGCGGCCAGGCGCTCACCCGAGTCGCTGCCCAGGGCATGCTCCAGGCGCAGCAGCATGTCGTCGAAGCCCATCTCGGCGCGGCGGCGTTTCTCCACCTCGAAGCGCGCCGAAACCCAGGCGGCGGCATGCTCCAGCAACCGTGCATCGGGGCTGGCCAGCCCCTGCAACTGCTCGCGCAAGGATTCCATGGCCCGCAGTGCCGGGTGCTGCGGCGGCTCGCCGGACTTCCAGGCCTCGGCCAGGCCAGCGGGTGTCAGGCGGGTGAAGCCGGTGCCCAGGTCCAGCTCCATGGCCTGCTCATCACCGGCCCAGGCCCGCAGCTTGTCGAACCAGGGCTCGAAAAAGCGTGCCTGTAGCTTGCGCCCGTCGGCCTGCTTGGCGGCCACGGCATCGCGGCAGATCTGCTGCAGCTCGTCGGCCCAGGCGCCCCAGGGCGCCTTGAGTTGCGCCAATTGCTCGGTGCGCTGGCGCAGGGTCGCCTCGATCAACGACTGCGGGTCTTGCTCGTCCTCCTGGCCACGGACACGGCCAAACAGCGGCCTGATCCTCGGCAACAAGGCATCGGGGCTGCCCCAGTTGCCGCGCACCCAGGCCAGCGACTCGCCGCGCATGCCGTAGCAGAAGCGCCGCCAGTAGTCGCGCATGACCTGGCCCAGCAGTTCGCTGTGATCGGTCTCCAGGCTCTGGGTGAACAGGCTGCCGCTGTCGAAGGCGTGCTCGCGCAGCATGCGCTGGCACCAGCCATGGATGGTCGAGACGGCGGCCTCGTCCATCCACTGCACGGCGATCTCCAGGCGGCTGGCGCAGCGTGGCCAATGTTCCTGTGGATAATCGTCGCGCAGCAGGTGCAGCAGCGGGTCGGCATCGTCCAGCTCACCGCGGAAGAAGCGCGCTGCTTCGGCCAGGCGCGTGCGAATACGCTCGCGCAGCTCCTTGGTGGCCGCGTCGGTAAAGGTCACCACGAGGATCTGCGGTGGCAGCAGCTCGCGACTGAAACCCTGCTCACCGCCATGGCCGAGGATCAGCCGCAGGTACAGGGCCGAAATGGTGAACGTCTTGCCGGTACCGGCGCTGGCTTCGATCAGCTGGCTGCCGTGCAGGGGGAAACTCAGCGCCAGGGGGCGGGCTTGGGTCATTGGGCGTTCTCCGGGTTACCCAGGGTCTGCCAGGGCGCTGCGAACAAGGGGCGATAAAGGGCTTCGCACCAGCCTTCGAAGGTCTCGTCGAGGGCCAGCGCGGCGAAGTCACGGTACTGGCGGGCCAGCGCCAGGCTTTCGCTGCGCTCGCCGAAGCTGTTCTGGCCGTCACCCTCATAGGCGCGGATCGCGGCGGCCACGGCCTTGTCCGGATCCTCCTGGGCCAGCCAGGCGAAGGCCGTCTTGGCCGCCACGGGCAAAGGGGCGTTCATTGCCGCCTGGCGTGCCACCAGCAGTTCGCCCAGGCGCTCTGCCGCCTCGCCCCGGGGTAGCGGTGCCAGCAACAAGGTCAGGTCGCTGGCCACCAGCGCGCTGTGCAGCGGATAGCCCGAGGCGCAGGCGGCAAGGTGCATGACCCAGGCCGGCACCAGCCGGTGCCACTTCAGGCTGTTGCGCCCGGCACTGAGGGTATTGGGCACGGTGGCGATGCTCAGCAGGCTCTGGTCCTCGGACTGGTATACCCGGCCGAGCCAGCCCTCCAGGCGCAACGGCCCGTGTTCGAAATGGACCGGCAGGGCCCCCTCGACCAGGGTCGGCCAGCGTTGCAGCAGTTGCCGATGGCGTTGCAGCAAGTCCGGCAGCGGCTGGATCAACTCGGCCTGCAAGGCTTCGCCGAAGCCTGCCAGCGGCAGCATCCCACAGGCCTGGAGGCGTCGGGCCTGGGCCTGCAGCGCCCGCTCGGCGTTGTCCGGATCGGCCAGCGCGGCGCCGAGCAGGCTTTCGCTCAGGCCATAGCGTTGCAGGGCGTCCAGCACGAAGGGTTCTTCGTCCGGGGTCGGTGCCTCCAGCGCCTCGAAGAACACTTTCAGGCGCTGGCTGAAGAAATGCCGCACCGGATGGCGCAGGAAGTCCTGAAGCTGCACCAGGTTGAGCGGCTCATCGCTGGCGTAGGGCGACAGCGCGGTAGGCGCTTGCGCTTCATCCCCGGCCTGATGCAACGCCAACCACTCATGGGCGAAGCTGAACAACGGACTGCCCTTCTGGAAGTAGCGCTGGCTGAACGGCTGCAACGGGTGTTCCTGGGTCAGGGCATGCAGCAACTGCTGCCCCGGGTCGTCGCGTTGGCCGGTCCTGGCGCCGGCGAGCTGCCAGCCGGCGGCCAGGTGATCGCGCAACTGCCCGATCAGCACCGAGGACGGGCGCTCGCTGTTGTCGCGGATGCTGCGCCCGACCCAGCTCACATAGAGCTGGTCGCGTGCCGAGAGCAAGGCCTCGAGCAACAGGTAACGGTCATCCTCCCGACGGGAACGATCCCCTGGCCGGTAGTCGCTGGCCATCAGGTCGAAGTCGAGGGGCGGCTGGGCACGCGGGTAGTCGCCATCGTTCATGCCCAGCAGGCAGACCACCCTGAACGGGATGGCGCGCATGGGCATCAGGGTGCAGAAGTTCACCGAGCCGGCCAGGAAGCGCTGGGACAACTTGCCCTGGTCCAGCCCGGACAGCCAGGCTTCGCGCACCACGGTCAGTGGCAGCAAGTCGTGCAGGCCAACCGCGTCGCAGGTTTCCAGCCAGGTGTCGCGCAGGTCTTGCAGCTGGACCAGGAGCAACTCGTCGTGCTCGTTCTCGGCCAGGAAGAAGATCTGCAGCAGCGCATGCAGCCGTGCCCCCCACTCTGTCGCCGAGGCGGGTTGCGAGAGGGCCTGGCAGGCAATGTCCAGGGCATCGAGCAACGCCACCAAAGGGCCGATCAACGCGGCATCAAGGCCACCGATCTCATCGTACGGCTCGATACCGTCACAGCCTTCACCCACGCCGACGGCGTAACCCAGCAGCATGCGCCGCAGGCCGAAGCGCCAACTGTTCTGCTCAAGCCCCTCGGGCAGGCCAAGGCTGGCACGTTGCTCGGCACTCAATCCCCAACGGATGCCGGCGCCTTCGATCCAACGGTGCAGGGTTGGCAGGTCACTTTCCTGGATGGCGAAGCGGGCACGCACTGCCGGCACGTCCAGCAGGTCGAGCACTTCGCTGACGGCGAAACGGCTGTCGGGCAGCTTGAGCAGATGTTCCAGGGCGATCAGCAGCGGGTCGCGACCACGCTGGCCCTGGTCGGTCAGGGTGAACGGGATATAACGCGGATCGTTGCGGTCGAGCTGGCCGAACACCGCGCGGATATGCGGTGCGTAGGTGTCGATGGCCGGCAACATGACGATGACGTCGCGGGGCCGCAGCGTGGGGTCGGCACTGAAGCGGGCCAGCAACTGATCGTGCAGGATCTCCACTTCGCGTTGTGGACTGTGGGCCAGATGGAAACGTACGGAACGGTCCTTGGCCGGGTCAACCGCCGGCCATTGCTCGCGGGTCTCGGCCAGCGGGCGCAGCTCGAGGATGTCATCCTGCAGCTGGTTGAGCAGGGTCTTGGGCTCACCTTCGCTGAACAGGTCGATGCGTCCGTCGCTGAACACGCCCTGGTAACTGCCGGGATCGTCGTAGCTGTCGAGCAGGTTGATATAGTCGCGCCCCTGCTTGCCCCAGGCCGCCAACAGCGGATGCGCATGCTGGTGCAGCAGCTCGTCGTCCAGCTGCAGGGGCATGCTCTGCTTGCGTTGCTGACGCTTGTACTGGTGTCGCAACAGGTCCTTGTCGGCGACGATATCGCCCCAGTGATGGCGGCAGGGGTTGTGCACGCACAGCAGCACCTGGCTGAAGCGGGCCAGGCCTGCCAGGGCCTCGAGGATCTGGGCGGGCAGCGACGAGATGCCGAACACGATCAGCCGTGCCGGTAGCCCGGCGGGCGCCTGCTCCAGGGCGTTGATCCGCTCGATGAAACGTTGGTGCACGCCGGCACGGCTCTGGGCCATGCCCGCCTCGCCCACATCCTCGAGCAGGATCCGCCACAGCTCGGCCTGCCAACGATTGCCGGCGGCCAGCGGCTTGCGCTCGCCGCGTGCGGTGTTGAGCACATGGGCTCCACTTGCCCAGTCCTTCAGCCAGTCGGCACGGTAGACCTGGTACTGGTCGAACAGGTCGGCGAGGCGCTCCGCCAACTGATAGCGCTTGCGCAGGTCGCTGTCATCGGTGAGGAAGCGGCGCAGGGGCTCGAAGTGCGGGCGCTCGATCACTTCCGGGAGCAGGCGCATCAGGCGCCAGGTCAGGGGCGCCTTGTCCAGCAGTGAGACCTCGGGGATTTCATCGCGCCCCAGCACGCGGCGATACAGCTGCCACATGAAGCTGCCCGGAAGCTGCACATCGATGGCGGCGGCGATCCCGCAACCGCCCTGGTCGTCGTCCTGCGGATCCTCGGCCAAGGCCAGTTTCAACCATTGGGCGATACCGTTGCTCTGCACCAGGGCGATTTCGTTTTCCAACGGTGCCAGGGGGTAACGGCGCATCACGCTCACCACCAGATTGCGCAGGTCGTCCAGGCGGTTGCCCTGGACGATCATGAAGCCTGGGTGAAGTGAGGTGGTCTGGGGCATTGGCTGGTCTCGGGGAGCGGGTTGGTGCAGAAGGAGAACCTTATCACGGAGGCGGTTGACGCGATCCCTGTGTAGGAGCGGCCTTGTGCCGCGAAAGGGCTGCGTAGCAGACCCGGCGATATCAGCTTGATGCACAAATCCTGGGGCCGCGTTGCGGCCCTTTCGCGGCGCGAGGCCGCTCCTACAGGGGGAGACTGTGTTTATTTGGGAACGCAGAAAAGACAAAACCCCTACCTGCTCGCGCAGATAGGGGTTTTGCGAAATGAATCTTGACGATGACCTACTCTCACATGGGGAAACCCCACACTACCATCGGCGATGCATCGTTTCACTGCTGAGTTCGGGATGGGATCAGGTGGTTCCAATGCTCTATGGTCGTCAAGAAATTCTGTTGCCAGAACATCCAGATGGATACTCCAGCCAATTCGGATATGTGATCTTTGTGGTTCGTCGCGAACTTTCGGTTCTTGCGTCTTCACCACCACAATTTGGCCTCGGCGCAAATTGCTTGGGTGTTATATGGTCAAGCCTCACGGGCAATTAGTATTGGTTAGCTCAACGCCTCACAGCGCTTACACACCCAACCTATCAACGTCGTAGTCTTCGACGGCCCTTCAGGGAGCTCAAGGCTCCAGTGAGATCTCATCTTGAGGCAAGTTTCCCGCTTAGATGCTTTCAGCGGTTATCTCTTCCGAACATAGCTACCCGGCAATGCCACTGGCGTGACAACCGGAACACCAGAGGTTCGTCCACTCCGGTCCTCTCGTACTAGGAGCAGCCCCTCTCAAATCTCAAACGTCCACGGCAGATAGGGACCGAACTGTCTCACGACGTTCTAAACCCAGCTCGCGTACCACTTTAAATGGCGAACAGCCATACCCTTGGGACCGGCTTCAGCCCCAGGATGTGATGAGCCGACATCGAGGTGCCAAACACCGCCGTCGATATGAACTCTTGGGCGGTATCAGCCTGTTATCCCCGGAGTACCTTTTATCCGTTGAGCGATGGCCCTTCCATACAGAACCACCGGATCACTAAGACCTACTTTCGTACCTGCTCGACGTGTGTGTCTCGCAGTCAAGCGCGCTTTTGCCTTTATACTCTACGACCGATTTCCGACCGGTCTGAGCGCACCTTCGTACTCCTCCGTTACTCTTTGGGAGGAGACCGCCCCAGTCAAACTACCCACCATACACTGTCCTCGATCCGGATAACGGACCTGAGTTAGAACCTCAAGGTTGCCAGGGTGGTATTTCAAGGATGGCTCCATGAGAACTGGCGTCCCCACTTCAAAGCCTCCCACCTATCCTACACAAGCAAGCTCAAAGTCCAGTGCAAAGCTATAGTAAAGGTTCACGGGGTCTTTCCGTCTAGCCGCGGATACACTGCATCTTCACAGCGATTTCAATTTCACTGAGTCTCGGGTGGAGACAGCGCCGCCATCGTTACGCCATTCGTGCAGGTCGGAACTTACCCGACAAGGAATTTCGCTACCTTAGGACCGTTATAGTTACGGCCGCCGTTTACCGGGGCTTCGATCAAGAGCTTCGCTTGCGCTAACCCCATCAATTAACCTTCCGGCACCGGGCAGGCGTCACACCCTATACGTCCACTTTCGTGTTTGCAGAGTGCTGTGTTTTTAATAAACAGTCGCAGCGGCCTGGTATCTTCGACCGGCGTGGGCTTACGCAGCAAGTGCTTCACCCTCACCGGCGCACCTTCTCCCGAAGTTACGGTGCCATTTTGCCTAGTTCCTTCACCCGAGTTCTCTCAAGCGCCTTGGTATTCTCTACCTAACCACCTGTGTCGGTTTGGGGTACGGTTCCCAGTTATCTGAAGCTTAGGAGCTTTTCTTGGAAGCATGGCATCAACCACTTCGCGCTCTAATGAGCACTCGTCATCAGCTCTCGGCCTTGAGATCCCGGATTTGCCTAAGATCTCAGCCTACCACCTTAAACTTGGACAACCAACGCCAAGCTGGCCTAGCCTTCTCCGTCCCTCCATCGCAATAACTGGAAGTACAGGAATATTAACCTGTTTTCCATCGACTACGCTTTTCAGCCTCGCCTTAGGGACCGACTAACCCTGCGTCGATTAACGTTGCGCAGGAAACCTTGGTCTTTCGGCGTGCGAGTTTTTCACTCGCATTGTCGTTACTCATGTCAGCATTCGCACTTCTGATACCTCCAGCAAGCTTCTCAACTCACCTTCACAGGCTTACAGAACGCTCCTCTACCGCATCATCATAAGATGATACCCGTAGCTTCGGTGCATGGTTTGAGCCCCGTTACATCTTCCGCGCAGGCCGACTCGACTAGTGAGCTATTACGCTTTCTTTAAAGGGTGGCTGCTTCTAAGCCAACCTCCTAGCTGTCTAAGCCTTCCCACATCGTTTCCCACTTAACCATGACTTTGGGACCTTAGCTGACGGTCTGGGTTGTTTCCCTTTTCACGACGGACGTTAGCACCCGCCGTGTGTCTCCCATGCTCGGCACTTGTAGGTATTCGGAGTTTGCATCGGTTTGGTAAGTCGGGATGACCCCCTAGCCGAAACAGTGCTCTACCCCCTACAGTGATACATGAGGCGCTACCTAAATAGCTTTCGAGGAGAACCAGCTATCTCCGAGCTTGATTAGCCTTTCACTCCGATCCACAGGTCATCCGCTAACTTTTCAACGGTAGTCGGTTCGGTCCTCCAGTCAGTGTTACCTAACCTTCAACCTGCCCATGGATAGATCGCCCGGTTTCGGGTCTATACCCAGCGACTAAAGCGCCCTATTAAGACTCGCTTTCGCTACGCCTCCCCTATTCGGTTAAGCTCGCCACTGAATATAAGTCGCTGACCCATTATACAAAAGGTACGCAGTCACCTAACAAAGTAGGCTCCCACTGCTTGTACGCATACGGTTTCAGGTTCTATTTCACTCCCCTCTCCGGGGTTCTTTTCGCCTTTCCCTCACGGTACTGGTTCACTATCGGTCAGTCAGTAGTATTTAGCCTTGGAGGATGGTCCCCCCATGTTCAGACAAAGTTTCTCGTGCTCCGTCCTACTCGATTTCACTGGCAAGAGATTTTCGTGTACGGGGCTATCACCCACTATGGCCGCACTTTCCAGAGCGTTCCACTAATCTCAAACCAGCTTAAGGGCTGGTCCCCGTTCGCTCGCCACTACTAAGGGAATCTCGGTTGATTTCTTTTCCTCAGGGTACTTAGATGTTTCAGTTCCCCTGGTTCGCCTCTTGCACCTATGTATTCAGTACAAGATAACCAGCTTGTGCTGGCTGGGTTCCCCCATTCAGAGATCTCTGGATCACAGTCTGTTTGCCGACTCCCCAAAGCTTATCGCAGGCTACCACGTCTTTCATCGCCTCTGACTGCCAAGGCATCCACCGTATGCGCTTCTTCACTTGACCATATAACCCCAAGCAATCTGGTTATACTGTGAAGACGACATTCGCCGAAAATTCGCACGTCGCTCTTTCGAGCAGAACTCACAAATTTTACCTTAGCCTGATCCACCAGCAGTGAAACTGGTGTTCAGTCTATTTCTATCACATATCCGAATTTTTAAAGAACGATCTGACAAAAGTCAGAAATCAACATTCATCAACGAATGTTCATTTCTAAGTTCTGAGCAGTGCTGCGAAACCTGAAAGAGTGGTGGAGCCAAGCGGGATCGAACCGCTGACCTCCTGCGTGCAAGGCAGGCGCTCTCCCAGCTGAGCTATGGCCCCGTATTCTAGGCCGCACCAAGTAATTGGTAGGTCTGGGCAGATTTGAACTGCCGACCTCACCCTTATCAGGGGTGCGCTCTAACCAACTGAGCTACAGACCTATAACAGGGTCGCGTTACAGCATCGTCTTTACACAATGAATCAAGCAATTCGTGTGGGAG
>NZ_CM149873.1:15000-97500 GCF_056270345.1 Pseudomonas sp. A
CCTGCCAGCCCCGACACCTATATAAAGCAGCCCAAAAAGCAAAGCGGGGCGGCCTCTCGGCCGCCCCGCTTTCACCCCTGCGCCTTACAAGCTCGGGAACGCAAACTGCGAAGCCTCATGGCTGGCCCGCTGTGGCCAACGCTGGGTGATCGCCTTGCGACGGGTATAGAAGCGCACACCGTCCGGGCCATAGGCATGCAGGTCGCCGAACAGCGAACGCTTCCAGCCACCGAAGCTGTGGTACGCCACCGGCACCGGCAGCGGTACGTTGACCCCAACCATGCCCACTTCGATCTCGTCGCAGAACAAGCGCGCCGCCTCACCGTCACGGGTGAAGATGCAGGTACCGTTGCCGTACTCGTGCTCGTTGATCAGCTGCATGGCCTGTTCCAGGCTGTTCACCCGCACCACGCACAGCACCGGGCCGAAGATCTCTTCCTTATAGATGCGCATCTCGGGGGTGACCTTGTCGAACAGGGTGCCGCCGACAAAATAGCCATCCTCATTACCGGCCACACGGTAGCCACGACCATCGACCACCAGCTTGGCGCCAGCAGCAACGCCGTCATCGATGTAACCCACCACCTTGTCACGCGCGGCGGCGGTCACCAGCGGCCCCATGTCCAGGCCACAGGCAGTGCCGGCACCGATCTTCAGCGCCTTGATCTGCGGTTCCAGCTTGGCGATCAGCGCATCGGCCACCTGGTCGCCGACACACACAGCCACCGAAATGGCCATGCAGCGTTCGCCACAGGAACCGTAGGCCGCGCCCATCAGCGCGCTGACGGCGTTGTCCAGGTCGGCGTCGGGCATCAGCACCGCATGGTTCTTCGCGCCACCCAGGGCCTGGACGCGCTTGCCGCGCTTGGTGCCCTCGGCATAGATGTACTCGGCGATCGGGGTCGAACCGACGAAGCTCAGGGCCTTGACCTCTGGCGCCTCGATCAGCGCATCGACCGCTTCCTTGTCGCCATGCACGACGTTGAGGATGCCCTTCGGCAGGCCGGCCTCCAGCAGCAGCTGGGCGATATACAGGGTCGAGCTCGGATCGCGCTCGGACGGCTTGAGGATGAAGGCGTTGCCGCAGGCGATGGCCAGCGGGTACATCCACAGCGGCACCATGGCCGGGAAGTTGAACGGGGTGATGCCGGCGACGATGCCCAGCGGCTGGAAGTCGGACCAGGCGTCGATGTTCGGGCCGACGTTGCGGCTGTACTCACCCTTGAGCAGTTCAGGGGCGGCGCAGGCGAACTCGACGTTCTCGATGCCACGCTTGAGCTCGCCAGCGGCGTCCTCCACGGTCTTGCCGTGCTCCTCGCTGATCATCTGCGAGATCTTCGCCTCGTTCTGCTCCAGCAACTGCTTGAAGCGGAACATCACCTGGGCGCGCTTGGCCGGCGGGGTGTTGCGCCAGGCCGGGAAGGCGGCCTTGGCCGAATCGATGGCCTGCTGGACGGTGGCGCGGCTGGCCAGTTCGACCTTGCGCACGGCCTGGCCGGTGGACGGGTTGAAGACATCGGCGGTGCGCTCGCCCTTGGTGACCAGCTCGCCGTGGATCAGGTGCTGAACAATGCTCATGCAGAACTCCAGATAAAGAAGGTGGAAGCGGGCGCGTGGTACTCACGCGCCCGACATCGAATTCAGAAAAGTCAGTCGACCTTGTTCAGGGCTTCGCCCACCGCGTCGAACAGGCGATCCAGTTCCTGCGGCTGGGTGTTGAAAGTCGGCCCGAACTGCAGGGTGTCGCCACCGAAGCGCACATAGAAGCCGGCTTGCCACAGTTTCATGGCCGCCTCGTACGGACGGACGATGGCGTCACCGTCGCGCGCGGCGATCTGGATGGCGCCGGCCAGGCCGTAGTTGCGAATGTCGACGACGTTCTTCGTGCCCTTCACACCGTGCAGCAGCTTCTCGAAGTGCGGCGCCAGGTCGGCGGCGGACTGCACCAGGTTTTCCTTCTGCAGCAGGTCCAGTGCGGCGATGCCGGCGGCGCAGGCGACCGGGTGCGCCGAGTAGGTGTAGCCGTGGGGGAATTCCACCGCGTACTCGGGGGTCGGCTGGTTCATGAAGGTCTGGTAGATCTCGCTGGTGGCGATCACCGCGCCCATCGGGATGGCGCCGTTGGTGACCTGCTTGGCGATGCACATCAGGTCCGGGGTGACGCCGAAGGCTTCGGCGCCGGTCATCGCGCCCATGCGGCCGAAGCCGGTGATGACTTCGTCGAAGATCAGCAGGATGTTGTGCTGCGTGCAGATCTCACGCAGACGCTTCAGGTAACCCTTCGGCGGTGGCAGCACGCCGGCGGAACCGGCCAGTGGCTCGACGATCACTGCGGCGATGTTCGAGGCATCGTGCAGTTCGATCAGTTTGAGCATCTCGTCGGCCAGGGCGATACCGCCCTCTTCCGGCATGCCCTTGCTGAAGGCGTTGACCGGCAGCACGGTATGAGGCAGGTGGTCGACGTCCAGCAGCTGGCCGAACATCTTGCGGTTGCCGTTGACGCCGCCCAGGCTGGTGCCGGCGATGTTCACACCGTGGTAACCACGGGCACGGCCGATGATCTTGGTCTTGGTGGCCTGGCCTTTCAGGCGCCAGTAGGCACGGACCATCTTCAGCGCGGTGTCGGCGCACTCGGAGCCGGAGTTGGTGTAGAACACGTGGTTCAGGTCACCTGGCACCAGGTCGACGATCTTCTCGGCCAGCTGGAACGACAGCGGGTGGCCGAACTGGAAGGCCGGCGAGTAGTCGAGCGTGGCCACCTGGCGAGCCACCGCTTCGCTGATTTCCTTGCGGGTATGCCCGGCGCCGCAGGTCCACAGCCCCGACAAAGCGTCGAAGATCTTGCGGCCCTTGTCATCGACCAGGTAGTTGCCTTCAGCTGCCACGATCAGCCGCGGGTCGCGCTGGAAGTTGCGGTTGGCGGTGTACGGCATCCAGTGGGCGTCCAGCTTGAGCTGGCTGGCCAGACCGGCCTGGGCGGTTTCGGGCATGTTCATCGGGCGATTCCTCGGAAGACGATTAGGCAACGATGGGTGTTGTTGCAGCTAAATTGTCACGGCGATAAAGTTCGAAAAACCCAGCATTTCTAATCTTCAGTCAGCGGATAACTAAACTAATGAGCCGACGCCCCGATCCCCTCGCCCAGGTCAGCGATTTCGACATCCGCCTGCTGAAAATCTACCGCAGCGTCGTCGAATGCGGCGGTTTCTCGGCAGCGGAAAACGTACTGGGGATCGGCCGCTCGGCGATCAGCCAGCAGATGAACGACCTCGAGCAACGCCTGGGTCTGCGTCTGTGCCAACGCGGCCGCGCCGGTTTTTCGCTGACCGAGGAAGGCCGCGAGGTCTACCATTCGGCGCTGCAACTGCTCAGCGCCCTGGAAACCTTTCGCACCGAAGTGAACGGCCTGCACCAGCACCTGCGCGGCGAACTGAACATCGGCCTCACCGACAACCTGGTGACCCTGCCGCACATGCGCATCACCCATGCCCTGGCCGAACTGAAGGACCGCGGCCCGGACGTGCGCATCCAGATCCGCATGATCGCGCCGAGCCAGGTCGAGCAGGGCGTGCTCGACGGCAGCCTGCATGTCGGCGTGGTGCCGCAGACCAGCCCGCTCTCGGGGCTTGAGTACCAGCCGCTGTACAGCGAACGCTCGCTGCTCTACTGCGCGGTCGGCCATCCACTGTTCTATGCCGACGACCAGCAGATCGACGACGATCGCCTCAATGGCCAGGACGCGATCGCCCCGACCTTCCGCCTGCCGGCCGACATCCAGGCCCATTACCAGGCCCTGCGCTGCACCGCCAGTGCCTCGGACCGCGAAGGCATGGCCTTTCTCATCCTGACCGGACGCTACATCGGCTACCTGCCCGACCATTACGCGATGTTCTGGGTGCAGCAGGGACGCCTGCGTGCGCTCAAGCCCGCCCAGCGCTTCTATGACCTGGGCCTGAGTTGGGTGACCCGCAAGGGCCGCCGGCCGAACCTGGTGCTGGAAAGCTTCCTCGAGAGCCTGGCTGCGACACGTTGATACGCATCTGTACCGCTAATGCTTGTCACTTCGGCACAGGCAGGTAATCTGTCGGACATCCGTAACGACCCGCCCGGAATCGTCCATGACCCTAGAAGTCCCTGCGCATCGCTCCCCCGCCTCGGGCAAGCCCGCCGGCCGCATTCGCCAGAAGAACGAACAGGCCATCATCCAGGCCGCCGAAGACGAGTTCGCCCGGCACGGCTACAAGGGCACGAGCATGAACACCATCGCGCTCAAGGCCGGGCTGCCCAAGGCCAACCTGCACTACTACTTCACCAACAAGCTGGGCCTGTACATCGCGGTGCTGAGTAACATCATCGAGCTGTGGGACAGCACCTTCAACGCCCTGAGCGTGGAGGACGACCCGGCCGAAGCGCTCAGCCAGTACATCCGCACCAAGATGGAGTTCTCCCGGCGCAACCCACAGGCCTCGCGGATCTTCGCCATGGAAGTGATCAGCGGCGGCGAATGCCTGAGCGAGTACTTCAGCGCCGACTACCGCGAATGGTTCCGCGGTCGGGCCGCGGTGTTCCAGGCCTGGATGGACGCCGGCAAGATGGACCGGGTGGACCCCGTGCACCTGATCTTCCTGCTCTGGGGCAGCACCCAGCACTACGCCGACTTCGCCACCCAGATCTGCCAGGTGACCGGACGCAGCCGGCTGACCAAGCAGGACATGGAAGACGCCAGCAACAACCTTATCCACATCATTCTCAAAGGCTGCGGCATCAGCACGCCCGCCTGACCCGGACTTATGCCTTCTACCCTGCTCGAGCTCTGCGAGTTCCGCGAGGACATCCGCAAGAGCCGCTTCATCACCCTCGCCGGCCCGATCAGCAGCCCGGCCGAGGCCATGGCCTTCATCGAACGCCACAGCGACCTGGCGGCCACCCACAACTGCTGGGCCTGGAAGCTCGGCGGCCAATACCGCAGCAGCGACGACGGCGAGCCTGGTGGTACGGCCGGGCGCCCGATCCTGGCCGCCATCGAGGCCCAGGACTGCGACCAGGTGGTGGTCCTGGTGATCCGCTGGTACGGCGGCATCCAACTGGGCACCGGCGGCCTGGCCCGGGCCTATGGCGGCGGCGCCAACAAGTGCCTGCAGCAGGCGCCCAAGCGCTTGCTGGTACAGCGCAGCGAGTTCACCTGCAGCTGCACCTTCAGCGAACTGGCGCTGGTCAAGCTGCGCCTGGGCGAAGTCGACGGCCTGGTGCTGGACGAGCAGTTCACCGCCAACGGCGTCGATCTGCGCATCGCCCTGGGTGACAGCCATCTCGAGGTGCTGCAGCAGCAGCTCGCCGACCTGAGCCGTGGGCGCATCCTGCTGGAACGGGCCTGAGCATTGCCCACAACTACTGTGGGCCTGCCTGTGGATAAGCTTGGGGCATTCCGATACAGGCCTTGTGCGGCAAGGCCTGTAGAGCATTGAGCATATTTTGATCACAATTGTGTGACACAGACCCAAGTCACTGAAAGCCGATGAGTTATCCCCAGGCGTCAGCGCCATCATGCCCTGGAGCGAATATTTCCAGGCCGCTGCGCTTGCACACAATTACTGTGGAGCAGCCTGTGGATAACCCGTGAACCACCCTGCCAGACCCCGGCTCCACCGGCCTTTCATACCATCGATCATTTTTTGATCAGTGGTGACGGGGCAACCGACCGGAAGCTGGTTTATGCTCGTCACCCAGGCCTTCCCCTGCGGAGGGCAATCTCCCCCGCTGTCGCGCGGTGAGCGAAACCGCTCGCCCCGCCCTTGATATGGAGTATCGCTATGACCGCCAACAAGAACGCCCTGATCATCGGGGCCTCCCGAGGCCTTGGCCTGGGCCTGGTGCAACGCCTGCGCGAAGATGGCTGGAACGTAATCGCCACCGTGCGCGATCCGCAAAATCCGGGTGCGCTGGGCGAAGTCTCCGGGGTGCGCATCGAGCGCCTGGAGATGAACGACACTGCCCAGCTCGACGGGCTCAAGCAGCGCCTGCAAAGTGAAGTGTTCGACCTGGTGTTCGTCAACGCCGGGGTGATGGGCCCGCTGCCGCAAGACCTGGAAAGCGTGCAGGTACAACAGATCGGCGAGCTGTTCATGACCAACGCCGTGGCGCCGATCCGTGTGGCCCGCCGCCTGGCCGGCCAGGTACGCGAAGGCAGCGGCGTACTGGCGTTCATGAGCTCGATCCTGGGCAGCGTGACCATCCCCGACGGTGGCGAAGTCTGCCTGTACAAGGCCAGCAAGGCCGCGCTCAACTCGATGATCAACAGCTTCGTGGTCGAGCTGCAGCGCCCCGACCTGGCCGTGCTGGCCATGCACCCGGGCTGGGTGAAGACCGACATGGGCGGCGAGAACGCCGAGATCGACGTGCTCACCAGCACCCGTGGCATGCTCGAGCAGGTCAAGGCCCAGAGCGGCAATGGCGGCCTGCGCTTCATCAACTACAAGGGCGAGACGCTCATCTGGTAATCCCGGGCGATGCAGGCCTGGGTGGGCGCATTGCCCGGCCAGGCCCTGTAGAATGGCGGCCAACCGTACCTGATCGAGATTGCACACATGTATGAATGGCTGAACGCCTTGCCCAAGGCGGAACTGCACATGCACCTGGAGGGCTCGCTGGAGCCCGAACTGCTGTTCGCCCTGGCCGAACGCAACAAGATCGCCCTGCCCTGGGCGGACGTCGAGACCCTGCGCAGCGCCTACGCCTTCAACAACCTGCAGGAGTTCCTCGATCTCTACTACCAGGGCGCCGATGTCCTGCGCACCGAGCAGGACTTCTACGACCTGACCTGGGCCTACCTGCAACGCTGCAAGGCGCAGAACGTTATCCACACCGAACCCTTCTTCGACCCGCAGACCCACACTGACCGGGGCATTCCGTTCGAGGTGGTGCTCGATGGCATCAACCGGGCCTTGAAGGATGGTCGCGAGCAGTTGGGCATCAGCAGTGGCCTGATCCTCAGCTTCCTGCGCCACCTGAGTGAAGACGAAGCGCACAAGACCCTGGACCAGGCCCTGCCGTTCCGCGACGCCTTCATCGCCGTGGGCCTGGACAGCTCGGAGCAAGGCCATCCGCCAAGCAAGTTCCAGCGCGTGTTCGACCGCGCCCGCAGCGAAGGCTTCCTGACCGTGGCCCACGCGGGCGAGGAAGGCCCGCCCGAGTACATCTGGGAAGCCCTCGACCTGCTGAAGATCCAGCGGATCGACCACGGCGTGCGCGCCATCGAGGACGAGCGCCTGATGCAGCGCATCATCGACGAGCAGATCCCGCTGACCGTCTGCCCGCTATCCAACACCAAACTGTGCGTGTTCGAACACATGGGCCAGCACAACATCCTCGACATGCTCGAGCGTGGCGTGAAGGTCACGGTCAACTCCGATGATCCGGCCTACTTCGGTGGCTATGTCACCGAGAACTTCCACGCCCTGCACCAGCACCTGGGCATGACCCAGGACCAGGCACGCCGCCTGGCGCAGAACAGCCTGGACGCACGGCTGGTCCGTTAGCCGACCTGCCGGGCCGGGAGGCAGGCGATCGCGTTGATTTGCTGCTGGCCGAGCGGTGTGAGCTGTACCGCCCGGCTGCCTTCCTGCTCACGCACCCAACCCGACTGGGTGAACAAGCGGAGCAGGGCCTTGCCCAGGCAACCGCCCAGGTGCGGGCCCTGATCGTTCCATTTGCTGCAATGGCAGATCACGCAGCCGTGCCGGTCACCGGCGGCCAACGCGTCGATGAACACCCCCAGCGCCTCCAGGTGCTCCTTGCCCTCCTGGCTCACCGACAGGTACTGCTCGTTTCCTTCCAGCCAACCGGCTACATGCAGGCGGTGGAGCAGCGCGGCGGCCACTTCGCCGCCCAGGTGGTCGCCACACAGGCGCGCTTTGCGCATCGACAGGGGAATCTGCAGCGTCGTGCCCTGCTCTGCAGGTATGCGGGTCGCCAGTTGAACGCTGGCCAGCGCCTCCACCGCAGTGCCGACTTCCGGCGCGGCCAGGCGGAAGAAGCGCTTGCGGCCACGCGCCTCGTGCCTGAGCAGCCCGGCACTGGACAACAATGACAGATGCGCGCAGGCCGACGAGGTGCTCAGCCCGGTGAGTACGGCAAGCTCGTCCGCCGCACGCGGGGTGCCATCGATCAACGCCCACAACATGGCGCTGCGCTTGGGATCGGCCATCAGGTTGGCGACCTGACTGATGCTGCGGACTGCGTTCATGAACCTGAAGCTCCCTGTTGAATCCCGCCTGCTGGCGAACGCTGCAGATGCCCTGCCTCCGGTGTGGGCAAGCGCGGGATGGTTCGTGTGCCGGAGGGTGGACGCCAGCCCCGGGAAACGCTCATCCCGCGCTGGTCACCGGAGGCAGTATAAGCCGCTGGAGGGTGCTCGCCGTGAGGGAGGCATGCCCCGGATGGGTCGGGATTTGCCTCCCCCAAAACGTTCTGAAAGATGCGTCTGTCAGAGTGACAGACGGCTGATTCTGCTCATCCCCCGTACTACCGTGGCTCTAGCGGGAACGAGGCTGACAGTCGCTATCAGGGGGGTCGATGCATCTGACAAGGAGGGGGAAAATTTCCGTCTTGCAAAACAGAACGTCTCCCTACTTCAGACCGTCATGACCGTCAGTCAGGGGACTGATCCCGGTCATGGCACGGGCCGGGGGCGGCGCTACACTAGATCCGCTCCCGCTCACTGGAGGTGGATCGCGATGAAGATTGTCGTCAGTGCGTCGAACCGGAATCCCGCCTGCCCCTGGCAGGTCCAGCTCGACCAGCATGTGGTGAGTTTCCGTAGCGAGGCCGAGGCGCGATCGTTCGTCGCCCTGCTGGAGGCGCGTCTCAACGCGCCCCACCCGCTCACGCAGGCCGGCTGGCCTGCAGGCGCCGGGTCAGCATTGCGACACTGACCACCAACGCGCCGCACAGGCTGATCACCAGCGCCATGGGCACCGCGCTGCCGTCGTGCAGCACCCCGACCAGCGCCGCCGCGCCCGCGGCGACGCTGAACTGCAGGCAGCCCATCAGGGCCGAGGCGCTGCCCGCCCGCGTACCTTGCCCGCTCATGGCACAGGCCGAGGCATTGGGGATGATGCAGCCGAGGCTGGCGATGCACACGAACAGCGGCACCAGTAATGGCCAGAGCTGTGCCGGGCGCAACGCCGCGACCACCAGCAGCGCCAGCGCCGCCACCAGGTACAACCATACCGCCCGCGCCAGCAGGAATGCCGGGCCGCGCTTGGCCAGCAGCCGCGCATTGACCTGGGCCATCAGGATGAAGCCGGCGGCGTTGGTGCCGAACAGCCAACCGTAGTGCTCGGGCGGCACGCCGTAAAGCTTGATGAATACGAACGGCGAACCGGCGATGTAGGCGAACATCCCGGCGATAGCGATGCCGCCGGTCAGCGCATGGCCGACGAACACTCGGTCGCCGAGCAGGCTCAGGTACTGGCGCAGCGCGCCCGACAGCGGCTGGCGTGGAATATGGGCCGGCAGGCTCTCCGGCAAGCCCAGGCCGACCGCCAGCAGGCACGCGGCGCTGAACAGGCCCAGGGCGAGGAAGATCGATTGCCAGCCGGCCACGTTGACCAGCACGCCACCGAGCATCGGCGCGAGGATCGGCGCCAGGCCCATCACCAGCATCAACTGCGAGAACACCTTGGCCGAGGCCACCGCGTCGCACTTGTCGCTGACGATCGCCCGCGACAGCACCATCCCGGCGCAACCGCCCAGAGCCTGGACGAAACGCGCCAGGATCAGGCTGTCGAGATTGGGCGCATAGGCGCAGGCCAGCGATGCCACGGTGAACAGGCCGACCCCGAACAGCAGCGGCAGGCGCCGGCCGAAACGGTCGGCCACCGGCCCGTAGGCGAGCTGGCCCAGGGACAGGCCGAGGAAGTAGGCGGCCAGGGTGGCCTGCACATGCTTTTCGTCGGTGCCGAAGGCATGCGCCATGGCCGGGAAGGCCGGCAGATAGAAGTCGATCGCCAGAGGCCCGAACGCACTGAGGGCGCCGAGAATCAGCAAGGTTCGCAGGTTCATGGAGAATCCATAGCAGGCTAAGCAAGTTTGCTAGTCTACCTGCACTGGATCGCCCGGCGTTGAAAACCTTTGTAATAATTGATCCTGCGTGTCCTGTAGGAAAAGGCAGAAAACAGGGTTGCAGCAGGATCGGCGTGGGAGGATCTGCGTGGGAGCGGGCTTGCCCCGCGATGAGGCCACCCAGGCCAACATCATTGCCTGTTCTGGCGCTATCGCGGGGCAAGCCCGCTCCTACAGAGGTCGCCTTTTCAGGCCACTTCGGCTTGATACCCCTCTTCACGAATCGCCGCCAGGATCTGATCCGCCGCCAGGGCACTTTCCACCCGCACCTGCCGCGCCGCCAGGTCCACTTCCACCCGCGCCGCCGCATCCTGCTCCTGCACCGCCCGGGTCACGCCCTTCACGCAATGGCCACAGGTCATGCCTTGCACATTGAACACTTGCATCGAGGTTGCCTCCTTGTGGGTTTTGCCCAGTCTCAGCCTTGCCATCGGGGCAAGGTCAAGTTCCGCGGAAAACGGCCGGGCTGGAAATCCGCGCGCGGCTCGGCCAAGCTGCGCCTTTGACGATTTTGGCAAGCAGGAGATTTTTCATGATCAGGGCAGCATTGGGCCTCGTCGGATTGCTGGGCGCACTGGCCGTCGTGCCACCGGTCAGCGCCGAGGGCAATTCGGACTACAGCGTGCTGATCATTTCCCGGGAACGCCTGGAAGTGGCCACCAGCTGCGAGATCGGCATCTACCTCAACGACCAGTTGTCCGGTCGCCTGTTCCAGGAGCAGGCGACTTCGTTCAACCTGCCGCCGGGCCCGGTGGATGTACGCCTGCGCCTGCTGCCAGGGCAGGTACCCGGCTGCGCGCCGGGCGTCGAGGACCAACGCAGCACGCGCCTGACCCTGCAGGCGGGCCAGATCAACAAGTACCGCATTGCGATGGGGCAAAATGGCCTGGTGCTGAAGCGAGCCGGCCTGGGCTATTGACCTTGCCCGCATGGCAAGGTTGATGCTGGAGGCCAGTCCACGGAGGAGAGAGCCATGCCCGCATCCACCACCTTCGACCTGCCGATCGCCGGCATGACCTGCGCCAGTTGCGCAGGTCGGGTCGAACGCGCCCTGCGCAAGGTCACCGGTACCGAACACGTCAGCGTCAACCTCGCCACCGAGCAGGCCCGGGTCCAGGCCCCGGCCGACAGCCTGCCGGCACTGGTCGGCGCGGTGCGCGACGCCGGTTACAGCGTCCCCACCCGCACCCTCGAACTGCAGATCGGCGGCATGACCTGCGCCAGTTGCGCCGGCCGGGTCGAGCGCGCCCTCGGCAAGCTGCCGGGGGTCGAGCAAGTCAGCGTCAACCTGGCCAGCGAACGCGCCCACCTCGAAGTGCTCGAGGGCGTCGACGACGGCGCGCTGATCGCCGCGGTCGAGAAGGCCGGCTACAGCGCCACCCTGCCGCGTACTCCCCACGATGACCAGGCCCAGGCCCGACGCCGCCTGCGCAACGAACGCCTGGCGGTCGGCGCCGCCCTGCTGCTGGCCCTGCCACTGGTGCTGCCGATGCTGGTGCAACCCTTCGGCCTGCACTGGATGCTGCCGGCCTGGGCGCAGTTCCTGCTGGCCACCCCGGTGCAGTTCATCCTTGGCGCGCGCTTTTATGTCGCCGCCTGGAAGGCCGTGCGCGCCGGTGCCGGCAACATGGACCTGCTGGTCGCCCTGGGCACCAGCGCCGGCTACGGCCTGAGCCTGTACCAATGGGCCAATGCCCACACCGGCATGGAACCGCACCTGTATTTCGAAGCCTCGGCGGTGGTGATCGCCCTGGTGCTGCTGGGCAAGTACCTGGAAAGCCGCGCCAAGCGCCAGACCGCCAGCGCCATCCGGGCACTGGAAGCCCTGCGCCCGGAACGCGCCGTGCGGGTGGTCGAGGGGCGCGAGGAAGACGTCGCCATCAGCCAGCTGCGCCTGGAGGATGTGGTGCTGGTCAAGCCCGGCGAGCGCTTCCCGGTCGATGGCCAGGTGCTCGAAGGCAGCAGCCATGCCGATGAAGCCCTGATCAGTGGCGAAAGCCTGCCGGTGCCCAAGCAGCCCGGCGACGCGGTGACCGGTGGCGCCATCAACGGCGAAGGCCGTTTGCTGGTGAAGACCCTGGCGCTGGGCACCGAGACCGTGCTCGCCCGCATCATCCGCCTGGTCGAGGACGCCCAGGCGGCCAAGGCGCCGATCCAGAAGCTGGTCGACCGGGTCAGCCAGGTGTTCGTCCCCGCGGTGCTGGTACTGGCCCTGGTCACCCTGGTCGGCTGGTGGCTGGCCGGCGCACCGCTGGAAACCGCGCTGATCAACGCCGTCGCCGTGCTGGTGATCGCCTGCCCCTGCGCCCTGGGCCTGGCCACGCCCGCCGCGATCATGGCCGGCACCGGCGTCGCCGCCCGCCACGGTATCCTGATCAAGGACGCCGAAGCGCTGGAGCGCGCGCATGCGGTCAACCGCGTGGTGTTCGACAAGACCGGCACCCTCACCTCCGGCAGCCCGCGCATCGTCCATCAAAAGGCCAGCAGCGGCGACGACAACGAACTGCTGCGCCTGGCCGGTGCCCTACAACGTGGCAGCGAACACCCCTTGGCCAAGGCGGTGCTCGATGCCTGCGCCGAACGCGATCTTGACGTACCGCAAGTGGCCGACAGCCAGTCCCTCACCGGCCGTGGCATCGCCGGCCAGGTGGATGGCCGCGAGCTGGCCCTGGGCAACCGCCGCCTGCTCGACGAGAGCCGGTTGGTGCCGGGCGAATTGGCGGCCAGCGCCCAGGCCTGGGAGGCCGAGGGCCGTACCTTGTCCTGGTTGATCGAGCGTGGCAGCCAGCCCCGCGTGCTGGGCCTGTTCGCCTTTGGCGACAGCCTCAAGCCCGGCGCCGGCCAGGCCATCGCCGACTTGCATGCGCGCCACATCAGCAGCCACCTGCTGACCGGCGACAACCGCGGCAGCGCCAAGGTGGTGGCCGAGGCCCTCGGCATCGACGACGTGCACGCCGAAGTGCTGCCGGCGGACAAGGCGGCCACGGTGGCCGCACTCAAGCAGCAGGGCGTGGTGGCCATGGTCGGCGACGGCATCAACGATGCCCCGGCGCTGGCGGCCGCCGATATCGGCATCGCCATGGGCGGTGGCACCGACGTGGCCATGCAGGCGGCCGGCATCACCCTGATGCGCGGCGACCCGCGCCTGGTGCCCGCCGCCCTGGAGATCAGCCGCAAGACCTACGCGAAGATCCGCCAGAACCTGTTCTGGGCATTCATCTACAACCTGATCGGCATCCCCCTGGCCGCGCTGGGCTACCTCAATCCGGTGCTGGCCGGCGCCGCCATGGCGCTGTCCAGCGTCAGCGTGGTGAGCAATGCCCTGTGGCTGAAGACCTGGAAACCCACCGCCATCGACCAGGAGGCCCCATGAACATCGGCCAGGCCGCCCGCCGCAGCGGGCTCAGCGCCAAGATGATCCGCTACTACGAGTCCATCGGCCTGCTGCGTCCCGCCACGCGCAGCGAAAGCGGCTACCGGCTGTACCAGCAGGAGGACCTGCACAGCCTGGCGTTCATCAAGCGCTCGCGCGACCTGGGTTTTTCCCTGGAGGAAGTCGCCAGGCTGCTGACCCTGTGGCAGGACCGCCAGCGCGCCAGCGCCGACGTGAAGGCCCTGGCCATGCAGCATATCGAGGCGCTGAACAAGCGCATCGAGGAGCTGGTGAGCCTGCGCGACACCCTTGGCGAGCTGGTGGCCCACTGCCAGGGCGATGACCGGCCGGATTGTCCGATCCTCAAGGACCTGGCCAATGGCAGCGGGTGCTGTCACTGACGGCGGCCACTCATGAAGAAACACGCAACCCATTGATTTAGCTTGACCCTGTGGGAGCGGGTTTACCCGCGAAGAATCCAGCGCGGTGTATGGCACCGGCTCCGCCGGTGTTCGCGGGCAAGCCCGCTCCCACAGGATAAGCGACTCTCTCTCGGGTGTTATTCCCTGCGCGACAGCGCAAGGCAATCTCTTACAGGCGCAGCTCCCCCGGGGTCGCGCCGAACAGCTGGCGGAATGCGGCGATATAGGCCGAGGTCGAGTCATACCCGCAGCCCAGCGCGGCCTGGGTGACGCTCTCCCCGGCCTCCAGCAGCGCCAGCGACGACAGCAGGCGCATGCGCTGGCGCCAGTTGCGAAAGCTCAGGCCTGTCTCGCGCTGGAACAGGCGCATCAGGGTCTTTTCCGACACCCCGAGTTGCACCGCCCACTGCTGCAGGGTCTGGGGCTGGTCGGGGGCGGCGATCAAGCCGTTGCACAACGCCAGCAGGCCCGGGTGGCGCGGCAGCGGCAGCGAGAATCCCACCTGCGGCAGGGTGCGCAACTGGTCCAGCAACACAGCCACCAGCCGCGCCTCGGCACTGTCGCCTTCCGGGTAGTTCACCGCGAAGGTGCAGAACTGCTTGATCAGCTCCCGCGCCAGCGGCGTGACCTCCAGTACCCGGCATTCGCCCGGCGCCCAGGGGCAGGCGTCGCGGCGCACGTACAGGCTGCGCATCTCGGCCTGCATCGAGGTCAGCACTTCATGTTCGGTGCCGGCGGGGATCCACACGCCCCACTGTGGCGGGGCGAAGTAGCTGCCATCGCTGGTGTAGACGCCAAGCACGCCGCTGATGGCGTAGGAAAACTGCACCCAGTCGTGCTGGTGACGAGTAGTCCAGGACCCGGCGCCCAGGCTCTCGGCACGGGCGTAGAGCGGTCTGGGCAGGTGGTCCAGGGCGGGGATGGGACGTGGTCCGGTGATCGACATGTTGAGGCCTGGTGTCTCGGGTCGGACAAGGGTACCAGCCAACTGATGGAACAACACAAGACGCAAGGATTTAATCGGAACGGCGTGGGAGCGGGCTTGCCCCGCGATCCGTATCGCGGGGCAAGCCCGCTCCCACGCTGGTGATGCTTGCCGGTGCGAAAGCGAAGCCAGCTTATTTCCGAGACAGGGCACTAGCGCTCGACGATCGCCGTCACTCCCTGCCCGCCCGCCGCGCAGATCGAGATCAGCCCACGTCCCTTGCCACGCTCGCCCAGCAGCTTGGCCATGTTCGCCAGTATCCGCCCTCCCGTCGCCGCGAATGGATGCCCCGCAGCCAGCGAGCTGCCCTTCACGTTCAGCCTGGCGCGATCGATCGACCCCAGCGGCCCTTCGAGCCCCAGGCGCGTGCGGCAGTAGTCGGTATCCTCCCAGGCCTTGAGGGTGCACAGCACCTGGGCGGCGAAAGCTTCGTGGATCTCGTAGAAGTCGAAATCCTGCAAGGTCAGGCCATTGCGCGCCAGCAGCCGCGGCACCGCGTACACCGGTGCCATCAGCAGGCCTTCCTGGCCGTGGACGAAATCGACCGCCGCCGCCTCGCCGTCCACCAGGTAGGCCTGCACCTTCAAGCCCTGCGCCTCGGCCCAGGCCTCGCTGCCGAGCAACACCAGCGAGGCGCCATCGGTCAGCGGCGTGGAATTGCCCGGTGTCAGCGTGCCCAGACCACTGCGCTCGAACACCGGCTTGAGCTTGGCCAACTGCTCCAGGGTCAGGTCGGCGCGCAGGTTGTTGTCCCGGGTCAGGCCAAGGTAGGGCGTGAGCAGATCGTCGTGCCAGCCCTCGCGGTAGGACGCCGCCAGGTGCTGGTGGCTGAGCAGTGCCAGTTCATCCTGCTCCTCGCGGCCGATCTGCCAGGTCTGCGCCATGCGCTCGCAATGCTCGCCCATCGAAAGCCCCGTGCGCGGCTCGCCATTGCGCGGCAGCTCGGGCTTGAGCAGGCCCGGGCGCAGTTTCAAAAAGGGCTTGAGACGTTCGCCGAGGCTCTTGCCGCGGTTGGCCTGCAGCAGGACCTGCCGCAGCCCTTCGCTCACGGCGATAGGCGCGTCCGAGGTGGTGTCGACACCCCCGGCAATGCCACTGTCGATTTGCCCCAGGGCAATCTTGTTGGCCACCAGCAACGCGGCTTCCAGGCCGGTGCCGCAGGCCTGCTGGATGTCGTAGGCCGGCGTCTGCGGCGACAGCCTTGAGCCGAGCAAGCACTCGCGGGTCAGGTTCATGTCACGCGAATGCTTGAGCACCGCGCCGGCCGCCACCTCGCCCAGGCGCAGGCCGTGCAGCCGGTAACGCTCCACCAGGCCTTCGAGGGCCGCCGTGAGCATCGCCTGGTTGCTGGCCTTGGCGTAGGCGCCGTTGGAGCGGGCGAAGGGAATCCGGTTGCCACCCAGGATTGCGACCCGGCGAATTGACTGCATGCCTGTTCCTCCTGAAACAATTTGAGCCTTAAGCCTAGGTTCTTTTCACGCATCCGAACGACCCTGCCACAAACTTGGTCCACACTTGCATGCTTGCCTTCAGGGAGAACCGTACATGAGCGACCGCTATCTGGGCTTTGCCAACTCCACCCTCGGACGAAAACTGGTCGATGCCCTCGGCCTGCCCCGCCCGGTGCCGCTGGAGCGCTGGCAGGCCGGACGCCTGCGCCCCATCGAGGGCGCGCTGGTGCTGGGCGGCGGGCCGCTGGCAGGCCAGGTGGCGGCGATCGCCCCGCGTCTGACGGCCGACTGCTACGGCTTCGGCAGCCAAGCGCTCGAGGCCCCCGCCTGGGTCGCGGGTCTCGGGCCGAAGCTCAAGGCGGTGGTGTTCGATGCCAGTCACCTGTCCGACAGCGATGACCTCAAGCAGTTGCGCGAATTTTTCCAACCCCTGCTGCGCAGCCTGGCCTCCAGCGCCCACGTGGTGATCCTCGGGCGTGCGCCAGAAGCCGTGGTCGATGCGCAGGCCAGCGTCGCCCAGCGCGCCCTCGAAGGCTTCAGCCGCTCGCTGGCCAAGGAGCTGCGTTATGGCGCCACGGCCAACCTGCTGTATGTCGCCGAAGGCGCCGAAAGCCAGCTCGAGGGCGCGCTGCGCTTCTTCCTTTCGCCCAAGAGCGCGTTTGTTTCCGGCCAGGTCCTGCGCTTGGCGCCCTGCGCCGCCCAGGTACAGGACTGGACTCGGCCGCTGGCCGGCCGTCACGCGCTGGTCACCGGCGCCGCCCGGGGTATCGGTGCGGCGATTGCCGAGACCCTGGCCCGGGACGGCGCCGAGGTGACGCTGCTCGATGTGCCCCAGGCCCAGCGCGACCTTGACGCCCTCGCCGCGCGCCTGGGTGGCCGTGCCCTGGCGCTGGACATCTGCGCCGCCGATGCCGCCGCGCAGTTGCTCGAAGCCCTGCCCCAGGGCCTGGATATCGTCGTGCACAACGCCGGCATCACCCGCGACAAGACCCTCGCCAACATGACCCCGGAGTACTGGGACGCGGTGCTGGCCGTCAACCTCAAGGCGCCCCAGGTGCTGACCGAGGCGCTGTTCGAGGGCGGCAAGCTGCACGCGGATGCGCGCATCACCCTGCTCGCCTCGGTCAGCGGCATCGCCGGCAACCGTGGCCAGTCCAACTATGCGGCCAGCAAGGCCGGGTTGATCGGCTTCGCCCAGGCCTGGGCGCCACGCCTGGCCGAACAGGGCGCCAGCATCAACGCCGTGGCGCCGGGCTTCATCGAGACGCACATGACCGCGGCCATGCCCATGGGCCTGCGCGAGGCCGGCCGGCGCCTGAGCTCGCTGGGCCAGGGCGGCTTGCCGCAGGACGTCGCCGAAGCCATCGCCTGGCTCAGCCAGCCAGGCTCGGGCGCGGTCAATGGCCAGGCCCTGCGGGTCTGCGGCCAGGCCTTGATGGGAGCCTGACCATGACCCGACCCTGGCACGACCTGCACAGCCCCGACTCACGGCTAAGCCTGTACCTGCGCGCCCTCGGCAAACGCAAGATCCGTGGCAGCCAGCTGCCGGAGCAGGGCCTGCGCTGCTTCCTGCGGGTCGATCCCGCCAACCTGGCGGCCTACCGCCGGCTCTGCCACTTCGCCGACGACGGCCGCCTGCCGGGTACCTACCCGCACATCATGGCCTTCAGCTTGCAACTGCAGCTGCTCACCGCCGAGGCGTTTCCCTTCCCGCTGCTGGGGCTGGTGCACCTGCACAACAGCCTGCAGGTGCTGCGCCCCCTGGGCGGCATCGACGGGCTGCGCTTCGCGGTGTATGCCGACAACCTGCAGCCCCATGAAAAGGGCGGCACCTTCGACCTGGTGACCGAGGCCGAGGACGGCCTCGGCCTGCTCTGGCGCGAGACCAGCCGCATGCTGGTGCGCGGCCTCAAGCTTGACGCGCCAGTGGCCGACCTGACCGAAACGACGCCCGCCGCGCTGCCCGAGGCGACCCGCTGGTATGCCGACGGCGATATCGGCCGGCGCTACGCCAGGGTCTGCGGCGACTACAACCCGATCCACCTGAGCAGCCTCACGGCACGCCTGTTCGGCTTCCCCAGGGCCATCGCCCACGGCATGTGGAGCAAGGCCATGGCGCTGGCGGCCTTGCAGGGGCACCTGCCCAAGACCGGGTATGCCTTCGCGGTGGACTTCCACAAGCCGGTGCGCTTGCCTTCGGAGGTGATACTGAGCGCCAGCGAGGCGGGGCCGAGCGGCGAGCTGCGCCTGGATGGCCACGGCGGGCTGCTGCATATGCTCGGCAGCTGGCGCACGCTCTGATCGGGCTTGCTTTGCAAGGCACCTCGCCGGAAGCTATGCGCCACGAGGAGACCCCGATGAACCTGCAAGAACTGACCGAACGCCTGCACCGCATCCGCGACACCAACGACTGGCGGGTGTTCCACAGCCCGAAGAACCTGGCCATGGCCGCCAGCGTCGAAATGGCTGAACTGGTAGAGATCTTCCAGTGGCTGAGCGAGGACCAGTCCCGCCAGCTGCCCGCCGACAAACTCGCCCATGCCGGTCAGGAAGTGGGCGATATCGTCCTTTACCTGTTGCTGCTGTGCAGCGAACTGGGCCTGGACATGGACGAGGTGGTGCGGGCCAAGCTCGCCGACAGCGAGAGGCGCTTCGGCAAATGAACGACCGTCACTTCGATGAACTGGCCAGCCGCTTCGCCGAGAAGATCTATGGCGGCGCCAAGGGCGCCATCCGCCTGGCGGTGCTCCAGGCCGACCTGGCTGAAGCCCTGCCCGACCGTCAGCTGCGGGTGCTCGACATCGGCGCGGGCCTCGGCCACATGGCCCTGTGGCTGGCCCAGCGCGGCCACCAGGTAACCCTTGCCGAACCCGCCGCGCCGATGCTCGACGGTGCCCGCGCGCGCTTCGCCGAGGCCGGCCAACAGGCGACCTTCATCCAGGCGCCCTGGCAGGACCTGCTCGGCCAGCTCACCGAGCCGTACGACCTGGTGCTGTGCCACGCGGTGCTCGAATGGCTGGCCGAGCCCGAGAGCATCCTGCCGGTCCTGCATCAACTGACCGCGCCGGGTGGCTGGTTGTCGCTGGCCTTCTACAACCGCGACGCGCTGGTCTACCGCAACCTGCTCAAGGGGCATTTCCGCAAGCTGCGGCACAATCGCCTGGCCGGTGAAAAGCAGAGTCTCACGCCACAGAAACCACTTGATCCGCGCGAGCTCAAGGCGCAACTTGAAGCTCTGTGGAAGGTCGAAAGCGAGAGCGGTGTACGGGTATTCCACGACTACATGCCCAAGGAGTTCCAGGACAAGGCCGAGCTGCTCGATCTGCTGGAGATGGAACTGGCGCACCGCCGCCATCCCAGCTTCGCCGGCCTGGGCCGCTACCTGCACTGGATGTGCCGCCCCCACTGACCCGCTTGCCAGGAGGATCCATGCCGTATCGTCTGCTCTGCCTGGCCTTGCTCCCCCTCGCCCTGGCCGCCTGCCAGGGCAGCAACCCCTATGTCGCCAGCGGCAAGCCGCTGCCCCCGGCGCCGCCCCAGGCCGCCAGGACCTTCGATGCCAGCGCCTATCCCGCGCCGGTACGCGATTACGGCCGTTATCGCAGCTGGAGCTGGCGCAACAACCAGCCACCCGGAGGCCTGGTCAACGCGACGCCGGGCCAGCTGGCCGACGCGGTGAGCGGCGCCCTCGACCAGCACGGCCTGCGCCCGGCCCACAATGCCCCCGCCGACCTGCTGGTCAGCGCCGACGTACGCCTGGAACGGCGCCTGCGCCAGGTGCGCGACTACGACTACGATCCCTACTACGGCCCCTACCCCTACGGTAGCGTCGGCTACGGTGGCTACCGCAACGGCTATGGCGGCTACGCCAGCGTGCCGATCGTGCGCACCTACGAAGTCGAAGTGATGGTGGTGCGCATCGACCTGTTCGATGCCCGCAACGGCCAGCCGGTGTGGAGCGCCAGCGCCGAAAGCGGCAGCGACAAGGACTCGCCGCGTGAACGCGAAGGCGCCCTGCGCGAGTCGGTGAGCAAGGCGATGAACGGCTATCCTCCCAGCTAACGTTCAACGGAGAACCACCATGTTGCGCCGTCTCGTTCTACTGTCCTTGGCCCTGCTGCTGGCCGCCTGTTCGAGCAACAACGTGCAGCACGACTTCGATGCCAGCCGCGATTTCGCCGCTTACCGCAGTTGGGCCTGGCTGGAGCCGGGCCTGCAATATCGCCCGGACGACCCGCGGATCAAGAGCGACCTGACCGAGCAACGCATTCGCCAGGCGGTCGCCGGCCAGCTCGACCAGCGCGGCCTGCGCCCGGTCCAGGGCAATGCCCGGGCGGATGTGAAGGTGCGCGCCTACCTGATCGTCGAGGACCGCCAGCAGCAGATCACCACCAACTACGGCGGGGCCTGGGGTGGCTACTGGGGCGGTTACTGGGGCGGACCGATGTACAACGAGACGCGCAGCGTCGACTACAAGGTGGCGACCATCCAGGTCGACCTGTTCGACGGACGTGACGGCAAACTGGTATGGCGCGGCAGCGCCGAGCAGATCATGAACAACTACCCGCCCAGCCCGCAGGAGCGCAACGCGGCGATCCAGAAGACCGTGACCCAGGTGCTGAGCAACTACCCGCCGCATTGAACCTTGTGCTGTCGCGTGGAGGACAGCGTTGCAAGCACCACCAGCGTGGGAGCGGGCTTGCCCCGCGATCACCGGCAAAGCCGGTGCCATGCACCACATCGCGGGGCAAGCCCGCTCCCACGCGGCTCCAGCCAAATCAAAGAATTTCGGTATGTTCCATAAGGGCGTAACAGCAGACAAGGCAACTTGCCATCACCTTGACTACACTCCTTGCACCGCCGCCGCGCTGCCGGGCCACAGGCCGGCAAAGGAGTGCCCGTGGTTCCCCGTTCCGCTGTGCGCCAACGCGGCGCGATCGGCCTGATGGCCGCGCTGACCATGGGCCTGGCCCTGGTGTTCATGCTCCTGACCGTCGACAGCGGCCGCCTCTACCTCGAACAACGCAAGCTGCAGCGCATCGCCGACATGGCCGCCCTGGAAGCCGCCGAACACGGCGGCGTCTGCAGCGGCAGCGGCCCACAGGCCTCCACCCTGGCCCGCACCGCGGCCACCCGCAACGGCCACTCGCCCTTCAATCCACTGATCGCCAGCTGCGGCTACCTGCGCACCGGCATCGACAACCTGCGCACCTTCAACGCCGATAACGCGCGCAACGAGGCGATCAAGGTCGAAGTCAGCAACGTGGTGGTCACCAGCGTCGCCGGCGGGGTGTACGCGCTGGTCCAGGGCGGCGCCATCGCCCGCACCACCACCCTGCGCGCCAGCGCGGTGGCCGGCAGCCCCGGGACGCCCCAGGCGCGGCTGAGCATCCGCACCACCCTGGCCACCGTCAACTCGACCCAGGGTTCGGTGCTCAACGCCCTGCTCAAGGCCCTGGGCGGCTCGGCGCAGCTCGATGTGCTGGGCTGGCAGGGCATCGCCAACACCCAGCTCGACCTGTTGAAGTACCTCGACCAGCTGGCCGTGGACCTGCACCTGGATATCGGCGACTACCAGCAACTGCTCAATGCCGACACCAGCGCCACCGTGCTGCTGCAGGCCGCGGTCAAGGTGCTGCAGCAAAGCGGCGCCGCCGTCGATGTGATAACCAACCTGGGCAAGCTGGCGGCGGACCTGCCGGTGGGCGGCCTGCAACTGGGCGAGCTGCTCGACCTGCAGAACGGCACGGCCCAGGCCGGCCTGGATGCCAGCATCCAGCTGCTGCAACTGGTGCAAGGGGTGATCCAGCTGGCAGCCAGCGAGCACGCGGTCAACGCCAACCTGCCGATCAATGTGCTCGGGCTGGTCAATGGCCGCGTGCAACTGCGGGTGATCGAGCCCCCGCAGATCTCGGCGGTGGGCGACCCGCGCACGGACGAGCTGCGCATTCATACCGCCCAGATCCGCGCATTGGTGTCACTCGACCTGCCCCTGCTGAGCGGCATCGCCGGGCTGCTCAACGCCGTGCTGGACCTGGCCGCGCCACTGACCAATGTGCTCAACAACCTGCTCAGCCTGAACCTGCTGGGCACCGTGCAGTCGCTGACCTGCGCCCTGGGCATTCCGTGCAAGGTCAGCGACATCAAGCTGCTGGACGGCCAGGTGCATATCGATATCGGCATCGAAGTGGCCGAAGGCAGCAGCCGCCTGCGCCCGGCACCACCCGACAACTACACCTGCACCCCGAAAAGCCTGACCACCCTCACCCAGCGCTCGGCGGCGAAGATCGCCATCGGCAGGTTCGATTCCCCGGCGGACTTCCTCAGCAACGGCACCACCGTGGTCAAGGCCCTGCCGGTCATCGATATCGGCACCAATGTCTGCAGCCGCCTGCTGATCCTGCCGCCGTCCTGCGGCACACGGGTGCCCTATGCCGGCGGTGGCATAGGCCTGCGGGTGGACAGCAAGCTGCTGGGCAATGGCCCGGTCGAAAAGACACTGCTGTTCAGCGGCGCCCACGCCCCGACCGAAATCGGCCAGGAACCTGCCTACCAACCCATGGACAGCGACCAGGCCCAGGTGGTGGCGAGCCTGTCCGACACCCTGGCGGGCATCCACCTGGAAGCCTACAAGCCCACCGGCAATGGCGGCCTCGGCCAGGTGCTGGTGCTCACCGCCGGACTGCTGGACGGGGTGAAGAACATCCTCGAACCGGTCATCAAGAACCTGCTCGGCCCCCTGCTCGACCCCCTGGTCAACGGCTTGCTCAAGGTGCTCGGCATCGACCTGCTCGACGCCCAGGTCGGCACCAACCTCAGTTGCGCCAGCGGCCACGCTCAACTGGTGCTGTGAAGGGGCAGCTCGACCCGCAAGCACGCGCCGTCGGCGCCGTTGTCCACGCTCAGGCGGCCTCCCATCTGGCTGACGATGCCATGGCTGACCGACAGGCCCAGCCCGGTGCCGACCCCGGCCGGCTTGGTGGTGAAGAAGGGTTCGAAGATCCGCTCGTGCAACTGCGGATCGATCCCGCCGGCGTTGTCCTCCACCAGCAGCCATAAGCATCCGCCATGCAGCGCCTGGCGTACCCGGATCCACGGCTGTGCCACCTGCTTTTCCAGCAAGGCGTCACGTGCGTTGACCATCAGGTTGATCAGCACCTGTTCCAGCTGGTCCTGGTGCCCGAGCACCTGCGCCAAGGCCTCCGGCGGTTCCAGGCGCAGCGTCACGCCCTTGCCGCGCAGGCCTTCCTCGAGCAACGCCCCGGCGCCTTCCACCGCGGCCCAGGCGGCGAAGCACTCGCGCTCGACCGCCGAGCGCCGGCCATACACCCGCATATGGTCGACCAGTCGGGCGGCGCGCTCGACCTGGGCCTCGATACGGCGCAGCTTGTCCTGCAGGTAGGCCTGATCGGCGGCGCCGTTCTCCAGGCGCTTGAGGGTGTTGGCCACCGCCATGCGCATCACGTTGAGCGGCTGGTTGATCTCGTGCAGCAGGCCGGTGGCCAGCTCGCCGAGGGTCGCCATCTTCGCGCCCTGCAGCAATTGCTGCTGGCTGCGCCGCACCTCGGTGTTGTCGCGCCCCACGGCCTGGACCTCCAGCAGGTTGCCGTCGGCGTCGAACAAGCCACGGTCGGCCCAGACCCACCAGGCGTGCTCGCGGCCGGGCAGTTGCAGGCAGATCTCCGCGCTGCTCACCGGCTGCTCCGGGGTCAGCGCCCGCAGGCGCAGGAGAAAGGCCTCGCGCTGGCCGGCAGACAGCCACTGCCCAAGGTCGGCACCCTGCAACTGCTCAGGCGTGCAGCCCAGGTAATCGCCCAAGGGTCGGTTGCCGAACAATACGGTCAGGTCCGGGCGATAGCGGCAGATCATCGCCGGCGAGTCCTCCACCAGTACGCGGTAGCGCTCCTCGCTCTGGCGCATGCGCTCGGCGGCCTCGGTGGCTTCGCTGACGTCCAGCCACAGGCCGACCACCTCCAGCGGCTGGCCGAGGTCGTCACGCAACAGGCGGGCCTCGTCGAGCATCCAGTGATAACCACCAAGGTGATCGCGCAGGCGATAGCGGCAACGCACCTGGCCATCACGCAACAGGCTGCGGGTGCGCTCCAGCCACAGCGGGCGGTCGTCCGGATGCACCGCCAGGCCCGGCTGGCGCGCCTGCTCGCTGTCGGCCGCCCAACCCAGCAACGGCGCCAGGCTGGCGCTGTAGAAGTCGCTGTGCAGTGCGCCTTCGGCATAGCGCTGCACGTAGATCACCGCGGGTGAGCGGGCGATGAGGTTCTCCAGGCGCGCACGGGCCGCGCCGGCCTGCTGCTCCTGGGCCTTGAGGGCGCTGATATCGAGCAGGAAGCCGCGCAACTGGTCGCCCCGGCCCTGGCCGGCCCAATGGAACCAGCGCGGCGGCGCCAGGGGATCGGGGTCCGGCAAACGCACGCTGAGGCTCAGCGCTTGCCCGTCACGGGCCTGGTCCAGGGCCAGTTGCGCCGGCTCGCGGTCCGCCGGGTGCAGGCGGGCGAGCCATTGGTCAAGGCTGATCCGGTTCGCCAGCCCGAGGGTCGCGGCCAGGGCCGGGTCCAGCTGCAGCTCGCCGTGCGCCGGCCATTCCCACCAACCTGCGCCCAGCTGGCGCTGCAGATCATCAAGGTGATGGGCCTGATGCTGCAGTTGCTGGCGGCGATGGCGCACCAGCAGCGGCTCGGTCAAGGTCCGCACCAGCGCCAGGGCCATGTCGACCGGGGGCGCCTGCCGCGCCCCGGCGCACAGTATCCAGGCCTCGGCCTCCAGGCCCTGGCGGCAGGGCACCAGGAACAGCGACGTACCACCGCACAGGGCGAGCAGTTCGGGGTCGTCATCAACATCGATCAGGGTATGGGCCGGCCAGCGGTCCAGGCGCTCGCGCAGCCTGCGATCGTCAGGCCAGGGCCAGGTCTCGTCGCTGCTGGCGTAATGGCGCCAGCCACCCGGCTCGCGCAGCATCAGCCGCAGCGCGGCCGCCTGCCAGTGCTCGGCCAGGCTGTGCAGCTGTTCGCGGGTCGTCTGCAGCAGGCGCTCGCTGCCGCATTCGCGCAGGGCGTGGCCGATCTCGCTGAGCAGGGGGCGCTGACGATCCCAGCGCTGTTCGCGCAACAGGTCGCCGATATCGAACAGCTGCAGCATCCAGCCCTGTTCATGGCGCTGCAGCCAGCCACGGGTGTGCAACGCATGGCCCATGACGGTGTGAAAGTCCAGGTCCAGGGGCTGGCCCTGCCAGTCGGCGGGCTGCCCTTCGAGCACCAGCCAGCTGTGGCGTTCCAGATAGTCATGCACCTGCGCGCCTGCCTGGCCGGGCAGCGCCAGCAGGCTGCGCAGCGGGCCGGCCAGGCGCAGCACCCGCGCCTGATCGTCGAGCCACAGTTGCAGGCCAATGGCCGGCGTTACCTCGGGCGTCTGGGCCGGGGCCGGCGCGGCAAACCAGCGATCGAACAGGCTACCACTCACAGTTGCAGGCTCGCCTGGGCCTGCAGCCGCGCGGGCAGCTTCGGTACGTCACCGACCACCGGCAGCACCAGGGTCGGCAGCACCCGCGTCAGGCGCGAGCGCGGGTAGTCGATCACCACCGTGAGCACCTTGTCCACACCGACCGTGACCCGGGTGTCGGTGAGCACGTTGAACCCCAACGCGTTGGGCATCCACGCCAATTGCTGGCCGATCACCTGGCGGGCCAGCCCCTGCACGTCCAGCTCAAAGGTCTGGCTGGTCGGGTCCACGGCCACGCAGCGGCGAACCGCCTCGCTGCTGGCCTGGTTGAACGACTGCAGCATCAGCATCGGCAGGGCGTAGCTGACCAACCCGTAGAACACCGCGAAAAACACCATGAATACCGCGACAAACTCGATGGCTGCCGCGCCTTTTTGCCGTCCCGCCGGGCTTGCTTTCATGATCGCGTCTACCCTGACTGTGAGACCTGTCTGAAAGCATAGAACCGTTCAACGAATAGGGATGGCAATTTGCCAATGCAAAGCATTGTTCTCCTGATGTGGCTTGCCTTGTGCACCGAACAAGATGTCCGTGAACGGCAAATCTCCAACGCCCTTACCCTCGGGGTCGCGGCGTGCGCCCTGGCCTGGCTGTTCGCCACCGGACGCAGCTGGATTGGCGCCGACGCCAGCGAGGCCGGCTGGGCCCTGGCCATCGTCATGCTGCTCACCCTGCCCGGCTACATGCTCGGCCGCTTCGGCGCCGGCGACGTCAAGCTGATGGGCGCCCTGGCCCTGGCCACCAGCCCGCAGTACGTGCTCGGCACCTTCATCGGCGCCGGGGTCACCGTGCTGGCCTGGATGTTCGGCCGGCGACGCCTGTGGACCCTGCTCAATCCCAAGGTGAAAAAGCGCCTGCAGGCGCTGGCCGAACAGGTCGGCGACAAGCAGCCCTTTGCCCCCTACGTGCTGGCCGGCTTCCTGCTGACGGCCGTCTGGATCCAATAACCGACCGGTGGGCCGCTTCGACGGGCAAGGCGCATGTACATAATTGCAAAGTGCGACTACTTTTCTACCTGCCAGAGCGTCTGGCCCGGGAGCAGAGCCGATACAACAGGGAGTTGATCGTGAATAAATCTGTCAGTGAGGTGAAAGTGCTGGTGGTCGACGACCAGCCAGTGATCGTCGAAGAGTTGTGCGAGTTTCTCGAAAGCGAGGGCTACCGTTGCGTCCCCGCCCATTCCACTGGCCAGGCCATCGACTGCTTCAAAGCCGACGAGACCATCGGTTTGATCCTGTGCGACCTGCACATGCCCGAGCGCGATGGCATCGAGCTGGTTCGCACCCTCAAGCAGATCGCCGGGCCGCAGCGTATGTTCGAGGCGATCATGCTGACCGGCCGCGCCGACAAGCAGGACGTGATTCGCGCCCTGCGCGAGGGCTTCGCCGACTACTACCAGAAACCCATGGACCTCGACGAACTGCTCGAAGGGGTGCGCCGCCAGGAAGCGGCGCTGCTCGAACGGCGCCGCAACTTCCGCGAGCTGGGCAGCCTCAACCAGCGCCTGCAGGAGCTGGCCGAGTCCATCGACGATCTCTACCAGGACCTGGAAAAAGCCCGGGGCCAGGGCACCCACCGCCGCGCCAGCGACGCCGAGGACGGCGAGGCGGAGCTGCCCGCCGCCTTCGAGAAGCTGTCACCGCGCCAGCTTGAGGTGGCCCGGCTGGTGAGCAAGGGCAAGACCAACTACCAGATCGCCTGCGAGCTGGGCATCACCGAAAACACGGTGAAGCTCTATGTGTCGCAGGTGCTGCGCCTGACCCACATGCACAACCGCACGCAGCTGGCGCTGGCGTTGACCCCGCGTTCGTCGCCGGTGCACCAGCGGTTTACCACGCACTGACCTTGTGAGTACCGCCTCTCTGTAGGAGCGGCCTCGTGCCGCGAAAGGGCTGCGAAGCAGCCCCTGGGCTCCTGCGTTCATGCAGAGATTGCGGGGCCGCTTTGCGGCCCTTTCGCGGCACAAGGCCGCTCCTACACGCATCGTGCCAGTGTTGTGCGATATCAATTGTTCGACGAACTGATCTTGGTCCAGCGATAGAAGTCAGGAATCGCGTACTTGTAGCTGTCCAGCCAGCGCTGCATGGCCTGGTCGCGCTCCTTGTCGGTCTGTTCCTGGCGCACGCTGGAGGCCTGGCGATTGCTCGCCTGCACCTGCAGCAGGGCCTCGGTGGCGGTTTGCGGACGCGGTTGGCGCGGTGGTTCTTCGGCCTGCGCCAGCAGCGGTGTGGCCAGGCAGGCCAGGACGATCCAGGGCTTGAACATGATCACCTCCCGATCAGTTGATGGCCGCGGCCGAGGATTCGGTCGCCGCCAGCGGGCCACGCCCGTTGGACCTGATGCGCTGGGCCCGGGCCTGGGCCTCGGCGAACTGCTCGGGCTTCAGGCGCAGGCGATTGACCAGATCCTCCGCCTGGCGCCAGTTGTCCTGCACCAGCGACAGGGTCACCAGGTTCACCGCCGGCAGCGGGTTGTCGTCCTTGAGCTCGATGGCGGTGAGAAACTCGAAGCGCGCCTGTTCGTGGTTGCCCAGGTTCATCTGCACCACACCCAGGTCGTTGCGCACCTTCTCGTCGGTGGGTGCCAGGCGTGCCGCCCGCTGCAGGTTGCGCAGGGCCTGGACCTCATCACCACGGGCCGAGGCCAGCTGGCCCAGGCCGTGCTCGCCCTCGGCGGCCAGGCAGCCGCCAAGCAGGCTGCGGTAGAGCGGCTCGGCCTCGCCGCGCCCGAGCTGGCGCAGCACCTTGGCCTTGCGCAGGCGGACCTGGTCGAGGGTGTCGGGCAACTGCTCGAGGTGGGCCAGGCCCGCGTGCGGGCGACCCTCGCTGATCATCTGGTCGGCCATGTCCAGGCTCAGTTGCTGGTCGGCATCGGGCTTGCCGCAGGTGCCGCCGCCAAGCAGACGGGCCAGGCCTTCGGGGGGCTGGCCGGCGCAACCGGTGAGCAGCAACAGGGTGCTTAGCAGCAGAATCGTTTTCATTGCATTTCCCCCTCTCCAATGCCACCTCTGTAGGAGCGGCCTTGTGCCGCGAAAGGGCTGCAAAGCAGCCCCAGCCATTTTCGCCAGGGTCGAGAACCTGGGGCCGCGTTGCGGCCCTTTCGCGGCACAAGGCCGCTCCTACATTCCATGTTCATGAGCCCAAGGCCCGCGCCAGCGCGGAAAAACCTGGCCCGGCCAGGACGATCAGCAACGCCGGGAACAGGAACACCATCATCACCGCCGACATCTTCGCCGACATCTTCGACACCCGCTCCTGCAGGCCAGTCAGGCGTCGGTCGTCGAGCAGTTCCTTGAGCGCCAGCAGCGATTTCATCGACCCACTGCCCTGCACCAGCAGCTGCTGGAGAATGACGCAGGTGTCGATCAGCTCATCCACCGCCAGCAGGCGCGCGGTCTTTTCCAGCTCAGGGCCCAGGGCCAGGCCGGAATCGACCCGCTGCAGGACCAGGCGCAATTCTTCACTGATGTTCGGCACCAGGCTGCGGCCTTCATGGGCCAGCACCCGCAGGGCCTGCTCCACCGCCAACCCGGTTTCGAAGAGGATGCGCAGCAACGGGATCAGCAGGCTCACCTCCTGGGCGATCTGCCGCTGGCGCCGCGCCGCCGCCAGCACCAGCAGGCGCTTGGGCAGCAGGTAGCCCGCGCCCATCGCGCAAAGCACCAACACGCCCCAGTGCCCGCGGTTTTCCCCGGGCAGGCCATGGGCCAACAGCAGCGCCACGCTCACCGCCAGCAGCGGCAGGCCCAGCTGCACGGCGGCGAACAGCGCCCGTTGCCGGCTGCGCCGCCAGCCCAGGCGGTCGAGCAGCGTCTGGGTCTCGCCATCCAGTCGTTGCAGGCGCCGCCCCAGCGGACTGCTGCCCAACCACTGCAACCAGTCGCCGAGCCGCTCGTCACGGGCCAACCGTCCCTGCAGCCGCCGCGCCACCCGCTGACGGGCCCGCCACTGCTGCGCGGCCTGCAAGGCCAGCAGCACGAACGCGGCGAACAGGAACAGCGCGCAGAGCAACATGGCCATGCTCACAGGCTCCTCATCATGCGCCACAACACCAGGCAGCCGACGGCCTGCAGGGCAAAGGCGAACAGCAGCATCAGCTGCCCGCTGCGGTCGTGCCACATCGCCAACAGGTAGGTGGGATTGGCGAACAGGAAGTAACCCACCATGGCCAGCGGCAGCGCGCCGAGGATCCACGCGGTAATGCGAGTCTCGCCGGTCATGGCGCGCAGTTGCCGGTCGCCCTGCTCGTGCTCGCGGATCAGCTTGATCAGGTTCTCCATCAGCTCGCTGGCATTGCCGCCGTGACGCTGGTTGATGCGCAGGCCCAGGGCGAACATGCGCAGTTCGGCCTGGCCATACAGTTCGGCGAATTCGTTGACCGCATCCTCCAACGGCACGCCCAGCTGCACGTTGCGCCGTACCCGCAGCATCGCCGAGCGCAGCGGCTCGCGGGTGCTGTCGACGCCACCAAGCACCGCCTCGTTCAGGGTGCGCCCGGCCTTGAGACTGCGCACGCTGTAGTCGAGCAGGCCAGGCAACTGCTGGACGATCTGTTGCAGGCGCCGCCGGCAACGCCAACCCAGGTAAAGGTGGCCAAGCAGCGGCAGGCCGAACAGCACCATCGACGCCGCCACCCAGCCCGCCAACAGGCCGGCGAGCAGGGTCAGCGCCAGCCAGCCGAACAGCCACGGCCTGGGGGAAAAGTCGGCATGGGCCAAGCCCGCCCGCTGCAGCAGCGGGTCGAGCCAGTCGCGCCGGGCATTACCGCTGCGCACGGCGCGGTAGGCCCGGCCCAGGCGTTCAAGAATGCGCTCCTCGCCACGCTTGTACAGGCCCAGACGCAACAGCAGCAGCGCCATGCCCAGGCACAAGGGCGACAGCGCCAGCAGCAATGGGCCCATCACAGCACACCCTCGTGACGCAGCTTATTGCCGGCCGGGTTCGGCGCCTCGCGCAGAAAGCCATCGCCGCTGCGCCGGTCCAGGCGGAACAGGGTGTTGGTCACGTACACATCGTCGCGCACGCCGACCACTTCCAGCACCTCGCTGACGCAGCGCCGGCCATCGGCCAGGCGGGTCAGCTGGATCACCACGTCCAGCGCCGCGCAGATCATCTGCCGCAGTGTTTTCTCGGCCACCTGGCGGCCCGTCAGGCCGACCAGGGTCTCCAGGCGCAGCAGCGCGTCCTGGGCAGTGTTGGCGTGCACCGTGCTCATCGAGCCGTCATGGCCGGTGTTCATCGCGGTCATCACATCGAGCACCTCGGCGCCGCGGATCTCGCCGAGGATGATGCGGTCGGGGCGCATGCGCAGGGCGTTGCGGATCAGCTCGCTGGCCTTGATCTCGCCATGGCCCTCGGCATTTGGCGGGCGGGTCTCCAGGCGCACCACATGCGGGTGGTGCAGTTGCAGTTCGGCCACGTCCTCGATGGTCACCAGCCGCTCCTGGGGCGCGATCATCTGGCTGAGGATATTGAGCAGGGTGGTCTTGCCGGTACCGGTGCCGCCGCTGACCAGGATGTTGCAGCGCCGGCCCACGGCGCGCTCGAGGAAGTCGTAGATCGGCTGGTCGATGGCCCGGGTGGCCAGCAGGTCGGCGCTCTTGAGCATGTCCTGGCGGAACTTGCGGATCGACAGGCAAGGCCCGTCCAGGGCCACCGGCGGGATGATCGCGTTGACCCGGCTGCCGTCGGGCATGCGCGCGTCGACCATCGGCGACGACTCGTCCAGGCGCCGCCCGAGGGGCGCGAGGATGCGCTGCATCACTCGCTCGACATGGTGGGCGTCGATGAAACGCAGGTCGGTCTGTTGCAACAGCCCCGCCCGCTCGACGAACACCCGGTACGGGCCGTTGACCAGGATCTCGGTAACGCTCGGGTCGCGCAGCAGCACCTCCAGCGGCCCATAGCCGGTCAGCTCGTCGACGATCTCCTCGGCCAGGCGCTCCATCTCGTAGCGCGACAAAGCCAGGCGCAGGCGCGCCACATAGTCGCCCACCTGTTCCAATACGAACTGCGCCAGTACCGGACGCGCGCCTTCGAGCAGGTTGCGGCCGCTGTCCTCGATGGCGTCGATGACATGCCGGTGCAGGGCGCGCTTGAGCACCTGCGGATCGCTGGCCGCATGGCGCGGCCCGCCAAAGGGTTCTTCGTTGCTCATCGGTTGCCCCATAGCCGGTTGAGCCAGCCCTGGCCTGCCGGCGCCAGGTTTTCCGAACGCTGCGCCAGGCGTTCGCCCAGGCCGCGCAGGGCCTGGGTCAGGCCTTCGCGCGGGGCCAGCTCGAACAGGCTCAGGCCCTGGTTCTTGGCGTTCAGCCTCACCTCCGGGCTGTAGGGCATGACCTTGAGCAGGGCCAGCCCGTAGCGCTTGGCCAGGGCGTCGGCATCCGGCGCCACATGGCGCAGGTAGCGGTCCACCAGCAGGCTGGCGTGCTCCAGCTTGATGCCGCGGTCGCGCCACTGTTCGAGCACATCCAGGTTGCGCCGGCAGTCGAGGATGTTCTGGTCGGTGTAGACGATCAGCTTGTCGCAATGGCTGACGATGGTGCGCAGGGCCTCGCTGTCGACCTGCCCGGTGAGGTTCACGACGATGTGCTGGAAGTGCTGGCGCAAGGCGCTGAGCAGCATGTACAGCTCGGCGGCGCTGGATTGCTCCAGGGCCTCGTCGTTGTCGGCATAGGCAAGGATGCGCAGGCCGCCCTTGTCGCGGGTGAAGGCGCTGTCGATCAGGGTCGCGTCGAGCCGGCGCAGGTGACGCAGCGCATCGCCGAAATGAAACGACGCCTCAAGGCCCAGCAGGGCCAGGCTGTCGCCCCGGGGCAAACCCAGGTCGAGCAACAGGGTCTGCTGGCCGCTGTCCTGCACCACCCGCGCCAGGTGCGTGGTGAGCAGCGCGCCGTCGGCGCCGCGCTGGGTGCCGAAGAGCACGGTCAGGCCGCCCAGGCTGGGGTTGCTGGTGACCGCCGGCAGGCGCTTGCCCAGGCGCCGCACCAGCCCCGCCACCTCGCTGGCCCGCGAGCCGTAGGCGACGAAGTCGCGGGCGCCGGCGCGCATGGCGTGCAGCACCAGCTGGTTGTCCATGCCATCGCCGAGGGCGACGATGGCCAGCATCGGCTTGGCTTCGAGCATGCCCTCGATCAGCGCGCACTGGCCGATCAGTTGCTCGCGGTCCAGGCCGATGAACACCAGGTTGCTGAAGGTCATGTCGACCAGCGCCAGCAACTCGTCGAGGTTCGGGCTGCTGGCGCCGATCACCTGCCCCAGCGGCGCCAGCGCGCCCTGCAGCCAGTGCAGGTCCTCGTCGGTGCGGGTCAGGGCCAGGTAGGTCTGGTTCAGGCTTTCGTTCATTGGGACAACCCGCCACGGCCTTCGAAATTGCCGTTTTCCATGAAGAACAGGCGGCCCCAGCTGGGGTCGTAGGTGCGCAGCGTCTCACCCGGCAGTTCCGGCAGGCGCGCATTGGCGGCCAGCGGCTGGACCAGATGCGGGGTGACGATCATCAGCAGCTCGGTCTCCTCGCGGTTGAGCGCCGACTGGCGAAAGAACGCGCCAATGATCGGCAGGTTGCCCAGGCCCGGCATCTTGTCCACGTTCGAACGCACGTTGCTGCTGATCAGGCCGCTGATGATGAAGCTCTCGCCATCGGCCAGGGAGATGCTGGTGTCGGTACGGCGCACGCTCAGCCCCGGCACCCGGGTGCCGGCGATGACCACCGAATTGTTGAAGTCCAGCTCGCTGACCTCGGGGGCGACCTTCAGGGTGATGCGGTTGCGGCTGACCACGGTGGGCGTCAAGGCCAGGCGCACACCGAACTCCTTGTACTCGATCGACACGTTGTCGCTACCGCTGCTGGGGACCGGGATGGGGATCTCGCCACCGGCCAGGAAGCTTGCGGTCAGCCCGCTCAGCACGGTGAGGCTGGGACGCGCCAGGGTGTAGGCGAAGCCGCTGTTCTCCAGGGCGTTGATCATCGCCAGGAAGCGGCTGCTGCCGCCGCCCCAGACGATATTGAAGACGCTGTTGTCGAGGGGGATGCCGGGCCGTGCGTCGGCATAGTTGGCCGAGCTCGGCACGCTGGCGGTGCTCGGCACGTAGCCTGGGCGCACCACCGTGTCGGGCACGGTGCCGGGTGAGCCGATCAGGCTATTGTTCGAGCCCTTGAAGAACAATCGCGCCCCGGCCTCCTTGTACTTGAGGCGGCGCACTTCGACGAAGCGGATATCGGCCTGCACCTGCACCGGCAGGTCCTCCTGGGCGGAGGGCAGCTGCGCCGTTTCCGTCATGTCGGCGCTGGCCCGGCCCTTGACGAACAACATCGCCCGGTGCGGCTGCGCGGCGCAGTCGGTCCACAGCATGATGCTGGTGGTGCCCTGCTCCACCGCCGTCAGCAGCACGGCGCGCTCGCCGCTGGGCTGCACATCGGCCACCTTGGGCTCGCCCACCGCCGCCCGGGTGATGGCCACCGGCAGGCGCAGTTCCTGCTGCAGGCCCTGGTCCATCTCGATCACCGACGGCAACTGGCCGAACGCCGCGCAACCCTTGGCCGCCTGCGCCGACGGCGCCAGCAGGACCAGGGCCAGCAGCGCCGGGGCCAGCCATTCGCCTCGTGGAGTAACACGCAAAGAACTACGCATGGATCGCATCCTTGCCGGTTCAGGGAGTCTTGTTGTTGTCGCCGTTCTGCGCACCACGGATGATCTGCATGGTCGGCGCGCCGGCCACTGCGGAGGCAGCCTGGCTGGCCAGCGGCACCTGGGACAACTGGCTGAAGCGATAGAGGTCGCGGTTGGCGCTCTGCAACTGCGGGCTGGCGTCCTGGCCGGACCAGTAGGCCGCCAGCAGTGGCTCGTCGGCGCTGCGCACCGCCAGGCGCAGGGTCCCGGCCTGGGCCGCCAGCATCAGCCTGCTGGCCAGGGCCTCGGGCACGGCCAGACCCACGGTGCGGGTGGTGTTGCTGTTCAGCGATTGCTGGTCGCGGCGGGCCTTCTGTTCTTCGGCCGTTTGCGCCGGGCGTCCGTCGTTGGCCAACCCGGTCTGCTGGTCGACGCTGAGCACGCGCAGGGCCGGCAGCACAACCTGGGCGGAAGACTGCGGGTTGTTGTTCTCTTCGCGCAGGAACAGCAGCACATCGACAAAATCGCCAGGGCGCAATTGCCCGGCGGCACCGCTCACATCGTCGATGGCCACCGCCACGGCGCGCTCATGCGGGCGGATCATGCGCGCCAGCGGGCCACCGGCCTGGAAGCTCGACTCGTCCAGCCAACTGCCCGCCGCCAGCGGCCGGGAGCTGCGGCGCCCGAGCACCTGGTCGAGTTGCTGGAAGGCGCCGGCCGGCACCACCTGCAGGCGCTCGACCAGCACATCGTCTTCGCTCAAGGGGGTGTTGGCCGGCACCGCCCTGCGCAGCACCACGATGGGCGAACGCGGCGGCTCGGGCGCGGCTACGGGAACGGGCGCGGTGGGGATCACCGCTGCACTGGGAGGCGCCAATGGCGCCGGCGCGGGCTCGGCCGGACGGCTCAGACGCAGGCCCCAGTATCCGGCAAGCAAGGCCGCGATCAGGAACAGGCCGGCGAGGATCATGGTCAGGCGACTGCTCATCTGCGCTCTCCCCTACGCCCGGGACCAATGATGGCAAAAGGTAACTATTTCGCTATTGGACGGTAGCTGAGCCGCTATCTTTCGCCATTACCTGCATCGCATTTTTAGAGCCATGAAATTGACGCGTCGGCAAAACAAAAACTTAGCACCGCCAATTACAACCAATACTTTTGGATTAATGCTTTCTTACATTTGCAGGTCGCCACGGCTTGGCGATGCTCTGATGGCAAAGGGGTATCACTTATCAAGCCCCGCCGACCGGCGCCCATCGAGCGCAAGGAGTAGTGCCATGCTGCTGCAACAGATCCTCATCCATGTGAAGACTTTCCTCCAGCGCAAGGACGGCGCCTCCGGTATCGAATACGCGGTGATCGCGGCCATGGTGGCGGTGGTGCTGGCCGGCTTCGTCACGCCGATCTCGACCGAGGTGTCGGCGATCATGACCACCATCAAGACCGCGATCACCCAGTGATCGCGCAGCACCTGCATGACGCGTAGTCCCACTGCCAGGAGCCGACCATGCCGATCTCTTCCTTGCGTCAACAGATCCTGCTGGTGGACGACGAGGAAGAGGCCCTGCTGGAGCTGGCCGAGCTGCTGGAGAACGAGGGCTTCTGTTGCCACACCGCCACCTCGGTGCGCGGCGCCCTGCAGCAACTGACCCGCCACCCCGACGTCGCCCTGGTGATCACCGACCTGCGCATGCCCGAGGAGAGCGGCCTGGGCCTGGTGCAGCGCCTGCGCGACCACACCGCGCGCCAACACCTGCCGGTGATCGTCATGTCCGGGCATGCCGACATGGACGATGTCAGCGACCTGCTGCGCTTGCAGGTGCTCGACCTGTTCCGCAAACCGATCTATCACGCGCGCCTGCTTGAGACGCTGGAGAACCTGTTTCCCAAGCCGTTGATGCAGGCCGTTAAATAGCTGGCGTCCCAATGGGACAACACGTAACCCATTGATTTTGCTTGACCCTGTGGGAGCGGGTTTACCCGCGAACACCGGCGGAGCCGGTGCCATACACCGCGCTGGATTCTTCGCGGGTAAACCCGCTCCCACAGAGATAACAGTTCCCTGCGCGACAGCGCAGCCCGGAAAGGCTGTGTGATCTCCTACAGCTGATAACTGAAACTCAGGTTCAGCCGTGGCCGCCGGTTGAAGCTGTCCAGGGCGATGTCCGACATCGGCTTGGCCACCTCGACCGCGATGTTGTAGTAGCGCATATCGCCAAACCGCAGCCCCAGTGCCGCCGATGACATCTTCGTGTCCCTCACGTCCAGCTCGTTGAACCAGGCCCGCGCCGTGTCGAGCGCCACGTACGGCTGCACGACCTTGAGCCAGGCGCCGTCGCGGTGGAAGCTGTAGTTGAGTTCGTAGGCCAGCCCCCAGCCCTTGTCGCCCGAGCCCTGGTCGCTGGGGTAACCGCGCCCGAAATTCTGCCCACCGAACACCGCCCGCTCGCTGTCGGGCAAGCTGTCGTTGCTCCAGTAGGCCGCCGCCGAGGCCACGCCCTGCCAGTTGTCGGTGAAGTTGTCGCTCTGCACCCCCGATACCCGCAGGCGCAAAAAATCCAGGTCGTAGTCGGCATTGGTGTTCGCCCCCAGCCGATCGAGCCCCTGGTAGACGCCGGCACTGAGGATGCGCAGGCGCCGCGCCTCGGCCTTGCGCCAGTCGCCTTCGAAGGACAGCGCGCGAATGTCGGTCTCGCTGTCCAGCCGCAACGGAAAGCCCACCACCTGGTAGTCGATTTGGTCGTTGACCACATAGAAGCGCCCGACCACCTCCAGCCATTCGCTGGGCGAGGCGATCAACGACTGGCTGATGCCCACCGAGTAGCGTTCGTTCTCGCGGTGCTGGGTCAGGTCGATACCGTTGTCCAGGCGGATGCGCGCCTTGGGGTCGCTGCGGTAGCGCGAGGCCGACAACAGCAGCCGCGAGCCCTCGGCGTCGAGGAACTGGCTGTAGTCGAGGCGGTAGTAATGCTCCTTGTCCTCGCCGGGCGGCACCAGCACGCTGGCGCTCAGTTGCTCGGCAAAACGGGTCTGCGCGTTGCTGCTGGCACCGAGCAGCGCCTGCAGATCATCGCGGCTGCCGTCATTGAGGCTCAGGGTGGTGGTAAACGGTTTGCGCGAGACCTGGGCCAGCAGCCGGGTCGCGCCATCGGTGGTGGCCGGGGGCGGCACCTGGGCCTGGAAGGTCACCCCGGGGATGCGCCCGGCCAGGCTGGTATAGCGCTCGAAGCTCTCGCGGGTCAGCGGACGCTCGGCCTTGAGGCGCTCCATCAACTGGTCCAGGTAAGCCCGCGCCGCGCCGATATCGCCCTCGACCTGATAGTCGTGGATATAGCCTTCCACCAGCACCACCCGCATCCGGCCATCGACGAAGTCCTGGGGCGGCAGGTAGGCGTACGACAGCAGGTAGCCATCCTGCTGGTAGCGTTGGGTGAGGCGGCGGGTGACCTCGATCAGCTCGGCGAGGGTCACCTCGCGGCCGATCAGCGGCTGGTAGTGCTCGCGCAGGTCGCTCAGGGGGTAGACGGTGCCGCCCTCGAAGCGCACCTTGCGCACCGCCACCCGCGTGCTCATCAGCAGCGGCGATTGGCGTGCGCTGTCCACGCTGGGTACGCGCAGGCCGGCGGGGCCGGGGCGATAGGCGTCCACCGGCAGGTTCGGCATGGGCAGGCGGCGCTCGGTCTCGTTGCTGTTGAGGAAACTCGGCAGGGGCTCGGCCCGCGCCAGGCTGGCCACGGACAGCGCCAGCATCGTCACCAGCCATCGGCGCATTCGGACACTCCATGATCCACGGGTGGCAGGGTGACCGACCGGCGCACCGGTCGGTCTCGCTCACCTTGAGCGTAGCCCGTCGCGTCAGCGCTGCCCGCCTGCCAGGGCGCCTGTCACGCCGCTCAACGCACCGCCGAGGCCACCGCCCTGCGTGCCGTTGGCGTTGACCAAGGTGCCGGCCTGGCCGACCGTTGCGCCCACCGCCGTTACCGTCGCGCCCAACTGGCTGACCGTCGGATTGGCAGTGGCGCCGGTCAATTGCGTGCCAACGCTGCCCACCGCACCACCGACCTGGTTCAGCAACCCGGCCACCGGCACCCCCGCGCCCGTACTGGCGCCGACCTGCTGGGTCACGCTGGACACACCGGCGACCACCGGATTGAGCCCGCTGCCCACTTGCTGGGTCAGTGCCGCGGCAGGGGTGCCCGCCGCCGTGTTGGTCACGCCGTTGCCGCCGAGCACCGGGCCCAGGCTGGCGACGCTGTTGCCTGCCTGCACCATGCTGCCGCCGATACCGCTGACCGTCGGGCTGCCAATACTCGCGGCCAGGCCACTGCCGGCACCGGCCACTACGCCGCCAGCGGTTTCCAGCAGCCCAGTGCGCGGGCCACCGGTAACGGGCGCCAGCCCGCTGGCGGTGCTCACGGAGGTGCCAGTATTGGCGACCGCCTGCCCGAGCGTGGTGCCCAGTGGATTACCCGTGCCAGCCAGTTGCTGGCCGGCCTGGTTCAGGATAGTGCCGGTTTGGTTCAACGTCTGGTTGAGCGGCCCGGCGAGCCCGGTCTGCCGGGTGACGTTGGCCGTGGTGTTTTCCACCAGCGAGACCACCGGCACCAGGGCATCGCTCGCGCCTTGGGTCACCCCGGCCAGCGGGCCGCTCGTGCCAACCGGCGAGAGGGTGTTGCCAAGCATGGTCACCGCCTGGCCAACCCGGTCGACGCCCTGCCCGGCCCCGACGACCAGCTGGTTGACCACCGGTACCTGCTCGACCGGCCCGTTGCTGGCCAGCCCGGTCACGCCCTGGCCAAGCCCTGAGACGCCGGTGCCCAGGTCGGCGGTGGCCGCGCCGACCACGCCGACGGTTGTACCCACGGCATTGTTGCCGGTGCCCAGTTGCCCCAGGCCGTCGCTCAGGCCACTGCCGACACTGTTCACCGCGTTGCCGGTGGACGACACCAGCGTGCCCACGCCGCCGGTCAGCGAGGTGTCGCCGGCGATGGGCAGCGAGCCGATTGCCTGGCCGAGATTACTCACGCCGTCACCAACGCCGGAGACGGTGTTGCCCAGCTGATCGACCACCTGGCCGGTGACCAGGGCGGTGGGTGTCGTGCCTCCACCGGTTCCGCCATCGCCGCCGCCAGGCGTGGTGCCGCCGCCGGAGCCGCCGCTGCCCCCACCCGTGCCTGCGCTGCCATCGCCCGGAATGCTGCCACCACCACCGGTGCCTGCGCCACCGTCACCGGCCCCGCCGCCCGAACCTCCAGCTCCCGCACCTGCACCCGTGCCGCCGTCGGCCGAGGAGCCGTCGACCTCGCTGTGATGCCCGCCACCGCCACTGCTGCAACCGGTAAGGCCCAGGGACATGACCATCGTCAGCGCCGTTGCGGCCTTGATCCACGCTTGAGTGTTCATGGGAAGACTCCCGCTGCTGGTTGTTGTGCTTGCTACCAGCAGTGAAAGCCGAGGGGGGTGAGAGGGGTAGATTACAACTTGGTGTTAGTACCTGTGGGAGAGGGCCGGGGATGGAGCATAAGCGTATGAATTTCAGCCGATTTCGTTTGGTGGACAACGCCCAGTGTCGAAAGAGTTAGTCATAAGTCATTAGTACGGGTGGCTGACAGAATGCTGGGGCCGCTGCGCGCCCCTTTCGCGGCACAAGGCCGCTCCTACAGGAATCGCGTCCCATTGTAGGAGCGGCCTTGTGTCGCGAAAGGGCTGCAAAGCAGCCCCAGCGATTTCAAAATGGGCACCTATTTATAAGACTTTCCCCATTCCCTGTAGTCCATTTCCCAAACATACTCCCAAGCCCTTTCAAGCCATTGCGGTGGTCTGGGTTGGCCTCTAGTCTCGGGCAGTCGCTGCACATTCAGCGACCGGCTTTGACAGGCCGTCCTAGGTTTATTCCCGTGGCTTAGCCTTCATGGCGGCTGTGCGTGGGGCACTTTATGTGCGCCGGGTTTTGGGATGCCTACCGGTCTGTCAACCCATGTACAGCTGCCACCTTCTTGTTTGACAGCAGGCGTGTGGTGGCCCTATCCAGGTGCCCCAAAATGCTAAAGATTGTCCCCGATCCACCCCACAACCCCCACTCCCTCGAAGACACCCTCATACAGGCCACCGAATACGCCCTGTGCGCCCTGACCGTGGCCCATCATGCCGTGCAGCTCAAACCCAGGTCGCCGGCTGCCGTGTTGATGATGGCGTCGATGCATGAAATGGAGTCGCTGCGTGTGTTGCTCGAAGCGGCGTTGATCCAGGTACAGATGCCGGCGCAGGCGCCGACGTTGCACTAGGCCGCAAGGCATGTGCTGCCTGGTCGGGCCCTTTCGCGGGTAAACCCGCTCCCACAGGTTCACCTGTGCCTTGGGGCCAGCGCTGTCCCTGTGGGAGCGGGTTTACCCGCGAAGAGGCCCGCACAGGCACCCACCATTTCAGGGAGAAAAATCATGACTACCGACAACACCCCCACCACCGCCGGCAGACCAAGTTCTACCAGGGCGAAGGCATGACCGACCCGCTGTTCTGCATCGAGCCCGGCATCCCCTGCCAGCACGCCCGCGACCAGGCCTCGGAATTGATGGGCTGCGTACGCGACCTGACCATCACCGGGATCATGGAGGAAAAAACCCAGCTGCTCTGGGCGTCGTATTACCTGAGCGCCCTGGCCAAGGCATTGATGGATGATGCCGAACTCGGCATGAAGCACTGAGGGCTGTGCTGCCAGTGCCGGCCTCTTCGCGGGCAAGGTCCCACAGGGGTCACCTCTGCCTTCAAGGCGAGCGCTGTACCTGTGGGAGCGGGTTTACCCGCGAAGCAGGCGCCTTGGCGTTTGAGAGGATGTGAACTCAAGTCACTCACTGACCTGAAACGCCACCCGCGCCGTCTCGCCGCTTTCATCCAACGCACTCAACTCGATGCTGCCGACCTGTTCGAATCGCACCGGCAGACTGTCCTGCCCCTGGGTCTCGCCCAGCGGCTGACCATTCAGGAACCACCAGCGCCGCCCCGCGCCGCCCAGGGCCGACACCCGCAACTGCAAAGGCTCGTGACTGGTGGCCGGGCGGCGCAGGTTGTCGCCGGCGCGCACGCCGACGATCGACAGCGGCGGCGCGCTGGCCACCTGCTGTGGCGGGCAGGCCGGGTCCACGCTGGGCAGCCGCGCGGCACGGCGCTCGGCCCGGGGCAACCAGGGCTCCAGCGGGGCCGGCCACAAGGCAACGTCGTGGGCCTTGGCCCCGAGGCACCCGGCATCGACGCGCAGCCCCTGGTCGTTGAGCCACACCGTCTCGCGCAAGCCCAGCCCCAGGGGCTGGTCTGCCGCCAGCAAGGTTGGTGGGGTGGTGCCGTCCAGGGTCCAGGCGAAACGCTGGCGGCGGCAGTTGGGGTCCTGGCGGTTCATCGGCTGGCCCAGGGGCCAACAAATCGCCGCCACGCCCACCGACGCCGGCACCGGCTCGACCGGCACCTCGATGCCGCGCTGGCTGTCGCGATTGCTCAGCAGGTCGTGCACCTGCAGCATCAACGGCGCCGCCGAGGCCAGGCCGAACTGGCCCGGCACCGGGGTGCCGTCGGGGCGGCCGATCCACACACCGATCAGGTAACGCGGGCCTATGCCCACCGACCAGGCGTCGCGAAAGCCGTAGCTGGTGCCGGTCTTCCAGGCCAGTTGCGGGCGCTGCACCAGTTCGGCATGGGGGTCGCGGTCCGGCCGGGCCAGGCCGCTGAGGATGCGCCGGGTGATCCAGGCCGAGCCCGGTGACAGCAGGCGGCGCTCCACCAGCGGGTCCTGGGGTTGCAGGCGAATCTTCGCGCTGTTGCCGCCTCGGCCGAACGCGGCATAGCCACCGACCAGATCTTCCAGGCGGCTGCCCGCGCCACCGAGGATCAGCGACAGGTTCGGCTCGGCCAGCGGCGGCAGCACCAGCGGCATGCCGCCCATGCGCATCTGCGCGGCGAAGCGTTTCGGGCCATAGGCCTCGAGCAACTGCACCGCCGGCAGGTTGAGCGACAGCGCCAGCGCCGAGCTGGCCGACACCGGGCCGCTGAAGCCCATGGAGAAGTTGCCGGGGCGGTAGTCGCCATAGCGCCGGGGCACATCCTGCAGCAGCGATTCGGAATGGATCAGGCCGTCGTCCATGGCCATGGCATAGAGGAATGGTTTGAGGGTCGAGCCGGGCGAGCGCAGGGCGTGGATCATGTCCACGTGGCCGAAGCGGCGCTCGTCACTCAGGTCGATGGAGCCGAGATAGGCGCGCACCGCCATGCTCTGGGTCTCCACCACCAGCAACGCCGCCGAGGTGCGCTCGGGCAGGCGCGCGCGCCAGCCCATCAGCAGGTCTTCGAGGCGCCGTTGCAGGGCGGCGTCGAGGGTGGTGCGGATCAGCGGCGGGCTGTCCGGGGTGTTCAGGCGTCGGGCCAGCAAGGGCGCCAGTGCCGGCTCCTGGCGGGGCGCCAGCAACAGCGGCTCTTCGCGGGCCTCGTCGATGCGCTGGGCCGGCCACACCTGGTACTCGGCCAGGCGCTGCAGCACCTTGTCCCGGGCGCGCTGGGCACGCTCGGGATGCCGGTCCGGACGCAGGCGGCTCGGCGCCTGGGGCAGCACGGCAAGCAGCGCGGCCTCGGCGGGGGTCAGGTGCTTCGGCGACTTGCCCAGGTAGGCCCAGCTGGCTGCGGCAACACCCTGCAAGGTACCGCCGAACGGCGCCCGGTTGAGGTACAACTGCAAGATCTCGGCCTTGGACAGGTGCCACTCCAGCTGCGCCGTGCGCCACAGCTGGCGCAGCTTGCCGGCCAGGGTACGGTCGTGCGGATCAAGCAGGCGCGCCACCTGCATCGACAGGGTGCTGCCGCCGGACACCACCCGCCCGCCGCGCAGGTTGAGCCAGGCCGCCCGGGCCAGGGCCATGGGGTTGACCCCCGGGTGGTGGTAGAACCAGCGGTCCTCGTAGGCCAGCAAGGCTTCAAGGTACAGCGGCGAGACCTCGTCCGGGCCGACCGGGTAGCGCCACACGCCGTCGGCGTCGGCGAAGCGCCACAGCGGCGTGCCGTCCTCGGCCAGCACCACCCGCGCCAGGTCGTCGCCGGGCATGGGCAGCGGCCAGATCCGGTCGGCCAGCCACAGCAGGGCCATGGTCGCCAACAGGGTGATGGCGACACGCCGCAGCAGCTTGAGCAGACCTGGGCGCGCTAAGCTTGGCATCGGGAACCGACCGGGCCAGGTGATGGCCAAAGGCTGGGAATCGCCGATTCGTTGATCAGGAAGCGACTATGCATGTAGAAGGTTTTTTCGAGTGGCTGGGCCAGGTTCTGGGTTCGGTGATCCGTTTCATCGTCGACGGCCTGAGCGGGTTGTTCAACCTGCTGGCCAACGCCGGCGGCAATTTCATCGATGGCCTGGCGCGCACGCTGGGCATGGACACCTCGCTGGTCAGCATCCTGGCGCTGATCGTTGGCCTGATGCTGCTGTACTCGGCGGTTCGCGCGTTCATGCGGGCGTCGATCATCCTCGGGATCATCTGGGCGCTGCTGGGGTTGTGGGTGTTGAGTTGGGTCGTCCATTGAACATTGCATGGACGGGTACAGAATCCTGTGGGAGCGGGTTTACCCGCGAATGCGATGGTGGCATCACCGACGTATTCGCGGGTAAACCCGCTCCCACAGGAGCAGCGCAAGCTTAGCGGGCGCGTACCACCATCTCGCCCTGGCTGTCGCCGATCGCCTGCAGGTTCGGCCGGTACATCGACTCCACCTGCGGCGGCGGGATGCGGTAGCTGCCCGGGGTCACCGCGCGGGCCAGGTACAGCAGGTGGGTGGTGCCGTAGCTGTCGAGCTTGAGCGCGGCCACGTAGCGGTCGTCACGGTACTCCTGGTGCACCACGCTGGCGTTCTGCATCGACTCGCGCCACTGCTTCACCGCACTGCTGGCGTTGTCCAGGCTGGCGGCGCTCTGCGCCAGGTTCTGGTTTTCAAGCTCCAGGCCCGCCGGCAACAGGTCGACCACCAGGGCATCCGGCACCTGGTCCTGGGCCTTTAGCGCCAGGTGCACAAGCACCAGGTCGCCGCTGCGCAGGTTGCGCACATCCAGTGCCTGGCCGTTCATGCCCAGGTACTCGCGGCGGATCTCCATGCCGTTGCCGCTGGCGGCCGGGGCCTGGCGCGGGTAGCCGGACAGGGTCAACTGCTGGTACAGGGTGTCGCCACCCTGGTTCTGCACGGTCAACGGCGAGGCCAACAGCGGGCCTTCAAGCTTCATGCCCGAGTCGTTGTTGTCGAACTCGCGCACTTCACCGGCGCTGTCCAGGCGAGCTTTCCAGTTGCCTTCCGGCTTGCCCAGCAGGCCACGGCCGGCGAGGAACAGCGCGTTGCGCTCCTGGGTTGACAGCCAGCGGTTGGCGGCCAGCTCGTCGGACAGGCCGAACAGGCGTTGGTCGACCTGGTTGCCGGCAAGGTTGTTCTCCTGCAGCAGGGCGAGGATCAGCGCCTGGTCACGCAGGGCGCTGCCGTAGTCGGCCATCCAGCCTTTGCCGCGTGTCACGGCCAGGCCTGCCTGCAATGCCTGCTGCGAACGCTGCTTGTCGCCCATCTTGTCCAGCGCCACCGCCAGTTGCACCAGCGGCAAGCCGGAGCGTGCGTCAGAGCGGCGCTCGAACAGGCTGCGCAGGGCACCCAGCGGCGCCTGTTGGCTGCGCGCCAGCACCAGGCCGGCGTAGGCCTGCACGGCGAAGCGGGTGTGGTCGGCGTTCTGGCTGTAGTCGACTTCGATCAGGTTGCGCTCCTGCACATAACGCAGCAGGCGCTCGCTGGCCTTCTTCAGTACTTCGGCCGGCACGCCGTAGCCTTGCTCGCGGGCGCGCAGCAGGAAGTCGGTGACGTAGGCGGTCAGCCAGTACTCTTCCTCGCTGTCCGAGCTCCACAGGCCGAAGCTGCCGTTGTAACGCTGCATGCCCAGCAGGTGCTCGATGCCCATCTCGATCTTGCGCTTGCGCACATCGGTCGGCTCGCCCTTGATGCCCAGGCGCTTGAGGCTGTCGGCATCGGCGTACAGCGACGGGTACAGGCCACTGGTGGTCTGCTCCAGGCAGCCGTAGGGGTAGGCTTCCAGGGCGCGGATCTGCTCGGCCAGGTTCAGCGGTGGGCGGCTCGACAACGCCAGGCTTGCTTCCAGGCCCGCTGGCTCGAACTCGGCCAGGTCGCTGTCCGGCAGGCTCCAGGGTTGGTCCTTGAGGGCTACGCGGTAGTGCTTGAGCATCGCCGGGTAGGCCGGGCGCACACCGAGGGTCCATTCGCGTTCGAAGGTGTTGGCCGGCTCGCCCGGCAGTTGCAGGCCATTGACCTGCACCCGTACCTTGCCCTGGCCCAGACCGCCCTGGGCCTGCACCGGAATCATCAGGGTGGTGCGCTGGCCTTCGGCCAGGGTGAAGTTTTGCTGGGCACCGCCAACCAGGCTCAACTGGCCTTCGGCGATCATCTGCACGCTCAGTTGCTGGTCGCGGCCGGACAGGTTGGCCAGGTCCAGCGCCAGCCGGGTGCGGTCACCGCCGGCGAGGAAGCGCGGCGCGGACAGTTCGGCGATCAGCGGCGCGGCGACCACGGTCTTGCCTTCGGCCATGCCGAAGTGTTCCTCGGTCCAGGCCTGGGCCATCAGGCGCAGTTCACCGTTGAAATCGGGGATCTCGACGGTGGCCTGGCCTTCGCCCTTCTCATCGAGGGTCACCGGTAGGCTCTGCTGGGCGACGATGGTCACCGTGGTGTTCGGGCGCTTGCCGCCCTTGGCCATGGCGGCGTCACCACCGAAGGCGAGGCTGGCCAGGCGGCCCTGGCCGGCTTCGATCAGCTGGCCGTAGATGTCCAGCTGGTCGGCGCCATAGGCCTTGCGGCCGAACAGGCTGGCGAACGGGTCTGGGGTCTTGAAGTCGGTGATGTTGAGGATGCCCACATCCACGGCGGACAGCAGCACATGCACCTGCTTCGGCACGCTGCCGTCGGCGTTGACCGCCTTGAACTTCACGGTCAGCGGCTGCTTGGGTCGCATTTTCTCCGGCGCCTGCAGCGACACGGCCAGCTTGCGCTCGGCGCGGTCCAGCGGTAGGTGCAGCACACCCACGGCGCGTTTCGGCGTGGCGTTGGCCTTGCGCTCGCCCGGGCGGATCACCAGGGCGCTGATGTACAGGTCGTGGCGCGCCCACTTCTTGTCCAGCTCGACGTCGAAGGTCTTGCCCTCGGCGGGCACGTCGATTTCCTGCCACCACAGCGGACCATCGGCGGACTCGATCATCAGGTAGCCGCTGCCGGCGGCCGGCGGAGTGACGGTGACCTTGGCGGTGCCGCCGTCCTTGTAGGCGGGCTTGTCCAGGGCGATCTTGACCTGGTCGGGGCGCACGGCGCCACCTTCGGCGTTGTCCTGGGCACGGTAGCCGGCCCAGAAGCGCGCGCTGGAGACCAGGCCGGTCTGCGGATCTTCCACCTCGACGCGGTACGGGCCCCACTCCACCTGGAAGTTCAGCTTGGCGGTGGAGCCGGCCTTCACGCTGACGGTCTCCTCGGCCTGGGTGAGAAATTTCTCGTTGTAGTTGTAGCTCCAGCCGTCGCTCTGCGAGTAGTTCCAGTAGTAGTCACGGCGCTCGCGAATCAGGCGCACCTTCAGGTTGTCGGCGGCGAGCTTCTTGCCGTTGCGGTCGGCCACCAGGAACTCGAATTCCACCGGGCCATCGCCGTCGGTCTCTTCGCCGTCGAACAGGCCGCGCAGGCCCGGCAGGCGGTCAGCGGGCCAGATCGGCTGCTCCAGGCGCCGGGTGATCGGCCGGCCGCCGGACTCCTGCAGGCTGGCCTGCACGGTCAGTTGCAGCGGCGAGCGGGCCTCGGCCCAGCGGCTTTCGATATCGATGCGGGCTTTGCCGTTCTGATCGAGGGTGACTTCGTCCAGCTCCAGGTCCTGGTTCAGCTCGGTTTCGGTAACCGCGCCGAACTGGTAACCCGGCAACGCCTTCACCGCTTCGCGCAGCGGGCGCACGTAGGCCTGGCCGCTGAGGCGGTTGCCAGCAGCCGGCGCGCCGTAGAGGTAACGGCCATTGACCTGGATGCTGGCGGTCTCATCCGGCGCCAGCGGCGTGCTGCTGCCCTTGAGCTCCAGCGCCAGACGCTCGGGGAGGAAGTCCTCGACAAGGAATTCGTAGACCTGCTTGCGGCCACCGCCCATGTCCAGCAGCAGTTGCCAGCGGCCGGTCGGGGCCTCGCTGGCCAGTTGCAACTGGTACTGGAACAGGCCGTTCTTGTCGGCCTCCCAGACGAACTTGCGGCTGACCTGTTCGTCCGGACGACGCACTTCCACATTCACCGGCTGGGCCTTGACCGGCTTGCCGTCCTGGTCGCGCAACAGGCCGTTGAGCAGTACGGTTTCGCCCGGGCGATAGAGGTCGCGCGGGCCGAAGATGAAGAACTGCAGCGGGTTGGCCTGGGGGCCGGTGATGTCGAATTCGGCCAGGTCCAGGGCGGCGGTGTTCAGGCGCAGCAGGGTGGTGTGCACGCCCTGGGTGGCGATCAGGGTGTCGGCCTTGGCGGTGATCGGCAGTTGGGCATGGCCGTCGCCGTCGGTCTTGGCCTGGGCCAGCAGCTTGCCCTTGTCGTCGTGCAGCTCGAGGGTGACGTCCTTGAGCGCCTTGCCACCTTCCAGGGCCTGGCTGAACACGTCCAGGCGGTCGCGGTAACGGTGCGCGGAAACACCGATGTCGCTCAGGGTGAACAGGGTCGCCGGCTGCGAATAGTCGTAGGTACCCGAGGCGCGCATCACCGCCAGGTACACGCCCGGCTCCTGCAGCGGCTTGATCCCGGCGATCGGCAGCAGCACGGTCTCGCGGGTGTTGCGCGCGGGGTTGAGGTCGAAGCGGCCGCTGTAGACCAGCTCGGCCATCTCCAGGGTTTCCTTGGACTGGTAGTAGTACAGGCTTGAGTTGCGGCCCCAGTTGACCAGGAAGCTGGAGAGCATGTCCGGCTTGATGCGGAAGAACTCGACATCGACCTTGTCGACGTTCAGGGCGATCACCGGCAGGCCTTCGGCCAGGCGCGTGGGCAGCAGCGAACCGCGGCTGGCGAAGCCCACGGTGGGCTGCATGTCGCGGGTCTCGAAGCGGCTGACCGATTCGGCCTCAAGCTGGTTGCCGTTGACCGAGAGCAGGCCCTTGTTGATGGTCAGGACCATCTTGCGCTGCGGCTCCAGGTGGCGCAGGCGCAGTTCCATCTGGTTGTCGGAGAGTTCCCAGGCACCGTCGACCTTGCCCTTGACGGTGTCGACCAGGTGCAGCTTGGCGGCGAAGTCCTGGTTGGCGTCCAGCGGCGCGGAGACGCTGACCGACAGGGTGCTGGCGCCGTCGAGCTGGACTTCCGAGACGTCCAGCACGGTCAGCTCGCGACCAGCGTAGCGCTTGGCAACCAGCGCCGGGTCTTCGCGCTTGGCCGCCTTGGTTTCGGCGGGCGCAACGGCGGTAGCGGCATCGGCGGGGGCCGATGGCTTGTCCGGCGTGGAGGAATCACAGGCACTGAGCAAGGCCAGCGCGCAGGCCAGCAACAATCCTTTGTTGAGCATTTGAGAGGGGACTCTTCGGCAGCGTGTACGTGAGGGGGGCAACTATAGCGCAACGGTGCACGGCTTACCTGGCGATGCGCGGCAAGTGAGACCCTGTTCGCGCCGATTGGTTGCTGGGCGGGTAGAATGCTGGCCATTCGTCAATGGGGCGCGCTGCGCACGCCTTTCGCGGCGCAAGGCCGCTCCTACAGGGGCATGCAGTTTCCTGTAGGAGCGGCCTTGTGCCGCGAAAGGGCTGCGCAGCAGCCCCGAGTTCCTCAGGACCTCGCATGTCTTCACTGTCCACCGCCTGGCGCGACCGCCCCACCCACCACAAGGTCTGGGCCCTGGCCGCGCCAATGATCCTGTCCAACATCTCGGTGCCGCTGGTGGCGCTGGTCGACAGCACGGTGATCGGCCACCTGCCCCACGCCCACCAGTTGGGCGCGGTGGCGGTGGGCGCCACGCTGTTCACCTTCATGGTCGGGCTGATGGGCTTCCTGCGCATGGGGTCCACCGGTTTCGCCGCCCAGGCCGCCGGCCGCGGCGACGGCGCCGCGCTGCGCCAGGTGCTGGTGCAGGGGCTGCTGCTGGCACTGGCCTTCGCCCTGCTGATCGGCCTGCTCGCCCTGCCCTTCAGCCAGCTGGCGCTGCACGCGATGCAGCCCAGCGAGGCGCTGCATGCCTCCACCGAGGCGTTCTTCCACACCCGCCTGCTCGGCCTGCCGGCGGCGCTGGCCAGCTACGCCCTGGTCGGCTGGTTCCTCGGCACGCAGAACGCCCGGGCGCCGCTGGCGATCCTGCTGACCACCAACCTGCTGAACATCGCCCTGAACCTGTGGTTCGTGCTCGGCCTGGACTGGGGCGTGGTCGGCTCGGCACGGGCCTCGGTGATCGCCGAGTGGAGCGCCGCCCTGCTCGGCCTTGCCCTCACCCGCCCGGCGCTGCGCGCCTACCCCGGGCACATTGCCTGGGCCGCGCTGAAACGTTGGCAGGCCTGGCGGCCCTTGCTGGCGGTGAACCGCGATATCTTCCTGCGCAGCCTGGCGTTGCAGCTGGTATTCCTGCTGCTGACCGTGCAGGGCGCCCGGCTGGGCGAAGCGACGGTAGCGGCCAATGCCCTGCTGCTCAACGGGCTGATGCTCACCGCCTATGCCCTCGATGGCCTGGCCCATGCGGTCGAGGCGCTGTGCGGGCATGCCATCGGCGCCCGTGATCGCGGCGCCCTGAAACGGGCGCTGGTGGTGGCCTGCGGTTGGTCGTTGATCGTCAGCCTGGGGTTCGCGGTGCTGTTCCTGCTGGGCGGCCATCTGTTCATCGACCTGCAGACCGATATCGCCAGCGTGCGCGAGGCGGCGTATCCGTACCTGCCGTATCTGGCGGTGCTGCCGTTGGTGGCGGTGTGGAGTTACCTGCTCGATGGGTTGTTCATCGGTGCGACGCGGGCGCGGGAGATGCGCAATGCGATGCTGGTGTCGGTGGTGATTGCGTTGCCCGTGGCGTTGGCCATGCGTGGGTTCGGCAATCATGGGTTGTGGCTGGCGTTTCTGGGGTTCATGGCGTTGCGGGCGGGGACGCTGGGGTGGGTGGGGTGGCGGTTGCAGGAAAAGGGGCGTTGGGTTCGGTGACGTTGGGGCCGCGTTGCGGCCCTTTCGCGGCACAAGGCCGCTCCTACATGGGATCGCGGTCTTCTGTAGGAGCGGCCTTGTGCCGCGAAATGAGGGCGCAGCCCTCACCTGCGGACTTACAGCCAAACACAGTCCCAATGTGAATACTCGCCGGCACGCTGAACCAGCCCGGCACGAATGGGATTGGCGATAATGTAGCGGGCAGCGGCCTTGACGTTGTCGTCTCGACGCAATGCCCGATCATGAAAACCGGGTTGCCAGACACGTTGACGATCCACTCCGACACGAAAGAGTGCGCAACTGCTTCTGGATTTGAACGCACGCATCAGACTGCTCAAGCTGCCCTGTCTGAGTTCAACCAGCCAGTGCAGGTGATCAGGCATGAGTACCCAAGCCAAGGACTGGCAAGTGCCTTCCTGCTCGCTCAAGCGAAGTTGCTGGATAACTGCCCTGGCGAAACGCAGGTCAGTGAACAGTGGCGTGCGATTGCGGGTAGTGGTTGTAAGCAGGTACGGACGACCTGCCTCTGAAAAGCGCCCTCTACGCAGTCGGTGGTTACCTTGATGCTCCATGAGTCACTCCCTTGAACATTGCATTCAAAGGTAGTCGCATGGGGCGGACAGCTTTAGAAGAAAGCGTTTCAGATTGTGCTTTCGGTGAGGCCCTTTCGCGGCACAAAGGCCGCTCCTACAGGGTATGCATTCTCCCTGTAGGAGCGGCCTTGTGCCGCGAAAGGGCCGCAAGGCGGCCCCGGCGATTACGAAGACAGGTACGACGACCGGGTCAACCCAAGCCGCAACGCATCAAGGAACTGCGTGCGCTCGCGGGCGGTGATCCGTGCACTGGCCACCTTGTCGCGGTAGTGGGTCATCAACTCCTCCGGCGAAAGGTGCACGTAGCGCAGCATGTCCTCGATGGTGTCGTGGGTCTCGATGCCGGCGTGGTACACGCTGCCGTCGGCGTTCTGGTAGATGTTCACCGAGTCGGTGTCACCGAACAGGTTGTGCATGTCGCCGAGGATCTCCTGGTACGCGCCCACCAGGAACACGCCCAGCAGGTAGTCCTCGCCTTCCTTGACCGCGTGCACCGGCATGCTGGTCTCGATGCTCTGCTCGTCGACGTACTGGTTGATCTTGCCGTCGGAGTCGCAGGTCAAATCCTGCAGCACGGCGCGGCGCAGCGGCTCTTCGTCCAGGCGGTGCAGCGGGATGATCGGCAGCACCTGGCCGATGGCCCAGGTGTCCGGCAGGCTCTGGAACACCGAGAAGTTGCAGATGTACTTGTCGGCCAGCTTGTCGTTCAGCTCGTCCAGCACCTGGCGGTGCGAGCGCTGGCGGGCCTTGAGCGAGTTGTGCAGGCGGCGGCACACGGCGAAGTAGCACTGCTCGGCCAGGGCTTTTTCAGCCAGGGTCAGCTTGCCGTCGGCGTACTGCGCGGCCACGTCGCCCATGTAGTGGGTGGCGCGCCAGTAGGTCTCGGTGACCATCTCGATGTCGGTGGGGCCGAGCAGGTCGGCCAGCCACTGCACGGTCTCGGGCAGCGACTCCTTGTTCTCGATGGTCGGCATCTCGTCGTTGTGGCTCTCGACGTCGGTCACCTGGATCACCAGCATGGCGTGGTGCGCGGTCAGCGAGCGGCCACTCTCGGAGAAGATGTGCGGGTGCGGCAGGCCCTGCGCGTCGCAGAACTCCTTGAGCATCCCGACGACCACGCCGGCGTAGTCGTCCATGTCGTAGTTGATCGAGCTTGCGTTGCGCGAGTGGGTACCGTCGTAGTCCACGCCCAGGCCGCCGCCGACATCGATGTGGTCGACCGGCAGGCCCAGGGCGCGCAGTTCGCCGTAGTAGCGGATGGCTTCCTTGAAACCGTGCTGGTAGTCGGCCAGGTTGGCGATCTGCGAACCCATGTGGAAGTGCAGCAGGCGGATGCCCTGGTCGAGCCCTGCGTCACGGAAACGCTGCACCACCGAGATCAGCTGGGCGGCGGACAGGCCAAACTTGGACTTCTCGCCGCCGGTGTCGGCCCACTTGCTCGAGGCCAGCGACGACAGGCGCACACGCAGGCCGACCTGTGGCTTGACCTTCAACTCCGCGGCTTCCTCGATCACCAGGGCGACCTCGGATTCCTTCTCGATGACGATGAACACGTTGTGGCCGAGCTTCTGGCCCATCAGCGCCAGGCGGATGAACTCGCGGTCCTTGTAGCCGTTGCAGACGATGGTGCCGCCCTTCGGCGCCAGCGCCAGCACCGCCAGTAGCTCGGGCTTGGAGCCGGCTTCCAGGCCGATGGAGACGTTCTGGGTGGCGATGATGTTCTCGACCACCGCTTCCTGCTGGTTGACCTTGATCGGGTACAGCGCGGTGTACTGGCTCTGGTATTCCAGGCGCGCGATGTTGGCGTCGAAGGCGCCGGTCAGCTGACGCACGCGGTCCTGCAGGATGTCGGGGAAACGGACCAGCAGTGGCAGCGACAGACCGCTCTGGCGCAGCTCCTGAACCTGCTCGAACAGGTCGATCGGCGCGCTGTCCGGGCCGTTGGGGCGCACTTCGACGCGCCCGGCCTCATTGATGGCGAAATAACCAGCGCCCCAATGGCGGATGCCATAAACACTGCGGCTGTCGGCCACGGTCCATTGGCTACCATCGTCTTTGCGTGTGCGTCGTACGGACATTCAAGTCCCCTATAGATAAGTCCAAGACACTGCCCCATCAGGTGGCGGGCGCAGTGTAGAAGCTGAAAATGACGAATCGTCCGTGCCCCCGGATAGACCCTGGCCACGGCATCGAGTTTAGAAAGCGCTGGGCGAAAAGTCGCGCGACGGCCTCAGCCGCCGGATTTTTTCGCCTTGAAGCCCTGTTTGATCAGCTCGCCGAGCAACAGTTCGACATGGTCGCCCTGAATCTCGATGACCCCATCCTTGAGCGCGCCGCCGGTGCCGCAACGACGCTTGAGCGTGCTGGCGAGCTCCTTGAGCTGTTCGAGGGGCAGCGGCACGCCGGTGATGGTGGTCACGGTCTTGCCGCCGCGACCTTTGCTTTCACGACGCACACGGGCAATGCCATCGCCTTCGGGGATGACCTGCTGCTTGCAGATGCAGGCGTCCACCGTCTGGCCACAGTCGGGACAGTGCCGACCGGCGTCGGTGGAATATACGAGACCGCCAAGGGCGGCGAAGGAAGAAGCTTTCTTGGCCACTTTTGTTCCTCTGTGCCGAGGACAAAAAACTGGTCGACGGGTGTCGACCGCGAAGCCCCACTCTGGCAGGGGCGGCGCTACTGCCGCAAGGTCCTGCGACAGCCCGAAAAGGGCGCGCAGTGTAACGATAATTCTGCCTGTTGCTAAGTACAGGATTGCGCCATTTTACGAATGTTTTGCGACCTGGCGCATTGCGGCGCTACAACCTTGCCCGCGAGCTCGAACCTGGAGCCTGCAGCGAGGACGCCTTGCTCCAACACCCGGTAACGATTCGTTTATGGCAATGACTGGAGCAGCCGCCATAGTACGGACTTCGCCAGCCCTCATGCAGGAGACCGCCCAATGAGAATTCCCGCCATCAGCGCATTCATTGCCCGCTGGCACGAACTGCGCCTGGCTCCGCCCATGGCCTGGCAGGTGACCCAGGACAGCCACAACCAAGTCCTGGCATTGCTGGGCAGGCTGCCGCCAGGCTACCGGCGCCAGGGCGATTGCGTGGTCCACGAGACCGCGACCGTCGAACCGGGCGCAGTCCTGAAAGGCCCGATCATCATTGGCGCGGGTTGCTTCGTGGCCGCCGGGGCCTACCTGCGGGGCGGGGTCTACCTGGGCAGCCAGTGCGTCGTCGGCCCGAGCTGCGAGCTGAAAAGCAGCTTCATGCTCGACGGCAGCAAGCTGGCGCACTTCAACTTCGTCGGCGACTCGTTGATCGGCTCAACGGTCAATGTCGAAGCCGGCGCCATCATCGCCAACTATCGCAACGAGCTGGACGGCGCCCCCATCAGGATTCGCCACGGCGAGGGGGTCATGGAGACAGCGGTCAGCAAATTCGGCGCACTGGTCGGCGACGGCTGCAAGATCGGGGCAAACGCCGTTATCGCGCCTGGCGCACTCCTGCAACCGGGTACACAGGTGCCGCGCCTCGGGCTGATCGACCAGTACGCCTACGACTGAACACGGGCCTTGTAGCGCTCCGGGCTTGCGCTATTTCACGAAAAATTTGCAACCTCATCGCGGGGCAAGCCCGCTCCCACGGTATCAAGTGCAGTTGCGTGGGAGCGGGCTTGCCCCGCGATCGGTCAGATCAGGCCAGCCTGGTACCGCTGCAACGCCACCAACGAGTCGGGGCAGTACGGCAGCTTTGCGCTTTCGGCCTGGGCCTGCTCGACGCTGATGAACCGCGCCTCGATGACCTCCTCGGGCTGCAAGCGCAGCGGCCCGTCCCACACCGCCGAATACACCGCGCACCACAAGCGGTTGCCCGGCTGCTCGAAGTAGAAGGTCTCGTGAAAACGCAACTCGACGCCGCTCACCCCCAGCTCCTCGGCAAGCTCCCGCGCCGCCGATTCGGCGTAGGACTCCTGCACCCCGACCATGCCGCCGGCCGCCACATCCCAGTAACCGGGATACAGCGCCTTGCTCAGGGTGCGCCGGTGCACGCACAGTTCGCCCGCGCCGTTGAACAGCAAAATGAACGTGCAGCGCCCGATCAGGCCGCGCTCGCGCAGCTCGGCCCGTGGCAAGGCGCCGAGCAGTTGGCCATGCTCGTCGACCCAGGCCACCAGCTCGGCGAGCAGCAGCTCGACGTGGTCGCTCTGGATTTCGATGACGCCGTCCTTGAGCGCGCCGCCGGTGCCGCAGCGGCGCTTGAGCGTGCCTAACAAACTGCCGCTTACCTGATACTTTTGCCAGTAGACTGAACAACAATTAGTAATGAACAATAAAAAAAAACGAGGCATCAGATGAAAAACTGTAGATCCATCCTGCTTGCTCAGAATCAGGCAAAAAGCATACTTGGCACAGCTTCTCACGACATGCCACTTGGGCAGTTCACCTACGCCCCCTATGGCACAGATCGGCGCAAAACAAGCCCTGACACTGCGCTCGGCTTCAACGGTGAACTTCGGAGCCACGATGCGAGCCATTACTTGCTAGGGAATGGCAAGCGTGCCTTCTGGCCTTCCATTATGCGCTTTGGCACACCAGACTTTCTCAGCCCGTTTGCCAGCGGCGGTTTAAACAGTTACGCATTTTGCAACAACGATCCTGTCAACTATAGCGACCCCTCTGGGCAAGATAGGGTTCCCACATTAAGAGCGCTTTCAGCTCAGGCCGCCATCAATAACTCAAGTACACTTAGTGCGATTGCCAAGAACTCATCATTTGAAGCCGTCAGCAGCGACTCTTTATTCGCTGCACGGGCTGCGTATGGCTCCAGCATAGTCGATAGTGCGGAAGTACACTTGAAAGCCACTCGCAGAATGACTCCACGTCAGTTTGAAAGATATGTATCCCGCAATAAGGTCCCACCCGAGGTGGCCCGCCATATTTCTTCCTCACGAACACTAAAGGCATTCTCTTGGATACCCAGCTCTAGAGATTACCGAAATGATATATTAGTTAAAGAAAGAACAATCCTGTTTTTTACAAAATCAATTTCTTTGAGGGGCGTATCCGCAGCGGACTCAGCACTATACACAAAGGCCAGAGCTGCATATATGTCTTCACCCCCCAGCATGTATGACCTTTATAACAATCATTCTAGCGAACTTCAAAATCTATATCATGACAACGCACTATCTTACTTCCAAAACCCAAACCCCAATGACCTTGACGAGGTTAATACTGAACACCGCCATGAGTTTTTATTCAGTGCTAATATCTTTATTGCAACACTTCGAAACTAGGTATCGCTGCAATGCCACCAACGAGTCGGGGCAGTACGGCAGCTTTGTGCTTTCGGCCTGGGCCTGCTCGACGCTGATGAACCGCGCCTCGATGACCTCCTCGGGCTGCAAGCGCAGCGGCCCGTCCCACACCGCCGAATACACCGCGCACCACAAGCGGTTGCCCGGCTGCTCGAAGTAGAACGTCTCGTGAAAATGCAACTCGACGCCGCTCACCCCCAGTTCCTCGGCAAGCTCCCGCGCCGCCGATTCGGCGTAGGACTCCTGCACCCCGACCATGCCGCCGGCCGCCACATCCCAGTAACCGGGATACAGCGCCTTGCTCAGGGTGCGCCGGTGCACGCACAGTTCGCCCGCGCCGTTGAACAGCAAAATGAACGTGCAGCGCCCGATCAGGCCGCGCTCGCGCAGCTCGGCCCGTGGCAAGGCGCCGAGCAGTTGGTCATGCTCGTCGACCCAGGCCACCAGCTCGGCGTCGGAGGCCGCGCGGTGCGCGACCTCGGCAGGATTGGTCGGCATATCAGCCCTGGGACAGCAGTTGGCGCAGGTCGATGACCGCGGCGTTGGCCCGGGAGATGTAGTTGGCCATCACCAGCGAGTGGTTGGCCCACATGCCAAAGCCGCTACCGTTGAGCACCATCGGGCTCCACAGCGCTTCCTGCGAGGCTTCCAGCTCGCGGATGATCTGCCGCACGCTGACCGTGGCGTTCTTCTTCGCCAGCACGTCGGCGAAGTCGACCTCGATGGCGCGCAGCAGGTGCGACAGCGCCCAGGCCTGGCCACGGGCTTCGTAGAACACGTTGTCGATCTGCAGCCACGGGGTCTCGACCACTTCCTCGTCGACCTGCGGCGCCTGGCCGGGGGCCACGGTCTCGGTCTTCAGGGTATTGTTCAGCTTGACCCGGCCGACGCTGGCCGACAGGCGTTGCGACAGCGAGCCCAGGCGGGTGGCCACGTCGCCCAGCCAGTTGTTCAGGTTGTCGGCGCGGGTGTAGAAGATCGCGCCCTGGTCACCCTTGGCCAGACGAGTCTGGTAACGGTTCAGCGACTTGATGCCCTCTTCGAACTCCGACTCGCTGGACGGCAGGATCCAGCTCTTGTTGTCGAAGTTGAAACGCGGCTCGGCCTTGGCCAGGTCGGCGTCCTCGGTCGATTGCGACTGGGAGCGGGCGAAATCCTTGCGCAGGGCGCGGGACAGGTCGCGCACCTGGACCAGCACGCCGTATTCCCAGCTCGGCATGTTGTCCATCCACAGCCCTGGTGGGAAGCGGTCGTTGGAGATGTAGCCACCCGGTTTGTCGAGCAAGGTGCCGGCGACGGTCTTGAGGGTCTCGACGGTGGTGTAGCCGATGACCATCTGCTGGCCGTTGCGCTCGGCGGCGGCCTGGGCACTCTGCTGCACCGGGAACAGCTCGGGCTCCTGGCTCCAGTACCAGCCCAGGCCGATGCACACCAGCAGGTAGAGGCCGATCAAGGTGCCCAGGGCACGGCTCCAGAGGCCACCGAGGTAGCTACGGGTGGCGGCGCCGCGGGTTTCGACCCGCTCACGGGGCTCGGCCTTGGCCTCGCGGTTTTTCCAATCCAGCATGGCATTGTCCTTAATCAGTCACGAACGGTTCAGGGCTTGGACCACAGGCCTCGGCCAGGGTGCCACGACAAGCCCGCATGCCAGCACTATAAAGCAGACGCCGCCATTCGTATAAGCGACCATCGGGTCGGCAACTGAATGACGGTCCCTGAACACTTTGTTGACCCCAGGCACTCGCTTGTCGGAAAAGCAGTGCTAGCATAGAGCCATCATTGAACCTGCGCCCTCCCACTCATAAGTAGTCAGGACATGACCCAGCCAGCCGAGCCGAGCCACGAACGCCTCAAGCAGCACTTTGCCCAGCGGGTGATCCACCAGGCCCGGCAGATCCTCGAGATCTGGCAGCGCCTGCAGCGTGGCGAGTGGTCCAGCGGTGATCTGGGCGAGCTGTGCGAAGCCAACCTGCGCCTGCAACGCTACGCCGAACGCTTCGAGCAACCCGAGCACGGCAGCCTGTCGACGGCCATCGGCCAGACCCTGCGTGCCATCGAAGCCAACAGCGCGCGGCTCAACTCCGAGCTGATCAGCGAACTCAACCGCCTGATGCAGCGCCTGTCGCGCACCGGCCTGCGCAAAGGCGACCAGCTCGACAACGTGCCCCTGCCGCCGCTGCGCAAACCGGTGTACATCGTCCTGCAGGACCACGACCGCGCCGAGCGCCTGGCCCAGCAGCTGGAGTTCTTCGGCCTGACCGTGCAGGCGCTGTGCAGCGCCGAGGCGTTCCAGGCGTCGATGAGCGAGCGCCTGCCGTCGGCCATCGTCATGGACGTGGACTTCACCGGCAGCGGCATCGGCCTGCAACTGGCGGCCCAGGCCCAGCAGGGGCTGGAGCAGCCGGTACCATTGCTGTTCTTCTGCCTGCACGAGACCGACACCCCGACTCGCCTGGCCGCCGTGCGCGCCGGCGGCCAGGAGTTCCTCACTGGCACCCTGGACGCCTCCAGCCTGCTGGAGAAACTCGAACTGCTGACCAGCGCCACCCAGTACGACCCGTTCCGCGTGCTGGTGATCGACGACTCCCGCGCCCAGGCCCTGCACACCGAGCGCCTGCTCAACAGCGCCGGGATCATCACCCGCACCCTGACCGAGCCGATCCGCACCATGAGCGAGCTGGCCGACTTCCAGCCCGACCTGATCATCCTCGACCTGTACATGCCCGAGTGCACCGGCCCGGAGCTGGCCAAGGTGATCCGCCACAACGACCGCTACGTCAGCGTGCCGATCATCTACCTGTCGGCCGAGGACGACCTGGACAAGCAGCTCGACGCCATGAGCGAAGGCGGCGACGACTTCCTCACCAAGCCGATCCGCTCGCGGCACCTGGTGACCACCGTGCGCAACCGCGCCGCCCGCGCCCGCCACCTCAAGGCGCGGATGGTGCGCGACAGCCTCACCGGGCTGTACAACCACACCCATATCCTGCAACTGCTCGAGGACTGCAGCTTCCGCGCCCGCCGCGAAACGCAGCCGCTGAGCTTCGCCATGCTCGACATCGACCACTTCAAGAAGATCAACGACCGCCACGGGCACCCCATGGGTGACCGGGTGATCAAGAGCCTGGCGCTGTTCCTCAAGCAGCGCCTGCGCAAGACCGACTTCATCGGCCGCTACGGCGGCGAGGAGTTCGCCATCGTCATGCCCAACACCGCGCTGGAGGCGGCGCACAAGGTGCTCGACGAGATCCGCCGGCGCTTTGCCGAGATCCATTACCCGGCGCAGCCGCATGACCTGCAGTGCACCTTCAGCGCCGGGGTGGTGCAGCTGGACGACAGCCTCGATGCGCTGACCATGGCCAGCGCCGCGGACGAGGCGCTGTACCGGGCCAAGCATGCCGGACGCAACTGCGTGGTCAGGGTCGAGCCGTAGCCGCTGACATGGGCCGCTCTCATGGAAAACTCGTAACCCATTGATTTAACTCGATCCTGTAGGAGCGGCCTTGCGCCGCGAAAGGGCTGCGCAGCGGCCCCAGGTTCTGAGCCACCCTCGAAGTTGCCGGGGCTGCTGCGCAGCCCTTTCGCGGCACAAGGCCGCTCCTACAGAGAGAAGCCGGCAAACAATACCGGCACTGTGCCACTTTTTTATGGCGCCAACCCTCCGTCGTCATCACCCCGTCACAAAATCGCAATAACTTCAGGCCCCGACCTCTCCACTCCCCCTCCGCAGGAAGTTCGCGGCTATGCGCCTGAAGTGGCTGACCAATTTCAACACCCTGTTGCTGGTGACCGTGTGTATCGCCCTGGGCGCGACCCTGTGGTGGTCGCAACGCGCCCTGGAACGTCCCTACCAACTGATGGAGCGCTACCTGGGCCTGTCCCAGCAGTTCCAGAATGACGCCGCCCGCAATATCCAGGCCTACCTGGGCAGCGGCGACGCCCTGCGCCATGCCGCGGCGATGGAGGCCAACAAACAGTTGCAGGCCGCCCTGGCCGAATGGCCGCAGGAGCTGTCGGCCAAGCTGCGCCCGAGCCTCGACAGCCTGCAGGGCTTCACCGCCAACGAACTGCTCGCCGCCGGCAAGCTGGCCGGTGATCCCCAGGCCCTGCTGCTGCAGGCCGAGCGGGAGCTGGGGGCGAACCTCGAGCAACTGGCCGGCTACGCCCGCGACAGCGCCAGCAGCGATGCCGGCCGCTACCTGACGCCGCTGCTGGAGGCCTCGCTGCACCTGGGCCGGCTGTCCCTGGCCCGCGACAAGCTGGTCAGCAGCGGCCGCGCCGAACTGGCCGCCGAGGTGGAGCGCGAACTGCAACAGATCGCCGCCCAGGCACAGGCCATCGACAGCATGCCGCTGCTGGGGGTGACCCGCGCCGCCGAATCCAACGCCGACGACTTCGCCGCGATGATGGGCCTGGAGTCCCAGGCCAGCAGCCAGCAGGAGGATGTGGCCGTGGGCCTCAAGCGCGAGCTGCACAGCCTGCTCGGCCGCTACCCCGGCGAACTGCAACGCACCCGCGAGCAGATCGAGCGCCGCGCCGCCCTGGCCGCCAGCACCGGCGAGCGCCTGGAGGCGGTGCAGCAGGCCATCGCTGGCCTCGAGCCCGAGGTGCGCGGCCTGCACGCCACCATCGCCGGCGAGGTGCGCCTGATCCAGGGCCTGATGATCGGCCTGATCCTGCTGATCGCCCTGCTGATCGACACCCTGCAGCGCCGCCTGGCACGCACCCTGACCAGCCTGGCGCCAGCACTGTCGCGCTGGGCCGAGGGCGACTTCGCCCAGGCCATCGCCCTGGGCCGCACCAACCGCGAGCTGCACGATATCCAGGAATCGCTGAACCGCCTGCGCCAGTACCTGGTGGAGCTGGTCGGCACCATTCGCCACAACGCCGAACAGGTGGCCGGCAGCAGCCATGCCCTGGCCGGCATGAGCAGCGCCCTGCACGACGGCGCCGAGCGCCAGGCCGGCGACACGGCGCAGATCCGCGACGCCCTGGGTGAGCTGGAGGCGACCATCCAGCAGGTGGCCGGCGATGCCAGCGCCGCCGCCGAGGCCAGCCGCGATGCCGGCCGGGCCGTGGAGCAGGGCCAGACGGTGATCGGCCAGAGCCTGTCCGGCCTGCGCTCGCTGGTCGACGAGGTGCAGGGCAACGCGCGGATGATCGAACAACTGGCGGAAGAGTCGGCGACCATCGGTGGCGTGCTCACGGTGATCCGGGCGATTGCCGAGCAGACCAACCTGCTGGCCCTCAACGCTGCCATCGAAGCGGCCCGGGCTGGCGAGATGGGCCGTGGCTTCGCCGTGGTCGCGGATGAAGTGCGCTCGCTGGCCCAGCGCACCACCGGCGCCACCGGTGAGATCCAGGCGTTGATCGACCGCCTGCAGCAGGCCGCCCGCAGTTCGGTGGACGGCATGCGCACTCAGCTGGAGCACGCCGAGGCCACCGCCAACCAGGCGCAGTCGGCCGATGGCGCGCTGGACGCGATCGTCAGCGCCATCCGCACCATTGCCGACACGGCGGTGCGGATCGCCGATGTGACCGCGCAGCAGACCGGCGCGGTGAGCGAGATCCGCGATCACAGCGAGCGGATTCATGAGTTGGGCGAGGACAACTTGCAGCGCATTGGCGAAGGGCGTGAGCAGGGCGAGCAGTTGCTCAAGCTGGGGGGTGAGCTGAATACGGCGGTGCGGGCGTTCCGCTTGTGAGGGCCTCTTCGCGGGCAAGCCCGCTCCCACAGGGGCTGCGCAGTCGCAGACACGGCGCGATCCCTGTGGGAGCGGGTTTACCCGCGAAAGGGCCGGCACAGGCGATGCACTGGCCAGCGGCCATGTGTCGCCCCTGCAGGCAACTCGGCCCTAACGACGACCAACTCCGCTATCATGCCGCCACGTTCCACCTCGCGAGTCCGCCATGCGCCGCCTGTTTTTCCTGCTGTTCCTGCTGCTGGCCAGCCCCGTCTTCGCCACGGGCCTGCTCGACAACCGCCCCAGCGCCACCCTCGGCGCCGCCTCCAACAGCGCCGACTTCCTGCCGGTGCACGAAGCCTTCAAGCTCAGCCTGGTCCAGGCCGATGCCCAGACCGTCAAGCTGCGCTTCGTAGCCACCGACGGCTACTACCTCTACCGCCACCGCTTGCAGTTCCGTACCGAGCCCGCGGATATCCGCCTGGGCGCGCCGAACATCCCCAAGGGCGAGGCCAAGCACGACGAGTTCTTCGGCGATGTCGAGGTGTACCACGGCGTGCTCGACATCGAGCTGCCACGCAACGACCCGCGCGCCTTCACCCTGCTGGTGGGCTACCAGGGCTGCGCCGACAAGGGCCTGTGCTATCCGCCGGAAACCGCGCGGCTGAGCATCGACGGCCAAGGCGCCCCGCTGCCGGCAACCGCCGAGCAGGGCTGGACCTGGAAATCGCTGTTACTGTTTTTCCTCGCCGGGGTCGGCCTGACCTTCACCCCGTGCGTGCTGCCGATGCTGCCGATTCTTTCCGGCGTGGTCCTGCGCGGCCAGGTCGGCGGCCTGCGCGGGCTGTCGCTGTCGCTGGCCTACGTGCTGCCGATGGCGGCGAGCTTCGCCGTGCTCGGCGCGCTGATGGGCCTGTTCGGCGCCGGCCTGAACCTGCAGGCGCGCCTGCAATCGGCCTGGGTGCTGGTGCCGTTTGCCGCGTTCTTCGTGCTGTTCGCCCTGGCCATGTTCGGCCTGTTCGACATCAAGCTCCCACAGGCCCTGAGCAGCCGCCTGGACAACCTCGCCCATCGCACCAAAGGCGGCTCGCTGCTCGGCGCGGCGGTGCTCGGCGTGCTCTCCAGCCTGCTGGTCTCGCCCTGCGTGTCGGCGCCGCTGGCCGGTGCCTTGCTGTACATCAGCGCCAGCGGTGACGCCCTGGGCGGCGCGCTGAAACTGTTCGCCCTGGGCCTGGGCATGGGCGCGCCGCTGTTGCTGGTGGCCACCGGCGGCGCGGCCTGGCTGCCAAAGAGCGGGCCATGGATGAACACGGTAAAGAACGCCATCGGTGTGCTGCTGCTGGGCCTGGCCATCGGCCTGCTCAGCCGCGTGCTGCCGGGGCCGGTCACCCTGCTGCTGGTCGGCCTGCTGGCCGCCGGCGTGGCGCTGTTCCTCGGCGCCCTGGAGTTCGTGGTCAAGACCCCGCGCCAGCGCCTGGCGCAACTGCTGGGCCTGGCGCTGCTGGTGTACGCCCTGGCCTGCTGGTATGGCGCACTGAGCGGCCAGGGCGACCCGCTGCGCCCGCTGCCACCACCAGTCGCGGCCAGCGGCGTCGCGCCGACCAAGGCCAACGCCTGGCAGACCCTTACCACCCCCGCCGCCCTCGACGCCGCCCTGGCCGAGGCCAAGGCCGCCGGCCAGCCGGTGCTGCTCGACTGGTACGCCGACTGGTGCATCAGCTGCAAGGTGATCGAGCACGAAGTGCTCAATGCGCCGCAAGTCCAGCCGCAACTGGGCGCCTTCCGCCTGCTGCGCTTCGATATCACCGAGAGCAACGCCGAACAACGCGCCCTGCTCGACCGCTACCGGCTGTTCGGCCCTCCCGCGCTGATGTTCTTTGCCGCGAACGGCAGCGAAATGACCACCGATCGGGTCATCGGCGAGATAAACGCCGGCGATTTCGCCCAGGTATTGACGCGCGTGCGCGGCCAACTCGGGCTATAACTTCCCGCGTCCAGTGAAAAAACCCCGCAGCGGTGACCAGACTTAATCATCTGGTCACATACTTTGCGCGAATCTCGGACATCGTGCTGGCTATTGCCGGGAACTGGACACTCAGCGCCGCTTGCGGCATAGTCGCCGCGCTATGTCGAATTGCCCTACAAAACCAAGGAATCGCAGATGGCAACCCTACTGGTGCTGCACGGCCCCAACCTGAACCTGCTCGGGACCCGCGAACCGGGCCACTATGGCGCCGCCACCCTGGCCCAGATCAATCAGGACCTGGAGCAGCGCGCCCGCGCCGCCGGCCACCATCTGCAATACCTGCAGAGCAATGCCGAATACGAATTGATCGACCGCATCCATGCCGCGCGTAACGAAGGCGTGGACTTCATCCTGATCAATCCGGCCGCTTTCACCCACACCAGCGTCGCATTACGTGACGCATTGCTCGCGGTGAGCATCCCATTCATCGAAGTGCACCTCTCGAACGTGCACAAGCGTGAACCGTTCCGCCACCACTCCTACTTTTCCGATGTTGCCGTAGGGGTGATCTGCGGTCTCGGTGCCACCGGTTACCGGCTGGCCCTGGAGTCCGCGCTGGAACACCTGGCTGCCAACGCACAGCCCTGATGACACAAGGCCTTGGCCCCTTCGGGCCGAGGCTCATGAAGAAACGTTTTCGACACGTTTTAAAAATACGTCCCCGACCGAACCTTGGGAGTTGATGATTAATGGATATCCGTAAAGTCAAGAAGCTGATCGAACTGCTGGAAGAGTCTGGCATCGACGAACTGGAGATCAAGGAAGGCGAAGAGTCCGTTCGCATCAGCCGTCACAGCAAGACCCCGGCCGGCGCCCAGTACTTCGCCGCCCCGGCCCCGATGGCCGCTCCGGTTGCCGCTGCTGCACCTGTTGCCGCCGCCGCTCCAGCCGCTGAAGCCGCTGCCGCTGCTCCGGCCCTGAAAGGCACCGTGGTTCGCTCGCCAATGGTCGGTACCTTCTACCGCAAGCCTTCGCCAACTTCGCCAAACTACGCCGAAGTCGGCCAGGCCGTGAAGAAAGGCGACACCCTGTGCATCGTCGAAGCCATGAAGATGATGAACCACATCGAATCCGACATCGGCGGTGTGATCGACGCCATCCTCGTGGAAGACGGCCAGCCGGTTGAGTACGACCAGCCGCTGTTCACCATCGTTTGATTCGCGGAGAACCAACGATGTCTGGGAAACTTGAAAAAGTCCTGATCGCCAACCGTGGGGAAATTGCCCTGCGGATCCTGCGTGCCTGCAAAGAGCTGGGCATCAAGACCGTCGCCGTGCACTCCACCGCCGACCGTGAACTGATGCACCTGGGCCTGGCAGACGAGTCGGTCTGCATCGGCCCTGCATCGTCCAAGGACTCCTACCTGCACATCCCGGCGATCATCGCCGCCGCCGAAGTGACAGGTGCCACCGCCATCCACCCAGGCTACGGCTTCCTCGCGGAAAACGCCGATTTTGCCGAGCAGGTGGAAAATTCCGGGTACATCTTCATCGGCCCGAAAGCCGACACCATTCGCCTGATGGGCGACAAGGTGTCGGCCAAGGACGCGATGATCAAGTCGGGCGTACCGACCGTGCCGGGCTCCGACGGCCCGCTGCCGGAAGACCCGGAAACCGCGCTGGCGATCGCCCGCGAGGTCGGTTACCCGGTGATCATCAAGGCCGCCGGCGGCGGCGGTGGTCGCGGCATGCGCGTGGTGCACAAGGAAGAAGACCTGATCGAATCGGCCAAGCTGACCCGTACCGAAGCCGGTGCCGCGTTCGGCAACCCGATGGTCTACCTGGAGAAGTTCCTGACCAACCCACGTCACGTGGAAGTCCAGGTACTGTCCGACGGCCAGGGCAACGCCGTGCACCTGGGCGACCGTGACTGCTCGCTGCAGCGCCGTCACCAGAAGGTCCTGGAAGAAGCCCCGGCCCCGGGCATCGACGAGAAGGCCCGTCAGGAAGTCTTCAAGCGTTGCGTCGACGCGTGCATCGAGATCGGCTACCGCGGTGCCGGTACCTTCGAGTTCCTGTACGAGAACGGCCGCTTCTACTTCATCGAGATGAACACCCGCGTCCAGGTCGAGCACCCGGTTTCGGAAATGGTCACCGGCATCGACATCGTCAAGGAGATGCTGAGCATCGCCGCTGGCAACAAGCTGTCGTTCCGCCAGGAAGACGTGGTGATCCGCGGTCACTCGCTGGAGTGCCGGATCAACGCCGAAGACCCGAAGAAGTTCATCCCGAGCCCAGGCAAGGTGAAGCACTTCCACGCCCCGGGCGGCAACGGCGTGCGCGTCGATTCGCACCTGTACAGCGGCTACTCGGTTCCGCCGAACTACGATTCGTTGATCGGCAAGCTGATCACCTACGGCAAGGACCGCGACGAAGCCATGGCGCGCATGCGCAATGCCCTGGACGAGATCGTCGTCGACGGCATCAAGACCAACATCCCGCTGCACCGCGACCTGGTGCGTGATGAAGGTTTCTGCAAAGGCGGCGTCAACATCCACTACCTCGAGCACAAACTGGCCAACCAGGAGTGATCGCGTTAGCGTGATGAAAAAGCCCCGGCCCCGTGCCGGGGCTTTTTATTGCCCTTCAAAAGGCCTGTTCGGTCGCTTTCATGGAACAAAACATAATTCCTTGATTTGACTGAGGCAGCGTAGGAGCGGGCTTGCCCCGCGATCACCGGCGAAGCCGGTGCCATACACCGCTTCGCGGGGCAAGCCCGCTCCCACGCTGGTGATGCTGGCAACTTTGTTCCCTGCGCGACAGCGCAACCCGCAAGGGCTGGGTGATCTCTTACAGGTATTGCGCATGGTTCAGGCCATACGGTCGCCCCATCACCCCAATGGAACCCCGCGCAAACCCGCACAGTCCACCGATCAGGCCCACCTCCCGAGGCCTCAGAAGGAGACTCCCATGAAAGGCACTGCGCTATCCGCCCTGTTCGCGGCCGCCACCCTGCTGGCCTCGCCTGTGTTCGCCGCCGACGACCTGTGCGCCATGAACCTGCAGAAGATCGACGACAGCATGGCCACCGCCGGCGCCACCTCCGAAGGCCTGGACAAGGCCATCACCGAGCATGTGGACCAGGCCAAGGCCGCCCAGGCAAAAGGCGATACCAAGGAATGCATCGCCATCACCAGCAAGGTGCTCGAGCGCCTGGAGAAGACCGAGAAAGGCAGTGGCTCGGCCGGCGGCAGCGGGACCTGAGCCCTGCGCGAATGCGGGCGGTGGAACCATCAGTCGACGCCGCCCGCGTAAGCGCGTATACTCGGCCTTGCGTGCTGAAAAGCGCGTTCAGCTAGAGCTGAGTGTGGGGCCGATTAGGATTCGACGCCGGTAGCGAAACTCTAGGTGCATGCCGAGTTGGTAACAGAACTCGTAAATCCACTGTTGCAACTTTCTATAGTTGCCAATGACGATAACTACGGCCAGGAGTTCAAAGCTGCTTTCGCAGCTTAAGAGCCTGAGTCTCTGGTAGCTTCGGCTCCAGCAATCATCAGGGGATGCCTGTAAACCCGAAATGATTGTCATACAGAACAGGATCGTCGTGCAGCACGTTGGGGGCGAAGCGACTAAAACTTACCCAACTCATCCAAAGCACCCTGCCCGTCGGGCGGCTGCGGATTAAATCAGTAGACACGGCTAAGCATGTAGTACCGACAGCGGAGTACTGGCGGACGGGGGTTCAAATCCCCCCGGCTCCACCAAATCCTAAAAAGAAGACGCCCAATGGGCGTCTTTTTTTGTGCCTGGGATTCAGCACCTCAGCGGCAGCATTCGGTTATACCCGGACCACCCTTCGTCTGGCATTATGCCTTTATAGCGCCACCACCCTCGAGATGGCCGGCGACGAACTCAAGGGATGGAACATGGCTGAGAGCAGCAACTTCGCCTTTTTCAAAGAACACGATCCGGTATTTTTCCAACTCGCCAATGCGGCCGAGCGAGTGTTTTCCAGCGACCCCAACACGACGCTGATCAAGCTGCGCCAGTTGGGCGAAGCGCTCGCCCAGGATCTGGCGGTAAGAGCAGGCATTGAGTTCGACGCCACCACTTCCCAAGCTGATCTGCTGTCCCGCCTGAGCCGTGAAATCCAGCTCGACGGCAACATCCGTAACCTGTTCCATACGCTGCGCATCGAAGGCAACAAGGCTACCCACGAGTTCCGTACCCAGCATCGCGAGGCACTGGACGGGCTGAGAGTCGCCCGTGCCTTGGCAATCTGGTACCACCAGTCATTCGGCAAGGGCGGCAACACCTTCAAGCCTGGGCCTTTCATGGTTCCAGCCGATCCGAGTGAGCCTCTGCGTGAGCTACAGGGACAAATCGAAAAGCTTCGCGCAGAGCTGGGCGACAGTCGCCAGCAATTGGAGAGCAACCACCAATTAGCCGAGCTACTGGCGCAAGAAAAGCAAGCGCATGCCAGCCTTGCAGGGCAGATGAACGAGGAGGCGCGGGTCTATGAGCAGATTGCTCTGGAACGCGAGGCTGAGCTCTGCAAAGCCCGAGTCGATTTCGAGGCGCGATTGAAACAGCTGCAACAACAGCTTGAAGATCAACCGCACGCTGCCCAGCAGGTCACGCGTAAAACTCAGCAGGCAAGCAGCCAGTTCGACCTCAATGAAGACCTCACCCGTATCCTCATCGATCAACAGTTGAGCGATGCCGGCTGGGAAGCCGATTCGCTCGACCTTACCTACAGCAAGGGCGCTCGGCCCGAAAAGGGCAAGAACAAGGCCATCGCCGAATGGCCAACCAGCAAGCCGAAAGAAAACGCCGATTACGTGCTGTTCGCCGGCCTGATCCCAGTCGCCATCGTCGAAGCCAAGCGCAAGCGCGTCAACATAGCGGACCGCATTCCCCAAGCCGAGCGCTATTCACGCCAACTGATCGTTGCCGACACTCTGCAACCGGCCGGGCAGAACGCGGGCTGGGCGGATGGCCAGGGCGGCCACTTCAAAGTCCCGTTTGCCTTTGCCTGCAATGGCCGGCCCTTCATCAAGCAGCTCGCCGAGCTGTCTGGCATCTGGTTTCGTGACTTGCGCAGCCCGGCCAACCTGCGCCGGCCGCTGCAAGATTTCCACACGCCGGACGGCCTACTCGATCTGCTCAAACGCAGTCGTGAAAACGCCGAGGCGAAACTGCAGCAGGAAGGCTTCGCCTACCTCAAGCTGCGTGACTACCAGGAAAACGCCATCCGCGCCGTCGAACAGGCCCTGGCCGCCAATCACCGCAACTGTCTGCTGGCCATGGCGACCGGAACCGGCAAAACGCGCACGATCATTGGCTTGATGTACCGCCTGCTGAAGGCCGAGCGCTTTCGCCGTATTCTTTTCCTGGTCGATCGCAGCGCCTTGGGTGAGCAGGCCATCGAAGCCTTCAACGAGGCGACGCTGGAACAGAACCACACGCTGGCGCAGATCTACGACGTCAAAGAACTGGGCGACATGGCTGCCGAAGCTGAAACACGGGTGCAGGTCGCTACTGTGCAGGCCATGGTCAAGCGCATCTTCCAGTCGGACACTGCGCCACCCATCGATGCCTTCGACTGCATCATCGTCGACGAAGCCCACCGCGGTTACACCCTTGATCAGGAAATGACTGAAGGCGAACTGGCGGTACGCGACTTCAACCAGTACCTGTCGCAGTATCGTCGCGTGCTCGACTACTTCGACGCCTGTCGCATCGGGCTAACCGCCACGCCAGCCAAACACACCAGCGAAGTCTTCGGTGCTCCGATATTCACTTATAGCTACCGTGAGGCCGTGGCTGACGACTGGCTGATCGATCACGAGCCGCCAATCCGCTACCAAACCCTGCTGAGCCAGAATGGTATCCACTTTGCCAGGGGCGAGAGCGTCAGCGTCATCGATACGAGTACTGGCGAGGTGGATGTCGCCGAGCTCGAGGACGAACTCGACTTCGAAATCGAGTCCTTCAATCGCCGCGTGATTACGCCCGGTTTCGACAAAGTCATCTGCGAGCAACTGGCACAAGAGCTCGACCCGTCGGGCGACGAAAAAACGATGATCTTCTGCGTTAACCAGGCCCATGCCGAGCGAGTCAAAAACCTCCTCGACGAAGCATTCAAGGACGTTCACGGCGAGGATTACAACCAGGCGGCGGTACAGATCATCACTGGGCAAAGTGACAAGGTCAAACAACTCATACGCCAGTACAAGAACGAGCGCTACCCGAGCATTGCCATCACCGTCGACCTGTTGACCACCGGTATCGACGTGCCGCGCATTTGCCATTTGGTGTTCATGCGCCGTGTGCGTTCGCGCATTCTCTACGAACAGATGAAGGGCCGCGCGACTCGCCGCTGCGATGAAATTGGCAAGACGGTGTTCAAGATCTACGATCCGGTTGACCTGTACGCCGCTCTCGAGCCAGTGGACACAATGAAACCACTGGTCAAAGACCCGAGCATCAGCCTCGAACAGTTGGTCAGCGAACTGACCAACCCTGCCAGCCTCGATGCCCCAGGCAGCCAGCCAGACACCAGCCATGCCCATGACGTTCTCGACCAGCTTAGCCAGCGAGTCATGCGCATTCTGCGCAAGGCCGTCCACAAGGCCGAACAAAAGCCTACCCTGAAGCAGAAACTTGCCGAACTGGAAGACACCTGGGGCGTAGCCCCGGACAAACTGCACCAGCACCTGCGCCAGCTCGGCCCTCAGCAAGCGGCCCGGTTCATCCAGCAGCATGCTCGGATGCTCGAACAGCTCGCCACGGTCAATGCCCTGCAGGGATCGCTGAACTACCCAGTGATCTCCACTCACACGGACGAACTGATGGTCCGTGAGCAGAACCACGCCAACTACCAAAAGCCCGCCGACTATCTGGAGAGCTTCAACGACTTCATCAAGCATCAGGTGAACCAGTCAGTGGCCCTCGGCGTAGTGGTCAACCGCCCGCAAAACCTGACCCGTGAACAATTGCGCGAAGTGCGCCTGCTGCTCGACGGGCATGGCTACAGTGAGGTGAACCTGCAAAGCGCCTGGCGCAACCAAACCAACCAGGAAATCGCTGCCAGTATCGTCGGTTTCATCCGCCGCGCCGCCCTCGGAGAGGCTTTGCTGCCATTCGAGCAGCGCGTAACCAAGGCGATGGAGACGATTTATACCCTGCAGCCTTGGACGCAAATTCAGCGCAAATGGCTTGACCGCCTGGCCAAGCAGTTGGTGCACGAGGTCGTTATCGACAAGAAGCAGATTGGTGAGGCTTTCAAGGGCGATGGCGGCAGCACGCGGCTGGACAAAATGCTCGGCGGCAACCTGGGCGTGGTACTGGACGCCCTGAATGACAACCTGTGGGCACAGACGGGATGAGACCGATCCTGAGCGCTGGGTTGGCCACCGTACTCGTTCATGAGGGATAATGCCCCGCTATTGCACGAGTTATCGACTGCAGCACCTAGAGACGCTTAATGACCCTTGCCGAGCTTCATCAGATCCTTGACCGTGGTGAGGACAGCCGCCATCAGTTCAAGCGCGATTTCAGCAATATCGATGCCTTGGCAGCCGAGTTGGTGGCGTTCGCCAACACGTCCGGTGGCTACTTGCTGATTGGCGTAGATGACTCCGGCGCGGTGAGCGGGCTGAGTAGCGCCGACGTTGCGCGACTCAATCAGCTGCTCTCCAACGCGGCCTCACAGAATGTCCGCCCGGCGATCAATCCATTGTCCAGCAACCTTCAGACCGAACAGGGGCTGGTCATGGTGGTGACAGTCGAACAAGGGCTGAATAAACCCTATGTCGACAACCAGGGTCGCATCTGGGTAAAGAACGGCGCCGACAAGCGTCGGGTCACGGCCCGTGAAGAACTGCAGCGTTTGTTCCAGCAGGCCGGGCTGGTCTGTGCCGATGCGGTGCCGGTCGCGGGCAGCAGCGTGGCGGATATCGACGCCAAGGCGCTTGGCGAGTACTTCCAAAGACGCTTTCGGCAGAGCCCCGAACAGACAGGTTTGCAAACCACCCGCATCCTGGAAAATCTTGGCCTCGCCAGTGGCGAAACGCCCAACTTGGCCGGTTTGCTGCTCTTCGGCCAGGCGCCACAACGTCTGTGCCCGGCGTTCGATATCAAGGCCGTGGCGTTTCCAGGCACGGTTCTGCATGACCGCCACTATCTGGACAGCGAAGATATCGACGGCAATCTGCAGGAGCAGTACCGACGCAGCCTTGCCTTCATCAAACGCAACCTGCACCACGTACAGCGCCAGCAGGGCTTCAATACCCTCGGCCAGCTGGAAGTGCCGGAGGAGGTGTTTGAAGAACTGCTGGTCAATGCCCTGATCCACCGTGACTACTTTGTCAGCGCCTCCATCCGGATCATGATCTTCGCCGATCGCATCGAACTGATCAGCCCCGGGCACCTGCCTGACGTGCTCGATACCGAGAAAATTCGATTCGGCCTGTCCAACCGCCGTAACCCGACGCTCACCTCCCATGCTGTGCACATGCTCCCCTATCGCGGTTTGGGCACCGGCATCCCGCGCGCTATCGATGCTTGGCCAATGATCCAGCTGGAGGACGACCGGCAGAGTAATCAGTTCAAGGTGGTGATTCAGCGCGTCGCTGAAAAAGGGCCTGTTTCGGGCCCAAGTGGGGACCAGGTCGGGACTAAGTCGGGACCAAGTAGGGACCAAGTAGGGACTGAGACCACCGTCGAAGAAGCACAAGCCGAAACCCGCCTGCCTTTGCAGCAAGAGCAGGTAATGCTGCTGTGCAGGATGACAGGCGATCACGCTGCGCCAGAGCTGATGGCCTTCGTCGGGCGCAGCAACCGCAGCAAGTTCCGCGAGCAGGTTTTGGCCCCACTCCTGGCGCTTGGCGTGGTCGAGATGACCATTCCAGACAAGCCCAACAGCAGCAAGCAAGGCTATCGCCTGACTGCGGCCGGCCGCGCGCTGAAAGCCGAACAACGCCCTTCAGACGACTGAGCCCAGACAACCCATTCTTTGCGCCAGCGCAATCTGGCGCATTACACACTTCGCCACAGGTACCCCATGACCAACTCCGATATCGTCCAGAAACTCTGGAACCTCTGCGACGTCCTGCGCGACGACGGCATCAACTACAGCGACTACGTCACCGAGCTCGTGCTGCTGCTGTTCATCAAGATGGAATTCGAGCAGGTGCAGAACAACGACAGCTTCGGCCACAAGCTGCCCGAAGGCGCGCGCTGGCCAGACCTGGCGGGCAAGTCCGGCGTTAGCCTGCTCGATCACTACCGGCAGATGCTGCTGGACCTTGGCAAAAACCCGGACCCGCTGATCGCCGCCATCTACGCCGACGCTCAGACTCGCCTCAAGGAACCGCGCCACCTCGAGCAATTGATCAAGAGCCTCGACGGCATCGACTGGTTCAGCGCCCGCCAAGACGGCCTCGGCGATCTTTATGAAGGCCTGCTGGAAAAGAACGCCAGCGAAACCAAGTCCGGCGCCGGCCAGTACTTCACCCCGCGCCCGCTGATCGACAGCATCATCCGCTGCATCAAGCCACAGCCAGGCGAGACCGTCCAGGACCCGGCCGCCGGTACTGCGGGCTTTTTGATCGCTGCTGATGCCTACATCAAAAGCAAAACAGACGATTACTATGACCTCGACGTCAAAGACCAGGCATTCCAACGCAATCGCGCCTTTGTCGGCGTAGAGCTGGTGCCCGGCACTCGCCGTCTGGCGCTAATGAACACCTTGTTGCATGGCATGGAGGGTGACGAGGAAGGTGTGGTGCACCTGGGCAACGCCTTGGGTCAAACCGGGGCCAACTTGCCCAAGGTCGACGTCATCCTCTCCAACCCACCATTTGGCACGGCCAAGGGTGGCGGTGGCCCGACTCGCGATGACCTCACGTACCGCACCAGTAACAAGCAGTTGGCCTTTCTCCAGCACATCTACCGTGGCCTCAAGCCGGGCGGTCGCGCCGCCGTGGTGCTGCCGGATAACGTGCTCTTCGAGGCCGGGGTCGGCACTGACGTGCGCCGCGACCTGATGGACAAGTGCAACCTGCACACCATCCTGCGCCTGCCTACTGGCATCTTCTACGCACAGGGTGTGAAGACCAACGTGCTGTTCTTTCAGAAGGGCACCGTGGAAAACCCGCGCCAGGAGGAGGGTTGCACTAAGCGCGTTTGGATCTATGACTTGCGCAGCAATATGCCTAGCTTTGGTAAGCGCACGCCCTTCGGCCTCACGCACCTCAAGCCCTTCGAGGACGCCTATGGTGATGATCCCAACGGCGAAAGCCCGCGCGCGGAAAACGTTGATGGTATTGGTGAGACCAGCCGGTTCCGCTGCTTTACCCGGGATTACATCCGCAACGAGCGGAGTGACTCGCTGGACATCAGTTGGCTAAAGGACGACAGCAGCCTGGATGCCGCAGACCTGCCCGCTCCGGAAGTACTGGCCGGTGAGGCAATGGCTGAACTGACCGAGGCGCTGCGTGAGCTGGAAGAGCTGATGAAGGCGTTGGGGGCGGGGGATGAAGTGGTGGTGCAAAAGCAGTTAATGGCTGAGGTGATGGGCTTGGCTGTAGTTGAGGAGAATGGCAATGAGTGAGCTGCCAAGTGGATGGGCACGCACAACTTTAGAAACCGTTGCCGATTGGGGAGCAGGTGGAACTCCGTCTCGCAGCGAGCCAAACTTTTACGGCGGAAAGATTCCATGGATAAAAAGTGGAGAACTCAATAGCCGTTACATAAATACGACTGAGGAAAGCATTACAGAAGAAGCTATCAACTCCTCAAGTGCGAAGATTTTCCCCGCAGGTTCCGTGGCCATCGCCATGTATGGGGCAACTATCGGTAAAACGGCTATCCTCGGTATCGATGCGTCTACCAACCAAGCCTGTGCCGTTGGTGTGCCAGTCGAAGGTCTTATTGGAAAAGAATACCTGTATAGGCTTCTTCAAAATGAAAAGGCGGCTTTCATTGAGAAAGGGAAAGGTGGAGCTCAGCCGAATATTTCGCAAGCGGTCATAAAGGCACACGAAATCGGTCTTCCACCGCTCGCGGAACAAACCCGCATCGCCGCCAAGCTCGACGAGCTGCTGGCTCAGGTCGATACTCTGAAAGCCCGTATCGACAGCATCCCCGCACTGCTCAAACGCTTCCGGCAATCCGTCCTCGCCGCCGCCGTTTCCGGGCGGCTTACGAAGGAGTGGCGTGTTGCTGTACATGAAACCTCTCAAGATCAGGGTTTCTTGTACCCAGTCAGGCGACTTGGCGTAATTGCGCGTTTCATCGACTATCGAGGGAAGACACCAGAAAAGGCCGATTCTGGAGTTCCACTGATCACCGCTAAAAATATCAAGCCAGGGTATATTTCGAGAATTCCTCGGGAGTTTATCCGCCCTGAAGCATATGAAAGCTGGATGACGCGTGGAATCCCAAAAGTTGGTGATGTGCTGATTACAACTGAGGCACCTCTCGGTAACGTGGCAGTGATCGATATAATGGAGAAATTTGCGCTAGCACAGCGAGCAATCTGCCTTCAATTTCACGAAGGCTACTCGTCTAGCTTTGCAGCTATAGCTTTGCAATCGTCACTCTTACAAGAGGAATTGGCTCGCCGTTCAACCGGAACAACAGTGAAAGGGATCAAAGCGTCAGTTTTAAAGGACATTGGTCTACCGGCACCTTCCATTGATGAACAAAACGAAATCGTCCATCGAGTCGAGCAACTGTTCGCCTATGCCGAACAGTTGGAAACCAAGGTCAGTGAGGCCAAAAAACGAATTGATCACTTGGCTCAAAGCATCCTCGCCAAAGCGTTCAAAGGTAATCTTGTGCCGCAAGACCCGAACGACGAACCGGCCAGCGTACTGCTGGAGCGCATCAAAGCCCAACGCGCGGCTGCACCCAAGGGCAAACGCGGTCGTAGATCCGCCATGGCGGACTAAGCCTTAGCAAGGCATCTTTTCAGCTTCCCCTGGCCCACCAAATCCTAAAAAGAAGACGCCCAATGGGCGTCTTCTTTGTGCCTGGCATTCAGCATCTATGCGGCACCACGCCGTCACCCTCCCCCCTCGTCCTTCATCCCCTCCAGCTTGCTGAGCTGCTCGCTGGCCAACCGGCTGATGATCCGGATCGCCTGGTGAATCCCCGCCGTGTTGCGAAAACTCAGCTGCGGGTTGTGCTCGCACTCCAGCACCTCGTCATGCTGGACCAGCGCCTCGCCGAGCAGTTCTAGGGTCCAGACGTAGCTCTGGATAGTGGTCAGACGTTCATGGTCAGACATGGGGCACCTCCCGGTTGGCGCGGGTGGCGAGGGACTGGCTGTCGATCGGGTAGAAGGTTGGGGATGGGTTAGCCGCAGGGGCTGGCCGGCGGAGAGCGGATGCGAGGATCCTGCTCAGAATGCGAATAAGCATGCATGAGACTCCAAGTTTGAGACTGGAGCTACCACGATCCTTCCTACGGGATTGGGTGGCAGCTATGTGTGGGGTAGGAATACCGGGAAACTTGGAACCCGGCCAGGCCGAAGCCTGCCCACACACAGCCGCCATAACATCGCAGCAGACGCAAAAAAGGCGCCAGCCGTTGTAATGGGGCGCCTAGTGCGAGCGCCAAGTTTACCAGCAGGTTCCTACACCTGGTCGCAGATTTTGCTGCGACCTGAGGAATTTAGCCCTAGACAGGATCTATTCGCAACAGCTAGTGCAGTGGGAAATTTCTCAAAATTTTGGAGCGAAAGAGCAGAAAATATGCTGCCGAAAAACTCGGAAACATCAATGGCCTCAAAACCGTAACTCAAAGCAGAACAAAGATTAAACATGCAGACTTTGAAAGTCTTTATTGTGCCTGCCAATTCAGCTTACCTGCGCGACAGCGTAGCCCGAAGGGCGGGGTGATCTCCTACAGCGATCGCCAGCGTTTACGTGCATGGGCATAGGCCGCCAGGTCACTGTAGCCAAGCTGCGCAGCAATCTGCGCTCGGCTATCCCCCTGCATCTCCAGATACTGCTCCAGCTCCGCACGCACCCGGTCGAGCAGCACACGAAAACTGGTCCCCTCATCCTCCAGCCGCCGACGCAAGGTACGTGCACTCTGGTGAAGGTCCTGTGCCTGAGCCTCCAGGGTAATCAATCGGCCCGTGATGAGGCCTTGGCGAATGCCCTGGGCTACCCGGGCCGACCAGCCACTGAGCTGGGACTGCTGCGCCAGCCGGCGCTCCAGCTCCTGGCTCACCACCTCCATCATCCCGGCATGCTGGGTCAGCAATGGCATGTCCAGCTGGGTACGATTGAAGTACAAGCGGTTGTACCCGCAGTCGAACTGGATATCTTCACCAAACCACTCGCGGTACTCCGGGTAGTACACCGGCCGACGGTGAGCGAAGCACGCCCGCTGCGGCACGACCGCCGCGCCCATCCCCACGCGCATCACGCTGAGGGACATCACGCTGTAGTGCTCGACCATATAGCCCACCAGGCTGGCTGGCGCATCGATACGTAATTCCACCCCGAGGCAATCACCCTCCTCGACCAGCGCCAGGGTATCCATGTCCGATGCCAGCCGTGCATAGCGCGCCCAGAAGCGGATGGCCTCGGCCAGCGTGGCGCTGTACAGGCAGCCCTGGGCCAGCACATGCCAGTCCTGGCGGCTGAAGTGCGAGAACAGGTGCAAGCCGATGGCCGGATCATGGCTGGCCGCCTTGGCCCAAAGCTGCTCCAGCGCAAGCATGCTGTAGTTGCTGCGCGCCTTCAGCGAATGCGTCTGAAGGTAGCGCTCCAGGACCCGCCCGAGCGGGCCGCGGTGGAATCGCTCGGGCGATGGGTTGGCCGGTTCTCGGGTGATTCTGTCCGTTTCGCGCATATCGTCTGACGGCTTCGTGAATTCTTATGGGTGGGCACCGCCTTGATCGGCACCCACCGGAGAATGCCATGAGCACAACAATAACAAACAGCCCGATACCGATTATTCTCGCCATCCTGATCGGCTTCATCCTCCTCGAAATCACCTGCGCCTGCTTCCTTCAGCCTCGCGGCAAACGCCGGGACGCGATCATCGAGATTGTCGGCAGCGCCCTGCTGATGATGGTCACCCTGCCGTTGGTCACGTTCCTCAGCAACAGCCTGCTGGAACACTTCGCGCCGCAACTGAAGGGCAGCCTCGCCGGCCTGCACTGGGTGCTTGGGCTCGTCCTGTTCCTGGTGCTGGACGACATGACCCAGTACTGGTGGCATCGCCTCAGCCACAAGGTGCCCCTGCTCTACTCGCTGCACCGTGCGCACCATTCAGCGCCCTACATGAGCATCCGCATCGTCTATCGCAACAACAGCTTCTATTACCTGCTGATGCCTGGCCTGTGGTTCAGCGGGGCCCTGATCTACCTGGGGTTGGCGCCTGTGTACTTCGGCTACCTGATCGTCAAGATGCTGGTCATCTTCGGCGCCCACAGCAGCGTGCCCTGGGATGACAAGCTTTACCGCATACGCGCACTGCGGCCCATGATGTGGCTGCTGGAACGGACCATTTCCACCCCCGCGACCCACTCGGCGCATCACGGCCTGAGCGCCGATGACGGGGTAACGCATTACAAGGGCAACTTCGGCAACCTGCTGTTCTTCTGGGACGTGCTGTTCGGCACGGCAAAGATCACCCGCCGCCGCCCACAGCATTACGGTATCGAAGGCATGCGCTCGGTCAGCTGGCAGGAGGAGCTGTTCTGGCCGCTGATGCGCGGCAAGTCGACCAGCCTGCCAACTGAATCGGACCAGGAGCTGGCCAAATGAGCCTGAATATCATACTCGTGGCCGGCTCCAGCCAGCCGGACAGCCAGTCGGCGAAGGTGGCCGGCTTTCTCGCCCAACGCCTGCAGGCTTTGCAACTAAGCAAGCTGCCAAGGGTGATCGATCTGGGACGTGCGCCGCTGCCGTTATGGCCAGCCAAGGATGAACACGGACTCTGGCCCGAGTATGCAGCCCTGTTGCGTGAAGCCGATGCCCTGGTGGTGCTGACCCCGGAATGGCACGGCATGGCCTGCCCGGCGCTGAAGAACCTGTTCGTCTACGCCGGCTACCGCGAGCTGGGGCACAAGCCGGCGCTGCTGGTCGGGGTGTCCTCTGGGCAGGGCGGGAGCTACCCGCTGTCTGAATTGCGTGCGTCCAGCTACAAGAATTGCCGCATCTGCTACCTGCCCGAGCAGTTGATCGTGCGCCAGGTGGAGGACGTGATGAATGGGCCGGAAAGTGCCAGTTCGCAAGACCTGCGCATTCGTCGCCGGGCCGACTGGGCGCTTCAGGTGCTGGGCGAATATGCCAGGGCGCTCAGGGGGATGAATGAGCGCGTCGAAATGGAGGAACCGGAATTCGCCAACGGGATGTGAGGGTTCATGGCCGCTATCGATTGATAGCGGCTGCCTCGGCCTACGCCCGCTTAACGCCTCGCTTCAATGAGATGACGGGTCGAATGCGCGACAAAAGGCTCGCCATGGCGCATCTGGCTATCCAGGACCAGGAGCTCAGCGCGGTACTTGTGCACAGAGAAGTCCGGCACCCACCATACGCATTTGCGAAGAATCCACACGACTGCGCCGACGTCATGGAACAGCATGCGGCAACGGGCTGTGCGCAGGTCAGTCACCGTCAGCCCGGCTGCCTGCGCGGCTGCCGCTTCGTCCTGCGGATCGCGCATTTGCCGCTCACGCGGCAATGGCCCGAGGAAATGCTCGATCAACTCGAAGGCTGAGGCTGGACCCACGTGCTGGGCGAAGTAATGCCCGCCAGGCCGGAGGACGCGATGAATCTCGGGCCAGTCCGGTTGTACAGGGTGACGTGAGGTGACCAGCTCGAATGAGGCGTCGGCGAATGGGAGTGCGGTACCGGGTGCAACCTGCACGACTTCAACGCCGCGCGGTTTCAGGCGCTCGTGCGCCTTGCGGGCGTTGGGCGGCCAGGCTTCAGTTGCGCACATGAGGGGTGGAAAGTGCGGTGCCTCATCCAGTACCTCTCCGCCGCCGGTGTCGAGGTCCAGCGCTGCGCTGACGGCACCCAGGCGCTGCGCAAGGAGCTGGGCATAGGCCCACGGTGGGCGCTGCTCGGAGGCGCGTCCTGCCAGCCAGTCGAAGCCCCAGCCGGTCACATCGGCTGCGTTGGCTTCGGCTATCAGGTCGTCGAAGGGTTTCATTCGGTGGTCCAGGTTAATGCTTGTGGTCGGGCCAGTATAAGTCGGGTAGGAGCGGCCTTGTGCCGCGAAAGGGCTGCGTAGCAGACCCGGCGATATCAGCTTGATGCACAAATCCTGGGGCCGCGTTGCGGCCCTTTCGCGGCGCAAGGCCGCTCCTACAGGGGGAGACTGTGTTTATTTGGGAACGCGGAAAAGAGAAAACCCCTACCTGCTCGCGCAGATAGGGGTTTTGCGAAATGAATCTTGACGATGACCTACTCTCACATGGGGAAACCCCACACTACCATCGGCGATGCATCGTTTCACTGCTGAGTTCGGGATGGGATCAGGTGGTTCCAATGCTCTATGGTCGTCAAGAAATTCTGTTGCCAGAACATCCAGATGGATACTCCAGCCAATTCGGATATGCGATATTTGTGGTTCGTCGCGAACTTTCGGTTCTTGCGTCTTCACCACCACAATTTGGCCTCGGCGCAAATTGCTTGGGTGTTATATGGTCAAGCCTCACGGGCAATTAGTATTGGTTAGCTCAACGCCTCACAGCGCTTACACACCCAACCTATCAACGTCGTAGTCTTCGACGGCCCTTCAGGGAGCTCAAGGCTCCAGTGAGATCTCATCTTGAGGCAAGTTTCCCGCTTAGATGCTTTCAGCGGTTATCTCTTCCGAACATAGCTACCCGGCAATGCCACTGGCGTGACAACCGGAACACCAGAGGTTCGTCCACTCCGGTCCTCTCGTACTAGGAGCAGCCCCTCTCAAATCTCAAACGTCCACGGCAGATAGGGACCGAACTGTCTCACGACGTTCTAAACCCAGCTCGCGTACCACTTTAAATGGCGAACAGCCATACCCTTGGGACCGGCTTCAGCCCCAGGATGTGATGAGCCGACATCGAGGTGCCAAACACCGCCGTCGATATGAACTCTTGGGCGGTATCAGCCTGTTATCCCCGGAGTACCTTTTATCCGTTGAGCGATGGCCCTTCCATACAGAACCACCGGATCACTAAGACCTACTTTCGTACCTGCTCGACGTGTGTGTCTCGCAGTCAAGCGCGCTTTTGCCTTTATACTCTACGACCGATTTCCGACCGGTCTGAGCGCACCTTCGTACTCCTCCGTTACTCTTTGGGAGGAGACCGCCCCAGTCAAACTACCCACCATACACTGTCCTCGATCCGGATAACGGACCTGAGTTAGAACCTCAAGGTTGCCAGGGTGGTATTTCAAGGATGGCTCCATGAGAACTGGCGTCCCCACTTCAAAGCCTCCCACCTATCCTACACAAGCAAGCTCAAAGTCCAGTGCAAAGCTATAGTAAAGGTTCACGGGGTCTTTCCGTCTAGCCGCGGATACACTGCATCTTCACAGCGATTTCAATTTCACTGAGTCTCGGGTGGAGACAGCGCCGCCATCGTTACGCCATTCGTGCAGGTCGGAACTTACCCGACAAGGAATTTCGCTACCTTAGGACCGTTATAGTTACGGCCGCCGTTTACCGGGGCTTCGATCAAGAGCTTCGCTTGCGCTAACCCCATCAATTAACCTTCCGGCACCGGGCAGGCGTCACACCCTATACGTCCACTTTCGTGTTTGCAGAGTGCTGTGTTTTTAATAAACAGTCGCAGCGGCCTGGTATCTTCGACCGGCGTGGGCTTACGCAGCAAGTGCTTCACCCTCACCGGCGCACCTTCTCCCGAAGTTACGGTGCCATTTTGCCTAGTTCCTTCACCCGAGTTCTCTCAAGCGCCTTGGTATTCTCTACCTAACCACCTGTGTCGGTTTGGGGTACGGTTCCCAGTTATCTGAAGCTTAGGAGCTTTTCTTGGAAGCATGGCATCAACCACTTCGCGCTCTAATGAGCACTCGTCATCAGCTCTCGGCCTTGAGATCCCGGATTTGCCTAAGATCTCAGCCTACCACCTTAAACTTGGACAACCAACGCCAAGCTGGCCTAGCCTTCTCCGTCCCTCCATCGCAATAACTGGAAGTACAGGAATATTAACCTGTTTTCCATCGACTACGCTTTTCAGCCTCGCCTTAGGGACCGACTAACCCTGCGTCGATTAACGTTGCGCAGGAAACCTTGGTCTTTCGGCGTGCGAGTT
>NZ_CM149873.1:102500-267500 GCF_056270345.1 Pseudomonas sp. A
CCTTGGCGATATTGCGCGCCGGGTCGCTGGACTCGGAGGCGGCAATGGTCACCGCCTCGGTGCCGATGAAGCTGAACATTACGGTGATGAAGGCGCCGACCACCGCGGACCAGCCCTTGGGCGCGAAGCCGCCGTGCTCATCCACCAGCGTGCTCAGCCCACTGACCTCGCGTTCCGGCAACCAGCCCGCCAGCGCGGCGAAGCCCAGGCCGATGAAACCGAGAATGGCGGTGACCTTGAGAATGGCGAACCAGAACTCGAACTCACCGTACTTGGCCACGCTGAACAGGTTGGTGCAGGCCAGTAGCAGCACCGAGGCCAGGGCGAAGATCCAGCTGTCCACCTGGGGGAACCAGGCGTTGAGCACATGCCCGGCAGCCAGTGCCTCGATGGGGATCACCAGCACCCAGAACCACCAGTACAGCCAGCCGATGGTGTAGCCGGCCCAGCGACCGATGGCCTGGTCGGCGTAGGTGGAAAACGAGCCGGTGTCGGGGTGGGCCACGGCCATTTCGCCGAGCATGCGCATGACCAGCACCACCAGGGTGCCGGCCACGAAATAGGAGAGGATGGTGGCCGGACCGGCCGCCGCGATGGCGTGTCCGGAGCCGACGAAGAGCCCCGCGCCGATGATGCCGGCGATGGACAGCATCGTTACGTGACGTGGCTTGAAACCTTGAGCAAGGTTGCCATCAGTTCCCACGGTGTTCATTGGTCTTGTTCTCTTTTTGCTGACACAAGGAAGGGACGGGCAGGCGCGGGCGAAACGGTCTCCTCGGCTAAGGGCGGAGTACGTTGCGCACGCTCTGTTACGGCCTTCTCAAGCGCCCGGGCAACGCACCGTGGGGATGCGGGCTTCACTTTAAGCCGGGCGCGGCGCCAGCAAAATGCTCGAAAACGTCAGACAACTGTTCGATCACGACACCGCGTGCCCATGCACGTCAGTCAAGCCCCTGGGCATGCCTGTTTGCGTCATTCGCGGTCGCGTAGATAGTCCCAGTAGAAGTTCACCACCGCGAACACCACGATCACCGTGACGATCATCAGGCCGATCTGCAGGTTGCTCATGGGGCCTCCCGTTGAGTCATCTGTAGGAGCGGGCTTGTCCCGCGATTGCGATCATGGGGGACGACATCGTTGTGCGGCCCGGCGCTGTCGCGGGACAAGCCCGCTCCTACAGTGCTGCGATGTCTGCCCGAACGGGCCAGGCGCTTGAGCGCCAGCACCATGAGCACGCCCAGCAGCATCATCGCCAGCACCAGCACGGCATAGGCCAGCCACCATGGCACGCCCGTGGTCATCATGCTGAACTCGGACATGCCGCCAATGCTGGCGATCAGGTTCAGCGGCAGGAACACCACGTTGATCAGGGTGAGCTTGCGCAGGGTCTCGTTCATCGCGTTGTTGGCCAGGTTGCCGCGGGCATCCATCAAGCCGGCGAACACCGTCGAGTAGATCTCGGCCTGCTTGTGGCACTGGTTGTTCTCGATCACCAGGTCGTCGATCAGCGCCAGCACCTCGGGGTTGAAATGGCGTTTCTCGCCATGGGCTCGAAGGCGCGAGAGCACCGCGCCATTGCTGTGGATGGCGTTGATGTAGTGGATCAGGCTCTCGCTGAGGTTGAACATCTGCATCAGGTGGTGGTTCTCCAGCGACTGCTCGAAACGTTGCTGCAGTTCGCGGGCGACCATCTTGATCACCTTCAGGTGCCCCAGGTAGTGGTGCAGGTTGTCGAGCAGGATGGCCAACAACACATCCATCGGATCGTGCAGTGCATGGCGCTGTCCGAGGCCGTCGAGCAGGGACGCGTCCGGGGCGATCAACACCAGGTGGCCGTCGACCATCAGCATGCCGAAGGAAGACACCTGGAAGGCGAAACTGTCTCCCCCGGTGTAGCTCTCCGGGCGCTTCCAGATCAGGAACAGGCCATCGCGGTGCAGTTCGATGCGCGACACCTCGTCCGGGTCGAGTGCCGAAGCCAGGGCATGGGCATCCAGGTGGAACCACGCCTGCAACAGTTCACGCTCGGCGCTGTCCGGTTCAACGAACAGCAGCACCTCGCAATCGAGCCCTTCGCGCTTGCGCAACTGACCATGGGCCAGGCTGTAGCTTTCGATCATGCCAGCACCTCGTTACCAGGCTTGCCCCCGGCGCTTCTGCTCCAGGCGGCGGATGAATTCCTCCAGCACCAGGGTGTAGAGGTCGTCGTGCAGGTAGGCGTCCTCGATGCCGGCGTCGAGGTTGGGGTTGTCGTTGACCTCGATCACCACCACCCGATCACCGACCTGCTTGAGGTCGACGCCATACAGGCCATCGCCGATCAGGTTGGCGGCCTTCACCGCCAGCTCCACCACCGCCCGCGGCGCCTCGTGCACGGCCAGGGTGCGGCACTCGCCGTTGACCTCGTCGCGCTGGGCCTGGTGGTTGAAGATCTGCCAGTGGCCCTTGGACATGAAGTACTGGCAGGCGAAGATCGGCTTGCGATTGAGCACGCCGATACGCCAGTCGTATTCGGTGTAGAGGTATTCCTGGGCCAGCAGCAGCACCGAGTGCTCGAACAGTTCGCCGGTAGCGGCCTGGAGTTCGGCGGGGTCCTTGACCTTGATCACGCCCCGGGAGAAACAGCCGTCGGGTATCTTCAGCACCAGCGGAAAGCCCAGCCGCACACCGATGCCTTCCAGGGCCTGGGGGTTGTCGCGGTAGAGGATCTCGCTGGCCGGCATGGCCAGGCGATGGCTGCGCAGCAGGTCGGTCAGGTAGACCTTGTTGGTGCAGCGCAGGATCGACGCCGGGTCATCCATTACCACCAGCCCTTCGCTTTCGGCCTTCTTGGCGAAGCGGTAGGTGTGGTTGTCGACGCTGGTGGTCTCGCGGATCAGTAGCGCGTCGTATTCGGCCAGGCGGGCGTAGTCCTTCTTGCCGATCAGCTCGACATCGACCCCCAGTTGGCGCCCAGCGCGAATGAAGTGCTCCAGCGCCTTGGGGTTGGACGGCGGCAGCACTTCGTCGGGGTCGTGGAGGATCGCCAGGTCGTAACGCGCCACCCGGCGCGAGCGCGGTTGACGCCAGATCCTGCGGCTGAAGCCATCGAGGGCGTTGGCGAACGGGTCCTGCTGGTCTTCGCGCAACTTGTGCAGCGCGCCGGCCTTGACCCCGGCGATATGCCAGGCGCTGGTCTTGCGGAACTCCACCAGCAGGATCGGACACGGGAAACTTTCGAACAACTGGCGGGCGATGTCCTGCAGCGGTTCCAGATCGGTACGACCGAAATACAGGGTCAGGGTGAACCCTTCGGTTTCGCCGTAGGGGTGATTGGCCAGGGCGCTCTCGAGGCTGCGCGCCATGTCGTCGAGGGCCAATCCGTATAACGACTTGCGGGTCAACTCACTGATACTTCTGACCGAGGGAATGACTTTATGCCCGCGCGCCTCGGCCAATAACGAACAATAATAACCGTGACCTAGATATTTATAGTTACGACATAGATTTATGACCTGGACACGCTTGCCGTTATCGGCCTCGCGTGGCTCTTCCAGGTACTCCTGGGCCGTCACGACATCCTCGCTGGGCAGGTAAGAAGCCCAGTCTTCACGCCGCTCCACGATGATCACCAGCTGACTTGACTTGTTATCCAGGGTCAGTGGATAAATAACACCAGTTGTACTTGAGTGTGAACTTTCCCCGGGCCAGCCAGGTAAGGGTTCCTGAAACGATGACATGTTTGAAGCCCTGTGTTGGGTAGACACGGTTTCTATTAAGCACGAAGTTTTTCGAATGTCCCGTTTCATTACGCAACTTTTACGGCGGCCCTATGCACATCGAATTTCGCCTGGCAACTGTTGACGACCTGCCGGCCCTGCTGGCGCTGGAGAACCAGTGCTTCGCCCTCGACCGGCTGACCCCACGCAGCTTTCGCTGGATGCTGTCCCACGCCAATGCCAGCCTGCTGGTGGCGCAACGCGACGGCCAGCTGATGGGCTATGCATTGCTGCTGTTCCACCGCGGCACCTCGCTGGCCCGGCTGTATTCCATCGCCATTGCCGAACAGGCGCGTGGCCATGGCCTTGGCGCCCGTCTGCTGGAACAGGCCGAGCGCTGCGCCCTGGAGCACGAGCGCGCCTACCTGCGTCTTGAGGTGCGCACCGACAATCCCAAGGCCATTGCCCTGTACGAACGCCATGGATACCGGCGCTTCGCCCAGGTCGAGGACTACTACGAGGACCACACCAGCGCCTTGCGCTACGAGAAGCGCATCCTCCAGCACCCGGCGGGCGAGACGCGACCGGTCCCCTACTACGCCCAGACCACCGACTTCACCTGCGGCCCGGCCTGCCTGCTGATGACCATGGCCGCGCTGCAACCGCAGCGCCCGCCGAGCCGTCGCGAGGAACTGCGCCTGTGGCGCGAGGCGACCACTGTGTTCATGACCTCCGGTCACGGCGGCTGCAGCCCTCATGGGCTGGCGCTGGCCGCCTGGCGTCGGGGCTTTCGCGTAAGGCTGCTGCTCAATACCGAGGGGCCGCTGTTTCTCGATGGCGTGCGCCAGCCCGGCAAGAAGGAGGTCATGCGCCTGGTCCATGAGGACTTCTGCGCCGAGCTGCAGGAAAGCGACGTGGTCATCGCGCGGCAGGCGCCGAATCTGCCCCGGGTGCTGGCCGAAGGCGGCCTGGCGCTGGTGCTGATCAGCAACTACCGGCTGACCGGCAGCAAGGCGCCGCACTGGGTGCTGGTCACCGCCTGCGACGACGACTTCGTCTACCTGCACGACCCCGACACCGACCACGCTCGCCACCGGCAGGCCCTGGACTGCCAGCACCTGCCGGTCAGCCACCAGGAGTTCCAGCGCATGAGCCTGTTCGGCGGGCGCAAGTTGCGGGCGGCGGTGGTGGTGTATGCAGGGAGTGAAACTGCGGCGTAAACAGAGACCGCCGGCTGACTGCGGTGCGGGCGGCCATCTTCTACGTCTGCCCTCACCGCGTTAGCACAAACCCTTACAACTTTTCATCCACGCTGCGGTTAACGTTCACCCTCACTTCACGGACCGGTATGGACGCCATGACACTCCTCCTCGACGACCCCGCACTCGCGCAGGTCGAGCACTACCGCGACGACCCGCACCTGCGCTCCGAACTCAACGCCCTCACCCAGCAGACCTATGGCTTCGACTTCGAAGCCTGGTACCAGGCCGGCTTCTGGCAAGCCGACAACCAGCCGTGCTCACTGGTTCGCGACGGGAAGATGCTGGCCAACGCCTCGGCCAACCTGCTCGATTTCACCCTGGATGGCCAGCACCTGCGCTGCGTCCAGATCGGTACGGTAATGACCGCGCCGCAGGCACAGGGCCGTGGCTATAGCCGTTTCCTGATGGAGGTGCTGGTGGAGCGCTGGGCAAGTAACTGCGACTTGCTGTACCTGTTCGCCAACAGCACCGTACTCGATCTATATCCCAGGTTCGGTTTTCGCCGAGTGGTCGAACACGAGTACTACCAGCCCTGGTCGGCGCAACCACGGGCCACAACCTTCCACCCGGTGAACCTGGATGATGGCGAACAACGTCAACGTTTCATCGATGCGGTGGAAAAGAGTTGTCCACAGGCGCGATTGAGCCTGGTGCCGAATGTGCCGCTGACGATGTTCTATTGCGATGGGCCCTACCGGGAGGCCTTGTTCCATTCCTCGTAGCATGAGGCGTATGTGGTGATGGAACAGGATGGCGAGCGGATGGTGCTGGTGGACGTGTTCTGCGAACGCGAACTGGCGCTGGCCGATGTGCTGGCTGAACTGGTCACGGCAACCACGCGGGAGGTGGTGCTGGGGTTCGCGCCGCTGAACTGCGAAGGCTTCGCGACACGGGTTGTGGATAACGATGATGCGTTGTTCGTCTGGGGAGCGGCACCTACCCGTGTCGATGGGCAGGTGCTGATGTTTCCATTGCTCTCCCATACCTGAATCGCGGGGCAAGCCTGCCACCATGTCACCAGGTCAGGCAGATCTTGCCAAAATGCTTGTTGCTCTCCTGGTACTTGAAGGCCTCGACCATCTGCTCCAGCTCGAAGTGCTTGTCTACCACCGGCCGCAGGCCATTGGCGTCGATGGCGCGGACCATCGCCTGCTGCTGGGCGCGACTGCCCACCAGCACGCCCTGCAGACGGATCTGCCGTACCAGCGCCTGCACCAGCGGCAGCTGTCCGGCCACGCCAGTGAGGATGCCGATCAGCGACACATGCCCGCCGATACGCGCGGCGATCATCGACTGCTCCAGCGTGGCCGGGCCACCAACCTCGATCACATGGTCCACGCCGCGTCCGCCGGTCAGCGCACGAACCTTTTCGCCCCAGGCGGGCGTGGTCTTGTAGTTGATCAGGTGATCCGCGCCGAGCGCCTTGAGACGCTCCAGCTTGGCATCGCTGGACGAGGTGGCGATCACCGTGGCGCCGGCCAGCTTGGCGAATTGCAGGGCGAAGATCGAAACGCCACCGGTGCCCTGCACCAATACGCTGTCGCCGGGCTTGAGGTGGTCATCGCTCATCAGGGCGCGCCAGGCAGTGACGCCGGCGGTGGTAAGGGTCGCCGACTCGGCATGGCTGTAGCCCTTGGGCGCGAGGGTGAAGGAGCTGGCCCGGGCAGTCACCTGTTCACGGGCATAGCCGTCGATGCCGTCACCCGGCACGCTGGCAAAGCCCTCGACCTGAGCCTGGCCATCGAGCCAGTCGGGGAAGAAGGTGCTGACCACCGCATCACCAACCTGGAACTCGCTGACCCCGGCGCCCACCGCAATCACTTCGCCGGCACCATCGGCCATGGGGATGCGCCGCTCGCTCGGCCCCCACATGCCGCTGACCACGGCGAAGTCGTGGTAGTTGAGGGAGCTGGCGTGCAGGCGCACGGTGATCTCGCCGGCCTTGGGCGCGGCGGTTTCGCAGGTGCCGACCTGGACCTTGTCGTAGCCGCCGCCGGGCAGGACGTAGAGGGCCTTGGTGCTCATGGGTGGGTCTCCATCAAGGGAAAAGATGCAGTGCAGCTTAGACAGGTCTGGGTGATCGCGGGGCATGCCATCGCCAAGGTGACACCATTCCCCTGTAGGAGCGGCCTTGTGCCGCGAAAGGGCTGCGCAGCGGCCCCAGCCATTTTGGCTCTGATGATCCTGGGGCTGCTTTGCAGCCCTTTCGCGGCGCAAGGCCGCTCCTACAGAGGGATTGTGCAGGGCATGAGAGGCATCAGCCGAGCAACGCCCTCAGCGCCCGGCAATCGGCCGCATGCCAGTCGGCCAGCTGCGGCCATGGGTTGTCCGGCAGGTTGACCAGCACGGTGCGGGTGCCCGCGGCCCGGCCGCAGTCGAGGTCGAAGCGGTAGTCGCCGACCATCACCATCTCACCGGGGCTCACGTCCCAGGCGCGGGCGATCTGCAGCAGCCCGTCAGGGCTGGGCTTGGGCGCCGCCTCGTCGCGCCCGAGGATGTGCTCGACCGGGAAGCAGTCGGCCAGGCCGATGGCCTCGAGGGTGACATGGGCCAGTTCGCGGGCATTGCGGGTGAGGATGGCCAGCCGGCAATCACGCCCGGCCAGTTCACGCACCAGCTCCACTGCGCCGTCAGCGGCCTTGGAGGCGATTGCCAGGTCGCGCTCGTGCTCCAGCAGCCAGGCATGCTTGGCCGCCGCTTCCGCCGCCGGCAAGGCGGCCAGGTGGGTGAGGATGTCGTGGTCGGACGGGATGTCGAGCGCCTCGCGGATGGCCGCGAAGTCATGCACGGCGATCGTCAGGGTGCCATCCATGTCGAACACCCAGTGGCGAATATCCCCGAGGCTCATGCCCAGTCCTCGCGATGGCGGATCAGGCCTTCCTGGGTGGACGAGGCCACCAGTTGCCCGGCGCGGTTGAAGATGCTGCCACGGCAGAAACCGCGGGCGTTGCCGGCCCAGGGGCTGTCGGTGGCGTATAGCAGCCACTCATCGGCGCGCAGGTCACGGTGGAACCACAGCGAATGGTCGAGACTGGCGATCTGCATGTCCTTGCGCCACACCGACTTGCCATGGGGCAGCAAGGAAGTGGTCAGCAGGCCGAAGTCCGAGGCGTAGGCCAGCAGGTACTTGTGCAGCGCCGGGATGTCCGGGAGGTTGCCGTCGGCGCGGAACCAGGCGTACTTGATTGGTTCGCCCGGCTTGGGGTCGAACGGATCACGCTCGGTGATCGGGCGGATCTCGATGGGCTTGGCGCACAGCACCTTCTCGCGGATACGCTCGGGCAGCTTGTCGGCCATGGCACTGGCCAGCTCGACTTCGCTGGGCAGGTTTTCCGGGCCGACCACGTCCGGCATCTGCGCCTGGTGCTCGAAACCATCCTCGTCGTACTGGAACGAGGCGCTGCAGGTGAAGATCGGCTGGCCCTTCTGGATCGCCGTGACCCGCCGGGTGCTGAAGCTGCCGCCGTCGCGCACGCGGTCCACCGAATAGACCACCGGCATGCTGGCATCGCCCGGGCGCAGGAAGTAACCGTGCAGCGAATGCACATGGCGCGCGTCCTCGACCGTCTGGCTGGCCGCCGACAGCGACTGGCCGAGCACCTGGCCGCCGTACAGCTGGCGGAAGCCCAGGTCCTGGCTGCGTCCGCGGAACAGGTTCTCCTCGATCGACTCGAGGCTCAGCAAGTCGACCAGATCGTCGAGTACGTGGCTCATGGGGTTCTCCTGGCAAGGCAATACGGCGCGGTTATACCGGCGAATGATACAGGGTTTTGCCGTTCGTCCCGTCGTACGAATGGCGACCTATTCAGCCGCGCAGGTTCTGTTGCCAGCGGTCGCGGTCGATGCGGTACAGCACATGGGGGCGTAGCGGATCGCCGACGGGCAGCCGCGGGTGCTCGAAGCTGCCCGCCAGGTCCTGGACCATGCCGATGGCCTGCATCACCTTCTGCGATGGCAGGTTGCCCTCGGTGGTAAACGACACCACCTCGTCCAGGTGCAACTGGGCGAAGGCACAACGCAGGCAGGCCCAGGCCGCCTCGCTGGCGAAGCCCAGCCCCCAGTGGCGGCGGGCCAGGCGCCAGCCGATCTCCACCGCCGGGCCGAACGGGGCGGCGAAGTTGACGTTAAGCAGGCCGGTCATGCCGATGAAGGCGCCGCTGTCCTTGCGCTCCAGGGCCCAGAGGCCGAAGCCGTACTCGTTGAAATGACCACGGATCCGGCCGATCAGCGCCGCCGCCTCGACCCGGGTCATCGGCGCGGGGAAATAGCGCATAACCTGCGGGTCGGCGCACAGGGCGGCGAACTCGCGCAGGTCGTCGTCCTGCCATTGGCGCAACACCAGGCGCGGGCTTTCCAGTTCGAGAATGGGGGTCATCGGCACGGCTCCGAAATCACGGTCTGGCAGTGTACAGCGTAGGCCGCGTGCATCAGCCAGCCGATGCTTTTTTCACATCGGCTTCACCGCCCCCCGACAGGCCGCTTCGCACAATGCCGCCACTATCGCGGCCTTCGTCGACGCCGCACTGCCATCGGAGAGACGCATGCACCCCAGCAACACCCTGCACAACCCGGCCCTGCTGGCCCCCCGCAAACGCCGCCGCTCGCGCACCGTGGTCGGCGCCGTCATCGGCCTGCTCCTGACACTGGCCGGGGCCAGCACCTGGCTAGCGACGAGGACGCACATCGTGAACCTTGGCAATGAGCAACAGTTGAGCGACAGCGGCCTGCTGCAGGACTGGAAGGAAGGCGCGGTGATCGTGATGATTCGCCATGCCGAACGCTGCGACAGTGCCCCGGGGCCGTGCCTGGACGATCCAACCGGCATCACCCTGTCCGGCAGCCAGGCGGCGCAACGGGTAGGCCAGGGCTTGCAGCAACTGGGGCTGGCCGGCGCCGACCTGCTCAGCAGCCCGAAGCTGCGCACCCGCCAGACCGCGCACTTCATCCTCGGCCAGGCCGTGACCAGCGAAGACTGGCTGGAGCGCTGCGACCGCCCGTTCCCGGCCGAGGCCATGGCCCGCAAGCGGCCCGGGCACAACCTGGTGCTGGTGACCCACAACGGTTGCATCGATCACTTCGCCCGCCAGCAGCATGTGCCGGGCGGTGAGCGGGAGAGCGGTTATGCCAGCGCGCTGTTCGTGTCGGTGGATGGCAACGGCAAGGCGCGGATTCTTGGGCGGATGAACGAGCCGGACTGGCAAAGGGTGCTGGCCTCGGCCGACAAGTGATCGGCTACCAGCAATTCGCCATCCCCTGTGGGAGCGGGTTTACCCGCGAAGCAGCCAGCGCGGTCTCTGGCACCCGCTATGCGGGTGATCGCGGGTGAACCCGCTCCCACAGAAGCCAGCAAAGCTGGCAAGATCGGTGCTCGCCCCCACCGCACCGACACCATGCCCCTGCCGCTGATCTACCACGACGACTACAGCCCCGAGTTCCCGCCGGACCATCGCTTCCCGATGGACAAGTTCCGCTTGTTGCGCGATCACCTGGTGGACAGTGGCCTGACCACCGACGCCGCCCTGCTGCGCCCGGAGATCTGTCCCAACGACATCCTCGCCCTGGCCCATGACCGCGACTACATCGAGCGCTATATGAACGGTGAACTGTCCCGCGAGGACCAGCGCCGCCTCGGCCTGCCCTGGAGCGAGGCCCTGGCCCGGCGCACCGTGCGCGCCGTGGGTGGCTCGCTGTTGACCGCCGAGCAGGCGCTGCAACATGGCATCGCCTGCCACCTGGCCGGCGGCACCCATCACGCCCACTACGACCACCCGGCCGGCTTCTGCATCTTCAACGACCTGGCGGTGATCAGCCGTTACCTGCTGGAGGCCGGCCGTGTGCACCGGGTGCTGATCTTCGACTGCGACGTGCACCAGGGTGATGGCACCGCGCGCATGCTCCAGGACACGCCGGAGGCGATCACCGTGTCGCTGCACTGCGAGCAGAACTTCCCGGCGCGCAAGGCCCAGAGCGACTGGGACATCCCCCTGCCCCGCGGCATGCACGACAGCGCCTACCTCAAGGTGGTCGAGGATGCGCTGAACTACCTGCTGCCGCTGTACCAGCCCGACCTGGTGCTGTACGACGCCGGCGTCGATGTGCACAAGGACGACGCCCTGGGTTACCTGCAACTGACCGACGCAGGCCTGGCCGCCCGCGACGAGCACGTGTTGCGCCAGTGCCTGGGCCGCGACATCCCGGTGATGGGCGTGATCGGCGGCGGCTACAGCAAGGATCGTGAAGCCCTGGCCCGGCGCCACGGCATCCTCCACCACAGCGCGGCGCGGGTGCTCGGTTGTTCACAATGACTGTGGAACCGCTTGTGGATAACCTGCGGGAAAGCCGCTCCAGCCCTTTAACTGCCTGAGCTGCAAAGAGTTGGTCGTTTTTTGAGCAGTGTCGTGGCAGGCCCCGCTGAGGTAGAATACGCGGTCTTTTCCACAGCCTGTCGCCCGCCATGAACGATCCCCGCCCCGCCTCCCGCCCCCTTGTCGCCGTGATCGGCGGCGGCCCCGCCGGCCTGATGGCCGCCGAGACCCTGGCCCGGCGCGGGATGGCGGTCGAAGTGTTCGACGCCATGCCCTCGGTGGGCCGCAAGTTCCTGCTGGCCGGCGTCGGCGGCATGAACATCACCCATTCCGAGCCCTACCCCGCCTTCGTCGGCCGTTACGGCGCACGCCAGGGCGAGATCGACACGCTGCTGCGCGACTTCGATGGCGAGGCCCTGCGCCAGTGGATTCACGGCCTGGGCATCGAAACCTTCGTCGGTACCTCGGGCCGCGTGTTCCCTCGCGACATGAAGGCCGCGCCGCTGCTGCGCGCCTGGCTCAAGCGCCTGCGCGAGTCCGGCGTGGTTATCCACACCCGGCACCGCTGGTTGGGCTGGACAGCCGAAGGTGCCCTGCGGATCAGTTATCCACAAGGCGAGCTGCAGGTACGGGCCGACGCCGTGGTGCTGGCCCTGGGTGGCGGCAGCTGGGCACGCCTGGGCTCGGACGGTGCCTGGGTGCCGCTGCTGGCCGAACGCGGTGTGGATATCTCTGCGCTGCGGGCGAGCAACTGCGGTTTCGAGGTCGAGGGCTGGAGTGATCTGCTCAAGGGCAAGTTCGCCGGCGCCCCGCTGAAGAACATCGCCCTTGCCATGCCCGGCGCCGCGTCGCGCAAGGGCGAATTCATCCTCACCGCCCAAGGGGTGGAGGGCAGCCTGGTGTATGCCTGGTCGGCGGCGCTGCGGGAGGCGATGGACTGCGACGGACGGGCGACGCTGCTGCTCGACCTGCTGCCGGACCGGCCTGTGGACAAGATTGCCCAGGCCCTGGCCAAGCCCAGGGGATCGCGCTCGATGGCCAAGCACCTGCACGGCCAGCTCGGGATCGACGGGGTGAAGGCGGCCTTGTTGCGCGAGTTGACCGACCAGGCAACCTTTGCCGACCCCGAGCGCCTAGCGGCGGCGATCAAGGCATTGCCGATCATGCTGGTGCGGACCCGGCCGCTGGACGAGGCGATCAGCAGTGCTGGTGGCGTAAGGTTCGAAGGATTGGATGAGGGGCTGATGGCGCGCAACCTGCCCGGGGTGTTCTGCGCGGGGGAGATGCTGGATTGGGAGGCGCCGACTGGGGGGTACCTGCTGACGGCGTGTTTTGCCAGTGGTTTGCGGGCAGGAAATGCTGCGGCGGATTGGTTAATGCGTCAGGTCAGGTAGATTGCCGGGGCTGCTACGCAGCCCTTTCGCGGCACAAGGCCGCTCCTACAGGGTGATGCGCGGTCCTCTGTAGGAGCGGCCTTGTGCCGCGAAAGGGCCGCAAAGCGGCCCCAAAAATCTCAAGGCTTACGCTTGCCCGGTTTGCCACCAAAGCTCGGCACCTTGCGCACGGCCTTGACCGCCGGCGCCGAAGCCCCCGCCTCCTCGCTGTCCATCCAGCGCCCCAGACCACGCTTGGCGCTGTTCTCTTTCGGCTTCTTGGGTTTCTTCGGCTTTTTCAGCACCTGGCCACTGGCATCGGTCACCGGCACCCGGTGATCGGGGATGAAGTCCGGCTCCTCATGGCGCGGCAGCACCTGGCGGATCAGCGTCTCGATCGACGCCAGCAGTTGCACCTCGTCGGCGCACACCAGCGAGATCGCCTCACCCTTGTTGCCCGCGCGGCCGGTCCGACCGATACGGTGCACATAGTCCTCGGCGACGATCGGCAGGTCGAGGTTGACCACCAGCGGCAGGTCGTCGATATCCAGGCCGCGGGCAGCCACATCGGTGGCCACCAGCACCTGGACTTCACGCGCCTTGAAGGTGTCCAGGGCGCGCTGGCGGGTGGCCTGCGGGCGGTCGCCGTGGATACCGTCGGCGTTCACGCCCTCGGCCAGCAGACGCTCGACCAGTTGGTCCACGCCATTGCGGGTCTTGGCGAACACCAGCACCTGCTTCCAGCGCTGCTTGCGCAGCAGGTGGCAGAACAGGTCGGCCTTGCGCTTCTTGTCCACCGGCACCAGCCATTGCTTGACCGTGTTGGCAGCGGCATTTCGCGGGCTGACTTCGATGCTCAACGGGTCGTTCAGCGCCAGGCCCGCGAGCATACGGATCTGGTCGGAGAAGGTCGCGGAGAACAGCAGCGTCTGGCGCTTGCGCGGCAACGCCGCATACACCGCCTGCAGCTCTTCGGCAAAGCCCAGGTCGAGCATGCGGTCGGCTTCGTCGAGCACCAGGGTCTGCACCTGGCCGAACTTGATGGCGTTCTGGCGGAACAGGTCGAGCAGACGGCCTGGGGTGGCCACCAGCAGGTCGACGCCACGGCGCAGGCGCATCATCTGCGGGTTGATGCTGACGCCGCCGTACACCGCGTAGGTGGACAGCGGCAGGTTCTCGGCATACTCACGCACATTGGCGTGGACCTGCTCGGCCAGTTCGCGGGTCGGCACCAGCACCAGCGCGCGCACCGAGTTGCTGGCGACCTTCTCCCCTTCCAGCGCCAGGCGTTGCAGTACCGGCAGGGCGAAGCCGGCGGTCTTGCCGGTGCCGGTCTGGGCGGCGGCCATCAGGTCGCGGCCGGCGAGCACGGCGGGGATGGCCTTGGCCTGGACCGGGGTGGGCGTGGTGTAGTCCAGCGTCTGCAGGGTGCGCAGCAGCGGTTCGATCAGGCCGAGTTGGGCGAAATTCATGGCAATACCGTCAGGGGGTTCAGCGAAGGCGGCAAGTTTACCCCAGCACCACGGTGGCCCAAAGAACAAAGGGCCTGTGGGAGCGGGTTTACCCGCGAAGCCGACACCGTGGTGGATGGCACGGGCTTCGCCCGTGTTCGCGGGCAAGCCCGCTCCCACACGGATCGCGCCAGATTCTAGAAATTGAGCAAGACAGTTGCTCCCACAGGGTCAGAAGTCCGCTACCTTATTTGCACACCCCTTCTTTGAGCGGCACTGGCGACTCCGGCGCCTTGCGCCACTGCGGCAGGCCGATCAGCACCACCGCGCCGATGATCACCGCCATGGCCACGCACTCCTCGGCGCCGATCTGCTCGCCGGCGAAGACGATCCCCAGCAACACCGCCACTGCCGGGTTGACGTAGGCATAGCTGGTGGCCGCCGCCGGGCGCACGTGCTTGAGCAGGTACATGTAGGAACTGAATGCCAGGATCGAGCCGAAGAACACCAGGTAGGCCAGCGCGCCCCAACCGGCGGCGGTGGGCATCTGGGTCAGGCGCTCGCCGCTGACGGCACTGCCGATCAGCAACGCCGCGCCGCCCACCAGCATTTCTGCGGCACTGGCCATCGCGCCCTGGGGCAGCGGCAGGCTCTTGCTCCACACCGAACCGAAGGCCCAGGCTGCCGCGGCGAACAAGATCAGCGCCGCGCCCATGGGGCTGGCCTGCAGGTTCGAGCCCATGTTGAGCATGCCGATGCCGACCAGCCCAAGGGCGATCCCCGCCCACTCCAGGCGCGAGTTGCGATGGCCGAAGAACAGACCGAACACCAAGGTGAACAGCGGCACCGTGGCCACCGCCAACGCCGCCACGCCCGAGGCGACCCCGGCATGCTCGGCCAGGGTCACCCCGCCGTTGCCGCAACTAAGCAACAGGAAACCGATCGCCCCGGCCGCGCGCCACTGGGGCCAGGTCGGCGCCGGCACACCACGCCAGCGCAGGAAGCCATAGAGCAGGCTGCCGGCAATCACGAAACGCACCCCGGCCATCAGCATCGGCGGCCAGGACTCCACGCCGATGCGGATAAACAGGTAGGTCGAGCCCCAGACCAGGTACAGGGCAAGAAAGGCGCCAACAAGCAACAACGGGAAGCGACGGGAGGAGGACATGGCAAGGGCTCGAAATCCGTTTACGGGTGGATTAGTTTAGAAAGGCCCAGGCGCAAACTTAAGTTACAAAACACGTTTAAAACACCAAAACACTTTGTAATAGATGGTTGTTCGGCCCCCTTGCCGTCGATTGCAAAGCCAACAGGAATCACCATGGACAAGTATGACCGCATGCTCCTCGCCGCCCTGCTGGAAAATGGCCGGGCCACCTACGCGCAGCTGGCGCGCCAGGTCAATCTGTCGGCCCCGGCGGTGGCCGAACGGGTGGCCAAGCTGGAAGCCAGCGGGGTAATCAGCGGCTACACGGCCAAGGTCGATCTGGAGAAGATCGGCCTGCCGATCCAGTGCGTGATGGAACTGCGCCTGGCCAGCCATGGCAACCAGCAGGCCTACGAGGCCCTGGAGAAAATCCCCGAACTCACCGAATGCCACCGGGTGACCGGCGACCCGTGCGTGATCATGCAGGCGGCCGTCACGTCGATGGGCGAGTTGGAGGCGCTGATCAACCGCGTATCGCAGCTGGGCTTCACCAAGACCTCGATCATCCTGTCGAGCGCAGTGGCGCGACGGGTGCCGCTGGGGCACCTGGAGGGCAACGGCAAAAAGAGCTGAAACAGCAGCGCGGAAGCGGCGGTTCGCCGTTGCGACTTGGCCCGCGATAGAGCCGGCATTGCGATCACGGGGCAAGCCCGCTCCCACGCACTGCTCCCACGCACCACTCCAGCCCGGAACCTGTGTACAGGTCAGTGGCGCAACAGTAACTTGCCTTCGATGGGCACATAACGGCTGGCCGCGCGGATCAGTGCCAGGGCTGTCAACCCGGGTACACCGTAGACCACCGTTTCGACGCCATGGCGTTGCATAGCACGCTCCAGCAACAGGTCGAAATCACCGTCGCCCGAGGCCAGCACCACCTGGTCGACCCGCGCCGCCGCCTCGATGACATCGAGGGTAATGCCCACGTCCCAATCGCCCTTGGCGGAACCATCGGCGCGCTGGATGAAGGGTTTGAGGCGCACCTCGAACCCGAGGTTGCGCAGGATCTGCTGGAATTGCTGCTGCTTGCTGTCGCCACGGTCGATGGCATAGGCCACCGCCTCGACGATCTGCCCTTCGCGGCTGACCTCGGCCCACAGCGCGGCGTAGTTGAAATGGCAGCCATGGCCTTGGCGAACCGTGTAGTAGAGGTTCTGCACATCGGCGAACAGGGCGATTTTCTTCAAGCGTGGACACCTCGTGTCTGCGGGGCTGCCTGGCAACCCCGCACCATGATTCAACCCTTGGCCGATCGGTCGATCGAGAAGCCAGCCCAGTCCTGGCTCACCGGCATCAGCTCCAGGCTGTTGATGTTGATATGCGCCGGCTGGTTGAGGATCCAGAAGATGGTCTCGGCGATATCCTGGGGCTGGATCGGATCGGCACCGGCGTAGGTCGCATCATACTTCGCCTGGTCCCCACCGAAACGCACCAGCGAGAATTCGCTCTCGCACAGCCCCGGCTCGATATTGCTCACCCGCACGCCGGTCCCTCGCAGGTCGCAGCGCAGGCTCAGCGAGAACTGGCCGACGAAGGCCTTGGTGCCGCCATACACGTTCGCGCCCGGGTACGGGTAGTTGCCCGCCACCGAACCGACGTTGAGGATCGACGCGCCGCGGCCATGGGCAATCAACCGAGGCAACAGCAAGCGAGTGGTGTACATCAGCCCCTTGATGTTGGTGTCGACCATGGTTTCCCAGTCGTCCAGGCTGCAGTTCTGCGCGGCGTCGACACCCAACGCCAGGCCGGCGTTGTTGACCAGGCCCTGGAGCTTGTCGAAGGTCGGCGGCAGGCTGGCGATGGCTGCCTCCATCGCCTTGCGGTCACGCACGTCGACCACCAGGCTATGCACCTCGGTCTTGGCCGACAGTTCCTGGCACAACGCATCCAGGCGCTCCTTGCGCCGACCAGTGAGCACCAGCTTCCAGCCGGCGTCGGCGAAACGGCGGGCGGTGGCCTCGCCAAAACCGGACGTCGCGCCAGTGATGAATACGGTGGATGTCATGCTCTTCTCCTCAGCGTGGGATTGTCGTCGACTGGCCTCGCAGCATGCCCGGCGCAAGGCCCGACCACAACCGTCATCGCCACTGGTCAAAAAACGTACTAACCCCGCTGAGGCCCGTGATAGAAGGGCTGCGCCGGGCTATGCGCATCTTATCCACAAGGCTTTCCCCACGGATTGGGGGCAACTCGTCGGGTCAAGGGAACCTCTGTAGGTTGTGGACATCGCTGCATGATGGCGCAACGCTTTCAACCATGCTGCCTGTGGCGGTCTGTCCAAGGTTTTTTCACAGAGTTATCCACAGAAAGCAACGCGCTCTGGGCAAACCGATCTGCTGCGCAAAACCCATGCAAAATCATGCACAAGCAGCACTTGATCAAAAAACGATCAAATACTTGGAGGCGCTGGTTTATCTGGGCTGGAGCGAGGTGCCACCATGTTTTCCACAGGCGGTTCCACACAATCCGTGGAAAGTTTTCCACTTGTGGAAACAAGGGTTTGCAGTGGGGATGTGGAGTGTTTCAAGAAAGATATGCGACAAGTTGTCCACATGCGGTGAAAGCATCGCCAAGCGCTGCGATCCCCTGTAGGAGCGGCCTTGTGCCGCGAAAGGGCCGCGAAGCGGCCCCGGCGATTTCACATGATGCTGAGATCTTGGGGCCGCTTCGCGGCCCTTTCGCGGCACAAGGCCGCTCCTACAAAGAGCGTGCTAAATCCTCAGTGCCCGCCCAGATAGGCGTTACGCACCTCCTCGTTGACCAGCAGTTCCTGACCCGTCCCGGTCATGCGAATCTGCCCGTTGACCATCACATAGGCTCGATCAGACAGCTTCAGCGCGTGGTTGGCGTTCTGCTCCACGAGGAAGATGGTCATGCCGGTCTGCGCCAGCTCGCGCAAGGTGGAGAAGATCTGCTTGACCACGATCGGCGCCAGCCCCAGCGAGGGCTCGTCGAGCAGCAACAGCTTGGGCCGGCTCATCAGCGCTCGGGCGATGGCGAGCATCTGCTGCTCGCCGCCGGACATGGTCATGGCGCGCTGGTTGCGCCGCTCCTTGAGCCGCGGGAACAGCTCGAACATGCGCTGCATGTCTTCACCCGCATGTTTGTCGCCAATCGGAATGGTGCCCATCATCAGGTTCTCCTCGACGGTCATGTCGGGGAACACCCGGCGCCCCTCCGGTGACTGGGCGATGCCGTTGGAGGCAATGTAGTGCGACGACTTGCGGGTGATGTCGGTGCCGCGATAGACGATCTGCCCGGAGGCCGCCCGCGGTTGGCCGAAGATCGACATCAGCAACGTCGACTTGCCCGCGCCGTTGGCGCCGATCAGGCTCACCGTCTCGCCTTCGTTGATGTGCATCGAGACTTTCTTCAGGGCCTGGATCGGCCCGTAGAACACATCCAGGTCCTTCAACTCGAGAATGGGCGCGCTCATATCAGCTCCTCTTCGTCAGCGCCCAGGTAGGCGGCGATCACCGTCGGGTTGTGGCGGATGTCCTGTGGCGTGCCCTCGGCGATCACGTTGCCGTGGTCGAGCACGACAATATGATCGGAGATGCTCATGACCATGCCCATGTCGTGCTCGATCAGCACCACGGTGATGTCGTGCTCGTCACGCAGCACGCGGATCATGCGGCTGAGGGCCTCGGTCTCCTGCGGGTTGAGGCCGGCGGCCGGCTCGTCCAGGCAGATGATCTTCGGCCGCGTGCACATGGCCCGGGCGATTTCCAGACGGCGCTGCTGGCCGTACGACAGCTCGCCAGCCAGGCGGTTGGCGCAATCGACCAGGTCGACCACCTCCAGCCAATAGAACGCATGGTCCAGCGCGTCGCTCTCGGCCTTGCGGTAACCCGGGGTGTTGAGCACGCCGGCCAGCAGGTTGCGGTTGACCCACATGTGCTGGGCCACCAGCAGGTTCTCCACCACCGACATTTCCTTGAACAGGCGAATGTTCTGGAAGGTGCGCGCAAGACCTGCGCGGTTGACCAGGTGGGTCCCGCCGAACATCTTGTAGTACAGGCGGTTGGCGAAGCGCGCCGGCGAGACGAAGTCCGCCGCCTGGAAGCGCTCGCCGAGCAGCTGGATGACGTTGGTGTGGCTGCCGCGCACGTTCAGCTCGATACGCCCGCCGCTGGCCTTGTAGAAGCCGGTGAGGCAGTTGAACACAGTGGTCTTGCCGGCGCCGTTGGGACCGATCAGGGCGAAGATCTGGTTACGCTTGACCTTCAGGCTGACATCGCTGAGCGCCTTGATCCCGCCGAACTGCATCATCAGGTTGTCGACCGACAGAATGATTTCGTCGCTCATGGCGCCACTCCTTTACGCGGGACCACGCCGGTGCGGCTGATGCGGATCAGCCCCCGCGGTCGCCAGATCATCATCAGCACCATCAGCACGCCGAACAGCAGCACCCGGTACTCGGAGAAGCTGCGCAGCAGCTCCGGGGCCACGGTCAGCACGAATGCCGCTATCACTACGCCCACGGTCGAGCCCATGCCGCCAAGCACGACGATGGCCAGGATCAGCGCCGACTCGAAGAAGGTGAACGACGACGGGTTGACGAAGCCCTGGTAGGTGGCGAAGAACACCCCGGCCAGGCCGGCGGTGGAAGCGCCCAGGGTGAACGCCGAGAGCTTGACCAGTACATGGTTCAGGCCCATGGAGCGGCAGGCGATCTCGTCCTCGCGCAGGGCCTCCCAGGCGCGCCCGACCGGCATGCGGGTCAACCGGTGCTTGATGTACAGCACCGCCAGTACCACCAGGAACAGCACGGCATAGATGAACACGAACTTAAGGTTAGGGTTGTAATCGAAGCCGAAGAACTCATGGATCGGCACTCCGCCGTCCTTCGCCCGACGGCCGAACTCCAGCCCCAGGAAGGTCGGCGACGGCGCCGGCATGCCGTTCGGGCCACCGGTGAACGACAGCCAGTTGTTCAGCACCAGGCGGATGATCTCGCCGAAGCCCAAAGTGACGATGGCCAGGTAGTCACCATGCATTCGCAACACCGGGAAACCGAGGATGCACCCGGCCAGCGCCGCAGCGATCGCCGCCAGCGGCAGCACGCTCCAGAAGCCCAGGCCCAGGTACTGGTAGCCGAGGGCCAGGCCGTAGGCGCCGATGGCGTAGAACGCCACGTAACCCAGGTCGAGCAGGCCCGCCAGGCCCACCACGATGTTCAGGCCCAGGCCCAGCAGCACGTAGATCAGGCCGAGGATGACCACGGTCAGCAGGTACTTGTTGGCGAACACCGGGAACACGATGGCGATGACGATCAGCGCCGGGATGATGTAGCGCAGCCGCGACTTGTAGTCCGGCGCCAGTACATGCACGCCCGAACCCCCGCTGTCGAAGCCCTGGAGCATGCGCTGGCCGGTCGGTGTCTGCAGGAACACACTGAGGATGAAACGCCCGATCATCACACCGCCGACCAGCCAGGCCACGCGGGCCGGCTCGGCGTTGAAGCTGTAGCCGTCGAGCACCACGCCGACGACCGGACCGAAGACGATGAGCGCCAGCAGGCCGGCGACGATCGTCTCCAGCAGGCTGCGTTTGAGGTCGAAACCCTTGGATTGGGCAACAGAGGCAGAATTGGCAGCGGACATGTTCACACCTTAGCCACGAGCGGGCGACCCAGCAGGCCTTGGGGACGGAAGATGAGGATCATCACCAGCAGCGAGAAGCTGAACACGTCCTTGTAGTCGGAGTTGATCAGGCCGGAGAACAACGATTCGGAGATCCCCAGGATGATGCCGCCGAGCATCGCCCCCGGCAGCGAGCCGATGCCGCCGAGCACCGCGGCGGTGAACGCCTTGATGCCGATGATGAAGCCGGCGTAGAAGTCGAAGGTGCCGTAGTTCATGGTGATCAGCACACCGGCCAGCGCGGCCATCACCGCACCGATGACGAACACGTAGGAGATCACCCGGTCGGTGTTGATACCCAGGATCGAGGCCATCTTGCGATCCTGCTGCGTGGCCCGGCACATGCGCCCGAGCTTGGTGTACTTGATGACATAGGTGAGCAGCGCCATGCCGACGAAGGCGGCCACCAGGATGAAGATCTTGGTGTAGGTCAGTTGCACGAAACCTGTACCCACCTCGACGCGCATGGCGCCTTCGAGCAGGGTCGGCACGCCTTGCTGGCGGGCGCCCTGGCTGATCTGCGCGTAGTTCTGCAGGATCAGCGAGATGCCGATGGCGCTGATCAGCGGGGCCAGGCGGGTGGAGTTGCGCAGGGGTTTGTAGGCGATGCGTTCGATGGTGAAGCCATAGACGCCGGTGACGACGATGGTGAACAACAGGGTGCCCAGCATCAGCAGCGGAAACGACTCGATACCGAAGTAGGCCAGCAATGCCAGGCTGATCGCCGCGAGGTACGCGGAGATCATGTACACCTCCCCGTGCGCGAAGTTGATCATGCCGATGATGCCATAGACCATTGTGTAGCCGATGGCGATCAGGCCGTAGACCGACCCGAGGGTCAGGCCGTTGACCAGTTGCTGCAGGAAAATACCATCCATAACGCAATCTCACCTGATTGAGATTGCACGAGCGCCGACCACGCAGGATCCGGATGCAACGGCCCTCGCAGCGCAGAACTGTGCAGATCTACTGACAATGACAGGTACCGCGGGGCTACGGCCCGGTGCGAAACGCACGCGGGCCGTTGGCCGTTTTTATTTTTGTTTTTCCAGCTGGTGGTACTTGCCGTTGGCATCCCACTGGTAGACCACGTAGTCGGAGACGGTCAGGTCGCCCTTGCTGTCCCACTTCTTCTCGCCCATGACGGTCTTGACCGGGTTGGCCTTCAGCCACTTGGCGGCGTCCTCGCCCTTGTTCGACTTGGCGCCGTTGAAGGCGGCGGCCAGGGCCTGGACCGAAGCGTAGGCGTACAGGGTGTAGCCCTCTGGCTCGGTGCCGTTCTTGCGGAACTCCTCGACCACGGTCTTGCTGTCGGGCAGCAGGCGCGGGTCGGCACCGAAGGTCATGTACACGCCGTTGGTGTACTGGGCGCCGCCGGCGGTGGTGACCAGTTCGTCGGTGACGATGCCGTCGTCGGACATGAACGCCACATCCTTCAGACCCTGCTCGCGCAGCTGGCGTACCAGCGGGCCGGCCTCCGGGTGCAGGCCGCCGAAATAGACGACGTCGGCACCGGCGGAGCGGATCTTGGTGACCACGGCGCTGAAGTCCTTCTCGCCACGGGTCAGGCCTTCATACAGCACCGGTTTGACGCCACGTTTTTCCAGTTGCGCCTTGGTCGCGTCGGCCAGGCCCTGGCCATAGGTGTCCTTGTCGTGCAGCACCACGACCTTCTTGCCCTTGAGCACATCGACGATGTAGTTGCCGGCGACGATGCCCTGCTGGTCGTCACGGCCGCACATGCGGAACATCGCGGACAGGCCGCGCTCGGTCACTTGCGGGTTGGTGGAGCCTGGGGTGATGGCGATCACGCCGGCCTCGTCGTAGACCTCGGAAGCGGGGATGGTGTTGGAGGAGCAGAAGTGACCGACCACGCCTGCCACCTTGTCCTGGTCGACCAGGCGGTTGGCCACGGCCACGGCCTGCTTCGGCTCGCAGGCGTCATCGCCCTTGACCAGGACGATCTTCTCGCCGTTCACGCCACCGGCCTTGTTGATCACATCGGCCGCTGCCTGCGCACCTTTCATGTACTGCTCGCCAAACGCTGCGTTGGCCCCGGTCATGGGACCTGCGACGCCGATCTTGATGTCGGCCTGAACATACGAAGAAACACCCAGTGCCGTGGCTACGGCCAGTGCCAGGAAACCTTTCTTGTAAAACGTCTGCGACATGAGGTGGTGCTCCTAGAATATTTTTTTTGGTTGGCACTACAACTTCTCAGCCCTGTGCTCCGAGCAAGGGCCGTGCCAGTGGTTTTGTCTTCCGGGAAAACACACGACAGGGGGTGAACAGTGGCGACCGGCGGCCTTTTCTTTATTGAGCGTGCAACCGTCTACTGCGGAGCAAGCGCTACCGACACGCCTAGACAAGGAGCAACCTTCGAGCGCCATCATTGCAACCCTTGCGAGTGTTAACGTGCAACCGACCTGTAACAGCGGACGTCACCGAACTGCACACCGCTGGTGCGTGACTGCTACAGGCGGCACCGTTAGAAGGCTAGTCGGTGCACGGAAAAACACCTGTTTTGCCTGAGCCGGCCTCTTCGCGGGTAAACCCGCTCCCACATGGGCCGCGCGACGCCTGAGCCTCACTTGTAGGAGCCAGCGTCCACAAAAGACAGTTGCTGTCACAGGATGGCACTCTACCTGTGGGAGCGGGTTTACCCGCGAAGAGGCCGGTACAGGCGCAATATCACCCCAAAGGCTGGCACAATAGCCGCCATTGCCCGCCTTGGAGCTTCCCCCTGATGAGCGAGAGCGCATTCGCCGAGCGCATCGTGCACAACCTGCTCGACACCGACTTCTACAAACTGACGATGATGCAGGCCGTCCTGCACAACTACCCGGACGCCGACGTCGAATGGGAATTCCGCTGCCGCAATGGCGAAGACCTGCGGCCCTACCTGGGCGAGATCCGCAACCAGCTCGAACTGCTCAGCGAGCTGACCCTGGACGATGACCAACTGGCCTTCCTCGAGCGCATCAGCTTCCTCAAGCCGGACTTCCTGCGCTTCCTGCGCCTGTTCCGCTTCAACCTGCGCTATGTGCGCATCGGTATCGAAAACGATCAGCTGTTCCTGCGCCTGCGCGGCCCCTGGCTGCATGTGATCCTCTTCGAGGTGCCGTTGCTGGCCATCATCAGCGAGGTGCGCAACCGCCACCTGCACCCGCGCATGCGCCTGGCCGAAGCCCGCGACCAGCTGCACCGCAAGTTCGACTGGCTGCGCGCCCACGCCAGCGACGACGAACTGGCCCACCTGCAGGTGGCCGACTTCGGCACCCGCCGACGTTTCTCCAGCCGTGTGCAGGAGGAAGTGGTGCGGGTGCTGCGAGATGAGTTCCCGGGCCGCTTCGTCGGCACCAGCAACGTCGACCTGGCATGGAAACTGGATATCAAGCCCCTGGGCACCATGGCCCACGAGTGGATCATGGCCCACCAGCAGCTCGGCCCGCGGCTGATCGACAGCCAGATCGCCGCGCTGGACTGCTGGGTCCGCGAATACCGTGGATTGCTCGGCATCGCCCTGACCGACTGCATCACCATGGATGCCTTCCTCCAGGACTTCGACCTGTACTTCGCCAAGCTGTTCGACGGCCTGCGCCACGACTCCGGCGAGCCGGTGGCCTGGGCCGAGAAGGCCATCGCCCACTACCAGAAACTGGGGATCGACCCGATGACCAAGACCCTGGTGTTCTCCGACGGCCTGAACCTGACCCGCTCGCTGGAGATCTTCCGCGCCCTGCGCGGGCGCATCAATGTCAGCTTCGGTATCGGCACCAACCTGACCTGCGACATCCCCGGTGTGGCGCCGATGAACATCGTGCTTAAAATGACCGACTGCAACGGCTCGCCGGTGGCGAAGATCTCCGACGAAGCCGCCAAGACCCAGTGCCGCGACGAGAACTTCGTCACTTACCTGCGTCACGTATTCAAAGTCCCCAGCAAGGAGTAACCCATGCAAGCCGTTCAGCAAGAGATTGCCCGGGCGCTCAAGGTGCAGCCGCCGTTCGCAGACGCCGCCGCCCTCGAGCGGGAAGTCGCCCGGCGCGTGGCCTTCATCAAGGACTGCCTGGCCAATGCCCGGCTCAAGACCCTGGTACTGGGCATCAGCGGCGGCGTCGACTCGCTGACCGCCGCCCTGCTCGCCCAACGCGCCATCAACGAGCTGCGCAGCGAGACCGGCGACCAGGCCTACACCTTCATCGCCGTGCGCCTGCCGTACCATGTGCAGCACGACGAGCACGACGCCCAGGCTTGCCTGGACGTGATCAAGGCCAACGAGGTGCACACCATCGACATCGCCCCGGCGGTGAAAGCCCTGGCGGCGGAAGTTCAGGAGCTGAAGAACGGCTCGCCGACCCTGGTGGACTTCGTTGTCGGCAACGTCAAGGCGCGTACCCGCATGGTCGCCCAGTACACCGTCGCCGGTGCCCGCGCGGGTTTGGTGATCGGCACCGACCACGCCGCCGAGGCGGTGATGGGGTTCTTTACCAAGTTCGGTGACGGGGCGTGCGACCTGGCACCGTTGAGCGGGCTGGTGAAGAACCAGGTGCGGGCCATCGCGCGCAGCTTCGGCGCGCCAGAGTCGCTGGTGGAGAAAGTGCCGACCGCGGACCTGGAAGACCTCGAACCGGGCAAGCCGGACGAGGCGTCACACGGCGTGACCTACCAGCAGATCGATGCGTTCCTGCATGGGCAGCCGGTCGACCAGGCAGCGTTCGACATCATCGTCGCTACCTACCGCAAGACCCAGCACAAGCGCGAGCTGCCGTTCGCGCCTTGATCAGACGCTAAAAGGACCTGTGGGAGCGGGTTCACCCGCGAATGCGGCGGTAGCTTCACCATTGCATTCGCGGGTAAACCCGCTCCCACAGGGTACGGCGTCAGGCTTTAATTACTTGACGACGACCTTGCCTTTCATCATCGCGATGTGGCCCGGGAAGGTGCAGAAGAAGCTGTAGTCGCCACCGGCTTCCAGCTTGGTGGCATCGAACTTCACTTCGGTTTCTTTCTCAGGCGCGCCGATCATCTTGGTGTGGGCGATGATCGCGGCGTTGTCGGCCTTGATGTAGTCCTTGTCCAGGCCCTGGGACATGCCTTCGGTGGCGATGCCTTGCATGTCGGCGGTCTTGCTGATGACCAGGTTATGGCCCATGACGTTCTTCGGCAGGCTGCCGGAGTGGGTCAGTTTTACGGTGAACTCCTTGCAGCTCTTGTCGACGGTGATTTCCTTGGTGTTGAAGGACATCTGGTCAGTCGAGTCGACAGTCACCGAGCACTTGTCAGCAGCGAAGACAGAAGCGCTGGCGAGGGTCAGCAGGGATACCGCTACAGCTTTCGCAAACATCATGAATCTCCTTGGCAGGGTTTTATCAATTGCGAGACTGCCTGAAAACAGGACGCCCGTACCTGATGTGGGTCAAGGGGTGTCAAGTGGCCAGGCAGTAGATTTGTTCAATGGATTGTATACAACCAATCAAAGTGCACATCATGCCCTCTTGATAGACGATGGGACAACCTCTCATTTAGGAGTTGAATGAAATGTCCCTTTCCAGCTTCATGAACAGCCTGCTCGCCGCCTACGCCCACGGAGCCAGTGGCGCCATCTGCGAATTCGCCCGCCCCGAGTGATCTCCCCCCTTGGAAGCGACAGGCATGCGCCTTACCCTGTGCGCGCATGTAAAGGGAGATAAGCAATGCCTGTACGTTCCGTTTGTGTCTTCTGTGGCGCCAGCATCGGTGCCAACCCCGCCTATCGCGAAGCTGCCATCGCCCTTGGCCAGGCCATCGCCCGCCGAGGCCTGACCCTGGTCTACGGCGGTGGCGCGGTCGGCCTGATGGGCACCGTCGCCGATGCCGCCCTGGCCGCCGGTGGCGAAGTCATCGGCATCATTCCCCAGAGCCTGATGAACGCCGAGATCGGCCACAAGGGCCTGACCCGCCTGGAAGTGGTGGACGGCATGCACACGCGCAAGGCGCGCATGGCCGAGCTCAGCGATGCCTTCATCGCCCTGCCGGGTGGACTGGGCACGCTGGAGGAGCTGTTCGAGGTGTGGACCTGGGGACAGCTGGGCTATCACGCCAAGCCGTTGGGGCTGCTGGATGTGAACGGGTTCTATGAAAAGCTGGGCGGGTTCCTCGACCATATCGTCGAAGAGGGCTTCGTGCGGCCGCAGCACCGGGCGATGCTGTTGCTGGAGCATCAGCCGGATGAGCTGTTGGAGGGGATGGAGCGGTTCGAGTCGCCGGTATTGCCGAAGTGGGTCGATCGCAAACCAGATTGATTGCTGGCAGATATACACCTTGCCTGTGGGAGCGGGTTTACCCGCGAATGCGGCGGTGGCTTCACCATTGCATTCGCGGGTAAACCCGCTCCCACAGAGGACTTTACCAAGTCATCAGGATCAGCGCGGAATGACCGGCTGACGCGGCTTCTTGCCCTTGCCGCCCTTGGCTGCCTCTTTGCGCTCCTTGGCCGCCTGCTGGTTGCGGGCGAATGCCTCGGCCTTGGCCTTCTCGCGCTTGTCCCACGGCTTGCTGCCGTCGCTGGCGCGCGGTGGCAGGCCGGTGTGCTGGGTGAGGATCTTCTGGTCCTTGCCCACCTTGTGGCTGCCGGCCGGCGTCGAGTTCTTGCGCCGGGCGCTCTGGTAGGTATCAGTGGCTGGCTGGTGCAGCGGGATCAGCTGGTGCTTGCCCGGCCCGATCAGGTCGGCGCGGCCCATGCGCTGCAGCGCTTCACGCAGCATCGGCCAGCCCTTCGGATCGTGGTAGCGCAGGAACGCCTTGTGCAACCGGCGCTGCTCCTCGCTCTTGACGATCTCCACCCCTTCGCTCTTGTAGGTGACCTTGCGCAGCGGGTTCTTGCCCGAGTGGTACATGGCCGTGGCCGAGGCCATCGGCGAGGGGTAGAACGCCTGCACCTGGTCGGCGCGGAAACCGTTGCCCTTGAGCCACAAGGCCAGGTTCATCATGTCTTCGTCGGTGGTGCCCGGGTGCGCGGCGATGAAGTACGGGATCAGGTACTGCTCCTTGCCCGCCTCTTTCGAGAACTTCTCGAACATGCGCTTGAAGCGGTCGTAGGTGCCGATGCCCGGCTTCATCATCTTGTCCAGCGGGCCACGCTCGGTGTGCTCCGGGGCAATCTTCAGGTAGCCGCCGACGTGGTGGGTGACCAGCTCGCGCACGTATTCCGGCGACTCGACCGCCAGGTCGTAGCGCAGGCCCGAGGCGATCAGGATCTTCTTCACCCCCGGCAAGGCACGGGCCTTGCGGTACAGCTCGATCAGCGAGCTGTGGTCGGTGTTGAGGTTCTCGCAGATGCCCGGGAACACGCACGACGGCTTGCGGCAGTGCTTCTCGATGTCGTGGCTCTTGCAGGCGATGCGGTACATGTTGGCGGTCGGGCCGCCGAGGTCGGAGACCACGCCGGTGAAGCCCGGCACCTTGTCGCGCATCTCCTCGATCTCGTGCAGGATCGACTCGTGGGAGCGGTTCTGAATGATCCGGCCTTCGTGCTCGGTGATCGAGCAGAAGGTGCAGCCACCGAAGCAGCCACGCATGATGTTCACCGAGAAGCGGATCATCTCGTAGGCCGGGATGCGCTCCTTGCCATAGGCCGGGTGCGGGATACGCGCATACGGCATGCCGAACACGTAGTCCATTTCCTCGGTGGTCATGGGGATGGGTGGCGGGTTGAACCACACATCCACGTCGCCATGCTTCTGCACCAGGGCGCGGGCGTTGCCCGGGTTGGTCTCCAGGTGCAGCACGCGGTTGGCGTGGGCATAGAGCACCGGGTCGTTGCGTACCTTCTCGAACGACGGCAGGCGGATCACCGACTTCTCGCGGGTGACGCTCGGGCTGTCGAGGATCTGCACGACCTTGGCTTCGTTCGGGTCTTCCTGCTCGCCCTTGGCCTGCTCGATGGCGCAGGCCTGGGTGTCCTGGGTGTTCACGTACGGGTTGATGATCTTGTCGACCCGGCCCGGACGGTCGATGCGGGTGGAGTCGATCTCGAACCAGCCCTGCGGCGTGTCGCGGCGAATGAACGCGGTGCCGCGCACATCGGTGATGTGCTCGATGCTTTCACCCTGGGACAGGCGCTGGGCGACCTCGACGATCGCCCGCTCGGCGTTGCCGTACAGCAGGATGTCGGCGCTGGCGTCGACCAGGATCGAGTGGCGGACCTTGTCCTGCCAGTAATCGTAGTGGGCGATGCGGCGCAGCGAGGCCTCGATGCCGCCGAGCACAATCGGCACGTGCTTGTAGGCTTCCTTGCAGCGCTGGCTGTACACCAGGCTGGCGCGGTCCGGACGCTTGCCGGCCATGCCGCCGGGAGTGTAGGCGTCATCGGAACGGATCTTCTTGTCCGCGGTGTAGCGGTTGATCATCGAGTCCATGTTGCCCGCAGCCACACCGAAGAACAGGTTCGGCTCGCCGAGCTTCATGAAGTCGTCCTTCGACTGCCAGTTCGGCTGGGCGATGATGCCCACGCGGAAACCCTGGGCTTCCAACAGGCGGCCGATGATGGCCATGCCGAACGACGCATGGTCGACGTAGGCGTCACCGGTCACGATGATGATGTCGCAGGAATCCCAGCCGAGCTGATCCATCTCCTCCCTGCTCATCGGCAGGAAAGGCGCTGGCCCGAAGCATTCGGCCCAGTACTTGGGATAGTCGTAGAGTGGTTTGGCTGCTTGCATGTCAGTGACCGGTTCTAATGTGCAGGAAAATCGCGGGCGCGGAATATAGCACAAATTTTGACCAAATCCGACGGTAGTGGTCGGATTCATGGGGCAGACGAATAACGTGGTGGGCACGGTCTTTGTAGGAGCGGCCTTGCGCCGCGAAAGGGCCGCATGGCGGCCCCAGCAATTCAGCAGTAGTGCAAAATGCTGGGGCCTTGCGGCCCTTTCGCGGCACAAGGCCGCTCCTACAGGGTTCCTGGGCAGCCTTTATTCGTCGTCGTCGAAATTGTACATGCCCGGCGCGAGGTTCTCGAAGCGGGTGTACTTGCCGATGAACGCCAGGCGCACGAAGCCGATGGGGCCGTTACGCTGCTTGCCGATGATGATCTCGGCCACGCCCTTGTGCTCGGTCTCGGGGTGATACACCTCGTCGCGGTAGACGAACATGATCACGTCGGCGTCCTGCTCGATCGCACCCGATTCACGAAGGTCGGAGTTGACCGGGCGCTTGTTGGGGCGCTGCTCCAGGGAGCGGTTGAGCTGCGACAGGGCGATCACCGGGCAGTTGAATTCCTTGGCCAGCGCCTTGAGCGAGCGGGAGATCTCGGAAATCTCGTTGGTGCGGTTGTCGCCGGCCGAACCCGGGATCTGCATCAGCTGCAGGTAGTCGACCATGATCATGCCGATCTCGCCATGCTCACGCGCCAGGCGGCGGGTCCGTGCGCGCATCTCCGACGGGCTGATGCCGGCGGTATCGTCGATGAACAGTTTGCGGTCATTGAGCAGGTTGACCGCCGATGTGAGGCGCGGCCAGTCATCGTCGTCCAACTGTCCGGAACGCACCTTGGTCTGGTCGATACGGCCCAGGGACGAAAGCATACGCATGATCAGCGACTCACCGGGCATCTCGAGAGAGAACACCAGCACCACCTTCTCGCTGCGCAACACGGCGTTTTCCACCAGGTTCATGGCGAAGGTGGTCTTGCCCATCGAGGGACGGCCGGCGACGATGATCAGGTCGGCCGCCTGCAGGCCACTGGTTTTCTCGTCCAGGTCGGTGTAACCGGTGGACACGCCGGTGATGTCGCTGTCGGAGTTGAACAGCGTGTCGATGCGGTCGATGGCCATGGTCAACAGCTCGTTGACCCCCACCGGGCCACCGGTCTTCGGTCGCGCCTCGGCGATCTGGAAGATCTGCCGCTCGGCGTCGTCGAGGATCTCTTCGGCGTTGCGCCCCTGGGGGTTGAAGGCGTTGTCGGCGATGTCGGTGCTGATGCTGATCAGCTGACGCAACGTGGCCCGCTCGCGGATGATCGCGGCGTAGGCCTTGATGTTGGCCACCGACGGGGTGTTCTTGGCCAGCTCGGCCAGATAGGCCAGGCCACCGACCTGGGTGGACACGCCTTCCTTGTCCAACTGCTCGTGCAGGGTCACCACGTCGAACGGCTGGTTAGCATCCACCAGCTTGTGGATGGCACGGAAGATCAGGCGGTGGTCATGCCGGTAGAAATCGCCGTCCGAAACTTGATCGAGCACCCGCTCCCAGGCGTTGTTGTCCAGCATCAGGCCACCGAGCACGGCCTGTTCGGCCTCGATGGAATGCGGCGGCACCTTCAGCGCAGCGGTTTGCAGGTCGAGTTGTTCGGGGGTGGTGATCTCGTTCATGGCCACGAAAGAATTCTGGAAGATGAAAAAGACAAAGGGCACGGCCTGCACAAAACAGGACCGTGCCCGATGTTAACCGCCTGACCCACGAGGAGCCAGTCGATTAAGGCAGCTTAGGCAGCTACGACAACCACGCGTACGGTGGCTTCAACGTCGCTGTGCAGGTGCACGGCTACGTCGTATTCGCCAACCTGACGGATGGTGCCGTTCGGCAGACGAACTTCAGCCTTGGCCACTTCAACGCCGGAGGCGGTCAGGGCGTCAGCGATGTCGTGGGTGCCGATCGAACCGAACAGCTTGCCTTCGTCGCCAGCGGTGGCAGTGATGGTCACTTCCAGCTCGGCCAGTTGGGCAGCGCGGCTTTCAGCCGAAGCTTTCTTGTCTGCTGCGGCTTTTTCCAGCTCGGCGCGGCGTTCTTCGAACGCGGCCAGGTTGGCGGCGTTGGCAACGGTGGCCTTGCCGAATGGCAGCAGGAAGTTACGGCCGTAACCAGCCTTAACGTTTACTTTGTCGCCCAGGTTGCCCAGGTTGGCGACTTTTTCCAGCAGGATCAGTTCCATTTGGTAAAACCTCTTAACTTTTAACCTTCACCGTTCGCGGAGTCGTCACCCTGTGAAGGGGACTTGCGACCGCGAAAATCAATCAGGCTGTCGACAATGGCCAAAACCACGAGCAACGGATACATCAGCTGCATGAGCAGCGGCAGCGTCACGTACATCCCCACCAGCCAGAAACCGGCCAGTCGCCGCTGTGCCACCAGCCCATGAACCAGGGCGATGCCAGCAAGCAGCAGCACCAGGCTGGAGGCGGAGGCCAGGACGATGAACGACGACCCGAGGAACGGGCCCAGCACCATCAATGACACCAGCACCAGCATTGGTACCAGCGGCAGCCTCAGCTCGCGAAACTCGCGGGCGAAACCACCAGGGTTGTACAACGCCGCCTGCCAATAGCGCGCCAGCATCAAAGCCAGCAGGCTGAACAGCTGCAGCATTACCGCACTGGAAGCGACCAGCAAAGGGCCGATCAGCTCACCAGGTAGTACCGGCTGGCCCTCGATCTGCGGCAGGGCTTTTTCAAGCGCCTTGGCCAGCACCTCGAAGGTCTCGCGCATCACCGCGTCCAGGATCAGGCTGTACAGCAAGCCTAATGCGACACTGGACAGCAACACCCGGGTCCAGGAATGCCCGGCCCGCAACAAGGCGGCCAGACCCAGCGTTCCCAACAGCACCAGCAAGGTGCTTGGTTCGCCGAAGAACGCGATGATCAACGCTGGCAAAAGGCCCCAGGCGATGACCGATGACGCGTCCTTGAACCCGCGCCGCAGGAGCACCAGGCTCCCGGCGGCGGCACTCAACCAGAACAGCAGCGGCAGTACCGCGCTGATGACCACCACGAGGGTGGCCTGCACACGACCGCGCATGATGAAACCAGCTAACGCTCGCATGCTTATCCCTTGCTACTTAAGTCGACGACCCGGTCTCAGCGGCCGTGGCTGTCGGTGTAGGGCAGCAGGGCCAGGAAGCGGGCGCGCTTGATAGCGGTAGCCAGCTGACGCTGATAACGAGCTTTGGTACCGGTGATGCGGCTTGGAACGATCTTGCCGGTTTCGGATACGTAAGCTTTCAGGGTGTTGAGATCTTTGAAGTCGATCTCTTTCACGTCTTCAGCAGTGAAGCGGCAGAATTTACGACGACGGAAGAAACGTGCCATGTGATTGGCTCCTCAAAAGGTCCGTGGATTACTCGTCAGCGTTATCGCTGTTGTCGCTGTCATTGCTGTCGTCGCCTTCGGCGCCATCAGCATGCTCAGGACGTTCGCGACGCTCACGGCGCTCGCTGCGGTTCTCTTCTGCCTTGAGCATCTCGGACGGGCCGGTAACGGCTTCGTCACGACGGATGACCAGGTTACGGATCACGGCATCGTTGTAGCGGAAGTTGTCTTCCAGCTCGGCCAGGGCCTTGCCGGTGCACTCAACGTTCAGCATCACGTAGTGAGCCTTGTGAACATTGTTGATTGCATAGGCCAGTTGACGACGGCCCCAGTCTTCCAGACGGTGGATCTTGCCGCCGTCTTCTTCGATCAGCTTGGTGTAACGCTCAACCATGCCGCCGACTTGCTCGCTCTGGTCCGGGTGAACCAGGAAGATGATTTCGTAATGACGCATGAATGCTCCTTACGGGTTAGTAGTCTGCCAGCGTATCTGGTCAGACAAGGAGTGAATGACACTGTAAGTCTTGCCCCGGCGTGTAGGCGCATGCGCACCGGCCAGCTGGCAAGGGGCGCAATTGTAGAGAAGGCCGGGGGCACAAGCAAGGTGATTGGCGAATATTTGAACAGCCGGCAACATATTCACAAACCGCCGGCCTCTCGCGGGTAAACCCGCTCCCACAGGTACTGCACCGCCATCAAGGCCGACAGCAATCCTGTGGGAGCGGGTTTACCCGCGAAGAGGCCAGTGCAGGTTATCGCTCAGCGTTTGGCCTGGCGCTGACGCACGGCCTCGAACAGGCACACCCCGGTCGCCACCGAGACGTTGAGGCTGCTGACGCTGCCCGCCATCGGCAGCTTGACCAGGAAATCGCAGTGCTCGCGGGTCAGGCGGCGCATGCCCTTGCCTTCGGCGCCCATGATCATCACCAGTGGGCCGGTCAGGTCCTGCTGGTAGATCTCCTGCTCGGCCTCGCCGGCAGTGCCGACCACCCACAGGCCACGCTGCTGGAGTTTTTCCAGGGTGCGGGACAGGTTGGTCACGGCCACCAGCGGAATCACTTCCGCGGCGCCGCAGGCCACCTTGCGCACCACGGCGGTCAGGCTCGCGGACTTGTCCTTGGGGATCACCACGGCGGTGGCGCCGGCAGCATCGGCGGTGCGCAGGCAGGCACCGAGATTGTGCGGATCGGTGACACCATCGAGCACCAGGATCAGCGGCGGCGTTTCGGTGCGCTCGAGCAACTCCTCGAGCATCAACTCGCCCCACACCTGGCTCGGACTCACCTCGGCGACCACGCCCTGGTGCACGCCCTCGACCCAGGTGTCGAGCTCACGGCGCTCGGCCTGGCCGACCTGGACGCGGTTTTCCGCGGCCAGGGCCAGCAAGGCCTGGATGCGCGGTTCGCTGCGCCCTTCGGACAGCCAGATCTGCTTGACGCGCTTGGGGTGGTGCTGCAGCAGTGCCTGCACCGCATGTACACCGTAGATCTTTTCCAGCTGACTCATGACTTGTTCTTGCCTTTACGTGGCGCGCCGGACTTGGGTGGCCCCTTGCGATGCTTGGTCGGCTTGCCGGAAGACTTGCCACCCTTCTCCGACTTGCTGCCGGCATGGCCGCTGGCGCGCGCCTCGCCCATCAGCGCCTTCTTCATCTCGCGACTCTTGCGCACCTCGGCGTTGCGCTGCACGGCGTCCTTCGGGAAGTAGGCGTCGGCGCTTTCGCTCTTGCGGCTACGCGGCTTGGGCGAAATCTTCGCTTCGGCGGCGGGAGCCTTTTCGGTTTCAGGCTGCGCTGCGGCACTGCGCGGCTTGCGGCCAACCGGTGCGGTAACGGTCTTCTCGGACATCTCGAAGTCGATCTTGCGCTGTTCGAGGTCGACGCGCATGACCTTGACTTCCACCGTATCGCCCAGGCGGAAGCTGCGACCGCTGCGCTCGCCCGACAGGCGGTGGTGCACCGGGTCGAAGTGGTAGTAGTCGCCCGGCAGGGCGCTGACATGCACCAGGCCTTCGACATAGATGTCGGTCAACTCGATGAACAGGCCGAAACCGGTCACCGCGGTGATCACGCCCGGGAAGGTCTCGCCCACGCGATCACGCATGTACTCGCACTTGAGCCAGTTGACCACATCGCGGGTGGCCTCGTCGGCGCGGCGCTCGGTCATCGAGCACTGCTCGCCCATCTGCTCGAGGCTGTTCTCGTCGTACGGATAGATGCGCGCCTTGGGGATGCTCATGGCGCCGGCCCGCTTGACGTGCGGGGTATCGACCTTGGAGCGGATCACGCTGCGGATGGCACGGTGCACCAGCAGGTCCGGGTAGCGGCGGATCGGCGAGGTGAAGTGGGTGTAGGCCTCGTAGTTCAGGCCGAAGTGGCCGTTGTTCTCGACGCTGTACACCGCCTGGCTCAGCGAGCGCAGCATGACGGTCTGGATCAGGTGGAAGTCCGGGCGCCCGGCGATGCTCGCCAATAGTGCCTGGTAGTCCTTCGGCGACGGGTCCTTGCCCTTGTGCAGGCTCAGGCCCAGTTCACCGAGGAAGGCGCGCAGTTTTTCCAGGCGCTCTGGTGGCGGACCGTCGTGCACGCGGTACAGCGAAGGCACGTTGTGCTTCTGCAGGAATTCGGCGGTGGCGACGTTGGCCGCCAGCATGCACTCCTCGATCAGCTTGTGGGCGTCGTTGCGCACGGTCGGACGAATTTCGTCGATCTTGCGGTCTTCGCCGAAGATGATGCGGGTTTCCTGGGTTTCGAAATCGATCGCGCCACGGGTGTGACGGGCGTCGACCAGCACCTTGTACAGGTTGTACAGGTTCTTCAGGTCCGGCAGGACTTCCTTGTATTCCTCACGCAGCGCCTTGCCTTCACGGGTACGGGCATGCTCGAGCATGCTGCTGACCTTGTTGTAGGTCAGGCGGGCGTGGGAGTGGATCACCCCTTCGTAGAACTGGTAGTCGACCATCTGGCCGGCCTTGTTCATGGTCATTTCGCAGACCATGGCCAGGCGATCGACGTGCGGGTTCAGCGAGCACAGGCCGTTGGACAGTTCCTCGGGCAGCATGGGGATCACGCGCTCGGGGAAGTACACCGAGTTGCCACGCTGCTGGGCTTCGACGTCCAGGGCCGAGCCCAGGCGCACGTAGCTGGACACGTCGGCGATCGCCACATACAGGCGCCAGCCGCCGGAGAACAGGCGCAGCTTGCCCAGGGGTTCGCAATAGACGGCGTCGTCGAAGTCGCGGGCATCCTCGCCGTCGATGGTGACGAACGGCAGATGGCGCAGGTCGATGCGCTTCTCCTTGTCCTTCTCCTCGACTTCGGAGCGGAACTTGCGCGCTTCCTTGATCACGTCCTGCGGCCAGACATGCGGAATGTCATAGCTGCGCAGGGCGATGTCGATCTCCATGCCCGGCGCCATGTAGTTGCCGATCACTTCGATCACGTCGCCCTGGGGCTGGAAGCGCGGGGTTGGCCAGTGGGTGATCTTGATCGACACGAACTGGCCGATCTTGGCGCCGCCGTTACGCCCGGCGGTGACCAGCACTTCCTGCTGGATCTTCGGGTTGTCCGGGGTCACGTAGCCGATGCCGCCCTCTTCGAAGTAGCGGCCGACCACGCTTTCATGGGCGCGGGAGATGACTTCGACCAGCACGCCTTCGCGGCGGCCACGGCGGTCGACACCGGACACCCGGGCCAGGCCGCGGTCGCCGTCGAACACCAGGCGCATCTGTGCCGGGCTGAGGAACAGGTCCTCGCTGCCGTCGTCGGGGATCAGGAAACCGAAGCCGTCACGGTGGCCGGAAACACGGCCGCAGATCAGGTCGAGCTTGTCTACCGGGGCATAAGTGCCGCGCCGGGTATAGATAAGCTGGCCATCGCGCTCCATGGCACGCAGGCGGCGACGCAGGGCTTCGATCTGGTCTTCTTCGTAAAGACCGAACTCTTCAGCCAGCTGTTCACGGGCAGCCGGTTCGCCACGGTCGGCCAGGCGCTGCAGGATCAGCTCACGGCTGGGGATGGGGTTGTCGTATTTTTCCGCTTCGCGAGCGGCCTCGGGATCGAGGGATTGCCAATCGGCCATCAGAAGGGGTTCACCTTGGGGTATATAGATATGAATTCTGGCATAGGCGTATTGAAACCGGAAATGTCAGCCTTGGACAGCCCCGGCAGTGCGTCCGTCGTGCAGCAATAGGCCTGCGGAATCAACAAGTTGAATTTTTTGAATTTTTTTTCGTTCGAGGGGTTTACAGGCATCAGGAGCGTCCGTATAGTGCGCACCACAACGACGGACAACCCCGAAGTTGTAGTAGAGATGAACGACGCTGTAAAGCATCTTGTAATCTCGAATGTGTGCCCAGGTGGCGGAATTGGTAGACGCGCTGGTTTCAGGTATCAGTGACTTAACGGTCGTGGAAGTTCGAGTCTTCTCCTGGGCACCAAAATTTTTCAAGTAACAGATGACCAAGGATCTGTTACTACTGTGTGAAAGCGAACGATAGTCGCCTTCATCAGATGATGCAAAGCTTTGCCCAGGTGGCGGAATTGGTAGACGCGCTGGTTTCAGGTATCAGTGACTTAACGGTCGTGGAAGTTCGAGTCTTCTCCTGGGCACCATACAAAAACCCACTAGCTTGCTAGTGGGTTTTTTCTTGCCTGCGATTTTTGCAGCCACCCGACGCGCCCCCTGTAAGAGCGGCCTTGTGCCGCGAAAGGGTCGCACAGCGACCCCGGCGATCTTGACGTGAACGCTGAAACCTAGGGCCGCTGCGCGACCCTTTCGCGGCACAAGGCCGCTCCTACACAGATCCCATGAATTTCCCGTCATGCGCCCATTTGAGAAACAATTTCGTTTACCATTGTTTCCAAATATGTAGCCGTAAGCGAGGAAATACCCGCATGACGATCCGCCCGCAACCGCTGATGCGCACCCTGGCCGCCGCAGTTCTGAGCCTGGTGATCGGCGCTCCGGCCGCCCTGGCAGACGAACCGGTCACGCTGACGATGTACAACGGCCAGCACAAGGAAATCGGTGACGCCATCGCCAAGGCCTACGAGGCCAAGACCGGCATCCACATCAATATCCGCAAGGGCAGCAGCAACCAGCTGGCCAGCCAGATCATCGAGGAAGGCGCACGCTCGCCGGCCGACATCATCTACACCGAGGAATCCCCGCCCCTGAACAACCTGGGCGAACTGGGCCTGCTGGCGAAGATCGACGACGTCACCGCGAACATGATGCCCAAGGAATATGTGGGCGCCAACGGCACCTGGATGGGCATCACCGCGCGCACCCGTATCGTGGTGTTCAACCCGAAGAAGATCGACGAGAAAGACCTGCCGACCACGGTCATGGACTTCGCCAATCCCGAATGGGAAGGGCGTGTCGGCTACGTCCCCACCAGCGGCGCCTTCCAGGAACAGGCCGTGGCCATCCTGAAGATGCATGGCCGCGAAGCCACCGAAGAATGGCTGACCGGCCTGAAAGCCTTCGGCAAGACCTACACCAACAACATGGTGGCCCTCAAGGCCGTGGAAAAAGGCGAAGTGGCCGCGGTACTGGTGAACAACTACTACTGGTATGCCCTCGAGCGCGAGCGCGGCAAGCTGGACTCCAAGCTTTACTACCTGGCCGATGGCGATGCTGGCAACCTGGTGACCATTTCCGGCGCCGCAGTGGTCAAGGCCAGCAAGCACCCCAAGGAAGCCCAGGCCCTGCTCAACTGGATGGCCAGTGAAGAAGGCCAGCGGGTGATCACCCAGACCACCGCCGAATACCCGCTGCACAAAGGCATGGTCTCGGACCGTGGCCTGAAGCCGTTCGATGAGCTGCGCCCGCCGAAGATCTCGCCGGCCGACCTTGGCAATGCCGAGGAAGCGATCGAGCTTGAACGTGAGGTTGGCCTGCTCTGATGACCGCCGCCCTGCCCTCGCCCGCCTTGTCGCGCTTCGTACCGAAGCGCAAGCGACCCTCCGTCTGGGTGGTGTTGCCCGTGTTGTTCCTGGTGACGATGAGCCTGTTGCCATTGCTTTATGTCGGGCTCAAGGCCTGGGAAGCCGGCTGGCACGAAGCCCTGCGCCTGCTCTGGCGCCCGTTTGTCTGGGGTCTGCTGCGCAACACCCTGATGCTGATGGTCGGCGTCACCGTGCTGTGTCTGCTGGTTGGCGTGGCCCTGGCCTGGCTGCTGGAGCGCAGCGACCTGCCGGGGCGGCGCCTGTGGGGCGTGGTGCTGTGCCTGCCGTTCGCCGTGCCGTCGTTTGTCAGCAGCTTCACCTGGGTGTCGCTGAGTTCGGACTTCGAGGGCTTGGGTGGGGCCATTCTGGTGATGGCGCTGTCGAAATACCCGTTGGTGTTCCTGCCGGTGGCCGCCACCCTGCGCAACCTCGACAGCTCGCTGGAGGAATCGGCGCGCACGCTGGGCTGCGGCCGCTGGGGCGTTTTCCACAAGATCACCCTGCCGCTGCTGTGGCCATCGATGCTGGGCGGCGCGCTGCTGATCGCCCTGCACATGCTGGTGGAGTTCGGCGCCCTGTCGATCCTCGGCCTGCAGACCTTCACCACGGCGATCTACCAGCAGTTCGAGCTGGAATTCAGCAACGCCAACGCGGCCATGCTCTCGGCGGTGCTGTTGGTGCTGTGCCTAGCGATGCTGTGGCTGGAACTGCGGGTACGCGGCAAGGCCCGCCATGTGCGCATTGGCCAGGGTGTCGCTCGTCGCGCGCAGCCGCTGCGCCTGCGCGGCTGGATGCCACTGGGGCAATTGTTCTGCCTGGCCCTGGCAGTGTTGGGCAGCGGCATTCCGCTGGCGATGCTCGGCTACTGGCTCAGCGTCGGTTCGTCGGCGGCCTTCCCGGTCGCGGCCATCGGCAAGGCCCTGGCCACCTCGCTGTCGGTATCCCTGGGCGGCGCCGGTTTCTGCGTGCTGCTGGCGCTGCCGATCAGCTTCCTGGTGGTGCGCTACAAGGGGCGCCTGGCGATCTGGGCCGAGCGCCTGCCGTACCTGCTGCACGCCCTGCCCGGGCTGGTGATCGCCCTGACCCTGGTGTTCTTCGCCCTGCACTATGTGCCGGCGCTGTACCAGACCACCGCGCTGCTGATCCTGGCCTATGCCTTGCTGTTCCTGCCCTTGGCGCAGTCGCCGGTGCGCACCGCGCTGAACAAGGCCTCGCCGACGCTGGAAGAAGCCGCGCGCACCCTGGGTGCTAGCAGTTTCGCGGCGTTCTGCCGGGTCACCCTGCCGATCATCTTCCCGGCGATGGCGGCGGCGTTCGCCCTGGTATTCCTGGATGCGATGAAGGAGTTGACCGCGACCCTGCTGCTCAGCCCGACCGGCATGACCACACTGGCCACCGAGGTATGGGCGCACACTGCCAACGTCGAGTTTGCGGCGGCGGCACCTTATGCGGCATTGCTGATCGTCGTGTCGGGATTGCCGGTGTATCTGCTGACCACGCGGATGTATCTGAACAAAGCCTGAGACGTCATCGCGAGACAGGCCCGCACGTATTCGTGTACCGGACACGTGGCGGGCTTGCCCTGCGATAACGCGCAAAACGAAACTTCCTACCCGCTCCTACGCGCATACCTACAAACCAGCACATTTCCTACAAAATTCCTCTACATCGGGTTGATTTCCACACCGTACGAGGGCCTATAGACTCGACACCATGAAAACATCCGGTGACCGTCTCAAAGCCCTCCTGCTGGAGTGCCACCTGACCCCTTCCGACTTTGCCGCCCAGCGCAAGGTCTCGTCGCAGCACGTCAACAACTGGTTCAAGCGCGGCGTGCCCCAGGCCCGGCTCGATGAAATCGCCGACCTGTTCTGCGTACGCAGGCGCTGGCTGCGCAGTGGCGAGGGACCGAAGCATCCGACGCCTCTGGCTCCCGCGACACCAACGGCACCGGCCCTGGCGTTGCCGCCGCCGCTGCAGGCCCTGGACACGGACCTGATCCACCTGCCACTGCACCAGGTGCGCGATGGCAGCCTGCAGGCGCTACCAGGGCATTATCAGCCGATACCCCGGCGAGCCCTGGAGTGCCTGCAGGTCAACGCAGAAAAGGCCATCTGCCTCGGCATGCCAGGTAACAACATGGCCCCGCTGCTGCCCCAGGGCGCCCTGCTGGCCATCGAGCGCGGCTGCACCCGGGTGGTCGAAGGCGAATGCTACGCCCTGCTGCACAACGGTCGCCTGCGGGTGCAACACCTCACCCTTGGCCACAATGGCACGCTGTGCCTGCACAGCCATGACCGCCTCAACCATCCCAGTGAACGCTATACGGCCTATCAGCGCCGGGTGCAGAACGTGGAAATCCTCGGCTGGGTGTTCTGGTGGTCGAGCCTGCGCCCGGCACGCCCCGGCTGAAGCACCTCACTTTTTGCTGGGCATGTGCCACACACACGGGTATGCTACGCCGCACATCATGCCCCCTGATGGTGCAAGCCGCATTCCAGAGGGCCTGGCGACGCCTCACACAGCCGTCCGCCATCTTTTTCAGGCCATGTTGCCAACCGTTTAAGGCGGTTGCGGCTTATCAAAAATGAGCCAAGACCGTCCCCGAGAAGCCGGCCACAAGCCGGCTTTTTAATTCCTGTCGATTTCTCCAAGATGGCTCGCCCCGACGTCGCTCCTGCCGACGCCGGCTATCTGCTGCGGCAGGCTGCTCAACACCGGCCTGAACAGCATGCGCGATCGGTACCCGCCCCCCAGACTGCGTTCGACCATGCCTTCGGCACTCGGCACCGCGCCGCCATGCAAAGCCATGAACATCGACACGACCTCACGCACGTGCGCTTCGGCGTGCTCCCCCTGCAGCGGTGCACACAGGCCGATCAGTACGCGAAAATAGTCATCACCCTTGAGCAGGCAGAAGAAGCGTTTCGCCGACGTCTGCGCATCCTCGACGCGCAGACGACCTGCAAGCGAAGCACGCATCAGCAACTTGGTCATCTCCTTGAGCATGTGCTGTGCACCCGCCTCGTAGAACATGCAGGCCAGCTTCGGCTCCTGACGGGCCATCGCCACGATGATGCGTTGCAGCGCGACCGCCTCGCTGCTGCAGATCAGGTCCAGGTACTTGCCACCGATCTTGAGCAGAACCGACTCGATGCTGGCATGCGGCGAAAACTCGAACAGCCGCTCTGGCAGCTGCTCGTCGCACTTGGCTGTGATGGCTGCCGAGAACAACGTCGCCTTGTCACTGTAGTGGTTGTACACAGTCAGCTTCGAGACCCCCGCCTCGGCGGCGATCGCATCCATGCTGCTCCCCTCGTAGCCTTTGCTCAGAAAGAGGCTCTTAGCCGCTTCAAGGACTGCCTTGCGCTTCGCTTGATCCTTGGGACGACCCGATCTACTCACCATCACCGGTTGTTTGGACATCTGATTTCCATACCATTCTTGTTTAATTTTTAGATGACTGGCCCCTCCAGCCCGCATTGCTGCGAGCCGGCCAGTCAAGTGTTGCAGGCTAAGACGGCCCGGTCGGCGACCAGGCAGCCGGCAAGGCTCAGGCTCCGTACGAAATGTATCTGCACTCGCCCATACTGCGTTCGTACAGACCCTAGGGCACGAACAATCGCTGCCCTTGCTGTGCATAGGTTTCGCTAGCCTCGGCCGTGCGGCCGGCACCGAAGACATCACTGATATCGAACGGCACCTTCACGCCACGTTGCGCTGCGGGGCGCTGCTCGATAACCGCCAGCCAGCGCCGCAGGTTCGGCAGGTCCTGCACATCGACACCCGACCACTCGTGGCCGCGAGCCCAGCACCAGTTGGCGATATCGGCGATGCTGTAGTCCCCGGCCAGGAACTCATGCTCGGCCAGACGCCTGTCGAGCACAGCCAACAGGCGCTTGCTCTCGGCCTGATAGCGAGCGATCACACTTGGAATGCGTTCTGGAAAGTAACGGTTGAAGACGTTGGCCTGGCCCATCATCGGGCCGACACCGCCCATCTGGAACATCAGCCACTGCATCACCGTCGAACGCGCCTTGGTCTCCTCGGGCAGAAGTGCGCCGTGCTTCTGGGCCAGATAGACCAGGATGGCGCCGGACTCGAAGACGCAAAAGTCCTCTGAATCACGATCGACGATCACTGGAATGCGGCTGTTGGGGTTCAACGCCCTGAAGGCTTCGCTTTCCTGCTCCCGCGCGGCAAGGTCCACCAGAATGGCCCGGTAGGGCGTGGCGAGCTCTTCCAGCATCACCGAGACCTTCCAACCGTTTGGCGTAGCATAGGTATACAAGTCAATCATCGGTTAATTCCTCGAACAGATCGTCTGACTGAATCAGCGTTCGGAAAGCGCAATGCCGGACACATCGGCGCTGGGTTCGGTGCGCCTGGCGAAATGGTGGATGAGGTAGGGTATGCCCACGGCGTTGCAGAACAGCGAGACGAAGATCGCCAAGGCGCAGAACACCCCGAACAGGCGGGTGAAATAGGATTCGCCCAGTCCGAGCACGAGGAACCCCGCACACAGCACCAGCGCGCCGGTCCACAGCGCCTCGCCAATGTCCTCGAAGATCATCACCACCAGTTGCTGGGCCGACAGGTGCGCCGGGGCGTGCCGCGCGTGGTAGAAGCAATGCAGGGTTGCGTCCACCACCAGGCCGAACATGATGCAGCCGATCATCGAGGTACCCACATTGATCGACAGGCCCAAGGCCCCCATCACACCGAACACCGCCACCAGCGGCATGATGTTGACGACTACTGCGACGGCGGCGATCTTCCACGAACGAATGAGCAGGTAAAACGCGACCAGCATGCAGGCGACCGCGAACAGGATGCTCCACAGCATGCCGTCAAGCAGCAACTTGACCATCGCCGACTGCATCACCGAGTACGATGTCAGGCTGTGCTCGAACACACTCGGCTGCCGGTCGAGGTAATCGTTCACCTGGTCAAGCACCTGCTGCAGCTGGGCGTGAGGCATTTGCTGCAGGCGCACGCGCACTCGGGTGGACTGGTTGTCGTAGTCGATGAAACGCGTCAGTTCGTGGTCCGGCCCCGCCAGCGAGTAGGTGAAGACGTATTGCTCGGCCGCCTCCCGACTGTCGGGCAATACCTGGAAGCGCGGGTCGCCTCCATTCATCTCGCGATGGATATCGCGCAGGAAGTCGACCACCGACAAGGTCTTGTCCACCCCAGGGATTCGCCCGAGGTAATCCTGCAGCGCGGCGATCTCGCGCAACGCAGCGGGTTCGAGTACCCCGCCCTTGTCCTGGGTCCGCAGGCTGACCTCAAGGTTGGACACGCCACCGAGCTCACGCTCGACGAAGTCCGTGGACACCTTCACCGGTGCTGACCGATCGATGAAGTTGAGGAACGAGGCTTCCACATGCAGGCGACCGATCGGCAGCAGCGCCAGGGCCACCACCGCGACCGTCAGCAACGGCAGCGTGCGCGGCGAACGATACAACGGCGCGAGGCGCTCCACCCACCTGGCATGGTGCTTGTGCTCGGACCGTCGCACGCGCCTGGCCGGCGAGCACTCAAGCAGGAACGGCATCACCAGGTAGGACAGCACATAGGCAAGGATTGCCGCCAGCGCGGCGATCACGCCGAACGAGCGGATGGGCGCCACCTCGCTGACCGCCAGGGTGAGAAAGCCGATGGCCGTGGTGAAGGAGGTGAGGAAACACGGCACGAAGTTCTGCCGCAGCGAGCGACGTGCGGCCTCGAGCACCGGCAGGCCGTCGTTGAGGCCCTGCCGGTGGGTATCCAGCAGGTGCAGGCAATCCAGCACGGCGACGCACATCATGATCGACGGCAGGCCGACCGTGACCGCGTTCATCGGCAACCCCAGGCGTCCCATGCTGCCCAGCAGCAGCGCCGTGCACAGGGTCACGACGGCCATCACCACCCAGACATCGCCCAGGTTGCGCAGGAACGCCAGCAGCAACACCAGCAGCACCAGCGAAGTCAGAGGAATGAAGACCTTGAGATCCTTCCACATGTCGCTGGTCACCTGTTGCTCGACCACCGGCTCGCCGGCGACGTGGTACAGGGTGAAGCCGCTGCCTTGCATGATCGGCGCCACGCTCGCCAGGATCCGCTCGAACTTGCCTTCGCCAGCCGCCGAGCGGACCTCGATGAGGATCGCCGCCACCTGCCCGTCCGGCGAGATCAGGTCACGCTGGTACAAGGGGCTGGCGCGCAGCTTGTCGAGCACCCGTTGGCGATCGTACTGCGTCGGCTGGGCCAGCGCCTCGGCCACCGGCAGGATATCCAGCGCCTGCTCCTGGCCATGAATGATGTTGACCGAGGCGATGCTGGTCGCCTTGGCCACGTCGGGCAACTGCTTGAAGCGCTCGGTGACCGCCTCGAGCCTGGCCATCGCCTGGTCGCTGAACAACGCCTGGGGTGGCAGGGCAATCACCACCATGCGGTCTTCACCGAAGCGCTGCTTGAACGCTTCGTACTGCTGGCGCTCGGTGTTGCCTTCAGGCAGGAAGGAGTCGATTGACGCATCGAACCGCAGTCCCAGCGCACCGGGCGCGATTGCCAGCACGGCAATCAATACCCACAGCGCATTCAACCTGCGCCAGTTGATCAGAAATCGAATGATTGCATCCATGCCCATGGGTGTACCTCGCGCGATGGCGATCCTTTCATTGTCGTCGGTGCATCAGCCGGCCCTGGCGGCCAGCTGAGCGATGATTAACCCGGCAATACCAAACAGGCAGACGACACCCACGGCATAGGCCAGGGTCCGCCATGGCTGCCAGCGCGCCAGGTAGGTCACGGTGTGCACGATGCGTGCAGCGGTGAACAGCGAGAACAGCCATACCGCAGGCCCTGCCGGTCCCTCGAGCAGCACGTAGATGCCACCGAGCACGAAGAACAATGGAATGTTCTCCAGGTCGTTCATCCACGCCTGGGAGGCGCGGGAGACCTGCGGCAATTCCTCGGCACTGGCGGGGCGGCCGACGAACCCGGCATCTTCGGCATTCTTGAAGGTCAGGCGGCCAATCCGGTATGCGCCCTGGTAGAGCGAGATCGCGAACATCTTGGCGAACAGCACCAGGACACACAGGGTGTAGCTGTACAGAACAACGCTCATATCTACTCCTTTAGATAACTTCCGGTGTTTTGGTCGATGCCCCGGCGGTTCAGGCCTCCGGGGCAACTCCAGTGTAACAGCCGGGCTCTTTTCAACCGGAGCTTAAAGCGATACGCGCCGCACGAATTCCTCGGTGTCGAACTCGAACGCAAGCTTTGCGCCGGTCGCCTTGTCCGAGCCCCAGCCTTCCTTGAGCACGGTCATCACGGTCTGGCGGAAGCGTGGCGAGGTCACCCACATCAGCGAGAACATCTTGTTGCCCATGATCATCTTGTTGATCGCCCGCGAGGCAATGGCCAGCGAAGGCACCGGGGTCTCGACGCAGTGCCACCACCAGTGTGGCGAGAACAGCACGTCACCCGCCTCCAGGGTGGTGGTGTACTTGGGAATGTAGCGATACAGCGGATAGCCGTCGGCCTCGATCTCGTCGTGGCTCTTGCGCCAGTCGAGCATGGTTGCGGCGTAGAACATGTCCTTGCGGGTAATCGGGTGCATCCACATCGAGTGCTTGGGATGCACGAAGGTCCACTTCTTGACGCCGCTGATCATGGTGAAAAGGTTCGGTCCCCCGGTGCAGTGCCAGCCCGAAATCACCCCGCCGGCAGACAGGAACATCTGCGTCGACATGATCCGCTTGTCGCGGGTGCTCAGGTAGCGCCCCAGGGTCGGCAGGTCGAGTTCCTGGCGCAGCTCGGGGTGCTTGTTGAACAGGTCCTCGGTGTGGCCCGGGTAGTAGGTACCTCCGCCAAGGATGTTCTCCACCACTTCGGCGATCGGCAGGTCGATGTACTGCAGCGCCTTCTCGTTCAGTTCGTTGCCCCGCACGCGGGTCGCCACCTTGACATCGCCGTAGTGCTCGGCAAGGTATTGCGGGGTCCATTTGCGCACTGACTCCCAGTCCTTGGCAGCGCCGCGGAACACCACCGGGGTGTTGGGTTCCAGGTAGATCTTGTGGAAGTTTTCCGGCGACAGGTCCTTGAGCTCGACCTCCGGCACCGGCAGCGTCGGAGCGTCGCCGTAGGCCCGGGACTGCTCCTGGATGCGCGCCTCGATGCGCCGGGTGCGCTCGATGCATGCCTGCGAGCCATAGGGGCCATGTTCCTTGCGCCCGACGAAATAGTAGCGGCGGAGGAAATCCGCCCAGTACTGGCTACGGGTCAGCCAGTCGATCTTCGGGTCGTGGGTCAGGTCGATGGTCGGGAAATCCACGTGGGCGAAACTGCCGGAATTCATCACTTTGTCCATTGCTATCACTCTCCCTGTTGTCTTATTGGGTTTCACTGTTGAAATGCGCTGCGACGTCCTGCGGCGCACCTTGCACCGCACCGCTGCCGAACAGCCGAGCCAGGGCCTGGACAGACCACTCGGTCAAGCCGATATCCTGGAGCTGCGCCATGGGGTTGCCGAACAGGAACTGGCGCACATGCGGGCGCAGTTCGAGCGACAGCAGGTCGATGCGAATCGCCACGGCCGGGGTGTTGTAGTTGCTGTAGTAGCGCACCTCGGAGATCGCGCTCACCCCCATGAAGCGGTACAAGGCATGGTGCTTGGGCGGTACGGCGAACACCACGTCGGTACAGCCGCGGGTGAACTTGGCGTGTTGCAGGGCGATGCGGAACAGCGAGTACACGCACAACATGCGCTCGGGGTCATGGATGCTGTAGTTCATCGCCCCGAAGTGCTCGGTGCTCACCGCCAGCATGCCGAACTCGACCAGACGGCGACCTTGTTTGCGCAAGGGCGCCAGGCAATCCTCGAACACCGCGTCCATCGGCAAGGCTGCCACCGAGTCGGGAATCGAGGTCAGGGTCATCGCCACCTCCCCCTCCACCTTGCCGACGAAGGTCACGGTCTGCGGGTTGAGCAGGAAGCTGTTGGTGTACAGCCCATTCTGCGCGGGCGCTGCCAGGCCCTTGCGGAAGTAGGCGCCATAGACCAGGCGATAGGCGGCCTCGCGGTCGTCGATCGATTTGGCCTGCCCCAGCAACACCGATGCGCTGGAGTGCAGTTCGCTGGCCGGGCAACGCGGTTGGTGATCCGGCTGTTCGCCAGCCTCGGCGATCGCCTGGTCAACCCTCAGGCGCTGGCACAGGTGCTTCACCTCGCGCGGCCATTGCCCGCCATTGCAGGTTTCGCAAGGCAGGCAATGCAAACGCGCGACCGCGCCGATGGCCTCCACCTGCACGACCTGCGCCTCGAAGGCCAGGTCGCGCCGAGCGATGTCGTCGCGGCCCTGCAGTGTCAGCACCTGGCCCACGCGTACTGCCAGGGTCGTCTCCAGCACCAGTGCCGACTCGCTCAGCGAACATAGCCGTGCCGTGCCCCGGACATCGTCGACGCTCAGGATCCAGGTCCCCCCTGCCTCGTCAACACATCGTTTTTCTACGTCTGTACTCAACAAAGGTCTCATCAGCTTCACTTCCTATCGATTGAACGAGAACATCCCTATCGCTACCTTTCGAAGCCCAGATCCATGCGTGTCGTGCTCCTCCCTGCCAGTTGCGTCATTGCTCAAGGGTTTTCCAGCACTGGCCGCTCTCGACCTTCGCGCGTTGCCACGACCCGTGCGCTTGAGGCGGTGGGCGCAGGCTCGCGCGGCCGGATCAGCCGGACGATCGGCAAGGTGATGACCGTCGCCGCGAGTGCGACAACCATGAGAATCGCGTAGAGGTCGGTCGTGATGACGCCGATCTCCAGCCCGACCGTCAGCAGGATGATTTCCATCACCCCCTTGGTGTGCATCAGCGTCGCCACGACGAATGCGTCGGGACGGCAAAGCCCCGTGCAGCGCGCCACCAGGTACGAAACCCCGGCCTTGCCCAGCGCGCCGACCAGCAGGAACAAACCGCCCCATGCCAGCAGGCCCGACCAGCTACCTGCCTCGATGTTCACGTTCATCGCCGCCGTGCCAAAGAACAGGGGTGCGAAGAACAGGTTGACCAAGGCCTGCGGTCCCTTTTCCCAGAACTCGCGAAGGCCCTGGTGACGGCGGAAGGCGATCCCGGCGATGAAGGCGCCGATGGTCACGTGGGCGTTGGCCAGGTCGGTGATGACACAGAAGGTGAACAGCACGATCAGCGCCGCGACCAGTGGCCGTGACGGATCACTGCCGGCGGTCGCGGACGAAGGCGCGACCAGGCGGCGGCTGACCACGAACTCGGCCACCGCCACCAGCACGATCAGGGTGATGCCGGAATACAGAATGCTCGCCGAGCCCGTGCTCGATAGCAGCACCAGCACCAGGGACAGGGCGAACCAGGCGAGGATGTCGGTGATCACCGCTGCGTTCATCACCAGCGGCGCCAGCCGGTGGTGGAGAAAACGCGGATCGGCGAGGATGCCGGCCAGCACCGGGACAGCGGTGGCCGCCATCGCGACGCCAAAGAACAGCATGTAGGGCAGCCGATCGACATGGCCGGAGAACACGCCGTGGCTGGCATAGCCAAGCAGCACCCCAGCCAGTCCCGCGCCGATGAAACCGAACACCGCGATCGGCAACGCCCCACCAGCCTTGGCCTGCGATCCACCATGGCTCCCCGAGCCGGTTTCCAGCCCCAGGCCAAACATGATGAAGATCAGGCCGATCTTGCCCAGCGCCATCAGGCCGGTGACGTTGGCGAACAACGCGCCGGTCAGGCCGGGATCGATCGCGCCCAGTACCATCGGCCCGACGATCACGCCGGTCAACAGATACCCGATGACTGCGGGCTGACCCAACCAGAAACTGACGCGGCCCAGACAGTGGGAGACCCCGAGGATCACCAGCAATTGCATGAAGATGTTTGCCGAGTTCATGGTCGATCAATCCTTGCGCGCCGCGGCGCCTGAGTGCTGTCCGATGAGTCGTCCATCGCCGAAGGGTTCGACCGGCCGCTGCCCGGGGTTGGTCGGGTGCACGCGCCAGCGAGCAGCAACGGCGTGCAACGTGACCACCAGCAACGCGGCCAGGCAGACGAGGACGCTGTAGAGAATCGCCGGGATCGCCATGTCGACACTGCCCAGCAGGCTGGCGATGACCAGCGCCAGGGCACTGTTCTGGATGCCGATCTCGACGGTGATCGAACGGGTCTGGGCACTGCCGAGCCCCGCCATCCTGGCTGCCAGCCAGGCAAGGCCCATGGTGCTGCCGAACAGCGCCACCAGGCTGAAGCCCAAGCGCGCGGCATAGGCCTGCAGCAGCGGGAATTCCTTCACCACCACCACCAGGATCATCAGCATGAGGAACGCGAAGCCGAGTATCCGCAGCAGCGGTTCCAGACGTTTGCAAGCAGTCGGCCAGAGCCGCGCCAGCCCCATGCCCAAGGCCAAGGGCAACAAGGTGAGGAGGAACAGGCGCACGACGGTGTCGGCCATCGGCAGTTGCACGGTCTGGCCGAGAACGCCGTAGTGGGCCAGCGCCAGCGCCACCAGCAGCGGCACGCTGATGAAGGCGATGCAACTGGAAATCACGGTCAGCGAGATCGACAGCGCCACGTCGCCCTTGAGCAGGTAGGTGATGGTGTTTGAGGCCACCCCGCCCGGACACAGGCACAGCACGATCACCCCCAGGGCCAGGGTGCCGTCGAGCGCAAACACCCAGTTCACCCAGAGCCCCATCAATGGCAGCAGCAGCACCTGCCCCAAGGTGCCGATGGCGACCCCGGTTGGCGCCTGCAGCAGGTCGACGAAGTCCTTGCGGCGCAGGCCCAGCCCCATGCCGATCATCATCACGAACAACAGCACCGGGGCGATCAGCCTGGCCAGTTCTATGGTTTGCATACGTGTTCTCCTGGCTGGCCCAGGCCCAACTGGGCCTGGAGAAATGCCACCACCGCCTCTTGGGCCAGGTAAGTGGGGTGGTCCTGTTCGTCGACATAACTCACGCCCAGCACCGAATGGGCCCAACGCCCGATGCCATGGGGGTTGTCCGCCGACGAGTCGATTTCGCAAGCGACGAAACGCTCGCCGAAAGCCTGCTTCAGGCTTTCGAAACGGGCGTCTGGGACCGCCGGGTCACCGGTGAAGCGCAGGCCGAGTACAGGAATGGCCTGTTCGGTCGAGCGCCGTACGACAGCGTCCAGCGTGTCCTGCTCGATACCCAGCGCACCGGCCTTGGCAGCGGACAGGGCGAAGGGCAGCGAGGGGTTTGCCAACACAGGGGCGATGACTGCAGGGTCCGCCATCATGGCCAAGCCAAAGCCACCGGTCAGGCACATGCCGATCACCCCCACTCCTGGGCCTGGACTGGCCGCGTGCGCCGCTCGGGCCAAGGCCCGCAGCCAGTCGGTAATCGGGCTGCTGCGCCGGCTGGCCAGGACCCGGAACTCCCGCGAGATGCAGACCTGGCCCATGCAACCGGCCACCGACAACGCCGAGACCCGCACCCCTGGCTTGCCGAACAACACCGGCATCCACACGCCAAGGCCCGCATCGGCAAGCCGCCGGGCCAGGCGCACCACGCCATCGTGCAGTCCGGGGACTTCGTGCATGAGCACCACCGCGGGCCCCTCGCCCAGGCGAAAGACCTGGCGAGTCACGCCCTCGTGGGAAAACTGGAAATCCGAGCAACCTGCGAAAAGGTCGCCAGCGAGCGCTAGATCGTTCATTCAACCATCCGTGGTAAGCCATCCGCGGCAGGTGCTCGGCCAACAGCCGGCCACCCGCTCGTGCATGCCGCCCGCGCCTTGCTGACCAAGGCGCGTGGCGGCGTCGGTCAAGCCTTCAGGCGCAGTCTCGTGCCTGGTCAGCAACGCGCCTCACCGCCCTGGACGGGGGTGGCGCTTCGAGCGGCGCCATCTTCAGATCCTCCAGACGCAGGTCAAGCTCGCGCAGCGAGCGGTCGATGTGCCGCCCCATGAAGATCCGCCGACGGACCATGAAGTCCATGAGCGCGAAGATCAGCAGCCACTTGCGCCGCCCCGCCTTGCCTTCGCGAACCAGCTTGGCGAACTCGGGCTTGTACGGGTTGTAGCCAAGCAGCTTGAGATCCGAATACATCAGCAGCCAATTCAGGGTGAAGTTGCTCAACACCGGGTTGGCATGCACTTTGTTCTGCACCAGGCCCAGTTCGATGACTGTGTTGGTGACGCGCGCCTGGTCGTAGTCCCAGGCATGGAACGGCGCGAGGATGCGCGGCAGCTTGATGCCCTCGCCATGGCGTTGCGGGTTCCAGAACAGCGCCCGCTCGTGTTCCTTGAACACGCCGTTGGCAAACAGTTCATGGGGCGTCCAATCCTGGGCGATACGCTCCGCCGGCATCTCGTAGAGCATGCGCTCGGGCTCCGGCTGGCCGGGTGAATAGCCGGTGAAGATCAACGGGATGTCCTTCTCCACGGCAAAACGCAGCAGGTCCCCTTCGCGGATGTCCAGCCAGAAATAGCAAACCGTGTGCACTGCCCCCTTCGGGCCCTGGTTCATCAGCAGATGGCGGATGAAACGCCGGTAGACGCTCTGGACCGGACGGTGCACGTGATGGTCCACCCCGAGTGCCTTGACCGTCCGCCGGATGTTGTCCCAGGTCCTGGCCGGTATGTCGAAATCGCTGGTATACGCCAGCACCTTCAGGCCGTAGTCCACCACCAGCCGGTGCAGCAGGTAGCAACTGTCCTTGCCACCACTGAAGGAGACAATGCAGTCGTACTTCCTGCCACTGCCCTTGGCGGCGCGCAAAGTCGCCTCCAGGTCCTGCTGGAAGCGCATGCGCTGCGCGTCCTGGCGCAACCGCCCCCCCGCCTGCGAGATGCGGCACAGGTTGCAGGTGCCGTCCGAATCCAGCGCCACGCCTTCGACGTCGTCGGTCAGCAGGCAGCTGACACATACTTTCTTGAACATACCGACCAGCTCCTTTCTATCCTTGTCGTGCTCCGATAACGGTCCGTGTCAGGTCACGCGTTCACGGCGACCTGGGCGTGTGGCAGGCGGGCGTATGCTTGCCGGGCCAGTTGCAGGGCCTCCCCAAGGAAATCGCCATAGGCGGTCAGTGCCTGCTCGCCGATGGCGACCAGGTGCTGGGTGTATTCAGGCTTGGCTTCGAGCAACTCGGCGACCACGCGGAAGTTGGTATCGGTATGGCCAAAGTCGAATCTCACATGCTCGGCCAGGAAGGAAATACTTTGCTGGCCTTCTTCACACAGCGCTGCGGCACAGGCTTTCAACAGTGCTGGGCCGTATTGGGTGGTGATCAGTTCAATCTCCACATCAATGGCAAGTTCGGCCCACGGTGCATCTCCGGCCACCACGTCCTTGTGCAACTGGTGATAACGGCGCACCGAAGGCGTCAGATTGGAAACCAGCAAGTCGTCGGTATTGATCGGCATTCCCGGATACTTCGCATTCCACAGGTTCACCAACTTGTGGACATCCGCCGCCGCCCACTCGTGGTGACCGTCTTCTTCTTCGGTGTGCTCCTTGAAGAACTCGGCCAGCCTGTTCAGGCCCAGGGCCTCGCAGCGCACGCCGGCCGTGGCCAGGTACTCCGGAATAGGCGTAGTCAGTGCCGCGCTCATGGCGCTCCAGTAGATCATGAAGAGGTTCACCAACGGCGCGTCCATCGGCGCGTTGAACAACGCCTGGACATCGTCACGGGCGGCAAACTTCTCACGTGCCGCCGCGATACGAATCTGGTACTCGTTCATCATGATCGGATCATTGCCAACATTCATTTTTCACGCTCCTTTGTAGGATGAATAAAACCTTTAAAGTCCATGAAACAGGCGATCGCGGCCAAGGGACGGACAGTCATATCCTCCCGTTTCAAACGATCGCATTTACTGCAAATGGCCCGCATGAACATGCGCGCGCAACTACATTGCCCTGTCAATCAGAAGTAATAGTGAACCCCTGCGTACAATTGATCGTTATCCCTGAACTGGCCGAAGATACCTTCGTCATGCCCGGCAAAATGCATTCCGCCAGTGCGCAGTTCCCAGTCGTCGGTGACCCGCCAGCGCAATTGCAGGCGCCAGAAACGGTCGGTCATGTTCATGAACTCGCGCCCCTGGAACTCCAGCCACAGGTCCTCGCCCTTGAGCGGCACGTTCACCCGCCATGTCACGCTTGGCCGGTACTTGTCCGGCTGCATGTTGCCGTTGTGGTTACGGATGTAGTCGAGGGTGTACTGCAGGTTGATGTAGGTCCGCGAGGCGAAGGTGTAGTCCATGCCGGCCACTCCCCTGAGCGTGTCACGGCGCTCGACCAGACCCGGCACAGCCATGTCGTAGCTGACATAACCGGCATCGGTGACGTAAGCCAGTTCGCCACGCACACCGATCCCGTCACGCCCCGACTCGAACGCCATCGACGTGGTGTGCTGGCGGGCGTGATAAGGCTGCACGGTACCGACTGCCCTGCCGCTGGCGTCGAAGCCCTGGATATCGGCGCGAAATGCCGCCATCTGCTCGAACTGGTAGGCATAGTTGAACGACAGGTCATAATTGTCGCGCCGCAGCACTCGCCGAGCGGCAAACACGCTGTCGCCCAGCGGACCACCTTCAACCTTGGTCGAGCGCTCGCTCAACCCCAGTCCGCGCACGTAGTTGTTCTCCACGAACAGGCTCCATTCCTCGCCTGGCTGGGCCAGCAGGTCCTGACGGAACTGCGGCTGCCAAAGCACCTCGAAGAAATCGCCGCCATCAAGAAAGTAGCGACCGCTCACCGCGGTCACCGGCCACTTGCGTTCGAAGCGGGTATGGATCAGGAAGCTGCGAAAATCCTGGGGTGTGAAGCTGTCGATCACACTGACCTCGTCCGCCACCCCCCACTGGATCACCTGCCGCCCGATGCGCCAGCTGGTCGTCTCGCCTTCCCATTCGACGTACCCTTCCCACAACCTGGCAGTGCTTTCGTTTTCGTCGGCTGCCGAACGCATGCGCTTGTGCTCCAGCTCCAGGTCCGCCGAAACCAGCGTGCGCAGGCCGTCGGCCTGGTGATCCAGCTCGACCCGGCCGCGACCTCGCAGGCCATTGTCCAGGCTCGACTTCAAGGCGCTCGAGCCCACCTCGCCACCGCTGCCCAGGCCAACCGCCGAGCGCAGGTCGAGAAACCCCGTCACCGTGTTCTGGCCACCCAGGGCCGCCAGCGCCTGGGCGCTCACGCAAGGCGCGCCAGCCAGCGACAAGACGGCTGCAAGTGTTCGGACAATCCCGACCATCACTCCACCATCCTGCTGGTTTCGTCACTGACCAGGCGTTGCACGTCCGCAGGTTCGGCAAAGTGCTCGATGCCCTTCTCCATCTGCCGCACCGTCACCAGCGACGCAGGCAGCCCGGTATCGACGCGAACCCAACGTCGCTCCATCAGCGTCTGATGCCCGTTGCGCAGATCATTCACCTGCACGAAACGCTCGTACAGGGCAGAGCCGTATGCCTGCACTTCGGTGCGCCGAACCTGCTTGATCAACTGGCCGGCAGCATCGAAAAAGTCGATCCGACTGGGGAAGTAACTGCCGTCGGCGCGGATGTAGTAGCGGCGCTTGGCATACGCCGAGTTCGACGACGGCTTGGCCTGGCAATCCACCACATGCACTGCGAAACCTTCCTCGCTGGCCTGCTCCACATAGCTGAATGTCCAGTCCTCGAGGTTGATCTTCTGCAGATCCTCGTAGATCAAGTCGGACCCGACCCAGGTCTGGTGCTTGGAAGATACCCGCCGAACCCGGCTGGCGGCCGGCAGGTACAGGTATTGCAGGTCCTCGGCGCCACGCACCTCCTCGTTGAAGGTGGCGATGTTGCGAATGCTGCGGGGATAGAAGAACTTCTGCAGGTCGAGGTCACCCTGCTCGCCTGCCAGGTGATACCAAAGCAACCCGCGCTGCCGCTTGGTTCCAGCCTTGTCGGTCAGGGTGACCAACAACATCGAGACCGAATCCTTGCCGGTTGGGCGGTCCTCGGAACGCTCGATGATATCCCTTGGCACCAGGTTGCCCGCCGGCATGCCAGCGAAGGCCAGCAGCGGACAGAGCACGCCGATGATCATCAGCAAACGCTTCATGGCTGCACGCTCCCGGCCTGGCGATAAGTGGCGAGCATGCCGCCGGCGAGGCCTGCAGGGCGGTGGACCTCCTCCAGGGCGAGGTGCTGGTCGGTTTCGCGCAGCGCCTCGCGGATGCAGATCGCAGCCGTGTCCAGGACACGCTCGTCCTTGCCTGGAACGCCAAGAGCGAAACGCACCAGGGCATCGCCAGGGCCGGCCGAGCCCCCTGGGTTGAGCGCGCCACGCACACCGTAGCCCACATACAGATGATTGAGGAAGGCGCGAGCATGCATGGCCGTGAACTGCGCGCCAGCCATGAGGAACACGCCATGGACACCCACCTGTGACTCGTCGCCCAACTGCAACAGGCCGTGGAAACGGCGTACCTGGTCAATGCGCGAACGAACTTGCTTCACCAACCCATGCGGCTCGCGCATTGCCGCCAGCAAACGACGCTTGCCCAGCAGGTCCAAGCCCGTGCCGAAGATCAGCGCCTGGTCGCGACAACGCTCGAACAGGGTGCGGTCACGTAGCGCGAGGAAACCACCGATGGTCGTCGGCATCTCCTTCGTCGCGCTCAGCAACACACCGTCTGCCAGTGCGCACAGGGCCTGAACGATGCTCAGTTCGTCATGGTCACGCCAGTCGCAGGCGTACTCGCGGATCAGACAGGCATTGCTGAGGATCCGCGTCGCGTCGAGTAGCAGCGGGATGCCGTAACGATCAGCCACTGCCTTCACTGCACGCAGGTTGTCCAGCGAAACGGGCACGCCGCCAATGGCATTGGTGCAGGCTTCGACCAGCAGGAAAGGTATGCGCTGGCGGCCCACACGCTTGATCGCCTGCTCCAGGGCCACGCAGTCCAGGTCAGCGCGAAATTGGCCACCGGCATCTGCCGTCGACACCGTGCAGTATGTGGCGCCCCTGAGCTGCAGGTGCGCCTGCAGCGTGGGAAATGGCGCGCTGCCAAGCACGCAGTCGCCCGCCGTGACCAGGGCGTTGACCAGCAACGCCTCCGCCAGCCGCCCCTGGGCCAACGCCAGCACCTGGGGCAGGCCGAACAAGGCCTGGAACGCCGCAGCCAGTCGCTCGTCCAGCTCACCGTCGCCGTCCTGGCGCAATAGAGGAACGCTCGGGTAGTCGCGGTGCATCAGGCTGTCGGTCTGGTAGTCGTCCAGGACCAGCCGCGACGGTATCAGGTCGAGGTTGAACCCATGTTGAGCCAGGACCCGCGCGCGGGCCTCGACGGTGTCGGCCAGCAACGTCATGCCAAGGCTCCCTCGGACACGTCGATGATCCTGTGGTTCATGCGATTGAGGTCGAAGAACATCACCTTTGGCAGCACGATCGGTTCACGGAAACCCGGCACCAGGTCATGCAGCAGGTGGTTCACACACTCAGTGGCCAACAGCGATGTCGCGATCAGAGGCCCCACAGCTACCGTTGGCACCTTGCCAACCTCGAGGCTGCGGACGATCGCCTGCATGTGCTGGGGCACGAAGATTTCGTCGAAGATCCGCGGCAGGGAGCCCTGCTCCTTGGCCACCTTGAGCGTCTGCGTCCAGTACTCCATTCCCAACCCTTGCGGTGAGGAGCACAAGGCAAAGCAGCCGAAGCCCATGATCGGCCCGACAACGCTGAACACCCCACGCTCGTGTGCCTTGCGGTGGATGGACTCACGCAGCGAGTGGGGCACGTTGGCATCCAGGCAGTCGACCAGGATGTCAGCGCCCGACAAAAACTCGTCCTGGTTGTGGTCGGTGATACCTTCGACAAAGATCTCGACCTTGGCCCGGGGATTGAGGTCGAGAATCAGCTCGCGATACACCAGGGCCTTGTTTCGGCCCAGCGAAGCACCCGTCGCGGCCCATTGGCGGTTCATGTCGGGCGGATCGAAAGCGCCCGGGTCAGCCAGCTTGAATGACTGTACGCCCATCCGGCACAGGGTGAGTGCCATGGCGCCACCCACGCCGCCACAACCGGCGATCACCACCCGGCTGGACGCAAGCTTGTCGATGCCCGCCTCGGTCAACAGAGGTAGCGAGCGGTTCAGCATATCGTCGTTGCTCATCCTGAAACTCCTTTTCTCACGTGTGTGGATCCTTGCCTTGGCAATGCTGCCAGAGGCCGCCATGCCTCCTGCGAGGCGCAGGAAGGACACGTTGCCAATACTTCCTTCGGCAAAATGTCACAAACAATTTCAAGCCGGCCCTATCGCACCGGCCAACTAATTAAACCGACGAGTAAATAAACAACGGCAAATCGCAGGCACAACGAGACACCACGCAGTAGTTGCGCAACACCGCCAATTAATAAAACCCTCAGTACACTATTGGCACTTTTAAACTGCAAAGTTTAATTTGTCAGTCGCTGGTGCGAACAAACTAAACTCGTAAGTTTAATTGCCAGGCAACCGAGCGCAGCAAGCCAAAGCAACCTTGAAAGCAGAACCAACAAGCCCGGCTCAAAAACAAGCATAAAAACACTTAAAATCAATGACTTGAAAATGCCAACTCAGGCTGGATAGACGCTGCAGCGCACAATAACACCCGAGAATTGCAGCCGCGTGCACAGTACTCGCCAAGCGTTTTGGCGTGGCCAATCCGGACGAACGCCAACAGAAGAAATAGTTATTAACTTAGAATATTCGCGGATACTAAACGGAGCGCCAAGACAATACAAGCCACTCTTTAGCCATTATCGATAGCCCTGCGCAACGAGGCGACTATCGCACGCAGCAGATGCGCGAGATAAAGCACAATCTATTATCCGGCACGCCTGTATTCAGCAGGCCCGCCGAAACATATGGCAGCGCTGCTCGATATCAGGGGGGGCAACGCTCGCACCCTGGCCATTGCCCGAGCAGCAGTCGGGACCTGCTCGGCATTGCAATTGGCTAGCGGCGATGCGGGGTATCAGGGGTTAGCGTTGCAGCGCACTTGAGATCGAACGCCGCGCGGGCGGCGCTCGGCTGCAAGGGTTGCGGCGGGCTCCAGCCACCCCGACGATCGGGCCAAGGCGCTGGACAAGGCAGGCGCTCTCAGAAGCGCGCCACCATCCCCACCCGCCAGGTACGTCCCGGCGCCGGCATGAAGCTCTGCGCCAGCGGGTCCAGGTAGTAGCGGTCGGTCAGGTTCTGCACCGACACATTCAGCTCGGTGTGCTCCAGCAGCTTGTACTTGAGGAACAGGTCGAACAACGCCACCGAGCGGTAGTCGATCTGCGGCGTGGTCGCGCCGGTCTGCCAGGGTTTGTCCATCTGCGCGGTGGGTCCCGAGCTGTAGGTCATGCGCCCGCCCACGGTCAGTGCCTCGTCGAAGAAGCGCATCCCGCCGAGCAGGTTGGCCGAGAAGCGTGGCGGGTTCTGGGTGTTGGTGTACGAGCCCATGTAGCTGCCCGACGTGCAGTCCGGGGTGTCCTGAGTGCGCTGGTAGCGATTGGCGCTGGCGCGCAGCTTGGCGGCGAAGGCCGCGTCGCAGGTCTCGGTCATCAGGTAGTAGGTGGCCGAAAGGTCGGCGAACACGCGCCCGGCATCGTAGTGCGACTGCAGTTCCAGCCCACGGGTGTGGAAGCTGTCGGTGTTGCTGAAGGTCATCTGCCCCCACAGGCCCGGGCTCGGGTCGTAGTAGCGGGTGATGTAGTTCTTGATGTCGTTGTCGAACCAGGCCAGCTTGGCCGACGCCTCGTCGCCCGCGGTCAGCAGGTCGCTGCGCAAGGCACTCACGCCCACTTCCCAGCTGCGCGAACGCTCGGGCTTGAGGTGCTTGCCCGGGGTGACCTGCTGGGTGCCCTGGCTGGTCTCGAACAGTGACGGCAGGCGCAGGCCCTGGGTGTAGGAGGCGTAGACGAAGGTGTCCGGGAGGAACTCGACATTGATACCGAAGGCCGGCGCGAAGCCACCGCCGCTGCTCTTGCCCTGCGGGGTGTAGTCGTAGCCGGTGACCACGTTGCTGACACTTTCGGGATGGACCACCACGTTGGTCGCGCCGGACTCGTTGAACGGCACGCCATTGAACGGCTCGTTGCTGTTCTCGAAGACGATGCCGTTGTTCAGGCGTGGGTCGGTGGCGTCGGTGTACTGGCCGTTCTGGTCGGGGAACCACGTCATGCTGCCCCAGTGCCCCGGGCTGCTGGCGGTGATCCAGCGCATTTCCCGCTCTTCGCGGCGCGCCTCGGCCAGCACGGTGTTGTCCTTGGTCTGGTAGTGGGCATAGCGGCCGCCGCCCCACAGCGTCAGTGTTTCAGTGGGTTTGTATTCCAGGTTGCCGTTGAAGCTGAACTCCTGACGCGAGGCATCGCGCAACATGCGGTTGGCGTTGATGTCGTGCTGGGTGGAGACCACGTTGCTTTGCGGCTGGAGGTCCTCGAGCTGGAAGGCGCCGCCCAGGTCGAGTTTGAAATCACCATGGGCTGTGGTGAAGCGCGAAACGTTGGTCAGGTCGCCGCCGATGCGGCGGTTGTCCTGGCGGGACCAGGCGCGGTCGGTACGGTACAGCTGCGACTTGGGTGCCATCCAGGCCGCGCTCAAGGTACTGGTCTTCGAGTCGGTCATCCACAGCCTGCTGGTGAGGTCCACCCACGGATTGCCCTCGGGCAGGTAGTGATAGCGGGCGGTGTAGGTGTCGATCTGGATTTCGCTGGTGGGGTACTGATAGATGCCGGCGGTGCCGTAGCGGAAGATGTCCGAGGGCATGATCTCGCCCATGTGCCCGTCGAAGCGGCGATAACCCAGGTCCAGGGTATGGTCGTCGGCCAGCCGCCAGGTGGTCTTGAGCAGATAGGAGTCGGTCTCGGACGACGAGTTGAGTACCTCCTCGCCGGCGTTGTAGGTATTGGCGACACTGGCCTGCTCGTCACCCCAGCGGTCATACAGGCGGTAGCGGTCCTGGCCCTTCTTGCCGGAAAAGTAGTTGCCCTGGTTGCGGTGCGCATAGGCCGCCACCAGGTCGAAGCGTTCATGGGAGTAGCCAAAGGCGGCGCTGCCGGACTCGGCCTTGGAGCCGAACAGGCTGCCGCGTTCGTCACGCGGCACCGCGCTCAGGTCCTCGTCCCTGGAGTTGCGGTTGCGGTGTTCGGGCTCCACGCCGTTGTTCCACAGGTTGCCGGTCAGGCGCACGCCGACATCCTTGCCATCGACCAGGATGTCATCGACACCGATGGTCTTCATCTCCACCGAGCCACCGATCGCTCCCGAGCGAGTGCTGGGGCCTTTGTTCACGGTGACACTGCTGATCAGGTCGGGGTCGATGTAGCTGCGCTGCTGGGTGCCGCCGTAGCCCCGGTAGACATCCACCGCCTGCTCCGAGCCATCGACCCTGACCGCCACCCGGCTCTGCCCCTGGATGCCGCGGATGTTGACGTCCAGCGCTCCGCCGTTGCGGCTGTCGCCGACCTGCACGCCGGCCACGCCCTTGAGCATGTCGCCCACCGAGACGGTGCTGAAGCGGTCGAGGTCCTCACGCGACAGGTGCACCGTCGAGCGTGGCGCGCGATAGGTGTCGCGCTGTGGGTCCAGCAACTCGCTGGCCGCGACCATGGTCGGCGTCAGTTCCGTCGCCATCGTCGATGCCTGGGCCTGCGGGATGAGGATATAGGCCCCCCGGGAGTTCGACAGCAGTTGCAGGCCGCTGTTGGCCAGCAGGCGCCGGGCCCCCTCCTGCACGGTGTAGCGGCCCTTGAGTGCCGGCGCGGCGCGGCCGCGGGTCAGCTCGGGATCATAGGACAGCAGCAGCCCCGACTGGCTGGCGAACACGCTTAACGCGGTGCCCAGCGGGCCCTTGGCGATGTCGTAGTCGCGCAGCGTGGCATCGTCGGGCCGGGTAGAAGCCATGGCCGGGGCATCGGCGGCCTGGGCCAGACTCGAAGCCGTGCCCATCAGGCAGCCGAGCATCGCACAACGCACGGCGAAGCTGATCGGGGACAAGCGTTGCGAAGGACGCGAAACAGGGGAAAGCCGACGGATTGCGGGCATGCTTTTCTCGCTCGTGAGGTCAGTGCCCGGCACTCGATGCGGGCTTGCACCCCTTCTGTCGCATGACGGCGAAAAAGGTATATGCGTGCGATTCGCATTTTCACTTGATCTTGTGATTTAGCCAAATCTAGTGATAATTGTTTGCATTTACACCCTGACACCTCCCCGCCATGACCCTTTTCAATACTCCGCCCCAGCCCGCCGAGCGCTGCGCCGTGACCACGCTGTACATCGAGCACCACGCCTGGTTGCGCGGCTGGCTGGCGTATCGACTGCGCTCCTGGGGGCGTGGCGTGGCCGACGACCTGGCCCAGGACATCTTCGTGCGCGTGCTCGCCAGCCGCGACAGCAACCAGCCCGATACCCTGCGCCAGCCACGCGCCTACCTGACCCGCATCGCCAACTGCGTGCTGGTCAGCTGGCGCCGCCGTCATTCGCTGGAGCAGGCCTGGCTCGAAGCGCTGGCGCTGGTGCCCGAAGCGCTGCAGCCGTCGCCCGAGCAGCAGAGCGTCATCCTCGAGACCCTGCACGAGATCGACGCAGTGCTCGACGGCCTGCGCCCACGGGTCAGGCAGGCATTCCTGATGGCCACCCTGGACGGCATGAAGCAGAAAGACATCGCGCAGGCGCTGGACATCGCCCTGCCGACGGTGAAGAAGTACATCCACGAGGGCTACATGGCCTGTCTGAGCCAGATGCCCGATGACTAACCAGCCCGCCATTGCCCAGGCCGTGCTCGCCGAGGCCGCCGCCTGGTTGCTGCTGATGCAGGAAGGCCCGCTGACCCCGGCGCAGCAGCTCGAACTGGAGTGTTGGCGGCGCCGCGACCCGGACCACGAACGCGCCTGGAAGCGTGCCCAGCGCCTGCTGACCCGCCTCGGCACCCTGCCGCCGACCCTCGCCCGGCAAACCCTCGCTCGCCCGCAGGACAGCAGCCGGCGCACCGTACTGCGTGGCCTGCTGGGGCTGATCGGCGCGGCCCCGCTGGGCTGGTGGGCATGGCGTCAGGCCCGGGAGGGTGTCGACTGCCAGACCGCAGTGGGCGAACGGCGCGAGTTGCTGCTGAGCGATGGCACCCAGGTCACGCTCAACAGTCACAGCGAGCTGCGTGTGCTGTATTCGGCCGAGGAGCGCCTGCTGTACCTGCGCCGTGGCGAGGTGCACATCGTCACCGCGACGGACCCGTCGCGGCCGTTGCGGGTGCGCTCCGATCACGGCCTGATGCAGGCGCTGGGCACCCGCTTCAGCGTGCGCCAGCTCCTTCACGAGACCCAGCTCGCGGTTTATGAAGGCGCCGTGCGCGTCACCCCCGAAGCTGGCCGTGGCAGCGTCATCCACGCAGGCTCGCAGGTACGCTTCGACCGCGACCGGCTCGGCCTGGTGGAAACCGCCCGCGACACCCAGCTGGCCTGGCGCAGGGGTTTGCTGGTGGTCGACGACATGCCGCTATTGCAGTGGGCCCAGGAGCTGATGCGCTACGCCGACCAGCGCCTGGTCTGCGACCCGGCCGTGGCCGAGCTGCGGGTCTCCGGCAGCTTCCCGGTCGATGACCTGCCACTGGCCCTGGCCATGCTGGGCGAGAGCCATGGCCTGCGAGTGCGTAGCGAAGCTGGTGGGATGTTCATAAGTCGCTGATCCCCCTTCTGTCATACAGGGAACCTAGGACTATGCGGCCAACACGTACCCTGTGGGAGCGGCTTTAGCCGCGAAGCAAGCAACTCGATGGATGGCACCGGCTTCGCCGGTGTTCGCGGCTGAAGCCGCTCCCACAGGTCCCTTCCAGGTCGATAATTCATGTGAAGCCCGCGCCCACGGGAGCTATGTGACGAACCACTCGACGCAATGCCAGCATCCGGGCATTGCCCCGGCACCATCGCCAATGGGATGATTCGTATTTGCAATGAATTCTCATCAAGGTCACCCCGTGCCCCCCAAACTCCTCCTCGCCGAAGACGACCCCCGATTGCGCCAGGACCTGGAACAGCACTTCCTGCGTCGCGGCTTCAGCGTCCAGGCCTGCGAGAACGGCACCCAGGCATTGAACGCGATGCACCAGGCGCCCTTCGACCTGCTGCTGCTGGACATCATGCTCCCCGGCATCGATGGCCTCAGCCTGCTCGACGAACTGCGCCGGCACCAGGCGGTACCGGTGATGCTGATGTCGGCCCTGGGCGCCGAGCAGGACCGCATCAGCGGCTTCACCCGCGGCGCCGACGACTACCTGCCCAAGCCCTTCAGCCTGGCCGAGCTGGATGCCCGGGTCGATGCCCTGCTGCGCCGGGTGGCGCTGGACCGACGCACGCCCACGCCACGCAACGCCTGCACGCTGACCTTCGATACCGCCAACCATGATGTCGCCCAGCATGGCCAGAGTGCCGGGCTGACCGGTTCCGAATACCGATTGCTGCTGACCCTGCAGGCCCATCCAGGCGAGGCACTGAGCAAGGCCTTCCTGTACCAGAGCGTCCTGCACCGGGCCTACACCCGCCTCGACCGTGGCCTGGACGTGCATGTGTGCAACCTGCGCCGCAAGCTCGGCGCCATCGGCGCCGGACACCTGGAGATCCAGGCCGTGCGCGGTCAGGGCTATATCCTGGTCGATGCGGGCAGCAGCTGATGCGCCGTCATCCGCTGCTGTGGAAGCTGGCGCTGCTGCAGGTGTGCTTCTGCCTGCTGCTGACCTGGCTGATCTGGACCTGGGGCCTGTCGGTCGAACGCAGCACCTACTTCCTCGCCCCCGCCGACCGGGTGTTCCTCGCCGGCTTCGCCGAACAGGCCGAGCAGGCCTGGCACGCGGAGGGAGCCGATGGCGTGGAACGCCTGCGCCGTCGGCTCGAAACCGAGGAGGACACCTGGGTCGCCATCATCGGCCCCCATCTGCAGAGTCTCGGCACTACCCCGCTGAACGCCGATGAAGCCAGCCGCCTTACCTTCATGCGCAAGCTCGACTGGCCGATGAGCCGGCGCCTGCAGGACGAGCTGCCATACGTGAGCATCGCCTTCCCCGAACACCCCGAGGACGGCCGCCTGGTCATCCAGCTCCCCGAACACCTGCTGCCCACCGGCCTGACACCCTGGACCCACGTGATCACCCACGGCGTGGCCCCCGCCCTGCTCGCCCTGCTGCTGGGCCTGGCGCTTTACCGCCACCTGGTCGTGCCGCTCAACCGCCTGCGTGACCGTGCCGACGCCCTGCGCGCCGACGATCTGGACAGCCCCGGCCTGCCCCTGCAGGAACGTCGCGACGAGCTGGGCGAGCTGGCCCAGGCCTTCGAGCACATGGCCGTGCGCCTGCGCAAAAGCCTCGACCAGCAACGCCTGCTGCTGCGTACCCTGTCCCACGAACTGCGCACCCCGCTGGCGCGCCTGCGCATCGCCCACGACAGCGAACTACCGGCGGAACTGCTACGCCAGCGCCTGGACCGCGAAGTGGACGACATGCAGAAACTGCTGGAGAACACCCTCGACCTGGCCTGGCTGGACACCGAGCGGCCGCAACTGGCGACCGAACCGGTACTGGTGCTCTCGGTCTGGGAGGCGCTGGTCCAGGACAGCTGCTTCGAAAGCGGCTGGCCGGTCGAACGGCTGCCCTGCTTGCTCGGGCTCGACTGCCAGGTCCAGGCGCACCTGGACAGCCTGGCCCAGGCCCTGGAAAACCTGCTGCGCAATGCCATCCGCCACTCGCCCGCCACCGGCCGGGTCAGCCTGGACGGTTGGCGCGAGGGTGCCTTCTGGCACTTGTGCCTGCGCGACCAAGGACCTGGGGTAGTGGAGGACGAACTCGAGCAGATCTTCCAGCCCTACCGCCGCCTGCCCGGCAGCGGCGCCGGCTTCGGCCTGGGCCTGGCCATTGCCCGGCGCGCCATTGAGTTGCAGGGCGGACGCCTGTGGGCAAGCAATGGCCATCCCGGGCTATGCCTGCACCTGCTGCTGCCGGCCAGCGAAAGTGTTTAGAAAGTTAATGCGCTTTACTCTCAAATAGGAGTTATTACTATTTGTGATCTCTTGAATTCAGCCCGCCGTGCCGGAGATCACACATGTCGCCCCGCCCGCTTCCTTTCGCCCCCTTCCTGCTGCTGTCCAGCTGCCTGCTGAGCAGCGCCGTGCAGGCCGCCAACCAGCCAGAACCGATCGTGCTGGAAAGCCAGAACGTGGTGGCCACCGCCCTGGAGGAGACCAAGCAGGCGCCGGGGGTGTCGGTCATCACCGCCGAGGACATCCAGAAACGACCACCGGCCAATGACCTGTCGCAGATCATCCGCACCATGCCGGGGGTCAACCTGACCGGCAACTCCACCAGCGGCCAGCGCGGCAACAACCGGCAGATCGACATCCGCGGCATGGGCCCGGAAAACACCCTGATCCTGGTCGACGGCAAGCCGGTCAGCAGCCGTAGCTCGGTGCGCTACGGCTGGCGCGGCGAACGTGACTCGCGCGGCGACACCAACTGGGTGCCGGCCGACCAGGTCGAGCGCATCGAGGTGATCCGCGGCCCGGCGGCGGCGCGCTACGGTTCCGGGGCCATGGGCGGGGTGATCAACATCATCACCAAGCAACCGGCGGGAGAGACCCACGGCAACATGACCGTGTACCAGAACTTCCCGCAGCACGGTGACGAAGGCGCCACCAAGCGCGTGAGCTTCGGCCTCAACGGCCCACTGACCGACACCCTCAGCTACCGGGTCTACGGTAACGTGGCCAAGACCGACGCGGACGACTGGGACATCAACGCCGGCCACCAGTCCGCGCGCAGCGGCACCCAGGCCGGTACCTTGCCCGCCGGCCGCGAAGGCGTGCGCAACAAGGACCTCAACGGCCTGCTGAGCTGGCGCCTGACCCCGGAGCAGACCCTGGAGCTCGAAGCCGGCTTCAGCCGCCAGGGCAACCTGTACGCGGGCGATACGCAGAACACCAACTCCAATGCTAACGTCAAAAGCATGCTCGGCAAGGAGACCAACATTCTCTACCGAGAAAATTTCGCCATCACCCACCGCGGCGATTGGGACTTCGGCAGCAGCATGGCCTTCCTGCAATACGAGAAGACCCGCAACCAGCGCATCAACGAAGGCCTGGCCGGCGGCACCGAAGGCATCTTCAGCAACACCGACTTCTACACCTCGACGCTGCGCGACCTGACCGCCCACGGTGAGCTCAACCTGCCACTGCACGCCTGGCGCGACCAGACCCTGACCCTGGGCAGCGAGTGGAGCCAGCAGAAACTGGACGACCCCAGCGCCAATACCCAGACCACCAGCGAAGGCGGCAGCGTGCCCGGCCTGGCCAGCAACGGCCGCAGCACCAGCAGCCAGGCGCAGATCTTCTCGCTGTTTGCCGAGGACAACATCGAACTGCTGCCCGGCACCATGCTCACTCCGGCGCTGCGCTTCGATCACCACAGCATCGTCGGCGACAACTGGAGCCCGTCGCTCAACCTGTCCCACGCGCTGACCGACACCCTGACGCTCAAGGCCGGCATCGCCCGCGCCTACAAGGCGCCGAACCTGTACCAGCTCAACCCCGACTACCTGCTCTACAGCCGTGGCCAGGGCTGCTACGGGCAGAGCACCAGCTGCTACCTGCAGGGCAACGCGCATCTGGAGGCCGAGACCAGCGTCAACAAGGAACTGGGCATCGAGTTCCAGGACAACGGCTGGGTCGCCGGCCTGACGTACTTTCGCAACGACTACAAGAACAAGATCGACTCGGGCCTGAGCGGCATCGGCCAGGCATCCGGTGGCGCAGGCCTCAACGCCAATGCCACCCTCTACCAGTGGGAGAACATCCCCAAGGCACTGGTAGAGGGACTCGAGGGCACCCTGACCATCCCGCTGAGCGAACAGCTGAAGTGGAGCAACAACTTCACCTACATGCTGCAATCGAAAAACAAGACCACTGGCGAGACCCTGTCGGTGACCCCTGCCTACACGCTCAATTCCATGCTCGACTGGCAAGCCTCCGACGACCTGTCGCTGCAGCTGAGCGTGGCCTGGTACGGCAAGCAGACGCCGAAGAAGTACGACTACCAGGGCAAGCGGGTCACCGGCACCGCCAACGACCAGGTGGCCCCTTACGCGCTGGTCGGCGCCAGCGGCACCTATGCGCTCACTAAAAACCTGAGCGTGACCGCCGGCATCGACAACCTGTTCGACAAACGCCTGTACCGGGCCGGCAACGCCCAGGCGGTGAACGGTATCGAGGGCGCGGGCGCAGCCACCTACAACGAACCCGGGCGCACCCTCTACACCAGCCTGACCGCCTCCTTCTGAACCCGTGCCGCCGCTGCACTCGACGATGGCGCGGCGGCTTGTCATGGAAGACCTCACGAGAACACCGATGAAGATCCTTTCCCTTGTCCTGGCACTGCTGCTGAGCGGTTCGGCCCTGGCCCAGCCGCAAGCCGAGCAGAAGATGGACGACACCCTGCTGCAGCGCCAGGACCTGGCCTATCGCTTCAGCCACCTCGACCTGGATTCGCGCGACGGCCAGCGCCATTACCGCCTGTGGATCGGCCAGCCCCGACGCCCGGCCCCCGCCAGCGGTTACCCGGTGCTGTGGATGCTCGACGGCAACGCCGCCATCAGCGCCCTTGAGCCACAGCAACTTCAGGCGCTCGCCGGCGGCCAGGCACCGCTGCTGGTCGCCATCGGCTACCAGACTGACCAACGCATCGAACGTGCCGCCCGGACCTACGACTACACCCCCGTGGTGCCCGGGCTGGCCGAGCAACGCGATCCCCTGACTGGCCAGGCCAGCGGTGGTGCCGATGAATTCCTCGACCTGCTGGAACAGCGCATGCGCCCGATGGTCGCCGCTGTCGCGTCCGTCGACCCGCAACGGCAGACGCTCTGGGGTCACTCCTATGGCGGGCTGGCGGTGCTGCATACGCTATTCACCCGCCCATGGCTGTTCAGCGACTATGCGGCGGCCAGCCCATCGTTGTGGTGGAACAACGGCGCCATCGTGGCCGAGGTGCACGGGATGCAGGGGCGGCTGGGCAGCCACCGAACAAGCCTGCTGCTGATGCGCGGCACGCAAGAACCGGCCAATCCGCGTGGGTCGGTGTCGGGTGATGTACAACGAGCGGCCCAGGGGCTGGTGGCCAGTCTGGCCGGGGTGAAGGGATTGTCAGTAGCCTTCCAGCCATTCGATGGTCTGGGCCACGGGCCAATGCTGCCGACCTCGCTGCGGTTCGTGATGGACAGGATGTCCAGGCATGAAGGGGCCTTGTAGGAGATCGCCCAGCCTTTCGGGCTGCGCTGTCGCGCAGGGAACGGTTACCTCTGTGGGAGCGGGTTTACCCGCGAACACCGGCGGAGCCGGTGCCAAGCACCGCGTTGGATTCTTCGCGGGTAAACCCGCTCCCACAGGGTCAAGCTAAATCAATGGGTTATGGTTTGTTCCATGCCAGATCGCCCAGCCCTTCGGGCTGCGCTGTCGCGCAGGGAACGGTTACCTCTGTGGGAGCGGGTTTACCCGCGAACACCGGCGAAGCCGGAGCCATGCACCGCGTTGGATTCTTCGCGGGTAAACCCGCTCCCACAGGGTCAAGCTAAATCAATGGGTTATGGTTTGTTCCATGCCAGATCGCCCAGCCCTTCGGGCTGCGCTGTCGCGCAGGGAACGGTTACCTCTGTGGGAGCGGGTTTACCCGCGAACACCGGCGGAGCCGGTGCCAAGCACCGCGTTGGATTCTTCGCGGGTAAACCCGCTCCCACAGGGTCAAGCTAAATCAATGGGTTATGGTTTGTTCCATGCCAGATCGCCCAGCCCTTCGGGCTGCGCTGTCGCGCAGGGAACGGTTACCTCTGTGGGAGCGGGTTTACCCGCGAACACCGGCGAAGCCGGTGCCAAGCACCGCGCTGGATTCTTCGCGGGTAAACCCGCTCCCACAGGGTCAAGCTAAATCAATGGGTTATGGTTTGTTCCATGCCAGATCGCCCAGCCCTTCGGGCTGCGCTGTCGCGCAGGGAACGGTTACCTCTGTGGGAGCGGGTTACCCCGCGAACACCGGCGAAGCCGGAGCCATGCACCGCGTTGGATTCTTCGCGGGTAAACCCGCTCCCACAGGGTCAAGCTAAATCAATGGGTTATGGTTTGTTCCATGCCAGATCGCCCAGCCCTTCGGGCTGCGCTGTCGCGCAGGGAACGGTTACCTCTGTGGGAGCGGGTTTACCCGCGAACACCGGCGGAGCCGGTGCCAAGCACCGCGTTGGATTCTTCGCGGGTAAACCCGCTCCCACAGGGTCTCGCTAAGTCAAAGAGTTACGTGCTTACCCAGTCATGCAGGATATTTGTGCACGGTGTCCCGCAGAAACTCATCCAGCAACCCGCTCTCACCGCGCATCACCGGCACCTCCCGCACCTCATCGGCTCGCGCCAGCTCGGCCTCGATGAACCCATGCAGCACCTCGTCCCGAGGTCCGTGCTCGGCCTCGCCGCTGCGTCGTTTCACAGCCAGCAGTGCGTCGATCGCCGCCTGCAGTCGCGGATCATCGACAGTACGCGCCATCAACGCGGCGAACGCCGTCGGCGGCATGCCCAGCCCCTGGTCGATCCAGCGCACCGCCAGCAACGGCCGCAGCACATACAGGTACTTCTTGAAGCGCACCGTCTCGCCCATCAGGTAGCCACGCAGGTTCTTGCGTGCCATCGACAGGTAGTGGTGGCGCACGGCGCGCGGCGAGTAGAACGCCTCGCCCAGCTCGCGCAGGCGACCGGCGGCTTCGGCGTCGGCGCGGTACACCAGCGGCGAGCCCAGCCACTCGAGCAGGCTCGGATTGGCGCCGCGCATCAGGCGCAGGGTCTTGCGCAGCTCCCAGCCGCTGATGTCCAGCTCGTCGCAGAGCGGCCGCTCGATCACATCGCGAGGCTCGTCCACCCGCAGGTACCAGTCGTTGCGCGGCACGTAGACGAAGCGTACGTCGTAGTCGCTGTCCGGCGAAGCGAAACCCCAGGCACGGCTGCCGGACTCGCAGGCATAAAGCACGGTCACCTCGTGCTCGCGCTCGATACGTTGCAGCTCATCGAGCACCCGGGCGCGCATGGCCTCGGGCAATGGGTGGGAGTCGTCCTGATACATGTCTTCGTTCCTTGTACAGGGCGCCACGCGGCGCCCGTTTCAACCTTTCACGCACACCACCTGGCGCAGGGTGTGCACCACCTCGACCAACTCCCGCTGGGCCTGCATCACCGCATCGATGTCCTTGTAGGCCATCGGGATCTCGTCGATCACATCCTTGTCCTTGCGGCACTCCACATGGGCGGTGGCGCGCTGCTGGTCCTCGACGGTGAAGCGGCTCTTGGCCTTGGTGCGGCTCATCACCCGGCCTGCGCCGTGACTGCACGAGCAGAACGATTCCTCGTTACCCAGGCCCCGGACGATGAAGCTCTTGGCACCCATGGAACCGGGAATGATGCCCAGCTGGCCCTTCTGCGCCGACACCGCGCCCTTGCGGGTCACCAGCACCTCACGGCCGAAGTGCTGTTCCTTCTGCACATAGTTATGGTGGCAGTTGACCGCCTCGAGGCTGGCCTCGAACGGTTTGCCCAGCACCTTGCGGGTGGCGGCAACCACCGCCTGCATCATCAGCTCGCGGTTGTGCCGGGCGAAGTCCTGCGCCCACTCGACCGCCTCGACATAGTCGGCGAAGTGCCGGCTGCCCTCCTCGAAATACGCAAGGTCCCGGTCCGGCAGGTTGACCATGTGCTGGCGCATGTCGGCCTGGGCCAGTTCGATGAACAGGTTGCCGATGGCGTTACCGACACCACGCGAGCCGCTGTGCAGCATGAACCAGACGCGGTCGGCCTCGTCCAGGCAGACTTCGATGAAGTGGTTGCCGCCACCCAGTGTCCCCAGGTGCTGGCGGTTGTTGGTCTTCTCCAGCCGCGGGTGCTTGTTGGTGATCGCCTTGAAGCGTCCGGCCAGGCCGCTCCACACCTGGTCGGCCTGGTCCGGCACAGTGTCCCAGGCACCCTGGTCGCGACGGCCGAAGGTCTTGCCATGGGGCACGGCCTTCTCGATGGCCGTGCGCAGGCCGTGCAGGTGGTCCGGCAGGTCGCGGGCGTGCAGCGAGGTGCGCGCGGCGATCATGCCGCAGCCGATGTCCACCCCCACCGCCGCCGGAATGATCGCGCCCACGGTGGGGATCACGCTGCCGATGGTCGAGCCCTTGCCCAGGTGCACATCCGGCATCACCGCCAGGTGCTTGAAGATGAACGGCATCTTCGCCGTGTTCATCAGTTGCTTGCGGGCGTCGTCCTCGACCGGTACACCGTCGGTCCACAGTTTGATCGGCTTGCCGCCCGCCACTTCGAGTATGTTCATTGCCTTGTTCCTTGTTGCGCTACGTCGTGTCGCAAAGGGTCAACCCGCCTTGAGGCTGACCATTCCATTCAATACCTGATCCAGGCCACCGAACACCGAAATCCGGTCGATGCGCTCGGCCACCCGCTCCAGGGTTTCCAGCTCCTTCAGGCGCAGGGCCGTCGGGTTGCCTTCCATCACCTTGGCGGTGTTGAGCAGCGAACGGGTCGCCTGGGTTTCCTCGCGGCGCCGGATCACGTTGGCCTGGGCGGCCTTTTCCGCCTCCACCACCTGTGCCAGCAGGGTCTTCATTTCGCCCGGCAGGATGATGTCGCGCACCCCCAGGCTGCTCACCTCCAGGCCACTGCCTTGCAGGTGCGCCAGCAGGTGCTCGGTGACGCTACCGTCGATGGACTGCTTGTCTTCCAGCAGCTCGTCGAGGGTGCGGGTACCCACTGCCGCACGCAAGCCGAACTGCAGCTCGCGGTACAGGTGCTCCACCGGCTTGCTCATCTGTCCGTGGGCGCCAAGCACATCGGTGTAGCGCCAGTTGGCCACCAGGCTCAAGCGCAGGCTGACCTTGTCGCGGGTGAGGATCTCCTGGCCGTTGACCTCCAACGCCTGCAGGCGGGTGTCGACCATCTCCACCGCTACCTGGCTGCCGCAGCGCCAGTAGCCATGCCGGCCTGGCTCGAGCAACCCGGCCACCACGCCATCAATCTTCAGCACGCCGACATGGAAGGCAGGCACCAGCGCCAGCAGGACCAGGTCCGTGCCGGCCACGCCGGGGCGGTTCAGGCGAACCACCAGTTCGTCGTCCAGGCGCCGTCCTTGATCAAGGTCGATGCGCTGCAAGCCATGTTCGACCTGACCTTTCCAGTACAGGCGGCGGCTGTCCGGGGCCAGCAACTCAACCAGGCGGCCGTCCTCGAAGCGCAGGCCGGCCTCGTGCGGCGCCAGGTCCATGGCTTCGAAATACTGCTCGACCAGTGCCGACTCATGCCCACGCAGGTATTGCGCCAGCGGGTGGTCAAACAGCGGGGATTGGAGGCTGAAGGTGGTCACTGTCAGCCGGTCTTGCCAGTCGAAACGCTGGTACTGGCCAGGCTCGAGGATCGACACGAAGTCGCCTTCGCTCATTAACAGGCCGCGTTCGTTTTTCTTCACCACAAAGCGTTTCAACAGTTTCATCTTGCTCATCCTTTTATCAATGTCCTTGGCTGCGGGTGGTCGCCGACTCACCGAGCGCCGTGGGCGAAACCTGGCGGAGTCCGGGGCTGGGAGCGATTGCTCCGGCGGCCGCCATCGTTGCGCCTGGTCCGGCCGGCGGGCCGGGTGAACCAGCGGTGGCTCAGGCTTCCTTCGCAGTGGCGGGCCGTCCTGGCCCTGGTTGCGTTGCCTGTGCCCCACCTGCGGGTGTTGCGGGTGTAGCTACCGTGGAGGGTATTGCCGAGACGTGGCCCGGCGAGCGCCTCGCAAGCCTGTTCACAGGCTTGCGCCGCAATGACCGGTCGTTGCGGCGGCGGCATGCACGACACCGACACCTGAAGGTGGGTACGTGCACCGGCGGGGGTTGATCCCCTGACCCGAGGGCCTGCCTGGCGATGCGGTCGAGAGGGATATAGCGAGCGGCGTGCCAGGTTTTCATTCGCTCTTGAAAAAATCTTTTAACTATCTGATTTATAAGTATTTATTTTTTGTTTCGCGTTAGCCTGTGTATTGCAACGCGTCATGCCGATTTCATTTTTCGTATATCCTGAGATACATACTTATCTTTTTGGATAATCACGGATGACCAAGCCCCTCGTCGCCATCGGTTTCCTCGGCACCACCCTCGACCGCAACGGCAAGGGCGCCGCACGCTGGAACCGCTGGCGGCCAACCATCGGCCTGTGCCAGCAAGCCGACCTGCCGCTCGATCGCCTGGAGCTGATCCACGGCCCCAGCGCGCGCGACCAGAGCCTGGCCGAGCGGATCCGTGGCGACATCCAGCAGGTCTCGCCCGCCACCGAGGTGCGCCTGCACCCGCTGGCACTGCATAACCCGTGGGACTTCGAAGAGGTCTACGGCGCCCTGCACGACTTCGCCAGCGGCTATACCTTCGACACCGAGCGCGAGGACTACCTGGTGCATATCACCACCGGTACCCACGTCGCGCAGATCTGCTGGTTCCTGCTCACCGAAGCCCGCTACCTGCCGGCGCGCCTGGTGCAGACCTCGCCCTCGCGCAAGCAGGATGAAAACAGCGACCCGGCCGGCATCGCCACGCTGATCGACCTCGACCTGTCGCGCTACGACCCGATCGCCTCGCGCTTTCGCCGCGAGCAGGTCGAGGGGCAGTCGCTGCTCAAGTCCGGCATCGCCACGCGCAACCCGGATTTCAACCGCACCATCGAGCAGATCGAGCGGGTCGCCCTGCGCTCCAAGGCACCCATGCTGCTGGTCGGCCCGACCGGCGCCGGCAAGTCGTTCCTGGCCCGCCGCGTCCATGAGCTCAAGCGCGGCCGCCATCAGCTGGGCGGGCGCTTCATCGAAGTGAACTGCGCCACCCTGCGCGGCGACGGCGCCATGTCGACCCTGTTCGGCCACGCCAAGGGCGCCTTCACCGGCGCCCAGAACGCTCGCGACGGCCTGCTGCGCGCCGCCGACGGCGGCATGCTGTTCCTCGACGAGATCGGTGAACTGGGCGCTGACGAACAGGCCATGCTGCTCAAGGCCATCGAGGAAAAGCGCTTCTTCCCGCTGGGCGCCGACCGCGAAGTGGAAAGCGACTTCCAGCTGATCGCCGGCACCCACCGCGACCTGCGCGCCAAGGTCGCCGATGGCTCGTTCCGCGAAGACCTGTTCGCCCGCATCAACCTGTGGACCTTCGCCCTCCCGGGCCTGGCCGAACGCCGCGAGGACATCGAACCAAACCTTGATTTCGAGTTGCAGCGCCATGCCCGCGAACAAGGGCGCCAGGTGCGCTTCAACCTCGAGGCCAAGCGCCGCTACCTGGCCTTCGCCCATGCCGGCGAGGCACGCTGGGCCGGCAACTTCCGCGAGCTGTCGGCGTCGATCACGCGCATGGCGACCCTGGCCGACAGCGGGCGTATCGACGAGGCATTGGTCGAGGAGGAGATCGGTCGATTGCGTTACGCCTGGGGCCTGGAATCGAACACCGAACCACTGCTCACAGGTCGTGAGCTGGACCTGTTCGACCAGGTGCAGTTGCAGGCGGTGATCGACGTCTGCCGCCGCGCGCCGAGCCTGTCAGAAGCCGGACGCCAGCTGTTCGCGGTATCGCGCCAGGAGAAGGCCAACCCCAACGATGCCGACCGCCTGCGCAAGTACCTGGCGCGCTTCGGACTGGACTGGCAGCAACTAACGTCGTAGGGCTTGCCAGCCCGCTGGCACAGTGGGGTATGCTTGGCCGGTCTTCAGGGCGGGGTGAAAGTCCCCACCGGCGGTAAATCGAAAGATGAGCCCGCGAGCGCTCCGGCCATGCCGGGGGTCAGCAGACCTGGTGAGATTCCAGGGCCGACGGTCATAGTCCGGATGAAAGAAGGCGTTTGGCAGGGGCCGTCCGGGCACCCCTGCGCGCGCATTTTGTTCGCCCCGAGACGTTCATCGATCATTCACGAGGAGCGTTTCATGTCCACCATGCTCAACAAGCAATTCCCCAATGTCAGCGCCGCCATCGCCGCCTTCCAGGCCGGGCGACCCGTGCTGCTGCTCGACGACGACGACCGCGAGGACGAAGCCGATATCGTCGCCGCCGCCGAGAACCTTTCGCTGCAGACCATGGCCATGATGATCCGCGACTGCAGCGGCATCGTCTGCCTGTGCCTTGACGAAGCCACCGTCGACGCCCTGCAGCTGGCGCCGATGGTGCAGAATAACCAGGCCCGCCATGGCACCGGCTTCACCGTCACCATCGAAGCCGCCGAAGGGGTCAGCACCGGTGTGTCGGCACAGGACCGCATCACCACCATCGAAGCCGCGCTGCGCTCGACCGCGCAGGAACGTCATATCGTCAGCCCGGGCCACGTGTTCCCGCTGCGCGCCCGCGATGGCGGCGTGCTGACCCGTCGCGGCCACACCGAAGGCTCGGTGGACCTGGCCCGCCTGGCCGGCCTGCGCCCGGCGGCGGTGCTGTGCGAACTGATGAACCCCGACGGCAGCATGGCCCGCGGCGAGCAGGTGGCGGTGTATGCCCGCCAGTACAACCTGCCGGTGCTGACCATCGAGGAACTGGCGCGCTATCGCGAGGCGATGGTCGAGCTGGAAGCAGAGATCGCCTGAATCATCTTGGGGCCGCTGTGCGGCCCATTCGCGGCACAAGGCCGCTCCTACAGGAAATTGCGATCCCCTGTAGGAGCGGCCTCGTGCCGCGAAAGGGCTGCAAAGCAGCCCCAACAATCTAAAGCCCAATGCCGATCAAGCTGCCGTCAACGCAACCCCAACGGCCCCTTCAGAAACTCATACAACCCCGCCGCACTCTTGCGATAACCATCAGCCGTCAGGTGCACCAGATCCGGCCGCGCCAGCCCGCCCGCCTGCCAGCCGGCAATCGAGCACGGCCCGCCCATGAACCCCTGCCAATCCCAGAACAGCGCCTTGTACTTCTGCGCCATCTGCTTCTGGATACGGATCACCGAGGCCAACGGTTGAGGCTGGCGCGCCGCACAGCTGCGCGCCTTGCGCTGCTTGATCGAGTCCGGCGGCCCGACCAGCAGGATTGCCGCCTGGGGCAGGTCCTTGCGCAGGCCGACGAGGGTCGCCTCCAGTTGCGTCTGGTACAGCGCCAGGTCGAGCTTGTCGTCAAACGCTTCATTGGTGCCGTAGGCCAGGATCACCAGGTCAGGCCGCACGGCCTTGAGGCTGTCACGCCAACCCGGCTGCCACTTGTCCACCACGTCCAGGCGCGCACCGTTGATGCCCAGCGCCGAGTAGGTCACCCCGGCATTCTTCTGTCCCTGGATGTACCAGCCTCCCAGGGCGACACCCCGGCCACCCTCGACACTCAATTGCACCGGCAGGCCGACATTGGCGTAGGCCGGGCTGAAGCGCCACTGGCCATTGCTCGCCGGCAGCACGCGGCGCTGGCCACCATTGACGAAGAGGCTGGCGCTGGCGCTCGCCTGATACAGCGCCGAGATTTTGTAGCGCTGACGGTCCTCGTCCCGCGCCTGCAGCACCACACTGGCGCGATTGGCCAACGGCAGCGACAGGTAGCCCCCCAACGGGAACTGCTGGCTCTGCTGGTTGCGCGCCGACACCAGCTCCCACTGGCGCTTCTCGCTCTTGATGATCACCCGATCGTTGCGGATCCCCGCCACTGGCGAGGCCGGCACCAGGCCGATGCCGCCGTCGCCGTAGCGTGCCTGCAACAGCTTGCGCAGCTCGCCGCTGAACAGGTCGGCGGCGGTGTGCGAGTCACCCAGCTGGACGATGGCAACCGGTGCCCGGCCGGCATTGCGCAGCTTGCCGGCGAGCAAGGCGAGGTTGCCGTCCTGGCGGGCGGCTGGCGCGGCGGCGGGCCGCGCCGTGGGCTGGGCGCTCACGCTGTTGGCGCCGGTGCTGCAACCCGGCGCGGCGCTGATCAGCAGGGCCAGGCCCAGCAGGTGATGCCATTGGCGCATCTCAATGTCCTGTAACGGTCAGGCCCGGAAAGCTGATCAGCGACAGAACCTGTTCGGCGATCATCTTCTGGCCTGTGATGGTGAAATGAATGCCGTCGTCGACCCGCACCTTGACCCGCTTGCCCTGCGGTGTCTGCACCGTATACGAGAAGTTGGCGTCGGTGTAGCCGAGGATCGGGTTGGCCGAGACGTAATGCTGGCCGAACAGCGCGGTCTGCTCCTGGTAGAGCCCGCTGAGGTAGCCCATGGCCGTGGACAGTCGCGCCTTCTCCATGTTCGGCGGCCCGACCCAGATCACCTGCACGTTGTGCGTGCGCGCCTGCTCGAGGATCGAATCGATACGGGCACGGTAGGCGACCTCCCACTCCGGCGACTTGAAGCGCAGGAATGGCTTACCCTTGCCCTGGGGCATGTCCCAGGGGTCGTTGGGGCCTAGGAACACCACCATCAAGCGCACGTTCGGTTCGTGATCGAGGGTGTCGGCCACGGTCTTCGGCCAGTTGAAGAAGCCCGGATAGGCAAGGCCGGTGCTCTGCTTGCTGAGGTTGACGGTGCGGATCTGGTAACGCTTGCGCAGGCTGTTGGCCAGGTGCGGCGCCACGCCCTGCATCAGCGAGTCGCCGACCAGGAACACTTCGTCGCCAGCGGCCAGTGAAGCCACGGTACCCGGCTGCAGCAATGCCGGTGCAGGTGTGGGCGGCACAGGTTGGGCGACAACGACCGGGGCTGGCGCATGAACCGGCGCAGGCGTCGGCTGTGCATGCGCGGGCGTCGATACCGGTGGCAACGGTTTGGCCAGGGTCGCCGGCGTTTGCAGATCGACCGTGACCACCGGCATCGGCGCGGGCAGTACCTCGATCGCCGGCTCCTCGGCCAGTTGCGACGCAGGCCGCATCTGCTCGAGCAGGTCATCGCGCTGCGCCTCCAGCATCGCCGTCAACTGCGCGCCCATGCGCCAGGCCGGCAGCTGGCCCAGCAGCGGTATCTCGCAGCTCTGGTGGTATTTCTGCTGGCAATAAAGCTTGATCGAGTCCTGGTTCAGCCAGAACAGCAACGCGGTGGTGACCACGATCGCATACAAGCCACGGGCGGCGCCCATCTGCACCTGGAACAGCTGTTTGCTATCAGAAGCTTGCATAGATGAACCCCGGCACGCCCGACTGCGAAGCGAAAATCACCAGCGACACACCGACCCCGAGCGGGATCGGGTACAACTGCCACGGCAGGCGCTGGAACAGCGCGCCACTCTGGCGCAACAGCGCCAGCCACTGGGGATAACTGGCCACGAACAACACACAGGCCAGCAGCATCAGGCCCGTGGCGCTGTTCAGGCCCGCCAGACTCAGCTGGGCGATGTTGCCGAGCATCTCCATCGCGCCCTCAAGCGTCGGGCTGCGGAAGAAGATCCAGGCGAAGGCCACGTAGTGGAAAGTCATCAACCGCGCCATCAGGCCCGAACCCGGCAGCCGCGCGAAACCCGGAAACCACTGGCTGAACAGCTTGGAAATGGCCAGGCCGACGCCATGCAGGGCGCCCCAGATGATGAAGTTCACGCTCGCCCCGTGCCACAGGCCGGACACCAGCATCGCCAGCAGCATGTTCAGGTTGCCGCGCCATACGCCCTTGCGGTTGCCGCCCAGCGGGATGTACACATAGTCGCGGATGAAGCGCGACAGGCTGATGTGCCAGCGCCCCCAGAATTCCTTGAGGTTGTGCGCGGCGTACGGCGCGTCGAAGTTGTCCGGCAGACGGAAGCCCAGCAACAGGGCGATGCCGGTGACCAGGTTGGTGTAGCCGCTGAAGTTGAAGTAGATCAGCAAGCTGTAGCCGTACACGCTCAGCAGCACCTGCTCGGGGCTGGCGCTGCCCGGGGTGTCGAACACCGGGTCGACCCACTCGCTGCCCAGCCAGGCGCTGAGGAAGAACAGCTTGACCACCGCCATGGCGATCAGCCCCAGCGCCCGCTGCGGTTCCAGCACCTGGCGCATGGCCGGCGGGCGGATCTGCGGCAGCATGTGCAGGGCACGGTTGACCGGCCCGGCCACCAGGCTGGGGAAGAACGCCAGGTACAAGGCCAGGTCCAGCGGCGGCACCGGCGCCAGCTCGCGGCGGTTGATCGACACCAGGTAGCTGACCGAATGGAAGGTGTAGAACGACAGCCCGATCGGCACCAGCACTTCCAGCAGCGGCAGCGCCACGTCGAACCCGGCAGTGGCCAGCGCGGCCTGCGCGCCTTCGACGAAGAACGCCTGGTACTTGAACAGGTAGAAGCAGCCCAGCACCAGCGTCAGCAGCAGCACGCGGCTGAACCAGCGCCCGGGATAGCGCCCCGCCAGCAGGCCGAGCAGGTACACCAGCGCGCTGTAGCCCAGCAGGATGTACAGCGACTGCAGGCTGAAGCTCGCCACCAGGCCGTAGCTGGCGGTCAGGAGCAGCAGGTTCTGCAACCGCACGCTCCAGCACAGGCTCCAATAGAGCAGGAAGAACAGCGTGAAACAGAGGCCGAATTCGATCGAGAGGAAGCTCACAACGTAGTCCATTACATGACGTCGGGGAGGAAGGTCTTTGACCCGCAGGCCAGAGCGCGCGGATTATGGCAGAGGGCCGCCACCCCCACAATTCGATTGCATGACGGATTGCAAGATGGCTTGCGCCAGACAAGTGCAACAAAATGCGACGAACGATAGGCCCACGCAATTTGCTCCCCCTGCCCCGCTCTGCTAGTGTCGCGCCGTTCTGAACGCCACCGAGACAGTCGCCATGGCCCGCAAAAAAACCTCCATCGATTTCGAACAATCCCTCGCCGACCTGCAAGCCCTGGTCGAGCGCCTGGAGAACGGCGAACTGTCGCTGGAAGAGTCGCTGGCCGCCTTCGAACAGGGCATCGCCCTGACCCGCGATTGCCAGGGCGCCCTGGCCCAGGCCGAGCAGAAGGTGCAGATCCTGCTGGAGCGTGACGGCGAGCTGGCTGCCCAGCCGTTCGACGCGGAGCCCGAGGCATGATCGCCCAGTACCAGCAAAGCGCCCAGGCACGGGTCGATGCCGCCCTCGAACCGCTGTTCCAGGCACCGTCGAAGGAGCTCGAACGCCTTTACGCCGCCATGCGCTACAGCGTGATGAACGGCGGCAAGCGCGTGCGCCCATTGCTGGCCTATGCCGCCTGCGAAGCCTTCGGCGTGCCGCCCGAGCAAGCCAACGGCGCGGCCTGCGCGGTGGAGCTGATCCACGCCTACTCGCTGGTGCATGACGACCTGCCGGCGATGGACGACGATGACCTGCGTCGCGGCCAGCCCACCACCCACAAGGCGTTCGACGAAGCCTGCGCGATCCTCGCCGGCGACGGCCTGCAGAGCCTGGCCTTCAGTGCCCTGCTCGAGCCACGCCTGAGCCCGCAGTCCGACGCTATCCGCCTGCAGATGGTCCAGACCCTGGCCAAGGCCGCCGGTCCCGCCGGCATGGTCGGCGGCCAGGCCATCGACCTGGGCTCGGTGGGCGTCAAGCTCGACCAGCAAGCCCTGGAATACATGCACCGGCACAAGACCGGCGCGCTGATCGAAGCCAGCGTGCGCCTCGGCGCCCTGGCCAGCGCCCGCGCCGATCAGACCCAGCTCGATGCCCTGCAGACTTATGCACAGGCCATCGGCCTGGCGTTCCAGGTGCAGGACGACATCCTCGACGTGGAGAGCGACACCGCCACCCTGGGCAAACGCCAGGGCGCCGACATCGCCCGCGACAAGCCGACCTACCCGGCGCTGCTCGGGCTGGAGGCGGCCAAGGCCTATGCCGTGGAGCTGCGCGACCAGGCGCTGGCCGCGCTGCAAGGCTTTGGCGACAACGCCGAGCCGTTGCGGGCGCTGGCCCGCTACATCGTCGAACGCCGTCACTAAGTCCCCCTGTAGGAGCGGCCTCGTGCCGCGAAAGGGCCGCAAAGCGGCCCCGGCAATCTTTGCGTCAACGCTGAAATCCTGGGGCCGCTTTGCGGCCCTTTCGCGGCACGAGGCCGCTCCTACAGGATCTGCGCTGCATTGAGCTTCCTGCACACCCGTCCGAATGGGCAGCTTTTCCTACAATGGGGTAAACTGCCGCGTCTTCACACCTATAACGACACGCCTGATGCCCACGACGTTTCAAGAGATCCCCCGCGAACGCCCGGTCACGCCTTTGCTGGACCGCGCCGACACGCCCGCCGGCCTGCGCCGGCTGGCCGAAGCCGACCTGGAGACCCTGGCCGACGAGCTGCGCCAGGACCTGCTCTATACCGTGGGGCAGACCGGTGGGCATTTTGGTGCGGGCCTGGGCGTCATCGAACTGACGATCGCCCTGCACTACGTCTTCGACACCCCGGACGACCGGCTGGTGTGGGACGTCGGCCACCAGGCCTACCCGCACAAGATCCTCACCGGCCGCCGCGAGCGCATGCTCAGCCTGCGCCAGAAGGACGGCATCGCCGCCTTCCCGCGCCGCAGCGAGAGCGAGTACGACACCTTCGGCGTCGGTCATTCCAGCACCTCGATCAGCGCCGCGCTGGGCATGGCCATCGCCGCCCGCCTGCAGAACGATCCGCGCAAGTCGATCGCCGTGATCGGCGACGGCGCGCTGACCGCCGGCATGGCCTTCGAGGCGCTGAACCACGCGCAGGAAGTGGATGCCAACATGCTGGTCATCCTCAACGACAACGACATGTCGATCTCGCGCAACGTCGGCGGCCTGTCCAACTACCTGGCCAAGATCCTCTCCAGCCGCACCTACGCCAGCATGCGCGAAGGCAGCAAGAAAGTGCTGTCACGCCTGCCCGGGGCCTGGGAGATCGCCCGTCGTACCGAAGAGTACGCCAAGGGCATGCTGGTGCCCGGCACCCTGTTCGAGGAACTGGGCTGGAACTACATCGGCCCGATCGACGGCCACGACCTGCCGACCCTGATCGCCACCCTGCGCAACATGCGCGACCTCAAGGGCCCGCAGTTCCTGCATGTGGTGACCAAGAAGGGCAAGGGCTTCGCCCCGGCCGAGGTCGATCCGATCGGCTACCACGCGATCACCAAGCTGGAGCCGGCCGACAAGCCGGTCGCGCCGAAAAAAGCCAGCGGGCCAAAATACGCCTCGGTGTTCGGCCAGTGGCTGTGCGACATGGCCGCCGCCGACAACCGCCTGGTGGGCATCACCCCGGCAATGAAGGAAGGCTCGGACCTGATCGACTTCAGCGAACGCTATCCCGAGCGCTACTTCGACGTCGCCATCGCCGAACAGCACGCGGTGACCTTTGCCGCGGGCATGGCCTGCGAGGGCGCCAAGCCGGTGGTGGCGATCTACTCGACCTTCCTGCAGCGCGCCTATGACCAGCTGATCCACGACGTGGCGGTGCAGGACCTCGATGTGCTGTTCGCCATCGACCGCGCCGGCCTGGTCGGCGAGGACGGCCCGACCCACGCCGGCGCCTACGACCTCTCGTACCTGCGCTGCATCCCCGGCATGCTGGTGATGACCCCGAGCGACGAGAACGAGCTGCGCAAGATGCTCAGCACCGGCCACCACTACAAGGGCCCGGCCGCCGTGCGCTACCCGCGCGGCACCGGCCCCAACGCGCCGATCAGCGGCGACCTGGAACCACTGGAGATCGGCAAGGGCGTGATCCGCCGCCAGGGCGGCAAGGTCGCCCTGCTGGTGTTCGGCGTGCAACTGACCGAAGCCTTGCAGGTGGCCGAGCAGATCGACGCCAGCGTGGTCGACATGCGTTTCGTCAAGCCGCTGGACGAGGCGCTGGTGCTGGAGATGGCCGCCAGCCATGAGCTGCTGGTGACCATCGAGGAGAACGCCATCATGGGTGGTGCCGGCGCCGCCGTCGGCGAGTTCCTGGCCCGCGAGGGCGTGGTCAAGCCGCTGCTGCACCTGGGCCTGCCGGATATCTATGTCGAGCATGCCAAGCCTGCGCAGATGCTGGCTGAATGTGGGTTGGATGCGGCCGGTATCGAAGCCTCCGTCAAAGCCCGGATGGCCAAGCTCGGCCTCTAGGGCCCTTTCGCGGGTAAACCCGCTCCCACAGGGACTGCACAGTATTCAAGGTCTGTGGAGATCCTGTGGGAGCGGGTTTACCCGCGAATGCGATGGAACTGCCCATGAAAAAATCCGCCTGTGCCGCACTCCTCTGCGCCCCTACATTCCTGCTGGCCGCCGAGCGCGATGACGCCCTGAAACTCCCCGACGTACTGATCAGCGCCAGCCGCCAGGTCGAGTCACGCACCGCCACCAGCGCCGCCAACACGGTGTTCACCCGTGCCGATATCGATCGCCTGCAACCGAGCGGCGTCACCGACCTGCTCAACCGCGTCCCCGGCGTGCAGGTGGCGCCCACCGGCGGTCGCGGCAGCCTGCCCGGCATCTTCATCCGCGGCACCAAGGCCGCCCAGACCCTGGTGCTGGTCGACGGCGTGCGCATTGCCAATGCCACCTCTGGCGACAGCGGCCTGCAGTTCCTCGGCATCGACCAGATCGAACGTGTGGAAGTGCTGCGCGGCTCGCGCTCAGCGATCTACGGCAGCGACGCCATTGGCGGGGTGATCCAGATCTTCACCCGCCGTGGTGACGGCCAGGGCCTGCAACCGCGCCTGCGCCTGGCCGCCGGCAGCAATCAGACCTGGCAACGCAGCCTGGGGCTGTCGGGCGGTGATGGCGCGACCCGCTTCAACCTCGGCGCCAGCCTGGACGAAACCGCCGGCATCGATTCGACCGGACCGTCGTATGCCAGCGATGGCGACCATGACGCCTATCGCAACCGTTCATTCAACCTCAGCCTGAGCCATGCCTTCAATGAACGTTACGAAGCCGGCCTGAACCTGCTCGACAGCCGAGGACGCAGCGAGTACGACAATCCCTTTGGCCGCTTCGACATGGCCACTTTCCAGAGCTTCGGCCAAAAGCCCTATACCGATTTCACGGTCAGCAGCCTGGGCACTTACTTGGACGCCCAGCTCACCGAGGCCTGGCATTCGCGCCTGGAGTTGGGTCACAGCGAAAATCGCGACGACAAACGCGACAAGCTCAGCAATGAGCGCTTCGTGTTCAACACCTATCGCGACCAGGTGACCTGGCAGAACGACTTCGTCGTGGATGAGCGCAACAACCTGCTGGCGGGGGCCGACTGGTATCAGGATCGCGTCCACGCCAGCACCGACTTCACCGAGGACAGCCGCTTCAATCGCGCTGTGTTCATCCAGCATCGCTTCACCGGTGAACACTTTTCCACCGAATTGGGCCTGCGCCGCGACCAGAACCAGCAGTTCGGCGGCCAGACCACCTGGAGCGGCAGCGTCACGGTACCGGTCAATGTCGACAACGATGTGTTGCTGTCCTACAGCGAAGGTTTCCGCGCACCGACGTTCAACGATCTGTACTACCCCCAGTACAGCAACCCGAACCTCGACCCCGAGCGCTCGAAAAGCTACGAGTTGCAGTGGCGCAGCCAACTGAGCAAGGAAAGCCGCCTGGAGGCCTCGCTGTACCGCACCGACCTGCGTGACGCGATCATCTTCGGCGCAGGCTCCATCCCCCGTAACGTGGCATCGGCCCGGATCAACGGCTTTGAGCTGGGCCTGGAGCAGCAGTGGGGCGCATGGCACAGCCAACTGGGCCTGGCCTTGATCGACCCTCGCGATCGCGATAGCGGGCACACCCTCGCCCGCCGCGCCCGACGGACCTTGAGCCTGGATCTGGATCGACAATTCGAACGGTTCAGCCTGGGCGGTAGCTGGCAGGCAGTGAGCGGCAGCTACGATGACGAGGCCAATCGCAATGCGCTGGGTGGCTACGGCCTGCTTGGATTGCGTGGAGGCTGGGCCGCGACCGACGAGGTTCGGCTGGAACTGAAACTCGACAACCTGCTGGACAAGCACTACAGCCGTGCCCTGTACAGCTTCGACGACAGCCAGTACGGCTATCGCGAAGAAGGCCGCACCTGGCTGCTGAGCCTTACCTGGACACCGACCCTCTAGCCTCCAGCAGCGCACACAACCGGGCGGTAGCCTCGATCATCTGCCCGCTGGGCCGCTCCAGTCCCTTGTCCGGCACCACCAGCAAGCGCTCCCCCTTAACGGCGCTCAACTGCGGCCAGCTACGCCAGCTGGCCAGCTGCGCCGCGTCACCCGCCAGGATCACCTCGGGATCGCGCAACAGCACCGACTCCACGCTGACCTGCGGCGCAGGCTGGGTCAGGTCGTCGAACACATTGCGCGCCCCGCAGACGCGCAAGGCATCGCTGACCACCTGGCGTCCACCCAAGGTGTACAGCGGCTTGTCCCAGACCTGATAGAACACCCGCAGCGGCGTGTCGCGCCGGTAGCGCTCGCGCAGCGCCTGCAGTCGATCACGCAGGCCGGCGGCATAGGCGCGACCCTGCTCGTCCCGCCCGAGGCGCCGGGCGATGGCTTCGATCTGCTCGATCAACTGGTCGAGGTCGCCGGGCTCGCCACTGAACGTGGCGATACCCAGGCGCTTGAGCTGGTCACGCTGGGCTGGCGCGACACTGCCGGGCCAGAGCAGCAGAAGGTCAGGCTTGAGGCTGAGCAAGCGCTCCATATCCAGCTGGCCATGGCGCCCGACCGAGGGCAGGGCCTGAAGGCCGGGCGGACGCTCGCCTGCATCCAGCAGGCCCACCAGCAGGTCATCAGCATCCAGCTCGAGGACGATCTCGGTCATCGACGGCGCCAGGCTGACCACCCGTGGCCCGGCCTCGGCCAGGGTACCGAGGCACAGCAATGCGAAGGAGGCGAGAAGCGCCCGCATCAGCCGAGCTGGCGCGGAATACGGTAGAGGTACAGCAGCACCACAGTAGACAGGGCGAGGAGGATCTGCGGCACGGCCTCCAGCCCGACCAACACCGACAGTGCAGCGACCCAGGCCGGGAAGCAGGCGAACAGCATGGCCAGGCGTCGAACCCGCGCCAACTCGATCCAGGCAGCGGGTTCGTCCGGCGTGCCCAGCTGCTTGTCGGTGGCGATCAATGCCCGCTTGTAGGCGCCGAAGCGCGGCAGGCTGAGGAACATGGTCGCGGCCCCGGCGATGAACAAGGGCATGGCCAGCACCGGGATCAGCGGCTCACCGCCGCCGAACGCCCAGGCCATTATCGGCAACGGCAACAACCCCATGGCCAGGTACTGCCACCAGGCCAGGGCCAGCCGCCGCTTCACCTCGCCGCGGGTCACGCCTGTGGCACCTCGCCCTGGTGCTTGTTGCCCATCATGTGGCCAAGCTTGTCGGCCTTGGTGGCCAGGTACAGGCGGTTGTGCGGGTTGTGACCGGTGTGCAGCGGCACGCGCTCGGCAACCTTGATGCTCATGTCGGTCAGGGCCTTGACCTTGCGCGGGTTGTTGGTCATCAGACGCAGCGATTTCACGCCCAGGTGTTCGAGCATCGGCAGGCACATGGCGTAGTCACGCTGGTCGGCGGCGAAGCCCAGGCGCTCGTTGGCCTCGACAGTGTCGGCGCCGCCATCCTGCAGCTCGTAGGCGCGGATCTTGTTCAGCAGGCCAATGCCACGGCCTTCCTGACGCAGGTACAGCAGCACGCCACGGCCTTCGCGGGCGATGGCCTGCAGCGCGGCTTCAAGTTGCGAGCCGCAGTCGCAGCGCTGGCTGAACAGGGCATCGCCAGTCAGGCACTCGGAGTGCAGGCGCCCCAGCACCGGCTCGCCGTCCGCGATGTCACCCAGGCTGAGCACCACATGCTCGCGGCCAGTGGCTTCGTCGAGGAAGCCATGCATGGTGAAGATCGCAAAGGGCGTCGGGAGTTTAGAGGCGGCAACAAAGACGACGGGCACGTTGTGCTCCTGGATAGTAGGATTTTTCAGATCGGCCGATTGTATCAGCAGCCCGGCGCAGGTGCGCAGGAGGAATATGGTGGCTTAAGATCGAAATGTTCGATGCTTATGGAACAAGGACCAAATCCTGTAGGAGCGGCCTTGTGCCGCGAAAGGGGCGCGCAGCGGCCCCAGATTCCGAGCCACCATCGAAATTGCTGGGGCCGCTACGCAGCCCATCGCGGCACAAGGCCGCTCCTACAAGAACAGCGACATGAGCCTAATGCGGCTGGCTATCCGCAGTGAACGGATACGGCTGCTTCCAGCGCTCGAAGATCGGCTTCAACTCACCGCTGTGCACCAGTTGCGCCATGCGCCGGTCGAACAGGTCGCGCAAGGCCTCGCCCTGCGCACTGCGGGTAAACGCCAGGTACAGCGGCAGCTCGGCAACGTGGGTGCTGCGAAAACGCTGGGGCTCGGGCGCCTGTCCGAGCACATATTCGACCTCGGTCTGCGCATCGACGTAGAAGTCCACCCGGTCATGCTCAAGCATGGGCAGGATCCCTTCACGGCGCTGGACCTCGCGGAAGTTGTGCACCTTGGGCAGGTAGCTGGCGTAGTCATAGCCACGCACCCAGGCCAGGCGGTACTGGCCGATGGTGTCCAGCGTGGGCTGCGGCTTGCCGGCCAGGCCAAGGGCGTAGATATGGTCCATGTCGAAATGCCAGCGCGGATAGAGGTTGTCGTCGTTCTCTTCTTTGTACGAGCCGACCCAGGCATCCGCCTCGCCCCGTTTCACCAAACCGACCGAGCGGCTGTACGGCGCGCTCAGCACCTTGACCTTGACCCCGGCCGGCTCGAACACCTGGCGCAGCACGTCCCAGGCCAGCCCGCTGCCATCGGCGTTGGTGTAGTCGAGCCACTCCTCGCTGACCAGGCGCACCTGCTGTTCCTGCGCCATGACGCCGGGCACCGCGCAAAGCAGCACCCACGCCAGCAACACACTCCTCAAGGCCATTGCAACGCTCCCTGTATCAGGCCACCGCCCACACCAGAACCTGCATGCCCAGCCAGGCGAACACGCCGGCCAGGATATCGTCGAGCATGATCCCGAACCCACCATGCACATGGCGGTCGACCCAGCGGATCGGCCACGGCTTGAGGATGTCGAAGAAGCGGAACATCAGGAACCCCGCCAGCAGCCACTGCCAGCCTTCCGGCACCAGCCACAGGGTGATCCACATGCCGACGATCTCGTCCCAGACAATGCCCTCGTGGTCGTGCACGCGCAAGTCGTTGGCCACCTTGCCGCACAGCCACACGCCGAACAGCATGCTGATGCCCAGCAGCAGCCAGTAGCCCCAGTCGGGCAGCATCTGCCACAGCGGGATGAACGGCAGCGCCACCAGCGAACCCCAGGTACCGGGGGCCTTGGGCAGGGTGCCGGAGCCGAAGCCGAAGGCGATGAAGTGCCACGGGTTGCGCCAGACCGAAGGCGGAACGAACTCCGCAGGCACCTGGTTGGGGTGGTCGGTCACGGTGTCTCCCTGAAATGTTGATAGCCCCGCTGCACGGGGGTGATGTCCTGGCCCTGCGGGTCACGCAGGGTCACACCCTGGCCTTGCAGCACACGCCCGATGACGTGCACCTCGCGGGCCAGGGAGGTCAGTGCGCTTTCCGGCAGGGTGAAGGCCAGCACGTAGTCGTCGCCGCCAGTGAGCGCCGCCTGCACCGCCGCCTCGCGCCCCAGGAAAGCCTGTAAAGGAGCAGACACGGGGACCTGCGCCAGGTTCACCTCAAGCGCGACGCCGGACGCCTTGGCGATATGCCCGCAGTCGGCCAGCAGGCCGTCGGAGATATCCAGTGCCGCCGTGGCCAGGCCACGCAGGCGCTCGCCCAGTTGCAGTTGGGGCAAGGGCGACCAGTAGTGCTCCAGCAGCGGGCCGGCCACCTCGGCAGCCGCCTCGCGCTCGCCCAGCACCAGCGGCAAGGCCCCCGCCGCATTGCCCAGGAAACCGCCGACGCACAGCAGGTCGCCCGGCTGCGCGCCGCTGCGACGCAGGGCCTGGCCCGCCGGTACCCGGCCGAACACGGTCACGGTGATACTCAGCGGTCCACGGGTGGTGTCACCGCCGATCAGGGTCATGCGGCAACGGTGGGCCATGCGGCCGAGGCCATCGGCGAAGGCTTCAAGCCAGTCCGGGCCGACTTCGGGCAGGGTCAGGGCGAGGGTGAAGCCGATGGGCGTGGCGCCCATGGCCGCCAGGTCGCTGGCCGCCACGGCGAGCGAGCGCTGGCCCAGCAGCAGCGGGTCGCAGACGGCGGGGAAATGCACAGCGGCCACCAGCGTGTCGGTGGAGATCGCCAGTTGCTCGCCGGCGGGCAGGTCCAGCAGGGCGCAGTCGTCGCCGATCCCCAGGGCCACGCCCTCGCCGCCCTGCGCACAAGGCGCGGCGGCGAAGTAGTGACGGATCAGCTCGAACTCACCCATGGCTGGTCAGCGCCGCGATCAGCGCTTGTTCGCCTTGACTTCCGCCTCACGCAGACGCGGAGCCAGCTTGTCCAGCACGCCATTGACGAACTTGTGGCCGTCGGTGGCGCCGAAGACCTTCGCCAGTTCCACGCCTTCGTTGATGACGACGCGGTACGGCACGTCGACGCGCATCATGAACTCCCAGGTGGACAGGCGCAGCACGGCCAGCTCGACCGGGTCGAGCTCTTCCAGCGGCGTGTCCAGGCAAGGCTTGAGCGCCTCGTCGATCTCGGCCTTCTTCGCCGGGACCCCGTGCAGGATCTCGCGGAAGTAGGCGCCGTCGACATCGGTGAAATCGTTATCGACCCGGAACTGCGCTTCCACTTCGTTCAGCGAGTGCTTGGCCATGTGCCACTGGTAGAGGGCTTGCGTGGCGAGCTTGCGGGCTTCGCGACGCTTGGCGCTCTTCGAGGGCTTGCCGGCATCCGCAGGTTTTGGATCGCGCGGGTTGAAACGATCGCTTTCGTCGCTAATCACTTGGCCTCCAACTGCGCCAGCAGACTGACCATTTCCAGGGCCGACAGGGCAGCTTCGGCACCTTTGTTGCCGGCCTTGGTGCCGGAACGCTCGATGGCCTGCTCGATGGAGTCGACGGTCAGGACGCCGAAGGCCACCGGAACACCGAACTCCATGGACACCTGGGCCAGGCCCTTGGTGCACTCGCCCGCCACGTATTCGAAGTGCGGGGTACCGCCACGGATTACTGCGCCCAGGGCGATGATCGCGTCATAAGCACCCTGCTGGGCGACTTTCTGCGCTACCAGCGGGATTTCGAACGCGCCCGGGGCACGAATGATGGTGATGTCGCTTTCACTGACGCCGTGGCGTACCAGGGCATCGACTGCACCGCTTACCAGGCTTTCGACGACGAAGCTGTTGAAGCGGCCAACCACCAAAGCATAGCGACCTTTGGGGGCGATGAAGGTACCTTCGATGGTCTTCAGGGTCATTCCGGAGTTCTCATCTTCAAGAGCGAGGCCGCGCTGTGGCGGCCTCGGGAGGGTTTGGACTCGAGTCCAGGGGCGAAAATGCCGCCTCAAGTCACTCGGAGGGCACGTATTCTACAACTTCCAGATCGAATCCGGATATCGCATTGAACTTCATCGGCGAACTCATCAGGCGCATCTTGCGCACGCCGAGGTCGCGCAGGATCTGCGAACCGGCACCGACGGTGCTGTAGGTGGTCGGCGCTTTCGCCGGGGCATCGCCCGCGCTCTCGCGGATATGCGCCAGCAGCACGTCGCCGTCCAGCGGGTGGCCCAGCAGCAGCACCACGCCGCTGCCGGCCTCGGCCACGGCGCTCATGGCCGCGCGCAGGCTCCAGCGGCCCGGTTGCTTGACCATCAGCAGGTCGCGCAGCGGGTCCATGTTGTGCACGCGCACCAGGGTCGGCTCCTCGGCGCAGATCTTGCCGAGGGTCAGGGCCATGTGCACATCGCCTTCCACCGCGTCGCGGTAGGTGACCAGGTTGAACTGGCCCAGCTCGCTCTCGATCGGTTGCTCGGAGACGCGCTGCACGGTGCGCTCATGGATCATGCGGTAGTGGATCAGGTCGGCGATGGTGCCGATCTTCAGGCCGTGCTCGGCGGCGAACACTTCCAGCTCGGCGCGGCGCGACATGGTGCCGTCGTCGTTCATCACTTCGCAGATCACCCCGCTTGGCTCGAAGCCGGCCATGCGCGCCAGGTCGCAGGCGGCCTCGGTGTGACCGGCGCGGGCCAGGGTGCCGCCGGGCTGGGCCATCAGCGGGAAGATATGACCGGGGCTGACGATGTCCTCGGCCTTGGCGTCCTTGGCGGCGGCGGCCTGCACGGTGCGGGCGCGGTCGGCGGCGGAAATGCCGGTGGTGACGCCTTCGGCGGCTTCGATCGACACGGTGAACTTGGTGCCGAAGCCCGAGCCGTTGCGCGGCGCCATCAGCGGCAGCTTGAGCGTTTCGCAGCGCTCGCGGGTCATCGGCATGCAGATCAGGCCGCGGGCGTGCTTGGCCATGAAGTTGATGTGCTCGGGCAGGCAGCACTCGGCCGCCATGATGATGTCGCCTTCGTTCTCGCGGTCTTCGTCATCCATGAGGATGACCATTTTGCCCTGGCGGATGTCTTCGACCAGTTCTTCGATGCTGTTGAGCGCCACGCGGCACCCCCTTCTCAATCAGGATTTCAAGAAGCCGTTGGCGGCCAGGAAGCTTTCGGTGATGCCACTGCCTTTGCTCGGCTCGGCGGCCTTGTCGCCCAGCAGCAGACGCTCCAGGTAACGGGCCAGCAGGTCGACCTCAAGGTTCACCCGACGCCCTGCGCGGTAGTCGGCCATGATGGTTTCGGACAGGGTGTGCGGGACGATGGTCAGCTCGAACTCGGCGCCATCGACTTCGTTGACCGTCAGGCTGGTGCCGTCGACGGTGATCGAGCCCTTGTGGGCGATGTACTTGGCCAGCTCCTTGGGCGCGCGCACGCGGAACTGGATGGCGCGGGCGCTATCGGCGCGCGAGACGATCTCGCCGACGCCGTCGACGTGGCCACTGACCAGGTGGCCGCCCAGGCGGGTGGTGGGGGTCAGGGCCTTTTCCAGGTTGACCCGGCTGCCGCTCTTGAGATCGACCATGGCAGTGCGCTTGAGGGTCTCGACGCTGACGTCGGCCCAGAAGCCGTCGCCGGGCAGCTCGACGGCGGTCAGGCACACGCCGTTGACCGCGATGCTGTCGCCAAGCTTGACGTCGCCCAGGTCGAGCTTGCCGGTCTCTACGTAGACGCGCACGTCACCGCCCTTGGGGGTGAGGCTGCGGATGGTGCCGATGGATTCGATGATGCCGGTGAACATGGTGTTCTCCTAGATACGGGCTGCGCGAGGCAAGCCTGGCATTATACGCCGGGGGGCGGCAGGGGGATGGCAGTGACTCGCCAGTCATCGCCGACCGCGCGCATTTCGGTGATCTTCAGCCGCGGCGCCTCGCTCATTTTCGACAGCGGCCAGTCCAGCAACGGGCGCGCTTCGGAGCCGAGGAAGGTGCCGGCGACGAACAGCTGGTACTCGTCGACCAGGCCCTGGCGGGCGAAAGCGCCGACCAGGCCGGCGCCGGCCTCCAGCAGGATTTCGTTGACCCCGCGCCCAGCCAGGGTGCGCAGCAGTGCCGGCAGGTCGACACGCCCCTCGCTGCCGGGCAGGTTGATCAGTTCATGGCCGGCGGCCGCATAGCGTGGGTCTTCACCGGCGGCGGTCACCACCAGTGCCGGGCCGGCCTGGAAGAACGGCGCGTCCAGCGGCAGACGCAGGCGCCCGTCGATCAGCACGCGCAACGGCGGGCGCGACAGGGCCAGGGCGGTGAGCGCGTCATCCAGGCCCAGCTCCTCGCCACGCACGGTCATGCGGGCGTTGTCGAACAGCACGCTCTCGGCGCTGGTCAGCACCACGCTGGAGCAGGCGCGCAAGCGCTGCACCGCGGCACGCGCCGCAGGGCCGGTGATCCATTGGCTTTCGCCGCTGGCCATTGCGGTGCGGCCGTCCAGGCTCATGGCCAGCTTGGCGCGCACGAACGGCAGGCCCTGCTCCATGCGCTTGAGAAAGCCCGGGTTGAGCGCGCGAGCCTCGGCCTCGAGCACACCGCTGGCGACTTCGATGCCGGCCTCGCGCAGCCGCTGCAGGCCATTGCCGGCCACTTGCGGATTGGGGTCCTGCATGGCCGCCACCACCCGCGCCACCCCGGCCTTGACCAGCGCCTCGGCGCACGGCGGCGTGCGGCCATGGTGGCTGCAGGGCTCGAGGGTGACATAGGCGCAGGCGCTGCGGGCGCGCTCACCGGCCTGGCGCAGGGCATGGACCTCGGCGTGCGGCTCGCCGGCGCGCGCATGCCAGCCTTCGCCGACCACCTCGCCGTCACGCACGATCACGCAACCCACGCGGGGGTTGGGGTGGGTGCTGTACAGGCCCTTGCGGGCCAGTTCCACGGCCCGGGCCATGTAGTGGGCGTCGAGAATGGCTTGGCTGGACATGCTTACTCTTTAGCCGGCTCGCGGGCCAGGCGGTCGATTTCTTCGCGGAATTCGTCGAGGTCCTGGAACCGCCGGTAGACCGAGGCGAAACGGATGTAGGCCACTTCGTCGAGCTTGCGCAGCTCGGCCATCACCATCTCGCCGACCACCAGTGACTTCACTTCGCGCTCGCCGGTGGCGCGCAGGCGGCTCTTGATATGCGCCAGCGCCGCTTCCAGTCGCTCGACGCTGACCGGGCGCTTTTCCAGCGCGCGCTGCATGCCGGCGCGCAGCTTGTCTTCGTCGAAGGGCTGGCGCGTGCCGTCCTGCTTGATCAGCCGGGGCAGGACCAGCTCGGCGGTTTCGAAGGTGGTGAAGCGCTCGCCGCAGGCGACGCATTCGCGCCGACGACGCACCTGTTCGCCCTCGGCGACCAGACGCGAGTCGATGACCTTGGTGTCGTTGGCACCGCAAAACGGACAGTGCATGGTGGCAGGCAACAAAAAAAGGGAGGGCCATGGTAGCGCATTGCACTGGCAAGACAAGCCAAAGGGTTTACCATCCATGCAAATCTGCCCGTGAAGGACTACCCCATGCACCCTCGAGCGCTCGTCGTGCTGTGTTGCGCCGCCCTGCTCGCCGCCTGCGGCAGCGACCGCCCCAAGCCGGAACAGGCCCCTGCCCCTGTGCCGGCCAAGGTGGCCAAGAAAACCGAACCCCTGGGCCCGCTGCCGGCCTACCAGCGCGAGCTGAGCGGCACCCTGCTGGAAATCCCGGCGGGCGCCGACGTGGAGCTGGCCCTGCTGGTGATCGACGAGCGCGGCCGACCACAGCAACTGCTGGCCAGCAGCACCCTGAGCGGCACTGGCCAGGCCCTGCCCTACCGCCTGCGCTTCAACCCCGAAGCCTTCCCCGCCGGAGCCCGCGTCGAACTGCGCGGTCGCGCCAGCCGCTCCGGCCAGCTGATCCTGCACCTGCCGCCGGTACGCATCGCCCAGGCCCAGACCCAGGCCACCGGCCCGCTGCGTTTCGAAAAGGCACCCTAGATGGCCCCGGCAATCCTGCAACAGGCCCTGAGCGGCCTGATCGGCGAAGCGCGGCTGATCGTCAGCGAACTGCCCGGGTGCGAGCTGAAACTCTGGTTGATCGACGACCAGAACATGGACCGCGAATTCACCCGCGAGGAAACCCGGCGCATTCTCGAGGAGCCGCCCTACTGGAGCTTCTGCTGGGCCAGCGGCCTGGCCATGGCGCGCTACCTGGCCGAGCACCCGCAATGGGTGCGCGGCAAGCGCGTGCTGGATTTCGGCGCCGGTTCCGGCATCGCCGGGATCGCCGCAGCCCGGGCCGGCGCCCTGGAGGTGGTGGCCTGCGACCTCGACCCGCTGGCCTTGGACGCCTGTCGCGCCAACGCCGCGCTGAACGGTGTGACGCTGAGCTACAGCAGCGATTTCTTCGCCGAGGCCGACCGCTTCGACCTGATTCTGGTCGCCGATGTGCTCTACGACCGCGCCAACCTGCCGCTGCTGGACGAGTTCCTCAGCCGTGGTCGCCAGGCGCTAGTGGCCGACTCGCGGGTGCGCGACTTCAGCCACCCGCTGTACCGCCCGCTCGGCGTGCTCGAGGCGCTGACCCTGCCGGATCTGGCCGAGCCGCACGAATTCCGCCGGGTCAGCCTGTACCATGCCAGCCGCGAGCCCTTATAGTGGGGGTATTCACGGATTTGCGAGAGTTGCGATGAGCCAAGCTCCTGATAACAAAGATGTGCCGTACATCTTCGATGCCACCGATGCCACCTTCCAGCAACTGGTCATCGAGAACTCCTTCCACAAGCCGGTGCTGGTCGACTTCTGGGCCGAGTGGTGCGCGCCGTGCAAGGCGCTGATGCCGTTGCTGGCAAAGATCACCGAGGGTTATCAGGGCGAACTGCTGCTGGCCAAGATCAACTGCGACATCGAGCAGCAGGTCGTCGCCCAGTTCGGCATCCGCAGCCTGCCGACCGTGGTGCTGTTCAAGGACGGCCAGCCGGTCGACGGTTTCGCCGGCGCCCAGCCCGAGTCGGCCATCCGCGCCATGCTAGAACCCCATGTGCAGATGCCCGCGCCGCCCGCCGCCGCGCCGCTGGAGCAGGCCAAGGCGCTGTTCGCCGAAAGCCGTTTCAGCGAAGCCGAGGCACTGCTGCAGGTGCTGCTGGGTGAAGACAACAGCAATGCCGAGGCGCTGATCCTCTATGCCCGCTGCCTGGCCGAGCGCGGCGAGCTGGGCGAGGCCCAGGTGGTGCTCGACGCGGTCAAGACCGACGAGCACAAGGCCGCCCTGGCCGGCGCCAAGGCCCAGCTGACCTTCCTGCGCCAGGCCGCCAGCCTGCCGGAAGCCGCCGAGCTGAAGAGTCGCCTGGCGCAGAATCCGCAGGACGACGAAGCAGCCTACCAGCTGTGCATCCAGCAGTTGGCGCGCCAGCAGTACGAGGCCGCGATGGACGGGCTGCTGAAGCTGTTCCAGCGCAACCGCGCCTACGAGAACGGCTTGCCGCAGAAGGCGCTGCTGCAGGTGTTCGAATTGCTGGGCAACGCTCACCCGCTGGTCAGCGTGTATCGCCGCAAGCTGTCCGCTGCGCTGTTCTGAGTTTGTTGGGGCTGCTTTGCAGCCCTTTCGCGGCACCAGGCCGCTCCTACAGACGAGCGCGCGCCCCTGTAGGAGCGGCCTTGTGCCGCGAAAGGGTCGCAAAGCGACCCCTCATCCTACCCAGCGATACACCGGCGCATCCACGCCGCTTTCCACCTTCACCTCACTGCTGTGGCGCAAGCGCACCAGCAGCCGCTTGCCTGCCGCCACGCTTCCGGCCAAACCTTCCAGACGCTCCAGCAGCTCCGGACCACCCATCTGCCCCGCCTGACGCAGCACTTCACGCACCGCCGCCCACTGTCCGTCATCCTGTCGGGGTACGGGGCTGGCGCTGACCGGCGCAGCTTCCACCGGGGCCTGGACATCCATCCTACGCCCCAGCTGCGCCCATTCATGCGGCTCCAGCTCGACAGTCAGGTCCACCGGCCACTCGCCGATCTGTCCACGAATTCTCACGATTATTTCCTTGTTTCCAGGCTCGATTACGCCATGCTCCCACGAACATGAAACCTGTGCCAGGCAGGCTGGCGGCGCAAATGCAAATTGTTATAACATCACAAATTCATTCCAAGCCGCCTGTGGAGCCGTCCATGCGTCGTCTGTTGCTCGCCCTGCCCTTCGCCCTGCTACCCCTGGCCGTGGCCCATGCCCACGACGACCATGAACATGACCACGCCCATGGCACCCTGGGCACCCACGAGCATGGCGTGGCCAAGCTCAACGCGGTGCTCGACGGCAACACCCTCGAACTGGAACTGGACAGCCCGGCGATGAACCTGGTCGGTTTCGAGCACGTGGCCAGCAGCGATGCCGACAAGGCCAAGGTCGCCGCCGCCCGCCAACAGCTCGAACAGCCCCTGAAACTGTTCGGCATTGCACAGGCCGCCGGTTGCAAGGAAGACGCCCAGGAGCTGGAAAGCCCGCTGTTCGGTGACGCCGACGAGGATGGCGACAGCCATGAACACGGTCACGCGCACGCCGACGTCAACGCCCACTATCAGCTGACCTGCGCCACCCCGGGCAAACTCACCCAGATCGACCTCGGCCCGCTGTTCAAGACCTTCCCGCAGACCCAGAAGATCAACGTGCAACTGATCGGCCGCAACGGCCAGAAAGGCGTCGAGGCCACCCCCGCCAAGGCCGTGGTCGCGTTCTGAATGAACCAGCCGCTGATCGAACTGCATGACCTGGTGTTCGCCTGGCCCGGCCAGGCGCCGCTGCTGGAAATCCCGGCCTTTCGTCTGGAGCCCGGCGAAGCGCTGTTCCTCAAGGGCCCCAGCGGCAGCGGCAAGACCACCCTGCTCGGCCTGCTGGGTGGCGTCAACCGCCCCGGGCAAGGCAGCATCCGCCTGCTTGGCCAGGACCTCGCGACCCTGGGCCAGGGCGCGCGCGACCGCTTCCGGGTCGATCACACCGGCTATATCTTCCAGCAGTTCAACCTGCTGCCATTCCTGTCGGTGCGAGAGAATGTCGAGCTGCCCTGCCGCTTCTCGAAAAGCCGCGCGGCCCGCGCCGCCCAGCGCCATGGCAGCATCGACCAGGCCGCCGCCCGATTGCTCGCCCACCTGGGCCTGGACGACCCGGCCCTGCTCGCCCGCCGCGCCGACAGCCTGTCGATCGGCCAGCAGCAGCGGGTCGCCGCGGCACGGGCGCTGATCGGCCAGCCCGAATTGGTGATCGCCGACGAGCCCACCTCGGCCCTCGACGCCGACACCCGCGAGGCCTTCATCCGCCTGCTGTTCGACGAATGCCGCGACGCCGGCGCCAGCCTGCTGTTCGTCAGCCATGATCAGAGCCTGGCGCCGCTGTTCGACCGGCACCTGTCCCTGGCCGAGCTCAACCGCGCCGCCAAGCCCCGGGAGGCCTGATGTACCTGCTTCGCCTTGCCTTGGCCAGCCTGGCCAACCGCCGCTTCACCGCCCTGCTCACCGCGTTCGCCATCGCCTTGTCGGTGTGCCTGCTGCTGGCCGTCGAGCGGGTGCGCACCGAGGCCCGCGCCAGCTTCGCCAGCACCATCAGCGGTACCGACCTGATCGTCGGCGCCCGCTCGGGGTCGGTGAACCTGCTGCTGTACTCGGTGTTCCGCATCGGCAACGCCACCAATAACATCCGCTGGGACAGCTACCAGCACTACGCCAGCGACCCGCGGGTGAAATGGGCCATCCCGATCTCCCTGGGCGACTCGCACCGTGGCTACCGGGTGATGGGCACCACCACCGACTACTTCAGCCATTACCAGTTCGGCCGCCGCCAGCACCTGGCACTCGACCAGGGCCGGGCATTCGCCGACGATCCGTTCGAGGTGGTGCTTGGCGCCGAAGTGGCCCAGGCGCTGCACTACAAGCTCGGCGACAAGCTGGTGCTGGCGCATGGTGTAGCCGCCATCAGCCTGGTCAAGCATGACGACAAGCCGTTCACCGTGGTCGGCGTGCTCGAGCGCACCGGCACCCCGGTGGACCGCACCCTGCACATCAGCCTGGCCGGCATGGAGGCGATCCACATCGACTGGCACAACGGCGTGCCGGCCCGTGGTGCCGGGCGTATCAGCGCCGAGCAGGCTCGAACCATGGACCTGCAGCCCGCAGCAATCACCGCCTTCATGCTCGGGCTCAACAGCAAGATCGCCACCTTCAGCCTGCAGCGCGAGATCAACGAGTACCGTGCCGAACCGCTGCTGGCGATCCTGCCCGGCGTGGCCCTGCAGGAGCTGTGGAGCCTGATGGGCACGGCGGAGCAGGCCTTGTTCGTGGTGTCGCTGTTCGTCGTGCTCACCGGCCTGATCGGCATGCTCACGGCCATTCTCACCAGCCTCAACGAGCGCCGCCGGGAGATGGCCATCCTGCGTTCGGTGGGTGCCCGTCCCTGGCACATCGCCGGGCTACTGGTGCTCGAGGCACTGGCCCTGGCGCTGGCGGGCATCGCCGCCGGGCTGGGGTTGCTGTATGCGGGCATCGCCCTGGCTCAAGGCTATGTACAGGCCAACTATGGGCTATACCTGCCACTGGCCTGGCCGAGCGCCCACGAGTGGACGTTGCTGGCCATCATCCTAGGCGCGGCGCTGCTGATGGGCAGCGTGCCGGCCTGGCGCGCCTATCGGCAGTCGTTGGCCGATGGTTTGTCGATTCATCTTTAAGAGACAGACATGACTCTAGACTTCACCGCCCTCTTCGCGGGTAAACCCGCTCCCACAGGGATCGCCTCACCTCCTGTGGGAGCGGGTTTACCCGCGAAGAAGGCAACACCGATCATTCAGTACTTGCTGCTCACGATCATGCTGATGACTTCGCTGCCCCTGTGGGCCGCCGACCCGCGCGAACTGGACTGGCCCGCCCTGATCCCCGAGGGCGCGCCGGTCATCCCGCCACAACTGACGCCCCTGCACGACCTGTCGCAGATCAGCAACGCGCTGTCCGCCGAGGCGGCCCCCGCCGCCCGCCAGCAGGCGCCCAACGCACCGGTGGTGAAAACCCTGGACGGCCAGCAGGTGAAGATCCCCGGCTACATCGTGCCGCTGGAAGTCAGCGACGAAGGCCGCACCACCGAGTTCCTCCTGGTGCCCTACTACGGCGCCTGCATCCATGTGCCGCCACCGCCGTCGAACCAGATCGTGCATATCGTCAGCGAGATGGGCGTGCGCATCGAAGACCTGTACCAGCCCTACTGGATCGAGGGGACGATGCAGGTCAAGGCCAGCAGCAGCGAGCTGGCGGATGCCGGTTACCAGATGGAAGCAGAGAAAATCTACGCGTATGAGCTCAAGTGAGCACTGCGTCACCCCGATAGCACGGCTTCTTTGAGCTGGGTCAAACTTTCTGTTTAGTCAGCTTCGTACCATTGGACTACTCGATTACTCACGTCCTCTGGGAGCTTCCATGAACAAGTCCTTGCTCGGTGCCTCGCTCGTCGCGTTGGCGCTTGCAGCCCCTGTCGCCCACGCCCACCAGGCGGGGGATTTCATCCTCCGCGCCGGCGCCATCACCACCGCGCCCAACGAGAACAGCGGCGACATCAAGCTCGACGGCGCCAAGGTCTCGGGCACCAAGGCGACCCTGGACAGCGACACCCAGCTGGGCCTGGCCTTCGCCTACATGCTCACCGACCACATTGGTCTCGAGCTGCTGGCCGCCACCCCGTTCCAGCACAAAGTCGGCGTCAAGGGCCTCGGCCCTGGCCTGGACGGCAAGCTGGCCGACATCAAGCAACTGCCGCCGACCCTGTCGCTGCAGTACTACCCGATGGCGCCGTCCTCGAAGTTCCAGCCGTACGCCGGCGTGGGCATCAACTACACGATGTTCTTCGATGAAGACCTGACCAGCGACCGCAAGGCCCAGGGCTTCAGCAACATGAAGCTGAAGGACTCGGTCGGCATCGCCGGCCAGCTGGGCATGGACTACATGCTCACCGACAACCTGCTGCTCAACGCCGCGGTCTGGTACGTCGACATCGACACCAAGGCCAGCATCGACGGCCCGAGCGCCTTGGGCGTGGGCAAGACCAAGGTCGACGTCGATGTCGATCCGTGGGTCTACATGGTCGGTATCGGCTACAAGTTCTGATCCGCAGGCGCGCCTGCTCCGACTGGAGCGGGCGCGCCGCGCATCGTCTCGATGCTCCAGAGATACCCCCAATAGCCCCAGGCTAGCGCGCTTATCCCCGCCCCCAAGCCGCACACCGCCACCCAGCCCCACTGCCCGTACACCCAGGTCGCCACGACCGCTCCCACCCCGCTGCCGAGCGAATAACAGCACATGTAGGCGCCGATCAGCCGGCTGGCCATCTCGCCGCGCCCCGCCAGCAGCACACTCTGGTTGGTCACGTGCACCGCCTGCACAGCCAGGTCCAGCATCAGTATCCCGATCACCAATGCCAGCAATGACTGCTCGAGGTAGGCGATGGGTAGCCACGACAGCGTCAGCAGGCCCAGTGCCCAGCCGCTCACCCGCCGCGCATGCCCCTGATCGGCCAGGCGTCCGGCACGTGCTGCCGCCAGCGCTCCCGCCACACCGGCCAGGCCGAACAACCCGACCTGCGTATGGTCCAGCGCCAGTGGCGCGGCGCTCAAGGGTAGCACCATCGCGCTCCACAGCACGCTGAACGCCGCGAACACCAGCACCGCGAACAGGCCGCGCTGGCGCAGCAGGCGGTCATGTCGATACAGCCGCAGCACCGATGCCAGTAACGCCCCATAGCGCTGCCCTGGCCCCTGCGGCCTGGCGGCAGGCAAGCGCCAGGCGAGCAGCCCCGCCATTGCCAGCGCCAGTCCCGCCGCCACCGCATAGACACCCTGCCAGCCGAACAGGTCAGCCACTGCGCCCGATATCAGACGCGCCGAGAGGATGCCCAGCACCACGCCGCTGGTCACCGTGCCCACCGCCTGCCCTTGTTCGGCGGGCGAGGCCAATGTGGCGGCATGCGCCACCATCACTTGCACCACCACCGCTGCCAGGCCGACCAGGGACATTGCGGCCAGCAGCACGGCCCAGTCCACGGTAAAGGCTACGGCCAGCAAGGCGCCGGACGAGACCAGCAACTGGCCGAGGATCAGTCGCTTGCGATCGACCAAGTCCCCGAGTGGCACGATCAGCACCAGCCCCAAGGCATAGCCGGCCTGGGTCATCCCCACTACCAGGCCGGAGCGGGCGCTGCTCACCCCAAGGCTCGCCGCCATCGACTCCAGCAGCGGCTGGGCGAGATACACCGTGGCCACGGCCAGGGCGCAGGCAGCGGCCAACAAAAACGTCAATCCACGGGTGAGCGTCGACATCGAAGACTCCCTTTCAATTCTGGTTTCAATTTAAAACCACCTGACTGGATTTCTAGCAAATGTGGTTTTATTCTGCAACCAGACAGACATTCAAGGATCGCGCCATGCTCGACGAGAACAACCAGCAATGCCCCGTGGCCCGCGCCTTGGAAGTGCTCGGCGACCGCTGGGCGCTGATGATCCTGCGCGATGCCTTCGATGGCCTGCGCCGTTTCAGCGAGTTCCAGAAAAACCTGGGGCTGGCGAAGAACATCCTCGCTTCGCGCTTGAAGCTGCTGGTGGAGGCGGAACTGCTGGTGCAGCAGCCGGCCTCGGATGGCAGTGCCTACAAGGAATATGTGCTGACCGAACGGGGACGCTCGGTGTTTCCGATCGTGATCGGCTTGCGCCAGTGGGGGGAGCGCTACCTGTTCACAGCGGGGGAGTCACGCTCGCAGCTGGTCGATGATCGTGGCCAAGGGCTGGAGACGCTGCAGGTGCGGGCCCGGGATGGGCGGGAGGTGGCGCCGGAGGATTGCCGGCGGCGGGTGGTCCGGCATTCGTGATGCCTGCTCCACCTGCCCTGCACGATCCCTGTAGGAGCGGCCTTGTGCCGCGAAAGGGCGCGTAGCGGCCTCGGGATCCCAGCATCATTCGATATCGCTGGGGGCTGCTTTGCAGCCCTTTCGCGGCACAAGGCCGCTCCTACATGCAATAGAGATTCAGGCCTTGCCGAGCAACCGCGCCAGCCCCTCGACGAACGGCGTCGGCTCAGGGAACGCGAAACGCGCCAGCAAGCGCGCATTGTCCGCCCGCGAATGGCGGATATCGCCCGAGCGGGCCTGACCGTAGCTGACCGCCGGCAAACCGCCCACCACCTGCTCCAGCGCCCTGAGCAGCTGGTTCAGCGAAGTCGCCTGGTTCAGGCCGATATTCACCGCGCCCTCTTCCACCTCCGGCTGTTCAAGCGCCTGCACCATCACCTGGACCAGATCGCCGACGAACAGGAAGTCGCGGGTCTGCTCGCCATCACCGAACACGGTGATCGGCGCACCCCGGGTGGCGCGCTCGCAGAAGATGCTGATCACCCCCGAATACGGCGAGGAAGGATCCTGGCGCGGCCCGAAGATATTGAAGAAGCGGAACACCACCGGCTCCAGCCCATGCTGGCGGCGGTAGAAGTCCAGGTACTGCTCGCTCGCCAGCTTGTCCACCGCATAGGGGGTCAACGGTGCCTTGGGCGTGTCCTCGGCAATCGACTGGCCCTCGCCATTGTTGCCGTACACCGCCGCACTGGAGGCGAACAATACGCGACGGATGCCGTTCAGGCGCATCGCCTCGCAGACGTTGAGCGTGCCGATGAAATTGCTCTGGTGGGTCTTCACCGGGTTTTCCACCGAGGCCTGCACCGAGGCCACCGCAGCCAGGTGCACCACTGCCTGGCAACCATTGGCGGCACGGGCCACCAGGGCGGCGTCGGCGACATCGCCTTCGAGCAGCTCCAGGCGCGGATGGCCGAGCTGCAGGTTGCTGCGCTTGCCGGTCGACAGGTCGTCGAGGATACGCACCGCGTAGCCTTTCTCCAGCAACGCATCGCACAGGTGGGAGCCAATAAAGCCGGCACCGCCGGTGATCAGGATGGGGGCGTCAGCCATGTCGGTAGAATCGGTCCAGTAGGGGCGGCAAGCCGGCGCGCCAGGCGCGGGGCTTGATGCCGAAGGTGTGAAGGATCTTCTTGCAGGCCAGCACCGCGTGCTGCGGTTCCTCGCTGGCATCCGGGCGGGCGGCGTGGGCCTGGGCGGTCGGCGCCTGCACGGCCAGCTTGCGCCACTGGGTGGCCTCGGTGAGGATCGCCTGGCCCAGCACCAGCGGCGTGGTGGCCTCGTTGCCAGCATAGTGGTAGGTGCCCCACAGCGGCGCCTGGCAATCGAGCTGCTTGAGCACCGAAAGGATCACCCGCGCGGCATCATCCACTGGCGTCGGGTTGCCGCGCCGGTCATCGGCCAGCAGCAGTTCCTGGGGCTGTTCGGCGCGGGTCAGGAAGCGCCCGAGCGCGCCGTCGATGCTTTCGTCAAGCAGCCAACCGAAGCGCAGCAGCACATGCTGTGGACAGGTGGCGCGCACGCTCTGCTCGATGCGCCAGAGCGCCTGGCCGCGCAGGCCGAGCGGCACCGGCTCGTCCTTCTCGCTGTAGGCAGTGGCGCGCGAGCCGTCAAACACACGGTAGCTGGACGGTTGCACAAGGATCATCTCGTGGTGCTGGCACAGCTCGGCGAGTCGCTCCACCGCCCGCTCCTGCTGGGCCAGGCGTTGCTCGCTGACGGACTCGGCCTGGAACCAGTCGAAATAATAGGCCAGGTTGACCACGGCGTGCGGACGTTGCTCGTCGAGCAGCAGGGTCAGGCTGGCCGGATCCCAGCCGTTTTCCGGCGGGCGAGGCGCCAGGAAGGCGATGTCTTCCTCGGCCCCGAGACGAATCAGCGCTTGCCCGAGGGCATTGCCACCACCCAACAGCATCAGGCGCATACGCATAGAGTCAACAGGTCCGGTCTGGTCGATGGAGGAAAGGGTTCATTTTGCTGTTTCCGGCAGGGGAAGTCCAACCCAGGCAAGGCCTGGCGCGCGCCGCATACCGATTGGCACCGGTCGGGGCGGTATTCCGCCTTTGCCGACAGCTACTTATACTGCGCCAGGCCTGTTCAAGGAGATCAACATGGATGCCGAACTGAACACTGCACAACGCGCCAGCTGGCAATTCGACGAGCCCGCGCCCGGCCCGGAGCGGTTCATCGACGAGGATTTCGATGACTATCGCCAGCAGGCGCGCCTGCTGCTGCCAGACGCCGAACGTGCCCCCACGGTCTTCGTGGTCGGCGGCGCACGCTCCGACTTCACCCGCCTCAACCCGTTGCTCTACCGTCTCCAGCAGCAGGGCATCGGCTCGCTGACCGGCAACCTCTCCGGCCATAGCCTGGCCAGCGAGCCCGGGGCGAAGGACGCCTCGCTGGCCAGCAACCTGCAGGAGGCCCTGCGCTTTCACCGGCATCTGGACGCGCGCAGCGACACCCTGGTCGGCCATAGTCTGGGCGCCGCCATCGCCCTGAAGCTGGCCGCCCAGCGCCCCAGCGTGCGCAAGCTGGTGCTGATCTGCCCGGCGGTCTACCCCGACGCGGCCCATGCCGCGCCCTTCGGGCCGGCCTTCAGCGAGGCCATCCGCAAACCTTTTGCCTTCCTTGACTGCGACAGCTATGCCTTTCTGCGCCAGTTCCAGGGCCGAGTGCTGCTGGTGATCGGCGAGTACGACGGGCTCAACTCCAGGGTCCACGGCCAGGGGCCCGGCACCTCGGCCGGTACCCGGCGGCTGGCGGGCGTCGAGCGCTACAGCCCGATTCCCGAGGAGGTCACCCACGCCTTGCTGCGCTCGGTGCCGGCGCCCCATGTGGAATGCCTGATGCTCACCGACTGCGACCACGGCATCGCCGCGCACCTGCGCGACCGGCCCGAGGTGGCGGACCAGGTGGCCGATGCGGTGGCGGCGTTCATTCTCGACTAGTCCTGCGGGCGCCCATCGCGGGGCAAGCCCGCTTTTCATGGATCTGCACATGAATTACTGATTTAGCAGGGACCTGTGGGAGCGGCTTTAGCCGCGAACACCGGCGAAGCCGGTGCCATACACCGCGTCGCTTGCTTCGCGGCTAAAGCCGCTCCCACAGGATGCGCGCTGGCCGCGCAATCATGGCTCCCTGTGCGACATGGCTATTCGATCTCGAACAACCCGTTGCTGACCATCCCCGCGCTCAGCCGGTCACGGATGTCGTCGTCGATGCGCGGATCGTCCGGGCGGTACAGCTTGATCTGCCGGAAGGCGTTGATGCGATTGATCTCCTCGCCCAGGTATTCCCACACCACCCGGGTGCACGCCGGATTGCGCCGGTCACCGCTGGAGACCCCGGTCTTGAGGCCGTTCAGGCGGCTGATGCGGCTCTTGAAGCTGGGAATGAGGACGGTCTGGCTCATCTCGTTGAGGGTGAGCGACTCGTAGTCGATCAGGAACATCCGGTCCTGCAGCTGGAACGCCGCGCCGAGGTAGCGACAACGCACCTCGGCGTGCTGGTCCAGGCCGCTGCTGCGCTCCTGGCGTTCCTGGCGCTCGAACAAAAAGCTGCCGCGCTCCTCCCACAGGTGCACCAGCGACACCAGGATCGAGCCCGGCACCGACATGCAGTTGGAGTATTCGAAGTAATAGCCGCAATAGCGCGACAGGTTGCCGGCTTCTTTATGCAGCGGCTTGAACAGTTCGCTGATCGGGTCGTCCTGGAAGCCGACCCGCTGATCCTGGTTGCGTGCGCCGATCAAGCGGGCGAACTGCTCGGGCGGCAGACCCAGCTCGTAATCCTCGACGCCGAAGAAGTCGCCGATGCGCTTGAGGTTGTAGGCCGTCGGGCGGCTCTGGCCGCTCAGGTACTTGTTGAACTGCGCGCGATTGATCGACAGCTGCCGGCAAACCTCGGAGATAGAGCGGTAGTGACTGCAGGCCAATTTGAGGTTGATAGCGAAGTGATCGCCCATGATGCGCGGGTCCGGATGATGCGGGTGACGCCATTCTAGCATCAAGTCGCACCAAAATGGAGCAACCCGCGAAATTGTAACCACAGTTGTCATAGCCAACCATGCGCCCCCAATGAAAAGCGGTGCGCCTGCCGCCCGCTGGTCTTTCCACGCGAAGAATAAGAATCGAGGTCATTTCCCAATGCTCGAAGCACTCAACGATTTCCTTTCGGGGAAGCTTCTCATCGTGCTGATTGTCGGTCTCGGCAGTTACTTCACGATCCGCTCGCGGTTCGTCCAGTTCCGCCATTTCGGCCATATGTTCGGTGTCTTCAAGGAATCCCTTCGCGGCCAGGCAGGCCAACTGAGCTCGTTCCAGGCCCTGATGCTGAGCCTGGCCGGTCGCGTCGGCGCCGGTAACATCGCCGGTGTCGGTATCGCCGTGACCCTCGGCGGCCCAGGCGCCGTGTTCTGGATGTGGGTCACTGCGCTGGTGGGTATGTCCAGCAGCTTCTTCGAATGCACCCTGGCCCAGGTCTACAAGCGCGCCGACGGCGACGGCCTGTACCGCGGCGGCCCGGCGTACTACATCCAGCACGGCCTGAAGCTGAAAAGCATGGCGATCGTGTTCTCGATCCTGCTGCTGGTCACCTACGGCTTCGCCTTCATCGGCCTGCAGTCGTACACCGTGACCCACTCGCTGCAGAACGCCTTTGCCTTCGATCCGAAGCACACCGGTATCGTCCTGGCAGCCCTACTGGCCCTGACCTTCATCGGCGGTATCAAGCGCATCGCCGCGGTGTCCGATCTGCTGGTACCGGTCAAGACCCTGGCCTACATCGGCGTGACCCTGTACGTGATCGGCACCCAGATCGAACACGTCCCGGCCATGCTGGAAACCATCTTCAAGAGCGCCTTCGGCCTCGACCCTGCGTTCGCTGGCCTGCTGGGCAGCGCCATCGTCATGGGCGTGAAGCGTGGCGTGTTCGCCAACGAAGCAGGCCTGGGCAGCGCGCCGAACGTCGCCGCCGTGGCCGCCGTGAAACACCCTGGCGCCCAGGGCGTGGTCCAGGCCTTCAGCGTGTTCCTCGACACCTTCGTGATCTGCACCTGCACCGCGCTGCTGATCCTGCTGTCGGGCTTCTACACCCCGGGCTTCGAAGGTGACGGCATCGTCCTGACCCAGAACTCGCTGGCCGCCGTGGTCGGTGACTGGGGCCGCGTGTTCGTCAGCGTCGCGCTGTCGCTGTTCGTCTTCACCTGCATTCTCTACAACTACTACCTGGGCGAGAACAGCCTGCAGTTCCTCAGCCGCAACCGCGCCGTGCTGATGACCTTCCGCGGCCTGGTGCTGGCGCTGGTGGTGTGGGGTTCGACGCAGGACCTGTCGACCGTGTTCGCCTTCGCCGACATCACCATGACCTGCCTGGCGTTCGTCAACCTGATCGCCCTGGCCATGCTGTTCAAGGTCGGCCTGCGCGTCATGCGCGACTACGACGCACAGCGCAAGGCCGGTATCAAGCAGCCGGTGTTCGACTCCAGCAAGTTCACCGACCTGGACCTGGACCGTGCCGCCTGGCCGGCCAATCCGCAGGCTGAAACAGCCACTGACAAAGCCGCCGTTCAGGCGCACGCTCAGCGCTGATATTCTCCCCTGCCCCAGCCGCCCCGTTCGTGGGCGGCTGACTCTTCTTTCGCGCGGCTTCATACGAAAAGTCGCCGAGCGGCGATCAGGCAAGGCGAAAACAGGCGAGGAAGCGGAGTTGACGGGTTGTCAATGAGCATTCCGAGCCTGTTTTCAACGCAGCCTGATCGTCGCGCAGGCACTTTTCGTACGAAGCCACATCGCTACGGAATGCTCCCATGCGTCCAGTCAAGAATCTTCTCGTCCTTTACACCGGTGGCACCATCGGCATGCTGCAGACCGCCGAAGGCCTCGCGCCGGCCGGTGGCTTCGAAGCGCGCATGCGTGACCACTTCGCCAGCTGCGGCGATGCGCCGAAGGTGCACTGGTCGCTGCGTGAGCTGAACCCGCTGATCGACAGCGCCAACATGCAACAGGCCAACTGGCTGGCGATGCGCGACGCCATCGTCGAGGCGGTCGAGCGTGACGGCCACGATGGCGTGCTGGTGCTGCATGGCACCGATACTTTGGCCTACAGCGCCGCGGCCCTGTCGTTCCTGCTGCTGGGTTTGCCGGCGCCGGTGCTGTTGACCGGTTCCATGCTGCCGGCCGGCGCGCCGGACAGCGATGCCTGGGCCAACCTTGTCGGAGCCCTGAACCTGTTCGAAAACGGCCTGGAGGACGGCGTGCAGCTGTACTTCCACGGTCAGTTGCTGCACGGCTGCCGCGCTTCGAAGCTGCGCAGCGAGGCGTTCGACGCCTTCACCGTGCTGCCCCGCCACCGTGACGGCGAGCGCGCTCCAGAACTGCCGGCCCGCCTGGACTATCGCCAGCCGCGCCAGACGGTCAAGCTGGCGGTCATGCCGGTGTTCCCGGGCCTGGCTGCCGAGCACCTGCGTGGTTTGTTCGACAGCGGTATCCAGGGGCTGGTGCTGGAGTGCTATGGCAGTGGTACCGGGCCGTCCGACGACCAGGCGCTGCTCGATGTCCTGCATGACGCCCGTCAGGGCGGGGTGATGATTGTCGCCATCAGCCAGTGTCCGGAAGGTTCGGTGGTGTTCGACACCTATGCCGCTGGCAGCCGGCTGCGTGACACCGGACTTGTCAGTGGCGGTGGCATGACCCGCGAGGCTGCGCTGGGCAAGCTGTTTGCGCTGCTGGGCGCGGGGCTGGATGTGCAGGCGGCGGAGCATTGGTTCGCGCTGGACCTGTGCGGCGAGCGCGCCTGACCTGTAGATCTTCCGTTCGCCATCGCGGGGCAAGCCCGCTCCCACAAGCCTGCCCAGGGCATCGTGGGAGCGGGCTTGCCCCGCGATCGTTTCAGCATCTGGAAAAGTGGCGGAAGGCAGCGGGAGTCGAACCTGCCCGGGAACGGCTGCCGTCCCCAACCGGGTTTGAAGCCCGGCCGCGCCACCGGGCGCGATTGCCTTCCTTGAAATCAGGGCCCGCGTTGCAACTGGGCCAGGGCGCTGTCGACGCGGATATGCCGCTGGTCGCCGACCCGCCGGGTCAGGCCAACGCGGTCGAAGTACTCGAGTATCTGCACACTGCGCTTGCGACCGATGCCCAACATATCGCGAAACGCCGCAACCTGCACTATCGGCGATGCCTCGGCCTGCTGCAACAACAGCTCTGCCATGCGCCTTAGCGTCACCTCCGGGTAGAACAGGTCACGCACCACCTGGTGCAACAGGCCCAGGCGGGCGAGCTTGCGCAGCAGCAGGCGCACCTCGGCCTCCTCGCAGCGCTCCTCGGCAGCCAGCGTACGCACCCAGGGCGGATCGAACTCACCCGCCAGCAAGCGCGGCAGCAAGCGCTCCCACAGTGCAGTATCGGCTTCGCTCAACTGAACCTTGTGCCCAGGCAGATGCAGCCACGGACCACTGCTGCTGATCCCCCCTTCGCCCAGCAGCTCATCCAGCAGGCTGACAAACGCCGGACGCTCCAGCGGCATCGCTGTAAAACGGCGCAGGCGGTCGCGGTCCGGGCCGAGCTGGTCGGGCTCCTGCTCGTGGAACTGCGCCAGCCGCGCCAGTACCTGCTGCTTGAGTGAATGCCACTGCTGGCGTGAGAACAGCAACTGGCCCTGGCGGGTGGCGATTACCTGCACATCCTCCGGCAACTGCCAGGTCTCGCGCAGACGGTTGAACTGGCGCTCGAGCCGCTGCGGATCGAGCCCGCCCGGTGCAGTTTCGAGCAACGCCGGCAAGGCCTGCTCCAGTTCAGAGGCATCACGCAGTACCTGCAGCTGGCGCAGGCGCGCCTCGCTGCGTCGCTGTCGGCTCGGCGCAAAGGGATCGAGCACGCGGCCACCGCCGAGGGTGCGCTGGGCGCGCTGGTCGCGCAGCACCAGCCGATCGCCATGCACCGCCTGCAACGGCGCGTTGAGCAGCAACTGGGCGAACATGCGCTGGCCGGCGCCGAGCCGTTCACCCTCCAACAACGCAACACGGGCCGTGACATCCTGGGTCCCCAGGTGCACATGCACCGCGCTGAAATGCTCGAACGTCCGGGTCTCGCCCGGCAGCAAGGTGAAATCGATATCGACCCGCACGCTCGGTGCATGCAGCCACTGCGGCACCAGCCAGTCGCCCCGGTGCACCTGCTCTGCCGCCAGCCGTTCAGCGCTGATGTTCAACGCGACCCGCTGCCCGGCCTCGGCCACCAGCGCCGCCTGGTTCTGCGCATGCAGGCCACGCACCCGCACCGGCTTGCCGGCCTTGCCCAGCAACAGCGTGTCACCGGCACTGACCTGCCCGGCCAGGGCCGTCCCGGTGACCACCACGCCCGCCCCGGACACCGCGAAGGCGCGGTCCACGGCCAGGCGGAATCCACCCCGCACACTGCGTCGACGCACCTGGGCCTCGGCGGCCAGCAACGCTTCGCGCAAAGCGTCGATCCCCTCGCCACTCAGGCTCGACACCGGGAACTGCGCTACCCCGGCATATGGCCCGGGCGCCAGCAACGCCGTGACCTGCGCCTGGACTTCGGCCAACCGCTGCGGCTCGACCCGATCGCACTTGCTGATGACCACCAGCGCCTGGGGAATGCCCAGCAACTCGATGATCGACAGATGCTCGCGGGTCTGTGGCATCACCCCGTCGTCGGCGGCGACCACCAGCAGCACCAGATCGATGCCATGGGCGCCGGCGAGCATGTTGTGGATAAAACGCTCATGGCCGGGCACATCGATGAAACCCGTCAGCGGAGCACCTTCGGCCAGCGCGGCATAGCGGTAGCCGAGGTCGATGGTCATGCCCCGGGCACGCTCCTCCTGGCGCGTGTCGCCGGCCTGGCCGGTCAGGGCCTGGAGCAGCGCGGTCTTGCCGTGATCGATGTGGCCGGCGGTACCGACGATCACTGCACCGGCCCCAGTTGCAACCTCGGCAGCTGCGCCAGCCACTGGGCCTCGTCGTCCAGCTGGCGCAGGTCGAGCCACAGGGCATCGTCGTCGATGCGGCCCAGTACCGGAACCTGCAGGTCGCGCAGCGCCCGCTCCAGTACATGCAGGCTGCGCCCGCGCAGTTTCTTCGACACCAGTGGACGCAGGCACAAGGCCGCGCTGGGCAGGCGCGCCACGGGCTGGCTGCCGCTGCCGATCATGCCCAGGGCTGGTTCGACGCTGACTGCCCATTGCGCCCCCAGCCGCGCGGCCAGTTCAGGCGCCAGGCGCTCGGCCTGGGCGGCAATTTCGGGCTGGGGCCGGGTGAGCAGGCGCAGGCTCGGCAGGCGCTCGGCCAGGCGGTCCGGATTGCGGTACAGCGCCAGCACCGCTTCGAGCGCCGCGAGGGTGATCTTGTCCACCCGCAGGGCACGCTTGAGCGGGTTCTTCTTGATCTTCGCGATCAGCTCCTTGCGCCCGACGATGATCCCCGCCTGCGGCCCGCCGAGCAGCTTGTCGCCACTGAAAGTGACGATGTCGGCCCCATCGGTCAGGGCCTGACGCACGGTCGGCTCGGCCGGCAGGCCCCAGCGGGTCAGGTCGAGCAGGCTGCCGCTGCCCAGGTCTTCGAGCAGCGGCAGCTCATGTGCATGGGCAATGCGCGCCAGTTCCGCGGTGGGCACCTGGGTAGTGAAACCCTGGATGCTGTAGTTGCTGCAGTGCACACGCATCAGCAGCCCCGTGCGCGGGTTGATCGCGCCTTCGTAGTCGCGGGCGTGGGTGCGGTTGGTGGTGCCGATCTCGTGCAGCTTCACGCCGGCGCGGGCCATGATGTCGGGTATGCGGAAGGCGCCGCCGATCTCGATCAGCTCGCCACGGGAGATGATGCCTTCCTTGCGTGCGCCCAGGCTGTTGAGCGCCAGCAGCACGGCGGCGGCGTTGTTGTTGACCACGGTGACGGCCTCGGCGCCGGTCAGTTCGCGGATCAGGCCTTCGATCAGGTCGTCGCGGTCGCCGCGCTTGCCGGTGTTGAGGTCGAACTCCAGGTTCAGCGGGTAGCGGGCGGCGGTCTGCATGGCGTCGACCGCTTCCTCGGGCAGCAAGGCCCGGCCGAGGTTGGTGTGCAGCACCGTGCCGGTGAGGTTGAACACCCGACGTACCTGGCTGCGTTGCTGGATGGCCAGGCGTTCGCCGGCTCGGCCCAGGAGGACTTCGGCGGTCAGTTCGGTGGCACTCAGTTGGCCGAGGCGAGCAGGCTCGCGCAGGTCGTCGAGCAGTTGGCGCAAAGTTGCCAACACCGCATCGCGGCCATGGCGATCGATCAGGGGCGCGCAGACCAGGTGGCGCAGCAGGGTGTCGATGGAGGGCAGGCGTGGGGTGTCGCTGGCGAGGGTTGAAGACATTCAGGTACTACCTTGAACTGATCCGTTGTCCTTTCTGGCCCATTCGCGGGTAAACCCGCTCCCACAGGTACAGCACCGGCCATGATGCCAGCGCACTTCCTGTGGGAGCGGGTTTACCCGCGAAAAGGGCGACTCGGTAATGCAGTGTAGACACTACCCCGGCGCCAGCAGCAGATTCGGCGCCAGCCGCTGGAAGCCCTCCTCGTCCAGGCGCATGTCCAGCGCCAGGCTCGCCAGGTCATCGGCCAACGGCTCGGCCGCAGCGTCGTTCTCCAGGTAGCACTGCTTGAGGTAGTTCTGGCACCCCGGGCAGCACTCGGCACGCAGCGGCGCCTTGCCTGGCGCGTGGCGGTCATCCTCGAGGTTGCTGTAGCGCAGGTCCTTGCTCGACTCGCAGTACACGCACTTGACCCGCACAATATGCCATTCGCAGGCACACAGCGAGCAGGCCAGGTAGCGCAGGCCATTGTGCTTGCCGCGATTGCGCACCACCCCGGCCATCGCCGGCGAGCCGCAGGCCGGGCACTGGGCCAGGCTGCCGGCGGGTTTGAGCTCAGGCGCAGGCAAGGCCAGCAGCCAGCTGGACCACGCCGCCTGCAACGCGGCGCCGATAAAGGGCACCAGCGCCGCCGGTACCGCGTCGTACTGGCCGCCGAGCAGGGCGATGCCCCAGCCTTTGCGTTGCGCCTCATCGCTGCCGCGCAACGTCCCCAGCGCGTCCGCCAGCGGCCCATCAGGCTCCGCGGCGAAATGCTCGAGCAACGCCTGCAACCAGACCAGCCACGGCCCTTCACGTACCAGGCTGTCGGCCGTCAGCGGCGGCAGGCCATGACTTATGCACAGGCGCTGGCGCTCTTCGGCCACTGGCACCCCAGCAGGTGGGTTATCCACAAGCAGCTGCTGAATCCGGCATAGCCGGGCCATCAACCGCAGGTAGTCGCTTAGGGCGTTGCCCTCGGCCAGCTGCTCAAGCCGGTTGGCGCGCACCTCGAAGAGGTTGGCGGCGGGCAGGTGCAGGAACGGCGGCATCACTGCCGACGCTTCGATCTGCCCGGGTTCGAGAATCGTGCTCAAACGGTCATCCTTCTTTTCCACCGTGGTTGTGTGGCGTCTTGTCGCCGGTCACGTCCCGGTACCACAGTTCATGGTGCTTGCGTGCCCAGGCGCGGCTGACCCAGCCATGCAGCATGGCGCCGATCGAGCCCTTGATCCAGATCCCGGCATAGATATGCACGATGATGCTGAGGATCAGCACGAACGCCGCCAGGGCATGCAGCAGCGCGGACAGGCGAATGACGTCGATGCCGAACCAATGGCTGAAGTACGCGCGCCAGATCACCACGCCGCTGACCAGCAGCACCAGCATGCAGGCCAGCAAGGTCCAGAACAGCAGCTTCTGCCCGGCGTTGTACTTGCCGATCGGCGGCACGCCCTCTTCCTTGTTGAGCATCACCCGGTCGATGCGGCGCAGCCACAGGCGGTCGTTGGCGGTGATGAAGTTGGCGCGCCAGAAGCGCAGCACCAGCCCGAGGAAGAACACGAACATGGCCACGCCGATGAACGGATGGAGGATCCGCGTCCATGGCCCGCCGCCGAACAGGTGGCTGAGCCAGAACAGCGCCGGGTGGAACAGCGCCAGCCCCGAGAGGCCGGCCAGCACGAACAGGATCGCTACGACCCAGTGGTTGCTCCGCTCGTTGGCGTTGTAGCGCAGGATAGGCTTGTTGTCGTTCATGGCCGCTGCTCCCCCTGCCCGCCCGGGCGGTTCGGATCATAGACATGCACCGCCGGGTCCACCTGGTGGACAGTGTCATCCACAGGTGTCTGATGCTCGTCCTCCTCGACCCGCTGCGGCCCCACGCGCACATAGTGGAAGAACCCGGCCAGTACCGCCGCGCCCATGGCCAGCAACGCCAGCGGCTTGCTGAAGCCCTTCCACAGCCCCACCAGCGGGCTGATCACAGGCTGGTCCGGCAGGCCGGCGTAGATTCGCGGCGTGTCGACGTGGTGCAGCACATACATCACATGGGTGCCACCGACCCCGTCCGGATCGTACAGCCCGGCGTTCTCGTACCCCCGCGACTTCAGGTCGACGATGCGCTCGTCGGCATGCACCTTCATCTCCTCCTTGCTGCCGAAGACGATCGCCCCGGTCGGGCAGGTCTTCACGCAGGCCGGCTCCAGGCCCACGCTCACGCGGTCGGAACACAGGGTGCACTTGTAGGCCTTGTGATCCTTCTGCGAGATGCGCGGGATGTTGAACGGGCAGCCGGTGATGCAGTAGCCGCAACCGATGCAATGGTCCTGGTTGAAGTCGACGATACCGTTGGCGTGCTTGATGATCGCCCCCGGGCTCGGGCAGGCCTTCAGGCAACCTGGCTCGGCACAGTGCATGCAGCCGTCCTTGCGGATCAGCCACTCCAGGTTGCCGTCGTCGCGCTCGTGCTCGGTGAAGCGCATCAGGGTCCAGGTCTCGGCGCTGAGGTCCTGGGGATTGTCGTAGGTGCCGTGGTTGTGGCCAACCTCGTCACGCAGTTCGTTCCACTCCGAGCACGCCACCTGGCAGGCCTTGCAGCCGATGCACTTGGTGGTGTCGATCAGCTTGGCGACTTCCTGCTGCTGGCGTACCGAGGGCGGTACGGTGGTGGTGGCCGAGCGGGCGATGATATCTTGGCTGGCCATCAGAGTTTCTCCACTTTGACGAGGAACGACTTGGACTCCGGCGTCTGCGTGTTGCCGTCACCGAGGAACGGCACCAGGGTATTGGTCAGGTAGCCATGCCGGGTGGCACCGGTGAAGCCCCAGTGCAACGGGATACCGATCTGATGCACGGTCTGGTTGTTGACCTGCAGCGGACGGATCCGCTTGGTCACCACTGCCACCGCATCGATATGCCCGCGCTTGCTCGACACCCGCACCCGGTCGCCGGCCTTGATGCCCTTCTCGTTCGCCAGCACCTCGCCGATCTCGACGAACTGCTCGGGCTGGGCGATGGCGTTGAGCCGGCAATGCTTGCTCCAGAAGTGGAAATGCTCGGTCAGCCGGTAGGTGGTCGCCGCATGGGGGAACTCGTCGTGGGTGCCGAGGGTGTCCCACACCGAATCGAAGATCCGCCCGGCCGGGTTGCTGGTGGCCTTCTTGTTCTGCGGGTGCAGCGGGTTGATGCCGATCGGCGTCTCGAACGGCTCGTAGTGCTCGGGGAACGGCCCCTCGGCCATCTTGTCGATGGCGAAGAACCGCGCCACGCCCTCGGGGTTCATGATGAACGGGTTCATCCCCGCTTCCGGTGGCGAGTCGACCTTGAAGTCCGGCACGTCGGTGCCGGTCCAGGCCTTGCCGTTCCACCACACCAGGCGCTTCTTCTCCGGGTCCCACGGCTTGCCTTGCGGGTCGCTGGAGGCACGGTTGTAGAGGATGCGCCGGTTGGCCGGCCAGGCCCAGGCCCAGTTCTGCACCTGGTGCATGCCGTACGGGTCGCTGTTGTCGCGCCGGGCCATCTGGTTGCCCTGCTCGGTCCAGCTGCCGGCGAAGATCCAGCAGCCGGACGCGGTGCTGCCGTCGTCCTTCATCTGGGCGAAGCCGGCCAGCTGCTGGCCGGCCTTGAGCGTGGCACCGGTGGCGTCGGTGAGGTCGCTGACCGCCCAGCCGTTCATCTCCTTGGCCAACTCCTCGGGCGAAGGCTCTTCAGGCACCTTGTACGGCCAACTGATGTTGAGCATCGGGTCGGGGTAGGCGCCGCCTTCGGCCTGATAGCGCTTGCGCAGGCGCAGGAACAGCTCGCTCATGATGCGCACGTCGGTACGGGTCTCGCCCGGACCGTCGGCGCCTTTCCAGTGCCACTGCAGCCAGCGGCTGCTGTTGACCAGCGAGCCGTCCTCCTCGGCGAAGCAGGTGGTGGGCAGGCGGATCACCTCGGTCTGGATGTTGGCGGTGTCGACGTCGTTGAACGGGCCGGCGTTGCGCCAGAACTCCGAGGTCTCGGTGGCCAGCGGGTCCATGATCACCAGCCACTTGAGCTTGGCCAGGGCCGCGGTGACGCGGTTCTTGTCCGGCAGCGCGGCGATCGGGTTGAAGCCCTGGCACATGTAGCCGTTGACCTTGCCCTGGCCCATCATCTCGAACATGCGCAGCACGTCGTAGGCCGGCACGTCGAGCTTGGGCAGCCAGTCGTAGCCCCAGTTGTTGGCGGCGGTGGCGTTAGCGCCGTACCAGGCCTTCATCAGGCTGACGTGGAACTTGCCGTAGTTCTGCCAGTACGACAGCTGCCCCGGGCGCAGCGGTTTGGAGGCGCGCTTGTCGATGTAGGCGGTGTAGTCCTGCTCGGCATCACCGGCCAGGGTCAGGTAACCCGGCAGCGAGTTCGACAGCAGCCCCAGGTCAGTCAGGCCCTGGATGTTGGAGTGACCGCGCAGGGCGTTGACCCCGCCACCCGGCATGCCGACGTTGCCCAGCAGCAACTGCACCATGGCCGCGCTTCGGATGATCTGCGCGCCGATGGAGTGCTGGGTCCAGCCCAAGGCGTAGAGAATCGTCATGGTCTTGCCCGGCACCGAGCAGGTGGCGATCTCTTCCCAGATCTTCATCATCTGGTCCTGGGGCATGCCGCAGGTCATGCTCGCCAGCTCCGGCGTGTAGCGGCTGTAGTGCTGCTTCATCAGCTGGTAGACGCAACGCGGGTGCTGCAGGGTCGGATCGACCTTGGCGAAACCGTCCTCGCCCAGCTCGTAGCCCCAGCCGGACTTGTCGGCGTACACGCGCTTGGCCGCGTCGTAGCCGCTGAACAGCCCGTCCTCGAAGCCATAGTTCTCTTTGACGATGAACGACACGTCGGTGTAGTTGCGCACGTACTCGTGCTGGATCTTGTCGTTGCTCAGCAGGTAATTGATCAGCCCACCCATGAAGGCGATATCGCTGCCTGTACGGATCGGCGCGTAGTAATCGGCCACCGAGGCGGTACGGGTAAACCGCGGGTCGACCACGATCAGCCGCGCCTTGTTGTGCGCCTTGGCTTCGGTCACCCACTTGAAGCCGCACGGGTGCGCTTCAGCGGCGTTGCCGCCCATCACCAGGACCAGGTTTGCGTTGGCGATGTCAGACCAGTGATTGGTCATCGCGCCACGGCCATACGTCGGGGCAAGACTTGCCACCGTCGGGCCGTGTCAGACACGCGCCTGGTTATCGAACCCCAGCATGCCCAGCGAACGGATCACCTTGTGCGTCATGTAACCCGCTTCGCTGGAAGCGGCGGACGCGGCGAGAAAGCCCGTGGTGAGCCAGCGGTTGACCGTCTGGCCCTGGGCATTCTTCTCGATGAAGTTGGCGTCGCGGTCCTGTTTCATCAGGTCGGCGACACGATCGAGGGCTTCGTCCCAGTCGATACGGGTCCACTCGTTGCTGCCCGGCTTGCGCACCTCGGGGTACTTGAGGCGGCTGGGGCTGTGGATAAAGTCCAGCAGGCCAGCGCCTTTCGGGCACAGGGTGCCGCGGTTGACCGGATGGTCCGCGTCGCCCTCAATGTGGATGATGTTCTGTTTGACGTTCTTGCCCGCGTCACCCTGGCTGTACATGATCAGGCCGCAGCCGACCGAGCAGTAAGGACAGGTGTTACGGGTTTCTTTGGTGTGCGCCAGCTTGAAGTGGCGCACCTGCTCGGCGAACGCGGGTGTCGGGGCCATGCCCAACGCCGCGAGGCTCGAGCCTCCAAGGCCGACGGCGGCGACCTTGAAGAATTGCCGACGGTTGAGATCCATCGTGCACTCCTGATCAGGTTCTCGGGCGCGCGGGACTTGGCCGGCGCCTCAGGGACTTCACGGTGGCGGTGGACAGAGACCGCCAACTGTTAAGCCTAGTCAAGAATCTGCAAAGCGCGATGATCTGGATCAGGCTCAGGGCATTTCACCGCTTCATCCATACAGATGCAGGAGGACAGCGCCCACCAACACCAGGATCACCCCGACGACCTGCAGCAGGGACAGGCGCTCGCGGTAGAACAGGAAGCCGAGAATCGCGGCAATGCCTCCCGACAAGGTACTGATCACCGTGACGACCGCAATCGAGCCATGCAATGCACCCCAGGAAAACGCCGAGAAACCTCCCAGGTTGAAAAGGCTGGCACCACACAAGGTGCCCCAGGTCTTGAGCCTGACCGTAACCTGGTCTCGAAACATTCGCAGCGCTTCAGGCAGCAGGAACAACACCCCTACTCCGTAGCCCAGCGCCAGCATATTTACCGGCCCCAGCACTGGCAGTGCGTACTTGCCCTGGACCCAGAAGCTGACGCCATACAGCAGCGCCGCCAGCAGGGCGAAGCCGACCGACAGACGACCGCCCGCATGCGCTTGCCCACTGCCGCCCTTTGCCTCACGGCTGGCCAGGACCACACCCAGAAAGCAGGTCAGCAACCCGAAGATCTGCCAGGTACCCAGCGTCTCACCGCCCAGCCAGGCCAGCAGCGTGGTGAACACACCATAGGAAGTCACCAGCGGTGCAACCACCGAGGTCTTGCCGATCGCGAACGCCTTCGAAAGTGCCAACGCGCCGCTCAGGGTACATAGCGCCGCCAGGCAGGCGAGCAGCAGCACGCTCGCCGGAGCCGCGACCATCTTGATGAGTTGCTGGGAAGATACGGCAATGATGAGCCCCATCAACAACAGGCCCAACAACTGTCCGAAGAATACCGCCCGCCTTACGCCGACCGCCCGGGCATTCATGCCGACCAGAAAGTCGGTGGCTCCCCAGAGTACGGCAGCCAGCAGTCCCATGAGCACATCCATGTCTCGGTTCCTGAATGGAAGGAGCGTGACGATAGCCATCGTCACTTCCAAAGTTCAAGCCACATGGCGGCATTCAAGAACAGCACTACGTCGGCAATTGCGAGCTCCTACGTCGCTATCGGAAACGGACTACGTCGCGAAATATCCTGTGCCTGTTAGGTTAACGGGCCACACATGGACGAGGCTCACGGGCATGAACATCAAGTACCTTTTGACCACACTCTTGATTGGCACTTCGGTATTCCTTCAACCCACCGTAGCGGCGACGGCAGACAATGCTCATATGCCTCCCACCGCCCTGCAGATCACAACCGAGCGCGCGCGGGCCATGGCCGATGCCGCAGAACGAGCCGCCCGTGCCCAAGGCTTTGCCATCGTCATCAGCATCGTCGACAACCACGGCAACCTGAAGTACTTCCAGCGCATGGATGGCACCAGTAGCGGCAGCATCCAGGTTGCGCAGCTCAAGGCCGAGACATCCGCCCGTTTCCCGCTGTCGTCCCGCTCGCTCGGAGAGCGCAGCGCCGCGCTGCCCGCCAACCCCTATGCCTCGCTACCCGGCTTCACCCTGCTGGAAGGCGGGCTGCCGATCATGGATGTGAACGGCAAACACATCGGCGGTATCGGCATCAGCGGAGCGACACCGGAACTGGACGCCCAGTTTGCCAGGGCGGCACTCGAAGAAGGTTGAACCCGAACGGTGCCGAAATTGGACCAGCGGTCTTCCAGGCAAAAAAGAAACCCGCTTCAGGCATGAAGCGGGTTTCTTGTTTCAGCTCCGTTTTCGCGGGAGGCACCCATGGCGCCTCCTGGAAGTATCAGAACGGAATATCGTCGTCGAAGCTATCGAAGTCAGCGGCTGGCTGCGGAGCCGGCTGTTGCGGCGCCGGGCGCTGTGGTGCCTGCTGCGGACGCGGGGCCTGCTGACGAGGAGCCTGGTTGTACTGTTGCTGCTGGCCACCCTGGTTGTAGTTGTTACCACCACCCTGGTTGTATTGGTCGCCACCACCCTGCTGACCCTGCGGACGACCGCCGAGCAACTGCATGGTGCCGTTGATGTCGACGATGATCTCGGTGGTGTAGCGCTTGATACCGTCCTTTTCCCACTCGCGGGTCTGCAGCTTGCCTTCGATGTAGCACTGCGAACCCTTGCGCAGGTACTCGCCGGCAATCTCGGCAACCTTGCCGAACAGCGACACACGGTGCCACTCGGTACGCTCGACCTTCTGGCCCGACTGCTTGTCGGTCCACTGCTCGCTGGTGGCCAGGCTCAGGTTGGTCACGGCGTTACCGTTGGGCAGGTAGCGGACTTCGGGATCCTGACCGCAGGTACCGACCAGAATGACTTTGTTAACCCCACGGGCCATAACGTTCTCCTAGGCTTCGCACGCCGCAGAGGCTGGGTTCACCAGACGCTCGAGGGTCGCACGGTCCAAAATTTTCGTATCCAGTTTGATATAGATGGCGGCTTCTTCTGCCACCACCACGGCGTCGGTCACACCCGGCACGGCCATCAGGCGCTCGGTCAGCCCGGCTTCCCGGACCGCTTCAGGCGTCAGCGGCATGCGCAGGCTGGTCACGTACGGCGGCTCATTCATGCGCAACGCAGTGAGCAACCACAGGACGCACAACACCGCGCATCCCAGGAACACCATGCTCAAGCCACCGTGCTGGAACAACCAGCCACCGAGGATGCCTCCCAGCGCGGCGCCGAGGAACTGGCTGGTGGAGTACACCCCCATCGCCGTCCCCTTGCCACCGGCAGGTGACACCTTGCTGACCAGCGAAGGCAAGGATGCCTCCAGCAGGTTGAATGCAGTAAAGAATACCACGGTGCCGATCACCAGTCCGCGCAAGTTGTCAGCCCACTGCCAGAAGAACACCTCCACCAGCAGCAGGACACTGACCGCGCCGAGCAACACGCGTTTCATCTTGCGCTTCTTTTCCCCGTAGATGATGAAGGGGATCATTGCAAAAAATGAAACCAGCAACGCGGTCAGGTACACCCACCAGTGCTCCTCCTTGGGCAGCCCGCCGCGCTCGACGAAGGCCAGGGGCAGCGCCACGAAGCTGGCCATCAGGATCGCGTGCAGCACGAAGATGCTGATATCCAGGCGCAGAAGGTCCGGATTGCGCAGGGTCGGACCTAGAGCCTGACGGGCGACACCGGACTCGCGATGGGTCAACACATTGTGCGAATTGGGCACGACGAAGGCGATCAGGCCGATGCCGACCAGGGCAAGTCCTGCGGTGGCAAGGAACAATCCTGACAAGCCAAAGGCGCGGGTCAACAGCGGGCCGACCACCATCGCCACCGCGAACGACAGGCCGATGCTCATGCCGATCATGGCCATGGCCTTGGTCCGGTGCTGCTCGCGGGTCAGGTCGGAGAGCAACGCCATCACCGCCGCGGAAATGGCCCCCGCGCCCTGCAGGATGCGCCCGGCGATCACGCCCCAGATGGAATCGGCCTGGGCCGCCAGCACGCTGCCCAGGGCGAAGATGATCAACCCCACGTAGATCACCGGACGGCGGCCGATGCGGTCGGAAATCACCCCGAACGGAATCTGCAGCACGGCCTGGGTCAGGCCGTAGGCACCGATGGCCAGGCCGATCAGCGCAGGCGTGGCACCGGCCAGGTCCATGCCGTAGGTGGCCAGCACCGGCAGTACCATGAACATGCCCAGCATACGAAAGGCGAAGACCAGGGCCAGGCCGCTGGCGGCGCGGGTTTCGCTGCCACTCATGCGCTCGTTGTGGGTGTCGTGCATGGATTAACCTCGTGTGAACCGGCGGCGATTCTATCAGTCCGACGCCTTGGCGGCATATACGCGACGCTTTGCCGCGTAATGGCAGCGCGCCGTATACTCCTTTGTTTATGCCCGCCGAGCGAGGCCGTAGTGGACAAGATCCTGATCCGTGGGGCGCGTACCCACAACCTGAAGAACATCGACCTGACCCTGCCTCGGGACAAACTGATCGTGATCACCGGCCTGTCCGGATCCGGCAAGTCCTCGCTGGCGTTCGACACGCTGTACGCCGAAGGCCAGCGCCGTTACGTCGAATCGCTGTCGGCCTATGCCCGGCAGTTCCTGTCGATGATGGAAAAGCCCGACGTCGACACCATCGAAGGCCTGTCGCCGGCGATCTCCATCGAGCAGAAGTCGACCTCGCACAACCCGCGCTCGACCGTTGGCACCATCACCGAGATCTACGACTACCTGCGCCTGCTCTATGCCCGCGTCGGTACTCCACGCTGCCCGGACCACGATATCCCGCTGGAAGCGCAAACGATCAGCCAGATGGTCGACCTGGTGCTGGAAAAGCCCGAAGGCAGCAAGCTGATGCTGCTGGCTCCGGTGATCCGCGAGCGCAAGGGCGAGCACCTGGCGGTGTTCGACGAACTGCGCGCCCAGGGCTTCGTCCGCGCCCGGGTCAACGGCAAGCTCTACGAGCTCGACGAACTGCCCAAGCTGGATAAACAGAAGAAGCACAGCATCGATGTGGTGGTCGACCGCTTCAAGGTCCGCGCCGACCTGCAGCAGCGCCTGGCCGAATCGTTCGAGACCGCGCTCAAGCTGGCCGACGGCATCGCCCTGGTCGCGCCGATGGACGACGAGGACGGCGAGGACGTGATCTTCTCGGCGCGCTTCGCCTGCCCGGTGTGCGGCCATGCGATCAGCGAGCTGGAGCCCAAGCTGTTCTCCTTCAACAACCCGGCCGGCGCCTGCCCGACCTGTGACGGTCTGGGGGTGAAGCAGTTCTTCGACACCAAGCGCCTGGTCAACGCCGAGCTGACCCTGGCCGAAGGCGCGATACGTGGCTGGGACCGGCGCAACGTCTATTACTTCCAGATGCTCGGCTCACTCGCCGCGCACTACGGCTTCAGTCTCGAGGAACCGTTCGGCGAGCTGTCGGCCGAGCACCAGAAGGTCATCCTGCAGGGCAGCGGCAAGCAGAGCGTCGATTTCAAGTACCTCAACGACCGTGGCGACATCGTCAAGCGCTCGCACCCCTTCGAAGGCATCGTGCCCAACCTCGAGCGCCGCTACCGCGAGACCGAATCGGCCACCGTGCGCGAAGAGCTGGCCAAGTTCCTCGGCACCCAGCCCTGCCCCGACTGCCGCGGCACCCGCCTGCGCCGTGAGGCGCGGCATGTGTGGGTGGGCGAGAAGACCCTGCCGGCGGTGACCAACCTGCCGATCGGTGAAGCCAGCAACTATTTCAGCGACCTAACCCTGACCGGCCGCCGTGGCGAGATCGCGGCGAAGATCCTCAAGGAGATCTGCGAGCGCCTGCAGTTCCTGGTCAACGTCGGCCTCGATTACCTGACGCTGGACCGCAGCGCCGATACCCTGTCCGGCGGCGAGGCCCAGCGTATCCGCCTGGCCAGCCAGATCGGCGCCGGCCTGGTGGGAGTGATGTACATCCTCGATGAACCGTCCATCGGTCTTCATCAGCGGGACAACGACCGCCTGCTGGCCACCCTCAACCACCTGCGCGACCTGGGCAACACAGTGATCGTGGTCGAGCACGACGAGGACGCCATCCGTCTGGCCGACTACGTGGTGGATATCGGCCCGGGCGCTGGCGTGCATGGCGGCCAGATCGTCGCCGAGGGCTCGCCCGAGGAGGTCATGGCGCACCCCGACTCGCTGACCGGCAAATACCTGTCCGGGCGCAAGAAGATCGTCGTTCCGGCCAAGCGCACCCCGCGCAACAAGAAGCTGTCGCTCAAGCTCAAGGGCGCGCGCGGCAACAACCTGCAGAACGTTGACTTGGAGCTGCCGATCGGCCTGCTGACCTGCGTGACCGGCGTGTCCGGCTCGGGCAAGTCGACGCTGATCAACAACACCCTGTTCCCCCTCGCCGCCACCGCGCTCAACGGCGCGAGCAGCCTGGAGGCCGCGCCGCACGCCAGCGTCGATGGCCTGCAGCACCTGGACAAGGTCGTGGATATCGACCAGAGCCCGATCGGCCGCACGCCTCGGTCCAACCCGGCGACCTACACCGGCATCTTCACGCCGATCCGCGAGCTGTTCGCCGGCGTGCCGGAGTCGCGCTCCCGTGGCTACGGCCCGGGGCGCTTCTCGTTCAACGTCAAGGGCGGGCGCTGCGAGGCCTGCCAGGGTGACGGCCTGATCAAGGTGGAAATGCACTTCCTGCCGGACATCTACGTGCCCTGCGACGTGTGCAAGAGCAAGCGTTACAACCGCGAAACCCTGGAGATCAAGTACAAGGGCAAGAACATCCACGAGGTGCTGGAAATGACCATCGAGGATGCCCGCGAGTTCTTCGACGCGGTCCCGGCCCTGGCGCGCAAGCTGCAGACGCTGATGGATGTCGGCCTGTCGTACATCAAGCTGGGACAATCGGCGACCACCCTGTCGGGTGGCGAGGCGCAGCGGGTCAAGCTGTCACGCGAGCTGTCCAAGCGCGACACCGGCAAGACCCTGTATATCCTCGACGAACCGACCACCGGCCTGCACTTCGCCGATATCCAGCAACTGCTGGACGTGCTGCACCGCCTGCGTGACCACGGCAATACCGTGGTGGTGATCGAGCACAACCTGGATGTGATCAAGACTGCCGACTGGCTGGTGGACCTGGGGCCGGAGGGTGGCTCCAAGGGTGGGCAGATCATTGCCTGCGGTACGCCGGAGGAACTGGCCGAGAAGAAGCAGTCGTATACCGGGCATTACCTGAAGCCGCTGCTGGAGCGGGATCGGGCTTGAGGCATTAGGGGCGCTTTGCGCGCCTTTCGCGGCACAAGGCCGCTCCTACATTTGAACGCGTCAATCAAAAGATTACGCGATCGCCTGTAGGAGCGGCCTCGTGCCGCGAAAGGGCTGCAAGGCAGCCCCAAGCTTTTACATCTGCGACTGCAGGTAGTTCTCCAGGCCAATGGCCTTGATCAGCCCCTGCTGCTTCTCCAGCCAGTAGGTGTGATCTTCTTCAGTATCGGCCAGCTGCGCACGCAGGATATCGCGGCTGATGTAGTCCTTGTGCAGCTCGCACAGCTCGATGCCCTTGCACAGCGCGGCGCGGACCTTGTACTCGAGCTTCAGATCGGCCTCGATCATTTCCGGCACGGTGCTGCCAACGTGCAGGTCATCGGCGCGCATGTCCGGGGTGCCTTCGAGCATGAGGATACGGCGCATCAGGGCATCGGCGTGCTGCGTCTCTTCTTCCATCTCGTGGTTGATACGCTCGTAGAGCTTGCCCAAGCCCCAATCTTCGTACATCCGCGAGTGAATGAAGTACTGATCGCGTGCTGCCAGTTCGCCCTTCAGCAACGTGACGAGGTAGTTGATTACGTCCGGGTGACCTTGCATCGCCCTGATTCTCCCTGTGAATACGTCTATGGGACATAGTGTGAACCAGGTTTTGTTCGCGGTCACTGAAAAACGCGCAATTAGAAGCAAATAATCGGCTAAACAGTAGTGATATTCATTGAAAAACCGCCCAAACGAGGGCGGTTCTTGTTATCACTTCGACTTAGGCGAGGTTCACGCCCAAGGCCTTGGCGATGCCTTCTCCGTAGGCAGGATCTGCCTTGAAGAAGTACTGCAGTTGACGCTGGACGACATCCTCGCTGACGCCAGCCATGGTGCCGGCGATGTTGCCGATCAACAGCGCCTTCTGCTCATCGCTCATCAGGCGGAACAGCGCGCCGGCATGGCTGTAGTAGTCGTTGTCTTCGCGGTGGTCGTAGCGGTCCGCCGAACCGTTCAGGGCCAATGCCGGTTCTGCATGGCGCGGCGACTGCTTCGGCGCGTCCGCGTAGCTGTTGGGCTCGTAGTTCGGAGCACTGCCGTAGGCGCCGGTGGCCATGGAGCCATCGCGCTGGTAGCTGTGCACCGGGCAGCGTGGTGCATTGACCGGCAAGTGCTGGTGGTTGGTGCCTACGCGGTAGCGGTGAGCATCGGCATAGGCGAACACCCGGCCCTGCAGCATGCGGTCCGGCGACAGGCCGACCCCGGGCACCATGTTGCTGGGCCCGAACGCCGCCTGCTCGACTTCGGCGAAGTAGTTGAGCGGGTTGCGGTTGAGCTCCAGCACGCCGACCTCGATTAACGGGTAGTCCTTCTGCGACCAGGTCTTGGTCACGTCGAAGGGGTTCTCGTCACGGCTGGCGGCCTCGGCTTCGCTCATCACCTGGATGCACACGCTCCAACGCGGGAAGTCGCCACGCTCGATGGCCTGGAACAGGTCGCGCTGGGCGTAGTCCGGGTCGCTGCCCGCCAGGCGGGCGGCCTCGGCCGGCGCCAGGTTCTTGATACCTTGCTGGGTCTTGAAGTGCCACTTGACCCAGGTGCGCTCACCCTTGGCGTTGATCAGGCTGTAGGTGTGGCTGCCGAAACCGTGCATGTGACGGTAGCCGTCCGGGATGCCTCGATCAGAGAACAGGATGGTGACCTGGTGCAGCGCCTCGGGCGAATGCGACCAGAAGTCCCACATCATCTGCGCGTTCTTCAGGTTGCTCTGCGGGTGACGCTTCTGGGTGTGGATGAAGTCGGGGAACTTCAGCGGATCACGGATGAAGAACACCGGGGTGTTGTTGCCGACGATGTCCCAGTTGCCTTCCTCGGTGTAGAACTTCACCGCGAAACCTCGCGGGTCGCGTTCGGTGTCCGCCGAGCCGCGTTCGCCGCCCACGGTGGAGAAGCGCAGGAACGTCTCGGTCTGCTTGCCGATGCTGTCGAACAGCTTGGCACTGGTGAGTTCAGTGATATCGCGGGTGACAGTGAAGGTACCGTAGGCGCCGGAGCCCTTGGCGTGCACGCGACGCTCAGGGATGTTCTCGCGGTTGAAGTGGGCGAGCTTCTCGACCAGGTGGAAATCGTCGAGCAGCAGCGGGCCACGGGGGCCTGCGGAACGGGAATTCTGGTTGTCGGCTACGGGCGCGCCGCTTGCGGTGGTGAGAATCTTGCTCATGGGCTCTCCTGATCGGTCTTGAACTGCCGGCTAATCGGCTTGGAGAGAGTATTGTCGACCCATGTTACAAGAACAAATTCATTACCTGACTTACATCAATAGAAAATAACAATTTATAAGGCAACAAAAAACCGGGCCTAGGCCCGGTTCTTTGCAGCAGACAGAACGTCTTACTCGGCAGCTTCTACAGCACCACCGACCGGACGATCAACCAGCTCGACGTACGCCATAGGCGCGTTGTCGCCAGCGCGGAAACCGCACTTCAGGATGCGCAGGTAGCCGCCCTGACGGGTGGCGTAACGCTTGCCCAGGTCGTTGAACAGTTTGCCAACGGCGGACTTCGAACGGGTACGGTCGAAGGCCAGACGACGGTTGGCAACGCTGTCTTCCTTGGCCAGGGTGATCAGCGGCTCGGCAACGCGGCGCAGTTCCTTGGCTTTCGGCAGGGTGGTTTTGATCAGCTCGTGCTCGATCAGCGACACTGCCATGTTCTGGAACATAGCCTTGCGGTGAGAGCTGGTACGGCTCAGGTGACGTCCACTTTTACGATGACGCATGATTCATTCCTTACCAAACACTACGTTCGGTGATTACGACGATCAGGCAGTCGCCTTGTCGTCTTTCTTAAGACTTGCAGGCGGCCAGTTGTCGAGGCGCATGCCGAGGGAAAGACCACGGGAGGCCAGGACGTCCTTGATTTCAGTCAGGGACTTCTTGCCCAGGTTAGGAGTCTTCAACAGCTCTACTTCGGTACGCTGAATCAGGTCGCCGATGTAGTAGATGTTCTCCGCCTTGAGGCAGTTGGCCGAACGTACGGTCAGTTCCAGGTCGTCAACCGGGCGCAGCAGGATCGGATCGATCTCGTCTTCCTGCTCAACCACAACTGGCTCGCTGTCACCTTTGAGGTCGACGAACGCGGCCAGCTGCTGTTGCAGGATGGTCGCGGCACGACGGATAGCCTCTTCAGGATCCAGGGTACCGTTGGTTTCCAGATCGATGACCAGCTTGTCCAGGTTGGTACGCTGTTCAACACGGGCGTTCTCGACCACGTAGGCGATACGACGCACCGGGCTGAACGAAGCGTCCAGCTGGAGACGGCCAATGCTGCGGCTTTCGTCTTCGTCGGTCTGACGGGAGTCGGCCGGCTCGTAACCGCGACCACGAGCTACGGTGAGCTTCATGTTCAGGGCGCCGTTGGACGCCAGGTTCGCGATTACGTGATCGGGGTTGACGATCTCGACATCGTGATCCAGCTGAATATCGGCAGCGGTAACCACCCCCGAACCCTTTTTCGACAAGGTCAGCGTAACTTCGTCACGACCGTGCAGTTTGATAGCCAGGCCTTTCAGGTTCAACAGGATTTCAATGACGTCTTCCTGAACACCTTCGATCGCGGAGTACTCGTGGAGTACGCCGTCGATCTCGGCCTCGACTACTGCACAGCCAGGCATGGAGGACAACAGGATGCGGCGCAGCGCGTTGCCCAGGGTATGGCCGAAGCCACGCTCGAGAGGCTCGAGCGTGATCTTGGCGCGGGTTGGACTGACAACCTGCACGTCGATGTGACGGGGTGTCAGAAACTCATTTACCGAAATCTGCATGGATGCACCTATTTTCTAGCCCTTACTTGGAGTAGAGCTCGACAATCAGGTTTTCGTTGATGTCGGCGGACAGGTCGCTGCGAGCAGGAACGTTCTTGAAAACGCCCGACTTTTTAGCAGCATCCACGTCTACCCACTCAACGCGGCCACGCTGGGCGCACAGTTCAAGGGCTTGAACAATGCGCAGCTGGTTCAGCGACTTCTCGCGAACCGAGACCACGTCACCCGGACGAACTTGGTAGGATGGAATGTTCACAGTCTTACCGTTGACGCTGATCGCTTTGTGCGAAACCAGCTGACGCGACTCGGAACGAGTCGAGCCGAAGCCCATACGGTAGACGACGTTATCCAGACGGCACTCGAGCAGTTGCAGCAGGTTCTCACCGGTTGCGCCTTTTTTCGAGGCTGCAGCCTGGTAGTAACCGCGGAACTGACGCTCCAGAACACCGTAGATACGACGGACTTTTTGTTTCTCGCGCAGCTGGGTACCGTAGTCGGACTGACGGCCACGGCGCTGGCCGTGGATACCTGGGGCTGCTTCGATGTTGCACTTCGATTCCAGAGCGCGAACGCCGCTCTTCAGGAACAGGTCAGTGCCTTCACGGCGAGACAGTTTGCATTTTGGACCAATGTAACGTGCCATTTATCTGTCTCCTGATTACACGCGACGCTTCTTCGGCGGACGGCACCCGTTATGCGGGATTGGCGTCACGTCGGTGATGCTGGCGATCTTGTAGCCGCAGCTGTTCAGTGCACGAACGGCGGATTCACGACCTGGACCTGGACCCTTGACGTTGACGTCGAGGTTCTTCAGACCATATTCCAGCGCAGCTTGACCAGCACGCTCAGCAGCGATCTGGGCTGCGAACGGGGTGGATTTGCGCGAACCACGGAAACCCGAACCACCGGAAGTAGCCCAGGACAGTGCGTTGCCCTGACGGTCGGTGATGGTCACGATGGTGTTGTTGAAAGACGCATGGATGTGGGCGATGCCATCAACCACTGTCTTTTTGACTTTTTTACGAGGACGAGCAGCAGGTTTTGCCATGTCTATATTCCTGGGCGATTACTTGCGGATCGGCTTACGCGGGCCCTTACGGGTGCGTGCGTTGGTCTTGGTGCGCTGACCGCGAACCGGCAGACCTTTACGATGACGCAGGCCGCGGTAGCAACCCAGGTCCATCAAGCGCTTGATCTTCATGTTGATGTCACGACGCAGGTCACCTTCGGTGGTGAACTTCGCAACTTCGCCACGCAGGGTTTCGATTTGCTCGTCGCTCAGATCCTTGATCTTTGCGGCTGGATTCACACCAGCGTCCGCACAGATTTTCTGCGCGGTAGTGCGACCGACACCATAGATGTAGGTCAGCGAGATAACAGTATGCTTGTTATCTGGAATGTTGACGCCTGCAATACGGGCCATTCAGTGGGACTCCAATTGACAGCTACCTACGCCCCGGAAGCCAAGAAATAGGGCGCGAGATAATATCGCTGTAGAAACGAATAATCAACCCAGCAGCACACTAGCTGCTGGGTTTGAAGCGCGGATCACACTCAGCCTTGGCGCTGCTTGTGACGCGGTTCCGCGCTGCAGATCACGCGCACGACGCCTTCGCGTCGAATGATCTTGCAGTTGCGGCACAGCTTTTTCACCGATGCACGAACTTTCATTACCGACTCCTCGAACCTTAGGGGGCTAAATCAGCGCAGCAGACCGCTGCCGCCGTAGCCTTTCAGGTTGGCTTTCTTCATCAGGGATTCGTACTGGTGCGAAACGAGGTGCGATTGTACTTGGGACATGAAGTCCATCACAACCACTACCACAATCAGCAACGAGGTCCCGCCAAGGTAGAACGGCACGTTTGCTGCCACCACCAGGAACTGGGGCAGAAGGCAGACGGCCATCATGTAAAGAGCACCGAACATGGTCAGACGGGTCAGGACGCCATCAATGTAGCGCGCCGACTGCTCACCAGGACGGATGCCCGGAATAAAGGCACCGGACTTCTTCAGGTTTTCCGCTACGTCTTTCGGGTTGAACATCAACGCTGTGTAGAAGAAGCAGAAGAAAATGATCCCTGCACTAAACAGCAAAATGTTCAACGGCTGACCAGGAGCGATCGACTGCGAGATGTCCTGCAGCCAGCCCATACCTTCGGACTGACCGAACCAGGCACCCAGCGAAGCCGGGAACAGCAAGATGCTGCTCGCGAAAATGGCCGGAATTACGCCCGCCATGTTCACCTTCAGCGGCAGGTGGCTGGTCTGCGCAGCGAAGACCTTGCGGCCCTGCTGACGCTTGGCGTAGTGAACGGCGATACGACGCTGACCACGCTCAATGAACACCACGAAACCGATAATCGCTACTGCCAGCAAACCGATTGCGACCAGGGCGAAGATGTTGATATCGCCTGTGCGTGCAGACTCGAAAGACTGCCCGATTGCTCTCGGAAGACCGGCAACGATACCCGCGAAGATCAACATCGAGATACCGTTGCCCACACCGCGCTCGGTAATCTGCTCGCCGAGCCACATCATGAACATCGCGCCCGCCACGAAGGTGGAGACAGCGACGACATGGAAGCCCAGGCCCGCAGAAAACGCCACGCCCTGGTTGGCCAGGCCAATGGACATGCCAATGGCTTGAACCAGCGCCAGGATAACGGTGCCGTAGCGGGTGTACTGGCTGATCTTGCGACGGCCAGCTTCACCTTCCTTCTTCAACTGCTCCAGTTGCGGGCTGACAGCGGTCATGAGCTGCATGATGATCGATGCCGAGATGTACGGCATGATCCCCAGTGCAAAGATGCTCATGCGCTCCAGCGCGCCACCGGAAAACATGTTGAACAAGCTAAGAATGGTCCCCTCATTCTGCCGGAACAGATCCGCGAGACGGTCCGGGTTAATGCCTGGCACTGGGATGTGCGCGCCAATCCGATAGACGATGATCGCCATGAACAGAAAACGCAGACGAGCCCAGAGTTCCGACATCCCGCCCTTACCGAGCGAAGAGAGAGCACCTTGCTTAGCCATTTATTCCTCGAACTTGCCGCCAGCTGCTTCGATAGCCGCACGTGCACCTTTGGTGACGGCGATACCCTTGAGGGTGACTGCGCGAGTGACTTCGCCCGACAGCATGATTTTCACGCGCTGTACGTGCTGGCCGATCACGTTGGCGTCCTTGAGGGACTGAACGGTGATCAGATCGCCTTCCACCTTGGCCAGCTCGGACAGACGCACTTCTGCGCGGTCCATGGCTTTCAGGGAAACGAAGCCGAACTTCGGCAGGCGACGGTGCAGCGGCTGTTGACCGCCTTCGAAGCCTGGAGCGATGGAGCCACCGGAACGGGAGGTCTGACCCTTGTGGCCACGGCCACCGGTCTTACCCAGACCGCTACCGATACCACGGCCCGGACGGTGCTTCTCGCGACGGGAACCCGGCGCTGGACTCAGATCATTGAGTTTCATCGATTAACCCTCGACCTTCAGCATGTAGTAGGCCTTGTTGATCATCCCGCGGTTTTCGGGAGTATCCTGGACTTCTACAGTGTGACCGATGCGACGCAGACCCAGACCCTTGACGCACAGCTTGTGGTTAGGGATACGGCCCGAGACGCTCTTGATCAGCGTTACTTTTACGGTTGCCATGATCAGAAGATCTCCTCGACAGTCTTGCCGCGCTTGGCAGCAATGGACTCAGGGGATTGCATGGCTTTCAGACCCTTGAAGGTGGCGTGAACCACGTTCACCGGGTTGGTCGAACCGTAGCACTTGGCCAGGACGTTCTGAACGCCAGCAACTTCCAGGACGGCACGCATTGCGCCACCGGCGATGATACCGGTACCTTCCGAGGCAGGCTGCATGTAGACCTTCGAGGCGCCGTGGGCGGCCTTGGTGGCGTACTGCAGGGTGGTGCCCTTCAGGTCAACCTGAATCATGTTGCGACGAGCAGCTTCCATGGCTTTCTGGATCGCGGCAGGTACTTCGCGCGATTTGCCACGGCCAAAGCCAACACGACCCTTGCCATCACCTACCACGGTCAGCGCGGTGAAGGTGAAGATACGGCCGCCTTTAACGGTTTTGGCTACGCGGTTAACTTGAACCAGCTTCTCGATGTAGCCTTCGTCGCGCTTTTGATCGTTATTTGCCATAACTTAGAACTCCAGCCCGCCTTCACGAGCAGCATCAGCCAGCGCCTTGACGCGGCCGTGGTACTTGAAGCCGGAACGGTCAAAGGCAACTTGAGATACACCGGCGGCTTTCGCACGCTCAGCTACCAGCTTGCCAACCTTAGTGGCCGCGTCGATGTTGCCGGTGGCGCCATCACGCAGTTCTTTGTCCAAGGTCGAGGCGCTTGCCAGAACCTTGCTGCCGTCGGCCGAGATGACCTGGGCATAGATGTGCTGCGAGGAGCGGAACACGCACAGACGCACGGCTTCGAGCTCGTGCATTTTCAGGCGTGCTTTGCGAGCGCGACGCAGTCGAATAACTTTTTTGTCGGTCATTTGCTAGGCCCTACTTCTTCTTGGCTTCTTTACGACGGACTACTTCATCCGCGTAACGCACACCCTTGCCCTTGTAAGGCTCTGGCGGACGGAAACCGCGGACTTCAGCGGCCACCTGACCCACCAGCTGCTTGTCGATACCCTTGATCAGGATGTCGGTCTGGCTTGGGGTTTCAGCGGTGATACCGGCTGGCAGTTCGTAATCCACTGGGTGCGAGAAGCCCAGAGCCAGGTTCAGGACGGTGCCTTTAGCCTGAGCCTTGTAACCAACACCGACCAGCTGGAGCTTGCGCTCGAAGCCTTGGCTTACGCCTTGGACCATGTTGTTCACCAGGGCGCGGGTAGTACCGGCCATGGCGCGAGCTTGCTGGTCACCGTTGCGAGCAACGAAACGCAGCTCACCAGCTTCTTCGGTAACTTCAACAGACGAGTGAACGTTCAGTTCGAGAGTGCCCTTGGCACCCTTCACCGAAAGCTGCTGGCCGGCGAATTTGACTTCGACGCCTGCTGGCAGCTTAACGGGGTTCTTAGCGACGCGAGACATGCCTATCTCCCCTTAGAACACTGTGCACAGAACTTCGCCGCCGACACCGGCAGCGCGCGCAGCGCGGTCAGTCATCACACCTTTGTTGGTGGAGACGATAGACACGCCCAGGCCGCCACGTACTTTCGGCAGCTCGGTAACGGCCTTGTACTGGCGCAGGCCAGGACGGCTGGTACGCTTCAGCTCTTCGATGACCGGACGGCCTTCGAAGTACTTCAGCTCGATCGACAGGGAAGGCTTGGCTTCGCCGGTCACTTCGTAGCTGGCGATGTAGCCTTCGTCTTTCAGTACTTTGGCAACCGCGACCTTCAGGGTGGAAGAAGGCATGCTTACGACAGACTTTTCAGCCATCTGGGCATTACGGATGCGAGTTAGCATGTCCGCTAACGGGTCCTGCATACTCATGGGCTAGATGCTCCTGATACAAGAATTATTAGCCTTGCGGCTATCACAACCACCCGAGCAGGCAGGGCAAAAAACCCAGGCTCAGGTGAGCCGGTCATTCTAGACACAAGGCAGAAACGAAACAAGCCCCATATAGGGGCTTGTTTCGTTGCGAGGTCACCGACGGTCGGAAGATTGCTCCCCTCGCGCCGGCGTCACGCCAACCGGGATTACCAGCTGGCCTTGACCAGACCTGGCACGTCACCGCGCATGGCGGCTTCGCGCAGCTTGTTACGGCCCAGGCCGAACTTACGGTATACACCGTGCGGACGACCGGTCAGGCGGCAACGGTTACGCAGGCGCGAGGCGCTGGCGTCACGTGGTTGCTTCTGCAGAGCGACAACGGCAGCGAAACGCTCTTCTGGAGAGGCGTTCAGGTTGACGATGGTCGCTTTCAGCTCAGCGCGCTTTTTAGCGAACTTGGCTACCGTGAGCTGACGCTTCAGCTCGCGGTTTTTCATGCTCTTCTTGGCCATTTTCCTACTCCAATCAGTTGCGGAACGGGAACTTGAAAGCACGCAGCAGAGCGCGGCCTTCGTCGTCCGAACGAGCAGTGGTGGTCAGGGTGATGTCCAAACCGCGCAGAGCATCGATCTTGTCGTAGTCGATTTCCGGGAAGATGATCTGCTCTTTCACGCCCATGCTGTAGTTGCCACGGCCATCGAAGGACTTGGCATTCAGGCCGCGGAAGTCGCGAACCCGAGGCAGGGAGATCGCCAGCAGGCGGTCCAGGAATTCGTACATCTTGTCGCTACGCAGGGTCACCTTGACGCCGATCGGCCAGCCCTCACGGACTTTGAAGCCCGCGATGGATTTACGAGCGAAAGTCACGACCGGCTTTTGACCGGTGATCTTTTCCAGGTCGGCAACAGCGTGCTCGATGACTTTCTTGTCGCCGATCGCTTCGCCCAGACCCATGTTCAGGGTGATTTTGGTAACGCGCGGAACTTCCATCACGTTCGACAGCTTAAGTTCTTCCTTAAGCTTAGGAGCGATTTCGTTCCGGTAAATCTCTTTCAGTCGTGCCATGGTCTTCTACCTAGCAGTGTTCAAGCATCAACCGCTTTTTGGGTCGACTTGAAGACACGAATTTTCTTACCGTCTTCTACTTTGAAACCAACGCGGTCAGCCTTGTTGGTTTCGCCGTTGAAGATGGCAACGTTGGAAGCGTGCAGAGGCGCTTCTTTCTCGACGATACCGCCCTGGACGCCCGCCATCGGGTTAGGCTTGGTATGACGCTTGACCAGGTTCACACCACCGATGACCAGGCGGTCATCAGCCAGAACCTTCAGCACCTTACCGCGCTTACCTTTGTCTTTGCCGGCGATCACGATGATCTCGTCGTCACGACGAATCTTTTGCATGTCGGATCTCCTTAGAGCACTTCTGGGGCGAGCGAGACGATCTTCATGAACTTCTCGGTACGAAGTTCACGGGTCACTGGCCCGAAGATGCGAGTGCCGATCGGCTCTTGCTTGGTGTTCAGCAGAACAGCAGCGTTGCCGTCGAAACGAATGATGGAACCGTCAGCGCGACGTACACCGTGACGGGTACGGACGACAACAGCGGTCATCACCTGGCCTTTTTTGACCTTGCCGCGCGGAATTGCTTCCTTGACGGTTACTTTGATGATGTCACCGATGCCGGCGTAACGACGGTGGGAACCGCCGAGCACCTTGATGCACATGACGCGACGAGCGCCGCTGTTATCGGCCACATCGAGCATGGATTGAGTCTGAATCATAAAATTTCTCCGACCCCTAGCCCTTAGACTTCAACAGCGCGTTCGAGGACTTCAACCAGTGCCCAGGACTTGGTCTTGGCCAGCGGACGGGTTTCACGGATGGAAACCTTGTCGCCGATCTTGCACTGGTTGGATTCGTCGTGCGCGTGCAGCTTAGTCGAACGCTTAACGTATTTACCGTAGATCGGGTGCTTTACGCGACGCTCGATCAGAACGGTGATGGTCTTGTCCATTTTGTCGCTGACGACACGGCCAGTCAGCGTACGGACGGTTTTTTCAGCTTCAGCCATGATCACTTACCTGCCTGCTGGTTGAGCACAGTTTTCACGCGAGCGATGTCACGCTTAACTTGCGAGAGCAGGTGCGACTGCCCCAACTGGCCAGTTGCTTTCTGCATGCGCAGATTGAACTGGTCGCGCAGCAAGCCGAGCAGTTGCTCATTCAGTTGCTGTGCGGATTTTTCACGAAGTTCATTCGCTTTCATCACATCACCGTCCGCTTAACAAAGGAGGTGGCGAGAGGCAGCTTTGCAGCGGCCAGGGCGAAAGCTTCGCGCGCCAGCTCTTCAGAAACACCCTCGATTTCGTACAGGACTTTGCCTGGCTGAATCTGGGCAACCCAGTATTCCACGGAACCTTTACCTTTACCCATACGAACCTCGAGAGGCTTCTTGGTAACCGGCTTGTCCGGGAAGACACGGATCCAGATCTTGCCGCCACGTTTTACGTGACGGGTCAGGGCACGACGTGCCGACTCGATCTGGCGGGCGGTGAGGCGACCGCGAGCAACAGCTTTCAGAGCGAACTCGCCGAAGCTGACCTTGCTACCGCGCAGTGCCAGACCACGGTTGTGGCCGGTCATCTGCTTGCGGAATTTTGTACGCTTTGGTTGCAACATTTGGCGTACCCCTTACTTAGCAGCTTTTTTACGAGGCGCTGGTGCTTGAGGCTTCAGCTCTTCCTGGCGACCACCAATTACTTCGCCTTTGAAGATCCAAACCTTCACACCGATCACACCGTAGGTGGTGTGAGCTTCGTAGGTGTTGTAGTCGATATCGGCACGCAGGGTGTGCAGAGGCACACGACCTTCGCGATACCACTCGGTACGTGCGATCTCGGCACCGCCGAGACGACCGCTCACCTGGATCTTGATGCCCTTGGCACCAATACGCATGGCGTTCTGCACGGCGCGCTTCATGGCGCGACGGAACATAACGCGGCGCTCCAGCTGCTGGGCAACGCTCTGAGCAACCAGCATGGCGTCGAGTTCCGGCTTGCGGATCTCTTCGATGTTGATGTGCACAGGCACACCCATCTGCTTGGTCAGGTCCTGACGCAGTTTCTCAACATCTTCACCTTTCTTGCCGATAACGATACCGGGACGAGCGGTGTGGATGGTGATGCGTGCAGTTTGAGCCGGGCGATGAATATCGATACGGCTTACGGACGCGCTTTTTAGTTTGTCTTGGAGGTACTCACGCGTTTTCAGATCCTTCAACAGGTAATCTGCGTAAGTAGCGCCGTCTGCATACCAGACGGAGGTGTGCTCCTTGACGATTCCCAGGCGAATGCCAGTGGGATGTACTTTCTGACCCATCTGATCGACTCCGTTACTTGTCCGCAACCTTGACAGTGATATGGCAAGACCGCTTGACGATGCGATCAGCACGGCCTTTGGCACGTGGCATGATGCGCTTCAGCGAACGCCCTTCGTTGACGAAGACGGTGGAGACCTTCAGGTCATCAACGTCTGCGCCTTCGTTGTGTTCGGCGTTGGCAACGGCCGACTCGAGGACTTTCTTCATGATTTCAGCGGCTTTTTTGCTGCTGAAGGCCAACAGGTTGAGCGCTTCGCCCACCTTCTTCCCGCGGATCTGGTCGGCGACCAAGCGGGCTTTCTGGGCGGAGATGCGAGCGCCCGACAACTTAGCGGCTACTTCCATTTCCTTACCCCTTAACGCTTGGCTTTCTTGTCAGCCACGTGCCCGCGGTAGGTGCGGGTACCGGCGAACTCGCCCAGTTTGTGGCCGACCATGTCTTCGTTCACGAGAACTGGGACATGTTGACGACCGTTGTGTACGGCGATGGTCAGACCGACCATTTGTGGCAGGATCATCGAACGACGCGACCAGGTTTTAACTGGCTTGCGATCATTCTTCTCCACCGCCACTTCGACCTTCTTCAGCAGGTGAAGATCGATAAAAGGACCTTTTTTCAGAGAACGTGGCACTGTCGTATCCCTCTAGTTACTTGCGACGACGGACGATCATGTTGTCGGTACGCTTATTACCACGGGTTTTAGCACCCTTGGTTGGGAAGCCCCATGGCGATACCGGATGACGACCACCGGAGGTACGACCTTCACCACCACCATGCGGGTGGTCAACCGGGTTCATGGCAACACCACGAACGGTTGGGCGAACGCCGCGCCAGCGTTTGGCACCAGCTTTACCCAGCGAACGCAGGCTGTGCTCGGAGTTCGAGACTTCGCCCAGGGTCGCACGGCACTCAGCCAGTACTTTACGCATTTCGCCAGAGCGAAGACGCAGAGTCACGTAGACGCCTTCACGCGCGATCAGCTGAGCGGAAGCACCAGCGGAACGAGCGATCTGAGCACCTTTACCCGGCTTCAGTTCGATGCCGTGAATGGTGCTACCTACTGGGATGTTGCGCAGTTGCAGGGAGTTACCGGCCTTGATTGGGGCCAGGGCACCTGCGATCAGCTGGTCGCCAGCACTCACGCCTTTAGGGGCGATGATGTAGCGACGCTCGCCGTCTGCGTAGCACAGCAGGGCGATGTGAGCAGTACGGTTCGGATCGTATTCGATACGCTCGACAGTGGCTGGAATGCCATCTTTATCGTTGCGACGGAAGTCGACCAGACGGTAATGCTGCTTATGACCACCACCAACGTGACGAGTGGTGATGCGGCCATTGTTGTTACGACCACCAGACTTCGATTTTTTCTCGAGCAGCGGTGCGTGAGGAGCGCCTTTGTGCAGCTCCTTGTTGACCACCTTGACCACAAAACGGCGGCCAGGGGAAGTCGGTTTGCATTTAACGATTGCCATGATGCACCCCTTCCTTACTCAGCACTGCTGCTGAAATCGAGATCTTGGCCTGGCTGAAGGGAGACGATCGCCTTCTTCCAGTCATTACGCTTGCCCAGACCACGTGCGGTACGCTTGGTTTTACCCAGAACGTTGACAGTCGACACGTTTTCAACTTTTACGTTGAACAGGCCTTCGACAGCTTTCTTGATTTCCAGCTTGGTCGCATCGGTAGCAACCTTGAATACGAACTGGCCTTTTTTCTCAGCCAGAACGGTAGCCTTCTCGGAAACGTGCGGGCCAAGGAGGACTTTGAATACGCGTTCCTGGTTCATCCCAGCAGCTCCTCGAATTTCTTCACGGCCGAGACAGTGATCAACACTTTCTCGTATGCGATCAGACTGACCGGGTCGGAACCTTGAACGTCACGTACGTCGACGTGCGGCAGGTTGCGAGCAGCCAGGTACAGGTTCTGATCAACAGCGTCGGAAACGATCAGAACGTCGCTCAGACCCATGCCGTTCAGCTTGTTCAGCAGATCCTTGGTTTTCGGTGCTTCGACAGCGAAGTCCTGAACCACGACCAGACGGTCGCTACGCACCAGCTCAGCGAGGATGGAGCGCAGGGCTGCGCGGTACATCTTCTTGTTGAGCTTCTGCGAGTGATCTTGAGGACGAGCTGCGAAGGTTACACCACCGCCACGCCAGATCGGACCACGGGTAGTACCGGCACGAGCACGGCCAGTACCTTTCTGACGCCATGGGCGCTTACCGCCACCGGCCACGTCAGAACGGGTCTTCTGCTGCTTGGTGCCCTGACGACCGCCAGCCATGTAGGCTACGACTGCCTGGTGAACCAGCGTCTCGTTGAATTCGCCACCGAAAGTCAGTTCGGAAACTTCGATCGCCTGAGCGTCATTTACATTAAGTTGCATGTCAGTTTCCCCTTACCCGCGAGCCTTGACAGCCGGACGCACGACCACGTCGCCGCCAGTAGCGCCTGGAACGGCACCCTTGATCAGCAGCAGGTTGCGTTCAGCGTCTACGCGTACTACTTCCAGGGACTGAACAGTCACGCGCTCGGCGCCCATGTGACCGGACATTTTCTTGCCCTTGAATACACGACCAGGAGTCTGGCACTGGCCGATGGAGCCAGGGACACGGTGCGATACGGAGTTACCGTGGGTGTTATCTTGACCACGGAAGTTCCAACGCTTAATGGTACCGGCGAAGCCTTTACCTTTGGACTGACCGGTTACGTCTACCAGCTGGCCTGCAGTGAAGAGTTCAGCTTTGATCAGATCGCCAGCCTGGAAATCGCCTTCTTCAAGACGGAACTCCCAGACACCGCGACCAGCGGCAACGTTGGCCTTGGCAAAGTGGCCTGCCTGAGCGGCGGTCACGCGCGAAGCACGACGCTCGCCGACAGTGACTTGCACTGCACGGTAGCCATCAGTTTCTTCGGTTTTGAACTGGGTGACGCGATTCGGCTCGATCTCAATGACCGTGACCGGAATGGAGACACCTTCTTCGGTGAAAATACGGGTCATACCCGCTTTTCGACCGACTACACCAATAGTCATGTTGTAAACCTCATGAGTGTACGGGGCTTTCACCCGCTATGGCCGCCCATTTCAGAGCGTTACACGACCAGACCGAAGTCTTAGCCGAGGCTGATCTGCACTTCCACGCCGGCCGCCAGATCAAGCTTCATCAGCGCGTCAACGGTTTTATCCGTTGGCTGGACGATGTCCAGAACACGCTTATGAGTGCGAATCTCGTACTGGTCACGCGCGTCTTTGTTGACGTGCGGGGAGACCAGAACGGTGAAACGCTCTTTGCGGGTAGGCAGTGGAATTGGACCACGCACTTGTGCACCAGTACGTTTCGCGGTTTCCACGATTTCCTGGGTGGATTGGTCGATCAGGCGATGGTCGAAAGCCTTCAACCTGATACGGATTTGCTGATTTTGCATTGGATTTCAGACTCCAGGCTGTTCCCAACGGACGCACTACGCCCGCTAAAAGGAGGCGTGATTCTATAGACGCCCCAATTTAGTGTCAACCCAATAAAAAAAACCCCCGCTGAGCGGGGGTTTTTTCAATCGGTCGAGTGATTACTCGATGATTTTGGCTACGACGCCGGCGCCGACGGTACGACCGCCTTCACGGATGGCGAAGCGCAGACCGTCTTCCATCGCGATGGTCTTGATCAGGGTGACAGTCATCTGGATGTTGTCACCTGGCATTACCATCTCAACGCCTTCCGGCAGTTCGCAGTTACCGGTCACGTCAGTGGTACGGAAGTAGAACTGAGGACGGTAGCCTTTGAAGAACGGAGTGTGACGGCCGCCTTCTTCCTTCGACAGGACGTAGACTTCTGCGGTGAACTTGGTGTGCGGCTTGACCGAACCTGGCTTGACCAGAACCTGGCCACGCTCAACGTCGTCACGCTTGGTACCACGCAGCAGAACGCCGCAGTTCTCGCCAGCACGACCTTCGTCCAGCAGCTTGCGGAACATCTCAACACCGGTGCAGGTGGTGGTGGTGGTGTCACGCAGACCAACGATTTCCAGCGGATCCTGAACGCGGACGATACCACGCTCGATACGACCGGTAACAACGGTACCACGACCCGAGATCGAGAATACGTCTTCGATCGGCATCAGGAACGGCTGGTCGATGGCACGAACTGGCTCAGGAATGTAGCTGTCCAGAGTCTCTACCAGCTTCTTGACAGCGGTAGTGCCCATTTCGTTGTCGTCTTTGCCTTCCAGGGCCATACGAGCGGAACCGATGATGATCGGAGTGTCGTCGCCTGGGAAGTCGTAGGTGGACAGCAGGTCGCGAACTTCCATCTCGACCAGTTCCAGCAGCTCGGCGTCGTCTACCAGGTCAGCCTTGTTCAGGAAGACCACGATGTACGGAACGCCAACCTGACGGGACAGCAGGATGTGCTCACGGGTTTGTGGCATCGGACCATCGGCGGCCGAGCAAACCAGGATCGCGCCGTCCATCTGGGCAGCACCGGTGATCATGTTCTTCACGTAGTCAGCGTGACCTGGGCAGTCAACGTGAGCGTAGTGACGAATGGTCGAGTTGTACTCAACGTGAGCGGTGTTGATGGTGATACCGCGTGCTTTTTCTTCCGGAGCCGAGTCGATCTTGTCGAACTCAACGATTGCCGAACCGAAAACTTCGGAGCAAACGCGAGTCAGAGCTGCGGTCAGAGTGGTCTTACCGTGGTCAACGTGGCCGATGGTGCCAACGTTAACGTGCGGAAGGGAACGATCAAATTTTTCTTTAGCCACGACAGTGAACCTCTTGCCTAAAGGGGATTAGCCTTGTTTTTTAACGAGTGCTTCGACGATGTTCGACGGAGCTTCGGCGTATTTGGAGAATTCCATGGAGTAGCTTGCGCGACCCTGAGACATGGAACGAACGTCGGTCGCATAACCGAACATCTCTCCGAGCGGAACTTCAGCACGGACGACGCGGCCGGAGACCGACTCATCCATACCCTGGACCAGACCACGACGACGGTTCAGGTCACCCATCACGTCACCCAGGTAGTCTTCCGGGGTTACAACTTCGACCTTCATGATCGGCTCGAGGACCACGCCACCGCCCTTCTGGGCCAGTTGCTTGGTTGCCATCGAAGCAGCGATCTTGAACGCCATTTCGTTGGAGTCGACGTCGTGGTACGAACCGTCGAATACCGCGGCCTTCAGGCCGATCAGAGGATAACCGGCAACAACGCCGTTTTTCATCTGTTCTTCGATACCCTTCTGGATCGGGGCAATGAATTCCTTAGGAATCACACCACCAACGACTTCGTTGGAGAACACCAGACCTTCGGTGATGTTGCCCTTGTCGTCCTGATCTGGCTCCGAGAAACGGATCCAGCAGTGACCGAACTGACCACGACCACCCGACTGACGGACGAACTTGCCTTCGATCTCGACGTTGGACTTGGTGATCTTCTCGCGGTACGAAACCTGAGGCTTGCCGATGTTGGCTTCGACGTTGAACTCGCGCTTCATGCGGTCAACGAGGATGTCCAGGTGCAGCTCACCCATGCCCGAGATGATGGTCTGGCCAGTCTCTTCGTCGGTCTTGACGCGGAACGACGGGTCTTCCTGGGCCAGCTTGCCCAGAGCGATACCCATCTTCTCCTGGTCAGCCTTGGTTTTCGGCTCGACGGAGAGCGAAATAACCGGCTCAGGGAAGTCCATACGCTCAAGGATGATTGGCTTGTCGATGTCGCACAGGGTTTCGCCGGTGGTCACATCTTTCATGCCGATCAGCGCCGCGATGTCGCCAGCGAGCACTTCCTTGATCTCTTCACGCTGGTTGGCGTGCATCTGCACCATACGACCAACGCGCTCTTTCTTGCCCTTGACCGAGTTGATCACGGAGTCACCGGACTTCAGAACACCCGAGTAGACGCGAACGAAGGTCAGAGTACCTACGAACGGGTCGGTCGCGATCTTGAAGGCCAGAGCCGAGAACGGCTCGTTGTCGTCTGCGTGACGCTCGTCTTTACGAACAGCCGGATCTTCTTTATCCAGGTCCTTGTCGTCCGGGTTGATACCCTGGATTGCAGGGATCTCGGTCGGAGCAGGCAGGAACTCGATAACGGCGTCGAGAACCAGGGGAACGCCCTTGTTCTTGAACGACGAACCGCAGACAGCCGGAACGATCTCGCTGGCCAGGGTGCGCGCGCGCAGGCCTGCCTTGATCTCTTCGACGGTCAGCTCACCTTCTTCAAGGTACTTGTTCATCAGCTCTTCGTTGGCTTCAGCAGCAGCCTCCACCATGTTCGCGCGCCACTCTTCGGCCAGCTCGAGCATGTCCGCAGGAATTTCTTCCTCGCGGTAGGTGGTGCCTTTGTCGTCGTCGTTCCAGTAGATAGCCTTCATCTTGATCAGGTCGACCTGACCCTGGAAGTTATCTTCCGAACCGATGGCCAGCTGAATCGGGACCGGGGTGTGACCCAGGCGATTCTTGATCTGACCAACAACACGCAGGAAGTTGGCACCGGCACGGTCCATCTTGTTCACGTAGACAACACGTGGAACGCCGTACTTGTTGGCCTGACGCCATACGGTTTCGGACTGCGGCTCAACGCCGGAGGTACCGCAGAACACAACGACCGCGCCGTCGAGTACACGCAGCGAACGCTCTACTTCAATGGTGAAGTCAACGTGGCCGGGGGTATCGATGACGTTTACGCGGTAGTTGTCGTACTGACCAACGGAACCTTTCCAGAAGGTGGTAACGGCAGCGGAGGTAATGGTGATACCGCGCTCCTGCTCCTGCACCATCCAGTCGGTGGTCGCGGCGCCGTCATGCACCTCGCCCATCTTGTGGCTCAGACCTGTGTAGAACAGGATCCGCTCGGTAGTGGTGGTCTTGCCCGCGTCAACGTGGGCACAGATACCAATGTTACGGTAGCGGTTAATTGCTGTAGTACGAGCCATAAAGCCCTCGCAAAATGATTGATGCTTGAATTAGAAGCGGTAGTGCGAGAACGCTTTGTTGGCTTCAGCCATACGGTGAACGTCTTCACGCTTCTTGACTGCAGCACCTTTGCCTTCAGCAGCATCCAGCAGCTCGCCAGCCAGGCGCAGAGCCATCGACTTCTCGCCGCGCTTGCGGGCGTAGTCTACGAGCCAGCGCATTGCCAGAGCGTTACGACGGGATGGACGAACTTCAACCGGGACCTGGTAAGTGGCACCGCCGACACGGCGGGACTTTACTTCGACCAGCGGAGCGATGGCGTCGAGAGCTTTCTCGAAGATTTCCAGGGGGTCGCTGTTCTTGCGTGCTTTGACGGTATCCAGGGCACCGTAAACGATGCGCTCGGCTACGGCCTTCTTGCCGCTTTCCATCACGTGGTTCATGAACTTGGCGAGGATCTGGGATCCGTACTTCGGATCGTCAAGGATCTCACGTTTTGCTGCTACACGACGTCTTGGCATGATAAGCCCTCAAACGGTCTTCAGGTTAGCCCGGGACGTGGGTCTTCGACCCCTGCCCGACCTTACTCTTATCGACTCAAAAAAATGGATGTCTGCAAACGGCCGATTACTTCGGACGCTTGGTACCGTACTTCGAACGACCCTGGTTACGGCCTTTGACGCCCGAAGTATCCAGAGAGCCGCGAACGGTGTGGTAACGAACACCTGGCAAGTCTTTTACACGGCCGCCACGGATCAGGACGACGCTGTGCTCTTGCAGGTTGTGGCCTTCACCGCCGATGTACGAGGAAACCTCGAAACCGTTGGTCAGACGCACACGGCATACTTTACGCAGTGCCGAGTTAGGTTTTTTCGGCGTGGTGGTGTACACACGGGTGCACACGCCACGACGCTGCGGGCAGTTCTGCAGCGCAGGAACGTCGGACTTCTCGACCGAACGCTTGCGCGGCTGACGTACCAGCTGGTTGATAGTTGCCATCTACTAGCTCCACTGATTGTCTTGCGACTCTATTGTCTTGCAAGAAAGCCAAAAATTGGCGAGACGGAGCCTCACCAAATTTAAGGGTACAAAAGTCTACGGAGGATCTTGCACCCAGTCAAGACGAGGCCCCGGCCCTCCTCGCCCGATCATCGGCAACAATTCATGTCACCGATGATCGCTCGAGGCCAGCCGGGGCCCTGCCCTGTACTTAGTTACCGCTGGAATTCAGCGCTTCGGTCAGTGCGGCTTCCACCTCACTGGCACTTACGCGCAGCGGTTTGTCGGCATCACGGCGACGCTTGCGCTCGCTGTGGTAGGCCAGACCAGTACCGGCCGGGATCAGACGACCCACGACCACGTTCTCTTTCAGGCCGCGCAGGTAATCGCGCTTGCCGGTTACCGCCGCTTCGGTCAGTACGCGGGTGGTTTCCTGGAAGGAAGCCGCCGAGATGAACGATTCGGTGGACAGCGAGGCCTTGGTGATACCCAGCAGCACGCGGGTGAACTTCGAGATGAACTTGTCCTCGCCGGCGAGACGCTCGTTCTCGACCAGTACGTGAGTCAGTTCCATCTGGTCGCCCTTGATGAAGCTGGAATCGCCCGACTCGGAGATCTCGACCTTGCGCAGCATCTGACGCAGGATGGTCTCGATGTGCTTGTCGTTGATCTTCACGCCTTGCAGACGGTAAACGTCCTGGATCTCGTTGACGATGTACTTCGCCAGCGCGCTCACACCCAGCAGACGCAGGATGTCGTGCGGATCGCTCGGACCGTCGGAGATGACTTCGCCGCGGTTGACCTGTTCGCCTTCGAAGACGTTCAGGTGGCGCCACTTCGGAATCAGCTCTTCGTACGGATCACTACCGTCGGTCGGAGTGATGACCAGACGACGCTTGCCCTTGGTCTCTTTACCGAACGCGATGGTGCCGCTGACTTCAGCCAGGATCGAAGCTTCCTTCGGACGGCGCGCTTCGAACAGGTCGGCAACGCGCGGCAGACCACCGGTGATGTCACGGGTCTTCGACGTTTCTTGCGGGATACGCGCGATAACGTCACCGACACCGATCTGGGCACCGTCAGCCACACCGACGAGGGCGTTGGCCGGCAGGAAGTACTGGGCAGGTACGTCGGTACCTGGCAGGTACAGGTCCTTGCCATTGGCGTCGACCATCTTGATTGCCGGACGGATTTCCTTGCCTGCGGCAGGGCGATCCTTGACGTCCAGGACCTCGATGTTGGTCAGGCCGGTCAGTTCGTCGGTCTGGCGCTTGATGGTGATGTTTTCTTCCATGCCCACGAAGGTCACGGTACCTTTCAGCTCGGTAACGATCGGGTGGGTGTGCGGGTCCCACTTGGCGACAATGGCGCCAGCTTCGACCTTCTCACCTTCCTTGACCGAAATCACCGCACCGTAAGGCAGCTTGTAGCGCTCGCGCTCACGGCCGAATTCGTCGGCAATGGCCAACTCACCCGAACGCGATACGGCAACCAGGTTGCCATCGGCACGCACGACCTGCTTGAGGTTGTGCAGACGCACCATGCCGCCATTCTTCACCTGGACGCTGTCGGCAGCCGAGGTACGGCTTGCAGCACCACCGATGTGGAACGTACGCATGGTCAGCTGGGTACCCGGCTCACCGATCGACTGCGCAGCGATAACGCCGACAGCTTCACCGATGTTCACCTGGTGGCCGCGAGCCAGGTCACGACCGTAGCACTTGGCGCAGATGCCGTAGCGGGTTTCGCAGTTGATCGGCGAACGCACGATCACTTCGTCGATGCTGTTCAGCTCGATGAACTCGACCCACTGCTCATCCACCAGGGTACCGGCAGGAACGATGACGTCCTCGGTGCCCGGCTTGAACACGTCACGGGCGATGACACGACCCAGTACGCGCTCACCCAGCGGCTCGACAACGTCGCCGCCTTCGATGTGCGGAGTCATCAGCAGGCCCTGGTCGGTGCCGCAGTCGATCTCGGTAACTACCAGATCCTGGGCAACGTCTACCAGACGGCGAGTCAGGTAACCGGAGTTAGCGGTCTTCAGTGCGGTATCCGCCAGACCCTTACGAGCACCGTGGGTCGAGATGAAGTACTGGAGTACGCTCAGACCTTCACGGAAGTTCGCAGTGATCGGCGTCTCGATGATCGAGCCGTCCGGCTTGGCCATCAGGCCACGCATACCGGCCAGCTGACGGATCTGCGCAGCCGAACCACGCGCACCGGAGTCGGCCATCATGTACATCGAGTTGAAGGACTCTTGCTCGACTTCCATGCCCTCGCGGTCGATGACCTTCTCTTTCGAGAGGTTGGCCATCATCGCCTTGGACACTTCGTCGTTCGCCTTGGACCACAAGTCGATGACCTTGTTGTACTTCTCGCCCTGGGTGACCAGGCCGGAGGCGTACTGGCTCTCGATTTCCTTCACTTCGTCGGTGGCGGTACCGATGATGCGGGCTTTTTCATCCGGGATAACGAAGTCGTTAACACCGATCGAAACGCCGGAAATGGTCGAGTAGGCAAAACCGGTGTACATCAGCTGGTCGGCGAAGATCACGGTCTCTTTCAGACCAACCACGCGGTAGCACTGGTTGATCAGCTTGGAGATCGCCTTCTTCTTCATCGACTGGTTGACCACGTCGAACGGCAGGCCGGCAGGCACAACCTGGAACAGCAGCGCACGGCCGACAGTGGTGTCGACGATACGGGTGTTCTTGGTGATGCTGCCATCACGATCTTTCACGGTCTCGTTGATACGGACCTTGATTTTCGCGTGCAGGGCGGCTTCGCCGGCGCGGAATACGCGGTCGACTTCCTGCAGGTCGGCGAACACGCGACCTTCGCCCTTGGCGTTGATGGCTTCGCGGGTCATGTAGTACAGACCCAGTACAACGTCCTGCGACGGAACGATGATTGGCTCACCGTTGGCTGGCGACAGGATGTTGTTGGTCGACATCATCAGCGCGCGCGCTTCGAGCTGGGCTTCCAGGGTCAGCGGCACGTGAACGGCCATCTGGTCACCGTCGAAGTCGGCGTTGTACGCGGCGCAGACCAGCGGGTGCAGCTGAATCGCCTTACCTTCGATGAGCACAGGCTCGAACGCCTGGATACCCAGACGGTGAAGGGTCGGTGCACGGTTGAGCAGTACGGGGTGTTCGCGAATCACTTCGGCGAGAACGTCCCACACCTCTGGCAGCTCGCGCTCGACCATTTTCTTGGCGGCCTTGATGGTGGTCGCCAGACCACGCATTTCCAGCTTGCCGAAAATGAACGGCTTGAACAGCTCGAGGGCCATTTTCTTCGGCAGACCGCACTGGTGCAGACGCAGGGTCGGACCTACGGTAATTACCGAACGGCCGGAGTAGTCCACGCGCTTGCCAAGCAAGTTCTGACGGAAGCGACCTTGCTTACCTTTGATCATGTCGGCCAGGGACTTCAGCGGACGCTTGTTCGAGCCAGTGATGGCGCGACCGCGACGGCCGTTGTCGAGCAGGGCGTCGACCGCTTCCTGCAGCATGCGCTTTTCGTTGCGCACGATGATGTCCGGCGCCGACAGATCGAGCAGGCGCTTCAGACGGTTGTTACGGTTGATCACCCGACGATACAGGTCGTTCAGGTCGGAGGTCGCGAAGCGGCCGCCATCCAGCGGCACCAGCGGACGCAGGTCCGGCGGCAGTACTGGCAGGACGGTCAGGACCATCCACTCAGGCAGGTTGCCCGAGCCCTGGAAAGCTTCCATCAGCTTCAGGCGCTTGGACAGCTTCTTGATCTTGGTTTCCGAGTTGGTCTGCGGAATCTCTTCGCGCAGGCGGCCGATCTCGTGCTCCAGGTCGATAGCGTGCAGCAGCTCGCGGACAGCCTCGGCACCCATACGGGCGTCGAAGTCGTCACCGAACTCTTCCAGCGCTTCGAAGTACTGCTCGTCGTTGAGCAGCTGACCCTTCTCGAGGGTGGTCATGCCCGGGTCGATTACGACGTAGCTCTCGAAGTAGAGCACGCGCTCGATGTCACGCAGGGTCATGTCCATCAGCAGGCCGATACGGGACGGCAGCGACTTCAGGAACCAGATGTGGGCAACTGGCGAAGCCAGTTCGATGTGCGCCATGCGCTCACGACGAACCTTGGCCAGGGCGACTTCGACGCCGCACTTCTCGCAGATCACACCACGGTGTTTCAGGCGCTTGTACTTACCGCACAGGCACTCGTAGTCCTTGACTGGGCCAAAGATCTTGGCGCAGAACAGGCCGTCACGCTCAGGCTTGAACGTACGGTAGTTGATGGTTTCCGGCTTCTTAACTTCACCGAACGACCACGAACGGATCATCTCAGGCGACGCCAGACCGATGCGGATGGCGTCGAACTCTTCGACTTGACCCTGGTTTTTCAGCAAATTCAGTAGGTCTTTCAAGGCCTTTCCTCCTGGCGGAGCAGGGAGCGGGCATTGCCTGCCCCACTCCCCTTCGCGTCACGTGTTATTCGGTTTCCAGATCGATGTCGATACCGAGCGAACGGATCTCTTTGATCAACACGTTGAAGGACTCGGGCATGCCCGGCTCCATACGGTGATCGCCATCCACGATGTTCTTGTACATCTTGGTACGGCCGTTCACGTCGTCCGACTTCACTGTGAGCATTTCTTGCAGGGTGTATGCCGCGCCGTATGCTTCCAGCGCCCACACTTCCATCTCCCCGAAACGCTGACCACCGAACTGCGCCTTACCACCCAGCGGCTGCTGGGTAACCAGGCTGTAGGAACCAGTGGAACGCGCGTGCATCTTGTCGTCCACCAAGTGGTTCAGCTTGAGCATGTACATGTAACCCACGGTCACAGGACGCTCGAACTTGTTGCCGGTACGGCCATCGAACAGCACCATCTGGCCGCTTTCTGGCAGGTCTGCCAGTTTCAGCATGGCCTTGATCTCACGCTCCTTGGCACCGTCGAAGACTGGGGTGGCCATCGGCACGCCTTTCTTCAGGTTGTTCGCCAGGGCGAGGATCTCTTCGTCGGTGAACTCTTCCAGGTTCTCCTGACGACCACCGATCTCGTTGTAGATCTCGGTGAGGAAGGTGCGCAGTTCAGCGGCTTTACGCTGCTCTTCGATCATGCGGTCGATCTTCTCGCCCAGACCCTTGGCCGCGAGGCCCAGGTGGGTTTCGAGGATCTGACCGACGTTCATACGCGAAGGTACGCCCAACGGGTTCAGAACGACGTCGACCGGAGTACCGTTGGCATCATGCGGCATGTCTTCGACCGGCATGATCACCGAGACCACACCTTTGTTACCGTGACGGCCGGCCATCTTGTCGCCCGGCTGGATGCGACGACGGATTGCCAGGTAGACCTTGACGATCTTCAGTACGCCCGGAGCCAGGTCATCGCCTTGCTGCAGCTTGCGCTTCTTGTCTTCGAACTTGTCGTCCAGCAGGCGACGGCGATCGACGATGTACTGCTGAGCCTTTTCCAGCTGCTCGTTCAGTGCATCTTCGGCCATGCGCAGTTTGAACCACTGGCCGTGCTCCAGACCGTTCAGCACGTCGTCGGTGATCACGGTGCCTTTCTTCAGGCCCGCGCCACCGTCGACCACCTGGCCGTTCAGGGCAGAACGCAGACGCTCGAAGGTCGCGCCTTCGACGATGCGGAACTCTTCGTTGAGGTCCTTGCGGATCTCGTCCAGCTGCATCTTCTCGATGGCCAGGGCGCGGCTGTCGCGCTCGACACCGTCACGGGTGAAGACCTGGACGTCGATGACGGTACCCTTGGTGCCGGTCGGCACGCGCAGGGAGGTGTCTTTGACGTCGCTGGCCTTCTCGCCGAAGATCGCACGCAGCAGTTTTTCTTCCGGCGTCAGCTGGGTCTCGCCTTTCGGAGTGACCTTGCCGACCAGGATGTCGCCAGCGCCGACTTCGGCACCCACGTAGACGATACCGGCTTCGTCCAGCTTGTTCAGCGCAGCCTCACCCACGTTCGGGATGTCCGCGGTGATTTCCTCTGGGCCAAGCTTGGTGTCACGGGCCACACAGGTCAGTTCCTGGATGTGGATCGTGGTGAAGCGGTCTTCCTGGACCACACGCTCGGACAGGCAGATGGAGTCTTCGAAGTTGAAGCCGTTCCACGCCATGAACGCGATGCGCATGTTCTGACCCAGTGCCAGCTCACCCATGTCGGTGGACGGACCATCGGCCATGATGTCGCTACGCTGAACCTTGTCACCTTTGCTGACCAGCGGACGCTGGTTGATGCAGGTGTTCTGGTTGGAGCGGGTGTACTTGGTCAGGTTGTAGATATCCACACCTGCTTCACCGGTCTCGACTTCATCATCGTTCACGCGAACAACGATACGGCTGGCGTCGACCGAGTCGATCACACCACCGCGGCGAGCAACCACGCAGACACCGGAGTCACGGGCGACGTTGCGCTCCATGCCGGTACCTACCAGCGGCTTGTCGGCACGCAGGGTCGGTACAGCCTGACGCTGCATGTTCGAACCCATCAACGCACGGTTGGCGTCGTCGTGCTCGAGGAACGGAATCAGCGACGCTGCGACCGAAACTACCTGCTTCGGCGAAACGTCCATCAGGGTGACGTCTTCCGGCGCCTTGACGGTGAATTCGTTCAGGTGACGAACGGCTACCAGCTCGTCGATCAGCTGCTTCTTCTCGTTCATCGCGGCCGAAGCCTGGGCGATGACGTGATCGGCTTCTTCGATCGCCGACAGGAACACGATGTCGTCGCTGACCACACCCTCTTTCACCACGCGGTACGGGCTTTCCAGGAAGCCGTACTGGTTGGTGCGGGCATATGCCGCCAGGGAGTTGATCAGACCGATGTTCGGACCTTCAGGGGTCTCGATCGGGCACACACGGCCGTAGTGGGTCGGGTGTACGTCACGGACTTCGAAGCCGGCGCGCTCACGGGTCAGACCACCAGGGCCGAGTGCGGAGACACGGCGCTTGTGGGTGATCTCGGAGAGCGGGTTGTTCTGGTCCATGAACTGCGAGAGCTGGCTGGAACCGAAGAACTCTTTCACCGCCGCCGCAACCGGCTTGGCGTTGATCAGGTCCTGCGGCATCAGGCCTTCGCTTTCAGCCATCGACAGACGCTCTTTGACCGCGCGCTCGACGCGCACCAGGCCAACGCGGAACTGGTTCTCAGCCATCTCGCCGACACAACGGACGCGACGGTTACCCAGGTGGTCGATGTCGTCGACGATGCCCTTGCCGTTACGGATGTCGACCAGGGTCTTGAGGACCTCGACGATGTCTTCCTTGCTCAGTACGCCCGAACCTTCGATCTCGGTGCGACCGATACGACGGTTGAACTTCATGCGACCAACGGCCGACAGGTCGTAACGCTCGGCGCTGAAGAACAGGTTGTTGAACAGGGTCTCAGCGGCGTCCTTGGTTGGCGGCTCGCCTGGACGCATCATGCGGTAGATCTCGACCAGCGCTTCCAGTTGGTTGCTGGTGGTGTCGATCTTCAGGGTGTCCGAGATGAACGGACCGCAGTCGATGTCGTTGGTGTACAGGGTCTCGATGCGGACAACCTGGGCCTTGGCGATCTTCACCAGCAGGTCGGTGGTCAGCTCGGTGTTGCACTCGGCGATGATCTCGCCGGTGGCAGGATGCACGATCGCCTTGGCGGTGGTGCGACCCAGTACGTACTCCAGCGGCACGTCCAGCTCTTTCACGCCAGCCTTTTCCAGCTGGTTGATGTGGCGCGCAGTGATACGGCGGCCTTGCTCGACGATGACCTTGCCGCTGCCGTCATGGATGTCCATGACCGCAACTTCACCACGCAGACGCTGAGGCACCAGCTCCAGGCTCAGTTTCTCGCCGGACAGGTGGAACACGTTGGTGGTGTAGAAGGTGTTGAGTACTTCTTCGGTGCTGTAGCCCAGCGCGCGCAGCAGTACCGAGGCCGGCAGTTTGCGGCGACGGTCGATACGCACAAACACGCAGTCCTTCGGGTCGAACTCGAAGTCCAGCCAGGAACCGCGGTAAGGGATGATGCGCGCGGAGTAAAGCAGCTTGCCCGAGCTGTGGGTCTTGCCACGGTCGTGGTCGAAGAACACACCCGGCGAGCGGTGCAGCTGAGACACGATCACACGCTCGGTACCGTTGATTACGAAGGTACCGTTCTCAGTCATCAGGGGGATTTCACCCATGTAGACTTCTTGCTCTTTGATGTCCTTGATCGCTTTGTTCGACGATTCCTTGTCGAAGATGATCAGGCGCACCTTCACCCGCAGCGGGACCGCGAAGGTCACACCACGCAGGACACATTCCTTCACATCGAACGCCGGCTCGCCCAGGCGATAGCCGACGTACTCCAGGGCAGCATTGCCGGAGTAGCTGATGATCGGGAATACCGATTTGAAGGCCGCATGCAGGCCGACGTCGCGGAACTGATCCTTGGATGCTCCCGCCTGCAGGAATTCGCGATACGAATCCAGCTGGATGGCCAGGAGGTAAGGCACATCCATGACGTCCGGCAACTTGCTAAAGTCCTTGCGGATACGTTTTTTCTCAGTGTATGAGTAAGCCATCAGCATTCCCCAGCTTGGTCACCTGCTTGTTTGGCATCTCCCGGCGGGAGCAGCCAGAAAATCGTGCAAACCCCATGGTTTGCGCCACCGATATGGTGGTTGCCACTTCGCTATCGGGGCCGACCTGATCGGCCGCCAATAACGGAAAAAGGCCGGTGGCATAAGCCACCAGCCATCAGCCCTTCGCTTAACGCTCGGACTGGAGTCGCAAAGTCGAAATTACTTCAGCTCGACTTTGGCGCCTGCTTCTTCCAGCTTCTTCTTAGCGTCTTCAGCGGCTTCTTTCGAAACGCCTTCAGCTACAACCTGAGGAGCGCCATCGACTTTCTCTTTGGCTTCTTTCAGGCCCAGACCGGTCAGCTCGCGAACGGCCTTGATCACGTTCACTTTCTTGTCGCCGGCTTCAACCAGAACAACGTTGAACTCGGTCTGCTCTTCAACAACGGCAGCAGCAGCAGCTGGGCCAGCAGCGGCAACAGCAGCGGTAACGCCGAAGGTTTCTTCCATGGCTTTGATCAGCTCAACAACTTCCAGAACGGTTTTCTGGCCGATTGCTTCGATGATTTGCTCGTTAGTCAGGGACATGACTTAAATCCTGTATTGGGGTGACAGCCTACGCAGCCATCAAATTAAACATATGATTTTGAAAGAGGTTACGCGGCCTTAGGCAGCAGCAGCTTCTTTCTGGTCGCGAACGGCCGCCAGAGTACGAGCCAGCTTGCTGGTGGCGCCTTGAATAACGCTCATCAGACGTGCGATAGCTTCGTCACGGGTCGGCAAGGTAGCCAGTACATCGATCTGGTTGGCGGCAATGAAATTGCCGTCAAACGCAGCTGCCTTGATCTCGAACTTGTCCTGACCCTTGGCGAACTCTTTGAACAGACGAGCAGCAGCGCCCGGGTGTTCGTTGGAGAAAGCAATCAGGGTCGGGCCTTTGAACGCGTCGTTGAGGATCGAGAATTCGGTGCCTTCAACAGCGCGCTTGAGCAGGGTATTACGTACGACACGCACGTAAACGCCAGCCTCGCGGGCCTCTTTACGGAGTCCGGTCATTGCGCTTACAGTCACACCACGGGCATCAGCCACGACAGCGGACAGAGCGACTTTGGCAGCCTCGTTGACTTCAGCGACGATGGCCTTCTTGTCTTCGAGTTTAATTGCCACGGGTTTACTCCTGGTTTCTACCGTTTCATCTGGCCGGAGCCGGATGTCGTTTTGGTGTCTGATTCGCGAACGAATCGGGAGCACCATCTGCGTAGGCTTTAGGTTTAAGGCTTGCGCCGCCTACGGTCTTGGATAGCCCCCGCCAGGCAGGGACCCCAATTTAATAGTCGGTGCGACCAGGTCGCACCGACCGAGCATTACACGTCCAGCGAGCTCTGATCGATGATCAGACCTGGGCCCATGGTGGTGCTCAGGGTAACGCGCTTGACGTAGATACCTTTCGAGGAAGCCGGCTTGATACGCTTCAGATCAGCGATCAGGGCTTCAACGTTTTCCTTCAGCTTGCCGGCTTCGAAGCCGATCTTGCCAACGGAGGTATGGATGATACCGTTCTTGTCGGTACGGTAGCGAACCTGACCAGCCTTGGCGTTCTTCACGGCAGTGGCTACGTCTGGGGTCACGGTACCAACTTTCGGGTTAGGCATCAGGCCGCGAGGACCCAGAACCTGACCCAGCTGACCCACAACGCGCATGGCATCAGGCGATGCGATGACGACGTCATAGTTCAGGTCGCCGCCTTTCATTTCGGCAGCCAGGTCGTCCATACCTACGCGATCAGCGCCGGCAGCCAGAGCGGCTTCAGCAGCTGGACCCTGGGTGAAGACGGCAACACGTACGGTCTTGCCAGTGCCGTGTGGCAGCACAGTAGCGCTACGAACGACCTGGTCGGATTTACGCGGGTCTACACCGAGGTTAACGGCGATGTCGTACGACTCGACGAACTTGGCGGCCGGCAGCGAAGCCAGCAGGGTTGCGGCCTCTTCGAAGTTGTAGGCCTTGCCTGCTTCGATTTTTTCGGCGATAGCCTTTTGGCGCTTGGTCAGCTTAGCCATTACACACCCTCCACGTTCAGGCCCATGCTGCGGGCGGAGCCGGCGATGGTGCGTACAGCAGCGTCCATGTCAGCGGCGGTCAGATCGGCCTGCTTGGCCTTGGCGATCTCTTCCAGCTGAGCACGGGTAACGGTACCGACCTTGACGGTGTTCGGACGAGCCGAACCGCTGGTCAGGCCAGCAGCTTTCTTCAGCAGAACCGAGGCAGGGGTGCTCTTGGTCTCGAAGGTGAAGCTACGGTCACTGTAGACAGTGATGATCACTGGAGTCGGCAGACCTGGCTCTTGACCCTGGGTACGGGCGTTGAAGGCCTTGCAGAATTCCATGATGTTCACACCGTGTTGACCCAGTGCTGGACCAACGGGTGGGCTTGGGTTGGCCTGGCCGGCCTTTACTTGCAGCTTGATGTAAGCCTGAATCTTCTTAGCCATGAGCTACTCCAAATTCGGGTACGAACGCCTGATGGCTCCCCGTATGACTTGCGTTTTATCCCAGTGACGACAAAACCCCGCAGCACATAGGGCTGCGGGGTATGGGATGCTGCGTTCCGCTAGACCTTTTCGACCTGGCTGAACTCGAGCTCCACCGGGGTGGAGCGACCGAAAATGAGCACTGCAACCTGCAGGCGGCTCTTCTCGTAGTTAACTTCTTCGACACTGCCATTGAAGTCGGCAAATGGACCGTCAATGACGCGAACCACTTCACCCGGCTCGAACAGCGTCTTCGGCTTCGGCTTGTCACTGCCGTCGGCAACGCGACGCAGAATGGCCTCAGCTTCTTTATCGGTGATCGGCGCAGGCTTGTCTGCGGTACCACCAATGAAACCCATGACTCGAGGGGTATCCTTGACAAGGTGCCAAGTCCCTTCGTTCATTTCCATCTGGACCAATACATAGCCAGGGAAAAACTTACGCTCGCTCTTGCGCTTCTGGCCATTGCGCATTTCGACGACTTCTTCGGTCGGGACCAGGATCTCGCCGAATTCGTCTTCCATGCCAGCCAGCTTGACGCGCTCGATCAGGGAGCGCATTACATGCTTCTCGTAACCCGAGTAAGCATGCACAACATACCAACGCTTAGCCACGAGACACCCTTAGCCAACGATCAAGGAGACCAACCAGCCGAGCAGGGAATCAAGACCCCACAACAGCAACGCCATGACCAGAACTACAGCCACGACAATCAGCGTGGTCTGAGTGGTTTCTTGGCGGGTCGGCCACACGACTTTACGGATCTCGGTACGAGCTTCCTTCGCCAGCGCAAAGAACGACTTGCCTTTGGCGGTCTGCAGGGCAACGAAGCCAGCGACAGCAGCCAGGGCAAGCAGGACAAGTACGCGATACAGGATCGGAGAAGCGGAGTAATACTGATTACCCACGACACCAACGACTACCAATGCGACAACAGCGAGCCACTTGAACAGATCAAAACGCGATTCTTGGGCTTCAGTTTTGGGAGTCATCGAGGAGGATCCTGTGAGAAGAAAGCCATCACACCGAGGTGAATGGCAGGTCAGGAGGGAATCGAACCCCCAACCTACGGTTTTGGAGACCGTCGCTCTGCCAATTGAGCTACTGACCTATAACGCTGTATCAGGCCGGCCATTATACCGGCCTGATCAAGTAAATCAACTACTTATTCAATAATTTTCGCTACGACTCCGGCGCCGACGGTACGACCGCCTTCACGGATGGCGAAGCGCAGACCGTCTTCCATCGCGATGGTCTTGATCAGGGTGACAGTCATCTGGATGTTGTCACCTGGCATTACCATCTCAACGCCTTCCGGCAGCTCGCAGTTACCGGTCACGTCAGTGGTACGGAAGTAGAACTGAGGACGGTAGCCTTTGAAGAACGGAGTGTGACGGCCGCCTTCTTCCTTCGACAGGACGTAGACTTCTGCGGTGAACTTGGTGTGCGGCTTGACCGAACCTGGCTTGACCAGAACCTGGCCACGCTCAACGTCGTCACGCTTGGTACCACGCAGCAGAACGCCGCAGTTCTCGCCAGCACGACCTTCGTCCAGCAGCTTGCGGAACATCTCAACACCGGTGCAGGTGGTGGTAGTGGTGTCACGCAGACCAACGATTTCCAGCGGATCCTGAACGCGGACGATACCACGCTCGATACGACCGGTAACAACGGTACCACGACCCGAGATCGAGAATACGTCTTCGATCGGCATCAGGAACGGCTGGTCGATGGCACGAACTGGCTCAGGAATGTAGCTGTCCAGAGTCTCTACCAGCTTCTTGACAGCGGTAGTGCCCATTTCGTTGTCGTCTTTGCCTTCCAGGGCCATACGAGCGGAACCGATGATGATCGGAGTGTCGTCGCCTGGGAAGTCGTAGGTGGACAGCAGGTCGCGAACTTCCATCTCGACCAGTTCCAGCAGCTCAGCGTCGTCTACCAGGTCAGCCTTGTTCAGGAAGACCACGATGTACGGAACGCCAACCTGACGAGACAGCAGGATGTGCTCACGGGTTTGTGGCATCGGACCATCGGCGGCCGAGCAAACCAGGATCGCGCCGTCCATCTGGGCAGCACCGGTGATCATGTTCTTCACGTAGTCAGCGTGACCTGGGCAGTCAACGTGAGCGTAGTGACGAATGGTCGAGTTGTACTCAACGTGAGCGGTGTTGATGGTGATACCGCGTGCTTTTTCTTCCGGAGCCGAGTCGATCTTGTCGAACTCAACGATTGCCGAACCGAAAACCTCGGAGCAAACGCGAGTCAGCGCTGCAGTCAGAGTGGTCTTACCGTGGTCAACGTGGCCGATAGTGCCGACGTTAACGTGAGGTAGCGAACGATCAAACTTTTCCTTAGCCATCGATACAGTCCTCCGCAGAAGAAATAGTCATACAGCCTATAAAACAAAGGCAGATATTTTCATATCTGCCTTGTTTATATGGAGCTCTTGAGCGGATTTGAACCGCTGACCTCACCCTTACCAAGGGTGTGCTCTACCAACTGAGCTACAAGAGCGAAACACTTTGTGCAACAACAGCAAACTTGGAGCGGGTAGCGGGAATCGAACCCGCATCATCAGCTTGGAAGGCTGAGGTTCTACCACTAAACTATACCCGCGGAGCTTGCGGCTCTCGCTAAAACTGGTGGAGGGAGAAGGATTCGAACCTTCGAAGCTCTCGCAACGGATTTACAGTCCGTCCCCTTTGACCGCTCGGGAATCCCTCCAGATGTGGCCGGCATTCTATTTGTCTGCCGTCCTAGTGTCAAGCGTTTTTTCAAATTTTTTCAATCAAATCTGAAACTTAGCTGCTTTGACACCGCCTCCAGCTCTACCACCTCGGTGGTGTTCCCTGTGAAGCGGGCGCCATTCTATCAAGCTATTCAGCAGTTGCAATACCCTCGCACAAAATAATTTTGTGTTTTAAGTCTTTGAAATCCTTGGAAAGAGTCGAGAGCACCGCAGGGTCCAACAAACGCTCGCTTTCAGGGGCTACCTTGAGCCAGAAACCCTCGGCTCCCGGCAGCTGCCCAACCACCGGCAGGGCGGCGATATCCAGGCTGAGCAGGCGCTGACGCAGGGCATCGAGCTGCTCGCGTGCGGCCAGCCCGCCCACCACTAGGCATTCGTCGCGCCGCCTGGCCGGTGCCGCGGCCCCGGTCTCGCGCAGCAGGCGTATTTCCTGCTGGGAACCTTTGTACAACGATAACGGGGCGACTTCCTTGACCTTAAGTGGAGCCTCCTGCTGATGCCATACGTAATAGACGACGTTGAGCACCACCAACAGCAGAAATAACCAGCGCATAGTCACCTCGACTCAATTGGGCAGGCCATGGCCAGGCCGACAAAGACCAGATCCGGCACGATGCGCGCCTGCGGTGCGGCGTCCTGCACCAGCGGCGCATCGCCCCCAGTCAGGAAGACCGTGAAGTCCTCACCCCAAAGCCCCCTGGCCTGCTCGATCTGGGTACGGGCAAACCCCTGGAGCATGAGCACGCAACCACGCTCGACCGCTTCGACCGTGGAGCGCCCCGGTGCCAGGCTGCCCAGGGCACGCTCGGCCGAGGCATCGTCATAGCGGATTCGCCGGGTGTGGGTGCGCAGCTGACTACGCATCAGCGGCATGCCCGGACAGATATACCCACCGAGGTGCTCACCGTCGGCCGCGACATAGTCGGCCTTGGCCGCGGTACCGAAGTCGATGACCAGGCAGGCGCGACCCGCCAGGTGATAGGCGCCCAGCGCGCCGAGCCAGCGATCCATACCCAGGCGCTGGTAGTCCTCATAGCCATTGCGAACGCCGGCCATTTCTTTCACCGGCTGGGCCACGCGTACTGCGACCCCGAACGAAGACAGGATCAACGCGCACAGCGCCGAAGTTTCTTCTTCACTGCGCACACTGACCATGCGACAGCCGATCAGGCGCAGGGATGAAAGCGCCGCGACGGCCGCAACCAGCGCCTGGTCGGAGTCGACGATACCACCACCATTGATGGTGGCGTCGGCCGCATGGATGACGCGCCACTTGATGAAGCTGTTTCCGCAATCGAGCTCAAGAATCATCACGCAACCTCAGACTGAGCTCGCCACCGCTGAAGCTCTTTTCCACACCTTCCACCTCGAGACGCAAGCCGCCTTGTCCATCCACACCCAACGCCACCCCATCGACGCGAGTGGTGCCGGCGACCAGCGAGACTTTGCGCCCCTGCCACAGGTGCGCCTGCTCCCATTCTTCCTGGAACGCGGCGAAACCATAGCGGCGATGACGAGCCAGCTCGTGCTGCAGCTGCTGGCTGAGCTCCGCCACCAAGCGGTTACGGTCCACCAGTTGTCCGGTCTCGCCGCGCATGGAGGTCCAGGGTTGGTCGATCTGATCCCCGCCCTGCATGTTCACATTGATACCGATGCCCAGCACCACATGACAGACATCCGCCGGATCGCCGACCAGCTCCAGGAGGATGCCGGTGATCTTGCGCCCGCTGGCTAATACATCATTAGGCCATTTCAGCCCGACATCCTTCAGGCCGAACGCCTTCAGCGTGCGCATGACCGCCAGGCCAACCACCAGGCTCAAGCCCTCGAGCTGGCGCATGCCACCATCGATGCGCAGTACCAGGCTGTAATAGAGGTTTTCGGCGAACGGACTGACCCATTGGCGGCCACGACGTCCGCGCCCGGCGCTCTGGCGCTCGGCCAGCACCAGGAACGGCGCGACTTGCCCCTGGGCGGCGAGCCTCAGACCCTCGGCATTGGTGGAGTCGATGGTGTCGTGAATGAAGGTCGGCCACGCCTCAGCTTCCGAGAACCCGGCGATCGCCTGCGATTCGAGCAGGTTCAGCGGCGCTGCCAGCTGATAGCCACGGCCACGGACCTTGTGAATGGTCAGGTTCAGTTCGCTCTCAAGGTGCTGCAGCTGCTTCCAGACGGCGCTGCGACTTACCCCGAGGGCGGCCCCCAGGGCTTCACCGGAATGGAACCGGCCATCCTTGAGGAGATTCAACAACTTCAGCATGCCAGTCTCGACTTGGAATAAGGCTGGCATGATAGCCACGCCCCGAGGGCTTGCATAGGAAAAGGGCTACCGCCGGGCTTGCCGCCGGCGCGATGCCTGTGTAGGAGCGGCCTTGTGCCGCGAAAGGGCTGCGTAGCAGACCCGGCGATATCAGCTTGATGCACAAATCCTGGGGCCGCGTTGCGGCCCTTTCGCGGCGCAAGGCCGCTCCTACAGGGGGAGACTGTGTTTATTTTGCAACGCAGAAAAGACAAAACCCCTACCTGCTCGCGCAGATAGGGGTTTTGCGAAATGAATCTTGACGATGACCTACTCTCACATGGGGAAACCCCACACTACCATCGGCGATGCATCGTTTCACTGCTGAGTTCGGGATGGGATCAGGTGGTTCCAATGCTCTATGGTCGTCAAGAAATTCTGTTGCCAGAACATCCAGATGGATACTCCAGCCAATTCGGATATGTGATCTTTGTGGTTCGTCGCGAACTTTCGGTTCTTTCGTCTTCACCACCACAATTTGGCCTCGGCGCAAATTGCTTGGGTGTTATATGGTCAAGCCTCACGGGCAATTAGTATTGGTTAGCTCAACGCCTCACAGCGCTTACACACCCAACCTATCAACGTCGTAGTCTTCGACGGCCCTTCAGGGAGCTCAAGGCTCCAGTGAGATCTCATCTTGAGGCAAGTTTCCCGCTTAGATGCTTTCAGCGGTTATCTCTTCCGAACATAGCTACCCGGCAATGCCACTGGCGTGACAACCGGAACACCAGAGGTTCGTCCACTCCGGTCCTCTCGTACTAGGAGCAGCCCCTCTCAAATCTCAAACGTCCACGGCAGATAGGGACCGAACTGTCTCACGACGTTCTAAACCCAGCTCGCGTACCACTTTAAATGGCGAACAGCCATACCCTTGGGACCGGCTTCAGCCCCAGGATGTGATGAGCCGACATCGAGGTGCCAAACACCGCCGTCGATATGAACTCTTGGGCGGTATCAGCCTGTTATCCCCGGAGTACCTTTTATCCGTTGAGCGATGGCCCTTCCATACAGAACCACCGGATCACTAAGACCTACTTTCGTACCTGCTCGACGTGTGTGTCTCGCAGTCAAGCGCGCTTTTGCCTTTATACTCTACGACCGATTTCCGACCGGTCTGAGCGCACCTTCGTACTCCTCCGTTACTCTTTGGGAGGAGACCGCCCCAGTCAAACTACCCACCATACACTGTCCTCGATCCGGATAACGGACCTGAGTTAGAACCTCAAGGTTGCCAGGGTGGTATTTCAAGGATGGCTCCATGAGAACTGGCGTCCCCACTTCAAAGCCTCCCACCTATCCTACACAAGCAAGCTCAAAGTCCAGTGCAAAGCTATAGTAAAGGTTCACGGGGTCTTTCCGTCTAGCCGCGGATACACTGCATCTTCACAGCGATTTCAATTTCACTGAGTCTCGGGTGGAGACAGCGCCGCCATCGTTACGCCATTCGTGCAGGTCGGAACTTACCCGACAAGGAATTTCGCTACCTTAGGACCGTTATAGTTACGGCCGCCGTTTACCGGGGCTTCGATCAAGAGCTTCGCTTGCGCTAACCCCATCAATTAACCTTCCGGCACCGGGCAGGCGTCACACCCTATACGTCCACTTTCGTGTTTGCAGAGTGCTGTGTTTTTAATAAACAGTCGCAGCGGCCTGGTATCTTCGACCGGCGTGGGCTTACGCAGCAAGTGCTTCACCCTCACCGGCGCACCTTCTCCCGAAGTTACGGTGCCATTTTGCCTAGTTCCTTCACCCGAGTTCTCTCAAGCGCCTTGGTATTCTCTACCTAACCACCTGTGTCGGTTTGGGGTACGGTTCCCAGTTATCTGAAGCTTAGGAGCTTTTCTTGGAAGCATGGCATCAACCACTTCGCGCTCTAATGAGCACTCGTCATCAGCTCTCGGCCTTGAGATCCCGGATTTGCCTAAGATCTCAGCCTACCACCTTAAACTTGGACAACCAACGCCAAGCTGGCCTAGCCTTCTCCGTCCCTCCATCGCAATAACTGGAAGTACAGGAATATTAACCTGTTTTCCATCGACTACGCTTTTCAGCCTCGCCTTAGGGACCGACTAACCCTGCGTCGATTAACGTTGCGCAGGAAACCTTGGTCTTTCGGCGTGCGAGTTTTTCACTCGCATTGTCGTTACTCATGTCAGCATTCGCACTTCTGATACCTCCAGCAAGCTTCTCAACTCACCTTCACAGGCTTACAGAACGCTCCTCTACCGCATCATCATAAGATGATACCCGTAGCTTCGGTGCATGGTTTGAGCCCCGTTACATCTTCCGCGCAGGCCG
>NZ_CM149873.1:270000-612500 GCF_056270345.1 Pseudomonas sp. A
CTCTAGCTTGCCAGTTTTGGATGCAGTTCCCAGGTTGAGCCCGGGGCTTTCACATCCAACTTAACAAACCACCTACGCGCGCTTTACGCCCAGTAATTCCGATTAACGCTTGCACCCTCTGTATTACCGCGGCTGCTGGCACAGAGTTAGCCGGTGCTTATTCTGTCGGTAACGTCAAAATTGCACGGTATTAACGTACAACCCTTCCTCCCAACTTAAAGTGCTTTACAATCCGAAGACCTTCTTCACACACGCGGCATGGCTGGATCAGGCTTTCGCCCATTGTCCAATATTCCCCACTGCTGCCTCCCGTAGGAGTCTGGACCGTGTCTCAGTTCCAGTGTGACTGATCATCCTCTCAGACCAGTTACGGATCGTCGCCTAGGTGAGCCATTACCTCACCTACTAGCTAATCCGACCTAGGCTCATCTGATAGCGCAAGGCCCGAAGGTCCCCTGCTTTCTCCCGTAGGACGTATGCGGTATTAGCGTTCCTTTCGAAACGTTGTCCCCCACTACCAGGCAGATTCCTAGGCATTACTCACCCGTCCGCCGCTGAATCAAGGAGCAAGCTCCTCTCATCCGCTCGACTTGCATGTGTTAGGCCTGCCGCCAGCGTTCAATCTGAGCCATGATCAAACTCTTCAGTTCAATACTGCTTGGGTTTTTAAGAAACCCTAAACTTGGCTCAGCAATCTCAAATGACTATGTGATTTCTCGCATGGCCACTTGTGATGCTGATAATCTTGGCGACTATCAGTCCATACTCACAAGCACCCACACGAATTGCTTGATTCAATTTGTTAAAGAGCGTTTGGTTAAGAGCTTTTCGTCTCAACCGAGGCGCGCATTCTACGCTTTCCTCATTTCGTGTCAAGCGTTTATTTTGAAGTTTTTCGTTTCACTTCAAACACTTGACTCGCTGCGATCTCTCGTAGCGGGAGGCGAATCATACAGCGTTACAACTTGCTGTCAACTGCCTTTTTCACCGCTGCCGATCAAGTGATCGAAGCACCTCCGATACTACCTGAAACATTCAACCTTTTGATTAACAAGAGATTTTTCGTTTCGACTACGTCGGAAGTGGGGCGCATTATAAGGGGATCTGAGAGGGCGTCAACCTTTTATTTCAGGAATATGAAAAGGACCGCGTCAGGGCCTCTAGGTGTTCACCGAGAGCCTTGCAGCGCCTATCAGACCGAGCGCCGCCCGCGCGGCGCATCGCGGCACAAGGCCGCTCCTACATTTGTTGCAACGTGCCGAACCTGTCAGGCCATGGTTGCCAGCCTTGTTGGCACGACGCGGTTTCGGCGTGGGCACCACTGCCGCTCCGCACGACTTGAGGCATGCACCAAGGCAGGCGCCGCCTCACTCCCAGGAACAATTGGCCCGAAACAGATGTAGGAGCGGCCTTGTGCCGCGATGCGCCGCGCGGGCGGCGCTCGATCTCATAGGCGCCAGAGAATCTTCGGCGAACACCTCTGAAACACAACACAATCCCAAGGCGAACACCTCGAAACCCAACCCCTCGCCCAAACAACACAACCCCAAGACAGGCACCCTCCAGCCCCGACACCTATATAAGCAACCCCCAAAAACAAAAGCGGGGAGACCTACCGGCCTCCCCGCTTCTATATAGCTACACCACCAGGCGCTCACTCCGCCTTGAGGCTGACCCGGGCAAACGCCTTCTTGCCCGCCTGGCACACATGGGTCGCACCAATCACGAACATGAAGTCACGGTCGACCACCGCACCATCCACCTTGACCGCACCAGCGCCGAGCAGATCCCGCGCCTGCGCCGAGTTCTTCACCAGGCCAGCCCGGTTCAACACAGCAGCGATCGGCAGATCTTCAGCAGCGGCCACTTCGATCTCCGGCAGATCCTCCGGCAACTCGCCTTCCTTCATGCGGTTGCCCGCGGCACGGTGCGCATTGGCCGCAGCCTCTTCACCATGGAAGCGAGCCACGATCTCCTCGGCCAGCTTGATCTTGATGTCGCGCGGGTTGGCGCCGTTCTCGACATCCGCCCGGAACTGATCGATCTCTTCCATCGAACGGAAGCTCAGCAGCTCGAAGTAACGCCACATCAAGGTGTCGGGAATCGACACAAGCTTGCTGTACATCACCCCAGGCGCTTCCTGGATACCGACATAATTGCCCAACGACTTGGACATCTTCTTCACGCCATCCAGCCCTTCGAGCAGCGGCATGGTGACGATGTTCTGCGCCTCCTGACCGTAGGCGCGCTGCAACTCGCGCCCCATCAGCAGGTTGAACTTCTGGTCGGTGCCGCCCAGCTCGACATCGGCCTTCAAGGCGACGGAGTCGTAACCCTGCACCAGCGGATAGAGGAACTCATGGATCGCGATCGGCTGGTTGGTGGTGTAGCGCTTGTCGAAGTCGTCGCGCTCGAGCATGCGCGCCACGGTGTACTGCGAGGCCAGGCGAATGAAGTCGGCAGGCGTGAGCTTGTCCATCCAGGTGGAGTTGAACGCCACCTCGGTCTTCGCCGGGTCGAGGATCTTGAACACTTGCTGCTTGTAGGTCTCGGCGTTATCCAGCACCTGCTCGCGGGTCAGCGGTGGGCGGGTGGCGCTCTTGCCGCTCGGGTCGCCGATCATGCCGGTGAAGTCGCCGATCAGGAAGATGACCTGATGCCCCAGCTCCTGGAACTGGCGCAGCTTGTTGATCAGCACCGTGTGCCCCAGATGCAGGTCGGGCGCGGTTGGGTCGAAGCCCGCCTTGATGCGCAGCGGCTGGCCGCGCTTGAGCTTCTCCACCAGTTCCGATTCGACCAGTACCTCTTCCGCACCGCGCTTGATAAGCGCCAGCTGCTCTTCAACCGACTTCATAGACAGACCCGCAACGCTAGGATTCAAGGGGAGCCAACCATACAAGATCGGCCATCAAATACAAGTTTCGCAAAGGATTGTGACCCAAACGGCGCACCGCAACGTCTACGCGCCCTTGCGTGAGAATGGATTTGGTTATATTTTATACAGTTATTTCATCTTCATCATGTCATTCATCTTTTCCATTTCACCTTTTCAAAGTCACCTTATCTATGACCAACGAAACGCCTAAAGCGCCCCCGCTTTATCCGAAAAGCCATCTGTTGGCCGCAAGCGGCATTGCCGCCCTCCTCAGCCTGGCCTTGCTGGTCTTCCCTTCCAGCGAAGTGGAAGCCAAGAAAACCACCCTCAGCCTGGAGCTCGAAAGCCCGGCAGAACAGCTCAAGGACGAGTCCCGCAGCGCCCCCCTGGTAGAGGCAGGACAGGGCAGCGACTCGCCATTCGCCCAGATCGACGGCGCCGAGCCCGAGACCGCCAAGGCGGAGCCGACACCGGCCCCCGCCGCCAAGCCGGAAGAGAAGGCCCCAGGCCACCGTGAAGTAGTGGTCAGCCGCGGCGATACGCTTTCCACCCTGTTCAACAAGGTCGGCCTGCCGGCCAACGCCGTCCATGACGTCCTGGCGAGCAACAAGCAGGCCAAGCAGTTCAGCCAGCTCAAGCACGGCCAGGTGCTGCAGTTCGAACTGGACAAGGACGGCCAGCTGACCAGCCTGCACAGCAAGGTCAGCAACCTCGAGACCATCCGCCTGAACAGGACCGACAAGGGCTTCGCCTTCGAACGCGAGGTCAGCAAGCCGGTGGTCCGTACCGCCTACGCCCATGGCGTGATCAAGAGCTCGCTGTCCGCCTCCGCCCAGCGCGCCGGCCTGTCCCACAGCATGACCATGGACATGGCGCGGATCCTCGGCTACGACATCGACTTCGCCCAGGACATCCGCCCTGGCGACGAATTCGACGTGGTCTACGAGCAGAAGATGATGGACGGCAAGGTGGTCGGCACCGGCAACATCCTCTCCGCCCGCTTCACCAACCGCGGCAAGACCTACACCGCCGTGCGCTACACCAACAAGCAGGGCAACACCAACTACTACACCGCCGACGGCAACAGCCTGCGCAAGGCGTTCATCCGCACCCCGGTGGACTTCGCCCGCATCAGCTCGCGCTTCTCCGCCGGGCGCAAGCACCCGATCCTCAACAAGATCCGTGCGCACAAGGGCGTCGACTACGCCGCGCCACGCGGCACACCGATCAAGGCCGCCGGCGACGGTCGCATCGAACTGGCCGGCCGCCGCGGCGGCTACGGCAACACCGTGATCATCGCCCATGGCAATTCGTACAAGACCCTCTACGGCCACATGCAGGGCTTCGCCAAGGGCATCAAGACCGGCTCCAGCGTCAAGCAGGGTCAGATCATCGGCTACATTGGCACCACCGGCTTGTCGACCGGCCCGCACCTGCACTACGAGTTCCAGGTCAACGGTGTCCACGTCGACCCGCTGAGCCAGAAGGTGCCGATGGCCGACCCGATCGCCAAGGCCGAGCGCCAGCGCTTCAACCAGCAGAGCCAGCCCCTGATCGCCCGCATGGATCAGGAAAAGGCCACCCTGCTCGCCGCCAACAAGCGCTGACATGGCGCTCTACCTGGGGGTGATGTCCGGCACCAGCCTTGATGGCCTGGACATCGCCCTGATCGAGCAAGACGAGCAGCTGCGGCTGCTCGCCACCCATTACATCCCCATGCCCGTCGACCTGCGCCAGGACCTGCTCGGCCTCTGCGCCAGCGGCCCCGACGAGATCGCCCGCGCGGCCCTGGCGGAAAACCGCTGGGCCACCCTGGCAGCACAGGGCATCAATCATCTGCTGGCCGCCCAGGGCCTGGCGCCCGACGCCATCCGCGCCATCGGCAGCCACGGCCAGACGGTTCGCCATGAGCCGGCCCGTGGCTTTACCGTGCAGATCGGCAACCCGGCCCTGCTGGCCGAGCTCACCGGTATTTGCGTAGTAGGCGATTTTCGCCGCCGCGACGTGGCAGCTGGCGGCCAGGGTGCGCCCTTGGTACCGGCATTCCACGAATCGTTGTTCGGTCACCTCGGCCAGCGCCTGGCAATCCTCAACGTCGGGGGCTTCAGCAACCTGAGCCTGATCGAGCGCGACCAACCGGTACACGGCTTCGACTGCGGCCCGGGTAACGTGCTGCTGGACGCATGGATCGAACGCAAGCGGGGCCAGGCCTTCGATGCCAATGGCGCCTGGGCGGCCAGCGGCAGCGTCCGCCAGGACCTGCTGAACGCTTTGCTGAGCGACCCGTTCTTCGCCGGCAACGGCCCGAAGAGCACCGGCCGCGAGGTCTTCAACCTGCCCTGGCTGGATGCACACCTGGCGCGCCTGCCGGCCTACCGTGACGAAGATGTCCAGGCCACCCTGCTGGAACTGACGGCGAGCAGCATCATCGACTCGCTGCGCCAGGCCCAGGACGGCACCGAGGCCTTGCTGGTCTGTGGTGGAGGTGCGCGCAACGGCGCATTGATGGCGCGCCTGGCGGCCCTGCTGCCGAGCGCCAAGGTCGCCAGCACCGCGGCACATGGCGTGGACCCCGACTGGGTCGAGGCCATGGCCTTCGCCTGGCTGGCCCATTGCTGCCTGGAGGGCATCCCGGCCAACCGCCCCAGCGTGACCGCCGCCCGCGGCCTGCGCATCCTCGGCGCGATCTACCCCGCCTGACCCCCCAGAATGCAAAACGCCGCGCAATTGCGCGGCGTTTTCACAGCGGGGCGCGGATCAGATCGAGAACGACGAACCGCAACCGCAGGTAGTGGTGGCGTTCGGGTTCTTGATCACGAAGCGCGAACCTTCCAGGCCTTCCTGGTAGTCGACTTCGGCGCCCGCCAGGTACTGGTAGCTCATCGGGTCGACGACCAGCGCAACACCTTCGCGCTCGACGATGGTGTCGTCGTCGGCCACGTCTTCATCAAAGGTGAAACCATACTGGAAGCCCGAGCAGCCGCCGCCGGTCACGAACACACGCAGCTTCAGCCGCTCGTTACCCTCTTCGCTGACCAGGGTTTTCACCTTGTGCGCAGCCCCGGGAGTGAACTCCAAAGCCGTGGGGGTGAAGGTTTCGACGCTCATGTTGATTCTCCCGGCGCAGTGCCGCCATAAAACTCGATGGCGGGTATTATCCGCTTGTCCGAGAAAATCGGTCAAGAATTGTGCGGCTTTAGTCGCCCCCATGAAAAAGGCCCGCACGAGGCGGGCCTTGGCAACGACGGCCGGCTTACGGCAGCAGCCCGGCGTGGGACAGGCCCATGCGCTCGTCGAGACCGAACAGGATGTTGAGGTTCTGCACCGCCTGGCCCGACGCGCCCTTGACCAGGTTGTCGATCACCGACAGCACCACCACCAGGTCACCGCCCTGAGGCCGGTGCACGGCGATGCGGCAGACGTTGGCACCGCGCACGCTGCGGGTTTCCGGGTGGCTGCCGGCCGGCATGACGTCGACGAACGGTTCGTTGGCGTAGCGTTTCTCGAACAACGCCTGCAGGTCGACCGAGGTATCGGCGACCGTCGCGTACAGGGTGGCATGGATGCCACGGATCATCGGGGTCAGGTGCGGCACGAAAGTCAGGCCGATGTCCTTGCCCGCCGCCTGGCGCAGGCCCTGGCTGATCTCCGGCAGGTGACGGTGGCCCTTGACCGCGTAGGCCTTCATGCTTTCACCGGCCTCGCAGAACAGCGAACCTACCGCAGCGCCGCGGCCGGCACCGCTGACGCCCGACTTGCAGTCGGCGATCAGTCGCGACGGGTCGGCCAGGCCGGCTTCCAGCAGTGGCAGCAAGCCCAGCTGGGTGGCGGTCGGGTAGCAACCCGGCACGGCAATCAGGCGCGCCTGGCGGATCTTCTCGCGGTTCACCTCGGGCAAGCCGTAGACGGCGTCCTTGAGCAGCTCAGGCGCACCATGGGGCTGGCCGTACCACTTGCCCCATTCGGCGGCGTCCTGCAGGCGGAAGTCGGCGGACAGGTCGATGACCTTGGTGCCGGCCGCCAGCAGTTCGCCCGCCAGGGCGTGGGCGACGCCGTGGGGCGTGGCGAAGAACACCACGTCGCAGGCCGCCAGGGTCTTGCTGTCCGGCACGCTGAACGCCAGGCCATCGTAATGGCCGCGCAGGTTCGGGTACATGTCGGCAACCGCCACGCCCGCTTCGGAGCGCGAAGTGATGACCGCCACTTCGGCCTGAGGGTGCTGCGCCAACAGACGCAGCAGTTCGACACCGGTGTAACCCGTGCCGCCGACGATACCGACCTTGATCATGACGCTTGCCCCTTATCAACGAGACCACTGGAAAGCGCACGATAATAGGGGCCAAGGGCGCCTGTAACAACTCTTGGGATGACCCTTCGGGCCCTTGGCCTCTACTATCTGACGACCGTGAAAACCTGAAGGAACTCCCCATGCTCTATCTATGGATCAAGGCGCTGCATATCGTCAGCGTGGTCTGCTGGTTCGCCGGCCTGTTCTACCTGCCACGCCTGTTCGTCTATCACGCCCAGAGCCAGGACAGCATCAGCCTCGAGCGCTTCACCACCATGGAGCGCAAGCTGTACCGGGGCATCATGAACCCGGCGATGATCGCCACCTATGTATTCGGCGGCTGGATGCTGTACCTGAACCCCGGTTGGCTGAGCCAGGGCTGGCTGCACGCCAAGCTCACCCTGGTGGCCCTGCTCACCGTCTACCATCACATGTGCGGCGCCCAGCGCAAACGCTTCGCCGCCGGCACCAACACCCGCAGCCATGTGTACTACCGCTGGTTCAACGAGGCACCGGTGCTGATGCTGCTGGGCGTCGTAATTCTCGTGGTGGTCAAACCGTTCTGACGATATCCACCCGCCTACAGGAGTTTCGCCATGTCCCTGCCCGCCTCGCTCGAACAACGCCTGCGCCTGCCCCTGGTGGCGGCGCCGATGTTCCTGATCTCCAATCCCCGGCTGGTGCTCGCCTGCTGCGCCAATGGCGTGGTGGGCAGCTTCCCGGCCCTGAACCAGCGTGACAGCGCAGGGTTCAAGGCCTGGCTGGAGGAGATCGAGGCCGGACTGGCCGAGCTGCAGGCGCCCGCGCCCTATGCGGTCAACCTGATCGTGCACCCGACCAATCCGCGCCTGCAGGCCGACCTGGCACTGTGCGTCGAACATCGCGTGCCCATCGTCATCACCAGCCTCGGCGCGGTGAAGGAGGTGGTCGACGCGGTGCACAGCTATGGTGGCCTGGTGTTCCATGACGTGACCACCCGTCGCCACGCCGAGAAGGCCGCCGAGGCCGGCGTCGACGGGCTGATCGCCGTGGCCGCCGGCGCCGGCGGGCATGCCGGGACCTGGAGCCCGTTCGCCCTGGTCGCGGAGATCCGCCAGTTCTTCGACAAGACCCTGCTGCTGGCCGGTTGCCTGAACCATGGCCATGAACTGCTGGCTGCGCAATTGCTGGGGGCCGACCTCGGCTACATGGGCACCCGCTTCATCGCCACCCGCGAGAGCCAGGCCCAGGACGCCTACAAGCAGATGATCCTGGGTGCCGGGGCCGCCGATATCGTGCATACCCCGGCGGTGTCCGGCATCCCCGCCAGTTTCCTGCGCCAGAGCCTGGAGCAGGCCGGCTACGACCTGGCGGCACTGAAGAGTGGCCATGAAGCCGGCAAGCTCAAACCCCTGGATGAAGAGGCCAAGGCCTGGAAGACCGTCTGGTCGGCCGGCCAGGGGGTCGGTGAGATCCATGACCTGCCCACGGCCGGCGAACTGATCGGGCGCTTGCACAACGAATACCGGACAGCCCTGGAGCGTAGCCAGCAGCTGCACGGCAACGCCTTGTAGCAATTCGGCCACGCTGTAAACTAGGCGCCCCTTTCGCCCCAGGAGCCTTGCATGACCCGTTACGCCATGATCACCGGAGCTTCCAGCGGCCTGGGCCTGGCCCTGGCGGAAGCCCTGGCACGGCGCGGGCGCAACCTGATCCTGGTGGCGCGCCAGCGCGAGACGCTGGAGCCGGTGGCCATCGAGCTCACCCAACGCTTTGGCGTGGAAGTGCTGTTCCGTGCCTGCGACCTCAGCCAGCCTCTACGCCTGTCTGGCTTCGTCCTCGAGCTGGAGGAAGGCGAGCGGCGCATCGACCTGCTGGTGAATTGCGCGGGGCAGCGTACCTATGGGCCGTTCCTGGCCCATGAGTGGGCCGATGAACAGGACCTGCTCGAGGTCAATATCCTCGCCCTGAGCCGCCTGTGCCACGCCATTGGCAACCTGATGGCGATCCAGGGCGGTGGGCAGATCCTCAACGTCGCGGGGCTGGCCGGCGTCGCACCAGGCCCGTGGATGGCTGCCTACGCGGCGAGCAAGGCCTATGTGCTGAGTTTCTCCGAGGCCCTGCGCGAGGAACTGCGACGGACCGGGATCAAGGTCTCGGTGCTGTGCCCGGGGCCGGTGCGCTCGGCCAGGCGCCGCATCCCCCGGCTCGACGGCAACAGCCGCTGCCTGAGCCCCGAGGAAATCGCCCTGTACACCGTCCGTGCCCTGGACCGCAACCGCGCGCTGATCCTGCCCGGCCGGCGCAACCGCTGGCTGGCCTTCGCCCCGCGCCTGCTGCCGCGCTGGCTGACACGCAAGCTGGCCGGGATGATCCATCGCCGCTATTGCCCGATCGGCATGGAATAGCCACTGGGCGAGCGGCGGCGGGCTCAGTACACTCAGCCCCGACACTCACCATGGAGCACGTGCTGTGGACGATTTATTCCTCAGAATCATCAACCGGGAGATCCCGGCGAAGATCATCTACGAAGACGACCAGGTCCTGGCCTTCCACGATATCGCCCCCCAGGCCCCGGTCCATTTCCTGGTCATCCCGAAGAAACACATCCGCACCCTCAACGACCTGACCGAAGAGGACAAAGGCCTGGCCGGCCACATCCTGTTCACCGCCCAGCGCCTGGCCCGGGAACTCGGCTGCGAAGAGGGCTTCCGCGTGGTGATGAACTGCAACGAGCAGGGCGGCCAGACCGTCTACCACATCCACATGCACGTGCTTGGCCAGCGCCAGATGCACTGGCCGCCGGGCTGATCCAAGGCAAGCCTGCCCAGGGGTATTGAGGTAGACTGTCGGGCATCACTTCAGCGGAGGTGCCCGATGGCTACCGAACGTCACTACTCGCCGCTCGACCGCTTGTTGCTGCAGGCCGATACCGCCATGCGCACCTTGCTGCCCTTCAGCGGCCAACCCGCCCGCCCATCCCCGGCAATCATCCAGCCGGACGCCGAACTCGACGAGCAGCAGACCCGCCATATCGCCGGCCTGATGCGCATCAACCACACCGGCGAAGTCTGCGCCCAGGCGCTGTACCAGGGCCAGGCCCTGACCGCCAAGCTGCCCCAGGTGCGCAAGGCCATGGAGCATGCGGCGGAAGAAGAAATCGACCACCTGGCCTGGTGCGAGCAGCGCATTCGCCAGCTCAACAGCCACCCCAGCGTGCTCAACCCGGTGTTCTACGGCCTGTCGTTCGGCATCGGCGCCCTCGCCGGTCTGGTCAGCGACAAGGTCAGCCTGGGCTTCGTCGCCGCCACCGAGCATCAGGTGTGCAAGCACCTGGACGAACACCTGGAGCAGATCCCCGAGCACGACGGCAAGTCCCGCGCCATCCTCGAACAGATGCGTGTCGACGAGGAACACCACGCCGAGTCCGCGCTGGAAGCCGGCGGGTACCGTTTTCCGGCCCCCGTGCGCTTTGGCATGAGCCTGCTGGCCAAGGTCATGACCAAGAGCACCTACCGGATCTGAGGCACTCGCCATGGAACGCTTCGACGCCAGGGACCTGGCACGCGCCGTGAGCGCCGGGGTACTGCAGCCCGGCCAGGACCGTGCACTGGTGGACTTCCTGCGCCAGCAACCGCAGGCCTCCGGCAGCTTCCAGCTGGCTCACGTTGCGTTCTACTTCGGAGCCCTGCTGATCATGGGCGCCATGGGCTGGCTGCTCACGGAAGCCTGGATGCGCATCGGCGACTCAGCGCTACTGACGATCGCCCTGCTCTATATTGCCGCGATCACCTTGTTTGCCCTGTCACTGCAACGCCGTGGCCAACCTGTTGCTGCGGGAGTACTGGCAGCGGTGGCAGTCAGTATCGTTCCACTGGCGGTGTTCGCCGTTGAGCGGTTGGTCGGCTGGTGGCCACTGGAGGATGCCCAGGGCGATTACCACCAGTTCTACACCTATGTGCAGGGTGGTTGGCTGGCTATGGAAGCGGCAACCGTGCTGGCCGGCCTGCTGATGCTGCGCCTGGTGCCCTTCCCCTTCATCGTCATGCCGATTGCCGTGGCTTTGTGGTTCATGTCGATGGACCTCACCGAATGGTTGCATGGCGATGTCTTCGACTGGGAGCAACGCCGCACCGTGTCGCTGTGGTTTGGCCTTGGCATGCTGCTGGTATTTCTCGTGGTGGACGGGCGCACAGCGCGGGACTATGCCTTCTGGGGCTACCTGGCCGGGCTGGCGGCATTCTGGGGCGGGCTGACGCTATTGGACAGCGGGAGTGAATGGGGCAAGTTCCTGTACTGCCTGATCAACCTGGGGTTGATGAGCCTGGCCGTGCTGTTGCGCAGACCGGTGTTCATGGTGTTCGGCGCAATGGGTGTGGCGGCTTACCTGGGTTACCTTTCCTACGAGGTCTTCGCCGACTCCCTGCTGTTCCCGGTAGTGCTGACCCTGATCGGCCTCGCGGTCATCGGCCTGGGCGTGCTCTATCAGAAGCGACGTGAAACATTGAGTGCGCACCTGCGGGCAAAAATACCTGCCAGCCTTTTGCAACTGCTGCCGGCATTGCGGCGTTGAGCGTTCGCATGCTCACCGCCCGCCTGCTGCAAGGCCTTGGGCTGATACTGGTTGCCTATCTCTTTGTTTGCCTGATGACCGCCGGTCTCAGGCAAACCGGATTCAGCCTGGAACTGCCAGATCTCGTCGAGCCCGACAGCAACAGTGCGTTGGAACTGCTGCTCTTCGCCGTACCCGGGCTATTGCTGTTTCTGCTGTTCGGCTGTTTTATCCGCAATCGTCGAACGCTCATCCACACTTATGTGCTGCTGGCGATCATGGTCGCGCAATTGCAATGCCTGAACTTTGCCGAAAGCTACGGCAGTACCTGGAGCGGCCTGGAGCTTGTCATGCTGCTGGGCATGAACACGCATTGGTTGTTGCTTGCCCTCATCCCAGGGCTCGCACTGCTGCTGGGTATCGAGCGGTTGCGCAGACAGAGCGCCTGAAGAGCAGGCGCTCCTGCACATCAACCAAGTTCGACAATTTCGTAACCGTGCGTGATCTCGACGCCAGCGCGATCCAGCATGATCGACGCCGAGCAGTACTTCTCCGCCGACAGCTCGACCGCACGCTTGACCTGCGCCTCCTTCAAGCCACGGCCCTTGACCACGAAGTTGAGGTGGATCTTGGTGAACACCTTGGGGTCCTCATTGGCGCGTTCGGCTTCCAGGAAGGCCTCGCAGCTTTCCACGGCCTGGCGCGACTTCTTGAGAATGCTGACCACGTCGAAGCTGCTGCAGCCACCGAGGCCAAGCAGGAGCATCTCCATCGGGCGCACGCCCAGGTTGCGGCCCCCGGCTTCAGGCGGACCGTCCATGACCACGACATGGCCGCTCCCCGACTCGCCGAGGAACATCGCTTCACCGGCCCACTGGATGCGTGCCTTCATCTATCCGGACTCCCGATCTCGTAAAAGGGTGTCAGCTTAGACCTTGCGAGGCTGTCGGAAAAGCTCAAGCCGCGTCGCTTTTGTGCCGATTCAAGTTGAAGTGTCTGATAAGCTGGCGCCAAATGACTGGCGCATGCTGCCAGGCAGCCCCTATAAAAAGCCAATGCGTCGCATCGAACAGGATTTCGTGATGGTCTCCTCAGCCCTGCCACCCAAGATCAAGAACATCGACAAGCTGCTGGCCCACTGCCAACGCCGTCGCTATGCCGCCAAAAGCAACATCATCTGTGCCGGCGACCGGGCCGAGACCTTGTCGTTCATCATCAAGGGCTCGGTGACCATCCTGATCGAGGACGACGACGGCCACGAGATGATCATCGCCTACCTCAACAGTGGCGATTTCTTCGGTGAGCTGGGGCTGTTCGAGCCGGCAGGCCAGGAACATCAACGCAGCGCCTGGGTGCGTGCCAAGACCGAGTGCGAAGTGGCCGAGATCGGCTACGACAAATTCCGTGAGCTGGTACGCCTGGAGCCGGAAATCCTCTATGCCCTGGGCAGCCAGATGGCCCAGCGCCTGCGCAACACCACCCGCAAGGTCGGCGATCTGGCGTTTTTCGATGTCACCGGACGGGTCGCCCGCTGCCTGCTCGACCTGTGCAAGCAACCCGACGCCATGACCCACCCCGACGGCATGCAGATCAAGATCACCCGCCAGGAGATCGGTCGTATCGTCGGTTGTTCACGGGAGATGGTCGGCCGCGTCCTCAAGGACCTCGAGGAGCGCAGCCTGGTGCAGGTCAAGGGCAAGACCATGGTGGTCTACGGCACCCGTTAATCCTGTGGCAGCTCCGCCAACACTTGCTCATAGGCCTGGCTCAAGCGCTCGAACCAAGGGGCGGTAGGCGCCACCTCGTGCAGGGCGATATGGCTGTCGGCGCGGCAGCGCTGGTCCAGCTCGCAGCACTCATTGAAGCGGTTGACCGCCGCGACCATCGATTCGCGCTCGTTGTCCAGCAACAGCGCGCCATGCACCAACACCACCGGGCGCTTGCCCCCCATCCCCTGGCGCCAGCGCTGGGCCGTGCCGACCAGCTTGCGGCCATTGAGGTTGACGTTGTAGCGGCCATCGCAGAAGGCGCCGTCGATCTCCCCCACCGAAGCGACACCGCCCCATTCGCGCAGGACATCGCACAGCGGCAGGCACAGACGCTCGTAGGCATTCTCAATGCGGCCGTGGTCACCCTCGCTGCGCGGTGCCACATAGACCAGTGCCACGTTGACCGTCGCATGGGATTGCGGCACGGGCTCGCCACCGGTTTCGCGCAGCAGCACCGGCCAGCCGGCGATGGCCAGCTCGGCGCAGGCGGCCTCGAAGTTGTCCAGGCGGCTCATGCGCCGGGGCATGACCAGGGCATGGTCGGTCGGGCGCCAGAACAGCACGCCGGATTCGCGCTCGCCGCGGCAGACGGCGGCCAGCAGGTCCTGTTCGGCGTGCAGGCCTTGTTCGACGGTGAGGGCAAGGGGTTGATCGGTCATTGATCCACCATTGATGTTGGATTCTATGGCCTCTTCGCGGGTAAACCCGCTCCCACAGGTGCTGCACACTCCTTGAGAGCGACAGAAGTCCTGTGGGAGCGGGTTTACCCGCGAAAGGGCCGGGGCAGGCCTACAAAAAAGCCGGCGTAACGCCGGCTTCGTTTAAATCAGTCCAGTTGCTGAACAGTCTTCTTCACCTGTTCGGGGAAGAACAGCCGCTGCAGCTCCAACCCTGGCTGCTCGGCGCGCATGAACGCCTCGCCGACCAGGAACGAATACACCTCGTTGATTTCCATCAGCTCGACATCGGCACGGTTGAGGATGCCGCTCTCGGTGATGGCCAGGCGATCGCGGGGGATGCGTGGCAGCAGGTCGAGGGTAGTCTCCAGGCTGACTTCGAAGGTATGCAGGTTGCGGTTGTTGACCCCGACCAACGGGGTGTCGAGGGTCTTCAACGCACGTTCCAGCTCATCACCGTCATGCACTTCGACCAACACGTCGAGGCCGACGTCCTTGGCGGTGGCGGCCAGCTCGGCCATCTTCACGTCGTCCAGCGCCGAGACGATCAGCAGCACGCAGTCGGCGCCCAGCGCACGGGCTTCGACGATCTGGTACGGATCGACCATGAAGTCCTTGCGGATCACCGGCAGCGAAACGGCGGCGCGCGCCTGCTGCAGGTAGACGTCGGCACCCTGGAAGTAGTCCACGTCGGTCAGCACCGACAGGCAGGTCGCCCCGCCTTTCTCGTAGCTGACGGCAATCTCCGCCGGTACGAAGTTTTCGCGGATCACGCCCTTGCTTGGCGAGGCCTTCTTGATTTCGGCGATCACCGCAGGCTGCTTGCGCGCAGCCTGCTCGATCAATGCCCTGGCAAAGCCACGGGGCGCATCGGCCGCCTTGGCCAGGCGCTCGAGTTCAGCCAGGCTGACCCGCGCGCTGCGCTCGGCCACTTCCTGGAATTTGCGGGCGATGATCCTTTCCAGCACCGTCGGTACGCTCATGCTTCGTTCTCCACCTTGAATACCGCAGTAAAGGCGCCCAGCTCCTGCAGTTTCTCCCAGGCCAGCCCGGTGTGCAGCACATCGTGGGCCAGCTCGACACCCTGGGCCAGGGTCATCGCGTGGTCGGCGGCATACAGCGCCGCGCCAGCGTTGAGCACGATCATCTCGGCGGCCTTCTGGCCGTTCTCGGTCTTGCGCCGGCCCAGGGCGTCACGGATCAGCTCCAGCGATGCCTGCGGCCCCTCGACCGCCAGGCCATGCAGGCTCTGGCTCTTCATGCCGAGGTCTTCCGGCTCGACCCAGTACTCGGTGATCTGGTCATTCTTCAGTTCGGCGACGAAGGTCGGCGCGGCCAGGCTGAACTCGTCCAGACCGTCCTTCGAGTGCACCACCAGCACATGCTTGCTGCCCAGGCGCTGTAGCACCTCGGCCAACGGGCGGCACAGGGCCTGGGTGAAGACCCCGACCACCTGGTGTTTCACACCGGCCGGATTCGTAAGCGGGCCGAGCATGTTGAACAGGGTGCGCAGGCCCAGGTCGCGACGCGGGCCGGCGGCGTGCTTCATGGCACTGTGATGGGTCTGGGCGAACATGAAACCGATGCCGAGGCTATCGATGCAGCGGGCGACCTGGACCGGGGTCAGGTTCAGGTAGATACCGGCGGCTTCCAGCAGATCGGCGCTGCCGCTCTTGCCGGAAACCGCACGGTTGCCATGCTTGGCCACGGTGCAACCAGCTGCAGCCAGCACAAAGGCCGAAGCAGTCGACACGTTGAAGATGTTGGCGCCATCACCGCCGGTGCCGACGATGTCGACCACGCCGTCGAGGGTCTTCAGCTCGACCTTGTCGGCCAGCTCACGCATCACCGACACCGCGCCGACGATCTCGTCGATGCTTTCGCTCTTCATGCGCATGCCCATGAGGAAGGCGCCGATCTGCGCCTCGCTGCACTGGCCGGTCATGATCTGGCGCATGACGTCGCGCATTTCCTCGGTGGACAAATCCAGGTGGCCGACGATACGGCTCAAAGCGGTCTTGATATCCATGATCGGTCCTTAACGGCGTCCGCCGGTCTGCTTGAGGAAATTGGCGAACAGCTCGTGGCCCTGCTCGGTGAGGATGGATTCGGGATGGAACTGTACCCCTTCGACGTTCAGGGTTTTATGACGCAGGCCCATGATTTCGTCGACGGAGCCGTCTGCGTGGGCGGTCCAGGCGGTCACCTCCAGGCAGTCGGGCAGGGTTTCGCGCTTGACCACCAGCGAGTGGTAGCGGGTCACGGTGAGCGGGTTGTTCAGGCCGGCGAACACGCCCAGGTCACGGTGCAGCACCGGGCTGGTCTTGCCGTGCATCACCTGGCGGGCGCGTACCACGTCGCCGCCGAAGGCCTGGCCGATGGACTGGTGGCCCAGGCAGACGCCCAGGATCGGCAGCTTGCCGGCGAAGTGCAGGATGGCCTCGATGGAGACCCCGGCTTCGCTCGGCGTGCACGGGCCCGGGGAGACGACGATGCGCTCGGGGTTCAGGGCTTCGATCTGGGCGATGGTCATTTCGTCATTGCGAATGACCTTGACCTCGGCACCCAGCTCGCCAAGGTACTGCACGACGTTGTAGGTGAAGGAGTCGTAGTTGTCGATCATCAGTAACATCTGCAACGAACCTCTTGAATACTGACTTTTGATTCGAGCCTTCCGCTGCCGCTCATGTATGCGGCCGATCCCGCACGGGGCGGTTGACGGAACAAGTGGGGAAGGCAAACGGGGACGGGCCGGGCGAACCGGCAGGAGAAAAAGTCAGGCGCGCCAACGCCAACGGGCGACGGCCTTGATAACGCGCATCAAGAGTTTGCTGACGATCAACACAGGGTAGGTCTCGTTCATACGTTCCGGGACAGTAACCTACCGGGGCGGCGGGTGCAATATGCCCCTAAACACTGGAAAAACATTGCCATGCTGGGCAAAGACCGGCGATTTGCTATGTTCATGCGGCTTGCCTTAATAAAAACAACGAAAAGGATATTCATGCATGCGCAAGACCCCATTCCTGCACGTCACCCTCGGCATGCTCGCCCTCGCCTGCAGCCAGGCCATCATGGCCGCGCCCTCCCCCTACGCATCACTCATCGTCTTCGGTGACAGCCTCAGCGACGCCGGGCAGTTCCCCGACCTGACCGGCGGCACGCCAGGCATGCGCTTCACCAACCGCGATGCCAATGGCAACTACGCGCCGGTGTCGCCGATGATCCTGGGTGGCAGGCTGGGCTTTTCCGGCACAAGCCTGGGGCCCTCGACGTCGCTGACCAACCAGCTGCAAGGCACCCCGGACGGCAACAATTGGGCCGTGGGCGGCTACACCACGCAGCAGATCCTCGACTCGATCACCGACACCTCGCAAGCCGTCATCCCACCCGGTCGACCCGGCGCCGGCACGGTTCTGCGCGAGCGTGACGGTTACCTGGCCAACGGCCTGCGGGCCGATCCCAATGCCCTGTACTACCTGACCGGTGGCGGCAACGACTTCCTCCAGGGCCTGGTCAACAGCCCCGCCGACGCGGCCGCCGCCGGTGCCCGCCTGGCGGCCAGTGCGCAGGCGCTGCAACAGGGCGGCGCGCGCTACATCATGGTCTGGCTGCTGCCGGACCTGGGGCAGACACCGAACTTCAGCGGCACGCCCCAGCAAGGGCCGCTGTCGCAACTGTCCGGCGTGTTCAACCAGTCGCTGGTCAACCGGCTCGGGCAGATCGACGCCGAGATCATCCCGCTCAATGTCCCAGTACTGCTACGCGAGGCCCTGGCCAGCCCCGCCCAGTTCGGCCTGGCCGCCGACCAGAACCTGGTCGGCACCTGCTACAGCGGCGACGGCTGCGTGGGCAACCCGGTCTACGGGGCGAACGGCACGACGCCGGACCCGACCCGGCTGCTGTTCAACGACTCGGTGCACCCGACCATCGCCGGTCAGCAACTGATTGCCGACTACGCCTATTCGATCCTCGCCGCGCCCTGGGAACTGACCCTGCTGCCGGAAATCGCCCACGCCAGTATCCGCGCCCACCAGGATGAACTGCGCAACCAGTGGCAGACGCCCTGGCAGGCGGTCGGTCAATGGCAGGCGTTCGTCGCCACCGGCGGCCAGGACCTGGATTTCGGCAGCCAGCGCAGCGCCGCCAGTGGCGACGGGCGCGGCTACAACCTGACCCTCGGCGGCAGCTATCGGCTGGATGACGCCTGGCGCGTGGGGCTGGCAGCGGGCGTGTACCGGCAAAAGCTCGAGGCCGGCCAGGAGGATTCCGACTACAAGCTCGACAGCTACCTTGCCAGTGCCTTCGCCCAGTTCCGCCAGGATCGCTGGTGGGCCGACGCGGCGCTGACCGCCGGGCACCTGGACTATCGCGACCTCAAACGCACCTTCGCCTTGGGGGTGAATGACCGCAGCGAGAAAGGCGATTCCAATGGCGAAGCCTGGGCCGTCACCGGCCGGGTGGGCTACAACCTGGCGGCCGAGAGCAGCCGCTGGCAACTGGCACCGTTCATCAGCGCCGACTATGCGCGGGTCAAGGTCGATGGGTATGACGAGAAAAGCGGCCGCTCCACGGCGCTCGGCTTCGACGATCAGGAGCGCACATCGCGCCGGCTGGGGGCCGGCCTGCTAGGGAGCGTGCAGCTCTTGCCGACGACCAGGCTGTTTGCCGAGGTGGCCCGCGAGCACGAGTTCGAGGACGATCAGCAGGACCTGCGCCTGCACCTGACCAGCCTGCCGGCGAACGACTTCACCCTGACCGGGTATACGCCGCACAGCAACCTGACCCGCGCCAGCCTGGGGCTGAGCCATGAACTGGTGCCGGGGGTGAACCTGCGGGGGAACTATAACTGGCGCAAGAGTGATGAGTTGACCCAGCAAGGGGTGAGCCTGGGGGTCAGCGTCGACTTCTAGCTCTTTGGGGCCGCTCTGCGGCCCATTCGCGGCTAAAGCCGCTCCTACAGGTACTACGCCAATCTGTGGGAGCGGCTTTAGCCGCGAATGGGCTGCAAAGCAGCCCCAATCGATCTACTTGACGGAGGTCTGCTCGGCCAGCGCCACCGCGCGGAACATCGCCCGGCGCTTGTTGATGGTTTCTTCCCACTCCAGCGCCGGCACCGAGTCGGCGACGATGCCGCCACCGGCCTGCACATGCAGTTCGCCGTCCTTGATCACCGCGGTGCGGATGGCGATGGCGGTGTCCATGTTGCCGTTCCAGGCAAAGTAGCCCACCGCGCCACCGTAGACGCCGCGCTTGACCGGCTCCAGCTCGTCGATGATCTCCATGGCACGGATCTTCGGCGCACCGGAGAGGGTGCCGGCCGGCAGGATCGCCCGCAGCGCGTCCATGGCCGTCAGCCCGTCACGCAGTTGGCCGGTGACGTTGGACACGATATGCATGACGTTCGAGTACCGCTCGATCACCATTTTCTCGGTCAGGCGCACGCTGCCGGTGGCCGACACCCGGCCCACGTCATTGCGGCCCAGGTCGATGAGCATCAGGTGCTCGGCGATTTCCTTGTCGTCCGACAGCAGGTCGTCTTCCAGCGCCCGGTCGGCTTCTTCGGTGGTCCCGCGTGGGCGGGTACCGGCGATCGGGCGCACGGTGACCAGGTTGTCCTCGACCCGCACCAGCACTTCCGGCGAACTGCCGACCACATGGAAGTCGCCGAAATTGAAGAAGTACATGTACGGCGTCGGGTTGAAGCAGCGCAGCGCCCGGTACAGGTCGATGGGCGCGGCCTTGAAGTCGATGGACATGCGCTGGGACGGCACCACCTGCATGCAGTCACCGGCCAGGATGTATTCCTTGATGCGGCCCACGGCGTTTTCGTAGTCGGCTTGTGTGTAGCTGGAGCGGAATGCCGGCTCGGCGGCCATCGGCCCGCTCAGGTCCAGGCCACGACGCGGAGTGATCGGCTGGCGCAGGGTGTCCAGAAGCCCCTGCAGGCGAGCCTGGCCTTGCTCGAAGGCCTGCGCCTCGGCCGGGTCGACCAGCACGATGGCGTGCATCTTGCCCGCCAGGTTGTCGAACACCACCACGGCATCGGAGACCATCAGCAGGATATCCGGCACCCCAAGCGGATCCGGATTGGGGCTGGCGCCCAGGCGTTTTTCCACGTAACGCACGCAGTCATAGCCGAAATAGCCCACCAGGCCGCCGTTGAAACGCGGCAAGCCGGGAATGTCGGCGACCTTGTAGCGGTCCTTGAACGTCTCGACGAAGGCCAGCGGATCCTCGACGTCGTGGCTTTCCACCTCGACGCCATCCTGCAGGATGCTGACGTGGTAGCCGTGCACACGCAGCACGGTGCGCGACGGCAGGCCGATCATCGAATAGCGGCCCCATTTTTCGCCGCCCTGCACGGACTCGAGCAGGTAGGAGTTGGGCTGGTCGGCCAGCTTCAGGTAGATCGACAGCGGCGTGTCGAAGTCGGCCAGGGTTTCGCAGGCCAGGGGAATACGGTTGTAGCCGGCAGCGGCCAGGCGCAGGAATTCTTCGCGGGTCATGTGTAGCCTCGGGGCAAGCAGCAATGGGGGCGGGCAAATGGATGTACCGGCAGGCGCCGGTGGGCAGGAGTCAGGCGCGCCAGCGCCAGCGGGCCAGGGCCTTGATGACTTTCATCCAGAATTTGCCGGTAACCACCACGTTGTTGTCTCTGCTTTGCGGGGCTTGAAGGTCCGCCAACGTTATCCCAGTGTCGGTGACTAAGCAACCGGGCAACAGCAGGCGCAGGTCGTCGATGACCAGGCTGGGTGACTCGTCGCCGATCGGCCGGCCATGGTTGTAGCCGTAGCTCAGGCCAACGCACTTGACGCCGGCGGCCTTGGCGGCCAGCACGTCGCTGCGCGAATCGCCGACGAACAGCGATTGTTCGGCACTGACGCCGGCCATTTTCATGACGAACAACAGCGCCGCCGGGTCGGGTTTCTTCTGTGGCAGGGTGTCACCGCCGATGATCCAGCGGAAATAGCGGCCGATCTTCATCTGGTCGAGCAAGGGGGCGACGAAGCGTTCAGGCTTGTTGGTGATCAGCGCCATCTCCACGCCCTGCTTGCGCAGCCAGCGCAGGGTATCGCGTACACCGGGGTAGACCACGGTGAGTTCATGGTTGTCGGCATAGGCCTCCATGAACAGCGCCAGCGCGCGTTCGGCCAGCTCGTCGTCCACCGCGACGTGATCGATATCGCCGGCCAGGGCCCGGCGCACCAGCACCTGGGCGCCGTTGCCGACCCAGTGGCGCACGGCCTCCAGGCCTGCGGGCGGTCGCCCGAGTTCGAGCAGCGTGCGGTCGACAGCTGCGGCCAGGTCGGGTACCGAATCGATCAGGGTGCCATCCAGATCGAACATCACCAGCCTGGGCAGTGTCCCCGGGAACAGCTGCTCGAAACCGCTCATGCGCGTGCCAGCGCCATTTCGGCACGCATCTTGTCGATGACTTCCTTGTAGTCCGGGGCGTTGAAGATCGCCGAGCCGGCCACGAAGGTGTCAGCGCCGGCGGCGGTGATCTCGCGGATATTGCCTACGTTGACGCCGCCGTCGATCTCCAGGCGGATGTCACGGCCACTGGCGTCGATCAGCGCGCGGGCTTCGCGCAGCTTGTCGAGGGTGCCGGGGATGAACTTCTGCCCGCCAAAGCCCGGGTTGACGCTCATCAGCAGGACTATGTCGACCTTGTCCATCACGTACTTCAGCGCATCCAGGCCGGTGCCCGGGTTGAACACCAGGCCGGCCTTGCAGCCGCCGTCGCGGATCAGTTGCAACGAGCGGTCGAGGTGCTGGGTGGCTTCCGGGTGGAAGGTGATGTAGGTGGCGCCGGCCTCGATGAAGTCGCCGATGATGCGGTCGACCGGGCTGACCATCAGGTGCACGTCGATCGGCGCGGTCACGCCGTACTTGCGCAGGGCGCTGCAGACCATCGGGCCGATGGTCAGGTTGGGCACATAGTGGTTGTCCATGACATCGAAGTGGACGATGTCGGCCCCGGCGGCCAGGACCTTGTCGACGTCCTCGCCCAGGCGGGCGAAATCGGCGGACAGAATGGAGGGGGCAATAGCGTAGGGCTGCATGGCGCACCTGTTGGGCAGAATCACGGTGGCGCGCATTGTAACCCAGGGAAGCGGATGAGGGCTGATTGGTATCAATTGGCCCCCCTTTCGCGGCACAAGGCCGCTCCTACAGGAGACCGCGACCCCTTGTAGGAGCGGCCTTGCGCCGCGAAAGGAGGGCAAAGCCCTCCCGGCAGTCAGGCCGGCTGCTGGGTCCTCAGCTTCTCGCTGCGCCCACGCAGCCACTCCAGGGTCAGCAGCAGGATCACCGAAAAGGCGATCAGCAAGGTGGCCGCCGCCGCGATGGTCGGGCTCAGGTTCTCGCGAATGCCGCTGAACATCTGCCGTGGCAGGGTCGCCTGCTCGGGCCCGGCGAGGAACAGGGTCACCACCACCTCATCGAACGACGTGGCGAAGGCGAACAGCGCGCCGGAGATCACCCCGGGGGCGATCAGCGGCAAGGTCACCCGACGGAAGGCCAGCAATGGCGAGGCCCCGAGGCTGGCCGCCGCGCGCACCAGGTTGTAGTTGAAGCCCTGCAGCGTGGCCGACACGGTGATGATCACGAACGGCACACCCAGCACCGCGTGCACCAGGATCAACGAGGTGAAGCTGTTGCCCATGCCCAACGGGGCGAAGAACAGGTAGCTGGCCACGCCGATGATCACCACCGGCACCACCATCGGCGAAATCACCAGCGCCATCACCAGCGACTTGCCGGGAAAGTCGCCGCGCGTCAGGCCGATGGCCGCCAGGGTGCCGAACACCATGGCCAGCACCGTGGCCGCCGGGGCGACGATGATGCTGTTCTTCAGGGCGCGCATCCATTCGGCGGAGGCGAAGAAGTCCTGGTACCAGTGCAGCGAGAAACCTTGCAGCGGGTACACCAGGAAGCTCCCGCTGTTGAACGACAGCGGGATGATCACCAGTACCGGCAGTACCAGGAACAGCAGGATCAGGCCGCACAGGATGCGCAGGCTGTAGAACCACACCCGTTCCACGGGCGACATGTAGGGGCTCAGCATGACAAGGCTCCTCAGCTCAGGCGCAGGCGGCTGGCGCCGACCAGCCAGCTATAGATCAGGTACAGCAGCACGGTCGCCAGCAGCAACAGCCCGCCCAGGGCGGTGGCCATGCCCCAGTTGATGCTGGTGTTGGTGTAGAAGGCAACGAAGTAGCTGACCATCTGGTCGTTCGGGCTGCCCAGCAGCGCCGGGGTGATGTAGTAGCCGATGGCCAGGATGAACACCAGCAGGCAACCGGCGCCGACACCGGCATAGGTCTGCGGGAAGTACACCCGCCAGAAACTGGCGAACGGATGGCAACCCAGGGAAATCGCCGCGCGCATGTAACTGGGCGAAATACCCTTCATCACGCTGTACAGCGGCAGGATCATGAACGGCAGCAGGATGTGCACCATCGAGATGTACACGCCGGTGCGGTTGAACACCAGCTCCAGCGGTTGGTCGATGATGCCGATGGCCATCAGCGCGCTGTTGATCAGCCCGCCCGACTGCAACAGCACGATCCACGCCGCCACCCGCACCAGGATCGAGGTCCAGAACGGCAGCAGCACCAGGATCATCAGCAGGTTGCTCTGCCGGGTCGGCAGGTTGGCCAGCAGGTACGCCAGCGGGTAGGCCAGCACCAGGCAGATGGCGGTGATCACCACGCCCATCCACAGGGTGCGGGCAAAGATATCCAGGTAGATGGCCTGGTCCGGCGTGGCCTTGGCCAGTTCGCCGAGGTCGTCGATGCGATGATCGACGGAGGCCAGCAGATAGAAAGAGGTGACCGTGCTGGTGTTGCGGCGGATAGCCTGCCAGTAGGCCGGGTCGCCCCAACGCTCGTCCAGCGCTTGCAGGGCATCTTTATAAGACGCGGGCTCGGCCTTGAACGGCAGCGCCCGCGCAGTCTTGGCCAGCAGGCTGCGGTAGCCGGCCAGCTCCATGTTCAGGCGCTTGGAAAGATCGCCCAGGGTCTGGTTCTTGCGCGACTCGGCCAGATCCTGGCCCAGGGCCTTGTAGACCTCCTCGCCGGGCAGGCTCTTGCCGTCCCACTGCGCCACCGCCTCGACGGTGCGCGGCAGGCCGGCGACCACCTCGGGGTTGCCGACGCTCTTGTACAGCAGCGCCGCGATCGGCACCAGGAACACCAGCAGGAGGAACAGCGCCAGCGGCGCGATCAACGCCTGGGCCTTCCAGCGGTTGACCCGCTCGGCATGCTTGAGGCGCTGCTTGAGGCTTTTACCCGCGCCTTCGTTGAGGGGCACTGCAATGGCCATGGCGAACTCCGGGAAATCAGGGAAACATCGAGGCCGCTTTACAATGACAGCGGTGACCTCAGGCTTGACGCGCTAACTGTAGGAGCGGCCTCGTGCCGCGAAAGGGCCGCGAAGCGGCCCCTGGATCTCAGCCGTGATGCACAAGATGCTGGGGGCTGCTTTGCAGCCCTTTCGCGGCACGAGGCCGCTCCTACAGACATCAGGGATTGTGTCCCTACTACTTCGCCGCCCAGGCGTTGAAGCGTTGCTCCAGCTGTTCGCTGTTGTCGGCCCAGAAGGCCACGTCGATCTGCACCTGGTTGGCGATGTTCTCAGGCGTGGTCGGCATGTCCTTCTTCACCGCATCGGCCAGCAGCGGGACGGCCTTGGAATTGGCCGGGCCGTAGGCGATGTTCTCGGAGTAGGTCTTCTGCTGTTCGGGCTGGACGGTGTAGGCGATGAATTTCTTCGCTTCTTCCACATCCTTGGCGCCTTTCGGGATGGCCCAGGCGTCGAAGTCGTAGATGCCGCCGTTCCACACCACCTTCAGGTTGCTTTCTTTCTGCACCGCGGCGATCCGGCCGTTGTAGGCCGAGCTCATGACCACGTCACCCGAGGCCAGGTACTGCGGTGGCTGGGCACCAGCTTCCCACCACTGGATGCTTGGCTTGAGCTGATCGAGTTTCTTGAAGGCGCGGTCCTGGCCTTCCTTGGTGCCGAGCACCTTGTACACTTCTTTTGGCGCGACGCCGTCGGCCATCAGGGCGAATTCGAGGGTGTACTTGGCGCCCTTGCGCAGGCCGCGCTTGCCCGGGAATTTCTTGGTGTCCCAGAAGTCGGCCCAGCTGGTCGGGGCGGTCTTGAGCTTGTCGGCGTTGTAGGCCATCACCGTGGACCACACGAAGAAACCGACGCCGCATGGCTGGATGGCGCCCGGTACGTAGTCAGCCTCGTCACCGAACAGGGCCGGGTCGAGTTCCTCGAACATGCCTTCGTCGCATCCACGGGCCAGCTCCGGCGACTCGACTTCCACAAGGTTCCAGGACACGCTCTTGGTGTCGACCATGGCCTTCACCTTGGCCATCTCGCCGTTGTACTCACCGGCGACGATCTTGCCCTTGCCAGCCTTCTCCCATGGCTCGTAGAACGCCTTGGTCTGGGCCGCCTTGTTGGCGCCGCCAAAGGAGATCACGGTCAGGTCGGCCGCCAGGGCCTGCCCGGCGGCGAACAGGCCAAGGGCCAGGGCGGTCAGTTTCAACTGCTTGCGCATTATTATTCTCTCCACAGTTCAGGGTTGGTGAAGCAAACCATCAATGGGCTTCGGCAATCGGATCGAGCGCGCGGGCGTGTTCCACCTCCCAGCCCAGCGGCACCACATCGCCCACGGCCAGGGCCGGGTCGAGCTCGGCGATCGGCTGCTTGACGAAGAAATCGGCCTTGCCGCACACCTCCAGGCGCACCCGCACGTGGTCGCCCAGGTAGATGAACTCGGCCACGCGGCCGGAGAAGCGGTTCACGCAGCTTTCGCTGTGGCCGTTCAGGCGCACGCGCTCCGGGCGGATCGACAGGGTCACCGGCTCGCCGGCCTGGCCGACGTTCACCGCCAGCGCCTCGACCCGCTCGCCACGGGCCAGTTGCACCTGGCAGCGCTTGCCGTCACTGGCCAGCAGGGTGCCGTTGAGGCGGTTGTTCTCGCCGATGAAGTTGGCGACGAAGGTGTTGCGCGGCTCTTCGTAGAGGGTGCGCGGGTCGGCGATCTGCTGGATCTCGCCCTGGTGGAACACCGCCACCCGGTCGGACATGGTCAGCGCCTCGCCCTGGTCGTGGGTCACGTAGACCACGGTCACGCCCAGGCGCTGGTGGATATGCTTGATCTCCATCTGCATGTGTTCGCGCAGTTGCTTGTCCAGGGCGCCGAGCGGTTCGTCCATCAGCACCAGCTGCGGCTCGAACACCAGGGCACGGGCCAAGGCCACGCGCTGCTGCTGACCGCCGGACAGCTGTCCGGGGTAGCGCTTGGCGAAGGCGTCGAGCTGGACCATGCCGAGCACGCGCTTGACCCGCTCGCTGATGTCGGTCTTGCTCAGGTTGCGCACGGTCAGCGGGAAGGCCAGGTTCTCGGCCACGGTCATATGCGGGAACAGCGCGTAGTTCTGGAACACCATGCCGATGTCACGCTTGTGCGGCGGCACATTGTTGATCGAGCGTCCGGCCAGCTGGATTTCACCGGCGGTGGGGGTCTCGAAGCCGGCCAGCATCATCAGGCTGGTGGTCTTGCCCGAGCCGGACGGGCCGAGCAGGGTCAGGAACTCGCCCTTGCGGATGTCCAGGTTGAGGTCCTTGACGATCAGCGATTCGCCGTCGTAGCTCTTCTGCACACCTCGGAAGCTGACCAGCGTCTCGTTCGAATTCGCCTCGCTCATGCCCTGCACCTTCTTGTTGGAATGACTGCGTGGGCACAGCGTAGAAGAGGCGCAAGCGCCCGAAAATCGGGGGGACTGAGAGATTGCCATCATCCGGATGGAAGACTTGCTGTAGGGATTGCCCTACATGGATGGCGGGATTGGAATGCAATTTGCGACGGGCATTGAACCTGTGGGAGCGGGTTCACCCGCGAAGAGGCCAGCAAAACCACCAAGGTCAGCAGGTTTGGCCCCTTCGCGGGTAAACCCGCTCCCACAGGAATCTGTACCCGTCATGAACCGGGCATGTCGCAATCAGACCAGCTTGTGCTCCATCGCGTACTTCACCAGCTCCGCCAGCGAGTTGACCTTGAGCTTCTGCATCAAGCGCGCCTTATGGGTGCTGATGGTCTTGTTCGACAGCGCCAACTGCTGGGCGATGTCATTGACGTTGGCGCCCTGGGCCAGGCGCTCGAACACCGAGAACTCGCGCTCGGACAGCAGCGTGTGCAACGGCCGGGTTTCGGTCAACCCCACCTCGAAGACCATGCGGTCGGCCAGGCTCGGGTCAATATAGCGCCCGCCGCCGGCAACCCGGCGAATCGCGGTGAGCAGCAGCGCCGGGTCGCTGTCCTTGGTGGCGTAGCCCGCCGCCCCGGCCTTCAGCGCCCGCGCAGCCATCTGCGCTTCATCATGCATCGACAGCATCAGGATCGCCGGCGGGTTGCTCAATGCCAGGATCCGCGGGATGGCCTCCAGGCCATTCACCCCCGGCATGGAGATATCCAGCAGCACCACCTCACAAGGGGTATGGCGCAGGGTCTCCAGTAACTGCTCGCCGTTGCCAGCCTCGCCGGCGACCTGCATGTCCTTGGCCAGGCCAATCAACTGCTTGATGCCCTCACGGACGATGGTGTGGTCTTCCGCCACCAGCACTCGAATCACGATCGTTCTCTCCTACGCCAAAGGAATCGCCACGCTCAGGCTGCTGCCTTCGCCGGGCTCGCTCTCCAGGGTCATGTCGCCGCCCAGCATCAGCACGCGCTCACGCACCCCCACCAGGCCGAACGAAGTCGGCCGGGCCGCATCGACGGCGAACCCCACGCCATCGTCGATGACCGTCATGCGCAACTGCCCGCCTTCCTCGACCAGGGCGATCTGCACGGTGTGCGCCCGGGCATGGCGCATGACGTTGGTCAGCGCCTCCTGGAGGATGCGGAACAGGCCGATGGCCTTGGCATCGCTCAAGGGCGGCAGTTGCTCCGGGACCTCGACCAGGCAGGGGATCTGCGTGCGGGCCTCGAAACGCCGTGCCTGCCACTCGATGGCCGAGGCGATCCCGGCATCCAGAATCGGCGGGCGCAACGCGCTGGCCACGTCACGCACCAGCTGGAACAGTTGGGCGATCAGGCGCTTCATGCTGGCCAGGCGCTCATGCAGCCCGGCGTCCAGCTCGGCATAGGCCAGCTCGCACATCGACACCTCGAGCTTGAGCACCGTGAGCATCTGCCCCAGTTCGTCATGCACCTCGCGGGCGATGCGGGCCTTTTCCTCCTCGCGCACGCTTTCCAGATGCGCCGACAATTCGCGCAGCTGCTCCTGGGAGGCGGCCAGGGCCAGCTCGGCCTGCTTGCCCTGGGTGATGTCCCAGACCACACCATCCCACACCATGCGCCCATCGGCCAGGCGGCGTGTGGTCGCCTTGATGTCGGCCCAGCGCTGTTCGCCCTGGCGGGTGAGGATACGGCCCTGCCACGACCAGTCCTGGTCGCTGGCCAGGGCCAGGTCCTGGACCCGGTGATAGTCGGCGCGGTCCTGGGGGTGGACCAGGTTGCGCAGCCCCATCTGCGGGTGCTGGATCGCCGCCGGGGTATAGCCGACCAATGCCTCGCTGCCCTCGCTGATATAGGGGAACTCCGGGTCGCCCTCGGCCGGGTCGCGCTCCAGGCGGAACACCAGCCCCGGCACGTTGCCGGCAATGCCCTTGAGCCGCGCCTCGCTTTCGCGCAACGCGGCCAGATCGCGCTGGCGCTCGGTGACATCGGCGAGGAACACCACCAGGTACTCCGCATCGCGAAAACGCAGGAACGACAACGACAACTCGACCGGGAACAGGCTGCCGTCGGCGCGCCGGCACTGGCTTTCAAACTGCTGCTCGCCGCCATCCCCGGTGCGTGCGCGCTTCCACAGTTCCAGCCAGCGATCCATCGTCAGATTCGGTTCGATATCCACCAGCGGCCGCTCCAGCAATGCCCCCTCGACGAAGCCCAGCATGCGTTCGGCGGCATGGTTGGCGTAGCGCACATGGCTGTCCCAGTTGACCCAGAGGATGCCCACCGTGCTCTGGTCGATGGAGAACTGACTCAGGCGCAAGGCCTCCTCGCGCACCTGGCGCTCCACCAGGCTCTCGCGGGCCGCCAGCAAGCCTCGTTCCAAGCCGCGCTGCTGGCGTCGCTGCCAGACCAGGGTGGCCAGGGCACACAACAGCAGCAGGCCGAACAACAAGGCGAGGTTCTGCCAGAAGCCGGCGGACTCGGAAAAGCGTGGGTACTTGGGCTGCAACCAGCGCTGGTGCATCTGCTCCAGGGTCTTGGCCGGCAGGGCCTGCAAGGCGCGTTCGAGGATATCGGCGAGCACGGGCCAATCGCGCCGTGATCCGACCCGCAGCAACTGCGGCAAACCGATGTCACCCACTACCGCCAGGTCGGCGAACTCGCCTTCGCGGGAAAACCGACTCAGTTGTGCCTCGTCCAGCACGGCGAAGGTGGCCTGCCCACCCAACACCAGCTGCAGCGCCTCCCGCTCGTTGGGCACGCCCTGCAGGTTGAGGTTGCCGTAGTTGCTCCGCAGGTAGTCCGCCAGGGAGCCCGGCATGCGCACCGCCACCCGTTCGTTGGCGGTCAGCTTCTCCAGCTCCACGGCCACCGCGCCGCTGCGCATCCCCACCACCAGTTGCGGCACACGCATGTAAGGGTCGCTGAACAGCCACAGCCGCAGGCTGGCGGGGGTCTGGGTCAGGCCGGGGGCGAAATCGATCTCCCCGGCCTGCAACGCATGCTCCAGCGCGGCCTGGTCCGGGAAGCCACGCCAGGTCAGGTCCAGCCGCAGTGCCTGGGACAGGGCACCGACCAGTTCGACGTTGGCCCCGTAGAATTGCTGAAGCCGTCGGTCGAACTGGGCATAAGGCGCCTGCAGCACCAGGCCGACGCGCAGGCCGCGGTGTTCGTCCAGCCACTGCTGCTGGGCCGGTTCCAGCACCACGGGTGGCGGCGCCTCCGGCTTTGCCAGGGCGATCAAGGGTAGACACAACCAGCCGATAACCCACAGGCAACGCACTCGCTTCATCTCTACGCTCGTCTTGGCAATGACGGCCGCCTGGCGTGGCCGTCGCGGGCAAATACCATTAGGCTGCCGGTATGATTCTGGCCTTGGATTGATCGATGTTCACACTTTATCGCACGACGCTGGCAATGTTCTGCCTGGCTTCGCTCCTGCCGCTCGGCGCTCGGGCCGCCGACGCCGAAAAACCGCAGGATGCCGCCGAAACTGCGGCCCCCGCTCCCCGACCAGCGCTGCTTGAACGCAGCCAGGACGACGCCCTGGCCCTTGAGCGCCAGGTGCCCAAGGCCGAGCAACAGACCTTGCAGGCCAATGGCGAGAACTTCCTGGCGCTGTGGAAGCCGGCCAACGACAGCGATCCGCAAGGCGCGGTGATCATTGTTCCCGGTGCCGGCGAAAGTGCTGACTGGCCAACCACCGTCGGCCCGCTGCGCCGTGGCTTCCCCGATGTCGGCTGGAGCACCCTGAGCCTGAGCCTGCCCGATCTGCTTGCAGAACGCCCGCAGGCCCGGGTCGAAGCCAAGCCGGTGGTCGAACCGAAAAAGGAAGAAGGCGAGTCGGCTCCAGCCAAGGACACGCCAGCAGACGCCAATGCCAATGTCGCCCAGGCGACCGCGCCCGAGGCGGACGCAGCCGACAGCACCGACGCGGTCGAGGCCGACGAGCACACCAGTGAGGAGGATGCCGAACGCATCTTCGCCCGCCTCGATGCCGCCGTGGCTTATGCCCAGCAGCAGAAAGCGCGCAGCATCGTGCTGCTGGGTAACGGCAGTGGCGCGTACTGGGCCGCGCGCTACCTCAGCGAGAAGCAGCCGCCCCAGGTGCAGAAACTGGTGATGGTCGCCGCACAGACGCCGGCGCGGGTGGAGCACGACCTGCTGAGCCTGACGCCGACCCTGAAAGTACCAACGGCTGATCTGTACTACACAACCCGCAGCCAGGATCGACTGGCTGCCCAACAACGCCTGCAAGCCAGCAAGCGCGAGAAAAACAGCCAGTACCGGCAGCTGTCGCTGATGGTCGTTCCAGGCAACAAGGCCGCCGAGCAGGAGCAATTGCTGCGCAGGGTACGCGGCTGGCTGAAGCCCAAGGAAGAGTGACGCGTATCGAGGGACAAGCCAACTCCAACAACGTGGGAGCGGGCTTGCCCCGCGATGGCAAACCTAAAGCCCGCGCCGCTTGCGAATCATGGCATAGGCCTGATGCAACTCGCGGGTATGCTCGGTCGCCTCGCGCACCTTGGCCTCACTGGCGCCACTGCCCACCAGCTTGTCCGGGTGATGTCGGCTGAGCAAACGCCGGTAGGCCTGCTTGACCTTGTCCGCCTCGGTATCCGGTTCCACCCCCAGCAGCCTCAACGCTGCGGCATAGGTCATCGCACCGCCCTCGACCGCCGACTTGCGCGGTTCATACTCCAGCGACATGGCCTGCACCTGGTTGCGACTGAGCCCCAACTGCTGCCCCCAGCCCAACAGCAGGTCGCGCTCCTGGCGCCCTGCCTTGCCGTCGGCCCAGACCATGCGCCAACAGGCACGCAGGGTACCCTCGGCAGCGTGAGGCTGCAGCTTGATCCGGCGCAGGTAGTGACCCAGCCGGCCCTTGCCCGACTTGCCGCGGTTGAACGCGGCAATCGCCCGCATCCGCGCAGGCTCGGCAAGGTCCAGCCGCGACATTTCCTGACGCGCCTGCTGGATATGCCCCTCGAGCACCCGGCCGTCGCTCTTGGCCAGGCGTCCGAGCAGGACAAACAGCAGTTCCTCGTCACGCAGCGCCGGGCGCCCACCCAGGCGCTCGCGCACATCCTCCCAACCCTGCAGTCGCAGGCGCCGATCCATGGCCTGTCCCAGCAACGCCCCCAGCAATGCACCCGGGATGCTGGCCACGGCGAAACCGGCACCGGCACCAATCACTGTGCTCGGCCACCACATGTCAGGCACGCTCGCCGATCAGGCGCTCGACATCGGCCAGGCGCTCGAGGGTGCCGACATCGATCCAGTGGCCACGATAGTGCTCACCGCTCACCCGCCCCTCGACCATGGCCTTGCGCAGTAGCGGGGCCAACTTGAACGCGCCGGCTTGGCAACCCTCGAACAGGGCCGAACTCAGCACCGAGATGCCGCTGAAGGTCAGCGTTCCCGGCGCTTCGTCACCATCGCTCACCTGGCCATCCGCCAGGCGGAAGTCGCCACGGCCGTGATGGCCGGGATTGTCCACCAGCACCAGGTGCGCCAGCCCTTGCAGAGGAGCATTCAGGCCTGTGAAGTCGTAGTCGGTCCAGACATCACCGTTGACCAGCAGGAACGGCGCATCCCCAAGCAGCGGCAGCGCCTTGAAGATCCCGCCACCGGTTTCCAGTGGCTCGCCCTCCGGGGAGTAGCGGATGCTCAGTCCGAAACGGCTGCCGTCGCCCAGGTGGTCCTCGATCTGCTGGCCGAGCCAGGCGTGGTTGATGACCACTTCACGGATACCGGCGCGGGCCAGTGCCTCGAGGTGGTATTCGATCAGCGGCTTGCCGGCCGCGGGCACCAGTGGCTTGGGCGTATGCAGGGTCAGCGGGCGCATGCGCTCGCCCTTGCCTGCCGCCAGGATCATCGCCTTCATGAACGCGCCTCGCCCTTGAGCTCGACGATCAGTTGCCCCAGCTCGGCCAGTTCGGGACGGCGAGCTATCACTTCATCTATATAGGCGAAGAAACGCGGCACATCAGCGAGGTAACGCGGCTTGCCGTCACGGTGGCAGATGCGGGCAAAGATACCGATGACTTTGAGGTGGCGCTGCACCCCCATAAGGTCGCTGGCACGGTGGAACGCCTCGAACTCAGGCTGCACCGGGATGCCGGTGGCGCGGGCCTTCTCCCAATAACCACGCAGCCAGCCTTCCACGCGCGCCTGCGGCCAGCTGAGGAAGGCGTCCTTGAACAGGCAGGTGATGTCGTAGGTGACCGGGCCGTAGACGGCATCCTGGAAGTCCAGCACGCCCGGGTTGGGCGTGCTCTGCATCAGGTTGCGCGGCATGTAGTCGCGGTGCACCAGCACCTTGGGCTGGGCCAGGGCGCTGTCGATCAGCACCTGGCTGACCCGTTGCCAGGTGGCCTGCTGTGCTTCGGTGAAGTTCAGGCCAAGCTCGCGACCCACGTACCACTCGGGGAACAGCTCGACCTCGCGGCGCAGCAGGGCAACGTCGTAGCTGGGCAGCGGCGCGTCCATCGGCAGGCGCTGGAATGCCAGCAGCGCATCGATGGCATCGGCGAACAGCGCGTCGGCGTTGTCCGGGCCAATGATGTCCAGGTATGTCTGACGGCCCAGATCGCCCAACAACAGGAAACCACGCTCCAGGTCCTGGGCATGAATGACCGGCACGTTCACGCCCGCCGTGGCCAGCAGGTGATCGATATCGACGAACGGACGGCAATTTTCCTGCGGCGGCGGCGCATCCATGATCACGAAGCTGTGGCCGGCGCCCTCCCAGCGGAAATAACGGCGGAAACTCGCATCGCTGCTGGCGGCGGTCAGGCTGCCGGGGGGCACTTCGCCCCAGGCGTTGCTAAGGAACAGGCTCTCCAGTTGCCCGGCAAGCCAGGCGGTCAGTTGTTGCAGGCGTACATCGTGATCGGGCATTACAAGGGTTCTCCGACGGCCCTAGCCGTCAAGCGGGTCATGCTTTATTATCCAGCATCTTTTTCAGACCATCGAGAGGCGTGCGGCCCCCACACGCGGGCAGATGGCACGCAGGAAGCCCGGACTAATAAGATGGCATTGAAATCCCCCGCGTTTCGTAGAAAGTTTCCATTGCTGGTGACAGGCGGTCTGCTGGCCCTGCAACCCCTGGCCACGTCGTACGTGGTGGCGGCCGAGCAGTTCGACTGCCAAGTTTCCGCTTCCGGTGGCTGGGACTGCAAGCCCAAGACCTCCGCCAACCTGCCTCCGCGCCCGGTTCATCCGGGTGCTGCCGCTGCCAGCTCGGGCGCCGAAGCGCCTGGCGAAGCCGCCGCACCCGAGGCCGAGAAGCCGATGCTGGTCACCGAGGCCAAGGGCCGCGGCCTGAAATCGCGCAGCGAAGACTACAGCCACCTGGACTGGGTCCCGCGCGAGAAGCTCACCGCTGCGCAGCTGGCCGAGACCGGCCCGTACTGCGGCGGCGCCTACATCGAGCCGACCCGCCCAGGCATGAACGACTCCACGCCCAAGGACGAGTCGCCCACCTACATCAACGCCAAGGTCTCCAAGTACCAGCAGGAGCAGCAGATCGCCACCCTCGCCGGTGACGTGGTCATGCGCCAGGGCAGCATGCAGGCCGAGGCGGACGAGGCCAACCTGTACCAGGCCGAGAACCGCGGCGAGCTCAAGGGCAACGTCAAGATCCGCGACAACGGCTCGCTGGTGGTCGGCGACGAGGCGCAGATCCAGCTCGACACCGGCGAAGCCCGGGTCGACAACGCCGAATACGTGATGCACAAGTCGCACATCCGCGGCAACGCGCTGTACGCCAAGCGCGCCGAGAACGCCATCATCCGCCTCAAGGACGGTACCTATACCACCTGTGAGCCGGGCAGCAACGCGTGGCAGCTCAAGGGCAACAACATCACCCTGAACCCGGCCACTGGCTTCGGCACCGCGACCAACGTGACGCTGCGGGTCAAGGATTTCCCGGTGTTCTACACACCGTACATCTACTTCCCGATCGACGACCGTCGCCAGTCCGGCTTCCTGCCGCCGTCGTTCAGCTCCAGCAGCGACACCGGCTTCATGCTGGTCACGCCGTACTACTTCAACCTGGCGCCTAACTACGACGCCACGTTGTACCCGCGCTACATGGCCAAGCGCGGCATGCTGATGGAAGGCGAGTTCCGCTACCTGACCAAGTCCAGCGAAGGGCAGTTCGGCGGCGCTTTCCTGAACGACAAGGACAACGACCGCGAACTGCAGACGGACTACAAGAAAGATCGCTGGATGGTCAACTGGCAACACAAGGGCGGCCTGGACCAGCGCCTGATGGCCGAGGTCGACTACACCGACATCAGCGACCCGTTCTACTTCCAGGACCTGGAAACCGACCAGATCGGCGTGCAGAGCCGTGATTACATCAACCAGCGTGGCACGCTCACCTACCGTGGCGACTCCTACACCGCTGGCCTGAACGTGCACGCCTATGAGCTGGCAACCATTTCGCAGATCACGCCTTATGACCGCCTGCCTCAGCTGACCCTCAGCGGCATGCTGCCATTCCATCCGGGCGGTTTGGACTTTGGTTACGAATCCGAGGCGGTGCGCTTTGATCGCGATCTGAAGAATGACTTCGTCCTGGATAAAGATGGTAATCCGGATGCCTCTGCCGGCCTCCCTGGTCGCCGACTGGATGAAAACCTCTTCGGCATTGCCCGCTCCAACGGCACCCGCCTCAACTTCGCTCCCTCGATCAGCCTGCCGCTCGAGGCCAGCTACGGCTATGTCACGCCAAAGCTGAAGTACGTCTACACGCACTATGACCTCGACCTCGACAACAAGGGCAAGCAAGACCTCGCCACCAACCCGGGCTTGCTTGACGTGTATGGCGACTTCAAGAGCAATCAGAACCGCGATATTCCAGTCTTCAGTGTCGACAGCGGCCTGTACTTCGATCGCAATACACAGCTGTTCGGGACCAACTACCGCCAGACCCTCGAACCGCGTCTGTTCTACCTCTACGTGCCGTACAAGGACCAGACCGACATCCCGCTGTTCGACTCCGGCGAGAGCACCTTCAACTACTCGTCGCTGTTCCGCGACAACCGTTTCACCGGCACCGACCGCATCGGCGACGAGAACAAGCTGTCGCTGGGCCTGACCAACCGTTGGATCGAAGACAACGGCTTCCAGCGCCAGCGCTTCAGTATCGGCCAGGCGTTCTACTTCAAGGATCGCAAGGTCCAGCTGCCAGGCATCGACTACCGCACCCGAGTGGACAGCAAGTCGGATGTCTCGCCGTACGCGCTTGAATACGAATACGCTTTCAACCGCGACTGGCGCTTCAATTCGGACTACAACTGGGACCCGGACACCCACAGCCCTCGCTCGGGCAGCGCGATGTTCCACTACCAGCCCGAGGACAACCCGAACAAGGTCGTCAACCTCGGCTATCGCTACCGCAACGACCTGATCACCTACGACTCGCAGACCGGTAACTGGAAGGTCGGCGGTGGTGACTACGGTACGCCGGGCACGCCGGGCTACATCAAGGACTACTACAAGATCCAGCAGCACGACTTCTCGGTCATCTGGCCGATCGTGCCGCAATGGAGCGTCATTGCCCGCTGGCAGCATGACTACAACCGTAACCGCACGCTGGAAGCGATGGGCGGCTTCGAGTACGACAACTGCTGCTGGAAACTGCGCCTGATCAATCGCTACTGGATGGACTACGACGACTTCAGCCAGGCAATACCTGAAAACGAAAAGGGCGACCACGGGATCTTCCTGCAGATCGTGCTCAAAGGGCTCGGTGGTGTAGTCGGCAACAAGGTCGAATCGTTCCTGGACCAAGGCATTCAAGGTTACCGTACACGTGAAGAGCAAGCTTATTGATCGTCTGCGCCCGCTGATGCTGGGCGCCGCAATGCTGAGTGGCGCGGTGCATGCCGCGGTGCAACCCATCGACCGCATCGTGGCCACCGTCGACAATGACGTGGTCATGCAGAGCCAGCTGGACCAGCGCGTGCGCGAAGTGCAGCAGACCATCGCCAAGCGTGGCGGCGGTGTGCCGCCAACCAGCGCGCTGGAACAGCAAGTGTTGGAACGCCTGATCGTCGAAAACCTGCAACTGCAGATCGGCGAGCGCTCGGGTATCCGCATCACCGACGAAGAACTGAACCAGGCCGTCGGCACCATTGCCCAGCGCAATGGCATGTCGTTGGAGCAGTTCCGCGCCGCCCTGGCCCACGACGGCCTGTCGTACGACGATGCCCGCGAGCAGATCAAGCGCGAGATGATCATCAGCCGCGTGCGTCAGCGCCGGGTAGCCGAGCGTATCCAGGTGTCCGAGCAGGAAGTGAAGAACTTCCTCAACTCGGACCTGGGCAAGATGCAGATGTCCGAAGAGTACCGTCTGGCCAACATCCTCATCCCGACCCCGGAAGGCGCCAACTCGGACGCCATCCAGGCTGCCGCCCGCCAAGTCGGCGATGTCTACCAGCAACTCCGGCAGGGCAAGGACTTCGGCCAGATGGCCATTGAGCGTTCCGCCAGCGAGAACGCCCTGGAAGGCGGCGAGATGGGCTGGCGCAAGGCTGGCCAGCTGCCACCTGACTTCGCCAAGATGCTCAGCAGCATGGCCATTGGCGATATCACCCAACCGATCCGCATCCCCAACGGCTTCATCATCCTCAAGCTCGAGGAGAAGCGCGGTGGCAGCGAGAGCATCCTGCGCGACGAAGTGCATGTACGCCACATCCTGATCAAGCCGAGCGAGATCCGCAGCGAAGCCGCCACCGAGCAACTGGCCGAGCGTCTGTACGACCGGATCCAGAACGGTGAAGACTTCGCCGAACTGGCGAAGAGCTTCTCGGAAGACCCGGGCTCCGCGCTCAACGGCGGCGACCTCAACTGGGTCGACCCGAACAGCCTGGTGCCGGAGTTCCGCGAGCAGATGGCCAACGCCCAGCAAGGCGTGGTGACCAAGCCGTTCAAGACCCAGTACGGCTGGCATGTGCTGGAAGTCCTGGGCCGCCGCGCCACCGACAGCACCGAGCAGGCGCGCGAGCAGCAGGCCATGAACGTCCTGCGCAACCGCAAGTACGACGAAGAGCTGCAGAACTGGCTGCGCCAGATCCGCGACGAAGCCTACGTTGAAATCAAGCTGCCTGGCGTCGACCAGGCCGCCCAGTGAAGCCCCAGCGCTTCGCCGTCACGCCCGGCGAGCCGGCCGGCATAGGTCCCGACCTGTGCCTGCTGCTCGCCGCCGAGGCCCAGCCCCACCCCCTGATCGCCATCACCAGCCGTGACCTGCTCGCCGAGCGGGCCACGCAGCTGGGGCTGGCCGTCAGCCTGCTGCCCGTCACCCCCGACAGTTTCCCCAGCCTGCCAGCCCCCGCCGGCAGCCTGTACGTCTGGGACACAACACTGGCCAACCCGGTGGTGGCCGGACAGCTGGACAAAGCCAACGCCGCGTTCGTGCTGGAGACGCTGACCCGGGCCGGCCAGGGCTGCCTCGACGGGCAGTTCGCCGGGATGATCACCGCCCCCGTGCACAAGGGTGTGATCAACGAGAGTGGCATTGCCTTCTCCGGTCACACCGAATTCCTCGCCGACCTCACCCATACCGCGCAAGTGGTGATGATGCTGGCCACCCGAGGATTACGCGTGGCCCTGGTGACCACCCACCTGCCCCTGCGCGATATTGCCGACGCCATCACCGGCGAACGCCTGGAGCGCGTCACCCGCATCCTGCATGCGGACATGCGCGACAAGTTCGGCATCGCCAACCCACGCATCCTGGTCTGCGGGCTCAACCCGCATGCCGGAGAAGGCGGCCACCTGGGCCGCGAAGAAATTGACATCATCGAGCCGGCGCTGCAGCGCCTGCGCGCCGAAGGCATGGACCTGCGCGGTCCGCTGCCGGCCGATACCCTGTTTACCCCCAAATATCTGGAGCACTGCGATGCGGTGCTGGCGATGTACCACGACCAAGGCCTGCCCGTACTCAAGTACAAGGGCTTCGGCGCCGCGGTCAACGTGACGCTGGGCCTGCCGATCATCCGTACCTCGGTCGACCACGGCACTGCCCTGGACCTGGCCGGCACCGGTCGAATCGATACCGGCAGCCTGCGCGTCGCATTGGAAACCGCCTACCAGATGGCCGAGAACCGACCATGACCGAGCACTACCAACACCGGGCGCGCAAGCGCTTCGGCCAGAACTTCCTGCATGACGCCGGAATCATCGACCGCATCCTGCGGGCAATCAACGCCAAGGCCGGCGAACACCTGCTTGAAATCGGCCCGGGCCAGGGCGCCCTGACCGAGGGTCTGCTGGGCAGCGGCGCACAGCTGGACGTGGTGGAGCTGGACAAGGACCTGGTGCCGATCCTGCAACACAAGTTCGCCGGGCGCGACAACTTCCGCCTGCACCAGGGTGATGCCCTGAAGTTCGACTTCAACCAGTTGGGCGTGCCAGAGCGTAGCCTGAAGGTGGTCGGCAACCTGCCCTACAATATCTCCACCCCACTGATCTTCCATCTGCTCAGCCACGCCGGGCTGATCCGCGACATGCACTTCATGCTGCAGAAGGAAGTGGTCGAGCGCATGGCTGCCGGCCCGGGTGGCGGTGACTGGGGGCGCCTGTCGATCATGGTGCAGTACCACTGCCGGGTCGAACACCTGTTCAACGTTGGCCCTGGCGCCTTCAACCCGCCGCCGAAAGTGGACTCGGCCATCGTCCGCCTGGTACCGCACGCAGTGCTGCCTCATCCGGCCAAAGATGCAAAACTGCTGGAACAGGTGGTACGCGAGGCGTTCAACCAGCGCCGCAAGACCCTGCGCAATACCATGAAGGGGCTGCTCGACAGCGCGGCCATCGAAGCCGCCGGTGTCGATGGCAGCCTGCGTCCCGAGCAGCTGGACCTGGCCGCCTTCGTGCGCCTGGCTGACCAGTTGGCTGATCAGCAAGCCTGATATCTCCTGTACCGGCCTCTTCGCGGGTAAACCCGCTCCCACAGTGACCGCGTGCGATTCCTGTGGGAGCGGGTTCACCCGCGAAGAGGCCGGTACTGATAACAACGATCTCAGGCCCCACCCCGCTGGCCCTCCCCCCTCTCAATGGCCTAGACTGCGTTATTGCGTCAGTTCGCCCAAGGCCCTTGCATGTCCGACCCCCGCTATCAGATCGACGTCAGCGTCGTGACCCGCTACCTCAAAGACCAATCCGACCCCGAAAGCAGCCGTTTCGCCTTCGCCTACACCATCACCGTGCAGAACAACGGCACGGTCAAGGCCAAGCTGATGTCCCGCCACTGGCTGATCACCAACGGTGACGGCGAGGTCGAGGAAGTGCGCGGCGCCGGCGTGATCGGCCAACAGCCGCTGATCGAACCCGGCCAGAGCCACACCTACAGCAGCGGCGCGGTCATCAGCACCCGCGTCGGCACCATGCAGGGCAGCTACCAGATGTTCGCCGAGGACGGCAAGCGCTTCGACGCCGAGATCGCGCCGTTCCGCCTGGCCGTGCCCGGGGCCCTGCACTAATGGCCACCTACGCGGTCGGCGACCTGCAAGGCTGCCTGCAACCACTCAAGTGCCTGCTCGAACGCGTGCGCTTCAACCCGGCGGTCGACCGGCTGTGGCTGGTGGGTGACCTGGTCAACCGTGGCCCCGAGTCCCTCGAGACCCTGCGCTACCTCTATTCGATCCGCCATGCGCTGGTCTGCGTGCTGGGCAATCACGACCTGCACCTGCTGGCGGCCTGGCACAATGTCGAGCGCCTGAAGAAAAGCGACACCCTGCGCGAAATCATCGAAGCCCCGGACGCCGACCAGCTGTTCGACTGGCTGCGCCAGCAAAAGCTGCTGCACTACGACGAGACCCGCGGCATCGCCATGGTCCATGCCGGCATCCCGCCGCAATGGACCCTGGGCAAGGCGCTGGAGCTGGCGGCCGAGGTCGAGGAAGTGCTGCGCGACGACGGCCGCCTGAAGCTGTACCTGGACGGCATGTACGGCAACGAGCCGAACAAGTGGAGCAAGGACCTGGCCGGCGTCGAGCGTCTGCGGGTGATCACCAACTACTTCACCCGCATGCGCTTCTGCACTGCCGCCGGCAAGCTCGACCTCAAGACCAAGGAAGGCGCCGACAGCGCCCCCAAAGGCTACAAGCCGTGGTTCGATCACCCGGACCGTCGCTCGCGTCATGTGAAGATCATCTTCGGCCACTGGGCCGCCCTCGAAGGCCGCGTTGATGTGCCCGGCGTGATCGCCCTGGACACCGGCTGCGTCTGGGGCGGCGCGATGACCCTGTACAATGTCGACAGTGGTGAGTTCCACCGCTGCGACTGCACCCGCGAGGGCACCCCGCGCCCGCCGGCTCCACTCAACGAACACCCCTGAAGGAACCGCACCCATGAGCGAATTCAAGCGCATTACCCCAGAGCAAGCCCTCGCCCTGCGTGCGCAAGGCGCGGTCGTGGTCGACATTCGCGACCCGCAGGCCTATGCCGCCGGGCACATCGCCGGCGCCACTCATCTGGATAATCACTCGGTTGCCGATTTCATCCGCAACGCCGACCTGGACGCGCCTACACTGGTTGTCTGCTACCACGGCAATTCCAGCCAGAGCGCTGCCGCCTACCTGGTCGGCCAGGGCTTCTCCAACGTCTACAGCATCGACGGTGGCTTCGAGCTGTGGCGCAACACCTACCCGGCGGAAACCGCCCAGGGCAGCGCCGAATAATTTTTTCATTTTTCCTCCAGCCCGCGCTTGGCGCGGGCTTGCGCCCGACCTGACGAACGGTCGCAGGCCTCTTCTCGGCTCCCCGCCCTTGACCTTGCGTATAACCAACTATCCTTAAGCCCAGGCCATCCAAAAAAGGGGAGAGCCGGTACACCGGCGTGCGGGTCATCGGTAGCGTTCCAAGGTGTTCTGGGGGGTATACAGCAATCGGCGAGCCCGGTTGCATGCCAGCATCAGCTGACTGATCCGGCGTCGTCTCCACGTATCGAGCGAGGTGACGTCATGAGCATTTTTAGCCACTTCCAACAACGTTTCGAGTCCACCCGCCAGGAAGAACTTTCGCTGCAGGAGTACCTCGAGCTGTGCAAAGAGGATCGCAGCGCCTATGCCTCGGCGGCCGAGCGGCTGTTGCTGGCCATCGGCGAACCAGAGCTGATCGACACCTCAAGCAACTCCAGGCTGTCGCGGATCTTCTCCAACAAGGTGATCCGCCGCTATCCGGCCTTTGCCGACTTCCATGGCATGGAAGAGTGCATCGACCAGATAGTCTCCTACTTCCGCCATGCCGCCCAAGGCCTGGAAGAGAAGAAACAGATCCTCTACCTGCTGGGCCCGGTGGGCGGCGGTAAATCGTCGCTGGCCGAGAAACTCAAGCAGCTGATGGAAAAGGTGCCGTTCTACGCCATCAAGGACTCGCCGGTATTCGAATCGCCCCTGGGCCTGTTCAATGCCGCCGAGGACGGCCAGATCCTCGAAGAGGAATACGGCATCTCGCGCCGCTACCTCAACACCATCATGTCGCCCTGGGCCACCAAGCGCCTGCAGGAGTTCGGCGGCGACATCAGCAAGTTCAAGGTGGTCAAGCTCTACCCATCCATCCTCAACCAAATCGCCATCGCCAAGACCGAGCCGGGCGACGAGAACAACCAGGACATCTCTGCCCTGGTGGGCAAGGTGGATATCCGCAAGCTCGAGGAATTCCCGCAGAACGACGCCGACGCCTACAGCTATTCGGGCGCCCTGTGCCGGGCCAACCAGGGCCTGATGGAATTCGTCGAGATGTTCAAGGCGCCGATCAAGGTCCTGCACCCGTTGCTCACCGCGACCCAGGAAGGCAACTACAACAGCACCGAGGGGCTGGGCGCGATCCCCTACTCCGGGATCCTGCTGGCCCACTCCAACGAATCGGAGTGGCACACCTTCCGCAACAACAAGAACAACGAGGCGTTCATCGACCGGATCTACATCGTCAAGGTGCCGTACTGCCTGCGCGTCAGCGACGAGATCAAGATCTACGACAAGCTGCTGATCAACAGCTCCCTGGCCAAGGCGCACTGCGCGCCGGACACCTTGAAGATGCTGGCCCAGTTCACCGTGCTCTCACGCCTGAAGGAGCCCGAGAACTCCAACATCTACTCGAAGATGCGCGTGTACGACGGCGAGAACCTCAAGGACACCGACCCGAAAGCCAAGTCGATCCAGGAGTACCGCGACTCTGCGGGTGTCGACGAGGGCATGAACGGCCTGTCGACCCGCTTCGCCTTCAAGATCCTTTCCAAGGTGTTCAACTTCGACCCTCACGAGGTGGCGGCCAACCCAGTGCACCTGCTGTATGTGCTGGAGCAGCAGATCGAGCAGGAGCAGTTCCCCGCCGAGGTGCGCGAGCGCTACCTGCGCTACCTGAAGGAATACCTGGCACCGCGCTACATCGAGTTCATCGGCAAGGAAATCCAGACCGCCTACCTGGAGTCCTACAGCGAGTACGGCCAGAACATCTTCGACCGTTACGTGCTGTACGCCGACTTCTGGATCCAGGACCAGGAGTACCGCGACCCGGAAACCGGCGAGATCCTCAACCGCATCGCCCTCAACGAAGAGCTGGAGAAGATCGAGAAGCCGGCCGGCATCAGCAATCCGAAGGATTTCCGCAACGAGATCGTCAACTTCGTGCTGCGCGCCCGGGCCAACAACAACGGCAAGAACCCCAGCTGGCTCAGCTATGAGAAGCTGCGGGTGGTGATCGAGAAGAAGATGTTCTCCAACACCGAGGACCTGCTGCCGGTCATCAGCTTCAACGCCAAGGCCAGCAAGGAGGATCAACAGAAGCACAACGACTTCGTCACCCGGATGGTGGAGCGTGGCTACACCGACAAGCAGGTTCGACTGCTGTCGGAATGGTACCTGCGGGTCAGGAAATCGCAATAAGGCGACACGCTACACGCCGTGCGTCCGAGGCTGGCCTTGCCGGCCCGGACGGCGGCGGCTGCTTTTACGCGCAGCTCGTAGCTTGAAGCATGCAGCTGTTCCCAGCTACCGGAGGGACCATGAGCTACGTAATCGACCGACGCCTGAACGGCAAGAACAAGAGCACGGTCAATCGCCAGCGCTTCCTGCGGCGTTACCGTGAACACATCAAGAAGGCCGTCGAAGAGGCCGTGAGCCGCCGCTCCATCATGGACATGGAGCATGGCGAACAGATCAGCATCCCGGGTCGTGACATCGACGAACCGGTGCTGCACCACGGTCGTGGCGGCAAGCAGACCATCGTCCACCCCGGCAACAAGGAATTCACCGCCGGCGAACACATCGCCCGGCCACAAGGTGGCGGCGGTGGCAGTGGCCGCGGCAAGGCCGGCAACTCCGGCGAGGGCATGGACGACTTCGTGTTCCAGATCACCCAGGAAGAATTCCTCGAATTCATGTTCGAGGACCTGGAGCTGCCCAACCTGGTCAAGCGCCACCTGACCGGTGCCGACACCTTCAAGACCGTACGCGCGGGCATTGCCAACGAGGGCAACCCGTCGCGCATCAACATCGTCCGCACCCTGCGCTCGGCCCACGCCCGGCGCATCGCCCTGACCGGCAGCAGCCGCGCCCTGCTGCGCGAGGCGCAGAAGGAGCTGGACCGGCTCAAGGTCGAGGAACCGGACAACTTCACCGACATCCAGGACACCGAGATCGAGATCGAGCGGCTCAAGGCGCGCATCAACCGCCTGCCGTTCCTCGACACCTTCGACCTGAAGTACAACCTGCTGGTCAAGCAGCCCAACCCCAGCTCCAAGGCGGTGATGTTCTGCCTGATGGACGTGTCCGGCTCCATGACCCAGGCCACCAAGGACATCGCCAAGCGCTTCTTCATCCTGTTGTACCTGTTCCTCAAGCGCAACTACGACCGCATCGAGGTGGTGTTCATCCGCCACCACACCAGCGCCCGTGAAGTGGACGAGGAAGAGTTCTTCTACTCCCGCGAGACCGGCGGCACCATCGTCTCCAGCGCGCTCAAGCTGATGCAGGAGATCATGGCCGAGCGCTATCCGGCCAGCGACTGGAACATCTACGCCGCCCAGGCCTCGGACGGCGACAACTGGAACGACGACTCGCCGATCTGCCGCGACATCCTCGCCAACCAGATCATGCAGCACGTGCAGTACTACACTTACGTCGAGATCACCCCACGCGAACACCAGGCGCTGTGGTACGAGTACGAGCGCATCGGCGAGGCGTTCCCCGACACCTTCGCCCAGCAGCAGTTGGTATCGGCCGGCGACATCTACCCGGTCTTCCGTGAACTCTTCCAGCGCAGGTTAGCCACATGACCGCCAGAGAGCAGAGACGCCAGCCCATTTCCACCGGCTCCGAATGGACGTTCGAGCTGATCCAGACCTACGACCGCGAGATCAGTCGCCTGGCCGCTCGCTACGCCCTGGACACCTACCCCAACCAGATCGAAGTGATCACCGCCGAGCAGATGATGGACGCCTACGCCTCGGTGGGCATGCCGCTGGGTTATCACCACTGGTCTTACGGCAAGCAATTCCTCAGCACCGAGAAGTCCTACAGCCGCGGCCAGATGGGCCTGGCCTACGAGATCGTGATCAACTCCGATCCGTGCATCGCCTACCTGATGGAAGAAAACACCATGTGCATGCAGGCACTGGTGATTGCTCACGCCTGCTACGGCCACAACAGCTTCTTCAAGGGCAACTACCTGTTCCGCACCTGGACCGACGCCAGCTCGATCATCGACTACCTGGTGTTCGCCAAGCAGTACATCGCTCAATGCGAGGAGCGCCACGGCATCGATGCCGTCGAGGACCTGATCGACTCCTGCCACGCCCTGATGAACTACGGCGTGGACCGCTACAAGCGCCCCTACCCCATTTCCGCCGAGGAAGAGCGGCGCCGGCAGAAGGAGCGCGAGGAGCACCTGCAACGGCAGATCAACGACCTCTGGCGCACCATCCCCAAGGGCGCCGAAAAAGGCGGCGAGAGAGACGACGCACGCTTCCCGGCCGAGCCCCAGGAGAACATCCTCTACTTCATCGAGAAGCACGCCCCGCTGCTGGAGCCCTGGCAGCGCGAAGTGGTGCGCATCGTGCGCAAGATCGCCCAGTATTTCTACCCGCAGCGCCAGACTCAGGTGATGAACGAAGGCTGGGCGACCTTCTGGCACTACACCCTGATGAACGACCTGTACGACGAGGGGCTGATCACCGAAGGCTTCATGATGGAGTTCCTGCAGTCGCACACCAGCGTGGTGTTCCAGCCTGGCTTCGACAGCCCCTACTACAGCGGCATAAACCCCTATGCCCTGGGCTTTGCCATGTACACCGACATCCGCCGCATGTGCGAGTACCCCACCGATGAGGATCGCCGCTGGTTCCCGGAGATCGCCGGCAGCGACTGGCTGTCGACGATCAAGTTCGCCATGAGCAGCTTCAAGGATGAAAGCTTCATCCTGCAGTACCTGTCACCCAAGGTGATGCGCGACCTCAAGCTGTTCAGCATCCTCGATGACGACCAGCGTGACGACCTGCTGGTGCCGGCGATCCATGACGAGGACGGCTACCGCACAATCCGCGAGCAGCTGGCCGCGCAGTACAACCTGGGCAACCGCGAACCCAACGTGCAGATCTGGAGCATCGACCGGCGCGGCGACCGCTCGCTGACCCTGCGTCACCAGCAGCACAACCGCAAACCGCTGGGCGACTCCACCGACGAGGTGCTCAAGCACCTGCATCGCCTGTGGGGCTTCGATATCCACCTGGAGACCGTGCAGGGCGACCAGGTGATGAAGACCCACCACATGCCACCGCGCAGCGAGCACAGCGAGGCCGGCGACTACGGGCGCATGGACCTGGCCGTGGTGCACCACCTCTAGCCCGGCCCGCACCATTTCTGCCGACAAGGTATCCTGTCGGCAGAAATGGAGGTTTCACATGCAGATCTACAAGGTTGGCGGCGCCGTGCGCGACCGCCTGCTTGGCCGTCCGGTCAGCGACGTCGACTGGTTGGTGGTTGGCGCCACCGTCGAACAGATGCAGGCCCAGGGATTCCGCCCGGTCGGCGCCGATTTCCCGGTGTTCCTGCACCCGAAGACCGGTGAGGAATATGCCCTTGCCCGTACCGAGCGCAAGAGCGGGCGCGGTTATGGCGGTTTCACCTTTCACGCAAGCCCCGAAGTCACCCTCGAAGAAGATCTGGTTCGGCGCGACCTGACCATCAATGCCATGGCCGAGGACGAACACGGCGCGCTGCACGATCCCTATCACGGCAAGGCCGATCTCGAACAGCGGATCCTTCGCCATGTTTCCCCGGCGTTCGCCGAAGATCCCCTGCGGGTTCTGCGCGTTGCGCGCTTTGCGGCCCGCTACGCGCCCTTGGGTTTCCACGTCGCCGACGACACCCTGAAACTGATGCGCCAGATCGCCGAGTCGGGCGAGCTGCAGGCACTGACCGCCGAGCGCAGCTGGAAGGAGATCGAACGGGCATTGATGGAAAGCGAGCCTCAGGTGTTCGTCGAGGTGCTGCGCAGTTGCGGCGCACTGAAAGAGCTGATGCCAGAGCTGGAGCACGGCACCGATACACTGGCTGCGCTGCACCAGGCGGCCAGGCACCAGCAATCACTGCCGGTGCGTTGGGCATGCCTGCTGCGCGGATTGGAGCCAACGGCGATCAAGGCACTCAACCAGCGCTTCAAGGTCCCACGCGAATGCCAGGAACTGGCGGTGCTGGTGGGGGAGTTCGCCGAACGGGCCGATCAAGCTCTGGCACTGGAGCCGGTGAGCCTGCTGGAAATGCTGCAGAAGTTCGATGTGTATCGACGACCGCAACGCTTCGAGGATTTCATCGTCGCGTGCGAGATGGCTGCGCCAGGCTCGGCTTACCCTCAGGGCATGTACCTGCGGGGAGCCGCTGAAGCGGCGCGGGCAGTGGAAGTGAAGTCGCTGGTTGAGAAAGGACTGACCGGAAAGGCCTTGGGTGACGCACTGAAAGACAAACGGCTGAAGGCGCTCGAAGCATACCAATCAGCTTGATCCGCCCCCGCCCTTCGCGGGTAAACCCGCTCCCACAGGCGTGGCGCGTGGCTTGAGGGCTGCGCGGTCGCTGTGGGAGCGGCTTCAGCCGCGAACACCGGCGCAGCCGGTGCCAGGTACCGCGTAGCCTGCTTCGCGGCGGTGCGGCGGTCCGATAAACCCGCTCCCACAGGGATCGCGCCAGATTCTAAAAATTGAGCAAGACAGTTGCTCCCACAGGTTTTTCACCGCCCTCAACAGCGGCGCGATACCTGTGGGAGCGGGTTTACCCGCGAAGAGGGCGGTACTGGCTTACATCAGAGTCAGCTGCAACCCTCGCCATTCGAACGGCACCGGCGCCAGTACCTGTTCAATGCTCGCCTCCCGCCACAGCTGCCCCATGGACTTGCCCTCGCCCGGATGCACCAGTTCCGGTGCCAGCAACGACAACGGCCACAGCACAAAGGCGTTCTTCACGATCTCCGCCCGCGGCAGCACCAGACCATTGAACGTGCCACACAGGTCATCGAACATCAGTACATCGATATCCAGCGGCAGCCCCTTGCGATCCGGGGCGTAGCGGCCGTTTTCGGCCTCGATGAACTTGAGCCGGCGGTCGAGTTCCAGCAGCGGCAGGTCGGTGCATCCGCGCACTACCAGGTTGTAAAACGGGCCGCTCTTGATTCCCACGGCCTGGCTCTCGAACACTGCGGAGCAGTGCATGTCACTGAGCATGCCTGCCAACGCATCGAGTCCCGCACACAAGTGCCGCTCGCGGTCGATGTTGCTGCCCAGCCCGAGATATACCGTACTCAGAGACATCCGCGCTCGATCTCCACGCCTACACCGCCACGGGCCGCAGGCACCGCGCCCGGCTTGGTCAGCTTCAGCCGCACCCAGGGGATGTTGAACTCGGCCATCAGCACCGCCACCAGACGCTCGGCGAAGGTCTCCACCAGCTCGAAGCGCGCCTGCTCGGCAAAGGCCTGGACGCGCGCCGAGACACTGGCATAGTCCAGCGCCAGTGACAGGTCGTCACCGGCCGCCGCCGGGCGGTTGTCCCAGGCGAAACTCAGGTCCAGGCGCAGGCACTGGCGAATATCCCGCTCCCAGTCATAGGCACCGATGACGGTATCGACTTCCAGGCCTTCGATGAACACTCTGTCCAAGCACTTCTCTCCACAGCACGACAAGGGCGACGGGCGCCGTTAGAATCAGGGCGTCCTCGCCCGGAATAGTTAGCATGTTTTGGTCACTGGCGCTGCTTGCCTACCTGCTCGGCTCTCTGTCCTTCGCCATCGTCCTGAGCCGCCTCAGCGGCAGCCCCGACCCGCGCTCCAGCGGCTCGGGCAATGCCGGCGCGACCAACATGCTGCGCCTGGCAGGCCGCAAGCTGGCGATCCTGACGCTGCTCGGCGACCTGTGCAAGGGCATGTTGCCAGTACTGCTGGCCCGCCTGGCCGGGCTCGACCAGCAGGAGCAGGCCTGGGTCGGCATCTGCGCAGTCCTTGGCCACCTGTTCCCGGTGTACTTCCGTTTCCAGGGCGGCAAGGGCGTGGCCACTGCCGCCGGCATGCTCATGGCGTTGTACTTTCCCGCTGCGCTGCTGGCCATCGGCGCCTGGCTGCTGACCTTCTACCTCACCCGCACCAGCTCGCTGGCAGCCTTGATCGCCACGCCGCTGACGCTGCCATTGCTGGCCTGGCGAGAGCCCGAAGCACTGTTGCCGATGACGGTGTTGACGATCCTGATCGTCTGGCGCCACCGCAACAACCTGCGTGACCTGTTCGCCGGGCGCGAACGCCATTTCTGAGGCGTGCGCATGACCCCGGCGCGGCTCACACCGCCGGCAACTGCTCCATCGGCCAGCGCGCCTGCACGCTGATGGCCAGGTCCTGCTGCTGCCCGGCCAGCAGGCGCTGGCAACCGGCGTAGGCGATCATCGCGCCGTTGTCAGTGCAGAACCGTGGACGGGCGTAATAGACATTGCCCTTGATGCTGGCCAGCATGTCTTCCAGCGAAGCACGCAAGGCGGTGTTGGCACTCACGCCACCGGCGATGACCAGACGCTTGAGGCCTGTCTGCTTGAGGGCGCGCTTGCACTTGATGGTCAGAGTCTCCACCACCGCCTGCTGGAACGCCAGCGACACGTCGCAACGGGTTTGCTCGTTGTCGTCCCCGGCGTCGCGGCATTGCTGCCAGGTGTTCAGGGCAAAGGTCTTGAGGCCGCTGAAACTGAACTGCAGGCCTGGCCGATCGCACATTGGCCGCGGGAACACGAAGCGCCCGGGCGTGCCTTGCTCGGCCAGGCGGGCGATTTCCGGTCCACCCGGATAATTGAGACCGATCAGCTTGGCGGTCTTGTCGAAGGCTTCACCGGCGGCGTCATCCAGGCTCTCGCCCAGCAGCTCGTATTGACCGATGCCATCGACGCGCACCAGCTGGGTATGCCCACCGGACACCAACAAAGCGACGAACGGAAACTCCGGTGGCTGCTCCTCGAGCATCGGTGCCAGCAGGTGGCCTTCCATATGGTGCACGCCGATCGCCGGAATATCCCAGGCGAAGGCCAGCGCCTGGGCGCAGGAAGCACCCACCAGCAGCGCGCCGACCAGGCCAGGACCCGCGGTGTAGGCAATGGCGTCGATCTCGGTGGCGACGCAGTCGGCTTCCTGCAGCACCTGGCGGATCAGCGGCAGCATGCGCTTGACGTGGTCGCGCGAGGCGAGCTCGGGCACCACGCCGCCATAGACGCGGTGCAGGTCGATCTGGCTGAACAGCGCGTCGGCCAGCAGGCCGCGCTCACTGTCGTATAATGCGACGCCAGTTTCGTCGCAGGATGTTTCCAATCCCAGTACTAGCATGGGTCCGTGCCTTGTCGAGGCTGAATTCGAAGGCGCGCATGATAGTCCCCGTGTCCGGTGCCGACCAGCGGTTTTCGATCAGAGGCTTTGCATTCCGGCCAGCTAAGGGTTAACATCCGCAACCCTTGAAAACCGACGTTCTCCAGCACACCTTATGTTTTGCCAGGAGCACGTCTACCCCGGTAATGAATTAAGGTAGCCCTGGATGCCAGCCGTCAAAGTTAAAGAGAACGAACCCTTCGACGTAGCTCTGCGTCGTTTCAAGCGCTCCTGCGAAAAAGCCGGTGTACTGGCTGAAGTTCGTAGCCGCGAGTTTTACGAGAAGCCGACCGCCGAGCGCAAGCGCAAAGCCGCTGCCGCTGTAAAGCGTCACGCCAAGAAGGTTCAGCGCGAACAGCGCCGCGCCGTTCGTCTGTACTAAGTACAGCCGTTCTACGCAAAGCTTCTGCCATGCCCGGCCTCGTGCCGGGCTGATGGCAGCGGTCGTTTCAAACCCTTGGCCATGCGCCATGGGCGCCCCGGCAAAAGCCATGGGCAACCTGCTTCAACGCGTCAGAACTGGTCCTCGACCAGGCGTGCACGTCCTTTCTGACGAGCCCTTCACGGGCTGGTGACGAGCACACTCCTCTTCCTGCGATACCCCACGCCAAACCCGCGCACAAGCGTTTAGACTTGCCAGTTGCCAGATGACGAGACTGCCATGGCCGGGCTGATTCCCCAGAGCTTCATCGATGACCTCCTCAATCGCACCGACATTGTCGATGTGGTGAGTTCGCGCGTCCAGCTGAAGAAGACCGGCAAGAACCTGTCCGCCTGCTGCCCGTTCCACAAGGAAAAGAGCCCTTCCTTCACCGTCAGCCCCGACAAGCAGTTCTACTACTGCTTCGGCTGCGGCGCCGGCGGCAACGCGCTTGGCTTCATCATGGACCACGACAACCTGGACTTCCCCCAGGCGGTCGAGGAACTGGCCCGCGCGGCCGGCATGGAAGTCCCGCGGGAAGAAGGCCGTCGCGGACAGAAGCCGCGCCAGCCAACCGATTCACCGCTGTACCCGCTGCTGGAGGCGGCCAGCGAGTTCTACCGCCAGGCACTGCGCGGCCACGCCACCCGCAAGGCGGCGGTGGACTACCTCAAGGGCCGCGGCCTGTCCGGCGAGATCGCCCGCGACTTCGGCCTGGGCTTCGCCCCGCCGGGCTGGGACAACCTGCTCAAGCACCTGGGCGCCGACTCGCTGCAGCAGAAAGTGATGATCGACGCAGGCCTCTTGATCGAGAATGCCGAAAGCGGCAAGCGCTACGACCGCTTCCGCGACCGGGTGATGTTCCCGATCCGCGACAGCCGTGGCCGGGTCATCGCCTTCGGCGGCCGGGTACTGGGCGACGACAAGCCCAAGTACCTGAACTCCCCGGAAACCCCGGTGTTCCACAAGGGCCAGGAACTGTACGGCCTGTACGAGGCACGCAAGCACAACCGCAACCTCGACGAGATCATCGTGGTCGAGGGCTACATGGACGTCATCGCCCTGGCCCAGCAGGGCCTGCGCAACGCGGTGGCCACCCTCGGCACGTCCACCAGCGAGGAGCACCTCAAGCGCCTGTTCCGCGTGGTGCCCAGCGTGCTGTTCTGCTTCGACGGCGACCAGGCCGGACGCAAGGCTGCCTGGCGCGCCCTGGAGGCAACCCTGTCGAGCCTGCAGGACGGCCGCCGTGCGCGCTTCCTGTTCCTGCCCGAAGGTGAGGATCCGGACAGCCTGGTACGCGCCGAAGGCACCGACGCCTTCCAGGCCCGTATCAACCAGCACGCCCAGCCGCTGGCCGACTACTTCTTCGAACAGTTGAGCAACGAGGCCGACCCGCGCTCGCTGGAAGGCAAGGCGCACATGGTCACCCTCGCCGCACCACTGATCGAAAAGGTGCCGGGAGCCAACCTGCGCCAGTTGATGCGCAACCGCCTGAAGGACATCACCGGCCTCGACCCGCAACAGATGGAGCAGTTGGCGCAGAGCGCGCCGACGCCCAGCGTGCCGGATTACGACCCCGGCTACGACTACGACGCAATGGCCAGCTACACGCCGGACCATGGCGACCTGCACTACCAGCCCGACTACGCCCCGGCGCAACAGGAGCAACGCCCCTGGACGCCGAACAAGGGCGGCGGCAAGAAACAATGGGACGGTAAGCCGTGGGACAAGAAAGGCGGCAAGCCCTGGCAACGCGACGGCCAGCGCGGCGAAGCCCCGCCACGGGTACCGGCGCCGGTCGAGCCGCCGACGCTGTCGGCCCTGCGCACACTGCTGCATCACCCGTTGCTGGCCGGCAAGGTCGAGGATGCCAGCCACTTCGCCGACGAAGAACAATTGTACAGTCAACTGCTGGTGGCACTGATCGAGGCCGCGCAGAAGAATCCTAAGCTAAGCTCTATGCAGTTGATCGCACGCTGGCACGGCACCGAACAGGGCCGCCTGCTGCGCGCCCTGGCGGAAAAGGAATGGCTGATCGATGCCGACAACCTTGAACAACAGTTTTTCGACACTATAACTAGTTTGTCCGCTCGCCAACGCGAGCGCAGCCTGGAACATCTGCTCAGGAAAGCGCGTCTAAGTGAACTGAGTACAGAGGAAAAATCTCAGCTGCTCGCCCTGCTGAGCCGCAATGTTCCCGCACAAAACCCGACCTCATCTGGCGCGTGAGGTCCAGGTTCGGGTATAATCCTCGGCTTGTTTTTTGCCCGCCAAGACCTTCAGTGGATAGGGTGTTATGTCCGGAAAAGCGCAACAGCAATCTCGTATCAAAGAGTTGATCACCCGCGGTCGTGAGCAGGGCTACCTGACTTACGCGGAGGTCAACGACCACCTGCCTGAGGATATTTCAGATCCGGAACAGGTGGAAGACATCATCCGCATGATCAACGACATGGGGATCAACGTATTCGAGAGTGCTCCGGATGCGGATGCCCTGTTGTTGGCGGAAGCCGACACCGACGAAGCCGCAGCCGAAGAAGCCGCCGCAGCGTTGGCGGCAGTAGAGACCGATATCGGCCGCACGACCGACCCGGTGCGCATGTACATGCGCGAAATGGGTACCGTCGAGCTGCTGACCCGCGAAGGCGAGATCGAAATCGCCAAGCGTATCGAGGAAGGCATCCGTGAAGTCATGGGCGCCATCGCTCACTTCCCGGGCACCGTCGACTACATCATCAGCGAATACGACCGCGTCACCGCCGAAGGCGGCCGTCTGTCCGATGTCCTCAGCGGTTATATCGACCCTGACGACAACATCGCCGCGCCGACCGAGGAAGTACCGATTCCAGGTGCCAAGGCCGCCGCTGCGAAGGAAGAGGAAGACGACGACGACGAAAACGCTGAAAGCAGCGATGACGAGGAAGAGACCGAAAGCGGTCCGGATCCGGTCGTTGCCGCGCAGCGCTTCGGTGCGGTCAAGGATCAGCTGGTCGACACCCTCAAGGTGCTGAAGAAGCACGGTCGAGGCCACAAGGACAGCATCGGCGCCATGCAGGCCCTGGCTGACCTGTTCATGCCGATCAAGCTGGTACCGAAGCAGTTCGACGTACTGGTCGAGCGTGTACGCGGCGCCCTTGACCGCCTGCGCCAGCAAGAACGCGCCATCATGCAGCTGTGCGTGCGTGACGCGCGCATGCCGCGCGCCGACTTCCTGCGCCTGTTCCCGAGCAACGAAACCGACCAGACCTGGTCCGGTGACCTGGCCAAGCGCAACACCAAATGGGCTGCCGCCCTGGGTGAAAAGGACGCCGCCATCGTCGCCTGCCAGCAGAAGTTGATCGACCTCGAGACCGAGACCGGCCTGACCGTTGTCGAGATCAAGGACATCAACCGCCGCATGTCCATCGGCGAAGCCAAGGCCCGCCGCGCCAAGAAGGAAATGGTCGAGGCGAACCTGCGTCTGGTGATCTCGATCGCCAAGAAGTACACCAACCGCGGCCTGCAGTTCCTCGACCTGATCCAGGAAGGCAACATCGGCCTGATGAAGGCGGTGGACAAGTTCGAATACCGTCGCGGCTACAAGTTCTCGACCTACGCCACCTGGTGGATCCGCCAGGCGATCACCCGCTCGATCGCCGACCAGGCGCGCACCATCCGTATCCCGGTGCACATGATCGAGACGATCAACAAGCTCAACCGCATTTCCCGGCAGATGCTGCAGGAAATGGGTCGCGAACCGACCCCGGAAGAGCTGGGCGAACGCATGGAGATGCCTGAGGACAAGATCCGCAAGGTCCTGAAGATCGCCAAAGAGCCGATCTCCATGGAAACCCCGATCGGTGACGACGAAGATTCGCACCTGGGCGACTTCATCGAGGACTCGACCATGCAGTCCCCGATCGACGTGGCCACGGTCGAAAGCCTCAAGGAAGCGACCCGTGACGTGCTCTCGGGCCTGACCGCACGCGAAGCCAAGGTGCTGCGCATGCGTTTCGGCATCGACATGAACACCGACCACACCCTCGAAGAGGTAGGCAAGCAGTTCGACGTGACCCGCGAGCGGATCCGTCAGATCGAAGCCAAGGCGCTGCGCAAGCTGCGCCACCCGACGCGAAGCGAGCACCTGCGCTCCTTCCTCGACGAGTAAAGACGAACCCCGGCCCAGGCCGGGGTTTTTCTTATGTGACAGAAGGTCGTTGCCACGGTCTACCCAGCGGGCGAGATGCCCGTCTACACTCGAATCAGTCCCCCTGATCGAGAGGCCGCTATGCCCATGATGCCGGCCTTCCTGTTGCTGCTCCTGCTCGCCTGGAACACAACGGCCGGCGCCCTGACCCTGACCGACGAGGAACAAGCCTGGCTCAGCGCCCACCCGCAGCTGCGCCTGGGCGTCGATGCTTCATGGCCGCCGTTCGAATTCCGCGACCAGGAAGGTCGCTACCAGGGATTGGCCGCCGATTACATCGCACTGATCCAGGAACGCCTGGGGATCACCCTCAAGCCGATAGAGCCCAGCAGCTGGACCGAAGTGCTCGAACAGGCGCGCAGCAACCGCCTCGACCTGCTCCCCGGGATCATGTCCACCCCGGAGCGCCAGAACTACCTGGCCTTCACCCGCCCCTACCTGGACTTCCCGATCGTCATCCTCGCCCATTCCGGCGGCGCGCAACCGCGCAACCTCAAGGACCTTTACGGCCTGAAGATCGCCGTGGTGGAGAACTACGCGCCTCACGAACTGCTGCGTACCCACCACCCGGACCTCAACCTGGTGGCCATGCCCAACGTCAGCTCGACCCTGCAGGCCCTGGCCACCGACGAGGTCGACGCGGTGGTCGGCGACCTCGCCTCGAGCATCTGGAGCCTGCGTCAGCTAAAGCTGGACGGCCTGTACGTCAGCGGCGAGACCCCTTACCGCTACCAGCTGGCCATGGCCGTGCCCCGCCAGCAAAAGGTGCTGGTCGGCATCCTCGACAAGGTGATGGCCGACATGAGCAGCAGTGAAGTCAGCCATATCCAGCAACGCTGGGTGGGCAACGTCGTCGATCAGCGGACCTTCTGGCACGATGTACTGCTCTATGGCCTGCCGGCGGTGCTGGTGCTGATGGCCATCCTGGCGGTGGTGATCCGCATCAACCGCCGCCTGAGTTCGGAGATTTCCCGGCGCATCGCCCTGGAACAGGAGCTGCGCAGCAGCGAGTACCACTACCGTGGCCTGATCGAGAGCCTGTCGGCGGTGGCCTGGGAGGCCGATGCCAACGACTTCAGCTACAGCTATGTCTCGCCCCACGCCGAGGACCTGCTCGGTTACCCCACGGGTGAGTGGCTCAAGCCCGGCTTCTGGCGCAGCATCCTGCACCCGGAGGATGCCCTCTGGGCGCAGGCCTACTGCGACAGTGAAACGGCGGCCGGACGCGATCACAGCCTCGACTACCGGGTGATCCGCGCCGACGGCCATACCCTGTGGGTGCGCAATATCGTCAGCATGATCGAGCACGGCCACAAGTCGCTGATGCGCGGGCTGATGATCGACATCAGCGAGACCAAGCATACCGAGGATGCCCTGCGCCTGTCGGAGCAGAAGTTCGCCTCGGTGTTCCAGCAATGCCCGGACATCCTGATCATCGCCCGGCACAGCGACGGCTGCCTGCTGGAGGTCAACGAAGCGTTCGAGGAGCTGATCGGCCTGAATCCTGCGCAAGTGATCGGCCGCACCGCCACCGAGCTCGGCTTGTGGGGTGTGGCCGGCACCGGCCCGGCCTTGCTCGAACGCCTGCACCGCGGCGGCATCCGCAACCTGGAAATGACCTTCCGGCGCAACAACGGCGAACTGTTCACCGGCCTGACCTCGGCCGAAACCTTCGAACTGGACAGCATGCCGGCACTGGTGGTGGCGATCCGCGACATCAGCCAGCTCAAGGAAACCCAGCAGCAACTGCAGACCTCCGAGGAGAAGTTCGCCAAGGCCTTCCACGCCTCCCCCGACGGGCTGCTGCTGTCGCGCCAGAGCGACGGCCTGCTGCTGGAGGTCAACGAAGGCTTCTGCCGCCTGACCGGCTACGATGTCAGCACGACGGTTGACCAGACCTCGCTGGACCTGGGTATCTGGGTCGACCTCGGCGAACGCCAGCGCCTGGTCGATCAACTACAGCGCGATGGCTTCGTGCGCGACTTCAGCTGCCATATCCGCCGCAGCGACGGGCAGATTCGCCTCTGCGAGCTGTCCGCCCGGCCACTGCCGATCGGTGGCGTCGACTGCATGCTGACCATCGCCCGCGACATCACCGAGCGCCACCTGATGCAGGAGAAGCTGCAACTGGCCGCCACGGTGTTCGAGAACACCGCCGAGGGCGTGCTGATCACCGACACCGACCAGCGCATCAGCGCGGTCAACCGCGCCTTCAGCGAAATCACCGGCTACAGCGAGATTGAAGCCCTTGGCCAGACCCCGCGCCTGCTCGCCTCCGGCCAGCACGACAGCGCCTTCTACGTTGCCATGTGGCACCAGCTGACCGCCGAGGGTCACTGGCAGGGCGAGATCTACAACAAGCGCAAGAACGGCGAGCTGTACCCCGGCTGGCTGACCATCAGCGCCGTGCGCAACCACGAGCGCGAGATCACCCATTTCGTCGCCGTGTTCGCCGATATCTCCAGCCTCAAGCACGCCCAGGCCAAGCTCGACTACCAGGCCCACCACGACCCGCTCACCGGCCTGCCCAACCGCGCCCTGTTCGAAAGTCGCCTGCAGGCCGCGCTGAACTGCGCCCAGATATCCAATCGCCAGGGCGCGGTGCTGTTCCTCGACCTCGACCGCTTCAAGCACATCAACGACAGCCTCGGCCACCCGGTGGGCGACCTGCTGCTCAAGGGCATCGCCCAGCGCCTCAAGGAGCAGGTGCGCGACGTGGACACCGTGGCCCGCCTGGGCGGCGACGAGTTCATCATCCTCCTGCCCGGCCTGCACAAGCCCAGCGATGCCAGCGCCATCGCCAACAAGCTGCTGGCCGGTTTCCACGCACCGTTCCAGGCCGGCGAGCACGAGTTCTTCACCAGCGCCAGCATCGGCATCAGCCTGTACCCACAGGACGGCAGCGATGTCGCCAGTCTGATCCGCAACGCCGATGCCGCGATGTACCGCTCCAAGGCCAAGGGTCGTAACCGCGTCGAGGCTTATACCCGCGAGCTCACCACCCAGGCCAGCGAACGCATCGCCCTCGAACACGAACTGCGCCGCGCCATCGAGCGCAACGAGCTGAGCCTGTGCTACCAGCCCAAGTTCAGCCTCAAGACCCAGAGCCTGGTCGGCGCCGAGGCGCTGGTCCGCTGGACCCACCCCACCTTCGGCGAAGTGCCCCCCGAGCGGTTCATCCACCTGGCCGAGGAAAACGGCACGATCCTGCAGCTCGGCGACTGGGTGCTGGAGCAGGCCTGCCGGCAGATGCACGCCTGGAAGAAGGCCTACCACGCCTTCGGCCCGCTCTCGATCAACCTGGCCGGCGCCCAGCTACGCCAGCCCAGCCTGGCCCGGCGCATCGAACAGCTGCTGCGCAGCTACCAGCTCAAGGCCGGCGACCTGCAGCTGGAGATCACCGAGAACTTCATCATGAGCCAGGCCGAGGAAGCGCTGAGCGTGCTGCATCAGCTCAAGCTGCTGGGCGTGCAGCTGGCCATCGACGACTTCGGCACCGGCTACTCCTCACTCAGCTACCTCAAGCGCCTGCCGCTGGACATCCTCAAGATCGACCAGTCGTTTATCCGCGGCCTGCCCGACGATCCCCACGACGCCGCCATCGCCCGCGCCATCATCGCCCTGGGCCGCAGCATGCAGCTGACGATCATTGCCGAAGGCGTGGAAAACCAGGCGCAGCAGCGCTTCCTGGCCGCCGAAGGCTGCGAACAGATCCAGGGCTACATCGTCAGCCTGCCGCTGCCGCCGGAGGAGTTCGCGGCGACCTTTCTTCGCATAGCACAAACGGATCTTTCGGATGGCACGCTATCGAAACCCTCGTTATAATCCTGCGCACCTGCTGAGGGCCTATAGCTCAGTTGGTTAGAGCAGAGGACTCATAATCCTTTGGTCCACGGTTCGAGTCCGTGTGGGCCCACCAAACAAAAAAGCCGCGCTTTTGCGCGGCTTTTTACGTACTGCCTTCGAGGAGTCAGGCTCGTTTCCTAGGCGGACTGGAAGATGGACTAACACTCCTACCCAACTTCTCAACGTTTAACTTGATGGGATTACAGGTAGCCACTGATCTGGCACTGTCCCTTTCAACTTCCTGCCTCTCCCACCCCTTCATGGCTAATGCAACTATCCGAGGCACAGGCTTTGCGCCACTCCGGTAATACGCCAGCATCCGCCTGCTCAACCCCAGTTCCTGCGCCGCACTGTCAAGTGTGAGACCGTGCTTCGCCATCCAATCAAGGATCACTTCATGAGAGCATTCGCCTGCTTGCTCCAGAGCGCGTGCACGCAGATTATCCGACGCCAGTTCGAGATTATCGTCATCCATCCAGATAACACTATCTCTCCACTCTCCGAGTGCGGCGGAGGCAAAAACCTTCGGGTCGCCTAGTGCTTGCAGGGTCGGGTGACGAGCGATGATCTCATGGAGGTTGACTGGCAGCCGTTCACCATCCGCATAACTCAGCAACAAGCTGCCGGGGGCAGTAACGGCAACATCGGTCAGCAAGAAATGCCTACTGGTCATGGATTCAACTCCTTCCACTTGGCAAGCAATTGGACTTTGTTGGTCGAGGCCCAGCCAAGCACCTCGCTCAAAGCGCGTCTGGAAACGCGCGCGCCACCTAATCCAGTCAGGGGTGCCAGTTCCTCGATGGCGATCAGCGCCTGACGGCCATCACTGAACCGCACGTGGAAATGAGGTGGCGGATGATCAGCGGCGTACATGCATATCGAGCAATCGGACAGTCTTTGGATGGTAGGCATGGTCGAGTATAGAGTGCAATGGTTGCACTGAACACTACCACTGCTCCGCACGCTGCTCACCCCGAGAAATGTAAGCGGTGCTTTCTCGAACAAGGCTGATGTGCCACAGGCCTGGCAGCGGCAAAGTGCCTTTAGCACACCCGTTCTATTTCGCCGCCACGGCCCCGTTTCTAGAATCCCTCCATCGCTTCGGCACCGGGTCGGAGCCCGGTGATCGAGGGAACGTCACATGAACATCCAAGGAACGCTTGGGGCCCTGCTCATTGCACCCATGCTGGTAACACTCGCCGGTTGTGTAGCGCCGGGCTCCTACAATCAGGGCCAGCAGCCCAGCCAGATGGCCGGCGGCAACGCCCCGTGCACGCCCAGTGCGACCGACAACCTGATCTCCACCGGCCGCAGCCTGCTGAGCATCGCCAACTCGGTGCTGGAAACCAAGAACAGCATGAACGGCACCTCGGCCACCTATGACCAGCGCATGCAGTTGGCGGAGAACGCCCAGAAGGTCAACAAGGGCAACCAGATGCTCGACAACGTTGAAAGCATGACCGCCGGCCTGAAGTCGCCTTGCGCCACCACGGCGCAGACCAGCGCCGCGCGTTGATCGAAACCTACCGGGGCCGCTTTGCGGCTCATCGCGGGGCAAGCCCGCTCCCACGCATTCGCACGCCAATGCGCGAAGCCTGTGGGAGCGGGCTTGCCCGCGATGGGCTGCGCAGCAGCCCCAGTCGATTCAATCTCGCGGTGACTCAAGCAGACGCCAGCACCTTGCACCCGCGCCGCGAGATCTCGATCCGCGAATAATTGGCTTCACCCAGCTCGCTGATCCCGTCAAGGCAGGCGGCAGGGTCGTGCAGCGGCAGTTCCAGCAACTGCCGGGTATCGCGCTCCCACCAGCGCGATGCGAGCAAGCGCTCGATCATCGCTTCCGGGTATCGAAAACGCACGACCTTGGCCGGAAAGCCCGCCACCACGGCGTAGGGCGGTACGTCCCGGGTGACCAGGGCGCGGGTGGCGATGATCGCGCCCGTGCCTACCTCAACGCCTTCCATGATCATCGCGCCCTCGCCGATCCACACATCGTGGCCGATACGCGCCGGTGTGCTCGGCGGTTCGTATTGCCACTGGGTGTCGGTGAACTGGAAAGGGTGGGAACTCAGCCAGTCGGTCGGGTGGGCGTATTTTTCCTGGCCGATGACCACCGCGCTGCCAATGGAGCAGTAACGCCCGATCGATTCGACCACCTGCAGCGAACCGCCGCTGCGGATATAGGTATGAGCCCCGATGGAGACGTCGAGGGTGGCGGCGCTGACCGCCACATCGCCCATGCGCACTTCGGCCTCGAGCGCCAGCTTTGCCCGCTTGCCGAACTTGGAAATGCCTGTGCTCACCTTGCAACCGTGTTGGCGAATCCATCGCCGCCAATACCAGTCCTTGAACTTCATGGGTCAATCACTCCTGCCATGGTCCAGGCTGCCCGATGGCAGCGGCCTGCCATCGTACCGTCTTGTCGGCGCAATGCCAGCCCCGGACACCTTTGTACGCCTTGCGCGAAGCGGTCGCGCTTGCATAGGCTAGCAGCTCGACAAAAGAGACCTACCATGCCGGCCACCTCCTCCATCGCCCTTGACGCCATCGATCGCCAGTTGATCGCGCTGCTGCAGATCAATGCCCGCGAAAGCGTCGCCACCCTCGCCCGCCAGCTGGGCATCGCCCGCACCACGGTGAACTCGCGGCTCGAGCGCCTGGAGCGCAACAAGGTGATCACCGGCTATGGTGTGCGCCTGGGGCAGCGCCTGATCGGTGGCGGCCTGCAGGCGTACGTGGGGATCAAGGCGCAGCCGCGCTCGGGCAAGGACATCGTGCGCCACCTCAGCGCCATGGGGCAGGTCCAGCAGTTGTGCGCGGTCAGTGGCGAGTTCGACTACGTGGCCTGGCTGCTCAGCGACTCGCCGGAGCAACTGGACCAGTTGCTCGACCTGATCGGCAGCCTGGACGGGGTGGAGAAGACCACCACGTCGATCATTCTCAGCAGCAAGGTGGACCGCGGCCAGCCGGGCTGACCGCGGCGCCCGGCCCTCAGGCCTCCATCGCGTCGAGCAGCCCTTCCAGCAGCGCGCGTACCGTTTCCGCCGAATGCAGGATCGACCAGATCATCGCCCGCCCCGCCTCGGGGGCATGGTGCTGGGCGTATTCATCGGCGATTTCCTGGATGGCCCGGGCCAGCATGCTGGCGTGGACCAGGGCGTCGGCGGCATCGACGCCGGGGCGCACGGTGAAGATGGGGGGATGGCTGGACTGGCAGGAGCAGAAGGACTGCTCGGTGGTCGGGTTCAGGGAGAGGGGTGGGTCGGGGACGATCTTTTTCATAGCGCAGTATCCAAGTTGAGCCAGGGTTTACTGCCATCTGCATCCTTCTCACGGGAATTGGGTGGCAGCCGTACGCGGGGTGAGAATCCGGCCAACTTGGAAACCGGCCAGGCAAAAGCCTGCCCGCGCAAGGCTGCCATAACGCATGCCTCGGCGCTCAAGTTGGAAGAGGGTTCTCACGCCCGCTCACCGAATAGGCGGTGACCGGCTGAAGTTAACCGCGAAGGGTTCTCCCAAACTGCCAGACCGAGGCTACATGGCTCGTAGGATACTTCCTGTTATTACATGTCTCTGTAGGACCAAGCTGATTCTCTCCAGCGCGACGTAGACTTTGTGGGAGCGGGCTTGCCCCGCGATCACGGGCTGAGCCCGTGCCATGACCCGATAATCACTATGCGGCCCAATTCGCGGGGCAAGCCCGCTCCCACAAGGTATGCATCTCGCCTCAAGACTTGGGAACCCGCCAAGTGAAACAACTTGAAAGTAATATTCTATACGTAGATCACGTACAGAAATGGCAACATGGCGCACCTGAAAAGCAGGAGCCACCAATGCCACGCAACATCTTCACTGAACTCACCGAAGGCTTCGACGCCCTCGCCGATGAGCGCGCCGGCAAACTGACCCTGCGCTCGCACAAGGTGACCTTCGAGGAGCTTGTCCCGCTGGCCCCCAGCGAACTGACCGAACTGCGCCAGCGCCTGAACATGTCCCGGGCGGTGTTTGCCGCTTACCTGCGCACCAACGCCCGCACCCTGGAGAGCTGGGAACAGGGCCGCTCAAAGCCCAACGCCCAGGCCGTGGCGCTGATTCGACTGGTGCAGAAGTACCCTGAAACCGTCGAGCACCTGGCATCGCTGAGCTGATTCGTCAGTATTGAATAAATATGAATCATTAAGACGAAACAAAGCACATAACGACGCCACTCTGCACCTTAATAACGAGCACCCCACTTCATAAAATGGCCACCAGGCATTCTCTATACTCAGGCTCCGCCCCCTGCGCAGCCCCTGGCAAGGTCATTACATGAACAAGAAAAACCGCCACCCCGCCGACGGCAAGAAACCCATCACCATCTTCGGCCCCGACTTCCCCTTCGCCTTCGACGACTGGCTGGAGCATCCGGCCGGCCTGGGCAGCATTCCCAAGGAGCGCCATGGCGAAGAGGTGGCGATCGTCGGTGGCGGTATCGCCGGGCTGGTGGCGGCCTACGAGCTGATGAAGCTGGGCCTCAAGCCCGTGGTGTACGAGGCTTCCAAGCTGGGTGGCCGGCTGCGCTCGCAGGCGTTCAACGGCACCGACGGCATCGTCGCCGAACTGGGCGGCATGCGCTTCCCGGTGTCGTCCACGGCGTTCTACCACTACGTCGACAAGCTGGGCCTGGAGACCAAGCCCTTCCCCAACCCGCTGACCCCGGCATCGGGCAGCACGGTCATCGACCTGGAAGGCCAGACCTACTACGCCGAGAAATCCGCCGACCTGCCGCAGCTGTTCCACGAAGTGGCCGAGGCCTGGGCCGACGCCCTGGAGAGCGGCGCGCAGTTCGGTGATATCCAGCAGGCCATCCGCGACCGCGACGTGCCGCGCCTCAAGGACCTGTGGAACAAGCTGGTACCGCTGTGGGACGACCGCACCTTCTATGACTTCGTCGCCACCTCGCGCTCGTTCGCCAAGTTGAGCTTCCAGCACCGCGAAGTGTTCGGCCAGGTCGGTTTCGGCACCGGCGGCTGGGATTCGGACTTCCCCAACTCGATGCTGGAAATCTTCCGCGTGGTGATGACCAACTGCGACGATCACCAGCACCTGGTGGTCGGCGGCGTCGAGCAGGTACCGCAGGGCATCTGGCGCCATGTGCCGGAGCGTTGCGCCCACTGGCCGGCCGGCACCAGCCTCAGCGGCCTGCACGGCGGCGCGCCGCGCACCGGGGTCAAGCGCATCGCCCGCGCCGCCGATGGCCGCCTGGCGGTCACCGACAACTACGGCGACGTGCGCCATTACGCGGCGGTGCTCACCACCTGCCAGAGCTGGCTGCTGACCACCCAGATCGACTGCGAGGAGTCGCTGTTCTCGCAGAAGATGTGGATGGCCCTGGACCGCACCCGCTACATGCAGTCGTCGAAGACCTTCGTCATGGTCGACCGGCCGTTCTGGAAGGACAAGGACCCGGAGACCGGCCGCGACCTGATGAGCATGACCCTCACCGATCGCCTGACCCGCGGCACCTACCTGTTCGACAACGGCGACGACAAGCCAGGGGTGATCTGCCTGTCCTACGCCTGGATGAGCGACGCCCTGAAGATGCTGCCGCACCCGACCGAAAAACGCGTGCAGCTGGCCCTCGACGCGCTGAAGAAGATCTACCCCAAGACCGATATCGCCGGGCATATCATCGGCGACCCGATCACCATCTCGTGGGAGGCCGACCCGCACTTCCTCGGCGCCTTCAAGGGCGCGCTGCCGGGCCACTACCGCTACAACCAGCGCATGTACGCGCATTTCATGCAGCAGGACATGCCCGCCGAACAGCGCGGCATCTTCATCGCCGGTGACGATGTGTCGTGGACCCCGGCCTGGGTGGAAGGCGCGGTGCAGACTTCGCTGAACGCGGTGTGGGGTATCATCAACCACTTCGGTGGCCAGACCCACCCGGACAACCCCGGCCCGGGCGATGTGTTCCACGAGATCGGCCCAATCGCCCTGGCCGACTGAGCGTAGGAGTAGCCTCATGCGCATCGCCCTGTTCCAGGGCACGCCCAAGCCGTTGGACGTGCCCGGCAATCTCGAGCGCCTGCAGCACCAGGCCCAGCAGGCGGCCGCCCGTGGCGCGCAGTTGCTGGTGTGCCCGGAGATGTTCCTCAGCGGCTACAACATCGGCCTGGACCAGGTGGAACGCCTGGCCGAGGCCGAGGACGGCCCCTCGGCCATGAGCGTCGTCGAGATCGCCCAGGCGCACCGGATCGCCATCGTCTATGGCTACCCGGAACGGGCCGAGGACGGGTCGATCCACAACAGCGTGCAACTGATCGACGCCCATGGCCGCAGCCTGTGCAACTACCGCAAGACCCACCTGTTCGGCGAGCTGGACCGCTCGATGTTCAGCCCCGGCGCCGATCACTTCCCGGTGGTCGAGCTGGACGGCTGGAAGGTCGGGCTGCTGATCTGCTACGACATCGAGTTCCCGGAAAACGCCCGGCGCCTGGCGCTGAACGGTGCCGAGCTGATCCTGGTGCCAACGGCGAACATGGCGCCTTATGACTTCGTCTGCCAGGTGACCGTGCGCTCGCGGGCGCAGGAGAACCAGTGTTATCTGGTGTACGCCAACTACTGCGGCAGCGAGGGCGAGATCCGGTATTGCGGGCAGAGCAGCATCGTCGGGCCGGATGGTGATGTGCTGGTGATGGGCGGGGATGAGGAAGGACTGTTATTGGCAGACCTGCAGCGTGAGCGGGTATTGAAAGGGCGGGAGGCGTTTCCCTACCTGGCGGACTTGCGTCGGGATCTGCATTAACAGCCAGTCCTTTCAGGGTGTTGAGAATTGGCGCTCGGCTTGGCGCTGCCGGGGCTGCTTTGCAGCCCTTTCGCGGCACAAGGCCGCTCCTACAGGGGGGCGCGGTCGCCTGTAGGAGCGGCCTTGTGCCGCGAAAAGGCCAGAACAGACAACCTCGGCATTGCGCGCTAGCATGGCGTCATGTCCGATGCCATTCGCCACCTCACCCTCGCCAACGGCCTGCACCTGACCCTGCGCCACGCGCCACGCCTCAAGCGCGCGGCGGCTGCGCTGCGGGTGCATGCCGGCAGCCACGACGCACCAGCGCGCTGGCCGGGCCTGGCGCACTTTCTCGAACACCTGTTCTTCCTCGGTAACAGGCGTTTTCCGCTGGACGACGGCCTGATGCGCTACGTCCAGGGCCTGGGTGGCCAGGTCAACGCCAGCACCCGCGAGCGCACCACCGACTTCTTCTTCGAAGTGCCCCCCGTGGCGCTGGCTGGTGGGCTGGAGCGTCTGTGCCAGATGCTCGCCGAGCCGGACTTCGCCATCGAACGCCAGCGCCGCGAGCGGGAGGTGATCCATGCCGAGTTCATCGCCTGGTCGCGCAACCCCGAGGCACAGCGCCAGTTCGCCCTGTTGCAGTCGGTGTCGGCGCGCCATCCGCTGAGCGGCTTCCATGCTGGCAACCGTCATAGCCTGCCGCTGCAAAGCCAGGCCTTCCAGCAAAGGCTGAAGCAGTTCCACCACGACTTCTACCAGGGCGGGCAACTCACCCTGAGCCTGGCCGGCCCGCAACCGCTGGATGAGCTGGCGCAGCTGGGCAGGCAGTTCGGCGGGCTGTTCGCCAAGGGCGAAAGCGTCACCCGGCAACGGCCACCCGCCTTGCTCGACGCGCCACTGCACACACCAGACGCATGGGGCAACCGCCACGACCTGCTGTTCGCCCATGACGGACTGCCGGATGGCGCGGAGCAGGCGCTCGAGTTGCTGCTGGCCCAGCTCACCGACAGTCGGCCCGGCGGTTGGCTGGATGCCTTGCGCCAGCGCGGCCGGCTGCAGGGCTGCAAGGCGCAACAACTCCACGCCCATGCCGGGCAGTTGCTCTGGCATGTCCAGCTGCAGCTGTCGGACCAGGCCTGCCTGGCCGAGACCCGGGAGCTGCTGCACGGCTGGCTGGGTTTTCTGCGGCAACAGGACTACGAGCAACTGAACGACCGCTTCACCCGCCTGCAGCAACGCCATGAACAGGCCGCCAGCGCACTCGAACTGGCCCAGCGCGACAGTGCCGGCCGGCCTTTCGCAGGGCTCGGGACACAAGGCCTGGACGCCTTCGCCGCACTGCTGTGGGACTTGCCTTCCTCAGCTGCCGGAGATTGGCAGTTGCCCCCCGATGAAGCGCTGCTGGCAACCGAACTACCCGCGACCAGCACGCCGTTGCCAGCAGGGCTCGATATCGGCGACTGCCTGCCGCCCTCTCGCCAGTTTGCGACCCTCGACCTGCGTTGGCACATTCCTTCACCGCTGCGTCAGCGCATGCAGGTCGTTCTGCAACACAGCCTGCAACCCCTGCGCGAGCGGGCCGCGCAGGCGGCGCTGCAACTGGGCTTCGAGACCCTTGGCGAGTACTGGCAGTTGCGCCTGGCGGGGCATCCGCTGGCCGTGATCATTGCCACGCAGGAAGCCCTGACCTTGCTGCGCGCGCCGACCCGAAAGCATTGGCACTCGCCAGCGGCAGCCGAACCGCCGCTGATTCCGATCCGTGCCCTGCTGAAGGCACTGCCGGACGCCTTACTGACGGGTGAAAAGCAACCGCAGCCAGCCTGCACCCTGGACCAGTCGCAGCTCGACGCACTCTGGCAGCAGGCACGCTGGCAGGGATTGGCACAAGGGTTCGCCCCCGCCCAACAGGGCGCCCTGGGCACGGCACTGCAAGGCCTCATGGGACAACCCATCGCCCCCTCGCCAGCGCGCCCGATCCTCGGACGCCACTGGCGGCAGATCCCGACCTTGGGCAGCGAGCCCGCGCTGTTGCTGTTCTGTCCACTGCCGGTTGATCTGCAGGCCGCCGGACGACTGCTCGCCCACGTGCTGCAAGGCCCGTTCTATCAGCGCCTGCGCGTCGAGCTGCAGCTGGGTTACGCCGTGTTCAGCGCCTTTCGTCAGATCGAAGGCTACGCCGGGCTGCTGTTCGGCGTGCAATCGCCGCACGCCGACCACGCACAGATCCTCGGCCATCTGCTGGACATGCTGCGCCAGGGCGTCGCACTGGCCCCAGCGGCGCGAGCGCAGCTGGCCGATCAGTTCGACGAGACAGCGATGGCCAACGCCGATATCACGCAATGGGCCTGGCAGGCACATATCGCGACACACAATGCCGACCTGTCGCGCATGCGAGGGTCTATCCTCAATGTCGAACAAGGCCAGCTGGATGCATTGCTCCAGCAGTTGCTCGATGCCAGCCACGGTTGGTTGTGCCTGGCCAACGCCACCGCCCCGGACGCCGAATGGCAATGAAAAACGGCGGGATTGTTACCGCAAATGCAATGGCGCTTTTCGAAGAATTAACCTTTCGGTACAAATTTTTCTTGTAAGATAGCGCAATCTCGGCCAATGGAACCTCTCTCTCCGGGGAGTACCCAATAGTGAGCCGACCACCCCAAACCCCATCCGGAAGGAGCAAGCCCATGTGGACCAAACCTGCATACACTGACCTGCGTATCGGCTTCGAAGTGACCATGTACTTCGCCAACCGTTAAGCGTCTGCGCGGTTCGACGCCTCGGCCCGCCGGGGCGTTTGCGTTTTTCCGATACGGCTTTCGGGCTAACCTTTGCGGCTAGAGAGTACCCATGTACATCCAGATCCTCGGTTCCGCCGCCGGTGGCGGGTTCCCCCAGTGGAACTGCAACTGCGCCAACTGCAAGGGCTACCGTGACGGTACCCTGCGTGCCACGGCGCGCACCCAGTCGTCCATCGCCCTGTCCGACGACGGCGAGCACTGGATCCTGTGCAATGCCTCGCCGGACATCCGCGCACAGCTCCAGGCGTTCGCGCCGATGCAGCCGGCACGCGCCCTGCGCGACACCGGTATCGACGCCATCGTCCTGCTCGACAGCCAGATCGACCACACCACCGGCCTGCTCAGCCTGCGCGAGGGCTGCCCGCACCAGGTGTGGTGCACCGACATGGTCCACCAGGACCTGACCACCGGTTTTCCGCTGTTCAACATGCTCAGCCACTGGAACGGCGGCCTGGTGTGGAACCGCATCGAGCTCGAAGGCAGCTTCGTCATCGACGCCTGCCCGAACCTGCGCCTCACCCCTTTCCCGCTGTGCAGCGCCGCGCCGCCCTACTCCCCGCACCGCTTCGACCCGCACCCGGGCGACAACCTCGGGCTGCTGGTGGAGGACACCCGTACCGGCGGCAAGCTGTTCTACGCGCCGGGCCTGGGCCAGGTCGACGCCAAGTTGCTGGAGATGATGCACGGCGCCGACTGCCTGCTGGTCGACGGCACCCTGTGGGAGGATGATGAGATGCAGCGCCGCGGCGTCGGCACCCGTACCGGCCGCGAGATGGGTCATCTGGCGCAGAACGGCGCGGGCGGCATGCTCGAGGTGCTGGACGGTTTCTCGCGTCAGCGCAAGGTGCTTATCCACATCAACAACACCAACCCGATCCTCGACGAAGACTCGCCGGAACGCGCCGAAGTGCAGCGCCGGGGCGTGGAAGTTGCCTTCGATGGCATGAGCATCAAGTTGTGACGGTGTTGTCCGATTCCTGTGGGAGCGGGTTCACCCGCGAATGCGTCGTAAGACTCACTGCCGCTTTCGCGGGTAAACCCGCTCCCACAGGATCCGCGCACAGCCGATGGTCTGTTCTACAGGAATCCGCTTGATGAATGACACTGCGCCGATGTCCCCTGCCGAGTTCGAGCAGGCCCTGCGCGCCAAGGGCGCCTACTACCACATCCATCACCCCTACCATGTGGCGATGTATGAAGGCCGCGCCAGCCGCGAGCAGATCCAGGGCTGGGTGGCCAACCGCTTTTACTACCAGGTCAACATCCCGATGAAGGATGCCGCGATCCTGGCCAACTGCCCGGACCGCGAAGTGCGCCGCGAGTGGATCCAGCGCCTGCTCGACCACGATGGCGCGCCCGGCGAGGACGGCGGCATCGAGGCCTGGTTGCGCCTCGGCCAGGCCGTGGGCCTGGACCCCGACCAGCTGCGCAGCCAGGAGCTGGTGCTGCCCGGCGTGCGTTTCGCGGTCGACGCCTATGTCAACTTCGCCCGCCGCGCCAGCTGGCAGGAAGCCGCCAGCAGCTCGCTGACCGAGCTGTTCGCCCCGCAGATCCACCAGTCGCGCCTGGACAGCTGGCCGCAGCACTATCCGTGGATCGACCCGGCCGGCTACGAATACTTCCGCACCCGCCTGGGCCAGGCCCGGCGCGATGTGGAGCACGGCCTGGCGATCACCCTGCAGCACTACACCACCCGCGAGGGGCAGGAACGCATGCTGCAGATCCTGCAGTTCAAGCTGGATATCCTGTGGAGCATGCTCGACGCCATGAGCATGGCCTATGAACTGAACCGCCCGCCCTATCACAGCGTCACCCGCGAGCGGGTCTGGCACAAGGGGATCACCCTATGAGTTTCGACCGTCAACAGGTGCCCGCCTGGCGCCCCGGCTACCGTTTCCAGTACGAGCCGGCGCAGAAGGGCCATGTGCTGCTGTACCCCGAGGGGATGATCAAGCTCAACGACAGCGCCGGGCTGATCGGCGGGCTCATCGATGGCCAGCGCAGTGTCGCTTTGATCATCGCCGAACTCGAGCAGCAGTTCCCCGGTGTGCCCGAAGTCGCCGACGACATCGAGCAATTCATGGAGGTGGCCCGTGCCGAACACTGGATCACCCTCGCCTGAGGTACCGGTAGGCCTGCCGCTGTGGCTGCTGGCCGAACTCACCTACCGCTGCCCGCTGCAGTGCCCGTACTGCTCCAACCCGCTGGACTTCGCCGAGCAGGGCAAGGAACTGAGCACCGAGCAGTGGTTCAAGGTGATGGCCGAAGCCCGCGAGATGGGCGCCGCGCAGATCGGCTTTTCCGGCGGCGAGCCGCTGGTGCGCCAGGACCTCGCCGAGCTGATCGGCGAAGCCCGGCGCCTGGGCTACTACACCAACCTGATCACCTCCGGCATCGGCCTGACCGAGCAGAAGATCGCCGCGTTCAAGCAGGCCGGACTGGACCATATCCAGATCAGCTTCCAGGCCAGCGACGAGCAGGTGAACAACCTGCTGGCCGGCTCGAAGAAAGCCTTCGCGCAGAAGCTGGAGATGGCCCGGGCGGTGAAGGCCCATGGCTACCCGATGGTGCTCAATTTCGTCACCCATCGGCACAATATCGACAAGATCGACCGCATCATCGAGCTGTGCCTGGCCCTTGAAGCCGACTTCGTAGAGCTGGCCACCTGCCAGTTCTACGGATGGGCGCACCTCAACCGCCTGGGCCTGCTGCCGACCCGCGCCCAGCTGGAGAGGGCCGAGCGCATCACCAACGAGTACCGGGACAAGCTCAAGGCCGAAGGCAAGCCGTGCAAGCTGATCTTCGTCACCCCGGACTACTACGAAGAGCGCCCCAAGGCCTGCATGAACGGCTGGGGCAGCCTGTTCCTGACCATCACGCCGGATGGCACCGCGTTGCCCTGCCATGGCGCGCGCCAGCTGCCGGTGCAGTTCCCCAATGTGCGCGACCACGACCTGCGGCATATCTGGTACGACTCGTTCGGTTTCAACCGCTTCCGTGGCTATGACTGGATGCCCGAACCGTGCCGCTCATGCGACGAGAAGGAAAAGGACTTCGGCGGCTGCCGTTGCCAGGCCTTCATGCTCACCGGCGACGCCAGCAAGGCGGACCCGGTGTGCGCCAAGTCGCCGGACCATGGCATCATCCTCAAGGCCCGCGAGGAGGCCGAACACGCAACGCTGGAGATCGAACAGATGACCTTCCGCAACGAGCGCAATTCCCATGTCATCGCCCGTGGCTGAGTTCAGCGCCGCCCAGGCGGTGGCCGCCGGTACCGACTTCGCCGAGCTCAAGGTCGGCGCGCAAGGTGTGTTCTGGAACGAGTTCCGCCCTGCCGATGGCGCTTGCCGGGTCTGGCACTGGCGCGATCAGCAGGCCCGCTGCCTGACCCCGGACGGATTCAGTGTGCGCAGCCGGGTCTATGAGTACGGTGGCGGCAGCTTCTGCCTGGGCGACGACGGGCTGGTATTCGTCAACGAAAAGGACCAACAGGTCTACCTGCAGGCCCTGGATGGCAGCCCACCGCGCCCGCTTACCCACGCCGACGACTGCCGCTATGGCGATGTGCAGTGGCAGGCCGGCCAGGTGCTGGCCGTCGAAGAGCAGCATGGCGAACAGGTCGTGCATCGCCTGGTGAGCCTCTCGCCGGAGCATCGACAAATCCTGGCCGAAGGGGCCGACTTCTACGCCTCGCCCACGCTGAGCCACGATGGGGAACGCCTGGCCTGGATCGAGTGGGACCGCCCGGCCCAACCCTGGACCGTCACCCGCCTGATGTGCCGGGAACGCGAACCGTCTGGCGCCTGGGGCCCGGCACGCTGCATCGCCGGGCAGGACGAATCGCTGCAACAGCCCCGCTTCGACGAACAAGGCCGCTTGTATTGCCTGTCCGACCGCGACGGTTTCTGGCAGCCCTGGGGCGAACGCGACGGACACTGGCAACGCCTGCCCGCCGCGCCCGCCGATCATGCCGCCGCCCCTTGGCAACTGGGTGCCAGCACCTGGCTGGCCCTTGGCCCCGCCAGCTATCTGGCCAGCTGGTTCGAGGACGGTTTCGGGCAACTGGGGCTGCGCTGCGCCGATGGCGAAGTGGAGCGTTATGCCAGTGCGTACACGCGTTTTCGTAGCCTGGCGCTGGATGACGGACAGCTCTACGCCGTAGCCGCCTCGCCGATCAGCCCAGCGGCCGTGATCGCCATCGACCGGCGCAGCCACGAAGTCCAGGTGCTGGCAGGTGGCGCCGAGGTGCTGCCCGCCGAGGACATCAGCCTCCCACAGCCGATCCGTTACGCCAGTGGCGAAGGCGAGGCCAACGGATTCTTCTACCCGGCCATGCAAGGCTCGGATGGGCCATCGCCGCTGGTGGTGTTCATTCACGGCGGCCCGACTTCGGCCTGCTACCCGGTGCTCGACCCGCGCATCCAGTACTGGACCCAGCGCGGCTTTGCCGTCGCCGACCTCAACTACCGGGGCAGCAGCGGCTATGGTCGCGCCTACCGCCAGGCACTGCACCTGAACTGGGGAGCGAGTGATGTGGAAGATGCCTGCGCGGCGGTCGCCCATCTTGCCGGCCTGGGCCTGATCGACCCTGATCAGGCCTTCATTCGTGGCGGCAGCGCCGGCGGCTACACCACCCTTTGCGCCCTGGCCTTCCGGGACGTCTTCCGCGGCGGCGCCAGCCTGTACGGTGTCAGCGACCCCGAGGCGCTGGGCCGGGCCACCCACAAGTTCGAAGGCGACTACCTGGACTGGCTGATCGGCGACCCCCGGCGCGATGCCGAGCGTTATCGCCAGCGCACGCCCCTGCTGCACGCCGGGCGGATCAAGGTGCCGGTGATCTTCTTCCAGGGTGAACTGGACGTGGTGGTGGTGCCGGAGCAGACCCGCAGCATGCTTGAAGCGCTCAAGGCCAACGGCATCGAGGCCGAGGGGCATTTCTACGCGGGCGAGCGGCATGGCTTTCGCCAGGCGGCGAACCTGGCGCATGCGCTCGAGGAGGAGTGGAAGTTCTACTGCAGGTTGCTAAGCCAGGCAACGCCATCCCTGTAGGAGCGGCCTTTTGCCGCGAAAGGGCCGCGAAGCGGCCCCGGCGATATCTGCTTTACCGCTGAGAACCTGGGGCTGCTTTGCAGCCCTTTCGCGGCACAAGGCCGCTCCTACAGGGGCCGCGTGTCCCCTAGCGCTTGGCGATGATGTACACCGCGTGCACGATCCCGGGGATATAGCCCAGCAAGGTCAGCAGGATATTCAACCAGAACGCGCCACCGAACCCCACCTGGAGGAACACGCCCAGCGGCGGCAGGATGATGGCGATGATGATGCGGATGAAGTCCATGTGCTGCGCTCCTTGAGGGTGTATCAACACAGACTAGCCGTGCCTGGCAGAGGTTCCACCGGGCAAAAAAAACGCCCCGGGCCATGTATTTCAGGCCAGGGGCGATGCGCAGGAACGCCAGACGGTTCGTTGAAATTCTGTATGCCGGAGCAACCGGTCAGGCCGGCACTTCGCGGCGGTTATGCTGCTGGGCATGCAGGCGGGCGAACGCCCGGGCCAGGCGCAGGAGCATCTCGTCGATATTGCCCTTGCTCACGGTCAGCGCCGGCGAGAACCGCACCACGTCGGCCTGCGGCGCATTGAGCAGCAAGCCCTCCTGCAGCGCGGCCTCGACCAGTTGCGCCGCGCTGTCTTCACGCAGTTGCAGGCCCCACAGCAGCCCCTCGCCACGCACCTCGCCCTGGCCGTAGCGACCCGCCAGGCGGCTCAGGCCATCGCGCAGGTGCCGGCCACTGTCCAGCACCTGCTCGAAGAAGCCCGCCTCCAGCACGGTCTGCAACACGGCCAGCCCGGCGGCGCTCATCAGCGCGTTGCCATGGTGGCTGCCTTCCAGCTCGCCCGGTTCGGCGCAGCAGGCGCGGCCACGGGCCAGTAGCGCCGCCAGGGGCACGCCGCCGCCCAGGCCCTTGCCGAGGGTGATGATGTCGGCCCGTACGCCGTAGGACTCTTCTGCCAATAGGGCGCCGCAGCGGCCTACACCTGTCTGTACTTCATCGAGGATCAGCAGGATGCCCAGCTCACGGCACAGGCGCTCGACACCCTGGAGGTAATCACGGGTGGCCGGAATCACGCCGGCTTCTCCCTGGATCGGCTCGAGCATGATCGCCACGGTGCGCGAGTCGACCGCCGCGTGCAGCGCCGCCAGGTCGTTGAACGGCACCTTGCTGAAGCCCGGCAGGCCGGGCTCGCAGCGGTTGCACGGCAGCGGGTCGGAGGCCGACAAGGCCCCCAGGGTGCGACCATGGCAGCCCTGGCTGGCGGTGATGATGTGATAGGCGCCGTTGCGGTGCAGCTGGCCCCACTTGCGCGCCAGCTTGATCGCGCCCTCGCAGGCTTCTGCACCGCTGTTGAGCAGGTAGGCCTGGTCACTGCCGGTGCGCTGGCACAATAGCTCGACCAGGCTCAGCAGGCCGCGGCTGTGATAGCCGGCGCCGGGATTGATCAGCGCCTGGGCCTGGTTGCCCAGCGCCTTGACCAGCACGCTCGGGCTGTGGCCCAGGCTGTTGACCGCGCAGCCCTGGGTGAAGTCCAGGTAGGCGTGCCCCTCGCTGTCCCACAGCCAGGAACCCTGACCACGCACGAACACCTGCGGCGCGCGCTCGGTGCTGGGCATCAGCCGATCGCGGGAGAGCTGCGCGCCGGCCGGCTCGATCACCGGAGCACGCTTGGGCTCGGCGACGGCGGGCGCCGAACGGCGCAGGTTGAACAGGTTCATCAGGGCTCCGGCCAATCACGGGTGGGCGGTCAAGGTTCCGGTCTGGCGCCGGAATCGGATATTTTGCCTTGCCTATCAAAAGTGTTTTTCATCCGGGGTAACAATCGCCTGAATAGCCGCTGTAACCCTTTGGAATACGGCGATAGACTAGGCTTGCGGTCGGTTCCCGGCCATTTCGTTTTTCCAGCTTTTTCGATAAGTATCACTTATGGATTTTCGCCAACTGCGTTACTTCGTCGCGGTCTACGAAGAGGGCCATGTGGGCCGTGCCGCCGAGCGTCTGTCACTGTCACAGCCGGCACTGTCGCAGCAGATCCGCCAACTGGAACACAGCCTCGACCTGAGCCTGTTCGAACGCAGCAACAAGCGCCTGCTGCCCACGCTGGCCGCCCACACCCTGTACAACCATGCCGTGCCCCTGCTCGACGGCCTGCAACGGGCCCATGAAGCCATGGGCAACTTCAAGGGCCAGTCGCTGCGCACCCTGGCCATCGGCGTGCTGCAGACCGTGCGGCCAAGCCTGGTACCGCAGTTGCTGGAACGGGTGCGCAAGGCCCAGCCGCATCTGGTGGTGCAGATCTATGAACTGTCGGGGTCGGAGATCGAGCGGCGCCTGCTCAATGGCGGCCTGGACATCGGCATCAGCTACCTGCCGCCGCGCCAGCCCGGGCTGCATGGTTTGCTGCTGTACGAGGATGAACTGCAGCTGGTGATCCCCAGGACCCACCCGCTCAAAGACTTCAAGAAGGTCTCGATCCGCCAGGCGGCGGAGCTGCCGATGCTGATGCTCGGCGAGGAGTTCCAGATCCGCCAGATCTGGAAGGCGCAGCTGGCCAGCCAGGGTCGCAGGCCCCAGGTACAGGCCGAGATGAACAACATGGCGGGGATCCTCGACAGCCTGGCGCACACGGCGCTGGCAACCATCCTGCCGGGCAGGGCCAAGGATGCCGCACAGGACGATCAGGAACTGCTGTGGAAGCCCCTGAGCGAGCCGCGGGTGCCGCTGAAGGTTGGCCTGGTGTTCCGCGATGCCCAGCGCCAGCAGGCTTCGGTGGAGCTGCTGCGGACCCTGCTGGAGGAAGAAGCCGACCCGCGCCAGCTGGGCGTCTCGCCTCTGGACGTGCTCGGCTGAAAAACACGCGCACAAAGAAAACCCCGCCTAAGCGGGGTTTTCCAGACTGTTTCCCTTCGACATCCCTATCATCCCGCCGTCCTGGCAGGAAATCCTTCGTGTCCCTGTTCTAGCTTTTCGCGCTTCCTGCGCTACTTCCGTGTAAGGCGTCCTGCTCTGTCCATTGCGCGTCCTGCGCTACGTCCATGTAAGAAAGAGTAACCGTGGATCCAATCTTAGGAAAGAGGCGAAACGTCACCACGTCGTGTAAGCCAAAGCTTACAAAAGCAGCCCATTCACAAACACGCCGCCCTGACAAAACAAAAGGCCGCCCCTACAGACGGATTGCATCCCCCTTGTAGGAGCGGCCTCGCCGAGGCGTCGGACCGGCCGGATGGGCTGCAACGCAGCCCCAAAATGGTCAGAACTGCGCAGCGTCCAGCAGGTACAGCGACTCGCTCCCCGCCTTCACCGATGCCACCAGCGAGTGAACCCGTGGCAGCAAACGTGCGAAGTAGAACCGTGCCGTGCCCAGCTTGGCGCCGTAGAAGTCGGCATCCCCTTCACCGGCCTTGGCCGCCCGTGCCATCAATGCCCACATGTAGGCATAGGCGACATAGCCGAATGCGTGCAGGTACTCGACCGAGGCCGCGCCGATTTCGTTGGGGTTGCCCTTGGCCTGGTCCAGCACCCAGGCGGTCAGCTCATCGAGCTGGTCAAGGGATGCCGCCAGCGGCTTGGTGAATTCACCCAGCTCGCCGCCGGCGGTGGCAATGAACTGGCGGATCTCGTCGGCGAACAGCGTGTAGTAGGCGCCGCCGCTGGCCACCACCTTGCGGCCTACCAGGTCCAGTGCCTGGATACCGTTGGTGCCTTCGTAGATCTGGGTGATACGCACATCGCGCACCAGCTGCTCCTGGCCCCATTCGCGGATGTAGCCATGGCCACCGAAGACCTGCTGGCCATGCACGGTGCACTCCAGGCCCAGGTCGGTGAGGAAGGCCTTGGCCACCGGGGTCAGCAGCGCCACCAGCTCCTCGCTGCGCTTGCGGGTCGCGGCGTCTTCGCTGTACTTGGCGCTGTCGAGCTGCATCGCCACATAGGTGGAGAACGCGCGACCGCCTTCGGTCAGCGCCTTCATGGTCAGCAGCATGCGGCGCACGTCCGGGTGGACGATGATCGGGTCGGCCACCTTGTCCTTGGCCTGCGGGCCGGTCGGGGCGCGGCTCTGCAGACGGTCGCGGGCGTACTCCACGGCGTTCTGGTAGGAACGCTCGGCCGAAGCCAGGCCCTGGATGCCGACACCCAGGCGCTCGTAGTTCATCATGGTGAACATGGCCGCCAGGCCCCTGTTCGGCTCGCCGACGATGTAGCCGACCGCTTCGTCGAAGTTCATCACGCAGGTGGCCGAGCCCTGGATGCCCATCTTGTGCTCGATCGAGCCGCAAGTGGCCGGGTTGCGCGCGCCGAGGCTGCCGTCCTGGTTGACCAGGAACTTGGGCACCAGGAACAGCGAGATGCCTTTAGGGCCTGCCGGAGCATCCGGCAGCTTGGCCAGCACCAGGTGGATGATGTTCTCGGTGAGGTCGTGCTCGCCGCCGGTGATGAAGATCTTGGTGCCGCTGACCTTGTAGCTGCCGTCGGCCTGGGGTTCGGCCTTGGTGCGGATGATGCCCAGGTCGGTACCGGCGTGGGGCTCGGTGAGGCACATGGAACCGGCCCAGACGCCGGCGTACATGTTCGGCAGGTACTGTTCCTTGAGCGCTTCACTGGCGTGGGCGTTGATCGACAGGCAGGCGCCGGCGGTCAGCATCGGGTACAGGCCGAAGGCCAGGCTCGAGGCGTTGACCATCTCCTCGACCTGGGCCGAGACGGCCTTGGGCATGCCCATGCCACCGAAGAGCGGATCACCGCCAACGCCGACCCAGCCCCCTTCGGCGTAGGTCTGGTAGGCCTCGATGAAGCCTGCCGGGGTACGCACCGAGCCGTTGTCCCAGTGGCAGCCCTCTTCGTCGGCGGCGCGGCTCAGCGGCGCGATGGTCTTGCCGGTGACCTTGCCGGCCTCTTCCAGCACGGCCATGGCCGTGTCCGCATCGACGGCCTCGGCCAGGGCGGGCAGTTGCGACCAGAGCGTGGCCACGTCGAAGACTTCATTGAGGACGAAGCGCATATCGCGCAGGGGCGCTTTATATTCAGCCATGACAACCTCTCGCTATCGGGGTCGGAGCGGCCCGTCGGGGCCGCGGCACTGGGATGACCGCAGTGTAACCGAACAACTTTTACGAGACATAGGGTCATCATGCGACCGAATAGTCTTACATAGTCACACGAAAATTCACGCCATGCGCACGGCGCCGCGCCGCGACTGCTGGCCGAAGGTCATGACACAGTTGCGCCCCGCGCCCTTGGCGCTGTACAGCGCCTGGTCGGCGGACTTGAGCACTTCGTCGGGGTTGCGGTGCTCGGCCTGGCGCTCGGCCACGCCGATGCTGATGGTTACCGACACCGTGGTATTGGCCCCTCCGACACGGCGCTGGCGACCCGCGGAATCATCCTGCGGACGGCTGTTCTGGTCACGCAACTGGATGGCGTAGTTGGCGATCATCTCGCGCACCGCCTCCAGGTGCGGCAGGCACTCTTCGGCGGTCTTGGCGGCGAACACCAGGGCGAATTCCTCGCCACCGTAACGGTAGGCGCGCCCGCCGCCGGTCACCTTGGACAGGCGGCTGGCGACCAGGCGCAGTACCTGGTCGCCGACATCGTGGCCGTGGGTGTCGTTGAATTTCTTGAAGTGGTCGACGTCGGTCATGGCGATCACATAGTTGCGCCCCAGGCGCTGCATGCGCTCGTTCAGGGCGCGCCGCCCGGGCAGGCCGGTGAGTTCGTCGCGGAAGGCCATCTGGTAAGCCTCGTGGGACACCGCGGCGGCGATCATCAGCATCACCTGGCTGCACATGATGTTCAGGGTGAACGGCAGGATGAAGGTCTTGGGCAGCATCCAGAAGATGCCGATCAGGCCGATGATCTGCGCGGCATGCAAGGGCCTTGGCTCACGCAGGTACTGCACCACCAGCAGGATGAACACCGCCAGGAACAAGGGGTAGGCCAGCTGGATCAGGCTCATCCACTGACCATGCAGCGCGGGCCAGCGGATCTCGGCCAGCCAGCCCAGCAGCGCCTCGGGAAAACTCTGCTCCAGCGCCACCGCCACGCTGCTCACGGCGAACAGCACGGCGAAGCGTGCCAGCAGGTCCTGGGCCAGGTGGGTGCGTTCCTGCCACGCCCCGTACAGGCCGAACAGCGCCGGCAGCAGCAGGCACACCAGGTGGAAGATCACCGCCGCATCCTCGCGGACCCGGCCGTTGTCGCGGTAGTAATCGGTCTGGGTATCGAGCAGGAAATAGGCGACGTACACCGTGACCATCAGGAACAGCTCGCGCTGGCGGCGGTACACGGCGCAGTAGGCGCCCCCCAGCAACAGCACCAAGGTGGGTAGAACGTTGAACAGCGATGTGAAGAAGACGCTGAGGTCCCTCACATAGGCTGCCGCAAGCCCTGCCAGCAACAGAATCAGCGAAGGCAGGAAGTGGCTCGCGCGTACAGCGGATAGACGAAACAAGGGTAATCTCCGACCCGGCAGATCAATAATGGCATTGTGCCCCTACTTCATCGGCAGTGCACATGAATAGATGAATACAGATGCCCGCTTTAACGGCAGATCAGGGGCCAAGCTTGAGACTTTCTCGTTACTGGATGCGACATTCCTGATTTCGCGCGATCCGTGTAGGAGCGGCCTTGTGCCGCGAAAGGGCTGCGCAGCGGCCCCAGGATTCAGCGTTGAAACAAAGATCGCCGGGGCCGCTTTGCGGCCCTTTCGCGGCACAAGGCCGCTCCTACAGGGGGTTCGTGTAAAAACCCGGGCGAAAAAAAACCGCCTGCCGGTGAGGGCAGGCGGTTTTTGGTACAACCAACCGGTTTAGATGGACAGACCGAAGTCTTCTTCCTTCATCGCCATCAGGTTGTCGGCGCCGGACAGGATCGCCGCGACGTGGCTGCGGGTACGCGGCAGGATGCGCTGGAAGTAGAAGCGCGCGGTCTGCAGCTTGGCGGTGTAGAACGCCTCTTCGCTGGTGCCGGCTGCCAGTTTCTCGGCGGCCAGGCGGGCGATGTCGGCCCAGAAGTAGGCCAGGCACGCGTAGCCGGAGTACATCAGGTAGTCCACCGAAGCGGCACCCACTTCCTCGCGGTCCTTCATCGCGGCCATGCCGATCTTCATGGTCAGCTCGCCCCACTCCTTGTTGATCGCGGCCAGTGGCTCGACGAACTCCTTGGTGGCGGCGTTGCCTTCCTGCCCTTGGCAGAACTTGTGGACGATCTTGGTGAAGCCCTTGAGCGCCTCGCCCTGGGTCATCAGCACTTTACGGCCGAGCAGGTCGAGGGCCTGGATGCCGGTGGTGCCTTCGTACAGCATGGAGATACGGCTGTCGCGCACGTTCTGCTCCATGCCCCACTCGGCGATGAAGCCGTGGCCGCCGTAGATCTGCACACCGTGGTTGGCGGCTTCGAAGCCGACTTCGGTCATGAACGCCTTGGCGATCGGGGTCAGGAAGGCCAGCAGGGCGTCGGCCTTCTTGCGCTCTTCCTCGTCCTGGCTGTACTTGACGATGTCCACCTGCTTGGCGGTGAAGTACACCATCGCACGGTTGCCTTCGGCGAAGGCCTTCATGGTCAGCAGCATGCGACGCACATCCGGGTGGACGATGATCGGGTCAGCGGCTTTTTCTGGTGCTTTCGGGCCAGTCAGCGAGCGCATCTGCAGGCGGTCACGGGCGTACTTCAGGCCACCCTGGAACGCCACTTCGGCGTGGGCCAGGCCTTGCAGCGCGGTGCCCAGGCGAGCAGTGTTCATGAAGGTGAACATGCAGTTCAGGCCCTTGTTGGCCGGGCCGATCAGGTAACCGGTGGCGCCGTCGAAGTTCATCACGCAGGTGGCGTTGCCGTGGATGCCCATCTTGTGCTCGAGGGAGCCGCAGCTCACGCCGTTGCGCTCGCCCGCGCCGCCTTCGGCGTTGGGCAGGAACTTCGGCACGATGAACAGCGAGATGCCCTTGGTGCCGGCAGGGGCATCGGGCAGGCGGGCCAGGACGATGTGGACGATGTTGTCGGCCATGTCGTGTTCACCGGCCGAGATGAAGATCTTGGTGCCGGAAACCTTGTAGCTGCCGTCGGCCTGAGGTTCGGCCTTGGTGCGCAGCATCCCCAGGTCGGTGCCGCAGTGCGGCTCGGTCAGGCACATGGTGCCGGTCCACTCGCCGGATACCAGCTTGGTGAGATAAGTCTCTTGCTGCTCGGGAGTGCCGTGCTCGGAGATGGTGTTCATCGCGCCGTGGGACAGGCCTGGGTACATGCCCCACGACCAGTTCGATTCGCCAACCATTTCGCTGAGCGTGAGGCCCAGCGACTCGGGCAGGCCCTGGCCGCCGTGCTCGATGTCATGGGCCAGGCTCGGCCAGCCACCCTCGACGAACTGCTCATAGGCTTCCTTGAAGCCGGTCGGTGTCTTCACGCCCGACTCGCTCCAGGTGCAGCCTTCGAGGTCGCCGACACGGTTCAGCGGGGCCAGGACCTGCTCACAGAATTTCGCGCCTTCTTCCAGGATCGCGTTGACCATGTCGGGCGTGGCGTCCTGGCAGCCCGGCAGGCTCTGATAGTGCGCCTCATAGCCGAGCAGCTCGTCGCGGACGAAGCGGATATCACGCAAGGGGGCTTTGTAATCAGGCATTGCGATGAACCTCTGTGATGAGTTCGGTGGGGAGACCGCGGATACCGACCAGCTCTTGGCGGCTTTCGGTCAAACAGTTGTTTGAAACTTACGTTTAGGTGGCCTCGCTGTCAAGGTGGGTGAACGATGGCATTTATGCCGCCGAATATGACATTTACGCCAAGCACCCTTAAACGCATCGCGGGGCAAGCCCGCTCCCACGAATGGAAGCGGGCTTGCCCCGCGACGTAACCGGATGTGATTCAGCGGGTCAGACGTAGGTGTCGATGAACCGACCGAGCATTTCATCGGAAGCCTTGGCGACTTTGACGCCGAGTTCGACTTCGTGCTTGCCCAGGGCCAGTTGCACGGTGCTGGTGGCCAGGTCCAACTGCTGGCTGCGGTCTACACCGCGCAGGCGCTCGGCCTGGTATTCGGTGGATTGCCCGCTGGTGCCACGCTCGACAGCACCGCTGGCAATCTGCTGGGCGGCCTGGTCGACACGGTTCTGGCCGTTCTGGATGGCACCCAGGCCCGCGTAGAAGGCGGAGCTCGCATTGATTTCCATGTCAGGACTCCATGACGCTGGATGATGAACAGGCCTTATTAAAGCAGCAGACAGGGAAAAAGGCCCGTTTAAATCAATAATAGCCTAGTGCTATCCAATAGACTGGGTAATGCTTACAAGCTCCGCACCGAGCAACGCCACTCCCCAAGGGAATCTCCAGGCCAAAAACATTCTGTGGGAGCGGGTTTACCCGCGAATGCGTCGATGAACTCACTGCCGTATTCGCGGGTAAACCCGCTCCCACAGGAGAAGCGGCTTGTCGCCAGAAATTTGCCCGAGGCACTAATCCAGCAGATCAAGCTGCAGGTGCTCGGCGACGGCATCCGCTCCCACCTGCTTGAGCCACGGCACCCGCCCCAGGCAGGGCGCGGGCAGACGCTCGGCCAGGCTGGACAGGTTTTCTTCCAGGCGCGATGTACGCGGATCGACGATGTTCGCCACCCATCCCGCCAGTTGCAGACCGTCCCGGGCGATGGCTTCGGCACTGAGCAAGGCGTGGTTGATGCACCCAAGCCGTACGCCCACCACCAGGATCACCGGCAGCTTCAAGGCAATGGCCAGGTCCGACAGGTTGGCATGGTCGGACAACGGCACGCGCCAGCCACCGGCGCCTTCGATCAAGGTGAAGTCGGCGTGCTGCGCCAGCACCTGCTGCATGGCATCGCGCAGCGCCGGCACGCTCAGCGCCACCCCGGCCTCGCGGGCCGCCACATGCGGGGCGATAGCCGGCTCGAAGGCGAAGGGGTTGACTGCTTCATAGGACAACTTGACCGAGCTTTCGTCGATCAGCGCCAGGGCGTCGCTGTTGCGCATCCCCTTGGCCGTCACCACGCACCCGGACGCCACCGGCTTGGCCGCCAGGGTGCTCAACCCCAGTTGCCGCGCCGCATGCAGCAAACCCGCGGCGATGGTGGTCTTGCCTACATCGGTGTCGGTGCCGGCAATGAAATAGGCCTTGCTCATGTCACTGCTCCCCGTCCAACGGCTTGCGCAAGACGCCGTAGACCACCTGGTAGGTGGCCGGCAGGCCTTGCGCCTGGCGGTACTGTTCGTAGGCCTGCAACAGGCCCTGCATCCGCGCCCGCCCGGTGAGCCCCGACGGGCGCCCCGGATTGAGGTTGTGCGCGCCCAGCGCCTTGAGCTCATGGGTCAGGCTGCGCACGTCGGGATAATGCAGCACGTGGGGACGCCGCTCCAGATCGATCAATTCCAGCCCGCTGTCACCGCACAGGCGCTGGTAATCCTCGAAACGCCGGAAGCGATTGACGTGCACCATGCCATCCACGGCCTGCCAGCTGGCGCGCAATTCATCGAGAGTGCCCACGCACAGGCTGCTGAAGGCCAGCACGCCGCCGGGGCGCAGCACCCGCCGCGCCTCGTCCAAAACGCTGGAGAACTGGCCGCACCACTGCACCGCCAGGCTGCTGAACAACAGATCAATACTGTCATCGCGCAACGGCAGGCGCTCGGCGTCGCCCGCCACATGATGCCGGGCGCCGCCCTGCTCGCGGGCATGGCGCAGCATCCCTTCGGCGATATCCACCGCAACGCCGCCCGCATCCGCGAAGCGCTCGGCCAGCACCCGGCTGAAGTGGCCGGTACCGCTGCCCATGTCCAGCCAGCGCTCAGGCGCGAGGCCGCTGGGCAGCTTTTCCAGCAGCGCGATGCCCACGGCGCGCTGCAAGGCCGCGACGCTGTCGTAGCTGGCCGCAGCGCGGGAAAACGAAGCCGCCACCTGGCGCTTGTCCGGCAACGCGCCGGGCAGGGTGGGCTGGGAAAGGTCAGTCATCGCCACTCTCATGCAGGAAACTCTTGATGCCCGCCGCCAGCTCCTGGGGATACTCCAGCAGGAAGGCGTGGGAACTGTCTTCGACCAGACCGACTTCCACGTCGGGCAGCAGGTCGCTCAGGGCTTGGGCCGCTTCCACCGGCACCAGCGCGTCACTGCCGGCGAACAGGTGCAGCTGCGGGCCGCCGTATTGCTCCAGGGCGGTGCGGGTATCGAGGCTGGCCAGGACTTCCAGCCCGGTGGCCAGGTACAGCGGATCGGTGTCGGGCACGCCCACCCCCAGCTGCCGCAGCAAGGTGCGGGGTTGCTGCGCGCCCTCGCTGCACAGGGTGCGGAAGCGCTTGAGGGTGACATGGGTGTGGCTGCGGCAGCCGTCCAGGAAGGTGCCGAAGGTATCGGCGGGCATGCCGTGCGGCCAGTCCGGCCGGGCCACGAAGCAGGGATTGCTGGCCAGGGTGAGCAAGCCGCAACAGTGGTCGCCGCGCTTGTGCGCCAGAGCGCTGGCGAGCATGCCGCCGAGCGACCAGCCGCCCAGCCACACGTCGGTCGGCAGCTTGCGGTCCAGATGGTCAACCCAGGCCTGGACATCGCTGTCGGCCAATTCCGGTAGCGGCATCAGCTCGACCTGCAGGCGTGGATCCTGGGCGCGCAGGCTGGCGGCCAGCGGCTCCAGTGAAGCGGTGCCCAGGCCCCAGCCGGGCAGGAGGATCAGTCGGTTACGCATCGGCGGACTCCAGCTGTGGATAACACTCGGCCAATGCATTCAACAATAGCTGGACCTGCGCCTCACTGTGGGCGGCGCTCAGGGTCACCCGCAAGCGGGCGCTGCCGGCGGGCACGGTGGGTGGGCGAATCGCCGTGACCAGCAACCCGCGCTCGCGCAACAGGCGGGACAACGCCAGCGCCCGGGCCGCATCGCCGATCAGGATTGGCTGGATCGCCGTATGGCTGTCCATCAGGGTCAGGCCAATCTGCTCGGCGCCCGTGCGGAACTGCCGGATCAGCGCGGCCAGGTGCTCGCGCCGCCAGTGTTCGCGGCGCAGCAAGTCCAGGGCCTTGAGCGTGGCGCAGGCCAGCGCCGGTGGCTGGCTGGTGGTGTAAATATAGGGCCGGGCGAACTGCACCAGCGCCTCGATCAGCTCCTCGCTACCGGCGACGAAGGCGCCGGAGGTACCGCAGGCCTTGCCCAGCGTGCCGATCAGCACCGGCACATCCTCGACACCCAGGCCGCAATGCTCGACCAGGCCACCGCCATTGGCGCCCAAGGTCCCCAGGCCATGGGCATCGTCGACCATCAACCAGGCACCGCGTGCGCGGGCCTCCCTGGCCAGGGCCGGCAGGTCGGCGCAGTCGCCGTCCATGCTGAACACGCCGTCGGTGACCACCAGGGTATTGCCGGTGGCCTTGCCCAGGCGGCTGGCCAGGCTGGCCGGATCGTTGTGCAGGTAGCGGCTGAAGCGGGCGCCGCTGAGCAGGCCGCCGTCGAGCAGGGAGGCGTGGTTGAGGCGGTCCTGTAACACCGTGTCGCCCTGCCCGACCAGCGCGGTGATCGCACCGAGGTTGGCCATGTAGCCGGTGGAGAACAGCAACGCGCGCGGCCGGCCCGTCAGCTCGGCCAGCGCCTCCTCCACCTCATGGTGCGGGGTGCTGTGGCCGATCACCAGGTGCGAGGCACCGCCACCGACACCCCAGCGCTCGGCGCCGTCACGCCAGGCCTTGATCACTTCGGGATGATTGGCCAGGCCCAGGTAGTCGTTGCTGCAGAAGGCCAGCAGCGGCTGGCCATCGACCACCACCTGCGGCCCCTGCGGGCTTTCAAGCAGTGGTCGCTGGCGGTACAGGTCGGCGGCACGCCGTTCGGCCAGGCGCGCGGCGAGATCGAAGGCCATGCTCAGGCCGAGGCTGCGTCGTAGAACAACTCGCTGCTGCGCTGCTCGACCAGCGCCTGCTCGATGGCGGCCTGGTGCACTTCGTCGGCGTGCTCCTCACGGGCCTCCGGCTGGATACCGAGGCGGGCGAACAGCTGCATGTCCTTGTCGGCCTGCGGGTTGCCGGTGGTCAGCAGTTTCTCGCCGTAGAAGATCGAGTTGGCGCCGGCCATGAACGCCAGGGCCTGCATCTGCTCGTTCATCTGCTCGCGACCGGCCGACAGGCGCACATGAGACTTGGGCATGAGGATCCGGGCCACGGCCAGCATGCGGATGAAGTCGAACGGATCGACGTCCTCTTCATCGGCCAGCGGCGTGCCGGCGACCTTGACCAGCATGTTGATCGGCACCGACTCCGGGTGCTCGGGCAGGTTGGCCAGCTGGATCAGCAGGCCTGCGCGGTCGTCCAGCGACTCGCCCATGCCGAGGATGCCGCCGGAGCAGATCTTCATGCCGGCATCGCGCACGTAGGCCAGGGTCTGCAGACGCTCGCTGTAGGTGCGGGTGGTGATGATGCTGGTGTAGAACTCCGGCGAGGTGTCGAGGTTGTGGTTGTAGTAGTCCAGGCCGGCCTGGGCCAGGGCCTGGGTCTGCTCCTGGTCGAGTTTGCCGAGGGTCATGCAGGTTTCCAGGCCCATGGCCTTGACCCCTTTGACCATCTCCAGCACGTAGGGCATGTCCTTGGCCGACGGGTGCTTCCACGCCGCGCCCATGCAGAAGCGGGTCGAGCCGATGGCCTTGGCCCGGGCGGCCTCCTCCAGCACTTTCTGCACTTCCATCAGCTTCTGCTTTTCCAGCCCGGTGTTGTAGTGACCGGACTGCGGACAATATTTGCAATCTTCCGGGCAGGCGCCGGTCTTGATCGACAGCAGCGTGGAAACCTGCACGCGATTGGGGTCGAAGTGCGCGCGGTGCACGGTCTGGGCCTGGAACAGCAAGTCGTTGAACGGCTGCTGGAACAGGGCCTTGACCTCGGCCAGGGACCAGTCGTGACGTGTGGTTGCAATTGCGCTGGCGCTCATCGGCGTTTCCTTATCTATGGTCTGACTGACGCCGGGACAGGAAAACCCTCCAGCGCATCACGGATAGCACGCATAGTTACGGAAGGCCTCATGCACTGTCAACCAATCAAGAACAAGCTGGTTTACATCTGTACAAATATCGATCAATTCTGTTTGCTCTGCGACGAGCCTGCCGAGCAGCCCTATCCCTTGTGCATCGCTTGCGAGCAGGCGCTGCCCTGGCTGGACGAGCAGTGCCGCCGTTGCGCGCTGCCCCTGGCCATCGACGGCCTTCTCTGCGGCGGTTGCAGCCGCCGCCCTCCCGCATTCAGCCAAGTGATCGCGCCGTGGCATTACGGTTTTCCCATCGACACCCTGGTCAGCCGTTTCAAGCACAACAGTCAGTGGCCGCTGGGGCGGTTGCTGGCGCAGTTGCTCGGCCACAGCCTGATGCATCGCTACGACGAAGACCTGCCACGGCCGGACCGCCTGTTGCCCGTGCCGCTGGCCAGGCGTCGACTGCGCCAGCGCGGCTTCAACCAGGCGGCGATGCTCGCCCGCTGGCTCGCCGGGCAACTGCGCCTGCCCTGTGACGAGCGCCTGCTCCTGCGTGTGCGCGATACCCCGGCGCAGCAGGCCCTCGGCGCCCGGGCCCGGCAACGCAACCTGCGCCAGGCCTTCGCCCTTGCCCCCGGCAGCGAGCTCGACGGCCTGCACCTGGCACTGGTCGATGACGTGCTGACCACCGGGGCGACCGCCCAGGCCATCGCCCGGCTGCTGCGCCAGGCCGGCGCCCGGCGGGTCGACATCTACTGCCTGGCGCGCACGCCCAGGCCGGGCCAGGCTTGACTTGCCCCGGTGACGGCGGCAACGTCGCGGGACCTACACCACACCCGATGCCCGCCCATGTCCCTGCCAGCCCTGCTCACCCAGCACATCGCCCGCCGTCCACAGCGCATCGCCCTGTTGCAGCATGTCGCCGAACAGGGCTCGATCACCCGCGCCGCCAAGGCCGCCGGCATCAGCTACAAGGCCGCCTGGGACGCCATCGACGAACTCAACAACCTGGCGGCGCAGCCCCTGGTGGAACGCAGCACCGGCGGTCGCGGCGGCGGTGGCGCGCGGCTGTCCGCCGAAGGCGAGCGGGTGCTGCGCCTGTACCAGCGCCTGCAGGCGCTGCAGGCGGAGATTCTCGAATCCGCCGAGGACAGCAGCGACCTCGATCTGCTCGGACGCCTGATGCTCCGCACCAGTGCGCGCAACCAGCTGCAGGGGCGGATCAGCGGGCTGCGCCGCGAAGGCCGGCATGACCGCATCAGCCTGGACCTGGGCGGCGGGCTGGAGATCGAGGCCTTGATCACCCGGGGCAGTACCGAGCGGCTGGAGCTGGCGCTGGGGGGGACGGTGGTGGCGCTGCTCAAGGCCGGCTGGGTACGGTTGCTGGACGCGGATGAGACGCCGGAGCCTGGGAGCAACTGCCTGAAGGTCAAGGTCGAAGAGGTGCTGATTGAACAGGGCGGGCCGGGCGAGGTGCGCCTGGCGCTGGGCAATGGCCAGACCTTGTGCGCCATCGCCGAAGCGGCTTGGCTGGCGCAACGGCAGGTCCAGCCGGGGAGCGCCCTGCGGGTGCAGTTTCATCCGTCGTTCGTGTTGCTGGGGGTGCCGGTCTAGCCTGGCCGTGCGCTGCGCGCCCGGATCGAGGGGCAAGCCCGCTCCCACGCTGTTGATTCATGCAACTTGGCTCACTGTGCGACAGCGCAACCTAAAAGACTGGGTGATCTCCTGTGCTCATACCGACTCAGGAGCGGGTCAGCCTTGGGATTGGGGTAACATGCAGGCCGCAGTCCCAGCGACCGGAGCCTCTCATGTCCCACCCCTTCGACACCCTCACCCCCGACCTCGTGCTGGACGCCGTGGAAAGCCTCGGCCTTCTAAGCGATGCACGGGTGCTGGCGCTCAACAGCTACGAGAACCGCGTCTACCAGGTGGGCATCGAGGACGCGCAGCCGCTGATTGCCAAGTTCTATCGCCCTGGGCGCTGGAGCGACGCGGCGATCCTCGAGGAACACGCCTTCACCCGCGAGCTGGCCGAGTGCGAAGTGCCCGTGGTGGCGCCAATGCTGCACGAAGGCCGCTCCCTGTTCGAGCACCAGGGCTTTCGCTTCACCCTGTTCCCCCGCCGTGGCGGCCATGCCCCGGAGCCGGGCAACCTCGACCAGCTCTATCGCCTAGGGCAGTTGCTCGGGCGCCTGCACGCGGTAGGCGCGACCAAACCCTTCGAGCACCGTGAAGCCCTGGCTGTGGACAACTTTGGCCATGCCTCGCTCAAGACCCTGCTTGACGGCGACTTCGTGCCCCGCGAGTTGCTGCCGGCCTACGAATCGGTGGCCCGCGACCTGCTCAAGCGGGTCGAGGACATCTACGCTCGCACCTCGTACCAGCCGATCCGCCTGCATGGTGACCTGCACCCCGGCAACCTGATGCACCGCGACGACGTCTACCACGTGGTCGACCTCGACGACTGCCGCATGGGCCCGGCCGTCCAGGACCTGTGGATGATGCTCGCCGGCAGCCGCGAAGAGCGTCTCGGCCAGCTGGCCGAACTGATCGACGGCTACAACGAGTTCCACGACTTCGACCCGCGTGAGCTGGCCCTGATCGAACCGCTGCGCGCCCTGCGCCAGTTGCACTACAGCGCCTGGCTGGCGCGGCGCTGGGACGATCCGGCGTTCCCGCCGAGCTTCCCCTGGTTCGGCCAGCCGCGCTACTGGGGCGATCAGATCCTCGCCCTGCGCGAGCAGATCGCCGCGCTCGATGAACAACCGTTGAAATTGTTCTAGGTCCAGGCCGAGGTCTGTCTACAATAGGCGTCGCTTTATTTAGCTACCTAAGCAAGGATTCTGCATGCACGCCGCCAACCCGCGCCGCGGGTACCTCCTGGGCCTCGGCGCCTACATCATCTGGGGCCTGTTCCCCCTGTACTTCAAAGCGATCCAGAGCGTTCCGGCGGTGGAAATCATCGTCCACCGCGTGCTCTGGTCGGCCCTGTTCGGCTCGCTCCTGCTGCTGGTGTGGAAACACCCCGGCTGGTGGCGCGAACTGCGCGACAACCCGCGGCGCCTGGCGATCCTCGCGCTCAGCGGTGCGCTGATCGCCGGCAACTGGCTGACCTACGTGTGGGCGGTGAACAACGGGCGCATGCTCGAGGCCAGCCTGGGCTACTACATCAACCCGCTGATCAACGTGCTGCTGGGCATGCTGCTGCTCGGCGAGCGCCTGCGCCGCCTGCAATGGCTGGCGGTGGTCCTGGCGGCCCTGGGCGTGGCGCAGCAGGTGTGGCAGGTCGGCAGCCTGCCCTGGGTGTCGCTGGCCCTGGCGCTGTCGTTCGGCTTCTATGGCTTGATCCGCAAACAGGCACCGGTAGCGGCGCTGCCGGGGCTGGTGGTCGAGACCTGGATGCTGGTGCCCATTGCCATCGGCTGGTTGTTGCTGCACCCGACGGCCAGCAGCGCCAGCCCTGAGTTCTTCAGCAGCAGCGAAGCGCTGTGGCTGATCGCCGCCGGCCCGGTGACACTGGTACCGCTGGTGTGCTTCAACGCCGCTGCACGCCACCTGCCCTATACCACGCTGGGCTTCCTGCAGTACCTGGCACCGACCCTGGTGCTGCTGCAGGCAGTGCTGCTGTTCGACGAACACCTGTCGTCGAGCACCTTGGTGGCGTTCGCCTTTATCTGGGCGGGGCTGGCTGTCTACAGCGTCGATGCCTGGCTGAGTTTGCGCAAGCGCGCCTGATCAAAAAATGATCATATTGCTGTAGGCCACGGGGGACGTGGCCTACAGCAATGGCTCCAAAGGTTATCCACACCCTCGTCCCCGGCGTTTGTGCACAAGCTACTGAATAGTGGACGTTTTTTGCTCAAATTTCGCCAGGCCCTGCTGTTACTGGCCTCCAGCGTAGCGCCCCCAGCTTATCCACAGGGGCTTCCCCGCAAAATCGGGATAACCACCTCAGGGCCGCTTCGCGCCCCATCGCGACACAAGGCCGCTCCTACAGGAAACCGCGATCCCCTGTAGGAGCGGCCTTGTGTCGCGATGGGGCGCGAAGCGGCCCCGGCGATCTTCAATCACTCCTCCGGCCGCAGCCACAACTCCACCATCAGATCATCCGCCAGGCTCTCCAGCCGCGCCTGCAGATCGTCCAGCGACAAGGTCAACGGCAACGCCAGCAACGCATCGGCATGGAACAACGGCTCACTGCTCATCGGCGCCGGCCGCACCTCGGTACTCAAGCGCTCCACGTTCACCCCTTGCTCGGCCAGCAAGCGGGTGATATCACGAACGATACCCGGCCGGTCGTTGCCCACCAGTTCCATGGCGATCGGTTTCCAGGTGCAGGATGGCTCGATCCCGCTTTCGGCAATGAGCACACGGATGCCGTGGTCGCCCAGTTTCTGCAGCGACTCGACCAGCTCGGCGTAGGTCTCCGCCGGCACCGCCACCCGCAGGATCCCGGCGAACTGCCCGGCCATGCGCGACATGCGGCTTTCCAGCCAGTTGCCATTGTGATCGGCGATGCACTGGGCGATACGCTCGACCTGCCCGGCCTTGTCCGGGGCGATCACGGTGAGTACGAGATGGTCCACGGGCCACTCCTTCATTCGTCTGCGAAGGCCGCCCCAGGCGACCGGAATACGGGGATCGAATCAGTATAGGCAAGGCGCGGCAACCTGCCGCAGGACAGTCACGGCAAGCAATCGTGTACTGTTTCAAGATTTATCTGGAACAATCCACCTGTTTTTTGCGAACATGGCGTCTCCCAGCGTGACCCCATGCGACCAACCGGTCGCAGAGCGACGCTTTTAGTCTGATGTTCACCTGCCTGCTGCTTCATGTAGTATGCGCCGACGCGGACTACAAAACGTCGTTTCGATGTCTGCCAAGGCGCCTGTGAAAATACGCCAACCGCCCGCCGGCCCGTCTGGCGAGCCGCACCCAGCCGCCCCGGAGCACGCGGGCACGCACTGGTGCCGTGTTTAGAGAAGCGCTACAGGCTTAATACAGAAGAGCGAAAGCGAAATAGCTGAGCAGAGGTGAGGCAAGCAATGACTGGATACGTTCAAGTCGGTGGCCTTCAGGTCGCCAAGGCCCTGTACGACTTCGTCAACGACGAAGCGATCCCTGGAACCGGCATCGAAGCCGACAAGTTCTGGGCCGGGGCGGCAGAGATCATTAAAGACCTCGCTCCAAAGAACAAAGCCCTGCTCGCCAAGCGCGACGAGCTGCAAGCCAAGATCGACGCCTGGCACCAGGCACGCCAGGACCAGGCCCATGACGCGGTGACCTACAAGGCATTCCTCGAGGAAATCGGCTACCTGCTGCCACAAGTCGACGACTTCCAGGCCACCACGCAGAACGTCGACGAAGAAATCGCCCACATGGCCGGCCCGCAACTGGTGGTGCCGGTGATGAACGCCCGCTTCGCCCTGAACGCCGCCAACGCCCGCTGGGGTTCGCTGTACGACGCCCTCTACGGCACCGATGTCATCAGCGATGAGGGCGGCGCCGAGAAAGGCCAGGGTTACAACAAGCTGCGCGGCGACAAGGTCATCGCCTTCGGCCGCGCCTTCCTCGACGAAGCCGCGCCACTGGCCGCCGGCTCCCACGTCGACTCCACCGGCTACCGCATCGAAGACGGCAAGCTGGTAGTCGCCCTCAAGGGCGGCAGCAACAGCGGCCTGCGCGACGACGCCCAGCTGATCGGTTTCCATGGCGACGCGAAGGCGCCGACCGCCGTGCTACTCAAGCACAACGGCCTGCACTTCGAGATCCAGGTCGATGCCAGCACCCCGGTCGGCAGCACCGACGCCGCCGGCGTGAAGGACATCCTGATGGAGTCGGCACTGACCACCATCATGGACTGCGAAGACTCGGTCGCCGCCGTCGACGCCGACGACAAGGTGATCGTCTACCGCAACTGGCTGGGCCTGATGAAAGGCGACCTGGCCGAGAGCGTCAGCAAGGGCGGCAAGACCTTCACCCGCACCATGAACCCGGACCGCGAGTACGCCGCACCGAACGGTGGCAGCGTCACCCTGCACGGTCGCTCGCTGCTGTTCGTGCGCAACGTCGGTCACCTGATGACCAACCCGGCAATTCTCGACGCCCAGGGCAACGAGATCCCCGAGGGTATCCAGGACGGCCTGTTCACCAACCTGATCGCCCTGCACAACCTCAACGGCAACACCAGCCGCAAGAACACCCGCAGCGGCAGCGTGTACATCGTCAAGCCGAAGATGCACGGCCCGGAGGAAGTGGCCTTCGCCGCCGAGATCTTCAGCCGCGTCGAAGACCTGCTGGGCATGAAGCGCAACACCGTCAAGGTCGGCATCATGGACGAGGAGCGCCGCACCACGGTCAACCTCAAGTCCTGCATCAAGGCGGCCGCCGAGCGCGTGGTGTTCATCAACACCGGTTTCCTCGACCGCACCGGTGACGAGATCCACACCTCCATGGAAGCCGGCGCCGTGGTGCGCAAGGGCGCCATGAAGAACGAGAAGTGGATCGGCGCCTACGAGAACAACAACGTCGACGTGGGCCTGGCCACCGGCCTGCAAGGCCGCGCGCAGATCGGCAAGGGCATGTGGGCCATGCCCGACCTGATGGCCGCCATGCTCGAGCAGAAGATCGCCCACCCGCTGGCCGGCGCCAACACCGCCTGGGTGCCGTCGCCGACCGCCGCCACCCTGCACGCCCTGCACTACCACAAGGTTGACGTGCAGGCCCGTCAGCGCGAGCTGGCTTCGCGTACCCCGGCCTCGGTCGATGATATCCTGACCATACCGCTGGCCGCCGACACCAACTGGTCGGCCGACGAGATCCGCAACGAGCTGGACAACAATGCCCAGGGCATTCTCGGCTACGTGGTGCGCTGGATCGACCAGGGCGTGGGTTGCTCGAAGGTGCCGGACATCAACGATGTCGGCCTGATGGAAGACCGCGCCACCCTGCGCATCTCGGCCCAGTTGCTGGCCAACTGGCTGCGCCATGGCGTGGTCACCCAGGAGCAGGTGCTGGAAAGCCTCAAGCGCATGGCCGCGGTGGTCGACAAGCAGAACGCCGGTGACGCCCTGTACCGCCCGATGGCGCCGAACTTCGATGACAACATCGCGTTCCAGGCGGCAATCGAGCTGGTTGTAGAGGGTGCCAAGCAGCCGAACGGCTACACCGAGCCGGTGCTGCACCGTCGCCGCCGCGAGTTCAAGGCGCGCAACGGGCTGTAATCAGCCAGCAACGCATCGCGGGGCCAGCCCGCTCCCACGCCACATGCACGCTGGCGTGGGAGCGGGCTGGCCCCGCGATCGTTTTCAGCCCTGCCCTATTCGCAACTCCTTCCTCACCAACTCCAGCAACCTGTCCAGGTCCACCGGCTTGAGCAGGAAATCCACCACCCCCAGATGCATCACGTCCACCGCTTCCTTCACATCGGTGTCGCCAGAGACGACGATGATCGGAAGAGCAGCCCGTTCCGTCTTGTGCACTTCCTCGATAAGTTTCTGGCCATCCAGAGGTTTCATGCGCAAGTCGGTAATCATCAGTGCGATACGCGACTGATAATGCAGTTTGAACAGCGCCTCCTCAGTTCCGTCTGCCTCCATGCAGTCAATCTGATGACTCTGCAGATACAGGCACAATGCTTGTCTGCTCACCGGGTTGTCGTCCACCACCAGTACCACGGGCCTGGGCGCGACGGGTGCGCTCACCACGGCCAACGCCTCTCGCTCGGCGTCGCTCAGGATGTCGTCATGCTCTGCCATGGTTGTCTCGTCAAAAAAACCCCGTTATTCAAGTTCAGACCGCAAAGCCCCTGCATGCAAACTGCCTTTCGTCGGCTATTTGACACCGGACACAAGCAGCGAAACGTCCGTCGCGCCTTATAGACTTACGTCCAATGGGCACCGCAGAGCCGTCGTCCGACCATGGAGCCTTAGAACAACAAGGTCTGCGCTACATATGCAGACATACTTATCGCGGTCGGTTCCATGAGCAAAAAGGACGCCTACAGCCAGGCGGGCAGAACAGCAGTGCTGCAAAACATCCAGGGTACCCTGCAGTTCCTGCAGCGTTTCCCGCCGTTCAACCAGATGGAACACAACCACCTGGCCTACCTGGTGGAGCAGTGCCAGCTGCGTTTCCACGCGGCCGGCGAAAGCATCATCAAGCCTGCCGACGGTCCGGTCGAGCACTTCTATATCGTCAAGCAGGGCCGCGTGGTCGGCGAGCGCCACCATGTCACCAAGCCGGGCACCGAGACCACCTTCGAGATCGCCAGCGGCGAATGCTTCCCGCTGGCCGCGTTGCTCGGCGAGCGGGCCACCCGCACCGAGCACCTGGCCGGCGAGGACACCTTCTGCCTGCAACTGGACAAGGCCGCGTTCATCCGTGTGTTCTCCATGTCCGAGGTGTTCCGCGACTTCGCCCTGCGTGGCGTCAGCAGCCTGCTCGACCAGGTCAACCAGCAGGTGCGCCGACGCGCCGTGGAGACCCTGGGTACCCAGTACTCGCTGAACACCCCGCTGGGCGAACTGGCGCTGCGCCATCCGGTGGTGTGCGCGCCGGACACGCCGCTGCGCGAGGCGGTGGGGTTGATGCACGAGCAGCAGGTCGGCAGCATCGTCATCGTCGACGACCAGCGCCATCCCCTCGGCATCTTCACCCTGCGCGACCTGCGCCAGGTGGTGGCCGACGCCAGTGCCGAGCTGACCGCGCCGATCGAGCGCTACATGACCGCCCGGCCGTTCCACCTGAGTCCCCAGGCCAGCGCTTTCGACGCCGCCATGGCCATGACCGAGCGGCACATCGCCCATGTCTGCCTGGTGGACAACCAACGCCTGTGCGGGGTGATCTCCGAACGCGACCTGTTCTCCCTGCAGCGTGTCGACCTGGTGCACCTGGCCCGCACCATCCGCCATGCGCCACGCCTGGACAGCCTGGTGTCGTTGCGCGGCGAGATCGGCCAGTTGGTCGAGCGCATGCTCGCCCACGGCGCGTCCTCGACCCAGATCACCCAGATCATCACCTTGCTCAACGACCATACCGTGTGCCGGGTGATCGAACTGGCCATCGCCGAGCGCGGCGACCCGGGCGTGCCGTTCAGCTGGCTGTGCTTCGGCAGTGAAGGCCGCCGCGAGCAGACGCTGCACACCGACCAGGACAACGGCATCCTCTTCGAGGCCCGCGACGCCGTCGAGGCCGAGGCCATACGCGCCCGGCTGCTGCCGCTGGCCCAGCAGGTCAATCACAACCTGGCCCAGTGCGGCTTCACCCTGTGCAAGGGCAATGTGATGGCCGGCAACCCCGAGCTGTGCCTGTCACGCAGCGAATGGGCGCGACGCTTCGCCGGCTTCGTGCGCGAGGCGAGCCCCGAGAACCTGCTGGGCTCGAGCATCTACTTCGACCTGCGCGTGGTCTGGGGCGACGAGCAAGGCTGCGAACAACTGCGCCAGGGCCTGCTGGAGCAGGTCGCCGACAACCGCCTCTTCCAGCGCATGATGGCCGACAATGCCCTGCGCCAACGACCACCGGTCGGGCGCCTGCGCGAGTTCGTGCTGACCCGCCAGGGGGACGACAAGGCCGCCACCCTCGACCTCAAGGTGCAGGGCCTGACCCCGTTCGTCGATGGCGCCAGGCTGCTGGCCCTGGCCCATGGCGTCAGCGCCTGCAACACCCTGGAGCGCCTGCGCCAGCTGATCGCCAAGGGCATCATCGACCCGCTCGACGGCGCCGCCTATGAAGAGGCCTACCACTTCATCCAGCAGACCCGCATGCAGCAGCACCAGCGCCAGACCCGCGAGAACCAGCCCTACTCCAACCGGCTCGACCCGGACAGCCTCAACCACCTGGACCGGCGCATCCTGCGCGAGTCCCTGCGCCAGGCCCAACGCCTGCAAAGCAGCCTGGCCCTGCGGTACCAGCTGTGAAGCTGTTCGCCTGGTGGCGCCCCGCCGCCCCCGAACTCGCCGCCCCGCTGCGTCGGCGCCTGGCCATGCTGCCAGGGCCGGCGCCACTGGGCGTGCGCTCGTTGCGTGAACAGCGCTGGGTGGTGCTGGACCTGGAGACCAGCGGCCTGAACCTCAACCGCGACCAGGTGCTGTCGATCGGCGCGGTGGCCATCGAGGATGGCGCCATCGCCCTGGGTCGTCCGTTCGAGCGCACCCTGCACCGGCCCGCGCAGAAGACCAACGCCAGTGTGCTGATCCATGGCCTGGGCCCCAGCGCCCTGGCTGCCGGCTGCGACCCGGCCGAGGCGCTGCTCGATCTGATGGACTTCATCGGCAACAGCCCGGTGCTGGCGTTCCACGCCCCGTTCGACCAGCGCATGCTGGCCCGGGCGCTGAAGGACAGCCTGGGCCTGCGCCTGCAGCATCCGTTCCTCGACGTGGCGGAGCTGGCGCCGATGCTCAACCCCGACACCGTGCTGCGTGAAGCCGGTCTGGACGACTGGATCGCCCGCTTCGGCCTCGAAGTCCAGGCCCGCCACCATGCCAGCGCCGATGCCCAGGTGACCGCGGAGCTGGCGTTGATCCTGTTCAGCCAGGCCCGGCGCCAGCAACTGGACAGCCCGTTGCAGCTGGAGCAGCGGGTGCGTCAGTGGCGACGGCGTAAAGTCCAGAGTCACGGCCTGTAGACTTTCATTGGCCTTGCCGGCCTCTTCGCGGGTAAACCCGCTCCCACAGGGACTGCGCTGCCCGTGAGCCATGTTGAATCCTGTGGGAGCGGGTTTACCCGCGAAGAGGCCGGCACAGGCAACACCTGTCGTGTGATGGCCATCCGATAAGCGTCCATTGCACCCACCCCCTCCCCTCTGCAACAATCGCGAATAATTATCGTTAGTTAACGCATTCTTTCCCGGGGATCGCTTCTTGACGCCTGCGCACAGTCCACATGCCGAGCTGGTCGGAGCGCTGTATCGCGACCATCGCACCTGGCTGCTGGCCTGGTTGCAGCGCAGCACCGCCTGCCGTCAGCGCGCCGAAGACCTGAGCCAGGACACCTTCGTGCGCCTGCTCGGTCGCGAGCGCCTGGACGCCCCCCGCGAACCCCGCGCCTTCCTGGTCGCCGTGGCCAAGGGCCTGCTGTTCGACCACTTCCGCCGCGCCGCCCTCGAGCAGGCCTACCTCGCCGAGCTGGCCCTGCTGCCCGAGGCCGAACACCCGTCGCCCGAGCAGCAGCACCTGATCCTCGAGGACCTCAAGGCCATCGACCGCCTGCTGGGCAAGCTGTCGAGCAAGGCCCGCGCGGCCTTCCTGTACAACCGCCTGGACGGCCTGGGCCACGCCGAGATCGCCGAGCGCCTCGGGGTGTCGGTGTCCCGCGTGCGCCAGTACCTCGCCCAGGGCCTGCGCCAGTGCTATGTCGCCCTCTATGGAGAGCCGACATGAACCAGGCCCCGGTTTCCAGCCAGGTGCTGGAAGCGGCCATCGCCTGGAAGCTGTGCCTGGACGAAGGTAGCGGTACCCCGGACGAACGCAACGAATTCATGCGTTGGCACGCCGCCCACGAGGAGCACGCCCGCGCCTGGTTGCAACTGGGCATGCTCGACCGGCGCGTCAACGCCGCCGCCGGCCCGGTGCGCCACACCCTGCTGCAATCACGGGCAGGGCTACGCCAGCGCCTTGGCGGCCTGGCCGGCATGCTGCTGCTCGGCGGGCTGCTCACCTGGGCCGCAGCGCCGACCCTGTCGCCGACCTACTGGCTGGCCGATCAGCGCACCGGCACCGGCGAGCTGCGCACCCTGCGCCTGGAGGACGGCACCTTGCTGAGCCTGAACAGCCAGAGCGCGGTGGACATCGATTTCCGCGGCGAGCAGCGGCTGATCGTGCTGCATCGTGGCGAAATCTCGGTGGAAACCGGCCACAAGGACAGCCGTCCGCTGCTGGTGCGCACCGAGGATGGCCGCCTGCGCCCGCTGGGCACGCGCTTCCTGGTCAAGCGCGAGGAGTCCGGCACGCGCCTGGAGGTGCTGCAGGCCTCGGTGGCCGCCAAGCCGCAGAACAGTGGCGACGAACAGGTGCTGCGCGAAGGCCAGCAGGTACTGATGAACGCCGACGGCCTGGGCCGGGTCGGCTCCGTGGCGGTCGGCAGCGATGCCTGGACCCGCGGCATGCTGGTGGTGGACAACGTGCGCCTGGCCGACCTGGTGGCCGCGCTCGGCCAGTACCGCAGCGGCCACCTGGGGGTCAGCGACGAGGTCGCCGACCTGCGCGTGAGCGGCAGCTTCCCGCTGACTGACACCGACCTGGCCCTGGCCTCGCTGCAGCCGGCGCTGCCGGTGAAGATCGAGCGGCATACGCCGTGGTGGGTGACCGTCTCCGCCAGATAAGCGCTGCGTGCCGCCCTTCGCGGGTAAACCCGCTCCCACAGGGATCGCGCCAGATTCTAAAAATTGAGCAAGACAGTTGCTCCCACAGGGAATGCATCAAACCTGTGGGAGCGGGTTTACCCGCGAAGAAGCCAAGGCGATATAGCGCTGAGCGCCGCTCGTGCCAACCCTGTCAGATATTTTTTCAAAAGACCCTGTCACTTTCCCAATCTCGCTCGGCAAGGAAGCAGTCAGCACTATTTCGTCGAGGAGCCGCTGCATGTCCCGTGCCGTTGATGCTTTGCTTCGCCCCAGCCTGATGGCCCTGGCCATCGGCCTGGCCGCACCGTTGGCCAGCACCACCCTGTTCGCCGCCGAACAGGCCGCCCTGCGTGCCTACGACCTGCCCAGCGCACCGCTGGCCAGCACCCTGAACCAGATCGCCAGCCAGGCCGGGATCGCCCTGGCGCTGGATCCGGCACTGGTCAGCGGGCGCAAATCGGCGCCGGTCAGTGGCCAGTACGATGCGGTCGGCGCCCTGCAGGCCGCCCTGCGCGATACCGGTCTGCAACTGCAGCAGAGCAGCGCCGGCAGCTACAGTCTGGTGGCGGTGAGCGAAGGCACCCTGGCGCTGCCGGAAACCAACATCAACGCCAACAGCAGCTTTGAGAGCGCCTGGGGCCCGGTGGAAGGCTACACCGCCAAGCGCACCGCCGCCGGCACCAAGACCGATACCGCGCTGGTCGAGGTCCCACGCTCCATTTCCGTCGCCACCCGCCAGCAGATGAGCGACCGCGGCGTGCAAAGCCTGGATGACGCGGTGAAGTACATGCCGGGTATCGTCTCGGCCAGTTTCGGCAGCGACACCCGCTATGACTGGATGCGCGTGCGCGGCTTCGAGCCGACCCAGTTCCTCGACGGCCTGCCCCTGCCCCGCGGCGTGTATGCCAACCCGAAAGCCGAAACCTGGAACCTCGACCGCCTTGCGCTGCTGCGTGGCCCGGCCTCGTCGGTGTATGGCCAGACCCCGCCCGGCGGTCTGCTGGACATGGTCAGCCGCCGCCCCCAGGCCGAGAGCAGCCACGAGATCCAACTGCAGTACGGCAGCGACAACCACCGCCAGATCAACTTCGCCAGCACCGGCAAGCTCGATGAGCAGGGCCAGTTCCTCTATGGCGTCAGCGGCGTGGTACGCGACAGCGGCACGCAGATCGACCATATGGATAACAAGCGCTACAACATCGCCCCGAGCCTGACCTGGAACATCGACGAAGATACCTCGCTGACCTTCCTCAGCCAGTTCACCCGCGACGACACCGGTGCCACCAGCCAGTTCTATCCGATACAAGGCACCAAGATCGACATGCCGTTCGGCAAGGTGTCCCGCCACAAGAACCTGGGTGACCCGGATTACGAATACTACGACCGCACCTATTACGCGCTGGGCTATGCCTTCGAACATCGTTTCAACGATGTCTGGCAGTTCCGCCAGAACGTGCGCTACACCAAGAGCGAGTTGTCATTCCAGACGCTCACCGTTGGTGCCTACTACCAACCCGGCGGCCCGGTGGACAGCGAGGGCAATGCCAGCCGCATGTCCACCAACGTCGATGAGGACATCAGCCAGTTCGCGCTCGACAACAACTTCCAGGCCGACTTCGCCACAGGCGATATCAGCCATACCGTGCTGATCGGCCTGGACCACCAGCGCACGGACTCCGACTTCCTCTCCATTTATGGCTTCAGCGACAACGTGCCGCCCACCAACGTCAACAACCCGGTGTATGGCTTGCCGATCACCCGTCCGGACCGCTCTTCGGCCTATCTGGACTACAACCAGAAAACCGTCCAGACCGGGCTCTACATCCAGGACCAGATGGCGCTCGACAAATGGCGCCTGACCCTGGGCGGGCGTGAGGACTGGGTGCATACCGGCACCACGTTCCTCAACAAGGGCAATGCCACCAACACCCAGCGTGACAAGCAGTTCAGCGGCAATGCGGCGCTCAGCTACGTGTTCGACTCGGGCTTTGTACCGTATCTGTCCTACGCCGAGTCCTTCCAGCCAAGCAGCGGTTCGAGCGCTGACATCGAGAAATCCTTCAAGCCAACCGAAGGCCAGCAATGGGAGTTGGGGGTGAAGTATCAACCGCCTGGCTCCAACACCTTGCTGTCGGCGGCAGTGTACGACCTCAAGCAGAAGAACGTGACCGTCACCAACAATGTGGGTGGGGTGCCCGTCTCCAGCCAGACCGGCGAGGTCAAGGTCCACGGCCTGGAGCTGGAAGCCGTCTCCGACGTCACCGACAACCTGAAAGTGATCGCCGCCTACACCCTGGCCAAGTCCGAAGTCCAGAAAGGGCAGTACAAAGGCAACCGCCTGCAACAGATGCCCAACCAGCAGGCCTCCCTGTGGACCGACTACACCTGGCATACCGGTGTGCTTGACGGCTTCGGCATTGGCCTGGGCGCACGCTACACCGGCAACCGATACGGTGACGAAGCCAACACCTGGCTCGGCAAGAGCAAGGCCTACACGGTGTTCGACGCCGCCGTGCACTACGACCTGGGCCGCCTGGACAACAGCCTCAAGGGCGCCTCGGTGGCGATCAACGCCAGCAACCTGCTGAACAAGGACTACCTCTCGACCTGCGACGGCTACTACTGCTACTACGGCGACCAGCGCAGCGTCGTCGCCAGCGCTACCTACAAGTGGTAAACACCCATCGCGGGGCAAGCCCGCTCCCACGCCGAGACAGAACGGCGTGGGAGCGGGCTTGCCCCGCGATTGCGTAAGGAGCCGTGATGAAAAGCCAAACCATCCGCCGCTGGTCAGCGATCCACACCTGGAGCAGCCTGGTCTGCACGCTGTTCCTGTTGCTGCTCGCCCTCACCGGCCTGCCGCTGATCTTCCACCACGAGCTGGAGCACCTGCTCGGCGACGCGCCGCAACTGCGCGAGATGCCCGCCGACACCCCGCACCTGGATCTGCAGCAGCTGGTGCTCAAGGCCGAACAGCACCGCCCCGGCGAGGTGATGCAGTACTTCGGATACGAAGAGGACGAGCCCAACGGCGTGGTCACGATCATGGCCGCCACCGCCGGCACCCATCCCGACGACTCGCACACCTTCATGCTCGACGCGCGCACCGGCGAGGCCGTGGCCATGCCGGCAGCCAACGGCGGCTTCATGATGCTGATGCTGCGCCTGCACGTGGACATGTTCGCCGGGTTGCCCGGCAAGCTGCTGCTGGCGTTCATGGGGGTGCTGTTCATTGTCGCCATCGTCTCCGGCACCGTGCTCTACGCGCCGTTCATGCGCCGTCTGCGCTTCGCCACGGTCCGCCACGACAAGTCGCGGCGCCTGCGCTGGCTGGACCTGCACAACCTGATCGGCGTGGTCACCCTGACCTGGGCCCTGGTGGTCGGCGTCACCGGGGTGATCAGTGCCCTATCCGACCTGGTGATCGCCGCCTGGCGCAACGACAGCCTGGCGGCGATGGTCGCGCCGTATCGTGACGCACCGCCGCTCACCGAGCGCGCTCCGGCCACGCAGCTGCTGAAGATCGCCGAACAGGCCGCGCCTGGCATGCGCCCGGACTTCATCGCCTTCCCCGGTACACGCTTCTCCAGCGAGCACCACTATGCGGTGTTCATGAATGGCGCCACGAACCTGACCTCGCACCTGTTCACGCCGATCCTGATCGACGCGCGTACCCTGGAGGTGACCGCCGTTGGCGAACGCCCGTGGTACATGGACGCCATGGGCCTGTCGCAGCCCCTGCACTTCGGCGACTACGGCGGCCGGCCGATGCAGATCCTCTGGGCCGTGCTCGATGTGCTGACCATCATCGTGCTGGGCAGCGGCCTGTACCTGTGGTGGGGTAAGCAACGCAAGGCACGGGAGGTGCGGGCATGAGCCACAAGTCGCAAAGCACCCGCAGGATCTTCGCCTGGCCGGCGCTGATCGCCGTGCTCAGTGCGGCCGGGCTGTTTGCCGCACTGCTCGGGGATGGGATGTGGGATGTGCTGGCCTGGGTGGGGCTGGGCGTTTCGGCCGGCCTGGGCCTGAGTGGGTTCTGGCGGCGGTAGGCAGCTCACATGGAACTGCACATGACTCATTGATTCAGCAGGGACCTGTAGGAGCGGCCTTGTGCCGCGAAAGGGCTGCGAAGCAGCCCCGGGATTTCAGCGTTGTGGCAAAGATCGCCGGGGCCGCTTTGCGGCCCTTTCGCGGCACAAGGCCGCTCCTACAGGGATCGCTTCAACTGATCACTCAATCAGCCAACCGCGGCAACACCTGGTCCAGCCGCTGATGCAGCGCGCTGTCCCTCGGCCAGTTGCGCAGCAGCCGCGCCCGGTCCCGGGCGAAGGCCGGGGCGAAGCTGAGCTGGGTGGCGTGCTGGCACATGGCATCAAGGTCGATCAGCGACCATTGGCCGTCCTGCCAGAACAGGTTGTGGCCCTTGAAGTCGCCATGGCTGATACGCTCGCGGATCAGTTGCTGCATCACCCGAGCCAGGGCCTCGACCTGCTCGTCGGGCGCCTCGCCGCTTTCCACGTAGGGCGCGAAGCATTCGATCAGGTCCGGCCCGTCGGCGTACTCGGTTACCAGGTAGGCCGTGCTGCGCAGCCCCATCACCCGCTGCTCCAGCACCGCCAGGGGGCGAGGCGTGGCGATGTCGAGAAACCCCAGGCGGTGGCCTTCGATCCACGAATGCCAGGCCCGGCTCGGGCGCCAGAAGCGCTTGAACCAGTGGGCGGTGTTCTTGATGTTGTAGCGCTTGAGCACCAACTTGCGCCCGGCCACCTCGATACGCGCCACGCTGGCCGCGCCACCGGTCTTGTACAGATGCCCCTGGTCGATCAGCGTATCGGCCTGCTCCAGCACCGGGCGCATCGCCTCCACTTCGTTACGGCGAATCGCTCGCAGCCCGGACAGGTTGCGCTCGACGCTGAACAGGGTGCATTCGCGACCGGCCTTTTCCAGGTAATCCTTCAGGCGCCAGGCGCGCACCTTGTCCACCTGCTTGTGCAGCGCTTCCAGCGGCAGCGCGTGCTCGGCGTTGGCCAGCACATAGTGCACCAGCGCTTCCTCGATGAACGGCTCCAGGCGTTTGGGCAACTGGGCGAAGAACACCCCGAGGTTTTCCAGCACGCGCTGGCGCGACAGCTGCTGGCCGGGGGTCTCGGCCTTGATGCCGGCGCCGTCGATCAGGTACAGCCGGCCGTCCTGGCGCAGCAGGTTGTCCAGGTGCAGGTCCTCCTGCCACAGGCCCTTGGCGTGCATCTGCGCCACGGCGGTGAGGGCCTCGCCCAGCACCAGGTGCTGCTCGTCGGCCAGCATCGGCAACTGCTCCACCCGGGCCCAGGCGTCGCCCAGGCTTTCGGCATGGTCGAGGTATTCGAACAATACCCAGCCGCCCTCGCCTTCCTTCAGGCCATCGGCCAGCAGGCGTGGGGTGGTCAGGCCTTGTTCGGCCATCAGCAGGGCACCATCGCGCTCGCGCTGGAAGTGCCGGGCGGCATTGCCGCCGACCAGCAGCTTGGCCAGCACCTTGGTGCCACGCCAGATACCCGCGCCGACATAACGCTGGCCCGGCAGCACGCGCAACAGGTTGAGCAGCTGCAGGTCGGCGCTGCCCGCGGCGTCGGCGAGGGTGACGGTCAGCGGCAGGCTCGGGCTGCGCCCGGCCTCCTTCAATTCGCTCAGGCGCATCAGCGGGCCTCTTTGTGACGACGGCGTTGGGTCAGGCGTTGCAGCCAGGTGGATACCAGGGCGCTGTCCGCCGGCTGCTCCAGGTAGGCCGCCAGCAGCACGCGCACGTCCGCTTCGTCCCAGGCCCGGGCGCGGCGCAGCAACGGCTCCAGGTCCTTGACCCGGTCGCGCATGCCGAACAGCAGCGGACGGGTCTTTTCCAGGTCGATCAGCTGGGCCTGCCAGCCCTCGCGGCGCTCACGCAGGAAGATGTGCTTGGGGTAGAAGCAGCCGTGCATCTGCCCGGCGCCGTGCAGGGTGCGGGCCAGCCGCCCACAGGCCTGGAGGATCGCCTGGCGCTGCGGCGCGTCCATCTGCGCCCAACGGCCGAGCAGTTGCTCGAGGTCGGTCCACTCGTCCAGCGCCCGGGTCATGAGGATCGCCCGGTGCTCGCCAGCTTGCTTGCGCTCGCCATAGAACACCGCCTGCAGAGCGGGGATGTCGAGCTTCTGGTAGCGGCTGATGTTGCGAAACTCGCGGGCGAAGGTCGGCTCGCCGAAGGGCCGCTGCAGGCTGCGGGTGAAGTAGTCGCTCTGGCGCTTGAGGTAGAACCCCTTGCCCTCCAGTTCCAGGCGGAACACGCTGCTCCAGCCACCACGGCCGGTATTGGGTTCGTCCACGGCGTCCAGCTGCAGGGCCCACAGCGCCTCGAAGTCGCTCAGCCCGTGCCGTTGCAGCAGCGCCTGGTCGGCACTGGCCAGGTAATCGGTCATTCCCTTCCCTCGAAAAAGCCCAGCACCTGGCGAATGCGCTTCTTGTCACGGGCGTTCAGACGCGCGTGTCCGCGGTATTGCAGGTAGAAGCGCAGGCGCTGGGTCGCCGACAGGTGGTACTTGGCCACCTTGTCCAGGCACGCCAGATCCTTGATCAGCCTGTGGCGCAGCATGAAGCCCCGCCAGAAGTCGCCGGTCGGGCAGTCGATGAAGAATAGCGTGCCCTGGTCGTCGACCAGCAGGTTGCGCCATTTCAGGTCGTTGTGGGCGAAATGATGATCGTGCATCACCCGGGTGTGGCGTGCCAGCTGGCGGCTGACGTGATCGACCCAGGCGCTGTCGCGCAGACGCGGATCATTGCGTTCGGCCAACGCCGAGAGGTCCTCGGTGCGCGGCAGTTCGCGGGTGATCATTGCCCCGCGGCCAAAGGCCAGGCCCTGGCGCTCGAGCCCCCAGGCGACCACATCGGCGGTGGGGATGCCCCACTTGGCGAACTGCTTGAGGTTCTGCCACTCGGCCTTGACCCGCGGCCGGCCCAGGTAGCGGCGCATGTGCTTGCCGGCGCCGGTGTAGCGTTTGACGTAGTAGTTGACGCCATCGCGCTCGATGCGGATGACCTCGCTCAGCGGGTCGCGGGTCAGGCGTTCGCCCTGGAGGGCGAACACCGCGTCGACACTGCCGAAATCGGCCGCCAGGTGCGCATACTCGGGCGCCAGGTTCCAGCTCGCCATCAGAGTGCGTCCCCGTAACGTTGCTTGCGGTCGTAGAGTTTCTGCGCCTTGCGCTCCAGCCAGGCGAGTAGCGCGGCTTCGTCCTTGAGCACCTGGCGCAACGGGCGCTGGAAGTAGCCGCGCAGGAAGCGCAGCTTGTCGCGGCGGGTCAGGCCGATGTCCAGGGCCGAGAAATACAGGGCGGCCAGGTCCTTGTCGCGCCAGCGACGGGTAATCCTCGCCCGGGTCTGGGCGCGGTGCAGGTCGATCACCGACAGTTTGAAGTCGTCCGGCGTCACCGGGCGGGCGGTGTGCAGCAGGAAGTGGCAGATGTAGCAGTCACGGTGGTTGACCCCTGCGCGGTGCATGCCGCCGGTCATCTTCGCCACTTCGGCGATCAGCGCGCGCTTCAGGCGCGGCGCTGGCGGCTGCTTCACCCAGTCGATGCTGAAGTCTTCCAGGCTGACGGTGGGCGCCAGCTCCTCGGTAACGATGAACGAGTGCTGGGTGGCCGGGTTGCTGCCACGCTCGCCGTAGGCCACTGCGGTCATGGTCGGCACACCGGCTTCATGCAGGCGCTGGATGGCCCGCCATTCCTGGCCGGCGCCGAGCACCGGCAACTTGGCGCTGAACAGGTTCTTGAAGATCTCGCCCCAGCCGATGCCGCGGTGGATCTTGACGAAGAAGCCCGCGCCTTCGACCTCGGTGCGCAGGGTGCGGCGGCCTTCCAGCTCGCGGTACACCTCGCCCTGCAGGGCCTCGACGGCCTCGAAGGGATCGCGCCCGGCCCACAGGCGCTTGAACGGTTCGGCCAGTATCAGCTTCATGCGGTCTCCTGACCGAGGATCACGTCGGCGGCATGCTGCGGCATGCTGTACAGGTCGGCGGTCTCGGCAAAGGCCACACCGTTGTCCGACCAGGCCGCGCGGGCCCCGGCGTCTTCGAGCATGCGTTGCAGGTAGCGGTTCAGCTGCTCCTGCTCGAACGGCTCGTCCAGTACCAGGCCGCTATCGGCCTCGGCGATGTAGTGGGCATAGCCGCAGACCTTGGACACCAGCACCGGCAGGCCGGCGACCAGCGCTTCGAGCAGCACGGTGCCGGTGTTCTCGTTGTAGGCCGGGTGGATCAGCAGGTCGGCCCCAAGCAGGAAACGCGGAATGTCGCTGCGGCCCTTGAGGAACTGCACCTGCTCGCCCAGGCCGAGCGCCGTGCTCTGCACCTGGAACAGCTTGGGATCGTCCTGGCCGATGACCATCAGCCTGGTACGCTTGCGCAGGGCTGACGGCAACGCCGCCAGGGCCTTCAGGCTGCGGTCCACGCCCTTGGTCTTGAAGCCCGAGCCGATCTGCACCAGCAGCAGCTCGTCGTCGGCCAGGCCGAACTCCTGACGGAAATCAGCGCGGATGGCCGCGGCGTCGGCCGGACGGCGGCGGTCCTGGGAAATGCCCGGCGGCAGCAGGTGGAAGCGCGCCTCGGGGGTGCCGTAGTGCTTGATGAACAGCGGCTGCTGCACCTCGGAGATCATCAGGATCTCGGTACGCGCATCCTCCGCGAACACCGCCCGCTCGTACTCAGCGAAATGGCGGTAGCGACCCCAGCGGCGGTACAGGCCGCCGCGCAGGGTCTGGGCCTTGTCCTCGAAACAGCCGTCGGCGGCGTAGTAGACATCCAGGCCTGGCATCTTGTTGAAACCGATCAGGCGATCGACCGGGCGCTTGGCCAGGTCGGCTTCCATCCAGGCGCTGAGCTTCTCGTTGCGTCGGTGGTTGAACAGCGCCTTGACCGGCGCCACCAGCACCTCGAAGCCCGGCGGAATGTCACCTTCCCAGATCAGCGTGTACACGCGGATCTGATGGCCGCGCTTCTGGCACTCGAGGGCGATGCGCATGAAATCGCGCTGCAGCCCGCCAAAGGGGAAATACTTGTAGAGCACAAAAGCCAGTTGCATCAACGAACATCCTCAGCCAGCAGCAGCGCGCTCAAGCGGCCCGCCACATGCTCGGGATTCAGGCGAGTGAAGCACAGCGGCCACTCGCGTTTGAGATCGAACCGGCGCAGGTCCTCGGCGCTCGGTTTGTAGGTGCACTTCTTCTGCAGGCACGGGGCGCAGGGGAAGTTGCTCGCCTGGTGGATCTGGGCGCGTCCGTAGGCGCCAGTCAGACCAGGGTTGGTGGGGCCGAACAGCGAAATGGTCGGCACATCCAGCGCGGCGGCCAGGTGGCCGAGGCCGGTGTCCACGGCCACGCAGGCCTTGGCCGCCGCCAGCACGCGGGCAACGCCGACAAGATTCAACTTGGGGAGCACCTGGCAGTTGTTCAAGCCCTGGGCGATGCGCTCGGCACGGGCCTTTTCCGCCGGGTTGCCCCAGGGCAGCATCACCTGCAGCTTGCGTCGGCCCATGCGCTCGGCCAGCTCGCGCCAGTAGGCCTCCGGCCAGTGCTTGGTGGCCCAGGTGGTACCGTGCAGGAACACCACGTAGGGCGCGGCAGGCGGCAGTTGCAAACGGTTGAGGTCCAGGCCGTAGTCGCCCAGCCCTTCCGGCAGGTCGTAGGCCAGGGCCAGGGCGAACAGCTGGCGCACCCGTTCCACGGCATGCTGGCCGACGGCGACCGACAGGCGCCGGTTGTAGAAGCGGCTGGCCCAGCCCTCACGGGCCGAGTAACGGTCCAGGCCGGCCACCGGCGCTTTCACGTAACGCGTCAGCCAAGCCGACTTGACCAGGCCCTGGGCGTCGATTACCAGGTCGTACTTGTGCTCGCGCAGGCGTTGCTTGAAGGCTTTCCACTCACCGCTCTTGAGCGTCTGCCAGATATTCTTGCGCCAGCGGCGGATCGCCACCGGGATCACCCGGTCGACCGCCGGATGCCAGCTGGGAATCTCGGCGAAGCCTTCTTCCACCACCCAGTCGAAACGGATGCCGGGGATGGCGTGGGCGGCGTCGGTGAGCGCCGGCAGGGTGTGGATGACATCGCCCAGCGACGAGGTCTTGATGATCAGTACCCGCACTCAGTCGACCTCGGCCACGGTATCGATCAGGTTAGGCCCGCCCAGGCCCTGCAGCGCGGCAATGACCTTGGCCGGCTCCAGCAGGCGCAGGCAGTTGTAGTGGCCGAAGCGGCAGGTGCGCTCGAAGCAGGGGCTGCACTCGATACCGGTGCGCACCACTTCCACCTGGTCGGCCAGCGGCGGGGTGAAGCCCGGCGAGGTCGAGCCGTACACCGCCACCAGCGGGCGGTTGAGGGCGGCGGCCACATGCATCAGGCCAGAGTCGTTGGACACCACCGCATCGGCGCAGGACATCAGGTCGATGGCCTCGGCCAGCGAGGTTTCGCCCGCCAGGTTGCAAGCCTCCTCGCGCAGCCCGGGGATCAACCGGTCGCGGATCTGCTCGCCCACCGGGTGGTCGTTCTTCGAACCGAACAGCCACACCTGCCAGCCCTGGCGGATCATCGCGTCGGCCACCTCGGCGTAGTGCTCGGCCGGCCAGCGCTTGGCCTCACCGAACTCGGCACCAGGGCACAGCGCCAGCACCGGGCGGTCCAGCGCCAGGCCGAACTTGGCCAGGGCCGCTTCGCGGCTGGCGGCTTCGATTTGCAGGCTCGGACGCGGGTAAGGCTTGGGCAGCTCGGCATCCGCTGCGTAGGCCAGGGCCATGAAGCGCTCGATCATCAGCGGATAGCGGGCCTTGTCCAGCTTGCGCACGTCGTTGAGCAGCAGGTAGCGCATCTCGCCGCGCCAGCCGGTGCGCTTGGGGATACCGGCGAAATACGGCACCAGCGCCGACTTGAGCGAGTTGGGCAGCAGGATCGCCTGGTCGTACTGGCCGGCCAGCGACTTGCCGATGCGCCGGCGCGTGGCCAGCTCCAGCGCGCCGTGGCCGAGCGGGAAGCTCAGGGCCTGGCGCACCTCGGGCATGCGCTCGAGGATCGGCCGGCTCCACTCGGGGGCCAGGACGTCGATCACGCAGTCGGGGTGCTGCTGTTTGAGGCACTGGAACAGGGTCTGCGCCATCACCATGTCGCCGACCCAGCTGGGGCCAATGATCAGTATTCTCATGCTTTATCCAGAAACATTCGGGGAGGCTGCAGGCTGCGCTACAACCTGGCCTCCCCTCTTTATATTCAGGCTATGTGGCGGACAGTGTACCACCGGTGGCACTCGCTCGTGATCGAGGCCCCTGTGGGAGCGGGTTCATCGGGGCGCCGAACCGCCGCGAACACGGGCGTAGCCCGTGCCAGCCACCGCGGCGCTTTCTTCGCGGGTAAACCCGCTCCCACAGGGACTGCACCAACCTCAGGCCAGGCCCAACTGCCCCCAGATCCGCCTTACCTCACGACGCTCATCGACAAACTGCGCCGCATCGATCACCCCGGCCTGCTTCTGCAGGGCCTGACGGTGCGACGCCGAACGGAACGCCTTGTACACCTCGCGCAGCAGCACGGCGTCGGCGGCGGACATCAGCCCGGCCTGTTCCAGCTCTTCGAGGATGCGGATGTTGTCGGTCCAGCGCAGTATGGCCGGATGGTCGTGGGACCAGGCCAAAGCGGCGTATTGCACCATAAATTCGATATCCACGATACCGCCGGCATCCTGCTTGATATCGAACGGCTGGCCGGCATCGAAGGCGTTGCCCGCGGTGCCGGCGGCAGTAGCCTTGGTGCCCAGGTTGTCGCGCATCTTGGCGCGCATTTCGCTGACTTCTACGCGCAGCTTGTCGAGGTCGCGAGGCTGGCCGAGGACCTGCGCCCGCACCGCCTCGAAGGCCGTGGCCACCTGCTTGCAACCCACCAATACGCGGGCCCGCACCAGGGCCTGGTGCTCCCAGGTCCAGGCCTCGTTCTGCTGGTAGCGCTCGAAGGCGCCCAGCGAGCTGACCAGCAGCCCCGAGGCGCCGGAGGGGCGCAGGCGCATGTCCACGTCGTAAAGCTGGCCGGAGTTGGTCTGGGTGGTCAGCAGGTGAATGATGCGCTGGCCCAGGCGGGTGTAGAACTGTGCGCTGTCGATGGGCTTGGCGCCGTCGGTTTCAGCGTTCGGATCGCCATCGTGGATGAACACCAGGTCCAGGTCCGAACCATGGCCCAACTCCAGGCCGCCGACCTTGCCGTAGCCGACAATGATGAAGCCTGGGTCGCACAGGCTGCCGTCGCTGCGCTTGGGCTGGCCGTGGCGCGCCACGGTCTGGCGCCAGGCCAGGGCCAGCACCTGGTCGAGAATCGCCTCGGCCAGCCAGGTCAGGTAGTCGCTGACCTTCATCAACGGCAGGTTGCCGCTGATCTCCGAGGCGGCCACGCGCAGGTTGTGGGCCAGCTTGAAGTGGCGCAGGGCCTCCATCTGCTGCTCCAGGTCGTCCTCGGGAATGCGCGTCAGGCGCTCGCGCAGCTCGGCGGCCAGCTCTGGCGCCAGCGGCGGGCTGAACAACCGGCCTTCGTTGAGCAATTCGTCGAGCAGCAGCGGGTAGCGGGCCATCTGCTCGGCGATCCACGGGCTGGCGGCGCACAGGGTCAGCAGGCGGCGCAGGGCGCCAGGGTTCTCGGTGAGCAGCACCAGGTAGGCCGAGCGCCGCGCCACGGCCTCGACCAATGGCAGCACCCGCTCCAGCACCAGGTCGGGGTTGTCGTGCTCGACCGCCTGGGCCAGCAGCCGCGGAATGAAGGCGTCCAGGCGCTCGCGACCGATACGCTGCATCGAGCGCAGGGTCGGGCTGGCCCGCAGCGCGGTCAGGCGGCGCAGGGCCTCGGCCGGCTGGCGGAAGCCGGCCTCCTCGAGCTGGCGGGAGGCCGCGTCTTCATCCTGGGCCTGCTCCCACAGCGGCGACCACTCGCCGCCGACCACCAGTTCGCCTTCGGTTTCGTCCTCATCCGGGTCGGCGATGACCTGGCGGAAATGCCAGTCGATGCGCCCACGCCAGTGCATCAATTGGCCGTGGAAGCTGTCCCAGCCGGCAAAGCCGAGCATGTAGGCGATGCGCTCGCGGTCGGTCGGATCGTCCGGCAGCATCTGGGTCTGGCGGTCGGCGATGGCCTGGATCGCGTGCTCGGTGTAGCGCAGGAACTCATAGCCGTCGCGCAGCTCGGCAACCACGGCCGGCGGCAGGTAGCCCTGCCCTTCCAGGGTGGTCAGCACCTTGAGCAACGGCCGCTGCTGCAGGCTCAGGTCGCGCCCGCCGTGAATCAGCTGGAACGCCTGGGCGATGAATTCCACCTCGCGAATGCCGCCGGCACCGAGCTTGATGTTGTCGGCCATGCCCTTGCGCCGCACCTCCTGCTGGATCAGCTGCTTCATGGTGCGCAGCGCTTCGATGGCGGAGAAGTCCAGGTAGCGCCGGTAGACGAACGGCCGCAGCATCTCCTGCAACTGCGCGCCGGCCACCTGGTCGCCGGCGACCACCCGCGCCTTGATCATGGCGTAGCGCTCCCAGTCGCGCCCCTGGTCCTGGTAGTACTGCTCCAGGGCATTGAAGCTGAGCACCAGCGCGCCAGCCGAGCCATAGGGGCGCAGGCGCATGTCGACGCGGAACACGAAGCCGTCGACGGTGACCGGGTCGAGCGCCTTGATCAGGCGCTGGCCCAGGCGGGTGAAGAACTCCTGGTTGTCCAGCGAGCGCTTGACCCCTTCGGTTTCGCCGCCCTCGGGGAAGGCGAAGATCAGGTCGATGTCGGATGACAGGTTCAGCTCCACCGCGCCCAGCTTGCCCATGCCCAGCACCACCAGGTGCTGGGGCTGGCCGCTGCGGTTGCCGATGGGCGTGCCGAACTGCTGGCAGTGGCGCGGGTACAGCCATTGATAGGCTTCGTCTATGCTGGCGTCGGCCAGGTCGGACAGATCGCGGCAGGTTTCAGGCAACGCGGCCTGGCGGGTAATGTCGCGCCAGATGATGCGCAGTTGCTGGCGGTTGCGCTCGCGGCGCAGGTTGCGCGCCAGTTCGTCCTCGTTCTGGGCAGCCTGGGCCACGGCGTTGATCTGCGCACGCAGTTGGCCCGGCGCGAACGCCTGGTCCATCGCGCCACTGGCCAGCAGTTCGAACAGCATCGCCGGATCACGCTGGGCCTGGGCCAGGACAAAATCGCTGGCGGCGGCGACCTGGTCGAACTGGCGGCGGTGCTCGGCGCTCAGGCTGTCCAGGTCCAGGCCTGGATGACCAGCCAGGGCATCGCGCAGGAATTGCTGGTTGCGAGCGACCAGCGGTTGGAGGGCGGCAGGCAGATCGAGCGGCAAAGGCAGGCGCATGGTCTATCCTTGATCGGCGTGAAAGAGAGCGGTTGCAGAGGTCAAACGGAGGTTGGACCACGGTTGGACTGTCGTACAAAAGTTGGAAATAGCTGAAATAATCAAAAATTTGGCAAAACTCATCAAGATTCACCTGCCATCGACACACCGCCAACCAACATGAACGTTTTTCCCCACAACCCGGGATGCGACCAAACGTCGCATTTGTGTAGTTTTACTACTACTCATGACCTGCCAAAGCATGAAATGAGAAAGCATTTGTAGTAAAACTACACCGCGCCGGATGACTGTCCGGTAATCCAAGAATTCACGACGTCTGCCCATAAGGCCAGTCGCAAACTCAGGCCATCGATTCTGGTGGCCTTTCCGCCCTGGAGCAAGCCATGCAAGACCTCGATCCAATCGAAACCCAGGAATGGCTGGATGCCCTGGAGTCGGTCCTCGACAAAGAAGGCGAAGACCGCGCTCATTACCTGATGACCCGTATGGGCGAGCTGGCCACCCGTAGTGGCTCCCAGCTGCCGTATGCCATCACCACGCCGTACCGCAACACCATCCCTGTCACCCACGAAGCACGCATGCCTGGCGACCTGTTCATGGAACGCCGCATCCGCTCGATGGTGCGTTGGAACGCCCTGGCCATGGTCATGCGCACCAACCTGAAAGACTCGGACCTGGGCGGACACATCTCCAGCTTCGCCTCCAGCGCCACCCTGTACGACATCGGCTTCAACTACTTCTTCCAGGCCCCGACCGACGAACACGGCGGCGACCTGATCTTCTTCCAGGGCCACGCTTCGCCAGGCGTCTACGCCCGCGCCTTCATGGAAGGCCGCATCAACGAAGAGCAGATGAACAACTTCCGTCAGGAAGTGGACGGCAAAGGCCTGTCTTCGTACCCGCACCCGTGGCTGATGCCTGACTTCTGGCAGTTCCCGACCGTATCGATGGGCCTGGGCCCGATCCAGGCGATCTACCAGGCACGCTTCATGAAGTACCTGGAAGCCCGTGGCTTCATCCCGGCCGGCAAGCAGAAGGTCTGGTGCTTCATGGGCGACGGCGAGTGCGACGAGCCGGAATCCCTGGGCGCGATCGCCCTGGCCGGCCGCGAGAAGCTGGACAACCTGATCTTCGTCATCAACTGCAACCTGCAGCGCCTCGACGGCCCGGTTCGCGGCAACGGCAAGATCATCCAGGAACTCGAAGGCGTGTTCCGAGGCGGTGGCTGGAACGTCAACAAAGTCGTCTGGGGCCGTTTCTGGGACCCACTGCTGGCCAAGGACACCAACGGTGCCCTGCAGCGCCGCATGGACGAGGTCATCGACGGCGAGTACCAGAACTACAAAGCCAAAGATGGCGCGTACGTTCGTGAAAACTTCTTCAACACCCCAGAGCTCAAGGCCATGGTCGAAGACCTGTCCGACGACGAGATCTGGAAGCTCAACCGTGGCGGCCACGACCCGTACAAGGTCTACGCGGCGTACCACCAGGCCGTGAACCACAAAGAGCAGCCGACCGTCATCCTGGCCAAGACCATCAAGGGTTACGGTACCGGTGCCGGCGAAGCCAAGAACACCGCGCACAACACCAAGAAGGTCGACGTCGACAGCCTGCGTCACTTCCGTGACCGCTTCGACATCCCGGTCAAGGATGCGGATCTGGAGAACCTGCCGTTCTTCAAGCCGGAAGAAGGTTCCGCCGAAGCCAAGTACCTGGCCGAACGCCGTGCCGCCCTGGGCGGTTTCGTGCCACAGCGCCGCGCCAAGAGCTTCAGCGTGCCAACCCCGCCACTGGAAACGCTGAAAGCGATCCTGGACGGCTCGGGCGACCGCGAAATCTCCACCACCATGGCCTTCGTGCGCATCCTGGCGCAGCTGGTCAAGGACAAGGACATCGGCCAGCGCATCGTCCCGATCATCCCGGACGAAGCCCGTACCTTCGGTATGGAAGGCATGTTCCGCCAGCTGGGCATCTACTCGTCGGTCGGCCAGCTCTACGAGCCAGTCGATAAAGACCAGGTGATGTTCTACCGCGAGGACAAGAAGGGCCAGATCCTCGAGGAAGGCATCAACGAAGCCGGCGCCATGTCGTCGTTCATCGCTGCCGGTACCTCGTACAGCTGCCACAACCAGCCGATGCTGCCGTTCTACATCTTCTACTCGATGTTCGGCTTCCAGCGCATTGGCGACCTGGCCTGGGCCGCCGGCGACAGCCGCACCCGTGGCTTCCTGATCGGCGGTACCGCCGGCCGTACCACCCTCAACGGTGAAGGCCTGCAGCACGAAGACGGTCACAGCCACATGATGGCGGGCACCATCCCGAACTGCCGCACCTACGATCCGACCTACGGCTACGAGCTGGCGGTGATCATCCAGGACGGCATGAAGAAGATGACCGAAGAGCAACAGGACATCTTCTACTACATCACCGTGATGAACGAATCCTACCAGCAGCCTGCCATGCCGGCCGGTGTCGAGGAAGGCATCATCAAGGGCATGTACCTGCTGGAAGAAGACACCCGCGAAGCCGCGCACCACGTACAGCTGATGGGCTCCGGCACCATCCTGCGCGAAGTCCGCGAGGCCGCGAAGATCCTGCGTGAAGAGTTCAACGTCGGCGCCGACGTGTGGAGCGTCACCAGCTTCAACGAACTGCGTCGCGACGGCCTGGCCGTGGAACGCGCCAACCGCCTCAAGCCTGGCCAGAAGCCTCAGAAGACCTACGTCGAAGAGTGCCTGGCCGGTCGCAAGGGCCCGGTCATCGCCTCCACCGACTACATGAAGCTGTTCGCCGAGCAGATTCGCCAGTGGGTGCCGAGCAAAGAGTTCAAGGTCCTGGGTACCGACGGTTACGGTCGCAGCGACAGCCGCAAGAAGCTGCGTCACTTCTTCGAAGTCGACCGCCACTTCGTGGTGCTGGCTGCCCTGGAAGCCCTGGCTGACCGTGGCGAGATCGAACCCAAGGTTGTGGCTGACGCCATCGTCAAGTTCGGCATCGATCCGGACAAGCGCAACCCACTGGACTGCTGAGGAGTATTTTTAAGTGAGCGAACTCATTCGCGTACCTGACATCGGCAGCGGTGAAGGTGAAATCATCGAGCTGTTCGTCAAGGTCGGTGACCGTATCGAGGCTGACCAGAGCCTGCTGACCCTGGAGTCCGACAAGGCCTCCATGGAGATCCCCGCGCCGAAGGCCGGTGTGGTCAAGGAACTGAAGGTCAAGCTGGGCGATCGCCTGAAAGAAGGCGACGAGCTGCTGGTCCTGGAAGTCGAGGGCGCCGCTGCGGCGCCTGAGGCTCCGGCCGCCGCCGCTCCGACACCAGCTGCTGCCGCTCCAGCGCCGGCCGCTGAAGCCGCACCTGCGCCTGCCGCAGCCCCGGCTGCCGCCAGCGTGCAGGACATCCACGTGCCGGACATCGGCTCGTCGGGCAAGGCCAAGATCATCGAAGTGCTGGTCAAGGTCGGCGACACCGTCGAAGCCGACCAGTCGCTGATCACCCTGGAGTCCGACAAGGCCTCCATGGAAATCCCGTCGCCTAGCGCCGGCGTGATCGAAGCCGTGCTGTGCAAGCTGGAAGACGAAGTCGGCACCGGCGATCTGATCTTCAAGATCAAGGCCGCAGGCGCCGCCCCTGCAGCAGCGCCGGCTCCGGCCGCTGCTGCTCCGGCTGCCGCTGCTGCCCCAGCCGCTGCACCTGCCGCCGCTCCAGCTGCTGCACCTGCTCCAGCGCCGGTCGCCACCGCACCGGCCGCCGGCAGCAACGCCAAGGTTCATGCAGGCCCGGCCGTTCGTCAGCTGGCCCGTGAATTCGGCGTCGACCTGGGCGCTGTTGCCGCCACCGGTCCGCACGGCCGCATCCTCAAGGAAGACGTGCAGGTCTACGTCAAGGCGATGATGCAGAAGGCCAAGGAAGCGCCGGCAGCCGCCGGTGCGACCGGCGGCGCCGGCATCCCGCCGATCCCTGCCGTGGACTTCAGCAAGTTCGGTGAAGTGGAAGAAGTGGCCCTGACCCGCCTGATGCAGGTCGGTGCCGCCAACCTGCACCGCAGCTGGCTGAACGTGCCGCACGTGACCCAGTTCGACTCCGCCGACATCACCGAGCTGGAAGCCTTCCGCGTCGCGCAGAAGGCCGTGGCCGAGAAAGCGGGCGTCAAGCTGACCGTGCTGCCACTGCTGCTCAAGGCCTGCGCCTTCCTGCTCAAGGAACTGCCGGACTTCAACAGCTCGCTGGCGCCAAGCGGCAAGGCGATCATCCGCAAGAAGTACGTGCACATCGGCTTCGCCGTGGACACCCCGGACGGTCTGCTGGTCCCGGTGATCAAGAACGTCGACCAGAAGAGCCTGCTGCAACTGGCTGCCGAAGCTGCCGCGCTGGCCGAGAAAGCCCGCACCAAGAAGCTTTCGGCCGACGAGATGCAGGGCGCCTGCTTCACCATCTCCAGCCTCGGCCACATTGGCGGCACCGGCTTCACGCCGATCGTCAACGCGCCTGAGGTGGCGATCCTCGGTGTGTCCAAGGCGACCATGCAGCCGGTCTGGGACGGCAAGGCCTTCCAGCCGAAGCTGATGCTGCCACTGTCGCTGTCCTACGATCACCGTGTGATCAACGGCGCCGCCGCCGCGCGCTTCACCAAGCGCCTGGGCGACGTGCTGGGCGATATCCGCACCATGCTGCTGTAACGCAGCACGCTGCCCCTCCCTAGAGGGGCAGCCCCGTTTTCGAGCTGCCACGCTCGTACCTCAACCCCGCCAATTGGCGGGGCTTTTTTTTGCCTGGGATTGCTGGGAGGGCTTTGCCTCCTTTTCGCGGCGCAAGGCCGCTCCTACAGGGGGATGCGATCGTCTGCCGCCCGCCGGTCCTACAGATTCTGCAAGAGCAGCCGACAACCTGTTCACAGCATCCCCCATGGCCGCTTGCCAGCCCAAGGGACATGATGCAACCTTGCCCGATGCGCCGTGCTCCAGGCCGCGCCCCAGTTCAAGCGAGTCTTCGATGAAAAGCCAACCCGATGCCGCCAGCCGTGTGGCGGCCGAGGTCGTGACGCAGCTTCCCGTGCCCTCGCGGCTCGGCATGCTGCGTTTCGAGCGGCTGAACGAAGCCAGCTGGGCCATGCTCTACCTCGACCCGGCCTGCGACCGCCAGTTCGGCCTGCCCGCCGCCGAGCTCTGCGCCCTGATCGGCTCGCCCTACGCCAGCCTCATGGAGCCGGAAGCACGCTACAAGCTGCACGACGAGATCCAGCTGCAGCTGGCCCAGCGCGGCTACTACCGGGTGCGCTACACCCTGCACGCCTGCCCGGCGCCACTGCGCCTGCTGGAGGTCGGGGAAAGCTACAAGCAGCACAACCGTCAATTGCTGCGCGGCTACCTGACGGTGTTCGACGACCACCGCCAGGACACCCCGGACCTCGACGCCAACGACCTGGAGTCGCGCAACAACCGCCTGCAACTGGCCCTGCAACTGAACCAGCGCGCCCAGCAGGAGCAGCTCGAGCACCTGGACAGGGTGCGCGCCCAGCAGGACCTGATCCTGCGCCTGGCGCGCCAGCGCTACAGCATCGGCAACTCGCTGCTCGAAGCCGCCGAGCTGATCACCCGCAGCGCCTGCGAGATCTACAAGGTCGACTGCGCCAGCATCTGGTACCTGAACGACCAGCGCCTGGAGCCGATCAGCGCCTGGTACAGCCGCGACCAACAGCACCGCATGCCCGAGGCGATCGACGCCAGCCGCTTCCCGGACTACCTGGAAGCCCTGCACGCCAGCCGCGCCATCGACGCCCACAACGCCAGCCACGACCCGCGCACCCGCGAGATGGCCGAATCGCTGTACAGCACCGACGACAACGCCATGCTCGATGCCAGTATCCGCATCGACGGCCAGGTGGTCGGCGTGCTGTGCCTGGAGCAGACCGGCCAGCCACGGGCCTGGCAGTCGGACGAGATCGCCTTCGCCGGCGAGCTGGCCGACCAGTTCGCCCAGGTCATCAACAACCACAACCGGCGCACCGCCGCCAGCGCCCTGCACCTGTTCCAGCGCGCCGTGGAACAGAGCGCCAGCGCCTTCCTGCTGGTCAATCGCGACGGTGTGGTGGAATACGTCAACCCCAGCTTCACCGCGATCACCCAGTACAGCACCGAAGAGGTCCAGGGTCATCACCTGGCCGAACTGCCGGCGCTGGAAAACCTGAGCGAGCTGCTGTTCGACTCGCCGTCGAGCCTGGCCATGGGCAACAGCTGGCAGGGCGAGTTCAAGAGCCGGCGCAAGAACCTCGAACCGTACTGGGGTCAGCTGTCGATCTCCAAGGTGTACGGCGACAACCGCGAGCTGACCCACTACATCGGCATCTACGAGGATGTCACCCAGACCAAGCTGGCCCAGCAGCGCATCGAGCGCCTGGCCTACACCGACAACCTGACCAACCTGGGCAACCGCCCGGCGTTCATCCGCAACCTCGACGAGCGCTTCGCCCGCGACAGCGCCAGCCCCATCTGCCTGCTGCTGGTGGACATCGACAACTTCAAGCGGATCAACGACAGCCTCGGCCACCAGACCGGCGACAAGCTTTTGATCAGCCTGGCCCGGCGCCTGCGCAACAGCCTGGCCAACGGCGGCAGCCTGGCGCGCTTCGCCAGCAACGAGTTCGCCGTGCTGCTCGACGACACCAGCCTGGAAGATGGCCAGGGCGTCGCCCACCAGCTGCTGCGCACCCTCGACAAACCAATGTTCGTCGACAACCAGCTGATCAACGTCACCGCCTCCGTGGGCCTGGCCTGCGCGCCGCTGCACGGCAGCGACCCGGCCACGCTGATGAAGAACGCGGGCCTGGCCCTGCACAAGGCCAAGGCCAACGGCAAGCACCAGGTCCAGGTGTTCACCGAAGTGCTCAACGCCGAGGCCAGCTACAAGCTGTTCGTCGAGAACAACCTGCGCCGCGCCCTGACCCAGAACGAACTGGAAGTGTTCTACCAGCCCAAGCTGTGCCTGCGCAGCGGCCGCCTGCTTGGCCTTGAGGCGCTGCTGCGCTGGAACCACCCCGAGCGCGGCATGATCCGCCCCGACCAGTTCATCAGCGTGGCCGAGGAAACCGGCCTGATCATCCCCATCGGCAAGTGGGTGGTGCGCCAGTCCTGCCGCATGAGCCAGCAGCTGCGCGAAGCCGGCTTCGGCAACCTGCACGTGGCCATCAACCTGTCGCCCAAGCAGTTCTCCGACCCCGAGCTGGTCAGCTCGATCGGCAGCATCCTCAAGGAGGAAGCCCTGCCGCCGCACCTGCTGGAGCTGGAACTGACCGAAGGCCTGCTGCTGGAAGCCACCGAGGACACCCACCGCCAACTCGACGAGCTCAAGGCCCTGGGCCTGACCCTGGCCATGGACGACTTTGGCACCGGCTACTCGTCGCTGAGCTACCTGAAGAAGTTCCCGATCGACATCATCAAGATCGACCGCAGCTTCATCAACGAGATCCCCGACAACCAGGACGACATGGAGATCACCTCGGCGGTGGTGGCCATGGCCCACAACCTCAAGCTCAAGGTGGTCGCCGAAGGGATCGAGACCCCCGAGCAGCTGGCGTTCCTGCGCCGGCACCGCTGTGACGTCGGCCAGGGCTACCTGTTCGACCGGCCGATTCCGGGGCGCGAGCTGAACGAGAAACTGCGCCGCTATCCCCGTGGTCCGGTGGACTGACAGCGGCGTAAAGCTCGGGCACTATAGAAACCATTCGGGCCTCTTCGCGGGTAAACCCGCTCCCACAGGGGCAGCACAGACCTCAAAGGCCGTGATGTACCTGTGGGAGCGGGTTTACCCGCGAAGAGGCCAGCACCCATCCCACTGAAACACACAGAGGAACGGCCATGACCCTGCGTTCGGAAATCCTGGTGAACAAAAACGTCCTGCCCACCGCGGAACAGGCCCTGCCTGGCCGCGAAACCCCGATGACCCTGCCCGAGTTCCACTACGTGTTCGAAGGCACCCCGCTGCTCGGCCCGTTCTTCGAAGGCGACATCGATTTCGCCATCTTCGGCCTGGGCTGCTTCTGGGGCGCCGAGCGCCGGTTCTGGCAGCGCGAAGGCGTGGTCAGCACCGTGGTCGGCTACGCCGGCGGTTTCACCCCCAACCCCACCTACGAGGAAGTCTGCTCGGGCCTGACCGGCCACACCGAGGTGGTGCTGGTGGTGTTCGACAAGAACCGGGTCAGCTACCGCGAGCTGCTGACGATGTTCTGGGAGCTGCACAACCCGACCCAGGGCATGCGCCAGGGCAATGATGTCGGCACCCAGTACCGCTCGGCGATCTACTGCACCTCGCCGCAGCAACTGGATGAAGCCAACGCGAGCAAGGCCGCCTTCCAGGCCGAGCTGGGCAAGGCCGGCTTCGGCGAGATCACCACCGAGATCGCCCAGGCGCCGACCGTGTACTTCGCCGAGGCCTACCACCAGCAGTACCTGGCCAAGAACCCGGAAGGCTACTGCGGTATCGGCGGCACCGGCGTGTGCCTGCCACCCAGCCTGCAGGGCAACTGAGCCATGATCCTGTTCCATTCGCCGCTGTCGCCGTTCGTGCGCAAGGTGATGATCGTGTTGCACGAGACCGGCCAGCTGGACCGGGTCACCGTGCAGGGCGTGAACATCAGCCCGGTGAACGGCGACGCGCAGCTCAACCAGGGCAATCCGATCGGCAAGATCCCGGCCCTGCGCCTGGACGACGGCAGCGTGCTGCACGACAGCCGGGTGATCTGTGAGTACCTCGACAGCCAGCACGTCGGCCTGCCGCTGATCCCCCGCGAAGGCTCGGCACGCTGGCGGCGCCTGACCCTGGCCTCCCAGGCCGATGCGATCATGGACGCGGCGGTGGCTACCCGCTACGAAACCTTCCTGCGCCCGGCGGACAAGCAGTGGGACGGTTGGGTGCAGGCGCAGGGCGAGAAGATCCGCCGCAGCCTGGCCAATCTTGAACAGGAGCACCTGGCGGAGCTGGCCTCGGGGTTCGACCTGGCGGCGATTGGCGTGGCTTGTGCGTTGGGGTATCTGGACCTGCGCCAGCCGGCGTTTGGCTGGCGTGAGCAGCAGCCTGGGTTGGCGGCATGGTATGCCGAGGTCAGCCAGCGGGCGTCGATGCTAGCCACTGCGCCGCAAGGCTGAAGGGCCTCTTCGCGGGTAAACCCGCTCCCACAGGTACAGTACAGATCCTGTGGGAGCGGGTTTACCCGCGAAGGCCTCACCTCGGTGTTACAGGAAACAGCATTCCAATCTTAAGGGCCAACCACCGCCCGACCTCTCTATCCTCCCTCATCCCAACCTCCCCACCCGCGACCAGTCCAGCCGCCGGGTCAGCACCATGAACACGCCCAGCAGGCCAAAGCACAGCAGCGAGCCCATCAGCAGCGCATAGTCCTCGGCGCTGAGCAGCCCATAGAGCATCGCGTACAACGCCGCCAGCCCCGCCGCAAAGCCAACCCCACGCCCCAGGCTGCGCAGCACATGAACCAGGTAGAAGCCGATCAGCAACACACAGCCCGACGCCGACAGCCCATAGGCCAGGCCAAACCCCAGGTGCTCGGACAGCGACAGCAACAGCAGGTAGAAGAACGCCAGGGCCACGCCCACCAGGATGTACTGAACCGGGTGCACGCTGAGGTTCTTGAGCACCTCGAACAGGAAGAATCCGGCAAAGGTCAGGGCGATGAACAGCAAGGCATACTTGATCGCCCGTTCGCTCTTGAGGTACTGGTCCACCGGGTCGACGAAGCTGACGCCAAATGAACGCTCGTTGAAATCGCCGCACTTGCCGACGGTCGCGCAAAGGCGCATGGACTCTTCCAGGTTGGTGGCGAAGAACGAGGTCTGCCAGTGGGCGCTGAAGCCCTTTTCATCGATGGCGCGGCGGCTCGGCAGGTAGCTGCCGACGAAGCTCGGGTGCGGCCAGTTGGCGCGCATGTCCACCGTGCTGCTGCGGCCGACCGGCAGCACCGCCAGTTGGCCGGTGCCCAGCAGGGCCAGGTCGAAGGCGTAGTCGAACTCGCGGGCCTTCTGGTCGCTCAACTGCGGCAGGGCCACATGCACGCCACCGGGCAGCCAGTCGACACCACTGCCGGCCTCGAACGGCAGGCGCTGGTCATCCAGGGTCAGCTCCAGGCTGTTCTCGATGCCGCGAATGTCGCTGATGCCGACCATCAGGAACGGCTTGTCGAAGCGGTAGTCGTCGTAGTCCTTCTCGATCCCCCAGCGCTCAGGCAGCTTGAAGCGACCGCTGACCTGACCCTTGGCATGGAACAGGCGCGCCTGGTAGATGCCGCGGGCGCGCAGCTCGGTATCGACGCCCACATCCATCGCGAAGGTTTCCGGCAGGAAGTAAAGATTGCCGTGCATCGTGGTGGTCTCCTGGACGCTCGTGCCGTCCTTGTCGATCCAGCGCCGCTCGTACTTGCGATAGGGCACCACCAGCACCGGGCCGCTGACCAGCTGGTCGAAGCTGGAGCTCGCGGCGATCTCGCCGAGCACGTTGTTGCGCAGTTGCTGACGTTCGTCGATCAGGCCGCCGATCATCAGCAGGGGAATCAGCAGCAACAGGATCAGCACGGCGATCAGGCCGAGCTTGAAACCTAGGGACTTGTTCATGGGGTTGGGCTCCGTTTGCGATGGGGGCAGTGTCTGCCCGCCGCGTGGAGCCCTTGGGGAGGGAATGTGGAGATTGTGTGGAGATTGGCGCCAGCAGCCCCACGAACACAGCACAGCATTCCCCTGTGGGAGCGGGTTTACCCGCGAATGCAATGGTGGATTCACTGCCCTCTTCGCGGGTGAACCCGCTCCCACAGGCAACATCCATCGACTCAGCCAAGTCGCCGCATCGGCAGCCAGAGTCGCACCCGCACCCCACCCTCGACGTTGTCCACCGCCAAAGCTCCGCCGTGCAGCTGCATCACCTCGGCCACGAAGTTCAGCCCCAGCCCGGTGCTCTTGCGCCCGGTCCCAGGCCTTGGCAGCGAATAGAACCGCTCGCTGACCCGCCCCAGAGCGTACTCGGGGATTGCCTGCCCCTGATTGAACAGGCTCAGGGCCACCCGCTCGCCGTCACGCTCCAGTTCGAAGGCCAGCGCGCCTCGCTCGGGGGTGAAGTCCAGCGCGTTGTCCAGCAGGTTGGCCAACGCCTGGCGCATCAGGAACGGATCGCACAGCAGCCAGACGCCCGCCGGAATGCGCTGGCGCACCTGCAGGCCGGCGCTGTCGATCCGTGCGCCATGGGCCAGCAGCAGCTCGTCGATCAGCGCCGCCACCGCCACCTGCTGTTCATCTTCCAGTGCCTGCATCTGTTCGACCCGCGCCAGGTTGAGCAGTCGCTCGATCATCTGCTGCAGGCGCTCGCTCTCGCGCTCGATATTGCCGGCAAAGCGCGCCCGCTGCTCCTGCGGCATGTCGCCCTGCAGCAGCTCCGAGGCGCCGCGGATCGCCGCCAGCGGGCTCTTGAGCTCATGGGTGAGCGTGTGCACGTAGCGCTCGACATAGGCCTTGCCCTCCAGCTGGGTGCGCATGCGCTCCACCGCCGTGGCCAGTTGCAGCAATTCGCCGCCCTTGTAGTGCGGCAACGCGGCGCGCTCGCCCTCGCTGACCGCCTGGGCGTAATGGGTAAGCCTACGCAGCGAGCGGGTCAGCCACCACGACAGCGCCGCGCCCACCAACAGCCCCAGCACGATCAGCCCCAGGCCGAGGAACAGCAGCCGCCGCTCGGAGCGGTCGATGTACGGCTGCAACGAGCTGTTGGGCTTGGCTACGGTAACCACGCCGATGATTCGGCCGCCGTCGAGGATCGGCGCCGCCACATGCATCACCGAAGTGCTTTCGTCGTCCGGGTCGCTGCGGGTCGAGCGGGCGCCGTACTGGCCACGCAGGGTCAGGTAGACATCGTTCCAACGCGAGTAGTCCTTGCCCAGGTCCTGGCCGCTGGAGTCGAGCAGGACGATGCCCTTGGCGTCGGTCACGTAGATACGGTGGCTGACCTGGTTCTTCGCCAGCCCCCAGATCTGCGCGCTCGGACGCCGCTCGCCATACGAAGCAAGCACCTGCGACAGGCGGCTCTGGGTCAGGGTGCCGTTCTTCACATCGTCGTGAAGGATCTCGGCCAACAGGTTGGCGGTGTCCACCAGGGTTTCTTCCGAGGATTGCCGCACCACCGGGCGGATCTGCTCGCGCACCGTGTTGAGCAGGAAGTAGCCCGCCAGGCCGACGAACAGGAAGTACACCAGGAAGATCCGGATCCCCAAGCGCATCAGGCGTGTTCCGGGCTGTAGCTGTAGCCCAGGCCGCGGTGGGTCTGGATCGCCTCGGCGTCGGGCGCGACCTGGCGCAGCTTGGCGCGCAGGCTCTTGATATGACTGTCGATGGTGCGTTCGTAGCCGACGTCTGAGGCCACGCCAAGGCCGTCGAGCAGCTGTTCACGGCTGAATACCCGGCGAGGTTGCGCAAGCAGGCTCTGCAGCAGGCGGAACTCGTGGCGGGTCAGCGTCAGCGCCTGGCCCCGGTAGCTGATGCGCATGGCCAGGGTGTCGAGCTGGAACGGCGCGGTTTCGCTGGCCACCTCCACCCTGGGCGCCATGCGTTTGAGGATCGCCCGCACCCGCGCGGCCACCTCACGGGGGCTGAAGGGCTTGACCACATAGTCGTCGGCGCCGATCTCCAGGCCCAGCACCCGGTCGATCTCGGCGTCGCGGGCGCTGAGGAACATCACCGGCACCTCGCTGAAGCGGCGCAGCTGGCGGCAGGTCTCGAAGCCGCTGATGTCGGGCAGGCCGATATCGAGGATCACCAGGTCGGCCGGGCGCAGGCGCTGCTGCTCGACGGCGGCGCTGCCGAGGGTCACCCACTCGGTGCTGTGGCCGTCGGCCTGCAGGGCGTAGACCAGTGTGTCGGCGATGGCGGATTCGTCTTCGACGATGAGGATGTGAGGCATGGCGTCCGGCCTTGCTGGGGCAAAGGCTGGACTTTGAGGCAAACCGCGATGGTCACGCAATCCTTGTTGCCTTTACGGGCCCTTTCGCGGCACAAGGCCGCTCCTACAGGGAAACGCGAATACCTGTAGGAGCGGCCTTGCGCCGCGAAAGGGGCGCAAAGCGCCCCCAAATGCGAAATCAGCAGTCCGGTTTGCCCGCCGTGAACTTCTTCGCCGGGTTCACCGCCGCCTTGAACTCGCGCAGGGCCTTGGCGCCCACCAGCAGCGGGTAGTTGAAACTGCTGCGGTCGACCAGGTTGACCTCCACGGTGCGCTTCACGTCGCCCAGGCACAGTTCCAGGTCGACCACCGGGCGGCGCGACAGCTCGGGGGCATCGCCTTCTTCTTCCTCGTCGGCGCGGTTCTTGATCTTGCTGATGCGCGCCAGCTTGTGTTCGTAGACCTTGCCATTGGCATTCTTGGTGGCCAGGCGGAAACGCACCCAGTCCTCACCGTCGCGGGTGAACAGCTCGATATCCTTGGCCGATAGCGACGCGGTGTAGGCGCCGGTGTCCATCTTGGCCTTGAGGGTTTCACCGATCTCCGGCAGGGCGATGTTCTCGTAGCGACCGTACAGGGTGGGCTCGGCGGCCATCACCGGCAGCGCCAGAAGGGACAGCAGGGCAAGCAGGGGTTTCACGGGGCAGGCTTCCTTGAGAGGGGTCAGTGCTTAGACTGCGCAGGCAGGATAGGTTCGCTGGCAAAGGTTAAACAACACAATGTGAAACATTTGTCCCAGTTAATGGACGTACGACGTTTGGCGTAGGCCACTGCCCTGCTTATCATTAGCCACCGTTTACCTCACACCAACAAGAGTCTCCTTATGCGTCGCCTGCTGACCGGCACCCTCACCCTTACCCTGCTGCTGCTCAACACCCTGGTGATGATCGGCCCGTTGCTGGTCTTCGCCCTGCTCAAGCTGGTACTGCCCGGCCGTGGCCGCGACTACGCGTCGGCCGCGGTGATGTGGATCGCCGAGACCTGGTCGGAAGTCGACAAGGCCATCTTCGCCCTGTGCATCCCCACCCAGTGGGACATCCGCGGCGTCGATACCCTGCGCCAGGACACCTCGTACCTGTGCGTGAGCAACCACCAGACCTGGGTCGATATCCCGGCGCTGATCGAGAGCCTCAACCGCCGCGTGCCGTTCTTCAAGTTCTTCCTCAAGAAGGAGCTGATCTGGGTGCCGCTGCTGGGCCTGGCCTGGTGGGGCCTGGATTACCCGTTCATGAAGCGCTACAGCAAGGCCTTCCTCGACAAGCACCCCGAACTCAAGGGCAAGGACCTGGAAATCACCAAGGCCGCCTGCGAGCTGTTCAAGCGCCAGCCGGTGACGGTGGTCAACTACCTCGAAGGCACCCGCTTCACCGAGGCCAAGCGCCAACAGCAACAGTCGCCCTACCGCCATCTGCTCAAACCCAAGGCCGGCGGCGTGGCCTTCGTGCTGGCGGCGCTGGGCGAGCAGCTGGATGCGCTGCTCGATGTGACCATCGTCTACCCGGGCGACAAGGCGCCGGGTTTCTGGGACCTGCTCAACGGCAGCATCAGCCGGGTGATCATCGACATCCGCGTGCGCGAGCTGGATCCGGCGCTGAGCGAAGGCGACTACGAGAACGACCCGGCCTTCCGCCAGACGGTGCAGGCCTGGGTAAACCAGCTGTGGCTGGAGAAGGACCAGCGGATCGAGCAACTGCGCGCCGAAATGCGTTGAAGCCCGCGCCTGCAGCATTTCGCGGTCCCTTGTAGGAGCGGCCTTGTGCAGCGAAAGGGCCGCACAGCGGCCCCTGCACTCTTGGCCTAAACGCTGGGAACCTGGGGCCGCTACGCAGCCCTTTCGCGGCACAAGGCCGCTCCTACCCTGCCCGCGTCTGGCGCTCAGACCGATGGCTGGCTCAACGGCGCAGGGCTATTCCACAGGCTCCCCAGGTTCTGCAGCAACGACCCGGCAATCCCCTGCTGCCCCAGATACTGCAGGATCAACGGCGCGAACTGCCCGATCATCCCGGTATCCATGCCCAGCGCCTTGAAGGCGGTGTCCAGGTCGTTGCGGTTCTGCACCTCACCGCCCAACGCATTGCCCAACGCCGAGCTGTTCTTGTCATTGCCGAGCAACTGCCCCAGCCCGCTCAACCCACCCAGCGCATTGGTGCCCGATAGCAGGTCCAGCCCCGGCACGGCCTTGGTCAGTTGCCCATAGTCGTCGCCGCTGAGGTTGTTGCGCGCCAGCCCTAACATCGCCCCGGCGCCACCAATGGCCTGTTCGGGGGTGATCTTCAATTCGCTGCCCAAGGTGTTAAGCAAGTTGGCCTGGCCAGCCGGGGCCTGCACCTGGCCCTGTTGATTCTGGTTCTGCATGGCCGAGACGGCATTGGCCGCGTCGCTGAGATTGAAGGCGAACACCGGGCTTGCGGCCAGGGTCATCAGGGTTGCCAGGGTGAATGCTTTCATCGGGAGGGACCTCGTCGGCCGGAATGGCCGGGAAACGAGGGGTTGGACTGGAGTGCCAGGGGTTTGTTCCGGGCCGGCCATCGGTGTTCATTGCAAGGGCCATATCGCGGGCCAAGCCCGCTCCCACGCAGCGCGGGGTCATTCGTGGGAGCGGGCCTGCCCCGCGATGGACATTTACTGGCCGGCTCTGTTTTCCACCGCACTGGCCAGCGCATCCGCCTGCCCCCAGGCGATCTGCATGGCCCTTAGCCCAAGCTTGAGCAATTGCCGCGTCTCCTCGTCCTCGATGCGGTCCAGCGCCCGGTGGCTGTCGCTGAAGGCGAACATCAGGTAGTGGGAGACGTTGGCCAGCACGTATTCCATGGGCACGACACCGTCGTGGATGGCGCGGGCGAGGGATTTGTCGGGGGGTAAGGCGAATTGGTGGGGTGGGTCGGGGACGATCTTTTTCATGGCAGTCACCTGAATGCAGTGATGCTGCACCATTCGTTTCCACACAAAAGGGTGGCAGCTGTACACGGGGTGGAAACCCGGATGCATTCAGGAAAACCCGGTAGGCACAAAGCCTCCCGCGCACAGCCGCCATGACGACACGTTCCAGAATGCATATCCGGGTTTCCACACCCGATCGCTGAACCGACAGCGACCAGAAGAGCCTAGTGGGCAAGGCTTCCCCGAACAATCAGACACATATCGACTGAACACGAAGGATATTTCTCGTGATTTCATGAGGTAAGCAGGAAATGACCTACAAATACGTAGGAACACTCCGGAGACCTAGCATTTCTACCAGTTGCGGATTGTTAATCCATACCCCAGAGTCGGGTAGAAACAGGCTTAACAATGGTGATCCCATGTCACAGGCGCGCACACTCCATATAACCAATGCACTATTGGCCATAGATACTTTGGGTTCTATTTTAAACCACCACACCCCATCAAAGACGAATGCCATTGCCTACACGCAATACGGGTATAATCCTTTCGATATTACCCCAGCCCCAGCACTAGGGTTCAACAGCCAACTTCGCTACCACGCCGACATGTACCTACTTGGATCTGAATACCATCGCCCATTCAGCTCAACTTTAATGCGATTTCAATCACCCGACAATTTAAGCCCATTCAATGAAGGCGGACTAAATAGCTACTGCTACTGCTTAAACGACCCCATTAACAGGCTAGATATTAATGGTCACTTCTCCTTAACAAAACCACGCACCTGGTTCAGAAGCAAGAGCGAACGAATCCAACAACGTGCCAAGGCACTAACCGAGACGACAGATATACTTTATAGTAGATCAGATCTTATTCATGAGGCACAACGCACACAAGAACAGTATGGCACCATCGGAGGCGTACCAGCCGAGGTCATTAGCAACAGCAAACAAATACTTAAAACCCAAATAGGACGAGCAGAAAGAAAGATGAGAGGTTTAAAGTCCGATGGCGTCACAGAATTCGCCGAAGCCACAGCAGCCATCAAAAACGCCAAACAGGTATTGAAGGGTATTGGAAACGACGCACGAGCCTTTGACTCCCACATGTCCAACCTTGCCTACCGAGATGCCAACACTGCGCGCGGCCCAAAAACATTCCAAGACCAATATGACGACAAAAATTTCAATAACCCATCAGACACCATGTCAGACAGTCGAAACTCTAATTAAGAAAGACGTCGCGCCCCATGCGCGACGTTTCTCTAACCCGCTTGCTATAGCCTATGCCGCACTAAACGTCCCATGCGGATCAATCACAAACTTCTTCGGCACCCCCGCATCAAACTCGCCATACCCCTCCGGCGCCTGATCCAGGCTGATCACCTGCACCCCCACCACCTCTGCGATATTGATGCGATCCCACATGATCGCCTGCATCAGCTGGCGGTTGTACTTCATGGTCGGGGTCTGCCCGGTGTGGAAGCTGTGGGACTTGGCCCAGCCCAGGCCGAAGCGGATGCTCAGGGCACCGATCTTGGCGGCGGCATCCACCGCGCCCGGATCTTCGGTCACGTACAGGCCCGGAATGCCGATCTTGCCGGCCACGCGGGTCACCTGCATCAGCGAGTTGAGCACGGTGGCCGGGGCTTCGTGCTTGGCGCCTTCATGACCATGACCACGGGCCTCGAAGCCGACGGCATCGACGGCGCAGTCCACTTCCGGCTCACCGAGGATATCGATGATCTGTTCGTGCAGCGGAGTGTCCTTGGACAGGTCGACCACTTCGAAACCTTGCGACTTGGCGTGAGCCAGCCGGGCCGGGTTGAGGTCGCCGACGATCACGCAAGCGGCGCCCAGCAGGCGGGCGGAAGCGGCGGCGGCCAGGCCGACCGGGCCGGCACCCGCCACGTACACGGTGCTGCCCGGGCCAACACCCGCGGTGACGGCGCCGTGGTAACCGGTGGGGAGGATGTCGGACAGGCAGGTCAGGTCGCGGATCTTCTCCATGGCCTTGTCGCGGTCCGGCAGTTTCAGCAGGTTGAAGTCGGCGTAGGGCACCAGCACGTATTCGGCCTGGCCGCCGGTCCAGTCGCCCATGTCGACGTAACCGTAAGCGCCACCGGCGCGGGCCGGGTTGACGGTGAGGCAGACGCCGGTGTGCATCTCTTTGCACGAGCGACAGCGGCCGCAGGCGACGTTGAAGGGTACCGACACCAGATCGCCGATTTTCAGGCGTTCGACGTCACGGCCCATTTCGACGATTTCACCGGTGATTTCATGGCCCAGGACCAGGCCGACCTGGGCGGTGGTGCGGCCACGGACCATGTGCTGGTCGGAGCCGCAGATGTTGGTGGAGACCACCTTGAGGATGACGCCGTGCTCGATCTTCTTGCCGCGCGGGTCCTGCATCTTGGGGTAGTCGATCTTCTGCACCTCGACCTTGCCCGCGCCGAGATACACCACTCCACGGTTACCAGACATGCTTCTTACCTCGCTTGATTTGTATTTATGCAGCGGTGGTGGAAAGCGCCGCCTTTCCGTGGGCGGCCTGTGTTACTGGAATGCAGGGGATTGTGGGCTGGATGGGAGGTGGGGCGGTGACTGGATGCGACAGGCAGATGCCTGTTCACGGCAGGTAAAAATATGCTGGCCCATTCGCGGGTAAACTGAACTGGCCTAATGATTTTGGACACCTTCATCGGGCGCTATGATGGCGCCCAATTGGAGGCAAAATCAGTGCGTAAATCTTATTCAAGAGAATACAAAGTCCAAGCTGCCGAAATGGTGCTGGACGGTGGGCAGTCAGTTCCTGAGGTCTGTGCCGCCCTTGGGCTGGGCCCTACCGCGCTTCGCCGCTGGGTTGACCAGGTGCGTGAAGAGAGAACCGGTAAGGTTCCGGCTGGAGCCAAAGCGATTACACCCGAGCAGCAACGAATTGAAGAACTCGAAGCGCTGGTTCGGCAAAAGGATCGGGATATCGAAATCCTAAAAAAGGCCAGTGCTCTCCTGCTTCGGGACTCCAAAGATCGTTCTCGCTGATCAACGAGCTGAGTGAGCAATACCCTGTTGTCGACTGCTGCCGCGTGCTTGGGGTTAAGCGCAGCAGTTTCTATGCGTGGCGCAAACGACAAGGACGTGAAAACCCGGCAAGAGATGCGCTACGCCTGCTGGTAATCAAGCACTTCAACGCATCGCGAAGTGCTTCTGGCTCGCGAACCCTGGCGCAGGAATTGCGGCACGAAGGCCATGAAATAGGACGATACAAGGTGCGTGCGCTAATGCGTGAAGCTGGCCTGAAGTGCAAACAGCGCAGGCCGCACCGCTATCGGTCATCAGGGGCAGAAGCGTTGATCGCCGAGAATCAGCTGAAGCGCAATTTCAAGGTTTCGGCGATCAATGAGGTTTGGTGTGGCGATGTGACCTATATCCAGGTTGGCAGGCGCTGGCTGTACCTAGCCGCCGTGATTGACCTCTATGCCCGTCGCGTAGTGGGTTGGGCATTCTCGATGATTGCAGATGCCAACTTAGCTTGTAACGCCCTGCGCATGGCCGCTGAATCGCGGGGTAGGCCGGCGGGCGTAATGTTTCATTCAGACCAGGGCTGTCAGTACACCAGCCATAAATTCAGAGCCGCGCTCGATGAGTACAACTTGAACCAGAGCATGAGCCATCGAGGCCAATGCTGGGATAACGCTGCCATGGAGCGATTCTTCGGAGCATTGAAATCAGAATGGGTGCCGGCAGAGGGTTACGAGACCGAAGCGCAGGCACGAGTGGATATCCAGGCTTATCTGATGCGCTACAACCTCAAGCGCCTCCACAGCTACAACGGCTATGAAACGCCAGTAGCCATGGAGGAAAAGCTCAAGGCAGCGGCATGAACCTTAACCGGTGTCCAAAATTACTTGACCAGATCAAACCCGCTCCCACAGGGCCCCACAGTGCTTGATGCAGTGGAGATCCCTGTGGGAGCGGGTTTACCCGCGAAAGGGCCAGTGCAGGCGCTAGAGAACTACTGTGCGATTGGCGTTTAGGAAAACCCGCCGTTCGATGTGATAACCAACAGCCCGCGCCAGGGTCAGGCACTCGATATCGCGCCCCTTGGCGATCAGGTCCTCGGGATAGTGGGCATGGTCCACCACCTCGACGCCCTGGGCGATGATCGGCCCTTCGTCCAGGTCGTTGTTGATGTAGTGGGCCGTGGCGCCAACCATCTTCACGCCCTTGTTGTAGGCCTGGTGATACGGCTTGGCGCCTTTGAACCCCGGCAGCAGCGAGTGATGGATGTTGATCGCCCAGCCATCCAGCCGCCGGCACAGCTCCGGCGACAGCACCTGCATGTAGCGGGCAAGAATGACCAGCTCGGCGCCGCTCTCCTCGATCACCTGCAGCACCTTGCGCTCCTGCGCCGGCTTGTCGTTCGGGTCGAGGGCGAAGTGGTAATAGGGGATCTTGTGCCAGTGCGCCAAGGGTTCGAGGTCGGGGTGGTTCGACACTACAGCGACCACATCCATCGTCAGCTGGCCGATGCGCTGGCGATACAGCAGGTCGTTAAGACAATGGTCGGCCTTGGACACCATGATCACCACCTTGGGGCGGTGATTCGGCGCGGTCAGCTCGAAGGCCATGCCGAACGCCTCGCTGCGCTCGGCCAGCCCCGCACGGAAGGCATCCTCGTCGAAACCGTCCGGGACGCGGAACTCCACGCGAATGAAGAACCGCCCCGACAGCCGGTCATCGAAGGAATGGTGCTCGGTGACGTAGCAGCGCTGCTCGTAGAGATGACGCGTCACCACATCGACCGTGCCGAGCATGCTCGGGCAGTCGGCAGTGAGAATCCAGGTGTCCGGTGCCCGACTCATGGGTAATGCTCCTTACGCTTCGATAGCCAGGCCGTACTCGGCCGACGCGTCCTGCAGCCACAGCCACCAGTAGTCTGAGAAGCTGCGGCGGATCACCAGCTCCCAGGTGTCCTCGGCAGTGCGACGGATCACCAGCTGCGACTTGGCGAACACGGTACCGACAGCCTTGCCGACCGGGAAGTTGTTCGGGTGTACATCATAGCTGGTGGATTTCATCAGCACGTCGCGCACGTTGGGGCCGCGCAGCTCGAGCAGGGTCTGCCCGCCGCTGACGTTGACCACCTGGATATGCTGGCCGTCGAGGGCGTCGCGCAGTTTCTGCTCGACGGCGAACTCCTGGCCGCCGGGGACGATCAGCAGCCACTCGTCCGGGCCCACCCATTGCAGCGACATCTCGTTGTTGGCGACCACGGTCAGGGCCACCGGCAGCTCCAGGCCCAGGGCCTTGTGCACGCCGCCGGCGAAGGCCTGGTCATGGCCGTTGCCACGGATAGTCAGGTGGCCGAGGAGTTTCTTTTCGCGCAGGGTCACGCCTGCGTTCTTGCGGCCCTTGCCGACCAGGCTGGCCAGGTCGGCGTGGTGCAGCGGCGACTGGGCCTTGGCATCGGAGCCCGGGTTTTGCTGGAAGACGTTGATAGCGCTCATTTCTTACCTGCCTTGAATTCTGTGGGTCAGAGCGACACCGAACCTGTGGGAGCGGGTTTACCCGCGAATGCGGCGGTACAGCCAACATCGCATTCGCGGGTGAACCCGCTCCCACAGGGCCCGGCGTTACCAGCCGCAAGCCTTAGACGTTCTGCCGCTCGCCCTTCGGATCGAAGAACACCGAAGACACGATCTCGGCCTCGATCACGCTGCCGTCGGCCTGGGGCGAATACACCCGCTCGCCCAGGCGCTTGAGACCGCCCTTGACCACGCCCATGGCGAACGAATAGCCCAGGGAGTTGGCCGCGTAGCTGGAGGTGACGTGGCCGACCATGTCCATCGGGATCGGCTGCTTGGGATCGAACACCAGCTGGGCGCCTTCCGGCAGCCACACGTTCGGGTCCACAGGCTTGAGGCCCACCAGCTGCTTGCGGTTCTCGCGCACGGTGTCCTCGCGGTTCATGCCGCGCAGGCCGATCCACGAGTACGGTTTGTTGCGACCGACGCACCAGCTCATGTTGAGGTCGTCCGGGGTCATCGAGCCGTCAGTGTCCTGGCCGACGATGATGAAGCCCTTCTCGGCGCGCAGTACGTGCATGGTCTCGGTGCCGTACGGGGTCAGGTTGTACTTTTTACCGGCCTCGACGATCTGTTCCAGCACGCCCATGGCGTAGTTGGCCTGGACGTTGATCTCGTACGACAGCTCGCCGGTGAACGAGATGCGGAACACCCGCGCCGGCACGCCGCCGACCAGGCCTTCCTTCCAGCTCATGAACGGGAAGCCTTCCTTGTCCAGGTCGATGTCGCTGACCTCGGCCAGCAGCTTGCGGCTGTTGGGGCCGGACAGGGTCATGGTCGCCCAGTGGTCGGTGACCGAGGTGAAGTACACCTTCATGTCCGGCCATTCGGTCTGGTGGTACAGCTCCAGCCACTGCAGCACGCGGGCGGCGCCACCGGTGGTGGTGGTCATGATGAAGTGGTTGTCGCCAACGCAGGCGGTCACGCCGTCGTCGAAGACCATGCCGTCTTCCTTGCACATCAGGCCGTAGCGGGCCTTGCCCACGTCGAGCTTGGTCCAGGCGTTGGTGTAGATGCGGTTGAGGAACTCGCGGGCGTCCGGGCCCTGGATATCGATCTTGCCCAGGGTCGAGGCATCCAGCAGGCCGACGCTGTCACGCACGGCCTTGCATTCGCGGGCCACGGCGGTGTGGATATCTTCGCCGGGCTTGGGGAAGTACCACGGGCGCTTCCACTGGCCGACGTCCTCGAACTCGGCGCCGTTCTTGATGTGCCAGGCATGCAGGGCGGTGAAGCGCACCGGCTCGAACAGGTGGCCACAGTGCCGGCCCGCCACCGCGCCAAAGGTCACCGGCGTGTAGTTGGGGCGGAACATGGTGGTGCCCATTTCCGGGATGCCTATCCCGAGCGAGCGGGCGGCGATGGCCAGGCCATTGATGTTGCCCAGCTTGCCCTGGTCGGTGCCGAAGCCCAGGGCGGTGTAGCGCTTGACGTGCTCGACCGACTCGAAGCCTTCGCGGGTGGCCAACTCGATAGCGGCGGCGGTGACGTCGTTCTGCTGGTCGACAAACTGCTTCGGCGCACGGGCGGTGCCTTTGTCGTGGGGCACCTGGAACAGGGCCACGGTGGCCTCTTCCTTGCGCGCCAGGGTTTTCGGCAGGGTGCCGACGATGGCCTTGAAGCCGGCCTCGGTGGCGGCGCGCACGCCGCCCTCGAAGCCGTCGGCGATCACATCGCCCAAGGCGTAGACACCGTTCACACCACCGACGCACACGCGCTTCTGCGGGGCATCGCCCGGCACGAAGCCGAGGATGTCTTCACGCCACACCGGGCGACCGCCCAGGTGCGAGGCCAGGTGCACCACCGGGCTGTAACCGCCGGAGGTGGCGATCAGATCACAGTCGAGAGTTTCCCCAGGGCTGGTGACCTTGTGCGCCTGCACATCGATAGCGGCCACGCGGGCACCGGTGACGTGCTTGCTGCCCTTGGCCTCGATCACGGCGCTGGAGGTAAGGATGCGGATGCCCTTGGCGCGGGCTTCTTCGACCAGCGAACCGCGTGGATTGTGGCGGGCGTCAGCGATGGCGACCACTTGCAGGCCGGCGTCGTGCCAGTCCAGCGCGGCGCGGTAGGCGTGGTCGTTGTTGGTCGACAGCACCAGCTTGCGGCCCGGGGCCACGCCATAGCGGCGCACGTAGGTCGATACGGCGCCTGCGAGCATGTTGCCCGGCAGGTCGTTGTTGCCGTACACCAGCGGACGCTCGTGGGCGCCAGCGGCCAGCACCACGCGGTTGGCACGCACACGGTGCACGCGCTGGCGCACCTGGCCGATCGGCGCACGGTCGCCGAGGTGGTCGGTGAGGCGCTCGTGGATGGTAAGGAAGTTGTGGTCGTGGTAGCCGTTGACCGTGCTGCGCGGCAGCAGGGTGACTTCCGGCAGGCTTTCCAGCTCGGCCACCACGGCATGGACCCAATCGGCGGCCGGTTTGCCATCGAGGGTTTCGCGACTGTCGAGCAAGGTGCCGCCGAACTCTTCCTGCTCGTCGGCCAGGATCACCCGGGCACCGCTACGGGCAGCAGCCAGCGCGGCGGCCAGACCGGCAGGGCCGGCGCCGACGATCAGCACGTCGCAGTGCTGGTTCATGTAGTCGTAGCTGTCCGGGTCGTTCTGCAGCGGCGCACGGCCCAGGCCCGCCGCCTTGCGGATGTACTTCTCGTAGGTCATCCAGAACGACTTGGGGTACATGAAGGTCTTGTAGTAGAACCCAGGCGGCATCATGTTGCCGCCGACCTTGCCGATGATGCCCATCATGTCGTTGTTGACGTTCGGCCAGCCGTTGGTGCTGGTGGCCACCAGGCCAGCATACAAGGCCTGCTGGGTGGCGCGCACGTTGGGGATCTGGGTGGCTTCGCTGGAGCCGATCTGCAAGATGGCGTTCGGCTCTTCGGTGCCGGCGGCGATGATCCCGCGCGGGCGCGAGTACTTGAAGCTGCGCCCGACGATGTCGACACCGTTGGCCAGCAGCGCGGCGGCCAGGGTGTCGCCGGCATAGCCCTGGTAGGTCTTGCCGTTGAAGCTGAAGTTCAGCACCTTGCTGCGGTCGATACGGCCGCCGCTGGCGAGGCGATAGGTCTGGCTCATACTTTTTCCCCTTGGCCCTTGGCGGTCGCTGGCGCGGTGCTCTGTTTCGAGGCGGCGGTGACCTGAGGCTTCTCGCCGATCTTGTAGGTTTCCAGGATCTCGTAGGTCACGGTGTCGCGGGTGACGTTGAAGTACTGGCGACAGCCCGCGACGTGGTCCCACAGTTCGTGGTGGATGCCACGCGGGTTGTCACGGAAGAACATGTAGGTGCCCCACTCCTCGTCGGAGCAGGCGTTCGGGTCCAGCGGGCGGGCGATGTGCGCCTGGCCCGACGCGTGGAATTCTTCCTCGGAGCGCAGCTCACCGCAGTGGGGACAGAAGATTTGCAACATGACGGTTGTCTCCGGGTCAGTGGGCGACGGCAGCGGCGCCGTGTTCGTCGATCAGCGCGCCGTTGTAGAAACGGTCGATGGAGAAAGGCGCGGCCAGCGGGTGCATCTCGCCTTTGGCCAGGCTCGCGGCGAAGACGTTGCCCGAGCCCGGGGTGGCCTTGAAGCCGCCGGTGCCCCAGCCGCAGTTGAAGAACATGTTCTTCACCGGGGTCTTGGAGATGATCGGGCAGGCGTCGGGGGTGGTATCGACGATGCCGCCCCACTGGCGGTTCATGCGCACGCGGGAGAGGATCGGGAACATCTCGACGATCGCCTGCAGGGTGTGCTCGATGACCGGGTACGAACCGCGCTGGCCGTAGCCGACCCAGCCGTCGATGCCGGCACCGATCACCAGGTCGCCCTTGTCGGACTGGCTGATGTAGCCGTGCACGGCGTTGGACATGATCACGCTGTCGATGATCGGCTTGATCGGCTCCGATACCAGTGCCTGCAACGGGTGCGATTCGAGCGGCAGGCGGAAGCCCGCCAGCTTGGCCATGTGCCCGGAGTTACCCGCGGTGACCACGCCGACGCGCTTGGCGCCGATGAAACCCTTGTTGGTTTCAACGCCGATCACGGCGCCATTCTCTTTACGGAAGCCGATCACCTCGGTCTGCTGGATCAGGTCCACGCCCAGGGCGTCGGCGGCACGGGCGAAGCCCCAGGCCACGGCATCGTGGCGGGCCACGCCGCCACGGCGCTGCACGGTGGCGCCGAGGATCGGGTAGCGGGTGTTCTTCGAGCAGTCGAGGTACGGGATCTCGGCCGCGACCTGCTCGGTGCGGATCAGCTCGCCATCCACGCCATTGAGGCGGTTGGCGTTGACCCGGCGCTCGGAATCGCGGATGTCCTGCAGGGTGTGGCACAGGTTGTAGACGCCGCGCTGGGAGAACATCACATTGTAGTTGATGTCCTGGGACAGCCCTTCCCACAGCTTCATGGCGTGTTCGTACAGGTGCGCCGACTCGTCCCACAGGTAGTTGGAACGCACGATGGTGGTGTTGCGGGCGGTGTTGCCGCCGCCCAGGTAGCCCTTCTCGACCACCGCCACATTGGTGATGCCGTGCTCTTTCGCCAGGTAGTAGGCGGTCGCCAGGCCATGGCCGCCACCGCCGACGATGACCACGTCGTAGACCTTTTTAGGGGTCGGCGTGCGCCACATGCGCTGCCAGTTCTCGTGGTGGCTGAGGGAGTGCTTGAAGAGGCCGAAGCCCGAATAACGTTGCATGGTGTTCTGCTCCACTCAGCGGTAGACCGGGAAGTCGGCGCACAGGGCGGCGACGTTCTTGGCCACATCGGCCTCGACATCGGCGTCGCCCAGGTTGTCCAGCACATCGCAGATCCAGCCGGCCAGCGCCACGCACTGGGCAACCTTGAAGCCACGGGTGGTGACGGCCGGGGTGCCGATACGCAGGCCCGAGGTGACGAACGGCGACTGCGGGTCGTTGGGCACGGCGTTCTTGTTGACGGTGATATGGGCGCGGCCGAGGGCGGCGTCGGCGTCCTTGCCGGTCAGGCCCTGGCGGATCAGGCTGACCAGGAACAGGTGGTTGTCGGTGCCGCCGGAGACCACGTCGTAGCCACGGTCGATGAACACCTGGGCCATGGCCTGGGCGTTTTCGATGACCTGTTTCTGGTAGCTCTTGAACTCAGGCTCCAGCGCTTCCTTGAAGCACACCGCCTTGGCGGCGATCACGTGCATCAGCGGGCCGCCCTGGGCGCCGGGGAACACGGCGGCGTTGAGCTTCTTCTCGATCTCTTCGTTGCTCTTGGCCAGGATCAGGCCGCCACGCGGACCACGCAGGGTCTTGTGGGTGGTGGTGGTGACCACGTCGGCGAAGGGGATCGGGTTGGGGTACAGGCCGGCGGCGACCAGGCCGGCAACGTGGGCCATGTCGACGAACAGCAGCGCGCCGACTTTATCGGCGATCTGACGGAAGCGTGGGAAATCCAGGGTCTTGGAGTAGGCCGAGAAGCCGGCGACGATCATCTTCGGTTTGTGCTCGACTGCCAGGCGCTCGACTTCGTCGTAGTCGATCAGGCCGGTATTGGTGTCGATACCGTACTGCACGGCGTTGTACAGCTTGCCCGAGGACGACACCTTGGCACCGTGGGTCAGGTGGCCGCCGTGGGCCAGGCTCATGCCCAGGATGGTGTCGCCGGCCTGCAGCAGGGCGAGATACACGGCGCCGTTGGCCGAGGAGCCGGAGTGCGGCTGGACGTTGGCGTAGTCGGCGCCGAACAGCTGCTTGGCGCGCTCGATGGCCAGCGCCTCGACCTTGTCCACATGCTCGCAGCCGCCGTAGTAGCGCTTGCCCGGGTAGCCCTCGGCGTACTTGTTGGTCAGGCCGCTGCCCTGGGCCTGCATCACGCGCTTGCTGGTGTAGTTCTCCGAGGCGATCAGCTCGATGTGATCTTCCTGGCGCTGTTCCTCGGCATTCATCGCCGCCAGCAGTGCGTCGTCATAACCCTGGATCTGGTCTTGCTTGCTGAACATCGTGTATCTCCCGGCAGCGATCGTTTCTTGTCTGGTGAGGGTTTTCCCACCCTTTGCAGCGATGGTATGACCGGGCACGGTGGTACAGATGCCTGCGCGCGCCTTGCAATGGCGCGTTTACGACATTGGCTGCAGTGTTTGTCTGTGCCGGCCTCTTCGCGGGTAAACCCGCTCCCACAGGGTGTGGCGCAATCCCTGTGGGAGCGGGTTTACCCGCGAAGAGGCCGGCACAGGTGACGCAAGCCTGGGCCTGTATAGGCAACCGCCAAATCGATGGTTTAGAGTGCGATCCTGCGTCGTACAAAAGGACAGGCGTCATGACCGACAACAACCAACAATTCGCCAGCGACAACTACTCCGGCATCTGCCCCGAAGCCTGGGCCGCCATGGAAAAGGCCAACCACGGCCACCAACGCGCCTACGGCGACGACCAGTGGACCGAACGCGCCTCGGAATACTTCCGCAAGCTGTTCGAGACCGACTGCGAGGTGTTCTTCGCCTTCAACGGCACCGCCGCCAACTCCCTGGCCCTGGCCTCGCTGTGCCAGAGCTACCACAGCGTGATCTGCTCCGAGACCGCCCACGTCGAGACCGACGAATGCGGCGCGCCGGAGTTCTTCTCCAACGGCTCCAAGCTGCTGACCGCCGCCAGCGTAAACGGCAAGCTGACGCCCCAGTCGATCCGCGAAGTGGCGCTCAAGCGTCAGGACATCCACTACCCCAAACCTCGCGTGGTGACCATCACCCAGGCCACCGAAGTGGGTACCGTGTATCGCCCCGACGAGCTCAAGGCGATCAGCGCCACCTGCAAGGAGCTGGGCCTGAACCTGCACATGGACGGCGCGCGCTTTACCAACGCCTGCGCGTTCCTCGGCTGCTCGCCGGCCGAGCTGACCTGGAAGGCCGGGGTTGATGTGCTGTGCTTTGGCGGCACCAAGAACGGCATGGCGGTCGGCGAGGCAATCCTGTTCTTCAACCGCGACCTGGCCGAGGACTTCGACTACCGCTGCAAGCAGGCCGGGCAACTGGCGTCGAAGATGCGTTTCTTGTCGGCGCCGTGGGTCGGGCTGCTGGAAGATGGCGCGTGGATGCGCCATGGCAAGCACGCCAACCACTGCGCGCAGTTGCTGGCGTCGCTGGTGAGCGATCTGCCGGAAGTCGAGCTGATGTTCCCGGTGGAGGCCAACGGGGTGTTCCTGCAGATGCCGGAGCATGCGCTGGAGGTGCTGCGCAACAAAGGCTGGCGATTCTATACCTTCATTGGTAGCGGTGGGGCGCGGTTCATGTGTTCGTGGGATACCCAGGAAGCCCGGGTGCGGGAGCTGGCGGCGGATATCCGCGCCATTTTCGGCGCCTGACAGATCGCATTCGCGGGTAAACCCGCTCCCACAGGTACGGCACCGTCTTCAAGGGCAGTGATCAACCTGTGGGAGCGGGTTACCCGCGAAGAATCCAACATCGATCTAAAGCCTGAACCCACCCATCTGCCGCGCCAGATCATCAGCCAGCCCACGCAACGCCTGGCACTCCTCGCGACACCCCTGCACTTCGCTGGCCGTCTGCCGCGCCAGGTCGGAAATCCCCTGCACCGTCCGGTTGATCTCCTCGGTCACCGCCGACTGCTCCTCGGTCGCCGTGGCCACCTGCTCGTTCATGCCGCTGATGCGCTCGACCTGATCGGTGATAGCCCCCAGCGAAGCCCCCGTGCGCTGGCTCGACTCGACCCCGTTGCCGGTCGCCTGCTGCCCCGCCTGCATCGACGCCACGGCGGTGCCCGCACCCTGCTTGAGTCGGTGGATCATCTGCTGCACCTCGTCGGTGGATACCTGGGTGCGCCGCGCCAGGGTCCGCACCTCATCGGCCACTACGGCAAAACCCCGGCCCATCTCGCCGGCCCGCGCCGCTTCGATGGCGGCATTGAGCGCCAGCAGGTTAGTCTGCTCGGAAATACTGCGGATCACCGCCAGCACTTCGTCGATCGAGGCGACCTCGTCCGCCAGCTGCGTCACCGCCTCGGCGGCGCGGCCGATCTCCCCGGACATGCCTTCGATGTTGTGGATGGAGCGACGCACCACCTCCCGCGCCTGCAACGCCTCGTCGCGCGCCGACTGCGAGGCATGGGCGGCGAAGCCGGCATTCTGGGCGATGTCCTGCACGGTCAGGCCCATCTCGTGCACGGCGGTGGCGACCATCTCGGTCATCTCCTGCTGCCGCCCGGAGCGTTCGGCGGTGTTGTCCACCACCTGGGTCACCTGCTCCACCGACAGGTGCAGGCGCTCGGTGGTGCGCAGCACTTCACCGATCAGGCCGCGCTGGCTGTCGAGGAAGCGGTTGAAGCCACGGGCCAGGTCGCCCAGTTCATCCTGGCGCGAGTCGTCCAGGCGATGGCTGAGATCACCCGCGTCACCGCCGATCTGCACCAGTGCCGCCGTGACCTGACGAATAGGCCGCACCAACCCGCGTGCCAGCAGCACCACCAGCAACAGCGACAGCAGCGCCACACCGCCGCCGATCAAGCAGGTCTGCCAGATGGCCTGGCGGGCCTGGGCGTAGATCTCGGCTTCCGGCACCTCGGCCACCAGGGTCCAGTTCAGGTCGCGCAGGGGCAGGCCCAGGGCCAGGTAATCCTCGCCATCACGCTGGAAACGGCTGCTGCGCAGGCCTTCACCGCCCACCAGCACGGCCTTCGCCGCCTCGACGTCCAACTGCTCGGCGAGCTGGCGCTTGCCACTGAACTGCTGGTCGGGATGGACCTGGATCAAGCCGTCATTGCGCACCAGGAACACTTTGCCGTGCTCGCCGAAACTGAAGTCGTGGATCAGCTTCGACAGCTCGGTCATGCGCAGGCCCATGCCGGCCACGCCGACCAGCTGGCCGTCCTTCTCGACCCGGTAGTCGATAAACAGCGCCAGCTCGCCGGTGGAGCCGTCGATATCGATGTTGATCAGGCGCTCGGCGCCACTGTCGATGTAGCCGTAGAACCACTTGTCCTTGGGATTGGCGCGGCTGAGGGTGCGGTCCAGGCCCTTCTCGTTGTAGTAGTGGCCAGTGACGGTCGAGGCGAACAGGGTGGTGAAGGCGTGGTTGCGCTGCTTGGCCGCGTCCAGGTATTCGATGAAACGCGGCAGCTCGGCCGGGGATTCACCGGCGGCCAGCCAGTCGCGCAGCAGGGTATTGCCGGCGATGTCCGCCGCCGCCACCAGCGGCTGGCCGAGCATGCGCTCGATATCGTTGCGGATGGCCTCGACGCTGGCCGGCAACGCCGTGTCGACCAGATAGCGCTCGGTGAGGCGATTGAGCGCCATTGTGTAGATCACCACCACCACCAGGATGCTCGCCAGCAGGGCGGCGCCCATGCTTGCGATCAGTTGCCACTGGATGCTCCGCCGCCAGATACGCATGCCCCATTCCCCGATAATTATTGTTTTTCGGGAAGTGTATACACTTAAGTATCCAGCTATTCCAGTGATCCGAGGCAGCACAAAACAACTGTGGGAGCGGGTTTACCCGCGAAGACGATGGTGGCCTCACCGACGTCTTCGCGGGTAAACCCGCTCCCACAGGGGATGCTTGAGCGCTTTACTGGTCGCCGATGGTCCGGCTGATGGCATCGACCGTGGCGTCGATCTGCGCCTGGGTGCGTTCGAGGGTGCGGTCGTGCTCGTGCTGCAGTTCGATCTGCTTGGAGCACAAGTTCAGGGCAGCCAGCACCAGCAGCTTGTCGCCGATCAGGGTCGGGTAGTTGCGCTTGGTTTCGGCCAGCGCGACGTTGAGCATGCGCACGGCCTGGGAGAGGGTTTCTTCCTGGCCTTCGGGTGCCTTGAGCGAATAGTCGTTGCCCAGGATCGACACGACATTGACCGGCTGCGCTTGCAGTCTCATGCGTTCACGACACCTGCGCTGGCGCGCTCGACCAGGGCCTGGATGCGGGCGGCGGTGGCGCCGTGCTTCTCTTCCTGCTCCATCAGCGACAACTGCAGGCTGTCGTTCTCTTCCTTGGCCTGGGCCAGTTCCTGGCCGAGGCTGGCGTTCTGCTCGGCCAGTTGCGCGTTCTTGTGCATCAGGTCGCTGACCAGTTGCTCGAGTTGATTCAGGGAAGTTTCCAACATGCGTCTATCTCGGGTTGTTGCAAAGGGCGCACACGATAAGGAAAAACCGCCGCCCCCGCCATTAAATATCGGATTCAAAAGGTGTTTGCCTGGTTCAGGTTGACCCAGGATCGGCCCCCTTGTTCCGACCTGGATCAACCGCTGGTCAGGAAAATAGTTAGCTGCCTCACAATTTTTGCATTGCGGACTCAAGACTGGCCGGTCACGACCGATAGGCAGGCAGGTCTTCTTCCGTCGCATGGATCGCGGCACCTCTTCTGCCTTGGGAACTGCCTCCATGTCCTTACGCAATATGAATATCGCGCCGCGCGCGCTGCTCGGGTTCGCCGTGATCGGCCTGCTGATGCTGGGCCTCGGCGTGTTCTCGCTGATTCAAATGGGCAACATCCGCCAGGCCGGGGTGACCATCGAGGAAATCAGCGTGCCCAGCATCAAGACCCTCGACGAGCTGACCGCGCTCAACCTGCGCCTGCGCACCCTGTCCTACCGCCTGCTGCTCAACCGCGAACCGGCCACCCAGCAGGACACCCTGCGCCTGCTGGACGAGCGCAACGCGCAGATCGACAAGGCCCGCCGCGCCTACGAGCCGCTGGTAACCGCCGCCGACGAGAAAGCCGCCTTTGACCAGTACGGCCTGCTGCTCAACCAGTACCGCCAGCTCGAGGCACGCATGCGCACGCTGAGCCAGGCCGGCGACCTCGACGCCCTGCGCGACCTGCTCAACCGCGACCTGCTGGACAACTCCGAGCAGATCAACAAGATCATGGACACTCTGGTGCGCATCAACACCGACCAGACCAGCGCCACCAACGCCCAGGCCGCCGAGCAGTACAGCGGTGCCTTCGGCCTGGTGATCAGCCTGCTGGTGGCCGCCACGGTGCTGACCCTGCTGTTCGCCTTCCTGCTCACCCGCAGCATCGTCAAGCCCATCGATGAGGCGCTGAAGTCCGCCGAGCAGATCGCCGAGGGCGACCTCACCCACCACATCGATGCCGAGGGCACCGACGAGGCCGCGCGCCTGCTCAAGGCCATGGCCAAGATGCAGGACAAGCTGCGCGACACCCTGCAGCTGATCGCCGGTTCCGCCACCCAGCTGGCCTCCGCCGCTGAAGAGCTGAACAGCGTCACCGACGAAAGCGCCCGGGGCCTGCAGCAGCAGAACAACGAGATCGAGCAGGCCGCCACCGCTGTCACCGAGATGACCAGCGCGGTCGAGGAAGTGGCGCGCAACGCGGTGAGCACCTCCGAGGCCTCCAGCGAAGCCAGCCGTTCGGCCGGCGATGGCCGTGACCTGGTGATGGAGACCGTGGGCGCCATCGAGCGCATGAGCGGCGACGTGCAGTCCACCGCCAAGCTGATTACCCACCTGGCCGAGCAGTCCCGCGATATCGGCAAGGTACTCGACGTGATCCGCGGCCTGGCCGACCAGACCAACCTGCTGGCGCTCAACGCCGCCATCGAGGCCGCCCGTGCTGGCGAGGCCGGTCGTGGCTTCGCCGTGGTCGCCGACGAGGTGCGCGCCCTGGCCCACCGCACCCAGCAGTCCACCAGCGAGATCGAGCGGATGATCGGCAGCATCCAGGGCGGCACCGAGCAGGCCGTGGACTCGATGCGCACCAGCACCGAGCGCGCCGAGTCGACCCTGAACATCGCCCGTGGCGCGGGCCTGGCGCTGGACACCATCGCCGGCGCGGTGGCGCAGATCAACGAGCGCAACCTGGTGATTGCCAGTGCCGCCGAAGAGCAGGCCCAGGTCGCCCGCGAGGTGGACCGCAACCTGGTGAATATCAACGACCTGTCGGTGCAAAGTGCTACCGGAGCGCATCAGACCAGCGCGGCGAGTGCGGAGCTATCGCGTCTGGCAGTGGATCTGAACGGGTTGGTGGCGCGGTTCCGCACCTGATCCTCAAACGCATCGCGGGGCAAGCCCGCTCCCACGCCAGGTTCAGGTTTGGCGTGGGAGCGGGCTTGCCCCGCGATGCTTTGCAGTGCCGGATCAATACTCGATCCGCACATCCCCTTTCGGCACGCTGCAGCACGACAGGATGTAGCCCTCGGCCTCATCCTCCTCGGTAATCCCGCCGTTGTGCTCCATCTCCACCTCGCCGCCGAGCTTGAGCACCTTGCAGGTGCCGCAGATACCCATGCCGCAGGCCTTGGGAATCATCAGCCCGACCTTGGCCGCCGCCGCATGCACGGTCTCGCCCGGGGCCACGCGGATGCTCTTGTCGCTGCCGACGAACTCCACCAGGTTGAGGTCGGCCACATCCACTTCCGGCGCATCGGCCGCGGCTTCGGCATGCTCCACCGCGTCGGCCTTGGCCTCAGGCGGCGTCGCGCCGAACGATTCCTCGTGGTAGTTCTTCATGTCGAAGCCGACTGCCTCGAGCATGCGCTTGACCGCGCTCATGTACGGCGTCGGGCCGCAGCAGAAAATCACGCGCTCCAGGTAGTCCGGGGCGATCAGCTCCATCAGCCGCTGGTTCAGGTAGCCACGGTAACCGGCCCAGGGTTCGCCCAAGCCGTGCTTCTCGCAGATGATGTGCAGGCTGAAGTTGGGGATGCGCGAAGCCATCTGCTCCAGCTCGCGGTGGTAGATGATGTCCTTCGGCGAGCGGGCGCTGTGCACAAAGACCATGTCGACGTTGGCGTTGGTGTCGTAGAACCAGCGCGCCATGGACATCACCGGGGTGATGCCGACGCCGCCCGAGAGGTACAGCACCTTGCCTGCCGGGAAGTCGATGGCGTTGAACAGCCCCACCGGCCCGTGCACCGGCAACTCGGCGCCCTCGTGCATGGTGTCGTGGAGGAAGTTCGACACCAGCCCGCCCGGCACGCGCTTGACGGTGATGGAGAAGCTGTAGGGCACCGACGGCGAACTGGAGATGGTGTACGAACGCATCACAGGCTTGCCTTCGATCTCCAGCTCCAGCGTGACGAACTGCCCGGGCTTGAAGAAGAACATGATCGGCTGGTCGGCCATGAAGCAGAAGGTGCGCACGTCCCAGGTTTCCTGGATGACCTTGACGCAACGCACGATGTGGCGGCCATTGGCCCAGGTCTGGGTGGTAACCGGATTGAGGAAGGTATCGGACATGTTCATCTCCAGCAGCCGACTGTCGGCCATTCTTATGGCTCCGATAATGCGCAAGCGCACCGCGCCGTACATTCCCATCCGCGACATCGGCGTGCTTATCGCGACCAGCCCCGCGCTACAAGGGTTGGCGCGTCGGAATTCGATGCGGCCATGTCGCCCGTGGATATGGTCCTTTCCCGGCCCGGACGCACACTCCTCGGCAAAACAACAGGCTGTTTATCGCGAACAACAGCCTTGCGGCACTACAACAACGATTAGCCACTTCAGCCGGCCGCACGCGGCCCCGAGGACCACACGATGGACGTCACCGCAACCCTGAGCCTGGGCGATCCACTGGAACCTGCACGCAAGGCCACCGCCGAGATGCTGCAGACCCGCGAGCGCACCTACTCGCTGCCGCAACCGTTCTACTGCGACGAGCGCCTGTTCCAGATCGACATGCAGGAGATCTTCCACAAGGAATGGCTGATCGCCGGCATGGTTTGCGAGATCCCGACCAAGGGCAACTACATCACCCTGCAGATCGGCAAGAATCCGATCATCGTGATACGCGGTGCCGAAGGTAAGGTGCACGCCTTCCACAACGTCTGCCGCCACCGCGGTTCGCGCCTGTGCGTCAGCGACAAAGGCAAGGTGGCCAAGCTGGTCTGCCACTACCACCAGTGGACCTACGAACTCGATGGTCGCCTGCTGTTCGCCGGCACCGAGATGGGCGCCGACTTCGACATGAACCAGTACGGCCTAAAGCCCGTGAACGTGAAGGTGGCCGGCGGCTACATCTTCATCAGCCTGGCCGAGAACCCGCCGGCCATCGACGAGTTCCTCGCCACCCTCGACCACTACATGGAACCCTACGACATGGAGAACACCAAGGTGGCGGTGCAGACCACCTTGATGGAGAAGGCCAACTGGAAACTGGTGTTGGAGAACAACCGCGAATGCTACCACTGCAGCGGCTCGCACCCCGAATTACTGAAGACCCTGCTGGAGTGGGACGACACCAACGACCCTCGCGCCAGCCAGGAATTCAAGGATCACGTCGCCGCCTCGGCCGCCGCCTGGGAAGCCGAGAAGATTCCGTACCTGCACAAGAGCCATGGCCTGCGTAACCGCATCGTGCGCATGCCGCTGCTCAAGGGCACCGTGTCGATGACCATGGACGGCAAGCAGGCCTGCCAGAAGCTGATGGGCCGTATCAAGAACCCGGACCTGGGCTCGATGCGCATCCTGCACCTGCCGCATTCGTGGAACCACTGCATGGGCGACCACATGATCGTGTTCACCGTGTGGCCGATCAGCGCCCAGGAGACCATGGTCACCACCAAATGGCTGGTGCACAAGGATGCGGTGGAGGGCGTCGATTACAACCCCGAGGACATGCGCAAGGTGTGGGACGCCACCAACGACCAGGATCGGCGGTTGGCGGAGGAGAACCAGCGCGGCATCAACTCCACGGCGTATCAGCCGGGGCCTTACTCGAAGACCTATGAGTTTGGGGTGGTGAACTTCATCGACTGGTATAGCCAGCGGTTGTTGAACAATCTGGGGGCGGAGCCGGCGGCTTATCTGAGGGAAGTGCAGGCTCAATGAGGTAGTAGAAGGGTACAGTCGACTACTTGTCTCAAAGGGCCGCATTGCGGCCCTTTGAGTGGAGCGGGTTTACACCTGGGCACTCATATCAATCGCTCAGGTCGCGTATTTCATGCTTTTTGCTTTGGGGGCTTCTAGGCGGGGAAGCACTATCCTGGCCTCCTCCAGACACATGGCCTAGATCAGGTTGCGTGACAACCCCGACCCTTCTTCGCCGAAGACCAGACCCAGTGTTGACTCGCGGTCGAACACCATCTTCGAGGTCAATAGTTTGAGTCCCTTGTTCTCCGGTGGAGGGTGAAATGTTAGTCAAAGCTGTACCTCCAGACTCTACATCCACCGATGGTCCATTGACTCCACGGAAGTAAGCCCTCACGTTTGCTTTTACATTTTTTGCTGGCTCAGCACCGGGTGCAAGAGAACTCACTATTGCCTTCCCAGCGGTGGCTGTGGCGCCAGTAGCAGTTGACGCCACAACCATCAAGTCTGCGCCAGGTACTCCAAGCGCATTCCCCACCTGCGCCCCGAATGCCACGAGCGGAGCAGTAATCGCCGCCCTATTCAGCGCGGCACCCAACCCGTCTTGCGGGGGCGGGCTCATGAGCGCCGAGCCAAGTGAAACTGCATTGGTGGCGATAAAGAAGCCGGCTTTGGTCACAGTGTAAGGATCAACGACAATATGACCTGTCGGATCACGCCGGTCGACCGGATTGCCCCTACAGTAGCAATAGGCATTGAGCCCCCCTCCGCCAAAGGGGCTCCACGAATCCGCACTGAGAAAGCGCATGAGCCTGGTGCTGTAGACGCGATAACTGCCCAGCACATAGCCATCCAGGGCTTGCTCGAAAGGCTGGCCGGTGAAGCCCAATGCCGTGGGGAACGAGGATGGCGCTCGTTGTCCATAAGGTGTGTAGGCTGCGGCTATCCTGTCGGTGGAACGCTGAACCAGGAGAGGACTCTGCAGTCTATCGCTTGCCAATAGAGCCATTTGATGCACCATGTCCTGTGGTGGTTGTGCGCAATGTATCAATGGGGCGTGGAGAGTGGCCCTGATACTATCTTAGGTTACCTGATTGCTCGCATCTGCCAGGAAGGTAAGTACGGAAGCACAGGTATTTAGGCCATAATGTCTAGGAGGAGGCATTCGCACTCCCTTACCATTATCTTCAGTAAACCGTCTTCGCTCATGCAGCCTAAAATCAATCAAGATACCCATTCGGAAATCACTGCCTAAGCCGGCCCATCTCAGATGAAGGCCAAGTGCCTAATCGACGACGCTCATCAGGCATTAAATAACTTGAGTCATCGTACTTATCTCCTGTTACGATTGGGATCATACCACTATCTTGCAGAGGCTCTTCGAACCTCTCAACCTCAATCCTGTCAATCAAACCAGTAAGCTTTTTTATACCGCCTTCAACCCTGGATTTTTTGCGCTCAACCTTCACACTAACCATCAACAATTGCGGAAGCTGCTGTAAAAGCTCAAGATGCTCAGCTGTATATGGCTTTTTATCCTTCCTAGCCAGATCAAGATAATATTCTGCATCCCCAGCCCTACCCTCCAAATTACGCTGACTGTAGATTAATGAATCCCGGAAGGACTCGGCATAAGAAAGAACTTTTCGCAGCGCCCCAACAAAAATACCTGATAAGTCCCCAGACATGCTCAGGTCAAACATAGACACCGCCCTGCTTTTTTGATTCCCAGAATGATCCTGCCAGTTAACAGGATCCCCCTCACAGTATGCATAGGCGTTGATCCCCCCTCGTCCGAACGGACTTACTCGATCCGGGGACTTGAAGCGCATAAGCCATGGGCTATACACTCGATAACCATTGCCCAGCAAATACCCTTCCAAGCAACCATCAAAGTATTGCCCTGTAAAGCCAATTACCATCGCCCCACCCTGTGGCCGGCTAAAGCCATAAGGCGTATAAGGTATACATTGCAAGGCTCCCTGGGTGAGGGCTATCACTTTACTCAACTGATGGTCGCCCCCCAAGATAATCGACGCCCGCATGCTATACCTCCAGACTCAGAACAACAGGCCGCCTACGTATTTAGCAGACTAACAAGTCGCTACCCCCTGATTGAAGCCTGTACCTCTTGAGGGGCGCCAGCATTTAATTGCCCGCCACCTCCTACCTCAGGAAACTGGAAGTAATTAACTTCCTCTCCATCTTGTTGTGCAAGTAATAGCCTATTAAGCTCCACAGCCTCTTGAACCGTATTCGCCCTGTGCTCTGCGTTATTTGGATCCCGTTTATTCACCTCACTGGTTATTACCGTATTTGGGGATCCAGGTGGCGTATTAAAGCGAGCCGCTACACGATCCTTCACCCGGCGATAAATATTCCTCCCAAATCGATAGAGTTCATCACCGAAAGCCAGTGCCGGGGCTAACACTGTCGTCACGTCCGCCACGACACTTCCTTCATCGCCATTATTACGCTGATGAACTCCAGCGGAAAAACCCCACCCTGCAATAGCTCCCGTTACACCCCACCGAGCACCTGTACCAAAACTAACTTTTCCTGTCTCTATATATTGATTAGCAATTGCCAGCCCCACCTGGCCTAAGGCTAATCCATTTGCAGCCATTGTGATCTGGTGCGTAGCCCAGCCGTCATATTGGCCAGTAGGATCTACCCTATTGATAGGGTCACCGTGACAGTAGGCATAGCAATTCACTCCACCAAGCCCAAACGGACTCAACACATCAGCAGAAAAAAAACGCATCAAAGACGGACTAAAAACACGATGGCCATTACCCAGCAGGTAACAGCCCAACTCGACCTCTCGCAGTTGGCCAGTGAACCCCGTTATCGATGCCCCTTTCGGCGCGGGGCGCAAGCCGTAGGGTGTGTAGGCGACCGGTGTCCGACCTGAGGAAGTCATCGTTGTATGTGGGCTTTGCAGCCTGTCTGCGGCGAGCAAACATTTCCTGGCCATGTGCTTGTGCTCTATGGGCTGATTGGCACCAAGCTAGCATTGCCGTTGCGCTGAGATAACTGACAAAAATGCCAGGTCTCCATGACCGGAAGTGCCTGATCGCGGGCTTTTATCCACAGCCACTCAAGTAGACCGGACGACGTAGTTTGAATGACTGGGATTTCTGAGTTGGTCAAAAAACAGCCAACAGCTTACAAGCCTTTGAAAGCGTGGGGTTCAGACAGAACCGAACACGTTTTCCACAGATGGACCAACAGAGAATGTTGATAAGGCTGATCCGGAATCTTGCAGGCCTGTGGATAGCGTCATGAAGCGCTTTTATTCCGAGACTTTAGCCACAATGACGAAGGACTGATCAAAAAACAGCCATCACCCTCCAACCCAATGGATTCAGTGCCTGTAGAAAAATCCAAACATGTTGTCCACAGGGCCACCAACAGTGATTGTGAGCAACTTCGCTGGTAACTGGCACTACGGTTGGGTTGTGCCTTTCACCGAACTGAGCATTTTTTGATCTATCCTCTGTAGGCCTTTAATTTCAATGCCTCTGGCAATGCACGAACATTTTATACACAGCCTGGCAAACAGATTCAGTGGGCAAGTGACGGCGCGGGTTCGAATCGATGTCAGCCGTGCTGGATTCCGAGGATAGTTATGCACAGGGATCAGCGCGGCTATGGTGGAGCGCAAACAGTGGCCCCCTGTGGGAGCGGGTTTACCCGCGAAACGAGCACTGCGGTGCCTGGCACCAGCTTCGCTGGTATTCGCGGGTAAACCCGCTCCCACAGGGGATGTGATCTGGCCTAATGATTTTGGACACCTTCATCGGGCGTTATGAGCTTGTGGATAGTGGGTGCCGCAAGTCAGCGCAGGACACCCTCCTCCACCAGCAACTTCAGGATCGCCTCGGCGCCCTCCTGTGGCGACACATCCTTGAGCACTTTGCCGCCCCCGCCACTGGCCTTGGCCGTGGCGGCTTTCATGCGGTCCGCACCACTCTTGGCCTTGATCACCTTGAGCCGCTTGGGCCTTGGCCTGGCCGGTTGCAGGGCATCCTCGGCCAGCAGCGGATCCTCGATCAGCGCCACGTTACGCGCCGCCAACACCCCACGTCGCGCCGGGCCGAAGGCCGATTGCCGAGGCTTGGGCGCGGCGTTATCCACAGTTGCCAGCAACGGCAGGCGCACCTTCAGGCGGCGCCGTTGGCCCCTTGGCAAGGCTTGCAGCACCTGGGCGGTGCCATTGTCGATGGATTCGACCTCGGCCAGCCCCACCACCAGCGGCCAGCCCAGCTTCTCGGCCAGCAGGAATGGCAGCATCCCCGAGCCTTCGCCGGTTTCAGCCTGGCTGCCGGTCAGCACCAGCTGGGCCCCCGCGTCACGCAGATAGTCGCCGAGCACGCCCAGCACATCGGCGCCGGCAGGCTGTTCCAGCACATCCAGATGCTCCAGCCCCATGCCCAGGTAGGCACGCAGCGCCTCTTCGCGAGGATCGCCGGCATGCACCACCTGCAAGTTATCCCCAGCCAGTTGCAGGCCCAGCTCCACGGCGCGGGCATCCTGCTCGGCGCGGCGCGCGCGGCCGGAGCTGGGGTGGGCGCCGATCGAGACCAGGCTGATGACTTTCGTACTCATGCTCGCTGCCCCTATGCCGCGTCGCGCTGGCCGCCGCTGCGGAAGTTGTCCACAGCCTCGATCAGCGCCTTGAGAATCGCCGAGCTGTCGCCGATCACCGACAGGTCGGCCCGTTTGATCATGTCGCAGCCCGGGTCCATGTTGATCGCCACCACCTTGTCGCAGGCGCCGATGCCTTGCAGGTGCTGGATGGCGCCGGATATACCCACGGCCACGTAGACCCGCGCCGTGACCCAGGTGCCGGTGGCGCCGACCTGGCGGTTGCGCGGCATGAAGCCGTCGTCCACCGCCACCCGCGACGCACCCTCGGTGGCGCCGAGGGCCGCGGTGGCCCGGTGATACAGGTCCCAGTCCTTGACGCCGTTGCCACCGGAGACGATGAACTCGGCCTCGGCCATGGCGATGGCGGCCGGGTCGACGGCCACCGAGCCCAGGTCTTCGATACGCGACAGGCTGCGTGCCACGCCTGTGGACAACTCCACCGGCAGCGCTTCGTGACGGGTCTCGCTGACCGGCTCGGCGCATTCGGCGGCAGCCAGGATCAACCGCGGCACACTGCGCTGGATATCCTGCTGGCCGGCACCGGCGCGACCGATGCATTGGCCATCCTTGACCTGCCACACCCGCGTCGCCGGGCGTTCGCCCAGCGCGGCGGCCAGGCGGCGTCCCAGTTCGCCGCCGCCGGTACGGCTGTCGGGCAACAGCCAGTGGTGCGGCGCGAATTGGTTATCCACAGCCCGCAGGCCCTGGACCAGTTGCTCCGGTGCATAACCTGCGGAGGCCTCGCCCTCGATGACCAGCAACCGATCAACGCCGGCTGTGGAAAAGTTGTTTTCCTTGTGCTCGCCGAACACGACGGCCAACACCGCGCCATCGCTACCGGCAAGGCTATGGGCAAGGCCCAGCAGGTCGCGGTCGTGGCTGCCCAGGCGGCCACCGACCATGTCCGGCACCACGGCAATGTAGAAGGCCGGTTGCACCACAGTGTGCAGCGGCAACTGCACTTCGGCGGCCGCACTGCGTCGCCCGCCGACACCGGTGCCCTGCTGGGCGCCGCTGCGGTCGATGCGCTTGAGGCCGCTGGGGCCGATGAAGCCGGCGGCGATCGCGTGCGGGTTCTTGCGGATAATGCCGTGGGGGCCCATCCAGCTCGTCTGTTGCGTCTGCATCGCCGCGTGCAGCGGGTGCAGGCGGTTACGGGCGATCCACTCGGCGCGTGGGTCGCGGCGGATGATGTCGCTCATCAGTGCACCTCCGCAGGTTCACGTTTGGCGGCCTGCGACTTCGGGGTTGCAGGGGTTTGGTCTTCGATCAGCACATCAGCCACCAACTCGGCCAGGTCCTTGATCTGCGGACGCGGTTCGACCACGCCTTCGAGCATCGCCGTGCACTGTGGACAACCCACCGCCACCAGCTCGGCCTCGGTTTCGCGGATATCGTCCATGCGCATGTCGGGAATACGCTGCTTGCCGGGAATATCAGTGATCGGCGCACCGCCACCACCGCCGCAGCAGCGGGAGCGGAAGCCCGAGCGCTGCATCTCGCGCACTTCGATACCCAGCGCCTTGAGCACTTCGCGCGGGGCTTCGTATTCGCCGTTGTAGCGGCCCAGGTAGCACGGGTCGTGGTAGGTGACACTGCCGCCCTTGTGCTGGCCGAGGTTGAGCTTGTTCGCGGCGATCAGCTCGGCGATGTAGGTGCTGTGGTGCTGCACCTGGTAGTCGCCGCCGAGGGCGCCGTACTCGTTCTTCAGCACATGGAAGCTGTGCGGATCGCAGGTGACGATGCGCTGGAACTGGTACCTGGCCAGGGTCTGTATGTTGCGCTTGGCCAGTTGCTGGAAGGTCGCCTCGTCGCCCAGGCGCCGGGCCACGTCACCGCTGTCGCGCTCCTCAAGGCCGAGCACGGCGAAGTCCACGCCCGAAGCCTTGAGCACTTTGACGAAGGCCCGCAGGGTGCGCTGGTTGCGCATGTCGAAGGCGCCGTCGCCGACCCAGAACAGCACCTCGGTGCGCTTCACCTCGGACATCAGCTTGAGGTTGAGGTCGGCCGCCCAGTTCATCCGCCCGCCCGGAGCGAAACCGCCAGGGTTGTCGGTGGCGATCAGATTGTCCAGCACCTCGGCGCCCTTGTTCGGCGTGGCGCCCTTTTCCAGGGTCAGGTGGCGGCGCATGTCGACGATGGCATCGACATGCTCGATCATCATCGGGCATTCCTCGACGCAGGCGCGGCAGGTGGTGCACGACCACAGCGTCTCGGCATCCACCAGGCCGTTGACGATCGGCTGGTGCGGATGGCCGCCATGCTCGCCGACCGCCTTGCCGGGGTAAGGGCTGCCAGCGAACTGCGCGTCGGTGCCACCGGCCAGGCCGATGACCATGTCCTGGATGAGTTTCTTCGGGTTCAGCGGCTGGCCGGCGGCGAACGCCGGGCACATGGCCTCGCACTTGCCGCACTGCACGCAGGCGTCGAAACCGAGCAGTTGGTTCCAGGTGAAATCGACCGGTTTCTCCACGCCCAGCGGTGCGTTGGGGTCTTCGAGGTCCAGCGGCTTGAGGCCGGTGGAGCGGCCACCGCCGAAGCGCTCGGCGCGGCGGTGCCAAGCCAGGTGCAGGGCACCAGCGAAGGCGTGCTTCATCGGGCCGCCCCAGGTCATGCCGAAGAACAGCTCGGACACGCCCCACAGCACGCCGACGCCCAGCAAGGCGACCAGCACCCAGCCACCGGTCCCTTCCGGCAGGATGCCGGCAACCGGCAGCGTGGCGATGAAGAAGCTCGCCGCGAACATCAGCAGGCTTTTCGGCAGGCGCATCCATGGGCCCTTGGACAGGCGCGAAGGCGGATTGAGCCGGCGTTTGAAGACGAAGAGCGCGCCCGTGAACATGATCAGCGTGGCCACCAGCAAGGCGTAGCCGAGGATCTTGCTGTGCAGGCCGAAGCCATGCACCAGGATCGCCAGCACGGCCGACAGCACGAAGCCGCCTGCGGTGGCGACGTGGGTCTTGGACATGTACTTGTCGCGCTCGACCACATGGTGCAGGTCCACCAGGTAGCGCCGCGGCATGGCCAGCAGGCCACCAATCAGGTCAACCTTGCTAGGCCGCCCGCGCCGCCACATGCGCACCCGGCGCAGGGCGCCGAGCACCGCCAGGCCGAGGGCGGTGAACAGCAGGATGGGTAAGAGGGTGTTCAACATGGGAGGCTCCCACAACAGCTGGATTCTTGCGCCACTCTGAAGATGGGATTGGCCCCCTGTGGGAGCGGGTTTACCCGCGAATGCGTCCGATCAGGCAACGGTGTAGTCAGTGCTGACGCATTCGCGGGTGAACCCGCTCCCACAGGGACCGCGCCCGGTGGCGACGATGTGTATCGATCAGAAGTCCTTGCACAAGCGCAAGGCGTCATAGATCGCCGCATGCACGTTGCGCTGGGCCACGCAGTCACCGATGCGATACAGCAGGTAACCCTCGCCCGGCTGGCTGAGGATCGGCTGCGGCTTGATGGCGAACAGCGCCTCCACGTCGATCTGGCCCTTGTTGCGCGAGCCGTCCTTGAGCGCGTAGTACAGCTGCTCGTCAGGCCGCACACCGTTCTCCACCACCACCTGATCGACCACGCGCTCTTCCTTGGCGCCGGTGTACTCGTTCTCGAGCACCGCCACCAGCTTGTCGCCCTCGCGATAGACCTTTTCCAGCATCATGTCGCCGGTCATGATCACTTCCTTGGGGTACATGCTGCGGTAGTAGGTCGGGAAGCTCGTGCCGCCCATGGCCACGCCCGGCTTGATGTCGTCGGTGACGATCTCGACCTGGCTGCCCTTGTCGGCGATGAAGTCGGCCACCGACATGCCGGTGAACTCGCAGATGGTGTCGTACACCAGCACGTTCTTGCCCGGCGCCACCTTGCCGTCGAGCACGTCCCAACTGCTCACCACCAGTCCTTCGGCGGCGCCCCAGTGCTCGTTCTGTTCGAGGAACGAATGCCCACCCACCGCCAGCACGATGATGTCCGGACGCAGGTCCTGGATGGTGTCCACATCCGCGGCGGTGCCCAGGCGCAGGTCGACCTTCAGGCGGGCGAACTCCAGCTGGTACCAACGGGTGATGCCGGCGATCTGGTCGCGCTGTGGGGCCTTGGCGGCGATGGTGATCTGCCCGCCGATCTGGTCCTTCTTCTCGAATACGGTGACGTCGTGGCCGCGCTCGGCGGCGACGCGGGCCGCCTCCATGCCGGCCGGGCCGGCGCCGACCACCACCACCTTGCGCTTCGGCCCGGTGGACTTCTCGATGATATGCGGCACGCCCATGTATTCACGGGAGGTCGCGGCGTTCTGGATGCACAGCACATCCAGGCCCTGGTACTGGCGGTCGATGCAGTAGTTGGCGCCGACGCACTGCTTGATCTGGTCGATCTGGCCCATCTTGATCTTGGCAATCAGATGCGGGTCGGCGATGTGCGCGCGGGTCATGCCGACCATGTCGACGTAGCCGCCTTCGAGAATACGCGTGGCCTGGTTCGGGTCCTTGATGTTCTGCGCGTGCAGCACCGGGACCTTGACCACTTCCTTGATGCCGGCCGCCAGGTGCAGGAACGGCTCCGGCGGGTAGCTCATGTTGGGGATGACGTTGGCCAGGGTGTTGTGGGTGTCGCAGCCCGAGCCGACCACGCCGATGAAATCGAGCATGCCGGTGGCGTCGTAGTAGGCGGCGATCTGCTTCATGTCTTCGTGGCTGAGGCCATCGGGATGGAACTCATCACCACAGATGCGCATGCCCACGCAGAAATCGTCACCGACTTCGGCACGTACGGCTTTCAGAACCTCCAGGCCGAACTTCATTCGGCCCTCGAAGGTGCCGCCCCATTCGTCGGTACGCTTGTTGACCCGTGGGCTCCAGAACTGGTCGATCATGTGCTGGTGCACGGCCGACAGCTCGACGCCGTCCAGGCCGCCCTCCTTGGCACGACGCGCCGCTTGCGCGTAGTTGCCGATCACCCGCCAGATCTCTTCCACCTCGATGGTCTTGCAGGTGGCGCGGTGCACCGGTTCGCGGATGCCCGACGGCGACATCAGGGTCGGCCAGTTGAAGCCGTCCCAGCGCGAGCGGCGGCCCATGTGGGTAATCTGGATCATGATCTTGGCGCCATGCTTGTGCATGGCGTCGGCGAGGTTCTGGAAGTGCGGGATGATGCGGTCGGTGGACAGGTTGACCGACGACCACCACTCCTGCGGGCTGTCGATGGCCACCACCGACGAGCCGCCGCAGATGGCCAGGCCGATGCCGCCCTTGGCCTTCTCTTCGTAGTACTTCACGTAGCGGTCGGTGGTCATGCCGCCGTCGGTGGCGTAGACCTCGGCGTGCGCGGTGCTCAGCACACGGTTGCGGATGGTCAGCTTGCCGATCTGGATCGGCTGGAACATTGCTTCGAAGGCCATGACGCTATCTCCGGCTTACAACGGCTTTGTAACGAACAGGCCATCTTCGTGGCCTTCTTCCGACCCACCGTAGACCTGCTCGGCCACGGTACGGATCGAGCTGCCGCGGGCAGCGAGAATCTGGTCCATGGCCCCGGCGAACCAGCCGGTGAACATGTAGTCGACCTTGCGGCCGCACTTGCCATAGACGTACACGAATGCGGAGTGCTTGAGCTTGACGCTGCAGGTGCCTTTTTCCAGGTCGATGTCCTGGATCTGGAACAGGCCCCAACCACGCTGGGACAGGCGCTTCATGTAGTGCTCGAACACCGCCACGCCTTCCAGGCCATGGCATTCGGCCTCTTTCTCGCACCAGTGCCAGGCGGACTTGTAGCCGGCCTTGTAGAGGATCTCGGCGTACTTGTCGGCGCCCAGCACCTCCTCGATGCCCATGTGGTTGTTGACGAAGAAATGCCGCGGCACGTAGAGCATCGGCAGGGCATCGCTGGTCCAGACACCGGTCTCGCTGTCGACTTCGATTGGCAATTGCGGGGCGATCTTGGCCATGGAAACTCAACTCCATAAAATTTTTTGTTTGGATGCCCCGGCGTTGCTGGCAGGGGCTTTCAGGCTTGGAGAGCGGCTTTATTCGCCCCACACATCCTTGAGGATGCTGACCCAGTTCTCGCCCATGATCTTGCGCACCACGCGTTCGGAGTGGCCGCGCTTTAGCAGGGTTTCGGTCAGGTTGGGGAACTCGCCGACGGTACGGATACCCAGCGGGTTGATGATCTTGCCGAAGTTGGTCAGGCGACGGGCGTAGCCCTTGTCGTGGGTCAGGTACTCAAAGAAGTCCTGGCCGTGGCCCTGGGTGAAGTCGGTGCCAATGCCGATGGCATCCTCGCCTACGATGTTCATGGTGTACTCGATGGCCTCGGCGTAGTCGTCGATGGTCGAGTCGATGCCCTTGGCGAGGAACGGCGCGAACATGGTCACGCCGACGAAGCCGCCGTGGTCGGCAATGAACTTAAGCTCCGCGTCGGACTTGTTGCGTGGGTGTTCTTTGAGGCCCGATGGCAGGCAGTGGGAATAGCAGACCGGCTTCTTCGACTCGAGGATGACTTCTTCGGAGGTCTTGGAGCCGACGTGGGACAGGTCGCACATGATGCCGACGCGGTTCATCTCGGCGACGATCTCGCGGCCGAAGCCCGACAGGCCACCATCACGCTCGTAGCAACCGGTGCCCACCAGGTTCTGGGTGTTGTAGCACATCTGCACGATGCCCACGCCCAGTTGCTTGAACACGTCGACATAGGCGATCTGGTCCTCGAACGCATGGGCGTTCTGGAAGCCGAAGAGGATGCCGGTCTTGCCCAGCTCCTTGGCCTTGCGGATGTCGGCGGTGGTGCGCACCGGCATCACCAAGTCGCTGTTGTCGCGGATCAGCTTCTGGCTGGACGCGATGTTGTCAACGGTGGCCTTGAAGCCCTCCCACACCGAGACCGTGCAGTTGGCTGCGGTCAGCCCGCCCTTGCGCATGTCCTCGAACAGCTCGCGGTTCCATTTGGCAATGATCAGGCCGTCGATGACTATGCTGTCGGCGTGAAGTTCGGCTGGGCTCATCAGGCTGTCCCCTTTTATTGAAGTCTGCATGCGCCGAAACTTGTGCCGGCGCTTTGGGGCCAGCATATGCCTGCCGCCCGAGGCGCCCCGATGCAAAAACGACAGGGGGTTTGCCGAAAGCGTCAAAGCCCGACAGGGCACGCTCTGGCCTGCGCCTCGCAGATGAGAGCCAGTCTCGACAACTGCCTTTGCAAGCCTTTGATGAACATTTCGTCAGGGAGCTATCGCCGCGCCCGAGGCTGAGCGAGAATCCCGGCGATTCGTCAGCCTGTTCAGGAGAAAACGGATGAAATCAATGGCATGGCTGGTCCTGCTGGCCGTCGCGTGCGGCGCTCAGGCCGCCGAAGAAGAAAGCACGCCCTGCGACAACGTCGAGAGCGACCAGCAGGGCTATGCCTGCGCGGCCTACAACAAGCAGACCGCCGAGCGCGAGCTGAAGGCTGCCTACGATGACTTGATGCAACGCATCCGCTACCAGTACGCCGACGAAAGCGACAAGGCCGGTGCGCTGACCGGGCGTATGGAGGCAGCCGAGAAGCTGTGGGCGCAATTGCGCGATGCCGACTGCAAGGTCGAGACCTATGCCGAAAAGCCAGGCAGCAAGGCGTTCGAGGCGGCATGGAACACCTGTGTAGCGCAGCGTAGCGACGAGCGGTCGGAGTATCTGCAGACCATCGGGCAGCAGTGATCCTGCACCGGCCCCTTCGCGGGTAAACCCGCTCCCACAGAAGCATTCGCGGCCCCTGTGGGAGCGGGTTTACCCGCGAAAGGGCCGGTGCAGGAGAACATCAGACTGCCTTGGCCAGCCTGTCCTCCCTCGGACAGCGCTCGAACCGCGCCCGGTAGCAGCGGGTGAAATACGACGCCGACTCGAACCCGCAAGCCACCGCCACCTCCAGCACGCTCATGTCGGTCTGGCGCAGCAACTGACGGGCCTTGTCCAGCCGCAGCCGCAGGTAGAAACCACTGGGCGTGTCGTCCAGGTACAAGCGAAACAGCCGCTCCAACTGGCGCCGGGTCACCTGCACGCCATCGGCCAGCACCTGGGTGTTGAGCGGCAGCTCGGTATTGCGCTCCATCTCGCCGATCACCTTCACCAGCTTCTTGTTGCGCAGCCCATAACGCGTGGCGATCTCCATGCGCTGGTGGTCCTGGCGTGGACGGATGCGCCCGAGCACGAACTGCTCGGAAACCTGCACCGCCAGCTCACTGCCGTGGGCCTGGGCGATCAGGTCGAGCATCAGGTCGATGGAGGCCGTGCCGCCGGCGCAGGTGATGCGCCGGCGGTCGATCTCGAACAGCTCCTGGGTCGCCTGCAGACGTGGATAGCGCTCCTTGAACGCCTCCAGCGCCTCCCAGTGCAGGGTCGCCCGGTGACCGTCGAGCAGCCCGGCCTCAGCCAGCACCATCGCGCCCGTGTCGATGCCCCCGAGCACCACGCCTTCATGGTCGAGGCGGCGCAGCGTCTGTTGCAGCGCCGACCCATAGCACGCCAGTGGCTCGAAGCCGGCCACCAGCAGCAACAGTCGCCCATGCCCACCCTCCCCCAGCGCGCCGTCGGCATTCACCGACATGCCGTTGCTGGCCTCTACCGCGCCACCGTCCAGGCTCAGTACACGCCAGCGGTACAACGGGCCACGGAAGCGATTGGCCACGCGCAACGGCTCGATGGCACTGATGAAACCCATGGCGGAAAAGCCGGGTAGCAACAGGAAGTCTATGGTTTCCGGCATCGCATGCTCCGCGCAAAGGTGGTCGCCTCCGTGCAAGTGTTGGTCGCCAGGGTGCGATTTTCCACCCTGCTGCCAGCGTAGCGTGTTCTCACGGCCCGCAGAGGCCGGACCCATAACAATATGCACTGCCGATGGAGAGCCACCATGCAACGCTTTATCCGCCGCAGCCTGTTGTCCCTCGTGCTCAGCACCACCGTAGCCGCTCCCCTGTTCGCCGCCGAACCCGCCGTCTGCAAGGACGTGCGCCTGGGCGTGGTCAACTGGACCGACGTGATCGCCACCAGCGCCATGGCCCAGGTGCTGCTCGATGGCCTGGGCTACCAGACCAAGCAGACCAGCGCCTCGCAGCAGATCATCTTCGCCGGCATCCGCGACAAGCGCCTGGACATGTTCCTCGGGTACTGGAACCCGATCATGACCCAGACCATCACCCCGTTCATCCAGGCCAAGCAGGTCAAGGTCCTCGACAAGCCCAGCCTGGAAGACGCCCGCGCCACCCTGGCCGTGCCGAAATACCTGGCCGACAAGGGCCTGAAGACGTTCGCCGACATCCACAAGTTCCAGAAGGAGCTGGGCGGCAAGATCTACGGCATCGAGCCAGGCTCCGGCGCCAATACCCAGATCAAGGCGATGATCAGCAAGAACCAGTTCGACCTGGGCAAGTTCCAGCTGGTCGAGTCGAGCGAGGCCGGCATGCTCGCCGCGGTGGATCGCGCGGTACGGCGCAAGGAGGCGGTGGTGTTCTTCGGCTGGGCGCCGCACCCGATGAACGTCAACATCGACATGGTCTATCTCGGCGACAGCCAGGATGCCCTGGGCCCGGACGAAGGCCGCGCCACGGTGTGGACGGTGACCGCGCCGGACTATGCCGAACGTTGCCCCAACGCTCACCGCCTGCTGGCCAACCTCAGTTTCAGCGCCGAGGACGAGAGCCGGATGATGCAGCCGCTGCTCGATCACAAGGACGCGCTGGAGTCCGCCCGCCAGTGGCTGAAAGACCATCCCGAGGACAAGGCCCGCTGGCTTGACGGGGTAACGACCTTCGATGGCAAGCCCGCCGCGGACAACCTCAAGCTCACTGCCAACTGACCAGTCAACCCGGTCGCTGTAGGAGCGGCCTTGTGCCGCGAAAGGGCTGCGCGGCAGCCCCAGGATTTATGTGGCGCTGCTGAGCTTCTGTGGCCGCTTTGCGGCCATTTCGCGGCACAAGGCCGCTCCTACAGAAATCTATCGCCCAAATCATTACCAGGAATCCACCATGAACCACGACGTCATCATCACCTGCGCCCTCACCGGCGCCGGCGACACGGTCGCCAAGAGCCACCTGGTCCCGGTCACCCCGAAACAGATCGCCGAAGCCGCCGTGGAAGCCGCCAAGGCCGGCGCCACCGTGGTCCACTGCCACGTTCGAGATCCGCAAACCGGCCGCTTCAGCCGCGACGTCAACCTCTACCGCGAAGTAATGGAGCGCATCCGCGAGGCCGACGTCGACATCATCGTCAACCTCACCGCCGGCATGGGCGGCGACCTGGAGATCGGCCCCGGCGAGTCGCCCATGGAGTTCGGACCAGGCACCGACCTGATCGGCCCATTGGAGCGCCTGGCCCACGTCGAGGCGCTGCTGCCGGAAATCTGCACCCTCGACTGCGGCACCCTCAATTTCGGCGACGGCAACGCCATCTACGTCTCCACCCCGGCCCAGCTGCGGGCGGGCGCCAAACGCATCACCGAGCTGGGTGTGAAGGCCGAGCTGGAGATCTTCGACACCGGCCACCTGTGGTTCGCCAAACAGATGATCAAGGAAGGCCTGCTGGACGACCCGCTGTTCCAGCTGTGCCTGGGCATCCCCTGGGGCGCGCCGGCCGACACCACCACCATGAAAGCGATGGCCGACAACCTGCCCGCCGACGTGACCTGGGCCGGCTTCGGCATCGGCCGCATGCAGATGCCCATGGCCGCCCAGGCGGTGCTGCTCGGCGGCAACGTGCGGGTGGGGCTTGAGGACAACCTGTATCTGGACCGCGGCGTGCTGGCCAGCAACGGTCAACTGGTGGAACGGGCTGCGGAAATCATCACCCGCATGGGTGCCCGCGTGCTCACCCCGGCCGAAGGCCGGGAAAAGATGAACCTCAGGCGTCGCTGAGCCCCCGCAGATCATGGGGATCTTGTGGGAGCGGGCTTGCCCCGCGAAACAGGCACCGTGCCGGATGGCACCGGCTTGGCCGGTGATCGCGGGCCAAGCCTGCTCCCACGCGTGCACGACACATCATTGAACAACGTTCCGCAGGAGCCAGATATGCCTTTCATTACCGACATCAAGACCTTCGCCGCCCTGGGTAGCGGCGTGATCGGCAGCGGCTGGGTTGCCCGCGCCCTGGCCCATGGCCTGGACGTGATCGCCTGGGATCCGGCGCCGGGCGCCGAGGAGGCCCTGCGCAAGCGCATCGCCAATGCCTGGCCGGCCCTGCAGAAGCAGGGCCTGGCGCCCGGCGCCTCGCAGGATCGCCTGACCTTTGTCGCCACCATCGAGGCATGCGTGCGCGACGCCGATTTCATCCAGGAGAGTGCACCCGAACGCCTGGACCTCAAACTCGACCTGCACGCGAAAATCAGCGCCGCCGCCAAGCCGAATGCAATCATCGGTTCCAGCACCTCGGGCCTGCTGCCCAGCGAGTTCTACGAGTCCGCCACCCATCCCGAGCGCTGCGTGGTGGGCCACCCGTTCAACCCGGTGTACCTGCTGCCACTGGTGGAGATCGTCGGAGGCCGCAATACCAGCCCCGACGCCATCGAAGCGGCGAAAACCATCTACACCGCGTTGGGCATGCGCCCGCTGCATGTACGCAAGGAAGTCCCCGGCTTTATCGCCGACCGCCTGCTCGAAGCGCTCTGGCGCGAGGCCTTGCACCTGGTCAACGATGGCGTCGCCAGCACCGGCGAGATCGACGACGCGATCCGCTTCGGCGCAGGCCTGCGCTGGTCGTTCATGGGCACCTTCCTTACCTACACCCTGGCCGGTGGCGACGCCGGCATGCGCCACTTCATGGCCCAGTTCGGCCCGGCGCTGAAGCTGCCCTGGACTTACCTGCCGGCACCGGAGCTGACCGACAAGCTGATCGACGATGTGGTGGAAGGTACCTCGGAGCAGTTGGGTGAACGCAGCATCGCCGCGCTGGAGCGCTATCGTGATGACACCCTGCTGGCGGTGCTGGAGGCGGTCAGCTCCAGCAAAGCCAGTCACGGCATGGCCTTCGGCGACTGAGGAGAAAACGATGCCCGCCCTGATCACCTACCGTACCCGGGTGTTGCCGGAATGGGTCGACTACAACGGCCACCTGCGCGATGCCTACTACCTGCTGATCTTCAGCTACGCCACCGATGCGCTGATGGAGCGCATCGGCCTGGACGCCGATGCTCGTGGGCAGAGCGGGCATTCGCTGTTCACCCTGGAGGCACACATCAACTACCTGCACGAGGTGAAGCTCGATACCGAGGTGTGGGTGCAGACGCAGGTCATCGGCTTCGACAGGAAGCGCCTGCATCTGTACCACAGCCTGCACCGGGAGGGGTTCGACGAGGCCTTGGCGGCCAGTGAACAGATGCTGCTGCATGTGGATCTGGCGGGGCCGAAGTCGGCGCCGTTTGGGGAGCGTAGTACCGGACTTTTGCAGGCAATCGCCGATGAGCAACACAACCTGCCGAAGCCCGAGTTAGTCGGGCATGTCATGGCCCTGCCTGTATAGCACCGAACAGCTCCGTCCTCTTCGCGGGTAAACCCGCTCCCACAGGTACACCACAGTCCTCCAGACGATGGCGTACCTGTGGGAGCGGGTTTACCCGCGAAAGGGCCGGCACAGGCGAAAAAAACAACCCCGGAAAGCCGTGAGCATCCGGGGCCAAGAGCGAGCAACATCCACTGTGCATGCAGTGAGGGTGACCAAACCCTCGGTGCCGTGAATGACTTCAGTGTGCAGCCTTCCAGTACGCTCGATTTAGCCGTAAACGACCTGTTCTTAGCCAAAGCGGCCATCGCGACAATCCGCCCTTGCCGCCCTGGCGCGTCGGACACAGAATCGATGGCAAACAACAGCGGCGAAGGACAACAGTCATGATGCATGCGGACTTGATCGACCAGGACGACCTGCTGGGCCAGCTGCGCTCACGGGGTTTCGACATTCCGGCCGGCGCCAGCGCCGAGCAGGCCTGCGAGGTGGTGATACGCGGGCTGACCGAGCCCAATGCGCGGGCCCTGAAGGGCATGGTCGAGCAGATGTACACCGGCAGCGCGACCATTCTCCCGGCCGTGCGCCAGGCCATCGACAAGCAGCTGCTGCCGGCGTTGGCGCAGTTCAACAAGCGCGCCTGACCTCGAATCTTCACCGACCTCTTCGCGGGTAAACCCGCTCCCACAGGTACACCACCGCCTTTAAGTACGGTGGCGAACCTGTGGGAGCGGGTTTACCCGCGAAGAAGGCAACGCGATATCAGAGGCGCACGCTGGCAAAGGTCGACTCATTACGCGCCTGACTCAGCGCCGCCATCGGCCCGCTGTGCGGCGACAGGGCCATGGCCTGCGGAATCGGCATCATCGCCACCTGCTGGGTGGTGTTCGAACCCACGCGCTCGTCACGCGGCGGGATGCCAAAGTACTCGCGGTAGCACTTGGAGAAGTGCGGCGTGGACACGAACCCGCACACCGACGCCACCTCGATGATCGACATCGGCGTCTGCTTGAGCAACTGCCGGGCACGGATCAGGCGCAGCTTGAGGTAGTAGCGCGAAGGCGAGCAGTGCAGGTACTTCTGGAACAGGCGCTCGAGCTGACGCCGCGACACCGCCACGTACACCGCCAATTCGTCCAGGTCGATCGGCTCCTCGAGGTTGGCTTCCATCAGCGCGACGATTTCCTGCAGCTTCGGCTGGTTGGTGCCGAGCATGTGCTTGAGCGGCACGCGCTGGTGGTCCTGCTCGTTGCGGATGCGCTCGTAGACGAACATCTCGGAGATCGCCGCCGACAGCTCGCGGCCATGATCGCGGCTGATCAGGTGCAGCATCATGTCCAGCGGCGCGGTGCCGCCGGAGCTGGTGAAGCGGTTGCGGTCGAGGGTGAACAGGCGGGTGCTCATGTTCACCCGGGGGTAGGCTTCCTGCATCGCCGCCAGGCATTCCCAGTGCACGCTGCAGTCGAAGCCGTCGAGCAGGCCGGCGCAGGCCAGCGCCCAGCTGCCGGTGCACACCGCGCCCAGGCGGCGCGACTGGCGGGCCTGGGCCTGCAGCCAGGTGACGTGCTCGCGGGTGACGGTGCGCTGGATGCCCACGCCGCCGCAGACGATCACCGTGTCCATGGGCGGTGCGTTGTGCATCGCCGCGTCCGGGGTGATCTGCAGGCCATCACTGGCCCATACCTGGCCACCGTCGACGGTCAGCGTGTGCCAGCGGTACAGCTCGCGACCGGACAGCTGGTTGGCCATGCGCAGGGGTTCGACGGCCGAGGCCAGGGAGATGAGGGTGAAGTTGTCCAGCAGGAGAAAGCCGATGGACTGGGGTGCTGTGCGGTTCTGGGTTGGGTTCCCGGAGGTGTACGACGTCATCGCGATTTCTCCTCACACAATGCAGGGTGTGCCTCAGGCGAGCACTGTTCTTGTAATGGCCCCGTTTCGTATGCAGGGGCTTTGCCAATCTCAACGCAAATGGCATGCCTGAAATTGAACGCTCATCCAATAAAACCCAAAAACGACGTCGGCATGCGCCTTCCAGCGGGCCGGGGGATGAGCGTCAGGTCAAACGCAAACGGGCGCGCCAGCGCCCCTGCGCGTCACCGCTGAGCAATTCGGTAGCACTTGTGGGAAGGTTGCCCAGATGCGACAGACTTGAGTGTCACCGACAATGACCCTGCTGGTAACGACAGGCGACGGCCGGTAGATGACAACCGATGCGCCAGAATGTGGCGCATCGGTCAGGCGTGGGCCAGAACGGCGCATCAGCACTCGATGACGCTGACCGCAAGGCCGCCGCGCGAGGTTTCCTTGTACTTGTCGTGCATGTCGGCGCCGGTGTCGCGCATGGTGCGGATCACCTGGTCGAGGGAGATGAAGTGCTCGCCATCGCCGCGCAGGGCCATCTGCACGGCGTTGATCGCCTTCACCGCGGCGATGGCGTTGCGCTCGATGCACGGCACCTGGACCAGGCCGCCGACCGGGTCGCAGGTCAGCCCGAGGTTGTGCTCCAGGGCGATCTCGGCGGCATTTTCCAACTGCGCGGGCGTCGCGCCCAGCACTTCGGCCAGGCCCGCCGCGGCCATGGCGCAGGCCGAACCGACCTCGCCCTGGCAACCGACCTCGGCGCCGGAGATCGAGGCGTTCTTCTTGCACAGGATGCCCACCGCCGCCGCGCCGAGGAAGAAGTCCACCACGTTGGATTCGTCCACCACATCGGAGAAACGCATGTAGTAGTGCAGCACCGCCGGAATGATCCCGGCCGCGCCGTTGGTGGGCGCGGTGACCATGCGCCCGCCGGCGGCGTTCTCCTCGTTGACCGCCAGGGCGTAGAGGTTGACCCACTCCATGGCGCTCATGGTCGAGCCGATCACATTGGGTTTGCCCAGCTCCTGCAGGCTGCGGTGCAGGCGGGCGGCGCGACGGCGCACATTCAACCCGCCAGGCAAGATGCCCTCGTGCTTGAGGCCGTTGTTCACGCACTCCTGCATGGCATTCCAGAGCCTGATCAGGCCGGCGCGGATCTCTGCTTCGTTGCGCCAGACCTTCTCGTTGGCCAGCATCAATTGCGACACGCTCAGGTCGTTTTGCTTGCACAGCTGCAGCAGCTCGGCGGCGCTGTTGAAGTCGTAGGGCAGCACGGTCTGGTCGGCGTCGAGCACACCGCTGGCGGCCTGGGCGGCATCGACCACGAAGCCGCCGCCCACCGAATAGTAGGTGTCGCGATGCAGCTCGCCGCCCTCGCCTTCGGCGATCAGGGTCATGGCGTTGGGGTGGTACGGCAGGTTCTCGTCCAGCAGCAGCATGTCGCGGGCCCAGACGAATTCGATGGGCAGGCGGTTGTCGAGCTTGAGCACGCCGGTTTCGCGCAGGTCGGCGATGCGCGGGGTGATCTGGCTGGGGTCGATGGCGTCGGGCCATTCGCCCATCAGGCCCATGATCGTGGCGTTGTCAGTACCGTGGCCGACGCCGGTGGCCGACAGCGAGCCATACAGCCGTACCTCGATGCGCCGAACCCGCTCCAGCTCGCCGCGTTCGCGCAGCCCCTGGACGAACAGCGCGCCGGCGCGCATGGGGCCGACGGTGTGTGAGCTGGAAGGCCCGACACCGATCTTGAACAGGTCGAACACGCTGATGGCCATTGTCGCATCACCTCTTGATGGGCTTGTCTCGCAGCGCCGAACACCGCCTTGCGCAACTGCTAGGCTGAAAGCTCGAGCCGCCTTGGAATGCTCGCATCATCGGGCTTTTGCCCACCCCCTCGCCGTCTGCAACCGACGTACTTTTGTCCAGCAGCGCCGCCACTGCACCGGCCCTGCGTGCGCCGTTTTCCAGCGCCGGGACGCCGTAAAAACCGAGGCCGGGGGGTGGAAAAATCCAGTTGCGACATCGTCCGTACTGGATGCGACCCGTCCTGTACTGGATACGACGCCACCAGTAGGCGATTGCCGAACGCTGGAGGATTATCGAAAGCGACTCGTATTGCACGGCCTCGCATCCTGCCCTCTGCAGGCCTGGTCGACCGGAGCCCTGAGAACGCCCGGCGACCCACGCGAACCCGAAGATAAAATCACAGGAGTCCATCCATGAAAGGTTCACCCTCGCTGTTGCTGGTCGCGTTGCTGTCCGCTCCGCTGCTGGCCCAGGCCGCCGAACCCGAGCAGTGTCAAACGGTGCGTTTCTCGGATGTCGGCTGGACCGACATCACGGTCACCACCGCGACCACCAGCGTCGTGCTCCAAGCCCTGGGCTACAAGACCCACACCACCATGATCTCGGTACCGGTGACCTACAAGTCGCTGGCCACCGGCAAGGACCTGGACGTGTTTCTCGGCAACTGGATGCCGACCATGGAGAACGACATCAAGCAGTACCGCGACGCCGGCACTGTCGAGACCGTGCGCGCCAACCTGGAGAACGCCAAGTACACCCTGGCCGTGCCCCAGGCCCTGTATGACAAGGGTCTGAAGGACTTCGCCGACCTGCCCAAGTTCAAGCAGGACCTCAAGGGCAAGATCTACGGCATCGAACCGGGCAACGACGGCAACCGCACCATCCAGAAGATGATCGACGACAACGCCTTCGGCCTGAAGGACGCCGGTTTCCAGATCGTGCAGTCCAGCGAGGCCGGCATGCTCGCCCAGGTCGACCGGGCGCAGAAGCGCGACGAGGCGATCGTGTTCCTCGGTTGGGAACCACACCCGATGAACACCCGCTTCAAGATGCAGTACCTGACCGGCGGGGACGCCTATTTCGGTCCCGATTTCGGCAAGGCCACCGTGCTCACCAACACCCGCAAGGGCTATGCGCAGGAATGCGCCAACGTCGGCCAGCTGCTGAAGAACCTGTCGTTCGAGCTCAAGGATGAAAGCACCATGATGGGCTATGTCCTGGACGACAAGATGAAACCCGAGGCGGCGGCCAAGAAGTGGCTCAAGGACAACCCCGGCAAGCTGGATGCCTGGCTGGCCGGCGTAAGCACCGTGGACGGCAAACCCGGCCTCGAGGCGGCCAAGGCCAAACTGACGCAATAACGCAAGACGCCATGGCAACACCGCGGGGCGGGACCGTGCCCGCCCCGGACTGATTTCAATCTTTGCAGGTGGAAGCTCGCTATCATGCTTATCGATCAGAAAATACCCCTGGGGCAGTACATCGCCTCATTCGTCGAATGGTTGACCCAGAACGGCGCCAGCTATTTCGACGCCATCGCCGCAGGCCTGGAATTCATGATCCATGGGGTCACCAGCGCCCTGACCTGGTTCAACCCGTTCGTACTCATCGCCCTGTTCGCCGCCCTCGCGCACCTGATCCAGCGCAAGTGGGCGCTCACCGTCTTCGTCGCCCTGTCGTTCCTGCTCATCCTCAACCTGGGCTACTGGCAGGAAACCATGGAAACCCTGGCGCAGGTCACCTTCGCCACGGTGGTGTGCGTTGTCATCGGCGTGCCGCTGGGCATCCTCGCCGCGCACAAGCCGATGTTCTATACCGCCATGCGCCCGGTGCTGGACCTGATGCAGACGGTACCCACCTTCGTCTACCTGATCCCAACCCTGACCCTGTTTGGCCTGGGCGTGGTACCGGGGCTGATCTCTACCGTGGTGTTCGCCATCGCCGCGCCTATCCGCCTCACCTACCTGGGCATCTGCGATGTGCCGCAAGAGCTGATGGACGCGGGCAAGGCGTTTGGCTGCTCGCGCCGCCAGCTGCTCACCCGCATCGAACTGCCGCACGCCATGCCAAGCATCGCTGCCGGCGTCACCCAGTGCATCATGCTGTCGCTGTCGATGGTGGTAATCGCCGCCCTGGTCGGCGCTGACGGCCTGGGCAAACCTGTGGTCAACGCACTGAACACCGCTGATATCTCCCTGGGCTTCGAAGCGGGCCTGGCGATCGTGCTGCTGGCGATCATGCTCGACCGTATCTGCAAGCAACCGGAACTGCCGGTAAGGGGTGAGGCATGAGCATCATTCGTTTCGAAGACGTCGACGTCATCTTCTCCAGCAAGCCGCGCGAAGCGCTTTCCCTGCTCGACCAGGGCAAGACACGCGAGCAGATCCTCAAGCAGACGGGCCTTGTGGTCGGCGTCGAGAAGGCCAACCTGGACATCAACAAGGGCGAGATCTGCGTGCTGATGGGCCTGTCGGGCTCGGGCAAATCCAGCCTGCTGCGCTGCATCAACGGCCTCAACACCGTGAGCCGCGGCAAACTGTTCGTCGAGCACGAAGGCAAGCACATCGACATCGCCCACTGCACCCCGGCGGAACTTAAGATGATGCGCACCAAGCGCATCGCCATGGTGTTCCAGAAGTTCGCCCTGATGCCCTGGCTGACGGTGCGCGAGAACATCAGTTTCGGCCTGGAGATGCAGGGCCGCCCGGAGAAGGAACGGCGCAAGCTGGTCGACGAAAAGCTCGAGCTGGTAGGCCTGACCCAATGGCGCAACAAGAAGCCGGACGAACTCTCCGGCGGCATGCAGCAGCGCGTGGGCCTGGCCCGGGCGCTGGCGATGGACGCCGACATCCTGCTGATGGACGAGCCGTTCTCGGCCCTCGACCCGCTGATCCGCCAGGGCCTGCAGGACGAGTTGCTGGCCCTGCAGAGCAAGCTGAGCAAGACCATCGTGTTCGTCAGCCACGACCTCGACGAGGCGCTGAAGCTGGGCAGCCGCATCGCAATCATGAAGGACGGGCGGATCATCCAGTACAGCAAGCCGGAAGACATCGTGCTCAACCCGGCCGACGAGTATGTGCGCACCTTCGTCGCCCACACCAACCCGCTCAACGTGCTGTGCGGTCGCAGCCTGATGCGCAGCCTGGACCAGTGCAGGCGGGTCAACGGCTCGGTATGCCTGGACCCGGGGATCGACTCATGGCTGGACCTTGGCGAAGGCAATTCGATCAAGCGTGCACGCCAGGGCCAGAACGGGCTGGACATGCAGAACTGGGTACCGGGGCAGGATGTGGAGCTGCTGGAGCGCAGACCGACCGTGGTGCACGCCGATATCGGCATGCGCGAGGCGTTGCAGATTCGTTATCAGACTGGCAACAAGCTGGTGTTGCAGGATAACGACAGGGTGGTGGGGATTCTTGGGGATACCGAGCTTTATCACGCGCTGCTCGGCAAGAATCACGGTTGAGGCAATTGGGGCCGCGTTGCGGCCCCAATCAATGCATCAGCGAACCACGATCCCGCGCAAACCTATGTAGGCCTTGGCTTCTGGCACCGTGTATTCGCCAAGATACGGGCCGTTAGCATCGTCCTTTCAGAATGTTGTCGGTCAGGTGCTGCAAGTTATTAACATAACCCGTTAAATCCCTACCTATCATTATTGCCAGTTGCTCCCATCTTCCGAGTACGTTTCATTATGAGCTCACCTCTGGGAGCCGACTTATGGAAAGTATCAGCTGGAAGAGATTAGTTTTGATTGCTGGCATCACACTTGTCTCAGCCTGCAATTCAACGGCACCAAGCCAAACGGCCAACAAACCGGCTGAGCCCTCTGTAGCGCTATTCCAAATGCAACCCAAACTGGATAAACCAGCACTACAGGTCCTGCAGGCGCATCAGGGTATTCATCCCTACCTGACAACCCTGTTCAACGACCCTGCTACCGTTGAGGTGCACCCAGTTACTGTAAACCCAAACTTGATCACCACGGGTACCGAGGTATTTTCCGTTACGCTGCCAGACGGCAAGACGGCAAGGTTCCAGAAGAAGGGGGCCAGCCCTGAAAATGACGGTATGGTCAGCTGGTACGGTGATGCCGCTTCAGACCGCAAGCAACGCTACCCTTCGAGCGCCGAAGTTGATTTTGATCCCTTCAACTGGGTTTCAATTGTTCGCAATGGCGATCAGCTAATAGGCAGCATTCATGTAGACGGTCAGCTCTATCGGTTGGAGGCCATCGGAGCCAGCCAGCATGTTTTGGTCAAAGTTGATGAATCAAAACTGCCTCCCGTAGGGATACCTGAATCTGTAACAGGGGGTAGTCGACCCAGCACAGACGTAAGCAAAGCACCTACGAATCCAGGTAGCACCATCAGGTTACTTTTCGTAACCACAAATGAGTCGAGGGCAAAGAATCCGAACCTTCGGCAGGTCTTAACGCAGGCACTGGCAGAGACCAACCTGGTTTTCAGCAATAGCCAGACCAACATCAAGGTTGAATTAGCTGGCTTTCATGACGCCAACTATAGTGACAGCAACAAAACCGCTGTGGAGCAACTCAATGACCTGAGAACAGAAGGGAAAGCGCTCTGGACAGAAGTCATCAAAAGTCGCGAAGAATTACGTTCAGACGTAGTGGTTATGTACCCATCACATCTTGAGTACTCTGGCTATACAAGACTCAAAGCCACAAAAGAATTCGCTTATGCGCTAGTTTTCTACCCCACTGCATTAGCCCATGAAATCGGACATATTCTGGGAGTGGGTCATGGCTACCCAGAGGGTGAAGGCGCTATTCCCCGCTATGCATACGGTTATAGAAGCACTTCACCAAAATTCCACACCAGGATGATAAGCCCAAATGGGTCTATACCATTTTTCTCCAATCCACGCCTACGCTATGAGAATACCCCAATAGGCACAGCGGAATATAATGACGCGTCCCGCCAGTTGAATGACCGCAGGGAGGTTGTGGAAAACTTCTACCCTGACCCTCGTTCACATTCCATCCGGGCCTGGGTCACCGGAACGAACAACAAGCACTGCTACATACCGCTAATTCGCGGAAATGATGACGGCACTATGCTGATCATACAATCACGTGAAGAACGCAAGGACAATAAAATCGTCGGAAAAAGTGTTGAAATTGCCGACTGGCAGGGAGTAGGAAAACTGTGCTTTGCCAACTTACCCAAAACATTAATGATCTGCTACTCAGGCAGACTTAATGGCGAAGACTTTAAAATCGACGACTTGCAAACAGGTGCGGGAAAACCTGATGCGCTCACTTTCACCAAACGAGGCGTCGGTGAAATTCACCGAATTTCGTTTGATTGATTTTCGCCGACTCGGTACGTTTCTTGTGGGTAGATCAGCGGGGCCGTTGAACGGCCCCAACACTACAGCTATCGAACGACAATCCCACGCGAAGCCATATAGGCCTTCGCCTCAGGCACCGTGTACTCGCCAAAGTGGAAGATACTCGCCGCCAGCACCGCGCTGGCATGCCCTTCCAGAATGCCGTCAGCCAGGTGCTGCAGGTTACCCACCCCACCCGAGGCAATCACCGGAATCCCCAGCGCATCGCTGATCGCCCGGGTAACCCCCAGGTCGAAGCCGTTCTTCATACCATCCTGGTCCATGCTGGTCAGCAGGATCTCGCCGGCCCCCAGGCCTTCCATCTTCTTCGCCCACTCGACGGCATCCAGCCCGGTCGGCTTGCGACCGCCGTGGGTGAAGATCTCCCAGCGCGGCGTTTCGCCCGGGCCGGAGACTTTCTTGGCGTCGATGGCAACCACGATGCACTGCGAACCGAAACGGTCCGCCGCCTCGCCGACGAACTCCGGGTTGAACACCGCGGCGGTGTTGATCGACACCTTGTCGGCACCGGCATTGAGCAGGTTGCGGATGTCCTGCACAGTGCGCACGCCGCCGCCGACGGTCAGCGGGATGAACACCTGGCTGGCCATGCGCTCGACGGTATGCAGGGTGGTGTCACGGCCATCGACGCTGGCGGTGATATCCAGGAAGGTGATCTCGTCCGCGCCCTGCTCGTTGTAGCGGCGGGCGATCTCCACCGGGTCGCCGGCATCGCGGATGTTCTCGAACTTGACGCCCTTGACCACCCGGCCGTTATCCACGTCCAGGCAAGGGATGATGCGCTTGGCCAATGCCATGGTCGTTCCTCAGCCTTGGTAGTTGTCGCAGAAGGCCTGGGCCTCGGCGACGTCGAGGGTGCCTTCGTAGATCGCGCGGCCGGTGATGGCGCCGATGATGCCAGGGGCTTTCGCGTCCAGCAGGGCCTTGATGTCACCCAGGTTGTGGATGCCACCGGAGGCGATTACCGGAATGCGGGTGGCTTCGGCCAGGGCCTTGGTGAACGGCACGTTGCAGCCCTGCATCATGCCGTCCTTGGCGATGTCGGTGTAGACGATCGCCGAGACACCATCGGCCTCGAAACGCTTGGCCAGGTCGATGACCTGCACCGAGCTCACTTCGGCCCAGCCGTCGGTGGCGACGAAGCCGTCCTTGGCATCCAGGCCGACGATGACCTTGCCCGGGAAGGCCTTGCAGGCTTCGGCGACGAACTCGGGCTGCTTGACCGCCTTGGTGCCGATGATCACGTGGCTGACGCCGGCCTTGACGTAGTGCTCGATGGTTTCCAGCGAGCGGATGCCGCCGCCGATCTGGATCGGCAGGTTCGGGTAGCGCCGGGCGATGGCGGTGACCACCTCACCATTGACCGGCTGGCCTTCGAAGGCGCCGTTCAGATCGACCAGGTGCAGGCGACGGCAGCCACCCTCGACCCATTTGGCGGCCATGCTCACCGGGTCGTCGGAGAATACGGTGGAGTCTTCCATGCGGCCTTGGCGCAGGCGTACGCAGGCACCGTCCTTGAGATCGATAGCGGGGATAATCAGCATCTTGGCAACCTGTCTTGTTCGTTGGGTTCAGGGCTTCTCGAGCGCCCACAGGTCGCTTTCGATGCTCTCGAACCGCTCCTTGAGGTGCAGCTGAACATCGGCAATCGCCCTGTTGTAGTAATGGGGTGCAATTTCCTTGCTGAACAGCTCGAGGACCTCGGCCACCTCGAACGACCCCAGCTCCAGCTCGAAGCGGTCTTCGAGGAAGCGCTTGAGCGTGTCGAGCGCGTCGCGCTCCTGCTCCGGGGCCAGCGTGATGACGGGGGCCTTGGTCTTCGATCGGCTCATTTACCAGCGCCCGTCCCAGGCGACGAAGTTCTGCAGCAGCTGCAGGCCATGGGTATGGCTCTTCTCCGGGTGGAACTGCACGGCAAAGCGTGAGCCATCGGCCAGCGCGGCGGCGAAATCGACGCCATAGTGGCCGCGACCGACCACCTGGCCTGGCTTGCCGGCGTTGATGTAGTAGCTGTGCACGAAGTAGAAACGCGCCCGGTCGGGGATGTCGTGCCACAACGGGTGGTCATTGGTCTGGCCGACCTCGTTCCAGCCCATGTGCGGCACCTTCAGGTGCTCGCCGTCTTCCTTCAGGTCTTTACCGAAGAAGCGTACCTGGCCTGGGAACAGGCCGATGCAGTCGACGCCTTCGTTCTCTTCGCTGTGGTCGAGCAGCGCCTGCATGCCGACACAGATGCCGAGGAACGGGCGATCCTGGCTGACCTCGCGGACCAGGCTGTCGAAGCCCAGGCGGCGGATCTCGGCCATGCAGTCGCGGATCGCGCCGACGCCGGGAAACACCACGCGGTCGGCCTCACGAATCACCGCGGCGTCGCTGGTCACCAGCACCTTGCCGGCGCCCACGTGCTCCAGTGCCTTGGCCACCGAGTGCAGGTTGCCCATGCCATAGTCGATTACGGCTACCGTCTGCATTTACAGGCACCCTTTGGTGGACGGCATCTGCCCGGCCATGCGCTCGTCGAGGGTAACGGCCATGCGCAGCGCGCGGCCGAAGGCCTTGAACACGGTCTCGATCTGGTGGTGGGTGTTGTGGCCACGCAGGTTGTCGATGTGCAGGGTCACCAGGGCGTGGTTGACGAAGCCCTGGAAGAACTCCTGGAACAGGTCGACATCGAAGCCGCCGACGGTGGCGCGGGTGTAGGGCACATGCATCTGCAGGCCCGGCCGGCCAGAGAAATCGATGACCACGCGCGACAGCGCTTCGTCCAGCGGCACATAGGCATGGCCGTAGCGGAAGATGCCTTTCTTGTCGCCAATGGCCTGGGCGAACGCCATGCCCAGGGTGATGCCGACGTCCTCGACGGTATGGTGATCGTCGATATGCAGGTCGCCCTTGCACTCGATGTCCAGGTCGATCAGCCCATGTCGGGCGATCTGGTCGAGCATGTGTTCAAGGAAAGGCACGCCGATTTCAAATCGGGCCTTGCCGCTGCCATCGAGGTTGATCGAGCACTTGACCTGGGTTTCCAGGGTATTGCGCTCGACGGAAGCCTTACGTTCGACCATCACCAGCTCCGCAAAATCATTGGGCGAAAAGGGCTCCATTATAGGCCCAGAATGCGCCGGCTTGAAACGCGGATGACATATGGCAAGGCTAGTAATTGCGGGGGTGGGACGGGTCTACAGGTCTATACAACCGAGCCCCGGGGCTGCGTTGCAGCCCTTTCGCGGCACAAGGCCGCTCCTACAATGGCACCGCGCACCTCTGTAGGAGCGGCCTTGTGCCGCGAAAGGGGCGCAAGGCGCCCCCGACGATCTCAATCAGTGAAACAGTACCGCCGTCTTCTGCAAGGTGATCCAAACCCCCCAGCCCAGCGGAATCACCACCACCGCCCAGGCCAGCAGCACCAATGGCAGACTGCCCGGCGCCGCATGCCACTCCAGCGAGCGTGCCGAATCGACACCTTTGTCATGGCTCAGCGCCCGCTCGGCAGCCAGTTCGGCATCGGTCATGAAGTACTTGTCCGCCACCGGCCGCACCAGCATGTTGCAGATGAAGCCCAGCACCAGCAGGCCGGCGAGGATGTACAGGGTCATGTCGTAGGCCGCGGCCCGCTCCACCCCCGCCGCCAGCTGCGCCTCGCGCAGGTAGGTGATCAGTACAGGACCGAGCACGCCGGCCGCCGCCCAGGCAGTCAGCAGGCGACCATGGATGGCGCCGACCATCTGCGTGCCGAACAGGTCGGCCAGGTACGCCGGCACGGTGGCGAAGCCGCCGCCATACATCGACAGGATGATGCAGAACGCCGCCACGAACAGCGCCACGTTGCCGATGTGCCCCATGTTCGGCACCAGGCTGTAGAGGCCCACGCCCAGGGCGAAGAAGGCGAAGTAGGTGTTCTTGCGGCCGATGTAGTCGGAGAACGACGCCCAGAAGAAGCGTCCGCCGATGTTGAACAGGCTCAAAAGGCCGGTGAAGCCGGCGGCAATGGCGGCAATCTGCGCCAGCTGCGCGGCGTTCAGCTCGCTGAAGGTCAACTCGTTGCCCAGCAGCTTGCCGGCGAACACTTCCTGCAGCAGCGGCGAGGCCATGCCGAGAATGCCGATACCGGCCGACACGTTCAGGCACAGCACCAACCACACCAAGGCAAATTGCGGGGTCTTCCAGGCCACGCTGACGTGCACGTGACGGTCGGTGACCATGGCGTTGGCCTTCTTCGCCGGCGGCGTCCAGCCCTCAGGCTTCCAGCCGGTCGGCGGCACGCGGTAGGCCAGGGCGCCAGCGGTCATGAACACGAAGTAGATCGCGGCCATGGCGACGAAGCTCTGCCATACGCCCACTTCGGTCGGGCTGGAGAAATGGCCCATCAGCGCGGTGGCCAGCGGCGCGCCCACCATGGCACCCCCGCCAAAGCCCATGATCGCCATGCCGGTGGCCATGCCGCGCTTGTCCGGGAACCACTTGATCAGCGTCGACACCGGCGAGATGTAGCCCAGCCCCAGGCCGATCCCGCCGATCACCCCCGAGCCCAGCCACATCAGCCACAGCTGGTGGGTCTTCACGCCGATCGCCGAGATCAGCAGGCCGCCGCACCAGCACAGTGCCGATACCAGGCCGGCCTTGCGCGGGCCGGCGTGTTCCAGCCAGCCGCCGAGCACTGCGGCCGAGCAGCCGAGGAACACGAAGAACAGGGTGTAGATCCAGCTGAGCATGGAAATCGGCCAGTCGCACTCGGCGCTGAACAGACGGGCGATGAAGCCCATGTCAGCGGCGCATGCCACTGGCGCGCTGACACCCAGGGCCTGGGACAGCGGCAACCAGAACACCGAGAAGCCATAGGCCATGCCAATGCACAGGTGGATCGCCAGGGCCGCCGGCGGCACCAGCCAGCGGTTGAAGCCCGGGCGGGCGATGATGCGCTCCTTCGACAGGAAGCCCGGCGCGCTTGCCGCCGCCCCCGCCGTGATACTGCTGTTCATGGATTGTTCCTTTTGTAGGTGGGCTGTGCGCGTGGACGGCTCTGCTTTGGCTGCACGCAAGGCAGCCCGGCCGCTTGGGCTGGCACCCCGCGACAATGGGTCGCGGGGGCTCCACGGGCGGGCGCAAGATTACCAGCAGGGGGTGACATGAAAGCAATCTGATATCGTGTTTTTTTCGCTAGCTGAATCGGTATTTCGTGTATTCAGGTGAGGTTGTGTCGCCTGTTCGGGCCTCATCGCGGGGCAAGCCCGCTCCCACGCAAGTCCATGCCGCTCTCGGTCATGCGTGGGAGCGGGCTTGCCCCGCGATAAGGCCCGAGCAGGCAATAAATGAACTGTCGCCATTGCCACTGTCGAAATGTCGGATACGCAGAGCCAAGTGCCACGGCGCTATACTCGCCGCTGAATTTCTAAATCGGACTACAAGGACTCGCCCATGAAAGCGTTCGGCAAAATCCTGGGGCTGGGGCTTCTCGGGTTGTTGCTGATCATCGTGGCGCTGGGCTTCGCCCTGAGCCACCTCTTCGATCCCAACGACTACAAAGACGAAATCCGCAAGCTGGCCCGCGACAAGGCCCATGTGGAGCTGACCCTCAACGGCGACATCGGCTGGAGCCTGTTCCCCTGGCTGGGCCTGGAGCTGCACGAGGCGAGCATCGCCACGCTGAACAACCCCAAGGTGCCGTTCGCCGACCTGCAGATGCTCGGCCTGTCGGTGCGCGTGCTGCCGCTGCTGCGCCGCGAAGTGCAGATGAGCGATGTGCGGGTCGAAGGCCTCAACCTGACCCTGACCCGCGACGCCAATGGTCACGGCAACTGGGAAGACATCGGCAAGCCACTGCCGCAGCCGACCGTCGCCGGCGCACCTGCCAGCACGCCCGCCGAGGCGTCGGACACCGCACCCGCCAAACCAGAGGCCAGCGAACGTTCGGTCAAGCTTGATATCGACAGCCTGACCGTCAACAACGCCCGCGTGCTCTACACCGACGAGAAGGCCGGGCAGACCTACGGCGCCGAAAGCATCCAGCTGAGCACCGGCCCCGTGCACGAAGGCGCGAACATCGCACTAAAGGCCAGCGCCTTCCTCAGTGCCAGCCAGCCGAACATCAAGGCGCGCACCGAGCTGACCGGCGAGCTGCGCTTCGACCGCAAGCTCAAGCGCTACAACCTGGAAGACATGCGCCTGTCCGGCGAGACCTCGGGCGAGCCGCTGGCCGGCAAGACCCTGACCTTCGTCGCCCAAGGGCAGGTGCTGGTCGACCTGGCGGCCAATGTCGCGTCCTGGAGCGGCCTGAAGGTCTCGGCCAACCAGCTGCGCGCCCTGGGCGAGCTGAACGTGCGTGATCTGGACAAGGCCCCGCAGGTCAGCGGCGGCCTGTCCATCGCCCAGTTCGACCTGCGCACCTTCCTCGACGGCATCGGCCACCCGCTGCCGGCCACCGCCGACCCGGCGGCGTTCAAGAAACTGGAGCTGGTCACCCGCCTGCAGGGCACGCAGAGCAGCCTGGCCCTGGAAGACCTGGCAGTGAAGCTGGACGACAGCACCTTCACCGGCCGTGTCGCCGTGGACGATTTCGCCAAGCAAGCGTTGCGTGTGCGCCTCAAAGCCGACACGTTCAACGCCGATCGCTACCTGCCGGCCAAAAGCGAAGAGGCCAAGGGCGCCACGGCGGCACGCCAGGCCGAGGTCAAGCAGCAGGAGGCCACCGCCGTCGCTGGCGCGGGCACCACACCGCTGCCCGACGCACCGACCCAGGTGGCCTGGAGCAACGACAAGCTGTTGCCGGTCGACCGCCTGCGCGCCCTGGACCTGCAGGCCGACCTGTCGTTCGGCGCGCTGACCCTGGACAAACTGCCGATCAGCGACGCACAGCTGACCGCCAGCGGCCAGGCCGGCCTGGTCACCCTGCAGACCCTGCGCGGCGGCCTGTACAACGGCACCTTCGAGGCCAAGGGCACTGTCGATGTGCGCCCCGCCGTGCCGCAGATCGGCGTGAACACCAAGATCAATCGCGTGCCGGTGGAGCACTTCATCAAGCGCGAAAGCCCGGACCAGGCGCCGCCGGTCAAGGGCCTGCTGACCCTGAACAGCGACCTCACCGCCACCGGCAACAGCCAGAAGGCCCTGGTCGATACGCTCAACGGCAACGCCAGCTTCACCATCAACGACGGCGTGCTGGTCAACGCCAACCTGGAACAGCAACTGTGCCAGGCCATCGCCACCCTCAACCGCAAGCAGCTCAGCGGCGAACAGCGGGGCAAGGACACACCGTTCCAGGAACTGCGCGGCAGCCTGGTGGTGCGTAACGGCGTGGCCAGCAACCCGGACCTCAAGGCGCGCATCCCGGGCCTGACCGTCAACGGCCATGGCGACCTCGACCTGCGCGTGCTGGGCATGGACTACAACGTCGGCGTGATCGTCGAGGGCGACCAGCGCGCCATGCCCGACCCGGCTTGCCAGGTCAACGAGCGCTTCACCGGCGTCGAAGTGCCGCTGCGCTGCCGCGGCCCACTGGAGCTGGGCGCCAAGGCCTGTCGCCTGGACCAGGACGGCCTGGGCAAGGTCGCCGCGAAGCTGGCCGGCAACCGCCTGAAGGACAAGATCGATGAAAAACTCGAAGAGAAACTCGGAGACAAGGTGAGCCCGGAACTCAAAGATGCGCTCAAGGGGCTGTTCAAACGATGAGCCCCCAGCAGTTCTCCAGCGCCGTGCTGGACTGGTACGACCAGCACGGCCGCCACGACCTGCCCTGGCAACAGGGCATCAACCCGTATCGGGTGTGGGTCTCCGAAATCATGCTGCAGCAGACGCAAGTCAGCACCGTGCTCAACTACTTCGACCGTTTCATGCAGGCCCTGCCGACCGTGCAGGCCCTGGCCGAGGCGCCGGAGGACGAGGTGCTGCACCTGTGGACGGGCCTGGGCTACTACACCCGCGCCCGTAACCTGCAAAAAGCCGCGAAGATCGTCGTCGAGCAGCATGGCGGCGAGTTCCCGCGCAGCGTCGAGCAACTCACCGAATTGCCCGGCATCGGGCGCTCCACGGCAGGCGCCATCGCCAGTATCAGCATGGGCATCCGCGCGCCGATCCTCGACGGCAACGTCAAGCGCGTGCTGGCCCGCTTTACCGCGCAGGCAGGCTACCCCGGCGAGCCGAAAGTAGCCAACCAGCTATGGGCCACCGCCGAGCGCTTCACACCGATGACCCGGGTCAACCACTTCACCCAGGCGATGATGGACATGGGCGCCACGCTGTGCACCCGCAGCAAGCCCAGTTGCCTGATCTGCCCGTTGCAGCGCGGCTGCGAAGCCCACCTGCACGGCGAGGAGACCCGCTATCCCGAGCCCAAGCCGCGCAAGGCCCTGCCCCAGCGCAAGACCCTGATGCCGCTGCTGACCAACCACGAAGGCGCGATCCTGCTCTATCGCCGGCCCTCCACCGGCCTGTGGGGCGGCCTGTGGAGCCTGCCGGAGCTGGACAGCCTGGAACAGCTCGACGACCTCGCCTACCAGCACGGCCTGCGCCTGAGCGCCAGCCAGGCCCTGGACGGTCTGACCCACACCTTCAGCCATTTCCAGCTGGCCATCGAACCCTGGCTGGTGCGTGTCGAGCCCGTCGGCTCGCACGTGGCCGAGCCCGACTGGCTCTGGTATAACCTCGCCACCCCGCCGCGCCTGGGCCTCGCCGCCCCGGTCAAGAAGCTGCTGCAACGCGCGGCCGACGAATTGATTGCAGGAGAGAAGCCATGACCCGCACCGTGAAGTGCCGCAAGTACAACGAAGAACTCCCCGGCCTGGACCGCCCGCCCTATCCGGGCGCCAAGGGCCAGGACATCTTCGAAAACATCTCGCAGAAGGCCTGGAAGGAGTGGCAGGACCACCAGACCATGCTGATCAACGAGAAGCGCCTGAACATGATGAATGCCGAGGACCGCAAATTCATCCAGGCCGAGATGGACAAGTTCTTCGCCGGTGAGGATTACGCCCAGGCCGAAGGCTACGTTCCGCCCTCGAATTGACCCACGAATCGTAAGCGACGGAATTAATTTAAATTTTTTAGAAAAAAGTCGTTGACGGCCTCTGAGAAAATCTATTTAATTCACCCCGTCGCCCAGATAGCTCAGTCGGTAGAGCAGAGGATTGAAAATCCTCGTGTCGGCGGTTCGACTCCGTCTCTGGGCACCACCTTCAAGCTTCTGGTGGTTGCAAAGTTACCCGAAGCGACACAAAAAACCCGCCTAGTGCGGGTTTTTTGTTGTCTTCAGTTTTACCCCAGGAATCCTTCGCCCCTGGTTGATCGATATCAAAATGCCTCCCTTCGCGCCTGCATAGGATGGAAGGTGGACATTCGACCGACCCCCGCAAGGACCTCCATGAGCGAAGAATCCGCCACCCTCCTCCTGCCAGCGCCCGCCGAGGCCGACAGCAGCCCCAAGCCAGCCCCTCGCCCTCGTCGCCCACGCCAGCGCAAGCCGGCCACCAGCACCGCCGCGCAAGAGACCATCACCCAGGTCAGCCAGCAGCCCGCCGCCCTGGAAGTGGCCAATGCCCGCAAAGGCAGCAACGAAGACAGCACCTCGGCCCGCCTGCCGGCCAACTACCCCTATCGCACGCGCATGCGCCGCCAGGACTACGAGAAGGCCAAGCATGACCTGCAGATCGAGCTGCTCAAGGTGCAGAACTGGGTGAAGGAAACCGGCCAGCGCATCGTCGTGCTGTTCGAGGGCCGTGACGCCGCCGGCAAGGGCGGCACCATCAAGCGCTTCATGGAGCACCTGAACCCGCGCGGCGCGCGCATCGTCGCACTGGAGAAGCCCTCCGAGCAGGAGAAGGGCCAGTGGTACTTCCAGCGCTATGTCCAGCACCTGCCCACGGCCGGTGAAATGGTGTTCTTCGACCGCTCCTGGTACAACCGCGCCGGGGTCGAGAAGGTCATGGACTTCTGCTCGCCCCTGCAATACCTGGAGTTCATGCGCCAGGCGCCGGAGCTGGAGCGCATGCTGTGCAACAGCGGCATCCTGCTGTTCAAGTTCTGGTTCTCGGTGAACCGCGAGGAGCAGTTGCGCCGCTTCATCTCCCGTCGTGACGATCCACTCAAGCACTGGAAGCTGTCGCCCATCGACATCAAGTCGCTGGACAAGTGGGAGGACTACACCGCGGCCAAGGAGGCGATGTTCTTCCATACTGACACCGCCGATGCGCCATGGACGGTGATCAAGTCGGACGACAAGAAGCGGGCGCGGATCAACTGCATTCGCCACTTCCTGCATTCGCTGGATTATCCGGGCAAGGACCACAGCGTGGCGCATGCGCCGGATCCGCTGCTGGTCGGGCGGGCTTCGCGGGGGTTCGAGGAGGATGAGCCGGCGGTGCTGGCAGGCTGAATCGCTGGGGCTGCTGCGCAGCCCTTTCGCGGCGCAAGGCCGCTCCTACAAATCATACGCGCCCCCTGTAGGAGCGGCCTTGTGCCGCGAAAGGGGCGCAAAGCGCCCCATGCTTTCAAACGTCTATATCCACCTCGCCCAAGTGCCCACCATACGGTCCGAAACTGCGCTCGACCATCTGCCGCCGCCCCTGGTCATCGACGATCAGCACCGTGCTCGCCCGCGTCCCATAGTTCTGGCTGGCGATGAACACGCTCGACAGCAGCCTTTCGGTGGCCAGCCCCACGCCGGTCTCCGGCAACTCGCCGTCCGGCGCGGGCTGCGCATCGCCCAGCAGGGCCAATAGCCGTTGCGGATCGGCGGCCTCGAGCAATCCCTCAAGCCCACTGCGCGCCTTGACCAGCTTCGGCCACGGCGTATCCAGCCCGGCATTCGACAGCCCGTAGACACCAGGCTCCAGCAAGCGCGGCGCGGCCTCGCGGGCATGCAGGTAGCCCAGCCGCCCGCCATCGCCCACCAACAGGTTGAACCCCGAGTACTGCTCGCTGCGGCTGGCCACCTGGTCCAGGTAGGCCTCGACCCCCAGTTCGCCCTGCAGGTACGCCGCCACCAGCTCGCCCCGTGAGCGCGGCCCCGGTGGCTGGCGCGGGTCGCGGATGTTGGTCAGCGCGGCGAAGCGCCCGTTCGGCCCCACGCCAAGCCAGGTTCCGCCAGCCTCCAGGTCCCGCCCGGCATGCACGCCTGGGGCATCCTCCCAGGCGGCCAGGGCCTGGGTTGGCCGGGCATAGAACTCGTCGCGGTTGGCTGCGACGATCAGCGGCCGGGCCGTCCCCGGCCGCCAGGCGAATACGATCAGGCACATAGGTTGTCCCCTGTGTTTTCGGCCACTCTACCCGCGCCGCCGACCGCTATCCATCATCTGACACAGAGTTCACTAGAGCGCCGGGCTTGGCTTCCGTTACCATGCCGGATTGTTTTCCACTGGGGCCACGAATGGAATTCGCTCTCTATCTGCTGTTGGGCGCCTGCGCCGGGGTGCTGGCCGGGCTGTTCGGCGTCGGTGGCGGCATCATCATCGTGCCGGTGCTGGTGTTCAGCTTCACCCTGCAGGGCTTTGACCCTTCGGTGCTGACCCACCTGGCGGTCGGCACGTCGCTGGCGACCATCGTCTTCACCTCGATCAATGCCGTGCGCGAGCACCAGCGCAAGGGCGCGGTGCAATGGCCGATCTTCGCCTGGATGACCGTGGGCATCCTGCTCGGCGCGCTGGTCGGGGCCAAGACCGCCTCGCTGATCCAGGGTCCGATGCTGCAGAAGATCATCGGCGTGTTCGCCCTGGTGATCGCCGCGCAGATGGCCCTGGACCTCAAGCCCAAGGCCAGCCGCGGCATCCCCGGAAAGCCTGGGTTGACCGCCGCCGGCGGGGTGATCGGCTGGGCCTCGGCGATCTTCGGCATCGGTGGCGGTTCGCTGACCGTGCCGTTCCTCACCTGGCGCAGCCTGCCCATGCAGCAGGCGGTGGCCACCTCGTCGGCCTGCGGCCTGCCGATCGCCCTGGCCAGTGCCCTGGGCTTCATCTGGCTGGGCTGGCACGAGGAACACCTGCCGGCCCACAGCCTGGGCTACGTCTACCTTCCGGCGCTGGTCGGCATCGCGGCCACCAGCATGTTCTTCGCCCGCTACGGCGCGCGTCTGGCGCACAAGCTGTCGCCGCGTGTGCTCAAGCGCCTGTTCGCCGCGCTGCTGTTCTGCGTCGGACTCAGCTTCCTTATCTGAACCTAGAGGAAAGACAATGCTGCCTTACCCGCAGATCGACCCGGTGGCCGTGGCCCTCGGTCCACTGAAAATCCACTGGTACGGCCTGATGTACCTGATCGGCATCGGCGGCGCCTGGCTGCTGGCCTCGCGCCGGTTGAACCGCTTCGATCCGACCTGGAGCCGCGAGAAACTCTCCGACCTGGTGTTCTGGCTGTCGATGGGGGTGATCGTTGGCGGGCGCCTGGGCTACGTGCTGTTCTACGACCTGCACCAGTACCTGGCCAATCCGACGCTGATCTTCGAGGTGTGGAAAGGCGGCATGTCGTTCCACGGCGGTTTCATCGGCGTGATGCTGGCTGCGCTGTGGTTCGGCAAGCGCAACAACAAGTCGTTCTTCGAGCTGATGGACTTCGTCGCGCCGCTGGTGCCGATCGGCCTGGGTGCCGGACGCATCGGCAACTTCATCAACGCCGAACTGTGGGGCAAGGCCACCGACGTGCCGTGGGCGATGGTGTTCCCGCCGTTCAGCGACCCGGCCCAGCTGCCGCGTCACCCGTCGCAGCTGTATCAGTTCGCCCTCGAAGGTGTGGCATTATTCGTCATCCTTTGGCTGTACTCGCGCAAGCCGCGTCCGACCATGGCCGTTTCCGGCATGTTCGCGCTGTTCTACGGCATCTTCCGCTTCATCGTGGAGTTCGTGCGGGTACCCGACGCCCAGCTGGGCTACATCGCCTTCGGCTGGTTGACCATGGGTCAGTTGCTCTGCGTGCCGATGGTCGTCGGCGGCATCTTCCTGATCTGGTGGGCCTACAACCGTAAACCGTCGGCCAAGGCCACCGTCTGATTTCCACGGCAGGGGTGATTCCCTGCCGTTTTTGCTACAGGTAAGCCATGAAACAGTATCTAGATCTGGTCCGTGACGTCATCGACAACGGCACGCTGCAGGAAAACCGCACCGGCATCCGCACCATCAGCCTGCCGGGCGCCATGCTCAAGTTCGACCTGCAGAAAGGCTTCCCGGCCATCACCACGCGCAAGCTGGCGTTCAAGTCGGCGATCGGCGAGATGGTGGGCTTTTTGCGCAGCGTGAAGAACGCCGGCGAGTTCCGCGAGTTGGGCTGCAAGGTCTGGGACCAGAACGCCAACGAGAACGCCCAGTGGCTGGCCAACCCGTTCCGCCAGGGCCATGACGACCTCGGCGAGATCTACGGCGTGCAATGGCGCCAGTGGCCGGGCTACAAGCGCATCCCGCTGAGCAACCCGGCAGCCATCGAGATGGCCGAGCAGGCAGGTTTTCGCCGCATCGCCCAGGACGAAGAGGACGGCCAGGCGTTCGTCATCCTGTACAAGGCCATCGACCAGGTGCGCCAGTGCCTGGACACCATCGCCAACGACCCGGGCAGCCGCCGCATCCTGTTCCACGGCTGGAACTGCGCCCAACTGGATGAAATGGCCCTGCCGCCGTGCCACCTGCTGTACCAGTTCCACCCGAATGTCGAGACCAAGGAAATTTCCCTGACCCTCTACATCCGCTCCAACGACCTGGGCCTGGGCACGCCGTTCAACCTCACCGAAGGCGCGGCGCTGCTGTCGCTGTTCGGCCGCCTGACCGGCTACACCCCGCGCTGGTTCACCTACTTCATCGGCGACGCCCATGTGTACGAGAACCACCTGGACATGCTGGGCGAGCAGATGAAGCGCGAACCGCTGGCCGCGCCGAAGCTGGTGATCAGCGACCGGGTGCCGGCGTTCGCCGAGACCGGCAGGTACGAGCCGGAGTGGCTGGAGAAGATCGAGCCAAGCGACTTCTGGCTGGAAGGCTATGAGCACCATGCGCCGATGACGGCGCCGATGGCGGTCTGATCCAGAGATCGAATCGCCCTTTTCGCGGGTAAACCCGCTCCCACAGGCCATGCACCGCACCTGTGGGAGCGGGTTTACCCGCGAATGCTTTTCATCAGGTCAATGCCCGTGACTGCGCCCCACATGGGAATGCTCTATCTCCGGCACCGTCACCGCCCCATTGGTTTCCAGCTGCTGCAGAATTGCGCACTCCGCCCCCTGCGCATTGCACTGCTGCCTCAATTCCACCAGCTGCGCCTGCAGCGCCACCAGCCCGTCGATCCTCGCCTGCACATGCTCGATGTGCGCGTCGATCAGCGCATTGACGCTGCCGCATGAGCCGTCGGGGCTGTCGCGCAGGCCCAACAGGCTGCGGATTTCATCGAGAGTCATGTCCAGGGTGCGGCAGTTGCGGATGAAGGTCAGCCGTTCGACATGGGCCTGGGTGTAGAGCCGATAGTTGCCGTCGCTGCGGGCAGGCTCGGGCAGTAGTTGCTCACGTTCGTAGTAGCGGATGGTCTCCACGGCGCAGTCGGTGGCCTTGGCCAGTTCTCCGATCTTCATGGCAAATCTCCAGCAGAGGGCTTGACCCTATAGTGGCTACAGGGTGTTCACTTGGCAACAACCCACTCTGCGGATAACTGCAGAGGCCAGTGCTCAGTTAAGGATGATTCCATGAACCAGCCTGTCAGCCCCGACCACAAGCATGACCACGCGCATGGCCACGAGCCCCACGCCCACAGCTGCTGCTCCAGCAAGGCTGCCCCGGCCCTGGTGCAGCTGACCGAAAAGGCCAGCGCCCAGGCGCAGCTCAGCCGCTTTCGCATCGAGGCCATGGACTGCCCTACCGAACAGACGCTGATCCAGGACAAGCTGGGCAAGCTGGCCGGCATCGAGCAACTGGAGTTCAACCTGATCAACCGCGTGCTCGGCGTGCGCCACACGCTGGCCGGCACCGCCGAGATCGAGCGGGCCATCGACAGCCTGGGCATGAAGGCCGAGCCGCTGGCCGCCGAGGACGACGGCAGCGCCGTTGCGCCGCAGGCAGCCAAGACCCGCTGGTGGCCGCTGGCCTTGTCGGGTATCGCGGCGATCGCCGCAGAAATCGTGCACTTCTCCGGCAAGGCGCCGGAGTGGGTGGTTGCCGCCCTGGCATTGGCGGCGATCCTCGGCTGCGGCCTGGGCACCTACAAGAAGGGCTGGATCGCCCTGAAGAACCGCAACCTCAACATCAATGCCCTGATGAGCATCGCCGTGACCGGCGCCGTGCTGATCGGCCAGTGGCCGGAAGCGGCCATGGTCATGGTGCTGTTCACCATCGCCGAGCTGATCGAGGCGCGTTCGCTGGATCGTGCGCGCAATGCCATCGGCGGCTTGATGCAACTGGCGCCGGACCTGGCCACCGTGCAACAGGCTGACGGCCAGTGGCGCGAGCTCGACGTGCGCGAGGTGCCGATCGGTGCCCTGGTGCGGGTACGGCCGGGCGAGCGTATCGGCCTGGATGGCGAGGTGGTCAGTGGCCAGTCCAGCGTCGACCAGGCGCCGATCACCGGCGAGAGCCTGCCGGTCGAGAAGGCCGTGGGCGACAAGCTGTTCGCCGGCACCATCAACCAGGCCGGCGCGTTGGAGTACCGTGTCACCGCCGCCGCCGGCCAGTCGACCCTGGCGCGGATCATCAAGGCCGTCGAGGAGGCCCAGGGCGCCCGTGCGCCGACCCAGCGCTTCGTCGACCAGTTCTCGCGCATCTACACCCCGGTGGTGTTCGCCGTGGCCCTGGCCGTGGCGGTGATCCCACCGCTGTTCATGGCCGGCGCCTGGTTCGACTGGATCTACCGCGCCCTGGTGCTGCTGGTGGTGGCCTGCCCGTGCGCGCTGGTGATCTCGACCCCGGTGACCATCGTCAGCGGCCTGGCCGCGGCGGCGCGCAAGGGCATCCTGATCAAGGGTGGCGTGTACCTCGAAGGCGGGCGCAAGCTGGACTTCATCGCCCTGGACAAGACCGGCACCATCACCCACGGCAAGCCGGTGCAGACCGACAGCAAGGTCCTCGACCCGCTGTTCGAAGGTCGGGCCCAGGCCCTGGCCGCCAGCCTGGCTGCCCGCTCCGACCATCCGGTGTCCGGTGCCATCGCCCTGTTCGCCAAGGACCAGGGCCTGGCCTTGAGCGAGGTCAGCGAGTTCGCCGCCCTGGCCGGTCGCGGTGTGCGCGGTGATATCGAGGGCCAGACCTACCACCTGGGCAACCATCGTCTGGTGGAAGAGCTCGGCCTGTGCTCCCCGCAGCTCGAGGCGCAATTGGATGTGCTGGAGCGCCAGGGCAAGACCGTGGTGCTGTTGCTCGACCGCTCCGGCCCGCTGGCGCTGTTCGCCGTGGCCGATACGGTCAAGGACAGCAGCCGCCAGGCCATCGCCGAACTGCACGCGCTGGGCATCAAGACTGTCATGCTGACCGGCGACAATCCCCACACCGCCCAGGCCATCGCCGCCCAGGTGGGGATCGATCGCGCCGAGGGCAACCTGCTGCCGGCGGACAAGCTGGCCAGCATCGAGCGCCTGTACGGCGAGGGCCACCGGGTCGGCATGGTCGGAGACGGCATCAACGACGCACCGGCCCTGGCCCGTGCCGAAATCGGCTTCGCCATGGCCGCCGCCGGCACCGACACCGCCATCGAGACCGCCGACGTGGCGCTGATGGACGATGACTTGCGCAAAATCCCGGCGTTCGTCAGGCTGTCGCGCCAAAGCGCGGCGATCCTCACCCAGAACATCGTCCTGGCCCTGGGGATCAAGGCGATCTTCCTGGCGATCACCTTTGCCGGCATGGCCACAATGTGGATGGCGGTGTTCGCCGACATGGGCGTGAGCCTGCTGGTGGTGTTCAACGGTCTGCGGTTGTTGCGCAAGTAGCGTTGTAGGAGCGGCCTTGTGCCGCGAAAGGGCCGCAATGCGGCCTCGGCGATCTTGCATGATGCCGAGATCCTGGGGCTGCCATGCAGCCCTTTCCGGCCGGTCCGACGCCTCGGCAAGGCCGCTCCTACAGAGTACACAGCGAATCTTTCAACCAGAGGTTATCCACAATGCTGAGCGCCGAGCTCAAAGCCTTCTACATGGTGGCCCGCCTGGGCAGCATCACCCTGGCGGCGAAGAAGCTCGGGCTCAGCCAGCCGACGGTGACCACGCAGATCCGCAATCTCGAGGGTCAGTACAACGTCGAGCTGTTCTACCGCGGTGGCCGGCGCCTGGTGCTGAGCGAGGAAGGCGTGCGCCTTCTGCCGATGGTCAAGGCACTGTTGCAGCAGGAGGCCGACATCGAGTTCGAGCTGCGCAACAGCGGCCAGGCCCAGGGCAGCCTGCGCATCGCCGCCACGGCGCCCTACTACATCCTCGACCTGGTGAAGATCTTCCGCGAGCGCCTGCCCCAGGTGGAGGTGGCGGTGGAGATCGGCAACTCGCAGCAGGTGCTGGAGATGCTCGAGGATTACCGGGTGGATATCGCCGCGTCCTCGCAACTGCTCGACGATGCACGCCTGGTGCGCCGGGTGCTGGGCACCGACCCGCTGGTGGTGGCGGTGCACCGCAATCATCCGCTGGCCCAGCGTCAGGCGGTGTCCATCGACGTGGTGGCCGGGCATTGCCTGCTGATGCGCGAGCAGGGCTCGACCACGCGCAAGCTGACCGAGCAGATGATGCAGGAGGCCAACGTGAAGGCTGGAGCGCAACTAGAGATCGGCAGCCGCGAATCAATACGCGAGGCGGTGCTACGCAACATCGGCATCAGCATCATTGCCCGCCACGAGGTGCCGCATAACCCGGAGCTACGGGTGCTGGTGCTGGAGGATGCGCCGGTGATGCACGAGTACCTGTATTGCCTGAAGGAGCGGCGCCAGGCGCGGTTGCCGGCGGCTTTTCTGGGCGTGGCGCAGGAAGTGGTTGGCTCGCAGTTCTGAAACGGCCTGCAATGACCTCATCGCCGGCAAGCTGGCCTGCCGGCGATGGCGCAGTGGGTTATTTCACGTTGACGGTGATCTTCTGCGACTCGACGCTCGGCTTGAACGGCACGTGGTACTTGTCACCCAGCACCAGTTGCAGGGTGTGCTTGCCCGGCGTGAGAGTGATGCTCGCCTCGGTCTGCGCCTTGCCGAAGTGCAGCACTTGCGGACCTGCCGGCAACGGCGCGTTGTTCTCCGGCATCAGGCTGGTGGGCAGCGGCTGGTCGGCCAGGGGGGCCTTGTCCACGTCCACCAGCAGGTGGTGATGGCCAGAGTGCGGGGTCTGGTCACCCGCAGGCTTGAGGTCCATGCCTTCGATGCCGAACTTGACGGTGAAGGTCTTGTCGACCGTGGCCCCGTCAGCGGGGGAAACGATGAAGACCTTGGCGCCTTCCGGTGGCTGCTGGCTCTTCAGGGCATCCGCGGCACTGGCGAACACCGACGCCCCCATCAGCAGACCGGCGACGGCAGCACGCGAAAATAGGCTTTTCATTCACTTCTCCTGTGATTCACTTCAATTGACCGCTATCACTTAAACGAGGTGTGGCGGTACTTCACCATAGTCCAACGCGACCGGCAGAGGTTCAAAAACAGGGACAGAAATATTTCAGGGCAGAAGAAAACCTTGCCGCGACCTGGAGGTCATAGGCTGCGTTCGACCTGGCAGACGAGAAAGCCACGGCGAATGCACTTCATCTGCCGAACAAGAAAGGGGCACCCATGCGTTTGACCATTGGCATACTGCTGGCGGTACTGTTCAGCCCACTGGCCCAGGCCGAACTGATCGACGAAATCAATGACCGTGGCGAACTGCGCATCGCCGTGCTTGGCGACGCGCCACCCTATGCGTTCAAGGAGAACGAACACCTGACCGGCTTCGAGATCGAGTTGGGCCAGGCCCTGGCCAAGGAGCTGGATGTGCGGGCCGAGTTCGTCGAGATCGCCGCCGAAGAGGTGCTTCCTGGAGTGGAGAGCGGCAAGTTCGACATGACCTTCAACCAGCAAGACGCCAAACTGAGCGATAAGCTCGACGCCATTCGTACCCCGGCCAACCAGAAACTGGTGATCCCGTACCAGAAGGGTAATCCAGCCTTCGAGACGGCGGTGACCAATGCCCTGCAGCGGATCAAAGACGATGGGCGGTTGGCTGAGCTGGAAAGCAAATGGCTTACGGCTGCGCGCGAGACTAGCGCCGAACAGTAATCATGCGATCTGTCTCGGACACCTTTCATGCAAGCTCGCACTGACCTGTAGGAGCGGCCTTGCCGAGGCGTCGGACCGGCCGGAAAGGGCTGCGTAGCAGCCCCAGGATTTCAGTGTTGACGCAGAGATAGCCGGGGCCGCTTTGCGGCCCTTTCGCGGCACGAGGCCGCTCCTACAGGGATTGCGCATGGCCTGAAGAATGGATTCACCCGCAAAATCGGCTGACTACAAGCAGCTTTCAAGCAACGCTCGCTGCGCGTCTTCCAGCTCCAGCTCGCTGAACACCTGCACCCCTTCTCTACGCAGCAAGGCCGTGGTCACCCCTTCCCCCGCCACCTTTACACCGCTGAAGCTGCCGTCATAGGTCTGCAGGTTGCCACACGACGGGCTGCCGGACTTGAGCACCGCCACACGGATGCCATGCCGGCGCACCAGCTCCAGCGCCAGTCGGGCCCCGGCCAGAAACGCCTCGCTGACATCGTCGCCGGTCACCGTCAGCACCTGTGCCTGCCCATCCAGTACCTGGCCGCCCTGCCCGCCCGGAATCTCCGCAGGCGGTCGCGGCGTCGGCAAGCCACCGGCCACCTCCGGGCACAGCGGCACCACCCGGCCTTCGGCCTGCCAGCGCTGCAAGATGTCGGGATGGCCGCTGGCACGTCCGTCATAGCGTACCGGCTGGCCCAGCAGGCAGGCGCTGACCAGCACCTTCGGCCGCTCAGAACGGGTCATTGCCACGGCGCCGGAACCAGCCGGTCAACGACAGGCGCTCACGCCCTGCCGGGAGCACTTCATGCGGGACTTCACCCGACAGGAACACCACCAGGCTGCCCGCCACCGGCTGCACGTCGTGTTCGACACCGTCCTGCAGGAACATCCGCAACTGCCCGCCATCCTCCGGCTGCCAGCCTTCATTGAGGTAGAACACGGCCGACACCATGCGCCGGTCGTCGTCACGGAAACGGTCGAGATGACGCTTGTAGAAAGCCCCCGGCGGATACAGGGCAAAATGGCACTCGAAGTCCTCCAGCCCCAGGAACAAGCCCTGGTTGATGGCCTGGCGCAGGCTGTCCATCGCGCCCAGGTAGCGGTCGCAGACCGCCGACTCGCCGGGGTCGAGCCACTGGATCTGGTCGCCACGGATCGCCTCGCGTATCTCCTGCGCGGCACCGCGACCAATGCTGGCAGGGTTGAGCTCGCCTTCGGCGTGACGGCGGCGGCATTCGGCCGCCAGCGCGCGCGACAGCTCGTCGGGCAGGAAGAGAGGTTGCTGCGACCAGCCACGGGTGGCCAGGTCGTCGACGATCGTCGACAGCAGCGGATGTTCGAAAGGAGTGTGCATGGCGCATCATAGCCATTCGGCAATCGCTCGCACAGCGCCACTTGGTCAGGAAGCGCCGCTGGCGACTCGACAAAGCCCCGCCACGCCTAGGACAATAGCGGCCTGCCGACAGGAGTCCTGAATGCGCCGTCTGTTTTCCCTGCTTCTGCTGATGATCTGCACCATGCCTGTCTGGGCAGACAGTCTCGATCAGCTGTACAAGGCCGCCGGCTGGCCCGACCAGCGCGCCCATTTCAACGATGCCGTGAGCGCCGCCCAGCAGCGCTACCGCAACAGCCTGCCGCCTGCCGTCTACCAGGCGCTGGTCAACAACAGCAACCAGCGCTTCCAGGCCCAGGCCATGGACCGCCGGGCCCAGGCGCAGTTGCGCACCAACCTGGCGAACCCCTCGCCGGCCCTGGCGTTCTTTCAGTCGCCGCTGGGGCGCAAGGTGGTGGCCGCCGAGCTGCTGGCCACGCGCAAGGACCAGCTGGCCAAGAACGCCAAGGGCCTGCCGAAGGTCCAGGCCAGCGACAACCGCCTGCTGATCGTCGGCCATCTGGCCCAGGCCTTGCCGGCCCGCGAAGCCGGGGCCGAGGTCAGCCTGGCAATTGCCGGGGTGGCGGCCGACAGCCTGAGCTCGATGCTGCCCGGCCTGTTCGGCGGCGGTCAGGCGCAGAACCTGCTCGATGGCCAGCGCCAACACCTGATGAACCAGGTCGGCGAAGACCTGAACAATACCCTGCTGTACGTCTATCGCGACCTGTCGGATGCCGAGCTGGAGCAATTTGCCACCTTCGCCGAATCCACCGACGGCCAGGCCTACTACAAGGCGGCGGTAGCGGCGGTACGCGCGGCCCTGGCCGTGGGCCAGAACGCCGCCGAGCTGAAGTGATCAGCCCAGGCGCTGGGCGATGAAGTCAAAATAGCGCTGACGGATGCCTGGCAGCTCGTTGGCCAGGTGATGCCGCGCCTCGGGCAGCATGAGGATCTGCGGCTCGGCGAACTTGGCCTTGAGCACCTTGAGGTTGTAGGGCCAGTCCACCGTGCCGTCCGCCTCGCCCTGCACGATCAGGGGCTGGCGCGTGCTGCGTGGCGCGGCTTCGATACGCCGGACCCACTTCATCAGCGCCCCGACCCAGGCAGTCGGCAGACGCCGGGGCTGCAGCGGATCGGCCTCGAGAAAGAGCAGGAATGCCGGGTCGTTGGTGTTCTCGCTGAAGCGCCGCTCGATGCCATTGACGAAGTGACGCAGCACCCGATAGCTCAGTTTCGACCAGTGCCAGGCACGCGGGCGCACCAGGGGCGCCAGCAAGATCACCTGGCCGTCGACCGGGCTGCGCTCGCCCTGATGCAACAGGTGATCAACCGCGATCGCCCCGCCGGTGCTCTGTCCACACAGATGCCAGGGGCGTGGCAGTTCCAGCAGGCGGGCCTGCTCGAACAGTGCATCAAGCACCTGCTGGTAGATGCCGAAGTCGTCGATACTGGCCCGCTCGCCGCTGGACAACCCATGGCCGGGCAGGTCGCAGCCGATCACCGCGTAACCCTGGCCCAATGCCCACGCGATCACATGCCGGTACAAACCCATGTGATCGTAGTAGCCGTGCAGCAGGAACAATGTCGCCACCGGTTGCTCCGGCAGCCAGAGCTGGCCGACCAGATCGAAGCCCGCCACCTGGAAGCCGCCCAGCCAACTGTGCGCGGGCAGATCCAGGCCGTAGAAGCGCTGGTAGGCCTGGCCCTGGGCGGACAATGGCTGGCGATCGACGAGGGGCGACAGGCTGGTACGCAGCGGGTCGGGATTGAAGCTGGCGGGCATCGGTACATCCAGTGTGCAGCAAGTATTGATCTGCGATATTCAGCTCTGGGCCGCGTCATGGCAAGCTGCACCCCCACTCATCGGGCAGCCCGGCTCCTGTGGGAGCGGGTTTACCCGCGAATACGATGGTACAGCCACCGCCGCATTCGCGGGTAAACCCGCTCCCACAGAAGCCTGTGTCGCTCCAAGGCTCTGCGGACCGCCCATGCCAACCCGAAACACCAGGACTTTATTCGCCACACTCTGCGCTCTACTCTGCGCCACCGTCCTCTGGTGGGCCTACGACAGCTTCCAGTCCCGCTACCTGCGCACCTTCGACAACCAGACCACCTTCTTCGACGGCAGCCAACTGCGCCTGCCCCCCGAGCTGGCAGGCCCGGGCCCGATCCGCGTGGTGCACTTCTGGGACCCGGCCTGCCCCTGCAACGTCGGCAACCAGCAGCACCTGGGCGAACTGGTCGAGCACTTCGCGCCGCAAGGCGTCAGCTTCCATGTCGTGCAGCGCCCGGGCAGCCACGGCCAGTTGCCGGCCAACCTCGCCGCGCTCAAGCCCCTGACCAGCCTGCCCGGCAGCGAGCAACTGCCGGCCACCCCCGCCGTGGCGATCTGGGACCGCGACGGCAACCTCGCCTACTTCGGCCCCTACAGCGAAGGCGCGGTGTGCAACTCCAGCAACAGCTTCATCGAGCCGATCCTCACGGCGCTGAATGAAGGCCGCCGGGTGCAGGCGTCCAATACCCTGGCAGTCGGCTGCTATTGCCCCTGGACCGAATGAAGCGCCCACGCGCTGTTTTCCGCCGAGGGACATGAAAGTGCCTTCCGGGGCTATGCTCAGTTCGCGCATCCGCCGATGATCGGCGCACATTTTTCGCTCGAACGTACAAGGAGTCTCGATGAAGCGCAGCCTGACCTTGCTGGCGGTGGTGATCGCCGTGGCCGCCGCAGGCGCCGGTTTCTGGTACGTGCAAGGCAAACAGCCGCAACGTGACGGCGAGGTGGCCGTCGGCGGATTGCAGGCGCCGGTCAGCGTGCGTTTCGATGCCCGCGGCGTGCCGCACCTGCAGGCGCAGAACGAGCAGGACCTGTACCGCGCCCTGGGCTACGTGCATGCCCAGGACCGCCTGTTCCAGATGGAGATCATGCGCCGCCTGGCCCGCGGCGAGCTGGCCGAGGTGCTGGGCGAGAAGCTGCTGCCCACCGACACCCTGTTCCGCAGCCTGCGCATCCGCGACCAGGCGGCCCTGATGGCGCAGCGCCAGGACCGCCAGTCGCCGGCCTGGCAGGCGCTGCAGGCGTACCTGGACGGCATCAACCAGTGGCAGGCCGGCCATCCCAAACCGATGGAGTTCGACCTGCTCGGCATCCCGCCACGCCCCTTCACCGCCGAGGACACCCTGAGCATCGCCGGCTACCTCGCCTACAGCTTCGCCGCGGCATTCCGTACCGACCCTGCGCTGACCTACATCCGCGACCAGCTCGGTCCTGACTACCTGAAGATCTTCGACCTCGACTGGCAGCCCGACGGCGCCGTGGCCACGCCCCTGGCCGCCGCCGACTGGCGCAGCCTCGAGCAGCTGGCGCGGCTGAGTCACGACGCCCTGGGCGACGCCGGCATCCCGCAGTTCGAAGGCAGCAACGCCTGGGCCGTGGCCGGCAGTCGCACCCGCAGTGGCCGGCCGCTGCTGGCGGGCGACCCGCATATCAGCTTTGCCGTACCGGCAATCTGGTACGAGGCGCAGCTGTCGGCGCCGGGGTTCAACCTGTATGGCTACTTCCAGGCACTCAACCCGTTCGCCCTGCTCGGTCACAATCGCGACTTCGGCTGGAGCCTGACCATGTTCCAGAACGACGACGTCGACCTGGTTGCGGAGCGGGCCCATCCGCAGGACCCCGAGCAGGTGATGGTCGATGGCCGCTGGCAGCCACTGGAAAAGACCGAGCAGAAGATCGCGGTCAAGGGCGCTGAGCCCGCCAGTATCACCCTGCGTCGTTCACCCCACGGCCCGATCGTCAACAGCGTGCTCGGCGATACCGCAGGCCCGACGCCCATCGCCATGTGGTGGGCGTTCCTGGAAACCGACAACCCGATCCTCGAAGGCTTCTACCAGATCAACCGCGCCGACACCCTGGGCAAGATGCGCGAGGCGGCGGCCAAGGTCCAGGCGCCTGGATTGAACCTGGTATGGGCCAACGCCCGGGGTGACATTGGCTGGTGGGCAGCGGCGCGCCTGCCGATCCGCCCGGACGGCGTCAACCCGGCGTTCATTCTCGATGGCGCCAGCGGCCAGGCCGCCAAGCCGGGCTTCTACCCGTTCAGCGCCAATCCGCAGCAGGAGAATCCGGCCAGCGGCTACATCGTCTCGGCCAACTACCAGCCACCCGGCGCAATCCCCGTGCCCGGCTACTACAACCTGGCCGATCGCGGTCGTCAGCTCGATCGCCAGTTGAGCGACCCGGACATCAAGTGGGACACCCAGAACAGCCAGGCCCTGCAACTGGACACCAGCACCGACTATGGCCCGCGCACCCTGGCGCCGCTGCTCGGCACCTTGCGCAATATCGCCCAGGACGACGAGGAGAAGGAGCTGGTCGAGCAGTTGGCTGCCTGGCGCGGTGATTATCCGCTGGACTCCACCAGTGCCACGCTGTTCAACCAGTTCCTCTACGAACTGGCGTTCGCCGCCCTGCACGACGAGCTGGGCGACACCTGGTTCCCGGTGCTGATCAGCACCCGCGCCATCGACGCCGCCCTGCCGCGCCTTGCCGCGGACCCGACATCGCCCTGGTGGAACCAGCGCGGCGCCAGCGAACGCACCGACCGTGGCGCCATCGTGCGCCAGGCCTGGCAACGCAGCCTCAAGCACCTGCGCGAGACGTTCGGCAAGGATCCGGCCAGCTGGCAATGGGGCAAGGCCCACACCCTCACCCACAACCATCCGCTGGGGGTGAAGAAGCCGCTCAACCTGCTGTTCAATGTCGGCCCGTTCGCCGCCCCCGGCACCCACGAGGTGCCGAACAACCTGTCGGCGAAGATCGGCCCGGCGCCCTGGCCGGTCACCTATGGGCCTTCAACCCGCCGAGTGATCGACTTTGCCGACGCAGGCGCCGCGCTGACCATCAACCCGGTAGGGCAGAGTGGCGTGCCGTTCGACCGGCATTACGGCGATCAGGCCGAGGACTATATCGAGGGGCGCTATCACAAGGCGCGGATGGGGGTGATTCCGGCGCAGAGTACGTTGCGGCTAGTGCCGGGTAATTGATTCGCCCCATCGCGGGGCAAGCCCGCTCCCACGCATGACCTTTGCCACCTGTTGGGGCAAGCCCGCTCCCACGTACGACCTTTGCCACCTGTGGGGGCAAGCCCGCTCCCACGCGTGACCTTTGCCATCTGTGGGGGCAAGCCCGCTCCCACGCTTGACCTTTGCCAGTTGTGGGAGCGGGCTTGTCCCGCGATCAGCAGACGAGGCTCAACCCTGCCACTTGCCGCCTTCGACGATGACGCTCTCAGGCTTGGTGTCGTCGCTCAGTTCCTTGCGCACGTACTGGTCGTACAGCTTGAGCAGGAATTTCTCCTCGCCCAGCTTGGCCAGCTCGCTGTTCACCCAGTCACGCAGCTCGGTGTTGCCCTTCTTCACTGCCGGAGCAATCGGCGCCTCGTCGCCCAGCAGCTGCGGCAGCACGCGGTAGCCTGGGTTCTGCTTGGCCCAGCTGAACAGGATCAGGTTGTCCTGGGCATAGGCATCGCCACGACCATTGGCCAGGGCGGCCAGCGACTCGGTGTTCTTCTCGAACTTGAGCAGCTTCCAGTCCGGGTGATTCTTGGTCAGCCAGATATCGGCGGTGGTGCCGGTGGTGACGATGATGGTCTTGTCGGCCAGGTCGTCGAGCTTCTGTACCGGGCTGCCGTCGGCGACGATTGCCTGCACCGCCACGCGCAGGTTGGGGTTGGTGAAGTCCACCGCGTCCTTGCGCTCGGGGGTGACGGTCATGTTGGCGAGGATCAGGTCAACCTTGTCGCTCTGCAGGAACGGAATGCGGCTGGCGGGCTCGACGGCGACGAACTCGACCTTGCTTTCATCGCCCAGCAGGTCCTTGGCGAAGCGGCGGCCGATGTCGGTGTCAAAGCCCACGTAGCGGCCGCTTTCATCGACGAAGCCGAACGGTGGCTTGTCGGTGAACACGCCGACGATCAGCTTGTCGCGGGCCTTGATGGTTTCCAGGTAGCTGGTGGCCGGCGAGGCCGCGGCGGGCTTGGCCGGGTCTTCGGACTTGTTGCAGCCGACCAGCAGGGCCAGGCCAAGCAGTGGAGCGAGCAGTTTGGCGAACGGGGCAGTCTTCATGACAGTTCCTTGTGCAGTGTCTTGGGCAGGCTTTCGACGAACGAGAATTTCTCCAGGAACTGCTGCGCGCGTGCGGTCTGCGGTTGGGTGAAGAAGCGCTCAGGGTGGTTCTGTTCAAGGATCCTGCCGGCCTCCATGAACACGATGCGATCGGCCACCGCGCGGGCGAAGGCCATTTCGTGGGTGACGATGAGCAGGGTCATGCCTTCGCGGGCCAGGCCCTGGATCACCTGCAGCACTTCCTTGACCATTTCCGGGTCGAGGGCGGCGGTGACCTCGTCGAACAGCATCACCTGGGGGTTCATGCACAGCGAGCGGACGATGGCGATGCGTTGCTGCTGGCCACCGGAAAGCTGGCGGGGAAAGGCGTCGCGCTTGTCCAGCAGGCCTACCCGGGCCAACAGCGCCTCGGCCTGGGCCTGGGCCTCGCGGCGTTCGCGCTTCTGCACCTTCAGCGGGCCCAGCAGCAGGTTGTCGATCACGCTCATGTGGCCGAACAGGTGGTAGCTCTGGAACACCATGCCGACCCGCTGGCGCACCTGGCGCCAGTCGGTGCCGGGGCCGAGCAGCTCCTGGCCGTCGAGGCGCAGGCTGCCGCCCTGGGCCTCCTCCAGGCCATTGAGGCAGCGCAGCAGGGTGCTCTTGCCGCAGCCGCTGGGGCCGAGAATCACCACCACCTCGCCGGCCTGGACCTTGAGGTCGACGTCCGCGAGCACCTGGTGCTGGCCGAAGAACTTGTTGAAGCCTTGGAATTCGATCAATGGATTCATGCGTGGGCCCAGCGACGCTCCAGCACGCGGGAAGCGGCCGACAGCGGATAGCAGACAAGAAAGAAGAACAACAACAGTGCGCCGTAGATCAGCACCGATTCGTAGGTGCGCTCGATGATCTGCTGCCCCGCCTTGATCACTTCGACCACGCCGATCAGCACCGCCAGCGAGCTGGTCTTGATGATCCGCGTGTAGATGTTGATGGTCGGCGGGGTCATGCGCTTGAGCGCCTGGGGCAGCAGCACGTAGCCATACAGCTGCCAGCCGCCAAGGCCGATCGACAACCCCGCCTCACGCTGCCCGCGTGGCAGCGACTGCAAGGCGCCGCGCACCACCTCGCCGACCTCGCTGGCACCCCACAGGCCCAGCACCAGCACCGCGCACCAGAAGCTGGGAATGCTCAGGCCGAAGAAGATCGGCAAGCCGAAGAACACCAGGTACAGCCAGACCAGCACCGGGATTGCCCGGAACAGTTCCAGGTACACCTGCAGCAGGATGTTCAGCCAACGGTTGCCGAGGGTCGCCAGCACGCCGTAGAGCACGCCGCCCAAGGTGGCGAACAGGATGCCCAGGGCCGAGATCGCCAGGGTCTGCCAGGCGCCCGTGGCCAGTTGCGGCAGCGAAACCAGCAACAGCTCAATGCCCGAACTGGCCATGTTGCAGCCTCCGTTCCAGGTAGCGCAGCAGCAGCGACAGCGGCAGGAAGATCAGCACGCAGAGCAGGGTCAGCACGGCGAGCATTTCGTAGGTCTTGTAGTACAGGGCGATGTAGTTCTTGGTGGTGTAGAGGATCTCCGGCACCGCCACCGCCGACACCACGGTGGTCTCCTTGAGCAGGAAGATGAAGTTGGCGAACAGCGCCGGCAGGCTGAGGATGCCGGCCTGGGGCAGGATCACATGGCGCAGCAACTGGCCCTCGGAGAGCCCGATGGAGCGCCCGGACTCCAGCTGCGCCCGTGGCACGGCCTCGACCCCGGCGCGCAGCACCTCGGTGAGATAGGCACCGCCCATGAAGGTCATGGTGATGATCGCGGCGGCAAAGCCCGACACTTTCACGCCCAGGCCGGGCAAGGCGAAATAGACGAAGAACAGCTGGATCAGCAGCGGTGTGTTGCGGGCCAGTTCCACGTAGCCCTTGACCAGGCGCCACAGGTACGGCGTGCGCAGCACCAGGATCGTCGCGTTGAGCAGGGCCACCAGCAACGAGGTGACGATGGCGATCGCCCCGACTTGCAGGGTGACACCAACGGCCTTGAAGAAGGCCGGCAGTGTGCTAAGCATGAAAGCGGTGTCGAAGCTCATGGAAGGGGCCTCGACACGAGGTCACGAAGGTACGGCATGGGGCAGGTCCAGGATCGGCACGAGGGTGGCTCGGCGTCGTTTCACCAATAGTGGCGCTGTGCCGGTAAGCACGATTCCTAGACTCTAAAGGTATAAAAATATTTTTATAAATATCTTTATTGCATATCTATATCACCGCTTCGTGACGTTCGGAAATTTCCTTCATGACATACGGATCTTTCCGAATAAATCCCCCTCCAAGGGGTTTCAAACTGTGACTTGCACGGCCCATCACATTCAACAAGGAAGACAACGATGAACAGCCCCTGCTTGCCTGCCTCGAATGAACAACTGCTGTGGCTCCTGGCCCTGCGCCGGGCGCTGGCCAGTCAGCGCTGAAGACGCCATCGCGGGGCAAGCCCGCTCCCACGCAGCTTGTTCTCACAAATGTGAGGCACCTGTGGGAGCGGGCTTGCCCCGCGATTAGGGCCGGACCTGCCGCCCCCTCATCAAGCCAGCCCAAACAAAAACGCCGACGCAAAATGCGTCGGCGTTTCTCGTACCAGGCCGCGTATCAGAACGCCGGCAGTACCGCACCGCTGTACTTCTTCTCGATGAACGCCTTCACCTCCGGGCTGGTCAGCGCCTTGGCCAACTTCTGGATAGCCTCGCTGTCCTTGTTGTCCGGGCGGGCGACCAGGAAGTTAACGTAAGGCGAGTCGCTGCCTTCGATCACCAGGGCGTCCTTGGCCGGATTCAGGCCGGCTTCAAGGGCGTAGTTGGTGTTGATCATGTCCAGGTCGACCTGGTCCAGCACACGCGGCAGCATGGCCGATTCCAGCTCGCGGAACTTGAGCTTCTTCGGGTTCTCGGCGATGTCTTTCGGCGTGGCCAGGGCGTTCTTCGGATCCTTCAGGGTGATCAGGCCAGCCTTCTGCAGCAGAAGCAGGGCGCGGCCGCTGTTGCTGCCTTCGTTGGGGATGGCGACGGTGGCGCCGTCCTTCAGCTCGGCCAGGCTCTTGACCTTCTTCGAGTAGCCACCGAACGGCTCGACGTGCACGCCGATCACGGTTTCCAGGTGGGTGCCCTTGCCTTCGTTGAAGTTCTTCAGGTACGGCAGGGTCTGGAAGTAGTTGGCATCCAGGCGCTTCTGGTCGACCTGCACGTTAGGCTGGACGTAGTCGGTGAAGACCTTGATCTGCAGGTCCACGCCTTCCTTGGCCAGGGTCGGCTTGATCAGTTCGAGGATTTCGGCATGCGGCACGGGCGTGGCGGCGACCACCAGTTTCTCGGCGGCATTGGCCAGGCCAGCGAACGACAGGGCGGCGGCCAGGGCGGTGGTCAGCAGGGTCTTTTTCATGGTGATCCTTGTTCTAAAGCTGGGCCATCGCAGATGGCGAGTCGGGTGCCCATCCGTTCGGGTGGGCGTGAACGGACAATACCGAGATTTTTTATTCCGTAACAATATCTTTTGATTAGCTGCTTATTCCAATTATGAATTGGAGATTTGCAGCGCCTATTAGATCGAGCGCCGCCCGCGCGGCGCTCGATCTCAAGAGCACTGCAAGACGGTCGTCTAGGACGCGCTTTTGTCCAGTCGCGCCAGGGCTTCGCCCAACAGCCGCCGCAGTTCACCAAGGGTTTGCGCTTCACCACCACGACGTAACTGTTCCAGCTGTCGCGCCAGGTTGGCCAGAGGGCTCGTATCCGGAAGGTCGAGATGCGCGGGAAGGATCTCCTCACCATCACTGACCAGCAGGGCAAAATGGATGACGTTCTCCAGCTCACGGGTATTGCCCGGCCAGGCATGGGCCTCCAGCGCCTGCTGGGCCGCCTCGCTGATCAAGGGCAGCGGCCGATCCAGGCGCACGCTGTAGATGCCGACGAAGTACTCGGCCAGCGGCAGGATATCGCCGACCCGATCACGCAATGCCGGCAGCTCGAGTTCACCCTCGTGCAGGTAATGGTAGAGCCGCTCGTTGAAGCGCCCGGCGCGCACGGCCTGGGCCAGGTCGATGCTGGACGCGGCCACCAGCCGCACATCGACCGCCTGCGGCTGGGTGGCGCCGACCCGGGTTACCTCGCGGTTCTCCAGGGCCGCCAGCAGCTTGCCCTGGATCGCCAGGGGCAGGTCGGCGATCTCGTCCAGGTATAGCGTGCCGCCGTTGGCCGAGCCGAACCAGCCGGCTCGACTGCTGGCGGTGCCGCCCTGGGTGCCGGCGCTGTAGCCGAACAATTCGGCATCGGCGTAGGTCGGGCTGATGGCCGCGCAGTTGACCGACACGAACAACCCGCCGCGGTCACTGGCGCGGTGGATCTGCCGGGCCAGCAGTTCCTTGCCAGTGCCGGTTTCGCCACGGATCAGCACCGGCAGCGGTTGTGGCGCCAATCGCTCCAGGGCCTGGCGCAGCGACTGGGAACGCGGATCGACGAACACCAGCGCCTTGGCGCGGATGCTCAACGGGCTCTTGTCCAGTTCGGGGAAGGTCAGCAGCGGCTGGCCGAAAGCAGTGTGGAATGTCATGGAATACTCCCGCCCCGGCCGCAGGCGGCCGGGGATTCGATTCGTTCGATGAAAACCGGCGGATCAGGCGCGGCGCAGCGCGCGCTGATCGATACGGGCCTGCAAGCGGTAGAGGTAGGCAAAACCCTGTTCCCAACGCTCGTGGCCCGACTTGACGTTGATATGTCCGGCGTCGGCCAGCAGTCCGGCCTCGGCGCCCCAGGCCTGGGCCAGGTACAGCGCACGCGGCACGCTCACCGCCGGGTCGTTGTCGGAGCTGACCACCTGGCTGGGGAACGGCAAGGCCTGCAGTGGAATCGGCGCGAAGTTGCGCAGGGCCGGTGCGCAGGTCGGCCGTTCGACATCCGCCGGCGCCACCAGCAGCGCACCGCGCACCCGGCGCAGCAGCTCGGGGCTGGCCTGGGCGGCCCAATGGGCGACCGTGATACAGCCCAGACTGTGGGCAATGAGAATCACCGGCGAGCGTTCAGCGGCAATCGCCTGCTCCAGCGCCTGGACCCAGTCGCGCCGCTGCGGGGTCAGCCAGTCATGCTGCTCGACCCGGGCGCTGTTGGGCAGGCTGCGCTGCCAGTGACTCTGCCAATGGTTGTCTGGCGATCCTTGCCAGCCCGGCACAATCAGGTAACGAATCGACTCATTGCGCATGGGGACGCCTCCGGAAGTTTGCGTGCTTGGGTGCAAGTATAGGGAGGGGGTTATATTCGTAAAGGAATAAGAAGCTATTTATTAATAACTATAAATTCAAAGCCACAGTGTTCGAGCCCTGCGCCTCTCCCCTGTAGGAGCGGCCTTGTGCCGCGAAAGGGCTGCGTAGCGGCCCCGCGATCTGTGCATGTCGCCAATACATTGGGGCCGCTTTGCGGCCCTTTCGCGGCACAAGGCCGCTCCTACAGGGGTATGCATGGCTTTCAGCGGGCATAAAAAAAGGGCCATCCCCTGCCAAGGAAAATGGCCCCTAAGCACTTGCCTGAAGAGGGTATCGCCGGTCAGCGGGCGGTGATCACCGCCAGCTTGCTGATCCCGGCCCGCTCGATCGCCGCCATCGCGCGGGCGACCTCGCCGTAGTTCACACCATCGTCGGCCTGCAGCTGCACACGCAGCTCGGCGTCCTTGTCCTTGGCAGCCTTGAGGTTGGTCTCCAGCAAGTCGGCCTGGATCTCGTCCTTGTTGATGAACAGCTTGCCGCTGCCGTCGATGCTCACCACCAGCGGATCCTTCTGCTCCACCGGGGCGACGGCCTCGGTCTTGGGCAGGTTGATCGGGATGGCATTGGTCAGCAATGGCGCGGTGACGATGAACACCACCAACAGCACCAGCATGACGTCCACCAATGGCGTGACGTTGATTTCACTCAACACTTCATCGCTGTCCTGGGTCGAGAAGGCCATGTCAGGAGGCCTCCTTCACAGGCTGGGTGAAGCCGGTGTGCTGGCGCTGCACCGCCGGGTGCACCAGCACGCGGAAGGCACTCTTCTGCGCCAGGCTGTAGAAATCGTGGGCGAAGTCGTCGAGGTCCGCCGCAGTCAGCTTCAGGCGACGGAGGAAGTAGTTGTAGACCAGCACCGCCGGCACCGCGACGGCGATACCCACGCCGGTGGCGACCAGCGCCGCGCCGATCGGGCCGGCCACGGTTTCCAGGCTCGCCGAGCCCGCCGCGCTGATGCCCTTGAGCGCCTCCATGATGCCCCACACGGTGCCGAACAGGCCGATGAACGGCGAGGTGCTGCCGATACTGGCAACCACTGCCAGGCCGGTCTCCAGCGAACGGCGCTCGCGGACGATCTGCTGGCGCAGGGCGCGCTCCAGGCGATCCTGGTGGTTGATGGCCTGGCTGAGGTCACTGGCCTGGCCTGGCTCGCCAACCGCGATCGCCGCAAAACCCGCCTGGGCGACACGGGCAGCCGGGCCGGGCAGATCGTGGGCGGGCTCGGCGGCGGAGTCGAGGCTGGACGCGGCCCAGAACTGCTGGTGGAAGCGCTTGTCCTGGTTCTTCAAGCGCACGAACTGCACGACCTTGACCAGGGCCAGCGCCCAGGTGGCGACGGAGAAGCCGACCAGCAGCCAGATGACCGCGCTTTCAACGGATTCGAGGGGAGATGCCAACAAGCTCATGATGAAGTCCTTCCTGTATGCGGTCGCAAGTTAACGAAGCTTGAAATCGATCGGTACGCTGACCCAGCCCACCTGGGCCACGTCGCCCTGCTTGGCCGGGACGAAGCTCCAGCGCTTCACCGCGGCCAGCGCGGCGGCGTCCAGGGCGTCGCGGCCACTGCTCTTCTGGACCTGGATCTGCCCTGGCTTGCCACTGGGCAGCACTTCCACGCGCAGCAGCACGGTGCCTTCCCAGCCACGGCGCTGGGCCATCTGCGGATACTCCGGCGCCGGATTCTTCAGGTACGCGGCGTTGGCCGAGGCCGGGGTCACTGGCGCAGGCGCGGGTGGCGCAGGTGCCGGCGCCGGGGGTGCTGGCGCGGCAACCGGTGTCGGCGGTGGCGCCTCGACTGGCTTGGGCTGCGGCTTGGCCACGGGCTTGGGCACTGGCTTGGGTTTCGGGACCGGCTTGGGCGCGGGCTTGGCGGCCAGTTCGTCGACCACTGGTGGCGGTGGCGGCGGCTGGACCACAGGGGCCGGTGGCGGCGGTTCGACTACCGGTGGTGCGGGCGCGGCGAACTCGATGGTCATGGGCGGAATCTTCGGCGGGATGACCGGCAGCTCGGGGGTCGGCTGGTGGCTGACCCAGTACGCCGCCGCGCCGTGCAGCACCAGCACCAGCAGGCCCAGCACCAGCTTGTCGCGACGCTTGAGGCCGCTGACCGGCGTGCGTTGCAGGCGCAACTGGCCCAGCGGCAGGCGCAGCGTGCGTCCGAGCTCGACCAGGTCACCCGATGCCGGGCGCCATGGCTGGTCGTAGGCCCTGACGGCCGTCTGGACATTGCCCATTGCTAAAACTCCTGGGGTTCTTGATTCAGGTGTGTGGCTGAATCATCGGTGCCAGGTGCTTAGCTCATAAAGAAATGTTTAAACTTAAAATTAGACCTTAATGGAATAATGATTTTCATGGTCTGTCCATAGCCCGCGTCGTTCGCGGCCTGCCGCAGAACAGCTCAAGAATGATGCCTTATAGGCATTCAAAATATTCGTTCAAGGCATCAATTCACCGCGAGGGCTTCGCCCTCGATCGCGGCACAAGGCCGCTCCTACACAAGAGATCGCGGTGCCCTGTAGGAGCGGCCTTGTGCCGCGATGGGCTGCGCAGCAGCCCCGGCAATCTCGCAGGCAATAAAAAACCCGGGACCATGCCCGGGTTCACCATCACAAGCGCCGGCTCAGATATCCGCCACCTTCTGCCACACCTTCGGCCGGAAGAACAACGTCTCCCCCCGCGCCAGCCCGGTGAGGCTGTCGTGATCCTTGACCACCTCGGCCTCGATCAGCTCGCTCTGCCCTTCCACCTTCAGCGTCACCCGCGTGGTCGCACCCAGCGGACGGATATCACGCACTTCGGCGGCATGATGCCCCTCAGTCTCATGGCGCGACAGCGACACCTCGTGCGGACGGAACAGCACGTGGTGCCCTTCGCTCAGCGCCAGGCGGTTGGAATCGCCAAGGAAGTGATAGACGAAGTCGTTGGCCGGTTTCTCGTACACCTCGCCGGGCGAACCGATCTGCTCGATCACGCCCTTGTTCATCACCACGATGCGGTCGGCGACTTCCATGGCCTCTTCCTGGTCGTGGGTGACGAACACCGAGGTCAGGTTGATGTCCTCGTGCAGCCGCGCCAGCCAACGGCGCAGCTCCTTGCGCACCTTGGCATCCAGCGCCCCGAACGGCTCGTCGAGCAGCAGTACCTTGGGCTCCACCGCCAGGGCACGGGCCAGGGCGATACGCTGGCGCTGGCCACCGGACAGCTGCTCGGGGTAGCGGTCGGACAACCAGTCGAGCTGGACCATGTTCAACAGTTCATGGACCTTCTCGGCGATCTTGCTCTCGCTCGGGCGCTCGCCCTTGGGCTTCATGCGCAGGCCGAAGGCGACGTTGTCGAACACGCTCATGTGGCGGAACAACGCGTAGTGCTGGAACACGAAACCGACGTTGCGATCGCGCACATCATGGCCGGACACGTCCTCGCCGTGGAACACGATGCTGCCGTTGTCCGGGGTCTCGAGGCCGGCGATGATGCGCAAAAGGGTGGTCTTGCCGCAGCCGGACGGGCCGAGCAGAGCCACCAGCTCGCCGCTGTGGATATCCAGGTTGATATTGTCCAGGGCCTGGAAGCTGTTGAAGCGCTTGCTGACGTTACGAACTTCGATCGACATGAATCATTCCTCCGCGGCGCTGTGGCGCAGGCGGTTAATACGGTTCTCGCTCCACTGCTTGAGCAGCAGGATGAAGAGCGCCAGGATCAGCAGCAGGCTGGCCACGCTGAAGGCCGCGACGTGGTTGTACTCGTTGTAGAGGATCTCCACGTGCAGCGGCAAGGTGTTGGTGACGCCGCGGATATGGCCCGACACCACCGACACCGCGCCGAACTCGCCCATGGCCCGGGCGGTGCACAGCACCACGCCGTAGATCAGGCCCCATTTGATGTTCGGCAGGGTGACGTGCCAGAACATCTGCCAGCCGTTGGCGCCGAGCAGGCGCGCGGCCTCCTCTTCTTGCGTGCCCTGCTCCTGCATCAGCGGGATCAGTTCACGAGCGACAAACGGCACGGTGACGAAGATGGTCGCCAGGACGATGCCCGGCAGGGCGAAGACGATCTGGATATCGTGATCCTGCAGCCACGGCCCGAACAGGCCTTGCGCGCCGAACATCAGCACGTAGACCAGGCCGGCGATCACCGGTGACACCGAGAACGGCAGGTCGATCAGGGTTACCAGCACGCTCTTGCCGCGGAACGTGTACTTGCTCACGCACCAGGCGGCGGACACGCCGAACACCAGGTTCAGCGGCACCGAGATGGCCACGGCCAGCAGGGTCAGCTTCAATGCCGACAACGCGTCGGCCTCGAAGATCGCCTCGAAGAAGGTGCCGAAGCCGTTCTTCAGCGCCTGTGACACCACGATCACCAGCGGCAGCGCCAGGAACAGCGCGAAGACGATCCAGGCCAGGGTGATCAGCACCCGGCGCGAGGTGGCGCTGCTGCGTCGGGCGGCGTTGGCGGCGGCGGTTGCGTTCATGGGTTGACTAGACATTGCCGGCCTCCTTCAAGGGGTTTCGATGCGCCGCTGCAGCAGGTTGATCAGCAGCAGCAGGATGAAGGAAACCACCAGCATCAGCACGCCGATGGCGGTGGCGCCGGTGTAGTCGTACTGGTCGAGCTTGACCATGATCAGCAGCGGCAGGATCTCGGTCTTCATCGGCATGTTGCCGGCGATGAAGATCACCGAACCGTACTCGCCCACGCCCCGGGCGAAGGCCAGGGCGAAACCGGTCAGCCAGGCTGGCAGCAAAGCCGGCGCCAGCACATGACGGAACACCTGCAAGGGCTTCGCACCCAGGCAGGCGGCGGCCTCTTCCACTTCACGTGGGATGTCGGCCAGCACCGGCTGCACCGTACGCACCACGAACGGCAGGGTGACGAAGGTCAGCGCCAGGGTGATGCCCAGGGGGGTGTAGGCGATTTTGAAGCCAAGGTCGGTGGCGAACTGGCCGACCCAGCCCGCCGGAGCGTACAGGGCGGTCAGGGCGATGCCGGCGACGGCAGTGGGCAAGGCGAACGGCAGGTCGATCATCGCATCGATGATCTTGCGCCCGGGGAAGGTATAGCGCACCAGCACCCAGGCCAGCAGGGTGCCGATCACACCGTTGATGATGGCGGCGAACAGGGCGGTGCCGAAACTCAGTTTCAGCGCGGCGATGACCCGTGGCGCGCTGACGATATTCCAGAACTGCTCCCAGGTGAGCTGCGAGGCATGGATGAACATGGCCGCCAGCGGTATCAGCACGATCAGGCTGAGGTACACCAAGGTGTAACCCAGCGTCAGCCCGAAGCCGGGTATGACGGGGGAAATGCGACGTGACATAAAGGTCCCTGGTTGAACGCACGAAGCCCGGAAAGGCTCCCGGGCTGGTGCTAGCTTCTGAATCCCGGGGCTGCTGCGCAGCCCTTTCGCGGCGCAAGGCCGCTCCTACAACGGCACGCGATCTCCTGTAGGAGCGGCCTTGCGCCGCGAAAGGGCCGCATAGCGGCCCCGCTTTTCCCTGGCGTTTACTGCGCCTGATAGATCTGGTCGAACACCCCACCATCATTGAAGAACTTCGGCTGTGCAGTCTTCCAGCCCCCGAAGTCCTTGTCGATGGTCACCAGGTCCAGTTTCGGGAACTGCTTGCCGAATTCGGCGGCGACCTTGGCGTCACGCGGACGGTAGAAGTTTTCTGCGGCGATCTTCTGGCCAGCCGGGCTGTACAGGTGCTTGAGGTATTCCTCGGCGATCTTTTCGTTGCCCTTCTTCTCGGCGTTCTTGTCGACCACCGCCACTGGTGGCTCGGCCAGGATCGACAGCGAAGGCACGACGATCTCGAACTTGTCGGCGCCGCCGTCCTCCTTCAGCGCCAGGAAGGCCTCGTTCTCCCAGGCCAGCAACACATCGCCCTGGCCGTTGTTGACGAAGGTGATGGTCGAGCCACGGGCACCGGTATCGAGCACCGGCACGTGCTTGAACAGCTCCTGCACGTAGGCCTTGGCCTTGTCTTCATTGCCGCCGGCCTTGAGGCCATAGGCCCAGGCGGCGAGGAAGTTCCAGCGGGCGCCGCCGGAGGTTTTCGGGTTGGGGGTGATGACCGAGACGTCCTTCTTGATCAGGTCGCCCCAGTCCTTGATGCCTTTCGGGTTGCCCTTGCGCACCAGGAACACGATGGTCGAGGTATAGGGGGTGCTGGCGTCCGGCAGGCGCTTCTGCCAGTCCTCCGGCAGGGTCTTGCCGAGCTTGGCGATCTCGTCGATGTCGCCGGCCAGGGCCAGGGTCACCACATCGGCGCGCAGGCCGTCGATCACCGCGCGCCCCTGCTTGCCCGAACCACCGTGGGACTGCTGGATCTTCACCTTGTCGCCCGGGTGAGCGGCTTGCCAGTGCTTGATGAACTCGGCGTTGTACTGCTGGTACAGCTCGCGGGTCGGGTCATAGGACACGTTCAGCAGTTCGTAGTCCTTGGCGATCGCGGAACCGGCAAAAACGGCACTGGCCAGGGCGGCAAGCGCATAACGGCGGATGGACATGGTGAAGCTCCCGATTGACATTTTTCTAGTTTTTGAAGTGATGCGGTGTCAGCCGGACTTGTTGCCGGGCTGCTGCAGGCGGAACTTCTCCTTGCGTTCGATCTGCACCACCTGGGCGTTGTGCACGGTGATCTCCACCGCGCCGAAGCGCAGGTCGCGCAGCGCGCTCTGGATTTCACGCAGAATGGTGGCTTCGTCCTGACCGTCGATGCTGCGCAGAGATGCACTCATGCTCGTTCTCCTGTGAGTAAGGGTGCCGGGCAGAGGTTTGAAGGGGATTAGCGCCTGGCTTGAAGGCAATAGTAGTGAGGCGCGGATATTCTTAAAAATACTGTTTAAGAATGTTTATATAACCGGATTTCCAATGACGTGCAGGTTGCCTGTGGGAGCGGGTTTACCCGCGAATGCGGCGGTGGCCGCACCATCGCATTCGCGGGTAAACCCGCTCCCACAGGGCCTCATTGGGTTTTCGCAGAATGCTCCTGCGGCTCGCGGATCTTGTACCAGGCCACATACAGCGCCGGCAGGAACAGCAGCGTCAGCAGCGTTGCACTGATGATGCCGCCAATCATGGCGTAGGCCATCGGCCCCCAGAACACTTCCCGGGCGATCGGGATCATGCCCAGGCTCGCCGCCGCCGCCGTCAGCAGGATCGGCCGACGGCGGTGATTGGTCGCCTCCACCACCGCATCCCAGGGCGAATAGCCCTGCTCCTCGAACTCGTCGATCTGGGTCACCAGGATCACCGAGTTGCGGATGATGATACCGGCCAGGGCAAGAATCCCGAGGATCGCCACAAAGCCCATCGGCGTGCCCGTGGGCACCAATGCCAGCACCACGCCGATCAACCCCAGGGGCGCGACGCTGACCACCAGGAACAGCTTCTGCACGCTGTGCAGCTGGATCATCAGGAAGGTCGCCATCAGGAACAGCATCAGCGGGATCACGGCGGCGATCGGCCCCTGGGCCTTGGCGCTCTCTTCCACCGTACCACCGGTGGCCACGTCGTAGCCCACCGGCAGCTTGCCGGCGAAGTCATCGATGCCGGGCTTGAGTTCGGCCACCAGGTCGGTGGGCTGGATGTCACCGACCACCGAGGCCTTGATGGTGATGGTCGGCTTGCGGTCGCGGCGCCACACCAGCGGCTGCTCCTGCTCGTAGCGCACGGTGGCGAAGGCCAGCAGCGGGATCGAGGCGCCGCTGGGCGTGACGATCTGCAGGTTCTGCAAGGTATCCGGCGAGCCGCGTTCGCTGTCCTCGGCGCGGGCCACCACGTTGACCAGGTAGATGTTGTCGTTGACCTGGGTGACCGGCACGCCGCTGACGATGCTGTTCATCACATTGGCCACGTCCTCGGACGACAGGCCCAGCTGGCGCGCCTTGTCCTGGGCGATCTCGATGCGCAGCACCTTGCCGGGCTCGTTCCAGTCGTAGATCATCTCGCCGATGTGTTCGTTGCTGTCGAGCAGGGTCGCCAGCTCGATGGCATGCCGGCGCACCTGGTCGATATCCTTGCCGCTGACCCGGTACTGGATCGGTCGACCCACCGGTGGACCCATCTCCAGCGACTGGACGTTGGTACCGATACCGACGAACTCCTCGTGCAGCAGCTTCTGCAGGCGCTGCATCATGCCCTCGCGCTCCTCGAAGCCCTTGCTGACGATCACCAGCTGGGCGTAGTACGGGTTCTGCAACTGCTGGTCGAGGGGCAGGTAGAAGCGAATCGCGCCCTGGCCGATGTAGGTACTCCAGCGCACCAGGTCCGGGTCGTCCTTGATCCTCGCCTCCAGGCGGTCGACGACCTTGCGCGTTTCCTCGATCGAGGCGTTCTGCGGCAGGTTCAGGTCGACCAGGATCTCCGGCCGGTCCGACGACGGGAAGAACTGGTTCTGCACGAAACGCATGCTGAAGATCGACAGGGCGAACAGCAGCACCGTGCCGATGATGGTCAGCCAGCGGTGGCGCATGCACCACAGCAACCCGCCCTCGAATGCCCGGCCGACACGCCCGGGCTCGGCCTCGTGCGCCTTGAGCTTGCTGCTGCTGAGAATGTGCACACCCAGCACCGGTGCGAAGAACACCGCCACCACCCAGGACACCAGCAAGGCCACGGCGATCACCGCGAACAGGGTGTAGGTGTACTCGCCCGCGGAGCTGGCATTAAGACCGATCGGCACGAAGCCGGCCACCGTCACCAGGGTGCCGGTGAGCATGGGGAACGCCGTGGAGGTGTAGGCGAAGGTGGCCGCCTGCTCCTTGGTCTCGCCCATCTCCAGGCGCGTGACCATCACCTCGACGGTGATCATCGCGTCATCCACCAGCAGGCCCAGGGCGATGATCAGCGCACCAAGCGAGATCCGCTGCATGGTGATGTCGCTGTATTCCATGAACACGAAGACCATGGCCAGCACCAGCGGGATCGAGCAGGCCACCACCAGCCCCGCGCGGATGCCGAGGCTGACGAAGCTCACCGCCAGGACGATCACCACGGCTTCGAACAACGCGCTGGTGAAGCCGCCGACCGCCTGCTTGACCACCACCGCCTGGTCGGACACGTTGTGCACGCCAACGCCCACCGGCAGGTCGCGGACGACGCGGTCCATCCGCGCCTTCAGGGCCGCGCCGAACACCTCGATGTTGGCGCCGGCCTTCATGCCGATCGCCAGGCCGATGGCGGTCTGGCCGTTGAAGCGGAACATCGGCGACGGCGGATCGACATAGCCGCGCTCGATATCGGCGATGTCGGCCAGGCGGAAGAAGCGGTCGTTGATGCGCAGGTTCACCGTCTGCAGGTCCTTCTCCGAGGCGAACTGCCCGGTGGTGCGCACCGAGATGCGCTCGGGCCCGGCCTCGATCACCCCGGCCGGGGTCACCGCGTTCTGCTGCTGCAGGGCCTGCATGGCCTGGCCCTGGTCGATGCCCAGCGCGGCCAGCTTGCGGGTGGAGAAATTCAGGTACAGCACTTCGTCCTGGGTACCGATCAGCTCGACCTTGCCGATATTGGGCACTTCGCGCACTTCGGCCCGCGCCACCTCGACATAGTCGCGCAGCTGGCGCAGGGTGAGGCCGTCGGCGGTGAAGGCGTAGATCGAACCGAACACGTCACCGAACTCATCGTTGAAGGCGGGCCCCTGGATGCCTGCGGGGAACTGTCCGCGGATGTCCTGGATCTTCTTGCGCACCTGGTACCAGATCTCGGGGATGTCCTTGGCCTTGGTGGTGTCGCGCAGGTAGACGTAGACCGTGGATTCGCCCGGGCGGGTATAGCTTTTCACGTAGTCGAGCGAATCGAGCTCTTCGAGCTTCTTCTCGATGCGGTCGGTGACCTGATACAGGGTCTCGTCCTGGGTGGCGCCGGGCCAGCGGGTCTGGATGACCATGGTCTTGATGGTAAAGGACGGGTCTTCCTCACGGCCGAGGTTGAAGTAGGAGAAGATCCCCATCAGCAGGCCGACGAACATCAGGTACCAGACGAAGGACTGGTGCTTCAGCGCCCACTCCGAGAGGTTGAAGCTTCCTTTCATTGCGCGTCCTCGTCGAAGGTGACCTTCTGGCCGGGCTTGAGGCTGTTCACTCCAGCGGTCACCACGCGCTCGCCGGGCTGCACGCCGGAGGCCAGGACGATGCTGTCGGCGGTACGCTCGATCAACGCGACGTCACGGGTGGCCACGGTTTTCTGCTGCGGATCGACCACCCACACCTGGGTCTTGCCGTCACGTTCGAGCAGCGCGGTCAGCGGCAACTCGCTGCGCGGGCTCACCGCCGAGGTCAGGGTGACGCTGACCGCGGTGCCCAGGTGGAAGGCATCGGGCGTGCTGGTCAGGGTCAAGCGGGCGCGACGGGTACGGGTGGTGGCGTCGGCCTGTGGCTCGAGCTCGCGCAGCGTGGCGGTGGTATTGATGGCTGGGTCGAGCTGCGAGGCGACGGTGAAGGTGAGGTCCTTGTTCAACTGTTCGGCGAGCGGAATCGGCAGGTCGATCACCGCCTCCTTGACGTCCGGACGGGCCAGGGTGACCACGGCCTGACCGGCGCTGACGGTCTGCCCCGCCTCGGCCTGCCAGGCGGTGACCACCGCCGCATGATCACTGCGCAGGGTGCTGTAGCCGAGCTGGTCGCGGGCCTGGCTGACCGCCGAGCGTGCCTGCTCCAACGCGGCGCCGGTGGTCTTCAGGTCGGTCTGGGCGATGTCCAGCTGGGCCTGGGCGCCGACTCCACGGTCGTACAGCTGCTGCTGGCGGCGGGCATTGGCCTGGGCGTTGATCCATTGCGCCTGGACCTTGGCCAGGTCGCCTTCGGCGGCGCGCAGCTGGTTTTGCTGGTCGGTAGGGTCGAGGGTGGCCAGGGTGTCGCCAGGGCTTACCCGGGCGCCGACATCCAGCCAGCGTCGGGCAATGCGTCCGGACACCCGGAACCCCAGGGTGCTTTCGTAGCGGGCCTGGATGGCGCCGGCAAAGCGGCCCAGCTGCGACTGTACCTGCGGCTCGACCAGCGTCGACAGCACCGGGCGTATCGCCTCAGGCGGCGCCTCATCGCCCCCGCAGGCAGCCAGCATCAGGCTGGCGGACACTATCAGCAACTGGCGGTTCATGGCGCGGCCCCTCCGTCCTTGGCGCTGACCTTCTCGACCTGCATGCCCGGGTGCAGCAACTGCCCACCGCCCACCACCACGGTCTCGCCGCCCTTGATACCGTCGGCGATCACCACCTTGCCGGTGAGGTAGCGCGCCACCTGGACCTTGCGCAATTCGACCTTGTCGCCCTCACCCACCACCCACACCGCCGGTTCCTTCAGCGCCTTGGTCAAGGCCGCCCACGGCAGTTCGATGCTGGGCCGGCCCTGGGTGTTGCCGGTGGCCGTGACCGGCGAACCCAGCTGCATCCCGGCCGGCACGTTGCGCAGCGCGACCTTGACCTGCACCGTGCCGCTCTCGGCGGACACCGTCGGGGTGATCTCGCGGACCCGGCCCTCGGCCTTGATCGTCGGGTTGTCCAGCAGGCTGACGACGACGCCCTCATCACTGGGGGACTTCACCAGCAGCGATTCGTAGACATTGAACACCGCGTCACGGTCGCCATCGACCGCCAGGCTGAAGATCGGCATGGTCGCCTGTACCACCTGGCCGACCTCGGCCTGGCGCGCGGTGATCACCCCGTCGGCTTCGGACACCAGCGCCGTGTAGCTCAACTGCTCATTGGCGTTGGCCAACTGCGCCTGAGCGGCCTTCAGCGCGCTCTGGCTGCTGCGCAGCGCGGCTTCGGCGGAATCGTACTCGCTCTGGCTGGTGTAGCCCTTGGGCAGGAGCTTCTGCTGGCGCACGAATGCGGCGCTGGTCTGGGTGACCCGCGCCTGCTCGGCGAACACCTCGGCCTTGGCCGAGTCGACGTTGTTCTGCAGGTCCTTGGGGTCCAGGCGCGCCAGCACCTGGTTGGCCTTGACGTGGTCGCCGACATCGACGCCGCGGGCGATGATCTTGCCGCCCACGCGGAACGAAAGGTCGGTCTGCACCCGCGCCTGCACGTCACCGGTCAAGGTGACCCGGGCGGCAAAGTCGGTGGGCTGCACCTGTTGCACCGCGACCCTGGGCAATACCGGGGCAGCTTCTTCCTTGCCACAGCCCGAAAGCATGAACAGCAGCCCCAGGCAAACGACCGACGATGGACGTGTCAACGTCATTCGGGCTCCTTGCTTGCACGCAGATGATTCGTGGGATGCGACTGTTAGCGTAGATCAGGGATTGGAAAAGGGTACTGGGCTGGAATTTGTGGTGGCTGGAAGGGCCCTTTCGCGGGTGAACCCGCTCCCACAGGTATCGAGTGCACCTTGGCCCCTGTGGGAGCGGGTTTACCCGCGAAAGGGCCATCAAAGCCAGCACCACTTCTTGCCATATCCAGAAACCATCCGCAGCCAAGGCTCTTCATTCCGACCGCTACCGTTCAGAAGAGATGTATTTTCAAGGAATGACTCGAATGCCTGTCGCCCAATCCCATCTGCTGCGTCGCGGCCGCTTCTCCGAGCCTGGAAGGCTCTACCTGCTGACCACTATCACCCACCAACGCAAACCGTTGTTCGGCGATTTCCATAACGCGCGCCTGCTCATTCAGCAATTGCGACGGTCCGATCAGGAACAGGCATGCCGATCACTGGCCTGGGTCGTGATGCCGGATCATCTGCATTGGTTGATCGAGTTGAAGTCGGTAACGCTCGGAACACTGATGCGCAGGTTCAAGTCGCGCTCCAGCCTTGAACTGCACAAGGCTGGTGTCAGGCATCATCCGATCTGGCAGACCGGATATCAGGACCATGCATTGCGCCGGGAAGAGAATGTGGTCCATGTCGCCAGGTACATCGTTGCCAATCCGTTGCGGGCAGGACTGGTCAGCAGTATCAGGGACTATCCGCATTGGGACGCGGTCTGGCTTTGATTCGGCGGGGGAGCATTCGCGGGTAAACCCGCTCCCACAGGGATCGCGCCAGATTCTAAAAATTGAGCAAGACAGTTGCTCCCACAGGCGTGGCGCGTGGCTTGAGGGCTGCACGGTCGCTGTGGGAGCGGCTTCAGCCGCGAACACCGGCATAGCCGGTGCCAGGTACCGCGTCGCCTGCTTCGCGGCGGTGCGGCGGTCCGATAAACCCGCTCCCACAGGGATCGCGCCAGATTCTAAAAATTGAGCAAGACAGTTGCTCCCACAGGGACCGTGAAGCACACAGATCCTGTGGGAGCGGGCTTGCCCGCGAAGGGCTCAGGCCTGCGCGGTAGCCTGGGCCGGGCGACGAACCTGCGGCTGCGAGACGTTCGCCGCGGCGCCCTCTTCGATGGCCTGCTGGATCGCCCGGCGGCGACGCTCTTCGGCCTGGCGGCTGAAGTACCAGACCAGGAAGGTCACCAACGACACCGACAGCAGGATCAGGCTGGCCACGGCGTTGATCTCCGGCTTCACGCCCAGGCGCACGGCCGAGAACACTTCCATCGGCAGGGTGGTCGAGCCCGGGCCGGAGACGAAGCTGGCCAGCACCAGGTCATCAAGCGACAGGGCGAACGACATCATGCCACCCGCCGCCAGCGATGGCGCGATCATCGGGATGGTGATCAGGAAGAACACCTTCCACGGCTTGGCGCCCAGGTCCATGGCCGCCTCCTCGATGGACAGGTCCAGCTCGCGCAGGCGCGCCGACACCACCACCGCCACATAGGCGGCGCAGAACGTGGTGTGGGCGATCCAGATGGTGACGATGCCCCGTTCCTGCGGCCAGCCGATCATCTGTGCCATGGCCACGAACAGCAGCAGCAGCGACAGACCGGTGATCACCTCGGGCATCACCAGCGGCGCGGTGACCAGGCCACCGAACAGGGTGCGGCCCTTGAAGCGGGTGACCCGGGTCAGCACGAAAGCCGCCAGGGTACCCAGCGCCACGGCGGCGACCGCCGTATAGCAGGCGATCTCCAACGAGCGCATCACCGACCCCATCAGCTGGGTGTTGTCGAGCAGGCCGACGTACCACTTCACCGACCAGCCGCCCCACACCGTCACCAGCTTCGAGGCGTTGAACGAGTAGATCACCAGGATCAGCATCGGCAGGTAGATGAACAGCAAGCCGAGCACCAGCATCAGCTTGGAGAAACTGAAGCGTTTCATGCGCGGCCCTCCATCTCTTTGGCCTGGCTACGGTTGAACAGCAGGATCGGCACGATCAGGATCGCCAGCATCACCACCGCCAGGGCGGACGCCACCGGCCAGTCGCGGTTGTTGAAGAACTCCTGCCACAGCACTTTACCGATCATCAGGGTTTCCGGGCCGCCCAGCAGTTCAGGGATGACGAACTCGCCCACCACCGGGATGAACACCAGCATGCAGCCGGCGATGATGCCGTTCTTCGACAGCGGCACGGTGATCTTCCAGAAGCTGTTGAAGGTGCTCGAACCCAGGTCCGATGCGGCCTCGAGCAGGCTCTCGTCGTGTTTCACCAGGTTGGCGTACAGCGGCAGGATCATGAACGGCAGGTACGAATAGACCACGCCGATATACACCGCCAGGTTGGTGTTGAGGATCTGCAGCGGCTGGTCGATCAGGCCCAGCCACAGCAGGAAGCTGTTGAGCAGCCCGTTGTTGCTGAGGATGCCCATCCAGGCATAGACGCGGATCAGGATCGCGGTCCAGGTCGGCATCATGATCAGCAGCAGCAGGACGGTCTGCGACTCCTTCCTGGCCTTGGAGATGGCGTAGGCCATCGGGTAGCCAATCAGCAGGCACAGCAAAGTGCTGAAGAAGGCCACCTTCAACGAGCCGAGGTAGGCCGCGATGTACAGCTCGTCCTCGGTCAGCAGGCCGTAGTTGGCCAGGTTCAGCACCAGCTGCACCTTGCCTTCGAGATAGGTATAGATCTCGGTGTACGGCGGAATCGCCACGTCGGCTTCGGCGAAGCTGATCTTCAGGACGATGAAGAACGGCAGCATGAAGAACAGGAACAGCCAGATGAACGGCACACCGATCACCAGGTGCCGCCCCTCGGGAACAAGGCGCTGGAACGCTCGCTTGAGCTTGCGAAGTTTCATGACCGCAGTACCACGCCGCTGTCGTCTTCCCACCACACGTAGACTTCGTCATCCCAGGTCGGGCGGGTGCCCTGGCGCTCGGCGTTGGCAACGAACGACTGGACGATCTTGCCGCCGGGCAGCTCGACGTAGAACACCGAGTGACCGCCGAGGTAGGCGATGTCGTGGACCTTGCCGCGCGACCAGTTGTGTTCGCAGGTCGGCTGCTCGGTGGTGACCAGCAGCTTCTCCGGACGCAGGGCGTAGGTGATGTGCTTGTCCTCGACCGAGGTGGTGACGCCATGGCCGACGTAGATCTTGCGCTCCAGCTCCGGGCTGGCGATGACCGCATGGCCTTCGGCGTCGTCGACCACTTCGCCTTCGAACAGGTTGACGTTGCCGATGAACTCGCAGACCAGGCGGCTGGTCGGGGTTTCATAGATATCAATCGGGCTGCCAATCTGGGCGATCCAGCCCAGGTGCATGATGGCGATGCGCTGGGCCATGGTCATGGCCTCTTCCTGGTCGTGGGTCACCATCACGCAGGTCACGCCCACGCGCTCGATGATCTCCACCAGTTCCAGCTGCATCTGCGAGCGCAGCTTCTTGTCCAGCGCGCCCATGGGCTCGTCGAGCAGCAGCAATTTCGGACGCTTGGCCAGCGAACGGGCCAGGGCCACGCGCTGGCGCTGGCCACCGGACAGCTGGTGCGGCTTGCGCTTGGCGTACTGGGTCATGTGCACCAGCTTGAGCATCTCGGCCACGCGGGCGTCGATCTCGGCCTTGGGCATCTTGTCCTGCTGCAGGCCGAAGGCGATGTTCTGCGCCACGGTCATGTGCGGGAACAGCGCGTAGGACTGGAACATCATGTTGATCGGCCGCTCGTAGGGCGGCATGTCGGTGATGTCGACGCCATCGAGGAAGATCCGCCCTTCGGTCGGACGCTCGAAGCCGGCCAGCATGCGCAGCAAGGTCGATTTGCCGGACCCGGAGCCGCCCAGCAGGGCGAAGATCTCACCCTTGCGGATTTCCAGGGACACATCGTCCACGGCTACCGTTTCGTCGAATTTTTTCGTGACCCGGTCGATCTTGACCAGCACCTGCTTGGGTTGCTGGCCACCCTCGAGGGCTTTCTTATAGGCACCGGAGGCAACTGCCATGAGTGAAACTCCCAACAAGATTTATGTGCCCGCCACTGCGCTGGCGGGCCTGGATTGTTACTTGCCCGACTTGACCTTGGTCCAGCTGCGGGTCATCAAACGTTGCACCTTGGGTGGCAACTCGGCGTTGACGAACATCTTGTCCAGCACTTCCTGCGGTGGGTAAACCGCGGCGTCAGTCCTCACGGCCTGGTCCATCAGGTCGCCAGCCTTGGGGTTCGGGTTGGCGTAACCGACGTAATCACTGACCTGGGCGATCACCTCAGGTTTCAGCAAATAGTTGATGAAGGCGTGGGCCTCCTTGACGTTGCGGGCGTCCTTGGGAATCGCCAGCACATCGAACCAGAGGTTGCCGCCTTCCTTGGGAATGGCGTAGGCCAGTTTCACGCCCTTTTTCGCCTCTTCGGCGCGGGCTTTGGCCTGGAACACGTCGCCGGAGAAACCGGCGGCCACGCAGATATCGCCGTTGGCGAGATCGGAGATGTACTTCGAGGAGTGGAAGTAGGTCACGTACGGGCGCACGGCCAGCAGTTTCTCTTCCGCCTTCTGGTAGTCCTTGGGGTTGCTGCTGTTCGGGTCCAGGCCCATGTAGTTGAGCACCGCCGGAAGCATCTCGTCGGCCGAGTCGAGGAAGGCCACGCCGCATTTGCTGAGCTTCTTCATGTTCTCGGGCTCGAACAGCACCGCCCAGGAGTCGATCTTGTCGGTGCCCAGTACCGCCTTGACCTTCTCGACGTTGTAGCCGATGCCATTGGTGCCCCACAGGTAGGGGACGGCGTACAGGTTGCCCGGATCGTTCTTTTCCAGGCGCTTCATCAGCGCCGGGTCGAGGTTCGCGTAGTTGGGCAGCAGGTTGCGGTCGAGCTTCTGGAACGCGCCCGCCTTGATCTGCTTGCCGAGGAAATGGTTGGACGGCACGACCACGTCATAGCCGGTACGTCCGGCCAGCAGCTTGCCTTCCAGCGTCTCGTTGCTGTCGAAGACGTCGTATTTCGGGGTGATGCCGGTTTCCTTCTGGAACTCGGCGAGGGTATTCGGGCCGACGTAGTCGGACCAGTTGTAGATGTGCACCGTGGGCGCCGCTTGGACGCTGCAAGCCAGCGTCAGACCCGCTCCAGCCATCAAGGCCTTGCGAAAAACAGAAATAGACAAGTGGGTGGTCCTCACAATCAGTGCCTCAAGTGGCGGAAAAACTCGGCCGCACACGCAAAACCGGCGCGCAACTTACCTTCACGGCGTGGATGCCGCAAACTTATTTGCCGTTACCTGCCTCTGGGCCGGGAAACCCCGGCCCAGAGGGCCTTGCATCGGGCTTACTTGCCCGACTTGATCTTGGTCCAGCTGCGGGTGATCAGGCGCAGGGTGCCTGCATCCTGGTCAGAGATCGCATACAGCTGCTTCTTCACTTCAGCCGACGGGTAAATGGCCGGGTCGCTGGTGATGTCCTTGTCCACCAGCGGCGTGGCCGCCTTGTTACCGTTGGGGAAGCGCACAGCATTGGTGATCTCGGCCATGACTTCCGGCTGCAGCAGGAAGTTCATCCATTGATAGGCGGCGTCGACGTTCTCGGCATCTTTCGGAATCGCAACCATGTCGTAGAAGGTACCGGCACCTTCTTTCGGAATGGTGTAGGCCAGCTTGACCTTGTCACCGGCCTCATGAGCACGGGCCTTGGATTGCTCCAGATCGCCCGAGTAGCCGACGGCTACGCAAATATTGCCGTTGGCCAGGTCGGAAATGTACTTGGACGAGTGGAAGTAGGTAATCGAAGGACGGATCTTCAGGAACAGATCTTCAGCGGCTTTCAGATCAGCCTTGTCCTTGCTGGCGGTCGGTTTGCCCAGGTAGTGCAGGGCGGCCGGAATCATTTCGGTCGGCGCATCCAGGAAGCTCACGCCGCAGCTCTTGAGCTTGGCGATGTTCTCGGGCTTGAACACGACGTCCCACGAGTCGATCTTGTCCACGCCCAACGCGGCCTTGACCTTCTCCGGGTTGTAGCCAATACCGATGGAGCCCCACATGTACGGGAAGGCGTGCTTGTTGCCTGGGTCGCTGGCGTCGCCGACGGCCTTGAGCAAGTCTTCGTCAAGGTTCTTCCAGTTCGGCAGTTTGCTCTTGTCCAGTTCCTGATATACGCCGGCCTTGATCTGCTTGGCCAGGAAGTTGTTGGACGGCACGACGATGTCGTAACCCGACTTGCCCGCCAGCAGCTTGGCTTCCAGGGTCTCGTTGCTGTCAAAGACGTCGTAGACCACCTTGATACCGGTCTGCTTCTCAAACTTGGCCACGGTTTCTGGTGCGATGTAGTCCGACCAGTTGTAGACGTGCAGCACCTTGTCCTCAGCCTGAACAGCGGTGGCCATGGCACCCATCAGGGCGGCGGCCAGCAGCGTCTTGCCCAATTTCTTCATGCGTAATGCTCCAGAATTTATTATCAAGCCATCTGTTCAGCAGCCAGGTACCACGGGACGCGCGTTGGGCGACTAAACAGCCGTTAGTCTGGCAAGTTACAAGGCGCTGTTTCAACAGAAGCAGGGCCTTGCAACGACATTAATGTCACCTCGCCAGCCTAGCAGACTGTCATTTCACCGCTTCGTAGGTCAGATCCAGGCACTTGCGCGCCTTTTCCACCAGTTCGTCGATCTCTTCGCGACTGATCACCAGCGGCGGCGCGATGATCATGGTGTCGCCCACCGCGCGCATCACCAGGCCGTTCTCGAAGCAGTGGGTGCGGCAGATCATGCCGACGCCCTTGCCCTCGTAGCGGCTGCGGGTGGCCTTGTCCTTGACCAGCTCGATCGCGCCGAGCAGGCCCAGGCCGCGTACCTCGCCCACCAGCGGGTGGTCCTGCAGCTCACGCAGTCGTTTTTGCAAATACGGTGCCGTTTCGGTGCGGGCACGCTCGACAATCTTCTCGTCACGCAGGATGCGCAGGTTTTCCAGGCCCACCGCCGCCGCCACCGGGTGGCCGGAGTAGGTGAAGCCGTGGTTGAAATCGCCGCCTTCGCTGATCACCTTGGCCACTTTGTCACGCACGATCACACCGCCCATGGGGATGTAACCGGAAGTCAGGCCCTTGGCGATGGTCATCAGGTCGGGCGCAAGGTCGTAGTAGTCGGAGCCGAACCACTCGCCGGTGCGACCAAAACCGCAGATCACTTCGTCGGCGACGAACAGGATGTCGTACTTGGCGAGGATCTCCTTGACCTTCGGCCAGTAGGTGTCCGGCGGAATGATCACCCCACCCGCGCCCTGGATCGGCTCGGCGATGAACGCGGCGACGTTGTCCTCGCCGACTTCGAGAATTTTCTTCTCCAGCTGTTCGGCCGCCCACACGCCGAACTCGTCCGGGGTCATGTCGCCACCCTCGCCGAACCAGTACGGCTGCGGGATATGCACGATGCCCGGGATCGGCAGGCCGCCCTGCTCGTGCATGCCGCTCATGCCGCCCAGGCACGCACCTGCGAAGGTGGAGCCGTGGTAGCCGTTGATGCGGCCGATGATGGTCTGCTTGTGCGGTTTACCCTTGAGCGCCCAGTAGTGGCGAACCATGCGCAGCACGGTGTCGTTGCCCTCGGAACCGGAACCGGTGAAGAACACATGGGTCATGCCCTCGGGCGCCACGTCGGTGATCGCCTTGGCCAGCTCCAGCGCCGGCGGGTGGGCGGTCTGGAAGAACAGGTTGTAGTACGGCAGTTCGCGCATCTGCTTTTCTGCCGCCTGTACCAGCTCTTCGCGGCCATAGCCGACCGCCACGCACCACAGGCCGGCCATGCCGTCGAGGATCTTGTGCCCCTCGCTGTCCCACAAATGCACGCCCTGCGCCTTGGTGATGATGCGCGGCCCCTTCTCCTTCAGCTGCTTGTAGTCACTGAAGGGTGCAAGGTGGTGCTCGCCGCTCAGGGTTTGCCATTCACGGGTTTGCGGGTTGTTGACGCTCATGTGCCTCTCCATTTTCCGGTGGCCGCCCACAGGCGGCCTCAGGGTTGATCACACAGCAAACAGCAGGAACTCACGCTCCCAGGAGCTGATGACGCGCTTGAAGTTCTCATGCTCGGCGCGCTTGGTGGCGACGTAGCCGGTGATGAATTTCTTGCCCAGGTACTGCACCAGCGCGCGGCTGTTCTCCATGCGCTCCAGGGCGTCCTCGATGGTCAGCGGCAGGCGCAGGTTGCGCCGCTCATAGCCACGGCCCTGCACCGGCGCGCTGGCCTCGATGCCCTCGACCATGCCGATGTAGCCGCACAGCAGGCTGGCGGCGATGGCCAGGTAGGGGTTGGCGTCGGCGCCCGGCAAGCGGTTCTCGACCCGGCGGTTCTGCGGGCCGGCATCCGGCACGCGCAGGCCGACGGTACGGTTCTCTTCGCCCCACTCGACGTTCACCGGCGCCGAGGTGTCCGGCAGGAAGCGGCGGAACGAGTTGACGTTGGGGGCGAACAGCGGCAGCGCCTCGGGGATGAACTTCTGCAGGCCGCCGATATGGTGCAGGAACAGCTCGCTCATGCTGCCGTCGGCGTTGGAAAAGATGTTCTTGCCGGTGGCCACGTCGACCACGCTCTGGTGCAGGTGCATCGCGCTGCCCGGCTCGCCGGTCATGGGCTTGGCCATGAAGGTGGCGGCCACGTTGTGCTTGAGCGCGGCCTCGCGCATGGTGCGCTTGAACACCAGGATCTGGTCGGCCAGGTGCAGGGCATCGCCATGACGGAAGTTGATTTCCATCTGCGCGGTGCCGTCTTCGTGGATCAGCGTGTCGAGGTCCAGCTGCTGCAGTTCGCACCAGTCGTAGACATCCTCGAACAGCGGGTCGAATTCGTTGGCCGCCTCGATGGAGAACGACTGCCGCCCGGTTTCCGGACGGCCGGAACGGCCCACCGGCGGCTGCAGCGGAAAGTCCGGGTCTTCGCTACGCTTGGTGAGGTAGAACTCCATCTCGGGCGCGACGATCGGCTGCCAGCCCTTGTCGGCATAGAGTTTCAGGACCTTCTTCAATACGTTGCGCGGCGACAGCTCGACCGGGTTGCCCTTCTTGTCGTAGGTGTCGTGGATCACCTGGGCGGTCGGCTCGATGGCCCATGGCACGAGAAACACCGCGTTCTCGTCGGGGCGGCAGATCATGTCGATGTCGGCCGGGTCGAGCAGTTCGTAATAGATGTCGTCGTCGACGTAGTCGCCGGTCACGGTCTGCAGCAGCACGCTCTCGGGCAGGCGCATGCCTTTCTCGGCGATGAATTTGTTGGTGGGCGAGATCTTGCCGCGGGTGATGCCGGTCAGGTCGCTGATCAGGCATTCCACTTCGGTGATCTTGTGCTCTTTCAACCAATCGGTGAGCTGGTCGAGGTTGTGACTCATAAATACCTCAGGAGGTAATGTGGCGCGGTTGCAGGCAACCGGCGGCCACTGACGCCAGGCGTCGGGCAAAGTCGGCGCGCAGGGCGCCGAGGGGCCTGGAAAGGCCCGCGCCTTGATTCTGGATGCTGTGCATGGCTAAAGCAAAAACCCACGCGCGGGACCACAGCGGATACACACCGCGAGCGCGTGTCCGAGCAGAAAGCGAAGGGCAGAAGGAAAGGAGGTGTAGCGGTAAAGCGTTACGAGGTATGGCTTTTTTACGCGAACCGTCAATTATTGCGGCCAGCGCGGCGCCCTTTCGATGCAGGCGTGCGATGACCGGACGGCAACCGGGAGATGTACCTGAACGCACCGTGCATGCGGCGCTGACAGGTCTCGGCAAGCGGACCATGTGACCCTCGTATTATTGTGTTCTGGGTTGTGACCGAGCTTATCCTCGTTCATTTTTTTACACAACCTCTCCGTAAAAAATAAAACACGCCCCGCTCGGGATAACCCTTCAGGGCGAAAATAGCGGATAATGGCACGCCCCGATATGCAGCAAATCTGCCGTAGATGTGCCATTTAAGGGCATCATGGGCTTGGCTTGACTTCACCTGGTCTTTCCGATTGACTGGGGTTGCAAGCCCCCCTTGATTGATATTTTTAACAACAAAGGTGTTGCATCATGTCGGTACCCCCGCGTGCCGTTCAGCTTAACGAAGCGAACGCGTTCCTTAAGGAACATCCTGAGGTTCTCTACGTTGACCTTCTGATTGCAGATATGAATGGTGTGGTGCGCGGCAAGCGCATAGAGCGCACCAGCCTCCACAAGGTTTACGAGAAAGGCATCAACCTGCCTGCCTCCCTCTTCGCCCTGGATATCAACGGTTCGACCGTCGAAAGCACCGGCCTTGGCCTGGACATCGGCGACGCCGACCGCATCTGCTACCCCATCCCCGGCACCCTCTCCAACGAACCCTGGCAGAAGCGCCCGACCGCGCAGCTGCTGATGACCATGCACGAAATCGAAGGCGAGCCGTTCTTCGCCGACCCGCGTGAAGTGCTGCGCCAGGTGGTGAGCAAGTTCACCGACATGGGCCTGACCATCTGCGCCGCGTTCGAGCTGGAGTTCTACCTGATCGACCAGGAGAACGTGAACGGCCGTCCACAGCCGCCGCGCTCGCCAATCTCGGGCAAGCGCCCGCAGTCGACCCAGGTGTACCTGATCGACGACCTCGACGAATACGCCGACTGCCTGCAGGACATCCTCGAAGGCGCGAAAGAACAAGGCATCCCGGCCGACGCCATCGTCAAGGAAAGCGCCCCGGCGCAGTTCGAAGTCAACCTGCACCACGTCGCCGACCCGCTCAAGGCCTGTGACTACGCAGTACTGCTCAAGCGCCTGATCAAGAACATCGCCTACGACCATGAAATGGACACCACCTTCATGGCCAAGCCCTACCCGGGCCAGGCAGGCAACGGCCTGCATGTACACATTTCCGTGCTGGACAAGGATGGCAACAACATCTTCACCAGCGAGGATCCCGAGCAGAACGCCGCGCTACGTCACGCTGTCGGCGGTGTGCTCGAGACCCTGCCCGCTTCGATGGCGTTCCTCTGCCCGAACGTCAACTCGTACCGCCGTTTCGGTGCGCAGTTCTACGTGCCCAACGCACCGAGCTGGGGCCTGGACAACCGTACCGTGGCCCTGCGCGTGCCGACCGGCTCGCCTGATGCCGTGCGCATCGAGCACCGGGTGGCCGGCGCCGACGCCAACCCGTACCTGATGATGGCGGCCGTGCTGGCCGGCGTGCACCATGGTCTGACCAACAAGATCGAACCGGGCGAGCCGATCGAAGGCAACTCGTACGAGCAGCTGGAGCAGAGCCTGCCGAACAACCTGCGTGATGCCCTGCGCGAGCTGGACGACAGCGAGATCCTCAACAAGTACATCGATCCGAAGTACATCGACATCTTCGTCGCGTGCAAGGAGAGCGAGCTGGAGGAGTTCGAGCATTCGATCTCCGACCTCGAGTACAACTGGTACCTGCACACCGTGTAAACGAAAACGCCGCCCACAAGGGCGGCGTTTTTCTTTGGCCCGCAGATACACCCATCCATGTGTAGGAGCGGCCTTGCGCCGCGAAAGGGGTGCGAAGCGCCCCCAAGATTTGTGCATCAATTCTGAAATTGCCGGGGCCGCTGCGCGGCCCTTTCCGGCCGGTCCGACGCCTCGGCAAGGCCGCTCCTACAGGGGCCGTATTTGCTGTCAGAGCGACTTCTCGAAAATCTTCGAATTACGCTGGTAGTTGTACAGCGACGCCCGCGCCGCCGGCAGCCGTTCCACGCCACTGGGTGCGAAGCCGCGCTCACGGAACCAGTGCGCAGTCCGGGTCGTCAACACGAACAGGGTATTGAGCCCCAGCTTGCGCGCCCGCTCCTCGATGCGCTCGAGCAGTTCGTCGCCACGCCCGCCATGCCGGTACTCCGGGTTCACCGCCAGGCACGCCAGCTCCCCGGCCTCGGAGTCGGCAATCGGGTACAGCGCCGCGCAGGCGATAATCATGCCCTCGCGCTCGACCACGCTGAACTGCTCGATCTCCCGCTCCAGCACCTCGCGCGAACGGCGCACCAGAATGCCCTGCTCTTCCAGCGGGCTGATCAGCTCCAGCAGGCCGCCGACATCCTCGATGGTCGCCTCGCGCACCACCTCGAACTGCTCCTGGGACACCAGCGTGCCGCCACCGCCACGGGTGAACAGCTCGGTCAGCAGCGCGCCGTCCTCGGCATAGCTGACGATATGGCTGCGCGCCACGCCGCCCTTGCAGGCCTCGGCGGCGGCATCCAGCAGCTCGGCCTGGTAGTCGCTGCCCAGGCGCTGCAGGTGCGGCGCAATGTGTTGTGGCCGCAGTTCGCGCACCAGCTGGCCATGGGCGTCCAGCAGGCCCGGCTCGGCGCCGAACAGCAGCAGCTTGTCGGCACCCAGCTCGATGGCGGCGCGGGTGGCCACGTCCTCGCAGGCGAGGTTGAAGATCTCGCCGGTCGGCGAATAGCCCAGCGGCGACAGCAGCACGATGGAGCGCTCGTCGAGCAGGCGGTTGATCCCCTTGCGGTCGACCCGGCGCACTTCGCCGGTGTGGTGGTAGTCGACCCCCTCGAGCACACCGATCGGCCGTGCCGTGACCAGGTTGCCGGAGGCCACCCGCAGGCGCGAGCCCTGCATCGGCGAGGCCGCCATGTCCATCGACAGGCGCGCCTCGATGGCCAGGCGCAGGGCGCCGACCGCATCGATCACGCAGTCGAGCGTCGCCGCGTCGGTAATGCGCATGCCGTGATGGTAGTGCGGGGTCAGGCCGCGCGCGGCCAGGCGACTTTCGATCTGCGGGCGCGAACCATGGACCAGCACCAGGCGCACGCCGAGGCTGTGCAGCAGCACCAGGTCGTGGACGATGTTGCCGAAGTTCGGGTGTTCGACGCCGTCACCGGGGAGCATGACCACGAAGGTGCAGTCGCGGTGGGCGTTGATGTAGGGAGACGCATGACGCAGCCAGTTGACGTAATCGGGCATGACAGGGCCTGTGGATAAGTGAACGGAGAACGAAAAGGCGCACAACGTTCGAAAGTCATCGTCGGAACAGGCTTGCGGTCACGCGCGGTCTCCTCTGGTCAGGGAAAGATCAATGGCTCAGGCAATAGTGCCGGATCAGGTCACGCAATAGACGCACGGTAGGCTCGATTCGTGACATTTCAAGGTATTCGCCGGGCTGGTGGGCACAGGCGATGTCACCCGGGCCGAGCACGATGGTCTGGCAACCGAGCTGCTGAAGATAAGGTGCTTCGGTGCCAAAGGCCACCGCTTCGGCTCGGTGGCCGGTCAGACGCTCGGCCACCCGCACCAGTTCGCTGTCGGCGTTCTGCTCGAACGGCGGCACTTCGGGGAACAGCGGCGCATAGTCGATACGCACTTCATGGCGCTCGGCCAATGGCGCGAGCTTGCCGCGGATCGCCGCGCGCAGCTGCTCGACATCCATGCCCGGCAGCGGGCGCAGGTCGAACTCCAGGGCGCACTGGCCACAGATGCGGTTGGGGTTGTCGCCACCGTGGATGCAGCCGAAGTTCAGGGTCGGCGTCGGCACCGTGAACTGCGGGTTGCGGTACTGCTCCTGCCAGGTGCGACGCAGGCCCATCAGCTCACCCATCACCGCGTGCATGGCTTCCATGGCGCTGCGGCCCAGGCTCGGATCCGACGAATGGCCACTGCGGCCAAGGATATCGATGCGGTCCATGAGGATGCCCTTGTGCATCCTGATCGGCTTGAGCCCGGTGGGTTCGCCGATCACCGCCGCCCGTCCGAGCGGCTGGCCGGCCTCGGCCAGGGCGCGGGCGCCGGACATCGAGCTTTCCTCGTCGCAGGTGGCGAGGATCAGCAGCGGTTGCGTGAAGTCGTGTTCGAGCAGCGGGATCACCGCGTCGATGACCAGGGCGAAGAAGCCTTTCATGTCGCAGCTACCCAGCCCGACCCAACGGCCATCGACCTCGGTCAGCTTGAGTGGATCGCTGCTCCACAGCTGCGGGTCAAAGGGCACGGTATCGCTGTGCCCGGCCAGCACCAGGCCGCCCGGGCCGGTGCCGCGGCTGGCCAGGAGGTTGAACTTGCCGGGGCTGACCTGCTGGATCTCGCAGGTGAAGCCCAGGTCATCCAGCCAGCCGGCCAGCAGGTCGATGACCGCGCGGTTGGACTGGTCCAGCGCGGGTTGAGTGCAACTGACCGAGGGCGCGGCGATCAGGGCGGCGAACTGGTCTTTCAGCGACGGCAACGGCATGCGCGGACTCCTAGACGGCATCGAAGGTCATCATAACAATGCAATCCCTAAGTAGAGCAAGCCATTGCCGGGACCGAGGTGCGCGCATTTCGTGGGTAAACCCGCTCCCACAAGTACAATGCAAACCCTGTGGGAGCGGGTTTACCCGCGAAGGGGGCGGCACGGACCGACAGTCATCCCCTGACTCCTGTAGACTGCTCGACAACGATGCCCCTCCTTCCGAGCCCGCGATGCACAAAGAAACCGAACTCAAACTCCGCGCCAGCCGCGAGACCCTTGCCGCGCTGCGCGAGCACCCCCTGCTGAAGAAGCGCAACAAGTCCGGCTGGCAGACCCGCGAACTGCTCAACCAGTACTTCGACACCCCGGAGCGCGACCTGTCCGCCGCCCGTGTTGCCCTGCGCCTGCGTCGCGATGGCGAGGTCATCATCCAGACCCTCAAGTGCCGTGGCCAGAGCGTCGCCGGGCTGTCCGAGCGCAACGAGCACGAGTGGCACCTGGACAAGGCCAAGCTCGACCTGAAGAAGCTCGACGCCGCCTGCTGGCCCGAGCAACTGGCCGAGCTGGACAAGAAGACCATCAAGCCGCTGTTCACCACCGACTTCACCCGCGAGTACGCCGAGATCTCCTGGGGCCGCGGCAAGGCGAAGGTGGTGATCGAGGCTGCGCTGGACCAGGGTTTCGTCATCGCCGGCAAGCGCAAGGAAGAGATCTGCGAGCTGGAGCTGGAGCTGCGTGAAGGGGCTCCGGAAGCGCTGCTGGAGCTGGCCGCCGAGCTGTCCGCCAGCCTGGCCCTGATGCCCTGCGACATCAGCAAGGCCGAGCGCGGCTACCGCCTGCTCGATCCGGACAGCTACGAGCTGGGCCTGCCGGTGACCGAACTGCAGGCCGAGATGCCGCTGGACGACGCCTACGCCGCCCTCGCCTGGCAACTGCTGGGCAGCAGCCAGCGCCTGGCCGAGCAGTATCGCCACAATGGCCACTGGCGCCTGCTGCAGGACTGGGTTCGCTGCCTGGCCGAACTGCGCGCCCTCACTGCCAGCCTCGGCCAGGCCGCGCCGCGCCCGACCACCCGCGCCCTGCGCGCCAGCCTCGACGCGCTGCTGGAAGACTGGCGCCCGCTGGTGCTGGCCGGCAACGATGACGAGGACATTCGCCGCGCCGCCCCCGAGCAGTTCGCCGAAGAGCTGGAAGACCCGCGCTGGGGCCAGTTCTCCCTGGAGACCGCGCGCTGGCTGACTGCCCGCGCCTGGACCGCCGAGCGCAAGGGCCGTGGCGAGCGCCAGGGCAACGCGCAGCTGGCCAGCTGGCTGCAGCACCTGCTGGGCGAGGAGTCCCGCGCCCTGAAGCTGCCGCTGTACGTGCAGCGCCCGGAAGACCTGGCCGAGCAGCTGCCGCGCATCGAATGCGTGCAGGCGTGGCTGCACCACGCCCGCCAGGTGCTGGACCTGCCGCAGCAGGACCGTCTCTACGGCGAGCTGAACAAACTGCACGAGCTGGCCGAGCTGCCGCTGGTCGAAGAAGGCAAGGAAGAACTGCTCGAAGACCGCATCGAGCAGGCCCGCGCCATCGAGCAGAACCGCGCCTGGAAGCATCTGCTCAAGGCCTGAGTCCGCGCCGCCCGCTCCTGCACTGCGTGGGAGCGGGCTTGTTCCACGATCGACGCTTCAGGGTCTCAACGGCAAGCTGGTGGTCGACTTGATCTCCGACAAGGCCACGATCGAGTTCACCTCCTGGATACCCGGCACGTTCGACAGCTTTTCGAAGAAGAACCGCTCATATGCCTCGATATCCGAGGTGACGATGCGCAGCAGGAAGTCCACCGCCCCCATCAGCACGTAGCATTCCAGCACTTCGGGAAAACCGCGGATGGCCTCGGTGAACTCGGCGAAGTTCGAACGCCCGTGGGCGTTGAGCTTCACTTCGGCAAAGATCTGCGTGTTCAGCCCTACCTTCTTGCGATCCAGCAGGGTCACCTGCCCGCGGATCACGCCCTCCTCCTTCAAGCGCTGGATGCGCCGCCAGCACGGCGACTGCGACAGGCCCACACGCTCGGCGATCTGCGCACTGGACAGTGACGCGTCCTCCTGCAGCAATTCGAGGATGCGCCGATCATAGGCATCCAGCTCGCCATGCATTATCAATTCTCCAAAATTTAACTTTGCGAATTGAATTATTCGCAAACAATACAAAACACTCAAATCATAGCGAAAAAATACCACCGCCAACGTGCAAGAATTTCTCCACTTTCGCGGAGAAACGCCATGCACGCAGCCGAACACCCCAGGATCGATGCCTGGGCCGCCAACACCGCCCACAGCACCGTCCACTACCGCCTGCAGGCCGAGGCGGAACCGGACAGCCTGTGCCGGGTGCTCAACCTGTTCGCCCTGCAGTTCCTCACGCCGCACAGCGTGCAGGTCAGCCAGTGCGATGACCTGCTGGACATGGAAATCGGCATCGGCGGCCTGAGCTGGCACCGCGCCGAAGTCATCGCGCAGAAGCTGCGCAACCTGGTCTGCGTGGCCGATGTCAGCCTGGAGTGCCGGCCACGCCTGGCGCAGGCCGCCTCGGCCTGATCGCGCTCCGGCAAGATTCCGAAACCCTTTATTCACCCGACCGCCGCGCCCTCTGGCTAGCCTTGCCAGCGTCATGGATCACCTGGCAGGGATATCGCCATGTTCGCCAACGCTAGCCAAGACCTGGACCTGAACCGCCTGCTCGACGCCTTGCTCGCCGAACAGCGGATCGCCGCCTGCGACGCGCTCAAGGCGCTCGAACGGGCCAGGCAGCACCCTGACAAGCATCCCCTGGAGCTGATTGCCGAGCTGGCCCTGGCAGACCCGTTGCACCCTGGCCAGCACCTGAGCCTCGACGCGCTCTGCCACTGGCTGGCGGGCGTGGTGGGCCAACCGTTCCTGCACATCGACCCGCTGCGGGTCGACCTGACACAGATCGCCAACCTGATGTCCGCGGCCTTCGCCGAACGCCACGGCATTCTCGCCGTGGCAGTGGACGACAGCAGCGTCACCGTGGCCAGCGCCCAACCCTATCGACGTGACTGGGAAGCCGACCTGAGCCAAGCCCTGGGCAAGCGCGTGCAACGGGTGCTGGCCAGTCCACGGCAGATCCGCCAGCTGACGCCCACCTTCTTCGGCCTGGCGCATTCGCTGCGCGGTGCCGGACAGCCCCCTACACCCGGGCTCGGCGAGCTGGAGCAACTGCTGGAGCTCGGCGCTAGCCAAGCGCAGGCGGACGCCGACGATCAGCATGTGGTGCGCATCGTCGACTGGATACTGCAATACGCCATCGAACAGCGCGCCAGCGATATCCACCTGGAACCGCGCCGTGAACTGGGTCACCTGCGCCTGCGCATCGATGGCCTGCTGTACCCCGTCTATGCCTTCCCGGCCGGCGTCGCCCTGGCCATGGTCAGCCGCCTCAAGCACCTGGGCCGGATGAACGTGGCGGAGAAACGCCGGCCACAGGACGGCCGCCTGAAAAGCCGCCTGGCGGATGGCGCGCAGATCGAACTGCGCCTGTCCACGCTGCCCACGCCATTCGGCGAAAAGCTGGTGCTGCGCCTGTTCGATCCGCAGCTACGCCACGAAACCCTCGAACACCTTGGCCTGGAGGCGCCCTTGCTCACCCAGTGGAAAGCCCTGCTGCAGCGACGCCAGGGTATCCTGCTGGTGACCGGGCCCACCGGCTCGGGCAAGACCAGTACCCTGTACGCCAGCCTGCGCCACCTGGCCACGCCCCAGGTCAACCTGTGCAGCATCGAAGACCCCATCGAGCGACTGGAGCCTGCGATCAACCAGCTGCAGGTGCAACCAGGCCTGGGCCTGGGCTTCGCCGATGGCGTGCGCGCCCTGCTGCGGCAGGACCCGGACATCATCATGATCGGCGAGATCCGCGATCAGGAAACCGCCCAGGTGGCAGTACAAGCGGCCCTGACCGGCCACCTGGTGCTGTCCACCCTGCACACCGACGATGCCTGCGCGGCGATCACCCGCCTGCAGGAGCTGAAGGTGGCCGACTATCTGATCAGGGCCACGCTGCTCGGGGTCATGGCCCAGCGCCTGGTGCGCACCCTGTGCCCATCCTGCCAAGGCATGGAGCACACTGATCGCCCCGCCTGCCAGACCTGCCGGGGCAGCGGCTTTCATGGCCGCACCGGGCTGTTCGAGCTGCTCCGGGTCGGCAGCGCGCTGCGCCAGCGCATTACCCCGGGCGCCGATCTGGAGGCGCTGCGCCAGCAGGCGGCCGCCGATGGCCTGCACGACCTGCGCCGCTGCGGGCGCCGGCTGGCCGAGCAACGGCTGACCTCCCTCGAGGAAGTGCTGCGGGTCTGTGGATAAGTAAGAAATCCCCTGTGTGGTCGGGAACTTGGCAGCGGAAAACCGGATCAAACCGGCATTCCGACAGCCCTCATCGACCGAGGTGATTCATCATGCGTTTCAAAACAGCCATCGCAGCCACCGTCCTCTGCTCGCTGCCCCTTGGCTCCGCCATGGCCGACACGTTCTGGCGCAACATCATCTCCTCCGGTGCCACCACTGCCTCGACCTACCTGACCTTCAAGGATCACAAGCTGATCGTCGCCGCCCAGGACGACGCCGGCAGCTTCGTCGCCAGCGAAGGCGCCATCCGCGGGCCGTTCCTGGAAGCCGCGATCCGCCAGGTGCGCGCGGACAACCCGGGCGTCCAGGCCAGCGACATGGAGCTGGCCAACGCGATCCTGGCCAAGAACGCCGTGGCCGAGTAATCATTCAAAACAAACGCTCCCTTCTGTAGGAGCGGCCTTGTGCCGCGAAAGGGCCGAAAGCGGCTCCGGCGATATCAGCTTGGTCCACGAATCGCCGGGGGTGCTTCGCACCCCTTTTCGCGGCACAAGGCCGCTCCTACAGGGGATGGTTCCCCTCTCAGCGATATGCCTCCACCGGCACGCACGCACAGAACAGGTTCCTGTCTCCATACACGTTGTCGACCCGGTTCACCGCCGGCCAGTACTTATGCTGGCGCGCGTGAGCGCTGGGGGCGATGCCCTGCTCGATGCTGTATGGCCGGTTCCACGGCGCCAGCACGTCGGCCAGGGTATGCGGCGCATGCTTGAGCGGATTGTCCTCGGCCGGCCAGTTACCCTCCTGTACTTCGGCGATTTCCGCCCTGATCGCCAGCATCGCCTCGACGAAACGGTCCAGTTCGGCCTTCGACTCGCTTTCGGTGGGCTCGACCATCAGCGTGCCCGGCACCGGGAACGACATGGTCGGCGCATGGAAGCCGTAGTCCATCAGGCGCTTGGCCACATCCTCCTCGGTGATGCCGGTCAGCGCCTTGAGCGGCCGCAGGTCAAAGATGCACTCATGGGCCACCCGTTGGTTGCGCCCACGGTAGAGCACCGGGAAGGCATCGCGCAGCTGGCTGGCCAGGTAGTTGGCGGACAGGATCGCCACCTCGCTGGCGTCGGCCAGTTGCGGCCCCATCATGGCGATGTACATCCAGCTGATCGGCAGGATGCTGGCACTGCCCCAGGGCGCCGCGCTCACCGCGCTGTTGGTCGGCTCCAAGCCCGGCACCGGCACCACCGGGTGGCTGGCGACGAACGGCTTGAGGTGGGCGCGGATGCCGATCGGGCCCATGCCCGGACCGCCACCGCCATGGGGAATGCAGAAGGTCTTGTGCAGGTTCATGTGCGAGACATCGGCACCGATGTCCGCCGGTCGCGCCAGCCCCACCTGGGCATTGAGGTTGGCGCCGTCCATGTACACCTGCCCACCGTACTGGTGCACCACTTCGCAGATCTCGCGGATCCCCTCCTCGTACACGCCATGGGTGGAGGGGTAGGTCACCATGAGGCATGACAGCCGCTCGCCGGCGGCGTGGGCCTTGGCCTTGAGATCATCGAGATCGACGTTGCCGTCTTCGTCGCACTCGACGATCACCACTTCCATGCCGGCCATCTGCGCCGATGCCGGGTTGGTGCCATGGGCCGAGGACGGGATCAGGCACAAGGTGCGCCCGGGCTGGTGACGACTGCGGTGGTAACGGGTGATCGCCATGAGCCCGGCGTATTCGCCCTGGGCACCGGAGTTGGGCTGCATGCAGATGGCGTCGAAGCCGGTGATCGCGCACAACCAGCTTTCCAGCTCGTCGATCATCGCCTTGTAGCCTTGCACCTGGGCGGCCGGGGCAAAGGGATGCGGCTGGGCGAACTCCGACCAGGTGATGGGGATCATCTCGCTGCTGGCATTGAGCTTCATGGTGCACGAGCCCAGCGGGATCATTGACTGGTTCAGTGCCAGGTCCTTGTTCTCCAGCTGCTTGAGGTAGCGCAGCATCTCGGTTTCGCTGTGGTGCAGGTTGAACACCGGGTGCCCGAGGATCGGCGTACGGCGCACCAGCGCGCCGGGGATGCCTTCGGGCAGCGCCTGCTGGTCGAGCGTGGCGATGTCCAGGCCGTGGTCGACGCCGAGAAAGATATCCAGCAGCTTGAGCACCGTGGCTTCGTTACAGGTTTCGTCCAGGCTCACCCCCAGGTGCCCGCGCCCGAGGATGCGCAGGTTGATGCGCGCGGCCTCGGCGCTCTCGATGATCGCCGCCTGGGTGCCGCCGACGTCCAGGGTCAGGGTGTCGAAGAAGTGCTGGTTGAGGCGCTTGATGCCCTTGGCTTCGAGGCCGGCAGCGAGGATGAAGGTCAGCCGGTGCACCCGCTGGGCGATGCGCTGCAGGCCTTCGGGGCCGTGGTAGACGGCGTAGAAGCCGGCGATATTGGCCAGCAGCACCTGGGCCGTGCAGATATTGGAGTTGGCCTTCTCCCGGCGGATGTGTTGCTCGCGGGTTTGCAGGGCCATGCGCAGCGCGGTGTTGCCACGGGCATCGCGGGACACGCCGATGATGCGCCCGGGCATGGCCCGCTTGTAATCGTCGCGACAGGCGAAATAGGCCGCATGCGGCCCGCCGTAGCCCATGGGCACGCCAAAGCGCTGGGTCGAGCCGAGCACCACGTCGGCCCCCAGCTCGCCCGGCGGCGTCAGCACCACCAGGCTGAGAATGTCGGCGGCGACGCAGGCCAGGGCCTGCTGGGCGTGCAGTTGCTCGACCAGCGGACGCAGGTCGCGCACCTCGCCGTGGGTGTCCGGGTATTGCAGCAACGCGCCGAACACCTTGTGCTTGGCCAGGTTATCCACAGAATCGATGATCAGCTCGAAGCCGAAGCCCTCGGCGCGGGTCTTGAGCACCGACAGGGTCTGCGGGTGGCAGTGCTCGTCGGCGAAAAAGGCATTGCTCTTGCTGCGTGCCACACGCTTGGCCATGGCCATGGCCTCGGCGGCGGCGGTGGCCTCGTCGAGCAACGAGGCATTGGCCAGGGCCAGGCCGGTGAGGTCGATGACCATCTGCTGGTAGTTCAGCAGCGCCTCCAGCCGCCCTTGGGCGATTTCCGGCTGATAGGGCGTGTAGGCGGTGTACCAGCCGGGATTCTCCAGCACGTTGCGCAGGATGACCGTAGGGGTGATGGTCGCGTGGTAGCCCATGCCGATCAGGCTGGTCCACAGCTGGTTCTGCGCGGCATGGCTCGCCAGCCTGGCCAGCGCGGCCTGCTCGTCGAGAGCCGGCGGCAGGTCGAGCGGGCGGTTGAAGCGGATGCCCGGCGGTACCGTCTGCTCGATCAGTTCGCTGCGGCTGGCAACGCCAAGGGCGTCGAGCATGGCCTGCTGCTCCTGGGCATCGGGCCCCAGGTGGCGACGCAGGAAAGGGTTGGGCTCTTGCAGTTGATGCAGGGATGGCGACTGGGACATGGCGACGATCTCTTCCTGGACCAGTTCTCAAGGGAGACTTACAAGTCTAGGAAGGGATCGGCGATGTTGCGGGAAAACTTGCTTTTACAATACCGGCCTCATCGCGGGGCAAGCCCGCTCCCACGATGTGTACCATGCGTGGGAGCGGGCTTGCCCCGCGATGAGGCCGGTCCTGTCACTCGCCGATCAGGGCTGCGTAACCAGCGGCATCCAGCAGCTTGTCCAGCTCGGACTTGTCGCTCGGCTTGAGCTTGAAGATCCACGAATCGTACGGCGATTCGTTGAGCAGTTCCGGGCTGTCGGCCAGTTCTTCGTTGACCGCGATCACCTCGCCACCCACCGGCGCGTAGATGTCCGAAGCTGCCTTGACCGACTCGACCACGCCAGCGGCGTCGCCAGCAGCGAACACCTTGCCGACTTCGGCCAGCTCGACGAACACCACGTCACCCAGGGCTTCCTGGGCGTGATCGCTGATACCCACGGTCACTGTGCCATCGGCTTCCAGGCGGGCCCATTCATGGCTTTCGGCAAAACGCAGGTCGGCGGGGATTTGGCTCATTGTCTTGTATTCCTCGTTAGGGTCAGCGGTCGGCCCGCCATTTGAATAATCAGATCAGGATCTTGCCATGGCGCACGAAGGTCGGCTTGACCACCCGCACCGGGTACCACTTGCCGCGGATCTCCACCTCGGCGCGGTCGCCGGTGGCCATCGGCACGCGGGCCAAGGCAATGGATTTGCTCAGCGTAGGCGAGAAACTACCACTGGTTATCTCTCCTTCGCCAATCCCGGATACACGGACCACCTGGTGGGCACGCAGTACACCCCGCTCCTCGAGCACCAGGCCGACCAGTTTTTCCTTCACGCCCTGCTCGATTTCCGCCAGCAGGCCGGCACGGCCAATGAATTCGCGCCCCGCCGGCTCCCAGGCGACGCTCCAACCCAGGTTGGAGGTCAGCGGGGTGTGGGCTTCGTCGATGTCCTGGCCATACAGGTTCATGCCGGCTTCCAGGCGCAGCGTATCGCGCGCGCCCAGGCCGCTCGGGGCGATGCCGGCGCCGACCAGGTCGTTGAAGAACGCCGGGGCCTGTGCGCCGGGAAGGATGATCTCCAGGCCGTCCTCACCGGTATAACCGGTGCGGGCGATGAACCAGTCACCGTCGGCGAGGCCTTCGAACGGGCGCAGTTCGCGGATCAGCGCGGCACGCGAGGCGCTGAGCAAGGCGGCGACCTTTTCCCGGGCATGGGGGCCCTGGATGGCGAGAATGGCCAGGTCAGGGCGCACCTTGAAACTGACCTTGAAACCTTCGCTACGCGCTTGCAGCCAGGCCAGTACCTTGTCGCGGGTGGCGGCATTGGCCACCAGACGGTAGCCGTCCTCGGTGCGGTAGGCGATCAGGTCGTCGATCACCCCGCCGTCGGCGTTGAGCAGGGGGCTGTAGAGGGCCTTGCCGGGGCTTTCCAGACGCGTCACGTCATTGGCCAGCAGGTGTTGCAGCCAGGGTGTGGCGGCGCAACCGTCGATATCGATGACGGTCATGTGGGAGACATCGAAGACCCCGCAGTCACTGCGCACCTGGTGGTGCTCCTCGACTTGCGAGCCGTAATGCAGGGGCATGTCCCATCCGCCGAAATCGACCGTCTTGGCGCCGAGCGCCAGGTGCAGGTCATACAGAGGCGTACGCTGTCCCATGGGTTTCTCCTTCCGGGCGTGGCGAGGCGGCGGCGGTCGGCGATGTTCAATCATCACCTGTTCTTGTAGGACCCGTCGCTGCGAATGCCGCGCATTGTAGCCGCAAGGAAGCTGCGTGGCACCCTCAGCGCGGGTGGCCCGGACGATGGGCCGAGCGACGGATCAGGCCGATCACCGGCAGCAGGCCGACCAGCACCAGGGTCAGGGCCGGCAGCGAGGCGCGTGCCCATTCGCCCTCGCTGGTCATCTCGAACACCCGCACGGCCAGGGTGTCCCAGCCGAACGGGCGCATCAGCAGGGTCGCCGGCATCTCTTTCAACACGTCGACGAACACCAGCAGGGCGGCGCTGAGCGCACCGGGCACCAGCAACGGCAGATACACCTTGAAAAACAATCCCGGCCCGGCGACCCCGAGGCTGCGCGACGCCTCCGGCAACGACGGACGGATCCGCTCCAGGCTGCTTTCCAACGGGCCATAGGCCACGGCGATGAAGCGCACCAGGTAGGCCAGCAGCAGGGCCGACAGGCTGCCCAGCAGCAACGGCTTGCCCGCCCCGCCCAACCATTGCGACAGCGGCACCACCAGTTGGTTGTCCAGGTAGCTGAACGCCAGCATGATCGATACAGCCAGCACCGAGCCCGGCAAGGCATAGCCGAGGTTGGCCAGGCCGACCCCGGCGCGGATGGCCGTGGTCGGCGCCTGGCGCCGGGCGAAGGCCATCAGCATGGCCACACTGACCGTGATCAGCGCCGCCATGGCGCCCAGGTACAAAGTGTGCAGGACCAACCCGACATACCGCTCATCCAGATCGTGTCGGCCGCGCTGCCAGAACCACGCCAGCAACTGCAGCATCGGAATGACGAAAGCGCAGGCGAACACCAGCAGGCACCAGCCGCTGGCGGCCAATGCCTTGATCCCCCGCAGGTGGTACAGCGCCTGGCCTCGCGGCCGCTCATTGCCGCTGCGGCTGGCACCACGGGCGCGGCGCTCGCCATACAGCACCAGCATCACCGCCAGCAGCAGCAGGCTGGCCAGCTGCGCCGCGCTGGACAGGCTGAAGAAGCCGTACCAGGTCTTGTAGATGGCCGTGGTGAAGGTGTCGAAGTTGAACACCGCCACCGCGCCGAAGTCGGCCAGGGTCTCCATCAGCGCCAGGGCGATGCCGGCGCCGATGGCCGGGCGCGCCATCGGCAAGGCCACCCGCCAGAACGCCTGCAGCGGCGACAGCCCGAGTACCCGCGCCGCCTCCATCAGGCCCTTGCCCTGGGCCATGAACGCGGTGCGCGCCAGCAGGTAGACATAGGGATAGAACACCAGCACCAGCACCGTGATCACGCCGCCCGTGGAGCGCACCCGCGGCAGGCGCATGGGCCCGAACACCTCGCGCAGGGCCGTCTGCACCGGGCCTGCGAAGTCGAGCAGGCCGACGAAGACGAACGCCAGGACATAGGCCGGAATCGCGAACGGCAGCATCAGCGCCCAGTCCAGCCAGCGCCGACCGGGGAATTCGCAGAGGCTGGTGAGCCAGGCCAGGCTCACCCCCAGCACGGTCACGCCGAGGCCCACCCCCAGCACCAGGGTCAGGGTGTTGCCCAGCAGGCGGCTCATCTGGGTGTCGAGCAGGTGCGACCAGATCTGCATGTCGACCGATTGCCAGGACAGCAGCAGGACGCTCAGCGGTAGCAGAACCAGGGCGGCGGTCAGGGAGACCGGCAGGTACCAGCGGCGTTGGGGGGTGTGGGGCAATGCAGGAGTCTCGGTTGCAGGTGGCGACCGCTGCGCGGTCGTTCGCGGCTAAAGCCGCTCCCACAGGGATCGCGCAAACCTGCCAGGCAGCGCAGAACCTGTGGGAGCGGCTTTAGCCGCGAAGGGGCCCTTGAAGGCCCCGCAAGGATAAGCGCTGAAACTCAGTTCCAGCCAGCCCGATCCATCAAGCGAATGGCTTCGGCCTGACGCTTGCCGGCGACTTCCACCGGAATGCTGTCGGCCTTGAAGCTGCCCCAGGCCGCGACTTCCGTCGATGGCTTGACCTTCGGGTTGGCCGGGAACTCCTGGTTGATGTCGGCGAACAGCTTCTGCGCCTCCTCGCCGGTCATCCACTCCACCAGTTTCTTCGCCGCTTCCGGATGCGGTGCATGCTTGGTCAGGCCGATGCCCGACAGGTTGACGTGCACGCCGCGATCAGCCTGGTTGGGCCAGAACAGCTTCACCGGCAGGTCGGGCTTCTCCTTGTGCAGGCGCCCGTAGTAGTAGGTGTTGACGATGCCCACGTCGCACTGCCCGGCGGCGATGGCCTGGAGCACCGCGGTGTCGTCGGAGAACACATCGGTGGACAGGTTGTTGACCCAGCCCTTGATCAGCTTCTCGGTCTCGGCCTCGCCGTGGTTCTCGATCAGCGTGGCGGTCAGCGACTGGTTGTAGACCTTCTTCGCCGTGCGCAGGCACAGGCGGCCCTCCCAGTTCTTGTCGGCCAGGGCCTCGTAGGTGCTGAGCTCACCCGGTTTGACCCGGTCGGTGGAGTAGGCGATGGTCCGCGCGCGCAGGCTCAGGCCGGTCCAGTCATGGGACGAGGCGCGGTACTGCGGCGGGATGTTCTGGTCGATGACCGCCGACTTGATCGGCTGCAGGATGCCCATCTGCTCGGCCTGCCAGAGGTTGCCGGCATCGACGGTGAGCAGCAGGTCGGCCACGCCGTTCTCGCCCTCGGCCTTGATGCGCTGCATCAGCGGGGCTTCCTTGTCGGTGATGAACTTGATCTTGACGCCGGTCTTGGCGGTATAGGCGTCGAACACCGGCTTGATCAGCTCGTCGATGCGCGAGGAGTACACCACCACTTCATCCGCCGCCTGGGCGGTGCCGCCGAACAGAGTGAGGGCCAGGGCGGCCAGTAGGGGCTTGCGGGGCAACATCGGGGGTACTCCTCGCTGGATTGAGAAGTGTAAATGGTAGTGAATCCCATTTTCCTGCTCATCTGTCGAGGAGTTACTGGATGTTGCAAGGGGCTGGTTGCGAGGGCTGCATAGCAGCACCGATCATTCGAAATTGCCCTGCAACTGGTGGATCTGCCGCCGCTGCTTCTTGTTCGGTCGCCCATCGCTGGTCATGCCCAGCGCGCCCGCCTTGCGCATCTCGGCCGCCTGTTCGCGACGTTTCACGCTCTCGGCCGTTTCCTCGTAGAGCGTCTGCGCCTCAGGCGCTCCGCGGCGCACCACCGACAATGCCCTGACCACCACGGTGCGCTCGTCGAAACCGGTGCGCAGCACGAACTCGTCGCCCACCCGTGGCTCCTTGCCCGGCTTGCAGCGCTCGCCCCGGCAGTGCACCTTGCCGCTTTCGATCGCCGCCTTGGCCAAGGCGCGGGTCTTGTAGAAGCGCGCCGCCCACAGCCATTTGTCCAGGCGTACCTTGTCGTCGTCTTCAGGCTTTTGTGCCATGGTCTTTCCTCGAATTCTGTCTTTCACGGAACTGTACTACCGTGACTGACGGATGCAAAAAGTCCGTGCCGTCATTACAGTTCACCTCCATATCCCCAGGGCACGCTTCGTGAAGACATTTGACCACCTGACTGTGATCGGCCTGCGCGAGTGGGTCGCCCTGCCCGAGCTGGGTGTCGCCGGCCTGCGCGCCAAGATCGACACCGGTGCCAGCACCTCCAGCCTGCACGCCACCGAGGTCGAACCGTTCGAGCGCGATGGCCAGCCATGGGTGCGCTTCACCGCGCACCTGGGCTCGGTGGTGCAGTTGCGTCACCGGCGTTGCGAGGCGCCGCTGGTGACCATGAAGACCATCAAGAGCTCCAACGGCCAGGCCCAGATCCGCTATGTGATCCGCACGGCCCTGGCGCTCGGTGACCGGGTCTGGGAAGTCGAATTCACCCTGGCCTGCCGCAAGAGCATGCGCTATCGGCTGCTGCTCGGCTCGAAAGCGCTCATCCATGGTCAGTTGGTGGTCAACCCAGGTCTGAAGTACGTCCAGGACAAACCGGCCTTCCCGGCCACCCTTTCCCCTGTCACAGGTGCTGCATGAAGATCGCTGTGCTGTCGCGCAATCCGCGTCTGTATTCCACCCGCCGCCTGGTCGAGGCCGGTATCCAGCGGGGCCACGAAGTGGTGGTGATCGACACGCTCCGGGCCTATATGAACATTGCCAGCCACAAGCCGCAGATCCATTACCGCGGCAAGCCGCTGGAGGGGTTCGATGCGGTGATCCCGCGCATCGGCGCATCGGTCACCTTCTATGGCTGCGCGGTGCTGCGCCAGTTCGAGATGATGGGCGTCTACCCGCTCAACGAGTCGGTGGCCATCGCCCGTTCGCGGGACAAGCTGCGCTCGCTGCAACTGCTGTCTCGGCGCGGTATCGGCCTGCCGATCACCGGTTTCGCCCACTCGCCGGACGATATCCCCGACCTGATCCAGATGGTCAACGGCGCGCCACTGGTGATCAAGGTGCTCGAAGGTACCCAGGGCATCGGCGTGGTGCTGTGCGAAACCGCCAAGGCCGCCGAGTCGGTGATCGAGGCGTTCATGGGCCTGAAGCAGAACATCATGGTCCAGGAATACATCAAGGAGGCCGGGGGCGCCGATATCCGCTGCTTCGTGGTGGGCGACAAGGTGATCGCCTCGATGAAGCGCCAGGCCAAGCCGGGCGAGTTCCGCTCCAACCTGCACCGTGGTGGCGTGGCCAGCCTGATCAAGATCACCCCGGAAGAGCGCATGACCGCGATTCGCGCGGCGAAGGTCATGGGCCTGAGCGTGGCGGGGGTGGATATCCTGCGATCCAATCACGGGCCGCTGGTGATGGAGGTGAATTCATCGCCGGGGCTTGAGGGTATCGAGGTGACCACCGGCAAGGACGTGGCCGGGATGATCATCGAGCACCTGGAGAAGAACAGCGGGCCGAATCAGACACGGACCAAGGGCAAGGGTTGATGGTGCCTTTACCGGCCTCTTCGCGGCTGAAGCCGCTCCCACAGGTTTTTGCATGTTCTCTGTGGGAGCGGCATTAGCCGCGAAGAGGCCCGTACAAACAACAACGATCAGACAGCGTTACGCGGCAACAACAACCCCAGCGGCAACCTCACCCGCGCCTCGATCCCGCCACCGGAGCGATTGCGCAACTCCACATTGCCGCCATGCTGCGCGGCGATGCGCTTGACGATCGCCAGCCCCAACCCGGTGCCCTTGCCGCCCCGTGCCCGGTCGCCACGGATGAACGGGTTGAAGATGGTCTCCAGCTCCGACTCGTCGATGCCCGCGCCTCGGTCCAGCACGCTGAGCACCACATACGGCGCGCTCTGCTCGCCCGACACATAGGCCGCCACCTCCACGCCCTTGCCGGCGTGATGCAGGGCGTTGCCGATCAGGTTGCCCAGCATGCGCTTGAGCGACACCCGGCGCAGCGGGAACGGCGGGATCGGCTCCAGGCACAGCCGTACCTGCTCCTTGTGTTGGTTGTAGGGCGCCACCACTTCGTAGATCAGGTCGTTGAGGTCGACCTCCTCCACCGGTTCGTCGCGCCCGTCACGAATGAACGCCAGGAACTGGTCGAGGATCGCGTCCATGTCTTCGATGTCACGGACCATGTCCTCGCTGAGGTCGCTGTCGTTGTCCATCAGCGACAGCGACAGGCGCAGCCGGGTCAGCGGCGTGCGCAGGTCATGGGACACTCCGGCCAGCATCAGCTCGCGCTCACGCCCGGCCTGCTCGACATCCTCGGCCATCTGGTTGAACGCGCGGTACACCTCGGTCATCTCGCTGGGGGTGTCGCTGATCGGCAGGCGCACGCTGCGCCCCTGGCCCAGCTGGCGGGCAGCGAACACCAGGCGCTTGAGCGGCTGGTTGAGCTGACGCACAAAGATCCACGCCGATGCCGTGGACAACAGGCCGATGGCCAGGAACCAGCCAAGTACGTTCCAGATCTTCTGCCCACGCAGCGGGTGCGGATACAGCGGCACCTTGAGCCAGCCCGGGCCCAGGCTCGGGGCATTCACCCACAGCGCGGGCGGCGCGTGGATGCGCAGCCGCACCTCGGTGTCATCGCCCAGTTCGGCCTGCATCTGGCGCTGGTAGATCTCGCTATACGGCCAGTGCTGCTCGCCCTCCGGCACGCCGGCGCCGGTCACCCGGATCAGCCCGGCCGCCTCGGCGATCTGGTCACGGTTCTCTTCATCCGCAGCCCAGTAGGCGCGCAGCGTCAGGGCCACGCCGTGGCTGTACTGGCGGTCGACCAGCACGTCCTCGTTCATCAGCAGGTACACGAGCGTCAGTGCCTTGGAAAACAGCACGACGATCAGCACCAGCCAGAGGGTGCGGGCGAAGAAGCTTTGCGGGAACCAGAGAGGCGTTTTCATCGATCAACTACTGTACTGAAAGGGCCGGCCGCCACAGACGCAAACAGGGCGACCCGCGTGGGTCGCCCTGCTGCACCCTGACGAGCCGACAGGCTCATTTGCCGGCGTTTCCGTCCGGCACGAAGACGTAGCCCACACCCCATACGGTCTGGATGTAGCGTGGTTTGGACGGATCGGGCTCGATCATCCGGCGCAGGCGCGAGATCTGCACGTCGATGGAGCGCTCCAGGGCGTCCCACTCGCGGCCACGGGCCAGGTTCATCAGCTTGTCGCGGGTCAGCGGCTCGCGGGCGTGCATCACCAGGGCCTTGAGCACGGCGAACTCACCGGTGGTGAGCATGTGTGTCTCTTCGCCGCGCTTGAGTTCGCGGGTGGCCAGCGACAGTTCGTAGTCGCCGAAGGTGACGGTCTCTTCCTCGCTGCCCGGCGCGCCCGGCACGCTCGGGGACTGGCGGCGCAGCACGGCCTTGACCCGGGCCACCAGTTCGTCGGGGTTGAACGGCTTGGCCAGGTAGTCGTCGGCGCCCAGCTCCAGGCCCTTGATACGGCTGAGCTCGTCGCCCTTGGCGGTGAGCATGATGATCGGGATCTGGTTGTTCGACGCGCGCAGGCGCTTGCACGCGGACAGGCCGTCCTCGCCCGGCAGCATCAGGTCGAGGACCACCAGGTTGAACACTTCACGGGCCAGCAGGCGGTCCATCTGTTCGACGTTGGGCACGGTGCGGACACGGAAGCCCTTGCTGGTGAAGAAACGGTCCAGCAGGCTGCTCAGGCCCGGGTCGTCGTCGACGATGAGAATCTTGTCGCCTTCTGCGGCGTTTGCGGTGCTGGTCATGAATAACTCCTCTGATATCGCCGCGCATTATGGCGTAGCCATTGCAGCGCGTGCCGTGTGCATTGTTAGCAGATTTTTCCCCCGGCGCCACTTCCAGGCTTGTGGGAGCGGGTTTACCCGCGAAGAAACCAGCACGGTGCCTGACAAGGACTTGACCCTGTTCGCGGGTAAACCCGCTCCCACATCGGTATAATGCGCCGCTTTAAATCCTTGCCAGGTGGTTTTCATGGACAGCATCAACAGCCGTATCGCCGAGGAACTGGGCGTGCGCCCACAACAGGTCGAAGCGGCCGTGGGCCTGTTGGACGAAGGATCGACCGTGCCCTTCATCGCCCGTTACCGCAAGGAAGTGACCGGCAGCCTGGATGACACCCAACTGCGCCACCTGGAAGAACGCCTGCGCTACCTGCGCGAGCTCGACGATCGTCGCGCCAGCATCCTGGCCAGCATCGAGGAGCAGGGCAAGCTGACCCCGGAGCTGGCCCGCGAGATCAAGCTGGCCGACACCAAGACCCGCCTCGAAGACCTGTACCTGCCGTACAAGCAGAAGCGCCGCACCAAGGGCCAGATCGCCCTGGAAGCGGGCCTGGGCGAGTTGGCCGACGGCCTGTTCAACGATCCGCAGCTGAACCCGGAAAGCGAAGCGGCACGTTTCGTCGACGCCGAAAAAGGCGTGGCCGACGTCAAGGCTGCCCTGGAAGGCGCCAAGTACATCCTCATGGAGCGCTTCGCCGAAGACGCCGCCCTGCTCGACAAGCTGCGCAGCTTCCTCAAGCAGGAAGCGGTGCTGACCGCCCGCGTGGTTCCCGGTAAAGAAGAAGAAGGCGCCAAGTTCCGCGACTACTTCGCCCACGACGAGCTGCTGCGCACCGCGCCGTCGCACCGCGCCCTGGCGATCTTCCGCGGACGCAACGAAGGTGTGCTGAGCGCCTCGCTGAAAGTCGGCGAAGAGCTGCCGGGCACCCTGCACCCGTGCGAGCTGATGATCGGCCAGCAGGTCGGCATCGAGAACCGCAACCGCCCGGCCGACAAGTGGCTGGGCGAAGTGGTGCGCTGGACCTGGAAGGTCAAGCTGTACACCCACCTGGAAACCGACCTGTTCGGCGAGCTGCGCGACAACGCCGAAGGCGAGGCGATCAACGTCTTCGCCCACAACCTGCACGACCTGCTGCTGGCCGCCCCGGCCGGTCCACGCGCAACGCTCGGCTTCGACCCGGGCCTGCGCACCGGCTGCAAGATCGCCGTGGTCGACGCCACCGGCAAGCTGCTGGACCACACCACGGTCTACCCGCACGCGCCGAAGAACGACTGGGACCGCACCATCTCCATCATGGCCGCGCTGTGCGCCAAGCACTCGGTCGAGCTGGTCGCCATCGGCAACGGCACCGCCAGCCGCGAGAGCGACAAGCTGGTGGCCGAGCTGGTCAAGAAATACCCGGCCCTGAAGATCACCAAGATCATGGTCTCCGAGGCCGGCGCTTCGGTGTACTCCGCGTCGGAGCTGGCTGCCCGCGAGTTCCCGGACCTGGACGTGTCGATCCGGGGTGCCGTGTCCATCGCCCGCCGCCTGCAGGACCCACTGGCGGAACTGGTGAAGATCGACCCGAAATCCATCGGCGTCGGCCAGTACCAGCATGACGTGTCGCAGCTGAAGCTGGCCCGTGGCCTGGACGCCGTGGTCGAGGACTGCGTGAACGCCGTGGGCGTCGACGTCAACACCGCTTCCGTGGCGCTGCTGACGCGCATTTCCGGCCTCAACGCGACCCTGGCGCAGAACATCGTCAGCCACCGCGACGCCAACGGCCCGTTCGCCACCCGCGCCGCGCTGAAAAAAGTCAGCCGCCTGGGCGAAAAGACCTTCGAACAGGCCGCCGGCTTCCTGCGCGTGATGAACGGCGACAACCCGCTGGACGCCTCGGCGGTGCACCCGGAAGCCTACCCGCTGGTGCAGCGCATCGCCGCCGACACCGACCGCGATATCCGCTCGCTGATCGGCGACAGCGGCTTCCTCAAGCGCCTGGACCCGAAGAAGTTCACCGACGAAAGCTTCGGCCTGCCGACCGTCACCGACATTCTCCAGGAGCTGGACAAGCCGGGCCGCGACCCGCGCCCGGAGTTCAAGACCGCCACCTTCCAGGACGGCGTCGAGGACCTCAAGGACCTGGAGCCGGGCATGATCCTCGAAGGCGTGGTGACCAACGTCACCAACTTCGGTGCCTTCGTCGACATCGGCGTGCACCAGGACGGCCTGGTGCACATCTCGGCGCTGTCCGAGAAGTTCGTCAAGGACCCGCGTGAAGCGGTCAAGGCCGGCGACGTGGTCAAGGTCAAGGTCATGGAAGTGGACATCCCGCGCAAGCGCGTCGGCCTGTCCATGCGCATGAGCGACACCCCCGGCGAGAAAGTCGAGGGCAACCGCGGCGGCAACCGTGGCAACGGCGGCAACCGCCAGCAGCAGGCGCCGCGCCAGCGCGAGACCAGCGCCGCCACCGCACCGGCCAACAACGCCATGGCGGCACTGTTCGCCAACGCCAAGCAGCTGAAGAAGAAGTGATGGACGTACCGAAAGCGTACGTCGAGAGCGCCTTCAGCCAATTGCTGGGTTGCCGCCTGCAACGCCTGGACACGGGTGTTGCAGAGGTGGCCCTGGCGCTCGAGCCGCACCTGCGCAACCGCGGCCAGAAGCTGCACGGCGGGGCGATCTTCAGCCTGGTGGACATCGCCATGGGCCTGGCCTGCTCGGCCAGCCATGGCTTCGACCAGCAGAGCGTGACCATCGAGTGCAAGATCAACTACATGCGCGCCGTCAGCGAGGGCGAGGTGCTGTGCACCGCCCGGGTGCTGCACGCCGGGCGGCGCACGCTGGTGGTCGACGCCGACGTGCTTCAGGACGACAAGCTGGTGGCCAAGGCGCAGGGAACCTTCGCGGTTCTCTAGCTGACAGGCCCCCATCTGCGGTATTTTCGGCGCATTGCTGTACACCTGATCGCGGGGCAAGCCCGCTCCCACGAACGTTCACAGACTTCGTGGGAGCGGGCTTGCCCCGCGATCGGATGCACCGGAACCGAGCAAACCAGGCGACAACGCCAGTTCCTTTCCCAACTACCCTTGTAGACCGTCATCCCTACCCCCATATTGGGGCGACTGACGCGTGAAGGAATCCATCTTGAGCGACCTCCTCAACCGCCGCCTGAGCCTGCTCGGCGACAATATCGACCTGCTCAAGCAGTGCCTGCACGGCATTGAGCGCGAATGCCTGCGGGTGACCAACGACGGTCGCCTGGCCCAGACCCCGCACCCCGAAGCCCTGGGTTCGGCGCTGACCAACGAGCAGATCACCACCGACTATTCCGAGTCGCTGCTGGAGTTCATCACCCCGGCCCTGGCCGACCCGGCCAAGGTGCTCGAGAGCCTCGACCAGATCCACCGTTTCGTCTACACCAAGCTGGGCGACGAATACCTGTGGAGCCCGTCGATGCCCTGCGCGCTGCCGGCCGAGGAAGACATCCCGATCGCCGAATATGGCAGCTCGAACATCGGCAAGCTCAAGCACGTCTATCGCAAGGGCCTGGCCCTGCGTTACGGCCGTACCATGCAGTGCATCGCCGGCATCCACTACAACTTCTCCCTGCCCGAAGCGCTGTGGCCGTTGCTGCGCGATGCCGAAGGCGGCGAGCAGGACGACCGCGACTACCAGTCCTCGGCCTATATCGCGCTGATCCGCAACTTCCGCCGCTACAGCTGGCTGCTGATGTACCTGTTCGGCGCGTCCCCGGCCCTGGACAAAGGCTTCCTGCGCGGTCGTGCGCACCAGCTCGAAGAGCTGGATGCCGAGACGCTCTACCTGCCCTACGCCACCAGCCTGCGCATGAGCGACCTGGGCTACCAGAGCAACGCCCAGGCAGGCCTGACGCCCTGCTACAACAACCTCGCCAGCTACACCGACAGCCTGCGCAAGGCGGTGGGCACGCCCTACCCGGCCTATGTCGAGGTCGGCACGCACAAGGATGGCGAGTGGGTGCAGTTGAACACCAACATCCTGCAGATCGAGAACGAGTACTACTCGAACATCCGCCCCAAGCGCGTCACCTATACCGGCGAGCGGCCTATCCAGGCCCTGACCTCCCGCGGCGTGCAGTACGTGGAAGTGCGCTGCCTGGACATCAACCCGTTCCTGCCGGTGGGTATCGACCTGACCGAAGCGCGGTTCCTCGACGCCTTCCTGCTGTTCTGCGCGCTGGAAGAGAGCCCGCAACTGGACAACGGCGAGTGCGGCCAGTGCACCGACAACTTCCTCACCGTGGTCAAGGAAGGCCGCCGGCCTGGCCTGGAACTGCACCGTGACGGCCAGCCGATCGAGCTGAAAGTGTGGGCCAGCGAATTGATCGGCCGCATCGGGCAGTTGGCCGAGTTGCTCGACCATGCCCAAGGTGGCGACGAACATGCCAAGGCTCTGGAAGCGCAACAGGCCAAGGTCGATGACGCCTCGCTGACGCCATCCGCCCAGGTGCTGGCACGCATGGCCGAACACAACGAAAGCTTCATCAAGTTCTCCCTGCGCCAAAGCCAGAACCACGCCGAGACCTTCCGCGAGCAGCCGCTGCCCACCGAGCGCCAGCAGGCCTTCGAGACCCTCGCCCGCGAATCCCTGGCCGAGCAGTCGCGCCTGGAGCAGCAGGAGGTGGGTGACTTCGACCTGTTCGTCGGTGCCTACCAGGCCAGCATCCTGGCGATCAGCAACTGATGACCCGCCCCGCCACCCCGCGCAAGCCACGCGCCAGCAGCCAGGCCAGGATCGAAGCGATCCTCGCTGCGGCCCGCGAGCTGCTGGCCGGGCAAGGGGTGGCGGCGCTGTCGATCTACAGCGTGGCCGAACGGGCGCAGATTCCGCCGTCGTCGGTGTATCACTTCTTCGCCAGCGTGCCGGCCTTGCTGGAGGCACTGACCGCCGACGTGCATCGGGCTTTTCGCGAGGCCCTGAACGCACCCATCGACAGCACTGCATTCAGTACCTGGCCGCAACTGTCGAGGCTGATCGAGCAGCGCATGCTCGACATCTACACCGAAGATGCCGCGGCGCGGCAACTGATCCTGGCCCAGCATGGGCTGAGCGAAGTGGTGCAGGCTGATCGTCAGCACGACCTGGAGCTGGGCGAGCTGATGCACAGGCTGTTCGATCGGCATTTCCAGCTGCCTACGATGCCTCGAGATGTGGATGTGTTCGCGTTGGCGATGGAGCTGAGCGACCGGGTGTATGCCCGCTCGATGCAGTTGCATGAAGCGATCACGCCGCGCATGGCGGAAGAGGGGATGCGGGTGTTCGAGGCGTATCTGGGGCTGTATCTGCCGCCGTTTCTGGCCAAGCGTTCGGCTTGAGATCCCTGGGACCGCTTTGCGGCCCTTTTCGCGGCACGAGGCCGCTCCTACAGGGGTTATGCGATCCCCTGTAGGAGCGGCCTCGTGCCGCGAAAAGGGCGCACAGCGCCCTCTATCCAGACCATCACAACTTGGCGATGGACACCTCGGTCGATTTCACGAAGGCGATCACCTCACTGCCCACCTGCAATTCCAGCTCCTTCACAGAACGGGTGGTGATCACCGAAGTGACGATACCGGAGGCGGTCTGCACGTCGATTTCCGACAGTACCGGGCCTTCGAGGATTTCCTTCACGGTGCCTTTGAACTGGTTGCGAACGTTGATGGCTTTGATGGTCATGGCGTCATTCCTTTTTGCGGCTTCGAGGATTCAATGAGCCCAACGCAACTGCGTGGGCAAGGGGGCTACAGGCTCCGGCTCGGGCGGCGTGCCCGGGACGGACAGAACACGGTTGAGCACTTCGCTTTCCAGCGCCGCCAGGCGGTGCGAACCCCGCACCCGTGGCCGGGGCAGGTCGACGACCAGGTCCAGGCCGACGGCGCCGTCTTCGATCAGGATCACCCGGTCGGCCACGGCGACGGCTTCGCTGACGTCGTGGGTGACCAGCAGCACGGTGAAACCGTGCTGGCGCCACAGGCGCTCGATCAGTTGCTGCATTTCGATACGGGTCAGGGCATCCAGCGCGCCCAATGGCTCGTCCAGCAGCAGCAGGCGCGGCTGGTGGATCAGCGCCCGGGCCAGGGCCACCCGCTGTTTCTGGCCGCCGGACAACGCCGCCGGCCAGTCGTTGGCGCGATCGACCAGGCCGACCGCCGCCAATGCCTCCAGGGCGCGGGGCCGCCAGTTTCCGGACAAGCCCAGGCCGACGTTGTCGATCACTTTCTTCCAGGGCAGCAGGCGCGCGTCCTGGAACATCAGGCGGGTATCCTCGCGGGCCTCGGCCAGCGGCGCGGCCCCCGCCAACAGTTGGCCGGCGCTGGGTTGGTCGAGCCCGGCCAGCAGCCGCAACAAGGTGCTCTTGCCGCAGCCACTGCGGCCGACGATGGCGACGAACTGGCCGGCCGGAATGTGCAGGTCGATGCCGCGCAGCACTTCACGCTGGCCGAAGGTGCGACGCAGGTCCCGGGCCGCCAGGGGGATGCCACGCAGCAGGCGTGGCGGCTGTTCCTTGAGCACGGTCATCATGCGCCCTCCTTCTTCGCCACCTGGTACGCCGGGTGCCAGCGCAGCCACACCCGCTCCAGGCCACGGGCGGCCAGGTCGGCCAGCTTGCCGAGCACCGCGTACAGGACGATGGCCAGCACCACCACATCGGTCTGCAGGAACTCGCGGGCGTTCATCGCCAGGTAGCCGATGCCGGCGTTGGCCGAAATGGTCTCGGCGACGATCAGCGTCAGCCACATGAAGCCCAGGGCAAAGCGCACGCCGACCAGGATCGAGGGCAGCGCCCCCGGCAGGATCACCTGGCGGAACAACGCAAAGCCCGACAGCCCATAGCTGCGCGCCATCTCCACCAGCGCCGGATCGACGTTGCGGATCCCGTGGTAGGTGTTCAGGTAGATGGGGAACAGCGTCCCCAGCGCCACCAGGAATATCTTTGCCGACTCGTCGATGCCGAACCACAGGATCACCAGCGGGATCAGCGCCAGGTGCGGCACGTTGCGGATCATCTGCACCGAGCTGTCGAGCAGGCGCTCGCCCCAGTTCGACAGGCCGGTGACGAAGCCCAGCAACAGGCCGAGGCTGCCGCCGATCACGAAGCCCAGGCCGGCACGCCAGCCGCTGATGGCCAGGTGGGTCCAGAGCTGGCCGCTGCGCACCAGCTCGACACCGGCACTGACCACCGCGCTCGGCGCCGGCAGGATGCGGGTCGACAGCCAGCCCGCGCTGACCGCCAGCTGCCATACCGCCAGCAGCAGGATCGGCAGGGCCCAGGGCGCCAGGCGCTTCGACCAGGTGGTGGGGGATGCTCGACTCATGGCCCCGGTCCTCAGCTCTGCGACACGGACTTGGGCAGGATGTCGTTGGCGACCATTTCACCGAACGGGCTCACGTAGCCACCGGTCTTCGGTTGTTCCGGGCGCTGCACGTCCAGGTGCGGGAACAGCAGCTCGGCGACGCGGTACGACTCTTCCAGGTGTGGATAACCGGAGAAGATGAAGGTGTCGATGCCAAGATCGGCGTATTCCTTGACCCGCGCCGCGACGGTCGGGCCATCGCCCACCAGCGCGGTGCCGGCACCGCCACGCACCAGGCCGACACCGGCCCACAGGTTCGGCGCCACTTCCAGCTTGTCGCGCTTGCCGCCATGCAGGGCGGCCATGCGTTGCTGGCCGACCGAGTCGAAGCGCGCCAGCGACGCCTGGGCACGGGCGATGGTGTCGTCGTCCAGGTGCGAGATGAGCCTGTCGGCGGCGGCCCAGGCCTCTTCATTGGTTTCCCGCACGATCACGTGCAGGCGGATGCCGAAGCGCACTTCGCGGCCTTGGGCCGCAGCCTTCTCGCGCACCTGGGCGATCTTCTCGGCGACGGCCGCCGGTGGCTCGCCCCAGGTCAGGTATAGCTCGACCTGCTCGGCGGCCAGGTCCTGGGCGGCCTCGGAGGAACCACCGAAGTACAGCGGCGGGCGCGGTTGCTGGATCGGCGGGTAGAGCAGCTTGGCGCCCTTCACCTGGATATGCTTGCCGTCATAGTCGACCGTTTCGCCTTCGAGCACCTTGCGCCAGATGCGGGTGAATTCCACCGACGCCTCGTATCGCTCCTGGTGGTTCAGGTGCAGGCCATCGCCGGCCAGTTCGTCCGGATCACCGCCGGTCACCAGGTTGAACAGCGCACGGCCGTTGGACAGGCGATCCAGGGTGGCGGCCTGACGGGCGGCCACGGTCGGCGAAATGATTCCCGGACGCAGGGCCACCAGGAACTTCAGGCGCTCGGTCACCGGAATCAGCGAGGCCGCCACCAGCCAGGAGTCCTCGCAGGAACGTCCGGTGGGGATCAGCACGCCGCCAAAGCCCAGGCGGTCGGCGGCCTGGGCGATCTGGCTCAGGTAGCCGTGGTCGACGGCGCGGGCGCCTTCGCTGGTGCCCAGGTACTTGCCGTCACCGTGGGTGGGGAGGAACCAGAAGATGTTAAGGCTCATTGGAGTTGTCTCCTCAAGGGTGGCTCAAGCCGGGGCGACGCCCCGGCGCAGGCGAATCGTTCAAGGCGCGCTGGCGACCTTGGCCGGGGGTGTCCAGATCACATCCTTGATGCTCAAGGGCTTGGGAATCAGCTTCAGGGCCTGGAAGGTGTCGGCGATCTTCTGCTGCGCGGCGATCACGTCCGGGGTCAGCGGCGCGGCGCCGTAACCCTGGCGTTTCACCGAGGTCAGGGTGATGTCGGCGGGCAGGCCGAGCAGCGGCGCGACCTGGTCGGTGACCTGCTGCGGGTTGGCCCGGGACCACTCGCCCACGGCGCGCACTTCCTCGACCAGGGTGTTGATCACCGCCGGGTGCTGGGTGGCATAGCTGCGGGTGGCGAGGTAGAACTGGTGGTTGTCGACCAGGTCCTCGCCGTCACGCAGGGTGCGTGCCTGCAGCTGTTGTTCGGCGGCGGCCTGGTACGGGTCCCAGATCACCCAGGCGTCGACACTGCCGCGCTCGAAGGCGGCGCGGGCGTCGGCCGGCGGCAGGTAGACGGGCTGGATATCGGTGTACTTGAGGCCGGCGTCCTCCAGGGCGCGCACCAGCAGGTAGTGCACGTTGGAGCCCTTGTTGAGGGCGACTTTCTTGCCCTTGAGTTCCTTCACCGACTGGATCGTCGATCCCTTCGGTACCAGGATCGCCTCGCTGTGCGGAGCTGGCGGCTCATAGGCGACATACAGCAGGTCGGCCCCCGCGGCCTGAGCGAACACCGGCGGTGTTTCGCCGGTCACGCCGAAATCGATGGAACCGACGTTGAGGCCTTCGAGCAGTTGCGGGCCGCCGGGGAACTCGGTCCATTGCACGTCGATGCCCTGTTCCTTCAGGCGCTTTTCCAGCGAGCCCTTGGCCTTGAGCAGCACCAGGGTGCCGTATTTCTGGTAACCGATGCGCAGGCTCTCGGCCTGGGCTTGGGTGATGGCGCCGAAGGACACAGCCGCCGCAAACAGGGCGACCAGACCGCGACGCAAGAAGACTGTGCGCATGGCGCTCTCCTGTGCGAGTGGGTTCGGGTAGCACCTGCTTGCCTCGTTGACGGGCGAGTAAGGTGGGAAAAACGGTCAAGCGGTATAGCGGGCGGTCAGATGCTCCAACGGGCACTGATCAGGCGTTCGTTGAGCTCGCCCGGCACCACCGGCCGAGGCCGGCGCGCCAGGGCGCTGTGGAACGTTTCCAGCGAATCCTGCAGACGCTGCTCCAGGGCAGTAGCCAGTTGCGCGGGGCGGGTGCCTTCGCCGTAGGCGACCTGGCTGTCGTCGGCGAAGATCCCCTGCAGGGTCTCCTGCGCCTTGAGGGCCGACAGCACCGGCTTGAGGGCGTAGTCCACGGCCAGCATATGGGCGATGCTGCCGCCGGTGGCGATCGGCAGGACTACCTTGTGCTCCAGGGCGCGTTCGGGCAGCAGGTCGAGCAAGGTTTTCAGGGCGCCAGCGAACGACGCCTTGTACACCGGGGTGGCGACCACCAGGCCATCGGCCTGGGCCACCAGTTCATTGAAGTGACGCACCTGCGGGCTGTCGAAGCGCGCGTGGAGCAGGTCCTCGGCGGGGAATTCCCGCACCTGGAAGGTCACCACCTCGACGCCGCGCTCCTGCAGCCAGTCGCGCGAGCGCTCTAGCAGCACGCCGGAGCGTGAACGAAGACTGGGGCTACCACCGACAGAAACAACCAGCATTGAAAGCGCTTCCTTCGATTCGATTGCAGGGCCGCGAGGGGTTGTCCCCGCTGGATGGAAGTGACATTAACAGTTAGTCATATATATCTAGAAATCATATTTTCGTATTTATTTATTCCATATAGAGATATTCAGATTTATCTCTGTAGGAGCGGCCTTGTGCCGCGAAAGGGCCGCAAAGCGGCCCCGGCGATAAGTGCATTGACGCTGAAAATCCTGGGGGTGCTGCGCCCCCCTTTCGCGGCACAAGGCCGCTCCTACAGGCTTTCGGTAGACATAAAAAAGGGCCGTCGAAACGGCCCGAAGATCCCTGCTTGGCTAAGAGCAATGCAACGAGCAATACCTCATCGATTTGGTTGCGGGGTCAGTCGCAGATAGGGTTTCACCGCCCGGTACCCTTTCGGGAAGCGCCGCTTGATTTCGTCCTCGTCCTTGAGCGACGGCACGATCACTACTTCGTCGCCGTCCTGCCAGTTGCCTGGCGTGGCGACCTTGTAGTTGTCGGTCAGCTGCAGCGAGTCGATCACCCGCAGGATCTCGTTGAAGTTGCGCCCGGTACTGGCCGGATAGGTAATGGTCAGGCGCACCTTCTTGTTCGGGTCGATGACGAACAGCGAGCGCACGGTCAGGGTGTCGCTGGCGTTGGGGTGGATCAGGTCGTACAGGTCGGAGACCTTGCGGTCGGCGTCGGCGATGATCGGGAAGTTGACCACGGTGTTCTGGGTCTCGTTGATGTCATCGATCCACTTGTGGTGCGAGTCGACCGGGTCCACCGACAGGGCGATGGCTTTCACGCCACGCTTGGCGAAGTCTTCCTTGAGCTTGGCGGTCAGGCCCAGCTCGGTGGTGCACACCGGGGTGAAGTCGGCCGGGTGGGAGAACAGCACGCCCCAGCTGTCGCCCAGCCATTCGTGGAAACGGATCTTGCCGGCGCTGGAATCCTGTTCGAAATCGGGGGCGATATCGCCGAGTTTGAGGCTCATGAAAGCGGCTCCTGTGCTGTGTCTGGCCTTGTGGGTTCAATGTGCCTGCTTCCGAATAAAAATAAAAAGAATAAATATCGATTTATTTATAACCATTAAGCATAGGGATTCGCAGACACAAAAAAGCCTCGCACTAGGCGAGGCTTTCTCGTTGCAGCTACGACTTACATGAAGGCGTAAGTGTAGTTGACGATGAAGCGAGTCTGATCCTGGTCGTTCGCAGCGCCCGAACCGGTGCCACGGTAGACGCCCTGGCGCAGGCTGAAGCCCAGGCCCTTGAGGGTGCCTTCCTGCAGAACGTAGTCGACGCGAGCGTCACGCTCCCACTCGCTGAAGGTACCGTGGCCGTCGGTGTTACGACCATCCTGACCGCGCAGGTAGGCTACCGAAGCCTTCAGGCCCGGCACGCCCAGGCGGGCGAAGTCGTAGGAGTACTGACCGAAGGTGGTGTTTTCACCGGCCTTGGCGAACTGGTTGATCATGCTGTCGGTGAACAGGTAGAAGCTGGCACCGCCCGCACCTTCGGCACGGCCGTTGCCATCAACGACACCGCCCTGGTTCAGCCAGACGAAGCCACCATCATCGTTGACCTGCTGATGGCCGAGCATCAGCGCGTGGCCACCGAGGGTATAGGTGAACATGGCGGACCAGGTCTTGTTGTCGACCTTGCCGGTTTCCTTGGCATAACCGCCGTTGTTGTTGAAGTTGTAGCCGCCACCGTGGCCGTTCTTGCCATCGCTGCTGCTGTCGAAGTAGCGCAGGTCGGTCTTGAACGACTGGTCGTCAGCGATCTTGAAGACGTGGGTGGCGCCCAGGAAGCTCTGCTTGTAGAAGTCTTCCAGGTTCGAGTAGTAGTACTGCAGGGTCAGGTCTGGAGTGAGCTTGTAGTCCAGGCCACCGTAGCGGAACTTGTTGCTGTCAGCGGTCGCGCCGTTGACCGACAGGCCGGTACGGTTGCTCGAGGCACGACCCATTGCGTGGGTCAGCTGACCGGCGTTGATGGTCAGGTTGTCGATTTCCTTCGAGGTGATGGTTGCACCTTCGAAGGTCTGCGGCAGCAGACGACCGTCGTTGGAGACCAGGATCGGCAGCATCGGTGCCAGGGCGCTACCGAAGTGCGCTTCGGTCTTGGAGAAGCGGGCCTTGGCGTTGGCGCCAACGCGTGCCCACTGGCTTACCGAAGAGCCGTCGGTATCGTCCGGAAGGAAGCCGGACTTGTGGTAGCCCTTGCCACCATCGAGGTGGATACCCCACACGGCCTGGGCATCGACACCGAAGCCTACGGTGCCTTCAGTGAAGCCGGAGATGTAGTCGAGCTTGAAACCTTGACCGGTTTCACGCTGATCCGGACGCTTGCCGGCCGGACGAGTCGCGGTTGCCGGAGTGGCGTGCGCTTCGCGGTTGTTGTTGTCGAAGTACATGGTGCGCGAGCTCAGGGACAGCTTGCTGTCTTCGATGAAACCGGCAGCGCCTGCTTGTTGGGCGAGAACCCCCAGTGCCACGGCCAGGGCCAGGCTGGACTTGTACATGTTTTGCTCCTCTACGTTCTAATTTTTGTGCGTCTCAAGCGGCGGAGTCTGCTGCCCCACTCACCCGGATTGGCGATTTAGCACCAATGCGTGACCGCCAAGTCAATCGCTAACGGTCGATCTGCGACTTTGGTCTAACCCGCCGACCTGCGCTACAGGATAATGACAATCCTATAAATCCAAAATGACCGTTTTATGAATCTGTAAGATTTTTACGGAATAACATCGGAACCATTCCTACGAAACGCTGTATCGACGCCGTCAATCATACCTTTAGGTTATGTGCAAACGTTTGCCGAGCTGTCGACCGATGGTACCCCCGCAGGAACCGAACAAGACTAGCCGTCTTGAGCGATTCCGCCAGCTTCCCACCTCGTGTGGGAGCGAGCCCGTAAACCGCGCAGGTTCAGAGCGTTTGGCTTTTAAGCTAATTCTAAAAAGTTATTTATTTACTATTTCTTAGATCATCTAGTCTTCTCGCCATCCATCCCAGAATGCCTGACGAGAGGTTCAACCATGATCCCGCATGCTCCACTGCGCCTGTTCGCCGCCCTGACCCTCGCCAGTGCCAGCTGGCTGGCCCAGGCCGCCGACCTGACCGTCGCCTACCAGACCACCGTCGACCCGGCCAAGGTGGCCCAGGTCGATGGCACCTATGAAAAGGACAGCAAGGCCAGCATCGACTGGCGCAAGTTCGATAATGGCGCCGATGTGATCACCGCCGTCGCCTCGGGCGACGTGCAGATCGGCTACCTCGGCTCCAGCCCGCTGGCCGCCGCCGCCACTCGCAAGCTGCCGGTCGAGACCTTCCTGATCGCCACCCAGATCGGCGCCGGCGAGGCCCTGGTCGCCCGTGACAGCATCAAGACCCCACAGGACCTGGTGGGCAAGAAAGTCGCCGTGCCGTTCGTTTCCACCGGCCATTACAGCCTGCTGGCCGCACTCAAGAGCTGGAACATCGACCCGTCGAAGGTGCAGATCCTCAACCTCGCCCCGCCGGCGATCATCGCTGCCTGGAAACGCGGCGACATCGACGCCACCTACGTCTGGGACCCGGCCCTGGGCGTGGCCAAGGAAAACGGCAAGGTGCTGATCACCTCGGGCGAGCTGGCCGAGAAAGGCGCGCCGACCTTCGATGCCTGGATCGTGCGCAAGGACTTCGCCGCCAAGCACCCGGAGATCGTCAAGTCGTTCGCCAAGGTCACCCTCGACGCCTACGCCGACTACCGCAAGGACCCGAAAGCCTGGCTGGCCGACAAGGACAACGTCGCCAAGCTGGTCAAGCTGTCCGGCGCCAAGCCGGCCGATATCCCGGTGCTGCTGCAGGGCAACGTCTATCCGCTGGCCGCCGACCAGGCCAGCGCACTGGGCGCGCCGACCACCCAGGCACTGACCGACACCGCCACCTTCCTCAAGCAACAAGGCAAGGTCGACGCCGTGCTGCCTGACTACTCGCCCTACGTCAGCGCCCAATACCTGCCCAACTGATCCGGAGCCCGTCATGGCCTTGCTCGAACTGGAGCGCATCAGCGCACAGTACCCCGGCGCCGCTACCCCGGTGCTGGCCGACATCAGCCTGAGCCTGGGCCCGCGCCAGCTGCTGGTGGCCCTCGGGCCGTCCGGCAGCGGCAAGACCTCGTTGCTCAACCTGATCGCCGGCTTCGTTGCCCCCTGCGGCGGGCGCATCAGCCTCGACGGCGCGCCAGTGCAAGGCCCTGGCGCCGATCGCGGCGTGGTGTTCCAGGACGATGCCCTGCTGCCCTGGCAGGACGTGCTCGGCAACATTGCCTTCGGCCTCGAGCTGGCCGGCGTGCCCCGTGTCCAGCGTGAAGCCAAGGCCCGCGAGATGCTGGCGCTGGTCGACCTCGCCGGCTTCGGCGAGCGGCGTATCTGGCAATTGTCCGGCGGGCAGAAGCAGCGCGTGGGCCTGGCCCGGGCGCTGGCCGCCGACCCGCGGGTGCTGTTGATGGACGAGCCGTTCGGCGCCCTCGATGCCTTTACCCGCGAACAGATGCAGGAGCTGCTGTTGCAGGTCTGGCAGCGCACCGCCAAACCGGTGTTCCTGATCACCCACGACATCGAAGAGGCGGTGTTCCTCGCCACCGAGCTGGTGCTGCTGGCGCCCAATCCGGGGCGTGTGGTCGAGCGTCTGCAACTGGACTTCGGCCAGCGCTACGCCGCTGGCGAGTCGGCCCGGGCGATCAAGTCCGATCCCCGTTTCATCGAAACCCGCGAGCACGTGCTGGCGCGGGTATTCTCGCAACGCCAGGAGTCCGCATGAGCAGCATCGAATTGCCGGCCGCCGCCAAGCAGGCACAACGCACGCCTCCTGTCGTGAAGACCCGCAAGCCCTTGTCGACCCGCTGGATCAGCGCCCTCACCCTGGCCGCCCTGCTGCTGGCGTGGTGGCTGGTGACCGCCGCCGGCTGGATCGAACCCCTGTTCCTGCCCTCGCCCGCCGACATCCTGGCCAAGGGCTGGACGCTGCTCACCCAGGGCTACATGGACGCCAGCCTGTGGCAGCACCTGGGCGCGAGCCTGGGCCGTATCGGCCTGGCGCTGGTGGCGGCGACCCTGACCGCCATCCCCGTCGGCCTGGCCATCGGCTACAACCGCGTGGCCCGTGGCATCCTCGACCCGCTGATCGAGTTCTACCGGCCGATCCCGCCGCTGGCCTACCTGCCGTTGATCGTCATCTGGTGCGGCATCGGCGAGCTGTCGAAGGTGCTGCTGATCTACCTGGCGATCTTCGCCCCGATCGCCATCGCCACCGCCACCGGCGTGCGCACCGTCGACCCGGCCAAGCTGCGCGCCGCGCAGTCGCTGGGGGCCACCCGGGCGCAACTGATCCGCCATGTGATCCTGCCCAGCGCCCTGCCCGACATCCTCACCGGCATCCGCATCGGCCTTGGCGTGGGCTGGTCGACCCTGGTCGCCGCCGAGCTGATCGCCGCCACCAGCGGCCTGGGCTTCATGGTGCAGTCGGCGGCGCAGTTCCTGGTCACCGACGTGGTGGTGCTGGGGATCCTGCTGATCGCCCTGATCGCCTTCACCCTGGAAATGGGCCTGCGCGCCCTGCAGCGCAAGCTGGTGCCCTGGCATGGCCAGAGCCACTGATCCGTCACGACCATTCGCGGGGCAAGCCCGCTCCCACGCAGCCGTCTCACCTCGTGGGAGCGGGCTTGCCCCGCGATAGAACTTCTCGGCCTGCACGAGAAACGAACCTTCAAGCGAGACCGACATGAGCCTGACCATCACCCCTCTCAGCCCGGCCCTTGGCGCGCAGATCAGCGGCGTGGACATCAGCCGCGATATCACCCTCGAACAGCGTGATGCCATCGAGCAGGCGCTGCTCGAACACCAGGTGCTGTTCTTCCGCGACCAGCCGATCACACCCGAGCAACAGGCCCGTTTCGCCGCGCGCTTCGGCGACCTGCACATCCACCCGATCTACCCCAATGTGCCGCAGACGCCGCAGGTACTGATCCTCGACACCGCGGTCACCGACGTGCGCGACAACGCCGTCTGGCACACCGACGTGACCTTCCTGCCGACTCCCGCGCTGGGCGCGGTGCTCAGCGCCAAGCAGTTGCCGGCCTTTGGCGGCGACACCCTGTGGGCCAGCGGGATCGCCGCGTTCGAGGCGCTGTCGGCGCCGCTGCGCACGATGCTCGACGGCCTGACCGCCACCCACGACTTCACCAAGTCGTTCCCGCTGGAGCGCTTCGGCACCACCCCAGAGGACCTGGCGCGCTGGGAAGCTACCCGACGCAACAACCCGCCGCTGTCGCACCCGGTGGTGCGCACCCATCCGGTCAGCGGGCGCAAGGCATTGTTCGTCAACGAGGGGTTCACCACGCGGATCAACGAGCTGAACGAGCAGGAGAGCGAGGCGCTGCTCAAGCTGCTGTTCGCCCATGCGACGCGGCCGGAGTTCAGCATTCGCTGGCGATGGCAGGAAAATGACGTGGCGTTCTGGGACAACCGCGTCACGCAGCATTTTGCTGTGGATGATTACCGACCCAATCGGCGGGTGATGCACCGGGCGACCATCCTGGGGGATGCGCCGTTCTGAGCCCCTGGGAGGCCTTTGGCCTCCTTTCGCGGCGCAAGGCCGCTCCTACAGGAGATCACATTCCCCTGTAGGAGCGGCCTTGTGCCGCGATAAGGGCCGCAAAGCGGCCCCAGCGATCTACCTGACCAGATGCAGGTACTGCATGTGCCGCTCGTACTGGTCGAGGATGTCGTTGATGATCTGCTCCTTGCTGTAGCCCACCAGATCATAGTTCTGGCTACCTTCGCTCAAGTGCACCTCCGCCCGGTAGTAGCGACGGTTCTTCAACTCCTGGGTACCCAACCCACCCAACGCGAACGACGGCGTGAAGTAGCCACGCATCTGCACCTGGTAGATGAACGGCTGCTCCTCGCCATGGCCGATCTTCAGGCTGACGTTGTCATGGCTCGGATCGTCCTGGGTGATCAGCACCAGCCCCTTCTGCTCGAACACCTCGCGCACCTCGGCGATCGCCGGGCGCACCACGTCGTCCATGAAGCGATACACCTCGTCCCGCGACGGGAAGTGCACGGCCTGGCTCAGGCGCTGGCGCCAGCCGCCACGCCCACGCCGGGACTGGGCGAAGGGTGCCAGCGAATGCATCTGCGCGATCTGCCGCTGGCTTTCCAGGTAGAAGGCCTTGTGCAGCCCCCACATCATGCACAGCAGGATCAGCGAGAACGGCAGCGAGGTCAGCACCACCGCCGACTTCAGCGAATCGATGCTGCCGGCGAACAGCAGCGCGCTGGTGATCAGCGCGGTCATCGCGCCCCAGAAGATGCGCAGCCAGTTCGGGCCGTCCTCGTCGGCGCCACCGCCCTTGGCAGACAGCGTCGACAGCACCACCGTGCCGGAGTCGGCCGAGGTGACGAAGAACACGAAGCTGATGAACACCGTCACGGCGATCACCGTCTTGCTCCACGGGTAGGTTTCCAGCAGCAGGTACAGGCTCATCGACGGGTTGTCGATGGCCGACTGGCCGAGGGCGGTCATGCCGTGGTTGATCACCTGGTCCAGGGCGCTGTTGCCGAAGATCGACATCCACGCCAGGGTGAAGCCCAGCGGGATCAGCAACACGCCGAAGACGAACTCACGGATGGTGCGCCCGCGCGAAATCCGCGCGATGAACAGCCCCACGAACGGCGCCCAGGCAATCCACCAGGCCCAATAGAACACCGTCCAGCCACCCAGCCAGTCGCGTTGCTCGCCGTAGGCGTACACATCAAAGCTCTTGCGCGGCAAGGCGCCCAGGTAGTCACCGAGGTTCTGGATCAGGGTATTGAACAGGTGCTGGGTGGGCCCGGCGAACAGCACGAACAGCAGCAGCGCGCAGGCCAGGAACAGGTTGATGTCGCTCATCACCCGCACGCCCTTCTCCACCCCGGCGACCGCCACGGCCACCGCCGCGCCCATCATCAGGGTGATGAGGATCACCTGCACCCACTGGCTGTGGCTGATGCCGAACAGGTAGTCGAGGCCGGCGTTCAGGTGCAGCACGCCGAAGCCCATGTCGGCCCCCAGGCCAAACACCGTGGCGATGATGCCGAAGCCGTCCACCGCGTAGCCGATCGGGCCGTTGATGCGTTTGCCTATCAGCGGGTAAAGCGCCGAGCGCAGGGCCAGCGGCAGGTTGTGCCGGTAGGCGAAGTAGGCCAGCGCCATGCCGACGAAGGCGAACACGCCCCAGCCGTGCAGGCCCCAGTGCAGGAACAGGATCTGCATCGCCTGGCGCCCGGCCTCGGCCGTGCCGGCCTCGCCCTGCGGCGGCTGGAGCATGTGGGTCAGCGGCTCGGAGACGCAGAAGAAGAACAGGGTGATGCTGATGCCGGCGGCGAACAGCATGCCGGCCCAGGACAGGTAGCTGAACTCGGGCTCGTCGTGGTCGGCGCCAAGCTTGATCTTGCCGTAGCCGGACAGGGCGGTAACCACCACGAAGACCAGGTACAGGGTCATGGCCAGCATGTAGTACCAGCCGACGGTGTTGGCCGCCCAGTTCTGCGCCGCCAGCAGCCAGTCGCCGGCCGCCTGGGGCTGGGCGATGACGACCAGGCCGAAGAGGAGGATGAAGCTTGCCGCGAAGTAGAACACGGGGGGGTTCATGCGGATCTTGCCGTTGGCAAGGTCGGGGGTCGGTGCACTCATTGAACAGGCACCTCGTCGAAGGACGTGAGGTTCGGATTGAACGGGTTCAGCAAAGGCGATTCCTCCTTTTGAACACCGGCAATGGACCAGCGTTTTTCGTTGAACAAGCGTTCAAGTTAAACATGGATCGAGTTTCAATGCGACCCGATGCCGCTGGGCGGGGCATCGGCGGCGGCCCCTTCGCGGGTAAACCCGCTCCCACAGGGTCGCGCTGTCAGTCAGTTCAGCGCCGTACCTGTGGGAGCGGGTTTACCCGCGAAAAGGCCGGGGCAGGCTCAGCCCTTGTCCTGGCAATCCAACTGCAGGTTAGCCTGGGTAATATTGCTGTCAGCCGGCACGCTGCGAGTCAGCCAGACGTTGCCGCCGATGGTCGAACCCTTGCCGATGGTGATCCGCCCGAGGATGGTCGCACCCGCGTAGATGACGACGTCGTCCTCGACGATCGGGTGGCGTGCCAGGCCCTTGTGCAAGTTGCCCGACTCGTCGCTGGGGAAGCGCTTGGCGCCCAGGGTCACGGCCTGGTAGATACGCACCCGCTCACCGATGATCGCGGTCTCGCCGATCACCACGCCGGTGCCGTGGTCGATGAAGAAGCTCGGGCCGATCTGCGCGCCGGGGTGGATGTCGATGCCGGTGGCCGAGTGCGCCAGCTCCGAGCTGATCCGCGCCAGCAGCGGCAGGCCGGCCTGGTACAGGTGGTGGGCCAGGCGGTGGTGGATGATCGCCAGGATGCCCGGGTAGCACAGCAGCACCTCGTCGACGCTGCGCGCCGCCGGGTCGCCGTGGAAGGCCGCGAGCACGTCGGTGTCCAGCAGCACGCGCAGGGCCGGCAGGGCCGCGGCGAAGTCCTGGATCAGGCGCAGGGCATGGCCATCGACATCGACCACATCGGTCTTGCCATGGCGCGCCGCGTAGCGCAGCTCCAGGCGGGCCTGGGCCAGCAGCGCGGTGAGCGCGGCGTCGAGGGTGTGGCCGACGTAGAAGTCTTCGCTCTCTTCACGCAGGTCCACCGGGCCCAGGCGCATGGGGAACAGCGCGCCGCACAGCTGCTCGAGAATCTGCCGCAGCGCCTCGCGCGACGGCAGCTCGCGCCCGCCCTGCTCGCCGCTGCTGCGGCCGTTGTTGCTGCGCCACTGCTCACGGGCGCTGCGCAGGCCACTGACGATGCCCTGCAGTTGCCAGTGCCCGGTTGATGGTTGTTCGCTCACGGTGTTTCTCCTGCCGGATAGGCCAACTGTTTTTATCGCCGGGTAGGGCCCCTTCGCGGGTAAACCCGCTCCCACAGGGACCGTATTGCCCTTGAGGCTTGCGCTGGACCTGTGGGAGCGGGTTTACCCGCGAAGAGGCCAGCATTGGATGGATGCGATCAACGATACGTCAAATCTGCCTCTTGGAAAAAACAACGCTTTATTCCATCCTGAGCTAAGTCGGGCATAAGCGGCTGCAAAATGCAGAAACGGGAATAACAACATGATTTTTTATTATTTCCCGGCCTATGAAGCCCACCTCTATAGTCGCCACCTCACTACTTCCACAACAAGCGCGGGGCCTGCCATGACCAAATTCGCCAAACCCCTTCTCAACGCCAGCCTGGCGCTCCTGCTCGGTGCCGGCCTGCTCGGCCAGGCCTTCGCCGGCGAGCAGTTGAAGACCATCCAGGAGAAGGGCGTGATCAACGTCGGCCTGGAAGGCACCTACCCACCGTTCAGCTTCCAGGACGAGAACGGCAAGCTGGCCGGCTTCGAGGTCGAACTGTCCGAACTGCTGGCCAAGGAACTGGGGGTCAAGGCCAAGGTCCAGCCGACCAAGTGGGACGGTATCCTCGCCGCCCTGGAGTCCAAGCGCCTGGACGTGGTGATCAACCAGGTGACCATCTCCGAAGAGCGCAAGAAGAAGTACGACTTCTCCGAGCCCTACACCGTTTCCGGTATCCAGGCCCTGGTGCTCAAGGGCAGCGACAACGAGAAGAACATCAAGACCGCCGCCGACCTTGGTGGCAAGAAGGTCGGTGTCGGCCTGGGCACCAACTATGAACAATGGGTGAAACAGGACGTGCCAACGGCCGATGTCCGCACCTACGAAGATGACCCGACCAAGTTCGCCGACCTGCGCAACGGCCGTATCGACGCCATCCTGATCGACCGCCTGGCCGCACTCGAGTACGTGCAGAAAACCGCCAAGGACAAGAAACCCACCGCGCTGGCCGGCGAGAAATTCTCCAAGCTGGAATCGGGCGTGGCCCTGCGCAAGGGCGAGCCTGAACTGCTCGCGGCGCTGAACAAGGCCATCGACAAGCTCAAGGCCGACGGCACGCTGGCCAAGCTGTCCGAGAAATACTTCGGTGCCGATGTCACCAAATGATCGCTGAAAGCCTGCAACTCGTTGTCGATTCCGCGCCCTTCCTGCTCAAGGGCGCGGGCTATACCGTGCTGCTCAGTGTCGGCGGCATGTTCTTCGGCCTGGTGCTGGGTTTCGCCCTGGCACTGATGCGCCTGTCGAAGATCCTGCCGCTGGACTGGCTCGCCCGCATCTACGTGTCGTTCTTCCGCGGCACGCCGCTGCTGGTGCAGCTGTTCGTGATCTACTTCGGCCTGCCGCAGATCGGCATCGAGCTTGATCCGATCCCGGCATCGCTGATCGGCCTGTCGCTGAACATGGCGGCGTATATCTGCGAAATCCTCCGCGCGGCGATCTCTTCGATCGACCGTGGTCAGTGGGAAGCGGCGGCCAGCATCGGCATGACCCGCACCCAGGCCATGCGCCGGGCGATCCTGCCGCAGGCCCTGCGCACCGCACTGCCGCCGCTGGGCAACAGCTTCATCTCGCTGGTCAAGGACACCGCCCTGGCGGCGACCATCCAGGTGCCCGAGCTGTTCCGCCAGGCACAGCTGATCACCGCCCGGACCTTCGAGGTCTTCACCATGTACCTGGCTGTCGCGGTGGTCTACTGGATCCTCTGCAGCATCCTGGCGCACTTCCAGAACCGCATGGAAGCGCGGGTCAACCAGCACGACCAGGAGCAATGAGATGATCGTAGTACAAGGCCTGACCAAGCAGTTCAAGGGCCATACCGTGCTCAACGGCATCGACCTGACCGTGCAACCCGGCGAGGTGGTCGCCATCATCGGCCCCAGCGGCTCGGGCAAGACCACGTTCCTGCGTTGCCTGAACCTGCTGGAAACCCCCGATGCCGGACGCATCCAGATCGGCGACATCAGCATCGATGCCAATCGCCCGCTGGGCGGCCAGCAGGGTGCGATCCGCCGCCTGCGCCAGCAGGCCGGATTCGTGTTCCAGAACTTCAACCTGTTTCCCCACCGCACCGCCCTGGAGAACGTCATCGAGGGGCCGGTGATCGTCAAGAAGACGCCCCGCGACAAGGCCATCGAGCTGGCCAGGCGCCTGCTGGCCAAGGTCGGCCTGGCGGGCAAGGAAGACGCCTACCCGCGCCGCCTGTCCGGTGGCCAGCAGCAGCGGGTGGCCATCGCCCGCGCCCTGGCCATGGAACCCGAGGTGATCCTGTTCGACGAGCCTACCTCGGCGCTCGACCCGGAGCTGGTGGGCGAGGTGCTGGAAACCATCCGCGGCCTGGCCGAGGAAAAGCGCACCATGATCATCGTCACCCACGAGATGAGCTTCGCCCGCGATGTCGCCAACCGGGTGATCTTCTTCGACAAGGGGGTGATCGTCGAGCAAGGCGAGGCCAAGGCGCTGTTCGCCAATCCGCGGGAAGAGCGCACCCGCCAGTTCCTGCGCAAGTTCCTCGGCACCGCCGCCGGCCAGGAATGAGCCCGATGCGCGGGGCTCACACCTCGCGCAGGTTGTGGCAACGCCTGAAACGGGCTTCCAGGTTGCGATCGGGCATCTGGTGGCTGCGCAGGGCGTTGAGGGTCTGCTCCACGTAATCGCGTGTCGTGCCATAGCGCCCCTTGGCGCTGGCGAGGATCTGGCTGAGCAAGGTGTCCGGCAGGTTGCCCGCGTAGCATGGCAGGTGCCGTTCCAGCACGAAGCCCAGGGCCTGGACCTTGCTGCCGTCGCCCAGACGGCAGCTGAGCCAGTGCGGGCGATAGGCCGGGAACGGCATTTCGCGCATCCACAGGGCCATCAGCGAATCGTCAAGGTTGCTTTCGTCCAGACGGTAGGCGAAACCGCTGCAGGAACCGCCACGGTCCAGGCCGAACACCAGGCCCGGGCACTCCGGGGTGCCACGGTGCTCGTGGGACCACAGGTACAAGCCGCGGTGGTAGCCATGCACCCGTGCCCGCTGGCGCTCGACCGAGTTGCATTCGGGGCGCCAGATCAGCGAGCCGTAGGCAAACAGCCAGACCGGGCCGCCTTCGTGCAGGGACATGGTTTCCTGCATCGAGCGCTGCAGTTGTTCGCGGGACAACTGTTGCCCGAAGTCGAGTGACGGCGGATAGGCTATTTGCCAGGATAAACTTTCAAGTGTCGACATGAGCTGCCGCCATTAATTCCTGTGAACTACAAAGTTGCGCGTTCCACTGCTGTTGATGCAGGGCCTGACCCTACGTCTTCGCGGGTAAACCCGCTCCCACAGGAGGTGTGCAGGGCTTGTGGGAGCGGGTTTACCCGCGAAGGCCCTGGCGCTTAACGTAAGGGATAAGACACTTGCGACTCAAGCCGGAAGACACAATTTCATTCAACCTTCCGCTGAACGGAAACTAATAATCCGAGTATAGCGAAACTTATTACCCGCACCGGTAATAATCCCCGCCCTATAATCAACAGGAAAATACTTGGTTATTAAACCCGGCACGCCCTTGCAGCGTGCGGGTTGTTTCAGCCGCGCGGCGCGTAGGCAAACACGTCGGCGCGCATGCGGTGGGCATCCATGCCGGCCTCGACCAACGCATCGAGGGTGGCATAGACCATGTTCGGCGAGCCGCTGGCATAGACATGCACCTGGTTCAGGTCGCCGATGTCCTCGCACACCGCCTCGTGCAGCAGCCCACAGCGTCCTTCCCAGCCGCACAGGTCGCTGACCACCTTGTGCAGGAACAGGTTGGGCAGGCGCTGCCACTCGTCCCAGTGCTCGATCTCGTAGAAATCTTCAGGCCGGCGCACGCCCCAGTACAGGTGCACCGGATGCTTGAAGCCCTGGGCGCGGCAGTGCTCGAGCAGGCTGTGCATCTGGCCCATGCCGGTGCCGGCGGCAATCAGTACCAGAGGGCCATCGGGCAGCTCCGCCAGGTGGGCGTCGCCGAACGGCAGTTCGATGCGTGCCAGTCCATTGCGCTGCAACTGCTGGATCAACTGCACCGCGCTGCTTTCCCGCGCCAGCACGTGCAGCTCGAGGTCGCGCCCACCATGGGGCGCCGAGGCGAGGGAGAAGGCCGCCTTGTCCATGCCCTCACGCTCGATCATCAGGTACTGCCCCGCGTGATAGCGCGGCGGCTTGCCGGCAGGCGCGCGCAGGCGCACGCGCCAGACGTCGCCACCGACCTCGACGCATTCGCTCACGGTACAGGCCAGCTTGCGCACCGGCAGCTCGCCCAGGGCCAGCACACCATCCCACAGCAACACGCAGTCCTCCAGCGGCTCGGCGATGCAGGTGAACAGTTCACCGTGATCGCGGACTTGGCCTTCCTGGCGAACACTGCCTTCCACCAGCAGCGCGGCACACACATGGCAGTTGCCGTTGCGGCAGCTGCTTGGGCAGTCGTAGCCCAGGCGCCGCGCCGCATCCAGAATCCTTTCACCCGGTTCGACCGCCAGTACCGCCCCGGAAGGCTGCAAGGTTACCTGCATCAATCTATTCCCAACTGGTCCCACAGCTCATCGATACGGCGGGTGACGGCCTCGTCCTTGACGATGACCCGGCCCCATTCGCGTGTAGTCTCGCCCGGCCACTTGTGGGTGGCGTCCAGGCCCATCTTCGACCCCAGGCCCGACACCGGCGACGCAAAGTCGAGGTAGTCGATCGGGGTGTTGTCGATCATCACCGTATCACGCTTGGGGTCCATGCGCGTGGTGATGGCCCAGATCACATCGTTCCAGTCGCGGGCGTTGATATCGTCGTCGGTGACGATAACGAACTTGGTGTACATGAACTGTCGCAGGAACGACCACACACCCAGCATGACGCGCTTGGCGTGGCCTGGATACTGCTTCTTCATGGTCACCACCGCCATGCGGTACGAGCAGCCTTCCGGCGGCAGGTAGAAGTCGGTGATCTCGGGGAACTGCTTCTGCAGGATCGGCACGAACACTTCGTTCAGCGCCACCCCGAGAATTGCCGGCTCATCCGGCGGCCGGCCGGTGTAGGTGCTGTGGTAGATCGGTTTCTGCCGGTGGGTGATGCGCTCGACGGTGAACACCGGGAAGCTGTCCACTTCGTTGTAGTAACCGGTGTGGTCGCCGTACGGGCCTTCCGGGGCCATTTCGCCCGGGTGGATCACACCTTCGAGGATGATCTCGGCAGTGGCCGGCACCTGCAGGTCGTTGCCACGGCATTTGACCAGTTCGGTACGGTTGCCGCGCAACAGGCCGGCAAAGGCGTATTCGGAAAGGGTATCGGGGACAGGGGTCACGGCGCCGAGGATGGTCGCAGGGTCTGCGCCCAGGGCCACGGCCACGGGGAACGGCTGGCCTGGGTGTTTCTCGCACCATTCGCGGTAGTCCAGCGCGCCGCCACGGTGGCTCAGCCAGCGCATGATCACTTTGTTGCGGCCGATCACCTGCTGGCGATAGATACCCAGGTTCTGGCGGTCCTTGTTCGGCCCGCGGGTGACGGTCAGGCCCCAGGTGATCAGCGGCGCCACGTCGCCCGGCCAGCAGTGCTGGATGGGCAACTGGCCCAGGTCGACGTCGTCGCCTTCGACCACGATTTCCTGGCACACCGCGTCCTTGACCACCTTCGGCGCCATGGACACGACCTTCTTGAAGATCGGCAGTTTCGACCAGGCGTCCTTCAGCCCCTTCGGCGGCTCGGGCTCCTTGAGGAACGCCAGCAGCTTGCCGATCTCGCGCAGTTCCTCGGTCGATTCGGCGCCCATGCCCATGGCCACCCGCTCGGGAGTGCCGAACAGATTGCCCAGCACCGGGATGTCGAAGCCGGTGGGCTTTTCGAACAGCAACGCCGGGCCCTTGGCGCGCAGGGTGCGGTCGCAGACTTCGGTCATTTCCAGTACAGGGGAGATGGGAACCTGGATGCGCTTGAGTTCACCGCGCTGTTCCAGACCACGGATGAAGTCGCGCAGATCGCGATACTGCATGCAAGGGCCTCGTGTTGGGCGTATCGGTCGGGGTGCAGAGTGTAGCGCCGTTCGGCCGTTCATTGGGGGCAAAAATACGTTGGGGCCGCTTCGCGCCCCTTCGCGGGTAAACCCGCTCCCACAGGTTTCGAGTGATCCCTGTGGGAGCGGGTTTACCCGCGAAGGGGCGCGAAGCGGCCCCAATTACTTCCTGGTTGGCAGCGCTTACTTGCGCTTCATCGACAGGAAGAACTCGTCGTTGGTCTTGGTCTGCTTGAGCTTGTCGACCAGGAACTCGATGGCGGCGATCTCGTCCATCGGGTGCAGCAGCTTGCGCAGGATCCACATGCGCTGCAGTTCGTCGTCGGCGGTCAGCAGCTCTTCGCGGCGGGTACCGGACTTGTTGATGTTGATGGCCGGGAACACACGCTTCTCGGCGATACGACGGTCCAGGGGCAGCTCCATGTTGCCGGTACCCTTGAACTCTTCGTAGATCACTTCGTCCATCTTCGAGCCGGTCTCGACCAGCGCGGTGGCGATGATGGTCAGCGAGCCGCCTTCCTCGATGTTACGCGCGGCACCGAAGAAACGCTTCGGTTTCTCCAGGGCGTGGGCGTCGACACCACCGGTCAGTACCTTGCCGGAGCTCGGGATCACGGTGTTGTAGGCACGGGCCAGACGGGTGATCGAGTCGAGCAGGATGACCACGTCCTTCTTGTGCTCGACCAGGCGCTTGGCCTTCTCGATGACCATCTCGGCGACCTGCACGTGGCGGGTCGGCGGCTCGTCGAAGGTCGAGGCAACCACTTCGCCGCGCACGGTGCGCTGCATCTCGGTCACTTCTTCCGGGCGCTCGTCGATCAGCAGGACGATCAGGTGGCACTCGGGGTTGTTACGGGTGATGTTGGCCGCGATGTTCTGCAGCATGATGGTCTTGCCCGCTTTCGGCGGGGCGACGATCAGGCCGCGCTGGCCCTTGCCGATCGGGGCGCACAGGTCGATGACGCGACCGGTGAGGTCTTCGGTGGAACCGTTGCCGGCTTCCATCTTCAGGCGCTTGTTGGGGAACAGCGGCGTCAGGTTTTCGAAGAGAATCTTGTTCTTCGCGTTTTCCGGACGGTCGAAGTTGATGGTGTCGACCTTCAGCAGTGCGAAGTAACGCTCGCCTTCCTTCGGTGGACGGATCTTGCCGACGATGGTGTCGCCGGTGCGCAGGTTGAAACGACGGATCTGGCTGGGCGAGACATAGATGTCGTCAGGGCCGGCCAGGTAGGAGGCATCCGCCGAGCGCAGGAAACCGAAACCATCCTGGAGAATCTCCAGCACGCCGTCACCGGAGATCTCTTCGCCGCTTTTCGCATGCTTTTTCAGCAGGGCGAAAATCACGTCCTGTTTGCGCGAACGGGCCATGTTTTCGATGCCCATCTGTTCGGCCATTTCCAAAAGATCGGTAATCGGCTTTTGCTTGAGTTCTGTCAGGTTCATAAGGGGAGTGACGTAATCATGTAAGGAAGGGAGAAATTAAGCGTTGGCTTAATGAGGCCGCGCCGCTAGATGGCGACAGGATCGCGTACTGATTCGAATTAGGGATGCTTCGGCGACGGCGTGCAGAGGGCACTGGAGAAGCAGTGCGAGGCCGAATGTAACACTTGCTTTTTTCGACGTCTAGTGGTTTTGACCACCGTTTTCCGGGGCTATCCGTCTGGATGGGCGCGATAGCGGGGCTCGCCAGCCCTCAGGGAAAATGCCTACAACAGATAAAGAAAAGCCCCGCATTTGCGGGGCTTTGTCACATCACACGTTGGCGTCGAGGAACGCCTTGAGCTGCGACTTGGACAGCGCGCCGACCTTGGTGGCCTCGACGTTGCCGTTCTTGAACAGCATCAGCGTCGGGATGCCACGCACGCCGTGCTTGGCGGGGGTTTCGGCGTTTTCGTCGATGTTCAGCTTGGCGATGGTCACCTTGCCCTGGTATTCAGAGGCGATGTCGTCCAGCACCGGAGCGATCATCTTGCATGGGCCGCACCATTCAGCCCAGTAGTCGACCAGCACCGCGCCTTCAGCCTTGAGTACGTCGGCTTCGAAGCTGGCGTCGGTGACATGTTTGATAAGATCGCTGCTCATGGATATCTCCAGGTCGTAAGCATAAAAAAACGTTGCCCATCATAGCCGCACCCTGGCGCGACAGGAAGCCACAGCTGATTGAGTGTAACTATAGTTGTGCAAGACGCCACGAATCGAAACCGTCATGTCACGGTCATAACATTGCTATGACATTGCCATGCATCAAGCCTTGCCGTGCCGCTCGTTGGCGTATGCCCGCGATCGTGGCACGATTGCCGGGTTAACGACCGAGAACCTCCAGACCATGCCGCACACCACCGCGAAGAACCTGTCTCTGATCGCCGCCATCGACCTGGGCTCCAACAGCTTCCACATGGTCGTGGCCAAGGCCCATCACACGGAAATCCGCATCCTCGAAAGGCTTGGAGAAAAGGTTCAGCTCGCCGCCGGTATCGACGATGAGCGCAAGCTCAGCGAAGAAGCCATGGAGCGCGGCCTGGAATGCCTCAAGCGCTTCGCCCAGCTGATCAACGGCATGCCCCAGGGTTCGGTGCGCATCGTCGGCACCAACGCCCTGCGCGAAGCGCGCAACCGCAATGAATTCATCCTGCGCGCCGAAGCCATTCTCGGCCACCCGGTCGAGGTCATCTCCGGCCGTGAAGAGGCGCGCCTGATCTACCTGGGCGTGTCCCACACCCTGGCCGACACCCCCGGCAAGCGCCTGGTTGCCGACATCGGCGGCGGCAGCACCGAGTTCATCATCGGCCAGCGTTTCGAGCCGCTGCTGCGCGAAAGCCTGCAGATGGGCTGCGTGAGCTTCACCCAGCGCTACTTCCGTGACGGCAAGATCACCCCGGCGCGCTACGCCCAGGCCTACACCGCCGCGCGCCTGGAACTGATGAGCATCGAGAACGCCCTGCACCGCCTGACCTGGGACGAGGCCATCGGCTCGTCCGGGACCATCCGCGCCATCGCCGCGGCGATCAAGGCCATCGGCCAGGGCAGCGGCGAGGTCAACGCCGAGGGCCTGGCGGCGGTCAAGCGCAAGCTGTTCAAGCTCGGCGAGACCGACAAGATCGACTTCGAAGGGGTCAAGCCCGATCGGCGGACCATCTTCCCGGCGGGCCTGGCCATCCTCGAGGCGATCTTCGACGCCCTGGAGCTGCAGCGCATGGACCACTGCGACGGCGCCCTGCGCGAAGGCGTGCTGTTCGACCTGCTGGGCCGCCATCACCACGAGGACGTGCGCGAACGCACCCTGAACTCGCTGATGGAGCGCTACCACGTCGACCAGGGCCAGGCCGCGCGCGTGGAGCGCAAGGCGCTGCATGCCTTCGACCAGGTGGCCAAGGCGTGGGATCTGGATGGTGGAAATTGGCGCGATCTGCTGGGTTGGGCGGCGAAAATCCATGAAATAGGACTGGATATCGCCCACTATCACTACCACAAGCACGGCGCCTACCTGATCGAGCACTCCGACCTGTCAGGGTTCTCCCGCGAGGACCAGCAGATGATGGCCCTGCTGGTGCGCGGCCACCGCCGCAACATTCCCAAGGACAAGTTTGCCGAGTTCGGCGACGAAGGCGTCAAGCTGATCCGCCTGTGCGTGCTGCTGCGCTTCGCCATCCTGTTCCACCATATCCGCGGCACCCAGCAGATGCCCAAGGTGGAGTTGCAGGCAGGCGACAACAGCCTGGAGGTGGTATTCCCGAGTGGCTGGCTGGAGCAGAACCAGCTGACCCAGGCTGACTTTGCCAACGAGGCGGAGTGGCTGGCGCGGGTCAATTTTGTTCTCAGCGTCCGGTAAACCGCGGGGCATGGCACCGGCTGCGCCGGTGTTCGCGGCACAAGGCCGCTCCTACAGGCGATAGTGGCCCCTGTAGGAGCGGCCTTGTGCCGCGAAAGGGCCGCAAAGCGGCCCCCATATCGGTACTACCGAACGTTCAGCACCGGATTGCTCAGCCGCTCCAGCAGCGTCGCCTGGGCACTGCGCGGGTTCTGGTTGCCGGTCGGCGTGCTGCGCACGTAGCGCCCGTCCGGCTGCAGGGTCCAGGCCTGGGTGTTGTCGGTCAGGTAACCCTCCAGCTCCTTCTTCACCCGCAACAGCAGCTTCTTGCCCTCCACCGGGAAGCAGGTCTCGACGCGCTTGTCGAGGTTGCGCTCCATCCAGTCGGCGCTGGACAGGTAGATCTGCTCCTCGCCGCCATTGAGGAAGTAGAACACCCGGGTGTGCTCGAGGAAGCGGCCGATGATCGAGCGCACGTGGATGTTGTGCGACACCCCCGGGATGCCCGGGCGCAAGCAGCACATGCCGCGCACCACCAGGTCGATGCGCACGCCCGACTGGCTGGCCTTGTACAGCGCCTTGATGATCTTCGCGTCGGTCAACGAATTGAACTTGGCGATGATGTGCGCCGGCTTGCCTTCCAGGGCGAACTGGGTCTCCCGGGCGATCATGTCGAGCATGCCCTTCTTCAGGGTGAAGGGCGCGTGCAGAAGCTTCTTCATGCGCAGGGTCTTGCCCATGCCGATCAGCTGGCTGAACAGCTTGCCGACGTCCTCGGTGAGGGCGTCGTCGGAGGTCAGCAGGCTGTAGTCGGTGTACAGGCGGGCGTTACCGGCGTGGTAGTTGCCGGTGCCCAGGTGCGCATAACGGACGATCTCGCCCTGCTCGCGGCGCAGGATCAGCATCATCTTGGCGTGGGTCTTGAAGCCGACCACGCCGTAGATCACCACCGCACCAGCGGCCTGCAGGCGGCTGGCCATCTGCAGGTTGGACTCTTCGTCGAAGCGCGCGCGCAGTTCGATCACCGCGGTGACCTCCTTGCCGTTACGCGCCGCGTCCACCAGGGCGTCGACGATCTCCGAGTTGGCGCCCGAGCGGTACAGGGTCTGGCGCACGGCGAGTACATGCGGGTCCTTGGCGGCCTGGCGCAGCAGGTCGATCACCGGGGTGAACGACTCGAACGGGTGCATCAGCAGCACGTCCTGCTTGCCGATCACGCTGAAGATGTTGTCGGCGTTCTGCAGCAGCTTGGGGATCGCCGGGGTGAACGGCGTGTACTGCAGCTCCGGGTGGCTGTCGAGGCCGGTGATGCTGAACAGGCGGGTCAGGTTGACCGGGCCGTTGACCTGGTACAGCTCGCTCTCGCTCAAGCTGAACTGCTTGAGCAGGTAGTCGGAGAGGTGTTTCGGGCAGGTGTCGGCCACCTCGAGGCGCACGGCATCGCCGTAGCGGCGCGAGAACAGCTCGCCGCGCAGGGCGCGGGCCAGGTCGTCGACTTCCTCGGAGTCCAGCGCCAGGTCGGCGTTGCGGGTCAGGCGGAACTGGTAGCAGCCCTTGACCTTCATGCCCTGGAACAGGTCATCGGCGTGAGCGTGGATCATCGACGACAGGAACACATAATTGTCGCCCGGGCCGCCGACCTCTTCCGGCACACGGATGACCCGCGGCAGCAGGCGCGGCGCCGGGATGATCGCCAGACCCGAATCACGGCCGAAGGCGTCGACACCCTCGAGCTCGACGATGAAATTCAGGCTCTTGTTCACCAGCAGCGGGAACGGGTGGGTCGGGTCGAGGCCGATCGGGGTGATGATCGGCGCGATCTCGTCGCGGAAGTAGCGGCGCACCCAGGTCTTGAGCTTGGGCGTCCAGTAGCGCCGGCGGATGAAGCGGATGGCGTGCTTCTCCAGCTCCGGCAGCAGCACGTCGTTGAGGATCGCATATTGGCGGTCCACCTCGATGTGCACCAGCTCGCTGATGCGCGCCAGCGCCTGGTGCGGCTGCAGGCCGTCGGCGCCGGCCTGTTCGCGGGCGAAGTTGATCTGCTTCTTCAGGCCCGCCACGCGGATCTCGAAGAACTCGTCGAGGTTGCTGGAGAAGATCAGCAGGAACTTCAGGCGCTCGAGCAGCGGATACGACTCATCCAGCGCCTGCTCCAGCACGCGGATGTTGAACTGCAGCTGCGAGAGCTCGCGATGAATGTACAGGCTGCTGTCGTCCAGGCTCGGCACGGCGATCGCCGGGGCCGGCGCAGGCGCGGGTGCCGGGGCGGCTTCGGCGACCGCTTCCGGTTCCACTACCGCTGGCAGGTCGGGCGGGGTCTGCACCATCTCTTCGGGCACGGCCTGAGCATCCTTGATCTCGACAGGGGTTAGCACTTCGTTATTCATCTGACGTTCCTGGAGGGCGTTACTGCCCTCTCATCAATTGAGCGGCACGCACGGCGAAATAGGTCAGGATGCCATCAGCGCCTGCCCGTTTGAAAGCGGTGAGGGATTCGAGGATCACGGCCTCGCTGAGCCAGCCGTTCTGGATCGCGGCCATGTGCATGGCGTACTCGCCGCTGACCTGGTAGGCGAAGGTCGGCACCTTGAACTCGGCTTTCACTCGGTGAACGATGTCCAGGTACGGCATGCCCGGCTTGACCATGACCATGTCGGCGCCTTCGGCGAGGTCGGTGGCCACTTCGTGCAGGGCCTCGTCGCTGTTGGCCGGGTCCATCTGGTAGGAGGCCTTGTTGGCCTTGCCCAGGTTCAGCGCCGAGCCGACCGCGTCGCGGAACGGGCCGTAGTAGGCACTGGCGTACTTGGCCGAGTAGGCCATGATGCGCACGTTGACGTAGCCGGTCTCTTCCAGGGCCTGGCGGATCGCGCCAAGGCGACCGTCCATCATGTCCGACGGGGCCACCACCTGGGCACCGGCCTCGGCGTGGGACAGCGCCTGACGCACCAGGGCCTCGACGGTGATGTCGTTCTGCACGTAGCCCTCTTCATCGAGGATGCCGTCCTGACCATGGGTGGTGAACGGGTCCAGAGCGACGTCGGTGATCACCCCCAGCTCCGGGAAGCGGGCACGCAGGGCGCGGGTGGCGCGCTGGGCGATGCCGTCCGGGTTCCAGGCTTCGGCGCCGTCGAGGGATTTTTTCTCGGTCGGGGTCACCGGGAACAGCGCCAGCGCTGGAATACCCAGCTCCACCCAGCCCTGTGCGGCTTCCAGCAGCAGGTCGATCGACAGGCGCTCTACGCCCGGCATGGACGGTACTTCTTCGCGACGGCCCTCGCCGTCCAGCACGAATACCGGAAGAATCAGGTCATCGACGGTCAGGGTGTTTTCGCGAACCAGACGACGGGAAAATTCATCCCGGCGGTTGCGACGCAGGCGGGTGGCAGGAAACAGACGGTTGGCGGGGGTAAAGCTCACGGCAGACTCCTGAGCCCGCGCGGGCGGGCAGCGCGACAGTTATAAGCGGCCATTATGACGCCTGTGTTACATCCTTAGGCAACCCTGCGACTTGTGGCCGCAGCCATTGTCGTTGCAGGGAATCTTCACGTCGAGACACATTTGGACACTTTCCCCAGCGCGTCTGAAGGGGTAGGCTGCGCGTTCATTTCGCCAGCACGCCAGAAAATGCTTCAACAATTCCTGAACGATTTCGGCTACTTTGCCCTTTTTCTCGGCACGTTCTTCGAGGGCGAGACCATCCTGGTGCTCGCGGGCTTTCTTGCGTTCCGCGAATACATGGACATCAAGCTGGTGGTCCTGGTGGCCTTCTGCGGCAGTTACGCCGGCGACCAGCTGTGGTACTTCATGGGCCGCCGCCACGGGCGCAAGATCCTTGCCCGCAAGCCGCGCTGGCAGGCCATGGGTGACCGGGCGCTGGAGCACATCCGCCGCCATCCGGATATCTGGGTACTGAGTTTCCGTTTCGTCTACGGCCTGCGTACGGTGATGCCGGTGGCTATCGGCTTGTCCGGCTACCCACCGCGCCGCTACCTGCTGCTCAACGGCATCGGCGCCGCGGTGTGGGCCCTGGCCCTGGGCCTGGCGGCCTACCACTTCGGCGCCATTCTCGAAGGCATGCTCGGCAGCATCAAGAAGTACGAGCTATGGGTGCTCGGCGGCCTGCTGGTGCTGGGCCTGGCGCTCTGGCTGCGCCGACGTTTTCGCAACCTCCGCGCCGAGCGCCGCGCGGCGGCAGAAGGCCAGGCCGCCGACGCTGAGCAGGCTGTAGCCCAGAAGCAGCAACCAGAACACGGGCGTGACCAACACTAAGCCGAGCGCGCCGGCCAGATACAGCGCCGGCGCATTCGACAGCAGCCGTGCCAGTTCCATGCGCCCTGCCCAGGGCCGGTCCTCCAGCGCCGCCCCCAGCACGAACAGCCCGAACGCCATCACCGTCCAGCCCAATACCAGGGCTGCAGGCGCCACCTGCTCCGCCACCTCCATCAGATAGCTGCCCAACGCCACATAGACCGCGAACTGCACGGTGACGTACACCTGCCGCGCGCCGCCCAGGGGAATCGCGAACTTGCGAAACGCCGCCAGGTCCTGCTTGGGCTGTGGATAAGCGGCGGCCACATCCGCCGGGCGCCAGCCGGTGGGCATGAACCAGATGCGCAGCTTGTCCCACCAGCTGCCGGCGCGACGGGCGTCATGCCAGAGCTGGGCGTAGAACTGCACGTTGGCCCACAGCGGGTTCCAGCTGGCCAGCGGCGTGGTCACGCCGAAGATCACCGGCTCGCGCTCGTCCTCCTCCTGGAAGGTGCCGAACAGCCGGTCCCAGATTATGAACACGCCGCCGTAATTGCGATCCAAGTACAGAGGATTCTGTGCATGGTGGACACGATGGTTGGACGGCGTGATGAAGATCCACTCCAGCCAGCCCAGCTTGGGCACATGGCGGGTGTGCACCCAGAACTGGTACAGCAGGTTCAGCGACGCCACGGTGATGAACACCAGCGGCGGCACGCCCAGCAGCGCCAGCGGCAGGTAGAAGATCCAGGAGAACAGGAAGCCGCTGCTGGTCTGGCGCAGGGCGGTGGTGAGGTTGTATTCCTCGCTCTGGTGGTGCACCGAGTGCGCGGCCCACAGCACATTGCGCTCGTGGCCCAGGCGGTGCAGCCAGTAGTAGCAGAGGTCGTAGAGCACGAAGGCGACCACCCACACCCACCAGGCATCGGCCGGCAGGCGCAGCCAGGCCAGGTGCTCCCAGGCCACGGCATAGGTGACCAGCCCCACCCCTTTGGTCAGAAGCCCCGTGCTGGTGGACAGCGCGCCGGTGCTCAGGCTGTTGATCGAGTCGGCGAGCTGGTAGTTGCGCCGCCCACGCACGCGATCGGCGATCAGCTCCACCGCGATCAGCACGAAGAAGAACGGCACGGCCAGCAGAATCAGGTCCATGAACGGCCACCTCCAAGGTTGTCCACGAAGATTAGGCCCGCCGAAGGGCAAATCCCATGGCTACATCTGCCAAACTAGAGGACATTTAGCGCCTCGACACTGGAGTATTGAGCATGACGAAAAAAGTTGCGGTGATTCTGTCCGGTTGCGGCGTGTACGACGGCGCCGAGATCCACGAGAGCGTGATCACCCTGCTGCGCCTGGACCAGCGTGGCGCCCAGGTGCAGTGCTTCGCGCCGAACATCGCGCAGATGCATGTGATCGACCACCTGACCGGGGAAGAGATGCCCGAGTCGCGCAACGTGTTGGTGGAGTCGGCGCGTATCGCCCGTGGCGAGGTGAAGGACATTCGCGAGGCCAATGCCTCGGATTTCGACGCACTGATCGTGCCCGGTGGCTTCGGTGCGGCCAAGAACCTCTCCAACTTTGCCGTCGAAGGCGACAAGTGCAGCGTGCAGCCGGACGTGCTGGCCCTGGCCGAAGCCTTCGCCGAGGCGGGCAAGCCGGTTGGCCTGATCTGCATCTCGCCGGCCCTTGCGGCGAAGATCTACGGCCCAGGCGTGGTCTGCACCATCGGCAACGACGCCGGCACCAGCGCGGCGGTGGTGAAGATGGGCGGCACCCATGAGGAATGCGATGTGCACGATATCGTCGAGGATACCCAGCGCAAGCTGGTGACTACCCCGGCGTACATGCTGGCCAAGTCGATCAGCGAAGCGGCGGGCGGCATCTACAAGCTGGTGGATCGGGTGCTGGAACTGACCCACGAGAACGATAAGTAAGGCACTGGGGCGCTACGCACCCCTTTCGCGGCGCAAGGCCGCTCCTACAGAAATGCGCTGTACCTGTAGGAGCGGCCTTGTGCCGCGATGGCCTGCACAGCAGGCCCTGTCAGCTAAAGCTTGGACAAGCGGCTCAGGATCCGGTCCAGCGCATTGGCGAACGCCTGCTTCTCGCGTTCACCATAGGGCGCCTGGCCACCACCGACCTGGCCCTGCTCACGCAGTTCGGTGAACAGGTTGCGTACCGCCAGGCGCTCGCCCATGTTGCGCTCGTCGAACTCGCGACCGCGCGGATCCAGCGCCGCCACGCCCTTCTTGATCAGCCGGTCGGCCAGCGGCACGTCGCTGCAGATCACCAGTTCGCCGGGCTCGGCGTTCTCCACCAGGTAGTCATCGGCAGCATCCATGCCGCTGGGCACCACGATCAGCCGCACGCAGGCGAAGGCCGGCTTGATCTGCGGCTGGCCGGCCACCATCACCACTTCGAGCTTGCGCTTGAGGGCGAACTTGACGATCAGGTCCTTGGCCGCCTTGGGGCAGGCGTCGGCATCGATCCATACACGCATGGGATTATTCCTGTACTACGGGCCAGTAACCTCGTGGGAGCTGGCTTGCCCCGCGATGCGGCCTGGATTGAAGTGCATTATGCCAGCCCTGCCGTCATCGCGGGGCAAGCCCGCTCCCACGATTCCCGCGCCCACGATCTTAGCTGGCGGCAGCCCTGCGCTTCCCGGCCAGCCAGCTGCGCCCATACAGGAGCGTGACCGCCAGCAACGCCACTGCCTGCGCACCCAGCGAATAAGCGTCGGCGTGGATTCCCAGCCAGTCGAACTCGAAGAACGCCACCGGCCGCGTACCCAGCACGCCGGCCTCCTGCAGCGCCTTGACGCCATGCCCGGCGAACACCACCGACAGCGCGCACAACAGTGCCGCGTTGATGCTGAAGAACAACGACAGCGGCAGCTTGGCCGAGCCGCGCAGGATCACCCAGGCCAGGCCCACCAGCAGCACCAGCGCCGTGGCGCCGCCCGCCAACACCGCCTGATGGCCAGCCGGACCGGCCTGCAGCCACAGGGTCTCGTAGAACAGGATCACCTCGAACAGCTCGCGGTACACCGAGAAGAACGCCAGCACGGCAAAACCGAAACGCCCGCCGCCACTGACCAGGCTGCTCTTGATGTAGTCCTGCCAGGCGGCGGCGTGGCGGCGATCGTGCATCCACACGCCAAGCCACAGCACCATCACCGCGGCGAACAACGCCGTACAACCTTCGAGCAGCTCGCGCTGCGCACCGCCGACGTCGATCACATAGGCCGCCAGGGCCCAGGTGGCGAAACCGGCGACCAGCGCCAGGCCCCAGCCGATATTGACGCTGCGCACCGCCGACTGCTGGCCGGTGTTGCGCAGGAAGGCCAGGATCGCCGCCAGCACCAGGATCGCCTCCAGGCCCTCGCGCAGCAGGATCAGCAGGCCGGAAATGTAGCTCAGCGACCAGCTCAGGCCATCGCTGCCCAGTAGCTTGGACGCCTGCTCCAGCTTGGCCTTGGCCTCGGCCAGGCGCCGTTCGGCCTGGGCCACCGGCAAGCCGTCCTGCAACGACTGACGGTAGGCCATCAGCGACTTTTCCGTGTCCTTGCGGGCCTGGGCGTCGATGTTGTCGAGGGAGCTTTCCACCAGTTCGAAGCCTTCCAGATAGGCCGCCACCGACAGGTCGTAGGCCTGGTCATGGTCACCGGCGCGGTAGGCCGCCAGACTCTTGTCCAGGGTGCTGGAGGTGTATTCGAGCAGCTGTGCCGGGCCACGCTTGACCTGCGGCGGCTGCGCCCGCTGGGCGCGGAACGCGGCCACGGCATCCGCGCCTTCGCTGGCGGCGACTTCGGCCGGGGTCTGCCGGGCCAGATCGGCGATGTTCCAGGTCTTGTTGTCCTTGGCCGCCTGCGGATCGGCGGTGAAGCTGGCGATATAGGCCGCCACGTCCCAGCGCTGGCGCTCGTCGAGCTGGTCGGCGAACGACGGCATCTCGGTGCCTTCGATGCCCAGCCCGAGGGTGTTGTACAGGTCGAACAGGCTCAACTGGTCGAGGCGCCCGGCATCGCGCAGGTTGGCTGGCGCAGGCTCCAGGCCGACCCCGGCCGGGCCGTCGCCGAGGCCCGTGTCACCATGACAGATCGAGCAGTTCTGCGCATACAGCGAAGCGCCGCGAGCAGGATCGGGGGTAATCACCGGGGCCTGGCTGACCTCGTAAGCCACTGCCAGGCGCGCGCCCAGTTGCCGGGCCTGGCGGGCGACGGCGGCACCGTCATGACGCTGGTCGATGGCCTGACGCAAGCTCTGCACGCCCTGTTCCAGGGCACCACGCTCGGCATGCTCGGGCAGCCCCTTGACCAGCTCGGCCAGCACGCCACTGAACTCCTGCTGCTCGCGGTATTCCCCGTCGTCCACCACCTTGCCGTCGCGCACGGTCGGCGGGTAGTCGGCACCGATGTAGTCCAGCAGGTGCAGCGCCTTGGTCGCCTCGGCAGGCGCTTCGGCCAGCGTCGGGAGGCTGCACAGCGCCAGCACCGGGCCAAGCAACAGGGCAGGCAGCCAGGCAGGCAGACGGAAACGAGAAATCATGGCCAATCTCGACGGAAATACGAAAGAGAACATTGTTCACTTCCACTCTCCCCCGCTCAAGGCTCAGGGGCAGATTTCATGAAAAATCTTGAGACAAATTGACGGAACACCCGCTGGGAACGGTTTTTTCCGACTGATGGCATCAACCTAAAAATGCGAAGCAATTCGCCATCACCCCGCTACTACTTTGGGTATAATCCCGCGCCGCCGTAATAGCCATTAGCAATCAAGGCGCCTCCATCGAGAGGTTCTGGCGATAAAACAGAGGGATCTGCCGCCCCCGCCCACGCGGCCAACCGTTTCAGGGAAAGAAGAAAGTCCGATGGTATCCCGCGCCCTCACCCTGGCGACCCTGGTCGCCGCCGTGCAGCTCACCGGCTGCTCGGTGTTCCGCAGCTACGACAGCGAACTGCAGGAGACCAACAAGCAGTTGGCCGCCGGCAACGTCGACGCCGCCCTCGCCTTGCTCGAGAGCAATAACAAGGGCGAGCAGAAAGACCTGCTCTACTACTTCGAAAAAGGCGAGCTGCTGCGCTCCAAGGGTGACCTCAAGGGCAGCCAGGACGCCTGGCGCTCGGCCGACAGCGTGGTGTTCCAGTGGGAAGAGTCGGTCAAGCTCGACACCGACAAGTACCTGAGCCAGTTCGGCAGCTACCTGGTCAACGACAAGGTCCGTCGCTACGAAGGCTATGACTACGAAAAAGTCATGCTGACCACGCAGATGGCCCTGAACCTGCTGGCACAGAACGATTTCGACGGTGCCCGCACCGAGATCAAGAAGACCCACGAGCGCGAGGCGATCATCGCCGAGCTGCGCGACAAGGAATATCTCAAGCGCGAGGAGCAGGCCGAGAAGGAAGGCATCAAGACCGAGTACAAGGACCTGCAGGGTTACCCGGTCGCCAGCCTCGACGCCCCTGAGGTGGTCGGCCTGAAGAACAGCTACCAGAGCGCCTTCAGCCATTACCTGTCCGGCTATGTCTACGAGGCCCTCGGCGAGAAAGGCCTGGCCGCGCCGGGTTATCGCAAGGCCGCCGAACTGCGCCCGAACACGCCGCTGCTCGACCAGGCACTGCTCGAACTGGACAAGAACAGCGCCAAGGCCGGCGAAAGCGACGTGCTGATCGTGGTGCAGACCGGCCTGGCCCCGGCCCGTGACTCGATCCGCATCCCACTGCCGCTGCCGATCCAGGACAACCTGGTGATCACCCCGCTGTCGTTCCCGATCATCAAGGAAGACACCTCGACCGCGCACGTGGGCGAGATCCAGCTCAACGACAAGGCCCTGGCCCTGACCGCGCTCAACAGCACCACGGCCATGTCGCGCCGCGCCCTGCGCGACGACATGCCGGGCATCATCCTGCGCACCAGCGTACGCGCCATCAGCCGCGGCGTGGCGCAGAAAAACCTGAACAAGGCCAACCCGATGGCCGGGCTGGTGGTGGGCATCGCCTCCACCGTGCTGGAAGGCGCCGATACCCGCACCTGGCGCACCCTGCCCGACGAAACCCAGGTGGCCCGGGTACGCCTCAAGCAAGGCGAACACCACCTGAGCCTGCCATCGAGCCTCGGTGGCACCCAGGTCACCGTGAAGGTCGATCGTCCCTACCAGGTGATCAGCCTGCGCGTGGTCGGCAACCGCGTATTCGCTGGCGGCCCGGCCGTCATCGTCGCCCCGCAGGCCGCAGCCACCGCTGTCGCCAGCCTCAAGTAACCCAAGGATCGAACATGCGCAGAACATGCCTCGCCCTGGCCGCCGTCGCCCTCCTGGCCGGCTGCGCCACCCCGCCCCCTGCCCCCGGCAGCGCCGCCAGCAAGGTGGTGACCATGGGCCAGCTGGATGACATCGAAGTCGGCCAGATGCGCGTCGCCCGCGAAAACGGCTACCTCACCGTCAACGTGGCGCTGACCAACACCAGCCGCAGCAATCGCACGCTCTACTACCGCTTCGCCTGGCTGGGCAACGACGGCTTCCCGGTGGCCGACGAAGAGAGCTGGAAGGTCCTGCCGTTGTACGGCAAGCAGGCCAAGTTCCTCCCCGCCATCGCCCCGACCCCTGCTGCCCGCGACTTCCGCCTCGAAGTCCACACCCGGTAATCCCATTCAGGAGCACGTTCCATGTTTGCACGCCTTTCCCTCGCCGCCATCGCCATCGCCCTGGTCAGCGGCTGCAGCACCCCGTCGCCGGTTCTCGGCGGCAAGAACATCAGCTACGGCGACAGCAAGGCCGTCGAGCTGGTGACCAACGAGTTCGGTTCCACCGACCTGCAGATGATCGCCGAGAGCATGACCCGCTCCCTGGCCCAGTCCGGCGTGCTGCACGGCCGCCCGGTGGTGCAGGTGTACGACGTGAAGAACAAGACCAGCGAGTACATCGATACCCGCGAGATCACCACCTCGATCAAGACCCAACTGATGAAGTCCGGCGCCGCCCGCTTCGCCAGCGACAACACCGAGATGCAGAGCCAGGTCGACCAGCTCAAGCTGCAGAACCAGAGCGGCCTGTACAAGAAGAAGACCGTGGCCAAGACCGGCAACATGATCGCCGCCAAGTACCGCCTGGAAGGTTCGATCAGCTCGATCGTCAAGCGCAGCAGCGACTACAAGGACGTGTTCTACAAGTTCAGCCTGCAGCTGATCGACGTGGAAAGCGGCCTGGCCGAGTGGATGGACGAAAAAGAAATCCGCAAGACCACGGAGCGCTGATCAATGCGTGCATGGATGGCAATCATCGGCCTGGCCTGCGCCTTCGGCGCGCAGGCGGCCCCCAAGGTGGCAGTGACCGACCTGGCCTATCAGGCGCAGGTGGAGGAGTACATCCACACCATCAACGCCCAGAGCAGCGGCCAGGCCGGCATGTACCACGCCAGCGGCCAGTCGAGCTACAGCGAGTACGAGAGCCTCAACAGCTACATCGAGCAGACCGAACTGCGCAAGTTCGGTGGCGACATCAAGGGTGAGATCCTCAAGACCGGCATGTTCCAGCTGGTCCAGGGCCGCCCTTATACCGCCGACTCGAAGGAAGACGTCTACGACGTGATCCGCCGCATCAAGAACGGCGCGTTCAAGGGTGCCGACTACGTGCTGTTCGGCACCCTGTCGGACATCGACTTCCAGCAGGACATCAACTCGCTGGACCACACCGACAGCTACTCGGCGGTGCTGGGCCTGACCGTGGTCGCCGACTTCAGCCTGATCAACACCCGCACCTACGAGATCACCTCGGCGTTCACCGCCATGGGTGAGGGGCAGGACACCAAGCTGGTGAAGAGCCAGGACCGCCGCGTGACGCTGAACCGTCCGCGGGTGGTGCGTGATGTATCGAAGGCCCTGGGCGAGGATGTGGCGCAGCAGCTGGCCGAGCAGTTGGGCGGTTCCGTGCCCGGGCAGCCGAAGCAGCCACGCGGCCGGGACAACCTGCCGCCGGATGAGCCGGCGCAGGTGCTGAACTAAGCCACACGCAATCCCTGTAGGAGCGGCCTTGTGCCGCGAAAGGGCTGCAGAGCAGCCCCAGCGATTCATGCATTACTGCTGCCGGGGCCGCTATGCGGCCCTTTCGCGGCACAAGGCCGCTCCTACAGGGGAATCATCAGGGTCTGGCACTGCCTTTCCAGCCGCCACCCAAGGCCAGGAACACCCCGATCTGCCCCATCGCCACCTGGCTGTTGGCCGCCGCCAGCTGCGCCCGCACGTCTGTATAGGTCCGCGTCGCCTGCAGGTCCGCCAGGAACGACTCACGCCCAACCCGGTAACGCAGATGCGTCTGGTCCGCCGACTCCTTGGCCGAGCGCTCCGCCTCGGCCAGTGCGTCGCGTCGGTCCAGCAACGCGCTGTACTGCGCCAGGCGGGTCTGGGTTTCGCGAATGGCGTTGAGCACCACCCCGTCGAAATGCGCCAGCGCCGCCTGGGTCGAGGCCTCGGCCATGCGGATGCGCGCGCGGGTGCCGTTGGTGGGGATGTTCCAGCTGATCTGCGGGCCGAAGCCCCAGCGGTTGGTGGCCGGCTCGCCGAGATTCTCGAGAATGCCGATGGTGCCCACCTGGGCGCCGATGCTGATGTCCGGGTACAGCGCGCCGGTGGCCACGCCGATGCTGGCGGTGGCCGCCGCCAGCTGGCGCTCGGCCTGACGCACGTCCGGACGGCGCTTGAGCAGGGCCGCGCCGTCACCGACCGGCACCAGCTGCGACAGATGGGGCAGTTCGGCGCAATCGGCGGTGCCGGCGGGCAATTGCTCGACCGGCTTGGCCAGTAACGCAGCAAGGGTGTAGAGGCCCGCCTCACGTTCGGCCTTGAAGCGCGGCAATTCGGCGCGCAGGGACTTGAACTGGGTCTGCGAACGGGTGACCTGGGTCTCGTCGCCACGCCCGGCGTCGCGCAGGCGCTGGGTCAGCTGCACGCTCTGCTGCTGCAGGTCCAGCGATTCGCGGGCAATGTGGTACTCCTCGTTGGCCGAGCACACCTGGGTATAGGCTTTGACCACATCGGCCACCAGGGTGATGCGCGCGGTGTCGGCGGCGGCCTGCACCGCGTCGGCGTTGGCCTTGGCGGCCTCGGTGCCGCGCTTGAAGGTACCCCACAGGTCAAACTGGTAGCTGGCGCTGATGATCGCTTCGCCGATATTGGCCACCGGCACCTTCTCCGGCTGCAGGAAGGCCTCGCCGGACTCCTGCAGGCGCTGGGCGCCCAGCTTGACGCCGCCGTTGAAGCCGCCCTGGGACTCGGCCACCTCCACCTGGGCACGGGCCTTGGCGATATTGGCGGCGGCCACGCGCAGTTCGGTGTTGGCGCCCAGGGCCTGGCGCACCAGCTCGTTGAGCCGTTGATCCTGGTACAGCTGCCACCAGTCCTCGGGCACCGGCGCCGAGACCACGCTGTCGGCATCCTGGCGCAGCGGGCCATTGAGGTCGCCGCGCTGCACGGCGGCGTCCTTGGGCAGTTCGTAGTCAGGGCCGACCATCATGCAGGCGCCCAGGGACAGGCACAGCCCCGCCAGGATCAGCTGTTTCATGGATGCTGGCCCTCGATGATCGACACCGTGGCGGTGCGCCCGGCGATCATGCGGAAGTCCTGCGGCACTTCGTCGAAGGCAATGCGCACCGGAATCCGCTGGGCCAGGCGCACCCAGCTGAACGCCGGGTTGACGTTGGGCAGCAGGTTGGCGCCGCTGCTGCGGTCGCGGTCCTCGATGCCGGCGGCCAGGCTCTGCACGCGGCCACGCAGGCGGGTGTTGTCGCCCATCACGCGGATCTCCACGGCGTCGCCGATATGAATACCGCCCAGCTTGGTCTCTTCGAAGTAGCCGTCAACGTGGTACGAGGCGCTGTCGACCACCGACAGCACCGGGCGCCCGGCGCTGACGAACTCGTGGGCGCGCGGGGCGCGGTCGTTGAGGTAGCCGTCCACCGGGCTGCGCACCACCGAGCGGTCGAGGTTGAGCTGGGCCACATCCACCTGCACCTGGGCCTCGTTCACCGCCGAGCGGGCGCGGGCTTCGCGGGACTGGCTCTCTTCACGCTGCTCGGCCGCCACCAGGTTGCCCAGCTTGCGGTTGCGCTGCGCCTCGCGGGAGGCCTGGGCCAGGGTCTCCTGGCGCTCGGCCAGGGTCGCCTTGGCCTGGCGCAGGGCCAGGGTGAAGCGGTCCTGGTCGATGGTGAACAGCACGTCGCCGCGCTTGATGGTCTGGTTGTCACGCACCTCGACCTTCTGGATCAGCCCGGACACATCCGGGGCGATCTGGATCACGTCGGCGCGGATATGGCCGTCGCGGGTCCAGGGGGCGAACATGTAGTACACCACCATCTGCCACACGAGCACGGCGGCGAAGGTCACTACCAGCAAGGTCAGGACCACGCGGCCCAGGGTCAGCAAAGGTTTTTTCATGGCAGCATCAGGCTTCGGCAAAAGTGGTCCACCGCGCCAAGCAGCACGGCATACAGGGCAACGTTGAACAGCGCCCGGTGCCAGACCAGGCGGTAGAAATGCAGGCGCACCAGCACCGCGTGCACCCCGAGGAACAGCAGGTAGGTGCCAAACATCATCACCAGCAGCGTGGGCAGGAATACCCCGCTGATATCCAGTTCACCGATCACAGGGGCGCTCCGTCGAGCCCGGGGGGCAGTTGCGTTTGCTCGGCAGGCTCGAGCATCACTTCCACGCCCGGCAGCAGCGCCAGGCGCAGGCCGCTCAAGGCGTGCAGCAGGTGGGTGCGGGCGTCGCCGCGTTCGTACAGTTCGTCCAGGTTCAGCGCCAGGCGCGCACGCTCCATGTTGCGCAGCAGCGCCGCCGGGGCATGCAGGCGCTCGCCGGCGCGCAGGCAGGCGGCGTAGTGATTGCCGACCTCCTCGATCACCGTGCGCAGGCGCTCGCGGGCCTCGGCGCCGGCACGCGGCAGGTAGGCCAGCAGGTCGAGCAGGTTCAGGCCCACGCGCAGGTCGCGCAGGGCCACGCCGCTGTCCTGGCCGGTCTGCGACAGGCGTGGCAGGTGCTGCATCAGCCGGTCGAGCATCTGCACGCCGACCTGGCGGTGCTCGGCCAGGGTGGCCGGCGCGGTCATTTCGACGATGTCCCGCCAGGTGAAGCGGGTCATGCGCTTGGCCGCCAGTTCCACGCCGAACGGGCGCACCACCAGGGTCCAGATGAAGGCGAACAGCAAGCCCACGGGGCCAGCCAGGTTGGCGTTGATGAAGGTGAAGAAGTCGGCGTCGTAGGCGCCCTGGATGCTGATGAAGGTCGAGGTGTTGACGATGGTCAGCAGGGTGCCAAGGTAGAAGCGCGGCTGCACGGTCAGGGTGCCGACGCAGATGAACGGCACGGCGAAGGCCAGCACCAGCATCGGGAAGTCGTGCAGGTTGGGCAGCACCAGGAACAGGTACAGGCTGGAGAAGATCACCGACATCAGGGTCCAGAAGAAGAACCGGTAGATCTGCGGCGCCGGGTCGTCCATGGCGGCGAAGAAGCTGCACGACACCGCGGCGAGGATCACCGCGCTGGCGCCGTCGTTCCAGCCCAGGCCGATCCACAGGCCGCAGGCGACGATGATGGCGGTGACGGTGGAGAACACCGAATAGAGCATCAGGCCACGGTCAAAGAACGGCGTCAGCCGGCCCAGGCGCCAGTGACGGTAGACCGCGCGCCACGGCGTGGCGTCGTCCTTGCGCAGTGCGTGCTGCAGGGTGCAGCAGTCCTGCCAGAGGTCGGCCCATTCGGTCAGGCGATAGAGGGCATTGGACAACAACAGCTTGGCACGCTGGTCGATGGCAGCGGCGCCGGGCTGCAGACGGTCGATCTGCTCGTGCAGGGCGGTCCAGCGCGCCACCGAGGCGCTGTCGGCAGTGCCCTTGAGCCACTCACGGGCAGCGTCGAGTACCGGCTTCAACTGAGCGAACTGGGCCGGGGCGCGGCCCTCGAGGGCGATCAGGGCGTCGTCCAGGGCATCGATCACCGGCAACAGGTGGATCATCCGGCCACGCAGCTCACGGGCATTTTTCAGGGTGTGCGGGCCGGCGCCTTCGTGGCCGAGCTGGCCGATCATCAATTCCAGCGAATTGAAGGTGGCGACCATCGCGCCACGCATGCCGCCGACCTTGTCGGCGCTGGCCTCGCGGGCCAAATAGGTATCGCTGTAGCGGATCGCCTCGGCGAACCAGTTGCCGGTCGCGCCCACCACCACCGGTGCCAGCCGGCGCGGCCAGAAAATCGCGCCGACCACCGCCGCGCAGACGATGCCCAGGCAGATCTCCTGGGCCCGGGAGGAAGCCACGTCGAACACTGCCAACGGGTTGTCGACCACCGCCAGGGCGATCATCGGCAGGGTGTAGCCAGCCAGCATCAGCACGTAGTTGTTGGCCGTGCGCAGGTTCAGCGAAAGGAACAGCAGGGTGCCGGTCCACAGGGCGATGGCAATGCTCAGCAGCAGCGGCGACTGCACCAGCGGTGGCACCAGGAGAATCGCCCCGCCGGCGCCCAGCAACGTACCCAGCGCCCGGTACAACGCCTTGGAGGTGGTCGGGCCGAGGAACGGGCTGGAGACGATGTACACCGTGGCCATGGCCCAGTACGGGCGCGGCAGCTGCATCAGCAAGGCGATGTACAGGGCGATCATCGACGCGGCGAAGGTGCGCACGCCATAGAACCAGTCGCGGGCCGGGGGCACCGAGCTGAAGAAGCCGTTCATGGCATCACGCCCGCGGCTTCGAACGCCTGGATCACCCGCAAGGTGGCGTCCAGGTCGGCCTGGTCGATACCGCCGAGCACCTCACGGCGCAGGCGCACCAGCTCGCCTTCGATGGACTCGGCCAGGGCGCGGCCCTCGACGGTTAGGCTCAGGGCCTTGGCGCGGCGGTCCAGAGGATCCTCGCTGCGGCAGACCAGGCCGGCCTTGCACAGCTGGTCGAGCAGGCGCACCAGCGACGGGCTTTCCAGCCCGGCCGCCTGCGCCACCGCCACCTGGTGCACACCGTCGCCCAGGCGCACGATCATCAGCAGCGGCACGGCGCAGGCTTCGGAAATGCCGTAGCCGGTCAGGGCGCCCTGGCACAGGCGACGCCAGTGACGGGCAGCCACGACCATGCCGCTGCTGATTTTCAGGTGCAGTGCGTCAAGGGACATGTGGGAACCGAGGATATTCATAGTTTGCTAACTATCAATATACGCCCTGCCCTACCCCTGTCGTCAACCGGGGGTGACGGAGGGAGACGATGAAAGGTTGTTCATCTACCCGGATATCACGATCTCTGTAGGAGCGGCCTTGTGCCGCGAAAGGGGTGCGAAGCGCCCCCATGTTTCGTGCATCAAGCTGATATCGCCGGGGCTGCTACGCGGCTCTTTCGCGGCACAAGGCCGCTCCTACAGGGGCCGCGCTGAACCTTGCCTCACGGCTGGATCTGGTCTTCCAGCTTCATGGTCAGCGCCAGGGTGCTGCCCATCTGGATCGCCTGGTCGCGCCAGCCCAGGTAGCGCGCCGCGTCGCAGCTGCTGAAATGCACGGCCAGCTCCTCGGCCGCCTGCATCACGCCGGTCGCCGCCGCCAGCTCCAGCCAATACAGCCCGGCCTTGGTGTCCGCCTCGACATACAGCCCATGCAACAACCGGTAACCCACCTCGAAGCGGCAGCGCGTCTCGCCGCGCTGGGCACCGCGCAGGAACCACTGGTAGGCCTCGAGCAGGTCGACCTGCCACACCTGGTCGCCCTCGCACACCTCTTCCTCGTACAAGTCGCCCAGCGCCGCGGCGGCATGCACCATGCCCCGCTCGAAGGCATGGCGGTAGTATTCGGCCGCGTTGGTGTACGAGACCTCCACGCCCTTGCCGAAGTAATGCTGCTGGCCCAGGTTGAACCAGGCCGCGGCATTGCCCTGCAGGGCGGCCATGCGCAGCAGGTGCCCGGCCAGCACGGTGTCGCCACGCCAGTACTTGCCGTTGAGCCAGATCCAGCCCAGGTCGTTGAGCGACCCGACATTGCCCAGCAATGCCTGGCGGCACAGGTCATGGTAGACCGCCTGCAGGTCGACCGCCTCGTCCAGCCGATCAGTCAGGCCGAAGCGCTCGCCGCTCAGGGCCTGCTGGCTGGGCATGCCGATCCCGGCGAACAGCCTGTGGCGCTGCCCGGGGCGTGCCGGGACCGGGACGATCCGCTCGGGGAGAAGCCGGGCGAGCAGCGAATGGATATTGCTGGCGGCAGACATGTTCATCCTCATTGAACGACCCACAGCTCCAACCTCCACTGTGGTGAGGCGTGATTCTGCGCGACGCCACGACAAAACCTGTCGCGAACGAATTGATCCCAGGCAACCAAATGCATCTTCCTTGATCTGAGCACGCTGTGGCCAATTGCCATGCCCTACCCGTGCCGCCATCCTATGCCGGCAAGCCTAGACAAGGACGTTTCCTTTTGCCGTTCGCCACCACCCGCGCCACCCTCAGCCGCCAATGGGCCCTGCTCCGTCAGTTGCCCAGCCGCTCCCCCGGGATCACCAGTGCCGAACTGGTGTGGCGCCTGCGTGACGTGGGCTTCACCGTCAGCAAACGCACGGTCGAGCGTGATCTCAACGAGCTGTCGCTGATCTTTCCGTTGGAGCGCAACGACAAGAGCATCCCGTTTGGCTGGCACTGGTCGGCCAATGCCGGTGGCGAGCTGCGTGGGAATTTCGATCTGCAGGGTTATCTGCGCGGCGATACGCTGCAGCCCGGGCAAGGGGAAGGCGTCGAATTGCAGGCATGGATCAGCGACCTGCTGGCCCGCCGGCTGCGCGAAGCGCCGTTGACCGCCGACATGCAGCTGACCGCCCTGGAGCAGGGGCACCGGCTGCGGGCGACGGTGGCGGATGGCTGGCCCCTGCGGTTGTGGTTGCTGAGCCAGGGGCAAGGGCTGGTGGTGGAAGCGCCGCAGGCGTTGCGCGAGGAGATAGCGCGGACATTGGCCAGTGCGGCGGCGCAATATCGGGATTGAGTTTTGCGTGATCTTCTTCGCGGGTAAACCCGCTCCCACAGGGTCCATGCATAACCTGTGGGAGCGGGTTTACCCGCGAAGAAGGCAACACCGGCAGCACGAATCTAGCGCTGCATGCCCCAGCGCCGCACGGTCAGCCGCTCCAGGGTGTTGAACACCAGCCCCTCCACCAGCAGGCCGATCAGGATCACCACGGCCAGCCCGGCAAACACCTTGTCGGTGTACAGCTCGTTGCGGTTCTGGAAGATGTACCAGCCCAGTCCGCCCTTGCCGCTGCTGGCACCGAACACCAGCTCGGCGGCGATCAGCGTGCGCCAGGCGAAAGCCCAGCCGATCTTCAGCCCTGACAGGATCGATGGCAGCGCCGCCGGTACCAGGATGTGCAGCACCAGGCGCAGGCCGCGCAGCCCGTAGTTGCGTCCGGCCATGCGCAGGGTCTCGGACACGCCGAGAAAGCCCGCGTAGGTGTTCAGCGCCAGCGCCCACAGCACCGAGTGCACCAGCACGAAGATCAGGCTGTTGTCACCCAGGCCGAACCAGAGCAAAGCCAGCGGCAACAGGGCGATGGCCGGCAGCGGATTGAACATCGAGGTCAGAGTGCCCAGCAGGTCGCGCCCCACTTGCGTCGAGACGGCCAGGCTGGTCAGGCCGAAGGCCAGGACGATGCCCAGCACATAGCCTTTGAGCAGCACCACCAGCGATACGCCGACCTTGGCCGGCAGCTCGCCGCTGAGCAACCCGTCCCACAACGCGCTGGCGGTCTGCAGGAAGCTCGGCAGCAGCAGGTCGTTGCCGGTATAGCGGGCCACGGCCTCCCAGACCACCGCAAGCAGTACCAGGATCACGGCCTTGCGCAGCCAGCCCTGCTGCCACAAGCGTTGCACCGCCGGCAGCTCGCGCTCCAGCGGCACACCCGGCAGGGGTTGCAGCTGCACTTCGTATTCCTGGCGTACAGGTGTCGTTGTCATGCCCTGGCTCCTGTCAGTAGGCGATACGGATATCGTTGAAGCCCAGATCGTCCGCTGGCGTCGAGGCATCGGCCTCGTCGAACAGCAGCCGGTGGATGCGCCGGGCACTGGCCTGGAAGTCGCTGGCACCGAGGCTGCCGAGATCGTACTGGTGGCTGTGCACCTCGGCCCGCACCCGCCCGGGGTGCGGCGACAGCAGCAGGATACGATTGCCCACCACCAGTGCCTCTTCTATGGAGTGGGTGACGAACAGCAGGGTGAAGCGCACCTCCTCCCACAGCAGAAGCAGTTCTTCCTGCATCTTGCGCCGGGTCAGGGCGTCGAGGGCGGCGAACGGTTCGTCCATCAGCAGGATCTTTGGCTGCGTGGCCAATGCCCGGGCGATGGCCACGCGGGCTTTCATGCCACCGGAAAGGGTATGCGGATAGGCATCGGCGAAGGCGGCCAGGCCGACCTTCTCCAGGTAGTGCAGCGCCCGCTCCTCGGCCTCGGCGCGCTTGAGTTGGCCGGACACCAGCAGCGGGAACATCACGTTCTGCTTCACCGTCTTCCACGGCGGCAACTGGTCGAATTCCTGGAACACCACGATACGGTCCGGCCCTGGGCCACGCACCGGCTGGCCCTGGAGCAGGATCTGCCCTTCCCGGGGTTCGATGAAGCCGGCCACGGCCTTGAGCAAGGTGGACTTGCCGCAGCCGGACGGGCCGAGCAGGACGAAACGGTCGGCGCGGTCGACCTCGAAGCTGACCTGGTGGGTGGCCCGCACCACGCGCTGGGCGGTGCGGTATTCAAGGCTCAGGTTGTCCACCGCCAGCAGCGGTGGGGTGGCGACACGGCTCAGGTTGCTGGCCGTGTGGCCTGGCAATGGGGCGGTCATCGGCGCTCAGCTCCCTTGCAACGGGCGTTCATCCTGGAAGAAATAGTCCTTCCACGATTCGGGCTTGTTCTTTATCGCGCCGACCCGGTAGAGGAACTCGGCCAGTTTGTAGGTGTTCTTCGGCGTGACGGTGAATTCGTACTGCGGGTTGTCGATCAGCTTGATCAGCGCCTCGCGGTCGATCTTGGCCTTGGTCACTCGGATGTAGGTGTCGGCGGCGGCGGCCTTGTCCTTCTGGGCGAAGTCGGCGGCTTCAGCCAGGGCATCGACGAAGGCCTTGTAGGTCTTGGGATTGTCCTTGCGGAACTTCTCGGTGGCGAACAGCAGGGTCGGTGAGTTGGGGCCGAGCAGGTCGTAGCTGTTGAGCACCACGTGCACGTTCTTGTTGGCCAGCACCTGGTCCTGGAACGGCGGGTTGGAGAAGTGCCCGTTGAGCTCGGTGCCGCCGGCCAGCAAGGCCGCAGTGGCGTCCGGGTGCGGCACGGCCAGGGTGTACTTGTCGAGGCGGTTGTACTCCTTGTCGCCCCACTGGCGGGCGGCGGCATACTGCAGGAAGCGCGACTGTACCGACACGCCCACCGCCGGGACGGCGATACGGTCCTTGTCGGAGATATCGGCGATGGTCTTCACATTCGGGTTGCTGCTGACCAGGTAGTACGGGAAGTTGCCCAGCGAGGCGACGGCCTTGACGTTCTGCCGGCCGCGGGTTCTATCCCACACGGTGAGCAGTGGCCCGACGCCGGCGCCGGCGATGTCCACCGAGCCGGACAGCAACGCGTCGTTGATCGCCGCGCCGCCGGACAGCTGGGCCCAGTCGACCTTGATGTCGAGGCCCTGCTCCTTGCCGTGCTTCTCGATCAGTTGCTGGTCACGGACCACGTTGAGCAGCAGGTAGACGATACCGAACTGCTCGGCGATGCGGATCTGCCCTTCGGCGTGGGCCACGGTCGGCGCCGCCAGGCTGCCTAGAACCAAGCTGGCGCCCAGGCCGATACTTGCCGCCAGGCGGCTGATGGAGTTGCGCATGGTGTGTTTCCTCAGTCGTCAGAACGGGGCATCGCCCTGGATGGTGGTGCGGTAAAGCTTGCGCCGCAGGTGCGCGGGGCAACCGCTGGCCAGGTGGATCAGCGAGCGGTTGTCCCAGAACACCAGGTCGTGGGGCAGCCATTGATGGCGGTAGATGTTCTGCTCCAGCACGCTCAGGGCGTACAGCTGTTGCAGCACGTCGCGGCTCTCGTCATCCGGCAGGCCGACGATACGGGTGGTGAAGCCTTCGCTGACGAACAGCGCCTTGCGGCCGTTTTCCGGGTGGGTGCGCACCACCGGGTGGATGACCTCCTGGACCTGGGCCAGTTGCTCGGCGGTCAGCGTCGGGCGCCAGTTGCCTTCGAACCTGGTCTCGGCGTAACGGGCGGTGTAGGAGTGGGCGGCGCTGCGGCCCTCGACGACCCGACGCAGGGCCTCGGGCACGGCGTCCCAGGCCTTGTGCATGTCGGCGAACAAGGTGTCGCCGCCCTCGCTGGGCAGCTCCTGGGCGTGCAGCATCGAGCCCAGGCTCGGCAGCTCCTTGTACGACAGGTCCGAGTGCCAGAACTTGCCGGCATCGCCCAGGCCGACGTTGCGGCCGTCCTCGACGATGTTGGACACGATCAGGATCTCGGGATGGCCGGCGAGCAGGAACTGCTTGAGCACATGGATCTGCAGCTCGCCGAAACGGCGGCTGAAGGCGATCTGCTGTTCAGGGGTGATGCGCTGGTCGCGGAACACCAGGACGTGGTGGTCCAGGTGGGCGCGGTGGATACGGGTGAAATCCTCGGCGTTGACCGCACGGGCCAGGTCGAGGCCGATGATCTCGGCACCGACGGCGCCGGGGAACGGGCGGATGTCGAAGGTTTGCGGCAGGGCGCTGTCGATGGTCGACAAGGCGTTCGAGGCGGCTGGCATTGTTCACTCCCACGCAGTGCGCGACTTCAGGGCGCGCAACGATCGGAAACGCACGGGGATTGCCCGTGTGGGTTCGAGTCGTGCGGCGCGCCGATTGGTCGGCGGGTACGCAGTGGGAGTGACTATAAAGTCATAAGAACAGTATTTTAAATACCGTTACGGCATATCCATATGAAGGGGTTGCACTTCAGGCCATACGCCGACCTGTAGGAGCGGCCTTGTGCCGCGAAAGGGCTGCGAAGCGGCCCCGGCGATCTTTGCTCAATACTGAAATCCTGGGGCCGCTTCGCAGCCCTTTCGCGGCACAAGGCCGCTCCTACAGGGGGCCCGTAATGACTGTCAGCGCTCGCGCAGCGCCTCGCTGCGGGCCTTGATGATCGGCTTGAGCAGATAGCTCATGATGGTCTTCTTGCCGGTCATGATATCCACCGTGGCCACCATCCCCGGGATGATCAACAGCGGCTTCTCGTCCGTGCCCAGATGGCTCTTGTCGGTACGCAGCTTGATCAGGTAGTAGGTGGTCTTCTTGTCTTCGTCGGTGATGGTGTCGGCGCCGATCTGCTCGAGCTTGGCCTTCATGCCGCCGTAGATGGTGTAGTCATAGGCGGTGAACTTGACCGTGGCTTCCTGGCCCGGGTGCAGGAAGGCGATGTCCTTGGGCAGGATCTTCGCCTCGACCACCAGCGTGTCGTCCAGCGGCACGATCTCGATGATGTCGCTGCCCGGCTGGATCACCCCGCCGATGGTGTTGACCAGCAGCTGCTTGACGATGCCGCGCACCGGCGAGATGACCATGGTGCGGTGCACGCGGTCGTCCAGCGCCTTGCTGGTGGCGGTGGCCTTGTTCAGCTCGGTGCGGGCCTCGTTGAGCTGGGTCAGCGCCTCGCTGCGGAACTTGCCGCGGGTCTCCTCGATCTTGCTCTCGACTTCCTTGATCGCCGCCTCGGCACGGGGGATGGCCAGGGCGGTGGAGTCCATCTGGCCACGGTTCTCGACCTCGGCACGACGCAGGCGCAGCACCTCGACCTGGGAGATCGCGCCCTGGGCCACCAGCGGCTCGGACATCGCGATTTCCTGGCGCAGCAACTGCAGGCTGTTGGCGTACTGGGCGCGCTTGGAGTTGAACTCGCGCAGTTCCTGCTGCTTCTGCACCAGCTGCTGCTGCAGGCCGCCAAGCTCGTCCTGCAGCTGCTGGCGACGGCTCAGGTACAGCGACTGTTCGTTGGCGGCCTGGCTCGGCGCGGCCTTGCGCAGCTCTTCGTCGATCTGCAGCGGCTTGTCCTCGACCTCGGCCGTCAGGCGCTGCACGCGCAGGGCCATGGCCAGGCGCGAGGCCTCGGTCTCGTCGACGTTGGAGGCGAAGCGGGTTTCATCCAGGCGCAGCAGCGGCTGGCCGACCTCGACGATCTCCCCTTCCTTGGCGAATATCTCGGCGACGATGCCGCCCTCAAGGTTCTGGATCTTCTGCACCTTGGAAGACGGGATGGCCTTGCCCTCGCCGCGCGTCACCTCGTCGATGGGCGCGACGCTGGCCCAGATGATGAGGAACAGGAAGAACGCGATCACGCCCCAGATGGTCAGGCGCACCACCCGTGGCGCGTCCTCGATCAGCGCCTTGTTGACCTCGGGCAACGGCTGCCCGGCCAACGACTCGGAGCCCTTGAAGTAGCGGCGCAGGTTGTCCTTGAAACGCCCGATATCCAGCTTATGCAACACTGATCTGCCCCTTCTTCAGCGCATCCATGACGGCGGCTTTCGGGCCATCCGCGACGATCTGTCCACGATCGATGACGATCAATCGGTCCACCAGCGACAGCAACGACGCCCGGTGGGTGACCAGCAGCACGGTCTTGTTCTCGATCACCGCGGCCAGGCGCTGCTTGAGACGCTCCTCGCCGGTGTTGTCCATGGCGCTGGTGGGTTCGTCGAGCAGCAGGATCTGCGGGTTGAGCAGCAGTGCCCGGCCCAGGGCGACGTTCTGCCGCTGGCCGCCGGAGAGGTTCTGGCCACGCTCGCCGACCTGCAGCTCGTAGCCGTCCGGATGCAGGCGGGCGAATTCGTGCACGCCGGCAAGCTCCGCGGCCTGGAGGATCAGCTCGTCCTCGATGTAGCGGGCACCGCTGACCAGGTTGTCGCGCAGGGTACCGGCCAGCAGCTGGATGTCCTGGGGCACGTAGCCGATGTTGTGGCGCAGTTCACTGACGTCGATCTGGCGAATGTCCACGCCATCGACCAGCAGCGAGCCGTTGTCCGGCTCGTACAGGCCGACGATCAGCTTGGCCAGGGAGCTCTTGCCCGAGCCGCTGCGGCCGATGATGCCGACCTTCTCGCCCGGGCGAATGTTCAGGTTGATGCCCTTGAGCGCCTGGTTCTGCTGGTTCGGGTAGGTGAACTCGACGCCGCGGAATTCGATGGCGCCCTGCAGCACCTGGCGGCTCAGCGGGCGCTCCTCGAAGTTGCGCTCCTGGGGCAGCTCCATCATCTGGTCGGTGGCGACCATGGTCACCTTGGCTTGCTGGTAGCGGGCCAGCAGGCCGTTCAGCGAGCCCAGCGGGCCAAGGGCGCGACCGCTGAGCATGTAGCAGGCCACCAGGCCGCCCATGCTGAGGTTGCCGTCGATGATCAGGTACACGCCCACGCAGATCATCGCCACGCCGGCCAGTTGCTGGATCAGCGCGGTGATGTTCATGGCCAGGCCCGACAGCACCTTCACCCGCAGCTCCAGGCGGCTCAGGGTGCCGAGGGTCTGCTCCCACATGTACTGGCGCTCGCTCTCGGCGTTGTTGACCTTGACCGCATCCAGCCCGGCGAGGGTCTCGATCAGGCTCGACTGGCGCTCGGAGGCCAGGGCCATGGTGCGCTCCATGGTCGCCATCAACGGCTTCTGCAGGGCGTAGCCGATACCCAGCGCCAACGGGAAGGCCAGGATCGGAATCCACACCAGGTGCCCACCGATGATGGCGATGACCATGAGGATCAGCAACGTGAACGGCAGGTCGATCAGACTGGTCAGGGTCAGCGAGGCGAGGAAGTCGCGCAGGCCCTGGAACTCGTGGATATTCTGGGCGAAGCTGCCGACCCGCGCCGGGCGGTACTTCATCGACATCCCGACAATGCGCTCGAACAGCGTCGCCGAGATGATCAGGTCGGTCTTCTTGCCGGCCAGGTCCAGGCACAGGCTGCGCAAACCCTTGAGGATCAGGTCGAAGACATAGGCGCCGGCGATGCCGACCGCCAGCACCCACAAGGTCGAGGTGGCCTGGTTGGGCACCACGCGGTCGTACACGTTCATCACGAACAGCGGCGCGGCCAGGGCGATCAGGTTGATCACCAGGCTGGCGGCGATGGCATCGATGTACAGCCACTTGCTGCGCAGCAGGGTGTCGCGGAACCAGGAGCGCGCGCGCGGGATCAGGTTGCCGTGGTTGACGTCGAACTTGTGCTGCGGCTGGGCGAAGAACACCTTGCCGCTGTAGTCGCCCTGCAACGCTTCACGGGTGACATGCACCTCGCCGCCGTCGCTCTCGCTGAGCAGCAGGCGCGCGGTGTCTTCGTTCTCCCAGCCGAGCAGCACGGCGCAGCGGCCTTCCTTGAGCAGCAGCATCGCCGGCATGGCGATGCTGGGGATCTGCTCGAGCTTGCGCTGCAGCAGGCGCCCCTGCAGCCCGGCCCGGGCGGCTGCGCGGGGCAGCAGTTCGGCGGTCAGGCGCTGCGAGGGCAAGGGTAGCCCGGTGGTCAGCATGGCCCGGCTGGCGGGCTTCTGGTGCAGGACACACAGGGTCAGCAGACTGTCCAGCAGCGGGTCGTCATGCTGACTGCGTGGATCGTGGCTGAGTTGGACTCGACTGACTTCGGATTCCACGCGGCGCTCTCTTCATCCTTGCGGGGGTGATTCAAGGTGCGCCTTTCAGTTCATGCCTGGCAGGTTCACCTTGGGTTTCAGGTCGTTCTGCACAACGGAGGCCATCGGTGCTACGACACCCTGGCTCTTGAGCAGTTGACCAATGGTCGCCTTGATTCGGTACTGAGTAAACATTTGTGTGTTCTTCACCTCTACCAGACGACGCTGGGCGGTGAAGGTTTCATTCTCGCTGTCGAGCAGGTCGAGCAAGGTACGCTCGCCCAGGCCGAACTGCTGCTGGTAGGCGCTGCGCACGCGGTTGCTGTGATCGACATACTGCTGGGCGATCGGCACCTGGGCGTTGGCGTTCTCCAGAGCATTCCATGCCAAGCCTAACTCCTCATTGAGCTGGCGCAAGGCGTTGTTGCGAATGTCCAGGGCCTGGTTGGCCAGGTACGACTTCGATTCCAGGTCGGCCTTGTTGCTGCCACCGGCGTACAAATTGAAGTTCATGCGCAGCATGGCCTGCCATTCGTTGTTGTGGCCGACGGCGCCGTCGAGGTTGTTGTCGGCCGTTCGTCCGAGTTCGGCATCGAAACGTGGATAGAACGTAGACTTTGCCGCTTCGTATTGCTTCTCGGCGGCGGCGATGTCCGACTCGGCCGAACGCAGGATCGGGCTTTCCTCGACCAACTGGTGGCGAGCCTCGTCGAGGGTGGCCGGCAGCAGGTCGACAAATGGCGCGGGCGTGCTTAACTCGTCGGGCATTTGGCCGACGACGCTCAGGTAGTTGGTGTTGGCGTCGGCCAGGTTGGTCTGCTCGGTGATCAGGTTGTTGCGGGCCTGGGCCAGGCGCGCCTCGGCCTGGTCGAGGTCGGCCAGGCGACCGACGCCGCGGCTGGTGCGCAGCTTGATCTGGTCGAGGATGCGCTCGTGGTTGCGCAGGTTGTCTTCGGCCAGGCGCACCATCTCGCGGCGCGACAGCACGTCCAGGTAGACCTGGGCGACGGTCAGCGCGGTGCGCTCGGAGGTCCCCAGCAGGGAGTAGGCGCGGGCGTTGACAGTGGCCTGTTGACGGCCAACCTCGCTGGAGGTGGCGAAGCCGTCGAAGACCATCTGCCGCAGGCGGATAGCCGACTCGCCACGGTTCAGGGTCTCCCAGCGGTTGCGGGTGCTCGGGCTGTCGGTGCCCTCACGACCATAGCCGGCGGTCACGTCGACCCGCGGCAAATAGCCGCCCTGGGCAGCGCGCAGCTGATAGTCCGCAGCCGTGCGGGCGTTCACGCCGGCCTGGATTTCCGGATGGACCTCGAGGGCCTTCTGCATGGCTTCGGGCAAGGTTTGTGCTTGAACGAATGTGGCGGCGAGAGCGAAAGGAAGAGCGGTGAACAGTGACGCACGCATTTTTACTGGTTCCCGAGAGAGCTGTTGTCCCAAATCACAGCCGAAGCCGTGCCTGCCCTGGAAAATGGCAAACCCTGATCCTGTATGTAGGAAGCTTCCGAATAGGCAGTGCGATTAATACAAAAGAAAGGGCTTAGCTGGCCAAATATCAATGTGACATTACCTTGGCGATTGTTTAGGATGGCAGCCAGAAGGTCAATAGTTTGGCATAAACTTAATAGCCAGAAATTATAGACGTAAAATTGACGCAAATCAGCGTCAAAAACATTATTTGAAACATTCCATCAGTCGCCGCCCTCGAACGCCGGCCAGGCATGGAAGCCAACTGAACAGGTAGCCCGGAGAGTCCAATGAGCACTGTTGTCGCCATCGTCAAAAGCATTGTTGGCCAAGTCATCGCAGTTTCCCCAGAAGGCATCCGGCGCGTACTGATCGAAGGCGATCGCCTGCTGGCAGGTGAACAGGTAGACACCGGCGCGGGCGGCGCGGTCACCCTGGAGCTGGCCGACGGCCGTGTGCTCGACCTGGGCCGCGACACCCAGTGGAGCGCCGACGCGCCCGACAGCAGCACCGACCTGAGCCAGGCCACCGCCCAGGCAGCGCCCTCGGTCGAAGAACTGCAACAGGCCATCGCCGCCGGTGTCGACCCGACCACCGAGCTGGAAGCCACCGCAGCCGGCCCGGCCGCGGCAGGCGGCGGCTCGGTCGGCGGCGGACACAGCTTTGTCCTGCTCGAGGAGACCGCCGGGGTGGTCGACCCGAGCATCGGCTTCCCCACTGGCCCGATAGGCTTCGCCAACGGCCTGGCGGTCGAGGAGCTGGGCGGGCTGGACGGCAACGCTGGCAGCACCAACACGACCAACGTCCCGCTCACCACAGGGCTGACCCTGAGCGCCACCCCCACGATCACCGAGGCGGGTGGCGTCATCGTCTATACCGCCACCGTCGGCCAACCACCGCTGACCAACCTGACCGTGACCCTGTCCAACGGCGCCGTCATCGTGATCCCGGCCGGCCAGACCACCGGCACCGTCAACGTCGACATCCCGGCCAACGACACGCCCTACATCGATGGCGGCCAGATCTCCGCGACCATTACCGGCACGACTGGCGGTAACGGCCTGATCGTCACGCCAAGCACCACCCCGGCGGTGACCCAGGTCACCGACACCATCGACACCACCACCGCCACGCTCACCGCGACCCCGAGCGTGACCGAAGGTGGTGTGATCACCTACACCGTGACCTTGAACAACCCGGCCCAGACCCCGGTCACCGTCACTCTGTCCAATGGCCAGACCGTCACCATCGAGGCCGGCAAGTCGTCCGGCAGCGTCGACTTCCAGACCCCGGCCAACGACGTCTATAACAACGGCAGCACCGTCAGCACCACGATCACGGAGGCAACGGGCGGCAACTTCGAGAATCTGGTACCGAACCCGACGCCAGCGCAGACCGTCATCAATGACTCGGTCGATACCACCACAGCGACCTTGACCGCGACCCCGAGCGTCACCGAAGGCGGCGTGATCACCTACACCGTGACCCTGACCAACCCGGCCCAGACCCCGGTCACCGTTACCCTGTCCAATGGCCAGACCGTCACCATCGAGGCCGGCAAGTCGTCCGGCAGCGTCGACTTCCAGACCCCGGCCAATGACGTCTACAACAACGGCAGCACCGTCAGCACCACGATCACGGGGGCAGCGGGCGGCAACTTCGAGAAACTGGAGCCGAACCCGACGCCAGCCGAGACGCTGATCAACGATTCGGTCGACACCACCACCGCCACCCTGACCGCGACCCCGAGCGTCACCGAAGGCGGTGTGATCACCTACACCGTGACCCTGACCAACCCGGCCCAGACCCCGGTCACCGTCACCCTGTCCAATGGCCAGACCGTCACTATCGAGGCCGGCAAGTCGTCCGGCAGCGTCGATTTCCAGACCCCGGCCAATGACGTCTATAACAATGGCAGCACCGTCAGCACCACGATCACGGGGGCAACGGGCGGCAACTTCGAGAAACTGGAGCCGAACCCGGCACCCGCTGAAACGAAGATCAACGACTCGATCGATACCACCACCGCCACCCTGACCGCGACCCCAAGCGTCACCGAAGGCGGCGTGATCACCTATACCGTGACCCTGACCAACCCGGCCCAGACTCCGGTCACCGTTACCCTGTCCAACGGCCAGACCATCACCGTCAAGGCTGGCGAAAGCACCGGCAGCGTCGACTTCCAGACCCCGGCCAACGACGTATTCGTCAACGGCAGCACGGTCAGCACCAGCATCACCGGTGCCACCGGCGGCAACTTCGAGAAGCTGGAGCCCGACACCACGCCGACCCAGACCGTGATCAGCGACAGCATCGACACGGTGACCGTCAGCATCGCCAGCAATGGCAACGTGACCGAGGCCGAGCAACCGACCTTCACCGTGTCGGTCAGCCAGAAGCTCGACCATGACCTGACCGTGACCCTGTCCAATGGCGCCACCGTGGTCATCAGCGCTGGCCAGACCGAGGCTACCTACAGCCTGCCGGCCCAGGGTGACGACGTATTCAAGGACGCCAGCTCGGTGACCCTTGGCGTGACCGACGCCAACGTGGCGGGCAAGACCTTCGAGAACCTGCAGCTGGGTGGCGATGCCACCGTGCAGATCACCGACACCGTCAGTGAAGTGGTCGCGACCCTCACCGCCGACAAGACCACTGTGTCCGAAGGCGGTCAGATCACCTATACCGTGACCTTGACCAATGCCCAAGGGCTGCCGGTCAGCGGCCACAATGGCCTGACTTTCACCCTGACCGATGGCACCAAAGTCACCATCCCGGCCGGTAGCGCCAGCGGTACCTTCACCATCACCGCACCAGACGACGTGTTTGTCGGCGGCCAGCCTTCGATCGTCAACAAGATCGAGTCGGTTGCCGGTGGCGACAACTTCGAGAAACTGACCCTTGGCGACAACTCGGTTACCACGACCGTGACCGATGAGCCGGGTACTGGTACCCCAGGTACCGATAACCAGGGCGACAAGGTCACCGTCACCATCGTCAGCAAAGGCGATGTCACCGAAGACCAGCAGCCGGCCTTCACCGTCAAGGTCAGCCAGAAACTGGACCATGACCTGACTGTCACCCTGTCCAATGGCGACAAGGTCGTTATTACGGCCGGCCAGACCGAAGCCGAATATAAAGCCAAAGCCCAAGGCGATGACGTCTTCAAGGACGGCGACACCCTGACCGTCGGCATCACCGATGCCGCCGTTGATGGCAAGGCCTTCGAAAATCTGGAACTGGGCGGCAACGCCTCGGTGCAGATCACCGACACCGTCAGCGAAGTCGTCGCGACCCTCACCGCCGACAAGACCACTGTGTCCGAAGGCGGCCAGATCACCTACACCGTGACCCTGACCAATGCCCAGGGCCTGCCGGTCAACGGCCACAATGGCCTGACCTTCACCCTGACCGATGGCACCAAGGTCACCATCCCTGCCGGTAGCGCCAGCGGCACCTTCACCATCACTGCACCGGACGACGTATTCGTCGGTGGCCAGCCGAGCATCGTCAACAAGATCGAATCGGTTGCCGGTGGCGACAACTTCGAGAAGCTCACGCTGGGTGACAACACCGTCACCACGAGCGTGACCGACGAGCCAGGCACCGGTACTCCGGGCACCGATAACCAGGGCGACAAGGTCACTGTCACCATCGTCGGCAAAGGCGATGTCACCGAAGACCAGCAGCCGGCCTTCACCGTCAAGGTCAGCCAGAAGCTCGACCATGACCTGACTGTCACTCTGTCCAACGGCGACAAGGTTGTCATCCCAGCCGGTCAGACCGAAGCCGAGTACAAAGCCAAGGCTCAGGGCGACGACGTCTTCAAAGATGGCGATACCCTGACCGTCGGCATCACCGATGCCGCCGTTGATGGCAAGGCCTTTGAAAATCTGGAACTGGGCGGTAACGCTTCCGTCCAGATCACCGACACCGTCAGTGAAGTGGTCGCGACCCTGACTGCGGACAAGACCACCGTCACCGAAGGTGGCCAGATCACCTACACCGTGACCTTGACCAATGCCCAAGGGCTGCCGGTCAACGGCCACAATGGCCTGACCTTCACCCTGTCCGACGGCACCAAGGTCACCATTCCTGCCGGTAGCGCCAGCGGCACCTTCACCATCACTGCACCGGACGACGTATTCGTCGGTGGCCAGCCGAGCATCGTCAACAAGATCGAGTCGGTTACCGGTGGTGATAACTTCGAGAAGCTGACTCTCGGCGACAACTCGGTCACCACAAAGGTGACTGACGAGCCAGGCACTGGCACTCCAGGCACCGACAACCAGGGCGACAAGGTCACCGTCACCATCGTCGGCAAAGGCGATGTCACCGAAGACCAGCAGCCAGCCTTCACCGTCAAGGTCAGCCAGAAACTGGACCACGACCTGACGGTCACCCTGTCCAACGGCGACAAGGTGGTGATCCCAGCAGGCCAGACCGAAACCGAATACAAAGCCAAAGCCCAGGGTGATGACGTCTTCAAGGACGGCGACACCCTGACCGTCGGCATCACCGATGCTGCCGTCGATGGCAAGGCCTTCGAGAATCTGGAGCTGGGTGGCAACGCCTCCGTTCAGATCATCGACACAGTAAGCGAGGTCGTTGCGACCCTGACTGCCGACAAGACCGCTGTGTCCGAAGGCGGCCAGATCACCTACACCGTCACCCTGACCAACGCCCAGGGTCTGCCGGTCAACGGCCATAACGGCCTGACCTTCACCCTGACCGATGGCACCAAGGTCACCATCCCGGCAGGCAGTGCCAGCGGCACCTTCACCATCACCGCACCGGACGACGTGTTTGTCGGCGGCCAGCCGAGCATCGTCAACAAGATCGAATCGGTTGCCGGTGGCGACAACTTCGAGAAGCTCACGCTGGGTGACAACACCGTCACCACGAGCGTGACCGACGAGCCAGGCACCGGCACTCCAGGCACCGACAACCAGGGCGACAAGGTCACCGTGACCATCGTCGGCAAAGGCGATGTCACCGAAGACCAGCAGCCAGCCTTCACCGTCAAGGTCAGCCAGAAGCTCGACCACGACCTGACCGTGACCCTGTCGAACGGCGACAAAGTCGTCATTCCAGCCGGTCAGACCGAAGCCGAGTACAAAGCCAAGGCCCAGGGCGACGACGTCTTCAAAGATGGCGACACCCTGACCGTCGGCATCACCGATGCCGCCGTTGATGGCAAGGCCTTTGAAAATCTGGAACTGGGTGGCAACGCCTCCGTCCAGATCACCGACACCGTCAGTGAAGTGGTCGCGACCCTGACTGCGGACAAGACCACTGTGTCCGAAGGCGGCCAGATCACCTACACCGTCACCCTGACCAACGCCCAAGGGCTGCCGGTCAACGGCCACAATGGCCTGACCTTCACCCTGACCGATGGCACCAAGGTCACCATCCCGGCAGGCAGCGCCAGTGGCACGTTCACCATTACCGCACCGGATGATGTGTTCGTCGGCGGCCAGCCTTCGATCGTCAACAAGATCGAAGGCGTCAGCGGCGCGGACAACTTCGAGAAACTGACCCTCGGCGACAACACGATCACCACGACCGTGACCGACGAGCCGGGCACTGGCACGCCAGGCACCGACAACCAGGGCGATAAGGTCACCGTCACCATCGTCGGCAAAGGCGATGTCACCGAAGACCAGCAGCCGGCCTTCACCGTCAAGGTCAGCCAGAAGCTGGACCATGACCTGACCGTGACCCTGTCGAATGGCGACAAGGTCGTGATCCCGGCCGGCCAGACCGAAACCGAATACAAGGCCAAGGCCCAGGGCGACGACGTCTTCAAGGACGGCGACACCCTGACCGTCGGCATCACCGATGCCGCCGTTGATGGCAAGGCTTTCGAAAATCTGGAACTGGGCGGCAACGCTTCGGTGCAGATCACCGATACCGTCAGCGAAGTCGTTGCGACACTGACCGCTGACAAGACCACCGTCACCGAAGGTGGCCAGATCACCTACACCGTGACCCTGACCAATGCCCAGGGTCTGCCGGTCAATGGCCATAACGGCCTGACCTTCACCTTGACCGATGGCACCAAAGTCACCATCCCGGCCGGTAGCGCCAGCGGTACCTTCACCATCACCGCACCAGACGACGTGTTTGTCGGCGGCCAGCCTTCGATCGTCAACAAGATCGAGTCGGTTGCCGGTGGCGATAACTTCGAGAAGCTGACCCTCGGCGACAACACGGTCACTACGAGCGTCACTGACGAGCCGGGCACTGGCACTCCAGGCACCGACAACCAGGGCGACAAGGTCACCGTCACCATCGTCGGCAAAGGCGATGTCACCGAAGACCAGCAACCTGCCTTTACCGTCAAGGTCAGCCAGAAACTGGACCACGACCTGACGGTCACCCTGTCCAACGGCGACAAGGTTGTCATCCCAGCCGGTCAGACCGAAGCCGAGTACAAAGCCAAAGCCCAGGGCGATGACGTCTTCAAAGACGGCGATACCTTGACCGTCGGCATCACCGATGCCGCCGTCGACGGCAAGGCCTTCGAGAATCTGGAACTGGGTGGCAACGCCTCCGTTCAGATCACCGACACCATCAGCGAGGTCGTTGCGACCCTGACTGCGGACAAGACCACCGTCACCGAAGGTGGCCAGATCACCTACACCGTGACCTTGACCAATGCCCAAGGGCTGCCGGTCAACGGCCACAATGGCCTGACCTTCACCCTGTCCGACGGCACCAAGGTCACCATTCCTGCCGGTAGCGCCAGCGGCACCTTCACCATCACTGCACCGGACGACGTATTCGTCGGTGGCCAGCCGAGCATCGTCAACAAGATCGAGTCGGTTACCGGTGGTGATAACTTCGAGAAGCTGACTCTCGGCGACAACTCGGTCACCACAAAGGTGACTGACGAGCCAGGCACTGGCACTCCAGGCACCGACAACCAGGGCGACAAGGTCACCGTCACCATCGTCGGCAAAGGCGATGTCACCGAAGACCAGCAGCCAGCCTTCACCGTCAAGGTCAGCCAGAAACTGGACCACGACCTGACGGTCACCCTGTCCAACGGCGACAAGGTGGTGATCCCAGCAGGCCAGACCGAAACCGAATACAAAGCCAAAGCCCAGGGTGATGACGTCTTCAAGGACGGCGACACCCTGACCGTCGGCATCACCGATGCTGCCGTCGATGGCAAGGCCTTCGAGAATCTGGAGCTGGGTGGCAATGCCTCGGTTCAGATCACCGACACAGTAAGCGAAGTCGTCGCGACCCTGACCGCCGACAAGACTACCGTCACCGAAGGTGGCCAGATCACTTATACAGTGACCCTGACCAATGCCCAGGGCCTGTCGGTCACCGGCCACAATGGCCTGACCTTCACCCTGTCGGACGGCACCAAAGTCACCGTTCCAGCCGGCAGCGCCAGCGGTACCTTCGCCATCACCGCCCCGAGCGATGTATTCGTCGGCGGCCAGCCCTCGATCGTGAACAAGCTTGAAGGTGTCAGCGGCGCGGACAACTTCGAGAAGCTGACGCTCGGCAAGGAAACACTCACCACCACCGTCACTGATGATCCGGATACCGGCAACAAGGTGTCCGTCACCATCGTCAGCAACGGCGATGTCACCGAAGACCTGCAGCCGTCCTTTACCGTCAAGGTCAACCAGAAGCTGGACCAGGACCTGACCGTCACCCTGAGCAATGGCGCCAAGGTGGTGATTCCGGCTGGCCAGACCCAGGTCGAGTACAAGGCGGATGCCCAGGGCGATGACGTCTTCAAGGATGGCAGCTCGCTGACCGTTGGCATCACTGATGCAGTCGTTGATGGCAAGACCTTCGAGAATCTGGAACTGGGCGGCAATGCCACCGTACAGATCAGCGATACCGTCAGCGAAGTCGTCGCGACCCTCACCGCCGACAAGACTACCGTCACCGAAGGTGGCCAGATCACCTACACCGTGACGCTGACCAACGCCCAGGGTCTGCCGGTCAACGGCCACAACGGCCTGACCTTCACCCTCACCGACGGCACCAAGGTCACCATTCCAGCCGGCAGCGCCAGCGGCACCTTCGCCATCACTGCACCAGACGACGTATTCGTCGGTGGCCAGCCGAGCATCGTCAACAAGATCGAATCGGTTGCCGGTGGCGACAACTTCGAGAAGCTCACGCTGGGTGACAACACCGTCACCACGAGCGTGACCGACGAGCCAGGCACCGGCACTCCGGGCACCGATAACCAGGGCGACAAGGTCACCGTGACCATCGTCGGCAAAGGCGATGTCACCGAAGACCAGCAGCCGGCCTTCACCGTCAAGGTCAGCCAGAAGCTCGACCATGACCTGACTGTCACTCTGTCCAACGGCGACAAGGTTGTCATCCCAGCCGGTCAGACCGAAGCCGAGTACAAAGCCAAGGCCCAGGGCGACGACGTCTTCAAAGATGGCGATACCCTGACCGTCGGCATCACCGATGCCGCCGTTGATGGCAAGGCCTTTGAAAATCTGGAACTGGGCGGTAACGCTTCCGTCCAGATCACCGACACCATCAGCGAAGTGGTCGCGACCCTGACCGCCGACAAGACTACTGTGTCCGAAGGTGGTCAGATCACCTATACCGTGACCCTGACCAACGCCCAGGGTCTGCCGGTCAATGGCCACAACGGCCTGACCTTCACCCTCACCGACGGCACCAAGGTCACCATCCCGGCCGGCAGCGCCAGCGGCACCTTCACCATTACCGCCCCGGACGACGTGTTTGTCGGCGGCCAGCCTTCGATCGTCAACAAGATCGAAAGCGTCAGCGGCGCAGACAACTTCGAGAAGCTGACCCTCGGCGACAACACGATCACCACGACCGTGACCGACGAGCCAGGCACTGGCACGCCAGGTACCGACAACCAGGGCGACAAGGTCACTGTCACCATCGTCGGCAAAGGCGATGTCACCGAGGACCAGCAGCCAGCCTTCACCGTCAAGGTCAGCCAGAAGCTCGACCATGACCTGACTGTCACTCTGTCCAATGGCGACAAGGTGGTGATCCCTGCTGGCCAGACCGAAGCCGAGTACAAGGCCAAGGCCCAAGGTGATGACGTCTTCAAGGACGGCGATACCCTGACCGTCGGCATCAGCGATGCTGCCGTTGACGGCAAGGCTTTCGAAAATCTGGAACTGGGCGGCAACGCCTCGGTGCAGATCACCGACACCGTCAGCGAAGTCATCGCGACCCTCACCGCCGACAAGACCACTGTGTCCGAAGGCGGCCAGATCACCTACACCGTGACGCTGACCAACGCCCAGGGTCTGCCGGTCAACGGCCACAACGGCCTGACCTTCACCCTCACCGACGGCACCAAGGTCACCATTCCAGCCGGCAGCGCCAGCGGTACCTTCACCATCACCGCTCCGGACGATGTGTTCGTTGGTGGCCAACCGACCATCACCAACAAGCTGGAAGGTGTCACCGGCGCCGACAACTTCGAAAAACTGACCCTGGGTCAGGACGAAGTGAAGACCTCCGTCACTGACGAACCTGGCACCGGCACTCCGGGTACCGATAACCAGGGCGACAAGGTCACCGTCACCATCGTCGGCAAAGGCGATGTCACCGAAGACCAGCAGCCAGCCTTTACCGTCAAGGTCAGCCAGAAGCTCGACCACGACCTGACTGTCACCCTGTCCAACGGCGACAAGGTGGTCATTCCTGCCGGTCAGACCGAAACCGAGTACAAGGCGAAAGCCCAGGGCGACGACGTCTTCAAGGACGGCGATACCCTGACCGTCGGCATCACCGATGCCGCCGTCGATGGCAAGTCCTTCGAAAATCTGGAGCTGGGTGGCAACGCCTCGGTGCAGATCACCGACACCGTCAGCGAAGTGGTCGCGACCCTGACTGCCGACAAGACCACCGTCACCGAAGGTGGCCAGATCACCTACACCGTGACCCTGACCAACGCCCAAGGTCTGCCGGTCAATGGCCACAACGGCCTGACATTCACCCTCACCGACGGCACCAAGGTCACCATCCCTGCCGGTAGCGCCAGCGGCACCTTCACCATCACTGCACCGGACGATGTGTTCGTTGGTGGTCAACCGACCATCACCAACAAACTGGAAAGCGTGACTGGTGCCGACAACTTCGAAAAACTGACCCTGGGTCAGGAGGAAGTGAAAACCTCCGTCACTGACGAACCGGGCACCGGCACTCCAGGTACCGACAACCAGGGCGACAAGGTCACCGTCACCATCGTCGGCAAGGGCGATGTCACCGAAGACCAGCAGCCGGCCTTCACCGTCAAGGTCAGCCAGAAACTCGACCACGACCTGACCGTTACCCTGTCGAACGGCGACAAAGTCGTCATTCCCGCCGGTCAGACCGAAGCCGAGTACAAGGCCAAGGCTCAGGGCGACGACGTCTTCAAGGACGGCGACACCCTGACCGTCGGCATCACCGATGCCGCCGTCGATGGCAAGTCCTTCGAGAATCTGGAGTTGGGCGGCAATGCCTCGGTTCAGATCACCGACACCATCAGCGAAGTCGTCGCGACCCTGACTGCGGATAAGACCACGGTCACTGAAGGCGGCCAGATCACCTATACCGTGACCCTGACCAACGCCCAAGGTCTGTCCGTCACCGGCCACAATGGCCTGACCTTCACCCTGACCGATGGCACCAAGGTCACCATCCCGGCCGGTAGCGCCAGCGGTACCTTCACCATCACCGCACCAGACGACGTATTCGTCGGTGGCCAACCTTCGATCGTCAACAAGATCGAGGGTGTCAGTGGCGCCGACAACTTCGAGAAGCTCACTCTGGGTGACAACACCGTCACCACGAGCGTGACCGATGAGCCAGGCACTGGCACGCCAGGCACCGACAACCAGGGCGACAAGGTCTCGGTCACCATCGTTGGCAACGGCAACGTCACCGAAGACCAGCAGCCATCGTTCACCGTCAAGGTCAGCCAGAAGCTCGACCAGGACCTGACCGTGACCCTGAGCAATGGCGCCAAGGTAGTGATCCCGGCCGGCCAGACCCAGGTCGAGTACAAGGCCGCGGCCCAGGGCGACGATGTATTCAAGGATGGCAGCTCGCTGACCGTCGGCATCACCGACGCCGCGGTCACCGGCAAGACCTTCGAGAATCTGGAACTGGGCGGCAACGCCACCGTGCAGATCAGCGACACCATCAGCGAAGTCGTGGCCACCTTGTCCGCCGACAAGACCACCGTGTCCGAGGGCGGCCAGATCACCTACACCGTGACCCTGACCAACGCCCAGGGCCTGTCGGTCACCGGCCACAACGGCCTGACCTTTACCCTCAGCGACGGCACCAAGGTCAGCATCCCGGCCGGCAGCGCCAGCGGTACCGCCATCATCACGGCGCCTGACGACGTCTTCGTTGGCGGCCAGGCCACCATCAGCAACAAGATCACCGGTGTCACCGGTGCCGACAACTTCGAGAAACTGACCCTGGGTCAGAACGAAGTGCAGACTTCCGTGACCGACGAGCCGGGCACCGGTACTCCAGGCACCGACAACCAGGGCGACAAGGTGTCCGTCACCATCGTCGGCAACGGCGATGTCAACGAGGCCCAGCAGCCTTCGTTCACCGTCAAGGTCAGCCAGAAGCTTGGCTACGACCTGACCGTCACCCTGTCCAACGGCGACAAGGTGGTGATCCCGGCAGGTCAGACCCAGACCGAGTACAAGGCCGCCGCACAGGGCGACGACGTGTTCAAGGACGGCAGCTCGCTGACCGTCGGCATCACCGATGCCACGGTTCCGGGCCATACCTTCGAGAACCTGGAACTGGGTGGCAATGCCACCGTGCAGATCACCGACACCATCAGCGAAGTCGTGGCCACCTTGTCCGCCGACAAGACCACCGTTTCCGAGGGCGGCCAGATCACCTACACCGTGACCCTGACCAACGCCCAGGGCCTGTCGGTCACCGGCCACAACGGCCTGACCTTCACCCTCACCGACGGCACCAAGGTCACCATCCCGGCCGGCAGCGCCAGCGGCACCTTCACCATCAATGCGCCAGACGACGTATTCGTCGGTGGTCAGCCGACCATCAGCAACAAGATCACCGGCGTCACCGGTGCGGATAACTTCGAGAAACTGACCCTGGGTCAGAACGAAGTGAAGACCACCGTCACCGACGAGCCAGGTTCGGGCACCCCGGGTACCGGCAACCAGGGCGACAAGGTCTCGGTCACCATCGTCGGCAACGGCGATGTCAACGAGGCCCAGCAGCCGTCGTTCACCGTCAAGGTCAGCCAGAAGCTCGACCAGGACCTGACCGTGACCCTGAGCAACGGTGCCAAGGTAATCATTCCGGCTGGCCAGACCCAGGTCGAATACAAGGCCGCCGCCCAAGGCGATGATGTGTTCAAGGACGGCAGCTCGCTGACCGTCGGCATCACCGATGCCGCAGTCACCGGCAAGACCTTCGAGAATCTGGAACTGGGCGGCAACGCCACCGTGCAGATCAGCGACACCATCAGTGAAGTCGTGGCCACCTTGTCCGCCGACAAGACCACCGTGTCCGAAGGCGGCCAGGTCACCTACACCGTGACCCTGACCAACGCCCAGGGCCTGTCGGTCACCGGTCATAACGGCCTGACCTTCACCCTGTCCGACGGCACCAAGGTCACCATCCCGGCCGGCAGCGCCACTGGCACCGCCATCATCAACGCGCCGGACGACGTGTTCGTCGGCGGCCAGGCCACCATCAGCAACAAGATCACCGGCGTCAGCGGTGCCGACAACTTCGAGAAACTGACCCTGGGTCAGAACGAAGTGAAGACCTCGGTCACCGACGAGCCGGGCTCGGGCACCCCGGGCACCGGCAACCAGGGCGACAAGGTCTCGGTCACTATCGTCGGCAACGGCGATGTCAACGAAGCCCAGCAGCCGTCGTTCACCGTCAAGGTCAGCCAGAAGCTCGATCAGGACCTCACCGTGACCCTTAGCAATGGCGCCAAGGTGGTGATCCCGGCCGGCCAGACCCAGGTCGAGTACAAGGCGCCGGTCCAGGGCGACGACGTGTTCAAGGACGGCGGCCCGCTCACCGTCGGCATCACCGATGCCAGCGTGGTCGGCAAGACCTTCGAGAATCTCGAGCTCGGCGGTTCGGCCACCGTGCAGATCACCGACACCATCAGCGAAGTGGTCGCGACCCTGTCCGCTGACAAGACCACGGTTGCCGAGGGTGGCCAGTTCACCTACACCGTGACCCTGACCAACGCCCAGGGCCTGTCGGTCACCGGCCACAACGGCCTGACCTTCACCCTCACCGACGGCACCAAGGTCACCATCCCGGCGGGCAGCGCCACCGGTACCGTGACCATCACCGCCAAGGACGACGTGTTCGTCGGCGGCCAGCCGAGCATCGTCAACAAGATCGAGTCCGTCACCGGTGGCGGCAACTTCGAGAAGCTGACTCTCGGCAACAACACGCTGACCACCACGGTGACCGACGAACCAGGTTCGGGTACCCCAGGTACCGGCAACCAGGGCGACAAGGTCTCGGTCACCATCGTCGGCAATGGCGATGTCAACGAAGCCCAACAGCCGTCGTTCACCGTCAAGGTCAGCCAGAAGCTCGACCAGGACCTGACCGTGACCCTGAGCAATGGCGCCAAGGTGGTGATCCCGGCCGGCCAGACCCAGGTCGAGTACAAGGCCGCCGCCCAGGGCGACGACGTGTTCAAGGATGGCAGCTCGCTGACCGTAGGCGTCACCGACGCCACAGTCACCGGCAAGACCTTCGAGAACCTGGAACTCGGTGGCAATGCCACCGTGCAGATCACCGACACCATCAGCGAAGTCGTGGCCACCTTGTCCGCCGACAAGACCACCGTTTCCGAGGGCGGCCAGATCACCTACACCGTGACCCTGACCAACGCCCAGGGCCTGTCGGTCACCGGCCACAACGGCCTGACCTTCACCCTGACCGACGGCACCAAGGTCACCATCCCGGCCGGCAGCGCCAGCGGCACCTTCACCATCACCGCTGCGGACGACGTGTTCGTCGGTGGCCAGCCGACCATCAGCAACAAGATCACCGGCGTCACCGGCGGCGACAACTTCGAAAAACTGACCCTGGGCCAGAACGAAGTGAAGACTACCGTCACCGACGAGCCAGGTTCGGGCACCCCGGGTACCGGCAACCAGGGCGACAAGGTCTCGGTCACCATTGTCGGCAACGGCAACGTCACCGAAGACCAGCAGCCATCGTTCACCGTCAAGGTCAGCCAGAAGCTCGATCAGGACCTGACCGTGACCCTGAGCAACGGTGCCAAGGTAATCATTCCGGCTGGCCAGACCCAGGTCGAGTACAAGGCCGCCGCCCAAGGCGACGACGTGTTCAAGGATGGCAGCTCGCTGACCGTCGGCATCACCGATGCCGCGGTCACCGGCAAGACCTTCGAGAACCTCGAGCTGGGTGGCAACGCCACCGTGCAGATCAGCGATACCATCAGTGAAGTGGTCGCCACCCTGTCCGCCGACAAGACCACCGTCAGCGAAGGCGGCCAGGTCACCTACACCGTGACCCTGACCAACGCCCAGGGCCTGTCGGTCACCGGCCACAACGGCCTGACCTTCACCCTGACCGATGGCACCAAGGTCAGCATCCCGGCCGGCAGCGCCAGCGGCACCTTCACCATCACCGCCAAGGACGACCCGTACCTCGGTGGCCAGCCGAACATCGTCAACAAGATCGAAACGGTCGCCGGTGGCGACAACTTCGAGAAACTGACCCTGGGCAGCAATACCGTCACCACCAGCGTCACCGACGAGCCGAGCGGCCAGGGCGACCTGACCACCGTCGGCATCAGCGGCGACACCTCGGTGACCGAAGGCGATACCGCCCACTACAACCTGACCCTGAGCAACCCGTCGAAGTCCGAGGTGACCATCACCCTGACCTACAGCGGCACCGCCACCGACGGCCAGGACTTCACCGGTGTGGTCACCGTGAAGATCCCGGCGGGCAGCAGCGGCACCACCTTCGACATCAAGACCATCGACGACAAGCTGGTCGAGGGTTCGGAGAACTTCACGGTCAAGATCACCGGCGCCACGGGCGGCGGCTTCGAGAACCTGCAGGTCGACGCCGGCAAGTCCAGCGTCACCACCACCATCATCGACAACGACCACGCGCCGGTGTCGACCGGTGGCGCCGTGACCGGCAGCGAAGACACCGACTACGTGTTCAAGTGGGGCGACTTCAACGTCAGCGACGCCGATGGCAACACCGGCCTGTCGGTGACCATCAGTAAGCTGCCGGACCTGGGCAGCCTGAAGTTCTTCAACGGCACCTCGTGGGTCGATGTGTCGCTGAACCAGAACATCAGCCAGGCCGACATCGCCGCCGGCAAGCTCAAGTTCGTGCCGCTGGCCAACCAGTCGGGCGTCGACGGCTATGGCGGCAGCGGCGTGGGCAACAAGCAGGCCGACTACGCGCAGATCAAGTACAAGCCCAACGACGGCACCAACGCCGGCGGCGAAGTGACCATGAAGGTCGATATCGCGCCAGTGGCCGACAAGCCTGACCTGAACATCGGCAACAACAACGTCAACTCCATCGGCCTGCTCAAGGAAACCTGGAACAGCCTCACCGGCCTGGGGAGCAACGGCAACGGCATCACCGGCGATGCGCTGAAGAACGTCTTCGCCAACTCCGGCAACGCCAGCAAGAGCGAGACCGTCACCGGTGTCGACACGGTCGCCACCGTGTCGCCTGGCACAGGCTCGAAGACCTCCGGCCTGATCTACCTCGAAGCCGGCAAGACCTATGCGTTCAGCGGCACCGCCGACGACAGCCTGCAGATCGTCGTCGGTGGCAAGAACGTCGCCAGCGGTACCTGGGGCTCGGGCAGCGGCGCCATCTCCGGCAGCTTCACCCCGACCACCAGCGGCTACTACACCCTGGAGATCTACAACGCCAACCAGGCCGGCCCCGGCAGCCTGGACGTCAACATCAAGGTGGGCAACGGCGCGGTCACCGACCTCAACAGCTCGAACATCCCGATGTACCCGAGCGTCAAGGACCTGACCAACGCCGGCGTGACCGTCGGCGACCTGCACGGCAGCAACAACCAGGGCTACTACGACGGCTACAAGCTCAACGAAGGCAGCGAGAACGGCGCCCCGGTCAAGCTGGTGGGCATCAGCACCAACCTGACCGACACTGACGGCTCCGAGGCCCTGAGCGTCAAGCTCAGCGGCATCCCGGCAGGCTCGGTGCTGGCCGACAACGCCGGCCACACCATCACCGTCGGCAAGGACGCGGTGGACGTCACCGGCTGGAACCTGGGCGGCCTGACCATCAAGCCACCGGCCTACTATGCCGGCCAGTTCGACGTGAAGGTCAGCTCGACCTCCACCGAGAGCGTCGGCGGCAGCACCGCGACCAGCGAAGGCACCATCAAGGTCACGGTCTACCCGCAGTCCTACACCACCAGCAACCTGTCCTCGGACAGCGACAACATCACCGGCACCGACGGCAACGATGTGGTGGTGGCCGACGTCACCGGCCTGCACGTGGTGCCGGGCCAGGACTACAACCTCGCCTTCATCGTCGACACCTCGGGCAGCATGGGCTCGTCCGGCGTGGATGCGGCGAAGAAATCCCTGGAGTCGGTGTTCAAGACCCTGGCCGCCAGCGTCAAGGGCGACCAGTCGGGCACCGTGAACATCCTGCTGGTGGACTTCGCCACCCAGGTCAAGAGCAGCGTTGCGGTAACCCTGAACGATGCCGGCCTGCAGCAGTTGCTCAACGCCCTGAACAACCTGCGGGCGGACGGCGGCACCAACTACGAGGACGCCTTCAAGACCACCGCCAACTGGTTCCAGAACCTCAAGGATGGTGGCAACACCGGCAGCAACCAGACGTTCTTCATCACCGACGGCAAGCCGACCTACTACCAGGCCAACGAGAACCCCAACCCGACCCTGGGGACCTCGGGCATCACCCTGGACACCTTCCTGGCTTCGATCAACTACAAGCCGGGCATGGCGTACAACGGCTACATCGACAGCAGCAACACCAACTACGTCAGCATCGACAACGCCGGCAACCTGCAGGTGCAGTACTACCGCAACGGCTGGAAATACGGCGTATCGGGCGAACTGCATGCCGAAGGCAACGGCACCTATGAGCTGTCTTCGCGTGGCGGCCTGGGCTACGACACCAACAGCACCACCACGAGCAACTCGCAGGACAGCTTCAAGCTGCTCTCGGGCCTGTCCCAAGTCGAGGCCATCGGCCTCAACAACGGCGTCAACACCAACGACCTGAAACCATACGACACCGACGGCAAGCCGCAGACCAACATCGACCCGAGCAAGCTGGCCGAAGCCATCCTCGGCCATACCGAAGTCACCCAGCCGGGCAATGACACGGTCAACGGCGGCGACGGCAACGACATCATCTTCGGTGACCTGATGGTCTTCGACGGTGTTGCCGGCACCGGTGTCGAGGCGATCCGCGGCTATGTCGCCGACAAGCTGGGCGTCGACGCGGGCAGCGTGGACGCACGGGCGATGCACAAGTACATCACCGAGAACTACGCCGAGTTCGATGTCTCGCGCAGCAACGACGGCGCCGACACCTTGCTGGGCGGCAATGGCAACGACATCATCTTCGGCCAGGGTGGCAACGACTACATCGACGGCGGCAAGGGCAATGACATCCTGCTCGGTGGCACCGGCAACGACACCCTGCTCGGCGGCGAAGGCAACGACATCCTGTTCGGCGGTGCCGGCAATGACATCCTCATCGGCGGCAAGGGTGACGACATCATGACCGGTGGCAGCGGTGCCGACACCTTCGTGTGGAAGTCCGGCGACCTGGGCAAGGACGTGATCAAGGACTTCAAGGCCAGCGAGGGCGACCGCCTCGACCTGAGCGACCTGCTCCAGGGCGAGAAGGCCAGCACCATCGACAACTTCCTGAAGATCACCACGGTCAATGGCGAGTCGACCCTGCAGGTCAGCACCGAAGGCAAGCTCAACGCCGCCGGTGGCCTGGCCAACGCCGACGTGACCATCAAGCTCGAGGGCGTGAACTGGTCCAACACCACGATCAACTCGTTGATCAGCGGTGCCGACCCGACCATCAAGATCGACAACTCCAACAGCTGATCCCTGCCTCTCTACGGCGGCCCGCAAGGGCCGCCGTTGGGGGCGCGGGCTTTTCCAGCCATCCCTTCACGCGCATACTCGTGCACCGGGCTTACATGCCCGGTGAACTTTGCCTATGCTGCTGACTACCAAAAAGGATTCATCGTGACGAGGGACGCCGCCATGTTCTACGTGCAACGCGACGCTGACGGCCGTTTGCTGCGGGTTGAAGCCGCCGAATTCGGTGGTTTTAACGACATGGTCCCGGCAGACAATGCCGAGATCCAGGAATGGTTCGCCGACAACGTTGTCGAGAACAGCCTCAAGCAGCTCAAGCAGAGCGACCTGGACATGATCCGGGTACTGGAGGACCTGATCGAGGTACTGACCGCCAAGGGCGTGTTCAGCATCACCGACCTGCCGCCCGGTGCCCAGGCCAAGCTGCTCAGTCGCGCCAGCGCGCGTGAGGCGCTAGGCGGCCTGAACAACCTGATCGAGGAAGACGAGGACGGCGGATTGATCTGATCACGCGGCCCTTGCTTGCTCCTGTAGGAGATAGGCCAGCCTTTCGGGCTACGACGCTGTCGCGCAGGGAACTGTTATCACTGTGGGAGCGGCTTTAGCCGCGAAGAATCCAACGCGGTGCCTGGCACCGGCTCTGCCGGTGTTCGCGGCGGTGCGGCGGTCCGATAAACCCGCTCCCACAGGGCTCGCGTGCTACCCGAAGGGCTGGGTAATCTCCCACAGTGTGCCACTCAGCGCCAGGGTGCCGGCCCACCTACCAGTTGCCCCTGAATCCCCTGCACGCCCATCTCCCGTAGTACCTTCAGCTCCCCTTCGGTCTCTACCCGCTCGGCGATCAACGGCAGGTCGATGCTGTGCGCCGCGCGCTGGATGGCCTCGATGAACAGGCGCTTGTGCCGCTCCTGGTCGATGCTGCGGATATAGCCACCGTCGATCTTCAGGTAGGCCAGGCCCAGGTGGGCGAGGTTGCCGATCATGCTGAAGCGCCCGCCGAAGCGTTGCAGCGCCAGGCTGAAGCCCAGGGCGCGCAGGCGTCGGGTCAGTTGCTCCAGCACCGATTGCTCGGGCAACTGCTCTTCGCCGATCTCGAAGGTCAGCCGCCGCCCCAGCGCGCCATGCTGCCCCAGCAGCTCGTAGACTCGCTGCAGCGCCTTGGGATCGGCCAGGGTCGCGGCCGACAGGTTCAGCGCGAGCGCCTCGCCATGTCCCTGCAAGTGCCTGAGCACTTTCTCCAGCACCAGCAGGTCCAGCCGCGCCATCCAGCCGAAGCGCTCCAGCCACGGCAGGAAGCGGCCGGCCGCCAGGGCTTCACCCTGCTCGTCGTGCAGGCGCGAGATGACCTTGTAGTGCAGCACCCGCTCCGGCGCCCTGGCATCCACGACGGGCTGGAAGAACAGCTCGAACTGCCCTTTGTCCAACGCCTGGTCCAGGCGCGTGTGCCAGGCGTGGTGGCTGTCGGCGGCCTGGCCCGCTGCGCCCTGTTCCAGGCACACCCAGCCCGGCGCGGGCTGGCTCTCGGCGCGGGCCAGGGCCTCGTCGGCGAGCTTGAGCAGCGCTTGCGGGGCATCGCCGGGGCTGTAAGGCGCCAGGCCAATGCAGGCCACCGGGTCGACATCGCTGGCGCCGGTCTCGTGCAGGCTCTGCAAGGTGGTCTCCAGGGCTTGAGCCAACTGGATCGCCTCCTCATGCACCATGCCCGGCGCCAGCACCGCGAACTCGCCGCCACGACTGCGGGTGATCAGGTCGTTGGTCTCGGGGAAGTTCGCGCAGGTGCGGCGCAACTGCTCGCCCACCGCCTGCAGCAACTGGTCGGTGCGCTGGCCACCCAGGCGCGCGTTCAGGCCCGCCAGGTCCTGGACTCGCAGCAACAGCAGGTAGCCGGCACGGGCCTCCTCCAGATTGCTGACCCGGGCGTTGAGCTGCATTTCGAAGTATCGACGGTTGGCCAGCCCGGTGAGGCTGTCCTGGTACGACTCGGCACGCAGCTTCTCGCTGCGCTCGGCCTGTTCGGTGAACAGCGCCTTGAGCTTCTCGACCATCTGGTTCATCGCCTGCACCACCCGGCGCAGCTCGGGCGTACGCGGCAACTCCGGCAGGCTGAGGAACTCACGGCGAGCAATGGCGTGGGACTGCGCCACCATATAGTCAAGCGGCCGCAGTTGGCGACGCAGCAGCAGCGCCCCAAGCACCGCACTCGCCGCGCCGCACAGCAGCAGCCAGCCCAGGCTGCCCAGGGCGCTCTGCCAGAGCTTGGCCAGGGCGAACATCGGATGGCTGATCACCTCGACCCGCGCCGCCTGCTGCCAGCCACGGCTGACAATGGCGTCACCACCGGCCGGGTCCAGGCCGATCAGCTGGATGAACCAGCCCGGCACGCTTCCCGCATCGGGCTCGGCATGGCGCTCGACCAGCACGGCATTGGAGTCCAGGTCGATGACCTTGATGCTCGAATAGTAGCCACTGTCGAAAATCGAGCTGACCATCAGCTCGACCATCGCCGGGTCATCGATGTTCGGCGTCAGCGACAGCGCCAGCGCGGTCGCCGCATCCTGGGCATGGGAGCGCAGCTGGTTGACGTACTGGCTGCGCGAGCTCTCCAGGCTGACCATGAAGCTGCCACTGAAGGCGACCACCAGGAACAGGCAAATGGCTAGCAGCAATTGTTTGAACAGTGACATCTGTGCTCCTTCAGTAAACCGGTTCGGCCGGGAACCCTTCGGCCTGCATTTTCTTCAGCAAGTCCTGCCACCGCGACAGGCGCTTGGTGTCACCGACCTTCTTGTTGCCGCCAGCTCCGGTCAGCCACAGGCCTTCACCGTTGAAGGCATACACCGGCAGCAGGTCGGTACGCTGGCTGGCCGGCTTGATCGCGTCCATCAGGCTGTCGAGCACCAGCGGCTGGGCCTGTGGGCTTGAATAATAGGTCAGGACCATGTGCGCACGGTTCTGGCGCAAGGCCTTGACGTAGGTGATGCGCAGCTTTTCCGCCGGGACGCCCATGCGCCGCAGGCTGAAGTACTTGGCGATGGCATAGTCCTCGCAGTCGCCCGCGCCCTTGATCAGCGACTGGACCGGCGTGGCCCAGTAATCGACCTCGTGCCACAGGTCGATGTCCTCGACGTAGCGCAACTGCTTGTTGAAGAACAGGTTGACTACCTGCAACTGCTCCAGCTCGCTGCCCTGCTTCTGTGTCGCCAGCAGGTTCTGCCAGGCATCTATACGCCCCTGCCCCGACCCCAGCGGACCATACAGGGCCTGCGCACGGCGGCTGATCTGCGAGAAGTCCCAATCCGCCTGTGTAGCGCCCAGCCACAGGCAGCCGAGCAGCACGGCAAGGCCGAGCCGGCGTGCGGTCGCATTGAGAGGCCAAGGTATCGCCACTGCGCACACCCGTTCAGATCAGTCGAAAGCAGCGATGGTGCGGGCTGGCGCGGCAAAAGACAATGGCACCGGGTGCCTGTGCTGCCAACTGTCGGCAAACCCGCTTCGTACAAGGGCTGGCGACCTTGGCCATCTTCCCAATGCCGACAACTTGCTTCACGATAGCCGCGTTTCGTGAGTGCGCCATGGCGCACCCGCTTGATCAATCCGTTTGACAAGCGGCCCCTTCCCTCACTAGGGTTATTGGATCCAATTTTCATGTTGCCGAGGCGAACCCCGCGTGGCTGAGAAACCCAAACTCCTGAGCACCGTGCTGGGCAGCGAGCAGGTACCGCCGCACCTGGCCCGCAGTGTCATAGAAGAGCGCCTGCGCAGTGCCATCCTCGACGGCCGCCTGCCACCGGGCACCGCCGTGCGCCAGCAAGAGCTGGCGACCCTGTTCGGCGTCAGCCGCATGCCCGTGCGCGAAGCGCTGCGCCAGCTCGAGGCCCAGTCGCTGCTGCAGGTGGTGATGCACAAAGGTGCGGTTGTGGCACCACTGATCGGCGAGGATGCCGTCGACACCTACGCCCTGCGCGTGCTGCTCGAGACCGAGGCGTTGCGTCAGTCGATCCCCTTGCTCGATGCCGACGACATCACCCAGGCCAGGGCATACATCCGCCAGCTGGAAAATGAGACCCGCCACGCCGAGATCGGCCGGCTCAACCGTCTGTTCCACATGGCCCTCTACAGCAAGGCGCAGAACCAGAAACTGCTGCGCATGATCGAGATCGAGCTCAACGAGGAGGAACGCTTCCTGCGCTTCCACCTGTCCTCGATGGGGCTGGGCAAGCTCACCCAGGACGACCACATCGCCCTGGTCGACGCCGCCAGCGACAAACTGGTGGACAGAGCCATCGAGCTTCTGGAAGAGCACCTGAACCATGCCGCGCGCACCATCAGGAGCTACCTCGACAGGCAATCGGGCAACTGATCCTGCTCAACCGCGCAGCCGACCTCAGCGACCGCGTCGCTGCGCAGACACGATCCGCCACAAGGAACGGCAGTGCACGTGCAGACGCGACAGGAAACCACGCCCGACCAGCCGTCCAGGATCCGCCTGATCTGCCTGGCCAGCACCCGGCAGCAACTTGCCCAGTACCGTACCTGGGCAAGGACCCTCAGCGACCCCATCGAACTGGTCGCGGTCGATGTCCCAAGCATTGCCGACCTGGAACAGTCCACCGCGCTGCCCGTGGCCGGGCGCCTGACCCAGGCCCTGCGCGAACAGCTCCAACCCTACCTTGCACAACCCCACGCGATGTTCGCCCAAGGACTGGGCGCGCACATCGCCCTGGCCCTGATCCAACAGGTGCAGGAGACGAGTCCGGGGCAGACCCGTCACTTGTTTGTTTCAAGCTGTGACAGCCCGCAGTTCAGTACCAGCAACCTTCCATTGCAGGTGCCGATGACCGTGCTGTACCCGCCCGGCTCCCTGGCCGCGATGCTCGGCTGGCACAGTCTGGTGCGCCGAGAGCTGGAGCTGATCGAGTTGCCGCTGCCATCGGTCGATGCTTCGCTGCTCAACCAGCGCCTGGTGCGCATCTTCAACAGCCACCTCGGGCTGCTCAGTTACTGACCTTCCCCCTGCCTTCCATACGCTGACCAAGAGGGCATTTACTCTGCCCGGTCTGCTGCTGGCCATGGCAGTGCCAGCATTTTGGGCACACTCTACTCCCCGCAGCGGCCGCTGATCATCAGACGTGGACCTGGCCGCCTGCCTCCTCATTCACCAGTAGAAGGAACCTGGCACCGGGGCAAGGACCGCACGCGATCAGCCGCCCTCCAATAGTCACTCTCCCATCTCCGTTCACCAGTGCTCCGAGTGAGGCATTCACTCTGTGTCTATTTTTCTGATCGTTATTTATCGGAAGGAGCACATATTGCCAAAATAAAACTTACCCAAAGTTTTATTCGGGCACTTATATTTCAAGAAAAGTCCGAGCATAAAATAATCAAAAAAACAATTGCGGCGAACTTTGAAGTTGTTCTAACTTTTATAGCGCCAGCCAAGGGCGGCCAGGCATCACCGTGGACGCCTTGCCAGACAAGCCCTGCCGGCCTCTATCCGTTGTTCGATGTCGAAATTTCATTCGAGGTATCTCTTCGCCTGGAATTTATATAACGAACAATGCGCAGAGCAACTTGATCCCTGAATTCCATCCATAACGGACCTCATCATGAGCACATTGAAGCGCACACTTTCCGACAAGAAACATGAACTTTCCCTGCACCCGCTCTTTTCCGAGATCGACTCGCTGCAGACACTGCGTCGATTTATGGAAACCCATGTTTTTGCAGTCTGGGACTTCATGTCGCTGACCAAGCGCCTGCAGCAGGAGCTGACCTGCGTCAGCCTGCCATGGCTGCCACCTGCGGACCCGGCCGCAGCACGCCTGATCAACGAGATCGTGCTGGGCGAAGAATCGGATGACCGCCTCGACCACGGTCACTACAGCCACTTCGAACTGTACCTGGATGCCATGCGCGAGGTCGGCGCCAGCACCCAGGCCATCGATCGCTTCATCAGCCTGCAACAGCAAGGCATCACGGCCATTGACGCCCTGCAGCGCTGCGGTGCCAGTGAAGCCGCCCAGCGATTCGTCCGCGACACCCTCGAGGTGGCTATCGACGCGCCGGCCCACCGGGTTGCGGCCGCCTTCCTGCATGGCCGGGAAAGCGTGATCCCGGCGATGTTCCAGCAGATCCTCGACGAGTGGGGCATCGGCACCGAGCAGGCTCCGACCTTCCGTTACTACCTGCAGCGCCATATCGAGGTGGACTCCGAAGACCACGGGCCTGCCGCCGAACAATTGCTGGCCCGCCTGGTCGACCACGACCCGCTGCGCCAGGAAGACGTCTACGTGGCCGCCATCGCCGCCGTGGACAGCCGCATGGCGCTGTGGGACCGCCTGCGTGCCTCGCTGCAGACACCTGTCGCCGAGGTCACCCCATGAATGCCCTCGAGTACCGCTCCTTTGCCGAGGCCTGGGAGGCTCGGGCGACCATCCGCACCCGGCCCCGGCGCCTGGTGGAGGATGACCAGCGACTGATCTACCCCCTGAGCCGCCAACCCCTGGTGCTCGGCGCGACGTTCCAGCGCGAATGTCCGCAGCTGCGTGATTTCGTGCTGGTGCAAAGTCTCTACAAGTTCATCAACGATGTGGTGATCTTCGAGACCGAAATCGTCGACCGCACCGCCCGGCGCATCGCCAAGGACCGCTTTGCCGTGCGCTTCCCGTTCGCCTGTCGCTACGACGCGATGACCGTGGTGGTGGACGAGGACTATCACGCCCTGGTGGCGATGGACTTCCTGCAGCAGACCATCGCCCTGACCGGCATCGAGCCGATCGCCCTGCCCCAGGAGATCGAACTCAGCCGCGCCATTCCGGCCGTGCTGGACCAGGTGCCCGAGGCACTGCGCGATGCGCTGGAGCTGATCTGCGTGGGCATCGCCGAGAACACCCTGACCGACGATGTCGCGGCCTTTGCCAAGGACGACTCGGTCAAGCCCTCGGTGAAAGGACTGATGGCCGATCACCTGCTGGACGAAGGCCGTCATTCAAGCTTCTGGGCACGGTTGACGCGCATCTACTGGCACACCGCGCCGCAAGCGGATCGCCAGGCGATCGCCAAGGTGCTGCCGCTGTTCCTGCGCCAGTACCTGACCAGCGACATCCAGCAGGCGTTCGACTGCGCCCTGATCGCCGCCTTGCCGGTGAGCGAGCCGGTGCGCCAGGCCTTGCGCGAGGAGGCGCAGGGCCTGGCCTACCCGATCAATCACCAGCATCCGCTGCTGGGCAACATCCTGCGTTTCTTCCGCAGCAGCTCGATGCTCGAGTCGCCTTGCGTACAAGACGCCCTGCGCGATTACCTGCCCTGAGGACCTGGACATGAGACGCCTCGACATACTCCTGGTGGGCACCAGCCCCACCCTGGAGGCATTCACCCGGCTGCTCGACGAGCACGGCCATGGCTCGGCCACCGCCGACAGCGCGCAAGCCTTGCGCCAGCAGCTGTCGGCCTGGCCGGACCTGGTGGTGGAAGATGGCAGCCTGGCCCTGGGCAGCTGCGACTGGCATGCCCTGGGCAACACCCCACTGCTCAGGCTGCGCCTGGGCGCCAGCTTCGCCGAACCCCTGCCGCAACTGGAAGCCCTGTGCTGGTGCGGCAGTGCCAGCGCCCAGCGGCTGATCCAGCGAGCTGCGATCCCCGCGCCGAGCTCCGGCAACGGCCAGCAGTTGCGTGAAGACGCCCTGCAGGCCCTGTGTGATCAACTGGCCCTGCAGGTCACCCGCTTTGCGCGCAATCCGGCGCATCTGCAGGAAGCACCCGCGGCAAGCCCCGGCGACCAGGAGCGCGAGCACGGCCTGGACTGGCTGGAGACTCTGGCCTACCGCCACCCGTTCAACCGCACACTGCGCGCTGACTTGCTGGAGAAGGCCGAAACCGGCCTGATCGATACGCTGGAGCACAGCTTGCGCCTGCATGCCGAATGCCCTGCGCTGAACCATGCCGGCCAGCGCTCCAGCTATCGCCAGCTGCATGCCCGCACCGTCGCCATCCAGCAGGCCCTGGCGCCGTTGCTGCCCGAGCCAGGTGAACAGCCACCCGTGGTCGCCGTGTGCATGGGCAAGTCGCCCGACCTCTATGCCAGCCTGCTGGCGGTGCTGGGCTGCGCCGCCATCTACCTGCCGCTGGACCCGGCAACGCCGGCCGAACGACGCCAGTCGATCCTCGAGGATGCCGGTGCCTGCGTCGTGCTGCATGACGGGCAGGCGCCTGTGGATATCTCTCATGTGGATATTCGCGGCATCGCGGCGACACCGACCATGCCGTTGCCCGGCCTGGCGCTGCGCCAGGCCGGCGCCGAGCAGGCCTGCGTGGCGATCTACACCTCCGGCACTACCGGCCAGCCCAAGGGCGTGCTGCTCAGCCAGCGCAACCTTACGCACTTCATGGCCTGGTACCGTGAGCATGTGGCCCTGGACGAGCACAGCCGAGTGCTGCAGTTCTCCACCATCGGCTTCGATGCCTCACTGCTGGATATCCTGCCGACCTTCGCCTGCGGTGCGGAACTGGTGCTGCCCAGTGAGGATCAGCGCCGCGATCCGCAGCAGCTGGTACAACTTATCCACAGCCAGGAAGTCAGCCACGCGTTCCTGCCACCGGCCCTGCTGAGCATCCTGCCGCGCAATGTCCACCTCGGCCTGCGCCACCTGGTCACTGGCGGCGACGTCTGCGAGCCGGAGGTCATCGCCCGCCTGGCCGGTCAGTGCCGGATGCACAACATCTACGGGCCGACGGAAACCACAGTGCTGGCCACCACCCGGGTGTTCGCCAGCGGTGACAGCAACCGCAACCTGGGCCTGCCGATCGCCAACACCCAGGTGCTGATACTCGACCCGGCGCTGCAACCGGTAACGGAGCAGACCCCGGGCGAGCTGTACATCGCCGGGCCCGGTGTCGGCCTGGGCTATCTGAACAAGCCGGCACTGACCGCCGAACGCTTCGTCGAGTTGGACCTGCCCGCCGGCCGCACGCTGCGTGCCTATCGCACCGGAGACATCGGCAAGTGGACCGCCCAGGGCATCGAGCTGTGCGGACGGCGTGACAACCAGGTGAAGATCCGAGGTTTTCGGGTCGAGCCCGAGGAGATCGAGCACTGCTTGCGCGACAGCCACCTGTTCGCCCAGGTGGCGGTGGTGATCGACGCGCAGCGCCGGATCCTGGCTTTCCTCGCCCACCCACAGCGGACCGATGCGCAAGCCTTGCTGCGCGAACATGCCGAGCGGCACCTGCCCGACTACATGCGCCCGTTGTTCTACCAGGTGCTGGAGCACATGCCCTATACCGCCAACGGCAAGGTGGACCGCCGGGCGCTGTCGGCACAGCCACTGGCCCTGTCGGCGAACGCGCACATCGCACCAGAGACCAACACCGAAAAGCGCCTGTTGCATCTGTGGAGCGAGTTGCTGGAACTGCCGCCAGCCGACATCTCACTGGACGACAGCTTCTTCAACCTGGGCGGGCACTCGATCCTCTTGTCGCGCCTGTTGCTGGAGATCCGGGAACACTTCGGCCAGGGTGTGGCCATCAACCGTTTCATCGAGCAGCCGACCCTGCGGCGCCTGGGCGCGCTGCTCGACGGCAACGATGATGCGCTGCCGACCTCCCTGGCGCGCCTGGAGCAGGACGCCAACCGCGATCTCGGCCTGCAGGTACTGCCGATGGAGCGTCTGGGCGATGTGCACAAGGTCATCGTCACCGGGGCCAACAGCTTCCTTGGCGTTCACCTGGTTGAAGCCTTGCTGGAGTGGGGCGCCACCGAAGTCGCCTGCCTGGTACGCCGCGCCGGTGGGCAGTCCGCCGAGGAACGCTTCGCCCAAGCCCTGCAGGACAACCATATCAACCTGGACCTGAGCCGCGTGCGGGTACTCGAGGCAGACCTGCGCAAGCCGCTGCTGGGCTTGTCCCAGGCCGACTACGACGACCTGGACAACCACTATGGCGCCCTGCTGCACAACGCCGCGCAGGTCAACCATGTGCTCGACTACGAGGTGCTGGCCGCCGACAACATCGAGCCGTTGTTCGAGTGCCTGCGGCTGTGCGAAGGCCGGCGCAAGAAGATCTTCAACTTCGTCTCGACCCTGTCCGCGTGCAGCGCGGTGGACGGTGACGGTCGCGTGCTGGAGAGCGACCCGGCCAGTACCCCACCGATCTACATCCGCAATGGCTACAACCTGAGCAAATGGGTCGGCGAGCGCATCCTCAGCCGTGCCCGCGAGCAGGGCGTGTGGGTCAACCTGTTCCGTCCCGGCAACATCACCTTCGACAGCCGCACGGGCGCCTGCCAGCCCCAGCGCAACCGGCTGATGCTGATGCTCAAGGGTTCGCTGCAACTGGGCCAGGTACCGGGGCTGGAGATCGACTTCGACCTCATGCCGGTGGACTTCCTGTCCCGTTTCATCGCCTTCCACAGCAGCCGCCACCAGGCTGGCCAATGCGTGTTCAACCTGCACAACCCCGAGCCACTGCGCTGGCGTGACTACCTGGCGTCGTTCCATGCGCAGGGCCATGCCTTCGAGTTGGTCAGCGTCGAGCAGTGGCAGCGCCAGTTGGCCCGGGTCGACCGCCAAAACGCGCTGTACGACGTCCTGGGCTTCTACCTGGACGGCTTCGAAGAAGACATCGGCGATATCTCCGGCATCGCCCACGACAACGCCCGTGCCGGCGTGCAGCGCATGGGCGCCCGTTACCCGAGCAAGGACCCGGCGCTGCTTAGCCGCGGCTGCCGCTACCTGGCCGACATCGGCTTTATCTGACCCCCTTTATCCACAACAGGAGCAACATCCCATGCAAGCACTCAAACCCGACACCCTGATCCGCAACCCGCAAGGCTGCCTGGTGGTTTCCAGCGTCGAGATCGCCGCCCCGGCCGCCAGCGTGTGGAATATCGTCGGCAACTTCGCCGGCTTCCCGGTGTTCATCCCCGCGCTGGCGCATATCGAAATGACCGGCAGTGGCGTGCGCTCGGTGCGCAAGAAACTGTTCAAGGATGGCAACGTGGTGATCGAGCAGTTGAACAGCCGTGACGAGCAGGCCATGCACATGACCTGGAGCCTGATCTACACCAGCCTGAATATCGGCAACCTGTGGGCTGCCATGGAGGTGCAGACGATCGACGCCAGCCGCAGCCGTGCGACCTGGACCATCCAGGCCGAGCCCTGGGAAGGTGGCCCGGAGGCCCTGCCGGGCTTCCAGGCGTTCCTGCAGGGCTTTGCCGATGAGGCGATGGGCAATGTGCGTAATCTGCTGAGCTGATATCACTGGCAGGGGCGTATGCCCCGGTAGCAAAAAGGCCGCTCCCAACCGGGAGCGGCCTTTTTTGTCTTGGAGATAAGGGAGTATGGGATAGCCCTTCGGGCTGTGCTGTTGCACGGCGAAAAGAGATCTCTGTAGGAGCGGCTTTAGCCGCGATGCAAGCAACTCGGTGTCTGGCACCCGCTTCGCGGGTGATCGCGGCTGAAGCCGCTCCTACAGGGGGCCGTGCTGTGCCTGGGAATGCCGTTCCCTTCACGACGGCCCAGGGAGCTCGTGCATTGATACCCTGAAAAGACAAAGCCCCCGATCGCATCGCGATCAGGGGCTTTGGAATTGAATCTTGACGATGACCTACTCTCACATGGGGAAACCCCACACTACCATCGGCGATGCATCGTTTCACTGCTGAGTTCGGGATGGGATCAGGTGGTTCCAATGCTCTATGGTCGTCAAGAAATTCTGTGTGCCGGTCCGTCCGAGGGACGTGCCAGCGAATCTCTGTACTCTCTACTTAAAGACAAAACCCCTACCTGCTCGCGCAGATAGGGGTTTTGCGAAATGAATCTTGACGATGACCTACTCTCACATGGGGAAACCCCACACTACCATCGGCGATGCATCGTTTCACTGCTGAGTTCGGGATGGGATCAGGTGGTTCCAATGCTCTATGGTCGTCAAGAAATTCTGTTGCCAGAACATCCAGATGGATACTCCAGCCAATTCGGATATGTGATCTTTGTGGTTCGTCGCGAACTTTCGGTTCTTTCGTCTTCACCACCACAATTTGGCCTCAGCGCAAATTGCTTGGGTGTTATATGGTCAAGCCTCACGGGCAATTAGTATTGGTTAGCTCAACGCCTCACAGCGCTTACACACCCAACCTATCAACGTCGTAGTCTTCGACGGCCCTTCAGGGAGCTCAAGGCTCCAGTGAGATCTCATCTTGAGGCAAGTTTCCCGCTTAGATGCTTTCAGCGGTTATCTCTTCCGAACATAGCTACCCGGCAATGCCACTGGCGTGACAACCGGAACACCAGAGGTTCGTCCACTCCGGTCCTCTCGTACTAGGAGCAGCCCCTCTCAAATCTCAAACGTCCACGGCAGATAGGGACCGAACTGTCTCACGACGTTCTAAACCCAGCTCGCGTACCACTTTAAATGGCGAACAGCCATACCCTTGGGACCGGCTTCAGCCCCAGGATGTGATGAGCCGACATCGAGGTGCCAAACACCGCCGTCGATATGAACTCTTGGGCGGTATCAGCCTGTTATCCCCGGAGTACCTTTTATCCGTTGAGCGATGGCCCTTCCATACAGAACCACCGGATCACTAAGACCTACTTTCGTACCTGCTCGACGTGTGTGTCTCGCAGTCAAGCGCGCTTTTGCCTTTATACTCTACGACCGATTTCCGACCGGTCTGAGCGCACCTTCGTACTCCTCCGTTACTCTTTGGGAGGAGACCGCCCCAGTCAAACTACCCACCATACACTGTCCTCGATCCGGATAACGGACCTGAGTTAGAACCTCAAGGTTGCCAGGGTGGTATTTCAAGGATGGCTCCATGAGAACTGGCGTCCCCACTTCAAAGCCTCCCACCTATCCTACACAAGCAAGCTCAAAGTCCAGTGCAAAGCTATAGTAAAGGTTCACGGGGTCTTTCCGTCTAGCCGCGGATACACTGCATCTTCACAGCGATTTCAATTTCACTGAGTCTCGGGTGGAGACAGCGCCGCCATCGTTACGCCATTCGTGCAGGTCGGAACTTACCCGACAAGGAATTTCGCTACCTTAGGACCGTTATAGTTACGGCCGCCGTTTACCGGGGCTTCGATCAAGAGCTTCGCTTGCGCTAACCCCATCAATTAACCTTCCGGCACCGGGCAGGCGTCACACCCTATACGTCCACTTTCGTGTTTGCAGAGTGCTGTGTTTTTAATAAACAGTCGCAGCGGCCTGGTATCTTCGACCGGCGTGGGCTTACGCAGCAAGTGCTTCACCCTCACCGGCGCACCTTCTCCCGAAGTTACGGTGCCATTTTGCCTAGTTCCTTCACCCGAGTTCTCTCAAGCGCCTTGGTATTCTCTACCTAACCACCTGTGTCGGTTTGGGGTACGGTTCCCAGTTATCTGAAGCTTAGGAGCTTTTCTTGGAAGCATGGCATCAACCACTTCGCGCTCTAATGAGCACTCGTCATCAGCTCTCGGCCTTGAGATCCCGGATTTGCCTAAGATCTCAGCCTACCACCTTAAACTTGGACAACCAACGCCAAGCTGGCCTAGCCTTCTCCGTCCCTCCATCGCAATAACTGGAAGTACAGGAATATTAACCTGTTTTCCATCGACTACGCTTTTCAGCCTCGCCTTAGGGACCGACTAACCCTGCGTCGATTAACGTTGCGCAGGAAACCTTGGTCTTTCGGCGTGCGAGTTTTTCACTCGCATTGTCGTTACTCATGTCAGCATTCGCACTTCTGATACCTCCAGCAAGCTTCTCAACTCACCTTCACAGGCTTACAGAACGCTCCTCTACCGCATCACCAAAAGGTGATACCCGTAGCTTCGGTGCATGGTTTGAGCCCCGTTACATCTTCCGCGCAGGCCGACTCGACTAGTGAGCTATTACGCTTTCTTTAAAGGGTGGCTGCTTCTAAGCCAACCTCCTAGCTGTCTAAGCCTTCCCACATCGTTTCCCACTTAACCATGACTTTGGGACCTTAGCTGACGGTCTGGGTTGTTTCCCTTTTCACGACGGACGTTAGCACCCGCCGTGTGTCTCCCATGCTCGGCACTTGTAGGTATTCGGAGTTTGCATCGGTTTGGTAAGTCGGGATGACCCCCTAGCCGAAACAGTGCTCTACCCCCTACAGTGATACATGAGGCGCTACCTAAATAGCTTTCGAGGAGAACCAGCTATCTCCGAGCTTGATTAGCCTTTCACTCCGATCCACAGGTCATCCGCTAACTTTTCAACGGTAGTCGG
>NZ_CM149873.1:617500-4605000 GCF_056270345.1 Pseudomonas sp. A
TTAATAGAACGCCTGGATGCCGGTCTGCGCACGCCCAAGGATCAGCGCGTGCACGTCATGGGTCCCTTCGTAGGTGTTGACCACCTCGAGGTTGACCAGGTGGCGGGCCACGCCGAACTCGTCGGAGATGCCATTGCCGCCCAGCATGTCGCGAGCCAGACGGGCGATGTCCAGGGCCTTGCCGCAGGAGTTGCGCTTCATGATCGAGGTGATTTCCACCGCCGCGGTGCCTTCGTCCTTCATCCGCCCCAGGCGCAGGCAGCCTTGCAGGGCCAGGGTGATCTCGGTCTGCATGTCGGCCAGCTTCTTCTGGATCAGCTGGTTGGCAGCCAGCGGGCGGCCGAACTGCTGGCGGTCCAGGGTGTACTGGCGCGCAGTGTGCCAGCAGGCCTCGGCGGCGCCCAGGGCGCCCCAGGAGATGCCATAGCGGGCCGAGTTAAGGCAGGTGAACGGACCTTTGAGGCCACGCACGTCCGGGAAGATGTTCTCTTCCGGCACGAACACGTTGTCCATGACGATCTCGCCGGTGATCGAGGCGCGCAGGCCCACCTTGCCATGGATGGCCGGGGCGCTGAGGCCGTCCCAGCCTTTCTCCAGCACGAAGCCGCGGATATCGCCGGCATCGTCTTTGGCCCAGACCACGAACACATCGGCGATCGGGCTGTTGGTGATCCACATCTTGCTGCCGGTCAGGCGATAGCCGCCGTCGACCTTGCGGGCGCGGGTGATCATCGAACCTGGGTCGGAACCATGGTTGGGCTCGGTCAGGCCGAAGCAGCCGATCCACTCGCCGCTGGCCAGCTTCGGCAGGTACTTCTGCTTCTGCGCCTCTGTACCGAACTCGTTGATCGGCACCATCACCAGCGACGACTGCACGCTCATCATCGAGCGGTAGCCGGAGTCGATGCGCTCCACCTCGCGGGCGATCAGGCCGTAGCACACGTAGTTCAGGCCGCTGCCGCCGTACTGCTCGGGAATGGTCGCGCCGAGCAGGCCGACTTCACCCATCTCGCGGAAGATCGCCGGGTCTGTCTGCTCGTGGCGGAACGCCTCCAGCACACGGGGTGCCAGCTTGTCCTGGGCGAACTGATAGGCGCTGTCGCGAACCATGCGCTCTTCTTCAGTGAGCTGCTGATCCAGCAGCAGCGGGTCGATCCAGTTGAAGCTTGCCTTGCCAGCCATGTGCGGATTCCTCGAAAGATGGGAACGAATTGTTGTGCTGGATTGATCCTAGGCCTGATCGGCCTGCGGGACAAACGAGGATTGCGCACGGTTTAGTGATATTTTCTCACTTCGTAATCATCGAAATGCCCTGTTCAACGCCCTACAAGTGAGGTTGACGTACATGCGCCGCAAGATCCCCAGCACCACCGCCCTGGTCTGCTTCGAGGCGGCCGCGCGTCACGAGAGCTTCACCAAGGCCGCCCAGGAACTGGCCCTGACCCAGGGCGCCGTCTGTCGGCAGATCGGTGGCCTTGAGGCCTTCCTCAATGTCGAACTGTTCCGCCGCTCGCGCCGGGGCGTGAAACTGACCGAAGCCGGGCTGTCCTACAGCCGCCAGGTGGCTGCGCAGCTGGATGCGGTGGAGCGCGACACGCTTTCGGTGATGCGCCAGCAGGGCGCCAACGTGATCGAACTGGCGGTGGTACCGACCTTCGGCACGCAATGGCTGCTGCCGCGCCTGAAGGACTTCCAGCAGCGCCACCCCGAAGTCACGGTCAACCTGACCAACCGCACCCGCCCCTTTCTGTTCGCCGACACGCCCTTCGACGCCGCCATCTATTTCGGCGACGCCGACTGGTCCGGAACCCAGTCCCACCGACTGATGGGCGAGAACCCCGTGCCGGTGTGCAGCCCCGCGTTGCTGGACGGACAAGCCAGCCTCGACGCCCGGCGCATCGCCGAATTGCCCCTGCTGCAGCAGACCACGCGCCCCTATGCCTGGCGGCAATGGTTCGACGGCCTGGGCATGAGCGTCGAGCGCGACATGACTGGCCCGCGCTACGAACTGTTCTCCATGCTGGCCCAGGCCGCCATGCACGACATGGGCATCGCGCTGATTCCGCCGTTCCTGATCCAGCGCGAGTTGCAGGAAGGTCGATTGCTGGTCGCTAACAGGCATGCCCTGTCCAGCGACAAGGCCTACCATCTGATGATCCCTGAGCGAAAGGTGGAGTCCGCTTCGCTGCGGGCGTTTCGCGACTGGCTGGTGGCGCAGGCACAGCAGTACACCGCCACCAGCTGAGGCCATAAAGCGACAACCTGACTCCGTAGTCAATTATTTTGAACACCTACAGATATATGGATTTGTCGCAAATTCGTAATCTGTTCCGTTTACCGGAAAAACCGTAGCAACCCTAGTGACTGCGCGGGTTTGCGGCTTATTTTGCGACATTCACAACGCCGCGAACGAAAACGGCCGAATTTTTTTCATTTTTTCCCCTAAGCTGCGAATAGCGCGTACTTGACGGGCTGGATCGGAATCGTTGCGACATACGGTCACAGGGTGACTTGTAGTTTTGAGTTCGTTTCGCTTCAGAACCTGTTGAAGGCCCCTGGGTTCGTCTGCAAAATGCCTCTCCCGCCTCGAACCAGGCGGAGTCGTGCTCTACGGCCGCCCAGCCGCACCACCCGAAGTGCGCTGGTTTCCATAAAGACAATAAAGGTCACCGCAGGAGACATAGTCGTGCACATTGGTGTTCCTCTCGAGACGCAGACGGGTGAGACAAGGGTCGCCGCGACCCCGGAAACCATCAAGAAACTGGTAGGCCAGGGCCATCAGGTCACCGTGCAACGGGGGGCAGGGCTCAAAGCCAGCATTCCGGACAGTGCCTATGAAGCCGTGGGCGCCACCCTGGGTGAAGCCACCGACGCCTTCGGCGCGCAGCTGGTACTCAAGGTGGTCGCGCCCGATGACCAGGAACTGGCGCTGATCAACAGCACCAGCCTGTTGGCGGGCATGCTCAACCCCTTCAACAACGAACTGATCGGCAAGATGGCCGAACGCGGCATCACCGCCTTCGCCCTGGAAGCCGCGCCACGCACCTCGCGGGCCCAGAGCCTCGACGTGCTGTCGTCCCAGGCCAACATCGCCGGCTACAAGGCCGTGCTGCTGGCGGCTCACCACTACCCTCGCTTCATGCCCATGCTGATGACCGCCGCAGGTACGGTGAAAGCCGCCCGCGTGCTGATCCTCGGCGCCGGCGTCGCCGGCCTGCAGGCCATCGCCACGGCCAAACGCCTGGGTGCGGTGATCGAAGCGTCGGACGTGCGCCCGGCGGTGAAGGAGCAGATCGAGTCGCTGGGGGCCAAGTTCATCGACGTGCCCTACGAGACCGATGAAGAACGCGAGTGCGCCGAAGGCGTCGGCGGCTATGCCCGGCCGATGCCGGCCAGCTGGATGCAGCGTCAGGCCCAGGCCGTGCACGAGCGCGCCAAGCAGGCCGATATCGTCATCACCACTGCGCTGATTCCCGGGCGCAAGGCGCCGACCCTGCTCAGCGCCGAGACCGTGGCGCAGATGAAGCCCGGCTCGGTGGTCATCGACCTCGCCGCGGCCCAGGGCGGCAACTGCCCGCTGACCGTGGCCGATCAGGTCGTCATGCACAACGGCGTGACCCTCGTCGGCCCGACCAACCTGCCGGCCCAGGTCGGCGCCGATGCCTCGGCGCTGTACGCGCGCAACCTGCTGGACTTCATGAAGCTGCTGTTCGACAAGGACGGCAACCTGGTCATCAACCTCGAAGACGACATCGTCGCCGCGTGCCTGATGTGCCGCGACGGCCAAGTCGTGCGCAAGAACGGCTGAGGAGCACGACAATGGAAGACATGCTGATTTCCCACGGCATCTACAACCTGATCATCTTCGTGCTGGCCATCTACGTGGGCTACCACGTGGTGTGGAACGTCACCCCGGCCCTGCACACGCCGCTGATGGCGGTCACCAACGCCATTTCCGCGATCGTCATCGTCGGCGCCATGCTGGCCGCCGCGCTGACCGTCACCCCGGCCGGCAAGGTCATGGGCACCCTGGCCGTGGCGCTGGCTGCGGTCAACGTGTTCGGTGGCTTCCTGGTCACCCGCCGCATGCTGGAAATGTTCAAGAAGAAAACCAAGAGCGAGGGGCAGAAGTAAGCATGAGCATGAATCTGGTAACGCTTCTGTACCTGGTCGCCTCGGTCTGCTTCATCCAGGCGCTCAAGGGACTCTCGCATCCGACTACCTCACGCCGCGGCAACCTGTTCGGCATGATCGGCATGGGTATCGCCATCCTCACCACGGTCGGCCTGATCTACAAGCTTGGCGCAGAGCTTGCGACCGCCGGCATCGGCTACGTCATCGTCGGCCTGCTGGTCGGCGGCAGCGCCGGCTCGATCATGGCCAAGCGCGTCGAGATGACCAAGATGCCCGAGCTGGTCGCCTTCATGCACAGCATGATCGGCCTGGCCGCGGTGTTCATCGCCATCGCTGCCGTGCTCGAGCCGCAATCGCTGGGTATCGTCGCCGCCATCAGCGACCCGATCCCCACCGGCAATCGCCTGGAGCTGTTCCTTGGCGCGGCCATCGGTGCCGTCACCTTCTCGGGCTCGGTGATCGCCTTCGGCAAGCTGTCGGGCAAGTACAAGTTCCGCCTGTTCCAGGGCGCACCGGTACAGTTCGCCGGCCAGCACAAGCTGAACCTGATCCTGGGCCTGGCGACCATCGCCCTGGGGCTGCTGTTCACCTTCACCGGCCACTACAGCGCCTTTACCCTCATGCTGGCCCTGGCCTTCGTCATGGGCGTGCTGATCATCATCCCGATCGGCGGGGCCGACATGCCGGTGGTGGTGTCGATGCTCAACAGCTACTCGGGCTGGGCGGCGGCGGGTATTGGCTTCTCGCTGAACAACTCGATGCTGATCATCGCAGGTTCCCTGGTGGGCTCCAGCGGTGCGATCCTCTCGTACATCATGTGCAAGGCGATGAACCGTTCGTTCTTCAACGTCATCCTCGGCGGCTTCGGCGGCGATACCGATGTCGGCGCGGCGCAGGGCTCGAAGGAGCAGCGCCCGGTGAAGTCCGGCTCGGCCGACGACGCCACCTTCCTGCTGAGCAACGCCGACAGCGTGATCATCGTCCCGGGCTACGGCCTGGCGGTGGCCCGCGCCCAGCACGCACTCAAGGAGCTGACCGAGAAGCTGACCCACAACGGGGTGACCGTGAAGTACGCGATCCACCCGGTGGCGGGGCGCATGCCTGGGCACATGAACGTGCTGCTGGCCGAGGCCGAGGTGCCGTACGACCAGGTGTTCGAGATGGAGGACATCAACGCCGAGTTCGGCCAAGCCGACGTGGTGCTGGTGCTGGGCGCCAACGACGTGGTCAACCCGGCGGCGAAGAACGATCCGAAGTCGCCGATCGCCGGCATGCCGATCCTCGAAGCCTTCAAGGCCAAGACCATCATCGTCAACAAGCGCTCCATGGCCAGTGGCTATGCGGGCCTGGACAACGAACTGTTCTACCTGGACAAGACCATGATGGTGTTCGGTGACGCCAAGAAAGTCATCGAGGACATGGTCAAGGCGGTGGAGTAATAGCAGGAGCGATGCTTTGTGGGAGCGGGCTTGCCCCGCGATGATGGCTTGAATGCAGCATCGCCATCGCGGGGCAAGCCCGCTCCCACGAAACCGATGCTGTCGAACAAACCCCGGGAAGTCATTCCCGGGGTTTGTCGTATTTGCCTGATCCAGATCAACGGCTCTACTTCCGGCCTTCGCCTACGACCATGGTCGCGGGACGGTTCCGGGTGAAATCTCTAGACTGCGCTTCCAGTAGCTTCAGTAGCCTGAGATAACAATCCATGTACCGTGATCGTATCCGCTTGTCCTCCCTGCACAGCAAGGTTATGAGTGCGGCTGACGCCGCTGGCCTGATCCAGGACGGCATGACCGTCGGCATGAGCGGCTTCACCCGCGCCGGCGAAGCCAAGGCCGTGCCCCATGCACTGGCCGAACGTGCAAAACAGTCGCCGCTGAAGATCAGCCTGATGACCGGCGCCAGCCTGGGCAACGACCTGGACAAGCAACTGACCGAGGCCGGCGTGCTGGCCCGGCGCATGCCGTTCCAGGTCGACAGCACCCTGCGCAAGGCCATCAACGACGGCAAGGTGATGTTCATCGACCAGCACCTGTCGGAAACCGTCGAGCAACTGCGCAATAAACAGCTGACCCTGCCGGACATCGCGGTCATCGAAGCGGTGGCGATCACCGAACAGGGCCACATCGTGCCGACCACCTCCGTCGGCAACTCGGCCAGCTTCGCGATCTTCGCCAAGCAGGTCATCGTCGAGATCAACCTGTCGCACCATGCCAACCTCGAAGGCCTGCACGACATCTACATCCCGACCTACCGCCCGACCCGCACGCCGATCCCGCTGGTGAAGGTCGACGACCGCATCGGCAGCACCGCGATCCCGATCGACCCGGCCAAGATCGTCGGCATCGTCATCAGTGATCAGCCGGACTCGCCGTCCACCGTGCTGCCGCCTGACCACGAGACCCAGGGCATCGCCGACCACCTGATCGCCTTCCTCAAGGGCGAGGTGGACGCCGGGCGCATGAGCAACAACCTCGGCCCACTGCAGGCCGGCATCGGCAGCATCGCCAACGCGGTGATGTGCGGCCTGATCGAATCGCCGTTCGAAAACCTGACCATGTACTCCGAAGTGCTGCAGGACTCGACCTTCGACCTGATCGACGCCGGCAAGCTGAGCTTCGCCTCGGGCAGCTCGATCACCCTGTCGAGCCGCCGCAACGCCGACGTGTTCGGCAACCTGGAGCGCTACAAGGACAAGCTGGTGCTGCGTCCGCAGGAGATCTCCAACCACCCTGAAGTAGTGCGTCGCCTGGGGATCATCGGCATCAACACGGCGCTGGAGTTCGACATCTACGGCAACGTCAACTCCACCCACGTCTGCGGCACCAAGATGATGAATGGCATCGGTGGCTCGGGCGACTTCGCCCGCAACGCGCACCTGGCGATCTTCGTCACCAAGTCGATCGCCAAGGGCGGCGCGATTTCCAGCGTGGTGCCGATGGTCAGCCACGTCGACCACACCGAGCACGACGTGGACATCCTGGTGACCGAGGTGGGCCTGGCCGACCTGCGTGGCCTGGCACCGCGCGAGCGTGCCCGGGTGATCATCGACAATTGCGTGCACCCGGACTACCGCGCCGCGCTCAACGATTACTTCGAGCGCGCCTGCCAGCGTGGCGGGCATACCCCGCATATCCTGCGCGAAGCCTTGAGCTGGCATGAGAACCTGGAAGAAACCGGGCGGATGCTGGTCGGTTGATCATCTTCACGGCTTGAAATTGCCGGGGGCGCTTTGCGCCCCTTTTCGCGGCACAAGGCCGCTCCTACAGAAGACCGCGATCCTCTGTAGGAGCGGCCTTGTGCCGCGAAAGGGCTGCATGAGATCTACAAGGTCTGCACCAGACCCGGACTCGGCACCTGCAACAGGTACTCGATCAACGCCTCCACCGGCAACGGCCGGCTCACCAGGAACCCCTGCACCTGGTCGCAACCGAATGCCCGCAGCAGCGCCAGCTGCTCCTCGCTCTCCACCCCTTCGGCCACCACCTCCAGGTTGAGGTTGTGCGCCAGGTTGATCATCGCGTGCACCAGCTTGGCGTTCTCCTCGCGCTGCTCCATGCCGCCGACGAAACTGCGATCGACCTTGAGCAGGGTGATCGGCAGGCTGTTCAGGTGCACGAACGACGAGAAGCCGGTCCCGAAGTCATCCAGCGAGAAACGCACCCCCAGGCGCCCCAAGGCGTCCATGGTCTGGCGCACCAACTCGTTGCGCCGCATCACGGCAGTCTCGGTCAGCTCGAACTCCAGCCAGCGGGCATCGACGCCGTGCTCGACGATCAGCCGGCTCAGGGTGGCCAGCAACTGGCTGTCCTGGAACTGGCGAAAGCTCAGGTTTACCGCCATGTGCAGCGGCGCCAGGCCGCGCTCGCGCAGGGCCTGCATGTCGCTCAGCGCCCGGGAGATCACCCAGTAGCCCAGCGGCACGATCAACCCGCTCTGCTCGGCCAACGGCACGAATTCGCTGGGCGCGAGCAGGCCGCGCTCGGGATGGTTCCAGCGCACCAGCGCCTCGAGCCCGACGATGCGACCGTCGGCGAGGTTGAGCCGCGGTTGATAGTGCAGCTCCAGCTCGTCGCGGCGCAGGGCGCGGCGCAGCTCGCTTTCGAGGTCAGCCAGGCTGCGGGCGTTGCGGTTGATGCGCTCGTTGAACACATGGAAGGTGCAGCCCTGGCTGCTCTTGGCCTGGCGCATGGCGATGTGCGCGTGCCACATCAGCGGGTCGGCGCCGGCCTGGGCGCGGGCATGGGCGATCCCCAGGCTGCAACCGAGCAGCAGGCTCTCGCCGTCGATCCAGTAGGGCTCGGTGAGCGCTTCGGTGATGCGCTCGGCCATCCACTCGGCGCGATTGGGGTCGCGCCGGGTGTCGATCAACAGGGCGAACTCGTCGCTGCCCAGGCGTGCCAGCTGGTCGCTCGCTTCCAACTGGTGTTTCAACCGACCGACCACCTGCAGGATCAACCGGTCGCCACCCTGGTGGCCGAGGGCGTCGTTGACGTGGCGGAAGTTGTCCAGATCGAGGTGGCCGAGCGCCAGGCCGCGGCCTTCGTTCTCCGCCAGGCGCGCGGTCAGCAGGGCCTGGAAGCCCTGGCGGTTGGCGATACCGGTCAGCGGATCCTGTTCGGCCAGGCGCTGCAGGGTGGCCACCAGCACGCCGCGCTCGCGCACATGACGCAGCGAGCGACGCAGGGTGTCAGTGGTCAGCTGCGCCAGCACCAGCCAGTCGCTGACGCCCAGCGGCGCGCTGGCCGGCTCCTGCTCCAGCAGCAGGATGGTCGGCAGCTCGCAACGCCCCGGCGCTGGCTGCAGCTCGGGCGTGGCCAGCACCACGGCCTGGCGGTCATTGGCGAACAAGCTGTCAACCGCTGCCCAGTTGGGCGCGGTCAGCAGCACGACGCTACCGCCCATCGGCTGCAGGCACTCGCGCAGATGCACGGTCCACTCCGGCTCATCAGCCAACAGCAGCAAACGCAGGGGTTCGACAGGCGTGGACAAGCGGGCTCCTTAGACATGGGCGGTGGAACGGCGAGCGCGGGCAATCCTACCCGATTAATTGGAAATGATTTTCACTTTTAGTCGTTGCCCTTCCCTGGCCGCCATCCCGACGCAATCTGACGTGCATCCTGCGCGAAAGTAGCAGATGCGGCAAATCCGATTCGCGCCCTGCATCACAACGTCAGACGGTCGCGCATTAACGGCCCCATGCCTGCTAGAATGCGCGGCTATTTTCTGGTTACCCCCGGTTTCTAGCATGTCCCGACTCAATCCCCGGCAACAGGAAGCCCGAGACTACGTCGGCGGCCCACTTTTGGTGCTCGCCGGTGCAGGCTCCGGCAAGACCAGCGTGATCACGCGCAAGATTGCCCACCTGATCCAGAACTGCGGCATCCGCGCCCAGTACATCGTGGCGATGACCTTCACCAACAAGGCCGCGCGCGAGATGAAGGAGCGGGTCGGCACCCTGCTGCGCGCGGGGGAAGGCCGGGGCCTGACGGTGTGCACGTTCCACAACCTGGGCCTGAACATCATCCGCAAGGAGCACGAGCGCCTGGGCTACAAGCCGGGCTTCTCGATCTTCGACGAATCCGACATCAAGGCGTTGCTGTCGGACATCATGCAGAAGGAATACTCCGGCGACGACGGCATCGACGAGATCAAGAACATGATCGGTGCCTGGAAGAACGACCTGATCCTGCCGCCCGAGGCCCTGGAAAAGGCGCGCAACCCGCGCGAGCAGACCGCGGCCATCGTCTACACCCACTACCAGCGCACGCTCAAGGCGTTCAATGCGGTGGACTTCGACGACCTGATTCTGCAACCGGTCAAGTTGTTCCAGGAGCACCCCGACGTGCTCGAACGCTGGCAGAACCGCGTGCGCTACCTGCTGGTGGACGAATACCAGGACACCAACGCCAGCCAGTACCTGCTGGTGAAGATGCTGATCGGCATGCGCAACCAGTTCACCGTGGTCGGCGACGATGACCAGTCGATCTACGCCTGGCGCGGCGCCCGCCCCGAGAACCTGATGCTGCTCAAGGAGGACTACCCCTCCCTGAAGATCGTCATGCTCGAGCAGAACTACCGCTCCACCAGCCGCATCCTGCGCTGCGCCAACGTGCTGATCGCCAACAACCCCCACGCCTTCGAGAAGGAGCTGTGGAGCGAGATGGGCGTCGGCGACGAGATCCGCGTGATCCGCTGCAAGAACGAGGAAGCCGAGGCCGAGCGCGTGGCCATGGAGATCCTCACCCTGCACCTGCGTACCAACCGTCCGTACAGCGACTTCGCCATCCTCTACCGGGGCAACTACCAGGCCAAGCTGATCGAACTGAAGCTGCAGCACCACCAGGTGCCGTACCGCCTCTCCGGCGGCAACAGCTTCTTCGGCCGCCAGGAGGTCAAGGACCTGATGGCCTACCTGCGCCTGCTGGTGAACCCGGACGACGACAACGCCTACCTGCGGGTGATCAACGTGCCGCGCCGCGAAATCGGCTCGACCACCCTGGAAAAGCTCGGCAACTATTCCACCGAGCGCGGCATCTCGATGTACGCCGCCAGCGAGGAGCTGGGCCTGGGCGAGCACCTGGACGCCCGCTACACCGAGCGCCTGCAGCGCTTCAAGCACTGGCTCGACGGGGTGCGCCACAAGGTCGCCCTGGAAGACCCGATCGCCGCGTTGCACGAGATGATCCGCGACATCGACTACGAGAACTGGATTCGCCAGCAGACCGCCAGCGACAAGGCCGCGGAGTTCCGCATCAGCAACGTCTGGTTCCTGGTCGAAGCGCTGAAGAACACCCTCGAGAAGGATGAAGAGGGTGACATGACCATCGAGGATGCCATCGGCAAGCTGGTGCTGCGCGACATGCTCGAGCGCCAGCAGGAAGAGGAAGAGAACGCCGAAGGCGTGCAGATGATGACCCTGCACGCCTCCAAGGGCCTGGAGTTCCCCTACGTGTTCATCATGGGCATGGAGGAGGAGATTCTTCCCCACCGCTCGAGCATCGAAGCCGACACCATCGAAGAGGAACGCCGCCTGGCCTACGTGGGCATCACCCGCGCACGCCAGACCCTGGCCTTCACCTTCGCCGCCAAGCGCAAACAGTACGGCGAGATCATCGACTGCACCCCGAGCCGGTTCCTCGACGAACTGCCGCCGGACGACCTGGCCTGGGAAGGCCTGGACGATGCGCCCGTGGAAGTGAAAGCCGCGCGCGGCAACAACGCCCTGGCCGATATCCGGGCGATGCTCAAACGCTGATCAACCATTACTCTTAAACTTTGCCGCTATTTGCGGCCACGGTGGCTTGTATGGCCGATTTGTGAGCTCAAATTCGAGTGCCAGGGTTCGGCACACAAGGCGCCGCGACGAGTCGTAGCCCAGCTACGGCGAGGAGCGGCAACGCAGTGTGACGAAGGCTGGCGCCGAAGTTGGGCTTACAAATCGGCCATACAGGCCACTATCTACATCGAGGAAAAAACAGTGGAAGCACTGCAGCAGAAGATTCGCGAAGAAGGCATCGTGCTTTCCGACCAGGTTCTCAAAGTCGACGCGTTTCTCAACCACCAGATCGACCCGGCGCTGATGCAGCTGATCGGTGACGAGTTCGCCCGCCTGTTCGCCGATTCGGGCGTGACCAAGATCGTCACCATCGAAGCCTCCGGCATCGCCCCGGCGGTAATGACCGGCCTGAAGCTCGGCGTGCCGGTGATCTTCGCCCGCAAGCACCAGTCGCTGACCCTGACCGAGAACCTGCTGACTGCCTCGGTGTACTCCTTCACCAAGCAGACCGAGAACACCGTGGCCATCTCGCCGCGCCATCTCAACAGCAGCGACCGCGTGCTGGTGATCGACGACTTCCTGGCCAACGGCAAGGCGTCCCAGGCACTGATCTCGATCATCAAGCAGGCCGGCGCCACCGTGGCCGGCCTGGGCATCGTCATCGAGAAGTCGTTCCAGGGCGGCCGTGCCGAGCTGGACAGCCAGGGTTACCGCGTCGAATCGCTGGCCCGGGTCAAGTCGCTTGAAGGCGGCGTGGTCACCTTCATCGAGTAAAGCCTTGCGCGTACCCTGTAGGAGCGGCCTTGTGCCGCGAAAGGGGCGCGCAGCGGCCCCAGCATTTCAGCGTTCATGCACAGATCGCCGGGGCCGCTTTGCGGCCCTTTCGCGGCACAAGGCCGCTCCTACAGGGGGCCAGGAATGCCCGTCATTGCCGCGTGGCCTGAAGCGCCGCCAACAGCAACCGCTGATACAACTCCTCCTTCAACCCCTGTGGCTCACCCAGCCCCATCCTCGCCAACGCTGCCCCATACCCCTCGGGCCCCGGCGCATCCAATGCCGCCTTGCCCAACTCCAGAACCTCGCTCAGCTTGAACTTGCTCTTCAACCAGTTCAGCGCCCGCAACAGATCTCGCTCCTCTGCCGTGAAGTCAGTGCCCAGCGGATACTCAGGGAACAGCCGCGCATGCCGTGCCCGAATAGCCTCGAGCCGCTCAGGCGTGTTGTCCATGAACCGCGCATCCAGCTCGAAGTCCTTGGCCAGCTTGCCCGCCGCCTTGGCCTGCTCCATCAGCTCGCGCTGAAAACGTGAGTCGCTGATCGCCAGCAAACGCGCAATCACCTCACTGTCGGTCTGCCCGCGCAGGTCGGCGATGCCATACTCGGTGATCACGATGTCCCGCAGGTGTCGGGGGATGGTGCAATGGCCGTAGGTCCAGTAAAGGTTCGAGGTAACTTCGCCACCGGCCTCACGCCAGCTGCGCAGCAACAGGATCGAGCGACCACCCTCCAGCGCATGCCCCTGGGCGACGAAGTTGTACTGCCCACCCACGCCGCTAAGTACCCGGCCATCCTCGAGCTGGTCGGCAACCCCCGCACCCAGCAGGGTCATGCCGAATACTGTGTTGATGAAGCGCGCATCCCGCCGCTGGCGACGCTTGCGCTCCTCCTGGCCATAGAGCTCGTTGATGAAGCTGATGGCGCTCATGGCGAACCGTGCGCGCTGCTCCAACGGCATCTCGCGCAGGCGCTGGTAGAACGCTCGTGGCCCGAGGAAGAACCCGCCATGGATCAGCACCCCCTGCTCGTCGGCAGGGCGGCGCACCACCCCGGCGTCGGCCAGTGCCAGCAGGCCATTGACGAACATCTCGCTGCAGCCGTACAGCCCCTGGGCGAAGGTATCCAGACCCCCTTCCCGCCCGATCAGCGCCTGCCATGGGCCGATATCCAGTTCATCGAGCAGCGCGCGATAGCCCTCGTTGTCGCCCTGGCGCGCCAGCAGCGCCGCCGTTATCGCATCGCCCATGGCACCGATGCCGATCTGCAGGGTGCCGCCGTCACGCACCAGGGCGCTGGCATGCAGGCCGATGCAGTGGTCCTGGGTGTTCACCGGCATGTTCGGCGTGGAGAACAGCCGACGGCGTTCAGGCTGGTCGATCAGCAGGTCGAACTGCGTCAGTTCCAGCTCCGAGTCCCCAGGCATGTAGGGCAGTTCGTCGTGGACCTGGCCAAGCACCAGGATGGTCTCGCCGGCGGCTCGGCGCCGGGCGATCATTGGCAACAGGTCGAGGGTGATATCGGGATTGCAGGCCAGGCTCAGGTGGTCAGGCCTTTCAGGTGTGGCCGCCACCAGCTGCGCAACCAGGTTCAGGCCCTTGGCGTTGATGTCGCGGGCCGCGTGGCTGTAGTTACTGCTGACGTAGTCCTGCTGCGCAGCCTCGCTGTGCAGCAGGCTGCCAGGCTGCATGAAGAACTGCTCGACACGGATGTTTGGTGGCAGTCGGTCGGCACGCAGGTCGGCCAGGTAGGTGAGCTCTTCATAGTCGGCGAACACACGCTCGATGAAGGGCTCGATAAAGCGCCGTTGCAAGCCATCACCCAGAGATGGACGGCCTAACGACAGGGCCGTGTAGATGGTCAACCGCCGCTCCGGTAGTGCCTTCACCCGGGCATACAGGGCATTGACGAAGGCATTGGGCTTGCCCAGGCCCAAAGGAAGACCCATGTGGATGTGGGCAGGAAGGCGTGACAGGGTCTGCTCGACAGCCTGATCAATGGAGCAGAGGTACATCTCGGCCTCCTGAGTCGTCCGTGGGTTCAGGGGTTGGACAGTGGTCCATGCGGGTTGGTTGCGGGCTCCGACCTCATACCGGTCGAGTGATCAACTATATACCACGCCTCCCAGGGGCCGTCGTAGTTACTCAATGGATGACTCAGATCTTTTGAAAACTTGATACCTGAATATTTTTCAAACTCTACATACTTAGCGTTGAAATGCATTGGCCCTACAATTTCTTTCTGCACGACAAGAAACTCAAATGCAGGCTCGAGGAATAACAATACACCTGAAGAGTATTGTACATAATGCACTTCTGGCACAAAAATTTCAGGCTGCTTTGCAAACACTCCGTAGACATACCCTCCGTCAGTGGAATTTCTAGCGTAGCCGTTGGCTTTTTTAGGTTTTGGCGTGGTATAAAAACCAGCCCCATTAGTTTTCCTTTCCGAAAACGCCGACGACACCCCATTTCTCAACGAGTGCTCATTTGCCTTATCGCTTCCATGTAGAGAAATCAACTTCAGCGGCAACGAATTCTGACCTGTAAGAGAAGCATCCATTACATCCGGTACATTCCGCAAAAGTCTTTCGAAAGCGCTAACAAAGTAACGCTCTATGTTGTGACCACTTGGGTCGCGATGGTTTACTGGATCCCCCAGGCAGTATGCATACGCATTCAAACCACCCCGCGCAAATGGGCTCAGGGAGTCTGGGCTACTGAAGCGCATCAGTACTGGATTAAATGCACGATAGCCATTACCCAAAAGATAATGCCCGGTTATCGGTTCTAATCGCTCCCCATTAAAACCGAGGCTAATCTTCAGCTCAGGATGGTAGCCGTAAGGTGAATAGGCAACGCTCTGCAGCGAACAGCAGGGGTTGACCCTAGTCAGAATCGATCGCTGTTGAGCCACCGCCAACAAAGCACTAACTCTTTTGTCGCTCAGCATGACGCACCCTCTGCCACGGTTGGGTGCATTATTATCATGACCACACCTGAAACAGAGAACTGGTAAAAATACCAGGTATCGGCCTATAGGACTCCAGGTGCAAAAACAAAGCCCGCCAGGATAGGCGGGCCTTGTGTATTCCATCTATGGCTTACAGCCCGGACATCTTCTTGATCGCACCCTTCAGGTCTTCATCCGAGCAATCGGCGCAGGTGCCCTTCGGCGGCATGGCGTTGATCCCGGTGATAGCCTTGGCCAGGATGCCGTCAAGGCCGCCCTGGTGATCGGCACGCTCTTTCCACGCCGCGGTGTCGCCGATCTTCGGCGCGTTCAGCAGGCCGGTGCCATGGCAGGCGTTGCAGTGCTTGGCGATGATCTCGTCCGGGGTCTTGGCACCGCCGCCGCCGGCAGTGGCGGCCACTTCCATGCCCTTGCATTCCTGGCCCTGGACGCACACCTGGCCAACCGGCTCGAGGCGCTTGGCGATGTCGTCGTTGGTTGCAGCGGTTGCGCTCATTGCCCAAAGGGCGAATACGGCTGCTGGTATGGCCAGCATCTTCTTGATTTGGTTCACGCGAACACCCTCATGGTGGCTAATCACGCCCGCGGCCACGGAATTGCGAGCGTTGAAAAGTATAGCGGGAACCCGGAAGGCGTGAAACGACCACACTCAGGGAAAGGGTATTGGCGAATCAATGCACTGCGCTGGATCAAAAGTTCGACGGGGTCGCCGCGCTGATCAAACGTGCCGGCTCCTCGAATGGGTTGCGAAAGCGGTGTGGACGGGTGCTTTCGAAGTAATAGCTGTCGCCGGCCTCGAGAATGAAGATCTCGGTACCAACCACCAGCTCCAGGCGGCCTTCAAGCAGGATGCCGGTCTCTTCGCCGTCGTGGGTGAGCATTTCCGCGCCAGTGTCGGCACCCGGCGGGTAGACCTCGGTGAGGAAGGCGATGGCCCGGTTGGGATGCGACTTGCCGACCAGTTTCATGGTCACCGCGCCGTCGGAGATGTCGATCAGCTCGTGGGCCTTGTAGACGATCTGGGTCGGGCTTTCCGGCGCCAGCTCCACCGAGAAGAACTCGACCATGGACATGGGGATACCGCTGAGCACCTTGCGCAGGGAGCTGATTGACGGGCTCACGCTGTTCTTCTCGATCATCGAGATGGTGCTGTTGGTCACCCCCGCGCGCTTGGCGAGTTCGCGCTGGGACAGGCCCTTGAGCTTGCGGATGGCTTGCAGTCGTTCACCGACGTCCAAAGCTGGAGCCTCCTGAATCGGTCGAGATGGGGGTAGTGTGAACGATATGATGGCAATGCCGTTCAGTATTTACAACACACAGCCCCGCAGCCTGTCCGCTTCAGCGCCTTATTCGCCGATATAGTCCAGTGGCACGCGCTTGAGATTGCAGAAGATCTGGTACGGAATGGTCCCGGCCTGCATCGCCACGTCGCTGGCCAGGACTTGCTTGCCCCACAGCTCCACCGGGCTGCCGATGGTGGCCTCGGGCACCTCGGTGAGGTCGACGCAGAGCATGTCCATCGACACCCGGCCGATCAGCTGGGTGCGCTTGCCGGCCACCACCACCGGGGTGCCGGTGGGCGCCTGGCGTGGGTAGCCGTCGGCATAGCCCATGGCGACCACGCCCACGCGGGTCGGGCGCGGGCTGAGGAACTTGGCGCCGTAGCCCACCGGTTCGCCGGCCGGCAGCTCGCGCACGCTGATGATCCGCGATTGCAGGGTCATCACCGGTTGCAGGCGGGCCGCTTCGGCCTGCGCCACCTCGAACGGCGTGGCGCCGTAGAGCATGATGCCCGGGCGCACCCAGTCGCTCTTGATGCTCGGCCAGCCCAGCACGGCCGGTGAGTTGCGCAGGCTGCACTCGGCAGCCAGGCCCTGGCGTGCGGCCTCGAACACGGCGACCTGCTGCTCGGTGGCGGCGGCATCGAGTTCGTCGGCGCGGGCGAAGTGGCTCATCAGCACGATGCGCGACACCTTGCCGCTGGCCAGGAGGCGCTGGTAGGCGTCGTGGTAATCCTTGGGGTGCACGCCGACGCGGTGCATGCCGGTGTCCATCTTCAGCCAGATGGTCAGCGGCTTGCGCACCGAGGTCTGCTCGAGCGCTTCCAGCTGCCACAGCGAATGCACCACGCACCACAGGTCATGCTCGGCGATCAGCGCCAGCTCGCTGGCCTCGAAGAACCCTTCAAGCAGCAGCACCGGTGCCTTGATGCCCGCCGCGCGCAGCTCCAGGGCTTCCTCGATGCAGGCCACGGCAAAACCGTCGGCCTCGGGCTCGAGCGCCAGGGCGCAACGCACCGCGCCATGGCCATAGGCGTCGGCCTTGACCACGGCCAGGGCCTTGGCGCCAGTCAGCTCACGGGCCAGACGGTAGTTGTGACGGAGGGCTTGGAGGTCGATCAGGGCACGGGCGGGACGCATGGCGGCAGCCTTCTGGCAGTTCTGGTTTTCGATAAAGCCCCGACGCGGCAGATGGGGGTAGGTACCCACCGCGCCGGGGTGAGGGAACAGGTCAATCGGTGTGAACTTCTTCGCGGGTAAACCCGCTCCCACAGGGGGCAGCACAAACCTGTGGGAGCGGGTTTACCCGCGAAAGGGCCGGCGCAGACGCCCGCTTACTGGTGCGCAGGCGCCGGCTGGCCATGCTTGGCGATCTCGCGGCTGTTGCCATAACGCGAGATGTCCAGGCCTTCGGCACTGATCTGCGGCTTCTTGCGCGCGATCAGGTCTGCCAGCAGGCGACCGGAACCGCAGGCCATGGTCCAGCCCAGGGTGCCGTGACCGGTGTTGAGGAACAGGTTACGGAACTTGGTCGCCCCGACGATCGGGGTGCCGTCCGGGGTGGCCGGGCGCAGGCCGGTCCAGAAGCTCGCCTGGCTCAGGTCGCCGCCGCGAGGATAAAGGTCGTTGACGATCATCTCCAGTGTTTCGCGCCGACGCGGGTTCAGCGACAGGTCAAAACCGGCGATCTCGGCCATGCCGCCGACACGGATGCGGTCGTCGAAACGGGTGATGGCGACCTTGTAGGTCTCGTCCAGGATGGTCGAGGTCGGCGCCATGTCGCCGTTGGTGATCGGCACGGTCAGTGAGTAACCCTTGAGCGGGTAGACCGGGGCCTTGATGCCCAGCGGCTTGAGCAGCTGCGGCGAGTAGCTGCCCAGGGCCAGCACGTAGCGGTCGGCGGTTTCCAGCTTGCCGTCGATCCACACGCCGTTGATGCGGTCGCCGGCGACGTCCAGGCGCTGGATGTCCTGGCCGAAGCGGAACTCGACGCCCAGCTTGATGGCCATCTCGGCGAGCTTGGTGGTGAACAGCTGGCAGTCGCCGGTCTGGTCGTTGGGCAGGCGCAGGGCACCGGCGAGGATGTCCTTCACCCCGGCCAGGGCCGGTTCGACGCGGGCAATGCCATCGCGGTCGAGCAGCTCGTATGGCACGCCGGATTGCTCCAGCACGGCGATGTCCTTGGCCGCGGCGTCGACCTGGGCCTGGGTGCGGAACAGCTGGGTAGTGCCCAGGCTGCGGTTTTCGTAGGCAATGCCGGTTTCGGCGCGCAGCTCGTCGAGGCAGTCGCGGCTGTACTCGGACAGGCGCACCATGCGCTCCTTGTTCACCGCGTAGCGGCTGGCGGTGCAGTTGCGCAGCATCTGCGCCATCCACAGGTACTGGTCGACGTCGCCGGTCAGCTTGATGGCCAGGGGCGCGTGACGCTCCAGCAGCCACTTGATGGCCTTGAGCGGCACGCCCGGGGCGGCCCAGGGCGAGGCATAGCCGGGCGAGATCTGGCCTGCGTTGGCGAAGCTGGTTTCCATGGCCACCGCCGGCTGGCGATCGACCACCGTGACCTCGAAACCTTGCCGGGCCAGATAGTAGGCACTGGCGGTACCGATCACACCGCTACCAAGTACCAGAACTCGCATTGTTGTATCCCTCGCACGCGGCTCGCCGCAGTCTTTTGTTGAAATGGCATGGATGCGCGCAGTATATGAATCTCAAGCCAGTGCTATTCACTATATAAGCAGCTATATTTGGCGAGAATTCTCGGCAAAATCGCCTTTCACGGAGGGGCATCCCCTATGAGAACCCAGCACCAGAGCAAACGTGAACTGGACAAGATCGACCGCAACATCCTGCGGATCCTGCAGAATGACGGGCGTATTTCCTTCACCGAACTGGGCGAGAAGGTCGGGCTGTCCACCACCCCCTGCACCGAGCGCGTACGGCGCCTGGAGCGCGAGGGGATCATCATGGGCTACAACGCCCGACTCAATCCGCAGCACCTGAAGGGCAGCCTGCTGGTGTTCGTCGAGATCAGCCTGGACTACAAGTCCGGCGACACCTTCGAGGAATTCCGCCGCGCCGTGCTCAAGCTGCCCCATGTGCTGGAATGCCACCTGGTGTCGGGCGACTTCGACTACCTGGTGAAGGCGCGGATCTCGGAGATGGCCTCGTACCGCAAGCTGCTCGGCGACATCCTGCTCAAGCTGCCCCATGTGCGCGAGTCGAAGAGCTACATCGTGATGGAAGAAGTGAAAGAGAGCCTGTGCCTGCCGATCCCGGACTAGGGTCTGTACGAAATGTGTCTGCGCGAAGGCCAGACAAGGCGAAACGGGGGGAGGAACGGCCGGGGTCGCGCCCGACTGTACTGGAGTACATGAGCATTCCGAGCCCCGTTTCAACGCAGTATGGGCGAGTGCAGATACATTTCGTACAGAGCCAAGGCCTCAGACCAGCACCTGACGGGTCGTGGCGATGAACTGGTGGACCAGTTGCTCGGCCTCAGGCTCGATGGGTTGCGCCGGCCCTCGGCCACGGGGGCAGGCCAGGCGCGGGGTGGTGCCGAACAGGCGGCAGATCATCGGACGCTCTTCGTAGACCGTGCAGCCGTTCGGGCCCAGGTGCACGCAGTCCAGGCGCTCCAGGGCGGCGTCTTGCTCGGCCTGGGTCTTGCGCGGCAGGCGGGCCATCTCCTCGGCGGACGTGGTGACCGGGCCGCAGCAATCGTGGCAGCCGGGCTCGCACTCGAACGAGGGAATGAGTTCGCGCAGGAAGTGGATCTTGTGGCGGTTGCAGGACATGACCGAGGACAGTGCGATGAATGAGGTTGAATTATAAGCCCAATCGCGGGGCAACCCCGCTCCCACGCCAGTACGTAAGCGTGGGAGCGGCGGTGCGCCGATGCGACTTGCCCCGCGATTGGGCAGTTGCCTATCCTCCCCCTTTCGTCTCAATCCAGGAATCGACCCATGGTCCACAGCGCGCAGCACGCCGCCTCTTACTACGCCGCCAGCAGCGCGCCACACCCAGACCATCCGTTCCTGCAAGGCGAGCACAGCGCCGACGTATGCATCGTCGGCGGCGGCTACTCGGGCCTGAACACCGCCATCGAACTGGCCGAGCGCGGTTTCTCGGTGATCCTTCTGGAAGCCCGCAAGCTCGGCTGGGGCGCCAGCGGCCGCAACGGCGGCCAGCTTATCCGCGGCGTCGGCCACGGCCTGGAGCAGTTTCTCCCGGTGCTCGGTGAAGACGGTGTTCGCAGCCTGAAGCTCATGGGCCTGGAGGCCGTGGAGATCGTCCGCGACCGCGTCGAGCGCCATGGCATCGACTGCGACCTGACCTGGGGCTACTGCGACCTGGCCAACAAACCCGCCGAACTGCAAGGCTTCGCCGAGGACGCCGAGGAACTGCGCAGTCTGGGCTATCGCCACGAACTGCGCCTGGTGCAGCCCGGCGACATGCACTCGGTGGTGGGCTCCGACCGCTATGTCGGTGGCCTGGTCGACATGGGTTCGGGCCACCTGCACCCGCTCAACCTGGCACTCGGCGAAGCCGCCGTGGCCAGCCGCCTGGGCGTTGGCCTGTACGAGCAGTCTGAAGTAACCCGCATCGAGTACGGCTCCGAGGTGAAGGTGCACACCGCCCAGGGCCGGGTGCGCGCCAAGACCCTGGTGCTGTGCTGCAACGCCTACCACAACGACCTCAACCGCGAGCTGGGCGGCAAGGTGCTGCCCGCCGGCAGCTACATCATCGCCACCGAGCCCCTGGGCGAAGAGCGCGCCCGCCAGTTGCTGCCGCAGAACATGGCGGTGTGCGACCAGCGCGTGGCGCTGGACTACTACCGGCTGTCCGCCGACCACCGATTGCTGTTCGGCGGCGCCTGCCACTACTCGGGCCGGGATCCGCAGGACATCGCCGCCTACATGCGACCGAAGATGCTCCAGGTGTTCCCGCAACTGGCCGATGTGCGCATCGACTACCAGTGGGGCGGCATGATCGGCATCGGCGCCAACCGCCTGCCACAGATCGGCCGCCTGGCCAGCCAGCCCAACGTCTACTACGCCCAGGCCTATTCCGGCCATGGGGTCAACGCCACCCACCTGGCCGGGCGCCTGCTCGGCGAGGCCATCAGCGGCCAGCAGGGTGGTCGTTTCGACCTGTTCGCCAAGGTGCCGCACACCACCTTCCCCGGCGGCAAGCTGCTGCGCTCGCCGCTGCTGGCGCTGGGGATGCTTTGGTACCGGCTCAAAGAACTGGTTTGAGTCGAATTCAGCACGCCCCTGTAGGAGCGGCCTTGTGCCGCGAAAGGGCCGCAGCGCGGCCCCAGGGTCTCGAATCAGACTGAAGATTGCCGGGGCTGCTGTGCAGCCCTTTCGCGGCACAAGGCCGCTCCTACAGGAGATCGGCTCAATCCTTCCAGAAAGGCTTGCGCCCTTCCTGTCGCGCCTGTTCCCAAGTCAGCCCGATATCGCGCAACTGCCGATCATCCAGCTGCAGCAGCGCCCTGCGGGTCCGCCAGCGATGCAGCATCAGGCCCCAACGACTCAAGCCAGCCGGCGCATTGAAGACCTTGGGCCGCTGACCAGCCTCGAGTTCACCAGGCAACAGTTGCAAGCGCACATCGCTCAAGCCACCCATCACTGCGTTCTCCCATCAGTTGATACCGTGGAGAAAGCATGCGCGCTCGCACCTTCGACAATACAGACCCAACAATGACTTATTATCCCCATACAGAATTGGCGAAAAGTCGGCTGAATGAAGTATTTTCCAGCCATCTGTATCGGTCATCGACCCGCAAAACGCCCAGGAGTATGCCGTGACGCTCTACCTCAACCTCGCCGAACTGCTCGGCTCGCGTATCGAGCAAGGCCTCTACCGCCCCGGCCAGCGCCTGCCCTCGGTGCGCGCCCTGAGCGTCGAGCACGGCGTCAGCCTGAGCACCGTACAGCAGGCCTATCGCCTGCTGGAGGACAACGGCCTGGTATCGCCACGGCCCAAGTCCGGCTATTTCGTCGCCGAGGATCGCCAGCTCCCGGCCCTGCCCGACATCAGTCGCCCGGCCCAGCGGCCTGTGGATATCTCCCAGTGGGAACAGGTGCTGGAGCTGGTCCGCGCCACCCCGCGCCCGGATGTGATCCAGCTCGGTCGCGGCATGCCCGACGTCGACAGCCCCACCCTCAAACCGCTGCTGCGCAGCCTGGCGCAGATCAGCCGGCGCATGGACATGCCTGGCCTGTACTACGACAACATCCACGGCAACGCCCAGCTGCGCGAGCAGATCGCCCGACTGATGCTCGACTCCGGCTGCCGCCTGGGCCCAGCCGACCTGGTGGTAACCACCGGCTGCCACGAAGCGCTGTCGTGCAGCATTCGCGCGGTGTGCCAGCCCGGCGACATCGTCGCGGTCGATTCGCCCAGCTTCCACGGCGCCATGCAGACGCTGAAGGGCCTGGGCATGAAAGCCCTGGAGATCCCCACCGACCCGATCACCGGCATCAGCCTGGAGGCCCTGGAGCTGGCCCTGGAACAGTGGCCGATCAAGCTCATCCAGATCACCCCCAGCTGCAACAACCCGATGGGCTACATCATGCCCGAGGCGCGCAAGAAGGCCCTGCTGACCCTCGCCCAGCGCTACGATGTGGCGATCCTCGAAGACGATGTGTATGGCGACCTGGCCTACACCTATCCACGTCCGCGCACCATCAAGTCGTTCGACGACGATGGCCGCGTGCTGCTCTGCAGTTCATTCTCCAAGACCCTGGCCCCGGGCCTGCGGGTCGGCTGGGTAGCCCCGGGGCGCTACCTGGAGCGGGTGCTGCACATGAAGTACATCAGCACCGGCAGCACCGCCTGCCAGCCACAGCTGGCAATCGCCGACTTCATCGCCGAAGGCCACTACCAGCCGCACCTGCGCCGTATGCGCAGCCAGTACCAGCGCGGCCGCGACCAGATGTGCGACTGGGTGACCCGCTACTTCCCGCCGGGCACCCGCGCCAGCAGGCCCCAAGGGGGCTTCATGCTGTGGGTTGAATTGCCGGAAAGTTTCGATACGCTGCGCCTGAACCGCGCTTTACTGGAGCAAGGCGTGCAGATTGCCGTGGGCAGCATCTTCTCGGCCTCGGGCAAGTACCGCAACTGCCTGCGCATGAACTTCGCCGCCCGGCCCACGGCGCAGATCGAAGCCGCCGTGCGCAAGGTCGGTGAAACCGCCCTTCGTCTACTGGAGGCCGAGCACGGCGGCGGGTAACTTTGCGCCGCCTTCCACGGCCCAACCCAATAAGCCCTTGCTGCACAGGACGATCCACCCTTGAGACTCCAGCGAGCCCTGCCTCTGCTGCTGGCGCTCGGCCTGTTTGGCTGCGCCAGCGTCGGTACACCGCGTGAAGTCAGCCAGGCATTACCGGCAGCCGACTCGGCGTTCGGTCGCTCGGTGCAGCGCCAGGCCGCGCCTTACGAGGGGCGCTCGGGCTTCCGTCTGCTGCCCAACAGCAACGAGGCGTTCCGCGCCCGCGCCGAGCTGATCCGCAACGCCCGGACAAGCATCGACCTGCAGTACTACATCGTCCACGACGGCCTCAGTACCCGCGCCCTGGTCCACGAACTGCTGCGCGCCGCCGACCGCGGCGTACGCGTGCGCATCCTGCTCGACGACACCACCAGCGATGGCCTGGACAGCCTGATGGGCACCCTCGCCGCCCACCCGAACATCCACATCCGCGTGTTCAACCCGCTGCACCTGGGGCGCAGCACCGGCGTCACCCGCGCCGTGGGGAGGCTGTTCAACCTGTCGCGCCAGCACCGGCGCATGCACAACAAGCTGTTCCTGGTGGACAACAGCATGGCCATCGTCGGTGGTCGCAACCTGGGCGACGAGTACTTCGATGCCGAGCCCAACCTCAACTTCACCGACATCGACCTGCTGGGCGTGGGCCCGGTGGCCGAGCAGCTCGGCCACAGTTTCGACCAGTACTGGAACAGCGCCCTGAGCCGCCCCATCGGCGATTTCCTCTGGCGCCAGCCCGATGCCGATGACCTGTTCGCCAGTCGCCAGCGCCTGGAGGTGTCGCTGGCCGAGGCGCGGGTCAAGCGCAAGGCGCTGTACGACCGCCTGATGGCCTATCAGACGCAGCCGCGCCTGGACGTATGGCGCAACGAACTGATCTGGGCCCACAGCCAGGCGTTGTGGGATGCGCCAAGCAAGGTGCTTGCGGACGACGAGCCGGATCCACGATTGCTGATGAGTCGGCAGTTGGCCCCGGAACTGAACGGTGTGCACAAGGAACTGATCCTGGTGTCCGCCTATTTCGTGCCCGGCGAACCGGGGCTGCTGTACCTGACCAGCCGCGCCGACGCCGGCACCTCGGTCAAGCTGCTGACCAACGCCCTCGAAGCCACCGACGTACCGGCCGTGCACGGTGGCTACGCGCCCTACCGCCGTGCCCTGCTCGAGCATGGCGTGCAACTGTACGAGCTGCGTCGCCAGCCCGGCGCCCCTCGGCCACGCCTGGGCTTGCATGGCAGCTCCGATTCGAGCCTGCACAGCAAGGCCATGGTGTTCGACCGGCGCAAGACCTTCATCGGTTCGTTCAACTTCGACCCGCGCTCGGTGCTGTGGAATACCGAGGTCGGGGTGCTGGTGGACAGCCCGGAGCTGGCCGAATACACCCGCGACCTGGCCGTGCAGGGCATGGCGCCGGCGCTGAGCTACGAGGTGAAGCTGGTGGACGGGAAACTGGCCTGGGCGACCGAGGACAATGGCCAGCGGCATATGCTGCTGACCGAGCCGGGGGGGATATGGCGACGCTTCAATGCCTGGATCAGCAAGGCGGTCGGGCTGGAGAAGATGTTGTAGCTGGGATTTCCGGGGGCGCTTTGCGCCCCTTTCGCGGCACAAGGCCGCTCCTACAGGGGACCGCGATCTTCTGTAGGAGCGGCCTTGTGCCGCGATGGGCTGCGCAGCAGCCCCAGGATGGCTCAGGCCGACGCCGGCTCGAAGGCATTCCGCCGCCGGGTCAGCACCACCAACCCCGCCGCCCCCACCGCCATCAGCAACGGCAGCGCATGCCCGCTGATCCACTGGCTCCCCGCCCCGGCCAGCAGCGGCCCAAGCAGGCAACCGATGCCCCACAGCTGCGCCACATGGGCATTGGCCCGCACCAGTTCATCGTCCCGGTAGCGCTCGCCGATCAGTACCAGCGACAAGGTGAACAAGCCACCCGCACTGGCACCGAACAGCACCCACAGCGGCCAGATCACCGGTGTGTGCAACAGCAACGGAATCGCCAGGCTGGAAACCAGCAAGGTCAGCGCGCAACCACTGAACAGCGTGCGTCGCGACATACGGTCGGCCAGCGCGCCAATCGGCAATTGCAGTACCGCATCGCCCACCACCACGGTACTGACCATGAACAGCGCCACCTCCGTGGTGAACCCCTGTTGCAGGCAATACACCGGCAGCAGGGTGAGGATCATCGCTTCGAACGCCGCGAACAGCGCAATGGCCCATGCGATCACTGGCAAGCGCCGACAGAACCCGAACAGGTCGCGGAAAGTAACGCTACAGGCCTCGGTACTCGGTGCCCCACCTCGGCCCAACAGGATCAACGGCGCAACCAGCAACAGCCCGGTCGCCGCCCAGAAACCAAAGTCGTCGTCCGAACCGAGAAAGCCCAGCACCAGCGGCCCGGCCAGCTGGCTCAGGGCATAGCTGCTACCGTACAGGGCAACCAATCGGCCACGCCACTGCTCGACCACCAACTGGTTGATCCAGCTTTCGCCGAGGATGAACACCACGGTCAGCGACATGCCGATCATCAGCCGCAGCAACAGCCACAGCGGGTAGCTGGGCAACAGCGCCACCAAGCCGATGGACAGTGCCCCGCCCCACAGGCACAGGCGCATGGCGGCCGGGACGCCGATCCAGCCGGCCAGACGGCTGGCAATGGCAGCGCCGACCAGCACGCCAAGCGCCGGCATCGCCGCCATCACGCCGATGGCGAACCCGCCGTAGCCCCAACCCTCCAGGCGCAGGGACACCAGCGGCATGCTCACACCGAGCGCGAGCCCGACACTGAGCACCGACGCCAGGACGGCAAAGTAGGTTCCCCAACGCATAGCGGCCTCCGGAAAAAATCTGGCAAAAAGCATCGCGGGGCAAGCCCGCTCCCACGACTGACGTGGGAGCGGGCTTGCCCCGCGAAAAGACGCTACCTGATTACAGCTTGATCCAGGTCGCCTTCAGCTCGGTGTACTTATCCAGCGCATGCAGCGACTTGTCACGGCCGTTGCCCGACTGCTTGAAGCCACCGAACGGCGCAGTCATGTCGCCGCCGTCGTACTGGTTGACCCAGACGCTGCCGGCGCGCACGGCGCGGGCAGTCTTGTGGGCCTTGGAGATGTCCGCGGTCCAGATGCCGGCGGCCAGGCCATACGGCGTGTCGTTGGCGATGGCGATGGCTTCCTCGGCGGTGTCGAAGGTGATCACCGACAGCACCGGGCCGAAGATCTCTTCCTTGGCGATCTTCATGGCGTTGGTCACGCCGTCGAAGATGGTCGGCTCGACATAGGTGCCACCAGTCTCTTCGAGGATACGCTTGCCACCGGCCAGCAGCTTGGCGCCGTCCTGGTGACCGGCGTCGATGTACGACAGCACGGTGTTCATCTGCTGGGTGTCGACCAGCGCACCGACGGTGGTCGCCGGATCCAGCGGGTTGCCAGGCTTCCAGGCCTTGAGGGCCTCGACCACCATGGGCAGGAACTTGTCCTTGATCGAGCGCTCGACCAGCAGGCGCGAACCCGCGGTGCAGACCTCGCCCTGGTTGAAGGCGATGGCGCTGGCGGCGGCCTCGGCGGCGGCCTGCAGGTCAGGGGCGTCGGCGAAGACGATGTTCGGGCTCTTGCCGCCGGCTTCCAGCCAGACGCGCTTCATGTTCGACTCGCCCGCGTAGACCATCAACTGCTTGGCGATCTTGGTGGAGCCGGTGAACACCAGGGTGTCGACATCCATGTGCAGGGCCAGGGCCTTGCCCACGGTGTGGCCGTAGCCTGGCAGCACGTTCAGCACGCCCGCCGGGATACCGGCCTCGATGGCCAACTGGGCGATGCGAATGGCGGTCAGCGGCGACTTTTCCGACGGTTTCAGGACGATGGAGTTACCGGTGGCCAGGGCCGGGCCCAGCTTCCAGCAGGCCATCAGCAGCGGGAAGTTCCACGGTACGATGGCACCGACCACGCCTACTGGCTCGCGGGTCACCAGGCCCAGCTGATCGTGCGGGGTCGGGGCGACTTCGTCGTAGACTTTGTCGATGGCTTCGGCAGTCCAGTGGATGGCCTGGGCTGCACCCGGAATGTCGATGGAGGAGGAGTCACCGATCGGCTTGCCCATGTCGAGGGTTTCGAGCAGGGCCAGTTCCTCGACGTGCTTGCGCAGCAGGTCGGCGAAGCGGATCAGCTTGGCCTTGCGCTTGGCCGGAGCCAGGCGCGACCAGACGCCGGATTCGAACACGGCGCGGGCGTTGTCGACGGCGCGGTTGGCATCGGCCAGGTCGCAGCTGGCGACCTTGGCCAGGAAGCGTCCGTCCACCGGGCTCAGGCAGTCGAAGGTTTCACCGGATGCGGCATCGGTGTATTCGCCGTTGATGAAGGCGCGGCCTTCGATCTTCAGTTGCTGGGCACGCTGTTCCCAGTCCGCACGAGTCAGGGTGGTCATAGGAAACTCCTCTCTTGTTAAGGTGCAACGCCGCACTGAGGACTCACGGGCGCTGTCAGAAATTCTGGCCGGGTGACAAACGCACACCGGCATCCAACACCCTAAACCAGGGCGGTGAAACTATCAATATATTTGACACGAATAGCCTAAAAGCCTACTGATGTGCATTTTATTAAACAACAACAGGGTAACCACCATGAGCATCGCCAGTATTGTCGACTTCGCCCAGGTTCTCACCGAGGCCGAACGCTACCGCCCCGCGGCGGAGAAAATCCTCAAGGGCGAGCCTGACCAGGCCGTCTACAACCACTACTCCAGCCCTTGCGGTCAGTTCGCCGCCGGCGTCTGGGAGGGCGAGGTGGGCCAGTGGACGGTGAGCTACACCGAGCACGAGTACTGCGAGATCGTCCAGGGCGTGTCGGTGCTGCGTGACCAGGAAGGCAACGCCAAGACCCTGCGTGCCGGTGATCGCTTCGTCATCCCGGCCGGCTTCAAGGGCACCTGGGAAGTGCTGGAGCCGTGCCGCAAGATCTATGTGCTGTTCGAGCAGAAATAAGCGCCCGCTTCTTCGCGGGTAAACCCGCTCCCACAGGTTCGGCGCGCCCCCTGTGGGAGCGGGTTTACCCGCGAAGAAGCTGGACACGATGTTCCTGCAGGCATAAAAAAACCCGCCACCTTTCGGTAGCGGGTTTTTTCAGGTTGCCGATCAATTACTTGATCTTGGCTTCCTTGTAGACCACGTGCTTGCGGACGACCGGATCATATTTCTTGATCTCGATCTTGTCCGGAGTGGTGCGCTTGTTCTTGTCGGTGGTGTAGAAGTGGCCAGTGCCAGCACTCGATACCAGACGGATCAATTCACGCATGATGTTCTCCCTTAAACCTTGGCGCCAGCACGGCGGATGTCGACCAGAACGGCATCGATGCCGCGCTTGTCGATGATACGCATGCCTTTGGCGGATACGCGCAGACGCACGAAACGCTTCTCGGACTCAACCCAGAAACGGTGGTGCTGCAGGTTCGGCAGGAAACGACGACGGGTTTTGTTGTTTGCGTGGGAAATGTTGTTCCCGGTTACTGGACCCTTACCAGTAACTTGACAGACTCTCGACATGACTCAGCCCTCTAAAACCACATGCCCAACCCGGCATGGGTTGGCCGCTTAATCTCTCAGTCTTTGGCGCCAGGCGCCGTGATTCTGGAGGTCTTATCGACCGGATTCGCTGATGCGACAGGCCGAGCCCCTAGAAAAGAGCGCTGCTTTATACCAGAAAGACTACGCCGCAACAACAGAAAGTGAGCATCCACCTGCTGCAAATTGCGGGGGAGCAGCATAACGACTCGCCCGCCACACTGTCGACCGCTCGTCGCCAAGCACCTGAAAAAGAGGGTGGTCATTTCTTGTAGCGCACACTAGGGTAGGGCCATTTCCAGACTGCACCGGCAGATGGGCCACCGACCAGCCAAGGAGTCACCATGCGTGCCGCCGCCCTTTCCTTGTTTTTCACTGCCCTGTGCGCCGCCGGTCTGGCCCAGGCCGCACCACTGTCGGTGTGCACCGAAGCCAGCCCGGAGGGCTTCGACGTGGTGCAGTACAACTCGCTGACCACCACCAATGCTTCGGCTGATGTACTGATGAACCGCCTGGTCGAGTTCGACGCCGGCCTCGGCAAGGTGGTGCCGAGCCTGGCCGAAGGCTGGTCGGTATCGCCCGACGGCCTGATCTACGACTTCAAGCTGCGCCAGGGCGTGCAGTTCCACACCACGGCGTACTTCAAGCCGAGCCGCGAGCTGGACGCCGACGATGTGCTGTTCAGCTTCCAGCGCATGCTCTACCCCGCCCACGCCTGGCACAAGACCGCCCCGGGCGGCTACCCGCATGCCCAGTCGCTGCAGCTGGCCAGCCTGATCAAGGCGATCGACGCCCCCGATCCGCACACCGTGCGCTTCACCCTGACCCATGCCGACGCTACCTTCCTGGCCACCCTGAGCATGGGCTTCGCCTCGATCTACTCCGCCGAGTACGCCGACAAGCTGCTCAAGGCCGGCACCCCGGACAAGCTCAACAGCCAGCCGGTGGGTACCGGGCCGTTCGTCTTCCAGCGCTTCCAGAAGGACGCCGTGGTGCGCTACCGCGCCAACCCCGACTACTTCGCCGGCAAACCGTCCGTCGACCCGCTGATCTACGCCATCACCCCGGACGCCAACGTACGCCTGCAGAAGCTCAAGCGCGGTGAGTGCCAGGTGGCCCTGTCGCCCAAGCCGCTGGACATCGCCGAAGCCGGCAAGGACGGCAACCTCAAGGTGGTCACCACGCCAGCGTTCATGACTGCCTTCGTCGCCATCAACAGCCAGCATCCGCCGCTGGACAAGCCCGAGGTGCGCCAGGCGATCAACCTGGCCTTCGACAAGGCCGCCTACCTGAAGGCGGTGTTCGAAGACACCGCCACCGCCGCCAACGGCCCTTATCCGCCGAACACCTGGAGCTACGCCAAGGACTTGCCCGGCTACGTCCTGGACCAGAAGAAGGCCAAGGCGCTGCTGGCCAAGGCTGGCCTGGCCAAGGGCTTCGAGACCACGATCTGGACCCGCCCGGCGGGCAGCCTGCTCAACCCCAACCCCAGCCTCGGCGCGCAGATGCTCCAGGCGGACCTGGCCAAGGTCGGTATCAAGGCCGAGATCCGCACCATCGAATGGGGCGAGTTGATCCGCCGCGCCAAGGCCGGCGAGCACGACCTGCTGTTCATGGGCTGGGCCGGTGATAATGGCGACCCGGACAACTTCCTCAGCCCGCAGTTTGCCTGCGCGGCGGTCAAGTCCGGGACCAACTTCGCGCGCTTCTGCGACAGCCGCCTGGACCAACTGATCAATGCCGGACGCACCACCAACGACCAGAGCGTGCGCAGTCGCCTGTACCAGCAGGCGCAGACGCTGATCCAGCAGCAGGCGCTGTGGCTGCCTCTGGCACATCCGACGGCGGCGGCGCTGCTGCACAAAGGGGTCGAGGGTTATCAGGTGAGCCCGTTCGGGCGGCAGGACTTCAGCAAGGTTTCCGTCAGCCGTTGAGGCCTTTTCGCGGGTAAACCCGCTCCCACAGGTTACGCGCAAATCCTGTGGGAGCGGGTTTACCCGCGAAGAGGCCGGTGCAGCTTGCCCACGACTAACCCGCCAACCACCCATGCTCGAGCATCGACAGCGGCTCGCCATCACCGACGATGACATGGTCCATCACCCGCACATCGATCAGCGCCAGCGAGCGCTTGAGCATCAGCGTCAGATGCACGTCATCCTGGCTCGGCTCGCAATTGCCCGACGGATGGTTATGGCAGAGGATCAGGGCCGCCGCGTTGTGCAGCAATGACCGGCGCACGACCTCGCGTGGGTAGATGCTCGCGCGGTCGATGGTGCCGCGGAACAGTATTTCGAACGCCAACGGTCGATGCTTGGTATCCAGGAACAGGCAGCCGAACACCTCGCTGGACTCGTGCCGCAGCATGGACTTGAGATAACGCCTCACCGAGGCCGGGCTCTCCAGGACCGAGGCACGCTCGATGTGTTCGTCCAGATAGCGCCTGCCGATCTCCAGCAATGCCTGCAACTGCGCATACCGCACCGGCCCCAGGCCTGGCTCGCGCAGCACCTTGGTCCGGTCCGCCTCGAGAAACTGCCGGAGCCCACCGAACTTCGCCAGCAAGCCACGGGCGAGATCAAGCACATTGCGTCCGGCAACCCCCGAGCCCAGTAGCACGGCCAGCAATTCCGCGTCCGAAAGGATCGACGCCCCGCGCTGCAACAGCTTTTCCCTCGGCCGCTCCTCAGCCGGCCACTCCCTGATGTTCATTTCCCCTCCTCGCCTGCCACTACGGCCCTTTTGGGCGCTGTGTTAATCTAGTTCGCTTCGAAAATGCGACGATCTGCCGCAGGCAGCTGTCGTCGCCACCCGCTTTCACTGGAATAAGGCAAGGCCTATGCAGCGGTTGTATCGCAAGCGCATCGTTCTCGGCGTCGGTGGCGGCATCGCCGCCTACAAGAGCGCCGAGCTGATTCGCCGACTCCTGGAACACGGCGCGCAGGTGCGCGTGGTCATGACCCGTGGTGGCGCCGAGTTCATCACCCCGCTCACGCTGCAGGCGCTGTCCGGCCACCCGGTGCACATGGACCTGCTCGACCCCGCCGCCGAAGCGGCCATGGGCCATATCGAGCTGGCCAAGTGGGCCGACCTGGTGCTGATCGCCCCGGCCACCGCCGACCTGATGGCGCGCATGGCCCAAGGCATGGCCGACGACCTGCTGACCACCCTGGTGCTGGCCACCGACGCCACCGTGGCCGTCGCCCCGGCGATGAACCAGGCCATGTGGCGCGACCCGGCCACCCAGGCCAACCTCGAGCTGCTCAAAAGTCGCGGCATCCAGGTATTCGGCCCGGCATCCGGCAGCCAGGCCTGTGGCGACGTCGGCCTGGGCCGCATGCTCGAAGCCACGGACCTGGCCTGGTGCGCCGCCGAGAGCTTCAAGCGCCAGGCCCTGACCGGCAAGCACGTGCTGATCACCGCCGGTCCGACGCAAGAGAACATCGACCCGGTGCGCTACATCACCAACCATAGCTCAGGGAAAATGGGCTTCGCCCTGGCCGAGGCCGCCGCCGAAGCGGGGGCCCGGGTGACCCTCGTCACCGGCCCGGTGCACCTGCAGACGCCCGACCGGGTCAACCGCATCGACGTGGTCAGCGCGCGGGACATGCTCGCGGCCTGCGAGGCGGCCATGCCCTGCGACCTGTTCATCGCCTCGGCCGCGGTCGCAGACTACCGCCCGGAAGTCGTCGCCCCACAGAAGCTCAAGAAGGATCCCACCACAGGCGACGGCATGCTGCTGCAGATGGTGCGCAATCCCGATATCCTTGCGACCATTGCCGGTCGGCCTGATCGCCCGTTCAGCGTGGGCTTCGCCGCCGAGACCGAGCACCTGCTCGACTACGCCACGCGCAAACTCAAGGACAAGAACCTCGACCTGATCGTCGCCAATGATGTGGCCAACCCCAGCATCGGCTTCAACAGCGAGGAGAACGCCCTGACCGTGATCGACCGCCAGCAGCACCAGACCCTCTTCGCGCAGACCAGCAAGGGCAAGATCGCCCGCCAGCTGGTTGCCTTCATCGCCGAACGGCTCAACCAGGTTCAATAAGTTACATGCACGCTCTTCAAGCCAAGATCCTCGACCCACGCCTGGGCACCGAATTCCCCCTTCCGCAGTACGCCACCCCCGGCTCCGCCGGCCTGGACCTGCGCGCCCTGCTCAAGGAGGACACCGTCCTCGAGCCGGGCCAGACCCTGCTGATTCCCACCGGCCTGTCGGTGTACATCGGCGACCCGGGCCTGGCGGCCATGATCCTGCCGCGCTCGGGCCTGGGCCATAAGCACGGCATCGTGCTGGGCAACCTGGTCGGCCTGATCGACTCGGACTACCAGGGCGAGCTGATGGTCTCCTGCTGGAACCGCGGCAATACGCCGTTCACCATCACCGTCGGCGAGCGCATCGCCCAGCTGATCCTGGTGCCGGTGGTGCAGGCGCACTTCGACATCGTCGAGCAGTTCGACGAGACCCAGCGCGGTGCCGGCGGCTTCGGGCACTCCGGCACCCGCTGAGCCGACAGCAGACCGCTCGGGCCATGGATGGCGAACTCTCTGGCGAAACCGCCGTCCAAGCGTTCAGTTTGCGCTTGCCCAGAAGCCTTTGACTTATGGAGTCCCCAGAGATGAACGACATGGCCCAGCTGGTCCCCGCACTGCCCGACAGCATCTTCCGCGCCTATGACATCCGTGGTGTGGTCGGCAAGACCCTGCATGCCGAGACCGCCTACTGGATCGGTCGCGCCATCGGCGCCCAGACCCTCGCCCAGGGCGAGCCACAGATTTCGGTCGGCCGTGATGGCCGCCTGTCCGGCCCGATGCTGGTCGAGCAACTGATCAAGGGCCTGGCCGACGCCGGTTGCCAGGTCAGCGATGTCGGCCTGGTACCCACTCCGGCGCTGTACTACGCCGCCAACGTGCTGGCCGGCAAGTCGGGGGTGATGCTCACCGGCAGTCACAACCCGTCGGACTACAACGGTTTCAAGATCGTCATCGCCGGCGACACCCTGGCCAACGAGCAGATTCAGGCCCTGCTGACGCGCCTGAAGACCAACGACCTGACCCGCGGCGAAGGCCGTGTGGAAAAAGTCGAGATCCTCGACCGCTACTTCCAGCAGATCACCGCCGACGTGAAGCTGGCCAAGCGCCTGAAGGTGGTGGTCGACTGCGGCAACGGCGCCGCCGGCGTGGTCGCCCCGCAACTGATCGAGGCCCTGGGCTGCGACGTCATCCCGCTGTTCTGCGAGGTCGACGGCAACTTCCCCAACCATCACCCGGACCCGGGCAAGCCCGAGAACCTGGAAGACCTGATCGCCAAGGTGAAAGAGACCGGTGCCGACATCGGCCTGGCCTTCGACGGCGACGGCGACCGCGTCGGCGTGGTGACCAACACCGGTAGCATCGTCTACCCCGACCGCCTGCTGATGCTGTTCGCCCAGGACGTGCTGTCGCGCAACCCGGGCGCCGAGATCATCTTCGACGTCAAGTGCACCCGCCGCCTGACCCCGCTGATCGAGCAGCACGGTGGCCGTGCGCTGATGTGGAAGACCGGCCACTCGCTGATCAAGAAGAAGATGAAGCAGACCGGCTCGCTGCTGGCCGGCGAGATGAGCGGACACATCTTCATCAAGGAACGCTGGTACGGTTTCGACGACGGCATCTACAGCGCCGCGCGCCTGCTGGAGATCCTCAGCAAGGCCGGGCAGGATGCCGAAAGCCTGTTCGCCGCGTTCCCCAATGATATTTCCACGCCGGAAATCAACATTGATGTGACCGACGAGGGTAAATTCAGCATCATTGATGCACTGCAACGCGACGCCGACTGGGGCGAAGCCAACCTGACCACCATTGACGGTGTGCGGGTCGACTATCCCCACGGCTGGGGCCTGGTCCGCGCCTCCAACACCACGCCGGTGCTGGTGCTGCGCTTCGAGGCCGACAGCGCGGCAGAGCTCGACCGAATCAAGGCTGTATTCCGCACGCAGTTGCTGCGGGTCCAACCCGGCCTGCAACTGCCGTTCTGACGACTATACGTTCCTTACCTGGAGCCCTGCATGACCCTCGATCGCGATGCCGCTTCCCATGTAGCCGAGGTTTTGTCCGAAGCACTGCCTTACATCCGCCGCTTCGTCGGCAAGACCCTGGTGATCAAGTACGGCGGCAACGCGATGGAGAGCGAGGAGCTCAAGACCGGCTTCGCCCGTGACATCGTGCTGATGAAGGCCGTGGGCATCAACCCGGTGGTGGTGCACGGCGGCGGGCCGCAAATCGGCGACCTGCTCAAGCGCCTGTCGATCGACAGCCACTTCATCGACGGCATGCGCGTCACCGACGCGGCGACCATGGACGTGGTGGAAATGGTCCTGGGCGGCCAGGTGAACAAGGACATCGTCAACCTGATCAACCGCCACGGCGGCAGCGCCATCGGCCTGACCGGCAAGGACGCGGAGCTGATCCGCGCCAAGAAGCTGACCGTCACCCGTCAGACCCCGGAGATGACCACCCCGGAAATCATCGACATCGGCCATGTCGGCGAGGTCGTGAGCGTCAACACCGACCTGCTGAACATGCTGGTCAAAGGCGACTTCATTCCAGTGATCGCTCCGATAGGCGTGGGCGCCAACGGCGAGTCGTACAACATCAACGCCGACCTGGTGGCCGGCAAGGTGGCCGAGGCACTGAAAGCCGAGAAGCTGATGCTGCTGACCAACATCGCCGGCCTGATGGACAAGCAGGGCGAGGTCCTCACCGGCCTGACCACCGAGCAGGTCAACGAGCTGATCGCCGACGGCACCATCTACGGCGGCATGCTGCCTAAGATCAAATGCGCGCTGGACGCCGTCCAGGGCGGCGTCAACAGCTCGCACATCATCGACGGTCGCGTGCCGAATGCGGTGCTGCTGGAGATCTTCACCGACAGCGGCGTGGGCACCCTGATCACCAACCGCAAGCCACGCTGAGTGATCGGTTAGCCTGTTCTGGCCTCTTCGCGGGTAAACCCGCTCCCACAGGGATAGCACCGCCTTTGAGGGCTGTGGCGATCCTGTGGGAGCGGGTTCACCCGCGAAAGGGCCGGAACAGGCGACAAAAAAAAGGCGACCTTCACAAGAAGGTCGCCTTTTTCATTTCCAGGCCAGGATCAGATCCCGTACTGCGCCCGATACGCCTCTACAGCCGGCAGGTGCTGCTTGAGCTGCGGATCGTCAGCCAGGAACTCCAGCACCTGGGTCAGCGAAACGATGCTGACCACCGGGATACCGAAGTCGCGTTCCACTTCCTGGATCGCCGACAGCTCGCCATTGCCACGCTCTTCGCGGTTCAGCGCGATCAGCACGCCAGCGGCCTTGGCCTGCTGGGCGTTGATGATCTGCATGACCTCGCGGATGGCGGTACCGGCAGTGATCACGTCGTCGATGATCAGCACGTCACCGGCCAGCGGGGCGCCGACCAGGCTGCCGCCCTCGCCGTGATCCTTGGCCTCTTTGCGGTTGAAGCACCACGGCACGTCGAGCTGGTGCTGTTCGGCCAGGGCCACGGCAGTGGCCGCCGCCAGGGGAATGCCCTTGTAGGCCGGGCCGAACAGCACGTCGAAGGGGATCTTGCTGTCGACGATGGCCGCCGCGTAGCAACGCCCCAGCTGGGCCAGCGCGGAACCTGTGTTGAACAGGCCGGCATTGAAGAAGTACGGGCTGGTACGCCCCGATTTCAGAGTGAACTCACCGAAGCGCAGAACGCCGCGATCGATGGCAAAACGGATGAAGTCGCGCTGATACGGCTGCATGAAAGGTCCCGGACACCACGGATTTAGCTAAATGTGTTGAGCTCGGGTATCATACACGCACGAGATTTTTGGGGCCATTTATGCGGATCATCAGTGTGAACGTAAATGGCATTCAGGCTGCGGCCGAGCGTGGATTGCTCAGCTGGCTGCAAGCCCAGAATGCCGACGTCATCTGCCTTCAGGATACCCGCGCCTCGGCCTTTGAACTCGACGACCCAGCTTTCCAGCTCGATGGCTATTTCCTTTACGCCTGCGACGCGGAGGTGCCCACCCAAGGTGGCGTGGCACTGTACTCGCGCATGCAGCCCAAGGCAGTCATCACCGGCCTGGGCTTCGAGACAGCCGACCGCTACGGGCGTTATCTGCAAGCAGATTTCGACAAAGTCAGTATTGCCAGCCTGCTGCTGCCTTCGGGCATGAACGGCGACGAAGACTTGAACCAGAAGTTCAAGTTGATGGACGACTTCGCCAAGTACCTGGACAAGCAGCGTCGCAAGCGTCGCGAATACATCTACTGCGGCTCGTTCTACGTGGCGCAGCAGAAGCTCGACATCAAGAACTGGCGCGACAGCCAGCAGTCGGTCGGCTTCCTGCCGCCGGAACGCGCCTGGATGGACGCCATCGTCGGCGACATGGGCTATGTCGACGCCCTGCGCGAAGTCAGCCGTGAAGGCGACCAGTACAGCTGGTGGCCGGACAACGAGCAGGCCGAGATGCTCAACCTGGGTTACCGGTTCGACTACCAGATCCTCACCCCAGGCCTGCGCCGCTTCGTGCGCAACGCCCGTCTGCCGCGCCAGCCGCGCTTCTCCCAGCATGCGCCGCTGATCGTGGACTACGACTGGACGCTGACCATCTGAGTGCTGTCCAGACACGAAAAAGCCGACATTGATGTCGGCTTTTTCGTGTCTACAGGAACAGTCAGTCAGCCAATGCGGCCTGCTGCAGTTCGAAGATCTCGGTCATGCCCTTCTGCGCCAGCGCCAGCATGGCGTTGAAGTCTTCAGGCTGGAACGGCGCGCCTTCGGCGGTGCCCTGCACTTCGATGAAGCCACCGGCGCTGGTCATGACCACGTTCAGGTCGGTCTCGGCGGCGGAGTCCTCGAGGTAGTCGAGGTCGAGCACGGCCTCGCCCTGGTACATGCCCACCGACACTGCGGCGATCATGTGCTTGAGCGGGTTGCCGCCCTTGAGGCCGCCACGCTTCTTGATCACCGCCAGGGCGTCGCACAGGGCGACCATGGCGCCGGTGATCGAGGCGGTACGGGTACCGCCGTCGGCCTGGATCACGTCGCAGTCGACGTACAGGGTGATGTCGCCGAGCTTGCTCATGTCCAGCGCGGCGCGCAGGGAGCGGCCGATCAGGCGCTGGATTTCGAGGGTGCGGCCACCTTGCTTGCCGCGGCTGGCCTCACGCTGGTTACGCTCGCCGGTCGAACGCGGCAGCATGCCGTATTCGGCGGTGAGCCAGCCTTGGCCCTGACCTTTGAGGAAGCGGGGAACACCATTCTCGACGCTGACCGTGCAGATGACCTTGGTGTCACCGAACTCGACCAGTACCGATCCCTCGGCGTGCTTGGTGTAGTTGCGGGTAATGCGGATCGAGCGGAGCTGATCGGCGGCGCGACCACTTGGACGTTTCATCTGGGATACCTGTACCGGGACTTTGAATCTGCCGAGCATTATAGAGCCCGCCGCCCGCCGAAGGCACGCCTGTCGTCGTACCCGCGCAGCCTGTCGCCTTTTCCGACAGGCCAGAAGAGGGTCGGTAGCATGGGTGGATTGGGCGCCCGGGCCGCACTGCGCTACAATCCTGCGCCTTGCAGCCGACAGGCTCCCCGTTCACCTGAATACGCGAGGTACTCCCCATGGTGCATAGCATGACCGCTTTTGCTCGTGTCGAGCGCGCTGGCAGCCAAGGCACCCTGGTCTGGGAGCTGCGCTCGGTCAACCACCGCTATCTCGAACCCCACCTGCGCCTGCCCGAAGCGCTGCGCGACCTCGAAGGCGCGGTACGCGAGGGCCTGCGCCAGGGCCTGTCCCGCGGCAAGGTCGAGTGCACCTTGCGCCTGAGCGAGGACAACGCCGGCAAGCCGTTGCAGGTCGACCGCGAGCGCGCCGCGCAGCTGGTGGCCGCCGCCGAGACCGTCGCCGGCCTGATCAAGCAGCCAGCGCCGCTCAACCCGCTGGAAGTGCTGGCCTGGCCAGGCGTGCTGGTGGCCGACGCCAGCGACCCGCAGGCGCTCAATGCCGAAGCCATCGCCCTGTTCGACGAGGCGCTGGCCGAACTCAAGGCGGGCCGTGAGCGCGAAGGCGCCGAGCTGGCCCGGCTGATCAACGAACGCCTGGACAGCATGGCCGGCGAAGTCGCCACCCTGCGCACCCTGGTGCCGCAGATGCTGGCCGCGCAACGGCAGAAGGTCCTCGATCGCTTCGGCGACATGAAGGCCGAGCTCGATCCGCAGCGCCTGGAGCAGGAAATGGTCCTGCTGGCGCAGAAGAGCGATGTCGCCGAGGAGCTGGACCGCCTCAGCACCCACGTCACCGAGGTGCGCCGGGTGCTCAAGTCCGGCGGCGCCGCCGGCCGGCGCCTGGACTTCCTGATGCAGGAGCTCAACCGCGAAGCCAACACCCTCGGTTCCAAGGCCTTCGACCCGCGCAGCACGCAGGCGGCGGTCAACCTGAAGGTGCTGATCGAACAGATGCGTGAACAAGTACAGAATATCGAGTAAGGCCACCCCCACCATGAACCACAGCAGCGGCACCCTCTACATCGTTTCGGCCCCGTCCGGCGCCGGCAAGACCAGCCTGGTCACGGCCCTGATCAAGGACGACACCAACGTGCGCGTCTCGGTCTCCCACACCACCCGCGCCATGCGTCCGGGCGAGGAGCACGGGGTGAACTACCACTTCGTCGTCCACGAGGAGTTCAAGGCATTGATCGCCCAGGGCGACTTCCTCGAGCACGCCGAAGTGTTCGGCAACTTCTACGGCACGTCGCGCAGCGCGTTGCAGGAAACTCTCGACCAGGGCTTCGACCTGATCCTGGAAATCGACTGGCAAGGCGCCAAGCAGGTGCGCAAGCTGATGCCCGAGGCGCGTTCGATCTTCATCCTGCCGCCAAGCCAGGAGGCCTTGCGTCAACGGTTGGATGGCCGTGGGCAGGACAGCGAGGAGATCATCGCCGGGCGTATGAAGGAAGCGGTCAGCGAGATGGTGCACTACGACGAGTATGAGTACGTCATCATCAATGACGACTTCGGCGTGGCGCTGGAAGAAATGAAGTCGGTGTTCGCCTCGAATCGCCTGTTGCTGAAGAAACAGCAGGCGCGGCATGGTGAGTTGCTCAAGCAGCTGATCGGCTGAAGACCGCCGGGGCCTCTGCGAGGCCCTATCGCGACACAAGGCCGCTCCTACAGGTACGGTGCAGAGTCTGAAACTGCGCTGTACCTGTAGGAGCGGCCTTGTGTCGCGAAAGGGGCGCAAAGCGCCCCCATGCGTTAGTCCTGCAGCTGAATGGTCGCCTGCTGACGCAGGGTAGCCCCCAGGAAATACGCCGGCGCCCGCAGCCGCGACAGCATCATCAGCACGATCCCCAGTGCCGAGATGATCGCCGCAATCACGAACACCAGCCCCAGCCCGCCCACATGCGAGCCGCTGCCGAAGTCCGGCGAAGCGCTGTCGATCGCCGTGCGCATGAAGATCACCGACAGGATCACCCCACCCACCAGCGGGCAGACGCCGCGCATGAAGAAGTGGCGCACGCTGTCGAACAGGCTGCGGCGGAAGTACCACACGCAGGCGAACGCGGTCAGCGAGTAGTAGAAACAGATCATCATGCCCAGCGCGGTGATGGTGTCGGCCAGCACGTTCTCGCTCAGGGTACGCATGGTCACGTAGAACAGGCCCGCGGCAATACCGGCGCAGATGGTTGCGTAACGTGGCGTCTGCGAACGCGGGCAGACCGTGGCGAAGCGCTGCGGCACGGCGCCGTAGTAACCCATGGCGAGCAAGGTGCGCGCCGGCGAGACGAAGGTCGACTGCAGCGAGGCGGCGGTGCTGGCCAGCACGGCGATGGACATCAGGATCGCCAGCGGCCCCATGACCGGGCCGGCCAGGTGGGCGAACACGTTCTCCTGGATGCGCGGATTGCCCAGGCCCAGGCCATCCTCGCTGATCCCGGCGAACTGCAGGGTGGCGATGGCGGTGAGCAGGTACAGGCCGAGAATCAGCAGCACGGTCCAGGTGGCGGCCTTGCCGGGCACTTCTTCACTGCCGACCGACTCTTCGCTGACGGTCAGGCACACGTCCCAACCCCAGAAGATGAAGATCGACAACGACAGGCCCGCCGCGAACGCCGAGAACGACTCGACGCCGAACGGGTTGAACCAGGCAAGATCGAATGCCAGCGGCGGCGGCGCGGTGGTCTCGCCGAAGGCGGCGAAGGCGAAGCCGATCAGCACCAGCAGTTGCAAGGCCACCAGGCCGTACTGCACGGTCATGGTGGTGGCCATGCCGCGACAGCAGATCCACACCGCCAGGGCAATGAACACGCAACAGGTGGTGACGTTGACCAACAGGTTGTCCGCCAGTGCCGCCAGCTCCTGGTTGCCGGTGATCTGGGCCAGGAACAGGTAGAAGAAGTCCACCGCCACGCCCGCCAGGTTGGACAGCACGATGGTGGTGGCGACCACCAGCCCCCAGCCGCCGATCCAGCCGATCATCGGGCCAAAAGCCCGGGCCGACCAGGTGAAGGAGGTGCCGCTGTCGGGCTCTGCCGAGTTCAGCTCGCGGTAACCCAGGGCCACCAGCAGCATCGGCAGGAAGCCGACGATGAACACCGCCGGCAGGTGGGCGCCGACTTCGCGCACGGTCGGGCCGAGCGCGCCGGTCAGGGTGTAGACCGGGGCGATGGTGGAAATGCCCAGCACGACGCTGGCCAGCAGGCCGAGGCGGCCCTTGGCCAGGCCCTTGCCGCGCTGGGTGTTGCCCGAGTCGGACGCCACGTCGGGTGGGCGTCCGGCTTCTGTGTAATCGCTCATGAGTATTTGCCGTAACTATTGGAATTGTTGTCACAGACCCGCCGTAGAGGGCCCGCTTCCACTCATTGAAAGCTCGCTTTGGGGGTGAGTCATCCGAGACTTTCGGGTGACGTCAGAATCGCTCCTGGCGCGCACCCTCCCGTGCAGCATGGGCAATGCAGGCCTCGCGGAACGCCTCGAACAGGCGCAGCGAAACCGGGTTTTCGGCGAAACGCCATTCAGGGTGCCACTGCACGCCGACAACAAAGCCCGGCGCATCAGGCATCGACACCGCTTCGATCAGGCCATCCGGGGCCCGTGCTTCGACACGCAGGCCCGGGGCCAGACGGTCGATGCCCTGACTGTGCAGCGAGTTGACCTCGAACCGCGCAGCCAGGCCCAGGCGCTCGAACACCCCACCCGGCTCGATGCCGACAGGGTGACGAGGGCCGTATTGCACCTCCAGGGGTGCGTCCTCAGGTTCACGGTGGTCCAGGTAGCCGGGCAATTCCTGCACCCGCTGGTGCAGGCTGCCGCCAAGGGCCACGTTCAGTTCCTGGAAGCCACGGCAGATGCACAACACCGGCACACCGGCGGCAATGGCCGCCTGCAGCAGCGGCAAGGTCAGGCGGTCACGTGCAAGATCGTGCCGGGTACCTTCCGCGCTGGGGGCGCCATTGTAATGATGCGGCTCGACATTTGAAGGCGAACCGGTAAAAAGAATGCCATCGAGCCGGGCCAGCAGCGCCTGGGTGTCGCTGCCGCCATCACGCGCCGGCAGGATCAGCGGCAGCCCGGCAAAGCCTGCGGCCTCGACATACTTGTCGCCCACCGTGTGCGACGAGTTCTTCCCCACCTGCTGGCGGCAGGCGCTGACACCGATCAAGGGGACCGCAATTGCGCTCATGGGCTTACACCGTGTGCAGGTACCAGTTGTACTCGAGGTCGGAGATCGACACTTCGAATTCGGCCAGCTCGCTCTCCTTGCAGGCCACGAAGATGTCGATGTAGTCCGGGCTGATGTATTGGTTGAGGACTTCACTGTCGTCCAGCGCGCGCAGGGCGTCGCGCAGGTTGTTCGGCAGGCTCTGTTCCAGCTGTTCGTACGAGTTGCCCTCGATCGGCGCGTCCGGCTCGACCTTGTTGGTCAAGCCGTGATGGATGCCAGCGAGGATCGCCGCGAGCATCAGGTACGGGTTGGCGTCGGCGCCGGCCACGCGGTGCTCGATGCGCACGTTCTCGCTGCTGTCGGTCGGCACGCGGACCGCCACGGTGCGGTTGTCCAGGCCCCAGCTCGGTGCGTTGGGCACGTAGAACTGGGCGCCGAAGCGGCGGTAGGAGTTGATGTTCGGGCACAGGAAGGCCATCGACGCCGGCATGGTCTCCAATACGCCGCCGATGGCGTGGCGCAGGGTGTCGCTCTGCAGCGGGTCGTCGTTGGCAAAGATGTTCTTGCCGGTCTTCTTGTCCAGCAGCGAGATGTGCACATGCAGGCCGTTGCCCGCCTGGCCCGGATAGGGCTTGGCCATGAAGGTGGAGTCCATCTCATGGTCGTAGGCGACGTTCTTGATCAGGCGCTTGAGCAGGATCGCGTAGTCGCAGGCCTTCATCGGGTCGGCGACGTGGTGCAGGTTGACCTCGAACTGCGCCGGGGCGCTTTCCTTGACGATGGCGTCGGCAGGCAGGCCTTGCTCCTTGGCCGCTTCGAGCATGTCCTGCAGGCAGTCGGCGTATTCGTCGAGGTCGTCGATCAGGTACACCTGGGTCGACTGCGGGCGCTTGCCCGAGATCGGCGAGCGCGGCGGCTGCGGACGGCCGTTGAGGTTGTCCTGGTCGATCAGGTAGAACTCCAGTTCGAACGCGGCGCAGATATCCAGGCCCAGGTCGTCGAACTTGCTCACCACCTGGCGCAGCACCTCGCGCGGGTCGGCGAAGAACGGCGCGCCGTCCAGTTCGTGCATGGTCATCAGCAACTGCGCGGTCGGGCGCTTCTGCCATGGCTCGTCGCAGAGCGTGCCGGGAATCGGGAAACAGATACGGTCGGCGTCGCCTATATCCAGGCCCAGGCCCGTGCTTTCGACGGTCGAGCCGTTGATGTCCAGGGCGAAGAGCGAGGCTGGCAGGTTGATGCCCTTCTCGTACACCTTGTGCAGGCTGGCGCGCTCGATGCGCTTGCCGCGCACCACCCCGTTCATGTCGGAGATCAGCAGGTCGACGTACTGGGTATCCGGATGGGCATCCAGGAACTCATTCATCTCGCGGGAAGAACTGGCGCACGGGGAGACCGACGTCATGGCTGTACATCCTTCGATTTGGAGCGGCGATGTGGGGAACTGCGGATGACGCCTTGGCAGGCGACGATGGTGCTGCTGTTGTTCTTTTAACTGGCCCATCGTGGGGGGCTTGTTGCCAACCGGCTGCATTGATTCCCGGGGGCCGTTCCACTATAAAATGGCCTCAACGCAACAGACATTGGCATTTTGGCAAGCAGAGCGTGCACCGATGCAATATCAGATCAACCATGCAGACCTCTCACTGGTCCTGGCGCTGGAGCGCGGCCGCTCCCTGGCCAAGGCCGCCGAACTGCTCAAGGTCGACGTTTCCACGGTCTTCCGCTCGATCCGCCGGCTGGAATCGGCGCTGGGTACCGCGCTGTTCGTCAAGAGCCGCAAGGGCTACCTGCCCACCGATACCGCCCAGGCCCTGGCCGAGCAGGCCGAGCGCGCCGAACAGGCGCTGGACGCGGCGCGCATCGCCCTGACCAGCGGTGAGCAGGTGGTCAGCGGCACCGTGCGCCTGACCTGCACCGAGGCGGTGCTGCACAGCCTGCTGCTGCCGGCGCTGGCCGAGTTCATGCCCAACTACCCGGCGCTGTCGCTGGAAATGGGCACCTCCAATACCTTCGCCAACCTCAGTCGCCGCGATGCCGACATCGCCCTGCGCCTGACCAACACCCCGCCGGAACACCTGGTGGGCCGCTGCCTGGGCTCGACCTCCTACGTGGTCTGCGGCCTGCCGGTACTGCGCGAGCGCCTGCAGGAGTCCGCCGCCAACGTGCCATGGATCGCCCCCGACGATTCCATGCAGGACCACGCCACGGTGGTCTGGCGTAACCAGCATCACCCGGGGCTGATCCCGCGCTACCAGTGCAGCGGCATGTCGACCATCGCCCAACTGGTGACCACCGGCCTGGGCGTCGCGGCACTGCCCGACTACATGGTCCACGACCTGCCCGGCGTCGAGGCGCTGAGCGGCCCGCTGCCCGGCTGCGACACCCAGTTGTGGCTGCTGACCCGACCCGATTGCCGCGCCCTGCGCTCGGTGCAGACGCTGTTCGAGGAGCTGACTCCGCGCCTGCGCGACGCAATGTTGCGTTAACGCGTCAGGGGCGGTTGTGTCGGCGATGGACGGCACGCTATTGTCGGGCATCGGCGGTTGGCTCCAGTTGTCTGGATCGGCCCTATCGCGGGGCAAGCCCGCTCCCACGTTGCCCGTTTCGGGAACACATTCGTGGGAGCGGGCTTGCCCCGCGATAGAAGCGCCACAGGCACACCCGACAAAACAGCCCTTCCCTATTGGCTGGTGATTTTTTAAACTATCGAGTCCGCCTGCCCATTCTGGGCGCACGCCTACCGCATTTGCTACTGAGGAAGACCATGGCCCGCGTAACTGTTGAAGACTGCCTGGAACACGTGGATAACCGCTTTGAGCTGGTCATGCTCTCGACCAAGCGCGCCCGCCAGCTGGCTACCGGCGGCAAAGAGCCACGCGTTGCGTGGGAAAACGACAAGCCGACCGTCGTCGCCCTGCGTGAAATCGCCGAAGGCATCGTCACGCCAGAGTTCATCGCCGCCGAAGAGATCGTCACCGAGGATCCGGTATTCGCCGCGTTCGAGGACGAGAACAACGAGGCCGTCTGATTGATGCCCAGTCGACACCGTGCGGCGCAAGGCCCTCTTCTTCAGCAAGAGGTGAAACCATGCCGGGTATAGAAGCCCTCGCCGAACGGCTGTCGACTTACCTGGGCCCCGAACAGGTCAACCTGGTTCGCCGGGCCTACTTCTACGCCGAGCAGGCCCACGATGGCCAGCGCCGCCGCAGCGGCGAGCCCTACGTGACCCACCCGCTGGCGGTCGCCAGCATCCTCGCCGACATGCACATGGACCATCAGAGCCTGATGGCGGCCATGCTGCACGACGTGATCGAAGACACCGGCATCGCCAAGGAAGCCTTGAGCCAGCAATTCGGCGAGACCGTCGCCGAGCTGGTCGACGGGGTCAGCAAGCTGACCCAGATGAACTTCGAGACCAAGGCCGAGGCGCAGGCCGAGAACTTCCAGAAGATGGCCATGGCCATGGCCCGCGATATCCGCGTGATCCTGGTCAAGCTGGCCGACCGCCTGCACAACATGCGCACCCTGGAAGTACTGTCCGGCGAAAAACGCCGGCGCATCGCCAAGGAAACCCTCGAAATCTACGCCCCCATCGCCAACCGCCTGGGGATGCACACCGTGCGCGTCGAGTTCGAGGACCTCGGCTTCAAGGCCATGCACCCGATGCGTTCGTCGCTGATCCACCGGGCGGTCAAGAGCGCGCGAGGCAACCGCAAGGAAATCGTCGCCAAGATCGAGACCTCGCTGGCCAACTGCCTGGCCGCCGACGGCATCCAGGGCGAGGTCAGCGGCCGGCAGAAACACCTCTATGGCATCTACAAGAAGATGCGCGGCAAGCGCCGCGCCTTCACCGAGATCATGGACGTGTACGCCTTCCGCATCATCGTCGACAAGGTCGACACCTGCTACCGCGTGCTCGGCGCCGTGCACAACCTGTACAAGCCGCTGCCGGGTCGGTTCAAGGACTACATCGCGATCCCCAAGGCCAACGGCTACCAGTCGTTGCACACCACGCTGTTCGGCATGCACGGCGTGCCCATCGAGATCCAGATCCGCACCCGCGAAATGGAAGAGATGGCCAACAACGGCATCGCCGCGCACTGGCTGTACAAGTCCAACGAGGAAGAGCAGCCCAAGGGCAGCCACGCCCGCGCCCGTCAGTGGGTCAAGGGCATCCTCGAGCTGCAGCAGCGTGCCGGCAACTCGCTGGAATTCATCGAGAGCGTGAAGATCGACCTGTTCCCGGACGAGGTCTATGTCTTCACCCCCAAAGGCCGGATCATGGAGCTGCCCAAGGGCTCCACCGCCGTCGACTTCGCCTACGCGGTGCACACCGACGTTGGCAACAGCTGCATCGCCTGCCGCATCAACCGCCGCCTGGCGCCGCTGTCCGAGCCACTGCAGAGCGGCTCCACCGTCGAGATCGTCAGCGCACCGGGCGCCCGGCCAAACCCGGCCTGGCTCAACTTCGTGGTCACCGGCAAGGCACGCACGCACATCCGCCACGCCCTCAAGCAGCAGCGTCGCTCCGAGTCCATCAGCCTTGGCGAGCGCCTGCTGAACAAGGTGCTGACCGGCTTCGACAGCAGCCTGGAGAAGATCCCCCAGGAACGCATCCAGTCGATCCTCGCCGAGTACCGCCTGGAACTGCTCGAGGACCTGCTCGAGGACATCGGCCTGGGCAACCGCATGGCCTACGTGGTCGCCCGCCGCCTGTTGTCCGCCGAAGGCGAGCAGCTGCCGGCGCCGGAAGGCCCGCTGGCGATCCGCGGCACCGAGGGTCTGGTGCTCAGCTACGCCAAGTGCTGCACCCCGATCCCGGGCGACCCTATCGTCGGCCATCTGTCGGCCGGCAAGGGCATGGTCGTGCACCTGGAAGACTGCCGCAACATCAGTGAAGTCCGCCACAACCCGGAGAAGTGCCTGCAGCTCTCCTGGGCCAAGGACATCACCGGCGAGTTCAACGTCGAGCTGCGCGTCGAGCTGGAGCACCAGCGCGGCCTGATCGCGCTGCTGGCCAGCAGCGTCAACGCCGCCGACGGCAACATCGAGAAAATCAGCATGGACGAACGCGACGGCCGTATCAGCGTGGTCCAACTGGTGGTCAGCGTGCACGACCGCGTGCACCTGGCCCGTGTGATCAAGAAGCTGCGCACCTTGACCGGCGTGGTCCGCATCACCCGGATGCGTGCGTAGTCCGCCAACCGCAAGGAGTCATCATGAGCAAGACCGTCATCACCAGCGACAAGGCCCCTGCCGCCATCGGCACCTACTCGCAAGCGATCAAGGCTGGCAACACCGTGTACATGTCGGGCCAGATCCCGCTCGATCCAAAGACCATGGAACTGGTCGAAGGCTTCGAAGCCCAGACCGTCCAGGTGTTCGAGAACCTGAAGTCGGTGGCCGAAGCCGCTGGCGGCTCGTTCAAGGACATCGTCAAGCTGAACATCTTCCTCACCGACCTGAGCCACTTCGCCAAGGTCAACGAAATCATGGGCCGTTACTTCGAACAGCCTTACCCAGCCCGCGCCGCCATCGGCGTAGCCGCGCTGCCGAAGGGTGCCCAGGTCGAAATGGACGCCATCCTGGTCCTCGAGTAATACCCCCGGTGACGGGCGCCACGCCCGTCACCACCCTCTCCTGCCCCAAGGTTTCCCCCATGCGCCACGCATTGCCTCTCGCGCTGGCAGCCCTGCTCCTGGGCGGCTGCGCCAGCCACAAACCCGAAGACTTCAACGGCACCTGGATCAACCAGGCCGCCATCGACGCCGCCCGCAAAGGCACCAGCCTGCGCCAGGCCCTCGACGCCCAGGGCCCGGTGTTCGAATGGAAGATCGACGTCAAGAACCAGCAGGCCAGCTTCAGCAATGGCTTCGAGGCGGCCGACGGGCGTCTGAGCGCCAACGAGAAAGACTGGCAGGTCAGCTTCGAAGGTGGCCTGATCGAACAGCTCAAGCTCGACGGCGACGAGTTGCTGGCGATCGACCCGTCCGGTCACCAGCAAACCTTCGTGCGCAGCGAAGGCCCACAGAACACGCCGCTGGGCGGCAGCTTCGAGAAGGCGCTGTACCAGCAATACCTGGGCGGCGACTGGAAGATCGTCGAAGGCCAGGGCAAGGGCGCCGTGGTGCACTTCAGCGACACCGGCAACGTCACCGGCCTGCCCGGCCCCGACCGCTTCGCCCTGTGTCTGGCGGGCGACTGCGCGACCATGGGCGATGGCAACGACAGCCTGTGGCTGGAGCGCAACCAGCGCGGCGCGCCGTGGATCTTCAAGCGCGACGGCGACACCCTGGAGATCTTCCAGGCGGTGAACCGCGCCCAGCCGGATGAAATGCCGCAACTGACCGCCGGTGCGCGGCAGTGGGTGCTGGAAAAGGACTGAAGCGCGCACGCCCTCTGTAGGAGCGGCCTTGCGCCGCGAAAGGGCTGCGAAGCAGCCCCAGGATTCAAGAGGCGCCGCATGGATTGCTGGGGCTGCTTCGCAGCCCTTTCGCGGCACAAGGCCGCTCCTACAAGGGGGCGCATCAAGCCTTGAAGGTTAGTTTCTTCCCTCGAGAATGGCCGCATACCCCTCTTTGTAGCTCGGGTACTGCGGCACCCACCCCAACGCCCGCGCCCGCGCATTGCTGCAACGCTTGCTGCCGGTACGCCGCACCCGCTGCTCATCCGACCACTGGGTAACGCCCAGGTACTCGCGCAGCCAGGCCACCACCTCGGCCAGCGGCGCCGGATTGTCATCGACACCGATATAGCAGTCGTCCAGCGCAACGCCCCGGGCATCGGCGCGCAGCAGGTGCGCCATCAGGCCGGCGGCATCCTCGGCATGGATACGGTTGCCGTACAACGGTGGCTCCTCGGCCACGCGGTAACCCTGGCGCACCTGGCTCAGCAACCACTCACGCCCCGGGCCATAGATGCCGGTCAGGCGCAGGATCGTCGCGGGAATGCCGCTGTCCAGCGCCAGCCGCTCGGCCTCGAGCATCACCTTGCCGGAATAGCCCTCGGGCTGCGTGGCTGCCGCTTCGGCAATCCATTCACCGTCCTGCTGCGCATACACGCTGCTACTGGACACGAACACCAGGCGTCGTGGCCGCTGCCCTTTCGCCGCCAGCCATCCCAGCACATGGCGCAGACCTTCGACATAGGCCGCCTGGTAGCCGGCTTCATCGTGCTGGCTGGCCGCCACGCAATACACCAGGTAATCAGGCCCCTGCTCAGGCCAGGCGCTCGGTATCTGCGGCTCGGCCAGATCGGCGGCGATCGGCCGAACCCCTTCGGGCAGCTGATCGACCGAACGGCGCAAGCCGCTGACCTGCCAGCCTTGAGCAAGCAGTTGGCGGGCCAGGCGGCTGCCCACATCACCGCAACCCACGATCAAAGCTGAAACGTCTGACATACCAAACCTCCTAATGCGAAAGGCACAGGCTATCGGGTTAGCGCGATAAACGGCTATACCAAGGTCAAAAAAAGCAACAGTATTACTTTTGTTAACAAGAATTACTTGCAATAATGGCGGCCCTGTCTGTTCTCGGCCTGCTTCGAGGCCTTGAAGAACTCAACCCATTTCTCTTCATCAGGTCCGGCCAGCATGACACGTACTCAACCTTCCGCTTCGCCAACCCCGTCGCGCGCCTGGCGCGCCATTGCCGCGCTGATGTTCAGCCTGGTACTGGCCCCGGCAGCCATGGCCGATGAGCCTGTCGCCGCTACCCCGGCAGCCGCCGCTGCCACCGCCCCGGCCACGCCAGCTGCCGAAGGCCAGGCACCGGTTGCCGCGCCGATCGCCGCGCCTGCTGACGCAAATGCTCCGGTGGAAGGCCAGGCACCAGCCGACGAGAACGTGCAGGCGATGGTCGAAGACACCTCGCTGGGCATGGCCCACGACCTGTCACCATGGGGCATGTACAAGAACGCCGACGTGGTGGTGAAGGCCGTGATGATCGGCCTGGCCATCGCCTCGATCATCACCTGGACCATCTGGATCGCCAAGGGCTTCGAGCTGATGGGCGCCAAGCGCCGCCTGCGTGGCGAGATCGCCGCCCTGAAGCGCTCGGTGAGCCTGAAAGAGGCCAGCGAGGTGTCGAACAAGGAAGGCACCCTGGCCCACACCCTGGTGCATGACGCCCTCGAAGAGATGCGCCTGTCGGCCAACGCCCGCGAAAAGGAAGGCATCAAGGAACGCGTCAGCTTCCGCCTGGAGCGCCTGGTGGCCGCCAGCGGCCGGACCATGAGCAGCGGCACCGGCGTGCTGGCCACCATCGGTTCTACCGCGCCGTTCGTCGGCCTGTTTGGCACCGTGTGGGGCATCATGAACAGCTTCATCGGCATCGCCAAGACCCAGACCACCAACCTCGCCGTGGTCGCCCCAGGCATCGCCGAAGCCCTGCTGGCCACCGCCCTGGGCCTGGTCGCCGCGATCCCGGCCGTGGTCATCTACAACGTCTTCGCCCGCTCCATCGCCGGCTACAAGGCACAGGTGTCCGACGCCTCCGCCCAGGTCCTGCTGCTGGTCAGCCGCGATCTGGACCACCAGGGCAGCGAGCGCGCCGCCCCGCACATGGTGAAAGTGGGGTAAGCCATGGGCCTGCATCTCAACGAAGGTGGCGATGACCTCGCCGAGAACCACGAAATCAACGTCACGCCGTTCATCGACGTGATGCTGGTGCTGCTGATCATCTTCATGGTCGCGGCGCCCCTGGCCACGGTCGACATCAAGGTCGACCTGCCCGCCTCGACCGCGAAGCCCGCGCCGAGGCCCGAGAAGCCGGTGTTCGTCAGCGTCAAGGCCGACAAGAAGCTCTACCTCGGCGACGACGAGGTGGCCCAGCGCGACCAGCTTGGCGCCATGCTCGACGCCAAGACCAAGGGCGACAAGGAAACCACCATCTTCTTCCAGGCTGACAAGGGCGTCGACTACGGCGACCTGATGGAAGTGATGAACACCATGCGCGCCGCCGGCTACCTCAAGGTCGGCCTGGTCGGACTCGAGACGGCAGCCAAGAAATGACGAAAACGCGCTCAAACATGGCGCGCTACGGTGGCAGCCTGGCGATCGTGCTGGGTGTGCACGCAGTCGCCGTGCTGCTGACGCTCAACTGGTCGGTGCCCCAGGCCCTCGAGTTGCCGCCGGCAGCGATGATGGTCGAGCTGGCACCGCTGCCCGAGCCCGCGCCGCCGCCACCGCCCAAGGCCGCCCCGAAACCGCCGACGCCGGTCGAGGAACCGCCACTGCCGAAGCTGGCAGAGGCACCGAAGCCGAAGATCGCCATTCCCAAGCCGCCCAAGCCCAAGGCCAAGCCACAGCCGCCCAAGCCCGAGAAGAAGCTTGAGCCGCCGAAGGACGAACCACCGGCCAAGGACGACGTCGCGGACACGCCGCCGAGCAACACGCCACCGCAGAAGTCGGCGGCGCCACAGCCGAGCATCGCGTCCAACAGCAATGCCCTGCCAAGCTGGCAGAGCGATCTGCTGCGTCACCTGGCCAAGTACAAGAAGTACCCCGAGGACGCTCGCCGTCGCGGACTGCAGGGCATCAACCGCCTGCGCTTCGTGGTCGACGCCGAAGGCAAGGTGGTCTCGTACGCGCTGGCCGGCGGTTCCGGCAGCGCGGCGCTGGACCGGGCCACGCTGGAGATGATCCGCCGTGCCGGCACGGTGCCCAAGCCTCCGGCGGAGTTGCTGAACAATGGCACGATCGAAGTCGTCGCGCCGTTCGTCTACTCGCTGGACCGACGCTGACGTTTTTGTTTCTGTCACAAAACGGCAAGTCTGATAACGTGCGTCTATCGATTGCAGCCGCTATGCTGGGGCCGCAACTTCATGGACGCACGTTATGACCCTCACCGAACTTCGCTACATCGTCACCCTCGCGCAAGAGCAGCACTTCGGCCACGCGGCCGAGCGTTGCCACGTCAGCCAGCCGACCCTGTCGGTGGGCGTGAAGAAGCTCGAGGACGAACTCGGCGTGCTGATCTTCGAGCGCAGCAAGAGCGCGGTGCGCCTCACGCCGGTCGGCGAGAGCATCGTCGCCCAGGCGCAGAAGGTACTGGAGCAGGCCCAAGGTATCCGCGAGCTGGCCCAGGCCGGCAAGAACCAGCTGACCGCGCCACTCAAGGTCGGCGCCATCTACACCGTCGGCCCCTATCTGTTCCCGCACCTGATCCCGCAGCTGCACCGCGTGGCGCCGCAGATGCCGTTGTACATCGAAGAGAACTTCACCCACGTGCTGCGCGAAAAGCTGCGCAACGGCGAACTGGACGCGGTGATCATCGCCCTGCCGTTCAACGAGGCCGACGTGCTGACCCTGCCGCTGTACGACGAGCCGTTCTGCGCGTTGATGCCAGCCGACCACCCGTGGACCGCCAAGGACACCATCGACACCGCCATGCTCAACGACAAGAGCCTGTTGCTGCTCGGCGAGGGCCACTGCTTCCGCGACCAGGTGCTCGAGGCCTGCCCGACGCTGAACAAGGGCGGCGAGGGTTCCAAGCACACCACGGTCGAGTCCAGCTCGCTGGAAACCATCCGCCACATGGTCGCCTCGGGCCTGGGCGTGTCGATCCTGCCGCTGTCGGCGGTGCACAGCCATCATTACGCGCCGGGCGTCATCGAAGTCCGTCCGCTGACCGCGCCCGCACCGTTCCGTACCGTGGCCATCGCCTGGCGCGCCAGCTTCCCGCGGCCGAAGGCCATCGAGATCCTCGCCGACTCGATCCGCCTCTGCTCGGTGGCCAAGCCGCCGGTGGAACAACCGGCCTGAACCCATGACCGAGCTGTCGAACGTCCCGGTCACCACGCTCAAGGGCGTAGGCGACGCCATGGCGGAAAAACTCGCCAAGGTCGGTCTGGAGAACCTGCAGGACCTGCTGTTCCACCTGCCGCTGCGCTACCAGGACCGCACCCGCGTGGTGCCCATCGGCCAGTTGCGTCCAGGCCAGGACGCGGTCATCGAGGGCGTGGTCAGCGGGGCCGACGTGACCATGGGCAAGCGCCGCAGCCTGGTGGTGCGCCTGGGCGACGGCAGCGGCACGCTGAGCCTGCGCTTCTACCATTTCAGCAATGCGCAGAAGGAGGGCCTCAAGCGTGGCACCCACCTGCGCTGCTATGGTGAAGCCCGCCCCGGCGCCTCGGGGCTGGAGATCTACCACCCGGAATACCGGGCGCTGAACGGCGACGAAGCACCGCCGCCGGTCGAACAGACGCTGACACCGATCTACCCGACCACCGAAGGCCTGACCCAGCAGCGCCTGCGCCTGCTGTGCCAGCAGAGCCTCGGCCTGCTCGGCCCGCGCAGCCTGCCCGACTGGCTGCCCGACGAACTGGCCCGCGACTACCAGTTGGCGCCGCTCAGCGACGCCATCCGCTACCTGCACAACCCGCCGGCAGACGCCGACCTCGAGGAACTCGCCGAGGGCCATCACTGGGCCCAGCATCGCCTGGCCTTCGAGGAACTGCTGACCCACCAGCTCTCGCAGCAACGCCTGCGCGAGAGCCAGCGCAGCCTGCGGGCGCCGGTGCTGCCCAAGGCCAGCCGCCTGCCGGCGCAGTACCTGGCCAACCTCGGTTTCAGCCCGACCGGCGCCCAGCAGCGGGTCGGCAACGAAATTGCCTACGATCTCAGCCAGCACGAGCCGATGATGCGCCTGGTGCAAGGCGACGTAGGCGCCGGCAAGACAGTGGTCGCCGCGCTGGCCGCCCTGCAGGCTCTGGAAGCGGGTTACCAGGTCGCCCTGATGGCGCCCACCGAGATCCTCGCCGAACAGCACTACATCACCTTCAAGCGCTGGCTCGAACCGCTGGGCATCGAGGTCGCCTGGCTGGCCGGCAAGCTCAAGGGCAAGGCCCGCGCCAGCGCCCTGGAGCAGATCGCCAATGGCGCGCCCATGGTGGTCGGCACCCACGCGCTGTTCCAGGACGAGGTGCAGTTCAAGCACCTGGCCCTGGCGATCATCGACGAACAGCACCGCTTCGGCGTGCAGCAGCGCCTGGCCCTGCGCAAGAAGGGCGTCATGGGCCAGCTGTGCCCGCACCAGCTGATCATGACCGCCACGCCGATCCCGCGCACCCTGGCCATGAGCGCCTATGCCGACCTCGACACCTCGGTCCTCGACGAGCTGCCGCCCGGACGTACCCCGGTGAACACCGTGCTGGTCGCCGACAGCCGCCGCTTCGAGGTGGTCGAGCGGGTCCGCGCCGCCTGTGCCGAAGGCCGCCAGGCCTACTGGGTGTGCACCCTGATCGAAGAGTCCGAAGAGCTGACCTGCCAGGCCGCCGAGAGCACCTTCGAAGAGCTGGGCAGCGCCCTGGGCGAGCTGCGCGTGGGCCTGATCCACGGGCGCATGAAGCCTGCGGAAAAGGCCGCGGTGATGGCCGAGTTCAAGGCCGGCGACCTGCAACTGCTGGTGGCCACCACGGTGATCGAGGTCGGCGTCGACGTGCCCAATGCCAGCCTGATGATCATCGAGAACCCCGAGCGCCTGGGCCTGGCCCAGCTGCACCAGCTGCGTGGCCGGGTCGGCCGGGGCAGCGCGGTGAGCCACTGCGTGCTGCTCTACCACCCGCCGCTGTCGCAGATCGGCCGCGAGCGCCTGGGCATCATGCGGGAAACCAACGACGGATTCGTCATAGCAGAGAAGGACCTGGAGTTGCGTGGCCCCGGCGAGATGCTCGGGACCCGCCAGACCGGCCTGCTACAGTTCAAGGTCGCCGACCTGATGCGCGACGCCGACCTGCTGCCGGCCGTACGCGACGCCGCCCAGGCCCTGCTGGCACGCTGGCCCGACCACGTCAGCCCGTTGCTCGATCGCTGGCTGCGCCACGGTCAACAATATGGCCAGGTGTGACGCCCGTCCCATAATGGATCCAGCTTGTCGGACAGGCTGGTTATACTTCGCGTTTACAGAATGATTGGATACAGGCCATGACTGAAGTTGCCCTGGATACCGCAACCCTACACGCACCGTCTGTCATCCGGCTGTTGCTCGACAAGCTCGGCGTCAGCTTCCGCGAGGTGCCCGAACACCCGGAGCTGCCGGCCGCCTCGCGGGTGCAGGCCGTGCTGCTCGATGACGAGATCGGTGCCTTGATGGTGCTGTTCCCGCAAAGCCAGTTGCTGGACCTCAAGCGCCTCGAAGAACTGACCGGCCGCAAGCTCAAGGCCGTGCCGCTGGAGCGCCTGAAGCAGATGCTCGACAAGCATCACCTCAAGGCCCTGCCGGCCATTCCCGCCCTGACCAGCTCGCCGTGCCAGTACGAAAAGAGCCTGCTCGACAACGAGACGCTGCTGATCCAGTCCGGCGAAGCCGGCCTGCTCCTGGAAATCGGCAAGACGGCGTTCAAGGAGATGCTGCGCAAGGCCAGCGCCAGCACCTTCGGCCAGCAGATCAGCGATATTCGCCTGAGTTTCGATCAGTTGGACGGCCCTCCCAGGGAAGTCATCCGCGCCGTCCAGGCCTTCACCGCCCGCCGCATCCAGCAACGCCTGGAACAGACCATCGAGATTCCGCCGCTGGCCGACACCGCGCAGAAGATCATCAAGCTGCGCGTCGACCCCAATGCCAGCATCGACGACATCACCGGCGTGGTGGAGACCGACCCGGCCCTGGCCGCGCAGGTGGTCAGCTGGGCTGCCTCCCCGTACTACGCCTCGCCCGGCAAGATTCGCTCGGTGGAGGACGCCATCGTCCGCGTGCTGGGCTTCGACCTGGTGATCAACCTGGCCCTGGGCCTGGCGCTGGGCAAGACCCTGAGCCTGCCCAAGGACCACCCGCAACAGGCCACGCCGTACTGGCAGCAGTCGATCTACACCGCCGCGGTGATCGAGGGCCTGACCCGTGCCATGCCGCGCGCCGAGCGCCCGGAAGCGGGCCTGACCTACCTGGCCGGCCTGCTGCACAACTTCGGTTACCTGCTGCTGGCCCACGTCTTCCCGCCGCATTTCTCGCTGATCTGCCGTCACCTGGAGGTCAACCCGCACCTGTGCCACAGCTATGTGGAACAGCACCTGTTGGGGATCAGCCGTGAACAGATCGGGGCCTGGCTGATGAAGCTGTGGGACATGCCCGATGAGCTGTCAACGGCCCTGCGTTTCCAGCACGATCCGGCGTACGCCGGCGATTATGCGGCGTTCCCCAACCTGGTGTGCCTGGCGACGCGCCTGCTGCGCGCCCGGGGAATCGGCTCGGGGCCGAAGGACGAGATCCCGGATGCCCTGCTCGAGCGCCTGGGGCTGACCCGGGACAAGGCCGAAGAGGTGGTGAACAAGGTGCTGGAGGCCGAGGCCCTGCTGCGCGAGCTGGCGTCGCAGTTCCACGCGCCGCACTCGCATTAAGATCACTCTGTAGGAGCGGCCTTGCGCCGCGAAAGGGGCGCGAAGCGGCCCCAGCAATTTCAATAATGGCGCAGACCAGCTGGGGCTGCTACGCAGCCCATTCGCGGCACAAGGCCGCTCCTACAGAGAAGCCCTGCGCCTGGGGCTCAGGCCTTCTTCTTCGGCTTCAGGTACTTCATCAAGCCCTGGAACCAGATCACCAGCGCCGGATTGCCCTTGATCTGGATGTTCTTCTCCTGAATCCCCTGCATGAACGCCAGCTGCTTGTTACCGGCCTGCAGCGTGGCGAATCCGTAAGCGGCGTCCTTGAAGGCGATGGCGAAGGCCGGCTGCGGGTGCAGGCCGCCCTTGCTGCTGATGCGCAGGTCCTTGACGATGAAGTGCCGGGCGACCTTGCCGTCGAGCGTCTGCATCTGGAAGACCAGGTCCTTGTCCTGCAACTGCTGCTGGAACGCCGGGTTGTTGCGGCTGGCTTTGGCCATCAGCAGACCCATGGCCCAGAGAAGAAAGCGAAACTTCATCGACACGCCTCGAATGAAAAGTGACTGAGTCGCGCAGTTTATCCGTTTCTCGCCCTGTTTATGCAAGTTCGCCGCATTTGCTTACCAGAAACGCAACGGGCGCCTCCAGGCGCCCGTCGGGTGAAACTGTTCGATCACTTTTTCTTGGCAGGTTTGGCCGGGACGTTGACGCTGTCACGCAGGTTCTTGCCTGGTTTGAAAGCGACGGTATTGCTGGCCTTGATCTTCACCGGCTGGCCGGTCTGCGGGTTCTTGCCGGTGCGGGCGCCACGGTGGCGTTTTTCGAAGGTGCCGAAACCGACCAGGGTGACGGTGTCCTTGTCGAGCGCGCCGGTGATGCTGTCGAGAATCGCGTTGAGGACCTGGTTGGCCTTTTCCTTGGTCAGATCGGCCTTTTCGGCGATGACGGCGGCGAGTTCTGGTTTACGCATAGTGAAGCCTCTTTGACGGGATTTCTTGTTGTTATGCCGTGCTGCCGAAGGGAGCAGCGTTCAAGGCACCGCAGGCTCTAGGCTGCGGCAGACGCCAGTGAGGATGGCACGCCGACCGGGGCCGCGCCAGTATCTGGGCGGCCATTGTCGCGGCAAGAACAGGATAATTCCGACAGAACGCCCGCTATTTACGCCATCAAGGGCGGTAACTGGCGATTCAGCGCCAGTTTCTCCATGACCGCGCCGCCGGTCAGGGCGTAGCCCAGCAGCTGGCCATCGGCACCGTGGCAGAGCACTTTCAGGTCGGCGCCGCTGCCTTCGACCACCCAGGTGCCCTCATGGCCGGGCGGCACCGGGGATACCACCAGTGGACAGGCCGGGGTCTTCACGGTGACCGGCATCGGGCCGTAGGCCACCGCGGTCGGGTTGCCGGCCAGGGTCTGGGCCAGGGCACGGGCGCAGGTCATCAGCGGCATGACGTACAGCAGGTTGATGCCGTCGACCTCGGCGCAGTCGCCCAGGGCGAAGATATTGGCATGTGAAGTGCGCAGCTGGCGGTCCACCACCACCCCACGGTTGACCTGCAAACCCGCCGCCGCCGCCAGGTCGGTGCGCGGACGCAGGCCGATGGCTGACACCACCAGGTCGCAGGGAATCACGCTGCCATCGGACAGGTGCGCCTCGAGCGCCTCCCCTGCCCGCTGCAGGCGGGTCAGCACCGGGCCGAGGTGAAAGCGCACGCCCAGTCCTTCCAGGCCCGCCTGCACGGCTGCGGCGGCAGCTGGGTGCAGCAGAGTCGGCATCACCTGCTCACAGGGGGCGACGACCTCGCAGTGCAGGCCGCCCAGGCTGAGGTCGTTGGCGAATTCGCAACCGATCAGGCCGGCACCGAGGATCAGCACACGCTGCTTGCCCGCGGCCGCAGCGCGAAAGCGTGCGTAGTCCTCCAGGTCGTTGATCGGGAAGACCAGCTCGCCGGCATCGCCTTCCACAGGCACCTGCACCGTCTGCGCGCCCCAGGCCAGTACCAGGTCGCGGTACTCCACCGCTTCCTCGCCAATCCACAGGCGCTTGTGGCCCGGGTCGATGCCGCTGATACGGGTATGGGTACGAATCTCGGCCTTGAGCTGCTCGGCCATCGCACCCGGTTCGGCCATGCACAGGCCGTCGGCGTCCTTCTGCTTGGCGAAGCCGGTGGACAGCATGGGCTTGGAGTAGGAGCGACCGTCGTCGGCGGTGATCAGCAACAGCGGCGTATCGCCGTCGAGCTTGCGAAACTCTCGCGCCAGGTTGTAGCCGGCAAGGCCGGTACCGATGATCACCACGGGGGACGTCATGTCGTGCGTTCCTTCTTCAAGCCAGGGTTGCGATCAGCCGATGGCGATCATTTCGAAATCACTCTTGCCCACGCCGCAGTCGGGGCACAGCCAGTCTTGCGGTACATCTTCCCAGCGGGTGCCGGGGGCGATGCCGTCGTCCGGCCAACCTTGGGCCTCGTCGTAGATCAGGCCGCAGACAATACATTGCCACTTCTTCATTTACTGCTGTTCCTCGGTCAGGCTTAAGGATGCGTTGCAGCTGACGGCCTCATCGCGGGGCAAGCCCGCTCCTACAAGGGACGCGCAGTTCCCGAGGGCTGCACTGTACCTGTGGGAGCGGGTTTACCCGCGAAGGGGCTACCGCGCAATTCGTGGGGGCTTTGTACTGGCCCTGCCAGCAGTATGCAAGCAGTCCGGGCAAACATGCTAAGCTCGCCGCCTCTCTGGCCTGTATCAAGCATACCGACGTGCCGTACGAAACCCCGCAAGCAGCCGCTGTCGCGTGGCTGGCGTATCCGCAGCTGGCGACCACCCTCGACCAGCCGACCCTGGGCTGGCTGTTCGACGAGGGCTCCCTGACCCGTCGCCTGACCCGTCTCTCCCACGATCACTTCAGCGTCACGCCCCTGTTCGAAGGCTGGCAGCCCCTGCGCGACGACGAGTGCGCCGCCTTGGGCCTGGCGCCTGGCGCGCAGGGCTGGGTGCGCGAGGTCTACCTGCGCGGCCACGGCCATCCGTGGGTGTTCGCCCGCAGCGTGGCCAGTCGCACGGCGCTGGAACGCGGCGGGCTGGACCTGGAGACCCTGGGCAGCCGCTCGCTGGGCGAGCTGCTGTTCTGTGACCAGGCGTTCGTCCGCCACCCGATCGAAGTGTGCAGTTATCCACAGGGCTGGCTGCCCGCCGAGGTCGCCGGCGCCGGATTGTGGGGGCGGCGCTCGCGCTTCGAGCGCGACGGCCTCGACCTGCTGGTGGCCGAGGTGTTCCTGCCCGCCCTGTGGCACGCGGCCAAGGAGGAGAACCGCTGATGTACCTGCAACTGCTCAAGTCGCTCAACCGCCTGCACCCACGGGCCTGGGACTTCATCCAGCTGAGCCGCATGGACCGCCCGATCGGCATCTACCTGCTGCTGTGGCCGACGCTGGTGGCGGTGTGGATCGCCGGCAACGGTTCGCCGACCCTGGCCAACGTGCTGATCTTCGGTTTGGGCGTGGTGCTGATGCGCGCCGCCGGCTGCTGCATCAACGACTTCGCCGACCGCAAGGTGGACGGCCACGTCAAGCGCACCGCTGACCGGCCACTGGCCAGTGGCCGGGTGAAACCCCGCGAAGCGCTGGCGCTGTTCGCCCTGCTGGTGGGGCTGAGTTTCCTGCTGGTGCTGTGCACCAACGCTACCACGGTATGGCTGTCGTTCGGCGCGGTCGCCCTGGCGTTCTGCTACCCGTTCATGAAGCGCTACACCTACTACCCGCAGGTGGTGCTGGGCGCGGCGTACTCCTGGGGTATCCCCATGGCCTTCACCGCCGCGGGCGGCGAGCTGCCGGCCAGCGCCTGGCTGCTGTACATCGCCAACCTGCTATGGACGGTGGGCTACGACACCTACTACGCCATGGTTGACCGTGACGACGACCTGAAGATCGGCGTGAAATCCACCGCCATCCTGTTCGGCGAGGCCGACCGGGTGATCATCCTGACCTTGCAGTTGCTGTCGCTGGGCTGCCTGTTGCTGGCGGGTAACCGTTTCGAGCTGGGCGGCTGGTTCCACCTGGGGCTGTTGGCGGCGGCGGTGTGCTTTGCCTGGGAGTTCTGGTCGACGCGCAAGCTGGATCGGGAGTCGTGCTTCAAGGCGTTTCTGCACAACCATTGGGCAGGGATGCTGGTCTTTGCCGGGGTGGTGCTGGATTACGCGTTGCGCTGAGGCTCACCGTCTCTGTGGGAGCGGGTTTACCCGCGAATGCGATGGCGGCGGCACCGCAGCATTCGCGGGTAAACCCGCTCCCACAGGGTCAAATATCAACCTTCAGGGCTTGGCGATATGCCAGACGTCCTTCATGCCATCACCGGTGGTCTCCCCGGCCTGCTTGTCCTTGACGAAGGTGTACAGCGGCTTGCCGTCGTAGGCCCACTGCATCTTGCCGTCGTCACGCTTGATCTGCGTCCACTTGCCTTCGGCCTTCTCACCATCGCTGACCATCAACGGCGGCCAGTTCTTGGCGCACTCGCCGTTGCACATGGACTTGCCGCCGGCATCCTTGTCGAAGGTGTACAGCGTCATGCCGTTGTGATCGACCCACATGCCGTCCTTTTCCGTGGCGTGATGAGCCGACGCCACCCCCGGCACTGCCAGCGCAGCGCAAAGGGCCATCCAGCTCAGCGTATGTCGTGTCATTGGAATCACCATTGTTTCGGGGGTGGATTGAATGTCCGCGCCGCCTTCGCGGCCCCCTGAAGCCTAGCCCAGTCACGCAATGTCGCCAGAATGGCCAACACCCTGTCACACAGCTGCAATAATTCCGTTATCTAATGCGGGCCAAGACACCGTTCCTGGGAGAGGTAATTGAGCATGGTTGGCAGAAACATTCTGATCGTCGACGACGAAGCGCCTATCCGCGAGATGATCGCCGTTGCATTGGAAATGGCCGGCTATGACTGCCTCGAGGCCGAGAACTCGCAACAGGCCCACGCCATCATCGTCGACCGCAAGCCGGACCTGATCCTGCTCGACTGGATGCTGCCGGGCACCTCGGGCATCGAGCTGGCCCGCCGCCTCAAGCGCGACGAACTGACCGGCGACATCCCGATCATCATGCTCACCGCCAAGGGTGAAGAGGACAACAAGATCCAGGGCCTGGAAGTCGGCGCCGACGACTACATCACCAAGCCGTTCTCCCCCCGCGAGCTGGTGGCGCGCCTGAAGGCCGTGCTGCGCCGCACCGGCCCGAGCGACAGCGAGGCGCCGATCGAAGTCGGTGGCCTGCTGCTCGACCCGATCAGCCACCGCGTGACCATCGACGGCAAGCCGGCCGAGATGGGCCCCACCGAATACCGCCTGCTGCAGTTCTTCATGACCCACCAGGAGCGCGCCTACACCCGTGGCCAGCTGCTCGACCAGGTCTGGGGCGGCAACGTCTACGTCGAGGAACGCACCGTCGACGTGCACATCCGTCGCCTGCGCAAGGCGCTGGGTGAAGCCTACGAAAATCTGGTACAAACCGTCCGCGGCACCGGCTATCGCTTCTCGACCAAGAGCTGATCGAAGCCCCAGCGCCCGCTGTACAAGGACTGTCAATTGAACCAGAACTGGCACGCGACCCTGATTCGCCACATGCTCCTGCTGATCACCGTCTGCCTGATCGGCGGGCTGGTCAGCGGCTACTACGGCTGGAGCCTGGCCATCGGCCTGGCCCTGTACCTGGGCTGGACGCTGAAGCAGCTGCTGCGCCTGCACGACTGGCTGCGCAACCACCAGCCCGACGAAGCGCCCCCCGATGGCTACGGCCTGTGGGGCGAGGTGTTCGACAGCATCTACCACCTGCAACGCCGCGACCAGCGCGTGCGCGGCCGCCTGCAAGCAGTGATCGACCGGGTCCAGGAGTCCACCGCCGCCCTGCGCGACGCGGTGATCATGCTCGACAGCGAAGGCAACCTGGAGTGGTGGAACCGCGCCGCCGAGACCCTGCTGGGCTTCAAGACGCCGCAGGACGGCGGCCAGCCGGTGACCAACCTGGTGCGCCACCCGCGCTTCAAGGAGTATTTCGAGTCGGACAACTACGCCGAGCCGCTGGAGATCCCCTCGCCGATCAACGACCGCCTGCGCGTGCAACTGCACCTGACCCGCTACGGCAACAACGAACACCTGATGCTGGTGCGCGACGTGACCCGCATCCACCAGCTGGAACAGATGCGCAAAGACTTCGTCGCCAACGTTTCCCACGAGCTGCGCACGCCGCTGACGGTGATCACCGGTTACCTGGAGACGCTGCTGGACAACGTCGAGGACGTGAACCCACGCTGGAGCCGCGCCCTGCAGCAGATGAGCGCGCAAGGCTCGCGCATGCAGACCCTGCTCAACGACCTGCTGCTGCTGGCCAAGCTCGAGGCCACCGACTACCCCTCGGACAACCAGCCGGTGCTGGTCGACACCCTGCTCGGTGCCATCAAGAACGACGCCCAGGCCCTGTCAGGCCCGCGCAACCAGCGCATCAGCCTGGAGGCGACGCCCGGCATTCGTCTCAAGGGCAGTGAGTCGGAGCTGCGCAGCGCGTTCTCCAACCTGGTGTTCAACGCGGTCAAGTACACCCAGGACGAAGGCAATATCCGCATCCGCTGGTGGGCCGACGAACAGGGCGCGCACCTGAGCGTGCAGGACTCGGGGGTGGGGATCGAAGCCAAGCACCTGCCACGCCTGACCGAACGCTTCTACCGGGTCGACTCAAGCCGTGCGTCCAATACCGGCGGCACCGGGCTGGGGCTGGCGATCGTCAAGCATGTGCTGATGCGCCATCGCGCACGCCTGGAAATCAGCAGCGTGCCGGGGCATGGCAGCACCTTTACCTGCCACTTCGCGCCGGCGCAATTGGTGTCAAGCAAAGCCTGAATCATCGCGGGGCAAGCCCGCTCCCACGCACTGCCTAAGCGATCGTGGGAGCGGGCTTGCCCCGCGATGGGACGCATCCCCTTTGCTTTTGCGGCTCCAGCCGCTACATTGGATCCCCCGTGCCAGCCATCGCTGGCACTTTTTTTCTCTTGAATTCAAAGACGGACCCCGTAAAAACTCCATCATGGACCCTTCCCCTGGTATCAGCCTCACCTCGTTGTTCGCCGATTTCGGCATGATTCTCTTCGCCTTGTTCCTAGTGCTGCTCAACGGCTTCTTCGTTGCCGCCGAGTTCGCCATGGTCAAGCTGCGTTCCACCCGGGTCGAATCCATCGCCGAGCTGCACGGCTGGCGTGGCAGCATCCTGCGCAAGGTGCACAACCAGCTCGACGCCTACCTGTCGGCCTGCCAGCTGGGCATCACCCTCGCCTCCCTGGGCCTGGGCTGGGTCGGCGAACCGGCGTTCGCCCACCTGCTCGAGCCGCTGCTGGCCGCCGTGGGCGTGGACAGCCCCGAGCTGATCAAGGCGATCTCGTTCTTCGTCGCCTTCTTCGTGATCTCCTACCTGCACATCGTGGTCGGCGAGCTGGCACCGAAGTCGTGGGCGATCCGCAAGCCCGAGCTGCTGTCGCTGTGGACTGCCGTGCCGCTGTACCTGTTCTACTGGGCAATGTACCCGGCCATCTACCTGCTCAACGCCAGCGCCAACACCATCCTGCGCATCGCCGGCCAAGGTGAGCCCGGGCCGCACCACGAGCACCACTACAGCCGCGAGGAGCTCAAGCTGATCCTGCACTCCAGCCGCGGCCAGGATCCGAGCGACCAGGGCATGCGCGTGCTGGCCTCGGCCGTGGAGATGGGCGAGCTGGAAGTGGTCGACTGGGCCAACTCCCGCGAAGACATGGTCAGCATCGACGCCCATGCGCCACTGAAGGAAATCCTCGCCCTGCTGCGCCGTCACAAGTTCAGCCGCTACCCGCTGTATGACGCCGAGCGCGAGGAGTTCACCGGCCTGCTGCACATCAAGGACCTGCTGCTGGAGCTGGCCGAACTGGACCACCTGCCCGAGACCATCGACCTCGAGGACCTCGCCCGCCCGCTGGAGCGCGTGTCGCGGCACATGCCGTTGTCCCAGCTGCTGGAGCAGTTCCGCAAGGGTGGCGCGCACTTCGTGCTGGTGGAGGAAGCCGATGGCAAGGTGATCGGCTACCTGACCATGGAAGACGTGCTGGAGGTGCTGGTCGGCGATATCCAGGACGAACACCGCAAGACCGAGCGCGGCATCCTCGCCTACCAGCCGGGCAAGCTGCTGGTACGCGGTGATACGCCGCTGTTCAAGGTCGAGCGCCTGCTGGGCGTCGACCTCGACCATATCGAGGCGGAAACCCTGGCCGGCCTGGTCTACGAGACCCTCAAGCGCGTGCCCGAGGAAGAGGAAGTGCTGGAGGTCGACGGCCTGCGCATCATCATCAAGAAGATGAAAGGGCCGAAGATCGTGCTGGCCAAGGTGCTCAAGCTCGATTGATATCCCTGGGGCTGCTTTGCAGCCCTATCGCGGCACAAGGCCGCTCCTACAGTAGATCGCATTCCCCTGTAGGAGCGGCCTTGTGCCGCAAAAGCCTCAAGGGTTGCCGGCAGTAAAATCCGGCAACCCGCCAATCGGCCGGTCGAACTGATACGGTATCGACTCCAGCGCCAACCCCACATTGCGCTGCACCACGAAATGCAGGTGCGGACCGCTGCTGTTGCCGGTGTTGCCCGACTTGGCCAGCGCCTGCCCCTGGGCCACCCGCTGCCCCTCGCCTACCACCACCGAACCGCGCATCAGGTGCAGGTACACGCCCATGGTGCCGTCCGGGTGCAGGATCCTGACGAAGTTGCCCGCCGGGTTGTTGCCCCGCCCGCTCTGGTTGTTCTCGATCTTCACCACTACCCCACCCCGCGCCGCGATAATCGGTGTGCCTTCGGGCATGGCGATGTCCATGGCGTAGCGACCCTTGGGCCCGAAGTGGCTGAAACGGCCGTTGGGCCCCTGGCTCAGGCGAAACGGCCCGCCCTTCCAGGGGAAGGGATAGCGATAGCCCTGCGGGCGCTGCCCCGGGTCACCCATGGCATAGCGAAACCTGGTGTCGTACCTGAGGCCGGCCCCCTGGCGGGCCTGGACCACACTGAGCACCTGGGTCGAGCGCGGCGGCACCAGGCGCCGGACGATACGCGGCGCGTTGCCGCCCTGGGCATTGGCCAGGCGCTCCACGCGCAGCTCTACCTCCATGGGCACGAACAGTTCGTTGCGGGCGACAAAGCGCACGCCACCGGCAAAGGACTCGGTCTTCAGGCGAACCTGGCCATCCAGGCGCTCGACCATGGGCTCACGGAACACAAAGGCTTTCGCCCCTGGGCTCGGGCGGTCTGAATAGGAGACCACGCCGAAGGTGTCGGTGGTCTTGTAGACGGTCATGCCCAGGCTCGACGCCGAGGCCGTGAGCAAGGCACAGAACAGCAGCAGGCGGGCGGGCGGCATGATGGTGGCTTTTTGACAGTTGTGTTCTGTCGAAGCCTAGCAGCCCGAATAAAGACAAGTTGTGACAGCTGGTCGGAAGTTTCAGAGGATCAAGCAGAGAACATTGATCTCTGTGGGAGCGGGTTCACCCGCGAATGCGTCGGCGACAGCACCATCGTATTCGCGGGTAAACCCGCTCCCACAGGGTTTACGTCCACCTATCCAACCCAGGCCATCAGGCCCCGGGCGTGAAGTGCTTCTGGGCTGTGCCGCGGGCGATCAGCCGTGACAGGTAGTCGAGCTTCTGCGCATCCTGGTCGACGAACTTGAAGGTCAGTTGCAGCCAGTCGCTCTCAGGCTTGGGTTCCAGCGCCGCAATGGCGTGCAGGTAGCCGTTCAGCCGCGCCGTTTCGGCATTCTCGCCTTGCTCCAGGTCCAGCACCGCGCCTTCGAGCACCTGCGGCAGGTTGGTGCCACGGCGGACCACCAGCAGGGCTTCCTTGAGGCTCAGGGCCTTGATCATGCACGGCTGGGTGCCACTGGACAGGCGCAGTTGGCCTTGGCCACGGCCAGTCTGGGCCGCGGCGGCGGCAGTCTTCGGCGTCGGTGCGTTGATCAGTGGCTTGGCAGCAGCGGCAACAGGCGCCGGAGCCGCGACCTTGGCCGCTTCCGGGCGACCGCCGGTCAGGGCGCTGAGCGAGTCGTTGGCGAAGGCCGAGTTGACCCGCGCCGGCGCGCTGGACATCAGGGCATCGAGCTTGCCGATCTTGGTCAGCGACTTCTTCACCTTGGTCAGCAGCTGCTCGTTGGTGAACGGCTTGCCGACGAAATCGGAAACACCGGCCTGGATGGCCTGGATCACGTTTTCCTTGTCACCACGGCTGGTCACCATGATGAACTGCATGGTCTTCATCTCTTCCTGCTGGCGGCACCAGGTCAGCAGCTCGAGGCCCGACATCTCGGGCATCTCCCAGTCGCACAGGACCAGGTCGAAACGTTCCTTGCTCAGCATGGCCATGGCCTTGCGGCCGTTGACCGCGTCCTCGATCACCACGCCGGGAAAGGCGTTGCGCAGGCACTTTTTTACCAGGTCGCGGATGAACGGGGCATCGTCCACGACCAGCACATTCACTTTACTCATCGATACTCCTCTTGAATCCCGGCTAGCATACCGCCGACTGATGGCCATTTGCCAAACCACTGGTCACGCCGGGACTTCTCACACGGTTCGCGGGTGCCTGCTGGTGCTCGACCGCAAACGAAAACGCCCGGCGGTTGCCGGGCGTTCATGCTCGGGAGCAATCCTATTTATCGTCCGGTTCAGCCGGAACATTAGCGATTTCGCCCTCATCGAACGCTTCGCCCTGCACCTCGGCTTTCATGCGCTTGAGGCCCATGTGGCGCACGTCGGTGCCGCGCACCAGGTAGATCACCAGCTCCGAAATGTTGCGCGCGTGGTCGCCGATGCGTTCCAGCGAACGCAGGGCCCAGATCACGCTGAGCACACGGGAGATCGAGCGCGGGTCTTCCATCATGTAGGTGACCAGCTCGCGCAGCGCGGTCTTGTACTCGCGGTCGATGGTCTTGTCGTACTGGGCCACCGACAACGCCAGTTCGGCATCGAAGCGAGCGAAGGCATCCAACGCATCGCGGACCATGTTGCGCACCTGGTCGCCGATGTGGCGCACCTCGACGTAACCACGCGGCGACTCGCCTTCCTCGCACAGCTGGATGGCGCGGCGGGCGATCTTGGTCGACTCGTCGCCGATGCGCTCCAGGTCGATCACCGACTTGGAAATGCTGATGATCAGGCGCAGGTCGGAGGCCGCCGGCTGGCGACGGGCGAGGATGCGCACGCACTCCTCGTCGATGTTGCGCTCCATCTGGTTGATCTGTTCATCGACCTCGCGCACTTGCTGGGCCAGGCCCGAGTCGGCCTCGATCAGCGCGGTGACGGCGTCGTTCACCTGTTTCTCGACCAGCCCGCCCATGGCCAGCAGGTGGCTGCGCACCTCCTCGAGCTCGGCGTTGAACTGCTGGGAGATATGGTGGGTAAGGCTTTCTTTGTTGATCATCGTTTCGCTCCGCGAAGCAGCTGCAAGTCGTTTGTATCGTTCCCTGGCTTTCCGGCCTCACCTGAACCTGTGGGAGCGGGTTCATCGGGCCGCCGCACCGCCGCGAACCAGGCCCTGCGGTGTATGGCACCGGCTTTGCCGGTGTTCGCGGGTAAACCCGCTCCCACAGAGGCCTCAATGCCCCACAAGCACTGTGATTAGCCGTAGCGACCGGTGATGTAGTCTTCGGTCTGCTTCTTCGCCGGGTTGGTGAACAGGGTGTCGGTGTCACCGAATTCAACCAGTTTGCCCATGTACATGAACGCGGTGTAGTCCGAAACGCGGGCCGCCTGCTGCATGTTGTGGGTGACGATGACGATGGTGTACTTGGATTTCAGTTCGTAGATCAGCTCTTCGACCTTCAGCGTCGAGATCGGGTCCAGCGCCGAACACGGTTCGTCGAGCAGCAGCACTTCCGGCTCCACGGCGATGGTACGGGCGATCACCAAGCGCTGCTGCTGGCCACCGGACAGGCCCAGGGCCGAGTCGTGCAGGCGGTCCTTGACCTCATCCCACAGCGCCGCGCCCTTCAGCGCCCACTCGACGGCTTCGTCGAGCACGCGCTTCTTGTTGATGCCCTGGATGCGCAGGCCGTAGACCACGTTCTCGTAGATGGTCTTGGGGAACGGGTTGGGCTTCTGGAACACCATGCCCACGCGGCGGCGCAGCTCGGCCACGTCCTCGCCCTTGCGGTAGATGTTGCTGCCGTACAGGTTGATGGCGCCTTCCACGCGGCAGCCATCGACCAGGTCGTTCATGCGGTTGAAGGTCCGCAGCAGGGTCGACTTGCCGCAGCCGGACGGGCCGATGAAGGCAGTCACGCGCTGCTTGGGGATGTTCATGCTGACGTCGAACAGCGCTTGCTTGTCGCCGTAGAACAGGGACAGCCCGGGTACTTCGATGGCCACGGTCTCTTCGGCCAGGCGCAGGCTCTGCTTGTCGCGGCCCAGGGCCGACATGTCGATGCCGTGGGCGTGGGATTCATGCTGCATGGTCAACTCCATACGCTATCAATTCGTTTCAAAGGGCCGCCCGGCGTTCGGGCGGCACGCTTGCAATCAGGATCAGTGGTCGAGGGCCTTGTACTTCTCGCGCAGGTGGTTACGGATCCACACCGCCGAGAGGTTGAGGGTGGCGATCACCAGCACCAGCAACAGCGCGGTGGCGTACACCAGCGGCCGCGCGGCCTCGACGTTGGGGCTCTGGAAGCCGACGTCGTAGATGTGGAAGCCCAGGTGCATGATCTTCTGGTCCAGGTGCAGGTACGGGTAGTTGCCATCCACCGGCAGCGACGGCGCCAGCTTCACCACACCCACCAGCATCAGCGGGGCCACTTCGCCGGCGGCACGGGCCACGGCGAGGATCATGCCGGTCATCATGGCCGGGCTGGCCATCGGCAGGACGATCTTCCACAGGGTCTCGGCCTTGGTCGCGCCCAGGGCCAGCGAGCCCTCGCGCACCGTGCGCGGAATCCGCGCCAGGCCTTCCTCGGTGGCCACGATCACCACTGGCACCGCCAGCAGCGCCAGGGTCAGCGAGGCCCACAGCAGGCCGGGGGTGCCGAGGGTCGGCGCCGGCAGCGACTCGGGGAAGAACAATCGGTCGATCGAGCCGCCCAGCACGTAGACGAAGAAGCCCAGGCCGAACACGCCGTAGACGATCGCCGGAACGCCGGCCAGGTTGTTCACCGCGATGCGGATCAAGCGGGTCACCGGGCCCTGCTTGGCGTACTCGCGCAGGTAGACCGCCGCCAATACGCCGAACGGGGTGACGATCACGGCCATGATCAGGGTCATCATCACGGTGCCGAAGATGGCCGGGAAGATACCGCCTTCGGTGTTGGCCTCACGCGGGTCGTCGCTGAGGAACTCCCAGACCTTGGCAAAGTAGGCGCCCATCTTGGTCATGCCCGACATGGCGTTCGGCTGGATGGCGTGGACCACCTTGCTCAGGTTGATCTCCACCTCGCGGCCGTTGCCGTCGCGGGCCACCAGGCTGTCGCGGGCGAAGGCCTGGTGCAGGCCGGTCAGGCGCTCTTCGATGGCCTTGTAGCGGTTGTTCAGCTCGGCGCGCTCGGCGTCCATGTCGGCCTGGGCGGCAGCGTCCAGCTTGCCGTCCAGTTCCAGCTTGCGGCTGTGCAGGCGCAGGCGCTCGAGGCCATGGTTGATGGCACCGATATCCTTCTTCTCCAGCTTCACCAACTGGTCGTTGAACTCGCTGGCGCGCTTGAGGCGGGCCTGCAGCTCGTTCCAGGCCTCGGGGCCCTGGGCGACCACGCGGCCCTCTTCCTTGACGCTGACCAGGTAGCCGTAGAAGTTGCCCCACTCACGACGCTCCAGGGCGATCAGGTCGACCGGCTTTTGCTGGTCCACCAGCCACTCGCCAACGACCCAGGTGAAGTCGCTGCCGTTGAGGTCGCGGTTACCGACCTTGATCAGCTCGCGGGTCATGAACTCCGGGCCCTGCTCGGGCACCGGCAGGCCGGCACCCTTGAGGCGTTCACGCGGTACTTCTTCCTTCTGTACCACTTCACCGACGACCACGTGGTCGGCCTGGCCCGGCACCTTGTAGGTGGCCTGGACCAAGTCGGCCGGCCAGAAGTGGCCCAGGCCGCGCACGGCGATCACGGCCAGCAGGCCGACGGTCATGATGACCGCCATGGCGACCGCGCCACCACTGATCCAGACGCCGGGGGCGCCGCTCTTGAACCAGCCTTTGAGGGAATCCTTTTTCACGGATCTCTACCTTTCTATCAAAGCGACGAGTATTTCTTGCGCAGGCGCTGGCGAATCAGCTCGGCCAGGGTGTTCATCACGAAGGTGAACATCAGCAGCACGAGGGCGGCGAGGAACAGCACACGATAGTGGCTGCCGCCGACTTCCGATTCGGGCATTTCCACGGCCACGTTGGCGGCCAGGGTGCGCATGCCCTCGAACAGGTTCATCTCCATCACCGGGGTGTTGCCGGTGGCCATCAGCACGATCATGGTCTCGCCCACCGCACGGCCCATGCCGATCATCAGCGCCGAGAAGATACCCGGGCTCGCGGTGAGGATGACCACGCGGGTCAGGGTCTGCCACGGCGTGGCGCCCAGGGCCAGCGAACCCAGGGTCAGGCTGCGCGGCACGCTGAACACGGCGTCTTCGGCGATGGAATAGATGTTCGGGATGACCGCGAAGCCCATGGCGATACCGACCACCAGGGCGTTGCGCTGGTCGTAGGTGATGCCCAGGTCGTTGCTGATCCACAGGCGCATGTCGCCCTTGAAGAACCAGCTCTCGAGGAGCGGGCTCATGTACAGGGCGAACCAACCGATCACCAGGATCACCGGGATCAGGATCGCCGCCTCCCAGCCATCCGGGATGCGCAGACGGATCGACTCCGGCAGGCGGCTCCAGCTGAAGCCGGCGAGCAGGATGCCGATCGGCATGATCACGAACAGGCTGAACACGCCCGGCAGGTGGCCTTCGAGGTACGGCGCGAGGAACAGGCCGGCGAAGAAGCCGAGGATCACCGTCGGCATCGCTTCCATCAGCTCGATCACCGGCTTGACCTTGCGGCGCATGCCCGGGGCCATGAAGTAGGCGGTGTAGATGGCAGCGGCGATGGCCAGCGGCGCAGCCAGGATCATCGCGTAGAACGCGGCCTTGAGCGTACCGAAGGTCAGCGGCGACAGGCTCAGCTTGGGTTCGAAGTCGGTGTTCGAGGCGGTCGACTGCCAGACGTATTTAGGCTCGTCGTAGTTCTCGTACCAGACCTTGCCCCACAGCGCGCTGAAGGAGATCTCCGGGTGCGGGTTGCGCAGGCTCAGCGGCAGCAGCTTGCCGCCTTCTTCGATGATGATGCGGTTGGCGCGCGGCGACAGGGCCAACACGCCCGCGCCTTCGGCCACCGGCTCGACCAGCAGGGTGCGGTGCGCGGTGCTGTGGAACACGCCCAGCTTGCCTTCGCTGTCCAGGGCGATGAAGCCCTTGCGGCGCTCTTCGGCGTCGATCTGCACCACCGGGGCCTTGCCCAGCTGGAAGCTGCGGATCAGCTTGAAGCGCGACTCGCCATCCGGGTCACGGGCCATGAACCATTGGCTCAGGCCGCCCTTGGAGTCACCGAAGATCAGTGAGATGCCGCCGACCAGCTGGGCGGTCGCGGTGATTTCGGCGTTGCCGTCTTCCAGCAGCTTGTAGCGGCCATTGAGGCTCTTGTCGCGCAGGCTGAACACATCGGCGGTGGCGCGGCCGTTGACCACGTACAGCCACTGCTGGCGCGGGTCGATGAAGATGTTCTTCACCACCTCGGTCATCTGCGGCAGCTCGATGCGGTTCTGCTCGATGGTGACCTCGTCGGTCATCATGTTCTCGGTGCGCGACAGTTCGAGCACCTGCAGGTGCGCGCCGGTGGAGCCGGCCAGCAGCAGGGTATCGCCATTGACGTTGACGCTCACGTGCTCCAGCGCACGGCCCTGGTCATCCAGGGTGAACAGGTCCTGACCATAGGGGTAGTCGATACCCGGCTCGATGGTCTTCTTGTTGTCCGGATAGGTGATCTTGTAGGTGTGATGGAACACCAGCGCCTGGCCGTTGGACAGGCCCAGCACCACCAGCGGGCTGCCGGGCTGGTCGGTACTGATCGAGCTGACCTGGGCGCCGGCGGGCAGTGGCAGGTCGACGCGCTTCAGTTCATTGCCGGTCTTGGTATCGAAGAACAGCGCCTGGCCCTTGTCGGACACGCGCATGCCCACGAGGTTCTGCTCCTCGAGGGCGATCATCAGGGGTTTGCCGGCGTCCTGTTGCAGCCAGGTCGGCTCCAGGGCTTTCTTGCTGGTCAACTCGGCACCCTGGAACAGCGGCAGCACCACGTAGGCCAGGTAGAAGAAGATCAGCGTGATCGCAGCCAGCACGGCAAGGCCGCCCACCAGGACGTACCAGCGGGTCAGACGGTCCTTGAGGGCGCGCATGCGGCGCTTGCGTTGCAACTCGGGCGTATTGAAATCAATGCGCACGGGAGGAGAATTTTGGGTCATTGTGGAGTTGGCCAGATCATTCATGCGCACACCCTAGCGGTCCCGTATGACAAAAACATGACAGTGCAGTGACGCAAAAAAGCCCGCCGCTCAGGAGCCCTGGCTTCGGACTAAGGAATTCGTGGAGGAGGCCGGCATTGTGGTCACCGGCCTCGTCCTCAGTTACTTACTTCTTTGCAACGTTACCCGCGTGGGACAGGCCCAGGTCGGCCAGGGTCTTGTCGACCACTTTGGCTGGCAGCGGGATGTAGCCGTCCTTCACGACAACTTGCTGGCCGGCCTGCGACAGCACCAGCTTGACGAACTCGGCTTCCAGCGGGGCCAGAGGCTTGTTCGGGGCCTTGTTGACGTAGACGTAGAGGAAGCGCGACAGCGGGTAGGTGCCGTTCAGGGCGTTGGCTTCGTTGTCTTCAACGAAGGCGCCGCCTTCTTTCTTGGCCAGGGCCACGGTCTTGACGCTGGCGGTCTTGTAGCCGATGCCCGAGTAGCCGATGCCGTTCAGCGAGGAGCTGATCGACTGCACGACCGAGGCCGAGCCAGGCTGTTCGTTGACGTTAGGCTTGAAGTCGCCTTTGCACAGGGCTTCTTCCTTGAAGTAGCCGTAGGTACCCGATACCGAGTTGCGGCCGAACAGCTGCACTGGCTTGTTGGCCAGGTCGCCGGTCACGCCCAGGTCGCCCCAGGTCTTGACGTCAGCCTTGGCGCCGCACAGGCGGGTGGAGGAGAAGATGGCGTCAACCTGAGCCATGGTCAGGCCCTTGATCGGGTTGTCCTTGTGCACGAACACGGCCAGGGCGTCGACGGCGACCGGGATGGCGGTCGGCTTGTAGCCGTACTTCTGCTCGAAGGCCTGCAGCTCGACGTCCTTCATCTTGCGGCTCATCGGGCCCAGGTTGGCGGTGCCTTCGGTCAGCGCGGGTGGCGCGGTCGAGGAACCGGCGGCCTGGATCTGGATGTTTACGTTCGGATATTCCTTCTTGTAGGCCTCGGCCCACAGGGTCATCAGGTTCGCGAGGGTGTCGGAACCGACGCTGGAGAGGTTGCCCGATACACCGGTGGTCTTGGTGTAGGTCGGGATTGCAGGATCGACAGCGGCGACCGCATTGGCGGCAGCGACGCCAGCGGCGGCAAAGGTCAGGGCCGCCATCAAACGCTTCAGTTTCATGCCTTGCTCCTAGCAGGAATATCGTGGGTTGTGAGATGGAACGGGCCCAAGTATCTGCAGGCCGCATGAACACTCTATGACTCGAATGTGACAATTGGATGAAAGGCCATCACCGGTTATCCGGGATGGCCTTTCAAGATGTTTCTGGAGGGGGTCGGAGCACGCCCCTGTAGGAGCGGCCTTGCGCCGCGAAAGGGCTGCAAAGCAGCCCCGACGGTCTTGCAGGAGGCCGAGATCCTGGGGCCGCTGCGCGCCCCTTTCGCGGCACGAGGCCGCTCCTACAGGTCCGCGATTTTTGTTCGGTTCAGCGCTTGTTGACGAGCAGATAGGTACCAACCAGCAGACCAACGGCACACAGGCACGCCACATAATAGGCCGGTGCCATAGGGCTGAACTTGAGCAGCGCGGTCACCACCATCGGCGTCAGCCCGCCAAAGATCGCGTAGGCCAGGTTGTAGGAGAACGACAGGCCACTGAAGCGCACCACTGGCGGGAAGGCCTTGACCATCACGTAGGGCACGGCGCCGACGATACCCACGCACAGGCCAGTCAGGGCGTACAGCGGGAACAGCAGGTCCGGTCGAGTCGGCAGGCTGTGGTAGAAGGCCCAGGACGACGCCAGCAACGCCAGGCTGCCGACGATGAACACGCGCCCGGCGCCGAAACGGTCGGCAAGGCTGCCAGCCCCGATGCAGCCCAGGCTGAGCAGCACGATGGCCAGGCTGTTGGCCTTGAGCGAATCGGTGGGGCTGACGTGATAGATGCTCTGCAGCAAGGCCGGGGTCATCAGGATGATCACCACGATGCCGGCCGACAGCAGCCAGGTGAGCAGCATCGACAGGATGATCGCGCCGCGGTGGTCGCGCAGCACCGCGCGCAGCGGCAGTTCCTCGGCCAGCGCCTTGCGCGCCTGCATCTCGGCGAACACCGGGGTTTCATGCAGCCAGCGGCGCAGGTAGACCGCGAAGAAGCCGAACACCCCACCGAGCAGGAACGGGATACGCCAGGCAAAGTCCGCCACTTCGTACGGGGTATAGATCGTGTTGATCAGCGTCGCCACCAGCGAGCCAAGCAGGATGCCCGAGGTCAGGCCCGCGGTCAGGGTGCCGCAGGCATAGCCGGTGTTGCGCGCCGGCACGTGCTCGGAGACGAACACCCAGGCCCCCGGCACCTCGCCGCCGATGGCCGCGCCCTGGATCACCCGCATCAACAACAGCAGAATCGGTGCCCACAGGCCGATCTGCTCATAGGTGGGCAGCAGGCCCATCACCAGGGTCGGCACGGCCATCAGGAAGATGCTCAGGGTGAACATCTTCTTGCGTCCGAGCAGGTCGCCGAAGTGGGCCATGACGATGCCGCCCAGGGGGCGGGCCAGGTAGCCGGCGGCGAAGATGCCGAAAGTCTGCATCAGGCGCAGCCATTCGGGCATGTCGGCCGGGAAGAACAGTTTGCCGACCACCGTGGCGAAGAACACGAAGATGATGAAGTCGTAGAACTCCAGGGCCCCGCCGAGGGCGGACAGCGAGAGGGTCTTGTAGTCACTGCGGGACAACGGCCGGGACGGCTGCTCGATACTGCTCTGCACGGAGGTCATCGCTGTTCTTTCTCTTGTAGGTCTGCGGACCGCTTGGCATGCGGCTTCTGGATTGGCTAGGCAGCGAAGATAGCAAATTGCCGAGCCGCGCTCATAGCGGTACAAAATCCATACAGATATTCATGAATGTGCGGTCGTCGCTGGCTGTGCAGGTATATATACTGCCCGCTCGTAGGAAAAGGTTGCTTCCATTGTGGGAAGTTGTGCGAAAACGTCGGTCATTGTTGTCAGACTGTTTCGCAGAGTTTCCCTTTGGCCGCCTCGCGAAGCGAAATCAGCGTAGTATGCGTGTTGCTGAATCGTTTTTACGGCGTCCTTCATTGCGCCACCAACGAAGCTTCACGGGTCAGAGGCCCCACGGCATGATTGAGCTCGAACAAGAAGATCCTATCCCGCAGGGCGACCTGGCCTTGCAGATCACCGCGCTGCCACGCGAGACCAATGGTTTCGGCGATATCTTCGGCGGCTGGCTGGTCGCCCAGATGGACCTGGCCGGCACCGCCATGGCCAGCCGCGTCGCCGGCGGCCGGGTGGCCACGGTGGCCATCGACCGCATGGCCTTCCTGGTGCCGGTGGCGGTGGGCGCGCAGCTGTCCTTCTATACCCAGACCCTGGAGATCGGCCGCAGCTCGATCCAGATGATGGTCGAAGTGTGGAGCGATGACCCGCTTTCGAGCGAATGGCGCAAGGTCACCGAGGCGGTGTTCGTGTTCGTCGCCATCGACGGCAGCGGTCGCACCCGCTCGGTGCCTCGTCGCTGAGCCGAGCGAGCGGTAAACTCATTGCACGTCACCGGGTCCAACGGCCTGACAGACAATCAATGAGACGAGCGCAATGGCTAACTTCACGGTCGAGACCGAGCTTCACGGCGAACTCAATTGCTGGCGCATCACCAGCGAGCATGCCGAACTATTGATCGCCCAGCAGGGCGCGCAGGTCCTCAGCTACCAGCGGATCGGCGAACCGCCGCTGCTGTGGCTGAGCGACCTGGCCATCTTCCGCAAGGGCAAGTCGGTGCGCGCCGGCGCACCGGTGTGTTGGCCCTGGTTCGGCATCTTCGAACGCAACCCGGATTCGGTCAAAGCCATGTTCAAGGGCGAGCAGCCACCGGCCCACGGCCTGGTGCGCGGGCGCGAGTGGCAGTTGCTGGGGGCCGAGGAGCACAGCGAAAGCCTGCACATCGAATTCGAACTGCCCGAAGCCCAGGGCGACTTGCCGGGCTGGGCCCACGAGGTCCAGCTCAAGCTGCTGGTGGAACTGGGCGACCAGCTGAAGCTGACCCTCACCAGCTACAACCTCGGCAGTACCGACGTCACCCTGAGCCAGGCCCTGCACAGCTACTTCGCGTTAAGCGACGTGCGTCAGGTGCAGGTGGAAGGCGTGGACGGATTGGCCTATATCGAAACCCTGGCCAACTGGGAGCAGCGCCAACAGCAGGGCAACCTGGGCTTTACGGGCGAGACCGATCGCATCTACCTGAACGCCCCCGAGCGCCTGGCCATCGTCGACCCGCACTGGAACCGACGCATCACCTTGCAGGCCGGCGGCTCACGCACCGCGGTGATCTGGAACCCCTGGACCGAGCGCGCCCGCGACCTGCCGGACATGGCCGACGATGGCTGGCAGCGCATGCTGTGCATCGAGACGGCGAATGTGATGGACGACGTGGTGGTGCTCAAGCCGGGGGCGAGTCATGCGATGAGCGTGGCGATCGGTAGCGAAGTGCTCTGATCCGTAATTTTCAGAGTCAGTGCCGCCCCTTTCGCGGGTAAACCCGCTCCCACAGGCCCTCCACTGTTCTCAAGGTCAGTGAAATGCCTGTGGGAGCGGGTTTACCCGCGAAGAGGCCGGCACAGGTAAATCAGAGGTCGGCATCCTCCACCACCCTAACCTGCCCCGCCTCCAATGCATACGCCGCATCCGCCAGGTCATTGCTGACCGTTTCCACCTTCAGCGTGCCGGTCACCCACAACGGCGTGTAGATGTCGTCGATCTTCAAACCTTTCGGATAACGCACCAGCACCAGCTGGTTCGGCGGCGGCGGCGGTACGTGGATGCAAGCGCCCGGGTACGGCACCAGGAAGAACAGCGTGCTGTTGCCCTTGGCATCGCTCTCCAGCGGCACCGGATACCCGCCCAGGCGGATCTGCTTGCCGTTCATCGCTGCCACGGTCTTGGTCGAGTACATCACCGCAGGCAAGCCCTTGCTCTGCTTCAGGCCACCCTTGGCAGTAAAGGTCCCTTGAGCTTCCGGGGAGTCGTGGTCGATCTCGGGCATCTGCTCGAGGGCTTTCTGGTCCGACTTGGGCATCAGCTCAAGCCAGTCGGTCTCGGGCAGTTCGGCATGGGCCAGGGCGCTGGCCAACAGCAGGGGGACGAGGAATAACGCACGCATGGGAATGCTCGACAACTCGGGATTGAATTGCCGGGCATTCTAGCCTGTGTTCAGTTCTTCTTGATGAAGCCGTAGATCACCAGAAGGATGATGGCGCCGACCAGGGCCCCGAAGAAGCCTGCGGCCTGTCCGGCCTGGTAGATGCCCAGGGCTTGCCCGCCATAGGTGGCGGCCAGGGAGCCGGCGATGCCGAGGAGGATGGTCATGATCCAGCCCATGCTGTCGTCACCCGGTTTCAGGAAACGCGCCAGCAGGCCGACGATCAGGCCGATGAAGATGGTTCCAATGATGCCCATGGCAATCCCTCTGTGATGAACATGAAACATGCCAAAGCCTAGTCAGCGCTTTGGCATGTTGCCATCTCAGAGCGGCATTGCCGGGCAGAAGTTCGATCAGCCGGCGATCAACGCCTCTACTTCGGCGATCTTGGCCTTGAGGGTGGCCATGTCGTCACAACGCAGGGTGGCATGGCCGACCTTGCGTCCGACCTTGAACGCCTTGCCGTAGTGGTGCAGGTGGCAATCGTCGATGGCCACGACCTTGTCCACCGGCGGCACTTCGCCGATGAAGTTGAGCATGGCGCTCTCGCCGACCTTGGCGGTCGAACCCAGCGGCAGGCCGGCGACGGCGCGCAGGTGGTTCTCGAACTGGCTGCACTCGCTGCCTTCGATGGTCCAGTGCCCGGAGTTGTGCACGCGCGGGGCGATCTCGTTGGCCTTCAGGCCGCCGTCGACTTCGAAGAACTCGAAGGCCATGACGCCGACATAGTCCAGCTTCTGCAGCACGCGACCGACGTAGTCTTCGGCCAGGGCCTGCAGCGGGTGCGCGTCGCTGGCCACCGACAGTTTCAGGATGCCGCTGTCGTGGGTGTTGTGCACCAGCGGATAGAAGCGGGTTTCGCCATCGCGGGCACGCACGGCCACCAGCGACACTTCGCCGGTGAACGGCACGAAACCTTCCAGCAGGCAGGGCACGCTACCCAGCTCGGCGAAGGTATCGACCACGTCCTCAGGCTTGCGCAGGACCTTCTGGCCCTTGCCGTCATACCCCAGGGTGCGGGTCTTGAGCACGGCCGGCAGGCCGATGCTGGCGACGGCCGCATCCAGGTCTTCCTGCGAGAGGATATCGGCGAAAGCCGGGGTCGGAATCCCCAGGTCGCGGAACATGCTCTTCTCGAACAGACGATCACGGGCGATGCGCAGGGCCTCGGCACTCGGGTAGACCGGCACGAACTGCGAGAGAAAGGCGACGGTTTCCGCCGGCACGCTCTCGAACTCGAAGGTTACCAGGTCGACTTCGTCGGCCAGCTGGCGCAGGTGGTCCTGGTCGCCGTAGTCGGCGCGCAGGTGCTCGCCCAGCGGGGCGGCGCAGGCGTCCGGGGCCGGGTCGAGGAAGGCGAAGTTCATGCCCAGCGGGGTGCCCGCCAGGGCCAGCATGCGGCCCAGTTGGCCGCCACCGATTACACCGATCTTCATAGCGTCAACCTCAAGCCTGGCGCGGGTCTGGATTGTCCAGCACGGTGTCGGTCTGCTCGGTGCGGAACTGCTTGAGCGCCGCGTGGAACTGCGGGTACTTGGCGCCCAGGATGCTCGCCGACAGCAGCGCGGCGTTGATCGCGCCGGCCTTGCCGATGGCCAGGGTGGCTACCGGCACGCCGGCCGGCATCTGCACGATCGACAGCAGCGAATCGACACCCGACAGCATCGACGACTGCACCGGCACGCCCAGCACCGGCAGGTGGGTCTTGGCGGCGCACATGCCTGGCAGGTGGGCGGCGCCGCCGGCACCGGCGATGATCACCTCGATGCCGCGGCCTTCGGCCTCCTCGGCGTACTGGAACAGCAGGTCCGGGGTACGGTGGGCGGAAACCACCTTCACCTCGTAGGGGATGCCGAGTTTTTCCAGCATATCGGCGGTGTGGCTAAGGGTGGACCAATCGGACTTGGAGCCCATGATCACGCCAACCAGTGCACTCATCGTCGAGCCTCTTCGCTTGTGCGCCCGCAGGCGCGTCAAAAAACAACAAGCCACGCGGGACGACCGGCGTGGCTTGTTTGCTGATCATGACCGGATCTATCCGGTCGAGGGGCCGCGCAGTATAGCGTAACGCGAGGCGATCACGGCACCCCCGGCGACCAACTGTCGCCCTTATTTTTCGGGGGTTTGGCTGACTTTCGGGTCAACTGAGCCGCCCTCCAGCTTGCGCCACAGCAACCGCACGTTGGCCTTGCGCACCAGCGCGCAGCGATACAGGCGGATTTCCAGCGGCACATGCCACTGGCTGCCGCCACAGATCACCAGTTCGCCGCGCTCCAGCTCACCACGCATCGACAGCCTCGGCACCCAGGCGATGCCCATGCCTTCGAGGGCCATGCTCTTGAGACTGTCGGCCATCGCGGTTTCATAGACAGTGGTATAGCGCAGGTTGCGCTGGCGCAGCAGCAGATTGACCGAACGGCCGAGAAAGGCGCCGGCGCTATAGGCCAGCAGCGGCACGCTACCCTCGCCCTCCAGGTCGAACAGCGGCTTGCCGTCCGGGCCCACCGCGCACACCGGAAGCATTTCGGTGGTGCCCATGTGCAATGAGGGGAATATCTCGGCGTCCATCTGCAGGGCGGCGTCCGGGTCATAGAAAGCCAGCATCAGGTCGCAGCCACCTTCGCGCAATGCATGAACGGCATCACCGACGTTGGTGGCCACCAGGCGCGTGGCGATGTTCAGGCCATCGTTGCGCAACTGCGCCACCCAGCGCGGGAAAAAGCCCGACGCCAGGGAGTGCGCCGCCGACACCTGGATCACCTCGCCCTGCCCGCCTTCGAGGTGATGCAAATGGCGGAGAACTTCGCTCAACTGGTCGACAACGGTACGCGCGGTGACGAGAAACAGCTGACCGGCCTCGGTCAGTTCGATGGGGGTGCGGGAACGATTCACCAAGGTCAGCCCCAGCGCCGCCTCCAAGCTGCGTATGCGTCGGCTGAAGGCCGGCTGGGTGACGAAACGGCGCTCGGCCGCCTGGGAAAAACTGCGGGTGGAGGCCAAGGCACTGAAGTCCTCCAGCCATTTGCTTTCGAGGTTCATCGACTACTCCGCAACGCGTGCACCAAAATGGAACACGCTCGATTGTCAATCGGCGTCACATCAAACCGTATGCCGTTTGTGCATAGGTTAGCGTGCAACAGCATTGGCCGCAAAATCCGGGCAGCCCTAGCATTGGCGCCATTCCGGCAGGTGCCGGGTCAAAATCGAGATGATATCCATCATGTCCTCCGCTGCATCGTTCCGCGTCGAAAAAGATCTGCTTGGTACCCTTGAAGTCCCTGCCGATGCCTACTACGGCATCCAGACTCTGCGCGCTGCCAACAACTTCCACCTCTCCGGCGTTCCGCTGTCGCACTACCCGAAACTGGTAGTCGGCCTGGCGATGGTCAAGCAGGCTGCTGCTGACGCCAACCGTGAGCTGGGGCACCTGAGCGATGCCAAGCACGCTGCCATCAGTGCAGCCTGCGCCCGACTGATCAAGGGTGACTTCCACGATCAGTTCGTCGTGGACATGATTCAAGGCGGTGCTGGCACCTCCACCAACATGAACGCCAACGAAGTCATCGCCAACGTCGCGCTGGAGCACATGGGCCACCAGAAAGGTGAGTACCAGTACCTGCACCCGAACAACGACGTGAACATGGCGCAGTCGACCAACGACGCCTACCCGACCGCGATCCGTCTGGGCTTGCTGCTGGGCCACGACGCCCTGCTGGCCAGCCTCGACAGCCTGATCCAGGCCTTCGCCGCCAAGGGTAAAGAGTTCGATCACGTACTGAAGATGGGCCGCACCCAGCTGCAGGACGCCGTGCCGATGACCCTGGGCCAGGAATTCCGCGCCTTCGCCACCACCATGACCGAAGACCTGCAGCGCCTGCGCTCGCTGGCTCCGGAACTGCTGACCGAAATCAACCTGGGCGGCACCGCCATCGGTACCGGCATCAACGCCGACCCGGGCTACCAGATGCTGGCCGTTCAGCGCCTGGCGATCATCAGCGGCCAGCCGCTGGTCCCGGCCGCCGACCTGATCGAAGCCACCTCCGACATGGGCGCCTTCGTGCTGTTCTCCGGCATGCTCAAGCGTACCGCAGTCAAGCTGTCGAAGATCTGCAACGACCTGCGCCTGCTGTCCAGCGGCCCGCGCACCGGCATCAACGAGATCAACCTGCCGGCGCGTCAGCCAGGCAGCTCGATCATGCCAGGCAAGGTCAACCCGGTGATCCCGGAAGCCGTCAACCAGGTGGCCTTTGCCATCATGGGCAACGACCTGGCGCTGACCGTCGCCGCTGAAGGTGGCCAGCTGCAGCTGAACGTGATGGAGCCGCTGATCGCCTACAAGATCTTCGACTCGATCCGCCTGCTGCAACGCGCCATGGACATGCTGCGCGAGCACTGCATCGTCGGCATCACCGCCAACGAACAGCGCTGCCGTGAACTGGTCGAGCACTCGATCGGCCTTGTCACCGCCCTGAACCCGTACATCGGCTACGAAAACGCCACCCGTATCGCCCGCGTCGCCCTGGAAACCGGCCGCGGTGTACTGGAACTGGTGCGCGAAGAGAAGCTGCTGGACGAAGAGATGCTCAACGACATCCTGCGTCCGGAAAACATGATCGCTCCCCGTCTGGTTCCGCTGAAGGCGTAACCCAGACCGCTGCAAACAGTCTCACCAGGTCGAGGGACTAGACACCTCTCAACCTTTCAAGGGCCCGAGCGCACGCTCCGGGCCCTTTTTTTGTACCTGCACTTCAAGCCATGCGCGCCCCCTGTAGGAGCGGCCTTGTGCCGCGAAAGGGCCGCAAAGCGGCCCCGCCGATCTTTGCGTCAATGCTGAAATCCCGGGGCTGCCATGCAGCCCTTTCGCGGCACAAGGCCGCTCCTACAGTCTCGGGCGGCACACAACTTGCTCCATTATCCGCTCAGCCCAATGGGACGCCGAGCATGCTGCACAGCCACCTCACCACCCTCAACGCGGTTTCGCTGATCCTCCAGGTGTTCCAGGAGGCCGGCGTCGACTCGCGGCAGCTGCTCGCCGGCAGCGGCATAGGCCCGGCGGACCTGGGCCACGCCGATGCGCGCATCACCACCCAGCAGGAGCTGCAGGTGTGCGCCAACGCCGTGGCCAGACGCGAGGACATCGGCCTGGAACTGGGCCGACGGATGCATGTTTCGTGCTACGGGATGCTGGGTTACGCCCTGCTCTCCAGTGCCACTTTGGGTGACGCCCTGCGCCTGGCGCTGAGTTACCCGGCACTGCTGGGAACAGTCTTCCAGCTGCGCCTGGTGGACGACGGCCAGCGGATCTGGCTCTGTGCCAGCGATCATTACGACGCCCCCGGCCTTGCCGCTTTCAACGCCGAGTTCTGCCTGGTGTCGCTGAAAGTGATCTGCGATGACCTTCTCGGCCGCCCGCTGCCGCTGCTGGCGGCGCGCTTCGAACACTCGCGCCCCGGCTACCACACGCTCTACGACGGTGCATTCCAGTGCCCGCTCGGCTTCGAGGCCGGCGATAACGCCTTCGCCTTCGAGCGCCGCTGGCTGGACATGCCGCTGCCGCTGGCCGACCCGATCACCCACAAGGCCATGGGCGAACGCTGCCGGCGCCTGAACCTGGAGTTCACCGGACGCCAGGCCTGGCTCGGGCGCATTCGCCAGTTGCTGGTCCAACAGCTGGATGCCGCCCCCGGGCTGGAGGGCCTGGCACGGCAGATGAACTGCTCGTCGCGCACCTTGCGCCGGCACCTGCAGGCGCTGGGCAGCAGTTATCAACAGCTGCTCGACGAGTTGCGCTTCGAACGGGCCAAGCAACTGCTGGCCGAAGACCAGATGCCGATCTATCGCATTGCCGAATCGCTGGGGTTCAGCGAGACGGCGAGTTTCAGGCATGCCTTCCAGCGTTGGAGCGGCGTGGCGCCCAGTCATTTCCGCGGGTAACTACGCCGGCCCTTTCGCGGGTAAACCCGCTCCCACAGGTACCGCGTCGGGCTCAAGATCAACGCCGCACCTGTGGGAGCGGGTTTACCCGCGAAAAGGCCGGAACAAGCAGCCTCGCACTTGGCCATATCAATCCCCTTTTGGCCGTTTGCATCGTTCTCCCTCCATTGGCCGCCCACCAGAATGGCCTCACGCCAGTCATAACCGGAGAACAACAAATGCTGACGGTCTATTCCGATGACCACCGCCTGCACCATGGCCGCTGCGAGCTGATCGACGGCCAGCTGATGCCCTGCTTTGAAATGCCCTCCCGCGCCGACCACGTCCTGGAGCAGGTGCAAAGGCGCAACCTCGGCCCTGTGCAAGGCCCCACTGATTTCGGTCGCGCCCCGCTGCAGCGCATCCACAGCACCGACTACCTGAACTTCTTCGAAGGCGCCTGGGCCCGCTGGGCCGCACTCGGTCACGACGGCGACCTGCTGCCCTTCACCTGGCCGGCGCGCACCCTGCGCCAGGTCAAGCCCACCGGCCTGCACGGCGAACTCGGCTACTACAGCTTCGATGCCGGCGCGCCGATCACCGCCGGTACCTGGCAGGCCGCCTACAGCGCAGCGCAAGTGGCCCTGACCGCCCAGGCCGCGATCCAGCAAGGCGCCCACGCGGCCTTCGCCCTGTGCCGCCCGCCAGGACACCACGCCGCCGCCGAGGTGATGGGTGGCTACTGCTACCTGAACAACGCCGCCATCGCCGCCCAGGCCTTTCTCGACCAGGGCCGGCGCAAGGTGGCCATCCTCGATGTCGACTACCACCACGGCAACGGCACCCAGGACATCTTCTACACCCGCAACGATGTGTTCTTCGCCTCAATCCACGGCGACCCGCAGGACGAGTTCCCGTTCTTCCTGGGCTATGCCGACGAGGTCGGCGAAGGCGCGGGTGAAGGCTGCAACATCAATTACCCACTGCCCGCCGGCAGTGACTGGGCGGCCTGGAGCGCAGCACTGGAAGCCGCCTGCCAGCGCATCGCCACCTACGATGCGGATGTACTAGTGATCTCGCTCGGCGTCGACACCTTCAAGGACGACCCGATCTCCCAGTTCAAGCTCGACAGCCCGGACTACCTGGAGATGGGCAAGCGCATCGCCCTGCTGGGCAAGCCGACCTTGTTCGTGATGGAGGGCGGCTACGCTGTGGAGGAAATCGGCATCAACGCGGTCAATGTGCTGGAAGGCTTCCAGCGCGCCCAGCCAGGAGCCTGAACATGGTCCGACTCAAGCGTCTGCTCGCCCCGCTCATCACCGCCGGCCTGCTCGCCGGCGCGCTCCAGGCCCACGCCGACCAGCGCACCCTGCGGGTCTACAACTGGTTCGACTACATCACCCCGCAGACCCTCACCGACTTCCAGAAGGACAGCGGGGTGAAACTGGTCTACGACATCTTCGACACCAACGAGGCGCTGGAGGCCAAACTGCTGACCGGCAACTCCGGCTACGACGTGGTGGTGCCGTCCAATGTGTTCCTCGCCAAGCAGATCGAGGCCGGCGTGTTCCAGCCGCTCGATCGCACCAAGCTGCCCAACTGGCAACATCTGGACCCGGCGCTGATGAAGCTGATCGAGGCCAACGATCCCGGCAACAAGTTCGCCGTGCCCTACATGTACGGCACCGTGCTGATCGGCTTCAACCCGGACAAGGTCAAGGCCGTGCTCGGCGACAACGCTCCGGTGGACAGCTGGGACCTGATCTTCAAGCCGGAGAACATCGCCAAGCTCAAGCAATGCGGCGTGGCACTGCTCGACTCGCCGTCGGAGATCCTGCCGCTGGCCCTGTCGTACCTGGGCCTGGACCCCAACAGCGGCAAGCCGGCCGACTACCAGAAGGCCCAGGACCTGCTGCTGAAGATTCGCCCGCATGTCACCTACTTCCACTCCTCCAAGTACATGGCCGACATTGCCAACGGCGACATCTGCGTGGCGGTGGGCTATTCGGGCAGCTTCTCCCAGGCCGCCAACCGCGCCCACGAGGCGAAGAACGGCGTAGTGGTGGACATGCGCCTGCCCAGGGAAGGCGCACCGATCTGGTTCGACATGCTGGCAATCCCGAAGAATGCCGCCAACCCGGAGGATGCCCATGCCTTCATCAACTACCTGCTGCGGCCTGAGGTGATCGCGCCGATCAGCGATTTCGTCGGCTACCCGAACCCGAACAAGGATGCGACCGACAAGGTCAGCCCGGCGATCCGCAACAACCCGAACCTGTACCCGACGGCGGAGGCGATGGCCAAGCTGTATACCCTCAAGCCGTTGCCGCGGGATGCCGAGCGGGCACGGACGCGGGCCTGGACCAAGATCAAGTCGGGAACCTGAGTCGACTGCTTCGCGGGTAAACCCGCTCCCACAGGTGTCGCACCATGCGAGGTACGGCATATACCCTGTGGGAGCGGGTTCACCCGCGAATAGGCCGCCAAGCCTTGCGCAGGCGCATCAACGCATCCGCGATCTGCGCCTCCGGCACCGCCGCAAACCCCAGCACCAGCCCCGCCCTTTTATCCACAGGCTCCTCGCTGTCCTCCAGCCAGTAGCTGCTCAGCGGATTGACCTCCACCCCCACCGCTTCCGCCCGAGCCACCAGGTCCTGTTCCTGCGCGAAGTTATCCACATCCACCTTCACATGAAGCCCCGCCGCCACCACCGGCATGGCCCCCAGCCCCGGCACATCCTGTGGCCAGCCAGCCTGGAGCACATTGCGCCGCGCCAGCGCAGCCCGGCGCATGCGGCGGACATGCCGCTGGAAATGCCCCTGGGCCATGAACTGCGCCATCACGCACTGGGTGCCGACCTCCGAATGGCGCACCGCCAGCGCCCGGCATTGACTGAACGCCTGCACCAGACGCCCGGGGAGCACCAGGTATCCCAGGCGCAGGGCCGGCAGGGCGATCTTGCCGAAGGTCCCCACGTACAGCACGCGCCCTTGGCGGTCCAGCGCGGCCAGTGGCGCCAGCGGCGCACCGCTGTAACGGTACTCGCCGTCGTAGTCGTCCTCGAGGATCCAGCCATCCTGGCGCTCGGCCCAGGCCAGCAACGACAGGCGACGAGCCAGGCTCATGGTGATACCCGTGGGGTACTGGTGGGCAGGCGTCACGTAGGCCAGCCGGCACTCGGGCATCTCGGCCAGTCTCGCGCAGTCCATGCCCTCGGCATCCACCGGTACACCCCTGAGCGTCGCCCCGGCCATCGCGAACGCATGCCCGGCAGCCCGGTACCCCGGGTTTTCCACAGCCACGCCATCGCCGGGCTGCAACAGCAGCTGTGCACAAAGGCTGATGGCCTCCTGCGCGCCACTGGTGATCACAATTTGTTCAGCCGCGCAGTAAAGCCCCCGCGAGCGTCGCAGGTAGGTGGCAATCAACTCGCGCAGCTGCCACTCACCCGCCGGGTCGCCATAACCCAGCATCGCCGGGTCGGGATTTCGCCAGAAACCCGCTTGCAGCTTGGCCCACACCTCGAACGGGAACAGGTCGAACGCCGGCACACCCACGCGAAAAGCCCTGGGTGCCCCGCCCCTGGGCAGCGGCAAATGATGATTTTTCAGACGTTGCAGGGGCTCGCTGATGACAGCCTGACTGGATAAATCCTCAGTATCCGCAGTGCGAAATGTGGATAAGTCTGTTGATAAACCCAGGGATAACCCTGTTGATAATTGTGTGGATAGTTTCGGTAGCTGGCTCACATAGGTGCCATCGCCGACCCGGCTCTCGATGAAGCCTTCGGCATACAGCTGGTCGTAGGCCCGCACCACGCTGTTTCGCGACAGCGTCAGCATCGCCGCCAGGTCGCGGGTGGCCGGCAACCGCGTGCCGCTGCCCAAACGCCCATCCAGAACCCTGGCGCGCAAGGCATGGTAGAGCTGCTGGCTCAGCCCGCGGCGGCGGTCCAGGACGATACCCGTGGGGTCGAAAGGCAGAGGATGGCAACGTTCGATCATGTCATTGGACCTATGAAAACAGCCGTGAATGGCTCTTACCCAGAGCCAATAGCCTGCCTAGCATGGAGCCATTCAACAAGGACATCCAGCATGTACAACAACAAGCCCCACCAGGAACACGACCTCGACCGCCTGCACCGGCACATGCTGCAAACCCGCCTGGCGCTGCTGGTCAGCCCGGGTGAACAGGGCCTGCTGGCCACCCACCTGCCCGTACTGGTCGAGACCGGCGAAGGCGAGTTCGGCACGGTCTACGCCCACCTCGCTCGGGCCAACCGCCAGTGGCAGGACCTGGAGCAAGGGGGCGAGGCGCTGCTGGTGTTTCCCGGTGCCGATGCCTACGTCAGCCCGAGCTACTACCCGAGCAAGGCGGACAACCCCAAGGTGGTGCCGACCTGGAACTACCTGGCTGTGCACGCCTACGGCCCGGTCGAAGTTATCCACAACGCCCAGTCGTTGCTGGGCATCGTCACCCGCCTCACCGAACGCCATGAACAACACCGCAACGAACCCTGGAAAGTGTCTGACGCCCCCAGCGACTACCTCGACAGCATGCTCCGCGCCATCGTCGGCATCCGCCTGCCCATCAGCCGCCTGCAAGGTGCGCGCAAGCTGAGCCAGAACCGCTCGGCGCAGGACATTGCCGGCGTGCGCGAAGGCCTCGGCGCCAGCAATGACCACCTGGACAACCAACTCGCCGCGCACATGCGCGATCTCTGAAGGAAAAGCCCATGAGCCACGTTACCCTGCGCCCGGTCGGCGCCCACGATCACGCCGCCTGGCGCTCCCTGTGGCAGGCCTACCTGCGCTTCTACCAGACCGAACTGGCCGACGAGATCTACCTCAGCTCCTGGCAACGCCTGCTCGACCCCAACGAGCCCACCCATTCGACCCTTGCCTGGGTCGACGGCAAGGCAGTGGGCCTGGTCAACTTCATCTACCATCGCACCAACTGGAGCATCCAGAATTCCTGCTACCTGCAGGACCTCTACGTGGACAGCGAGCAACGCGGTCTGGGTATTGGCCGCCAGTTGATCGAGCATGTCTACGCGACGGCCAAGGCCGCCGACTGCACGAGGGTGCACTGGCTGACCCATGAGACCAACGCCACCGCCATCAGCCTGTACGAACAGGTCGCCGAGCGGCCAGGCTTCATTCAATTTCGCAAAGCACTGTAGGCCGAAGATGAACGACGCATTGAACTGGAAGCCCGCCGGCACACCCAAGGCCGACCCTATCGAAGGCCGTTTCATCCGCCTGGAAAAGCTCGATCCGGCCCGCCATGGCGACGACCTCTGGAAAGTACTGCAAGGTCCGGGTTCGGACCCGGTGCTGTGGGACTACCTGCCCTACGGCCCGTTTGCCGAGCGCGCCGGCTTCGACCACTGGCTGCAAGGCAACGCCGCCAGCCGCGATCCGCTGTTCTACAGCGTGATCGACCGCGCCAGCGGCCAGGTTCAAGGCATCCTGAGCTACATGTCGATCGTCCCGGAACAGGGCCGCTTCGAGATCGGCCACATCGCCTTCGGCGCCGCCATGCAACGCACGCCGAAAGGCACCGAGGCGGTGTACCTGCTGGGTAAACTGGGCTTCGAACTGGGCAATCGCCGGCTGGAATGGAAATGCAACGACGCCAATGCCCGCTCCAAGAGGGCGGCGGAGCGCTTCGGCTTCGTCTTCGAGGGCGTGTTCCGTCAGCACATGGTGGTCAAGGACCGCAACCGGGATACGGCGTGGTATTCGATTACCGACGGCGAATGGCCGGCGGTGGCGGCGGGGTTCGAGCGCTGGTTGAGTGTGGATAACCAGCAACCTGAAGGTCAGGTGCGAACCTTGGAGACATGCCGTCAAGGCTGAGTCTTGCTCAAACCTCACCGGCCTCTTCGCGGGTAAACCCGCTCCCACAGGTTGGGCGCCGACTCTGTGGGAGCGGGTTTACCCGCGAAGGGGCCGGGAAACCCAGCACAAAAAAAGGGGAGCATTCGCTCCCCAGAGGTTAACCGCTTGCAGATGAAGGCTTCTGTCAGCCTTCGATCTCGATCAGGATCTCGCCCGGGGTTACCCGGTCGCCCTTGGCCACGTGGATGGCCACGACCTTGCCGGCGATGGCCGCCTGGACTTCGGTCTCCATCTTCATCGCCTCGGTGATCAGCACTGCCTGGCCGGCCTTGACCACATCGCCTTCCTTGACCAGCACATCGACGATGTTGCCCGGCATGGTGGTGCTGACATGGCCCGGTTCGCTGGCCTGCTTGCGCTTGCTGCCGCCACCGCCGACGAAGTCGTTGAGCGGCTCGAACACCACTTCTTCCGGCATGCCGTCGATGGACAGGTAGAAGTGGCGCTTGCCTTCGGCCTTGACGCCCACGCCGGTGATGTCGACGCGGTAGGTCTCGCCGTGCACGTCGATGACGAACTCGGTCGGTACGCCCTCACCGCCCACCGAGCCCACCGCGCCGGCTTCCGGAATCGGCAGCAGGGCTTCGGGCTTGAGGGTGCCGGCTTCGCGCTCCTCGAGGAACTTGCGGCCAATGTCGGGGAACATGGCGAAAGTCAGCACGTCTTCCTCGGAGTGCGCCAGGCTGCCGATATCGGCACGCAGCTTGGCCATCTCCGGCTTGAGCAGATCGGCCGGGCGCACGTCGATCACTTCCTCGCTGCCGATGGCCTGGCGGCGCAGCTGCTCGTTGACCACGCCCGGAGCCTTGCCGTAACCGCCCTGCAGGTACAGCTTCACTTCGTTGGTAATGGTCTTGTAGCGCTCGCCGGCCAGCACGTTGAAGAACGCCTGGGTGCCGACGATCTGCGAGGTCGGGGTCACCAGCGGCGGGAAGCCGAGGTCTTCACGCACCCGCGGGATCTCCGCCAGCACTTCGTTCATGCGGTTGAGCGCGCCCTGCTCCTTGAGCTGGTTGGCCAGGTTGGAAATCATCCCGCCCGGCACCTGGTTGACCTGCACGCGGGTGTCCACGGCGGTGAACTCGCTCTCGAACTGGTGGTACTTCTTGCGCACGGCGTAGAAATACAGGCCGATCTCCTGCAGCAGCTCCAGGTCCAGGCCGGTGTCGAACTCGCTGCCCTTGAGCGCGGCGACCATCGATTCGGTACCCGGGTGGCTGGTGCCCCAGGCGAAGCTGGAAATCGCGGTGTCGATATGGTCGGCGCCGTTTTCCACCGCCTTGAGCTGGCACATCGCGGCCAGGCCGGCGGTGTCGTGGGAGTGGATGAACACCGGCAGCGACTGCTCGGCCTTCAGCGCCTTGACCAGCTCGCCGGTGGCGAACGGGGTCAGCAGGCCGGCCATGTCCTTGATCGCCACCGAGTCGCAGCCCATGGCTTCCATCTGCTTGGCCTGCTGCACGAAGGCATCGATGGTGTGCACGGGGCTGGTGGTGTAGGCGATGGTGCCCTGGGCGTGCTTGCCGGCGGCCTTCACCGCCTCGATGGCCACGCGCAGGTTACGCACGTCGTTCATGGCGTCGAAGATGCGGAACACGTCGATGCCGTTGACCGCCGCCTTGGCGACGAAGGCCTTGACCACGTCGTCGCTGTAGTGGCGGTAGCCCAGCAGGTTCTGGCCGCGCAGGAGCATCTGCAGGCGGGTGTTGGGCAATGCGGCGCGCAGCTTGCGCAGGCGCTCCCACGGGTCTTCCTTGAGGAAGCGCACGCAGGCGTCGAAGGTGGCGCCGCCCCAGACTTCCAGCGACCAGTAGCCGACCTTGTCGAGCTTGTCGCAGATCGGCAGCATGTCTTCGGTGCGCATGCGGGTAGCCAGCAGGGACTGGTGGGCGTCGCGCAGGATCGTGTCGGTAACAAAGATTTTCTTGGACATTGTTCGGTTCCTCACAGGCCTGCGTGCGCGGCGATGGCGGCGGCGATGGCCAGGGCCAGCTCTTCGGGTTTGCGCTTGATCGAGTAGTTGGTCAGTTCAGGGTGGCTTTCGACGAAGCTGGTGTTGAACTGCCCGCTGCGGAATTCCGGGTTGCGCAGGATTTCCTGGTAATACGCGGCGGTGGTCTTCACCCCCTGCACGCGCATGTCGTCCAGGGCTCGCAGGCCGCGGTCCATGGCTTCTTCCCAGGTCAGTGCCCAGACCACCAGTTTCAGGCACATGGAGTCGTAGAACGGCGGGATGGTGTAGCCGGTATAGATCGCCGTGTCAGTGCGCACGCCGGGGCCGCCGGGAGCGTAGTAGCGGGTGATCTTGCCGAAGCTGGGCAGGAAGTTGTTCTTCGGATCTTCGGCGTTGATGCGGAACTGCAACGCGAAGCCGCGGTGCTGGATGTCTTCCTGCTTGATCGACAGCGGCAGGCCGGAGGCGATGCGAATCTGCTCGCGGACGATGTCGATGCCGGTGATTTCCTCGGTGATGGTGTGTTCCACCTGCACCCGCGTGTTCATTTCCATGAAGTACACCTCGCCATCGGCGAGCAGGAACTCCACGGTACCGGCGTTCTCGTAGTCCACCGCCTTGGCTGCGCGCACCGCCAGGTCGCCGATATAGGCGCGCTGCTCGGGGGTGAGCTGCGGGCTCGGAGCAATCTCGATGAGCTTCTGGTTGCGGCGCTGGATCGAGCAATCGCGCTCGAACAGGTGCACCACGTTGCCGAAGCTGTCACCGAGGATCTGCGCCTCGATGTGCTTGGGGTTGACGATGCATTTTTCCAGGAACACTTCCGCCGAGCCGAAGGCCTTGGTGGCCTCGGAGATGACACGGGGGAAGTTCTGCTCCAGCTCTTCACGGCTGTTGCAGCGGCGGATGCCACGCCCGCCGCCACCGGAGGTGGCCTTGAGCATCACCGGGTAACCGATGCGGTCACCCTCGCGCAGGGCTTCATGGATATCGGCGACGTTGCCTTCGGTGCCGGGGGTGACCGGGACACCGGCCGCGATCATGGTGCGGCGCGCTTCGGTCTTGTCGCCCATGCGGCGAATGACATCAGCGGACGGGCCGATGAACTTGATTCCACGTTCGGCGCAGATTTCTGCCAGTTCGGCGTTTTCCGACAGGAAACCGTAGCCTGGATGCAGGGCATCGCAGCCGGTCTCGACAGCAAGGTTCACCAGCTTGCGCGGGTTCAGGTAGCCGGCCAGGGGCTCGGCACCGATGCTGTAGGCCTCGTCGGCGCGCTTGACGTGCAGGGCGTGACGGTCGGCGTCGGCATAGATCGCGACGGAGCGAATGCCCATCTCGGCGCAGGCACGCACGATCCGAACTGCGATCTCACCCCGGTTGGCGATCAGGATTTTTGTTATCACTGGAGTCTTCCCAAAGCCGTAGGAACAGACGATCCGGTTTTACCGGTCGGCGCGTGACCAGACGTCGCTGGCCAGTCGCATATTCACCCTAGCGCTGAAGATCGATAAACAAAAATCAATATTTGTTAGGGGCAGTATTAGCAAAAGCTTATAGTGAGGTAACAAGGTTTTGCCGGAGCCCCGGAAAAAATGCGTAAGTCCTTGATGCGTATGACTTTACGTCAACTTCAGGTGTTCAACGAGGTGTGTGATCTGCGCTCCTACAGCCGGGCGGCCGAGGAGATGGCGCTGACGCAACCCGCCGTTAGTCTACAGATCCGCCAACTCGAGGAGCTGGTCGGCCAGCCGCTGTTCGAGTACGTCGGCAAGAAGCTCTACCTGACCGAGGCGGCCGAGGCGCTGCAACGCGCCAGCCGGGATATCTTCGGGCGCCTGGAGAACCTCGACATGCAGCTGTCGGACCTGCAGGGCTCATTGCAGGGGCAGCTGAAACTGGCGATCGAGTCCAGCGCCAAGTACTTCGTGCCACACCTGTTCGCCGCCTTCAAGCAGCGCCACCCGGAGGTCAACCTCACCCTCACGGTGGTCAACCGGGCCCAGGCGATCCGGCGCCTTTCGGACAACCGCGACGACCTGACCATCATGTCCATGGTGCCCCAGGACATGGGTCTGGAATTCCTGCCCTTCCTCAACAACCCGATCATCGCCGTGGCACCGCCGGACCACCCGCTGTGCAAGCTGGAGCAACTTCGCCTGCAGGACCTCGAACCTCATACCCTGCTGGTTCGCGAGCAGGGCTCGGGCACGCGCAAGGCCTGCGAGGAGTTCTTCAAGGACAAGCGCGTGCACTTCACCCAGACCCTCGAGGTAGCCTCAACCGATGCCCAGCGCGAATGCGTGGTGGCCGGCCTGGGCATCGCCCTGCTGACCCGCCACGCAGTCAATTTGGAGCTGGCCACCGGCGTGCTCAGGGAACTGCCGGTGGAGGAGTTGCCGCTGTACCGCAGCTGGTGCCTGGTGCAATCCAAAAGCAAGCGCCAGTCGCCGGTCGCCTTGGCGTTCCAGGCGTTCATCCGCGGCGAACGTGCGCAAATCAGTGGGCTTGTTGAGCGTTTCTCGGGGAAGTTGCCGCCGATACCTGCCACACCGTGATGTCCTGCAGGTCGGGGTAGTCGGCCAGTTCGCGCAGCAGCTGGCGCTGGTCGCAGTAGCTTTCGATCGCGCGACGGAACTCCATGCGGCGCTGGTCCTTTTCCTGTTGCTTGCGAGCCTTGGCGTTGGGTTGGTACACACCTGCGTGATCATGTGCCATTGCCTGTCTCCCAGATAGGATGCGGGAGTTTCAGACTGGCAAGCTTGTTTTGCCGTTTCGCTGCCAAAGGGTGACAGATCGATGAATTCTGTCGGCCCATTCGCGGGTAAACCCGCTCCCACAGATTCACCACAGCACCTGAGGCTGGAGGGGAATCCTGTGGGAGCGGGTTTACCCGCGAAGAGGCCGGTACAGGCGATCAGTCGTCGGTGGCCTTGATCGACTTCGGCGACAAACGCAGGCTGCGCAAGCTGCGCTTCACGCTCTTGAGGTGGTTGACCAGGCTTGGCCCACGGGCCATGGCCACGCCCATGGCCAGCACGTCGATCACCACCAGGTGGGCGATACGCGAGGTCAGCGGGGTGTAGATCTCGGTGTCTTCATGCACGTCGATGGCCAGGTTGACCGTCGACAATTCGGCCAGCGGCGTCTGGCTCGGGCACAGGGTGATCAGGTTGGCGCCGCTTTCACGCACCAGGTTGGCGGTGATCAGCAGGTCCTTGGAACGCCCCGACTGCGAAATGCACACCGCCACATCGCCCGGCTTCAGGGTGACCGCTGACATCGCCTGCATGTGCGGGTCGGAATAGGCCGCGGCGCTGAGCAGCAGGCGGAAGAACTTGTGCTGGGCATCGGCCGCGACCGCGCCGGAAGCGCCAAAGCCGTAGAACTCCACGCGCTGGGCCTGGGCCATGGCGGTCACCGCCTGCTGCAGCGCTTGCGGGTCGAGGTGCTCGCGCACTTCCATCAGCGTGTGCAGGGTGGTGTCGAAGATCTTCAGGCTGTAGTCGGCGACCGAGTCGTCTTCATGGATGGCAAACTGGCCGAAACTGGCGCCGGCGGCCAGGCTCTGCGCCAGCTTGAGCTTGAGGTCCTGGAAGCCCGAACAGCCTATCGCCCGGCAAAAGCGCACGATGGTTGGCTCGCTGATCCCCACGCTGTGCGCCAGGTCGGCCATCGAGCTGTGCATGACGGCAGCCGGATCGAGCAGCACATGGTCGGCCACTTTGAGTTCCGATTTACGCAGCAGGTGCCGCGATTGGTCGATATGTTGCAACAGATTCACGGGCTGGACTCGGTTATGATCGGCGTGCCGGGATGTAGCTTTCTTGTAGTTATACTACATGCTTGCCAACCCGCCCAGCTAAACGAACGTGGAGAGTGGTGGTTTGACGATTCCTTGCGACATCCTGGTCTTCGGCGGCACGGGCGACCTGGCCCTGCACAAACTGCTCCCGGCGCTCTACCACCTGTATCGCGAGGCCCGCCTGCACAACGCCGTGCGAATCATTGCCCTGGCCCGGCGCAACCTTTCGCGCAACGACTACCTCAAGCTCGCCGAACGCCACTGCCGGGCGCAGATCGCCCGCCAGGACTTCGACGAGGACGTCTGGCAGCGCTTCTGCGCACGCCTGGACTATTTCCCCATGGACGCCGCGCAAAGCGCCGACTTCGGTCGCCTGGCCCGCTACCTGGGCGAACCTGGCGGGTTGACCCGGATCTTCTACCTGGCCACCGCGCCCAAGCTGTTCGTGCCCATCGCCAACCACCTGCGCATCGCCGGCCTTGCCGACAGCGAGGCGCGCATCGTGCTGGAGAAGCCCATCGGTCACTCGCTGGAGTCGGCCACCGCGATCAACGAGGCCATCGGTGCGGTGTTCAGCGAACCGCAGGTGTTCCGCATCGACCACTACCTGGGCAAGGAAACCGTGCAGAACCTCATGGCGCTGCGCTTTGCCAATGCCCTGCTGGAGCCGGTGTGGCGCAACGGCCAGGTCGACCATGTGCAGATCAGCGTCTGCGAGACCCTTGGCGTGGAAAACCGCGGCGCCTACTACGACCGTGCCGGCGCCACCCGCGACATGCTGCAGAACCACCTGCTGCAATTGCTCTGCCTGGTGGCCATGGAGCCGCCGGCGCAGTTCGAGGCCGAGGCGGTGCGCGACGAAAAGGTGAAGATCCTCCGCGCGCTCAAGCCCATCACCGGCCAGGACGTGCAGGACAAGACCGTGCGCGGCCAGTACGGCGCCGGCAAGATCGGCGGCCAGGAAGTACCGGCCTACTACTTCGAGAAGGACGTGGACAACGACAGCGACACCGAGACCTTCGTCGCGGTGCAGGCGCACATCGACAACTGGCGCTGGGCCGGCGTGCCCTTCTACCTGCGCACCGGCAAGCGCATGGCGCGGCGCTCGTCGCAGATCGTCATCCAGTTCAAGCCGGTGCCTCACGAGCTGTTCAGCGGCGGTCAGGTCAACCAGCTGCTGATCCAGCTACAGCCGGACGAGCACATCAGCCTGCGCATGATGACCAAGAGCCCGGGCAAGGGCATGCGCCTGGCACCGGTCGAACTGGACCTGAACCTCGCCCAGGCCTTCGCCCAGACCCGCCGCTGGGACGCCTACGAGCGGCTGCTGCTGGATGTGCTGGAAGGCGACTCGACACTGTTCATGCGCCGCGACGAGGTCGAGGCCGCCTGGGCCTGGATCGACCCGATCCTGCAGGGCTGGGAGGAGCACTTCCAGGCGCCACGTCCCTACCCCGCCGGCAGCAATGGCCCGGAACAGGCCAACAGCCTGTTGGCACGCCAAGGCCAGGCCTGGCACCTGTAGGAGCGGCCTCGTGCCGCGAAACGGCTGCAAAGCAGCCCCGGCAACTCCAAGCCGGGCGCCTATTATCAACGCCTTGAAAAGGCCGACCTTCAGCGCAACAGGTCGGCCGTCGAGCGATCAAGCAGCGCGCGGAACGAGGTCGCGTCCACCGGCCGGCTGATCAGGTAACCCTGCACCTCGTCACAGCCATGCTCGCGCAGGAACTGCAATTGCTCGCGGGTTTCCACCCCTTCGGCCACTACCTTCAGTCGCAGGCTCTTGGCCATGGCGATGATCGCCCGGGTGATCGCCGCGTCCTGAGTCCCTTCTAACAGACCACGGATGAATGCCTGGTCGATCTTCACGTAGTCGACCGGGAACCGCTTGAGGTAGCTCAGCGACGAGTAGCCGGTGCCGAAATCGTCGATGGCCAGCTTCACCCCCAACGCGTGCAGCTGTTCGAAGGTGGTGATGATGTGCTCGACGCTGTCCAGCAACTGGCTTTCGGTCAGCTCCAACTCCAGCAGGTGCGGCGCCAGGCCTGACTCCTGCAGGACCTGGCGCACCAGGCTGACCAGTTTGCCCTGGCGCAGCTGGTACACCGACAGGTTGACCGAAACGCGCACCTCCAGGCCCTGGCGCAACCATTCGCACGCCTGCCAGCAAGCCTGGCGCAGCACGAACTCACCCATGGGCGCGATCAGCCCGGTCTCCTCGGCTAGGCCGATGAACTCACCGGGCGGCACCATGCCCCACTCGGGGTGCAGCCAGCGCACCAACGCCTCGGCCGCATGCAGCTGGCCGGTGCGCAGGCACAGCTTGGGCTGGTAGTAGACCAGCAACTGGCGCTCGTCGATGGCCTTGCGCAGCTGGTTCTCCAGTTGCAGGCGCTCCAGGGTGCTGGCGCGCAGGCTCTCGGTGTAGAACTGGAAGCTGTCGCCGCCCAGGTGCTTGGCATGCTGCTTGGCCATGTCGGCCTGGCTGACCAGGGCATTGAGGTCCAGGGTGGCGTCGGACAACAGGCTGATACCTACCGAGGCGCTGATCACCACCTCGTGCCCGCCGACGCGCTGGGGCACGCGCAGCTTGTCGAGCAGCCGGGTGGTGACGCGCACCAGGCTCGACAGGTTGGTGTAGCCGTCGAACAGCACGGCGAACTCGTCGCCGGACAGGCGCGCCACGGTATCGGCCTCCGGCACCGCGTTGGCCAGGCGCTGGGCCATCTTCTTGAGCAGCTGGTCCGCCAGTTCATGCCCCAGGCTCTCGTTGAGCAGCTTGAAACGGTCCAGGTCCACATGCAGCAGCGCCAGGCTGCGACCGTTCAGGCGCATGCGCTGCGCCGCTTCGTGCAAGCGCAGGCGGAACAGCGCCCGGTTGGCAAGCCCGGTGAGGTCATCGTAGTGCGCCAGGTAGCGCAGGCGCTCCTCGGACTCACGGCGTGCGGACAGGTCGGTAAAGAAGCCGACGATGTTGACGATCCGTCCCCGAGGGTCATTCACGCTGTTCAGTTGCAGCCACTGCGGGTAGAGCTCGCCGTTCTTGCGCGCCTCGACCAGCTCGCCCTGCCAGCGGCCCTGCTGCTCCAACGCTTGGTCGATGGCCTGGCTGTGGCGCCGGGCATCGCGGCTGCAGGGCAGTTCCAGGGCATTGCGGGCGATCAGCTCGGCCCGGCCGTAGCCGGTGACATCGCAGAAGGCCTGGTTCACCGCCAGCAACTGGAAGTCCGCGTCGAGAATGGCGATCCCTTCGCTGGCCGCCTCGAATACCGTCGCGGCCAAGCGCTGCTGCTCTTCCTGTTCCTTCTGCGCGGTGATGTCGCGGCGGGTGCCGAGCATGCGCAGGACCTTGCCCTGGTCATCGGACTCCACCGCCCGCCCACGGTCCTCGATCCAGCACCAGTGCCCCTGGGCGTGGCGTACCCGGTACTCGACCCGGTAGTCCTCGGTGCGCCCCTTGAGGTGCTCGACCAGCGTGCGCCGCAGCACAGGCAGATCATCAGGATGCAGCCGTGGCTTGAGGTCGGCGCGCACCGAGCGCACCTGCTCCGGATCCAGGCCAAATAAAGTGTGCAACTGGGTGTGGTGGACCTCGTCGGTTTCCAGGTTCCAGTCCCACAGCCCGAGTTCGCTGGCTTGCAAGGCCAGGGCCAGGCGCTGCTCGCTCTTGCTCAGGGCCTGGTTGGCCAGATCCAGCTCATGACTGCGTTGGGCCACCCGCTGCTCGAGGCCGGCATGGGCCTTGCGCAGGTCGTCCTCGGCCCGGCGTCGTTGGGCGATCTCGGCGCTGAGCTGACGGTTGAGGCCCTCGCCATGGCGCTGGGCGTTCTGCAGGTGCTCGATCAGCGCCTGGTTCTGGAAGCGGCGCAGCAGGCCGCGCTCGATCAGGCGATTGACCTGCCAGGCCACCACCATCAGCGCCACCAGCAGGATCAGCCCCAGCCAGCCCCAGCCGCGCTGGTGCCCGGCGTCATAGACGAACAGAAACGCGATCGGCGGCAGCAGGCACGGCAGGGCGAAGCTGAGAAACGCCGGCAGGCTCACCGCGTAGGCGACACTGGCGGACAACGCCGCCGCGCCGAGCAGGCCGAAGACCCAGGCCTGCTGCACGAAGTTGTCCGCCGGCGCCAGGGCGATGACCGCGCTGGCCAAGGTCAGGCCGCTGAACGCCGAGCCGAGCAGGAACATGCGCCGCCAGGTCGGCTTGGCCTGGCGCGCCGGCGTCGCCGCGTCGAAGGCCGCCACCTGGATCACCCGCAGCGCCACCAGCGCCAGCAACCAGGCCAGCCACACCCCGACCAGCAGATAGCGCGCAGGGCTCCACAGCAGCCAGGCGCAGAGCAGGCCGTTGAGCAGCATGAACAAGGTGGGCAACAACGAGCCCTGGTACAGCAGGCGAGTACGCTCGATCGACAGCTGGGTGGCGAATTGCCTGCGAACGCTCCTTGTCGTCTCCGGCGATGCTCCGATCGCCCCGCAATCCTGGGTCATATTGGCTGGTTTCTTTTGTGTTCTTGTTATGGCTGACCGCAAATGTGCAGGGAGCATACACAAGCACCGCGTCGGACCAAACTGCTCTGCGTCATGATTTCGAAAATGTCTGCTGCGTCCAGGTCTGACCGCTCAACCACGGGTGCCGGGCAAGACCACCGATGAACGGTCGAGCGTCCGCCCGGCGATTTGCACCCGGGGCGTTTGCCCCTGCCTTCGCGCGGCCATAGAATGCCCGGATGCATAATGACGACCTCTCCCTCCTGCTGAACTCCCTCAACGACGCTCAACGCCAGGCCGTGGCGGCCTCGGTGGGGCGCCAACTGGTTCTGGCCGGCGCCGGCTCGGGCAAGACCCGCGTGCTGGTGCACCGCATCGCCTGGCTGATCCAGGTCGAGCAGGCCTCGCCGCACTCGATCCTGTCGGTGACCTTCACCAACAAGGCCGCGGCGGAAATGCGCCAGCGGATCGAGCAACTGCTGGGCATCAACCCGGCCGGCATGTGGGTCGGCACCTTCCACGGCCTGGCCCACCGCCTGCTGCGGGCGCACTGGCAGGAGGCGGGGCTGGCGCAGAACTTCCAGATCCTCGACAGCGACGACCAGCAGCGCCTGATCAAGCGGGTGATCCGCGAGATGGGCCTGGACGAGCAGAAATGGCCGGCGCGCCAGGTCCAGTGGTTCATCAACGGGCAGAAGGACGAAGGCCTGCGCCCACGCCATATCCAGGCCAGCGGCGACCTGTTCCTGGCCACCATGCGCGACATCTATGTCGCCTACGAGCAGGCCTGCGACCGCGCCGGGGTCATCGACTTCTCCGAGCTGCTGCTGCGCGCCCTCGATCTGTGGCGCGACCACCCGGACCTGCTCAGGCACTACCAGCGCCGCTTCCGCCACCTGCTGGTGGACGAGTTCCAGGACACCAACGCCGTGCAATACGCCTGGTTGCGCCTGCTGGCCTCCGGTGGCGACAGCCTGATGGCGGTGGGCGACGACGACCAGTCGATCTACGGCTGGCGTGGCGCCAAGATCGAGAACATCCACCAGTACACCGCCGACTTCCCGGACGCCGAGCTGATCCGCCTGGAGCAGAACTACCGCTCCACCGGCGGCATCCTCAAGGCCGCCAACGCCCTGATCGCCAACAACAGCGGGCGCCTGGGCAAGGAACTGTGGACCGACATGGGCGAAGGCGAGCCGCTGACGCTCTACGCCGCCTACAACGAGCATGACGAAGCGCGCTACGTGGTCGAGACCATCGAAAGCCTGATCAAGCAGGGCAACGCGCGTAACGAAGTGGCCATCCTGTACCGCTCCAACGCCCAGTCGCGGGTGCTGGAAGAGGCCCTGCTGCGCGAACGCATCCCGTACCGCATCTATGGCGGCCAGCGCTTCTTCGAGCGCGCCGAGATCAAGAACGCCATGGCCTACCTGCGCCTGCTCGAAGGTCGCGGCAACGACGCGGCGCTAGAGCGGGTGATCAACGTGCCGCCACGGGGCATCGGCGAAAAGACCGTTGAGGCCATCCGCGACCACGCCCGCCACAGCCAGTTGTCGATGTGGGAAGCCATGTGCCAGCTGCTCGCCGCCAAGGCCCTCAAGGGCCGCGCCGCCAGCGCCCTGGGCGCGTTCATCGAGCTGCTCGAGAACCTCGCCGCCAAGGTGCTGGACATGCCGCTGCACCTGATGACCCAGACGGTCATCGAGCAGTCCGGGCTGATCGTCTATCACCAGGAAGAAAAAGGCGAGAAAGGCCAGGCCCGGGTGGAAAACCTTGAGGAACTGGTCAGCGCGGCGCGCAACTTCGAGACCAGTGACGAAGACGCCGACCTCTCGCCGCTGTCGGCGTTCCTCGGCCACGCTTCGCTGGAGGCTGGCGACACCCAGGCCGACGAGCACGAGGACAGCATCCAGCTGATGACCCTGCACAGTGCCAAGGGCCTGGAGTTCCCGTACGTGTTCCTGGTAGGCATGGAGGAAGGCCTGTTCCCGCACAAGATGAGCCTGGAAGAGCCCGGTCGTCTTGAAGAGGAGCGCCGCCTGGCCTACGTGGGGATTACCCGGGCCATGCGCCAGCTGGTCATGACCTACGCCGAGACCCGTCGACTATATGGCAGCGAGACCTACAACAAGGTGTCGCGCTTCGTCCGGGAGATCCCCGCCGGACTGGTGCAGGAGGTGCGCCTGTCGAACACCGTCAGCCGTCCGTTCGGTGGCGCGAAGACGCCGGCCAGCAGCCTGTTCGCCAACGCCAGCATCCCGCAGACCGCCTTCAGCCTCGGCCAGCGGGTGCAGCATGCGGTGTTCGGCGAGGGCGTAATCCTCAACTTCGAGGGCTCCGGGGCCCAGGCACGGGTGCAGGTGAACTTCTCCGAGGGCAGCAAATGGCTGATGCTGGGCTACGCCAAGCTGGAAGCTATCTGACTGGACTGAACGACACGCGCCTGTAGGAGCGGCCTCGTGCCGCGAAAGGGCCGCAAAGCGGCCCCGGCAATTTCAGCGTCACACCGCAACAGGGGCTGCTGCGCAGCCCTTTCGCGGCACAAGGCCGCTCCTACAGGTGAACGCGTAGATCCGGGCGATCAGGCAAAAGCTCGAAACATCTTGTCGCTGGCTATGTCTGCCAGTTCATGTGCACCATGACGCGCGTGCAATCCACACAAACGGGAATCCCCATCTTATGCAACGTTTTCTTAGCATCGCTCTGGCGCTCTGCGTCGGCCTGACGCTGAGCCTCGACGCCAACGCCAAGCGCTTCGGTGGTGGCAAGAGCTCGGGCTCCGCGCCTATCCACCAGACCCGCCAGGCCACCCCGACCACGCCTGCCGCCGCCCCGACCGCTCCTGGCCGCGCACCCGCTGCCGCCAGCGGTGCCTCGCGCTGGCTGGGCCCACTCGCCGGCCTCGCCGCCGGTGGCCTGCTGGCCTCCATGTTCATGGGCGACGGCTTCGACGGCATGCAGATCCTCGATTTCCTGATCATGGGCCTGATCGCCTTCCTGGTCTTCCGCTTCATCGCCGCGCGCCGTCGCCAGCAGCAGCCGCAACACGCTGCCGCCGGCCACGCCCCGTACCAGCGCGAAGCACAGCCGCAGGCCGCACCGCAGTCGATCTTCGGCGGCTCCGCCGCACCGGTCGCCTCGCCTGTGATCAACGCCCCGGCCTGGTTCAACGAAGCCAGCTTCCTGTCCGCCGCCCGTTCGCACTTCCAGTCGCTGCAGCAGCACTGGGACGCCAACGAGATGGACAAAATCGCCGAGTTCGTCACCCCGCAGATGCTCGAGTTCCTCAAGCGCGAGCGCGCCGAGCAGGGTGAAGGCTTCCAGTCCACCTACATCGACGACCTCGATGTGCAACTGGACGGCGTCGACGAGCGCGCCGACCAGACCGACGCCACCCTGACCTTCCGTGGCGTGTCGAAGACCTCGCGCTTCGACCAGGGCGAAGCCTTCAGCGAAAGCTGGCACATGGTTCGCGCCCATGGCGAAAACCAGCCTTGGCTGCTGGCCGGTATCCGCCAAAACGGTTAACCGTCGCACGTTGCAGAAAAAACCCCGGGCCTGTCCCGGGGTTTTTGCTTTTGCCAGAGCGGCCTACTAGGGTATAACGCGCAGCGTTGTCATAAGGTCAGAGGATGTGAACCGTGGAAGAAGTGATCGAACAACTCCGTGAAGCCAACGAGCCGGTACCGGTGCCGCTGGAGCTGCCGGACGAGGATCAGCTGGTCGAGATCGAGGAAGAGCTGTTCATCAACATCCCGTTCGTGTTCAAGGAATACCTGCTGACCGTCAGCGACGTGGTGTACGGTAGCCTCGAGCCGGTGACCGTGACCGATCCGCAATCCCACACCTACCTGCCGGAAGTGGCGGCCAACGCCTGGGACGCCGGTGTGCCCCGCGATCTCATTCCCATCTGCCAGGACGGAGACGACTACTACTGCGTCGAAGAGGACGGCACCGTGGTGCTGTGGTCCGGCGAAGAAGAAATCGTCACCGAGGAAAGCTGGGAATCGGTCTGGCACTGGGCACGGGATGTCTGGCTGGAAAGCTGAATGAGAAATACCCGCATAAAGTGATGGCTTATAGCTACCAATCACTCGTAGAATCGCCAGGCTCTCTGCGCCTGGCGACACTGCTACCGCTCCATCCCCTCGGACGACGGTGAAATCTTGCGCAGAAAGCGTTAACCGCCCGCTCAGTGCGAATGATCGCGGCTGTTCTCCAGCGTCTCCAGCAACGCCACCTGCATCCGCGTATGCACCCGGATCAACCAGCGCCACAGCAGCGCCACCACCACCGCCGCCACCACCACGATGACCAGCAGCAGTTCGCTGGTCGGCAGGATGCTTGCCGACAAGGCCGACAGCAGCAGGAAGATCACCAGCAGTGACAGCAGCGGAATCACCTCGGCGATCACCCGCCGTACCCGCTGGGTATGCCGCCCGGCCATCTCGGGCTTGACGCCCATCTCCGCCAGCAGCATCGACAACGCCTTGAGCTTGCGATACGCCGCGATCAGGAACGGCAGCGACAACAGCAATGCCGCGCCCCAGATCATCGCCTTCTGCTGGCCGGCGTCCGCCACCCACTCGCTCAACCAGCTGCCGATGCGCCCGGCGAAGTAGCCGCCACTGAAGAAGATCGCGATCACCAGCGCCAGGTTGACCCCGACTTGCAGCAGAATGCGTCGGATCATCGCCGCCAGCATGGCCCCCTCGCCCTGCGGCTGGATGCTGCGCAACCACTCGCCGTACAACGACAGCACCCGTGCCACGCGGCTCGGCACCACCTTGCCCAGCCTGATCGACAACGGATCGGCGGCACGGATCAGGTACGGTGTCAGCAAGGTGGTGATGGCCGACACCGCCACTGCGACCGGATAGAGAAAGTCACTGGTGACCTGCAGGGTCACCCCCAGGGCGGCGATGATGAAGGAGAACTCGCCGATCTGCGAAAGCCCCATCCCCACGCGCAACGAGGTGCGCCCGTCGTTGCCGGCGATGAACGCGCCCAAGCCGCAGGAGAGCATCTTGCCCAGTACCACCGCCAGGGTGATGACCACGATCGGCCAGGCGTACTCGACCAGGATCGACGGGTCGATCATCAAGCCGATGGCGACGAAGAAGATGGCGCTGAACAGGTCGCGAACCGGCTCGATCAGGCGCTCGATCTTCAGCAGCTGGCGCGACTCGGCCATGATCGCACCGATCAGGAAGGCGCCGAGCACCATGCTGTACTCGAGCTTGACCACCAGCAGGCAGAAACCGAAACACAGGCCCAGCACGGTGATCAGCAGCATCTCGTTGCTTTCGAATTTCGCCACGTAGGCCAGCAGCCGCGGCACCAGCAGGATGCCGATGACCAGCGCGACGATCATGAACAGCGACAGCTTGCCCACGGTGGAGAACACTTCGCCGGAGCTCACCGAGCCACTGACGGCGATGCCCGACAGCAGTGCGATGATACCGATGCCGAGGATGTCCTCGACGATCAACACGCCGAAGATCAGCTGGGCGAAACGCTCGTTCTTCATCTTCAGGTCGTTGAGCGCCTTGACGATGATGGTGGTCGAGGAGATCGCCAGGATCGCCCCGAGGAACAGCGAATCCATGGTGTTCCAGCCGAACCAGCGACCGATCTCGAAACCGATCCAGATCATCAGCACGATTTCCAGGAAGGCCGCGATGAAGGCCGTGGCGCCGACCTTGAACAGCTTGCGCAGGCTGAACTCCAGGCCCAGGCAGAACATCAGGAAGATCACCCCCAGCTCGGCCAGGGTCTTGATGGTGTCTTCGTCGTGGATCAGGCCGAACGGCGGCGTATGCGGGCCGATGATGAAACCAGCGACGATATAACCCAGCACCACCGGCTGCTTGAGGCGATGAAAGAGGATGGTGACCACCCCGGCAACCAGCATGATCACCGCCAGGTCCTGGATGAAGCTGATGGCATGCATGGCGTGATACTCCTTGTTTTCAGTGCTCGGGGCGAACCGCTCCTCTGCCGGACGATCCTTCGGCGCGGAGCAGGCACATAATCTTGTGATAGACGCAAAAGCCCACGTTGCATGGGCGTCGTCAGGTTAACATCGCGCCGTGCCACAAATTGCCGATGCAATATGCAGAAACAGATCGGCCGATTCGACACCGCCGATGGCAAGATTGGCGTGACGATGGAGCGTCAGCCGACGTCCCGTACCAGGATGGGAAACCTCAACGAGGGGAAACAGAAGTGTCTGCAGATACCCGCCCCGAATCCGTGCAAATTCACCGTGAGCTCTCTATGGAACCTGGAAACGCCCAGCTGACCATGACCGTCCTGATGACACCGGACATGGCCAATTTCTCTGGCAACGTACACGGCGGCACCCTGCTCAAGTACCTCGACGAAGTCGCCTATGCCTGCGCCAGCCGCTATGCCGGCACTTATGTGGTGACCCTGTCGGTGGACCAGGTGATTTTCCGCGAACCGGTGCATGTCGGCGAGCTGGTGACCTTCCTCGCCTCGGTCAACTACACCGGCAACACCTCGATGGAGGTGGGCATCAAGGTGGTCACCGAGAACATCCGCGAGCGCTCGGTACGCCACTCCAACAGCTGCTTCTTCACCATGGTCGCGGTGGACGACGACCGTCGCCCGGTGAAGGTGCCGCCGCGCCAGCCGCAGAGCAGCGAGGAGAAGCGCCGCTTCCTGCAAGGCCAGCAACGCCGCCAGATCCGCCAGGAGCTGGAACAGCGTTACCAGAACCTCAAGGCTGATTCGATCTAGTACATCAGGCGCTGCGCCTCGAAGCGCACCCGTGGATGGGCGATGCGATCCTGGGCCCGCACCAGCTGCAGCTCATAGCTGGTACAGGCCTGGGTTTCCAGCAGCACCTCATGTACCGCGGCGGCGGTGAATTCGAAAGCCTGCAACCAGTCGTCACCCAGCAGCACGCGGGCGAGGAACAGCCCGGAGGTCAGGTCGCCCACGCCCACCGGCTGGCGTGGGAAGGCCAGCAAGGGCCGGCGCAGGTGCCAGCTGGCATCACGGGTCACCAGCAGCATCTCGAAGGCGTCGTCCGCCCGCTGTGGATAATTCAGGTGCTTGACCAGCACCACCTGCGGCCCGCGCTCCAGCAACCCGCGCGCCATGCTCACGCAATCGTCCAGGGACTGCGCGCGACGGCCACAGAAGCTATCCAGCTCGAGCTGGTTCGGGCACAGGATATCGGCCTTGGCGACGGCCTCCTCGAGCAGGAACTCGCTGACCTCTGCCGGTACGATGCAGCCCTTCTCGGCATGCCCCATGACCGGGTCGCACAGGTACAAGGCCTTAGGATTGACCGCCTTGATCCGCTCGACGCCGGCCAGGATCGCCCGCCCCTGCTCGGCACTGCCCAGGTAGCCCGACAACACCGCATCGCAGTGGCCCAGCTCACCGATATTGGAAATGCCTTCCACCAACGCGGGAATTTGCGCTGGGGCAAGCACTTCCCCAGCCCACTGTCCATACTGAGTATGGTTGGAGAACTGTACGGTGTTGAGCGGCCAGACGTTGACCCCAACCCGCTGCATGGGAAACACCGCGGCGCTGTTTCCGGCGTGTCCAAAGACCACGTGGGACTGAATGGCGAGCAGGTGCGGCGTACGTTTCATGCGGGACGATTCCGAAACTGTGTGAATAAGTGTGCGGCCCGCAGTATGAACCCGATTGCCATCTGTACGACAGGCCAGAGACGCAGTTAAGCTGGATCGACCTGTCTGGAGCTTACGCAAATGCTGACCCTGGAAAACCTCTTCGTCCTGATGCTGGTGGCGACCGCAGGCGCCTGGCTGTGGCACAACCACGGGCTGCGCGAAAAGGCCCTGGCACGGGTCAAGCAGCATTGCGCCAAGCTCGACCTGGAACTGCTCGACGACGCCGTGGCGCTCAAACGCATCGCCTTCGTGCGTGACGCCAATGGCAGGAAGCGCCTGGCGCGCATCTACAACTTCGAGTTCACCGTCACCGGTGAACAACGCCACCCCGGCACCGTCACCCAGTTCGGCGCCCACACCATGCAGATTGAACTCGCGCCCTATCCGTTCGAGATCAAGACCCCGCCGCGTACCGACAACGTCATCGAGATGCAGCAGTGGCGCCAGGAACATAACCGCTGGCGCAATTGATCAACGGATCAACGGATCAACGGATCAACGGATCAGCTGGCAGCCGCCGATGGCCGCTTGCAGGGCCTGCAAGGGTTGCGGTCGATCGAAGATCAGCTCGATACGCGAGTCCTTGCGCCATTCGCTGGAACGCCACTCCAGCGTCCCGCCTTCCAGGCCGTTGAACGACTGCCAGCCTTCCGTGCTGTGGATAACACCCTTCGCCCGGCGCCACACCCATTGCTCGAGAACACCGCGCAGCACCGCATTGTCGAAGCATTGGTCGGGATGCCAGCGCCAGCCGACGCTCCAACCTCCCTCCCCCTGCTGAAACTGGCAGATCGGCTGTCGTGGATCGGTCCACAGGGTGGGCAACGGCACTGCACCGTTATCCACAGGCAGGCTGCCAAGGTCGAGAGTGCCTACTGCTACGGGGGTTGAAACAGGCAATACAGCAAGCGGCAGTACCCCGTGATCCGTCCAGCATGACGGTATTGCGGGTAGTGATGCAGTTATCAACAAGCGTTCGGCTTCATCCACAACGCTCGCCTTGTTGAACACCAGCATCCCCGCTTTCGCCAGTGCCTGGTGCTGAGCCTCAGGCAGGACGCCGCCCCGGGACAGGGCTGCGGCATCCAGCACCATCAGCAGTGGCTGGACCGACAGTACGCCAGTCCAGGGTGGGCGTCCCAGTTGCTCCAGCAACTCGAGCGGGTGACCAAGGCCGGACGGTTCGATGAACAGACGGTCCGGGCGCGCCTTGCGCAGCAAACGGCCAAGCCCCACCTGGAACGGCGCGCCATTGACGCAGCACAAGCAGCCTCCCGCCACTTCACCGATGGCGATGCCCACCTCGTCGCGGCTGAGCAAGGCGGCATCGAGGCCGACCTGGCCGAACTCGTTGACCAGCACGGCCCAGCGCTCGCCGGCTGGACGCTGCTCCAGCAGGTGGCGGATCAGGCTGGTCTTGCCGGCGCCGAGGGGGCCGGCGATCACATGGGTGGGAATGTCCTGCAGCATGGCTCGGTATCGGGGGGGATTGATGGCAGTCTATACCGCCGGGCCCCGCGATTCATGCCAACCAGTCCAGGCTCAGCAACAATCGGCGCTCCCCGGCAGGCGTCAGCGGTGATCGGTGCACCAATCCCGCGCCCTCGTTGCCCAGCCACTTCTCGCCCTTGAGCAGGGCCACCTCTCCCGCCGTCAGGCGCCGAACGTTATCCACAGGCGGTAACGACTGCTGCAAGCGCGCGCGATCGATCGCTCCCTCCGCCAACCATTCGCTGCCCGCGCCGGCATAGGTGCTGAGCAGGCGCACCGGCACATGGTCCACATGCATGCGCGGACACATCGCCCCGTCCAGTACCCGCACGCGTACACCGAGACGACGGGCTCCCAACAGGCAGGTATAGGCGGCCACCAGCCAGGCCACATCCGCGACGAAACCGTCATAGCCGTGCAGATCAGCGGCCTCCCTGAGCAAACCGGGCAAGGCCGGCGGGTGGCGTTCATCCACCTCGATCACCCGCTCATCGGCCAGGGACTGGCCAAGACTGAGCACCAGGTTGGCGAAGTCCTCCACCTGGGCCGGCAGGCGGCGCTGCCAGACCGCCAGGTTGACGCCATCCTGAAGAATGTCGGTCATCACCTGGGGCGATTCACCGAACACCTGGCGGATATCCACAGTCATGCCACCGCGTCCTCATGCCAGGCACCGAAAGGATCGGGTAGCCGCAGCCAGGCCATCGGTCCAGTTTCCATCTCCTCGTCCGTGAGCAGGCAGGCCTCCAACTCTGTGGATAACCGCTGGAAGTCGATGTTCTGCCCGATGAACACCAGTTCCTGGCGGCAATCGCCGCTTTCCACCGACCACTGCTTGAGGATCGCCGCGGTGTTCTCTTCGTCCTGCGGCCATTGCTCGCGTGGCACGAAGCGCCACCAGCGCCCCGCCAGGCCGTGACGCATCATGCCACCGGCCTGGGACCAGCTCCCGGCCTCCTGATACTTGCTGGCCAGCCAGAAGAAGCCCTTGGAACGCAGCAACCGGCCGTTGCTCCAGGGCGTGTGGATAAAATCGAAGAAGCGCTGCGGGTGGAACGGCCGACGAGCCTGCCAGGTGCTGGCGGCGATGCCGTATTCCTCGGTTTCGGGTACATGCTCGCCCCGCAGTTCGCGCAGCCACCCCGGAGCCTGGGCTGCCTGGTCGAAATCGAACAGGCCGGTATCGAGGATGCGCGACAGCGCCACCTGGCCCATCACCATCGGCACGATCTGCGCCCGGGCATTGAGGCTGCGCAGGATGGCCACCAGCTCCTCGCGGTCAGACTGGCTGATCAGGTCGATCTTGCTCAGCAACAGCACGTCGGCGAATTCGACCTGCTCGATCAACAGGTCACTGATCGAGCGCTCGTCCTGTTCACCCAAGGTCTCGCCACGGCTGGCGAGACTCTCGGCGGCCTGGTAGTCACGCAGGAAGTTCAGCCCGTCGACCACGGTGACCATGGTGTCCAGGCGCGCCATGTCGGAGAGGCTGCGCCCCTGTTCGTCGCGAAAGGTGAAAGTCTCGGCGACCGGCAGCGGCTCGGATATTCCGGTCGACTCGATCAGCAGGTAATCGAAGCGGCCCTCGCCGGCCAACCGCGCCACCTCTTCCAGCAGGTCCTCGCGCAAGGTGCAGCAGATGCAGCCGTTGCTCATCTCCACCAGTTTTTCTTCGGCCCGGTTCAGGCTGACGTTGCGCTGGACCTCGCTGGCATCGATGTTGATTTCGCTCATGTCGTTGACGATCACGGCGACGCGCAGGTTGTCGCGGTTGCGCAGCACATGGTTGAGCAGCGTGCTCTTGCCGGCGCCGAGGAAGCCGGACAGCACGGTGACAGGGAGACGGTTGGGCATGACTAACCTCATCGGGCAGGCGCATTCGAATCGATGCATTGCACAATGTTATATTATAACAATACAATTTCGCCAAGCCGTGTCGACCGAACGGTTGTCTGGAGAGCGTCATGAAATCATCCGGCCTCGCTGCCTTGCTGCTGCTCGCAACACCCACGCAGCTCTTCGCCATGCCTCACACCGACCTCGCTCTGTGCACCCGCAGCGCGACCTTGCTCGCCTGCCAGGATGGCCAGGGCAACTACTACAGCGTGCGTACCGAAGGCAGCACCTTCTACCTGCGTGGCTACGAAGTGGCAGGCAAACGCCTGTGGGCTCAGACCAACAGCCGCTACGGCACGCTGACCTTCTTCACCGGGCTGGCCAGCGACGGTGAAGCCTGGGTGGGTTACAGCCGCCGCATCGGCTGGACCACCCTCAACCGTGTCTCCAGCTCCAGTGGTCAACGCTTCAACCTGCACTGCAGCCTTGTCGGCGGTTGCCGCTGACTGCCATCACTTCAGGATCCTTTCATGTCTAGCCTCGCCCTTCCCGACATCGCCGCACAGAGCAGCCAGCAGGCACTGCCGCTGGACTGGGTCGGCATGTGCGGTATCGCTCTGCCACTGCTGGTCGACGGACGCAGCCTCGGCGCACACGCCGATGCCGGCGTGAGCCTGGATGACGGCGCAGCCCGGGGCATCCATATGTCACGGCTGTACCTGGCGCTGGAAGCGCTGGAACAGCAAGCGTTGAGCCCGCAGCTGATTCGCCGGACGCTCGAGCATTTTCTCGCCAGCCACGAAGGCCTTTCGAACGCCGCCTACCTGCGTCTGGCGTTCGATCACCTGCTTAAGCGCCCGGCGCTGGTCAGCCCGCTTGCAGGCTGGAAAAGCTATCCGGTGAGCATCGATGCCCAGCTGAAAGATGAAATGTTCCACGTGGAACTATCGGTGCACATTCCCTACTCCTCGACCTGCCCATGCTCAGCGGCGCTGGCCAGGCAGCTGATCCAGGCGCAGTTCGACCGGGACTTCGCTGACCAGTCGCTTGAGCGGGAACGTGTTCGCCAATGGCTTGGCAGCAGTAACGGCATCGTTGCGACACCCCACAGCCAAAGGAGCTTGGCCAAGCTGCAAGTCCGCCTGGACGGCGACGAGCTCAGGCTGACCGAGTTGATCGAGACTGCGGAGGCAGCTTTGGGCACGGCCGTACAGACGGCAGTAAAGCGCGCCGACGAGCAGGCCTTTGCCCTGGCCAACGGACAGAACCTGATGTTCTGCGAGGATGCCGCCCGCCGCCTGCATGCGGCCTTGCGAACGCTAACGGGCGTGAGCGGCTTCAGCGTGCGCGTGGAACATGCAGAGAGCCTGCATGCCCACGACGCAGTGGCGGTCAGTCGTTATCGCTGGTGACAGATCAGGTACGCGGCTTGACGGTTCCACAGTCATTCCCAAGCCACACCGCCCGGGTGTCCATGCTGCCCTGCTGCTGGACCCCGGAGGCATTGAAGGTGCCGTTGACCTTGGTCAGGAACTCCCGGTCGCTGAGGAAGGTGGCCTGGCCGTTGCCCTGGGCCTTGGGGCAACTGAACTGGAACTTCCAGACATTGCCATTGCGCTCGGTGATCTTCTGCGTGCACCCCGACTGCGGATCCTGCAGCGGAATGTCGTTGGTCTTGACCTGCTCCGCAGTCAGGCACGAACGCACCCCCTTGCCCCCCACCGTGATGCCCTGCTTGGCCAGGGCACCCTCCATCATCGCCCGTTGCTCGGGCGGCAGGTTCTTCAACTGACCGAGCATGAACTCCATGTCCGGCAACGGCTTGCCATCGACCTGCATGTTGCTGGTGGTCAGTTCCCACAGGCCGGGTTGCAGCATCTGCGCATGAACCAGCGGACTACCCAGCCCCAGTACCAGGGCAAGCAGTGGCAGACGAATCTTCATGGATGAAAGCTCCTCGAAATACCGGCTCCGGCCGGACTGAGCCGTTAGACGTCAAAATCGCCTGTGGGTTGCAGGCATACCCTCGAACGTGGTCTGTTAGCAGCAGTGCTCTCGGCAAGCAGGATGCGTATGGATTTCCACAGCCCCTACTTCTTCGGTTACTTGCTCGGCCTGATTCATCTGCTCGGCCTCATCGCCGCGCTGCATGCGGTGTTCACCGTGCGCACCGCCCAGGGTGCGATCGCCTGGGCCATGTCACTGCTGTTCATCCCCTACCTCACCCTCATCCCCTACCTGGTGTTCGGCGCCCGTTCCTTCTACGCCTATATCCAGGCGCGGCGCCAGGCCAACCAGGAAATGCACGTGGCCATGGCCAACCTGAACTGGCGGCCCTGGGTGGAGGAAGCGTTGACCGCCCGCGAGTCCGGCAGCTACGCCGCCCTGCGCGCCATGCCCAAGCTGGGGCGCATGCCGTGTCTGGCCAACAACGAGGTGAAGCTGCTGATCGATGGCGCCGCCACCTTCGAGGCGATCTTCTCGGCCATCCGCACCGCGCGCGACACCGTGCTGGTGCAGTTCTTCATCATCCATGACGACGCCCTCGGCCGGGAGTTGCAGCAACTGCTGCTGCGCAAGGCCGCCGAGGGCGTGCGGGTGTTCGTGCTGTACGACCGCGTCGGCAGCCATGCCCTGCCAGCCAGCTACAGCCAGGTACTGCGCGACGGCGGCGTACAGATCGAAGCGTTCGCCACCCGGCGCGGCTGGTTCAACCGCTTCCAGGTCAACTTTCGCAACCATCGCAAGATCGTCGTGGTCGATGGCCTGCTCGGGTTTCTCGGCGGCCATAACGTAGGGGACGAGTACCTAGGGGCGCACCCCAAGCTGTCACCGTGGCGCGACACCCATGTGCAGATCGGCGGTCCGGTGCTGGCCTGCCTGCAGGAGTCCTTCGCCGAGGATTGGTACTGGGCCACGCGCCAGCTGCCGCCGCTGATCCTGCCCGACGTCTACCCGGAGAACGGCGTGCTGTGCCAGGCCTTGGCCAGCGGCCCGGCCGATCCACAGGAAACCTGTGCGCTGTTCTTCCTCGAGGCGATTCACTCGGCCACCCGACGGGTCTGGATCACCAGTCCCTATTTCATCCCCGACGAAGCCATCTTCGCCGCCCTGCGCCTGGCAGTGCTGCGGGGTGTCGACGTACGCATCCTGATTCCCTCGCGCCCCGACCACCGCATCGTCTACGCCGCCTCCAGCCTGTTCGCCTTCGAGGCGGTGCGCGCCGGGGTGCGCATGTTCCGCTACCTGCCGGGCTTCCTGCACCAGAAGGTGGTGCTGGTTGACGATGAGGTCAGCGCCATCGGCAGCGCCAACCTCGACAACCGCTCGTTCCGGCTGAACTTCGAGATCACCCTGCTCACCGTGGACCGCGCTTTCGCCGACCAGGTCGAACGGATGCTGGAGGATGACTTCGAGCAGGCCCGGGAGATCACCGCGGAGGACAGCCGCGACACCCACCGCCTGCAACAGCTGGGGATGCGTATCGCACGGCTGATTTCACCGATCCTGTAGCCCGGCGAGCCTTGTCGGCACGCCGGGCTAGCCGATCAGCGATAGAGGTCCTCACGGGTCCACGGCAGGTCGTGGTGGCCGTCGGCGTAGGGCTTCACCGCGAGAATCTGGTGCAGGTTGATCCAGCCCTTGGTGAAGGCGTAGGCGCAACCGGCCAGGTACAGGCGCCAGATACGCAAGGTCTTCTCCGGCACCAGCGCGGCGGCGCGGTGCAGCTGGTTCTCCAGGTTCTCGCTCCAGTGGTTGAGGGTCTTGGCGTAATGCAGGCGCAGGCTCTCGATATCGACCACCTCCAGGCCCGCCTCGCAGATCCGCGCCGTGATCATCGAGATATGCGGCAGCTCGCCGTGGGGGAACACATAACGGTCGATGAAGTCCCCCGCGCCACGGCCAACCGGACGACCATCGACGTGCTTGGCGGTGATGCCATGGTTCATCACCAGGCCACCTTCACGCACCGCGCCGAACAGCCGCTGGCAATACAGCTCGAGGTTGGCATGCCCGACGTGTTCGAACATGCCGACGCTGACCGCCTTGTCGAAGCGACCATCCTGGGGCAGGTCGCGGTAGTCGAGGATCCGCAGGTCGACCTTGTCGGCCAGGCCCTCCTCCTTGACCCGTTGGCGACCGAGCTTCAGCTGCTCCTTGCTCAGGGTGATGCCAAACACCTTGGCGCCGTACTCGCGGGCGGCGAATCGCGCCAGCCCGCCCCAACCGCAACCGACATCCAGCAGGTAGTCGCCGGCCTGCAGGCGCAGCTTGCGGCACAGGTGGTCGAACTTGTCCTGCTGGGCCTGGGCCAGGGTGTTGTCCGGCTCCTTGAAGTAGGCGCAGGAGTAGACCATGTCCGGGTCGAGCCACAGTTGGTAGAAATCGTTGGACAGGTCGTAATGGTAGGAAATGGCTTCGGCATCGGTGCGCTTGTCATGGGACGTGCGCTCCGGCAAGAACTCGTCTTCATCCTTGAGCAAGGCTTCGCTGAGCTCGTCGCAGACCCGGATGACTTCGCCGATATCGCCTTCCAGCTCCAGCTTGCCCTCGACAAAGGCGGAGCCAAGCGCCTCCAGGTTCGGATGGGTGAGCTGGGCGATCAGCTGGGGTTCCTTGACCAGGATGGTGACCTGCGGGCTCGGCCCCAGATCGAACTGGTTGCCGTCCCACAACTTGACGCGCAAAGGTAAGTGCAGGCTCTGCAATGCGGGTGGAAGTTGCGCAAGCATTCATGACCCTCCCTTTCATTGATACGGGACGCCAAGCCTCAAGCTGTCGGACGTCACCGGATCAGGGTAGTTCATTCGTGCGAAGTTTCCGTTAATCGCGACCATAGTCTAGAACTATCTGGTCCGGGCCGCACAACAGATTGTATACAATTTCAATCGCTCAGACTAACCTTGTGCCCCTCTTCGCTTCCTCACACTCTCGGAGTAACGAAACCCATGAAATCCTATGACGTGGTGATCATCGGCGGCGGCCCCGGCGGCTACAACGCAGCGATCCGCGCCGGCCAGCTGGGCCTGAGCGTGGCCTGTGTCGAGGGTCGCTCGACCCTGGGCGGCACCTGCCTGAACGTCGGCTGCATGCCTTCCAAGGCGCTGCTGCATGCGTCCGAGCTGTATGAGGCAGCCAGCGGCGAAGAATTCGCCCACCTGGGGATCGAGGTCAAACCGACCCTCAACCTGGGCCAGATGATGAAGCAGAAAGACGAAAGCGTGACTGGCCTGACCAAGGGCATCGAGTACCTCTTTCGCAAGAACAAGGTCGACTGGGTCAAGGGCTGGGGCCGCCTGGACGGCGCCGGCAAGGTGGTGGTCAAAGCCGAGGACGGCAGTGAAACCACCCTGCAGGCCAAGGACATCGTCATCGCCAGCGGTTCCGAACCCACGCCGCTGCCTGGCGTGACCATCGACAACCAGCGCATCATCGATTCCACCGGCGCCCTGTCGCTGCCCCAGGTGCCCAAGCACCTGATCGTGATCGGCGCCGGCGTGATCGGCCTGGAGCTGGGTTCGGTGTGGCGCCGCCTGGGTGCCGAAGTGACGGTGATCGAATACCTGGACCGCATCTGCCCGGGCACCGATGAGGAAACCGCCAAGACCCTGCAGAAGGCCCTGGCCAAGCAAGGCATGACCTTCAAGCTCGGCAGCAAGGTGACCCAGGCCACATCCAGCGCCGACGGCGTCAGCCTGACCCTGGAGCCCGCCGCCGGTGGCAACGCCGAAACCCTGCAGGCCGACTACGTGCTGGTGGCCATCGGTCGCCGTCCTTATACCAAGGGCCTTAACCTGGAAAGCGTGGGGCTGGAAACCGACAAGCGCGGCATGCTCGCCAACGACCATCACCGCAGCACGGTCCCGGGTATCTGGGTGATCGGCGACGTCACCTCCGGCCCGATGCTGGCGCACAAGGCCGAGGACGAAGCGGTGGCGTGCATCGAGCGCATCGCCGGCAAGCCCCACGAGGTCAACTACAACCTGATCCCCGGCGTCATCTATACCCGCCCGGAACTGGCCAGTGTCGGCAAGACCGAGGAGCAGCTCAAGGCCGAAGGCCGTGCCTACAAGGTCGGCAAGTTCCCCTTCACCGCCAACAGCCGGGCCAAGATCAACCATGAGACCGAAGGCTTCGCCAAGGTTATCGCCGACGCCGTCACCGACGAGGTGCTGGGCGTGCATCTGGTTGGCCCGAGCGTGAGCGAGATGATCGGCGAGTTCTGCGTGGCCATGGAATTCTCGGCCTCGGCCGAGGACATCGCCCTCACCTGCCACCCACACCCGACCCGCTCCGAGGCGCTGCGCCAGGCGGCGATGAATGTGGATGGGAAAGCGATGCAGATCTGAAGCAAAGCCTTGCGTTAAACCGTGTGGGAGCGGCTTTAGCCGCAAAGCAAGCGATTCGGTGGATGGCACCGGCTTCGCCGGTGTTCGCGGCTAAAGCCGCTCCCACAGGTACTACGCCAACCTGTCGGAGCGGCCTTGCCCCACGAGTGCTCGACCTAGCCGTGGGCCAGTTGTTTATCCACACCCTCACGGAAGCGCGACGCCAGGAATGGCGTGATATCCAGCGGTAACGCCTCGTTGTGGACAACCTTGTCCAGCAACACACCGGTAATGGCCGACGTGAGGATTCCTGTACGGAAATGTCCACAGGCATTGAAATAGCCCTGCACATTATCCACAAGCCCGAGGATCGGCAGCTCGTCCGGTGACCCCGGGCGCAGGCCGGCCCAGGTGCGCTTGAGGTTCACCTGCGCCAGCTGCGGCACGCAACGAATCGCACCCTGCACCAGGCCGCTGATTTCCGGGAAGGTGTTGCTGACATCGAAGCCCTTCTCTTCCGTGGTACTGCCGATCAGGATCTCGCCATTGTCCTTCTGCGCCATGTAGCAATCGCTGGTGGTGATGCAACCATCGAGCAGCTTGGGCAGGCGTTCGGTCAGCACGATCTGGCCCTTCACCGGCTTGACCGGAATGCTCTCCCCGGTCGCCCATTCGCTCAGCTCGGCGGCCCAGGCGCCAGCGGCATTGATCAAGGTGGCGCAATGGAACTCGCCGGCCTCGGCGGTGCGCACGCCCTTGATCCGCGAGCCTTCATGCAGCACGCCGGTGATGTTCACGTTCGGGTACAAATCGACGCCGTTCTGCCGCGCCGCCTCCATGTAGGCATCGCCCAGGCGGAACGGGCTGACCTGATGGTCGCAGAGAAACTCCAGCGCGCCATTGGCCTTGAGCGTCACCGCCGGCTCCGAGGCCCGCAGCGCGTCGCGGTCGAGCCAGCGTACCTGGTCGGCCAGGTGCGGGATCTGTTTGACGATGTGCTCGGCGTACAGTTGGTCTTCTTCATCCTGGATGATGTACTTGAGCCCGGTGCGTTCGAACTTGAAGTCCATCCCGTGGCGCTCGATCAGCTCCTGGTGCAGCTGTGGATAAAGCGCGTTGGACTGCAGGGCGAAGTCAAAGAAGCACTCCGGCAGGATGTGCGGCGTGCTCGAGTCAACCACCACCGCCGCGCCGTTGGCCTCACGCTTGTTGCGCGAGGACATCATGCGAAAGAAGATCACCCCGCAGCCCAGTCCCACCGACTCGCCGATGGCCCACAGGCCGCCGGCCGAGGCACGGGTGGCGTTGCCCGGGCGCTTGCAGTCGATCAGGGCGATCTTCAGGTTGTGCCGCTTGGACAGCTGGTAGGCACAGGACGCGCCGATCACGCCGCCACCGGCAATGATGATGTCGTAATGCTTGTTCATGCTCAGGCCTCCGTGCCGAGTTGTTCGAATGCGGAAAATGGGATCGGGTCCACCGGGAAGCGCGGGCGCAGCCAGCCCACGTCCGGACGTCCAGTGGCGCTGCGCAAGCGGTCGCTGCAGTAGCCGACGCACATGCGCCCCTGGCAGTCGCCCATGCTTACCCGGGTACGCATCTTCAGGCTGGCCATGTCCTCCACGCCCTGCTCCAGGGCCAGGTCGATCTGATCGCGAGTGACGTTTTCGCAACGGCAGATCACCGTGTCGGCCTGGGGCAGCTGGATCTGCGCCGCGCCGCGCGCGGTGTAGCGTTCCACCCCGGAGCGGAAGCGCTTGATCGCCGCCAGCTTGCCGAGGAAACGCTCACGGCGCTCGATCGCCTGCTCGGCATCGAGCTTGCCCATCTGCTGCAGCATCGACACCGCGGCGATACGCCCGGTGAGCATTGCCGCCTCGCCACCGCGAATACCGGCCATGTCGCCGGCCAGGTGAATGTTCGGCTGGCTGCTCTGCTGCCACACGTTGCATTCGGCGCGCAGGTAGCCATCCTCGCTGAAACCATGGGCCAGGCCCAGTTGCTGGCTGAGCTGGGTCCGCGGAATGAAGCCGTAGCCTACCGCCAGGGTGCGCACCTGCTCGCGCTGGACGCGGGTCATGTCCGGCTGCCAGTCCTGGGTGTAGGGGGCGACCTGGACCTCCTGCAACTCGCCATCACCCGTGGCGCCCACCACGCCCCAGCCGTAATGCATGGGGATGCCGTTGAGCTTCATGTAGGCGAGCATGCTCAGGCCGTCGAGGAACAGCTGCGGCTTGTTCATCAAGGCCAGGCTTTCCTTGGCGATACGGTTGAACGAGCAAGCTTCGTACACGCCGGCCACCTTGGCGCCGGCGGCGTGCAACTGGCAGGCGACCAGCGGCAGCAACGGCCCGGTACCGGCAATCAGCGTGCTGCCCAGTGGCTTGACCACGCCGCTCTTGATCTGCAGCTGCAAGCCGCCGAGCAGGATCACCCCAGGCAAGGTCCAGCCGGGGAACGGCACGTTGCGCTCGTGGCATCCGGCGGCCAGCAGCAGGTGCGAGTAGTCGATCTCGTGCAGTTGCTCGTCAGCGTCGAGGACCATCAGCCGTTGATCGTCCCCGCCCACCACGCGATGGTTCAGGCGCAGGTCGATGCGCTCGGCGCAGGCGGCGAAATCTTCATGCAGCTTGGTCAGGGCCTTGGTGTAGCGCGGCCCCAGGTAGCCCAGGTCGACACCCGCGCGCAGCGGGCCACGATAGACCACGCCACCGGGGCGCGAGGCCTCGTCGAACAGCAGGCAATCCACGCCATGTTCAGCCAGCTCGATGGCGGCGCCCATGCCGGCCGAACCACCACCGACGATCACGGGACGAAGGCTCATGGGTGGACCTCCTCTTGCACGCGGTTGACCTCGGTCTCGATGCTCATGCCCGGCTTGACGATGGTCTGGCAGGCGCGACGCTTGGGACGCCCATCGATCTGCACCAGACAGCAATGGCAGACGCCCATGCCGCAGTAGGCACCGCTGAGCTGGCCATGATCATTACGCGCCAGCTGGCGCAGGCCAACGGCGTTGAGCACGCTGAGTACGGTTTCGCCGGCACTGGCGACCGCAGGCAGGCCATTGACCAGCAGGGTCATTTCAGCGCCTTCCAATGGCTGGATATCGTGCTTTCGTTGCAGCGTCTGCATTTCCTGTCGTCCTTGATGACTGATGGGTCGGGCGACGTTAGGGCAAACAACGAGGGAAAACATTGATCCATGCCAGAGGCACGTTTAAGAAATGTCCTACAGCGACGGACGTACAATCGCGTAGGACAAGAGCGCTACAAATCCATTGTCGAACACTCAGAAATAAAAAGCCCCTGGCGGACCAGGGGCGTTCGGTAGCCTTGCTTCGACAGCCGTGGGGTTACTCCACGGTCACCGACTTGGCCAGGTTACGCGGCTGGTCGACGTCGGTGCCCTTGAGCACGGCGACGTAGTACGACAGCAGTTGCAGCGGAATGGTGTAGAGGATCGGCGCCAGCGCATCGTTGATGTGCGGCACGTTGATCACATGGGTGCCCTCGCCGTTGCTCATGCCAGCGTGCTCGTCGGCGAACACCACCAGCTCGCCGCCACGGGCGCGCACTTCCTGCAGGTTCGACTTGAGCTTCTCCAGCAGCTCGTTGTTCGGCGCCACGGTCACCACCGGCATGTCGTTGTCCACCAGCGCCAGCGGGCCATGCTTGAGCTCGCCTGCCGGGTAGGCTTCGGCGTGGATGTAGGAGATCTCCTTGAGCTTGAGCGCGCCTTCCATCGCCACCGGATACTGGGCACCGCGGCCGAGGAACAGGGTGTGGTGCTTGTCGGCGAACAGCTCGGCGATCTTCTCGACCACGCCATCCATCGCCAGCGCTTCGCTCAGGCGGGCCGGCAGGCGACGCAGCTCGTCCACCAACTCGGCTTCGACACCAGCTTCGAGGGTGCCGCGCACCTGGCCGAGGGCCAGGGTCAGCAGCATCAGCGACACCAGCTGGGTGGTGAAGGCCTTGGTCGAGGCGACGCCGATCTCCGGCCCGGCCAGGGTCAGCAGGGTCAGGTCGGATTCGCGCACCAGCGAGCTAATGCCCTTGTTACAGATCGCCAGGCTGCCGAGGAAGCCCAGCTCCTTGGCGTTGCGCAGGGCCGCCAGGGTGTCGGCGGTTTCGCCGGACTGCGAGATGGAGACGAACAGGGTGTCCGGCTGCACCACCACCTTGCGGTAGCGGAATTCGCTGGCCACTTCCACCTGGCATGGGATGCCGGCCAGGCTTTCCAGCCAGTAACGGGCGACCATGCCGGCGTGATAGCTGGTGCCGCAGGCGACAATCTGCACGTTGCGCACCTTGGCGAACAGCTCGGCGGCCTGTGGACCGAAGGCCTGGACCATCACGTGGTCCTTGCCCAGGCGCCCTTCCAGGGTACGCTGCACCACGGTGGGCTGCTCGTGGATTTCCTTGAGCATGAAGTGGCGGTAGTTGCCCTTCTCGGCGGCTTCGGCGCCTTCGTGGTACTGCACCGTCTCGCGCTGGACCGGATGACCGGCCTGATCCCAGATCTGCACCTGGTCACGGCGGATCTCGGCGATATCGCCTTCTTCCAGGTACATGAAGCGGTCGGTGACCTGGCGCAGGGCCAGTTGGTCCGAGGCCAGGAAGTTTTCGCCAAGGCCCAGGCCGATCACCAGCGGGCTGCCGCTGCGGGCGGCGACCAGGCGGTCCGGCTGGCTGGCGCTGATCACTGCCAGACCATAGGCGCCGTGCAGGCGCTTGACCGCGGCCTTGAGCGCGTCGGTCAGGTCGGGAATGCCCTTGAGCAGGTGGTGGATCAGGTGGACGATGACTTCGGTGTCGGTCTGCGAGACGAAGACATAGCCCAGGCCCTTGAGCTCTTCACGCAGCTCTTCGTGGTTCTCGATGATGCCGTTGTGCACCACCGCCACGTCGTGCCCGGAGAAGTGCGGGTGGGCATTGGTCTCGGTCGGCGCGCCATGGGTCGCCCAACGGGTATGGGCGATGCCCAGCTGACCGGCCAGCGGATCGGCGCTCACGGCGCCTTCCAGCTCGCTGACCTTGCCGATACGGCGGCGACGCTCGAGCGCGCCTTGCTGGTTCAGGACGGCCAGGCCGGCGCTGTCATAACCACGGTATTCCAGGCGCTTGAGGCCTTCGATGAGGATGGCTGTGATATTGCGCTCGGCAACGGCACCAACGATTCCACACATAAGATGTTGCTCCTAGCTGATAGCGGCGCAGATAAGGGTGATGCCGCGGGCTTGAATCCGGTCGCGCGCCTCGGCGGGCAGGCGATCATCAGTAATCAGGGTGTTGACGCTGCCCCAGGGCAGCTCGAGGTTGGGGATCTTGCGACCGACCTTGTCCGACTCGACCATGACGATCACCTCGCGCGCCACCTCGGCCATGACCCGACTCAGCCCCAGCAGCTCGTTGAAGGTGGTGGTGCCACGCTCCAGGTCGATGCCGTCGGCACCGATGAACAGCTGGTCGAAGTCGTATGAGCGTAGTACCTGCTCGGCCACCTGGCCCTGGAAGGACTCAGAGTGCGGGTCCCAGGTGCCACCGGTCATCAGCAGCACGGGCTCATGCTCCTGCTCGCTGATGGCGCGGGCCACGTGGAGCGAGTTGGTCATCACCACCAGGCCTGGCTGGCGCCCGAGCTGTGGGATCATCGCTGCCGTGGTGCTGCCGCTGTCGATGATGATGCGTGCATGCTCGCGAATGCGATCGACCGCTGCCCGGGCGATGGCCTGCTTGTAGAGGGACACCGGCTGGACCGTATCGCCCAACAGCTCCTGGGGCATGGTCACCGCGCCACCGTAGCGGCGCAACAGCAGACCGTTGGCCTCCAGGGCGTGGAGATCCTTGCGGATGGTCACTTCGGAAGTTTCGAAACGCTTGGCCAGGGCATCGACGCTCACCTCGCCCTGCTCGTTGAGCAAGGCCAGGATGTTGTGGCGGCGCTGAGGGGTATTTCGTTTCGACATGTCGGCTTTAAGTTTCGATTCGAAAGATAAGTATTGCAATCAAAACCTAAGATGGACGATTCGTCAAGTTTATCTCTGCTTCGGCACGGTCCCTGTAGGAGCGGCCTTGTGCCGCGATGGGGCGCGCAGCGGCCCCAATGGAATTCACCTTGGCACCCAATAAAAAGCCGGCTTATTCACATAAGCCGGCTTTCGATCGAAAGCGCTGTGGATAACTCAGCTCTTCTTGATCTTCTCCGGCCGCTTCCAGCCTTCGATGTTGCGCTGGCGCGCACGGGCCACGCCCAACTGCCCGGCTTCAACCGTCTGGGTGATGGTCGAGCCCGCCGCGGTAGTGGCCCCCGCCTGGATTTCCACAGGTGCCACCAGCGAGTTGTTGGAACCGATGAACACATCCTCGCCCATCACCGTACGGAACTTGTTGGCGCCGTCGTAGTTGCAGGTGATGGTGCCAGCACCGATATTGGTACGGGCACCGACCTCGGCATCACCCAGGTAGGTCAGGTGACCGGCCTTGGCGCCCTCGCCCAGGTGCGCGTTCTTCAGCTCGACGAAGTTACCCACATGGGCACGAGCTTCCAGGACGCTACCTGGACGCAGACGGGCGAACGGGCCGGCATCGCTGCCCTCGCCCAGCACCGCGCCTTCAAGGTGGCTGTTGGCCTTGACCACCACGCCCTTGCGCAGGGTGCTGTCCTTGATCACGCAGTTGGGGCCGATCTGCACGTCGTCCTCGATCACCACCTTGCCTTCGAGAATGACGTTGATGTCGATCAGCACGTCGCGGCCGACCGTCACCTCGCCGCGTACATCGAAGCGCGCCGGATCACGCAGCGTGACACCCTGGGCCATCAGGCGGAGGCCTTCACGCAGTTGATAGTGACGCTCGAGCTCCGCCAGCTGGCGGCGGTCGTTGGCGCCCTGCACTTCCATCGGATCGTGGGGCTGCTCGGTGGCGACCACCAGGCCATCGGCCACGGCCATGGCGATCACGTCGGTGAGGTAGTACTCGCCTTGGGCGTTGTTGTTGGACAACCGGCCCATCCAGTCGGCCAGGCGTGCGGCAGGCATGGCGAGGATGCCGGTGTTGCCTTCCTTGATCGCCTTCTGCGCTTCGCTGGCATCCTTGTGCTCGACAATCGCGGTCACGTTGCCCGCTGCATCTCGGACAATGCGGCCGTAGCCGGTCGGGTCCTGCAAGGTCACGGTGAGCAGACCGAGCTGCTGCTCGCTGACCTTGGCCAGCAGACGCTGCAGGGTCTCTACCTCGATCAGCGGCACATCGCCGTAGAGCACCAGCACGGTATCGGCGGTGATGGCCGGCAACGCCTGGGCCACGGCATGGCCGGTGCCCAGTTGCTTGTCCTGCATGACGAAGTTCAGATCGTCGGCTGCCAGGCGCTCACGTACCAGCTCGGCGCCATGGCCGATTACCACGTGAATACCTTCGGGCTGCAACTGGCGCGCGCTGTGGATAACGTGGCCAAGCATGGAATTGCCGGCGACCGGGTGCAGTACCTTCGGCAGCGCGGAGCGCATGCGGGTGCCTTGGCCTGCGGCGAGAATGACGATATCGAGGGACATTGACTGGCTACCAATCCTGGGCGGTCAGGGACGTGACCGAAGGGGAAATTCTGAAAAAGAAAAAGGGTAGCCGAGGCTACCCTTTAACTCAATCGCAACGGCGGTAAGCGGCCAAGGCCGGATTACTTGCCTTTGCGCAATTGCTGGACAGTACGCAGCTGAGCTGCAGCCTCGGCCAGACGTGCGGCAGCAGCACCGTAGTCGAAGTCCGAGCTTTTCGCGTTCAGCGCGTTCTCAGCAGCCTTGAGGGCTTCCTGAGCCTGAGCTTCGTCCAGGTCGGCAGCGCGCTGCACGGTGTCGGCAAGAACCTTGACCATGTTCGGCTGCACTTCGAGGAAGCCACCGGAGATGTAGAACACCTCACGATCGCCACCTTGCTTGGTCAGCGTGATCGGACCAGGCTTGAGATTGGTGATCAGCGGCGCGTGGCCCGGGGCGATACCAAGATCACCCAGGTTACCGTGCGCGACTACCATCTCGACCAGGCCGGAGAAGATCTCTCCTTCCGCGCTGACGATATCGCAATGGACTGTCATAGCCATCTGCTTGCCTCAACCTGATTAGCGCCCCTTGCGGGGCGCCGGGATTACAGTTTCTTGGCTTTCTCGATCGCTTCGTCGATGCTGCCGACCATGTAGAACGCTTGTTCTGGCAGGTGGTCGTAGTCACCTTTGAGGATGCCGCTGAAGCCAGCGATGGTGTCCTTGAGCGAAACGTACTTGCCTGGCGAGCCGGTGAAGACTTCGGCCACGAAGAACGGCTGCGACAGGAAGCGCTGGATCTTACGAGCGCGGGCAACCAGTTGCTTGTCGGCTTCGGACAGCTCGTCCATACCCAGGATCGCGATGATGTCCTTCAGCTCTTTGTAACGCTGCAGAACATACTGAACGCCACGAGCGGTCTCGTAGTGCTCGGTGCCGATCACGTTCGGGTCCAGCTGGCGCGAAGTCGAGTCCAGTGGGTCGACCGCTGGGTAGATACCCAGGGAAGCGATGTCACGGGACAGAACGACGGTGGCGTCCAAGTGGGCGAAGGTGGTCGCTGGCGACGGGTCGGTCAGGTCGTCCGCAGGTACGTATACGGCCTGGACGGAGGTGATCGAACCTTCCTTGGTCGAAGTGATACGCTCTTGCAGAACGCCCATCTCTTCGGCCAGGGTCGGCTGGTAACCTACTGCCGAAGGCATACGGCCCAGCAGTGCGGATACTTCGGTACCGGCCAGGGTGTAACGATAGATATTGTCGACGAACAGCAGAACGTCGTTACCTTCGTCACGGAACTTCTCAGCCATGGTCAGGCCGGTCAGCGCTACGCGCAGACGGTTTCCTGGTGGCTCGTTCATCTGACCGTAGACCAGCGCTACCTTGTCGAGAACGTTGGAGTCCTTCATCTCGTGGTAGAAGTCGTTACCCTCACGAGTACGCTCACCCACACCAGCGAACACGGAGTAACCGCTGTGTTCCATGGCGATGTTACGGATCAGTTCCATCATGTTCACGGTCTTGCCGACGCCGGCACCACCGAACAGACCAACCTTACCACCCTTGGCGAACGGGCAGACCAGGTCGATAACCTTGATACCGGTTTCCAGCAGGTCGTTGCCGCCCGCCTGGTCGGAGAACGAAGGCGCTGGCTGGTGGATACCGCGACGCTCTTCTTCGCCGATTGGACCGGCTTCGTCGATCGGGTTGCCCAGGACGTCCATGATACGGCCCAGGGTTGCCTTGCCGACAGGTACCGAGATGGCAGCCTTGGTGTCGACGACATCCAGACCGCGCTTCAGACCTTCGGTCGAGCCCATCGCAATGGTACGAACCACGCCGTCGCCCAGCTGCTGCTGAACTTCCAGGGTGGTTTCCGCGCCTTGTACTTTCAGCGCGTTGTAAACACTCGGCACGGCATCACGTGGGAATTCCACGTCGATGACGGCGCCGATGATTTGAACGATACGTCCGCTACTCATAGCTGGATCCTCTGAATTTTTGAACCGTTAAACCGCGGCAGCGCCGCCGACGATTTCCGAGATCTCCTGGGTGATCGCAGCCTGACGCGCCTTGTTGTAGATCAACTGAAGCTCTTTGATCAAATCACCGGCGTTGTCTGTGGCGTTTTTCATGGCGATCATCCGGGCCGCTTGTTCAGCAGCGTTGTTCTCGACCACCGCCTGGTAGACCTGCGACTCCACGTAACGCACCATCAAGCCGTCCAGCAGCTCTTTTGCGTCGGGTTCGTACAGGTAGTCCCAGTGGTGCTTGAGTTCCTGATCCGGGGTTGCCACCAACGGTACCAATTGCTCGACCGTCGGTTTTTGGGTCATGGTGTTGATGAACTTGTTCGAAACCACCGAGAGGCGATCGATGCGGCCGTCCAGGTAGGCGTCCAGCATCACCTTGACGGAGCCGATCAGATCATTGATCGATGGCTCTTCGCCCAGGTGGCTGATCGCGGCTACGACGTTACCGCCAAAGATGCGGAAGAAAGTCGCACCCTTGCTGCCGATCACGCACAGGTCGATTTCAACGCCCTGTTCGCGGTTTTCGTTCATGTCCTTGACCAGGGCCTTGAACAGGTTGGTGTTCAAGCCACCGCACAGACCACGGTCACTGCTCACCACGATATAACCAGCGCGCTTTACAGGGCGCTCGATCATGAACGGGTGGCGGTATTCCGGGTTGGCGTTGGCCAGATGACCGATCACCTGGCGGATACGCTCCGCGTAAGGACGGCTAGCAGCCATGCGCATTTGTGCCTTGCGCATCTTGCTGACCGCCACTTTCTCCATGGCGCTGGTAATTTTTTGCGTGCTTTTGATGCTCGCAATCTTACTGCGAATCTCTTTTGCGCCTGCCATGTATCACCTATCAGGTTAGCAAGCGGGGGCCGGAGCCCCCGCTGCGGCTTACCAGGTCTGGGTGGCCTTGAACTTCTCGATGCCGGCTTTCATGCCAGCGTCGATTTCGTCGTTGAAGTCACCCTTCACGTTGATCTTCGCCATCAGTTCGGCGTGATCACGGTTGAAGTAGGCGATCAGAGCTTGTTCGAAGCTACCGACCTTGGCGACTTCTACGTCGGTCAGGAAACCACGCTCAGCGGCGTACAGCGACAGGGCCATGTCGGCGATCGACATTGGCGCGTACTGCTTCTGCTTCATCAGCTCGGTAACGCGCTGACCATGCTCCAGCTGCTTGCGGGTAGCCTCGTCCAGGTCCGAAGCGAACTGGGCGAATGCCGCCAGTTCACGGTACTGGGCCAGGGCGGTACGGATACCACCGGACAGCTTCTTGATGATCTTGGTCTGGGCGGCACCACCAACACGGGATACCGACACACCGGCGTTAACGGCAGGACGGATGCCTGCGTTGAACATGGCCGATTCCAGGAAGATCTGACCGTCGGTGATCGAGATCACGTTGGTCGGAACGAACGCGGAAACGTCGCCAGCCTGGGTTTCGATGATCGGCAGAGCGGTCAGCGAGCCAGTCTTGCCGGTTACGGCACCGTTGGTGAACTTCTCGACATACTCTTCGGAAACGCGCGATGCACGCTCCAGCAGACGGGAGTGGAGATAGAACACGTCGCCTGGGTACGCTTCACGTCCTGGTGGACGGCGCAGCAGCAGGGAGATCTGACGGTAGGCAACGGCCTGCTTGGACAGGTCATCGTAAACGATCAGGGCGTCTTCACCGCGGTCACGGAAGAACTCGCCCATGGTGCAGCCGGCGTACGGGGCCAGGAACTGCAGTGCGGCGGATTCCGAGGCGCTGGCAACGACCACGATGGTGTTGGCCAGGGCGCCAGCTTCTTCCAGCTTGCGAACGATGTTGGCAACGGTGGAACGCTTCTGGCCGACTGCAACATAAACACAGAAAATACCGGAGTCTTTCTGGTTGATGATGGCGTCGATGGCCATGGCGGTCTTGCCGATCTGACGGTCACCGATGATCAGCTCGCGCTGGCCACGGCCGACAGGGATCATGGCGTCGACGGACTTGTAGCCAGTCTGTACAGGCTGGTCTACCGACTTACGCCAGATCACGCCTGGAGCTACTTTCTCGACCGCGTCGGTCTGGGTGTTGCCCAGAGGACCTTTGCCGTCGATCGGGTTACCCAGTGCGTCGACGACGCGACCCAGCAGTTCCTTACCAACCGGAACTTCCAGGATGCGGCCGGTGCACTTGGCGCTCATGCCTTCGGCGAGGGTGTCATAGGCACCCAGGATCACTGCACCTACGGAGTCTTGCTCCAGGTTCAGGGCCATGCCGAATACGCTGCCAGGGAACTCGATCATTTCGCCGTACATGACGTCGGCCAGACCGTGGATCCGCACGATGCCGTCGGAAACCGAAACGACGGTACCTTCGTTACGGGCTTGGGAGCCGACATCGAGGTTGTCGATGCGGCCCTTGATGATTTCACTAATTTCGGAAGGATTGAGTTGCTGCATTGCTCTGCTGCCCCTTCAAACTCAAGATTTCAAGGCTTCGGCCAGTTTCGCGATCTTGCCGCGAACCGAACCGTCGATTACCAGGTCGCCAGCGCGGATGACGACGCCGCCGATCAGGCTGGCATCCTCCGACGCGTGCAGGCGCACTTCCTGGCCTAACCGTGCACTGAGAACCTTGGCGAGTTTGTCTTGCTGTTCTTGGTTCAACGCAAAAGCACTGGTGACTTCCACGTCCACGGACTTCTCTTGCTCGGCCTTGTACAGGTCGAACAGAGTCGAAATCTCCGGCAGAAGCAGGAGACGTTCGTTTTCCGCGGCAACATGAATGAAATTCTGTGCCTTGGCGTCAAACTTGTCACCGCACACTTCAATGAATGCGGCGGCCTTTTCTGCGCTAGTCAGTTGCGGGGCCTTGAGCAGGCGCTGCATGGTGTCGTCTTGCGACACCGCAGCAGCCAGGCCGAGCATGGCTGACCAATTGGCCAGTTGCTGATGGGCCTGGGCATGCTCGAAGGCAGCCTTAGCGTAAGGTCGGGCCAACGTGGTCAGTTCTGCCATGATCGCCCTCGCTTAAATTTCAGCGGCCAGTTTGTTAACCAGCTCCGCATGCGCGTTTTGATCGATTGTGGCGCCAAGGATCTTTTCAGCACCGCCAACGGCCAGGGCACCCACTTGGGCACGCAGGGCGTCTTTGACGCTGTTCAGTTCCTGTTCGATCTCGGCTTGAGCCTGAGCCTTCACACGGTCAGCTTCGACGCGAGCCTGTTCACGGGCTTCCTCGACAAGCTGAGCAGCGCGTTTCTTGCTTTGCTCAATGATTTCGGCTGCCTGTGCCTTCGCTTCACGCAGTTGCTGACCCGCTTTCTCTTGGGCCAGCTCCAGGTCGCGAGCTGCGCGGTTGGCAGCGTCCAAGCCGTCGGCGATCTTCTTCTGACGCTCTTGCAGGGCAGTGATGACCGGAGGCCACACGTACTTCATGCAGAAAGCTACGAAAATGAAGAAAGCAACGGATTGGCCAATCAGGGTTGCATTAATGTTCACGCCAACACCTCGCTCGGTCTTTGTCCATCACACCAATCAACTCGTAATGAACGAGTGATTAGCCGGCGATCTGACCAACGAAGGGGTTCGCGAAGGTGAAGAACAGAGCGATACCAACACCGATCATGGTTACGGCGTCGAGCAGACCGGCAACGATGAACATTTTGACCTGCAGCATCGGAACCATTTCTGGCTGGCGAGCAGCGCCTTCCAGGAACTTGCCGCCCAGCAGGCCGAAACCAATGGCGGTACCCAGAGCACCCAGGCCGATCAGCAGAGCAACAGCGATAGCGGTCAGACCAACTACAGTTTCCATCTTTCCTCCCGACTTTTACGTCGTATTGGTTAGGTTTTTAGTTTGAAGCGGTAAAACAAATCGTTTGGTACAGCATGCCCTTGCGGACTTTTTAAGCCCTCCCCCCAAACGGGCGGGGAAGGCTATCAGACACGCCAGGCGGTCTTAATGGTTATCTTCGTGAGCCATCGACAGGTAGACGATGGTCAGCATCATGAAGATGAAAGCTTGCAGGGTGATGATCAGGATGTGGAACACGGCCCACGCCCACTGCAGCACCACACCCAGGCCGCTGAGCCACAGCAGGCCGGAGCCGAACATCACGGCGATCAGGATGAATACCAGCTCGCCGGCGTACATATTGCCGAACAGACGCAGGGCCAGCGAGATCGGCTTGGCGATCAGGGTGACGAACTCGAGCAGGAAGTTGACCGGAATCAGCAGGATCTGCACGAAGATGTTCTTGCTGCCGAACGGGTGCAGGGTCAGCTCGCCGATGAAGCCGCCCAGGCCCTTGACCTTGATGCTGTAGAAGATGATCAGGGCGAACACGCAGAAGGCCATGGCCAGGGTTGCGTTCGGGTCGGTGGTTGGCACCGCGCGGAAGACCAGATGCGGGTCACCGGAGATCCAGGCCGCCGCTTTCGGAATCCAGTCGACCGGCACCAGGTCGATGGCGTTCATCATGAACACCCAGACGAAAATGGTCAGTGCCAGCGGGGCGATCACCGGGCTACGGCCGTGGAAGGAGTCCTTCACGCTGCCGTTGACGAAGTCGACCAGCACTTCAACGAAGTTCTGCAGCCCGCCAGGTTGGCCGGAAGTCGCCTTCTTGGCCGCCATGCGGAAGATGAACAGGAAGATCAGACCCAGCGCGACGGACCAACCCAGGGTGTCCAGGTGGAACGCCCAGAAGCCCATTGCCTTGGCTTCTGCAGCCGAATGGGCGAAGCCCCAGCTGCCGTCTGGTAGTTGACCGTAGGTCAGGTTCTGCAAGTGGTGCTGGATATAGCCCGAAGCGGTTTCTGCTGCCATGGTTGCCTCAAACGCCCTAAGGTCTCGAAAGTCTTTTATTCATCAGCAGGGGCGCGAACCAGCTGACCAAAAGGGTCAGCACGAAGACGCCGAATACTGCCAACGGCGCCAATGGCTTCACTCCTGCGAAGGTCAGTGCAAACAGCACTGCCGTCAAAATCATCTTGCCTGCCTCGCCCGCGTAAAACGACTTGACGATGGCCTGCGCCGCCCGGGCTCCGCTGAAGCGAAAAGCCTTCCAGGCGAAATACACATTGGGCAGCCAGGCAATCAACCCTCCGCAGAGGCCTGAATATCCACTGACCGCCCCTTTCCACTGCCACAACACCAGCGTTGCCAGCAGCAGGACGACAAATTGAGCCAGCAGTACCGGAAAAACCGCCCAGCGATGGAAAGGCAGGCGGTTTGGCGTGCGGATTTCCATCACAACTGCTCCTCTAAAGTCGACCGCCTAGTCAGCAATGACTTGGCATAATTTGTGCCGACAAAATGCGCGCAGAGTATAGGGGTGGATTAACCCCTATTCAACTCTTCGGTAGTGATTTCCGACTGCGCGCTACAACAGGAATTGTTTCAGCGGATGTGAGCAAGCACGCCCTGCAACTCGTCAAGGGAGTTATAGCGAATAACCAACTGACCTTTGCCCTTGTTGCCATGGCGAATTTGTACCGCCGAGCCCAGGCGCTCTGCCAGACGCTGTTCGAGACGGGCAATGTCCGGATCAGGTTTGCTCGCCTCGACCGGCTCAGGTTTGCCATTGAGCCACTGGCGCACCAGTGCCTCGGTCTGGCGCACGGTGAGCCCGCGTGCGACAACATGACGCGCCCCTTCTTCCTGGCGATCTTCCTCGAGGCCGAGCAAGGCGCGGGCATGGCCCATCTCCAGGTCGCCGTGGGCGAGCATGGTCTTGATCGCCTCCGGCAGCGAGATCAGGCGCAGCAGGTTGGCCACGGTTACCCGCGACTTGCCGACGGCGTCCGCCACCTGCTGCTGGGTCAGCTCGAACTCCTGCTGCAGGCGCTGCAGGGCGAGCGCCTCTTCCAGCGGGTTGAGGTCCTCGCGCTGGATGTTCTCGATCAGCGCCATGGCGATGGCGGCTTCGTCGGGCACTTCGCGCACCATCGCCGGAACGGTGTCCAGGCCGGCCTGCTGGGTGGCGCGCCAGCGCCGCTCACCGGCGATGATCTCGTAGCGGTTGTCGCCGATCGGGCGCACCACGATCGGTTGCATGACGCCGTGGGTGCGGATCGAGTGCGCCAGTTCTTCCAGCGCCTCGGGATCCATGTCGCGGCGCGGCTGGTACTTGCCGCGCTGGATCAGCTCGACCGGCAGGTGTTGCAGTTCCTTCTGGTCGATCTTGACAGCCTGCGCCTCGAGCGCGCTGACGGAAGGACCACTGAGCAGTGCATCCAACCCACGTCCGAGACCGCGTTTCTTGATGGCCATGCGGATTCCTTAAGTTGTCTGTGCAATGCGTGATGGACGGCGCTGACGGCGAACCAGTTCCCCGGCCAGCGCCAGATAAGCGAGCGCGCCGCGGGATTGCTTGTCGTAGGCCAGGGCCGGCATGCCGAAGCTCGGCGCCTCGGCCAGGCGGATGTTGCGCGGGATCACCGTGTCGTACAACTGGTCGCCGAAGTGCTCCTTGAGCTGCGCCGATACATCGTTGTTCAGGCTCAGGCGCGGGTCGTACATGGTCCGCAGCAGGCCTTCGATCTTCAGCTCCGGGTTCAACCGGGCAGCGATGCGCTTGATGTTATCCACAAGGTCGCTGAGACCTTCCAGCGCGTAGTACTCGCACTGCATGGGGATGATCACGCCATCGGAGGCGACCAGGGCGTTGAGCGTCAGCATCGACAGCGACGGTGGGCAGTCGATGAGGATGTAGTCGTAGTTCTCGCGGATCGGCGCCAGCGCGTTGCGCAGGCGGCTCTCCTTCATCTGCATTTCCAGCAGGACCACCTCGGCGGCGGTCAGGTCGCGGTTGGCCGGCAACAGCTGGTAACCGCCGTGCTCGGAGTAGTGCATGGCCTGGGCCAGGTCGCATTCCCCGATCAGCAGGTCGTACACCGAGTGCTCGAGCTCGTGTTTATCCACACCGCTGCCCATGGTGGCGTTGCCCTGTGGATCGAGGTCGATCAGCAGCACGCGACGCTTGGTCGCGGCCAGCGATGCGGCGAGATTGATGCAGGTGGTGGTCTTGCCCACACCACCCTTCTGGTTCGCGATTGCGAATACCTTAGCCATTGTTGCGTGTGTTCCCAGTCATGCCTTGCGGCGCAGTATCAGCAGATGGCGCTGGCCCTGGCAACCTGGAACGGTCAGGGCCTGCTCGCTTTCCACTGTGAAGTCTGCGGGCAATGCTACCAGTTCGTCGGCAGGATGCAGCCCCTTCATTGCAAGCCATTGCGTGCGGGCGTCACCCAGGTGGCGGGTCCAGTTGGTGAAATTCTCCATGCTGCTGAACGCTCGGGAAACGATCCCGCAGAACGGCTGCTCGGGCTGGACCTCTTCCACCCGGCTGTGGATAACCGTGAGGTTGTCCAGTTTCAGTTCCATCTTCACCTGGGTGAGGAAACGGGTCTTCTTGCCGTTGCTGTCCAGCACCGTCACCTGTTTGTGCGGATGCAGGATGGCCAGCGGAATACCCGGCATGCCGCCGCCGCTGCCGACATCCAGCCAGCGCTGGGTGTCACTGTGGATAAACGGCATGACACTCAGGCTGTCGAGCAGGTGGCGCGAGACCATCTCGTCCGGGTCGCGCACCGCGGTCAGGTTGTAGGCCTTGTTCCATTTGATCAACAGGGCCAGGTAGCCCAGCAGCAACTCATGCTGCTGCGCGCTCAGCTCGACACCAAGCTGGCGCGCACCTGTGGACAACTCTTCGGCGTGTTGCGGGGTGACCGGGGAACTCAAGCGCTTTGCTCCAATTCGCGGCCTGCGCCGCGCTTTTTCAAGTGAATCAGCAACAGGGAAATCGCCGCCGGGGTGACACCCGGAATGCGCGAAGCCTGGCCCAGGGTCTCCGGGCGGGTCTGCCCGAGCTTGCCCTGGATCTCCTTGGACAGGCCGGAAATCGTGGTGTAGTCGATATCCACAGGCAGGCGCGTGTCTTCGCTGGCGCGCAGCCGGGCGATCTCGTCCTGTTGGCGGTCGATGTAGCCGGCGTACTTGGTCTTGATCTCGACCTGCTCGGCAACCTGTGGATCGATCACTTCACCGCCGGTCGCCTCGATCAAGCCAGCGTAGTCGACTTCCGGACGGGCGAGCAGGTTGAGCAGGCTGTATTCATGGGCCAGCGGCGTGCCGAACTTATCCACAACAGCTTGGCCCTGCGGCGTACCCGGACGAACCCAGGTGCTCTTCAGGCGCTGTTCTTCACGCTCGATGCCTTCGCGCTTGGCGCAGAACGCAGCCCAGCGCTGGTCGTCGACCAGACCCAGTTCGCGGCCTTTCTCGGTCAGGCGCAGGTCGGCGTTGTCTTCGCGCAGGATCAACCGGTACTCGGCACGTGACGTGAACATGCGGTACGGCTCCTGGGTCCCCAGGGTGATCAGGTCGTCGACCAGCACGCCGATGTAGGCCTCGTCGCGGCGCGGGCACCAGCTTTCACGGCCCTGGGCACGCAGCGCGGCATTGGTCCCGGCCAGCAGGCCCTGGGCGCCGGCCTCTTCGTAACCGGTGGTGCCGTTGATCTGGCCGGCGAAGAACAGGCCGCCGATGACCTTGGTCTCGAGGCTGTACTTCAGGTCGCGCGGGTCGAAGTAGTCGTACTCGATGGCATAGCCCGGACGGACGATGTGGGCGTTTTCCATGCCGCGGATCGAGCGGACGATCTCCAGCTGCACGTCGAACGGCAGCGAAGTGGAAATACCGTTGGGGTACAGCTCGTGGGTGGTCAGGCCTTCCGGCTCGATGAACACCTGGTGGCTTTCCTTGTCGGCGAAGCGATGGATCTTGTCCTCGATCGACGGGCAGTAGCGCGGGCCGATGCCTTCGATCACGCCGGAGTACATCGGCGAACGGTCGAGGTTCGAGGCGATGATCTCGTGGGTGCGGGCGTTGGTGTGGGTAATCCAGCAGCTCACCTGGCGCGGATGCATTTCGGCATTGCCCATGAACGACATCACCGGGATCGGCGTGTCGCCCGGTTGTTCTGTCATCACCGAGAAGTCCACGGAACGGCCATCGATGCGCGGCGGCGTGCCGGTCTTCAGCCGGCCGACGCGCAGCGGCAGTTCACGCATGCGCTGGGCCAGGGCGTTGGCGGGTGGATCGCCGGCGCGACCACCGGAGTAGTTCTGCAGACCAATGTGGATAAGTCCGCCGAGGAAGGTGCCGCTGGTCAGGACCACGGAGTCGGCGAAGAAGCGCAGGCCCATTTGCGTGACCACGCCCTTGACCTGGTCCTGCTCGACGATCAGGTCATCGCAGGACTGCTGGAATATCCACAGGTTCGGCTGGTTTTCCAGGATTTCGCGCACCACCGCCTTGTAGATGGCGCGGTCGGCCTGCGCACGGGTGGCGCGTACGGCCGGGCCCTTGCGGTTGTTCAGGATGCGGAACTGGATGCCGCTCTTGTCGGTGGCCAGCGCCATGGCGCCGCCGAGCGCATCGATTTCCTTGACCAGGTGGCTCTTGCCGATGCCGCCGATGGCCGGGTTGCAACTCATGTGACCGAGGGTTTCCACGTTGTGGGTCAGCAGCAGGGTTTTCACACCCATGCGTGCGGACGCAAGCGCAGCCTCGGTACCGGCATGGCCGCCGCCGATGACGATCACTTCAAAACGGGAAGGGAAATCCACCACGCACCTCGTGCCTGTTTTTGCGAATAGAGAAGGTAAGCGGACAAGTATAGGGACTTACCGCCCTTCAAAGAAACCTTCTGAGCAAAAAATGAGCAGGCTGTGGATGAGTGGCAGGCAAAAGAAAACAAAGAGGAAAAATTTAAAAAAGCTTTGTTTTTATGTTTATGTTTAGGGCCCATCCTGTCTGTGTATAAGTCTTTCAAGGCCACAGAATACGGCATGTACAGAGAATCAAAACCCTGTGTCGAAACGGGCTTGTGGGCTCTGGATAGCGCTGTTTAACCTGTGGATGAATATGCCTGTTACCCACAGGGCGGTTTGTCCTCAGAAAAAAAGCCCGGTTATCAACGGAGCTGAGGCCGAGTTTTCCACAGAGCTCCCGAGTCAGGACTTTAATCTGTGGATGACGTCGTGGGAGCGAGCTTGCCTAGCGAAGCAGGCTTACAGATTTGGCAACGGCTGCACCGGTGTTCGTGGGACAAGCCCGCTCCCACAAACCTGAATCACAGGCAAAAAAAAGCCGCTCCAGACTGGAGCGGCCTTGTTATCGAAGGGCTGTGGACTATTTGCCGATGCAGAAGCTCGAGAAAATCCTGCCAAGCAGGTCGTCCGAACTGAACGCCCCGGTGATTTCACCCAGCGCCTGCTGTGCCTGGCGCAGATCCTCCGCCAACAGCTCTCCGGCGCCAGCCAGGGTCAGCTGCGCACGACCATGCTCCAGGTGCTCACTGGCCTGGCGCAGCGCTTCCAGGTGCCGGCGACGGGCGCTGAAGCTGCTCTCCGCGGTCTGTTCATACCCCATGCAGGCCTTGAGGTGGTCACGTAGCAGGTCCAGCCCCATGTCGTCTTCGCGGGCACTCAGGGTAATGGTTACATGCCCATCGTCACTCTGCTCCATGCCGACACGTTCACCACTCAAGTCGGCCTTGTTACGGATGAGCGTGACCTTTGCCACATCTGGTCGTTGATCCAGGAATTCCGGCCACAGCGCAAAGGGATCACTGACTTCCGGTGCGGTCGAGTCGACGACCAGCAGCACCCGATCAGCCTCGCCGATGGCCTTGAGCGCCCTTTCCACCCCGATCTTTTCCACATGGTCATCGGTATCGCGCAGACCGGCGGTGTCGACCACATGCAACGGCATGCCATCGATGTGGATATGTTCGCGCAGGATGTCCCGGGTGGTGCCGGCGATATCGGTGACGATCGCCGCCTCGCGTCCGGCGAGCTGGTTGAGCAGGCTCGATTTGCCGGCGTTCGGCCGACCGGCGATGACCACCGTCATGCCGTCACGCAACAGGGCACCCTGCCCGGCCTCACGCTGCACTGTGGACAACTCGCTGCGCACGTCATCGAGCATGCGCAACACATGGCCGTCAGCGAGGAAGTCGATTTCTTCCTCAGGGAAGTCAATTGCGGCCTCGACGTAGATGCGCAAGGCAATCAGCGCTTCGGTCAGCCCATGCACGCGCTTGGAGAACGCTCCTTGCAACGAACGCAGGGCATTACGGGCAGCTTGCGTGGAGCTGGCTTCGATCAGGTCAGCGATGGCTTCGGCCTGGGCCAGGTCGAGCTTGTCGTTGAGGAACGCACGCTCGCTGAACTCGCCCGGGCGTGCCAACCGGCAGCCCAGTTGCAGGCAACGCTGCAGCAGCATGTCCATGACCACCGGCCCCCCGTGGCCCTGCAGCTCCAGCACGTCTTCGCCAGTGAACGAGTTCGGCCCGGGGAAGAACAGCGCGATGCCTTCGTCCAGGACCAGGCCATCGGCATCGCGGAACGGGCCGTAGTGGGCATGGCGCGGGGTCAGCGTGCGGCCGGTGATGGCCTGCCCGGCCTGGCTGGCCAGCGGCCCGGACAAGCGGACGATGCCAACCCCGCCGCGGCCCTGGGCGGTAGCGATGGCGGCAATGGTTTCACGCACAGTGTTCATGCTCGAAAGCCTCTACAACGAATTCGTCAGATAGCAAAAACGCCCCACTAGGGGGCGTTTTTATTCACAGGCAAACAGGCTTGCCCGTCAAGCGGCAGCTTTCTTGGTCGCTGCCTCGATGCTGCGGGTGATGTACCACTGCTGTGCGATCGACAGGCAGTTGTTCACAACCCAGTACAGCACCAGACCGGCCGGGAACCACAGGAAGAAGAAGGTGAAGATGATCGGCATCATTTTCATCACCTTGGCCTGCATCGGATCCGGCGGGGTCGGGTTCAGACGCTGCTGGATGAACATGGTGGCGCCCATGATGATCGGCAGGATGAAGAACGGATCCTTGATCGACAGGTCGGTGATCCACAGCATCCACGGTGCCTGGCGCATCTCTACGCTTTCCAGCAGTACCCAGTACAGGGCCAGGAACACCGGCATCTGTACCAGGATCGGCAGGCAGCCGCCCAGCGGGTTGATCTTCTCTTTCTTGTACAGCTCCATCATCGCCTGGGACATCTTCTGGCGATCGTCACCGAAGCGTTCCTTGAGCTGGGCCAGTTTCGGCGCCACGGCACGCATGCGCGCCATCGAGCGGTAGCTGGCGGCCGACAGCGGGAAGAACAGGCCTTTGATCAGCATGGTCAGGACAATGATCGACCAGCCCCAGTTGCCGAGCAGGCTGTGGATATGTTGCAGCAGCCAGAAGATCGGCTGGGCGATGAACCACAGGAAGCCGTAGTCGACGGTCAGTTCCAGGCCTGGGGACAGTTCCTTGAGCTTGGACTGGATCTTGGGACCGGCATACAGCATCGCGCTGGTTTCGACCTTGCCGCCGGCAGGGACGTCAAGCGCAGGGCCGGTGAAGCCGATGATGTAGTTGCCCTGGCTGTCCTTGCGGGTCTGGACGGCGTTGTTGTCCGACTTGCTCGGGATCCAGGCGGTCACGAAGTAGTGCTGCAGCCAGGCGACCCAGCCGCCGGTCACATTTTCTTTCAAATTGCCCTTGTCGATGTCTTTCATCGACACTTTCTTGTACGGCTCGGAAGCTGTCCACAGGGCGGCGCCCAGGTAGGTGGCCGTACCGGTGGCAGTGCTCGACGACGGATCGGAGCTGGCGTCGCGCTTGAGCTGGGCAAACATGTTGCCGCTCCAGGCCTGGCCGCTCTGGTTGTCGATCAGGTAGCTGACGGTCAGGTCGTACTCACCGCGCTTGAAGCTGAAGCGCTTGATGTAGTTGACGCCGTTCTCGCTGAACTTCAGGTCGACGGACAGTTGGTCCTGACCGTCGGCAAGCTGGAAGCTCTTCTGTTCGGCGGCGTACAGCGGGCGACCCGTGGAGCGGGCGTCCGGGCCGTTGGTGCCGGTCAGGCCGCTCTGGGCCAGGTACACGCGCTCGCTGCCGTTGTCGAACAGCTGGAACGGAATGTCCGGATGGTCCTGGCGACGTGGGTACTTCGGCAGGTTCAGCTGGACGATGTCACCACCGACCGGGTCGATAGCCAGGTCCAGGACATCGGTCTTGATCCGGATCAGGTCCTTGCTGACCGCGACCGGCGCCAGTTCAGCAGGGCTGGATTCAGCATTGGCGCTCGGCACATCGGCGCTTGCACCGGAGTTGCCGGCCGGCACGGTGTCCGGCAGGGCCGGGGCAGCATTGCTGGCAGCAGCATTCTGAGTCGGCAGGGCAGCCTGGCCATAGTCCTGGTTCCACTTGAGGACCATGACATAGGACACGATTGCCAGGGCGACGATCAGGATCGTGCGTTTAATATCCATGATTACTCGGCTATCGAAGAAGTTCGGGAGGAAGGAGCAGGTGGAACGGGATCGAAACCGCCGTCGTTCCACGGATGACAACGCCCCAGGCGACGAACGGCCAGCCACCCACCACGCAAGAGGCCATGGTTTTCGATGGCTTCATAGGCGTAACAGGAACAGCTGGGATAGAAACGACAGTGACTGGCCATCAGTGGACTGATGGCATAACGGTAGAACTGGATCGGAACGAGGGCCAGTTTACGCATCGTGACTGTCTACCCCTGCGGAATCGGCGACCGCTGGAGAGGGCCGACTGCGGACCAGTCGCTTCCAGAGCTTGCCAAAGTGTTGGTGCAATTCTGGGTTTTCCACTTCGCCCAACCCCTTGCGTGCAACGATCACGATATCCAGCCCTGCCAGCATTTGCTGGTTCAGGCGGAACGAATCGCGCATCAGGCGTTTCAGGCGATTGCGTTGAACGGCGAGCTTGACGCTCTTCTTGCCGATTACCAGGCCGAGGCGTGGATGATCGAGGCCGTTCTCGCGGGCAAGGATAAGCAGGTTTTTCCCTGGAACCTTGCCGGTTGGGGAGTCGAAGACCGCTTTGAAGTGCCGGGGTGTAAGCAGTCGCTTGTCCCGACTGAAGTCCTGACTCACCACCTGTACCGAAAAATCAAATGGCCAGACGCTTACGGCCTTTGGCACGGCGACGCGACAGAACGGCACGGCCGTTCTTGGTAGCCATACGGGCACGGAAACCGTGGGTGCGGGCGCGCTTGATGGTGCTTGGTTGGAAAGTACGTTTCATGGCGTGTTACCTGGGTTGGTCGACAACGGGCCGGAAGGGCCCCCTTTTTAAGAGATCGGCGATTCTAGAGAAAGCAAGGCGATAGGTCAATTTCCAACCAGCCTTTCCTTATGGAAGGTCGAGGCAGGTCGATGGGTGCTACCTCGACCTGGCTGACCTGAAAGCGGGCAAATCAAAAAAACAGAAGAGGCATATAAAAAGCTTTTCTGAAGAACTTATAGATCTTAGGTGGATAACCTTCTGTGGATAACCTATTTGAGCCCTTTAACTGCGGGCTGTACAGAAAACCATAACCTTGTCGGTAAGGGGTGTTCTGTCTGTGCCTGGGGTGAGGAAAACCTGTGGGGGAAAAGAGTGTTTATCCACAGCCGATTTATCCACAGATCAGAACCCAGGGTTGTGCATAGCCCACAGGTGCTGTTATCCACAGGGCTTATCAACAGTGCATGAGTGGTGTTCGAGTCGTTTTTTGGCGGATTTACCCTGATAGTGGGTGGCGTCACGTGTGGATAACTGACCGCCCGCCCGGTACAATGGCGGTTTGTTTTTGCCTCATCCGGCTTTCAACTCAGGGGATATCCGTGTCAGTGGAACTTTGGCAGCAGTGCGTGGAGCTTCTGCGCGATGAGCTGCCTGCCCAGCAATTCAACACCTGGATCCGCCCGCTACAGGTCGAAGCCGAAGGCGACGAGTTGCGCGTCTATGCGCCCAACCGCTTCGTGCTCGACTGGGTCAATGAAAAGTACCTTGGCCGCCTGCTCGAACTGCTGGGTGAACAGGGCAGCGGTATCGCTCCCGCCCTTTCCTTATTAATAGGCAGCCGTCGCAGCTCCGCAGCCCGTGCCGCTCCCAACGCCCCTGTCAGTGCCGCCGTCGCGGCAACCCTTGCGCAACAGGCGCAGGTGCAGCAGGCAGCGCCGGTGCTCGAGCCTGTCAGTGCACCTGTGGTGGAGCCGACGCAGGTTGCCGAAGTCGAAGAACCTTCTTCGCGCGACAGCTTCGACAGCATGGCCGAGATCGCGACCGCTCCGGTTGCCAGTGGGCGTACCGAGCAGCGTACGGTGCAGGTCGAGGGTGCCCTGAAGCACACCAGCTACCTGAACCGCACGTTCACTTTCGAAACCTTCGTCGAAGGCAAGTCGAACCAGCTGGCCCGGGCCGCAGCCTGGCAGGTTGCCGACAACCCCAAGCACGGCTACAACCCACTGTTCCTTTATGGTGGCGTCGGCCTGGGTAAGACGCACTTGATGCACGCTGTGGGTAACCACCTGCTGAAGAAGAACCCGAACGCCAAGGTGGTCTACCTGCATTCGGAGCGTTTCGTCGCCGACATGGTCAAGGCGCTGCAGCTGAACGCGATCAACGAATTCAAACGCTTCTACCGTTCGGTCGATGCGTTGCTCATCGATGACATCCAGTTCTTCGCCCGCAAGGAGCGTTCCCAGGAAGAGTTTTTCCACACCTTCAACGCCCTGCTCGAGGGCGGCCAGCAGGTGATCCTCACCAGCGACCGCTACCCGAAGGAGATCGAAGGCCTGGAAGAGCGCCTGAAGTCCCGCTTCGGCTGGGGCCTGACGGTGGCCGTCGAGCCGCCGGAGCTGGAAACCCGCGTGGCGATCCTGATGAAGAAGGCCGACCAGGCCAAGGTCGAGCTGCCGCACGATGCCGCGTTCTTCATCGCCCAGCGTATCCGCTCCAACGTGCGTGAGCTCGAAGGCGCCCTGAAGCGGGTGATTGCCCACTCGCACTTCATGGGCCGCGACATCACCATCGAGCTGATCCGTGAATCGCTCAAGGATCTTTTGGCGCTGCAGGACAAGCTGGTCAGTGTGGATAACATCCAGCGCACCGTGGCCGAGTACTACAAGATCAAGATCTCCGATCTGCTGTCCAAGCGGCGGTCGCGCTCCGTTGCGCGACCACGTCAGGTGGCCATGGCGTTGTCGAAAGAGCTGACCAACCACAGTCTGCCGGAGATCGGTGACATGTTCGGCGGCCGCGACCACACCACCGTTCTGCACGCCTGCCGCAAGATCAACGAATTGAAGGAATCCGACGCGGACATCCGCGAGGACTACAAGAACCTGCTGCGCACGCTGACGACCTGATGGCCGTCTGCGCAGCTAATTGAAGGCAAGGGACTAGACCATGCATTTCACCATTCAACGCGAAGCCCTGTTGAAACCCCTGCAACTGGTCGCAGGCGTCGTCGAGCGCCGCCAGACCTTGCCGGTCCTGTCCAACGTCCTGCTGGTCGTGCAAGGCCAGCAGCTGTCGTTGACCGGTACCGACCTGGAAGTCGAACTGGTTGGCCGCGTCCAGCTGGAAGAGCCTGCGGAGCCGGGCGAGATCACTGTTCCGGCGCGCAAGCTGATGGACATCTGCAAGAGCCTGCCCAGCGATGTGCTGATCGACATCAAGGTCGACGAGCAGAAGCTGCTGGTCAAGGCTGGCCGCAGCCGTTTCACCCTGTCCACCCTGCCGGCCAATGACTTCCCGACCGTGGAGGAAGGCCCAGGCTCGCTGACCTGCAACCTGGAACAGAGCAAGCTGCGCCGCCTGATCGAGCGCACCAGCTTCGCCATGGCCCAGCAGGATGTACGCTATTACCTCAACGGCATGTTGCTGGAAGTGTCCACCGATACCCTGCGCGCCGTCGCCACCGATGGCCACCGTCTGGCGCTGTGCGCCATGCAGGCGGCGATCGGCCAGGCTGAACGCCATCAGGTCATCGTGCCACGCAAGGGTATCCTCGAGCTGGCGCGCCTGCTCACCGATCCGGAAGGCATGGTCAGCATCGTCCTGGGCCAGCATCACATCCGTGCCACCACTGGTGAGTTCACCTTCACCTCCAAGTTGGTTGACGGCAAGTTCCCGGACTATGAGCGCGTCCTGCCCAAGGGCGGCGACAAGCTGGTGATCGGTGACCGCCAGGCGCTGCGCGAGGCGTTCAGCCGTACCGCGATCCTGTCCAACGAGAAGTACCGCGGCATCCGTCTGCAACTGGCCGCCGGCCAGCTGAAGATCCAGGCCAACAACCCGGAGCAGGAAGAAGCGGAAGAAGAGATCAGCGTCGACTATAACGGCAGCTCGTTGGAGATCGGTTTCAACGTCAGCTACCTGCTGGACGTGCTGGGTGTCATGACCACTGAACAGGTTCGCCTGATTCTGTCCGACTCCAACAGCAGCGCCTTGCTGCAGGAAGCCGGCAATGACGACTCGTCCTACGTTGTCATGCCGATGCGTCTGTAAGCCATAGCAGGCGACATGTCCCTTCGACGTCTCTCGGTCACCGCGGTGCGCAACCTGCACCCGGTGACCCTCTCACCCTCCCCCCGCATCAACATCCTTTACGGCGCCAACGGCAGTGGCAAGACCAGCGTGCTCGAAGCCGTGCACCTGCTGGGGCTCGCCCGCTCGTTCCGCAGCACCCGGTTGAACCCGGTGATTCAGTACGAGCAGCCGACCTGTACCGTATTCGGTCAGGTCGAACTGGCCGAAGGTGGTACCAGCAACCTGGGTGTTTCACGGGAGCGGCAGGGTGATTTCACCATCCGTATCGACGGCCAGAATGCGCGCAGTGCCGCGCAACTGGCCGAGATGTTGCCCCTGCAACTGATCAACCCGGACAGTTTCCGCCTGCTTGAAGGTGCGCCCAAGGTGCGCCGGCAGTTTCTCGACTGGGGCGTGTTCCACGTGGAACCTCGTTTCATGGCGACCTGGCAGCGCCTGCAGAAGGCCTTGCGGCAGCGGAACTCATGGCTGCGGCATGGTACACTTGATGCCGTTTCGCAAGCCGCCTGGGATCGGGAGTTATGTCTCGCCAGTGCGGAAATAGATGAATACCGTCGCAACTACATCAAGGCCTTGAAGCCTGTCTTCGAGCGTACCCTGAGCGAGCTGGTCGAACTGGACGGGCTGACCCTGAGCTACTACCGAGGCTGGGACAAGGACCGGGAACTCAACGAAGTCCTCGCAACCTCTCTCCTTCGCGATCAGCAGATGGGCCATACCCAGGCCGGGCCACAGCGTGCTGATCTGCGCCTGCGATTGGGCGCGAACAACGCGGCCGACATCCTCTCGCGCGGGCAGCAGAAGCTGGTGGTCTGTGCCCTGCGCATTGCCCAGGGACATCTGGTCAGCCAGGTTCGTCGCGGTCAGTGTATTTATCTGGTGGATGACCTGCCGTCCGAGTTGGACGAGCAGCACCGCCGCGCCCTGTGCCGCTTGCTTGAAGAATTGAACTGCCAGGTGTTCATCACCTGTGTAGACCACGAATTTCTGAGGGAAGGCTGGCAGACGGAAACGCCAGTCGCCTTGTTCCACGTGGAACAAGGCCGTATCACCCAGACCCACGACCATCGGGAGTGAAGGCATGAGCGAAAATCAAACGTACGACTCCTCCAGCATCAAGGTGCTGAAAGGGCTGGATGCCGTACGCAAGCGTCCCGGCATGTACATTGGCGACACCGATGACGGCAGCGGCCTGCACCACATGGTGTTCGAGGTGGTCGACAACTCGATCGACGAAGCCCTGGCCGGTCACTGCGATGACATCACCGTCATCATTCACCCGGACGAATCCATCAGCGTCCGTGACAACGGCCGTGGCATTCCAGTCGACGTGCATAAAGAAGAAGGCGTTTCCGCAGCCGAGGTCATCATGACCGTCCTGCACGCCGGCGGTAAGTTCGACGACAACTCCTACAAGGTATCCGGCGGTCTGCACGGCGTAGGTGTTTCGGTGGTGAACGCCCTGTCCGAGCAATTGGTGCTCACCGTTCGTCGTAGCGGCAAGATCTGGGAACAGACCTACGTCCATGGTGTGCCACAGGCGCCGATGGCGGTCGTCGGTGAGAGCGAAACCACCGGTACCCACATCCACTTCAAGCCCTCGGCTGAAACCTTCAAGAACATCCACTTCAGCTGGGACATTCTCGCCAAGCGTATCCGCGAGCTGTCGTTCCTGAACTCGGGTGTTGGCATCCTGCTGAAGGACGAGCGCAGCGGCAAGGAAGAGTTCTTCAAGTACGAAGGCGGCCTGCGCGCATTCGTTGAATACCTGAACACCAACAAGACCCCGGTCAATTCCCAGGTCTTCCACTTCAACGTCCAGCGTGACGATGGCGTGGGTGTCGAAGTCGCCCTGCAGTGGAACGACAGCTTCAACGAAAACCTGCTGTGCTTCACCAACAACATTCCCCAGCGCGATGGTGGTACCCACCTGGTCGGTTTCCGTTCCTCGCTGACCCGTAGCCTGAACAGCTACATCGAGCAGGAAGGTCTGGCGAAGAAGAACAAGGTCGCCACCACCGGTGACGACGCCCGTGAAGGTCTGACCGCGATCATCTCGGTCAAGGTGCCGGATCCGAAGTTCAGCTCGCAGACCAAGGACAAGCTGGTTTCCTCGGAGGTGAAGACCGCCGTGGAACAGGAGATGAACAAGTACTTCGCCGACTTCCTGTTGGAGAACCCCAACGAAGCCAAGGCCGTGGTCGGCAAGATGATCGACGCTGCCCGTGCCCGTGAAGCGGCGCGTAAAGCCCGTGAGATGACGCGCCGCAAAGGCGCGCTGGACATCGCTGGCCTGCCGGGCAAACTGGCCGACTGCCAGGAGAAGGACCCTGCCCTTTCCGAACTGTACCTGGTGGAGGGTGACTCCGCAGGTGGTTCGGCCAAGCAAGGCCGTAACCGCCGCACCCAGGCGATCCTGCCGCTCAAGGGCAAGATCCTCAACGTCGAGAAAGCGCGCTTCGATAAGATGATCTCTTCCCAGGAGGTCGGCACGCTGATCACCGCACTGGGTTGTGGCATCGGCCGCGAAGAGTACAACATCGACAAGCTGCGTTATCACAACATCATCATCATGACCGATGCTGACGTCGACGGTTCGCACATCCGTACCCTGCTGCTGACCTTCTTCTTCCGGCAGCTGCCGGAGCTGGTCGAGCGTGGCTACATCTATATCGCCCAGCCACCGCTGTACAAGGTGAAGAAAGGCAAGCAGGAGCAGTACATCAAGGACGACGAGGCCATGGAAGAATACATGACCCAGTCGGCCCTTGAGGATGCCAGCCTGCACCTGGACGAAGCTGCGCCAGCCGTCTCCGGTGTTCAGCTGCAAGCCCTAGTAAATGAATTCCGCGGTGTGATGAAGACGTTGAAGCGTCTGTCGCGTCTGTACCCGGAAGAGCTGACCGAGCACTTCATCTACCTGAATAAGGTTTCCCTCGAGCAACTGGCCAACAAGGCGCAGATGGACGATTGGCTGAAGGCGTTCCAGCAGCGCCTGGATAACAGCCAGCGCTCCGGTCTGGTTTATAAAGCCGACTTGCATGAGGACAAGGAGCGCAACCTCTGGCTGCCTGTCGTTGAAACGACATCCCATGGTTTGGCCAGCTATGTCACCTTCAACCGTGACTTCTTCGGCAGCAATGACTACAAGACTGTCGTTGCCCTGGGTGAAAAGCTGGGTACCTTGCTGGGCGACGGCGCCTATGTTCAGCGTGGCGAACGTCGCAAGGCAGTTACCGAGTTCAAGGAAGCCCTCGACTGGCTGATGAACGAAAGCACCAAGCGCCACACCATCCAGCGATACAAAGGGCTGGGTGAGATGAACCCGGACCAGCTGTGGGAAACCACCATGGATCCGACCGTGCGCCGCATGCTCAAGGTGACCATCGAGGACGCCATCGCCGCCGATCAGCTGTTCAACACCCTGATGGGTGATGCGGTCGAACCGCGTCGCGACTTCATTGAAAGCAATGCGCTGTCGGTGTCCAACCTGGACTTCTGATCTTTCGGTCGGACACGCAAAAGAAAAAAGCCAATACGCGAGTATTGGCTTTTTTTTTGAATCAGCAGGTATGACTGATATTCAGGCAACTTTCGCCTGAACGGTGAACAGGCTCGCTCCCAGCGCCACGAACGAGGCGCCGAACAGCCGGTTCATCAACCGCGCACGGTTCGGCGAGGCGAGCTTGCGACGCAGCACCTGGGCCAGGGTCACATAGAAGGCGTGGGAGACGATCGAGCAGGCCGCGAAGGTCAGTACGAGAATGCCCAGCTGCACGGTCGAATCACTGCCCGGACGGATGAACTGCGGCAGGAACGCTGCGAAGAACAGGATCGCCTTGGGGTTGGTCAGCGCCACCGTCACGCCGTTGAGCATCAGCCTGTTATTGGTGGAGGCGCGCCCGGCCGGCTGGTCGAGTTTGTCGAAGGCGCTGGTGCGGCTCCTCCACTGCTTGACGCCCAGGTAGATCAGGTAGCTCGCGCCGAGCACCTTGAGTAGCAGTAAGGCGGTGGCGGACGCCTGTAGCACCACCCCCAACCCGGCACTGGTGGCGGCCGAGATTGCCAGCAAGCCGAAGGCGTTGCCGATCGAGCCGAGCATCGCCCGTCGCGGTCCGTAGGCCACCGAGTTGGACAGCGCCATGATGACCCCGGGACCTGGGGTCAGGGTAACCAGCATGGCGACGACGACAAAACCGAACCATTCGTGAAGCGACATCCTTGTACATCTCCTGGGGAACACCACATAGATTCGACGGACTGTAACAGATAGTTGCCCTGCTCATGAATGGCCGGCACCGCTTGCGATTACCGGCGGTCTTTACAGGTCCAGCACCAGGCGAGGCGACTTGCAACCCGACACGCAGATCATCATCGTCTTCCCTGCTTCCTGCTCGTGAGGGCTGAGCACGAAGTCGCGGTGGTCGGGCGTGCCTTCCAGCACAGTGGTTTCGCAGGAGCCGCACACCCCTTCCCGGCAGCTGAACGAGACCAGATGACCTGCGTCGAGCAGCGTGTCGATCAGGCTGCCGCGCCCGGGTCGAAACTCGCCAGCGCGCTGGGCCGCGGCACCCTCAATTTCCCGGCATTGGTCGATGCGATGCAGTACACCGGCTGGAAAGGGATGGTCGGTTTTGAAACCCGGGGCGGCACCCTGATGGGCGGTGTCAGTCACCTCAACCAGTTGGTGGCGGCTTCGACCCACTGATCAGCGAGACGCGAGGCACAGCCTCTCGTAAAACACGCGCACGGCAGCTAATCTGGCTGCCGTGCGTGTCTTCGTGCCAAGGAATCGCCATGACCGAACAATCGCTACCTACAGTCCAGGACGTGCAAGCCGCAGCCGATCGCCTGCAAGGCCATGTCCACCGTACTCCTGTGTTCACCTCCTCCACCCTCGACGCCCGGGTTGATGCGCAGGTCTTCTTCAAGTGCGAACAGTTTCAGCGCATGGGCGCCTTCAAGATTCGTGGCGCGCTCAATGCGCTGATGCGGCTCGATCCGGCCAGCCGGCAACGCGGAGTGGTCGCTTATTCGTCTGGCAACCACGCCCAGGGCGTCGCCCTCGCCGCCCGGGAGCTGGGTATGCCGGCGGTGATCGTGATGCCCGCCGACGCCCCTGCGGCAAAACGGGCAGCCACCGAAGGCTACGGTGCCACTGTGGTCGCCTATGACCGCTACCGCGAAGACCGTCTCGCCATCGCCCGTCAGTTGCAGTTGGATCACGGTTACACGCTGATCCCTCCGTTCGATCACCCGGATGTGATCGCCGGGCAAGGCACCGCGGCGCTCGAGCTGTTCGAGGAGACTGGCCCGCTGGACGTATTGCTGGTACCGGTGGGCGGCGGTGGGCTGATTTCCGGCTGTGCCCTGGCGGCGCATTTACGCAGCCCCGACTGCGAAGTGATCGGGGTCGAACCCGAGGCCGGCAACGACGGTCAGCAGTCCTTCCGCACCGGCAAACTGGTGAGCATCGACACGCCAGCGACCCTGGCCGATGGCGCGCAGTCGCAGTCGCTGGGGACGATCACCTTTCCATTGATCCAGCAGCTGGTGAGCGACATGGTCACGGTATCGGACGCGGAGTTGCTGCAGGCCATGGGTTTTCTGGCTGAGCGCATGAACCTGTTGGTCGAGCCCACCGGCTGCCTGGCGGCAGCAGCGGTAGTGAAGCTGCGCGAACGGCTGCGGGGCAAGCGAGTCGGGGTCATCCTCACCGGCGGCAACGTCGACCTGCAGCACTATGCGCGTTTGCTACTCGAAGCCGAGGGCGCCGCGCCCCGCTGACAGGAGGTAACGACTCAAATCCTCGGGATGTTTCACGTGGAACATTTACAGCCCGAGGGTTTTGAGTCGCCGATACAGCGTGCGTTCACTCATGCCCAGATGTGCTGCCAGTTCGTTGCGTGATCCTTTGAAGGTCTCCAGGGCGTGCGCCAGGTCGGCCATTTCTTTGCGCCCCCGACTGCGCAAGTGGCCCTGATCTGACATCGGATGGATGTCTTCGGGCAGATGTTCCGGACGAATGAAACCGTCATCGGCAAACAGCCTGGCCCGTTCCAGGATGTTCCTGAGCTCACGAATGTTGCCTGGGAAGGTATGCAGGTTGAGGCACGAGAGTGTTTCGGCGGTAACCTTGGGCGAGTGCTTGCCGGCCATGCGTTGCAGCAGACTCTCACAGAGCAACGGCAAATCCTCGACCCGCTCACGCAGTGATGGCAGGCGAATCGGGAATCCGCTGATGCGGTAATACAGGTCTTCGCGGAACGTCCCTTCGGCGGCCATCTCTTTCAATGGCTTGTGCGTGGCCGAGACCAGGCGAAAGTCCGAATGGACCGTGCGCGTGCTGCCGACCGGGCGGAAGCTGCCGGACTCGATCAGGCGCAGCAGCTTCACCTGCATCGCCAGCGGTACTTCACCGATCTCATCGAGGAACAGGGTGCCACCGTGAGCGGCTTCGGCCAGGCCGATCTTGCGTTGGGTCGCACCGGTGAAGGCGCCCTTCTCATAGCCGAACAGTTCACTCTCGAACAACGACTCGGTCAGCCCGGTACAGTCCACCACCACCAGGGGACCATTGGCTCGGGGGCTGCCCAGGTGCAAGGCGCGGGCGAACAGCTCCTTGCCCGTGCCCGACTCGCCCTGGAGCAGTACCGGAATCTGCGCAGGGGCTGCACGTTGCAAACTGGCCACGGCGGTCTTGAAAGCTGGCGCCCGGCCAACCAGTCCTTGTTGTTGAGGTTGTGCCGATGCCAGGGTGACGCTGGTCAGGCGTTCGACGAAGGCCACTACCCTGCCCTCGTGATCGAGGATCGGGCGCAGCTCTACATCCACATGTTCCGGCCCTCGCGGGGTGTGATGGATGTGCAGCACGCGCTCCGGCACCTTGCTGTCCAGCGATTTGCGCAGTGGGCAATGTTCCCCGGCCTGGTCGCAGGGCACGGCATAGTGGTGCGAGACCCGGTGGCATTTTTCGCCGATCGGCGCGTGCTCCTCGTTGCCGAACTGGCGACGGTACGCCGCGTTGGCAGCCAGGATGTTGTAGTCGGTGTCCAACACGATACTGGGCAGGACATCGTGTTCGAGGTAGGACACCAGCGCGAGGATCGCGGGATGGGAAGCGGCTAGCATGACAGCACCAGATGAAGGACCTGGCGAGGGTAGCAAGGACTGCCAAACACTGCCATTGGCTGACAGTCGACTGCCAGGAACTGTCACCTTTGGTTGGTTGGAATGGGGCTGCTGCGCAGCCCATCGCGGCACAAGGCCGCTCCTACAAGGGGGCGGCGTCCTATCTGAAAGGCTGGCATGTATCTTGATAAAGCACCCTCCACTGCCTATGCCTTCAAGGAGGCCTGGGATAACTGGAGAGTGCAATGATCATCGGCAACAACCTTCACGTCGAAGCATTCTTCGACAAGGCGACCTGGACCATCAGCTACCTGGTCATGGATGGCGAGACGCGCCAATGCGCGCTGATCGACAGCGTGCTGGACTATGACCCCAAGTCCGGGCGCACCTGCACCGATTCGGCGGACAAGCTGATTGCTCGCGTCGAGGCGCTGGATGCCAAGGTGCAATGGATCCTGGATACCCACGTGCACGCAGACCATCTGTCCGCCGCGGCCTACCTCAAGGAGCGGCTTGGCGGCAGCATCGCGATCGGTGCGCAGATCACCCAGGTGCAGAAAGTCTTCGGCACCCTGTTCAACGCCGAGCCGGGTTTTGCCCGTGACGGCAGTCAGTTCGACGTCCTGTTCGAAGATGAAGAAGGATTTCGCATCGGCAACCTGCATGCCCGTGCCCTGCACACCCCAGGGCATACCCCGGCGTGCATGAGCTACATGGTCGAGGACGCAGGTGAGAAGGCCGTGTTCGTCGGCGACACCTTGTTCACCCCCGACTACGGCACCGCCCGTTGCGATTTTCCGGGCGCCAGCGCGCGAACCCTGTACCGGTCGATCCGTCGCCTGCTCGCCTTCCCCGACCAGACCCGGCTGTTCATGTGCCATGACTACCTGCCCGGTGGTCGTGAGTTGTGTTACGTCACCACCGTGGCCGAGCAACGCGCCGACAACATTCATATCCACGAAGGTGTCAGTGAAGAGAGCTTCGTCGAGATGCGCGAAGCCCGTGACAAGACCCTCGACATGCCCGTGCTGATCCTGCCGTCGGTGCAGATCAACATGCGCAGCGGGCAATTCCCCGAACCTGAAGCCAACGGCGTGAGCTACCTGAAGATCCCGCTGAACAAGCTGTAAGCCACGCCGTACCCATAACGAGATTTCCAAGGAACACCGCCATGCCTGCCCTGTCCCCTGCCGATTCCTCCCGTGCCGACCACCACAAGGTGGTGATCGTCGGCGCCGGTGCCGCCGGTATCGCCACCGCCTCCAGCCTGATCGCCCGTGATCCGTCGCTGGATATTGCCCTGATCGACCCCGCCGACGTGCACTATTACCAGCCCGGCTGGACCATGGTCGGCGCCGGTGTGTTCAAGGCGCCGAGTACCGCCCAGACCATGGCGGCCACCCTGCCCCGTGGCGTGCGCTGGATCAAGGCACGGGTGGAGGGCTTCGACCCTCAGGGGCAGCTGGTGGTGCTCGAGGACGGGCGTGCGGTCAGCTATGAGCAACTGGTGGTCTGCCCGGGATTGAAACTCGACTGGAACGCTATCGAGGGTTTGAGCGAGACCCTCGGACGCAACGGCGTCACCTCCAACTACCGCTACGACCTGGCGCCCTACACCTGGCAACTGGTGCAGAACCTCAAGCAGGGGCGCGCCCTCTTCACCCAGCCGCCGATGCCGATCAAATGCGCCGGTGCGCCGCAGAAGGCGCTGTACCTGTCCTGCGATCACTGGTTGCGCAATGGGCACCTGGGCAATGTCAGGGCCAGCTTCTTCAATGCCGGGGCGGTGCTGTTCGGTGTACCGGACTATGTGCCGGCGCTGATGAGCTACATCGACAAGTACGGCGTGGACCTGAACTATCAGCATCGCCTGACGGCGGTGGATGGTCCGAACAAGCGCGCCACGTTCATCCGTACCCTCCCCGACGGCAGCACCGAGACCCGGGTCGAGGCCTTTGACATGCTGCATGTGGTGCCGCCCCAGGTGGCGCCTGACTTCATCCGCCAGAGCCCGCTGGCCGATGCGGCGGGCTGGGTGGATGTCGATCCCCATACCCTGCGTCATCGCCAGTTCGGTAATGTCCACGCGCTGGGTGACGTGGCCAATACCAGCAACGCCAAGACCGCCGCCGCCGCCCGCAAGCAGGCGCCGGTGGTGGCCAACAATGTGCTGGTGGCACTCGGTCGCCTGTCGACCCTGGCCCAGTACGACGGCTACGGCTCCTGCCCGTTGACGGTCGAGCGCGGCAAGATCGTCCTGGCCGAGTTCACCTATGGCGGCAAGGTCGCGCCGAGCTTCCCGCGCTGGCTGCTCGATGGCCGCAAGCCGACGCGCCTGGCCTGGTTGCTCAAGGCGCAGATCCTGCCGCCGCTGTACTGGAAAGCCATGCTCAAGGGCCGCGAGTGGCTGGCCCGGCCGCAACCTCTGGTGGTCGAGGCGCAGCAGTGATCGAACAGCAACTGCTGGGCGCCGGGCTCGGCGCGATCATTGGCGCGGTGCTGGCCCTGACCGGCGCAGGCGGCGGCATCCTCGCGGTGCCGCTGCTGGTGTTCGGCCTGGGGCTGAGCATGGTCGAGGCGGCGCCGATCGGCCTGCTGGCGGTGGGGCTGGCAGCTGCGGTCGGTGCGGTGCTCGGCCTGCGCCAGGGGCTGGTGCGCTACCGGGCGGCCCTGTTTATCGCGGTGATCGGGATTGCCTGTGCGCCCTTCGGGCTTATGCTCGCTCACCGAGTCCCCAATACGCCGTTGGCCTTGGTGTTCGCCGGGGTGCTGGTGTACGCCTGCCTGCGGATCTGGCGCAAGGCGGCGCGTGAGCTGCGTGGCGAGTCACCCTGTGGTGAGCGGGAGATCATGCCCTGTGTGCTTAACCCGCTGCAGGGGCGCTTGCGCTGGACCCTGCCCTGCGCCCGGGCGCTGGCATTCACCGGGATGCTGTCGGGGTTGCTGTCAGGCCTGCTGGGTGTCGGTGGTGGCTTCGTGATCATCCCGGCACTGAACCGCTATACCAACCTGAACATGAAAAGCATCGTCGCCACCTCGCTGGCGGTGATCGCCCTGGTGTCCATCGGCAGCGTGGTCAGCGCCAGCGTGGCGGGGGTGATGCACTGGAGGGTCGGGGCGCCGTTCGCCGTGGGGGCGGTGCTGGGTCTCTTGCTGGCGCGGCCATTGGCGAGCAAGCTGGCCGGCCCTCGTCTGCAGCAGCTGTTCGCCGTGGTGGGCTGTAGCGCTGCGGTACTGCTGGCCGGCAAGGCGCTACTCGGCTAGCAACTCGTCCTGTTCGGCAGTGCACAGCGCCAGCAGGTAGTCCCACACCACCCGCAGGCGTACCGACTTGTGCAGCTCGCGGCGGGTGCAGATCCAGTAGCTGCGCTGGATGGTCTCGCTGGGCAGCACACGCACCAGCTTGGAGTCGTGGCGAGCCATGTAGTTGGGTAGCACGGCAATACCCAGCCCAGCCTGCGCGGCTTGCTGCTGGGCGATCACGCTGGTGCTGCGGAACACCACGTTGGGCGCCCGGCAGAAACTGTTGAGGAACAGCAGCTCCTGGCTGAACAGCAGGTCGTCGACATAGCCGATCCAGCTATGCCGGGCCAGGTCTTCGCGGCTGTGCAGCGGCGGTGCGCGGTCCAGATAATCCTGGCTGGCGTAAAGGGCCAGGCGGTAGTCGGTGAGCTTGCGGGTGATCAGCAGGTCGGCGTTGGGGCGTTCCAGGTGAATGCTGATCTCGGCTTCGCGGTTGAGGATGCTGACGAAACGCGGCACGGCCACCAGCTCCACTTCAAGCCCCGGGTAGCGCTGGAACAAGGCTTTCATGCGCGGGGTGAAGAACATGATGCCGATGCCTTCGGTCACCCCCAGGCGGATCTTGCCCAGCGGCGTGATGGCCTGGGTGATTTCTTCCTGCGCCAGCAGGGCGACGTTCTCCATGGCTTCGGCGTGCTTGAGCAGGGCCTGGCCGGAGGGCGTGAGTTCGTAGCCCTGGGCGTGCTGGACGAACAGTGCGGTGCCCAGGTGCTTTTCGATGCTCTCGATATGCCGGGCCACGGTGCTGTGGGTGGTGTTGAGGCGCTTGGCGGCGGTTAGCAGGCGGCCGCTGCGCTGCAACTCGAGGAAAAACCGCAGATCGTTCCAGTCGAACATGCTTGTCCCTTTGGCTGTTCGCGCTGGCCCTTTCGCGGGTAAACCCGCTCCCACAGGCTCACCGCCGACCCTGAATTCGGCGATAACCCTGTGGGAGCGGGTTTACCCGCGAAGGGGCCGGCTCAGGTATGGCGCTGTGCTAAAACGCACAACGGCTGCGCGAAATCTCGTGTTTCCTCGGCGAAATTAATCAATAAGATGGATCGGGACAAGAATAATAATCAGGCGCGAGGTTGCACATGCCATCAGCCGATCCTGTCTACGACTATGTGGTCGTGGGTGCCGGTCCCGCCGGTTGCCTGCTGGCCAACCGCTTGTCCGCCGACCCTTCGTGCCGCGTATTGCTGCTCGAGGCGGGTGGCCGCGACAACTATCCCTGGATTCACATCCCCGTCGGTTACCTCTACTGCATCGGCAACCCACGCACCGACTGGTGCCTGAAGACCGAGGCCCAGCCCGGCCTGAACGGTCGCATCCTGGGTTATCCACGGGGCAAGGTGCTGGGCGGCTGCTCGTCGATCAACGGCATGATCTACATGCGTGGCCAGGCCGCCGACTACGACCGCTGGGCCGAGCAAGGCAATGACGGGTGGGCGTGGAAGGATGTGTTGCCCTTGTTCAAGGCCAGCGAGAACCACTTCGCCGGCGCCAGCGACAGCCACGGCGTCGAGGGGGAATGGCGGGTCGAGCAGCAGCGCTACAGCTGGCCGATCCTCGATGCCTTCCGCGATGCCGCCGAGCAGAGTGGCATTGCCAAGGTCGGCGACTTCAATACGGGTGACAACGCCGGCTGTGGATACTTTCAGGTCAATCAGCGCAGCGGTGTGCGCTGGAACTCGGCCAAGGCGTTTCTCAGGCCCATCCTCAAGCGCCCCAACCTGACAGTGTTGACGGGCGTACAGGTCGACCAGGTGCTGCTCGACACTACCCGCGCCCGGGCGGTGAAGGCCTTGTGGCAAGGTGCCTGGCATGAGTTCGCCGCCCGTCGAGAGATCATCCTGTGCGCGGGCTCCGTGGGCTCGCCCGGCATTCTGCAACGCTCCGGCATCGGCCCACGCAAGCTGCTCGAAGACCTGGGTATCGGGGTTCGTCATGAGATGCCCGGGGTTGGCGGCAACCTTCAGGACCATCTGCAGTTGCGGTTGATCTACCAGATCCGCAACACCCGCACCCTCAACCAGATGGCCAACAGCCTGTGGGGCAAGCTGGGCATGGGCCTGCGCTACGCCTACGACCGTAGCGGCCCGTTGGCCATGGCGCCGAGCCAGCTGGGCGCCTTCGCCCGTTCAGGCCCCGAGCAGGCAACCGCCAACCTGCAATACCACGTGCAGCCGTTGTCGCTGGACCGTTTCGGCGAACCGCTGCACCGCTTCCCGGCCTTCACTGCCTCGGTGTGCAACCTGCGCCCGGCGAGCCGTGGGCGCATCGACATCCGCTCGGCGGACATGAATGCCGCGCCGGTGATCGACCCCAACTACCTCAGTGGCCCCGAGGACCTGCGCGTGGCCGCCGAGGCCATCCGCCTCACCCGGCGCATCGTCCAGGCCCCTGCCCTGGCGGCGTTCGATCCTCGCGAGTACTTGCCAGGCCCTGCCCTGCAGAGCGACGAAGATCTGCACCAGGCCGCCGCTCAGATCGGCACCACCATCTTCCACCCGGTGGGCACCTGCCGCATGGGCAGCGGCACGCTCGACGTTGTGGATAACCAGCTGCGCGTGCATGGCATCCCAGGCTTGCGCGTGGCCGACGCTTCGATCATGCCGCAGATCGTCTCCGGCAATACCTGTTCACCCACGTTGATGATTGCCGAAAAGGCGGCACAACTGATCCTCAAGGGGGCCAATACCCAGACCAACCTCAGCGACGCCAGCGCGATACCGACGCCCTGACCCGGGTGTTTGCAACAGCGGCGGCTTGTGGTCGCAAGTCGTCGGCAGTGGAACAACAAGAATAATCACTGTGGCCTGCGGGCCGAGGACAGCAACGATGTCGGATTACATCCAGGAGCAGGGGGCGGCGGCGAGCAGCCCAAGCCGTCGTGAAGAGCGCAAGATCATTTTCGCGTCATCCCTCGGGACGGTGTTCGAGTGGTATGACTTTTTTCTCTATGGCGCGCTGGCTGCGGTCATCAGCAAGCAGTTCTTCGCGGGGGTCAACGACACCACCGCCTTCATCTTCGCCCTGATGGCCTTCGCCGCCGGCTTCCTGGTGCGCCCGTTCGGCGCGCTGGTGTTCGGCCGACTGGGCGACATGATCGGGCGCAAGTACACCTTCCTGGTGACCATCGTGCTGATGGGCCTGTCGACCTTCGCGGTGGGGTTGTTGCCGACCTACGCCAGCATCGGCATCGCCGCGCCGATCATCCTGGTAGTGCTGCGCATGCTCCAGGGGTTGGCGCTGGGCGGTGAATACGGTGGTGCGGCCACCTATGTCGCCGAACACGCGCCTCATGGCAAACGTGGCTTCCACACCGGCTTCATCCAATCCACTGCCACACTGGGCCTGCTGTTGTCGCTGACCGTCGTCCTGGCCAGCCGCTATATCAGTGGCGACCAGTTCGAAACTTGGGGCTGGCGCCTGCCGTTCCTGCTGTCGATCGTGCTGCTGGCGATTTCCACCTGGATCCGCATGAGCATGCACGAGTCGCCGGCCTTCGTGAAAATGAAGGCCCAGGGCAAGGTGAGCAAGTCGCCGATCCGTGAGTCGTTCACCTCGTGGCCCAACCTCAAGGTGGTGCTCACCGCGCTGTTCAGTATCAACGCCGGGCAGGCGGTGACCTTCTACACCGCGCAGTTCTACGTACTGTTCTTCATGACCCAGATGCTCAAGATGGACCCGGCCCAGGCCAACACCCTGCTGATCATCAGCGTGGTGATCGGTGCGCCGTTCTTCGTGTTCTTCGGCTGGCTGTCGGACCGGGTCGGGCGCAAGCCGATCCTGATGCTTGGCCTTTTGCTGGCGACGGTGTTGTACTTCCCGCTGTTCAAGGCCCTGAGCCATTACGCCAATCCGCAGATCGACGCTGCCAGTCGCCAGGCGCCGATCGTCGTCACCGCCGATCCCAAGGGCTGCACCTTCCAGTTCGACCCGGTGGGCAAGGCACGCTTCGACAGCCCGTGCGACAAGGTCAAGACGTTCCTGGTCAAGCAGGGGCTGCCCTACAGTTCGGTGAATGTCGCTGGCAGCGAGGTGATCGTCAGCATCGGCGACAAGACCATCAATGGCTTCGACGAGACGGCCATGCGCAGTGCCATCGATAGCGCCGGCTACCCGGCCAAGGCGGATCCTGCGCATGTGAACCAGGTGATGGTGGTGGTGCTCATCGTCGCCATGATCCTGATCGCCACCATGACCTACGGGCCGTTGGCGGCGGTGATGGTCGAACTGTTCCCGACGCGTATCCGCTACACCTCGATGTCCCTGCCCTACCACATCGGCAACGGCTGGTTCGGTGGTTTCCTGCCGACGGTGTCGTTCGCGTTGGTGGTGTACACCGGGGATATCTTCTATGGGCTGTGGTACCCGGTGCTGATCACCGGGGTGAGCCTGGTGGTGGGGATCTTCTGCCTGAAAGAGACTCGGGATGTGGATATCGACAAGGTCTGAGATTTTCGCTGGGGCCTTCGCGGGTAAACCCGCTCCCACAGGTTTGCGCAATACCCTGTGGGAGCGGGTTTACCCGCGAAGAAGCCAGCAGCGATTTCAGCCCACAAAAAAACCGGCGTAAAAGCCGGTTTTTTTATCGCGGGAAAAAACTTATGCACGATTTTCGAAAAAACGTCATACATGGAAATAAATATCTAATTCAATAACTTAGCTATGTTTGAAGACGCTTAATCCAAAAATTGCTAACACGTTATCCACAGATCGTCAGGCAAGCTGCTGCTCGGGTTTTTCCGCCGCGGGCGGCAGCGAACCCATGGCGCGTTGGGCCGCCTCGTTCCATGCCTGGGCACGGTCGTTGAGCTCAGCGATGGCTCGCGGACCTGTCCCCTCCGGGTACATCGGCTCGCCAATCACCACCTCGATGGTGCCCGGGCGCTTGCCCCAGCCTTCACGCGGCCAGAACTTGCCGGCATTGTGGGCGATCGGCAGCACCGGCAGGCCTGCGTTCACCGCCAATGCGGTACCACCACGGGAGAACTTGCCGATCTGACCGTGCGGCACGCGGGTGCCTTCGGGGAAGATCAACACCCAGGTGCCCTGCTTGAGCAGCTCGTCGCCCTGGCTGGCAACCTGGCGCAGGGCCTCCTTCGGGTTCTTCCGGTCGATGGCGATCGGTCGCAGCATGGCCATGGCCCAGCCGAAGAACGGCACATACAGCAGCTCGCGCTTGAGCACCTGGCTCAGCGGCGAGAAATACGCCGACAGGAAGAACGTCTCCCAGGTGCTCTGGTGGTTGGACAGGATCACGCAAGGTACCTCAGGCACGTTCTCGGCGCCGGTGATCTTGTAGTCGATCCGCAGGATCGTCCGTACCAGGAACAGCGCGCAGCGGCACCAGTAGACGTTGATGAACCGGTAGCGCTTGGGGAACGGCAGGAAAGGCGCGACAAAGAAACTCAGCGAGCACCACAGCAGCGAACTGGTGCCCAACAGCAGGTAAAAAAGAAAGATTCTGATCGCCTGCAGGATCGACATAGTGGCATGTACCGTTGCGGGGCGTGCCCGCCTAATGAAAAGTGCGCCGTTCCTGGCGCACTCATTTAAATAAGTTCTCTGGCGATGGCTGCCAGATCGTCGAAAATCAGTGTAGTTTGCGGAACCCCTTTTTCCAGGGTCCTTTCACCCTTGCCGGTTTTCACCAACACGGGTTGTGCATCGACGGCCAGGGCCGCCTCCAGGTCACCTTTGCTGTCACCGACGAACCATACACCGGCCAGCGGTACCTGGTAGTGCTCGGCAATGGTCCGCAGCATCCCGGGCTTGGGTTTGCGGCAGTCGCAGCCCTCATCCGGGCCGTGCGGGCAATGCACGATCATGCCGACCTCGCCGCCCTGCTCGGCCACCAGTGCGCGCAGGCGCGCATGCATGGCCTCGAGGGTTTCCAGCGGGTAGTAGCCGCGGGCAATGCCGGACTGGTTGGTGGCCACCGCCACCGTCCAGCCCGCCTTGCTCAACTGCGCGATGGCCTCGATCGAGCCGGGAATGGGGATCCACTCCTCCAGCGACTTGATGTAGGCGTCGGAGTCGTGGTTGATCACTCCGTCTCGATCAAGAATCAGCAGTTTCAACGACTCACCCCAGCAGCGAGATATCGGCCACGCCCAGGAACAGACCGCGCAGGCGGCTGAGCAGGGCATAACGGTTGGCGCGTACCTTGGCGTCCTCGGCGTTGACCATCACCGCCTCGAAGAAGGCGTCGACCGGGTCACGCAGGGCCGCCAGGCGGGCCAGGGCCTCGCTGTACTGACGCGCGGCCGCCATCGGTTGCACGGCCTGGTCGGCCTGCTGGATGGCCGAGTACAGGGAGAACTCGTTGGCGTTGTCGAAGTACTTCGGCTCGACCTGGTCGGCGATGGCGCCTTCGGCCTTGCCCAGCAGGTTGGATACGCGCTTGTTCGCCGCGGCCAGGGCTTCGGCTTCCGGCAGCTTGCGGAAGGCCTGCACGGCCTGTACGCGCTGGTCGAAGTCCAGCGCCGAGCCCGGCTTCAGGGCACGCACCGACAGGTAGGTGGAGACGTCGATGCCTTCGTCCTCGTAGCGCGCGCGCAGGCGGTCGAAGACGAACTCCAGCACCTGCTCGGACAGGCCGGCGGCCTTGACCTTGGCACCGAACTGCTTGACCGCGAACTCGACCGCGACGGCCAGGTCCAGGTCCAGCTGATTCTCGATCAGGATGCGCAGCACGCCCAGGGCGGCACGACGCAGGGCATACGGGTCCTTGCTGCCGGTGGGCAGCATGCCGATGCCGAAGATGCCGACCAGGGTGTCGAGCTTGTCGGCGATGGCCACGGCGGCACCGGTGAGGGTCTGCGGCAGCTCGGCGCCGGCGCCGCGCGGCATGTACTGCTCGTTCAGTGCCAGGGCGACGTCTTGCGGCTCGCCGTCGTTGAGGGCGTAGTAGTAGCCGGCGATGCCCTGCATTTCAGGGAATTCGCCGACCATTTCCGAGGCCAGGTCGCACTTGGACAGCAGGCCGGCACGGCCGGCGTTGGCGGCGCTGCCGCCGATGTACGGGGCAATGAAGGCGGCCAGCTTGGAAACGCGCTCGGCCTTGTCGAACACGGTACCCAGCTGAGCCTGGAACACCACGTTCTTCAGGCGCTCGTTGAAGCTTTCCAGCGGCTGCTTCTTGTCCTGCTTGAAGAAGAACTCGGCGTCGGTCAGGCGCGGACGCACGACTTTCTCGTTACCTTCGACGATCTGCTTCGGATCGCGGCTCTCGACGTTGGCCACGGTGATGAAGCGCGGCAGCAGCTTGCCTTCGCTGTCCAGCAGGCAGAAGTACTTCTGGTTGTCCTGCATGGTGGTGATCAGGGCTTCCTGCGGCACCTCGAGGAAACGCTCCTCGAACGAGCACACCAGCGGCACCGGCCACTCGACCAGGGCGGTCACTTCGTCCAGCAGCGCCGGTGGCACGATGGCCGTGCCTTCCTGCTGCATGGCCAGCTCGGCGGTGCGCTTGCTGATCAGCTCGCGACGCTCGGCGAAGTCGGCCAGCACGTGGGCCTTGCGCAGGTCCTCGACGTAGTTGGCCGGGGTGGTGATGAGCACGTTTTCCGGGTGGTGGAAGCGGTGGCCACGGGATTCACGGCCGGCCTTCTGGGCCAGGATGGTGCAATCGACCACCTGGTCGCCCAGCAGCATCACCAGCCACTGGGTCGGGCGCACGAACTCTTCACGGCTGGCGCCCCAGTGCATGCGCTTGGGGATCGGCAGGTCGTTGAGCGAATCCTCGACGATGGTCGGCAGCAGGCTGGCGGTGGCCTTGCCCGGAATGTGCTGGGAGAAGCGCAGCTTGGGGCCGCTCTGGTCGATGTCCGAGAGCTCCACGCCGCACTTCTTGGCGAAGCCCAGGGCGGCCTGGGTCGGCTGGCCTTCGGCGTTGAACGCGGCCTGCACCGGCGGGCCGTCGATGTTGATGCTGCGGTCCGGCTGCTGCACGTCCAGCTGGCGGATCAGCACGGCCAGGCGGCGCGGCGCGGCGTAGACCTGCTTGCCGGTGTAGTTCAGGCCGGCGGCCTGCAGGCCTTTCTCGATGCCGGCGAGGAAGGCGTCACCGAGGGTGGCGAGGGCCTTCGGTGGCAGCTCTTCGGTGCCCAGTTCAACCAGGAAATCTTGAGCACTCATTGTGCAGCCTCCAGCTTAGCCAACACTTCGTCACGCAGTTCGGGAGAGGCCATCGGGAAGCCCAGGCGTGCGCGGGCTTGCAGATAGCTTTGCGCCACGTCCCGGGCCAGGGTACGCACGCGCAGGATGTAGCGCTGGCGCTCGGTCACCGAGATGGCGCGACGGGCGTCCAGCAGGTTGAAGGTGTGCGAGGCCTTCAGGACCATTTCGTAGGTCGGCAGTGGCAGGTCCAGCTTGATCAGGCGGTTCGCTTCGCTTTCGTAGAAGTCGAACAGTTCGAACAGCTTCTCGACGTTGGCGTGCTCGAAGTTGTAGGTCGACTGCTCCACTTCGTTCTGGTGGAACACGTCGCCGTAGGTGACCTTGCCGAACGGGCCGTCGGCCCACACCAGGTCGTAGACCGAGTCCACGCCCTGCAGGTACATGGCCAGGCGCTCCAGGCCGTAGGTGATTTCACCGGTGACCGGGTAGCACTCGATGCCGCCGACCTGCTGGAAGTAGGTGAACTGGGTCACTTCCATGCCGTTCAGCCAGATTTCCCAACCCAGGCCCCAGGCGCCCAGGGTCGGCGATTCCCAGTTGTCTTCGACGAAGCGGATGTCGTGAACCAGCGGATCCAGGCCGATGGCTTTCAGCGAGCCGAGGTACAGCTCCTGGAAGTTGGCCGGGTTCGGCTTGAGCACCACCTGGAACTGGTAGTAGTGCTGCAGGCGGTTGGGGTTTTCGCCATACCGCCCGTCGGCAGGGCGACGGCTGGGCTGCACGTAGGCGGCGTTCCAGGTCTCCGGGCCGACGGCGCGCAGGAAGGTAGCGGTGTGGAAAGTGCCGGCGCCTACTTCCATATCGTAGGGCTGAAGTACCACACAACCTTGCTCGGCCCAGTAGTTCTGCAGGGCGAGGATCAGGTCTTGGAAGGTACGCACGGCTGGCGTAGGCTGGCTCACGAAATTCACCTGTATCTGGGGATGCGGATGTAAAGAGCGGGAGTATACCCGATTCGCCTCGCCCTCTACGTTATTGGAGCCTTATGCCACGCTGCTTTTGGTGTTCCGACGATCCGTTGTACCAGGCCTATCACGACCATGAGTGGGGAACGCCGCAGCGCGATCCGGCGTTGCTCTTCGAGATGCTTTTGCTCGAAGGGTTCCAGGCGGGGTTGTCGTGGATCACGGTACTGAAGAAACGCGAGCGCTATCGCCAGGTGCTGGACGGCTTCGACCCGGTGAAACTGGCGCGTCTGAGCGACGAGCGCATCGAGGAGCTGATGCTGGACCCCGGCATCATCCGCAACCGCCTCAAGCTCAAGGCCGTGCGCCGCAATGCCCTGGCCTGGCTGGCTGTGGATAACCCGGCAGAGTGGTTGTGGTCGTTCGTCGGCGGTGCGCCGAAGATCAACCAGTTCCAGGGGCGCGGCGACGTGCCGGCGGTCACCGACGAGGCCAAGGCCATGAGCAAGGCCCTGCAGAAGGCCGGCTTCACCTTTGTCGGGCCGACCATTTGCTACGCCTTCATGCAGGCCACCGGCATGGTCATGGACCACACCACCGACTGCGATCGCTACGCCGCGCTGGTGCGCTGACGGGGTACAATGCGCGCCTTGCTGAAATAAGGAATTCGCCTGTGGAAAAGTTCAAGGGCGCCCTGATGGTCGGGGTGCTGCGCCTGTTTGCCAAGCTGCCCTGGGGCGCTGTGCAGCGCGTCGGCGCCGGTATCGGCTGGCTGATGTGGAAAATCCCCAATGGCTCGCGCAATGTCGTGCGGATCAACCTGGCCAAGTGTTTCCCGGAGATGGACCCGGTCGAGCGCGAGCAGCTGGTTGGCCGCGCGTTGAAGGACATCGGCAAGTCGTTCGTCGAGAGCGCCTGCGCCTGGATCTGGCCGCCGCAGCGCTCGCTGGAGCTGGTCAAGGAAGTGCATGGCCTGGAAGTGCTGGAGCAGGCCCTGGCCTCGGGCAAGGGCGTGGTGGGCATCACCAGCCACCTGGGCAACTGGGAGGTGCTCAACCACTTCTACTGCAACCAGTGCAAACCGATCATCTTCTACCGCCCGCCGAAGTTGAAGGCTGTGGATGACTTGTTGCGTGAACAGCGCGTGCAGATGGGCAACCGCGTGGCGCCTTCGACCAAGGAAGGCATCCTCAGCGTGATCAAGGAAGTGCGTCGGGGTGGCCAGGTGGGGATTCCGGCCGACCCGGAGCCGGCGGAGTCGGCGGGGGTGTTCGTGCCGTTCCTCGGCACCCAGGCGCTGACCAGCAAGTTCGTGCCGAACATGCTGGCTGGCGGCAAGGCGGTGGGTGTTTTCCTGCATGCCCTGCGGTTGCCGGATGGGTCGGGCTTCAAGGTGTTCCTGGAAGCGGCGCCGGAAGCGATGTACAGCACCGATGTGACTGAATCGGCGGCGGCCATGAGCAAGGTGGTCGAGCGTTATGTGCGCGAGTATCCGAGCCAGTACATGTGGAGCATGAAGCGCTTCAAGAAGCGTCCGGCGGGCGAGCCGCGCTGGTATTGAAGTTTCCACCGTCTTCTGTGGGAGCGGGTTTACCCGCGAATGCGTCAGCAAATGCCCCATCGCATTCGCGGGTAAACCCGCTCCCACAGGGACCGTCAATTTGATGTTTTGTTTAGCTTCTTGAGAAAAACCGTCATCTCTTTCTCAGCCTGCTTGTCGCCATGGGCCTGCGCCGCGACGATCCCCTCTTCCCAGGCCTTGCGCGCGCCGTCCAGATCCCCGCTCAACTGATACGCCTTCCCCAGCAGCTTCCACGCCGCCGAGTACTTCGGATCCTGCTTCACACAGGCAGCCAGGTGCAGCGCCGCTTCAGCCCCGTTGCCCTCGTCCAGCCAGGCCTTGCCCAGCCCGAACCTCAGCAGCGGGTTATCCACACCCTTGGCCAGCATCTTCTCCAGCGATTCGCGCATAGGTTTCTCTCCCGAATCCATGATGTTGCGGGCGCCTGTGGGAGCGGGTTCACCCGCGAATGCGTCGGTGAATCGACAATCGTATTCGCGGGTAAACCCGCTCCCACAGGGGTTGGCTTTCTCTTCTAGAAGAAACTCAGGCCCACGTGGAACAGCTTCTCCACGTCCCGAATATGCTTTTTATCCACAACGAACAGGATCACATGGTCGCCCGATTCGATCACCGTGTCGTCGTGGGCGATCAGCACCTCCTCGTCGCGGATGATCGCGCCGATGGTGGTGCCCGGCGGCAACGAGATGTCCTCGATGGCCTTGCCCACCACCTTGCTCGACTTCGAGTCGCCATGGGCCACCGCCTCGATGGCCTCGGCCGCGCCCCGGCGCAGCGAGTGCACGCTGACGATGTCGCCGCGGCGCACGTGGGCCAGCAAGGTGCCGATGGTGGCCAGCTGCGGGCTGATGGCGATGTCGATCTCGCCGCCCTGCACCAGGTCGACGTAGGCCGGGTTGTTGATGATGGTCATCACCTTGCGCGAGCCCAGGCGCTTGGCCAGCAGCGACGACATGATGTTGGCCTCGTCGTCGTTGGTCAGGGCCAGGAAGATGTCGGCGTCGGCGATGTTCTCTTCGAGCATCAGGTCGCGGTCGGAGGCGCTGCCCTGCAGCACCACGGTGCTCTCGAGGGTGTCGGAGAGGTAGCGGCAGCGCGCCGGGTTCATCTCGATGATCTTCACCTGGTAGCGACTTTCGATGGCCTCGGCCAGGCGTTCGCCGATCTGCCCGCCACCGGCTATGACCACGCGCTTGTTGGTCTCGTCGATACGGCGCAGCTCGCCCATCACCGCGCGGATGTCCTTCTTCGCGGCGATGAAGAATACCTCGTCGTCGGCCTCGATCACCGTGTCGCCCTGGGGCGTGATCGGCCGGTCGCGGCGGAAGATCGCCGCCACGCGGGTGTCGACGTTGGGCATGTGGGCGCGGATCTGGCGCAGTTGCTGGCCCACCAGCGGGCCGCCGTAGTAGGCCCTGACCGCCACCAGTTGGGCCTTGCCTTCGGCGAAGTCGATCACCTGCAGCGAGCCCGGGTGTTCGATCAGGCGCTTGATGTAGTTGGTCACCACCTGTTCGGGGCTGATCAGCACGTCCACCGGGATGTGGTCGTTGTCGAACAGCTCTTCGCGGGTCAGGTAGGCCGACTCGCGTACCCGGGCGATCTTGGTCGGGGTGTGGAACAGCGAATAAGCCACCTGGCAGGCGACCATGTTGGTCTCGTCGCTGTTGGTCACCGCCACCAGCATGTCGGCGTCGTCGGCGCCGGCCTGGCGCAGCACCGTCGGCAGCGAGGCGCGGCCCTGCACGGTGCGGATGTCCAGGCGATCGCCGAGGCCGCGCAGGCGCTCGCTGTCGGTGTCGACCACGGTGATGTCGTTGGCTTCGCTGGCCAGGTGCTCTGCCAGCGTACCGCCAACCTGGCCTGCGCCGAGGATGATGATCTTCATCCGCTACTCCCTACCCTTTTTGTTCTTTTACCCGCGCGAGGCGGCGATCTTGATCAGCTTGGCATAGTAGAACCCGTCGTGACCGCCTTCCTGGGCCAGCAGCTGGCGGCCGTGGGGCTGGCGCAGGCCGGCTTCGGTGGCCAGGTCCAGCTCGCGGGCACCGGGGGTGCGGGCGAGGAAGGCCGCGATCACTTCGGTGTTCTCGGTCGGCAGGCTCGAGCAGGTGGCGTAGAGCAGCATGCCGCCCACTTCCAGGGTCGGCCACAGGGCATCGAGCAGCTCGCCTTGCAGCGCGGCCAGGGCCGGGATGTCCTCGGCCTGGCGGGTCAGCTTGATGTCCGGGTGGCGGCGGATCACGCCGGTGGCCGAGCAGGGCGCATCGAGCAGGATGCGCTGGAATGGCTTGCCGTCCCACCAACTGGTGGTGTCGCGGGCGTCGCAGGCGATCAGCTCGGCGTCGAGCTTGAGGCGGTCGAGGTTCTCGCGCACGCGGGCCAGGCGTTTGGCTTCCAGGTCGATGGCGACCATGTGGGCCAGGCCAGGTTCGGCTTCCAGCAGATGGCAGGTCTTGCCACCCGGGGCGCAGCAGGCGTCGAGCACGCGCTGGCCGGGGGCCAGTTCGAGCAGGTCGGCGGACAGCTGCGCGGCTTCGTCCTGCACGCTCACCCAGCCGTCGGCGAAGCCCGGCAAACCACGTACGTCGCAGGCTTCGGCCAGGACGATGCCGTCGCGGCTGAACTGGCAGGCGCTGGCCTGGATGCCGGCCTCGGCCAGCAGCGCCAGGTAGGCATCGCGGCTGTGATGGCGGCGGTTGATCCGCAGGATCATCGGCGGGTGGGCGTTGTTGGCGGCGCAGATGGCTTCCCATTGCTCCGGCCAGAAGGCTTTCAGCGATTTCTGCAGCCAGCGCGGGTGGGCGGTGCGTACCACGGGGTCGCCTTCCATGCCGGCGAGCAGCTCCTCGCCTTCACGCTGGGCGCGGCGCAGCACGGCATTGAGCAGGCCCTTGGCCCACGGCTTCTTGAGCTTGTCGGCGCAACCCACGGTCTCGCCGATGGCGGCGTGGGCCGGGATGCGCGTGTAGAACAGCTGGTACAGGCCGACCAGCAGCAGCGCCTGTACATCGGCGTCGGCGGCCTTGAACGGCTTCTGCAGCAGTTGCGCGGCCAGCAGGTCCAGGCGCGGCTGCCAGCGGGCGGTACCGAAGGCCAGGTCCTGGGTCAGGCCCCGGTCGCGCTCTTCGACCTTGTCCAGTTGCGCCGGCAACGAGCTGTTCAGCGAGGCCTTGCCGCTGAGCACGGCGGCAAGGGCGCGGGCGGCGGCCAGGCGTGGGTTCATTGGCCAAGCACCTTGCCGCTGGCGAACTTCTCGCGGCGGCTGTTGAACAGGTCGCTGAAGGCCAGGGCCTTGCCGCCGGGCAGTTGCAGGCGGGTCAGGCTCAGGGCGCCGTCACCGCAGGCGACGACCAGGCCGTCCTTGCTGGCGGAGAGGATTTCACCGGGGGCGCCCTGGCCTGTGGACAAGTTGGCGGCCAGCACCTTCACGCTTTCGCCGTCGAGGGTGCTGTGGCACACCGGCCAGGGGTTGAAGGCACGGATCAGGCGCTCCAGCTCCACGGCCGGGCGGCTCCAGTCGATGCGTGCTTCGTCCTTGTTCAGCTTGTGGGCGTAGGTGGCCAGGGCATCGTCCTGGACTTCACCTTGCAGCGAACCGTCGGCCAAGCCGGCAATTGCCTGTACTACAGCAGGCGGGCCCATTTCGGCGAGGCGGTCGTGCAGGGTGCCGCCGGTGTCGTCGGCGCCGATAGGGGTAACCACTTTGAGCAGCATCGGGCCGGTGTCCAGGCCGGCTTCCATGCGCATCACGGTCACGCCGCTCTCGGCGTCGCCGGCTTCCACGGCGCGCTGGATCGGCGCCGCGCCGCGCCAGCGTGGCAGCAGGGAGGCGTGGCTGTTGATGCAACCCAAGCGCGGGATATCCAGCACCACTTGCGGCAAGATCAGGCCGTAGGCGACCACCACCATCAGGTCTGGCTTCAGTGCGGCGAGTTCGGCTTGTGCATCGGCATTGCGCAGGGTCTGCGGCTGGTACACCGGGATATCATGGGCCACGGCCAGCGCCTTGACCGCGCTCGGCATGAGCTTCTGGCCACGGCCGGCCGGGCGGTCGGGCTGGGTGTAGACGGCCACGATCTCGTACGGGCTGTCGAGCAGGGCCTTGAGGTGTTCGGCGGCAAACTCTGGAGTGCCTGCGAAGACGATGCGCATGGAGTTCTCGCTTCTTCAAAAAGAAAAAGGCTTGCCGGAGCAAGCCTTCTGGAAGGTGGGGATCAGGCTTGCTGGCGGTGCTGCTTTTCCAGCTTCTTCTTGATCCGGTCGCGTTTGAGCTGGGACAGGTAGTCGACGAACAACTTGCCGTTGAGGTGATCGAACTCGTGCTGCACACACACCGCCAGCAGGCCTTCGCATTCCAGTTCGTAGGGCTTGCCGTCGCGGTCCTGGGCCTTGACCCGCACGCGCAGCGGGCGGTCGACGTTCTCGTAGAAGCCGGGCACCGACAGGCAGCCTTCCTGGTACTGGCCCATGTCGTGGGTCAGTTCCTCGACCGTGGGGTTGATGAAGACGCGCGGCTCGCTACGGTCTTCGCTCAGGTCCATCACCACGACCTGCTTGTGCACGTTGACCTGGGTGGCGGCCAGGCCGATGCCAGGCGCCTCGTACATGGTCTCGAACATGTCGTCGATCAGCTGGCTCAAGGCGTCGTCAAACTCCGTCACCGGTTTGGCGATGGTGCGCAGGCGCGGATCGGGGAATTCGAGAATGTTCAAAATGGCCATGGTGGTCAGGCAGTCACTGTGCGGTCGGTTGAAAACTGAGCACACATAATAAAGGGAAATGGGGCGTTCGGCACCTGTGAAGCTTGGCTAGGGTCTCTATGGGCTTGATAGCTGCCATTTCATGGACAGCTTTTCAAAGTGTTATTCACAAAGATATCCACAGGTTGTGCCACGTATCTGGCCCCCTGTCGATCAAGGACGATCCACCATGAACCCATCCCGTTCGTCGCCTTGTCCGCCTGCGGAACTGGAGGCGCGACTGCGTCTTCATAGCCTTCCGGATATTGGCTTGCGTCGTTTCCATACCCTCATCGACGCGTTCGGCAGTGCCTCGTCGGCACTCAGCGCGCCGGCCAGCGCCTGGCAGGCGTTGGGGCTGAAGGATGCCAGTATAGACGCCCGCCGCAGCCCGCAAGTGCGCGACGGCGCATTGGCTGCAATGCGCTGGATAGAGCGTCCGGGCCAGCATTTACTGATGTGGGACAGGCCTGGCTACCCGGCGTTGCTGGCCGAGATAGACGATCCGCCGCCGCTGTTGTTCGTCGCGGGCGAGCCCGCTTTGCTCGAGCAACCGCAACTGGCGATCGTGGGCAGCAGGCGTGCTTCACCCCCGGCGCTGGATACCGCGGGCTCGTTTTCCCGATGCCTTTCCCAGGCGGGTTTCACCATCACCAGCGGGCTGGCACTGGGCGTCGACGGTGCCGCTCATCGGGCCGCGTTGAAGGCTGGCGGGTACACCATAGGGGTGCTCGGCACGGGGTTGCAAAAACTTTATCCACAGCGCCACCGTGACCTGGCCAGGGCGATGATCGACAGCGGTAGCGCGCTGGTTTCCGAGTATCCGCTGGACGCTGGGCCACTGGCCGGCAACTTTCCGCGCCGTAACCGGATCATCAGCGGCTTGTCGCTGGGTGTGCTGGTGGTCGAGGCCAGCCTCGCCAGTGGCTCGTTGATCACCGCACGGCTCGCCGCCGAACAGGGGCGAGAGGTGTACGCGATTCCTGGGTCCATTCATCACCCCGGCGCCAAGGGCTGCCACCAGCTGATCCGCGATGGCGCCCTGCTGGTGGAAAGCGTGGAGCAGATCCTCGACAGCCTGCGCGGTTGGCAGAACCTGCCGCCCGCAGTTGTGGATAAACCCGCCCATCCCCTGCTCGCCCTGCTCCACGCTGCCCCCCACACCAGCGAGGGCCTGGCCCACAGCAGCGGCCTGCCGTTGGCCCAGGTGCTTGCCAGTCTCACCGAGCTGGAGCTCGAAGGCCGGGTGAGCAACGAAGCCGGGCGTTGGTTTGCCCGTGCCGGCTAAGTACACTGCGCGCACGGCGTTTATGCGGAGAGACGGAAAATGGTGAGCAGTTGGCGTGTGCAACAAGCCGCGCGCGAGGTGAAGGCGGGTGCGGTGATTGCCTATCCGACGGAAGCGGTCTGGGGCCTGGGCTGCGACCCATGGAACGAGGACGCGGTGTATCGCCTGCTGGCGCTCAAGTCGCGCCCTGTGGATAAAGGACTGATTTTGGTCGCCGACAACATCCGCCAGTTCGACTTTCTGTTCGAGGATTTCCCCCAGGACTGGATCGACCGCATGAGCGCCACTTGGCCTGGGCCTAACACCTGGCTGGTGCCGCACCAGGGCCTGCTGCCCGAGTGGGTGACCGGGCAGCACGACACCGTGGCGCTGCGGGTCAGCGATCATCCACAGGTGCGGGAGTTGTGCGCGCTGGTCGGGCCGCTGATCTCCACCTCCTGCAACCCGGCCGGGCGGCCGGCGGCCAAGAGTCGGTTGCGGGTGGAGCAGTATTTCCACAACGAGCTGGATATGGTGCTGGGTGGGGCGTTGGGTGGGCGGAAGAACCCGAGCCTGATTCGCGACCTGGCGACCGGCGAGGTTGTGCGCCCGGGTTGATACCGCTGGCGAGGGCTTCGCCCTCGTTTCGCGGCACAAGGCCGCTCCTACAGGCAATCGCGATCCCCTGTAGGAGCGGCCTTGTGCCGCGAAAGGGCCGCAAAGCGGCCCCAGAATCCCCGCCGATTTTTCTGATTTGCACCCAGATGGCTGCCCATTCTGAATTCAGAGAAATATCCTACGCAGTCTGTCGACTGCCATTACCTTCTCAATGGGAACTCCTGCCTCTAGGCTCCAGACCATCGCCGAATAATTTGGCGATCAGGTGTGGTAGCCCGGGTATTCGATTTCCCATGTCAGTCCATGGCGGCTGTGCGTGGGAGGCTTTCGAGCCTGCCTGGTTTGGGAATCGCCCGGGTCTACCACCTCGCGTACAGTCGCCACCCAATTCGCGTGGTAGCGGGGCCGGTGGTTTTTTAAGGAGCGAATTCCCATGACTAGAAAGCTTGTTCCCGATCCACCACTCCCAAACACCACAACCCACCCTTTCGGCCGCTGCGACGCCGGCCACCCTCCACTCTTCACCGTAAACCCCAACATCGAAGCCCACGACGCCCTGGTACACGTCGCGCTCTACCTGCGCTGTGCCTACGACACCGGCATCAAGGCCCTCGACCACCTGCGCGATGAGGGGCGAGGCATGTACTGGTCCAGCCTGCATTCGCTGGAAATGGCGGAGGGGTTGGTGGAGGCGATGCTCGATGGCCTCGAGTCGGCTCCAGCGTTGAAGAAACCCGCCGGCTGAACTGACGCAATCGCGGGGCAAGCCCGCTCCCACGCCGATCTCTGGTCATGACGTGGGAGCGGCGGTTCGCCGCTGCGACTTGCCCCGCGATGAAATAGAAACTGGGAAATACCCTACGTGTCACACCGATCCAATCACGTTCTCGCTGAAGGTTTGGGCCGGTAATCTCCCTTTGCTTTGCGCAGCACTCCATCCCGAGTGATGAAGACGCCGACGGCGGGTCGTTGAGATTTGTACACAGCTTTGTACAATGTTCGCTCAGCTCTCCTTTGTAATCCGGGAAGGATTGGACAAATGCATGTACTGACTTTTAGCCAAGCTCGCGCCGACCTGAAGCAAACGATGGATGACGTATGCCGTGACCATGAGCCGGCAATCATCACGCGCCAACGTGGTGAGCCGGTGGTCATGCTGTCCCTGGAGGATTACAACGGCATGCAGGAGACCCTTTACTTGCTAGGGTCATCTGCCAACGCAAGGCGCTTGCGTTCATCAGTCGAGCAGCTGCGGTCGGGTCAGCCAGTTACCCAAGAGCTGATCATCGATGAACATGAAGTCAAAGCAACGCAACAAGACTGAGGCTCGGAATTCCGTGAGTGTTGCGTTCACTGTCGAGGGGTGGGAGGACTATCACCACTGGCGCGAAGCTGATTCGGTGATCTTCGAGGCAGTCAATGTGCTTATTCGCGAGTGCTGCCGCACACCCTTCAAAGGGACGGGCAAACCTGAGCCGCTCAAGGGTGATCTTTCCGGGTTCTGGTCTCGTCGCATCACCCGAGAGCACCGTCTGGTCTACTTCTATGAAGGTGGCCGGTTGACGGTACTGCAATGCCGGTTCCACTACGACTGAGCAATAGCATCGCGGGACAAGTCGCAGCGGCGAACCGCCGCTCCCACGCCGGTCTCTGATTATGGCGTGGGAGCGGCGGTGCGCCGCTGCGACTTGCCCCGCGATAGGGCCCTCAAGGTAGAAGCACAGTCGAGCCAACAGTCCGCCGCGCCGACAACTCCGTCTGCGCCTTGGCCGCCTCGCTCAATGGATACCGCTGCTGGATATCCACAACGAGCTTGCCACTGGCGATCATCGCGAACAGGTCGTCAGCCATTGCCTGGGTGTTCTCGGCATTGTTGGCGTAGCTCCCCAGCGTCGGCCGGGTGACATACAACGACCCCTTCTGCGACAGGATCCCCAAGTTGACCCCGGTTACCGCGCCGGAGGCATTGCCAAAGCTGACCATCAAACCGCGCGGCCGCAGGCAATCCAGCGAAGTCAGCCAGGTATCGGCGCCCACTCCGTCATACACCACCGAGCACTTCTGACCGTCGGTCAGCTCCAGCACGCGCTCCGCCACGTCTTCATGGCTGTAGTCGATGGTCGCCCAGGCGCCGAGGGCCTTGGCCCGTTCGGCTTTCTCAGCAGAGCTGACGGTACCGATCAGCTTCGCCCCCAGTGCCTTGGCCCACTGGCATGCCAGCGACCCCACACCGCCGGCGGCGGCGTGGAACAGCACGAAGTCCCCCGGCTGCACGGCATGGGTCTGCTTGAGCAAATACTGCGTGGTCAGCCCCTTGAGCATCACCGCTGCCGCCTGTTCGAAGCTGATCGCCTCCGGCAGCTTCACCAGGTTGGCCTCCGGCAGCGTATGCACCTCGCTGTAGGCCCCCAGCGGCCCACCGGCATAGGCCACGCGGTCGCCGACCTTGATCCGGCTGACGCCCTCGCCCACCGCCTCGACCACGCCGGCCGCTTCGGTGCCCAGGCCAGACGGCAGCGCAGGCGGCGCATACAGCCCGCTGCGGAAATAGGTGTCGATGAAATTCAAGCCGATCGCATGGTTACGCACCCGCACTTGCTGCGGGCCGGGCGGTGCCGGGTCGAACTCCACCAGTTGCAGGACTTCCGGGCCGCCATGCTGGCTGAACTGGATACGCTTGGCCATCACACACTCCTGTTGTCGAGGGTCGCAAAGGCCTTCTATCGGACGCCTTTGCTTGACCGCCGTCAACTGCGACGCGGCGTCGGCCGGTGGTATGCTACGCGGCGAATTTTCCCGCTCCTTCCAGGTGACCCGATGACCAGCCGCACCGAGGCCGTAAAAGCCTACCTGCTCGACCTGCAAGACCGCATCTGCTCTGCCCTCGAAACCGAAGACGGCGGCGCCCGCTTCGTCGAGGATGCCTGGGTGCGCGATGCCGGCGGCGGCGGTCGCACACGGGTGATCGGCGAGGGCAAGGTGATCGAGAAAGGTGGGGTGAACTTCTCCCACGTGTTCGGCGCCGGCCTGCCGCCGTCGGCCAGTGCCCACCGGCCGGAGCTGGCGGGCCGAGGTTTCGAGGCCCTGGGCGTGTCGCTGGTGATCCACCCGCATAATCCGCATGTGCCGACTTCCCACGCCAACGTGCGCTTTTTCATCGCCGAGAAGGAAGGTGAAGAGGCGGTATGGTGGTTCGGCGGCGGCTTCGACCTGACCCCGTACTACGGCAACGAGGAAGATTGCGTGCACTGGCACCGCGTCGCCGAGCAGGCCTGCGCGCCATTCGGCGCCGACGTCTACCCGCGCTACAAGGCCTGGTGCGACCGCTACTTCCACCTGAAGCACCGTGGCGAGCCGCGCGGCATTGGCGGCCTGTTCTTCGACGACCTGAACGAGTGGGACTTCGACACCTGCTTCGCCTTCATGCGCGCCATCGGCGACGCCTACGTCGATGCCTACCTGCCGATCATCCAGCGCCGCAAGGACACGCCGTACACTCCCAAGCAGCGTGAATTCCAGGAATACCGCCGTGGCCGCTACGTTGAGTTCAACCTGGTCTACGACCGTGGCACGCTGTTCGGTTTGCAGTCGGGCGGTCGCACCGAGTCGATCCTGATGTCGCTGCCGCCGCAGGTGCGTTGGGGCTACGATTGGAAAGCCGAGCCGGGCAGCGAAGAAGCGCGCCTGACCGACTATTTCCTGCAGGACCGCGACTGGCTCGCCCAGTAAGCCTGTGGATAACCGAGGAGCTCCCATGGACCAGTACGTCGTATTCGGCAACCCCATTGGCCACAGCAAGTCGCCGCTGATCCACCGCCTGTTCGCCGACCAGACCGGCCAGGCCCTGGAGTACGCCACCCTGCTGGCGCCTCTGGACGAGTTCAGCGACTGCGCCACAGGCTTCTTCAAGCAAGGCAGCGGCGCCAACGTCACCGTGCCGTTCAAGGAAGAGGCCTATCGCCTGTGCGACAGCCTCACCCCGCGCGCCCAGCGTGCCGGCGCGGTGAACACCTTGACCAAGCTGGCCGACGGTACGTTGCAGGGCGACAACACCGACGGCGCCGGGCTGGTGCGTGATCTGACGGTGAATGCCGGGGTGACCCTGGCGGGCAAGCGCATCCTTATCCTTGGCGCTGGCGGTGCTGTTCGAGGTGTGCTGGAGCCTATCCTGGCGCACAACCCGCAATCGCTGGTGATCGCCAACCGCACCGTGGAAAAGGCCGAGCAGCTGGCGCGCGAATTCGATGAGCTGGGCCCGGTGGTGGCCAGTGGTTTCAGCTGGTTGCAGGAGCCTGTGGACGTGATCATCAACGCCACTTCGGCGAGCCTGTCCGGCGAGCTGCCGCCGATTGCCGACAGCCTGGTCGAGGCGGGGCGCACGGTCTGCTATGACATGATGTATGGCAAGGAGCCGACGCCGTTCTGCCAGTGGGCCACCAAGCTTGGCGCGGCCAAGGTGCTGGATGGGCTGGGGATGCTGGCCGAGCAGGCGGCTGAGGCGTTCTTTATCTGGCGGGGAGTGCGTCCGGACACGGCGCCTGTGCTGGATGAGCTGCGTCGTCAACTGGCGCGCAGTTGACGTCGGGGCGCTGTTGGATGAATTGGCGTTCCAGGTAAATCTGCTGCTGGTAGTGAGCGAGTTTTGCTGTGGATTGCGTTTCGCCAGTGTAGGGATCGCGAGCGGTCATGTCGCTTTCCAGTCGGGCAATCCGTACCTGAGCATCGGCAACGCTCCAGCAGTTATCCACAGCGCCGCTGCCTGGAGCGGCTAGTAATGGCACGAGTGCCAGTGCGAGATGAGCGCAACTACTCATGGCGTGCTCCGCAGTGAATGGGCGTTATTCACTCTTTCATCGCCTGCACGCTGTTCGCAACTGACAGAAATGCCAGTTGACCATCAGTCCTCGAAGCGAATCGGGCAACTCGCCATCCCTTCCAGCTTTTGCAGTTCCTCTATCACCTGCGGCCGTGCCCGCTGCAACGTCAGGCTACCGCCATTGCGCATCAACCGCCGCGCCTCGCGGTGCAACATATCCACACCCGAATAGTCGATGAAGTTCACCTGTCGCGCATCGATCACCACATGCGGCCCCTGGCAGCGCTGCAAGCGCACCTGCAGGTAATGCGCCGCGCCGAAGAAGATCGACCCGCCCACCCGCAACACGTCCGCCTCCCCTTCCCGGCTCTGCTGCACTCGCGGCCTCGAGGTGCGCTTGAGGTAGAAGAACAGCGATGCCAGCACCCCGGCGTAGATCGCCGTTTGCAGCTCCAGCAGCAGGGTCGCGGCGGCGGTCAGCGCCATCACCAGGAACTCCGAGCGGCTGACCCGGAACAGCGCGCGGATGCCGCGATGGTCCACCAGCCCCCAGCAGATCAGCAGGATGCTGCCTGCCATTGCCGGGATCGGCAGATGGGCGATCAGCCCGGCACCAGCGACCGCGAACAGCGCCACCCACAGCGCCGAGAACACCCCGGCCAACGGTGAGCGGGCGCCTGCGTCGTAGCTGAGCCCGGAGCGGGTAAAGGAGCCGGAGGACAGGTAGCCGGAGAACAATGCCCCCATGATGTTCGACAGGCCCTGGGCGCGGATCTCCTGGTTGGCGTCGATCAGTTGCTCGGAGCGCGCGGACAGGGAGCGGGCGATGGACAGGCTGGTGACCAGCCCAAGCATGCCGATGGCCACGGCGCTGGGCAGCAGGCGCAGCATCAGTTCCACATCGAGTAGCGGCAGTGGGCTGAGCGGTGGCAACTGGCCGATGAAAGCAGGCACGCGTGGCACATGGCCGAACACGCCGGGCAACAGCCAAGCCGCCAGGCTGACCAGCAGCAGACTTATCAACAGGCTCGGCCAGCGTGGACGCCACAGCTTCAATACCACACCAATCGCCAGGGTGCTCAGTCCGAGTACCAGCGATGGCATGTCCACCTCGCCAATATGACCGGCCAATTCCTGCACGGTCTTCAGAGCCGTGGCCTGGCTAGGTAGGTCCAGGCCCAGCAGGTTGGGCAATTGGCCCAGGGCGATGACAACGGCGGCACCGAGGGTGAAGCCCAGCACCACCGAATGGGAGACGAAGTTGACCAGCGTGCCGAAGCGCAGCAGCCCCAGCAAGAGTTGGAAGATGCCGCCGAGAAAGGTCAGCAGCAGCACCAGGGTCACGTAGTCGGCGCTGCCGACCACGGCCAGTGGGCTGATGCTGGCGTACAGGACGATGGAGATAGCGGCGGTGGGGCCGCAGATCAGGTGCCAGGAAGAGCCCCAAAGGCAGGCGACCAGCACCGGCACGATGGCGGCGTACAGGCCGTACTCGGCGGGCAGGCCGGCGATCAGGGCGTAGGCGATCGATTGCGGCAGGGCGAGGATGGCGCCGCTCAGGCCCACCAGCAGGTCCTGGCGCAGGCTGCGGCCCGATTGGCGGGGGAGCCAGGTGAGGAAGGGCAGCAGGTGGGTCAGGCGGGGCATGGGAATAGGGATTCCTGAAGATTTCACCAGCCCTGTGGGAGCGGGTTTACCCGCGAAGCGAGCACTGCGGTGCATGGCACCGGCTGTGCCGGTGTTCGCGGGTGAACCCGCTCCCACGGGGGTTAGATGTCGCTCAACGGGTCAGAGTTTAGCTTTTACGGCCGCTTGGGATTCCCCGCCAGCTTTGGTGGTCACCCCCGCGAGCCAGGCATTAAGCACCTGTGGATGGGCCTTCACCCAACCCCTGGCTGCCTCATCAAAGCTCACCTTCTTATCCACAACCTCGGCCATGATGCTGTTCTCCATATCCAGCGTGAACGTCAGGTTGCCCAGCAACTTCGCCGCATTCGGGCACACCTGTGGATATCCCTTGCGGGTCAGCGTGTACACATCACCTTTGCTGCCAAACCATTTTTCGCCACCCGTGAGGTAATGCATCTTCAACTTCACGTTCATCGGGTGCGGGGTCCAACCCAGGAAGGTGATGAACTGCTGCTTCTTCACTGCCCGATCCACCTGGGCCAACATCGCCTGCTCGCTGGACTCGACCAGCTTCCACTGGCCGAGCTCGAAGTCGTTCTTGTCGATGATCTCCTTCAGCGACAGGTTGGCCGGCGCGCCGGAGCCGATGCCATAGAGCTTCTTGTCGAACTTGTCGGCGTACTTGTGCAGGTCGGCGAAGTCCTTCACGCCGGCCTCCCACACATAATCGGGCACCGCCAGGGTGAACTCGGTGCCCTCCAGGTTGCGCGCCAACTGCTGCACGTCGCCATTGGCGATGAACTTGTCATGAAAACCCTGCTGCGCCGGCATCCAGTTGCCGAGGAAGGCATCCACCCGGCCATCCTTGAGGCCGCCGTAGATGATCGGCACGGCCAGGCTGTCAATCTTCACCTGGTAACCCAGGCTTTCCAGGAGCAGGCGGGCGACAGCGTTGGTGCTGGCAATATCGCTCCAGCCGGGGTCGGCCAGCTTCACGGTGCTGCATTGCGCGTCGCCGTCGGCGGCGTGGGCCGTGCCCAGGCTCAGGGCCAGGGCGAGCACGGCGGTGGAGAACTTCTGCATGGCGGCCTCTCTTCTCAATCCAGGGGTGCGGGCTGTGGATAACGTGCCTTGCGCTCGAGGTCGTCGAGATCGATGTGGTTGCGCATGTACTGTTGGCTTGCGTCCACCAGGGGTTGGTGGTCCCAGCTTTTCAGCGTGCCGATGGACAGCGCATCGGCCACCAGACGGCGGCGGCGCTGGCTGGCCAGCACCTGCTGGCGCAGGCTGGGGATATCCCAGCGCTGATTCGCTTCATCGACAAATGCCTGCAGCAGCGCCTGGTGCTCCGGGCTGCCGGTGAGGTTCTCCCGCTCGTGCGGGTCGCGGCTCAGGTCGTAGAGTAAACAGGGGTCGTCCTCGCTGTACACGAACTTGTATGCGCCGCGGCGGATCATCATCAGCGGGCCGACGGTGCCTTCGGCCATGTACTCGCCGATCACCTCGTCATGGCCCCCCTGCCCTTGCAGGTGGCCGAGCAGCGAGCGGCCGTCCAGATGAAGGGTGTTATCCACAGCGCCGCCGGCCAACTCGACCAGGGTCGGCAGCAGATCGCAGGTGGATACGCTGGCGCTGACCCGCGCTGGTGCGAAGCGTTTGGGCGCGTGGATCAGCAACGGCACCCGCGCCGACATCTCGAACCAGTGCATCTTGTACCAGAGCCCGCGCTCGCCAAGCATGTCGCCGTGGTCGCCGGAGAAGACGATCAGGGTGTCGTCGGCCAGGCCGCAGTCTTCCAGCGTCTGCACAAGCAGGCCGATATTGTCGTCGATGTAGCTGCAGGCGCCGAAGTAGGCGCGGCGGGCATCGCGGATCTTGTCCACGGGCAGCGGCTTGTCCCACAGGTCGTAGACCTTGAGCAGGCGTTGCGAGTGCGGGTCTTGCTGGCTCTGGGCGATCATGTCGCGGGGCTGCGGGATATCCACCGCCTCGTAGAGATCCCAGTAGCGTTTGGGGATGGTGTACGGATCGTGCGGGTGGGTCATCGACACGGTCAGGCAGAAGGGCCGGCCATCGTCTTCGCGCACGTGGTCGTAGAGGTACTGGCGTGCCTTGAACACCACCTCTTCGTCGAAATCCAGCTGGTTGGTGCGCACGCAGGGTCCGGCCTGCAACACCGAGGACATGTTGTGGTACCAGCTAGGGCGCTCGTCGGGGACGTCCCAGTTCACCGCCCAGCCGTAATCGGCCGGGTAGATGTCGCTGGTCAGTCTTTGCTCATAGCCATGCAACTGGTCCGGGCCGCAGAAATGCATCTTGCCCGACAGCGCGGTGCGGTAGCCGAGGCGGCGCAGGTAGTGGGCGTAAGTCGGTATATCGGCGGGGAAATCGGCGGCGTTGTCATAGGCGCCGATGCGGCTGGGCAACTGGCCGCTGACCAGGGTGAAGCGCGAGGGGGCGCACAGCGGGCTGTTGCAGTAGGCGGAATCGAACACCACGGCCTGCTCGGCGAGGCGCGCCAGGTTGGGCATCCTGATCGGCGACGGGGTGTAGATCGGCAGCAGCGGCGCGGCCATCTGGTCGGCCATGATGAACAGTATGTTGGGTTGCTTCATGGTGACTTCCATCGTCGAGGGTTATGGAGAACGCTTGCAATCCAGCATGGTGCTGTGGATAACGTGGGTAAAGCCCACGTCGGGCAATGACTGGGATTAGCCAAGCTTATGTTTGAGCACCTTGCGGAACTGTCCCTCGATGCCCTGCGTGTATTCGAGGCCGCCGCACGTCTGCGTGGCTTTACTGCCGCTGCCCTGGAGCTGGGCACCACGCAGCCGGCGGTGAGCCAGCAGGTGAAGCGCCTGGAGGCGCGGCTGGGGACGCGATTGTTCGATCGCATCTACCGGGGCATCGAGCTGACCGAAGCGGGCCAGTTGCTGTTCGAACAGGTGCATCAAGGGTTGCAGGCCATGGACGATGGTGTTGCCTTGGCCAGCGGGCGTGGTCAGCGCGAGGTGTTGCAGGTGGCCACCGACTTCGCCTTTGCCGCGTTCTGGCTGATGCCGCGCTTGCAGCGCTTTCACGAGGCCAATCCACAGGTGGATGTGAGCCTGGTCACCGGCGAGCGCAGCCAGGGGATGTTGCGCCCGGACATCGATGTGGCGGTGCTGTTTGGCGATGGGCGCTTTCACCAGGGTGAGAGCCGCTGGTTGTTCGACGAGGAGGTCTTCCCGGTCTGCAGTCCGCGGCTGGCTCATGGCAAACCCTTGTCAGCCGTGGCTTTGCAACGATTGCCCTTGCTGCATCTGAAGGGCGAGCAGGCCAGTCGCTGGTTCGATTGGGCGGGGGTGTTTCGTGGTCTTGGTGTGGACAGCCCGCCTCCGTCCGGGCAGCTACGGTTTGATAACTACACGCTGCTGATTCAGGCCGCGATTGCCGGGCAAGGGGTGGCCATCGGTTGGGCACATCTGGTTGATGGGCTGGTCGAGCAAGGGTTGTTGTGTCGGCCTATGGAAGGCAGTCTGCGGTCGGAGCGCGGGTATTACGTAGTGCTGCCGCCGCGCAAACGACGCGGGGCGCTGATCCAGCGGTTCGTAGATTGGCTGGAGCTGGAGCGCATGTAGGAGCGGCCTTGTGCCGCGAAAGGGCTGCAAAGCAGCCCCGGTAGTGTTGCGGGATTGCCATAATCTGGGGCCGCTTCGCGCCCCTTTCGCGGCACAAGGCCGCTCCTACAGGGATGGCGTAGACTTCCAGATGTTCGTATTACTGTAATCAGGAGCCACCGTGCAAAGGATCAAGGGCTATCACGCCCACGTGTACTACGACGCATCGACCATGGAACAGGCCCGTGAGCTGTGCGAGGAGGCGGCGCGCCTGTTCTCCGTGACCATGGGGCGCATGCACCAGAAGCCGGTCGGGCCGCACCCGGACTGGAGCTGCCAGTTGGCCTTCGGGCCGGAAGTGGTCGGCGTGGTGCTGCCGTGGCTGGCGCTGTATCGCAAGGGGCTGGTGGTGTTCCTGCACCCGGAAACCGGGGATGAGCTGGCGGATCATCGCGATCATGCGATCTGGATGGGGGCGATCAGGCCGTTGGATCTGTCGATTTTCAAAGAGTAGATCGTTGTTGCCTGTGCGGGCCTCTTCGCGGGTAAACCCGCTCCCACAGGTCAGGTGAAACTATCAGGATCACACCATTACTGTGGGAGCGGGTTTACCCGCGAAGCAGGCGACGCGGATCAGGCCCGGGCGGCGCGCACGCCTTCGGCCAGCGCCGAGCACAGGCTCAGCACATCCTTCACTGCCTGGCCGGCATCCTTGGCCTGGGCGATCTTGTCGACCAGCGCCGAACCCACCACCACGCCATCGGCCAAACGGGCAATGGCGGCGGCCTGCTCAGGCGTGCGGATACCAAAGCCAACACTGATCGGCAGATCGGTATGCCGACGCAGGCGCGCAATGGCCTCGGTCACATGCTCGGTGGTTGCCGAACCGGCACCGGTCACACCGGCCACCGACACGTAGTAGACGAACCCGGAGCTGCGCTCCAGCACGCGCGGCAGGCGCGCATCGTCGGTGGTCGGGGTGGTCAGGCGGATGAAGTCGATACCCGCGGCCTGGGCCGGAGTGGCCAGCTCGGCGTCGTGCTCCGGTGGCAGGTCGACGATGATCAGGCCATCGACGCCGGCTTCCTTCGCCTCGGCGACGAACTGCGCCACGCCGAAACGGTGGATCGGGTTGTAGTAACCCATCAACACGATGGGCGTGGTCTGGTTATCCACACGGAATTCGCGAACCATCTGCAGGGTCTTGGCCAGGGTCTGGCCGGCCTCCAGGGCGCGCAGGGTGGCGAGCTGGATGGCCACGCCGTCGGCCATGGGGTCAGTGAACGGCATCCCCAGTTCGATCACGTCGGCACCGGCCGCTGGCAGGCCCTTGAGGATCTCCAGCGAAGCGTCGTAGCCCGGGTCGCCGGCAGTGACGAAGGTGACCAGTGCCGAGCGGCCTTCGGCCTTCAGTTCGGCGAAGCGTTGTTCGAGACGGCTCATGCCTGTTTCTCCTGGGCGGCCATGTGGTTCATCACGGTTTGCATGTCCTTGTCACCACGACCGGACAGGCAGATCACCATCAGGTGGTCCTTGGGCAGCTTCGGCGCGCGCTTGATCGCCTCGGCCAGGGCGTGGGAGCTTTCCAGCGCCGGGATGATGCCCTCCAGGCGGCAGGTGGCGTGGAAGGCGTCGAGAGCCTCGTCGTCGGTGATACTGACGTACTCCACGCGCTTCACTTCGTGCAGGTAGGCGTGCTCCGGGCCGATGCCGGGGTAGTCCAGGCCTGCCGAGATCGAGTGGGCGTCGGTGATCTGGCCGTCGTCGTCCTGCAGCAGGTAGGTGCGGTTGCCGTGCAGCACGCCCGGCACGCCGCCGTTCAGGCTGGCCGCGTGCTTGTCGGTGTGCACGCCGTGGCCGCCGGCTTCGACGCCGATGATCTGCACGCTGGCATCATCGAGGAAGTCGTGGAACAGGCCCATGGCGTTGGAGCCGCCGCCGACGCAGGCGATCAGGCTGTCGGGCAGGCGCCCTTCCTTCTCCTGCAACTGGGCGCGGGTTTCCTTGCCGATGATCGACTGGAAGTCGCGGACCATCGCCGGGTACGGGTGGGGACCTGCCACGGTGCCGATCAGGTAGAAGGTGTCGTCGACGTTGGTGACCCAGTCACGCAGGGCCTCGTTCATGGCGTCCTTGAGCGTGCCGGTGCCGGCGGTCACCGGGACGATCTCGGCGCCCAGCAGCTTCATGCGGAACACGTTGGCCTGCTGACGCTCGATGTCGGTGGCGCCCATGTAGATCACGCAAGGCAGGCCGAAGCGCGCGGCGACGGTGGCTGTGGCCACGCCATGCATGCCGGCGCCGGTCTCGGCGATCAGGCGTTTCTTGCCCATGCGCTTGGCCAGCAGCACCTGGCCGATGCAGTTGTTCACCTTGTGCGCGCCGGTGTGGTTGAGCTCTTCACGCTTGAAGAAGATCTTCGCGCCGCCGCAGTGCTCGGTCAGGCGCTCGGCGAAGTACAGCGGGTTGGGGCGGCCGATGTAGTCGCGCTGGAAGTAGGCCAGTTCTTCGAGGAACTTGGGGTCGGCCTTGGCGGCTTCGTATTCGCGGGCCAGGTCCAGCACCAGGGGCATCAGGGTTTCGGCCACGTAGCGGCCGCCGAACGAGCCGAACAGGCCGTTGGCATCGGGGCCGGCGCGGTATTGGGTCTGGGTCATGGGGCGCTCCATAAGCGGTGTATGGGTTGGGATCGTGCTGGCTTCTTCGCGGGTAAACCCGCTCCCACAGGTACGGCGTCGCACTTGGAATCTGTGGGAGCGGGCTTGCCCGCGAAGAGGCCGACACTGGTCGATGGGCTTTACTCTACCCACGACATGCCCGGCTGAAAACCGATAAGATTGCGAAAACCTGTCAGGAAAACTCACAAGCCAAATGGCCCAGGACCTTCCCCCCCTCAACGCCCTGCGGGCCTTCGAGGCGACCGCCCGGCTGAACAGTGTCAGCCAGGCTGCCGAAGTACTTCACGTCACCCATGGCGCCGTCAGCCGACAGATCAAGGTGCTTGAGGAGCATCTGGGCGTGGCCCTGTTCGCCAAGGACGGGCGTGGCGTCAAACTCACAGATGCCGGGGTGCGCCTGCGTGATGCCAGCTTCGAGGCCTTCGACCGCTTGCGCAGTGTCTGCGCCGAGCTTTCCCGCGATGCCGACGAAGCGCCCTTCGTGCTCGGTTGTTCCGGCAGCCTGCTGGCGCGCTGGTTCATCCCGCGCCTGGGACGTTTGAAGGCTGACCTGCCGGAGTTGCGCCTGCACCTTTCAGCTGGCGAAGGCGATCTCGATCCTCGCCGCCCGGGGCTGGATGCCCTGCTGGTCTATGCCGAACCGCCCTGGCCGGCGGACATGCAGGTGCATGTGCTCGCCGAAGAGCGGATCGGCCCGGTGATGAGCCCGCACTTCGAAGGCTTCGATCGTTTGAAAGCCGCGCCAGCCGTGGCTTTGCAACGAGAGGCGGTGTTGCACACGACCTCGCGGCCACAGGCCTGGCCGACCTGGGCGCAGCAGCATGGCATCGAGCCCGGCGCGCTGAGTTACGGCCAGGCATTCGAGCATTTGTACTACCTGCTGGAGGCGGCGGTGGCAGGGCTTGGCGTGGCCATCGCGCCACAACCACTGGTGGCGGACGACCTGAAGGCCGGGCGGCTGGCTGCGCCATGGGGCTTCTCACCGACCCGCGCCGCGTTGGCCCTGTGGGTGCCCCGGCGCGCCGCGGACGGGCGCGCCGAGCAGCTGGCGCAATGGCTGCGCCGGGAGCTGCAACAGCAGGCCGGCTAGCTGCGCCGGCACATCAGGTAGGCGGCCAGCAGGCCGAGGGCGCCGACTGCCACACCGGCGGTGGTCCAAGGGTGTTCCTGGGCATAGTCGCGGGTGGCGACACCGGTCTGGCGGGTGCGGGTCTTCACTTCCTCGTAGGCGTCACCGAGCAGGCTGCGTGAATGCTTGAGGGCGTTTTCGGCATTGCCGCGCAGCGCCTTCATGGTCTTGTGCGACTCCTCCGAGGCATCGTGCTTGAGGTGCTCCAGCGTCTTGAGCAGGCTTTCGATCTCGGCTTCCATGCTTTCCAGCGACGCTTTGCGCAGCGAGTTATGGGCCATGGTGACTCTCCTTCGCAGTGATGGGCTGTAAGGAATGCGACTGTGCGGGATGGCGAAAGTGCGATCGAACTTTGCCCTGCGGCGATCGCTCGCAGGTAAACCGGGCCTGCGCTGCTAGGCTCAACGGACTACCCAACCAAGGAGAGCACTCATGTCGGATCATCACACCTACAAGAAGATCGAGCTGGTCGGATCCTCCCCCACCAGCATCGAAGAAGCGATCAACAATGCCCTGGCCGAGGCCGGCAAGAGCATCAAGCACCTGGAGTGGTTCGAGGTGGTCGATACCCGCGGGCATATCCGCGACAACAAGGCCGCGCATTTCCAGGTGACGCTGAAGGTGGGCTTTCGCATCGCCAACAGCTGAAACGAAGCTGGGCTAGGCTTGCCCGGCCTGATCGGGTAATAAGGTTGCAGGGCGCGAGCTTCGCGCCCTTTTCGTCTTTGATCTGTACAAGGAAAGCGATCGATGAAGAAGTTGATTCTGGCCGTGGGGCTGATGGCATTGGCCGGCGGCGCGCTGGCGGCGGGCAAGCCGTGCGAGGAGCTCAAGGCGGAGATTGCGGCGAAGCTGGATGCCAAGGGGGTGAAGGGCTATACGCTGGAGATCGTCAACAAGGGCGATCCGGCGGGCAAGGTGGTCGGCACCTGCGAGGGCGGGACCAAGGAGATTGTCTACCGCCGTGGCTGATGCGCTGGATTCTTCGCGGGCAAGCCCGCTCCCACAGGTATTCCACTGTTATCAAGGTCAGTGAGGTACCTGTGGGAGCGGGTTTACCCGCGAAGAAGATCACTCGGTCTTGAGGGCCTGCGCCATCAGCTCATAGGACCTGATCCGGTCGGCATGCTCATAAAGATCACTGGTAAAGATCAGCTCATCCGCCCCGGTCTGTTCCAGCAGCACCTCCACCTTCGCCCGCACCTTCTGCGGGCTGCCGATCATCGCCAGGCCCAGGAAGCTGCTCACCGCATCGCGCTCATGGGGCAGCCATAGTCCATTCATGCTTTCGACCGGCGGGCGCTGCATCAGGCTCTGGCCACGGATCAGCGCAAGGATGCGCTGGTACACCGACGTCGCCAGGTACTCGGCCTTTTCGTCGGTCTCGGCCACCACCATCGGGATGCCGAGCATCACGTAAGGCTTGTCCAGCGTGGTGGACGGCTTGAAATGGTCACGGTAGATGCGGATCGCCTCGTGCATGTAGCGTGGCGCGAAGTGCGAGGCGAAGGCATAGGGCATGCCGCGCATGCCGGCCAGCTGGGCGCTGAACAGGCTGGAACCGAGCAGCCACATCGGCACCTCGGTGTCGTAACCGGGCACGGCGATCACTTTTTGATCATCGGTACGCGGGCCGAGGTAGCGTGACAGTTCCTCGACATCGTCGGGGAAGTCGTCGGCACTGCCGGAGCGTTCACGCCGCAGGGCGCGGGCGGTCATCTGGTCGGAACCCGGGGCGCGGCCCAGGCCCAGGTCGATACGGCCAGGGTACAGGCTGGCCAGGGTACCGAACTGCTCGGCAATCACCAGCGGCGCATGGTTGGGCAGCATCACCCCGCCGGAACCGATGCGGATGGTCGAGGTGCCACCGGCCAGGTAGCCGATCAGCACGGCGGTGGCCGAACTGGCGATGCCGTCCATGTTGTGGTGTTCGGCGACCCAGAAGCGGTTGTAGCCAAAGCGTTCGGCGTGCCGGGCCAGGTCCAGCGAGTTGTGCAGCGATTGCGCCGGGCTGCCATCGGCGCGCACGGGCACCAGGTCGAGGGTGGATATCTTCAGGTCTCGCAGGTGCGTCATTGGAGCCTCCGCTTCAGGTGATTGGCCAAGGGCCTTGCGAACTCTGTATGGGCATATTCGGCGGATTCAATGCCTGCCTGCAGATTGATCTGAACTTGGCGCAGGCCCAGTCCTCAGAACTGTACATACCCAACCCATGTCCGGGAGGCAGCATGAAAAAGACAGCATCGGCGGTCTGGCAAGGTGGTCTGAAGGACGGCAAAGGCCAGATTTCCACTGAAAGCGGCGCGCTCAAGCAGGCGCCCTACGGCTTCAACACCCGCTTCGAGGGCAGCCCCGGGACCAACCCGGAGGAGCTGATCGGCGCCGCCCATGCCGGGTGCTTCTCGATGGCGCTGTCGATGATGCTGGGCGAGGCGGGTTTCACCCCGGAACGTATCGATACCGTTGCCGAAGTGAGTCTCGACAAGCAGGCCGACGGCTTTGCCATTACCGCCGTGCACCTCACGCTCAAGGCAACAGTGCCGGGTGCCAGCGAAGCGCAATTCAAGGAGATCGCCAACAAGGCCAAGGCGGGTTGCCCGGTCTCCAAGGTACTGAACGCGACTATCAGCCTGGACGCCACCCTGCTTTCCTAGGCGGCGCAACGGCGGCGGTTTCCTGTAGTCTAAACAGCGTTGGCAGCTCGTCTGCCCTGCCTCAGGAGCCGTTCCATGATCCGCGTAGCAATTGGTGTGCTGGCTGCCCTGCTCGCCACGGTCGCACTGGCCGCGCCCAAGCCGTGCGAGGAACTGAAGGCCGAGATCGAAGCGAAGATCCAGGCGCGCGGGGTGACCTCCTACACGCTGGAGATCGTGCCTAACAGCGAAGTCCGCGATCAGAACATGATCGTGGGCAGCTGCGATGGCGGCACGAAGAAGATCATCTACCAGAAGAACGATAGGTAAGGCCGGCTTCCACCTCTGTAGGAGCGGCCTTGTGCCGCGATGGGGCTGCGCAGCAGCACCGGTGATTTTTGTTTGATGCTGAAATCCTGGCGTCCCTATCGCGACACAAGGCCGCTCCAGGCGAATGGCTGTGAGTCCTAGGGAATACAGGTCACGTTGCTCGGCTCGTTGACCACCACCTTGCGGTTGGCGTCGTACAGCAGCACCTGCGGTTGCATCGCCGGGGCCCGTGCCTCCAGGCGATAACGCTGGCCGGCCTTGAAGTCGTTGTAGCGCACGGTGAGATAGCAGGTTCGCTCGGTGGGGTCGGTGCTGAAGCCGCCGGAATGGATCTCGTAGTCAAAGCGCACCACCAGTTCGTGCTTGCCCGGCGTCACCTGGAAGTAGCGACCGTCATCCAGGCGCTGGCCGTCGAGGCGGTCGGCCATGATGGTCCTGCCGGGGGTGATGGTGTAGAGATCGACCCAGGCCTTGCCTGGGTCTACGGGCGGCAAGGGGCTGGCGCACGCCCCCAGTGCACTGAGGGCCATCAGCATCATGGGCTGGCGCATGGTGAAACTCCCGCTCGCGGTTCACAGGTTACAAGCATAGCGCCGTTCGCAGGGTTCAGGTGCGCTGGCAGCCTGCCGGCTCACCTTGGCCGATCAGTTTCTGCTGCTGGTCGTAGAGCTTGATCCAGGGGCGGAAACCGATGCTGCCCGCCTGCATCTGGTAGCGTTGCCCGGCGGTGAAGTCCTTGTAGCTGAGATTGAGCTGGCAGTCGCGCCACAGCGGCTCGTCCACCGGGCCGATGTTGCTGGGCGTCACGGTGAACTGGTAGCGCACGGTCAGCTCATGATTGCCGGGCTGCACCTGGAAATAGCGGGTGTCGGCCCAGTCGCGCTCATCGACCTGCAGGGCGTGCAGCGAGTCGTTGTCACCCGGGGCGAGGTCGATCCAGGCCTGGTTCGGGTCGGCGCGCGGCAGGAATGAGGCACAACCGGACAGCAGCACGAGCGTGCCGGCGGCAAACAGCAGAGTACGCATGGCGAAGCTTCCCCTTGGCGAGATAGTCTTGGTCGCATTCGGCCGACGAGCGAGATAGACAGCCTCGATGTTTGGACTTTTTCTTTTCATGCGCTGCAGCCGTCGGGCTCTGGACCGCGTTTTCACCCGGTTGGTTCCCGTGGCGCTGGGCGTCCTGCTGAGCGGTTGCTCCAGCGTGGGCTATTACGGCCAGTTGGCCGAGGGCCAGTGGCAGTTGTTGCGGGCGCGCCAGCCGCTGGATCGGGTGATCGAGGATCCGGCCACCAGCCCGGTGCTGCGCCAGCGCCTGTCGTTTGCCGAAAAGGCCCGGGCGTTTGCCAGCTCGCAGTTGAAGTTGCCGGACAACGGCAGTTACCGGGTCTACGCCGATTTGGGGCGACCGTATGTGGTGTGGAATGTGTTCGCGACACCTGAGCTGTCGTTGCAGCCGGTGACCCATTGCTTCCCCATCGCCGGCTGCGTGGCTTATCGAGGGTACTACCGGCAGGGCGCGGCCCGCGGCGCGGCGGCGTTGATGCGCCAGGAAGGCCTGGATGTCTATGTGGGAGGCGTGGAGGCTTACTCCACCCTGGGATGGTTCGATGACCCGATTCTGTCGACCATGGCCGGCTGGGGGGATGAGCGCCTGGCCACGGTGATCTTCCATGAGCTGGCGCACCAGCGCTTCTACGTGCAGGACGATACCGAGTTCAACGAGTCGTTCGCCTCGTTCGTCGAACAGGAGGGCACCCGGCAATGGCGCGCGGCACGTGGCTTGGCAGCCATCGACGAGGCTGGCGCCAGGCAGCGCGAGCAGTTCACCCGGCTGGTGCTGGCCAGCCGCGAGCGGTTGCAGGCGATCTATGCCGGGCCGTTGGATGAGGCGAGCAAACGAGCGGCCAAGCAGGTTGAGTTCGAGCGGTTGCGCCGGGAATACCGCGAGGTGCGGGATCGGGATTGGGGCGGGGATCGGCGGTTCGATGCCTGGATCTTTGCGCCATTGAACAATGCCAAGTTGTTGCCTTTTGGGCTTTATGATCAGTGGGTTCCGGCGTTTTCGCAGTTGTTCAAGGATGTTGGTGGGGATTGGTTGCGGTTTTACCAGCGAGTCGAAGAATTGGGTCGGATGCCCATTGATAGGCGCAAGGCACAGTTGGAGCGTCTGATGCCATCGCGGGGCAAGCCCGCTCCCACGCCATGATCAGCTGCCAGCGTGGGACAGAGGACAGCGTGGGAGCGGGCTTGCCCCGCGAAGAGGTCAGCGCGTAAAGGCCTGGTGCAACTCGGCCAGCGTCTCGAAATGGAACGCTGGCGCCTCGGCCTCCAGTTCCTCTCGGCTGCCGAACCCATAGCCCACCGCCACGGCCTGCAACCCATTGCTGCGCGCACCGATCAGGTCATGCTTGCGGTCACCGATCATCAGGGTCTGTGCCGGGTCGAGCCCTTCTTCATCCAGCAGGTGGCGAATCAGCTCGACCTTGTTGGTGCGGGTGCCGTCCAGCTCGCTGCCGTAGATCACCTTGAAGTGCTGGTCGAACTCGAAATGCCGGGCGATCTCGCGGGCATACACCCACGGCTTGGAAGTGGCGATATACAGGGTGCGTCCCTGGCCGTTGAGCGCCTGCAGCAGCTCGGGCACGCCGTCGAACACCAGGTTCTCGTAAAGCCCGGTGACCTTGAAGCGCTCGCGGTAGAAGTTCACCGCATCCCAGGCCTTGGCCTCGTCGAAGCCATAGAACTGCATGAAGGCCTGCAACAGGGGCGGGCCGATGAAGTGCTCGAGGCGGGTCAGGTCCGGCTCGTCGATGCCCAGCTTGGCCAGGGCGTACTGGATCGAGCGGGTGATTCCTGAGCGCGGGTCGGTCAGGGTGCCGTCGAGGTCGAAAAGGATGTTCTGCTGGTGCATGTAATGGATTCCGCTCGAATTCTGGGTCGACTGCTTCGCGGGTAAACCCGCTCCCACAGGCTGTGTGCAAGATCTGTGGGAGCGGGCTTGCCCCGCGATGGCGTCATTGCGGTTGGTCGTAGCCTTCGGCCAGGTGCTGGTCCTTGAGCTTCACGTAGTTGCCGGCACTGTAGGCAAAGAACGCGTGTTCCTGCTCGCTCAGCAGGCGCACCTGCTTCACCGGGCTGCCCATGTACAGGTAGCCGCTGACCAGGCGCTTGCCGGGCGGCACCAGGCTGCCGGCGCCGATGATCACCTCGTCCTCGACGATGGCGCCGTCCATGAGGGTGCTGCCCATGCCGACCAGGATGCGGTTGCCCAGGGTACAGCCATGCAGCATGACTTTGTGACCGATGGTCACCTCGTCACCGATGATCAGCGGAAAACCGTCGGGGTTGAACGGCCCGGCGTGGGTGATGTGCAACACGCTGGCGTCCTGCACGCTGGTGCGCGCGCCGATGCGGATGCGGTGCATGTCGCCGCGTACCACGGTCAGCGGCCAGATCGAGCTGTCCTCGCCGATCTCGACGTCGCCGATGACCACCGCCGAACGGTCGACGAAGGCCCGTGCTCCCACTTTCGGCGTGTGTTGCTGGAAGGTCCGGAGGGCCATGATAGTGTTCCTCTGCAATGCCGATAGGCAGGCTGCCTGCTGCGGTCGGCGTCGATTGTAATTAAGATGGTCCCGTGTTTCTCCTGCCAAGGTACCCGAACCGTGAGTGCGAACAACCCGCTGCTGCAGTCCCATGATCTGCCGCCCTTCTCGGCAATCCGCGCCGAGCATGTGCTGCCGGCGATCGAGCAGATCCTCGCCGACAACCGCAAGGCCATCGCCGAGATCCTCGAAAAGCAGGGCAAGAACCCGACCTGGGCCGGCCTGGTGCTGGCGATGGACGAACTCAACGACCGCCTGGGCGCCGCCTGGAGCCCGGTCAGCCACCTCAATGCGGTGTGCAACAGCCAGGAACTGCGCGAGGCCTACGAGTCGTGCCTGCCGGCCCTGAGCGCCTATTCCACCGAACTGGGCCAGAATCGTGCCCTGTTCGAAGCCTATGAAGCCCTGGCCGCCAGCCCCGAGGCCGCCGGCTTCGATGTGGCGCAGAAGACCATCATCGACCACGCCCTGCGCGACTTCCGTCTGTCGGGCATCGACCTGCCGGCCGACAAGCAGCGGCGCTACGCCGAAGTGCAGAGCAAGCTCAGCGAGCTGGGCAGCCGCTTCTCCAACCAGCTGCTCGATGCCACCCAGGCCTGGACCAAGCACATCACCGACGAGGCCGCCCTCGCCGGCCTGACCGACTCGGCCAAGGCGCAGATGGCCGCCGCCGCCCAGGCCAAGGGCCTCGACGGCTGGCTGATCACCCTGGAATTCCCCAGCTACTACGCGGTGATGACCTACGCCAGCGACCGCGCCCTGCGCGAAGAGCTGTATGCCGCCTACTGCACCCGCGCCTCCGACCAGGGCCCGAACGCCGGCCAGTTCGACAACGGCCCGGTGATGGAAGAGATCCTCGACCTGCGTCAGGAGCTGGCCGGGTTGTTGGGCTACCCGAACTTCGCCGAGCTGAGCCTGGCCACCAAGATGGCCGAGTCCAGCGACCAGGTGCTGAGCTTCCTGCGCGACCTGGCCAAGCGTTCCAAGCCGTTCGCCGCCCAGGACCTGGAACAGCTCAAGGCCTACGCCGCCGAGCAGGGTACCCCTGAGCTGGCCAGCTGGGACGCCGGCTACTTCGGCGAGAAGCTGCGCGAGCAGCGCTACAGCGTGTCGCAGGAAGCCCTGCGCGCCTACTTCCCGATCGACAAGGTGCTGACCGGCCTGTTCGCCATCGTCCAGCGCCTGTACGGCATCGAGATCGCCGAGCTCAAGGGCTTCGACAGCTGGCACCCGGACGTGCGCCTGTTCGAGATCAAGGAAAACGGCCAGCACGTCGGGCGCTTCTTCTTCGACCTCTATGCCCGCGCCAACAAGCGTGGCGGCGCCTGGATGGACGGCGCCCGCGATCACCGCCGCACCGCTGCCGGCCAACTGCAGAGCCCGGTGGCCAACCTGGTGTGCAACTTCACTCCGGCCACGCCCGGCAAACCGGCGCTGCTGACCCACGACGAAGTCACCACCCTGTTCCACGAGTTCGGCCACGGCCTGCACCACCTGCTGACCCGCATCGAGCATGCCGGCGTGTCCGGCATCAACGGCGTGGCCTGGGATGCGGTGGAGCTGCCGAGCCAGTTCATGGAGAACTGGTGCTGGGAGCCCGAGGGCCTGGCGCTCATTTCCGGCCACTACGAGACCGGCGAACCACTGCCCCAGGACCTGCTGGACAAGATGCTGGCGGCGAAGAACTTCCAGTCCGGCATGATGATGGTGCGTCAGCTGGAGTTCTCGCTGTTCGACTTCGAGCTGCACGCCACCCACGGCGACGGCCGCAGCGTGCTGCAGGTGCTCGAAGGCGTGCGCGACGAGGTCTCGGTGATGCGTCCGCCGGCCTACAACCGTTTCCCCAACAGCTTCGCGCACATCTTCGCCGGCGGTTACGCGGCGGGTTACTACAGTTACAAGTGGGCCGAAGTGCTGTCGGCCGACGCCTTCTCGCGCTTCGAGGAAGAAGGCGTGCTGAACGCCGAGACCGGCCGTGCCTTCCGCGAAGCCATCCTGGCCCGTGGCGGCTCCCGTGAGCCGATGGTGCTGTTCGTCGACTTCCGTGGCCGTGAGCCTTCCATCGATGCATTGCTGCGCCACAGTGGCCTTACCGAGGACGCGGCGGCATGAGCGAGGTAGCCGTGAGCAAGAGCAAGCGACGTTTCATCGCCGGGGCGGTATGCCCGGCGTGCAGTGAGATGGACAAGCTGATGATGTGGAACGAGGACGGCGTGCCGCACCGCGAGTGCGTGGCCTGCGGGTTCACCGACACCCTGAACGAACAGGGCCTGTCGGTACCCTCGGAGCTGGGCACCCGGGTCAACCACCTGGCGCCCAAGGCGGCGCCGGCCAAGGTGCAGACCGTGCAGTTCTTCCCCAATCCGAAGCTGAAGAAGCCGGAGTAAGCCTGGGCCCGCTTTGCGGGCCATCGCGGCACAAGGCCGCTCCTACAGGCAATCGCGATCCCCTGTAGGAGCGGCCTTGTGCCGCGATGGGCCGTGCAACGGCCCCTGAATCCGCCTGACGGCACTGGCACTTCATTCAATCCCGGATTACTGTACGCACATACAGTAATCCGGTCTTCCATCATGAAACCAGCCCCCATTCGCGGCCGCGGCACCGCCGACAACCCCCACAACCGCTTCGCCCCGAGCGTTTCAGTGGCCGAGGACGATGGCTGGTACCAGGAAGTCCCACTCACCCAGGGCACCGAGGTGCGGATCGAGACGGCCAAGACCATCATCGCCCGCAACACCTCCCCCGACCTGCCCTTCGACCGCTCCATCAACCCCTACCGTGGTTGCGAGCACGGCTGCATCTACTGCTATGCGCGCCCCAGCCATGCCTACTGGGACCTCTCTCCCGGTCTCGATTTCGAAACCAAGCTGATCGCCAAGACCAATGCCGCCGAAGTGCTTGAGCAGCAACTGAGCAAGCCGGGATACGTCTGTGCGCCGATCAACCTGGGTTCCAACACCGATCCCTACCAGCCCATCGAGCGTGAGCACCAGCTCACCCGGCGTCTGCTAGAGGTGCTGCTGCGCTACCGCCACCCGGTAACCATCGTCACCAAGGGCTCGCTGGTATTGCGCGACCTCGACCTTCTGAGCGAACTGGCCAGCCAGCGCCTGGCGCGGGTGATGATCAGCCTCACCACTCTCGACGATGAACTCAAGCGCACCCTCGAACCCCGCGCGGCCGCTCCGAAGGCGCGCCTGCGGGCGATCCGCGTGTTGCGTGAGGCCGGCGTTCCGGTGGGTGTACTGTGTTCGCCGATGATCCCGATGATCAATGACAGCGAGCTGGAGCACCTGCTGGAGGCGGCGAAAGAGGCAGGCGCGCAGAGCGCGGCGTACATGATGTTGCGCCTGCCGCTAGAGGTGGCGCCGTTGTTCGAGCAGTGGCTGCAGGATCACTACCCGCAGCGGGCCGCGCATGTGCTGAGCCTGATCCGCCAGAGCCGGGGGGGCGAGTTGTATGACAGCCGTTTCGGCGCTCGGATGCGCGGCGAGGGAGTGTTCGCCGAGCTGTTGGCCCAGCGCTTTCGCAAGGCGGCCAGGCGGTTGGGGTTCGAGGGGCGTGAGGACCTGCAGCTCGATTGCAGCGCTTTCTGCGTCCCCGGCGCACAGATGGCGCTGTTCTAGCAGCGCAGTCTCTTTGTCCGAGAGCTATAAGTACAACTAACACAACCTAACAATTTCACTCATGAAGCTTGGCATCTGATGCTTTTTTGCTATTATCCAGTGCTCCCCTCGCCAATCCAGAACGCCCGTTCTAGAGCCTGCGCAATTAAGTTTCAGTTAAGTTTCCTACGCTAGCGTGAGTCATGAGTCAGCAGTGACTGTGATTATTTACCCGTGCGCGTCATCTAAATCCCCGCGTCACCCCAATCTTTCCCCGGTAACATGGAATTCACTTTCAAACCGTCAAGAGGATGAATCATGCCCGTCAAGGACCCATCCAAGGTTGTCCCGGCCGCACCCGCCGAAAGCGCCGATGCCGCCCTCAAGCATATCGTCGACGGCTTCCTGCGGTTCCACACCGAAGTCTTCCCCGAACAGCAAGAGCTGTTCAAGAAACTGGCCACCGCGCAGAAGCCGCGCGCCATGTTCATCACCTGCGCTGACTCGCGCATCGTGCCTGAGCTGATCACCCAGAGCTCGCCGGGCGACCTGTTCGTCACCCGTAACGTCGGCAACGTCGTGCCACCGTATGGCCAGATGAACGGTGGTGTGTCGAGTGCCATCGAATACGCGGTGCTGGCGCTGGGCGTGCACCACATCATCGTCTGCGGCCACTCCGACTGCGGCGCCATGCGCGCGGTGCTCAACCCGCAGTCGCTGGCCAAGATGCCGACCGTTTCCGCCTGGCTGCGTCACGCCGAGGTAGCGCGGACCGTGATCGAGGACAACTGCTCCTGCGGCAGTGAACACGAAAGCATGCAACTGGTGACCAAGGAAAACGTCATCGCCCAGCTGCACCACCTGCGCACCCACCCTTCGGTCGCTTCGCGCCTGGCCGCCGGACAGCTGCATATCCATGGCTGGATCTACGACATCGAAACCAGCCAGATCGAAGCCTACGATGCCGCCAGCGATCGCTTCCTGCCGCTGACCGCCGGTGAGCCGATCCCCTCTGCCACACCGAGAGGCCGCTACTAAGCGACCCGAACACGCTGAACAAGCCTTGATTGCCGGCTGCACCCGATGGGTGCGGCGCGGCCTTCGCCTGCCTTGAATCTCCCTGAATACCTTGCCGGCACACCCGCTGGCGGCCCGCGCCTGCGCGTCATTCAGGGTTCCCCGTGCTAGCGGCCAGCGGAATGGCCGTGAATCTAGAAAGGAGCTACATGGTGAACATGACACAGATAAAGGCGGCCCTGCCGCGCGAGTTGCTGGCTTCGGTGGTGGTCTTCCTGGTCGCCCTGCCATTGTGCATGGGCATTGCCATTGCCTCGGGCATGCCACCGGCCAAAGGACTGATCACCGGGATCATCGGCGGTATCGTGGTGGGCTTTCTCGCCGGCTCGCCGTTGCAGGTCAGCGGCCCGGCGGCCGGCCTGGCGGTGCTGGTGTTCGAACTGGTGCGCCAACATGGCGTGGCCATGCTCGGGCCGATCCTGTTGCTGGCCGGATTGCTGCAGCTGCTGGCCGGGCGCCTGCGCCTGGGTTGCTGGTTCCGGGTCACGGCGCCGGCGGTGGTGTACGGTATGTTGGCCGGGATCGGCGTGCTGATCGTGCTGTCCCAGGTGCATGTGATGTTCGATACGGCGCCTCAGCCCTCGGGTGTGGATAACCTGCTGGGCTTCCCGGCGACGCTGGCTTCGGCCCTGCCGCTGGAAAGCGCGGGCAATGGTTGGCAGGCCGGTGCGCTTGGGCTGGGTACTATCGCCATCATGTGGGGCTGGGAGCGTCTGCGCCCGCAGCGCCTGCGCTTCATTCCCGGAGCCCTGCTCGGGGTGGCGGCAATGACCGCCGTCAGCCTGTGGCTGGCGCTGCCGGTCAACCGTGTGCAGGTGCCGGCCGATCTGTCCGAAGCCATCGACTGGCTGCGTCCGGATGACCTGCTCAAGCTCGCCGACCCGACCCTGCTGGTGGCGGCCTTCGCCCTGGCCTTCATCGCCAGCGCCGAGACCTTGCTGTCCGCTGCCGCCGTCGACCGCATGCACAGCGGCCAGCGTTCGGACTTCGACCGGGAGCTGTCGGCGCAGGGTATCGGCAACATGCTCTGCGGTGCGCTCGGTGCGCTGCCGATGACCGGAGTGATCGTGCGCAGCTCGGCCAACGTTCAGGCCGGCGCCCAGACACGTGCCTCGGCGATATTCCATGGGCTCTGGTTGCTGGCCTTCGTGGTGGCGTTGAGCAGTGTGCTGCAGCAGATCCCGGTGGCCAGCCTGGCCGGGGTGCTGGTCTATACCGGCATCAAACTGGTGGATTTCAAGGCGTTCCGAGGCCTGGGCCGCTATGGGCGGATGCCGATGTTCACCTATGCGGCGACGGCACTGGCGATCATCTTTACCGACCTGTTGACCGGCGTATTGCTGGGCTTTGCCCTGACCCTGCTGAAGCTGGCACTGAAGGCGGCGCGGTTGAAGATTAACCTGGTGGCGTTGGGTACGCCGGGGCACCTGGAACTGCGCCTGAGTGGGGCGGCGACCTTCCTCAAGGTGCCGGCGCTGACCCAGGTGCTTGATACCGTGCCGGAGGGGACGACATTGCATGTGCCGCTGGGCAACCTGAGCTATATCGACCATTCCTGCCTGGAGTTGCTCGAGGACTGGGGGCGCAGCGGCGCGGCCAAGGGCTCGCGGCTGGTGCTGGAGCAGCGGCGTCTGAAGCGGCGGGTCGAGGGAAGGTTGCGGACTACGGCGGGGGTTGGGGCTTAGCGTAAGTCTATAGCGACCTATCGCGGGGCAAGCCCGCTCCCACGATGATCGAACTCGTGGGAGCGGGCTTGCCCCGCGATAGGGTCGGATCAGGTCAATTCAGGCCGATTGCCCCAACTCCACACCAAGCTGGCGCGACAGGCACGGCCAGCGTTTCCACGCGTTGCCGGTTTCCGGGCTCGACAGCTTGTCGCGGTAGACCTCCACCGATTCCACGGCGAAGCTCTCCTCATCGAGCATCTTGTCCACCGAATGGTGCACCACCTCATCCAGCTGGTTGGCAAACGTCTCGCCGATCAGCTGATGGGCGATCAGGTTGGCGACCGTGGTATCCACCGGAATCAGCGGCTGCTGGAAGTGGCGGATGTACAGGTCGTTGACCTCCTCGACCAGACGATGAGCCAGGTAGGCCTCGTCCAGCAGGCAATCCAGCCCGACCTGCCCCGCCATCACGCTCGGCGGCTGCAGGAAGTAGGCCTCGGCAATCTTCAGTACCGGTTTGATCTGCGTCTCGATGCCTGCTTCGAGCGCCACGTTGTGCGCGGCCTCGAGCAGTTCCGGAACCTCGTTGATGTAGGCGCCGACGAAGCGCGCCAAGGTACCCTGGGCATCCTGCTGGGGTAGTTGGATCGATGGATGCAGGTGTGGCAGTTGCAGTTCGAGGCGGGCTTTCAGTTGGCCTGTGCGGCTCTCATGTTGATGGGCGTTTTCGATCTGCTCGCGTACAGCAGCGATGTTCATGACAACTCCAGGGGCATGGCGTTACAAACGGAAGACACTAAGTTAGCTTGCTTACGAGAATGGCTAAGACGCATTTGTTATATCTCTGAGGCACGTGTAGGAAATTGGCTATATCAATGTGCCATTATTGTGCCCCGGCCCAGCATTCATGCGGCTTTCAGCGCAAACGTTTGGTTGAGTGAAGATCATTTCAAGTGCTGCGTTGCGCACCATTGGTCGGTGTCTATACTCCGGGTGAAACGTGATTCGTTGATGAGGCCCGACTGCCTTAAGCAGGGGGCTCGGTCGTCGAAGCCAGGCAGTCTTGGCCACCGTTCCCCCCTTTGTCGTAGCAGGTCGTCCACGCCTCCGGGACTACAAGAACGATAAGGGGAACCCGCAATGATGCGACATCCACATGTCTGGATGGGCCTGTTGCTGTGGTCGGTTTTCGGTCAGGCACAGGCAGCATGGACGGTGAACATGGCGCCCGGGGCGACGGAAGTCTCCCACGCAGTGTTCGACCTGCACATGACCATCTTCTGGATCTGCGTGATCATCGGCATCGTGGTGTTCGGCGCGATGTTCTGGTCGATGGTCATCCACCGCCGCTCGACCGGGCAAAAGGCTGCGCACTTCCATGAGCACACCTGGGTCGAGATCCTCTGGACCGTGGTCCCTTTCCTGATCCTGGTGGTGATGGCCATCCCGGCCACCAAGACCCTGATCGACATCTACGACGCCAGCGAGTCCGACATCGACATCCAGGTCACCGGCTACCAGTGGAAGTGGCACTACAAGTACCTGGGCCAGGACGTCGAGTTCTTCAGCAACCTGGCCACCCCCGCCGAACAGATCCACAACAAGTCGCCGAAGGACGAGCACTACCTGCTCGAGGTCGACCAGCCGCTGGTGTTGCCGGTGGGCGCCAAGGTGCGCTTCCTGGTGACCGCCGCCGACGTCATCCATTCCTGGTGGGTACCGGCCTTCGCGGTCAAGCGCGACGCTATCCCCGGCTTCGTCAACGAGGCCTGGACCCGGGTCGAGAAGCCGGGCATCTACCGTGGCCAGTGCACCGAGCTGTGCGGCAAGGACCACGGTTTCATGCCGGTGGTGGTCGAGGTGAAGTCCAAGGCCGACTACGACACCTGGCTCGGCGAGCGCAAGGCCGAGGCGGCCAAGCTCAAGGAACTGACCAGCAAGGAATGGACCCTCGAAGAGCTGGTCGCGCGCGGCGACAAGGTCTACCACACCACCTGCGTGGCCTGTCACCAGGCCGAAGGCCAGGGCCTGCCGCCGATGTTCCCGGCGCTCAAGGGCTCGAAGATCGCCACCGGGCCCAAGGACGCCCACCTGGGCATCGTCTTCCACGGCAAGCCCGGCACCGCCATGGCGGCGTTCGGCAAGCAGCTTTCGGAAGTCGATATCGCCGCCGTGGTCACCTACGAGCGCAATGCCTGGGGCAACAACAAGGGCGACATGGTCACGCCGAAGGACGTGCTGGCGCTCAAGCAGGCCGAAGCGCAATGAGCCGGGCTAGCCGCGACAGTCAGTGGATTGCAGGAGACAGGACATGAGTGCAGTGATCGACGACCACGCCCACGGTCATGAACACGCCCACGGCCCGGCCAAGGGCCTGATGCGCTGGGTGCTGACCACCAACCACAAGGACATCGGCACGATGTACCTGTGGTTCGCCTTCAGCATGTTCCTGCTCGGCGGCTCGTTCGCCATGGTGATCCGCGCCGAGCTGTTCCAGCCCGGCCTGCAGATCGTGGAACCGGCGTTCTTCAACCAGATGACCACCATGCACGGGCTGATCATGGTGTTCGGCGCGGTGATGCCGGCCTTCGTCGGCCTGGCCAACTGGATGATCCCGCTGATGATCGGCGCGCCGGACATGGCCCTGCCGCGGATGAACAACTTCAGCTTCTGGCTGCTGCCGGCGGCGTTCCTGCTGCTGGTCTCGACCCTGTTCAGCCCCGGCGGCGGGCCGAACTTCGGCTGGACCTTCTACGCCCCGCTGTCGACCACCTACGCCCCGGCCAGCGTGACCTTCTTCATTTTCGCCATCCACCTGATGGGCATCAGCTCGATCATGGGCGCGATCAACGTGATCGCCACCATCCTCAACCTGCGCGCCCCGGGCATGACCCTGATGAAGATGCCGCTGTTCGTCTGGACCTGGCTGATCACCGCGTTCCTGCTGATCGCGGTGATGCCGGTGCTGGCCGGCGTGGTGACCATGATGCTGATGGACATCCACTTCGGCACCAGCTTTTTCAGCGCCGCCGGCGGTGGCGACCCGGTCTTGTTCCAGCACGTGTTCTGGTTCTTCGGCCACCCCGAGGTGTACATCATGATCCTGCCGGCCTTCGGCGCGGTCAGCTCGATCATCCCGGCGTTCTCGCGCAAGCCGCTGTTCGGCTACACCTCGATGGTCTACGCCACCGGGGCGATCGCCTTCCTGTCATTTATCGTCTGGGCCCACCACATGTTCGTGGTCGGCATCCCGGTGGTGGGCGAGCTGTTCTTCATGTACGCGACCATGCTGATCGCCGTGCCCACCGGGGTGAAGGTGTTCAACTGGGTCAGCACCATGTGGGAAGGCTCGCTGACCTTCGAGACACCGATGCTGTTCGCCATCGCCTTCGTCATCCTGTTCACCATCGGTGGCTTCTCCGGCCTGATGCTGGCCATTGCGCCTGCGGACTTCCAGTACCACGACACCTACTTCGTGGTCGCCCACTTCCACTACGTGCTGGTGCCTGGGGCGATCTTCGGCATCTTTGCCTCGGCCTACTACTGGCTGCCGAAATGGACCGGCCACATGTATGACGAAACCCTCGGCAAGCTGCACTTCTGGCTGTCGTTCGTCGGCATGAACCTGGCCTTCTTCCCCATGCACTTCGTCGGCCTGGCAGGCATGCCGCGGCGGATCCCGGACTACAACCTGCAGTTCGCCGACTTCAACATGGTCTCGTCGGTCGGTGCCTTCATGTTTGGCGCCACGCAGATCTTCTTCCTGTTCATCGTCATCAAGTGCATCCGCGGCGGCGCGCCGGCAGCGGCCAAGCCCTGGGACGGCGCCGAGGGCCTGGAGTGGTCGATCCCGTCGCCGGCGCCCTACCACACCTTCCAGACCCCACCGGAAGTGAAGTAGGAGCCCGCCCATGGACGGCCTGTCGCTCAAACGCCTGGTCACCCGCCTGCTGATGCTGACCGTGGTGATGTTCGCCTTCGGCTTCGCCCTGGTGCCGATCTATGACGTGATGTGCAAGGCCTTCGGCATCAACGGCAAGACCGGCGGGCAGTACGCGGGCACCCAGGTCAGCGACCCGTCGCGCTCGGTGCGGGTGCAGTTCATGTCCACCAACGCCGGTGACATGAGCTGGGAGTTCCACTCCACCGCCGACCAGATCGAGGTCAACCCGGGGGCGGTGAACCAGATGATCTTCATTGCCCGCAACCCGACCAACCAGCCGATGAGTGCCCAGGCCATCCCCAGCATCACCCCGGCCGAGGCCGCGGCGTACTTCCACAAGACCGAATGCTTCTGCTTCACCCAGCAGGTGCTGCAGCCGGGAGAGCGCATCGAGATGCCGGTGCGCTTCATCGTCGACCGTGACCTGCCGGAGTCGGTGAAGCACCTGACACTGGCCTACACCCTGTTCGACATCACCGCTCGCCACCCGCCGGTCGCACAAACCGCGACCGAGGCCGCCCGTTGAGGGAAGGAGATCAAGCATGGCAAGCCACGAGCATTACTACGTCCCGGCGCAGAGCAAGTGGCCGATCATCGCCACGATCGGCATGTTCATCACCGTGTTCGGCCTGGGCACCTGGTTCAACGACCTCAAGGCCGGCCACCCGGAATCCCACGGGCCACTGATTTTCTTCGTCGGTGGGCTGTTCCTGGCGTACATGCTGTTCGGCTGGTTCGGCGCGGTGATCAAGGAGAGCCACGCAGGGCTTTACAGCGCGCAGATGGACCGCTCGTTCCGCTGGGGCATGAGCTGGTTCATCTTCTCCGAGGTGATGTTCTTCCTGGCCTTCTTCGGCGCGCTGTTCTACGTGCGCGTGCTGGCGGGGCCATGGCTGGGCGGTGAGGGAGACAAGGGCGTGGCGCACATGCTCTGGCCCAACTTCGAGTTCGTCTGGCCGCTGCTGCACACGCCGGACCCGAAACTGTTCCCGCCGCCGAAGGAAGTGATCGACCCGTGGCACCTGCCGCTGATCAACACCATCCTGCTGGTGAGCTCCAGCGTGACCGTGACCATTGCCCACCATGCCCTGCGCAAGGGCCATCGCGGCACGCTGAAGCTGTGGCTGGGGCTGACCATCCTGCTGGGGCTTGGGTTTCTCGCGCTGCAGGCCTACGAGTACCACGAGGCCTACAACAAGCTGGGGCTGACCCTGGGCTCGGGGATCTACGGTGCGACGTTCTTCATGCTCACGGGCTTTCACGGCGCTCACGTGACGCTGGGGACGTTGATCCTGTTCGTGATGTTCTGCCGGGTGATGCGCGGGCATTTCGAGCCGGACAAGCACTTTGGTTTCGAGGCGGCGAGCTGGTACTGGCACTTCGTGGATGTGGTGTGGGTGGGGTTGTTCATCTTTGTGTACGTGCTTTGACGGGTGGCGCGGTCCCCTGTTGTAGGAGCGGCCTCGTGCCGCGAAAGGGCTGCGAAGCAGCCCCGGCGATTTTGCATGATGCCAAGATCCTGGGGCCGCTGCGCAGCCCTTTCGCGGCACAAGGCCGCTCCTACAGGGACCGAGACAATTCAGAACGGCGCGTGGGAGACCAACTGCCCACTGATGAAGCCCCAGGCCACCAGCCCGATGGTCAGGGTGGCGAGGGCGACACGCACGGTAAGGGCCTTGAGCAGGCGGGTCGACTGGTCGTCGTCCTTGACCAGGAACACCAGGCCACTGAACAGGCTGGCGATGGTGGCCAGTAGCATCAGGACTATCGCGGCCTTGAGCATGGCGTAACTCCAGGGGGATGCGGTGATGGGTACAAGTATAGCGCTCGACCTGACGAGGCCCCGGTGAAGCCGTTTCGCCCCGGCCTGCTGCCGACCCTGGTGGTGCTCGCGCTGCTGCCGGGCCTGATCGCGCTCGGCTGCTGGCAATTGCGCCGCGCCGACGAGAAGCGCGACCTGCTCGCCGCCTACACCGAGCGCCAGATCGAGGCGCCGGTCGCTGTCGAACAGCTGCGCCAGCTGCCGGACCCGGCGTTCTACCCCGTGCACCTGTATGGCCGCTTTGACGCCGCGCACAGCCTGCTGCTGGACAACCAGATGCGCGACGGCAAGGCCGGCGTCGAGCTGCTGCAACCCTTCCACGATCAGGCCAGCGGGCTGTGGCTGCTGGTCAACCGCGGCTGGCTGCCCTGGCCCGATCGCCGGGTGCCGGTGCGTTTCGACACCCCGGACCAGGCCCTGGCGCTGGACGCCACGGTCTACGTGGCGCCGGGCAAGACCTTCCAGCTGCACCCGGACAACCCGGACGGCCGCTGGCCGCAACTGCTGACGGCAATCGACCCGGGTGGGCTCTGGCAGCAGCTTGGCCGTGAAGGTTTCACCCATGAGCTGCGCCTGCAGGCCGGCCCGGGTGCCTACCGCCTGGACTGGCCGGTGGTCGCCATGGGCCCGGAAAAGCACCAGGGCTACGCCGTGCAGTGGTTCGCCCTGGCCACCACGCTGGTGTTGCTGTACCTGTATTTCGGCTGGCATCACAACGACAAGGAGAACCGCCATGGCCGCCGCCACGAGTCCACTGGACGCGCCTGATCGCCGCAAGCCGAGGGGACGTCTGCAACTGTTGCTGATCCTGTTCGTCGTGCTCGGGCCGATGATCCTCGCCACCTTCATGTACAAGCTCAAGTTCTGGGTGCCGGAGGGGCGCAGCTATCACGGCGTGATGATCGGCAATGGCGAGGGCCGCGTAGATATCGGCATCGATGCCCGGGACGAGCGTTGGCAGTTGCTGGTCAGCACCCCCGAGGCCTGTGCCGAGGAGTGTCGGCAACTGGTGTACCTGGCCCGGCAGATCCAGGTTGGCCTGGGCCGCGACGCCAGCCGCGCCAGCCATGCCCTGGCGGCGGCCCAGCCACTGGCCGCCGACTACCAGGCGCAGTTGGGCCGCGAATACCCGCAGTTGCAGCGCTACCCGCTGGACGCCCAGCGCTATGTGCAGAAGGTCGGCGAAGCGGGCCCGCAGCTGTGGATCGTCGACCCTCACGGCAACCTGGTGCTGCGCTACGACGCCAAGGTCAACGGCAAGCATGTGCTGGACGACCTGCGCCACCTGCTCAAGCTGTCCAACATCGGCTAGGAGGCCGCCATGGCCAGACCCGGATACCGTCTCGCTGTGTTCGCCACCCTGCTGGCGTTGCTGGTCGTGCTGCTCGGTGCCTATACCCGGCTGACCCATGCTGGCCTTGGCTGTCCCGACTGGCCGGGGTGCTACGGCTTCATCAGCGTGCCCAAGACCGATGCCCAGCTGGCCCATGCCGAGCTGCACTTCCCCGAGCACCCGGTGGAAGAAGCCAAGGGCTGGGCCGAGATGGTCCATCGCTATTTCGCCGGCACCCTGGCGCTGGTGATCGCCCTGCTCGCCTTCCAGGCCGTGCGCCGGCATGCCCGTGATGGCCAGCCCTATCGCCTGCCGGTGTTGCTGCTGGCAGTGGTACTGGCCCAGGCGGCGTTCGGTATGTGGACCGTGACGCTGAAACTGTGGCCGCAAGTAGTGACCGCGCATCTGCTCGGCGGGTTCACCACGGTGAGCCTGCTTTTCCTGCTGTCCCTGCGTCTATCCCGGGCCTTTGCGCCATTGCCGAAATTGCCGCTGAGCCTGCGCCGGATCGCCGCGCTGGCGCTGCTGGTGGTCATCGGCCAGATCGCCCTGGGGGGCTGGGTCAGCGCCAACTACGCGGCGGTGGCCTGCATCGACCTGCCCACCTGCCACGGGCAGTGGTGGCCAGCGGCGGACTTCAGCAACGGCTTCCACCTGACCCAGCACGTCGGCCCCAATTACCTTGGCGGGCAGCTGGACAGCGACGCGCGCACCGCGATCCATATCAGCCATCGCCTGGGCGCGTTGCTGGTCATGCTGGTGCTGCTGACCCTGAGCTGGAAGCTGCACCGTCACGGCCTGGGTGGCCTGGCCCGCCTGGTGTTGCTGGCGCTGGCGCTGCAACTGGGCCTGGGCATCAGCAACGTGCTGTTCCACCTGCCCCTGGGCGTGGCCGTCGCGCACAACGCTGGCGGCGCCCTGCTGCTGCTGTGCATGGTGCTGGTCAACTACCGCATCCGCGTGGTCGACAAGGTCCGTGTGGGCCACGGCTGGCGTCTGACGCCGGTGACCGGCGTGCACCTTTCCCATCACATGAGGAACGATTCGTGGCGACGCTTCTGAGCACGGAACGCCAGCGCGCCGGATGGCGCGACTACATGGAACTGACCAAGCCGAAGGTGGTGGTGCTGATGCTGATCACCTCGCTGGTGGGCATGTTTCTCGCCACCCGCGCGGGGGTGGCCTGGAGCATCCTGCTGTTCGGCAACCTGGGGATAGGCTTGTGCGCGGGGGCCGCGGCGGCGGTCAACCACGTGGTCGACCGCCGCGTCGATGCGCTCATGGCCCGCACCCACAAGCGTCCGCTGGCCCAGGGCCGGGTAGGGCCCTTGCCGGCACTGCTGTTCGCCTTGCTGCTGGCCGTGGCGGGGATGGCCCTGCTGCTGGCGTTCACCAACCCCCTCACCGCCTGGCTTACCCTGGCCTCGCTGCTGGGTTATGCGGTGCTCTACACCGGCTTTCTCAAGCGCGCCACGCCGCAGAACATCGTGATCGGCGGCCTGGCCGGGGCAGCCCCGCCGTTGCTGGGCTGGGTGGCGGTCAGTGGGCACCTGGGCGCCGAACCGCTGCTGCTGGTGCTGATCATCTTCGCCTGGACGCCGCCGCACTTCTGGGCCTTGGCGATTCATCGCAAGGAGGAGTACGCAAAAGCTGATATTCCCATGCTCCCCGTTACCCACGGCGAGCGCTACACGGCCCTGCATATCCTGCTCTACACCTTGATATTGCTGGCGGTGAGCCTGTTGCCCTATGTCATCCACATGAGCGGACCACTGTACCTGGCCTGTGCCCTGGGGCTGGGCCTGCGCTTCCTGCACTGGGCCTGGGTGTTGTACCGTGGCACCCGGCCGCACGCGGCGATCAAGACGTTCAAGTACTCTATCGGCTACCTGTTCGCCCTGTTCATCGCGTTGCTCGTAGACCATTACCTGTTGCTGAACCTATGACCCGAACCCAGAAAACCGTCTTCATCCTCGTTGCCCTGGTCGCGCTGATCATGGGCCTGACCGTCAACAAGGTGCTCAACGACCGTGGTCAGTTGAACCCCACCGAACTGATCGACGCCGGCATCATCCTGCTGCCGCAGAGCCGCACCGTGCCCGACGTGACCATGACCGACCAGAACGGCCAGCCGCTGGTGCTGGACCAGCTCAAGGGCAAGTGGTCGTTGCTGTTCTTCGGCTACACCTACTGCCCGGACATCTGCCCGACCACCCTGGCCCAGCTGCGCCAGGTGAAGAGCGAGCTGCCCAAGGAGGCGCTGGAGCGTTTGCAGGTGGTGCTGGTGAGCGTCGACCCGAACCGCGACACGCCGAACCAGCTCAAGCAGTACCTGGGCTACTTCGACAAGGATTTCGTCGGGGTGGCGGGGTCGATCGAGGATACCCAGAAGCTGGCCAATGCCTTGAGCATTCCGTTCATTCCGGCCGATACCAGCAAGCCGGGCTACACCGTGGATCACAGCGGCAACCTGGCGGTGGTCGGCCCGGACGGGCGCCAGCGTGGGTTCATCCGTGCGCCGTTCAACAACCAGAAGCTGGTGGCGCAGTTGCCGGGGCTTGTGAAGCGCGACTGACCGTTGAAATGAATCGCGGGGCCAGCCCGCTCCCACGCCAGATTGGGTTCTGGCGTGGGAGCGGGCTGGCCCCGCGATTGGCATTCGATCCTCGGGCCTGCTGCGCAGGCCGTCGCGGCACAAGGCCGTACTCTGTAGGAGCGGCCTTGTGCCGCGAAAGGGCCGCAACGCGGCCCCAGGGATGTCAGATCAGAACGCCGGAATCACCGCGCCCTTGTACTTCTCGGTGATGAACTGCTTCACCTCAGGCGAGTGCAGGGCCGCGGCCAGCTTCTTCATGGCATCGGCGTCCTTGTTGTCCGGACGCGCCACCAGGATGTTCACGTAGGGCGAATCGCTGCCTTCGATCACCAGGGCGTCCTTCTCCGGGTTCAGCTTGGCTTCCAGCGCATAGTTGGTGTTGATCAGCGCCAGGTCGACCTGGGTCAGCACGCGTGGAATGGTGGCCGCTTCCAGCTCGCGGAATTTCAGCTTCTTGTCGTTGCCGGTGATGTCCTTCACGGTCGACAGGATGTTGTTGCTGTCCTTGAGCTTGATCACGCCAGCCTTGTCCAGCAGCAGCAGGGCACGGCCGCCGTTGGTGGCGTCGTTGGGGATGACCACGGTGGCACCGGATGGCAGTTCGTCGAGCTTCTTGTACTTGCTCGAGTAGGCGCCCAGCGGCTCCAGGTGCACGCCGGCAACGCTGACCAGCTGGGTGCCCTTGGCCTTGTTGAACTCATCCAGGTACGGCTGGTGCTGGAAGAAGTTGGCGTCCAGGCGCTTTTCGGCCACCTGCACGTTCGGCTGGATGTAGTCGGTGAACTCCTTGACCTTCAGCTCCACGCCCTCCTTCGCCAGCTGCGGCTGGACGAACTTGAGGATCTCGGCGTGCGGCACCGGGGTGGCGGCGACGGTCAGGGTCTCGGCGTGGGCCGAGAAGGCCGCGACGGCGGCGACAACAGCAAGCAGCTTCTTCATTGATCACTCCTTGTGAGGGCCGCGACGGCCCCCGAACGGGTCGGCCAGGCCGACCCCATTGGGGTTATTTACGGGAAAAATGCACGACCAGCTTGTCACCGACGCTCTGCAGCACCTGCACCAGGATCAGCAGCAGGACCACGGTGACCACCATCACGTCGGTCTGGAAACGCTGGTAGCCGAAGCGGATGGCCAGGTCACCCAGGCCGCCCGCGCCCACCACACCGGCCATGGCGGTGTACGAGACCAGGGTGATGGCGGTGACGGTGATCGCCGCGAAGATGCCCGGACGGGCCTCAGGCAGCAAGGCGTTGGTGATGATCTGGCGGGTGGTGGCGCCCATCGACTGGGTGGCTTCGATGATGCCGCGATCCACCTCGCGCAGGGCGGTTTCCACCAGGCGCGCGAAGAACGGCGTGGCCCCCACCACCAGCGGAGGAATCGCCCCCGCAACACCCAGCGAGGTGCCGGTGATCAGCACGGTGATCGGGATCATCACGATCAGCAGGATGATGAACGGCAGCGAGCGCAGGATGTTCACCACCAGCGACAGCAGCGCGTAGACGCCCTTCTGCTCGAACATCTGCCGCGGCCCGCAGAGGAACAGCAGCACGCCCAGCGGCAGGCCCAGCAGCACGGTAAAGAACAGCGAGCCGAACAGCATGATCATGGTGTCGATGCTGGCCAGCCAGATTTCGGCCCAGTCGACGTTGGCGAAGAAATTCAGGGCGTCCATCAACGCAGTACCTCCATATGTACGTCAGCTGCAGTGAAGCGGGCGAATGCCGCGTCCATGTCTCCGCCGATCAGGGCAAGGGTCAGCTGGCCATAGGGAATGTCCTTGATGCGGTCGATGCGTCCGGCCAGGATGCTGTAGTCGACACCAGTCTCGCGGGCCACGGTGCCCAGCAGCGGCGCGTAGGTGGCGCAACCCTGGAACGTCAGGCGCACGATGCGGCCCGGCACATGGGCGAAGTCGTCGCGTTGCTCGTTCTCGTCGACCTGCTCGTCCTCCTGGACGAAGCGCCGGGTGGTGGCGTGCTGCGGGTGCAGGAACACGTCGGCCACCGGGCCGGCCTCGACGATCTGCCCGGCGTCCATCACCGCCACGCGGTCGCAGACCCGGCGGATCACATCCATCTCGTGGGTGATCAGCACGATGGTCAGCTTCAGCTCGCGGTTGATCTCGGCCAGCAGTTGCAGCACCGAGGCGGTGGTCTGCGGGTCGAGGGCGCTGGTGGCCTCGTCGCACAGCAGGATCTTCGGGTTGGTGGACAAGGCGCGGGCGATGCCGACGCGCTGCTTCTGTCCGCCCGACAGCTGTGCCGGATACTTCTTCGCGTGCTCGGACAGGCCGACTCGGGCCAGCAGTCCGGTGACGCGCTTGTCGATCTCGCCACGCGGCAACTCGCCGGCCAGCACCAGCGGCAGGGCGACGTTGTCGGCGACGGTCTTGGACGCCAGCAGGTTGAAGTGCTGGAAGATCATCCCGACCTGCTGGCGGAAGCGGCGCAGCTGGTTGGCGTCGAAGGCGGTGACGTCCTCGCCGTCGACCACGATCTTGCCGCCGGACGGCTCCTCGAGGCGGTTGATCAGACGCAGCATGGTGCTCTTGCCGGCACCGGAGTGGCCGATCAGGCCGAACACCTGGCCATCTTCGATGGTCAGGCTGGTCGGGTTCAGGGCCGGGATATCCCTACCGGCGACGCGGTAGGTCTTGTGGACATTTTGAAACTCGATCACTGAGCGAACCTTGTGGGGCGCATGGAATTTGGGTCAGCGGTTAGCCGGGGTCGCGCATTTTAGCCTTTTCCCCTGCCTGTTCTTAGCATTAATTTCGCAATGCTCCAATCCAATCGGCATATCGCGACGGTCGGCAATCCGATTGAACGCATCCGACGGCCTTCCAGTCATCTACTTGAACAAGCCCGAGTACTGATGAGGAGAGCCGAAGATGCCCAGCAAGAAGCCGCAGGCGCCGCAGCCGAGCCCGGTCGCGGGCACCGAAACCCCCGACAAGGCCAACACCAACGCCAAGTTGCAGAGCCTGGAAGCCTTTCGCAGCGATGCCAGCGGCCAGGCGCTGCGCACCAACCAGGGCGTGAGGGTCGCCGACAACCAGAACAGTCTCAAGGCCGGCGCCCGTGGGCCTTCGCTGCTCGAAGACTTCATCATGCGCGAGAAGATCACCCACTTCGACCATGAGCGCATACCGGAACGCATCGTCCACGCACGGGGCTGTGGCGCCCACGGCTATTTCCAGAGCTACGGCTGCCATGGCGAACTGACCAAGGCCGGTTTCCTGCAGGATCCCGAGAAGATCACCCCGGTGTTCGTGCGTTTTTCCACCGTGCAGGGGCCACGCGGCTCGGGCGACACGGTGCGTGACGTGCGGGGCTTCGCGGTGAAGTTCTACACCGACGAGGGTAACTTCGACCTGGTCGGCAACAACATGCCGGTGTTCTTCATCCAGGACGCGATCAAGTTTCCCGACTTCGTCCACGCGGTGAAACCCGAGCCGCACAACGAGATGCCCACCGGCGGTTCGGCCCACGACACCTTCTGGGACTTCGTCTCGCTGGTGCCGGAGTCGGCGCACATGGTCATGTGGGCCATGTCCGACCGCGCCATCCCACGCAGCCTGCGGATGATGGAAGGCTTTGGCGTGCATACCTTCCGCCTGGTCAACGCCGAGGGCGTGGCCAGTTTCGTCAAGTTCCACTGGAAACCGCGCCAGGGCGTGCACTCGGTGCTGTGGGACGAGGCGCAGAAGCTGGCGGGCAAGGACACCGACTACCACCGCCGCGACCTGTGGGAGGCCATCGAGACCGGGCATTACCCGGAATGGGAGTTGGGCGTGCAGATCGTCCCTGAAGCCGATGAGCACACGTTCGACTTCGACCTGCTCGACCCGACCAAGCTCATCCCCGAAGAACTCGTTCCGGTGACACCGTTGGGCAGGATGGTGCTCGATCGCAACCCCGACAACTTCTTCGCCGAGGTGGAGCAGATCGCCTTCTGTCCGGGGCATATCGTCCCTGGCATCGACTTCAGCAATGACCCGCTGCTGCAGGGCAGGCTGTTCTCCTACACCGATACCCAGATCAGCCGCCTGGGCGGGCCGAACTTCCATGAAATCCCGATCAACCGCCCCATCGCTCCCAACCACAGCAGCCAGCGCGATGCCATGCACCGAATGACCCTCGACAAGGGACGCGCCGCCTACGAGCCCAACTCGATCGATGGCGGCTGGCCGCAGGAGACGCCGCCCGCCGCGCGGGACGGTGGCTTCGAGAGCTATGGGGAGCGTATCGATGCCCACAAGATCCGCCAGCGCAGCGCGTCGTTCGGCGATCATTTTTCCCAGGCCCGATTGTTCTTCCAGAGCATGAGCCCGACGGAGCAGCAGCACATCATCAAGGCCTACAGCTTCGAGCTGGGCAAGGTCGAGCGCGAGGCGATTCGCGCTCGGGAGGTGAACGAGATCCTCGCCAACATCGACCTCAAGTTGGCGGCGGCGGTGGCGACCAACCTCGGGTTGCCGGCGCCGAAGGCCGGCACGGTCAAGGTGAAAGGCAGCAAGCCCTCGCAGTCAAAGGCCTTGAGCCAGATGAGCCATCCCGGTGGGATCGGCATCAGTGGGCGCAAGGTCGCCATTCTGGTTGCCGATGGCGTGGATGCTGGCAGCGTCGACAAGGTTGTGAAGGCGCTGGAGGCCAAGAGCGCCCGCCCCGTGCTGTTGGGCCCGACCTCGGCACCGGTCAAGGCTGCCGATGGCACGCCACTGCCGGTGGATGCCTCCATGGAAGGCATGCCGTCGGTGATGTTCGATGGCGTGTGGGTGCCGGCGGGCAAGGCTTCGCTGGAGGCGCTGGAGAAAAGCGGCGTGGCCAGGCATTTCCTGCTGGAGGCCTACAAGCACCTCAAGCCCATTGGGGTGACCAGCGAGGGCAAGCTGTTGCTGAACAAGCTGGGGCTGAAGGAGGATGCGGGGCTGTTGCTGGGGGACGGGCAGAAGGCGTTCGATGGGTTCTTCAAGGCGCTCGAAGGGCATCGGGTGTGGGCGCGGGAGGCGGCTGCAGAGGCGATACCAGCGTAGGAATCAGCCCTTTCAGTGTCGATATGGTGCTCGGCTTGGAAATGCCGGGGCTGCTTTGCAGCCCTTTCGCGGGGCAAGCCCGCTCCTACAGGGATCGCATAACCCCTGTAGGAGCGGGCTTGCCCCGCGATTGTTCACTGCTGATGGGGGATCAAGACCACCTGCGCCGGCAGCGAGCGCTGGATCTCATGTTTCTGCTCAAGCTCGAAACCACTGTCGAGCTTGCGCACGCGCTTCTCCAGCAGGGTCTTGAGCCACGGCGCGTCCTGGGTGCGCGGGACCTGGAACACCACCTCGCACTGGTAGTTCACCACATCGGCGGCGATGTCATCCAACTGGCGGCGCATCGCCCGACTGTCGGTGGTCTTCAACGCGACGACGGTGCTGGGCGCGGTCGGGTCGATGACTCGGGCCTTGGGCTTGGACTCGGCCGCCTTCAGCGCTGCCTCGGCCTTTTCCAGCTCGGCCTTGCGCGCCTGGGCCATGGCATCGCCACCGGTCAGGGCCGGTGCCTGGGGCATCAGCGCCCGGGCGCGGGCCAGCGCGGTGGCGGCGGCATTCACATCGCCCTTTTGCAGGACGATGCGGCTGCGTTGCAGGTAGGCCTCGGCCAGCTGGCGCTGGTGCGGCTCGAGGCGCGCATCGCCTGGTGCCTGGGCCTGCAGCGCGGCCAGCTGGTCCTCGGCGGTGACCAGCTCGTTGCTGGCAATGCTCTGTTCCAGCTGCTGCCAGGCATCCGGCTGGGCAGGCGCGACCGGCTGCTCGGCCGGCTTGCTGGAGCAGGCGGCCAGGAACAGGGAAAACGCGGCAACAAGCAGATAACGTGAGGCGAACGGCTTCATTCCTGCGACTCTCTATTTGCGCAAAAAGCGAGCAAGTCTACACCCAGGTGCGCACGCTCGAAAACTGGTCTTGTCAGACCTGCAAGCGATGAAAAGGTTGCAGGGCGCGTCAGCAGGCGCCCTGGAATCTCAGCGTTTCGGCAACGCCAGGCTCAGCAAGAATAGCACTGCCGCACAGACCACGATCGAAGGGCCGGCCGGGGTGTCCTTGAACCAGGACAGCGCCAGGCCGCCACAGACCGCGGTAACCCCCAGCAGGCTGGCGCCCACGGCCATCTGCTCTGGCGAGCGGGCGTGACGCTGTGCCGCGGCGGCCGGGATGATCAGCAGCGAGGTGATCAGCAGCACGCCGACGATCTTCATTGCCACCGCGATCACCACGGCGATCAGCAGCATCAGCGCCAGGCGCAGGCCGGCCACGGGAAGGCCCTCGACCCTCGCCAGCTCCTCGTGCACGGTGACCGCCAGCAGCGGCCGCCAGAACATCGCCAGCAGTACCAGCACCAGCGCGCTGCCGCCGAGGATCCAGGCCAGGTCGGTGGTGCTGATCGCCAGCAGGTCGCCGAACAGGTAGGCCATCAGGTCGATGCGCACATCGTGCATGAAGCTCAGCACCACCAGGCCCAGCGACAGGGTGCTGGGGGCGAGGATGCCGAGCAGGGTGTCCGAGGCCAGTGGCTGGCGCTGTTGCAGGGTCACCAGCAGGATCGCCAGCAACAGGCAGCCGACGGTCACCGCCAGCGCCGGGCTGACGTCCAGGGCAAAGCCCAGCGCCACGCCGAGCAGCGCGGCGTGGGACAGGGTGTCGCCGAAGTAGGCCATGCGCCGCCAGACCACGAAAGAGCCCAGGGGGCCGGCGACAAGTGCCAGCGACAGGCCGGCAAGCAGGGCGTAGAGAAGAAAATCAGCCATGCTTGCAGTGCTCTCCGTGGACATGGGCGCCAGGGGCGATCACCGAGCCGTGCAGGTCGTGGCTGTGATCGTGATGGTGGTGGTAGACGGCCAGGCTCTTGGCATTCTGGCCGAACAGCTCGACGAAGGCCGGGTCGTTGCTGACCTGCTCCGGATGGCCCGAACAGCAGACGTGGCGGTTGAGGCAGACCACCTGGTCGGTGGCGCTCATCACCAGGTGCAGGTCGTGGGAGACCATCAGCACGCCGCAGCCATGACGGTCGCGCAGGCGGGTGATGAGGTTGTACAGCTCGGTCTGGCCGACTACGTCGACGCCCTGCACCGGCTCGTCCAGCACCAGCAGCTCGGGTTCGCGCAACAGGGCGCGGGCCAGCAGCACGCGCTGCATCTCGCCGCCGGAGACGGTCTGGATCGGGCTGTCGATCACCTGCTCGGCGCCGACTTCCTGCAGCGCCGCCAAGGCTGCCGCGCGGTCTACCCCGGGCACCAGGCGCAGAAAGCGCAGCACCGACAGCGGCAGCGTGGCGTCTACCTGGATCTTCTGCGGCATGTAGCCGATGCGCAGCTTCGGCTTGCGCCACACCTTGCCGCGGTGTGGTTTGAGCAGGCCGAGCACGGCGCGTACCAGGGTGGTCTTGCCGGCGCCGTTGGGGCCGATCAGGGTGACGATCTGCCCCGGCGCGACGGCCAGGTCGATGCTGTCGAGCACCGCTTCGCCACCGAAGTTGACGCCGACCTGCTCGAGGCGGATCAGGGCGTCGCTCATGCCTTGCCCCGGCAGTTGCCACACAGGCCGACCACTTCGACCGTCTGCGTCTCGACGGCGAAGCCCACGGCCTTGGCGCTGCTGACGATGGCGTCGCTGATGCTGTGTTGCTCCAGCTCGATGGCCACATGGCAGGCGCGGCAGATCAGGAACTGGCCCTGGTGCGCATGCTCGGGATGGCTGCAGCCGATGAAGGCGTTGAGCGAGGCGATGCGGTGCACCAGGCCGTTCTCCAGCAGGAAGTCCAGCGCCCGATAGACGGTCGGTGGCGCGGCGCGGCGGCCGTCCTGCTCGCTGAGCACGGCGAGGATGTCGTAGGCACCCAGCGGCTTGTGGCTCTGCCACACCAGCTCCAGCACGCGGCGGCGCAGGGCGGTCAGGCGCAGGCCCTGACGGTTGCACAGCGCGTCGGCCTCGGCCAGCGCACTGTGGACGCAGTGGGAATGATCGTGGGGACGGTGGGCCAGCGGCGTGATGGACATGGGCAGCGACGGTTCAGGATGGAGACGTTATTATGTTACCTGTTTCTGACGACCCGAGTATCCACCGTGTCCCGATTCCTTGCCCTGTTTGTCGCTTTCATCGCTTTTTCGGCCCACGCCGACGTGCGCGTGCTGACCAGCATCAAGCCCCTGCAGCAGATTGCCGCCGCCGTTCAGGACGGTGTCGGCAGCCCTGACGTGCTGCTGCCGCCGGGCGCCTCCCCGCACAACTACGCGCTGCGCCCCTCCGACGTGCGCAAGGTCGCCGATGCCGACCTGCTGTACTGGATCGGCCCGGACATGGAAGGCTTCCTGCCCCGCGTGCTGAAGAGCCGCGCCAAGCCGACCGTGGCCGTGCAGTCGCTGTCGGGCCTGCAACTGCGTCACTTCGGCGAGGACAGCCACTCCCATGACGAGGAAGACCACGACGATCACGACCATGACCACCGTCCGGGCAGCCTCGATGCGCACCTGTGGCTGTCGTCGGTGAATGCCCGGGTGATCGCGACGAAGATGGCCGGTGACCTGGCGACAGCGGACCCGGCCAATGCGCCGCGCTATCAGGCCAACCTCAAGCTGTTCATCGAGCGCATGGATGCCCTGGATGGGCGGATCAAGCAGCGGGTGGCGGGGATCGCCGGCAAGCCGTACTTCGTGTTCCATGAAGCCTTCGATTACTTCGAGGCCGCCTATGGCCTGAAGCACGCCGGGGTGTTCAGTGTCGCCGCGGAAGTGCAGCCGGGCGCGCAACACGTCGCCGCGATGCGCAAGCGCCTGCAGGCGGTGGGCAAGACCTGTGTGTTCAGCGAGCCGCCGCTGCGCCCACGCCTGGCCGAGACGCTGACGGCCGGGTTGCCGGTGCGCCTGGCGGAGCTGGATGCGCTGGGTGGGAGCGATGCGGTGGATGCCAGGGGTTATGAGCGCTTGCTGGAGAAGCTGGGCAGCGACCTGGCCGGTTGCCTGGAACAGCTCTAACGCCTGGGCTGGCCCTTTCGCGGGTAAACCCGCTCCCACAGGCTTCGCGCCGAAGTTGAAGTCAGCGGGGTCCCTGTGGGAGCGGGTTTACCCGCGAAGAAGCGGACGCGGTTACAAGGCGAACGGCAGGCGCAATGCCACCTGCTGGCGCTGCGCCAGGCGCACTTCGAACTCGCTCGGGTCATGGATCATCACGTCCATCCCGGCGAACGCCTGCGCCGCGATCAGGCGCGACAGCCAGAAGCGCACGCAGGCCACCCGCAGCATCACCGGCCAAAGCTCGGCCTCGGCGGCAGCGAACGGCCGCAGCGCCGCATAGGCGCCCAACAGGGCCTGGGCGCGTGGCAGGTCGATGCCGCCCTGCTCGTCCAGGCACCAGTCGTTCACGGTGATGGCGATGTCGTACAGCATCGGCCCGGAACAGGCGTTGTAGAAGTCGATCAGCCCGGTCAGGTGGGTGCCTTCGAACATCACGTTGTCGCGGAACAGGTCGGCGTGCAGGTTGGCCTTGGGCAGGGCGAGGATCTGCGCCTTGTGCGCGGTGATTTCCGCCAGTGCCGGCTGCAACAGCCCTGTCTGTTCCCGGTTCAGGCCCGGCAGCAGCTGGGCGCCAGATTCCAGCATCCAGTCCAGGCCACGGTCGGTGCGGCGCTCGATGATGTGCTCGCGGGTGGCCAGGTGGATATGCGCCAACAGCTCGCCGACCTGGGCGCAGTGCTGGTTGTTCGGAGCCTTGATGTGCTTGCCCGAAAGCCGTGGCTGCAGAAGAGCCGGCTTGCCGCACAGTTCGCGCAGGCCGTTGCCGTCGCGGTCGCGCACGGCGTAGGGCACCGGCATGTCGGCAGCGTGCAGCACGTCGAGCAGTTCGATGAAGAACGGCATGTCTTCAGCCGGCCCGCGCTCGATCAGTGTGAGGACGAACTCCCCTTTTTCCAGGCTGACGAAGAAATTGCTGTTCTCGGTACCGGCGGCGATGCCCTGGAAGTCGAGCAGGCGACCCAGCTCGTACGGCGCCAGAAAGGTTTCCAGCTCAGGCCGGGACACAGGGGTGAAGACTGACATGTTGAAGAATTGCCCATGCGGGCACTTCCGCCGGAAGTGCCTGGTTGATAAGAACGATACGCGTTACTAGCTTACCACTCGAAGATCTTCCAGGACGGAATCAGCATGTCCGGCTGGTCGGAACGAATGAAATTGCCTTCGGAGCCATCGGCGCGTACCAGGAAATAAGGCTTGCCGTTCTTCGGCGTGACCTTGATCGCATACAGGAAGCCGTTTTGACGGTACTCCTGGATGGTCTTGTCGCCTTCCGTGCGAATGGTTACATCGGGATCGGCCGATGGGGCTTCGTCCGCCGCCAGGGTGACGACCGGCATGGTGGCCAGCAGACCGAGCAGTAACAGGCGAATGGGTGTGCGCATGATAACCTAGTCCTTTTGTCGTCATTGATCCGGCTATTCTAGCGCCGGACCCGTCGAAAAGGTTGATTCTCCTCATGAGCCAAGCGCCCCTCGTCCTGGTGGACGGTTCGTCCTACCTCTACCGCGCGTTCCACGCGCTGCCGCCGCTGACCACCTCCAAGGGCCTGCCCACCGGCGCGGTCAAGGGCGTGCTGAACATGCTCAAGAGCCTGCGCAAGCAGTACCCGGACAGCCTGTTCGCGGTGGTTTTCGACGCCAAGGGCGGGACCTTCCGCGACGCCATGTTCGCCGAGTACAAGGCTAACCGCCCGAGCATGCCCGACGACCTGCGGGTGCAGGTCGAGCCGCTGCACGCCAGCGTCCGCGCCCTCGGCTACCCGCTGCTGTGCGTCGAAGGCGTGGAGGCCGACGACGTCATCGGCACCCTGGCGCGCAGCAGCGCCGCCGCCGGCCGCCCGGTGATCATCTCGACCGGCGACAAGGACATGGCCCAGTTGGTGGACGGTCACGTCACCCTGGTCAACACCATGACCGGCAGCGTGCTGGACATCGCCGGCGTGCACGAGAAGTTCGGCGTAGGTCCCGAGCACATCATCGACTTCCTCGCCCTGATGGGCGACAAGGTCGACAACATCCCCGGCGTGCCGGGCGTTGGCGAGAAGACCGCGGTCGGCCTGCTGACCGGTATCGGCGGCGGCCTGCGCGACCTGTACGACAACCTCGACAAGGTGCCGGCCCTGGCCATCCGTGGCGCCAAGACCCTGCCGGCCAAGCTCGAGGAGCACCGCGACGCGGCCTTCCTGTCCTACGAGCTGGCGACCATCAAGTGCGATGTCGAGCTGGATGTCGAAGTGGACGCCCTGGTCTGCGGCGAGCCGGACCGCGAGGCGCTGCTGGCGCTGTACACCGAGATGGAGTTCAAGAGCTGGGTGGCCGAAGTCCAGCGCAGCGCGCCCCAGGCCGGTGACAGCGTTGCTGCCGACGTTGAGCCTGTGGCCGAGAAGGTCGAGCCGAAGTACGAGACCATCCTCGACCAGGCGCGTTTCGACGCCTGGCTTGAGAAGCTGCGCCAGGCGCCGCTGTTCGCCTTCGACACCGAGACCACCGGCCTCGACGCGCAGCAGGCGCAACTGGTCGGCCTGTCGTTCGCCGTCGAGCCCCACGAGGCCGCCTACGTGCCGCTGGCCCACGATTACGAAGGCGCCCCCGCCCAGCTCGACCGTGACGCCGTGCTGCTGGCCCTCAAGCCCCTGCTGGAAGACCCGGCCAAGGGCAAGATCGGCCAGAACGCCAAGTACGACATCAACATCCTGGCCAACGGCAGCCCGGCCATCCTGATGCGCGGCGTGGCCTACGACACCATGCTCGAGTCCTACGTGTTCAACTCCACCGCCACTCGCCACGACATGGACAGCCTGGCGCAGAAGTACCTGGACCACTCCACCATCGCCTTCGAGGATATCGCCGGCAAGGGCGCCAAACAGCTGACCTTCAACCAGATTCATCTGGACAAGGCCGGCCCCTATGCCGCCGAGGACGCCGACATCACCCTGCGCCTGCACCACGCGCTGCAGGCGCGCCTGGCCGAGACACCCAGCGTGCAGCCGGTGTTGATGGACATCGAGATGCCGCTGGTACCGGTGCTGGCCCGCATCGAGCGCCAGGGCGCACTGGTGGATGCCGCGCTGCTCAAGGTGCAGAGCGGCGAGCTGGGAACAAAGATGGTCGAGCTGGAACGCGAGGCGTTCGAGCTGGCGGGCGAGACGTTCAACCTGGGCTCGCCCAAGCAGCTGGGGGGGATCCTCTACGACAAGCTGGGCATGCCGGTGCTGAGCAAGACCGCCAAGGGCCAGCCGTCCACCGCCGAGGCGGTGCTCGATGAGCTGGCCGAGCAAGGCTACCCGCTGCCCAAGGTGCTGATGCAGTACCGCAGCCTGAGCAAGCTCAAGAACACCTACACCGACAAGCTGCCCGAGCAGATCAACCCGCGCACCGGACGCATCCACACCTCCTACCAGCAGGCCGTGGCCGCCACCGGGCGCCTGTCGTCCAACGACCCGAACCTGCAGAACATCCCGATCCGTACCGCCGAAGGTCGGCGCATTCGCCAGGCTTTCGTCGCCAGCCCCGGCTACCGCCTGCTGGCGGCGGACTACTCGCAGATCGAGTTGCGCATCATGGCCCACCTGGCCAAGGACGAAGGCCTGCTGCATGCCTTCCGCAATGACCTGGATGTGCACCGCGCCACCGCCGCCGAAGTGTTCGGCGTCGCCCTCGAGTATGTCACCAACGACCAGCGCCGCAGCGCCAAGGCGATCAACTTCGGCCTGATCTACGGCATGAGCGCGTTCGGCCTGGCCAAGCAGATCGGCGTCGACCGCAAGCAGTCCCAGGACTACATCGACCGCTACTTCGCCCGTTACCCCGGCGTGCTGGCCTACATGGAGCGCACCCGCGCCCAGGCCGCCGAGCAGGGCTTCGTCGAAACCCTGTTCGGCCGTCGCCTGTACCTGCCGGACATCAACGCCAAGAACCCGGCCCTGCGCAAAGGCGCCGAGCGCACCGCGATCAACGCCCCGATGCAGGGGACCGCGGCGGACATCATCAAGCGCGCCATGGTGGCGGTGGACAACTGGCTGGCCGACAGCAAGCTGGATGCGCGCGTTATCCTGCAGGTGCACGACGAACTGGTGCTCGAGGTGCGCGAGGACCTGGTCGAGCAGGTGAAAGATGAAATTCGTGGCTACATGAGCGGTGCCGCGGAACTCGACGTGCCGCTGCTGGTGGAAGTAGGCGTTGGCGCGAATTGGGACGAAGCTCACTAAACGCTGCGTGAAAGCTGTGTAGGATCTGCGGCGTAGTGTCGCGGATCCGGTGCTGGCCTCGGGCCTTAGATCGGGAGTTTCATGAAACTATCGCAAATAGTTTCGAGGGGCTTGGAACTAAACCGGTGAACCGCCACTCAGAGGTACTGAATGGCTGGTGAAGCCTTTCGATGCTCCTATGTTGTGTTAAGTGTTGGCAGATATCTGGACCCCGCCCTAGCGGTCCGGACTTGGACCCCGAACTTCCCCCTCCCCATACGAAGTCCGGGGTTTTTTTTGCCCGGAATTCGGCGTTTGGGCTGGATGCAGACCCTGTGGGAGCGGGTTTACCCGCGAATGCGGCGGTGAATCCGGCATCGCATTCGCGGGTAAACCCGCTCCCACAGAAGTTGTACCAGCCTTCAAGCCACCGGCTTGTCTTCCAGCTCCATCCAGTCCGCCAGCACCCCGTAGGCCTCCTCCAGCCCCAGGCGCTTGGGCGCCGAGAACAGCTGGATGGTCGCCGCATCGCCCCAGCCCTTGCGGATTTCCGCCTGCACCTTGAGCAGGGTGTTCTTGCCGGCGCCGTGGGTGAGCTTGTCGGCCTTGGTCAGCAGGATGTGCATGGGCATGCCGCTGGCCTTGGCCCAGTCGAGCATCATCTTGTCGAAGTCGGTCATCGGGTGGCGGGTGTCCATCATCAGGATCACTCCGCGCAGGCACTCGCGGCTGCCCAGGTAGGCTTCCAGGTGTTTCTGCCAGTGCTGCTTGAGCGGGATCGGCACTTTTGCATAACCGTAGCCCGGCAGGTCGACCAAACGCCGTTCATCGTCCAGACTGAAGAAATTCAGCAGCTGGGTGCGCCCGGGGGTCTTCGAGGTGCGCGCCAGGCTGGCATGGGTCAGGGTGTTGAGGGCGCTGGATTTACCGGCGTTGGAACGGCCGGCGAAAGCCACCTCGTAACCCTGGTCTTCGGGGCATTGTTCGACCTTGGCGGCGCTGAGGGCGAATTTGGCTTTCTGGCAGAGGCCGAGGATGGGGTTCTTGACTTGCATGGGATTTCCGATGTGGGTGTTGCCCAGCGCTGGAGGCGTAGGACCAGGCCTGGCAAGCGGTGTCGTTTCCGTTTGGCTGGCGGAAGTATATAATGCCCCAGTTTTTGTGTGCTCATTCGCCCAGCGAAGGCAATTGAGCATGGGGTGTCGAACAATAGCTCGCGCAACAGAACGCAGCGCGGCCCCCAACCCTGTCAGGTCGTTTCGCATGGCGAAATGGCTGCTTGCTGTCGGTATGTTCCTGCCGTTTTTCAGCGCACAGGCTACACAGGATCCCGAGGCGTTGTACAACCGCACGTGCGCGGCCTGTCACGCCGGACAACTGCCCCAGGCACCCAAGAGCGGTGACCGGGCGGCCTGGGAGCCAAGGCTGGCGCGAGGCATGGAGCAACTGGTGGTACATGTTACACAGGGTTTCAAGGCTATGCCGCCGCGTGGATTGTGCATGGACTGCAGTGCCGAGGACTACCGTTTGGTCATCCTTTGGATGAGCGGCAGTCCCGATACATAACATTTCACCCTTAGCCGTGTTGGATTAGCTGATGAACAAACTATTCGTGAGTCTGCTGTTGACCATGGGGGTCGCAGGTGCGGCAACTGCTGCGGGGCCCATCAAAGGCGATGCTGCTGCCGGTCAGGCCAAAACAGCTGTCTGTGGGGCTTGCCACAACCCTGACGGCAACAGCCTGGCACCGAACTTCCCGAAACTCGCCGGCCAAGGCGAGCCCTACCTGAACAAGCAACTGCATGACATCAAGGACGGCAAGCGTACCGTGCTGGAGATGACCGGCATGCTGGCCAACTTCAATGACCAGGACCTGGCCGACATCGCCGCCTACTTCGCCAGCCAGAAAGGCAGCGTTGGCGCCGCCGACCCGAAACTGGTCGAGCGCGGCCGTGCCCTGTTCAATGGCGGCGACCTCGAGAAAGGCATGCCTGCCTGCACCGGTTGCCACTCGCCCAACGGCGCGGGCATCGCCCTGGCGAAATTCCCGCACCTGAGCGGCCAGCACGCGCAGTACGTCGGCAAGCAGCTGACCGACTTCCGCGAAGGCAACCGCACCAACGACGGCGACGCCATGACCATGCGCACCATCGCCGGCAAGCTGAGCAACAAGGACATCGAAGCGCTGTCCAGCTACATCCAGGGCCTGCACTGATCCAGTTGCCTTAGTGAGGGCAACTGCCCTCCAGGGTGTTCGGGATTCACCCTTGCCCTGGTAGGAGCGGTCTTGTGCCGCGAAAGGGCCGCAAAGCGGCCCCGGCGATCGTTGCTCAATGCTGAATATTGGGCTGCTATGCAGCCCTTTCGCGGCACAAGGCCGCTCCTACAGGAATCGCTCAAGGCTTGAGTTTGGTCCGGTCGGGTGGGCGTGAGCCCCGCGTTAACACTCGGTTAATGCATCAGCGCTAAAGATGAAAAGGGCAGCCAAGGCTGCCCTTTTTTCTGTCCATAGCCGTTACACTACAGAACTCGAGCCCTTCCCGACCTGTCATACGCAGGTCGTGTCGAGGCGACCAAAGACTGCTCAGGAGTAAAGCATGCGTAAACTGATTCTCAGCGCCGCGCTGGTCGCCGCCAGCGTATTCGGTATGGCCGCCGTGCAGGCCGCGGAGCCTGCAACCGCTGGCAAGGAATATATCGAGCTGAGCAACCCCGTTCAGGTGTCGGTGCCTGGCAAGATCGAAGTCGTCGAGCTGTTCTGGTACGGCTGCCCGCACTGTTACCACTTCGAACCGGTCATCAACCCCTGGGCTGAAAAACTGCCGAAGGACGTCAACTTCAAACGCATCCCGGCCATGTTCGGCGGCCCATGGGATGCCCATGGCCAGATGTTCCTGACCCTCGAAGCCATGGGCGTGGAGCACAAGGTTCACGCCGCGGTATTCGACGCCATCCAGAATCAGCGCAAGCGCCTGACCGACCCGAACGACATGGCCGACTTCCTGGCCACCCAGGGCGTGGACAAGGACAAGTTCCTGGCCACCTTCAACTCCTTTGCCATCAAGGGCCAGGTCAACCAGGCCAAGGAGCTGGCCAAGAAGTACGAAATCACCGGCGTGCCGAGCATGGTCGTCAACGGCAAGTACCGCTTCGACCTGGGCACTGCCGGTGGTCCGGAAGGCGTGCTGAACGTCGCCGACCAACTGATCGCCAAGGAGCGCGCCGCTAAGTAAGCGGCGACCGCCATGCGCTTGCGTGCCACGCGAGGCATTGGCCTGCCCCAGCCGCAGGTCAACGAGCATCACCTGCGGGCCACCGGCCTGCCGGAAGATGGTCGCCTGCGGCTGCTCAGTTTCAATATCCAGGTCGGCATCAGCAGCGAGCGTTACCGGCACTATGTCACCCGCAGCTGGCAGCACCTGCTGCCGCACAACGGGCGCGCCGGCAACCTGCAGAAGATCGGCGAACTGCTTGGCGACTTCGACCTGGTGGCCCTGCAGGAAGCCGACGGCGGCAGCCTGCGTTCCGGCTTCGTCAATCAGGTCGAGCACCTGGCCCATCTGGGCGCCTTCCCCTACTGGTACCAGCAGCTCAACCGCAACCTCGGGCGTTTCGCCCAGCACAGCAACGGCGTGCTCAGTCGCCTCAAGCCCCAGCACCTGGAAGACCACCCCCTGCCCGGCCCGTCCGGCCGAGGGGCGATCCTGGTGCGCTTCGGCGAAGGCGCGGACGCGCTGATCGTGGTGATGATGCACCTGGCCCTTGGCGCCAAGACTCGCGCCCGCCAGCTGGCCTACATCCGCGAGCTGATCGGTGGCTATCGCCACCAGATCCTCATGGGTGACATGAACACCCACGCCAACGACCTGATCGAGCACTCGCCACTGCGTGACCTGGGCCTGATCGCGCCCCAGGTCGAGGCCACCTTCCCCAGTTGGCGCCCCCAGCGTTGCCTGGACCATATCCTGCTCAGCCCGAGCCTGACACTCGAGCGAGTCGAGGTGTTGGCGCAGCCCATTTCCGACCACCTCCCGGTTGCCGTCGAGATCCGATTGCCTGATGCCCTGACTGTGGATACGCTGCCGGTCCTGAGTTAGTCCTGCCTGGGCGAATCCAGCACTCAAGTGTTGGGCTTTTCCGCCGAAATCCAGTGATTGCAGGACTAGATGCCACTACCCGTTGCGGATCCAGGCATGACCGAAGAAGCCGAGCGCTGGAAAGAAAAATACCTCAAGAGCATCGAGCAGCAGGAAAAGCTCGAGCGGCGCTGGGAAGCCCGTCTCGACCTGCTGCGCCGTGGCCTGGTGCGCAGCACCCTGGCGGCTGAAGGTAGCGACAAGACCGTTGACCAGTGCATGAAGGAAATGCGCGAGGTCATCCGCAGCGACAACATGGATGCCGGCCTCGCCGGGCTGATTCCACGCCTGGAAAAAGCCGTGCTCGACTCCGAGCAGCGCCGTGAGACCCGCATGAACCAGGTCAGCGAGGCGCTGACTGCACTGGTTACCCAGCTGCAGACCCTGCCGCTGCCGGGCGAGGTGTCGCGGCCGCTGAAAAAACTGGCGAAGAAGCTCGACGGTGGGGTCAGCCAGTCCCGCGAACTGCCGCCCTTGCTGGGTGAGCTCAGCGGCTTGCAGGGGCGCGCCCTGAGCGCGGTGCAAAAGCCCGAGGACGAAGCCCGCCCGGGTTTCCTGCAACGCCTGTTCGGTGGCCGTGACGAGGCCCCGGGCGAGCTGGTGCCTGCGCCTGTGGCCGTCGAAATACCTGTGCCTGCGGCGCAGGAGTCTCCCGTCATCGCGCCTGAGGCGCAGGCCAGGGATGCCGATGAACTGCATGCTCTTGCACCTGTGCCGCCTGTCGCGCCTGAGCCTGCGCAGGAGCACACCGCGCCTGCCGAATTGCCCGAACCGGAACCCGAGCCGGAAATTGAACTGCCCGGTCCAGCGTTGGTTGAAACCACGCCAGTGCCCGTTGTCGAACCGAAAGCCGAACCTCAAGCAGAGGTGGAGCCCGTTGACGTAGCGGTTGCTGAGCCCGTGGCGCTTGTCGAGGACGTGCAACCCGTACCGGATGAGCTGGAACCTGCGGCAGATGAGGTTATCGGCGAAGACGGCCCTTATGCTCTCCCCGACGCGGTCGAGCCACCGTACAGCCAGGTTGCCGCCCATATCGAGCAGACCCTGATCGGCCTGCTCGATGACCTCAGCCTGCCGGAGCGCCACAAGGCCCAGGCCCTGGAGATGCGTGAGCGGGTTTCACGGGGGCTGAACTGGTACGAGCTGATCCCAGTCCTGGATGACCTGGCCGTGCTCATGCTGGCGATCACCGACAGTGGCCAGCACGAGTTCGAAGCCTACCTGCAACAGCTCAACGAGCGCCTGGAGACCTTCCAGAGCCATCTGCACGAAGCCAGCGCCGGCCATGCCGACAACAGCTCCGCCGCCCGCGAGCTGGACAGCCAGTTGCGCGAGCAGGTCGATGGCCTGCAAAGCAGCGTGCAGGGCGCCGTCGATGTCGACAGCCTCAAGCACATCCTGGAGAACCGTCTCGAGGGCCTGCTGGTGACCATGGACGATCACCAGCATGAGCGCGACCGCCGCGAGCACGAGCTGGCCAGCCGCCTGCAAGGCCTGGCCGAACGCGTGGCGAGCATGGAGCAGGAGGCCCTCGGTTACCGCGAGCACCTGGAGGAGCAGCGCCAGAAAGCCATGATTGATCCGCTTACCGGCCTGCCCAACCGTGCAGCCTGGAGTGAGCAGGTCGAACGCGAGGTACTCGACTGGCAGGAGAACGGCGGTCACCTGGCCATGGCCATCCTTGACCTCGACCATTTCAAGCGCATCAACGACGGCTATGGTCACCTGGCGGGCGACAAGGTGCTGAAGATCGTTGCCGAGCAGTTGCGCAAGCGCCTGCGCGGGCGCGACTTCATCGCCCGCTTCGGCGGCGAGGAGTTCGTCCTGCTGTTGCCGCAGACTTCACCGCCGGCAGCGGCGCAGGTGGCCGAAGCACTGCGTGCGGCCATCGAAGCCTGCCCGTTCCACTTCAAGGGCGAGCGGGTAGTCATCACCACTTCCATTGGCATCAGCGCCTTCCGCTCCGGCGAGCGCAGCGACCAGGTGCTCAAGCGCGCTGACGAGGCGTTGTATCGGGCCAAGGACAATGGCCGCAATCGGGTTGAGCAGGCATAAACAAGTACCGCTTCTCTGACTCCCGGACCGTTGAGACTACGGGTGAGCGCTGACTGTTCAGCGCCTCGCCAACAGACCGACGACTGGAGTTTGAAGAATGAAAATGACCCGATTGATCATGCCGCTGCTGCTGGGCCTGGTTTTCCAGACAAGTGCAATGGCCAAGGATCAGTTCTTTACCGCACGCGTGGGTGCCGATGGCACGGTGCTGCGTCAGTGGCCCCAATGGATCAGTGAGGTCGAGCGCCGGGCGCAGCCCAATTACTTCACCCAGTACACGCTCAAGTTCAATCCACGCATCATTCAGCAAGACCCAGGCTACTGCTCGGTGTCGCCAATCGATGCCAGCAGCCATGATCGGCAGATGCATGGTCAGGCCAAGGTTATTGGCAACCCGCAGGTCACGCATGCCACGGTGATGACGCAGTTGGTGGACATGAAAGGCGCCAGCGGCGACAACTCTCTGGAGTTTCTGGTCATGTGCATTCGCTGAGCGGATGCAACGCACTCTGACGCCAAGCGGTCAGCACGTTATACTATAGCGCTGTTGCCGCTTACCTGATGACGTATTCCCGCAATGAAAAGACTCTTCACTGCCCTGCTCCTGCTGGCCCTGACAGGTTGTTCCAGTGGCCTGCGCATCGACCGCAGCCATCCCTCGGCCAACCAGGACAGCCGTATCCAGTTCGTCGTGCTGCATTACACCAATGCCTCGCTGGAGCGTTCCCTTGCCCTGCTGACCCATGGCGAAGTCAGCAGCCACTACCTGATCGGTGACGGCCCGGCCACGGTGTATCAGCTGGTGGACGAGAACCGCCGCGCCTGGCACGCCGGGGACAGCCAGTGGCAGGGTCGCACCTGGCTCAATTCCAGCTCCATTGGCATCGAGATCGTCAACGAGGGGTATACCGACACGCCGACCGGGCGGGTCTGGCATCCGTACAGCGAAGCGCAGGTGCAGGCGCTGATCGCGCTGCTCAAGGATATCGTCAAGCGCAACAACATTGATCCGCGCCACATCATCGGCCACAGCGACATCGCGCCGTTGCGCAAGCTCGACCCGGGCCCACTGTTCCCCTGGAAGCGCCTGGCCGATGCCGGCCTGGGCATCTGGCCGGATGCCGCCTCGGTGGCACGGCAACAGGCCTATTTCGAGGTCAATCCGCCGAGTGTCACCTGGTACCAGCAGCAGCTGGCGCGCTTTGGCTACGCCATCGACCAGACTGGCGAGCTGGATGTTTCCACCCGGCATGTGATCGCCGCCTTCCAGATGCGTTTCCGCCCGCAGCGCTTTGACGGTGTGCCGGATGCGCAGACTGCGGCGATGTTGCAGGTGCTCAACCGCAAACGGTGAGACTGAGTAGCTTGACCCTGTAGGAGCGGCCTTGTGCCGCGAAATGGGCCGCAGCGCGGCCCCAGGATCTTGAACTTGACTCAAGATTGTCGGGGCTGCTGCGCAGCCCTTTCGCGGCGCAAGGCCGCTCCTACACAGGGGATGGATCAATCCTGATAATCCATATGCCCAGCGGCCGCGCCAAGCTCCGATTCAGTTGCTATACCTTTGGTATTCAACTGGATGCCACGCATGTTTGACCTCCTCGCTTCGGTGCGTCAATTTTTTCACCGACCCTGGCTGTTGGCCGCGCTCGCGGCGTTGGCCAGCGCCGTGCTGTTGCTGGCGATCAGCGTCAACGTCGCCTTGCAGCAGATGAAGCAGAGTGAAAGCGCGCAGATGAACGCCCAGGGCGAGCGTTTCCTGGAGCGCCTGGAGCAGGTGTTCGGTCAGTTGCGCGAGGGCGTGGACCAGCTTCAGGCGCAACCCCTGCGTGGCTGTGACCCGCAGATGCTGGCGCAACTGCAGCAGGTGGCGCTGAAGTCGCGGTTCATCTACGAGGCGTCCTATGTGGAAGGCTCGCTGGCCTGTTCGAACCGCGGCGGCCAGCGGACTATCGAACCTTTGCGCAGCCCTGATATCCAGGGCCCGACCTACAGCTACTGGCTCAACACCACCACCGAGCCCAACGAGAACCTCGCGGCGCTGATGCTGGGCCGGGGCCGCTTCGTGGTGTCGACCTCCCGTGGCCATCTCACCGACGTGGTCGACCTGCCCCCGGGCGGCAGCCTGCTGGTGGTGCTGGACCGGGGCACGCGGGCCATTCCGGTGCTGGGGCCGGCGCAACCCTGGCCACCGATCGCCGATTGGCCGCCGCCGCAGGGCAAGTCGCTGATCGAACTGCCCGACCGCCTGGTCTATCGCATGTCCACCAAGTCGCCGGACTACCAGCTGGTGCTGATCGCCCCTCGTGCCAGCCTGCCCCTGAAGCTCAACGGCCTGCTCTGGTTGCTGTTCCCCGGCAGCCTGGTGCTGGCGGCGTGCATCGGCTGGCTGGTGCTGCAACTGATCCTGCAGCGCCGCTCGATGAGCTCGGAGCTGCAGCAGGCCTTGCGCCGGGGCGAACTGCAGGTGCTGTACCAGCCGATCTTCGAGCTGGACAGCCGCCGCTGCGTCGGGGCCGAGGCGCTGGTGCGCTGGCGCCGCCCGGACGGCAGCCTGACCAGCCCGGAGCTGTTCATTCCCCTGGCGGAGAACACCGGGCAGATTCGCCAGATAACCGATTTCGTCCTGCAGCGGGTGCTCGAGCAACTGGGGCAGTTGCTGCGGGCCAACCGCCAGCTGTACATCTCGGTTAACCTGGCGGCCTGCGATGTCATGGCGCCGCGTATCGGCCGGGTGGCGGCGCGGCTGTTGGCCCATCATCGGGTGGCGCCCCGGCAGATTGCCTTCGAGGTGACCGAACGCGGGCTGATCGACGTGGTGGTGGCGCGGGACAACCTGCAGGCCCTGCGCGACGTGGGGCACCAGGTGTTGATCGATGACTTCGGCACCGGTTATTGCAGCCTGGCGTACTTGCAGACATTGCCCGTGGACTGCCTGAAGATCGACAAGTCGTTCATCGACGCCCTCGGCCATGACGCCGCCAGCAGCGGCGTGGCGCCGCACATCATCCGCATGGCCCACGACCTGCACCTGCGGGTGATCGCCGAGGGCATCGAGTCCGAGGACCAGGCGGTGCTGCTCAACAGCGAGGGGGTCAACTATGGCCAGGGCTGGTTGTTCGCCCATCCGTTGAACGCGCGCCAGTTTGCCGAGCTGATTACCCGGGGGCGGCGGGTGGCGGGGCGGCGGATCGATGATGAGCCTTGAGGCTGGACTGCCTGCGCCAGCCTCATCGCTGCGCAAGCCCAACACACAGCTCAGTGATTTAGCTTGCCCCTGTGAGAGCAACTGTCTTGCTCAACTTTTAGAATCTGGCGCGATCCCTGTGGGAGCGGGTTTACCCGCGAAGAATCCAGCGCGGTGCCTGGCACCGGCTTCGCCGGTGTTCGCGGCGGTGCGGCGGTCCGATAAACCCGCTCCCACCGAAAATGTCTGTCAGACCGGTAAGGCCATATAGAACTGCGTGCCCTGCCCTGGCCGTGAGAACACCCCCATCCGCCCGCCATGCAGCTGGACGATCTCCTTGCACAGCGCCAGGCCCAGGCCGGCCCCGCCCTTTTTGCGCCCGACCTGCACGAACGGCTCGAAGATCCGCCCTTGCTGGCCGTAGGCGATACCTTCGCCATTGTCCTCGACGCTGATGATCACCCGCTCTGCGTGGCGCCGCGCGTGCAGGCGGATGCGCCCGCCGCTGCCGGTGTGGCGGATGGCGTTGTGCAGCAGGTTGTCGAGCACCCGGTCGAGTTGCGCGACGTCGGCCTGGATACGCGGCAGCGGCGGTTCCAGCTCGCGTACCAGCTCGATCTGCTTGCCCGAAGCCTGTTCGGCAAAGCGTGCCTGGGCGCGCTCGAACAGTTCGTCGAGGGCACAGGGGGCCAGCTCCAGCTTCTGCAGGCCGCTTTGATAGCGGGAGAAGTTGAGCAGGTCGTTGATCAGTTGGGTGAGGCGCTGCATCTCCTCGGCGATGGTCTCGAGCAGGTCGTTTTCCCGCGCCTCGGGCGGGAAACTGACCCGCTCGCGCAGCAGGCCGAACGCCATGTGCATGCCGGTGACCGGCGTGCGCAGTTCGTGGGAGGCGCGCAGCACGAATTCGCTGCGTACCCGCTCGAAGGCACGCTGTTCGGTGACATCGTGCAGCACCATCACCGCGCCGAGGATCGGTCCCTCGGGGTGGCTGACCGGGGTCAGGCTGTAGGTCAGCAGGCGGGTTTCCTCATCCACCTCCAGGCTCAGGTCGTCCGGCGGGCGGTCCAGGCTGCCGCCGCGCAGCACCTGGCGTAGCTGCTTCTCCAGCTCCGGGCGCTGCAGGGCCTCGGCCAGGCTTGCGCCGAGCCGGCTCGGGTCCCAGCCGAGCTGGCGCTGGGCCACCGGGTTGAGGTGTTCCAGGCGGCCCTGGCGATCGATGATCAGCAGGCCGTCGTCGATGCTGTCGAGCACTGCCTGCAGGCGCTGCTGGCCGGCCTGCAGTTCGTCGATGTTGGTGGCCTGGTGCTTGCGCAGGGCATCGGCCATCAGGCCGAAGCGACGGGTCAGCTGGTTGAGCTCGGTGGCCTGGGTCACCGGCAGGGTGACGTCGAAATTGCCCTGGCCGACCTGGTCGGCGGCCTTGGCCAGCGCCTCGATCGGCTGGCCGAAGCGGCGGGCGATGTTGTGCGCGGTGATGAACCCGAGCACCAGCACGGTGAGGCCCATCAGCCCCAGCAAGCCGCTGATCAGCAGGGCGCGGTCGCGTGCTTTCTCCTCGCTGCGGGCGATGTGCTCCAGGGCCTGGCGGTGAGAGTCCAGCAGGTCGGTACGGACCTGGTTGAAGGTGGCGCCGAGGGGTTGGTCCACGCCCATGCTGCGGGCGGGTGCGGGGCTCTGCCGGTAGGCCTGGACGAACGCCTGGTAGTTACTGGCGGCCTTGCTGAAGCCGGTGCGCTCGCCGCCTTGCTCCAGCCCTTGCTTGAGCAGCGTCTGGAACTGCTCCTGCAAGGTCACCAGGCTGGTCGGAACGGTGTCCTCGTCGAGGATCAGGTTCAGTTGCTCACCCAGGTTCTGCCGCAGCTTCAGGCCCAGCTCCAGGGTGTGGGTGGTGTCCTGCACCACGCGCTGCTGCAGGGCTGCCATCTGCAGCACGCTGAACAGCCCCAGCATCAGCCCCAGCAGGGCTACCGTGACCAGCGCCGAAATGCTGAGGAACAGCCGCGTGCGCAGCTTCATCGGCCATTTCATAGGTTGTACTGCTTGCGCTTGCGGTACAGGGTGGAGGCGTCGATGCCGAGGGTCTTGGCCGCCTGGTCGAGGGTGTCGCTGGTGGCCAGCACCGCGCCGATATGGGCGCGTTCCAGTTCATCCAGGCTCAGCGCCGCGCCGACCCTGGGTGCGTTGCTGACGGACTGCTCGGCCATGCCCAGGTGGCTGATCTCCACCCATTCCTGTGGGCAGATGATGCTGGCCCGTTCGATCACGTTGCGCAGTTCGCGGATATTGCCCGGCCAGCGGTAGTTGAGCAGCGCGGCCCGGGCTTCGTCGCTGAAGCCGCGGGCCGGGCGCGAGTATTCCTTGACGAAGCGGGCCAGGAAACGGTCGGCCAGGGTCAGGATGTCCTCGCTGCGCTCGCGCAGCGGCGGCAGGTGCAGGGTGATGACGTTCAACCGGTACAGCAGGTCTTCACGGAAGCGGTTCTCGCGGACCATCTCGTCGAGATTGAGGTTGGTGGCCGCCAGGATTCGCACGTCCGCCCGACGGGTGACCGGATCGCCGACCCGCTCGTATTCCTTGTCCTGGATGAAACGCAGCAGTTTCGGTTGCAGCGTGAGGGGAAAATCGCCGATTTCGTCGAGAAACAGCGTGCCACCATCGGCCTGGCTGACCCGCCCCAGGGTGCTCTCGCTGGCACCGGTGAAGGCACCACGGGTGTGGCCGAACAGCTCGCTCTCCATCAGCTCGGCATTCAGCGAGGGGCAGTTGATGGTCACGCAGGCCTTGCGCGCCCGCTTGCTCCAGCCATGGATGGCACGGGCCAGCTCGCCCTTGCCGGTGCCCGACTCGCCGAGGATGAGGATGTTGGCGTCGGTGGTCGCCACCTGGCGCGCGGTTTCCAGTACCGCCATCATCGCCGGGCTGTGGGAGTCCAGGCCGTCCTTGGGTTTGCGTACCTCGCCTTCCAGGGCTTCCAGGCGCGCCGACAGTTGTCGCACCTCCAGCTGCTTGGCGGTGGCCAGGCGCAGCTGGTCGGGGCTGCAGGGCTTGACCAGGTAGTCGGCGGCGCCGGCCTGGATGGCATCCACCGCGGTGTCGATGGCCGAGTGGGCGGTGACGATCACCACCCGCATCCAAGGTGCCTGGATGCGCATCTGCGCCAGCACGTCCAGGCCGTTGTCCTCGCCCAGGCGCAGGTCGAGGAAACACAGGTCGAACACCTGGCGCTGCAACAGGGCCTCGGCCTGGGCGGCGCTGTTGGCGGTCGCCACGCTGTAGCCCTCGTCCTCGAGGCAATAGCGGAAGGTACGCAGGATGGCGGACTCATCGTCCACCAGCAGAATGCGGCCTTGGTTGTCCTGGGCTGATTCCATTTCCTGCGCTCCTTTGGGATTGATCTCAATTAGTGTCGGAAAAATCGGGCAAGTTGCATGGTCGATTCTGATTGATTCCACTCCATGCATGCTAGCCGCATGCCTTCATGATGGCTAAGCGGCTGATAAATATGAAGTTGATAACGGGCAATCGGCTGCTAGCCCGATCTGAGGGCCTGGAGTGGAGGCATCGCTATGAACTGGCCGAAGGCCGAGTCGTGCAAAACGCACGGCCCGATTGCGGTGCATCGTGCAGGATACGTCCCTCATCAAGTTGGGTGAATTTCATATCTTCCTGATTTAAAAGGATTTTTTGTTGTGCGTTAAGGCTGGCATGCAGGCTGCAATGACCTTTGCAGAAAGGATAACAAGCACAGCAGGAGGAGCCGGCATGAATCGCCCCCAAGACAATCGTACGCAGAGCGCTGTAGTCCCCCTGCACCAGCTGTTGTTCCTCGGCATGGCCCTGCTGCTCACCTTGGCGGCAGGCCTGTTCTACCACAGCTGGCAGACCGCCCGGCTGGCCGAGCAGGTGGCGGTGCAGACCGCGCTGTTGACGCAAATGCGGGCCACCCATGCCACCACCCTGGTCAAGGCCGCCGAGCCGCTGCCCAGTGCCGACACCGCGCCTGCCGTGCTCGAGCGCGTCCAGCCCGAGGAGCGTTGGGTGTTCTGACGCCATCGACCGATTTCGCACAAGAAAAGGAGAAACATCATGCTTAGTTGGGCAATCACCTTCCTGATCATCGCCATCATCGCCGCGGTCCTGGGCTTTGGCGGCATCGCTGGCGCCGCGACCGGTATCGCGAAGATCCTGTTCATTGTCTTCCTGGTGCTGTTCGTCGCCTCTTTCTTCTTCGGCCGCGGCAGAGGTTGATGACCATGAGCAGGATGCTCCCCAAGGCCCTGGTTGTCGCGCTGCTGCTGGGCAGCGGCGCGACGGCGCTGGCGGCCAATGACGGCCAGGTCCGGGCCAACCAGTTGCTCGGCTCGGACCCCGAATACCAAAAAACCTGGCAGAAGACCCTCAAGAACGAGGAGCGCCTGCCCGAGTGGGTGATCAACCTGAGCGGCAGTTCGGCGCAGCAGATGTCGGCGGTGACCGAGGACGGCGACCAGTACCTGGTCGGGCCGTTGTGCGAGTCCGAAGGCAACTGCACCTACAAGCGCATGATCGTGGCCTTCAGCTGGGACAAGGAAGAAGCCTACGGCATGCTCGTGGAAGTGCCCGAAGGCCTGCCCGCCGACAAGTCGCCGACCCGCCATGCCAACTACCGCTGGCTGGGCAAGCCGGACGAGGGCATGAAGGCCTTGCTGCAGGAGCAGCTCAAGCGTGACCCGAACTGGTACTGACCAGCGGTCGCGCACTGTAAATAGTGTCACTAGATAGAAGCTGAACCTTTTTATCTTTCAGGCTTCTATGATGCGCCGCCCCGAGGAGGGGTGGCGCATGACCAAGGGGCCGGGCCGCTCTGACTGTTTCAGGGTCGCAGTGGCCTAGGGGTACAGGGAGTGCCTCCGTCATGGGCCGGGTCAGGAGAGGGTGGCATCGGAAGTTGCAGGTCGGTTGGGTCCGAACAGGACGATGTGACCGATCTGGCTTCCGAAGCGCCTGTAGGACTCCTTCCTTTAATACGAGCGACTTTTTACTTCAGACACATTTTGTCGCTACCGTATATCGAAATATTTTCAGTTGTCCGACAGGTCAGCTCGTGTGGCATTTCAGCCATTCGGATTGTCGAACACGCCACTTCACACCTTTCTGTCCTACTGCCAAATCGGCCTAAAAATGGCGCTTTGGTCTTGTTCGGAAATCCGAACGTTGAAAATCAAGGGCTTGGCGATGCCCGATTTTGGCTTCCGGTCTCATGCCGATTCGGCATAGGGTAGTCGTTTCCGGCATTAGACTGCCCCTCCCCACGTCGCAATAGTTGCCGCCTTTTTCCTCGGCCCGAGCGCCAGCAATGTTCGCTCGCGGTGTCCTTACAGTGGGACGCCGGACCGACCCGGCGCAACCGGAATGGCTTTTAGCCGCTCTGGCATGCGCCTTTTCGGCCGGTGCCCGTGACCACTACAACAAAGGGTAATGACATGAAGAAGGCAAAACTGAGCCTCGCCTGGCAGATCGTGATTGGTCTGTTGCTGGGCGTTGCAGTCGGCGCGCTACTGAATCATTTCAGTGCAGAAAAGGCATGGTGGATCAGCAACGTCCTCCAGCCGGCCGGCGACATCTTCATTCGCCTGATCAAGATGATCGTCGTCCCGATCGTGATTTCGTCGCTGATCGTGGGCATCGCCGGGGTTGGCGACGCGAAGAAACTGGGCAGCATCGGCCTGAAGACCATCATCTACTTCGAGGTGGTGACCACCATCGCCATCGTCGTCGGCCTGGTCCTGGCCAACGTGTTCCACCCGGGCGCCGGCATCGACATGAGCACCCTGGGCACCGTCGACATCTCCAAGTACCAGGCCACCGCGGCCGAGGTGCAGCATGAGCACGCGTTCATCGAGACCCTGCTCAACCTGATCCCGTCGAACATCTTCGCGGCGCTGATGCGTGGCGAGATGCTGCCGATCATCTTCTTCTCGGTGATGTTCGGCATGGGCCTGTCGAGCCTCAACGCCGACCTGCGCGAGCCGCTGGTGCGTACCTTCCAGGGCGTGTCGGAGACCATGTTCAAGGTCACCCACATGATCATGAACTACGCCCCGATCGGCGTGTTCGCCCTGATCGCGGCCACCGTCGCCAACTTCGGCTTCGCCTCCCTGCTGCCACTGGCCAAGCTGGTGCTGCTGGTGTACTTCGCCATCGCCTTCTTCGCCTTCATGGTGCTGGGCCTGGTGGCGCGCGTGTTCGGCTTCTCGATCATCAAGATCATGCGCATCATGAAGGACGAGCTGATCCTCGCCTACTCCACCTCCAGCTCCGAGACCGTGCTGCCGCGCGTGATCGAGAAGATGGAGAAGTACGGCGCGCCGAAGTCGATCTGCTCGTTCGTGGTACCGACCGGCTACTCGTTCAACCTCGACGGTTCGACCCTGTACCAGAGCATCGCGGCGATCTTCATCGCCCAGCTGTACGGCATCGACCTGTCCTGGAGCCAGCAGCTGCTGCTGGTGCTGACCCTGATGGTCACCTCCAAGGGTATCGCCGGCGTGCCGGGCGTGTCCTTCGTGGTACTGCTGGCCACCCTGGGCAGCGTGGGCATTCCGCTGGAAGGCCTGGCATTCATCGCCGGTGTCGACCGCATCATGGACATGGCCCGTACCGCGCTGAACGTCGTGGGCAACGCCCTGGCCGCGGTGGTCATCGCCAAGTGGCAGGGCATGTACGACGCCGAGAAAGGCGCGGCGTACTACCAGTCGCTGGTGCTGGAAAAAGGCAAGAAAGAGGCTGTGGTGGCGGGCAAGACCGTCAACCAGTAAGCCGCTGAGCTGAGCGAAGAGCCCCGACTTGTCGGGGCTTTTTGCATTCTTTTGTGGCGCATCGGGTCCTGTGGGGGCGGGTTTACCCGCGAAGCAGACAACTCGGTGGCTGGCACCGGCTTTGCCGGTGTTCGCGGGTAAACCCGCTCCCACAGAGGGCGCGGCGATTGCGCTATCATTCGGGCATTTTTCACGGGGGAACACACGGATGCTCAACGGCCTCTGGCTCGGCTTTTTCCTGGTGGCGGCCATCTCCGCCCTGGCCCAATGGCTGGTGGGCGGCAACGCCGGCATCTTCGCCGCGATGGTCGAGAGCATCTTTGCCATGGCCAAGCTGTCGGTGGAGGTCATGGTCCTGCTGTTCGGCACCCTGACCCTGTGGCTGGGCTTCCTCAAGATCGCCGAGAAGGCCGGCATCGTCGAATGGCTGGCCAAGGTCCTCGGCCCGCTGTTCGCCCGGTTGATGCCGGAAGTGCCGCCCGGCCACCCTGCCCTGGGACTGATCACCATGAACTTCGCCGCCAACGGCCTGGGCCTGGACAACGCCGCCACGCCCATCGGCCTGAAGGCCATGCGCTCGCTGCAGGAGCTCAACCCCAGCAGCACCACGGCGAGCAACGCGCAGATCCTGTTCCTGGTGCTCAACGCCTCGTCGCTGACCCTGCTGCCGGTGACCATCTTCATGTACCGCGCCCAGCAAGGCGCGCCCGATCCGACCATGGTGTTCCTGCCGATCCTGCTGGCTACCAGCTGCTCGACCCTGGTCGGCCTGCTGTCGGTGGCGGTGATGCAGCGCCTGCGCCTGTGGGACCCGGTGGTGCTCGCCTACCTCATCCCCGGCGCCCTGTTGCTGGGCGGCTTCATGGCCTTCCTCGGCACGCTGTCGGCGGCTGCGTTGGCCAGCCTGTCGTCGATCCTCGGCAACCTGACGCTGTTCGGTGTGATCATGCTGTTCCTGGTGATCGGCGCATTAAGGCGGGTAAAGGTGTACGAAGCCTTTGTCGAAGGTGCCAAGGAGGGCTTCGACGTGGCCAAGGGGCTGCTGCCCTACCTGGTGGCGATGCTGGTGGCGGTCGGTGTGCTGCGTGCCTCGGGCGCCCTGGAGCTGGCCCTGGACGGTATCCGCCACGCGGTGACCTGGATGGGCCTGGACACCCGCTTCGTCGAGGGCCTGCCCACCGCGCTGGTCAAGCCGTTCTCCGGCAGCGCGGCGCGAGCCATGCTGATCGAGACCATGCAGACCCAGGGCGTGGACAGCTTCCCGGCGCTGGTGGCGGCGACCATCCAGGGCAGCACCGAGACCACCTTCTACGTGCTGGCGGTGTACTTCGGCGCGGTCGGCATCCAGCGCGTGCGCCACGCCGTCGGCTGCGCCCTGCTGGCCGAGCTGGCCGGGGTGATCGCGGCGATCTTCGTCTGCTACTGGTTCTTCGCCTGAGCCTGGCTGACGGTCCAGTCGATCACCTGGCGCGCCAGCTGGTCGCTGGCCGCGCCGAAGCCGGCGACCACCGCCGGCACCTGCTGTTCACCCAGCGCCTGGCGCACCTCGAAGCGTTTACTCGCGAGGATGCGCTGGCTGCGGCCCTGCACCAGCCGCGCGTCGTAGCGGATCACCACCTCCACCGCACCGCCCGGGCGGTATTCGCTCTGGAAGGCCTGTAGCTCGCCACCCAGCTCGTAGTCGGCCTGCAGGTTACTGTCATCGGCGCTCAGGCGCTGCACCCGGCCATCGCGCTGGAAACCGTCGAGCAGGCGGTTGCGCACCAGCATCGGCGTCGGATCGCTCCAGCGTGCGCCCTTGTAGCTGCTGATCACGTCACCTTGGGGGATCACCGCGATACGCGGCCCGGCCAGGGCTTCGCTGGCCAGCGGCTTGTTCAGGCGCAGCGACCAGTCCAGCGGCGCGGCGGCGCGGGCCGACTGGTTCACCGGCAGGCGGTAGATATCCACAGGCTCGCTCTGCGGCAGGATCGAGCAGGCCGAAACCAGGCTCAGCGTGGCGGCGAAGGCCAGGCGCAGCGACGGGATCATGGCTGGAACTCCTTGTTGTTGTCGCGGCCCAGCAGGTAGCCGCTGGGGTCGGCTTCCAGGCGCCGGGAGATGCCCTTGAGCGAATTGAGGGTCTCACGCAGTTCGCGGATCGCCGGGGCGATCTGGTTCAGGCCCTGGGCACCGTCGTCCAGGGACTGGCGGTTGTCCTGCAGCAGGCTGTTGATGGTGGCGGTGCTTTCGGCCAGCGACTGCATGGCCTGCTCGGCGCTGCCGATGGCCTGCTTGCCCTGGGTGCCGAGCAGGCCGTTGGCATTGCGCATCAACGCCTGGGTTTCGGCCAGGGTGGCGTTGGCCTGCTTGCCGACCTGGGCCAGTTGCTCGATGGCGTCGGCGATGCCGCCCTTCTGGCTGGCGAAGGCGCCGGTGGTCTGCTCGAGATTGGCCAGGGTGTTGCTCAGGCGTTCGATGTTGCTTTCGGAGAACATCAGGTTGGCGTTGTGCAGCAGCAGGTTGATGTTGGTCACCAGGTCGCTGCTGTCGTTGAGCAGGCGCGAGATCGGCGAGGGCGAGGCGACGATCACTGGCAGCTTGCCGTCCCTGCCCTTGAGTTCGGGGCTCTGCGGGGTGCCGCCGCTGAGCTGGATGAATGAGTTGCCGGTCACCCCGGCCAGGGTCAGCTTGGCCTGGGTGTCCTCCTTGACCGGCGTATCGCCGCTCAGGCGTACTCGGGCCAGCACCCGGCGCGGGTCTTTCGGGTCCAGGCGTAGGCTGCTGACGTCGCCGACCTTGATGCCGTTGTACTGCACCGGGCTGCCGCGGGACAGGCCGGAGACCGCCTCGTTGAACACCACTTCGTAGTCCTTGAAGGCGTCGTCGACGCTGGACTTGGTCAGCCACAGGCCGAACAGCATGGCGCCGGCCACCACCAGCACGGTGACCAGGCCGATCAGGACATGATGAGCTCGGGTTTCCATCGTTCAGCGCTCCTGGCGGGCGCGCAGGGCGGCGTCTTCGGCCGCCCGGCCACGCGGGCCGTGAAAGTATTCGTGAATCCACGGGTCATCGGTCTGCTCGACCTCGGCCAGGGGCCCTGCCACCAGCACCTTCTTCTGCGACAGCACCGCCACCCGGTCGGTGATGGTGTAGAGGGTGTCCAGGTCGTGGGTAATGAGGAACACCGACAGCCCCAGGGCATCGCGCAAGGTGAGGATCAACTGGTCGAAGGCGGCGGCGCCGATCGGGTCGAGGCCGGCGGTGGGCTCGTCGAGGAACAGGATATCCGGGTCCAGGGCCAGGGCGCGGGCCAGGGCGGCGCGCTTGATCATGCCGCCGGACAGCGATGCCGGGTACTTGTCGGCGGCGCTGATCGGCAGCCCGGCCAGGGCCAGCTTGACCCCGGCCAGGTGCTCGGCGTCGGCCCGCGACAGCCCGGCATGCTCGATCAGCGGCAGGGCGACGTTCTCGGTGACGGTCAGCGAGGAGAACAGCGCGCCCTTCTGGAACAGCACGCCGAAGCGGCGTTCGACCAGCGAGCGCTGGCTTTCGTCGAGGGTGGCCAGGTCCTGGCCGAACACCTTGACCGTGCCTTCGTTGGGCCGGCGCAGGCCGACGATGCTGCGCAACAGCACCGACTTGCCGCTGCCCGAGCCACCGACCACGGCGAGGATCTCGCCGCGGTACAGGTCCAGGTCGAGGTTCTCGTGCACGCTCTGGCTGCCGAAGCGGTTGCACAGGCCCCGGGCTTCGATCACGGCTTCAGTCACCAGCCCATCTCCATGAAGAAAAGCGCGGCCACCGCATCCAGCACGATCACCACGAAGATCGATTGCACCACGGCAGACGTGGTGTGGGCGCCCACCGACTCGGCGCTGCCGCTGACCTTGAAGCCTTCCAGGCAGCCGATGGCGGCGATCAGGAAGGCAAAGAACGGCGCCTTGGCCAGGCCGACCAGGAAGTGCTGCACGCCGATGTCGCTCTGCAGCAGCGAGAGGAACATGGCCGGTGAGATGTCCAGGGTCAGGGCGCAGACCACCGCGCCGCCGATCATGCCGCAGAGCATGGCGACGAAGGTCAGCAGCGGCAGCGCGATCAGCAGCGCCAGCACCCTTGGCACCACCAGCAGTTCGATGGGGTTCAGGCCCAGGGTGCGGATGGCGTCGATCTCTTCGTTGGCCTTCATCGAGCCGATCTGCGCGGTGAACGCGCTGGCGGTGCGACCGGCCATGAGGATGGCGGTCAGCAGCACGGCGAATTCACGCAGGAAGGAGAACGCGACCAGGTCGACGGTGAAGATGGTCGCGCCGAAGTCTGCCAGCACCGTGGCGCCGAGGAAGGCCACCACCGCGCCCACCAGGAAGGTTAGCAAGGCGACGATCGGCGCGGCGTCCAGGCCGGTCTGCTCGAGGTGCGCGACCACCGGCGTGACACGCCAGCGGTGCGGCTGGAACAGGCGCAGGAACAGGGTCTGCAGGATCAGGCCGATAAAGCCCAGCACCTGGTTGGTGTCCTGCCACAGCTGGTCGACGGCGCGGCCGATGCGCGCCAGCAGCAGGAGCAGCACCGGTTGCTCAGGCTCCTTGACCGGGATGCAGTAGTCCTGCACCGAGCAGTAGACGTTCTTCAGCAGCGCGCGGCTGGCGTCGGGGAGTTCGTCGGTGCAGCGCGACAGGCGCTCGGAGCCCAGCAGCTCGGCCAGCAGCGAGGCGCCGGCGGTGTCCAGGCGGCCCAGCTGGCTGAGGTCGACCTGGGTGTCATCGCCGTACTGGCTGCCCAGACGCTCGCACTCGCGCTTGAGGCTGGCGTAGTGGGCCAGGGTCCAGTCGCCGACGATGCGCAGGCGCGAGGGCTGCTCGGTGGTGTCCAGGGTGGCGCTCGGGACGGTCATAGGCTCCATGCGTCTGACTGAGGGCATAGAGGCTGATCATAGCGCAGCGGGCCGCATTCCTGTAGGAGCGGCCTTGTGCCGCGAAAGGGCTGCGAAGCGGCCCCGGCAATTTCTGCCTTGACGCTGAAATCCTGGGGCTGCTTCGCAGCCCTTTCGCGGCACAAGGCCGCTCCTACAGGGTTTTTTCAGCGGGCGGTGTCGTCCACAACCTTGAACCGCAACACCCCGATCACCTGCCCGTCCTCGGTCAGCACCCTCACCTGCCACTTGCCCACCGGATTGGCCGGGAAGTTCTGCTTGTGGGTCCAGGCCCGGTAGCCTTCCTTGCGCCCACCGTGAATATCCAGGGCGATGCGGTCGACCTCTTTGCCGTCCAGCTGCCACACATGGTAGATGCGTTCGTTCAGGCCACGGGGCGCGTTGATGGCGGTATAGGCGTACAGTCCGCCACTGCGGATGCGACTGGCAGCCACTTCGTCCAGCGAGGCGCCCGGCTGGCGGTTGAGCACTTCTGTGCTGATCGCCACATCGGTCATCCACAGCGTGGCCGGTGGCACCCAGGAACGCAGCAGCCAGCCGCCGCCGCCGACCGCCAGGGTCACCAGCACCAGGGCCACGCCGCGGCGCCAGTTGTTGATCGGGAAACTGCTGGCCAGGCTCGGGAACGACAGCACCATGGCGGCGATCAACGCCAGCTTGAAGCTCTGCGCGGTGGTCAGGTGCAGGATGATCGGCAGCGCCGTGAGCATCGCGGCGAACAGTGTCAGGGTGTGCAGCGCCAGGAACAGCCAGCGCCGCGGCGCCAGCCATTTGTGGTACAGCGGGTCGACGATCGAGATCAGCCCGGCGGCGCCGAGCAGGCCGGTGAAGATCAGCTGGCCGCTGTTCCAGGTGGTGGTGATGAAGAAGAACGGCAGGACGAAGAACAGGCTTTCCTGGTGGATCATCTGCGTCGCGAAGCGCAGCAGCGGCTGCGGGATCTCGCGCTTGAAGGTGCGGGCGAACAGCTCGGTGAGGGTGTTCTCCAGCATCAGCCAGATCCAGCTGACCAGCATGACGATGGCGATCCAGCTGGCCAGCCCGGCCTGGCGGTCGACCAGGATGAAGCTGCCGATCCCGGAGAGGAAACCGTAGAGCGCGATGATGCCAGGATAGCGTTTGAGCAGCTCGATGATGCGCAGGATGAAGCTGGGGATCGGGGGCATGGGTTTACAACAGGAAAAGGCGTGTTCGAGGCGTCGTGGGAGCGGGCTTGCCCCGCGATGAGATCATCGCGGGGCAAGCCCGCTCCCACGCAGACGCTGTTGGCCGACAGGATACCGCCGAATCACGGCTCCCGTGTAGCACCACTCGGGCGATTGGCCACCACGCGGCGCCGGCGGATCAGCCCCGCGGCCAGGATCAGCCCCAGCACCAGCGCCGCCAGACCATACAGTTCGTCATACCCCAGCAACGGCTTCTCGATGCGCAGGTACCCCGGCTCCTTGAGCAGTTCGCGCAATGCCGCGTCGGCCTGCTTGAGGCTGACCTGGCGCAGTTGTCGCACCGGATCGGTGAAACGCCCGTCCTCGTAGGCGTTGAGCGCCCCCCAGTAATAGTCGGCGAGCGCCGCGTTGCCCTGGGTGGTCCAGCTTTCCCGGGCAATTGCCGCCTCCTTGATCCGGGCGAAGGTGTCCGGGTCCAGGCCGTGTTTGCGCAGGTGGTCGAACAGCTCCCCGAGCACCTTCAGCGCCTCGTCGAGGTCCTGGCGCTCGAGGTCGGCATTGAGGCTGAGCATCCCGCTGTCGCCGAAGCTCTCGCGTTGCACCGACGGGCCATAGGACAGGCCATGGCGCAGGCGCAGCTGGTCGTACAGCGCCCAGTCGAGGTAGCGCGAGAGCAGCTCGAGGGTCTGGTCGTGGCCCTCCTCCAGCGTTGGCTCGATGAACAGCCAGTGCAGCTTGACGTTGTCGCCCAACCAGCCGCGGGTCAGGTCGCGACGCTGCTCGGCCTGCTGGCTGATACTTTCCAGGTTGCGGCGCTCCTCGGGCTCGGTGGCCGGCAATTCGCCGAAGGTGCGTTCCAGGTAGGCCGGCAGCAGGCGGTCGAGGCCGCCGACGACGATCAGCGACATGTTGTTGGCCGCGTACCAGTGTTCGCGCAGTTGCCGGACCTGCTCCAGGGTCATGTCGTCGAGGTTGGAGCGCTCGGGGCACTTCAGGCCCAGCTCGGTGGCCAGCTGGTCGCTGGCCGGGTGGCCGATGTCCTGGCGGTCGAGCCAGCGCTGCAGACGGCCGTAGTGGCCGCCGTCCTCGCGTTCGATGATCTTCTTCGCGGTGGCCAGCGCCTTTTCGTCGATGCGGGTGTCGCGCAGGATTGCCAGCAGCAGGTCGAGCACTTTGCGCTGGTTGCGCGCCGGGGCCTCGATGACGAAGGTGGTGTCGGCGCTGCTGGTGAAGGCGTTCCACTCCCCGCCCAGGGCCTGCATGCGCTCCTCCAGGCCGCCCTCGCCCGTCTCGTCGATACCGCTGAACAGCAGGTGCTCGAGCAGGTGCGGCAGCTCGCGCTGGTCGCAGTCGAAGTCGTCCAGGCCCACGCCGACCACCAGGCGGATCGACACATGGTCGCGCTCGTAGCCGGACTTGAGGATCACTTGCAGGCCGTTGGGCAGCAGGTAACCCTCGACCCGTGAGCGATCGAGGGCGAGCGTGGGCAGGCTGAGGGTCAGCAGGCAGGCGAACAACAGGCAACGCATAGGCGAGCTTCGGTCTCCGGGGTGTCTGGGCTCAAGGCTGGCGGGCTTCGTCCGGCACGCTGTCGAGCATCAGCCCGCCGGTGTCGGTGCCGCCCAGTACCACATAGGCACTGCTGCAGAACAAAGAGTTCAAACGCTTCATGTCGGCAATCAGCTCCAAGTGTAGCGAACTGGTCTCGATACTCTGCACCACTTTACGTTGCAGGCGGCTGACATGGGCGTGGGCCAGGCGCCTTTCCTGGGCGCGGAAGCGGCGTTTCTCGCGCAGCAACTGGTGCGCGCTCTGCGGGTCGGCGCTGAGGAACACCGTCAGGCCCAGGCGCAGGTTGGCCAGCAGCTGCTCCTGCAGGCCGGTCAGTTCCTCCAGGCCGACCTGGGAGAACTCCCGGCGCTGCGAGGTCTTCTGCTGCTGGACCTTGCGCAGCATGCGCTCGATCAGGTCGCTGGACAGCTTGAGGTTGATCGCCAGCTCGATGATTTCCGCCCAGCGCCGGTTGTCCTGCTCGCCAAGATCCTCGCGGGGCATCTGCGCCAGGTACAGCTTGATGGCGTTGTACAGGGCCTCGGCGTCCTCGCCCAGGGCCCGCACCTGCTGCGGCATCGCGGTCTGGGTGCCGCGCAGGGCGCCGAGCATGGCCTCGAGCAGGCTGTCGACGATATCGCCCAGGCGCAGGGTTTCGCGCACGGCGTTGGCCAGTGCCAGGCTGGGGGTGTTCAGCGCGGTCGGGTCCAGGTGGCGCGGCTGGTGATGGCCGTTGCCGTTGTCACGTTCGGGCAACAGGTAGCTGCACACACGGCCCATGGGTTTGACCGTCGGTAGCATCAGCAGGCAGCGCAAGGTGTTGTAGAGCAGGTGGAAGCCGATCACCAGCTCCTGCGGGCTGAAGCTCAGGCTGTCCATCCACTGCACCAGAGGGTGCAGGACCGGGATGATCAGCAACAGGCCGACGATCTTGTACAGCAGGCTGCCCAGCGCCACCCGGCGTCCGGCGCTGTTCTGCAGGCTGGTGGTGAGGAAGGCGAGCAGGCCGCTGCCGATGTTGGCGCCGATCACCAGGCCGATGGCGACCGGCAGGCTGATCACCTCGGCGCCGGCCAGGGTGGCGGTGAGCAGCACGGCGGCCAGGCTGGAGTAGGAAATCATGGCGAACAGCGCGCCGATCAGGGCGTCGAGCAGGATGTCGCCGGTCAGCGAGGCGAACAGCACCTTGACCCCCTGGGCGTGGGTGATCGGCGCGGCGGCGTGGACGATCAACTGCAGCGCCAGGATGATCAGGCCCAGGCCGATGCCCACCCGGCCCAGTTGGCCGGCGCGGGTCTGCTTGCGCGAGAGGAAGAAGATCACCCCGAGGAAGATCAGCAGCGGCGACAGCCAGGACAGGTCGAAGGTCAGCACCCGCGCCATCAGCGCAGTGCCCACGTCGGCACCTAGCATGATCGCCAGGGCCGGGGTCATGGCCATCAGGCCCTGGCCGACGAACGAGGTGACCAGCATGGCGGTGGCGTTGCTGCTCTGCACCATGGCGGTGACCAGGATCCCGGCAACGAACGCCAGCGGACGCTTGTTCATGTTCTGGCCGAGCACCCGGCGCAGGTTCGAGCCGTACACCCGCAGGATGCCGGTACGCACGATATGGGTGCCCCACACCAGCAGCGCCACGGCGGAGAGCAGGTTGAGCAGGGTCAGCATGGTCGGGCCCCCTTTTCTTCTATGCCCCTGGGCGGGGCCAATGGGTGCGGCGGTGAGTCTGGCCCGGGGGTGGGCTGGTTTTTTCAGTGCTCACTGAAGCTTTAGTTGTTTTGCGCAGTGGGTGCCAGCTTGGCATGACTGAAATCTATTTGAAACCTGCCACGATCCTGTGGGAGCGGGTTTACCCGCGAACACCGGCAAAGCCGGTGCCATCCATCGTGGTGTCTGTTTCGCGGGTAAACCCGCTCCCACAGGATTGCAAAAAAGGGCCCCGAAGGGCCCTTTGTCTTTCTGCGCTTCAAGGTCTTACTGACCCGGAATGTCCTTGCGCAGTTTCACCGGATCGTGCTCCTTGCCCTTCTTGCGCGCCAGCGCCGTGCGCATGCGGATGTTGATCGCTTCAACCGCCAGCGAGAAGGCCATGGCGAAGTAGACGTAGCCCTTCGGCACGTGAACATCGAAAGATTCGGCGATCAGCACGGTACCGACGACGATCAGGAACGAAAGCGCGAGCATCTTCAGCGATGGGTGCTTGTCGATGAAGTCGCTGATGGTGCCGGCGCAGAGCATCATCACCAGCACCGCGACGATGATCGCGGCGATCATCACCGGTACGTGGGAGACCATGCCCACGGCAGTGATCACCGAGTCCAGGGAGAACACGATGTCGATGATGGCGATCTGGATGATGGTGTAGAAGAACTTGCCGCCCGCGCCTTTCGGCTCGTCCGCGCTCTCGTCCTCGCCTTCCAGGCCGTGGTAGATCTCCTGGGAGCTTTTCCACAGCAGGAACAGGCCACCGAAGAACAGGATCAGGTCGCGCCCGGAGATACCCTGGCCGAGCACATGGAACAGGTCGTCGGTCAGGCGCATGACCCAGGTGATCGACAGCAGCAGCATGATCCGCGTGACCATGGCCAGGGCCAGGCCGAAGATCCGCGTGCGCGGCTGCATGTGCTTGGGCATGCGGCTGACCAGGATCGAGATCATGATGATGTTGTCGATCCCGAGCACGATCTCAAGGGCCGTGAGGGTTAAAAAGGCAACCCAGATTTCCGGGCTGGTCAGCCATTCCATGTGTATTCCTTCGAGCAGTAAAGGCAAAGCGCCCAAATGGTGGGCGCTTTGCGGTTGGATGATGCGCTTGTGTTACAGACTGCTGAACAGCGGGAAAGTCCCCAGGGCCAGCGCGCCGAACATTATGCACAGGCACACCAGCACTGCCCACTTGAGGGTGAAGCGCTGGTGATCGCCGAACTCGATGCCGGCCAGGGCCACCAGCAGGTAGGTGGAGGGTACCAGCGGGCTGAGCAGGTGTACCGGCTGTCCGACGATCGACGCGCGGGCCATCTCAACCGGGGTGACGCCGTAGTGGCTGGCGAATTCCGACAGTACCGGCAGCACGCCGTAGTAGAAGGCGTCGTTGGACATGAAGAAGGTGAACGGCATGCTGACGATCGCGGTGATCACCGCCATGTACGGGCCGAACGCTTCCGGAATCACCGCCAGCAGGCTCTTGGACATCGCGTCGACCATGCCGGTGCCCGACAGGATGCCGGTGAAGATGCCTGCGGCGAAGATCAGCCCGCTGACGGCCAGCACGCTGGAGGCGTGGGCGGCGATGCGGTCCTTCTGCTGCTGCAGGCACGGGTAGTTGACGATCATGGCGATACTGAAGGCGATCATGAACAGCACCGGCAGCGGCAGCAGGCCGGCAATCAGCGCGACCATCAGTGCCGCGGTCAGGGCGCCGTTGAACCAGATCAGTTTCGGGCGTCGGGCCTCCGGGAACTGCGACACGCTGATTTCGCTGTGGTCGATGTCGTCGGTCGGCAGGTGCAGCTCGCCCAGGCGGGCACGCTCGCGCTTGCCGTACCAGTAGGCGATGGCCAGGATCGCCGCCACGCCGAAGGCCATGGCCGGGATCATCGGCACGAAGATGTCCGACGGGTCCACGTGCAGGGCGCTGGCGGCGCGGGCGGTAGGGCCGCCCCACGGGGTCATGTTCATCACCCCGCCGGCGAGGATGATCAGGCCGGCCATGATTCGCGGGCTCATCCCCAGACGGCTGTATAGCGGCAGCATGGCGGCGCAGCAGATCATGTAGGTGGTGGCGCCGTCACCGTCGAGGGACACCACCAGGGCCAGCACCGCGGTGCCGACCGAGACTTTCAGCGGGTCGCCCTTGACCAGCTTGAGGATCTTGCGCACGGCCGGGTCGAACAGGCCGGAGTCGATCATCAGGGCGAAGTAGAGAATGGCGAACATCAGCATCACGCCGGTGGGCGCGAGCTTGCTGATGCCTTCGAGCATCATCGGGCCGATCTTGGCGGAAAACCCACCGAACAGGGCGAACAGGATCGGTACCAGGATCAGCGCGATCAAGGCCGACAGGCGCTTGGTCATGATCAGGTACATGAAGGTGATGACCATGGCGAAGCCGAGGAAGGTCAGCATGGCGGTACTCCAGGCGTGGCGCGGCGAAAGGAAGGACGATTCGGGCGGATCAGCGCGTCAGGCGCTGCGCGGGGAGCAGGCGGAGGGGGACTGCGAAAAGGCGGGCACAGGAAAACATCAGAATCACCATTGTTGTTGTTGATTGGGCCGGGCGCGGAAGTTTCCGGGTGCCCTGGCTGACCGGTCTGCTGCCGGTGGTGGCGCTATCCTATGTGGGCAAGCTTTCAGCCAGCTTTCGGCTGCAGTCAGGCGACGGGAGGTCGTTCGATGGTGGATGTCGTGGACGGCGGGTGTCATTGCGGGGCGTTGCGCTACCGGCTGCAGGCCGATCTGGGCGATGTCGCCCATTGCCATTGCTCGATCTGCCGGCGGGTCAGCGGCGGCACGCTGGTGACCTGGGTCACCCTGCCCCTTGCGGACTTCCAGTGGCTGGCAGGCTCGCCCCGGCGCTACATGGCGCCGCAGAGTTGCAGCCGGTATTTCTGTGGCAACTGCGGGGCGCATGTGGCGCTGGTGACCGCGCATAGTCCTGAAACGATCGATGTGACGGTGGCGACGCTGGATCACCCGGAGCGGGTGCCAGCCAATCGGCATATCTGGGTGGGGAGCCGGTTGCCGTGGTTGCAGGTGGATCAGGGGTTGCCGGAGGAGGACGAGGAAAGCCTTTGAGGTTTGGTGCTGGCTGTCGGGCTGCGAGACTTCTGTAGGAGCGGCCTTGTGCCGCGAATGGGCTGCAGAGCAGCCCCGGCGATTTTTGCGTCAACACTGAAATCCTGGGGCTGCTACGCAGCCCATTCGCGGCACAAGGCCGCTCCTACAGCGATGATGGTGGACCCATACCTCAGGGCAGCTGCAGCCCCCCGGCCGCCTTGTGCAACGCCCGCAGGTGCTCGCCCACCTGCTTGATATTGGCCTCCACCGCCTTGATCTCCCTGCCCCGCTCCGGCCCCAGCAGCGCCCTCACCTGCTGGTCCAGGTCGGTGCTCAGCCGCAGCAGCTGTGCCTGGCGCTCGCTGCTTACCTGCTCCAGCTGCTTGCGTTCGGCAGGCTGCGGCAGGCCGTAGCCCCCTGCCCCCAGCAACTCCGCCGGGCGGCTGAGGAAGCCGCTGTTGGCCAGCATCGCCTGCAAGGTCTCGTTGGCCTTGTCGAAGCTGCCGTCCTTGAGTGCCCGGCCGTTCAGGTACCGTTGCTTGACCTCGTCCTGGGCCAGCAACAGCTGGCGGCGCAGGCCGGCCTGCTCGAGCAGCAGCAAGGCCGCGCTGGTGCGCAGGTCGGCACGGTCGAACCACTGGCGGCGCTGCTCGGCGTCCAGCGCCAGCCAGTCTTCCACGCTGGTCTGGCTGATCGGCAACTGCTTGCGCAGCACCTCGAACATCGCCTGGTAGCGGTCGCGGTAGGAGTCGAAGCGATAACCCAGGCGCAGGGCTTCGCGCGGGTCGTCGAGCACGTGGGTATCGGCCAGTCCCCTGCCCTTGAGCACCTCCAGCAAGCCGTTGGGCATGATGCTGTCGAGGTCGTTCAGGCGCGGGTTGCCAGTGCCGCTGCGCAGCAGCTTGAGCGATTCCACGGCGCAGTTGTTGGACAGGAAGTAGTAGTTGCCGTCGTAGCTCCAGTGCATCTCGGCGGCCTGGCGCACCAGGTTCTCGATCTCGCCACGGCTGAGCTTGAGCGGCACCGAGGCCAGGCTGCGCAGCTCGGTCTTGGTGTATTCGTCGATCACCTGCCCCAGCGGTAGCACGAACAGCCGCGAGGGATAGGCGCCGGTCAGGCCGTCCCAGCTGGACAGCTGCACGTCGTTGACGAAGGCGCGGTACGACAGCACCAGGCTCTGGTCCAGGTCCAGGCGGCAGGCCGGCCCGCGCGGGCGGCCCGGGGCGCAGATCACCAGGCGCAGCATGCTGTGGCCCCAGCGGCTGACCCAGTTCTGGTTGGCCTCGGCCAGCAGGTAGTCCACCTCGTAGACCCGCTCCGGGTCGATCTCGCCCAATGGCTGGCGGGCGAAGTCGTTGCCGGCGTTGAGGAACGGCAGGCCCTTGGCGCAGGCATCCTGTTGCGGCGCCCAGCCGAAGTGCTCGCGCAGGTACTGGTTGAGCGCCGGGCGACGGCAGCCGTAGCTCGGGTCGAGGAGGAAGTACTCCATGTTGACCGCGATGAACTCCTTCGGACTGCTCAGCTCGTAGGGATCCGGGCTGCGCACCAGCTGGCCGTTGTGCTGTTCGCGCTCGCCGCGCCGGCCGACGTACTGCGGCCAGCCGGCGAGGTCCAGCAGGCGCGGGTCGTCGCTCAGGGTGAAGCGGCGTTCGGCCTGGCCACGGCAGTCCTGCGGCAGCCCGACCTTGCCCAAAGCGCCCTGCTGGCGCTTGCAGCGGCTGATCAGCTGGCGCTCGGCGTCCGGCCACAGGCGCGCGCGGTCATAGATATGGGTGAGCTCGTGGAGCACGGTGGCCAGCAGTTCCTCGCGGACCGTGCCGTGGGGACGGTTGGTCTTCTCGCGGGCGGCACTGCCGTCGACCAGGCCCGGCAGCAGGCGCCGGTTGAGGTCCAGGCTGGCCACCGGAGAGGCCTGGCCGTAGGCGTCCTCGGGCATGCGCTCGGTCCAGCCGACCAGGATCTGCCGGTCCAGTTGCTGCTTGAAGCGCGGTGGCAGCTTGGCCATGGCTTCGTCGAGCAACGTCTGGGTCGCCTGCTGTTGCGCAGGGTTGAGACCGTCGCGCTGCAGTACCAGCTGCAGGTCGGCCAGGGCGGGCGTGCCGAGCAGCGTCAGGGCGCAGCCCAGCAGCCAGGCACGCACGCGCTTCACAGGGCGAGGATGGCTTCGGCCAGCACCTGGTCGCTGGCGTCACGGGCTTCGGGGACGCGGGCGCGCAGGGTGTCGAAGGCGGCCTCGAGCTGGGCACCGCGGATATCACCGTTGCTGGCGACGAAGCTGGCGGCGTCGTCGTGGGCTTCACGCACCACTTTCGAGTCGCGGATCGAGGTGGTGGTGTCGGAGGTGAAATCGATCGAGCGGCCAAAGGCGCGGACGATGATGTTGCTGGTGGCCACCAGGGTGTGGGCCTGGGCCAGGTCGGCGAGCAGCAGCATGCCGAGGGTGGCGGCGATCAGCGGTTTACGCATGGAGCATCTCCGGAAATACAGGGGAGTCGAGTGTAGTTATTGGACGAGAATCGCTTCGGCCAGTTCACGGTCGCCGACAGAGTGCCGGGCGACGTTCTGGTGCAGCATGTCCAGCGCCGCCTGCAGGCGCGCGCCACGGATCCGGCCGTCGCTGGCGACGAACGCGGCGGCGTCGTCACGGGCGGCGGCGACCAGCTTGCGGTCGAACGGCGCGGCGCTGACCTGGCTGGTGACGTAGCCGCTGATGACCAGGCTCTGGGTAGTGGTATCCATGGCTTGGGCGCTGCTGATGCAGGCCAGGGCGAACAGTGAAGGCAACAGGTAACGCATGGGCGGTCTGGCGGCGATGGTCTCGGGCTGCGAAGGCTACCCCGGATCCACTGGCCGGGCCAGTGAATCCGGGCAGTGCGGGGCTCAGATGGCGAGGATGGCGCGGGCCAGCTGCGCGTCGCTGGCCTGCAGCTCCGGCAGTTCCTGGCGAATGTGCACGAACGCGCTCTCCAGCTTGGCGCCGCGAATGGCGCCGTCGCTGCCGACGAAGCTGGCGGCATCGTCACGGGCGGCCTTGACGATCTTGTCGTCGCGGAACGAGGAGGAGATGTCGGAGGTGGCGTCGGTGGAGGCGGCTACCGCGCCCACCACGGCGTCGGTGGTGACGACGAAGCTGGTGGCATTGGCTGCGCCGGCGAGCGACAGCAGCAAGGCGGCGCCAAACAGGTGATAACGGGACATGGTCGGGGACTCCTGCACTGGGTCTGGATAGTTCTGCTTATCGGACGCTCGCTTGGCTCGTCACGGTACTTTTCTCTGCCAGGCGTGTAGGACAAGCGTAACACGCGCTGGTTCGGGCGTTTGGTTCGAGAAAAGATCACAAATCGTAACTGTACCTGTAGATTTGTGATTTATTAAAACTGTGTTGTTCTGTTGTGCGGCCGCTCTAGCCCGGGCTTAAAACAAAAAACCCGTCGCAGTTTCCTGCAACGGGTTCTTGTGAATTCGCGGTGCCGGCCTGGGCCGGCGGCCGGCGCTTAGCGCCAGAAAGGCTTGCTCAGCTCTTCGTAGCGCTGCGACTCGCTGATGCCGGCGTCGGCCAACAGGCGGGAGTCCAGGCGCGCCAGCTGGCGGCGGCTGGCCATGCGGCGCTGCCACAGTACCAGGGTGGACAGGACGCGCAGCGGCAGGGCGGCGTTGGAAGCTTGGGCGTTTTCGAAAACCAGACCGGAACTGAGGGTACGTTCCATGATGTGTCATCCTTCCGCTTGTGGCGGCATTAGGGAGTGATTTAACTGGTGCCCATCTTCCTCTTCTCTCGTCCAGAACAGTAGGTACAGTTCAGGTGTATTGTGAGGGGGCAGTTAACTGTTGGAAGGGACTGTTGCACTGGTTATTGAGGGAACTGTACTGGTGTGCACTGGTTTGGTGCGATTTTGTGGTGTTGGTGGGGAAATGGTAAGCAGGGAGTGATGTTTTTGGCGGTACAGTAGTACAGTTTTAGATATGTTTTGGCTTGAAAGTGTTCGACGACAGAGTTGCAGCGCCTATGAAATCGAGCGCCGCCCGCGCGGCGCATCGCGGCACAAGGCCGCTCCTACATCTGTTTCGGGCCAGTTAATCCTGTGCCATTACCTGGTCCGCCTTGTTTTTACGACGCAATTTCAATGTGGACACCACTGCCGCTTCACCTGCCTCAAGACATGCACCAAGGCGGGCAACCATGGCCTGACAGGTTAGGCACGTTGCAATAAATGTAGGAGCGGGCTTGTCCCGCGATGCGCCGCGCGGGCGGCGCTCGGTCTCAAGGGCGCTGCAAGACCATCGCCAGGCACCTGTCCGCCATTACGCGATCCCCAAACCCCTCACGCCGACACCGCCGCCCCCCGCGCCCGCTCGGCCTTGCCCAGCAACCGCTTCATCCGCCACTCAAAGCCGAACGTCAGCGCCACCGCCGCGCAAGCCAGGCCCAGTGCCAGCCCCCACCAGATACCCTGCGCGCCGCCCCCGAGGTTGAAAGCAAACAGCCACGCGCTCGGCGCGCCCACCAGCCAGTAGCACACCAGGCCGATCAGGAACGTGGTCTTGGCGTCCTTCAAACCACGGATAGAACCCATGGCGATGGTCTGCACGCCGTCGAACAGCTCGAACCACGCCGCCACCATCACCAACTGTACCGCCAGCATGAAGATCGCCGCGAAGGCCGGGTCGTTACGGTCGATGAACAGCCCGACCAGGGCGTCCGGCAGCAACCAGAACAGTGCGGCGAAGGCGAACATCAGCGAGGCGCCGAAACTGATCCCCACGCGCCCGGCGCTGCGCGCCGCCAACAGGTTGCCGGCACCATAGTAGAGACCGACGCGCATGGTCACCGCATAAGAAAGGCCGGTCGGTACCATGAACGCGGTCGAGACGATCTGCAGGGCGATCTGGTGCGCCGCCAGTTCCGTGCTGCCCAGCACGCCCATGCACAGGGCGGCGAAGGCGAACAGGCCCACTTCGACCATATAGGTGCCGCCGATCGGCAGCCCCAGTCGCCACAACTCGCGCAGCGCCGGCAGGGAAGGGCGCGACAGGCCCTTGCGCAGCGGGTAGGCGGCATAGGCCTTGTGCCAGCGAATATAAAGCGCGAGGGCGATGGCCATGCCCAGGGTCACCACCGCGGTGACCAGGCCGATACCCATCAGCCCGAGCTTGGGCAGGCCGAACATGCCCTCGATCAGCGCATGGTTGAGCAGGTAGTTGGCCACCGTGCCCACCAGGCTGATGACCATCACCGGGGTCGAGTGGCCCAGGGCGCTGGTGAAGCCGCGCAGGGCCATGAAGGTCATGTAGCCGGGGAGGGCGAGCGGCAGCAGGGTGAGCAGCTGCATCGCAGAATCGACGTTCTCCGGCTTCTGGCCGAACAGCAGCAGCACCGGCTTGAGGTTCCACATCACCAGCGCCGAGACCAGCGCCAGGCCCCAGGCCAGCCACAGGCCGCTCTGGGCCAGGCGGGTGACGCCCTCGGTGTCGTTGGCGCCCTTGCGGATCGCCACCAGCGTGCCGACCGCGGCGATCACGCCCAGGCAGAAGATCGACACGAACGAGTAGCTCGCCGCGCCCAGGCCGCCACCGGCCAGGGCCTGGGGACTGATGCGGGCCATCATCAGGGTGTCGGTGAGCACCATCAGCATGTGCGCCAACTGCGAGGCGATCAGCGGCCCGGCCAGGCGCAGCAAAGCCTTGAGTTCAGTGGTGGGCGCAACATGCATGGGGGCGGTCCTTCTGGATGATTCGGGGAAGCGAGCCGTCGATTCTGAGGCCTCGGTCAGCTTTGCACAAAAGGATAAATGCGATCACTGACATGAGTCTGACTCATGCCTGTATGATCCTGTGTATCCGACCTACGCCCCGCATGACAGGTGCGCCATGACCCGCCAACTGCCTCCGCTCTATGCGCTGCGCGCATTCGAAGCCGCCGCCCGGCTGAGCTCTTTTACCCGTGCTGGGGAAGAACTGTCGATCACCCAGAGCGCGGTCAGCCGGCATATCCGCACCCTCGAGGAGCATTTCGCCTGCCGCCTGTTCGTGCGCAGCGGCCGCAGCCTGCAACTGACCGAAGCCGCACGCATGTTGCTGCCCGGTGTGCGCGACGGCTTCGCCTCGTTGGAGCGGGCCTGCGACGCCTTGCGTGGCGAGGACGACATCCTGCGCATGAAGGCGCCCTCGACCCTGACCATGCGCTGGCTGCTGGCGCGCCTGAGCCGTTTTCGCCACCTGCAGCCGGGCAACGAGGTGCAGCTGACCAGCGCCTGGATGGATGTCGATCATGTCGACTTCAACCAGGAGCCATTCGACTGCGCGGTGCTGCTCAGCGATGGCAGCTTCCCGGCGGACTGGGAGGTGCGCCGGTTGTTCTCCGAGTTGCTGATCCCGGTGGGCGCGCCGGACCTGCTCGACGACGCGCCTTGGGACGAGCGGCGCCTGGCGGGCATCGAACTGCTGCACCCCACGCCGGACAAGCGCGACTGGCGTGCCTGGCTGGCGCGCATGGGGCTGACCGACAAGGTCTCGCTCAAGGGCGGGCAGGTGTTCGACACCCTGGAGCTGGGCATGATCGCCGCGGCACGGGGTTACGGGATCTCCATGGGCGACCTGCTGATGGTGGCCGAGGACGTGGCCCAGCGCCGGCTGAGCCTGCCCTGGCCGACCGCGGTGGCCAGTGGCATGGACTACTACCTGGTGTGGCCGCGGACCCGGCCGGGCGGGGAGCGGCTGCGCAGGTTGAGTGTATTCCTGCAGGAGGAGGCGGCGGCGATGGACCTGCCGGCGGTGCAGGTACTGTCGGCGCAAGGCTGAGGACCATCGCGGGGCAAGCCCGCTCCCACGCTGATGATGCCTGCAACTCTGTTCCCCGGGCGACAGTGCAACCCAAAGCGCTGGGTAATCACCTAAGCAGAGCGACAGGGCCCAGTCGCAAGAAAACGTTTGCGAATATCCCGGTCCGGCACTCAAGTATTTCCTACAGACGCCGATCAACTTGCACCAGCGTCCCGGAAGAGGACGCGATTTCCCGTCGATATGCAGCGGGCGGTCAGCGTGATCAGGACGATCCCGGCCTCTTGCCAGGAGCCTTGCCATGTCTCAACCGCGTGCCCGAATCGCCTCGCAGCTCGGGATCGCCCTCGCCATCGTGCTGGCGCTGGTGATCACCGGCAGTACCCTGTTCGCCCTGCGTTCACTGGACGACGCCAACCTCACCACCCGCCAGGCGCACCTGGCCAGCGAGGCGCGCCTGCTGGCCGACCAGCTCGACACCTTCCACGGCTCGCTCAAGGACAACACCCAGCGCCTGAGCGGCCTGTTCGAGCGCCGATTCGCCTCGGGGCTGGCGTTGCACGCCGGTGAGACGGTCAACGTCGCCGGTGCCGCGACACCGGCGCTGTACCTGGGCGACCACCTGCTGAACAACGATTTGCGCCAGGTCGACGAGTTCCAGCAGATGACCGCCGGGGTGGCGACCCTGTTCGTGCGCAGCGGCGACGACTTCGTGCGCATCAGCACCAGCCTGACCAAGCAGGACGGCAGCCGCGCCATCGGCACCCAGCTCGATCGCCAGCATCCGGCCTACGCCAAGCTGATGGCCGGGCAGACCTACGTCGGCCGCGCCGTGCTGTTCGAGCGCAACTACATGACCCGCTATGTGCCGGTGCGTGACGGCGGTGGCAGGGTGATCGCGGTGCTGTTCGTCGGTTTCGACTACACCGACGCGCAGAACGCCCAGTTTGCCAACCTCAAGCGCTTTCGCATCGGCCAGACCGGTTCGCTGGCGTTGCTGGACGAGCAGGGCAAGTGGCTGGTGCCGCCGGCCGAGGTGCGTGATGGCGAGGCGGCGGCCCAGGCGGTCAAGGCGATCAAGCCGGGAGCAGGGCAGTTCTGGGCTGGTGCCGGCGAGCCGTTATTCAGCGTCACCGAGCCGTTCGCCGAGGGCCCGTGGACCGTGGTGGCAAGCATGCCCGAGGGCGAGATCCGCGAAGTGACCTGGAGCGTCGGCCTGCGCCTGGCCATCGGCAGCGTGCTGGCGATGCTGCTGGCCGTGGCCGCCACCCTCTGGCTGCTGCGGCGCAAGCTGCGCCCGCTGGGCGACCTGGTGCGCCAGGCCGAAGCCCTCGGCGCCGGCGACCTGAATGCTCGCCTGAGCGTCACCAGCCATGACGAGATCGGCCAGCTGGCCCGCAGCTTCAACCAGATGGGCGAGGCGCTGGCGACCATGGTCGAGCATATCCGCACCGCCTCAGACCAGGTCAGTGGCCGCGCCCGTTCGCTGTCGGGCCTGTCGTCCGGCGCCTGCGAGGGCATGGACCAGCAGTCCGGCGAGATCACCAGCATGGCCGGCGCGGTGGAAGAGTTCAGCGCCACCTCGATGAACATCGCCGACAACATGGCCGGCACCGAGCGCATGGCCCGCGACAATGCCCAGCAGACCCGCATCGGCCGCAGCGCCATGGACGAAGCCTCGGTTTCCCTGCGGCAGATCGCCGAGGCGTTGGGCGGAACCGCCAGTGTAATGGACACCCTGGGCGCCCGTTCGCAGGAGATCGGCGGGATTGTCGGCGTGATCACCTCGATCGCCGAGCAGACCAACCTGCTGGCGCTGAACGCTGCCATCGAGGCGGCGCGTGCCGGCGAGCAGGGCCGTGGATTCGCCGTGGTTGCCGACGAGGTCCGTGGCTTGGCCGCGCGCACCCGCCAGGCCACCGACGAGATCTCGGGCATGATCGCCAGCATCCAGCAGCAGACCGGCCATGCCATCAGCACCCTGGAGCAGGGCAACCAGCTGATGCAGGAAGGCCTGGCGCGCAATGACAAAGTGGCCGAGGCCCTGGCCCGGATCGACGAGCAGAGCAGGGTGGCGGGCGAGCAGTTCGCCGTGATCAGCACCGCGACCCAGGAGCAGAGCAGCACCGCGACGGTGCTCAGCCGCAACCTGCAGAGCATCGCCCAGGCCAACAGCGAGCAGCGCGATGTGGCCAATGAACTGGCCATGACGGCCCGCGAGCTGGAAGGGCTGGCGGGGCAGTTGCGCCAGGAAGTGGATCGGTTCCGTACCCACCGGTAGTGCACTGGGGCTGCCTTGCAGCCCGTTCGCGGCACAAGGCCGCTCCTACAGGCGAGCGCGTTCCCATGTAGGAGCGGCCTTGTGCCGCGAAAGGGCCGCGAAGCGGCCCCAGCAGTTTCAAACCCTACAGAGTCCCCAGACCCAACGCCTGCGCACACGCCTGCAACGACCTGCGCTCGCTCTGCGCATACAGCGCCAGCTCATCCTGCACCTGCAACCCCAGCGCCTGCTCGAAGGCCTCGCGGTTGGCGTTGCTGCCATAGTCGGCCTGCCCATCATCCCCCAGGTTGGACTGGAAGATCCCCGCCGCGCTCACCGGCAGGAAATCCTCGTACACCAGCGCCTCGAAATGCACGTGCCCGGCGTCGATCAACCCCTGCAGGGTGGTCGGGCGATCCTGTTGCCCACGCTCGGCCAGGCCTTTCTCGGTGGCGAAGTAGCGGAAGTACGCCAGCCCCTGCTCGCGCATCTGCCCCAGGTCATCCGGAAACGCGGCGAAGTGCTCCGCAAGCAGCGCCATGTAGCGCTCGGCATTGGCCTCCGCCGGCGCGCCGCCCAGGGCTTCACGGGTCGCATCCAGAAGACGGTCGTACAGCTGGCGCCCCTTGGGCGTCAGCGCCGCGCCGCGCTGTTCGATCTCGCCGAAGCGCGCCGTGTGGCTGCCCTGGGCATCGCTGAAGGCGACCTTTTCCTGCAGGGCCTTGAAGCTGGTCTGGCGCAGCAGGATCGGCTGGCGCCGGGTGGGCGGCCCTTCGATCACGGCTTTGGGCGGGATGCCCTTGGCCGGCATGCCGAGCTGGATCGCGTCGATGTCCAGGGTGCGCGGGGTCAGGTGGTTGATATGCGGGCCTTTGAATGCCACTACGTCGGCAATCAGCCGGTGCTGGTCGTGCAACTGTTGGTACTGCTCGGCGCTGACCGTGGCGTCCTGGTGCCAGCGGAAGGTGTGCAGCGCCTCCTGGACGAAGGTCTCGGCATCGCTCGCGCCCAGGCCGCCGTCGCGTTCGCATTGGGCGATCAGTTCGAGTACGCGGGGGGTGAAGATCTGCCGTTTCTCCAGGATGCCCTGGGCCAGTGCGCGCAGTTGCGGGTTGTCGATCAGCTCCAGGCGCAGCAGCGAGGTGAACACGCGGAACGGGCTGATGTGCAGCGACTGTTCGTGCACGGCGCGAAATGCGGTGGAGTGCACCGGCACGCCGGCCGAGCTCAGGTCGTAGTAGCCGACCGGCTGCATGCCCATCACCGCGAACAGGCGTGCGATGGTGGCCAGTTCCTCGGCGGTGCCCACGCGGATGGCGCCGTGGCGCTCCTGGTCGAGGCGTTCGATCTCGCCGGTCCAGCGCAAGGCCTCGGCCACCTTGGGCTGTGCGGCCATGACCTGCTGGTTGGTCTCACTCACCAGCTCGAGCAGCGTGCCGTACAGGGGGACTTCCTGCTTGTACATGAGCGACATGGCGGCAGAGAACTGCGCGCGGATGCTGTCGGGGCTGACGAAATCATGGGCGGGCATCGCAAGCTTCCTGGGTGAGTGGAGGACACTTACATGAAAACTGGGAATGGAGCCGGCGTACAAGCGAAAAAAAGTGCGGGTTTCATTCCTTTTTTGATCGACCTTGAGGGCCATGGGGCTGCTTTGCAGCCCTTTCGCGGCACAAGGCCGCTCCTACAGGCGAGCGCGTTCCCATGTAGGAGCGGCCTTGTGCCGCGAAAGGGCCGCAAAGCGGCCCCGGCGATCTCAAGCCTGCAGTTGTTCCCGAACCCACTCCACCAACGCCCGCACCTTCGGCACTTCCGCCGCATGCTCGGCATACGCCAGGTAATGCGCGCCATTGCTCTTCATTGCATGGTCCCAGGCCAGCACCAGGCTGCCCTCGGCCAGCTCCCGGGCCACCAGGTAACGCGGCACCAGCGCCACCCCGCACCCAGCCTGCGCCGCGCTCAAGGCCATGTAGAAGGTGTCGAAGCGCGGCCCGTGGTAGCTGTTGTCGGTGTGCAGCCCTTGCTCCAGGAACCACGCGTGCCAGGCCTCCGGGCGCGAGGTGCTCTGCAGCAATACCAGCTCCGCCACCGCACCCGCGTCAGGCAGTGTGCGCCCTTGCAACAGCTCCGGCGCGCACACCGGCACCACCTCTTCGCCGAACAGCTCGACGCAGGTCGCCCCGGGCCAGGTACCCTGGCCATAGAAGAACACCACGTCGGCCGACCCCTGCAGCAGGGCGAACGGCTCCATTTCGTTGCGGATATCCAGGTGGATGTTCGGGTGGCGCTTGCCGAAGCCTTTTAGGTGCGGAATCAGCCAGCGCACGCCGAAACTCGGTTGAGTGGCTACCTTCAATACTTCGGTCTGCGAGCCATAGCTCAGGACATAGCGGCTGGACATGTCCACCTGGGTGAGGATCTTGTTCACCTCGGCCAGGTACAGGCTGCCGGCGGGGGTCAGTTGCAGGCGTCGGCGGATGCGCAGGAACAGGTGGTGGCGCAGCATCTCCTCGAGCTGCGCCACCTGCTTGCTCACCGCGCTCTGGGTCAGGTGCAGCTCCTCGGCGGCACGGGTGAAGCTCAGGTGGCGGGCTGCGGCCTCGAAGCACTGCAGGGCGGTCATGGACGGAACCAGGCGTTTGGACATAAGCGGTCTCGGCGGCTGAAATCATTACCTGGCGGAATGATATGCGGAATAAAGGTCGTTTGTTGCACCTGTGTAATCGGATTAATACTGACCCACATCCTTTTCCACCCCTTCACCCGATGAAAGGAGAAGCACAATGGTTGCTGCATTGCTCGAGCGTCTTGGCGTTGCCGCCGCGGCTCACACCCAGGGTGACTACCCTGTTCACACCCCGATCGACGGCAGCCGCATCGCCTCGGTGAAACTGCTCGGCAAGGCCGACACCATTGCCCGCATCGACCAGGCGCAACAGGCCTTCGAAACCTGGCGCAGCGTGCCGGCCCCGCGTCGTGGCGAGCTGGTGCGCCTGTTTGGCGAGGTGCTTCGCGAGCACAAGGCCGACCTCGGCGAGCTGGTCTCCATCGAAGCCGGCAAGATCACCCAGGAAGGCCTGGGCGAAGTGCAGGAAATGATCGACATCTGCGACTTCGCCGTCGGCCTGTCGCGCCAGCTGTACGGCCTGACCATCGCCTCCGAGCGCCCGGGCCACCACATGCGTGAAACCTGGCACCCGCTGGGTGTAGTGGGGGTGATCAGCGCCTTCAACTTCCCGGTGGCGGTATGGGCGTGGAACACCGCGCTGGCGCTGGTGGCCGGTAACGCCGTGGTGTGGAAACCGTCCGAGAAGACTCCGCTGACCGCCCTGGCCTGCCAGGCACTGTTCGACAAGGCCGTGAAAGCCTTCGGCGATGCGCCGGCTGGCCTGGCGCAACTGGTGATCGGTGGCCGCGAAGCAGGCGAAGCCCTGGTCGACGACTCACGTGTGCCGCTGGTCAGCGCCACCGGCAGCACCCGCATGGGCCGTGAAGTCGGCCCGCGGGTCGCCGCGCGATTCGGGCGCAGCATTCTCGAGCTGGGCGGCAACAACGCCATGATCCTGGCCCCGAGTGCCGACCTCGACCTGGCCGTGCGCGGCATCCTGTTCTCGGCGGTCGGCACCGCCGGCCAGCGCTGCACCACCCTGCGCCGCCTGATCGTCCACCGTTCAATCAAGGACGAAGTGGTCGCCCGGGTCAAAGCCGCCTACGGCAAGGTGCGCATCGGCGACCCGCGCAAGGACAACCTGGTCGGCCCGCTGATCGACAAGCAGTCGTTCGATGCCATGCAGGGCGCGCTGGCCAAGGCCCGCGACGAGGGCGGCCAGGTGTTCGGTGGCGAGCGCCAGCTGGCCGAGCAGTATCCGAACGCCTACTACGTGTCGCCGGCCATTGCCGAGATGCCGGCCCAGAGCGACGTGGTTCGCCACGAGACCTTCGCACCGATCCTCTACGTGCTGGCCTACGACGACTTCGAAGAGGCCCTGCGCCTGAACAACGAGGTGCCGCAAGGCCTGTCGTCGTGCATTTTCACCACCGACATCCGTGAGGCCGAGCGTTTCCAGAGCGCCTCGGGCAGCGATTGCGGCATCGCCAACGTCAATATCGGCACCAGCGGCGCGGAGATCGGCGGGGCGTTCGGGGGTGAGAAGGAGACCGGAGGCGGGCGTGAGTCCGGGTCGGATGCGTGGAAGGGTTATATGCGTCGGCAGACCAATACCGTGAACTATTCGCGTGAGTTGCCGCTGGCGCAGGGTATCGTGTTCGACTGATGCAATGATGCAGCATGGCCGGGGGCGATAGCCCCCGGTTCGCGGGTAAACCCGCTCCCACAGGAGCTTCACTGCCCTTGAGGCCTGTGTGATCCCTGTGGGAGCGGGTTTACCCGCGAATGGGCCGCACAGCGGTCCCAACAAGAACAACAGCTGGAGCCGGGCCATGTCCGAACTGCGTCAAGAATGTCTGTGGGAACACGTCACCCAGTCGACCGTCGCCGCCCAGGCCCTGGCCGGTGAGCACAAGGCCGATGTCTGTGTGATAGGCGGCGGCATTACCGGCCTGTCCGCGGCGATCCACCTGCTGGAGCAGGGCAAGTCGGTGATCCTGCTGGAAGCCTGGAAGATTGGCCACGGCGGCTCGGGGCGCAACGTCGGCCTGGTCAACGCCGGCACCTGGATCCGCCCCGACGACGTCGAGGCCACCCTCGGCCACAAGCAGGGCAGCCGCCTGAACAAGGTGCTCGGCGAGGCCCCGGGTGAAGTGTTCGCCATGATCGAACGGCTGGGCATCGACTGCCAGGCCCGGCACCAGGGCACCCTGCACATGGCGCACAACGCCACCGGCATCGCCGACCTCGAGGCCCGCCATCAGCAATGGACCCGGCGCGGCGCCGACGTCGAGCTGCTGACCGGCGCGCAATGCCAGGAATACTGCGGTACCGACAAGATTTCCGCCGCGCTGCTCGACCGCCGCGCTGGCACCATCAACCCCATGGGCTATACACAAGGCCTGGCCGCCGCCGTGAACCGGCTGGGCGGCAAGCTGTTCCAGCAGTCCTCGGTCGAAGGGCTGGAGCGCGACGGCGATGCCTGGCGAGTGAAGACTGCGCGCGGCGCGGTGCGCGCCGACAAGGTGGTGATTTCCACTGGCGCCTACACCGAAGGCGACTGGAGCAACCTGCAGAAGCACTTCTTCCGCGGCTATTACTACCAGGTCGCCTCCAAGCCGCTGCACGGCGCCGCCGCCGACAAGGTCCTGCCCCATGGCCAGGGCTCGTGGGACACCCGCACCGTGCTCAGCAGCATCCGCCGCGACGACCAGGGCCGCCTGCTGCTCGGCAGCCTCGGCCGGGTCGACAACAAGCCGGCGTGGTTCGTGCGCAGTTGGGCCGACCGTATCCAGAGCCACTACTACCCGGAGCTGGGCAAGGTCGAGTGGCAGATGCACTGGACCGGCTGCATCGACTTCACCCCGGACCACCTCATGCGCCTGTTCGAACCGGCGCCGGGGTTGGTGGCGGTGACCGGCTACAACGGGCGCGGCAACACCACCGGCACGGTGATCGGCCGGGCGTTTGCCGAGTTTCTGCTCAAGGATGATCCGGACAGCCTGCCGATTCCGTTCTCGCCCATGAGGCCGGTGAGCGCGCCGTCCTTGCGCACGGCGTTCTATGAATCGGGGTTCTCGCTGTATCACGCAGGGCAGTGTCTGCGGGTGGTGCTGTAATGGCGCCGCCTTCTTCGCGGGTAAACCCGCTCCCACAGGGGACGTGCAAAACCTGTGGGAGCGGGTTTACCCGCGAAGAAGGCGGCGCAGAGGGTCAGGTCATTTATGCAGCCAGCTCAGGAACCCACCTTTCTTCACTGCCGCCGGTTTCTGCAGCAGCAGTGACTCGCGCTTCTGCCGGCGGAACCGCTGCAGCTTGGTCAGCGCCGACTTCACATCCCCGCTCTCGGTCAGGCAACCGCGTACCTGTTCCTTGTCGATGCGATAGAGCATGCAGCTGCTCAGGGCGCGGAACTCGACCGGCGATGCCTCGTCATCCACCAGCCCTTCCAGCCCCAGCACCTCCCCAGGTCCCATGCGCCCGCCTTCGATCAACCGCTCGCCGTCGCGCACCGAGGCCAGCACCACGCCACGGCTGATCAGCAGCACATGCTCCGAGCGCTCGCCGATGCCGAGGATGACCTGGTCGGCCAGGTACTCCACCGTGGTCATGCGCTGGCTCAGGGCATCGCGCTCTTCGTTGCTCAGTGAGCGGAACACCCGCACCTCCTCCAGCAGCTCGCGCTGGCGGCTGCGCACCGGGGCGCCGAGCTCGGTATTCCAGGTCACGCCGCTGGCTTCCAGGTGGCGGTGGGCCAGGTCGAACAGCTGGTTGCGCACCTCGGTCTTGCGCGACATCTCGGCGATGAAGCCACTGGCCTCGTACTCCACCGACTCCAGGCTCGAAGCCTTCACCGTGACCTTGGGTGCCGGCTTGTCGAGCAGGATGCTGGTGCCTTGCAGGGTCTTTTCCAGCGCATCGAACACCCGCTGCGGACGCACCTTGGCCGGCACCACCACGCTGATCGACACCCCATGCACCTCGGCCGGGCGGCTGAAGTTGAGGATCTTGGCCTTGGCCGCCACCGAATTGGGGATCACCGCCAGGCTGCTGTTGCCGGTGATCAGGCGGGTGGCGCGCCAGTCGATGTCGACCACCTTGCCCTCGGTGCCGTCGATCGAGATCGCGTCGCCGATCTGGTAGGGCCGCGTGGTGTTCAGCACGATGCCGGAGAACACGTCGGCCAGGGTGCTCTGCAACGCCAGGCCGATGACTATGGCCATCACCCCGGAGGTCGCCAGCAGGCCCTTGACCGGCAATTGCATCACATAGGCCGCCGCCGCCACCGCCGCGACCAGGAAGATCAGCGCCCCGACCACATCCTGCAGCAGACGCCCGCCGTGGCTGCCGCGTGCCACCAGCAACAGGCCGAACACCACCGTCACCGTGCGTGCGCCGAACAGCCACCAGCCGATCGCCAGCACCGTGGCCATCAGGTTGCGCGGCACATCGTCGGCCCAGGGCGGCGGTTGCAGCGGGCTCATGCCCGCCGTCATTAGCACCGTGCTGAACACCAGGAAGCACACCAGCCGCGTGGCGATGCGCCAGGCCCGGTGGTGCAGCGGAATCAGCTGCCACAGCAGCAGGTCGAGCAGGATCAGCAAGGTGCCGAGCAACAGCGGGTATGACTGGATGAACGCCAGCATGGTGGTCTCGGTGCGGGGGAGGGCTGTGGGTAGTAATAGAGCAGGTTGGGGTGGCAGGCAATGGGGTGGCGATAGTGCTGATGGCCTCTTCGCGGGTAAACCCGCTCCCACAGGTTCTTCGCCGCCTTCAAGGCCTGTGCGATCCCTGTGGGAGCGGGTTTACCCGCGAAGAAGCCAGCACGCCCAATCGTTCATAAAATAGAACGCTACAGCCAAATTTCACTATCTACCGCCACAAAGGTCCTGGTTTTAATCTTCTCCCATCAACGCGAAACACCCACCCCACTGAAGATCGAAACCCAAGGAGCACCGGCAATGAACAACTTCAAATACAACCGCCTGAACAAAGACGACGCCGCCGTACTGCTGGTCGACCACCAGGCCGGCCTGCTGTCCCTGGTCCGCGACATCGAGCCGGACCGCTTCAAGAACAACGTGCTGGCCCTGGCGGACCTGGCCAAGTACTTCAACCTGCCGACCATCCTCACCACCAGCTTCGAGCAAGGCCCCAACGGCCCGCTGGTGCCGGAACTCAAGGAACTGTTCCCGGATGCCCCGTACATCGCTCGCCCCGGCCAGATCAACGCCTGGGACAACGAAGACTTCGTCAAGGCGGTGAAGGCCACCGGCAAGAAGCAGCTGATCATCGCCGGCGTGGTGACCGAAGTGTGCGTGGCCTTCCCGGCGCTGGCGGCCCTGGAAGAAGAGTTCGAGGTGTTCGTGGTCACCGATGCTTCCGGCACCTTCAACGAAATGACCCGCGATGCTGCCCACGACCGCATGAGCCAGGCCGGCGCGCAACTGATGACCTGGTTCGGCGTCGCCTGTGAGCTGCACCGCGACTGGCGCAACGACGTCGAAGGGCTGGCCGCGCTGTTCTCCAACCACATCCCGGACTACCGCAACCTGATCACCAGCTACAACGCCCTGACCGCCGGCAAGTAAGCCGCCGCCAGCCTGGCACCGCGAGGTGCCAGGCAAGGCAGCACACCCATCCAATCCAGCGCTCGTCTGCTGTTGCACAGTGGATGCAGGCCAGCTCATCTCCAGGGAATGTCAGCGATGAACACCGCAACCGAAGGCAACCGCAGCGTCGTCACGCTGGTGATCCAGCACAAGGTCCGTGCCCAGGCGCTGGTGCACTACGAAACCTGGCTCAAGCGCGCCGTGACTACCGCTCGCCAGCAGCCCGGTCATCTGGACGTCAATGTCATCCGCCCGGACGACGGCGGTCGCCACTTCACCACCGTGGTGCGCTTCGCCGACGCCGGCCTGCTGCAGGCCTGGGTCAACTCTGCCGAGCGTCAGGCGCTGATCAGTGAAGTGCTGCCACTGTTGGAAGACGGCGACCAGACCCAGGTGCACGATGACCCGGAGTTCTGGTTCACCCCGCCCAGCGTCGGCGCCGCGCAACCGCCGCGCTGGAAACAGGCCCTGCTGACCTACCTGGTGATCTGCCCGATGACCCTGGTCATTCCCCAGCTGCTGGCGCCGCTGTTTGCCCGCTATCCGCTGCTGGGTGGCCAGATCACCGGCAACTTGATCACCAACCTGTTCGTCATCTTGCCCGTGGTGTTCTACATCATGCCCTGGGTGACCCGCCGCTGCGCCGGCTGGTTGCGCCGCTGAGCGCCCGCCGTGATCCATTGCTAGCCTTCAACCGCCTGCCGATCACCCACCCGGACGGAGAGCACCATGAGCCAGGACCCTACCGACCAGAGCCGCCGCAAGTTTCTCGCCAGCAGCACCGTGCTCGGTGCCGCCGGCGCGCTGTGGAGCGCATTGCCGTTCACCGATTCCGCCCATGCCGCCCTTTCAGGAGATCCCATGACCGCCGACCTCATCTTGTTCAATGGCAAGTTGCACACCGTTGACCGCGAGAAGCCCACCGCCAGCGCCGTCGCCATCAAGGACGGCAAGTTCCTCGCCGTGGGCAGCGACGCCGAAGCCATGGCCCACAAGGGGACCGCCACGCAGATCATCGATCTCAAGCAGCGCACGGTGATCCCCGGCCTTAACGACTCGCACCTGCACCTGATCCGCGGCGGCCTGAACTACAACCTCGAACTGCGCTGGGAAGGCGTGCCGTCGCTGGCCGACGCCCTGCGCATGCTCAAGGACCAGGCCGAGCGCACGCCGACCCCGCAGTGGGTGCGCGTGGTCGGTGGCTGGAACGAGTTCCAGTTCGCCGAGAAACGCATGCCCACGCTGGAAGAGATCAACCAGGCCGCGCCGGACACCCCGGTGTTCCTGCTGCACCTCTACGACCGCGCGCTGCTCAACCGTGCCGCGCTCAGGGCAGTGGGCTACAGCAAGGACACGCCCAATCCCCCGGGTGGCGAGATTCAGCGCGACAAGTTCGGCAATCCCACCGGCATGCTCATCGCCCGGCCCAACGCCACCATTCTCTACGCCACCCTGGCCAAGGGGCCGAAGCTGCCGCTGGAGTACCAGGTCAACTCCACCCGCCAGTTCATGCGCGAGCTCAACCGCTTGGGTCTGACCAGCGCCATCGATGCCGGCGGCGGCTACCAGAATTACCCGGACGACTACCAGGTGATCCAGGAGCTGGCCAACAACGACCAGCTGACCGTGCGCATCGCCTACAACCTGTTTACCCAGAAGCCCAAGGAAGAACTGGCCGACTTCAAGAACTGGACGCAGAAGGTCAAGCCGGGCGACGGCAACGACTTCTTCCGCCACAACGGCGCCGGCGAGATGCTGGTGTTCTCCGCCGCCGACTTCGAGGACTTCCTCGAGCCGCGTCCGGACCTGCCGCAGACCATGGAGCAGGAGCTGGAGCCGGTGGTGCGTCACCTGGTCGAGCAGCGCTGGCCGTTCCGCCTGCACGCCACCTACGACGAGTCGATCTCGCGCATGCTCGATGTGTTCGAGAAGGTCAACCGCGACATCCCGTTCAATGGCCTGCCGTGGTTCTTCGACCATGCCGAAACCATCACCCCGCAGAACATCGAGCGGGTCCGGGCACTGGGCGGTGGCATCGCCATCCAGGACCGCATGGCCTTCCAGGGTGAGTACTTCGTCGACCGCTATGGCGCCAAGGCCGCCGAACACACCCCGCCGATCAAGCGCATGCTCGACATGGGCGTGCCGGTGGGGGCGGGCACCGACGCTACCCGGGTGTCCAGCTACAACCCGTGGACTTCGCTGTACTGGATGGTCAGCGGCAAGACCGTCGGTGGGCTGGAACTGTATCCGGAAGGCCTGAGCCGCGAGACCGCGCTGCAGCTGTTCACCCATGGCAGCGCCTGGTTCTCCAGCGAGCAGGGCAAGAAGGGGCAGATCAAGGTCGGCCAGCTGGCGGACCTGACGGCGCTGTCGCTGGACTTCTTCAGCGTCGATGAAGAGGCGATCAAGGGCATCGAGTCGGTGCTGACCATCGTCGACGGCAAGGTGGTGTACGGCGCCGCCGAGTTCGACAAGCTGGGCCCTGCGCAGGTGCCTGTGTTGCCGGAGTGGTCGCCGGTGGCCAAGGTGCCGGGGCACTGGCGCGCCGGTGCGCCGATGGCGGCGGCGCTGCACCAGTGCGTTGGGCCGTGCGGGGTGCATGCCCACAGCCATGAGAAGGCGCGGCATTCCAGTGTGCCGGTGAGTGATTACCAGGGCTTCTGGGGTGCGTTGGGTTGTTCCTGCTTCGCCTTCTGAGTGGGCCAGGGGCCGCTTTGCGGCCCTTTCCGGCCGGTCCGACGCCTCGGCAAGGCCGCTCCTACAGGCGAGCGCATTCCCATGTAGGAGCGGCCTTGCCGAGGCGTCGGACCGGCCGGAAAGGGCTGCAACGCAGCCCCAGTATCTAAGCCATGTCGCTGATGGCGAACTCCTCCGCCAGATGATCGATCAACGACCGCACCGACGGCAGCAACCCGCGCCGCGACGGGAAGATCGCATGCACGATGCCGCAACGCGGATGCCAGTCCGGCAGCATTTCCACCAACCGCCCCGCCGCCAGGTCCTCGCGCACCGCCACCCTGGGCAGGTGCGCGATCCCCACGCCCGCCACCACGAAATGCCGCAGGGCGAACAGGTCGTCGGTGACCATCCGTGGTTTGTGCGGGATCACCAGGCTGCGGCTCATGTCCTCACCCTGGAACAGCTCCCACTGGTATTCACGCTGGGCGCCACCCCAATGCACGCTGGGCAGCTCACTGAGTTGCAGCGGGTCAAAGCCTTGCGCAAGCTGTTCGCGGAACGACGGATGCCCGACCAGGCACTGGGTGCTGTTGCTCAGCACCTTCATCACCATGTCGGTGTTCTCCAGCGGCGGGAAACGCACCCGCAGCGCCACGTCGAAGCCCTCATGCAGCAGATCGACGCGGCGGTTGGTGCTCTCGATGAACAGCTCCACCTGCGGATACTTGAGCATGTAGCGGGTCAGCATCTGTCCGACCCAGGAGTTGAGCAGAGTGGTCGGGCAGCTGATGCGCACCAGCCCGCGTGGTTCGCTGCGGTTGCGCTCGATGATCTCGGCGGCGCCCTCGGCTTCCACGCGCATGGCCAGGCAGCGGTTGTAGTAGGCCTGGCCGATCTCGGTCAGCGAGCAGTGCCGGCTGGTGCGGTGCAGCAGGCGCACGCCGAGGCGCTCCTCCAGGTCGGCGATGCGCCGGCTGAGCTTGGACTTGGGCATGTCCAGCGCCCGCCCGGCCGGGGCAAAGCCACCGTGCTCGACCACCTGGGTGAAGTAGTAGAGGGAGTTGAGGTCTTCCAAGAGCGGTCTCCGCGACGGGGCAGGGGGTGGTTCGCAGTCTACCGGGTGGTGGGGCTGGAGGGCAGGGCGACAGCTTTGTGGCGCCTATGAGATCGAGCGCCGCCCGCGCGGCGCATCGCGACGCAAGGCCGCTCCTACATCTATGGTTACCCCCATTTCTGCAATACTGTACTGAGATGTGCGTGAGTTTGGTTTGCGTCAATCTATACGGCGTCGTGTGGGAGGTTGGTCCCGCGCCTCGATGAAAATCGCGCCCGACGAGCCTAGATATTTGTTCGGCTTCTGAAGCCGAGTAGGAGCTCAGGTTGATCGCCAGGCCGGTATACCGTTCACGTCATCTGTGTGCAGCATCGCAAAACCAGGTGGGTTGTTACTCGTGTGTCTGCAGGGTCAAGCGTTCATGGCGCTTGACCCTGCATTAAATTCGCTGTGGTGTGCCGTGATGGCCCAGGCGATTCGGGCCAGTTTGTTGGCGATAGCGCACACCACCAGGTTGGGGTGGTGAACACGTAGCAAGCCACGTACCCAGTCCGCCAGCTTGCCGGTTTTGCGCTCCAGCCCAATCAGATAGACCCTCGCGCACTGGATCAGCAGTCGTCGCTGATTGCCGTCGCCCCGCTTGCTGATTCGCCCCAGGCAAGGTTTGCCGCCTGTCGTGTGCTGCCTGGGAACCAGGCCTATGGAGGCTGAATAATTTCGCCCACAGCGGAACTGCTTACCATCACCCAATTCCGCAGCCAGGGCGGTAGCGGTGATCGGGCCAATACAAGGTATCGACATCAAACGGGAAGCAAGATCATCGCTAACGGCCTGGCTATGCACTTCCTTGTCCAGAGCCTTGATCCGATCATCGAGATAGCGGAAGTGGGCATGTAGGTCCAGCAACAGCTTCTTGATCAACGGTGAGAAGGTACTGTCGTCCAGCAGAATGGGGAGCTCCCGGACCGCCTTGAAGGTGGGTGCCAAACTGACCCCCACCTCGAGCAAATAAGCGTGGATGCGGTTCATGGTGGCAGTACGGTCTCTGATGAAGCTGTCGCGCAGTGAATTGAGCATCGCCAGCGCCTGCTGGGCCTCGGTTTTGGGAGGCACGAAGCGCATCTGATCGCGGGTTGCCGCCTCACCGATAGCGGCAGCATCGGCAAAGTCATTCTTGTTGCTTTTCACGTAGGGGCGAACGAACTGTGCGGGAATAAGTTTGGGCGTATGACCCTGTCTCGTCACCTCTCGCGCCATGAAATGAGAGCCACCACAGGCCTCCATCGCCACCGTGCAGGGCGCAAGATTGGCAAGGTGGCGGATGAGTGACTCACGGTTGAACCTGCGGTGATAGAGCTCATGACCCCGATCATCCTGAGCGTGTACATGGAAGCTCAACTTTCCCAGGTCGATGGCGATGATGGCGACAGTGTTCATGGCGTTGCACTCCGATAGGCACCCTGTGAAAGCTTAGAGGGCTGACACAGGGTGGGGCGGGGGTAGCCATTTCATTATTTGTTGCAACGTGCCGAACCTGTCAGGCCATGGTTGCCAGCCTTGACGCATGCCTTGAGACAGGTGAAGCGCCAGTAGTGCCCACGCTGAAACCGCGTCGTACCCACAAGGCGGACCCGGTAATGGCACAGGATTGACTGGCCCGAAACAGATGTAGGAGCGGCCTTGTGCCGCGATGCGCCGCGCGGGCGGCGCTCGATCTGATAGGCGCTGCAAGGCCATCGGCAAGCGCTTGGCGGCCCTCATGCGATCTGCTTCTCAGGACGACTCAATACCCTCCAGCATCGCCTCCGTCAGGCCTTCGGCCATCTCGATGCCATGCAGGCTGGCCCACAACAGGCTCCTGCCGGTTTCATCCATATGCTCCAGCGCCTTGTAGCCGACGTTGTAGGCACTGCGCAGGTACTCGGCGACATGCACCAGGGCGTCGTGGGCGTTGATGTTGGGGTTTACCGCGAACAGCGGTGGGTGGCCGGCGTCGCATTTGCCGAAGGGGTGGTGGCGGGTGTCGGGGAGGGGTGGGTCGGGGACGATTTTCTTCATGGTCAAACTCCGATAGAAATTGACCGGCACCGTCCGTTTCCACGCGAAGGGTGGCGGCTGTACACGGGGTGGAAAACCAGGTTATCGGAGAACCCCGGCAGGCCTTGCGGCCTCCCGCGTACAGCTGCCGTTACGACAGATAATCCGATAACCAACCAGCCGGGTTTCCACGCCCGATCGCTGAACCGACAGCGACCTGGTCAGCCTAGAGGGCATGATTTCCCCGGACAATCAGAAGGGTATCGACAGACTTTGTAGGGTATTTCTTGGGCTGCAGGCTGCCCAGTGGGAAAGGTCTGCAGAGCTCGTAGGAAGTGGTTGGGATTGTTCTAACTTGAGGTTGCCAGCCACTCGCAGCAGCTCAGGAACGATCTGACAAGAACTCCAGAGAGCGGGGGCTCTCATCGAGTTGGCCTGAGTGATCAAACTGCGTTCTTTCCATTCCACAGGGACGCATCATGACTCAAGCAGCCTTGATGGGTGTAAGGTATGGCCTTACACTTCTTCAACCATGATTCGGAGTTTCAGGCACAAAGGCCTGAAATCACTTCACCTGCAGGGTGATACCTCAGGTGTCCGATTTGATCACGTAGCACGTCTGCGGCGTTTACTTGCATCGCTGGATGTCGCGCAAAGCCCTTCGGACCTGGACCGTCCGGGCAATCGTCTTCATCCGTTGCGGGGGCGTTTGGACACCTTCTGGGCCGTAAATGTTTCGGGCAACTGGCGTTTGGTGTTCCGTTTTATCGGTACTGATGTCGAGCTGGTCGATTATCTGGACTATCACTAAGGGGCTGAAACCATGCCTATGCACAACCCACCCCATCCCGGCGAAGCCCTGCGCGAAGACGTCCTGCCCGCCATCGGCATGAACGTCTCCTCCCTGGCCCGCCACCTGGGCTATTCACGTGGTCAGTTATCCACAGTGCTCAACGGCCACGCAGCCATTTCAGCCGACCTGGCCTATCGCCTCGAACTGGCCGGTCTTGGCAGTGCCCGTCAGTACCTGGCCGAGCAGGCGGCCTACGACCTGTGGCAGGCCGCACACCGCGCGCATCCACCTATCGAGCGGCTGGCGTTCGCCTGAGCGTCAATCCTCATCCGACGCAAACAACCGCTCCAGCTCCACCCGCGCCTCCTTCGCCGTCTGCATCACCTTGGCCCGGTCGTCGCGCACATGCCCCTGGGCCTCCAGCACCTGCTCGTCATGCTCGGTGAAGCGGGCGATGCGATCCGCCGCCTGGGCCTCGGTCAGCCCCAGCCCGACCAGCGCCCGCCGGCTCATCTCCAGGCTGGAATGGTAGGTCTCGCGAATCGGCTCGGCGCCCACGTCCACCAGCTTGTGCACATGCTGGCGGTTGCGCGCCCGGGCAATGACCTTCAGGTGCGGGTACAGGCGCTTGACCCGCTCGGCCGTGCGGGTGGCGGCCTCGGGGTCATCGATGGTGATGATCACGTACTCGGCTTCGCCGACCTTGGCCGCATGTAGCACCTCGGTGCGCGATGGGTCGCCGTAGAACACCGGCACCTGCTCGAACATGCGGGTCATCTCGATGGTGTCCACTGAGGTTTCCAGGGCGACGAAGGGGATCTTCTGCGCCCGCAGGATGCGCGCGACGATCTGGCCCATGCGGCCCATGCCGACGATCACCACCCGTGGCGTGCCGGCGTCGATCTGCTTGTATTGCTCGGGCACTTCACGGGCGGGCTGCGGGCGCTTGAGGGCGCGGGCGCAGCCGATCATCAGCAGCGGGGTTAGGGCCATCGACAGGGTGATGGTCATCAGCAGCAGGTCGTAGGTCAGGGTGTCGAACAGGCCCTGGTCCTTGCCCAGCTTGAACACCACGAAGGCAAATTCGCCTCCGGCGGCCAGCACCATGCCCAGGCGCAGGGCGCTGGCGCTGTTGAGGCCCCCGGCGAGGCGGCCGACGCCGATCAGCAGCACCAGTTTCACCGCGATCAACAGCACGGTCATGCCCAGCAGCACCAGCGGCATCTCCAGCAGCAGACGCAGGTTGGCGCCCATGCCGACGCTGATGAAGAACAGCCCCAGCAGCAGGCCCTTGAACGGTTCGATCTGCGCTTCCAGTTCGTGGCGGTATTCGGAGTCGGCCAGCAACAGGCCGGCGAGGAAGGCGCCCAGGGCCATGGAAATACCGGCTTCCTCCATCAGCCAGGCAGTGCCGATCACCACCAGCAGCGCGGTGGCGGTGGACACCTCCGGCAGGCCGGTGCGGGCAACGGTGCGAAACAGCGGGCGCAGCAGGTAGCGGCCGCCGACGATGACGATGGCGATGCTGGCGAATACCTTCAGGCCATGCTCGAAGCTGTCGCCTTGGCTGGTGTCCGGGCCGCTGGCGGCCAGCAGCGGCACCAGGGCGATCAGTGGGATCGCGGCGATGTCCTGGAACAGCAGGATGGCGAAGGCCAGGCGGCCGTGGGGCGCGTTGAGCTGCTTGCTCTCGGCCAGGCTCTGCAGGCCCAGGGCGGTGGACGACAGCGCCAGGCCCAGGCCGAGCACGATGGCCGCCGGCAGGCTTTGGCTGAAACCGAACAGGGCGATGGCGCCGAGCGCCGCGCCGGTCAGGACCACCTGCGCGGTGCCGACGCCGAACACCGACTTGCGCATCAGCCACAGGCGCCGGGGCGACAGCTCCAGGCCGATGATGAACAGCAGTAGGACAACGCCCAGCTCGGAGATGTGCGCGACGCTCTCGGTGTCGCGGATCAGCCCCAGGGCCTGCGGGCCGATGGCCACGCCGGCCAGCAGGTAGCCGAGCACGGCGCCCAGTTGCAGGCGCTTGGCCAGGGGCACGGCGACCACGGCGGCGAGGAGGAAGATGACGGCGGTTTGTAGAAGGCTGCCTTCGTGTGGCATTGCTCGGACTCCTTGAACTGCGTGCGGCAGCGTTTGATGCAACAGCTTATGCCATCGATGAAAGAGGCGGGCATTTTCGGGCCGGGAGGGAAACAGGACAATCCTGGGGTTACAGGAAGCAGCGTTCTGAAAGTAGGACCTTTGCCGAATCAATCGCGGGGCAAGCCCGCTCCCACGAAGGTCAGCTACCTTGCGTGGGAGCGAGCTTGCCCCGCGATGGCGATCAACCACTTATTGCAGATGGATTCTCAAGGCCTGCGCCGCCTAGTCCATGGCACTGCGCACACTCCGAAGAAGGTCTGACACCTTGCGTGGGAGCGGGCTTGCCCCGCGATGGTGATCGGCCACTTATTGAAGATGGGTTTTCAAGGCCTGTGCCGCCTGGTCCATGGCACTGCGCACACTGGGCACGGTGCTCAGCACATTGAGCAGGCCGTAGTCATGGATCAGACCGTTGTAGCGCACGGCGGTCACCGGTACCCCGGCGGCGTCGAGCTTGCGGGCATAGGCTTCGCCTTCGTCGCGCAGCACGTCCATCTCGGCGGTCTGCACCAGGGCCGGCGGCAGGCCTTGCAACTGCTCGAGGCTGGCGCGCAGCGGCGAGGCGTGGACGTCGTCGCGTTGGCGCGGGTCGGTGGTGTAGTTGTTCCAGAACCACTGCATCATGTTGCGGGTCAGGAAGTGGCCTTCGGCGAACTGGTTATAGGACGCGTTGTTGAAGTTGGCGTCGGTCACTGGCCACAGCAGGGCCTGGAAGCGCAGCTTCGGCGTGCCGGCCTCCTTGGCCTTGATCGCCACCACCGCGGCCATGTTGCCGCCGACGCTGTTGCCGGCTACCGCCAGGCGGCTGCCGTCCACGCCAATCTCCTTGCCGTGCTCGGCGACCCAGCGGGTGGCGGCGTAGGCCTGGTTGATCGCGGTGGGGAACTTGGCCTCCGGCGATGGCGTGTAGTCGACGTACACCGCCGCAGCACCGGAGCCCACCACCAGGTCACGGATCAGGCGTTCGTGGGTGGGGTAGTCGCCCAGCACCCAGCCGCCGCCGTGGAAGAACATGAACACTGGCAGTTCACCCTTGGCGCCTTCGGGCCGCACCACGCGGATCTCCAGCGGCTGGCCATCGGCCTGGATGGTCCGGCGTTCGACGCGGATCCCCGACAGGTCGACCTTCACCCCGGCCTGGGCACCGCTCAACACCGCACGGGCATCCTTGGGCGCGAGGGTTTCCAGCGGCTTGCCGCCACCGGCGGCCAGGGCCTCGAGGAAGCCCTGGGTGGTGTGCTCGACGCCAGGGCTGCCGGCGGCGAAGGCGCTGTTCACGGCGAGGGCCAGCAGGCCGGCGGTCAGGGTGTGGGACAGTTTCATGTTCTAGCTCCTTTAGGGTTCGAGCCGTGGCTCAGTTCTGGTTGGCGAGGACGGTGGGTTGCACGTAGCTCACGGCGCGCAGCTGGCCGCTGCTGTCGCGGTAGGTCAGGGTGGCGGTGCTGGCCTGGCCTTGGACGCTGGCGGGTGCATCGACGCTGACGACCTTGGCGATGTCCAGGTCCATGCCGTAGTGGTACGGGGTGGCTTCGCTGGCGAAGCTGCTGACGCTGGTGCCGAGGGCCAGGGTGGTAACGGTGAGGGCGAAGGCTTTGCGAAGGGTCATGATCGTTCTCCGGGTTCTGCTGAGTTGGGTTGGCGACTGCTTGCTGCTTGAGGTGAATATTGCGCGCAAATATTTAGTGCGCAAAATATATTTCCGCTATGACGCTGATTGAGTGCGTCTTGGCCAGCTTCTGTGGGAGCGGGTTTACTCGCGAACACCCGCGAAGCGGGTGCCAGGCACCGCGTTGTCTGTTTCGCGGGTAAACCCGCTCCCACAGGGGGGCAGCATCAAGCGCTGGGGCGGTACTGCAATGCTTCCGCCAGGTGCGCCCTGGCGATGGATTGCGCGCCCTCCAGGTCCGCCAGTGTGCGGGCCACCTTCAGCAGCCGGTGCGCGGCCCGCAACGACAACGTCAGCCGTTCGCAGGCCTGCTCCAGCCAGGCCTGGTCGACCGGCTCCAGCGGGCAATGCCGGCGCAACCCCTTGAGGTCGAGGAAGGCGTTGGCGCAGCCCTGCCGGCGCTGCTGCAGCGCCCGGGCCTCGGCCACCCTCTGGCCGACGCTGGCGCTGGTCTCGCCACTGGGCTGGTGGGTCAGCACGGTACTTTCCCGAGCCACCGTCAGGTGCAGGTCGATGCGGTCGAGCAGTGGGCCCGACAGCTTGTTGCGATAACGCTGGACCTGCTCGCTGCTGCACCGGCAGCGGCCGGTGGGGTCGCCCAGGTAGCCGCAGGGGCAGGGGTTCATGGCCGCCACCAGCTGGAAGCGCGCCGGAAAACGTACGCGGTCCTTGGCCCGGGCCACCACGATCTCGCCGGACTCCAGCGGTTCGCGCAGCACCTCCAGCACGCGCCGTTCGAACTCGGGCAGCTCGTCGAGGAACAGCACGCCATGGTGCGCCAGGGTGATCTCGCCGGGTTGCGGCCGGCTGCCACCGCCCACCAATGCCGGGCCGGATGCGGAATGATGGGGGTGACGAAAGGGTCTCTGCGGCCAGCTGTCGAGCGGTGCATGGCCACTGACCGAGCGGATCGCCGCCACCTCCAGTGCCTCGCGCTCGTCCAGCGGCGGCAGCAGCCCGGGCAGGCGGCTGGCGAGCAAGGTCTTGCCAGTGCCCGGGGGACCTGTGAACAACAGGTTGTGCGCACCGGCCGCGGCGACCAGCAGGGCGCGCTTGGCGGCGATCTGGCCCTGGACGTCGCTGAGATCCGGATAGGGGCGTTGTTCCAGCAGCAGGCCATTGGCTGCGTAGGGAGACAGCGCGGGCTGGCCGTTCAGGTGGGCCACCAGCTCGCGCAGGTGCCCCATCGCATACACCACCAGGCCGCTGGCCAGGCTGGCCTCCTCGGCATTCTCCCGAGGCACCACCAACGCCCGGCCCGCATCCCGGGCCGCCAATGCCGCGGGCAGCACGCCCTGTACCGGGCGCAAAGCGCCCGACAGGGCCAGCTCACCCAGGCATTCGATGTCGTCGAGGGTGGCTACCGGCACCTGGCCATTGGCGGCCAGGATGCCCAGGGCGATGGCCAGGTCGTAGCGGCCACCGTCCTTGGGCAGGTCGGCGGGGGCGAGGCTCTGGGTGATGCGCCGGGCCGGATAGTCCAGCCCGGAATTGACGATGGCGCTGCGTACCCGGTCCTTGCTCTCCTTGACCGTGGTTTCCGGCAGGCCGACCAGGGTGAGCGTGGGCAGGCCGTTGGCCAGATGGGTTTCGACGCTGACGGCGGGGGCCTGCACGCCCACCTGGGCGCGGCTGTGGACGAGGGCGAGGGACATGGGCACTCCGTATTTGCAGGTGATGGCCGCATCCTGCGGCCTGGCAAAGCTTAGTGGTGCTCCTGGGCAGGTGGACGAGAAGAGTGCGTCGAGTTTTGTCCGGCCTGGCACTCAGTACCGTTGGCGCCTGCCGCCCGAGGCTGCCTGCCGCAGATCACCGGAATCCCCGAACCCCGCGCCCGTGCCAGCAGTTCCTCGGTGTCGTCCCCGCCCGGCAACGCCAGCACCAGGTCGGGCCGGCTGTCGCGCAGCATGAAGACGTTGCGCAGGCGCTCGGCCAGCTTGCCGTGCAGCTGCCAGTTGGGCGGGTAGCGCACGATGTCGGCGCCCTGCTCGCGGGCCCAGCCTTCGATCTCGCCGCCCAGGTGCTGGCTGCCGCCGTGGATCAGCACCCGGATCGGTTGCTGGCGCTGGAGGGCGTCCAGCGCCTGGCGGCAGCGTTGGCTGTCGGCGTAGTTGCGCCCCGCGCAGATCAGTACGCGCATGGCCACCCCCTCAGAACCACTGGCCGAAGCGGCGGATGTACAGGGTCTTCATGCCCTGGGCCACCAGGCAGTAGCCCAGCAGGGTGGCGGCCAGCCACGGGAAGTATTCCCAGGGCAGCGGCACCAGCCCGACCATCGCCCCCAGCGGCGAGAACGGGATGTAGATGCCCAGGCACATCACCAGGCCGGTGGCCAGGACCACCGGCAGCGCCGCGGTGCTCTGGAAGAACGGCACCTTGCGGGTGCGCAGCATGTGCACCACCAGCGTTTGCGACAACAACCCCTCGATGAACCAGCCGGACTGGAACAGCGCCTGCATCTCCACGCTGTTGGCGGCGAACACGTACCACATCAGGGCGAAGGTGGTGATGTCGAAGATCGACGAAGTGGGGCCGATCCACAGCATGAAACGGCCGATGTTGCGGGCATCCCACTTGCGTGGCTCGCGCAGGAATTCCTTGTCCATGCGATCCCACGGCAGCGACAGCTGGGAGAAGTCGTACATCAGGTTCTGCAGCAGCAGGTGGATCGCCAGCATCGGCATGAACGGGATGAACGCGCTGGCCACCAGCACCGAGAACACGTTGCCGAAGTTGGAGCTGGCGGTCATGCACAGGTACTTCATGATGTTGCCGAAGGTTTCGCGGCCCTTGAGCACGCCTTCCTCCAGCACCATCAAGCTCTTTTCCAGGAGGATGATGTCGGCCGATTCCTTGGCGATGTCGGTGCCGCTGTCCACCGAGATGCCCACGTCGGCATCGCGCAACGCCGGGGCGTCGTTGATGCCGTCACCAAGGAAGCCCACGGTGTGGCCGTTGGCCTGCAGCGCCTTGAGCACCCGCGACTTCTGCAGCGGGGTGAGCTTGGCGAACACCGTGCGCTCCTCGACCAGCGCCTTGAGCTGGGTGTCGTCCAGGCGCTCGATGTCCTGGCCGAGCAGCGGCTGGCCGGGCGCAAGGCCCACTTCGCGGCAGACCTTGCAGGTGACCACCGGGTTGTCGCCGGTCAGCACCTTCACCTTCACGCCCATCTCGCGCAGGGCGGCGATGGCCGGGCCGGCGGTTTCCTTGGGCGGGTCGAGGAAGGTCAGGAAGCCCCGGATCACCAGCTCGCGCTCGTCATCGGTGTGGTACTGGGGCTTGCCGGCGGCGGCCGGAATGTCGCGGGTGCCAACCAGCAGCACGCGGAAGCCCTCCTGGTTGTAGGCGCTGGCGGTATCCAGCAGTTGCTGGCGTCGTCCGTCATCCAGGACGACCCGCTGGCCGCCTTCTTCGACATGGGTGGCGATGGCCAGCATTTCCTCGACGGCGCCCTTGCTCACCAGCAAATGATCGCCCAGGGCATCCTTGACGATCACCGACAGGCGCCGGCGGATGAAGTCGAAGGGCAGCTCGTCGACCTTGGCGTAGGCATAGGGGGGCTGGAAGCGCTGGTCTTCGCCGGCAAAGCGCAGCACGGCCTGGTCCATCAGGTTCTTCACGCCGCTCTGGTGGTGGCTGTTGAGCCAGGCCAGTTGCAGCAGGCGCGGGTCCTGGTGGCCGCTGGGGTCGACGTGGTGCTCGAGGATGATGCGGTCCTGGGTCAGGGTGCCGGTCTTGTCGGTGCACAGCACGTCCATCGAACCGAAGTTCTGGATGGCGTTCAGGCGCTTGACCACCACCTTGCGCCGGGCCATGGCCACGGCGCCCTTGGCCAGGTTGGCGCTGACGATCATCGGCAGCATTTCCGGGGTCAGGCCCACGGCCACGGCGAGGGCGAACAGGAAGGCGTCGCTCCAGTCGCCCTTGACCACGCCGTTGAGCATGAACACCACCGGCACCATTACCAGCATGAAGCGGATCAGCAGACGGCTGACGCTGTTCACCCCGCGGTCGAAGGCGGTCTGGCTGCGCGAGCCGACGATGGCCTTGGCCAGCGAACCGAAGTAGGTGCGCTTGCCGGTGGCCACCACCACGGCGCGGGCGCGGCCGCTGACCACGTTGGTGCCCATGAAGCCGATGTTGGGCAGGTCCAGCAGGCCGCTTTCATCGTTGGCGCTGTCGGCGGCGGATTTCTGCGCGACGTGGCCGAGGGTGTCGTATTTCTCCACCGGCAGCGCTTCGCCGGTCAGTACGGCCTGGCTGATGAACAGGTCGCGGGACTCGATCAGGCGGATATCGGCGGGGATCATGTCGCCAGCGGCCAGTTGCACGATGTCGCCGGCCACCAGTTCGTTCATCGGCACTTCGCGCAGGCGCGCCGGCTGGTCGTGGCGCTCGCGGCGCAGCACGGTGGCGGTGGTGCGGACCATGGCCTTGAGCGCATCGGCGGCCTTGCCTGAGCGGTATTCCTGCCAGAAGCGCAGCAGGCTGCTGAGGCTGACCATGGCCATGATGATGATGACCTTGGTCAGGTCTGCCTCTTCCATGTCGCCTGCGCGTACCGGTAGCCAGTAGTCGGTGACGAAGCTGATGCCGGCGAGGGTGAGCAGCACGTAGATGAAGGGGTTGTGCAGGGCCTTGAGCAGTTGCATCAGGACCGGTTGCGGCTTGTCATGGGCGACTTGGTTGGCGCCGTCACGCTGCAGGCGCTTGGCGGCTTCGTGCTCGGTCAGGCCCAGCTCGCTGGCGTCGAGGTTGGCCAGGGTCACGGCCAGGCCGTTGCGTGCCTCGCGGGCGGCGCGCATGGACAGGCGGGTGTCTTCGCCGGCTTTGCTGCGGGTGTTGCGGTCTTTTACGGTCATTTGGCTGTGCTCCTGCCGCAGGAGGCGGCACGACACACAGTCGACTCACGGTTGGGAAGGTGAGTGAACGTGTCCCGTGTCGCAATGATTCAAACAATGAAAAACGTGGTTTTTCCGACGTTTACGTGTTCGCTGGCGAATGCCGGAAATAAGATCGGCAGCGAACTTTCTACTGGCTGATTCCATGGTCGGTTAATCCCTTTGTTAAATGGCGGGCAATAGAACTTCAACGAACTTTAATTACTTAAAGTTCGGAAGTTTCTGACAATTTATATGGCGTCAGTTCAGCGAACGGACAGCACGGCGCGCGTCACTGCAGGCAGCAACGGGCGCGCTATCGACTGGGCGGTTCCAGGGACGAGGTCAGACCCCGTCCGAGTACAGGACGGTGCGGGGCCTTGTGCGCACAGGTGCGCAGGCGAGGGATGGCGATATCGAGGTTCATGAGCTTGCCTCCGACCGGGCGGGCACCCGGGGCGACAAGCGACGGCGGAGCAGCAGGCTCTGGCGCGGCTTGCCCGACCTAGGGGCGGGCCCGGAGTTCCGGTTCAAGTGCCTGACGCCCAAGGGCTGCCAGACAGCGACTAGATACTGTGTCCATTGAATTCTTCGTGAGTTGAAATAAAGGCCCGCTGTTCGGGGCGGGTGAACTTTATGCAAAGCATAGCGGGGAAGTCAACCGGGAAGGCGTAACTTAAATATGTTTCATCTGCTGGGAGGGGAATTAATGCAAGGTACTGCGCAAGTGCTATCGCGGGGCAAGCCCGCTCCTACAGGTTGGCGTAGTACCTGTGGGAGCGGCTTTAGCCGCGAACACCGGCGAAGCCGGTGCCATCCACCGCGTCGCTTGCTTCGCGGCTGAAGCCGCTCCCACAGGGTGCGCGCGCTTCTGCCTGGTCAAGGCAGAAGCAGGCATTCGATCAAGGCTTGGCGCCCAGGATGATGTGCGAGGCCTTGATCAGCGCGATGGCCTTCACACCCGGCTTCAGGCCGAGCTCCTGCACCGCTTCGCGGGTGACGATGGCATACACCTCGGTACCGCCCGAGAGCTTCAGCACCACCTCGGCATTCACCGCGCCGTCACCGACCCGCAGCACTTCGCCTTCCAGGCTGTTGCGCGCGGACAGCCTGTAGCCGGCGGCATCGGTCATCAGCACCACCCAGGGCGCCTTGACCAGTGCCACGGCCTGCTTGCCGACGTTGATGTTGAGGTTGTGCAGGCTGGCCATGGTGACCACCGCCACCAGCTTCTCGCCGCCGGCCAGGGTCAGCTCGACCTCGGCATTCACCGCGCCCGGCTTGATGTCGCTGACACTACCTTCGAAGACATTGCGTGCACTGACTTTCATGGGGAAGCACTCCGTGTGATCAATCACCACGCCCGAGGCATTCAGGCGCGTACATAAACCCAGGCGGTCAGCCCCGAGGCGAGGCTGACGGCGATACGCTTGTAGTCCGCTACTTCATAGCGATCGGCAGCGGCCAGCTCTTGCTCGCTGATCTGGAAGACCATGCCGGCGACGCTGTCTTCGGCCCGCTCGCTGGGGGAGACGATGGGGTGGTGGCTCTTGCCACTGGTAGCCAGCACTTGCGGGTCGGTGATCTGCACCCAGTCCTGGCGATAGCCCGGCATGCGGTCGGCCTGGCCGGTCAGTTCACGGCCGAAGTTGGCCAGTTGCACGGCCTTGTCCTGCAAGGTGCCGTAGGAGAACAGCAGCACCGGGTAATCGCTGGACGGTTGCATGACTTATTCCTGAGTAGGCGGGGCGATCCGTGCTTCCAGCTCGGCGAATTGCTGCTCGAGGGCTTCGAGGCGGGCGCGGGTGCGGGCCAGCACTACCATCTGGCTGTCGAACTCCTCGCGGCTGACCAGGTCGAGCTTGCTGAAGGCGCCCTGCATCAGCACCTTGAACTGGCTTTCCAGTTCGGCGCGGGGCGCGGCGGTGTCACCGCTGAACAGGCGCGATGCCTGGTCGCTCAGGGCATCGAGGAAGGCTTTGGGCGCGAGCATGTCTGGTATCCGCTGATCACTGAAAGGGCAGCAGTGTAGCACGGGCCCCCGGGCCACTTGCGCTGCACGCTTTTCGCGCAGGGCGGCCAAAGGTCGCGCACCGATTTTGTGCGCTTTTTCCCTGCTGGCGATTGGCCAATCCCTACCGGTTCACGCAACTACCTGTTTTCCCGTGACTTGCGCCAACTGGCAAGGTTTCTGCAATGACCTGAGCGAGCCATGCACTGATGCAGTCCCTTGTGACCAGGCAGTGCGCAGGCGGAGCCGGAAGGTTCTTCGTCACAGCCGGATCGTGCGTCGGCGGGGAGGATGGAGCCGACGACGCGTTACAAAGCCAGGCGCTGCGCTTAGACTTGAGACGGGTTTGTTTTCCTGGGGCAAGTCCACCAAATCGGGAGAGAGTTTCATGAAGCTAGTCACTGCCATCATCAAGCCGTTCAAGCTGGACGACGTGCGCGAGTCGCTGTCGGAAATCGGCGTGCAGGGCATCACCGTGACCGAAGTCAAAGGCTTCGGCCGGCAGAAGGGTCACACCGAGCTGTATCGCGGCGCTGAATATGTGGTCGATTTTCTGCCCAAGGTGAAGATCGATGTCGCCATCGACGACAAGGACCTCGATCGGGTGATCGAAGCCATCACCAAGGCGGCCAACACCGGCAAGATCGGCGACGGCAAGATCTTCGTGGTCAATCTGGAGCAGGCGATCCGCATCCGTACCGGCGAAACCGATACCGACGCGATCTAAGCGCCAAGCAAAGCCTCACCAAACCCAACGCCCCAGGAGAAAACAACATGACTCTGCGCAAGATCGCAGGGCTAGGAGCCCTATTGTCCCTCGTAATGCCAGGGCTGGCCCTGGCCGAGGAAACTGCCGCCCCCGTGCTGAACTCCGGCGACACCGCCTGGATGCTCACTTCGACGGCACTGGTCCTGTTCATGACCATCCCGGGCCTGGCCCTGTTCTACGGCGGCATGGTGCGCTCGAAGAACGTGCTGTCGGTGATGATGCAGTGTTTCGCCATCACCGGGTTGATCAGCATCCTCTGGGTCATCTACGGCTATAGCCTCGCCTTCGATACCGCCGGTATGGAAAAGGGCGTGCTCAACTTCAATTCCTTCATCGGTGGCTTCTCCAAGGCCTTCCTCAGCGGTGTCACGCCGTCGGGCCTGACCTCGGCCACCGCGCTGTTCCCCGAGGCGGTGTTCATCACCTTCCAGATGACCTTCGCCATCATCACCCCGGCGCTGATCGTCGGTGCCTTCGCCGAACGCATGAAGTTCTCGGCCATGCTGATCTTCATGGGCGTGTGGTTCACCCTGGTCTATGCGCCGATCGCGCACATGGTCTGGAGCGGTGACGGCGCGCTGATGTGGGACTGGGGCGTGCTGGACTTCGCCGGCGGCACCGTGGTGCACATCAACGCCGGTATCGCCGGCCTGGTCTGCTGCCTGGTGCTGGGCAAGCGCAAGGGTTACCCGACCACGCCGATGGCCCCGCACAACCTGGGCTACACCCTGATGGGCGCGGCCATGCTGTGGATCGGCTGGTTCGGCTTCAACGCAGGTTCCGCCGCTGCCGCCAACGGCACCGCCGGCATGGCCATGCTGGTGACCCAGATCGCCACCGCCGCCGCCGCCCTGGGCTGGATGTTCGCCGAGTGGATCTTCCACGGCAAGCCAAGCGCCCTGGGCATCGCCTCGGGCGTGGTCGCCGGCCTGGTCGCCATCACCCCGGCCGCCGGCACCGTCGGCCCGATGGGCGCGCTGGTGATCGGCCTGGTGTCCGGCGTGGTCTGCTACTTCTGCGCCACCAGCCTCAAGCGCAAGCTGGGCTATGACGACTCCCTGGACGCCTTCGGCGTACACGGCATCGGCGGGATCATCGGCGCCCTGCTCACCGGTGTGTTCGCGGCGCCTGCCCTGGGCGGTTTCGGCGCGGTCACCGACATCGCCGCGCAGTTCTGGATCCAGGCCAAGGGTGTGATCTTCACCGTGGTCTACACCGCCATTGTCACCTACGTGATCCTCAAGGTCCTGGACCTGGTGATGGGCCTGCGGGTCAGCGAAGAAGAAGAGTCGGTCGGCCTCGACCTGGCTCAACACAACGAGCGCGGCTACAACCTGTAACCGCGATGCTGGAAAACTTGCCCGGTTCGCCGGGCATTTTTTTGCCTGTAATTTACCGTTTGGCCTGGGGCAAACGGTTTCCCTGCGCTGATCGCGACCTGGGGTTAAAACTTACAAGCCATCGGGTGTTTCTGGTGCTTTGCTTTTTCTGCGAGCGCGCTAGAATGCGCGCCGAAGGAAGCTGGACGAGTAGTCCACACACTTCGCTACCCTTTGCTAGGCTTGCCAATAGCCTGTGGCCAGCAAGGGCTCAAAAAATTTTGTCAGGCCTTGCCAGGAGCAGGGCCTGCAGGGTGCCGGACCCCCCATGAGGGGGTGGACACCCAGGGCAGTGGCCAATCCACGGCCAGTTGAATTTTCACTGGTGGCTGCCGGTCTACGGCTGCACCGGTCTATAACTAACCTGCTTTTCGCAAGTCATGAGGTAGAACATGAGCGACGACGATCTGGAAAATGACGACCTCGAGGTAGGCGACGAAGACGAGGCTGATGAAGGCCTTGAGGCAGCGGCTGACGACGGCGCGGAAGACTCCGGCGACGACGACAGCAGCCCGGCTCCGGCGGCCAAGGGCAAGTCCAAGGCGGCGGTCTCGGTAGACGAGATGCCGAGCATGGAAGCCAAGCAGAAAGAGCGCGATGCGCTGGCCAAGGCGATGGAAGAGTTCCTGTCGCGCGGTGGCAAGGTGCAGGAAGTGGAGGCCAACGTGGTCGCCGATCCGCCCAAGAAGCCGGACAACAAGTACGGCAGCCGCCCTATCTGAGTGGCTGAACGCAAAAAAGCCCGCCGTCGCTGCGGGCTTTTTTGTGCCTGTCAGGTTGGCACGGTCTCTGTAGGAGCGGCCTTGTGCCGCGAAAGGGTCGCAAAGCGGCCCCAGGGTCGTTGTCGATACTAAAATCCTGGGGCCGCTGCGCAGCCCTTTCGCGGCACAAGGCCGCTCCTACAGGGATAGCGAAGCCTGCTCAGCGCCAGCGCGCGAGCACATCGGGCAACTGCGACAGCCGCTGGATCTCGGCATCCGGCGCCTGCTCGCCGCTCCAGGGCTTGTGTTGCGGGTTGAACCACACCGCCCGCAACCCGGCGCGCTGGGCGCCAGCGATGTCGTCGCCCGGGTGGTCGCCGACGTGCACCGCCGCCCCCGCGTCCACCTCGCCGCGCTTCAGCGCTTCAAGGAACGGTGCCGGGTCCGGTTTGCCGATGCCCAGGTCCTCGGCGCACAGGGCGAAGCGGAAGTAGTCCGCCAGCCCCAGGCGGCGCACGTCGGCATTGCCATTGGTGACCACGCCGAGGGTGTAGTGGTGGCGCAGGATCTCCAGCACCGGCTGCACCTCGGGGAACACCTCGACCTGGTGCCGGGCATGCAGGAACACTTCAAAACCTTCGTTGGCCAGCTCCTGGGCGTGCTTCTCGCTGTAGCCGACCTCTTCCAGGGCGTGGAACAGCACCCGTCGGCGCAGGGCGCTGATGCGGTGCTTGAGGCCCGGTTCGGCCTGCACCAGGCGCTCGCGGATGGCGAACAGGTGCTCCACCGGCACGCCGCCGAGGATCGGCGCGTTGGCTTCGAGCCAGTCGCGCAGGACGACTTCGGCGCTGGCGATGACCGGCGCGGTGTCCCAGAGGGTGTCGTCCAGGTCGAAGGTGATCAGCTTGATGCTCATGAGTCCGTGTCCTTGCTGCGTTTGGCCCGAGGGTGGGCGCTGTCGTACACCGCGGCCAGGTGCTGGAAGTCCAGGTGGGTATAGATCTGCGTGGTACTGATGTCGGCATGACCGAGCATCTCCTGCACCGCGCGCAGGTCCTGGGACGATTCCAGCAGGTGGCTGGCGAAGGAATGGCGAAGCATGTGCGGGTGCAGGTGCTGGCCGAGCTCGCGCTCGCCGGCGGCCTTCACCCGCAGCTGGATGGCGCGGGGGCCGAGGCGCTTGCCCTGGCGGCTGAGGAACACCGCGCTGTCCCGCGGGTCGGCGATACCGCGCAGCTTGAGCCACGCCTGCATCGCCTCGCGGGCCTTGCGGCCGACCGGCAGCACGCGGCTCTTGCCGCCCTTGCCGTGCACCTGCACCAGCCCGGCGGCCAGGTCCAGGTGTTCAAGGTCGAGCCCGGTCAGCTCCGACAGGCGCAGGCCGGACGAGTAGAACAGTTCGAGGATCGCCTGGTCGCGACGGGCGATGAATTCGTCGTCGACGCCGCCATCGAGCAGTTGCAGGGCGCGGTCGGTGTCCAGCACCTTGGGCAGGCGCCGCTCACCCTTGGGCGGCGCCAGGCCGTTGGCCGGGTCGTGCTGGCAATGGCCTTCGCGGTTGAGGAAGCGGTACAGGCCGCGCACCGCCGAAAGCAGGCGCGCCAGGCTGCGCGAGGACTGGCCATGGTGGTGCTGGCGGGCGACCAGCTGGCGTAGCTGCTGGACCTGCAGGGCGCCCCAGCCGGCGATGCCCTGGGTGTTGCAGAATTCGATGACTTTCTCGAGGTCGCGACGGTAGGCCAGCAGGGTGTGCTCGGACACCTGGCGCTCGTTGCGCAGGTGAGCGCAATAAGCCTCCAGCTGGCGTTCCATCAGCGCACCGAGCGCAGCGTCTGGGTGAAGCGCGGCACCACGCGGCCAAGCACCTCGGCGATGTAGCTGAGGAACAGGGTGCCGACGCTGCTCTTGTAGTGCTGCGGGTCGCGGCTGCCGATCGCCAGCACGCCGTGCAGGCCCTGGTACTCGAGGGTGGCCACGGCGCTGGAACCGACTTCCTTGTGCTGGGCATCACCGAACAGGAAGGCCAGCTCATGCTCGCGCAGGCTGCCGCTGATGGTCTTGCCGCCGCCGATCAGGCCACCGATGGCCTGTTGCGCCTCGGCACCGGAGACCCAGCGGCCCACGGGCGCGGCGTTTTCGCCGAACAGGATCAGGCTGACGAAGGGCACCTGGAATTCCTGGCGCAGGCTGTCCTCGACCGCCATCACCACCTCTTCGAGGGTGCCGGCGTCGAGCAGGTCGAGGATCAGCCGGCGGGTCTTGTCGAACAGCCGGTCGTTGTCGCGGGCCACGTCCATCAGCTGCGACAGGCGATGGCGCATCTCGATGTTGCGGTCGCGCAGCAGCTTGAGCTGGCGCTCCACCAGCGACACGCTGTCGCCGCGCTGGTGAGGAATGCGCTGTTCGAGCAGCAGCTCGTCGTGCTCGGCAAAGAAGGTCGGGTGGGCGCGCAGGTAGGCGACCACCGCTTCGGCATCGAGCTCATGGGCCTGCGGGGATGCAACGTTAGGCTGATCGGTCATGGCGGATACTCGCTTAGAGACGAACTTGTCCTTCGAACACGCGGACGGCGGGGCCGGTCATCAGCACCGGCTTGCCGGGGCCGGCCCACTCGATGCTCAGACGGCCACCCGGCAGGTCGATGGTCACCGGCGAGTCCATCCAGCCCTGGCTGATCGCCGCCACGGCCGCGGCGCAGGCGCCGGTACCGCAGGCCTGGGTCTCGCCGGCGCCACGCTCCCATACCCGCAGGTTGGCGCGGTGGCGGTCGACCACCTGGATGAAGCCGGCATTGACCCGCTGCGGGAAGCGCGGGTGATGCTCGATCTTCGGCCCCAGCTCATGGACCGGCGCACTGCGCACGTCGTCGACGCGCAGTACCGAATGCGGGTTGCCCATGGACACGGCGGCTATCTGGTGCACCTGGCCATCGACTTCCAGCGCGTAGCTGCTGGCCTGCTCGTCGGCAATGAACGGGATATCGGCCGGCACGAAGCGCGGCGGGCCCATGTCGACGCAGATCTGGCCGTCGTTGCGCACATCGAGCTCGATGATGCCGCCCTTGGTCTCGACGCGAATGCGCTTCTTGGCGGTCAGGCGCTTGTCCAGCACGAAGCGGGCGAAGCAGCGCGCGCCGTTGCCGCACTGCTCGACTTCGGAGCCGTCGGCATTGAAGATCCGGTAGCGGAAGTCCACTTCCGGATTGTTCGGCGCCTCGACGATCAGCAGCTGGTCGAAGCCGATACCGGTATTGCGATCGCCCCATTGCTTGGCGTGCTTGGGTTGGATGTGTGCGTGCTGGCTGACCAGGTCGAGGACCATGAAGTCGTTGCCCAGCCCGTGCATCTTGGTAAAACGCAGCAACATGGGTTCACTCCGGCAGCAGGCTTTCGCCGGCGAACAGTTCGGCAATGGTTTCACGGCGGCGCACTTCGAAGGCCTGGTCACCATCGACCAGCACTTCGGCGCAACGGCCACGGGTGTTGTAGTTGGAGCTCATGACGAAACCATAGGCGCCTGCGGAGCGGACGGCCAGGAGGTCGCCCTCGGCCAGGTCCATTACGCGGTCCTTGCCCAGGAAGTCGCCGGTCTCGCAGATCGGGCCGACCAGGTCGTAGGCGCGGCCTTCGCCGTCACGGGGCTTGACCGCGCTGACGTCCATCCAGGCCTGGTACAGGGCAGGACGGATCATGTCGTTCATGGCCGCGTCAATGATGGCGAAGTCCTTGTGCTCGGTGTGCTTGAGGTATTCCACGCGGGTCAGCAGCACGCCGCCGTTGGCGACGATGTAGCGGCCCGGCTCGAACACCAGGGCCAGGTCACGTTCGCCGACGCGCTCGCGAATGGCAGCGATGTAGTCGGCCAGCAGCGGTGGCTGTTCGTCGCGATAGCGCACGCCGACACCCCCACCGAGGTCCAGGTGGCGCAAGTGGATGCCGCACTCGGCCAGGCGATCGACCAGCACCAGCAGGCGGTCGAGGGCGTCGAGGAAGGGCTCGACGGTGGTCAGCTGCGAGCCGATGTGGCAGTCGACGCCGACCACATCCAGGTTGGGCAACTGCGCGGCGCGCACGTAGATCGCCTCGGCGTCGGCGATGGCGATGCCGAACTTGTTCTCTTTGAGGCCGGTGGAAATGTACGGATGGGTGCCGGCGTCGACGTCCGGATTCACACGTAGCGAAACCGGGGCCGTCTTGCCCATTTCGGCGGCAACGACCTGGAGGCGCTCGAGCTCGTCGGTGGACTCGACGTTGAAGCAGTGCACGCCCACTTCCAGGGCGCGGCGCATGTCTTCACGGGTCTTGCCGACCCCGGAGAACACCACGCGATCGGCGCGCCCGCCGGCAGCCAGGACGCGCTCCAGCTCACCGCCCGAGACGATGTCGAAGCCCGCGCCGAGGCGCGCCAGCAGGTTCAGCACGCCCAGGTTGGAGTTGGCCTTGACCGCGAAGCAGACCAGGTGCTCGACCCCTTGCAGGGCGTCGGTGTAGCTGCGGTACTGGGCCTCGATATGGGCGCGCGAGTACACATAGGTGGGCGTGCCGAAGCGTTCGGCGATCGCCGTCAGGGCCACCCCTTCCGCGAACAGCTCGCCGCCGCGGTAGTTGAATGCGTCCATGGGATTTCCTTACTGCGCGGGCGACTCTTCTGGCTGCTCTTGCGGCTGCACCAGCACGGGTTGCGGCTGGACAGGCTTGGCATGCTGGTGCGATTTGCGCGGGCCTTTGCCGTCCTTGCCGTCTTCAGGCAGGTACAGGGGGCCTTTCTGACCGCAGGCCGAAACGAGGCAGGTAACCGCGACCAGCGCCGCGAGGGAGGAAATCAGGCGTTTCATGGGTGAAATCCTTGGAAATATGCAGTATTGCGGCCGAGTATACCGAGCGCCCACCTGATTGCCTATGCGAGGGTCGCCCCCGCTCGGCGGGCGTGGGCGACCGAAGGACATGCGGCTTTTTCTTACAGCGATTAGCTTGTAGCTTGAGGCGTTCGCCCTTATCGTGCCCGGCTTGCGTGTGTACAGCCATTTTTCGAGGTCCCTGCAATGAGTTTGAGCGAAGCGCGTTTCCACGACCTGGTCGATGCGACCCAACAGGCCCTGGAAGACCTGTTCGATGAAAGCGGCATGGACCTGGACATGGAGAACTCCGCCGGCGTTCTCACCGTCAAGTTCGACAACGGCAGCCAGCTGATCTTCAGCCGCCAGGAGCCGCTGCGCCAGCTGTGGCTGGCGGACAAATCCGGCGGCTTCCACTTCGACTACGACGAAGAGAGCGGCAAGTGGGTCTGCGAGAAGAGCGAAGAGCTGCTGGGCGAGATGCTCGAGCGCATCGTCTGGGAGCGCGCCGGCGAGAAGCTGGACTTCGACGAGATCTGAGATGAGCGACCTGCCCCGGCCACCCAAGCCGCTCTACAGCAACGTGAGCCCGGCGGTGCCGTCACCTTGTATCAGCATATGTCGGCTGGATGAGCACAAGGTCTGCACCGGCTGCCACCGCCACGTCGAGCATATCCGCGAGTGGCGCTCGGCCGATGACGAGCGGCGCCGGCAGATCTGTCGTGAGGCGCTGGCCCTGAAATCGCGGGCATCGGCATAGGCACAACGAAGGTGTGGGCTTGAGTATTTGCCCCGCTGTGGTAGTGTCAGGGTCTGCGTCGATGACGCCACAGCATTTCGCAAACCCCGCCCTTGGGCGGGGTTTTGCTTTATCTGCCTGTTGAAAATTGCCTGTTCAAAGGAGTCTGACTGGATCATGAGCACCAAGCCTTCCCTCATCCTCACCCGCTTGGACGTGCAGCGTCTTGAGCGCCTGCTCGACGACCTCGATGAAAGCACCCCGGGTGTGCTCGCCCTGCAGGACGAGCTGGACCGTGCCGAGAATGTGGTGGGTCACGAGGAAGTACCGGCCGGCGTGGTGACCATGAACTCGCGCGTGCACTGCCGCGAGATCGCCAGTGGCAAGGACTATCACCTGACCCTGGTGTACCCGAAGGATGCCGGCCCCGAGGGCAATGTCTCGATCCTCGCGCCAATCGGCTGTGCCTTGTTGGGGTTGTCGGTGGGCGACCAGATCGACTGGCCGGCGCCAGGCGGCAAGACCCTCAGGCTGGAGCTGCTGGCGGTCGAGTACCAGCCGGAGGCGGCAGGGGATTTCGATCTCTGATGCTGCGTAAATGCCCTGTAGGAGCGGCCTTGTGCCGCGAATGGGCTGCGTAGCGGCCCCACCTGCTGTGCCAGGTCATATAGTGCCGGGGCCGCTTCGCGGCCCTTTCGCGGCACGAGGCCGCTCCTATAGAGGGATCGGTGAAGGCAGAGAAAATCAGGGCTCCAGCCGCGCCTGCAGCTGTTCCAGCCCATCGTTGAGCGCCTGCTCCAGCTCGCGCTTGTAGCGCAGGTACAGGCTGGTGGACCCCTGCTCGTCTTCCAGCAGCTCGGACAGGTCGAGGTCGGTGATGTAGCAGCGGTAACGGCCGCTGCTGCGGCGCTGGCCCAGGATCTGCCGGGCGACCACGGCATACAGCTGGTCGCCGTGCTCCAGTTCGGAAAACTCCTGCTGGTCGCAGTAGAGCGTGACATGCACCTCGTCGCCGGTACCCGCCTGGAGGATAGCCTGGACCTCGTAGTGCGCCTGGTTTTGGCTGTCCAGCGGCGTCTGCCGCGGCTCCAGGCTGCGCGCCTTGCCGGTGCCTGAAGGCAGCAGCTGGTAGTAAAGGATGTCCAGCGACGCCAGCGGCAGGCTATCCAGGGGCAGTTGGGCATCGCGGCGCATCAGCATCGATTGCAGGAAACGTTGCAGCGGCAGCAGCAGGTGCTGCTCGTCCTGCAGCGGCAACCGTTGTTGCCAGAGCGCGTTGTGCTCGTCGAGCACGTACAGGTCGGCCCAGCCTTCGAGCAGACGGTAGAACACCTGGATGCAGCCGGGGCGACCCTGGCCCAGGACCAGCGGCAGGTCGTGGTCCTGCAAGGCGTGGGCGTCCAGGTGCAGCGGGCTGTAGCGGATGCGCTCTTCGCCGAGAGCCGCCAGCACCGCATCATGGTCGGCGAGGCTGGCCAGGGTGACTTGCCCGGGCTGCAGGTCGAGGATGTGGGTGTGCTGGGCGACCTGCAGCAGGTAACGGTGATTCAGGCCCTGGTCGAGCAGCAACTGCACGGTGTCGAAGATGTCCTCGACCCGCTGGCTGATGGCCTGGGCGCGGTTGTGGCAGTAGCAGCGCACCCGCACCCGCGGGCGGTGGCTGCGCTGGCCCAGGCTGTTGAGGAAGTCGCGCAGGCAGCGCACCAGCGCATGCTCGCCGTCGTAGCGCTGTACCAGCACCTCGTTCCAGCTGTTGAGGGTGATCTGGTCGAGGGTCAGTACAAGGTTCTCGCGCACCCCGGCGTAGCTCAGCGAGTCGGTGCGCTCGGTGGTCATCAGGATATTCAGGTCGCGGTGATGGCGCAGCGGATCGACCCCGACATTCACCAGCAGCAGGATCTCGTCGGCCACGCTCGGTTGCAGCAGGCGCACCTCGCTGACCGTCTCCAATGGCAGGGGGATGCTTTGCTGCAGGCTGCCGACAAGGTTGAACAGCTCGAACTCGCTGAGGTCGCTGGCGCCAGGGTGCAGGGCCAGGCGTGTGCCGCTGTCGATCACGCCATTGCGATGGGCCCAGGTGAGCAGTTCGAGCAGCTCGCGGCAGCGCTTGATTGGGCTGAAGTGCTCCCACTCGTGCACGCCCAGGTTGCCGTTGTACAGGCCCCAGTGATGGGTGCCGGGCTCCTTGCGGTTGGGCGAGTGGACCAGGGTGAGGGTGTCTTCGGCCAGGTCCGGGGCGATGCCCGGGTTGATCACCTCGATCTTGCCGGCCCGACGCTCGAAGGCGGCATACAGGCGCCGGCCGAGGACGTTGAGGTCGCGCTGGTCGGCGCGGCTGTTGGCGTTCTGCAGGCGGGCGAACTGGGTCAGGAAGCGGTAGCTGTGGTTCAGCTCGGCCACCAGCTCGCGGCGCTCGACCGCCACCTGGCGCACTTTCCACTGGCTGCGGCTGTCGAGCAGCGCCAGCTGGCGCTCGTCCCAGCCCCATTCCTCGGTCAGGCGCCCGAGCAGCTGGCGCTGCCAGCCGCCGCTGCGGGTGCGGCCCAGGTCGCTGAGCTTCTTGTTCACCTTCAGGTACAGGCTGCGCCGCGCCAGCTCCAGGCGTGCCGATTCGCCGCGCTGGCGCAGGTAGCGTTCGATGCGCCGGTAGACCATGACGTAGGGGTCGAGCTCGTCCAGGTCCAGCTGGTTGGCGAACACGGCCTGCTTGTAGTCCAGGCTCAGGCAGCGCACCTGCGGGTGCTCGCTGGCGTAGGCCTCGGTGAGCAGCAGCTTGAGCAGCGACTTGTAGGGCGAGTCGATGCCCTTGAACAGCTGCCATAGCCCGGCGCCGACGAACTCGCCCGACGGGATGTGCGCCAGGTGGCCGAGGTCGAGATCGTCCTGGGCGCGGATGAAGCGCTTGGACAGCAGGGTCTGGGTGTAGTCGCGGTAGTTGTGCTCCTGGTAGACCGGCACCAGCCACCACAGCGGCGTGCGTCCGGCCAGCCAGATGGCGGTGCGGTAGAACTCGTCGAGCAGCAGGTAATGCTGGGTGGTGCCGCAGTCGTCGGAGCTGAGCTGGCTGTCGCGCTCGCCCTGGACGAAGCCGCGAGGCTCGATCAGGAACAGGTGCGCCTCGGCGCCCTGGCTGGCGGCCCAGGCCTCGAGCAGCTGGCATTTGCGCCGCAGGTCGGCCAGGGCCTGCTCGTCCAGGTCGGGTGCATGGCAGACCCACAGGTCCATGTCGCTCTGTTCGGCCTGGGCCAGGGTGCCCAGGCTGCCCATCAGGAACAGGCCGTGAATCGGTTGCGGCGGCTTGCCGTGGCGCGGCTTGTAGGTGAACGAGCGGGTCAGGCGCTGGGCCTCGGCCAGCAGGTCGCTGTCGGGTTCGAAGCCGGACACGCCAGCGGGGGTGGTGCCCGAGACATAACCCGGCAGCAGCGGGTGATTAACGTGAAAGAACAGCGGCAACAGGGTGAGGACCTGCTGCTGGCGCGTGGACAGCCCCTCCATGGCCCGTGCCAGGCGGCCCTGGTTGATCTTCAGGAAACGCGCGCGCAGCTTGGACAGCTCCTTGCGGTCGATGCCTTGGTCGAGATCGGGGCGGATTTCATGGGGGTGGTTCATTGCGCACTCAGGCAGGCAGGGGGAGCACTGGCGAGTTTAGCCTGAGTGGGGCGGTCGGATAAGGGGTTGGTGGCTTTTTGACGTCAGTTTTACAGCGATCCTCTAGGGCTCATCGCGGGGCAAGCCCGCTCCCACGGGGGCGGGCTTGGTGAACTCAGGCAGGCTGCGGAGTTTTAAGCACCCTGAGGAGTAACTGCATACTTTCAGCGGCATCAGTGCCCAGGCTGGTGAGGTAGCCGCCGTCGGGTTGGTCAGTGAGACCTTTGTCGTGCAGGCGCTTGGCTGCGGCGACCAATGCCGGGGAGGCGTCGCTACAAACCTTGATGCCTTCCTGGTGACTGTCCAGGTTGAACTGGGCGAGCACTTCCAGTTCGGCGATCAGTTCGGGGTTGAAGGGCATGGGCTACTCCTGACTTCGAGACAAGGATGGAAGTCAGGAGTGTAGTCAGGTTTATTCGATGTCGCCTTGATCCGCCTCAGGTGGCAGCTCCGGCAGGGCGCGCAGGGCGGTTTCATACCATTCGGTGTTGAACGGGCGGTCTTCGTCGAGCATGGCGTCGATCTCGATGGCCAGCACGTGGGCCATGAGGTTGAGGATGTCCTCGCGCTCGTAGCCGACCAGGCTCAGCTTGTTGAACGTGGCCTTGGCCGCCGGCGGCTCGCCGCTTTCGATCTGGTTCTCGATGGCCTGGGTCAGTGTCGCCTCGGCGAAGTCTTCGTCGTCATTGTCGATGTCGGTGGGCTCGCTCATGGCGTTACTCCTGTGGTGGGGGGCACAGTTTGCCACGCCTGCGCCAGCAATGCCCGGTCATCGACGCCGGGCATGAAGCTGGCCAAGGGTGGGGAAGGGGGCTATAAAAGCCGGGCCAACCCCATACGGCCTTGGAGGCTGTCTCAATGCTCAAGCTTCATGGATTCGCGGTCAGCAACTACTACAACATGGTCAAGCTGGCCTTGCTGGAGAAAGGCGTGCCCTTCGAAGAGGTGCCATTCTTCGGCGGCCAGGCCCCCGAGGCCCTGGCCAAAAGCCCGCGTGGCAAGGTGCCGGCGCTGCAGACCGAGCATGGTTTCATCAGCGAGACCGGGGTGATCCTCGACTACATCGCGCAGACCCAGCCGGGCAAGGCGCTGCTGCCAGCCGATGCCTTCGGCCAGGCCAAGGTCCGCGAGCTGCTGCGGGAGATCGAGCTGTATATCGAGTTGCCGGCGCGTACCTGCTACGCCGAGGCGTTCTTCGGCGCGGCGGTGGAGCCGCTGATCAAGGAGCGGGCGCGGGCGGACCTGCTGGCAGGCTTCGCCACCCTCAAGCGCAATGGACGGTTCCAGCCATACGTGGCCGGGGAGCAGTTGACCATCGCCGACCTGATGTTCTGCTTCTCGGTCGACCTGGCCTGCGCGGTGGGCAAGAAGGTGCTGAACATCGACTTCCTGGCGGATTTCCCGCAGGCGACGGCGTTGCTGGAGAAACTGCGCGAGAACCCGCACATGGCGCGGATCGTGGCGGACAAGGAGGCGGCGATGCCGGCGTTCCTCGAAATGATCAAGAGCAAGCGCTGAGGCCACAAACGATCGCGGGGCAAGTCGCATCGGCGCACCGCCGCTCCCACGAGCCTGAGCGAGGCTGGTGGGAGCGGCGGTGCGCCGATGCGACTTGCCCCGCGATTGTGGTTTAGCGCGAAGCCAGCAGGGCCTTGCCGCGAACCACTGCCGCGCGCACCTGGGCCGGCGCGGTGCCGCCGATGTGGTTGCGGGCGTTGACCGAGCCTTCCAGGGTCAGCACGGCAAACACGTCCTGCTCGATCTGGTCGCTGAACTGGCGCAGCTCGTCCAGGCTCATCTCGGCCAGGTCCTTGCCGGTATCGACGCCGTACTTCACGGCGTGGCCGACGATCTCGTGGCAGTCACGGAACGGCAGGCCGCGGCGCACCAGGTAGTCGGCCAGGTCCGTGGCGGTGGAGAAACCGCGCAGGGCCGCTTCGCGCATGATCGCGTGCTTGGGCTTGATCGCCGGGATCATGTCGGCGAAGGCGCGCAGCGAGTCGCGCAGGGTGTCGGCGGCGTCGAACAACGGCTCCTTATCTTCCTGGTTGTCCTTGTTGTAGGCCAGCGGCTGGCCTTTCATCAGGGTCAGCAGGCCGGTCAGGGCGCCGAACACGCGGCCGCTCTTGCCGCGCACCAGCTCCGGCACGTCCGGGTTCTTCTTCTGCGGCATGATCGAGCTGCCGGTGCAGAAGCGATCGGGCAGGTCGATGAACTGGAACTGGGCGCTGGTCCACAGCACCAGCTCTTCGGAGAAGCGCGACAGGTGCATCATCGCGATGCTCGCCGCCGAGCAGAATTCGATGGCGAAGTCGCGGTCCGAGACGCTGTCCAGCGAGTTGCCGCCCACGGCTTCGAAGCCCAGCAGCTTGCAGGTCAGTTCGCGGTCGATCGGGTAGGTGGTGCCGGCCAGCGCGGCGCTGCCCAGGGGCATGCGGTTGGCGCGCTTGCGGCAATCCACCAGGCGCTCGTAGTCGCGGCTGAGCATCTCGAACCAGGCCAGCAGGTGGTGGCCGAAAGTCACCGGCTGCGCGGTCTGCAGGTGGGTGAAGCCGGGCATGATGGTCTCGGCCTCGCGTTCGGCCTGCTCCAGCAGGCCCTGCTGCAGGCGGGTGATCTCGGCCAGGATCAGGTCGATCTCGTCGCGCAGCCACAGGCGGATGTCGGTGGCCACCTGGTCGTTGCGGCTGCGGCCGGTGTGCAGCTTCTTGCCGGTGATGCCAATGCGGTCGGTCAGGCGCGCTTCGATGTTCATGTGCACGTCTTCGAGGTCGACGCGCCAGTCGAAGGTGCCGGCCTCGATTTCGCCCTGGATGGTCTTCAGGCCATCGATGATGGTGTCGCGCTCGGCATCGCTGAGGACGCCGACCTGCGCCAGCATGGTGGCGTGGGCGATCGAACCCATGATGTCGTGGCGGTACAGGCGCTTGTCGAAATCGACCGAGGCGGTGAAGCGGGCGACGAAGGCGTCGACGGGCTCACTGAAGCGGCCGCCCCAGGACTGATTGGTCTTGTCGGTGCTCATGGATTCACTCGTTGAAGGCGTGAACGGAAAAAGTGTCGCGATCATAGCAGGGTTGCGCCCGCCGCCGCAGGGCGCTGGTCGCGAGAATCGTCCGGTTACAAGGGGGTGCGGCATATTCAACGATTGAACGGCAGTGTTCCACGGAGCGTCTACAGTTGGACAAAGGACTGGCGGTGAATCTGCCAGACCAGTGAATCTTTGGCCTTCGCACCGGTCTGTAGCGTGACCGCGTTTCGGTCGCCCCACACTTGTCTACGCTATACCCGTGCGAGACTCACTCAGGAATCCAGCGCAATTATGAATGTCCTGATCGTTGATGATGAACCCCTGGGCCGCGAGCGCCTGAGCCGGCTGCTTGGCGAGCTGGAGGGTTACACCGTGATGGAGCCCAGCGCCACCAACGGCGAGGAGGCCCTGACCCTGATCGAAAGCCTCAAGCCCGATGTGGTGCTGCTGGATATCGGCATGCCGGGCCTCGATGGCCTGCAGGTCGCCGCCCGGCTGTGCGAGCGCGAGTCGCCGCCGGCGGTGGTGTTCTGCACCGGCGACGATGAATACGGCAGCGAAGCCTTCAGGGACAGCACCCTGAGCCATGTCGAGAAGCCCATCCAGCCGCAGGCCCTGCGCGACGCCCTGCGCCGGGCGGAAAAACCCAACCGTGCCCAGCTGGCGGCGCTGACCCGCCCGGCCGGCGAGGCCGGTGGCGGCCCGCGCAGCCATATCAGTGCCCGTACCCGCAAAGGCATCGAGTTGATCCCCATTCCCCAGGTCATCTACTTCATCGCCGACCACAAGTACGTCACCCTGCGCCATGAGGCGGGCGAGGTACTGCTCGATGAACCGCTCAAGGCCCTGGAGGACGAGTTTGGCGAGCGTTTCGTGCGCATCCACCGCAACGCGCTGGTCGCCCGTGAGCGCATCGAGCGCCTGCAGCGCACGCCGCTGGGGCATTTCCAGCTCTATCTCAAGGGCCTGGAAGGCGACGCCCTGACCGTCAGCCGCCGCCATGTGGCGGGGGTGCGCAAGATGATGCAGAGCCTGCACTGAAAGGCCTCAGGGAACGTGGGAGCGGGCTTGCCCCGCGATAGCAGTGCAAGATCCGCCATCGCAATCGCGGGCCAAGCCCGCTCCCACGCAAATCGCGACCAGTATCGACTGTGCAGGGAGCGTGATTGCTGATCTGAATCTGCGGGCACAACCGGAGGAGCTGTTATCATCGGCGGTATTTCTCTGGATCGGTGCGTTTCATGTCCACTCGCGAAATCCGCATTGCCACCCGTAAAAGTGCCTTGGCCCTGTGGCAGGCCGAATACGTCAAAGCCCGCCTGGAACAGGCGCATCCCGGCCTTCTGGTGACCCTGGTGCCAATGGTCAGCCGCGGCGACAAGCTGCTCGACGCGCCGCTGGCGAAGATCGGCGGCAAGGGCCTGTTCGTCAAGGAGCTGGAAACCGCCCTGCTCGACAACGAGGCCGATATCGCCGTGCACTCGATGAAGGATGTCCCCATGGACTTCCCCGAGGGCCTGGGCCTGTACTGCATCTGCGAGCGTGAAGACCCGCGCGACGCCTTCGTTTCCAACAACTTCGCCAGTCTTGAGGCCTTGCCGGCCGGCAGCATCGTCGGCACTTCCAGCCTGCGCCGCCAAGCCCAGTTGCTGGCGCGCCGGCCCGACCTCGAAATCCGCTTCCTGCGCGGCAACGTCAACACCCGCCTGGCTAAGCTCGATGCCGGCGAGTACGACGCCATCATCCTCGCCGCCGCCGGCCTGATCCGCCTCGGCTTCGAGGACCGCATCACTGCCTCCATCAGCGTCGATGACAGCCTGCCGGCGGGCGGCCAGGGCGCGGTGGGCATCGAATGCCGCAGCGCCGACGCCGAGATTCATGCCTTGCTGGCGCCGTTGCACCATGCCGACACCGCCGACCGGGTGGTGGCCGAGCGTGCCCTGAACAAGCGCCTCAATGGCGGCTGCCAGGTGCCGATCGCCTGCTACGCGGTGCTCGAAGGCGAGCAGCTGTGGCTGCGCGGCCTGGTCGGGCAGCCCTCCGGCGGCATCTTGCTGGTGGCCGAGGCCCGGGCGCCGCGTGCCGATGCCGAGCGCCTGGGCGTGCAGGTCGCCGAAGACCTGCTCGGGCAGGGCGCCGAGGCGATCCTCAAGGAAGTCTACGGCGAGGCCGGCCACCCGTGAGCCCCTGGCGCCTGCTGCTGACCCGGCCTGAAGAGGACTGTGCGGCGCTGGCGCAGACCCTGGCCGACGCGGGCATCGCCAGCGCCAGCCTGCCGTTGCTGGTGATCGAGGCGATTGCTCCAGGCCCTGAGCAGGTGCAGCGCCTGCGGGCGATCGGCGAGGCCCGGGCCATCATCGTGGTCAGCAAGCCGGCGGCCCGCCTGCTGTTGGAGCAGCTCGCCGAGGCAGGGGTGACGCCGCCGTCCGCCGGTTGGTTCACGGTGGGCGAGGCGACGGCGCGGATCCTTCAGGAGCACCGGTTGCAGGTGGCCTTTCCGGCGGCCGGCGATGACAGCGAAGCCTTGCTCGCACTGCCCGCCCTGCGCGAGGCTATGGCCGTGCCGGCACCCCGCGTCCTTATCGTTCGCGGTGTCGGAGGTCGTGAACTGCTGGCCGAGCGTCTTGCCGAGCAAGGTGCTAGTGTCGATTATCTGGAATTGTATCGCCGCTGCCTGCCGCACTACCCCGCCACGACCCTCGCCCAGCGCATCGATGGGGAACGCCTCAATGGCCTGGTGGTCAGCAGTGGGCAGGGTCTGGAACACTTGCATCGATTGGCAGGTGCGGATTGGCCGCGGTTTTCCCGCTTGCCGCTGTTCGTGCCCAGCCCCCGGGTGGCCGAGCAGGCCCGTGCACTCGGGGCAAAAGACATTGTGGATTGCCGTGGCGCCAGCGCCGCGGCCTTGCTGGCAGCCGTGCAGCGAAGCGCTGCGCCTGCCTCTTAAGGCGCTAAGCTAGAGAGCGATGCGCCACCATGCAAAGGATGGATACGTGAGCGAAACTGTCTTGTCCAACACCGAACAGCCCTCGGCGCCAGAAGCGTCGCAATCCGTCACCGCCAAGCCCGCCCGACGCTCCGGCAACGGCTTGGCGCTACTGGCCCTGCTGCTGGGCGCCGCCGGCGTCGCGGTTGGCGGCTGGGGCGCCTGGCAGGTCCGCCAGCTGCAAGGCAGCGAGCATGACCAGGGCGAACACCTGCAAGCGCTCAATCAGCGTGCCGACGCGCTGCAGCAGCGTGAGCAGCAGCTCAGTGCGCAGCTGGGCAGCCTGCCGGCGGCCAGTGAGCTGGAAGACCGCCGGCGCCTGGTGGCGCAACTGCAGGGCGACCAGCAACGCCTTAGCCAGCGCCTGGAGACCGTGCTCGGGGAGAGCCGCAAGGAGTGGCGCCTGGCCGAGGCCGAGCACCTGCTGCGCCTGGCCACCCTGCGCCTGTCGGCGTTGCAGGACATCACCAGCGCCAAGGCGCTGGTCGAAGGTGCCGATGAGATCCTTCGCGAGCAGAGCGATCCCGGCGCCTTCGCCGCCCGCGAACAGTTGGCCCGCAGCCTGGCGACGCTATCCGGCACCGAGCAGCCGGATCGCACCGGGCTGTTCCTCAAGCTCGCCGCGCAACGCGAGCTGGTGCAGCAGCTCAGTGCCCAGTCGCCGGAATTCGACAGCAAGGCCGACGCCATGGGCGCGCTGACCGCCGATGGCGATGGCGCCAGCCGCTGGTCACAGTGGTGGGCCGAGATCTCCAAGTACTTCCAGATCGAGTTCAATGCCGACGACAACGTGCGCCCGTTGCTGTCCGGGCAGTCGCTCAACCAGCTGCGCCTGGCCCTGAGCCTGACCATCGAGCAGGCGCAATGGGCGGCGCTCAACGGCGAGGCCAAGGTCTATGCCCAGGCCCTGGACGATGCGCGCAGCGTGTTGTTGGCCAACTTCAACCCGGACAACCCGCAAAGCAAGGCGATGCTCGACAACCTCAACCAGCTGGCCGAACAGCCGGTGTCGGTGGTCACGCCTGACCTGAGCGAGAGCCTGGCCGCAGTGCAGGCCTATATCCAGCGTCGCCACCTGCCGGCTGCCGCCGAAGGGGCCAAGCCATGAAGCGTGTCTACCTGCTGGCGGTATTGGCGATTGTCGTCGCCGCGGCGCTGGGCATCGCGATCGCCAAGCACAGTGGCTACGTACTGATCGCCTACGGCAGCTTCCGCTACCAGTCGGGACTGTGGGCGGCGCTCGGCGCGTTGGTCGGTATCATCCTGCTGCTGTTGCTGGTGCGTTACCTGGTCGGGCTGGTGCTGACTTCGTCCGGGGTGGTCAACCCGTGGTCGCGACGCAATCGCAGCCGCCGCACCCGTATCGCTGTCGAGCAAGGCCAGCTGGACCTGGCCGAGGGGCGCTGGGCGAGTGCCCAGCGGCACTTGCAGCGTGCTGCCGAGTCCGACCGCCAGCCGCTGCTCTACTACCTCGGCGCCGCGCGTGCCGCCAACGAACAGGGACGGGTCGAGGAACGCGACAATCTGCTCGAACGCGCCCTGGAACGCCAGCCCCAGGCCGAGCTCGCCGTCGCCCTGACCCATGCCCAATTGCAGATGGACCGGGGCGAGAGCGAGGGTGCCCTGGAGGCCCTGCAGGCGATGCAGGAGCGTCATCCGCACAACGCCCAGGTGCTGCGCCTGTTGCAGCGCCTGCATCTGGAGAGGGGCGACTGGCCGGCGTTGATCCGCCTGCTGCCGGACCTGCGCAAGCACAAGGTGTTGCCTGCGGCGGAACTGGCTGACCTGGAGCAGCGCGCCTGGGGCCAGAACCTGGGCCTCGCGGCGGCCCGTGGCGAGGATCCGCAGACGGCACGCCAGGCGCTCGAGCGCGCCTGGCAGCAGCTGACCAATGCCCAGCGCCAGGAACCGCAACTGGTGTCGGCCTACGCCGAGCAACTGCGTCAGGTCGGTGCCCAGGGCGAGGCCGAACAGGTGCTTCGCGGCGCGCTCAAGCGCGGCTACGAAAGCCATCTGGCGCGCCTTTACGGGCTGGTGCGCGGCGACGATCCGGCGCGCCAGCTGCAGACGGCCGAAGGCTGGCTGAAGGAGCATCCGCAGGATCCTAGCCTGCTGCTCACCCTCGGCCGGCTGAGCCTGCAGAACCGCTTGTGGGGCAAGGCGCGGGACTATCTGGAAAGCAGTCTGCGCCTGGAGCGTAATCCGGAAACCTGCGCCGAGCTGGCACGCTTGCTGGCCGGTCTCGGCGAGACCGAGCGCAGCAATCAGCTGTTCCAGGAGGGCCTGGGGCTGCTGGATGAGCGCCTGCTGGCGTTGCCACTGCCGGAGGGGGTTCGGGCCTGAGACCCAACCCTTTCAAGGTGTTGAGAAGGGGCGTTCGACTTGGACTCGCCGGGGTCGCTTTGCGACCCTTTCGCGGCACAAGGCCGCTCCTACAGGTGATCGCGCCATCCTGTAGGAGCGGCCTTGTGCCGCGAATGGGCTGCAAAGCAGCCCCGGCAATATTGAATTGAAGCGGCCATATCCGAAAAATCGCAAAGACCTTGAAAGGGATGGACCTGTCGCGCATCGCGGGCATACCTGCTTGTGCCGGTGCGATGTTTTGCCAGCGGCGCGTTGCATTATCTGATGAGCGATGACTCAAGACGCCCCCTGCGTAGAGGGCGTCGAATCGTCCTTCGTCCGCGTCGGAATATTCCCACGTTCCGCGAAAATGATTCCCTAGCCATTCAGCGACTTGTCTGCACTGTAGCGCCTTGATACAAAGCGCCCCTTTCCTCTACCGTTTCACACCACTTCCTTCATTTTCGGATCACTTCTGCCCATGTCGCTGGCCTGCTTGCGCAGCTCGTTCCTTCCCGCCTTCCTGGCCGCCGTGGCGGTGCTGGTCGCATCGTTTCGTCTCGAAAACGTGGTCGGCCTGGACCCCTGCGCGTTGTGTTTCAGCCAGCGCCTGATGCTGGGCTGTTTTGCGCTGGCCTGCCTGGTTGCCATGTTCCACGCTGGCGGCCGCCGCTGGCCTGCCTGGCTGGCGCTGCTGTTCGCGTTGGCTGGCGCCTTGCTGGCCGGGCGGCATGTCTGGCTGCAGGCCGAGCCGCTGCCCGCCAGTGGTTGCCACCTGCCCCTGGCGCATGTGGTCGAACGCCCGTGGAGCGAGATCCTGCAGGTGTTCCTGCTGGGCAGCCCGGACTGCGTGTCGGTCAACTGGAGCTTCCTCGACCTGACCCTGCCGGAATGGAGCCTGCTGGCGTTCCTGTTGCTGGCGGCGGTGCCGTTGTCGTGGCTGGTGCTGTATCGATTGCGCCAGGACGCGGCGGGTTGATCCACGGCAATGCACCTGGGATTGCGCGACCAGCGGTGGCCGACGGCGGGATTAAACGCTTGTATGAACTTAGTCTGCTGCGTACCTTGAAGGGCAGGTCGCACGGGAATAATCTCCCAGCACGCTTACCGAAAATACAACTGCTCGATGCCGTTTGCTGACGTCACCTTTGTGCCACGGTGTTGTGTCGCGAGGTGCAGCGGCATCTACCCAGAAGGGAAGAGATCGCCATGCTCGATAGTTGCCAGAACGCCCAGGAACGCTGGGGCGGTGTTCACAAGCTGATCGATCGTTGGCTGGAGGAGCGCCAGGAGTTGGTGCATGCCTTCCGCGCCTTGCGCGATGCCAAGCCGGCCTTTGCCGACAAGGACAAGAACCGCGATTTTTGCGCGCTCCTGGTCGACTATGTCTCGGCCTGGCACTTCGAAGTCAGCGAGCAGCTGGTCAGCGAAGCCAAGGCCTTTGGCGATACCAAGGCCCTGGAGCTTGCCACACAGATCAACCCGCGTATCGATGACAGCACCCAGATCGCGCTGGCTTTCAATGACCATTGCGAGAAGGGCGAGTGCACCGACCCCGAGCGCTTCGCGGACAAGCTGGGCAAGCTGGGCGGCCTGTTGCGAGAACGCTTCGAGCTGGAGGACTGCCTCATCGAAGTGCTGCATACCGCGCACAAGGAAGAGGACGCGCTGCAGGCCTGATTCAGTTGGCCACGTCCAGCAGTTCGATCTCGAACACCAGTGGGGTATAGGGTGCGATCAGGTCACCCGCACCGTCGGCGCCATAAGCTTGCGCCGACGGGATCACCAGGCGCCATTTCGCCCCCGCCTTCATCCGTGGCAGTGCCACCTGCCAGCCCTCGATCACCGAGTCCAGCTTGAACCATTGCGGTTGCAGGTTCTGGTCGAACACCGTGCCATCCGGCAGTTTCCCCACATAGCGCACCTGCACGCGACCGCTGGCCTTGGGTTGCGCGCCGCTGCCGCTGGCCAGTTCGCTGTAGAGGATGCCCTCGGGCAGCTCGCGTACCCCGGCCTTGGCCCGCTCGCCGGCAATGAAGCGTTTCTCCGCTTCCACCAGCTTGTCCACCTGGGCCTGTTCGGCGGCGGCGTTGGCTTGCGTCTCGTGCTGCTCGAGGATGGCCTGCATGCGTGACTTGGCAATGCGTGGCGGCTGGCCCTGGTAGGCCTGGCGCAGGCCTTCGACCAGGGCGTCGAGCTGCAGGCCGGGGACTTCCTGGCGCAGGCGCTCGCCCAGGCTGGCACCAAGGCTGTAGGCCAGGTCGCTGTCGTTGGCGGGGGCGGTTTCGGCGTTGGCCAGGGAGAGCGGCATCACCAGGCACAGGCTCAGAATCAGATAACGAGGCATGGACGGTTCCTGCGGTAAAGAGCGCAAAGTATGCCAGCGTTGTTGGGCGAAGATGTGTAAATATCGGCAGTGCACTAATGGGCAACTACACTTGTTTCCAGCTGCAAGACAACAACTTTGCCCAGGCATGCAACGCGGCGCTACTGAGACTGTCAACATGCCCTAGCGGCGGTAGCAGCAGAAGCATAGTATGAGCCGCACTCTCGTCAGCCAGGAGGTAAACCATGTCGGCCAAGAAGAAAGCAGTCAGTACGCCGTTGCACCTGCTCCAGCAACTTTCGGGTAGCTTGCTCGAACATTTGGAAGATGCCTGCTCCCAAGCGCTGGCGGATGCCGAGAAACTGTTGGCCAAGTTGGAAAAACAACGTGGCAAGGCCCAGGAGAAACTGCATAACGCTCGCCTGAAGTTGCAGGACGCCGCCAAGGCCGGTAAAGCCAAGGCTCAGGGCAAGGCGCAAAAAGCCGCGGGTGAACTTGAACACTTGCTCGATTCGCTCAAGGATCGCCAGGCCCAGACCCGAACTTACATCCAGCAACTCAAGCGTGATGCCCAGGAAAGCCTGAAACTGGCCCAGGGTGTTGGCAAAGTGCGTGAGGCGGCCGCCAAGGCCCTGGACTCGCGTACTGCGGCACCGAAAGCGGCCGCGAAACCTGCTGCCAAACCAGCGGCCAAGCCTGCTGCGGCCAAGGCCCCGGCGAGGACTGCAGCCGCGAAACCTGCCGCCAAGCCAGCGGCCAAACCGGCTGCTGCCAAGGCTCCCGCGAAGACCGCTGCAGCGAAACCTGCCGCCAAGCCAGCGGCCAAGCCTGCTGCTGCCAAGGCACCGGCGAAGACCGCCGCCGCGAAACCTGCGGCCAAGCCAGCGGCCAAGCCTGCTGCCGCCAAGGCACCGGCGAAGACCGCCGCCGCGAAACCTGCCGCCAAGCCAGCGGCCAAGCCTGCTACTGCCAAGGCCCCGGCGAAGACCGCCGCCGCGAAACCTGCTGCCAAGCCAGCGGCCAAACCAGCTGCTGCCAAGGCACCGGCAAAGACCGCTGCAGCGAAACCAGCAGCCAAACCAGCGGCCAAGCCTGCTGCCGCCAAGGCCCCGGCCAAGCCAGTAGCGGCCAAACCTGCAGCCAAGCCAGCAGCCAAACCGGCCGCTGCCAAAGCTCCGGCCAAGTCTGTAGCCAGCAAGCCAGCCGAAAGCAAGCCAGCCACGCCGACCGCCAGCGCCACCCCGACGCCTGCGACCAGCGCGGCCACGCCTGCGGCAACCGCCACACCGGCTCAGTCGCCGACTTCGGCGTCCTGAAGCTCACGGGCCGCGGCGCGCAGCTGATGCAGTGCGTCGTGGTCCCGGGCCTGGTCCGGCGCCAGCCGGGTCAGCCAGTCCTGCGCGGCGCCCGCTTGCGCAGGCCACTCGTGCGCCAACGCCTCCAGACGCTCCAGCAAGGTGCGTTCAGCCTGCAACTCCAGCGCCTTCACCTGCTCACGCATCACGCTCAGTTGCGGGTCGGCCAGCGCCTGCTCGCGCCATTGCCGGCGTAGCGCGCGCAGCGGCGTCACCACATCGCGTTGCCAGGGGCCGGCCAGGGCCTGCAGGGCGGCGATCCGCTGTTCATCGGCGGCCACGCCGCGGGCCTGCAGCCAGGTGCCGCAGAGCAGCAGGCAGACATCGCCACCCAGTTCCTGGAGGGCCAGGCTGGCAGCCTCGACGCCTGGCCGGGCATACAAGGCCAGGGCGTGATTCCACAGGTCGGTGTGCATGGTTTCACTCGCGCCAGTGATCGGCGAAGCTGGTAGACTCCGCGACCATCATGATCAGACTATCGAACCTCACTTTACAGCGTGGTCCCCAGCGCCTGCTAGAAGGCGCCGAGATGACCCTGCACACCGGTCACAAGGCCGGCCTGATCGGCGCCAACGGCGCTGGCAAATCCAGCCTGTTCGCCCTGCTGCGCGGTGAGCTGTCGCCCGATGCCGGCGATTGCCTGCTGCCCGGCGACTGGCGCATTGCCCACATGCGCCAGGAGGTCGACACCCTCGACCGCATCGCCGTGGACTATGTGCTCGACGGTGATGCCCGCCTGCGCAAGGTCCAGGCGGATCTCGCGGCCGCCGAGCAGGCCCACGACGGCACCGCCCTGGCGCGCCTGCACAGTGAGCTGGACAGCGCCGACGGCTACACCGCCGATGCCCGCGCGCGCAAGCTGCTGGCCGGCCTGGGTTTCAGCAACGAGCAGATGGACCGCCGCGTCGGCGACTTCTCCGGTGGCTGGCGGATGCGCCTGAACCTGGCCCAGGCACTGATGTGCCCGTCCGACCTGCTGCTGCTCGACGAGCCCACCAACCACCTGGACCTCGATGCCATCCTCTGGCTGGAGGAGTGGCTCAAGGGCTACCCGGGCACGCTGCTGCTGATCTCCCACGACCGCGACTTCCTCGATGCCGTGGTCGACCATGTGCTGCATGTCGAACAGCGCAAGCTCAATCTCTACAAGGGCGGCTACAGCGCCTTCGAGCGCACCCGCGCCGAACGCCTGGCGCAACAGCAGCAGGCCTATGAGAAGCAGCAGGCGCAGCGCGCGCACATGGAAAAGTACATCGCCCGTTTCAAGGCCCAGGCCACCAAGGCCCGCCAGGCGCAGAGCCGGATCAAGGCCCTGGAGCGCATGGAGGAGTTGTCGGCGGCCCATGTCGATTCGCCGTTCGACTTCGTGTTCCGCGAGTCGGAGAAGATCTCCAGCCCCTTGCTCGACCTGTCCGAAGGCCGCCTGGGCTATGGCGACAAGGCCATCCTCGAGAAGGTCAAGCTGCAACTGGCGCCGGGTGCGCGCATCGGCCTGCTCGGCCCCAACGGCGCGGGCAAGTCGACCCTGATCAAGAACCTCGCCGGCGAACTGCAGCCGTTGTCCGGGCGTCTGGTACGTGGCGAGAACCTCGCCGTCGGCTACTTCGCCCAGCACCAGCTCGACTCGCTGGACGACAAGGCCAGCCCGCTGCTGCACCTGCAGCGCATCGCCCCGGGTGAGCGCGAGCAGACCCTGCGCGACTTCCTCGGCGGCTTCGACTTCCACGGCAACCGTGTCGACGAGCCGGTGGTGAACTTCTCCGGTGGCGAAAAGGCCCGTCTGGCCCTGGCGCTGATCGCCTGGGAGCGGCCGAACCTGCTGCTGCTCGACGAACCGACCAACCACCTGGACCTGGAGATGCGCCTGGCGCTGACCATGGCCTTGCAGGAGTTCGCCGGCGCCGTGGTGGTGGTATCCCACGACCGTCACCTGCTCAAGAGCACCACCAACGACTTCCTGCTGGTGGCCGACGGCAAGGTCGACACCTTCGACGGTGACCTGGACGACTACAGCCGCTGGCTGGTGGAGTTCCGCCAGCGCAACGCGCCGGCCAGCTCCGCTCCGGTGAATCCGGACAAGACCGACAAGAAGGCCCAGCGCCAGGCCGCCGCGGCCTTGCGCCAACAGTTGGCCCCGCACAAGAAGGCGGCCGACAAGCTGGAGACCGAACTCAACCAGGTGCACCAGCAACTGGCCGAGATCGAAACGGCGTTGGGCGACAGCGGTCTGTACGAGGCCTCGCGCAAGGATGAGCTGCGCGACTTGCTGGCCCGCCAGACCAAGCTCAAGCAACGCGAAGGCGAGCTCGAGGAAGCCTGGATGGAAGCCCTGGAAACGCTGGAAAGCATGCAGGCCGAGCTCGAGGCGCTGTCCTGATGGAGGAGCTGCGTTCGCTGCTGCCCGGGCAGTGGATGGACACGTTCTGGCTGGGGCTGCAGATCCTGCTGATCCTGATCGCCGCGTTCATCCTGCAGCGCATGGTCGCCCGCGGCCTGCGCAGCCTGGGCGAACGCTACCCGTTGCCGCACGAACTGATGGTGCCGGTACGCGGCGCCCTGCGCTGGCTGATCATGGGCAGCGCGCTGCTGTTCGTGCTGGAGCGCATGGGGGTGTCCGCCACGGTGCTGTGGACGGCGTTATCGGGCTTTGTCGCGGTGGCAGCGGTGGCGTTTTTCGCCATCTGGAGCGTGCTGTCCAACCTGCTGTGCGCGGTGCTGATCTTCACCGTCGGGCCGTTTCGCATCGGCGATGTGGTCGAGCTGGTTGATACCCTCGACAAGCCGGGGGTGAAAGGCCGGGTGATCGCCATCAACCTGCTGTACACCACGCTGATGGAAACGCCGGAGGCGGGTGGGGCGCTGGTACAGGTGCCGAACAGCCAGTTCTTCCAGAAGGCCGTGCGCCGTTGGCGGGGGGCTGAAGTACCTGCTCCAGCCATAGACCCGGCCATCGAGGCCGATTAAGTCTGGCTCATTCGTCTGTAGGAGCGGCCTTGTGCCGCGAATGGGCTGCAAAGCGGCCCCGGCAACGTTGCCAGTACTGAAATCTTGGGGCTGCTTCGCAGCCCATTCGCGGCACAAGGCCGCTCCTACAGGGAACGCGCAGGTCGGCGTGGTCAGCGGTTTACCCGCGAAGAGGCCTGCTGAGACACTGCAAAAACCACTGGTTATTTTTTCGCCAACACCTTAGTTTAGCGGTTTGCAAAAGCTGTTCGAGCGAGGTGTGCGATGTCGATGGAAACGTGGTTGGCCTTCTTTGCCGCGTGCTGGGTGATCAGCCTGTCGCCGGGCGCCGGGGCCATTGCCTCGATGTCCAGCGGGCTGCAGTACGGTTTCTGGCGTGGTTACTGGAACGCCCTGGGCCTGCAACTGGGCCTGATCGTGCAGATCGCCATCATCGCCGCCGGCGTCGGCGCCATCCTCGCCGCGTCGGCCACTGCCTTCCAGGTCATCAAGTGGTTCGGCGTCGCCTACCTGGTCTACCTCGCCTACAAGCAATGGCGCGCCCTGCCGATGGACATGAGCGACGAGTCCGGTGTGCGGCCGATCGGCAAGCCGTTGAGCCTGGTGTTCCGCGGCTTCCTGGTCAACGTCAGCAACCCCAAGGCGCTGGTGTTCATGCTGGCGGTGCTGCCGCAGTTCATCAACCCGCACGAGGCGTTGCTGCCGCAGTATGTGGCGATCACCGTGACCATGATCAGTGTCGACCTGCTGGTGATGGCGGGCTACACCGGGCTGGCTTCGCGGGTGCTGCGCCTGTTGCGCACACCGAAGCAGCAGAAGCGTCTGAACCGCACCTTTGCCGGGCTGTTCATCGGTGCGGCGACGTTCCTCGCCACTCTGCGCCGGGCGCCGATCTGATCAATCGCATGAAGCCATTCGCGGGTAAACCCGCTCCCACAGGTACGCCACTGTCCTGGAGAGGAGTGGTATACCCGCGAATGCCGCGCCGCTATTTCTGCTTGTCCACCAGCCCCTTGAGCAGATCCATCGGCATCGGAAACACGATGGTCGAGCTCTTGTCCCCGGCGATCGACCCCAGCGTCTGCATGTAGCGCAACTGCATCGCCCCCGGCTCCTTGCCCAGCATCTGCGCCGCCTGCATCAGTTTCTCCGACGCCTGCAGCTCGCCTTCGGCATGGATCACCTTGGCCCGTCGTTCGCGTTCGGCCTCGGCCTGGCGGGCGATGGCGCGGACCATCGACTCGTTGAGGTCGACGTGCTTGATCTCGACGTTGGCCACCTTGATGCCCCAGGCGTCGGTCTGCGCGTCCAGCACCTCGCGGATGTCCGAGTTCAGCTGCTCGCGCTCGGCCAGCAGTTCGTCCAGCTCGTGCTTGCCGAGCACGGCGCGCAGGGTGGTCTGGGCCAGCTGGCTGGTGGCGGTGAGGAAGTCTTCGACCTGGATGATCGCCTTCTGCGGGTCGAGCACGCGAAAGTACAGCACGGCGTTGACCTTGACCGAGACGTTATCGCGGGTGATCACATCCTGGGGCGGCACGTCGAGGACCACGGTGCGCAGGTCCACGCGGACCATCTGCTGGATACCGGGAATCAGGATGATCAACCCTGGGCCCTTGACCTGCCAGAAGCGCCCGAGCTGGAACACCACGCCGCGCTCGTACTCGCGCAGGATGCGCAGGGCCGACAGCAGCAGTATGCCCAGCAGCACCAGCACGGCGCTGAATCCGAATTGCATGAACATCGTCTACTCTCCTTGCGCCGTGGGCGCAGTGGCGCTGACCTCCAGCGTCACGCCATGACGGGCCGTTACCCGCACGTGCTGGCCCGGCTGCAGCGGTGTCGCGCACTGCGCCTGCCACTGTTCGCCCTGGGCCTGTACCGAGCCGCAGAACGGGTTGTCCGCGCGGACCTGGGTCACCGTCACCAGGCTGCCGACCAGCCCGGCATCGCCGCTGACCAGGGCGCGCTTGCGCGCCTTCAGCGCCATGCCCAGCACGCCACCGAGCAACAGCGCCGAGAGCACCGCCAGGCTGATGATCAGCGTCAGCGGAATGCCAAAGCCAGGGGCGTCGGTGTCCATCAGGATCACCGCGCCGACCACGAAGGCGACGATGCCGCCGAAGCCGATCACCCCGAAACTGGGCAGGAACGCCTCGGCGACCATGAACGCCACCCCGAGCAGGATCAACGCCACCCCGGCGTGGCTCACCGGCAGCAATTGCAGGGCGTACAGCGCCAGCAGCAGGCAGATGCCGCCGACCACGCCGCCGACCCCGGAGCCCGGATTCATGAATTCGAACAGCAGGCCGTACACGCCGATCATGATCAGGATCAGCGCCACGCTGGGGTTGGTGATTACTGCCAGCAGGCGAGTGCGCCAGTCCGGCAGGTGCTCCACCACACTGGCTCCGGCGGTCTGCATTGATGCTGACTGGCCGGCGACGGTCAGCGTCCGGCCATCGAGCTGGCGCAGCAGGTCGGGCAGGTCAGCGGCGACCAGGTCGATCACTTTCAGCCGCTGGGCTTCGCTGGCCGACAGGCTCACCGCCTCGCGCACGGCCTTTTCCGCCCAGTCGGCGTTGCGCCCGCGCAGTTGCGCCAGGCCACGGATGTAGGCCGCGGCGTCGTTGATCTGCTTGCGGGCGAGAGTGTCCTGTTCGTTGTTCGCGGCGGGCTTTTCGTCCTTGCCGGGGACGCCGATCTGTACCGGCGTCGCCGCGCCCAGGTTGGTCCCCGGGGCCATGGCCGCCACGTGGCTGGCATAGAGGATGTAGGTGCCGGCGCTGGCCGCCCTGGCGCCACCCGGGGCGACGTAGGTGGCCACCGGCACGGGGCTGGCGAGAATGGCCTTGATGATCTGGCGCATGGCGCTGTCGAGCCCGCCGGGGGTGTCGAGGCGGATCACCACCAGTTGCGCGCCCTGGGCCTGGGCCTGGTCCAGTCCGCGCAGCAGGTAGTCGGCGCTGGCCGGGCCGATGGCATCGTCGACGCTCAGCAGCCACACGTTGCCGCCGGGCGCGGCCTGGCCGCCCGGGGCGAAGCCGAGGATCAGTAGCAACAGCAGCACGCACCAGCGCCGGGCGATCACCTGTCGTCACCTCATGCGGACCTGTCCTTGAAGTTTAGCCGTGGCTGCCGGGCCACGGCCTAAACTTGAGGGTGGGGGCAAAACCGGAGGTGCATCATGCGTATGGCCAAGACCCTTCAGCAGCGCCTGGACCAGGCCAACTGCGACTACGACATCATTCCCCATCCCCATTCGGCCACCAGCCTGGAGTCGGCGCGCACGGCCGGCGTACCCGCCGAGCGGGTCGCCAAGTCGGTGATGCTCGATGACCGCCATGGCAACTACATCATGGCCGTGCTGCCGGCCAACCGGCATCTGGACATGACCGAGGTGCGCATGACCGGTGCCTGGCAGCTGACCCGCGAAAGCAACCTGCCGAGCCTGTTCGGCGATTGCGAACGCGGCGCCATCCCGGCCCTGGGCGACGCCTACGACATTCCCATGCTGCTCGATCGGAGTCTTACCCGCCAGGGTGATGTCTATTTCGAGGCAGGTGACCACGATCACCTTATCCACATGAGCATGGAGCAATACTTGAAACTGGTGCCGCACGCCGAAGTGCGCGAATTGAGCTGATGCTCGCAACCCACGCCGGGCTGGCGTCGTGGACGACCGGCCCGGTCATAGGAGTGAATCATGGAAGCGCCGATCCACAAGTTTTCCGAACTGTTCAAGCAACTGGGGCTGCCGGACGATGCCAAGAGCATCGACCAGTTCATTACCAGTCATTCGCCGTTGAAGAACGAGATCAAGTTGGTGGATGCACCGTTCTGGACCAAGGCCCAAAAAGACTTCCTGGAGGAAAGCATCAAAGAGGACGCCGATTGGGCGGTACCCTTCGATCAACTCAACGAAGCGCTGCGTCGCCCCCGCAAATAAAGCGCCGAGCGGCACCTGATGGGTGATCGGGCCGTTGCTATGCTCAGGGAAAACAAGAGGGGATGGCGCAATGAAAGATCCCTACGCACCGGGCTTCTGGTGCACCGTGACGATCCTGGGCACCCTGACCGCCGGCTACTTCTACGGTATCCGGCACACCCACACGATGAACCAGGCCGTGCAGTTTCTCTATGCCGCCGCCGCCGTGACCGCGGCGGTGGCGTTGTGCGGCCTGGCGTGGATCGCCTGGCAGCAGCTGCACCTGAACAGACGCGAAGTCGCCCAGGGGCGAACGTTGCTGACCATCTGGAACACCAAGGTCGCCCTGCGCCGGGTCGAGACGGTGTTCGACCGTTATTTCTGGGGCAGCTACTGGCACTCCGGGCGCACCTTCGAGGAGGTGATGGGCGAGCTCAAGGGCACGCCGCTGGAGCAGAGCCTGGACGCCCTCAAGCGTCAGTGCCGGGAACTCGACCGGGAAGTGCACGACCATCACCATCACTGGCTGGCCAACGCCCGCGACCTGTCCAGCGTGGCCACGGCCATGGCCCGCGAGCGCTATCAGCTGGACCTGTGCGACGCGCCGGCCCGTGACGGCGGCAACACCGCCGTGCTCAACCGGGATCTGGAAGTGCTGGTGTACACCTGGTCGGCGCGCCTGCGCAGCTTCGACCATCAGCTGGACGAGCTGGAGCGCGCCTATCACTGAGCAGGGTCATTCACCGCGGATGTATTGCTCTAACTGGACAATCTGGTTTGCCTGCTCAGCGATGATCTCTTTAACCAAGTCACCGATCGAAAGCAGGCCGATGAGCTTGCCGTTTTCAACCACGGGCAGGTGACGCAGGTGGCGGTTGGTCATCAGGTTCATGCAGTACTCAAGGTTCTGCTTGGGTTCCACGGTGATCACAGGGGCGCTCATGATCTCGTGTACCTTGGTGAATGGAGATGAGCGCCCCTTGAGTACAAGTTTACGGGCGTAGTCGCGTTCGCTGACGATCCCTACCACCTGGTCATTGTTCACCACCGGCAAGGCGCCGACATTTTTCTCCGCCAGCAGCTTCAAGGCATCCAGCACCGAGTCATCAGGGCCGATGGTGTAGGCGGTCTGGTGCTGGGACTTGGCTTTGAGGATTTGTTCGACGTTCTTCATACGGGCCTCTGTGGGTGGAAACGCGACGTGTCGGAGTAAATAAAGCATCCGGCACGGCGCTCTGCACGGCAATGCAGGAAACGGCATCGAGGTGATTGAAAAACGTCATCGCGTCCACCAGGGCGCGCTGCAGCCCTTTCGCGGCACAAGGCCGCTCCTACCAGGGCGCGGTCGCCTGTAGGAGCGGCCTTGTGCCGCGAAAGGGTCGCAAAGCGACCCCGGCAATCTTGAATCGGAGCGGCCATATCCCAAAAATCGCAAAAACCTTGAAAGGGACGGACCTAAGGCGACGAGAACCTCAGAGCTTCGGCATCTGCCCGATCCGCGCCACCATCTCGCTGACGATCTGCAGGTCGAGCATGAACTGCTCCACGGTCTTGAACTCGTTGTCGTTGTGCCCGGTGTACTTCACGTCCGGCATGGCCAGGCCGAACTGCACGCCATTGGGCAGGTCATGCACCGAGGTGGCGCCGGCGGAGGTGCCGTACTCGTGCTTCATGCCCAGGTTCTCGCTGGCCACGGCCAGCAGGGCCTTGACCCATTCGCCCTCGGGGTTGCGGTACATCGGCTCGTCGAGGGTGTAGTCGAAGGCCACCGGGGTCTTGCTCTTGGCCTTCCACGCATCGAGCTTGCCGGCGATCTCGCCCTTCAGGGTGTCGAGCGACTTGCCCTTTGGAATGCGCAGGTTCACGGCCAGCTTCAGCGCCTTGTCATCCAGGCCGACGAAGGTCAGCGAGGTGGTCAGCGGGCCCATGAAGTCGTCCTTGAAGCCGACGCCGAGCTTGTTGCCCAGGTAGTCCAGGCCCCAGTTGTCGGCGGCGTAGCGGGCGGCGTCGGTGATGTGGTTGTGCTTGAGCGGTACGTCCTTGCCCAGGCCGTTGAGGAAGTCGAGCATGCGCGCCACCGGGTTGACCCCGGACTCGGGCTCGGAGGAGTGCGCCGACACGCCGGTCACGGTGAGCAGCACCTGCTTGCCGTCGACCTTGGCGTCGATGCTGAAGTCGCCACCATGGCGTTTGACGTAGGCCGCGCCGGCCTTGTTCAGCGCCTTGGCCAGGTCGGCCGGCTTGTCGCCGGTCAATGTCGCCACCGAGCTGCCGGGGATCTGGTTGGTGGCCAGGCCACCGGTGAGGTTGATCACTTCGGCGCCTTTGCCGTCACCGGCACGCTTGGCGAAGGTGGCCATGACGGTGCCATAGCCCTTCTCGGCGATCACCACCGGGTAGCCGCCATCCAGCGCCAGGTTGTAGTCGGGGGTGGCGTTGCGTTCGAAGTAGTAGGGGATGGCGTCGCCGGTGGTTTCCTCGGTGGTGTCCACCAACAGCTTGAACTGGCGCGCCAGCGGCAGCTTCTCGTCCTTGGCCACCTTCAGCGCGTACAGCGCGACGACGATGCCGTTCTTGTCGTCCTCGGTGCCGCGGCCATACATGCGGTCGCCCACCAGGGTGACCTTGAACGGGTCGAGCTTGGTGCCGTCCTTGAGCTTCCAGTTTTCCGGAGTGACCGGTACCACGTCGGCGTGGGCGTGGATGCCGATCACTTCCTTGCCTTCACCGAGGGTGATCTCGTAGACACGGTTGTCGATGTTGCGGAACGTCAGGCCGAAGCCCTCGGCCAGGGCCTTGATCTTGTCGGCGATCTTGATGAACTCAGGGTTCTCGTGCTGCGGCACACCCTCTTTGCGAACGGTCGGGATTTCCACCAGCTCGCGCAGGGTTTCCTTGGCGGCCTTGCCGTACTTGATGCGGGTGTAAAGGCCCAGCAGGCGGTTGATCTCGTCCTGCTGCTCGGCGCTCAGCGGCTTGCCGGCCAGGTACAGCTTGAGGGTGTCGTCCAGCTTGGCGGCCTTGGCCAGGTCGCTGCCGGCCAGCTTGCCGAGGAACTGCTTGAAGTCGGCCGGGTCGCTGCCGTCGTAGGCCTTGATGATGGCGGCGGACTGCTGCTGGGAGAGGTTGGCCTGGGCCGGGATCGAGAACATGGCCACGCTGGCCAGCAGGAGCGATACGGCGGATAGCTTGGTGAAGGGCATGGGTGTGGGCATTCCTTTGCAAGGGGTGGAGGGTGACCGTTTACGCAAACGGAAGATGCTCAAGCTATCACCAATGACCACCGGCACGGGAGAGGTGGCAATGTGCTTTTCTGCACAAACGTGCAAGCGTTCATCTACGGCGCGGCCTGCAGGTTTATGACAAAAATGCGTATCATTAGCGCTTTTTGTAATAAACATCGTGTCACCAGAGAAGCCCCCTCGAGACCATTGTTCCGGAACTTGCAAGGCCAGATCATCGTGCAGTGCTGAGGCCCGGAAACGAAAAAGCCCCGCCAGAGCGATCTGAGCGGGGCTTTTGCTGATGTCATGGCGCACTCGGCGGGATTCGAACCCACGACCCCTGCCTTCGGAGGGCAGTACTCTATCCAGCTGAGCTACGAGTGCAACGGGCCGCATGATACCCATCTGTGTCGGTGGCGTCCATGGCCTTGATCTGTGGAGTTTTTTCCCGGGGGGGACAGCGGGTGCCGGTCACAGCGCGATCAGCTCCGGCCGCAGCCCCTCCACCCGCTGTCCCGCAGGCTTGAGATACCCGCCATCCCCGGTGATCTGGTGCAGGACCTTTTCGCGCAAGCCATGCAATGCCACGCCGGTGCGCTGGCGCGGGTGCGGCAGGTCGATTTCCACCACCGCCTTGATCCGTCCGGGCCTCGGCTCCAGCACCACCACCCGGTCGGCCAGGTAGGTCGCCTCCTCGGCATCGTGGGTGACCAGCAGGATGGTGATCCCCGAGCGTCCGCGAATCGCCAGCAGTTCATCCTGCAGCTGTTGGCGGGTCAGCGCGTCGAGGGCGCCGAAGGGTTCGTCCAGCAGCAGGATCCGTGGGCTGGCCACCAGGCCGCGGGCGATGGCCACGCGCTGGGCCATGCCGCCGGACAGCTGGTGCGGATAGGCCGATTCGAAGCCGACCAGGCCCACCAGTTGCACGTACTCGTGCACGCGCCGGGCGCGCTCGCCCTGGGTGAGTGTCTCGTTGACCAGCCCCAGGCCGATGTTTTGCGCCACCGTCAGCCATGGGAACAGGCGGTGCTCCTGGAACACGATGCCGCGTTCGCCGCCGATGCCGTTGACCGGCTGGCCGTCGACCCGGATCGTACCGCTGTAGTCGGTGTCCAGCCCCACCAGCAGACGCAGCAGAGTGGACTTGCCGCAGCCGGAGGAGCCGACGATGGCGATGAACTCGCCTTCGTTGATCGACAGGTCGAAGTCGCGGATCGCCTCGAACGGCTGGCCATCGACGCTGAAGGTCTTGCCGACCCCCTCGAAACTGACCAGCGGCGGCGTGGCGTCGGGTTGGTTGGCCGCGTGCAGGGCCGGGGTGATGAAGGCGTTCATGCGGATCTCCAGCGCGTGGCGCGCGATTCGAGGCGTTGGCCGAGGTGGCCGAGCAGGGCGCCTACCAGGCCGATCAGGACCATGGCGGCCATCACCTGGTCCATGCGGAACAATTGCTGGGCGCCGATCATCAGGCTGGCGATGCCGCCGTCCGAGGGCATGAAGTACTCGGCGCCGATGGTGCCGAGCCAGGCGTAGATCAGCGCCAGGCGCAGCCCGGCGAAGATCGCCGGGGCGGCGCCGGGCAGCACCAGCAGGCGCAGCCGGTGTGGCAGGTCCAGGCGCAGGGCCTGTGCCGCCTCGCCCAGCTGTGGCGGGAGGCTGGCGATGCCGCGCTGGGTGGCGATCAGCAGCGGGAAGAACGCCGCCAAGGCGACGAACACCAGCTTGGCGCCTTCGCCCAGGCCGAACCAGGCAGTCAGCAGTGGCACCCAGGCGAACAGCGCCACCTGGCGCAACGCTGACAGGCTCGGGCCGAGCAGGCGCTCGGCGTTGGCTGACAGGCCCAGCAGCAGGCCCAGCACGAAGCCTGCCCCGCCGCCGAGCAGCAGACCGGCCAGGGTGCGTTGCAGGCTCAGGCGCAGGGCCTCGGGTAACGAACCGTCGAGCAGGCCTGCGTACAGGCTGCGCAGCACATCCAGCGGTGAAGAGAGGATGTTGGCATCGACCCAGCCAAGGCTGTTGGCCGCCTGCCACAGCAGCAACAGCCCCGCGGGCAGCAGCAGGCTTTGCCAGCCGCGTGGCACCTGGCCGCGCAGCTGTTCGCCCGTGACCGGTTGCGGCCAGTGCAACAGGCCGCGTTCCAGGCGTGAGAAGCCGCGATCCATCAGCGCGCCGACCAGGCCGATCAGCAAGATGCAGAGGAACACCAGGTCGAGCATGAACAACTGCCGCCCCCAGACCATCAGGTAGCCGATGCCTTCGCTGGAGGCCAGCAGTTCCACCGCCAGCAATGACGTCCAGCCGGTGGCCAGGGCCAGCCGCACACCGGCAAGAAACGCCGGCAGCGCGGCGGGCAGCAGCAGGCGCAGGAACAGCAGGTGAGGGGGCAGGCGCAGGACGGCGGCGGCTTCGCGCAGTTTAGGTTGGGCATCACGCACACCCACCAGGGTATGCAGCGTGACCGGCACCACCACGGCCTTGACCAGCACCACCAGCTTGAGCAGTTCGCCGATACCAAAGAACAGCATGAACAGCGGGATCCAGGCCAGGGTCGGGATTTGCGCCAGGGCGACGAAGGTGGGCAGTACCAGGGTCTGCGCCCGCCGCGATCCGCCCAGCCAGGTACCCAGCAGCAAGCCACTGGTGATCCCTGCCAGCAACCCCCAGGTCAGGCGCTGCAGACTTATCCACAGGTGAGTCCAGAGTTCGCCCGAGCCGAACTCCTGCGCGCTTTGCCAGACCAGCGCGGGGGCAGGCAGGATCTGCTTGCTCATCCAGTGCTCACGGCTGGCGACGACCCACAAGGCCGCCACCGCCACTGGCACGATCCACGGCAGGTAGGAGCGGCCTTGCGCCGCGAAAGGGCCGCGCAGCGGCCCCCATAGACGGCGTAGGCTTACGCTCAAGACTTCGCTCATCAGGGCACCTCTCAAACCGTTCCTTGTTTATTCGTTTATGGAATTAAAAATTCTCACAAGCGAAATTCAAGAGATAAGAGCATGCGCCCGGTGCATGCGAAAGCCCCGTCCCGTTGCGTTTTCCTCATATTTTCCATGCATTTCCTGCAAGCCAGCCGCAGGCCCGCATGACGCCTGGTTTATGTCTTCTGGTTACTAAAAAATGAAGTTTTGATCTTTGTAGGTTCTAACCGGACCTGCCTAGCTTCTGGCCCATAGCGCCGGCCATCGCCGGTGGCAGCCTGCCAAGGAGCCTTGCCATGAAAACCGCCTTCCGCCACCTGCTCAGCCCGTTGCTCGCCGCCGTGTTGAGCGCCATGCCCGTGGCAGCCCATGCCGCCCAGCCGGATGTGATCCGCATCGCCGTGCCCGACCTCAGCGCCGGCAGCAAGCCCAGCGCCGGCGGCGTGGTGGATGTGCTGCGCGACCAGCAACTGCTGGAGAAAGAGTTCGCCAAGGACGGCATCCGTATCGACTGGCGCTTCTTCAAGGGCGCCGGCCCCGTGGTCAACGAGGCCCTGGCCAACGGCCAGGCGGACTTCGCCTACCTCGGCGACCTGGCCGCGATCATCGGCAAGGCCAACGGCGTCGACACCCGCGTGCTGTCGGCCGGGGTGCGTGGGGTGAAGAGCTACCTCGGCGTGGTGCCGGGCTCGGGCATCCACAGCCTGCAGGACCTCAAGGGCAAGCGCGTGGCGGTGTTCCGCGGCACCGCCAACCAGCTGTCGTTCGCCAGCGCCCTGGCCAGCCAGGGGCTGTCCGAACGTGAGCTGAAAGTCATCAACCTCGATTTCAACGCGGCCAACGCCGCCCTGGCCGCCAAGCAGATCGACGCCACCTGGGGCCTGTCCAACCTGCTGTCGCTGCGCGAACGCGGGCTGGTCGAGCTGCCGGTCAACTCCCACGACCTCAAGGGCGCCGGCAGCACCCAGGCGGTGCTGCTCGGTACCGGCGAGTTCATCCGCCAGCACCCCGACCTGGTCCAGCGCGTGGTCAACGCCCAGGAGCAGGCGGTGAAGTGGCTGCGCGACGAACGCAACCGCGAAGCTTATGTGGACCTGGTCGCGAACACCGCCAACTGGCCGAAGGCGATCCTGCGCGACGACCTTGCCCAGGAGAACCTTGCCAACTACTTCGACCCACGCCTGGATGCCGGTTTCGTCGGCCTGCTGCAACAGGGCGTGGACCTGGCCGTCAAGGAGCGCCTGATCCGCCGCGGCTTCCAGGTGGCCGACTGGATCGAACCGCGTTTCATCGATGCCGCCCAGCGCCAGGACCAGGCCGTCCAGGCCGCCCGCTGACCCGACAACAACCGTGAGGAGCACGACCATGAGCAACGCCGCACTGGCCACCGCGCCGCAAACCCTCGAACTCGACATCCACCCCGTTGCCGGGCGCATCGGCGCCGAGATCCGTGGCATCAAGCTGTCCGCCGACCTCGATCCGGCCGCCATCGATGCCATCCAGGCGGCGTTGGTGCGCCACAAGGTGATCTTCTTCCGGGCCCAGGAGCACCTGGACGACGTGGGCCAGGAGGCCTTCGCCCAGTTGCTCGGCGAGCCGATCGCCCACCCCACGGTGCCGGTGGTCGATGGCACCAGCTACCTGCTGCAGCTCGATGGCGCCGAGGGGCAGCGGGCCAACTCCTGGCACACCGACGTGACCTTCGTCGACGCCTACCCCAAGGCCTCGATCCTGCGCAGCGTGGTGGCCCCGGCTGCCGGTGGCGACACGGTGTGGGCCAACACCGCCGCAGCTTACCAGGAACTGCCCGAGCCACTGCGCGAACTGGCCGACAAGCTGTGGGCGGTGCACAGCAACGAATACGACTATGCCAGCGTGAAGCCGGATGTCGATCCGGCCAAGCTGGAGCGTTACCGCAAGGTGTTTACCTCGACGGTGTACGAGACCGAGCACCCGGTGGTGCGGGTGCATCCGATCAGCGGCGAGCGGGCGTTGCAGCTGGGGCATTTCGTCAAACGTATCAAGGGTTACTCGCTGGCGGACTCGCAGCATCTGTTCGCGCTGCTGCAGGGGCATGTGACACGCCTGGAAAACACCGTGCGCTGGCGCTGGCAGGCGGGGGACGTGGCGATCTGGGACAACCGCGCGACGCAGCACTATGCAGTGGATGACTACGGCACCCAGCCGCGCATCGTGCGCCGCGTGACCCTGGCTGGCGAGGTGCCGGTGGGGGTGGATGGGCAACTGAGCCGGACCACGCGCAAGGGCTGAGATCGTTGGGGCCGCTTTGCGGCCCTTTCGCGGCACGAGGCCGCTCCTACAGGAGATCTTGTTCCCCTGTAGGAGCGGCCTTGCGTCGCGAAAGGGCTGCGCAGCAGCCCCTATCCGCTACAACTCGGTATCACAGGCCACCAACTGCCTCACCAACCCCTGCGCCAGTGCCGACAACCCATACCCCACCCGGCTCACCACCCCATAACGGGTGTAGAACGCCTCTTCCTGCTCCGGCGCCAGGTCCACCAGCTTGAGGGCCACCAGGCCGTCATAGGGCCGCAGGTTCGCACTGCAGGCGATGCCGATGGTGTCCGAATGCAGCACAACATTGAGCAGCGCATAGCCATGCTCGCACTCCACGCTGGGCAGAAAATCCTGCCGCCCGCTCAGGTCGCTGAGGATCTTGCGGATGTTCGGCGGGCGAAAGGTGGTGGCCAGCGGGTAATCGAACAGGTCCCGCGCCCTGACCTCGTCCAGCTCGGTCAATGGATGCCCCCGGCGGCAGCAGAAGTGCCAGCGCTGTGGCCTGAGCTTGTGCACCTGGTAGTCCGGGTCGGCCTCGAACTGGCGGGTGTCGGCGACGAAGAATTCGATCTCCTCGGCGATCAGCCGCCGGTTCAGCGCCTGCCAGTTGTCCACCTGGAAGCAGGTACGCGCCGCCGGGTATTCGGCAACGAACCGCGCCACCGCCCGCGGCACCAGCCCGCCGGCGGGCGCCGGCCCCGAGCCGAAGCGCACCACGCCAGTGGTGGCGCCATTGAACTGGTTGATCTCGTTGACCAGGTTGTGCGCCCCGTGCACCAGCCGCCGCGAATGCTCCAGCACCAGCAGGCCCTGGCGGGTCGGCGCCAGTTCCTTGCTGGCGCGGTCGACCAGGCGGCAGCCGACGTTGTGTTCCAGCGTCTGGATGCTGCGGCTGAAGGCCGATTGCGAGAGGTTCACCGCCGCCGCCGCGGCGACAAAGCTGCGGTGCTCGACAAGGGCGATGAAGTGGCGGAGCTGGCGCAGGTCGATATGCATTTTCTACATGGAAACTTTCGGTGGAATGCAATTGCTGGGAAGGGTTGGGAACCTTATAAAGGGAGTCACTTATTCCACAAAATATGAAATACAAATATTTATATTTCCTAAAAGAATATAAGCCAGCCTGACCGCGATTCGGTTCCGCCAACGGAAATGCTCGCCTGGGCCCTTGCCTCAAGGAGCATCTGCATGTCCCGACTTTCCCGTTGGCCCGCGCGCGCCTCGTTGTTCGTCCTACAACCCCTGGCTGCCGGGATGCTGCTGGGCGCCGCCGGCGGCAGCTTCGCCGACGAGCCCAGCCCCGCACCGGCCGTGGAGCAGGAAGCCAAGCTCGGCACCGTCACCGTCAATGCCCGGCGCCGTGAGGAGACCGCCCAGAGCGTGCCCACGCCGATCAGCGTGCTGGGCAGCGAAACCCTGGAGACCCAGCGCATCTACCGCGTGCAGGACCTGCAACAGCTGGTGCCGAGTACCAACGTCGCCTATGTGCACGCCCGGCAGTCGAGCATCTCCATTCGTGGCCTGGGCAACAACCCCGCCAGCGACGGCCTGGAAGGCAGCGTCGGCGTGTACCTGGACAACGTCTACCTGGGGCGCCCGGGCATGGCGGTGTTCGACCTGCTCGATGTCGAGCAGCTGGAGGTGCTGCGCGGACCGCAGGGCACGCTGTTCGGCAAGAACACCACCGCCGGGGTGCTCAACATCACCACGCGCAAGCCGACCTTCCACCAGGAAGGCAGTGTGCAGTCGTCGCTGGGCGAGGATGGCTACTGGCAGACCCAGGGCAGCTTCTCCGGCCCCCTGACCGACACCCTCGCCGGGCGCATCAGCGCCTACCACACCGAGGATGACGGCTATGTGAAGAACGTCTACAACGGCCACGACCTCAATGGCGGCAAGCGCCAGGGCTTTCGTACCCAGTTGCTGTTCAAGCCCAGCGAAACCTTCAACCTGCGCTGGATCGGCGAGTACAACGAAGAAGACTCCGATAATGGCATCCTCAGCCTGTACAGCACCGGCCCGACCATCAATGGCGTGAACCGTTATGAAAGCCTGGCTGCGCAGGCCGGCGCCACCCTGGTGTCGGGCAAGGACCGCAAGGTCAACTTCGACGCCGACCAGATGGTCAAGGTATTCCAGGGCGGCACCTCGGTGGAAGCCAACTGGACCCTGCCCAACGACTTCACCCTCACCTCGATCAGCGCCTACCGCTGGTGGGACTTCACCCCGCGCAACGACGACGGCCTCAACGTGCCGGTGTTCTACAGTGCCGGGGTCTCGGTGCGGGACAAGCAGTACTCGCAAGAAATTCGGCTGGCCTCACCCACCGGCGGCTTCTTCGACTACGTACTGGGCGCGTACTACTTCAAGCAGGACCTGGACAATAAATCGTTCACTTACTACGGGCCGCAGGCCGACGTCTGGAACCTGACCCCGGCCGGCGCCCTGGCCAACGTGAACACCATCGGCAATGGCCATATCGATACCGACAGCTACGCGCTGTTCGCCCAGGGCACCTGGCACCTGACCGAGCGCCTGGACTTCACCGCCGGGGTGCGTGGCACCTACGAGGAGAAAAGCGCCTGGGTTACCCGCGATGCGCCGTCCGGTGGCACGCCCGTCACCGGTGCGGCGGCCGCCGCCCGTCAGGGCCGGGTGGGCGCCTACGATTCAGGTGACCTCAACCAGTACAGCTTCGCCCCGTCCGGGCTGCTCAGCCTGAGCTACCGCTTCACTGATGACCTGTTGGGTTATGCCAGCCTGTCCCACGGCGAGAAGTCCGGGGGTGTCAACCTGACCGTCGGTGCCGCCCCACGCTTGGGCACCGATTCGCTGCTGGTGGGTACCGAGCGGGCCAACAACGCCGAACTCGGGCTCAAGAGCACCCTGTTCGACAACCGCCTGCAGCTAAACACCAACCTGTTCTGGACCGAAGTACACGGCTACCAGGCCAACGTCTACGACGAAGCCAACCGTGTGCAGTACCTGGCCAACGCCGGTAGCGTGCGTTCTCGCGGCCTGGAGTTCGAAGCCACGGCCCTGCCGATCCGAGGCCTGACGCTGAACTTCAACGGCTCATGGAACGACGTGCGCTACACCGAATACAAGGACGCGCCGTGCCCGCCCGAGGTGAGCCTGGCCAACCCTGCGGCCACCTGCGACCTGTCCGGGCACCAGGTGGTTGGTGCTTCCAAGTACATCGCCAACCTCAACGGCCAGTACAAGTGGCAGCTCGGCGAACGCATCGAGCCCTACGTCACCGCCAGCTACGCGTTCCGCTCCAAGGCCGTCGGCACCATCGATGACTCCGACTACGGCCAGATCCCCAGCTACGCCATCGTCAACCTGTCCACCGGTGTGCGCCTGGACCAGGGCGACGGCGTGCTCGACCTGTCGCTGTGGGTGAAGAACGCCGGCGACAAGACCTACTTCACCAGCCTGTGGAACTCCGCCAACGGCGGCTATGCCGGCGTGCTGGGCACCCCGCGCACCGTGGGCGCCACCGCCCGTTACGACTTCTGAGCACAAGGAGCTTTGCCATGAATGCCAAGACCCAACCGCACGACCTGCCCGAAGGCGCCTGCCTCACCGCCAAGGTACCCGACCGCGACCAAGCCCTGCTCGGCGACGTGGTGGTCAACCCGTACCGCCTGGCGCCGTTGACCGCGATCATCCGTGACGGCGGGCGCGCCCTGAGCGCCGCCCATGTGCGGGTGCTGGGCCGCAGCGAGGGCGGTGTCGATATCGTCTACGACGTGTCCGACCGCTCGCTGTGGACCTACGGCGGCATCCCGGTATTCGGCCTGTACCCAGACCACGTCAACCAGGTCGAGGTGAGCTACAAGCTCGATGGCGAACGCATCCGCGAGCGTTACGAAATCTACGCCCCGGCGGTGCGCCTGCCGGTGGTGGCGAAGCAGACTGCCGCGCTGCCCGAGGTGGAGCCGGTCAAGGTCGCGCCCGGTTTCGAGCAGCGTCTGTACCTGTTCAACCACCTGCTGGCCGAGATCCCCGGCGGGCGCGCCTTCAAGTGGAACGGCCTGGGCGGCGCCGCCGAGTGGGACTCGGTGGGCAACAACTGGATCGCCGACAGCAACGGTGACGTGCGCTGGTACCTGGACATCGAGCAGATCCACGACTCCAACCACCGCGACGGCCTGGGCGGCACCATGGGCTTCCACCAGACCCGCGACGGCAAGCTGATCTGGGGCCAGGGCCAGACCTACTCCAAGTACGACCTGCTGGGGCGCAAGGTGTGGCAGCGCAACCTGCCGGACAAGTTCGCCGACTTCTCCCACGAGATCCGCGAGACGGCGAACGGCAGCTACCTGCTGCGGGTCGGCACCAGCGACTACCGCCGCCCGGACGGCAAGCGCGTGCGCTCGATCCGCGACCATATCATCGAGGTCAACGAGGCCGGCGACGTGCTGGACTTCTGGGACCTGAACCAGATCCTCGACCCCTATCGCGGCGAGTTGCTGGAAACCCTGGGCAAGGCCGCGATCCAGCTGCCGGACGCTGTGCAGAAACAGGACGACCGGCTGGCCAACGAACTGGCTGAAGGCGACCTGCCATTCGGCGACACCCCGGGCGTCGGCACCGGGCGCAACTGGGCCCACGTCAATGCCATCGACTACGATGCCGATGACGACAGCATCATCGTTTCAGCACGACACCAGGGCGTGGTGAAGATCGGTCGCGACAAGCAGGTGAAATGGATTCTCGCCGCCCCCCAAGGCTGGCCGGCGCGCCTCCAGGACAAGGTGCTCAAGCCCGTGGGCGAGGGTTTCGAATGGTCCTGGACCCAGCACACTGCCTGGCTGACCGGACGCGGCACGCTGACCGTGTTCGACAACGGCTGGGGTCGCGACTTCGGCCCGACCAGGCTGAGCGGCAACTACAGCCGAGCCGTGGAGTATCGCATCGACGAGGCCAAGGGCACGGTCGAGCAGGTCTGGCAGTACGGCAAGGAACGCGGGGACGAGTGGTACAGCCCAATCACCTCGGTGGTGGCGTACCGGGCGGATACCGATACCCAGTTCATCTACTCGGCTTCGGTGAATTTCCTGACGCCCGAGAAGCTGACGACCAGCGTGCTCAATGAAGTGCGTCGCGGCACCCAGGAGGTGGCGGTGGAGCTGAAAGTGCACAGTCGCCAGCCGGGCAGCGTGGGCTACCGGGCGCTGGTGATCGATCTCGACAAGGCGTTCTGATCCAATCCTTCCCCCGGCAGGTTATCGGCTAACCTGTGCTGGCCTCTTCGCGGGTAAACCCGCTCCCACAGGTTCACCGCCGATCCTGTGGGAGCGGGTTTACCCGCGAATGGGCGACGCGAATTTCGGACAGGGTGTTCAACCATTCGTTCTTTTTTTCGAACAGCCTATTGTCCAACACCCCAACCCCCGCTTAGCATTCCGTTTGAGATTTCAAACGCTCGGCACCCAGGCGTCGAACACCCTGGTGCACGAATTTGTGACGGCCGCCCCCGCTCGGGGGCGCCTTTTCAACAATCAATAATTCGCAGTAAAGGGAAGCCGACATGCAGCTCAAAGACGCTCAGTTGTTCCGCCAGCAGGCCTTCATCAACGGTGAATGGCTGGATGCGGACAGCGGTCAGACCATCAAGGTGACCAACCCGGCCACCGGTGAGGTGATCGGTACCGTGCCGAAGATGGGCGCCGCCGAGACCCGCCGCGCCATCGAGGCCGCCGACAAGGCGCTGCCGGCCTGGCGCGCACTGACTGCCAAGGAGCGTGCTGGCAAGCTGCGTCGCTGGTTCGAGCTGATGATCGAGCACCAGGACGACCTGGCCCGCCTGATGACCACCGAGCAGGGCAAGCCACTGGCTGAAGCCAAGGGCGAGATCGCCTATGCCGCCTCGTTCATCGAGTGGTTCGCCGAGGAAGCCAAGCGCGTGTACGGCGACGTCATCCCTGGCCACCAGCCGGACAAGCGCCTGATCGTCATCAAGCAGCCGATCGGTGTCACCGCCGCCATCACCCCGTGGAACTTCCCGGCCGCGATGATCACCCGTAAAGCCGGCCCGGCCCTGGCCGCCGGTTGCACCATGGTGCTCAAGCCCGCCTCGCAGACCCCGTACTCCGCCCTGGCCCTGGTCGAGCTGGCTACCCGTGCCGGCATCCCGGCCGGTGTGCTGAGCGTGATCACCGGCAGCGCCGGCGAAGTCGGCTCCGAGCTGACCGGCAACTCCCTGGTGCGCAAGCTGTCCTTCACCGGCTCCACCGAAATCGGCCGCCAGCTGATGGAAGAATGCGCCAAGGACATCAAGAAGGTGTCCCTGGAGCTGGGCGGCAACGCGCCGTTCATCGTGTTCGACGACGCCGACCTGGACAAGGCGGTCGAAGGCGCGATCATCTCCAAGTACCGCAACAACGGCCAGACCTGCGTCTGCGCCAACCGCATCTACGTGCAGGACGGTGTCTACGACGCGTTTGCCGAGAAGCTGAAAGCCGCCGTGGCCAAGCTGAAGATCGGCAACGGCCTGGAAGAAGGCACCACCACTGGTCCGCTGATCGACGGCAAGGCTGTCGCCAAGGTCCAGGAGCACATCGAGGACGCCGTCGCCAAGGGCGCCAAGGTGCTGTCCGGTGGCAAGATCATCGAAGGCAACTTCTTCGAGCCGACCATCCTGGTCGACGTGCCGAAAACCGCCGCCGTCGCCAAGGAAGAGACCTTCGGCCCGCTGGCGCCGCTGTTCCGCTTCAAGGACGAGGCCGAAGTCATCGCCATGTCCAACGACACCGAATTCGGCCTGGCCTCGTACTTCTACGCCCGCGACATGAGCCGCGTGTTCCGCGTCGCCGAGGCCCTGGAATACGGCATGGTGGGTATCAACACCGGCCTGATCTCCAATGAAGTGGCGCCGTTCGGCGGCATCAAGGCTTCGGGCCTGGGCCGTGAAGGCTCCAAGTACGGTATCGAGGACTACCTCGAAATCAAATACCTGTGCATCAGCGTCTGATCGCCAGGTAAACGCTTTTACCTCTGCCAGCGGGGCGCGAGAGCGACGTCTCGCTGGCCTTTTTGACATAGCGGTACCTGGTGGCCAGGGCATGTGTGGCAGTCGATCAACGAATACTGTGCACGCCTGCATCCAGCCACCCCCGAATAAAAGCGCCGCAGAACCGGCGCAATTGAGGGCACTATGAGCAAGACCAACGAATCCCTGATGCAACGCCGTGTCGCCGCCGTCCCACGTGGCGTCGGCCAGATTCACCCGATCTTCGTCGATACCGCGAAGAACTCGACGGTGATCGACGTCGAAGGCCGCGAACTGATCGACTTCGCCGGCGGCATCGCGGTACTGAACACCGGCCACCTGCACCCGAAAGTGGTAGCCGCCGTGCAAGAGCAGCTGACCAAGGTCAGCCACACCTGCTTCCAGGTGCTGGCCTACGAGCCCTACGTCGAGCTGTGCGAGAAGATCAACAAGCTGGTCCCAGGCAACTTCGACAAGAAGACCCTGCTGGTCACCACCGGCTCCGAAGCCGTTGAAAACGCCGTGAAGATCGCCCGTGCCGCCACCGGCCGTGCCGGCGTGATCGCCTTCACCGGCGGCTACCACGGCCGCACCATGATGACCCTGGGCCTGACCGGCAAGGTTGTGCCGTACTCCGCTGGCATGGGCCTGATGCCAGGCGGCATCTTCCGCGCCCTGTTCCCGAGCGAACTGCACGGTATCAGCGTCGACGACGCCATCGCCTCGGTCGAGCGCATCTTCAAGAACGACGCCGAGCCGCGTGATATCGCCGCGATCATCCTCGAGCCGGTACAAGGCGAAGGCGGCTTCCTGCCAGCGCCGAAAGAGCTGATGCAGCGCCTGCGCGCGCTGTGCGACCAGCACGGCATCCTGCTGATCGCCGACGAAGTGCAGACCGGCGCCGGCCGTACCGGTACCTTCTTCGCCATGGAACAGATGGGCGTCGCGCCTGACCTGACCACCTTCGCCAAGTCGATCGCCGGCGGCTTCCCGCTGGCCGGTGTGTGCGGCAAGGCCGAGTACATGGACGCCATCGCCCCGGGCGGCCTGGGCGGCACCTATGCCGGTTCGCCGATCGCCTGCGCCGCGGCCCTGGCCGTGATCGAAGTGTTCGAGGAAGAGAAACTGCTGGATCGCAGCAAGGCTGTCGGCGAGCGCCTGACCGCCGGCCTGCGTGAAATCCAGAAGAAGCATTCGATCATCGGCGATGTCCGTGGTCTGGGCTCGATGATCGCCGTGGAAGTCTTCGAGAAAGGCACCCACACCCCGAACGCCGCCGCCGTTGCCCAGGTGGTCGCCAAGGCTCGCGACAAGGGCCTGATCCTGCTGTCTTGCGGCACCTACGGCAACGTCCTGCGGATCCTGGTTCCGCTGACCGCCGAAGACGCGCTGCTGGACAAAGGCCTGGCCATCATCGAAGAGTGCTTCGCCGAACTGGCCTGAAAAATGTGACACGCTTCAGAAAAAAACCCGCCTCGGCGGGTTTTTTTTGTGCCGTTGGCCGGCATCAGGCGCTAAGGTTGTACGAGGATTCCGTGGAAGCTGCGATGGATCGCGCGTCATAGCCTGGAGAATAGCCCATGAGCGCTGTCGACCCCGTCCCCCCCTGCGTGCTGATTGCCGAAGGCGATCCCTGGGTGCGCGACATGCTCAGCGAAATGCTGCTCAGCGTGCGCTGCGACGCCCGCCTGCAGGTCTGTGCCGATGGCTCCGAGGCGCTGAGCGCGCTGGCGGCCAAACCCGACCTGATTATCGCCGCCCGTGAACTCTCAGGGTTCGACGGCCTCGATCTGCTGCGCAAGGTGCGCGCCAAGGGCGACAAGCCCGGCTTGCCGTTCATCCTGATGAGTGACCGCACCGATAGCGCCAGTGTGCGCGAGGCGCTGCCGTTGCACCCGACCGCCTACCTGAGCAAGCCACTCGACCTGGATAACCTGCGCAAGCGCCTGGAAAACCTGCTGCTGGCGGTGGGTGAGCAGATCGCCTGCCCGGTACCGCCGTTGCAGCCGGGCGCGCAACTGCCGGCCTACCTGGAACAGCGCCGGGCCAGCGCCGATGGCGGCCCGCTGTTCGCCGATGTGCAATTGGCGGTCAAGCGTGCCCTCAACCCTCACGGCCTCAACCTCAAGGTGCTTGAGGAAGAGGTGCGCAACGACCCGCAGATCACCGGCGTGCTCATCGCCGCCGCCAACAGTGCCGCCCTGCACCGCGAAGCGCCGGTACAGACCCTGCTGCAGGCACTGAACAAGCTTGGCAGCACCCAGAGCATGAACCTCATCCTCGGCCTGACGCTCAAGCGCAGCGCCCGTTTGACCGACCCGCTGCTGGCGCGGCACGCCACCCATTACTGGAACCTGTCGCTGCACACCGCCGAGTACGGCCGCACCCTGGCGCGCATGCTCGAGGTGGACGAAGCACGCTGTTACTGTGCGGGGCTGCTGCACTGCCTGGGTGACCTGGCGGTGCTGCGCACCTTGCAGGAGTGGCGCCTGGCCGGTGGCGAGCTGGACGAGGACCAGGTGGAGCTGTCGCTCAACGAATTCGGCGCGCCGTTCGGCTCGGCGCTGCGCACCCGCTGGCGCCTGCCGCTGGACCTGCGCGAGCTGATCGCCGCGGTGTACCAGCTGGGCGGCGGCGTCTACTCCCGGGAGATCCTGGCGATGAACCTGGCCGGGCAGCTGTCGCGGCTCAAGCCCAGCGAAGGGCTGGAGAAGGTCGCCAGCAGCAAGACGGCGCGCTTGCTCAAGCTTGGGTTGCCGGAGCTGTCGCGGCTGCGCAAGGTGGACCCTGAGGCGCTGGCGCGGGAGGAGGCCGAGCGTCTGGCGGCGGAAGCTGCTGCCAGCGAGCCGGAGGTTGCCCCGATCATTGCGTCGGCTACCGATGCAGGCCCGGCCGAGGGCGAGGAGCGCCAGGCCTGATCGGCGCATCGCCGGGGTTGTATCAGGCTTGGGACCCTTCCTACAGATATTGCGGACGACTGTTCGTATCCAGAGAAGTCCTCCAGGCGTAGCTTTCCCTCCACTCCATCAGCGGAATGGCAGGAAGGTTGCGGCTGAAGATGAGCACGTACAGACATCGTGGTCTGCGCTATCAGGTCTATCGATCGCAAGCGCGGAAGCTCGCCCAGGAAGCATTCTGCAGGAGTCAACGTCTGCTCAGTCCCGGGTTTGACGTCGACAAGGTGTGTTTCGAGCCCTTAGGTCACAGGGCTGTCGAGGCTTTTCAGCGCTGGGGCGAGCAGACTCACCACTTTCCTTGGGAAGAGGTGCCGCGATGGACGGACTGCGATCTTAAAGGTTTCGACCTGTCGTTGTGGTCAGAACGAGAGCTCTGCGGTCTTTGCTATGCCAGTCCCCGGCAAAGCAGGCGCTGCATCAAGATTATCCTGCTGGAGGGCAATCCCGGGCCGGGTAACCCATTGAGGGGGGTCGTGGCGTCACTGTCGCTGCTGGCGGTTGCGGAGTACGCAAGGATGCTCAAGTACTCGCGAATCGAAGTTCAACAGCCCGACCCAGGGACTGAACCCCTGTATCAGTCGCTTGGTTTCGTTCGCGATTCGGCCGGGAGTCTCGTGATCCCCGTTGCGGCTATGAGCCAGCAACGTACTTTCCACATATCGGAGGTACCAATGAGCTATTCGAACGATTCCAGGAAGGCTGCATTGATCAAACGCTACACAGCCCAAGCCATCGCTCTGGCGGGTGAAATCACCGATCAGCAATGGCATTTTCTTGAAGTCGGGTTCAAGGAGGGTCTGGAAAAAGAGCCTGAGGGGAAGTTGGCTGGGCCACGTAGCGGGCCGATCGATTACGAGTGGAGTACCGCAGCCGTGAAGTGATCCGCTTCAGCCTTTAACGATCTGGTTCTTGCCTTGGCGCTTGGCACGGTACATGGCGGCGTCTGCTCGGGCGAACAGGCTGTCGAGCGTTTCATCCTCATCCTGCAACCCGGTCAGCCCTTGGCTTACGGTAACCCCGTAGGTGTGCTCGCCATGGCTAAAACTCAACCGCTGGATCTCCCGCTGCAGACGCTCGGCAATCTGCTCGGCCACCTGCGCGGTGCAGCCGGGGAACACGGCGGCAAACTCCTCGCCACCGATTCGCCCGAACTGATCGCCACGGCGCAGGACGGCCTTGCCGCTGTCGGCGATGCGCTGTAGCACCTGATCGCCTTCCTGGTGGCCGTAGGTGTCGTTGATGTGCTTGAAATCGTCGATGTCCAGCAGCAGGAAGGCCATTGGCGTGCCGTCCTCGCGGGCGCTGTCGAAGGCCTGCTGGGCGCATTCGAAGAAGTGCCGGCGGTTGCTGCTCTGAGTGAGCACGTCGGTGGTGGCCAGCCGTTGCAACTCGCCTTCGAGCTGTTTCTTTTCGGTGATGTCCTCGGCGATGCCGACGATGATCACCCGCTGGTCGCCCTCGCGCTGCTGGTTGATGTAGCACTTGTCGCTGAGCCAGCGCACCTCGCCGGCGGCATTGAGGATGCGGTACTCACGGTCCTCGACGGTGCCCTTGACCAGCACCTGGGCCAGGCTGCGCTCTGCGTACTCCAGGTCGTCCGGGTAGATGGCGTCGCGCCATTCGTTGTAGTCGGCCAGTACCAGGCTGGCCGGGCGGCCGAAGATGCGCTCGTAGGCGGGGCTGACGTAGAGCACCTGGCGGGTTTCCCAGTCGAAGGCCCAGAGCACGGCGTTGACGCTGTCGAGCAGCGAGCTGTACAGCTGCTCGCGTTCGCTCAGGCGAGCCACTTCGCCTTGGGCGTGGAGCAGGGCCAGCAGGGTCTGGGCGGCTTCTGGGCGGGGAGTGCTGGCAGGTGTGGGTGGGAGGTCTTTGGCCATGAGCACGGAACATTTCTCGACGATGGGCGTGCGGCCACGGTCCGGCCCGCCACGCGGGCGATATGCCGGGTTTGAGTCGGTTTTCGGGGGGGAAGTTCCGGCCGGCACGCCCCATTGCGGGGCATGCCGATCAACGGTGTTCAGGCGCCGTTGGGGCGCAGCGAGTAAGTCTTGAGCTGGGCGGCGAAGTCACGCAGCGAGTGGATGCCACTGGCCTCAGCCTCGTGCACCCAATCCTTCATCGCGGCGAGCATGTCATGGCCGTTGGCGCTGGTGCGCGCCCAGATCTGCTGCAGTGCCAGGCGCTTTTCGTAGATGGTCTTGAGTGCCTGGCTGTGGGCCAGCATCGACTCGATGCGCACGTGGTGGCGGTCCTGCAGCAGGCTGGTCTCCCGCGAGAGCAGGCGCTTGGCACGGCGGAAACGGTGGCGCACCGAGGCGTCGACCTTGTCCAGTTCCTGCTTGACCAGCGGGCCGATCACCAGCTTGCGGTACTGGGCCATGATCTGGAAGCGGTTGTTGAGGATGGCCATGGCGGTGTCCATGTCCAGCGACGCCTTGCCTTCCACGCGATGGGCGATGGGCGCGACGCGCTGCACCTTGGCCAGGCGCAGCAGGCTCAGCAGGCGGATCCACATCCAGCCCATGTCGAACTCCCAGCGCCGCACCGAGAGCTTCGCCGAGTTGGGGTAGGTGTGGTGGTTGTTGTGCAGTTCCTCGCCGCCAATGATGATGCCCCACGGCACCAGGTTGGTGGCGGCGTCGCGGCATTCGAAGTTGCGGTAGCCCACGGCATGGCCCAGGCCGTTGACCACGCCAGCGGCCCAGAACGGGATCCACATCATCTGGATCGCCCAGATGGTGATGCCGATGGTGCCGAACAGCAGCAGGTCGATCACCGCCATCAGGGCGATGCCGCCGAGCTTGTAGCGGGTGTAGAGGTTGCGCTCGATCCAGTCGTCCGGGCAGTTCTTGCCGTAGATACGCAGTGTTTCCTCGTTGCGCGCCTCTTCACGGTACAGCTCGGCGCCCTTGCGCAGCACGGTGCCCAGGCCCTTGTGCACCGGGCTGTGCGGATCGTCCGGGGTTTCGCACTTGGCGTGGTGCTTGCGGTGGATGGCGGTCCACTCGCGGGTGTTCTGCGCGGTGGTGAGCCACAGCCAGAAACGGAAGAAATGCTTGAGCCCCGCGTTCAGCTCCAGGGCGCGGTGCGCCGAGTAGCGGTGCAGGTAGATGGTGACGCTGACGATGGTCAGGTGGGTCATCAGCAGGGTGACGGCGACCAGTTGCCAGGCCGACAAGTCGAGTAGACCGTAGTACCACATAACGGGAAAGACCCTCGAAAACTCAGGGGGAACAGCGCTCGCATTATCCCCGGGTGGGTAAATAAAACCAGTCGCTCTTTTAGATAGGAGGTCACAGGGTGTTTCAGCCCTTATAATGCCCCTTCCTTTTTCATGGGCTCATCCACCCGACATGTCTGTTTCCGTTCGCGACGCCTTGCGCATGGCCGGGCTCTACGTGGTGTTCTCGATCCTCTGGCTGGCAGCGTCCGAGGGGGTTCTGCACAGCATGACCGAGGACCCGCTGGCACTGACCGTGGGGCGTCAGATCAACGTCGTGGTGTGGGTGCTGCTCAGCGCCCTGCTGATCTTCGTCTCGCGCGCCCGGTTGCTGAACTTCATCGGCATCGGCGCGCGCCTGCGCAGTGAAGACCGCGAGCGCCTGCGCATGGCCGCGGCGGTGTTCGACAGCACCCTGGAGGGTGTGCTGGTGACCGACCGCAATGGCCTGATCGTGCACGTCAACCGGGCCTTCATGCGCATCACCGGTTACCAGCAGGACGAAGTCATCGGCCAGCGCCCGAGCAAGTTCAAGTCCGGTCGGCATGGCGCGCCGTTCTACCAGCAGATCTACGCCGCCCTGGCGGAGCAGGGCGAGTGGAGCGGGGAGATCTGGAACCGCCGTAAAAGCGGGGAGATCTATCCGCAATGGCAGACGATCTGCGCCATTCGCGATGACAGTGGCGCGCTCAGCCATTACGTCGCGGTCTTCAGCGACATCAGCGCGATCAAGCACACCGAGGAAGAACTGGCCTATCTCGTCCATCACGACCCGCTGACCGGCCTGCCCAACCGCCTGCTGTTCAATGACCGCGCCATGCAGGCCATGGCCGCGGCCCAGGCCAACAAGCGCGGCTGTGCCCTGCTGCTGCTCGACCTCGACCATTTCCAGAGCATCAACGACGGCCTCGGCCACACCATCGGCGACCAGTTGCTCAAGCTGGTCGGTGAGCGTCTGTGTGAGGTGCTGGGCAGTGGCGTGACCCTGGCCCGGCTGGGCGGCGACGAGTTCGGCGTGCTGGCCGAGAACTGCCAGCAGGTCGGCCAGGCCGGCAAGCTGGCGCAATCGATCATCGAGCGTTTGAAGGAACCGTTCTGCTTCGAAGGCAACCGCCTCTTCATCAGTGTCAGCATCGGCATCAGCCTGTTCCCCAGCGATGCGCTGAGCGCCGAGCAGTTGCTGCGCAACGCCGACTCGGCGCTGTTCAAGGCCAAGAGCAACGGCCGCGCCTGTTACGCGCTGTACACCGAGGAGCTCACCGCCCATGCCCAGCAGCGGGTCGAGACCGCCGGCGAGTTGCGCCGTGCGCTTGAGCAGCAGGAGCTGCGGGTGTTCTTCCAGCCGGTACACGACCTGTTCACCGCCCGGATGATCGGCGTCGAGGCGCTGGTGCGTTGGCAGCATCCCCAGCGCGGCCTGGTCCCGCCCGGGGAATTCATCCCCATCGCCGAGCGCACCGGGCTGATCGCCGAGATCGACGCCTGGGTCCTGCACCAGGCCTGTCGGCAGATGGTGCAATGGCAGACCGAGGGGCGACAGCTGGCGTTCGTCGCGGTGAACATTTCCAGCCGCCTGTTCAGCCAGCGCGACCTGTACCGGCAGGTGGCCGATGCGCTGCACGACACCGGCCTGGATCCTGCGCTGCTCGAACTCGAAGTGACCGAGAGCGCGGTGATGGAAGACCCTGAAGTCGCTCTGGAGCAGTTGCACCGTCTGCGTGAGCTGGGTGTGACACTGGCCATCGATGACTTTGGCACGGGCTATTCGTCATTGCTGCGGCTCAAGCGGATGCCCGTGCAGAAGCTCAAGATCGACCAGGGCTTCGTCGCGGGCCTGCCCCATGACGAGGACGACATCGCCATCGTGCGGGTGATCATCGCCCTGGCCCGGAGCATGGGCATGCAGGTGCACGCCGAAGGGGTCGAGCAGGCGGAGCAGGCGCGGTTCCTGCTGGAACAGCAATGCCAGCTGGGGCAGGGCTACTGGTTCGGGCGGCCGGTGCCGGCGGCGGAGCTGCACTGGGGCTGAGCCTTGTGCATACCGTTGTAGGAGCGGCCTTGCCGAGGCGTCGGACCGGCCGGAAAGGGCTGCGAGGCGGCCCCAGGATTTCAGCGTTGATACAAAAATTGCCGGGGCCGCTTTGCGGCCCTTTCGCGGCACAAGGCCGCTCCTACACCCGAAATACATCAACGCTTGTTCAATCCCTTGGCCAAACAGTCCCCGCCCAGCTGGATCACTGCCACCAATGCCACCAGCATCACGATCACGGTCAGCATGATCTGGCTGTCGAAGCGTTGGTATCCGTACCGATAAGCGATATCCCCCAGGCCTCCGGCGCCGATCGCGCCGGCCATGGCCGACGAGTTGATCAGTGTCACCAGGGTGATGGTGAAGCCGCCGACGATACCCGGCAGGGCCTCGGGCAACAACACGTGCCAGACGATGTGCCAGCGCCGGCAGCCCATGGCCTGGGCGGCTTCGATCAAACCATGGTCGACCTCGCGCAGGCTGACCTCGGCGATCCGCGCGAAGAACGGCGTGGCGGCGATGGTCAGCGGCACCACGGCCGCCCACACGCCATAGGTGGTGCCGACCACCAGGCGGGTGAAGGGGATCAGCGCGACCATCAGGATCAGGAACGGGATCGAGCGGAACAGGTTGACGATGGCGCCCAGCACCCGGTTCAGCGCCGGGGCCTCGAAGATCCCGCCCTTGTCGCTGGTGACCAGCAGCACCGCCATCGGCACCCCGACGAGCAGTGCGACCAGCGAGGACACGCCGACCATCAGCAGGGTGTCGAGCAGGCCTTGCAGCAGGCGATCAATCCACATGGCCGAGTACCTCCACATCCGCGGCCCAGCGACGGGCGCGTTCGAGCAATTGGTGGGTGTCCAGCGGCGAGCCGCGCACGGACAGGATCAACTGCCCCAGGGCATGCTCGCCGATGGTCTCGACGCCGCCCTGGAGCAGCCGCACGCGCCCGCCCAGGTCGTTGAACAGGGCGCTCAGCTCCGGTTCGCCGACCAGGGTGAGCTTAAGCACCACGGCCGCGTCGCGGCTGACCGGCTGGGCGCGCAGGCTGGCCTGCAAGGCTGCCGGCAGCTTGGTCTGCAGCGGTGCGAGCAGGGTGCGGGTGACGTCGTGGCGCGGCGTACCGAATACCTGCCAGACCTCGCCCTGCTCGACGATCTCGCCACGTTCGAGCACCACCACACGCTGGCAAATGTCGCGGATCACCGCCATCTCGTGGGTGATCAGCACCACGGTCAGGCCCAGGCGCCGGTTGATGTCGCGCAGCAGTTCGAGGATCGAGGCAGTGGTTTCCGGGTCCAGCGCCGAGGTGGCCTCGTCGCACAGCAGGATCTCGGGGTCATGTACCAGGGCCCGGGCGATGCCGACGCGCTGCTTCTGCCCACCTGACAGCTGCGCCGGGTAGACGTGATGTTTTTCCGCCAGGCCGACCAGCTCCAGCAGCTCGCGCACCTTGCGCTGGCGCTTGGCCTTGGCCACGCCGGCCACCTTCAGCGGGAGCTCGACGTTCTGCCACACGGTCTTGGCCGACATCAGGTTGAAGTGCTGGAAGATCATGCCGATGCGCCGGCGCAAGGCCACCAGGCGGTCCTCGTCGAACGGCGCGATATCCACCTGGTCGATCAGCACCCGGCCCTGGCTGGGTTGCTCCAGGCGGTTGATGGTGCGCAGCAGCGAGGACTTGCCGGCGCCGCTGCGGCCGATGATGCCGAAGATCTCGCCCCGGCGGATGTTCAGGTCGATGCCTTGCAGTGCCGGCTGGCCCTGGCCCGGATAAGTCTTTCCCAGGCCGAGGAAACGTATGTGCGCCTGGTTCACCTCCGGGCGCAGGGCCGTTTCCTCGGCCTTGAGCGGTTCGGCGGGCGGGATGGGCGCCCTGAGGGCGCTGGCCTGGGCCATGTCAGCCTTCCCACCCGGCCTGGTAGAGCTTGCCATGGGCCTTGTCCAGGGCGGCGCGCACGACCGGCGAGTGTTGGTAGATATCGACGAACTTGGCCAGGCGCGGGTCGTTCTTCTCCTGCGGGCGGATGACGAACTGGATCACGTATTCCTTGTTCTCCAGGCCGTCGAACAGCAGCGCCGAGGTGGCGTCGAAGGTGTTGGCCAGGCGGATGTAGGCCGGGTAGCCCTGGACCAGGTCGGCGTCATCGTAGGCGCGTACCAGCTGCACGGCTTCGACCTGGAGAATCCGGATCTGCTTCGGGTTGGCGACGATGTCGTCCTCGGTGGCTTTGTAGCCCACGCCCGGCTTGAGGGTGATCAGCCCGGCCTTGGCCAGCAACTGCAGGCCACGGCCACTGTTGATCGGGTCGTTGGCGATGGCCACGCTGGCGCCCTCGGGCAGTTCCTGGAGACTCTTGTATTTTTTCGAGTACAGGCCGACGTTGTTGATGATCCCCGGCGCGTACGGGACCAGGTCGAAGCCGGCGGCGGCCTTGGCGTTTTCCAGGAACGGGATGTGCTGGAAGTAGTTCACGTCGATATCGCCGCTGTTGAGGCTGACGTTGGGCGCGATCCAGTCGCTGAACTCGATCAGTTTCACTTCCAGGCCTTGTTTATGGGCCTCCTCCACCGCCGCCTCCAGGGGGATGGCGAAGGCGGCGGTGGTGCCGATCTTCAGGGGTTCGGCGGCAAGGGCGGCGGCGGACAGGCCGAGGCCCAGGGCAATGGCCGCGACGGGCCGGAACAGTTTCTCAAGCATGGTGCAGGGCTCCAGTCGGGGCAGGGTCGGGGGTGTTGCGGTAGCGGGCGCCGGGGTGTCCGCCGGGCAGGCGCGGCTCGCCGCTGGCGAACAGCTTCTCGCGCAGGGTGCCCTCGGCGTAGGCGGTCTTGTAGCGACCGCGGCTTTGCAGGGCGGGGACCACCAGCTCGATGAAGTCCTCGTAGCTTTCCGGGGTGACGGTGCGGGTCAGGTTGAAACCGTCCAGGCCGGTTTCGTCGATCCAGGCGATCAGCTGCTCGGCCACCTGCTCGGCGTCGCCCACCAGGGTCACGTAGCGACCGCCCAGGGCGTGCTGTTCGAGCAGGCGGCGGCGGGTCCAGGCGCTTTCCTGCAATTGGCGGGTGGCGGACTGGATGGCGTTGCCCTTGGCGAAGCCGATGGGCTCGTCCAGTTCGTAGCGCGAGAAGTCGATACCGGTGGAGCTGGCGAAGTGCGCGACCCCGGCCTCGGCGCTGGCGTAGCGCAGGTATTCGGCGTGCTTGGCCTGCGCCTGCGCCTCGGTCGGCGCGACGATCACGGTGATGCCCATGAACACCTTGACCGCCTCTGGGTCGCGCCCGGCCGCCTTGGCCGCGGCGCGCACCTTGTCAACCTGGGCGCGGGTGGCGGCCTTGTTCTGGCCGCTGATGAACACGCACTCGGCATGGTTGCCGGCGAAGGCCAGCCCGCGTGGCGAACTGCCGGCCTGGAACAGCACGGGCGTGCGCTGCGGCGAAGGCTCGCACAGGTGGTAGCCCTCGACCTTGTAGAACTCGCCGTGGTGCTCGACCTTGCGCACCCTGTCGGGGCGGGCATAGACCCGCTGCTCGCGGTCGGCGACCACGGCATCGTCGGCCCAGCTGCCTTCGAGCAGCTTGTACAGCACCTGCAGGTACTCGTCGGCCTGGTCGTAGCGGCGGTCGTGCTCGGGTTGCTGCTCCAGGCCCATGGCCCGGGCGGCGCTGTCGAGGTAGCCGGTGACGATGTTCCAGCCGACCCGGCCATTGCTCAGGTGGTCGAGGGTGGAAAGGCGCCGGGCGAACAGGTAGGGCGCCTCGTAGGTCAGGTTGGCGGTGAGGCCGAAGCCCAGGTGCTTCGTCACCGCCGCCATGGCCGAGACCAGCAGCAGCGGGTCGTTGACCGGCAGCTGGATCGACTCCTTGAGCGTCACGTCGACCGACTGGCCGTAGACGTCGTAGGTGCCGACGATGTCGGCGATGAACAGCCCGTCAAACAACCCGCGCTCCAGCAGGCGAGCCAGGTCGGTCCAGTAGTCGAGGGTCTTGTAGCGCGTGGAGGTGTCCCGTGGGTGGGTCCACAAACCGTGGTTGATGTGCCCGATGCAGTTCATGTTGAAGGCATTGAGCAGGATCTCCTTGGCCATCAGATGGTCCCCCGGCGCGGCGGCTTCTCGTCGTTGAGGTAGTAGTTGCCGATGGCGTGGTACTTCCAGCGCACCGGGTCGTGCAGGGTGTGCACCCGGGCGTTGCGCCAGTGGCGGTCGAGGTTGTGCTCGGCCAGGGTGGCCTGGCTGCCGGCCAGCTCGAACAGCGTGGTACCGGCGGCCAGGGAAATCTCGGTGCTGATCGCCCGGGCCTCGGCCACGGCGATGGAAGCGGCGGCCAGGGTCTCGGCGTTGCTGTCGGCCTGGGCAATGTCGAGGATTTCCCCGGCCCGTTCGAGCAGCGCCTCGGTGGCGTGCAGGCGGATCGCCAGGTGGCCGAAGCTCTTCAGGGTCAGCGGGTCGTCGCTGGCCTTGTCGAGGCCGGAGTCGATCCAGGGGCGGCTGCGGGTGCGCACGAAGTGCAGGGCGTCCTCGTAGGCGGCGCGGGCGATACCGGTGTCGATGGCGGCATGGAGGATCTGCGCCAGCGGGCCGACCGTGGTCGGGCGCTCAAAGGCACTCTGGAACGGCACCACGTCCTCGGCGCGGACCGCCACGTGGTTGAACACCACCGAGCCGCTGCCGGTGGTGCGCTGGCCGAAGCCGCTCCAGTCGTCGATCACCTCGATGCCCTGGCTGTCGGCGGGCACGAAGGCCAGGTGCGACACGTCCTGCTCGTCGATCACCAGGGTCGGGATGCGCTGGGCGTAGATCGCGCCGGTGCAATAGAACTTGCGGCCGTCGATGCGATAGTGGTCGCCGTCGCGGCTCAGGCGGGTGGTGCGCTCGTGGGCGTTCTTGGTGCCTAGCTCGGCCAGGGCGTTGCCGAAGCGGCGGCCAGCGAGGACTTCGGCGTAGAGGCGTTTTTGCTGTTCGGGACTGCCGTTCACCCGCAGCACTTCCAGGGCGTAGAAGTGGTTCTGCGGGATCTGCCCGAGCGAGGCGTCGGCCTGGGCGATGCGGGCGATGACCTTGGCCAGGGTGACATTGGACACCCCGGCGCCGCCGAAGGCCTTGGGCACGCTGATGCCCCACAGGCCGGACTGCACGAAGCGTTCGAGTTCGGCATGGGGCAGGCGGCGCTCGCGGTCGCGCAGGGCGCTGTCCTGGCGCAGGTGTTGGGCGAGTTCGTCGGCGACGGCCAGGGCCTGGGCGTCGGTGGTGATGATGGATGCAGTCATTTTGCTCTCCGGAGCCTGGGGACGTCGTGCGCCTCTTCGCGGGTAAACCCGCTCCCACAGGTACAGCGCTGTTATCGGAATCGGTGCGATCCCTGTGGGAGCGGGTTTACCCGCGAAGGGCTGCGCAGCAGCCCCAAGGCTCGATATCAGATCCAGGAATGGCGGGCAGGCAGGGTGCCGTTGAGGTGGTAGGCGCCGACGGCGTGGTACTTCCAGCGCACCGGGTCGTGCAGGGTGTGGACCCGGGCGTTGCGCCAGTGCCGGTCGAGGTTGAACTCGGCCAGGCTGGCGCGGCTGCCGGCCAGCTCGAACAGCTTCTCGCTGGCCTGCAGCGAGATCTCGGTGGTGAGCACCTTGGCTTCGGCCACGGCAATCGAGGCACGGGCCGCGGCGGCGGCATCGATCACGCCGGCGTTCACCTCGTCGAGCACCTTGGCAGCCTTGCGCAGCAGGGCCTCGGCGGCATGCAGTTCGAGCTTCAGGCGACCGATGTCGGCGATCACATAGGGGTCGTCGCTGTTGCGTTCGACCTTGGCCTCGATCCACGGCCGGGACTTCTCCCGAACGAACTGGATTGTGTCCTCGATCGCCGCTTCGGCGATGCCGGCGTCGATCGCCGCCTGGATCAACTGCGAGGCGGCGCCCTGGATGCTGGGTTCCTCACGCAGGCGCCAGTTGGCCACCACCAGGTCGGCGTCCACCGGCACCTGGTCGAGCAGCACGGTGCCGCTGGCGGTGGTGCGCTGGCCGAAGCCGGACCAGTCGTCGACGATGCGCAGCCCAGGGCTGCCGCGACGGACGAACGCCAGGCGCTGGCGACCATCGTCGTCCAGCGCCTTGACCGCCACCCAGTGGGCGTACAAGGCACCGGTGGAATAGAACTTCTCGCCGCTGATGCGATAGCCATCGCCATCACGGGTAAGGCGCGCCTTGAGCGTCAGGGTGTCCTTGGTCCCGCGCTCGGGGCCGGCATTGCCGATGCGCCAGCCGTCGAGCACCGAGCGGAAGATCAGTTCCTGCTGGGCCTGGGTGGCGGTCAGGCGGACCAGTTGCAGGATGCCGAACTGGTTCTGCGGAATCTGCCCCAGCGCCGGGTCGGCGGCACTGATCAGGCGGAACACTTCGGCGATGGTGGCGAAGGACACCTCGGGGCCGCCGAAGGCCTTGGGCACGCTGATGCTGCCCAGGCCGCTGCGGGTGAACTGTTCGATCTCGGCCCAGGGCAGCTTGCGCTGCTGGTCACGTTTGGCGGCCTGCTGGCGGGCCACCTCGGCCAGTTCGCGGGCGGCCTGCAGGGCCTCTTCGTCGTTGCGCAACACCGTGGCCGGCAGCAGCAGCGGCGAGCTGTCGAGATCGCTGTGGAATCGGGTAGTAGTTGGTTGGCTGGACATCAGTACCGCTCCTTGGCTGCACTCAATGCCCTGGCGTTATGCACTGGGGTGATTGTGATCCTGACCATTCCTAACCTCACAAAGTTGAAAGCGTCGCCTCAGCTGATGGCGACAGACGTTTGCTGGTCCGGTGGTCCGGTCGATATACCCTATTCGTTTAGAAAAAGTTTATGAACTACCGTTTAGGAATATGGATAGAAGAACTGCAGGGTCGGCCCTGTCGTGCAGGGAAATGCTATCCCTGTGGGAGCGGGCTTGTCGGACCGCCGCACCGCCGCGAACACCGGCGAAGCCGGTGCCATACACCGCGCTGGATTCTTCGCGGGTAAACCCGCTCCCACAGGGTTAAGTCAAATCAATGGTTTACGTGAGCGGTCAGCGCGGGATCGTCACCACCAGCTTGCCCACCGCCTGGCGCTGCGCCAGGCGTTCGATCGCCGCGCCACCCTCGGCCAGTGCAAAGGTCTGCGACACCAGGGGCTTCAACTTGCCTTCGGCGTGCCAGGCGAACAGCTGGCGGAAGTTGGCCGCGTTGTCCTCCGGTTGGCGCTGGGCGAAGGCGCCCCAGAACACCCCGAGCACCGCCGCGCCCTTGAGCAGGGTCAGGTTCACCGGCAGTTGCGGGATCGTGCCGCTGGCAAAGCCCACCACCAGCAACCGCCCGTTCCACGCCAGCCCGCGCACGGCCTGGTCGAACAGCGCGCCGCCGACCGGGTCGTAGATCACGTCCACGCCCTGGCCGCCGGTCAGGCGCTTGATCTCGTCCTTGAGGTTGGCCTGGCTGTAGTCGATCAGTTCGTCGGCCCCGGCCGCCTGGGCGATTGCCAGTTTCTCGGCGCTGCTGGCCGCGGCGATCACCCGCGCGCCCAGGGCCTTGCCGATTTCCACCGCCGCCAGCCCGACGCCGCCCGAGGCGCCGAGCACCAGCAGGGTTTCGCCGGCCTTGAGCTGGCCGCGCTGGGTCAGGGCGTGCATCGAGGTGCCGTAGGTCATGCCGAACGCGGCGGCGGTGGTGAAGTCCATGCCCGCCGGGATCGGCAGCACGTTGTAGAACGGCACCGCCACCCGCTCGGCGAAGGCGCCCCAGCCGGTCAGGGCCATGACCCGGTCGCCGACCTTGAACGCGCCGGCCTTCTCGCCGACCGCGGCCACCACGCCGGCCGCCTCACCACCCGGGGCGAACGGCAGCGGCGGCTGGAACTGGTACTTGCCTTCGATGATCAGGGTGTCGGGGAAGTTGACCCCGGCGGCGTGCACGTCGAGGAGGATCTCGTTCTTCTTGGGCGCGGGGCTGGCGACCTCTTCCAGGACCAGGTCCCGCGCCGGGCCCAGGGCTTTGCACAACAAGGCTTTCATCAGGGCTATTCCTTTGCGTGTGGTGGCCGATAAGTGTAGGAGGGCCACCCCCAGGGTCAACGAGCATGGCCGGCCCTGATGAGCCGGCATAAGCCCGGGCTTGGGTTTGGCCGGCGCGCTGGGTAAGCTGGCGCCAACTGTATTGAGGAGCGAATTCGTGAAAGCGTGGATCTTGATGGTGCTGGCCCTGATGCTGCCAGTGGCGGCGATGGCCGAGGAAAAGGAAGGCGAGCCCAAGGTCGCCTACATCAGCCTCAGCCCGCCCTTCGTCGGCAACTACGCCCTCGACGGCAGCCCCAAGCTGCGTGTGTTCAAGGCCGACGTCGCCCTGCGCGTGACTGGCGATGCCGCCGCCACCGCGGTCAAGCACCACGAGCCGCTGATCCGCAACCAGCTGGTGGCGCTGTTCACCCAGCAGGGCGTGGACAACATGAGCAACGTCGAGGCCAAGGAAAAACTGCGTCAGGAAGCCCTGAAGCAGGTGCAGCAGGTGATGGAGTCCGAAGAGGGCAAGCCGATCGTCGAGGACCTGCTGTTCAACAACCTGATCGTGCAGTGATCAGGCGGCGAGGCTGCGGCGAAAGCGCGCCAGGGCCACGCCGAAGAACACCAGGCCGATCGCGGCCAGGGCCGCCACATCCGGCCACACCACGTTCAGTCCGGCGTCGCGGAACAGGATCGCCGCGCCGAGGCTGACGAAGTGGGTCGAGGGCGAGCCCTGCATGACCCACTGCAGCCACTGCGGCATGCTGTCCAGCGGCGTGCTGCCCCCCGAGAGCAGCAGCATCGGGATGATCACCGGGATCGCCAACAGGCCGAACTGCGGCGTCGAGCGCGCCAGGGTGGCGAGGAAGATACCCAGCGCCGTGCTGGCGAACAGGTACAGCGCGGTCACCCCCAGGAACAGCCCCATGGAGCCCGCCAGCGGCACGCCCAGGGCGCCCTTGACCACCACTTCAAGCGATATCCAGGTACAGGCCACCACCACCAGGGCGTTGCTGGCGATCTTCGCCAGCATGATTTCCAGCGCCGTCAGCGGCAGCACCAGCAGGTGATCGAGGGTGCCGTGCTCACGCTCGCGCAGCAGCGCGGTGCCGGTGAGGACGATGGCCAGGATGGTGATGTTGTTGACGATCTGGATCACCGCCAGGAACCAGCCGCCTTCCAGGTTGGGGTTGAACAGGGCTTTCGGGTTGAGCAGGGCCGGGCTGCTGGTGCTGCGGCCTGCGTACTCCAGCAGTTCGCGTTCGAAGATCCGGCCGATGTAGCCGGCCCCCATGAAGGCCTGGCTCATGGCCGTGGCATCGACGTTGACCTGCAGCTCCGGCGAGCGCCCGGCCAGCAGGTCGGCCTGGAAGTTCACCGGGATGTTGACCACGAAGGTGTACTGGCCGCTGTCCATGGCCTGGTCCAGGCGATCCGCCGGCAGTGCCACGGCAGGCTGGAACTCGGGCGGCTGCAGCGATTCGGCGAGCTTGCGCGAGACGGCGCCGTGGTCTTCGTCGACCACCGCGACACTGGCGTTGTGCACGCCGATCACGGAGCCTGCGGCGGGCATGTAGATCGCCACGCTGAAGGCGTACAGCAGGAACAGCAGCAACACGCTGTCGTGGCGCAGGCTGGTGAGTTCCTTCAGGCCCAGGCGCAGGGTGTGGGAGAGGCGGCTCATCTCAGGCCTCCTGTTTTTTCAGCATGACCAGGCTCAGCCCGGTGAAGGCGGCGAAGAAGCCCAGCAGCGCCAGGCACTGCGGCCACAGCTCGCGCAGGCCCAGGGCCTTGGTGAAGGTGCCGACGGCGATGTCGAGGAAATAGCCGGCCGGGAACAGCTGGCCCATCAGCGCCGCCGCGCCGTCCAGCGACGAGCGCGGCACGATCAGGCCGGAGAACTGGATGGTTGGCAGGCTGGTGATGATCATGGTGCCGAGGATCGCCGCGATCTGCGTGCGGGTGAACGCCGAGATCAGCAGGCCCAGGCTGGTGGTCGCCAGCAGGTAGGCCAGGCCTCCGCAGGCCAGGGCCAGCGGGCTGCCCTTGAGCGGCACGCCGAACAGCCAGCGGTTCATCGCCACCAGCAGCGCCAGGTTGACCAGGCTCACCGCGAGGTAGGGCGCCTGTTTGCCGAGCAGGAACTCCAGGCGGGTCAGGGGCGTGGCGTAGAAGTTGGTGATCGAGCCCAGTTCCTTTTCCCGGACGATGCCCAGCGCGGTGAGCATGGCCGGGATGAAGGCCAGGATCAGTGCCATGACGCCGGGGCCGATGGCGTTCACGCTGACCACGTCCTGGTTGTAGCGAAAGCGCGTTTCCAGGCGTACCGGCTGCTGGCGCGCCACCGGGTGCGGGCCGAGGGCGGCCAGCTGCTCAAGGTTGGCCTGGTGCACGGCCTCCACATAGTTGCGGCTGGTCTCGGCGCGAAACGGCATGCCGCCATCCAGCCAGGCGGCCACCACCGGCTGGCGCCCGGCATGCAGGTCGCGGCCGAAACCCGGCGGGATCTCCAGGGCCAGTTTGATCTCCGAGCGTTGCAGGCGCTGGTGCAACTGGCGGGCATCGCGAATCGGCGCCTGCTCGGCGAAGTAGCGCGAGCCCCGGAAGGCCTCGAGGTAGGCGCGGCTCTGCGGGCTCTGGTCCTGGTCGTACACGGCGAAGGCGAGGTTCTCCACGTCCAGCGAGATGCCGTAGCCGAAGATCACCATCATGAACAGCGCGCCAAGCAGGGCAAAGGCCAGGCGCACCTTGTCGCGCAGCAGTTCCTTGCCTTCGCGGCTGGCCACCGCCAGCAGGCGGCGCAGGCTGAAGGCCTGGCGCAAGGCGGGCGCCGGGGCGGCGGCCTGTTCCAGCCCTGCATCGGCCTGCGCCTGGACGGGCGCGTCCTGGGCCTGTTCGAGGCAGCGCACGAAGGCGTCTTCCAGGGTCTCGCCGCCGAACTGGCGCTGCAGCGCCAGCGGGGTGTCGCAGGCCAGTACCCGACCGGCGTGCATCAGCGAGATACGGTCGCAGCGCAGGGCCTCGTTCATGAAATGGGTGGACAGGAAGATGGTTACGCCCTGCTCGCGGGACAACTCCACCAGCAGGCGCCAGAAGTCGTCGCGGGCCGCCGGGTCGACCCCCGAGGTCGGCTCGTCGAGGATCAGCACTTCCGGGCGGTGCAATACCGCCACGGCCAGCGACAGGCGTTGGCGCAGGCCCAGGGGCAGGGCGCCGGACGGCTGGTCGGCAATGGCGCCTAAGTCGAAGCGTTCGATGAGCTCGGCGATGCGCGGCGCGCTGTCGGCCTTGGCCAGGTCGAACAGGCGGGCGTGCAGTTCGAGGTTCTGTCGGGCGCTCAGTTCGCCATACAGCGAATAGCTCTGGGACATGAAGCCGACCCGCTTGCGCGTGGCCAGGTCGCCGGCATCCACCGGGCGGCCGAGCAGGCTGGCGCTACCCTCGCTGGCCGGCATCAGGCCGGTGAGCACCTTCATGGTGGTGGTCTTGCCGCAGCCGTTGGAGCCGAGGAAACCGAAGATCTCGCCGCGGCCGATGGCGAAGCTGACCTTGTTCACTGCAGTGAAGTCACCGAAGCGCAGGGTCAGGTCGTGGGCCTCGATGGCGATAGGCCCGTCGTCGGCCTGGCGTTGCGGAATGCGCAGGGGCTCGGGCTGTGCGCGGCCGGCGCCCTGGAAGTGGGTGAAGGCGTCGTCCAGCTTGCCGCTGGGCGTAACCGCCGCCAGTTCGCGGCTGAGGCCGGCGGCCAGCAGGCGGCCAGCGTCGAGCATCAGGCAATGCTCGAACTGCTCGGCCTCTTCCATGTAGGCGGTGGCCACCAGCAGGGTCAGCTGCGGGCGCTGGGCGCGCACCTGCTCGACCAGCTCCCAGAAGCGCCGTCGCGACAGCGGGTCGACGCCGGTGGTCGGCTCGTCGAGGATCAGCAGGTCCGGCTCGTGGATCAGCGCGCAGCACAGCCCCAGCTTCTGCTTCATGCCGCCCGAGAGCTTGCCGGCCGGGCGCTCGGCGAAGCGCTCCAGGTCGGTGGCGCGCAGCAGGCTGGCCATGCGTTGCTCGCATTCGGCGCGGCCCAGGCCGAACAGGGTGGCGAAGAAACGGATGTTCTCGCGGATCGACAGCTCCGGGTACAGGTTGTTGCCCAGGCCCTGGGGCATGAAGGCAACCTTGGGATACAGCGCGGTGCGGTGGCGGCGCTGGCGGATCGAGCCACCGAGCACCTGCAACTCGCCTTGTTGCAGGCGCTTGACCCCGGCGATCAGTCCGAGCAGGGTCGACTTGCCGGCGCCGTCCGGGCCGATCAGGCCGCAGCGGGTCCCGGCCGGCAGGCTGAACGCGAGGGTGTGCAAGGACTGCAGGTCGCCATAGCGATGGCTGACACCCTCGGCCCGCAGGGCGATCGCCGCGTTCATTGCAGGTTGGCCGGCCAGCCCACATCGGCGGTGCGCACGTACCCGGCGCCGGGCATGCCTGGCTTGGCCTGGGGCACGGCACTTGGTTCGGTCAGGCGCAGCTTGACCCGGAACACCAATTTTTGCCGCTCATCGCGGGTCTCGACCTGTTTCGGAGTGAACTGCGCCTTGGCCGCGACGAACGCCACCTTGGCCGGCAGGGCCTTGTCCGGCAGGGCGTCGAGCACGATCCGCGCCTGGTCGCCGACGGTCAGCCGGCCGGTGGTGGCGGCGGGCAGGTAGAGGTTCATGTACTGGTCGCTAGGGTCGATCAGCATCAGCACCCGGCCACCGGCGCCGAGCACTTCGCCGGGTTCGGCCAGGCGCAGCTGGATGATGCCGTCGATGGGCGCGCGCAGGCTGCTGTCGTCGATCTCGCTGGTGAGCTGGGCGACCTGGGCCTCGGCGGCGCCGATGGCGGCCTTGATCGCCGCCAACTGGGCCCGGGCCGCGACCACGGCCGCGGTGGCGGTGTCGTAGCGGGCCTGCTGCTGGTCGAGCAACTGCTGGCTGGCGAACTTGCGCTGGTAGATCTCGCGCACCCGCTTGAGTTCCTGGCTGGCCAGCAACAGTTCGCTCTGGCGCAGCTGCACGCTGGCCTGGGCGGCGGCATAATTCTCGCGGGCGCGCAGCACTTCGGCCTCGGCCTGGCTGCGCTGGGCCTCCATCGTGCGGGTGTCGATGCGTGCCAGCAACTGGCCGCGGGTGACCTTGTCGCCTTCATCGACCAGCACCTCGGCCAGGCGCCCGGGGATCTTGCTGGCGATCTGCACCTCGGTGGATTCGAGGCGCCCGTTACCCATGCTCAGGCCTTCGGGCAGGCGATCGTGAAGAGACTTCCAGTAGCCCAGCCCGCCTGCCGCCAGCAACAGCAATACCAGGGCGGAGGCGAAGATTCTGGGGGCTTTTCTATTCATCGGTCTGCATCCTGCGGCTAGCACGCCTTATCCTGGCGCGACGCGCTTCCTTGCGCGTTGATATTGGTCAAACCCCTGACAATAGCCGCACAATCAGCTCAGCGCGAGGATCGCCGCCCATTGTTCTGCGGTCACCGGCATCACCGACAGGCGGCTGCCCTTTTGCACCAGTGGCAGTTCCTCGAGCGCCGCCTGCTGCTTGAGCAGGCCCAGGCCAAGCACCTGGCGGAAGGTCCGCACATGCTCGACGTCCACCGCGCTCCACGGGTTCTTCTCGGCGCTGGCCTTGGCGTCGTGGTAGTGGCTGTGCGGATCCAGGGCGGTTGGATCCGGGTAGGCGGCGGCGCTGATCCGGGCGATGCCGGCGATCCCCGGTTGCGGGCAGCTGGAGTGGTAGAAGAAGAATTCGTCGCCTACGCTCATGGCCCGCAGGAAATTGCGTGCCTGGTAGTTGCGCACCCCGTCCCAACGGGCGTTGCCCAGGCGTGCCAAGGCTTCGATGGAGAGCTCGTCGGGCTCGGATTTCATCAGCCAGTAGGCCATGGATGCTGCTCCTGAAAGAGTTTGAAATAACTCGTTGCATGAAACCGACAGTCGGTTGGCGTCAACGTTTGCCTGGCGACTCATGTTGTCGGAAAATGCGCCGATTTTAAGCTATACGCTCCGGCCGCCATCAAGAAAGCCGCCGAGCCTGGACAGTTGTTCTTGGGGGACGATCAATGAAACAACGTAAACCGGACCTGCTCTGGATTCTGGCCTTCGTCTTCGGGCTGGGCGTGGTCACCACCGGTTACGCGCAAGGCTTCTGGGAGCGCAAGCTGGATGCCGCCTACCAGCAGGCGCCTGTTGATCCGACGCAGCAACAGCACCGCTGATCGCACCTCACTTCGGCGCCAGGTACCAGCCACGGTCCGAGACCGTGCCTTGCAACGGTACATCCCAGCTCGCCTGGTTGAGTCGCTCCACTTTCTGGCATTCGTGCGCCAGCCCCAGCAGCAATGGCTTTTTCCATGTCTGGCGCCGGCCCTGGTAGGCCAGGCTGCGGTCATAGAAGCCACCGCCCATGCCCAGGCGCCCCCCCACCTCGTCGAAACCGACCAGCGGCAGCAGGATCAGGTCCAGCGCCCAGATCGGCCGTTGCCGCTTGCGTTCGATCACCGGCTCCAGGATGCGAAAACGGTTGGGCCGCAGTGCCTCGCCGGCCTCGAAGCGCTGGAACACCATGCGCGTGCGCGGCCAGGCATGCAGCACCGGCAGGTAGACGCGCTTGCCGCGCTTGTGCGCTTCGCGCAGCAGCAGGCGTGGGTCGATCTCGCCGTCATTGGGCAGGTACAGGGCGATATGCCGGGCGCGGCGGAACAGCGGATCCTGCGCCAGTTGGCGATACAGACCTTCGGCGGCCTGGCGTTGCTGGGCGGGTGTGAGAGCGCGGCGGGCATTGCGCAGGAAGCGGCGAAGCTGGGGGCGGGTGAGCGGCGCGGTGTCGGTCATGGCACAAGCGATCCCAGAAGAAACGAAAAGCCCGCCGTTGGAGGCGGGCAGTTCTGAATGCAGGCTCCCCGACAAGACCGCTATCGGTGTAGCCCTTGAACCCGAAAGTTCAAGGTGGAGATTGCAGGGGGCGTTAAGGCTTTCCGTCGGGCGGACATGCACACCGGCCCCAGCGTGCAACCCCCGTGGTTGTGCGTATCGGCTCAGGGACATAACCGACTGGCGCATCCCCCAGGGAGTGGCGCCAGTATACCAATCTCAGTCGCTTTTGCTAACCGGATCGTCGGACAGGGCCTGATCGACCCGTTCCAGCAGGTCGCGCACCTGCTCGCGGGTGGTGCCGCCGCTGGTCGCTTCGGGGCGTTCCTGGCGGTGCAGCAGCTCGTGGGTGATGTTCAGCGCGGCCATCACGGCGATGCGGTCAGCGCCGATCACCTTGCCGCTGCTGCGGATCTCGCGCATCTTGCCGTCCAGGTAACGAGCGGCGCCGACCAGGTTGTTGCGCTCCTCGGGCGGGCAGATGATCGAGTATTCCTTGTCGAGGATCTGGACGGTGACGCTATTGCTTGAACTCATGAGTCTTGCTCCAGGGCCTTGAGGCGCAGGATCATCGATTCGATCTTGCGTTTGGCGATCTCGTTCTTTTCGATCAGGTGGGCGCGTTCCTCGCGCCAGGATCGTTCCTGAGCTACTAAGAGTGCGTTTTGCCGCTTTAGTTGCTCGACCCGTTCGATCAGCAACTCGAACCGGCTCATCAGTGCTTGCAGGTCGTTCTCTTGCATGGGTTGCACTCGATTCCTTCACTCGCCTGGCGATCATGCCTGCCCCAAGGGCGCGACGGCCAGTGCCGATGGTCTTGGCGCGCCTGCCGGTGCTAGGATACAAGGCCTCCATTCTAGTCATTGCGCCGTCTGGCGCCTAGCTGCCCATGCCCAATACCCAATCGCCCTACATCGCCTTCGCCATGTTGCTTTCGAGCAATGGCCACCCCGTCACCCCTGCCGAGCTGCATGGCCTGCTGATCGGTCGCAGCTGCGCCGGCGCCGGCTTCGATGCCGATGCCTGGCTTGCCGACGCCGCCCAGTTGCTCGAGACCGAGCCCGGTGACTCGGTACGCAACGCCCTGGTCGGCCTGCAAGAGATGGTCAAGGCCGAGCTGACCGGCGAGGACGTCGCCATCGTCCTGCTGCTGCCCTCCGATGATGCCGCACTCAGTGACCGCGCCACCGCGCTGGGCCAGTGGTGCCAGGGCTTCATCACCGGCTTCGGCCTGAACGCCGGCGGCAAGGACCTGTCCACCGATGCCAAGGAAGTGCTCCAGGACCTGGTGGCCATTTCCCAGGTCCAGGAAGCGCTGGAAGAGTCCGAGGACGGCGAGAGCGACTACATGGAGGTCATGGAGTACCTGCGCGTCGCCCCGCTGCTGCTGTACACGGAGCTGGCCGCACCCGCCGCGCCCGCGCCAAAGCCATCGCTGCACTGATCTGAACGGGGTCGTTTGCCCATGAGCCACATACCCAAGGCGGAGTACGCCCGTCGGCGCAAGGCGCTGATGGCGCAGATGGTCCCCAACAGCATCGCCATCCTGCCGGCCGCGGCGGTCGCTATCCGCAACCGCGACGTCGAGCATGTCTACCGCCAGGACAGCGATTTCCAGTACCTGAGCGGCTTCCCCGAACCCGAGGCGGTGATCGCCCTGATTCCGGGGCGCGAGCATGGCGAGTACGTATTGTTCTGCCGCGAGCGCAACCCCGAGCGCGAGCAGTGGGACGGCCTGCGTGCTGGCCAGGAAGGCGCAGTGCGTGATTTCGGCGCCGACGATGCCTTCCCCATCAGCGATATCGACGAGATCCTGCCGGGCCTGATCGAAGGCCGCGAGCGGGTCTACAGCAACATGGGCAGCAACGCCGAGTTCGACCGCCGGCTGATGGAGTGGATCAACGTGATCCGCTCCAAGGCCCGCCTCGGCGCCCAGCCGCCGAACGAGTTCGTTGCCCTGGATCATCTGCTGCACGACATGCGTCTGTATAAATCGGCGGCGGAAGTGAAGGTCATGCGCGAGGCCGCGGCGATCTCCGCCCGAGCCCACGTGCGTGCCATGCAGGCCTGCCGCGCCGGGCTGCACGAGTACAGCCTGGAAGCCGAGCTGGACTACGAGTTCCGCAAGGGCGGAGCGAAGATGCCGGCCTACGGCTCGATCGTCGCCGCCGGGCGCAATGGCTGCATCCTGCACTACCAGCAGAACGACGCGCCGCTCAAGGACGGCGACCTGGTCCTGATCGACGCCGGTTGCGAGATCGACTGCTACGCCAGCGACATCACCCGCACCTTCCCGGTCAGCGGGCGGTTCTCGCCGGAACAGAAAGCCATCTACGAGCTGGTGCTGGCGGCCCAGGCCGCGGCGTTCGCCGAGATTGCCCCGGGCAAGCACTGGAACCACGCCCACGAGGCGACCGTGCGGGTGATCACCGAAGGGTTGGTGACGCTGGGGCTGCTCAAGGGTGAGGTGCAGGACTTGATCGACAGCGAGGCCTACCGTGCCTTCTACATGCACCGCGCCGGACACTGGCTGGGCATGGACGTGCACGACGTGGGCGAATACAAGGTCGGTGGCCAGTGGCGCGTGCTCGAACCGGGCATGGCGCTGACCGTCGAACCCGGCATCTACATCGCCGCCGACAACCAGGCGGTGGCGAAGAAGTGGCGTGGCATCGGGGTAAGGATCGAGGACGACGTGGTGGTGACCAGGCAAGGCTGTGAAATCCTTACTTCAGGCGTGCCGCGCACGGTCGCCGAGATCGAGGCGCTGATGCGCGACGCCCGCAAGGACGCCGCATGAACCGGGTCAACCTGGCGATCATCGGTGGCGGCCTGGTGGGCGCGAGCCTGGCCCTGACGCTGCAGGCCGCGGCCAAGGCCCGTGGCTGGAAGATCCTGCTGATCGAGCCGTTCGCCCCCGGCGACAGCTTCCAGCCCAGCTATGACGCACGCTCCTCGGCGCTGTCCTACGGCACCCGGCAGATCTATGAGCGCCTGGGGCTGTGGCAGACCATCAGCCGCCGCGCCGAGCCGATCCGGCAGATCCAGGTGTCCGACCGCGGCCGCTTTGGCGGCACCCGCCTGGACGCCCTGGAGGAGGGCGTGCCGGCACTCGGCTACGTGGTCGAGAACGCCTGGCTTGGCCAGTGCCTGTGGCAGGCGATCGACAACGAAGTGATCAGCTGGCGCTGCCCTGCGCAGGTGCAGGCGATGCAGGCCATCGCCGGTGGCTACCGCCTGCAGCTGGATGACGACACTTCGCTGGAATGCGACCTGGCGGTGCTGGCCGACGGCGGCCGTTCGGGCCTGCGCGAGCAGCTGGGCATCCATGTGCGCAACACGCCCTATGACCAGAGCGCGCTGATCGCCAACATCACCCCGGGTGAAGCCCACGCCGGTCAGGCCTTCGAGCGTTTCACCGAGCAAGGCCCGATGGCCTTGCTGCCGCTGGCGGACAACCGCTGCGCGCTGGTCTGGACCCGCCAGGGGATGGACGCCAGGCGCCTGGCCGAGCTCGACGAGCGCAGCTTCCTGCGCGAGCTGCAGGAGGCCTTTGGCTATCGCCTCGGCGCCCTGCGCCAGGTCGGTGCCCGCCATCTCTACCCACTGTCGCTGGTCGAGGCCGAGGAGCAGGTACGCCCGCACCTGGTGGTGCTGGGCAATGCCGCCCACAGCCTGCACCCGATCGCCGGCCAGGGCTTCAACCTGTCGCTGCGCGACGTGCAATCGCTGGCGGACGCCCTGCTGGCCGGCCCGGCACTGCCGGGCGACCTGGCCACGCTGCAGGCCTATCACCAGCGCCAGCGCCTCGACCAGGCCCTGACCATCGGCTTCTCCGACCAGGTCACCCGCCTGTTCGGCAGCAGCCAGCCACTGCTGGCTGCCGGGCGCAACCTCGGCCTGCTTGGCCTGGACCTGCTGCCACCGGCAAAAAGCTGGTTCGCCCGCCAGGCCATGGGCCTGGGTACCCGCCCCGACCCGCGAGGCCGCCCATGAGCGATGTTCGCCGGCTCGCACGGCGGGCACGGATGCTGCGCTGGTTGTTGAACTTCTACCCGCCCTACCTGGGCGCCGGCATCCATATCCAGGAGATCAGCCCGGACATGCGCAGCGTCAAGGTGCGCATGAAGCTGACACGGTGGAATCGCAACTACGTCGGCACCCAGTTCGGCGGCAGCCTGTACGCGATGGTCGACCCGTTCTACATGCTGCTGCTGATCGAGCAGCTGGGGCGTGAATACATCGTCTGGGACAAGGCCGCCAGCATCGATTTCATCTCGCCGGGCAAGGGCCCGGTGTATGCCCAATTCCACGTCGACGACGCGCTGCTGGACGAGATCCGCCAGCAGACCGCCAGCGGCAAGAAATACCTGCCGCGGTTGCAGGTGGAGATTCGCGACGGCGCCGGTGAGCTGGTGGCGCGGGTCGACAAAACCCTATACGTGCGGCTCAAGCCGCAAGCGAGGCAGGCGTAAGGCATGGAAATGCGCGCAGATCTGTTGATTGTCGGTGCCGGTATGGTCGGCAGCGCCCTGGCCCTGGCCTTGCGCCACAGTGGTCTGGAGGTGCTCCTGCTTGATGGCGGCCCGATGACGGTCAAGCCGTTTGACGGCGAGGCACCTTTCGAACCACGGGTCAGTGCCCTGTCGGCCGCCAGCCAGCGCATTCTCGAGCGCCTCGGCGCCTGGGACGGCATCGCCCGGCGGCGTGTCTCGCCGTACTCGGACATGCATGTCTGGGACGGCAGCGGCACTGGCGAGATCCATTTCTCCGCGGCCAGCGTGCATGCCGAGGTGCTGGGTCATATCGTCGAGAACCGCGTGGTCCAGGATGGCCTGCTGGAGCGTCTGCACGACAGCGATGTCGGGCTGCTGGCCAACGCTCGCCTGGAGCAACTGCGCCGCTCCGGTGATGAGTGGCTGCTGACCCTGGCCGATGGCCGCAAGCTGCGCGCGCCGCTGGTGATCGCCGCCGATGGCGCCAACTCGGCGGTACGCCGCCTGGCCGGCTGTGCAACCCGTGAGTGGGATTACCTGCACCACGCCATCGTCACCAGCGTGCGCTGCAGCGAGGCACACAGGGCCACGGCCTGGCAGCGTTTCACCGACGAAGGCCCGCTGGCGTTCCTGCCGCTCAGCCGCGATGGTCGCCAGGACTGGTGCTCGATCGTCTGGTCGACCACCCCGGAGCAGGCCGAGCAGGCCATGGCGATGGACGACGCGGCCTTCCGTCAGGCTCTTGAGCGGGCTTTCGAGGGGCGTCTGGGCGATGTGCTGGAGGCAGATCCGCGGGTCTGCGTGCCGCTGCGCCAGCGCCATGCCAAGCGCTACGTGGAGGAGGGGCTGGCGCTGATCGGCGATGCGGCTCACACCATCCACCCATTGGCCGGGCAGGGGGTCAACCTGGGCTTTCTCGACGCCGCGGTGCTGGCCGAGGAACTGGTCCGTGCCTGCGAGCGTGGCGAGCGCCTGGCCGATGTGAAGGTGCTGAGCCGCTTCGAGCGGCGACGGATGCCGCACAACCTGGCGTTGATGGCGGCGATGGAGGGCTTCGAGCGCTTGTTCCAGGCCAATCCGCTGCCCCTGCGCTGGCTGCGCAACAGCGGCTTGAAGCTGGTAGAGCAGATGCCCGAGGCCAAGGCGCTGTTCGTGCGCCAGGCCCTGGGGTTGTCCGGGGACTTGCCGGAGCTGGCCAGGGCTTGAGGACCGGGGTCGCCTGGCGGCCCCGGCAATGGATCAGGCGGTGCGCATCACGCTCATGCGCCCGACCAACGGCAGCTTGCCGAGCAGGCCGAACAGCGGTGCCGTCCAGCGCACCAGCGCCTCGCTGGCCTTGGCCACCAGGGGCGTGTGGCAGCTCCAGCCCAGTGCCAGCACCGCCATCAACAGGCCGCCGATGTAGTCGTCCTGCCCCCAATGGGCGCCGGCCACCAGGCGCGGCAGCATGAACAGCAAGGCCAGTGCCCAGATCACCAGGTGCTGCACCAGGCGGCGGCTGAACAGGCTCATGAACAGCGCCCAGATCAGCAGCACCGAGGCGTGGTCACCCGGGAAACTCTGGCTGGAACGGTCCTTCAATTCCCACTTCGCTTCCATGTGCGGATAGAAGTCGCTCAGGTGCACGGCGTCGTCGAACACCATCGACGGGCTGTTGTGTTGCCAGCCCATTGCGCTGACCCACTTGGAAAACAGCGCGCGAATCACCACTAAGAGGAGTAGGGTCACCAAAAAGCCGAAAAAAGCCTGGCGCACTTGGGTAGCCTTGAATACCCAATCGCCGTGGATCAGCAGCGACAGCATGATCAGGCCGACCAGGATGTCGAAGGGGCGTAGGCTGCCGACTGCCCAGATCGACCGCCAGACCAGGTTGTCGGCCAGTGGCGCATTGAGGCTGTGGAACAGCCATTCGTCGAAAGTCAGGCACAGGATCTGGCCAACGGGCCACAACCAGAAACACAGTAGTGCGATGGGCAGCAGGGTGCAGGCTGCCAACGGTCCCCAGGACCACCTTGCTTGGAACAGTGGTCGATTGTCCATAAAATACCTCGATATCCAGCAGGAAGTGAGCGCCTCGTGAGCGCTCTGCGACGGACCTTTCGGTCTCCTGTAATTATTTTGTAATCATTTTTAGAAAGCCAGACAACCATGAGCGACTTGCCAGATACCGATTTCACTCAACGCTTCCTGTTCGACGACCGCGACGTGCGCGGCGAGATGGTCGCGCTGGAACGCAGCTACGCCGAGGTGCTGGCCAAGCACGCCTACCCGCAGCCGGTAAAGCATCTGCTCGGTGAACTGATGGCCGCCGCCGCGCTGCTGGTCGGCACCCTGAAGTTCGACGGGCTGCTGGTGCTCCAGGCGCAGTCCCAGGGCCCGGTGCCGCTGCTGGCCATCGAGTACACCAGCGAGCACGACATCCGTGGCCTGGCACGCTATGAAGCCGAGCAGATCAAGGCGGATGCCAATCTGGCCGACCTGATGCCGGGTGGTCACCTGGTGCTGACCATCATTCCGGTCAATGGCCAGCGCTACCAGGGCACCGTCGAACTGGACGGCAAGGACCTGTCGGAGTGCTTCACCAACTACTTCGTCATGTCGCAGCAGGTGAACACCTGCATCTCCCTGGCCGCCGATGGCGCGCGTGCCCGCGGCCTGCTGGTGCAGCAGCTGCCGGCCGAGATCCACAAGGACAGCGAGGAGCGCGAGGAAAGCTGGGCCCACGTCAAGGCCCTGGCCAACACCGTGAAGACCGAGGAACTGCTCGGCCTGGACAACGAAACCGTGCTGCACCGCCTGTACCACGAGGACGCGGTTCGCCTGTTCGATATCCAGCCGCTACGCTTCCGTTGCAGCTGCTCGCGCGAGCGTTCCGCCAACGCCCTGGTCAGCCTCGGCGAGCAGGATGCCAAGGCGCTGGTGGCCGAATGCGGCGGCCAGGTCGAGATCGATTGCCAGTTCTGCAACGAGCGCTATCTCTTCGATGCAAGCGATGTCGCGCAATTGTTTGCCGGTGGCGGCACCGAGGCGCCGTCAGAAACTCAGCACTGAAACGGTTAACTACAGGAAATTCTCCTGTCGAATTGCGCAAAAACGCAGTTCTGACAGGAGGGGCCTACTTTTTTTGGGCGTTTCTGGCATAATCCGGCCACTTTTTTCGCTGTAGTAGTTTTTTCGAGACGACTACAAAACGTTTGGAGCACTCGGCCTCGGGCCGGATGGGGTATCTCATGACGCAAGCCAACAACACCGTGTACACCGACCTGAGCGTCGATGAGCTGGTAAAAGAAGCGCTGTCCCGCGGTGAAGGCGTGCTGGCCGATACTGGCGCGCTGGTGGTGGAAACCGGTCACCGCACCGGCCGTTCGCCGGCTGACCGTTTCATCGTCGAAGAACCGTCCACCCAGGACCAGATTGGCTGGGGCCCGATCAACCGCAAGTTCCCGGCCGACAAGTTCGATGCCCTGTGGGACCGCGTCGAGGCGTTCAACAACGCCCAGGATCACTTCGTTTCCTACGTTCACGTAGGCGCTGCGGCCGAGCACTACCTGCCGGTCAAGATGACCACCCAGACCGCCTGGCAGAACCTGTTCGGCCGTTGCCTGTTCATCAACCCCGAGCAGTACAACCCGGCTGGCCGTGGTGAGTGGCAGATCCTCAACGTTGCCAACTTCGAGTGCGTGCCTGAGCGTGACGGCACCAACTCCGATGGCTGCGTGATCATCAACTTCGCCCAGAAGAAGGTGCTGATCGCCGGCATGCGTTACGCCGGTGAAATGAAGAAAGCCATGTTCTCGGTGCAGAACTTCCTGCTGCCGGCCGCCGACGTGCTGCCGATGCACTGCGCCGCCAACATCGGCGAAGAGGGTGACGTCACCCTGTTCTTCGGCCTGTCCGGCACCGGCAAGACCACCCTGTCGGCCGACGAAAGCCGTTACCTGATCGGTGACGACGAGCACGGCTGGGGTGAGGGCGTGGTCTTCAACATCGAAGGCGGTTGCTATGCCAAGTGCATCGACCTCTCCGAGAAGAACGAGCCGGTCATCTGGAAAGCCATCAAGCACGGCGCGGTGCTGGAAAACGTCGTGATCGACGCCAACAAGCACGCCGACTACGCCGACGTGAGCCTGACCCAGAACAGCCGTGCCGCCTATCCGTTGGCGCACGTCGAGAAGGTCTCGGCAGAGAACCTGGGCGGCGAGCCGAACGCGGTCATCTTCCTGACCTGCGACCTGACCGGCGTACTGCCTCCGGTGTCGATCCTGAACAACGAGCAGGCGGCCTACCACTTCCTGTCCGGCTACACCGCGCTGGTCGGTTCCACCGAAATGGGTTCGGGCGGCGGCATCAAGTCGACCTTCTCCACCTGCTTCGGCGCACCGTTCTTCCCGCGTCCGGCCGGCGTTTACGCCGAACTGCTGATCAAGCGTATCAAGGCGTTCGGTTCCAAGGTCTACCTTGTCAACACCGGCTGGACCGGTGGTGGCTACGGCGTCGGCAAGCGTTTCAGCATCCCGACCACCCGTGGCGTGATCGCTGCCATCCAGAGCGGCGCTCTGGTCGGTGCCGAAACCGAGCACCTGGACATCATCAACCTGGACGTGCCGAAGGCTGTTCCAGGCGTCGAGACCGAACTGCTCAACCCACGCAACACCTGGGCTGACAAGGCTGCCTACGACGAAGCCGCCAAGGGCCTGGCCACGCTGTTCACCGAGAACTTCAAGAAGTTCGACGTTTCCGACGCCATCAAGGCCGCTGGTCCGCAGCTCTAAGCTGCTGCCGGTTCGGAAGAAAAGCCGCCCTTCGGGGCGGCTTTTTCGTATCTGAAAGCCCGCTTTGGGTGCTGTGTCTACTGAGGCTATCGCAGGGAAGGCCAGCTCCTACAGGATTTACACACCGTTCCTGAAGGTTTGTCGGATAGCCGCATCAATACAGCACGGCCAGAATCTGTTTCACTTGCAGGGCACCCACCAGAAAGCAGATGCCTCATGACAGAATCCCCCCAACGCTCCGCCTTCTCCCATTTCCACCCCATCCTTACCCGCCCGCAGGACAACGACCATAACGGTCACCTCGCCGGCGCCACCGTGCATGCCTTTTTCGAAACCGCCATCCAGGCCTTCCTGGTCGAACAGGCCGAGCTGGACCTGCGCGACGGTGAGCTGGCCGGCTTCGTCGTCAGCTCGGCGGCGGATTTCTTCGCCTTGCCGGGCTTTCCCGACGTGCTCGAGGTGGGCCTGGGCGTGACGCGCCTGGCGGGCAGTACCGTGGAGTTCCGCCTGGCGCTGTTCCGCCCGGGCGAGGCCGAGGCCTGCGCGGCGGGGAGTGTGGTGCAGGTGTTCATCGAGCGGGCCTCGGGGCGTCCTGTGGCGCTACCGGAGACGCTGCAGCTGATCCTCGCCGGGCTGTCGCTCAATCGTTGAGGCGAATGATCCCCTCGCGCACGGCGAACAGCACCAGGCCGGGCACGTCGTGGATCTGCAGGCGGTGCATGATCTGCGAGCGGTGAGCCTCCACGGTCTTGATGCTCAGGCCCAGGCCGTCGGCGATGGAGCGAGTGGTCTCGCCGCGGGCGATCAGGCGCAGGATCTCCAGCTGGCGGGTGGTCAGCGGCGGTGTCTGGACCTGACTGACGACGCGCTTGCGGCTGTGTTTCAGGGCCTGGCCGATGACCATCGGCAGCACCGCCGACGACAGGTACTGGCCGCCACCACGCAGGGTCTGCAGGGCCTGCTCCAGTTCGCTCACCGTGGCGCTCTTGAGCAGGAAACCATGGGCGCCCAGCTGCAGGCAGCTCATCACATGCTCGAGCTCCGAGCGTGGCGAGAACATCAGCACCCGGCAGGCGGGGGCACGGATGAACAGCTCCTGCAGGGCCTGCTGGCTGTCCAGCTCGCCGCTCATGTCGAGCACCACGATGTCCGGCTTGAGTTTTTCCGCAAGGCTCACGGCCGTCATGGCATCGCCGGTGTCGCCCACCACGACGAAATCTTTCTTCTGTTCAAGCAGGGCACGCAGGCCGGCGCGGAAGAGCGGCGAGTGATCGGCAAGCAGGATTCGGCAGGGCATGGATAAGGGCCTGTTTCGCAAGGGAAGGGGGGCGGCAGGCCTGCTCGATCCGAAAGCGCACTGCGCGCGGTTGCGCGATCAGTCCTTGTCTGCCGATGGGCGCGGCAGTGCCTCTTATCATAGGCGTTCGAACACCGACGGCAGTAGTGGACGCAGGGGCAGGCCCAGGGCGTGGACGCTCTCGCTGTGACCGATGATCATCAGGCCACCGGGGCGCAGGTGTGCCAGCAGGCGCTGGAGTACCTCGTTCTTGTACCGTGGCGCCAGGTTCGACAACAGGTTGCGCAGCAGGATGACATCGAAGCTGCCGAGCTGTTCAGGCAAGGGTCGGATCAGGTTGTGCGCCTCGAAGCGCACCTGCTCGCGCAGGGCCGCCGTGACCCGCAGCCGGCCAGCCATCTCGTCGACGCCGCACAGGCAGTGGCGGGCCAGCCAGCCTTCGGGGAAGTAGCGTGCCTGGGCGATGTCGTAGATGCCGGCAGCGGCGGTCTCCAGCAGTTGTGGGTCGAAGTCGCTGGCCAGCACCTGCCAGCCGGGATGGCGGGCGTTTTCGGCGGCGACCATGGCCAGGCTCCAGGCTTCCTCCCCGGTGGCGCAGGCGGCGCTCCACAGGCGTGCGGGGTGGTCGAGGTCGGCCAGCCAGCGGGCCAGGCATTCGAAGTGGCGATGCTCGCGAAAGAAGTAGCTGTCACGGGCGACCAGCAGGCGCAGCAGGTGCTCGTGCTCCTCCGCGCCCCGGGGGCTGTCGAGCAGGGCGAGGTAGCGCTCGAAGTCCGCCAGGCCCAGGGCCTTGAGGCGCTTGTGCAGGCGCGCCGCGACCACGGCACGGCGATCGTCGGCCAGTTGCACGCCGGTGGCCTGCACGACCCGCTGGCGAATCGACGCAAAGCTGGCTTCGCCGAGCAGTGGCGGGCGACGACCGGGCATCCTTCAGCCTCTCCTGGCCCGGGGCAGACAGACGGGGTCGGTGATGATCGTGCGCATTCCCTGCGTCCTGTGCTTGATCGAAACAGCGATGATAACTAGTGGCTAGTGGCCTCCATATCGGGGCAGCCCCTAATCCTCTGGCGGGTATGCAAACGAAAAGGCCCTGCCGATGAGGGCAGGGCCTTAGGCCTCAGGCGTAAGCCTGGCGATCAGTCATGGCGCCAGTGGCGCTTGTGCTTGCGATGGCCATAGTGGTGACCGCGGTCGTAGTAGCGGCGATCGTCGTAGTCGCGACGGTAGCGGCGCGAATCACGGCGCTCATCCTCATCGGCCTTGTTGCCCATGTAGTTGCCCAGTGCGCCACCGGCGCCACCACCGGCGGCCGCGCCGATGTAGCTGCCGGTGGTGCCGCCCACGGAGCGACCCACCACGTTGCCGCCTGCGGCGCCCAGTGCGCCACCGATGGCCGCTTCGCCACGCTGGCGCTTGTCGGCACCCAGGGCGCCGCCGGCCGCGCCACCCAGGCCGGCACCGATGGCGCCGCCGGTGCTACCGCCGATGGAGTTGCCCACCACGGAGCCGAGTACCCCACCCAATGCGCCGCCAATGCCGGCTTCGGTGGTGCCGCCTGCCATGGCAACGCCGCTGAGCAGACCAAAAGACAACAACAGAATCGAGGAGTACTTCTTCATCAAGAGAGCCTCAGAGGGATGACGAAGCGGAATTTGAGGCTCGCCGAGGCGCCTGGCAATCGGAATCCGACGAGTAGCACGAGTTGTACACAATTCTCTAAGTTATTGAATTATGTATGAAACTTTATCGATTTTCGGTTGTCTGAGCTATTTATGACGAAGCCCTGAACCGTTGCGGAACAGGGCTTTTTTGTGGGCAATTGCTCGGAATCTGCGCTTGCCCTTGTAGGAGCGGCCTCGTGCCGCGAAAGGGGTGCGAAGCGCCCCCACGATTTGTGCATCAAGCAGATATCGCCGGGGCCGCTTTGCGGCCCTTTCCGGCCGGTCCGACGCCTAGGCAAGGCCGCTCCTACAGGGATCGCGCATAGCCCAATCTTGCTCAGATGATGCGCCCGTCGTCCCGCGCCCGCTCCAGCTTGATGGCGATGAACTTCGACGTCGGCGTATGGCTGCCATCGCCGATGCTTTCCAGCGGCACCAGCGGGTTCACCTCCGGGTAGTAGGCCGCCGCCTGGCCGGCGGGAATGTCGAACGCCAGCAGGGTGAAGCCATGCACCCGGCGCACATGCTCATCGCCCCACAGCGACACGATGTCGACCTTCTGCCCTGGCTGGAAGCCCAGGCGGACGATGTCGGCTTCGTTGACGAACAGCACGTCGCGCTGGCCGCGCACGCCGCGGTAGCGGTCGTCCATGCCATAGATGGTGGTGTTGTACTGATCGTGCGAACGCATCGACTGCATGATCAGGTCCGGCAACTGGCCGCTGGCGCGCACGCGCTCGTCGAGCAGGCTGTCGGGCAGCAGGTTGGCCTTGAAGTTGGCACGGCCGCTGGCGGTCTTCCACTGGCGGCTGCCGGCGCTGTTGCCCAGATAGAAGCCGCCGGGCAGGCGCAGGCGTTCATTGAAGTCGGCAAAGCCGGGGATGGTGTCGGCGATCAGGTCGCGGATGCGCGCGTAGTCGGCCACCAGCCAGTGCCAGTCCACCGGCTGCTTGCCCAAGGTGGCGGCGGCGATGCCGGCGACCACGGCCGGCTCCGAGCGCATCTGCCGGGACAGCGGCTTGAGCTGGCCGTTGGAGGCATGGACCATGCTGAACGAGTCCTCCACCGTCACCGCCTGCGGGCCTTCGCCCTGCAGGTCGATATCGGTGCGGCCCAGGCACGGCAGGATCAGTGCCTGCTTGCCGTGGACCAGGTGGCTGCGGTTGAGCTTGGTGCTGATGTGCACGGTCAGCTCGCAGTTGCGCAGCGCCTGCGCGGTACGCTCGGTGTCCGGCGTTGCCTGGGCGAAATTGCCGCCCAGGCCGATGAACACCTTGGCCCGACCGTCAAGCATGGCGTGGATCGCCTCGACGGTGTTGTGGCCGTTATGGCGCGGCACCGGGAAACCGAAGCGTTTTTCGAGAGCGTCGAGCAGGAACACTGGCGGCCGTTCGTTGATGCCCATGGTGCGGTCGCCCTGCACGTTGCTGTGGCCGCGCACCGGGCACAGGCCGGCGCCGGGCACGCCGAGGTTGCCGCGCAGCAGCATCAGGTTGACGATTTCCTGGATGGTCGGCACCGAATGGCGGTGCTGGGTGATGCCCATGGCCCAGCACATGATCACCCGCTTGCCCTTGCAGTACATACGCGCCGACAGTTCGATGCCGGCCAGGGTCAGGCCCGATTGCGCCTGGATCTGCTCCCACGGGGTGGCATCGACCGCTGCCAGGTACTCGTCCACGCCATGGCCGTGCTCGGCGATGAAGGCATGGTCGAAGATCGCCGGCTCGCCCTTGGCCTGGGCTTCACGCTCCCACTGCAGCAGGAACTTGGCCATGCCGCGCAGCAGCGCCATGTCGCCGCCCAGGGCCGGGCGCAAGAACGCCGTGTTGGTCGGGCGGTCAGTGTTGGTCAGCATCTCCAGCGGGTTCTGCGGATGCTGGAAACGCTCCAGGCCACGCTCCTTGAGCGGGTTGACGCAGACCACCTGGGCAGCGCGCTTCACCGCGTCACGCAGTGGGTCGAGCATGCGTGGGTGGTTGGTGCCGGGGTTCTGACCCAGGACGAAGATCGTGTCGGCGTGTTCGAAATCGTCGTACGTGACTGTGCCCTTGCCCACGCCGACGCTTTGGCCCAGCGCCACGCCGCTGGCCTCGTGACACATGTTCGAGCAGTCGGGGAAGTTGTTGGTGCCGTAGGCGCGCACGAACAGCTGGTACAGGTACGCCGCCTCGTTGCTGGCCCGGCCGGAGGTGTAGAACTCGGCCTGGTCAGGGCTGGACAGGTTGTTCAGGTGGCGGGCGATCAGGGCGAAGGCCGCGTCCCAGTCGATCGGCTGGTAGCGGTCAGTGACCGGGTCGTAGACCATCGGCTCGGTCAGGCGTCCCTGGTACTCAAGCCAGTAGTCGCTCTGCTCGAGCAGCGCGCTGACGCTGTAGCGGGCGAAGAACGCCGCATCGACGCGGCGCTTGGTGGCCTCCCAGTTGACCGCCTTGGCGCCGTTCTCGCAGAACTTGACCATGCCGCTTTCGGGCGAGTCGCCCCAGGCGCAGCCGGGGCAGTCGAAGCCGCCGTTCTGGTTGGTCTTGAGCAGGGCGCGGATGTTCTTCAGGGCGTTGTCGCTGCCCACCCAGGCCTTGGCCACGCTGCGCAGCGCCCCCCAACCGCCGGCAGGGCCGGGGTAGGGCTTGTAGCGAGGGGTGGAGGCGGGGGCGTTGTCTGGCAGTTTTTCGTAGGAGGTCACGGCTGTTGCTACTCCGCCGCTGGGCTGAACACCCGCGGTGCACTGTGTTTGGGCAGATGGATAAGGTTGAGGTTGTGCTTGCGCGCCCATTGCAGGGCCAGGCCCGTGGGCGCGGAGAGGCTGACCAACGTCTGGATGCCGGCGCGCAGGACTTTCTGGATCAGCTCCAGGCTGCAGCGGCTGGTGACGATGGCCAGGCCGCCGGTGGTGTCGATGCGCTGGCGCAGCAGGGCGCCGATCAGCTTGTCCAGGGCGTTGTGCCGGCCGATATCCTCGCGACCCAGCAGCAGCTGGCCGTCGCGGTCCATGAACAGCGCCGCGTGCACCGCGCCGCAGTGCTGGCCGAGGGGCTGGAAGGCGTCGATGCGCTGGCGCAGGTCCTTCAGCCAGTGCGCGGGCGGCAGCGGCGCGCCAGGCAGCACGTCCAGCTCGGGCAATGCCTGCTCCAGGGCCTCGACGCCGCACAGGCCGCAGCCGCTGGTGCCGGCCAGCTGACGGCGCTGGTTCTTCAGGTTCCAGAAGGCGCGGCTGGAGATCTCCAGGTCGGCATACAGCGCCGAGCCGCTGCCGGAGAGCTTCACGTCGTAGATTTCTTCGGTACCGGCGACGATGCCACTGCCCACGCTGAAACCGACGGCGAAGTCTTCCAGGTCGGTCGGGCTGACCAGCATCACCGCCTGGTTCAGGCCGTTGTAGACGATGGCCAGGGCCACTTCCTCGGCCAACGGCGTGCTTTCGCGAGCTGTGTCGGTGAGCTGGACGTAGTCGTAGGTGTTACTGGCGGCGGGCAGCGCAAAAGACGTGGACGCCGCGCAGACCGGTGGCTTGCTGTTCATCGGGGCGAATACCGGCTGGCAGTTTGACCCCACAAGCCTAGGCCCCTGTGCCGGTGGCGTCTAATCGCTAGCGTCTATGCCGTGATAGAGCGCGTCGATTGGTCGCAGTGGGGCGGGATGAGGGATCCTGGCCTAGACTCCTGCTTCCATGGATTCACCATCAAAGGAGCGCCACATGAGCCTGTTCAGTTTCGTGAAGGAAGCCGGCGAGAAGTTGATCGACCTGCTGACGCCGGGCAATGCCAATGCCGAGGAACAGTTGAAGAAGCACGTCCAGGACGTTGGCCTGGGTAACCCGAACATTTCGGCCACTGTAGAGGGTGACAAGGTCATTCTCAAGGGCGAGGTGGCCAGCCAGGAAGAGAAGGAGAAGATCATACTGGCCGCCGGCAATATCGCGGGGGTGGCTTCGGTGGATGACCAGATCACCGTCACCGGGCCGGTGGCCCAGGCGGCGCGGTTCGTCGAGGTCGAGAAAGGCGACACCCTGAGCGCCATCTCCAAACGGGTCTATGGCGATGCCAACAAGTACCAGAAGATCTTCGAGGCGAACAAGCCGATGCTGAAGGATCCCAACAAGATCTATCCGGGGCAGGTGCTGCGTATTCCGGATTAATCTTCATCGTCTGATCCGGCTCTTTCGCGGGTAAACCCGCTCCCACAGGTACTGCACCACATTCAAGGACTGTGCAACTCCTGTGGGAGCGGGTTTACCCGCGAGAGGCCCTCACAGGCCAACCAGTAACTCCCGGTAATCCTCGACCGCCGCAAACTCCTGGGTATCCCGAGGCTCCGCCCGACTGTCCGGCTGGCGCACCGCCAGCAGATGCCCCACCCCGTACCGCCGGGCACTGCGCAGAATCGCCAGGGTGTCGTCGATGAACAGGCTGCGCGCCGGTTCGAAGCCGATATCCGCGTGCAACGCGTCCCAGAACTGCGGGCTCTCTTTCGGATATCCATAGTCATGCGAACTGATCAGCCGTTCGAAGTACGGCGCCAGTTCCACCCGCTCCAGTTTCAGCGACAGTGAATCGCGATGCGCATTGGTGATCATCACCACCCGCTTGCCCGCCTTGCGCACGGCCGCGAGAAAGGTGTCGGCATCCGGCTTGAGGGCAATAAGGTCGGCGATCTCCTGTTTCAGCTCGCGGATCGGCAGACGCAGCTCGCGGCTCCAGAAGTCCAGGCAGTACCAGTTGAGCGTCCCGGCATGCTGTTCGAACAGCGGGCGCAGCTCAAGCTCGGCCATGGCTCGGCTCACGCCATGCAGCTCGGCATAGCGCTGGGGCAGGTGGTCCAGCCAGAAGCGGTTGTCGTAGTGCAGGTCGAGCAGGGTACCGTCCATGTCCAGCAGGACGGTATCGATGGCGGACCAGGGAAGAACGGGCATGGGAAATTCTCGATCAGTCGGCAAGCCACGGTATAGTAACCCGTTCACGCCAAGGAGCCGCCCCATGCGCCAGAAACCCACCGTCCTCAGCCGCGAAATCGTCGCCAGCAGCCGCCTGTTCCGGGTCGAGGCCGTGCAGTTGCGCTTTTCCAACGGCACCGAGCGCACCTACGAGCGATTGGTCGGTCGTGGCAACGGTTATGGCGCGGTGATGATCGTGGCCATGCTCGATGCCGAGCACGCGCTGCTGGTCGAGGAATACTGCGGCGGCACCGATGAATACGAGCTGTCCTTGCCCAAGGGCCTGATCGAGCCGGGCGAGGACGTGCTGGCCGCCGCCGACCGGGAGCTCAAGGAAGAGGCCGGGTTCGGCGCACGCCAGCTGGAGCACCTGACCGAGCTGTCGCTGTCGCCCGGCTACATGAGCCAGAAGATCCAGGTGGTGCTGGCCTCGGACCTGTACGAAGAACGCCTGGAGGGTGACGAGCCCGAGCCGATGCGGGTCGACAAGGTCAACCTGCGCGAGCTTTCGGCGTTGGCCATGCACCCGCAGTTTACCGAAGGACGGGCGCTGGCGGCGTTGTACCTGGCCCGTGACCTGCTGATCCAGCGTGGGGTGCTGAGCGTATGAACGATCGGCAATTGATGCAGGACGTGGTAGCGCTCACCTGCTTGGCCGGCGAGGCGATCCTGCCGTTCTGGCGCGCCGATGTGGCCGTGACCAGCAAGGCCGACGATTCGCCGGTGACTGCTGCCGACCTGGCGGCCCATCGGGTGATCGCCGAGGGTCTGCAGGCACTGGCACCGCAGATTCCGGTGCTGTCCGAGGAAGACTGCGACATCCCGCTGGCCACCCGTGAAGGCTGGCAGCGCTGGTGGCTGGTCGACCCGCTGGATGGCACCAAGGAGTTCATCGCTGGTAGCGAAGAGTTCACCGTCAATATCGCGCTGGTCGAAAACGGCGAGGTGGTGTTCGGGGTGGTGGCGATGCCGACCAATGGCCGCTGTTATTTCGGCGGGCGCAACCTGGGGGCCTGGCGTGTGGAGCGTGATGGTGCCGCGCAGCCGATCCGAGTACGCAACGCGCCACCGCAGGGGGTGAAGTTTACCGTCGTCGCCAGCCGTCGGCATTCCAGCCCGCAGCAGGAGGCCCTGCTGGCCGGGTTGAGTGGTGCGGTGGGTGAGCTGGAGCTGGCTAATATCGGCAGTTCGCTGAAGTTCTGCCTGCTGGCCGAAGGCAGTGCTGACTGTTATCCGCGGTTGGCGCCGACTTCGCAGTGGGATACGGCGGCTGCCCAGGGCGTGCTGGAAGGGGCCGGGGGTGAGGTGATCGGGTTGGATGGATTGCCGTTCCGGTATCCGGCGCGGGAGTCGTTGCTCAATCCGTTTTTCCTGGCGTTGCCCAAGGCTGCCGGTTGGCGGAAGGCGTTGATTGAGCTGGCGGGCGCTATCCGGGCTTGAGATAGCCGGGGCTGCTTTGCAGCCCATCGCGGCACAAGGCCGCTCCTACAGGGGATCACGTTTCCCTGTAGGAGCGGCCTTGTGCCGCGATGGGCCTCCAAGCTTTCAGCGATGCAACACGTACTGCCCGCTGAACCTCACCGCAGGCTCGTCGCTACCCTCGTTGCTCACCACCGTCTCCAACGTCAGCCGCGCCCGCCCGCGACGCTGGTACATCGTCAGGAACCGCTCCCAGGTCTTCTCGTCCGGCGCCGGGCACTGTGCCACCGCCGTACCGGTAACCGGCAGCGGATAACTGATCTGCCCTTCCTGGATGACGATATGCCCGTCATCGATCCCCAGCTCGCGCAGGCGCAGGTGCAGCCAGCCCCAGCCCACCAACACCGCGCCGCAGTACAGGCTGCCGCCGAACATGGTGCTTTTGTGGTTGACGTTGGGGGCCAGCGGCAGCTTCAGGCGCAGACAGTGCCGCTGCCAATCGATGACTTCCATCCCCATCTCGCGGGTCAGGGGAATATCACTGTGCAACACGGATTGCAGGTACTGGCTGTCGGTGCTCATGGACGGTTGTCCTCCTGGTCGTCGTGCCCGCCGCCGCCGTCGAAGCTCAGGCCATGCTTGCGCAGCTTGTCGTGCAGGGTCTTGCGCGGGATGCCGAGGGCTTCGGCGAGGCTGCGCATCGAGTTGTGCGGTTGGCCCAGCTCGGCGGCGATCAGCGAGCGTTCGAACTGCTCGACCTGCTCGCTGAGGTTGCCGGTTGGCACGGGCACCTGGATGTCATGGGTCGCCGCGGGCGCCTGGCCATCGAGGGCCAGCTCAAGGCCCAGGGCGAAGCGTTCGGCTGCGTTCTGCAGTTCGCGCACGTTGCCCGGCCAATCGTGGCGCAGCAGCACGGCGCGCTGCGCCGGTTGCAGGCTGTGGGGCGGCAGGCCGTGGCGCTCGCTGGCGGCGTCGGCGAAGTGCTGGAACAGCACGAGGATGTCATCGCCGCGCTCGCGCAACGCGGGAATACGCAGCGGCGCGACGTTGAGGCGGTAGTACAGGTCGGCGCGGAAGCGGCCCTGGTCGGCAGACTGGCGCAGGTCTTCCTTGGTCGCGGCAATGATGCGGATATCCAGCGGGATCAGCTGGTTGCCGCCCAGGCGTTCGACAACCCGTTCCTGCAGCAGGCGCAGCAGCTTGACCTGCACATCCAGGCTCATGCTCTCGATCTCGTCGAGGAACAGTGTGCCGCCGTTGGCGAACTCGAACTTGCCGATCCGGCGTTTCTGCGCCCCGGTGAAAGCCCCGGGCTCGTGGCCGAACAGCTCGCTCTCGACCACGGACTCGGCCAGGGCGCCGGCGTTGATCGCCACGAACGGGCCGTCGCGGCGGCTCGACAGGTCGTGCAGGGCACGGGCCACCACCTCCTTGCCGGCGCCGGTCTCACCGAGGATCAGCACGTCGGCGCGGGTCCCGGCGAGGGCGCCGATCTGCTCGCGCAGGCGCTGCATGCCCGGCGACTGGCCGACCAGGCGCGTGGCCAGCTGCTGGCGGTCGCTCAGGGCCAGGCGCAGGCTGCGGTTGTCCAGCACCAGGCGGCGCAGGGCCAGGGCACGGCGCACGCTGTCGAGCAGGGCGTCGCTGGCGAAGGGCTTTTCGAGGAAGTCGTAGGCGCCGGCGCGCATTGCCTGCACCGCCAGCGGCACATCGCCGTGGCCGGTGATCAGCAGTACCGGCAGCTCGTTGTCGCGGGCATGCAGTTGTTCCAGCAGTTGCAGGCCATCGATGCCGGGCATGCGGATATCGCTGACCACCACCCCTGGCCAGTCTTCCTCGATGCGCCCGGCCAGGCCCTGGGCGTCGGCCAGGGCCACGACCTTGAGCCCGGCCAGGTCCAGGGTCTGGCTCAGGGCCTGGCGCAGGTGCGGGTCGTCGTCGACCAGGAGCACCTGGGCGTGGCTATCGATCAGTGTCTCGGTCATGCCGAGGTGTCCTCCGAAGATTGCAGGTTGGCGCCGGGCTTGGCCACGCGCAGTTTCAGCGTCAGCAGGGCACCGCCTTCCGGGTGGTTGCCCAGCAGCAGCTCGCCGCCCAGCGCATGCATCAGGCTTTCACAGATGGCCAGGCCCAGGCCCAGGCCCTGGGTGCGGGTCTTGGTGGTGAAGAACGGTTCCTTGGCGTGCTCCAGGGCCTGGCGGCTGAAGCCGGGGCCATTGTCGCGGATGTACAGGTAGACGCAGTCATCCTGGCGTTCGGCACTCAGCCACAGCCTGCGTGGGTTGGCTTTCTCGGTGAGGGCATCGAGGGCGTTGGCCAGCAGGTTTCCCAGCACCTGGCGCAGGCGGGTCTCGCCGGCCTGCACCCACAGGGTAGCCTCGGGCAGGTCGCGCACCAGTTCCACGGCCATGGCCCGGCGGCGCTTGGCCAGCAGCGCGAGGGCGTCGTCCAGGGCCGGTTGCAGGGCCACGCTTTCCGGGGCGTGCTGGTCGCGGCGGGCGAAGGCGCGCAGGTGGGCGATGATCGAGGCCATGCGCCCGGTCAGCTCGCCGATCAGCTTGAGGTTGCCGCGCACGTCCTCGGTGCGCTGATGATCAAGTAGGATCTCGGCGTTCTCGGCGTAGCTGCGGATGGCCGCCAGCGGCTGGTTCAGCTCGTGGCTGATGCTGGCCGACATGGTGCCGAGCACCGACAGCTTGCCGGCCTGGACCAGTTCGTCCTGGGCGCGCACCAGCTCTTGCTGGGCGCTTTCGCGCTCGAGTACCGCGCTCTTGAGTCGGGTGTTGAGGCCTTCGAGGTCGGCGGTGCGTTCGATCACGCGGTTTTCCAGCTCCTGGCGGGCACGGGCCTCGAAATCGATACGGTCGATGTAGTGGCGACGGCGCTGCATCACCAGGCCGGCCAGGAGCATGGTCACCAGCAGCGCGCCGCCGCCGATGGCCATGACCGTCTGCACCGAGCGGTCGACCAGCAGGCGCGGGGCGAGGATGCTCACCTGCCAGCCGGTTTCCTTGATGTCGCGGGTCTGGATCAGCCAGGCGGCCTGGTCGAGGGTCAGCGGCTGCGGCGCCTGGGTCGGGTAGGGCTGGATGGCGACGATGGCCTGGCGCTCGGCCGCGGTCAGCTCGCGGGTGGCGCGAAAGCGCCAGTCCGGGCGCGAGGTGAGCACCACCACGCCGTTCTGGTCGGTCAGCAGCAGTTGTTCCGGAGTGCGGCCCCAGAGGGTTTCGGTGTGATCGAGATCGACCTTGACCACCAGCACGCCGATCACCTTGTCGCGGTCGTGCACGGCGGCGGCGAAGAAGTAGCCGCGCTTGGCCGAGGTGGTGCCTTGGCCGAAGAAGCGCCCCAGGCGGCCCTCCATTGCTTCGATGAAGTAGGGGCGGAACGAGAAGTTGCGGCCGACGAAGCTGTCCTGCTTGTCCCAGTTGGAGGCGGCCAGGGTGTTGCCGCTGACATCCATCAGGTACATCACCTCGGCGCCGGTTTGCTGGGTGATGTGCTTGAGCAGGCGGTTGGCGTTGGTCACCGCCTCGAGGCGCAACGGGTCGGCCAGCACGCTGCGCAGCGCCGGCAGGTCGCCGAGGATCTGCGGCAGGGTTTCATAGCGGTGCAGGGTGCCCAGCAGGTTGGCGACGTAGAGGTCGAGGGTCTGGCGGTTCTGCGAAGCCAGTTCGTCCTGATAGTAGCGCTCGGCCAGGTGGTGCAGCGGCCACAGCAGCGGGGCCAGGCACAGCGCCAGCAGGGCCAGGCTGCGCCAGCGGGGGCGGCGGGGAGGCGTGGGTCTTGGGATCATTGCGATAATGGCGCCAGTAGGATCTGGCGCAATTATGCGCTACTTGAGGCAGTCGATGAGTGCATCGTGCCAGTGTGGCTGGCTGACCTGCCATTCGCGGGCCAGGCGCGAACAGTCCAGGCGCGAGTTGAGCGGTCGCTTTGCCGGTGTCGGGTATTCGCTGGAAGGGATCGGCAGCAATTCGGCGCAGGGCAGGCCACGGATCTTGAGCTGTTCGCCGATGGCCTGGGCGAAGCCGAACCAGGAGGTTTCACCCTGGGCGGTCAGGTGGTAGGTGCCCCAGGCGCCGGCCTGGCCGTTCTGCCAGCGCTCGATCAATGCACGCGTACTGGCTGCAATTGTGGCTGCCCAGGTCGGGGCGCCGATCTGGTCGTCCACCACTTTCAGTTGAGCGCGTTCCTGAAGCAGGCGCTGCATGGTCAGCAGGAAATTGCGCCCATGCAGCGAATAGACCCAGCTGGTGCGCAGGATCAGGTGTTCTGCGCCTGCTGCGCGGATCGCCTGTTCTCCTGACAGTTTGCTTCGGCCGTAGACGCTCAGGGGATCAGGCTCGTCCTCTTCGTCGTACGGTGTGGCCTTGCATCCATCGAACACGTAGTCGGTTGAGTAGTGGATCAGCGGCGCGCCCAGGCGCTCGGCCTCCTCGGCGAGTACCCGTGGAGCTTCGGCATTGATCGCATAGGCTACGTCGGGCTCGTTTTCTGCCTGGTCGACAGCCGTGTAAGCGGCGGCATTTATGATCAAGTCGGGAGCATGCGTGCGCAGTTGCTCTCGCAAAAGCGCCGGTTGGGCCATGTCGAGCCGCTCACGCCCGAGTAACTGCACGTCGCCAAGACCTTCGAGCGCATCGTGCAGTGCATGGGCGACCTGGCCATTGCGACCACAGACGAGAATCTTCATGGCAATAGTGCCAGTTCGGTGAACAGTTTGCCCTGCTGGTCCTTCGCGGAAAGCTGGGGATCGTCCTTGAGCTTCCAGTCGATTGCCAGGGTGGGGTCGTCCCAGCGGATGCTATGCTCGGCTTCTGGATTGTAGTAGTCGGTGGTCTTGTACAGAAGCTCAGCCGACTCGCTGAGTACCAGGAATCCATGGGCGAAGCCCGGAGGAATCCACAGCTGGCGACGATTCTCCGCGGACAGCTGCTGGGCGACCCACTTGCCGAAGGTCCGCGAGCTACGGCGCACGTCGACTGCTACATCCAGCACTTCGCCCTGGATCACGCGCACCAGTTTGCCCTGGATGTTGCGCTCCTGATAGTGAAGCCCTCGCAATACCCCCCTCAGCGAGCGCGAGTGATTGTCCTGAACAAAACTTACCGGTAGCCCGGTATGTTCTTCGAAGACCTTGGCATTGAAGCTCTCGAAGAAGAACCCTCGATCATCTCCAAACACCTTGGGTTCGATGATCAGGACGTCAGCTATGTCTGTGGGGATGATGTTCATGCAGATTCGTCGGCCACTTTGCGCAGGTATTGACCGTATCCGGTCTTCTTCAGTTCATCGGCCTTTACCAGCAGGCTTTCGCGGCTGATCCAGCCCTTGTTGAAGGCGATTTCCTCCAGGCAGGCCACCTTGAGTCCCTGGCGGTTCTCGATGGTCTGCACGTACTGCGAGGCTTCCAGCAGGCTTTCATGGGTGCCGGTGTCGAGCCAGGCGAAGCCACGGCCGAAACGCTCGACCCGAAGGTCGCCGCGCTGAAGGTAGGCATTGGTGATGTCAGTGATTTCCAGCTCGCCCCGTGCCGACGGGCGTACGCCCTTGGCGATCTCGATCACGTCGTTGTCGTAGAAGTACAGGCCGGTCACGGCATAGCTGGACTTGGGTTGCCGTGGCTTCTCCTCGATGGACAGGGCGTTGCCCTGTTCGTCGAATTCGACCACACCGAAACGCTCGGGATCCTTGACCCAGTAGCCGAACACGGTGGCGCCGGAGGCGTGGCTGACGGCACGTTGCAGTTGCTCGGTAAAGCTCTGCCCGTGGAAGATGTTGTCGCCTAGGATCAGGCATACCGAGTCGTCGCCGATGAACGCTTCACCGATCAGGAATGCCTGGGCCAGGCCATCTGGCGAGGGCTGCTCGGCGTAGCTTATGTTGATGCCGAACTGGCTGCCGTCGCCGAACAGCTGGCGGTACTGCGGCAGGTCAAGGGGCGTGGAAATCAGCAGGATGTCGCGGATTCCGGCGAGCATCAGGACCGAGATCGGATAGTAGATCATCGGTTTGTCATAGACCGGCAGCAGTTGTTTCGACACACCGAGGGTGATGGGGTGCAGACGGGTGCCGGAGCCTCCGGCGAGGACGATACCTTTGGTCATGCGATCAGGTCCTTGAAATGGGAGGTGCCCAGGCGTTCGCCCTGGTAGCTGCCGTTCTGGACGCGGCGGCACCACTCCAGGTGATCCAGGTACCAGCGGACGGTCTTGCGCAAACCGGTCTCGAAGGTTTCCTGCGGCACCCAACCCAGTTCGCGTTCGATCTTGCCGGCATCGATGGCGTAGCGCAGGTCATGGCCCGGGCGGTCCTGGACGAAGGTGATCAGGTCGGCATAGCGAGCCACGCCGGTTGGATGTTCGGGGGCCAGCTCTTCGAGCAGCGCGCACAAGGTATGCACCACTTCGAGGTTCTTGCGCTCGTTGTGGCCACCGATGTTGTAGGTGTCACCCACCTTGCCTTCGGTCACCACCTTGAGCAGCGCCCGGGCGTGGTCTTCGACATACAGCCAGTCGCGTACCTGCTGGCCGTTGCCGTAGACAGGTAGCGGTTTTCCATCCAGGGCGTTGAGGATCATCAGCGGGATGAGTTTTTCTGGAAAATGGTACGGTCCGTAGTTGTTCGAACAGTTGGTGATCAGCACCGGCAGATCATAGGTGCGATGCCAGGCACGGACCAGGTGGTCAGAGGCCGCCTTGCTCGCCGAGTAAGGGGAGCTGGGGGTGTAAGGGGTCGTCTCGGTAAACAGGTCATTGACACCGTGCAGGTCGCCATACACCTCGTCAGTCGAGATGTGGTGGAAGCGGAACCGTGCGCGCCGTTCGGCTGGCAGCTGGCTCCACCAGGCGCGGGTTGCCTCGAGCAGGGCGTAGGTGCCGACGATATTGGTCTGGATGAAAGCCGCCGGGCCATCGATGGAGCGGTCGACATGGGACTCGGCGGCCAAGTGCATGATGGCGTCGGGTTGGAAACGTTCGAGGAGCTTGCCCACCGTTGGCTGGTCGGCGATGTCGGCCTGGACGAACTCATAGCGGCTGTTGTCGGCGATTCCCTGTAACGACTCCAGGTTGCCTGCGTAGGTCAACTTGTCGAGGTTGAGCACTTCATGATCGGTATCACCGATAAGATGGCGGATCAGCGCCGAGCCGATAAAGCCGGCACCGCCGGTGACGAGAATGCGCATGAGCATGTGCCTCTACTGGAAGCCTGTGGCCTAAAGCCTGGTTTGTTTGGTTGTAGCCGCTCTTGACCGATCACGCCGGCGCTGGAAATCCATTGCCTGATTTGATCTGCCCCTTGTATATCGGCAGCAGCAGTGGCGATATAAGTGGCAAAAAAAGAGGTTTCCACCTATGTCCCTGAGCATCCTGACTCAACGTGCGTGCTTGCCCAGCCCATCACTCGGTGAGGCCCAGGCCAACGCCCTGCTGCAGTCGCATTATGACCTGCAAGGGCAGTTGCAGGCACTGGGTAGCCAGCAGGATCTGAATTTTTGCGTCGACAGCGACCAGGGCCGGTATGTGCTCAAGGTCTGCCATGGCAGTTATGCGCTGATCGAACTGCAGGCACAGCATGCGGCCCTGGCTTATCTGCGCGGGCAAGGCATGCCGGTGCCAGTGGTGCGTCCGGCGAACACGGGCGAGTCATTGCTGGCGCTGGACATCGATGGTCAGCCGTTGCGGGTCCGTTTGCTAGATTACATCGACGGCCAGCCTCTGACACGTCTTGGGCACTTGTCAGCGCGGGTGATGGCCGAGCTCGGCACGCTTTGCGCCGAGGTCGACAAGGCGCTGGCCGGTTTCGACCACCCGGGTCTCGAGCGTACCTTGCAGTGGGACCCGCGGCACGCCTCGGTGCTGATCGAGCACCTGTTGCCGGTGTTGCAGGATGCCCAGCGTCGCGAGCAGGTGGCACAGGTCGCCGAGCTCGCAGCCACTCGCCTGCAACCGCTGGTCGAGCAGTTACCGGTCCAGGCCGTGCACCTGGACATCACCGACGACAACGTGGTCTGGGCCCGTGATGACCAGCGGCAGTGGCAGGTGCAGGGCGTCATCGACTTCGGCGACCTGCTGCGCACCTGGCGCATCGCCGACCTGTCGGTGACCTGCGCCGCCTTGTTGCATCATGCCGAGGGCGACCCGTTGCGGATCCTGCCAGCGGTCAGCGCCTATCACGCGGCTAACCCGTTGCAGGAGGCGGAGCTGCGCGCCTTGTGGCCGCTGGTGCTGAACCGCGCCGCGGTGCTGGTGCTCAGTAGCGAGCAGCAGCTGGCGATCGACCCGGACAACCAGTACACCCGCGACAACATCGACCATGAATGGGAGATCTTCGACACCGCTTGCGCCGTGCCCGCCGCGCTGATGGAGGCGGCGATCCTGCAGGCGGCGGGCCAGGTGCCCGGGACGCCGGACATGAGCGCTTGCGCCGTGTTGCTGCCGAGTCTTGCCGGGCAGCCGGTCGCCCGGGTCGACCTGGGCGTGCTCAGCCCCCTCTGCGAGGCGGGCAATTGGGAGCAGCCGGGCTTCGACCAGCGCCTGCTCGCCGCCCAGCCGGGCCCGGCGTGCAGCCTCCATGGGCAGTACCGCCTGTCGCAAACCCATATCGATCGGCCCGAAGAGCCGGCCACCTGTGCCCTGGGCGTGGAGCTGAGCCTGCTGCCCGGTAGCGCGCTGCAAGCACCCGAGGCTGGTGTATGGCAGCGCACCGGGGATGGTCGTGGCTGCCTGCGAACCACGCACTGGAGCCTGTGGCTCGCTGGCCTGGAAGAGACGCCGGCCGATGGCCAGGCGCTGCTCAAGGGGCAGGCGCTGGGCGCGACCTGTGGCTTCCTCAGCGTGCAGCTGTGCCTGGATGCCGATACCCGCCCACCGTTCTTCGCCACACCGTCCCACGCATCCGCCTGGCTGGCCCTGTGCCCGTCACCGCGTGCTCTGCTGGGCTTCGACTGCGATGCCGAGCCACTGGCCGACGCGCAGGCCTTGCTGGCCCGTCGCGATGCCAGCTTCGCCCGCTCGCAGAAGCATTACTACGCTCAGCCGCCGCACATCGAGCGCGGCTGGCGCAACTACCTGATCGACATGCAGGGCCGCTCGTACCTCGACATGCTCAATAACGTCGCGGTGCTTGGCCATGGCCATCCGCGCATGGTCGCCGAGTCGGCGCGCCAGTGGTCGCTGCTCAACACCAACTCGCGCTTCCACTACGCGGCCATCGCCGAGTTCTCCGAGCGCTTGCTGGAAGTGGCCCCGGAAGGCTTTGACCGGGTGTTCCTGGTCAACAGCGGCACCGAGGCCAACGACCTGGCGATCCGCCTGGCCTGGGCCTACAGCGGCGGGCGCGACCTGCTCAGCGTGCTGGAGGCCTACCACGGCTGGTCGGTGGCCACCGACGCGATCTCCACCTCCATCGCCGACAACCCCCAGGCCCTGGAGACCCGTCCGGACTGGGTGCACCCGGTGGAGGCACCGAACACCTTCCGCGGGCGCTACCGGGGCACCAACAGCGCCGCCGACTATCTGCGCGACGTCGATGCCAAGCTGGCCGACCTCGACGCCCGTGGCCGCCAGCTGGCAGGGATGATCTGCGAGCCGGTGTACGGCAACGCCGGGGGCATCTCGTTGCCGCCGGGCTATCTGCGCGAGGCTTATGCCAAGGTGCGCCAGCGCGGCGGGGTGTGCATCGCCGACGAGGTGCAGGTCGGCTATGGGCGCTTGGGCGAGTATTTCTGGGGCTTCGAGGAGCAGGGCGTGGTACCGGACATCATCACCATGGCCAAGGGCATGGGCAACGGCCAGCCGTTGGGCGCGGTGATCACCCGGCGCGAGATCGCCGAGGCACTGGAGGCCGAGGGCTATTTCTTCTCCTCGGCCGGAGGCAGCCCGGTCAGTTGCCGCATCGGCATGGCGGTGCTGGATGTGATGCGCGACGAGGGGCTGTGGGACAACGCCCGTGACGTCGGCCGCCACTTCAAGGCACGCCTGCAGGCATTGGTCGATAAATATCCGCTGGCCGGCGCCGCCCACGGTTCCGGGTTCTACCTGGGGCTGGAACTGGTGCGCGACCGCCAGACCCTGGAGCCGGCGACCGAGGAGACCATGATCCTGTGCGATCGCCTGCGCGACCTGGGGATCTTCATGCAGCCGACCGGCGACTACCTGAACATCCTCAAGATCAAACCGCCGATGTGCACCACGCGGGCCAGCGTGGACTACTTTGTCGACAGCGTGGAGCGGATCCTGGGTGAAGGTTTGTGATATCGATTTTTATCGGATTTTGTGCGTCGTTTATACGAAAACGGTCTTGCCGATAACTTCTAAAGTCGATATTTATCGTTTATAAGTGTCCGCTTTACCGTAGCCGGGACCGCGATGCGGTCCTTTCGCGGCACAAGGCCGCTCCTACAGGTCCCACACATTTTCTTTGTAGGAGCGGCCTTGTGCCGCGAAAGGCGCGCGCAGCGGGCCCTGGACCACCGACAGTTGCCATCAGAGGCCATCGATGAAAACGCTCAACTCGACTCCCCGCGCCGACGGTTTCCACATGCCCGCCGAGTGGGCCCCCCAGACCCAGGTGTGGATGGTCTGGCCGGAGCGCCCGGACAACTGGCGCCTGGGTGGCAAGCCGGCGCAGGCCGCCCACGTGACCCTGGCCAAGGCCATCGCCCGTTTCGAGCCGGTCACCGTGGCGGTGTCCGCCGGCCAGTACGCCAACGCCCGTCGCCAGCTCGACCTGCCCAACATCCGCGTGGTCGAGATCAGCAACGACGACGCCTGGGTGCGCGACACCGGGCCGACCTTCGTCATCAACGACCATGGCGAAGTGCGTGGCGTGGACTGGGGCTTCAACGCCTGGGGTGGCTTCGACGGTGGCCTGTACGCCCCCTGGAACCGCGACGAGGAGCTGGCCGCCAAGGTCATGGAGATGGAGCGCGTGCAGCGCTACCACACCGAAGGTTTCGTGCTCGAGGGTGGTTCGATCCACGTCGACGGCGAAGGCACCCTGATCACCACCGAGGAATGCCTGCTCAACCGCAACCGCAACCCGCACCTGAACCGCGAGCAGATCGAGGAGATCCTGCGCGAGCACCTGGCGGTCGAGACCATCGTCTGGCTGCCGGACGGCCTGTACAACGACGAGACCGATGGCCACGTCGACAACTTCTGCTGTTACGTCAGCCCCGGCGAAGTGTTACTGGCCTGGACCGATGATTCCAATGACCCCAACTATGCACGCTGCCATGCCGCCTACGAGGTGCTGAAAAACACCCGTGACGCCAAAGGCCGCGAGTTCGTGGTGCACAAGATGCCGATCCCGGGGCCACTGTATGCCACCCAGGCAGAATGCGACGGCGTTGATCATGTGGTGGGCAGCCAGGAGCGTGACCCGTCGGTGCGTCTGGCCGGTTCCTACGTGAACTTCCTGATCGTCAACGGCGGCATCATCGCCCCGAGCTTCGACGACCCGGCCGATGCCCTGGCCCGGGCGATCCTGGCCAAGGTCTTCCCGGATCACGAAGTGGTGATGATCCCGGGGCGCGAGCTGCTGCTGGGCGGTGGCAACATCCACTGCCTGACCCAGCAGCAGCCGACACCGGTAAAACGTTGATCGGCCAATGAGTGAAAAACCCGTCGGATGACGGGTTTTTTTATGCTCGCGATAATCGGTCGGGCGGCATGGCACAGCAATTGTATTGATTTTTCCTCGTGCTTCAGACGAATGGACCTACGCCATTCTGTAACGCGCCTGAAGTACCTTAGCCGCTCACTAGGCCCGGGGAGTACGTGAGGAAATGAACGCAGCAAGTGAGTCGGCTTTGCCCCCAGCGGCAGCCAGCCACCGATCGCTCAGAATCCTGGCTCAGTGGTTGAAACGTCATGGAGACAATCGGGTCAGGACGACCGACCCACGACGCCTGCTGGATGGGCGATACCCTCAAGGCCTGATCAGCGAGGAAGAGCTCGAAGCTCTGCTGGCTGTCTGGCATTGATCGGGAAGGAACCCGTCGCAGAAAAAAACGCCACCGCATCTGCGGTGGCGTTTTCGTTTGTGAGGCGTGCAGCAGAAGTACGCATCCCCTGTGTGTAGGAGCGGCCTTGTGCCGCGAAAGGGCCGCAAGGCGGCCCCGGCGATCTTGCATGAACGCTGAAATCCTGGGGCCGCTTCGCAGCCCTTTCCGGCCGGTCCGACGCCTCGGCAAGGCCGCTCCTACACGGACGGCGTATGGCCTTTGACGATCAGAAGCTGTAGGTCCCGGTCACCACCAGGCTACGCGGATCACCCACCTGGATCTGCGCGGCGCTGGTGGCCGAGCTGTAGTAGGTCTTGTCGGTGATGTTGCTCAGCGCCGCGCGCACATCCCAGTCATGAGTGCGGTAGCCCGCCAGCGCGTCCCAGCGGCCATAGCCCGGCAGGATCACGGTGTTCTGGTTGTCGGCGTAGCGGTCGCCGACCAGGGTCAGGCCGGTTTCGGCGTACCAGCCCAGCTCCGGTTTCCAGGTGACGAACAGGCTGGCGTTGCGCTTGGCCACGTCGTTGATGCGGTTGCCCTGCTGGCCGTTGTTGTCCTTGACGATGGTCGCGTCCTGCAGGCCGATGCCGCCGCGCACATACCAGTTGCCCACCACGTTGCCGGTAGCGGTCAGCTCGATGCCGCGCGAGCGTTGCAGGCCGCTGAGCTGGATCAGCTCCGGGTTGATCGGGTCGCGGGTACGGCGGTTGTACAGCTCCAGTTCGTAGATCGCGAGGGTGGTGCTCAGGCGCTGGTCGAACCATTCGCTCTTGACCCCGATCTCCTTCTGCCGGGTCTGTTCCGGGTCGGTCTGGTTGGTGTTGCCGGCCGCGCCCGGGGTGATGCCGATCAGGCCGCCGCCGACCGGGGAGTAGGTCTTGCTCCAGGACGCATAGAAGGAGTGGTCCTGCCAGGGCGTGTACACCACGCCGATGCGCGGGCTGAAACTGTTGTCCTTCTGCTTTTCCGAGATGTCGCGCAGCTTGTTGGTGGTGTCCACCTCGAACTGGTCGAAGCGTACGCCCGCCAGCAGTTGCCACTGGTCGTTGAGGCGGATCTGGTCCTGCAGGTAGATACCGGTGCTCTCGACGTCGGTGTGGTTGTTGCTGGACACCCGCATCGTGCCGTTGTGCTGCTGGCCGGCCGTCGAGCCCTGCACGGGTACCGATGGCACGCCGACGCCCTGGTGCAGCAGCGAGTTGCGGCGTTGCTCGCCCATTTCCAGGCCCACCAGCAGCGTGTGCTCAAGACCAAAGGTCTCTACATGGCCTTCCAGCTCGACGGTGTTGTAGAGGTTGCGGGTGCTCAGGTCCTGTTGCCAGCGCTGGCGATCCACCAGCCCGGCAGCCGGGCGGTAGGCGGTCAGGTAGGTGTTGTCGAAGTCGCTCTCCAGGGTGAACAGGCTGAAGGTGTGGCGCAGTTGCCACTGGTCGTTCAGCTCGTAGTTCAGGCGCGAGCGCAGCGATTCGGCGCGGTCGTTGATGTAGTCGCGCTGGGTGTCGCCGTAGGTGGTCTTGCGGCTGACATCGGCCGGGCGCCCGGTGAGCGGGTTGCCGGGGATGCCGCGATCGGGGGTGCGGTCGTAGCGGCTGTACTCGTACTGCACCAGCCAGTTCAGCTCGGGGGTGATCTGCCAGCTCATGGACGGCGCGAACAGCTGGCGGTGGTTGCCGTCGATGCCGTCGCGGAAGCTGTTCTTGTCTTCGTTGCCCAGGTTCAGGCGCAGGCTGAGGGTGTCGCTGGGGTCGGCGCTGAGGTCGGCGTACAGGCTGCGCAGGTCCTGGCTGCCGCCCTGGGCCTCGATGCTCGAGCGGCGGCCATGCTCCGGCGCCTTGCTCACCCGGTTGACGATGCCGCCCTGGCTGCCACGGCCATAGAGCACCGCCGCCGGGCCCTTGAGCACCTCGACCCGCTCGATGTTGTGCAGGTCGCGGGTGTACTGGCTGTCGTCGCGGATACCGTCCAGGTAGAAGTCGTTGCTGGCGTCGAAGCCGCGGATGCGCAGGCTGTCGAAGCGGGTGTCGGCGCCGCTGCTGACGTTGGGGATGCCTTCCAGCGCCTTGCCCAGGTTGCTGCTGCCGTAGTCCAGCACGTTGCGGGTCTTCACCGAATCGATGGCCTGCGGCACATAGCGCGCCGGGGTCGAGGTACGGGTCGCGGTGGTCACGTCCTTGACCCGCGGGTTGTCCTCTTCGCGGGTGCTGTCGGCGGTCACCGAGGTTTCCGGCAGGGTCGTGGTGGCGGCACTGGCCAGGCCGGCGCTGAACAGCAGCGACAGGCCCAGGGTCAGGGGGGAAAGGCGGCAGGGGGCAGGCATCGAAGGCGTCCAATGAATGGAGTGAGAAATTGGGCGCGAATGGTAATGCTTGCTATTTGCTGTTGCATCGACATTTGTAAAGGGTTGTCTTTACATATGTTTCAAAATGTTGCTATCCATGCGGATTGATTTTTAATTGTCTTGATATTCATACAGATACGCATGGGGATGACCTGTAGGAGCGGGCTTGTCCCGCGATGGCGCCCTGGCTGGACGGTGATGTGGGCTTTGCCGACTCTATCGCGGGGCAAGTCGCACCGCCGCTCCCACGCCGCTCAGGGCAATTTCCGACAGGGTTTCGGGATGCCTGCAGGAGCATGGCCGTATGACGCTTTTATGGATTTCGCCCGCTTTCCACAAAAGAGACAAATTTGCGCTGACCCACGGCAGATATGCATGGAAATGCACCAGCGCCGACCTTGTTTTTGGTTATATCAACCTGCATTTCACGTTTTTTTGACATGTATAAGCAGGCAGGGCTAGGATTCGGGCTCTACGCCTGCTGGCCATGATCTGGCCATGCGGCTGCAAGGCCCGTTGCAGACCATTGGCGGGCCTTTCGGCTTGGATCCGCATAGCGTCGAACCTACGAAGGGGCGTTGGTTCCTGGCGTTCTCATGCAGAGCGTTTTTGAATACGAAATAAGGAAAATAACATGTTGAAAACCAGGATCAGCCTGGTCGCCCTGGCGATGATCGCCGCGACCCAGGCACAGGCCAATGAGCAGGCCGAAAGCAAGGGCTTCATCGAAGATAGCCACGCCAACGTCCTGCTGCGTAACGCTTTCATCAACCGTGACAAGAAGCACCACACCAACGACCAGTCCCAGTGGGGCCAGGGTGTGATCGCCAACTTCTCCTCCGGTTTCACCCAGGGCACCGTCGGTGTCGGCGTCGACGCCTTCGGTCTGTACGCCCTGCGCCTGGATGGCGGCAAAGGCCGTAACCAGGGTGGCGGTGTCGACTTCTTCAAGCGCTCCGATCCCACTTTCGATGGTGAAAAGACCAACGCTTCGCACAACCTGGCCCGTGGTGGCGCTGCGGTGAAGTTCCGTGTCTCGAACACCGTACTCAAGTACGGTGACCAGATGCCGGCCCTGCCGGTCCTGCAATACGACGACGGCCGCCTGCTGCCGGAAAGCTTCACCGGCACCATGATCACCTCCAAGGAGATCAAGGGCCTGGAAATCAACGCCGGTCGCTTCACCCAGGAAGCCCGCAAGAGCGCTGAGCGCCGTGATGGCGGCGGCCTGAAGTCGATCAACGTGCTCGGCGGCAGCTACAAGTTCACCGACAACTTCACCGCGTCGCTGTACACCGCCGACAACGAAGACGTGATGAAGAAGCACTACCTGGGCTTGAACTACGTCTTCCCGATCGCCAGCGACCAGTCCCTGACCCTGGACTTCAACGGCTACAAGTCGGACATCGACAGCAAGTACGTACGTGCCGCCAAGCTGAACGGCGACTCCAACACCATCTGGAGCCTGGCCGCTACCTACGCCTACGGCCCGCACTCGTTCACCCTGGCGCACCAGCGCAGCACCGGCAGCACCGGCTACAACTACGGCTGGTACCAGAACGACGGTGGCGTGGGTGACGGTGGTTCGACCATCTACCTGGCCAACTCCTACTGGTCCGACTTCAACGCCGAGGACGAGCGCTCCTGGCAGCTGGGCTATGGTCTGGACTTTGGCGCCTTCGGCGTTCCGGGGCTGACCTACAAGTTCGCCTATGTAGTGGGTGACAACATCAACACCCGTAAAGTCGGCGCCCCACAAGGCTTCGGTGAAGGTAAAGAGCGCGAGATCTTCAACCAGATCCGTTACGTGGTTCAGGAAGGCCCGGCCAAGGACCTGTCCGTCAAACTGCGTAGCTCCTTCCTGCGGACCAACAATGCTGTCCAGCAGAACGGCTACAACGACGACGGCAACGAAGTCCGCGTATTCGTCGAGTACCCGATCAGCATCTTCTGATCCTGTTCCCGCGTCACCCGCAGCCCCGGCCTATGCCGGGGCTGTTTCTTTTCGGCGCACGTTGACCGCCGCCGCCACCTCGACTTCCCCCGTCTCCGGTGCAAAGCTGTCGCTGCGTGCCATCCGCCACATCCGCGCATAGAACTCGCTGTCGATCGTGCCGCTGAGCAGCTCGCCCGGCTTGAGGAAGGTGTGCAGCTGCGAAAACAGGCCGATCTCGCTGGCGCTGATACGCCGCGCCAGGTGCTTGGGCTTGAGTTCAGAGGGATGGTCCAGGCCGGCGGCGGCAAGCATCTCGGCCAGGGCATGCAGGGTGTTGCGGTGGAAACTGGCGACCCGCTCGGCTTTCTCCGGCACCACCAGTGCGCGCTGGCGCAGCGGGTCCTGGGTCGCCACCCCGGTGGGGCACTTGTTGGTGTGGCAGCTCTGCGACTGGATGCAGCCGATGGCGAACATGAAGCCCCGCGCCGAGTTCACCCAGTCCGCGCCGATGGCCAGCACGCTGGCGATGTCGAAGGCGCTGACCAGTTTGCCCGCCGCACCGATGCGGATGCGCTCGCGCAGGTTCAGCCCCACCAGGGTGTTGTGCACGAACATCAGGCCCTCGCGCAGCGGCACGCCCATGTTGTCGGAGAACTCCCGGGGCGCCGCGCCAGTGCCGCCTTCCTTGCCGTCGACGACGATGAAGTCCGGGGTGATGCCGGTGGCCAGCATGGCCTTGGCGATGCCCATGAACTCCCACGGATGGCCCAGGCAGAACTTGAAACCCACCGGTTTGCCGCCGGACAGCTCGCGCAGGCGGGCGACGAACTGCAGCAGCTCCCGCGGTGTGCTGAAGGCACTGTGGGCGGCCGGCGAGATGCAGTCCTCGCCTTCGCGCACGCCCCGGGTGGCGGCGATCTCGGCGCTGACCTTGTGCCCCGGCAAAATCCCGCCATGGCCCGGCTTGGCGCCCTGGCTGAGCTTGATCTCGATCATCTTCACTTGTGGCGCGCGGGCCTGTTCGGCGAAGCGATCGGGGTCGAAGTGGCCGTCCTCGGTACGGCAGCCAAAATAGCCGCTGCCGATTTCCCAGATCAGGTCGCCGCCGTGTTCGCGGTGGTAGGGGCTGATGCTGCCCTCGCCGGTGTCATGGGCGAAGCGTCCCAGGCGCGCGCCCTTGTTCAGCGCGGCGATGGCGTTGGCGCTGAGGGCGCCGAAGCTCATGGCCGAGATATTGAAGATCGACGCCGAGTACGGCTGGCGGCACTGCGGGCCGCCGATGCGGATGCGGAACGAAGCCGGGTCGGCCATCGGCACCGGCAGCATCGAATGGCTGATGAACTCGAAGCCCGGCTTGTAGGCATCGTTGAGGGTGCCGAAGGCTTTCTCGGCGCTTTCGTTCTTGGCCCGGGCGTAGACCAGCGAACGCTGGGCGCGGGAGAACGGCAGCTTGTCGTCGTCGCCCTCGATCAGGTACTGGCGGATCTCCGGGCGGATGGTTTCGATCAGGTAGCGGATGTTGCCCAGGATCGGATAGTTGCGGCGCACGGCGTGGTGGCGTTGGCGCAGGTCGTTGAGGCCGACCAGGCTAAGCAGGGCGCTGATGACGGTGAAGGGCCAGAGCCAGGTGTGCGCAAGCAGGAACGGGACGCTGGTGATCGTGAAGGCCAGGCACAGGAACAGGCAGGCATAGCGGCTGGGGAGCGAGTCTTTCATGGGTCCATCGCAGGCGGGATGACCCGGCCTAGGATAGGCAAAGGCTGCGGGGGGAAAACCTGGGGTTTCGGTAAAAGACTGTTACTCGACGCGGAATTGCCTGGAGAGCACATGGCCAGGTTTGACTGTAGCCAGGGCCCCGGTCTCCAATCAGGTGAACTGGATGAAGAAGAAGCCGGCTTCATCGCCTTGCTTGCCGCGCCGTGCCTGCCTGTCGACATACAGGTAGCCGATACCGTCCGAGAACAATCCCACGTGCTGCCGGCTGGCGGCGGCCACATCACTGTCGAGCAGTTGCATCAGGAACAGGAAGCGCTGGGGTTCGTAGATCGGGTCCTGCAGCCAGCAAGGCCTGCCGACGGGCTTGCTCAGGTCGATACCGCTGTCCTCGTCCTCCAGTTCCTGTTCTTCTTCCTCATCGCTGAAGGGTTCGAACTGAATGTAGGCTCGGTCCAGCAGTAAGGCCGCGGCGGGCGGGGCGATCGACTGGTCGGCCAGCTCGTGCAGGATGACCCGGGCAAAACGATTGGCGCGCTTTTCGTCGAGCTCGCTCTGCTGATTGACAGTGTAGTGGCGCTGGGTGGACCGGTTGAAGGCGCCGTCTTGCTGACGCGCGGTGATGAACACCGTGATCGCCATGCCGGGTGGAATGAAGGTGACGGGCAGGAAGCGGTCGCTCAATGTCAGCAGCGGGGTCATCGGCTCATCAGTGTCCGGGCTTCGTGGCCATAGCGAGGCATCCTTGAGGCGGGCGCCGCCGCCGATCTGGCCCAGACCGTGATCCTGGCCGGAAAGCACGATTTTTTGCGAGGTCATGGTCAATAGCATCCTTTGCGTCTTACGGGTTGTTCCACTTCAGATCGGCGTCTCCAGCGCCAGGACCTTCCAGCTCGCCTTGCGTTTACGCTCGATGAGCGCGGCCAGGGCCTTGGCGGTCGGAGCACCCTTGCCGGTGAACTTCACCGGTGCCAGGGTCAGCAGGGTGACCTTCTCACGTTCGGGAATCCGCTCGCCTTCACCATGCTTGTTCCAGGGCTTGTCCACTGCCAACAGCGCATCCACCGCGCAAGGCCAGTGCAGGTCGGCAAACTGTGGATCGTCACGCTGGAACAGCATGCCCTCGGCCACCGGGCCCTGCTCGAAGGTTCTGGCGGCGAGGCGTGCCAGCATTCCTACTGGAAAATACCAGGCGTCTGGCACCGGCAATCCGGCCTGGGGCAGTGCCCAGTCACCCGGCAGGCAGAGGAACAACTCGGTCATCGGGGCAACCTGGTACAGGCCGGTGGTGAACAGCAGCTTGTAGTCGGTCTTGCTATCGATCAGGCTGACATGCAGCGTGCCGCGAGGGTCTTCACTGGGAGGGCAGAACGCGGTAGGCAGGACCCACCCAGCGGTATTGTGCACAAAGGTGACAATGGCCTGTCCGGCGCCTTCGGCATCGGCGTCCTCGACATCGTTGATGCTGCGTGCACCGTGTTCGAGCAGCAGATCGACCGTGCGCTGATGCCCCCATTCGCGCGCAGCGTCCAGTGCGCTGTCATTGGCGCGTCGGTGCAGGCGATTGACCTGTGCGCCTCGTGTCAGCAGCAGTGCAACGACCTCGTTGTGGCCCGACTGGGCCGCTGCGTATAGCGGTGGGCAGACGCTTAGTGGCAGGCCGTCGACCCAGGCACCGGCATCGAGCAGGCAAACGCAGGTTTCAAGGTGCCCTTCGCTGGCTGCCAGTTCAAGAGCACTGGCATGACCCTCGTCTACATACGGCTGGTTCGGCGCCAGGCCCAGCTCCAGGAGCAGGCCACAGCTAGCCGCCTGTCCGGCTCGAGCGGCCATGTGCAGCAGCCCCTCCTCGTCGGCCTCGCCATAGCGGGGCAGCACCAGCAGTTCGGGGTATTTCTGCGCGAACGCACGTAGCCGCTCCAGCTTGCCTTCTTCTACATCGTCGTAGAGGCGGTCGAGCTTGGTCTCATGCTTTTCGTAGAGTTGTTGCCAACCGATCATCAAATAGCGGTTCCCCGTCCGAGGGTCTGGTTCAGGTTAAGTAAGACCCTTGTCAGCCCCACGGAAATATCACTTGCCCGGGAGGGGGATCAAGGCGAACTGGAATGCTTCCGGGCAGTGCTGCTCGAGCCAGTTCTTTGCCCGTTCACTGACGAAATAGCCGCCGTGCACATCGGCCTTGAAGAAGTCGGCGTGCTCATCAGCACGGACTACCTGCAGGTAATGAGAGGGATCATTGCTCTTTACACTCTCGTCCATGCGCAAGGCGACCTTGCCAGCGACGTAGGCGCACCAGAACGCCGGCATGCGTGCTGCCAGTTGTGGGGCATGGGGGCGTGACTCGATGATCGATTCGGGCTCGTCATCCAGCTCCAGGTAGACGCTGATGTCCTTGGCCGCGTCCCATTGCTGCCAGTCGAGTTCGACAATATGGGTCTTTTCCAGATGCTCGAAGCGGCTGATGCCTTTCAGGCCAGAGTTCTCCAACGCCTTCTTTGTCGGCTCGGTCAGTACCAGCAGGCCAGAGCGGATGTAGGCGGGCGGTGTGTAGGGGCCGGTACGCTCGATGCTGTCAATGTCGGTGTCTTCGTCCCAGGCGATCATGCCGTAGGCTAGCACCTCACCCCAATCGCCCCAGGGTGCTTGTGCGTTGCTGACAAAATAGATGTTCATATCAGGCTTCACGGCTCTTGCTGTTCTGGTCGCAACGTCTTTCATAGAGCCATTGCCATGAGGGGGTCGCGCAACAGTTGTATTGCCCATGCGGCGCCCAGCGAGCAGATTGGCCGCCAAGGACTTAAACCTTGAGCAGCTCGGGATAGTCACTGAACCAATAGTCCAGGGCATCCTGATTGAGACCATGCTCACCGCGCCAGAAGTCCATCGGGTAGCTCCAATCTGACGAGCGCGCGCTACGTGGCGCCAGGCCGAGGTTGGTGTAGCGGTACAGCAGGCCTGGATGCTCTGGCGTCTGCAGTATTCCGCAGTGTCCCAGCAGGTCGAGGAACCCCCGGCCCTCTTCTTCGCTCATCTTGATACCGGGTAGTTTACGCAGCAGCTTGAGCAGGTCCTTGGGTTTGGTCACGGCAGGCACGTTACGGATCAGGTCCAGGATCGACACCATCAGCTCCAGGTTGCCCGGCTGTTCTTTCGGCCCGGCGTTATGCTCCTGCAACTGGAACGCGATATTGGAGGGGCTGCCGAAAAGCGCTGCGCCGATCAGAAAACGCACCCTGTTGAGGGCAATGAAGTTGACTTCGCGCTCCTTGAAGAAACTGCAGACCTGACAGTTCAGTTGGTCCTGCGCCGTGAAGGCGTGTTGCGGCAGGTGTGTCGCGCAAGCATAGGCCGACAGGGCCGCGCGCAGGTAGGCCTGGTTGCGCTCGACACCGGTGAGAAAGTTGGCGACCACCTCTTTCTTCACCACGGTCTCTCGCGCCTTGAACAGCCAGGTAAGCACCTGGTCATGGCTCATTCTGCGGGTCTCGGTCGCCAGGCCTGTGGCTACCAGCGCCGAGCTTGGTGGCTCGCTGGGATGCTGGGCCTTGAGGATCTTGCAAAGTTGTTCAGGAGTTGCATTCATGTTCATTTCCCGCAGGAGCTTTTGTTGGCCTTGGGGGGCAGGGCGCCACGGCTGTCGAGCACGGGCAGTTGCGTGACTTTGCTGACACCGCGTGCCTTCAGGAAGTCGTTGGCGAGCGCTATCCGCTCGAGGCCAGGGTCTTTTTTCGCCTTGGCGTCGGAGATGCCATAGATCTTGTTGCCTCGCACGTTCGGGTTCTTTCTGCCGAGCACTTCTCGCTCGCGGATCCCTGAGTCCTCGATGCCGCGTATCGTGTCGTAGTCGGTACCAATCGGTGTCACGCGGTTGATGCGGTCACCTTCCTTGAAGCGTGGGCCGTCTGCGCCCTTGGTTTCCATATGTCGGCGTACCACGCCTTCGAGCGTATCGTTGTCCGAGGCTCGCCCGTTGTAATACGGGTTGCCTTTCTCGTCGGAAAGGAAATAGCTCCAGTCCAACCCGTGCGGATCTATCCCGCCGACAGGGTTCGGCGCATAGCGGTACAGGTTGATGCCGCCTTCCAGGCCAATAGGGTCGGGCTGAGTGAAGCGGCCGCTCTGTGGGTCATAGTAGCGGAACAGGTTGTAGTGCAAGCCAGTCTCACGGTCCAGGTACTGACCTTGAAAGCGCAGGTTCTGCTGTTCGATGAAGTCCTCAGTCCTCCACTCGCGCAAGGTCATGCCCCAGGCGGAGCATTCGCCCTCCCAAGCCAGCGTGCCGTCACTGTCGGTCAGTTGCTCGGGCAGACCGTTGAGGGCGTTGTGGTAATGGAGCGTGCGTTGATGCGCACCTTGACCGTCGACACGTGCCAGGACTCTATAGCCCGGTTCATGGACATACAAAGTGAGGTGGCCGTTGCAGCGCTCTTGCAGCAATTTGAGACCGTCCCAGCCAAAGTCGGTGCTGCCCAGCAGATTGCCCTGATCGTCTTGCTCGGTCTTGCCGATGCGGCGCCCGAGAGGGTCATAGTGCAATTTGACGATGCGCTCGCGCCCGCCGCGTACAGAGCGCACCTGAACAAGGCGATGATGCTGGTCGTAGCTCATATGCTGTTCGCCATACAGCGTGCTGCGTTTTTCCGACAGGCGTCCGAAACCGTCATAGCGGTAGTGGCGATCTTTCAGCTGTAGCAACTGGTCATGGCGGGCGACTTGCCCAGCACCGGGCACACGGTTTGCCGCAGCGTCATAGAGGTATTGTTCGTTTTGGCCTGGCAACGGTCCCTGGTTGGCAAGCAGGCGATCCGTTGCGTCGTAATGCATCAGCAGCTGATGTTGATAATCGGGTTGCTGGCGCAGGTAGAGCACCAGATTGTCGCGATCATCGAAGTCGAAGCGCTGCTGCCAGGGCGCGGGCAGGTGTTCGTTGTGGTCGGCGCCCCAGCGCAGACGGGCGCTCGGCCGGCCACTGAGGTCATATTGGCTACGGGTAAGCAGCCGTCCCTGGGTTCGCGAGACCTCACGGTGCAGGCGATCGCGCTCGAAATCGCAGATCACCTGCCCGTCGATGTTGATCTGATGGAGGTGTCCCGAGCCATACACCAGGCGGTTCAGTTGGCGGCCATCGGGCAGCCGCGTCTGCAAGCGATTGTCCAGTGCGTCGTAGGTGTGCTCCAGCCTTCCGGCACTGTTGCTTTCGGCAGTGCGGCGTCCGCAGGCATCATGCTCGAACGCGACGCGTTGCACATTCCCCTGACGATCCTCGCTGATCACCTCCATCAACCGGTCCATCGGATCGAGACTGTAGGTAGTGCTGTCGTCCTCGGTAAGCAACGCAACCAGCCTGCCGGCGGCGTCACGTCGAAGGCGGTGATGGATCGGCGCCTCTCTGGCGCCCGGCGCCGGAATGAAGTCCATGGCGATGATCTGGCCGAGTCCATCGTACTGGTAGGCCTTGCGACTGCCATCCAGATTTTCATGCTCGGCCAGGCGGTTCGCCTCATCCCAGGTGAAACGATAGGACTCACCGTTGCTGTTGGTCAGTGCCACCAGTCGTGTGCAACGGTCATAGGTAAACAGCGTCGGCCGGCCGAGGTTGTCCCGCTGCTCGATGAGCTGGCCATTCAGGTCATAGCGAAAATGCTCGGCGTTGCCGAGCGGATCGATGAAGCATTCGAGCAGGCCCGAGGCGGTGTACCGGTACTGGACAATGCGCCCATCCGCCAGCTCCTGGCGTATCCGATGTCCCAAGGCATTGTGTTGGAAGTGGCTGGTCTGGCCGAGGGCGTTGGTCAGACTCTGCAAATGGCCGCGCCGGTCGTAGCGCAACCGTGTGGCGTAGCCTGAGCAGTCCACCTGCTCGATCAGCAGACCTTGTTCGTTCCAACGCTGACGTTGGCGCTTGCCCGTGGCGTCGATGGTTTCCAGCGGTAGGCCATGTTCGTCATGGCGGTAGCGCGTCACCTCGCCCAAGGGGTCGGTTTCGCGAATACAGTTGCCGTGCTGGTCGTAGCGATAGGTCCAGGTTGCCCCGGCGGCATTGGTTTCACTGCGAGGCAACGCCCAATGCTCGAGCCACTGGGTCGATTCACTGCGTCCCAACGGATCGATGGTTTCGCACAGGTTGCCGGATTCGTCGTAGCTGAAGCGCCATTCACCGCCTTCAGGATCGGTAGCGGCAAGCAGTTGACGTTCATCGTTCCAGTGGAAGCGCCAGGTTTGGCCCAGCGCGTTGCTCGACTCGATGATCTGGAACTGCGCGTTCCAGCGCCGCACACTGGTGCGTAGCAGCGGGTCGGTGATGCAGGTGATGCCAGCCTCGATATCGTATTCGAAGTGATACTCGTCGCCGGCGTTGGTCCAGTGCCGGATCACCCGCCAGTCGTCCAGTTTCTGCCACTGGTAATGGCAAAGCAGGCCATTGGCTGTTTGATGCCCGACCATGCGCCGACCTTCGTCATACATGAATCGACGCTGCAATTGCCCCAGTGCATCGTGGACCTCGGCCAGATCGCCAGCGGCGTCGTAGCGATAGCTGGCGAGTGTTTCAGCATCGTCATCGACGAACACCCGTTCGATATGGCTGACTCGACGTGGCCAAGCGTCGCTGTAGTGCAGCTTGATCCGCACGCGGTCAAAGGTGTCGCGCAGCCACATCAGGCGCCCGAGATCGTCATAGTCCAGGTGGATGCGGTTGTCGTTGCGATCTCCCAGTTTTGCCAGCCGCAGGTGGTTGGCGTCCTGTGGACTGGGTTCGAACAAACGATAGAGGCCACTGCTGATGTCTTCGATCAGCAGCTCGCCATCAAGGGCGCGTCGCACGCTGATGCCTTCGCCAGCGCTGAAGACGGCGTCGCCGAGGGCGATCATGCCCATGTCGATGACGCGAGCTTGTTCGTCGGTATAGATCAGGCGGTCGTGCTCGACCCTCACAGACACTTCGTAGGGGACGCTCCAGCTGGCACCGAACAGGCCCTCGCGGCGTTCGTCGCGACTGTTGTAGTAGCGTTGCCAGTCCAGTGGGATCATGGCCTGGAGGGTGAAGTCGAGGTCGTGTTCGTCGCTCAGGATCTTCGCGCCAGTGGGCGCGTGGACAGGGTTTGGCGAGCCGACGATGGCCGAAGTCAGGGCGGCGGTCACCTGGCTGCTGGCAAAACTGACCACGCCTCCGACGAGCATGCACCCGAACTTGCTGTAGAACTTGCCTCCACGCCCCCGCAACATCATCAACGCCGTGATCGCCAAACCGATCCCCGGCGTTTTGCCACTGCGGATTTCACGCACCACGATCGGCCCACCGCCGATGCGCACGTTGTCCGACACCAGCCCGCCATCGACGATCACCGCCTCGCAGGTGCTGCGATCGCCGCTGCGACAGGCCGGGTGGCCGTTGATCAGCACCTTGCTCGAGCCCTCGGCCAGGTACTGCGGCGGCATCGGCGGGTGCTTGGTGCACAGCACCTTGTCGTCGGGGGCTTCCTGGGTGTTGGGCGCGGGGCTGGCGACGGTCGGCCGCCACATCTGCGAGAAGAAGCCCTTGGCCATGTCGAGGAAGGTTTCTTCCTGCTCCTCGGCCTGCGCGTCACCGCCCCCGCCACTGGACGGTGCCGAGGGGGCGGTGACCACCCCGGCCGCGCGCGCGGCGCGCTTGCCGTTGGTCTTGGTGTTGGGCGAGCCACTGACGATGGTGGCCTGCACGGTCGGCGGGAACAGGGCGTTGCCGATGCCCTCGCATAATCGACTGAGCCCGGTGTCCGCGCCGGTCTTGGCCATGACCACGCCGACCACCAGGCCCACCACCGCGCCGAGCACGAAGCAGCCCAGGCCGCCGGTGACCACGGTAATGCCCAGTGCCGCGGCCACCGCGGCGGTGGCCAGGGCGCCGATGGCGACGTTGGCGGCCACTTCCAGCACGCCGCCGATGATGTCGGCCATCACCGAGGTGTGCAGCAGCGCATCGCCTTCGCGGGCAGCCCAGAGTGCGTCGGACATCCGCTACGTCAGCCCAGGTTGTCGAAGGCGAGGGACTGCTTGAGCGCCGCCCAGTGCGTCGCCTCGGCCTCGCCCAGCGGGGTCGGCTTGACGTAGCTCAGGGCGAACATCTTGCGCGTGCCCGGCAGCACCAGCGCCAGCTGGTACTGGTAGACCTTCTCCTGGCCCTTGCTGAACTGGCTGCTCAGCTCGATCGCCTCGATCGGCTGGGCCGCGCCCACCTGGGTGGCGCGGGCCGGCTGGAACTGCAGGTCCTTGACCTGCTGCTGCAGGCGCTGCAGCTGGCCGTCGAAGTTGCTCTGCAGGGTCTCGCCCTCTTCGAGCAGGCTGCGGCTGACGATCAGCGAGGTGCCCAGCGCCTCGAAGCGCAGGATGTTGATGCTGGTGTCGCGTACCTGCGCGTCGGGCAGGGCGAAGCGGAATTCGTTGAGGCGGTAGCTCATGGTTCGGTCTCGTTACTTGCTGGCGGCGGGGAAGAGGGCCTTCACCGCGCCGTCGATGGCCGTTTTCACGCCCTGGTTGTTCGGGGCGGTCTGCGCGCCGCTGCCCACGTTCAGGTCCAGGGTGCCACCGGTGTTGATCTCGGCGTCGGCGTTGGCGTGGAAGCTGAACTGCTCGCAGCTGATGTTGATCTGCCCGCTGGCGTTGAGCTCGATCACGCTCTTGCCGCAGACCAGGCGCAGGTTCTCGCCGACTTCGATCAGGTAGCTGGTGCTGACGCTGTCGGTCTTGCTGGCGCCGACCAGCAGCATGTCGTCGCGGCGCACGGCGCGGATGCGGTCCTGGCCGATGGTGATGGTCTCGAGCATGCCGACGGTCTGGGTGCGGTTGATGCCCACCGACAGGGTCTCGCTCTGCTCGACCACGGTGTCCATGTTGCGTTCGGCATGCATGTACAGCTGCTCGGCGCCCTTCTTGTCCTCCATGCGGATTTCATTGAAGTTGGCCGGGCTGCCGCCCTTGCTCGAACGGCTCTTCATGCCGCTCTGGGTGGCGCCGCCGGGCAGGTCGTAGGGCACCGTCTGTTCGGCGTTGTACACCCGCCCGGTGATGATCGGCCGGTCGGGGTCGCCTTCGAGGAAGCTGACGATGACTTCCTGGCCGATCCGCGGCACCTGGATCGAGCCCCAGTTCTTGCCCGCCGTGGCTTGCGATACGCGGATCCAGCACGAGCTGTTCTCGTTGGACTGGTCGTGGCGGTCCCAGTGGAAGTGCACCTTGACCCGGCCGTACTGGTCGGTCCAGATCTCCTCGCCGGATGGGCCGACCACCACGGCGGTCTGCGGCCCCTTGACGATCGGCCGCAGGGTGCTGCCCACCGGGCGGTAGCTCTGCTGCGCGTCGATGCAGCTGAGGTTGCTCTCGAACTGCGCCGCGCCGCTGCCGCCGCCGCTTTCCAGGCGCTCCTGGTGCACGTAGTAGCGGGCGGCGACGATCAGGTACTCGCGGTTCTGGTCCTGGCGGCTGAAGTTGCTCAGGCTGAACAGGTGGCCACTGCCCAGGCCCCGGGCATTGCCGCGCAGCTCGACCCGCTCGTGCAGGCTCTGCAGCGACTCCAGGCGGGTGCGGGCGTAGTGCTCGCCGTCCTGGGTCTGCTCATAGGCGCCGGGGTAGTCGTACAGTGGGTAGTCGCCGGCCTGGTGCGGGCGCGGCATGGCCGAGCGCACGTCGATGCGCGCGCTGGGGCGTTGGAAGTCATAGTCGTTGAGCTCCAGGGAGCCCGACTGGACTTCCTGGGCCAGGTGCCAGTCGTTGATATGGTCGCGCTCGCGGTGCTGGCCGTCCGGCGGGTAGTAGGGCACGGTCTCGTAGCCTGGGGCCTTCTGGTGCGCGCCGTAGGCGTCGGCCAGCACCAGCACGTGGCGTTCCTGCTCGTGGCGGAAGAAGTAGTAGATGCCTTCTTCCTCCATCAGGCGGCTGACGAAGTCGAAGCTGGTCTCGCGGTACTGCACGCAGTACTCGCGCTCGCGGTAGTTGCGGCTGAGCAGGTCCTCGAAATCCGAGAAGCCCAGGTCGCGGAACACCTGCTTGATGATCTGCGGCGCGCTCAGGTGCTGGAAGATCCGGCAGTCGCTGGTGCGCGTCAGCAGCCACAGCCACGGACGCAGGGTGACCCGGTAGGCGGCAAACTGGCCCTGGTCCACCGACTGGCTGCAGCGGGCGACGATGCCGTGGAAGTGCCGCGAGGTGCCGACGCTCTGCTGCACGCTCAGGCTCATGGGCTTGCCCAGCAGCTGGTTGAGGTCGATGGCCGGGTCGTCGCTGGTCAGCTGCAGCTCGTAGTCGAACAGGCGGCCGAGCTCTTCGCTGCCGCCCATCTCGGCAAGGATCAGCTTGTCCGGCCCCAGGGGGCTGTTGATCTGCGCCAGGCGCGTGAACTGCTTGAACAGCATGGTCGGTCCTGTCAGTCGGCGGCGCCGAAGTCATAGTGCAGGTCGTTGTCGCGGCGGCTGATGCTGACGCTGGCCAGCGGCTTGCCCTCGAGCAGACGGGTCAGGAACTCGCGGCTCATGTCCGGCAGCAGGCCGTTGGTGAGGATGGCGTCGATCATGCGGCCACCGCTTTCGGTCTCGCTGCAGCGCGAGACGATCAGCTCGACCACGCCGTCGTCGTAGGCGAAGCCGACCTTATGTGTGCCTTCCACGCGCTTGCGGATGCGCTCAAGCTGCAGGCGGGTGATGGCCTTGAGCATGGTGTCGCTGAGCGGGTAGTAGGGGATGGTCACCAGGCGGCCGAGCAGCGCCGGCGGGAAGATCTCCAGCAGCGGCTTGCGCAGCGATGTGGCCACCGCTTCCGGATCGGGCAGGGCCTGCGGGTCCTTGCAGATGTTGGCGATCAGCTCGGTGCCGGCGTTGGTGGTGAGCAGGATCAGGGTGTTGCGAAAATCGATCTGGCGGCCTTCGCCGTCTTCCATCACGCCCTTGTCAAACACCTGGAAGAAGATCTCGTGCACGTCGGGGTGGGCTTTTTCCACCTCGTCCAGCAGCACCACACTGTACGGGCGACGGCGCACCGCTTCGGTCAGCACACCGCCCTCGCCGTAACCGACGTAGCCGGGTGGCGCGCCCTTGAGGGTGGAGACGGTGTGGGCTTCCTGGAACTCGCTCATGTTGATGGTGATCAGGTTCTGCTCACCGCCGTACATCGCTTCGGCCAGGGCCAGCGCGGTTTCGGTCTTGCCCACGCCGGAAGTGCCGGCGAGCATGAACACGCCGATGGGTTTGTTCGGGTTGTCGAGGCCGGCGCGGGAGGTCTGGATGCGCTTGGCGATCATCTTCAGCGCGTGGTCCTGGCCGATGATGCGCTTGGCCAGGTGGCTGTCGAGGTTGAGCACGGTCTCGATCTCGTTGCGCGCCATGCGGCCCACCGGGATGCCGGTCCAGTCGGCGACCACCGAGGCCACCGCCTGGTAGTCCACGGTCGGCAGGATCAGCGGGCTTTCGCCTTGCAGCTGGCTCAGACGCTGCTGCAGGTCGACGAGTTTTTCGCGCAGTTCATGGCTGCCCTGCACGTCCACTTCCTGATCGACCACGCCGACCTGTTCACGTAGTTGCGCGCGGGTGGCCAGCAGCTCGTCGACCAGGGCTTTCTCTTCGGCCCAGCGGCTCTCGAGGGCGGCCAGGCGCTCGCGTTCCTCGGTCAGCAGGTTGTCGGCCTGGGCCTGGCGCTGCTCGGTCTTGACGCCGATGGCGGCTTCGCGGGCAATGATCTGCAGTTCCACCTCCAGCGCCTCGATGCGCCGACGGCTGTCGTCCACCTCGGCCGGCACCGCGTGCAGGCTGATGGCGACGCGGGCGCAGGCGGTGTCGAGCAGGCTCACCGACTTGTCCGGCAGCTGGCGCGCCGGGATGTAGCGGTGCGACAGCTTCACGGCGGCTTCCAGTGCTTCGTCGAGGATCTGCACCTGGTGGTGCTTCTCCATGGTCGAGGCCACGCCGCGCATCATCAACAGCGCCTTGGCCTCGCTCGGCTCGTCGACCTGGACCACCTGGAAACGGCGGGTCAGGGCCGGGTCCTTCTCGATGTGTTTCTTGTACTCGGCCCAGGTGGTTGCGGCCACGGTGCGCAGGCTGCCACGGGCCAGGGCCGGCTTGAGCAGGTTGGCGGCGTCACCGGTGCCGGCCGCGCCGCCGGCGCCGACCAGGGTGTGGGCTTCGTCGATGAACAGGATGATCGGCTTGGGCGAGGCCTGCACGTCCTCGATCACCTGGCGCAGGCGCTGTTCGAACTCGCCCTTCATGCTGGCGCCGGCCTGCAGCAGGCCGACGTCCAGGCTGCGCAGTTCGACGTCCTTCAGTGCCGGCGGCACGTCGCCGGCGACGATGCGCAGGGCGAAGCCTTCGACCACGGCGGTCTTGCCGACGCCGGCCTCGCCGGTGAGGATCGGGTTGTTCTGGCGGCGGCGCATGAGGATGTCGACCAGCTGGCGGATCTCCTCGTCACGGCCGACGATGGGGTCGAGCTTGCCGCTGCGGGCCTGCTCGGTGAGGTCGACGGTGAAGCGCTTGAGCGCTTCCTGCTTGCCCATCGCCGCCGGGGCCACGGCGCCACTGGCCTCGCCCGGCGCGGCGGCGCTGAAGCCGTCGCTGGCGGCCAGGTTGTTTTCCGGCGAGTCGCCGACGTATTCGTCGAAGCGCTCGCTCAGGGCTTCGATCTTCAGCTTGGCGAACTCGCTGGACAGCCCCAGCAGCGCGTTGCGCAGGCTCGGGGTCTTGAGGATGCCGATCAGCAGGTAGCCGGTGCGCACCTGGCTTTCGCCGAACATCAGGCTGCCGTAGACCCAGCCGCGCTCGACGGCTTCTTCCACCTGGGAGGACAGGTCGGTGATCGAGGTCGAGCCCCGTGGCAGGCGGTCCAGGGCGTCGGTCAGGTCGCGGGCCAGGCGCGCCGGCTCGACGTTGAACTGGCGGATGATGCGGTGCAGGTCGCTGTCCTGCAGTTGCAACAGCTGGTGCAGCCAGTGCGCCAGCTCGACATAGGGGTTGCCCCGCAGCTTGCAGAACACCGTGGCCGCCTCGATGGCTTTGTAGGCGACGCTGTTGAGTTTGCCGAACAGCGCGGCGCGGCTGATTTCACCCATGGTCCTGACTCCTTGTGTGGGGCGCGGCGACTGGCTGGTCGGCGTAGTACCGGGCCAGCTTCAGGTCGCGTGCATCGTGCGAGGGGCGGCCGAGCCAGGTGTCGAACCCCAGGCGCTGACCGGCATTGAGTTGCAGCGCGGGCACCTGGCCCTGCGCGAGGATGAGGTTGAGGTCCCAGTCCAGTTCCTGGCCCAGGTACTCGGCGACCCAGGCCGCCAACTCGATAAACGCCTGCCCGCCGGGGAGCAGGGCGTGGTACTGGTCGAGGGTCAGCGGGCCCAGGCACAAGCGGAACTTGTGCTGGCGGTCCCAGACGTAACGGCCCAGGCACAGGTCCACTCCGAGGCGGTTGGCGCGCACGCCCAGTTGGCTGCGCTCGGGCAGCTCCAGCCACTGGCCGACGTATTCCTCGAGCTGCACCGGCACGCCGAAATAGCTCGACAGGATGCTGCACAGACCGTCCGGGTAGCGGGTCTGCGCCGCCAGGTGGCCGGACCAGTGCAGCTTGGCGGTGTCGGCCAGCGGCCCCTGGCCTTGCAGTTCCGGCTGGCCGCGGCCACTGAGGGCGGCCAGGCGCGCGGCCCAGTAGTCGTCGCCGGGGCGGTCGTGGCTGACGGTCGGCCGGGCCTCGGCCCAGGCACGGTAGAACAGGCTCAGCAGGCGATGGTGGAAGATGTCGAGGAAGCGCTTGCTGGTCGGGTCGGCGTGGTTGCGCTGGCGTTCGCGCATGTACTCGGTCAGGTGCAGCGGCAGTGGGCCGTTGGGGCCGCCGAGGCCGAAGAAGAACTGCTCCAGGCGCGCCGGCTGATCGTCGTTGGCCGTGACCGAGGCCAGCGTTGCCGGGGCGAAGCTGCAATCCAGGCGCTGGCCCAGGCGCACCGGCTCATCGGCCAGGCGCAGCGAATGGCCGAAGCGCGGCAGCTCGGGGTTTTCCGCCTCGAGGCGGCGCAACGCCTGGAAGAAGTCGTACTCCCAGGGCTCTGCCTGCATGGCCTGTAGCGTGTTCACAGGGTCGGCCTGCGCCCGGGCTTGGCTTTCCAGCGCATGATCTCGCCACGTTCGCTGGTGCGCAGCACGGTTTCGGTGAAGCTGTTGATCGACACGTAGCGGGTCAGGAAACGCTCGAACACCGCGCCCAGGAGGAACACGCCGGTGCCGCGGAAGGCGTTTTCGTCGAACGTCAGGGTAATCTCCAGGCCACGGCCGAAGACGATCGGGCCGGGCATCGGCAGGCGCCGGGTGCAGGGCTTGCAGCTGACCTCGCGCAGGCCGTCGATCTGCAATTGCAGGGCACTGTCCTGCTGGTCGCCGTACAGGCGCAGCAGTTCGCGCAGGGCGGCGGCGCCCTGGCCCTGTTCGGCCAGGGACAGGTAGTTCAGCGACAGTTGGCTGATCAGGCGCCAGGCCCGGTTGTCGTGGGCATGGCTGGCCTTCGGTCGGCTGGGGCCGGCCAGGCAGCGCACCGCGGACACCGGCGCGCTGTCGGCCAGGCTGAAGTCGCTGCGCCCGTCGCCGACGTTCATGAACAGCGGCAGGTCGCGGTTGCTGCACAACGCGCTGATGCCCAGCTGGCGCAGGTCGTGGCGGTACGGCGCCTGGTGTCCGTCGACCAGGCTGACGAAGGTCTCGCTGCCCATGTAGCTGGAGCGCGTGCCGTTGCGTCGCTGCTCGCTGGACAGCACCCGTGGCTCGCGGCGGACGATGTAGTAGGCCTGGTCACGGCCGTAGCGCGACGGGTCGCGCACGGCGTAGAACGGCAGGAACGCCTGGTCCGGCCCGGTGCCGTGGCCGCTGACCTGCTGCAGCGAGTGGATCTCGAAGTCGGTAGGCCGGGTGCGGTCGGCGATCACATGGTGCTCGTGGACCCGGTCGGTCAGGTGGATGCGGTCGACCCGGCGCGGGAACAGGTTGATCGCCGGGGTGCAGAACGGCACGAACTGCGCGCTGCCCACGCTGCTTTCCAGCGCGGCGTCGAAGCGCTCGAACAGCACCAGCAGCTCCAGTTCCTGGCCATCGCAACGTTTGACCGCGCGCTCCAGCCCGGCGAAATCGACGAACAGGAAACGCTGCGGCAGGGCGAAGTACTCCTGCAACAGGCGATAGCCCTGGAACGCCTGGGGGACCACCGGCAACGCCGCTTCACGGTCGTCGAAGCCGCACGGCAGCAAGGCTTGTTCGACCGGGATGCGCTCGACCCAGTCGGCCCCGGGCTGGCGCACGAACACCGCGCAGGCGCTGCCCAGCAGTTGTTCGTACAGACGGAATGGGGTTTCGTCGGCGCCATTGAGGTACAGCGGCAGATGCGTCAGCGGCAGGCTGTTGAACGGGATTTCCGCGCCGCTGCGCAAGGTCAGGCGCAGGCCGGCGCGGGCCTTCGGTTCGCTGGCGGCCAGGCGCCCGAGCACGGCGCCGGGGTTGCCGAAGTATTCGGCGCGGGCCACCTGCAGCGGCCACAGGGTCACGTCCTGGGTGCTGCGGAATTCGCACGGCGTCTGCGAGTTGCGGCCGAGGTTGGCGCGCAGCACGCTGTCACGGGGCAGCTGGAAACCGGCGGCCAGCGAGCCCTCGTCGGGGTCGGTCTGCAGTTGCACCACGGTCATCGACGGGGTCGGCGCCAGGTAGTGCGGGTAGGCGATTTCCAGCAGGTTGTGGGTGAAGGTCGGGTATTCGGCGTCGAGTTTCAGCTGCACCCGCGCGGTGAGGTAGGCGAAGCCTTCCAGCAGGCGCTCGACATAGGGGTCGGCGCATTCGATCCCGGACAGCGTCAGGCGCCCGGCGATCTTCGGGTATTCCTTGGCGAACTCGGCGGCACCCTCGCGGATGTGCTGCAGTTCCTGGTTGTACAGTTCGAGCAGGCGCGGGTTCATGCGCGTCTCCGGCGGTCGGCGGGGGCCACGCGCACGTGCCCGGACTCGAGGTCCACGTCGGTCTGCAGCAGCAGCGGCAGGGCCGCCGGCTGGGCCCAGAGGTCGCCTTCGATCTCGAAGCTCAGGGCGTTGGCGTTCATCTCGCCGGGCGCGGCCTGGGCGCGCACCTTCAGGGTGTGGGCGAGGATGCGCGGCTCGTAGGTGGCGATGGCCTGGTGGATGATGCGTTCGAGCGCGTTGAGGTCGATGTTCGACGCGCTGTTGCCGGCCAGGGCCGGCAGGCCGTAGTTGATCACCGAGGCGCCGGCCGGGGAATTCAGCGTGGCGCCGGTGTCGAGCAGCGAGGTGGTGTTGAGCAGCCAGGCCAGGTCGCGCAGCACCGAGGCCTTGAGCTGCTGCAGGCTGAGCACGCGCTTGTCGGGGGCTTCCTGCGGGTTGCCCGGGTCGTCGTCGGTCAGGCGATCCAGCAGCGAGGGCTGCAGGCGGTCGCGGGTGGCGATCTCGGCTACCACTGGAACAGCCCCACGAAGTCCTTCTGATCTACAGGGCCTGTCGAGCAACTGCCACCCTTCGCGAGAATCGAAGGCTCAAGGCTGGCCCCTACCAGGCGTACGGCCTGATACTGGCTATTGCACCGGCCGGGCTGCGACGGGTCGGCCTCCACATGGCTGACGATGATGATCTGCGAACCATTGAAATGCTCGACACGAGGCTTGCCAGTCAGCCGCTCCGGACTGAGCTGGCAGGGCCAAGGCATGTCCAGCTCAAGCAACGACTGATCGGCCTTGCGCAATGCGCAGCGACCTTCGTGGTTCACCAACGACAGCGTCTGGGCCGCAAGATTGACCTGAAGGTCTTGGGGGGTGCCAGTCGAGCTCTGCTGAGCGCATGCATTCAGGGCAAGCGCGATCAACAGGCCAGGGACGACTTTGCGCAGTCTTTTCATTTCAGCTCCCAGAACCATACAGCCTTGGAGCGATGGGCCTGGTCGGCAAAGTAGCCGGTTACCCGACCTCGATCCCAGAGGTCGATGTGATCGCCGGTGCGGTTCTCGTATGACTGCCCTGCACGGGCGAAGCAGTCCTTGAAAAAGATGATGCCGCGTTTCTCATTGAGTTTCAGACGGTCATTCGCACTGCCACTCAGTTGCAGAGGCGCGCCGAGATGGTGTTTCCACAGCCAGTTCGCCAGTGACTCCGCGCCCCTGGCGTGGTCATGGGCACAGCGTGGCTCGCTGTAGGTTCTGGCATTGACCTTGATCGTGTGTTCACCATTGAGGGCGATGCTCATGCGGATGGCGCACTGGTTGTCCCAGCCTCCATCGCAAGGCGAGGATTCGCTCGGATAGGCATTCCACAGATTGATGAAGGAAGGCTTGGCCATGATGTTCACCGTGGGCGGGTGAGGCGTGGGGAAGGGCGCCCGCGCCGCCTGGGGCGGCACGGGCGCGGTCGGTCAGATCTTGACGTTGGAGCGGATGTTCCAGCCGTACTTGATCGGGCCGCCTTCCTTGGTGCCGTCGGCCTTCTGCGGCTGGTAGTCGACAGTGACCTTGGCGAAGTTCAGGGTCACGTTCTCGGTCAGGCGGTCGTCGCTGCCCGAGCCGCCGGTGCTCAGCGAGCTGATGATCACCTCTTCGAGGTTGATGATCAGGTACTCGACCTGGCTTTCACCACCGGCCTTGCGCACGGTCAGCTTGACCTTGTCGATGTGCTTGCCGCTGGAGCAGTGGGCCATCAGGTTGGGGCTGGATTTATCGATGTACTTGGTGATCGACAGGTCCTGGATGTTGACCTTGCCCGAGCCGCCACCGCTGCCCAGGTGCATGTTGCCGGACTGGGACATGCCCCAGCTCCAGTTGAGCACGTCGATTTCGTCCTTGTGGGCCTTGTCGTGGGACTCACCCTTGATGTCGCCGATCTTGATGAAAATATCTACAGCCATGATGTCCTCGGAATTTCCAGTCGGTTGGCGGTGCTATTGGGGCTGCTGTGCAGCCCATCGCGGGACAAGCCCGCTCCTACAGGATTTGTGCAGCCTTTGTAGGAGCGGGCTTGTCCCGCGATGGGGCGCGCAGCGGCCCCGTTCAGGCTTAGGCCCCTTTGGCCGAAGGCAGCTTCGACACCAGGCGCAGCGACACGGTCAGCCCTTCGAGCTGGTAGTGCGGGCGCAGGTAGAAGCGCGAGTTGTAGTAACCCGGGTTGCCTTCGACTTCCTCGACCACCACTTCGGCGGCCGCCAGCGGGTGCTGGGCCTTGGTGGTCTCGGTGGAGTGCGCCGGGTCGCCGTCGACGTAGTTGAGGATCCAGTCCTGCAGCCAGCGCTGCATCTCGTCCTTTTCCTTGAACGAGCCGATCTTGTCGCGAACGATGCACTTCAGGTAATGGGCGAAGCGGCAGGTGGCGAACAGGTACGGCAGGCGCGCGGCCAGGTTGGCGTTGGCGGTGGCGTCCGGGTCGTCGTATTCGGCCGGCTTCTGCAGCGACTGCGCGCCGATGAAGGCGGCGAAGTCGGTGTTCTTCTTGTGCAGCAGCGGCATGAAGCCGTTCTTCGCCAGCTCCGCCTCGCGGCGGTCGGAGATGGCGATCTCGGTCGGGCACTTCATGTCCACGCCACCGTCGTCGGTGGGGAAGGTGTGCGCCGGCAGGCCTTCGACTTCACCACCGGATTCCACGCCGCGGATGCGCGAGCACCAGCCGTAGTGCTTGAACGAACGGTTGATGTTCACCGCCATGGCGTAGGCGGCGTTGGCCCAGGTGTACTTGCTGCTGTCGGCGCCGTCGGTGTCTTCTTCGAAGGCGAAGGCCTCCACCGGGTCGGTCTTGGCGCCGTAGGGCAGGCGCGCCAGGAAGCGCGGCATGGTCAGGCCGATGTAGCGCGAGTCTTCCGATTCGCGCAGCGAGCGCCAGCCGGCGTATTCCGGGGTGGTGAAGATCTTGGTCAGGTCGCGCGGGTTGGACAGCTCCTGCCACGAGCCCATGCCCATCACCGTCGGCGAGGCGGCGGAGATGAACGGCGCGTGCATCGAGGCGCAGACCTTGGACACTTCGCCCAGCAGCTCGACGTCGGGTGGCGACTGGTCGAAGTAGTAGTCGCCCACCAGGCAGCCGTAGGGCTCGCCACCGAACTGGCCGTATTCCTCTTCGTAGAGCTTCTTGAACACCGGGCTCTGGTCCCAGGCGGTGCCCTTGAACTTCTTCAGGGTCTTGTGCAGGTCGTTCTTCGAGATGTTGAGCACGCGGATCTTCAGCTGCTCGTCGCTCTCGGTGTTGTTGACCAGGTAGTGCAGGCCGCGCCAGGCGCTTTCCAGTTTCTGGAAGTCATCGTGGTGGATGATCTGGTTGACCTGGGCGGTGAGCTTGGCGTCGATGGCGGCAATGATCTGCTCGATCGAGCCGATGGCATCGTTGGACACCAGGCTGGTCTGCGCCAGGGCCTGCTCCGCGAGGGTGCGCACGGCGCTCTCGACGGCTTCCTTGGCCCGCTCGGTCTTGGGCTTGAATTCCTGCAGCAGGAGACTGGCGAACTCGCTCGGGTCCTGGGTGGCCGCCTGCGGGGCCTGGCTGTCGCGCAACGGATCGTTCATGGTCGGTCTCCTCAGGCCTTCGGCTCGGTGTCGGCAGGTTTCGGCGCGCTGGCCAGGGCCTGGAGCAGGGCCGGGTCCTTGATGGCCTTGAGGATGATGTCCTCGGCGCCGGTCTTGCCGTCCATGTAGGTCAGCAGGTTGGCCAGCTGGGTGCGGGCCTCGAGCAGCTGGTTCAGGGCATCGACCTTGCGCGCCACGGCGGCGGGGCTGAAGTCGTCCATGCTCTCGAAGGTGATGTCCAGGCTCAGGTTGCCTTCACCGGTCAGCTCGTTGGGCACGTTGAACGCCACGCGGGGCTTCATGGCCTTCAGGCGCGAGTCGAAGTTGTCGACGTCGATCTCCAGGAACTTGCGGTCGGCCACGGCCGGCAGTGGCTCGGCGGGCTTGCCGGCGAGGTCCGAGAGCACGCCCATGACGAAGGGCAGCTGGACCTTCTTCTCGGCGCCGTACAGCTCGACGTCGTATTCGATCTGCACTCGCGGCGCACGGTTGCGCGCGATGAATTTCTGGGAGCTGTCTTTCGCCACGTTGTTCCTCCTGGTCGCCGGTACGGCGGCTCTGTTTGTTGCGGGCGTCGGTGTTTAGGCGGCCGGAACGACGTCAGTCGTGTTCCGGGCCACGCAGGTTCTCGAATTGCGACATGCCATCGGGGATCAGGTCGCGGACGATGGTCGCGAAGTCGGCGTCGACCAGCTTCTTCGCCCGGCGCAGCAGCACCGGCAGCGGGCTGGAGGGCTCGTGGCGGGCGTAGTACTGGAGCACACGCTCGAGGCTCTGCAGCACGTCATCGCGGCTGTTCACCTCGCCGGGGCGCGCCGCGACAGCCGCGGCACGTGGCGCGGCGACGGCGGGCTGCGGGTCGTCATTGGCGCCGGGCGCCGTCACTTCGTCCATGCTCGCGCTGACCGGCGCCGAGCCTTCCGGGCTGTAGTCGGTCAGCACCTGCTGGACCTGGCGCAGCGGCTGGCGCAGGGCGGACAGGTCGACGCCGCTGGCCGAGCCGACCTGGTCGTTGACCCGGCTCTCGATGGTGTCCAGGGCTTCGCGGGCCAGTTGCAGGGCCTGGCGGCATTGCGCGAGCTGCTCGGGGTCGGCGTCGCGCAGGGCGGCGGCCAGTTCCTCGGCGCTCAACTGCTCGCTGGCGAAGTGCTGCACGCCCGCCGCATGCAGGGCGGCACGCAGGGTGACCGGGCCGAAGGTGCGCGAACGCACCAGCACGGCGTCGCGCAGCAGGGCGATGTTGGTGTCGCAGGTGAGTCCGGCCAGGGCGTTGACGCGCACGGTAGGGTCGTTGTCGTCGGCGGCGTCCAGCTGCGGGTGCAGGTGCAGCCAGTATTCGCCCAGCAGATCGCGGATCAGTTCGAGGCTCGCGGCCAGGCCCGGCAGGCCGTGCAGGGCCAGGTTGGCCTGGACCAGAAAGTGGGTGATGCGCAGGTCCTTGCTGCGTTGCAGCAGGCCTGTGCAGGACTGTTCGATGGCGCGCCACTGCGGCGGTTCGGCCGGCTGCACGGCGTCGCCCATCACACGCTCGGGGCGGCCCTGGGCATCACGTTCCAGTTGCAGGAAATCGGCATCGTATTCGAGGTCGTCGCCGCACGGAAAGTCTGCGGAAACAGCGGCGAGCAGCTGCGGTGAGTTCACCAGAAATCGATCTCCATATCGGCCCTTGGTGAGGGCGTCGTTTGCGCCAAGTTGCAAATGTGAAATGGCGCACAAACTTGTCAAAGAATGCGAAGTTGATATCACCGTGATATCACTTTGGCACTCTTAAGTTGCGCATTTATGGTTTATTTCCAAATTGCTGTCAAGGTAAGCTACGCGCCGCGAAGGGCGACTGTGAACCAGTTGGCAGGTATTCGTGTCCATTGGTCAGGTGCCATCAAAGTGCCTTGCCGATAGGGTTTAATACGACCTTTCCGGGAAGCGAATTTCGGTGTGAGGCCCAGTACTTACAAGGGTTTAGCCGGAAAGCGGGGTCGGGCTCGCGAATCCACTCAAATGGATGTGTGAGTGTTTCATATATATGCAAGGAGGCGTGATGGCACTTTGCCTGACCATTACCAGTTATCACAAGATCACCCCTGGGCAATGCCCGGAGAAGTTGCTGGAAAACGGTGCCATCAGCGTAGGTCGTGCGGCGGATAATGACTGGGTACTTCCCGATCCGGAACGCCTTGTTTCTTCGAAACATTGTGTGATCCAGTTCAAGGATGGCCGCTATTACTTGACCGATAACAGCACCAACGGCGTGGAACTGGTGCATGCCGGTATTCGCCTGCGTCGCGGTAACAGCGAGCCGCTGATGGATGGCGAAGTTATTCGAATTGGCGATTACGAAATCCAGGCGCGCATCGACGCAGGCCTGTCGATTCCGCTCGCCGGGCAGCCGCAAGCCCACAGTTTCGAAGCCCTGATGGCCAACCAGGTGGCCGCCCCGAGCGCGCCCATCGTCGGCGCGCCGGCCGCGTTCCTGCAGGGGGCGTCGAGCCACGATACCCTGCCGGACCTGTTCGACTTTCTTGGCCCATCCACTGTGCCTCCGGTCAGCCAGCCGGATCATGTCCCCGCCCAGCAGCATGACTTCCGTCCGCCCACGCCAGTGGCGCCGCCGCCTGCGCCAGTGCCGGCCGCCATGCCCGCCGCGCCGGGCGTAATCCCTGACGACTGGAACCTGTTCGACGAAACCCCCGTCGTTGCCCCCCAGCCTGCGCCTGTCATCGCGCCGCCCCTGCCAGAGCCGGAAGCGCCGGTGGCACCGGTCGTCACGCCTATGCCGGCACCCACCGCCGTGTCGGCACCTGCGCCCGACCCGGTTGGCGCCGGCGATGCCTTGCTGCAGGCCTTCCTGCGTGGCGCGGGCATCGAGCACCTGCGCATCGACGCGGCCGATGCCGCCGCGCAGATGGAGGCGGTCGGGCGCAGCTACCGCCTGATGGTCGAGGGTCTGATCGACGTGCTGCGCGCGCGCAGCAGCCTGAAGGGCGAGTTCCGCATGCAGCAGACCACCATCGCCCCGGTGCGCAATAACCCGCTGAAGTTCGCCCCCAACGCCGACGAAGCGCTGCTGTTGCTGCTGCGCGAGGGCAACCAGGCGTTCATGGCCCCGGACCAGGCGGTGCGCGACAGCTTCGACGACCTGCGCGCCCACCAACTGGCGGTGATGGCGGGCGTCGAGGCGGCCATCAAGCACCTGCTCGAGCGCTTCGAGCCCGCCCGCCTGGAGCAGCGCCTGGCGCCCGCCGCCGGGCTGGCCAAGCTGTTCGGCGGTTCGCGCCAGGCCCACTGCTGGCAGCAGTTCACCGAGCTCTACAGCCAGATTTCCCGGGAAGCCGAAGACGACTTCCAGGACCTGTTCGGTCGCGAGTTCAGTCGCGCCTACGAGGCCCATAGCCAACGCATTCAACGCTCCTGAGGCCAACGCCCGGAGCACAGGAAGAACACAGGACGTCATGAGGACGAGGATGAGCGCAACGAGACTGATCGCAGCCCTGGCCATGGTGCTGCTCAGTGCCTGCAGCAAGGACAGCCCGGTCGAGCCCGCCGTTACCGACGCGGCGCCGGCGGCCACGGGCATTACCCTGTACTTCAGTGCCGCGGCCGGGCTCAACCCGGGCGCTGGTGGCACGCCCGCGCCGGTGCGGGTACGCATCTACGAGTTGAAGAACAGCGCCGCCTTCGCCCGCGCCGACTATTTCGCCCTGGCCGAGCGTGCCCAGGCCACCCTGGCCGCCGACCTGATCGACCAGGACGAGGTCCTGCTCCAGCCCGGCGAGCAACTGCGCCTTGAGCGTCCGCTCGACCCGGCCACGCGCCAGGTCGGCCTGGTGGTCGGCTACCGCGAGGTCGACCAGGCCCAGTGGCGCAGCGTGCTGCCGGTGCCGCCTCGTGACTATCAGATCAGCCTCGATGTGCGCGCCGTGCGCAGCGCCGTGGCCACCCCACAACCTGAGCCTGCCCGCTAGGCAATCGGAGAACCCATGTCCTGGAACAATCGCGTGGTCTGGTCGGAAGGGATGTTCATCACCACCCAGCACTTCCAGCAGCACGACCGCTACCTGGAAAATTTCGTCGACGCCCGTAACCGGCCGCTCAGCGCCGCCGCCTGGGGTTTTTCCGAGCTGTTGGTCGACCAGGGCCTGCTGGCCCAGGGCAAGCTGGCGATCCTCAGCGCCCGTGGCCTGTTGCCGGACGGCACGCCGTTCGATATCCCGCGTGACGACCTGCCGCCTGCGCCGCTGGAGATTCCCGACGACCTGCGCAACGGCGTGATCTATCTGGGCCTGCCGCTCAAGCGCGCCGGTGCCCGCGATACCGTCGACGACGGTGAAATACCTGATGGTGCGCGCTATGTCAGCCGTATCAGCGAAGTCCGCGACGACAACGCCCCGTTCGAGAACCGCGCGCCGTTGGCCCTGGGCAGCCGCGCCCTGCGCCTGCTGCGCGCCGAGGATGGCCTGAGCGACTATGCCGCGCTGGGCGTGGTGCGCATCCGGGAGAAGCGCGCCGACCGTGCCCTGGTGCTGGATGACGGTTACATCCCGCCGCTGCTCGACGTGACCGCCAGCAACCTGCTGTCGGGGTTCCGTGGCGAACTTCTTGGCCTGCTGCACCAGCGCGGCGAGGCTTTGGCCGGGCGCGTGGTGGCTTCGGCCAACGGCGGTGCCTCGGAGATCGCCGATTTCATGCTGCTGCAACTGGTCAACCGCGCCCAGCCGCTGGTCGAGCACCTCAACCAGCTGACGCCGCTGCACCCCGAGCGGCTGTACAGCGAGTTGGTGGCCCTGGCTGGCGAGTTCGCCACCTTCACCCGCGAAGGTCGCCGCCCCGAGGCATATCCTGTGTACCAGCACGACGACCTGGCGGCGACCTTCGCCCCGGTGCTGGTGGCCCTGCGCGAGGCCCTGTCGATGCTGATTGACAGCAAGGCCGTGGCCATCCCGCTGGTCGAGAAGGCCTACGGCATCCATGTCGGCATGCTGGCCGACCGCAGCCTGCTCGACAGCGCCAGCTTCGTCCTGGTGGTGCGCGCCGACGTGCCCAGCGAGACCCTGCGCAGCCGTTTCGGCCAGCAGAGCAAGATCGGCGCGGTGGAGCACATCCGCGACCTGGTCAACCTGCAGCTTCCGGGCATCAGCCTGCTGCCGTTGCCGGTGGCGCCACGGCAGATTCCGTTCCATGCCGGCTCCACCTACTTCGAACTCGACCGGGGGAGCGAACACTGGAAGCAGCTGCAGCATTCCGGTGGTTTCGCCATTTACGTCGCCGGCGAGTTCCCCGGCCTGAACCTGGCCTTCTGGGCGATTCGGGGATAACGCGATGGCGTTCGATCATGTCGCAACCTCGTGGGAGCGGGCTTGCCCCGCGATGCAAGCGACGCATTGCCTGGCACCGGCTGCGCCGGTGATCGCGAGGCAAGCTCGCTCCCACGCTGAACCTACCCGCTATCCAAGGACCGGAGACTAAGCCGCGATGCAATCGGACGATCCGCTCGCCAATGACCGCACCCAGTTCATGCCGCGCCCCGGTGGCCGAGGCCCGCAACCGGCCGCGCCCGGACCTGCGCAGGCGCCACCGCCGCCACTGAATGTGCCGGCCGAACCACTGGCGCCGGGCCAGGCGGCGGGCCTGAACCCGCTGGAGCAGGCTGCCGGCCCGCTGCTGGCGCTGCTCACCCGCCTGCGCAACACCATCGCCCACCCGGCGCCGGCCAGCCTGCGAGCGCAGCTGCTGGCCTACCTGCGCCAGTTCGAGGAGCGCGCCGAGGCCGCCGGGGTCGCGCGCAACGAGGTGCTGCTGGCGCGCTACGCGCTGTGCACCGCGCTCGATGAAGCAGTGCTCAGCACGCCATGGGGCAGCGCCAGCGACTGGGGCAAGCAGAGCCTGCTGATCACCGTGCACAACGAGGCCTGGGGCGGCGAGAAGGTGTTCCAGCTGATGGAGCACTGCCTGCAGAGTCCGCGTGAGCGCCTGCACCTGCTGGAGCTGTTGTACCTGTGCACCAGCCTTGGTTTCGAAGGCCGCTACCGGGTGATGAACGGTGGCCGTGCCCAGCTCGAGGCCCTGCGCGAGCGCACCGCTGCGACCATCCGCAGCGCCCGTGGCGATATCGAGCGCGAGCTTTCGCCGCACTGGCGTGGCGTCACCGTGACCCGTGACCGCCTGGCGCAGTTCGTGCCGCCCTGGGTCGGCCTGGCCCTGGCCCTCGCGCTGCTGTTGCTGGTGCTGTTCGGTCTGCGCCTGAAGCTGGCCGCTGACGCCGAACCGGTGTTCCGTGGCATCCATGCCCTGGGCGAGATCCCGGTGCAGGCCATGGACCGCCCGGTGGTGCAGCCAAAGCCTGTCGAGCGCCCGCGTCTGGCCGGTTTCCTGGCCGAGGACATCAAGGCCGGCCGGGTCGCCGTGGAGGATGCGGTGGACCGCTCGGTGGTGACCATCCGCGGCGACGAGCTGTTCGCCTCGGCCAGCGCCAGCATCAAGGGTGACTTCGAACCGCTCATGCTGCGCATCGCCGAAGCCGTCGCCAAGGTCAAGGGCAACGTGAAAGTCACCGGCCACAGCGACAACCAGCGCATCGCCACGCTGCGCTTCCCGTCCAACTGGGCGTTGTCCCAGGCCCGTGCCGAGGAGGTGAAGAACCTGCTCGCCGCCCGCACCGGCCAGCCCGGGCGTTTCAGCGCCCAGGGCCTGAGCGACACCGAGCCGCTGGCGTCGAACGACAGCGCGCAGGGCCGGGCGAAGAATCGCCGGGTTGAAATCACCGTTCTGGCGGAGGGCGTCGAGTGAAGGCGTTTTTCAGTTTTGTCATTCGCTGGGTGGTCCCGGTGCTGGGCCTGCTCGCCCTCAGCCTGATCATCTGGTTCCTTGGTCCGCTGCTCGATGCGCTGGTGCCGGTCGCGCCGCGCCTGGTGCTGATCGTCCTGCTGTTCGCGGTGTGGATTGCCTACCGCGTGTGGCGCATCGTCCAGGCCCGGCGCCAGGCGGCCAAGGTGATGCAGAGCCTGGCTGCCGAGACCGCGCCTGACCCTGCCGGCGTTGCCACCGCCGAAGAGCTGGCGACCCTGCGCCAGCGCATGGATGAGGCCCTGACGCTGCTGAAGAAGGCGCGCCTGGGCGGTGATGAGCGGCGCAATCTGTACGAGCTGCCGTGGTACGTGATCATCGGTCCGCCCGGCTCGGGCAAGACCACCGCGCTGGTCAACTCCGGCCTGCATTTCCCGCTGGCGGCGCAGCTGGGCGAGGGCGCCATCCGTGGCGTGGGCGGTACGCGCAACTGCGACTGGTGGTTCACCGACCAGGCCGTGCTGCTGGACACCGCCGGCCGCTACACCACCCAGGACAGCCATGCCCAGGTGGACAAGGCGGCCTGGCTGGGCTTTCTCGACCTGCTCAAGACCCAGCGTTCACGTCGGCCCATCGACGGTGCCTTCATCGCCATCAGCCTGTCCGACCTGCTGCTGGGCAGCGACGCCGAGCGCGCCGCCCACGCGGCGGCGATCCGCACCCGCATCCAGGAGCTGTACAGCCAGTTGGGCGTGCGCTTCCCGATCTACCTGATGCTGACCAAGCTCGACCTGGTGCCGGGCTTCATGGAGTTCTTCGACAGCCTGAGCAAGGAAGAGCGCGCCCAGGTGTGGGGCATGACCTTCCCCCTGGATGACGGCCAGCACGGCGATGGCCCGCTGGCCCAGTTCGGCAGCGAGTTCGCCTTGCTCGAGCAGCGCCTCAACCAGCGTCTGGTGGAGCGCCTGCAACAGGAACGCGACCCGGCGCGGCGCGACCTGGTCTACGGTTTCGTCCAGCAGTTCGCCGCCTTGCGCGGCAACCTCAAGACTTTCCTCGACGGCATCTTCAAGCCCAACGCCTTCGAAGCGCGCGCCCTGTTGCGCGGTGTGTACTTCACCAGTGGCACCCAGGAAGGCAGCCCCATCGATCGCCTGATCGGCAGCATGGCCCAGAGCATGGGCCTGGACCGTGCCCACCTGGCGCGGCAGAACGGCACCGGGCGCAGCTACTTCATCGAGAAGCTGTTCAGCGCCGTGGCCTTCGCCGAGCGCGGCCTGGTCGGCAGCAACCCCAAGGTCGAGCAGCGGCGCAAGTGGATCGCTCGCGGCGCCCTGGCCCTGAGCGTGGCCCTGGTGCTGGTGGTCGGCACCTTGTGGACCCTGAGCTACCGCGCCAACCAGCAGTACATCGCTGAAGTCGACGGCCGTCTCAAACCACTGGGCAAGAGCGTCCAGGAGCTGAGCCCGGCCCAGCGCAACGTGGTCGACGTGCTGCCGCTGCTCAACGGCGTGCGCCGCCTGGCCGAGGATCCGCCCGGCTGGGCCGAGGGCCTGGGGTTGTACCAGGGCGACATGCTCGAAGGCGAGTCGGACAGCGTCTACCGCAAGCTGCTGATCGCCATCTTCGCCCCGCGCCTGGTTACCCGCATCGAGGAGCAGCTGTACGCCGGCGGCCCGTCCGACTATCTCTACGAGGGGCTCAAGGCCTACCTGATGCTGGCCGACGGCGAACACTACGACGCCGAGTTCATCAAGGCCTGGGTCACCCTCGACTGGGAGCGCAGCCTGCCCCGCGACCTCGCTCCGGACCTGCGCCAGGCCCTGGAGCAGCACCTGACGGCGCTGTTCGACAAGCGCCCGCCCAATGCCCGTCTTGACCAGCGCCTGATCGACGATACCCGTCGCCAGCTGCAGCAGCTGCCGGTTGCCCAGCGCGTCTACGATCGGGTCAAGCGCCAGAAGCTGCCGGCCGGGGTCGGCGACTTCCGGGTCAGCGACGCCGCCGGTCGCGACGCCGCGCTGGTGTTCCGCTTCAAGAACGGCAAGCCGCTGAGCGAGCCGCTGCCGGGTATCTTCACCGTCGAGGGCTACCGCAAGGCGTTCCTCGCCGCCAGCCTGGCCCACAGTGAGACCCTGGCCGAGGAGCGCTGGGTGCTGGGCCGTGAGGCCAGCGAATCGGGCGATGCCAAGCGCCTGGCCGACGATGTGCTGCAGCTGTACTACCAGGACTATATCCGTCATTGGGATGCGCTGTTGGCGGACCTGGACTTCGTGCCGATCACCAGCGTCGGCCAGGCCGCCGATGTGCTGCGGGTGCTGTCCGGGCCGACCTCGCCGATGAAGAAACTGCTGCAGGCGGTCGCCAAGGAGACCAACCTGGCGCAGCCGACCACCCTCGACAAGGTCCAGGCCAAGGCCGAGCAGGCCGGTGTCGACCAGCTGCGCCAGCGCCTCGGCGGCCTGCTCGGCGATGCGCCGCTGCCCAGCGACAACCCGGCTGCCCGTGAGGTCGACCCGGTGACCGCGCACTTCGCCGAACTGGCTGCGCTGGTGGAAACCGGCGAAGGGCAGCCTGCGGCCATCGACGGCCTGCTCACCGACCTCAACGCCCTGTACGTGCAGGTCAGTGCCATGGTCGGCGCCAGCGGCGACGCGCTGCTGGGCGAGGCCAAGAACCAGGCCCAGGCCGCCGCGCAGCGTGTCGCCCTGGGCGCCGCGCGCCAGCCCAAGGTGGTGCAGAACCTGGTGGGCTCGGTGCTCGGCTCGACCCACAACATCGTCATGGGCGGCGTGCGCAACCAGCTCAACGCCGCCTGGACCAGCGAAGTGGTGAACGTCTACCGCCAGTCCCTCAGCGGCCGTTATCCGCTGGTGGCTGGCAGCGCGCGGGACGCCACCCTGGAGGACTTCGGCCTGTTCTTCGGCGTCGGCGGGGTGATGGACAACTACTTCCGCAAGTACCTGCAACCCTACGTCAACACCTCGAGCACGCCGTGGAGCTGGCAACCGGGCGCGGCGCAGAAACTGGGGATCAACAGCAACGTGCTGTACACCTTCCAGCGCGCGGCGAGCATCCGCGATGCGTTCTTCCGCAACAGCAACGGTGTGCAGCCGGGCGTGCGTTTCGAGCTCAAGCCGGTGGCGATGGATGCGACCATCACCCAGTTCCTGCTTGACCTCGATGGCCAGCAGGTCAGCTACGACCACGGACCGAGCCGGCCGGTGGCGTTGCAGTGGCCGAACCCCAACAGCATCGGCGTGGTGCGCCTGTCGATCTCGCCGCCCTCGGCCACCGGCCGTTCCGGCCTGACCGTGGAAGGCCCCTGGGCCTGGTTCCGCCTGCTCGACCAGTCCGACCTGGTGGCCGGCAGCTCGCCGGAACGCTTCAACCTGCGCCTGCGCGTCGATGGCGCCAGCGTGTCCTACGAGCTGCGCGCCAGCAGCGCCTTCAACCCGTTCCGCAGCCGAGTGCTCAGCGGTTTCAGCCTGCCGGAGCACCTGTGAACGACGTGGGTTTCTACGGAAAACTGGCCAGCCGCGGCGACTTCGTCAGCCGCGGCCTTCCAAACAGCTTCATCCAGCCCTGGGACCAGTGGCTGGCGGCGGGGATGCAGGCCAGCCAGCAGGCGCTGGGCGAGCGTTGGCTCGAGGCCTACCTGGTCAGCCCCTTGTGGCGTTTCGCCCTGGCGCCGGGGTTGTGCGGGCCCGAGGCGGTCATTGGTGTGCTGATGCCGAGCATCGACCGGGTCGGGCGGTATTTTCCGCTGACCGTGGCCCAGGTGCTGGAGCCGGGGCAGCCGTTGGCGCCTGTGGTGGCCGGGGCCGAGGAGTGGTTCGAGGCGGTCGAGGTGGCATTGCTGGCGACGCTTGAGCCTGGGGCGGCCTTTGAGGGTTTTGAGGCTGCTTTGCAGCCTTTTCGCGGCGCGAGGCCGCTCCTACAGGGACCGCGTGTGACTGTCGGTGGGGTGCAGCGGTTGGATGCGACCACGCCGCAGGGGCGTGCGCTGGCGTTGGCCGAATGCGCCTGTGAGGGCATGAGCCTGTGGTGGGGCAGGGGTTCCGAACGTATCGCCCCGGGGTTGATGCGCTGCGCGGGTCTGCCCCGCAGCGAGGATTTCGCCGGGTTTCTACTGGGTAGCGAGGCGCGGACCGAATGACCGACATGCAGTACACAGCGGCCAGCTACAGCCATGTCGGCATGGTGCGCAAGATCAACGAGGACGCTTGCCTGGAGTTGACCTGGGCAGGCCTGTGGGCGGTGGCCGACGGCATGGGCGGTCATGCGGCGGGCGACTATGTCAGCAGCCTGGCCATGGACAGCCTGCGCAGCCTGCCGATGCTCGACTCGCTCGACGACTTCAGCGGCGAGGTGCGCGACGGTCTGGCCTGGGTCAACGGCATCGTGCGCGAGGAAACCGTGCGCCGCGGCGTGACGATGATGGGCAGCACGGTGGTGGTGCTGGCGGCGCGTGGCGACCAGGCCATTGGCCTGTGGGCCGGCGACAGTCGCCTGTACCGCCTGCGCGATGGCCGCATCGAGCGCCTCAGCCATGACCACAGCTACGTCCAGGAGCTGCAGGACAGCGGCCTGCTCAACGAGGCCGAGGCGCGGGTGCACCCGCGCGGCAACATCGTCACCCGCGCCATCGGCGTCGAGGACGACCTCGACCTGCAGGCCGTGGCCCTGCAGGTGCGGCCCGGCGACACCTACCTGCTGTGCAGCGATGGCCTGAACAAGACCGCCGAGGACCACGAGATCGCCGAAGTGCTCGGCCACGCCGACCCTTACGAGGTGGTCCGCAGCCTGGTGCACCTGGGGCTGACCCGTGGCGCGCCGGACAACATCACCGCAGTGGTCGTCAAGGTGAACTGAAGACATCATGGACATGCAGATCCCCGGATTCGATATCGATCGCGAGCTTGGCCAAGGCGCCATGGCCAGCGTGTACCTCGCCACCCAGCGTTCCCTGGAGCGCAAGGTGGCGCTGAAAATCATGGCGGCGAGCCTGGCCGCCGACCCGACCTTCTGCGAGCGCTTCCTGCGCGAAGGGCGCACCCTGGCGCGGCTGGCACACCCGAACATCGCCACCATCCACGACATCGGCAATGTCGGCGAGCTGTACTACATGGCCATGGAGTACCTGCCCAGCGGCACGCTCAAGGAGCGCATTGCCGATGGCCTGACGCCCGAGCAGGGCCTGGCCTACGTGCGCCAGATCGCCCTGGCTCTGGGTTATGCCCATGCCCAGGGCCTGGTGCACCGCGACGTCAAGCCGGCCAACATCCTGTTCCGCGCCGACGGCACCGCGGTGCTGTCGGACTTCGGCATCGCCAAGTCACTGGATGACCGCACCCAGTTCACCCAGGCCGGCTTCGCCGTCGGCACGCCGAGCTACATGAGCCCGGAACAGGCGCGCGGCATGGAGATCGACGGCCGCGCCGACCTGTATGCGCTGGGCGTGGTGCTCTACGAGATCCTGGTCGGCAAGCTGCCGTACAGCGGCACCGACGCGCTGTCCACGGCGCTGGCGCACCTGACCGAGCCGCTGCCGGAACTGCCCATCGAGCACGGCCGCTACCAGGACATCCTGCGTGGCCTGCTGGCCAAGGATCCCAACGAGCGCTTTGCCGACGCGGCGGCGTTGCTGGCCGCGCTGGACCGCCTGACGGTGCAGGTACCGGTCGAGGACAACGACAGCACATTGGTCCGCCCGCTGCCGCTCCCGCCGCCAGCCATCCCGCAACCGGTGTCCATCGACATTCCGCAGGCCCTTCCCGTGGGCGAGCCTGCCCGGCGGCCCGAACCCAAGGCCGCTCCCGCCGTGAAGTCCGGATCGAACAAACCGGCCAAGGCCGTGCTGGCGGTGGCGATCGCGGCGGCGCTGGGTTTGGGGGGCGCGTTCTTCTGGTTGCTCGGCGGCAGTGACGCGCCCGCGCCTGAAACACCGGTGGCGCAGACGCCCGCCACCAGCGTGGCCCCCGCCGAACCCAAAATCACGCCTGCTGCCGCTTCGGACGATGGCCGTCCATTGCTGATGCCCGGCAAGAAGACCCTGTTCCAGCGTGTGCTGACCAAGCCCGACGCCCAGCTGGTGGCCGAGCCCGGCGATGCCTCGGGCGAGAAACTGCCGGCCTTCTCCGTGCTCTACGTCTACCAGCGCAAGGATGTCGGCGGCCAGGCCTGGGTCCAGGTCGGCGCCGCCAGCGACGGCCAGCGCGATGGCTGGCTGCCGGCCGCGCAGACCAGCGACTGGAAACAGAGCCTGGTGCTCAAGTTCACCGAGCGCTCGGGCCGCTCGCCGGTGATGTTCATGCGCCAGGTGGACGATGTGCAGCACCTGCTCGACGACACCGCCCAGGCCCGCGACAGCCTGCTCAAGGCACAGAACCATCCCGACCAGGTGCCGCAGGTGGTGGCCCTGGAGCCGACGGCCAGCGCCGTGCCGCAGAACCAGTTCTACCTGATGCCGATCTTCGACTACCGCGAAAGCTTCGACGTCGGCGGCCAGCCGGTGCAGTTGCTCAACATCGCCTCGATCGACCCCGGCGCCAGTGCCCGCGACAGTGCGCCCAAGGCGGCCGGCGTGACGGCGGTCAGCGACAACAGCTTCCGCACCGGCATCGTCCTGGTGGTGGACACCTCGGTGTCCATGCAGCCCTATATCGACCGAGTGCGCCAGGTGGTCAGCGAGCTGCAGCAGCAACTGGCGGCCCGGGGCGAGCTGGACAGCGTCAGCTTCGGCCTGGTGGGGTTTCGCAACAGCGTCAAGCGCACCCCGGGCCTCGAGTACCTGAGCAAGACCCTGGTCAGCCTGGAGGAGGGCCGGGATCCGGCGCGCTTCCTCAAGGCCGCCTCTCAGGTCAGGGCCACCAGCGTTTCCAGCCATTCGTTCAACGAGGACGCTTTCGCCGGGGTGATGCAGGCGGTCGAGGGCATGGACTGGTCCGGCTACGGCGGGCGCCTCATCCTGCTGGTCAGTGATGCCGGCGCACTGCGCAAGAACGACCCGTTCAGCAGCACCCAGATGAACGAGGCCGAAGTGCGCCAGGCGGCGCTGAGCAAGCAGATCAAGATCTACGCCCTGCACCTGCGCACTCCGTCCGGGGTGAAGAACCACGGCTCGGCCGAAAGCCAGTACCGCGTGCTCACGGCCGACAGCAATCCGCAGATCGGCGATCTCTACGTCGGCGTGCCGGGGGGCGAGGTCGGCGCGTTCGGCGAGCGCGTGCGCGAGATTGGCTCGACCTTCGCCGAGCTGGTGCACCAGGTGCGCAACCGGCAACCACAGCCGGTGCCGCTGCTGACCTCGGCCTCGGGGCTGGCGGCCAAGTCCCAGGCCATCGGCTACGCCATGCACATGGACTTCCTTGGCCGTCATGGCGCCAGCCAGGCGCCGCAGCTGGTCAGCGCCTGGACCGCCGACCGCGACCTGACCAACCCGACGCTGCCGACCCTGCAGGTGTGCGTGATGCTCACCAAGCTGCAGCTCAACGACCTGCAGCAGTCGCTCAAGCTGATCGTCGATGCCGCGCGCAAGACCCGCAGCTCGCCGGGCGATTTCTTCAACGAGATCGCCAGCGCCAGCGCCTACATGAGCCGCGACCCCGGCGCCCTGCGCAAGGGCGCCAACCTGGCCCAGGGCGGGGTGCTCGGCGAGTACCTCGATGGCCTGCCGTACCGCAGCAAGTCCCTGAGCATGACCCAGGACCTGTGGCTGTCGCTGTCGGTGGCCGAGCAGGAGGACTTCATCGACGAGCTGGACTCGAAGATCCGCCTGTACGAGACCTTCCACAACGACATGGCCAACTGGGTGCGCTTCGGAAAAGCCGAGCCGGGTGACGCCCTGTACCGTGTCCCGCTGTCGACGTTGCCGTGATGATCCGCCTGGACGGGGTGCGCAAGACGCGCGGGCAGGGTGCCCAGCGTTACAGCCTGCAGGTCGACCGGCTGCACCTGGCCGTGGGTGAGCGGGTGGCGCTGGTCGGCCCCAGTGGCTGCGGCAAGAGTACCTTGCTCGACCTGCTGGCGCTGGTGCTGGCGCCGGATGCGGCAGAGGGTTTCGTCCTCGGCGGCGAGGATGTCGCCGGGCTGTGGCGCGGCCGACAGCTCGACCGCCTGGCCAGCTGGCGTAGTCGGCACCTCGGCTACGTGCTGCAGGCGGGCGGGCTGCTGGGCTTTCTCGATGTGCGCGGCAACATCCGTCTGCCGCGCCAATTGCTGGGGCTCGACGATGACGGCAGCGTCGAGCGCCTGGCCGAAGCGCTGGACGTGCACGATCAACTGGGCAAGAAACCCGCCGCCCTGTCCCTTGGCCAGCGCCAGCGGGTCAGCTGTGCCCGTGCCCTGGTCCATGCCCCGACGCTGCTGCTGGCCGACGAGCCGACCGCAGCACTTGACCCGGTCAACGCCGAGCGGGTGATGCAGCTGTTGCTGCGCGAGGCCGAAGCGCGCCAGGTGACCTGCGTGGTCGCCACCCACGACGAAGGCCTGGCCCGCCAGGCCGGGCTGACGGTGCTGCGCATGGCCTGCCGGCGCGAGGCCGACGGCGGCGTCACGGCAACCCTGGAGAGGGCCGCCTGATGCGCCCGCTGCTGATCGCCGGGCTGGCCTGGCAGGACTACCGCAACGATGCGCGGCTGTCGGCGTGCGGCGTGCTGGCGCTGGTGGCGGTGATTGCGCCGCTGCTGGTGCTGTTCGGCCTGAAGTTCGGCCTGGTCGGCAGTCTGACCGAGCGCCTGCAGCGCGACCCGGGCGTGCGCGAGATCATTCCCCTGGGCGGTGGACGCTTTCGCGCCGAGTTCATCGACGAACTGGCACAGCGTCCGGGAGTGGCCTTCGCCATCCCGCGTACCCGACAGATCGCCGCCACCGCCGAACTGCTGTTGCCCGCCCACGGGCGTGGCCTGACGGTTGAAATGCTGCCCACCGCAGAGGGCGATCCCTTGCTGGCGCAGGTCGCTCCTCCGGCGGGGCTGCAACAGGTGGTGCTGAGCTTTACCGCCGCGGAAAAGCTCGGCGCCAGGGCCGGAGACGAGCTGCAGGCCAGCTTCAGCCGCCAGCAGGCCGGGCAGATGCAATGGCGCCAGACGCGCCTGCAGGTCACCAGCGTGTTGCCCCTGGCCGCGTTCGAGCGCGATGGCCTGTTCGCATCGTTGCAGTTGCTCGAGGCTGTCGAGGACTACCGTGATGGCCGCGCGGTGCCGGCACTGGAGTGGCAGGGCGAGGCGCAGGGCTCCGTGGCGCAGCGGGTGTACCCGGCGTTCCGCCTGTATGCCCGCGAACTGACCGACGTCGAGCCGCTGCGCCAGTTCTTCGCCGAACGCAAGCTGCTGGTCTCGACCCAGGCCGCACAGATCGCCCAGGTGCAGTCGCTCAGCCGCAACCTCGACCTGGTGTTCTGGATCATCGCCAGCCTGGCCGTGGCCGGCGCCGTGGCGGCCATCGCCGCGGGTGCGGTGGCGGCGGTGGAGCGCAAGCAGCGCGAGCTGGCGGTGCTGCGCCTGCTGGGCTTCGGCACCGCCACGCTGCTGTTGTTCGTGGTGCTCCAGGCGCTCTACAGCGGCCTTTTGGCTGCCGCCGTGGCGGGGTTGTTGTACCTGCTGGCCGAGCACGGCCTGAACCGACTTTTCATGCAGGTGCCCGGCGAGTTCGCCAGCCACCTGCTGCCCATGCACTACCTCGTTGCGTTGTGTGCCGTGCTGCTGGCCAGCACTGCCGCCGCCGCCCTGGGCGGCTGGCGGGTGGCGCGCATCGAGGCCTGCCAAGGAATACGTGATGTCTGATCGCCGCCTCGGGGCTGCCGCCCTGATCCTCACCGCGCTGAGCCTGGGGGCCTGCTCCCCGGCCGATGGCGACGACAAGGCCAAGCCGGCCGTGCAGTCCCAGGCCGTGGCTGACAGCAAGTTCGACAATCCCAAGCCATTGCCGGGCGATGTCAGCCTGCCGCTGCCTTGTGGCGGCGAACTGGTGCTGCGCAGCGTCTACGTATTGGCCCAGGGCAGCCTCGATGACCGCGAGGTCAACCTCGGTTACCCGTTCAGCGAAGGCGAGGCTGGCTACAAGCAGTCATTCATCTCCGGTTACCGACGCGATTTCATCAACGGCCAGTTCAGCCTGCAGGACCTGGCGCCGCAGTGGCAGAAGGCGGTCGGCCCGAGCCTGCCGAAGGTTGACAAAGGCAGCCCGCTTACGCCGATGATGTACTTCATCGGCAAGTACGAAGTGACCGCCCGCCAGTACGCCCAGGTGATGGCCCAGGCGCCGTCGCTGGCCGGCGGCGACGCGGCGCCGGCCTGTGAGGCGAACAACGACGCGGCGGGGCGCCTGCCCAAGGTCAAGCTGTCGCGCTTCGAGGCCGAGCGTTTCGCCGCCGTCTACAGTGCCTGGCTGATGAAGCACCATCGCGACCTGCTGCCGGTCAGTGGCCGTGGCAGCAAGGCCGAGGACGGTGGCACCGGTTTCGTGCGCCTGCCCACCGAAGTGGAGTGGGAGTTCGCCGCCCGTGGCGGTTCGGCGGTCAGCCGCCAGGAGCTGGAGGGACGCCTGTTCCCGCGCAAGGTCGAAGGCGCCGACAGTGAAGGGCCGCTGGCCGATTTCGCGGTGTTCAACCAGGTTGCCGGCGGCACCGGGCAGGCGGCGCGGCTGATGCCGATCGGTACCAGGCAGCCCAACCCGCTGGGCTTGTTCGATGTGATCGGCAACGCCGCCGAGATGGTCCAGGAGTCATTCCAGCTGGTCAACGCCGGGCGCCTGCAGGGCGCCTACGGTGGTTTCGTGGTCAAGGGTGGCAATTACCTCGAGGGCGAGGGCACCCTGTTCACCGGCATGCGCCGCGAGTACCCGCTGTTCGGCGCCGACGGCACCGAGCAGCGCAACGAGACCACTGGCTTTCGCGTAGCCATCGGCGCCCTGTCGGCGCCGCGTTCGCGCTACCAGGAGCTGTTCGAGCAGTGGCAGAAGGAAGGCCGACTGGCCGGCCTGACCGACGACATCGACGCCGCCCAGGACCCGACCAAGCGCCTGGACAGCATCATCGCCGCCGCCACCGACCCGCGCCAGCAGGCCGAGCTCGGCCTGGTCAACGAAGAGCTCAAGCGCAACGTCTCGCTGATCGCCCGCCAGCGCGAAGAGGCCGCCGGCAACCTGATCCAGTCCGCCGCCCTGGTGGCCGAGACCGTCAACAACTACAACATCCGCCTGACCAACCTGCAGGCCACCCAGGCCAAGGCCGAGGCCTCGGGCGACCAGACCAGCGCGCGCATGTACGGCGCCGCCATCGCCAATGGCCGCGCCGCCCTCGACGGGGCCGTGGCGATCTACATCGACAACCTGGCCAGCGGCACGCGCTACACCGACGCGGTGATCCAGGCGCAGTTCCAGCGGGTCAGGGAAGAACTCAATCGCAAGCCGGTCCTGGGCAACAGCCTGGTGACCCGCGCCACCCTGTTCGTCCGCCACGTCGGGGAGTACCGCCAGAACCGGCGGGCCGATCCGGCGACGATCCTCAAGGAGCTGCTGGCATCGGCCGCCCCGCGACCCTAAGGACAGCTTCGACAGAAAGGACTCCCGGGTGGCACGAAGCCCCCGGATACCGAGAAACCCAAGAAGAGAAACCAGACCATGTTCACCCGCAAACCCCTGATCACTGCATCCCAGGCCCGTACCGCGCTGCTGCTGGCAGCCGGTTTCAGCACCGTGCTGTTGAGCGGTTGCGCCAGTTCGCCCGTGTCCAAGGTCGGCGCCACGACCAAGGTCGAGTACTACCCCAACTGCTACGAGCCGGTGCAGCACCTGCGCTCCACCGACGGTGACATGACCCGCTCGGTCGCCACCGGCGCGCTGCTCGGCGCGGTCGGCGGTGCCCTGACCGGCGCCCTGGTCGACAAGGAAAATCGTGGTCGCAATGCCGCCATCGGCGCCGCCGGTGGCGCCCTGGTCGGCGGCGCGGCCGGTTACTACACCGAGCGCCAGAAGCAGATCAGCGACGACAAGCAGCGCATCGCCTCGTATGCCACCGATATCGACAAGAGCGCCGCCGACCTGGACCGCACCACGGCCTATGCCAAGTCGTCGCAGTCCTGCTACCAGCGCGAGTTCGCCAGCCTGATCCAGAACCGCAAGTCTGGCCGCATCAACGACACCGAGGGGCGCAAGCGCCTGGCCGAGATCGTCTCCGGCCTGCAGGAGTCGAACAACCTGCTGACCACTGTGAACGGGCGTCTGGGTGAAAACCTGAACAACTACACCCAGGCCTACGAGCAGGACCTCAAGCAGGTCGGCGTCGCGCGCACCGACGTGGTCGCCGTGGCCGAACCGCCGAAAGTGGCGACCACCGGCAAGAAGAAGGAGGTGAAGAAGGTCCAGCCGGCCAAGAAGGTGACCAAGGACGTGCCGCAGGAAGCCGTGGCCACCGAGAAGACCCTGCAGAACGCCACTGGCAAGAAAGCCGAGGCCCAGCAGGTGGCCAAGGCCGGTACCGACCAGGTCAACGCCATGTGCCGCAACCCGGACATGGGTGACTGGGCGCCGGTGCCGTGCCCGAACGTGTGATCCGTTAAGGCCGCTCGCCGACCTGTGTAGGAGCGGGCTTGCCCCGCGATTGCGATGGTGAATGTACCGGCGCAATCGCGGGCAAGCCCGCTCTCACAGAGCTGCACAAACTAATTGATTTAGCAGGGACCTGTGGGAGCGGCTTTAGCCGCGAACACCGGCGAAGCCGGTGCCATCCTTCGCGTCGCTTGCTTCGCGGCTAAAGCCGCTCCCACAGGGTGCGCGCTGGCCGGGTAATCACAGTTCCCCGCGCGATACGGTCGCTCATTGTAATAGGAAACCGATTTGTGACAGACCTGCTCTCCAATTCCCTGGGCAGCACCTCTCAGTTCATGGCACGTCAGCGCATGCAGGGCCGCATCGATCAGCAGAAGCTGTTCAAGGCCATCGACGCCGACCCAGGCATCGTCGGCGCGGGTGTCGTCTACATCGATGCCGACTACAACGTCATCACGCTGCGCGAGTTCCAGCCGATCTGCAGCATCAAACCCAAGCGCATCATCCTGCGCGAGGCGCCTCGCTACACCTCGCCCGAGCAATTCATGAACCAGCTGCAGACCAATCCGCGTGAAGCCCGGGTGGTAAAGGAGGCGGTCAACACCACCTTGTCCTGTGCCGGCGCGGTGCTGGGCTGGATCGTCATGTTCAGCGGTACCATCGCCGTGCCGTTTTCCGGGGGCGCCAGCCTGGCGCTGACGGTCGCGGGCTATGCTGCGGCAACCGCCAGTACCGCACAATGCGGTATCGGCCTAGTGCGAACCGCTTTCGAGGCAACCGACCCTTCGCTTAATGATGCACTGGATCAGGAGGCGTGGTACCAGGCCGCCACCCCCGTGCTCGATGTCGTGTCGTTGATGGGCGTGGGGGCTTCAGGCCTTACGACGCTGAAGTTCCTCCAGGTGCGCAAGGCCGCGACCGGCAACAGCTGGTATCAACTGACTCGCTCGTTGAGTCGACAGCAACGCAAGGCGCTGACCAGGGAACTGCTGACGATCAAGCATCCGGCCCTGACGGCCAAGCAGTTGAAGCTCCGGCAAAGTGCGGGCGAGCTGGTCAAGCGCTTCACGCCCACGCAGATCAGCCACTCCACACAGACGCTGATCAAGGACTCGCTGGGTGGTTTCATTGGCCTGGCCGGCAGCGGTACGGTACAGGGCATGGCTGTCGGGCTTTACGAGGAAATCTCCGAATGATCCGGCATCCTGAGTTGAAGGGCTTTCTTCAGCGGTACTTCGGCGTGTTCATCGGCGCCTATTTTTCGTCGATCATCGCCGTGGCCTGGACATTCGCATTGGTGTGGAGCACCTATTGCCGGCAGTGCTCGAAGGACGGGCTCTTCCCCTGGAGTCTCTTCATTACGCTGGCGGTCTTCATGCTGGGCCATGGCGCAGTGGTCCGGGGACGTGCCTGGGGTGCGTGGCTCGTGGCGGGGCTGTGCGTGGCTAGCATGGTGATCACGCTGACGACCTACGGGCATCGTCCCAACCTGTTTATCTACACCAGCAGCCTGGTTGCTGGGCTGGTGACATTGCTGTTGCTCAATAGCCGCAGATACCGGGAGATGCGCGTTCGCCTGGCGGAGTATCGGGAGCATCGACGCCAGGGGCGTCAATGAGTCCAGATCCCTCTGCGCGATTCATGGCCCGCTACTTCCCGGTCTTTATGCTGGGCATATTCACTTCGATACTCTCGGTGGCATTGGCGGTGACGCTGTGGGTCGACAGCCACTGGCGCAATCATCCGGACAATCCGCTCTACGCTGTGCTGGGCATTGGCGGGCTGGTAGTGCTGTTGTGCCTGGGTCACATCGCGATGATTCGCGGGCTGAGGGCGATGTGGGGGGTATTGCCGGTGCCGGTGGTTGCCCTGCTGATGGCGTTGAGCATGATCGGGAGCGGTTTGAATCCAGTGATGCTGGTCGCGTCGCTGGTGCTGCCGTTATTGGCGATGCTGGTGTTCAATAGCCAGCGGCATCGAGAGATGCGGCGGCAATTGGTGGCGTTGTGCAAGGCGCGGCGTTAGCCATCGCGGGGCAAGCCCGCTCCCACGCTGGTGATGCTTGCAGTTTTGTTCCCTGCGCGATCTCCTACAAGGATGGCCCTGCATTGATCTGTGGGAGCGGGCTGGCCCCGCGATCGGGCTACAAGTCCGCCACCAGGGCTTCCAGTTGCTCCTGTCGCTCGGCCTGGCTGACCCGCGCCCCGCTATTGAGCGTGGACCACTGCGGATGCGCCCGGGCCTTGCGCAGCGCCTCGGGCAGCTTGCCCTCGCGCCAGCCCTTGTCGTCCGCGGGCGCCAGGCGAATGCTGTCCTGCGCTGCGTGGCCTCGCCCTTCCAGGGCGGTGATCAACTGCTGCTGACGCAACGCCAGCAGGCGCAGCACGGCGTCATCCACCGTCAACTCACGCTGGCCCTTGAGCTTGCCCATCAGGCGCGAGCCGTAGTTGCGCGCGGTCTGCAAGGCGCCGCCGGCGATGGCGCCCGCGAGCGCGGCGGCGCCCAGGGTCAGGCCGCCCACCAGCAGGTCCACCCCTGCGCCCGCCGCAGCACCGGCGGCCACGCCGCTGCCCAGGCGCACGCCGAGCAGCTTCAGGGTCTCCGGGTTGAACAGGTCGTCGCCCCAGCGGCCGTCAAGCAGCGGCAGGTCACCGGCATTGGCGTCCTCGCGGCGGAACGCATAGAGCTTGAGCAGCGCCTCGACACAGCGCTGTTCGCGCTGGCGCACATCCTGGCGCAGGGCTTCGATGGCCCGCGCCTCGGCGGCAGGCTCCGCCTCGACGCTGCGCCGGCAGGCGGCGCAATCGAGCAGCAGCTCGGCGACCAGGCGCTTGCTGCTGTGGCGGCGGGCCAGGCGTTGGGCCTGTTGGTCGTCGATCAGCCGTTGCAGCGCCGGGCGGGCATCTTCCAGCAGCAGTGCCAGGCTTTCGTAGAGGCGGCGCTCGCCGTCCTCGGGTGGGGCCACGCTGTCGAAACGCACCAGCGCATGCAGGCCCAGGCGCGCCAAGGCCTCGCGCCATTCGGGCTCGCGGTGCTGGCTGCTGGCGACGAAGTTGAGCACCGGCAGCAGCGGCTTGCCGCAACCGGCCAGCACTTCCAGTTCGTCGCGGTATTTGGCCAGCACTGGTTCACGGGCGTCGATCACATAGAGGCCGGCGTTGCTCGCCAGTAGCTGGCGCAGCACCTTGGCTTCCTGTTCGAAGCGCTGGCGCGCCTCGCTGCCCTGGAGGAAACGCTCCAGGCGGGCTGGGCCGTCCAGGCGCTCGCCCGGGCGTTCGAGGCGCTCCAGGTAGTCGAGCAGGGCGATGGCGTCTTCCAGGCCAGGGGTGTCGTACAGCTCCAGCAGCGGCTCGCCGTCCACCGACAGGCGTGCGCCTTCCACATGCCGGGTGGTGCTGGGGCGGTGCGAGACCTCGCCGAAGCCGACGTCGCGGGTGAGGGTGCGCAGCAGCGAGGTCTTGCCGACGTTGGTGTGGCCGACCACGGCCAGTTTCAGCGGCTCAGTCATGGCCATGCTCCAGCCAGGTCACGGGCGAGGTGTCGGCGTGGGTCAGGCCCAGGCGGTCGAGGGCCTCGTGCCAGTCGCCCAGGCGTGCCGCGTCCAGGGCCTGGCCCGGTTGCGCCTGCAGCAGCCAGATACGGGTGGCACCGGCATTGCGCGCCAGCTCGGCGAGCAACGCCAGGCTGCCGCGATCTGGCGAGCGGCGTGGGTCGCAGGCGATGGCCAGGCGCGCCGGAGGGAAGCGGCCCAGTTGCTCGAGCAGCTTGTTGCGCGATTCGCGGCTGTCGAGCACGCCGGCGTGGGTGACCGACCGAGGCAGGGTGGGTGGCCATGGGCGCTGGTCGTCCAGCTCCAGGCCGACCAGCAAGGCGCCGCTGCTGCCGCTTTCCAGCTGGCCTGCTTCGAAGCGCGGCAGGGCGTCGGGGGCGGGGTCCTGCACGCCGATGCGTTCGCTGCGCGGCATCAGCGCGTCGCGCAGTTGGGCGTAGCCGGGCAGGTCGAGGTCCAGCGCCAGCCGCTCTCGGCCCTGGCGCCAGCGCCACAGGCACAGCGCGGCCAGCGCCAGGCGCGGCAGCAGGCCGTAGACCAGGACCACGCCAAGTAGCCAGCTGGCCCAGGCCTGGCGTGCCAGATCAAGTGCCGGCAGGGTGTCGCCGCTGGCGCGGATCATGGTTTCGTCCGGCACGGCAAAGCCGAGCAGCGAGGGCAGGGCGCCAAGGGCCTGGGTCAGGCTGATGAAGGGTTCTGCGGCGAGCAGCGTGGTTTCCCAGACGAACCCGTAGCGTCGGGTCGCCAGCAGGGCCAGGAGCATGCCCAGCGCGGCGAGCATCGCCAGCAGCCACAGGCCATGCACCAGCAGGCCGAGCAACCAGCGGTTCAGGCGCTGGCGCTGCAACAGCACCAGCAGCGCCGGGGCCAGTTGCGCGGCCTTGGCGTCACGGGCCAGGCGCTCGCTCAGCCACAGCCACAGGCGGCCCAGCGCTGCGCCTTGCTCGCCGGCGAAAAAGAAGCCCACGGCCCAGCCGAAGAGCAGTATGAGGTTAAGCCCAAGCAAGCTGCCCAAGGCCCAGAATACGTTCACCGGGCGCTGCCCGTCGCCCAGAGCCGCCAGGCCCAGGCCGGCGCCGCTGAGCACGGCCAGGACCATCAGCGCCAGCAACGCCAGGCGCGCGCCCTGCTTCCAGTGGCGCAGTGCCGTGTCCATGCCGTCGCGTTCGGCCAGCCACAGGGCGCGGGCCTCGATGCGGGTAGCGAGGTCGCCGCCTTGCTGGCGGGCGCGACGGTTGGCTTCCTGGTCCTCCAGGGGACCGGCGTGTTCCTCGCGCAGGCGTATTGCTTCGGTTAGCCAGCGCTTGTCGAGTGGAGTCGGTGCCGTCACAAGCTCTTCCATTGCACAGGTCAGGGGAGAAGCATAACCCACGCGCCCGGTGCTATCCTCGCCGGCATGAACACATCACTCCCCCTCAGCCTGATCGCGGCGCTCGCCGAGAACCGTGTGATCGGCATCGACAACTCCATGCCCTGGCACCTGCCGGGGGATTTCAAGTACTTCAAGGCCACCACCCTGGGCAAGCCGATCATCATGGGGCGCAAGACCTGGGATTCGCTGGGCCGGCCGCTGCCGGGGCGGTTGAATATCGTCGTCAGCCGTCAGTCCGGGCTGCAACTGGAAGGTGCCGAGGTGTTCGCTTCGCTGGAGGAAGCCCTGGTGCGTGCCGAGCAATGGGCGCGGGAGCAGGGCGTCGGCGAGCTGATGCTGATCGGTGGCGCGCAGCTGTATGGGCAGGCGCTGGATAAAGGGCTGGTGAGCCGGATGTACCTGACCCGGGTGGAGCTGTCGCCGGAGGGCGATGCCTGGTTCCCAGCGTTCGATCGCGGACAGTGGCAACTGAGCTCGAGTGAGCCGCAACCTGCCGAGGGGCAGGGGCCGGTTTATCACTTCGAAGTCTGGGACAAGGTCTGAAAACCTGGGGCTGCTGCGCAGCCCATCGCGGGGCAAGCCCGCTCCTACAGGTTTGCGCTGGGCGGCCGTGGTGAAGCGCGGTCGTTACAATTGCGAACAAATATCATCTTCTGCTAGCGTTCGCTCCTCTTGAGACTCAGAGCCAGGATGTGCCGTGTCTTCGTGGAACAAGCAGATCGCCCGGTTGTTCACCGAGCACAAGAAGGCCCTCGAGGCGTTCGTTGCACGGCGCACCGGCAGCACCCAGGTGGCCGCCGACCTGACCCAGGAGTCCTTCCTGCGTCTGGCGCGGCTGCCCGCCGACAAGCAGATCGACAACCTGCCGGCCTTCCTCTTCACGATTGCCAGCAACCTGGTGCGCGATCATCAGCGCCAGGCCATTCGCCGCGAGCGCCTGGATGGCGGCGAGCCCAGCGAGGAGCTGGCCAGTGACACACCCGGTGCCGAAGACCAGCTGGCCGCGCAGCAGGAACAGGCGCTGATGCAGGCGGCGATCCAGGCACTGCCCGAGGCGACCCGGCACATCTTCCTGCTCTATCATGTTGACGGTTGCACCTACCGCGAGATCGGCGAGCGCCTGCAGGTCACGCCACGCAGCGTCGAGTACCAGCTGCGGCGGGCGTTGCTCGACTGCCGTGCCTTCATCCAGGCTCGGCTGGCCGGTGACGCGAGGGGGCAACGTCCATGAGCCGTCATCCCGAGAGTGCGACCGATCCCATGAGCGACCTGCCCGAAAGCGAGCGCCTGTTCGCCGAAGCCACGGCCTGGTATTACCGCCTGCACGCCGAGGACGTCACCCTGGCCGAACGCCAGGCGTTCGCCGTCTGGCGGGCGCAGGGGCAGGCTCATGCCAAGGCCTGGGAGGAAGTGCTCGACCTGCTGGGCGCCCTGCAAGCCCCGGCCAGGCGCCTGCGCGAGCAGCAGCAGACCGCCTGGCGTGCTCCCCGGCGGCGCACTTGGCCCAAGCTGGCGAGTGCTGCCGCGGCCGTGCTGCTGCTGGGAGTTCTGGTCGTCCAAACACCCTGGCCAGACCGCTGGCGCGCCGATTACGCCACCACCACTGGCGAGACGCGCAGCTTGCAGCTGGAGGACGGCTCGCGGATCCAGCTCAACACCGACAGCGCCCTGCAGGTCGAGCTGGCTGCGGACGAGCGGCGTGTCCGTTTGTTGCGCGGCGAGGCCTGGTTCGAGGTGACCCGCGACCCGGCCCGGCCGTTCGTGGTGCGGGCCGGCGAGGGCTGGGTGCGGGTGGTCGGCACGCGTTTCAGCGTCGCCGAGGCGGATGGACAGACCCGTGTGCAACTGGCCCAGGGCAAGGTCGAGGTCCGTGCCGGCGCCGGCCAGGGCGTGTTCCTCGAGCCCGGGCAGGCGGTGGAGTACACGGCCAGCGGGCCGGGTGTGGTGCATGGCTTCGAGCCTGGACGGGCTTTCGCCTGGCGTGAGCGGCAACTGGTGTTCAGCCAGCAGCCTTTGGGCGCAGTGGTTGCCGAGCTCAACCGCTACTGGCCCGGGCAGACCCTGGTGCTGGGCGACGGCCTGCGCCAGCGCAAGGTTTCCGGGGTGTTCGACATCGACAAGCCGGATGCCGTGCTCAAGGCCCTGACCCACACCTTGGGCGTGCGCGCCGAACAGTACACGGCCTACCTGCGCATCCTTCGTGAAGGCTGACTGAAAATATTTTCGGGGATTCCCGCTCGACCGACGTCCTTGATTTCGTAGGCGCAAATAATAAGCACTCTCAGACAGTGCCGCGCCAGTCGATGACTTGAACGATCTCGGGGAGCCTCACTGATGAAAACCACCGCCACTCGGGCCGTGCTCGGCCTGGCCATCGCGCTTGGCAGCACCGCGCTGCCCGGACCTGGACAGGCCCAGGCCCAGGCCGCCGCCCAGGCGCAGGTCTACCGTTTCGACATTCCGGCGCAGTCGCTGGACTCGGCCCTGGCGGCCTTCAGTGCGGTCACACGGATCCAGGTCCTGGTACCGGGCGAATTCACCCAGGGTCTGCGCTCATCGGGGCTGAGCGGCAGTTATCCACAGGACCAGGCGCTGGCCCGCCTGCTTCAGGGCACCGGCCTGAGCGCCGCCTACATCGACGGTGACAGCGTCACCCTGGAGCGCCAGCGCACCTCGGGCGACAACCCACTGCAACTGGGTGCGGTGAAGATCGACAGCAGCCAGCTGGGCGCCACCACCGAAGGTTCGGGTTCCTACACCACGGGTGCGCTGACCATCGGCAAGGGCGAGCAGAAGCTCAAGGATATCCCGCAGTCGGTCTCGGTGATGACCCGCCAACGCCTGGACGACCAGAACATGAACAGCCTGCAAGATGCCATGCGGCAGGTGACCGGCACCACGATCAAGAGCTACAACACCGGCTCCAACCTCAATGACGTGTACATGCGCGGCTTCCCGGTCGACATGGTGCAGGTCGATGGTGTCACCCAGCCCACCGGGCAGGGCGACATGGCCACGGCCTTCGACCTGGCGATGTACGACCGTGTCGAAGTGCTGCGCGGGCCGTCCGGCCTGTACCAGGGCGCGGGCGAGCCCGGCGGGACCATCAACCTGGTGCGCAAGCGGGCGCTGGGGCAGTTCGCCCTGTCCGGCGAGCTGTCGGCGGGCACCTATGACCGCTACCACTCCACGGTGGATGTCACCGGGCCGCTGAACAGCGACGGCAGCCTGCGCGGGCGCTTCATCACCGCCTACGAGAACAACCAGGCCTTCGTCGACTACGCCCAGAACGAGCGCCCGATGATGTACGGGCGCCTGGAATACGACCTGTCACCGGCCACCACCCTGACCCTGGGCGGCGCCTACCAGCGCAACAAGTCGGTGCCCGCGTTCGGCCTGCCGGCCTACGACAGCGGCAAGCTGCTCGACGTCAAGCGCTCGACCTTCGTCGACGCCAAGTGGAACGAACTGGACGAGCGGGTCTGGGAAAGCTTCTTCGAGGTCGATCATGCGCTGGACGACGGCGGCCAGTTCAAGACTTCGTTGACCTACCGCGACGCCGAGACGCCAACGCGCGACTTCACCTGGACCGATGGTTCGGTGAACCCCGAGACCGGTGCCAGCTCGGCGGTGGCCTACAACTACTACACCCACATCAAGACCCTGGGCCTGGACAGCTTCGTGACGCGACCGTTCGAGGCGTTCGGGCGCACCCACGAGCTGACGGTGGGTGCCGACTACCAGCATGTGGACAAGGATTTCCGCTACGGTGGCCGGGAGTGGTTCGACATCAACGTGTTCGACCCGGGCAGCATCGACATCCCCAGGATCGATTACGTGATGGACAACGGCAACTCGTCCAAGTCGAACCAGTACGGGCTGTATGCTCGTACCAAGGTCAGTGCCAACAACTGGCTGGACGTGATCCTCGGCAGCCGGGTGATCTGGTTCGACAGCGATGGCCACAACGCCAACCCGTTCTTCAACGAATTCTCCGACCCACACAGTAGCGTTCGGCGCAAGGTGATCCCCTACGGTGCGCTGGTCGCCAAGCTCACCCCAGAGCTGTCGGCGTATGCCAGCTACACGACCGTCTACAAGCCGCAGACGCAGATGGCCGGCGGCAACAGCACGGTGGAGCCGCGCGAGGGCAAGCAGTACGAGCTGGGCCTGAAGCGGGAGTTCTTCGACGGTCGCCTGAACGGCAGTGTGTCGGTGTTTCGCATCTACGACGAGAACCGCGCCCAGCAGATCGGCCAGACGCCGTTCTACGAGGCCCAGGCCAAGGTGCGCAGCCAGGGTTGGGAAACCGAGCTGTCCGGCAACCTGACCGACAACTGGAGCGTCAGCACCGGCTACGCCTTCACGCGGCTGGAGTCGGGGCGCCAGGCCGACTATCAGGGCATCAGCATCACGCCCAAGCACAACTTCAACGTGTGGACGCGCTATGCGTTCGCCGATGGGCCGCTGGAAGGGTTCAGTGTCGGTGGCGGCGTGCGGGTGGTCAGTTCCACCTACTACACGCGCAATGGCGTGGACTTCGTCCAGGGCGGCTACAGCGTGGCCACGGCGCAGGTGGGGTATCGCTTCAACAAGCATCTGTCGGCGACGCTGACCGCCAACAACCTGTTCGACCGGGTGTACTACGAGCGCGTGGACAGTGCGTGGGGCTCGAACTTCTATGGCGAGCCGCGCAACTTCACGTTGTCGTTGCGGGCGGCGTACTGAGCCTGAATCGCCGGGGCTGCTTTGCAGCCCTTTCCGGCCGGTCCGACGCCTCGGCGAGGCCGCTCCTACAGGGATCGCATACCCCCTGTAGGAGCGGCCTCGCCGAGGCGTCGGACCGGCCGGAAAGGGGCGCAAAGCGCCCCCGACAATATCTCAGGAGTGACTCAGTTCCGCATGCTCGTCGCCGCCCAGCACCTGCTGGTCGGTCTGCTTGAGCAACTGGCTGGTAACCACCCCCGCCATCATCGAACCATTCACGTTCAGCGCCGTACGCCCCATGTCGATCAGCGGCTCCACCGAGATCAGCAAGGCCACCAGCTCCACCGGCAAGCCCATGGCCGGCAGCACGATCAGCGCGGCGAAGGTCGCCCCGCCACCCACGCCGGCCACACCGGCCGAACTCAGGGTGACGATGGCCACCAGAGTGGCGATCCACAGCGGGTCGAAGGTATTGATGCCCACGGCCGGGGCAACCATCACCGCAAGCATCGCCGGGTACAGCCCGGCGCAGCCGTTCTGGCCGATGGTCGCGCCGAACGAGGCGCTGAAGCTGGCGATCGACTGCGGCACACCCAGGCGTTGCGTCTGCGCCTCGATGTTCAGCGGAATGCTGGCGGCGCTGGAGCGGCTGGTGAAGGCGAAGGTCAGCACCGGCCACACCTTGCGCAGGAAGCGCAGGGGGCTGACGCCGGTCAGCGCCAGGATCACCCCGTGGACCACGAACATCAGGCCCAGGCCGATGTACGACACCACCACGAAGCTGCCCAGCTTGAGGATGTCCTCGAGGTTGGAGCTGGCCACCACCTTGGTCATCAAGGCCAGCACGCCATAGGGGGTGAGTTTCATCACCAGGCGCACCAGGCGCATCACCCAGGCCTGCAGCACATCGATGGCCGACAGGGCGCGCTCGCCCTTGTCCTTGTCGTCCTTGATCAGCTGCAGCGCGGCCAGGCCCAGGAACACGGCGAAGATCACCACGCTGATGATCGAGGTCGGCTTGGCCCGGGCCAGGTCGCCCACCGGGTTGGTCGGGATGAACGACAGCAGCAGCTGCGGGATGTTGAGGTCGGCGACCTTGCCCGCGTAGTCGTTGTGGATGGCTTGCAGGCGGGCGCTTTCCTGGGCACCGGCCACCAGCCCTTCGGCATTGAGGCCGAACAGGTTGGTCAGGACGATGCCGATCAGCGCGGCGATGGCGGTGGTCAGCAGCAGGGCGCCAATGCTCAGCACGCTGATCCGGCCCAGGCTCGAGGCGTTGTGCAGGCGCGCCACGGCGCTGAGGATCGAGGCGAAGATCAGCGGCATGACGATCATCTGCAGCAGGCCGACATAGCCGTTACCGACCAGGTCGAGCCAGCCGAGGGTGGCCTTGAGCACCGGGTGGCCGGCGCCATAGATCGTGTGCAGGACCAGGCCGAACACCACGCCCAGCACCAGGCCCAACAGCACTTTCTTGGCCAGGCTCCAGTCGGTGCGGCGGGTTTGCGCCAGGCCCAGCAGCAGGGCCAGGAACGCCAGCAGGTTGAGTGACAGCGGCAGGTTCATTGAAGCTCCAGGAAAAGGCAAAAGAGGCATCGCCTCTGTGAGCGATTACGAACGGAAATGCTAACAGCCTGAAAACAAACGAATTTATACCTAAAAGTAATTTGCATAGTCGTTTATGGAATAACGTCTGGTCGTTTTTGGCAATGAACATGACGTTTGCGGTTGTCTCGGGGTCGCTCACGCATGCCTGTTTGTCACAAATCAGGTCTAGGGTTGAGCGGCCACGTCTTTTGGAGAACCGCACATGATGTCTGCTCCGAGAATCCTTGCCGGCGGCCTGGCCCTGTTGCTGAGCGCCAGCAGCTGGGCGGCCACCGAGCTCAAGCATTGGCCCGCCGAGGCCGCGCAGAAGCTCGACGCGATGATTGCCGCCAACGCCAACAAGGGTAACTACGCGGTGTTCGACATGGACAACACCAGCTATCGCTTCGACCTCGAGGAAGCGCTGCTGCCGTTCATGGAGAACAAGGGCCTGCTGACCCGCGACAAGCTCGACCCCTCGCTCAAGCTGATCCCGTTCAAGGACACCGCCGAGCACAAGGAGAGCCTGTTCAGCTACTACTACCGCCTGTGCGAACTCGACGACATGGTCTGCTACCCCTGGGTAGCCCAGGTGTTCTCGGGCTTCACCCTCAAGGAGCTGAAGCAGCAGGTCGACGAGCTGATGGCTTCGGGCAAGCCGATCCCCAGCACCTATTTCGAGGGGGATCAGGTCAAGACCATCGAGGTGCAACCGCCCAAGGTGTTCACCGGCCAGGCCGAGCTGTACAACAAGCTGATGGAGAACGGCATCGAGGTCTATGTGATTTCCGCGGCCTCCGAAGAGCTGGTGCGCATGGTCGCCGCCGATCCCAAGTACGGCTACAACGTCAAACCGCAGAACGTGATCGGCGTGAGCCTGCTGCTCAAGGACCGCGCCAGTGGCCAGATGACCACGGCGCGCAAGCAGATCACTGCGGGGCAGTACGATCCCAAGGCCAATGAAGGCCTGGAACTGACCCCGTACCTGTGGACCCCGGCCACCTGGATGGCCGGCAAGCAGGCGGCCATCCTCACTTACATCGATGAGTGGAAGAAGCCGGTGCTGGTGGGCGGCGATACCCCGACCAGCGATGGTTACATGCAATTCCATGGTGTGGATGTGGGCAAAGGCGGCATCCACCTGTGGATAAATCGCAAGGCCAAGTACATGGACCAGTTGAACGGCATGATCGCCAAGAACGCGGCGGCCCAGGCCAGGGAAGGGTTGCCGGTGACTGCGGACAAGAACTGGGTGATCGTGACGCCGGAGCAGATTCAGTAACAAGTCGTCATGGCCCTGTCGCGGGGCTTGCCCCGCGATAGCGACAGACCAGGTCAGTCAGGATTAGGCACAATGCCCACACCCACCCAGATCATCAGCGACACCTTCGCCCTCTACGAGCGCCACGGCAGTGCCGATTACATCGGCGAAGCCATCACCCAGATCGAGCACATGTCCCAGGCCGCCCAGTTGGCCATGCAGGAGGGCTACGACGACGAAGTGGTCCTCGCCGCCTTCTTCCACGACATCGGCCACCTGTGCGAGGGCGAGGACATGGGCGGCTATGGCATCGTCAGCCATGAACGTATCGGTGCCGAGTACCTGCGCCGCTGCGGCTTCAGCGAGCGACTGGCGCGGCTGGTGCAGTATCACGTCGAGGCCAAGCGCTACCTGACCTTGCGCCAGCCCGGTTACTACGATCGCCTGAGCGAGGCCAGCCGGCGCACGCTGGCGTACCAGGGCGGGGTGATGAGCGACAGCGAAGCCGATGCTTTCGAGGCCGATCCTCTATTCCGGGTGAGTCTGCGCCTGCGCGAGTGGGACGAGATGGCGAAGCTGACCGGGGTGCCGGTGATGGATCTGGAGGTGCTGAAGAGTAAGGCTTTGGCGGTACTTTGATCGATTCGTTGTTTTCAAGGTGTTCGGCGTTAGAGTTGCAGCGCCTATCAGATCGAGCGCCGCCCGCGCGGCGCATCGCGGATGAATCCGCTCCTACATCTATTGCAACGTGGCCATGCCTGATAGGCCATGGTTGTCAGCCTTGTGCGCTCGACGCGATTTTTCGGCGGGCATTGCTGCCGCCCCACCTGCCTCAAGCCTTGCGCCAAGGTTGGCAACCATAGCCAGACAGGTTCGGCACGTTGCAACAAATGTAGGAGCGGCCTTGTGCCGCGATGCGCCGCGCGGGCGGCGCTCGATCTGATAGGCGCTGCAAGGGTAACGGCGGACACCTGAAGGCCCTCGCTCGGTCAAAACCCTGAAAGGCTTGGCCGCAAGATCCCGCATCACTTCTCCAGATGCTCATGCTGTGCCTCTTACCATACTTCCCTTCCTGGCAGCCCACTCGTCGCAATAGTGGGTATGGTGTTGATAAACGTCGCTCGGTGGTTATACTAACCACCGAGCGGCCAGCCCAAGGAATGGGTTCATGAACAGCCGTGAAATGATTTCAGTGATCGAGGCGGATGGCTGGTACCTGGTGCGTTCGAAAGGCAGCCACCATCACTTCAAGCATCCCGAAAAGCCAGGCCTGGTCACCATCCCGCATCCAAAGAAAGACCTGCTGCCGGCCACTGCGGCCAGCATCCTGCGCCAGGCGCGAATCGGCTATGCCAGTTGACGAGGAGACCCATCACCATGTTGTTCCCCATTGCGATTCTCCCCGGTGACGATCAACACGCCTGGGGTGTTGAAGTCCCTGACATCCCGGGCTGTTTCTCGGCCGGCGAAGACCTCGACAACGCCATCGCCATGGCCCGCGAAGCCATCGAAGGCCACCTCGAACTGCTGGCCCAGGACCAGCAGGAGATCCCCAAGGCCAGCCTGGTCAGCGTACACGCAGCCAATCCGTCCTATGCCGGTTGTACCTGGGCGCTGATCGATATAGACATCACCCGTTACCTGGGCAAGGCCGAGAAGCTCAACATCACACTGCCGGCGTACCTGCTCACCCGCATCGACTCGTATGTGCAGAACCACCCGGAGCACAAGAGTCGCTCGGGTTTCCTGGCCGAGGCGGCGCTGAGGATTTTGCAGGGTGATTGCAAGTGATCAGCGGCTTGCATCCAAGGGCAGTCGCACACTGTCGGTACTCCAGCAGCAGCTCGCTGCCAGGATTGGTCGCGATAAGCTGGGCGATGCTCAGCCCCAAACCGCACTGGTCGGACTATGCGATCTGCAACGCCTTGGCCAAGTACCCATTGACCGGCGACACCTGTGACAGCCTCAACTGGCGATCAAGTGACTACATGTGTCAGGCCAGGGGATAGATGAGGCAGTAACGGACAAGCGCCTGCTCGATGCTTTGCTTCTGCCTCAAGACCAGCTCAACGGCCACCACTCGCCCGTCCTCGACGATCTCGTAGAACACACGGTAACCCGCAAGATTCAGTTCCCGGTAGTGCGCCACGCCCAGCTCGCTGGCCTGAGGACTGATGGGATAGGCGGCGGGGGCCATCGAGAGCTTGTGCTCAATGGCATCGATCAGGTTGGTGATCGTGTCGAGTGCTGCCGCGGCGCCGTTGTAGACCGCCAGATGATGAACCTGGTCCTCAAGGCTTTGTGACGCGGAGTCGGTGAAACGAATACTTGGCTTGGCCATGCGTTATCGCTTAGTCCTCGGCGAACTTCCTGGAAAGACGCGCCTTGAGATCGTCCGCAGAGCTGTGTTTGCCTTGAGCGTACTCGCGTGAGCCCATGGCCAGAAGCTTGACCAGGGCGATGGCTTCGTCGCGACGTTTGCGATCTGCATAGGATTCAATCACATACGCGGGTGTGCCATTCTGGGTGACCACCATGGGCTCTTCCAGGTCGAGGTCTGCGGCATGGCGCTTCAGGTAGCTGATAGTTTCGACTCTCATCTGAGTGTCCTCGAGTGCAGTGGAATGCATCGTAGTCCAAATTCAGACTGAATCAAGACCGTAGGTCTGGCAAGCCGCGTCAGCCAGTATTCGATGGGCGATCCACATGGCTGTCGATTGGCCTGTCAAGGCGATCATCCAATTGGTTCCAATCCTCCCCGAACAACTCCACCGGATGCATGGTCCGGTCCGCGCCGTTGCCGCACGCCAGCGCCTTGGCCGGGCAGTACAGGTCGCAGCCCCAGCAGATCCGTTCGGGATGGCTGGGGTTGTTGGGAAATCGCTTGGCCATGTCTCCCTCCATGAAGTGAATGCCTGCGCTCAGGCTATGCCGCGCATGGCCAAGGGGCTTGATCGGGGTCAATGCCGCTAGCTGATCGGCCCGGGCGCCTGCACCTGTTTCATCAGGTCGTCGTTCCAGCGCCCCTCGACCTGCACATGCGCGGCGGCGCCGAGCATCACCGCTTCGATCAGGTTGTGGTTGAGGTAGGTGTACAGCCCGGGCTGGCGGAAGGTGTACAACGCAGCGCCTGCCGCGCCGCCGGGGATGAACCAGGTCTCCAGGTTGCGCTGCGGCGGGTTGGCGAACTTGCCCGAGGCCCAGACATAGTCGCCATGGCCGCCGATCAGGTGCGGGCGAGTGTCGCGGTTGGCCTGGGAATGGACGATCAGCACAGTCTCGCCGACCTTTGCGGTGAGCGCCTGCTTGCCGGTCAGGGCACCGACGCTGCCGTTGAACACCACATGGCTGGGCACCAGCCCTTTCATCAGCTGGCTCATGTCGCCGAAGCTGGCCATGGGGTTGGCGTAGCGCTTGTACTTGCCGTCCTTGTCGCGGGGGATGTAGTAGTCCTGCTCGCCGATGTACCAGACCTTGTCGTAGCGCAACGGCTGGCCCTCGGGGTCCTTCAGGCCGTCGCGGGGCAGGACCATGATCGCGCCGTTCATGCCGCACACCACATGCCAGGGAATCATCGCCCCACCCGGTGCGCAGTGATACACGAACACCCCGGCACGGTCGGCCTTGAAGCGCAGCTTCACCTGCTCGCCGGGCTTCACGTGGGTCAGCTCGCCGCCGCCGAGGGCGCCGGTGGAGGCGTGGAAGTCGATGTTGTGCATCATGCTGTTGCTGGCTGGGTTGACCAGGGTGAGTTCCACGTAGTCACCCTCATGCACCACCATCAGCGGGCCGGGAACCGAGCCGTTGAAGGTCATGGCGTGGATGTAGGCGCCGACGGTGTCGATGGCCAGCTCCTTCTCTTCGATGACCATGCGGAACTCGACGATCCGCGGCTTGCCCTCGGCACGCTGGGTATGAGCGTGGACTTGCGGCGGCGCCACCAGCTCGACACTGACACGCTCCAGTTTCGCTAGGTCAACCGCCGGGTCCTGGCCCGGTACGGCGGTCGCGGCCTTTGCCAGGCCGCTGCCAAGCGCCGAGGCGCCGACGCCCAGCAACACGGTACCGGCCAGTATGCCGCGCCGGGTCAGGGACACGCCTTGTTGCTCGTTCATGGGACTTCTCCTTAAGTCGACGAAAGCCGTCGGGCACAGGAATAGCCGCTTTGAATGTATGGTTTATTGAGCGAAAACAAGAAGTGGGTGGGGTGGGCGATGTGTCGCAGGTGGGAAGCCGACGTTCAGGCTGCCATGTCGGCTCATTCTACGAAGGGTTGGAGATGGTTTCCTCGGTTCGTCAGCGGTAGAGTCTCTGTGGATAGATAATCATGGGGTAGCTAATGAATCCGAATCTCAATGAATTGAACATGGGTATCGAGTACGTTTCGAGGCACCCAGACGTGCCCTCGATTTACATCTATGCCAGTCGATTTGCCGTGGCCGAGAATCCGGAAGTCGGGTTCTGCGAGTATGAGATTCTTGGGTCGACGCCATTTGGCGCGCTGGAGAAGTTTGGAAACTACAGGCGGGTCAGGCTGAAAACGCTCACCGGACCTGTCCATATGGGCAGAATTTCGGTACAGCTTGTGGATGAACCAGGCACGAATAAAGTGAACGAAATGGGATCATGCACCATTCACATGAACCTGCCGCCAGTCAATAACGTGAAGGGCTAACAACCGACACGCTCAAGACAAAGACATACATCATTGGCCCGTCTTTATGTCGCGCTGCAGGTTGCTTAATTAGCGCTGGCTACCCTCGGAATCCGACGGAACGCCAAAACGAAAAAAACCGCCATAAGGCGGGTTTTTCGGGGGTTCCAGAGATTGTGAAAGCTTTCTATGGAACCTTGAATGGTGTGACAAAAAAGGTGACAAAAAAGGGGACAGATTTATTTAATGGCATCAGTGGTTTGCCGCAGACATGAGTTGTAGTTTTTTGCTGGTTGGTCCTCATCAAAGGTGCGGCTTTACAACCCCCGCAAGAACGCGCCCGCTCAGATGTGCCTCCCCGATGCTGTGGATACCCTAGCAGCCGGTTCGTAGCGGTTGATGTATCGCCAAATTGGCGATACGATCAAGCCATGTCTACCAAACATCGATTTCGCGACAAGTACCGAATCGAGCTAAGGGAAAGAGATCATCTCCCACCCCATGTCCACCTTACGGGAGGTGGAGTGGATGTGGTGATCAGTCTGGAATTTGTGACGGTTACCCAAGGCAGAGCACCTGCCAAAGTGGTGCAAGAAGCCCTGGCTTGGGTCGCGGCCAATCAGGCCGATTTGTTGGAGGAGTGGATGAAATGGCATCGATGAAACGTCCCCGTCTCAAGGGTGTGCAGCCTCGATTGGGTGCCAGCCTTGAGCTTACTTTTACCAATGGTCAGCATTTCACCCTGGATATGAGCGATGCGCTCAAGACGTATCCGGGATTGGCGCCGCTGTCCAATCGTAAAGCGTTCGAAGGTGTCGTATTGGGCGACGGGGGATGGTCGGTGGAGTGGCCGGCGCTGGATATTCAGATTGGTGCGGATACCCTGCTGCTGGATGCGCTTGCCCAGAACGCCCCTGATGAAAATACCCGCGTTTTCATTCGCTGGCGTTTGCGCCATCGGATGACGCTCGACCAGGCTGCCGAAGCGCTGGGCGTCAGCGCCCGAAGCATCAGCCGCTATAGCAGTGGTCGTGAAGCGGTTCCACGCACATTGGCACTGGCATGCCTGGGGTGGGAGAGTCTGGAGCAGAAGGCTGCCTGATAGGGTGTTTTGAGTCCTGTCGGTGGGGGCTTGAGGTTTCGCTGTTGTGATCCGCGATTGCCGGGGCCGCTTTGCGGCCCATCGCGGCACAAGGCCGCTCCTACAGAAGACGCGGCGCGCTTGCGAAGCCGGTTCTCGGCGCGACATCGCAGCCCCGAAACATGAGCTAGCTCTAAGCCTACGGCCCGAGCTGCGCCCGTGCCTTGTGTGCCAAGGCCCTGTAGTCGTCGATGAAGTCTTGCCTGCAGTCATCCCCGTAGTCCTCGTGGAAACCCATTTGGAATGGCGCCACGCGAATCTCGTTGAATCTCTCATGCCATCCCCCGGCTTGGGTGATGAGGGTGTGGGGGAGAGCTGCATCGAACTGGTCAGCAGTGACATCCAGATTGTGCCCTTCGAGCCTCAGCCAGATATGCCGTTGCTCCGGATCTTCCTTCAGCTCGCCCATCACCACGTCGACGGTAATGCCCTCGTATTCCTCAGATAGAAACCACGCCACCAGCAAGCTTGCGTATTCACAGCAGCCTGTGGGGAACATTGAGAACAGGCGGAAGGCAAACCATTGGGGAGGGGGTTTCCGGAACGCTTTTGAGAACGCCATGGCCGAATGCACAACGCCTTGCTTAAGGCTGGGTAAATTCACCATCTGAGTCACCTCTCGTAGGCAAAACAAAAAAGGCCCACCTTTCGGTGAGCCTTTTGAGTACTACGAATGGTGCCGGCACCAGGAATCGAACCCGGGACCTACTGATTACAAGTCAGTTGCTCTACCATCTGAGCTATACCGGCACAGGGGCGTCATTATAGCGATGGATTTGCCGCTGTAAACCACTTCGTTGCATCCATCGCACATTCCCCTAAGTCACCGCGCACAAAGGAGAATTTTCCTACCATCCGCGGTGGATGGAGTTGACGCTCGGTTCGGGCTGGCCCGGGTTGAAGAACAGCTTGCCGTTGTCGCAGCCGCGCTTGCGGCAGCTGCCGTCGGCGTTGTGCAGGGGCAGGCCGCGGTCGCCGCCCAGTTGCATGCCGGGCATGTTCCAGTTCAGCGGGGCGGGCTTGCTCGAAGGCGTGCCGCTGGCGCAGCCGGTCATGGCCAGGGCGAGGGTCAGCAGGGCGAAAGGCTTGGTGTGTTTCACGATGTTCGAGTCCGTTCCGGGATCAGTCTTTGTTCAGGATGCGCTGGATGGTGCCGCCGCAGGCCATGTAGCAGGAGTCGTAGTCATTGCCGCAACTGTAGCTGCTCCCCGTGTGGAAGGGGTAGCTCGGGTAGTGGCAACTGTGACGCGCTTCCTTCTTGCTCTTGCCGTTCTGGCAGTACTGGTAGGCCCTCATCTCGGCCTGGTACAGCGCACGTTCGCTGTTCTCCTGCAGGCGCGCCATCTGCTGGCAGTGGTTGCGCTCCGTCGAACAGCTGTTGATGCAATTCATGCCATGCGCGCTGGGCGGTGGCGAGTATCTATAGGTGTAGCTCGGGCCGCAGCCGGCCAGGGCCAAGGCCAGGCAGGCCAGCACGAGGGCGGCCAAACTGTTGTGGAAAAGTGCCATGGGTGTTGCAGTCCTTGATCATTCGTCGCTGAACTCCAGCAGATCGCCGGGCTGGCAGTTCAGGGCGCGACACAGCTTCTCCAGGGTCTCGATCTTGAAACCCTTGATCTTGCCGTTTTTCAGCAGCGACAGGTTCGCTTCCGTGATACCGATGATTTCCGCCAGGTCCTTGGAACGCATCTTGTTCCGGGCCATGACGACGTCGAGGCGGATGATTATCGGCATAGGAAGCAGTCAGACATAACAGTTGTGTTCATCGCTGATGGTCTTGGCGTCACGCATGAGCAGCGAGAAGGCACACAGCAGGATGCCTTTCATGATCTCGTAGACAGCCTGCGATGATACACCGATCGAGAAGCTGAAGCTCCTTTCGCCGGCCGGCAGGTCGATGGCCAGGGCCAGGCCCTGCAAGGTATAGGTCACCGGCCACAGCAACGGGGTGAAGATGCACAGCAGGCCGACCCACCAGAGCAGCTTGATATTGTCCGAGGTCCAGGTCTGGCCACGGGACAGCCGATGGAAGAACAGGCCGGTCAGGCAGAGGGCGATGACGGAAATCATCGTCGGGATCATGTCCACCACCAATACCAGGCCGATGGCCAGGGGGGATGCCTGGTAGCCGGGTTCCAGCAGCAGGGGCATCTGGTCGCCGTAGGCTTGCAGGTAGCCGTTGAGCATGTCGGGGAAATCGAAAATAAAAAGCAACGGGGTGATCGTCAGCTCGACGATCGCGGTTGTCCACGCCAGGTAGGCGGCGAATGCGCCGATGGTGCGTAGGCGCGAACGCGCATAGGCCACGGATCTACTGTTCATGGGGTGCCTCCGTACAGTGATGAACGGGGCGGATTATTCTTGAATAATTATCGTAAAACAATAATTAATTTTGTTATTTGGCCTGTGGCGACGGTTTGTCGCAGGAGGAGGGAGTAGGCATGGCACCGGCCTTGCCGGTGATCGCGGGGCTAGCCCGCTCCCACGCTGAGGAAGCTTGCCTACGCTATAGAGCAGTCGCAGGGTCATCCCTATAGGAACGACTGTGGGGAATATAATTTACGAAGCTTTCAGCAGGCTTTAAGAGGATAAATCTGGAGGCACGCAATTTTTCGCGAGAAATATTTAGTCTTAGCCTATCGTTTTGACTTAATCGATCAGCTCAGCTAATCTTTTGTTCATTATGTTGAACAGTAAAGCTTTCAAGCTCCTCTCTTCCTCCCGCCTGGTTTCCCGTGAGCGTCACTGGACCGGCGACCTCTAGCGCCACCCTCCCTCTACAGCCGTAAACGTCTCTGTCTGGTGCCGATGCCTGTGCGCTCGGTTGCTGTCGCCCATGGGAGGGCATCATGCGTTCCTGGATCTACCTGATCGTCGCCATCACCTTCGAGGTGATCGGCACGGCGTCGATGAAACTCGCCGCCACCCATTTCCCCGTGCTGGGGCATGCCGTCATGTACGTCATGATCTGTCTGTCGTATTTCTTCCTGGCCCTGGCGGTCAAGCGTGTGCCGGTGGGTGTCGCCTACGCGCTGTGGGAGGGGTTCGGTATCGTGCTGATCACCTTGATCAGCGTGCTCTGGCTCGGCGAAAGCCTGGGCTGGACCAAGGCCCTGGGCCTGGCGGTGATGATCGCCGGCATCTTGCTGGTCAAGGCCGGCACCCGGGCCAAGGCTGTCGAACGTGAAGGGGAGGCCGTGCCATGCTGATGCCATTTGCCTGGCTGGGCCTGGCCATCGTGCTGGAAGTCCTGGCCAACCTGTTGCTCAAGTATTCCGACGGTTTCCGCCGCAAGGGCCTGGGCGTGGCCTCGATCCTCTGCGTGCTGGCGGCGTTCACCGCGCTGGCCCAGGCGGTCAAGGACATCGACCTGTCGCTGGCCTACGCGATCTGGGGTGGCTTCGGCATTCTCGCCACCGTGGCCATGGGTTGGGCCCTGTTCGGTCAGCGCCTGGCCGGGCGCGGCTGGCTCGGCCTGGTGCTGCTGCTGGTAGGCATGAGCTTGCTCAAACTGGCTTGACAACACCCCCGCCAAAGCGCTTGGCCGAATGGTTTATGCACAATGGGCATTGGCCGCTTGCGCGAAAGGCATGCCGGCCAGCGCTACCATCGGTCTTTGCGCAAAGTCCTGTTTTTACTGGCTTTGACGCCCATGGTGGAATAAGCAAAGCAGCGCAAATAGCCGCTGGATCCAAGATTTGGTGATTTTCATCACAAGCTTGTTCACAGAGTTATCCACAGGCTGTCAACCGTGCTGCGGCGCTGTGTCACGCTCGCCTAGCAGCAGCAGGTTGCGGGGCGTCAGCGGGTAATCGCAGAACACCCCGACACGCACCACGTAGCCTTGCTCCTGAAGGAACAGGGCGCGGTCGAGCACCAGCCACATTTCCAGGGGGCGGCGGAACAGATTGCGAACCAGCTCGAGGTTGCGCACCTCGGCCAGGCGTCGCTGGCCTGCGGCTTCCAGGGTGGCCCAGTCGGGGTTGCCGTTGATCGTGACCTGCTTGAGTTCGGCCAGGTCGCGGCAGTACTGCTCGAAGGGTTTTGCCAGCCAGCTGACCGGCAGCGATGGCGTGGGCAGGTAGCCGTCGATGCCACGTTGCTGGCGCTGCAAGAGGTCGAAGCCCAGGCGGCGGGCCATTGAGGTGTCGCGCTGGCGGCGGGTGCGCAGGCTGGAGGTGACCGCCTCGCTCAGCGGCAGGCCCAGGTCTTCCTGGGTCAAGGCTAGCGCCGAGGCCCGGGCGGCGCCGGAGAGTGGCTGATAGGCCTTGCCCTGGATGCGGTTGTAGCAGCAGGGCGCAACGGCGATCTGCCGGCAACCCTGCTGGCTTGCCAGCTCTATGAGCCGGACATGCAGGTCGCCGCAGGCGTGCAGGGCGACCGCGCTCTTGTCGCCGTTCAGGTGGCGGGCGCTGTCGGCGGCCATGACGTCCTGGTGTACGTGGGTGGCGGGCAGGTGGTGATGCTCGCTCAGGGCCTTGCCGGCGCTGACCAGTTCAGCGTCGTACTCCAGGCAGGTCAGTTGCTGGTCGGTCTGCAACAGGCGACGGCCCAGGTGGCCTTTGCCGGAACACCAGTCGAGCCAGTGCCGGGCGGGTTGGCTGAACGCCAGGCGACGGCTGAAGGCTTCGATCTGCTGCCACTTGCGGCCGGGGACACCGACATCGAGGCGGTGGCCGGCGGGATGCAGGCCGGCATCGGGCAGCTCGCCGACGGCGGACAGCTGCGCGGCTTCGGCGGCCAGTTGTGGGAAGGGGGGCGGGGCCTCGGAGGTTTCGGAGGATTCGGCTTGCTCGAGGGTGCGTTGGCGCAGCCAATGGGACAGTTGCGGGTGCTGGTCTTCCCACGCCAGGCGCAGGTGGGTGAACGGGCGTGGGTGCCACAGGGGCTGGTGGCGGGTGAGGAAGCGGTCGAGGGCCTGGAAGCGCTCGAGGAGCTGGTTGGTTTGCAGGTAGGGTGTTGAGGTCATTCGGGCACCGGGGTGCTAGCGAGAGGGGCTGCTGTGCAGCCCATCGCGGCACAAGGCCGCTCCTACAGAGAGGGGGCCGCGTGCGGCCCCGGGTTCAACGCCCTTGGCAGGCATCCACGCGCAGCCAGCGCTCCAGCACCTTGAAGCCCTGCACCAGCACGAACGAGATCAGCAGGTAGAACACCCCGGCGGCAAAGAAGATCTCCACCGGCAGGTAGGTCCGGGCAATGATGGTCCGCGCCATGCCGGTCAGTTCCAGCAGCGTCACGGTACTGGCCAGGGCGCTGGCCTTGAGCATCAGGATCACTTCGTTGCTGTAGGCCGGCAGGCCGATGCGCGTGGCGCGCGGCAGCATGATGTACAGCAGCGTCTTGCCCCGCGACATGCCCAGCGCCCGGGCCGCCTCGATCTCGCCCTTGGGGATCGCCTGCAGGGCGCCGCGCAGGATCTCGGCGATATAGGCGGCAGTATGCAGGGTCATGGTCAGCACCGTGCACCAGAACGGATCGCGCAGGTACGGCCACAGCGAACTGTTGCGCACTGCGTCGAACTGGGCCAGGCCGTAGTAGACCAGGAACAGCTGCACCAGCAGCGGTGTGCCGCGGAAGAAGAAGATGTAGCCGTAGGGCAGGGCGCGCACGTACCAGTGCCGCGAAGAGCGCGCCACACCCAGCGGAATGGCCAGGATCAGGCCGGCGATGACGGCGATGGCCACCAGCTCCAGGGTCAGGGTCGCGCCCTGGGCCAGGCGTGGCAGCCACTTGATGATGACTTCCCAGTTCATTTACTCGGCCCTCATGAAGCCGCGAGCGGCGCGCTTTTCCAGGAAGTGCATGCCGATCATCGCGATGATGGTCAGGCCCAGGTAGATGCAGGCGGCGACCGCGTAGAAGGTGAACGGCTCCTTGCTCACGGTCACGCCGATCTGCGCGTGGCGCATGATTTCTTCAAGGCCGATCACCGACACCAGCGCGGTGTCCTTCATCAGGATCATGAACAGGTTGCCCAGGCCCGGCAGGGCGATGCGCCACATCTGCGGGAGGATGATCCGCGAGAGGATGCGACCCTTGGACAGGCCCAGTGCCAGGCCCGCTTCACGGTGTCCCTTGGGGATGGCCAGGATCGCGCCGCGGAACACTTCCGTGGCGTAGGCGCCGAAGCACAGGCCGAGGGCGATCACCCCGGCGGTGAAGGCGCTGAGCTCCAGGCCCGGCATGTTCAGCAGCTCGCCCAGGCTGTTCATCAGTCCGACGGTGCCGAAGTAGATGAGCAGCACCCAGAGCAGTTCGGGTACGCCGCGCACCAGTGTGGAATAAGTGCCGCCAAGCCATTGCAAGGGCTTGACCGGCGAGGTCTTGGCCAGGGCGCCGAGCAGGCCCAGGACCAGCCCCAGCAGCAAGGCGCAGAGCGCCAGTTTTACGGTCATCAGGGTACCGGCCATCATGGCCGGGCCGAATCCGTGCAGGTCGATATTCATGGGTAAGTTTGTTCAAGGGACAGGCATCGCCAGGGCGGCGATGCCTGTCGGGGCGAATCAATAGATGCTGAACGGGAAGTACTTGTCGTTGATCTTCTTGTAGGTGCCGTCGGCGACAATTTCCTTCAGTGCGGCGTTGAGCTTGTTGCGCAGCTCATTGTCGCCTTTGCGCACGGCAATGCCGACCTTATCGCTTTCGTTCACCGGGTCGCCTTTGAACTCGTAGTTCTTGCCGGCTTCGGATTTCAGCCAGTCGTAGTTGGCGTACTTGTCGGCGAGGATGGCATCGACGCGGCCGGAGGTGAGGTCGAGGTAGGCATTTTCCTGGCCGTCATACAGGTTGACCTTGAACTCGCCGTCCATGCCGCCGTTATCGTCCAGCCAGGTAGCCGCCTGGGTGGCGCGCTGGGTGCCGATGGTCTTGCCCTTGAGCGAAGCGCGGTCGGTCTTGAAGTCGACGTTTTTCGGTGCGATGAACTGCTGCTTGTTCGAGTAGTAGGGGTCGGTGAAGTCGACGGCCTGCTTGCGTTCGTCGGTGATCGACAGCGAGGAGATGATGAAGTCGGACTTCTTGGCGTTCAGCGCCGGGATGATGCCGTCCCAGTCGGAGACGGCCACTTCGCATTCGACCTTCATCTTGGCGCACAGGGCGTCACCGATATCCTTGTCGAAGCCGACCACCTGGCCGCTGGCATCCTTGTTGTTGAAGGGCGGGTAGGCCGCCTCGATGCCCATTTTCAGTTTCTCGGCTGCCATGGCATTGGCCGAGAACACCAGGGTGGCGGCAGCGGCCAGGAGGAATTTCTTGTAGGTCTGCATTCGTGTTGCTCCGTTAGCGGTGGCTGGACATGAATTGCTTGCAACGCGCCGAGGTCGGGTTCTCGAAGACCTGCTGCGGCGATCCCTGCTCTTCGACCAGGCCCTGGTGCAGGAAGACCACTTCACTGGACACCTGGCGGGCAAAGTTCATCTCGTGCGTCACCAGCAGCATGGTACGGCCTTCTTCGGCCAATGCGCGGATGACGTTAAGCACTTCCTGGACCATTTCCGGATCGAGCGCCGAGGTCGGCTCGTCGAACAGGATGACCTTGGGCTTCATGGCCAAGGTACGGGCGATGGCGGCACGCTGTTGCTGGCCACCGGAAAGCTGGGCGGGGTAGCTGTGGCGCTTGTCGAAGATGCCGACCTTGTTCAGCAGCGCCTCGGCGTGCTCGGTGGCCTCGGCCTTGCTCTGGCCGAGCACGCGGCGCGGCGCCTCGATGATGTTGTCGAGGATCGACATGTGCGGCCACAGGTTGAAATTCTGGAAGACGAAGCCGATCTCGCTGCGCAGGCGGTTGATCTGGCGGTTGTCGGCGGCGATCAGGTCGCCGTTTTTCTGCGCCTTGAGCTTGAGGGACTCGCCGGCGACGATGATTTCGCCCTGGTGCGGGTTCTCCAGCAGGTTGATGCAGCGCAGCAGGGTGGACTTGCCAGAGCCGGATGAGCCGAGGATGGAGATCACGTCACCGTCGCGCGCGGTCAGCGAAATGCCCTTGAGAATTTCCTGCTCGCCATAGCGTTTGTGCAGGTTGCGGATTTCCAGCGCGGGCGTGGCCTGGGCCATGTGCGGTCCTCATGTGTTCGGGTGCGTTCCCAGCTGTTGGCGGCCTTCCTGGCGAGCGCCACGCTAGCATAGCGGCGCAACGGCGGCCAACCGGGTCGCGGGGGGCTCGGGTCGCTGGTGGGACAGTTTGTCGCATCGCTGCAGTGGACTGTCGCCAGGATATCCGCATTGGCGTTCTGCCCAGCACCGGAGCTTTGATGAAAAAAGGCGCGATGGTGCCAGCTTTGTTCCTATCTGGGAAGCCGTTTTTGGCCGGGTGGCACTGTGTCGCGGGTTATGCGGGTTCGAGGTTGCGCCTTGAGGTTGCGCTTTGCCGTGTCCTGAATTTGTGCCCAGGTGTTACCGAGGGGCACCTTTGGTGCGTTTGTAAGTGGGTATTTCAGTAATCCCAACTTGGCATGGGGATTTGACGACCTTTCGGTCAAAGCTTGGCACAATGCCCTGCAAGCCGCGTCGTTCTTGGTTACAGAAACATTTCAGACGAAAGCCATTCTCAGCTGGCCCGCTTATTGCCATCCCGAAACCACTGAATGCAGCGACGCCCACTCACACCCCGGCGCGCTGGCCAGTCATTCGTGTAGTCCACCTCCTTACAAAGGTAGTTTTATGAGCGGTAACAATTCCAATGACCTCGCTCAGGGGCTCAAGCAACGGCATGTGACCATGCTGTCGATTGCCGGCGTGATCGGCGCCGGCCTGTTCGTCGGCTCCGGCCATGCCATCGCTGCCGCCGGCCCTGCCGTGCTGTTGGCCTACGCCGCCGCCGGTACCCTGGTGGTGCTGGTAATGCGCATGCTCGGCGAAATGGCGGTTGCCTCGCCTGACACCGGTTCCTTCTCCACCTACGCCGATCGCGCCATCGGGCGCTGGGCCGGTTTCACCATCGGTTGGCTGTACTGGTGGTTCTGGGTCCTGGTGATCCCGCTGGAAGCCAACGCCGCCGCGGCCATCCTGCATGCCTGGTTCCCGTCGGTGGACCTGTGGGCGTTCTCCCTGATCATTACCCTGGCGCTGACCGTCACCAACCTGTTCAGCGTGAAGAACTACGGTGAGTTCGAGTTCTGGTTCGCCCTGCTCAAGGTGCTGGCGATCATCGGCTTCATCGTCGTCGGTTGCGCGGCCATGTTCGGCATGGTGCCGAGCAGCCAGGTCAGCGGCATCAGCCACCTGTTCGATACCCAGGGCTTCATGCCCAACGGCCTGGGCGCGGTGCTGGCCGCGATGCTGACCACCATGTTCTCGTTCATGGGCACCGAGATCGTCACCATCGCCGCCGCCGAGTCGAAAGACCCGGGCCGCCAGATCAGCAAGGCCACCAACTCGGTGATCTGGCGTATCTGCCTGTTCTACCTGGTGTCGATCTTCCTGGTCGTGGCCATGGTGCCGTGGAACGATCCGACCCTCGCCGAGAAAGGCTCCTACCAGACTGTCCTCAGCCTGATCGGCGTGCCGAATGCCAAGCTGATCGTCGATATCGTCGTGCTGGTCGCGGTGACCAGTTGCCTGAACTCGGCGCTGTACACCTCCTCGCGCATGCTGTTCTCCCTGAGCAAGCGTGGCGACGCCCCGGCCATCGCCCAGCGCACCACCAAGGCGGGCACCCCGCACTGGGCCGTGCTGCTCTCCACCGCCGCGGCCTTCCTGTGCGTGTTCGCCAACTTCCTGGCCCCGGCCGCGGTGTTCGAGTTCCTGCTGGCCAGCTCCGGCGCCATCGCCCTGCTGGTGTACCTGGTGATCGCCGTGTCGCAACTGCGCATGCGTGCCCAGCGTGAAGCCAAGGGCGAGAAGATCTCGTTCAAGATGTGGATGTTCCCGGGCCTGACCTGGGCGACCATCGCCTTCATCATTGCCATCCTGGTGGTGATGGCGCTGCGTGAGGATCACCGTGCCGAGATCATCGCCACGGCCATCCTGAGCATTGGTGTGGTGGCGGCTGGCCTGCTGCTGCACCGCAAGCGTGGTGCTGCTGCGCGGGTGGCGCTGGATAGCTGATCCGCTGGTGTGAAATGCAAAGGCCGCGTCCTGTGAGGGGCGCGGCCTTTTTGTTTGCCTGTGAGGCCCGCTCCCACAGGGATCTCACAAGCCTGAAAGGCGATAGGGAACCTGTGGGAGCGGGTTTACCCGCGAAGAGGCCGGTGCAAGTTGAGCGTCACTATCAGCCGAACTGCTTCTGCTGTTGTTGCTGCCTGGCCACGACCTCCGAGGCGGTGACATAGGCGTCCTGGAACTCGTCGCTCTCCAGCCAGGCCATGGTCGCATCCTCGTCGATGCCGTCGAGCCACGCGCGGTAGGCGGTGAACACCAGGACGATGTAGTCGGTGGCGTGTTCTTCCTTGTGGCCCTTGAGCACCAGTGCCAGCAGTGGGTCGACCAGGAATACCGAGATCATCGGCACCAGGCCGCCTTCCTGGGCTTCCTTCATTTTCACGAACAGGCTGTCGTAGCTGCCCGACTCCATGGCCTTGTTGAACACCTGCTCGACGCTGGCGCTGTCGCCGGCACTGGCCTTGACTGCCTGGCCGCTGCGCACCATGCGGTTCTGCTTGGCCTTGGTGGCGGCGCGCTTGGCGCGTTTCTGTTGTTTGGTGTTGGTGGCCATGGGGGCGGATCCTTGGACGACTGGTAAAGGCGCGTATTGAAGCGTAGTTGCCAGGGAAACCCAAGCAGGTATTCGAGATCGCCGGACGCTCTGCGCCCGTTTCGCGACATAAGGCCCGCAAAGCGGGCCCAGGATCTCAGAGGGTCTTGTTCGGCCCGATCATCCGCGCCAGGCCAAGGTTCTTCAGCGCCAGTTGCAGCGAGCTGTGGATAACTTGCGGGTTGTCATGGCTCATGGCGTCGGCCAGCAGTTCCCTGGCCTTGCTCAGGTTGATCTGGCGCAGCATCCACTTCACCTTTGGCAGGTTGGTGGCGTTCATCGACAGGCTGTCGAAGCCCATGGCCATCAGCAGGATCGCCGCAGCCGGGTCGCCGGCCATCTCACCGCAGATGCTCACCGGCTTGCCTTCCTCGTGGGCGACGCTGACCACGGTCTGCAACGCCTGCAGCACCGCCGGGTGCAGGTAGTCGTACAGGTCGGCGACCCGCGGGTTGTTGCGGTCGACCGCCAGCAGGTACTGGGTCAGGTCGTTGGAGCCGACCGAGAGGAAGTCGACCTGGCGCGCCAGCTCGCGGGTCTGGTACACGGCGGCGGGAATTTCCACCATCACCCCCACCGGCGGCATCGGCACGTCGGTGCCTTCGTCGCGCACCTCGCCCCAGGCGCGGTGGATCAGGTGCTGGGCTTCTTCCAGTTCGTGGATGCCGGAAATCATCGGCAGCAGGATGCGCAGGTTGTTCAGGCCCTCGCTGGCCTTGAGCATGGCGCGGGTCTGCACCAGGAAGATTTCCGGGTGATCGAGGGTGACGCGGATGCCGCGCCAACCGAGGAACGGGTTCTCTTCCTTGATCGGGAAGTACGACAGCGACTTGTCGCCGCCGATGTCGAGGCTGCGCATGGTTACCGGCAGCGGGTGGAACGCCTGCAGCTGCTCGCGGTAGATCGCCAGCTGTTCCTTCTCGCTGGGGAAGCGCTGGTTGATCATGAACGGCACTTCGGTGCGGTACAGGCCGACGCCCTCGGCGCCACGCTGCTGGGCGCGGGCCACGTCGGCGAGCAGGCCGGTGTTGACCCACAGCGGCATGCGGTGGCCGTCCGGGGTGACGCACGGCAGTTCGCGCAGGGCATCGAGGCCCTTGGCCAGTTCGCGCTCCTCCTCGACCACATCGCTGTATTGCTTGCGCAGCACTTCACCCGGGTTGGTGAACACCTCGCCCTTGTAGCCGTCGACGATCATCTCGATGCCGTCGGCCTTCGAATACGGCAGGTCGACCACACCCATGACGGTGGGGATACCCATCGCCCGGGCGAGGATCGCCACGTGGGAGTTGCCCGAGCCGAGTACCGAGACCAGGCCCACCAGCTTGCCTTCCGGCACCTCGCCGAGCATGGCGGGGGTCAGCTCCTCGCTGACCAGGATGGTGTTGTCCTCATAGACCAGCGACTGCGAGCGGGCCTCCTGGAGATACGCCAGCAGGCGCCGGCCCAGGTCCTTGACGTCCGAGGCACGCTCGCGCAGGTAGTCGTCGTCCATCAGCTCGAAGCGGTTGACGTGCTCGCCGACCACCTGGCGCAGGGCACCCTGGGCCCACTGGCCGGTCTTGATGACCTCGACCACCTCGCCACCGAGGGCGGCGTCCTCGAGCATCATCAGGTAGACGTCGAACAACGCGCGCTCTTCGGGGCGCAGCTGGGTGGCGAGCTTGGCCGACAGCTTGCGCATGTCCTCGCGCACGCCTTCGAGGGCGTTGTTGAACAGCTTGAGTTCGGTGTCGATGTCCTCGACGGTGCGGTCCGGCACCACCTCGAGGTCGGCGGGCGGCAGCATCACCACGGAACGGCCGACGGCGGCACCCGGGGAGCCCGGCACACCGACGAAGCGGGCCTCCTGGATACCCTTGCCCTGGCGCCCCAGGCCACGAATCGAGCCGGTCGCCTCGGCGTGGGCGATAACCCCGGCAAGCTGGGCGCTCATGGTGACCAGGAAAGCCTCTTCGCCCTCGTCGAACTGGCGGCGCTCCTTCTGCTGGATGACCAGTACCCCCACCACGCGGCGGTGGTGGATGATCGGCGCACCGAGGAAGGAGGCGAATTTTTCTTCGCCGGTCTCGGCGAAGTAGCGGTAGCGGGGGTGGTCGGCGGCGTTCTCGAGGTTCAACGGCTCCTCGCGGGTGCCGACCAGGCCGACCAGGCCCTCGTTGGGGGCCATGCTGACCTTGCCGATGGAGCGCTTGTTCAGGCCCTCGGAGGCCATCAGCACGAAGCGGTTGCTGTCCGGGTCGAGCAGGTAGACCGAGCAGACCTGGCTGCCCATCGCCTCCTTGACGCGCAAGACAATGATACCCAACGCCGTCTTGAGATCTTTGGCGGAGTTCACTTCCTGGACGATCTTGCGCAGCGTATTGAGCATGGCTCGGGGTCGGACTCCGTCGTCAGTCGCGCGTCAGCAGGCGCGGGGCTAGCTCTTTCAGGGCGCGACGGTATACCTCGCGCTTGAATGTCACCACCTGGCCCAGCGGATACCAGTAGCTGACCCAGCGCCAGCCATCGAATTCCGGTTTGCCGGTGAGGTCCATGCGCACCCGTTGCTCATTGCTCACCAGGCGCAGCAGGAACCACTTCTGTTTCTGGCCGATGCACAGCGGCTGGCTGTGGGTGCGCACCAGGCGCTGGGGTAAACGATAACGCAACCAGCCACGGGTGCAGGCAAGAATTTCCACGTCCTGGCGTTCCAGGCCCACTTCTTCGTTCAGCTCGCGGTACAGGGCATCTTCCGGCGTCTCGTCAGGGTTGATGCCACCCTGGGGGAACTGCCAGGCATCCTGGTTGATCCGCCGAGCCCATAGCACCTGCCCGGCATCATTCGTGAGAATGATCCCGACATTGGGGCGAAAACCATCCGGGTCGATCACGGCAGCAACCTCGCAAACGCATGTCACCGCATTGTTCCACAAAGCCTGAGCGCGCAGCAACGCGCCCGCCAAGCTTATGTGCAGCGAGGTGAAAACTCCGTATTCTGCGGGGCTCTTCCGTGGCTGATGCGAGTGACCGCGATGCGCCTGGCTTTATTCGACCTGGACAATACCCTCCTCGGTGGCGACAGCGACCACGCCTGGGGTGACTACCTGTGCGAGCGGGGCATTCTCGACCCGGTCGCCTACAAGCAACGCAACGACGCCTTCTACCAGGACTACCTCAACGGCACCCTGGACATGCAGGCCTACCTGGCCTTCTCCATGGAGATCCTCGCGTCCAGCGAACCTGCGCAGCTGGAGCAGTGGCACCGCGAGTTCATGCGTGACTGCATCGAGCCGATCATCCTGCCCAGGGCCGAAGCCCTGTTGCGCCAGCACCGCGAGGCCGGCGACCAGCTGGTGATCATCACCGCCACCAACCGCTTCGTCACAGCGCCCATTGCCCGCCGCCTGGGTGTGCGTACCTTGCTGGCGACCGAGTGCGAGGTGCGCGATGGTCGCTATACCGGGCGTAGCACCGATATACCCTGTTTCCGTGAAGGCAAGGTGACGCGGCTTGCGCGCTGGATGCTGGAGAACGGGTTCGATCTGGAAGGCAGCTACTTCTACAGCGACTCGCTGAACGATGTGCCGTTGCTGGAGGTGGTGGCGAACCCGGTGGCGGTGGATCCGGATCCGAGGCTGCGGGTCGAGGCCGAGCGGCGGGGGTGGCAGGTTATTTCGTTGCGCGATTGAGGGCGCGGGGCCGCTTTGCGGCCCTTTCGCGGCACGAGGCCGCTCCTACAGGGGGCTGTGATTGCTTGTAGGAGCGGCCTTGTGCCGCGAGGGAGGGCGGAGCCCTCCTGCTGTCTCAGATCGGCTTGGCGCCCATCAAGCCGGCAATGGACAGGAAGCAGACGCCACTGAACACCGCCAATGCCAAGGTGAACTTCAAACCCACGGTTTCAGCCTTGCGCAGCCGGTTCAGGCGTACCACCAGCCACCACACGGCAAGCGCGCCAAGCGTATAGATGACGCTGGACGCCAGTACCCAGGTCTGCCCCAGCGGCCAGCCGACCAGGTGCACCAGCCACCAGCCGGTGAACGGCATGCTCACCAGGCACAGCCCCATCAGCAGCCAGACGAACACCAGCGGTCGGCGCAACAGTTTGCCGTAGGCCTCGGCATCGCCCTGGCGGCGGGCGCGGACAGTCCAGGTCGCGAGGCCCAGTGCGCCCAGCAGCAACAGGGCAGTGGCGAGGATGTGCAGGGTCTTGAGGGTGGTCAGGTGTTCCATGTCTTCATCGTCCTTCAGCAGGGTAATTCGCGCCCGTCTCTTCGCGGGTAAACCCGCTCCCACAGGTGACGCGCCAACCTTGTGGGAGCGGGTTTACCCGCGAAGGACCATACGCCCAGCTTAGTCAGTTAACCCAAGAACAGCCGGTAAGCCGGGTTCTCGGTCTCGTCCCAGTACGGATAGCCGATCTTGGCCAGCGCCGCCGGCACCAGGTGGCGCTCGTCCTCCGGTACCTGCAGGCCCGCGACCACCCGGCCATCGGCGGCGCCGTGGTTGCGGTAGTGGAACATCGAGATGTTCCAGCGCCCACCCAGCTTGTTGAGGAAGTTGAACAGCGCACCCGGCCGCTCGGGGAACTCGAAGCGCAGCACCATCTCGTCGCTGGCCCCGGCCGAGTGGCCGCCGACCATGTGGCGGATGTGCAGCTTGGCCAGCTCGTTGTCGGTCAGGTCGGTAACCGGGAAGCCTTGCTCGATCAACTGCTGGACCAACACCGCGCGCGGGTCGGTTTCCGGGTGGGTCTGCACGCCGACGAAGATATGCGCCTCGTCCGAGGTGTGCTTGCGGTAGTTGAATTCGGTGATCTGGCGCTTGCCGATGGCTTCGCAGAAGGCCTTGAAGCTGCCCGGACGCTCCGGGATGGTCACGGCGATGATCGCCTCGCGCTTCTCGCCCAGTTCAGCGCGCTCGGCCACATGGCGCAGGCGGTCGAAATTGACGTTGGCGCCCGAGTCGATGGCCACCAGGGTCTGCCCGGCGACGCCCTTGAGCTCGACGTACTTCTTGATGCCGGCTACGCCCAGCGCGCCGGCAGGTTCGGTGATCGAGCGGGTATCGTCGTAGATATCCTTGATCGCTGCGCAGATTTCGTCGGTGCTGACGGTGATCACCTCGTCCACATGGTGACGGCAGATGTCGAAGGTATGCTGGCCGATCTGCGCCACCGCCACGCCATCGGCGAACAGCCCGACCTGTGGCAGCACCACGCGCTCACCCGCGGCCATGGCCGCCTGCAGGCAGTTGGAGTCGTCCGGCTCGACGCCGATCACCTTGATCTCGGGGCGCAGGTATTTCACGTACGCGGCGATGCCAGCGATCAGCCCGCCGCCGCCGACCGGCACGAAGATCGCGTCCAGCTGGCCCGGGTGCTGGCGCAGGATTTCCATGGCCACCGTGCCTTGCCCGGCAATGGTGTGCGGATCGTCGTAGGGATGGATGTAGACGAAGCCCTTTTCCTCCACCAGCTTCAGCGAGTAGGCCAGCGCCTCGGGGAAGGTGTCACCGTGCAGCACCACCTTGCCGCCCCGGGAGCGCACGCCTTCGATCTTGATCTCCGGGGTGGTCTTGGGCATGACGATGGTCGCCTTGATCCCCAGCTCCCGCGCTGCCAGGGCCAGGCCCTGGGCGTGGTTGCCGGCGGAGGCGGTGACCACGCCGCGGGCCAGTTCTTCGGCGCTCAGTTGCGCCAGCTTGTTGTAGGCCCCGCGAATCTTGAACGAGAACACCGGCTGCAGGTCCTCGCGCTTGAGCAGCACCGTGTTGCCCAGGCGCTTGCTCAGCTGCCCGGCGCTGTGCAGCGGGGTTTCGACGGCAACGTCGTAGACGCGCGAGGTGAGGATCTTCTTGACGTACTGTTCGAGCATCGGAAAGCATCACTGGGCCGCGGGACAAGGGCTGGGAGTCTACCGCAGCGTCACGTCGGGCGACCACAGCAAAGCCGTGGGAGCCGTTATACTAGGCAACTTTGAAATCCGCCCAGCCCCTCCCGGAGCCCGCATGACCCAGGACCAACTCAAACAGGCCGTCGCCCAGGCCGCCGTCGATCTCATCCTGCCGAAACTGGATGAGAAAAGCGTCGTCGGCGTCGGTACCGGTTCGACCGCCAACTTCTTCATCGACGCCCTGGCCCAGCACAAGACCGCCTTCGACGGCGCCGTCGCCAGCTCCGAGGCCACCGCCCAGCGCCTGAAGGGCCATGGCATCCCGGTCTACGAGCTGAACAGCGTCAGCGAGCTGGAGTTCTACGTCGACGGCGCCGACGAGAGCGACGCCCACCTCAACCTGATCAAGGGCGGCGGCGCGGCCCTGACCCGCGAGAAGATCGTCGCGGCGGTGGCCAAGACCTTCATCTGCATCGCCGACGCCAGCAAGCTGGTGCCGGTACTGGGCGCCTTCCCGCTGCCGGTCGAGGTGATTCCGATGGCCCGCAGCCATGTCGCGCGCCAGCTGGTCAAGCTGGGCGGCGACCCGGTCTACCGTGAAGGCGTGGTGACCGACAACGGCAACGTCATCCTGGATGTGCACAACCTGCAGATCACCAACCCGGTGGAGCTGGAGAGCCAGATCAACGCCATCGTCGGCGTGGTCACCAATGGCCTGTTCGCGGCGCGTCCGGCGGATGTGCTGCTGCTGGGGACCGCTGAAGGCGTGAAAACCCTCAAGGCCGAGTAAACAAGCCTTGCGCGATCCTTGTAGGAGCGGCCTTGTGCCGCGAAAGGGCTGCGTAGCAGCCCCAGATTTCAGCGTTGAACAAAGATTGCCGGGGCCGCCTTGCGGCCCTTTCGCGGCACAAGGCCGCTCCTACAGGGGTAGACGTAAACGCGATAGCGCCAGCCCAGGCAATCAATCAGCCGGCTGCTTGAACACATAGAACAGGTTCGGCTCGCTGACCAGGTAGATGGTCCCGGCATCGTCCATCGCAATCCCCTCCGCCTGCGGCACGGTCTGTTTCAAGCCCTGGAATCCCTTGCGCAGTGACAGCGTGCTCAGTGGCCGGCCCTTCACATCCAGCTCCAGCACCAGCCGTGACTCGTCCGAAAGCGCCAGCAGGTGCCCGCTGCGCTCATCGAACTGCAGGCTCGACAAGTCCCTCACGAACAGCCGCCGGTCACGCTTGCGATCCTGCACCACATGCACGGCATAGGGTTTGTCGGGGTTGTCATGGGGAAAACCATGCACCTCGTAGATCATCATCGGGTCCCGTTCCTTGGCCACGAACAGGCGCTTGCCCGCCGAGTCGTAGGCCAGCCCCTCGAAACCCTTGTTGCCATTGAGGCCGATGCCCAGGGACAGCTGCTCGGCATCGCTGGCGTCGAGGAACAGGGTGTCATCGTCAAGACGCACGCGAATCAGCCGCTGCTGGCGCTCGTCGGTGATCACGTAGCTGTTGGGCCCTACATACTCCACCGCCTCGGGGTCGCCGAAGCCGGTCAGTGGAACACGGCGCAGGATGCGGCCGTCCAGCGACAGCTCGATCAGCTCCGAGCGGGCATTGGTGACGGTGAACAGGCTCTTGCGGTCGGGATCGTAGGTCAGCGCCGAGATGTCATCGTCCAGCCCGACGATGGGCTGCGCTTCGATCGCCACCTGGTAGCGATCCAGGCCGATGCTCTGCTCGGCCGGCTGCCACCAGGTCTTGAGGTTGAACCAGCCGCGCTCGAACAGGCGGAACTCATGCCCGGCGGCGCCCAGGACGAGCAGGGCAACAAGCACGATGAAGGCTAAGATCAGGCGAAGGTGGCGGCGCATGCGGTCGGACTCGGCGAAAGGAGCACGTATCTAACCACTATCAACTGAAGCAAAGCTTAATGCCACCATCAGAAATATCTGATCGATCAGTGCTTTTTGAAGCGATAGAACAGGTTGGGCTCGCTGACGATGTACAGGTTGCCCTGGTCATCCATTGCCACCCCTTCTGCCCGGGGAATGGTGTCAGCCAGGCCATTGAAGCCGCCCAGCAAGGTCATGAAACTGACCTGCTCACCCTTCTCGTCCAGCTCGAGCAGCATGTTGGAGTCCGCCGACAAAGCCAGCAGGTGCCCGGTGCGTGGGTCGATGCCCAGCGCGGACAGGTTGCGCAGGTCCAGTTCGTCACTGGGCAGCGGTTGCTTGTCGCCCTTGAGCGGGCCGTGGCCATCGGTGCTCCAGATGAACATCTTCGGTGGCCGCTCGGCACCAATGATCAGTCGCTGCCGGATCAGGTCCCAGGCAATGGCCTCGAAGCCCTTGTTGCCATCCTCCGTATCGCCCAGGTCGTAGGGCTGGTAGTCGGCGCGGTTCAGCGATGTCGTGGCGGCATCCACCTTGACCAGTGTCAGATCATGGTTGCGCTCGTCGACAATGGCGATCTGGCCGTTCTCGAGTACCGCCACGCCTTCCGGATTGGACCAGCCCACCAGCGGGATCTTGCGCAGCACGTCACCGTCGAGGTTGAGTTCGACCAGGAACGGGTGCTTGCCCATGACCGCGAACAAGGTACGGGTGTGCGGATTGAACGCCAGGTCCGACGCCTCGTCACGCTCCATCCCCGGCAACGGTTTGGCATCGATGTCGGCCACGTAATCCGGCAGCCAGATGCTTTCCTGGCGCTCGGTCTGGCTTTCGAAGCCTTCCTTTATCCACAGCAGGCCACGGTCATCCCAGTGCATGGCTACCACCAGGCCATAGGCGATGATTGCCAGCGCAAGCAGCCACAGCGACCAGCGGGTGATCAGGCGTCGCTTTGGCGGAAGGGATGCGCTGGAAGGATTGGTCATCGAATGGAGATCCTGAAAGTAGGCGGCAGCGTGGTCGCCACTGTCGGCAAATGAAGGTTAATAGACGAATTATCCGGATCAATTGTGAAAAAAACGACAAATCCCACCGGCACAAGCAGCGACGACGGCATTGCACCGTCGTCGCCCGGAGTCAAAGCACCCGGCCTTCGAACCGGCTTGCACCGGGAAGTTCCAGCACCAGCTCATCGCCGACATTGAACGGCCCCACGCCCGCCGGGGTGCCAGTGAGGATGACATCGCCTGCCTGCAGGGAGAAGTGCGCCGCGATGTGCTGGATCATCGGCACGATCGGGTTGAGCATCAGCGCGCTGTTGCCGTCCTGGCGCACCTCGCCGTTGATGCTCAGGCGGATGCCGATATCGGTCAGGTCCTCGAAGGTATCGGCTGACACGAACGGCGGCAGCACGCAGGCACCATCGAAGCACTTGGCCAGTTCCCAGGGCAGGCCCTTTTCCTTCAGCTTCGCCTGCACATCGCGCAGAGTGAGGTCCAGCGCCGGGGCAAAGCCGGAGATGGCGTCGAGCACCTCTTCCTCGGAAGGGTGGGTGGACAGGGGCTTGCCCAGCAGCACGGCAATCTCCGCCTCGTAATGTACCGAGCCACGCTCGCTCGGAATCTTGAAGCCGCCTTCCAGGGGCACCACGCAGCTGCCGGGCTTGATGAACAGCAGCGGCTCGCTGGGGATGGGGTTGTCCAGTTCCTTGGCATGCTCGGCGTAGTTGCGGCCGATGCATACCACCTTGCCCAGCGGGAAGTGGATGCGCGTGCCGTCTACGTACTGGTGCTGGTAACTCATGGCCGACTCCTGTGAATACTGCTTTTTATTCGGGAGCGAAGATCTTACCCGGATTCATGATGCCGTTCGGGTCGAACACCGCCTTGATCGCCCTCATGCAGGCGATTTCCTCCGGCGAGCGGCTGTAGCCCAGGTAGTCGCGCTTGGTCATGCCCACGCCATGCTCGGCGGAGATCGAGCCGTTGTAGCGTTCGACGATCTCGAACACCCACTTGTTGACCTTGGCGCAGGAGGCGAAGAAGTCGTCCTTGGTCATGTGGTCGGGCTTGAGGATGTTCAGGTGCAGGTTGCCGTCGCCGATGTGGCCATACCAGACCACTTCGTAGTCCGGGTAGTGCTCGCCGACGGTGGCGTCGATATCGCGCAGGAACGCCGGCACCTTCGATACGGTGACCGAGATGTCGTTCTTGTAAGGCGTCCAGTGGGAGATGGTCTCGGACAGGTACTCGCGCAGCTTCCACAGGTTCTTCAGCTGGGTCTCGCTCTGGCTCATCACCCCGTCCAGTACCCAGCCCTGCTCGACGCAGTGCTCGAAGGTGGCCAGGGCTTCGTTGGCCACCTCCTCGGTGCTGGCTTCGAACTCCAGCAGCGCATAGAACGGGCAGTCGGTCTCGAACGGTGCGGGCACATCGCCCCGGGCGAGGATCCTGGCCAGGCCCTTGTCGGAGAAGAACTCGAAGGCCGTCAGGTCAAGCTTGCCCTGGAAGGCGTGCAGCACCGGCATGATCGCGTCGAAATCGGGCGTGCCCAGCACCATGGCGGTGAGGTTGCGCGGCGCGCGGTCCAGGCGCATGGTCGCCTCGACTACGAAGCCCAGGGTGCCTTCGGCGCCGATGAACAGCTGGCGTAGGTCGTAGCCGGTGGCGTTCTTGATCAGGTCCTTGTTCAGCTCGAGCAGCTCACCCTTGCCGGTGACCACCTTCAGCCCGGCCACCCAGTTGCGGGTCATGCCGTAGCGAATCACCTTGATCCCGCCGGCGTTGGTACCGATATTGCCGCCGATCTGGCTGGAGCCGCTCGAGGCGAAGTCCACCGGGTAGTAGAGGCCCTGGTCCTCGGCGAACTGTTGCAACTGGCGGGTGACGACCCCCGGCTGGCAGACCACGGTACGGTCGAATTCGTTGAAGGCGAGGATTTGGTTCATGTAGTCGAAGGCCACCACCACCTCGCCATGGGCGGCCACGGCGGCGCCCGACAGCCCGGTACGCCCGCCCGACGGCACCAGGGCGACCTTGTGCCGGTTGGCCCAGCGCACGATGGCCTGCACCTGCTCGACGGACTTGGGGAAGACGATGGCGCTCGGCGCCGGCGGGTAGTGCTTGGTCCAGTCCTTGCCGTAGGCCTCGAGCGAGGCCGGGTCGGTGAGGACCTTGCCAGGGTCGACCAGGGTCATCAGCTCATCAATTACCACGGACTGGGTCATCGCCGGAACTCTCGACTTATTCATAGTCACCCTGAGCACGCTTCACCTGTCGGGATAAGCTCAGGTTGTGTCGCGTATGCTAGCATAGCCCTCCCGCCGTTCGTGCTAAGGCCGATGCCGCGCCGCTCCACTCTCCTCGCCATTTTTCTCCGGGATACAGGTTTACGCAGATGAGCAAGACTTCTCTCGACAAGAGCAAGATCAGGTTCCTTCTTCTTGAAGGTGTGCACCAGAACGCGGTCGATACCCTCAAGGCCGCCGGCTACACCAACATCGAATACCTCACTGGTTCGCTGCCGGAAGCCGAGCTGAAGGAAAAGATCGCTGATGCCCACTTCATCGGCATCCGTTCGCGCACCCAACTGACCGAAGAGATCTTCGACTGCGCGAAGAAACTGGTCGCGGTCGGCTGCTTCTGCATCGGCACCAACCAGGTTGACCTGGCAGCGGCCCGCGAGCGCGGTATCGCCGTGTTCAACGCCCCCTACTCGAACACCCGTTCGGTGGCCGAGCTGGTGCTGGCCGAAGCCATCCTGCTGCTGCGCGGCATCCCCGAGAAGAACGCTTCCTGCCACCGTGGCGGCTGGATCAAGAGCGCGGCCAACTCCTTCGAGATCCGTGGCAAGAAACTGGGCATCGTCGGCTACGGCTCGATCGGCACCCAGCTGTCGGTCCTGGCCGAGAGCCTGGGCATGCAGGTGTACTTCTTCGACCCGCTGACCAAGCTGCCGCTGGGCAACGCGGTACAGGTCACCAGCCTGCACGAGCTGCTGGGCCTGGCCGACATCGTCTCGCTGCACGTGCCTGAGCTGCCATCCACCCAGTGGATGATCGGCGAGAAGGAAATCCGCGCGATGAAGAAGGGCTCGATTCTGATCAACGCCGCCCGTGGCACCGTGGTCGAGCTGGACCACCTGGCCGCCGCGATCAAGGACAAGCACCTGATCGGCGCCGCCATTGACGTGTTCCCGGTCGAGCCGCGCTCCAACGACGAAGAGTTCGAAAGCCCGCTGCGTGGCCTGGACAACGTGATCCTGACCCCGCACATCGGTGGTTCCACCGCCGAGGCCCAGGCCAACATCGGCCTGGAAGTGGCCGAGAAGCTGGTCAAGTACAGCGACAACGGCACCTCCGTGTCGTCGGTCAACTTCCCGGAAGTGGCCCTGCCGGCCCACCCAGGCAAGCACCGCCTGCTGCACATCCACGAAAACATCCCGGGCGTGCTCAGCGAGATCAACAAAGTGTTCGCCGAGAACGCCATCAACATCTCCGGTCAGTTCCTGCAGACCAACGAGAAAGTGGGTTACGTGGTCATCGACGTCGACGCCGAGTACTCGGACCTGGCCCAGGAGAAACTGCAGCACGTGAAGGGCACCATCCGCTCGCGCGTACTGTTCTGAGTTTCACTGCGTCAAGAAAAAGGGAGGCCCTGGTGGCCTCCCTTTTTTTATCAGCTAACGCCTGAAAACCGGATGGTCGCTACAAAAATCCACCAATACCACTATCACTCGTTTTTGCCCCCTCGCCACACAACCGTCTCACAGCCCTCCTAGCATGGCCCCATCTCTTCGATGAGGCCTTGCCATGAACAACGCCACTCCAGGCGCACAGATGAAAGTGCGCGGTATCCACAAGCGCTTCGGCGCCTTCACCGCACTCAACGACGTCTCCCTCGACATCGCCGCCGGCGAGCTGGTGTGCCTGCTCGGCCCGTCGGGCTGTGGCAAGACCACCCTGCTGCGCTGCATCGCCGGGCTCGAGCGCCAGGATCGTGGCACGCTGTACATTGGCGACCGCGATATCTCCGAGCTGCCACCCCAGGCCCGCGACTACGGCATCCTGTTCCAGTCCTACGCGTTGTTCCCCAACCTCACCGTCGAAGCCAACATCGCCTACGGCCTGACCGGCAGCAATCGTGAGGCCTCGCGCCAGCGGGTCGGTGAAATGCTCGAACTGGTCGGCCTGACGGGCAGCGAAAAGAAATACCCCGGCCAGCTATCCGGCGGCCAGCAACAGCGCGTTGCCCTGGCCCGCGCCCTGGCGCCTTCGCCGTCGCTGCTGCTGCTCGACGAGCCGATGTCGGCACTGGACGCGCGCGTGCGCGAACACCTGTGCACCGAGCTGCGCCAACTGCAGCGCCAGCTGGGCATCACCACGCTGATGGTCACCCACAACCAGGACGAGGCCATGTTGATGGCCGACCGCATTGCCGTGATGAACAACGGCCAGGTCGAGCAGTACGCCACGCCCCAGGAAATCTACGACCAGCCGGCCACGCCGTTCGTCGCCGAATTCGTCGGCCAGGGCAACTGGCTGCCGTTCCAGCGCAGCGGCGACAGCCATGCCCAGGTCGGCGGCCTGCACATGCGCCTGGCAGCCAACGCCGCAGGAGCCAGCAGCGGCCGGCTGTTCTGCCGACCCGAGGCGATCACCGTCAACCCGGTGGTACACGAGGAAAACCTGTTCCCGGCCAAGGTTCGCGAGATCACTTTCCTCGGTAACCGCTGCCGCATGAGCTTCGAGTTCAAGGCCCTGCCGGGCCATGCGTTGCTCGCGGAGCTGGCGCCGGAGGCGATGCCGCGCCTGGGTTCGCAGGACATCTGGGTGGCCCTGCCGCCGCAGAGCCTGCAGGTGTTTGCCTGAGATGGCCGCGCCGATGACCCTGCCGCTCACCTCAACCAATGCCGCACCTCGCAGTGGTGTTGCCCTGGGGGACCGTCTGTTCGTGATCGGTGGCAAGAGCCTGCTGCTGATCCTGCTGGTGCTGGCGGTGCTGATGCCGTTGCTGGCGATCTTCTGGCGCGGCTTCAGCGCTGAAGCCGGGCAGGGCGGCGGCCTGCCAGCTGCCCGTGAACTGTTCGCCAGCGAGAACTTCCATTGGCTGCTCGGCAACAGCCTGTCGGTGGCCTTCACCGTCGCCGCCATCGTCGTGCCGCTGGCCTACCTGTTCGCCTATGCCCTGCAACGCACGCTGATCCCGGCCAAGGGCCTGTGGCGCGGCATCTCGCTGCTGCCGCTGCTGGCGCCGTCGATGCTGCCGGCCATCGCGCTGGTCTACCTGTTCGGCAACCAGGGCCTGCTGCGCGGGCTGCTCAGCGACAATATCTACGGCTTCTGGGGCATCGTCCTCGGCGAGGTCATCTACACCTTCCCCCACGCCCTGATGATCCTGCTCTCGGCGCTGTCGCTGGCCGACGCAAGGCTGTTCGATGCGGCCTCGAGCATGGGGGCGGGGCCGACGCGGGCGTTCTTCAGCATCACCTGGCCGGCCACGCGCCAGGCGGTGTTCGCCGCGTTCTGCCTGGTGTTCACCCTGACCATCACCGACTTCGGCGTGCCGGTCGTGGTGGGTGGGGATTACCAGGTGCTGGCGCTGGAAGCCTACAAGGCCGTGGTCGGCCAGCAGCAGTTCGGTCGCGGCGCGCTGATCGGCATGGTGCTGCTGGTACCAGCGCTGCTCAGCTTCGCCGTCGATGCCTGGTTGCGTCGCCGTCAGGGCGAGGCCATGAGCGGTCGCGCCCAAGTGTTCGAGCCCAAGCCTTCCAGGCTGCGCGATGGCTGCTTCCTGGCCATCGTGCTGCTGGTGTGCGCGGCACTGTTGGCGGTGATCGGCATGGCGGTGTACTCGTCGCTGGTCAAGTTCTGGCCATACAACCTGTCGCTGTCGCTCAAGCACTACATGTTCGAGGACACCGCCGGTGGCGGCTGGCTGGCCTACCGCAACAGCGTGACCATGGCCATCGGCACCGCGCTGATCGGCAGCGTGGTGATTTTCACCGGCGCCTACCTGATGGAGAAGACCCAGGGGCAGCGCCTGCTCAACCAGCTGCTGCGCTTGCTGAGCTTCATCCCGATGGCGGTGCCTGGCCTGGTGCTGGGCCTGGGCTACGTGTTCTTCTTCAACCTCAATGGCAACCCACTGCATGTGTTCTACGGCAGCATGGCGCTGCTGGTGGTGTGCACCATCGCCCACTACCTGACCACCGCGCAGATGACCGCCACCACCGCCCTGCGCCAGCTCGACGGCGAGTTCGAGGCCGCCGCGCTGTCGCTCAAGGCGCCGCTGTACAGGCACTTCATGCGGGTCACCGTGCCGATCTGCCTGCCGGCGCTGCTGGACATCATCCGCTACCTGTTCGTCTCGGCGATGACCACCGTGTCGGCGGCGATCTTCCTGTACAGCCCCGACACCATCCTCGCCGCCGTCGCCGTGCTGAACATGGACGACGCCGGCAACGTTGGCGGTGCCGCCGCCATGTCGACCCTGATCCTGCTTACCAGCGCTGCCGCATCCTTGCTGCTGGCCGCTGCCTCACGCGGCCTGCTGCGCCGCTCCCAGGCCTGGCGCCAGCGCGCGCCAGGCCATTGACCGACTGCCCACACTGATAGGAACCGCATCATGTTCAAGCCCCTCGCACTTGCCGCTGCCGTATCCGCCGTCTTCAGCCTGCAGGCCTCGGCCGCGACCCAGCTGACCGTCTACACCGCCCTCGAGGCCGAGCAGCTCAAGAGCTACAAGCAGGCCTTCGAAAAGGCCAACCCCGACATCGAGATCAAGTGGGTGCGCGATTCCACTGGCATCATCACTGCCAAACTGCTGGCCGAGAAGGAACGTCCGCAGGCCGACGCGGTGTGGGGCCTGGCCGCTTCCAGCCTGGCCATCCTCGACCAGAACGGCATGCTCGAAGCCTATGCGCCCAAGGACCTGGGCAAGATCTCGCCCAACTACCGCGACGCCGCCAACCCGCCGGCCTGGGTGGGCATGGACGTGTGGGCCGCGACCCTCTGCTTCAACACCGTCGAGGCCGAGAAGCAGGGCCTGAGCAAGCCGGTGAGCTGGCAGGACCTGACCAAGCCTGAATACAAGGGCAAGATCGTCATGCCCAACCCGGCCTCGTCCGGCACCGGCTTCCTGGATGTGAGCGCCTGGCTGCAGACCTTCGGCGAGCCGCAGGGCTGGGCCTACATGGATGCGCTGCACCAGAACATCGGCCAGTACGTTCATTCCGGCTCCAAGCCGTGCAAGCTGGCCGCCGCCGGTGAATTCCCGATCGGCATCTCGTTCGAATACCCGGCCGTGCAGCTCAAGCGCCAGGGCGCGCCGCTGGATATCGTGCTGCCCAAGGAAGGCCTGGGCTGGGAGATCGAAGCCACCGCAGTGATCAAGGGCTCGCCGAAGGCCGATGCCGCCAGGCGCCTGGCCGACTTCTCCGCCAGCCCCGCGGCCATGGAGCTGTACAAGGAGAACTTCGCCGTGCTCGCCGCGCCCGGCATCGCCAAGCCGCAGACCGAGTTGCCGGCGGACTACGAGCAGCGCCTGATCAAGAACGACTTCGCCTGGGCCTCGAAGAACCGCGACCAGATCCTCAGCGAGTGGCGCAAGCGCTACGACGGCAAGTCGGAAAAGGTCGCGCAGCAATAACGCGTCGACCTCATTGGCGGGTAAACCCGCTCCTATGGAACAACACGTAACCTATTGATTTAGCTTGACCCTGTGGGAGCGGGTTTACCCGCGAAGAATCCAGCGCGGTGTATGGCACCGGCTGCGCCGGTGTTCGCGGGTGAACCCGCTCCCACAGGGGACAGTTCCCAGCGCGGCAACGCAGCCCAAAGGGCCAGCATGGGCAATGCAGGGGCCACAGGCATAAAAAAACCGGCGCACCAGGCGCCGGTTTTTTTATGCCGTCAGAGCCTCACAGCCCTTCGAGCATTGCCTTGTTGCGCACCGCGCCCTTGTCGGCGCTGGTGGCCAGCAGGGCGTAAGCCTTGAGCGCGGTGGTCACCTTGCGTGGACGCACCTCGGCCGGCTTCCAGCCCTTCTTGTCCTGCTCGACGCGACGCTCAGCCAGCTCTTCGTCGCTGACCAGCAGGTTGATCGAACGGTTGGGGATGTCGATCAGCACCTTGTCGCCATCGCGCACCAGGCCGATGGCGCCGCCCGCTGCCGCTTCCGGCGAGGCGTGGCCGATCGACAGGCCCGAGGTACCGCCGGAGAAGCGGCCGTCGGTGAGCAGGGCGCAGGCCTTGCCCAGGCCTTTGGACTTCAGGTACGAGGTCGGGTACAGCATCTCCTGCATGCCCGGGCCGCCTTTCGGGCCTTCGTAGCGGATGATGACGATGTCACCGGCCTGCACTTCGTCGGCGAGGATGCCGCGCACGGCGCTGTCCTGGCTCTCGAAGATCTTCGCGGTGCCTTCGAACACGTGGATCGACTCATCGACACCTGCGGTCTTCACCACGCAGCCGTCCAGGGCAATGTTGCCGTACAGCACGGCCAGGCCGCCTTCCTGCGAGTAGGCGTGCTCGAAGCTGCGGATGCAGCCGTTCTCGCGGTCATCGTCGAGGGTTTCCCAGCGGGTCGACTGGCTGAACGCGGTCTGCGTCGGGATGCCGGCCGGGCCTGCCTTGAAGAAGGTGTGCACGGCTTCGTCATCGGTCTGGGTGATGTCCCACTTGGCGATGGCTTCTTCCATGCTTGGGCTGTGCACGGTCGGCAGGTCGGTGTGCAGCAGGCCGCCACGGGCCAGCGAGCCGAGGATGCTGAAGATGCCGCCGGCGCGGTGCACGTCTTCCATGTGGTACTTCTGGATGTTCGGCGCCACCTTGCACAGCTGCGGCACCTTGCGCGACAGGCGATCGATGTCGCGCAGGTCGAAGTCCACCTCGCCCTCCTGGGCCGCGGCCAGCAGGTGCAGGATGGTGTTGGTCGAACCGCCCATGGCGATGTCGAGCATCATGGCGTTTTCGAACGCCTTGAAGTTGGCGATGCTGCGCGGCAGTACCGACTCATCGTTCTCGCCGTAGTAGCGCTTGCACAGCTCGACGATGGTGCGACCGGCGGTGAGGAACAGCTGCTCGCGGTCCGAGTGAGTGGCCAGGGTCGAACCGTTGCCCGGCAGGGCCAGACCCAGGGCCTCGGTCAGGCAGTTCATCGAGTTGGCGGTGAACATGCCGGAGCACGAACCGCAGGTCGGGCAGGCGCTGCGCTCGTACTCAGCGACTTTTTCGTCCGAGGCCGAGGAGTCGGCGGCGATGACCATGGCGTCGACCAGGTCCAGGCCGTGGCTGGCCAGCTTGGTCTTGCCAGCTTCCATCGGGCCGCCGGAGACGAAGATCACCGGGATGTTCAGGCGCAGGGCGGCCATCAGCATGCCGGGGGTGATCTTGTCGCAGTTGGAGATGCAGACGATGGCGTCGGCGCAGTGGGCGTTGACCATGTACTCGACTGCGTCGGCGATGATCTCGCGGCTGGGCAGCGAGTAGAGCATGCCGTCGTGGCCCATGGCGATGCCGTCATCCACGGCGATGGTGTTGAATTCTTTCGCCACGCCACCGGCGCGTTCGATCTCGCGGGCGACCAGCTGGCCCAGGTCCTTCAGGTGCACGTGCCCCGGGACGAACTGGGTGAACGAGTTGGCGATGGCGATGATCGGTTTCTTGAAGTCTTCGTCCTTCATCCCTGTGGCGCGCCACAGGGCACGGGCACCGGCCATGTTGCGGCCTTGGGTGGAAGTCTTGGAACGATAATCAGGCATGGAGCGCTCCTGGCGGCTAAATCACGTCACGTAAATAGGGAGTGAGCTTCTCTTGTCCTGAAACGCCGAAGGCCGGTTGCCGCTGGCAAGGATGGGGGCCGAAGACCGCGCGGGATCGCCGCAGGCTCGACCAGAGCTCATAAACCCGCCGGGGATGTCTGGCGATGAATGGATCGATTCTACACCGCCGCGCCCGCGAGGGAATGGCGTTGTGATAATTGGCTGTCGGCAGCCCGCAAGGTAAAGGCCTTGGCGTGGTCCGGGCGGGTTTGGGTAGACTTGCGCGCTTCCTGTCCCACTGGCCAAAAGGATTTGCAATGCCAGCGCCTAGCCGCTCCTTATTGTTCTATGTCGTCATCGGCCTGATCCAGGGCCTGGTGTTGCTCGCCACCGTGAAGGGGCAGGGCGAGCTGCTCGGTTTCAACCTGTCGGTCGCCCTGTGCGCCGCGGTGGTGGTGGCCGGCGTGAACCTGCAACTGCTCGGCAGCGCGGTGCGCCAGCGTGGCACCGGCTGGCTGGTGCTGGGCCTGACCCTGCTGATCAGCGGGATCAGTGCCTGGGTCCTGGATAGCGGGCGCATGGGCTGGCTGCAGCAGACCTGGTTCCTGGCCGCCATCGTGCTGGGCTATATCGGCACCGCGTTCATTCTTGCCTGGCCGACCCGCGAAAATGGGCGGCCGCGCTATGAGGACCTGTTCCGGCATGCCTGGAACAACGTGTTCATTCTTTTCCTGGCGCAACTGTTGACCGGCCTGTTCTGGCAGTTGCTGTGGTTGTGTGCGTTGCTGTTCGGCATGCTCGGCATACCGCAGGTCACGGATGTAGTGGAGTCCCCGGTGTTTCTCTGGCTGGTGCTGCCGGTGGTGTTCTCCCTGGGGATGCGCATGGGGCGGGACAACGAGAAGGTCATCGGGTTGTTGCGCGGCATCCTGTTGACACTCTGTCGCTTCCTGTTGCCGTTGAGTGCGCTGATCGCCGTGGTGTTCACCCTGACACTGCCCTTCAGCGGCCTGCAGCCGGTGTGGGACACGGGCTATTCGACCGCTCTGCTGTTGGTGCTGGCAGGTATCAACCTGTTCCTGGCCAATGGCGTGTTTCAGGACGGCCATCAGGGCAATGCCTATCCTGCGCCGCTCAAACGCTTGGTCGAAGCCAGCCTGCTCTGCCTGCCGGTACTGGTGGGCCTGGCGGCTTATGCCAGCTGGATGCGCATCGACCAGTACGGCCTGACCCCGTCGCGCATCATGGCCATGCTGTTGGTGGGTGTGATGCTGGCGCACAGCCTGGCGGCGGTGTGGGCGGTGGTGAGCTCACGGCAGGCCTGGCTGAATAGCCTGCGGCTGAGCAACCCGTTGATCGCCTTGCTCAGCGCGGTGCTGATAGTGCTGTTCTACACACCGTTGCTCGACCCGCAGGTGTTGAGTGCGAAGAGTCAGGTCGAGCGCCTGCTCGGTGGACGCACGCCAATCACCGAGTTCGATGCCGGGACCTTGTACCGCGACCTCGGTCAGCCTGGGCGTGCAGCCTTCGAGCAACTGGAGAAGCGGCTGGAAACTGATGAACTGTTCGATGCGGGGCGCCGCGAGCAATTGCTGGGGTTGATGGCGCAGGTGCGTCGGCCGGAGGTGGTCGAAACCCATGGTCCGAAGTTCGAGTGGCTGGGGCCTGTGCAATCCACCAGCGAGTCACTGGCCGACTCGACCCTTGGACAAAGCCAGTGCGGTGGTAAGGGATGCTATTTGTGGGCGGTCGATCTGGATGGTGATGGGCACAATGAAGTGCTGATGATCCCCCGGCACACCTATGCATCGAGTGTGTTCGTGTTCACCTGGGAGGAGCGCGAGTGGCGTGAGGTGGGCAGCCTGAGCGGTCGGATGGAAAACCTCGAGGGCCTGGCCAAGGGGATTCGCGAGGGTGCGGTGAAACTGGTGGCTCCGCGTTACAAGACGCTCAGTATTGATGGGCAGGAACTGGTGCCGGACTTCAGGCGATAGTGGTTGACGGGCATGAGCGTGAGCGTTTGAGGGAGCCGGGGCCGCTCTGCGGCCCTTTCCGGCCGGTCCGACGCCTCGGCAAGGCCGCTCCTACAGTGACCGCGTAATCAACCACTGTAGGAGCGGCCTTGTGCCGCGAAAGGCTGCGCAGCAGCCTCAAACAAACGTTGCTTAGCTGTTGGGCAGCAACCGGCAGGTGATGCTCTTGATGTAGCGGGTCTCGGCGATCGCCGGGTGCACCGGGTGGTCCGGTCCCTGGCCACCGCGCTCGAGCAGTTGCAGGTTGCGGTCCAGGTGGCGGGCGCTGGTCAGCAGGATGTTGTTCAGGTCGTCCTCGGGCAGGTGCATCGAGCACGAGGCGCTGACCAGGATGCCGTCCTTGTTCAGCATGCGCATGGCCTGTTCATTGAGGCGGCGGTAGGCGGCCTCGCCGTTCTTCAGGTCTTTCTTGCGCTTGATGAAGGCGGGCGGGTCGGCAATGATCACGTCGAAACGCTCTTCGGCGGCCTTCAGCTCGCGCAGCGCTTCGAACACGTCACCTTCGATGCAGGTCAGCTTCTCGCTGATGCCGTTCAGCGCGGCGTTGCGCTCGACACCGTCGAGGGCGAAGCCGGAGGCATCCACGCAGAACACTTCGCTGGCGCCGAATGCGCCGGCCTGCACGCCCCAGCCACCGATGTAGCTGAACAGGTCCAGCACGCGCTTGCCCTTGACGTAGGGGGCCAGGCGGGCGCGGTTCATGCGGTGGTCGTAGAACCAGCCGGTCTTCTGGCCTTCGCGCACCGGGGCCTCGAACTTCACGCCGTTTTCTTCCAGCGCGACCCAGTCTGGTACTTCGCCGTAGACGGTCTCGACATAGCGGCCGAGGCCTTCGGCGTCGCGGGCGGCGGAATCGTTCTTGAACAGGATGCCGCTTGGTTTCAGGACCTGGACCAGGGCGGCGATGACGTCGTCCTTGTGCGCGTCCATGGTGGCCGAGGCCAGTTGCACCACGAGGATGTCGAAGAAGCGGTCGACCACCAGGCCCGGGAGCAGGTCGGAGTCGCCGTAGACCAGGCGGTAGCACGGCTTGTCGAACAGACGCTCGCGCAGCGACAGGGCGACGTTCAGGCGGTGCACCAGCAGCGACTTGTCCAGCGGCAGCTTGATGTCGCGCGACAGCAGGCGGGCGCAGATCAGGTTGTTCGGGCTCATCGCCACCACACCCAGGGGCTTGCCGTTGGCGGCTTCGAGGATGGCCTGCTGGCCCGCCTTCAGGCCTTGCAGCGGGGTCGCGGCGACGTCGACTTCATTGCTGTAGACCCACAGATGGCCGGCGCGCAGGCGGCGGTCGGCATTGGCTTTGAGGCGAAGGCTGGGCAGGGACATGACGTCGCTCCGGGAAAAAAGAGCGGGAGTATACCGTGTTGGCCAAGGCTTCGCTGTGGGGCGCGACCAAACGTTGGCATCATCGCGGGGCTAAAGAAATTCTTGGATCCAACGATCCACTGATAGTTACCCTGCCGGCGTACAGGGTTAGAATCCCCCGTCCCCAGCGAGAATGCACGAATGTCCCAGGAACTTACCGCCGAACAGATCCAGCAAGCCCTGCAGGGCATCACCATCCCGCCGCAGCCGCAGATCATGGTCGACCTGCAGTTCGAGCAGTACATGCCCGACCCGGACCTCGAGACCATCGCCAAGCTGATCAGCCAGGATCCGGGCTTGTCTGGCGCCCTGCTGAAACTGGTCAATTCGGCGCAGTTCGGCCTGGCGAACAAGATCGGCTCGATCCAGCGCGCGGTGAACCTGCTGGGCAGCCGCTCGATCATCAACCTGATCAACGCCCAGTCGATCAGGGGCGAGATGAGCGACGAGACCATCGTCACCCTCAACCCGTTCTGGGACACCGCCCAGGACGTGGCCATGACCTGCCTGACCCTGGCCAAGCGCACCGGTATCCAGGCGGTGGACGAGGCCTACACCCTGGGCCTGTTCCACGACTGCGGCGTGCCGCTGATGCACAAGCGCTTCCCCAACTACATGGAAGTGCTGGAAGAGTCCTACGCCAAGGCCAATGACGAGATTCGCGTGGTGGACACCGAGAACCGCGTGTTCAACACCAACCACTCGGTGGTCGGCTATTTCACCGCCAAGTCCTGGCGCCTGCCGGAGCACATCAGCGCCGCCATCGCCAACCACCACAACGCCCTGGCGGTGTTCCGCGACGAGTCCTCGCGCAATACCCAGACCCAGCTGAAGAACCTGCTGGCGGTGCTGAAGATGTCTGAGCACATCTGCGCCTCCTACCGCGTGCTGGGCAACCAGACCGTGGACCACGAGTGGAACATGGTTGGCCCGCTGGTGCTGGACTACATCGGCCTGACCGACTACGACTTCGAGCAGCTCAAGCAGAACATCCGCGAATTGGGCGGGCACTGAGCCATGCCGGAACTGCCAGAGGTCGAGACGACGCGGCGCGGCATCGCGCCCCATCTGGAAGGCCAACGGGTCAGCCGCGTGGTGGTGCGCGACCGGCGCCTGCGCTGGCCGATCCCGGAAGACCTCGACGTGCGTCTGTCGGGGCAGCGCATCGTCAGCGTCGAGCGCCGCGCCAAGTACCTGCTGATCAACGCCGAGGTCGGCACCTTGATCAGCCACCTGGGCATGTCGGGCAACCTGCGCCTGGTCGAACTGGGCTTGCCAGCGGCCAAGCACGAACATGTGGATATCGAGCTCGAGTCGGGGTTGATGCTGCGTTACACCGACCCGCGCCGCTTCGGGGCCATGCTCTGGAGCCTCGACCCGCTCAACCACGAATTGCTGATACGGCTGGGGCCGGAGCCGCTGACCGACCTGTTCGACGGCGAGCGGCTGTTCCAGCTGTCGCGGGGTCGGTCGATGGCGGTCAAGCCGTTCATCATGGACAACGCGGTGGTGGTGGGGGTGGGTAACATCTACGCCACCGAAGCGCTGTTCGCCGCCGGGATCGACCCGCGCCGCGAGGCGGGCGGGATCTCCCGGGCGCGCTACCTGAAGCTGGCGATCGAGATCAAGCGGGTGCTGGCGGCGGCCATCGAGCAGGGTGGGACCACCTTGCGCGATTTCATCGGTGGCGATGGCCAGCCGGGGTATTTCCAGCAGGAACTGTTCGTCTATGGGCGCGGGGGCCAGCCGTGCAAGCTGTGTGGCACCGAGCTGCGCGAAGTGAAGCTGGGACAGCGGGCGAGCGTGTTCTGCCCGAAATGCCAGCGTTAAGTGACATGCGAGCCCTGTGGGAGCGGGTTTACCCGCGAAGAAGGTGGCGCGGAGGATGGCACCGGCTTCGCCGGTGTTCGCGGGTGAACCCGCTCCCACAGGATTTTTGCTGCCTCAAGGGGTAGCAGGGGATCTGTAGGAGCGGGCTTGCCCCGCGATAGGGCCGGATCAGTCGACTACCGCCGCCTGCCCTACACCCCTGGGGTCACTGGCCGCCTCCACGGTCCCGGCAGCCTTGTCCCAATACAGCACCTGCTGGTTGCCATAGTTACGCCCCACATCCTTCAACCTATACCCGCGCGCCTGCAGCTCGGCTTTTTGTGCGGCGCTGAACGTCCCCGGCTCATGCTCCACCACATCCGGCAGGTACTGATGGTGATAGCGCGGCGTCGCCGGCCACTCGGCCACCGGCCGCCCTTCGAGGAACCCCATCACCGACAGCAGCACCATGCTCGGAATCCGGCTGCCGCCGGGCGTGCCGAAGCTGGCGAACTGGCTCGGGCTTTCGATGAAGGTCGGGCTCATGCTCGACAAGGGCCGCTTGCCCGCCGCCACTGCGTTGGCCTGGCTGCCGGCCAGTCCATAGCTGTTGCTGCCGGTGGGATCGGCGGCAAAGTCGTCCATCTCGTTGTTCAGCACCACGCCGGTGCCGGGCACGCTGAACGCCGCGCCGAACGGCAGGTTGACCGAGAGCGTGGCGGAAACCGCATTACCGTCGGCGTCGATCACCGTGAAGTGGGTGGTGTGGTCGCCCTCGCGCCAGGCCGGTGAGGGGGGCAGGGCGCTGCTGGGGGTGGCTTGGCGCACGTCGATGCTGTCGGCCAGGCCGGTCAGGTACTGGCGCCCCAGCAGGCGGTTGATGGGGTTCGCCACGTAGTCCGGGTCGCCCAGCAGCCCGCGGTCGCGGTAGGCCCGGCGCAGTACTTCGATCACATAATGGCTGCGCTGCACCGGTTCGGCGCTCTGCCAGGGCAGGCGCTGGAGCATGGCCAGGCTCTGGGCCAGGGCCACGCCACCAGCCGAGGGCGGCGGGCTGCTGATCAGCTCGCGCTGGTCGGCCAGTGGATAACGCAGTGGCTCGCGCCAGGCGGTGCGGTAGCCGGCGAGGTCATCGAGGGTCCAGACACCGCCGGCCTGGCGCACGCCTTCGACCAGGCGGTGGGCCGTCGGGCCTTGATAGAAACCGTCGCGGCCGTGTTCGGCCATGGCCTGCAGGGTGGCGGCCAGTTCCGGCTGGCGAATCACCGTGCCTAGCGCCGGTACGTCATTGTTGGCAAGGAACAACCGGGCGCTTTCGGCATTGTCGCGCAGGGCACTCAGGCGCATGGTGGCGCGGTCACGGTAGATGCGGTCGACGGCAAAGCCCTGGTTGGCCAGGCGAATGGCCGGGGCCAGGCTGTCCTTGAGCGGCAGCCTGCCGTGGGTCGCGGCCAGGTCGGCCAGCGCCTGGGGCAGGCCCGGGATCGCCGCGGCCAGTGGGCCATTGACCGACAGGCCCGGCTGTACCTTGCCGTCCTTTAGATACATGTCGGCCCGGGCGGCGGCCGGGGCGCGCTCGCGGGCGTCGAGGAAGGCATAGCGTGGGCTGTCGGCGCTCTCGCGCAGCAGGAAGAACCCGCCACCGCCAAGGCCGGAGCCGTAGGGCTCGACAACGGCCAGCGTGGCGCCGATGGCCACGGCGGCATCGAAGGCGTTGCCGCCCTGCTGCAGGATCTGCCTTGCCGCCGCGGTGGCTTCACCGTGCGGGCTGGCGATCGCCGCCTGGCCTGGCCCGGCGGCCAGGGCGCCATGGGCCAGTAGCGCCAGGAGGGCGCCGAGGGCTGCGTGGCGGAGCGCGGCGACGAACGGCATCAGGCCTTGCCGGTGATCCGGCGGTACTTGGCCATCAGCTCGTCTTCGGTTTCCGGGTGGGCTTCATCCAGGGGGATGCAGTCCACCGGGCAGACCTGCTGGCACTGGGGCTCGTCGTAGTGGCCGACGCACTGGGTGCACAGGTTCGGGTCGATCACGTAGATCTCCTCGCCTTGCGAGATGGCGGCGTTCGGGCACTCGGGTTCGCAGACGTCGCAGTTGATGCAATCGTCGGTGATGATCAGGGACATGGAGACTCCGGCCGGGGCGTTGGGCCCGGGCATGTTTCAAAGCGATGGGCACAATTGTGCCGGATTCGCGCCCGCAGTGCACGCGGGCGCGACATCGTGACCGCGCGGCTTACTTGCGAAAGCGCTCAGTCAGCGCATCGGCCACGGCGGGGTGGACGAACTTGCTGATATCACCGCCCAACGCGGCGATTTCCCGAACCAACGTCGAGGAAATGAACGAATAGCGCTCGGACGGCGTGAGGAACAGGCTCTCGACGTCCGGCGCCAGCTGGCGGTTCATGTTGGCCAGCTGGAACTCGTATTCGAAGTCGGACACCGCGCGCAGGCCGCGCAGGAACACATTGGCGTTCTGTTCCTTGGCAAAATGCGCCAGTAGCGAGGAGAAGCCGATGACCTCGACATTGGGCAGGTGCTTGGTGACCTCGCGGGCCAGCGCTACCCGCTGTTCCAGGGGGAACAGGGGGTTTTTCTTGGGGCTGGCCGCCACGGCAATGATCACGTGGTCGAACAGGCGCGAAGCGCGCTCGACCAGGTCGCCATGGCCTTTGGTAATGGGGTCGAAAGTACCCGGGTACAACACTCGGTTCATCGCGTCATCCTGGCTGGAGTGCGTTGGGGAGTCGGATGGTAGCGCAGCGATTGAGCTCGGCCAAGTCGCGTGGCTGGTCGATGGCACTATAGACAGCATGGCTATTGGCTGTCATGCGCGGATGCCAGGCGGCCGACCAGCGCCTCGCTGAGCAGGGCGGTCAGGGCATAGACCGACAGCTGCGGGTTGGCGCCGATGCTGGTGGGGAATAGCGAACCGTCGTGGATCGACAGGTTTTCCAGCTGGTGATGCCGGCCCAGGCTGTCGCACACCGCCTGCCGAGGATCCTCGCCCAGGGCGCAGCCGCCCATGACGTGGGCGCTGCCCAGGCGCATGCGGTGGAGTTCCAGGGGCAGGCTGTCGATCAACGCCTTGGCCTGTTCCGGGTTATCGACATACCGGGCATCGCCATGCACCGGCAGCACCCGGCGAGCACCGGCGGCGAGCTGGATCTGCGCCATGCTGTGCCAGGCCCGGCGCAGCCCGTCGCGCAGGTAGTCGGTGACCGGGTAGTCGAGCACCGGCGAGCCATCGCTACGCAATTCCACCTGGCCGCCGGGGCTGTCCGGGTGAAAACCGTCGCGCAGCAGCGCCAGCATCACATGGGTATGGGGCAGCTCGGCCATGCGCAGGGCATTGTCCTGGCCATGGCCGCCGAGCAGGGTGCTGGCCAGGGCCGGGTGCAGCGGCGGGACTTCGAGCTTGTAGCCGACCGGGCCGGTGACGCCGTCCTGCCACTGGAACTGGTCGCTGTAGATCGACTGCGGCGCGCCGTAGTACGGGTCGATCTTCGCTTCGAACTGCGCGGCGCTGAAGTTGACCAGGTGCAGGAAGGTGCGCTTGCCCAGGCGCTGGTGAGGGTCGGGTGCGTCGGAGCGCAGCAGCAGGGCCGGGCTGTTGATGCCGCCGCCGGCCAGTACGTAGTGACGGGCGCGCACCCGAACCTGGCGGCCCGTGGGCTGGATCCCCTGGGCGTCCAGGGCCTGGCATTGCAGGTGGTCGATGCGTTGGCCGTCGTGGCTGAAGCGTTCGGCGCGGGCCAGGTAGAGCAGTTCGCCGCCTTGCTCGAGGGTGGCCGGAATGCTGGTGACCAGCATCGACTGCTTGGCGTTGACCGGGCAGCCCATGCCGCAGTAGCCCAGGTTCCAGCAGCCGCGCACGTTGCGCGGGATCACCGCCCAGCGCAGGCCGAGCGCCTCGCAGCCGCGTCGCAACACGTCGTTGTTGGCATTGGGCGGCATCATCCAGGGGCTGATGCCCAGGTGCTGCTCCATGCGTTCGAACCAGGGCTTCAGGCTGTCGCTGTCCAGGCCCTTGACGCCATGTTCGCGGGCCCAGTGCTCCAGGGTCTGTGGCGGTGTGCGGAAACTCGAGGTCCAGTTGACCAGGGTGGTGCCGCCCACTGCCCGGCCCTGCAGGATGGTGATGGCGCCGTCCTTGCTCAGGCGGCCCAGGCCTTCCTGGTAGAGGTCGGCATAGGCTTCGTGTTCCAGCAGGTGGAAGTCGCTGCTGGTCTTCAGTGGGCCCTCCTCGATCAGCAGTACCTTGAGGCCGGCCGCGCTCAGCCGTTCGGCGGTAGTGGCGCCGCCCGCACCGCTGCCGATCACGGCGACGTCGGCTTCGAGGCCCAGGTCCTGCGCCAGGCGCGAGCCATCGTGGGTGATCCAGCCTCGAGCGAGGCCTTGGCGAAAGGGGTCGGGGACGGGCATTGGCTTCCCTTTTTATTTTGCGAGTCGGCGGTTCGTGGGAGCGGGCTTGCCCCGCGAAGCAGGCAGCGCTGTGCCTGGCACCGGCTTTGCCGGTGTTCGCGGGGCAAGCCCGCTTCTACAGGAGTATGTGACAGGTCAGACCTTCGGCGGCCCTGGATAGCCGCAGGCTGCCCAGGCCTCGGGGCGTTCGTACCAGGCCATGAGCAGCAGTTGCAGCAGCGAGGCATGGCCCTGGCGCAGCAGATTCAGCGAACTGTCCCGCCAGCGTTCGAGAAAGCGGTCCAGCTCTGTATCCGTGGCGCCGGCCCAGCCGCCCCAGATGCCGGTCAGCGGCCCTCGGGTCAGCGGCAGGGTGAGCACGTCGAACAGTTGCCGGGTCAGCTTGAGCATGGCGGGCGACAGCGCCGCCAGCTTGTGGTCGAGGCTGTGCAGCACCAATTCGGTGGAAGCCAGGGTACCCGCCAGCACGACGGGTATCAGGGCCTGCAGCAGCGGCAGGTCGTCATCACGCAGGACCTGATAACCGGGCGAGGCCGCCTGCGGCGTACAGCCGACCAGGCTGGTTGCACCCAGGAACAGGCTGGCGCCGAAGCTGAACCTGAGCAGGTCGCGACGATGCATGAGGCGCCTGCGCTCAGCGGATGAACAGCTTGTAGACCAAGCGCTGCAAGGCTTTGCCATAGGGCGGGTAGATCGTATTGGCGGCATTGATGCGCTGCTTGGCCAGCACGGCCTTGGCCTTGCTGAAGGTCAGGAAACCCTCGTGGCCATGGTAGTGGCCCATGCCGGACGGGCCGACGCCGCCGAACGGCAGGTCGTCCTGGGCCACATGCAGCAGGGTGTCGTTGAGGCAGACGCCGCCTGAGTGGGTGTCGCGCAGTACCCGTGCCTGCTCACCTTTGTCATAGCCGAAATAGTAGAGCGCCAGGGGCCGGGGGCGCTGGTTGATGTAGGCCAGGGCGTCGTCCAGGCGGTCGTAGGGCACCAGCGGCAGCAAAGGGCCGAAGATCTCGTCCTGCATCACCTGCATGCCGTCGTGCACCTGCAGCAGCAGGTGTGGCGGCAGATGGCGGCCCTGGCGGGGCTCGTCGGGGTAGAGGTCGAGCACCTGGGCGCCTTGCTCAAGGGCATCGTCGAGCAGGCGATTGAGGCGACCGAGCTGCCGCTCGTTGATGATCGCGCTGTAGTCGGGGTTGTCGGTCAGGCGCGGATAGAAGCGATGCACGGCGCGGCGGTAGGCATCGGCGAAGGCGTCCAGGCGTTCGCGGGGCACCAGCACGTAGTCGGGGGCGACGCAGGTCTGCCCGGCATTGAGGGTCTTGCCGAAGGCGATGCGTTCGGCGGCGGTGTCCAGCGGCACATCGGCCGAGACGATGGCCGGCGACTTGCCGCCCAGCTCCAGGGTCACCGGGGTGAGGTTCTGCGCGGCGGCCAGCATCACATGGCGGCCGACGCTGGTGGCACCGGTGAACAGCAGGTGGTCGAAAGGCAGGCGGGCGAAGGCCTGGCCGACCTCCACCTCGCCCAGTACTACACTGACCAGATCGCTGGGGAACACACGCCCGAGCAGGTCCTTGATGGCCTGCCCACTGGCGGGCGTGGACTCGCTGAGCTTGAGCATCACCCGGTTGCCGGCCGCCAGGGCGCCGGTCAGCGGGCCGATGGCGAGGAACAGCGGGTAGTTCCACGGCACGATGATCCCCACCACCCCCAGTGGCTGGTACTCGATCCGCGCGCTGGCGGGCTGGAAGGCCAGGCCGACCTTGCGCCGCGAGGCGCGCATCCAGCGCCCCAGCTGTTTTTCCGCGTCGCGCAGGCCGAGGACCGACGGCATCAGCTCGGCGATCAGGGTCTCGTCGCGGCTGCGGCCGCTGAAGTCGGCGTCGATGGTCGCGATCAGCGTCTCCTGCTCGGCCAGCAGCGCCTCACGCAGGCTTTTCAGCCACTGCCGGCGTTGCGCGGCCGGGGGCATCGGGTTGTCGGCGAAGGCCCGACGCAGGGCGTCGAACGTCGCTTGCAGGTCGAGGTCGGATTGCACAGGGGGGAGGACGGCAGGCGAGGTCATGGCGGCTCCGGGGGGTGACAAGTGAATAGAGCATATACTCTAATTGGTACGATGGTGCACTCTTTTTCACCTGGCCGGCGGTGCACCCGACCTACGGGAAGCCGTAAGATGGGTCCGATCAATCAAGCTGGAGACTGGAGCTGAGCATGGCCCCGCGCATGAAGACCCGAGAGCGCATCGTGCAGAGCAGCCTGGAGCTGTTCAACCAGCAGGGCGAGCGTTGCGTCAGCACCAACCACATTGCCGCGCACATGGAAATCTCGCCCGGCAACCTGTACTACCACTTCCCCAACAAGCAGGCGATCATCGCCGTGCTGTTCAACCAGTACGAAGAACTGGTCGACAGCTTCCTGCGCCCGCCCCAGGGCCGCATCGCCACCGTCGAGGACAAGCGCTTCTACCTCAAGGCGCTGCTGGCGGCGATGTGGAACTACCGTTTCCTGCACCGTGACCTGGAGCACCTGCTCGACAGCGACCCGGAGCTGGCCGCCCGTTACCGGCGTTTCTCGCGGCGCTGCCTGCTGCAGGGGCAGGCGATCTACCGGGGCTTTGTCGAGGCTGGCATCCTGAGCATGGACGGCCCGCAGATCGAGTCGCTGACCATCAACGCGTGGATCGTGCTGACCTCCTGGGTGCGTTTTCTCAGCACCACCCGCGAGCATTGCGCGCACCTGGGTGAAGAAGCGTTCATGCGCGGCGTCTATCAGGTGGTGGTGCTGGAACTGGGGTATGTCACCCCAGGCTCGCGTGCCGCGGTGCAGGCGTTGTGCGATGAGTTCCACGTTCCTTTCAACCAGGCCCTGGAGCAGTGAACCGGGGTCTTCGAGCCATTCATCAGGAGATTGTCATGCCCCTTGCGCAACTGATCACCCCGCAACAGCTGGCCGAATGCCTGGACGCGCCCGGCCTGGTGATCCTCGATTGCCGCTTTGCCCTGGAGGACGTCGACTACGGCCAACGCAGCTATGCCGAGGGGCATATCGCCGGGGCGCATTTCGCCGACCTTGAGCGTGACCTGAGCGGGCCGGTGGTCAAGGGCCGCACGGGGCGTCACCCGCTGCCCGATCCGCAGCGGCTGGTGGAGCGCCTGCGCGAGTGGGGCGTAGACAACGACAGCCAGGTAGTGCTCTACGACGATGGTCCCGGTGCCTTCGCCGCCCGGGCCTGGTGGCTGCTGGCCTGGCTGGGCAAGCGCGATGCGGTGTTCATTCTCGACGGCGGCCTGAAGGCCTGGCATGCCGCCCACCTGCCGTTGAGCCTGGACCCGCCCGTGCGTCGCGAGGGGACGTTCAGCGGCGAGCCGGACATGAAGCTGCAGATCGACGCCACACACCTGGTCAAGCGCCTGGACGATCCGGCGCTGACCCTTATCGATGCCCGCGGGCTGCCGCGTTTCCGTGGCGAGGTGGAACCGATCGACCCGGTGGCCGGGCACATCCCGGGCGCCAAATGTGCGGCGTTCACCGACAATCTTGGAGCCGACGGGCGCTTCCTGCCGACCGACAAGCTGAAGCAGCGTTTTGCCGAAAAGCTGGCCGGTCGTTCGCCGGAGGATCTGGTGGCCTATTGCGGCTCTGGCGTGACGGCCTGCCACAACCTGTTTGCCCTGGCGCTGGCGGGGTATCCGCTGGGGCGGCTGTATGCCGGGTCGTGGAGTGAATGGATCAACGATCCGCAGCGTGGCGTGGCGACTGGCGAGTAATTCGTAACGTGGGAGCGGGCTTGCCCCGCGATGGGCCGGTGATGCCATCGCGGGGCAAGCCCGCTCCCACGAAGTCCTCTCTCAGCCCTGCTCCTGGATGAGGGCTAGCGCCCGTCCATCAGCCATTGCGGAATACGCCGTTCCAGGTAGTACCCCGGATTGCGCAGGCTGCCCTCGACGAATCCCACATGGCCACCGCGCTTGTGCAGTTCGAACTGCGTCAGGGGCGCCAGTTCATTCGCAGCCGGCAGGCTATGACCGAATACGAACGGATCATCGCTGGCATGGATGATCAGTGTCGGCGTACGGTTCTCTCCCAGGTAATAGCGGCTGGATGCCCGGCGGTAGTAGTCGTGGGCATCGCTGAAGCCATTGAGTGGCGCGGTCACCTTGCCATCGAAGTCCCAGAAGGTGCGCAGGTCATGCAATGGCCCCAGGCGGTCGAGGGTCGCCAGTCCTTCATGGTGGCCCTTGTCGCGAAAGTGCCGTTGCTTGTCCTGCACATACGCCAGCATCGCGCGCATGAAATGCGCCTGGTAGATCTTCGAGAAGCCCAGGCCGATGCGGTCGGCGCACTGGTCCAGGCGAAACGGCACCGAAACCGCCACCGCAGCTTCCAGCAGGCTGGCCGAGCCGCTTTCTCCCAGGTACTTGAGCAGCACATTGCCGCCCAGCGAGTAGCCCACGGCATACAACGGTGCCAGTGGCCGCTGCGCCCGCAGGTGACCGATGATCTCCGCCAGGTCTTCGCTGGCCCCGGAGTGGTAGCTACGCGCCAGCAGGTTGGGCTCGCCCGAGCAGCCGCGCCAGTTCACCGCGACGCTGGCCCAGCCACGCCCCTGCAAGGCCAGTTGCAGGCCTTTGACGTAGGGCGAGTTGGACGAGCCGGTGAGGCCGTGGAGCACCAGCACCAACGGCGCGTCGGGTTGGTGTGGCCCGTGCCAGTCGAGGTCGAGGAAGTCGCCGTCGGCCAGCCACAGGCGCTCGCGGTTGCGCGGCAGGTCCGGGAGCTTGCGCCAGAGAGGCCCCCACAGTGTCTGCAGGTGGGGGTTGGACAGGCCGGTGGCCGGGCGGAAGGTGGCGGTGAGGCTGGGCATGCTGGGCGACTCGTGGTGTGCCTGCCTAGAGTGCCATGAAACACCGCCGCTGTACCTGCGCTATTGGTCGGCATCTGGCGGAGGTGGCAAGGGTAACTGTTCTACGTCCGGGCCCAGGCTTATGACTACTTGTGGGGCTTTGGCCAGCAGTGTCCTTGCGGCCTCGCGGATGTCTGCCGGGGTCAGCGCTGCCAGTTTGTCGGAGTAGGTCGCCAGGTGGTCCGCAGGCAGCTCCTGATGGCTGAACGTCGCCAGGTACTTGGCCAGGTCCTCATTGCTTGCCAGGGTATGCTGGAACTTGCCGACCAGTTGGCTCAAGGCCAAGTCGCATTCAACCTGGGTCGGTCCATGCGTACCCAGGCATGCCAGCATGTTTGCGACCAGCATGCATGAGGCGTCGCGAAACTCAGGAGCAATATCCCACTCGACTTGCAGCAGGTTGGCAGCATCGAACGGTTGCAGCGTTGAGCTGGCGCTGTAGGTCAGGGCGCGCTTGACCCGAAGCTCCTGAACAAGCCTCGATTCGAAGCCGCCCCCGAGAATTTCATCCAGCATGACCAGTGCGGGATGCCATGGGCTCCCTGGCGATACGTTGACCGGCACTGTGAGCATGACCGAGGTCGAGGTTCCTGCCCTTTCAAGGCGTTGTGTGTGCGCGCTCGGCGCTGGGGAGAGGGCTGGCAGCTGTGCCGCCCAGTTTTGCGGTAGCGCCTGAACGAGGTCGGCAACCAGTTGGTGCGCCTCTGCTGGTGACAGGTCGCCCACCAGGCCGATATCGACGTTGTTGGCCGAATAGGCGCGCTGGTGAAAGGCCCGTAGCTGTTGGTCCGTAATGCCATCAAGCCCTTCGGCCGTGCCTGTCACAGGGATGGCATAGGGGTGATCGGCGAACACGTGGGCCATGGTGGCGTCCGACTTTCTTGTCGAGGGGTACCATGCTCGTGCTCGCTGGGCGATGGCTAGTCGCTCACGAATGCGCGCAACGTCGGACGGGCGCAATGCCGGTTGGGCGAGCATTTGCGTGAACAGCGACAGAACACTGGCCCGCAGTGCGGGCAGGCTCAGGCAGCGAAGGGTAACCACGGCTTCATCGTGCTTGATGCTTCTGTTCATGATTGCGCCATGGCCTTCGAGAAGCTGGGCGAACCGAGTGCTATCGAGCTGTTCGGTACCTTGGTCGAGGCTGTACAAGACAAGAGCGGCTAGGCCTGGGTTGTCGCCATCGAGCACGCTACCGGCACGGAAGCGAAGCGCCAGGTCGAACATCGGCCGTTCATGGGCCGGCATGAAGCTGACCCGGGCACCTTCGGGAGTGACCCACTGCTGGACCTTGACCGCCAACGATTGCGGTTGCGTCAGATCAATGCCTTGGGCAGCGTTCAAACCGGCCATGGCGGCGACCGCTGCATCGGTGGAAGGGCCGCTGCAGGTCAACGGCGTGGAGGTACTGGCTGCTTGATTCATGCTGGATCTCCGAGCTGCAGGTAGGTAACAGTCAGCCTATCGCGGCTCAGGTAGTCGAGTGCGACTTGGCGTACGGTTGCGCTGTCGAGGTGTCGGACGATGTTGGCCTGCTGGTCGATCAACGAAGGCCCCAGGCCTGAGGCAGCTGCTTGTCCAATAAGTCTGGCTTGCCAGGTGATGCTTTCCTGGTTGAACAGGTAGCGGGCAAGCAGGCGCAGTTTCGTGCGATCCAGTTCTTCCTGAGTGAGCGATGTGTGGCGCAGTTCATCTACCAATTTGTAGATTTCTTCGGCAGCGTCGTGAGGGGTGCAGTTGTCGGTATTCACGTACGCAGAAATCGTCAGCAGGGTGTCGCCGCGAAGCAGCGGGTCGTAGGAAAGCACAACCCCCTTCAGTACGTTCCTGTCGCGCACCAAACGGCTGTACAGTCTTGCGCTGAAACCTTTGCCGAGCAGCTCGCCGAGCAGCTTCAGCGCTGGGCCTGTGGTTGCCTGGGGCGCAGTTGCCAGGCTTGGCACGTTGAATGACATGAACAACCCCTCACGTCCCATAGGCAGGCCTACAGCCTGGCTTCGCGCCTTTAACGGTAATTCGTGGCGTGGGGCGCGGCGCGGCGTTGTGGCTGCTACAGGCAGGTCTGCAAAATACCGGGCCACGTGCTGCTTGAGCGTTGTGAGGTCGACGGCGCCTACTACCACGAGCGTGGCGTTACCTGGTGCGTACCATTGGTCGTACCAACTGCGCAGCGTGTCGAGCGTCAGGTTGTTCAGGTCACTGGCGAAGCCGAAGGTGGGATTGCCGTAAGGGCTGCCCGCATGTGCGAGCTTCAAGTGCTGATGACTTGCTTGCTGCAACGGGGCGTTGTCGATTTTCAGCCGGCGCTCGTCTTCGACCGCTTTTATCGCCAGGTCCATTTCAGGCTGGCCGAAGGTTGCAGTGGTCATGGCATCAGCCATGATTTCCAGGGCGATCGGCAGGCGTATCGCGGGTAGTTGAATATCGAAAGCCGTCGCGTCGTCTGTGGTGGTGCCATTGGCTTTGCCGCCCAGGCGCGCGATCACCTGTAGGTACTGACCTTTGGCGAGTTTGCTGCTGCCATCGAAGATCAGGTGTTCCAGAAGGTGCGAAAGGTTGGTTTGGCCCGCCGGTTCATCGCTGGCACCCACGTGGTACCAGAGTTGAACCGCTGCCAGTGGGGTGCGGTGGTCCTCTCGCAGGTAGACGGTCAAACCGTTGTCCAGCGTGAAGTGTTGTAACGCTGCCGATGGTGCGGCTGCGATGGCCGTTAGGCCGGCAGAGACCACTGCGTCGTCGAGAAGGGGAGGCGATGACATGGCCGAAGTGCTCCTGGTTGGTGGTGAACCGGAGCAGCTTCAGCAAAAATGCGCGTCTGCCAGCACTACATAGTTAGGGCTTTCTCAACTGCGCTGCCACAACGCGTAGTGCACCTGGCCTGTCTTCTTCTCGCGGTGCAGGCGCCAGTTGCCTGGCATCGGCAGCGAAGAGGGCACGGCTTCGCTTTCGGTGTAGATCCACGCCTGCTCGCGCAGCCACTGGCCCTGCTCCAGCAGGTTGCAGGTGTTGGCCAGCAGGTCCTGGTGGAACGGCGGGTCGAGGAACACTACATCGAACTGCTGTTTGGCCGGGCCTTGCAGGTAGCGCAGGGCGTCGGTCTGCAGGATCTGCCCACGCGGGCAGCGCAGCAGTTCGAGGTTGTTCTTGAGATTGGCGATGGCCGCCGGGTTGCTGTCCAGCGCCACGGCGTTTTCGGCGCCGCGGGACAGCGCCTCGAGCACCAGCGCGCCGCTGCCGGTGAAGGCATCGAGCACCAGTGCGCCTTCGATGTGCGGCGCCAGCCAGTTGAACAGGGTCTCGCGCACACGGTCAGGCGTCGGTCGCAGGCCTTCGCCTTCCGGCACGGCCAGGCGGCGGCTGCGCCACTCGCCGGCGATGATGCGCAGTTGGCCGGGGCCCTTGCTGGCGCCCGGTGCCGGGCGCGCTGGGGTGTTGGGTCTTGCCATTAGTGCTCCGGTACGCCGAGCGGCTGCTCGGCGGGTTTGTCAGTGGGGGCCGGCAGGGGCTGCTGGGCCACCTTCGGGCCGACGGTGACGATCACCAGCTTGTCCGCCGCCAGATGCTTGTTCATGGCGGCCTTGACCTGCTCGACGGTCAGCGCCTGGGATTGCTGCATGAAGTCTTCCAGCCAGCTCAGCGGCAGGTTGTAGAAGCCGATCGCGCCCAGTTGGCCGACGATGCTGGCATTGCTGGCGTTGGACAGCGGGAAGCTGCCGGCCAGCTCGCGCTTGGCATCGTCCAGCTCCTGCTGGGTCGGGCCGCTCTTGAGGTAGTCGGCAAGGATATCCTGCACAAGCTTGAGCGTGCCCTCGCTGAGTTCGGCGCGGGTCTGCAGGTTGATCATGAACGGGCCGCGTACCTGCATCGGGCTGAACACCGAGTACACGCCGTAGGTCAGGCCGCGTTTTTCGCGGACTTCGCTCATCAGGCGGGTACCGAAGGCGCCGCCACCGAGGATCTGGTTGCCCAGCGACAGGGCCGGCCAGTCCGGATCGTTACGGTCGATGCCCAGCTCGGCCAGCATCAGGTGGGTCTGCTTGGACGGGAAATCGATGTGGGTCGCACCCGGCTTGGGCTCGACCGGTTGCTCGGGCTTGGCCAGGGCCGGGCCTTTGGGCAGGCCGGCGGAGACCTGGGCGGCAATGGCTTCGGCTTCGCCGCGGCTGAGGTCGCCGACCAGGGCGATCACCGCGTTGCCGGCCGCGTAGGCCTTGGCGTGGAAGCCGCGCAGCTGTTCCAGGGTAATGCCCGGGATGGTTTCGGCGGTGCCGTCGCTGGGGCTGGCGTAAGGGTGTTTGCCGTAGAGGTTGGCGAACAGGGCCTTGCCGGCGATCTTGCCCGGGTTCTGCTTCTCGTACTCGAAACCGGCCAGCAGCTGGTTCTTGATGCGCTTGAGGGCATCCTCGGGGAAGGTCGGCTGGCCCACCACCTCGGTGAACAGCTTCAGCGCCGGCTCGCGCTTGTCGCTGGCGCTGAGGCTGCGCAGCGACGCCACGGCCATGTCGCGGTACGAACCGTTGCCGAAGTCGGCGCCCAGGCCTTCGAAGCCCTCGGCGATGGCGGTAACGTCCTTGCCGGCCACGCCCTCGTTGAGCATGGCGTTGGTCAGGGTGGCCAGGCCCGGGGTGCCGCCGTCCTGGCTGCTGCCGGCGGCGAAGGTCACGCGCAGGTCGAACATCGGCAGCTCGCGGGCCTCGACGAACAGCACGCGGGCGCCTTCGGCGGTGGACCAGTGCTGGATGTTCAGCTGGCGCCGGCTGGGGGCCTTGCCGTCCAGTTCGGCCAGCGATTGCAGGGTGTTGGATGGGCGGGCCGCGGTGTCCGCCTTGCCTTGGCTGTCGGACTGGGCCGGGCGCGCCAACAGCACGGCGACGGCCACCACCAGCACGATGATCGCCAGGCCGAACAGGGTGTAGCGCGGTGCGCTGCGATCACTCATGAGCGGACTCCTCGGGCAGTACATGGGCAACGCTCAGGCGTTCGCGGGTGAAATAGGTGCGGGCGGCGGCCTGGATGTCCTCCGGGGTCACGCGCTTGAGGTCGTCGAGCTCGCTGTCTATCAGCTTCCACGACAGGCCGACGGTTTCCAGCTGGCCGATGGTGGTGGCCTGGCTGCTGATGGAGTCGCGGTCATAGACCAGGCCGGCGATCACCTGGGCGCGCACGCGTTCGAGTTCTTCCGCGGTCGGTGGCGTGGTCTTGAGTTCGTCGAGCAGCTGCCAGATGCCTTTCTCCACTTCGGCCAGGGTCTTGTGCTTCTGCACGTTGGGCGTGGCCGAGATCATGAACAGGCTGTCACCGCGGGTGAAGGCGTTGTAGCTGGACGAGGCGCCGGCCACCAGTTCCTGGCCGCGCTCCAGGCGCGCCGGCATGCGGGCGCTGTAGCCGCCGTCGAGCAGGGCCGAGATCAGGCGCAGGGCGTTGACGCTGCGCGGGTCCTTGGCCGTGGCCAGGGCCGGTACGTTGAAGCCGTAGACCAGGCTGGGCAGTTGCGTGCGCAGGTGCAGGGTGAGCTGGCGTAGGCCCGGCTCGGCCAGCTCCAGCGGCAACTTGCTTGGCGGCACGGCGCGCTTGGGGATGGGGCCGAAGTACTTCTGCGCGAGGGCTTTCACCTCGTCGGGCTTGACGTCGCCGACCACCACCAGGGTGGCATTGTTCGGTGCGTACCAGGACTCGTACCAGTGGCGCAGTTCATCGACCTTCATGCGCTCGAGGTCGGCCATCCAGCCGATGGTCGGGGTGTGGTAGCCGCTGGCCGGGTAGGCCATGGCGCGGAACAGCTCGAAGGCCTTGGCGTTGGGCTGGTCGTCGGTGCGCAGGCGGCGTTCTTCCTTGATCACCTCGATTTCGCGGCTGAACTCGTCGGCCGGCAGGCGCAGGCTGGCCAGGCGGTCGGCCTCCAGCTCGAAGGCCACCGGCAGGCGGTCACGGGCCAGCACCTGATAGTAGGCGGTGTAGTCGTCGCTGGTGAAGGCGTTCTCCTCGGCACCGAGATCGCGCAGGATGCGCGAGGCCTCGCCGGGGCCGAGCTTGGCGCTGCCCTTGAACATCATGTGCTCCAGGGCGTGGGACAGGCCGGTCTGGCCCGGCGTCTCGTAGCTGGAGCCGACCTTGTACCAGATCTGCGAAACCACCACCGGCGCACGGTGGTCCTCGCGCACGACCACCTTCAGGCCGTTGTCGAGGATGAATTCGTGGGTGGGTTGCACATCGGCGGCGAAGGCCGCCAGCGGCAGGCACAACGTGCCGAGCAACAGGCCAGCGGCGCGGCGGGCTAGAGCATTCATACGGTGTTCAACCTGTTCGGCGGCCCGCTTGGGTTTAGCGTCGGCGGGCCAGGAGGTGCTAGGATACTGATCCGGTTGCCTGGCGACCATGCCTGTCGCCGTTCTGGCCCGCAGGCCCTTACGACAAAACGTTGCGCATGAACCCGCTGGCTTCACAGTAGTCTGTTCTGCGTGACCCAAGAATTCCCGATGCACCACTGCTGGCGCATCGCTACCCTGAGATAGCCGTCTTCCATGTTTGGTTCCAACGACGACAAAAAAGCGCCGGCCGCGGCTGGCGAGAAGAAAGGCCTGTTCAGCTGGTTCCGCAAGAAGCCGGAGCAACCTGTCGCCGAACAGCCGCAAGCCCCCCAACCGCCCGCTGAGGCGCCGGTGGTACAGCCGCCTCCCGCCGAGCAGCCCGCTCCGCTGGCCGAGGCACCCCAGCCTGCGCCGGTAAGCGCGCCGGCCGAGCCGGAGCCCGCCGCTGCGCCGCTGACCGCACCGGTGGTCGAAACACCTCAGCCTGTGCCGGTGGAAGTCCCGGTCGAGCCTGTCCAGACGGCCGAACCTGAGCCTGCCGCGGTGCCTCAGGCGCCGCAGCCCGCTGTAGTGCTCGAAGCACCCCAGTCTGTGCCGGCAGAAGTCCCGGCCGAGCCTGCCGCGGTGCCTCAGACGCCGCAGCCTCCTGTGGGAGCGGGCTTGCCCGCGAATGCGTCGGACCTGTCAACGGTTGTGCCCGAGCCAACACCGCCTGCGCCTGTAAGCAACCTGGTGCTGCCGGTCGCGGAAGAGCCGGTGGCGCTGGTGCCTGACCTGGAACCCAAGGTCCCGCCGGCTATCCCTGAGCGCCAGCCCCCTGAGGTGGTGGTGCCCGAGCCAGCACCGGTGGTGATTGCCCCTGTGGTCGAGCCGGAACCAGAAGCGCCTGTCACTCCCGCTCCGGCTGCCGTGGAACCCGCTCCAGTCGCAGCCGAACCCGCCAAAACAGGCTTCTTCGCCCGCCTCAAGCAGGGCCTGTCGAAGACCAGCGCCAGCATCGGCGAGGGCATGGCCAGCCTGTTCCTGGGCAAGAAGGTCATTGACGACGACCTGCTCGACGAGATCGAGACCCGCCTGCTGACCGCCGACGTCGGCGTCGAGGCCACCTCGACCATCGTCCAGAACCTGACGCAGAAGGTCGCCCGCAAACAGTTGGCCGACGCCGATGCCCTGTACAAGTCGTTGCAGGATGAGCTGGCCGCCTTGCTGCGTCCGGTCGAGCAGCCGCTGAAGATCGAGGCGCAGAGCAAGCCCTATGTAATCCTGGTGGTCGGCGTGAACGGCGCCGGCAAGACCACCACCATCGGCAAGCTGGCCAAGAAGCTGCAGCTCGAAGGCAAGAAGGTCATGCTCGCTGCTGGCGACACCTTCCGCGCCGCGGCGGTGGAGCAACTGCAGGTCTGGGGCGAGCGCAACCAGATCCCGGTGATCGCCCAGCACACCGGAGCCGACTCGGCCTCGGTGATCTTCGACGCCGTGCAGGCCGCCAAGGCCCGTGGCGTCGATGTGCTGATCGCCGACACCGCCGGCCGCCTGCACACCAAGGACAACCTGATGGAGGAGCTGAAGAAGGTCCGTCGGGTGATCGGCAAGCTCGACGCCGAGGCGCCCCACGAGGTGCTGCTGGTGCTCGATGCCGGTACCGGGCAGAACGCCATCAGCCAGGCCAAGTACTTCAACCAGAGCGTCGAGTTGACCGGCCTGGCCCTGACCAAGCTGGACGGCACCGCCAAGGGCGGCGTCATCTTCGCCCTGGCCAAGCAGTTCAATATCCCGATCCGCTTCATTGGTGTGGGCGAGGGTATCGACGACCTGCGCACCTTCGAGGCCGAACCCTTCGTCAAGGCGCTGTTCGCCGAGCGGGAACCTTCATGATCCGATTCGAACAGGTAGCCAAGCGCTATCCCAACGGCCACGTCGGCCTGCACGAGCTGAGCTTCCGGGCGCGTCGTGGCGAGTTCCTGTTCGTCACCGGCCACTCCGGCGCCGGCAAGAGCACCCTGCTGCGCCTGCTGCTGGCCATGGAACGTCCGACCAGCGGCAAGCTGCTTTTGGCCGGGCAGGACCTGGGCCAGATCAGCAACGCGCAGATCCCGTTCCTGCGCCGGCAGATCGGCGTGGTGTTCCAGAACCACCAACTGCTGTTCGACCGCACGGTGTTCAACAACATCGCCCTGCCGCTGCAGATCCTCGGGCTGTCCAAGGCCGAGATCGCCAAGCGCGTGGATTCGGCGCTGGAGCGCGTGTCGCTGAGCGACAAGGGCGAGCTGTTCCCGGCCGACCTGTCCACCGGCCAGCAGCAGCGCGTGGGCATTGCCCGCGCCATCGTCCACCAGCCGGCCCTTCTGCTGGCGGACGAGCCCACCGGTAACCTCGACCCGCGCCTGGCCGCCGAGATCATGGGCGTGTTCGAGGACATCAATCGCCTGGGTACCACGGTATTGATCGCCAGCCACGACCTGGCGCTGATCGCGCGCATGCGCCACCGCATGCTGACGCTGCAACGCGGCCGCTTGATCGGCGATGGGGAGGCCGGGCAATGAGCACCACACGTACACCAAAGGTTTCCGAGCGCGTGGCGCCGAAAGCCGCCGACCCACAACCGACGAAGAAAAAGCGTGGCGATCACGACGACGATGGCCCGGACTTCAGCACCCTGCTGCACGCCTGGCTGGAAAGCCACCGCGCCAGCCTGGCCGACAGCCTGCGCCGACTGGGCAAGCAGCCGATCGGCAGTTTCTTCACCTGCCTGGTGATGGCCGTGGCGCTGAGCATGCCCATGGGCCTGTCGCTGTTGCTGAAGAACGTTGAGAAACTCGGCGGTTCCTGGCAGCGCGCGGCGCAGATCTCGCTGTACCTCAAGCTCGACGCCAGCAGCCGCGACGGCGAGGCGCTGCGTGACGAGATCAAGGGCATGCCCGGCGTCGCCGAGGCCCAGTACGTCAGCCGCGAGCAGGCACTGGAAGAGTTCCAGCAGCAGTCGGGCCTGGGTGAGGCGCTGCGCGAGTTGCCGGACAACCCGCTGCCGGGCGTGGTGGTGGTGACCCCGACCGAGGTCGACAAGCCCGCCCTGGAGGCCTTGCGTCAGCGCCTGTCCGAGTTGCCGCGGGTGGAAGCGGCGCAGCTGGACCTGGTGTGGGTCGAGCGCCTGGCGGCAATCCTCAAGCTGGGTGACCGGTTCGTCTTCGGCCTGGCGGTGATGCTGATTTCTGCTCTGTTGTTAGTAATCGGTAACACAATTCGTCTACATATCGAAAACCGCCGGGTCGAGATCGAAGTGATCAAGCTCGTCGGTGGCACCGACAGCTACGTGCGCCGACCTTTCCTGTACATGGGCGCGCTGTATGGCCTGGGCGCGGGCGTACTGGCCTGGGGCATCCTGGCGTTCGGCCTGAACTGGCTGAACGACGCGGTGGTCGGGCTGTCCGGCCTGTACGGCAGTGATTTCGCCCTGGGTGGCGTACCGGCCTCCGATGGTCTTTCACTCTTGATCGGGGCGGTGCTGTTGGGGTATATCGGTGCATGGATCGCCGTTGCTCGTCACCTGAACGAGCTCGCGCCGCGATAAATGTTTCATGGCCAGTATTGACAAATTTTTCATCCTGGAACTTGTACAACGGTTCCTTGTCTATGCTGGCAGTGCCCACAAGGCACGAGTCTGTAAGCCGGAGGTACTTGAATGACCACATCGTTGCAACCTGCCTATGCCCTGGTTCCCGGTGCAAACCTGGAAGCCTACGTGCACACGGTCAACAGCATCCCCTTGCTGTCGCCGGAGCAGGAGCGTGATCTGGGCGAGCGTCTCTACTATGAGCAGGATCTCGAGGCCGCTCGTCAAATGGTGATGGCCCACCTGCGTTTCGTCGTACACATCGCCCGTAGCTACGCAGGCTACGGACTGGCCCAGGCCGACCTGATCCAGGAAGGCAACGTCGGCCTGATGAAGGCGGTAAAGCGTTTCAACCCGGAAATGGGCGTGCGTCTGGTGTCCTTCGCGGTGCACTGGATCAAGGCCGAGATCCACGAGTTCATCCTGCGCAACTGGCGCATCGTCAAGGTGGCCACCACCAAGGCCCAGCGCAAGCTGTTCTTCAACCTGCGCAGCCAGAAGAAGCGTCTGGCCTGGTTGAACAATGACGAAGTGCATCGCGTGGCCGAAAGCCTCGGCGTCGAGCCCCGTGAAGTGCGCGAGATGGAAAGCCGCCTGAGCGGCCAGGACATGGCCTTCGACCCGGCGGCCGAAGCCGACGACGACAGCGCCTTCCAGTCGCCCGCGCATTACCTGGAAGACCACCGCTACGACCCGGCCGTGCAGCTGGAGGACGCCGATTGGAGCGACAACTCCACCAGCAACCTGCATGAAGCGCTGCAAGGTCTAGACGATCGCAGTCGCGATATCCTCTACCAGCGCTGGTTGGCCGAGGAAAAGGCCACGCTGCATGAGCTGGCGGAGAAGTACAGCGTTTCGGCCGAGCGTATTCGCCAGCTGGAGAAGAACGCGATGAACAAGGTCAAGGCACTGATCGCGATCTGATCGGCGCCTGGCTGGAGTGAAAAAGCCGCTGTTCTCGCAAGAGACAGCGGCTTTTTCGTGTGTTGTGGCGCGTGGGCGCGGGCTTGCCCCGCGATGCAGATGTGGCGATGAATCGTCTATTGCGGGGCAAGCCCGCTCCCACGAAAGCCAGGCCTCAAAGCCTGCGCGAACTATCCAGCTGCATCAGGTAGCTCGGTCCGCCCAGCTGGCTCATTTGCCGGCGAATCCAGCCCGACCGGCTCGCCACATAGGCGCTTGGCCGGCTGGCACTCCACTTGATCGGACTCGGCAGCACCGCTGCGAGCTGTGCGGCCTGTTGTCGCGTCAGGCGGCTGGCGTCCACGCCGAAGTGGTAGCGTGCCGCGGCCTGGGCACCGAACACGCCCTTGCCCCATTCGGCGCTGTTCAGGTAGACCTCGAGAATCCGCTCCTTCGACCAGAACAGCTCGATCAGCGCGGTGAACCAGGCTTCCAAACCCTTGCGCAACCAGCTGCGCCCGGACCACAGGAACAGGTTCTTGGCCACCTGCTGGGTCAGGGTGCTGGCGCCACGCACCTTGCCGCCACGCTCGTTGTAGGCCAGCGCCGCCTGGATGGCTGGGATGTCGAAGCCCCAGTGGCTGGCGAACTTCTGGTCCTCGCCGGCGATGACCGCGACCTTGAGCTCGTCGGAGATGTCCGCCCAGGGCGTCCAGTCGCGTTGCAGGTCGATGGGCTCGCCGCTGAACCACGACTCTACCTTGCGCTCGACCATCAGCGCGGTGCCGGGCGGTGGAACCCAGCGCAGCACCAGGACCACGGCGGCACTGCCGGCGGCGAACCACAGCAGGGCGCGGGAAAGGTGGCGCAGGAGAGATGACAGCATGGTGATGGCTTGGCCGGACCGTTGGAACGGGCCATTATACAGACCCCTCCCGAGGAGTCGTCCCATGCTTCGCAGCTTCCTGATGCTCGCCGCGTTCTTCGGTTTTACCGGCGTTGCCCTCGGCGCCTTCGCCGCCCATGGCCTGAAGAGTCGTCTCAGCGCCGACTACCTGGCGATCTTCCATACCGGCGTGACCTACCAGCTGGTGCACGCCCTGGCGATCCTCGGTGTGGCGGTGCTGTCGGCGCACCTGCCGGGGCGCCTGGTCGGCTGGGCCGGCGGTCTGTTCGCCGTGGGTATCCTGCTGTTCTCCGGTAGCCTCTACTTACTGACCCTGAGCGGCCTGGGCAAGCTCGGCATGATCACCCCGCTGGGTGGCCTGTGCTTGCTCGCCGGTTGGTTGTGCCTGGGCCTGGCCGCCTGGCGCCTGGGCTGACCGAACGGTCCACAATCGCGACTAATGGCGTGCGTCGCCCTTGGGTTGAGGGGTGGATCGGCGCTAGAATGCGGGCCCCAAAGAACAATGGTGGCCGTGCGCATGCGCATTCAATTGAACGGTGAACCTTACGAACTGCCCGAGGGCGAGAGCGTCGCGGCGCTGCTGGGCCGGCTGGAGCTGGCCGGTCGCCGGGTGGCGGTGGAACTGAACCTGGATATCGTGCCGCGCAGCCAGCACGACAGTACGCGATTGAGCGAAGGCGACCAGGTCGAAGTGGTTCATGCCATTGGCGGTGGTTGAGCGCGTTCCGCCGATTCATCCGGCCGATTCATCCAAAGCCCCGTAACCTTTCCAGAGGAACATCGATGAGCAACGTTCGCAGCGACAAGCCTTTCGTCCTGGCCGGGCGCACTTTCCAGTCGCGCCTGCTGGTCGGCACCGGCAAGTACCGTGACATGGAGGAAACCCGCCTGGCCACCGAGGCCTCGGGTGCCGAAATCGTCACCGTGGCCGTGCGTCGCACCAACCTCGGCCAGAACGCGGGCGAGCCGAACCTGCTCGATGTGCTGTCGCCCGACAAGTACACCATCCTGCCGAACACCGCGGGCTGCTTCGATGCGGTCGAGGCGGTGCGTACCTGCCGCCTGGCCCGTGAGCTGCTCGACGGCCACAAGTCCCACGAGGAGCGGACGCTGGTGAAGCTGGAAGTGCTGGCCGACCAGAAGACCCTGTTCCCCAACGTGATCGAAACCCTCAAGGCCGCCGAAGTGCTGGTCAAGGACGGCTTCGATGTGATGGTCTACACCAGCGATGACCCGATCATCGCCCGCCAGCTGGCCGAAGCCGGCTGCATCGCCGTCATGCCGCTGGCCGGCCTGATCGGCACCGGCCTGGGTATCTGCAACCCCTACAACCTGCAGATCATCCTCGAGGAATCCAAGGTGCCGGTGCTGGTCGATGCCGGCGTGGGGACCGCCTCCGACGCCACCATCGCCATGGAGATGGGTTGCGAGGCGGTGCTGATGAACTCGGCCATCGCCCACGCCCAGCAGCCGGTAATGATGGCCGAGGCCATGAAGCACGCCATCATTGCCGGCCGCATGGCGTATCTCGCCGGGCGCATGCCGAAGAAACTCTATGCCAGCGCGTCCTCGCCGCTGGAAGGTCTGATCAAGTAAGAGCCCCAGATGACTGAATCGCAAGAAACGCCGATCACTGAAGACGGCGAAGCCCGCCCGCACCGCCGCATCAAGAGCTTCGTGATGCGTGCCGGACGCATGACCGAAGGCCAGCAACGCGGCCTGGAGCAGGGCGGTCCGCTGTTCATCCTGCCGCTGACCGACAGCCCGGTAGACTACGATCAGGTGTTTGGCCGTTCGGCGCCGCGCACCCTGGAGATCGGCTTCGGCATGGGCCATTCGCTGCTGGAAATGGCCGCCGCCTCGCCCGAGCTGGATTTCATCGGTGTCGAAGTGCACCGTCCGGGTGTCGGCGCGTTGCTAAATGGCGTGCTGACCCAGGGCCTGAAGAACCTGCGAGTGTACGACTGTGATGCCATCGAGGTGCTCAACCGCTGTGTGGCCGACAACAGCCTCGACCGGCTGATGTTGTTCTTCCCGGATCCGTGGCACAAGGCGCGTCATCACAAGCGCCGGATCGTTCAACTGGAGTTCGCCGAGCTGGTGCGCCGCAAGCTCAAGCCCGGTGGCGTATTCCACATGGCGACCGACTGGGAGCCCTATGCCGAGTACATGCTGGAAGTGATGAGCGCAGCGCCCGGCTATCGCAACCAGGCGGCTGATGGCGCCTACGTGCCACGCCCGGAAGAACGGCCGATCACCAAGTTCGAGCGCCGCGGTGAGCGCCTTGGGCATGGGGTGTGGGACTTGAAGTTCGAGAAGGTGAACTGAGCCGGGTTCGTTCGGCGCTGTCCTTCAAGCTTGCGAGATTGTAGGTACAAAAAAACCGCCTTGAGAAGGGCGGTTTTTTTATGCGGGCTTCGGGTTACGAATCCTCGACCTGCGTGTTTCAATTTCACTGGAGACAGTTCACGGTTCAAATACTAGGGTTGCCTGGAGGTTGCGTCAATCGTGGAAATATCCAGCATTACGTGTGACTGGGCGAGTAACAGCTTCACCTTTTCAGAAAGCGTAAGATCACGCCGCTCTCATGTGATTCTTTCCAGTGTCGGGCCGGGAACGAATTCAATCCGTTGTCTCGGCCCCTTCGACGCGGCCCACGAACCGCGCCGGTGGAGTTTTCGAAGGGCCATCCACCTGGCCGCTTCACTGGAGATGGTTCACACGATTTCCGAAGGCGTCGAAGTGCCGGTCAGACGCTGGAAGATTGGCCCAGCCAACACGGAGGCCAAGGCATATGAAGCGTTTGCTGAATACGCTGAGCCGCGTCTGGAAGTTGATTCGGATCCTGATTGTTTTCAGGTCTGTCAGGGACTTCCTGCGCGATCACTTTGACGATGCCCGCTAAGGGTTAGTCGGGTGAGAAGCCGTCCTGGCTCGCCAGGGCGGCTTTTAACAGCGCTCAGCCCCGCCGATCAGCCGCCCCGCCAATCAACACCAGCACCTTGGAAGACATCGGCAGGGCGCCAGCCAGGTCTGCCTGCAGCCAAAAAAAACCGCCTAGCTAAAGGCGGTTTTTTTATGCGGGCTTCGGGTTACGAATCCTCAGCCTGCGCATTTCAAGCGTCACTGGAGACCACCCACAAACGCGATACTAGGAGTACTCGTGGAGTGCGTCAATCACGGAAATATCAGGCATCAAGTGTGACTGAGCAGGTAACAGCCTAGAACCTTTCGCTGTCGTAAGATTGCCCCGCTCTCATGGGGGGTATCTCCAGTGGCGGGCCGGGAAGCGAATTCGTTCTGTTGTCTCGGCCCCTTCGACGCGGCCTACGAACCGCGCCGGCAGAGTTTCGAAGGGCCATCTACCCGGCCACTTCATTGGAGACCACCCCACATGATCTCCGAAGGCGCCGAAGGGCCGGTCAGGCGCTGGAAGATTGGCCCAGCCAACATGGAGGCCAAGGCATATGAAGCGTTTGCTGAATACGCTGAGCCGCGTCTGGAAGCTGATTCGGATCCTGATTGTCTTCAGGACCGTCAGGGACTCTGTGGGAGCGGGTTTACCCGCGAACACCGGCGAAGCCGGTGCCAACCATAGTGTTGTCTGCTTCGCGGGTGAACCCGCTCCCACAGGAGCGGTTCAATCTTGCGAAGTCGCGTCAGCGCTCAACCCCGCCGATCGGCCACCACGCCAATCAACACCAGCACCACCAGCAGCACCGGTGCCAGCGCATAGTTGTTGAACTGCCCCAGGCCCTTGACGATCCACGGTGTCGCATAGATCAGCGCTGCGCCGCTGCCGATCATCACCAGCAGCGCCATGAACGGCACCCGCAAGGCGCCGGCCAGGCCGCCCAGGCGGCCTTCTACCCAGCCTTTGATATCGGTGCCGAACAGCACCAGCAGGCAGCCCACCAGGGCCAGCGAGATTTCTGACAGGTTGCTGCGGCTCCAGCGGGAAACGGTCGAGAGCAGGTCAAGTACCAGGTCCATGGGTCATCCTTAATTCAAGAAGTACTGCAGCAGGTCGTTGAGGAACAGCTGACCACGTGGCGTGGCGGCCAGCCGATCCGGTTCGACCTGCAAAAGGCCTTTTTGTTCGGCTTCACGGCGGGCTTCGGCCAGTTGTGCCAGGGGTAGGCCGGTGCGCAGGCTGAACAGTTCGGCCTCTACCCCGTCGGTGAGGCGCAGGGCGTTCATCAGGAACTCGAAGGGTAGCTCATCGGCCGGCAGCAGCTTCTCGCCGGCCTTGAACGGCTTGGCCGGGTTCAGGTAGTCCTTGGGCAGGCGGGTCTTCCAGGTGCGCAGGATGCGTCCGTCGGGGAACGACAGTTTGCCGTGGGCACCGGCACCGATGCCGATGAAGTCGCCGAAGCGCCAGTAGTTCAGGTTGTGCCTCGCGGCACGACCGGCCTGGGCGTAGGCCGAGACTTCGTACTGGCGGTAACCGTGATCGGCCATCAGCGCCTGGCCGGCTTCCTGGATATCCCAGAGGATGTCGTCCTCGGGCAGCTCAGGCGGCTGGTTCCAGAACACCGTGTTCGGCTCTACCGTCAGCTGGTACCAGGACAGGTGCGTCGGCGCCAGTTCGACGGCCTGACGCAGGTCGCCCAGGGCGTCGTCGAGCGACTGGTCCGGCAGGCCGTGCATCAGGTCCATGTTGAAGTTGTCGAAGCCTGCCGCCCGGGCCATGTCGGCGGCGCGCACCGCTTCGTCGCCATTGTGGATGCGCCCGAGCTTCTCGAGCTTGGCGGGCTGGAAACTCTGCACGCCGATGGACAGGCGGTTGATGCCGGTCTGCCGGTAGGCCTTGAACTTCTCCTGCTCGAAGGTGCCCGGGTTGGCCTCGAGGGTGATTTCGATGTCCGGGGCGAACGGGATGCGTTGCTCGACACCGCGCAGCAGGCGGCCCAGCGCATCGGCGCTGAACAGGCTGGGTGTACCACCGCCGAAGAAGATCGTGCTGATCGGGCGGCCCTGGACGGCAGGCAGTTCCTGGTCGAGGTCGGCCAGTAGAGCGTCGATGTATTCGGCTTCCGGCAGCGCCGGGCCGGCCTGGTGCGAGTTGAAGTCGCAGTACGGGCATTTGCGCACGCACCAGGGAATATGGATGTACAGCGACAGCGGCGGGAGTTCGGGAAGGATCAGGCCCGCCGGTTGCACGAACAGCTTTTCGGTCATGCCAGGCCCAGACGTTGACGCAGCAGGGCCATGGCGCGAGCGCGGTGGCTGAGCTGGTTCTTGTCGACCGGGGCGAGGTCGGCGCTGGAGCACTGGCGCTCCGGGACCCAGAACAGCGGGTCGTAGCCGAAGCCGTGCTCACCGCTGGCCTCGAACAGGATGCTGCCGTGCCACAGGCCTTCGCAGAGGATCGGCAGCGGATCGTCGGCATGCCGCACCAAGGCCAGGACGCAGACGAACTGTGCGCCGCGCTGGTCTTCAGGCACGTCCTGGAGCGCTTCGAGCAGCTTGGCGTTGTTCGCCGCGTCGCCCTTGCCGTCGGCGTAGCGCGCCGAGTAGATGCCCGGCGCGCCGCCGAGGAAGTCCACTGCCAGGCCCGAATCGTCGGCCAGGGCCGGCAGGCCGGAGATGCGTGCGGCGTTGCGCGCCTTGAGGATGGCGTTCTCGACGAACGACAGGCCGGTCTCTTCCGGCTCCACCTGGCTGAATTCGCCGATCGAGCGCAGGTGCACGGATTCGCCGAGCATGGCCTGCAGTTCCTTGAGCTTGCCGGCGTTGTGGCTGGCCAATACGAGTTGCGTAAGATTCATCATTCGCCTGGGAACACTTCCTGGTTGAAGCTGAGTTTATGACTGACGCCGCCGGTTTCGACGTTGATATCGAAAGTGACGGTCTCGGCCTGGTCGATCTTGAACTGGGCGATGTAGTAGACCGCGCCCTGGTCGGTGATCTGCTTGAACGACAGCGGGTTGCTGCGCCCGGTCAGGTCCTTCACCGTACCGCTGACCACCGCCGTTGCAGGCTTCTCGGCCTTGAGCACGGCGATGTTGAGCACGCCCTGGTTCTTGCTGCGGGTCAGGCCCGTGGCGGCGGCGATTTCCGGTTGCAGCATGCTCGAGGTGAAGGCGCTGTAGTGGACCGTCACATCGCCGAACACTTCCTTGCGGTCAGGCCTGGCGGCATCGGCAGCCAGTACCGGCAAGGCCAGGCACAGGCTGATCAGAAACAGTGCTAGTCGACGCATGATCCCATTCCTCCGTTCGCGAGGGTCAGACCGCGAGCTGATGCTCCTGCAGGCCCGGGCTGCTGACCCGATAGATACCGATCTCACCTAGAAGATTAGGCCAAAGCCGCCCACCCAACCCGTTACGGTGCAGACGGTCGACGGCCAGGCGGTCGAGGACCTTGGCGTGGCGCTCATGGCACAGGTTCTCGAAGTCCTCGAAGGTGCAGAAGTGGATGTTCGGGGTGTTGTACCAGGTATACGGCATGAAGTCCGAAACCGGCATGCGACCCTTGGTCGCCAGGTACCAACGGCAGCGCCAGTGGCCGAAATTGGGGAAGGTGATGATGCACTGGCGCCCCACCCGCAGCATCTCGTCGAGGATCCGGTCGGGGTATTCCACGGCCTGCAGGGCCTGGGTCATGACCACCACGTCGAAACTGTTGCTGGCGAAGTTGCCCAGGCCCTTGTCCAGGTCCTGCTCGATGACGTTGACTCCCTTGGCCACGCAGGCGGCGATGTTGTCGGCGTCGATCTCCAGGCCATAGCCGGTGACATTCTTGCGCTCGCGCAAGGAGGCCAGCAGTTCGCCGTTGCCGCAGCCCAGGTCGAGGACCCGGCTGCCGGCGGGGATCCAGTCTTGGATGATTTCCAGGTCGGCTCTCATGCGGTCCTCAGAGGGCGATGCGGTTCATGTAGTTCGCGAAGCCCTGCATGTAGCGGGGCGTCGGGATGAGGAAGGCGTCGTGGCCATAGGGCGAGTCGATGTCCAGGTAGCAGACGTTCTTGCGCGCGGCCATCAGGGCGTCGACGATCTCCCGCGAACGGGCCGGCGAGAAGCGCCAGTCGGTGGTGAACGACATGATGCAATAGTCCGCCGTGACGTGGGCCAGGGTAGCCGCCAGGTCACCGCCATGGGCCGCAGCCGGGTCGAAGTAGTCCAGCGCCTTGGTCATCAGCAGGTAGGTGTTGGCGTCGAAGCGGCCGGAGAACTCCTCGCCCTGGTAGCGCAGGTAGCTTTCGACCTGGAACTCGACGCTGTGGAAGTCGTAGTTGAGCTTGTCGCTCTTGAGCTCGCGGCCGAATTTCTCGCCCATCGAGTCGTCGGACAGGTAGGTGATGTGGCCGACCATGCGCGCCAGCATCAGGCCGCGCTTGGGGATTACGCCCTGGTCCTGGAACGAGCCGCCGTGGAACTCGGGGTCGGTGAGGATGGCCTGGCGCGCCACTTCGTTGAAGGCGATGTTCTGCGCCGACAGCTTGGGTGCCGAGGCGATGTCCACGCAGTGACGCACGCGGTCCGGATAGGTAATGGTCCACTGCAGCGCCTGCATGCCGCCGAGGCTGCCGCCGACGATGGCGGCCCAGGTCTGTACACCTAAGCGGTCGGCCAGGCGCGCCTGGCTGTGCACCCAGTCCTCCACGGTCAGCACCGGGAAGTCGGCGCCGTAGGGCTTACCGGTGGCCGGGTTGATGCTGCTGGGGCCGGTGCTGCCGTTGCAGCCACCCAGGTTGTTCAGGCTGACAACGAAGAAGCGGTTGGTGTCGATCGGCTTGCCGGGGCCGATGCAGCTGTCCCACCAGCCCGGCTTGCGGTCGGTGGCGGCATGGTAGCCGGCGGCATGGTGATGGCCGGACAACGCATGGCAGATCAGCACGGCATTGCTGGCAGTGCTGTTGAGGGTGCCATAGGTTTCGTAGATGAGCTCGTACGAGGCCAGGGAGCGGCCACAAGCCAGGGCCAGCGGTTCATCGAACCGGGCAATCTGCGGTGTTACCAGACCGACGGAATCTTCGGGAAGGACAGTGGACATCGACCCTGCTCACGCTTGACGGAGGCGTAAGTCTAAAGAGCGCTACCCCCAGCGGCAAGCAAAGGCTTGCCGCTGGATGCGGTGCGGGTCAGATCATCCGCCACAGCTCTTGCGGCATGCCGGCGTAGGCCGCCAGCTGGGGCATCAGGAACGACTGGATCACCTGGATGGCGATGAAGGCGAAGATCGGCGAAATGTCCATGCCGCCGAGGTTCGGCACCAGGCGGCGGAACGGCGCCAGCACCGGCTCGCTGATCTGGTAGGCCAGTTCGGCGGCGGGGTTGTGGCTGTTCGGCGCGACCCACGAGACGATGACCATGACGATCATCGCCACCCAGAAGATCTTCAGGAACAGCGAGGTGATGCCCAGGATCGACCACATCACCAGGTGCAGGATGTCGCCGAAGGTGCCGTAGGTGACCATCAGCACGAAGGCCATCAGCAGTGCCTGGATCAGGATCGACAGCAGCAGCGAGGAGGTGTCCAGGCCGGCGATGCTGGGAACCACCCGGCGCAGCGGCTTGAGCAGCGGCTGGGTGGCGCGCACGGCGAACTGGCTCAGCGGGTTGTAGAAGTCGGCCTTGACCAGCTGCAGCACGAAGCGCAGCAGGACGATCACCAGGTACAGGCTGACCAGGGTTTGCACCACGAAGATCGCGGCGCCGGACAATGCATTCATCAATGGCTCCTTATTTGCCCAGTTGTTCGGCCAGTTCGGCGGAACGTTTCGCCGCGGCCTGAAGTGCCTGCTCGACGATCACCTCGAACCCGCTGGCCTGGAACGACTTGATCGCCGCTTCCGTGGTGCCGGCCGGCGAGGTCACGCGGCGGCGCAGCTCGGCGGCGTCGACGTCGCTGGCAACCGCCATGCGGGCGGCGCCCAGGGCGGTCTGCAAGGTGAGTTGCGAGGCAGTTTCACGCGGCAGGCCGAGTTTCTCGCCGGCGGCGGTCATGGCTTCGATCAGCAGGAAGAAATAGGCCGGGCCGCTGCCGGAGACGGCGGTGACGGCATCCAGTTGTTGTTCTTCGTCCAGCCACAAGGCGGTGCCGACAGCCGACAGCAGCTGTTCGGCCTGCTGGCGCTGCTCGGCGGACACTTCCCCGGTGGCATACAGGCCGCTGACGCCCTGGCGCAGCAGCGCCGGGGTGTTGGGCATGCAGCGCACCACCGGGATCGCGCCCAGCCAGGCCTGCAGGCTGGCGCAGGTGATGCCGGCGGCAATGGACACCACCAGTTGGCCGGGCTTGAGGTTCGGCTTCAGTGTTTCGCAGACCGCCTTCATGACCTGCGGTTTGACCGCCAGCACGATCACGTCCACGCCCTCGATGGCCTGGGCGTTGCTTTCGAAGGCATCAATGCCGTGCTCGGCCTGGATCCGCGCACGGGTTTCGGCACCCGGGTCGCTGGCGCGGATCTGCGCGGCGTCCAGGCCCTGGGCACGCAGGCCGCCGATCAGGCTGGCGGCCATGTTGCCGGCACCGATAAAGGCAATACGAGTCTTGCTCATGTCAGGTCCTTGAGGGAAAGAGTGAGTTAAGCATGGATTCAGGGCTGTCCGTAGTCGCGGGCGCCGAACAGGGCGGTGCCGATGCGGACCCAGGTCGCACCTTGGGCGATGGCGGCTTCCAGGTCGTGGCTCATGCCCATCGACAGGGTGTCCAGGCCGAGGCCCAGCTGCTCCTGGAGCTGGCGCAGGATGGCAAAGGCGGCCTCCTGCTCGGCGCGGTCCTCGGTCGGCTCCGGAATCGCCATCAGGCCGCGCAGGCGCAGGCCGGGCAGGGCGTTCACCGCCTGGGCCAGGGCCGGCAGCTCGGCGGGCATGCAGCCGGACTTGCTGTCCTCGCCGCTGACGTTGACCTGCAGGCAGACGTTCAGCGGCGCCAGGCCGGCAGGGCGTTGCTCGGAGAGGCGTTGGGCGATCTTCAGGCGGTCCACGGAATGTACCCAGTCGAAATGCTCGGCGATGGCCTTGGTCTTGTTCGACTGGATGGGGCCGATGAAGTGCCAGATCAAGGGCAGGTCGGAAAGCGCCTGTTGTTTTGTCAGGGCTTCCTGAAGGTAGTTTTCGCCCACATCGCGCAGCCCGGCCGCAAAGGCCTCGCGGATGGCGCTGGCGGGCTTGGTCTTGCTCACCGCCAGCAGCTGGATGCTGGCCGGGTCGCGTCCGGCGGCCCTGGCCGCGCTGTCGATGCGGGTGGCAATGGCGCCAATGTTGTCTGCTAGGGTGGACATGGTTCGTCGCCGACGGCTTTGGGGTCAGCGGCATTCTACCTGCTTGATCGCCGTTGGGGAGTCTCATGGATGTGACCGACCTGTTGGGCCGGGCCCTGGCTGCCGGTGCCAGCGACCTGCATCTGGCTGCTGGCGAGCAGCCGCTGCTGCGTGTGGATGGGGTGTTGCAGCGCCTGGACCTTGCGCTGCTGACGACAGGGGCGCTGGAAGACGGGATGGCGGGTCTGCTTGATAGCGAGCAGCGGCGGCAGTGGGCGGCCGGGGATGAGCTGGACCTGGCGGTGAGCCTGGATGGACTGGGGCGTTTTCGGCTGAACCTGTTCCGCCAGCGCAATGGTCCGAGTGCCAGCGTACGTTTGGTCCCCGCGAGCGTGCCCTGTCTGGAGGCACTTGATCTGGTGCATGTGTTTCAAATCATCTCCCGGTACCGGGATGGCCTGGTCCTGGTCGGTGGTGCCACCGGCAGCGGCAAGTCGAGCACCCTCGCGGCGCTGATCGATCGGCTCAACCGCGAATACGCATTGCATATCGTCACGCTCGAGGACCCGATCGAGTTCATCCACGGCAGTCAGCGCAGCCTGGTCAACCAGCGTGAGATCGGCCTGCATAGCCGTGACTTTGCCCAGGCCCTGCGCAGTGCCCTGCGTCAGGACCCGGACGTGATCATGATCGGCGAGCTGCGCGATCTGCACAGCATTCGCCTGGCGTTGCGCGCCGCGGAGACCGGGCACCTGGTGCTGGCCACCGTGCATACGCGATCGGCGGTGAACAGCATCGACCGGCTGGTGGAGGTGTTCGCGCCGGAGGAAAAGCCGCTGGTGCGCAGCATGCTGGCTGACTCCCTGCGGCTGGTGGTCGCGCAGGTGCTGGTGCGGCGATCAGGCGGTGGGCGTGTCGCGGCGCGGGAGGTGCTGGTGGCGACGCCTGCGGTGCGCAACCTGATACGTGAGGGGCGCCTGGCGCAGATCCATTCGCTGATGCAGGCTGGTGCGGCGGCGGGGATGTGCACGATGGAGGGGGCGCTGCAGGCGCTGGAGGCGCGGGGTTTGATAGTGGGTTAGGAACGTCCACAGAGACTGAAAGTGCACCGCAGTCCCTGTGGGAGCGGCTTTAGCCGCGAACACCGGCAGAGCCGGTGCCATCCTCCGCGTCGCTTGTTTCGCGGCTAATACTCTCCCACAGAGTTCGCGCTGGGCGCGGAATCATGGTTCCCTTCGATCTCCCACAGGGACTGCTGGGCGTTTCAGCGTTTGGCCAGGCTCAGCGCCTGTTGCTGCTGCTTGGGCAGCACGCGCTTGGCTACCACGTAGTGCTTCTGCCAGTAAGGCTTCTCCAGGCTGTCGATGCTCACCCGCTTGCCGGTGCGCGGTGCGTGGATGAAGCGGTCGTTGCCCAGGTAGATGGCGACGTGGTTGACCCGACGGCTCTTGATGTTGAAAAAGATCAGGTCGCCTGGCTTGAGGTCGCCCTTGGCCACCTTGACGCCCTGACCCTGGGCCATGGCATTGGAGGTGCGCGGCAGGTCGACATCCGCCACATCGTTGAACGCATACTTGACCAGGCCGCTGCAGTCGAAGCCCTTCTTCGGGCTACTGCCGCCCCAGCGATAGGGCGTGCCGAGCACGTTCACCGCACGGCTGAGCACTTCGCTGCTCTGCTTCGGCGACATCGCCACCGCCTGCATGCCCACGGCGTGCTGCTTGGCCGCATTGGCCGGGCGCGCGCGCAGGCTGTTGGTGCTGCGGTACTGGATCGGGGCGCGTTTCACCGTGGCGTCGGCGTTGGTCGTGTAACCGGTGAATCCGCTTGGAAGACGTTGCTCACGGTTGGTGGCGTGGGCGGCCAGGGGTAATAAAAGGCAGAGGGTCAGCCATGTCTTGAAGAAAGGTGGCATAGATGAAGCTCTTTATAAGTGTTGGCGCGCAACTTTATAACAGCTTTTTGATCAAATTCTGATCCGTTGGTCGCTCAGCCACGTACCATATGTCGGGTCAAAACGAAAAAGTCACATTTTTCGTTAGAAAATTTTCGGCTATCCCACGAGGGCTTCGAATGAATGGTTATCAACAGGGTGCCCCTTCGCACGACACCCACAGCAAGGTCCTCGGCTATCTGCTGTGGATCTTCGGTTTCACCGGCTCGCACCGTTTCTACTACGGCAAGCCGATCACCGGGACGATCTGGTTCTTCACCCTCGGGCTGCTGGGCATCGGCTGGCTGATCGACCTGTTCCTGATCCCGTCGATGGACCGCGAGGCGGACATGCGCTTCGAGTCGGGCGGTGTGGATTACAACCTGGCGTGGATCCTGCTGACTTTCCTGGGAATTTTCGGGGTGCACCGGCTGTACCAGGGCAAGTGGATCAGTGCCTTGATCTACCTGTTCACCGGTGGTCTGTTCCTGCTCGGGGTGCTGTATGACTTCTGGACGCTCAACAGCCAGATCTCCCAGGTCAACGCCGAGCGTCGCCGGGTATGAAAAAAGGCCTTGTCGCGGAGTGCGGCAAGGCCTTTTTCGTTACTGGCGCCGCTGTTGCAGCAGCAGGTTGCTGAAGCCTGCCCCGGCCAGTTGCTTCTGCGCCACGGTCAGCTGTTCGCGGTTGCTGAATGGGCCGACCATCACGCGGTACCAGGTTTCTTCCTTGACCGTGCCCGACTCCACCTTGACCGCCTGGCCGAGCAGGATGATCTGCGCGCGAACCTTGTCGGCATCTGCCTGCTTGCGGAACGAGCCGGCCTGCAGGAAGAACTGGGTGGTGGCTGCCGGCTTGATCACCGGAGGTGCCGGTGGCGGCGTCTGCCCCAGCAGCGCGGCCTGGGCGCGGGCGGTGTCGATCTTCGCCGCTTCCGCTGGCGTGACCGGCGTGCTAGGCACAGGCGGCTGCGCCGGTACCGGCGGGGTTTTCTCCGGCACGGCCTCGGGCGGCACGATCACTTCCGACTCCGGCAGCAGGGTATAGAAGTCGTACTTCGGCTTCACCGGTTGCTGTGGCGTCGGCGTGGTGGTCTTGCTCGCCTCGGCGACTTTCTCCGGCTTGTGCTGCTCGGGCTTGGTGCGTTTGATGTCGTCACCGCCCGGCTCGAGCTTCATCAGGAAAACGATGAAGGCGCCGACCGTCAGGCCAACCGCCAGCCACACCCAGCCCGGGATCGGCTGCTTGCTGGCAGGCGGCTGGGAACGGCTGGCGCCGCGCTTGGGTGCGGGTTTCTTCTTTGCAGCCAACTTACATGCGCTCCAGGGTTTCCAGGCCGAGCAGTTCCAGGCCCTGCTTGAGGGTGCGGCCGGTCAGGGCGGCCAGGCGCAGGCGGCTCTGCTGCTGTTCGGTGGTTTCGGCAGAGAGGATCGGGCAGTTCTCGTAGAAGCTGGAGAACAGGCCGGCGAGGTCGTACAGGTAGCTGCACAGCACGTGCGGCGTGCCTTTTTCGGCGACGTTGTTGAGGATCTCGCCAAACTGCGCCAGGCGCGCGGCCAGGTCCTGCTCGTGCGCTGCCTGCAGGACGATGCTGCCGTCGACTTCGGCGAAGCCCTTGCCGAGCTTGCGGAACACGCCGGCCACGCGGGTGTAGGCGTACAGCAGATACGGCGCGGTGTTGCCTTCGAAATTGAGCATCAGTTCGAAGTTGAAGCTGTAGTCGCTGGTGCGGTGCTTGGACAGGTCGGCGTACTTGACCGCGCCGATGCCGACCACCTCGCCGATGTGGCGCAGTTCGTCCTCGGCCAGCGACGGGTTTTTCTCCTTGACCAGCGCGTAGGCGCGGTCCTTGGCTTCGGTGAGCAGGTCGATCAGCTTGACGGTACCGCCATCACGGGTCTTGAACGGGCGGCCATCGGCGCCGTTCATGGTGCCGAAGCCCATGTGCTCCATCTTCATCGGATGGCCGACGAAGCCGGCGCGACGGGCCACTTCGAACACCTGGTTGAAGTGCAGGGCCTGACGCTGGTCGACGAAGTACAGGGCGCGGTCGGCCTGCAGCTTGTTGCTGCGATAGCGCACGGCGGCCAGGTCGGTGGTGGCGTACAGGTAGCCGCCGTCGGCCTTCTGCACGATCACCGGCAGCGGCTCGCCCTCGGCGTTCTTGAATTCATCGAGGAACACGCACTGGGCACCCTGGTCCTCGACCAGCAGGCCCTTGGCCTTGAGGTCGGCGACCACGTTGGCCAGGTCGGCGTTGTAGGCGCTCTCGCCCATCACGTCGGCCATGGTCAGCTTGACGTTGAGCAGTTCGTAGGTCTTCTGGCAGTGCGACAGCGAGATGTCCTTGAAGCGCGTCCACAGCGCCAGGCAGTCCGGGTCGCCGGCCTGCAGCTTGACCACCAGGCCGCGGGCGCGGGTGGCGAATTCTTCAGACTCGTCGAAGCGCTTTTTCGCTGCGCGGTAGAAGTTTTCCAGGTCAGACAGCTCATCGCTGGTGATCGGGTTTTCCTGCAGGTAGGCCATCAACATGCCGAACTGGGTACCCCAGTCGCCAACGTGGTTCTGGCGGATGACGTTATCACCCAGGAATTCCAGCACGCGGGCCACGCTGTCGCCGATGATGGTCGAGCGCAGGTGGCCGACGTGCATCTCCTTGGCCAGGTTCGGCGCCGACATGTCGATCACCACCTTCTCGGCCGGGCCGGCCTTGCGCACGCCCAGGTGCTCGTCGGCCAGAGCGGCGTCGAGGCGGTTGGCCAGGGCCTCGGTGTTCTGGAAGAAGTTCAGGAAACCGGGGCCGGCGATCTCGACCTTGCTGATGTCGTCGCTTTTCGGCAGGGCGTTGATCAGCTTCTCGGCCAGATCGCGCGGCTTCATGCCGGCCGGCTTGGCCAGCATCATGGCGATGTTGCTGGCGAAGTCGCCGTGGGTCTTGTCCCGGGCGTTTTCCACCTGGATCGCCGGCGTCAGCCCTTCAGGCAGCACACCGTCGGTGGCGAGTTGGGTGAGGGCTTGCTGGATCAGCTGGCGAATGGTGTCTTTCATGGGATTCTCTTTTCGACCGCAAGCGCGGTGGAGCGCTTCGATGCGCAGGTGGAAAAACTGGGCATTATCCGTTGCCGGGGGCGGGTTGCCAACCTTTTGGCCGGTATCGCTGGTCAGGCGTGGGAGCGGGCTTGCCCCGCGATGGGCGCAATCGCGGGGCAAGCCCGCTCCCACGGACCGTTCAATCTCTCAGTACAGGTCCACCGGATCGACATCCAGCGACCAGCGCACCTGCCGCCCCGATGGCATCTGCTCCAACACTAGCAACCAGGCACTGATCAGTCGATGCAACTGAGCCCGGGCATTGGCCTGGAGCAATAGTTGCGCGCGGAAGCGGCCCGCCCGTCGTTCCATGGGCGCCGGGACCGGCCCCAGCAGCTCGATGCCGTGCAGGCCCTGTTCGGCCATGACCCGCTCGGCGGCGGCGCAGGCTTCGTCGAGGAAGCTCTCGGCCTGGCCCGGCTTGTGCGCATCCGCACGCAGCAGGGCCAGGTGGGCAAACGGCGGCAGGCCGGCGGCGCGACGTTCGCTCAGGGCCTGTTCGGCGAAGGCGAAGTAGCCCTGCTCGGTCAGTTGCACCAGCAGCGGATGGTCGGCCAGGTGGGTCTGCACGATGACCTTGCCCGGTTCCTCGGCGCGTCCGGCGCGACCGGCGACCTGGACGATCAGCTGGGCCATGCGCTCGCTGGCGCGGAAGTCGCCGGAGAACAGTCCGCCGTCGGCATCGAGAATCGCCACCAGGGTGACGCGGGGGAAGTGGTGCCCCTTGGCTAGCATCTGGGTGCCCACCAGGATGCTCGGCTGGCCGCGCTGGATGGTGGCGAACAGGTTGTGCATGGCGTCCTTGCGCGAGGTGCTGTCGCGGTCCACGCGCAGGATCGGGTAGTCGGGGAACAGCACCTTGAGCCGCTCTTCGGCGCGCTCGGTACCGGCCCCCACCGGGCGCAGGTCGACGTGGGCGCACTGTGGGCACTGCAACGGCAGGCGTTCGTCGTAGCCGCAATGGTGGCAGCGCAGCACGGCGGAGCGCTGGTGCACGGTCATGCGGGCATCGCAGCGCGGGCATTCGGACAGCCAGCCGCAGTCATGGCAGAGCAGCGTCGGGGCGAAGCCGCGGCGGTTGAGGAACACCAGCACCTGCTGCCCAGCCTCCAGGGTCTGGCGGATAGCCTGTTGCAGCGGGCCGCTGATGCCGCTGTCCAGCGGCAGGCTGCGCACATCCAGGCGCAGGAAGCGTGGTGCCTTGGCACCGCCGGCGCGTTGGTTCATGCGCAGCAGGCCGTAGCGGCCACTATGGGCGTTGTGCAGGCTTTCCAGTGACGGTGTGGCCGAGCCCAGCAGGATCGGGATGTTCTCCTGGTGGGCGCGGACCACGGCCAGGTCGCGGGCGTGGTAGCGCAGGCCTTCCTGCTGTTTATAGGAGCCGTCGTGCTCCTCGTCGATGATGATCAGGCCCGGGTTCTTCATTGGCGTGAACAGCGCCGAGCGGGTGCCGATGATGATGTCGGCGTCGCCGTCGCGGGCCGCCAGCCAGGCGTCCAGGCGCTCGCGGTCGCCCACCGCCGAGTGCAGCAGGGCGATGCGGGCGTTGAAGCGCTGCTCGAAGCGTTGCAGGGTCTGCGGGCCGAGATTGATCTCGGGGATCAGGATCAGCGCCTGCTTGCCGGCTTCGAGGGTTTCGCGGATCAGCTGCAGGTAGACCTCGGTCTTGCCGCTGCCGGTAACGCCGGCCAGCAGGTAGGCGTGGAAGGCGCCGAAGCCTGCGCGCACCGCCTCGAACGCCGCGCGCTGCTCCTCGTTGAGCGGCAGCTCCGGCTGGGCCAGCCAGTGCTCGTGGCGTGCGGCGGGCAGGTGACGGCGGATCTCGACGGTCACCAGTTCCTTGGCCAGCAGCAGGTCGAGGCTGTCCTTGTTCAGGCCGAGCTTGCTCAACAGGCTGTGGGCCACGCCGTGAGGGTGCTGCGACAGGGTCTTGAGGGCATCGCGCTGGCGCGGGGCGCGGGCGATGCGCGGGTCCTCCAGGCGTGCGCCGGGGGCGACGTGCCAGAAGCGCTCCTGGCGCGCCTCGGCCAGCTCACCCTGGCGCAGCAGGGTCGGCAGGGCCCAGCTCAAGGTGTCGCCCAGGCTGTGCTGGTAGTACTGGGCTGTCCACAGGCACAGCTTGAACAGCGCAGGCGGCACGGGCGAAACCGGGTCAAGCAGGGCGCTGGCCGGCTTGAGCTTGTCGGCGGGGACTTCGCTGTGCGTGGCGACCTCCACCAGCACGCCGATCATCTCGCGGCGACCGAACGGCACGCGGATGCGCATGCCTGGAGTCAACGCCTGGCGGGCCATGCTCGCGGGCGCCCGGTAGTCGAACAGGCGACGCAGGGGCGAGGGCAGGGCAAGGCGCAGGATGACGTCGGACACGCGGAAAGTCTCTGGAGGGCGTTTCACAAAGCAGACGAGCCTAGCAGACGACGGTCGGTGCAAGCGACAACTTGCGCTGCGGCCGCGCTCTGGTATTATTCGCCGCCTAATTACGTGCGGTATTCAACAATAGGTGTTGGGTGGCGGCACGCAGCTCGAGGAAGTGACCATGAAAGCAGATATTCATCCGAACTACGAAGTAGTTGCAGTCACCTGCAGCTGCGGCAACAAGTTTGAAACCCGTTCGACCCTGGGCAGCGTCCTGGCGATCGACGTTTGCAACCTGTGCCACCCGTTCTACACCGGTAAGCAGAAAGTCCTGGACACCGGTGGTCGCGTACAGAAGTTCGCCGATCGCTTCGGCATGTTCGGTGCCAAGAAGTAATCATGCGCATGGCGAATCTTTCGAGGTTCGCGTTGCTGCAAAAGAAGGCGCCCCTTGTGGGCGCCTTTTTTGTGGGCGCGATCTGGCATTTTCCGGCCCTGGCGTTCTGTCCGTTGCCCGAGCAGCCGCAGCAGGTGACGGTGCGCCAGGTGGTCGATGGCGATACCCTGCGCCTGAGTGACGGGCGCAATGTGCGGTTGATCGGCATCAATGCGCCCGAGATCGGTCGCAAGGGCCGCACCAGCGAGCCCTACGCCGAGGCCGCGAAGCGGCGTCTGCAGGCGCTGGTCGAGGCCAGCGATGGCCGCGTCGGCCTGGTCCCGGGCGAAGAGCCCAGGGACAAGTACGGTCGTACCCTGGCGCACATCTATAGCCGTACTGGCGACAATCTCGAAGCACAACTGCTCAGCGAAGGCCTCGGCTACCGGGTTGCCATTGTCCCCAACGTGGCCTTGTCGGGCTGTCAGCAACAGGCCGAGCAGCAGGCGCGCAACGCCGGAACCGGGTTGTGGCGACAGTCGCCGGTTGTACGTGCGGGGGATGTCAGGCAGTCCGGTTTTGCCGTGATCGGCGGCCAGATCAAGGGTATCGAGCGCAACCGCGGCGGTATCTGGCTGGAGCTCGACGATGCGGTAGTGCTGCAGATCCCCGCTCGTCTGCAGCAGCGCTTTCCCGCCAGCTTCTTCGCTAACCTCAAGGGACGCCAGGTCGAGGCGCGTGGCTGGGTGCTGGATCGATCCCGCAAGGGCGGGCTCAAACCCGGGCAGCGACGCTGGCTGTTGCCATTGACCGATCCGAGCATGCTGGCGACTGTTCCAGGCTAAATAGTTGTAGACATTCTTGTGCTGGATTGTACACACTGGCTTCCGTAAGCCCCGTGGGTTATAGCGTAAAGTCGTAGGCCAAAGGCCTTGACACATAGTGACCGGGCAGTCTTGTCGCCCCCCGGCTCTTTGCGTATCCTCGGCGGTCCGTCAGAACAGTAAACAGCGGAATGCCCATCATGTCAGACCTGAAAACCGCCGCTCTCGAATACCACGCCCAGCCCCGTCCGGGGAAACTGAGCGTCGAGCTCTCCAAGCCCACCGCCACCGCCCGTGACCTCGCCCTGGCCTACAGCCCAGGCGTCGCCGAACCCGTGCGCGAGATCGGCCGTGATCCGGAGCTGGCCTACAAGTACACCGGCAAGGGCAACCTGGTTGCGGTGATCTCCGATGGCACCGCCATCCTCGGTCTGGGCGACCTCGGCCCGCTGGCTTCCAAGCCGGTGATGGAAGGCAAAGGTGTTCTGTTCAAACGTTTCGCAGGTATCGACGTGTTCGATATCGAAGTCGAGTCTGAGAGCCCACAGGCCTTCATCGACACCGTTCGCCGCATCTCCATCACCTTCGGCGGCATCAACCTGGAAGACATCAAGGCACCTGAGTGCTTCGAGATCGAGCGCACCCTGATCGAGCAGTGCGACATTCCCGTGTTCCACGATGACCAGCACGGTACCGCCATCGTTACCGCCGCGGGCATGATCAACGCCCTGGAAATCGCCGGCAAGAAGCTCGAGGAGGCGAAGATCGTCTGCCTGGGCGCCGGCGCCGCCGCCATCTCCTGCATGAAGCTGCTGGTGAGCATGGGTGCCAAGGTCGAGAACATCTTCATGATCGACCGCAGCGGCGTGATCCACGCTGGCCGCGACGACCTGAACCAGTACAAGGCCCAGTTCGCCCACGCCACCGACAAGCGCACCCTGGCCGATGCCCTGGATGGCGCTGATGTGTTCGTCGGTCTGTCCGGTCCGAACCTGCTGAGCGCCGAAGGCCTGAAGTCGATGGCCGCCAACCCGATCGTGTTCGCCTGCTCGAACCCGGACCCGGAAATTGCTCCGGAACTGGCTCACGCCACCCGCAGCGACGTGATCATGGCCACCGGTCGTTCCGACTACCCGAACCAGGTCAACAACGTACTGGGCTTCCCGTTCATCTTCCGCGGTGCCCTGGACGTTCGCGCCAAGCGCATCAACGAAGAAATGAAGATTGCCGCCGCCATCGCCCTGAAGGACCTGGCCAAGCTGCCGGTGCCCAAGGAAGTCTGCGAAGCCTACGGTGTGCAAGGTCTGGAGTTCGGTCGCGAGTACATCATTCCGAAGCCGCTGGATGCTCGCCTGATCACCGTGGTTTCCGATGCCGTGGCCAAGGCCGCCATCGAATCCGGCGTGGCCACCCTGCCGTATCCGAAGCACTACCCGCTGAAAAGCGTGGATGACGTGTTCAACGGCTGATCCGGTCGTAGCGTCATGAAAAAGCCCCGGCTCGTGAGAGTCGGGGCTTTTTGTTTGCTTTTGGATTCACCGAAGCCATTGTGGGAGCGGGTTTACCCGCGAAGGCTTCAGCGAAGCCAACGATGCTTTCGCGGGTAAACCCGCTCCCACAGGATCGAAGTTGCCTTTGAGGTTTGTCGTTTACCTGGTCAGAACAGATCCATCGGCGCCGCTTCGTCCGCCGGCAGCGGGCTGCCAGGTGCCGCGCCATTGCCCAGCTCGTCCACGGACGGTGGCGAGTCCTCGGCCTTGAACAGTTCGAAGTAGGCATTCGGCGTGCCCGGCGTGGCTGCGCGGCCGCTGACCGGGTCGACGCGCAGGCTGAGAATGCCTTCAGGTTCGGCCGGGGCGTGCTCAGGCTTGTCCTTCAGCGCCGCACCCATGAAGCTCATCCAGATCGGCAGCGCCACGGTGCCACCGTACTCGCGTCGGCCCAGGGTTTCCGGCTGGTCGAAGCCGACCCAGACGGTGGTGACGTAGTCGGCGTTGTAGCCGGAGAACCAGGCGTCCTTGGACTCGTTGGTGGTACCGGTCTTGCCCGCCAGGTCCGCACGGCCGAGGGCCAGGGCGCGACGGCCGGTGCCGCGCTTGATCACGTCCTGCAGCATGCTGGTGAGAATGTACGAGGTGCGGCCGTCGATGATCTGCTCGGCCACGGCAGGCACTTGCGCTGCCGGGGCTGCCTGGCCGAGGGCCGACGGTGCTTCACCCGGCATTGGCGCGACGCTGATCGCTTGCTCGGGGGCGGCGAGGCCGGCCTGGTCCTGGCTGCCCTGGGGCACCCGTGCCGGGTTGGCGGTGAACAGGGTTTCGCCGTTGCGGCTTTCGACGCGCTCGATCAGGTAGGGGCTGATCTTGTAGCCGCCGTTGGCGAAGGTGCTCCAGCCGGTGGCGATCTCCATCGGCGTCAGGGTCGCGGTGCCCAGTGCCAGCGACAGGTTGCGCGGCAGGTCCTGCTTGTTGAAGCCGAACTTGGCGATGTAGTCGATGGTGCGGTCCACGCCCATGGCCTGCAGCAGGCGGATCGAGACCAGGTTGCGCGACTTGTACAGCGCCTCGCGCATGCGGATCGGGCCAAGGAAGGTATTGGTGTCGTTCTTTGGGCGCCAGACCTTGTCCAGGTACTCGTCGACGAACACGATCGGCGCGTCGTTGACCAGGCTGGCGGCGGTGTAGCCGTTGTCCAGCGCGGCGCTGTAGACGAAGGGCTTGAAGCTCGAACCCGGCTGGCGCTTGGCCTGCATGGCGCGGTTGTAGTTGCTCTGTTCGAAGGAGAAACCACCGACCAGGGCGCGGATGGCGCCGTTGTACGGGTCGAGGGTGACCAGGGCACTCTGGGCGCCGGGCACCTGGCTGAACTTGAGCTTGCCATCCTCCAGGCGCTGCAGGCGTACCAGGTCGCCGACCTGAGCCACGTCGGCCGGCGACTGCGGCGAGCGCCCCTGCGAGTTGCTGTTGAGGTACGGGCGCGCCCATTTCATAGTGTCCCAGGCCACATTCTCTTCCAGGCCGCCGCGACTCATCACCTTCAGGCCGGTCTTCTCGACCTGGGTGACTATGGCCGGCTCCAGGCCGCCGAGGGTGCGCTGCTTGCCCAGCTCCTGCAGCCAGGCTGCACGGGTCTTGCCCGGGAAGCGTGCCTCGGGGCCGCGGTAGCCGTGGCGCTCGTCGTACCCGCTGAGGCCGTTGAGCACCGCGCTGTTGGCCATCTGCTGCATGTCGCTCGGGACCGTGGTGGTGACGCGGAAGCCTTCGGTATAGGCATCGCTGCCGTAGCGGCCGACCATCTCGGCACGGGCCATCTCGGCGACGTAGGGGGCGTTCACCTCCGGAGTCGGCACGTGGTAGCTGGCGTTCAGCGGTTCGGTCAGGGCCGCCTGGTAGCTGGCTTCGTCGATCTTGCCGAGCTTGTACATGCGCCCGAGGATCCAGTCGCGGCGCTCCTTGGCGCGTACCGGGTTGGCCAGCGGGTTGAAGCGCGATGGCGCCTTGGGCAGGCCGGCGATCATCGCCATTTGCGCCAGGCTCACGTCGCGGATCGACTTGCCGTAGTACACCTGCGCCGCGGCATCGATGCCGTAGGCGCGGTTGCCCAGGTAGATCTTGTTGACGTAGAGCTCGAGGATCTCGTCCTTGGTCAGCTCGCGTTCGATCTGCAGGGCCAGCAGGATCTCGTTGGTCTTGCGCGAGAAGCTGCGCTCGCTGCTGAGGAAGAAGTTCTTCGCCACCTGCATGGTGATGGTGCTGCCGCCGGTCTGGATATGCCCGGACTTGAGCAGCTGCGATGCCGCGCGCATCAGGCTGCTCGGATCGACCCCGTAATGGTTGAGGAAATTGTCGTCTTCGGCGGACAGAAGCGCCTGGATGAACTGTGGGGGAATTTCCTGGAACTTGATCGGCGAGCGCCGCATTTCGCCGAACTCGGCAATCAGCTTGCCGTCGCTGCTGTACACCCTCAGGGGGATTTGCAACTGGACGCTTCTGAGCGAGTCGACCGAGGGCAGGCTGGGGCTAAGATACAGAAACGCACCGCTCACACCGAGTACGAGCGCGCAGATGACGGCGACGAGAGACCACCAGAAGAACTTCAGCAGACGTATCAAGGCTTTTGGGTGTCCAGGTTGAGGAGTGGATTGCGCGCGGGGCCGGCGGACAGAAAAACGCTGGCCATTATAAGCATTTTTCGTCCCGCCGGGTGACCGCCCGGGGCGCGGGACGACCGCTCGCGCCGCAACGGCGCGGGCTGCCGATGACCAGGAAGGAACAGCCATGCTTGGACGCTTTGGCAGGGACGCCGGTTCACTGCTGGGGGTGGAAATTGCCTCCGACTCCATACGAATGCTGCATCTGCACCGCCAGCGCGGCTGTTGGCGGGTTCAGGGGTGGGCGCTGGAGCGCTTCGAGCCCGGGCTGCCTGGCTGTGCCGCATCCGACGAGGCAGAGGGCTTGGTCATGGGATTGCGGCGGGCCCATGTTCAATGTCGGACGAGGCAGTTCCGGGTCGCCCTGGCATTGCCCGCCTCCCAGGTGATCTGCAAGGTGTGCCGGGTAGCTGCCGGGCTGGCCGACCTTGATGTCGAGGCCGCCGTGCTGGTTCAGGCTGAACAGCTGTTCCCTTTTCCGCTGGAGGATCTCGCCCTGGACTTCTGGGTGCAGGGTGCATGCGCTGACGATCCCGGAAAGTTCGAGGTACTGGTGGTGGCTTGCCGGCAAAGCCAGCTCGATCCGCTGGAGCGGGTGTTCGCCAGGGCCGGATTGCAGCTTGAGGCCGTGGAGGTGGACAGCTTCGCGCTACGGCGAGCATTGCTGCCTGAGGTGCCGGCTCGTGGAGCGGTACTGCTGCAATTGGAGCCGGGCGAAGTGGTCATGCACCGCTGGCACGGCAGCCCCGCGCCGCAACGACAGCGGCTCGCCCTGGGCTCGCCGGCGCAATGGAGTGAGGCTGTCGATGATCTCTGGCGGTTGGGTGAACGGGCGCCCGTAGAGGAAGTTGTCCTGTTCGGCTGCGCTGCTGATGAGGACCGGGCGGCGTATTTGCGAGAGCACTTGGGTGTGAAATGCCAGGTGGGTTGCCCACTCCCTCTGGCCGGCCTGCTGGAGAGGGATGGCCTGCGCGCAGCTTCGATGGTCCTGGCCTGCGGGCTGGCCATGGGAGGCCGGGCATGATGGCGAGACTGAACCTGATGCCTTGGCGCGAGCAGCGTAGGGCCAGGGTTGTGCGACGATTTCAGATCATGCTGGTTGTCGCCCTGGTAGTGGCACTGTGCGGGGTCATATGGCTCGATCAGATGGCGCGGTCGCGTCTGGCCAGGCAATCACTGGTCGTCGCCTCGCATCAGGCGGAGCTTGAGCGGCTCGATGCCACCTTGAGGCAGGTCGATCAGCTGCGCGGCAGGCGGGCGGCGTTGCAGGCCGAGCATGCCGCAGTGTCCGCACTGGACGCCGGGCGATCGCAGATGCCCGGCCTGTTCCTCGCCCTTGAGCAGGCCCTGCCAGAAGGCGCTCGCTTGACGGAGGTGGATGTTGAGGCGGGGCGCCTGCGCCTGGGCGGCCTGGCGGCCTCCGCGTCGGTGGTCGCCCGGTTCATGCGCGATCTGGAGCAAGTGGGCATGGTGCGGAACCTCGAGCTCGTTCACATCAGGCGCCATGTCCAGGGGGACGAGTTCCTGCTGGCGGCGCGATTGCTGGCGGGCGAGTCGTGAACCGCCTCTGGCCCCTTGACTGGCAGGCGTTGGCTGGCCGGTCGAGAGTGGTGAGGGCCATGGTGTGCCTGGCGCTCGTGCTCATGGTTGCTTGCGTGGGCTACCTGGTTCGTCTGCGTGATCCGGTTCAGGGGCATGTCGAGTCTGTCCGACTGCAGCTCCAGCTACAGGACGAACTGGAGGAGCGCGGGGCGCGCCTCGTCGAACTGGGTGTCGAGCAGCAGGCGCTCGAGCACGCACGGGTGCTTTTGCAGGCGGCACGATGGCGGCTGGCCGCGGGAGAGGGCATGAGCGAGCTGCTCGACCAGCTGGCGTTATCGGGGCATGAGCATGGCCTGGTATTCGAGCGAGTCGAAGTGCAGGAGGCACAGCAGGCTTCAGTGTATCGGGTGCAACCGCTGGAAATCGCGGTGTCGGGACAGTATCCGGCGCTGCGCCTGTGGCTGGAGCAATGGCTGCGGCAATTGCGTCTGTTGAGCGTGGAGCGGCTCAGGCTGGCCCTGAAGGATGAGGGGATTGGGCGAGTTGATGCTCAGCTACGACTACATGCCTACCACCCCGGAGAAGAGCTGCCGGTCCCGGCGTCATTGGCGGATGAGCCGGCCCAGGCAATCTTGTCGAAGAAGACGGCATTCGATCCGTTCCGGGCCTGGTCGCCTCCCAGAGAGGGCGGTGACCTGGCGCATGTTCCTTTGGCACGACTTGAGATGGTCGGCAGCCTATCGCGGGCAGGGTGGCGACAGGCCTTGCTGCGCTCGGGAGGTCGCCTGTATCGGATTGCGCAGGGCGAGCGGTTGGGGCTCGAAGGGGGTGTCGTGGTAGCCATCGAATTCGACCGGGTGGAGGTCCACGAGCGGTTCTACATCGATGGGCGCTGGCAGGCGCGCCCCAGGTATCTGGTTCTTGGAACGCGTGAGCAAGGAGAGGTCAGGGATGAGACCGACGAGAGGGTGGAGCGGCGCGCTATTGATGCTGGGGCTGCAGATGGCGCAGGCCGAGACGTTTCAGGGTGAGCCGATGTCGCTCAACTTCCAGGATGTCGAACTGCGTTCGGTGCTCCAGGTCATGGCCGACCACGCGGGCATCAACCTGGTGGCCGGCGATTCGGTGCAGGGGCGGATAACCCTGCGTCTGGAGGATGTGCCCTGGGGCCAGGCGCTTGACCTGGTGTTGCGCAGCAAGGGGCTGGGCAGGCGCCAGGAGGGGAATGTGCTGCTGGTCGCTCCCCTGGCCGAGCTCGCCGGGCAAGCCCAGGACATGCGTCAGGAGGTATTGCTGGAGCCCCTGCAGCGTGAGTTGATCCCTGTGTTCCATGCCAAGGCCGGCGAGTTGGCGGAGCTGTTGCTGGCGAGCCTGGCTGACGACGGTGCCCTGGCCGGGCGTGGCAGCCTCAGTGTGGATGCACGCACCAATACACTGGTAGCCACCCAGCCTGCCGCCCGGCTCGCCGAACTGCGCAGGCTGGTCACACAGCTGGATGTGCCGGTGCGCCAGGTCATGATCGAGGCACGGATCGTCGAGGCCAATGTCGATTACGATAAGGCCTTGGGCGTGCGCTGGGGTGGACCGCTGTATGGCGCGGAGCGCCGGCTGGGCAGCGATCTGTTCGTCGACCTCGGGGTCGAGCGGGCCGGTGCCGGCCTCGGGGTGGGGCTGCTGCGCAGCGATATCCTGCTCGACCTGGAGCTCAGCGCCATGGAAAAAAGCGGCAATGGCGAGATCATCTCCCAGCCCAAGGTGGTCACGGCCGACAAGGAAACCGCGCGCATCCTCAAGGGCACCGAAGTGCCCTACCAGGAAACCACCCGCAGCGGCGCCACGTCGGTCTCCTTCCGCGAGGCGTCCCTGTCGCTGGAGGTGACCCCGCAGATCACGCCGGACGGCAAGGTGATCATGGCGGTGCGGGTGACCAAGGACGAGCCGGACTTCATCAATGCCCTCAACGATGTGCCGCCGATTCGCAAGAACGAGGTCAATGCCAAGGTGCGGGTAACCGATGGGCAGACCATTGTGATTGGTGGCGTGTACTCGACGTCGCAGAACAAAGTGGTCGACAAGGTGCCATTTTTCGGCGATCTGCCGTATGTTGGACGGCTGTTTCGACGCGATGCATTACAAGAGAAAAAATCCGAGCTGCTGGTCTTCCTGACTCCGCGTATCATGAGTGACCAGGCGATTGCTGTGAGTCGTTGATTCTGTGCGAAATTTGATACTTGTGGGGCCCATGGGCGCTGGTAAAAGCACCATCGGGCGCCTGTTGGCCAAAGAGCTGCGCCTGCTGTTCAAGGATTCCGACAAGGAAATCGAACTGCGAACCGGCGCCAACATCCCGTGGATCTTCGACAAGGAAGGCGAACCGGGCTTTCGTGACCGCGAGCAGGCGATGATCGCCGAGCTCAGCGCGCTCGATGGCGTGGTCCTGGCCACCGGCGGCGGCGCGGTGATGCGCGACGCCAACCGTGCGGCGCTGCGTGCCGGCGGGCGGGTGGTCTACCTGCACGCCTCGGTGGAGCAGCAGGTGGGGCGTACCTCACGTGATCGCAACCGGCCGCTGTTGCGCACCGCCAACCCGGAAGCCACGTTGCGCGCCCTGCTGGAGACACGCGACCCGCTTTATCGCGAAATCGCTGACCTGGTGGTGGAAACCGACGAACGGCCACCACGCATGGTGGTGCTCGACATTCTCGAGCGCCTGCAGAAGTTGCCGCCCCGCTGAGCGGGGTCTATCCTCGGCGACCAACGCCGAGACGGGGTTGAACGTCACCGCGCGGCGCCGCACCGCCGCGCGTCCAAGCACATTGTGGGGATACATGCAGACACTAAAGGTCGACCTGGGCGAACGTAGCTACCCGATCTACATTGGCGAAGGCCTGCTGGACCAGCCCGAGCTGCTGGCGCCGCACATTGCCGGACGGCAGGTCGCCATCGTCTCCAACGAGACCGTCGCGCCGCTGTACCTCGAACGCCTGAGCAAGACCCTGGGTGCCTACTCGGTGCTGCCCGTGGTGTTGCCGGACGGCGAGGCCCACAAGAACTGGGAAACCCTGCAGCTGATCTTCGATGCGCTGCTCACCGCCCGCCATGACCGTCGCACCACCGTGGTCGCCCTGGGGGGCGGCGTGATCGGCGACATGGCCGGCTTTGCCGCGGCCTGCTACCAGCGCGGCGTCGACTTCATCCAGGTGCCGACCACGCTGCTGTCCCAGGTGGACTCGTCGGTGGGCGGCAAGACCGGCATCAACCACCCGCTGGGCAAGAACATGGTGGGCGCCTTCTATCAGCCCAACGCGGTGCTGATCGACACCACCAGCCTGAAGACCCTGCCCGGACGCGAGCTGTCCGCGGGCCTGGCCGAAGTCATCAAGTACGGCCTGATCTGCGACAAGCCGTTCCTCGCCTGGCTCGAAGACAATATGCAGGCGCTGCGCGCCCTGGATTGCGTCGCCCTGACCGAGGCCATCCGCCGCTCCTGCGCGGCCAAGGCCGCCGTGGTCGGCGCCGACGAGCGCGAATCGGGCGTGCGTGCCACGCTCAACCTTGGCCATACCTTCGGCCATGCCATCGAAACACACATGGGCTATGGCGTCTGGCTGCACGGCGAAGCCGTGGCGGCGGGTACGGTCATGGCCCTGGAAATGTCCATGCGCCTGGGCTGGATCGACCAGCCGGCGCGTGATCGCGGAATTCGCCTGCTGCAGGACGCAGGATTGCCGGTGGTGCCACCACAGGAAATGACCCCGGCGCATTTCATGGAGCACATGGCGGTCGACAAGAAAGTGCTCGACGGGCGCCTGCGCCTGGTGCTGTTGCGCCAGCTGGGCGAGGCCGTCGTCACCGACGACTATTCGACAGAGATTCTACAGGCCACCCTGGCGGCGGATTACCGCGCGATCGTGGCCCAGCTTTGAGGTTGTGACAACGCAATGACCAGTCTGCATGCCGATGAGGCGTTCCTCGACCATTACCAGTTGAGCCACGATCCGTTCGCACCGCGAGTGCCCGGCTTCAAGTTCTTCCCCGCCCAGCGCAAACCCGTGCTCGGCCAGCTGCACCACCTGGCGCGCTACAGCCAGCTGATGCTGGTGGTCAGCGGCCCGGTGGGCAGCGGCAAGACCCTGCTGCGCCAGGCCCTGGTGGCCAGCACCAACAAGCAGTCGGTGCAGAGCGTGGTGGTGTCCGCCCGTGGCGCCAGTGACGCAGCCAGCGTGCTGGGCCAGGTGGCGCAGTCGCTGAACGTGGCGCAACCGGAGGTGCAGGCGATCCTGTCGCAGGTAGTGCAACTGGCGCTGACCGGCCAGGAAGTCTATCTGCTGGTGGACGATGCGGAACAACTCGACGAGTCGGCACTCCAAGCGTTGCTGGAGTTGGCGGCAGGCGTGGCCGAAGGGCGCCCGCATGTGTTCCTGTTCGGCGAGCCTTCGCTGATTGCCGGACTGGAAGAACTCAATACCGATGGCGAGCGCTTCCATGTCATCGAGTTGGCCCCGTACAGCGAGGAAGAGACCCGCGAGTACCTGGAGCAGCGCCTGGAGGGCGCCGGCCGGGGCATCGAGGTGTTCAGCGCCGAGCAGATCGTCGACATCCACGAAAACTCCGACGGTTGGCCTGGGAACATCAACCAGGTTGCCCGCGATACCTTGATCGAAGCCATGATCGCCAGCCGTACCACGGTCAAGCGACCATCCATGGGGTTCAAAATGCCTAAGAAACACGTGCTCGCGTTGTCCGCTGTGGTCGTGGTCGCCGTTGGCGCGGCGGTCCTGATGCCCAAGAAGGGTGACAAGGCCCCGACCGAGGCACCGGCCGCCCAGGCCCAGCTGCCGCTCGGACAGGGTGCGAACGGCGGCGCGCCCGCCATCGAGTTCTCCGGTTCCTCGCAGCCAATGCCGCTGCCGCTGGTCGGCCAGTCGCAGCCGGTGATGCGTGAGCCGCTGGCCCAGGCCGCCGGCATGGGCGAAGGCGAAGAGGGTGGGCCAGCGGGCGATACCGCCCTGCAGCCTGCCGCGCCGTCGGCCGCCGTGCCGCCGACCGTGACCACCATCGCGCCGCCACAAGGTGCCACCGCCAGCCCGGCACCGGCCCCTGCCCAGCCGGTGACCACCGCTCCGGTTCAGCCGGTTGCGCCTGCGTCGAAGCCTGTCGCAACCCAGCCGGCAAAACCGGTTGCACCTGCAAAGCCGACTCCGGCTCCGACCCAGGTCGCCAGCGCCAAGCCCGCCGCTAAACCTGTCGAGAAACCAGCCGCGGGCGGCGCCGGTAACAGCAGCTGGTATGCCGGCCAGAAACCGGGCAATTACGTGGTGCAGATCTTCGGCACCAGCTCCGAGGCGTCGGCCCAGTCGTTCGTCAAGGCGCAGGGTGGCGACTATCGCTACTTCAAGAAAAACCTGCAGGGCAAGCCGCTGTTTGTCGTCACCTACGGCAACTTCGCCAGCCGCGACGCCGCCGCTGCGGCAATCAAGAACTTGCCAGCCAAGGTCCAGGCTGGTAAACCTTGGCCACGTACCGTCGGCAGCGTCCAACAAGAGCTGGCCACGGCCCGCTGATACCTTCCGGGCGGCACCACCCCGCCGCCCAGTTGCTGAGCGACTTCTAGCTTTCGATCAGCCTGCTGCGCCCGAGCGCGGCAGGCTTTTCTGTCCCAGACTGCCGGCCACAAGCCCTGTGTTGCAGTCATGGCTGAAACGCTTCAGACTCCAGCCTAGCCGCTATCACGGCGCATGGCGCAAAAACATTCAAAATTGCGACATAAATTTTCAATGGTGAGACATGAAAATTTGTGGGCATCGCTGTCGCTGTGCAACAATGGTTTTCCATGACCACCGCAAAAAAGCTGGCGTTTGATCGGCGTGGATGGTAAGTGGTTGTTAAAAAAGAGATTTGCCTCCGGTTGAGAGGTGAACCTGGTGAGAAAGTGTCTATGAAAACAGGTCTGTACCATCCCGAAGAATTCAAGGACAACTGTGGTTTCGGCCTGATCGCCCATATGACGGGGCAGCCGAGTCACCACCTTCTGCAAACCGCCATGCAGGCGCTGACCTGCATGACCCACCGCGGCGGCATCAACGCCGACGGCAAGACCGGTGACGGTTGCGGTCTGCTCATGCAGAAGCCCGATCAATTCCTGCGAGCCGTGGCCCAGGAGCACTTCGCCGTCGAGCTGCCCAGGCAGTACGCCGTCGGCATGGTGTTCTTCAACCAGGACCCGGTCAAAGCCCAGGCCGCCCGCGCCAACATGGACCGCGAGATCGTCAACGCCGGCCTCAAGCTGGTCGGCTGGCGCAAGGTGCCGATCGACACCCGCGTCCTCGGCCGCCTGGCCCTGGAGCGCCTGCCGCAGATCGAGCAGGTGTTCATCGGCGGCGAAGGCCTGAGTGACCAGGAATTCGCCATCAAGCTGTTCAGTGCCCGTCGCCGCTCGTCCGTGGCCAACGCCCACGACACCGACCACTACATCTGCAGCTTCTCGCACAAGACCATCATCTACAAAGGCCTGATGATGCCGCGCGATCTTGCGGCGTTCTATCCGGACCTGGGCGATGAGCGCCTGCAGACCGCGATCTGCGTGTTCCACCAGCGCTTCTCCACCAACACCCTGCCGAAGTGGCCGCTGGCCCAGCCCTTCCGCTTCCTCGCCCACAACGGCGAGATCAACACCATCACCGGCAACCGCAACTGGGCCATGGCCCGACGCACCAAGTTCGCCAACGACCTGATCCCCGACCTCGAAGAGCTCGGCCCGCTGGTCAACCGTGTCGGTTCCGACTCCTCGAGCATGGACAACATGCTGGAGCTGATGGTCACCGGCGGCATCGACCTGTTCCGCGGCGTGCGCATGCTGGTACCGCCAGCCTGGCAGAACGTCGAGACCATGGACGCCGACCTGCGCGCCTTCTACGAATACAACTCCATGCACATGGAGCCGTGGGACGGCCCGGCCGGCATCGTCATGACCGAGGGCCGCCATGCGGTGTGCCTGCTCGACCGCAACGGCCTGCGCCCGGCGCGCTGGGTGACCACCACCAACGGCTACATCACCATCGCCTCGGAAATCGGCGTATGGGGCTACCAGCCCGAGGAAGTCCTGGCCAAGGGCCGTGTCGGCCCAGGCCAGATTCTCGCCGTGGACACCGAGACCGGGCAGATCCTCGACACCGACGCCATCGATAACCGCCTGAAGTCGCGCCACCCGTACAAGCGCTGGCTGCGCCAGCACGCCACACGCATCCAGGCGACCCTGAGCGACGACCAGGGTGTGGCCAGCTACGACGCCGACCAGCTCAAGCAGTACATGAAGATGTTCCAGGTCACCTTCGAGGAGCGTGACCAGGTGCTGCGCCCGCTCGGCGAACAAGGCCAGGAAGCGGTCGGCTCGATGGGCGACGACACGCCGATGGCCGTGCTGTCGCAGCGCGTGCGCTCGCCGTACGACTTCTTCCGCCAGCAGTTCGCCCAGGTGACCAACCCGCCGATCGACCCGCTGCGCGAAGCGATCGTCATGTCCCTGGAAATCTGCCTGGGCGCCGAGCGCAACATCTTCCAGGAGTCCCCTGAGCACGCCTCGCGGGTGATCCTCAGCTCGCCGGTCATCTCGCCCGCCAAGTGGCGTTCGCTGATGAACCTGGAGCGCGAAGGTTTCGACCGCCAGCTGATCGACCTCAACTATGAAGAGAGCGTCGGCCTGGAAGCGGCGATTCGCAACATCGCCGACCAGGCCGAGGAAGCCGTGCGCGGCGGCAAGACCCAGCTGGTGCTGAGCGACCGCTACATCGCCCCAGGCAAGCTGCCGGTGCATGCCTCGCTGGCGGTCGGTGCGGTGCACCACCGCCTGACCGAGCAGGGCCTGCGCTGCGACAGCAACATCCTGGTCGAGACCGCCACCGCCCGTGACCCGCACCACTTCGCCGTGCTGCTGGGCTTCGGCGCCTCGGCCGTCTACCCGTACCTTGCCTATGAAGTACTGGCCGACCTGATCCGCACCGGCGAAGTACTGGGCGACCTGGACGAAGTCTTCAAGTACTACCGCAAGGGTATCTCCAAGGGCCTGCTGAAGATCCTGTCGAAGATGGGTATCTCCACCATCGCCTCGTACCGTGGCGCGCAGTTGTTCGAAGCGATCGGACTGTCCGAGGAAGTGGTCGGCCTGAGCTTCCGCGGCGTGCCGAGCCGTATCAAGGGGGCCCGTTTCGCCGACCTGGAAAGCGACCAGAAACTGCTGGCCGCCGAAGCCTGGAGCGCACGCAAGCCGATCCAGCAGGGCGGCCTGCTGAAGTTCGTCCATGGTGGCGAATACCACGCCTACAACCCCGACGTGGTGAATACCCTGCAGGCCGCCGTGCAGCAGGGCGACTATGCCAAGTTCAAGGAATACACCACGCTGGTCGACCAGCGCCCGGTGTCGATGATCCGCGACCTGCTCAAGGTCAAGGTGGCCGACCAGCCGTTGGCACTGGACCAGATCGAGCCGCTGGAGGCGATCCTCAAACGCTTCGACTCTGCCGGTATCTCGCTCGGTGCCCTGTCGCCGGAGGCACACGAGGCCCTGGCCGAGGCGATGAACCGTCTGGGCGCGCGCTCCAACTCTGGCGAGGGTGGCGAAGACCCGGCCCGCTACGGCACCATCAAGAGCTCGAAGATCAAGCAAGTGGCCACCGGCCGATTCGGTGTGACGCCGGAGTACCTGGTCAACGCCGAAGTGCTGCAGATCAAGGTCGCCCAGGGCGCCAAGCCCGGCGAGGGTGGCCAGCTGCCAGGCGGCAAGGTCAACGGCCTGATCGCCAAGCTGCGCTACGCGGTACCAGGCGTGACCCTGATCTCGCCACCGCCGCACCACGACATCTACTCGATCGAAGACCTGTCCCAGCTGATCTTCGACCTCAAGCAGGTCAACCCGCAGGCGCTGGTCTCGGTCAAGCTGGTCGCCGAAGCTGGCGTCGGCACCATCGCCGCCGGCGTGGCCAAGGCCTATGCCGACCTGATCACCATCTCGGGTTATGACGGTGGTACCGGCGCTTCGCCGCTGACCTCGATCAAATACGCCGGCGCCCCGTGGGAACTGGGCCTGGCCGAAACCCATCAGACCCTGCGTGGCAATGACCTGCGCGGCAAGGTGCGGGTACAGACCGACGGTGGCCTGAAAACCGGCCTGGACGTGATCAAGGCCGCCATCCTCGGCGCCGAGAGCTTCGGCTTCGGCACCGCGCCGATGATCGCCCTGGGCTGCAAGTACCTGCGCATCTGCCACCTGAACAACTGCGCCACGGGCGTCGCCACGCAGAATGACAAGCTGCGCAAGGATCACTACATCGGCACCGTCGACATGGTGATCAACTTCTTCACCTTCGTCGCCGAAGAGACTCGCGAGTGGCTGGCCAAGCTCGGCGTGCGCAGCCTGGGCGAGCTGATCGGTCGCACCGACCTTCTCGACGTGCTGCCGGGCGACACCGAGCGCCAGCATCACCTTGACCTGTCGCCGCTGCTGGGCAGCTCGCACATCCCGGCCGACAAGCCGCAGTTCTGCGAAGTCGACAAGAACCCGCCGTTCGACCAGGGCGAACTGGCCGAGAAGATGGTCGCCATGGCCTTGCCGGCGATCCGCGATCAGGCCGGTGGCGAGTTCAGCCTCGACATCTGCAACTGCGACCGCTCCATCGGTGCGCGCATCTCCGGCGAAATCGCCAGGCTGCACGGCAACCAGGGCATGGCTGCAGCGCCGATCACCTTCCGCTTCAAGGGCACCGCGGGCCAGAGCTTCGGCGTGTGGAACGCCGGTGGCCTGAACCTGCACCTGGAAGGCGATGCCAACGACTACGTCGGCAAGGGCATGACCGGTGGCAAGCTGACCATCGTGCCGCCTGCCGGCAGCCCATTCGAAACCCAGCACAGCGCCATTGTCGGCAACACCTGCCTGTACGGTGCCACCGGCGGCAAGCTGTTCGCCGCCGGCACCGCGGGCGAGCGCTTCGCTGTGCGTAACTCCGGCGCCCACGCTGTTGTAGAGGGCACCGGCGATCACTGCTGTGAATACATGACCGGCGGCTTTGTCTGCGTCCTGGGCAAGACCGGTTACAACTTCGGTTCTGGCATGACGGGCGGCTTCGCCTACGTGCTCGACATGGACAATAGCTTCGTCGACAAGCTCAACCACGAACTGGTGGAAATCCAGCGTATCAGTGGTGAGGCGATGGAGGCCTACCGCAGCCATCTGGCGCGGGTCCTGGGCGAGTACGTGGAGGAAACCGGCAGCGAGTGGGGGCGTGAGCTCTCCGAGAACCTGGACGACTACGTGCGGCGCTTCTGGCTGGTCAAGCCGAAGGCGGCCAACCTCAAGCAACTGCTGTCCAGTACCCGTGCCAACCCGCAGTAAGAACAGCTGCAAGTGACGGCCCCGTGCGCGGGGCCCGTCCTGCTCAAGTGATTGTCTTGCAGCTTGCGGCCCAAGGCCGGCAACTGCGGTAAAGAGGTTTGAAAAATGGCTGAACGTCTGAGCAACGACTTCCAGTTCATCGAAGTGGGCCGCAAGGACCCGAAGAAAAAGCTGCTGCGCCAGCGCAAGAAGGAGTTCGTCGAGATCTACGAACCCTTCAAGCCGCAGCAGTCCGTGGAGCAGGCGCACCGCTGCCTGGGCTGCGGCAACCCGTATTGCGAATGGAAGTGCCCGGTGCACAACTTCATCCCCAACTGGTTGAAGCTGGTCTCCGAAGGCAACATCCTGGCCGCGGCTGAACTCTCGCACCAGACCAACACCCTGCCGGAAGTGTGCGGCCGCGTGTGCCCGCAGGACCGTCTGTGCGAAGGGGCCTGCACCCTGAACGACGGCTTCGGCGCGGTGACCATCGGCTCGGTGGAGAAGTACATCACCGACACCGCCTTCGCCATGGGCTGGCGCCCGGACATGTCCAAGGTCAAGCCCACCGGCAAGCGCGTCGCCATCATCGGTGCCGGCCCTGCTGGCCTGGGCTGCGCCGACGTGCTGGTGCGCGCGGGCGTGACCCCGGTGGTGTTCGACAAGAACCCCGAGATCGGCGGCCTGCTGACCTTCGGCATCCCCGAGTTCAAGCTGGAAAAGACCGTGTTGAGCAATCGCCGCGAAGTCTTCACCGGCATGGGCATCGAGTTCCGCCTGAACACCGAGGTGGGCAAGGACATCAGCATGGAGCAGCTGCTCGCCGAGTACGATGCGGTGTTCATGGGCATGGGCACCTACACCTACATGAAGGGCGGCTTCCCGGGCGAGGACCTGCCGGGCGTGCATGACGCGCTGGACTTCCTGATCGCCAACGTCAACCGCAACCTCGGTTTCGAGAAGTCGCCGGAAGACTTCGTCGACATGCAGGGCAAGAAGGTCGTGGTCCTGGGCGGTGGCGATACCGCGATGGACTGCAACCGCACCTCGATCCGCCAGGGCGCCAAGGCCGTGACCTGCGCCTATCGCCGCGACGAAGCCAACATGCCGGGTTCGCGCAAAGAGGTGAAGAACGCCAAGGAAGAGGGCGTGAAGTTCCTCTACAACCGCCAGCCCATCGCCATCGTCGGCGAGGACAAGGTCGAGGGCGTGAAGGTGGTCGAGACCCGTCTCGGCGAGCCGGATGCCCGTGGCCGCCGCAGCCCTGAGCCGATCCCGGGCTCCGAGGAGATCCTGCCGGCCGATGCCGTGGTGATCGCCTTTGGTTTCCGTCCGAGCCCGGCGCCGTGGTTCGAGCAGCATGGCATCCAGCTGGACAGCCAGGGCCGCGTGGTGGCGCCGGAGAAGGGCAAGTTCAAGCACCAGACCAGCAACCCGAAAGTGTTTGCCGGTGGTGATATGGTGCGGGGGTCGGATCTGGTGGTAACGGCCATTTTCGAGGGCCGCACGGCCGCTGAGGGGATCCTGGACTACCTCGAAGTCTGATCGATTGTCGGGGCCGCTTTGCGGCCCTTTCGCGGCACAAGGCCGCTCCTGCAGAGGATCGCATTCACCTGTAGGAGCGGCCTTGTGCCGCGAAAGAGCTGCGAAGCAGCCCCAGGTTCATTTTTTGTATACAAAAACGCTTGATCCAAGGCACCCAATAGACAAAACGCATGGCCATGGCCGTGCCTTTTGTGCCCGCGTCTGAGAAAATGCCCGCACTTTTTTTCCGGATGCCGACATGACTGCCCTGAAGAACGATCGTTTCCTGCGTGCACTGCTCAAGCAACCCGTAGACGTCACCCCGGTGTGGATGATGCGCCAGGCCGGCCGCTACCTGCCGGAGTACCGTGCCAGCCGCGCCAAGGCCGGTGACTTCATGAGCCTGTGCATGAACCCGCAGTTCGCCTGCGAGGTCACCCTGCAGCCGCTGGACCGCTACCCGCTGGACGCGGCGATCCTCTTCTCGGACATCCTCACCATCCCCGACGCCATGGGCCAGGGCCTGTACTTCGAGACCGGCGAAGGCCCGCGTTTCAAGAAAGTCATCAGCACCCTGGCGGACATCGAGGCGCTGCCGATCCCCGATCCGCAGAAGGACCTGGGCTATGTGATGGACGCGGTCAGCACCATCCGCCGCGAGCTCAACGGCCGCGTGCCGCTGATCGGCTTCTCCGGCAGCCCATGGACCCTGGCCACCTACATGGTCGAAGGCGGCTCGTCGAAGGACTTCCGCAAGACCAAGGCCATGGCCTACGACAACCCCGAAGCCCTGCACCTGCTGCTGGACAAGCTGGCCCAGTCGGTCACCAGCTACCTCAATGGCCAGATCCTCGCCGGCGCCCAGGCGGTGCAGATCTTCGACACCTGGGGCGGTAACCTGTCGGCGGCGGCCTACCAGGAGTTCTCCCTGGCCTACATGCGCAAGATCGTCAGCGGCCTGATCCGCGAGCACGAAGGGCGCAAGATACCGGTGATCCTGTTCACCAAGAACGGCGGTATGTGGCTGGAAAGCATTGCTGATGCCGGTGCCGACGCCCTGGGCCTGGACTGGACCTGCGAGATCGGCGACGCCCGTCGCCGCGTCGGCGACAAGGTGGCGCTGCAGGGCAACATGGACCCGACCGTGCTGTATGCCAAGCCCGAGGCGATCCGCAAGGAAGTGGCGCGCATCCTCGCCAGCTATGGTAAGGGCAGTGGCCATGTGTTCAACCTGGGGCATGGCATTACCCCCGAGGTTGACCCTGAGCACGCCGGCGTGTTCATCAACGCCGTGCATGAGCTGTCGGCGCAGTACCACCAGTAATCGGTGTGCAACGCGAGAAGCCCGGCCAAGTGCCGGGCTTTTTGTTGTATTAAGTTTCAATTCAGCGATCGTCGGTAATCTGGTCCCATCAAAACGCAAACAGGACCCGATCACCATGAAAGCCCGTTACCTGCCCCTGATCCTCGCCCCACTGTTCAGCACCGCCGCCCTGGCCGCCGGCTACACCGGTCCTGGCGCCCAGGCCGTGACCACGGTCGCCGCCGCCAACGATGCCGCCGACGACACCCCGGTAGTGCTGCAGGGCTTCGTGACCAAGAAGATCAACAACGACGACAAGTACGAGTTCAAGGACAACACCGGCACCATCACCGTCGAGATCGACGACGAAGACCTGCCGCCGACGCCGTTCAACGACAAGACCAAGGTCAAGCTGACCGGCGAGGTGGAGAAGCACCTGATGAGCCGTGAGGTGGATGTGGATATCGTCGAGATCATCAACTGATCCTGCGGCCCTTTCGCGGGTAAACCCGCTCCCACAGGTACGGCGCCGTACCTGTGGGAGCGGGTTTACCCGCGAATGCTTCACACTGATTTGGGAGGCAGTTTGCTCAGGTGCACCGCCACCAGCAACGCCACCGCCAGCAGGCTGCCGATGAACAGCCCGATGCCGTTCCAGCCCCACTGATGCCAGAACACCCCGCCCGCCGTCCCCGCCACGCTCGATCCCGCGTAGTAACAGAACAGGTACAACGACGAAGCCTGCCCCTTGGCCTTCAACGCCCGGCGGCCGATCCAGCTGCTGGCCACCGAGTGCGCGCCGAAGAAGCCGAAGGTGAACACCAGCATGCCGACGATGATCATCGCCAGCGGGTTGGCCAGGGTCATCAGCAGGCCGCCGGCCATTACCACGATGCTGGCCCAGAACACCTTGCGCCGGCCCAGCTTGTCGGCCAGGGCGCCGACTTGCGCCGAACTGTAGATCCCCGACAGATACACCACCGACAGCAACCCGACCAGTGCCTGGTTCATGTGATAGGGCCCGGCCAGCAGGCGGTAGCCGATGTAGTTGAACAGGGTGACGAAGGCGCCCATCAGCAGGAAGGCCTCGAGGAACAGCCAGGGCAGCCCGGCATCCCTGAAGTGCATGACGAAGCCGTCGAGCAGGCTACGCGGATTCAGTGCCTGGGGACGGAAGTTGCGCGACTCGGGCAGTACCTTCCAGAACACCAGCGCCGCTACCAGCGCCAGCCCGCCGATGCTCAGCATCGCCGTGTGCCAGCTGACGAAGTCGATCAGCACGCCGGTGATCAGGCGCCCGCTCATGCCACCGATGGCGTTGCCACCGATGTACAGGCCCATGGCCAGGCCAATGTGCTGCGGGTGGATCTCTTCGCTCAGGTAGGTCATTGCCACCGCCGCCAGGCCGCTCAACGACAGGCCCACCAGGGCGCGCGTCGCCAGCACCAGCTCCCAGCTCGGCATCACTGCGCTGGCCAGGGTCGACAGGGCGGCGCAGAGCAGGGCGAAGACCATCACCGGCTTGCGCCCGATACGGTCGGAGATCGGCCCGGTGACCAGCAGCCCGAACGCCAGCATGGCGGTGGATACCGACAGCACCAGGCTGCTCTGCGCGGCGTTGATGGAAAATTCCTGGGACAGCAGCGGCATCATCGGCTGCACGCAGTACAGCAGGGCGAAGGTGGCAAAGCCACCGCTGAACAACGCCAGCACGGTTTTCATGAAGGCGGGGGAGCCTTTCTCGATCCAGATATCGTTGACGACAGGCTCGGGTTCGGCAGATAGGGGGGCTACGACGGATCTCACGGAGGGTACCTCGGGCGCTGGGGCCGGTGCTGCGATGAAAAAAGCATATAGCTGGCTAATGATTAGATCCAATATATTGTTCGACCTGTTTGAGATGTTTTACGACCTGTTTGGAGTCGATCATGGAGCTGCGTCACCTGCGCTATTTCATTGCCGTGGCCGAGGAGCTGCATTTTGGTCGCGCCGCCCAGCAACTGGGTATCTCCCAGCCCCCGCTGAGCCAGCAGATCCAGGCCCTGGAGCAGGAACTGGGGGCGCGCCTGTTCGAGCGCACCAACCGCCGGGTCGAGCTGAGCGAGGCCGGGCGCCTGTTCCTCGAGGAAGCGCGCCAGGTGCTGGCCCAGGTGGAGAAAGCCGCCGACGTGGCTCGGCGGGCGCAGCTGGGGGAATTGGGCGAGATGAAGATTGGCTTCACTTCATCGGCGCCTTTCACCTCGCGCATCCCCCAGGCCATCCATGCGTTCCGCCAGCGCTTCCCTTCGGTGCATCTGCACCTCAAGGAAATGAGCAGCCGCGAGGTGGTAGACGGGGTATTCGATGAGTCCATCGAGGTCGGCCTGATGCGTCCGCTGCCGGTGCCGGATGGGTTGGTGGTCAGCGAGCTGTTCCGCGAGCCGCTGGTGGCCGTGCTCAACGCCTCGCACCCGCTGGCAATGGGCAGTGGACAGGGCGTGCACATGGCGGCGTTGGCGCAGGAGCCGTTCGTGTTCTTCCCGCGCAGCTACGGCAGCGGCCTGCATGCGCAGTTGATGAGCCTGGCGGGCAAGGCCGGCTTCAGCCCGCACTTCGCTCAGGAAGCGGGCGAGGCGATGACCATCATCGGCCTGGTCTCGGCGGGGCTGGGGGTGTCGGTATTACCGGCATCGTTCCAGCGGATGCGGATCGACGGCGTGGTCTACCGTACCTTGCTGGACGAAGGCGCCGACACCGCCGTGTGGCTGGTGCAGCGGGCCGGCGTGGGCTCGGCGATGGCCAGGGCCTTCGCCGAGCTGCTGGGCGGGGTCAGTCCACCTGGGCCAGGTCGCCGCGCAGGGCCACCGAAGTGACAAGCAGGCCGGCACGGCACTGGAACTTCTCGGTGTCCTTGTACAGGTTGCGCTGGTCGACGCTGGCGATGTTCACCACGGCGTTGGCGTTGGCCTTGCGCGCGGCGTTCTGCAAGGTCGCCAGGGCCGATTGCAGGGCCCAGTAGCAAGCATCTTCGTCGGCCTTGTTGCTGCCGTTGGTCTTGCGGCTGCTGCTCACCGGGCTGAGGGTGCGGGTCGAGGCGGGAAGGCTTTCGCCGGCCAGGTAGAACTTCACGCTGCCATCGAGCAAACCGGCCTGGGTGGCGCGCTTGACCCCTTCACGGAAGCTCAGGTAGGTCGGCGCGTCCACGCCCTGGTTGACGAAGCCCTGTGCATTCAGGTGCTCGATATGCGGGTCGAAGGACAGCTCCTTGAGGATGTTGTCGCGCAGGCGGTTGACCCAGCGGTTGTAGTTGCCGTGAATCTTGCCGTCGTCGTAGTCCAGGCCCCAGCTGCTGCGGTAGATCACCTGGAATTCGGTGGGGCTGTAGGGGATGTCGACCTCGGCGTGGTGGCGGCCGCGCACGGTGATCTCTGCCTTGACCATGCCGGGGCGCACCGACTGGATGATCCACTGGCGGTCGTTGAGGGCGGTGACGATGGCGCGCTTCATCTGGTCGTCACTGAAGCCGAGGTCGCTGGAAAACGCTTCCTTGGCGTTGTACACGGGTTTGCTGGTGCAGCCGATGACCAGCAGGGCCAATGCCAGTACGGCAAACAGGCGGTGGATCCGAGTCATTCCTTTCACTCCAAAGGGTCAGCGCCAGCGACGGAAGATCAACGACGTGTTGACCCCGCCGAAGGCGAAGTTGTTGTTCATCACATGCTCATGGTTCATCGCGCGGAACTCGCCGCGCAGGTAGTCCAGCTCGCCGCAGCGCGGGTCGACGTGGTCGAGGTTGAGGGTGGGCACGTAGCGGTCGCTGTTCATCATCTCGATGCTGAACCACGACTCCAGCGCGCCACAGGCACCCAGGGTATGGCCGAGGAAGCTCTTCTGCGAGCTGATCGGCATGCGTGGGCCGAACAGGCTGCTGGTGGCCTGGGTCTCGGCGATGTCGCCCTGCTCGGTGGCGGTACCGTGGCCGTTGACATAGCCGATCGCTTCGGGAGCGAGGCCTGCGTCCTCCAGCGCCAGTTCCATGGCACGGCGCATGGTGGCCTGCTCCGGACGGGTGGTGTGCTGGCCATCGGCGTTGCTGCCGAAGCCGACGATCTCGGCGTGGATCCGTGCGCCACGGGCCAGGGCGTGTTCCAGCTCCTCGAGCACCAGCATGCCGCCGCCTTCGCCGATCACCAGGCCATCACGGTCGAGGTCGTAGGGGCGCGGGCTCAGGTGCGGGGTGTCGTTCTTCAGGCTGGTGGCGTAGAGCGCGTCGAACACCATGGCCTCGGTGGGGCACAGCTCTTCGGCGCCGCCGGCGAGCATCATCGGCAGGCGCCCGTACTTGATCGCCTCGTAGGCGTAGCCGATGCCCTGGCTGCCGCTGGTGCAGGCGCTGGAGGTGGGGATCAAGCGCCCGGTGAGGCCGAAGAAGATGCTGATGTTGGCCGCCGTGGTGTGGGGCATCATGCGCACGTAGGAGTTGGCATTGAGGCCGTCGGCCACCGAGTTGAGCAGCATGTTGCCGAAGGCCTTGATCTCGTCGGTGCTGCCGGTGGACGAGCCGCAGGCCACGCCCATGCGCCCGTCGCGGATGCTCGGGTCGTCGAGCAGGCCGGCGTCGGCCAGGGCGCGCTCGGCGGCGGCAACCGCCAGGCGCGACACCCGGCCCATGCTGCGCAGCTGCTTGCGGGTCCAGTGGCCGGGCACCTTGAAGTCATCGATGGGACCGGCCAGGCGGGTGTTGAGCTCTTCAAAGCGGTCCCACTCGTCCATGCGCCGGATGCCGCTGCGTTGCTGGGCGAAATGCCCGGCGATGCTGGCCCAGTCGTTGCCCAGGGCGGTGATGCCGGCCATGCCGGTGACGACGACGCGGCGCATCAGCACAGCCCTCCGTTGACCGCCAGCACCTGGCGGGTGATGTAGGCCGCCTCGGGCGACATCAGGAAGTTCACCGCGCCGGCTACTTCCTCCGGTGTGCCCATGCGCCCGGCGGGGATCATCTTCAGCAGCTCGTCCACCGGCACGTGTTCGTCGAGCATGGCGGTGTCGATCAGCCCGGGGGCCACGCAGTTGACCGTGATGCGGCGCTTGCCCAGCTCGATCGCCAGGGCCTTGGCGGCACCGATCAGGCCGGCCTTGGAGGCGCTGTAGTTGACCTGGCCACGGTTACCGATCAGGCCGGACACCGAGGTGACACAGACGATGCGGCCCGGTGCGCGGCGGCGGATCATCGGCATCGTCAGCGGGTGCAGGACGTTGTAGAAACCATCAAGGTTGGTGCGCATGACCTGGTCCCAATCGTCCTCGGTCAAGGCCGGGAAGGCGCCGTCACGGGTCAGGCCGGCATTGCATACCACACCGTAGTAGGCGCCATGGGTCTCAACGTCGGCTTCCAGGACGGCCTTGCAGGCTTCGCGGTCGGCGACATCGAACTGCAGCACCCGCGCCTGCCGGCCCAGGGCCTGGACCTCGGCGGCGACGGTGTCGGCCTCGGCGCGGCCGCTGCGGCAGTGCAGGACCAGGTCGTAACCGGCACGCGCCAGGCGCAGGGCGATGGCCCGGCCGATGCCCCGGCTGGAGCCGGTGACCAGGATGGTGTCAGTCATGGGGTGACTCCTCAGGGCCCGCCTCGGCCAGGTAGCTGGCCACTTGCGGCGGGCGGTAGACATTCAGGCGGGCGCTGGCGTTGATGCCGGGGCCGCGCAGGTGACATTCGAACACACCCATGCCGTTGTCGTCCTCCAGCGAGCGCAGCGCGTGGATGCGCAGCTCTGCGCCGGCGGGGAAGTGTTCGACATCGCATTCGAACTTGCGGGTGCCGAGCAGGAAGCCCAGCTCCACCGGCTGGTCCAGGCGGCGTGCGCGGCAGCCAGCGTAGGCGGCCACGCTCTGGGCCATCAGCTCCAGGCCCAGCCAGGCCGGCAGGCTGCCGTCCTCGCGGTTGAACAGCCCGCCGGGGCGGACGGTCACGCGGGTGTGGATCTGCTCATCGTCGCAGCTGTCGACCTGATCGATCAGGATCATGTCGCCGGCATGCGGCAGCAGTTCGGCCAATGGCCAGGCAATCATGGGGTGTCTCCGAGAATCAGGCTCACGTTGTTGCCGCCGAAGGCGAACGAATTGCTCATCAGTCGACGCGGGCGGCCCTGGGGCAGCTGCTGGCCAGCGTCTGCCAGGGCCAGCTCCGCCAGTTGCGGGTCGCGCTGGCCGTCCCAGACATGGGGTGGCAGCCGCCCGTGCGGGTTGTGTTCGCTCAGGGCCAGCCAGCAGAAGGCCGCCTCCAGCGCCCCGGCCGCGCCCAGGGTGTGGCCGGTCATCGGCTTGCTGGATGAGCACGCTGTGCCGGCGCCGAACAGGGCATGCACGGCCAGGCTTTCCATGGCGTCGTTGTGCTGGGTGGCGGTGCCGTGCAGGTTCAGGTAGTCGATCTGCGCCGCGGCCAGGCCGGCATTGTCCAGGGCCTTGGCCATGGCTTGCAAGGCGCCGTTGCCGGTGGGGTCGGGTGCCGAGATGTGATGGGCGTCGGAACTGGCGCCGGCGCCAAGCAGGGCGATGGCAGGCCCCTGTGCCGGGCGAGTTCGGCTCATGACGAACAGCGCGGCGGCTTCGCCGATGTTGATGCCGTTGCGGTTCACCGAGAACGGGTTGCAGCGTTGTTCGCTGACCGCCTCCAGGGCGCTGAAACCGTTGAGGGTCAGCCCGCACAGACTGTCGACGCCCCCGCACAGCACGGCGTCGCACAGGCCCAGGTCGAGCAGGCGACGCGCGCTCAGCAGCGCCCGGCCGCTGGAGGTGCAGGCGGTGGAGATCACGTAGGCCGGGCCGCTCAGTTGCAGCCAGTCGGCGAGGAACTCGGCGGGAGCGCTCAGTGCCTGCTGGTCGTAGCGGTAGCTGCCTGGCAGCACACCTTCGTGCAGGTAGTGGGCAATGTCGGCGCTGGCCTCGGCAATTCCCGAGGTGCTGGTGCCCAGCACCACGCCCACCCGTTGCGGGCCGAAATCGGCAATCGCCTGGCGGATCGCCGGTTCGATCTGCAAGGCCGCGCAGTAGAGCAGCTGGTTGTTGCGGCTGTGCTGTTCAGGCAGCGGCACGGCGGGTAGTTCGCCACTGACCGCACCCACCGCAGGACGTCGGTCCGGCACCCAGCCCTCCTGGGGCAGCATGCCGGAGCAGTCACCGGCGAACAGGCGAGCGGCCACCTCGGCCTGGCCGCGGCCAAGGGCGCAGACCAGGCCCAGGGCGTTGAGATAGGCGGTCATGGTGTGTTCTCGCTGGGCAATGGGCTGACTTCATAACGCAGGCCCTGGCCCAGGTTCAAGGTGAAATGCTCGCTGGCCCGATAGCTGACCTGCCAGCGGTCGCCCAGCCAGCGTCGTTGATCCTGCTGGCGCGCCTGTGGATAGAGACGCTGCAGTTGCCCGGACGGCGTCAGGGCGAACAGCACGGCGGCGAACAGTTCGCGCGCCGCCGGGTTGGGCGGCAGCAGGCCGTCGGCCTGCCATTGCCTGCCATCGAGCAACTGGCGCGCCTGGGGGATGCCCAGCAGGTCGAGCAGCGACCAGCGCAGACGGTGGTCTTCGTCCTGGATCACCAGCAGCCAGTCCTGGCGTTGGCCGTCCTGCTCGCGCTGCACGTGCAACTGGCGCGGCAGTGTCAGCGTGGGCAGCGTCTCGGGCAGGGGCGGGCGCGCGGCGCAGGCGCCGAGCAGCAGGCACAGGCACAGCGCCAGCAGGTGTTTCATGGTTGCTCCAGGGGCTTGCGCGCCACTACGTTGACCAGGGTTTCCTCGCGCTGGCCAACTGGTGGCGGCTTGCGCAGTCCCAGGCGTTCGAGCAGGCCGAAGTCCTTTGAGCGGCTCCACCACAGATAAGGGTAGGACACGTTGCGTGCGGCAAACTCGAAGCCCTGGTCACGCAGCATCTGCAGGTAGCCTTCGGCGCTCTTCTGCACGTGCATGGGGTGGCGGAACAGCCAGCGGATTACCCAGGTGTCGATGTAGGCCTCGGTGGACTCGGCGAACAGCAGGTAGCCGCCCGGCTTGAGTACACGGTAGAACTCGGCCAGGGCTTTCTCCTGTTCCACCAGGTGGTGGAAGGTCTGGTGGCAGAACAGGATGTCGACGCTGGCGTCGGGGAACTGCAGCGCCGCGCAGTCGCTGCCGCGCAGCTCCACCTCGACGCCCAGCCGCTGCGCCTCGGCGGCGCTCAGCGCCAGGCTGTGCGGGTCGGCGTCGGTGCCCAGCAGGCGCGACGGGGCGAACACCTGCAGCAGGTGCTTGAACGACTTGCCCTGGCCGCAGCCGGCATCGAGCAGCACCGGCGCCTGGGGCGGCTCGCCGTCGAACAGGCGGCGCAGGTCATTGATGGCCACGCGCAGCACATGGTGCTGCCAGGTGTGGCTGCGCAGGAACCAGAAGCCGATGCGGGTTTCTTCGACGTAGGTGTCGCTCAGGTACGGCTGCTGGCTCATGCTGGCGTCCTCGCGCACAGCTCGGCCAGGGTGCGCAGGCGGCGCTGGGGTTCGGCGACGAACGGATTGCGCAGGTCCCAGGCATAGCCGGCCAGGATCGAGCTGATCATGGCGCGGATCTCCGGCGAGCTGCCGGGGTGGTAGATCACATCCTGGAAGCTGCCGTCGTACCAGCCTTCGACATAGGCGCGGAAGGTATCGACGCCGCGTTTGAGCGGCGTGGCGAACTCGGCCTGCCAGTCCACCGCCTCGCCCTCCAGCTGACGGTGCAGCAGGTTGGCGGCCATGCTCGCCGAGCGCATGGCGATGGTCACCCCCGAGGAGAACACCGGATCGAGGAATTCGGCGGCGTTGCCCAGCAGGGCAAAGCCCGGGCCGTGCAGGGTGCTGACGTTGGCCGAGTAGCCACCGATGGTGCGGGCCGGCGTGTCCCAAACGGCATTGGCCAGCACCTTGGACAGGCTCGGGGTCTGCGCCACGAAGTGCTTGAGGCAGGCGTCCAGGTCGGCCGGCGCCTCTGCGAAGCGCTCGGCGGCGGCGACCACGCCCAGGGAAGTGCGGCCGTTGCTGAACGGGATGGTCCAGAACCAGATGTCACGGTGTTCGGGGTGGGTGGTGATGAGGATCTTGTCACGGTCGAAGCCGGGGTGGTCGATGCGGTCTTCGATATGGGTGAACACCGCCTGGCGCACCGGGAAGTTCGACGGTGCTTCCAGCTCCAGCAGGCGCGGCAGCACGCGGCCGTAGCCGCTGGCGTCGAGCACGAAGGCGCTTTCAACCTCGTATTCGTCACCCTCGGGGCGGCGCACCCGCACGCGCGGGCAGTCACCGCCCATGTCGACGCTGACGATCTCGTGCTCGTAGCGGATCTCCACGCCCTGGGCCTGGGCCTGGTCGGCAAGCAACTGGTCGAACTGCGCACGTTGCACCTGGAAGGTACTTGGCTTGCCCTGGGAGAAGGTCAGGCCGAAGTCGAACGCGCTGTATTCCTCGCCCCAGGCAAAGGCGGCGCCGTTCTTGTGCTGGAAGCCCGCGGCCTCGACGGCTTCGAGCATCCCGGCCTCCTCGACGAAGTCCAGGCAGTGGGACAGCAGGCTCTCGCCGATGGAGAAGCGCGGGAAACGCTGGCGCTCGATTACCAGTACATCGTGGCCCTTGCGCTTGAGCAGGGCGGCGGCGATGGCGCCGGAAGGCCCTGCGCCGATCACCAGCACCTGGCGTTGTTGCAGTTCACAGTTCGGCATGAGGCCTCCTTGGCGTCGGGACAGTATTCAGGGGAATCCGGTGCAGGCCGGCCATTGCCGGCATCAGGGTGGCGACCAGGCTCATCAGCATCAGGGCGAAGTACAGCGCCGGGCCGATCAGCCCCTGTTGCAGCAACAGGTTGAGAAAGACGATTTCGCTCAGGCCGCGGATGTTCAGCAGCAGGCTCTCGCGCCATTTGCTCGCGCCGGGGAACGATGGCGCGGCCCAGCACAGGCCCAGCCAGTTGCCCAGCAGCTTGCTGGCGATCGGCAGGGCCAGCAGGGCGGCCAGCTGCAGCGCATCGAAGCCTTGCAGGGCATGGTGCACGTCGATCTGCACCACGCCGTACGTGAGGATCAGCGGCACTGCCAAGCCTTGCTGCAGGCGGCGGCTCCAGGCCTCGGACAGCGGCATGCGCACCGGGACCTTGAGCCAGGCCAGGCAAGCCAGGTAGCCGATGCCAAAGACCAGGGCATTGAGCCGGTAGTGCTCGGCGACAAACAGCAGCGCCAGGAACAGCGCACCATATACCCTTGGGGCCCGCAGGCCGGCGAAGTGCAGCGGCAGCGGCAGGGCCGCCGCCAGTAGCGGCCAGGCCAGGCTGCCCGGTTGCAGGCTGCCCTGGCCGAGGCCCAGCAGCAGCCAGCAGGCCAGGTCGATGAGGATCGCCGCCTGCAGCAGCCGGCGGCTGGCCGCGGGTGGATAGTTGATGGCGCGCAGGTACAGGTACAGCACCGGGATCGCGGTGATGGCGAACACCAGTCCCAGGGCCAGCGCGGTGAGGCCGCCCTGGTCCAGCAGCCACAGCGCGCAGGCAAGGCCGCAGGCGAAGGGCACCAGGAAGCTGGGCACGGCCAGCTTCAGTGCCTGGCGGTCGATGCGCAGCTCGGCCACGTCGCTGAGGATATGCCCCAGCAGCAAGGCGAAGCTACAGCCGTAGAGGGTCTTCAACCAGCTCGGCGCGACCAGCGCGGCGCCGTCGAGCTGCCAGTGCGGCTCGACCCACAGCAGCATCAGCAGCGGCAGTGCCAGGGTCGCCAGCAGCAGCTGGCTGACGATCGGGATCAGCCCCACGCGCTTGCCCAGCGCACAGGCCAGGGCGAACAGCAGCAGGGCCATGGCCCAGAACAACAACACGCTCATGATCAGCTGTGCGCTCCTTCGCGCGGCGCGGCCCAGGGGGCCAGGATGAAGCTCATTGCCAGGCCCAGGCTCACCGCCAGGCCGAAATTGCTCACCGCCGGGGTGCTCGACAGCGCCAGCAGGCCGAACGACAGCCAGGTGGTCAGCGCCGCCAGCAGGGTGCCCAGCAGGCTCACCGCCTCACCGCCGACGCGCTCGTGCATGAGGATCGCGTAATCGACGCCGATGGCAGTCACCAGCAGCAGGCCGAACAGGCTGAACAGCGTCAGCGGCTGCCCGAGCCAGCCCAGCAGGGCCAGGCTGCACAGCGCGGCGAGCAGCGGCAGGGCGACGATGCGCAAGGCACCGCGCAGGCCGAACGGCAGCACCAGCAACACCAGGATCAACACGCACGACAGCAGCTTGAGCTCGGCGGCGCTGACCTGGGTGGCGGCAAACAGTTGGTTCAGCTCACCCAGCCGGTCCACCAGCTGCACGCCAGGCAGACCCTCGGACTGCAGGCGCAGCAAGGCGGTGTCGTTCAGCCCCTGAAGGCTGACGATGGCGGCCACGCCCTGGTCCACCTGGCCCAGCCACAAGGGGCGCCAGGCTTCGCCCAGGGGGCCGGCGAGGACATCGTCGATGGACTGGATAGGCAACTGGTGCAATTGCTTGAGTTCGGCCAGCAGCGCGGTTTCCGGCACGCCCTGGGCCAGCAGCGGTTGCCAGTGTCCGGGCAGGCGATCCAGCGCCTGCAGCGTGCGCGTCTGCTCGGCGGGGCTGGCGACCAGCCGATCGAGGGACATGTAACCCTTGAGCTTGCCCAGGTCGACCAGCTCGTCGAGTTTTTCCGACAGCGCCGCCAGGCGTTCCAGCAATTGCTGTGGGTCGGCGCCACGTACCAGGTAGAACTGGCTGGTGGGCTGGTAGCCGGTGATGCGTGCCACCGCTTGGGCTTCCTCCAGCAGTTGCGGCGGGCTGCCGACCCACTGGCGCACGTCGTTGCGGCTGTCCAGGCGCCACAGCCCGGCGGCGCAGAACAGCACCAGCAGGGCCAGCAGCGCAGCGCTGGGGACTCGGCGCAGCAGGCCGGCGCGCAGTTCGGTCAGCCATTGCGCGACGCGCAGTGGCCACTGGGCCGGGCGCAGCTCGACACCGCCGAGCAACGCCGGCAGCAGGCACACGGCGCTGAGATAGGCGCCGACCAGGCCGGCGGCCGAGAACGCGGCGATCTGGGTCAGCGCGGGGAACGGCGTGAAGGCCAGGGCCAGGTAGCCGATGCAACTGGTCGCCAGGCTCAGGCTCAGCCCCGGCAGGGTCAGGCGCACGGCCGGCCAGCTGCGCCAGGGTTGCAGGCTCCAGCTCTTGGACAGGTAGTGCAGCGGGTAGTCGACGGCCACGCCGATCAGGCTGGAGCCGAGCACCAACGTCATTACGTGCATCTGCCCGAACAGCGCCACGCACACCACCGAGCCGAACAGCATGCCCACCAGCACCGGCACGAAGGCCAGCAGCACGCGCCAGCGGCGGAAGGCCAGCAGCAACAGCAGCAGGATGCCCACGGTGGCGCCGCCGCCGACCCAGGTGATCTCGCGGCTGGCCTGTTGCTGGCCGGCCGCGGCGTACAGAAGGCCGCTGGCCGTCAGCAGTCGGGCGCCTTGCTGGCTGGCCTCGACGCGGGCGCGGGCCAGCAGGTCGGCCACCTGCAAGGGCAGGTGCATGTCGAAGGCATTGCCCAGGGTGCGGGCGCGCAGCAGCACCCACTGCTGGCCGTCGGCTTCGGCCACCAGCGCGCCGCTGGCGGTGTCCAGTTGCACGTTGACCGGCTTGGGCTGGCTCTGCTGGATGCGGCCGCTCAAGCCGAGCCAGTCATCCTGGCTGGCCACCAGGCTGAAGCCGGCGAAGGGGTCGAACAGGCTTTGCAGGCGTTGCTCGACAAAGGTGTCGGGTTGCTCGGCCAGCAGTTGCCGGTCGTGGGTCGAGAGCATGGCCACGCGGCCCTGCAGCAACTGGCTGCGTAGCGCTTGCAGGTCGGTCTGCAGGCTCCATTGCACCTTCTCGAACAGGCCGCTGGCCTGCCATTGTCCGGCCAGGCGTTGGGCCATGGCGACGGCCTGCTCGCGCTGGGAATGGCCGACCAGCACCAGCAGCTCGCGGTTGAGCGGCTCCTGCATGCGTTGCTCGGCTTGCTTGACCAGCGGGTCCTGGGTGGCGCCAGGGACCAGGGTCATCAGGTCGGCCGACAGCGGCGCGCCGCGATGCCATTGCCAGCCGGCCACGGCAAGCATGATCAGCAGCAGGCCCGCGAACAGGCGCGGCAGCAGGCGTTCAGTCGGCAAAATCGCTGCGCTCCGCGTCGCTGAGGGCGCTGGCGCCACGGCTTTCGGGCATGCGCAGCACGGTGCTGTCGCCCTGGGTTTCGCTCAGCTCGATGCGTTCGACGTAGCGCCCGCCGGTGATGTCGATGCGGGTGAAGACTTGCTTGAGCAGCAGCGAGCGTGGGGTCAGGCGCAATTGCCAGTGCGCGGCGTCGCCTGAAAGCGCCAGTTCGAAATCGCGTTGCAGGCCGCTGCTGTCGCCTTGCAGCACGGCGAAGAACAGGCGGTTCTGTTCAGCGCCGGCACTGCGCGCGGGCAGGGTTTGCCAGCCGCTCGGGTCACGGCGGACGATGCCTTTCGCGTCGATGCGGTAATCCTGGCGCAACGGGGTCTGCAGCAGCCAGAGCAGACCGTGGTCGCGGGCCAGGACGAAGCGGCCCTTGCTGGTCAGTGGCTGGGGCAGGGCGCGCAGGTGTTTTTCCTGGATGAACGGGCCGCTGACCACGGCGGGTTCGCTGAGCTGCTTTTGCAGGTCGTCGAGGGTGAAGGCCATTGCCAGGGGGCTGATGAACAGCAGCAACAGGGCGAGCAGTGTCGGGACCTTCGCGGGTAAACCCGCTCCCACAGGTTTCGCGGTGCCTGTGGGAGCGGGTTTACCCGCGAAGAGGCTGGCAATGCCAGTGCACAGCGCGGCGCTCATGGCAGCACCTTGGCAACGGCATCGAGCATCGCCTGGGGCGAGGCCAGTTGCATTTCGCCGCTTTCGATGTGCACCGCCACCTGCACGGTGCTGGCGCGGGTCATGCGCTCGCCGCTGGCGGCGTCGCTGATCAGGTAGTGGATCTTCAGACGGTTTTCCCATTCCACCAGGCTGGCGCGCACGGTCAGGCGCTGGCCAAAGGTGGCGCCGCGGATGTAGCGCAGTTGCAGGTCGATCACCGGCCACGCATAGCCGCTGGCCTGCATGCGCAGGTAGTCGTGCTCCAGGCGGTCGAGCAGCGCGCAGCGGGCGACTTCCAGGTACTTGACGTAGTGGCCGTGCCAGACGATGTGCATGCTGTCGACGTCGAAGAATGGCACGACGATCTCGCTGTCGACGTGGAACACCCCGGGATTACGCATGCAGCCTCCAGTGGCGCTGGCCGATACGGGCCAGGCACAGGCGCAGGTCTTGCTCCAGGGCGCGGTCCTCGATGACCGGGGCGAAGTCCTCCAGCAAGGCCGCGTGCATCTGCGCCAGGGCCGGCGGCAGGGCGTGCGCGGCGGCCAGGCGCTGGCGCAGCCAGACCCCCTGGTTGGCGGCCAGCAGGGTGGCGGCGGCAACCTGTTCGGTCAGTTCCAGCACGCGCAGGGCGTCGCGGGCGGCAATGGTGCCCATGCTTACCTTGTCCTGGTTGTGGCACTCGGTGGAGCGAGAGAACACGCTGGCCGGCATGGTCTGCTTGAGTGCCTCGGCGGTCCAGGCACTGGCGCCGATCTGCACGGCCTTGAAACCGTGGTTGAGCATGGCGCGCTCGGCCTCGGCGCCCGAAAGATTGCTCGGCAGGCCGTGGTTGTAGCGCACGTCCACCAGCAGGGCGAGCTGGCGGTCGAGCAGGTCGGCGACGTTGGCCACCAGGTTCTTCAGGCTGTCCATGGCGAAGGCGATGTGCCCGCCATAGAAGTGCCCGCCGTGCAGCACGCGCTCGGCATCACCGTCGATGATCGGGTTGTCGTTGGCGCTGTTGAGTTCGGTTTCGATGAAACTGCGCAGCCAGCCCAGGCTGTCGGCCAGTACGCCCAGCACATGGGGCGCGCAGCGCAGCGAGTAGCGGTCCTGCAGGCGATGCAGCGGTGGCAGCGGGGCCTCGATGGCCAGGTCCTGGCGCAGCCAGGCGGCGACCTGGGTCTGGCCGGGGTGCGGCTTGGCGGCGAACAGGCGCTCGTCGAAGTGCTCGGGGTTGCCCTGCAGGGCGACGACATTGAGCGCGGTGATGCGCGTGGCCAGCTTGAGCAGGTAGTCGGCGCGGGCGAAGGCCAGGCAGGCCAGGCCAGTCATCACCGCAGTACCGTTCATCAGCGCCAGCGCTTCCTTGGGGCGCAGCACCAGGGGCTGCCAGCCGAGTTCGCGGTGCACGTCGGCGCTGCTGCGGCGCTCGCCCTGGTACATGACTTCGCGCTCGCCCGACAGGGCCGCGGCCACGTAGGACAGCGGTGTCAGGTCGCCGCTGGCGCCAACCGAGCCTTCCTCGGGGATCAGCGGCAGGATGTCGTGCTCGATGAACGCTTGCAGGCGTTCCAGCAGCTCCAGGCGCACGCCGGACACGCCATGGCTCAGCGAGCGCAGGCGCGCCGCCAGCACGGCGCGGGTGGCCGGCGCGTCGAGCAGCCGGCCCAGGCCGCAGCCGTGGAAGGTGTAGAGGTGCCGGGGCAGGGCCTCGACGTGCTCCAGCGGCACGGCCACCACGCAGGAGTCGCCGTAGCCGGTGGTTACGCCGTAGATCACCCCTTCCTTGTCCAGCAAGGTGTCGAGGAAGCGCGCGCCACGGGCAATACGCTCGCGGTAGGCGGCGTCAGCCTGCAGGCGCGACGGCGCGCGGCGCTCGGCCAGGGCCAGGACGTCTTCGATCGCCAGCGGCGCTGCGCCGAAGGTTACAGGCTCATGCGGATGCATCGTCATCGGTCTTCCAGAAGGGGTAGAAATTGAACCATTGCAGCGGTGCCTGGGCGCAGTAGTGGCCCAGGCGTTCGGCGTAGCGGGCGGCCCATTCGGCGATCACCGCGTCGCGTTGGCCACGGCGCCATTGCAGGCGCTCGACGAACGGCTCGAGGGTGACCTGGTAGCGGCCCTGAAGCTTGAGGCAGAACAGCAGGTTGAGCGGGCAGCCGAGCAGCCCGGCCAGCAGCCATGGCCCCTGGGGGAAGGCCGCTGGGTGGCCGAGGAAGTCCACTTCTACGGTGCGACCGCCATGCAGCGGCACGCGGTCGCCGGCGATCGCCAGCCACTCGCCGCGCTCCAGACGCTCCGACAGCTGTAGCATCACCGCCGGGTCCAGCTCGCTGACCTGGATCAGCCGCAGGTGGCTGGCGCCGGCTTCACCCAGCAGGCGGTTGAAGTGTTCGGCATGGCGGGTATGCACCAGCACGTTCATGGTCACTTTTTCGCCGATCTCGGCCAGGGCCCGGCATACTTCCAGGTTGCCCAGGTGTGCGCCCACCAGCATTTGCCCGCGTTCGCCGTGCAACTGCTGGCGCAGATTGGCCGGGTCGATGATGTCGATCTGCGACAGGGCCAGTCGGCCATTCCACACGTCGAGCTTGTCCAGCAGGGCTTCGGCAAATGACATGAACTGGCGGAACACGCGCCACTGGCCGGGGGCCTGGACCTGGCCGGCGCTCCAGCGGTGCAGGCGCTGCTGGTACTGCCAGGCGCTGCGCCGGGCGCGGCCGCCGAAGACGAAGAAGTAGGCGACGATCACATGGATCAGCGGGCTGAGCACGCGCCGCCCGAGCAGGCGGGCCAGGGTGGCGGTGAGCTTCATCAGCCAGAAGCTGCCGCGTTCCTGGTGCTCGGCCCAGTGTTGCGGACGCTCGCTCATGCGTGCCACCTGCGCCAGAGGATCAGCGGGGCGCGCAGGAGCATGCCGAAGAACAGCTTGGCGTGCATCTTCGAGATCAGTGCGTTGTCGTGGAACAGACGGAAGTGTGACAGGCCGTCCTGAGGATAATGGACCTTGGTCGGCAACCAGCGCATCGGCTGGTTGCGCCACGCCAGGCGCACCAGGATCTCCGGGTCGAAATCCATGCGCCGACCAAGGCTGACGCTGTCGATCAGCGCCAGGGTCGCGGGCAGCGGGTAGACGCGAAAACCGCACATCGAATCGGGGATTCGCAGCGACAGGCTGTTGATCCACACCCACACGTGGGTCAGGTAGCGGGCATACAGGCGGCCCTTGGGCACGCTGGCATCGTACTGTGGATAACCGCACACCAGCGCCTGTGGATAAGCCTGCGACTGGGTCAGGAAGTGGCTGACATCGGTCAGGTCGTGCTGGCCGTCGGCATCCACCTGCAGGGCGTGGCTGAAGCCCAGCCGCGCGGCTTCGCGCAGGCCGGCCATCACCGCGCCGCCCTTGCCCTGGTTGACCGCCAGGGTGACCAGGTGAACGTCGTCGCGCTCGGCCAGCTGGCCCAGTACGCGGGCACAGGCCGCGTGGCTGGCGTCGTCGACCAGCACGCAAGGCAGGCCGGCGCGCAGCAGGTCGTCGACCACCTTGGGCAGCGCCTGCTCGTGGTTGTACACCGGGATCACCGCGCAAGGCTTATGCACAGGCGGCCTCCAGCACGATGCGACCGCTGGAGCAGGGCTGCCCGGCGCAGGTGTAGGCGAAGTACAGCTTGCCGCGCTCGGCATCAAAACGCAGGGTCAACAGCAGCTCGTCACCGGGGCGCACCAGTTGCTGGAACTTGAGTACTTCCATGCCGGCAAAGCGCTGGGCCAGGTGCAAGTGCGACGTGGCCAGGGCGAGCGCCCAGTCGACCTGGACCACGCCCGGCAGCACGGGCGTCTGCGGGAAGTGACCGGGGAAGCAGGCAAGATCCAGGGGCACCGCCAGGCGCAGGTGCAGCTCTTCGCCTTGTCGACTGTGCTCCAGCACCTCCGGCGCCATGCTGCGCGAGGCCAGCAGCAGCGCCTGCAGATCGGCCTGGGGCAGCTTGCCCTGGGTATTGAGAGGCAACTGGCGCACCAGGCGCCAGCGGCGTGGCAGGGCCAGCGCCTCGCAATGGCCGGCCAGGTGCTGGCGCAGGCCGTCGATCACGGCGCGGCGGCCCTGGTTGCGCAGGGCGTGCAGCCCGGCCGGGGTCAGGGCTACCAGGGCGCCGAGGTAGGCGCGGCCTTCCTCGATCATCCCCAGGCGTGCTTCGGCGACCCAGGCATTGGCGCACAGGGCCTGTTCGAGCATGGGCAGCGAGATGCGTTTCTCTTCGAGCTTGACGATGCGGTCCAGCCGGCCGAGCAGGCGGAAGCGCCCGTCGTCGCTGAACTCGGCGGCGTCGGCGCTCTGTTCGACATGACCGGCGGGCAGGTAGGGCGAGGCGATGCGCAGGGCGCCCCGTTCATCCTGGCTCAACTGCACGTCGGCAAAGGGTTGCCACAGCGGTTCGCCCTGACGCCAGGCGATACCGCCGGTCTCGGAGCTGCCGAGGATCTCGGTGGGCCATTGTCCCAGGCGTTGTTGCAGGCTTTCGGCGGCGGCTGGCGGCAGTTCACCGCCGGAGGAGAATACCCTGCGCACCGGGCTCAGGGCCGGCCAGTCGAGGTTGTCGCCCATGCGCTTGAGCAGTGCCGGGCTGGCCACCCAGGCGAACGCCGGGTGCTCGCGGCTGGCGCGTTGCAGGTCTTCGGGAAATGGCAGTTGGCGGCGCTCGAAGCCGCGCCCGGCACACAGTGGCCAGAGTACGCGCAGCAGCAGGCCGTAGATGTGCTGGGTGGCGACACTGCCGATGATCCAGGCCGTGCCGAGGTCCTTGCCCCAGAGCTGCTCCAGGGCATTGACCTCGTTGGCCAGCTGGCGCAGCTGCTTGTCGATGCGCTTGGGCTCACCGCTGGAGCCGGAGGTGCACAGGCTGACGCGGCAGGTGTCGAGGTCGAGGTCGGCAGGCGCGAGGGCCTCATCCAGCAGGTCGTCTAGCTGCTCGTCGGTGGTCAGCCACAGGTCGACCTGGGCCTGCCAGCGCTCACGGGTGGCGGGTTGCAGGTCGGCGGGCAGCAGCACCTCGGCGCCAGCGCGCCAGGCGCCGAGCAGGGCGATGGCCAGCGACGCGGCGTCTTCCAGGTGCACGGCCAGGCGGCGGATCCCGCGCTCACGCAGGCCGCCGGCCAGGCGCAGGGCCTGCAGGCTGAGCTGGGCGTGGTCCAGGGATGGTGCGTGGGTCACCTGGCGCGGGGCGTCCAGCGGGCGCAGCAGGTGTTCGAGGTTGATCCAGTTCATGAGCGTCCTCGCACACGTTGTCTTATCAGCCATTCGACGGCGAACAGCAGGCCCATCGCGGCATAGGCGATCAGCCCGTTGTACAGGGTCCACCAGGCCAGCGGCGCCCACAGGGTCAGGCCCGCGGCGACCAGTCCATTGGCCAGGAAGAACAGGCACCACACCTGCGTCACCCGCCGCGTGTAGCGCACCGCATGGGGCGGCAGATCGGGCTCGCGCAGGCGCGCCAGGCGTTCGGCCACCGGCATGCCGCGCAGCAGGCTGGCGCCGAACAGGGCCAGCATGAAGGCGCTGATCAGCACCGGGTACCAGCGCAGCAGATGCGGACTGTCGGACAGCCCCAGCAGGGCGCAGAACGCCAGCGCCGCCAGCGCCATCCACAGGCTGCCCGGGCGGCGCGGCGTGCTCAGGGCACGGGCCAGCCACAGGCCGCCGAGCAGCAGGCCGAATTGCCAGGGGGCGAAATGGGCCATGCCGAAGTGCACCGCGAAGGGGTACAGCAGCCCGGCCAGCAGCAGGCCGAGGCCGATCAGGCGTTTCATGCCGCCGGGTTGACCAGGCGGTGCACCGCCTCGACCACGTCACCCACGGTGCGTACCGACTTGAAGTCGTCGGCGGCGATCTTCTTGCCGGTCTGGCGCTTGATGTGGTCGATCAGGTCGACGGCGTCGATGCTGTCGATTTCCAGGTCCTGGTACAGGTTGGACTCCAGGGAAATGCTGGTCGGTTGCAGTTCGAACAGCTCGACCAGGGCGTCGCGCAGGATGTTGAAGATGTCTTCACGGGTTTGCATGGTGCGGTCTCAGGCTGCCTGACGAGCGGTGACGAACGCCGCGAGGGTGGCGACGTTGCTGAAATGGTTGCGGGTGTCCTTGGCGTCGGCGTCGATCTTGATGCCGTAGCGCTTCTGGATCGCCAGGCCGAGCTCGAGGGCGTCCACCGAGTCCAGGCCCAGACCTTCGCCGAACAGGGTCTGCTGGTCGTCGATGTCCTGCACGCTGATGTCTTCCAGGCCCAGGGCGTCGATGATCAGTTGCTTGAGGTCACGGTTCAGGTCTTGCTGTGGATCGCTCATCGGCGGCGAGCTCCTTTGTATAGTGCTGGTGCAGGAAATCGTTGAGTCGGCGCGACGCGATCGGCGCCGGGCCCATGGCGGCGAAGGCCTGGAGGTCGATGTCGGCGCCGACGCTGAGGCAGAAGTGCACACGGCGCCAGGGAATGCGGTACCAGGGCTCGTTCTTGGTCAGGGTGGTGGGGCTGACCCGGATGGTCACGGGTGTGATGATCTTCGCACCCCGCAGGGCGATGGCCGCGGCGCCGCGATGAAAGGCGGGGACATGGCCGGGCGCGGTGCGCGTGCCTTCGGGGAAGATGATCAGCGGCTGGCCTTGCTGCAAGGCGGCGACGGCGCTGTCGAGCATGTCCATGCTGCCGTCGTTGCCGATGTACTGGGCCTCGCGCACCGGGCCGCGGGTGAACGGGTTGGCGAACAGACTGTGCTTGACCACGCAGTTGGCCTGGCGCACCAGGCCGATGAGGAACACCACGTCGATCAGCGAGGGGTGGTTGGCAATGATCATCTGCCCGGGGCTGCCCAGGCGCTCGGCACCCTTGATCTCATAAGTGAGCACGCCGGTCACCTGCATGAAGCGGATGAAGCGCCAGAACAGCCAGCCGATGGTGCGCCGGGCGCGCTGGCGGTGGCGCGTGGCGTCACCCGGCAGGCAGGCGAGCAGGGGGAACACCAGCAGACGCAGGCACAGACCACCCAGGCCGAACAGGCCAAAGCTCAGGGCGGTTGCCAGCAGGCGCCACAGGTAGGCGTCCCGGGGGCGCTCTATGGCTGTCGTTGCCAGTTCCATGTGCGGCGGTTCCAGGTGTGGGAAAGGGATCGGGCACCGCCCAGCGTGGCTTGCAGCCAGCTCAAGGCGTGGGGCAGCGGGGGGCGGGGAGCATCGGGCGATGAGGGGTGGCCTAGTGCCAGTTGCCATTGTCGCCCAGGCGTGAGGCGCAATGCCAGCGCGTAGCCAAATGGCACGTCGTCGATCCAGGGGCCGTAGACCGACGGCGGTTGTTCCTCGGCGATGATCAGCAGCACCGCCGGCGCCCCTTCGCGCAGCAAGGCCGCGGCTTCCAGCAGGCCTTGCTCGAAACCGTCGCCGGCCGCGGCCAGGGCGGTCATCTCGCACGTCTCGCCGCGCAGGATCGACCACAGGCCGATCACGGCATTGTGCACCGAGAGGCTGAACTGGGTGGGCGAGAGCGGCTGCTGTGCGGCCAGGTCGCTGAGGATCGAGAAGGTGCGCGGCGTTTCGCCGTGGCGCGAGACGAACACCAGTGGCATCGGTTCGCAATCCTCGGCCAGTGGCCAGCCCACGGCGAACGCCATGCGTGCGAGCGGGCTCAGGCGGCGGCGTTGCATGGCGGGCAGGAACGAGACGTCCGGCACCTGCTCCACGGCGCATGGGTGCAGGTCATGGTCGGCCCAGGACTGCCAGTCGTCGGGCGTCTGCAGGCCGGGCGCCCAGGCGCGCCATTGGCTGATATCAAAGGTGATCACGGTGCTTGTTACTTCCCGCCCTGTGGGACTTCCTTGCCTTGGGGATGACTCGGAACACAGACCTTGCAGGGTGGCGCTTTGCCGAGTGGCGCGCATTATCCCGGTGACGGAGGTGTGTAGCAATTAGTCGTTACATTCCTGTCAGTCAGACATTGCATTTGCGCAGAAGTATCGAATCGAATCTGCTGCGTAAGGGTTTTCCGACGGCTGGTCAGTGACAGGTTGTCGGTCGCTGGCCGCCCAACTTGAGTGAAGTGCTGGCCATAAGCGGTGCGGCGCCACATACTCGGGCATTCGTTGATACACGGAGGTCTGTCATGCGGCGCGTGGTGTTCAATCAGAAAGGTGGCGTGGGCAAGTCGAGCATTGCCTGCAATCTTGCGGCGGTCAGTGCCAGCGAAGGCTATCGGACCCTGCTGATCGACCTGGATGCCCAGGCCAACTCGACCCAGTACCTCACCGGCCTGACCGGCGACGACATTCCCATGGGCATCGCCGACTTCTTCAAGCAGTCGCTGTCCAGCGGGCCGTTCGCCAAGAAGAACAAGGTCGACATCTACGAAACCCCCTTCGACAACCTCCACGTGGTGACCGCCACCCCGGAGCTGGCCGACCTGCAGCCCAAGCTCGAGGCCAAGCACAAGATCAACAAGCTGCGCAAACTGCTCGACGAGCTGGATGAAGACTACGAGCGGATCTACATCGATACGCCGCCAGCGTTGAACTTCTACGCGGTTTCCGCGCTGATCGCTGCCGATCGCGTGCTGATCCCCTTCGATTGCGACAGTTTCTCGCGCCAGGCGCTGTACGGCCTGCTGGCCGAGATCGACGAACTCAAGGAAGACCACAACGACGAGCTGATGGTCGAGGGCATCGTGGTCAACCAGTTCCAGTCACGGGCCAGCCTGCCCCAGCAGATGCTCGACGAGCTGCTGGCCGAAGGCCTGCCGGTGCTGCCGGTTTACCTGGGCAGCTCGGTGAAGATGCGCGAGTCCCACCATGCCAGCCTGCCGCTGATCCACCTGGAGCCACGGCACAAACTGACCCAGCAGTTCGTCGAGTTGCATGATCTGCTGGAGCGCAGCGCCTAGACGGTACTTGCGAGCAGTACCGATCCTGACTAAAATCTCCCAAAATGGGAGATTGCGCCGGGATGCGTATTATTGCAAAGCGATCGTTGGTCCGGTTCTGGGAGCTGCCCGGGCATGAGGATGCCAAGGCGCCCCTGGAAAGCTGGCATGACCTGGTGCTCAAGGCCGATTGGTGTTCTCCACAGGACGTGAAGGCGCAGATCGGCAATGCCAGCATCTGCGCGAACAATCGTGTGGTGTTCAACATCGGCGGCAACAAGTATCGGCTCGTGGTGGAAATGCAGTATCGGGCAGGTATTGCCTGGGTGAAATTCGTCGGAACGCACAAGCGCTATGACGAGATCGACGTGGAGACGATCAATGAATATTAAGCCCATTCGCAGTGATGATGACCTGCAGGCCGCCTTCAAGCGGCTGGAAGCCATTTTCCAGGCCGAAGCCGGGACGCCGGAGGCGGATGAAATGGAAGTGCTTGTGACATTGATCGAAGTTTATGAGAACAAGCACTATCCGATTCATTCAGCGGGCCCGATCGAGGCGATCAAGTTCTGCATGGACCAGCAAGGGCTGACGCCGCGTGATCTTGAGCGCTATATCGGTCCGAGCGGTCGCGTTTCCGAAGTATTGAACGGCAAGCGAGGCTTGAGCCTCTCGATGATCAAGCGCTTGCATGATGGTCTGAGGATTCCCTATGAGTCCCTTCTGGCCAGTGTGTGAGCGTATCTAGACTCCTTGGCTGCGTAGCCACTCCAGCAACGACTGCAGCGGAAACGCCCCAGCCTGGCGCGCCACTTCACGGCCATTCCTGAACAGGATCAAGCTGGGGATCGAGCGGATACCGAGCTGGCCGGCGAGGTTACGGTTGGCCTCGCTGTCGAGCTTGGCCAGGCGGCAGCGGCCGGCGAGCTGGCGCGCGGCCTGTTCGAACACCGGGGCGAAACTCTTGCAGGGGCCGCACCAGTCGGCCCACACATCCAGCAGCAACGGCAGGTCGCCCTTGATCTGGGCGGCGTAGGTGCTCTCGTTCAGGTCGAAGGGCTGAGCGAGCAGCACGTCCTGCTTGCAGCGGCCGCATTTGGGGCTGTCGCCCAGGCGCTCGGCGGGTAGGCGGTTGAGGCCGTTGCAGTGGGGGCAGGGGATTACCAGGGGTTCGGACATTTTATCTCCTTGATATTGCTGGGGCTGCTGTGCAGCCCTTTCGCGGCACAAGGCCGCTCCTACAGGGGTATGCGTTTTCCTGTAGGAGCGGCCTTGCCGAGGCGTCGGACCGGCCGGAAAGGGCCGCGCAGCGGCCCCGGGGTTCATGACGAGCAACTGATCTCCAGGTGCTTGCCCCACTCCGGCGGACGCTCGGCATAGGCCTGCATCCCGGGTTGCTCCTCAAACGGCTTGCCCAGTACCTGGTGCAGCCGCCGCACTTTACTGTAGTCGCCCGCCTCGGCGGCTTCGATGGCCTTCTGCGCCAGGTAGTTGCGCAGCACGTACAGCGGGTTGACCGCATGCATGCGCTCACACCGCCCTTCAGCGTTGCCCGGCTCGCGTTCGCAGCGCGCCTGGTACTCGATGCCCCAGGCGTCGAAGCCGGCCAGGTCGATGAAGTCATCCCGCAGCACCTGCAGGGCCTCGGCCACGGGCTGCTCGCCCAGACGGCGGAAGAACAGGGTGTAATCCACGCCACCCCGCTGCATGCACTGCAGCAGTCGTTCGACCAGTGCCATGTCGTCGTCCTCGGCGGTGGTCAGGCCCAGGCGGCGGCGCATCAGGTCCAGGTAGTGCGCCTGGTACAGCGGCAGGAACAGTCCCAGCGCCTCCTTCAGCGGCTCGACCTCGATCACCGTGGTCAGGGCCTGGGCGAGGGCGCTGAGGTTCCAGTGGGCGATCGGCACCTGGTTGGCGTAGCTGTAGCGGCCCCGGTCATCGGAATGGTTGCAGATGAAGTTGGCGTCGAAGTCGTCGAGGAAGGCGTAGGGGCCGAAGTCGAAGGTGATGCCCAGGATCGACATGTTGTCGGTGTTCATCACCCCGTGGCAGAAGCCATAGGCCTGCCAGCGGGCGATCAGTTCGGCGTTGCGTTCGACGATGGTGCGGAACATGGCCAGGTAGGGCTGCTCGGCGTCGCGGCACTCGGGGTAGTGCTGCTCCAGCACATGGTCGATCAGCACCCGCTGTTGTTCCGGTTGCTTGGTGTAGTAGAAGTATTCGAAGTGGCCGAAGCGCACGTGGCTCTGGGCCAGGCGCAGGAGCATGGCGGCGCTCTCGCGGGCTTCGCGCCATACCGGGGTGCTTGAGCCGATCACGCACAATGCGCGGCTGCTGGGAATGCCCAGGGCGTGCAGGGCCTCGGAGGCGAGAAATTCGCGGATCGACGAGCGCAGCACGGCGCGGCCGTCGCCCATGCGCGAATAAGGCGTCTGGCCGGCGCCCTTGAGGTGCAGGTCCCAGTGCTCGCCGGCCTCGTTGAGGATCTCGCCCAGCAGCAGGCCGCGGCCGTCACCCAGGCGCGGGTTGTAGGAGCCGAACTGGTGGCCGGAATACACCATCGCCCGAGGGTCGGCCTCTTCCCAGAGCTTGTGGCCGCTGAACAGCTCGGCGAACACCGGCAGTTCGGCCTGGGCCGGGTCGAGGTCGAGCAGGGCCATGGCCGATTCGCTGGCGACGACCAGGCGTGGATCGGCGATCGGGTCGGGCAGGACCTGGGTGGAAAACGCGTCGCCGAGTTGGGCGAAGCGGTTGTCGAAGGTGAGTTGGTCGAGGGACTTCACGGGGCCTGCTCCTGGATTCGATGCCATTGGGGCCGCTGTGCGGCCCTTCGCGGGTAAACCCGCTCCCACAGGGGTCGCGCTTGCTCCGTGGGAGCGGGTTTACCCGCGAACGAGGGCGAAGCCCTCGCCGGCATTCTGGGCGGTTACCCCTTTGACGTCCACTCAGACGGGAGGCGTGCTGTCCGGCTTGCGCTCCATCGGGATCAACTGCTGCTTGCCACCTTTGGTATCCATCAGGAACACCTCCACCTGGCGCACCGAAATCTTGATGTTGTGCGCCTTGAACTCGCGGTTGATATAGCGGTTCAGTTCGTCCAGCGTCGGGTTGCGGTCACCCAGGTCGCGCACGTGCATGCGCAGTTCGTGGTCCAGCGAGCTTTCGCCGAAGTTGAGGAAGTACACCAGCGGCTCCGGATCCTTGAGCACCCGTGGGTTTTCGTGGGCGCCCTTGAGCAGCAGGTCGCGCACCAGGTCCAGATCCGAGCCGTAGTCGATGCCCAGCTTCAGCGTCACCCGGGTGACCGTGTCGGTCAGCGACCAGTTGATCAACTGGCCGGTGATGAAGGTCTTGTTGGGAACGATGATGTCCTTGCGGTCAAAGTCGGTGATGGTGGTGGCGCGGATGCGGATCTTGCTCACCGTGCCGGACAGGTTGCCGATGGTGATGGTGTCGCCGATGCGCACCGGGCGCTCGAACAGGATCATGATGCCGGAGATGAAGTTGGCGAAGATCTCCTGCATGCCGAAGCCCAGGCCCAGCGACAGTGCCGCCACCAGCCATTGCAGCTTGTCCCAGCTGACCCCGAGGGTGGCCAGGGTGCTGACGATGCCGACGCCGGCAATCACATAGGACAGCAACGTAGTTATCGCGTAGGCGCTGCCCTGGGCCAGGTTCAGGCGCGACAGCACCAGCACTTCGAGCAGGCCCGGCAGGTTGCTGGCCAGGGCCACGGCGATACCGGCGATGACCATGGCGCCGAGCAGGTCGCCGAGGCTGATCGGCACCATGCTGGCCGCCGCGCCGGTGCCGCTGCTGTACTCGTAGAGGGTGATGTTGTTGAGGTAGGCGAACACCGTGATCAGGTCCGCCCATACCCAGTACAGCCCGCCGATGAAGCCGCCGAGCAGGGCCAGGCGGATCAGGCGCAGGGACTGCTGGTTGACCTGCTCGATGTCCAGGGTCGGCTCCTCGACCACCACTTCGCCGTCCAGCCCTTCCTTGGCCGCCTGGCGTTTGCTCAGGGCGCGCTGGTAGGCCAGGCGCCGTGCCGCCACCGACAGGCCGCGCACGAACGCGGCCTCGATCACCAGCCAGAACAGCAGCAGGTAGAGGGTGTAGATCAGCCGGTCGGTGAGCTTGAGGGCGGTGTAGTAGTAGCCGAAGCACACCGCCACGAACAGCGCGATGGGCAGAGCGGTGAAGGCCACCCCGACGGCCTTGCGGAACAGCGAGGTGTTCTGGTGCGCCGGGCTGCTCAGCAGCAGGCGGCTGAGCAGCCAGGCCATCAGGGCGTAGCAGGTCAGCACCACGCCGATGCCCAGCACGTCCTCGGCCAGTGCCGACGGCTGGTGTTCAGCCACCGCCACCACGCCGACCAGGGCCAGCACCACGGTGCCGAGTCGGCGCACCCAGCCGCGCAGGAACTCGACCTGCGGCTTGTGCCAGCGGAAGTGGATCTCGGCCACGCCGCCCGGGGCGAGGATGCGGTAGGCGGTATAGAAAACCAGCCAGGCCTGGGCGATCTGCCACAGGGCGGCGCCGAGGTTGGCGTTCTGCCCGCGGGCGTCGAGCTGCAGGGCGTAGCTGCCCAGGGTCAGGGCCAGGGCCACCGGCAGGGCGAGCAGGATGTTGATCAGGATCGCCTGGGGCGTATGCCACTGGCTGTCGCGCTTGAAGTGGCCGATGTCCTGGTGGACCTTGCCCAGGCGCCGGTACAGCGCCTTGCGCCGCCACAGCAGGGCGCCGATCACCAGGATCAGCGGCAGGAACAGCAGCGGCTGTTGCACCAGGCCGTCAGCCAGTTCCTTGATGCCCGCGCCCCAGGGCAGGCTGGCCACCTGAGTGGTCAGGCGCTCGGGCACTTCGCGCAGCCATTGCCAGTCCAGCGGCTTGTTGCTGGGGATCCAGAACATCTGCTCTTCCAGGGTGGTGCGCAGGTTCTGGGCGGTGCTCAACAGTTGCTTCTGGTTCAGTTGCAGGGTGATGCATTCGTTGAGCAGCGCCGACAGCTCGCGGTTCAACCGCTCGAGCAGGTCGCTGCGGGTGATCGCCACTTCCAGCAGGGCCTTGCGCAGTTGCGGGGTGACATCTTCCTCGGGCTGGCTGGCCAGCAGCTTGTCCACATAGGTGGACGGGCTGCTCATCTGTTCGCGTTCCTGGTTGATCTCGAACTGGTAGAGGCGGATATCGGCGATCTGGTCGGCCAGGTTGCGGTCAAGCTTCAGGTGCGGCAGAGCCTGCTTCTGCTTGTAGAGGATCTTCGACAGCAGCAGGCTGCCCTTGAGCACGTTGATCTGTTCGTCCAGGGCCTGGTCGGCCTGGGTGAGGCTGTCGAGCTGCTGCTTGGTGCGCAGGTTCTGCTGGGTCACCTCGTTGAGGCGGTCGGTGCTGCGCAGCAGGTAGTCGGACAGCTGCAGGTTGGCGGTGCTCTCGGTGGCCAGCAGGTTGCTGCCGCCGGCCTTCTGCGCCTCGATCGACTGGCGGGTGACGGCCTGTTGCGACTGGGCCAGGCGCTTTTCGTTGATCAGCGTCTGCAGGTCCTGGATTTCCTGCTCCAGGCGGGTGGCGCGCTCGATCAGCAGGTCGTGGCGGGCGTTGCCCAGGTCCTGCAGCACGCTGTTGCCGGCCAGTTCCTGGCGGCGCAGCAGGGTCAGGGCGTTGAGCGAGGCCAGTTCGGCGTTGAGCTGGTTGCGCTGGTCGGCGTTGATCGACTTGCCGTTGTCCTTGCCGCTCTTGAGGCTGTTGTTGATCTGCTGCACGCGCATCTGGTTGCTGCTGATCTCGGCCTGGGCGCGTTCAGGGCGGGTCTGCGAGTTGATGATCAGGCTGTTGGCTTCGGACAGCGCCTTCTGCAGGTCGCCCTGCTGGGTGCTGCGTTCGCTGAGCATCTGTTCGAGCTGCGGCACCGTCAGGCTGGCGTAGCGCTGCGCCACTGGCACGGCGTTGCTGGCCTTGAGCTTGATCAGCTCGCGCTGGCTGTCACGGATCTCCTGGGGAGCATTGGCCAACTGCTGCTTGAGGGCTTCGAGCTTCCTCTCGCTGTCGTCGCGGGCGTTGAGCAGCGCCAGGGTCTGTTCCAGCACCTGTTGCACGGCTTTCTGCTCGGTTTCCGGCAGCTTGCGCTCGGCGATCTTGCTCAGGCTGCTCTGGATGCCCGGGGTGGTCGGGATTTCCACCGCGCCGGCGGCGAACGAGAGGGTCAGGCACAGCCCCAGCAGGGCTGCGCGGCAATGGTCACGCAGGGACATAGGCAGAGTTCTTGTGTTACGCGGCAAATCGGAGTTTAGAGGAACAGCCCGGGGCCGGGGCGGGTACCTTCGGGGAATCTGACGCCCACTTTCTGGATCTTGTTCCCGTCCATGACCGCGACGGTCCAGATCGTGCCGTGCCATTCGATCTGGTCGCCTACTACTGGCGCGCCTCCGACCTTCTGTCGGATGAACTGCGCCAGCGGCATATTCGCGTCCATACCGTCGAGTTTCAGGCCATAAAGTGCGGCCACCGCACCCAGCTCGGCATCGCCTTCGAGGACGAAGTCGCCGAAGAAACGCAGGTCCAGGCCACGTTGCGGCGCCTGGCTGAACAGCTTGCCCAGCGCCGGCAGGTTATGTTCGTGGCCGATCACGCAGAGCATGTCGCCGACTTCCAGCACGGTACTGCCCGACGGGTGCAGCAGTTGCTCGCCGCGGAACAACGCGGCGATGCGCGTGCCCTCGGGCATCTTCAGCTCGCGCAGGGCGGCGCCGATGCACCATTTCTCGGCACCCAGGCGGTAGACGAACAGCTCCCACTCGCTGGTGACGTGCACCTCGAGCGCGGAGCGGGAAATCGGCGCCGGGTCCGGCGGTACCGTGACCTTCAGCAGCTTGGCCATCCACGGCAGGCTGGTGCCCTGCACCAGCAGCGACACCAGCACGATGAAGAAGGCCAGGTTGAAGAACAGCTGGGCCTGGGGCAGGCCCGCCATCAGCGGGAACACCGCGAGGATGATCGGTACCGCGCCACGCAGGCCGACCCAACTGATGAAGCCCTTCTCGCGGCCATGGAAGGCCTTGAACGGCAGCAGGGCAGCCACCACCGACAGCGGGCGGGCCACCATGATCATCCACAGCGCCAGGCCCAGGGCGGGCAGGGCGATGGGCAGCAGGTCGTGGGGGGTGACCAGCAGGCCCAGCACCAGGAACATGCCGATCTGCGCCAGCCAGGCCATGCCGTCGAGCATGTGCAGGATGCCGTGGCGGCTGCGGATCGGCCGGTTGCCCAGCACCAGGCCGCACAGGTACACGGCGAGGAAGCCGCTGCCGTGCAGGGCGTTGGTCAGGGAGAACACCACCAGGCCGCCGGCCACCACCAGGATCGGGTACAAGCCGCCGGCCAGGTTGATGCGGTTGACCAGTTGCAGCATCAACCAGCCTCCACCCAGGCCCATCAGCCCACCGATGCCGAACTCGCGCAGCAGGTGGGTGAGCAGGCTCCAGTGCAGGCCGGTCTGGCCGCTGGCGATCATGTCGATCAGGGTGACGGTGAGGAACACCGCCATCGGGTCGTTGCTGCCCGACTCGATCTCCAGGGTGGCGGTGACCCGCTCGTTCAGGCCCTTGCCGCCGAGCAGCGAGAACACTGCCGCGGCATCGGTGGAGCCGACGATGGCGCCGATCAGCAGGCCCTGGATCAGGCTCAGGTCGAACAGCCAGGCGGCGACCATGCCGGTCAGGCCGGTGGTGATCAGCACGCCGACCGTGGCCAGCGACAGGGCCGGCCACAGCGCCACGCGGAAGCTCGCCACCCGGGTGCGCAGGCCGCCGTCGAGCAGGATCACGGCGAGCGCCAGGTTGCCCACCAGGTAGGCGGTCGGGTAGTTGTTGAAGATGATGCCGCCACCATCGACCCCGGCGATCATGCCGACCGCGAGGATGATGACGAGAATGGGGATGCCCAGGCGCGATGACAGCGAGCTGACCAGGATACTTGCGCCCACCAGTAAAGCGCCGATCAGGAACAGGCTGTTGATGGTGCTCGCATCCAAAGGCGGTACTCCGGGACATCGCGGGGGAAGGGACCTGGAAGCATGAACTAGCAGGTCGCGTGCCAATCGATTCTAACCTGATGAATTGGCAGGCTGTAAAGCGTTTCTGCAGATGTAGGAAAGGCACCTCGAGAGGTGCCTTTTCTTGTGTTGCCGGAGCGGGCCCTTTCGCGGGCAAGCCCGCTCCCACAGGGATGTCACAGGCCTTGAAGGCGGTGTGGTCTCTGTGGGAGCGGGTTTACCCGCGAAGAGGCCGGAGCAGGCTTACGCCTGCTTCACTTCACGCATCGGCTTGCCCTTCACCGGTGCATCGCCCGCCACGTAGTACTTGGCGTTGCTGCGCGGCAGCGGCTTGCGGCCACGGATCTTGTCCGAGATCTTCTCGGCGATCATGATCGTGGTGGCGTTCAGGTTGCCGGTGATGATCAGCGGCATGATCGACGCGTCGACCACGCGCAGGCCCTGCATGCCATGCACGCGACCTTCGCCGTCGACCACTGCCATGTCGTCAGTGCCCATCTTGCACGAGCAGGACGGGTGGAAGGCGGTTTCGGCGTGCTCGCGGATGAACTTGTCCAGCTCTTCATCGGTCTGCACGTGGGCGCCCGGGCTGATCTCGCGACCACGGAACGCGTCCAGCGCCGGCTGGGCCATGATTTCGCGGGTCAGGCGGATGCCGTCGCGGAATTCCTGCCAGTCTTGGTCGGTGGACATGTAGTTGAACAGGATGCTCGGGTGCTGGCGCGGGTTCTTCGACTTGGCCTGGATGCGACCACGGGCCGGCGAGCGCATGGAGCCCATGTGCGCCTGGAAGCCGTGCTCTTTCACGCCGTTGGAGCCGTTGTAGTTAATCGCGACCGGCAGGAAGTGGTACTGGATGTTCGGCCACTTGAACTCAGGACGGGTGCGGATGAAACCGCCGGCCTCGAACTGGTTGCTGGCGCCGATACCAGTGCCGTTGAACAGCCACTCGGCACCGATTTTCGGCTGGTTCCACCACAGCAGCGACGGGTACAGCGACACCGGTTGGGTGCAGGCGTACTGCAGGTACAGTTCCAGGTGGTCCTGCAGGTTCTCGCCGACGCCCGGCAGGTCGTGGACCACCGGAATGTCGAGGCTTTCCAGCAGGGCGCGCGGGCCGACGCCGGAACGCTGCAGCAGCTGCGGCGAGGCGATGGCGCCGGAGGAAACGATCACTTCCTTGCGGGCGCGGGCTTCGACGCGCTCTTCGCTGTCACCCACCAGGTAGGTCACGCCAACGGCGCGCTTGTTGTCGAACAGCACGCGATCGCTCAGGGCGTGGGTGACGATGGTCAGGTTCGGGCGCTTCTTGGCCTGGTCCAGGTAGCCACGGGCAGTGCTGGAGCGACGGCCGTTCTTGGTCACCGAACGGTCCATCGGGCCGAAACCTTCCTGCTGGTAGCCGTTGAGGTCTTCGGTGCGCGGGTAACCGGCCTGCACGCCGGCCTCGACCATGGCGTGGAACAGCGGGTTGTTGCCGGCTTTCGGCGTGGCCACGCTGACCGGGCCTTCGCCGCCGTGGTAGTCGTTCGGGCCGATGTCGCGGGTTTCGGCTTTACGGAAGTACGGCAGGCAGTCCAGGTAGGTCCAGTCTTCCAGGCCCGGCAGTTCAGCCCAGCCGTCGAAGTCCATGGCGTTACCACGGATGTAGCACATGCCGTTGATCAGCGACGAGCCGCCCAGGCCCTTGCCGCGACCGCATTCCATGCGGCGGCCGTCCATGTGCGGCTCCGGATCGGTCTCGTAGGCCCAGTTGTAGCGGCGACCCTGCAGCGGGAAGGCCAGGGCGGCCGGCATCTGGGTGCGGAAGTCGAAGCGGTAGTCGGGGCCGCCGGCTTCCAGCAGCAGCACGGTGACGCTGGCGTCTTCGGTCAGGCGGGTGGCCAGGGTGTTACCGGCGGAGCCGGCACCGACGATGATGTAATCGAATTCTTGGGACATGAAAAGTACCCTCGTTGGCGGTGGTCAGGGAGCGGAAACGCCCGTGCGCGAAGGCACGGGCGTGGCTAAACGGGGTTTAGAAAACCGAGTTGTAGCCGCCCAGCTCGACCTGGACCGACTTGATGCGAGTGTATTGAGCCAGCGAGCTGACACCGTTCTCACGGCCGACGCCCGACTGCTTGTAACCGCCAACCGGCATTTCCGCCGGCGACTCGCCCCAGGCGTTGATCCAGCAGATGCCGGCCTCGAGCTTGTGGATGATGCGGTGGGCGCGGCTGATGTCGTTGGTGCAGACGCCGGCGGCCAGGCCGTATTCGGTGTCGTTGGCGCGACGGATGACTTCTTCCTCGGTCTCGTAGCTGAGGATGCTCATTACCGGGCCGAAGATCTCTTCCTTGACGATGGTCATGTCGTCGGTGCAGTCGGTGAACACGGTCGGGGCCACGAACGCGCCCTTGGCGAAGTCGCCGTCCAGCAGACGCTCACCGCCGCACAGCACGCGGGCGCCTTCTTCTTTACCCTTGGCGATGTACGACAGCACGCTTTCCATGTGCTGGAAGCTGACCAGCGGGCCGAAGTTGGTGTTCTCGTCTTCCGGGTTGCCGGCACGGATGCGGGCCACGCGCTCGGCGATCTTGGCTTCGAAGGCGGCTTTCATCGCGGCTGGGATGAACACGCGGGTGCCGTTGGTGCAGACCTGACCCGAGCTGTAGAAGTTGGCCATCATGGCGATGTCGGCGGCCTTGTCCAGGTCGGCGTCGTCGCAGATGATCAGTGGCGACTTGCCGCCCAGTTCCATGGTCACTTCCTTCAGCGAGGAGCTGGAGGCGCTGGCCATGACTTTCTTGCCGGTGGTGGTGCCGCCGGTGAAGGAGACTTTTTCGATGCGCGGGTGCTCGGTCAGCCAGGTGCCGACTTCGCGGCCGCTGCCGGTCAGGACGTTGAACACGCCGTTCGGCAGGCCGGCCTCGGTGAAGATCTCGGCCAGTTTCAGGGTGGTCAGCGAGGTGACTTCCGACGGCTTGAAGATCATCGCGTTGCCGGCGGCCAGGGCCGGGGCGGATTTCCACAGGGCGATCTGGATCGGGTAGTTCCAGGCGCCGATACCGACGGTCACGCCCAGCGGCTCGCGGCGGGTGTAGACGAAGGACGATTCGCGCAGCGGGATCTGCTCGCCTTCGATGGCCGGTACCAGGCCTGCGTAGTACTCCAGCACGTCGGCGCCGGTGACGATGTCGACGTAGCGGGTCTCGGAGTACGACTTGCCGGTGTCCAGGGTTTCCAGCATGGCCAGTTCGTCGTTGCGCTCGCGCAGGATGTCGACGGCGCGGCGCAGGATGCGCGAACGCTGCATGGCGGTCATCGCGGCCCAGACTTTCTGGCCGCGCTCGGCGCTTTCGACGGCCTTCTCGACGTCGGCTTGGGTCGCGCGCTGCACGTGAGCGAGGACTTCGCCGGTGGCCGGGTTGATGGCTTCGAAGGTGGCGTCGCTGCCAGCGTCGACGTAAGCGCCATCAATGTAGAGTTTTTGCGTTCCGAAACGGGCCATAGTGTCCTCGCAAGTGCAGTGTGTGGTTGGCTGCCGCGTCACGCTCCTGCCGGTTGGCTGGTCGCTGCGCGCGGCTGTTCAGAGGCCTGGTCGGTTGTGCCCAGGGACTGCTGTTTAGCCAGTTGTAGATCCATGTATTCGTAAGCAATTCGTATTGCCTGGTCGGTGTCGAATGCATCTCCCGACAGGGCGCCACGCAGCCACAGGCCGTCGATCAGGGCTGCCAGCCCGCGGGCAGCCTTGCGCGCATGGTAGAGCGGCAGGACGCGGCGGAACTGGCAGCACAGGTTGGAATACAGGCGGTGATCGTTGATCCGCTGCAACCTGTGCAAAGACGGCTGGTGCATGCTGGAGGCCCAGAAGGCCAGCCAGGTTTTCATTGCCGGGCCATTCACCTGGCTCGCATCGAAGTTGCCTTCGATGATCACCTTCAGGTGGGCACGCGGGCTGTCGTCCGTGAGTGCCTGACGACGCGCGATCACACCCTCGTTGAGCATGTTCATGATGTAGCGCATCGTCGCTGCGATCAGGCCGTTCTTGTCCTGAAAGTAGTGACTGATGATGCCGTTCGACACACCGGCCAAACGGGCAATCAGCGCAATGCTGGCATCGCCCAGTCCGACCTGATCGACTGCCTGCAATGTGGCTTCGATCAACTGCTGGCGGCGGATGGGTTGCATACCGACCTTGGGCATCTTGCTATCTCCTCAGGCCTGCGGGCAGACGACAAGCGGCTACCTCGGCGAGGCCAGTCTATTTTGTTTTGATTGAACGTTCAATCAATAAAGAATAAGCTCTGCGACAATTTGTGCCATTGACAGTTTTCAGGACGGTCAAGAGGACACGAATCGACACCCCAGGAAATCGTGTAACCCCCGGAATACAAGGCGTTGACGGGCATGAGCGATGCAAAGGACAGATTCTGCCGAGCGGTCATGGACTGCCCGGTCGGCCCTTGGAGCGGGCCAGGTGGTCTGTGGCGAATGCGCGCACCTTCTGCTGAGTGCGTGGCAAGGCGACAGGCGGCCGGTCTGTTTTTTTTGCAGCGTTTCGATTCGGGATCACGGTTTCCAGGTGCCTTTTATAACACCTTGCGCAGTAGGGCTATTGCACCAATTGCGCGGGAAATAACTGTATAGCCTCCACTGCCGCACTGCCCGGAGCATTCGTGCAATGAGTTCTGCCTCCCTGACAACCCCCCCCGCCGAGCGGGTACGGGTCAACCGCGTGGTGTTCTACACCTCGGCGCTGATGATCCTTGTTCTGACTGCCCTGCTGATCGCTGTCCCCGAAGCCGCCGGCCAGGCGCTGGGCGTCGCCCAGAAATGGCTGACCCGTACCTTCGGCTGGTACTACATGCTGGTGATCTGCGGTTACCTGCTGTTCGTCGTCTACCTGGCCTTCTCCGACTACGGCAAGCTCAAGCTTGGCGGCAAGGACGACACCCCCGACTTCAGCTACGGCGCCTGGGCCGGCATGCTGTTTTCCTCGGGCATCGGTATCTCGCTGCTGTACTTCGGCGCCTCCGAGCCGCTGGACCATTACTTCAACCCACCAGAAGGCACCCCTGCCAGCCTCGAGGCCGCACGCCAGGGCCTGCAGCTGACCTTCCTGCACTGGGGCCTGCACGGCTGGGCGATCTACGCCCTGGTCGGTCTTGCCGTGGGTTACTTCGCCTACCGTCACAACCAGCCGCTGGCACTGCGTTCGGCGTTGTACCCGCTGGTCGGTGAGCGTTGGGTCAAGGGCGGCGCGGGCCATGCCGTGGACATCTTCGGCATGTTCGTTACCCTGCTGGGCCTGGTGACCAACCTCGGCATCGGTTCGATGCAGGTGGCCTCGGGCCTGGAATACCTGTTCGGCATGGACCACAGCAAGACCAACCTGCTGGTGGTGATCCTGGTCATGGCGGGCGTTGCCACCGTGGCCGCGGTGTCGGGCGTGGAGAACGGCATCCGCCGCCTGTCCAACCTGAACATCCTGCTGTTCAGCGGCCTGCTGATCTTCGTGCTGCTGGCCGGCAACACCCTGCACCTGCTCAACGGTTTCGTGCAGAACGTCGGTGACTACCTCAACGGTGTCGTGCTGAAGACCTTCGATCTGTATGTCTATGAAGGCGACAACGACAAGTCCGAGCGCTGGCTGGGCCTGTGGACCGTGTTCTACTGGGCCTGGTGGATCTCCTGGGGCCCGTTCGTCGGCATGTTCATTGCCCGTATCTCCAAGGGCCGTACCGTGCGTCAGCTGGTCAGCGGCGTGCTGCTGATCCCGCTGGGCTTCACCCTGGCCTGGCTGTCGATCTTCGGCAACACCGCGCTGGACCTGGTGATCAACCAGGGCGCCGTCGAGCTGGGCAAGACCGCGCTCGAACAGCCGTCGATGTCGATCTACCAGCTGCTGGAATTCTTCCCGGCCGCCAAGATCGTCATCGGTGTGGCGGTGTTCGTCGGCTTCGTGCTGTTCCTGACCCCGGCCGACTCCGGCGCGGTGATGATGGCCAACCTGTCGTGCAAAGGCGGCAAGGTCGACGAAGACGCCCCGCACTGGATGGTGGTGTTCTGGTCGGTGGTCATCACCCTGGTCACCATCGGCCTGCTGTTCGCCGGTAACTTCGAAGCCATGCAGACCATGGTGGTACTGGCCGGCCTGCCGTTCTCGGTGGTCCTGGTGCTGTTCATGTTCGGCCTGATGAAAGCCATGAAGCAGGACGTCGCGGTCGAGAGCGAGCGCGCCGAACTGGCCGCCCGTGGCCGTCGCGGCTTCAGCGAGCGCCTCAGCCAGCTGGACCTGCAGCCGACCCAGGCCGTGGTCCAGCGCTTCATGGACAAGCAGGTCAGCCCGGCGCTGAAGGAAGCCGCCGAGCAGCTGCGCACCCTGGGCTTCGAAGTCGAGACCCGTGTTGGCCAGTCGCGCAACATGATGGGCCTGCGGGTGATGATGGAAGAGGGCAACCCGTTCGTCTACGAAGCCAGCCTGGACGGTTACATGGCCGCGCCGAGCGAGGCGCCGGTCGAAGGCGAGCCGGAAGTGCGCCAGCGCTTCTACCGTGCCGAGGTATACCTGCACGATGGCAGCCAGGAATACGACCTGATGGGCTTCACCCGCGAGCAGATCGTGCGTGACGTGCTCGATCAGTTCGAAAGCCACCGCCAGTTGCTGGGGCGTGTGTACAGCTGATCACGGCTGATGTGAACAAGGGGCCCGGCGCGCAAGTGTCGGGCCCCTTGTCGTATCCGGGGGGCAATATGTAGTGCCAGTGGTGTGCGGGTGCGGGGGCATGGTGGTGGCTCATCAATGAACGGGGCCTTTTCCATGACCAACACATCAACACCGATCTTCGACTTCAAGAACGCCGTCGCCCGGCAATTCGCCAGTCGGCCGACCTTGCGCCAGGTGGTCAGCGAGCAGCTGCTGCACGTGCTGTTCAGGGAGCTGCCATGGCTGGCCTTCGTCGAGCCGGCGCTGGAGTCCGCCGATCCGTTGATCCTGGACAGCCCGGATCCAGACACCCACTACTGGACGACCGCCCCGCTGGTGGAGGTTGTGCTGCAGGCGATGCTCGATGGTACGCCGTTGGACCTGGAGGCCATCGGCGAACGCCATCACAATCTGGGCCTGGCGGGGCCTCACCGCTTCGCCGGCTCGCACGGTGCCTGGGATACACGTCGTCTGACGGGCATCACGCCTGTGCTCAACAGGCTGCTGGCGCGACTGATCGAGCACTTCAGCCAGGCTCAGGTGAGCTATTGGAACGGGCTGGGTACATCCGGCAAGCGCCGCGATAGCTGGTTGCAGCTGCTGTTGAAAATGGCGTTGCTGCGCAACCTGCCCCTGCAGGGTCTGGACGACCAGCAGCAGGCTTGTGTCCGTGGCCTGATTCGGGGAAGTGATGATCAGCCTGCGGTGTTCGTCGTCCAGGCCAGCCTGCGTGCGGACCAGCAGCAATTCAGACGGCTCCAGCCCGGCTTGCTGGTGACGGCCGAGTGGGACGAGCGAGCGGTTGTGCTCTGGCTTGAGCCGTCGGGCCAGGTCAGGGCCTTGGATTCGCTGGACGATTTCGCCCTGGCGCTGCGTGACGAACTTGCGCTGCGCTACCGGTTCACTGTCCTGACCTGGGATCGCCACGAACTCGAGGGCGATGTATTCGCGCAATGGAGCGCCTTGCTGCTCGGGCACATGCTCGAGCGCATCGGGCAACTGCGTCTGCAGGGGCTGACACTGGCGCAAATGGAGGCGCTGTTCGCCGAGCTGAGCGACCCCGCGCAGTGGTTGGTGGCGGGCTACTTCGTCGAAGAAACGGGTGCGCCCGCGATACCGCCAGGCATAGCCGCCACGTCGGCCAGCACCAGCTTCGCCTATCAGTCGGCGTTGCTGGATATGGCGCTGGACCAGATTGACGCAAAGGGCGTGGCGGCGCTGGATGGGATACTCGACCTGCAGGCTTATGCCCGCCAGCAACTGCGCAAACAGATGCTCGAGGACTATCCGGTGGAAGCCAACTATTTCTCCGATGAACTGATCCTGGCGCTTGAGGTCGCAAACGGAGTTGCGGGTGGCGCAGGCGCAGGAACGGCTGGTGGCGAACCGCTGGAGTCGGCGGGCGAGCTGACCCTGACCGAGTTCGCCATCGCCAATCTCAGCTCACTGGGTGATGCCTTCCTCCAAAACATCAGGCATGCCAACGGTCAGCTGATCATGCCCTGGATGACTACCGACTACGTGAAGGCACTGGTGCGCAAGGTCGATATCGGTGGCCGTTATCCCAAGTACGTGGCCGACGCCCTGGATGACCCGGCGGCCCGCCCCGAGCGCACTCGCCGCTTTGCCCGGGAGTGGCGCCAGGCGCTGCGTTTCAGCGCCTTGCAGGCGAAACTCGATCACAAGCTCAGCGAAGCGGGCCTGCAGTGTGTCATCGATCTGTGCAAAGACCTTGGCGACAAGAGCTTGAAGGCAAGCGGCCTGATGCCGCTCACCTTCAAGCGGCAGCCGACTTCCAGCCGGCATGATCGGGTCCAGGGCATGTTCGTACTGTTTTCGACCGAGCCCCGTGTGGTGCTGCTCTACCGCCCGCTGTACGCGGATGAACCGCTACGGCAGTTCTCCAGCCTCGATGCGCTGATGGCGGCCATCCGCGAATCGGGCCCGCTGCAGGCGAGCATCCTGGCCTGGATGGATGAGCATGCTCGGCCGATCTACGACAAGGGTGGGTTTGCAGAGCCCCACGTCGTGCATCTTGGTATTGATCCTTTCCAACTACCCGAAAGGCCCGAGCCGGCCCGGTTGGACGGGGTGCCGTGGCTAGACGATGTGGATGAAAAATTGTACGCGGCAAATCGGGCGCTACTTTTGGACCTGGCCGAGAAGCAGAGCACGTCCACTGCCGAAAGCCGTTGGGCGGTGCTCGGCAAAGGCGCCTGGCTGCTGTTCGATACCGCCACGGTGCTGATGAGTGGGCCGATCGCCACGGTTGCCTGGTTGATCCAGACCCTTGATAGCCTGCGTGGCGATGGCCAGGCGCTGGCGCAAGGTGGCGCGTTCGAGCGCTCCACGGCCGCCGTCGACCTGGTCATCAACCTGGGCATGGCGCTGTTGCATGCGCGACTGCCGAAAGGCCGCCAGGCAGTGCCGCGGCGCTTGCTCCAGGCCGCCGGTTTCGAAGGGCCTCCCACCCAGGACGGTGGCTACGCGGCGGCAAGGGTCGAGCCGGCCCAAGGCAAGGTGGGTATGCCGGGGCCACTGCCGCGTGCCGCCACGGGTTTGCAGCTCGACCTGAGCTGGCGCGGCAACCAGGGGTTCAACTGGCTTGCCCCGGAGCAACGCAAGGCCTTGATGGCCATGCGTGCGAGTGTTCCGCTGGCGGGCTTGCAGCCCTCGCTAGCCGGGCTGTACACGGTCGACGGGCGGCACTATGTCTCGATGCTGGGGGAGGTCTTCGCCGTCAGTGTGGAAGGCGATGACATCCGGATTGTCGACGGCGCGCGGCAGCCGGGGCCGTGGCTGGTCTTCGAGCAAGGTGCCTGGCGCATCGATACCCGGCTGCGCCTCGGTGGTGGCATGCCCGGCGGGCGTCTCGAGCGGCAGTTCGCCAGGCTGCGAGTCGCCACCCACAAATTGACCGATCAGGCAAACCGGGAGCTGCAAACGTTCGGCCGCTTTAGCCAGGAAGTCGTCACGGTCCAGGAGCGTCTTCAGCATCTGGAAAGGTTGAGGATTCAGGAAAGGGGCAGGCGACTCGCAGCTGAGGAGCACGAAGATGACACGTTCGACAGGGCCGCCTCCGACCGGATCATGGCGTCTTATGATCAGCGCATCGCCGCGCTCGCTGGCGAACTGGACGCCAAGCGCCTGCAAGCCGTCGCCCAGGCCGAAGCGGTGGTCCGCCTGGATCGCGAGCACTGCGGTGTCCTGCAGAGCATGCTCGAGCCCAAGTACGGCAGCCTCCGCAAGCCGGGCTTCGCACAGACCCTCGGCCTGCATCGGGCCACGCTGACGGCTGCGCTGCTGCGCAACAGCGATTTCATCCTGGGTGAGCTGCAGCACCTTGCGAACTTTCCGCGCATGACCGAGTTGGCGGCGCAGTTCGATGACGGTGTAGGCGCCCATGTGCGCGACGAGTACCGGCATTTTCGCGTGGAGCTGGCGAAGGTCGTCGACCTCCAGGAGCGCATGCTGGTCGCGCAAGGTGGCCTGGATGAGTTGCTGGCCGAGGTCCCCGACGACCTTGACTTCGGCATTGCCGGAACCCGGCGAACGGTCGCCCGGTTGATAGCCGAGCGTACCTTCACCGTTGTCGATCTTCGCTTCCATCACGCCCTGAACCTGGCAGACCTGGCATTGCACCTGGACTCGCAAAATGGCCGGCATCAACTGCTGAGGTACCGCGACGATCTGGCGGGCACCACACTCAGGAGCGCCGCCACGGCCCATGGCGAGTCGCTGATGTCCAACCTGGGCGTGGCCGATCGCATCAGCATTCTCCAGGAAGCGTGGGACGCCTATGCGGCGGCGATCATCAATGCGCTGCACCTGGAGCGCACGGGCGGCGACCTGGTGGAAGTCGACCGGCTTCAGCGCTACCGGACCCATATGCAACTGCTCAAGGATGATGCCGGCCGCCGTCTGGTGGATGCCCTTGCGGAGCAGGACGGCGCGCCAGGGTTGATCAAGCGAGTGCCTTATCCGCGCACCGAGGAGTTGCAGCGGGCCGTGCGCACCCGTGAAGGCCTGCTGGTCATCGGGACTGAAGTGCAGGGGCAGGCGGGGACACTGCTCGAGGTGCGTGACCCGATCAGCAAGGCGGTCCTGCAGGTCTTCGACTTCAAGGACGGTGACTGGGTGGAGCGCGAAGGTGATGGGGCAGAGGCCGGTGCCGAGGAAGAGGGCACGGAGCAAGCCAAGGCTCTGGTGCAGGGGCTGCTGAAGGATAGCGAAGACGTGCTGGCCATCGCCCGGGCCTATGTGAAGGATGACGTCAATGGACGCATGCTGGAGCGCATGCTCAAACGCCAGGCCGACCGCTTGCAAGGTACGGCCGAGCTCCTGGCCGGGCAGGGAGCGGCTGAAGCGCTGGTGGGCGCCTTGAATGCCGCGGTGAGCGACCTGCAGGCGCAGATGAAGCGGCTGCTGACCGAGCTGTACGACAAGACCCGCTATCCCTCTGCGCACGGGCTGCGCTTTCTCCATGCCCAGGGATTGATCAAGGTGGACTACATCAGGCGTGATACCTCGGCCACTACCAGCCCGTTCGACGAGTTCAGGGTAACCCGCCTGGAAGCCCCAGGGGAAACCAGGGGGCGCAGCCTCTGGGCGGCGCATTTCCACCTGCCCTCCCAGGCAGCGCCGCTCGAGGCGTTCACCCATGGGCACCTGAAGGTCTGGAGCCAGCGTTTTCTGGGCAGACAGTACGAGGCCGTCAGCGGTGAGCGGGTGCACAGGGGGCGCCTGACTGCCAGCGATGTGGCAGGGATCATTCCCTTGGCTTGAGGGGGCGGCCCTGCCTGAGCGGCGCAGGCAGGGCCTGAAATCAATGGCCGTGCACCGGCAGCAGTTCGCTGTGGGTCGACGCCACTTGTCCGTCGATGTCGATGGCGCGGCTACAGAGCGTGGCCGGCAGGCGTGAGGCCGGGATGACCTGGGCGGGTGTCAGGGCGCGGCGGTAACCGAAGGCGTTGTCGCAGTCCATCCGGTCCGCGGCGCCGTACTTGACCAGGTAGTGGCTCAGGTAGGGCTGCCTGGTCTGCCAGTTGAGCATGACGTGGCCTTGCTCGTGGCGATCAAGGGTGTAGCGGATTTGCGGAAGACCTGCCGGAATCACCTCGACAGGCAGGCTAAGGGCGTTGGCCAGCAGGGCCGGGTAGGGACGCTGATCCGGCGATTGCACGCCGACCAGACACAGGTAGTAGCGGCCCGGCTCGCTGGCGATCGGGTTGTCGATGCGCCGTTCGCTGGCGGGGATCGTGCCGCTGTAGCCGGCCGCGTCCTCGCACTCGAGTGCATCGCGTACCTGCTTGTAGCGGTAGCGCGGGGTGTCGATGTCGAGGGCCAGGTCCCAGGTGGCGGCGGATGAGCCGTTGCCGAGCCGCCTGAGCAAGCGGGCCCGCCCTTTCTGAGTGATTTGGAAGGCGGGCAGCAGGATGCAGCGTTCGAGGCTCAGATCGGCGTGGCCTTGGTGAAAGCAACCGAGTACACGCTGGACCGGGATGGCGTAATTGTTTTGCGTCGCTCCGACAGGCACGCTGTTGACGACGCTGACCAAGTGTCCGCTGACCTGGTCGATCACCGCGCTGCCTGATGCGCCTTTGCCGCCGGAGGGGCAGTCATTGACCTTGAGCCTGCGCCATACCCAGGGAAACTCGGTCACGCTGGCCTGGTCCCGTTCTGTGCATTGGGCCGCGCGCAGTCCGAGGTCTGGCCTGCCGGCCTCGCCCACCATCACCACCGCGCTGCCTGATGCTGGACTGACGCCAAGCGCCAGCGGCTGGATGCCTGCGGCCATCACCTGAGCGAGGCTGGCGTCCAGTTCCAGCAGCGCCAGGTCGCTGCCTTGCATGCTGCTCCACAGCGTGCGCTTGAGGGCGAATGTCGGGCGAGCATCCGGGGTGTCGGCGAAGTAGTTGAAGGTGATGCTGCCCTGCGCCGGCTGATCGTGGATGATCCGGCCATTGCGAGTCTCCAGGCAGTGGCCGCTGGTCAGCAGGTAAGCGGGGCCTGTCGTGGTGGATGCGGGGCCGCGGCTGTCGATCAGCGTGGCGATGCATTGGCGGCCGCGCTCCATGTTAAGGCGGCCGATGCCGCTCCAATGGGCGTGCTCGCCCTGGGCGTTTTTCAGCAGTGTGGGTGTGTCGCTGGTGGCGGCGAGGGTTTCGGTCGCGGCCCAGAGCATCGTCAGGGCAAGGAGAGAGGTGGCTTTGGTCGACATCGGTTGAGCTCCTGTATGGATTACCGATGCGAGCGTGCCTGCGGGGAAGGGGCGCCAGGTGGTGCTTATGGATATGCGCGGTACGTTGGCTGTGGCGGCATAGGTATCACCAGCGTGGGAGCGGGCTTGGCCCGCGATGCCCTGCCAGCACCGGCCTAGCCGGTGATCGCGGGGCTAGCCCGCTCCCACGTTGGTCTGGATCGGGCGACGCCTCAGCGATTGCTGTAGCGACCCTGGTGACCATGGGCGGGCATGGCCTGATTGCCGCGTTCGGCGATCATCTGCGGTAGACCGATCAACTCGATGCCCTGGGCCTTGAGTCGGGGGATTTCACGGGCCAGTACCTCAAGCGTCTGCGGGTAGGGGTGGCCGATCAGTACCGCAGAGCCTTGTTTGCGGGCCTGGGCGATACCCAGCTGCAATTGTCCGCTGATCGCCTCCGTGGTGCGCACGTCATCGAGGAACACATCCCGTGAGACATGGGCCAAGCCCAATGCCTGGGCCTCTGCCGCCGCCACAGTGGCGGCGCTGGTGCGGCTGTCGACGAAGAACAGGTGGCGGCGTTGCAGCTCTTCCATCAGCCAGCGCATCGGTTCGCGCTGGGCGGTCATGCGGCTGCCCATGTGGTTGTTGATACCCGCGACGTAAGGCACCTTGGCCAAGGCAGCGTCCAGGCGTCGGGCCAGCTCCTCGATCGGCGTGCCGGGGTGCCAGGCGTAGGGACCGGTGGCCGGGTCCATGGGCATGTGCAGGATCACCGTGCGTCCGGCCTTGTGGGCCTGGCGGGCGAACTCGGTGGCGTGCGGGGTGTCGGGCATGATCGCCATGGTGACCGGCCCGGGCAGGGCGAGGGTGCGGCTGTCACGCTCGCTGCTCTGTCCCAGGTCGTCGATGATGATGCTCATGTAGGCCTTGCCCGGCGCCGCCTGGGCGGTACCGAGCATGAGGCAGAACAGCGTGAACAGCAGGTAACGCATGGGAAGCGGTCAGTCGCCCTTGGTGATGTTCAGGCCCTTGAGCAGGCTGAGGGCCTGGCTGAGCTGGAAGTCGTTGTCCTGTGGGCGATCCTTGCGCTTGCTGCTGCCGCTTGGGCGGTCGGCACCGCCGTTGCCGTTGCCCAGGTGGCCCTGCAGGTCGGCTTCCTTGAAGTTGTCGTTGTCGGCCTCGGCGGTAAGCTTGGCCGGACGTACCTCGATGTCCGGGACGATGCCCTGGGCCTGGATCGAGCGGCCGTTGGGGGTGAAATACAGTGCGGTGGTGAGCTTCAGCGCACGGTCGTTGGCCAGCGGCAGCACGGTCTGCACCGAGCCCTTGCCGAAGCTGTCGGTGCCCATCAGCACGGCGCGTTTCTGGTCCTGCAGGGCGCCGGCGACGATTTCCGAGGCCGAGGCGCTGCCGCCGTTGATCAGCACCACCAGCGGCACGCCTTCGCTGGCGTCGGCCGGGTCGGCGGAGTAGCGCAGCTCGGAGTTGGCGATGCGGCCCTTGGTGTAGACGATCAGGCCCTTGGTGAGGAAGTGGTCGGCCACTTCCACCGCCGACTGCAGCACGCCGCCGGGGTTGTTGCGCAGGTCGAGGACCACGCCACGCAGCTTCTTGCCGTTGTCCTTGCGCAGCTTGGCCAGGGCCTTGCCTACCTCGTCGCCGGTCTTGACCTGGAACTGGGTGATGCGGATGTAACCGTAGTCGTTCTCCAGCAACTGGCTCTTGACGCTCTTGACCTGGATCACCGCGCGGGCCAGCGTCACGTCGAACGGCGTGCCGCCGTCGCGCACCAGGGTCAGGGTGATCTTCTCGCCGATCTTGCCGCGCATCTTGTCCACGGCCTCGGTCATGGTCTGGCCGCGGGTCGGCGCGCCGTTGATCTTGACGATCAGGTCGCCGGCCTCGATGCCGGCGCGGGAGGCCGGGGTGTCGTCGATGGGCGAGACCACCTTGACGAAGCCGTCTTCCATGCCCACTTCGATGCCCAGGCCGCCGAACTCGCCGCTGGTGCTTTCCTGCAGCTCCTGGAAATCCTCGGGGCCGAGGTAGGCAGAGTGTGGGTCGAGGTTGCTGAGCATGCCCTTGATGGCGTTCTCCAGCAGGGTCTTGTCGTCCACAGGCTCCACATAGGCGGCCTTGATGCGGTCCATGACCTCGGCGAAGGTGCGCAGCTCTTCAAGCGGCAGCGGCGCCTTGGCGGTCACCTCGGTGGCCGGCACCGCAGCCGGCTTGGCCGGCTCGGCAGCAACGGCCAGGGGCGCGCCGATGACCAGGGCGATGGTCAGGGCCAGCTGGGTGAGGCGAGGCGAGTGCAGCATGTCGAACGAACTCCTGATCCTGTTGGTGCTCCCGTCGGGAGCATCGGCGCCGCCGTTTCGTGGGCGGCGCCGTAAAAGTAGCATTATCCAGTGTCCTGTCTCGGAAATAAGCTGTTCACTTTTGGCGGCGTCTTGGGCGCCCGGCCGGCGTTGCCACTCCTCGCCATAGCCCTGCTATGACTCGTCGCGGCGCCTTGGCCGAACACCCAAGCCACTCGCCAAAAGAGAACGTATTTCCGAGACAGGACACTAGCCTCGGCACCATTGCGCAGGGTCGGTGGGCCGGCCCTGCTGGCGAATCGCGAAGTACAGGCCGGCGTTGTCCTGGCCACCGCTGTCGCCGACGGTGGAGATGGCATCGCCTGCCTTGACGATATCGCCGGCGCTCTTGAGCAGGCTCTGGTTGTGGCCGTAGAGGCTCAGGTAGCCATTACCATGGTCGAGGATGACCAGAAGTCCAGCGCCGCGCAACCAGTCGGCGAACACCACGCGCCCGCCGTGCACGGCGCGCACCTGGGTGCCGGCGCTGGCGCCGATCATCACTCCGTCCCATTTGGCCCGGGCGTCGCCGCCGCGGGTATCGCCGAAGCGTGCCAGCAATCGACCATTGACCGGCCATGGAAGTTTGCCCCGGGCCGCAGAAAAAGCGCCGCCGTAGCTGGCGCCATCGCTGGAAACCACCGGGCCGAGGGTGGTGCGGGCCTTTTTCGGCGCCTCCTCGGGCTCCTGGGCACGGGCTGCCGCAGCCAGGGCCTGCTCCTTGCGGCGTTTCTCTTCTTCCTGCCTGGCCAGCAGGGCGCGCTGGCGCGCCTCTTCGGCCTCGCGGGCCTGGCGGGCCAGGGTTTCCTCGATGGTCTTGAGCACCTTGCCCAGGTCGGCCTGGTCCTGCTCGCGGCTCTGCAGCTTCTGGTCGCGCTCTTTCATGTCGCTGTTGAGCTTGGCCAGCACCTGCTGGCGCTTGTCGCGCTCGGCCACGAGCGCCTGGCGGCGACCGTCGAGGTCGGCGCGTTGGGTCAGCAGCTGTTCCTGCTGGCGGGCGATGTCCTGCTCGACGTTGGCCAGCTGGCGCAGGGTCTCGTTGAAGGCGCGCAACTGGTCCATGCGCGCCTTGCTGAGGTAGTCGTAATAGGTGAGGGTGCGGGCGAACTTCTCGGGGTTCTGCTGGTTCAGCAGCAGCTTGAGGTATTCCTCGCGGCCATTGTTCTGGTAGGCCGAACGGGCCTGGATGGCAATCAGGCGTTGCTGTTCAACGCGGGCGCTCTGGAGTTTTTTTTTCTCGTGATCAAGGCGCTCCAGCTCGCCCTCGGTCTTTTTTAGTTCTTGCTGCAATGCCTCCACCTGTTTCTCGAGGCTGCCGATGTCGGTCTCGGTGGACTTGAGGTCTTTCTGCACGCCGGCTTTCTCCTCCTGAAGCTTGCCCAGCATCTTCTTCAGCTCGGCGATGTCCTGGCGGGTGGCGTCCAGCTGTTGCTGGGTCTGTGCGCGCTCGTCGGCGAAAGCCGGGGTGAGCAGGCATGACAGGGCTAGTAAGAAGAGGGCGCGGAGCATGGGGTTTGGCGTACCGGGGATGGAGACTGGCCTAGTATGCCCTTGCGGGCCTGCAAAAAAAACGCCCTGCGGCATGCGCGGCGGGGCGTTGGTCTGGAATTCAGGTATTTCGGGGCTGCTGCGCAGCCCTTTCGCGGCACAAGGCCGCTCCTACAGGTTATGTGCGATCACCTGTAGGAGCGGCCTTGTGCCGCGAAAGGGCCGCAAAGCGGCCCCGTACAAGCATCAAGCATCGACCAGGATCGAGGTGCCGGTCATCTCTACCGGCTTTTCCAGCCCCAGCAGCTTGAGCATGGTCGGCGCCACATCGGCCAGCACGCCGCCTTCGCGGACCTTGACCTGGCGCTTGCCGACATAGATGAACGGCACCGGCTCGCTGGTATGGGCGGTGTGCGCCTGGCCGGTGCACTCGTCTTCCATCTGCTCGACGTTGCCGTGGTCAGCGGTGATCAGCGCTTCGCCGCCGACCTTGTCCAGGGCTTCGACGATACGGCCGACGCAGATATCCAGGGCTTCGACGGCCTTGACCGCCGCTTCGAACACGCCAGTATGGCCGACCATGTCGCCGTTGGCATAGTTGACCACGATCACGTCATAACGCTGCTGCTCGATGGCCTCGACGATGCGGTCGGTGACCTCGGGAGCGTTCATTTCCGGCTGCAGGTCGTAGGTGGCGACCTTCGGCGACGGGATCAGGATGCGTTCTTCGCCTTCGAACGGCTCTTCGCGACCACCGGAGAAGAAGAAGGTGACATGGGCGTACTTCTCGGTCTCGGCGATGCGCAGCTGGGTCTTGCCGTTCTTCGCCAGGTATTCGCCCAGGACATTGTCCAGGCTGGACGGGGCAAACGCGGCAGGCGCCGGAATCTTCGCCGAATACTGGGTCAGGCCGATGTACGCCGCCAGCTTGGGCAGGCGTGCGCGTGGGAATTCGCTGAAGTCCGCTTCGACGAACGCACGGGACAGCTCGCGGGCGCGGTCGGCGCGGAAATTCATGAAGATGACCGCGTCGCCATCCTCGACCTTGACCGCCTCGCCGATGCGCGTGGCCTTGACGAACTCGTCGTTCTCCTCGCGGGCGTAGGCGGCTTGCAGGCCGGCGAGAGCGCTGTCGGCGGTATATTCGGCGGTGCTGTCGACGATCAGGTTGTAGGCGGCTTGTACGCGATCCCAGCGGTTGTCGCGGTCCATGGCGTAGTAGCGGCCGATCAGGCTGGCGATGCGGCCCTTGCCCAGGCGGGCGAAGGTGGCGTCGAGCAGTTCGATGGACGACTGGGCGCTGCGCGGCGGGGTGTCGCGGCCGTCGAGGAAGGCGTGCAGGTAGATCTTCTCGGCGCCACGCTGCGCGGCCAGCTCGGCCATGGCGATCAGGTGGTCCTGGTGGCTGTGCACGCCGCCGTCGGAGAGCAGGCCGAGGATGTGCACGGCCTTGCCGGCGCCGACGGCCTTGTCCACCGCGCCGCCGAGCACGGGGTTCTCGAAGAATTCGCCGTCACGGATGGCCTTGGTCACCCGGGTGAAGTCCTGGTACACCACGCGGCCGGCGCCGAGGTTCATGTGACCGACTTCGGAGTTGCCCATCTGCCCGTCGGGCAGCCCCACGTCCATGCCGGAGCCGGAGATCAGGCCATGCGGCTGGGTGGCGCGCAGGCGGTCGTAGACCGGCGTGTTGGCAGCGAAGATGGCGTTGTATTCGGGGCTTTCGCTGTGACCGAAGCCATCCAGGATGATCAGGACCAGGGGTTTAGGCGTACTCGTCATCAATCAAACTCACGGTTGTTCAAAGATGATAAAGACACGCATTTTAGGGCAAATCCGCCAGCGACGGCGAATATTCCTCCCCTTGCCCGACAGGCGCGGTCAGGCATGCAACATGAAGACGCGTTTGCCGCCAGCCCGGTGGGCTTTGGCGGTCATGGGGCGCTGTGTATACTGGCCGCCATTTTCAATCGCCTGGAACACCCCTGATGGTTGCTCACCTGATTCAATTCGCGACAGATCACTACATCCTGGTGGCCATTTTCGTCGTCCTGCTGGTCCTGCTGCTGATCAACGAAGTCCGCCGTGGCGGCCAGAGCCTGAGCAACGGCCAGCTGACCGCCCTGGTCAACGCCGACAAGGCCGTGGTGATCGATATTCGTACCGCCAAGGAATACTCGGCCGGGCATATCGTCGGTGCGCTGAACATTCCCCAGGACAAAGTCGCCGGCCGCATGAGCGAGCTGGAAAAACACAAAGAGAAGACCCTGATCGTCGTCGACGCGATGGGCCAGCAGTCCGGCACCCTGTGCCGCGAGCTGCTCAAGGCTGGTTACACCGCCGCCAAGCTCAGCGGTGGCGTTTCCAGCTGGAAAGCCGATAACCTGCCCCTGGTGAAGTGATATGAAGCCCGTCATCGTCTATTCCAGCGACTACTGCCCCTACTGCATGCGCGCCAAGTACCTGCTCGAGAGCAAGGGCGTGGCGTTCGAGGAGATCAAGGTCGACGGCAAGCCCCAGGTTCGCGCCGAAATGAGCCAGAAGGCCGGCCGTACCTCGGTGCCGCAGATCTGGATCGGCAGCACGCACGTCGGTGGATGCGATGACCTCTATGCCCTGGAGCGCGCGGGCAAGCTCGACGCGCTGCTGGCGGCCTGATTCGCACTGCATTCAAGAACATTAGGAAAAGGATCTGCCATGACCGAGCAACAGACCAACGGCGCCACTGACGCCACCGCTCCACAATTCTCCCTGCAGCGCATCTACGTGCGCGATCTGTCGTTCGAGGCCCCGAAAAGCCCGCAGATCTTCCGCCAGCAGTGGGAGCCGAGCGTCTCGCTGGACCTGAACACCCGTCAGAAAGCCCTGGAAGGCGACTTCCACGAAGTCGTGCTGACCCTGTCGGTGACCGTCAAGAATGGTGACGAAGTGGCCTTCATCGCCGAAGTGCAGCAGGCTGGCATCTTCCTGATCGCCAATCTGGACGCGTCCTCGATGAGCCACACCCTCGGCGCGTTCTGCCCGAACATCCTGTTCCCGTACGCCCGCGAGACCCTGGACAGCCTGGTGACCCGTGGCTCGTTCCCGGCGCTGATGCTGTCGCCGGTCAACTTCGACGCCCTGTACGCGCAAGAGATGCAGCGCATGCAGGAAGCCGGTGAAGTGCCGACCGTGCAGTGATTGCTGCGGGTAAAGAAAAGGCGACCTTCGTGGTCGCCTTTTTCATGGTGTGTCGCCTGCCCCGGCCCTTTCGCGGGTAAACCCGCTCCCACAGGATTTATGCTGCTCTCAGCAATCACACAGTACCTGTGCTCCCACAGGATTTATGCTGCTCTCAGCAATCACACAGTACCTGTGCTCCCAAAGGATTTGTGCTGTTCTCAGCAACCACACAATATCTGTGCACCCACAGGTAATGTGCTGCTCTTGGCAACCCCGCAATACCTGTGGGAGCGGGCTTGCCCGCGAAAGGGCCGGTACAGGCAGCGCATCAGCTACCGGCAAACCCCTGCTGCCGCCACGCCTCGTACACTGTCACCGCCACGGTATTGGACAGGTTCAGGCTCCGGCACCCCGGCCGCATCGGCAGGCGCAGGCGCTGCTCGGGGGCCAGGCTGTCCAGCACCTCGGCCGGCAGGCCACGGCTTTCAGGCCCGAACAGGAAGGCGTCGCCAGGCTGGTACTCGACCTCGTGAAACGGGTGCGAGCCCTTGGTGGTAAAGGCGAACAGCCTTGGCTGATTCAGGCTTTCCAGGCAGTCGGCCAGGCTTTGGTGACGCTTGAGCGTGGCATACTCGTGGTAGTCCAGCCCTGCCCGGCGCAGGCGCTTGTCGTCCAGTTCGAAGCCGATCGGCTCGATCAGGTGCAGGTCGCAGCCGCTGTTGGCGCACAGGCGGATGATGTTGCCGGTATTCGGCGGAATTTCTGGTTGAAAAAGGATGACGTGAAACATGCACGGCTCCAAGCATGAAGATGACGGGCATTCTACCCCCGAACCCGACCTGCGTTCGAAGGCCTTCCCGCGGGTGATCCTGTCGCTGGCCCTTGTCGGGCTGATGGTCGGCATGATGATCGGGCGCCTGACCACCCCGGAAGAGCGGGTGCTCGAGCAGGTGCAGGTGGTGCAGGATGGCCTGGACCTGTGGTTCAACGAAGAGCCCAGGCTGCATGGCGAGAACGTCCAGGGCACCGTGGCCATCGTGTTCGAGGCCCAGGGCAAGGTACAGCGTGGCCAGCTGAGCCTGCAGGGCAAGCCGGTGGGCTGGCGCCTGCAGAAGAGCGAGGAAGGGCTGGTGCTGACCGTGGTGGCCGCACGCCCCCTGCGTGGCGAGTGGAACGCGACGGAGGAGGCGGGGCGCTGGCGGGTGCAGGTGAGGCTGCACGAATAAAAGAGGGGATTTCCCGGCCTGCCTGTACCGAGGTCCCCAAAACTGGAGGTACTGAGTACTTAGCAGGGAGCGTGCCAGGTCTTAAAGGGCCATGAATGTGGCGTTATAGCCATTTTTCCAGGGCTTTTGAAGGCTAATCTGCCTTGTGCTGGTGCATGCGGCACAGCAACGGTGCAACTGGGACCTGATAGTTTTGCCAGTTTCGGCCAGTGTCAGCCTTGGTTAACGTTCTGCTTATGAACCATGGTCCTGTGGGAGGGATTGTTCATGAGCCTGTACTTGCCGATGCTCGATCACCAGCGATCATCTTTCGGGGGGCGTACCTACTCCAGGGCGTATACGCCATATGGTGCCGCTGCTTTTGTAGAAGGCCCAATTCTCGGGTTCTGCGGGCAACTCTGGGAGCGGCCGATGGGTATCTATCAGCTGGGCAACGGCTACCGTTGCTATTCTCCAACCGCATTGCGCTTCCTGTCCCCGGACCAATTGAGCCCGTTTGGTGATGGAGGGCTCAATGCCTATGGTTACTGTGCGGGTGATCCGGTCAACAAATGGGATCTCAGTGGTGGTGTATGGGAGCCGATATTTGGAGGCATCATGGGTATTATCGGCACGGCGGAAACAGCAACTAGCCTGGCCGCAAATATCAAGCTCAGAAAGAGTATAAAAGCGCAGAAAGCTACTTCCAACGACCCTGCCGTCCTGAATACTGTGGAGCCCACCAGAACACGTATTTTGCAGGAGAAGATAGCAATAGGCTTGGCCGGTGGGGCCACTGCGAGTGCCGTGGCTACTTTGAGTGGTGTGCCTTTGGCGGCACCGGTAGGAATTGTCCTTGCAGGTGGATCTTTTGGCGCCTGGGCTCTGGATAAGGTGGCAGCTCGGCGTGAAAATAAGCGACGTGAAAACCCATTGAATTTCCTGGGGCGCTCGGCAGGGACCCGCGAGAACCAGATCATTGGCGCGTTCAAGGTTGTGCAGCGTTCTATTAACGATGATCTTGAACGCATGCAGGCTCAAAGGCGAACTCTTTGGGGACCAATCCACCAGGAAATGCGGAGTAAGGTCGTAATGGGTTCTGACTACGATGTACTTCTGGACGTCGTTAACGAGACGAGGGAAAAGAATTGACAGCCCAGTCTCACTCGTATGTTTGATTTGCTGTGGTGGTGAGGCGGTGTGCCAGGTGGTGCTGGGCTACAGAAGCCAAGAGTGAAGATCATGCCAGGCCCTTCATACGGGCCTGGCGTACACATGCCCGTCAGTGATCTTCATTGTCGTCCTCTTCCCCTCCATCCACCTTCATCCCCAATTCCTTGATCTTGCGCGTCAAGGTATTACGCCCCCACCCCAGCAACAAGGCCGCATCACGACGCCGCCCGGCCGTATGCTTGAGCGCGGTCTCGATCATGATCCGCTCGAAGCTCGGCACAGCGCTGTCGAGCAAACTTGACTGGCCGCGGGCCAGGGCCTGGTCAGCCCACTGACGCAAGGCCTGCTCCCAGTTGGTCACCGGCGCGGCGTCCTGGGGCAGGTTGAGCAGTTCCGGCGGCAGGTCGCCGACCAGCACTTCGCGGCTGGAGGCCATCACCGTGATCCAGCGGCAGGTGTTCTCCAGCTGGCGCACGTTGCCCGGCCACGGCAGGTTGCGGATGAACTCCTCGGTCTCGGGCTTGAGCAGCTTGGGCTCCACCGCCAGCTCCTGGGCAGCGCGGCCGAGGAAGTGGCGGGCCAGGGCCGGGATGTCCTCGCGCCGATCCGCCAGGCGCGGGATATGGATGCGGATCACGTTGAGGCGGTGGAACAGGTCTTCACGGAACTTGCCGGCCTGCACCAGCGACTCGAGGTTCTGGTGGGTGGCGGCGATGATGCGCACATCCACCTTCACCGGCACATGGCCGCCGACCCGGTAGAACTCGCCATCGGCCAGCACCCGCAGCAGGCGGGTCTGGGTGTCGGCGGGCATGTCGCCGATCTCGTCGAGGAACAGCGTGCCGCCGTCGGCCTGCTCGAAACGGCCGCGACGCAGGTTGGCGGCGCCGGTGAAGGCGCCTTTCTCATGGCCGAACAGCTCGGATTCCATCAGGTCCTTGGGGATCGCCGCCATGTTCAGGGCGATGAACGGCGACGCCGCACGCGGGCTGTGGCGGTGCAAGGCGTGGGCCACCAGCTCTTTACCCGTGCCGGACTCACCGTTGATCAGCACGGTGATATTGGAGTGGCTGAGGCGACCGATGGCGCGGAATACCTCCTGCATCGCCGGCGCCTCGCCGATGATCTCGGGCGTGCGGGCCAGCGCCTGGGGCACTTCCAGGGCTTGCTGCTCCTGGGCATGCTGGTTGGCGCGCTTGACCAGCGACACCGCCTCGTCGACATCGAACGGCTTGGGCAGGTACTCGAAGGCGCCGCCCTGGTACGAGGCCACGGCGCTGTCCAGGTCGGAGTGAGCGGTCATGATGATCACCGGCAACCCCGGGTGCTGCTCGCGGATCTGGGCCAGCAGGTCGAGGCCGCTGGCGCCCGGCATGCGGATGTCCGAGATGATCACGTCCGGCTGCTGGCGGGCCAGGCGGCCCATGACGCCGTCGGCGCTGTCGAAGCTCTGGGTGGTCATGCCTTCCTGCTGCAGGGCCTTTTCCAGGACCCAGCGGATGGAACGATCATCATCGACGATCCAGACGGTTTCACTTCGGCTCATGGGGCGGTGGCTCCTTGTTCCAGGGGCAGGTAGATCGAGAAGGTGGTGTGGCCGGGGTGGCTTTCGCACTCGATCAGGCCCTGGTGCTGGCTGATGATGTTCTGGGTGATGGCCAGGCCCAGCCCGGTACCGTCCGGACGGCCGCTGACCATGGGATAGAAGAGGGTGTCCTGCAGTTCCGCTGGGATGCCGGGGCCGTTGTCGACGATCTCGATCCTGGCGACCAGGCGGTGGCGCACATGGCCGATGGTGAACTGGCGCACGGCGCGGCTGCGCAGGGTGATGCGGCCCAGGCGCAGCTCGTTCTGCCCGCCGATGGCCTGCATGGCGTTGCGCACGATGTTGAGCACGGCCTGGATCATCTGCTCACGGTCGATCAGCACGTCCGGCAGGCTCGGGTCATAGTCGCGCACCAAGGTGATGCAGCCCTGGCTCTCGGCCTCGACCAGGCTGCACACGCGCTCGAGCACTTCGTGGATGTTGGTCATGGCCAACGACGGCAGCTTGTTCGAGCCGAGCATGCGGTCGACCAGGTTACGCAGACGGTCGGCTTCCTCGATGATCACGTTGGTGTAGTCGCGCAGGCTTTCTTCCGGCAGTTCACGGGCCAGCAACTGGGCCGCGCCACGAATGCCGCCGAGAGGGTTCTTGATCTCGTGGGCCAGGCCGCGCACCAGCATCTTGGTGGTCTCCTGCTTGCTCAGCTGGGCCTCTTCCTTGGTGATGCGCAGCAGCCGGTCGCGAGGATGCACCTCCAGCAACAGCAGGGTCTGGCCCAGATGCAGGATGGGGGTCACGGCATAGTCGACGGTGATGGTCTGGCCGGTCAGCGAGGTCAGCTGCGCTTCACGCTTGGTGAACGGGTGCGCCTGCTCGACCGCCTGGCGCAGTGAATTGAGCGCCTCGGTCGATTCGGTGAACAGCTCGCTGATGAACTGCCCGTGGCTGCGCTGGCCGCTGACGGCCAGCAGCATCTCCGCCGCCGGGTTCATGTACTCCAGGCGCAGTTCGGCATTGAGCAGCAGCGTGGCCGTGGTCAGGTTGTCCAGAAGCAGACGGTGCTGTGCATCGCTGATGGTCATGGGGCGTCGTTGACCTCTTTTGGCACATGGGCTGGCGCGGGTGGTGCGCTTGGTACCGTGAAAATGCAAGAAACAAACCAAGGCTCCGAAAAGAAGCGAGAAACCCGGATAAACACCTGTTATTGCGCAAATTCGGAACAGAAAGTCCAGGTTAAACGTTTCACTTGAACCATATTGGGGGGCATCACGGGGCATGCCCGAAAATAGTGCACCAATATAGAGCATAGCCCGGAGGGTGAGGTTTTGATTTTGGCTGGGAGCCAATGGCCTCCGCGCGGGTGAGCCCGCTCCCACAGAGGGCGTGCGGTTTGCCCGCGAGGGATTCGATACGGAAATGAAAACGGCCTCCCGAGGGAGGCCGTCCTGATGTCATCGACGCGGGGCGCCGATCAGATCAGCAGCTGTAGTACAGCTCGTATTCCAGCGGGTGTACGAAGGTGCGGACCTTGATCTCTTCTTCGCTCTTCAGTTCGATGAAGGCATCGATGAAGTCGTCGGAGAACACGCCGCCCTTGGTCAGGAACGCACGGCCCTTGTCCAGCTCTTCCAGGGCTTCCTTCAGGCTGCCGCACACCTGCGGGATGTCCTTCGCCTCTTCAGGCGGCAGGTCGTACAGGTTCTTGTCGGCGGCATCGCCTGGGTGGATCTTGTTCTGGATGCCGTCCAGGCCGGCCATCAGCAAGGCCGCGAAGGCCAGGTACGGGTTGGCCGATGGGTCCGGGAAGCGTGCTTCGATACGGCGGGCTTTCGGGCTGCCGACGTAAGGAATACGGATCGAGGCGGAACGGTTGCGCGCCGAGTAGGCCAGCATCACCGGGGCTTCGAAACCTGGGACCAGACGCTTGTAGGAGTTGGTCGACGGGTTGGTGAAGCCGTTCAGGGCCTTGCCGTGCTTGATGATGCCGCCGATGAAGTACAGGGCGGTATCGGACAGGCCGGCATAGCCTTCGCCGGAGAAGGTGTTCTTGCCGTCTTTCCAGATCGACATGTGCACGTGCATGCCCGAGCCGTTGTCGCCGTACAGAGGCTTGGGCATGAAGGTGGCGGTACGGCCGTAAGCGTCGGCAACGTTGTGCACGACGTACTTCAGGGCCTGTACTTCGTCAGCTTTCTTCACCAGGGTGTTGAACTTGACGCCGATCTCGTTCTGGCCGGCGGTCGCCACTTCGTGGTGGTGGACTTCGACGGTCTGGCCCATTTCTTCCAGGGCGTTGCACATGGCGGTGCGGATTTCGTGGTCGTGGTCGAACGGCGGAACCGGGAAGTAACCGCCTTTCACGCCCGGACGGTGGCCTTTGTTGCCGCCTTCGACGTCAGCGCCGGTCATCCACGAGCCTTGCTCGGAGAAGATCTTGAACATCGAGCCGGAAATGTCCGACTGGAACTTCACTTCGTCGAAGATGAAGAACTCAGGCTCGGGGCCGGCGAACACGGTGTCACCGATGCCGGTGCTCTTCAGGTACTCTTCGGCGCGCTTGGCGATGCCGCGCGGGTCGCGATCGTAGCCCTGCATGCTCGACGGATCGACGATATCGCAGGTGATGATCAGGGTCGGCTCTTCGGTGAACGGGTCCAGCACGGCGGTGTCGTCGACCGGCATCAGGATCATGTCGGAGGCTTCGATGCCTTTCCAGCCAGCGATGGAGGAACCGTCGAACATCTTGCCGACTTCGAAGAAGTCTTCGTCCAGGCCATCGCGCGCCGGCATGGTCACGTGATGCTGAACGCCCTTGGTGTCCGTGAAACGCAGATCAATCCACTTGACGTCATGATCTTTGATGAGTTGAACCGACTTCGACATGTTGTCCTCCGGATGGTCTAGGGCGCAGTTGGCCGCTGCCCTGGAAAAAGGGTGTCGCTGGGCGCGGATAGTCGGCCAAGCGTACCTGCCTCACAAGGGAGCAAATTGCATGCCAGTGCCCAAAAATGGCGAGGGCGGGATGAAAGGGGGCGTTGGCGGGCATTTGCGAGGTTGTGGGATGGAAAGAATGCACCCTTAAAAGGCACTTTTTGAATGTTAAGCACTATTTTGGTGCACGCCTGAGGCCTTGTGCTGCTTTCGGGGGCCCTTTCGCGGGCAAGCCCGCTCCCACAGGATCTTCACTGGCTTCAATGATTGTGCGATCCCTGTGGGAGCGGGTTTACCCGCGAAAGGGCCGGTACAGGTGCTGCACAAGCCCCCTGCTGCATTCATCGCAAAGCTTCTGATCAAAAGTTGCTCAAACCTTGAGCGATTTCCGCTATAATTCGCGCCCCCTATTTTCGGCAGGCCCTGCGCGCGCTGTTAAACCAATGAAACTTATCGTCAAAGTCTTCCCAGAGATCACCATCAAGAGCCGGCCGGTGCGCAAGCGCTTCATCCGCCAGCTCGCCAAGAACATCCGCAACGTGCTCAAGGATCTGGATCCCGAGCTCGCGGTTGATGGTGTCTGGGACAACCTCGAGGTGGTGACCCGCGTCGAGGACGAGAAGATCCAGCGCGAGATGATCGAGCGCCTGTCCTGCACCCCGGGTATCACCCACTTCCTGCAGGTCGAGGAATACCCGCTGGGCGACTTCGACGACATCGTCGCCAAGTGCAAGCACCACTTCGGCCACCTGCTGGCCGGTAAGTACTTCGCCGTGCGCTGCAAACGCGGTGGTCACCACGACTTCACCTCGATGGACGTCGACCGCTACGTCGGCAGCCAGCTGCGCCAGCAGTGCGGCGCCGCCGGCATCGAGCTGAAGAAGCCAGAGGTGCTGGTGCGCATCGAGATCCGCGACCAGCGCCTGTACGTGATCCACAACCAGCACAACGGCATCGGTGGTTATCCGCTGGGTGCCCTGGAGCAGACCCTGGTGCTGATGTCCGGTGGCTTCGACTCCACCGTGGCGGCCTATCAGATGATGCGCCGCGGCCTGATGACCCACTTCTGCTTCTTCAACCTCGGCGGTCGCGCTCACGAACTGGGTGTGATGGAAGTGGCCCACTTCCTGTGGAAGAAGTACGGCAGCAGCCAGCGCGTGCTGTTCATCAGCGTGCCGTTCGAGGAAGTGGTCGGCGAGATCCTCAACAAGGTCGACAACAGCTACATGGGCGTCACGCTCAAGCGCATGATGCTGCGCGCGGCTGCGCGCATGGCCGACCGCCTGCAGATCGACGCCCTGGTGACCGGCGAGGCGATTTCCCAAGTGTCCAGCCAGACATTGCCGAACCTGTCGATCATCGACTCGGCCACCGACAAGCTGGTGCTGCGCCCGCTGCTGGCCAGCCACAAGCAGGACATCATCGACCAGGCTACCGAGATCGGCACCGCCGATTTCGCCAAGCACATGCCCGAGTACTGCGGCGTGATCTCGGTGAACCCGACCACCCATGCCAAGCGTCACCGCATGGAGCACGAAGAGAAGCAATTCGAGATGGAAGTGCTGGAGCGTGCCCTGGAGCGCGCCAGGTTCATTTCCATCGACCACGTGATCGATGAACTGGGCAAGGACATCGAAGTCGAGGAAGTGGCCGAGGCGCTGCCAGGCCAGATCGTCATCGACATTCGTCACCCTGATGCCCAGGAAGACGAACCCCTGGCGCTGGATGGTATCGAAGTCCAAGCCATGCCGTTCTATGCGATCAACAGCAAGTTCAAGCATCTGGATCCCACGCGCCAGTACTTGCTGTATTGCGACAAGGGTGTGATGAGCCGTCTGCACGCACACCACCTGCTCAGTGAGGGACATGCCAATGTGCGTGTTTATCGTCCGACATAAGACGCCAGGGCTGTATGGCGGCAGCATCCGCCATCGCCCTCCCGACCGCCGGGCCCGCTGAGCCTTAAACAGTACATATTGGCCGCCTACACTGGCGGCAACCGAATCCTCTGATCGAGATACAGTTGTGATCGAAAATCTGCGTAACATCGCCATCATCGCCCACGTTGACCATGGTAAAACCACCCTGGTCGACAAACTCCTGCGCCAGTCCGGCACCCTGGAGCGTAACGAGCTCAACGACGAGCGCGTCATGGACTCCAACGACCAGGAAAAAGAGCGCGGCATTACCATTCTGGCGAAAAACACCGCCATCAACTGGAACGGCTACCACATCAACATCGTCGACACCCCCGGCCACGCCGACTTCGGTGGCGAGGTTGAGCGTGTAATGTCGATGGTCGACTCCGTGCTGCTGCTGGTCGACGCGCAAGACGGCCCGATGCCGCAAACCCGCTTCGTGACCAAGAAGGCCTTCGAAGCCGGCCTGAAGCCGATCGTCGTGATCAACAAGGTCGACCGTCCGGGCGCGCGTCCTGACTGGGTTCTGGACCAGATCTTCGACCTGTTCGACAACCTCGGCGCCACCGACGAACAGCTGGACTTCAAAGTCGTCTACGCCTCGGCCCTGAACGGCATCGCCGGCCTGGACCACACCGCCATGGGCGAAGACATGACCGCCCTGTACCAGTCGATCGTCGACAACGTACCGGCGCCGGATGTTGACCGTGAAGGCTCGTTCCAGATGCAGATCTCCGCACTGGACTACAACAGCTTCCTCGGCGTTATCGGTGTTGGCCGTATCGCCCGCGGTCGCGTCAAGCCGAACACCCCGGTTGTCGCCATCGACACCAACGGCAAGAAGCGTAACGGCCGTATCCTGAAACTGATGGGTCACCACGGTCTGCACCGTGTGGACGTCGAAGAAGCCCAGGCTGGCGACATCGTCTGCATCAGCGGTTTCGACGAGCTGTTCATCTCCGACACCCTGTGCGCCCCGGATGCGGTAGAAGCGATGAAGCCGCTGACCGTTGACGAGCCAACTGTTTCGATGACCTTCCAGGTCAACGACTCGCCGTTCTGCGGTAAAGAAGGCAAGTTCGTCACCAGCCGTAACATCAAGGACCGTCTGGACAAGGAGCTGCTGTACAACGTTGCCCTGCGCGTTCAGGAAACCGATTCCCCTGACAAGTTCAAGGTATCGGGCCGTGGTGAGCTGCACCTGTCGGTACTGATCGAAACCATGCGCCGTGAAGGCTTCGAGATGGCCGTAGGCCGTCCTGAAGTGATCATCCGCGAAGTCGACGGCGTCAAGCAGGAGCCGTTCGAGAACGTCACCATCGACATCCCTGAGGAATCCCAGGGCAAGGTCATGGAAGAGATGGGCCTGCGTAAAGGCGACCTGACCAACATGGTTCCGGATGGCAAGGGCCGTGTGCGCCTGGAATACAACATTCCAGCCCGTGGTCTGATCGGTTTCCGTAACCAGTTCCTGACCCTGACCAACGGTGCAGGCATCCTGACCTCGATCTTCGATCGCTACGACACCATGAAGTCGGGCCAGATGTCCGGCCGCCTGAACGGTGTCCTGGTTTCGGTCGAGACCGGCAAGGCCCTGACCTACTCGCTGGAAACCCTGCAGGCTCGCGGCAAGCTGTTCGTTGAGCACGGCCAGGAGATCTACAACGGTCAGATCATCGGCCTGAACAGCCGTGACAACGACCTGGGCGTGAACCCGACCAAAGGCAAGAAGCTCGACAACATGCGTGCTTCGGGCAAGGACGAAGTCATCGCCCTGGTTCCGCCGGTTCGCCACACCCTCGAGCAGGCCCTGGAATTCATCCAGGACGACGAGCTGTGCGAAGTCACGCCGAAGTCGATCCGTCTGCGCAAGAAGATCCTCGACGAAGGCGAGCGTACCCGCGCTGCCAAGAAAGCCAAGAACTGAGTCATTAGTTCAGGCTGAATGAAAACGCCCCCGGTCGAAAGGCCGGGGGCGTTTTTGTTTGCCTTCAGAATTCAGGGGCCGCTTTGCGGCCCTTTCGCGGCACAAGGCCGCTCCTACAGGAGATCGCGGTCCCCTGTAGGAGCGGCCTTGTGCCGCGATGGGCTGCAAAGCAGCCCCAGAATTTCAAAGGTAAAGCAGGATCAGCGGGTAGCCACCTTGGGCTTGTACGCACAATACCCCGGCCGCGGCCCGATCTTCGGGTGATTGCGGCAGGTGTCCGGGCGCTTGTCATAAATGGTGCACAGCCGGCTCTTGCGGTCCAGATACATGCAGTCGTCGTTGCTCATCCGGGTCAGGGTGAAGATCCCCGACTTCTGGTTGAAACGCTCGATGATGCCTTCCTTCTGCAGGCGTTTGGCCACGTTTTTCGGGGGTTCGTCTTTTTCGAACTCGTCCACCACGCCGATGCGGATCAGATCCTTGATCTTCACCTCCACCGGCAGGGTGCAGCAGGTCGAGTGGCAGCCACCGCACATGTGGCTGGCATAGCGCTGCCAGGTCTCCAGGCGGTCGACTTCGGCGGCGGCGATCAGGGTCGGTTTCATGGTTGCGGTTTTATTCTTGCAAGGGAAATCACGGTTTTGGGGCGCGCGATGATACCGGAGTTGTTCAATTTGTGAACAACCTTTTGCCGGTTTCGCCAGCGGTGGATGAAAACCGCGAACCGTCGCTGTCGCTCCGTGTCAGAGCGTCTAGGCTGAACAATCTCCCTGCGCTTTCGCCCATTTGCCCGAGGATGCCTCATGTCCCAGGAAACCGAAGCCCGTGACGAAAAGGACCATAGTGCAGAGGTGGCGGCCTTTCGCGCCGCCGTGCTGGCCAAGCTGACCTACGCGGTCGGCAAGGACCCGGAACACGCTTTCGACCACGACTGGTTCGAGGCCATCGCCCTGGCCGCCCGCGACCACATGGTCGATCACTGGATGGACCATACCCGGCGGGCCTACCGACGCAGCCAGAAGCGTGTCTATTACCTCTCCCTCGAATTCCTCATCGGCCGCTTGCTGTACGACAGCCTGAGCAACCTCGGCTACCTGGAGATCGCCCGTGAGGCGTTGCAGGGGTTGGACGTGGACCTTGAGCGCATCCGCCTGCTCGAGCCCGATGCGGCGCTGGGCAATGGCGGCCTCGGGCGCCTGGCGGCGTGCTTCATGGAGAGCATGTCGACTTTGGGCATCGCCGCCCATGGTTACGGCATCCGCTACGAGCATGGCCTGTTCCGCCAGGCGGTAGTCGATGGCTGGCAGCAGGAGCAGACCGAGAACTGGCTGGATTTCGGCAACCCCTGGGAGTTCGAGCGCGCCGAGGTGATCTATCCGATCAGCTTCGGCGGCAGTGTCGAAACCGTGCACGAGGGCAATGGGCAGCAGCGCCAGGTCTGGTGGCCGGGCGAGACGGTGCGGGCGGTGGCCTACGACACACCGGTGGTCGGTTGGCGCGGCGCCAGCGTCAACACCCTGCGCCTATGGAGGGCCCGGGCGTTGGAAGAACTGCACCTGGAGCGCTTCAACGCCGGCGACCACCTGGGCGCAGTGGCCGAGGTGGCCCGCGCCGAGAGCATCTCGCGGGTGCTGTACCCGGCCGACAGCACCGAGGCCGGCCAGGAGCTACGCCTGCGCCAGGAATACTTCTTCGTCTCGGCCTCGCTGCAGGACCTGTTGCGCCGCCACCTGAACATGCATAAAGACCTGCTCAACCTGCCGGATGCCGCAGCGATCCAGCTCAACGACACCCACCCGTCGATCGCCGTGGCCGAGTTGATGCGCCTGTTGGTGGACCAGCACGAAATCCCCTGGGACAAAGCCTGGGAGCTGACCGTCGGAACCCTGGCCTACACCAACCACACCCTACTGCCCGAGGCCCTGGAAACCTGGCCGGTGGCGCTGATGGAGCGCATGCTGCCGCGGCATATGCAGATCATCTACCTGATCAACGCCTACCATATCGATGCCTTGCGGGCCAAAGGCCTGCACGACTTCGATGTGCTGCGCGCGGTGTCGCTGATCGAGGAGGACAACGGTCGCCGGGTACGCATGGGCAACCTGGCGTTTCTCGGCTCGCACAGCGTCAACGGCGTGTCGGCGCTGCACAGCAAACTGATGAAGAGCACGGTGTTCGCCGAACTGCACAAGCTTTACCCGCAACGGATCAACAACAAGACCAACGGCATCACCTTCCGTCGCTGGCTGTACCAGTCCAACCCGCAGCTCACGGCGATGCTGATCGAGGCGTTGGGCCCGCAGGTGCTGGACGACCCGGAAGGCAAGCTCAAGGGGCTGGCGCCTTTTGCCGACAAGGCCACCTTCCGCAAGCAATTCGCCGCCCAGCGCCTGCACAGCAAGCGCGCATTGGCCAGCATCATTCAGGACCGGCTGGGGGTGACAGTCAATCCGCAGGCGCTGTTCGACGTCCAGGTCAAGCGCATCCACGAGTACAAGCGCCAGCTGCTCAACCTGTTGCATACGGTGGCGCTGTACCAGGCGATGCGCAATGACCCCGGGACCGACTGGGTACCGCGGGTGAAGATCTTCGCCGGCAAGGCGGCGGCCAGCTACCACCAGGCCAAGCTGATCATCAAGCTGGCCAACGACATCGCCCGGGTGGTCAACAACGACCCCACGGTGCGTGACCAGCTCAAGGTGGTGTTCCTGCCCAACTACAACGTCAGCCTGGCCGAGAGCATCATCCCGGCGGCGGACCTGTCCGAGCAGATCTCCACTGCTGGCTATGAGGCGTCCGGTACCAGCAACATGAAGTTCGGCCTCAATGGCGCGCTGACCATCGGCACCCTGGATGGCGCCAATGTCGAGATGTGCGAGCAGGTGGGCGCCGAAAACATGTTCATCTTCGGCCTGACCGCCCAGCAGGTGGAGGCGCGCAAGCGCAGCGGCGATTTCGGCGCCGCTGCGGCGGTTGCCGCCTCCCATCGGTTGGGCGATGTGCTGCAGGCGATCCGCAGCGGCGTGTTTTCGCCGGACGACCCGGCGCGCTACGCCGGGCTGGTGGACGGGCTGATCGCCTATGACCGCTTCCTGGTATGCGCCGACTTCGATGCCTACTGGGACGCCCAGCGGCGGGTCGAGGAGCTGTGGCACGCGCCGCAGGACTGGTGGCGCATGGCAGTGCTCAATACCGCGCGGATGGGCTGGTTCTCGTCGGATCGGACCATTCGTGAGTATGCGACCGAGATCTGGAAGGCGTTGGATTGAGGTGAGGCCATTCGCGGGTAAACCCGCTCCCACAGGGACCTCACAGGTTTCAAAGCCTGCGCAGTACCTGTGGGAGCGGGTTCACCCGCGAATTAGGCAGATGCCGACTATCGGCCTGGCGCGGGCTGAACTACCGACCTAATGTGCCGTCTGACAGCCCAGGCAAGTCTCTTTGCTCGCTAGCCCGCAACTCTCCCTGTAAACTGCGGGGGTTTTTCTCCCCCTATTCCTTTCGGAGCCTTACATGTCCCGCGTTACCCTGAGTCGCTATCTGATTGAGCAGACCCGCAGCAACAATACCCCTGCCGATCTGCGCTTCCTGATCGAGGTGGTGGCGCGTGCGTGCAAGGAGATCAGCCACCACGTGTCCAAGGGCGCCCTGGGCGGCGTGCTGGGCAGCATGGGCACCGAAAACGTGCAGGGCGAAGTGCAGAAGAAGCTCGACGTGATCTCCAACGACATCCTGCTCGAGGCCAACGAGTGGGGCGGCCACCTGGCCGGCATGGCGTCCGAGGAAATGGACAACGCCTACCAGATCCCGGGCAAATACCCGAAAGGCGCCTACCTGCTGGTCTTTGACCCGCTGGACGGTTCGTCGAACATCGACGTCAACGTTTCGGTCGGCACCATCTTCTCGGTACTGCGTTGCCCTAACCAGTACCTGAGCCAGAACGAAAGCCTGAACGAAGAAGCGTTCCTGCAGCCAGGCACCGAGCAGGTCGCCGCCGGTTACGCCATCTACGGCCCGCAGACCATGCTGATCCTGACCCTGGGCAACGGCGTCAAGGGCTTCACCCTGGACCGCGAGCTGGGCAGCTTCGTCCTGACCCACGAGAACATCCGCGTTCCGGAAACCACCGCCGAGTTCGCCATCAACATGTCCAACCAGCGTCACTGGGAAGCCCCGGTGCAGCGCTACGTGGGCGAGCTGCTGGCCGGCGAGACCGGTCCGCTGAAGAAGAACTACAACATGCGCTGGATCGCCTCGATGGTGGCCGACGTGCACCGCATCCTGACCCGTGGCGGCCTGTTCATGTACCCGCGCGACGCCCGTGAGCCGAGCAAGCCGGGCAAGCTGCGCCTGATGTACGAAGCCAACCCGATGTCCTTCATCATCGAACAGGCCGGCGGCGCGTCCACCAACGGTTACGAGCGCATCCTCGACATCAAGCCGGAGAGCCTGCACCAGCGCGTGTCGGTGATCCTCGGCTCGAAGGAAGAGGTCGAGCGCGTCACCGCCTACCACAAGGAGTAAGTCATGCTCGCACCTTGGCAGCCGTTGCTGGAGTGGTGGTTCGGTTGGGGCAGCAGTGCCCAGGCCGTGGCTGACGAGAAGAACACGCTGTGGTTCGGCAAGCACCATGACGCCGAAGCCCAGGCCCAGTTCGGCCACCTGGTCGAGCAGGCCCTCTCGGGCGGGCTCGACGAGTGGCAGCAGAGCCCGCAGGGCTGGCTTGGCCTGCTGATCCTGCTGGATCAGTTGCCACGCATGATCCACCGCGACACGCCGCGCGCCTTCGAAGGCGATCGGCGGGCGCAGGTGGTGGCCATGCAGGGCCTGCAGAAGGGCTGGGACTACCAGTTGCTGCCGATCCAGCGGGTGTTCGTGCTGCTGGTGCTGGAGCACGCCGAGGTGCTGGACTGGCAGAACCTGTGTGTCGAGCGTTACCAGATGCTGCTGGCTGAACAGCCCGAGGCCAATCGCCGGTTGTTCGAAGGCTTCCTCGACTATGCCGAGCAGCACCAGCGGGTGATTGCCAGGTTCGGGCGCTTCCCGCACCGCAACCTGGTGCTTGAGCGGCCGAGTACCAGCGAGGAGATGGACTTCTTGCTGGAGCCTGGGTCCCGCTTCTGAATAGCCGGGCCTGCTGCGCAGGCCTTTCGCGGCACAAGGCCGCTCCTACAGGGAATCGCATCCCCCTGTAGGAGCGGCCTTGTGCCGCGATGGGCCGCAAAGCGGCCCCCAGGGCCTTCGAATCAGATCCTGAAACTCCCCACCAGATGCTTCAACCGCTCGACCTGATGCTCAAGGTCGGTGCAGGCACGCAACGTGCTCTGCAGGTTGTGCACCCCTTCCTGATTCAGCGTATTGATCTCGTTGATGTCGACATTGATCGACTCGACCACGGCCGTCTGCTCCTCGGTGGCGGTGGCCACCGACTGGTTCATGCCGTCGATCTCGCCGATGCGCTGGGTAACGCTGCCCAGGCGCTCGCCGGCCTGGTTGGCGATGCCCACGCTGCGATCGCTGTGCTGCTGGCTCTGGTTCATGGTGCTGACCGCCACCTGGGCGCCGGCCTGCAGCTCCTCGATCAGGCGCTGCACCTGCTGCGCTGAGTCCTGGGTACGGTGGGCCAGGTTGCGCACCTCGTCCGCGACCACCGCGAAGCCGCGCCCGGCCTCGCCGGCACGGGCGGCCTCGATGGCGGCGTTGAGCGCCAGCAGGTTGGTCTGCTGCGAGATGCCGCTGATCACATCGAGGATCTGGCCGATGTTCGCCGTGTGGTTGTTCAGCGTCTCGATATTGCCGCTGGCGTCGCTGATGCGCGCCGACAGCTGGTTCATCACGTCGATGGTCTCGCCGACCACCTGCTGGCCTTCCTCGGCCAGGCCGCGTGCGGCGCTGGAGTGCTGCGAGGCGAGGGCGGCGTTCTGGGCGATTTCCTGGGCGGCGGCGCCGAGCTGGTTGATCGCCGCGGCCACGCTGCTGGTGCGGCTGGATTGCTGGTCGGCGTTATGGATCGAGGCGTTGGAGGCGTTGACCACCTGGCTGGCCACGGCATTCACCTGGCCGGTGGCCGAGGCCACTTCGCGGATCGACTCGTGGATCCGCTCGACGAAGCGGTTGAACGACTGCGCCAGGCTGCCGAACTCGTCCTGGGCGTGGATGTTCAGGCGCCGGGTCAGGTCGCCCTCGCCCTCGGCGATGTCGCGCATGGCGCGGCCCATGACGTGCAGCGGCTCCATCAGCACGCGGATCAGCAGGCCGAGCAGGGCGATGATCACCACCACCGCGATCAGCGTCGCCACCACCGCCGAGGTGCGCAGCTCGCCGAGCATGGCGAAGGCCGCGTCCTGGTCCAGCACCAGCGCCACGTACCAGTCCGCCGACGGCACGCCGTCGACGTGGGTGAAGCTGATGAACTGCCGGCGGCCCTCGACCTCGACCTCTTTCAGGCCGCTGCCGATGCGCAGGTCGCTGCCGGGGTAGACATCGGCCAGGGTCTTGAGCGCCAGCTCGCCCTTGGGATGGATGAGCACCTTGCCTTCGCCGTTGACGATGAAGGCATGGCCGTGGCCGCCGAAGTCGAGGGTGTTGATCAGGTTGCTGATGGTCTGCAGGTCGGTGTCGACACCGCTCACGCCGATCATGCGCCCGCCCTGCTGCACCGGGGTGGCCAGGGTGATCACCAGCTTGCCGGCCGAGACCGAGATGTACGGCTCGGTGACGATGGTCTGGCCCGCCGCGCTGGCCGCCTTGTACCAGCCGCGCACGCGCGGGTCGTAGTCGGCGGCGCGGTTGCCCACCGGCACCGACTGCATGCTGCCGTCCTGGCCGCCGAAGTAGGTGAGGATGAAGTTGCCGCTGTACACCGGCAACGCCAGGATACGGTCGAGGCTGTTCTTGGTCGGGCCGTCGACGGCGATCTGCTGGGCCACCGAGCTCACCAGCTGGATGCGGCTGTCGAGCCAGGTGCGGATGTTGCCCGCGGTCAGGTTGCCCAGTGACTGCAACGTCGATTCAGTGTCGCTGCGCAGCGACTGGCGCTGCCGGTAGTCGTTGAACAGGACGAAGCAGGTGAAGGCGACGGCCACCACGAGGGCGGCGGCCAGCAGGATCTTGTGGCTGAACTTGAGGTTCTTGGTCATTTTTCTTGGAATCTGCGCACGGGCACGAAGGGGAGGGGTGCGGCAAAAGGCCACACCACCGCTCTATGTCGACGCGCAGGAATAAAACATTAATCGTTTGCGCGCCAGGCGACCAACGGCGCACAACGAAACCTGGACCGCCAGGGAACCGCGGAGCCTTTTTCCCTTCTAAGCTCCCTGCAGGCCCTCGTACCTGCGTATCCACCTCCAGGAGTGTCCCTTCATGTCGTTGCGTTCCCTCGCCCTGTTGTCCTTGTGCGTCGTCCTGACCGCCTGCAGCAAGATCAACCAGGAAAACTATTCCAAGCTCAAGGCCGGCATGAACAAGGCCGAGGTCGAGCAATTGCTCGGCTCGCCCAAGGAGTGCTCCGGGGCGCTGGGCATGAGCAGCTGCACCTGGGGTGACGAGAAGAGCTTCATCAGCGTGCAGTACGCGGCGGACAAGGTCCTGATGTATTCCGGGCAGGGCCTCAAATGAGGCGTCTGCACCTGCTGCTGGGCGTGTGCCTGGTGATGCTGCTGGGTGGCTGCGCCACCTCGGCCACCGACCCGCTGGCGCCGAAGACCGCAGGTGCGGTCGACCTCAAGCGTTACCAGGGCAAATGGTTCGAGCTGGCGCGCCTGCCTATGAAGTACCAGGATGGCTGCGCCCAATCCGAAGCCCACTACAATCTCAAGCCCGACGGCACGGTCGGCGTGCTCAATCGCTGCCGCACCATGGGCGACGAGTGGCTGCGCGCCGAAGGCCATGCCACGCCGCAGGAGGCCGGGCACACCGACAAGCTGTGGGTGGAGTTCGATAACTGGTTCACCCGCCTGGTGCCGGGCGTGGCCAAGGGCGACTACTGGATCCTGTTCGTCGATGAGCGCTACCGTACCGCGATTGTCGGCAGCCCGGATCGCAAGTACCTGTGGATTCTTTCGCGTACGCCTTCGCTGCCGGCCTGGGAGCGCGAGAACCTGCTGGCCAAGGCGCGGCAGCAGGGGTATGACACCAATCGGCTGATCTGGCGAGTGTCCGACAAGCAGATTGTTGCCAGGCATTGAGATCCAGGTGGTTGCGATCCCTGTAGGAGCGGCCTTGCGCCGCGAAAGGGCCGCAAAGCGGCCCCGGCGATCTTTGCGTCAACACTGAACCTGGGGCCGCTTCGCGGCCCTTTCGCGGCACAAGGCCGCTCCTACAGGGACCGTGTTCAGGCTAGAAGCTGGCGTAGCACCTCGACAAACGCCACCGCGCTTTCCTCTTCCTGCCCATGCCGCCCCTGGCGCACCACCCACTGCCCGTTGACCATCACATCACGCACCTGGCGGTCGCCGCCCGCAAACAACCAGCGGTTGAGGATGGCATCGCCGTCCGCCACGGCCAGATACGGATCCTGTCCATCGAGCACCAGCCAGTCCGCGCGCTTGCCCACGGCGAGCTCGCCGATCGGTTGCCCCAGCGCCTGGGCGCCGCCAGTCAGCGCGGCATCGTAGAGGGTACGGCCCACCATCGGCTGGTCTGCGCGATACAGGCGGTTGCGCCGTTGGTCGCGCAGGCGCTGGCCATACTCCAGCCAGCGCAGCTCCTCGACCACGCTGAGCGACACATGGCTGTCCGAGCCGATGCCCATGCGCCCGCCCTGGGCCAGGTAGTCCACCGCCGGGAAGATACCGTCGCCCAGGTTCGCCTCGGTGGTCAGGCACAGCCCGGCCACCGCGCCGCTGCGGGCCATGGCGGCGACTTCGTCGGCTTCGGCGTGGGTGGCGTGGACCAGGCACCAGCGCTGGTCGACTTCGACATGCTCGTACAACCACTGCAGCGGACGGCGGCCGCTCCAGGCCAGGCAGTCATCGACTTCCTTCTGCTGCTCGGCAATGTGGATATGCACCGGGCAGGCCGCATCACTGGCGCCCAGCACATCGGCGATCTGGCCCGGCGTCACGGCGCGCAGGGAGTGGAAGCACAGTCCCAGCGCCTGCGCCGGTTGTTGCGCCAGCAAGGGTGCAAGCTGCTGTTGCAGGCGCAGGTACTGCTCGGTGGAATTGATGAAGCGTCGCTGACCGTCGTTGGGGGCCTGGCCGCCGAAGCCGGAATGGCTGTACAGCACCGGCAGCAAGGTCAGGCCGATGCCGCTGGCACTGGCGGCGGCGCTGATGCGGCGTGACAGCTCGGCAGGGTCGGCATAGGCCTGGCCGTTCTGGTCATGGTGGACATAATGGAACTCGGCCACCGAGGTGTATCCGGCCTTGAGCATCTCGATGTACAGCTGGCGGGCGATCACCTGCAACTGCTCCGGGGTGATCCGGCCGACCAGGCGGTACATCAGCTCGCGCCAGGTCCAGAAGCTGTCGTTGGGGTTGCCGGCCACTTCCGCCAGCCCCGCCATGGCCCGCTGGAACGCGTGCGAGTGCAGGTTGGGCATGCCCGGCAGCAACGGCCCGGCCAGGCGCTCGGCGCCATCGGCGCTGGCATCGGCCTCGATTGAGGCCAGTCGGCCGTCGGCGGCGACCTCCAGGCGGACATTGCGGGCCCAGCCCGAGGGCAGCAGGGCGCGTTCGGCGAAGTAGGCGGACATCGGTGAAATCCTGTTATTGTTAACTTGTATATACATATACAGCCGTTTGCCTGCCGGGTAAACTCCGGCAAGCTACCGTTCACTCCAACCGCACAAGGATTCAACGCCGTGCCGACACTTCCTGTCTCCGCGCTGGTTGCCCAGATGGGCGAAGGGCCGGCGCCGCTCTACGCCCGGGTGAAACAGATGATCATCCAGCAGATCGAGAGCGGCAGCTGGCCGCCTCATCATCGGGTGCCCTCGGAGAGCGAACTGGTCAGCGAGCTGGGCTTCAGCCGCATGACCATTAACCGCGCCCTGCGCGAGCTGACCGCCGAGGGCCTGCTGGTGCGCATGCAGGGTGTCGGCACCTTCGTCGCCGAGCCCAAGACCCGCTCGGCGCTGTTCGAGGTCAACAACATCGCCGACGAAATCGCCGGCCGTGGCCACCAGCATAGCTGCCAGGTGATCACCCTGGCCGAGGAGGCCGCTGGCTCCGAGCGCGCCCTGGCCCTGGACATGCGCGAAGGCCAGCGGGTGTTCCACTCGTTGATCGTGCATTACGAGAACGGCGTGCCGGTGCAGATCGAGGACCGCTACGTCAACGCCGCCATCGCCCCGGACTACCTCAAGCAGGATTTCACCCGGCAGACGCCCTACGCCTACCTGTCGCAGGTCGCGCCGCTTACCGAAGGCGAGCACGTGGTCGAGGCCATCCTCGCCGAACCTGAAGAATGCACGCTGTTGCAGATCGAGCGGGGCGAACCGTGCCTGCTGATCCGCCGCCGCACCTGGTCGGGACGCCAGCCGGTGACCGCCGCGCGCCTGATCCACCCCGGTTCCCGTCACCGTCTGGAAGGACGATTCAGCAAATGACTCAGTTGCAGCTGTTGCGTGCGCGGGATTATCCGCGCATGCCCTGGAAGAACGGTGGTGGCTTCACCGAAGAGATCACCCGCGATGCCGGCGACAGCCTGGACGGTTTCGGCTGGCGCCTGTCGATTGCCGATATCGAGGAGTCCGGTGGCTTTTCCACCTTCGCCGGGTACCAGCGGATTATCACCGTATTGCAGGGTGACGGCATGCGCCTGCTGGTCGATGGCAAGGCCAGCCGGCCGCTGCTGCCGTTCGAGGCGTTTGCTTTCAGTGGCGAGAGCCAGGTCAGTTGCAAGCTGCTGGGTGGGGCGATTCGCGATTTCAACCTGATCTACGCGCCGCAGCGGTATCGGGCGCGGTTGCAGTGGTTCGATGGCGGCAACCAGATATTCAGTTCGGCGTCGACGCTGTTGCTGTTTGCCGCCGGCACTCATGTCGAGGTGGGGCTGGCTGGGCAGGGCACGCAGCAGCTTGGGCGGTATGACTGCCTGCGGATCGATGGTAATGAGGGGTTGCTGGAAATGGATGTGCAGGGGCGGTTCTGCCTGATAGAGCTCATTACGCGTTGAGATAGCCGGGGCCGCTACGCGACCCTTTCGCGGCACAAGGCCGCTCCTACAGGATTGCGCGGGACCTGTAGGAGCGGCCTTGTGCCGCGAAAGGGTCGCGTAGCGGCCCCATTTGCATTTGATGAATCCCGAGGAATGGTCGGTCTTTTTTGGTTGCCTATGCTTGTACATACAAGTAAAGGTGTGTTTGTATAGTCACCACGACACACACATGCCGTCGGACGACCGCAGAGGACATCCCCGTGACTGACAACAACAAGTACCGTGACGTAGAAATCCGTGCCCCGCGTGGCAACAAGCTGACCGCCAAGAGCTGGCTGACCGAAGCCCCGCTGCGCATGCTGATGAACAACCTCGACCCGCAGGTTGCCGAAAATCCGAAAGAGCTGGTGGTGTACGGCGGCATCGGCCGCGCCGCGCGCAACTGGGAGTGCTACGACAAGATCGTCGAGACCCTGACCCGCCTGGAAGACGACGAAACCCTTCTGGTGCAGTCGGGCAAGCCGGTCGGCGTGTTCAAGACCCACAGCAACGCCCCGCGCGTGCTGATCGCCAACTCCAACCTGGTACCGCACTGGGCCAACTGGGAACACTTCAACGAGCTGGACGCCAAGGGCCTGGCCATGTACGGCCAGATGACCGCCGGCAGCTGGATCTACATCGGCAGCCAGGGCATCGTCCAGGGCACCTACGAAACCTTCGTCGAGGCCGGTCGCCAGCACTACAACGGCAGCCTGAAAGGCAAGTGGGTACTGACCGCGGGCCTCGGTGGCATGGGCGGCGCCCAGCCACTGGCCGCGACCCTGGCCGGCGCCTGCTCGTTGAACATCGAGTGCCAGCAGAGCCGCATCGATTTCCGCCTGGAAACCCGCTACGTCGATGAGCAGGCCAAGGACCTGGACGACGCCCTGGCGCGCATCGCCAAGTACACCGCCGAAGGCAAGGCCATCTCCATCGCCCTGCATGGCAACGCCGCCGAAATCCTGCCGGAGCTGGTCAAGCGTGGCGTGCGCCCGGACATGGTCACCGACCAGACCAGCGCCCACGACCCGCTCAACGGCTACCTGCCGGCCGGCTGGACCTGGGAGCAATACCGCGACCGCGCCCAGACCGACCCGGCTGCGGTGGTCAAGGCCGCCAAGCAATCGATGGCCGTGCACGTCAAGGCCATGCTCGACTTCCAGGCGCAAGGCATCCCGACTTTCGACTACGGCAACAACATCCGCCAGATGGCCAAGGAAGAAGGCGTGGCAAACGCTTTCGATTTCCCGGGCTTCGTACCGGCCTACATCCGCCCGTTGTTCTGCCGCGGTGTCGGCCCGTTCCGTTGGGCCGCGCTGTCCGGCGACGCCGAGGACATCTACAAGACCGACGCCAAGGTCAAGGAACTGATCCCGGACGACGCCCACCTGCACCGCTGGCTGGACATGGCCCGCGAGCGCATCAGCTTCCAGGGCCTGCCGGCGCGTATCTGCTGGGTCGGCCTGGGCCTGCGCGCCAAGCTGGGGCTGGCGTTCAACGAAATGGTGCGCAGCGGCGAGCTGTCGGCGCCGGTGGTGATCGGTCGCGACCACCTGGACTCGGGCTCGGTATCCAGCCCCAACCGCGAAACCGAAGCCATGCGCGACGGCTCCGACGCGGTCTCCGACTGGCCGCTGCTCAACGCCCTGCTCAACACTGCGGGCGGCGCCACCTGGGTTTCGCTGCACCACGGCGGTGGCGTGGGCATGGGCTTCTCCCAGCACTCGGGCATGGTCATCGTCTGCGACGGTACCGATGAAGCCGCCGAGCGTATCGCCCGCGTGCTGACCAACGACCCGGGGACCGGCGTGATGCGCCACGCCGATGCCGGTTACCAGATCGCCATCGACTGCGCCAAGGAGCAGGGCCTGGACCTGCCGATGATCACCGGCTGATCGGCGCGCTTTGGATCGCACCCTGTACGGGTGATACTGAACAACAAGAAGGGGCCCTGCGCGGCCCCATGCGATTGGAGTAGCGAAGTGACCGAATTGACCCTCAAGCCCGGCACCCTGACCCTGGCCCAACTGCGCGCCATCCATGCCGCCCCCGTGCGCCTGCAGCTGGATGCCAGCGCCGCGCCGGCCATCGACGCCAGCGTTGCCTGCGTCGAACAGATCATCGCCGAAGACCGCACCGCCTACGGCATCAACACCGGTTTCGGCCTGCTGGCCTCGACCCGCATTGCCAGCCATGACCTTGAGAACCTGCAGCGTTCGCTGGTGCTGTCCCACGCCGCCGGTATCGGCGCGCCGCTGGACGACAGCCTGGTGCGCCTGATCATGGTGCTGAAGATCAACAGCCTCAGCCGCGGTTTCTCCGGCATCCGTCGCAAGGTGATCGACGCGCTGATCGCCCTGGTCAACGCCGAAGTTTATCCACACATCCCACTCAAGGGCTCGGTCGGCGCTTCCGGCGACCTGGCACCGCTGGCGCACATGTCGCTGGTACTGCTGGGCGAGGGCAAGGCCCGCTACCAGGGCCAGTGGCTGCCTGCCACCGAGGCCCTGGCCGTCGCTGGCCTGGAGCCACTGACCCTGGCCGCCAAAGAGGGCCTGGCCCTGCTTAACGGTACCCAGGCGTCCACCGCCTACGCCCTGCGCGGCCTGTTCCAGGCCGAAGACCTGTATGCCGCTGCCATCGCCTGTGGCGGCCTGACCGTGGAAGCGGCACTGGGTTCGCGCTCGCCGTTCGATGCACGTATCCATGAAGTGCGTGGCCAGCGCGGCCAGATCGACACCGCCGCCTGCTTCCGCGACCTGCTGGGCGACACCAGCGAAGTGTCGCTGTCGCACAAGAACTGCGACAAGGTCCAGGACCCGTACTCCCTGCGCTGCCAGCCACAGGTCATGGGTGCCTGCCTGACCCAGATCCGCCAGGCCGCCGAAGTGCTCGGTATCGAAGCCAACGCCGTGTCGGACAACCCGCTGGTGTTCGCCGCCGAAGGCGACGTGATCTCTGGCGGCAACTTCCACGCCGAGCCCGTGGCCATGGCCGCCGACAACCTGGCCCTGGCGATCGCCGAGATCGGCTCGCTGAGCGAGCGCCGCATCTCGCTGATGATGGACAAGCACATGTCCCAGCTGCCGCCGTTCCTGGTGGAAAACGGCGGGGTCAACTCCGGCTTCATGATCGCCCAGGTCACCGCTGCCGCGTTGGCCAGCGAGAACAAGGCCTTGTCGCACCCGCACAGCGTTGACAGCCTGCCAACCTCGGCCAACCAGGAAGACCATGTGTCGATGGCCCCGGCCGCCGGCAAGCGCCTGTGGGAAATGGCCGAGAACACCCGTGGCGTGCTGGCCATCGAATGGCTGGGCGCCTGTCAGGGCCTGGACCTGCGCAAGGGGCTGAAGACTTCGGTCAAGCTGGAGCAGGCGCGCCAGGCGCTGCGCAAGGACGTGCCGCACTATGACCGCGACCGTTTCTTCGCGCCGGATATCGAGGTGGCGTCCGAGCTGCTGGCCAAAGGTACCTTGACCGGCCTGCTGCCGGCTGGGGTCCTGCCTAGCCTGTAACACCGTCGGGGGCCGCTTTGCGGCCCTTTCGCGGCGCAAGGCCGCTCCTACACAGGCAATGCGTTCCCCTGTAGGAGCGGCCTTGTGCCGCGATGGGCTTCGCAGCAGCCCCCCTCATTCTCACGACCAGAACAACAATAAGGACGTGACATGCAACAAGCTCAAGGTCTCAAGCGCGGGCTATCGGCCCGGCATATCCGTTTCATGGCGCTCGGTTCGGCAATCGGTACCGGGCTTTTCTACGGCTCGGCCTCGGCTATCCAGATGGCCGGCCCGGCCGTGCTGCTGGCCTACCTGATCGGCGGCGCCGCCGTGTTCATGGTCATGCGCGCCCTCGGCGAGATGGCCGTGCACAACCCGGTGGCCGGCTCCTTCGGCCACTACGCCAGCACCTACCTCGGTCCGATGGCCGGCTTCATCCTCGGCTGGACCTACGCCTTCGAGATGGTCATCGTCGCCATCGCCGACGTCACCGCCTTCGGTATCTACATGGGCTTCTGGTTCCCCGAGGTCGCCCGCTGGATCTGGGTGCTGGGCATCGTGTTCCTGATCGGCGGCCTGAACCTGTGCAATGTGCGGGTCTTCGGCGAGATGGAGTTCTGGCTGTCGCTGCTCAAGGTCGGCGCCATCGTCGCGATGATTCTCGCGGGCCTTGGCATCATGGCTTTCGGCTTCAGCCAGGTGGGCACCGGGCACGCGGTCGGGGTGAGCAACCTGTTCGACCATGGCGGTTTCATGCCCAATGGCGTCAGTGGCCTGATCGCCTCGTTCGCGGTGGTGATGTTCGCCTTCGGCGGCATCGAGATCATCGGTGTCACCGCCGGTGAAGCGAAAGACCCTCAGCGCGTCATCCCCAAGGCAATTAACGCCGTGCCGCTGCGCATCCTGCTGTTCTACGTGCTCACCCTGTTCGTGCTGATGTGCCTGTATCCGTGGCCGCAGATCGGCAGCCAGGGCAGCCCGTTCGTGCAGATCTTCAGCAACCTGGGGATCGGCTCGGCCGCAGCCGTGCTCAATATCGTGGTGATCTCGGCGGCGATTTCGGCGATCAACAGCGACATCTTCGGTGCCGGGCGCATGATGTACGGCCTGGCCCAGCATGGCCAGGCACCGCGTGGCTTCGGCAAACTGTCGAAACACGGCGTGCCATGGATGACCGTGGTGGTGATGGGCGCGGCGCTGCTGGTCGGTGTGCTGCTCAACTACCTGATCCCGGAAAACGTGTTCCTGCTGATTGCCTCGATCGCCACCTTCGCCACCGTGTGGGTGTGGCTGATGATCCTGGTCACCCAGGTCGCCATGCGCCGCAGCATGAGCCGTGAGGAGGTCGCCCAGCTCAAGTTCCCGGTACCCTTCTGGCCCTATGGCCCGGCCCTGGCCATTGCCTTCATGGTGTTCATCTTCGGTGTGCTCGGCTACTTCCCCGATACCCAGGCGGCGTTGCTCGTCGGGGTGATCTGGGTGGTGTTCCTGGTGGCGTCCTACCTGCTGTGGTGCAAGCCCCGCGCTGGTGGTGGCGAGCCGCTCAGGGAGCCTGCCGAGCTGCACCGTTAAGCTTACAAGGAGATCCTGATGAGAACCCTCTGGCAGCACTGCCACGCCGCGACCATGACCGAGGGCCGCTACGCGGTCATCGAGGACGCGGCGATCGTCACCAGCGCCGGACTGATCGAGTGGATCGGCCCGCGCGATGACGTGCCGCCGGTCGCGGCCGACCGCGTCGTCGACCTGGGCGGTGCCTGGGTCACCCCCGGGCTGATCGACTGCCACACCCACGCGGTGTTCGGCGGCAACCGCAGCGGCGAGTTCGAGCAGCGCCTGCAGGGCGTCAGCTATGCCGAGATCGCCGCCCAGGGCGGCGGTATCGCCAGCACCGTGCGGGCCACCCGCGCGGCCAGCGAGGACGAGCTACTGGCCAGTGCCCGCCAGCGGGTTCAGGCGCTGATGCGCGACGGCGTGACCACGATCGAGATCAAGTCCGGCTACGGCCTGGACCTTGAGAACGAACGCAAGATGCTGCGCGTCGCCCGGCGCCTGGGCGAGGAGCTGCCGGTCACCGTGCGCAGTACCTGCCTGGCCGCCCACGCGCTGCCGCCGGAATACGCGGGCAGGGCGGACGACTACATCGACCATATCTGCGAGCAGATGCTCCCGGCGTTGGCCGCCGAGGGGCTGGTGGACGCGGTGGACGCCTTCTGCGAACACCTGGCGTTCTCCCCGGTCCAGGTCGAGCGCTTGTTCATCAAGGCGCGTGAGCTGGGGCTGCCGGTAAAGCTGCACGCCGAGCAGTTGTCGTCGCTGCACGGCTCGAGCCTGGCGGCCCGCTACCAGGCGCTGTCGGCCGATCACCTGGAGTTCATGACCGAGGAAGACGCCATTGCCATGGCCGAGGCCGGCACGGTCGCGGTGCTGCTGCCGGGGGCATTCTACTTCCTGCGCGAAACCCAGCTGCCACCGATGGACGCCCTGCGCCGGCATGGCGTGAAGATCGCCCTGGCCAGCGACCTCAACCCCGGTACCTCGCCGGGGCTGTCGCTGCGCCTGATGCTGAACATGGGCTGCACCTGTTTCCGTATGACCCCGGAAGAAGCCCTGGCCGGCGTCACCGTGCACGCCGCCACGGCGCTGGGGCTGGGCGACAGCCACGGCTCGCTGGAAGTGGGCAAGGTGGCGGATTTCATCGCCTGGCAGATCGAACGCCCGGCCGACCTCAGCTACTGGCTCGGCGGCGACCTGCCCAAGCGCGTGGTGCGCCTGGGCCATGAAATATCCAACTGAAGGGTAGCTTCGTGGGAGCGGGCTTGTCCCGCGATACCGGCGAGGCCGGTGCCCTTCATCGCGGGGCAAGCCCGCTCCCACGAAGGTCAATCAGATACGCTGTAGGAGTCATATGGACAAGGTATTGAGTTTCCACCAGGGCCGGTTGCCATTGCTGATCAGCATGCCCCACGCCGGGCTGGGTCTGACCGACAAGGTGCGTGACGGTTTGGTCGACCAGGCACGCAGCCTGCCGGACACCGACTGGCACATTCCACGCCTGTACGACTTCGCCCGTGACCTGGGCGCAAGTGTAGTGGCGGCGGAGTATTCGCGCTTCGTCATCGACCTGAACCGCCCGGACGACGACAAGCCGCTGTACGCCGGCGCCACCACCGGCCTGTACCCGGCGACATTGTTCGACGGCGAGCCGTTGTTCAAGGATGGCCAGGTGCCGAGCGCCGACGAGCGGGCGACGTACCTGGAAGGGATCTGGCGCCCGTACCACGACACGATTCGTCGCGAGCTGGAGCGCCTGCGCGCAGAGTTCGGCTATGCGCTGCTGTGGGACGCCCACTCGATCCGTTCGCTGATCCCGCACCTGTTTGACGGCAAGCTGCCGGACTTCAACCTCGGTACCTTCAACGGCGCCAGTTGCGATTCCGAGCTGGCCGAGCGGCTGCAGGGCGTGTGCGCCGAGTTCCCGCACTACAGCCATGTGCTCAACGGCCGCTTCAAGGGTGGACACATCACCCGCCATTACGGTGACCCGTCCCGACAGATCCATGCCGTGCAACTGGAGCTGGCGCAGAGCACGTACATGAATGAAGTCGAGCCGTTCGCCTATCGCCAGGACCTGGCACAACCGACCCAAGCGGTCCTGAGACGGTTGCTGGAGACGGTCCTTACGTGGGGCCGGGAGCGATACGGGCGCTAGCGCTCAACTGCGATCCGGATTGGCCAGTGTGGTCAGTTCACGGATCAGGTGCCGTTCCCGTGCCTGCTTGTCGTTCTCCAGCGCTTCGTACTCGGGCGCCAGTTCATCGAGGCTTTGCGGGGACTCGTCCAGGGCGTTGACCTGCGCCCTGTACTGCTGCTCGATGGCGTCGAAGCGTGCTGCGTAGGTCAGTCGCAGGTATCGGCACCATTGGTCATTGCTCGCGGCATACCCCAGGAACGACTCACCCTGCTCATCCCGGTGTACCTGGTCCATCGCCGCTGTCAGCTCGCTGCGGCTGACATCGGCAAAGGCCTCGTAGAGCATGTTGTCGTCGGGCACACCCAGTTTCAGCTCCTGATTCAGTCCGCGGCGATAGGCCAGGCGTACCTCCGCCTCGTCCCGGCCTTTGGCTTTGTCGCGGGCGATCTCATCCAGTCGGTACAGGCGATAGAGGCGTGTGAGCTCCTGGTAAAGCGTGTGTTCCGTATCGCCTGCGGTTCTCAAAAGACTACGACTGTCGATCAGCAGCTCGATGTTCTGGAACACCAGCAGTGCCCCGTCGTGGCAGGTCTGGCTGCCGGTGTCCGGTTGCACCAGTGCCTCCTGCGCGATGGCGTTGAACAGCGCGCGTTCTTCCGGCCTGACCAGCGCCTTGATCAGGACCATGCGCACGCGCTGGCAGAAGGACGGCCGGCTGGCGCCATTGCGAAAGGGCGCTGACTGCTGCAGGCGCCCGACCAGCGACAGCAGGTTGCCCGCATCGCCTGCCAGTTCCAGTTGCTGCCAGGTATCGCGCAGTGCTTCGTTTTCCAGCTGTGCGCCTTGCAGCCAGGCCTCGAGGCGTGGCTGGTCCTCGGCAAGGGGAAGGATTGGATTATGCAGGTGCCCCCCCGCCAGTTCTTCATCCGAAGACGTCGCGGTCAGCAAGTCATCGGGCAGGCTCATGGCGAAGGTGAAGTTGCGCTGGGTGTCCGAGGAGGTGCGCGCACGGAACATGGTGCTGCGGGTCAGTGGGTTGTCGAACAGGGCGATCGACGACACGGGGAAGTCATGATCGAGGTTGCTGAAGATGTGATCGGGCAACTCGGTCAAGCGGTTCTCGCTCAGGTCGAGCAGCTCCAGCGGCAGCAGGCTGTCCAGCCAGGCGGGCCACTGTTCGATGCCCATGTTGTTCAGCTCGAGCCGAGTCAGGTTGCGCAAGGTCTCGGGCACCTGGGTGATTGTGCCCAGGCGGTTGCCGGCCAGTTCCAGTGTGCTGAGGTTGCCCAGTGCGCCGAAGATGGCGAGCACGTTGTCATCGATCATCAGCCCCATGTCGCGCAAGGACAGGTAGACGAGCCGGGGCAGGCGCAGGAGTGCTGTCGGCAGCGCCTGGTTCGGCTGGGTGTGTTCGACGAGGCTGAGGTTTTCCACCAGGGGGAAGCGTCGCAGGAAATCATCCAGCTGGGCGCTCGTGCTGCTGATCCGGGCTAGCGACAGGCTGCGCACGCGATCGTGGAAGAAGGACGGAAGTTGCGACGGGAAATGCTCCAGGGCGATGTTTTCCAGGCGCAGCGTGGTCTGGCGCATGCCCAGTTCCTGGTTGCGCCAGAAGGTGTTGATGCTGACCCCGATCCGGTTGCGCATGGCCATGGCGGCCTGGCTCAGCGGCGCCGTCGAACTTGATGCGTTGGCCCAGCTGTCGAGGGCGTCGCGCAGTGCTTCACGCTGCTGAGTGTAGCGGCGCAGGCGGGCGTTCAGGGACGATGAAATGTCGGCATGGATCCGTCCGGCCAGGCCCTGTTGATTGAGCAGGATGCGCAGCAGCTGATCCTCGATGATGGGATTGCCTTCCAGGGCAATGACCGAGTGGGTGGCAAGGTCCGGTTCGTTGCTCATGAGAAAGCTCGGCAGTGAGCGGATACGGTTGTCGCGTAGCGAGACCTCCCTGATGCGGGTCAGAGGGCGTGGCCTCAGTCCCTGGGGCCAGTGGTCGAGGTCCATGCGTTCGAGGCCCAGGTAGTCCAGCGTCAGGCCTTCGAAGGCCTGGTAGCTGTGCGATAACAGCCGATTGCCGTCCAGCGTGAGGCGCCGAAGGTGGGGCAACGCTCTCAGGCTTTCGATCTCCCTGCTCGACAATGCCAGGTTCAGGTTGGTGATGCTGAGGGATTCGAGCGCCGGAAGGCGGCGGGTGATCGAGCTGAGGTCGTACAGGAAGTTGGAGGCGGGTGCGTTGTCGACATAAGGTCGGGTCACCTCCAGCGAGCGTAAGCCTGGGAACTGTTGGAACAGACTGGTCAGCTGGCGCTCGCGCCGTCCCAGGCTCGAAGCGCTGCCGTGGGACGGGTCGATGAGCTGAAGATGCCTGACACTTTCGCCAAAGAACGTGGGCAGGTCGGACGGGAAGGTGTCCAGTGCGATCTGCTCCAGACGCAATGGTGTCGCCTCGTGGGGTGTCACAGGCAGGGCATTGTCATACCAGTGCTGGATGATCCGCTCATGCAGCGTGTCGATCGCTTCGCTGTCCTGCCCGGCTGTGGCGGTTGTCGCTCGTCGCCATGCGGCCAGCGTGTCGCGCAAGGTCGTGTGCCGCTCCAGCAATGCCTGCAGGCGTATGTTTATCTCGCTTCGGCTCAGTCCGCTGCCTTCCAGGTCGGCCAGTATCTGGTCGGCCGTACGCGTCGTATGCACGGGCAGGCCGGTTTCCCTGATCATGCGCAGCAGGGTGTGGCGGGTGAAGCCGCCTCCAGTGCCGCCATGGCCGCCCATCGGGTATCCCAGGCGGCCGTCGGCCAGGCGCATCGGCGAGTGGAAGCCCTGGCGCACGGGCTGCATGCGCAACACCTTGCGCAACGCCTCGCGCGAAAGTCGAGGCATCTGGCGAAGCAGGCGCTTGAGTGCTTGCGTGTAGCTCACTCCCAGGTTACCCAGTACGCTGATTGCGGGTGTCGGCAGGGCTTTCATCAGCGCACTGTAGAGCGTGTCGTGAAGCCTCTCCGAGGCTTCTGGGGCACTGCTGCCGTCAACGATGTATCCATTGGTCGTGCTGAAAATGGTGGCGTTGGGCTCGGCGGTCTGTGCTCCGATTCGTGTGCACTCGGCGGGCCAGTGCAGGTGTTGCTCAAGATCGATGACCGTATCGGCGGGCCAGCCGGGAAGCTGTTCCAGCGTATGCAAGATCAAGCGGTCAGTGTCCCAGTTGCGCACCGTGTTTAGATATAGCCCTTCATAGGCGCGGGCCAGGCGCACCTGCTGCTGGTAGGTGCGAGCCTCTGCACCAAGGCGGGCGTGGACCCTGCCTTTATCCAGACCCTGCAGCTCCTCCAGGCTGGCATTGCGCAACAGCTCTTCGATGACCGGAAGCGGCAGCTGTGGATAACGTTGCCGCAGGGTGGCGCCGCGGGCGGTGGGCCTGGCGTACAAAAGGTCGTAGCGCTTCTGGAACGTCTTGCGCAGCATGTTTGGCTCCGTCACCGACGTGCGCAGATCCTGATCCAGCTTGAAACGAGACAGCGTGTCCTCCAGCAGCGCTGGCAGGCGCAGGTTCTGGCTGACGGCTCGCCTCAGCATGGACTCATCGGTGCCGCTGACTTCGAGTACTCGGGCCAGGGTGCCTTCGTCGAATCCAGCGATCAGCTGACCTGCCCGACTGGCCAGCTTGTTCAGTGACCATGCCTGCGGTCGGTCCAGGCCATGCAACCAGGCGCCTGCGCCATTGTGGCGCATTCGAGGTTGGTAGCCTTGGGGGCTTTGCGGGTGTTCGAGGATGTAATCGTGGGGCGCAGTGATGGGCTTGACTGAAAACGTGCGGTCCTCCAGGGGCAGCCAGGTCTTGCCCGCGTGTCGGTACAAGCCGAACTCATCCGCTTTCAAGCCTGCAGGCAGCACGATGTCATGGGCAAATGGCTTCAGGTCCGGGGACCAGAGGCGGACCTCGCCGTCAGGCCTGCGCACCGGCTCCAGTTCTTCGACAAATGAAGGCGTCTCGGCGGTGATTTTCTCGATGGCAGGTTTTCCGCTGCTCGCCTCCCAGACCCCGAGAGCCGCCAACTGGGCAACGTTTTCAACCACGTCCACCAGGTAGGCCAGGGCCTGCTGCCTGTCGCCCTGCGCCCAGCTGGCGAACCCTTCGTATACTTCATGCCCCAGTTGCAGTGCCGTCAGTCCCAGCATCACCGGACCAAGGGCCGGTACGAAGAAGCTGCCCAAGGCCAGGGCGTTGAAGGCCAGGCCGGTGTAGTACGCCAGTTGTTTCTGCGCGGTTATCTGATCCTCCGTCGCGGTGGGGACCGCGTGGAACAGGGCATCGTCCCTGAACCTTTGACGTTTCTGCGCGACCAGCGCCTCGCGCAGGCCTTGCCCGAAGGGCTGCTGTGCCACCGTCACTCGGGCGTCTGGATCGCGCACACGGTTTACCGTACCGCCGTACTGGCCCGGAAAGACCTTTGAGGTACTCCAGTCCACCGGTTGCAGGCAGTCCAGCAACTGTGTGAGAAAGGCATTGCTGTCGCGTGCCGGTACGCTGTCGAGCAGTTGCCGGCGGGTCATGGACCCCAGCTGTTCGCGCAGGTAGGCCTGCAGCGCCTCGGCGGTGGCGTGATGCTTCAAGGGGATTCGCGCGCCGGGCAGATAGGTGACCAGCCAACCCTGGAAGGGCAGTTGGAACGCAGGGTAGCGCGACGGCAGGCTGGGGCCCGTTTCTACACCGAAGATCAAGGCGCCTGTTACCGAGCTGCCGAACAGCTGCAGGAAGGTCGCGCCCAGCGGACGGCCTTCGTACTCGGCCTCGCCGTGTTCGACCAGCTTGAGCAAGGCCTTATACAGCGGCTGTTCGAGCCTTTCGCCCAGATAAGCCCTGTGCAGCTCCAGGCGCAGGGTGCTCAGTTCCGCGTCGCCGAATACCTTGGCCGTCTGCGGATCCGCCTGGCAGGCCGTTTCGATCAGCGCCTGGTACTGACCACCGATATCCAGCTCGCGGGATAATGCCGCGAATTCGCTCGGCGAGATCTCGACCTGGTTGCCGCTGGGCACCACGCCCACGAACGCATTGCTGTCGAGCACCCTTGAGCTGAGCCTGGCGGTATCCAGCCCACCAGGCAGCGCCTGTTCGGCCTCGAAGTTCTGCAAGGCGCTGTGCAGCAAGGACTGCGTGGCTCGTCTGAACGACCGTGCTGCCTGAACGATCGGGTCGCCGCGGGAGGCGTCCTGATAAGCCTCGGCCCGGCGGGCGTTAAACAGATAGGTCTTGTTCACGTCCAGTTGCAGATGGAAGCGCTGCTTGATCGCCTGGGTCAGCTGCTGCGTGGCGAACTGCCGTAGATCGGGTAGCTGCTTGAGCCGCCTGGCCACCTCATCCTGGGTCTGTCGATGGGTGCCATATTCCTGTACCAGCTGTCGGGCGATGTCCGGGTGCGCCAGGCAAGCCTTGTCGAACCAGGCGTTTGGTTGGCTCAGGGCATTGCGCATGTGGGCATGGGCCGGCTTTGCGACGTGCTTCAGCCAGTCAGGCATCTGGTCGGCGATCAGCCGCTTCGACAGTGAACCTATGGGTTCGTCCGTTACTGGCGCGCCAGCGACGCCGTTGTTGTTGACGCTCATGGTGGGGCCTCGATGGAAGGGAGGCCCGGATGGTATGGACTGTGCCGCCGACCAAGGACATAACATGATCTGGCCGTAGAACCCGTCCGCATGCATCGCACCCAGCACGAGAGCATGCTCAAAGCGCAATTCAGGTTTATGATGCCAGGCGGCAGACAATATCCTCACACGGAGTGCGCGATGCAGACCCTCTACCCGCAGATCAAACCCTACGCCCGGCACGATCTGGCCGTGGAAGCGCCGCATGTGCTGTATGTCGATGAGAGCGGCTCGCCGGAAGGTCTGCCCGTGGTGTTCATCCACGGTGGCCCGGGCGCGGGCTGCGATGCCCAGAGCCGCTGCTACTTCGACCCCAACCTGTACCGCATCGTCACCTTCGACCAGCGCGGCTGCGGCCGCTCCACGCCGCACGCGAGCCTGGAGAACAACACTACCTGGCACCTGGTCGAGGACCTGGAGCGCATTCGCGAGCACCTCGGCATCGACAAGTGGGTGCTGTTCGGCGGTTCCTGGGGTTCCACCCTGGCCCTGGCCTACGCCCAGAAGCACCCCGAGCGGGTGCATGGCCTGATCCTGCGCGGCATCTTCCTGTGCCGCCCGCAGGAGATCCACTGGTTCTACCAGGAAGGCGCCAGCCGCCTGTTCCCCGACTACTGGCAGGACTACATCGCACCGATCCCGCCGGAGGAACGCGGCGACCTGGTCAACGCCTTCCACAAGCGCCTGACCGGCAACGACCAGATCGCCCAGATGCATGCCGCCAAGGCCTGGTCCACCTGGGAGGGCCGCACCGCGACCCTGCGCCCAAACCCGCTGGTGGTCGACCGCTTCTCCGAGCCGCAGCGCGCCCTGTCGATCGCTCGCATCGAGTGCCATTACTTCACCAACAACGCTTTCCTCGAGCCAGACCAGCTGATCCGCGACATGCCGAAGATCGCTCACCTGCCGGCGATGATCGTGCATGGCCGCTACGACGTGATCTGCCCGTTGGACAACGCCTGGGAGCTGCACCAGGCCTGGCCGAACAGCGAGCTGAAGGTGATCCGCGACGCCGGCCACGCCGCCTCCGAGCCCGGCATCACCGACGCCCTGGTGCGCGCCGCCGACCAGATGGCCCGGCGCCTGCTCGACCTGCCCCTGGAAGAAGCATGAAGGGGCTGATCCAGCGTGTGCGTGGCGCGCGGGTGGAAGTGGCAGGGGAGATTGTCGGCGCCATCGACCAGGGGTTGCTGGCGCTGGTGGCGGTCGAGCCTGAAGATTCGCCCGAGCATGCCGACAAGCTGTTGCACAAACTGCTGAACTACCGGGTGTTCAGCGACGAGCAGGGCAAGATGAACCGCTCGCTCAAGGATGTCGGTGGCGGCCTGCTGCTGGTGTCGCAGTTCACCCTGGCCGCCGACACCCGCAACGGCATGCGCCCGAGCTTTTCCACGGCGGCGCCACCGGCCCTCGGCGCCGAGCTGTTCGACTATCTGCTGCGCCAGGCACAGGCCCGGCACCCGCTGGTGGCCAGTGGTCGCTTCGGTGCAGACATGCAGGTGCATCTGGTCAATGATGGCCCGGTAACATTTATGTTACAAATATGAGGTCAAAAAACCCCTTGTTTGTCGAAAAACAAGGGGTTTTGTACGATAAATAGTTTGTTCAGCCTGATGCGTTGTAACGCGACCTGCTGGATAATCGCGCGCTGCATGAACCTGCGTTCGCAGGTTCGTTTCACTTTGACTCGAGCATTGTCAGGATCCGTTTGGGGAATCATTACGCCCTCACGGGGTCCGAACAGTGCTCGCCAACCCGGCATTGGTCGCTGGCCGTTGGTTTCATGATCTGTTTTCGGCGAGGATTGCTCGTGATTGTAAGCCCCTGTATTGCACCTAGAATCCCCGGTACCCGGCTGCGCAAGGCCATGCTGGCCGGCGTGGCACTGGTCGGCCTGTTGAGCGCGGGCCAGCTGTGGGCATTCAATCTGGACGACGTTGCAGCCAAGGCAAAGGATCTGGCCGGTCAGAAGTTCGAGGCACCGAAGAGCAACCTGCCGCCGGTGTTCCGCGACATGAAGTACGCCGACTACCAGAAGATCCGCTTCCTGCAGGAAAAGGCCGAGTGGGCCAAGGACAAGACGCCGTTCAAGCTCTCGTTCTACCACCAGGGCATGCACTTCGACACGCCGGTGACCATCAACGAGATCACCGCCAACAAGGTCAAGGAAATCAAGTACGACCCGAGCCGCTTCGAGTTCGGCGACGTGCCGCATGACGCCGAAGCCACCAAGAACCTCGGCTACGCTGGTTTCCGCGTGCTCTACCCGATCAACAAGGCCGACAAGCAGGACGAGATCATGACCCTGCTTGGCGCCAGCTACTTCCGCGTGGTCGGCAAGGGCCACCGCTACGGCCTGTCGGCCCGTGGCCTGGCCATCGACACCGCGCTGCCGTCCGGCGAGGAATTCCCGCGCTTCCGCGAATTCTGGATCGAGAAGCCCAAGCCGAACGACAAGCACCTGGTGATCTACGCGCTGCTCGACTCGCCGCGCTCCACCGGCGCCTACAAGCTGACCCTGCGCCCTGGCGAAGACACCCTGGTCGACGTCAAGTCGCGGGTCTACCTGCGTGACAACGTCAGCCGCCTGGGCATCGCCCCGCTGACCAGCATGTACCTGTTCGGCCCCAACCAGCCATCCAAGGTCATGAACTACCGTCCGGCCCTGCATGACTCCGAAGGCCTGGCGATCCACGCCGGCAACGGCGAGTGGCTGTGGCGTCCGCTGAACAACCCGAAACACCTGGCCGTGAGCAACTTCAGCGTCGAGAACCCGCGTGGTTTCGGCCTGCTGCAGCGCCAGCGCGACTTCAGCGACTACGAAGACCTCGACGACGAGTACGAGAAGCGCCCGAGCGCCTGGATCGAGCCGAAGGGTGACTGGGGCAAGGGTACCGTCGACCTGGTCGAGATCCCGACCGCCGACGAGACCAACGACAACATCGTGGCCTTCTGGAGCCCGGAAAAACTGCCTGAGGTGGGCAAGCCGTTCGAGTACGACTACCGCCTGCGCTGGACCATCAAGGAAGACCAACTGCATTCGCAGGAACTGGGCTGGGTCAAGCAGACCCTGCGCTCCACCGGCGACGTCAAACAGTCCAACCTGATCCGCCAGACCGATGGCACCGTGGCCTTCCTGGTCGACTTCATCGGCCCGAACCTGGCCACGCTGCCGGCCGACACCGCCGTGCGCAGCCAGGTCAGCGTCGGCGACAACGCCGAAGTGGTCGAGAACAACCTGCGCTACAACCCGGAAACCAAAGGCTGGCGCCTGACCCTGCGCCTGAAGGTGCAGGATCCGAAGAAATCCACCGAGATGCGCGCCGCGCTGCTGCGCGACGTTCCGGTCGAACAGCCCAAGCCGGCCAAGCAGGACAAGGCCGCGGCCAAGCATGCTCACGCCAAGGCCGAGAAAGCCAAGGCCGAGAAGGCTGCCGAGCAACCCGCCGCCGATGCGGCATCCACCAACGGGACCCCGGCCACCACCGAGAAAGTGCTGACCGAGACCTGGAGCTATCAGTTGCCTGCCGATGAGTAACTCAAGCGCAAGGCCGGAATCGCTGAGCGAGTACCTGGCCCACCTTCCCCTGAGCGACGAGCAGCGTGCGGAACTCGCCCGCTGCACCTCCTTCAGCGAGCTGCACCAACACCTGGCGGCCCAACCGGCCGCCGGCACCGCCGAGGCCGCCCAGGCCTCGGTGGGCGCCCGTCTTACTGTCGGCAGCGCCGCCGAGCTGGAAGACGCCGAGATGCTCGGCGTCGATGCCGGTGGGCGTCTGTGCCTGAAGATCGCCCCGCCGATCAAGCGCACCAAGGTCGTGCCCGAGCCGTGGCGCACCAACATCCTGATCCGCATGTGGCGGCGCATGACCGGCCGCACCAACGCCCCGCAGCCGCCCAAGCGCGAGCTGCCGCCGGCGCGCTGGCGCACGGTCGGCTCGATCCGCCGCTACATCCTGCTGACCCTGATGATCGGCCAGACCCTCGTTGCCGGCTGGTACATGAAGGGCATCCTGCCGTACCAGGGCTGGTCGTTCGTCGATTTCGACGAGATCCTCAGCCAGCCGCTGTGGGACACGGTGGTGCAGGTGTGGCCGTATGCGCTGCAGACCTCGATCCTGGTCCTGTTCGGCATCCTGTTCTGCTGGGTGTCGGCGGGCTTTTGGACCGCCCTGATGGGCTTCCTCGAGCTGCTCACCGGGCGTGACAAGTACAAGATTTCCGGCAGCAGCGCCGGCAACGAGCCGATCGCGCCCGAGGCGCGCACCGCGCTGGTGATGCCGATCTGCAACGAAGACGTGCCACGGGTGTTCGCCGGCCTGCGCGCCACCTTCGAGTCGGTGGCTGCCAGCGGCAACCTCGACCGGTTCGACTTCTTCGTGCTCAGCGACACCAACGACACCGACATCGCCGTCGCCGAACAACAGGCCTGGCTCGATGTGTGCCGCGAAACCAAGGGTTTCGGCCGCATCTTCTACCGCCGCCGTCGGCGCCGGGTGAAGCGCAAGAGCGGCAACCTCGACGACTTCTGCCGTCGCTGGGGCGGCGAGTACAAGTACATGGTCGTGCTCGACGCCGACAGCGTCATGAGCGGCGAGTGCCTGAGCAGCCTGGTGCGCCTGATGGAGGCCAACCCGGACGCCGGTATCATCCAGACCGGACCGAAAGCCTCGGGCATGGACACCCTGTATGCGCGCATGCAGCAGTTCGCCACCCGCGTGTACGGCCCGCTGTTCACCGCCGGCCTGCACTTCTGGCAGTTGGGCGAGTCGCACTACTGGGGTCACAACGCGATCATCCGCATGAAGCCGTTCATCGAGCACTGCGCCCTGGCGCCGTTGCCGGGCAAGGGCGCGTTCGCCGGTGCTATCCTCTCCCACGACTTCGTCGAAGCCGCGCTGATGCGCCGTGCCGGTTGGGGCGTGTGGATCGCCTATGATCTGCCGGGCAGCTACGAAGAGCTGCCGCCAAACCTGCTCGACGAGCTCAAGCGCGACCGTCGCTGGTGCCACGGCAACCTGATGAACTTCCGCCTGTTCCTGGTCAAGGGCATGCACCCGGTGCACCGCGCGGTGTTCCTCACCGGGGTGATGTCGTACCTGTCGGCGCCGCTGTGGTTCCTGTTCCTGGTGCTGTCGACGGCGCTGCTGGCAACCAACACCCTGATGGAGCCGCAGTATTTCATCGAGCCGTTCCAGCTCTACCCGCTGTGGCCGCAGTGGCATCCGGAGAAGGCCATTGCGCTGTTCTCCACCACCATCGTGCTGCTGTTCCTGCCCAAGCTGCTCAGCATCATCCTGATCTGGGCCAAGGGCGCCACCGAGTTCGGCGGGCGCATCAAGGTCACCCTGTCGATGCTGATGGAGATGCTGTTCTCCATGCTCCTGGCACCGGTGCGGATGATCTTCCACACCCGCTTCGTGCTGGCCGCGTTCCTCGGCTGGGCCGCGACCTGGAACTCGCCGCAGCGTGACGACGACTCCACGCCGTGGAGCGAAGCGGTGCGTCGCCATGGTCCGCAGACCCTGCTGGGTATCGCCTGGGCTGGGCTGGTGGCCTGGCTGAACCCGAGCTTCCTGTGGTGGCTGGCGCCGATCGTCGGCTCGCTGGTGCTGTCGATCCCGGTGTCGGTGATCTCCAGCCGCACGCGCCTGGGCCTGGCGGCCAAGGACGAGAAGCTGTTCCTCATCCCCGAGGAATACGCTACGCCGCAAGAGCTGCTGGCGACCGACCAGTACACCCACGAGAACCGCTGGCACGCCCTGCACGACGGTTTCGTCCGTGCCGTGGTCGACCCGCGTCAGAACGCCCTGGCCTGCGCCATGGCGACGGCGCGCCACGGTCAGGCGGCACCGATCGAGGCGCTGCGCGCCGAGCGCGTGGCCAAGGCGCTGGAAGTCGGCCCGAAAGGCCTGGACCTGAACACCCGCCTGGCGCTGCTCAGCGATCCGGTGGCGCTTTCGCGCCTGCACGAGCAGGTGTGGGCCGGGCACAACACGGCGTGGATCGATGTGTGGCGGGCGTCCATCGCCAACGATCCGCACTCGCCGTTGCTGCCGCTGCACCCGGAGAACGTGGCCCAGCCAGCCCTGGCTTGAGTCCGTTGCTCGGATAATCGCGGGGCCAGCCCGCTCCCACGCCATCTCAACGGTGCGTGGGAGCGGGCTGGCCCCGCGATGCTTTCTGGTCGATTTTGGCCAACAAAGTCCCCCCCGGCTCTAGGTCCGGCGCCGCGCATGCGTTAGCATCCGTCCCGATATTGCGCATCGGTCTGTCGGACCGTGCTTACAAGAAAAATCTGCGTACTTCTTGCTAGGGGACTTGGTGATGATTAAGAAATACCTGTCGCGACTGCTGGTAGGTGCGACCGCCCTGATCGCGGTGACCGCCGCCCAGGCCGGCGCCATCGATGACGCGGTCAAGCGTGGCACCCTGCGCGTGGGCATGGACCCGACCTACATGCCGTTCGAAATGACCAACAAGCGCGGTGAGATCATCGGCTTCGAAGTCGACATCCTCAAGGCCATGGCCAAGTCCATGGGCGTCAAGCTGGAGATGGTTTCCACCGCCTACGACGGCATCATCCCGGCCCTGATGACCGACAAGTTCGACTTCATCGGCAGTGGCATGACCCTGACCCAGGAGCGCAACCTGCGCCTGAACTTCAGCGAACCCTTTATCGTGGTCGGCCAGACCCTGCTGATCCGCAAGGAACTTGCGGGCGAGATCAAGTCGTACAAGGACCTGAACAACGAGAAGTACCGCCTCACCTCCAAGCTCGGCACCACCGGCGAGATGGTCGCGAAGAAGCTGATCGGCAAGGCCAAGTACCATGGCTACGACAACGAGCAGGAAGGGGTGATGGACGTGGTCAACGGCAAGGCTGACGCCTTCGTCTATGACTCGCCCTACAACGTGGTGGCGGTGGAGAAGGCCGGCGCCGGCAAGCTGGTGTTCCTGGAAGAGCCCTTCACCTACGAGCCGCTGGCCTTCGGCCTGAAGAAAGGCGACTACGACAGCATCAACTACATCAACAACTTCCTGCACCAGATCAAGCATGACGGGACCTACGATCGTATTCACGACAAGTGGTTCAAGAGCAAGGAATGGCTGAAGGAAATGGAATAAGGGTCGGGCCAAAAGCCCAGGCTTTTACCCCGACGCGCAGGTGGGGCTAAGGGCGGTAGGTCGAGGGCAGCGGATGTTTTCGCTGGCCTCTTCGCGGGTAAACCCGCTCCCACAGGGTTTGGCTACATCTGTGGGAGCGGGTTTACCCGCGAAGAGGCCAGCAAGTACAACGCACGCTCCACGGGCTACCGCTAAAGCTCCACCCGGCGCGTTTCTTTTTTTGTGGAAGTACCCCAAGTGATCAAACACAAGAAAGCACAGTGGCCCTGGCATGGGCTGACCGCGCTGGTCCTGGTGGGCCTGGCGATCAGCCTGTACCTGGCCACCTCGATGATTTCCTACGAGTGGCGCTGGAACCGTGTTCCGCAATACTTCGCCTACAAGGCAGAGGAAACCCAGCGTGCCACCAACCCGGGCACGGTCGAGGAAATCGTGGTGACCGGCAACAACGCCCGGGTCACCCTGAAGGATGAGAGCGGCGACACCCAGGTCGTCGAAGTGGCCAAGGACAGCATGCTGCTGGCCCGTGGTGACGACGTCGCCGAGGGCGATGCCATTGGCGTCACCCGCCACTGGGCCGCTGGCCCCTTGGCCTGGGGCCTGTGGACCACGCTGTGGATCTCGGTGATCTCCGGCGCCCTGGGCCTGGTGATCGGCCTGTTCGCCGGGCTGTGCCGGCTGTCGAGCAATCCCACCCTGCGTGACCTGTCCACGGTGTATGTCGAGCTGGTACGCGGCACGCCGCTGCTGGTGCAGATCTTCATCTTCTACTTCTTCATCGGCACCGTGCTCAACCTGTCCCGCGAGTTCGCCGGGGTGGCGGCGCTGGCGCTGTTCACCGGCGCCTACGTGGCCGAGATCGTCCGTGCCGGCGTGCAGTCGATCGCCAAGGGCCAGAACGAAGCAGCACGTTCGTTGGGCCTCAATGGCGCCCAGTCCATGCGCCATGTGATCCTGCCCCAGGCCTTCAAGCGCGTGCTGCCACCGCTGGCTGGGCAGTTCATCAGCCTGGTCAAGGACACCTCGCTGGTGTCGGTGATCGCCATTACCGAGCTGACCAAGAGCGGCCGCGAGGCCATCACCACCTCGTTCTCGACCTTCGAGATCTGGTTCTGCGTGGCGGGCCTGTACCTGCTGATCAACCTGCCGCTGTCGCATATCGCCAGCCGGCTCGAGCGGAGGCTTGCGCAAAGTGATTGAAGTCCGTGACCTGCTGAAAGTCTTCGACACCCGCGGCCAGGTGGTGCGCGCGGTGGACAACGTCACCACCCAGGTCGCCAAGGGCGAGGTGGTGGTGGTGCTGGGGCCTTCGGGCTCGGGCAAGTCGACCTTCCTGCGCTGCCTGAATGGTCTGGAGCATTTCGACGAGGGCCATGTGTCCATCGGCGGTTTGCAGCTGGACGACCCGAAGACCGATATCAACGCCTATCGCCGTGAAGTCGGGATGGTGTTCCAGCACTTCAACCTGTTCCCGCACATGACCGTGCTGGAGAACCTGTGCCTGGCGCAGAAGGTGGTGCGCAAGCGCAACAAGGCCGAGCGCGAGGCCAAGGCCCGGGCGTTGCTGGAAAAGGTCGGTATCGCGCAGAAGGCCAACGAGTATCCGTCGCGGCTCTCCGGTGGTCAGCAGCAGCGGGTGGCCATCGCCCGGGCCCTGGCGATGGACCCGAAGGTGATGCTGTTCGACGAACCGACCTCGGCGCTTGATCCGGAAATGGTCGGGGAGGTGCTGGATGTGATGAAGACCCTGGCCCAGGAGGGCATGACCATGGTCTGCGTGACGCACGAGATGGGCTTTGCCCGGGAAGTGGCGGATCGGGTGTTGTTCTTTGATCATGGGAAGTTGCTGGAAGATTCGCCACCGCAGGAATTCTTTGCTGCGCCGAAGGATGTGCGGGCGCAGGCGTTCTTGCGGCAAGTTCTGTGATTGTGTTTAGACCTGCGTAAACCGTGGGTGCAATGTATGTGGTCAAACTGTTCAGGCCTCTTGCTATATGTTGGCGAGGGGTCTGATCACTGAAATAACACCACCCTCCAATCAAGAAACGCTCATCTCTTGATCTTGATCTTGCTTCTAAGTGCGCGATAGTTCAGGCGACGCCAATTGCGACTTCAGGAGGCCGAGCGGAGTTCTTGCGAAGGGAGGTGACGGGCATGGATGCCCGTCAAGCGCTGCGCCCCAGGATGGGGCGTTCAGCGCGGTCCTCCCGGGAGCAAGAACGGAGCGAGGGAACCCCGGAGCGAAGCGTAGGGGCCGGATGAATGGAGCGAGGATTTTTTGGTGACTTTTTGATCCTTCAAAAAGTTACCCGCCGTAAGGGCGGAAAGGTGACTTCGCGTCACCATCGCGAATGAATGCGCATATAGCTTTCAAAACACATGCTTTAAAAGTCAAAGTCAAAGTCAAAGTCAAAGTCAAAGTCGGTCGGCGCTGGTTTTAATGGTTGTAAGTGCATTCATTTTCGATGTCGACGCATAGTCACCTTTTCGCCCTTACGGCGAGTTCCTTTTTGAAGGATCAAAAAGGAACCAAAAAATCCTCGCTCCATTCATCCGGCCCTCCGCTTCGCTCCGGGTTCCCTCACTCCGGCCTTGCTCCCGGGAGGACCGCGCTGAACGCCCCATCCTGGGGCGCAGCGCTTGACGGGCATCCATGCCCGTCACCTCCCTCCGCAAGACCTGCGTTCGGCCTCCTGAAGTCGCGAAGTTACGGGCGGCGCCTGGGATGGCGCAGCTGTCGCTAGTGAGCTGCGGTGTTAATCTTCTGATCGCCAAAGCCAAAGCCAAAGCCAAAGCCAAAGCCAAAGCCGTCGGTCTGGTTTCAGGTCCTGGCGATCTGGGCACGCCTGCAAGGCTTAGAGATTGAACCGTCCCACCATGCCCCGTAACTGCTGCCCCAACTGCTCCAACTCCCCACTCGAAACCGCCGTCTGTTCACTGGCCGCCCGCGTCTGCTCCGAAACATCCCGCACATTGATCACGCTACGGTTGATCTGCTCGGCCACCACGCTTTGCTGCTCGCTGGCCGTGGCAATCTGCTGGTTCATGCCCTGGATCGTCGACACCGTCTCGGTAATCTGCCCCAACGCGGCGCCGGCCTTGCGGCTGAGTTCGACGCTTTGCCCGGTCAGGCGCTTGCTGTCGTCCAACAGGCCGGTCACCTCGTCGGTGCCACGGTGCAGGTTGTCGATCAGCAGTTCGATTTCCTCGGTCGACTGCTGCGTGCGCTGGGCCAGGCCGCGCACCTCGTCGGCCACCACGGCGAAACCGCGCCCGGCCTCGCCGGCCCGGGCGGCCTCGATGGCGGCGTTAAGCGCCAGCAGGTTGGTCTGCTCGGATACCGACTTGATCACATCGAGAATCGAACCGATGCGCTGGCTTTCACCGGCCAGGTGACCCATGGCCGTCAGGCAGTGGTCCATCTGCCCGGCCAACTGCTCGATGCGGGCAATCGCCTCGGCCACCACCTCGTCACCCAGCTGTGCCTGACGGTCGGCGGCGGTGGCCGCCTGCGAGGCCTGCTCGGCGTTCTGCGCGACCTCCTGCACCGTGGCGCTCATCTGGTTCATGGCGGTGGCCACCTGGTCGGTCTCCTCTTGTTGCTGGCCAATGCGCTCGCGGGTGTCCACGCTGGCGCCGGCCAGCACCGTCGCGGCCCGGGACAGGTGACCGACGCCCTGGTCGATGCCGCCGAGCAGCTCGCGCAGGCTCAAGGTCATCTCGCGCATGCTCGTCTGCAACTGGCCCATCTCGTCGCGGCGCTGCACCGTCTGTACTTGGCTGAGGTCGCCACGGGCAATGCGCTCCGCCTGGGCCAGCACCTGGCGCAGGGGTTGGGTAACCTGTCGGGTGATCAGCCAGGCGGCGAGGATGCCGAACACCAGCGCCAGTACGGCCACGCTGGTCAGCAGCGAGCGGTCGGCCAGGGCCTCGTTGTCGCGCTGCTCGACCTTGCGTTCGCTCAGTTCGCGGCTCACGGTTTGCAGCTCGTCGCCCATCTTCTCCATGCCGTCCTGCAACTGCTCGACCTTGAGCGCGGCCTCGCGGTATTGGCGCAAGACGTCGCGGTAGCGGTCCAGCTCGACCAGCGGGCGTTGGGTCAATGTGCCGGGCAGTTCCAGTGGGGCGATGGCCCGCAGCAATTGGCCGAGGCTGCTGTTCGCTGCCTGCAGCGCGGCATCGCCCATGCTGGCGAAGTTGTCCCGGGGCGAGAAGGCATAGGCCGGTACCAGGCTTTGCTGGCTGGCGGACTCGATATGGCGGCCCAGGGTATCCATGAGGCCGACCACGCTACCCTGCCGGCCGTCGCCCGGCAGCTTCAGCAAGGCCTGGGTCTGCAGCTCGTCGATCACGGCTTCGAGCACGCCTGCCTGCGCCTGCATCGCCACACGCAAGCCTTCGCGGCTGTCCACGGCGCCTTGCAGGGTGGCGAAGTCGGCCTTCAGGCGCTGCAGCAACTGCAGTTTCTGGTTCAGCATCTGTCGCGACGAATCGACGCCACTGCGTTGCTGCAGCAGGGTCAGGCGGTCGTGCAACTGTTCCAGGATGGTCGCGATGCGGGTCCTGCTGACGTCGTCGGCGAGCACCCGGTAGGTGATGCGCTCGGCGCGAAGGTCGCGGGTCAGGTCGTTGAGTTGGCCGATGTCGCCGAGCTGCTCCGAGCGCTCGATGGCGCCGTCCAGGGCGCTCCAGCCGCTGAGGGTGGTGGCCAGGGTGAGCAGCAGCACCACGGCGAAACCCAGGGCGAGCTTGAGCCCGACGCCGAGGTTGCCGAGGTGGCGGTCAAGGTATCCGAACATGGCAGGTCTCCGTCCAATTGAGAGAAGGCCATGGCGGGCAGAATGCCGCCATGGCTCTTGCTCATCGGCCAGGAGTCCGTCGGACTGGACCTGCAAATCAAGTAGGAAAATTCGCTACAGGCTGAAGGGCAAGGCCTACAGCCCGCAAGCCGCGAATTAGAGCCTGAAACGTCCGACCAGAGCTTGCAGATGCGTCCCCAGACGGGCCAGCTCGACGCTGGAGCTGGCGGTCTCCTCGCTCGCCGCCGAGGTCTGGTCGGAGATGTCGCGCACGTTCATCACGCTGCGGTTGATCTCTTCGGCCACAGCGCTCTGCTGCTCGGCGGCGGTGGCGATCTGCTGGTTCATCGACTGGATCGACGACACGGTGCGGGTGATGGTGCCCAGCGAGTCGCCGGCGCGACGGGTCAGCTCGACGCTGCTGTCGGTCAGGGCGCGGCTGCTGTCCATGACGCTGGCCACGCGCTCGGTGCCGGTCTGCAGGCTGGCGATCAGTTCCTCGATTTCCTCGGTGGACTGCTGGGTGCGCTGGGCCAGGCTGCGAACCTCGTCGGCGACCACGGCGAAACCACGGCCTGCCTCGCCGGCGCGGGCGGCCTCGATGGCGGCGTTGAGCGCCAGCAGGTTGGTCTGCTGGGCCACCGACTTGATCACATCGAGCACGCTGCCGATCTTGTCACTCTCGGCCTTGAGCTGGCTCATCGCCTCGCTGGAGTTGACCACCTCGCCGGCCAGGCGCTCGATCTGGCTGATCGCCTCGCCCACCACCTTGTCGCCCTCACGGGCCTGCTGGTCGGCCATCAGCGCCGCCTCCGAGGCCTGCTCGGCGTTGCGCGCCACTTCCTGGACGGTGGCGGCCATCTCGTTCATCGCTGTAGCGACCTGGTCGGTCTCGACCTTCTGGTTGTTGACCCCGGCGCTGGTCTGCTCGGTGACCGCCGACAGTTCCTCGGCGGCGCTGGCGATCTGCGTCACGCCGTCGCCGATGCCGCCGATCAGCTCGCGCAGGGCCTGGGTCATGCGTTGCATGCTGGCCTGCAATTGCCCCAGTTCGTCGCGTCGATCGGCCTTGAGGTCCTGGCGCAGGTCGCCGCCGGCTACGCGTTCGGCGGCGGCGAGAGTCTGGCGCAGCGGCACGATGATCTGCCGGGTGATGGCGAAGGCGGCCAGCACCCCCAGCAGCAGGGCCAGGGCGGTGGCGCCGGCCAGCAGGGTCTTGGCCTGCTGGGTGCCCTGGTCGCGCACGGTGGTTTGTGAAACGCTCATTTCCTGGCTGGTGACCAGCAGCAGTTGGCCTTGGGCTGACATGCGCGTCAACGCCTGCTCGCTGGCGGCCTGGGCGTTGCCGAACTGGTTCACCGCGTCGCGGTAGGCGGCCAGTGCGCTGGCGGCGTCGTCGAGGCTGGCGGCGAACTCGGCCGCAAGCTTGCCCGGCAGCGCCTTGAGCACGGTCATGGCCTGGTCGATGGCGCCGAGCGCGGTCTGCTGGAACTCGGCCTTGCCGCTGTAGGTGTAGCCGCGCACCTGGAAACGCGCCTGCTGCAACAGGGCGGCGACCTGCACCACTTCCTGGTACTGCTGGATATCACCGCCCTGCAGCAGACGCTGCTGCACCTTGCCGATCAGCTCGGCGGCCTTGTCGGCGCTGTCGCCCAGGGTGGCGCGGCTGGCCTCGCGGCGCTGGCCGGCCTGCTTGAGTTCGGTGAAGGCCTGTTGGTACTGGCGCACGGCATCCTGCTGCTTGTTCAGGCGCTCACGGTCGCCGGGAAGCTCGATCTGGCCGAGCATGAACTGCACCTGGCGCTCGAGATTGGCCAGGGCCTTTTCCAGTTCCGCCACGGCGGCGTCGTCACGGTTGCGCTCATAGCCCAGGCGGGCCAGGCGCAGGTCCTGGGTGTACTGGTGGATCACCGAGATGTTGCCGAGCTTGTCGCCACGGCTGGTGACGCTGTCGATGCCCAGCCAGCCGGTGAAGGTGATGCCGAGGGTGAGCAGCAGCACCAGGCCGAAGCCGATCCCCAACTTGCGATTGACGCTTACATTTCCCAGTGACTGGGCAAACCAACGGTACATAGACGACTCCCCGGCGCGTGGCAGTGCGGATTATTGTTCTGTTGCACAGGCCATCGGCGGGGGGCGGGGAAACTTGATGGTGAAAACCTGACCCTGTTGTCAGAAAATCCGCGAAAGCAGGGCGGTGACCGCCGTTTCCACCCGCAGGATGCGGTCGCCCAGTTGCACCGGGGCCAGGCCGGCCTTGCCGAGCAACTCGACCTCGTAGGGGATCCAGCCGCCTTCGGGGCCGATCGCCAGGGTTACCGGGCCTTCCACGGCGCGTGGGCAGGCAGGGTAGGGGCCGGGATGGCCGACCAGGCCCAGGGAGCCTTCGGCGATGGCGGGCAGGCGGTCTTCGACGAAGGGCTTGAAGCGCTTCTCGATGATCACTTCCGGCAGCACCGTGTCGCGGGCCTGCTCCAGGCCGAGAATGAGGTTTTCGCGGATGGTTTCAGGCTGGAGGAACGGGGTCTGCCAGAAACTCTTTTCAACCTTGTAGCTGTTGACCAGGATCAGCCGCGGCACGCCCAGGGTGGCGACCGTCTGGAACAGCCGGCGCAGCATCTTCGGCCGCGGCACGGCCAGCACCAGGGTCAGTGGCAGCTTGGCCGGCGGTGGCTGGTCGAAAGCCACCCGCAGTTCGGCTTCATGCCCTTCAAGGCGGATGACCTCGGCCTTGCCCATCAGGCCGCCGATGCGCCCGACGCGCAGGCTGTCGCCCACCGCCACGCGGTGGATCTCCTGCATGTGGGTGAAGCGGCGATCAGCCAGGACGACACGGTCGGCCGACACGAAGTCGGCCTCTTCAAGAAGCAACAGGTTCACGGTTGGGTCGCAGGCGGCTGGTCGTTGTGGTCGTTGTTCGCTGCGTCCGGCTCGTGGCTGCGCTTGCGGATCAGGCTGCCGCACAGCACGCCGACCTCGAACAGCAGCCACATGGGCACGGCCAGCAGGGTCTGGGAGAAGATATCCGGCGGGGTGAGGATCATGCCGACCACGAAGCAGCCGATGATCACGTACGGGCGGATCTTCTTCAGGTACTGCACGTCGACCACGCCGATCCACACCAGCAGCACCACCGCCACCGGGATCTCGAAGGCGACGCCGAAGGCGAAGAACAGGGTCATGACGAAGTCGAGGTAGCTGGAAATGTCGGTCATCATCGACACGCCCTCGGGGGTGGCGCTGGCGAAGAAGCCGAAGATCAGCGGGAACACCAGGAAGTAGGCGAAGGCCATGCCGGCATAGAACAGGAAGATGCTCGATACCAGTAGCGGGATGGCGATGCGCTTTTCATGGCGGTACAGACCGGGAGCGATGAAGCCCCAGATCTGCTGCAGGATGAACGGGATCGCCAGGAACAGCGAGACGATCATGGTCAGCTTGAACGGCGTGAGGAACGGCGAGGCCACGTCGGTGGCGATCATCGTCGCGTTGGCCGGCAGGTGCGCGCGCAGCGGCGCCGAGACCAGGGTGTAGATCTGCTGGGCGAAGGAGAACAGCCCGGCGAAGATCAGGAAGATGGCGGCGACGCAGCGCAGCAGGCGGGTGCGCAGTTCGGTCAGGTGCGAAACCAGCGGCATCGGCTGGTCATGTTCCGGATTCTCGCTCATGGGGCTCGTGGCGGTTGGGGCGGCTCGGAGGGTGGCGTCGCGGTCGGCTGCGCGGGGGCGGCTTCGACGGCGGGTGTGGCGGGCGTTTCAGCGCTGGCCGGCGGCTGCGCCGGTGGTGTCAGCGGATTGAGGATGCGCTTGGCCTCCTGCTCCATCTGCAGGATATGCTCGTTGTGCAGCTGGCGGCGGATGTCGTCGGCGCCGATCTCGCGCTCGACCTCCATCTTGATCGCGTTGAAGCTGCGCTTGAGGCGGCCGATCCACAGGCCCGCGGTGCGCGCGGCCCCCGGCAGGCGCTCGGGGCCGAGCACCAGCAGGGCGACCAGGCCGACGAGCAGCAGCTCGCTGAAACTGATGCCGAACATGGGTCAGTCTTTCCGCTGTGGCTCTTGGACCGGCTGGGCCTGGCCCTCGATGGTGTGGCCCTGGGCCTGCTGCGCGGTGTTCTGTACCGGCGGAACCGGTTGCGCCGGCGGCGGGGTCTGCTCGGCGGGCTTGGTTTCTTCTTCGTTCATGGCTTTGCGGAAGCCCTTGATCGATTCGCCCAGGTCGCTGCCGAAGTTCTTCAGTTTCTTGGTGCCGAACACCAGCACCACGACGACCAGCAGGACGATCCAGTGTTTCCAGTCAAAAATGCCCATTTCAAGCTCCTGAAAAGATGTGTCTGTCGGCGGGAGCCGAACTGGCTTCCAGAGGGTTTGCAGGACCCTGTGGGAGCGGGTTTACCCGCGAACAAGGGCGAAGCCCTTGCCATGCACCGCGGCGCCTGGTTCGCGGGTGAACCCGCTCCCACAGGGGAATTGAAATCTCAGGCAGAAGGCTGACGCGCAGCCTTCTCGTCATGCCCGGACAACCCGAACCGACGCTCCAGCTCATCAAGCACCGCCTGCGGATGCTGGCCCAGCGCGCTGAGCATGACCAGGCTATGAAACCACAGGTCTGCGGTCTCATAGATGACATCGCTGTAATCCTTGCTGGCGGCGGCATCCTTGGCGGCGATGATGGTCTCGATGGACTCTTCGCCGAGCTTCTCGAGGATCTTGTTCAGGCCCTTGTGATACAGGCTGGCCACGTAGCTGCTGTCCGGCGCCGCGTGCTTGCGTTCCTCCAGCACCTCGGCGAGGCGGTTCAGGGTGTCGCTCATGTCAGTGTCCTGCGCTGTAGATGGCGTCCGGATCCTTCAGGACCGGGTCGACGGTTTTCCACTGGCCGTCCTCGAAGACGCGGTAGAAGCAGCTTTCGCGGCCGGTATGGCAGGCGATATGGCCCAGTTGCTCGACCATCAGGATGATCACGTCGGCGTCGCAGTCCAGGCGCATTTCGTGAAGCTTCTGCACATGGCCCGACTCTTCACCCTTGCGCCACAGCTTGCCCCGTGAGCGCGACCAGTAGATGGCGCGATGCTCGGCGGCGGTCAGGGCGAGGGATTCACGGTTCATCCAGGCCATCATCAGCACGCGCCCGGTCTTGTGGTCCTGGGCGATCGCCGGCACCAGGCCATCGCTGTTCCACTTGATCTCGTCCAGCCAGTCTTTCATCGTCGACTCCAAACCGGGCCCGCTCCCGTACCGGGCCCCTTTGCGCTAGTGTGCCAGCCGGCGGCGCGGCTGGCTATCGGCGCACGATCAGGTACAGGCCGGCGGCCAGCATCAGCCACGCCGGCCAGGCGGCCGGGGCGCTGAGGCTGACGGCACCGGCCGCCAGGGTGGCGCCGCCACCGAGCAGGCCGGCGCCGAGCAGGCGCAGCGCCCAGTTGTCGCCGGCGCGGCGCCGCTCGGGCAGTTGCGCGTCGTGCAGATGCGGTTGCGACAGGCGCTCGAGCAGGTCGCGGGTCATGTCGGCCAGGTGCGGCAGTTGCTCGGCCTGGCTGTACAGGTTGCCGATCACCGCCTTCGGGCTCATGCGTTCGCGCATCCAGCGCTCGAGGAACGGCTTGGCGGTGCTCCACAGGTCGAGGTCGGGGTACAGCTGGCGGCCCAGGCCTTCGATGTTGAGCAGGGTCTTCTGCAGCAGCACCAGCTGCGGCTGGACTTCCATGTTGAAGCGCCGGGCGGTCTGGAACAGGCGCATCAGCACCTGGCCGAAGGAGATGTCCTTCAAGGGTTTCTCGAAGATCGGCTCGCACACGGTGCGGATCGCCGCCTCGAACTCGTTGACCTTGGTCTGCGCCGGCACCCAGCCCGAATCGATGTGCAGCTGGGCCACGCGGCGGTAATCGCGCTTGAAGAAGGCGATCAGGTTGCGGGCCAGGTAGTCCTGGTCCTCGGAGGTGAGGCTGCCGACGATGCCGCAGTCGATGGCGATGTACTGCGGGCTCCAAGGCTTGACCGTGCTGACGAAAATGTTGCCCGGGTGCATGTCGGCGTGGAAGAAGCTATCGCGGAACACCTGGGTGAAGAACACCTCGACGCCGCGCTCGGCGAGCATCTTCATGTCGGTGCGCTGGTCGGCCAGGGTGGCCATGTCGGTGACCGGCACGCCATAGATGCGCTCCATCACCAGCACCTTGGGCCGGCAGAAGTCCCAGTACACTTGCGGCACGTACATCAGCTCGGAGCCTTCGAAGTTACGTCGCAGCTGGCTGGCGTTGGCCGCCTCGCGCAGCAGGTCGAGCTCGTCGTAGATGGTCTTCTCGTAGTCACCGACGATCTCCACCGGGTGCAGGCGGCGGGCATCGGCCGAGGCACGCTCGGCGGCCTTGGCGATCAGGAACAGCCAGGCCAGGTCCTGGGCGATGATCGGCTTGAGGCCCGGGCGCACCACCTTGACCACCACTTCCTCGCCGCTCTTCAGGCGCGCGGCGTGAACCTGGGCCACCGAGGCCGAGGCCAGCGGCTCGACGTCGAAGCGGCTGAACACCTCACCCACCTTCGCTCCGAGCTGTTCCTCGATCAGCGCCACGGCGTGCTGCGGGTCGAACGGCGGCACCCGGTCCTGCAGCAGCATCAGCTCGTCGGCGATGTCGGTGGGCAGCAGGTCGCGGCGGGTGGAGAGCAACTGGCCGAACTTGATGAAGATCGGTCCCAGGTCCTGCAGCGCCAGGCGCAGGCGCGCGCCGCGGCTCAGCTCCAGGGGCTTGCGCGGCAGCCAGCGCCAGGGCATCAGCAGGCGCAGGCTGGCCAGCCACCAGGGCAGCAGGGGCTGTTCGAACAGCAGGTCATCGAGGCGGTAGCGGATCACGACGCGCTGGATGCGCAACAGACGGCGGACGGCGAGCAGCTTCATGCGTTATCGCTGGTATCAAGAGTGTGGGCGAGGCGGCGCAGGCGCGCCTCGAGACGTTCGATGTCGACCTTCAGCGCATCGAGTTCGCTGAACGCCGCTTCGGCTTCGCGTTTGCCGACCAGGGTACGGGATTCCTCGGCCAGGTACTCGGAGAGGTTTTCGCCGAAGCGCGCCAGGCCCTGGCGGGTCCAGCGCGCGCGCAGGCGCAGGTGGCCGGCGATCAGCGCGGTGGGCACCGGGCCCAGCCAGCGCTGCAGCTCGTATTCCCAGTCCAGTTGCAGGTCCTGCAGGATGCCGAACAGGTTGAGCAGCACGGCGCTGTCGCCATGCAGTTCGACCTGGGGGCTGTGCAGCACGGCGGTCTTGTCCTTGGCCAGGGCCAGCTGCGCCAGGCGCCCGGCGGGGGCGCGCAGGGTGCAGTCGACCTCGCTCTCCCAGTGGGCGGCGAGCATCAGGCCTTCCTCGTCGGGCAGCACGAACAGCTTCAGGGCCGGCTGCACGCAGTCGATCTCGATCACCCGGCCTTCCAACGCCGCCAGGCGCGGGAGGGCGGTGCTGTCCAGGCGCAGGACACGGTTGAGCCCGTGCTCGGCGCTGGCGAGCAGGCCGGCCAGGAGCATCAGGGCTTGATCCCCCGGTGCACGGCGACGATGCCGCTGGTCATGTTGTGGTAGGTGACGCGGTCGAAGCCGGCCTCGACCATCATGCTCTTGAGGGTTTCCTGGTCGGGGTGCATGCGGATCGATTCGGCCAGGTAGCGGTAGCTTTCCGAGTCGTTGGTGATCAGCTTGCCGGCCAGCGGCATGAAGGCGAACGAGTAGGCGTCGTAGGCCTTGGACATCAGCTTGTTGGTCGGCTTGGAGAACTCCAGGATCAACAGGCGGCCACCGGGCTTGAGCACCCGCAGCATGGAGCGGATGGCTTGGTCCTTGTGGGTCACGTTGCGCAGGCCGAAGGCGATGGTCACGCAGTCGAAATGGTTGTCCGGGAACGGCAGCTTCTCGGCGTCGGCCTGGACGAACTCGATGTTGCCGGCCACGCCGCGATCAAGCAGGCGGTCACGGCCGACCTTGAGCATCGAGTCGTTGATGTCGGCAAGCACCACCTGGCCGGTCGGGCCGACCAGGCGCGAGAACTTGGCGGCCAGATCGCCGGTGCCACCGGCGATGTCCAGCACCCGATTGCCGCTGCGCACACCCGACAGCTCGATGGTGAAGCGCTTCCACAGGCGGTGCATGCCGCCGGACAGCACGTCGTTCATCAGGTCGTACTTGGCGGCCACCGAGTGGAACACCTCGGCGACTTTCTTCGCCTTCTGGCTCTCGGGCACGTCCTGGTAGCCGAAGTGAGTAGTGGGTTCGGCGTGGTCGCCTTTGCGCTGGTCGGTCATATCGCTTCACCAGAAAAAAATTACGGCCATTCTAGGGGCTGCGGGCGGATTTGTCTTGGCGGGGTGTGTCATGCAGAGGGGGCGGGCATAATGGTGATTATGTCTTCATATCCAGGAACACCCGCATGACCCAGATCAGCGTCGAACGCAAACACTCCCTCGGCCGTGATGCCGCCCGTGCCAAGGCCGAGGCGCTGGTCGACAAGCTGACCCGCGAATACGACCTCAAGGCCACCTGGAACGGCGACCGCGTCGATGTGACGCGCAGCGGCGCCAACGGCAGCGTGCACATCGGCGAGGACACCATCCGCGTCGAGCTGAAGTTGGGCATGATGCTGTCGATGATGAGTGGCAGCATCAAGGGCGAGATCGAGCGGGCGCTGGACAAGGCGCTGGCCTGACACTGCGCGCTCCTTGCTGTTTGCGGGCGCGGGCCTTGTGGGAGCAGTTATTGTGGGAGCGGGCTTGCCCCGCGATAGCGCCAGCCCGGGCAATAGCTATCGCGGGGCAAGCCCGCTCCCACGCAAACGCAAACGCTGCATGACCCCACCTTAGGGTGAGGATTCTAATTTTTCCGCCTACCTTCACGCTCAAGCCCTGCCTCCCAGGGCAGTTCCTCCCTCCCCTTGAACGAGCATGAGGTGCAGAGCATGGCCAAAGTGAATCTCAAGCAGAAAGACGACGCCCAAGGCAGTACCCTGGGCGAGGTGCGCGGCTACGCCCGCAAGATCTGGCTGGCGGGCATCGGTGCCTACGCCCGCGTCGGCCAGGAAGGTTCCGACTACTTCAAGGAGCTGGTGAAGGCCGGCGAAGGCGTCGAGAAACGCGGCAAGAAGCGCCTGGGCAAGGAGCTCGAGGCGGCCAACGGCCATCTTGACGAAGCCACCCAGGAAGTCAGCCGGGTACGCGGCAAGGTCGAGGTCCAACTGGACAAAATCGAGAAAGCCTTCGACGCCCGTGTCGGTCGCGCCTTGAATCGCCTCGGCATTCCGTCTAAACATGACGTTGAGGCGTTGTCCATCAAGCTTGAACAGCTGCACGAGCTGCTCGAGCGCGTCGCGCACAAACCATAAGGAGAGCAGGATGGCTGGCAAGAAGAACACCGAGAAAGAAGGCAGCTCCTGGATCGGCGGAATCGAGAAGTACTCCCGCAAGATCTGGTTGGCTGGCCTGGGTATCTACTCCAAGGTCGACCAGGATGGTCCGAAGCTGTTCGATTCGCTGGTGAAGGATGGCGAAAAGGCCGAGAAGCAGGCGAAGAAAACCGCTGAAGACGTGGCCGAAAGCGCCAAGTCGTCGACCAACTCGCGGGTGTCGGGCGTCAAGGACCGTGCGCTGGGCAAGTGGAGCGAGCTGGAAGAGGCCTTCGACAAGCGCCTGAACAGCGCCATCTCGCGCCTGGGCGTGCCCAGCCGTAATGAGATCAAGGCTCTGCACCAGCAGGTCGACTCGCTGACCAAGCAGATCGAGAAGCTGACCGGCGCGTCGGTGACCCCGATCTCCAAGGCCAATGCCGGCAAGACCGCGGCCAAGCCCCTGGCCAAGGCGGCAGCCAAGCCTGCGGCCAAGACCGCTGCGGCAAAACCGGCGGCCAAGCCTGCGGCGAAAACCGCGGCGGCCAAACCGGCAGCCAAGCCAGCGGCGGCCAAGCCAGCGGCCAAACCCGCTGCTGCCAAGAAACCGGCTGTGAAAAAAGCCGCCCCGGCCAAGCCTGTGGCAGCCAAGCCGGCTGCTCCGGCGCCTGCCGCCACCGCGGCCCCGGCCCCGAGCGCGGCCCCGGCCAGCAGCACGCCGTCGGCACCGGTGAACGCGGCCACCCAGGCCTGACACCGCGTCGCCCATTTCGCGGGTGAACCCGCTCCCACAGGCTTTTCACAATCCTGTGGGAGCGGGTTCACCCGCGAAAGCCTCAACGCTGATCTGACGCGGCTACCCCTCCAGATACCGCATCGCCAACTGCTCCGCCGCCCTGCGTGCCGGTGCCTGCAGATGCGGCGCCACCAGCATCATCACCTGGTACACCACCACCCCCACGTCGCCCTCGCGCCCCAGCACCCGCTGGTAGTCCAGCGAGCACATCAGGGTCAGGGTGATCTGCTCCACCAGTTGCCCCAGCGCCTGGGTTTCACTGGTCACCTGGCCCTGCCCCTTCAGGCTGGCCAGCAATGCCGCCAAGGTGCGCTTCAGGGCGTTGATCAGGCTGCGCATGCCCCGCGCCAGTTTGGGCAGGCGCCCGGTGAGGTTGGACAGGTCCTGGAACAGGAAGCGGTACTGGGCCATGCGCTCGACGATCAGGTGCAGGAACAGCCAGTAGTCCTCGGCGTCCAGGCGCACGTCCAGGGGCGGATCGAGCAGTGGCATCAACGCCTCTTCGAAGCGCTCGAACAGGCCGATCACCAGCGGCTCCTTGCCGTGGAAGTGGTAGTACAGGTTGCCGGGGCTGATCCCCAGTTCGTTGGCGATCTCCAGGGTCGAGACGTTCGGCTCGCCCTGGCGGTTGAACAGCTGCAAGGCACATTCGAGGATACGGTCGCGGGTCTTCATCCGGTCAGCGCGCCAATACGTAGCTGCCCGGCGCGGGGCCCAGCGCTGGGTAGGTGGCGTTGCCCAGTTCCTCGCGGGGCGCCTTCAGCGTGCCGGAGCGCTCGCTGATCCATTCCAGCCACAGCGGCCACCAGCTGCCGTCGCGGCGTTGGGCATCGTGGAACCAGGCCCGCGGGTCGCTGGAGAGCTTGGGGTTTTCCAGGTAGTAGGCCTTGGGGTTGCCGGGCGGGTTGATGATGCTCTGGATATGGCCGCTGTTGGCCAGGATGAAACGCCGGTCGCCGCCGAGCAGCAGGGCCGAGCGGTAGACCGCGTCCCACGGGGTTATGTGGTCGTTGCTGCCGGCCACGGTGAAGCTGTCCAGCCCGACCTGCTTGAGGTCGATCGGCGTGCCGCACACCTCCAGCCCTTCGGGGAAGGTCAGCGGGTTGAGCTTGAAGAAGTCCAGCAGGTCGCCGTGCAGGGCGGCAGGCAGGCGGGTGTTGTCGGCGTTCCAGTAGAGGATGTCGAACGCCGGCGGGGTCTTGCCCATCAGGTAGTTGTTGACCCAGTAGTTCCAGATCAGGTCGTTGGGGCGCATCCAGGCGAAGATCCGCGCCACTTCGCCGCCATCTAGCACGCCGCGCTGGTACGAGCGGCGCTTGGCCGCCTCGATGGTCTGCTCGTCGGCGAACAGGCTGGCGGGGCTGTCGAACTGGCTGTCGAGCAGGCTCACCAGGTAGGTGGCGCTGCGCACCTTGCGCAGTTGCTTCTTGGCCTGCAGGTGGCCCTGCAACGCGGCCATGGTCAGGCCGCCGGCACAGGCACCCATCAGGTTGGGATCGCGGTTGCCGCTGATGCTGCGGCAGGCGTTGAGCGCTTCCTCCACGGCCTGTACGTAACTGGACAGGCCCCACTCGCGGTGACGCGGATCGGGGTTGCGCCAGCTGACCATGAACACCTGCAGGCCCTGCTTGAGCATGTACTGGACGAAGCTGTTGGTCGGGCTCAGGTCGAAGATGTAGAACTTGTTGATCTGCGGCGGTATGACCAGCAGCGGCCGGGTGTACTGTTTCTCGCTCATGGGCTTGTACTGGATCAGCTCCAGCAGCTCGTTGCGAAACACCACAGCACCAGGGCTGGCGGCCAGGTTGCCGCCGACTTCGAAGGCGCGTTCGTCCACCTGGCGCGGCAGGCCGTCGTTGTGGCGCAGATCGTCGAGCAGGTGGCTGGCCCCGCGCAGCAGGCTCAGGCCGCCGGTGTTGAACAGCTCCTTGACCGCCAGCGGGTTGAGCAGCGAGTTGCTCGGGGCGAAGGCGTCGCTGACCAGGTTGAACAGGAACTGCGCCCGGGCGCGGTCGTCGTCGGCCAGGCTGCTTTCCTCGATCCACTGGCGGGTCTGCTTCTGCCAGGCCAGGTAGGCCTGCAGGCCGCGGCGGTAGAACGGGTTCTGGCTCCAGGTCGGGTCGCTGAAGCGCGTGTCGCGGGGGTGGGGCTGATAGGCACTGTCGCCGATCAGCACGCGGCCCAGCTGGCCGCCGAGGCTCAGCAGGTGATGGGCGGTGTGCAGCGGGTTGCGCAGGCTGATCCTGCCGACCTGGCGCAGTGTCGAGATCAGGTCGCGACCGCGCAGGCCGGTGATGGCGTTCTGCACGTTCATGCTGGTGACGGGCACCGGTTTGTCTTTCATGCCAACACTCCATCGTTTAGCAATCGGGCAGATCGCGGGGCAAGCCCGCTTCCACGCCAGCTTTTCTGGGGCGGTGGGAGCGGGCTTGTCCCGCGATCGGCATCAGGTGCGCGCAGCGGGCCGGGGGTGCATGACCGCGCGTTGGCGTTCCTGCTCGAGGAATTTCATGATGATCGGCGCGACGGCCTCGGCCCGGGTGATCAGGAACAGGTGGCCGTCGTCGATTATGTGTAGCTGGGCATTGGGAATTCGCCAGGCCAGCAGGCGCATGTTGATCAGGGGGATCAACGGATCGTCGTCGCCGGCCAGCACCAGGGTGGGCTGGTGGATCTTGTGCAGCCAGTGGATGCTGGTCCAGCCGAGCCCGGCGAACAGCTGCCAGTAGTAGCCCAGCTTGCCGCCCGAGCGGACCTTCGACGCATGCTGCATGGCCAGGTCCGGGTCGCGCCGGAAGCCGCCGCCATAGATCAGCGGGGCGATGCGGATCACATGGGAGGGCTGCACGTAGCGCCGTGGGCTGGCCATCATCCACAGCACCTTGGGCTTGCCCGGCACCATCACCGCGCCGGCGGCGGTGGCGGCCAGCACCAGCTTCTTGCAGCGCTCGGGGTAGTCGTGGGCGAACTGCTGGGCCAGGGCGCCGCCCCAGGACACGCCGATGACATTGACCTGGCCGTAGTCCAGGTAGTCGAGCATGCGCGCGGTCAGCTTGGCCAGACCGGGAAAGCGGTAGGGGTGGCGGGGCGTCGACGAGCCGCCGACCCCGGGCACGTCGAAGGCGATGACCTCCAGGTCCGGGTCCAGCGCCTCGATGAACGGGAACACCAGCTCGAGGTTGGCGCCGATGCCGTTGAAGATCAACAACGGTGTCAGGTGTGGCTTGCCCGGCCGGACCGCGGTGCGGATGGACTGATCGTCCAGCTCGACGGTCCTGAAAATGTACGGTTGCGGCATGCGCGTGACTCTGTGGTGAAGGTAGCGCCGCGATGCGCCGACAAGCCCATCGCGGCGGTTCGGTTCAACGCTCGTGCACGTATGTTCCCGGTGCGGCCTCGCCTGCGGTATAGGTGCGGTTACCCAGCTTTGTAGGCGCCTTCTTGAGTTCGCCGGCGCGCTCGCCCAGCCAGGCCTGCCAGTGCAGCCACCAGGAGTCGGCATGCTTGATGGCGTTGTCCTGCCAGGCCACCGGGTCGTCCGGGCGGTCCTCGCCGGTCATGAAGCGCGCCTTGGGGTTGCCCGGCGGGTTGAGGATGCTCTGGATATGGCCGCTGTTGGACAACACGAACTCGATCTTGCCGCCGAACAGGTGCGCCGAGCGGTAGCACGACTGCCATGGGGTGATGTGGTCGGCGGTGCCGGCGACGCTGTAGATGTCGCAGTCGACCTTCTTCAGGTCGATGGCGGTGCCGCATACCTCGAGGGCGTCGGAGCGGGTCAGCGGGTTGTTCTTGAACATTTCGATCAGGTCGCCGTGGAAGGCGGCCGGTAGGCGGGTGGTGTCGTTGTTCCAGAACAGGATGTCGAACACCGGCGGCTCGTTGCCGAGCAGGTAGTTGTTGACCCAGTAGTTCCAGATCAGGTCGTTGGGGCGCATCCAGGCGAACACCTTGGCCATGTCGCTGCCTTCGAGCACCCCGGCCTGGTAGGAGTGGCGCTTGGCTGCTTCCAGGGTCTGCTCGTCGACGAACAGCGCGACCTGGGTGTCGACGGTGGTGTCGAGTACGCTCACCAGCAGGGTGAGGGCGTTGACCTTCTTCTCGCCAAGCGCGGCGTAGTGGCCCACCAGCGCGGTGCAGGTGATGCCGCCGGAGCAGGCGCCGAGCATGTTCAGATCCTTGCTGCCGGTGATCGACAGCACCGCGTCGACCGCCTCCTTGAGCGCGTCGATGTAGGTCGACAGGCCCCACTCGCGCTGGGCCTTGGTCGGATTGCGCCAGCTGACGATGAAGGTCTGCTGCTGGGAACGCAGGCAAAAGCGCGCCAGGCTTTTTTCCGGACTCAGGTCGAACACGTAGAACTTGTTGATCTGTGGTGGCACCACCAGCAGCGGGCGGCTGTGCACCTGCTCGGTGATGGGGCTGTACTGGATGAGTTCCAGCACGTCGTTGCGGTACACCACCGAACCTTCGCTGGTGCCGAGGTTCTTGCCGACCTCGAAGGCCTCCATGTTCACCTGGCTGGGCATGCCGCCGTTGTTGACGATGTCCTTGGCCAGGTTGGACAACCCGTCGAGCAGGCTCTTGCCGCCGGTCTCGAAGAAGCGCTTGACCGCGGCGGGATTGGAGAGGGTGTTGGTGGGGGCCATGGCCTCGGTCACCAGGTTGATGACGAACTGCCCGCGGCTGATGTCCTGGGGCGACAGGTCGCTTTCGCCGATCCAGTCGTTGAGCTCCTTGCGCCAGGCCAGGTAGGTCTGCAGGTAGCGGCGGTACAGGGGGTTCTTGCTCCACGCCGGGTCGGCGAAGCGACGGTCGTCGCCTTCGGGCTGCAGGGACGACTTGCCCAGCAGCACGTTCTTCAGCTCCAGGCCGAAATGCGCCACATGCTTGGCGCTGTGCAGGGGCTGGCGTACCGCCTGGCGCAGTACCGTGCGCGCCGATGTCAGCAGATCCTTGCGGCGAATGCCGATGACCGGGTTCAGCCCCAGGGTGTTTTCCGAGGCCTGCCGCTGCAACTCATCGTTGTTCTTGTTACTCATCTACGACGCTCCGTTGTCCTGAGACGAGTACCGGCGTGCTGTGACAGCCCGGTACTGCTACTCGGGTGACCAGTGATAAGGAACAGCGGTGCTGCGACCGGATGCGTGCCGATGATGAGCTGCGTGGGTTTCTGCGTGTGAAGACAACCTGCTTTCGCTCGCGACCTCTACATACCGGCCTGGCCCTGCCTGCCATCAAGGCAATGCAGGGAACTTGCCAGCTCCATTGGTTACCCGACTTTCGTGTAATGCGCAAGACAGCCAATCTTTGGCAGTCATCAAGGCATTCAAGCAGATGAGATTAGAAAATGCGCTCTAAAGCTTGCGAGCCTTGAGCTAGAGCATCAATTTCACCACCGATTCGGACGGGTCGCGGGACTTGCCGGCCTTGTGCAATTCGTCGAGGTAGTCGGCCCACAGCTGCTCCTGGCGCAGGCACAGCTGCTCGAGGTACTCCCAGGTGAACAATCCGGAGTCATGGCCGTCGTCGAAGCTCAGTTTCAGTGCATATTGACCGGCTGGTTCCAGGCCGCTGAGGCCGACGTTGATCTTGCCGAACTGCAGGATGGGATTGCCGTGACCCTGGACCTCGGCGGAGGGGGAGTGCACGCGCAGGAATTCGGCGGGCAGCTGGTAGACCTCGCCGGGGGCGTAGGTGAGGGTGAGGGTCTTGGAGGCTTTGTGCAGGTTGATGGCGGTGGGGAGGCGGGCCATGGGTGGAATCTCTGGTGAGCTGATGGTGCAAGCTTCGGGAGATTCAGGAGATTGTGCAAGGGGGCTGCTTTGCAGCCCTTTCGCGGCACAAGGCCGCTCCTACAAGGAGAATGCAGTCCCCCCCTGTAGGAGCGGCCTCGTGCCGCGAATGGGCCGCGCAGCGGCCCCATGCGGTCTTACAGGATGTAACGCGACAGGTCTTCGTTCTGCGCCAGCTCGCCCAGGTGGCTGTTCACGTAGGCGGCGTCGATGTGGATCGGCGTCTCGTCATGCGTGCTGGCCAGGTCGCCGGCGCTGAACGACACCTCTTCAAGCAGGCGCTCGAGCAGGGTGTGCAGGCGGCGGGCACCGATGTTCTCGGTCTTTTCGTTGACCTGGTAGGCGATCTCGGCCAGGCGCTTGATGCCGTCGGCGGCGAACTCGATGTTCAGGCCCTCGGTCTTGAGCAGGGCGCTGTACTGTTCGGTCAGCGAGGCGTGCGGCTCCTTGAGGATGCGCTCGAAGTCTTCCGGGGTCAGCGCCTTGAGCTCGACACGGATCGGCAGGCGGCCCTGCAGCTCGGGCACCAGGTCGCTCGGCTTGCTCAGGTGGAAGGCGCCGGAGGCGATGAACAGGATGTGGTCGGTCTTGACCATGCCCAGCTTGGTGTTGACGGTGCAGCCCTCGATCAGCGGCAGCAGGTCGCGCTGCACGCCTTCACGGGAGACATCGGCGCCGCCGACGTTGCCACGCTTGGCCACCTTGTCGATCTCGTCGATGAACACGATGCCGTGCTGCTCGACCGCTTCCAGGGCCTTGCCCTTGAGCTCTTCCTCGTTGACCAGGCGGCCGGCTTCCTCGTCGCGGACCATCTTCAGGGCATCCTTGACCTTCAACTTGCGGCTCTTGCGCTTGCCCTTGCCCATGTTGGCGAACAGGCTCTGCAGCTGGTTGGTCATCTCTTCCATGCCGGGCGGCGCGGCGATCTCGACGCCCATGTTCTCGGCGACTTCGATCTCGATTTCCTTGTCGTCCAGCTGGCCTTCGCGCAGACGCTTGCGGAACAGCTGGCGAGTGTTGGAGTCGCTGCTGGACTGCTGGGCTTCCTCGCTGAAGCTGCTGACCCGCGCCTGCGGCAACAGGGCGTCGAGGATGCGATCTTCGGCGGCGTCCTCGGCGCGGTGGCGCACGCGGACGATTTCCTGCTCGCGGAGCATCTTCAGGGCGGCGTCGGCCAGATCGCGGATGATCGACTCGACATCACGGCCAACGTAGCCCACTTCGGTGAACTTGGTCGCTTCGACCTTGATGAACGGCGCGTTGGCCAGCTTGGCCAGGCGGCGGGCGATCTCGGTCTTGCCGACGCCGGTGGGGCCGATCATCAGGATGTTCTTGGGGGTCACTTCGGCACGCAGCTCGGCGGGGAGCTGCATGCGCCGCCAGCGGTTGCGCAGGGCAATGGCGACGGCGCGCTTGGCGTCGTCCTGGCCGATGATGTGGCGGTTGAGTTCGTGAACGATTTCGCGGGGGGTCATGGACATGATGAATGTGGTCCTCGAGCAGAGTGATCAGTGTGGAAAAGTCCCGCTGCGAGCGGGACGCCAAAACAACTGATTCACTCGGCCAGGTCCTGCTCCTCGATGGTCAGGTTGTGGTTGGTGAACACGCAGATGTCGCCGGCGATGTTCAGGGCGGCCTCGGTGATTTCACGGGCCGACAGGTCGGTCTTGTTCAGCAGCGCGCGGGCCGCGGCCTGGGCGTAGCCGCCACCGGAGCCCATGGCGATCAGGCCGTCCTCGGGCTCGACCACGTCACCGTTGCCGGTGATGATCAGGGAGGCGTCCTTGTTGGCCACGGCCAGCATGGCTTCCAGACGGCTGAGCGAGCGGTCGGTGCGCCATTCCTTGGCCAGCTCGACGGCGGCACGCACCAGGTGGCCGGAGTGTTTCTGCAGCTGGGCTTCGAAGCGCTCGAACAGGGTGAAGGCATCGGCGGTGGCACCGGCGAAGCCGGCGATGACCTGGCCGTTGTACAGGCGACGGACCTTCTTGGCGTTGCCTTTCATCACGGTGTTGCCGAGGGAAACCTGGCCGTCGCCGCCCATGACGACTTTGCCGTTACGGCGGACAGAAACGATGGTAGTCAAGGGAGAGTCTCCACGCAGCGGGGCGAAAATGCCTGATGCAGACTCATATGGGGGGAGGGGGGAAGGATTTCAACCTTGGGGGATGAGTGGTTGGCGCAGGGCAGGCGCATTCATGTTGGGGCATTCGCGGGTAAACCCGCTCCCACAGGCGCTTCGATAGCCCTGTGGGAGCGGGTTTACCCGCGAAGGGGGCGGTGCGGTCTATCAGGCTTCGTGGCAGACGTGCCCGTCGACCAAGGTATAACGCACCGCGCCCGGCAGGCAGTGGCCGATGAACGGGCAGTTCGCGCCGCGAGAGAACCACTGCTCGCCAGCAACCGTGGACGCTTTTGGATCGAACAGCACCAGGTCCGCCGCGCCGCCCACCTTCAGTTCGCCGGCCGGCAGGCGCATGGCCGCCGCCGGGCCGCTGCTCAGGCGTGCCAGCAGGGTAGGCAGGTCGAGCAGGCCGTCCTCGACCAGGGTCATGGCCAGCGGCAGCAACAGCTCGACGCTGCTGATCCCCGGCTCGGTGGCACCGAACGGCGCCAGCTTGGCGTCGCGCTCGTGGGGCTGGTGATGGCTGGAGATCGCCTGGATCACCCCGGACTTCACCGCTTCGCGCAGGCCGTCGCGGTCGGCGGCGGTGCGCAGCGGCGGCTGCACGTGGTACAGGCTGGAGAAGTCGCGCAGCGCCTCGTCGGTGAGGATCAGCTGGTACAGCGCCACGTCGGCGGTGACCGGCAGCCCCAGCGCCTGGGCCTGGGCGATCAGCCGGGCGCCGCGGGCGCTGGTGATCTGGGTGAAGTGGGCGCGTACGCCGGTCTGCTCGACCAGCAGCAGGTTGCGGGCCAGGGCCACGGTTTCGGCGGTTTCCGGGATGCCCGGCAGGCCGAGGAAGCTGGCCATCGGGCCTTCGTGGGCCAGGCCGCCTTGCGACAGGTCGCGATCCTGGGAGTGGAACACCACGGTCAGGTCGAAGGTCGCCGCGTACTCCAGGGCACGGGCCAGGGTGCGGTTGTTGGGGATTTCCTTGAGGCCGTTGCCGAAGGCCACGCAACCGGTGTCGCGCAGGGCCACCAGTTCGGCCAGTTGCTCGCCTTCCAGGCCCTTGGTCAGGGCGCCGATCGGGTAGACCTTGCTGTTGGCGGCTTCGCGGGCGCGGTCGAGGATCAGTTCGGCGACCGCCGAAGTGTCCAGCACCGGCTTGGTCTGCGGCGGGCAGCACAGGCTGGTGACGCCACCGGCCACGGCGGCACGGGTTTCGCTGGCGATGTTGCCCTTGCGGCTGTAGCCCGGCTCGCGCAGGGAGACACCGAGGTCGACCAGGCCCGGGGCGGCCACCAGGCCGTCGGCCTGGATCGTGCGGCTGGCGCTGAAGCCGGCCGGCGCCGCGCCGATGGCGGCAATACGGCCGCCGTCCAGGTGCAGGTCGGTGATGCGGTCCAGGCCGCTGGCAGGATCAATGACCCGGGCGCCGATAATGCTGATGGTCACTGGGCGTTCTCCTGGTCGAATTGACGTTGCGCGTTCTGCCCGCTCATGGCCATGGACAGCACGGCCATGCGCACGGCGATGCCGTAGGTGACCTGGTTGAGGATCACCGAGTGCTGGCCGTCGGCCACTGCCGATTCGATCTCCACGCCGCGGTTGATCGGGCCCGGGTGCATGACGATGGCATCCGGCTTGGCACCGGCCAGGCGCGCGGTGGTCAGGCCGAACAGGCGGTAGAACTCGCCCTCGCTGGGCAGCAGGCCACCGGCCATGCGCTCGCGCTGCAGGCGCAGCATGATCACCACGTCGACGTCCTTGAGGCCTTCGGCGAGGTCGGTGTAGACCTTCACCCCGTACTGCTCGATACCGATCGGGATCAGCGTCTTCGGACCGATCACGCGGATGTCCGGGCAGCCCAGTGCCTTGAGCGCGAGCATGTCCGAGCGGGCCACCCGCGAGTGCAGGATGTCGCCGACGATGGCCACGGAGAGGTTTTCGAAACCGCCCTTGTGCCGACGAATGGTGAGCATGTCGAGCATGCCCTGGGTCGGGTGGGCGTGGCGGCCGTCGCCGCCGTTGATCACCGCCACGTCCGGGCACACATGCTCGGCGATGAAGTGGGCGGCGCCGGAGTCGGAGTGGCGCACGACGAACATGTCGGCGGCCATGGCCTCCAGGTTGCGCAGGGTGTCGAACAGGGTCTCGCCCTTGCTGGTCGAGGAGGTCGACACGTTCAGGCTGATCACGTCGGCCGACAGGCGCTGGGCGGCCAGTTCGAAGGTGGTGCGGGTACGGGTGGAGTTCTCGAAGAACACGTTGCACACGGTCTTGCCGCGCAGCAACGGGACTTTCTTCACGGCCCGGGCGCCGACTTCGAGGAAGGAGTCGGCGGTGTCGAGGATCTCGGTGAGCAGTTCGCGGGGCAAACCGTCGAGCGAGAGGAAGTGGCGCAGCTGGCCCTGGTCATTGAGCTGCAGCGGGCGCTTGGCGTCGAATGGCGTCATCGCGGGGGACTCTTAAAGGGCGGAAGCGGGAGCGAGGTCCTGGCGCTCGAGGGCGAGCGGCGTGGGTCCGGTCAATTTTACCCGTTCATGGGCCGCCAGGGACAGGGTGGCGCCGAGTACATTCGGGCGGATCGGCAATTCGCCGGCATCCAGGTCGAGCAGACAGACCAAGGTCACGCTGGCCGGGCGGCCATAGTCGAACAGTTCGTTAAGGGCGGCGCGAATGGTGCGCCCGCTCATCAGCACGTCGTCCACCAGCACCAGATGCTGGCCTTCGATCTCGAACGGCAGCTCGGACGGGCGCACCTGCGGGTGCAGGCCGTTTTGGCTAAAGTCGTCGCGGTAGAAGGACACATCCAGGGTGCCCAGCGGGCCTTGGTCGCCCAGCTCGGCCTGCAGGGCCTGGGCCACCCACACGCCGCCGGTGCGGATGCCGATGAAGCGCGGCTCGCTGATGCCGCGGCGGGCCAGGTGGGCGCGAAGGTCGACGGCCATCTGCCGGATCAGGTCGGCGGGATTGGGTAGGCTCATTGCGTGCTCCTCGGAAGGCGGGCGCCGGCTCCAGCCGGCGGCAAAGCGGATTTAAGTGTTGGCCTCCAGCCAGCCTTGCAGCAGCAGGGCGGCGGCGATGGCGTCGACCGGGTTGTCGCGGTAGCTGCCATGGCGCCCGCTTCGGGCCATCTGCTCGCCCTTGGCCTCGAAGGTGGTCAGGCGTTCGTCGTGGGTGTGCACCGGCAGGTTGTAGCGACCGTGCAGGCGCCGGGCAAACTTCTCGGCGCGCTCGCTCATCTCGCTGGGCGTGCCGTCCATGTTCAGCGGCAGGCCGACGACGATGGCGTCGGGTTTCCATTCCTTGATCAGCTTCTCGACCTGGTTCCAGTCCGGCACGCCGTTCTGCGCCTTGAGCGTGCACAGTTCGCGGGCCCGGCCGGTGATCACCTGGCCGACGGCGACGCCGATCTGCCGGGTGCCGTAGTCGAAGCCCAGCAGCAGACGCAGTTCGGCCATCAGGCGTGGCCCGCCTGGCTGGTCAGCAAGCTGAGGTTGATCCCCAGGCTCGCGGCGGCGGCGCCCAGGCGCTGGTCGCTGGCCAGGCCGAAGATGATCTCGGGGTCGAAGGGGCAGTTGAGCCAGGCGTTATCGGCCAGCTCCGCCTCCAGCTGGCCGGCTTCCCAGCCCGCGTAGCCCAGGGTGATCAGGCTCTTGCGCGGGCCGTCGCCGGCGGCGATGGCGAACAGCACGTCCTGGGAGGTGGACAGCGACAGACCCTCCAGCTCGACCGTGGCCTGGTAGTTGCGGTCGTTGCTGTGCAGCACGAAACCGCGGTCGGTCTGCACCGGGCCGCCCTGGTAGATCGGAATGTGCAGGGTGCTGGCGGGCGGCTCGTCGTTCGGGCGCAACTGCTCGAGGATGTCGGCCAGGTTCAGCTCCTGCGGGCGGTTGACCACCAGGCCCATGGCGCCGTGGGCATTGTGCTCGACGATGTAGGTGAGGGTCTGGGCAAAGTTCGGATCGGCCATGTGCGGCATGGCGATCAGGAACTGGTGCTTGAGGTAGCTGGGGGCGAGGGTCTTCATGTCCGCTAGTGTGGCGCCAGGTGGCGGGGCTGGCAAGGTGCGCGACAAGGCTTGTGGCGTTCCTGTGGGAGCGGGTTTACCCGCGAATGCGCCAGATCAGGCAATGACGTTGTCTGCTCGGCCGCATTCGCGGGTAAACCCGCTCCCACAGGGACTTTGCAGGCTTTGGATCAGTTGCTCGACAGCTTGTCCCCGCGGGCGAAGCGCCAGGTGCGGATGATCTCCAGGCGGTCGAACTCCGCCAGGTCGCCGGTGAACGGCGCGAACGGCGCCGCCAGGCGCACGATGCGCTGGGCTGCCTGGTCCAGCACCGGTTGGCCTGACGACTCCAGCACCAGCACCTCGTACAGCGAGCCGTCGCGGTTGATCGACACCATCATTCGCAGACTGCCGTACATCTGCTGGCGCCGGGCCTCTTCGGGGTAGTTGAGGTTGCCGATGCGCTCGACCTTCTTGCGCCACTCTTCCTTGTACCAGGCGCCCTTGTCGCGCAGGGTTGAGGCGGCGTTCAGGCGATGGATGCGCGGGCGCTTGGCATACAGTTGCTGTTCATGGGACAGCTCGGCCTCGAGGCTGGCGATCTGGCTCGACAGCTGCGAGCTGTCGAAGTCCGGCACCTTGGCTTCGGGTTTGGGCTGCGGCTTGCTTTCCTTCGGCTTGGGCTCGACCTTCTGGGTTTTCGGCGCCTGGGTGGCGACCACGGACTTCGCCGGTGCGGGCGGGGTTTCCGGTTTCGCGGCCGGTGGCGGGGTGATCTTGTTGATCTTGCTGTCCTGGAACGGCGCGACCTCGGTGGTCTTGGGCACCGCCTTTTTATCCAGGGTGCCGCTGCCCTGCTGGTTGTCCTGGGCCTGGAAGTCGGCCTTCTCGGGCGCTTTTTCGCTCTTGAAGGTGGCCAGGGTGATGTCCATGGTGTGACGGATATCAGCCGGTTTGACCACGGTGAAACCCACGCCCAGGATCAGCGCCAGGTGCACCAGGGCAGCCAGGAACAGGGTGAAGCCGAGCCGGTCCACCGGGCGAACGCGGGGTGGCAGCAGGTCGGCGGGGATGTCGGCGGGCAGCGTCATCAGGTATCCAGCAACCGCGAAACAGGGCGCAGGTCAGCGAAAAGGACCGGCATCATACCCCACTCCGCGGGTTTGCCACGTGTCGGCGGTCAGCGCGCCTGCAACTGGCGATCAATGGCGTCCATCAAGCGGCCGCCGATATCGGTGTTGTAGGCCGCGTCGATCTCGCGAATGCAGGTCGGGCTGGTGACGTTGATCTCGGTGAGGTAGTCGCCGATCACGTCCAGGCCGACGAACAGCAGGCCCTTCTCGCGCAGGGTCGGGCCGACCTGGGCGGCGATCCAGCGGTCGCGCTCGCTCAACGGCCGGGCTTCGCCGCGTCCGCCGGCGGCCAGGTTGCCGCGGGTCTCGCCGCTGGCCGGGATGCGCGCCAGGCAGTAGTCCACCGGCTCGCCGTCGATCATCAGGATGCGCTTGTCGCCGTCCTTGATCGCCGGCAGGTAGGCCTGGGCCATGATCTGCTGGGCGCCGAGCGCGGTCAGGGTCTCGAGGATCACCGACAGGTTGGGGTCGCCGGCCCGGTGGCGGAAGATCGAGGTGCCGCCCATGCCGTCGAGCGGCTTGAGGATCACATCGCCATGCTCGGCGGCGAAGGCGCGGATGATGTCCGGGCGGCGGCTGACCAGGGTCGGCGGCGTGCACTGCGGGAACAGCGTGGCGAACAGTTTCTCGTTGCAGTCACGCAGGCTCTGCGGGCGGTTGACCACCAGGACGCCTTCGGCCTCGGCCTGTTCCAGCAGGTAGGTGCTGTAGACGAACTCCATGTCGAAGGGCGGGTCCTTGCGCATCAGGATCACGTCCAGCTCGGCCAGGGGGCTGTCCTGCTCCTCGTCCAGCTCGAACCAGCGGGCCGGGTCGGCGAACACCTTGAGCGGACGCATCCGCGCGCGGGCCTTGCCCTGGGCCTGGTACAGGTCGCGCTGTTCCATGTAGAACAGGCTCCAGCCGCGGGCCTGGGCAGCCAGCAGCATGGCCAGCGAGCTGTCCTTTTTGTAGGAGATGGACGCGATGGGGTCCATGACAATCCCGAGGCGAACGCTCATGGGGTAGTTCCTCTTGGCGGCCGGTGGCCGCGATGGCACGAAAGAAAAGTGGCTCAGGGTGGCGCCGGGCGCGCCCACGGTCAAGGGGCGGGCGGATGGAATGGCCTCCGGGAGTGTGCTAAAAAGGCCGGACAAGTGGTCTGTGTTGGCCTCCAGCCTGGCCGTACCTCCAAGAGCTGGGGCTGCTGCGCAGCCTATCGCGACACAAGGCCGCTCCCACAGGGTTCGGCGTCGGATGGCTGCTCAGCGCAACGCATGGACAGGTGGGAGCGGCCTTGTGTCGCGATGGGGCGCGAAGCGGCCCCAGGATTTCGGCCCCGGCAGCGATGGTAGTGCGACTATGGAACAACCCCTGAAGGTGATGGTGATCGACGACTCCCGCACGATCCGCCGCACCGCGCAGATGTTGCTCGGCGAGGCCGGCTGCGAGGTGATCACCGCCAGTGACGGCTTCGACGCCCTGGCCAAGATCGTCGACCACAAGCCCCGGATCATCTTCGTCGATGTGCTGATGCCGCGCCTTGACGGTTACCAGACCTGCGCCATCATCAAGCACAACAACGCGTTCAAGGACACCCCGGTGATCCTGCTCTCTTCCCGCGATGGCCTGTTCGACAAGGCCCGCGGCCGGGTGGTCGGCTCCGACCAGTTCCTGACCAAACCGTTCAGCAAGGAAGAACTGCTCGACGCGATCCGTGCCTGCGTGCCCGGTTTCGCCGCGCAGGACTCAAACGCACCCTGACGCCGCCTTCACCGGACGGCGTCTCTATTTCCTGATGGGGAAACAGCATGGCCCGAATTCTGATTGTCGATGATTCGCCGACAGAGATGTATCGATTGACCGAATGGCTCGAAAATCACGGCCACCAGGTGCTCAAGGCCGACAATGGTGCCGACGGCGTGGCCTTGGCCCGTCAGGAAAAACCCGACGCCGTGCTGATGGACATCGTCATGCAAGGCATGAATGGTTTCCAGGCCACCCGCCAGTTGAGCAAGGATGACGAGACCCGTCACATCCCGGTGATCGTGGTGACCACCAAGGATCAGGATACCGATCGCATCTGGGCCCTGCGCCAGGGCGCCCGCGATTTTTTGACCAAACCGGTGGAGGAAGAGGCACTGATCGCCAAGTTGAAAGAAGTGCTCGGCGCTTGACCACCCGCCCGCAGGGCGCGTCGCTGACCGCCTTCGAGCTGTTGCTGGACATCGACCGGCGCTGCCGTCTGCTGGTGGCCGACCAGCCACCGCAGGACACCCGCCTGCAGCAGTGGAGCGGCATCGGTTTTCGCATCGCCGGGCAGTGGTTCGTCGCGCCCATGGGCGAGGTCGCCGAGGTGCTGCGCGAGCCCCGCAGCAGCCGGGTACCAGGCGTGCAGCCCTGGGTCCGCGGGGTGGCCAACCTGCGCGGGCGACTGTTGCCGGTGATGGACCTGTGCGCGTTTTTCGGCCTTGGCCCGGCGGCGGCGGGCAAGCAACGGCGGGTGCTGGTGCTCGATCACGAGGAGTTGTTCGCCGGGCTGCTGGTGGACGAGGTGGTGGGTCTGCAGCACTTCGCCCTGAGCAGCCTCGAGCTGTCGCCGCCGCAGCCATTGATCCGCGCGGCCGCGCCCTTCGTGCAGGGCCATTTTCCCCGTGAACGCAACTGGGCGATCTTCAGCCCGTTCGCCCTGGCCCAGGCCCCGGGTTTTCTCGATGTGGCGTTGTAGAGGATTTTCGACGTGAACAAGCCAGGACCTTCCGTAGCCACCGCCGGCGTTTTGCCAGCCGCCGTGGCCCAGCGCCCGCGCAGCACCGCGCAGATCACCGTGCTGTTCGTGGTGCTGATCCTGTCGATCGTCCTGCTGTTCGCCAACTTCGCCTACCTCAACACCCAGGCCAACCACGACAAACAGTACATCGGCCATGCCGGCGAGCTGCGCGTGCTGTCCCAGCGCATCGCCAAGAACGCCACCGAGGCGGCGGCGGGCAAGGCACTGGCGTTCAAGCTGCTCAGCGATGCGCGCAACGACTTCGAGCGGCGCTGGAGCTACCTGCGCGAGGGCGACAAGACCACAGGCCTGCCCGCCGCGCCGGTGACGGTGCGCGACGAGATGGACGCGGTGCGCCAGGACTGGGAGAACCTGCGCAAGAACACCGACACCATCCTCGCCAGCGAACAGACCGTGCTGTCGCTGCACCAGGTCGCGGCCACCCTGGCCGAGACCGTGCCGCAATTGCAGGTCGAGTACGAGAAGGTGGTGGAGATCCTGCTGCAGAGCGGCGCGCCGGCCAATCAGGTGGCAGTGGCCCAGCGTCAGCTGCTGCTGGCCGAACGCATACTTGGTTCGGTCAATACCGTGCTTGCCGGCGACGAGACCTCGGTGCAGGCCGCCGACGCCTTCGGTCGCGACGCCAGCCGCTTCGGCCAGGTGCTCGAAGGCATGCTCGCCGGCAATCCGGCGATCCAGGTCACCCGGGTCGAGGACGCCGATGCCCGGGCACGGCTGGCCGAGATTGCCGAATTGTTCCAGTTTGTCTCGGGTTCGGTGGACGAGATCCTTGAAACCTCACCCGAACTGTTCCGGGTGCGCGAGGCCGCCGGCAATATCTTCAGCCTGTCGCAGACCCTGCTCGACGAGGCCTCGCACCTGGCCAACGGCTTCGAGAACCTGGCCGGTGGGCGCACCCTGGACACCGTCGGCGGCTACGTGCTCGGCCTGCTGGCGCTGGCCTCGATCATCCTCATCGGCCTGGTGATGGTGCGCGCCACTCACCGCCAGCTGCGCGAGACCGCCGAGAAGAACGAACGCAACCAGCAGGCGATCATGCGCCTGCTCGACGAGATCGAGGAACTGGCCGACGGCGACCTGACCGTCACCGTGTCGGTCACCGAGGACTTCACCGGCGCCATCGCCGACTCGATCAACTACTCGGTCGACCAACTGCGCGACCTGGTCGCCACCATCAATCACAGCGCCGAGCAGGTCGCCGCCGCCGTGCAGGACACCCAGAACACCGCCCGCCAGTTGGCCAAGGCCTCCGAGCACCAGGCCGAGCAGATCAGCGAGGCCTCCGAGGCGGTGGGCGACATGGTCGAGTCGATCGACCGGGTCTCGGCCCACGCCTATGAGTCAGCCAAGGTGGCCGAGCGCTCGGTGGCCATCGCCAACAAGGGCAACGAGGTGGTGCACAACACTATCCACGGCATGGACAACATCCGTGAGCAGATCCAGGACACCGCCAAGCGGATCAAGCGCCTGGGCGAGTCGTCCCAGGAGATCGGCGACATCGTCAGCCTGATCGACGATATTGCCGAGCAGACCAACATCCTCGCCCTCAACGCGGCGATCCAGGCTTCGCTGGCCGGCGAGGCCGGTCGCGGCTTCGCCGTGGTCGCCGACGAGGTGCAGCGCCTGGCCGAGCGATCCTCCTCGGCGACCCGGCAGATCGAGGCGCTGGTGCGGACCATCCAGGTCGACACCAACGAGGCGGTGATTTCCATGGAACAGACCACCGCCGAAGTGGTGCGTGGCGCGCGCCTGGCGCAGGATGCCGGGGTGGCCCTGGCGGAAATCGAGGGCGTTTCGCAGACCATGGCTGAACTTATCCACAGTATCTCCGACGCCGCCCAGTTACAGACCTCCTCGGCGGGGCAAATTTCCCACACCATGGCGGTGATCCAGCAAATCACTGCGCAGACCTCCGCCGGCTCCGGCGCCACCGCCGACAGCATCCGCCATTTGGCGCGCATGGCCAGCGAGATGCGCCGCTCGGTGTCCGGCTTCACCTTGCCCAAACCGGTGGAGCGCTCGTGAACGAGGCGAACCTGAACGCGCCCGGCGAGCGTCACGACACGGTGGCCCTGGCCTGGACCAAGGCGCCGATCCTCGATTGCCTGGGTCAGGCGCGTCAGGCCCTGGAGCGCTTCTCGGCGGAGCCGGGCGACCTGTCGATGCTGGCGTTCTTCGTCGACAACCTGCACCAGGTCCACGGCTGTCTGCATATGCTCGCGCTGCCGGGCGCGATGCGCCTGGCCGAGGAGCTGGAACTGCTCGGGCGGGCCATGGCCGACGGCCAGGTGAGCCCGCGTGGCGATTGCCTGGGCGCGCTGTTCCGCGGGCTCGAGCAATTGCCGCCGTACCTGGACCGCCTGCGCGGCGCGCGCCACGACCTGCCGTTGGTGGTGATGCCGCTGCTCAACCAGCTGCGGGTCTGCCGAGGCGCCGAACCCCTGGCCCAGGGCAGCCTGCTGGGTGACCTGGGGCAGCGGCTGGCCGGCGCGGCGGACCTGGCCAACCTCGACCTGTCGCTGGGCAGTTGGCGTGAGCACATGCAGGCCGGCGCCGGGCGCGATGCATTGCGCTCGGTAGTGATGGCCCTGTGCGACGACCTGATGCGCATCAAGGATCGCCTCGACCCCTTCGTCGGCGGCGAGCGTTCGCCCAGCGAGTCACTGGAGTCGCTGCTGCCGCCCTTGCGGCACGTGGCCGATACCCTGGCGGTGCTTGGCTTCCAGCAGCCGCGGCGGGTGATAATCGACCAGGTGCTGGCGTTGCAGGCACTGGTCGAAAAAGACGGCGGCGTGGACGAGGCTGTGCTTATGGATGTCGCCGGGGCACTGCTGTATGTCGAGGCCACCCTCAACGGCATGGTTGGTCCGCTGGAGGAAATCAGCCCCGGCAGCCTGCCCGGCTCGGACCTGGCCGAAATCCGCCAGCTGGTGCTCAACGAATCGCTCAACGTGCTGCAACAGTCCAAGGACCTGATCGGCGATTGCCTGGAGTCCGCCTGGTCACGCCAGCGTCTGCAAGCCCTGCCCGGGTTGCTGCAACAGGTGCGCGGGGCGCTGGCGATGCTGATGCTGCCAGCCGCCGCCGAGGTGTTCGCCGGTTGCGCGGGCTATGTGCAAGGCTGGCTGGTGCACCTGGAGGATGAGCCGCAAGCGGACGAACTGGCGCACCTGGCCGATGCCCTGAGTGCCGGCGAGGCCTGGCTGCAATGGCGGGTGGCCGATCCGCTGGCCGACGCCCAGTGCTTCATCGACATGGCCCACGCCAGCTTGTCCGCGCTGGGCGTGCAGTGCGCGCGTGACACGGCAACTGCGGGCGGCGAGCAGGCGTTGGACGGTATCGACGATGAGTTGCGCGAAGTATTCCTCGAAGAGGCTGGCGAGCTGCTGCCGGAAATCGAGCGCCAATGGCTGCGCTGGCGCGCCGACAACGGCCTGCGCGAGGCGTTGATCGAGGTGCGCCGGGCACTGCATACACTCAAGGGCAGCGGGCGGATGGTCCATGCCGAAGCCGTGGCCGAGCTGGCCTGGGGCGCCGAGCACCTGCTCAATCGGGTGCTGGAAGGGCGCATCGTGCTCAGCGCCGAAGGCCTGGTGGCCCTGCAGCAGGTGTTCGTGCGCCTGCCCGACCTGCTTGCTGATTTCGCCGCCAGCCAGCTGCCGCCCACGGCCGAGATCGAGCAGCTGGCCGGGCACCTGCATGCGCTGGCGCTCAACGACACGCCGGTCAGCGCCAGTATCGATGGCCTCGATCCGCACTTGCTTGAGATCTTCCGCAACGAGGCCCAGGGCCATTTGGCCGGGCTCGATGGGTTCCTGCAGACGGCCGACGGCCAGGGCATCGCGGTCAACGACAGCCTGCAACGCGCCCTGCACACCCTCAAGGGCAGCGCTGCCATGGCCGGCGTGATGCCGGTGGCGGAGCTGGCCACCGCCCTCGACCGCCTGGTGCGTGAATACAAGGGGCACCAGTTGCCCCTGCAAGTGGCCGAGATCGAACTGCTGGAGGCGGCTCGCTCGCTGTTGCACCTGGGCCTGGCCCAGCTGGGCAGCACGCCGCTGGCGCCGATCCCCGGGGCCGCCGGGCTGATCGAACAGGTCGGGCAGACGGTTGACGCCCGGTTGGCCCAACTCCAGGCCGAGCCGCATCCGCCGCGCCGGCTCCGGCGCGATCCGCAGCTGACGGCCACCTTCCTGACCATGGGCATGGATATCCTGCTCGATGCCGAGGCGCGGCTCGCCAACTGGCAGGGCGATCCCACGCAACACCATGAGTTGCACCTGCTGCTCGAGGAGATGACCACCCTCGGTCACGGCGCGCACCAGGCCGAGCTGTGGCAGGTGGATGAGGTCTGCGAAGGGCTGCTCGACCTGTACGGTGCGGTGGAGGAGGGCAGCCTGGCCGTCACGCCGCGCTTCTTCGCCGTTGCCCGGCAAGCCCATGAGGCGCTGCTCGACCTGTTCGACGAGATAGCCGCCGGCCAGGACCCGAATCCCCGGCCCGAATGCCTGGCGGCCCTGCATGGCCTGCTCGATGATGCCCTCGACCCTGCAGCATTGGGTTTGGTCGGGGCGAACGGCGTCACGGTGCTTACGGCTCCAGGCGAGTTGCCGGACCCGGCGCTGGTCGAGCTGTTCCTCGAAGAGGCCGGGGATATCCTTGACGGTGCCGACCAGGCCTTGCGGCAATGGAAGGCCGATCCGGACAGCCTGTCGCCGCTGTCGGCGCTGCAGCACGATGTGCTCACCCTCAAGGGCGGGGCACAGATGGCGGCGATCGGCGCCGTCGAGGTGCTGGCCCAGGAGCTGGCGCTGCTCTACGAAGGCTTGGTGGACCGCCGGCTGGGTGCCAGCCCGGCACTGTTCGAGCTGCTCCGGCGCAGCCATGACGCCCTGGCCGAAATGCTGCGCAGCCTGCGCGAGGGCCAGGCACCGCTGTCGGCGGTGGCGTTGCTGGGCGAATTGCGTGAGTTCCGCCACAGCGCCCCGCCTCCCGTCACCTCCGAGCCGCAGGACGACAACGAAGAAACCGAGAGCGACAAGGAACTGCTGGAGGTCTTCCTCGAAGAGAGCTCCGATATTCTCGAGAGCGCGGCCGAGTCCCTGGCGCGCTGGCAGGCCGATCCGCGCAACACGGTCGAGGTGGAGAACCTGCTGCGCGACCTGCACACGCTCAAGGGCGGCGCGCGCATGGTCGAGATCACCGCCATCGGCGACCTCGCCCACGAACTGGAATTCCTCTACGAGCTGCTGGCCGCCGGGCGCCTGCCGTCGACGCCGGCCTTGTTCAGCCTGCTGCAGAACTGCCATGACCGCCTGGCGCACATGCTCGACGCGGCGCGCCTGGGCGAGCCGCTGCATACGGCCACGGCGCTGATCGACTACATCCGCAACTTCTCCAGCGCCGCGCTGACCGACAGCGTGGCCGGCCAGCCCCAGGCCGAACCAGCTCCCGCCGAGGCCACGGCTGTCGCTCCCGAGCGGGCGGGCGACATGGTCAAGGTTGATGCCGAGCTGCTCGACGACCTGGGCAACCTGGCCGGTGAGCATTCGGTGATCCGCGGGCGCATCGAGCAGCAGGTCAACGATGCGCAGTTCGCCCTCAACGAGATGGAGACCACGCTGGAGCGCATGCGCGATCAGCTGCTGCGCCTGGACATCGAGACCCAGGGGCGGATTTCCAGCCGTCACCAGTTGGAGGGTGACGCCTATGACGATTTCGACCCCCTGGAGATGGACCGCCATTCCCAGCTGCAGCAATTGTCGCGGGCGCTGTTCGAGTCCACCTCGGACTTGCTCGACCTCAAGGAAACCCTGCTGCAGAGGGCCCAGGAAGCCTACAGCCTCCTGCAGCAGCAGGCGCGGGTCAACAGCCAGTTGCAGGAGGGCCTGACCGCCACCCTGATGGTGCCCTTCGAGCGTCTGGTGCCCCGTTTGCAGCGGGTGGTACGGCAGGTGGCCAGCGAGCTGGGCAAGCAGGTCGAACTGGTGGTCGGCAACGCCGAGGGCGAGCTCGACCGCAGCGTGCTCGAACGTATGGTTGCGCCCCTGGAGCACATGCTGCGCAATGCCGTCGACCATGGCCTGGAAGCTCGCGAGGCGCGCCTTGCGGCCGGCAAGCCGGAGCAGGGCACCATCCACCTGAACCTGCTGCACGAAGGTGCCGACATCGTCATCGAGATGAGCGACGACGGCGCCGGGGTACCGCTGGAGGCGGTGCGCAACAAGGCGATCAAGCGTGGTCTGCTCGATCCGCAGGCGCGCCTGAGCGACCACGAGATCCTGCAGTTCATCCTGCGCCCCGGTTTCTCCACGGCCGAGAAGATCACCCAGATCTCCGGGCGCGGCCTGGGCATGGACGTGGTCCATGAAGAGGTCAAGCAACTGGGCGGCTCGATGAGCATCGAGTCCAGCCCCGGCAAGGGCGCGCGTTTCCTGATCCGCCTGCCGTTCACCGTGTCGGTGAACCGGGCGCTGATGGTGCACGTGGAGGACGAGCAGTACGCCATCCCGCTGAACACCATCGAGGGCATCGTGCGCGTGCCGCCGGCGGAGCTGGAGGCCTGTTACCGGCTCGACCCACCACGCTACAGCTATGCCGGCCACGATTACGCGCTGCGCTACCTCGGCGACCTGTTGCAGGGCGGCGGCCAGCCTGGGCTGCTGGGGCAGAGCGTGCCGCTGCCGGTGCTGCTCACCCATTCACACGAGCAGTCGTTCGCCATCCATGTGGACAGCCTGTCGCCCAGCCGCGAGATCGTGGTCAAGAGCCTCGGCCCGCAGTTCGCCGCGGTGCCGGGGCTGTCTGGCGCCACCCTGCTGGGGGACGGGCGGGTGGTGCTGATTCTCGACCTGCTCGGCCAGTTGCGCGGCCAGCAACGGCGCCTGGCGCGCCTGCCGGGCGTGGCCGAGGGGGCGCATGGGCTGACTGGCCCGGTGCCCCGGCGGCCATTGCTGGTGATGGTGGTGGACGACTCGGTGACCGTGCGCAAGGTCACCAGCCGCCTGCTCGAGCGTCACGGCATGAGCGTGCTGACGGCCAAGGACGGCGTCGATGCCATGGCGCTGCTCGAGGAGCACCGTCCGGATGTGCTGTTGCTGGATATCGAGATGCCGCGCATGGATGGCTTCGAAGTGGCCACGCGGATCCGCCGCGATGAACGCCTGAGCCAGCTGCCGATCATCATGATCACCTCGCGTACCGGCCAGAAGCACCGCGACCGGGCCATGGCCATCGGCGTCAATGAATACCTCGGCAAGCCGTATCAGGAATCGGTGCTGCTGCAGAGCATCGCCCACTGGAGCAAGCCCCATGCTTGAGCATATTGCCGGCCAGCGCAGCAGCCTGACCGGGTTGCTGCTGCCCCTGGGCGACCGCACCCTGGTGTTGCCCAACGTGGCGGTGGCCGAGCTGATCGGTCACCGTGTCATCGCCTGCGAACCGGGGGAGCCGGCCTGGCACCTGGGCTGGGTGAACTGGCGCCAACAGCGGTTGCCACTGATCGGCTTCGAGGCCGCGTGTGGCGGGCAGACTTCCTGCGGGGAGCGGGCGCGGGTGGTGGTGCTCAACGCCCTGGGGGATACCGGGCTGCGCTACCTGGCGCTGCTGCTGCAGGGGATTCCGCGCTCGTGCAAGCTCGACAGCCAGCTGAATTATGTCGATGTGCCGTTGGCAGGGCTGGAGCTTGCGGCGGTGCAGGTGGGCGAACAGGTGGCGCGGGTGCCTGACCTGGCGGGGTTGGAAAGAATGGTGCGTGACGCGCAACTGCAATCCTCGCCGGAGTAGTATCGAAGTGCCACAGTCCCTGTAGGAGCGGCCTTGTGCCGCGAAAGGGCTGCGCAGCAGCCCCTGCGGAACTTGCGAGTCATAGAGATCCTGGAGTCGCGTTGCGACCCTTTCCGGCCGGTCCGACGCCTCGGCAAGGCCGCTCCTACAGAACGTGTGCTTTCTGGAACCTCATCTGCTGCGGGAGGTCTTTGCTTGCATGTACCATGGTGAACGTTTCAACGCCTGGACCCACCTGGTCGGTGCGGTCCTGGCCTGCATTGGCGCGGTCTGGCTGATTGTCGTGGCCGGTCTGCAGGGTGATCCCTGGAAGATCGTCAGTTTCTCCATCTACGGCTTCACCCTGCTGTTGCTCTACAGCATCTCTACCCTCTATCACAGTACGCGAGGGCGGGCGAAGCGCATCATGCGCAAGCTCGACCACCTGTCGATCTACCTGCTGATCGCCGGCAGCTACACGCCCTTCTGCCTGGTCAGCCTGCGCGGGCCCTGGGGCTGGAGCCTGTTCGGGGTGGTCTGGGGGCTGGCGTTGGTCGGCATGTTGCAGGAGATCAAGCCGCGCTCGGAGGCGCGGATCCTGTCGATCGTCATCTACGCGCTGATGGGCTGGATCGTGCTGGTGGCGGTCAAGCCGCTGCTGCACAGCCTGGGCGGCGCCGGCTTTGCCTGGCTGGCGGCCGGCGGCGTGTTCTACACCGTCGGCATCATTTTCTTTGCCTTCGACAGCCGGTTCCGCCACTGGCATGGCATCTGGCACCTGTTCGTCATCGCCGGCAGCCTGATGCACTTCGTCGCGGTGTTCTTCTACGTGTCCTAGAAGTCGCCCCACAACTGCTGCGCCACCGACAGCGCCACTACCGGCGCGGTCTCGGTGCGCAGTACGCGAGGGCCAAGGCGGGCGGCGTGGTAGTTGCTGGCCTTGGCCTGTTCGACTTCCGCGTCGCTGAGGCCCCCCTCCGGGCCGATCAGGAAGGCCAGCTTCGCGGGTTTTTCATGGCTGGTCAGCGGCTCTGCCACCGGGTGCAGCACCAGCTTGAGGTCGGCCTCGGTGCCCTTGAGCCATTCGGCCAGGGTGACCGGCGGGTGGATCACCGGCAGGGTCGAGCGGCCGCACTGTTCGCAGGCACTGATCGCCACCTGGCGCCAGTGGGCCAGGCGCTTGTCGGCGCGCTCGTCCTTCAGGCGTACTTCGCAGCGTTCGCTGACGATCGGGGTGATTTCGTTGACGCCCAGTTCGGTGGCCTTCTGGATCGCCCAGTCCATGCGCTCGCCGCGGGACAGGCCCTGGCCGAGGTGAATGTGCAGCGGCGAGTCGGCCTGGCCGGGTAGGGCCTGGTCGAGGCTGACGCGCACGCTTTTCTTGCCCACCTCTAGCAGTTGGCCGAGGTATTCCTGGCCGCTGCCGTCGAACAGCTGCACGGCGTCGCCGGCGGCCATGCGCAGCACGCGGCCGATATAGTGGGCCTGGGCTTCGGGGAGCTCGTGCTCGCCGAGGCCAAGCGGGGCGTCGATGAAGAAGCGGGAGAGTCTCATGGTTCTACTCGGAATCTGATGGGGACATCGTCCCCTGTAGGAGCGGCCTTGTGCCGCGAAAGGGCCGCGAAGCGGCCCCAGGCCTTCAGCTTCGCAGCAGAGATTGCCGGGGCTGCTCCGCAGCCCTTTCGCGGCACAAGGCCGCTCCTACAGGGGGCTGTGAGAAGGCATTGGGCCTAGCCCGGATCGCGGAAATCGGGGTGGAAGTCGGCCGGCACCGCCACGCTGACGCTATCGCGGGTGGCAATGTCGATCCCTTCGCTGGCCACCTCGGCCAGGAAGTCGATCTGCTCCGGGGTGATCACGTAGGGCGGCAGGAAGTACACCACGCTGCCCAGCGGACGCAGCAGCGCGCCCCGGCTCAGGGCATGCTCGAAGACCTTCAGGCCACGGCGCTCCTGCCAGGGGTAGGCGACTTTGCCGGCCTTGTCCTGGACCATCTCGATGGCCAGGGCCATGCCGGTCTGGCGGATCTCGGCGACATGGGCGTGATCGGCCAGGTGCGCGGTGGCGCTGGCCATGCGCGCCGACAGGGCCTTGTTGGCCTCGATGACGTTGTCCTGCGCGAAGATGTCCAGGGTCGCCAGGGCTGCGGCGCAGGCCAGCGGGTTGCCCGTGTAGCTGTGCGAGTGGAGGAAGGCGCGCAGGGTCGAGTAGTCGTCGTAGAAGGCCTGGTACACCTTGTCTGTGGTCAGGCAGGCGGCCAGGGGCAGGTAGCCGCCGGTCAGGGCCTTGGACAGGCACAGGAAGTCGGGGCGGATGCCGGCCTGTTCGCAGGCGAACATCGTGCCGGTGCGGCCGAAGCCCACGGCGATTTCGTCGTGGATCAGGTGCACCTCGTAGCGGTCGCAGGCCTCGCGCAGCAGTTTGAGGTACACCGGGTGGTACATGCGCATGCCGCCGGCACCCTGGATCAGCGGCTCGACGATGACTGCGGCGATGCTGGCGTGATGTTCGGCCAAGGTCTGTTCCATGGCCGCGAACATGTTTCGCGAATGCGCCTCCCAGCCCATGCCTTCGGGGCGCAGGTAGCAGTCCGGGCTCGGCACCTTGATGGTGTCCAGCAGCAGCGCCTTGTAGGTCTCGGTGAACAGCGGCACGTCACCCACCGACATCGCCGCGATGGTCTCGCCGTGGTAGCTGTTGGTCAGGGTGACGAAGCGTTTTTTCTGCGGTTTGCCGATGTTCTGCCAATAGTGGTAGCTCATCTTCAGCGCCACTTCGATGCAGGAGGAGCCATTGTCGGCGTAGAACACCCGCTCCAGGCCGGCCGGTGTCATCGCCACCAGGCGTTCGGACAGCTCGATCGCCGGCTGGTGGCTGAAACCGGCGAGGATCACGTGCTCGAGCTGGTCGACCTGGTCCTTGATGCGCTGGTTGATGCGCGGGTTGGCATGGCCGAACACGTTGACCCACCAGGAGCTGACCGCGTCCAGGTAGCGCTTGCCCTCGAAGTCCTCGAGCCACACGCCCTCGCCGCGGCGGATCGGGATCAGCGGCAGCTGCTCGTGGTCTTTCATCTGGGTGCAGGGGTGCCACAGGACCTTGAGGTCGCGTTGCATCCACTGTTCGTTGAGGCCCATGGGCACTTCTCCTGGCGTTACGGCTCGGTTTGACCGCGTAAGCCTAAGCAATGCCGGAAGGCAGGACAACCGCTCAGTGACGCCAGGCCGGGCGCCATTCCAGCTGGCGTATGTGCACGGTGCACAGCGGCAGGGTGGAGAGGACCAGGCGATCCAGGGGGCCGGGCACGTCGTGCCAGAAGGAGCCGAGCGTGGCGGGACCGGGCATGAACTCGGTGTAGTCATGGTCGCGCAAGGTCAGCCAGTAGGCGGTCGAAACGGCGCTGCCTAGCGTATTGATCTCCACTTCGAGCAGCAGGCAATCGACCGTCTGGCCGAAGATGATCTCGATATCGCACTGGCCTCGGACGACCAGTTCTGTACCGCTACGCCCTTCGTCGGTCTGGTAGCGCGAACTGTAGGCGGTGCCATTGGAGATGATGCTCAGGCCCGTGGGGGTGCGCCAGGTGATTTCCGGCATCGGTGCCAAGGGCTGCCACCTGGCAAAATCTTCCGTGTAGATCACCGCTGTTTCTCCGGCCTGATTCTGGAGTGCGAGCCAAGCCTGCCTGCCCTTGCGACAAACGGCTACTGACAAAATTACCAGTTGCCAAAAGCACTTGATGTCACTGCGGTGGCAGGGTGGGCAGAGGTGACGTATTCTTAACGCATCTCTCCCGGGGCATTCTTCCCCGTCTCTTCTATCGCTTCTCTAACCGGAGTTCGCCATCATGGCTGCTGCTTGGGTGCGCCTGTGCGCGTTGGTATTGATCGGGGTGTCCAGCGGTGCCGCGCTGGCCAAGGACAAGACGGCGATCGTCGTCGGTGGTGGCCTGGCGGGCCTGACCGCGGCCTACGAGCTGCAGGGCAAGGGCTGGCAGGTCACCTTGCTCGAGGCCAAGTCAGGGATGGGCGGGCGTTCGGGGCTGGCCACCAGCGAGTGGATTGGCAACAGCAAGACCCAGCCGGTGCTCAACCAGTATCTGGAGCAGTTCAAGGTCGGCACCTTGCCGGCACCGGAGTTCGTGCGTAACCCCGGCTACCTGATCGACGGGGAGTATTTCAGCGCCGCCGACCTCGCAACCAGGCAACCGGCCACCGCCGAGGCCCTCAAGCGTTATGAGAAGACCCTCGACGACCTGGCCCGCTCCATCGAGGACCCGTTGAACCCGGCGGCCAACAGCACCCTGTTCGCCCTTGACCAGATGAACGTGTCCACCTGGCTGGACAAGCTGCAACTGCCGGCGACCGCCCGTCAGCTGGTCAACCAGCAGATCCGCACCCGTTACGACGAGCCATCGCGCCTGTCGCTGTTGTATTTCGCCCAACAGAGCCGTGTCTACCGCAACGTCAGCGACCGCGACCTGCGCGCCGCGCGCTTGCCGGGCGGCAGCCCGGTGCTGGCCCAGGCGTTCGTCAAGCAGCTCAAGACCATCAAGACCAGCTCGCCGGTCACCGCCATCGTCCAGGACAAGGACGGGGTGACGGTCAAGGTCGGTGCCGTGGGTTACAAGGCCGATTACCTGGTCATGGCCGTGCCGCTGCGGGCCCTGGCCAAGATCCAGATGACCCCGGGCCTGGACAACCAGCACCTGGGCGCCTTGAAGGGCACCAACTACGGCTGGCGCGATCAGCTGATGCTCAAGTTCAAGAACCCGGTATGGGAAAGCCGTGCGCGCATGTCCGGCGAGATCTTCTCTAACACCGGCCTGGGCATGCTGTGGATCGAACCGGCGCTCAAGGGCGGCGCCAACGTGGTGATCAACCTGTCCGGCGACAATGCTCGCCTGTTGCAGGCCTTCGGTGACAAGCAGATGGTCGACCAGGTGCTGATCCGCTTGCACGCCTTCTACCCGCAGGCCCGTGGCGCCTTTACCGGTTACGAAGTGCGCCGTTACAGCACTGATGCCGGTATGGGGGGCGCCTACCTGGCCTACGGCCCTGGGCAGATCAGCAAGTACTGGCGCCTGTGGGAGCGTCCGGTTCAGCGCATTGCCTTTGCCGGCGAGCATACCGACGCGCTCTACCCCGGTACCCTCGAAGGCGCCCTGCGCAGCGGCCAGCGCGCCGCGAGCCAGGTTCAGGACCTGGCTGCGGGCAAATCCTTCGACCCGGCCAAGGCCGCACCGGTTGCCGCCGCAGCCGCTGCGGGCGCGGTCGTGGCGAAGGACAAGGGCGGGTTCTTCTCCAACCTGTTCGGTGGTGGCTCCGACAAGGCCCCGGCCAAGGCGGAGCCTGTGAAGGTCGAGGAGGCCAGGCAGGACAAGCCAGGCTTCTTCTCGCGTCTGTTCGGTGGTGCTGACAAGCCAGAGGTCAAGGCCGCGCCGATCGCCAAGGCCGAGGAGATTGCGCCGGTGCCTGCCGCGGCCCCCGCGCCTGTCGCTCCGGCGCCTGTGGCCAAGGAGGAACCGGTGAAGCCGGCCGCCACCAAGCCAGCCCCAGCCAAGCCTGCGGCCAAGCAGGCGCACAAGCCCGCCGCCAAGCCGGCGCCGGTGAAGAAGGCCACCGCCAAGTCGGAACCGGCCAAGAAGCCAGTGGTCAACAGCCAGGCCAAGGCCGGCTGATCTTTCGACAGGCAATTGCCCTGTCTCCTGTGGGAGCGAGCAAGCCCGCTCCCACAAATTTGCCGACGGTGGCAAGCTCCTACCAAACGACTATCGTTAATGTTTCCTTAATAGGAAGCTTGCACACTAAATATCGGGTTTTTAGATAATCCGAAGCAATTTTTTACGCTTTTATTCGATGCGTTACGCGCTAGTCTTGTGCACAGCTTTCACGGGGAAACACGCCAACATGCAACTGCGCAACTCATCTTCCCGCTATGGCCTGGTCAGCATCGTCCTGCACTGGGGCGTGGCGCTGGCGGTCTTCGGCCTGTTCGGCCTGGGCCTGTGGATGGTCGGTCTCGACTACTACAGCCCTTGGCGCAAGACCGGGCCCGATCTGCACAAGAGCATCGGCCTGGTGCTGCTGGCCGCCATGCTGCTGCGCGTACTCTGGCGTTTCATCAGCCCGCCACCGCCGGCGCCGGCCAACCATGGCAAGGTCACCCGCCTGGCCGCCAAGCTGGGCCACCTGGCGCTGTACCTGGGCCTGTTCGCGGTGATGGTCGCCGGCTACCTGATTTCCACCGCCGACGGTGTCGGCATTCCGGTGTTCGGCCTGTTCGAAGTGCCGGCGCTGATCAGTGACCTGCCTGACCAGGCCGATACCGCGGGGGTGATCCACCTGTGGCTGGCCTGGGGCCTGGTGATTTTCGCGGTGCTGCATGCCCTGGCGGCACTCAAGCACCATTTCATCGACCGTGACGCGACCCTGACCCGCATGCTGGGCCGCAAAGCTTGACTCTCAACCTCAATTGCAAAGGAAGGAAGTAAGGATGTTGAAAAAGACTTTTGCCGCTCTGGCGCTCGGTACCGCCCTGATCTCCGCCGGCCAGGCCATGGCCGCCGAATACAAGATCGACAAGGAAGGCCAGCACGCGTTCGTTGACTGGAAGATCAGCCACCTGGGCTACAGCTTCATCCACGGCACCTTCAAGGACTTCGACGGCAACTTCACCTGGGACAGCGCCAAGCCCGAGGCCAGCAAGATCAGCGTCGACCTGAAGACCGCCAGCCTGTGGTCGAACCACGCCGAGCGTGACAAGCACATCGCCAGCAAAGACTTCCTCGATGTGAAGAAGTACCCGGATGCCAAGTTCGTCTCCACCAGCGTCAAGTCGACCGGTGAGAAGACCGCCGACGTCACTGGCGACCTGACCCTGCACGGCGTGACCAAGCCGGTCACCTTCAAGGCCGTGTTCAACGGTGAAGGCAAGGACCCGTGGGGTGGCGAGCGTGCCGGCTTCAACGCCAAGACCACGCTGAACCTGAACGACTTCGGGATCAAAGGCCCAGGCCCGACCTCCCAGACCCTGGACCTGGATATCAGCGTCGAAGGTGTGAAGCAGAAGTAATTAGCGTTAGCTGAATGACCGAGGGGCCGCTACGCGGCCCTTTCGCGGCACAAGGCCGCTCCTACAGGTACTGCGCTATGCCAAAGGGCTGCACTGAACCTGTAGGAGCGGCCTTGTGCCGCGAAAGGGCTGCATAGCAGCCCCTCGGTGTTTCAATCAGCCCTTGCGGGTCAGCAGCGCCGGACGCTCACCGCGTGGGCGGCTCGGCAGGTCGTCCAGTTGCTCGGGCGTCGGGTAACGGTCGAGCTTGGATTCCTTGCGAATGATCACCGGCGCACTCTGCGACTCGCGCGGGTTGCGCACGGCTGGTTCCTGGCGAGCCGATTCGTCACGGCGGTTACGGCCACCGTTGTTGTCACGACGAGCGCCGCCATTGCTGCCACCACCGTTGCGCGGGCGTTTTTCACCCGAGCCCTGGCCTTGGCGCTGTTGGCCATTGCCACGGCCTTGACCTTGCGCCTGACCACTGCCGCTGCGTTGGCCTTGCCCTTGACCTTGTCCGCCATTGCCACCCGGGCGACGGTTGCGGCCCTGGTTCTTGGCATTCTGGTAAGGGCTGACGTAGTCGGCGCGGTTGCCGAAGTTATCCACATCGTCGTCCAGGAACTCTTCCGGGTCACGATTAGCGGGTTTCGACGGGGCGGTGTTCTGGCCTTGGGCATCCTGCTGCTGGCGTGGTTTCTTGTCACGCGGCTTGCGCTGCTGCTGGCCTTGCTGCTGTTTCTCGCCGGCTTTTTCCTTGTCGGCCTGCTTCTCGCCCGCAGGCTTGTTGCGGCCTTTGTCCTTGCCCTTGTCCTTGCGCCCGCCACTGCCTTCCTTGCCGCCTTCGCCGCGAGGTTGCTGGTTGCGGCCACCGCGGCCAGTGTTCTGCTGGCGCTCGCGGACTTCTGGCTTCTCGGCCTCGACCTGGGAGGCGTCGAAGCCCATCAGGTCGCCATCCGGGATCTTCTGCTTGGTGACGCGCTCGATGCTCTTGAGCAGCTTCTCTTCGTCCGGGGCGACCATCGAGATGGCCTCGCCCGAGCGACCGGCGCGGCCGGTGCGGCCGATGCGGTGAACGTAGTCTTCCTCGACGTTGGGCAGCTCGAAGTTGACCACGTGGGGCAACTGGTCGATGTCCAGGCCGCGGGCGGCGATGTCGGTGGCGACCAGCACGCGCACGGTGTTGGCCTTGAAGTCGGCCAGGGCCTTGGTGCGAGCGTTCTGGCTCTTGTTGCCGTGGATCGCCGCAGCGGTCAGGCCGTGCTTTTCGAGGTACTCGGCCAGGCGGTTGGCGCCGTGCTTGGTGCGGGTGAACACCAGTACCTGCTCCCAGGCACCCAGGGTGATCAGGTGCGCCAGCAGGGCACGCTTGTGGCTGGCCGGCAGGCGGTAGACGCGCTGCTCGATGCGCTCGACGGTGGTGTTCGGCGGCGTGACCTCGATGCGCTCGGGGTTGTGCAGCAGCTTGTCGGCGAGGTCGGTGATGTCCTTGGAGAAGGTCGCCGAGAACAGCAGGTTCTGGCGCTTGGCCGGCAGGCGTGCCAGCACTTTCTTGACGTCGTGGATGAAGCCCATGTCGAGCATGCGGTCGGCTTCGTCCAGCACCAGGATCTCGACCCGCGAGAGGTCGACGCTGCCCTGGCCGGCCAGGTCGAGCAAACGACCCGGGCAGGCGACCAGGACGTCGACGCCCTTGGCCATGGCCTGGACCTGCGGGTTCATGCCGACACCGCCGAAGATGCAGGCGCTGATGAAGTTCAGGTCGCGGGCATAGACCTTGAAGCTGTCATGCACCTGGGCGGCCAGCTCGCGGGTCGGGGTCAGCACCAGGACGCGCGGCTGGCGCGGGCCGTGGCGTTGCGATTTGTCGGGGTGGCCACCCGGGAACAGGCGCTCGAGGATGGGGAGCGCGAAGCCGCCGGTTTTACCAGTACCTGTCTGGGCGGCGACCATAAGATCGCGACCTTGCAACACGGCGGGAATGGCCCGCTGTTGCACCGGAGTGGGCTGGGTATAGCCCGCTGCCTCGATAGCGCGGACAAGAGCCTCGGAGAGACCGAGGGAAGCAAAGGACATGGGCAATCCTGTTCTCGTGGGGGCTGGGCCCGATGGGGTGTTCTGCCTGGCGCGACGGGCATCGGAAGGATGCGATCGCGTCCGGTCCAGCTGGGCGTGCACGGCGCATCCTGGAGCCTGCGGGCGGCGCGCTAGGTGCGCTGCTGCGGGTCGAGATGCCTGTTGCGAGGCCGAGCGTCCGGGCGTGAGCCTGGCGGGAAGGCCCGAGTATAACAGAGCAATCAGGGTGTGCTGCGTTCCTGCTGCTCAACGGCGAAAGGAAAATCGCGATTGCCCAGGTAGCGGGCGTTGATTGCCGCGTAGGCCGGCTCCTGCTTGAAGCGTCGCAGTTCATCACTGAACGCCTGTGCCAGCTGCTCGCGCCCGGGCTTGCGGGCCAGCCCCAGGTACTGCGGACGGCGGCTGATCACCAGGGGCAGCGCCTCGACGGTCTGCTCCAGGCCCAGCTGGCGGCTGACATAGCCACCCACCCGGCGGTCGGTCACCAGCAGGTCGATGCGCCCGAGCGCCAGCTTGCCGAAGTTGGCCTCGTGGCTGGGCGCCGGCTCCCGACGGAACAGCGGCGATTCGGCGAAAACGCCGTCGTAGACGTAGCCTGGCGAGGTACCCACGGTCAGCCCGGCCAGGTCTTCGAGGCGCTCGACCGGATGGGGGCGCGAGCGGGCCTGGTAGAGGACGAACTCGACCTCTGACATGGGCTCGTCCGGGTAGACCAGGTAACCCTGGCGCGAGTCGACCCGGAAAATATCCATCACCGCGTCCGCCAGGCCCTGCTCGACCATGGCCAGGCAGCGCCGCCAGGGCAGGAACTGCCATTGCACCTCGATGCCCAGGCGCTTGAACACCTCGTTGGTGACCTCGTAGTCGATGCCTTTGGGCTGGCCGTTTTCCTGGTAGAGGTACGGCGCCCAGTCGTCGCTGACGATGCGCAGGCGTTCGGCATGGGCCAGCGGGCTCAGGCCGGCGAGCAGCAACAGCAGGAGAGGGAGAATGAGCGTGCGCATGGCGGGAGAGTACGCTGCGAGCTCGTGCAAGGCCAGTGAGCACTGGTCGCGGGGGCCTGCGGTACAAGCGCGAATGAACAAGGCTTTGACCTGCGCCAAAGCCTTGTCCACGACCATCAGCGTGGCAGCTTCAGGTTGTTCCAGATCGCCAGGCTCGGTTCGGCCTGGTTGAGCGTGTAGAAGTGCAGGCCCGGTGCGCCGCCTTGCAGCAGTTGTTCGCACATGCGGGTGATCACTTCCTCGCCGAAGGCCTGGATGCTGGCGGTGTCGTCGGCATAGGCTTCCAGCTGCTTGCGGATCCAGCGCGGGATCTCGGCGCCGCAGGCATCGGAGAAACGTGCCAGCTTGCTGTAGTTGGTGATCGGCATGATGCCGGGCACCACCGGGATGTCCACGCCCAGCTGCTGCGTGCGCTCGACGAAGTAGAAATAGCTGTCGGCGTTGAAGAAGTACTGGGTGATGGCGCTGTCGGCACCGGCCTTGACCTTGTGCACGAAGTTGGCCAGATCCGCCTCGAAGTTACGCGCCTGTGGGTGCATCTCAGGATAGGCGGCCACTTCCAGGTGGAAGTGGTTGCCGGTTTCCTGGCGGATGAACTCGACCAGGTCGCTGGCGTAGCGCAGCTCGCCGCTGGCCGCACCCATGCCGGATGGCAGGTCGCCACGCAGGGCGACGATGCGCTTGATGCCGGCGGCCTGGTACTCGGCGAGCAGGGCGCGCAGGTCGTCCTTGCTGTCACCCACGCAGGACAGGTGCGGAGCGGCCGGGACCTTCACTTCGCTTTCCAGCTGCAGCACGGTGTTCAGCGTGCGGTCGCGGGTCGAGCCCCCGGCACCGTAGGTGCAGGAGAAGAAGTCCGGGTTGTAGCTGGCCAGCTGGCGGGCGACGCCCATCAGCTTCTCGTGGCCGGCATCGGTCTTGGTGGGGAAGAACTCGAAACTGTAGCGGCGTTCTTGTGACATCTCTCGTTCCTTCGGCGGCGCGCCCAGGGCGGCTACCTGCAAATAAAAGCCAGGACGGTTGGGGCCGGCCTGGCTCGGACATCGGTTCGACGCGTTGCCAGCCAGCGCCAGGGCGATTACCCGGCGCTGGCGCCGCTGCTTAGTAGCGGTAGGCGTCCGGCTTGAACGGACCTTCGACGGTCACACCGATGTACTCGGCCTGCTGCGGGGTCAGCTGGGTGACCACGCCGCCGAAGCCGCGGACCATCTCCAGGGCCACTTCTTCGTCCAGCTTCTTCGGCAGCACTTCAACGGTCAGGCGCTCGGCCTTCTTGGCGGCTGGCAGTTCGGCGAACTTCTGCTCGAACAGGAAGATCTGCGCCAGGACCTGATTGGCGAACGAGCCGTCCATGATGCGGCTTGGGTGGCCGGTGGCGTTGCCCAGGTTCACCAGGCGGCCTTCGGCCAGCAGGATCAGGTAGTCGTCGTTCTGCGGATCGAACACGCCGGCGCCGGTGCGGTGGATCTTGTGCACCTGCGGCTTGACCTCTTCCCATGCCCAGTTCTTGCGCATGAAGGCGGTGTCGATCTCGTTGTCGAAGTGGCCGATGTTGCAGACCACGGCGCGCTTCTTCAGGGCCTTGAGCATGTTGGCGTCGCAGACGTTGACGTTACCGGTGGTGGTGACGATCAGGTCGATGCGGCCCAGCAGGTCCTTGTTGATGCCGGCTTCGGTACCGGTGTTGATACCGTCCTTGAACGGCGAGACGACTTCGAAGCCGTCCATGCACGCTTGCATGGCGCAGATCGGGTCGACTTCGGTGACCTTGACGATCATGCCTTCCTGACGCAGGGACTGGGCCGAGCCCTTGCCCACGTCGCCGTAGCCGATCACCAGGGCCTGCTTGCCCGACAGCAGGTGGTCGGTACCGCGCTTGATGGCGTCGTTCAGGCTGTGACGGCAGCCGTACTTGTTGTCGTTCTTGCTCTTGGTGACCGAGTCGTTGACGTTGATCGCCGGGACTTTCAGCTCGCCTTTGGCCAGCATGTCGAGCAGGCGGTGCACGCCGGTGGTGGTCTCTTCGGTCACGCCGTGGATCTTGTCCAGCATGGCCGGGTATTTCTTGTGCAGGATTTCGGTCAGGTCACCGCCGTCGTCCAGGACCATGTTGGCGTCCCATGGCTGACCGTCTTTCAGGATGGTCTGCTCGATGCACCACTCGTACTCTTGCTCGGTTTCACCTTTCCAGGCGAACACCGGGATGCCGGCGGCGGCGATGGCCGCGGCGGCCTGGTCCTGGGTGGAGAAGATGTTGCACGACGACCAGCGCACTTCGGCGCCCAGGGCGACCAGGGTCTCGATCAGCACGGCGGTCTGGATGGTCATGTGGATGCAGCCGATGATCTTCGCGCCCTTGAGCGGTTGCTCGGCTTGGTACTTGCGGCGCAGGCCCATCAGTGCCGGCATTTCCGATTCGGCGATGATGACTTCCTTGCGGCCCCAGTCGGCCAGGGAGATGTCGGCGACCTTGAAGTCGGAAAAACCAGCAGGCGTGTTTACAGCGCTCATTGAGAGCCTCCATTCGTAGTGTGCGAATGGGCGCCGTTGTGCGTTGAGCGTCCGCTTGCGCGGACAACGCCCCAACCGAGCCTGACAGGCCGAGCCTGCTGCAGCGCCCCTCGGATGGGTGGCGGGAACGGTGGCCGCTGGAGCCACCGTCGAAAGTGCCGGGCGATTATAGCGGGGCTTTCGATGCATCCCAAGGGCTAAACGCCAAAGACGGGTTCACTGGGAGTGGCCGTTGGTCCGCAAGGCAAGGCGCAGTGTGAAGTGGGCGAGCGGCTCGCAGCCCTGGGCCAGCACCATCACCTGCCAGGCCAACTTGAATTCACCCGGCTGGTCGCAGTGGATACGCCAGTGATAGGTGTCGACTTGGCGGCTTGTCGGCTGCAGCGGCGCCGCTGCATCGGGAAGGGCCAGGCGCAGGTTGCGTTGCTCGGCCAACTCGATGTCCAGCAGCGGCTCGCTGACGGGGCTGTGGCTGAACAGCATCTCCTCGCCGAGCAGCGCCACCGGGACCGTGTGCAGGAGCAGGGTGTCCCCAGCCGCGACGACTAACTCCGGTGTGTCGAGAAGCAGCGTTTCACCCGTTGCCGGGCGTGAGTGCAGGATGCAGAAATGGCGGGGGTCGAGTTCGGCGGGAGAAGCTGGATCGCTGGGGAGTCGCTCGACGGCCGTGAGCAGCCCCTGAGTATCGACAATGATCAGCGCGTGATGGGCGGGATTCTCCGTGGTCATGATGCGCTCCTTCCTTGAGCAGCAATGAGTGATCCGGGGACTGGCGCGCACCGCCGGCCCGAGGGGCGGCGGTGCGCGGCGTGGATCAGTTGGTGATGGTGATGAACGGATCCCATTCGAAGTAGCCACAGCACTTGCAGTCGCGATCGACGATCATGAACTTGAAGTGGTAGGTGACTTTCCCTTGCTTGAGCAGATCGCCACGCCAGTAGTAGTTGTCGAGGATCTGGCATGTCGGGATGGTCTTGTTGTTCTCGTTGGGTACGGCTGATTGAACCTCTGCGTGGAGGGGGCGAGGGTCTTCCAGGAGTTTGTGCTTGGGATCGTCGGAGACGAATCCGTAGAGGATTACCGATTGCTCGAAGCCGAACGAGATGCTTTGCTCGCGCCAGCGGACCACATCGCCCACACGGCCCCGGAGATGCAACTCACCACCGGCCTGGCCGGAGATGACGTTGTCCTGATAGGTGACCATGTAAATGTGTTCCGGTGGTATGAATGTGGGCTTGTTCGGATCCCTGCTCGCGGTAGGGTACTTTTTGAGGATGGTTTCAGTGTCGACGTTGATGCTGACATCAATGATTCTGGACATAGTGGATTCCCTTTCACTGATTTCGAGTAGGTCAATGGTGAGCCTCAGTCGCTCTCCACTGGCACTGCCCGGAGCCTCGCTTCCTGCGAATGCCGGTACTGCCGCACGGTATGCCAAGTTCCGGTTGTCCGACCACCTGGAGTGATCTGCGGATCACAGGGGTCAGGCTAGATCCGTGGGGGTGGGTGTCAAACCGCGTTGCGCGGATACTGACCAATGGTCGTAGGGCGTGGACATGGTTGACGCAAATCAATGGGGCTACCATGTAGGACGTGGTCGGACGGCTGATCCGCCGTTCGCCGCTCGATGTTCATGAGGCCGCAGGCCAGGAGTACAGATGAACTTTCACACCCGCAAATGGGTAAAACCCGAAGACCTCAACCCCAACGGCACCCTGTTCGGCGGCAGCCTGCTGCGCTGGATCGACGAGGAGGCGGCGATCTACGCCATCGTCCAGCTGGGCAACCAGCGTGTGGTGACCAAGTACATTTCCGAGATCAACTTCGTCAGCGCCTCGCGCCAGGGCGACATCATCGAGCTGGGCATCACCGCCACCGAGTTCGGCCGCACCTCGATCACCCTCAAGTGCGAAGTGCGCAACAAGATCACTCGCAGGGCGATCCTGACCGTAGACAAGATGGTCTTCGTCAACCTGGGCGAGGATGGCAAGCCGGCGCCGCACGGGCGTACCGAGATCAAGTACATCCAGGATCAGTTCCCGGACAGCGCCGTGGAGTGATTCTCGGGGGCTGCTCTGCAGCCCTTCGCGGCACAAGGCCGCTCCTACAGAAGAACGCAATCCCCTGTAGGAGCGGCCTTGTGCCGCGAAGGGCCGCAAAGCGGTCCCGGCCTTTTCAAGGCTGTGTGCTGACCTTGCGTACCACCTTGCCGACCGTCAGACCCTGCACCAGGATCGACGACAGCACCACGATGTAGGTGATCGACAGCAGCAGGTCACGCTCATCACCCTGTGGCAGCGACAGCGCCAGGGCCACCGACACGCCACCACGCAGGCCACCCCAGGTCAGCACGCGGATGGTGCCTTGCGGCACGGTCCGCCAGCGGCGCAGCAACACGATGGCCGGCGCCACGGTCAGCAGGCGCGAGGCCAGCACCGCCACCGCCAGCACGCCACCGGCCGCCAGGTGCAGCCAGTTGAACGGCAGCAGCAACAGCTCCAGGCCGATCAGGGCGAACAGCAGGGCGTTGAGCATGTCGTCGATCAGTTCCCAGAAACCGTCCATGTAGCGGCGGGTCATGTCGTTCATCGCCAGGTTGCGCCCCAGGTTGCCGATGATCAGGCCGGCCACCACCATGGCGATCGGCGCCGAGACGTGCAGCTCGTAGCACATGGCCGAGCCGCCGATCACCAGCGCCAGGGTCAGCATGACCTCGACCTGGTACTGCTCGACGCTCTTGATCATGCGGTAGGTCGCGTAGCCGATCACCCCGCCGAACACCACCCCGCCGATGGCTTCGCGGGCGAACAGCAGGGCGGTGTCGGACACGCTCGGCGTCTCGCCCAGCTGGATGATGCCTAGCAGCACGGTGAACACCACCACCGCGGTGCCGTCGTTGAACAGCGACTCGCCGACGATGGTGGTCTTCAGCGGCTTGGAGGCGTTGGCGGTACGCAACGCGCCGAGCACGGCGATCGGGTCGGTCGGCGAGATCAGCGCGCCGAACAGCAGGCAGTAGATCAGCGGCACGTTCCAGCCGAACAGGGCGAACACCCAGTGCGCCAGGTAGCCGATCACCACGGTGGCGATCAGCACGCCGATCGTGGCCAAGAGTCCGATCGGCCAGCGGTAGCTGCGCAGGTCGGCGAGGTTGACGTGCAGGGCGCCGGCGAACAGCAGGAACGACAGCATCCAGTGCATCAGCAGGTCATTGAAGTCGATCTGGTTCATCAGGCCTTCGACGCGCTCTTCCAGGCCAGGAAAGCCGATCAGGCTCAGGCCCTGCAGCATCAGGGAGAACAGCAGTGCGGTGACCATCACGCCGATGGCCGGCGGCAGGCCGATGAAGCGGTAGTTCACATAGGTGAGGAGGGTGGTGAGGCAGATAAACGCGGCAACTAATTCAAGCATCCCGAATCCTGTAACAGTGGCTTCCAAGTCGTTTCCCGAGTGGCTCGGGCAGTTCTTTGATGACCTGGCGCGGGGTTCGGGACACACCTTATGACCGGTTTTGTCGGAATCGTTCCTCAAGTCGGGCGGCAGGCGCTCCCACGATGCCTACAAGCAACAGCAAACCGTTATAGTGCGAGGTGTCGCCTGGTCTTTGCGCAAGGAATCCCGCGTGTTGGCAACCTCCCTGGTACTGGTCGCAGCCCTGCTCCACGCGACCTGGAACACCCTGATCAAATTCAGCGCCGAACGCCTGCTGGTGATCGCCAGCATGGACCTTGTGGCACTGGTCTTCGCCGTTCTGGCGGTGGCGTTCGTCGAGTTTCCCCCTGCCAGCATCTGGCCCTGGCTGCTGGCTTCGGCGCTTGCCGAACAGCTGTATCGCTACCTGTTGATAAAAGCCTACAAAGTGGGCGACCTGGGCCTGGTCTATCCGCTGATGCGTGGCCTGTCGCCGTTGGTGGTCCTGGGCTTGACCCTGGCTTTCGCCGGCGAGTCGCTCAGCCAGCAGCAGATCATCGGCATCCTCCTGATCCCCTGCGGTATGGCCTGCCTGCTGTGGCAGGGTGGTGGCGGTGATCGCCTGCCCTGGTCGATGCTGCCGGTGGTGGCGCTGATTGGCCTGTGCATCGGTTGCTACACCTGGTTCGATGGCCAAGCTGTTCGCCTGTGGGGCAAGCCCATGGACTACCTGGTATGGCTGACCCTGCTCAGTGCCTGGCCGTTCCCGCTGCTGGCCGGCGTTGCCCGCGGGCCGCAATTCGCGCTGTTCTGGCGCACCCAGTGGCGGTTGGGGTTGGCGGTGGGGCTGTGCGTGCTGCTGAGCTACGCTCTGGTGCTGTGGGCCATGCACCTGGGGTCGGTCGCCGAGGCGGCGGCGCTGCGTGAGCTGAGCGTGATCCTCGTGGTGCTGCTGGGCATGCGCTACCTCAAAGAACCTTTTGGCGGGCCGAGACTCCTAGCTTGTGGGCTGGTCCTGGCTGGCATGCTGGTGATGAAGCTCTGACCGATCCTCTGTGAACAAGGAGTCCTGTAGATGACCGTTGCCCTGTGGTGCATTCTCGTCGCGCTGGTCCTGCCACCGCTGTGTGCATTGATCGCCAAACTCAGCAGCGGGTATTTTGGCCTGCGTGCCAATCACGACCCGCGTGCGTTTCTGGACAAGCTCGAAGGGCTGCCACGGCGTGCCCATGCTGCCCAATTGAATGGCTACGAGGCGTTTCCCGCGTTTGCCGCGGCGGTTCTGGTGGCCGACATCGTCGGCAATGCCGAGCAGGTGACCCAGGATGTGCTTGGGGTGGTGTACATCACCAGCCGCTTGCTTTACATCATCTGCTATCTGGCCGACTGGGCAGTGTTGCGCTCGCTGGTGTGGTTCGTCGGGATGGCGCTGATCGTGGCGTTCTTCGTGGTGTCCATCTGACTTGAGAAAATCTGCCGGTCTGCGCTGATTGTTGTAGGAGCGGCCTTGTGCCGCGAAAGGCCCGCGAAGCGGGCCCTGCGATGTCTGTAGCGCGCCCCTTTCGCGGCACAAGGCCGCTCCTACAGGGCGCATGCAGCCATCAAGGAACCTTTGGTACTTCTGGCAAAGGCTGCCCCTTGGGCCACAGCATCCAGATCTGCCCTTGCTGCTTCATGTTCCCCGCCAGCTCGCCGGCTTCGGGGCCGGTGCCCCAGAACAGGTCCGCGCGCACTTCGCCGGTGATGGCGCCGCCGGTGTCCTGGGCGCCGACCGGGCGTACCACCGGGCTGCCGTCCGGGCGGGTGGTGGACAGCCAGAGCAGGCTGCCCAGGGGGATTACCTTGCGGTCGATCGCCACGCTGTAGCCCGCGGTGAGCGGCACGTTGAGCGAGCCGCGCGGCCCCTCGTTGCTGTCCGGGCGGGTGCTGAAGAACACGTAGCTTGGGTTGCTGGCCAGCAGCTCGGGCACGCGCTGCGGGTTGGCCTGGGCCCAGGCGTGGATGCTGCCCATGGTCACCTCTTCCTTCGGCAACTGCCCCTGCTCAACCAGCCAGCGGCCGATCGGCCGGTACGGGTGGCCGTTCTGGTCGGCGTAGCCCAGGCGCAACTGGCGGCCGTTCTCCAGCTGGATACGGCCCGAGCCCTGTATCTGCAGGAACTGCAGGTCCATCGGGTCGGTCAGCCAGGCCAGTACCGGCGCCTTGGCGCCGTCGCGGTTGATCACCTCGGCGGTGTCGTAGGGCTTGAGCACCCGCCCGTCGAGGCGCCCGCGCAGGCGTTTGCCCTTTAGCTCGGGGTACACGCCGGCCAGGTCGACCACGATCATGTCCTCGGGCACGCCATACACCGGGACCTGCGCTCTGTCGGTGCGGGCCAGGCTGCCGGGGTAGACCGGCTCGTAATAGCCGGTGATCAGGCCGTTGGCGCTGTTCTGCGCCGAACGCAGGCCATAGACCTGTAGATTCTGTTCGAGGAAGGTGCGCACCTGGGCGGCATTGGCCGTGGCCGAGCCCGCTGCTTCGCAGGTGGCGGCCCACACCGGGTCGCGCCTGAGCTTCTCGCAACCGCTGCGCCAGGCGTAGAAGCCGGCCAGCAGGTCGTCGTCGCTGACCTGGGGCAGGTCCTTGAAGTTGGCGGGCACGTAGGTGGCGATGGCGTGGGGTTCGGGCTTGGCGCTTTCGCCGCCGTTGCAGCCGGCCAGGAGCGCCAGGGCAGGCAGTGCCCAGGCGAGATGGCGCAATGCAGATTTCATGTTGTCGGTCCTGTGTGGGGCAAAGCGTGAAGATTCGCCCCTGTTTTCTGTGTGGCTATTGGTCTTTGCCCGCGAGGCGGTGATACTGGCCGCCCGTTTTCCTGGCCGAAGAGACCGTGATGTTCAAGCGATTGACCGTAGTACTGCTTGCCGCCCTTGCCCTGAGTGCCTGTGACGGCGTTGATCCCAACTCGCCGCTGGGCCAGCGCAAGGCGATCTTCAAGCAGATGCTCAAGACCAGCGAAGACATGGGGGGCATGCTGCGCGGGCGCTTGCCCTTCGACGGCGTGAAGTTCGCCGATGGCGCGGCGAAGCTGGACAGCCTGGCCCACGCGCCGTGGCAGCACTTCCCGCAGGTGCGCGATGAGGGTGACAGCAGCGCGCGGGCCGAGGTCTGGCAGCGCCAGGCGCGGTTCCAGGACCTGGCCCGGCAACTGGAGGGCGTCACTGGCGAACTGGTCGCGGTGACCCGTGCCCAGCCGCTGGACGTGGCGCAGGTGAAGGCGCCGATGGACAAGGTCGAGGCGGCGTGCAAGGCCTGTCATAGCGAGTTTCGCAATCACTGAGCGAGTGGGCCGTTGTGGGTGCGGGCTCGTGGGAGCGGGCTTGCCCCACGATGGCGCCGGATCGGCCAGTGACGTTGCCTGGGCTGACGTCATCGCGGGGCAAGCCCGCTCCCACGGTTCGTACACATAAGACCGGTCGACTAGCGTTCGAGCTCGTCCACGGCCTCCTGCAGCTCCTTCTTCGCCTCGGCCAGCTTGTCCTTGCGCTTGTTGATCTTCTCCGCGTCGCCCTTCTTCATGGCCTTGTCCAGGTCCTTGGTGCGCTGGTTCACTTCATGGCGAGCGTCGAGCACCTTCTGCTCGCGCTCCTTGCGCAGGCCGGCATCGGTGCAGTGTTCGGTGACTTCGCTCAAGGCTTTTTCCAGCCCCGCCTGCTGGTCGCTGTTGCCATGGGCGCGGGCTTGTTCGATCTGTTCGCTGATGGCCTGGCGCTTGGCCGCGCAACCGGTCAGGCCCGGCTGCTCTGCGGCGGCCAGCAGCGGGCTGGCGGCGAAACCGAGCAGGGTAGACAGGGCGAGGGACGAAAGCAGTTTCATCGAGGGCTCCATTCGAGGCTGGGCAGCAGAAAACGAAATGCTGCCCTGATCCGCGCAAATTAGAAACCCTCGATTGCATGGGTGCGCAGGTTTCGGGCCAGCTCCTGAACCCGCTCGTGGGCGAAAAAAGCCTGCAATTGCTCTGCTCGACCAGGTCCGACGCCAGGTTCGGCAAGCCATTGCTCGATGTTTCTGGATGCCAGTGTGTGCCAGTCGGGGCCCATTTGCAGGCTGGACGGTGCGGGTACGCCGAGGCCTCGCAGCCAGCGTTTGAACGGCTGCTGGCGGGCCTGAGAGAAAGCAGTCTGCAATTGCCTGGCCCGTGCCTGGGCGATCCCGGGTACCTCGAGCAGCTGTTTCTGATCGAGGTTCAGCCAATCGGTCAACTGCACGATATGGCCACTTTCGACAAGACGTTTCCAGGTTTCGGTCCCCAGGCCCGGCAGGTCCAGTCCCTGCTTGCCGCCCAGCCAGGCCAGGCGGGCAAGGAACTGCTGCTGGCAGCCATCGTCGACCTGCCAGCAACTGAAGGCGTTATAAACAGACGGATCCGGAGCCTGAACCTCGGGACGCCGGGCGGCGCGATGCACCACGCTTTCCAGGCGTGGGATGGTCATGCCGGCCAGGCTGACCGCGATCTGGTCACCGGGCCGGACGTCCAGCTGCCTCCAGCGCGCCAGCGAGCCAAGGCTGAGCTGGCTGATCCGGCGATCGTCCAGGGTCAGCGGCTGCAACAGCAGCAAGGGTGTGATGCGCCCGGTACGGCCGATTCGGAACTGCACCTCCCTGACCTGCGCCAGCGCCTGGGCGAACGGGTATTTCCAGGCAGCGATCCAGTAGGGCGCCTGGGCGCGCCAGCGCTGTGCTGCGGGGCGCAGGATCACGCCGTCGCTGGCGAAGGGCAGGGGCGAGCGGTACCAGTGCTGACGCCAGCGCGCAACCTCGGCGACATCCTCGATGGCCACGCTCAAGCGTTGACTGTTCGGAAAACCAAGCGCTGTCAGCTGCGCCAGGCGTTCGGCCTGGTTGTCCGGGCCGTGCGGCCAGTCCCAGACGAACAGCCCGATGCCCGCGCCTTGTTCCTCGGTCATCCGCTTGCGTGCCAGCAGCCCGGCGACGGAGCTGCGGGCGTTGGCGCTGCCTGCTTCTGCTTGCACGTGGTGGTCCAGGCGCCAGTACAGCTCACCCTGGAACACACTGTCCAAAGGTTGGGAAAGTTGCCGCACGATACCGCTCAGCGCCGGGATGTGCCGGCTCCAGTCGTGCCCTAGTGTGCCGTCGCCACGGCTGAGCAGGCCTGTCAGTTGGCCCTGGCGGTAGATCAGTGACACCGCGACGCCGTCGACCTTCGGCTGCATCCAGATGTCGCGTTTGCCCAGCAGCCAGCGGGCTACGGCCTGCTCGTCGGCAAGCTTGTCGACACCGGTGTGGGGGATCGGATGGGGGATAGTGCCGCGGGCGCTCGCCAGCGGAGCGTCGTCGTGGGAAAGACCAAAGCAGGCTTGAAGCTCCAGCAGGTGCTGGCGGCTTTGATCGTAGAGTTCGTCGGCCACCAGGGCGATACCCTGGCGATGGTACTGGTCGTCCCAGTGGGCGAGGGTAGCGCGCAGCCGGGCGACCTCGGCCTCGGCCTGCGCCGAGTCCCAGGCCGGGCACACACTCGCCAGGACAACGGGGTGGTGCAACAGCAGCGCTATGACTATCAGCAGTAATGGCATGGCCGGCATCCTTGCAAGGCGGGAAGGAGTTCTCAGCCTAGGCGGGTGACGGCGTGGGCGACGGTGGGCATTTGTCAGCCCATATGTCACAAAAAAGCCCCTGCCGATCACTCGGCAGGGGCTTTCCGGTACTGCTGTAGGAGGCTTACAGGCCAGCGGCGTCGCGCAGGGCGGCGGCGCGGTCGGTGCGCTCCCAGGTGAAGGTGGTGAAGGTGTCGTCGCCGACGGTCTTCTGCTGCGGCGTACGGCCGAAGTGACCGTAGGCGGCGGTTTCCTGGTACATCGGATGCAGCAGGTCGAGCATGGTGGTGATGGCGTACGGACGCAGATCGAAGCACTCGCGCACCAGCTGCACGATCTTGTCGTCGGAGACCTTGCCGGTACCGAAGGTGTTGATCGAGATGGAGGTCGGCTGGGCTACGCCGATGGCATAGGACACCTGGATCTCACAGCGCTCGGCGAGGCCCGCGGCAACGATGTTCTTGGCCACGTAGCGGCCGGCGTAGGCGGCGGAACGGTCGACCTTGGACGGGTCCTTGCCGGAGAACGCGCCACCGCCGTGGCGGGCCATGCCGCCGTAGCTGTCGACGATGATCTTGCGGCCGGTCAGGCCGCAGTCGCCCACCGGGCCACCGATGATGAAGTTGCCGGTCGGGTTGATGTGGTACTGAGTGTCCTTGTGCAGCAGCTCGGCCGGCAGGGTGTGCTTGACGATCAGCTCCATCACCGCTTCCTGCAGGTCTTTCTGCGAAACCTCAGGGTTGTGCTGGGTCGACAGCACCACGGCATCGATACCGACTACCTTGCCGTTTTCGTAGCGGCAGGTGACCTGCGACTTGGCGTCCGGGCGCAGCCATGGCAGCAGCTTGGACTTGCGCGCTTCGGCCTGGCGCTCGACCAGGCGGTGCGAGAAGCAGATCGGCGCCGGCATCAGCACGTCGGTCTCGTTGCTGGCGTAGCCGAACATCAGGCCCTGATCGCCGGCACCCTGGTCTTCAGGGCGCGAGCGATCGACACCCTGGGCGATATCCACCGACTGCTTGCCGATGATGTTCATCACGGCGCAGGTGGCACCGTCGAAGCCGACGTCGGAGCTGTTGTAGCCGATGTCGATGATCACTTTACGCACCAGCTCTTCCAGGTCGACCCAGGCCGAGGTGGTGACTTCACCGGCGATGATGGCGACACCAGTCTTGACCAGGGTCTCGCAGGCCACGCGGGCGTACTTGTCCTGGGCGATGATGGCGTCCAGCACCGCGTCGGAGATCTGGTCGGCGATCTTGTCCGGATGCCCTTCGGACACGGACTCGGAAGTGAAAAGGGAGTATTCGCTCATCTCGATGGGTTCCTGAAATTTACCGATGTTGTATGTCGCCAGTGGTCCGCTGGAAGTGCCGGACCTGGATCTGGAAACCGTTACGCAAGCCCACGTAGAGGCTGTCCCCGGGGGCCAGCCCTGCCGCGTTGGCCCAACGGGCCAGGTCGTCCTGCTCGAAGCCAAGCCACAGGTCGCCGCAGGCTTCGCGGGCCCACCCCTGGTCATGGCTGCACAGCTCGGTGACCAGCAGGCTGCCGCCCGCCTTCACCCGTCTGGCCAGCAGGCGCAGGGCCTGGGCCGGGTCGCTGAAATGGTGCAGGACCATGTTCAGCACAACGCAGTCGGCTTCCACATCCGTTGCACCCAGTGCATCGGCCAACTGCAGGTTTACGTTACTCAATTCGTTGCGCTCGCAGACCTGGCGGGCCAGCTCGAGCATGGTCGGGCTGTTGTCCATGGCCGTGACCTGCTCGAAGCGCCTGGCCAGGTCGGGCAGGAAACCGCCGTCGCCGGGGCCGACCTCCAGGGCGCTGGCGCCCGCGTCGAAGCTCAGCTTGTCGAGCAGTGCCAGCAGGCTTTCGCGGTACTGCGGCAGGCCGGCGATCAGGTCCTGCTGGGCGCGGAACTTCTCTTCCACGCGCAGGAAAAAATCCTGGCTGGTGGCGGCGCGACGCTGCTGGACCTGGGCGATGCGAGCCTGCACTGCTTGAGGCAGGGCGAGGTCGTCGACCTCCTCGAGCAGCGCCGAATGCAGGCGGCCGCCCAGGCGCTGGCTGTCGGGCAGGGCGCGGCGGTAGAAGATCGCGTTGCCTTCGCGGCGGGTCGCCACCAGCTCGGCCTGGGCCAGCACCTTCAGGTGATGGCTCATGCCCGACTGACCGATGTCGAAGATCTGCGCCAGCTCCAGCACGCCGAACGAATCATTGGCCAATGCGCGCAGCACGTTCAGGCGCAGGGGGTCGCCGCCGGCCTTGCACAGGGCGGCCAGCTCGTCGCTGCGTTGTGGGGTGATGGGCGCATTGAGGTTCATGGGGCGGGAGTCTAGACAGGCATCGTTACCCTAGCAAGACCAATATCAAAAAGTTTTGATATTGGTCGATGGGCGGAGGATCGGTTCGCCTGTGCGGGCCTCTTCGCGGGTAAACCCGCTCCCACAGAGATCGCGCAGACCTGTGGGAGCGGGTTTACCCGCGAAGAAGTCGACGGCAATCCCGCTGTTTTCACCCAAATTGCCGAACAAACACAGGAAAAAAACCCGACTGCGACCATACGTCATTGCCCCCGGCCCCCCCTGTGGGCGAAAATGGCCGCCTTTTTTCGCTTCACCACCTATTTCAAGCCCCAGGAGACTCAGCGATGCCCAGCCGTCGTGAACGTGCCAACGCCATTCGTGCCCTCAGCATGGATGCCGTGCAAAAGGCCAACAGCGGCCACCCAGGTGCCCCCATGGGTATGGCGGATATCGCCGAAGTGCTTTGGCGCGACTACCTGAAGCACAACCCGAGCAACCCAAGCTTCGCCGACCGCGACCGCTTCGTGCTGTCCAACGGCCACGGCTCGATGCTGATCTACTCGCTGCTGCACCTGACCGGCTACGACGTCACCATCGACGACCTCAAGGCCTTCCGCCAGCTGCACAGCCGCACCCCGGGCCACCCGGAGTTCGGTTACACCCCGGGCGTCGAGACCACCACCGGCCCACTGGGCCAGGGCCTGGCCAACGCCGTGGGCTTCGCCCTGGCGGAAAAAGTGCTGGGTGCCCAGTTCAACCGTGAAGGCCACAACATCGTCGACCACAACACCTACGTGTTCCTCGGCGACGGCTGCATGATGGAAGGCATCTCCCATGAAGTCGCCTCGCTGGCCGGCACCCTGGGCCTGAACAAGCTGGTCGCCTTCTACGACGACAACGGCATCTCCATCGACGGCGAAGTCCACGGCTGGTTTACCGACAACACCCCGGCGCGCTTCGAAGCCTACAACTGGCTGGTGATCCGCAACGTCAACGGCCACGACGCCGACGAGATCAAGACCGCCATCGAGACCGCGCGCAAGAGCGACCGTCCGACCCTGATCTGCTGCAAGACCATCATCGGCTTCGGCTCGCCGAACAAGCAGGGCAAGGAAGACTGCCACGGCGCACCGCTGGGCAACGACGAAATCGCCCTGGCCCGCAAGGAACTGAACTGGAACCACGGCCCGTTCGAAATCCCGGCCGACATCAAGGCCGAGTGGGATGCCAAGGAAGCTGGCGCCAAGGTCGAAGCCGAGTGGAACCAGCGCTTCGACGCCTACGCCAAGGCCTATCCTGAGCTGGCTGCCGAGTTCAAGCGCCGCGCCGCCGGCGACCTGCCGGCCGACTTCTCCGAGAAGGCCCAGGCCTACATCAACGAAGTTGCTGCAAAGGGCGAGACCATCGCCAGCCGTAAGGCCAGCCAGAACACCCTGAACGCTTTCGGTCCGCTGCTGCCCGAGTTCCTTGGCGGCTCCGCCGACCTCGCCGGCTCCAACCTGACCCTGTGGAAAGGCTGCAAGGGCGTCGAAGCTAACGATGCCAGCGGCAACTACGTGTTCTACGGCGTGCGCGAGTTCGGCATGACCGCCATCATGAACGGCGTCGCCCTGCACGGCGGCCTGGTGCCTTACGGCGCCACCTTCCTGATGTTCATGGAATACGCCCGCAACGCCGTACGCATGTCGGCGCTGATGAAGCAGCGCGTGATCCACGTCTACACCCACGACTCCATCGGCCTGGGCGAAGACGGTCCGACCCACCAGCCAATCGAGCAGCTGACCAGCCTGCGCAGCACGCCGAACCTGGACACCTGGCGTCCGGCCGATGCGGTGGAATCCGCCGTGTCCTGGAAAGCCGCCCTGGAGCGCAAGGACGGCCCGTCGGCGCTGATCTTCTCGCGCCAGAACCTGCAGCACCAGACCCGCGACGCCCAGCAGATCGCCGATATCGCCCGTGGCGGTTACGTGCTCAAGGACTGCGCCGGCGAGCCTGAGCTGATCCTGATCGCCACCGGCTCCGAAGTGGGCCTGGCCGTTCAAGCCTTCGACAAGCTGACCGCGGACGGCCGCAAGGTCCGCGTCGTGTCGATGCCGAGCACCAGCGTGTTCGACGCCCAGGACGCAGCCTACAAGCAGTCGGTACTGCCGCTGCAAGTCGGTGCGCGTATCGCCATCGAAGCCGCTCACGCCGACTTCTGGTACAAGTACGTCGGCCTCGAAGGCCGCGTGATCGGCATGACCACCTACGGCGAGTCGGCCCCGGCCAGCGCGCTGTTCGAGGAGTTCGGCTTCACCCTGGACAACATCCTGGGCACCGCCGAAGAGCTGCTGGAAGACTGATACAGGTAAGGCGAGGGCCTTTGGCCCTCGTTCGCGGCACAAGGCCGCTCCTACAGGGCATTGCGCACGCCGTTTCCTGTAGGAGCGGCCTTGTGCCGCGAATGGGCCGCGCAGCGGCCCCGTTCAACCGCCGGAGTTCAAGAGCTACCTATGCCCCACCCGCGTCCCTACAAAGTTGCACTCAACGGTTACGGCCGCATCGGCCGCTGTGTCCTGCGCGCACTGTTCGAGCGGGGGGCGAAGGCCGGTTTCGAGATCGTCGCGCTGAACGACCTGGCCGACCAGGCCAGCCTGGAATACCTGACGCGCTTCGACTCCACCCACGGGCGTTTCCCCGGCGAGGTGAAGGTCGACGGCGACTGTCTGCATATCAATGGCGACTGCGTGAAAGTACTGCGCAGCGCCACCCCGGAAGGCATCGACTGGGCCGCCCTGGACATCGACCTGGTGCTGGAATGCTCCGGTGCCTACCACACCCGTGCCGACGGCCAGCGCTTCCTCGATGCCGGCGCGCCGCGGGTGCTGTTTTCCCAGCCCATGGCCAGCGAGGCGGATATCGACGCCACGGTGGTCTACGGCGTCAACCAGGATTGCCTGACCGGCAGCGAGCTGCTGGTGTCCAACGCCTCCTGCACCACCAACTGCGGCGTGCCGCTGTTGCGCGTGCTGGACCAGGCTTTTGGCATCGAGTACGTGCAGATCACCACCATCCACTCGGCGATGAACGACCAGCCGGTGATCGACGCCTACCACCACGAAGACCTGCGCCGCACCCGTTCGGCGTTCCAGTCGGTGATTCCGGTGTCCACGGGCCTGGCCCGGGGTATCGAACGCCTGCTGCCGGAACTTGCCGGGCGAATCCAGGCCAAAGCGGTACGCGTGCCGACCGTAAACGTCTCGTGCCTGGACATCACCCTGCAGACTTCCCGCGATACCACCACCGAGGAAGTCAACCGGGTGCTGCGCGAGGCCGCCCTGGACGGCCCGCTGAAAGGCTTGCTGGCCTACACCGAGCTGCCCCACGCCAGTTGTGATTTCAACCATGACCCGCATTCGGCCATCGTCGATGCCAGCCAGACCCGTGTCTCAGGCCCCCGCCTGGTGAACCTGCTGGCCTGGTTCGACAACGAATGGGGGTTTGCCAACCGTATGCTCGACGTTGCCGAACACTATCTGCACGTCGTACACCCAACCCGCAGCAAACAGCCCTGAAGGACTGCATTCATGACCGTGTTGAAGATGACCGACCTCGACCTGCAAGGTAAGCGCGTACTGATCCGCGAAGACCTCAACGTCCCTGTGAAGGACGGTGTGGTGGCCAGCGACGCGCGTATCCTGGCAGCGCTGCCGACCATCAAGCTGGCCCTGGAGAAGGGCGCGGCGGTGATGGTCTGCTCGCACCTGGGCCGCCCGACCGAAGGCGAGTTCTCTGCCGAGAACAGCCTCAAGCCGGTTGCCGACTACCTGGGCAAGGCCCTGGGCCGCGACGTGCCGCTGGTCGCCGACTACCTCGACGGCGTTCAGGTGCAGGCCGGTGACCTGGTGCTGTTCGAAAACGTGCGCTTCAACAAGGGCGAGAAGAAGAACGCCGACGAACTGGCGCAGAAATACGCCGCCCTGTGCGATGTGTTCGTGATGGACGCCTTCGGCACCGCCCACCGCGCCGAAGGCTCCACCCATGGCGTCGCCAAATTCGCCAAGGTCGCTGCCGCAGGCCCCCTGCTGGCAGCCGAGCTGGATGCCCTGGGCAAGGCCCTGAAGGCACCGGCCAAGCCGATGGCGGCCATCGTTGCAGGCTCCAAGGTCTCCACCAAGCTGGACGTGCTGAACAGCCTGAGCACGGTCTGCGACCAGCTGATCGTCGGTGGCGGCATCGCCAACACATTCCTCGCCGCCGCCGGTCACCCGGTCGGCAAGTCGCTGTACGAGCCTGACCTGGTCGAGACCGCCAAGGCCATCGCCGCCAAGGTCAGCGTACCGCTGCCGGTGGACGTGGTGGTCGCCAAGGAGTTCGCCGAAAGCGCCGAAGCCACCGTCAAGGCGATCGCCGACGTGGCCGCCGACGACATGATCCTGGACATCGGTCCAAAGACCGCCGAGCAGTTCGCCGAGTTGCTGAAGACCTCGAAGACTATCCTGTGGAACGGTCCGGTCGGTGTGTTCGAGTTCGACCAGTTTGGCAACGGCACCAAGGTCCTGGCCAAGGCCATCGCCGACAGCGCCGCGTTCTCCATCGCCGGTGGCGGTGACACCCTGGCGGCCATCGACAAGTATGGCGTGGGTGCCGATATCTCCTACATTTCTACCGGTGGCGGCGCGTTCCTCGAGTTCGTCGAAGGCAAGGTCCTGCCTGCCGTGGCAATCCTGGAAGAGCGGGCCAAGGCCTGAGCGTGAAGGCGCCTGGCAAAGGGAGCGACCTGATGGTCAAGCAATTGCCTGTGATGATCGTGGCCTTGTTGCTGGGCGCCTGCGCCGGCAACAAGGGCAGCGAAGCCGATCCGGCGCAGCCGCCCAAGGGCGGTTGCTACCAGTCCCAGTGGCAGGCGGAGACGGCACCGGTGATCAACAAGCGCCTGGGGCCGGACGGCCTGGAAAAGTACGACGACGAACACCAGCGCAAGGCCGTGGGCTGCCCTTGATCGGGTGGCTGGCAACCACGCCTGGGTTTTGTGGTCTTGGAAGAGGGGCTGCTGCGCAGCCCTTCGCGGGTAAACCCGCTCCCACAGGGAATGCACTGACCTTGTGGGAGCGGGTTTACCCGCGAAGGGCCGCGCAGCGGACCCATGACGAGGTTTTAGGATGAAAGCGCTTCTGGCCGCATTGGCCCTGGCGACCCTGGCAGGCTGCTCGCTGTTGCAGCCTGCCAAACCCGCCCCGGCGGATAACTGGACCCGCTGGGTCTGCGACAGCCAGGCCGAAGTGCTGTGGCGATTCGCCGACGCGCAGCAGGACGCGGTCGATGTCCGTCTCGGCGGTGGCGACCAGGTCCATCGGCTCAAGGCCGAGCCGGGTGCCTCCGGCGCGCTGTACAGCGATGGCATGCTGGCCTTCCACACCAAAGGTGAAGAAGGCCTGGTGTACTGGGTGGCGACCAACGATCTGATTGGGCGGGGCTGCAAGGCACCGTGACTGGCCGGGCCACGTAGATGGCCCACACTACTTGAACAGCAACCGCCCCTGCGGCAGGCTTGCATGAAACAAACGACGCTTGTCGGGAGAGAGATACACAATGGCACTCATTAGCATGCGCCAGATGCTGGACCACGCCGCCGAGTTCGGCTACGGCGTTCCGGCTTTCAACGTCAACAACCTCGAGCAGATGCGCGCGATCATGGAAGCCGCCGACGCCACCGACTCTCCGGTCATCGTCCAGGCCTCGGCCGGCGCCCGCAAGTACGCTGGTGCCCCGTTCCTGCGCCACCTGATCCTGGCCGCCATCGAAGAGTTCCCGCACATCCCGGTGTGCATGCACCAGGACCATGGCACCAGCCCTGACGTGTGCCAGCGCTCGATCCAGCTGGGCTTCAGCTCGGTGATGATGGACGGCTCGCTGAAGGAAGACGGCAAGACCCCGTCCGACTATGACTACAACGTCCGCGTCACCCAGCAGACCGTGGCGTTCGCCCACGCCTGCGGCGTGTCGGTGGAAGGTGAGCTGGGCTGCCTGGGCAGCCTGGAAACCGGCCAGGCCGGCGAGGAAGATGGCGTTGGCGCCGAAGGCATCCTGGACCACAGCCAGATGCTGACCGACCCGGAAGAAGCCGCCGACTTCGTCAAGAAGACCCAGGTCGATGCCCTGGCCATCGCCATCGGCACCAGCCACGGCGCCTACAAGTTCACCAAGCCGCCAACCGGTGACATCCTGGCGATCGATCGCATCAAGGAAATCCACAAGCGCATCCCCAACACCCACCTGGTGATGCACGGTTCCTCCTCGGTGCCGCAAGAGTGGCTGGCGATCATCAATCAGTACGGTGGCGACATCAAAGAAACCTACGGCGTGCCGGTCGAAGAAATCGTCGAAGGCATCAAGTACGGCGTGCGCAAGGTCAACATCGACACCGACCTGCGCTTGGCCTCGACCGGTGCCATGCGTCGTCTGATGGCGACCAACCCAAGCGAGTTCGACCCACGCAAGTTCTTCGGTGAAACCGTCAAGGCCATGCGCGACGTGTGCATCGCTCGCTACGAAGCCTTCGGCACCGCCGGCAATGCCTCCAAGATCAAGCCGATCTCCCTGGAAGGCATGTTCCAGCGTTACGCCAAAGGCGAACTGGCGGCCAAGATCAACTGATCCAGCGCCGTTCAACGAAGGAGCCCGCAGCGATGCGGGCTTTTTTGTGCCCGTACGTCGCCTGCCCGCCGCTTATACCGTTAGTCGGCTAACATCGGTTCAGATGGCTTATGGCCATCTGCCTGCATTGCGTCTTCGGGTGCCGAGTCTAGAGTAACAATCGGATCCAATCACAAGTCGAAGTTGGACTTACCAAGAGAAGCAGCATGGATGGCGCTTATTCACAATCACCGGAAAGCAGCTCGGTGCTGCTGGTCGTAGACGACTACCCGGAAAACCTCATCAGCATGCGGGCCCTGTTGTCCCGCCAGGATTGGCAGGTATTGACTGCCAGTTCAGGGATGGAAGCCCTGAGCACCCTGCTCGCACACGAAGTCGACCTGGTCCTGCTCGACGTGCAGATGCCCGAGATGGACGGCTTCGAGGTGGCCCGCCTGATGCGCGGCAGCCAACGCACGCGGCTGACCCCGATCATCTTCCTCACCGCCAACGAACAGTCCGATGCCGCGGTGCTCAAAGGCTATGCCAGCGGCGCGGTGGACTACCTGTTCAAACCCTTCGACCCACAGATTCTCAAGCCCAAGGTCCAGGCCCTGCTGGAGCAGCAGCGCAACCGGCGCATGCTGCAGCGTCTGACCCGCGAACTGGAGTCGGCGCGGGCCTTCAACGCCTCGATCCTGGAGAACGCCGCCGAGGGTATCCTGGTGGTGGACGAGGCGGGCTGCATCGGCTTCGCCAACCCGGCCATCTCGCGCCTGCTCGATGCCCCGGTGAACAAGCTGCAGGGCGCGCACATGCTCGACCTGATCCAGCTACCCTGCGCCAACCTGTGGCATGAGTCGGACTTCTACCAGGCCTACCTGGGCCGGCAGATCTTCCGCGTGCACGATGCCCAGTTGCGCACCCTCGGTGGCCAGCTGGTGCCGGTGGCGCTGTCCTGCGCGCCGCTGCCCGCCGAGCAGAAGGCCATGGTGGTGACGGTGCTGGACATGTCGGTGGTGCGCAGCCTGCATCAGCAGCTCGAGTACCAGGCGGTCACCGACCCGTTGACCGGATTGCTCAACCGTCGTGGCTTCTACCAGGCCGCCGAGAGCGCGCTGCTGCGCAACGAGCGCTCGGACAAGGCCAAGGCCTTGATGTACATGGACCTGGACGGCTTCAAGCGGATCAACGACCTGCTTGGCCACGAGGCCGGTGACAAGGTCCTGCGCTGGGTGGCCGATCAGCTCAAGGAGTGCCTGGGCAGCGAGGCGCTACTGGCCAGGATGGGTGGCGACGAGTTCACCGCGCTGTTCGATGGCCTGCCGTACCCCGAGCAAGCCGGGCGCTATGCCGAGAAGCTGCTGGAGCGGATGTCGAGCTTCCAGCAGGTGGACGGCCTTGAGGTCAACCTGGGGGTGAGTATCGGCATCGCCACCTACCCTGACTGCGGCGCCAACGTGGAAGGCCTGCTGCGGGCAGCCGATGCCGCGATGTATGCGGCCAAGCAGGCCGGCCGCCAGCAGTACCGCTTCTACGACCAGGAGCTCAATGGCCGCGCCCGCTCGCGGCTGATGCTCGAGGACAGCGTGCGCACGGCCATCGAGCAGAACGACTTCAGCCTGGTCTACCAGCCCCAGGTGGCGTTCGCCGATGGCCGGCTGCGCGGCTTCGAGGCGCTGTTACGGTGGAAGCACCCGAGTGTCGGCGATGTGCCGCCCGGGCTGTTCATTCCCTTGTTGGAAGAGGCGCGCCTGATCAACCGCCTGGCCAGCTGGATCTATCGCAAGGGCGCCGCGCAACGCAATGCCTGGAGTGATCGATTCGGTTCGCAGCTGGTGCTGGGCATCAGCCTGAGCCGCGCCCAGTTCACCATGCCCGGGTTGGTCGATGAACTGGCCCAGGTGATCGACAAGCACCAGCTGCAGCCCGCCCAGTTGGAGGTGGAGGTGGCCGAGACGTCGCTGATGTACAACATCGACGCGGCGGTGAAGCAGGTGCACCGCCTGCGTGAGCTGGGCATACGCGTGGCGCTGGACGACTTCGGCGCCGGTGACTGCTCGTTGCGCATGCTGCGCGACCTGCCCATCGACACCCTCAAACTTGACCGCCACCTGGTTGCGCGACTGCCGGACTCGGCGGCGGACATCGCCCTGGTGCGCAGCGTCATCGGCCTGTGCGCGGCCTATGACATCACGGTGATTGCCGAGGGCGTGGAGACCCAGGCCCAGGCCGAATGGCTCAAGGATGCCGGCTGCGCCTACGTGCAGGGGTTCCTGGTCGCCCGTCCGCTGACCGCCAGCGATGCCGGCAACTTCCCGGTGGTTTTCCCATGGGCGTCGTGATTGGCTAAACTCGCGTCTTCCCGTTCCGAACGCCTGCCATGACCGCCTTACGCTACCTGCAAGCCTATCCGCCGCACCTGCAGGAACAGGTGCGCCAGATGATCGCCAGCGATCGCCTGGGCGACTACCTGCGCCAGCGCTACCCCGAGCGTCATGACGTGCAGAGCGACAAGGCGCTGTACGGCTATGCCCAGGAAATCAAGCAGCAGTACCTGCGCACCGCGCCGCCGCTGGACAAGGTGCTGTTCGACAACCGCCTGGACCTCACCCACCGTGCATTGGGCCTGAACACGGCGGTGTCGCGGGTGCAGGGCGGCAAGCTCAAGGCCAAGAAGGAAATCCGCGTCGCCTCGTTGTTCCGCGAGGCAGCGCCGCAGTTTTTGCGCATGATCGTGGTGCATGAGCTGGCGCACCTGAGGGAGCGCGATCACAACAAGGCGTTCTACCAGCTCTGCCAGCACATGGAGCCGGACTACCATCAACTTGAATTCGACCTGCGCGTCTACCTGACCTATCGGGAACTGCCGGGCAATACCTGAGGGACAAGCACCCCATGACCACGGAAGTGAGCAAGACCCGCAGCAGCTTCTACCGCCGCCTCTACGTGGCCTGGCTGATCGACAGCCAGACCGCCACCAGCGTGCCGGCGCTGATGGAAGCGACCGGCATGCCCCGGCGCACGGCGCAGGATACCATCGCCGCCCTGGCCGACCTGGATATCGTCTGCGAGTTCGAGCAGCAGGCCGGGGCGCGCAACCATGCCGGGCACTACCGTATCCGCGACTGGGGAGCGATCGACAAGCAGTGGATCATCCAGCACCTGCGCCAGCTGCGCGAAGTGCTGGGTTATCCCTGACAGGCCATGTCCTCTGTGGGAGCGGCTTTAGCCGCGAAACAGACACCGCGCTGTATGGCACGGGCTGCGCCCGTGTTCGCGGGCAAGCCCGCTCCCACAGGGACTGCGCAAGTTTTCAGGTTTTGAGCAATACACCCAATTTTCAGGATGTTCCGATGTCTGCCAAGGCCACCAATACACGCTTCAGCAACTACGCCGCCATGGCCGATGGTGTCGCGACCCTGTTGTTCCCCCATGCCGAAGTGGTGGTCCACGACCTGCGCAGCCAGACGGTCGTGCATATCGCCAACAATATTTCCAGACGGCAGTTGGGCGACGACTCGGCGCTGGAGGATCTGCCGGGCGAGCTCAGCGCCACGACGCCGCTGGGGCCCTACGAGAAGCTCAACTGGAACGGTCAGAAAGTGCGTTCGATCAGCAGCGTCATGGTCGATGAGTCAGGGGCTGCCGAGGCGCTGCTGTGCATCAACTTCAACATCTCGGTGCTGGAGCAGGCCAAGCAGGCACTGGACCTGTTCTTCCAGGCCAGCCGCTTGCTGCCCCAACCAGACGTGCTGTTCCGTGATGACTGGCAGGAGCGCATCAACACCTTCCTGCATGCCTGGCTCAGGCAGCATGGCTTGAGCCTCGACGGGCTCAGCCGGGAGCAGAAACGCGAGCTGGTCGAGGCCCTGCACGGGGAAGGTGCCTTCCGCGGCGGCGGTACGTTCGACTACGTGGCCAATATCCTCGGCATGGGCAGGGCGACGGTCTACAAGTATGTGAAGCTCGCTCGGGAGGCCTAGTTTCCAGGCTTGTGCTTGGTGGAAAAATATTCTACGGTGGATTTTTATTCCATTGTGCGTCGGCGCCTGCCTGTCGCTTTCCGAGGAGATTCCGCCCCATGCCTATCGACGATCTGGCGCTCGAGCAGCTGTACCAGTCCATTCTCCAGGCTCATCAGGCCCTGCGCCCGCAGGTGCCGGTCACCCCGCTTGCGCGCAGCCTGGCGCTCTCGGCCATGACTGGCTGCGACGTTCACCTCAAGTGCGAACACCTCCAGCAGACCGGTTCGTTCAAGTTCCGCGGCGCCAGCAACAAGCTGCGCCTGCTGGGCAAGGCGCAACGCAGCAGGGGGGTTATTGCAGCTTCCTCGGGCAATCATGGGCAAGGGCTTGCCCTGGCCGGTCAGCTGCTGGATGTGCCGGTGACGGTGTATGTCAGCGATGAAGCCTCGCCGGCCAAGATCGAGGCGATGCGTCTGCTGGGGGCGCAGGTGCAGGTCCTGGAGGTCGATTCGCTGGGGGCGGAGCAACTGGCTCGTGAGGAGGCTGGGTGTCAGAACAAGCCGTTCGTCTCACCTTACAACGATCTGGAGGTCATCGCCGGGCAGGGGACCATCGGCATGGAACTGTTCAAGCAGGCGCCGGACCTGGACGCGGTGTTCGTCGCGGTGGGCGGCGGCGGGATGGTCTCCGGCATCGCCACCGCACTGCACAAGCTGGCGCCGTCGGTGCAGATCATCGGCTGCTGGCCGGCCAACGCGCCGACCCTGCAACGCTCCATCGAGCAAGGCCGGATCATCGAGATGGATGAACTGCCGACCCTGTCCGACGGCACCGCCGGTGGCGTGGAGCCGGACGCGCTCACCTTGCCCATTTGCCAGCGCCTGCTGACGCGCACTGTGCTGGTCAGCGAGGACGAGATCAGGCAGGCCATGCGTGATGCCGCTGCTTGCGAGCGCTGGATCATCGAAGGCGCTGCCGCCGTCGCGCTGGCAGGCATGAAGCAGCTGGCCGGGCACTACCAGGGCAAGAAGGTGGCGGTGGTGTTGTGCGGGCGCAACATCCAGCTGGAGAAATACCTGGAGGCCCTCGCATGAAGATCCACGACCTTCAGGCGATCAAGGCCTGCCTCGACCTTGACGCGATCGAGCGGCGGCTGGTGGACGGTTTCAAGGCCTACAGTGCGGGCCAGGTGCAGGCCCCGCCGGTGCAGACTTTCCAGTTCCCCCAGGCCAATGGTGATTGCTGTATCAAGTCGGCGTATCTCGAAGGCGGCGAAACCTTCGTGGTCAAGGTCTCCAGTGGTTTCTACGACAATCCGGGTAAAGGCCTGCCCAGCAATGACGGCTTGATGCTGGTGCTGTCGGCCCGCACCGGTGAACCGTTGGCCTGGCTGGCCGACCAGGGTTGGCTGACCGCCGTGCGCACAGCCTTGGCCGGGCGCATTGTTGCCCGCCTGCTGGCGCCTCGCGAGGTCGAGGCCATCGGCATGCTTGGCACCGGTCTGCAGGCCCGCCTGCAACTGGAGTACCTGATGCCGCTGACGAACTGCCGCCAGGTGGTTGTCTGGGGGCGCAGTGCGCAGGGCCTGTCGGACTACCGTGAGCATGCCCGGGCGCTGGGCTTCAGCGTGCAGACGGTCGGGCAGCCGCAGGCTGTCGCGCAGGCGGCCAACCTGATCGTCACCACTACCCCGTCACGTGAGCCGTTGCTCAGGCGCGAGTGGGTTCGTCCCGGTACCCATATCACGGCGGTCGGCGCGGACTGCATCGGCAAGCAGGAGCTGGATGCGGCGCTGGTCGCTTCGATGTCGCGAATCATCGTCGACTCGCAGGCCCAGTGCGGTGCCTATGGCGAGGTTTCCCACGCGCTCAAGGCGGGGTTGTTCGAACCTTCGCGCCTGCTGGAGCTGGGCGCGGTGCTGGCCGGCCAGGGAACGGGGCGTCAGGATCAGCACGAGGTCACCTTGGCCGACCTGACCGGTGTCGCGGTGCAGGATACGCAGATTGCCCAGTGGGTCTTCGAACGCCTGCGCGGTTGAACGATGAAATTATCCACAGTCCGGCCAAAATAGAGGCAATTTGACAGTATTGTCGCGTGCTACAACGATCAGCCTTGTGTAGGCTCCCAGAACAGTAGTCGTTAAGATCGCCGTTACCGCGTGGGTTACCAATTGCGAAAGGACTTGAGCATGCGGCCACTGCTTTGCGTTCTTGGTTTACTCGGGCTGTTGTGCGTGGGGCCTGCCCTGGCCCATGGCAAGTTGCGGCTGGTGGCCGACAGCTGGCCGCCTTTTACCGACACCAGCATGCCCGGTGGCGGACTGGCCACCAGTATCGTCACCACGGCGCTGACCCGCGCCGGCTATGCCACCGAGTTTGAAGAGGTGCCCTGGGCCAGGGCGCTGATGGGCGTGGGCGAGGGGCGCTACGATGTGCTGATCAACGCCTGGTACAACGATGAGCGTACCTTGATCGGCCAGTTCTCCGACGCCTACCTGGTCAACCGCATCCGCCTGCTCAAGCGCGAGGGTGAAGCGTTCGCCTATGCGCGCCAGTCCGATCTGTATCCCTACACCATCGCCGTGGTGCGCGATTACGCCTATTCCCCCGAATTCGACAGCGACGAGCGCCTGAACAAGGTACTGGTGCGCAACTTCTCGTCCGCCGTGCGCATGCTGGCGGCCGGCAGGGTCAACCTGGCGGTGGAGGACGAGTACGTGGCGCGCTACAACCTGCAGCGCGAGCCGCAGCCGGTGCGGGAGGGGGTAGCGTTCGTCGACCCGCCGCTGAGCGAGAACAGTCTGCACATCCTCGTCAGCCTCAAGCACCCCGAGCACCAGAAGATCGTCGCCCGCTTCGAGAAGGCCATCGCCACGATGAAGGCCGACGGCAGCTACGACCGGTTGCTGCGCCAGCATGGGTTCTGATCTTGTACCTGTGTTGATGCCTTCGCGGGTAAACCCGCTCCCACAGGTCGGGAGCCGTCTTCAGGTGCAATGCATTCCCTGTGGGAGCGGGTTTACCCGCGAAAGGGCCGGCACAGGGGGCTGAATTTCAGGCCGGCTCACCTTCCTTGATCAAATGCCCCGCCAAGGTCCGCAACGGCCCCAGTTGCCGGCAGATCAACGCCAGTTGCGTCTGCACCAGCCGCTGATGCTCGTCCAGCTCCTCCGGCATCTGCTCCAGCGCATTGGCCAGGGCTTCCTCGGCGTCGCTGTGGATCGCCACCGGCAAGCGCGCCGCCAGGCCATTGGCGATTTCGTCGAGGCTGCTGGCCAGGCTTCGCCCGGCGCCATCGATCAGCTGCTCGTGGACCTCGGCCGGCAGCGCTGTGTCACGATGCGCCCCCAGCCCCGAAAGGTAGCTGAGCAAGGTATGCGACAGCACCAGGAAGCGGAAGCCGACATCGGCCTCCTTACGGAAGTGTCCGGGCTCCATCAGCATGTTGGCCAAGGTGGTGGACAGCGCCGCGTCGGCGTTGTGCGCGTTGCGCCGGGCCAGGCGATAGGCCAGGTCGTCGCGCTTGCCGTGGGCGTATTGCTGCATGATCTGACGCAGGTACTCGCTGGCGCAGGCCAGGGTGTTGGCCAGCACCTTGTTCAGCCGCCGCCCCTGCCAGTCGGGCAGGAACAGGAACACCGCGAGAATGGCGATCAGGCTGCCCACCAGGGTATCGAACAGGCGCGGCAGGAACAGACCGTAGCCATCGCCGATCTGGTTGAAGCAGAACAGCACCATCAGGGTGATCGCCGCCGTGGCCAGGGTGTAGCGGGTGGTGCGATTGACGAAGAACACCACCCCGGCGACCACCGCGAACAGCGACTGGATGATCGGGTTGGGGAACAGGTCGAACAGCGCCCAGCCCACGGTCAGGCCGATGGCGGTACCGAAAATCCGCTGCACCAGCTTGCGCCGGGTTGCGCCATAGTTGGGCTGGCAGACGAACAGTGTGGTGAGGATGATCCAGTAACCTTGAGTCGGGTGGATCAGGTGCACCATGCCATAGCCCACCGACAGCGCCAGCGACAGGCGCAGGGCGTGGCGGAACAGCAGCGAGGTCGGCGTCAGCTGGGTGCGCAGGCGTTTCCACACGTCCTTGAGGTTGCGTGGCGAGCGGTCGAGCAGGCTGCTGTCGCTGGCATCGGCCAGGCTGTCCGGGTTGCTTGCGGCGCTGAGCAGCCGGTCCAGGGTGGCCAGGTTTGCCGCCAGCGCCCGCAGCGAGCGCAGCAGGCCGCGCCAGGCCGGGTTGTTCTGGGTGCGCAGGTGCTCGAGCGACGCGTTGAGGTCTTCCAGGGCCTCGGGGTAACCGCTGGCCAGGACGAAGGGCTGGCGCAGGCGGATCGAGCGGGCCAGTTCCTGGCAGGATGAGCCCTGCTTTCGCAGCAGGCGCTGGCAGCGGAACATCACGTCGCTGTGGAAAAAAGCGTCGGTCAGCGCGTTGTAGGGGTAGTGCGAGGCACTGACCCGCTCATGGATGTCCTGGGCCAGGAAGTACAGCTTGAGGTAGCGGCTGACCTTGGAGTTAGGCTGGCTGTTGCCGACCCGGTGCAGGATGATTTCCTTGGCCGCGTTGAGCGCCGCCACCACCCTGCCGTTCTGCTTGGCCAGCTCCAGGCGCGTGGCCTCGACGTCGAGGGTACGCACCGGCTCGAACAGGCTGGCCTTGAGCTTGAGGTAGCTGCCCAGTTCAAAGAACAGCCTGGCCAGGCTCTGCTGCACCGGCTGGTTGGAGAACAGCGCCTGCCACAGCACCGACAGCAAGCCATACCAGGCCGCCCCCGCCACCAGCAGCAACGGCTCGTGCCAGAAATCGCTGACTTCACCACCGCGCTGGTCGACGCCGATCATGGTATAGACCGACAGGATCAGGGTGGCCGAGGCGATCGCCCCGTAGCGTTCGCCCAGGGCCCCGAGCATGGTCAGGGAAAACGCCGCCAGGGCCAGGGCGACGGCGAAGATCCAGGGGTAGGGGAACAGCAGCTCGACCGACAGCGCGGCGATAGCAAAGCAGCCCAGGGTCACCAGCAGGGCGCTGAGCCGGCCTTGCCAGCCATCGTCGGTCTCGGCCAGGGCGCTGGCGATGATGCCGAGGAACAGCGGAATCAGCAGGCTCATCTCGTTCTGGTACCAGCACCAGGCCATGCTGCCGGTGAGGGCGATGGTCACGCGGATGGCGTAGCTGAACTTGTCTTGGCCCCACAGGCGACGCAATGAATGGCTGAACGAGCTCGATGACATGATGGCCCTGGGCTGAGATCGGTTGAATACCTTTGAGGCCGTTTGGGGCCGCTGTGTGGCCCTTTCGCGGCACAAGGCCGCTCCTACAGGAGATCGCGTCCCTCTGTAGGAGCGGCCTTGTGCCGCGAAAGGGCTGCGCAGCAGCCCCAATAAATGGCGCTCCAGCACAGACCAGCAAGAAGCGTTCCGTGCTGCTGAATGGATTCTACTCTACACGAACTGCGCCGCCGCGTTGGCCGAAGCCCAGGCCCACTGGAAGTTGAAACCGCCCAGGTGCCCGCTCACGTCCAGCACCTCGCCGATGAAGTACAGCCCAGGGCTTTTCAGCGACTCCATGGTCTTGGACGACACCTCGCGGGTATCGACACCGCCCAAGGTCACCTCGGCGGTGCGATAACCCTCGGTACCGGCCGGGATCACCTGCCAGGCCGCCAGTTTTTCGGCGATCTGGGTCAATTCCGCCGGGGTGTACTGCTTCAGCGGTTTCGAAACGAACCACTGCTCGGCCAGCAGGTTGGCCAGCTTGCGGGTGAACACCTCGCCCAGCACGGTCTTCAGTTCGCTGTTGGGGCGTTCGACCTGCTGGCCCTGCAGCCACTCCAGCGCGTCGCGATCAGGCAGCAGGTTTATCTCCACTGTGTCGCCGGCCTCCCAGAACGACGAGATCTGCAGGATCGCCGGGCCGCTCAGGCCGCGGTGGGTGAACAACAGGTTTTCGCGAAAGCTTGTGCCATTGCAGCTGGCGACGCAGTCCAGCGAGGTGCCCGACAACTCGGTGCACAGTGCCTTGAGCTGGGGCTCGGTGATGGTGAACGGCACCAGGCCAGCGCGGGTCGGCAGCAGCTCATGGCCGAACTGGCGGGCAACCTGGTAGCCAAAGCCGGTGGCGCCCAGGGTCGGAATAGACAGGCCGCCCGTGGCGATCACCAGCGATTGGCAGGCGAACGGGCCGGCGCTGGTCTGCAAGGTGTAGCCGGCCTCGGTCTTCTCGATTCGCTCGATGCTGGTGTTCATGCGCAGCTCGGCGCCGGCCTCGTCGCATTCGGTCAGGAGCATGTCGAGGATGTCGCTGGACTTGTTATCGCAGAACAGCTGGCCGAGCTTCTTCTCGTGGTACGGCACGCCGTGCTTGCACACCAGCTCGATGAAGTCCCACTGGGTGTAGCGGGCCAGCGCCGACTTGCAGAAGTGCGGGTTGTGCGAGAGGAAGTTGGCCGGCTCGGTATACATGTTGGTGAAGTTGCAACGCCCGCCGCCGGACATGAGGATCTTCTTGCCCGGCTTGTTGGCGTGGTCGAGCAGCAGCACCCGGCGCCCGCGGCGGGCGCTGAGCTGGGCACACATCAGGCCGGCGGCGCCGGCGCCGAGGATGATCACGTCGGTGGAGTGCACAGTGTAAACCTTTTATGAATGGAGCATCGGCCCCTGTGGGAGCGGGTTCACCCGCGAATACGGTAGTGGCTGCACCATCGTATTCGCGGGTGAACCCGCTCCCACAGGGATCTTTTGCCAAGCCTTTAGACGATACGGACTTTCAGGGCACGACCCTTGATCTTGCCGCTGTTCAGGCGCTGCATGGCCTGCTTGGCCACCGCCCGCTCCACGGCCACGAACGCCACGAAGTCGAAGATGGCGATCTTGCCCACCTGCTTGCCTGGCAACCCGGCATCGCCGGTCAGCGCGCCGAGGATGTCGCCCGGGCGCAGCTTGTCCTTGCGCCCGGCGCCGATGCACAGGGTGGTCATCGTCGGCAGCAGCGGCTCGCCGCCCTTGCTCTTGAGGTTGTCCAGCTGTTCCCAGCGCAGCGGCTTGTTCTGCAGGTCCTCGATGGCCTGGGCGCGGTGGCCTTCGGCCGGGGCCACCAGGCTGATCGCCACGCCTTTCTCACCGGCACGGCCGGTACGGCCGACGCGGTGCACGTGGATCTCGGCGTCACGGGCCAGCTCGACGTTGATCACCAGGTCCAGGCCGTCGATGTCCAGGCCGCGGGCGGCCACATCGGTGGCCACCAGCACCGAGCTGCTGCGGTTGGCGAACATCGTCAGCACCTGGTCGCGGTCGCGCTGCTCCAGGTCGCCGTGCAGGGCCTGGGCGACGATGCCCTTGGCGGTCAGGTGGGTGACCAGGTCCTCGCACTGCTGCTTGGTGAAGCAGAACGCCACGCAGGACTGCGGGCGATAGTGGCCGAGCACGCGGGTCACCGCTTCCAGGCGCTGCTGCGGGTCGATCTCGATGAAGCGCTGTTCGATCTGGCTGTCGCTGTGCAGCGCCTCGACCTTGACCTGCTGCGGCTGGCGCATGAAGTCCTTGGCCAGTTGCTCGATGCCGGCCGGGTAGGTGGCGGAGAACAGCAGGGTCTGGCGGCGCGACGGGGTCTTGCCGATGATGCTGGCGATGGCGTCGAAGAAGCCCATGTCGAGCATGCGGTCGGCTTCGTCCAGGACCAGGGTGTTGAGACCGTCGAGCACCAGGGTGCCTTTGTCCAGGTGCTGCTGGATGCGCCCCGGGGTGCCGACGATGATGTGCGCGCCGTGTTCCAGCGAGGCGATCTGCGGGCCCAGCGAGACGCCGCCGCACAGGGTGAGGATCTTGATGTTGTCCTCGGCGCGGGCCAGGCGGCGTAGCTCCTTGGCCACCTGGTCGGCCAGTTCGCGGGTCGGGCACAGCACCAGGGCCTGGCAGCCGAAGTAGCGCGGGTTGATCGGGTTGAGCAGGCCGATGCCGAAGGCGGCGGTCTTGCCGCTACCGGTCTTGGCCTGGGCGATCAGGTCCTGGCCCTTGAGGATGACCGGCAGGCTCTGGGCCTGGATCGGGGTCATCGAGGCGTAGCCCAGGGCGTCCAGGTTGGCCAGCATGGCGGCGGACAGCGGTAGGGTGGCAAAAGCGGTGGTTTCAACGGTCACGAGGCGGGCCTGCGGTGCGAAGCGAAAAATGCCGCATAGTCTACCAGCCTCAAAGCCATTCGCCCTACGACTCGACGTGATGTTCCGGACGACGGGCGCGCCTTCCGTCCGTCGGCGCCAGTTGCAGGAAGATCGCCGCCGCCAGCATGGCCATCACGCCGATGGTGACGAAGGTCAGCTGGAAGGCGCCCAGGGTGCTCTCCACGCCATCGCCGCTGCCGGCCGCAGTGAAGCCGCCGAGCAAGGCGCCGGCGCAGGCCACGCCCAGGCTCAGCGACAACTGTGCTACGACCGACAGCAGGCTGTTGCCGCTGCTGGCGCTGGCGTCGTCGAGGTCGATCAGCGTCACCGTGTTCATTGCCGTGAACTGCATCGAGTTGACCGCGCCCAGCAGCGCCAGTTGCCCCAGCAGCACGGCATAGGGCGTCTGCTCGTCGACCAGCCCCAGGCTGGCCAGCAGCAGGCCCAGCAGCAGGGTGTTGCCGGTCAGCACGATGCGGTAGCCCAGGCGCTCGATCAGCGGCCGGGCGATGGACTTGGCGAGCATCGCCGCCGCCGCCAGCGGGATCATGCTCATGCCGGCCTGGGCCGGCGAGTAGCCCAGCGCCACCTGCAGCAGCAAGGGCACGAGGAAGGGCAGGGCGCCGCTGCCCAGGCGGGCGAACAGGTTGCCGAGAATGCCGATGGCAAAGGTCCGTACGCGAAACAGCGAGGGCGAGAACAGCGGCTCCGGGTCACGCCCGGCGCGCAGCCAGTAGGCGGCGAGGCAGGCCATGCCGGCGAACAGCAACAGCATCACCCGCAGGTGTGGCAGGTGCAGTTCGCCCAGGCCTTCCATGGCGATGGTGATCAGCACCATCGCCGCGCCGAACAGCAGGAAGCCCGGGCCATCGAAGCTGGTGCGTTCGGCGCCGCGCAGGTCGGGGATGAACTTCCACACGGCGTAGCAGCCCAGTGCGCCCACCGGCAGGTTGATCAGGAAGATCCAGTGCCAGCTGAGGATCTCCACCAGCCAGCCACCCAGGGTCGGGCCCAGCAGCGGGCCGAGCAGGCCGGGGATGGTGATGAAACTCATGATCCGCACCAGTTCCGAGCGCGGGTAGGCGCGCAGCACCACCAAGCGCCCGACCGGCAGCATCAGCGCGCCGCCCAGGCCCTGGATGACCCGGGCGAGGATCAGGAAACCGAGGCTGTTGGCCATGGCGCACAAGAGCGAGCCGAAGCTGAACAGCAGGATGGCGCTGAAGAAGATGCGTTTGGTGCCGAAACGGTCGGCGATCCAGCCCGAGGCCGGGATCAGCAGGGCCACGGTGAGCATGTAGGCGATGATCACCCCCTGCATGCGCAGCGGGTCTTCGGCCAGGGAGCGGGCCATGGCCGGCAGCGCGGTGTTGAGGATGGTGCCGTCGAGAGACTGCATGAAGAAGGCGATGGCCACCACCCAGGGGATCCAGCGGGCGGTGACGGGGTCCAGTGGTGCGCGATCGGACATCAGCTACCTCTACGTTTTGTGTTGCCTGTGCCGACCTCTTCGCGGGTAAACCCGCTCCCACAGGGTTATCGACAAACCTGTGGGAGCGGGTTTACCCGCGAAGAGGTCGGTCCTGCGGATCACAGTGTCAGGGTCAACCCCTTCAGCAACGCCCCCGGCAGATGACTCGACCCGGTGCTGCGCTGCCCGTAGGTGCTGGTCGAGAGGATCATCTCGCGCTCCTGGGTCAGGTCCTCCAGCTGGCTACCCAGCAGGTTGTACAGGCTGTCGTCGAAGCGCATGGTGCTTACCGGCCCCTGGATCTGGCCGTTTTCCACCCAGAAGGTGGCGAAGCGGGTCAGCCCGGTCATGCGCGCGGCGGGCAGGTCCGAGTAGTTCAGGTACCACAGGTTGCTGATGTACAGCCCGGTGCCCAGACGCTCCAGCACCTCTTCGCCGGGCAGGTTGCCCGGGGCCAGGCTCAGCGCGCACGGTGACTCATGGCTGTCGGCGCCATTGGCCTCCTGGGCGAACTCGGCGGCGCTGCGGGCGCTTACCAGCCGCTCCAGCGCACGGCCTTCGCCGATCAGCAGCAGGTCGCGACGGGGCGAGCCCTCGTCGGAGAACGCCGGGCTCAGCGAGCCGCTGACCTGCTCGCTGAAGCTCACTTGTGGGCTCAGTTGCGCGTCGCCGTTGTACAGGCGCTGCAGCGGGCTATTGCCCGTGGCCAGGGCCTGGGCGGAGAAACCACCCCAGCAGAGCATGCCAGCAATCTCGTCCATCGCCGCCGGCGCCAGGTAGGCACGGTAGCTGCCGGGCTTGAGGGTGACGGCCGGGCGGCCCAGGTGCTCGAGCTGTTCGCGGGCCTGGCGCAGGCGCGCGGCGAAGGTCTCGCCGCTCCAGGCCTGCCCGGCATAGTTGGCCTTGACCGCCTGGCCGTTGGCGTGGAACAGGCTCCAGTCGAAGTTGAAGCTGTTGGCCTGGTGCCAGCCGAAGGCCCCGAAGGAGCTGGCGAAGCCCCGGCAGATGGGGCCGGCGGCGTAGATGCCGACCAGGTCCAGGTCACCGGCGTCGTGTTCGACCAGGGTCAGCACGTCATCCAGCTCGGGCAGTGGCTGCTCCAGCAGACTGTGGCTGTGCCAAGCGCTCTGATCGAGGCTCAGGTACGGGTCGACCGGCAGCAACGGCAGGGTCTGACGCAGTTGCCCGAGGCCGTCGTGCAGGCGCTGGCGATCCAGCCCGGCGTCATCGCCCAGGGTGATGTGCTGCTCGGCCTGGCGGCCGTCGCGGATCAATCGCAACTGCACGCTGGCCTGGGCGACCAATCCGGCCTGGCGCACCTTGGCATGGTTGAAGCGTACAAACTGCGAATGCTCGGCGTTGTAGCCGAGGGTGAACTGCTCCTCGGGCAGCACCGCGTCGCGAAGGGCGCCAAGCAGGTCCTCGAAGCGTTGTTGATAGGTGCTCATCAGACGTCCCCTCCGAATACGTCGATCTGGCGGAACACGCAGGCCGGCGAGGCATGGCCGACGCGCACCACCTGGTTGGGCTCGCCCTTGCCGCAGTTGGGTGTGCCGAGCACCTGGAAGGTGCTGCTGTCGCCCACGGCCGAGAGGTTGCGCCAGAAATCGGCGGAGATGCCCCGGTAGTTAGGATTCTTGACCACGCCCTTGAGCTCGCCGTGCTCGATCAACTGCCCCCACTCGCAACCGAACTGGAACTTGTTGCGCGCATCGTCGATGGACCAGGAGCGGTTGGTGCGCATCAGGATGCCGTGCTCGATGCCACTGACCAGTTGCGCGAGCGACTGGTCGCCCGGCTCGATGTTGAGGTTGGCCATGCGGTCGATCGGCGCCCGATTCCAGCCGCAGGCACGGCTGTTGGCCACGCCGTCCAGGCCCGAGCGCAGCTGCGACAGCGCGCCGCCGAGGGGGCGAACCAGCAGGCCGTCGCGGATCAGGAACTGCTTGCTGGCCGGGGTGCCGTCGTCATCGAAGCTGTAGCTGGCCAGCTCCTCGCGAAGGGTCGGGTCGAAGGTCACGTTGAGAAGCTTCGAGCCGTATTGCAGATGGCCGAAGTCGCCGGCTTTGACGAAGCTGGTACCGGCGTAGTTGCGCTCATCGCCGAGGATGCGATCCAGCTCCAGTGGATGGCCGATGGACTCGTGGATCTGCAGCATCATCTGGTCGGGCATCAGCAGCAGGTCGCGCCGGCTGCTCGGGGTGTTGGGCGCCAGCAGCAGTTGCAGGGCCTCGTCGGCCACCCGGCGGGCCGCGCCGACCAGGCCGCAGCGCTCGATCACCTCGACGCCGCCCTGTTGGCCGAAGTTCTCGCGGCCCAGGCTGCGGCTCTGGCTGTCCTGGCCGTCGCTGGCGGTGACGCCCAGGCCCGGGTAGACGAAGCGCTGGGCATGGCGCAGCTCGGCGCCGGCGGAGTTCAGGTAGGTCTGCTCGACCACGCTGATGCCAAGGCTGGCCTGCCAGTCCACCAGGCGTTCGTCACGTGGCACGCTGGCCGATTCGGCGGCCAGCAGGTCCAGGCAGTTGGCGAGGTTGGGCAGGGGCTGCTCGAAGTTGGGCGAGACATGGTCGTGGCGCCCCTCTGGGGCCGGTTGGCCGCTCAGGTCGAGCAAGCTGCTGGCCTTGATCCGCCGGGCCAGCGCCTCGGCCTGCTCCAGGGCGCGTTGCAGCCCGGCCTGGGACAGGTCAGCGGTGGCCGCGTAGGCCTCGACGCCATCCACCCGCACGGTGAGCATGGCGCCTTCGTCCTGGCTAAAGAAGGGCGGCTCGGCGACGTTGCGCCGTACCGACAGTGACTGGTGCGATTGCTTCACATGGCGAAGCGAGAACAGTTCGGCCGTGCTGCGCAGCGCGGCAAAGCGCTGGCGCAGCAGGGTGCTGGAGTCGAACATCGGAAACCTCCGTGTGTGCGGCGGCTCCCCCTAGAACCACCCCTCTTGCATCGCGAGGCAGGTGTCGTCGCGGGCCTCGAGCAAAGCGAGGTCATTATGGCAGCCCGGCACTTCCCAGGTGAGGAAATAACGCGCGGCCTGGAGCTTGCCCTGATAGAAGTCGCGGTCGCTGCCCTTGAGCAGGCCGACCTCGGCATGAATGGCCTGCTCCAGCCAGCGCCAGCCGATCACGCAGTGGCCGAACACCTTGAGGTACAGCGCCGAGTTGGCCAGCGCGCCGGCGACCTTGCCGGTGGCCAGGTCGCCGAGCAGGGCGATGGTCACGCTTTGCAATCGGTTTACCAGGTGCTCCAGGGGCTGGCGCAACGCATCGAGGTTCGGGTGATGGCTGGCGCGCTCGCAGGTACCAGCGATCAGGCGGATCAGTTGCTTGAGCCCGGCGCCGTTGTTCTGCGCCAGCTTGCGCCCGAGCAGGTCGAGGGACTGGATGCCCTCGGTGCCTTCGTGGATCGGGTTGAGGCGGTTGTCGCGGTAGTACTGCTCGACCGGGTACTCGCGGGTGTAACCGTGGCCGCCGAGGATCTGGATCGCCAGTTCGTTGGCCTTCAGGCAATACGCCGAGGGCCAGGACTTGACGATGGGCGTGAGCAGGTCGAGCAGTTCCAGGGCTTGCCGGCGAGCCTCCGCATTCGCGGCGGTGTGGGTGTCGTCGAACAGCCGGGCCGCGTACAGGCCCAGGTCGAAAGCACCCTCCACATAGGCCTTCTGCGCCAGCAACATGCGCTTCACATCGCTGTGCTCGATGATCGGCACGGCGGGGCTGTGCGGGTCCTTGTCGTCCGGCAGGCGGCCCTGTGGACGTTGGCGGGCGTAGTCCAGAGAATAAAGATAGCCGGCATAGCCCAGCATCACCGCGCCCATGCCGACGCCGATGCGCGCCTCGTTCATCATCTGGAACATGCAGGCCAGGCCCTGGTGCGGCTGGCCCACCAGGTAGCCGACGCACTGGCCGTTGTCCCCGAAGTTAAGCGCCGTGGAGGTGGTGCCGCGCCAGCCCATCTTGTGGAACAGCCCGGCCAGCAGCACATCGTTGCGCGCCCCCAGGCTGCCGTCGGCGTTGACCAGGTACTTGGGCACGATGAACAGCGAGATGCCCTTCACCCCGGGCGGCGCGTCCGGCAGCTTGGCCAGGACCATGTGCACGATGTTCTCCGACAGCTCGTGGTCACCGCCGGAGATGAAGATCTTGTTGCCTTTGAGCCGGTAGGTGCCGTCGCCTGCAGGTTCGGCGCGGGTACGGATATCGGCCAGGGACGAGCCTGCATGGGGCTCGGTCAGGGCCATGGTGCCGTAGTAGCGTCCTTCGATCATCGGTTGCAGGAACAGGCGTTGCTGTTCGTCACTGCCGAAACTCTCGATCAGGTTGGCCGCGCCCATGGTCAGGAACGGGTAGGCCGTGGTACCGGCGTTGGCGGCCTGGAAGTGGGCGAAGCAGGCCTGCGATACCAGGCTGGGCAGCTGCATGCCGCCGACTTCGAAGTCGCGGTTGGCGTTGAGAAAGCCCGCTTCGAGGAAGGCGTCGACCGCAGGCTTAACGTCCGGGATCAGCTCGGCGCGGCCGTCCACGTAGCGCGGCTCATTTTCGTCGCCCTTGCGGTTGTGCGGGGCGAAGTACTTTTCGGCAATGGTACGGGCGGTGGTCAGCGCCGCGTCGAAGGTCTCGCGGCTGTGCTCGGCGAAGCGCGGGCGCTGGGTCAGGGCTTCGGCGTCGAGGACTTCGTAGAGTTCGAAGGCGAGGTTGCGGCTGCTGAGGAGTTGCTCGGACATGGCGGCATTCCTGGTTCGGGATGCAGCGAGTCTAGGCAAGGTAATAGGGCAGGGGACAGGTTAATTGGTTTGGGTGATATGGGGGCAGAAGTTGCCATCGCCCTGGCCGTCTTTGGGTTGCGCCGGGCAGTATGGGCGTAGGTGTTACCCGTCGCAAAGCCTTGTCACGCAATTGCACTTATATCGATATCGATATAGTTTTATCTTTGCCGCTCATGGAGAGCTTACGTCTCCGATAAGGACAAGCCAGGCGAGTGCATTGGCGGGAGCGTGCAGGATGCATGATGGGCAAAAGCCAATCGAATGGTTGGGTAGCAGCAAGCAGGACCTGCGGGACTTTCCGATTGTGGCAAGGCAGCGGGCCGGGTATCAGCTGGAGCTGATCCAGGACGGTGAGGCCCCCTTCGACTGGAAACCAATGGAAAGCGTTGGGCCTGGGACGCGGGAAATCCGCATCAAGTGTCAGGACGGGGCGTTTCGGGTGTTCTACGTCGTGAGTCGACCAGAAGCGGTTTATGTCCTGCACGCGTTTCGCAAGACGACCGAGAAGACGGAAAAGCGCGATATCGATCTGGCGAAAGCGCGATACAAATTGTTGGGCGCCTGCTGAGCTGGAGTCGACAGTGTTTGAACGAGATGGATGCACAGAGGGATTTGCGATGACAAACGAACGCTCCACTTCGGTATGGGATGCGCTGTTCGACTCACCGGAAGAGGCCGAGAACCTGCGGCTTCGGGCGAAGCTGATGAGGGTGTTGGCCAGGATTGTCCGGTCCTGGGATCTGCCGCAGAAAGACGCAGCACGGCGACTGCATCTGACTCAGCCACGCTTGAGTGACTTGCTCAATGGCAAGATAGACAAGTTCTCGCTGGATGCACTGGTGAATATTCTGGCGAACGCCGACCTGGAAGTTGACTTCACGGTGAAAAAGAAATCGGCCTGATGGCTGTTTTGGCCTCAAATTAATCGCAGCTTTCCAGTCGCACCTATGGCTCGAATGGCCGAGCCGCAGTGCGTTTCCTACGCAGATTCCAAGACTTTCCCTATTCCATGTAGTCCAATTCCCAAACATACTCCCAAGCCCTTTCAAGCCATTGCGGTGCTCCGGGTTGGCCTCTAGTCTCGGACGGTCGCTGCACAATCAGCGACCGGCTTTGACAGGCCGATTATCAAGAGCTTACTCAACGGCTTTGCCCTTTATGGCGGCTGTATGTGGGGCACTTCGCGTGCGCCGGGGTTTTGCTCTTGCTGACCGGTCTGTCAACCCATATACAGCTGCCACCTTCTTGTTTGACAGCAACGGGTGGTGGTCCCACTTGATCAGCAAGAGGTAGCTATGTTGAAGATTGTCCCCGATCCCCCCACAACCCTCATTCCCTCGAAGACACCCTCATCCAGGCCACCGAGTACGCCCTGTGCGCCTTGACCGTGGCCCATCACGCCGTACAGCTCAAACCCAGGTCGCCGGCTGCCGTGTTGATGATGGCGTCGATGCATGAAATGGAATCGCTGCGTGTGTTGCTCGAAGCGGCGTTGATCCAGGTGCAGATGCCGGCGCAGGCGCCCACTTTGCACTAGGTCGCGTGCCTGGTCGGGCCCTTTCGCGGGTAAACCCGCTCCCACAGGTTCAGCTGTGCCTTGGAGCCAGCGCCGTACCTGTGGGAGCGGGCTTGCCCGCGAAGAGGCCCGCACAGGCACCGACCCTTTCAGGGAGAAAAACCATGACCACAGGCAACATCCCCACCACCGTCGGCAAGACCAAGTTCTACCAAGGCGAAGGCCAGACCGACCCGCTGTTCTGCATCGAGCCCGGCATCCCCTGCCAGCACGCCGGCGACCAGGCCTCGGAGCTGATGGGCTGCGTACGCGACCTGACCATCACCGGGATCATGGAGGAAAAGCCCCAGTTGCTCTGGGCGTCGTATTACCTGAGCGCCCTGGCCAAGGCATTGATGGATGATGCCGAACTCGGCATGAAACACTGAGATTTGTGCAGTCAGTGCCGGCCTCTTCGCGGGTAAACCCGCTCCCACAGTGGTCACCTGTGCCTTAAGGCCCGCGCTGTACCTGTGGGAGCGGGTTTACCCGCGAAGAGGCCCGCGAGGGGCTAATAAAAAAGGAGAGCCTGAGCTCTCCTTTTCCGTTCAACGACTGTCAGCGTCAGCCGATGGTCATCAGGCTGGCGTTACCGCCCGCCGCCGCGGTGTTAACACTCACCGCCCGCTCGATCACCAGGCGCTCCAGGGCGATCTGGTGATCGCCGCTCGAAAGCCCGTGCACGCCGACGATCGCGCCGGCACGCTTGGCCACCTGCTCGCAGACGCCGCGCAACTGGTCGGAGTGACCGTGGTGGATGACCGCGTCGAAGGCCACGTCATCCTTGCTCCAGTCGGCCGCCAGCTTGATCTTCGCTTGCAGCTCCTTCGGCAGGCGGCCGCGCACGGTCTTGGCCGGCTCGCCGTCCTGGAACACCGCCGAGCTACCCACGGCCAGTACCGCCGCCAGCTGGGCCAGCAGGTCGGCCTCGTTGTCGGCCAGGCACAGCACGTGCTCGCGTGGCAGCACGCTGTAGGTGTTGCGCTCGCCGGTCGGGCCTGGCAGCACGCGGGTGATGCCGCTCTGCGACTGCTCGGCGAACTGCTCGCACAGCGCGGCCAGGTCGCTCATCTGGCTGCTGGCCGCCCAGGTCTTGAGGGTGGTCAGCGGCTTGAGCTGCTGGTCGCGCAGGGTGGTGTCGGCCTGGCTGCGCGCATCGTCGGCCTGGAAGTGGCGGGCGATGGCGTCGGCCGGGCGGGTCGACAGCAGGCGGTACAGGTACAGTGGGCCACCGGCTTTCGGGCCGGTGCCCGACAGGCCTTCACCGCCGAACGGCTGCACGCCGACCACGGCACCGACGATGTTGCGGTTGACGTACATGTTGCCGGCGTTGACGTTGTCCACCACCTTGGCGATGGTCTCGTCGATGCGGGTGTGCACGCCCAGGGTCAGGCCGTAGCCGGAAGCGTTGATCTGCTCGATCAGCTGGTCCAGGTCCTTGCGGTTGTAGCGAACCACGTGCAGCACCGGGCCGAAGATTTCACGCTTGAGCTCGTCGAAGCTTTCCAGTTCGATCAGGGTCGGCATCACGAAGGTGCCGCGCTTGATTTCCTCGCCTTCGGCGATGGCCACCTGATAGACGGTGCGGCCTTTGTCGCGCATGCCCTGGATGTGCTTCTCGATACCGGCCTTGGCTTCGGCGTCGATCACCGGGCCGATGTCCACGGACAGGCGCTCCGGGTTGCCCAGGCGGCTTTCGGCCATGGCGCCCTTGAGCATCTCGATCACGCGGTCGGCGGAGTCTTCCTGCAGGCACAGCACGCGCAGGGCCGAGCAACGCTGGCCGGCACTGTCAAAGGCCGAGGAGACCACATCGATCACCACCTGCTCGGTCAGCGCCGAGGAATCGACGATCATGGCGTTCTGGCCGCCGGTTTCGGCGATCAGCGGGATCGGGCGGCCCTGGTTGTCCAGGCGACCGGCAATGTTGCGTTGCAGCAGGCGGGCAACCTCGGTGGAACCGGTGAACATCACGCCCTTGACACGCTCGTCACCGACCAGGCCGGCACCGACGGTTTCGCCCTGGCCTGGCAGCAGCTGCAGCACGCCTTCGGGAATGCCGGCTTCCAGCAGCAGGCGCACGGCCTGGGCGGCGACCAGCGGGGTCTGTTCGGCCGGCTTGGCCAGTACCGGGTTGCCGGCGGCCAGCGCCGCGGCCACCTGGCCGGAGAAGATCGCCAGCGGGAAGTTCCACGGGCTGATGCACACCACAGGGCCCAGTGGGCGGCAGCTGTCGTTGCGCAGGTCGTTGCGTGCCTGCACCGCGTAGTAGCGCAGGAAGTCCACCGCCTCGCGCACTTCGGCGATGGCGTTGGTGTAGGTCTTGCCGGCTTCGCGCACCAGCAGGCCCATCAGCGGCTGGATGTCGGCTTCCATCAGGTCGGCGGCGCGTTCGAGGATCGCGGCGCGCTCGGCCGGCGGAGTGGCCTGCCAGATCGGTGCGGCGTTCAGCGCGCACTGGATGGCGTTGTCGACGTCGGCGACGGTGGCTTCCTGCACGTGGCCGACGATATCGCGGTGATCGGCCGGGTTGAGCACCGCTGCGGCCGGCTGTTCGCTGGCGGCGCAGCCCAGCAGCGGGGCGGCTTTCCAGTCGTTGTGGGCGGTGGCCAGCAGGGCGCAGGACAGCGACGCCAGGCGGTGTTCGTTGGCCATGTCGATACCGGCCGAGTTGGCCCGCTCGCTGCCGTACAGCTCACGCGGCATCGGGATGCGCGGGTGCGGCAGGCCGATGCTGCCCTCTTGGGTGCCCATGCGCTCGATGCTGGCGACCGGGTCGGCGACCAGTTCCTGGATGGAGATCGAGTGGTCGGCGATGCGGTTGACGAACGAGGTGTTGGCGCCGTTTTCCAGCAGGCGGCGGACCAGGTAGGCCAGCAGGGTCTCGTGGGTGCCGACCGGCGCGTACACGCGGCACGGACGGTTCAGCTTGCCCTCGGAGATCTTGCCCACGACTTGCTCGTACAGCGGTTCGCCCATGCCGTGCAGGCACTGGAACTCGTACTGGCCCGGGTAGTAGTTCTGCCCGGCGATGGTGTAGATGGCCGACAGGGTGTGGGCGTTGTGGGTGGCGAACTGCGGGTAGATGGCTTCTGGCACGGCCAGCAGCTTGCGGGCGCAGGCGACGTAGGACACGTCGGTGTACACCTTGCGGGTGTAGACCGGATAGCCTTCCAGGCCTTCGACCTGGGCGCGCTTGATCTCGCTGTCCCAGTAGGCGCCCTTCACCAGGCGGATCATCAGGCGGTGACGGCTGCGCTTGGCCAGGTCGATGACGTAGTCGATCACATACGGGCAGCGCTTCTGGTAGGCCTGGATGACGAAACCGATGCCGTTCCAGCCAGCCAGCGACGGCTCGAAGCACAGGCGCTCGAGCAGGTCCAGCGACAGCTCCAGGCGGTCGGCTTCCTCGGCGTCGATGTTCAGGCCGATGTCGTACTGCTTGGCCAGCAGGGTCAGCGACAGCAGGCGCGGGTACAGCTCGCTCATCACGCGCTCGTACTGGGCGCGGCTGTAGCGCGGGTGCAGTGCCGAGAGCTTGATCGAGATGCCCGGGCCTTCATAGATGCCGCGGCCGTGCGAGGCCTTGCCGATCGAATGGATCGCCTGCTCGTAGGAGGCCAGGTATTTCTGTGCGTCGTGCTCGGTCAGCGCAGCTTCGCCGAGCATGTCGTAGCTGTAGCGGAAGCCCTTGGACTCGAACTTGCTGGCGTTGGCCAGGGCTTCGGCGATGGTCTCGCCGGTGACGAACTGCTCGCCCATCAGGCGCATGGCCATGTCGACGCCCTTGCGGATCATCGGCTCGCCGCTCTTGCCGATGATGCGGGTGAGCGAGGAGGTCAGGCCGGATTCGTTGTGGGTGCTGACCAGCTTGCCGGTCAGCAGCAGGCCCCAGGTGGCGGCATTGACGAACAGCGACGGGCTGTTGCCCAGGTGCGGCTGCCAGTTGCCGGTGCTGATCTTGTCGCGAATCAGCGCGTCACGGGTACCCTTGTCAGGGATGCGCAGCAGGGCTTCGGCCAGGCACATCAGCGCCACGCCTTCCTGGGACGACAGCGAGAACTCCTGCAGCAGGCCCTGGACGATGCCGGCACGGCCGCCGGCGCTCTTCTGGTTGCGCAGCTTGTCGGCCAGGCTCGCGGCCAGCTTGTTGGTGGCTTCGGCCTGGGCGGCCGGCAGGCGTGCCTGCTCCAGCAGCATTGGCACCACTTCCTGCTCGGGGCGGCGGTAGGCGGCGGTGATCGCCGAGCGCAGTACCGACTGCGGCAGGATGCTTTCGGCGAATTCCAGGAAGCACTGGTGGGCGTGGTCGGCGGCGACTTCGCCGGCGTCATCGCCAGCGGCGGCATGGCCGTTGAGGTCGTTCAGGGTGGCGCCACCCTCGAGCTTCTCGAGATAGTTGAAGATCGCTTGCTTGATCAACCAGTGCGGCGTGCGGTCTATGGACTGCGCAGCTGCTTTGAGTCGCTCACGGGTCGGGTCGTCGAGTTTGACCCCAAGGGTGGTCGTCGCCATTTCTTATCCTCGTTATTGGCCACGGATGTGACCTAAGCTGAAGGCAAGATTAGCCTGTAGGACAATTCGGGTGCAACCGGGTGCAACCCGAAATCTTCGCGGTAAAGGTGCAACTCGTCTGAAGTCGGTTTCCTTACAGCCGAAACGGTCTTTTTTACTGCTTTTGCTTATGTAAAGCGCTGTGTTTGCTCCGAAAAGGAGCAAAAAAGGGGCTTTATCCGAAAAACCATGGCTGGGTGCAACTTGCAAATGAAAAATGGTTGCACCTCGTTCATGTTGTTGCATAGGATGCGCCGCCTGGGTGCAACCGTCGTGCGCGGCGGTCGCAAGAGATAAAAACAACGCCAGGGCACAACTCATGGGCAATCCACTAACGATCACCTTCGTGGTCTACATTGCGGCAATGGTGCTGATCGGCTTCGCCGCCTATCGCTCCACCAAGAACCTTTCCGACTATATTCTCGGCGGCCGTAGTCTCGGCAGCGTGGTCACCGCGCTTTCCGCCGGCGCATCGGACATGAGCGGCTGGCTGTTGATGGGCCTGCCGGGCGCCATCTACTTCGCGGGCCTTTCCGAGGCCTGGATCGCCATCGGCCTGACCGTCGGCGCCTACCTGAACTGGCTGTTCGTCGCCGGCCGTCTGCGCGTGCAGACCGAGCACAACGGTGACGCCCTGACCCTGCCGGACTACTTCTCCAGCCGTTTTGAAGACCAGACCGGTCTGCTGCGGATCATCTCGGCGATCGTCATCCTGGTGTTCTTCACCATCTACTGCGCTTCCGGCATCGTCGCCGGCGCCCGTCTGTTCGAAAGCACCTTCGGCATGTCCTACGAGACCGCTCTGTGGGCCGGTGCCGCGGCCACCATCGCCTACACCTTCGTTGGTGGCTTCCTGGCGGTGAGCTGGACCGATACCGTGCAGGCCTCGCTGATGATCTTCGCGCTGATCCTGACCCCGATCATCGTGCTGATCTCCACCGGTGGCTTCGATACCACCTTCCTGGCGATCGAGGCGGTGAACCCGGCGCACTTCGACATGTTCAAGGGCGCGACCTTCATCGGCATCATCTCGCTGATGGGTTGGGGCCTGGGCTACTTCGGCCAGCCGCACATCCTGGCGCGCTTCATGGCCGCCGACTCGGTCAAGTCGATCGCCAACGCCCGCCGCATCTCCATGACCTGGATGATCCTGTGCCTGGCCGGTACCTGCGCCGTCGGTTTCTTCGGCATCGCCTACTTCTCGGCGCATCCTGACCTGGCGGGTCCGGTGACCGAGAACCATGAGCGCGTGTTCATCGAGCTGGCCAAGATCCTGTTCAACCCATGGATCGCCGGTGTGCTGCTGTCGGCCATCCTGGCCGCGGTGATGAGTACCCTGAGCTGCCAGCTGCTGGTGTGCTCCAGCGCCCTGACCGAGGACTTCTACAAGTCGTTCCTGCGCAAGAATGCCTCGCAGACCGAGCTGGTCTGGGTCGGTCGCCTGATGGTCCTGGCCGTTGCCTTGATCGCCATCGCCATGGCCGCCAACCCCGAGAACCGCGTGCTGGGCCTGGTGGCCTACGCCTGGGCCGGCTTCGGTGCCGCCTTCGGTCCGGTGGTGCTGATCTCGGTGCTGTGGAAGGGCATGACTCGCAACGGCGCGCTGGCTGGTATCGTGGTCGGTGCGCTGACCGTGATCCTGTGGAAGAACTACGTGGACATGGGTCTGTACGAGATCATTCCGGGCTTCCTGTTCGCCAGCATCGCCATCTTTGTGGTGAGCAAGCTGGGCAGCCCGTCGAACAGCATGGTTTCGCGTTTTGAAACTGCTGATGCGGCGTACCACGCTGACAAGTAACGCCTGCTGAATCGGCGTCTGCTACTTCGCGGGTAAACCCGCTCCCACAGGGATTTCACTTTCCTTGTGGGAGCGGGTTTACCCGCGAATGCCTCAGCACCGACCGCCGCACCTGACGACTCCCTCGCGACAAGGTAAACTTGGCGCCCCCGCAGGAGTCCTCATGAACTATCGTCACGCCTTCCATGCCGGCAATCACGCCGACGTCCTCAAGCACATCGTGCTCACCCGCCTCATCGCCCTGATGTCGCGCAAGGAGCAGCCGTTCGCCTACATCGATACTCACGCTGGCCTGGGTCTCTACGACCTGCAGGGTGACCAGGCGAGCCGTACCGGCGAATACCTCGAGGGCGTGGCCCGCCTGTGGAACCGCGACGACCTGCCGGAAGCGGCCGCAGACTACCTGCGCATCATCAAACGCCTGAACCCGGATGGCGAGCTGCGCTACTACCCGGGCTCGCCCGAGCTCGCGCGCCGCCTGATGCGCCAGCAAGACCGCGCCTTGCTCAACGAGAAGCACCCTGAAGATGGGGCGCTGCTCAAGGAAAACATGAAAAAGGATCCGCGCGTCACCGTGCATCTGGGCGAGGGGTGGCACATCGCCCGGGCCTTGCTACCGGTGCAGGAAAAGCGCGCCATCATGCTGATCGACCCGCCGTTCGAGCAGGCCGACGAGCTCAAGCGCTGCACCGTGGCCATGAAAGAGGCGATCGGTCGCATGCGCCAGACTGTCGCGGCGATCTGGTATCCGATCAAGGACCAGCGCTCGCTGACCCGTTTCTACCAGGACCTGACCAGCACCGGCGCGCCGAAGCTGCTGCGGGTCGAGTTGTACGTGCATCACCAGGACAGCCCGCAGGGCCTGAACGGCTCGGGCCTGGCCATCGCCAACCCGCCTTGGGGCCTGGAAGATGAGCTCAAGACGCTGCTGCCGTGGCTGGCCAAGGAGCTGGCGCAGACCGCCGGCAGCTTGCGCATGGACTGGCTGATCGCCGAATAACCCGCACGAACCCTGTAGGAGCGGCCTTGTGCCGCGAAAGGGCTGCGCAGCGGCCCCGGATTTCATATGCGCCGCTGAAATTGCCGGGGCTGCTTCGCAGCCCTTTCGCGGCACAAGGCCGCTCCTACAAGGGGGCGGTGTGTCCGCCATCTTTGCGTTATAATCCCGCCCTTTAGCCGCCATCCGCCCGAATGGCCGTTGGCGCACTTCATACCGATTTGAGAGGCTAGACCCTTGGCACTGACGATTCTTGGCCTGTCCGGCGCCCTTAGCCATGACCCTTCCGCGGCCCTGTACATCGACGGCAAGCTGATTGCCGCCGCCGAAGAAGAGCGCTTCGTGCGTGACAAGCATGCGAAGAACCGCATGCCCTACGAGTCGGCGAAGTTCTGCCTGGAGCAGGCCGGCATCAAGCCGTCGGACGTCGACGTGGTGGCCATTCCGTTCGCCCCGATCAGCCTGTTCGGCAAGGCCCGCTGGCACTACGCCAAGCGCTACTGGTACGCCCCGGACCGCGCCCTGGACGCGCTGCTGATGGGCAACCGCCGCTACAAGCGCTACCGCAAGAAGATCGTCTGGTGCCTGGAGCAACTGGGCTTCGATCCGAAAAAGATCAAGATCGAGCCGGTCGAGCACCACCTGGCCCACGCCTCCAGCGCCTACCACTGCTCGGGTTTCAAAGAGAAAACCGCGATCCTCGGTATCGACGGCAAGGGCGAGTACGCCACCACTTTCTTCGGCTACGGCGAAAACGGCAAGATCCACAAGATCAAGGAATTCTTCGATCCGGACTCGCTGGGTGGCCTGTATGGCGCGATCACCGAGTTCCTCGGCTTCGAAATGCTTGATGGCGAGTTCAAGGTCATGGGCATGGCGCCGTATGGCGACGCCAGCAAGTATGACTTCTCGCGCCTGGCCAGCTTCGAAAACGGCGAGCTGGTGATCAACACCGAATACGCCAACGTCATCGGCCTGCGTCGCTATAAAGAGAAGGGCAAGGGCTTCTACTTCTCGCCCAAGCTGATCGAGTGGCTGGGCCCGAAACGTGAAGGCGACATCGCCGACGAGCCGTACATCCACTACGCCGCCAGCATGCAGGCGCTGTTCGAGAAGCTGGCCCTGCAGATGATCGACCATTACCTGGGCGACACGCTGAAAGAGACCGGCAAGCTGGCCTTCGCCGGCGGTTGCGCATTGAACGTCAAGCTGAACCAGAAGATCATCGCCCGTGATGATGTGAAGGAGCTGTTCGTCCAGCCGGCCTCCGGCGACGCCGGTACCGCCGTTGGTGCGGCCGCCTACGTTTCCCACGCCCGTGGCGTGCCGGTCGAGAAGATGGAGCATGTCTACCTCGGCCCTGCGTATTCCAATGAAGACGTGATCGCCGCCTGTGCCCGTCACCCGAGCCAGCCGAAATGGCGCAAGCTCGAGAACATGCCTGAGCAGATCGCCAAGATCATGGTCGATGGCAACCCGGTGGCCTGGTTCCAGGGTCGCATGGAATTCGGTCCGCGCGCCCTGGGCGGTCGTTCGATCATTGGCTGCCCAAGCGTGGAAGGCGTGGCCGACCGCATCAACCACCAGATCAAGTTCCGCGAACGCTGGAGACCTTTCTGTCCGTCGATGCTCGACACTGTCGCGCCGCAGATGATCAAGATCGATCACCCCGCGCCATTCATGACCTTCACCTTCGAAGTCGCCGAAGAGTGGAAGACCCGCGTGCCGGAAGTCGTCCACGAGGACGGCACTTCGCGCGCCCAGGTGCTCAAGCGCGAGTACAACCCGCGCTACTACGACATGATGAAGGCGCTGGAAGACCTGACCGGCAACGGCGTGTCGCTGAACACCTCGCTGAACCGCCGCGGCGAACCGATGATCTGCTCGCCGACCGACGCCCTGAACATGTTCTTCGGCTCGGACCTGCAGTACCTGATCATGGAAGACATCCTGGTGGTCAAGGAAGGCGCCGCGCCGTATGACCAGCCGCTCTGAACCGCGCATCCTGCAGTTCTGCCATGGCTATGACGGGCCGTTCCTCGATTGTGCCCGTCAATACGCCAGCCTGTTCCAGGGCAGCGGCTACAAGGTCACTACCGTGTTCCTCACCGGGGCAGCCGACGGGCAGGTCGCGGCCGGCTGTGCCTCGGACGAGGTGCTGTTTCTCGAGTTCAGCTCCAAGGCCGTGCGCGGCCTGAAGCTGGGTGCAATCCGCGCGCTGCGCAAGATCGCCGCGCAGCGCAATTTCAGCTTTTGCATCGCCCACCGCTTCAAGCCGATCTATGTCGCGCTGCTGGGGACCGGCTTGCCGGTGATCGGCGTGCACCATGCCTTCGGCGATTATGAGCGCAAGGGGCGGCGGCTGTTCGCCAACCTGTTCCGCAAGCGCCTGAGCCTGCTCGGTGTGTCGGATGCGGTGCGCGACGACATGCGACGCTGCCTGGGCCAGTGGCCGGCCGAGCGTATCCAGACCTTGTACAACCGCATCGATGTCGAGGCACTGCAGGCCAGCCTGGTGCCGCGTGACGAGGCGCGCCGGGCCTTGGGCCTGGATGAGCGTGCCTGGGTGGTCGGTAACGTCGGTCGCCTGCATCCGGACAAGGACCAGGCCACGCTGCTGCGTGGTTTCGCCGAAGCCTTGCCGGGGTTGCCGGCCGGTGCACGCCTGGCGATCCTGGGCAAGGGGCGCCTCGAGGCGAAACTCAAGGCCCTGGCTGCCGAGTTGGGCATCGCCGGGCAGGTTGACTTCCTCGGCCAGGTGCCGGATGCACGCCGCTATTTCCGCGCTTTCGACGTGTTCGCCCTGAGCTCCGACCATGAGCCGTTCGGCATGGTCCTGCTCGAAGCCATGGTCGCTGGCGTGCCGGTGCTGGCCACCGCCTGTGGCGGCGCCCGGGAAGTGGTCGAGGGCGTGGGTGTGCTGTTCCCGCTGGGCGATGCCGCGCAGCTGGCCCAGGGATTGAAGCACATGGCCGGACTGGACGCGCAGCAGCGCGAGGCATGCGCCGGGCATATGCTGCAGCGCCTGCAGCAGCGCTTCAGTGACTCGGCAGTGCGGGATGCCTTCTGGCAACTGCCGCACGTCCGCGCGCTGATGGCGGAGGCCTGATGCTCAATCATCTCAAGGCCTGGCGTGAACGCGGCTGGCAAGTGATCGATGCGGCCGCCTACAACGAAGCCTGGCAGCGTTTTGGCGGCAGTGTCGCCACGCACCCGTTGGTGATCGAGCAACTGGCTGACCTGGCCGGGATCCCGGTGCGTTACCTGGGCTGGTTCCAGGGCGCCGAGCTCAAGGCCGCGCTGCCAACCTGGGGGCGCCACCTGGCGCTGTCCAAGGACGTGCTCAAGCGTGAAGGCAAGAAAGGCCTGTTCGACCTGGGCAATGCCGAGATCATCCTGCCAGCCGCCGCCGATGCCGGGGCGCCACTGCGCCACGCCGGTCGCTACCTGTCGGAGTTGAACCAGGGCCGTTTCGCCGGCCTGAAGGCACAACCTGAGCAGTTGGCCATGGCGCGGCCCCATGAAGATCTGTCGAAGAAATTCCGCTACAACCAGCGTCGTGAGCTGCGCCTGCTGGAAGAGGCGGGTGGCCAGGTGCGACCGATCGGCGATTTCACTGCAGCCGAGATCGCCGCGATGTACTGTGACTTGTTCCAGCGTCGCTGGGGCTTCCCGGCCACCGGCGCGGCCCGCATGGCAGAGGTGGTCGAGCGCCTGCGCGAGCTGCTGATCGGTTCGGTGCTGTTCCTTGAAGGGGCGCCCATCGCCATTCAACTGGTGTATCGCGTCGAGGCGCCGCAATGGATCAGCGTCGAATATGTAAACGGCGGTGTCGATCCAGAGACCAAGGCTTTCAGCCCTGGTAGCGTATTGAGCTTCCTCAATACCCAGGCCGCCTGGGAGGATGCCAATACCCGCGGCAAGGCGCTGCGGTTCTCGTTCGGTCGGTCCGACCGGGAGTACAAGGATCGTTGGTGCAACCCCGTCAACGTCTTCCAGGTCTGAACATGAGCGCCAACAAACAGCAACTGCTCAAACGCCATCGCAAGCGCAAACGGGTAATCCTGCTGCTGGCGCTGGTCGTGCTGCTGTTCTCGGCGCTGTGGGCGCTGTGGCTGCCGCCCGTGCTCGCGGTGCTGCTGTGGGTGGCTCATGAGGCCTGGTTTTCCGACCACCTCTTCTATGTGCCGGGCAGCGACTACCAGTACGACCTGCAAGCCAGCGAGCGTCATGCGCTGCGCAGCCAGGGTGGGGTGCTGGCCTTGCCGGGCGATTGCACGCTGGACGGTAGCGAGACCCTGTTGTTACGGGTGAGCCTGCGCGCCGGCTGGTTGGGGCGGCTGTTCGATCCGGCAGTACGTATCGACGGTGGTGTCGCCGATTACCAGGCCTTCGAGCGGGGTGTGAGAGGTGTGCGCTACCTGAACCTGAGCGGGCAGGCCGAGGCGCTGAACGCCGGGCAGTTGCGCCTGAGTGGTCGCCATTGTCGCGTAGCACCTGAGATGGAGTTGCTGGTGCTGCGTCACCCCGATTACCTGGCTGGCACCCTGATGGTTATCGCCCCCCATGCCGACGATGCCGAGCTGGCGGCGTTCGCTGCCTATTCCCAGGCGAAGAGCAGCTGGATCGTGACCCTCACCGCTGGCGAGATCGAGAACGAGTACTACCGCGACACCTTCGGCCTCGACCTGGTCGAGGCGGCCCGGCTCAAGGGCCAATTGCGCAGCTGGGACAGCGTCGCCGTGCCGCGTTGGGCCGGCGTGCCTTCCAGTCAAACCGTGCAGTTGGGCTATTTCTGCATGCAGTTGCCTGCCATGCAGGCCGAGCCCGAGGCATCGATCCCGTCGCGCGAGGCGGACCTGGCCGACACCCGGCCATTCCGTCGTTTCAACGAAGTCGCGTTGCAAAGCGATGCCGATGGCCGGCCGAGTTGGACCAACCTGGTCCAGGACCTGCGCGAGCTCATCGAGCGCGCGCGTCCGGCAACCATCGTGATGCCGCATCCGACCCTCGATCCGCACCCGGACCATGTGTGTGCCCATGACGCCTTGCAGCAGGCGTTGCAGAGCGCCGACTGGCGGCCTGAAACCCTGCTGTTCTACGCCAACCACCTGCACGACAATGACCGTTGGCCGATGGGTGATGCCGGTACCGGTGTACCTTTGCCACCCTTCTTCGATGCCGGCATGCCCATGCGCCCTTGGGTACTTGGGGTGGATGCGCAAGAGCAGAGGCAAAAGGCCATCGCTTTGGGTATGATGCACGACCTGCAGCCTGCGGCCCCGCTCAAGCGCCGAATCCGTCGCTTCCTGCAGCGCTGCCTCGCCGCCCGGCGCTGGCCCGCATTCGGTGAAAATGAATTCTTCCGCAAGGCCGTACGGCGCCACGAACTGCTGTGGGTCGGCACAATGATCGACAAGAGAGAACCACGGTGAAAGTCCTGTTCCTGGTCCAGAAAGAGCAACGCGCCATCCTGGACCGTCTGTACGAAGGCATCGCGGCCGACTGCGAGTGCGATATCCGTTGGTTGACCGGTGACGAGCAGGCCGATCTGCGCAGCTATTTCCGCGAGCATGTGCAGGTCGAGCAGTACGACCGCATCCTGTTCTTCCTGCGGTTCAAGAAAGAGATCCGCCAGGCACGCTTCATTCGGACGATCCCGAACCTGGTGATCCTCGAGCACGACGCCTACCAGAATTACATTCCCTGCAAGTACACCGGCAAATTCAGCGAGTACTACCGCCAGCTGCCATGGGCGCGCATCATCACCTCCGGCGCAGTGGTCACCCGACGCCTGCGCGACGAAGGCTTCGACGCGATCTTCGTGCCCAAGGGTTACGACCAGGCGCTGCTGCGCAATGAAAACCATGAGCGTGATATCGAGTTGGCGTTCGTCGGCAGCCTGCGCAGCGTGGCCTACTCCGGGCGCAAGCAGATGCTCGAGTCGATTGCGGCGGTGGAAAACCTGCTGATCACCCGTACCAAATCCGGCGAGGAGTACAGCCGGACACTCAGCCGCATCCGCTTTTTCGTCAGTGCCGACGTCGGCATGGGCGAGTACATGATCAAGAACTTCGAAGCCATGGCCTGTGGCTGCGTCCTGTTCGCCTATGACCAGGGCGAGGAAGAGAACCAGGCGCTGGGCTTCGTCGACATGCACAATATCGTGCTCTACCGCGACCTCGAGCAGTTGCGCGAGAAGCTCGCCCGGCTGCGTGGCGATCTCGCCCTGGCCGAGCGTATCTCGCGCAATGGCCAGCAGTTGGCCGAGCAGCGCTATACCTTCCACGCGCTCGGGCAGGCGATCACCGAGGCCATGCGCGCGCCGCTGCGCCCGGCCGCGAAGCCTGGCCTGCTGGAGCGTGTGCTGCTGGCCATCGGCCTGTCGCGTTAAGCCCTACACACATCGAGGAAGCCATGATCTTCAGTGAAAACAGCGAGATCACACTGGTGGTGACCAGCTGTGGTCGATTCGAACTGCTCAAGCGCACGCTCGAAAGTTTCGACCGCTACAACACGGCGCCCATCCGTGAAGTCTTCATCACCGAAGACTCCGGTGACGAGGCAGTGCGTGGCTGCATCCCGGAACACTGGCGCGAGCACACCACCTTCATCGTCAACAATCCCAAGCTTGGGCAGTTGCGCTCGGTGGACGCCGCCTATTCGCAGATCAAGACCTTCTGGGTGTTCCATTGCGAGGATGACTGGGCCTTCTATCGCCCGGGCTTCATCGAGGAATCCCAGGCACTGCTGGAGGCCGACCCGCAAGCGTTGCAGGTCTGGCTGCGCAGCTTCAATCATGACCTGCAGGTGCACAGCCCCTATGTGTTCCTGGAGGAGCGCCAGGTGCTGCAGGGCATCGCTTTCCACAAGCTGGGCTCGCACAAGGCGGAATGGCAGGGGTTCTCGTTCAACCCGGGCCTGCGCAGGCTGGCCGACTACCAGGCACATGCACCGTACGCCTCGCATTCCGGCGAGAAGAGCTTGTCGCGGTTGTACGCCGAGCGCGACCGCTATGCGTTGATCCTGGAGAACGACGCCGTGCTGCATACCGGTTTCGGCGAGCATGTGGAAATGGCGGAAGAGAAAATCAAGAAGGCACGGCGCAAGCGCATGGATCGCATTCGTCTGTTGGGCGTGCTGGTTATCGGACTATTGCTGGGATGGGTGTTGAATGATGTTTGAAGGGATTGGTAACGACAACCGCACGAGCAGGCGTTACTTCAGCGCTGCGCTGATCATGTTCCTGGCCAGCTTCGTGTTGATGGCCTCATCGAAATGGACCAACAACATTTTCTACGCCTTCATCGCGTTGCCTGGCCTGGTGTTCCTGGTCAAGGAGCGTGGCGCGGGGCTGTTCAGCGACAAGCTTGGGCTGGTGTGGCTGGTATTCCTGCTGTGGTTCCTGGTACCCGCAGCGATTGCTGGCGATGGGCAGTTCTACAAGCACATTGCTTATGTTGCGCTCTTTGTCTTTGCCGTGGCAGGGCTGACGAATCAGGGCTTCTTCCGCTCTGAAGTGTTCGCGCGTGCGCTGTTCTGGATCATCTGCCTTTACATTTTCGGCTATTCGGCGTTTGCCTACCTGACCGGCATCTACGCCTTGGGTGAGCGGGTCAGCCTGATGCCCGCGCGCATGCAGAACGTGATCTACACCAGTATATGGCTGCTCTGTGCGCTGGCGCTGGCCATGCCGGGGTGGTTGCACCGTCGTCGCTGGGTCGAAGCGTTTGCCGCCGTGGCGCTGTCGGTGGTGGCGATTACCTTCGTCCTGCAGACGCGTACCGCGATGGTCGGCGCGGCGTTCCTGTTTGCCGCCTGGGCGTGCTGGGCGCTGTGGCGCTTCCCGCGCGTGGCCGGCAGTTGGCTGCTGGTATTCGCGGTACTTGGCGGCATCGCCCTCTGGTTGGTCAAGGACATGGCCTGGTTCCATTCGCTGTTCGAGCGCGGTGATTCCTATCGTGGCGAGTTGTTCCACGTGATGGTCGGCGAGTGGCAAAACTGTGGCTGGATGGTCGGCTGCGGCGTCGAGTTCCATACCGACAAGCTGCTGAGCGGCTTCATGCCGATCCAGCATCCACACAATATCTTCGTTGCCCTGGGCCTCTACACCGGTGGCGTCTCGCTGGTCCTGTTCCTGGTCATCGTGGTGATGACCCTGGTCCAGGCCTTGCGCCTTCGTGACCCTTGGGGCATGTACCTGGCCTGTGCCCTGGTGATGCTCAACTTCGATGGCAGCAAGCTGATCGGCAACCCTGACGAGCTGTGGCCATTGGTCCTGTTGCCGGCAGCCATGGTGCTGGGCCGTGGGTTGCAGCAGCGACGTTCGAGCTGATGATGAAGATGGCCGCCTCCGGGCGGCCATTATCGTTCAGGCCAGTGCGTTGGCCAGGTCCTGGCGGCGGCAGACCTGCTGGCTGGCGAGATAGGCTTCGATGAAGGCGTTGTCGCCGTCACCCAGCAACCACGCCCGATCTTCCCGGTAACGCAGCATATGACGGAAGTTGCGCTGGCGTTGTGAGCGGCGAAGTGGCTTGCGGTACATGCGCAGGTCGGCGACGTCGATCAACCCCAGCTTGCCTTCGGGCGTCAGCACCACGTTGCCCAGGTGCGCGGAGCGGAAGTACACCCCCGCTTCATGAAGCGCCGCGATGAAACGTCCGAGCTGGTCGCGCAAGCCTGGGTGGTTGCCGGGTTGCTCCAGCAGTTGGCGCAGCGTATGACCGGGTAGCGGGTCATAGTGCACGGCATCGCGGGCAATCTCGGCGATACGGTAAACCGCCTTGACCTGCGGGCAAGGGATGCCGCGTTCGGCCAGGGCCTGGCAGTTGTCGGCGAAACGCCGGGCGTAGGGATACCAGGCCGCCGAGCTGATCAGGCGCTTGCGGCGGAACAGCTTGAGCATCGAACCGTCGCTCAGGCGCAGGACCTTGTCGCCAGTCCCGTCGGCCTCGAGGACGTGGGCGCCCTCGCGCAGGGCAAGGTAACGGGCGTGGTCAAGTGCGTGCATCAAGCCTCCGGGGCCAGGGTTCGGAACAGCCGTCTATCTTAACCTGTGGCGGGCGGTGCAAGACACCGTGTGTGGTATAATCCCGACTCTTTTTGACCCGACGGATTCTCATGACAGTTCCCGAATCGTCTTCCCCCGCAAGCCTGAAGATCTATCTGCGCCTGCTGGGCTATGTCAAACCCTACATCGGCATCTTCCTGCTGAGCATCGTCGGCTTCGTGATCTTCGCCTCGACCCAGCCGATGCTGGCCGGGATCCTCAAGTATTTCGTCGATGGGCTGAGCAATCCGCAGGCGGTGCTGTTCCCCGACGTGCCCTACCTGCGCGACCTGCAGTTGCTGCAGGCGGTGCCGCTGCTGATCATCCTGATTGCCGCCTGGCAGGGCCTGGGTTCGTTCCTCGGCAACTACTACCTGTCCAAGGTCTCGCTGTGCCTGGTGCACGACCTGCGGGTCGAGCTGTTCAACAAGTTGCTGGTCCTGCCCAACCGCTACTTCGACAACCACAATTCCGGGCACCTGATCTCGCGCATCACCTTCAACGTGACCATGGTCACCGGCGCCGCCACCGATGCCATCAAGGTAGTCATTCGTGAGGGCCTGACGGTGGTGTTCCTGTTTGCCTACCTGCTGTGGATGAACTGGAAGCTGACCCTGGTGATGGTGGCGATCCTGCCGCTGATCGCGGTGATGGTGAGCACCGCCAGCAAGAAATTCCGCAAGCAGAGCAAGAAGATCCAGGTGGCCATGGGCGACGTTACCCACGTGGCCTCCGAGACCATCCAGGGTTACCGCGTGGTGCGCAGCTTCGGTGGCGAAAGCTACGAGGAGCGCCGCTTCGAGAAGGCCAGCCAGAGCAACACCGACAAGCAACTGCGCATGACCAAGACCGGCGCGCTGTACACGCCGATGCTGCAACTGGTGATCTACACCGCCATGGCCGCGCTGATGTTCCTGGTGCTGTTCCTGCGTGGCGAGGCTTCTGCGGGTGACCTGGTGGCCTACATCACCGCGGCAGGCCTTCTGCCCAAGCCGATTCGCCAGCTCTCCGAAGTCAGCTCGACCATCCAGAAGGGCCTTGCCGGCGCCGAGAGCATTTTCGAGCAACTGGACGAGAAGCCCGAAGTCGACAACGGCACCATCGAGAAAGAGCGGGTCGAGGGGCGCCTGGACGTGCGCAACCTCAGCTTCACCTACCCGGGTACCGAACGTCAGGTGCTCAGCAATATCAGCTTCACCGCCGAGCCCGGGCAGATGATCGCCCTGGTAGGTCGCTCGGGCAGTGGCAAGTCGACGCTGGCGGCGTTGATCCCGCGCTTCTACCACCATACGGAAGGGCAGATCCTGCTCGACGGCGTGGAGATCGAGGAATACCGCCTGCGCAACCTGCGCCGCCACGTTTCCCAGGTGACCCAGCATGTCACCTTGTTCAACGACACCGTGGCCAACAACATCGCCTACGGCGATCTGGCCGGCGCGCCGCGCGCGGATATCGAGGCCGCCGCCGCCGATGCCTATGCCAAGGAGTTCGTCGACCAGTTGCCCAAGGGCTTCGATACCGAAGTCGGCGAGAACGGTGTGCTGCTTTCCGGCGGCCAGCGCCAGCGCCTGGCGATTGCCCGGGCCTTGCTCAAGAATGCGCCGCTGCTGATTCTCGACGAGGCCACCTCTGCCCTGGATACCGAGTCTGAACGGCATATCCAGGCGGCGCTGGATCATGTGATGGAGGGGCGCACCACCCTGGTGATCGCGCACCGTCTGTCGACCATCGAGAAGGCCGACCTGATCCTGGTCATGGACCAGGGGCGTCTGGTGGAGCGCGGCACACACGCCGAACTGCTCCAGGCCAATGGCCATTACGCCCGTCTGCACGCCATGGGGCTGGACGAGGCCGAAAAGGCCAACATCACCTGAGTCAGCGTCACGGCGAGGCCTGGCAGGCCTCGCCGGTCAATCGATACAGCATCGCTGCGGTTGGCCATAAAGCCCTGCGCATCCCTGTGCTAATATCCTGCCCCTGTTCACTTTTCCAAAAATGGGTTGCCCATGAAGTTGTCCATGCCGCGTTTCGATCAAGCCCCGGTACTGGTGGTCGGCGATGTCATGCTCGACCGCTACTGGCATGGCGGTACTTCGCGTATTTCGCCTGAAGCGCCGGTGCCGGTGGTCAAGGTCGATCAGATCGAGGATCGCCCCGGCGGCGCGGCCAACGTGGCCTTGAACATCGCCGCCCTTGGCGCGCCGGCCGCGCTGGTCGGGGTCACCGGCCAGGACGAGGCCGCCGATAGCCTCGCCAACAGCCTGCACGCTGCCGGTGTACGCTCGATCTTCCAGCGCATCGCTCACCAGCCGACCATCGTCAAGCTGCGGGTGATGAGCCGTCACCAGCAACTGCTGCGTATCGACTTCGAAGAGCCGTTCGCCACCGACCCGCTGTCGCTGGGCGCGGAGGTCGATGCCTTGCTCGAAGGTATCAAGGTGCTGGTGCTGTCCGACTACGGCAAGGGTGCACTGCAGAACCATCAGGCGCTGATCCAGGCTGCCCGCAGCAAGGGCATCCCGGTGCTGGCCGACCCCAAGGGCAAGGATTTCTCGATCTACCGCGGTGCCAGCCTGATCACCCCGAACCTCAGCGAATTCGAGACCATCGTTGGCCGTTGCACCGATGAAACCGAGCTGGTCGCCAAAGGCCTGAAGCTGCTCGAAGAGCTGGACCTGGGCGCACTGCTGGTGACCCGTGGCGAGCACGGCATGACCCTGCTGCGCACCGGCCACCCGGCTTTGCACCTGCCGGCCCGCGCTCGCGAGGTGTTCGATGTCACTGGTGCCGGTGATACGGTGATCTCCACGCTCGCCGCCGCCATTGCCGCAGGCGAAGACCTGCCGCATGCCGTCGCCCTGGCCAACCTGGCCGCCGGTATCGTGGTCGGCAAGCTGGGTACCGCTGCCATCAGCGCCCCCGAGCTGCGTCGCGCCATCCAGCGTGAAGAGGGCTCGGAGCGGGGTGTGCTGGGGCTGGAGCAACTGCTGCTGGCCATCGATGATGCCCGTGCGCACAACGAGAAGATCGTCTTCACCAACGGCTGTTTCGATATCCTTCACGCGGGTCACGTGACCTACCTGGAACAGGCTCGCGCCCAGGGCGACCGGCTGATCGTTGCCATCAACGACGATGCCTCGGTCAGCCGCCTGAAGGGCCCGGGCCGGCCGATCAACAGCGTCGACCGACGCATGGCCGTGCTGGCCGGCCTCGGTGCGGTGGACTGGGTCATCAGCTTCCCCGAGGACACGCCGGAGAACCTGCTGCGCCAGGTCAAGCCGGATGTACTGGTCAAGGGGGGGGACTACGGTATCGAGCAGGTGGTCGGCGCCGATATCGTCAAGGCCTACGGCGGCACGGTGAAGGTGCTGGGCCTGGTGGAGAATAGCTCGACCACGGCGATCGTCGAGAAGATCCGCAAGCACTGATACGTTGCAAGTCGCGGGGCAAGCCCGCTCCCACGAAGCATTGGGAGCGGGCTTGCCCCGTGTTCATTTATGCAGCGAGGTTCGCGCCCGGGCCAGCAGTTCCCGTGCCTTGTCCCCGAATCGTTCCAGGTGCGACGCCGGCGCGGGCTTGCTTTCGACCAGCCCCTGCTGCTTCAGCCAGTCCTTCCAGCGTACCCGCTCATCCCGCACCACCCAGCCATCCTGGCGGGCGAAGCTCTCCGCCAGCCACAGTCCGCGCGTGCTTGCGGGGGTCAGCTGGTCCTTCTTCAAGGTGTACAGCTCGGCCACCGGCTGGCCGTCCTTGAGCGGCATCAGGTAGAGGTCCGGCCGCTTGCGATTGAGCCTGGCCACCAACTGATCGCCCTCCAGGCGCTCGTCGACATGGAACAGGCTCAGCGACTTGGCCTCCCTGGGCACCTGCAGGCGCAGGTCGTAGATCAGCTGCAACGACGCGGTGGGCAGGTGTACATAGGCGCGCGGGCGCTCCAGCAGCATCAGCTTGGCGCAATGCACCGGGCGGGCGGCACCGGACTCGGGTGAGAGCACGAACGGCAGGGCCTCGCGATAGTGCAGGGCGTCGGCATAGGGCGCTGGCAACCAGGTGTCGTTGAAGCGTCCGCCCAGCCAGCCCTCCGGGGTTTCCAGCAGGCATTCCTCGGCCACTTCCTGGATCGCCGTGTGCAGCGGCAGGTTCAGCTCGTGGGCCGGGACATAGCCGGAAATCAGCTTGAGCACCACATCGCCACGGTCCTGGCGGCGCTGGCGGACCAGTACCCAGTAGTCGCGGCCCTGCCAGTGCAGGGTCAGTCGCACCGACACGCCGAGGTTGGCAAGTTCCGCCACGAAGTGCTCGGGGTCGGCGACCTGGATGGCCTTGCGCCGCTGCAGGGTCTGGGCGAAGTTCAGCGGCATGCCGATGCTCTGGTAGGCCAGGCCTTCGGGCGTGGCCTCGACATGCAGCGGCAGGGTCTTGAAGTTGCTCGGATTCTTGCGGATCAGCGTACGCGGCACGAGGCTCCTCCTTGCGTTGGGCCCCCGCCCGGGCGGCTCAGGGCCGGCCCAGGATGCGGGCGACGGTGGCCACGTTGTGGGCCAGGTGCAGCGGGTTGATGGTGCCAACGATGGCACTGCTCACGCCCGGGTGGGCGAACAGCAACTCGAAACTGGCCTGCACCGGATCGACCCCGGGCGCCAGGCAGATATGCCCGCTGGCCAGGGCCTTCTTCACCAGGATGGCCTTGCCGTGTTCGGCAGCGTAGTCCAGCACGGGCCGCTCCGCCTGCTCGTTGAGGTTGTAGGTGACCATGGCGCAATCACCTTGCTCCAGCGCCTTCAGGCCGCCGGCGACAGTCTTGCCGGACAAACCATAGCCGAGAATCTTGCCTTCCTGCTTGAGCGCGGCGAGGGTTTCGTACACGCCCTGCTGCTCGAGGATCGCCAGGTCGTTGCCGTCGGAATGCACCAGCACCAGTTCGATGCGGTCGGTTTCCAGGCGCTGGAGGCTGCGCTCGACCGAGCGGCGGGTGTGGGCGGCGCTGAAGTCGAAGTGCGACTGGCCGGCCTCGAACTCTTCGCCGACCTTGCTGACGATCACCCACTGGTCGCGCTGACCGCGCAGCAGCGGGCCGAGGCGCTCCTCGCTGCGGCCGTAGGCTGGCGCGGTATCAATCAGGTTGATACCCAGCTCGCGGGCTTGGGCGAGCAGCAGGCGGGCGGCCTCGTCATCGGGGATAGTGAAACCGTTGGGGTATTTCACGCCCTGGTCGCGGCCAAGCTTGACCGTGCCCAGGCCCAGCGGCGATACCCGCAGGCCCGTGCTGCCCAGGGGGCGGTGATGATCGTGCAGGGTCGGCAGCGTCATGGCAGCAGTTGCTCCCAGGCCGGCAACGCCAGCGGTGGACGAGGCAGGTCGGCAAGGTCCGGCCGGCTTGCCGGGCGGATGCCGTCACGTTCGAAGCTGGCCAGTACGCGATCGGCGAAGTCCGGCGCCAGGGCGAGCTTGGTCGGCCAGCCGACCAGCAGGCGCTGCTGGTCGGCGAGGAAGGCGTTGTCCGGACGCACCAGGCCTGATTGCGCCGGTTCGGCGCGGTCGACCCGCAGGGTGGCCCAGCGCACCTGGGCCTGGTCGACCCACGGCAACAGGCTGGCGACTTCCTTTTGCGCCGCGGCGATCTGCGCGGCGGGCTCGCGGGCCACGCCATCGGCCTCGGCGATGTCGCCACCCAGGTACCACACCCATTGGCCATCGGCGGCCGGGTGGGTGGTCACGGTAATGCGCGGCTTGGGCCCGCCGCCCAGGCAGTGGGCGTACAGCGGCTTGAGATTGGGGCCCTTGGCCAGGACCATGTGCAGCGGACGGCGCTGCATGGCCGGTTGGCTCAGCCCCAGGGCGTGCAGCAGCGCTTCGGTGCCGCCGCCGGCGCTGAGGACGATGCGTTGGGCGCGGATTTCGCGGCCATCGACCACCAGCCCGGCCAGTTCATCGCCGTCGCGCAGTGGCTCGATCCGCTCGCCGGCCAGCAGGCTGTCGCCCGCCAGTTGCGCCAGGTTGGCCAGCAGGCTGGGCACGTCGATGACCAGTTCGGCCAGGCGGTAGACCTTGCCCTTGAAGGCGCGGTCCTGCAGGGCCGGCGGCAGTTGCTCGCCCTTGACCTGGTCGACCCGGCCACGCACGGCCTTGCTGGCGAAGAAACTGGTGAGGTTGCCGGCCAGGGTGCCGGGGGACCACAGGTAGTGGGCGTCGGAGAGCAGGCGGGTGCCGGTCAGGTCCAGCTCGCCGTTGCCGGCCAGCGCTTCGCGCCAGCGCCGCGGCATGTCGGCGATGGCCTCGGAGGCGCCGCTGAGGGCGCCGTGCAGGGCGTATTTGGTGCCACCGTGGATGATGCCTTGCGACTTGATGGTCTGCTCACCGCCCAGGCTGGCGCGCTCCATCAGCACCGTCGAATAGCCCAGGCGGCGCAGCCGGGCATTGAGCCAGAGGCCTGCGACCCCGGCGCCGACGATCAGCACGTCAGTGGTAATGGCGGATGGCATGCGGGCACCTCGAAAACTGGGACAGGTGCGCAGTATACAGCGTCGGGGCGGCGTGGGCTTTGCGATCCTGGGGCTGCTGTGCAGCCCTTTCGCGGCACAAGGCCGCTCCTACAGGGGCCGCGCAGACCCAGGATTTACGCGGTCCCCTGTAGGAGCGGCCTTGTGCCGCGAAAGGGCCGCAAAGCAGCCCCAAAATCCTCAGGGAAGCATCAATGCCCGGCAGTATTGGAAAACACCTGGATCACCACCACCCCGCCGACGATCATGGCCATGCCCAGCATCGCCGGCACATCCAGCTTCTGCCCGTAGATCACCAGCGCCGCGATGCTGATCAGCACGATCCCCAGCCCCGACCAGATCGCATAGGCGATGCCCACCGGAATGCTGCGCACCACCAGGGTCAGCATCCAGAACGCCACGCCGTAGCCGCAGACCATCAGTAGCAGCGGCAGCGGCGTGTTCAGCCCCTTGACCGCTTTCATGGAGGCGGTGGCGATGACTTCGGCGCAGATGGCGATGGCGAGATAGGTGTAGGCGTTCATGGTGCGGGTCCTCCGTTGCTGGATGGGCATTCTAGGGAATCCCCGGATGCGGTAAAGTCATTACCTATCTACTTTTGAGATAGGGTGGCAATGACTGAACACTGGAGTCTCGAGCAACTACGTCTGTTCGTGCGGGCCGCCGAGCTGCGGTCGTTTTCCGCCGTGGCCCGCGAGCAGCGCAAGGCCCAGTCGGCGATCAGCAGCGCCATCGCCTTGCTCGAGGCGGATCTGGGGGTGACCCTGTTTGAACGCAGCAGCGGCCGGCAGCCGCGCCTGACCGAAAGCGGCGCCGCCTTGCTGGAGGACGCCCGTGAGCTGTTGCGCCAGTGCGAGCGCCTGGATGGCCGGGCGCTGGCCTTGATGCGTGGGCAGGAGGCGTTGCTGCGGGTGGCCCAGGACGAGGCCATGCCCTACCAGCCGGTGATCGACAGCCTCGACGAGCTGGCGGCGCGCTACCCCTACCTGGAAGTGCAACTGGCCAGCGGCGCCCAGGGCGATGTGGCGCGCAAGCTGGTGGAGCGGCGCGCCGACCTGGGCTTGTTCTTCCACCATGAAAGCATTCCCGCCTCGTTGGAGCGGCGCGCCCTGGGCAGCGTCGAGATGGTCACGGTGTGTGCCATCGATCATCCGTTGGCACACCTGGCCAAGGTCAGCCGCCAGCAACTGGCCCGCCACCGCCAGTTGTTGATCACTCCGCAGCAGAGCGGCTACCCGGGCGGTGAGGCGATCAGTCCGCAGGTCTGGCGCGCCGACAGTTTCTACGCCATGGCCGAGTTGCTGATGCGTGGCCTGGGCTGGGCCTGGCTGCCCCGGCATGTGGTGCAGTACCCCACCTACCAGACGCAGATGGTCGAACTGGACAGTGAGTGGCGTCCGCCGGCGCTGGTGGCGGAGCTGGCCTGGCGGCGCGACGAGCCGCTGGGTCCGGCCGCGCAGTGGCTGGCCGAGCGCTTCGCCGTGCACCTGCGGGCGATTGGCTGACAGGCCTTTTCATCCAGTTCCTAGTAAACTCCGCCGCCATGAACAGAACCCTCTATACCCTGCTGTTTCACCTGGGCCTGCCGCTGGTCGCGCTGCGCCTGTTCCTGCGCGGGCGCAAGGCGCCTGCGTACCGTGCGCGGATCGCCGAGCGCTTCGCCTGCCAGCTACCGCCGATGCGCCAGGGCGGCATCTGGGTGCATGCGGTCTCGGTGGGCGAGAGCATCGCCGCCGCGCCGATGGTCCGGGCCCTGCTCAAGCAGTACCCGGACCTGCCGATCACGCTTACCTGCATGACCCCGACCGGCTCCGAGCGCATCCGCGCGATGTTCGAGGGTGAGCCACGGGTGCAACACTGCTACCTGCCTTACGACCTGCCGTGGGCGGCCGGGCGGTTCCTCGATCATGTGCGCCCGCGCCTGGGCATCATCATGGAAACCGAGCTGTGGCCGAACCATATCCACCAGTGCGCCAGGCGCGGCATTCCGGTGGCGCTGGCCAATGCCCGGCTGTCCGAGCGCTCGGCCCGTGGCTATGCCCGCTTCGCCGGCCTGACCCGGCCGATGCTCGAGGAGATGAGCCTGATCGCCGTGCAGACCGAAGCCGAGGCCGAGCGTTTCCTAGCGCTCGGTGCGCGCCACGAATGCGTGCAGGTAACCGGTTCGATCAAGTTCGACCTGAAGATCGACGATCAACTGCTGCCACGGGCCCGCGCATTGCGCGAGCAGTGGGCTACCCAGCAACGTCCGGTATGGATCGCTGCCAGTACCCACGATGGCGAAGACGCGTTGATTCTCCAGGCTCATCGTGAGCTGCTGAAGGTCCACAGCGATGCGTTGCTGATCCTGGTGCCGCGCCATCCCGAGCGTTTTGCGGCGGTGCATGACCTGTGCGCCGGGCAGTTCTCCACGGTGCGCCGCTCGAGCGCAGATGCGGTCACGGCGCAGACCCAGGTACTGCTGGGCGACACCATGGGTGAGCTGCTGTTCCTCTATGCCCTGGCCGACATCGCCTTCGTCGGTGGCAGCCTGGTGGCCACCGGCGGGCACAACCCGCTGGAGCCGGCGGCGCTGGCGCTGCCGGTGCTCATGGGGCCGCATGTGTTCAACTTCCTCGAGATCAGCGCGATGCTGCGCGAGGCGGGGGCATTGCAACAGGTGGACGATGCCGAAGGGCTGGCCGGGGCGGTGCGCCGGTTGGTCGAGCTGCCGCAGGATGCGCGGCGCATGGGCGAGGCGGGCAGGGCGGTGATGCAGGCCAACCAGGGCGCGTTGCAGCGGTTGTTGGATGGGTTGGCAGGTTTGCTGAAATAAGCGTCCCAGGGAGCGCTTTGCGCTCCTTTCGCGGCACAAGGCCGCTCCTACAGGGGGTTGCGCTCTCCTGTAGGAGCGGCCTTGTGCCGCGAATGGGGCGCGAAGCGGCCCCAGCGCTCAAGGCCGGCGTTCGAAGTTCTTCGCCGCTGCCGCCGCCAGGTCCGGTGGCAGGAAATCCTTGTCCGGGTTGTAGTCGGCCTTCAGGTAGCGTCCCAGGTCCTGCAGGTCTTGCGGGCTCAGGGTGCCGGCGGCTTGCTTCAGACGCAGGTTGTCGAGAATGTAGTCATAGCGGCTGTTGTTGTAGTCACGCACCGAGGTGTACAGCTGGCGCTGCGCGTCGAGCACATCGACGATGTTGCGGGTACCGACCTGGTAGCCGATCTCGGTGGCTTCCAGCGCGCTCTGGTTGGAGATGATCGACTGCTTGCGCGCCTGTACCTGCTCCACGTCGGTGTTCACCGCGCGGTGCAGGTTGCGGGTGTTCTCCACCACCTGGCGACGCAGGCTTTCGCGCTGCTGCTCGCTCTGGGTCAGGCGGGCGTAGGCCTCGCGCACCTGGGAGCTGGTCAGGCCGCCACTGTAGATCGGGATGTTCAGTTGCAGGCCGATGCTGGTCTGCTCCACGTCACCGCCATAGCGCACGTTCGGTTGCAGCTGAGAATTGGTGAAACCGAGGTTGTCGTTGTCGCCCTTCTGGTACTTGGCCACCGCGTCGAGGGTCGGCGCATGGCCGGCCTTGCGCTGGCGCACGGTCTCCTCGGCCGCCGCCACGGCGTGATTGGTCGCCAGCAGGTTGAGGTTCTGCCGCCCGGCGGTTTCGACCCAGGCCTTGGCGTCGTTGGGCGTGGGCACCTGCACCGGCAGGGTGTGGACCACGCCCTGGATCGCCGAGTACTGGCGGTTGGTCAAGGTGATCAAGGCTTCGAAGGCATCCTGCACCTGGCGCTCGGCGATGATCCGGTTGGCCCGGGCGGTGTCGTAGCTGGCCTGGGACTGCAGCACGTCGGTCTTGTCCGAGAGACCGACGTCGAAGCGCTCGTTGGATTGGTCGAGCTGGCGCTTGAAGGCCGCTTCTTCGGCCTTGGTCGAGGCCAGGTTGTCCTGCGCACGCAGCACCGCGAAGTAGTTCTCGGCGCTCTGCAGGATCAGGTTCTGCTCGGTGGCCGACAGTTCCAGGGCGGCCTGTTCGTTGACCGACTCGGCGGCTTGTAGCTGGAACCAGCGGTCGGCGCGGAAGATCGGCTGCGCCAGGGTGGCGCTCCAGGCATTGCCGCTGCGGTTGGAGGTGACCGACGGTTCGTCGAGCTTGGTGCGGGTGCTCATCATCTCGGCGCCGGCCGAAAGGTTCGGCAGCAGGCCGGCGCGGGCCTGGGGCACCACTTCGCGGCGGGCGCCGTAATCGGCGCGGGCGGCGGCCAGGTCGGCGTTGTTGTCGACCGCTTCCTGGTAGACGCTGACCAGGTCGGTCTTCACCGTCGTGGGCGTATCCACTGCCCAGGCCACTCCGTGGGACGCACAAGACACGGCAATTGCCAGTGAGAGTTTGCGCAGCATAGGGCAATCCTTGATCAAATTTTATTTACTGTACTGTCGGGTATCGAGCGATGCGCCAGTGTAGTGCCGCGCGCCGCCATCAACAATCCGCCGTGTGTGCCATTTATCACCCCCGGATTTACCCGCTTGGCTTTGCCGGCCACTCCAGTCTAGACTGCGCATGTTCTTGTCGGGGTGCCTTGAAGCAAAGGCTGAGATCGCAGAGGTGCGGATCCCGTTGAACCTGATCAGGTTAGCGCCTGCGTAGGGAACAAGATTGCTCTCACATCCCGGGAGCCTCTTGTGCCAGGTCCGGGATCGCCACAGCTGCTTGCAGCCCACGGCACCCCATGTCCGGCACTGCACTCGTCAACACGGGTGCGTCCACGCCTTTCAGGTTCACCCCGACATTCCACCGCCTGGAAGCTGTCTGGAGAGCCTGTGATGAGCAAACAAGAAAAAACAATCAGTCTGAGCGAGTCGGCCCAAGTCGACCAACAGTCCGTGCAACCCCTGCCCAATTCGCGCAAGGTCTATGTCGAAGGCTCGCGCCCCGACATCCGCGTGCCCATGCGCGAGATCAGCCTGCACGACACCCCCACCGACTTCGGCGGCGAAAAGAACGCCCCGGTGCTGGTGTATGACACTTCCGGCCCGTACACCGACCCCAATGTCATCATCGATGTGCGCAAGGGCCTGGGCGATGTGCGCTCGGCCTGGATCGACGCCCGTGGCGACACCGAGCGCCTGGAGGGCCTGAGCTCGAACTTCGGCCAGCAGCGCCTGAACGACGCGGAGCTGGCCAAGCTGCGCTTCGCCCATGTGCGCAACCCGCGCCGCGCCAAGGCCGGCGCCAACGTCACGCAGATGCACTACGCGCGCCAGGGCATCATCACCGCCGAGATGGAATACGTCGCCATCCGCGAGAACATGAAGCTGCAGGAAGCCCGTGCCGCCGGCCTGCTGAACCAGCAGCACGCCGGCCACAGCTTCGGCGCCAGCATCCCGAAAGAGATCACCCCCGAGTTCGTCCGCGAAGAGATCGCCCGCGGTCGCGCGATCATTCCGGCCAACATCAACCACACCGAGCTGGAGCCGATGATCATCGGCCGCAACTTCCTGGTGAAGATCAACGGCAACATCGGCAACAGCGCCCTGGGTTCCTCGATCGAGGAAGAAGTGGCCAAGCTGACCTGGGGTATCCGCTGGGGCTCGGACACGGTCATGGACCTGTCCACCGGCAAGCACATTCACGAGACCCGCGAGTGGATCATCCGCAATTCGCCGGTGCCGATCGGTACCGTGCCGATCTACCAGGCCCTGGAGAAGGTCAACGGCGTGGCCGAAGACCTGACCTGGGAGCTGTTCCGCGACACCCTGATCGAACAGGCCGAGCAGGGCGTGGACTACTTCACCATCCACGCCGGCGTTCTGCTGCGCTATGTGCCGCTGACCGCCAAGCGCGTCACCGGCATCGTCAGCCGCGGCGGCTCGATCATGGCCAAGTGGTGCCTGGCGCACCATAAGGAGAACTTCCTGTACACGCACTTCGACGAGATCTGCGAGATCATGAAGGCCTACGACGTCAGCTTCTCGCTGGGCGACGGCCTGCGCCCGGGCTCGATCGCCGACGCCAACGACGCCGCCCAGTTCGGTGAGCTGGAAACCCTTGGCGAGCTGACCAAGATCGCCTGGAAGCACGATGTGCAGTGCATGATCGAAGGCCCCGGCCACGTGCCGATGCAGTTGATCAAGGAGAATATGGACAAGCAGCTCGAGTGCTGCGACGAGGCGCCGTTCTACACCCTCGGCCCGCTGACCACCGATATCGCCCCGGGCTACGACCACATCACCTCAGGCATCGGCGCTGCGATGATCGGCTGGTTCGGTTGCGCCATGCTCTGCTATGTCACGCCCAAGGAGCACCTGGGCCTGCCGAACAAGGATGACGTGAAGACCGGCATCATCACCTACAAGATCGCCGCGCACGCTGCCGACCTCGCCAAGGGCCATCCAGGTGCGCAGATTCGTGACAACGCACTGTCCAAGGCACGCTTCGAGTTCCGCTGGGAAGACCAGTTCAACCTCGGCCTGGATCCGGACACCGCGCGTTCCTTCCACGACGAGACGCTACCCAAGGAGTCGGCCAAGGTCGCACACTTCTGCTCGATGTGCGGGCCGAAGTTCTGTTCGATGAAGATTACCCAGGAAGTGCGTGAGTACGCCGCCAAGATCGAGACCGTGGACGTGACGGTCGAGCAGGGCATGCGTGAGCAGTCCGAGCGGTTCCGCCAGGAAGGCAGCCAGTTGTACCAGAAGGTGTAAGTAGACCTTGGGGGCCGCTTTGCGGCCCTTTCGCGGCGCAAGGCCGCTCCTACAGGGACCGCGCAGGCCTCTGTAGGAGCGGCCTTGTGCCGCGAAACGAGGACGCAGTCCTCGCTAGCAACAACTCCAATAATCTGGCGAGCCCCCATGACTACCCCCAGCCACTTCTCCCCCGACCACCCCGTCCCCACCCACCACCGCCAGTTCGGTGCCCGCGACCTGTTCTCGCTGTGGTTCTCCCTCGGCATCGGCCTGATGGTGCTGCAGGTCGGCGCCCTGTTGGCGCCGGGCCTGGGTCTGGCCGGCTCGATCCTGGCAATCGCCCTCGGCACGGCGGTAGGCGTGCTGCTGCTGGCCGCGGCGGGGGTGATCGGCAGTGACACCGGCCTCTCGGCCATGGCCACCCTGCGCCTGACCCTGGGTAGCCATGGCGCGCGCCTGCCGGCCTTGCTCAACCTCCTGCAGCTGGTGGGCTGGGGCTCGTTCGAGATCATCGTCATGCGCGACGCCGCCAGCCTGCTGGGCACCCGCGCCTTCGGCGAGGGCAGTGGCTGGAGCAGCCCGTTGCTGTGGACCCTGTGCTTCGGCGCCCTGGCCACCCTGCTGGCGGTCAGCGGGCCGCTGGCGTTCGTGCGCAAGGTGTTGCGAAAGTGGGGCATCTGGCTGTTGCTCGGTGCTTGTATCTGGCTGACCTGGAACCTGTTCGCCAAGGCCGACCTGGCCGCTCTGTGGCAGCGCCCGGGGGATGGTTCGCTGTCCCTGGCCCTGGGCTTCGACATCGTCATCGCCATGCCGCTGTCGTGGCTGCCGCTGATCGCCGACTATTCACGCTTCGGCCAGCGGGCCAGCCGGGTATTCGGCGGTACGGCACTGGGCTTTTTCATCGGCAACGCCTGGCTGATGAGCCTGGGCGTGGCCTACACCCTGGCGTTCGCCCCAAGCGGTGAGGTGAATGCGCTGCTGCTGGCGCTGGCCGGCGCCGGGTTGGGGATTCCGCTGCTGCTGATCCTGCTGGACGAATCGGAGAACGCCTTTGCCGATATCCACTCGGCAGCGGTCTCCAGCGGGCTGCTGGTCAAGCTCAAGGTCGAGCACCTGGCCTTGGCTATCGGCGTGCTGTGCACGCTGATCGCCCTGCTGGCGCCGCTGGCCCAGTACCAGAACTTCCTGCTGCTGATCGGCTCGGTATTCGCGCCGCTGTTCGGCGTGGTGCTGGTGGACCACTTCGTGGTCCGTCGCCGTCGCCTGCCGGCGCTGGTCGAGGGCTTGCACTGGCAGGCGCTGCTGGCCTGGGCGGTGGGGGTGGCGGCCTATCACCTGATGGCTAACGCGGCGCCGGAGGTGGGAGCGACCCTGCCGGCACTGCTGCTGGCAGGGGGACTGCATCTGCTGCTATCGCTCAGCCGCGGCCGGGAAACAGCTCGGGCCTGATCACGCCGTTGAGGCGCGGGTAGGGGATCTTCAGCTCGACGTGGCCCATGGAATAGGGCGCTATGGCGTAGACCTCGTACTTGATTACCACCGCGCCATAGGTCAGGGCGATGTGCGGCGACTGCTTGAACGGCCAGGTCTTGACGAACTCGGCGTCCTTGTCCATGCCGGTGCTGATCAGCCAGGCGCGGTGGGACTCCTCGGCGGTCTTCCAGAAGGTCGCTTCCTGGCCGGGCACGAGCATGTCGTCCAGGGTCAGCACCTTGTCCAGCTTGCGCGAGTAGTTGATGAAGCCGCGTCCGGGCATGCCATGGGCGCCGCCGCTGTCCAGGTAGCTGGACAGCTCGACGATCACCAGCCCGTCATGCTGCTCGCGTACCTTGGCCTGCAGGTAGCTGCTGTTGCGCTTGTCGGCGCGGGCCAGGTACTGCTGTTCATAGGCTTGCAGCGAGGCCGGCGGGGTGCCGCGCTGGTTGTCCTCGGTCAGCATCAGCAGGCGCTTCTCGACGATGGCGTCGAGCTTGGGCAGGGCGGGGAAGTGCACCACGTCGATGTTGACCAGCGGGCAGTCGCTCTCGCTGCAGCCGGGCTTGACGTGTTCCCAGGCCTCGCGCTTGACCTCGAGCGGGGCGCGGTAATTGGGCGTGAACAGGCTCTGGCAGGCGCCGAGCGCCAATGCCAGGACGGCCACGGAAGTCAGTTTGACAAGCGTCATGTTGCCTCTTTCACAACGGTGATGATCGGCCTTTGACCGCCTGCGCGGCCTTCAGTTCGCCACTAAGCTAACAGAGAGCGGCGCGCCTGTCCCGGCTGCCCGAACGGTCGCCGGAAAGGGATGAAACCGGGCGGCGCGCAGAGTAGGATTGCGCGATGCGGTAAACGAGGTATCAAGGAGTTTGCATGACGGACACGTCAAATACTGTGCCCACCCAGGTCGAAATCACCCGGCGTGAGCATCTGTTCAAGGGCTTCTACAAGCTCGACAAGCTGCACCTGCGCCACGAATTGTTCGCCGGCGGCATGAGCCGCGAGTTCACCCGCGAGCTGTTCGTGCGCCATGACGCCGTCTGTGTGCTGCCCTACGATCCGCAGCGCGATGAAGTGGTGCTGATAGAGCAGTTTCGGGTTGGCGCCGTGGGCAAGATCGATAATCCCTGGCTGATCGAGATGGTCGCCGGCCTGATCGACAAGGACGAGGCGCCGGAAGAGGTCGCTCACCGTGAAGCCGATGAGGAAGCTGGCCTGACCTTCAGCGCGCTGTGGCCGATGACCTGCTACTTCCCCTCGCCAGGCGGCAGCGACGAGTACGTCCACCTGTTCCTGGGCCGTTGTTCCAGCGAGGGCGCCGGTGGCCTGCATGGCCTGGAGGAAGAGAGCGAGGATATCCGCGTGCGCGTGTGGGCGTTCGAGGATGCCCTGCAGGCGGTGCGTGACGGGCGTATCTGCAACGCCGCCACGATCATCGGCCTGCAATGGCTGGCGCTCAACCGTGACGAAGTCCGAGGTATGTGGAAGTGAACCTGCTGCGTGAGCGCTATCGGGTCGACCTGGTCGGGCTGCAGTCGGCCTGCGAGGCCAACTATGCCCGTCTGATGCGCCTGCTGCCGGACATGCGCACCACGCAGAGCTCGCGCCGTATCGGCATGACCCAGGGCGACCAGATGCTCGGCGTGCTGGTGCTCGAAGTGCTGCTCGCCTGTCCCTACACCACCACCCTCAAGGTGCGCCAGGAGCACAGCCTGCCCTGGTTGCCGGTGCCCGAGCTGGAGGTGCAGGTCTACCATGACGCACGCATGGCCGAGGTGGTCAGCGCCGAACATGCCCGCCGCCTGCGCAGCATCTACCCGTACCCCAACACGGCGATGCACCAGCCGGACGAGAAGGCTCAGCTCAACCTGTTCCTCGGTGAATGGCTGAGCCATTGCCTGGCCTGTGGCCACGAACTGGAAGCGGTGCGCTGAAATGTGATGCGCGTCGGTTTCGAGTACTTGCTCGAAACCGATCCGCCGCCATAATCGGTGCTGAATCCGCTCGAGGAGACGGCCGTTGCCGCAACCACACTCACTTCCGTCACCCATCCATGTGGTGCAACTGACCGACGCCCACCTGTTCGCCGATCCGGCGGGCACGTTGCTGGGCCTGAATACCCGTGACAGCCTTGAGCATGTGATCGACCAGGTGCGCCGCGAGCAGCCGCGCATCGACCTGCTGCTGTGCACGGGCGATCTGTCGCAGGATGCCAGCGTCGCCTCCTACCAGGTATTTAGCGAGTTGACCTCGAAGTTGGGAGCGCCAGCACGCTGGCTGCCGGGCAATCATGACGAGGCCCAGGTGATGCAGTCCGTGGCGCCGGAACTGGTGCAGGCGGTGACGGACATTGGCCAATGGCGCATCGTCATGCTCGATTCGGCAGTGGTGGGTGCCACCTTCGGTTTGTTGGCTGACGACCAGCTGGCGGTGCTTGACCAGGCGCTGGACGGGGCAGGCGAACGCCATTGCCTGGTGTGCTGCCACCATCAGCCGGTGGATATCGGTTGTGCGTGGATTGCACCGATCGGGTTGCGCAATGCCGATGAGTTGTTGAAGCGCTTGCGCAGTTATCCACAAGTGAAGGCGCTGCTGTGGGGGCATATCCATCAGGAATGGGATGAGGTGCGCGACGACATCCGTTGCCTCGCCACGCCTTCGACCTGCATCCAGTTCGCGCCGCGCAGCGAGGATTTCAAGGTGAGCGAAGAGCAGCCGGGCTATCGCTGGTTGCGGCTGCATGCCGACGGGCGGTTGGAGACCGGCGTGGAGCGGGCGTGCGATTTCGAGGTGAAGCTGGATTTCGACAGCCCGGGTTACTGAATCAGGGGACCGCTTTGCGGTCCTTTCGCGGCACAAGGCCGCTCCTACAGGGTACGCGTCTCCCTGTAGGAGCGGCCTTGTGCCGCGAAAGGGGCGCAAAGCGCCCCCAGCTGTTTGAAGAATTTGTTGCGAAAATCCCCACGCTGCGCCAATGCCCTTCGAACACGCTACACTGCGCGTCTTTGCGTCCGGGGGCAGCATGTCGGGTTCCATCCTCTATATCCATGGCTTCAACAGCTCGCCGCTGTCGAAGAAGGCGTGCCAGCTCGAGGCGCTGATGCAGCGGCTCGGGCTATCCGACCAGCTGCGCGTCCCGGCCCTGCACCACCACCCGCGCCAGGCCATTGCCCAGCTGGAGGCCGCCATCGCCGAGCTCGGCGCCCCCTTGCTGGTCGGCAGCTCCCTCGGCGGCTACTATGCCACTCACCTTGCCGAGCGCTACGGCCTCAAAGCCCTGCTGGTCAACCCGGCGGTCGGCCCGCACCGCCTGTTCGACGGCTACCTGGGCACCCAGCGCAACCTCTATACCGATGAGGCCTGGGAGCTGACCCACGACCACGTGGACGCCCTGGCCGAACTGGAAGTGCCGCCGCCGCAGGACGCCGCCCGCTATCAAGTGTGGTTGCAGACCGCCGATGAAACACTGGACTATCGCCACGCCGAGCGCTATTACCGCGCCTGTGCCCTGCGTATCCAGGCTGGCGGCGACCACAGCTACCAGGGCTTCGCCGAGCAGCTCCCGGCCCTGCTGGCCTTCGCCGGCATTGCCCGCGGGCAGTATGCGGCGCTGGATTTTTCTGTATTTTGACTTTTGCATTCACCAGACTGACGACGAGAACCCATGGCCAATCCCAGCGCTAGCGCCTATAACGCAGACGCCATCGAAGTCCTCTCGGGCCTTGATCCGGTCCGCAAGCGGCCGGGCATGTACACCGACACCAGCCGGCCCAACCACCTGGCCCAGGAAGTCATCGACAACAGCGTCGACGAAGCCCTGGCAGGCCACGCCCGCTCGGTACAGGTGATCCTGCATGCCGACCACTCGCTGGAGGTCAGCGACGATGGCCGCGGCATGCCGGTGGACATCCACCCCGAAGAGGGCGTTTCCGGCGTCGAGCTGATCCTCACCAAGCTGCACGCCGGCGGCAAGTTCTCCAACAAGAACTACCAGTTCTCCGGCGGCCTGCACGGCGTCGGCATCTCGGTGGTCAACGCCCTGTCGAGCCAGGTGCGGGTACGCGTCAAGCGCGACGGCAACGAATACCAGATGACCTTCGCCGACGGCTTCAAGGCCAGCGAGCTGGAAGTGGTTGGCACCGTCGGCAAGCGCAACACCGGCACCAGCGTGTACTTCACCCCCGATCCGAAGTACTTCGACTCGCCGAAATTCTCCATCAGCCGCCTCAAGCACGTGCTCAAGGCCAAGGCCGTGCTGTGCCCGGGGCTGTCCATCAGCTTCGAGGACAAGGGCACCGGCGAGAAGGTCGAATGGCACTACGAGGACGGCCTGCGTTCCTACCTGGTCGACTCGGTCAGCGAGTACCTGCGCCTGCCCGACGAGCCGTTCTGCGCCAGCCTGGCCGGCAACAAGGAAGCCGTGGACTGGGCCCTGCTGTGGCTGCCCGAGGGCGGCGACAGCATCCAGGAGAGCTACGTCAACCTGATCCCCACCGCGCAAGGTGGCACCCACGTCAATGGCTTGCGCCAGGGCCTGCTGGACGCCATGCGTGAATTCTGCGAGTTCCGCAACCTGTTGCCGCGCGGGGTCAAGCTGGCCCCCGAGGACGTCTGGGAACGCATCAGCTTCGTGCTGTCGATGAAGATGCAGGAGCCGCAGTTCTCCGGGCAGACCAAGGAGCGCCTGTCGTCCCGTGAGGCGGCGGCGTTCGTCTCCGGCGTGGTCAAGGACGCTTTCAGCCTGTGGCTCAATGCCAATCCCGAGCTGGGCATGCAACTGGCCGAATTGGCCATCAGCAACGCCGGCCGTCGCCTGAAAGCAAGCAAGAAGGTCGAGCGCAAGCGCATCACCCAGGGCCCGGCGCTGCCCGGCAAGCTGGCCGACTGCGCAGGCCAGGATCCGATGCGCGCCGAGCTGTTCCTGGTCGAGGGTGATTCCGCCGGCGGTTCGGCCAAGCAGGCGCGGGACAAGGAATTCCAGGCGATCCTGCCGCTGCGCGGCAAGATCCTCAACACCTGGGAAGTCGATGGCGGCGAAGTCCTGGCCAGCCAGGAGGTGCACAACATCGCCGTGGCCATCGGCGTCGACCCGGGTGCCACCGACCTTTCGCAATTGCGCTACGGCAAGGTCTGCATCCTCGCCGACGCCGACTCCGACGGCCTGCACATCGCCACCCTGCTGTGCGCGCTGTTCGTCCAGCACTTCCGTCCGCTGGTCGAGGCCGGGCACGTCTACGTGGCCATGCCGCCGCTGTACCGCATCGACCTGGGCAAGGAGATCTACTACGCCCTGGACGAAGCCGAGCGCGACGGCATCCTCGACCGGCTGGTCGCCGAGAAGAAGCGCGGCAAGCCGCAGGTCACCCGATTCAAGGGCCTGGGCGAGATGAACCCGCCGCAGCTGCGTGAGACCACCATGGACCCGAACACCCGGCGCCTGGTCCAGCTCACCCTGGACGACGTGCAGGGCACCACCGAGATCATGGACATGCTGCTGGCCAAGAAGCGTGCGGGTGACCGCAAGAACTGGCTGGAAACCAAAGGTAACCTGGCCGAGGTCCTGGTTTGATTCGTCCGTTGCTCATGGCCTGCCTGGCGCTGTTCGCCCTGCAGGCCCAGGCCGGCGACTGGCCGCAGCTCAAGCTCAGCGGCGAGCACGTGGTCGATGGCATGCGCGGCGGCAACCTGTCGGGCCTGGCCTGGTGCCGGGGGGCGTTGTGGGCGGTGTCCGACCGCGATGACGACCGCATCTACCGCCTGGACCAGGACGGTGCGGCCTGGCAGGCCCAGCCGCTGACCTTCACCCCGCCGCCGGCCCCCGATACCGGGTTGCCCTGGGGGCTGAAATCGCGCAACTGGGCAGCGTCCTACATCCGTGGCGGCGCGCTGGATTTCGAAGGCATCACCTGCGACCAGGCCGGCAACCTGTTCATCGTCAGCGAGGCCCAGGCCGCGGTGCTGCAACTGCCCCTGGAAGGCGAGCCGGACTGGCTGAGAATCGACCAGGCCATGGTGCGTCAGGCGCGGGCCAGCGGCATGCTGCTGCATTTCAACGCACTGTTCGAAGGGCTGGCGATCAACCCGGCGGGCGATCGCCTGTGGCTGGCCGCCGAGCGTGAGCGGCGCGGCCTGCTCTCCGTGCAGCGCCAGCAGTCGGTATGGAACTGCGGGCGCGGCTGCGTGCTGCTCAGTGAGGCCGGCGTGGAAATGCAACCGCCGCAATTCCCCGAGGCACGCCCGGTTTCCCGCGACTTCGCCGACCTGGCCTGGTTCGAGGGCAAGCTGTTCACCCTCGAGCGCAACGCCTATCGCATTTGCCGGCGCGATGCCGACAGCGGCGCCGTGGAGCGCTGCTGGTCGTTCGCCGCCGATGCGCTGGTGGAATCGCGTCGTTATTCACAGCCCTATGGCCTGGCCGAGGCGCTGGTAATCGACAAGGACGGTGCCTGGATCGGCGTGGACAACAACGACCGCCCGCGGTCGGACGGTGAAACGCGGCCGGTCGTCTGGCGCTTCGGTGCGCCGGCCGGCGGCTGGAGCGCCAAGCCATGAGCCAGCCAGCGGGCAAGCGGGCGGGCAGGGTGCTGATGATCGTCGCCTGGGCGGCGGCGATGTTCCTGGCCACGCGCTTTTTCGGCCAATGGGAGGAGCGCCAGCAGAACCCCAACGCCGTGGTGCAGAGCGAGCAGGGCGACGGCTTCGTCGAAGTGCGCCTGCTGAGCAACGGCCAGGGCCATTTCGTCGCCGACGGCGCAATCAATGGCCGGGTGGTGCATTTCATGCTCGATACCGGCGCCACTGATGTGGCAATTCCAGAAGCACTAGCCCGCGACCTGGACCTGGCCCGCGGCTCACCGGTGCAACTGAGTACCGCCAATGGCCGCACCGAAGGCTACCGCACCCGGCTCGACAGCCTGCAACTGGGTGACATCCACCTGCGCGACGTGCGCGCGCTGGTGGTGCCCGGCCTGGATGGCCAGGCCGTGCTGCTGGGCATGAGCGCCCTGAAACAACTTGAATTTACCCAGCGCGGCGGCACCATGCTGCTGCGCCAGAACCTGAAATGACGAGGCCCGCATGAGCGACTCACTCGAACTCAGCCTTGAAGGCGTCGAACGCCGTTCCCTGGCTGACTTCACCGAACAGGCCTACCTCAACTACTCCATGTACGTGATCATGGACCGTGCCCTGCCGCACATCGGCGACGGCCTCAAGCCGGTGCAGCGCCGCATCGTCTATGCCATGAGCGAGCTGGGGCTCGACGCCGACTCCAAGCACAAGAAGTCGGCGCGTACCGTCGGCGACGTGCTCGGCAAGTTCCACCCCCACGGCGACTCGGCGTGCTACGAGGCCATGGTGCTGATGGCCCAGCCGTTCAGCTACCGCTACACCCTGGTCGACGGCCAGGGCAACTGGGGTGCGCCGGACGATCCGAAGTCGTTCGCCGCCATGCGTTACACCGAGGCGCGCCTGTCGCGCTATGCCGAAGTGCTGCTCAGCGAACTGGGCCAGGGCACCGTCGACTGGGTGCCGAACTTCGACGGTACCCTGCAGGAGCCGGCGGTGCTGCCGGCGCGCCTGCCGAACATCCTGCTCAACGGCACCACCGGCATCGCCGTGGGCATGGCCACCGACGTGCCGCCGCACAACCTGCGCGAAGTGGCCAGCGCCTGCGTGCGCCTGCTCGACGAGCCCAAGGCCACCCTCGAGCAGCTGTGCGAGCACATCCAGGGCCCGGACTACCCGACCGAGGCCGAGATCGTCACCCCGCGCGCCGATATCCTCAAGCTCTACGAGACCGGCAAGGGCTCGATCCGCATGCGCGCGGTGTACCGCGTCGAGGATGGCGACATTATCGTCACCGCGCTGCCGCACCAGGTCTCCGGGGCCAAGGTGCTGGAGCAGATCGCCGCGCAGATGCAGGCCAAGAAGCTGCCGATGGTCGCCGACCTGCGCGACGAGTCGGACCACGAGAACCCCTGCCGCATCGTCATCATCCCGCGTTCGAACCGCGTCGATGCCGCCGAACTGATGCAGCACCTGTTCGCCACCACTGATCTCGAGAGCACCTACCGGGTCAACGTCAATATCATCGGCCTCGACGGCCGTCCGCAGCTGAAGAACCTGCGCGCGCTGCTGCTGGAGTGGCTGGAGTACCGGATCGGTACCGTTCGTCGCCGCCTGCAGCACCGTCTGGACAAGGTCGAGAAGCGCCTGCACCTGTTGGAAGGCTTGCTCACCGCGTTCCTCAACCTGGATGAAGTGATCCACATCATCCGCACCGAGGAGCACCCCAAACAGGCCCTGATCGCCCGTTTCGGCCTGACCGAGATCCAGGCCGACTACATCCTCGAGACCCGCCTGCGCCAGCTGGCCCGTCTGGAAGAGATGAAGATCCGTGGCGAGCAGGACGAGCTGCTCAAGGAACAGAAGCGCCTGACCACTCTGCTGGGCAGCGATGCCAAGCTGCGCAAGCTGGTGCGCAGCGAGCTGATCGAAGACGCCGAGACCTATGGCGACGACCGCCGCTCGCCGATCGTCGAGCGCGCCGAGGCCAAGGCCCTGTCGGAAAACGAGCTGATGCCGACCGAGCCGGTCACCGTGGTGCTGTCGGAGAAGGGCTGGGTGCGTTGCGCCAAGGGCCATGACATCGACGCCACGGGGCTTTCGTACAAGGCGGGGGACGGCTTCAAGGCCGCCGCTGCCGGACGCTCCAACCAATTCGCCGTGCTCATCGACTCCACCGGCCGCAGCTACTCACTGGCCGCCCACAGCCTGCCGTCGGCTCGTGGCCAGGGCGAGCCGCTGACCGGTCGCCTGACCCCACCGCCAGGCGCCACCTTCGAGTGTGTGTTGTTGCCTGAAGATGACGCTCTGTACGTGGTGGCCTCCGACGCTGGCTACGGTTTCGTGGTCAAGGGTGAGGATCTGCAGGCCAAGAACAAGGCCGGCAAGGGCCTGCTCAGCCTGCCCAACGGCGCCAAGGTGATGACCCCGCGCCCGGTGGCCAACCGCGAGCAGGACTGGCTGGCCGCGGTGACCACCGAAGGCCGTTTGCTGGTGTTCAAGGTCGCCGACCTGCCGCAGCTGGGCAAGGGCAAGGGCAACAAGATCATCGGCGTGCCGGGCGACCGGGTAGCCAGCCGCGAGGAGTACGTGACCGACCTGGCGGTGATCAGCGAGGGCTCGACCCTTGTATTGCAGGCTGGCAAGCGTACCCTTTCCCTGAAGCCGGATGACCTCGAGCATTACAAGGGTGAGCGTGGTCGCCGTGGTAGCAAATTGCCACGTGGCTTCCAGCGCGTCGACGGGCTGATGGTGGAAACCCCGGCCTGAGTGGATGGGCCGTCTGCTGCGGCGCTTTCGGCGCCGCTTCAGGCGGAAATGCTGGAGTCTGGTGGCTATTTCGCGGATGATAGTGCCCGCGTGGCGCCGGCGTGGCCGAGTGCCAGGATGAATCTACATGAGTATCACTGCGGTCAGTCTGGTGACGGCCGCCTGGATGGGATGAATGAAATTTCCGCGCCTTCCATTTGCGCTGCTGATGACTGGTTTGCTGGGCCTGAGCGGATGCAGCATGCATCAGCCGGTTGCCCTGTATCAGCTCGACAGTGGTGAACCCGGCCAGCCGACCCAGGCGGCGGGCATGGCGGTGGTGCTCGGCCCGGTATCGGTGGCCGACTACCTGCAACGCGAGACCTTTCTCCAGCGTCAGGCCGACGGCAGCCTGACAGCGGCCACCGATGGCCGCTGGGCCGGTAGCCTTTCGTCGGATATCGACCAGTTGCTGGTGCGCCAGCTGGCCTGGCGCCTGGACAGCCAGCGCGTGGTGCTGGCGCCGGCAAGCGCCGGCTTCACGCCGGACGTGCAGGTGCTGCTGTCGATCACCCGCCTGGATTCGGGCAAGAACCAGCCGGCGATCCTGGATGCCCAGTGGCGCGTGCTGGACCGCCGGGGCCAGGTGCGTGACAACCGCATCGTCCACCTCGAGCAGCCCCATGCGGGCACCGAGTCGGCGCAGGTCCAGGCCCAGGGGCAATTGCTGCAGAAGCTGGCCGAACAGCTGAGCAGCGCAGTCAAGCCACTGGCCAACCAGCCGGCCATCGCCGAGGAGACGCCCCGCAAGCAGGCGGCCCCGGTGCAGGTGAAGAAAGAGCCGGAGAAGCCGAAGATCCCGATGGCTTCGCCGATTCGTACCGATATGGAAGTGTTCCGCTTCTGATATCCGCAGACACAAAAAAGCCCGCAGCGATGCGGGCTTTTTTGTGCACGATGACCTGTAGGAGCGGCCTCGTGCCGCGAAAGGGCCGCAGAGCGGCCCCGACAATCTTCGCATCAACACTGAGATCCTGGGGCTGCTACGCAGCCCTTTCGCGGCACGAGGCCGCTCCTACAGGGATCGCGAGAACTCAGGCCCGCCGCTCGTGCATCCGTGCCAGCTGGCGTTCCAGCATCGACGGGTAAGGCTCCATCAGGCGTTCGACACAGCAGGCGCCCTCGGGGCTTGCGATCGGCCTAATACGCGCACGCTGGCGCACCAGGGCGTCATCGCTGATACGGCGTTCCACCAGCAGCAGGTTGCGGCTGTGCTGCGACAGGGCCAGGGCATCCTGGGCCTGCTCGGTCATCAGCAGGTCGACCTGATCCATGCCCTGCAGGTCGTCGGCCAGTACCAGGCCCAGTTGCAGTTGCAGGGTGATGCCGCTGTCGGCCACCTCGATCTGCAGGGCATGGCCCAGGGCGCGCAGCAGCTCGCCACAGCAGATGGCGTTGGTCAGGTAGTCCTCGCCGCAATCGCGGCTGTGGAACAACAGCAGGGTGCTGCCGTCATTCAGGGTGTGGACTTCCCCTTCGTACAGCGAAGCGGCCTGCTCCAGGCAGTCGCGGTAGCGTTCGAGCAATTCGGTCAGGCGGGTGCGTGGCAGGCGGCGCAGTTGCTCCTGGGAGCCCAGCTGCACGGCCAGCACGGCACTGAACTGCGGCTCGTCGGACTCGACGATGACAGGCTTGGCCGGGGCGCTTTGCTCATCCATCAGATCGGCGAAGGCGTCGTCGTCCTCGTCGTGATCGACAGTCTGTACCGCCGCTTTCGCCCGTGGAGCGACCTTGGCAGCTGGCGCGTCGTCGAAATCGTCTTCCTCGTCTTCTTCCTCAGGCTCCGGTGGCGGTGGCGGGGCGAGGCGGGCGTGCAACTGGCGCGCCAGGTCGCCAATCTCGTCCTGGCGGTCGGTGCCCGGCGTGTAGGGGTGCGGGTCGCGCAACCAGACGCGCAGCTGCAGCAGCGGGGTCGAGATGAAGCGGCCCAGGCGCAGGCTGAGGGTCAGGGCCAGGGCCAGCAGGATCGCGGCGAGGATGCCCATGCTCTGCAGGCTGATCAGCATCGGCTGCTGGAACTGGCTCATGTCCAGGCTGATGCGCAACTGGCCGGCCGTGACGTCCTGGAAGGTGATCTTGGTCTGGTAGACCCCTTCGGTTTCGCCCAGCAGGCTGTTGCGCGGGCGCTGGCCGGCCTCGGCGAGGATGCGGTTGTCCACGCTATAGATGGCCGCATGGGCCACCAGCGGGTTCTTCACCAGGTTGCCCAGCAGCACGTTGAGGCTGAGGATGTCGTTGGACACCAGCAGCTCGGTGGCCGAGGTGGCTGTCTGGGTGGTCAGGCTCTGGCCGACGGCATCGGCCTGCTCGTGCATGGCCTGCTTGAACTGCAGGCCCATCACGCAGGCGTAGATCACCAGGGCCAGGGCCACCAGGAAGATGTTATGGCTGGCAATGCGCAGGGCCAGTGGAATTCGGCGCTGGCTCAGGGCTCGGTAGATCATCAGGAAGAAGTTGTCGGGTTTTACGGGCGTGGGCCGGTTCACAGAGCTCGGCTCTTTATGGCGAGAAAGTTGCTGCGCAGTATAGCGATACGTGTTTTGTCGGCAAAGTATCGTTGGCGCCCGATGGTCATGGAAAATCGGTAGAATGCGCATTTTTCATCGAGTTGGAGCCCCGGTCTTGCGCGAAATCGTCCTGATCAACATCACTGGTGAAGACCGTCCAGGTCTCACTGCGGCCATCACCGGCGTCCTGCTCCAGGGCGGTGTGAACATTCTCGACATAGGCCTGGCGGTCATGCACGGCACATTGTCGTTCGGCATCCTGGTCGACATCCCCGACAACGAAGTGGCCACCGCGCTGCTGCAGAGCGTGCAGTCTAAGGCTCACGAACTGGACCTGCAGGCCCGCTACACCCCCATTTCCGAGGCCGACTACCAGCACTGGGCCGACAGCCAGGGCGAGGCGCGCCATATCGTTACCCTGCTCAGCCGCCGGGTGACCCCGCAGCAGTTGCAGCGGGTCAGCGCGATCATCAGCCAGTATGGCCTGACCATCGAGCGCATCGAGCGGCTGTCCGCCCGCGTGGCGCTGGACGCCCCGACCGACAAGGGCAAGTCCGCGCTGGAAATCTCCGTGCGCGGCGAGGCCAGCGATGCCCAGGCCCTGCGCGCCGATTTCTTTGCGTTGTCCGAAGAACTCAACGTCGACATCGCCTTCCAGCGCGATGACCTGTTCCGTCGCAACCGCCGCCTGGCGGTGTTCGACATGGACTCGACCCTGATCGAGGCCGAGGTGATTGACGAGTTGGCAAAGGCCGCTGGCGTCGGCGAGCAGGTGGCGGCGATCACCGAGCGCGCCATGCGTGGCGAGCTGGATTTTCGCGCCAGCTTCAAGGAGCGCATGGCGCTGCTCAAGGGCCTGGACGTGGGTGTGCTCGACCAGATCGGCGCCTCGCTGCGCCTGACCGAGGGTGCCGAGCACCTGTTCGCCGAGCTCAAGCGCCTGGGCTACAAGACCGCCATCCTCTCTGGCGGCTTTACCTACTTTGCCAAGCAGGTGCAGGCGCGCCTGGGCATCGACTACGTGTTCGCCAATGAACTGGAGGTGGTTGACGGCAAGGTGACCGGCGTTGCCGTCGAGCCGATCGTCGATGCCCAGCGCAAGGCCGAACTGCTGCAGCAGCTGGCCAGCGAGGAAGGCCTGCAGCTCGAGCAGACCATCGCTGTTGGCGATGGCGCCAACGACCTGCCGATGCTGTCCCTGGCCGGCCTGGGCGTGGCCTTCCGCGCCAAGCCGCTGGTGCGTCAGTCGGCCAAGCAGGCGATCTCGACCCTGGGGCTGGATGGCGTGCTGTACCTGCTGGGCGTGCGCGATCGCGAAGCGCGCGGTTGATCTTGAGCCGGGGCCGCGTTGCGGCCCTTTCGCGGCACAAGGCCGCTCCTACAGAGAGCCGCAATACCCTGTAGGAGCGGCCTTGTGCCGCGAAGGGCTGCAACGCAGCCCCAATAAAAAGGCCCTGCATGATTTGCATCATGCAGGGCCTTTTGCTTACCGGATGATCAGGCCTGGTTCGGCTGCGCCAGCAGCTCACCCATGCGCACTGCAGAACCCGCACCCAGACTCTCGGCCCACTTCACCTGCTCCGGCCCGAACAGCACGATGGCGGTGGAGCCCAGCTTGAAGCGGCCCAGTTCGGCACCTTTTTCCAGATGGATCGGCGCACGGCTGGCTTCGTCGTAGCGGAAGGTCTTCAGCTCGCGCTTCGGCGGCGTGACCAGGCCGGCCCAGACGGTTTCGATCGAGGCGACGATCATCGCGCCGACCAGCACCACGGCCATCGGCCCGCGCTCGGTATCGAACAGGCAGACCACGCGCTCGTTGCGGGCGAACAGCTCTGGCACGTTTTCCGCGGTGGTCTGGTTGACCGAGAACAGCCGGCCCGGCACATAGACCATCTCGCGCAGGGTGCCGGCCAGCGGCATGTGCACGCGGTGGTAGTCCTTGGGCGACAGGTAGATGGTGGCGAATTCGCCGCCCATGAACGGTGCGGCCAGGGCCGGATCGCCGCCCAGCAGCTCCAGGGCGCTGTAGCCGTGGCCCTTGGCCTGGAAGATGCGGCCGTGCTCGATCGGGCCGAGCTGGCTGACGGCACCATCGGCTGGGCAGAGGATCGCGCCGGGGGTTTCGTCCAGCGGGCGGGCACCGGGCTTGAGGGCGCGGGTGAAGAAGGCGTTGAAGTGCTCGTAGGCGCTGAGGTCTTCGACCAGTGCCTCGGACATGTTCACCTGGTAGCGCTTGGCGAACCAGGCGGTGAAGGCGTTCTTGAACCAGCGCGCGCGGCACTCGGCGACGCAGCCGGCCAGCCGCGACAGCAGGTGGTGCGGCAGCAGGTACTGGCTGATGATGAACAGACGGGATTTCATGCAGGTTCCTTAGACTTCTACAGGCGTGTCCGGGTGGTTGCCCCATTCGCTCCACGAGCCGGCGTAGGCCTTGACGCGTGGATAGCCGAGGGACTTGGCCACCAGGTAGGTGAATCCGGAGCGGCGGTGGGTCTGGCAGTGAGTGATCACTTCCTTGTCCGGAGTGATGCCCCGTTCCTTCAGGGTTTTGGCAATGTCCTTGCGGATGCGCAGGTGATCGTTGAGATCCATGCCCTCGGTCCACTCGAGGTTGATCGCGCCGGGAATGTGCCCGCCCTTGGCGGCCAGTACCTTCTCGCCGCTGAATTCCTGTGGGCCACGGGCATCCCAGATGACCAGGTCATCAGCGCCCAGGCGACTTTGCAGGTATTCACGGGTGGCGGTCGGTTCGCCGTGCAATTGCAGGCGCACAGATGTACCGGCCGCTGCCGGCACCTCGGTGGTGAGCTTGTCGGCGGGCCAGGCCTGAATGCCACCGTTGAGATAGTGGTAGTGCTCATGGCCGATCACGTCGAGCAGCCAGATGAAGCGGCCGGCCCAGCCGCCACCTTCATCGTCGTAGACCACATAGACGGCGTCGTTGCGATGACCGAGCTCGCTGAACAGCCTTTCCAGGTCCGCCAGTGCCGGCACCAGCCCGGGGGCCGGGGGTTGGCCGAGCTGGGTGCGCTTGCCCTCGACGAAGCGGGCGCCGGGGATATGGCCGCTGACATAGCGGTTGGCGCTGCTCAGGTCGATCAGGATCAGCTCGGGCGAATCCAGGCGCGGCAGCAGATCCTCGGCTTCGATCACCAGGGGCAGGCCGGAAAAGTCAGTCATCCACGTTCTCCAGGGTGGAAAGAGGGGCGATTGTAGCGCAAGGGTCAGGCATTGCGGGTGGCAAACACGGCGAGGGCGCGTTCAACGCATTGCGCGGTCTTGCCGAACGCCTGCACGCTGACATCGGCCAGTGGCTTGCCGTCCTGGTCGGCCACCGCCAGCATCAGCACCTGGTCGCCCACCGCCAGCGAGCGCAGCAACAGGTGCTCGCCGCGAAAGAAGGCGCGTAGCGGTGCCGGCAGCAGGGCGCTGAACTGGCCATGGTTGTCGGGCGTCAGGCGCAGTTGGCCGGCTTTTGCCATCAACTTTTGCAACAATTTGTTCTGCGCGACGGGCAACGCCATGGCGGCGGCCTCTTGCGGCAGGCCGGCGGTCTGCTGCACGCGCAGATAGTCGGTGGCCTTGTCCAGGCTCAGCAGCATGATGCGCTGCATGCCACAGGCCAGCAGGGCGTCGCGGGCCTGGGTGGCCAGGTGCACGGCGTTGCTGAACGGGCTGGGCTGGGCCAGCAGTTCCTGGCACAGCGCACGCCAACGGCCGAGGTCCTCGGTGCTGGGCGGTGGCGGCGTGAGCATGTCCGGGTGCGGCCGGCGCTGGTGCCAGGGCCAGATCAGCGCCTCGGCCGGGTGGAAAAGCGCATGCCGGGCGTGATGGCGGGCACTGGCCGCAGCCTGTTGGTGGACCTGCTGCTGGACATCGTCCAGGGTGGTCTGCAGGTACAGCGCGGTGAGCAGCTGCCAGCGCAGCAGGTGCGGGTTGTCCCAGCCGACCTGGGCCGCCAGGGCCAGGCCGTTGGCCAGCAGCACGGTGTTGGGCGGCTGGTTGAACCAGCGGCGCAGGGCCGGTTCGTCGTCCAGGCGCTGCTGCTGGACCAGCGGGTCCTGCTCGCGGGCGATGTTCAGCACCTGGGCGAGCTGCTCGCGTTCTTCGAGCAGCAGGCGGTAGCCCTGGATGACCCATTCGGGCAGGCGCCAGTGTTCGGCCAGGCTTCGGCACAGCTGCATCAGGCGCACCCCGAACAGCTCCCGCTCGACCACGGCAGCGTCCTCGCCCTTGTGAATCACCCGCAGTTCCCAGGTGTCGAGCAGCTTGGGGTAGGCCAGGGCCAGGGGCCACAGCGGCGAGAGGAACAGCAGGCTGCCCCAGTGGATCTCCTGCCACAGCCGTGCCAGGCGGCTGGCGAACAGGCCATTGGCCTGCTGGGTGGCATGCTGGCTGATCAGCAGGAACTGGCGCAGTACCGGTGGAATGTCGTCGCCGGGCACCGCTGGCAAGCGTGCCAGCAGTTGGCTGATACGGGCCAGGCCCAGGCGGTTGAGGGCAATTTCCAGACTTTCAGCTGGCTCGGCCTGGCTGGCATTGGCCGAATGGTTGGCCTCGCGCATCACGCACAGCACCAGCGCGGGGCTGTCCTGCATCAGTTCGGCTATGTCGCGCAGGGAGCGGCGACTGTCGTTGATGGCCTGCAGAACGCGGTCATGGCTCTCTTTCGGGACCGGCACGCGGACCCCGTCGAGCAGCTTTATCCAGCCCTCCAGGCTCGTCGGGACCTGAGTTGGCACCTTGGTTTCAATTGGCATATTGACATCAGTCCGAACTGGCTTTTCGCAATGAGTGGCTATAGTCTGGCGCAGTTCTGCCGATAAGTAGAAGAAGAGTTTTCAAGCTTCCGTTCCCTACCCTGACCACGACAGCAAGTGCTTCCAACTTATGGCTAAAATTATCGGCATCATCGTCGTATTCGCGAGCGTGCTCGGCGGCTACGTGCTTTCCCACGGCAAGATCGCGGCACTGATCCAGCCGTTCGAAGTGCTGATCATCGGCGGCGCGGCCTTTGGTGCGTTCCTCCAGGCCAACCCTGGTTACATGACCATGCATGTAATCAAGAAGTCGCTGAAGATGTTCGGCACCCGCTTCACCCACACCTTCTACCTCGAGGTGCTGGGCCTGGTGTACGAGATCCTCAACAAGAGCCGTCGTGAAGGCATGATGGCGATCGAGGGTGACATCGAGGACGCCGCAGCCAGCCCGATCTTTGCCAAGTACCCGGCAGTGCTGGGTGATGAGCGCATGACGGCGTTCATCTGCGATTACCTGCGGATCATGTCCACCGGCAACATGGCGCCCCATGAGCTCGAAGGCCTGTTCGACATGGAGCTGCTGAGCCTGAAGGAAGAGCTGGAGCACCCGTCCCACGCAGTCAACGGGATTGCCGACGGCATGCCTGGTTTCGGTATCGTCGCGGCGGTACTGGGTATCGTGGTGACCATGGCCTCGCTGGGTGACGGCGACCAGAAGTCCATCGGCCTGCACGTGGGCGCGGCGCTGGTCGGTACCTTCTTCGGTATTCTCGCCGCCTACGGCTTCTTCGGCCCGCTGGCCAACGCCCTGCGCCACGATGCGAAAGAGGAACTGAACGTCTACGAGGCGATCAAGGCCTCGCTGGTGGCCTCGGCCTCCGGCATGCCGCCGTCGCTGGCGGTCGAGTTCGGTCGCAAGGTGCTGTACCCGGCGCACCGCCCGAGCTTTGCCGAGCTGGAACAAGCAGTACGCGGTCGCTAAGCCATGGAGAACAATCAGCCCATCATCGTCAAGCGCGTCAAGCGCTTTGGCGACGGCCATCACGGCGGCGCCTGGAAAATCGCCTTCGCCGACTTCGCCACGGCGATGATGGCGTTCTTCCTGGTGCTCTGGCTGCTGTCGACGGCCACGCCCGAGCAGAAGATCGCCATCGCCGGTTACTTCAAGGATCCGATTGGCTTCTCCGAGAGCGGCACGCCCTACATCATTGACCTGGGCGGCTCGCCGCAACTGGCGCCGGAAAAGACCATCAACCCGGAAACCAAGTCGGAGCCGACGCCTGACACCAGCATCCAGCTGGACAAGGACCAGGTCGAGACCATGGCCGAGCAGGTCGAGCGCGAGCGCCTTGAGCTACTGCTGCAGGAGCTGCAGAACAAGGTCGAGGAAAACCCGCAGTTGCAGAAGTTCAAGGACCAGATCCTGTTCGAGATCACCCAGGACGGCCTGCGCATCCAGATCATGGACGCCGAGAACCGGCCGATGTTCGACCTCGGCAGCGCGCGGTTGCAGCCGTATTTCGAGGACATCCTGCTGGCCATGGCCGACACCATCAAGGCGGTGCCGAACAAGATCAGCATCAGTGGCCACACCGACGCCAAGCCGTATTCCGGCACCGGCGACTTCGGCAACTGGGAACTGTCGGCCAACCGCGCCAACGCCGCGCGTCGTGCCCTGGTTGCTGGCGGCTATCCGGATGAGCAGGTGGCGCGGGTGGTCGGCTATGCCTCGTCGTCGCTGTTCGACCGGGCCAATCCGTTCAACCCGGTAAACCGCCGCATCGATATCATCGTCCTGACCAAGAAGGCCCAGCGCGATATCGAGGGTGAGCAGGGTGCGCCGGAGGCCACGCCACCGGCCACTGCAACACCGCCTGCGGACGCCGCACCCGGGGCCGCCGCGGCGCCGGGCGACGCGCCGATGCAGCCGCGCGAGCTGCGCCAGAAGCTGAACATCTTCGAGGATGGCGTGTTGAAGATGGACGAGGCCAAGGACCAGTAAATGACAGGGGCCGCATCGCGGCCCTTTTTCATTGCCAGCATCACGTTCAGCGTGGGAGTGGGCTTGCCCCGCGATGCGGTGTAGGGCACCGGCTTTTCCGGTGTCGGGCCAAGCCCTCTCTCATGGAACAAACCGTAACTCATTGATTTAGCTCGACCCTGTGGGAGCGGGTTTATCGGACCGCCGCACCGCCGCGAAGAATCCAGCGCGGTGTATGGCACCGGCTGCGCCGGTGTTCGCGGGTGAACCCGCTCCCACAGGGGACAGTTCCCTGCGCGATAACGTAGCCCGAAGGGCTGGGCGATCGCCCAAAAGCCTGCCCCGGCGCGCTCAGAAACCCCGCCTGATCTTGGCCTTGAGGTCTGCGTGGAAGAAATCCGCGTTGTCCCTGTCCGACAGGTTCCCGCGCCCGGTCATCGAGGCCATGGCGCGGCCAAAGGTCTGCTCGTCGTGGTAGGCCCGCACGAACAGCTCGATATGCTCCCGCTCGCGCATTGCCGGCCATCTGCCAAGGCACTCCGGCAGCTCGCCGGTACCTGCGTGATAGAAACTCACCCGGCGATTGGCCATGGCTGCAGCGCCCAGCAACCAGGCCGTCCACCAGTCGTCGACGGTGTGCTCGGACAGCACGCCGATCCAGTGGGTGGCATCGGCCATGTGCTGGCAGAAGCCGCCATGCAGGTCGTCCAGGGTCTGCCCTTCACTGTCGAAGGGCACCAGTTGGGTGGGAATGCCTTCGAGCAGCAGGCGTTCATTAAGGATGAAGGCATCGAGCCGCTCATCCCGGCGGTAACTGATGAAAACCGGCATCCTTGTTGCCCTCCCTGATCAATGCCGACGACAAGGCATGACCATCAGGGAAAGCAGGGATAGGGACAATAGGTGACCGCAAAACCGGAGCGGTCCTACCTGCTACGGTAAGATTTCCTACGATCTAGGCAGGCAAACCTGCCAATCAGTAGGTGTCTTCAGGCAGGCTGGCGATGATCGAACGGTAACTGTTCATCCGCTGCTGGGTGACGCTGCCGTCCTCCAGAGCCTTGAGCAGCGCGCAACCGGGCTCGCGATCATGTTTGCAGTCGCGAAAGCGACAGTGGCCGATCAGTTCGCGGAATTCGATAAAACCATCCTCGACATCATCGCGGCTGACGTGCATCAGGCCGAACTCGCGGATGCCCGGCGAGTCGATCAGGTCACCGCCGTTGGGGAAGTGGTACAGCCGTGCCGTGGTGGTGGTATGGGTACCCTGGCCGGACCACTCCGACAGGTCGCCAACGCGCGTGTCGGCGGCGGGCAGCAGGCTGTTGACCAGCGAGGATTTGCCCACGCCGGATTGGCCGACGAACACGCTGATATGGCCGTCGAGGGTCTCCTGCAGGCGCTGCATGCCATCGCCGTGGTGGGCCGAGACCTCCAGCAGCGGGTAGCCCAGGCCACGGTAGACCTCGAGCATCGCATGGAGGGTCGGACCGTTCTCGTCGTCGATCAGGTCGGCCTTGTTCAGCAGCAGCAGCGGGCGGATACCGGCATGCTCGGCGGCTACCAGGTAGCGGTCGATCAGGTTGGGGTGCGGCTCGGGCGCCGGGGCGAAGACGATGACGATCAGGTCGACGTTGGCCGCTACCGGCTTGAGCTGGCCGTGGTTGTTCGGTCGGCACAGCTCGGTGCTGCGCGGCATCTGCGCGACGATCACGCCGATCCCCTGGTTGCCGGCGCGCCAGACCACGCGGTCGCCGGTGACCAACGCCGGCAGGTTGGCCCGCAGGTGGCAGCGGAAGACCTGGCCGGCGGCCTCGCCGTCCTGGGCCTCGACCTCGACCTGCACGCCGAAGTGGGCGATCACCAGGCCAAGCTGCTCAGGCCCCAGGTCGCCACCTTCCAGCTCCTGCAGCACGTGCTGCTCGCGTTTGGCGGCGCGGGCGGCGCGCTCGCCCTGGATCTTTTCGATGCGCCAGTTCTGGCGGCGGTTGAGCTGGCGTTTGGCCATGAGGGTTCCGTGTCGGCGGGGCAGAAAGAAAACGGCGGGCAGTTTAGCACGGCGTGCCCACGAGCCGCCCTGCTAGGCTAATATGACGGGCTATTCGAGGAGCCTTTTCATGCAGAACCCACAGAACCTGATCTGGATCGATCTGGAGATGACCGGCCTGGATCCGGACAACGACGTCATCATCGAGATGGCCACCATCGTCACCGACAGCGAGCTGAACACCCTGGCCGAAGGCCCGGTGATTGCCATTCATCACAGCGATGAGGTGCTGGCGCGCATGGACGAGTGGAACACCCGCACCCACGGCGCCTCGGGCCTGACCCAGCGTGTGCGCGAGAGCAAGGTGAGCATGGCGCAGGCCGAGGCGCAGACCATCGCTTTCCTCGAGCAGTGGGTGCCGAAGGGCAAGTCGCCGATCTGTGGCAACAGCATCTGCCAGGACCGCCGTTTTCTCTATCGCCACATGCGTGAACTGGAAAACTACTTCCACTATCGCAACCTCGATGTCTCCACGCTCAAGGAGCTGGCCGCACGCTGGGCGCCGGATGTGCGCGACAGCTTCAAGAAGGGCAGCACCCACCTGGCGCTGGATGACATCCGCGAGTCGATCGGTGAGCTGCGCCACTATCGCGAGCACTTCATCAAGGTCTGACCTTGCCGTGCGCCGACGATCGTCGGCGCGCCCCCTTTTGGTGCCCCGCGCGACTGGGTAGACTGCGCGCCTTTCCCGCACGGACCTGCACCATGTTGCTGATGCTCTACCTCATCGCCATTACCGCCGAAGCCATGACTGGCGCCCTGTCCGCCGGCCGTCGCGGCATGGACTGGTTCGGCGTGGTGCTGATCGCCTGCGTTACCGCGCTCGGTGGCGGCTCGGTGCGCGACGTGCTGCTCGGGCATTACCCGCTGACTTGGGTGAAGCATCCGGAGTACCTGGTGCTGACCAGTTTCGCGGCGCTGCTGACCATCTTCATCGCGCCCTTGATGCGCCACCTGCGGTCGCTGTTCCTGGTGCTCGACGCCCTGGGGCTTGTGGCGTTCACCCTGATTGGTTGCATGACTGCTCTGGAAATGGGGCAGGGGTTCCTGGTCGCTTCGATCAGCGGGGTAATCACCGGGGTGTTTGGTGGCATCCTGCGGGATATCTTCTGCAACGATATTCCGTTGGTGTTTCGGCGTGAGCTGTATGCCAGTGTTTCGTTTGCGGCGGCCTGGTTCTACCTGGGGTGTGTTTACTTCAAGGTGCCGGCGGAACAGGCCATGTTGCTGACGCTGTTTGGTGGTTTTCTGGTGCGGTTGTTGGCTATTCGGTTTCATTGGGAGATGCCGAAGTTTCATTACAATGATCAACAGTAAATTAGCGCTGGGCTTTGAGGGGTTCGGTTATCCCTGTGGGAGTCGGCTGGTCGCCGGGAGCTTATAACTTAACTACACTGCCAGTGGTCCAATAGTTGGTTCATGTCTGTTGATCTTGATCTTGATCTTGCTTCTAAGTGCGCGATAGTTCAGGCGACGCCAATTGCGACTTCAGGAGGCCGAGCGGAGTTCTTGCGGAGGGAGGTGACGGGCATGGATGCCCGTCAAGCGCTGCGCCCCAGGATGGGGCGTTCAGCGCGGTCCTCCCGGGAGCAAGAACGGAGCGAGGGGACCCCGGAGCGAAGCGTAGGGGCCGGATGAATGGAGCGAGGATTTTTTGCTTACTTTTTGATCCTTCAAAAAGTAAGCCGCCGTAAGGGCGGAAAGGTGACTTCGCGTCACCATCGCGAATGAATGCGCATATAACTTTCAAAACACATGCTCTAAAAGTCAAAGTCAAAGTCAAAGTCAAAGTCAAAGTCAAATGCGATCGGCGTGGGTTTTTACAGGTGTAAGCGCATTCATTGGCTATACTGACGCATAGTCACCTTTTCGCCCTTACGGCGAGTCCCTTTTTGAAGGATCAAAAAGGAACCAAAAAATCCTCGCTCCATTCATCCGGCCCTACGCTTCGCTCCGGGTCCCCTCACTCCGGCCTTGCTCCCGGGAGGACCGCGCTGCAGGGCCCATCCTGGGCCCCAGCGCTTGACGGGCATCCATGCCCGTCACCTCCCTCCGCAAGGCCTGCGTTCGGCCTCCTGAAGTCGCGAAGTTACGGGCGGCGCCTGGGATGGCGCAGCTGTCGCTAGTGGGCTGCGGGGTTAATCTTCTGATCGCAAAAGCAAAAGCAAAAGCAAAAGCAAAAGCAAAAGCAAAAGCAAAAGCAAAAGCAAAAGCAAAAGGCAGCAAGCGTCAAAGGGCGTCGTGGCGAGCCAGCGCCCACTCCACGTGCTCGCGTACCAGCTCCGAAGGATCATCCCGCCGCGCGTTGAGCGCTTCCAAGACGGGAATGGTCGAAGGCGCATTCCCCAGCCCCACCGCCAGGTTACGCAAAAACCGCTCATACCCCGCCCGCCGCAGGGGCGAACCCTCGGTGCAGCCGAGAAAACGCTTTTCATCCCACAGGAACAACTCGGCCAGCTCGATATTGTCCAGCCCCCGGCGGGGCATGAAGTCGTCTTCGGTTGTGGTCTTGGCGAAACGGTTCCAAGGACAGACGATCTGGCAATCGTCGCAACCAAACACCCGGTTACCAATCAATGGCCGCAGTTCCAGTGGAATGGCGCCGCGCAATTCGATGGTCAGGTACGAAATGCAACGCCGCGCATCAAGCTGATAAGGCCCGACAAAGGCCTGGGTCGGGCAGATATCCAGGCACGCCTGGCAGCGCCCGCAATGATCGCTACCTTGTACGCCATCAATCGGCAGCGGCAGGTCGACGAACAGCTCGGCGAGGAAGAAATAGCTGCCGGCCTTGCGGTTGAGCAGCAAGGTGTTCTTGCCGATCCAGCCCAGGCCGGCCTCCTGGGCCAGGGCCTTCTCCAGCACCGGGGCGCTGTCGACGAAGGCACGGTAGCCAAAGGGGCCGATGGCCTCCTGGATGCGATCGGCGAAGTGCTGCACGCGCTTGCGCACCAGCTTGTGGTAGTCACGGCCCAGGGCATAGCGCGAGATATAGGCCTTTTCCGGCTCCGCCAGGCGCTTGGCCATCTGCGTGTCGCCGGGCAGGTAGTCCATGCGCAGCGAAAGCACCCGCAGCGTGCCGGGGATCAGCTCGGCCGGGCGCGAGCGCTTGTGGCCATGGTCGCCCATGTACTCCATCTCGCCGTTGTAGCCGGCAGCCAGCCAGCGCTGCAGGTGCTGTTCGTGCTCGCCAAGGTCGACGCCGGCGATGCCGACATGGGCAAAACCGAGTTCGCGGCCCCAATCCTTGATCGATTGGGCCAGTGTGGCGATGTCTGGGAGATTGGCGGACATGGATGAACAAGCATTACGAGCGGAGGTGCGTATAATTCTGCCAGACATCGGAGCCTTTGACCCCATGCCTCAGACCAAACACCCCCCATTACTGCTGAGTAGCCTGACCTTGGCCGGGCTGCCGCCCCGCGCCGCCGATGCCCACAAGGGCGATTTCGGCCATGTGCTGGTGATTGGCGGCGACCTGGGCACCGGCGGCGCAGTGATGCTCAGCAGTGAGGCAGCGCTGCGTTGCGGCGCCGGCCTGGTCAGCGTGGCGACCCGTGCCGAGCACGTCGCCGCTGGGCTGGCCCGCCTGCCGGAGGTGATGTGGCAGGGCGTGAGCTCAGCCAACCAGCTGCTTGGCCCGCTCGTACGGGCCTCGGTGCTGGTGGTCGGTCCCGGCCTGGGCCAGGCGGCCTGGGGGCGCAGCCTGCTGTCGGCGGTGACCCATGCGCACCTGCCGCAGGTGTGGGACGCCGATGCCCTCAATCTGCTGGCCGCTGCGCCACTGGCGTTGCCCAGCGGCAGCATCCTCACCCCGCACCCGGGCGAGGCGGCGCGGCTGCTGGGCATCTCCACCGAGGCGGTGCAGGCCGACCGGCCGGGCGCCGCGCGCAAGCTGGCGCGGCGCTACGCCAGCGTCTGCGTGCTCAAGGGCGCGGGCACGCTGGTGGCCGACCCGGCCGGGCAACTGGCGCAGTGCGGGCGAGGGCACCCGGCCATGGCTGGTGCCGGGTTGGGCGATGTGCTTACCGGTGTGCTGGCGGCGTTGCTGGCCCAGGGGTTGGACGCCTGGCAGGCCGCGTGCCTGGGGGTATGGTTGCATGCCTGCGCGGGCGAGCGCCTGGGTGTCAAAGGTAGAGGGCTGGCGGCCAGTGATCTGGTCCCGGTCATTAGAGCGTTATTGGAGGAGCATTCAGCGTGTCAGGTGTAACCCTGTTTCTGGCCGACGAGCCAGCCACCGTCGCCTTTGGCGCCAAGCTGGCCGAAGTGACCAAAGGTCATGGCGTGATCTTTCTCGAAGGCGACCTGGGCGCCGGCAAGACCACGCTGTCCCGTGGCCTGATCCGCGGCCTGGGCCACGACGGCCCGGTGAAAAGCCCGACTTTCACCGTGGTCGAACCCTACGAGATCGGCGACATCCGCGCCTTCCATTTCGACCTCTATCGTCTGGTCGATCCGGAGGAGCTCGAGTACCTGGGCATTCGCGACTATTTCGAGGGCGATGCGCTGTGTCTGTTCGAATGGCCGGATAAAGGCGCGGGCGTTTTGCCAAAGCCCGACCTGACCATTACCATAAGCCCGCAAGCGGGCGGACGTTCGCTGAACCTGTCGCCGCAGGGGGCACGCGGCGAAGCCTGGTGTGCCGTTCTGGCCAAAGAATTCAAACAGTAAGTGGGGAAAGGTATGCGCATACGCGCACTGGTCGCCGTCGTTGGGCTGCTGCTGACCGCGGTGACCGTTGACGCTCTGGCCGTCACTCAAGTCAAGAGCATGCGCCTGTGGCGCGCTCCGGACAACACGCGGCTGGTCTTCGACCTGTCCGGGCCTGTGCAGCACAGCGTCTTCACCCTGACCGCACCCGATCGCCTGGTGATCGACATCAACGGCGCCACGCTGGGTGCGCCGCTGAACGTTTCCACCTCGAACACGCCGATCACCAGCGTGCGCTCGGCCCAACGCACGCCCACCGACCTGCGGGTGGTGGTCGACCTGAAAAAGGCCGTCTCGCCCAAAAGCTTCGTCCTGGCGCCGAACGCCCAGTACGGCAACCGCCTGGTGGTCGACCTGTACGACCAGGAAGCTGACGCTATCGCCGCCAGCAACCCGACCCCGCCACCGACGCCGCAGCCTCCGGCCACCACGCCGGCGGTGCCGGTCACCCCGGCGCAGCCGGCGATCAAGCTGCCGCCGGCGCCGGCCGGCAAGCGTGACATCGTGGTCGCCATCGACGCCGGTCACGGTGGCGAAGACCCGGGCGCGTCCGGCTCGCGCGGCCAGCACGAGAAAGACATCGTGCTGGATATCGCCAAGGAGCTGCAGCGCCAGATCAACTCCGAGAAGGGCTACCGCGCCGAGCTGACCCGTACCGGCGACTACTTCATCCCGCTGCGCAAGCGCACCGAGATCGCCCGCAAGAAGGGCGCCGACCTGTTCGTCTCGATCCACGCCGACGCCGCGCCGTCCAAGGCCGCCTTCGGCGCCTCGGTGTTCGCCCTGTCCGACCGTGGCGCCACCTCCGAGACCGCCCGTTGGCTGGCCGACACGGAAAACCGCTCCGACTTGATCGGCGGTGCCGGCAACGTCAGCCTCGACGACAAGGACCGCATGCTGGCCGGTGTGTTGCTCGACCTGTCGATGACCGCCACCCTCAGCTCCAGTCTCAACGTCGGCCAGAAGGTGCTGGGCAACATGGGGCGGGTTACGCCGTTGCACAAGCAACGTGTGGAACAGGCCGGGTTCATGGTGCTGAAATCGCCGGACATTCCGTCGATCCTGGTCGAGACCGGCTTCATCTCCAACGCCAACGAGGCCGCCAAGCTGGCGACCCGCAGCCATCAGCAGGCACTGGCACGCTCGATCCACACCGGCGTGCGCCAGTTCTTCCAGCAGAACCCGCCACCGGGCACCTACATCGCCTGGCTGCGCGACAGCGGCAAGATCGCCCAGGGGCCGCGTGAGCACACTGTGCGTCCCGGCGAGACCCTGGCGATGATCGCAGTGCGCTACCAGGTCAGCGTTGCCAGCCTGCGCAGCAGCAACAGCCTGAAAACCGACGAGCTGAAGGTCGGCCAGCACCTGGATATCCCCACCACCGCCCTGGCGTCCCAGCAATGAGTGGCGGTTCGCGTATCCAGCTGCTCAGCCCGCGGCTGGCCAACCAGATCGCCGCCGGCGAGGTGGTCGAGCGCCCCGCGTCGGTGGCCAAGGAGCTGCTGGAAAACAGCCTCGACTCCGGTGCCCGGCGCATCGAGGTCGAGGTCGAGCAGGGTGGCGTGAAGTTGCTGCGGGTGCGCGACAACGGCAGCGGCATCGCCCCGGACGACCTGCCGCTGGCCCTGGCGCGCCACGCCACCAGCAAGATCCGCGAACTGGAGGACCTCGAAGGCGTGCTCAGCCTCGGTTTTCGCGGCGAGGCCCTGGCCTCGATCAGCTCGGTGGCGCGCCTGACCCTGACCTCGCGTACCGCCGACGCCAGCGAAGCCTGGCAGGTGGAAACCGAAGGGCGCGAGATGACGCCGCGGGTGCAGCCTGCCGCGCATCCGGTCGGCACCTCGGTCGAAGTGCGCGACCTGTTTTTCAACACCCCGGCCCGACGCAAGTTTCTCAAGGCCGAGAAGACCGAGTTCGATCACCTGCAGGAAGTGATCCGGCGCCTGGCGCTGGCGCGCTTTGATGTCGGCTTCCACCTGCGCCACAACGGCAAGACCATCTTCAGCCTGCACGAAGCAGCCGACGAGATGGCCCGCGCGCGGCGCGTGGGCACCATCTGTGGTCCGGGCTTCCTCGAACAAGCGCTGCCGATCGACGTCGAGCGCAACGGCCTGCGGCTGTGGGGCTGGGTCGGCCTGCCGACCTTCTCGCGCAGCCAGGCCGACCTGCAGTACTTCTTCGTCAATGGCCGCGCCGTGCGCGACAAGCTGGTCGCCCACGCGGTGCGCCAGGCCTATCGCGACGTGCTGTTCAATGGCCGGCACCCGACTTTCGTACTGTTCCTCGAGTGCGACCCGACCGGGGTGGACGTCAACGTACACCCGACCAAGCACGAGGTGCGCTTCCGCGAAGGGCGCACGGTCCACGACTTCCTTTATGGCACCCTGCACCGCGCCCTGGCCGACGTGCGTCCGGAGGACCAGCTCGCCGCGCCCGCCGCGACCAGCGAGATGCTTCGCCCTAGCGGTCTGCAGGCCGGCGAGTTCGGCCCGCAGGGCGAGATGCGCCTGGCCTCGCCAGTGCTCGAGCAGCCCCAGGGCGAGGCGCGGCCAGCCTTTTCCTCCGGCGGTTCTGGCGCCGGCTATCAGTACCAGTACACCCCGCGCCCCGCGCAGCCGGTCAACGTCGGCGAGGCCCAGGCGGTCTACCGCGAGTTCTACGCGCCGCTGGACAACGCTACCGCCATGCCAAACGCGCTGCCGGAAAGCCAGGGCGACATCCCGCCGCTGGGCTACGCCCTGGCGCAGCTCAAGGGTATCTATATCCTCGCCGAGAACGCCGTCGGCCTGGTGCTGGTGGACATGCACGCCGCCCATGAGCGGATCATGTACGAGCGTCTGAAGGTGGCCATGGCCAGCGAGGGCCTGAGCGGCCAGCCGCTGCTGGTGCCCGAGTCGCTGGCGCTGAGCCAGCGCGAGGCCGATTGCGCCGAGGAGCACGCCCAGTGGTTCCAGCGCCTGGGCTTCGAGCTGCAGCGCCTGGGCCCGGAAACCCTGGCGATCCGCCAGATCCCGGCGCTGCTCAAGCAGGCCGAGGCTAACCGTCTGGTCCAGGACGTGCTTGCCGACCTGATGGAATACGGCACCAGCGACCGTATCCAGGCGCACCTGAACGAACTGCTCGGGACCATGGCCTGCCACGGCGCGGTGCGCGCCAATCGGCGCCTGGCCATCCCGGAGATGAACGCGCTGCTGCGCGACATGGAGAACACCGAGCGCAGCGGCCAGTGCAACCATGGCCGGCCGACCTGGACCCAGATGGGCCTGGACGACCTGGACAAGCTGTTCCTGCGGGGCCGATAAGATGAGCGCAAAACCCCCGGCGATATTCCTCATGGGACCGACTGCGGCCGGCAAGACCGACCTTGCCATCGAGCTGACCCAGGTGCTGCCCTGCGAGCTGATCAGCGTCGATTCGGCGTTGGTCTATCGCGGCATGGATATTGGCACTGCCAAACCTTCGAAAGAGATCCTGGCCGCTCATCCGCATCGGCTGATCGACATTCTTGACCCGGTCGAAAGCTATTCGGCCAAGCAGTTCTGCACCGACGCCCTTGAAGCCATGGCCGAGATCACCGCGCGCGGCAAGATCCCGCTGCTGGTGGGCGGCACCATGCTCTATTACAAGGCCCTGGTCGATGGTCTGGCTGACATGCCACCGGCCGACGCCGCCGTGCGCGCCGAGCTCGAGGCGCAGGTAAGTGCGCTGGGGCTGGCTGAATTGCATCGGCAACTGGCCGAAGTCGACCCGGAATCAGCCGCGCGCATCCATCCGAATGACCCGCAGCGTCTTATCCGCGCGCTCGAGGTATACCGGGTGAGCGGCGAGAGCATGACCGCCCACCGCCAGCGTCAATTCGCGGAAAGTCGCGACGCAGACGCAGGCGCGAACGGGCATTTGCCCTATACTGTCGCGAGTTTGGCGATTGCTCCTACAGATCGTCACATTTTGCATCAGCGAATTGCGCTACGATTTTCGCAGATGCTGGAACAGGGCTTCGTCGATGAGGTCCGATCGCTGCGTGCCAGAAGTGACTTGCACGCGGGGCTGCCGTCTATACGGGCAGTGGGCTATCGACAGGTCTGGGATTATCTCGACGGTCAGCTGACTGAGAATGAGATGCGTGAACGCGGTATCATTGCCACGCGCCAGCTGGCCAAGCGGCAGTTCACCTGGTTGCGCGGCTGGGAAGGCGTGCACTGGCTGGATAGCCTGGCCTGCGACAATCTGTCCCGCACCTTGAAATACCTTGGGGCCGTCTCCATATTGAGCTGAGTCCCTGCTTATAGCCGTCTATTCTTACGAAAAACGGCATGAATCATCGAATTTCCAGTTTTTCTACTATTGATCCTTACAGGAGTGCGGCATATGTCAAAAGGGCATTCGCTACAAGACCCTTACTTGAACACCTTGAGAAAAGAAAAAGTCCCGGTTTCGATCTATCTGGTCAACGGGATCAAGCTGCAGGGCCAGATCGAATCCTTCGACCAGTTCGTCGTGCTGCTGAAGAATACCGTCAGCCAGATGGTCTACAAGCACGCCATTTCGACCGTCGTCCCGGCACGTCCGGTTCGCCTGCCAAGCCCGACCGATGCCGAGCACGGTGACAGCGAGCCAGGCAACGCTTGAAAATAGTAGGAGCCTGCATTGTTCTTTGAGCGCCACGGTGGTGGTGAGCGAGCGCTGCTCGTTCACTTGGAAGGTCAGAACCCTGAGGCGCGCGAAGACCCGCAGGAGTTTCAGGAGCTGGCGCTGTCGGCCGGAGCCGATATCGTTTCGCTGGTAACAGTGGCGCGGCATCAGCCCACCGCCAAGTTTCTGATCGGCAGCGGCAAGGTCGAGGAGCTACGCGACCTGGTCCATTCGGCCGAAGCCGATCTGGTGATTTTCAATCACACCCTCACGCCCAGCCAGGAACGCAACCTCGAACGTGTCTTCGAGTGTCGCGTGCTGGACCGTACCGGGCTGATTCTCGATATCTTCGCCCAACGGGCGCGTACTCACGAAGGCAAGCTGCAGGTCGAACTGGCCCAGCTCGAGCACATGAGCACGCGGCTGGTGCGCGGCTGGACCCACCTTGAGCGACAGAAAGGTGGTATTGGCCTGCGCGGCCCGGGCGAGACCCAGCTGGAAACCGACCGCCGCCTGCTGCGGGTGCGTCTGCGCCAGATCAAGGCACGCCTTGAGAAGGTGCGCAGCCAGCGTGAGCAGGCCCGTCGCGGGCGCAAACGCGCGGACATTCCGTCGGTTTCGCTGGTGGGCTACACCAACGCCGGCAAGTCGACCTTGTTCAACGCCCTGACGCAATCCGACGTGTATGCCGCGGACCAGTTGTTCGCCACCCTCGACCCGACCTTGCGCCGGCTCGAACTGGCCGACCTGGGGCCGATCGTGCTGGCCGACACCGTGGGCTTCATTCGCCACCTGCCGCACAAGCTGGTCGAGGCATTTCGGGCTACGCTCGAAGAGTCGAGCAACTCCGACCTGCTGCTGCACGTGATCGACGCCCATGAGCCCGAGCGCATGGAGCAGATCGAGCAGGTGCTGGCGGTATTGGGTGAGATCGGGGCCGAGAGCTTGCCGATCCTCGAGGTCTATAACAAACTCGACCTGCTCGAAGATGTCGAGCCGCAGATCCAGCGCGATGCCGATGGCAAGCCGCAGCGGGTCTGGGTATCGGCACGCGATGGTCGAGGCCTGGAGCTGGTTGGCCAGGCGATTGCCGAGTTGCTGGGGGATGACCTGTATGTCGGAACCCTGTGCCTGGAGCAACGGTTTGCCCGCCTGCGCGCGCAATTCTTTGCCCTGGGTGCCGTGCAGAGTGAAGAGCATGATGAAGAAGGGCGCAGCCTGCTGAGCGTGCGACTGCCCAGGGTCGAGTTGAATCGCCTGGTCAGCCGCGAAGGCATGGAGCCGCAAGTGTTTGTCGAGCAACACACTTTGCAATAAATGCCCGTCGAGGTCGTCGGGCAGCGGTGACAGGCATTCTGTAGCATTGGACGGCGCGCCGTGGGCGCGTCTTTGCTTTATCAGATGGAGAGCGCTATGGCTTGGAACGAGCCGGGTGGCAACTCGAACAATCAGGATCCCTGGGGCGGTCGCCGTAACGGCGGCGGCGGTGGTGGCGACAAGAAAGGTCCACCGGATCTCGACGAGGCCTTCCGCAAGCTGCAGGACAGCCTGAACGGCATGTTCGGCAGTGGCAAGAAACGCGGTGGCGGTGGCGACCGCAATATCGGCAAGGGCGGCAGCTATGGCTTGCTGGGTATCGGCCTGGCGGTGCTGGCGGCCATCTGGCTGTACAACGCCGTGTACGTGGTGGACGAGCAGGAGCAGGCCGTGGTGCTGCGCTTCGGCAAGTACTACGAGACCGTCGGTCCCGGCCTGAACATCTACTTCCCGCCGATCGACCGCAAGTACATGGAAAACGTGACTCGCGAGCGGGCTTACACCAAGCAGGGCCAGATGCTCACCGAAGACGAGAACATCGTCGAGGTGCCGCTGACCGTGCAGTACCGCATCAGCAACCTGCAGGACTTCGTGCTCAACGTCGACCAGCCGGAAGTCAGCCTGCAGCATGCGACCGACAGCGCCCTGCGCCACGTGGTGGGTTCCACCTCGATGGACCAGGTGCTGACCGAAGGCCGCGAGCAGATGGCCGTGGACATCCGCGAGCGTCTGCAGCGTTTCCTCGACACCTACCGCACCGGTATCACCGTCACCCAGGTCAACGTGCAGAGCGCGGCAGCTCCGCGTGAAGTACAGGAAGCCTTCGACGACGTGATCCGTGCCCGTGAAGACGAACAGCGTGCGCGCAACCAGGCCGAGTCCTACGCCAACGGCGTGGTGCCCGAGGCCCGCGGTCAGGCGCAGCGCATCATCGAGGACGCCAATGGCTACCGCGATGAGGTAATCGCCCGTGCCAAGGGTGAGGCCGATCGCTTCACCAAGCTGGTTGCCGAGTACCGCAAGGCGCCGGACGTGACCCGTCAGCGTCTGTACCTGGAAACCATGCAGGAGGTGTACAGCAACTCCAGCAAGGTCATGGTGGCGACCAAGGACGGGCAGAACAACCTGCTCTACCTGCCACTGGACAAGATGGTCGAAGGCAGCCGCAACAGCACGCCAGCGCCGGTCAGCGGAGTTTCGCCGTCGGTCAACGACGCCGCCGCACGTGCCGCGCAGGACCTGCAACAACAACCGCCGCTGCGTTCCAGGGAGAGCCGCTGATGAGCAATAAATCGCTGTTCGCCCTGATTGGCGCCGTGGTGCTGGCGATCGTCGCCTGGAACTGCTTCTACATCGTCTCGCAGACCGAGCGCGCGGTATTGCTGCAGTTCGGCCGCGTGGTCAAGGCTGATGTCCAGCCCGGCCTGCACGTGAAGGTGCCGTACGTGAACCAGGTGCGCAAGTTCGATGCCCGCCTGATGACCCTCGACGCCCCGACCCAGCGTTTCCTGACCCTGGAGAAGAAGGCGGTGATGGTCGATGCCTACGCCAAGTGGCGGGTCAAGGACGCCGAGCGCTTCTACACCGCGACCTCGGGCATGAAGCAGATCGCCGACGAGCGTCTGTCGCGTCGTCTGGAAAGCGGCCTGCGTGACCAGTTCGGTAAACGCACCCTGCACGAAGTGGTGTCCGGTGAGCGTGACGCGTTGATGGCTGACATCACCGCTTCGCTGAACCGCATGGCCAGCAAGGAGCTGGGTATCGAAGTGGTCGACGTTCGCGTCAAGGCCATCGACCTGCCGAAGGAAGTCAACCGTAGCGTGTTCGACCGCATGAGCACCGAGCGTGAGCGTGAGGCTCGCGAGCACCGCGCCAAGGGTAACGAGCTGGCCGAAGGTATTCGTGCCGACGCCGACCGTCAGCGCCGCGTGCTGCTGGCCGAGGCGTATCGTGAAGCGGAAGAGACCCGCGGTGATGGCGACGCCCAGGCGGCCTCCATCTACGCCAAGGCCTACAGCCAGGACGCTGATTTCTATGCGTTCCACCGTAGCCTGCAGGCCTACCGCGAGAGCTTCTCGAGCAAGAGCGACGTACTGGTCCTGGACCCGAAGAACGAGTTCTTCCGTTACCTGGACAAGAGCAAGCCCTGATGCTGCTCTCATGACGGGGCGCCCCGTCTGGCAGCTAAAATGCCAGGCGGGGTGCATCCTGAATGAAAAGGGGTGTATGATGCGGCAGCCGGGAAATTCCCGGCTTTTTTGCGTCTGCAAGGTTGATCGGCCCATGGCTTGTTGACGGTTTGGTCAGGACGCAAGGCAATTCGAGGGTGTTGGGTACGGTGGTTGCGCTGGGATCGGTGCTGCCCGCTATTGTGCGCCAACGCCTGCTTTACTCACGGCTCGCCTGCGGGCAGGCCGCCCGGACCAGAGGGGAAATGGCGTAATGGCAACGGTAGACCGCTGGCTGCTGCCAGATGGCATCGAGGAAGTACTGCCACCTGAGGCCGCGCGCATCGAGATCGCGCGGCGTCAGGTGTTGGACCTGTTCCAGAGTTGGGGTTACGAACTGGTCGTCACGCCGCATATCGAGTACCTGGAGTCGCTGCTCACCGGCGCCGGCCAGGACCTGGACCAGCGCACCTTCAAGGTCGTCGACCCACAGTCCGGCCGCCTGATGGGCTTCCGTGCCGACTTCACCCCGCAGGTGGCGCGTATCGACGCCCACACCTTGCGCCGTGAAGGCCCGAGCCGCCTGTGCTACGCCGGCAGCGTGCTGCACGCGCAACCGCGTGCCCTGTCCACCTCGCGCAGCCCGATCCAACTGGGCGCCGAGCTGTACGGCGACGCCAGCCCCACCAGTGATGTCGAGGTCATCAGCCTGATGCTCGCCACGCTGCAGCTGACCGATGTGCCGGATGTGCACATGGACCTTGGCCACGTCGGTATCTACCGCGGCCTGGCCCGCGCCGCCAACCTGTCTGGCGCGGTCGAGCAGCAGCTGTTCGACGCCCTGCAGCGCAAGGCGGTCGACGAAGTGCAGGCGCTCACCGCCGACCTGCCGAAGGACCTGGGCAACATGCTGCGCGCCCTGGTCGAGTTGTGCGGCGGCCGTGAAGTGCTGGCCGAGGCCCGTGTGCGCCTGGGCCGTGCCCCGGCCAGCGTGCTGGCGGCGCTGGACGACCTGCTGGCGATCGCCGATCGCCTGGCGTCGCGCTACCCGGACCTGCCGTTGTACTTCGACCTCGGCGAGCTGCGCGGCTACAACTATCACACCGGCGTGGTGTTCGCGGTGTTCGTGCCGGGCGAAGGTCAGTCGATCGCCCAGGGCGGTCGCTACGACGACATCGGCGCCGATTTCGGCCGGGCACGCCCGGCCACCGGATTCTCCACGGATTTGAAGACCCTGGTCACACTGGGGCGAGCGGAGGTCGTATTGCCTGCTGGCGGCATCTGGATGCCCGACAGCAGCGATGCGGCCCTCTGGCAGCAAGTCTGCCAGTTGCGCAACGAAGGCCAGCGTGTGGTCCAGGCCCTGCCTGGCCAGCCGTTGAGTGCTGCCTTCGAAGCGGATTGTGATCGGCAATTGATTCAGCAAGACGGGCGCTGGCAGGTTCTGCCGCTGACCCATTGAGATTCTTCGCCGGCAGTGGGCCGGCAACCAAGTTGCGTGAATGAGGACAAGTGTTATGGGTAAGAATGTCGTCGTCCTGGGCACCCAGTGGGGTGATGAGGGCAAAGGCAAGATCGTCGATCTGCTGACCGAACATGCTGCCGCCGTAGTGCGCTACCAAGGTGGCCACAACGCGGGCCACACCCTGGTGATCAACGGTGAGAAGACCGTTCTGCACCTGATTCCCTCTGGCATCCTGCGTGAAGGCGTGCAGTGCCTGATCGGCAACGGCGTGGTCGTTGCTCCTGACGCCCTGATGCGTGAAATCACCAAGCTGGAAGAGAAGGGCGTGCCAGTGCGCGAGCGCCTGCGCATCAGCCCGGCCGCCCCGCTGATCCTGTCGTACCATGTGGCCCTCGACCAGGCCCGTGAGAAGGCCCGTGGCGAAGCCAAGATCGGCACCACCGGTCGTGGCATCGGCCCGGCCTACGAAGACAAGGTGGCCCGTCGCGGCCTGCGCGTCGGCGACCTGTTCCACCGCGAGCGTTTCGCCGCCAAGCTCGGTGAGCTGCTGGACTACCACAACTTCCAGCTGGTGAACTACTACAAAGAGCCGGCCATCGACTTCCAGCAGACCCTGGACGAGTGCATGGCCTACGCCGAGCAGCTCAAGCCGATGATGCTCGACGTCACCGCCGAACTGCACAACCTGCGCCGCGCCGGCAAGGACATCATGTTCGAAGGCGCCCAGGGCTCGCTGCTGGACATCGACCACGGTACCTACCCGTACGTCACCAGCTCCAACACCACCGCCGGCGGCATCTCCACCGGTTCCGGCGTTGGCCCGATGTACCTGGACTACATCCTGGGCATCACCAAGGCCTACACCACTCGCGTCGGTTCCGGTCCGTTCCCGACCGAACTGTTCGACGAGACCGGCGCCACCCTGGCCAAGCGTGGTCACGAGTTCGGCTCGACTACCGGCCGCGCCCGTCGTTGCGGCTGGTTCGACGCCGTCATCCTGCGTCGCGCCATCGACGTCAACAGCATCTCGGGCATCTGCCTGACCAAGCTGGACGTACTGGACGGCCTGGAAACCATCAACATCTGCGTTGGCTACAAGAACGAGAACGGTGCCGTCATCGACGCGCCGTCCGATGCCGACAGCTACATCGGCCTGGAGCCGGTGTACGAAGAGATGCCGGGCTGGAGCGAGTCGACCCTGGGCGTGAAAACCCTGGAAGAGCTGCCGCAAGCCGCGCGCAACTACATCAAGCGTATCGAGGAGCTGGTCGGCGCGCCGATCGACATCATCTCGACCGGCCCGGACCGCAACGAGACCATCGTGCTGCGTCATCCGTTTGCCTGATCGGCCGCTTCGATAGCTGATTGAACGCCGCGTTCCCGCAAGGGAACGCGGCGTTTTTGTTTCTGTATGGCAGTACTGTCGAGTCTCTGTGGGAGCGGGTTTACCCGCGAATGCGGCGGTGAATCCAGCATTGCATTCGCGGGTAAACCCGCTCCCACAGAGATGTTGCTTTGCTTTCAACTCTGTCACAGGTACAGATGCCGCCCGACCTGGCATTTTTACCTGCTGCCTTCGGCACAACCCTTGCTGTAAGAAGCTTCTGACGATGCCATCAAAGTAATGGCGCCAGAAACACGAGGGTTACAACGTGTCTGCCATCCTTTCACTGTTACGAAGCCGCCTCTTGCGGCCTGTGTTTGTTGCGCTTGGTATCGCTCTTCTGGTGCAGGTGCTGGTCGCCGTTGCACTGACACGGAGCACGGTCACCGCCCTGGAGGCCGATTTGGGGGCGCGCCTGGGCAACGACAGCCAGAAACTGGCCGCCGAACTCGAGCAGGCCGGGCAGGATGTCCGCGCCGGGCTCGACAGCCTGTCGGCCAGTACCCGCCAGCGCCTAAGCGCCGGCCTTTCCGAGCGGCTGCAGGCCGAGCAGCAGCAATTGCGCGCCACCTTGGAAAAGAACCTCAAGGATTCGGCCAACGACATGGCCGAGCTGCTGGCCTCGGTAGCGCCGCGGGCGATCTGGGACAACGACGTGCCGACGCTGTCGGACTTCGCCCGCCGTGCCCAGCGCAATCCCAACGTGCTGTTCGTCATCTATGACGACGCCCAGGGCCAGCACCTGACCCGCTACCTCAACCGGCAGAACCCGATCAACCAGGCGTTGATGGACAAGGGGCAGGGCGAGCGGGCGCTGGACAAGGTGCTGGATGCCGCACGCAAGGACCCGTCGGTGTACTACGTCGAGGCCTCGATCAACCCCAACGGTGCCGAGATCGGCAAGGTGCTGATGGGCGTCTCCACCGCGGGCGTCGACCAGGAGCTCAAGGCCCTCGACCAGCGCTTCGCCGCACTGATCGCCAGCGGCGAGCAACTGGTCGGCGACAGCCTGGTGGCTGCCGCCGCCGACAGCGGCAAGGCCCTGCGCGCGCGGTTGGAGACGGCCCAGAACAGCGCCACGGCGATGCAGGCCAATACCGCGCAGACCGTGCGCGATGCCGCCGCCGAGCTGCGCTGGCGCATCGGCCTGGGCCTGGTGCTGGTCGGGTTGGGCGTGCTGCTGGTGGTGGCGGTGGTGCTCGGGCGCCGGGTACTGAGCAAGCTCGGCCTGCTGATCGCCGCGCTGAACGACCTGGCCGCGGGCGAGGGCGACCTGACCAAGCGGGTCAAGCTCGACAGCCGTGACGAGATCGGTGACATGGCCTCGGCGGTCAACCGCTTCGTCGACAAGCTCCAGCCCATCGTTCGCGAGGCCGGTGAGGTGGCACAGCGCACTGGCGTGGAGATCGGCAGCATGGCCCAGCGCAACGCGGGGGCCGATGCTGCCGCTGCGCTGCAGCGCGACGAAGTGGCGGCCAGCCTGCGCGACCTGTCGAGCATGGCCGACGAGGCCCAGGCCGAGAGCCATGCCATGCAGGCGGCGTTGCAGCAGGTGGTGGACATTCGCCAGGCCACCGATGAGAACAGCCGCGCCTCTACCCAGCTGGCGCGGTTGATCGAGAACCTGGCCGGTGAGGTACAGACCGGCTCCCAGGTGATCGAGCGGCTGGCCAAGCAGAGCGAACAGATCGAGGTGGTGTTGACGGTGATCCATGGTATCGCCGAGCAGACCAATCTGTTGGCGCTGAACGCCGCCATCGAGGCGGCGCGGGCCGGGGAAACCGGGCGCGGCTTCGCCGTGGTGGCCGACGAGGTGCGGGCGCTGGCGAGCAAGACGCAGAGTTCGACCGGGGATATCCAGTCGCATATCGCCGCCTTGCAGCAGGGGGCCAAGGAGGCGGTGGCGACCATCAGCCAGGCTGGGCGCCAGGCCAGCGAGGGCCTGCTGGTGCTGCGCGACAACGAGCGGCGCCAGCAGTCGGTGCAGGCGGCAGTGGAACAGGTGCATGCGGCGATCGGCCTGGCCACCCGTGCGGCGGAGCAGCAGGCCAATGGCGCGCAGGCGGTACGTGGGCGGGTGGAGAACATCCATGCCCAGGCTGAGCGTTCGGCCGAGGTAGTGATGCAGACCACGGCCAGCAGCAAGGTGCTGGACGACCTGGCGGCGCAGTTGCGGGCCAGCCTGGGGCAGTTCAGGGCCTGATATTGCGCCTTTATAGCGCCTGCGTTGGGCAATGTCCGTTGCCGAACGCCCATGAAAAAGCCCTGCCGAAGCAGGGCTTTTCTTGTGTCAGGCTCAGCCCTTGTAGGCAGCGACCGACTTGGTGATCGCGGCGCGGGCGGCGTCGGCGCCTTCCCAGCCTTCGATCTTGACCCATTTGCCCTTCTCGAGATCCTTGTAGTTCGCGAAGAAGTGCTCGATCTGCTGGATCAGCAGGGCTGGCAGGTCGGTGTATTCCTTCACGTCAACGTACAGCTGGCTCAGCTTGTCGTGCGGAACAGCGATGACCTTGGCGTCGCCGCCGCCGTCGTCGGTCATGTTCAGGATGCCGACCGGACGGGCGCGGATCACCGAGCCTGGGGCAACCGGGTACGGGGTAACGACCAGCACGTCCAGCGGATCACCGTCGTCGGCCAGGGTGTTGGGGATGTAGCCGTAGTTGGCCGGGTAGAACATCGGGGTGGCCATGAAACGGTCGACGAACAGGGCATCGCTGTCCTTGTCGATCTCGTACTTGATCGGCGCGTGGTTGGCCGGGATTTCGATGGCGACGTAGATGTCGTTCGGCAGGTCTTTGCCGGCTGGAATCTTGCTGTAGCTCATTGGGCAATGCCCCCGTGTTTGAACAAAAAAGTGGCGGCGATTATAGGCACATTCCCACGGTGGGTGCCACGTCCGGCCTGATGTGCGGGCGTTCAGGCGTGGCTTTCGCGGTAGTCCGGGTGTTCGGCCTGAAGGTGCATCAGACGCTCGAGCGGATCCTGGCGATAGAACAGCGACAGCTGCTGGTAGACCTGCGGGTAAGCCTGGTGCAGCAGATCGGGGGCGCTGAAGAAGTATTCACTGGTGACGGCAAAGAACTCGGCAGGGTTTTCCGCGGCGTAGGGATCGATGGCCGTTTCGGCGTCCGGGTCGGCATCGAGCTGGCGATTCATCGCGTCATAGGCCTGCTGCATGGCCTGGGCCCAGTCCTCGACGCGCATGCCGTGGTGCAGGGGCGGCAGGCCGTTGGCGTCGCCGTTGAGCATGTCCAGCTTGTGCGCCAGCTCGTGGATCACCAGGTTGTAGGCTTCCCAGCCGCCGCTGGCCAGGACCCCGGGCCAGGCCAGGATCACCGGGCCCTGCTGCCAGGCTTCGCCACTGTGCTCGGCATCCCACACATGCTCGACGCCGCTGGCGTCGCGGTGGCGCTGAGGGCTCTTGAAGTCGTCGGGGTAGAGGATGATCTCGTGGAAGCCCTGGTACCAGTTCAGCTCGCCCAGGTGCAGCAGCGGCAATTGGGCCTGGGCGGCGAGGAACAGGCGCTGCTCGTCGTCCAGCTCGACGCCCGGCAGGGTAGTCAGGTGCTTGTCATGCAGGAACAGCACGCTGGCTTCACGCAGCCAGCGGTCTTCCTCGTCGCTGATACCATCCAGCAGCGGCAGGCGCTCGCGGACCACCTGCCACATGCGCGGGTCGACTGGATAACGGGCCAGGGTGCGCCGGCGGCGCCAGGCGCTGAACGACCACATGCGCTGGTCAGTGGGCCTTGGCCGTGCGGCTGAAGCGACCGCGCAGCAGGCCGAGGATCATCGGCACCAGCGACAGGATGATGATGGCGACCACCATCAGCGACAGGTGCTGCTTGATGAACGGCACGTTGCCGAAGAAGTAGCCCAGGGTCACCAGGCCGCCCACCCACAGCAGCGAACCGGCCACGCTGAAGGCCAGGAAGCGCGGGTAGTGCATGTGGGCGATGCCGGCGACGAACGGCGCGAAGGTGCGCAGGATCGGCAGGAAGCGCGCCAGGGTGACGGTCTTGCCGCCATGGCGTTCATAGAACTCGTGGGTGCGCTGCAGGTAGTCCTGGCGGAAGATCTTCGAGTTGGGGTTGCGGAACAGGCGTTCGCCCGCCGTGCGTCCGATCACGTAGTTGGTGCTATCGCCGAGGATCGCCGCGGTCATCAGCAGGCCGGCCAGCAGCACCGGGTCCATGCCGCCGCCCGCCGCCACGGCGCCGGCGATGAACAGCAGCGAGTCGCCCGGCAGGAACGGCATCACCACCAGGCCGGTCTCGCAGAAGATCACGGCGAAGAGGATGGCGTAGATCCAGGGCCCGTAGTTGTTGACCAGCAGATCGAGGTAGGCATCGAGATGCAGGATGAGGTCCAGCGGGTTGAAATCCATGTACAGCACCTGTGTTCTTGACCCGCTACTACGGGCGCGCGATGACGGACAGCGCCATGGTTGGGGAAGGTTTACCGGCTAGGCGGGTAACTTTTCGCACATGACAGGAAGGGGATTATACGGCGAAGTCCGGATTGTGCCCGGAGAGTTTGTAGCGAGGGGTTACGACTCTTTCAGACCAGGCGCATTCTCTGTAGGAGCGGCCTTGTGCCGCGAAAGGGCTGCGGAGCAGCCCCGACGATTGTTGGTGCATCCAAAATCCCGGGGCCGCTTCGCAGCCCTTTCGCGGCACAAGGCCGCTCCTACAGGCGTACGTGTACGGTCATCTTGTATGCCGGTGGCCCCGTGCATCGCTCAATCCTGACTGATCGGCAAGATATAGTTCTCGAACTCGGTGTCCTTGCGAAAACCCATGGACTCATAAGTCTTGCGCGCCACTTCGTTGTCGCTGCTGGTGGACACGCGCATGCGCACGGCGTTGGATTGCTTGGCCATCTTCTTGGCCTCGCGCATCAGGTTGTCCGCTACCAGCATGCGTCGTGAGTCCTCGGCCACGTAGATGTCATTGAGGATCCACACGCGCTTGAGTGACAGCGAGGAGAAGCTCGGGTACAGCTGGCAGAAGCCCAGCAGGCGATCATCGCCGTCATCCGGCAGGGCCAGGTAGATGATCGATTCCTTGCGCTTGAGGCGCTTCTCGAGGAAGGATCGTGAACTGTCCGGGTAAGGCAATTGCCCATAGAACTCGCGATATTTCACGAACAGCGGGGTGAGCAGGTCGAGGTGTTCCAAGGTTGCCTGGATGATGCGCATGGGCGGGCCTCTGAGTCCATTGGGGATACGGCGGATTGCCTGCAGCGTCCTCTGGCATGCTGCCTAAAGCAGGCCAGAAGCGCAATCCGCCTTCCGTGACATGTTGTTTACCCTTCACCGAGCAGGAAGTTTGAGCTTTTTCCGGCAGAGTCTTCACTGTCGATACTATGGACCTCTGCTTCGTCCTTCAGATTCACCCCCGACAGCTGGCGTCGGCACGCTTCGCGCATCAGGTACAGCAGGCGGTGGGCGGCCATGCCGTAGCTCAGGCCCTCCAGGCGCACATTGGAGATGCAGTTGCGGTAGGCGTCGGTCAGGCCGACCTTGGGCGCGTAGGTGAAGTACAGCCCCAGGCTGTCGGGCGAACTCAAGCCCGGGCGCTCGCCGATCAACATGACTGTCATGCGTGCGCCAAGCAGCTCACCGACTTCGTCGGCCACCGCGACCCGGCCTTGCTCCACCAATATAACCGGGGCGCTGGTCCAGCCATCGGCGGCGGCCTGCTCCTCGAAACGGCTCAGGAAGGGCAGGGTATGGCGGTGCACGGCCAACGCCGACAGACCATCGGCGACGACGATCGCCAGGTCTACGCCGCCGGGGTTGGCCTGGGCATGCTCGCGCAGGCGCTGCGCCGAGTCCTCGTGCAGGCGCCGGCCAAGGTCCGGGCGTTGCAGGTACTGGTGGCGGTCGCTGGCGGCGCTGTGCAGTAGCAGGCTGTCGCGGCCGCGCTCGCCAAGCTGCTGGCGCAGGCCAATGTGGTCGAACGGCAGGTGCACGGCATCGCGGGCCTGGGCGTGGGCGAACTGGAAGTCCAGCTGGGCGCCGGTCGGCAGGCTGATGCCGGTGCGGCCGAGGGCGATGCGCGCCGGGGTGAGGTTGCGCAGGGCCAGCCAGGGATTGTCCGGGGTGGGGGCGTGTCGTTCCATGGTCACCTCTAGGCCAGCTGTGCCAGGGCCTGGCGGAAGGCCGGCGGCAGGTTGTCGCCGAAGCGGATGCGGCCGTCGGCCTGGGTGAAGATGCCGGTGCGCTCCAGCCACGCCTCGAATTCCGGCCCGGGCTTCAGGCCCAGGGTCTGGCGCGCGTAGAGCGCGTCGTGGAACGAGGTGGTCTGGTAGTTGAGCATGATGTCGTCGGAGCCGGGGATGCCCATGATGAAGTTGATCCCGGCCACGCCCAGCAGGGTCAGCAGGGTGTCCATGTCGTCCTGGTCGGCCTCGGCGTGGTTGGTGTAGCAGATGTCGCAGCCCATCGGCACGCCCAGCAGCTTGCCGCAGAAGTGGTCCTCGAGGCCGGCGCGGATGATCTGCTTGCCGTTGTACAGGTATTCCGGGCCGATGAAGCCGACCACGGTGTTGACCAGGAACGGCTTGAAGTGGCGGGCCACGGCGTAGGCGCGGGTCTCGCAGGTCTGCTGGTCGACGCCGTGGTGGGCGTTGGCCGACAGCGCGCTGCCCTGGCCGGTCTCGAAGTACATCAGGTTCTGCCCGAGCGTGCCGCGCTTGAGCGACAGGCCCGCCTCGTAGCCTTCCTGGAGCACGTTGAGGTTGATGCCGAAGCCGGCGTTGGCCGCCTCGGTGCCGGCGATGGACTGGAACACCAGGTCCAGCGGCACGCCACGGTTGATCGCCTCGATCGAGGTGGTGACGTGGGTCAGCACACAGGACTGGGTGGGGATGTCGTAGCGCTGGATGATCGCGTCGAGCATCTCCAGCAGCGCGCAGATCGAGGCGATGCTGTCGGTGGCCGGGTTGATGCCGATCATGGCGTCGCCGTTGCCGTACAGCAGGCCGTCGAGGATGCTCGCGGCGATGCCGGCCGGTTCGTCGGTCGGGTGGTTGGGCTGCAGGCGCGTCGACAGCCGCCCGCGCAGCCCCATGGTGCCGCGAAAGGCGGTGACCACGCGGATTTTCTGCGCCACCAGCACCAGGTCCTGCACGCGCATGATCTTCGATACCGCCGCCGCCATTTCCGGCGTCAGGCCTGGCGCCAGGGCGCGCAGGCTGTGCTCGTCGGCCTGCTCGCCCAGCAGCCAGTCGCGCAGGCCGCCGACGGTCAGGTGGCTGACGGCGGCGAAGGCCTGCGCATCGTGGGTGTCGATGATCAGGCGGGTGACTTCGTCCTGTTCATAAGGAATCAGCGCCTCGCTGAGGAAGTGCTTGAGCGGGATGTTGGCCAGGGCCATCTGCGCCGCCACCCGCTCGCCGTCGTTGCTGGCGGCGACCCCCGCCAGGTAGTCGCCCGAACGCGCCGGGCTGGCCTTGGCCATCACCTCTTTGAGGCTGTCGAAGCGGTAGACCTGGTGGCCCACCGTATGCGTGAAACTTGCCATACAGAATCTCCAGGGCGCCGCAGGCCTGGCCTGCGGCGCAAGTCGGCGATCAGTGCAGGGCCTCTTCGGCCTTCTGGATCGCGGCGAATTCCTCTTCCGGGGTACCAGCCACCAGGTGGTGACGGCTGTAGAAAGCAAAGTAGGCAATTAATACTGCATAGATCACCGCAGCGCCAATCACCACCCGCGGATCGACCAGGAACCCGGCGACCACGGCGATGCAGGCCAGCACCAGGGCCACGCCCGAGGTGAAGATGCCGCCGGGGGTGCGGTACGGGCGCTCCATTTTCGGGCGACGGATACGCAGGGTGATGTGCGCGGCCATCATCAGCACGTAGGACAGCGTGGCGCCGAACACCGCCACCAGGATCAGCAGGTCGCCCTGGCCAGTCAGCGACAGGGCGAAGCCGATGATGCCGGGGATCACCAGGGCCAGTACCGGGGCCTTGCTCTTGTTGGTTTCCGACAGCTTGCGCGGCAGGTAGCCGGCACGGGAAAGCGCGAAGATCTGCCGCGAATAGGCATAGATGATCGAGAAGAAGCTGGCGATCAGGCCGGCCAGGCCCACCAGGTTGACGAAGCCGCCCATCCAGGTGGAGCCGCCGTAGGCCTTGGACAGCGCCTCGACCAGCGGGTTGCCCGAGGCTTTCAGGGCCTCTGAGCCGGCGCCGCCGGGGCCGACCACCAGGATCAGCAGGGCGAAGGCCAGCAGCACCAGCATCGCGCCGATCAGGCCGCGGGGCAGGTCGCGTTTCGGGTTCTTGGTCTCTTCGGCGGCCAGCGGTACGCCCTCGACCGCGAGGAAGAACCAGATTGCGTAGGGAATCGCCGCCCACACGCCGACATAGCCGAACGGCAGGAAGCTGCTGGCACCGACCGCGTCGGTCTTGGCGATGTCGAACAGGTTGGCTGCATCGAAATGGGGCACCATGCCGATCAGGAACACCGCCAGGGCGATGGCGGCGACGGCGGTGATGATGAACATCAGCTTGAGTGCCTCGCCCACCCCGAAGATGTGGATGCCGATGAACACGATGTAGAAGGCCAGGTAGATCATCCAGCCGCCGATGCCGAACAGCGACTGGCAGTAGGCGCCGATGAACACGGCGATGGCCGCGGGGGCGATGGCGTATTCGATGAGGATCGCGGTGCCGGTGAGGAACCCGCCCCAGGGGCCGAAGGCGCTGCGGGCGAAGCCGTAGCCGCCGCCGGCGGTGGGGATCATCGACGACAGTTCCGCCAGGGAGAAGCACATGCACAGGTACATGGTGGCCATCAGCAGGGTGGCGAGGAACATGCCGCCCCAGCCACCCTGGGCCAGGCCGAAGTTCCAGCCGGCATAGTCGCCGGAGATCACGTAGGCCACGCCCAGGCCCACCAGCAGGACCCAGCCGGCGGCGCCTTTCTTCAGTTCACGTTGCTGGAAATAGTCCGATCCGACTTTTTCGAAGTCGACGGAGGAACTCGCCGGCGCGCTGCCGGAATGATCGCTTGGCATAGGGTTCACCTGTTGTTTTTCTTAGGTTGCCGGAGGGACTGCCGGCCACTGGTGATTCGTTTTGCAGGAAGCGGGCCAGAGCGGTTGATGCACGGGAACCGCCCTGGTTTCTGGTTTGTGCAGGTCTGGCCTCTTCGCGGGCAAGCCCGCTCCCACAGATTCGGCACTGATTTTGAATTTTATGCTGTATCTGTGGGAGCGGGTTTACCCGCGAAAAGGGCGACGCGGTTTAGAAGAAGCCCAGCGGGTTGATGTCGTAGCTCACCAGCAGGTTCTTGGTCTGCTGGTAGTGGTCGAGCATCATCTTGTGGGTTTCACGGCCGACGCCGGACTTCTTGTAGCCACCGAACGCGGCGTGCGCCGGGTACAGGTGGTAGCAGTTGGTCCACACGCGGCCGGCCTTGATACCGCGGCCCATGCGGTAGGCGCGGTTGATGTCACGGGTCCACACGCCGGCACCGAGGCCGAACTCGGTGTCGTTGGCGATGGCCAGGGCCTCGGCTTCGTCCTTGAAGGTGGTGACGCTGACCACCGGGCCGAAGATTTCTTCCTGGAACACGCGCATCTTGTTGTTGCCCTTGAGCAGGGTCGGCTGGATGTAGTAGCCGCTGGCCAGCGCGCCTTCGAGCTGCTCCACCTTGCCGCCGGTGAGCAGCTCGGCGCCTTCTTCCTGGGCAATCTTCAGGTACGACTGGATCTTTTCGAACTGCTGCTGGGATGCCTGGGCGCCGACCATGGTGTCGGTGTCCAGCGGGTCGCCGCGCTTGATCTGCAGGACCTTCTTCATCACCACTTCCATGAACTGCGGGTAGATCGACTCCTGCACCAGGGCGCGCGACGGGCAGGTGCATACTTCACCCTGGTTGAAGAACGCCAGCACCATGCCTTCGGCGGCCTTGTCGATGAAGGCCGGCTCGGCCTGCATGATGTCCTCGAAGTAGACGTTGGGCGACTTGCCACCCAGCTCGACGGTGGACGGGATGATGTTCTCGGCGGCGCATTTCATGATATGCGCGCCGACCGGGGTGGAGCCGGTGAAGGCGATCTTGGCGATGCGCTTGCTGGTGGCCAGGGCTTCACCGGCCTCGCGGCCATAGCCTTGCACCACGTTGAGCACGCCTTTGGGCAGCAGGTCGCCGATCAGCTCCAGCAGCACGGTGATGCCCAGCGGCGTCTGCTCGGCAGGCTTGAGCACCACGCAGTTGCCGGCGGCCAGGGCCGGGGCCAGCTTCCAGGCGGCCATCAGCAGCGGGAAGTTCCACGGGATGATCTGCCCGACCACGCCCAGTGGCTCGTGGATGTGATAAGCCACGGTGGATTCGTTGATCTCGGCGGCGCCGCCTTCCTGGGCGCGGATGCAGCCGGCGAAGTAGCGGAAGTGATCGACCGCCAGCGGGATGTCGGCGTTGAGGGTTTCGCGGATCGGCTTGCCGTTGTCCCAGGTCTCGGTGATGGCCAGCAGTTCGAGGTTCTGCTCGATGCGATCGGCGATGCGCAGCAGGACGTTGGAGCGGTCCTGCACCGAGGTGCGGCCCCAGGCGTCGGCGGCGGCATGGGCGGCGTCGAGGGCCTTTTCGATGTCTTCGGCGCTGGAGCGGGGGAACTCGGCGATCGCCTGGCCGTTCACCGGCGAGGTGTTGGTGAAGTACTCACCCTTTACCGGAGGAACGAACTCACCACCGATGTAGTTGCCGTAGCGGCTCTTGAAGGAAACCTTCGCGCCCTCGGTACCGGGATGTGCGTAACGCATGGTGTGTCTCCTGGTCGTTGTGATTGTTGCGGAGTTTCCTAGCGTAGAGCAAAGGTCGGGCCAGCGCCTGGAGGTCCTTGTGTATCAATGACTTGGGTCAAGGGCGGTAAGCGGTTGGCCATGCTCTGTGCCAAGGCCGGTACGGCCTGGGTGACACTTTGTACCGTTTGCGACACGGGTCGTGACCGCAGGGTCAGTGCACCATTGCAAAGCGTTCCTGCCTGGAGGATGCTGGCGACACGCTCTATCTGCGGAGAACAACTACAAATGCAGAGCAACCCGTTCAGCCGCCATGCCCAGCAAGTGCTCACGGTCGCCCACGGCCAGGCCAGCGGGCCGGGCAGCGACCCGTCGATCGCCCGCTCCTGGCTGCGCTGCCTGGAGGACTACCACCTCGACCCGGCACGGGCCCAGGCCCCGGTGGTGCTCGAGCACGGCCGCCTGCTGGAGAGCCGCGAGCGCCTGCGCCAGGTGCTGCAGATCGCCGACAACGAGATGAACAGCCTGCACCAGCAGCTCTCCGGCAGCGGGCACGCGGTGTTGCTGACCGACGCCCGCGGGGTGATCCTCAACTGCGTCACCGCCCCCGGCGAGCGGCGCATCTTCGAGCGCGCCGGGCTGTGGCTGGGCGCCGACTGGAGCGAAGCCCGCGAGGGCACCAACGGCATCGGCACCTGCCTGGTCGAGCGCCAGGCCCTGACCATTCACCAGGACGAGCACTTTCGTGGCCGCCATACCGGGCTGACCTGCTCGGCCAGCCCGGTATTCGATCCCCACGGTGAACTGCTGGGGGTACTCGACGTGTCATCGGCACGGCCGGATGTTTCGCGCCAGAGCCAGTTCCACACCATGGCCCTGGTCAACCTCTCGGCGAAGATGATCGAAAGCTGTTATTTCCTGCGTCATTTCGAGCAGCAGTGGCTGCTGCGCTTCCACCTGCAGGCCGAGTCGGTCGGTCTGTTCAGCGAGGGCTTGCTGGCCGTCGATGGCGACGGGCGAATTTGCGCCGCCAACCAGAGCGCCTTGAACCTGCTGGGGACCATCCGAGGCGGTGTGCTGGGCAAGCCCCTGGACAGGTTCTTCGCCTGCAGCCACGACGAGCTGTTCAGTCGCGCCACGCCCCAGGGCAGCAGCGCCTGGCCGTTGCACACCCGCGATGGCCGCCAGGTGTTCGCCAGCTTGCGCGGCCAGGCCCGAACGCCGGTGTGGTCAGTGCCGGTGGCCTTGCCCCGGGCCAGCGACCCCGGCATCTGCCTGCTCGACCCGGCCCTGCGCGAGGACTTTCGCCGCGCCGTGCGGGTGTTCGAGCGTGACGTGCCGCTGCTGCTGCGCGGCGAGACCGGCTGCGGCAAGGAGGCCTTCGCCCAGGCCGTGCACCAGGCCAGCTCGCGCCGGCACAAGCCGTTCGTGGCAATCAACTGTGCATCGATTCCCGAAAGCCTGATCGAAAGCGAGCTGTTCGGCTATCGCGGCGGTAGCTTCACCGGCGCGCGCAAGGAGGGCATGCGCGGCAAGTTGCTGCAGGCCGATGGTGGCACCTTGCTGCTGGACGAGATCGGCGACATGCCGCTGGCGTTGCAGACCCGCCTGCTGCGGGTGCTCGAAGAACGCCAGGTGGTGCCCATCGGTGGCGAGCCGCAGGCGGTAGATGTGCGGATCGTCAGCGCCACCCACCGTGACCTGTTGGAACGGGTTGAACAGGGGGGATTTCGCGAAGACCTCTATTACCGCCTCAATGGCCTCGAGGTTGCACTGCCGGCGCTGCGCGAGCGTAGCGACAAGGCGCAGTTGCTCGATTTCCTGCTGGCGCAGGAGGCCGAGGGCCAGGCCATCGGCCTCGACCCGGCCGCCCGCCAGGCGCTGCTGGACTTCACCTGGCCGGGTAACGTGCGGCAGATGAGGAATGTGCTGCGTACCGTGGTGGCGTTGTGCGAAGGTGCGCACATCGAGTTTTCCGATCTCCCTGCAATTGTCCGCCATGGCGCGCCCTCTGTAGGAGCGGCCTTGTGCCGCGAAAGGGCCGCAGAGCGGCCCCAGGATCCTGACCATATCGCTGAAATCGCCGGGGCTGCTGCGCAGCCCTTTCGCGGCACAAGGCCGCTCCTACACGCCGAGCGCGATGCATTGCTCGCCGTACTGGAGGCAAACCGCTGGCACTTGACCCGCGTCGCCGAACACCTGGGCATCAGCCGCAATACCTTGTATCGAAAACTGCGCAAACACGGCATCGCCAGGGCCAGTTGAGCGAAACAGCGAGTGCGATTTCCCTCGCCCTGGGCTACCCTGCCTCGACGTTTTGCGAGGTCGATCATGCACATTCATATTCTCGGTATTTGCGGCACTTTCATGGGTTCGCTGGCCGTGCTGGCCAAGGAACTGGGCCACCGCGTCACCGGCTCCGACGCCAACGTCTATCCCCCGATGAGCACCCAGCTCGAGGCCCAGGGCATCGAGCTGACCCAGGGCTACGACCCGGCCCAGCTGGAGCCGGCACCTGACCTGGTGGTGATCGGCAACGCCATGTCGCGGGGCAACCCGGCGGTGGAGTACGTGCTGAACAAGGGCCTGCCCTATGTGTCCGGCCCGCAGTGGCTGGCCGACCATGTGCTGCAGGGCCGCTGGGTGCTGGCCGTGGCCGGTACCCATGGCAAGACCACCACCAGCAGCATGCTGGCCTGGGTCCTGGAACATGCCGGCATGAGCCCGGGCTTCCTGATCGGCGGCGTGCCGCAGAACTTCTCGGTGTCGGCGCGCCTGGGCGGCACACCGTTCTTCGTGGTCGAGGCCGACGAATACGACAGCGCCTTCTTCGACAAGCGCTCGAAGTTCGTGCACTACCACCCGCGCACCGCGATCCTCAACAACCTCGAGTTCGATCACGCGGACATCTTCCCGGACCTGGCGTCCATCGAGCGGCAGTTCCACCACCTGGTGCGCACCATCCCGAGCGAAGGCCTGGTCATCCACCCGACCACCGAGCAGGCGCTGGAGCGAGTGATCGGCATGGGCTGCTGGACCCCGTTGCAGACCACCGGAGCTGGTGGCCAGTGGCAGGCGCGCCTGCTCAGCGCCGACGGTTCGCGCTTCGAGGTGCTGTTCGAGGACGAGGCGCAAGGCGTGGTGGACTGGGCCCTGACTGGCCAGCACAACGTTGCCAACGCCCTGGCCACCCTGGCGGCCGCCCGCCATGTGGGTGTGGCCCCGGCCATGGGCATCGAGGGCCTGAGCGCGTTCAAGAGCGTCAAACGGCGTATGGAGAAGGTCGCCGAAGTTCAAGGCGTGACCATCTACGATGACTTCGCCCACCACCCGACTGCCATTGCCACCACCCTCGATGGCCTGCGCAAGCGCGTTGGCGAGGCGCCGGTGATTGCGGTGATCGAGCCGCGCTCCAACTCCATGAAGCTTGGCGCCCACCGCGATGGCCTGCCGGAAAGCGTCAACGACGCCGACCAGGTGATCTGGTACGCGCCGCCCAACCTGGGCTGGGACCTGGCGGGCACCGCCGCGCAGTGCAAGGTGCCGAGCGTGGTGGCCGACAGCCTCGAAGCCATCATCGAGCGCATCAAGGGCCAGGCCCGCCCGGGCACCCATGTGGTGATCATGAGCAACGGCGGTTTCGGCGGCCTGCACGGCAAGCTGGCCGAGGCGCTGAAGTGAGCGGGCCGGAACGCATCACCCTGGCCATGACCGGCGCCTCCGGGGCGCAGTATGGCCTGCGTCTGCTCGACTGCCTGGTGCGCGAGGACCGCGAGGTGCACTTCCTCATCTCCAAGGCCGCGCAGTTGGTGATGGCCACCGAGACCGACGTGCTGCTGCCGGCCAAGCCCCAGGCCATGCAGGCGTTCCTCACCGAGTACACCGGCGCGGCCGACGGGCAGATCCGCGTGTACGGCAAGGAGGACTGGATGTCGCCGGTGGCCTCGGGCTCCGGCGCGCCGGCGGCGATGGTGGTGGTGCCCTGTTCCACCGGCACCCTGTCGGCGATCGCCACGGGTGCCTGCAACAACCTGATCGAGCGCGCCGCCGACGTGACCCTCAAGGAACGTCGGCAACTGATCCTGGTGCCGCGCGAGGCGCCGTTCTCCACCATCCACCTGGAGAACATGCTCAAGCTGTCGCAGATGGGCGCGGTGATCCTGCCGGCGGCACCGGGGTTCTATCACCAGCCGCAGAGCATCGACGACCTGGTCGATTTCGTCGTGGCGCGCATCCTCAACCTGCTGAACATCCCGCAGGACATGCTGCCGCGCTGGGGCGAGCATCATTACGGGGTCGATGATTGAAGCGGGTGTTGGCGGGGCTGGTGATACTGGGCCAGCTCGGCGGTTGCGCCACGGTGCGCACCCTCGATGCCAACAAGCCGGGGGCGCCGGTGGTGTATGCCGGAACGCGCCTGGACTTGTACGTGATCAATGGCGGTTGTTGCCCCGAGGACCGCTTTGGCGCCGAAGCGCCGGCTTATCCGGGGTTGGACCTGCCGGGGAGCGCATTGCTGGATACCTTGTTGCTGCCGTTGTCGTTGTTGACGGCGGCGGGGGTGGGTTTTAACGCCACCGGCGGTCTGTAGCGGCCCTTTCGCGGGTAAACCCGCTCCCACAGGGCCTGTGCACAACCTGTGGGAGCGGGTTTACCCGCGAAAGGGCATAACAGGTCAACGCTATTTCTTGCCGAGTTTTCGCAGCTCGTCCGACTCGACCACCCGGATCCCGTCTTCCTCTTCCAGCGCCAGGCGCCACAGCGCCCGGGCCAGGGTGCAGGCCTCGATGCCCCGGTACTTGCCCGGTATCAGGCGGGCGAAGGGCGCCGCCATCCGTTCACCCAGGCGCGGCTCGATCCGCTCGCCCAGAAGTAACGAAGGCCGCACGATGGTCAACTGCGGCCAGTCCTGCTGCTTGAGCGCCTCTTCCATCTCGCCCTTGACCCGGTTGTAGAAGACCGACGACTTCGGATCGGCGCCCAGGGCGCTGATCACCAGCAGGTGACGGGCACCCATCTCGCGGGCACGCTTGCTGAAGGCCACGACCATGTCCAGGTCGACGGCGCGGAAGGCGTTTTCCGAGCCTGCCTGCTTGAGCGTGGTGCCCAGGCAGCAGAAGGCGATATCGACACGACCGGCCAGTTGCGGGAGAAACACGGCCGGGTCGCCCACCGGGTTTTCCAGGTGCGGATGCTCGGCCAGGGGGCGACGGGTCGGTGCCAGCACGCGGCTGATGGTGGGCTCGTTGAGCAGGCGATCCAGCAGGTGTTCACCCGTCAGACCCGTGGCACCGGCAAGCAGGACATGTTGAGGCGTCAGGTACATGGTGTCTCTCCCTCGTTACTACACAGCTTAGTGGGCGCCAGGTTTTTTTGCCTGTTCCCCCGAAGCTGGCTGGGCTTCATTGCGCAGGGCTTGCTCGGCCTGTTGGTGGCGCAGGCGCTGCCAGTGGCTGATCACTGGCGGCGGCGCCCAGAGCTGTGGCTCCGAGGCTTCGAAGCCCTCCCTTCGTTCTCTTTCGGCAACGCTTTGCCGCGCCAGTTCAAACGCCTGTTTCAGGTCGTCGGTCTGGTTCAGCGCCTGGGCGAACAGGGCGTCGCCGAAGTAGGTGAAGTCGGCCTCTTCCGAGCAGCCGAACGACACCCGGTCGGGGCGCGCGGCGGTCATGACCAGGGTGCGGTCGTCCTTGAGCGGGGCGATATAGCCACCGGAATAACAGGCGGAGATGACGATCACCTTGTCGCGGTCCTTCAGTGGTGCCAGGGCGCTGGCCAGTTCGTCGGCGGACAGGTCGGCCAGTTGCAGGCGCGGCTGGTCGAGCACCAGTTGGTGGTCATGGCTGCCGTGGCTGGTCAAGTAGATGAACACCAGGTCCTCCGGGCCGCTGCGCTCGGCCAGGGTACGGGCGGCACGGGTGATGTTCTCGCGTGTGGCCATGGGGCGGTCGGCCAGATGGTCGCGATGATTGACCAGGGTCACCTGGCCGTGGGCGCCGAAGCGCACCTTGAGCATGTTGCTGACATAGTCGGCCTCACGCAGGAACACGCTTTGCTGGCCGTCACCGGCCACCACCAGGCTGTACAGCTGCACAGGCGGTACCGACGCAGGCACCTTGGCCAGTGCATCGGCCAGTAGTTTGCCCTGGTTGAGCAGGGCCAGGTCCAGCGGGTCGGGCAGCAGCTTGCCCTGGGCATCGCGCACCCGCACGCCGTTGACCCAGGTGCCGCTCTCGACCCGTCCGTCCGGGTGGGTCAGCTTGCCGCGACCATGGTAGGCGTCGTCGGCAAAACCGCCGACATACTGGCTGCCGTCGGCCAGTTGCAAGGTGCCGCTGCCGGCGAAGCGCCAGTCGCGAAAACCACCCTTGTAGCGGCTGCCGTCGCTGCCCAGCAGTTCGCCCTGGCCGACCAGCGACCCATCCTTGAAGTCGCCGATCCAGACGTCGCCGTCGGCGCTCTCGTAGCGACCCCGGCCTTCGAGGCGGTTGTCCTTGAACTCGCCGATGTACTGCTCGCCGTCGGCGCTGTCGTAGGTGCCGGCGCCTTGCAGCTGGCCGTCGATGAAGTGGCCGCCGAACTGGTTGCCGCTGGCGTCGCTGCGCACCCCGGCGCCGTTGGGCTTGCCCTTGGCGAACAGGCCCTGGTAGCGGCTGCCGTCGGCCAGTTCGAGCTGGCCGGCACCTTCGTACTGGTCGTCCTTGAACTGGCCGCGGTAGGTCTGGTCGTTTTGTTTGAGCGTGCCCTCGCCATCGCGGCGGCCATGCTTGAAGGTGCCGGCATAATGGCTGTCGGGGGTGGTCAGGTCGCCCAGGCCCTGGAACAGGCCTTCGCTGAATTGGCCGCGATAGACCTCGCCGTTGCTGCCGTGCCATTCGCCCTGGCCATGCCACTGGCCGTCCTTGAAGGTGCCGGCGTACCAGCTGCCGTTGGGATAGTCGATGCGCCCCTCGCCTTGCAGCAGGCCGTCAACCACCTGGCCGCGGTAGCGGCCGCCGTCGGGCAGCCGGGCGTCCGGGGGCGACAGTGGTTCGCCTTCGCCGCAGGCGGCGAGCAGCAGGATCAGGGTCAGGGGGAGCAGGCGGCGCATGGCGGGTTCCGGGACAATCGATGCGCCGAGTATGCCGCAGAATGCGCAGGTGCGTGAATCGGGGCCGCGTGGCGACCCCTGGGGCGGCTCAGACGAAGCAGAGCGACAGCGGTTCGGCGATGTAGGCGGGTTTTTCTTCGCCTTCGATCTCGAGGGTGACGGTGGCCTTGAGCAGCCATTGCCCCGGTTTCTTCTCGGTGGCGTCGGTCAGGTCGACCTTCAGTCGTACCTGGCTGTCGACCTTCACCGGCTGGATGAAGCGCACGCTGTCCAGGCCGTAGTTGACCACCATCTTCAGCCCTTCGGGCAGCACGAGGATGTCTTCCATCAGTTTGGGAATCAACGACAGGGTGAGAAAACCATGGGCGATGGTGGTGCCGAACGGGGTCTTGGCCGCTTTGACCGGGTCGACATGGATGAACTGGAAATCGCCAGTGGCCTCGGCGAACAGGTTGATGCGTTGCTGATCGATCTTCAGCCAGGCGGAACGTCCCAGTTCCTTGCCAACGTACTGCGAAAGCTCTGTAACGGGTACATAGGGCATCGCGACATCTCCAGATTGTCATTTGGTACGAGTGTGCAAGATCAGCACGGCGAACCGTTTCAGTCAAGTTGCCCGCTTTTCGCCGAATATCGCCTTATAGGCAGTTGCTTAGCGTGCTTATAATGGTCGCCATGCTCTGAGGGAGGTCCATATGCTGTTGCGTGGTTTGACCTGGCTGGTGCTGTTCCAGTTGCTGGGAACGGCGATCAACCACCTGTTGCTGCCCATCCTGCCCGGGCCCATCATCGGCCTGTTGCTGCTGATGGCCTTCCTGATGATCCGTGGCGAGGTCGGCCAGCCACTCAACGAGGCCGCCGGCAGCCTGTTGCGCTACCTGCCGCTGCTGCTGGTGCCGCCGGCGGTGGGGGTGATGGTCTATGCCAGGGACATCGCCGCCGACTTCTGGGCCATCGTCGGGGCCCTGCTGATTTCCTGCCTGCTGACCCTGGTGTTCGTCGGCGTGCTGATGCAGAAGTTGATCCAGCGTCAGGGCAGGCGCGAGGAGCAGCCATGATCCTCGACTGGCACGGCGCGCTCGAGGCGGTCATCCACCATCCGTTGTTCGGCATCGGCATCACCCTGGCCGCCTACCAGCTGGTGCTGGCGGGCTATGAGAGGACCCGCTGGATCTTCCTGCAGCCGGTGCTGGTGTCGATGCTGGTGGTGATCGGCATCCTCCTGGCCTGCGGCATCGACTACGCCGAGTACCGCAAGAGCACCGAGATCATGAACATCCTCCTGGGGCCGGCTACCGTGGCCCTGGCGGTGCCGCTCTACCTCAACCTGCGGCGTATTCGGCAGCTGTTCTGGCCGACATTTACTACGCTGGTAGTCGGAGGCCTGTTCGCCACCGTGGCGTGCCTGGCGCTGGGGTGGTGGTTCGGTGCCGAACACATGATCCTGATGACCATGGCGCCGAAGTCGGTCACTTCGCCGATCGCCATGCTGGTGGCCGAGCAGATCGGCGGGGTGGCGGCCCTGGCCGCGGTGTTCGTGCTGATCACCGGGGTGATCGGCGCGATCTTCGGCCCGGTGCTGTTGACCCGCTGCGGCGTGCTCAGCCCGGAGGCGCGAGGCATGGCGCTGGGGGTGACCGCCCACGCGGTGGGTACCTCGGTGGCCTTGCAGGAAAGTGACGAATGCGGCGCCTTCGCCGCGCTGGCGATGAGCCTGATGGGGGTGGCCACGGCGGTGTTCCTGCCGTTGGCGGTCAGCCTGGTGGCTTGAGGAATCGAGATGACGTTACCGCTGTTTCCCCTCAATACCGTGCTGTTCCCCGGTTGCCTGCTCGACCTGCAGATCTTCGAGGCGCGCTACCTGGACATGATCGGCCGCTGCATGAAGCAGGGCGCCGGTTTCGGCGTGGTGTGCATCCTTGAAGGCGAACAGGTGGGCAAGGCGCCGCCAGTGGTGGCCTCGCTCGGCTGCGAGGCGTTGATCCGCGATTTCGTGCAGCAGGACAACGGCCTGCTGGGCATCCGCGTTGAGGGCGTGCGGCGGTTTCGCGTCGAGCGGACCGAGGTGCAGAAGGACCAGCTGATGCTCGCCGAGGTGCAATGGCTGCCGGACCTGGCGGACAGCCCGTTGTTGGAGCAGGACGACGACCTCCTGGCCCTGCTGCTGGCGTTGGGCGAGCACCCGATGGTCGAGGCGCTGGACATGCCGCGCGACGTGGACGGGCGCCAGTCGCTGGGCAACCAGCTGGCGTACCTGCTGCCGTTCATGGAAGAGGACAAGCTCGGCCTGCTGGCCATCGATTCGCCGCAGCTCAGGCTGGAGGCGATCCAGGCGTTGCTCGAGCGGATCCAGGGCGAGTTGTTCGCCTGATCAGGCTTGCCCGCCCAGCGGCCCATGCGATCCCTGTAGGAGCGGCCTTGTGCCGCGAAAGGGGCGCAACGCGGCCCCGGCGATTTTTGCTTTAGCGCTGAAATCCCGGGGCCGCTTCGCAGCCCTTTCGCGGCACAAGGCCGCTCCTACAGGGACTTGCGACTGTATCAATACTGGTAGCGCAACAACGCCTTTGGCAGCGCGTGCAGGGCAAAGAACGCCAGCAACGCGACGCATGCCGGCAGCACCAGCCACCACACCCGTTGCGCCAGCGCCACCAGCGGCTGGCGATGCTGCACCAGGGTCAGGCTCGCCGCGCACACGCAGCACGCCAGCAACGCTCCGGCGAGGATATCGGTTGGCCAGTGCGCGCCCAGGTAAACCCGCGACAAGGCGATCGCCAGCGCCGGCAGGCAGCCCAGCATGACCCAGGTCAGGCGCATGCGCGGCGGCTGCCCGCGTCCGGCCAGCACCGCCAGCACCAGGAAGAAGGCGAACGACGCCGAGCTGTGGCCGCTGGGCATGCTGTAGCTGGTCAGCGGATCGACCAGCACCTCGGGGCGGGCGCGGGCGAACAGCCATTTCAGCGTACCGTTGGCCAAGGCCGTGCCGATCAGCGCGGTGCCGGCGAACAAGGCGTGACGCCATTGCCGGGCCAGCAGCAGCAAGCCGGTGAGCAGGCCGCCCAGGAAGAACTGGGTGCGGAAGTCGCCCAGGCGGGTGACCAGCACCACGGCGCCGTCGATGGCCTGGCTGCGGTGTTCCTGAACCAGGGTCATCACGCCCTGGTCGAACTCGCTCAGGTATGGCCAGCCGATGAACAGCGCGGCCACGGCCAGGCCGCTGAGGGCGGCGATCAGCCGGGTGCCGTGGCGCTGGTCGCGAATGCTGGTGCTCAAGCTCAGGCCGATGAGCACTGCCAGGGTGCCGACGACGATCCCGGCGTCCAGCCAGAACCCTTCCGGCAGTGGCAGGCGCATGGCCGCGCCGGTGGCCCAGCCGGGCAGCAGGTAGGCTACCGACCAGCCGGCGCCGGCCACCAGGCTCACGGCGATGAAGCGTGGCAGCGGCATGTCGAACATGCCGGCGACCATCGGCAGCATCGGTCGCAGCGGGCCGATGAAGCGGCCGACCAGCAGGCTGGCAATGCCGTAGCGCTGGAAGTACGCCTCGGCGCTGCCGATCCACTGCGGGTGGCTGCGCAGCAGCGGCAGGCGGCGGATGTTCTGGTGGAAGTACTTGCCGATGCCGTAGGAGATCGCATCGCCCAGCATCCCGCCGAGGAAGCCCAGCAACAGCGTCTCGCCGAGGCTGAAGGCGCCGCTGCCGGCCAGCACGGCGACGGCGAACAGCAGCACGGTGCCGGGCACGATGATGCCGGCGATCGCCAGGCATTCGACGCAGGCGACGATGAAGATCGCCAGGCCGAGCCACTGCGGATTGGCGCCAAGCCAGGTGGTCAGGCTGTCGAGCCATTGGCCCATGGTTCAGTTTCCTTGTTCGAGCATGAAGAAGTCTTTGCCTTCGACCTGGCCGCGGCGCAGCGGGTTTCGGCTGCAGAAGCGCGCGTAGTCGGCATCGACGAAGCGGTAGGGCAGGTGTTCGTCGCGGCCGTGGGGGATGCCCAGCCGGGTGGTCTGGATCACCCTCGGTACCTGTATGGCGCAGTCCTCGACATACAGGCGCTCGGGGTCGAAGCGCCGGGCGTCCCAGTTCGGCACCTTCAGGCCCAGGGCCCGGCACAGCAGGGTCTGGCCGTTGCACAGGCGCTCGGGTGGGCGCAGGTTGCCGCTGGCGTCGGGGTTGTTCAGCTGCATCCGGGCCAGGCTGTTGGCGTCTGAGATGGCGTCGGTCCAGGGGTAGGCGGACTTGATCAGCACCGCGTTGCCCGGGCCCTGGGCGCTGAAGTTCAGTGAATCGCCGCCACGGGCGTAATACATGTAGATGTGCCCGCCATCGAGGAACAGCGCCTTGCGCTTCTCGGTGAAGCCCAGGGAGGCGTGGCTGCCCTTGTCGGTGAGGTAGTAGGCCTCGGTCTCGATGATTCGCGCCGCCAGCCAGAGATCGCCGTGGCGATGACGGATGACCTTGCCCAGCAGCTCGCGGGCGAGGGTCTGGGCGTCGCGGTCGAAGAAGCTGTCGGGCAAGGCCCGGGCCGGGCAGGGGGCTGGGACGGACATACGCGCGGTTCGTGGCTATGGAGGCGGCGATGATAGCAATGAATGGCTTAATCGAGGCTGAATCGCCAAGTCGGTGATTGGCCCTTTCGCGGGTAAACCCGCTCCCACAGGTTATGCGCAGAGCCTGTGGGAGCGGGTTTACCCGCGAAAGGGCCGGATCAGGCGCAGGAAATGCTGATACGGGTCGTTACATCTTTCCAACACATTCCCCCCACCATTTTCGACCATCCGCCACCCGCCGCTGGGCGTACCCGAGCGCTCCAGTTATAATCAGCCGATTTCCCCTTTGCCAAGACACCGAACCCATGACCGAGTCCGTTCTTGACTACATGACCCGCCTGGGTCGCGCCGCCCGCGAGGCCTCGCGGGTGATCGGCCGTGCCAGCACCGCGCAGAAGAACCGCGCCCTGCAGGCCGCCGCCGACGCCCTCGACGCGGCTCGCGACGCGCTCACCGCAGCCAACGAACAGGACCTGGCCAACGGTCGCAAGAACGGCCTGGAGCCGGCGCTGCTCGACCGCCTGGCACTCACCCCGGCGCGCATCGACGGCATGATCACCGGCCTGCGCCAGGTGGCCAGCCTGGCGGATCCGGTCGGTGCCATCCGCGACATGAGCTACCGCCCGTCGGGCATCCAGGTCGGCAAGATGCGCGTGCCGCTGGGTGTCATCGGCATCATCTACGAGTCGCGCCCCAACGTGACCATCGACGCCGCCAGCCTGTGTCTGAAGTCGGGCAACGCCACCATCCTGCGCGGCGGCTCCGAGGCCATCCACTCCAACCGCGCCATCGCCGCCTGCATCCAGCGCGGCCTGGCCGAGGCCGGCCTGCCGCCGGCGGTGGTGCAAGTGGTCGAGACCACCGACCGCGAGGCCGTGGGCGCGCTGATCAGCATGCCGGAATTCGTCGATGTGATTGTCCCGCGTGGCGGCCGTGGCCTGATCGAGCGCATCAGTCGCGACGCCCGGGTACCGGTAATCAAGCATCTGGACGGCATCTGCCATGTCTTCGTCGATGCCCATGCCGACCTGGACAAGGCATGGCGCGTGGCCTTCAACGCCAAGACCTACCGCTACGGCATCTGTGGCGCCATGGAAACCCTGTTGGTGGACCAGGCCGTGGCCGAGCGCTTCCTGCCGGAAATGGCCCGCCGATTCCACGACAAGGGCGTCGAGCTGCGCGGCTGCGAGCGCACCCGGGCGATCATCGACGCCAAGCCGGCCAGTGAAGACGACTGGCACACCGAATACCTTGACGCGATCCTGTCGATCCGCGTCGTCGACGGCCTGGAGCAGGCCATCGAACACATCAACCACTACGGCTCGCACCACACCGACTCGATCATTACCGAGCACCAGGGCCAGTCCCGGCGTTTCATCGCCGAGGTAGACTCGGCGTCGGTCATGCTCAACACCCCGACCTGCTTCGCCGATGGCTTCGAGTACGGCCTGGGCGCGGAAATCGGCATCTCCACCGACAAGCTGCACGCCCGCGGCCCGGTCGGCCTGGAAGGCCTGACCTGCGAGAAGTACGTGGTGATCGGCGACGGCCAGCTGCGCGGCCAGGAGTCGTGCTGAGTTGAGCAACGCTGTGGCAGTCCGGCGTATCGGCATTCTCGGCGGTACCTTCGATCCGGTGCATATCGGTCACCTGCGCAGCGCGCTGGAAGTGGCCGAGTTCATGCGCCTGGACGAGCTGCGCCTGCTGCCTAACGCCCGCCCGCCGCACCGCGACACGCCGCTGGTGTCGGCCCAGGATCGGTTGGCCATGGTGCGCGGCGCGGTGGCCGGGGTTGATTGCCTGAGTGTCGATGCCCGTGAACTGGCCCGCGACAAACCGTCGTACACCATCGACACGCTCGAATCGATCCGCTCTGAATTGAACGTGCACGACCAGCTGTTCCTGGTGCTGGGCTGGGACGCGTTCTGCGGCCTGCCCAGCTGGCATCGCTGGGAAGAGCTGCTGCAACACTGTCACATCCTGGTGCTGCAGCGCCCGGATGCCGATGTCGAACCCCCTGACGAGTTGCGCAACCTGTTGGCGGCGCGCTCGGAGAGCGATCCCACCGCCATGTCCGGCCCGGCGGGGCACATTTCGTTCGTCTGGCAGACCCCGCTCGCGGTGTCCGCCACGCAAATCCGGCAGCTGCTGGCCAGCGGCAAGTCGGTGCGGTTCCTGGTGCCGGACGCAGTACTGGCCTATATCGAGGCACACGACCTGTATCGTGTGTCCAACTGACGGCGCCCGCTGGCGCCTCAATCAATGAGTTGAACGAGTTTTATATGACCAAGCAGAAAATCAATGGCATCAGTGGCGAAGAGCTGGTCAAACTGACCATCAGCGCCCTGGAAGACGTCAAGGCCCAGGACATCCAGGTCATCGACGTGCGCGAAAAGCACAGCCTGACCGACTACATGATCATTGCCACCGGTACCTCCAATCGCCAGATCAACGCGATGCTGGAAAAGGTCCGTGAAGCGGTGAAGAAAGAGGGTGCGCAACCCCTGGGTGAAGAAGGCAAGGGCGACAGCGACTGGGTCCTGCTGGACCTGAACGACGTCATCGTGCACATGATGACCGCCGCTGCCCGCCAGTTCTACGACCTGGAGCGCCTGTGGCTGGGTGCCGAGCAGAGCCGTGCCGCCGATGCCAAGCACCACAGTCCGGAAAACGCCAGCGACTACTTCACCGACAAGCTCAAAGACCGGGAATAAGGAAGCGCCGTGCGTCTGCGTCTGATCGCGGTCGGCTCGCGCATGCCCAAGTGGGTCGAGGAAGGCTGGCATGAGTATGCCAAGCGCCTGCCCCCGGAGCTTGCGCTGGAGCTGGTGGAAATCCCGCTGAACACCCGCGGCAAGAACGCCGATGTCGCCCGCCTGATCCGTCAGGAGGGCGAGGCGATGCTGAGCAAGGTGCAGCCTGGGGAACGCATCGTCACCCTCGAGGTCCATGGCAAGCCCTGGAGCACCGAGCAACTGGCGGGCGAGCTGGACCGTTGGCGCCTGGACGCGCGTACGGTCAACCTGATGGTGGGCGGCCCGGAAGGGCTGGCGCCGGAAGTCTGCGCGCGCAGCGAACAGCGCTGGTCGCTGTCGCCGCTGACGTTGCCGCACCCGTTGGTAAGGATACTCATCGGCGAGCAGATCTACCGCGCCTGGACCGTGCTGTCCGGGCATCCCTACCACAAATGAACCTGTAAGCCTCTCCGATGCCGCAGCAGATCCGCCTCAAGGACCACGAAAAAGACGCCCGCCTGGTGCGCAACCGCGTCGTCGTGGGCGCCGTGGCGGTGGTGCTGCTCGTCTGCGTGCTGATCGCCCGGCTGTATTACCTGCAGGTCATCCAGTACGACTATCACTCGACGCTGTCGGAGAACAACCGGGTGCATGTGCAGCCGATCCCGCCGACCCGTGGGCTGATCTTCGACCGCAACGGCGTGGTGGTGGCGGACAACCGCCCCAGCTTCAGCCTGGTGATGACCCGCGAACGCGCCGGCAATGCCGGCAAGTGGCAGGAAGTGCTGGACGTGATCGTCGAGGTGCTCGAGCTCACTCCCGACGACCGTGCCCTGTTCGAGAAGCGCATGAAGCAGGGGCGCCGGCCGTTCGAGCCGGTGCCGATCCTGTTCGAGCTCAACGAAGAGCAGATTGCCCGCATCGCGGTCAACCAGTTCCGCCTGCCCGGCGTGGAAGTAGCGGCGCAGCTGGTTCGCCACTACCCCCAGGGCGCGCATTTCGCCCATTCGGTGGGCTACGTCGGGCGGATCAACGAGAAGGAACTCAAGAGCCTCGACCCGGTGAATTACAGCGGCACCCACCACATCGGCAAGACCGGCATCGAGCGCTTCTACGAAGACGAGCTGCACGGCCAGGTGGGGTATGAGGAGGTCGAGACCAACGCCCGTGGCCGCGTGCTGCGAGTGCTCAAGCGCACAGACCCGAAGCCGGGCAAGGATATCGTGCTGAGCTTGGATATCAAGCTGCAGGAAGCCGCCGAGCAGGCGCTGGGCGGGCGCCGTGGCGCCATCGTCGCCCTCGACCCGCGCACCGGCGAGGTGCTGGCGATGGTCAGCCAGCCGAGCTTCGACCCCAACCTGTTCGTCACCGGCATCGGCTTCAAGGCCTACGCCGAACTGCGCGACTCGATCGACCGGCCGCTGTTCAACCGTGTGCTGCGCGGTCTTTATCCGCCCGGCTCGACCATCAAGCCGGCAGTGGCGATTGCCGGCCTCGACAGTGGCGTGGTGACGGCGGGCAGCCGGGTGTTCGACCCGGGTTACTACCAACTGCCCAACTACGATCACAAATACCGCAACTGGAACCGCACCGGCGATGGCTGGGTTGATCTGGATGTGGCGATCATGCGGTCAAACGACACGTACTTCTACGATCTTGCGCACAAGATGGGGATCGATCGGCTGTCCAGCTACATGAACAAGTTCGGTATCGGGCAGAAGGTCGCCCTGGACATGTTCGAAGAGTCGCCCGGATTGATGCCGTCCCGTGAGTGGAAGCGCGCCACCCGCCGCCAGGCCTGGTTCCCCGGCGAAACCCTGATCCTTGGCATCGGTCAGGGCTACATGCAGACCACACCGCTGCAGTTGGCCCAGGCCACCGCGCTGATCGCCAACAAAGGCGTGTGGAATCGTCCACACCTGGCCAAGACCATCGAAGGCCAGCCCCCGGTGGACGAGAACCCCATGGAAAACATCGTCCTGCGCGACAAGTCTGACTGGGCCAGGGTCACTCACGGCATGGAGCAGGTGATGCACGGCGCCCGCGGCACCGCCCGCAAGGCCGCCATCGGCTCGCAGTACCGCATCGCAGGCAAGAGCGGCACGGCCCAGGTGGTGGCGATCAAGCAGGGTGAGAAGTACGACCGCAACAAACTCCAGGAACGCCACCGCGACCACGCCTTGTTCGTCGCCTTCGCCCCGGCCGACGATCCCAGGATCGTGGTTTCGGTGATGGTCGAGAACGGCGAGTCCGGTTCCGGCGTCGCCGCCCCCGTGGTGCGCCAGGTCATGGATGCCTGGCTGCTTGACGAGAACGGCCGGCTCAAGCCCGAGTTCGCCCCCGCCACAGTCGCCCAGGAATCGGCCCCGTGAAGAACAACTTCGACCGCATGCTCTCCAGCGAGGACGTGATGCGCAGGCGCGCCAGCTTCCTGCAGCGCATCCACATCGACGGCCCCTTGCTGCTCATCCTGCTGACGCTCGCCGCCGGCAGCCTGTTCGTGCTCTATTCGGCCAGCGGCAAGAACTGGGACCTGCTGATGAAGCAGGCCAGTTCCTTCGGCATCGGCCTGGTGTCGATGTTCATCATCGCCCAGCTCGAGCCGCGCTTCATGGCGCGCTGGGTGCCGCTGGCCTACCTGGCCGGGGTGTTCCTGCTGATCGTGGTGGACGTCATGGGCCACAACGCCATGGGCGCGACGCGCTGGATCAACATTCCCGGGGTGATCCGTTTCCAGCCCTCGGAATTCATGAAGATCATCATGCCGGCGACCATCGCCTGGTACCTGGCCAAGCGCACGTTGCCGCCGCAGCTCAAGCATGTGGCGATCAGCCTGGTCCTGATCGGCGTGCCGTTCATCCTCATCGTGCGCCAGCCTGACCTGGGCACGGCCTTGCTGATCCTCGCCTCGGGTGCCTTCGTGCTGTTCATGGGCGGGCTGCGCTGGCGCTGGATCGTCAGCGTGATTGCCGCGGCGGTGCCGGTGGCGGTGGCGATGTGGTTCTTCGTCATGCACGACTACCAGAAGCAGCGCGTACTGACCTTCCTCGACCCGGAAAGCGACCCGCTGGGCACCGGCTGGAACATCATCCAGTCCAAGGCGGCGATCGGTTCGGGCGGGGTGTTCGGCAAGGGCTGGCTGCTGGGCACCCAGTCGCACCTGGACTTCCTGCCGGAAAGCCACACCGACTTCATCATCGCCGTGCTCGGCGAGGAGTTCGGCCTGGTCGGCATCTGCCTGCTGCTGCTGATCTACATCCTGCTGATCGGCCGCGGGCTGATGATCACCGCCCAGGCCCAGACCCTGTTCGGCAAGCTGCTCGCGGGCAGCCTGACCATGACCTTCTTTGTTTATGTGTTCGTCAATATCGGTATGGTCAGCGGCCTACTGCCCGTGGTGGGCGTGCCGCTGCCCTTCATCAGCTATGGCGGAACTTCGTTGGTGACGCTGCTGTCAGCGTTTGGCGTTCTGATGTCGATCCATACGCACCGTAAATGGATTGCACAGGTTTGAAAAAGGTGAAGAATTTCATGCAAGCAGTGCGTGGCTGGGCTGCCCGCCTGGCGCCGTTCTTCGGCGCAGTGGGGCTGCTCGGCGCAATCCAGCAGGCCAATGCCGGTGACTACGACGGCTCGCCCCAGGTGGCCGAGTTCGTTGGCGAGATGACTCGCGACTACGGCTTCGCCGGCGAGCAACTGATGGGCGTGTTCCGCGAGGTGCAGCGCAAGCAGGCGATCCTCGATGCGATATCGCGGCCGGCCGAGCGGGTCAAGCCGTGGAAGGAATACCGCCCGATGTTCATCACCGACGCGCGCATCGCCCGCGGTGTGGACTTCTGGCGCCAGCACGAGGCCGTGCTGGCCCGCGCCGAACAGGAATACGGCGTGCCGGCGCAGTACATCGTCGCGATCATCGGCGTGGAAACCTTCTTCGGTCGCAACACCGGCAACTACCGGGTCATCGATGCCCTGTCCACGCTCGGTTTCGACTACCCGCCACGGGCCGAATTCTTCCGCAAGGAGCTGCGCGAGTTCCTTCTGCTGGCCCGCGAGGAGCAGCTTGATCCGCTCACGCTCAAGGGCTCCTATGCCGGCGCCATGGGCCTGCCGCAGTTCATGCCGAGCAGCTTCCGCGCTTATGCCGTGGACTTCGACGGCGACGGCCACATCAATATCTGGAACAACCCGGACGATGCCATCGGCAGCGTCGCCAGCTACTTCAAGCGTCATGGCTGGGTACCCGGGGAACCTGTGGTCAGCCGCGCCAGCGTGGCCGGCGCACGGGTCGACGAAGGCCTGACCACCGGCATCGAGCCGACCAGGACGGTCGCGCAGTTGCGGGCGCTGGGCTGGTCGGGTCATGATGCGCTGCGCGATGATCTGCCGGTCACCGCCTTCCGCCTGGAAGGCGCCGATGGCCCCGAGTACTGGATGGGCCTGAAAAACTTCTACGCGATCACTCGCTACAACCGCAGCGTGATGTATGCCATGGCGGTGCATCAGCTTTCCGAACAGCTGGTTCTGGCACGGGGCGTCAAGTAAATGCGCGAATTTTTCACCGTCAATACCGCAAAACTGCTCACCTGCGTCGCTGTCGGCCTGGTGCTGGCCAGCTGCTCGTCGAGCCGGCCCTCCACCCCGCAGAGCGGCAACACCGTGCGCGCGCAGCCGGGCCTGGACATCAATCGTGCGCACAAGGACGGCGCGCCCTGGTGGGACGTGGACGTCAACAAGATCCCCGACGCCACGCCGACCGTGCACACTGGCAACTACAAGGCCAACCCCTACACGGTGCTGGGCAAGACCTACTACCCGATGCAGGACTCGCGCAACTACCGCGCCGAAGGCACCGCGTCGTGGTATGGCACCAAGTTCCACGGCCAGAACACCGCCAACGGCGAGCTGTACGACCTGTACGGCATGAGCGCGGCGCACAAGACCCTGCCCCTGCCGGCCTATGTGCGAGTGACCAACCTGGCCAACGGCCGCAGTGTGATCCTGCGGGTCAATGACCGTGGCCCGTTCTATTCCGACCGTATCATCGACCTGTCCTACGCCGCGGCGAAGAAGCTCGGCTATGCCGAGACCGGCACCGCGCACGTGCGCGTCGAAGGGATCGACCCGCAGCAATGGTGGGCCCAGCGTGGCCAGCAGCCGCCGATGGTGCTCAAGGAACCGCAGGTGGCCCAGGCCCAGCCGATTGCCGCGAGCACCGGCCGGGTCGAGCAGTGGACCCCGCCACCGCAGCAGCACGCGGCGCCGGTGGTGCCGGTGCAGGTGGGCGGCAACAATGTGCCGAACGCAAGTGGCGGCAGCATCCTGCAGGTGGGCGCATTCGCCAACCCGGATGCCGCCGAGCTGCTGCGCTCGAAGCTGAGCACCATGGTCAGCGCGCCGGTGTTCATCAGCTCCGTGGTGCGTAACCAGCAGACCCTGCACCGGGTGCGCCTGGGGCCGATCAACAGCCAGGGCGAGATCCAGCAGGCGCAGGACAGCATTCGCCTGGCGAACCTCGGTCAGGCCAAGGTCGTCACTGATTGAGACCAATCGCGGGGCAAGCCCGCTCCCACGTCCCGCATTGCAGACGGCGTGGGAGCGGGCTTGCCCCGCGATGAATCGACACGCCGATCTGTCGGTTTGTTCATGAATTGCCGGGCAATGACATGTACAATGCCCGCTTTTGCCCGCAGCGGCATTACGTCGCACTGTCGGGCCAGGCCACCGGCCATAAAACTAGACTGACGGGGCGCTGGGCAAACGAACTTGCCCACGGAACATCAGACCATTAGCGATTTACGAGAGACGGATGAACATCACCAACCTTGCCAAACGACTTTGCCTGCCCGTTCTGCTGATGATCATGCCTGCTGCCTTCGCAGCGGAGCAGATGATGCCGGCACCACCGCAACTGGCCGCCAAGTCCTACGTACTCATGGACGCGTCCAGCGGCAACGTGCTGGTCGAGAACAACGGTGACGAGCGCCTGCCGCCGGCCAGCCTGACCAAGCTGATGACCGCCTACATCGCCACCTTGGACATCCGTCGCGGCCAGATCGGCGAGAACGACCCGGTCACCGTCAGCGAGAACGCCTGGCGCACCGGTGGTTCGCGCATGTTCATCAAGGTCGGCAGCCAGGTCACCGTCAGCGACCTGCTGCACGGCATCATCATCCAGTCCGGCAACGACGCCTCGGTCGCCCTGTCCGAGCACATCGCCGGCAGCGAAGACGCTTTCGCCGACATGATGAACAAGACCGCCACCGACCTGGGCATGGCCAACAGCCACTTCATGAACCCGACCGGCCTGCCGAACCCCGAGCACTACTCCTCGGCCCACGACATGGCCCTGCTGGCACGCGCGATCATCAACGAAGATCCGGCGCACTACGCCATCTACTCGCAGAAAGAGTTCTTCTGGAACAACATCAAGCAGCCGAACCGTAACCTGCTGCTGTGGCGCGACAAGACCGTCGATGGCCTGAAGACCGGCCACACCGACGAAGCCGGCTACTGCATGGTCGCCTCGGCCGTGCGTGACGGCCAGCGCCTGATCGCCGTGGTGTTCGGCACCAACAGCGAGCAGTCCCGCGCCGCCGAGACCCAGAAGCTGCTGACCTACGGTTTCCGCTTCTTCGAAACCCAGACCTTCTACCAGAAAGGCACCGAGCTGACCCAGGCCCAGGTATGGAAAGGCGCGACCAACCAGGTGAAAGCCGGCCTGGCCAACGACCTGACCATGACCATGCCTAAAGGCCAATTGAAGCGCCTCCAGGCTTCGATGACCATGAACCCGCAACTGACCGCTCCGATCGCCAAAGGTGACGTGATCGGCAAAGTGGAAGTCAAACTGGACGAGAAAGTGGTTCACAGCGCCGACCTCATCGCCCTTGACGGCGTGGAGGAAGCTGGTTTCTTCGGCCGTATGTGGGATAGCATCCGCCTGTTCTTCTACGGTTTGTTCAACTGATACGTGACCAGCGCGCCCCCGTGAACCAGGCGGGGGCGATGTTGCTGCCACGGCTTACGAGGCCGTTTCCGCCATGAGCGAAGAAGACGTCAAGTCGCACAAGATCGAATTCCCCTGCGAGGACTACCCGATCAAGGTGATCGGTGACACCGTTGTCGGTTTCCGCGACACCGTGATCGAGATCCTCAGCAAGCACGCCAAGGTCGACCTGTCGACCCTGGCCGAGCGCCAGAGCAAGGAAGGCAAGTACACCACGGTGCAACTGCATATCGTTGCCGAGAGCGAAAACCAGTTGCACGACATCAACAGTGCCCTGCGTGCCACCGGCATCGTGAAAATGGTGCTGTGATGTCCGGCGTGCTCGGTATTCGCGATCTTGGCCTGCAGCCCTATGAACCGGTGCTGCAGGCCATGCGCCGCTTTACCGAGCACCGCGGCCCGGACAGCCAGGACGAAGTCTGGCTGGTCGAGCACCCGCCGGTCTTCACCCAGGGCCAGGCCGGCAAGGCCGAGCACCTGCTGATCCCGGGGGAGATCCCGGTGGTACAGACCGATCGCGGTGGCCAGGTCACTTATCACGGCCCCGGCCAACTGGTGGCCTACCTGCTGCTGGATGTGCGGCGCCTGAGCATCGGCGTGCGCGAGCTGGTCAGTCGCATCGAGCAGACGCTCATCGACCTGCTCGCCAGCTACGGCGTGCAGGCGGTGGCCAAGCCCGATGCCCCGGGCGTCTACGTCGATGGCGCGAAGATCGCGTCCCTTGGCCTTCGAATCCGCAACGGTCGTTCCTTCCACGGCCTTGCCCTGAACGTGGACATGGACCTTGCGCCATTCCGCCGAATCAACCCCTGTGGGTATGCGGGGCTGGCCATGACCCAGCTGCGCGACCTGGCAGGCCCGATCGAACTTGACGAGGTCAGGACAAGGCTGCGCGGACAGCTGGTCAGGCACCTCGACTATGCTGAGCAGACGACCCTGACGGGCGGAATCGACTGATTATGACAACTGTGCAAGAAGCCGTGCCGAACCTGATCCCCACGCAAGACGTGACCCCGCGCCCTGCGCCGAAGAAAGTCGAGGCCGGCGTGAAGCTGCGCGGCGCCGAGAAGGTGGCGCGCATCCCGGTGAAGATCATCCCCACCGAAGAACTGCCGAAAAAGCCTGACTGGATTCGCGTGCGCATCCCGGTTTCGCCGGAGGTCGACCGCATCAAGCAACTGCTGCGCAAGCACAAGCTGCACAGCGTGTGCGAAGAGGCCTCCTGCCCGAACCTGGGCGAGTGCTTCTCCGGCGGCACCGCGACCTTCATGATCATGGGCGACATCTGCACCCGTCGCTGCCCGTTCTGCGATGTCGGCCACGGCCGTCCGAAGCCATTGGACCTGGACGAGCCGAAGAACCTGGCCATCGCCATCGCCGACCTGCGTCTTAAGTACGTGGTGATCACCTCGGTGGACCGCGATGACCTGCGTGACGGCGGTGCCCAGCACTTCGCCGATTGCATCCGCGAAATCCGCGCGCTGTCGCCGGGCGTCCAGCTGGAGACCCTGGTGCCGGACTACCGCGGGCGCATGGACGTGGCGCTGGAAATCACCGCACAGACGCCGCCGGACGTGTTCAACCACAACCTCGAGACCGTGCCGCGCCTGTACAAGGCCGCGCGTCCGGGCTCGGACTACGACTGGTCGCTGGACCTGCTGCAGAAGTTCAAGCAGATGGTCCCGCATGTGCCGACCAAGTCCGGCCTGATGCTGGGCCTGGGCGAGACCGACGACGAGGTGATCGAGGTCATGCACCGCATGCGCGAGCATGACATCGACATGCTGACCCTCGGCCAGTACCTGCAGCCGTCGCGCAACCACCTGCCGGTACAGCGCTTCGTGCACCCGGACACCTTCGCCTGGTTCGCCGAGGAAGGTTACAAGATGGGCTTCAAGAACGTCGCCTCCGGCCCGCTGGTGCGCTCGTCGTACCACGCCGACCAGCAGGCCCACGAAGCCAAGATCAAGCTCTGAACCGGGCTTGAGCGGGACATGCCGATGCGCGCCGGAAGGCGGCATCGGCATTTTTGTTTTTGAGCGATCTGTTTCAAGCGACAAGCTGCAAGGAGTGGCGCGATGAATTGCCTGGAAACTGCTGAATACCTGTTGCCCAAGGCCTTGCCTGACAACGCCCGTTTCGCCATCGTCGCCCCGGCCGGGCCGGCGCGGCTGGACACCGACAAGGCTCGTCAGTGGTTCGAAAGCCGTGGCCAGCAGTGCCGCATCTACCCTGGGGTGCTGCAGGCGGACGGTTACCTTGCCGGCAGCGACGAGCAACGCCTGCGTGACCTGCACGATGCATTCAGCGCCCCGGACATCGACGCCATCCTGTGCATGCGCGGCGGTTACGGCAGCATGCGCCTGCTGGACCGCATCGACTTCGAACTGATCCGACGCCATCCCAAGCCGCTGGTGGGTTACAGCGACATCACCGCCCTGCATTCGGCGCTCAACCGACATGCCGGGATGCTGGCCTTCCATGGCGCAATGCTCAATGCCGACCTGTTGGGGGGCAAGCTCGAGCCCACCGTCAGCTCACTGTTCGGACAGCTACGGGGGCGGCTGGGGGCGGGTGATGCGATTGACCACCCTGTCGAGTTCCCGCTCACCAGCGTGGTGCCCGGGATTGCCAGCGGGCGTCTGGTTGGCGGCAACCTGTCGCTGCTCGGCTCCACGCTGGGGACGCTGGCGGAAGCCGACACCCGGGACAGCATCCTGTTCATCGAGGACGTCAACGAGCCGCTCTACCGTGTCGACCGACTGCTGACCCAACTGCGCCTGGCCGGCAAGCTGGAAGGGGTGCGAGGGGTGCTGGTGGGGGACTTTGCCGGGATTACGGTGGCGGCGATGACGCCGCTGCTGCTGGACATCTTCGGCCCGCTCGGGGTGCCGGTGCTGGCCGGGTGGCGCAGTGGGCACTGTGATCCGAATGTGTGCTTGCCGATGGGGGCAAGTGTGCGACTGGATGCTGAAGAGCAGAGTCTGGTGCTGTTGCAGGATCTGTTCAGGGGTTGAGATCGCCGGGGCTGCTTTGCAGCCCTTTCGCGGCACGAGGCCGCTCCTACAGGGGATTGCAATCGCCTGTAGGAGCGGCCTTGTGCCGCGAAAGGGGCGCAAAGCGCCCCTCTGCGCTCTCTAGCGGCGCAGGCTATCAAGCAGCTTGTGGGTCGGATAACCATCCGCCGGCCAACCCTGGGCCTGCTGCGCATTGCGGATTGCCTTGCGGGTATTGGCGCCGATGATCCCATCCGGATTGCCTGCTTCATGCCCGTTGGCATTGAGCAAGGTCTGCAACTCGATTCGCTCGCTGCGGCTCAGCGGCAGGTCCTCTTTCGGCCAGCTGCCGGCAATGAACCCCCATCCGGAGAAACGATCCCCCAGCAGGCTCACCGCCAGCGCGTAGGACGACGAATTGTTGTACTTGAGGATGGCGCGGAAGTTGTCCAGTACCAGGAATGCTGGCCCCTTGGCACCTGCGGGCAGCAACAGGGCGGCGGGCAGCTGGTCGCTGCCGGTTGGCAGGGTGGTGCCGGCCGGCAGTTTCACGCCCAGCTGCAGCCACTCGTTGACGCTCTTGCGCTGGCTGCCATCGGCCAGCCAGTAGTCGAAGTCGGCGGGCACCTGCACCTCGAAGCCCCAGGGTTGGCCACGTTTCCAGCCGGACGCCTGCAGGTAGTGCGCGGTGGAGGCCAGGGCGTCGGCGGTGCTGTTCCAGATGTCGCGACGGCCGTCACCGTCGAAGTCCACGGCGTGGGTCAGGTAGGTGGTCGGGATGAACTGGGTCTGGCCCATGGCGCCAGCCCAGGAGCCACGCATCGCATCGGGCTGGATATCGCCGTTCTGCAGGATCTGCAGGGCGGCGATCAGCTGGTCCTGGGCGAACTGCGGACGCCGGCCCTCATAGGCCAGGGTGGCCAGTGAGCGGATCACCGACTTGCTGCCCTGGAACTGGCCGAAGTTGCTTTCCATGCCCCATACCGAGACCAGAACCTGGCGATCGACACCGTAGCGTTGTTCGATGCGGGTCAGCAGATCGGCGTTCTGCTCGAGCAGTTTCTTGCCGTTGCGCACGCGTAGCGGCGACAGGGCGCCGTCCAGGTACTCCCACACCGGGCGGGTGAACTCGGGTTGGCTACGGTCGGCCTTGATCACGTCCATGTCCGGGGTGACGCCGAGGAAGGCGCGGTCGAACAGGCTGGCACTGATACCGGCTTGCAGGGCTTGTTGGCGGAAGCCGGCCTGCCATTGGGCGAAGGTCTGCAGGGGCTGGATTTCACCGTTGGCCTCGGGCGCGGTGCCGGGCAGGGTGGCGACGGGGGCGGGCTGGGCGGGCGCCAGCGGCAGGGCGTCGGCGGCGGTGGGTTTCTCGGCGCAGGCGACGAGCAGGATGAAGCTTGTGGCCGCGATCAGCTGGCGGGGTTGCCAGCGGAGAGTGAGACGAGAGGGCATGCACAGATCCAGAATTGCAGGTCAGGTGCCGACCATACCATGCCTGCGCATTTCATGCCTTTCATGCCGCCATAAAGCAGGAAGCCTCCCAATCTCTCGATTGGAAGGCTTCGCGGCGGTAGCTGCCTTTGCCTTTTTCCGGTCGTTCCTGGCGGCAGCGGAACAGCGGTTGGGCGACGATGGACTTGGCCTTGTTGGGGCCGTGCTTTTTCGGTTTCTTGCTCATGGTGGGTTCCCGGTCTGGGTGGATGGCGCGCGCACTTTAGGCCTGTAGCGCTACCTGAGCCAATTGATTGTGTTTATGGCGGCGGGCCTGATCGCGGGTCAAGCCCGCTCCCACGACATCTTTGTGGGAGCGGGCTTGACCCGCGATGGGTTTTACTCGGCAGGCAGTGCCAATCGCTGTCCGGCCATCAGCAGCGACAACCGCGCCAGGCTGGTCCAGGGCGAGCCCTCTGCCTGCCCCTTGATCTGCGCATCAATACGCTGGGCATCCTGCAGCAACATGGCCCAGCGCTGAGCTGACAGGCGCTGCAAGGCCTTGCTCACCAGCGGGCGGCGTTTGTCCCACACCGGGGGGCGTGCCTGGCTGAACGCCTTGTCCAGTGGCACACCCTGGCTGAACTGCTGTGCAAGCCCTGCCAGCAGGCGCAGCTCGCGGGCCAGGGCCCAGAGAATCACCGGAGGCTCGACACCTTCGCCGCGCAACCCTTCGAGCATGCGCAAGGCGTGGGCCGCCTCGCCGTTGAGAATGGCATCCACCAGGCCGAAGACATCGAAGCGGGCGCTGTCAGCGACGGCGGCCTGGACGGTCTCCACGGTGATCTGGTTACCCTCGGCCAGCAGCTTGAGCTTCTCGATCTCCTGGGCGGCGGCCAGCAGGTTGCCCTCGACCCGGGCGGCGATCAGGTCGACGGCGTCTCGCTGGGCCGAAAGACCGGCCTGGGACAGGCGCTGGTTGATCCACTGTGGCAACTGCTGGGCGTCCACCGGCCAGATCTGGATGAACTGGCAGTGCGCGCCTTCGATCAGGGCCTTGCCCCACTTGGTCTTCTGCGCACTGCCATCGAGCTTGGGCAGGCTGATCAGCAGCAGCGTGTCCTCGGCCGGGTTGGCGCAGTATTCCATCAGCGCGGCGGCACCCTTGTCGCCGGGTTTGCCCGAGGGCAGGCGCAGTTCCAGCAGGCGGCGCTGGGCGAACAGTGACAGGCTGGCGCCGGCCAGCAGCAGGTTGCCCCAGTCGAAGTTGGCGTCGGCGCTGAATACCTGGCGTTCGTCGTAACCCTGCTGCCGAGCAGCGCTACGGATGGCGTCGGCGGCCTCCTGGCACAGCAGCGGATCGTCGCCGCTGACGATGTAGACGGGCGCCAGCTGGCCTTGCAGGTGCTTGTTGAGTTGGGCGGGAGCGAGCTTCATGGGGAGAGGCGGGGCACCTGAGGTGCCCCGATCAGGCTCAGGGAGCCGGGACTTCCAGCGGCGACTGCTGGGGCGTCTCGTCCTGGATGCGCTGGGCTTCCTGCATGGCCCGGGCTTCGGCTTCGGCACGCTCGTTGGCCTTGCGCTGCAGGTCGTCGAGGTGTGCCGGGGTCAATTGCTGGAGGCGGACCATCATGCCTTGTACCAGGTCACGACGGATTTCCTGGCGTACCTGGACGGCTTCCTGGCCGGAACCAGTAATGTTGTTGCCGTTGTACACGTAATACTTCTGCACCTGCAGTTTGTCTTCCAGCAGGATCGTGTCGTTCTGGCCTTCGACCGCGTAGTTCAGCACGACGGTCAGCTCGTACTCCGCCGAGCGGTTGCCACCACTGTAGGTGGCGGCACGCTGGGATTCCTGCTCGTTGGTGAGCACGAGCTTATAGGGTGCGCCGGTATAGACCTTCACGCCACTGTTCTGCAGTGTGCGGCGCAGTTGGGTGACCGTTTCGCCATAGGCGTTGCGTGCGCTGAGGTCCAGTTCCTTGATGGTCAGCTCGGTGGTGCCGGTGCCGCGCAGCTGGAAACCGCAGGCGCTGAGCAGGACAGCCAGGCCCATTACCAGCAGATTGCGTTTGATCATGTGTGTTGCTCCCTCGTGGACCGATTACGCCCGCCTGCAGGGTGTGCAGGCGGGCGTTGCCATCAGTTGGCGACGATGTTGACCAGTTTGCCCGGTACGACGATGACCTTGCGGATGGTCAGGCCGTCGGTGAAGCGCAGGACGTTCTCGTTGTTGCGGGCGGCGGCTTCGATTTCCTCGCGGCTGGCGGCGGCCGGCATCTCGACCTGGCCACGCAGCTTGCCGTTGACCTGCACCACCAGTGTCACGGTGTCCTGCACCAGGGCGCTTTCGTCGACCGTCGGCCAGGCCGCGTCGATTGCCGCCTGGTCGTGGCCCAGCGCCTTCCACAGCTCGTGGGAGATGTGCGGGGTGATCGGCGCCAGCAGCAGGGTGACGGCCTCGAGGCCTTCCTGCAGCAGGGCGCGGTCCTGGGCGCTGGCCTGTGGCGCCTTTTCCAGCACGTTCATCACGGTCATCACCTGGGCGATGGCGGTGTTGAACTTGTGGTACTGGCCCACGTCGGTGCTGGCCTGCTTGATGGCGGCATGGATGGCGCGGCGGATGACCTTCTGCTCGTCGCTCAGGGCGGCGATGTCCAGCTGGCCCGGCAGGCCCTGGGCCACATGGGCCTGGGCCAGGCGCCAGACACGGCGCAGGAAGCGGCTGGCACCCTCGACGCCGGAGTCGGACCACTCCAGGCTCATGTCGGGTGGCGAGGCGAACATCATGAACAGGCGGCAGGTGTCGGCGCCGTAGGCTTCGATCATCGACTGCGGGTCGACACCGTTGTTCTTCGATTTCGACATCTTCTCGGTGCCACCGATCTCCACCGGCAGGCCGTCGGTCTTCAGGCGCGCGCCGATGATCTTGGCCTTGGCGTCACGCTCGATCTCGACATCGGCCGGGTTGAACCAGTCCTTGCCGCCGTTGCTGGCGACACGGTAGTACGTTTCGGCGACGACCATGCCCTGGGTCAGCAGGTTCTTGAACGGCTCGTTGGAGGTGACCAGGCCTTCGTCACGCATCAGCTTGTGGAAGAAGCGCGCGTACAGCAGGTGCAGGATCGCGTGTTCGATGCCGCCGATGTACTGGTCCACCGGCAGCCAGTGGTTGGCGGCTTTCGGATCGACCAGGCCCTTGTCGTAATTCGGCGAGGCATAGCGGGCGAAGTACCAGGACGACTCGACGAAGGTGTCCATGGTGTCGGTTTCGCGCTTGGCCGCGCTGCCGCATTTCGGGCAGGTGCACTCGTAGAACTCGGGCATCCGCGCCAGTGGCGAACCGGCGCCGTCCGGCACCACGTTTTCTGGCAGGGTGACCGGCAGCTGGTCTTCCGGCACCGGCACATCGCCGCAGGACGGGCAGTGGATGATCGGGATCGGGCAGCCCCAGTAGCGCTGGCGGCTGATGCCCCAGTCGCGCAGGCGGAACTGGGTGCGGGATTTGCCCAGGTCCTTGCGGATCAGCGCGGCTTCTATGGCGTCGAAGGCGCCCTGGAAGTCCAGGCCGTCGAATTCACCGGAGTTGATCAGCTGGCCGTGCTCGCCGTAGGCGGCCAGCCACTCGCTGCCGACTTCGTCGCCGACGCTGGTGCGCACCACTGCCTTGACCGGCAGGTTGTACTTGTGGGCGAACTCGAAGTCGCGCTCGTCGTGGGCCGGCACGGCCATCACGGCGCCATCGCCGTAGTGCATCAGCACGTAGTTGGCGACCCATACCGGCAGCTTCTCGCCGGTCAGCGGGTGCTCGACGCACAGGGAAGTGGCCATGCCCTTCTTCTCCTGGGTGGCCATGTCGGCCTCGGCAACGCTGCCGCTCTTGCACTCGTCGATGAACGCTTGCAGCGCCGGGTTGCCCTGGGCCGCCTGGGTGGCCAGCGGGTGCTCGGCGGCGACGGCGACGTAGGTGGCGCCCATCAGCGTGTCGGGACGGGTGGTGAAGACCTTCAGGGTGCCTTCGTGGCCGATGCTGGCCTGATCGTACGGGAACTGTACTTCCATGCCGCGGGACTTGCCGATCCAGTTGCGCTGCATGGTCTTGACCTGCTCAGGCCAGCCCGGCAGCTCGTCGAGGCTTTCCAGCAGCTCGTCGGCGTAGTCGGTGATGCGGAAGTAGTACATCGGGATTTCGCGCTTTTCGATCAGCGCGCCCGAACGCCAGCCACGGCCGTCGATGACCTGCTCGTTGGCCAGTACGGTCTGGTCCGCCGGGTCCCAGTTCACGGTGCCGTTCTTGCGGTAGATGATGCCTTTCTCGAACAGGCGGGTGAACAGCCACTGCTCCCAGCGGTAGTAGTCCGGCTTGCAGGTGGTGACTTCACGCGACCAGTCGATGGCCAGACCCAGGCTCTTGAGCTGGGTCTTCATGTAGTCGATGTTCTCGTAGGTCCACTTGGCCGGAGCGACGTTGTTCTTCATCGCGGCGTTTTCCGCCGGCATGCCGAAAGCGTCCCAGCCCATCGGTTGCAGGACGTTCTTGCCCAGCATGCGCTGGTAGCGGGCGATCACGTCACCGATGGTGTAGTTGCGCACATGGCCCATGTGTAGCTTGCCGCTCGGGTACGGGAACATCGATAGGCAGTAGTACGTGTCTTTGCCTGGCTGTTCGGTGACAGCGAACGATTGTTGCTCGTCCCAGGCATTCTGGGCGGCGGCTTCTACATCACGGGGCGTGTATTGTTCGTGCATGGCTACTTTGTATTGAGAGGAATAAGAGACATGTTCCAGGCAGCTCGACCTCGCTGCGTCCGGCACTCCGGGATCTTATGAGAGTGAACGCCGTAGCATACATGAGCGCCGCGCGTCGTGGGAAACCCTGATTGCATCGCCCGTCGCGCGGGCCGTTGGTCGCAGCGCCCGGCCGCTTTTGCGAGTGACGCTAAGCTCATCTGTGGGGGGAGATATTCTTACCTTCAATGAGGTGAACGGATGGGAGAGTCGCAACTAACCGCAAACAAGCCGGAGCTTTACGAACGCCTGATCGACCGCCTGGGCCTGGCACTCGAAGTGGCCCGGACCTCGGTGCGATTGCGCGACGAGATGCCTGCCGAACTGGAGTTGCGTGGCCTGAGCCATGCCGAGTTCGAGGTCATCAAGGCCTACCTGGAATCCCTCCCGGAGGGCCGTTTTGCCAGTGCCGGTGCCTACCCGCAACCGGAGCCGTCCTCGGCCAGGATCGTCTGGCTCAAGGACCGCAAGCGCTCCGGCGCCCCAGCCAGCTCCAGGACGTTGCCGTCCCGATAGCCGTTCAGGGTTGCAGGCGCGGTACTACGCGCCGGTTTTTCACAATGCACGCATCGATCGGCGCCGGTTGCCCTTGAGGCCCGGTGCCGATCCTCTTAGGCTGCACGCCTTCCATGGAGGTGTGTGATGCCGATCCGCTTTTTCATCAAACAATGGCTGATGCCGCCCGGCATCCTGTTCCTGCTGTTGCTGGTCGCCTGGTGGTGGCGCCGTCGCCGTCCACGCCTGGCGGCGGCCTGCTTTGCCCTGGGCGTGGGTGGTTTGTGGCTGATGAGTCTGCCGTTGACCGTCGAGCAGGTGGCCCGGGCCCTTGAAACAGAACCTGCGTTGATGGCGGATGAATGGACAGGTCTGGCGGCCAGGGCCGATGCCATTGTGGTTCTGGGCGCCGGGCGCGAGCGCGGTGATCCGGCGTGGGCCGGTACTGACCAGCCGACCTACGTGGCACTGGAGCGCATGCGCTATGCCGCCCACCTGGCCAAGGCCTCGGGATTGCCGGTGCTGACCAGTGGTGGCCTGCACTATGGCACGCCACCCAGCGAGGCTCAGCTGATGGCTGATCGGCTACAGGCCGATTTCGCTGTGAAGGTCACTTGGAAGGAGGAAGCCAGCCACACCACCTGGGAAAACGCCGAGTTCAGCGCGAAGGTGTTGCAGCCATTGGGCATCCGGCGGGTGGTGGTGGTGACCCAGGCCTGGCACATGCAGCGTGCACGCTGGAGCTTTGAACGGGCCGGGTTCGAGGTGGTGCCGGCGCCGGTGGGTTTCCTCGGGCGCGATCATGCAAGACCGTTCGCGGGATTGCTGCCGGAAAGCCGGGCCATGTGGCAGAGCGGGCAGTTGCTGAATGAAGCGGTGGGTTTGCTGGGGTATCGGTTGTTCTACTGATGCCCAGCGCACACGGCCCTCTGTAGGAGCGGCCTCGTGCCGCGAAAGGGCCGCAAGGCGGCCCCGCGATCTGTGCATGTACGCCAAGACCCCGGGGCTGCTTCGCAGCCCTTTCGCGGCACGAGGCCGCTCCTACACGGGAGGCGCCGTCGCTCAGACGGTCTTGGCGATCCGCCCGGCCAGCAGCGCCCAGCCCAGCAACAGCACGCAGACAATTGCCAGCGGCCACGAGCGCCATTGCAGGTAAGGCGTCAGCTGCTGCATCGGCACCACCTCGCCGTACAGCACGGCCCTCTGGAACTGCGGGATCTGCGCGGTGATCCTGCCGAACGGGTCGATCAGCGCGGTCACGCCGTTGTTGGTGGCGCGGATCATCCAGCGACCGGCCTCGAGCGCGCGCATCTGGGCCATCTGCAGGTGCTGCAGCGGTCCGATCGAGGTGCCGAACCAGGTGTCGTTGCTGATGGTCAGCAGCAGGTCGCTGCGCGCGGCAAGGCCTGCGGCGAACTCGGGATAGACCACTTCGTAGCAGATGTACGGGGCCACCTGGTAACCCTTGGCCTGCAGCAGCGGCTGGTCTTCGGGGCCGCGGGCGAAGTCCGACATCGGCAAATTGAAGAACTCGATCAGGCCGCGCAGCATGTCCTGCAGCGGCACGTACTCGCCAAACGGCACCAGCTTCTGCTTGAGGTAGGTGCCGTCGCCTTCGCCGGCCACGGTGATGCCGTTGTAGTAGCGGCGCTGGTGGTGAACCATCTGCCGTATCGGCACCCCGGTGATCAGCGCCGAATGCCGTTCGGCGGCAAAGGTGCCCATCATGTCGATGTAGCCCTGGGCCTGGTCCTTGAGCACCGGCACGGCGGTTTCCGGCCAGACCAGCAGGTCGACGGGCTTCGAACTGAAGCTCATGTCGCGGTACAGCGCCAGTTGCGCATTGACGTGCGCCGGGTCCCATTTCAGGTCCTGCTCGACGTTGCCCTGCAGGGCGGCGACCTTCAATGGATCGCCCGCCGGCTTGGTCCAGGCGTGGTCCTTGAGGGTCAGGCCGAGGATCCACGGCGCCACCAGCAACACCGCACCAGCGGCCAGGAACGCACGGCGCTCACGCAGGCGGTACAGGTTGCATAGCAAGGCGGCGCTCAAGGCCAGGACGAAGGACACCAGCCAGACGCCGCCCAGCGGGGCGAGGCCGGCGAGCGGGCCGTCGAGTTGGCTGTAGCCGGCGTAGAGCCAGGGGAAACCGGTGAGGAACCAGCCTCGGAAGGCCTCCTGCAGCAACCACAGGGCGGCGAAACACAGGGCATCGGCCAGTGGCGCTTCGTCACGACGCAACCAGCGCGCCCAGAGCCAGGCGGGCAAGGCGAAGAAGAATGCCAGGCAGGCGAAGAACGCCAGCAGCAGGGCGATCGCCAGCAGCGGCGAGGCACCGCCGTAGGTGTTCATGCTGACGTAGATCCACCAGGTGCCGGCGCCGTAGAGGCCGAAGCCGAAGCTCCAGCCACGGCCCAGGGCCTGGCGCGGCGTCAGTTCGCGCAGGCCGGCGTAGAACAGGGCGATGGACAGGATGGCCAACGGCCAGACGTCGAACGGCGCCAGGGCCAGGAGGGTGGAGGCGCCGGCCGCCATGGCCAGCAGGTTACCGGGCCAGCCGGGGCGGGTGATCCAGCGCATGTCGTTCCTTAACGATTGATCGGTGTCAGGCGCAGCAAGTGTATCCGGCGGCTGTCGGCATTGAGAATACGGAAACGATAGTGACCGATCTCGGTGGTCTCGTTGCGCTTGGGCAGGTGGCCGAAGGCGCTCATTACCAGGCCGCCGACTGTGTCGAACTCGTCATCGGAGAATTCGCTGTCGAAGAACTCGTTGAAGTTATCGATCGGCGTCAGCGCCTTGACCAGGAAGTCACCGCTGGGCAGCGGCTTGATGTAGCTGTCTTCTTCGACATCGTGCTCGTCCTCGATATCGCCCACGATCTGCTCGAGCACGTCCTCGATGGTCACCAGGCCCGCCACGCCGCCGTACTCGTCGATGACGATGGCCATGTGGTTGTGGTTGGCGCGGAATTCGCGCAGCAGCACGTTCAGGCGCTTGGACTCGGGCACGAAGGTGGCCGGGCGCAGCAGGTCCTTGATGTTGAAGCTGTCGCCGTTCTCCTTGAGGATCAGCGGCAGCAGGTCCTTGGCGAGCAGGATGCCGAGCACATCGTCGTGGCTTTCGCCGATCACCGGGTAGCGCGAGTGCGCGGCGTCGATCACCGCCGGCAGGAACTCGCGTGGCGACTGGCTGGCCTTGATGCTGATCATCTGCGAGCGCGGCACCATGATGTCGCGCACCTGCAGGTCGGCGACCTGGATGGCGCCTTCGACGATGGTCAGCGCTTCGCTGTCGAGCAGCTTGTTCTGATGGGCTTCGCGCAGCAGCTCGAGGAGCTCCTGGCGGTTTTTCGGCTCATGGGCAAAAGCCTGGGTCAGCTTACCCAGCCAGGACTTTTGCCCGTTGCTCGATCGGTCTTCGCTCATGGCGGTTACTCGTGATCCTTGCAGTGTCAGTGTGTGATTGATTCGGCTTCGTCGTCGGCGTACGGGTCCGGATGACCCAGTTCCGCCAGCAATGTTCGTTCCAGCGCTTCCATCTCCTCGGCCTCATCGTCCTCGATGTGGTCGTAGCCGAGCAGGTGCAGGCAGCCGTGGATGACCAGGTGCGCCCAGTGCGCCTCGAGGGCCTTGCCCTGTTCGGCGGCCTCGCGCTCGACCACCGGCACGCAGATCACCAGGTCGCCCAGCAACGGGATGTCGAGCAGCTCGTCGGGCACATCGGCGGGGAAGGACAGCACGTTGGTCGCGTAGTCCTTGTGCCGGTAGGTGTGGTTCAGCTCGCGGCCTTCGGCTTCGTCGACCAGGCGGATGGTCATCTCGGAGTCGGCGCTGCGCTGGCGCAAGGCAAGCTCGCACCAGCGGCGAAAGGCGTTGTCGTCGGGGGCGGCGGCGTCCGTGGCCCGTTGCAGGTCGAGTTCAAGCATCTTTGCCGGGTGCCTCGGGCTTGGCCTGACGGGCGTCGAAGCGGTCGTAGGCTTCGACGATGCGCTGCACCAGCGGGTGGCGCACCACATCCTTGGGTTGGAAATGGGTGAAGCTGATACCCGGGACGTCCCTGAGCACCTCGATCACATGGGCCAGCCCTGACTTGGTGCCGCGCGGCAGGTCGACCTGGGTGATGTCGCCGGTGATCACCGCGGTCGAGCCGAATCCGATGCGGGTGAGGAACATCTTCATCTGCTCGAGGGTGGTGTTCTGGCTCTCGTCGAGGATGATGAAGCTGTTGTTCAGGGTGCGGCCGCGCATGTAGGCCAGCGGTGCGATCTCGATCACCTGGCGCTCGATGAGCTTGGCCACGTGCTCGAAGCCGAGCATCTCGTAAAGCGCGTCGTAGAGCGGGCGCAGGTACGGGTCGATCTTCTGGGCGAGGTCGCCGGGCAGGAAACCAAGCTTTTCGCCGGCCTCGACCGCCGGGCGCACCAGCAGGATGCGGCGCACCTGTTCACGCTCCAGTGCGTCGACCGCGCAGGCCACGGCCAGGTAAGTCTTGCCGGTACCGGCCGGGCCGACGCCGAAGTTGATGTCGTTGGCCAGGATTTCCTTGACGTAGCGCTGCTGGTTGACGCCGCGTGGGCGGATGTTGCCCTTGCGCGTGCGCAGCGAGACGCTGACTTCGTTGACGGCCGGGTTCTCGAGGTTCTCAACCGTCGATTCCTGCAGATAGAGATGGACCGTTTCCGGCGACAGGTCGGTGGCCTTGGCCTCGCGATAGAGGCGGCGCAGCAACTGTTCGGCAGCGGAGGTGGTCTTGGGTTCGCCGATCAGTTCGAACTGATTGCCGCGGTTGCGGATTTCGATAGCCAGGCGTTGTTCGATCAGGCGCAGGTGCTCGTCGAACTGGCCGCACAGGTTGGCGAAACGATGGGCCTCGAAGGGCTCGAGGATGAAACGATGGGGTTGTATGGGTGCGTTCAAGGTCGTTTTTAGCCGCTCGACGGCAATGAATGTGAACTCAAGAATAACCCTTGAGTGGCAGTGGCGAAAGCACTGAAACGATCAAGGGTCGGTACGACGCTTCCGATCCGCGTGTCGATCATGGCAGGGCAAGTTGACGAAACGATGATGCCGGCGGACCGCACAGGGCTCGAGGCGGTTCAGGGCAGGGGAGAGAAGGGCGTGCGGCCTTCGGCGTTCTGCAGTTCCAGCAGGTATTTGCGGAAGATCTGGCCGAGCACCTGGGTGGCGTGCTCGAGCTCGTCGCGGGGCATCTGCCCGCTGACTTCGTCGGCCATGTCCAGGGCGTCTTCGGCGCCGTTGACCGCGGCGATCTTGAGCAGGATGTAGGCCTGCACGTTGTTGGCCTTGACCCCTTCGCCATGGAAGAACATCGAGCCGAGGCGGTACTGGGCCTGCCCCTGGCCCTGCAGCGAGGCCTTTTCAAACCACTTGAGCGCCTTGTCGAGATGGCGCGGCGTGCCGCTGTAGTAGAACTCGCCCAGCTCGTACTGCGCTTCGGCATCCCCGGACTCCGCCGTCTGCTCGCAGGCCTTCAGGGCGTTCTCCTGGTCCTCGGGCGCAGCATCGAGAGTGCAGCGGCCCGCCGCCGGAATCAGCAACGAGTTACCGCCCTCTGCCAGGGCCAGCAGGGGCTGAAGAAGCAACAGGCAGCCCAGGGTCAGGGCGCGGCCGGTGCGGTTCATGGGGATCGACTTACCTCTGCAAAGCTACGGCCAATGTCTCTGGTGGCACATTATGGGATAAGCAGCGCCTACCTTACAAAGTTTTACTCGAATTTCTGTCCTGCTGGCGAATCGGCTGACTGTGTAGGAGCGGCCTTGTGCCGCGAAAGGGCTGCGAAGCAGCCCCGGCATTATTCGCATCAAGGCTGAAATTCCAGGGGCTGCTTCGCAGCCCTTTCGCGGCACAAGGCCGCTCCTACCTGGGCGGTGTGAAGGCTTACTTCAGCTTGGCGAACGCCCGCTCGGCCGCATCCAGGGTGATCTGCAGCTCCTTGTCGCCATGGGCGATGGAGGTGAAGCCCGCCTCGAAGGCGCTTGGCGCCAGGTACACGCCGCCGTCGAGCATCAGGTGGAAGAAGCGCTTGAAGCGCTCGGCGTCGCTGGCCATCACGTCGTCGAAGGTGACGATGTCGTCGGCGCCGCTGAAGTACAGGCCGAACATGGCGCCCGCCTGGGTGGTGACGAACGGGATACCAGCGGCATCGGCGCGCTGTTGCAGGCCATCGAGCATGCGGCTGGTGAAGGCGCTCAGCTCGTCATGGAAGCCCGGGCGGCTGATCAGCTTCAGGGTGGTCAGGCCTGCGGCCATGGCCAGCGGGTTGCCCGACAGCGTACCGGCCTGGTAGACCGGGCCGAGCGGGGCGATGCAGCCCATGATCTCGCGCTTGCCGCCGAAGCAGCCGACCGGCATGCCGCCGCCGACGATCTTGCCGAAGGTCGACAGGTCCGGGGTGATGCCGTAGTGGCCTTGGGCGCCGCCCAGCGACACACGGAAGCCGGTCATCACTTCATCGAAGATCAGTACCACGCCGTGTTTGTCGCACAGCGCGCGCAGGCCTTCGAGGAAGCCTGGCGCCGGCGGTACGCAGTTCATGTTGCCGGCCACTGGCTCGACGATGATGCAGGCCACGGTCTGGCCGACCTCGGCCAGGGTCTTCTCGACGGCGGCGATATCGTTGAACGGCAGGGTCAGGGTGTGCTTGGCGAAGTCCGCCGGCACCCCGGCCGAGCTCGGTACGCCCTGGGTCAGCAGGCCGGAGCCGGCCTTGACCAGCAGGCTGTCGGAGTGGCCGTGGTAGCAGCCTTCGAACTTGATGATGGCGTCGCGGCCGGTGTAGCCACGGGCCAGACGGATGGCGCTCATGGTGGCCTCGGTGCCGGAGCTGACCATGCGCACCATTTCCATCGACGGCACGATCGAGCAGACCAGATCGGCCATCTCGGTTTCCATGGCCGTCGGCGCGCCATAGGACAGGCCGTGCTCGAGTTGTCGGCGCACGGCATTCAGCACATCGGGATGGCCGTGGCCGAGGATCATCGGGCCCCAGGAACCGACATAGTCGACATAGCGCTTGTCGTCTTCATCGATGACGTAGGCGCCTTCGGCGTGCTTGAAGAACAGCGGCGTGCCGCCGACGCTCTTGAAGGCGCGCACGGGCGAGTTGACGCCACCGGGGATGTGTTTCTGGGCTTGGGCAAACAGTTCTTCGGAACGGGACATGGGATCTTCTCTCGAAATCAGGAAGCGAACAGGGCATTGAAGGCGCGGGCGCGGCGGGTGACTTCCTGCGCGCTGTCGGCACCGAACAGGCCGTGGATCACCGCCAGCAGGTCGGCGCCATGGGCGATAAGCGGGGCGGCGTTGTCGAGGGTGATGCCGCCGATCACCGCGATCGGCAACTTGACCTGGGCGCGGGCCTGTTCCAGCAGTTCGACACCGGCGGCGGGCGCGCCTGGTTTGGTGACGGAATTGAAGAAGCGACCGAAGGCGACATAGCTTGCGCCCTCGCTGGCGGCCTGCTGCGCGAGGTCGAGGCTGGCGTGGCAGGTCGAGCCGATGATCGCCTGGCGGCCGAGCAGGGCACGGGCCGGGGTGAGCGGGCCGTCGGTCTGGCCCAGGTGCACGCCGACGCCCAGGCGCGCGGCCAGTTCGGCGTCGTCGTTGATGATCAGCTGAGTGCCGTAGCGTTCGCAGAGCTTCGTCAGCGCTTCAGCTTCGCGCAGGCGACGCCCGGCGTCGTCGCTCTTGTCGCGGTACTGCAGCAGGCAGACACCGCCTTCGAGTGCCGCCTCGACATGGCTCAGGAAACGGCCGGCGAGCAGCTGGCTGTCGGTGATGGCATACAGACCGCGGAGCGTCATCGGATGGCCTCGAGTCAGGAACAGAAATCCAGGGGCAGGCGGCGCGGCACGTACTGGCCCTTGCCCAGTTGCTCGGCGTCGCGCAGGGTCCGCCAGGTGTAGTCCAGGGCACTGCGCACGGCGCTCTCCAGGTGTTCGCCCAAGGCCAGGCGACCGGCCAGGGCGCTGGCCAGGGTGCAGCCCGAGCCGTGATAGCTGCCCGGCAGGCGCTGGCAGGTCCAGGTGTGCTGCTGGCCGTCGCGGCTGTACAGGCGGTTGTGGATTTCCACTTCGTCGCCGTGACCGCCGGTGATCAGCAGGTGTCTACAGAACGGCAGCAGCTTCTCGGCGCACTCGTCCGCCGTGCCTTCAGGCAGTTCCGCCAGGATACGCGCCTCTGGCAGGTTCGGGGTGGCGATGGTGGCCAACGGCAGCAGGCGCTCACGCAGCGCGTAGCCGACCTCGTCCTTGCCCAGGCGACCGCCGCCGCCGGCGCGCAGCACCGGGTCGCAGACCAGTGGCAGGTGCGGATGGTCGGCGAGCAGTTCGGCGACGGTGTCGACCATCTCGATCGAGCCGAGCATGCCCAGCTTCACCGCGGCCACCGTGGAGTCGGTCAGCACGGCATTGGCCTGGGCCAGCACCCACTCGCGGTCGAGCACGCGGAAGTCGGAAACGTTGACGGTATCCTGCACGGTCAGGGCGGTCACGGCGGGCGCGGCGTGACAGCCTTGGGCGATCAGGGCTTCGATATCTGCCTGCAGCCCGGCGCCACCACTGGGGTCGTGGCCGGAGAGACAGAGGACAACGGGGCGGGAGCTGTAGGTATTCATGGTCGGCGAGCTTATCACCAAACCTTTTTCTGCGGTTCGCTCGCGGCGAGAGAATTGCTGATCAAGTGGTCAGGTTGGGCTGGTTGTATATTCTGAAACATGCGTTCTAGAGCCTCTGCATGCAAATTGCCAGTAGCTGCTGGTCAGTGCGGGAGGCTATGCTAGAGTGCTCGGATAACTCGATAAATGGGTTCTGCCGGATCACGTCGTCTCAAAGGGATGGGAGGCAACCGCGACGCGACCGCACAGGCCATGCTGGGGCTGTATGCGCTATTTGCTGATTGTGCTTCTGGGCTGCTTGCCCATGCTGGCCGGAGCGGTCGAATTCGACAACGCCACCGGGCGCTTGCCGCTGGGCCGGTACATGCAGGTCTATGAAGACCAAGAGGGCAGCGCCAGCATCGCCCAGGTGAGTTCCGCGGCGTTTTCCGGGCGTTTCCAGGCACATCAGGACGAAGTGCTCAATGCGGGCTACTCCACCTCGGTGTTCTGGCTGCGGGTCGATCTCGCCTATGCCGCCGCCCCTTCGGCCGCGCCACGCCAGTGGTTGCTGGAACTCGCCTACCCGCCGTTGGATCACCTGGAACTCTTCCTGCCGGACGCGCAAGGCACCTATCGCCTGGCACGACGCACCGGTGACGCGTTGCCCTATGCCACCCGGGAAATCCGCCAGAACAACTACCTGTTCGAATTGCCGCTGCAACCCGGCCAGGCGACCACCGCCTACCTGCGTCTGCACAGCCAGGGCTCGATCCAGGCGCCGCTGACATTGTGGTCGGCCGAGGCCTACCTGGAGGACCAGCCCACCCGGCTTTATGTGCTGGGCATGATCTACGGCGTACTGCTGGTGATGCTGGTGTACAACCTGTTCATCTTCCTCAGCGTGCGTGATGTCAGTTACCTGTACTACATCCTTTATATCGCTTCGTTCGGTCTCTACCAGGTGTCGGTCAACGGCGCCGGCATCGCCTATTTCTGGCCGGACAGCCCATGGTGGGCCAACGCCGCCACCCCGTTGTTCATCGGTGCCGCCGGGCTGTTCGGCTGCCAGTTCGCCCGCCACTTCCTGCAGCTGGACAGCTTCAGCCGGGGCTTCGACCGCCTGCTGAAAGGGTTGATGGCCGGTGGCGCGCTGGTCATGGTGCTGGCGCTGACCCTGCGCTACGGCGTGGCGCTGCGCATGGCCACGGTGCTGGCGCTGCTGTTCACCGTCAGTATCTTCAGCGCCGGGCTCTATGCCTGGTGGCGCGGACTGCGTGTGGCGCGCTGGTTCATCATCGCCTGGACCGCCTTCCTCGCTGGCGGGCTGGTCAACACCCTGATGGTGCTGGGCTACCTGCCCAACGTGTTCATCACCATGTACGCCAGCCAGCTCGGCTCGGCGCTGGAGGTGGCGCTGCTGTCGCTGGCCCTGGCCGACCGCATCAACAGCCTGCGCGAGCAGCAGGCCCAGACCCTGCGCGAGACCGGGCGCACCCTGGAGCAACTGAACCTGCAGCTGGCGCGCAGCAACCGGCTCAAGGACGAGTTCCTGGCCACCGTGACCCATGAACTGCGCACGCCGATGAACGGCGTGATCGGTTCGCTGGAGCTGCTGCATACCCTGCCCATGAGCGCCGAGCAGGCCCAGTATCACCGCACCGCCACCGGTTCTGCCCAGGACATGATGGCGATGGTCGATGACATCCTCATCCTCACCGAACTGCAGGCCGGGCGCCTGCGCAACCAGGGCATGGCGTTCAGCCTGCGGCGCCTGCTCCAGGAGCTGCGCGCCGGCTATGCCAGCCAGGCGCTGGCCAAGGGTCTGTACCTGAGCCTGGACATCCCCGCCGACCTGCCCGACAGCCTGGTCGGCGATGCGCAGAAGCTCGCCCGCTGCCTCGCCTGCCTGGTGGACAACGGGCTGAAGTTCACCCACCAGGGGGGCGTCACCGTGCAGGCCCGTGGCCGGCGTACCGGGCCGGACAGCCTGGTCCTGAGTCTCACGGTCAGTGACAGCGGCATCGGCTTCGACGATCTGGACCAGGCGGTGCTGTACCAGCGTTTCTTCCAGATGGACGGTTCGATGACCCGGCGCTACGGCGGGCTGGGCATCGGCCTGTCGATCTGCCGGCAACTGGGCGAGTTGATCGGCGCGCAGTTGTCCCACGAGTCGACGCCGGGTCTGGGCAGCCGCTTCGAGCTGACCCTGGCCCTTGCGGTGGCGCAGGTGCAGGTACCACCGGCGCGTGCCGCCTCGGGGCTGGAGCGCTTCTGACAAATCGTGATCTACGTTTCCTGTAGGTGCGGCCTTGTGCAGCGAAAGGGCCGCAAAGCAGCCCCGGCGATCTTCGCCTCATGCTGAATTCTGGGGCCGCTGCGCGACCCTTTCGCGGCACAAGGCCGCTCCTACATTAGGGATTGCGCACGGTTTGAGGGCGCGAAGCGCCCCCATGTAGTCCGTTTTGTCACTTTGACTCGAGGGCCTGCGGTGCTTCACTGGGTTATCCAGGCATGAACGGATCCAGGAGGCCGCCGATGAACCTGCACCAGTTCGCTGAAACCCACGAAGTCACCAACCAGCCGCCGTCCCTGGACGGCGCCAACCTGTATCGCCTCGACCAGCCCCTGCAGGAGTGGTCGCGCCGCTTCGGCGCCGGCTGGGCCGAGTCGCGGATCGACGCCTATGGTGCCCTGGCCGGTGGCTCGCTGATGGCCGCGGGTTTCCTGGCCAACGCGCACAAGCCCGAGTTCAGCAGCCATGACCGCTATGGCCATCGTATCGACCTGGTGGAGTTTCATCCCGCTTATCACCAGTTGATGCGCACCGCCGTCGAGCACGGCCTGCCTTCGCTGCCCTGGGCCGAGCCACGGGACGGCGCCCACGTGGCGCGGGCCTCGATGACCTACCTGCACAGCCAGGCTGAAGCCGGCACCGGCTGCCCGCTGACCATGACCTTCGCCGCCGTGCCGGCCCTGCGCCTGCAGCCCGAGCTTGCCGGCTACTGGCTGCCGAAGGTCCTCGCCCGCGAATATGACCCGCGCAACGTCGGCGACCGGCACAAGGCCGGTGTCACCATCGGCATGGCCATGACCGAGAAACAGGGCGGCACCGACGTGCGCGCCAACACCACCCGCGCCTACCCGGTGGGCACGCCCGGCCCGGGCCAGCCCTATGAGCTGGTAGGCCACAAGTGGTTCTGTTCGGCGCCCATGTGCGACGCCTTTCTCACCCTGGCCCAGACCGACAAGGGCCTGAGCTGCTTCCTGCTGCCGCGCCACCGGCCCGACGACAACCGCAACCAGTTCTACATCCAACGCCTGAAGAACAAGCTGGGCAACTGTTCCAACGCCTCCAGCGAGGTGGAGTTCCGCGGAGCCCTGGCCTGGATGGTCGGCGAGGAGGGGCGCGGCGTGCCGACCATCATCGAGATGGTGGCCATGACCCGCTTCGACTGCATGGTCGGTTCCAGCGCCCTGATGCGCCAGGCCCTGACCCAGGCCGCGCACCATTGCGCGTACCGCAAGGTCGGCGGACGGGTGCTGGCCGAGCAGCCGCTGATGCAGAACGTGCTTGCCGACCTGGCCTTGGAGAGCGAGGCCGCCCTGGCCCTGAGCCTGCGCATGGGCCAGGCCCTGGACCGCCTCGACGACCCGCAGCAGGCGCACTTTTCCCGCCTGGTCACGGCGGTGGGCAAGTACTGGATCTGCAAGCGCGCCCCCGGGATGATCAACGAGGCCGCCGAGTGCCTGGGCGGCGCCGGCTACGTCGAGGACAGCATCCTGCCACGGCTGTACCGCGAGGCGCCGGTCAACTCGACCTGGGAGGGCTCGGGCAACGTGCAGTGCCTGGATGTGCTGCGGGCCTTGTCGAAAGAGCCGGGCGTGCTTGAGGCGCTGTTCAGCGAGCTGGGAGACGGCCATGGCGACCCACGGCTGGCGGCGTTCATCGGTAACCTCAAGGGCGCTTTCGCCGATACCGGCGATATCCAGTACCGCGCCCGGCAACTGACCGAGGACATCGCCGTGGCGCTGCAGGCCAAGCTGTTGCTCGAGGCAGGCAACGCCACAGTGAGCGATGCGTTCATCGGCAGTCGCCTGGGCGGCGGCGGGCGGGTGTATGGCGCGTTGCCGCGCGGCGTGGATGTCGAGGCGCTGGTGGCCCGGGCGACGCCTGTCTGGGCCGGTTGAAGGATGGCTTCATCCCCCTGTAGGAGCGGCCTTGTGCCGCGAAAGGGCTGCAAGGCAGCCCCAGATCTCAGCGGTCAAGGCGGAAATTGCTGGGGCTGCTGCGCAGCCCTTTCGCGGCACAAGGCCGCTCCTACAGGGAATTGCTTAGCACCGACACTGGGGATGTATTTGCCCAGCAACGCAGGCAAGATGGCTGTCATGCATTCCATAAGACAGGAAGCCCAGCGTGAGCCAAGCGTTTGTAGTCGTTGATACCCCCGAACAGGCCGTCGACCGTCTGGCGGCCTTGCACGAACAGGCCACCGGGGCCCTGAGCCAGGCCCTCAAGCGCTACCTCAAGGACCGTACCGAGCCGGGCCACGAGGAACGTGTGTTGTTCCGCTACCCGGCCCTGCGCCTGACCTACTCCAGCCAAGGCGAAGTCGCCGCCACCACCCGCGCCTACGCCAAGGTCCAGGTGGACGGCACCTACAGCGTCACCGTCACCCAGCCCGCGGCGTTCCGTGGCTACCTGCTCGAGCAACTGCGCCCGTTGATGCACGACTACACCGTGACCGTGGAAGTCGGTGTCAGCGAGCAGAACATCCCGTACCCCTACGTGGTTGACCAGGGCGACGAGCTGGCCGGCAGCGGCATCACCGCCGCGCAACTGGCGCGGGTGTTCCCCAGCACCGACCTGTCGGCGGCCACCGATAACACCGCCGATGGCCTGTACGACTGGGAAAGCGCCGAGACCCTGCCGCTGGCGCTGTTCGACGCCGCCCGCGTGGACTTCTCCCTGCGCCGCCTGGTGCACTACACCGGCAGCGACTGGCGGCACATGCAGCCGTGGATCCTTCTCACCAACTACCACCGCTACGTCGACCAGTTCATCGCCCATGGCCTCGAGCAGTTGCGCGAGGACCCACGCTTCGTGCGCATGGTCCTGCCGGGCAACGTGATCATCGAGAAGGGCATGGACAACGGCGAGGCCCAGGCCCTGGTCGCCAGCGTGGTCTGGCACCGCTACCAGATGCCGGCCTATCACCTGATCGCCGCCGATGGCGATGGCGTGACCCTGGTCAACATCGGTGTCGGCCCGTCCAACGCCAAGAACATCACCGACCACCTGGCGGTGCTGCGCCCGCACTGCTGGCTGATGATCGGCCACTGCGGCGGCCTGCGTCAGTCGCAGACTATCGGTGACTACGTGTTGGCCCACGCCTATATGCGCCGCGACGGCATCCTCGACCGCGTGGTGCCGCCGAATATCCCGATCCCGGCCCTGGCCGAGGTGCAGCTGGCGTTGCAGGAGGCGGCCGCGCAGGTCACTGGCGAGCGTGGCGAGCAGCTCAAGAAGCGCCTGCGCACCGGCACCGTGCTCACCTACGACGACCGCAACTGGGAGCTGCGCTGGGCCCAGGAACGTCCGTTGATCAACCTGTCCCGCGCCGTGGCGGTGGACATGGAGAGCGGCACCATTGCCGCCCAGGGCTACCGTCTGCGCGTGCCGTACGGCACCTTGCTGTGTGTCTCCGACAAGCCGCTGCACAGCGAGATCAAGCTGCCGGGCTCGGCCAACGCCTTCTACAACCGCGCGGTCAGCCAGCACCTGAAGATCGGCATCGCCGCCCTCGATCTGCTGCGTACCGAGCTCAACTCGCTGCACTCGCGTAAACTGCGCAGCTTCGATGAGCCGCCGTTCCGCTGAGGATCCATGCCCCTGCCACCCCGTAGCACACCGCGCCGCCCTGCGGCGCGGCCCACCGGCCCGCGTCGCCAGCCCAAGGCGCCGCCGGCCGAGCCGCGCCTGATCCTGTTCAACAAGCCGTTCGATGTGCTCACCCAGTTCAGCGACGGCGAGGGGCGGGCCACGCTCAAGGACTTCATCGACATCCCTGGTATCTACCCGGCCGGGCGCCTGGACCGTGACAGCGAAGGCCTGCTGTTGCTGACCAACGACGGACGCCTGCAGGCGCGCATCGCCGATCCGAAGCACAAGCTGGCCAAGACCTACTGGGTGCAGGTGGAAGGCGAGCCGAGCGAAGAACAACTCAAGCGCCTGCGCGAAGGGGTTGAACTCAATGACGGACCGACGCTGCCGGCCGAGGCACGCTTGCTCGAGGAGCCCGAGCTGTGGCCACGCAATCCGCCGGTGCGTTTTCGCAAGAGCGTGCCGACCGCCTGGCTGGAGCTGGTGATCCGTGAAGGGCGTAATCGCCAGGTGCGGCGGATGACGGCGGCGGTGGGCTTGCCGACCTTGCGCCTGGTGCGGGTGCGGATCGGTGACTGGACGATCGAAGGGCTGGACCAGGGTTGCTGGCGCGAAGTGCCGGCGAAGCTTTGAGCCGCACGCGTCCCCCTGTAGGAGCGGCCTTGTGCCGCGAAAGGGGCGCGTAGCGGCCCCCGATCTCAGCATCAAGGCAAAATTGCTGGGGCCGCTACGCGGCCCTTTCGCGGCACAAGGCCGCTCCTACAAGGAAGGGGAGAGTTGGCAGGCCGCTACACCCCCTCAAGAAACCCCACCACCACGCTCTTGATGATGAATGCCAGCACGCCAAGGCCCAGCACAAAGAACAGGATCAGCGTGCCAAAGCGCCCGGCCTTGGACTTCTTCGCCAGGTCCCAGACGATGAAGCCCATGAAACCGATCAACACGGTGACCAGGACGATCATCATCCATTCTTCGAATACTGCGGGATCCATCGGTTCACTCCAGGCAGATTGAGCCCCCGATCATACGCCGGACTCGGGAGGATTCAACGCAGGTGGGTCAATGGCAGCTCGGTGCTGGCCAGCACTTGGTTGAGCACGAAGCTCGAGCGCACGCTGGTCACGCCTTCGATACGGGTCAGGCTGCCCAGCAGCAGTTTCTGGTAGTGGTCCATGTCCGGCACCACCACCTTGAGCTGGTAGTCGGCGTCCATCCCGGTGACCAGGCTGCACTCGAGCACCTGGGGCAGGCTGCGGATCGCCGCCTCGAAGGTCTCGAAGCGCTCGGGCGTGTGCCGGTCCATGCCGATCAGCACATAGGCGGTCAGGCTCAGGCCGAGCTTCTTGCGGTCCAGCAGGGCCACCTGGCGCGAGATGTAGCCGTCGTCCTCAAGCTGCTTGACCCGACGTGAGCATGGGGAAGGCGACAGGCCGATGCGTTCGGCCAGTTCCTGGTTGGAGATGCGCGCATCGCGCTGCAATTCGGCGAGGATGCTCAGGTCGTAGCGGTCGAGCTTGCTCATGGAAAGGGCCTTTTCTGTTCGGATTGCTGCGAATTATCGATCCTGAGTGAAAAATTGCGCAAGCGCTATTTATCAGAGCAATCTTCGCAATCCTCTGCCCCGGCGTCTGGCCTATCTTTATCACCAGAATCACTGCCCGGACATCAGTCCACGGCGACGCGCCCTAGGCGGGCGGTCGCGGCCAGCCATCCAACAGGATCCGCCAGGCCCCCGGGCTACGCACTGTCCAGAAGACGGCGCGAGGTGAGCCGGTGCCACAAGCGCCGAGCACGGACGACAATTCCCAAAGGGAGGCCGCAAGGCCTCCCTTTTTTATTGCGCCGCGGGCTGCGCTTGCCAGGCCAGCGAGCAGCCAATGCAGGTCTTCGAGCAGTTGGCGCACCAGGTTGTTGGCTAATTTAATCTGCCGGTCGTGTTCTGCGGAGTAGACTGCCGACGATAATGGCGGGCGTTTCAATCGAGAGGAACAACATGGGTTCGCGCATCTGGCGGTTGGCAGGTGTTGGTTTGCTGGGCCTGGGCATCAGCCTGGGCGCCCTGGCCGAAGGGCCTGGAGAAGGGCATGACGGTCGTGGCGGCCAGCAGGAGCAGGGCGGTGGCGAACGGCGTGGATCACCGCTCAATTCGCGTGATGAAGTGCGCCAGACGCAACCGCCACGCCAAGGCTACTACCAGGACATTCCCCGTCGCTACGGCGACAACCGTTACTGGGAAGCGGGTGGTCCGGGTCAGCGCCCCGGCGGTGACTGGTCCGACCGGCCCGATGGGCATGGCAATGGCTGGGGGCCAGGGCCGCAGTACCATCCCGGGCATACCGTCGAGCGCTTCCCGGACCGTTACTGGAAAGTGCCGTACCGCGGGCAGGACTACTTCTACTCCGGCGGCTACTGGTACCGGCCCCATGGCGGCGGCTACGTGGTGGTCACGCCGCCCTACGGTGTACGGGTCGACTACCTGCCGTCCTATGCCCGTGAAGTGTGGCTGGGCGGTGCGCTGTTCTTCCTGGTGGCCGACACGTATTACCAATACCAGGCCAACAGCCGCGAGTACGTGGTGGTCAACCCGCCCGCCGTGGCGCCTGCGCCAATGCCGCAGCAGGGCAGCGGCTACGATGTGATCGCCTATCCGATGTACGGCCAGGGGCCGGAGCAGCAGGAGCAGGACCGCTATCAATGCCATCGCTGGGCGGTGAGCCAGTCGGGCTTCGATCCGGCGACCGCCAGCTATGCGCCGCCGGCCAATGTGACGGACAACTATCGACGGGCGTTGGGGGCGTGCCTGAGCGGGCGCGGCTACAGCATCAATTGACGGGGTATTCGCGATAACGGGCTACACCGGGTCGGCGTGGACCATCACATCGGCCCGCGGGTAGCGCTGGCGAATGACGTGCGAGGCCTGCACGCACAGCTCATGGGCGGCATGCAGCGGCATGTCGCCGGGCAGCTCCAGGTGCAGTTGCACGAACCACTGGCTGCCGGACACCCGCGTGCGCAGGTCGTGCACCCCCTTCACCCCGGGGATCGCCAGCACCACCTCCAGCATGCGCTCGCCGATATCGGCCGGCAGTTCCTTGTCCATCAGGATCGCCGTGCTCTCGCGGGCGATCTGCAGCGCGCTCCACAGGATGTACAGGGCGATCCCCAGGCCGAACAGGGCGTCGAGCTGCGGCCAGCCGAAGCGGGCCAGCAGCAGCGCCAGCAGGATGCTGGCGTTGAGCAGCAGGTCGGAGCGGTAGTGCAGCGAGTCAGCGCGCACGGCGGTGGAGCCGGTCAGGCGGATCACCTTGCGCTGGAAGGCCAGCAGCGCCACGGTCAGCGCCAGTGACAGCAGCATTACCGCGATGCCGGCGGCGGTGTCGCCCAGGGGTTCCGGCGACTTCAGCCGCTCAAACGCCTGCACCCCGATCAGCACCGCGCTGACCCCGATGAACAGCGCCTGGGCCATGCCGGCCAGGGCTTCGGCCTTGCCGTGGCCGAAGCGGTGATCGTCATCGGCCGGGCGCAGCGCGTAATGCACCGCCAGCAGGTTGAGGAAGGAGGCGGCGGCATCCAGTGCCGAGTCGGTCAGCCCGGCCAGCAGGCTGACTGAGCCGCTCAGCCACCAGGCCACGGCCTTGCTCAGCACCAGGATGCAGGCGACGCTCAGCGAGGCGCGGGTGGCCAGGCGCAGCAGGCGTTGATGTTCGGCGGTGGCGGTCATGCGCAGGGATCGTCCGGATCAGGTCAGGCCGCAGGTACCAGGCCGTAGCTGGCCAGTTGCTCGACACTGCCGCGGTGCTGGATCAGCCGCGGGTCGTTCAGCGGCAGGCGCTGGCCCAGTTCGCTTTCAAGGATAGCCTGCAGCTTGGTCCGGTCGACCTGGCCATCGGCATTGATCGCAGGCTTGAGCTTGGCCGGGTCGACCTGGGCCGTGGTGCCCCCGGGGTAGTAGATGGCACCTGTGGCGAAGTCGATGCCGAAGGCGATCAGGCCGGGAATGACATAGAACAGGATACCGATGGCATCCAGCGCCGCGACCACCGGATCGATCTTGCCTTCGATCTGGCCGCGACGGTCGGGGTAGAACAGGGTGCCGCAGGCCGTCAGCTGGGTCAGCAGGGTGGCGATGAGGGCGCCACCGATGACGCGGGAAGGGATGCGCATGTGAATCTCCGGAAGATAACGACAAACAACGGCGCGGCAATCGCCTGCGCCTGAGCTTAAGACCATGATAGGGCAGCCTCGGTTCGCCGTTATACTCGGTCGATTGTTCGAGGACCACCATGATTTCATTACCGATCGATGCCGTACTGTCCTACCTCCGCCAGGCCCTGGCCGAACGTGACGAAGCGGTGCTCGAGGCGCCGCCCGGCGCCGGCAAGACCACCCGCGTGCCACTGGCCCTGCTCGCTGAGCCCTGGCTGCGGGGGCAGACCATCCTCATGCTCGAACCCCGGCGCCTGGCCGCCCGTGCCGCCGCCGAACGCCTGGCCAGCGAACTGGGCGAGAAGGTTGGCGAAACCGTGGGCTACCGCATCCGCCTGGACAGCAAGGTCGGCCCGAACACGCGCATCGAAGTGGTCACCGAGGGCATCCTCACCCGCCGCCTGCAGGCGGATCCTGCGCTGGATGGCGTGGGGCTGCTGATCTTCGACGAGTTCCACGAACGCAGCCTGGATGCCGACCTGGCCCTGGCCCTGAGCCTCAACGGCCGGGCGCTGTTGCGCGACGAGCCGCCACTGAAGATCCTGCTGATGTCGGCGACGCTGGAGGGCGAGCGGCTGTCGCGCCTGCTCGACGACGCGCCGATCGTCAGCAGCCAGGGGCGCATGCATCCGGTGGATATCCGCTGGAGCCGGCCCTGGCAGCCTGGCGAGTTTGTCGAGCCGCGGGTGGTCGACTGCGTGCTCCAGGCCCTTGCCGACGAATCCAGCAGCTTGCTGGTGTTCCTGCCCGGGCAGGCGGAGATCCGCCGTGTGCACCAGGCGCTGCAGGAGGCCGTGGGCGAGCGTCCGGACATCCTGCTCTGCCCGTTGCACGGCGAGCTTGACCTGAGCGCCCAGCGCGCCGCCATCGAGCCGGCGCCCAAGGGCCAGCGCAAGGTGGTGCTGGCCACCAATATCGCCGAAACCAGCCTGACCATCGACGGTGTGCGCGTGGTGATCGACGCAGGTCTGGCGCGGGTGCCGCGCTTCGACCCCGGCAGTGGCATGACCCGCCTGGACACCCAGCGTATTTCCCGCGCCAGCGCCACCCAGCGTGCCGGGCGAGCCGGGCGCCTTGAACCCGGCGTGTGCTATCGACTGTGGTCCGAGGCGCAACACGACCAATTGGCGGCCCACGGCAGCGCCGAGATCCTCCAGGCCGACCTGGCCGGGCTGGCCCTGCAGCTGGCGCGCTGGGGCGTGCCGCCGGAGCAGCTCAGCTGGCTCGACCAGCCACCGGCCGCTGCCTACGGCCAGGCCCAGGACCTGCTGGCCCGGCTCGGTGCCTTCAAGCCCGGGTGCCGCGACAACCTGAGCACCCATGGCCAGGCCATGGCCGAGCTGCCTGCGCATCCGCGCATCGCCCACCTGCTGCTGCGCGGCCAGGACCTCGGGTTGGCCGACATGGCCTGCGATGTCGCCGCGTTGCTGGGCGAGCGCGACATCCTGCGCGGCGGCGGTGCCGACCTGCACAGCCGGCTGGCGCTGCTCAGCGGTGAAAGCCGTGCCTCCCGTGGCGGACAGGGCGGCGTGCAGCGTGCCCGACAACTGGCCCGACAGTATCGCGGCCAGTTGCGTGGCAAACCGCGCAGCCCGGTCGCCGACCCCGATCATCCCCGCTGGCTGGGCGCCGTGCTGGCGCTGGCCTACCCCGACCGGGTGGCGCAGCAGCGTCGCGAAGGCGGCGCCGAGTACCGCCTGGCCAATGGCCGGGCGGCGCTGTTCGCCGAAGCTGATGCTCTGATGAAAAGCCCGTGGCTGGTGATCGCCGACCTGGGCAGCCGCCAGGGGCAGCGCGAGGAGCGCATCTACCTGGCCGCCGAGTTCGATCCGGCGCTGTTCGACGGTGTGCTGGCCGAGCAGGTGGAGCAGCTCGACCTGCTCGACTGGGACGAACGTGAACAGGTGCTGCGCGCCGAGCGCCAGCACAAGGTCGGCGAACTGGTGCTCAGCCGCGAGCCGTTGCCGGGGCTGGATGACGACGCACGGGCCCGGGCTTTGCTGGCGCTGGTGCGGCGCAAGGGCCTGAACTTGCTGACCTGGACCCCGGAACTGCGCCAGTGGCAGGCCCGTGTCGCTATGTTGCGTCAGCTGGACCTGGAAAAGGACGGCCACAGCGAGTGGCCCGACCTGGGTGACGACGCCTTGCTCGCCAACCTGGAAGACTGGTTGCAACCTTATCTGGGCAAGGTGTCGCGGCTGAGCCATTTCGCCAGCCTGGACCTGCCCTCGATGCTGCGCAACCTGCTGCCCTGGCCGCTGCCACAGCGTCTGGACGAGCTGGCGCCATCACACCTGGCCGTGCCCTCGGGCTCCAGCATTCGCCTGGACTACAGCGAGCAGCCACCGATCCTCGCCGTGCGCCTGCAGGAGCTGTTCGGCCTGGCCGACACCCCGCGCATCGCCAATGGCCGCCAGCAGGTCAAGCTGCACCTGCTGTCGCCGGCGCGCCGGCCGGTGCAGGTGACCCAGGACCTGGCCAACTTCTGGCGCACCACCTATGCCGAGGTGAAGAAGGACCTGAAAGGGCGCTATCCCAAGCACTACTGGCCGGACGATCCACTGGTGGCGGAGGCCACGGCCAGGGCCAAGCCAAGGAAAGCCTGACGCCTGGGGAATGCCGGCCTCAGGCGCCGGCTTCACCCTCGAGCAGCATGAACAGGCGGTACAGCACCACGGTGCTGAACAGCTGCAGGAAGCCGCTGAGGCTGTCCAGGGCCAGTTGCACACCAGGCTGCGGCTCGGGGAACAGCTGCAGCAGCAGGCCGTCAATCAGCCACAGCGGCGCCAGCACCGACAGCATGCAGACCATGATGCGCAGGAAGTGCCCGGTGGTCATGCGCGCACTGGTGCGCATCGACTCGATCACCGGCAGGCCGCGCAGCACCAGCAGGTACTCGGCGAACACCAGGTTCACCATGATCCATACGCCGGGGAAGATGAGCAGCGCCAGGCCCGCCATGATCAGCAGCGAACTGATCACGATCAGCAGGGCCAGCATCGGCCACAACTGCAGGGCGCGGGCGAACAGGGCGCGCTTGGCGATGTCCTGGCCGTTGCTGCGGGTGTCGAGGTAGAGGATCAGCGCGGCGCTGTACAGCGGGTAGAACAGCAGGCTGACGAGCATGCCGTAGGCCGGCGAGGCCTGCTCGCCCAGCTGGCTGTAGAGCAGCTGGGTGCCGAGGGCCTCGAGTACCACCAAGGGCAGGCACAGCTGGAGGATGCTCGTCAGGTGACGGCGGAAGAAGTACAGGGAGTCGCGCAGAACGCTCAGCGGATTCATCGGTCAACATCGCATGGCAGAAAAAGCAGGGCGTAACTTTAGCCCAGTCGGCCCGCTTGCTGAAAAAAGTTTCATGGCCCGGACAATTGAATCGCCAAGCCCGGGCCTCCATCTTTGACGCTGTCCGATGTCCTGTTCAGCGCACGAGGTTGCCCCGATGAACACTGAAGAACAAACCCTGATCGATGGCCTGTTCGGCCGTCTCAAGCAAGCCGAGGACCCGGCCCAGCCGCGCGATGCCCAGGCCCAGGCGCGCATCGAGGAGCACCTGCGCCAGCAGCCGGCGGCGCCTTACTACATGGCCCAGGCGATCCTGGTCCAGGAGACGGCGATCAAGCGCCTGGACGAGCAGAACAAGCAGCTCGAGGCCGAACTGCGCCAGGCTCGCGCGCAACTGGATGCAAGCCGCCCCAGCAGTGGCGGTGGTTTCCTCTCTAGTATCTTTGGCGCGGGAGCCCGCAATCCAGAGCCGCAGCGCCCGGTCGCGCCGCCGCCGACTTCTGCGGGTGGCTGGCGTGAACCGGCGTCCCAGGCCTATGCCCCGCCACCGCAGCAGCCGGGCTTCGGCGCGGCGCCCGCCCCGGCGCGCAGTGGCGCCAGCAGCTTCCTCGGCGGTGCCATGCAGACCGCGGCGGGTGTGGCCGGTGGCGTGTTGCTGGCCCAGGGCATCAGCAGCCTGTTCAACCACAATTCGCAGCCTGAGGAGATCGTCGAGGTGATCAAGGACGCGCCGGCGCCGGCCAGCGACGCGGGTGGCTGGAATGACCAGGACAGCCAGCGCCAGGTGGCGGACAGCGGGGGCTGGGGCAATGACCAGGGTGGTTATGCCGATGCCGGTTACAGCAATGACGATGGCGGCTTCTTCTCGGACGATGACTACGTCTGAGGGCCTGACAGACCTGATGCATCGCAGGGGCGCCTCGCGCCCCTCACGGACACATCCGCGACAACCTCAGGTCAGGCGCTGCAGGCCTTCCAGGCAAGTCGCCAGGTGGTAGGGCGTGGTCGAAGGCATGTCATGGCGGCTCACCGCTCCTGCGCCATCGCGGCACTCATGCCAGCCGCCTTCATGCAGGAAGCGTGACTCCAGCGCCGCTAGCTGTGCCAACAACCGTGCCTCGCTTCCCGGCCGCAAGGCCAGTGCCCGCAGGTACTCCGCTTGCGCCCAGATCCGCTGGGTCGGGTCGATGACCTGGCCGTCCACGTCCAGCATCGCCAGCACCGCCGTATCCTTCACTCCGTACTGTTCGGCAAAGTCGAAGGCCCGCTCGATGGAGGCGTGCAGCGCCGTGCCGCGCAGCAATGGCGAGGTATCCAGCAGGTAGAACCATTCGAACTGGTGGCCTGGCTCGAACCAGTTATCCACAGCCCCACGCGGTTTTTCCAGCATCAGGCCGTGGCTCGGCTCGATGAACTGCGCCTGCAGCGCGTCGCACAGCTGCAGCAGCGACTGGCGAACCTCGTCGTCTTCGCGCACGGCCAGCACCTGGAGAAAGGCCTCGGCCAGGTGCATCTGCGGGTTCTGCAGCGGGCCGCTGCCCAAATCCGACCAGTCCTCACCGAGGCTGGCCTCGTACAGGCCATCGTCGCGGGCGAACTGCTCGGCAACGACTTCGAGGGCGCCGTTGAGCGTGGCCTCCACCAGGCCTTCGCCGACCTTGCCCCAGTAATGGGCGCAAGCGAACACGATGAAGGCATGGGTGTAGAGGTCCTTGCGCCGGTCCAGTGGCTTGCCCTGGGCGTCGATGCTGTAGAACCAGCCGCCGTGCTCGGCGTCGTGGAAATGCTTCTGCAGTGAACGCAGCAGCGCGGCGGCGCGTTCGGCGGCGCCCGGTTGCTCGATGCGGCTGCTGAACAGGTACAGCTGACGGGCGCAGGCCATGGCCCGGTAGCGCTGCACCGGCAGTGGCCGATGCTGGGTGTCCAGGGCTTCGTACGGCAGGGCCATGTCGGCGTTCCAGCCAGGGCCCTGCCACAGCGGCACGATGCGCTCGGCGAAGTGCTGTTGGAAACGGGTCAATGCGGGGCGGGGGTCGGACATGGTCGCGCTCGTGACGGTCGGGCAGGGCGCCATGGTAGCAGAAGTGGCCAGTGCTTCGTGTGCGCGGGCAGCGTGGGAGCGGGCTTGCCCCGCGATAGCGCCATCGCGGGGCAAGCCCGCTCCCACGCTGCCCGCGCACATGATCCGATCTGGGCGAAAGCGTCAGCCGGGATTACCCAGCCCCTGCCAGTGCCGCGCGCCGACGAAGATGAAGCGCAACTGCTGGGTGATCTTTTCCTGCGGTGTCAGCGCCTGTGGATGACCCGGCTCGGGACTGTCGATCAGTTCGGGCAAGGTGGCGAACACGGTCTTGACCACCAGGTCGGCCATTACCGCCAGGGCGGCGCCGTCCAGGTGCTGCCAGCGCGGCATGCGCGCCAGGTCCGTGGCCAGGTCGCTGCTGATGTCCTGGCGCAGGCGGGCGATGGCCTGGCGTACCGGTTGCGAGCCGCCATATTGCTCGCGGGCAAGGAACAGGAACTGCGCCCGGTGGGCGATGACCACGTCGAGGAAGATGCGCACCGAGGCGTCGGTGATGCCGCCCAGTTCGAATTCATTCTGGCGCACCAGGCGAATGGTCTGGCGGAAGGTGGTGTCCACCTCGGCGACCAGGGCCAGGCCCAGGGCATCCATGTCGGGGAAGTGGCGGTAGAAGCCGGTGGGCACGATGCCCGCGGCCTTGGCCACCTCGCGCAGGCTGATGCTGCCGAAGCCACGGCCGCTCTCCATGAGCAGGCAGGCGGCATCCAGCAGGGCCTGGCGGGTTTGTAACTTCTGTTCGGCGCGCGGCAGCATGGGACAGGATTCTATGACTGTACGACTGGGCATTCTGGATAAAAAAACAAAGCCCGGTCAATGGACCGGGCTTGGAGGGGAGCAGGCGCAGTGGGGCGGGTTGTTGTTTTCGGCCATGGCGATCAGCTCACACGGCTGAGTTCGACCAGACGATCCGAGCCACCTTCGGCTACACGGTTGTTGCGTTCGTTGAGGCGATCGGCGCCACCTTCTGCGACACGGTCATTGCGTTGGATCAGGCGATCGGAGCCCCCTTCGGCGACGCGGTCATTGCGTTGGATCAGGCGATCGGAGCCGCCCTCGGCAACGCGGTCGTTGCGTTCGATCAGGCGATCCGAGCCACCTTCGGCGACACGGTTGTTACGTTCGAGCAGGCGCTCGGAACCGCCTTCGGCCAGGCGGCCTGCGCGTTCCTGCAGGCGCTCGGCGCCACCTTCTGCCAGAGTGTTCAGCGGTTGGCTGACGGCGGCGGCGCTGGAGCGCGATTCAGCGCTCAGGTGCTGGTCTTCGGCTGGCAGGGCGAAGGCGTTGGCGGCAAGTACGGACAGGGTCAGGCTCAGCAGCAGATGGCGTTTCATGATTCGGTGCTCCTCGGGGGGCTGGAAAGTGGGTACGAAGCCAATGCTACTCCTGGTAACTCCAGAGAAAAGTTCATCAGGATAATGGTAACAATCGACGGGATTGATACTGTGTGCGGAAGGCTCTGGATCAATGTTTTCAGGTGTTTCTCAAGCGCTGAGGCACGCTTGAGCCCCGGTAACACTGCCGCTGTCCGTGGACGAAAAGCTGAGAAAGGCGTCAGGAAAATCCTGGTTATCATGGCGCACGGATTAAACCCGGCGGTTTTTCATCAGTCCGACATAATGAGTGCCATGCAGTCAGGAGAACCATGCAATGACGCGCCCTGCCAGAATCCTCATCTGGACCTTCGCCACCCTCGCCACCCTGCTGGCGATCCTGGTGGTGGTGATCGCCACTTTCGACTGGAACCGCGTCAAGCCGCTGCTTAACGAGAAAGTCTCCGAAGCCCTGCACCGGCCCTTCGCGATCAACGGCAACCTCGCCGTGCACTGGCGCACCGAGCCCGAGGAAGGCGGCTGGCGCGCCTTCGTGCCGTGGCCGCACTTTACCGCCGAAGACCTCACCCTGGGCAACCCCGATTGGCTCAAGGCGCCGCATATGGTCGCCCTGGAGCGCGTGGACTTTCGCCTGGCGCCGTTGCCGCTGATCGTCCAACGCATCAGCATTCCGCGCATCGACCTGGTCAAGCCCAGCGCCAGCCTTGCCCGGCAGGCCGATGGCCGGGCCAACTGGGTGTTCGATTTCGGGCCCAAGGACGAGAACGAAGAGCCGTCGAAGTGGGTGCTGGACATCGGCGCCATTGGTTTCGACCAAGGCAACGTCAGCTTCGACGACCAGACGCTGAAGACCAGCATGAAGGTGCAGGTCGATCCGCTGGGCAAGCCGATCCCGTTCAGCGACATCGTTGGCAAGGCCCGCGCCGAGAAGGCCGGCAATGCCCAGGACTACGCCTTCGGTTTCAAGGCCCAGGGCCGCTACAAAGGCCTGGCGGTGGCCGGCACCGGCAAGATCGGCGGCCTGCTGGCGCTGCAGGACACCAGCCAGCCGTTTCCGCTGCAGGCCGACGTGCGTATCGGCGACACCCGGGTCGCGCTGGCCGGGACCCTGACCGATCCACGCAACCTCGGCGCCCTCGACCTGCGCCTGAAGCTTTCCGGCAGCAGCCTGGGCAACCTCTACCCGCTGACCGGCGTGACCTTGCCCGATACGCCCCCATACGCCACCGATGGTCATCTGACCGCCAACCTGCATGCCGCCGAGGGTGCGCAGTTCCGCTACGAAGGCTTCAACGGCAAGATCGGCGACAGCGACATCCACGGCGACCTGGCCTTCGTCGCCAGCCAGCCCCGGCCGAAGCTCTCCGGCAACCTGGTGTCCAACCAGCTGCTGTTCAAGGACCTGGCGCCGCTGATCGGCGCCGACTCCAACAGCGAACAGAAGGCCCGCGGCGGCGCCAGCAAGCAGCCGGCCGGCAAGGTGCTGCCGGTCGAAGAGTTCCGCACCGAGCGCTGGCGGGCCATGGATGCCGATGTGACCTTCGCCGGCAAGCGCATCGTGCACAGCGAGAAGCTGCCGTTCAACGACCTGTCCGCCCATGTGATCCTCGAGGACGGCCTGCTGCGCCTGGAGCCGCTGCGCTTTGGCGTAGCCGGCGGCAACCTCGATTCCAACATCCGCCTGGACGGACGCAGCGCGCCGTTGCAGGGCCGCGCCCGGCTGACCGCGCGTGGCTTCAAGCTCAAGCAGCTGTTCCCCAGCTTCGCGCCGATGCAGACCAGCTTCGGTGAACTCAACGGCGATGCCGACATCAGTGGCCGGGGCAACTCGGTGGCGGCACTGCTGGGCACTTCCAGCGGGGATCTGCGCCTGCTGATCAATGATGGCGCGATCAGCCGCAGCCTGATGGAGATCGCCGGGCTCAACGTCGGCAACTACGTGGTCGGCAAGCTGTTCGGCGATGAAGATGTGAAGATCAACTGCGCCGCGGCGGACGTCGGGATCAAGGATGGCCTGGCCACCACCCGCTTGTTCGTCTTCGACACCGAGAACGCGATCATCTACATCAACGGCACGGCCAACTTCGCCAGTGAGCAACTGGACCTGAAGATCACCCCCGAGTCCAAGGGCCTGCGTCTGTTCTCGTTGCGTTCGCCGTTGTATGTGCGTGGGCCGTTCGCCAAGCCGAGTGCCGGCGTACAGGCTGTGCCGCTGGCGCTGCGTGGCGCGGGGATGGTGGCGCTTGGCGTGGTGGCCGGGCCGGCGGCGGGGCTGCTGGCGCTGATCGCGCCGAGCAGCGGGGATGAGCCGAACCAATGCACGCCGTTATTGCAGCAGATGCGCGCCGGCAAGGCGCCAGCGGCGGCCGGCAAAGGTCATTGAAGTTCGTGGGAGCGGGCTTGCCCCGCGATGGCATCAACGCCATCGCGGGGCAAGCCCGCTCCCACGTAAACCTTGGGATCAGAGGCCTTTCAACAGATCGGACATATCGTCCGCGTGCTCTTCCTCCTGCGCCAGGATGTCCTCGAAGATGCGCCGGGTGGTCGGATCCTTGTCGCCGATGTACTGGATGATCTCGCGGTAGCTATCGATGGCGATGCGCTCGGCCACCAGATCCTCCAGCACCATCTCCTTCAACGAACTGCCCGCCACGTACTGGGCGTGGGAATTCTTCGTCAGGTTGTCCGGATTGAAGTCCGGCTCGCCGCCCAGCTGCACGATGCGCTCGGCCAGCTTGTCGGCGTGCTCGGCTTCCTGGTTGGCGTGCTCGAGGAACTCCGCGGCGGCGACGCTGGCCTTGATGCCGCTGGCCATGAAGTAGTGACGCTTGTAGCGCAGGACGCAGACCAGCTCGGTGGCCAGCGACTCGTTGAGCAGGCGCAGGATCTTCTCGCGATCGGCGTGGTAACCCTCGGTCACCGCGCCTTGCTCGACATGCTGGCGGGCACGTTCGCGCAGGGTTTTCACATCGGTCAGTTCAACGCTCATGTTCATCTCCGAAAGCATCAGGGTGGTCATGGGGTGTCATGCGCCGTGCACGGCGTCGCTGTCTTGTTGGCGTTGCTTGCAGGTCTTGAAGCCCTTGGCGTCGACATGGCCGGTGGCGTCGAAGCGCACGTAGTAGGGTTGCTGGTGGCCATCGCGGTTGAGGATGTAGTCGTTGCAGGTGCCGCCGTGGGGCAGGTCGATGACATTCGACGGGCTGCCGCCGATGGCGATGACCTTCTGCATGGTCATGCCGTGCTCGACCTGCTTGACCAGCGGCTCGTCGCGGTAGGTGACGTAGTCCACCGGGTTTTCCGGGCGGCTGCCGCAGGCGGCGAGAGTGGCGCTTGCCAGAAGGATGGCCAGGGTTCGCTTGTACATGGTCCCGCTCCTTGCTCAGGGTCTGTTCTGCTTGGAACCGCGCGGCGCGCCGGGAGTTCGATTGCGCTTGTCTCCGATGGCGCTGTAGGGTGGGCCGGTCTGTTCACGGATGAGGGCAAGGGTGATGAGTCAGGAGCTGGCCACGCGTTATCCACTGGTGCTGGTGCCGGGCATGCTCGGCTTCGTGCGGGCGCTGGTCTATCCCTACTGGTTCGGCATCGTTCCGGCATTGCGTCGGGGCGGCGCGCAGGTGTTCCCGGTGCAGGTGTCGCCGCTGCATTCCAGCGAGGTGCGGGGCGAGCAGTTGCTCGGCATCATCGAGGAGGTCTGCCAGCGCACGGGGGCCGACAAGGTCAACCTGATCGGCCATAGCCAGGGCGCGCTCAGTGCCCGTTATGCGGCGGCGAAGCGGCCTGACCGGGTGGCTTCGGTGACATCGGTGGCCGGCCCCAACCATGGCTCGGAGCTGGCCGACCATCTCGAACGCACGGCACCTGGTGACTCTGTCCGGGGGCGCATCCTCAAGGCCGTGCTGCATGGCTTCGCTGTGATGCTGGGTTGGCTGGAGACCGGCTGGCGCCGCGATCCGCTGCCGATCGACGTGCATGCTTCGCACCAGTCGCTGACCAGTGCCGGGGTGGCGCTGTTCAACCAGGCTTATCCACAGGGGCTGCCCGAGGTCTGGGGCGGCGAGGGGGCGCCGCAAGTGAACGGCGTGCGCTATTACTCATGGTCCGGAACCCTGCAGCCTGGGCGTACCGACCAGGGCCTGAACCGTTTTGACGGCAGCAACCGATTTTGCCGGCTGTTCGCCCGCAGCTTCGTCAGGGAGAAGGGGCAATGTGACGGCATGGTTGGGCGTTTCAGCTCGCACCTGGGGCAGGTGATTGGCGATGACTATCCGCTCGATCATCTGGATATCGTCAACCAGTCGCTGGGCGCGGTGGGCAAGGGTGCCGAGCCGGTGCGACTGTTTACCGAGCATGCCGCCCGGCTCAAGGCTGCTGGGTTGTGACGAACCCGGGGGCTGCCTCGCAGCCCTTTCGCGGCACAAGGCCGCTCCTACAGACGAACGCAATCCCCCTGTAGGAGCGGCCTTGTGCCGCGAAAGGAGCGCAAAGCGCTCCCATCTGTCAACGCCGCACAGGCGTGGTCCAACGCTCGGCCAACAGCACGCCGACTAATGTCAGCACACCGCCAACCAGGTGATAACTGGCCAACTGCTCATTCAGCACCACTGCCGCGATCACCGCCGTCACCACCGGCAGCAGGTTGAAGAACAGCGTGGTCCGGCTCGGCCCCAGGCGATGCACCGCCTGCATCCACACCCGCGGCGCGACCATCGAGGCCAACAGGCCGGCATACAGCACCAGGCCAATGTTGTGGCCGTTCAACCCGGTCTTGGGCGACAGCAGGAACAGCGGCAGCAACACCAGGATCGCCACCAGCACCTGCAGGTACAGCAGTTGCAGCGGCGGCAGGCGCAGTTGCCATTTCTTCAGCAGGAAGCTGTACAGCGCATAGGCGAGGGTGGCCACCAGCATCATCAGGTCGCCAGCGTTCAGCCCCTGGTGCAGCAGCACGCCGGGTTGCCCGGCCGAGACCACCTCCAGCACGCCGAAGAACGACACCAGCGCGCCCAGTAGCGCGCCATAGGTCAGACGCTGGCCGAGCCAGGCGATGGACAGGGCCAGCGACATCAACGGCATCAACGAGAGAATGATGCCCATGTTGGTGGCGCTGGTGATGGCGGCGGCGAAGTAGGCCAGGCTCTGGTAGATGGCCATGCCCAGCACGCCCAGCACGAAGATCTTGCCCAGGTGCGGGCGGATCGCCGCGCGGTTGCGCCAGACCTGGGGCAGCAGGAACGGGGTGAACAGCAGGCCGGCCAGCAGCCAGCGGTAGAAGCCGATCTCGGCGGGGAAGATGGCCCCGGCGGACATCTTGGTGACCACGGTGTTGCCGGCCCAGATGAGGATGGCGATGAGGGGGAAGAGGTAGTTCATGATGATTCTCGAGTTGCGGTTGACCCGTGGGAGCGAGGCAAGCCCGCTCCCACGTGGCGGCCATTATCGCTTGTCTGTTCAAATGCCTATACTTCCATCCAGACAACTCGCCCCGCGAAGCAGACAGCATGACCCGCAAGTACCTCGACATTCCGCAATTCGACCGGCTCCCCGCCCCGGTCTACTTTCGCTACGACGAATTCGGCGCCGATACCCACAGCCCGCCGCACCGTCACCCCTGGGGCCAGCTCAACTACGCCTCCCATGGCCTGATGCACCTGGACGTCGAGGGCCAGCGCTTCATCTCGCCCCCGCACTACGCCGTCTGGGTGCCGCCGGACACCGAGCACGGCTGCTACAACCCCCAGGCCATCATCTACCGCTCGGTCTACCTGGAGCGCAGCCTGTGTGCCGAGTTGCCGGACCAGCCCTGCAGCCTGGTGATCAGCGATATCCTCAAGGCGATCCTCGGCGACTTCGCCCGCCGCGACTTGCACATCGCCCAGGACGAGCGCGACCAACGCCTGATCCAGGTATTGATCGACCAGTTGCACCTGGCACCGACGCAGACCTGCTACCTGCCGTTCGCCCGCGGCGACAGCCTGCGCCAGGTGCTCGAGGCGTTGCACGCGGAGCCTGGCGACAACCGTCCGCTCGGCCATTGGGCCGGGCAGGTGCATGTCAGCGAGCGCACCCTGGCCCGGCAGTTCCTGCGCGAGCTGGGCATGAGCTTCGGCGAATGGCGCTTGCGCCTGCGCTTTCTGCGGGCCATCGAGGCGCTCGAGGCGGGCACGCCGATCCAGGCCATCGCCTTCGACCTCGGCTACAGCAGCGCTTCGGCCTTCATCGCCATGTTCCAGCGCCAGGCCAATTGCACCCCGGAGCAGTACCGGCGGCGGGCGCGGACAGAGATGTAAGAATTCTTGTCTACACTCAGCTGCGACGAGCGCGCATCCGGCGCGCAGGCAAGGAGACCACTCCATGAAGCTGCTGCACGTACCCCTGCTGGTATTGGGCCTGTTGATCGCGGGCCAAGGGTTCGCCGCCACCACGCAACAGGAAAAGATGAAGACCTGCAACGCCGACGCCACCACCAAGGCGCTCAAGGGCGATGAGCGCAAGGCGTTCATGAGCACCTGCCTGAAAAAGGATGTGCCGCAGACCCAGCAGGAGAAGATGAAGACCTGCAACGCCGACGCCACCACCAAGGCGCTCAAGGGCGATGAACGCAAGACCTTCATGAGTGACTGCCTGAAGAAGAAATGACCTGCGCCTATGCCTCTGCCGTGAAGGCTGGCAGACTGCGGGACTTTCCGCTGTCTGCCGTTGAGGCTGTATGACTTTCACTCCCCGCCAGGTCACCCTGGCCAGCTGGATCATCGTCATGGCGGGCCTGTTGCTGGCGCTGCCGCTGAAGCTGCTGCCGAGCCTGCTGGCCGGCCTGCTGGTCTACGAGCTGGTCAACATGCTCACCCCGCGGCTGCAACCGCTGATCGCCGGGCAGCGCGCACGCTGGCTGGCGGTGGCGCTGCTCGGCACCCTGGTGGTGAGCACGCTGACGTTGCTGATCGCCGGCGCCTTCAGTTTCCTGCTGCACGAGGCCGAGAATCCCGGCGCCTCGCTGGACAAGTTCATGGGCCTGGTCGAGCGCGCCCGTGGCCAGTTGCCGCCGTTCATCGAAGCCTACCTGCCGGCCAGCGCCGCCGAGTTCAAGGTGGCCATCGGCGACTGGATCAAGAGCCACCTGAGCGACCTGCAACTGGTGGGCAAGGGCATGGCGCACATGTTCGTGACCCTGCTGATCGGCATGATCCTCGGCGCCATCGTCGCCCTGCAGCGCATTCCCGACATTTCCCGGCGCAAGCCCCTGGCGGCGGCGCTGTTCGAACGCCTGAGCCTGCTGGTGCAGGCGTTTCGCAACATCGTCTTCGCGCAGATCAAGATCTCGCTGCTCAACACCGTCTTCACCGGTATCTTCCTGGCCGTGGTGTTGCCGCTGTTCGGCGTGCACCTGCCGTTGACCAAGACGCTGATCGTGCTCACCTTCCTGCTCGGGCTGCTGCCGGTGATCGGCAACCTGATGTCCAACACCCTGATCACCATCGTCGGGTTGTCGCTGTCGATCTGGGTGGCGATGGCGGCGCTGGGGTACCTGATCGTGATCCACAAGGTCGAATACTTCCTCAACGCGCGGATCGTCGGCGGGCAGATCAGTGCCAAGGCCTGGGAGCTGCTGCTGGCGATGCTGGTGTTCGAGGCGGCGTTCGGGCTGCCGGGGGTGGTGGCGGGGCCGATCTATTACGCGTACCTGAAGAGTGAGTTGAAGCGGGCGGAGTTGGTTTGACAGATTGCTGGGGCTGCGTTGCAGCCCTTTCGCGGCACAAGGCCGCTCCTACAGAAGAGCGCGTCCCCCTGTAGGAGCGGCCTTGTGCCGCGAAAGGGCGCGCAACGCGGCCCCAGGATGGCTCAGGCCGCGCCGTAACGCTTGCGTGCCTCGATCGCCAAGCCGCTACCGATGCTGCCGAAGATATTGCCTTCCACATGCCGCGCATTGGGCAGCATCGCCGCCACGCTGTTGCGCAGCGCCGGAATGCCGCTGGAACCACCGGTGAAGAACACCGTGTCCACCTGCCCCTCGCTGACGCCGGCCTTGGCCAGCAATTCGCTCACGCTGCCGCGCACCCGCTCCAGCAGCCCGCCGATGGCGTCTTCGAACAGCGCCCGGGTCAACTCGGCCGACAGCTCCGGCTCGATGCGGCCAAAGTCGATGCAGCGGCTGTCACGGTCGGTCAGCTCGATCTTGCTGGCCTCCACTTCCATCGCCAGCCAGTGCCCGGCGCGCTGTTCGATCAGGTTGAACAGGCGGTCGATTCCGAGCGTGTCCTCGATGTCATAGCGCATGTTGCCCAGGGCCAGCTGCGATTTCTGCGCATACAGGGCGTTGATGGTGTGCCAGGTGGCCAGGTTGAGGTGGTAGCTGGTGGGCATCAGCGCACCGCTCTTCATCCGGCTGCCGTAGCCGAACAGCGGCATCACGCCCTGCAGGCTCAGCTGCTTGTCGAAGTCGGTACCGCCGATGTGCACGCCGCCGGTGGCGAGGATGTCGTCCTGGCGCTCGGCCACCTGGTGGCGCTCCGGTGACAGGCGGATCAGGGTAAAGTCCGAGGTACCACCGCCGATATCGACAATCAGTACCAGCTCTTCACGGCTGATGCCCGACTCGTAGTCGAACGCCGCGGCGATGGGCTCGTACTGGAACGACACATCCTTGAAGCCGATCTTGCGCGCAACCTCCGCCAGGGTGTCCTCGGCCTCCTGGTCGGCGGCCGGGTCTTCGTCGACGAAGAACACCGGGCGGCCCAGCACCACCTGGTCGAATTCACGGCCGGCATCGGCTTCGGCGCGCTTTTTCAGCTCGCCGATGTACATGCCCAGCAGGTCCTTGAACGGCAGGGCGCTGCCCAGCACGCTGGTGTCGTGCTTGATCAGCTTGGAGCCCAGCAGGCTCTTGAGCGAGCGCATCAGGCGGCCTTCGTAGCCTTCCAGGTACTCGTGCAGGGCCAGGCGACCGTACACCGGGCGACGCTCCTCGATGTTGAAGAAGACCACCGACGGCAGGGTGATCTTGCCGTCTTCCAGGGCGATCAGCGATTCGACGCCCGGGCGGTGCCAGCCAACCGTGGAGTTGGAGGTGCCGAAGTCGATGCCAAGGGCGCGGGCCGGGGATACGTCAGACATGGGGGAGAGCTTCCGGAGGCAAAACGGCCGCGCAGTTTATGCCAGTCTGCGGCTAAATCAAGACCGGTCGTCTGCGATAGCGCAACCCCGGATGAACCTTGAAAGGCTATGCTTGACCCCAATCTTCAGTAGCAATACGTACATTCACATCGGTGATCCATAGATGGACTTCAAAGACTATTACAAGATACTCGGCGTCGAGGCGAGCGCGGACGAGAAGGCGATCAAGGCCGCGTACCGCAAGCTCGCGCGCAAGTATCACCCCGACGTCAGCAAGGAGCGTGACGCCGAGGACAAGTTCAAGGAGGCCAACGAGGCCTACGAAGTGCTTGGCGACAAGGACAAGCGCGCCGAGTACGACGAAATCCGCAAGTATGGCGGCCAGCATGGTCGGCCGTTCCAGGCACCGCCCGGCTGGCAGTCCCGTGGCGGCAATGGCGGCGGCGGTGGCTTCGAGGGTGGTGATTTCTCCGATTTCTTCAGCTCGATCTTCGGCGCCCGGGGCGGCAACCCCTTCGGTGGCGGCGGTGGCCGGCAACAACGCAGTGCCGGCAGGCGAGGGCAGGACGTGGAGCTTGAACTTGCAGTGTTCCTCGAAGAGACCCTGAACAAGGAATCCAAGCAGATCAGCTTCCAGGTGCCACAGACCAACGGCGCCGGGCAGCGCACCGGCTTCACCACGAAAACGCTGAACGTGAAGATCCCTGCCGGGGTGACCGACGGCGAGCGCATCCGGCTCAAGGGCCAGGGCGCGCCGGGCGTGGGCGGTGGCGCCAATGGCGACCTGTTCCTGACCATCCGCATGGCACCGCACCCGCTGTTCGATGTCGAAGGCTATGACCTGATCATCACCGTGCCGCTGGCACCGTGGGAAGCGGCGCTCGGCGCCAAGGTGGCCGTGCCGACCCTGACCGGCAAGATCAACCTGACCATCCGCCCCGACAGCCAGAGCGGCCAACGCTTGCGGGTCAAGGGCATGGGCCTTTTGAACAAGCAGGGCGAGCGCGGCGACCTGTACGCCCAGCTCAAGGTGGTCATGCCCGCCCAGTCCGATGACGCAGCTCGCGCATTGTGGACCCAGCTCTCCGAGAAAGCCGCGTTCAATCCGAGGACTCAATGGAGTAAGTGATCATGAGCAGCACCCTGATCGTTCAACTGGACATGCGTACCCTGTGCCAGGAAGCCGATGTGTCGGCCGACTGGGTGATCGAGATCGTCGAGCACGGCATTGTCGAACCGTCGGGGCGAACGCCCGAAGAGTGGGTGTTCGATGACCGCGCGCCGGTGACGTTGAAGCGCGCGGTGAAGCTGCATCAGGAGCTTGAGTTGGAGTGGGAAGGGGTGGCGCTGGCGTTGGAATTGCTGGAAGAGGTGCAGCAGTTGCGTAGCGAGAACAGCATGTTGAAGCAGCGGTTGGGCAGGTTTACCCAAATGTAGCTGGGGCTGCTGCGCAGCCCTTTCGCGGCACAAGGCCGCTCCTACAAGGGATCGCGCTCGCCTGTAGGAGCGGCCTTGTGCCGCGAAAGGGGCGCAGAGCGCCCCCAACTTCACGAAGCTTTCGCAATCACTTTGAAGTACAGCGCTGTCGCCCGGTAAACCCCCTCCGGCCCGCAGGCATAATCCGGAATCTCCCCCGCCTTGCTGTACCCCAGCGCTCGATAGAACGCTTCCGCCCCAGACCCCGCCTCGGTATCGAGAAACAACATCCCCCGCCCGATCCGCCGCGCATCAGCCTCCAGCACCCCCATCAACTGCTGCCCCAACCCACGCCGCCTTGCATCGCTGTGCACCAGCAACTTCTGCACTTCGCCCCGGTTCAGCCCATTGGGCTTCAGGCACAACCCCAGCTGCACACTACCCAGCACTTCCTGCCCCTGGGCAATGACCCAGAGCAGTTGCTCGCCACCGGCCAGCTTTGCCTTCACCTCATCGAAGTAGGCCTTGGCCTGCTGCTCGTTGATATCGGCCAGAAACCCCACCGACGCGCCCTGTCGCACCGCATCGAGTAAAAGGGCCACCAGCCCGTCGCGGTAGTACGCCAGGCCTTCGTGGGTGACGCGGTGCAGCTGGGCTGTATTCATGGGCTTCAGTTCCTTGAAGGGGGAAGGGTGTTGCCATCCAGGTAAAGCTGCATGAAGGTCAGGTCCAGCCAGCGCCCAAACTTCACCCCCACCTGCGGCATCTGCCCGGTGATGCTGAAGCCCAGGCGTTCGTGCAGGCGGATCGATGCGGCATTGCCGCTCTCGATGGCAGCGACCATCACATGTTTGTCGCAAAGGCGCGCCCGTTCGATCAGCGCTTCCATCAGGACGGGGCCCAGGCCCTTGCCGCGTTGGTCGCCACGCACGTACACCGAGTGCTCGACGGTATGGCGGAAACCCTCGAACGGCCGCCAGTCGCCAAATGAGGCATAGCCCAGCACACCGCTGTCGTCCACCGCCACCAGGATCGGGTAGCCCTGCTGCGCGCGGGCCTCGAACCAGGTCAGGCGATTGCCCAGGTCCACGGGGGTCTCGTTCCAGATCGCCGTGGTGTTGGCCACGGCGTCGTTGTAGATGTCGAGGATGCCCGGCACGTCGTTGATCAGGGCGTCGCGGATCTGGTAACTCATGACAGCGTCTCGCAAGGGAAGTGGTTGCAGATTAAATGGTAACCAGGCCGCGCACACCTTCGGCCTGCATGTTTTCACCCCGGCCGCGCTGGACGATTTCGCCGCGGGCCATGACCAAATACTGGTCGGCCAGCTCCTCGGCGAAGTCGTAGAATTGTTCCACCAGCAGGATGGCCATGTCGCCCCGGTCGGCGAGCTTGCGGATCACCGCGCCGATCTCCTTGATCACCGACGGCTGGATGCCTTCGGTGGGCTCGTCGAGGATCAGCAGGCGCGGGCGGCTGGCCAGGGCGCGACCGATGGCCAGCTGTTGCTGCTGGCCACCGGAGAGGTCGCCGCCACGGCGTTGTTTCATCTGCGCAAGCACCGGGAACAGTTCGTAGATGAAGGCCGGCACTTCACGTGCCTCGCGGGCGGGGAAGCGCGACAGGCCCATCAGCAGGTTTTCCTCGACGCTCAGGCGCGGGAAGATCTCGCGGCCCTGGGGCACGTAGGCGATGCCGGCGTGGACCCTTTGCTGGGGCTTGAGCGTGGTGATCGGTTTGCCTTCCCATTCCATGCGGCCCTCGCGGGCCGGCAGCAGGCCCATCAGGCAGCGCAGCAGGGTGGTCTTGCCCACGCCGTTGCGGCCCAGCAGGCAGGTGACCTCGCCGACCTTGGCCTCGAAGGACAGGCCGCGCAGGATGTGGCTGCCGCCGTAGTATTGGTGCAGGGTGTCGATCTTGAGCATGTGTTGTCCCTGAAATGTCTGCTTTGCCTGTGCCGGCCTCTTCGCGGGTAAACCCGCTCCCACAGGAACTGCGAGCGCATCGATCCCTGTGGGAGCGGGTTTACCCGCGAAAGGGCCGGCACTGGCACCCAAAATCCAAAGCCGATCACCGGCCGAGATACACCTCGACCACCCGCTCATCCTCCTGCACCTGCGCCAGCGACCCTTCCGCCAGCACGCTGCCCTGGTGCAGCACCGTCACATGGTCGGCGATGCTGCCGACGAAGCCCATGTCATGCTCCACCACCATCAGCGAATGCCGACCCGCCAACGAACGAAACAGCTCGGCGGTGAATTCGGTCTCGGCATCGGTCATCCCCGCCACCGGCTCGTCGAGCAGCAGCAACCTCGGCTCCTGCACCAGCAGCATGCCGATCTCCAGGAACTGTTTCTGCCCATGGGACAACAACCCCGCCTGGCGCTGGGCCAGGGGCAGCAGGCGCAGGGTGGCCAGCACTTCCTCGATGCGCTGGCGCTGTTCGCCGGACAACCGTGCCACCAGGCTAGCCCACACCGACTTGTCGGCCTTGAGCGCCAGCTCCAGGTTCTCGAACACCGTCAGCGCCTCGAACACCGTGGGCTTCTGGAACTTGCGGCCAATACCGGCCTGGGCGATCTGGCATTCGCTCATGCGGGTCAGGTCGAGGGTGTCGCCGAAAAACGCGGTGCCGCTGTCGGGCCGAGTCTTGCCGGTGATCACATCCATCATGGTGGTCTTGCCGGCGCCATTGGGGCCGATGATGCAGCGCAGCTCGCCGACGCCGATGTACAGGTTCAGCTCGTTGAGCGCCTTGAAGCCATCGAAGCTGACGCTGATGCCCTCCAGGCTCAGCACCGTGCCGTGGCGGGTGTCGAGCCCGGCCTCGCGGCGCCGACCGAGGCCAATGGCCTCGCGACCGCTGCCGATCTGGTCGAATATCGGTTCCAGCATGAATTCCGGATGCACCGGGGGCACGCTTCTCATGGCTGGCTCCTTTTCTTCACAAGGCCGACCACGCCCTTGGGCAGGTACAGGGTGACGAGGATGAACAGCGCACCGAGGAAGAACAGCCAGTACTCGGGGAACGCCACGGTGAACCAGCTCTTCATGCCATTGACCAGGCCGGCGCCAAGCAGCGGCCCGATCAGCGTGCCGCGCCCTCCCAGGGCTACCCACACGGCGGCCTCGATGGAGTTGGTCGGCGACATTTCGCTGGGGTTGATGATGCCCACTTGCGGCACATACAGCGCCCCGGCCAGGCCGCACAGCACGGCGCTGAGCACCCACACCAGCAGCTTGAAGCCGCGTGGGTCGTAACCGCAGAACATCAGGCGGTTTTCCGCATCGCGTACGGCGGTGAGCAGGCGACCGAACTTGCTCTGGGTCAGGCGCCAGCACAGGAACAGGCTGCCCAGCAGCAGGCCGACCGTGAGCAGGAACAGCGCGGCCCGGGTGCCCTGGGCGGTGATGTCGAAACCAAGGATGGTGCGGAAATTGGTGAAGCCGTTGTTGCCGCCAAAACCGGTCTCGTTGCGGAAGAACAACAGCATGCCGGCGAAGGTCAGGGCTTGGGTCATGATCGAGAAGTACACGCCCTTGATCCGCGAGCGGAAGGCGAAGAAGCCGAACACCAGCGCCAGCAACCCCGGCGCCAGCACCACCAGGCACAGCGCCCAGGCGAAATACTGGGTGCCGGCCCAGTACCAGGGCAGCTCGCTCCACGACAGGAAGGTCATGAACCCCGGCAGCCCATCGCCGGCCGCCTGGCGCATCAGGTACATGCCCATGGCATAGCCGCCCAGGGCGAAGAACAGGCCGTGGCCCAGCGACAGCAGCCCGGCATAGCCCCACACAAGGTCCAGGGCCAGGGCGACGATGGCGTAGCAGAGGATCTTGCCGACCAAGGTCAGGGTATAGGCCGAGACCTGCAAGGAGTGCCCGTCGGGCAGCAGCGACAGCAGCGGCAGGGCCAGCAGCACCAGGACGACAACGGCGCCGACGGCCAGCGACACCCGGGTGCCGGCCTTGCGCGTGGCAGTGACAATCAATGGCTGGTTCATCAGTCGATTACCCGTCCCTTGAGGGCGAACAGGCCTTGCGGGCGCTTCTGGATGAACAGAATGATCAGCGCAAGGATGAGGATCTTGCCCAGCACCGCACCGATCTGCGGCTCCAGCAGTTTGTTGGCGATACCCAGCCCGAAGGCCGCCCACAGGCTGCCGGCCAGTTGGCCGACGCCGCCGAGCACCACCACCAGGAACGAGTCGATGATGTAGCTCTGGCCCAGGTCCGGCCCCACGTTGCCGACCTGGCTCAGGGCCACGCCGCCAAGCCCGGCGATGCCGGAGCCGAGGCCGAAGGCGAGCATGTCGACGCGCCCGGTGGACACTCCGCAGCAGGCCGCCATGTTGCGGTTCTGGGTGACGGCGCGCACGTTCAGGCCCAGCCGCGTGCGGTTGAGCAGCAACCAGGTGAGCAGCACCACCGCCAGGGCGAAGCCGATGATCACCAGGCGGTTGTACGGCAGCACCAGGTTGGGCAGCACCTGGATGCCGCCCGACAGCCAGGCTGGGTTGCTCACCTCGACGTTCTGCGCGCCGAAGATCAGCCGCACGGCCTGGATCAGGATCAGGCTGATGCCCCATGTCGCCAGCAGGGTTTCCAGCGGCCGGCCATATAGGTGGCGGATCACGGTGCGCTCCAGGGCCATGCCGACGCCCGCGCTGACGGAGAAGGCCACCGGCAGGGCGATCAGCGGATAGAACTCGATGGCGCCCGGGGCATAGCGTTGCAGCAGTACCTGGACCATGTAGGTGCTGTAGGCGCCGAGCATCAGCATTTCGCCGTGGGCCATGTTGATCACCCCCAACAGGCCGAAGGTGATCGCCAGGCCCAGCGCCGCCAGCAGCAGGATCGAGCCCAGCGACAGGCCGCTGAAGGCCTGGCCGAGCAATTCACCGACCAGCAGCTTGCGCTGCACCTGTGCCAGGCTGGTTTCGGCGGCGGTGCGTACGGCGGCGTCGGTTTCCGCGTCGGGTTGCAGAAGGGCTTCGAGGCGGGTGCGGGCCAGCGGGTCGCCGGTTTCACCGAGCAGACGCACGGCTGCCAGGCGTACCGCGGGCTCGCTGGCGCCCAGTTGCAGGTTGGCCAGGGCCAGGCCGAGGGCCGCGTGCACGGCGGCGTCTGGCTCGCTGGCGTAGCGGCGGTCGAGGAAGGCCATCTGCGCGGGTTGCGCGGTTTTCTGCAGTTGCTGGGCGGCGGCCAGGCGCACGCTGGCTTGGTCGCTGAGCAGTCGATGGCTGGCCAGTGCGTTGTCGATCAGGCCGCGCAGGCGGTTGTTCAGGCGCAGTTTGCGGGTGTCGTTTTCGGCGATGCGGCCCTGGCGCAGGTTGTCCAGCAGCGGTAGGCGGGCGGCATCAGGTTGCGCGGCCCAGGTTTCGAGCAGGTTGGCCTGTTCGGCGGGCTTGGCGCTGAGGAAGAATTCGCCCTCGCCGGCTTGGGATGCCAGGGGCAGAAGTAGGAGGAGGGTGAGCAGGAGTCTGAGCATGCGAGTAATCCTGGAAATCGGCGGTGGATTCTTCGCGGGTAAACCCGCTCCCACAGGTAGGGTGCAAGGTCTGAAACCTGTGCGGTCCCTGTGGGAGCGGGTTTACCCGCGAATGGGCCGCAGCGCGGCCCCATGCACTCAGTTACCTTTCACCGCATAATCCGGCCGCTTGTCATTCCCCGGAATGAACGGGCTCCAAGGCTGCGCCCGCAGCGGCTCCTCGGTCTGCCACACCACACTGAACTGCCCGTCATCCTGGATCTCGCCGATCATCACCGGCTTGTGCAGGTGGTGGTTGCTCTTGTCCATGGTCAGGGTGAAGCCCGACGGCGCCTTGAAGCTCTGCCCGGCCAGCGCCTCGCGCACCTTGTCCACATCGGTGCTGCCGGCCTTCTGCGCCGCCTGCGCCCACATGTGGATACCGACGTAGGTGGCCTCCATCGGGTCGTTGGTCACCGCCTTGTCGGCCCCCGGCAGGCCCTTGGCCTTGGCGTAGGCCTTCCAGTCGGCGACGAACTTCTGGTTCACCGGGTTATCCACAGACTCGAAGTAGTTCCACGCCGCCAGGTGGCCCACCAGCGGCTTGGTGTCGATGCCGCGCAGCTCCTCCTCACCCACCGAGAACGCCACCACCGGCACATCGGTGGCCTTCAGCCCCTGGTTGGCCAGCTCCTTGTAGAACGGCACGTTGGAGTCGCCGTTGACCGTGGAAATGACCGCCGTCTTGCCGCCAGCCGAGAACTTCTTGATGTTGGCGACGATGGTCTGGTAATCGGCGTGACCGAACGGCGTGTAGACCTCTTCGATGTCCTTGTCGGCCACGCCCTTGCTGTGCAGGAAGGCGCGCAGGATCTTGTTGGTGGTGCGCGGGTAGACGTAGTCGGTGCCCAGCAGGAAGAAGCGCTTGGCGCCGCCGCCGTCCTCGCTCATCAGGTATTCCACGGCCGGGATCGCCTGTTGGTTGGGCGCGGCACCGGTGTAGAACACGTTCGGCGACATCTCCTCACCCTCGTACTGCACCGGGTAGAACAGCAGGCCGTTGAGCTCCTCGAACACCGGCAGCACCGACTTGCGCGACACCGAGGTCCAGCAGCCGAACACCACCGCCACCTTGTCCTGGGTCAGCAGCTGGCGGCTCTTCTCGGCGAACAGCGGCCAGTTGGACGCCGGGTCCACCACCACTGCCTCGAGCTGCTTGCCGTTGACCCCGCCCTTGGCGTTGATCTCGTCGATGGTCATCAGCGCCATGTCCTTGAGCGAGGTCTCGGAAATCGCCATGGTCCCCGACAGCGAATGCAGGATGCCGACCTTGATGGTCTCGGCGGCCTGGATGCTCCAGCTCAGGCCCATCGCGGCGATCGATGCGCTGAGGGTGAAGGCCTTGATCAGACTGCGTCGCTTCATGTGCTCACTCCGATGTGATGGTGGGTGTTGGCCAGGTCGGAGAGTGCAAAGGCTGTGCCGAGCGATGGAAAGTGCGTGATAGAGCGGTTGTGCGACGAATCGGGGCGTAGGGAGGGGCCAGGATGGTGCTTGCAGGTTGGGCCTGCACAGGATTGGGGCCGGGGGCGATGAACACTTTTGACACATAAGCGGTACTTGAGTACCGTGCCGCACCGCAGTAGTTTCTGCGGTTCGGGATTGGCGTCCCGTATTCAGAGAGATCGAGCACTGGCGCACCTTGCGGCGGTGTTCTGCATGGCTGCACCCGTTATGGGCGGAGTCGTGTGGGGGAGCCTTCGGGCTCACCGGTTCTCTCTGCCGGCACGCCAACCTCGCACGGCTTCGCTCACCCATCCTGGCGTATGGGCGCGGAGCTTCTAAAAGAGAGAGCTGCAAGGAGATGCACCATGCTCAAGAAGATCGTTCCAGATCCACCGTTCGCATTTGTCGAGATCGCCACCTTTCATCGAGAGGTGCAGCCATGAACCAGGAATCGCTGGTCAACCACAGTCCCCGCAAATCACGTCCCGTCACCGCTTGTTCCCACTTCGGCACCTGCAATCACGCCCATGATCCGATTCTCTCGGTACGTGCTGGCGTTGATAGCGAGGATGCGCTGGTGTGCGCCGTGGCGGCGTTGAAGGCGGCGTATGAGACCAATGCTGCCGCATTGGAGAAGGCGGGAGAGCCGTTGCGCAGTTTGCTGACGGCGACGGAGAACTCGCTGGAGAAAGGTTTGGCGCTGGCCGAGGCGGTGCTTGAGGGGTTGGAGCAGGGTTAGCCCTGGGGCTGCTTTGCAGCCCTTTCGCGGCACAAGGCCGCTCCTACACAGGGGGAGCGCGATCATCTGTAGGAGCGGCCTTGTGCCGCGAAAGGGCCGCGCAGCGGCCCCATTGGCCGGATCAGTTATTAGAGGCTTCACGCACCGCCGCACGCGGCTGACGCCTGCTGCGCACGAACTGATAGGTCACCGCCAGAATCACGAACCAGATCGGCGTCACCACCAGCGCCGAGCGCGTATCCGCTTCCAGGCTCAACAGCACCAGAATGCCGGCGAAGAACACCAGGCACACATAGCACATGAAACGCCCGCCCGGCATCTTGTAGGTGGACTGCTCATGCAGCGCCGCGCGCTGTTTGCGGTAGCTCAGGTACGACAGCAGGATCAGCGTCCACACGAACATGAACAGCACCGCCGACACCGTCGTCACCAGGGTGAAGGCTTCGATCACATTGGGTACCAGGTAGATCAGCACCGCGCCCAGCAGCAGGCAGGTGCAGGAGAAGTACAGGCCGTTGGCCGGCACCGCGCGGCGCGAGAGTTTCTCGAACGCCTTGGGCGCATCGCCCTCCTGGGCCAGGCCGAACAGCATGCGGCTGGTGGAGAACACGCCGCTGTTGGCCGACGAGGCCGCCGAGGTCAGCACCACGAAGTTGATGATGCTCGCCGCCGCCGGCAGGCCGGCCAGCACGAACAGCTCGACGAACGGGCTCTTGCCCGGCACCACGTCGCGCCATGGGGTCACCGCCATGATGGCGATCAGCGCCAGCACGTAGAACACGATGATGCGGATCGGGATCGAGTTGATCGCCCGCGGCAGGGTGCGCTCGGGGTTCTTCGCCTCGGCGGCGGTGGTGCCTACCAGCTCGATGCCGACGAAGGCGAACACGGCGATCTGGAAGCCGGCGAAGAAACCGAGCAGGCCGTTGGGGAACATACCGCCGTCATTCCACAGGTTGGCCAGGTTGGCGGTATGACCTGCTGGCGACTGGAAACCGGTGATGACCATGTACAGGCCAGTGGCGACCAGGCCCATGATGGCGATGATCTTGATCAGGGCGAACCAGAATTCCATCTCGCCGAACATCTTCACGGTCACCAGGTTCAGCGACAGCAGCAGGGCCACGCAGCTCAGCGCCGGTATCCACTGCGGCAGGTCCGGGAACCAGAACTGTGTATAGGCGGCGATCGCCACCACGTCGGCGATGCCGGTGACCACCCAGCAGAACCAGTAGGTCCAGCCGGTGAAGTAGCCGGCCCAGGGGCCGAGCAGGTCGGCGGAGAAATCGATGAACGACTTGTAGTTGAGATTCGACAGCAGCAGCTCGCCCATGGCGCGCATGACGAAGAACAGCATGAAGCCGATGATCATGTAGACGAAGATGATCGACGGGCCGGCCAGGCTGATGGTCTTGCCCGAGCCCATGAACAGGCCGGTGCCGATGGCGCCGCCAATGGCGATGAGCTGGATATGGCGGTTGGTCAGGTTGCGTTGCAGGTGCTGCTCTTCGGAGGGTGTCTGGGAGGTCCGGGTCATAGGCTGCATTCCATTGAGGGTCAGTCTTTTTGTGAGCGAAAGCCGAGTAGGCTATCACGTCGCGTTCCGATCGCAGATGCGGCAGATCGGCACGATCTTGGCGGGGCGGCGGGGGCGGGGACATGACGGGAATCAATGGTTGTTCGTGCCGGCCTCTTCGCGGGTAAACCCGCCACACAGGTTCCGAGAGCGCCGCAGAACCTGTGGGAGCGGGTTTACCCGCGAAGAAGCCGGCGCGGAATCAGGCTTGGGCCATGACCCTGCGGCGCCGCACCACCAGGCTATCCACCACCCACATCACCACCATCGAAATCCCCACCAGCGGGAAGGCAACGCCTAGCACCACCATCACCCCCACGGCCATCTTCCAGCGCGGCAGGTCATGGCGCAGCGGCGGCACCCCCAGCCCACCAGCCGGCTTGCGCTTCCACCACATCACCAGCCCACTCACCGACCCCAGCAGGATCATCAGGCACACCAGCAGGATGACGATCTGGTTCAACGGCCCGAACATCTTCCCTTCGTGCAGCATCACCCCCAGCTCCGTGGCACGCGCCACCGGGCTGTAGTCCTGCCAGCGCACATCGGCCAGCACCTGTCCGGTGTACTGGTCCACATGCAGGGTGGCATCGTTACGCGGATCGTCGGCGAACACCGCAATGGTGAACACTCCTTCGGCACTGGTCGGCAGGGTGATGCTGTAGCCCGGCTCGACCTCGCGCAGATTGGCGATGTTCTCGACCTGCTGCAGGCTCACCTGGGGCGCGGCGGGGGCGTGATCCATCATGTGGTGCCCGGCATGCTCGGCATGGGCGCCGGACACCGGCATCGGGGTGTTCTCCATGGCCCACGGCACGGTCTGGCGGTGGGCTTCATTCAGTTCGCGTGCCTGCTTGTCGGACTTGGGCACATCATTCCACATGGCCGCCGGGAACCGGTTCCATAGGTCGGCATACTGCTTGCCCCATAGCCCGGTCCAGGTCATGCCGCTGATCAGCATCAACAGCAGCAGGGCTGAGCCCCAGAATCCTGTAACAGCATGCAGGTCGCGCCACAGCACCCGGCCGCGTGCGCTCAGGCGTGGCCACAGCACGCCCGCGCTGTTGCGCCCGCGTGGCCACCACAAATAGAGGCCGGACACGACCAGGACGATGCCCCAGCCGGCCGCCAGCTCCACCAGCCGGTCACCGACCGTGCCGACCATCAGCTCGCCATGCAGGGCACGGGCAATGGCCTGCAGGTTTTGCTTGCCGTCCTGTTCGCCCAGCACCTTGCCGCTGTACGGATCGACGAACACGTTCAGCTCGCGCCCGCCGTCATGTACGACGAACTGTGCGCTGCGCTCGGCGCTCACCGAGGGCAGGTACTGCCCCACCTGACCCTGTGGATAAGCCTGGCGTACGTTGGCCAGCAACGTATCGGCGCCCTGTCGGTGATGGCCGGCCTCGACCACCATCAGCTCGCGGTACATCAGCGGGTCGAGCTGCGGCTTGAACAGGTAGATGATCCCGGTGATCGCCAGCAGGATCATGAACGGCGCCACGAACAGCCCGGCATAGAAATGCCAGCGCCACGCAAGGTTGTAGAAGGAAACGTTTGGTTTGCTCATGGGAGCCTCCCGTAGACCTCAAGTGGGCGCGGTCAGGTCCCGCGCCCGTTTGTTGTTGTCAGAAGCTGAAGTCGACCTTGGTCCAGAAGGTCCTGCCTGGCTCGTTCACCGGGTCCGTGGCGCTGGCCGGGTAGCCGAACCCGGCGTTCCCGGCCAGGTTCAGGTGCTCGGCGTAGGCCTTGTCGAACAGGTTGTCGACACCCGCGCTGAGCTTGAGGTTGTTGTTGATCTTGTAGGCGCCGTTGAGCGAGAACACGCCGAAGCCTGAACTTGTGTCGTAGTCCTTGCCGACCACGTTGCCCTGGTTCTTGGCAATGCGGTTCTGCTCGGCAACCAGGCGCCACAGGGCACCGACGCTCCAGGTGTCGCGGCTGTAGGTCAGCCCCAGGCGGCTTTCCAGCGGTGGCATCTGTGGCAGGGCCTTGCCGTCGCTGCTGTTCTTGCCCCATGCGTAGGCCAGGGTGGCGTCGGCCTTCCAGTTTTCGGTCAGCTTGTAGGCCGCGCCCAGTTCGCCGCCCATGATGCGAGCGTCGATGTTCTGTGCCTGGGACACGAGCCGGCTGCCCATGCCACCCATGCCTGGCACGTAGTCGAACAGGATGTAGTCGCGAATCTGCCCGACGTAGCCCGAAGCCCAGGCTTCCAGACGTTCGTCGCGGTACTGGATGCCGAAGTCGAGTTGGGTGGTCTTTTCCGGCTTGATGCCGTCGAAGGCATTCACCGAGCCGGTGGGGGCCAGGGTCGGCGAGAACAGCTCCCAGTAGTCCGGGAAGCGCTGGGTGTGGCCCAGGCCGATATAGGTGGTGGCGGGTACCGCAGCCAGGTCGTGCTCATAACGCACAAAGCCGCTGGGCAAGGTATCGGCCCGGGTGTTGCCGCTGGTGGCGATGCCCTTGCGGAAATCGCGGGCCGAAGCGCGGTCCAGGCGGGCGCCGGTGATCAACCGGTCTTCACCGGTGGCGTACCAGGTCAGTTCACCGAAGACCCCGTAGTTATGGAAGTCGGCGTCCTTGTCCCAGGGCTTGGCTTTGTACGTATCGATGCCCATGCCGCTACGCTTGCGGTGCTCGTTGGTTTGCGCGTCGATACCGCTGATCAGCTGTACATCGGCCCAGCGCCAGGTGGCCTTGATCCGACCACCCAGGGTGCGGCGATCGACGTTGCTTGCCATCGGCATCCCGACAGTCGAGCGCAGGGTGTAGTTGTCCATCACGTGGTCGGCGTAGTTGTAGTAGACCTGCGCCTCGACCTTGTCGAGCACCTCGCCGAGGTTGGACTTCTCGAAGCGCAGCCCCAGGCTTTCGCGCTTGAACTGCGAGCCGTCCATGCCCCGCCCGGCGGAGCGAGCCTCGCCGTCGCCCTTGCCGGCGGTAAGCTCGAGCAGGGTGTCGGCGTCCGGGGTCCAGCCGAGGCTGACATCGCCGTTCCACTTGTCCCAGCGCGACGGCACGGTGTCGCCGTTGCCGTCCTCGAAGTCGTCAGAGTGCGACTGGTTGCCGATGAAGCGTACGTAGCCGAGCTGGTTGCCGGCCGCGGCGTCGAGCACCTTGTCGAAACGGCCGTTGGAGCCGGCCAGCACGCTGCCGTTGACCCGGCTGCCGAGCTCGCCGAATTTCTCTGGGTCACGTTCGAAGAGAATGGTGCCGGCGGAGCCGCCGGGGCCCCAGATCACACTTTGTGGGCCTTTGATCACGGTGAGGCGGTCGTAGGTTTCCGGCGAGATGTACGAGGTCGGAGCGTCCATGCGACCGGGGCAGGCGCCGAGCATCATGCCGCCGTTGGTGAGGATGTTCAGGCGTGAGCCGAACATGCCGCGCAGCACGGGGTCACCGTTGGTGCCGCCGGCGCGGATCACCGAGAAGCCAGGGATGGTCTTGAGGTAGTCACCGCCGTCGCTGGCCGGCACGGGCTGGCGCGGATCTTTAGGGTTGGTGACCACGGTCAGCGGTGAGCTCGGGGCGATGGCGGTGATCACCGTCGGGCTCAGCTCGGCCGGGTCGTGCACATGGCCTTCGTGGCCGGTTTCGGCGGCAAAGGCCAGTGGCGCGAGCAGCGAGCCGCAGAGCACGGCGATGGTGCCGCGCAGGGAAAGGTCAAAAACAGGGGTGCAGCCGGACATAATGATTCCAGTCGATCAGTCGTGAGTCAGCGCAAAGCCTCCTGGCTTCGGGCGTTTAGCGTGTTGTGTTCAAACGACGATCGAATGGGGCGGCGCGCGGCTGCGGGCGCCGGGGAATACAGCCTGTCGGGCATGGCCCTGGCGCGTGGCGATGGTGAGGTGGGTGGGTGGGGGGACGCAGCCTGCGCTGAGCGGGCTGAGGGTCTGGGGCAGGGCGGGGCAGTTGAACAGCAGGCTGCAATAGCCGCACTTCTCCCACATGACATGCAGCTGGCCATCGTTGCCGTGGCCGTGGTGCTCGTCGTGACCGTGCGCCATGGGCATGCTCATCGACATGTCCATGGGCATGGACATGCCGGCGTGGTGCTCCATCGGCATCGACTGGGAAACCAGCGGGCCGATGAAGATCATCCACATGGCGAACAGGCTCAGCCAGCCGCCACCGACGCGCCTGCGATCAGGGCGGGTAGTGCGGGCGGAGCTGTAGCGCGGCAGGCTCATGGCGAGCGCCAGTCAGCTATCGGATCAGTGCGTGTGCTCGTGCTGCGCCTGGTCGGCGGGCGGCTGCTTCTGCACGGCGACCTCGACGGTGATGTCACCGGCCTTCTCGAAGTGCAGGGTCAGCGGGAAGCGCTTGCCGTCGCTGAGCAGGCTGCGATCCTTGGGTTGCATGATCATCACGTGGTAGGCGCTGGGGGCGAACACCACATCCTTGCCGGCCGGGACCAACACGCTTGGCACATGTTGCATCTTCATGGCGCCGGCGGCGCTCATCACATGCTCATGCAACTGGGCGTCGTCGGTGATGGTGCTTTTCACCGAAAGCAGGCGGTCATCGGCCTTGCCGTTGTTGTGCACGACAAAGTAGGCCGCCACGTTGGGCGCGTTCGGCGGCAGCTCCAGCGACCAGGGGTGGGCGATGTGCAGGTCGCCGACGCTGTACTCGTGGGCGGTGGCGTAGGCGCCGGGCAGCAGCAGGGCGGCCAGGACGAGGGCTTGCTTGAGCATGGGTGAGTCTCCGGTCTGTTCAGGTTCTGAAGGACAGCGTAGTGAACTCAGACCAGCGGAGAGGCACGGGGATTGAGCGCGGGCCAGAGTTGGCGCGGCGTGGGTTGGTAGTCGGCGAGGTGTTGTGGGTGGCTTGCCGGCTGCACGGGCGGGTTGTGCAACTGCGGCGGGTAGCCGGGTAGGGCCAGCAAAGGCGCCGCGCCCAGGCAGCACCAGCAGTTCATCATGCTGGCGCTGTCGTCGCTTTGCGTCCCCAGGTCGATCTTGGCCAGGGCCTGGACATCGACCTTGGCCTTGTTGGCCATGCTGGAACAGAAAGCCCCCCACAGCAGCTGTTCGGCCGGGCCCTTGGGCGCGGCAGAGGACAGCGGCATGGCCAGCAGGTTGAACAGCACTGCGAAGCAGGCTATCCAGGCGATGTGCCGACGTGGGGGCATGGAGAGATCCGGTCAGGAATCGTGATGGCTATTGTACGGCGGAGTATAGGTAAAAAAGCCGGGGTGCGGTGAAGTGCCGCACCTGGGGCTGCTGCGCAGCCCTTTCGCGGCACAAGGCCGCTCCTACAGGAATTCGCGCCCCCCTTGTAGGAGCGGCCTTGTGCCGCGAAAGGGGCGCAAAGCGCCCCCGGCGATATCAGGCTTTACCGCGGCCCATCAAACCGCGCACGGTCTCCTGCAGATCTGCCGGCAGCACCACCACCTTGGCATTGTCGCTACCCGCCAGATTCTCCATCGCCCCGATATACCGCTCACCCAGCAGGTACATGGCCGGCACGGTCTCGCTGCCCACCGCTTCCTTGACCAGGGTGATCGCCCGCGCCGACGCCTCGGCCAGGTTGACCTGGGCCTCGGCATCCAGCTTGGCCGCCTGCAGGCGCGCCTCGGCTTCGAGAATCGCCGCCTGCTTGTTGCCTTCGGCGCGGGTCACATCAGCTTTACGCTCACGCTCGGCGGCCGCCTGGCGTTCCATGGCGGTCTGCATGCTCGGCGAGGGCTTGATGTCCTGGATCTCCACCGAACGCACGGTCACGCCCCAGTCTTCGGTCTGCTCGGACATCGCTTCGCGCAGGCGCGCCTTGATCTGCTCGCGGCTGGACAGCGCCTCGTCCAGGTCCATGGCGCCGACGATGGCGCGCAGCGAGGTCATGGTCAGGCTGGTGACGGCGAACGAGAAGTTCTGCACGCCGTACGAGGCCTTCTGCGGGTCGACCACCTTGGCGAAGCACAGGGCGTTGGCGACGATCACCGCGTTGTCCTTGGTGATGATCTCCTGCTGCTGCACGTCGAGGATGATGTCCTTGGTCGGCAAGCGGTAGGCGACCACGTCCATGTACGGAATGACGATGTTCAGGCCCGGCTTGAGGGTGCTGTGGTAGCGGCCCAGGCGCTCGACGATCCATTCCTCGCCCTGGGGCACGATGCGCACCCCCTTGAACACGGTGATAAGAACGAATGCGGCGAGGGTGCCGACGACGATGAGGCTGGTCATGCTTGCGAACTTCCTTTTAGTGCGGATTCAGGCCCGGGTGACCCGGGCGGTGTTGCCTTCGATGGCGGCCAGGCGCACGCGCTCGCCGGCGGGAATTTCATTGTCCGAGACGCAAGTCCATTCCTCGTTGCCGAGGATCGGTTTCTGAAAGCGTACCCGGCCTTTCTGGAACTGCGAGACGTTGGCGGTCAGCAGGCCGACCTCGCCGATCACGCTGTCGGCGGTCCAGCGCACGTCCGGCTTCTTGCGGCGGAACACCTTGAACCAGAGCACGGTGGTGATCGATGAGAACACCACCCACAGCAGGCCCTGCATATCGAGTTGCAGGCTGGGGGCGAGCAGCGAGACGAGCGACACCAGCACGGCACCGACGCCAAACCAGAGGATGAAGAAGGTGGGGAGCACCAGTTCAAGCAGGATCAGGGCCACGCCGAAGACGAGCCAGATCCACCATTGCATTTCCATATGGGTGGAGCCTTCCAGAAGGGGAGAGGTGATTCTACGGCAGGATCAAGGCACAGGGCCATCTCGTGACCGTCAGCGTGGGTGTGATACCCAGTCTTCCACACGCAACCCCGGAACACGCTGGAACTCGCGCAGGTTGTTGGTCACCAGCGTGAGGCCACGAGCGCGGGCGTGGCCGGCAATCATTCTGTCATAGGGGCCGATGGGCGTGCCGGCCTTGGCCAGCTCCGCGTGTAGCTGCGCAGTGTGAGCTGCGCCCTGAATGTCGTAGTCAAGCACATCGAGCCGTGCGGCGAACCCCTCGACAATGGCCAGGTTACGTTCCGGCGCGGCGGATTTTTCCGCACCGTAGATCAACTCCATCAGGGTGACCGTGCTGATAGCCAACTGGCCGTGGTAGCGATTGAATGCCTCACGCACTACCTGTGGCTTGTTCTTGATGGTGAAAATGCAGATGTTGGTATCGAGCATGTACCTGAGCATCAGAATCCTTCGCGCTCCTGGTCGGCTGGCTGTTCCCTGCTTGCCATGAAGTCCGCACTCACATCGTCACCCTCGAACCAGCTGTCCCAGCTTTCGCCGGCAGGCGAAATGATACGGGAACGGCCCACCGCGACGATGTCCACGCGGGTGACGTCTTCTGGAAGGGCGAGGGCTTTGGGCATACGGATAGCCTGGCTGCGGTTGCTTTTGAAGACTGCACCTTGCTCCATGATGGGCCTCCTTGAAAGCGCAAATGTATGTCCGGAGTTTAATTCCGGGAATGGATATGTCAATGGGATATACGTAGCGAGGTCAGGCCTTGGACAGGCCGAGCGCCTCCAGCAGTAACCCTGCATCTTGAAACGCCCGATCCGCCTCCGGCAGCACCGGCCGCTTGAGCACCAGTACTGGAATCCCGCGCTCCCGCGCCACTTCCAGCTTCGGCTCGGTGGCCGTGCTGCCGCTGTTCTTGCTCACCAGCACGTCGATCTGTCGACGTTCGAACAAGGCACGTTCATCGTCGATGAGGAAGGGCCCCCGCGCACCGATCACCTCGCAGCGTTCATTGCCAGGGCACGCCTCGAGGGCGCGCAGGGTCCAGAACTGGTGTGACGGAATTTCGTCCAGATGTTGCAAGGGTTCACGACCAAGCGTGAACAAGGGGCGTTCGAATGAGGTCAGCGCCTCGATCAGCCTGGCCCAGTCCTCGACTTCGCGCCAGTCATCGCCGGGTTGTGCCTGCCACGCCGGGCGGCGCAGGGCCCAGCAAGGAATGCCTGCGCTGCGCGCGGCGAGGGCGGCGTTACGGCTGATCTGCGCGGCATAGGGGTGGGTGGCGTCGATCAGCAAGCCGATACCGGCATCGCGAAGGTATTCGGCCAGGCCTTCGGCACCGCCATAGCCACCGACCCGCACCTGGCAGGCCAGGTCCTGGGGCACTCGGCCAATTCCGGCGAGGCTGTAGATATGCTGCGGACCCAGTTGGCGAGCGATGGCCATGGCTTCGGTAACGCCGCCGAGCAGCAGGATGCGCCCCTTCATGCCACACCTGCCTTGCCGACGATACCGCCCTGGCGGTCGATGGCGAACACCTCCACCTGCACCTGGGCCGGCACCACGCTGCGGGCGAAATCCAGGGCGTGGCGGCACACCTCATCACCCAGAGCGATGCCGGCGGCATGCGCGAGGGCGAGGGCCTGCTGGCTGGTGTTGGCGGCGATGATCGCCTGTTGCAGCGCCGCGTCCGCGCCAATGGCCGCCGCCCAGCCCGCGAGCTGTGGCAGGTCGATGCTGGAGTGGCGGCTGTGCAGGTCCATGTGCCCGGCCGCCAGCTTGCTGATCTTGCCGAAGCCACCGCACAGCGTGAGGCGCGGCACCGGCACCTTGCGCAGGTGCTTGAGCACGGCGCCGACGAAGTCGCCCATCTCGATCAGGGCGATCTCCGGCAAGTTGTAGACCCGGCGCATGGTGTCTTCGCTGGCGTTGCCGGTGCAGGCGGCAATATGTGTGTAGCCGTTGGTGTGGGCGACATCGATGCCCTGGTGGATCGAGGCGATGTAGGCCGAGCAGGAGAACGGCCGGACGATGCCGCTGGTGCCCAGGATCGACAGCCCACCGAGGATGCCCAGGCGCGGGTTCATGGTCTTCAGGGCCAACTGCTCGCCGCCCTGGACATTGACCGTCACTTCGAAACCGCCGTGGTAGCCGCAATCGCCGGCCAGTTGCAGCAGATGGTCGCTGATCATCTTGCGCGGCACCGGGTTGATGGCCGGTTCACCGACTGCCAGCACCAGCCCCGGGCGGGTCACGGTGCCAACGCCCGCGCCTGCGACGAAGCGAACGCCGGGCTCGGCAAGCAGGCGCACCTGGCTGTAGAGCAGGGCGCCGTGGGTGACATCGGGATCGTCGCCGGCATCCTTCAAGGTACCGGCCTCGGCCATGTCACCCTTGAGGTGGCAGAACTCCAGGCGCATCTGCACCACCTTGCCCTTGGGCAGGGTGATCTCCACCGCGTCGTGCCGTTGCCCGGTCAGCAGCAGGCGCGCCGCCGCCAGGCTGGTGGCGGTGGCGCAGCTGCCGGTGGTCAGGCCGCTGCGCAGCGGCGCGGGCTGTTCGCGGGTTTCTTCACGCATCGAGGGGCTTCACCACGTCGAGCAGGGTGATCGGCAGGGCCTGGCGCCAGGTGTCGAATCTGCCCAGAGGCTGGGTGTGGGCGATGTGGATGCGAGTCAGCTCGCCGCCATGCTGGTCGCGGAACTGCGCCAGGGCGACCTCGCTTTGCAGGGTGACGGCGTTGGCAACCAGGCGCCCGCCCGGCAGCAGGCGCTCCCAGCACAGGTCCAGCACGCCTTCGCGAGTGACGCCGCCGCCGATGAAAATTGCATCCGGGCGCTCCAGCCCAGCCAGCGCGTCGGGTGCTTTACCACGGACCAGTTGCAGACCGGGTACGCCAAGGGTGTCGCGGTTGTGTTCGATGAAACCCTGGCGGCCCTCGTCGGCCTCGATCGCAAGGGTACGGCAGCTGGGGTGGGCGCGCATCCATTCGATGCCGATGGAGCCGCAGCCAGCACCTACGTCCCACAGCAGCTCACCGGGTTGTGGTGCCAGGCGAGCCAGGGTGATCGCTCGCACGTCGCGCTTGGTCAGCTGGCCGTCGTGACGGAAGGCGCTGTCGGGCAGGCCGGCCACACGCGGCAGGCGTGGGGTGTCGGGCGAGGCCTGGCATTCGATGGCGACCAGGTTGAGCGTGGCGATGTCGGTGTGCGGCCAGTCGTCGGCGGTGCCGCTCAGCATTCGCTCCTGGGGGCCGCCGAGGTGTTCGAACACCTGGAGACGGCTGGGGCCGAAGCCTCGTTCGCACAGCTGCGAGGCAATGGCCGCCGGGCTGCACTCGTCGTTGCTCAGCACCAGCAGGCGCACGCCGCTGTGCAGATGGGCATTGAGCGCGGCCAGTGGGCGGGCAACCACCGAGACCACCTGTACATCCTGCAACGGCCAGCCCAGGCGGGCGGCGGCCAGGGCGCAGGAGGAGGGCATCGACAGCACCTGCAATTCCTCGGCGGGCAGCTGGCGCGCCAGGCTGGCGCCGACGCCGTAGAACATCGGGTCGCCGCTGGCCAGTACGCATACGGGCTCGCCGCGCAAGGCCATGACCGGGGCCACGGAGAAGGGGCTGGGCCAGTGCAATTGCTCGGCGGTCACGCAGCGGGGCAGTAGTGCCAGCTGGCGTGGGGCCCCGATGATTCGCGTGGCCGATAGCAGGGCACGCCGGGCCTGCTTGCCCAGGCCGCTGAAACCGTCTTCGCCGATGCCTATTACTGTCAGCCAGGGGGCCATTGGGTCCTCTTCGATACCGCATGGGGGCACTACGTGCCCCTTTCGCGGCGCAAGGCCGCTCCTACAGGTGCAGCGCAAACCCTGTAGGAGCGGCCTTGTGCCGCGAAAGGGCTGCACAGCAGCCCCGAAATTGAACGTTCGACCACCGGTTTTTCATGCCGCCGGACAAAGCAGGCATAATACCGCGCCTTCTACACTGAAGCGCACTTTCACGATTGCCGGATGCCCCCTTGACGCAGCCCCCACCCTCCGAAGTTTCGACCCGTCCCTCGGCCTGCCCGGGGTTGTGGCGCATCGTTGCCGCGCGCGACGGTGGCATCTGCCGGATCAAGCTGCCGGGCGGCCTGCTGCTGGCCGACCAGGCCGATGCCGTGGCCGACGCCGCCGAGCGCTTCGCCGGCGGGGTGATCGAGGCCACCAACCGGGCCAATCTGCAGATTCGCGGCATCGGTGATGACCATCGGGGCCTGGTCGAGCATCTGCTGGCCGCAGGGCTCGGCCCGCGTGACGCGGCGGGCGATGATGTGCGCAACCTCATGCTCAGCCCACTGGCCGGACTCGATCCGACCATGCTGTTCGACACCCGACCATTGGCCGGGCAGATCCTCGACCTGCTGGAAAGCACACCCAGGTTCCACAAGCTCTCGGCCAAGTTCGCCGTGCAGCTCGATGGCGGCGAAGCGTTGACGATGTTCGATCACGCCCACGACCTGTGGTTGTCCGCCATGCCGCACGAAGGACGCATCTGGTTGCGGTTCGGCCTCGCGAGCAGCCTGTCGAATGGCCAGGCGCTGGGTGCGGTACCGATGGAGCAGGGGCCGGCGCTGGTGCGCGCGGTGCTGGAGCGCTTCCTCGACCTGGCGACGCCCGAGCAGTCGCGCATGCGTCAATTGCTGCAGGTGTGCCCGGTTGAGCACTTCCTCGAAGGGCTGGCGATCCAGATCGACACCCCGTCGATGGCCTGGCAGCGCCCGGCGACGACAAGCCCGTGGCTGGGCGTGCTGCCCCAGCGCCAGGGTGTGGCCCTGGGCGTCGCGCCACCCCTCGGGCGGCTGACGCCCGTAATGCTCCGTAGTGCCGCGCGCATCGCCCGGCAATGGGGCGATGGCAGCTTGCGCCTGACGCCTTGGCAGAGCCTGGTGCTGACCTCCCTCGAACCGACCGCGCTGGAAAACGCCCGTGTGCAACTGGCGGCATCCGGCATGCTCTGCCACAACGAACATCCACTGGCGCGGGTCGTCGCCTGCACCGGCTCCAGCGGTTGCGCCAAGGCCCAGGCCGACACCAAGGCCGACGCCATCGCCCTGGCCGCCCTGCTGCACCATGGCGCCCCGGGCTGCGTGCACCTGTCCGCCTGCCCACGTTCCTGCGCCATGGCCCACGTCGCCCCGGCGACCCTGCTGGCCCGCGCCCCGGGCCGCTATGACCTTTACTTGCGCGATGCGCGCCTGCCGGGCTTCGGCAGGTTGCGCGCCGCCAACCTTACCCCAGAAGAAGCAGGCGCCATGCTCGACCTGCCGACGGAGCACCTTGATGATTGACTACATCCGCGATGGTCAGGAGATCTATCGCAATTCCTTCCGGATCATCCGCGAGGAGGCCCGGCTCGAACGGATCCCCGCCGATCTCGAAAAACTCGCCGTGCGCGTGATCCATGCCTGCGGCATGGTCGAGGCCATCGATGGCCTGCAGTTCTCCGATGGCGCCGGTAGCGCCGGTCGCGAAGCCCTGGCCAAGGGCGCGCCGATCCTCTGCGACGCGCACATGGTTGCCGAAGGCATCACCCGCGCCCGCCTGCCCGCCAACAACCCGGTGATCTGCACCCTGCGCGACCCGAGCGTGCCGGACCTGGCCAAGGCCGAGGGCAATACCCGCTCGGCGGTGGCCCTGGAGCTGTGGCGCCCGCACCTGGAGGGCAGCGTGGTGGTGATCGGCAACGCGCCGACCGCGTTGTTCTATCTGCTGGAAATGCTCGATGCCGGCGCACCGAAACCGGCGCTGATCCTCGGCTTCCCGGTCGGCTTCGTCGGTGCCGCCGAGTCCAAGGCGATGCTCGCCGCCGACAGCCGTGGCGTGCCGTTCGTGATCATGCAGGGCCGCCTGGGCGGCAGCGCGATGGCCGCCGCCGCGGTCAACGCCCTGGCCACGGAGGTGGAATGATGCACGCACGCGGACGACTGCTGGGCCTGGGCGTGGGCCCGGGCGATCCCGAGCTGATCACGGTCAAGGCCCTGCGCCTGCTGCGCGAGGCACCGGTGGTGGCGTACTTCGTGGCCAAGGGCAAGCGCGGCAATGCCTTCGGTATCATCGAAGCGCACCTGCAAGCCGAACAGACCCTGCTGCCGCTGGTGTACCCGGTGACCACCGAGGCGCTGCCCGCGCCGCTCTCCTACGAGCAGGTGATCAGCGACTTCTACGACGAAGCCAGCCTGCAGGTTGCCGCGCACCTGGACGCCGGCCGCGACGTGGCGGTGATCTGCGAAGGGGACCCGTTCTTCTACGGCTCCTACATGTACCTGCACGATCGCCTGGCCTCGCGCTACGAGGCGCAGGTGATTCCGGGCGTCTGCTCGATGCTCGGTGGCGCCTCGGTGCTCGGTGCACCGTTGGTGTACCGCAACCAGACCCTTACCGTGCTCTCCGGTGTGCTGCCCCATGAAGAGCTCAAACAGCGACTGGCTGCTGCCGACGCGGCAGTGATCATGAAGCTGGGGCGCAACTTCCCCAAGGTGCGCCAGGTGCTCGGCGAGCTGGGCCTGGATAGCCGTGCGCTGTACGTGGAGCGGGCCACCATGGCCAACCAGAAGATCGTCGCGCTGGACGAGGTCGACCCGCAGTCCTCGCCGTACTTCTCGCTGATCATCGTGCCGGGTGAGAAATGGCAGGGATGATCAAGGCACCGGCAATCGTCATTCTCGGCCCCGGCAGCCTGGCTACCGCGCAGCGTATCCAGCAATGTTATCCACAGGCCGTGATCCATGGCCTGCAAGGGCGCGTGGAGGGTGTCGACCGTTACTACGCAGTCTTCGGCGACACCCTGCGTGAGCTGTATCAGCAAGACACGCCGATCATCGCCTTGTGCGCGGCGGGTATCGTCATTCGCACCCTGGCGCCGCTGTTGAGCGAAAAAGGCGTCGAACCACCGGTACTGGCGGTGGCCGAGGACGGCAGCGCCGTGGTTCCGCTGCTCGGTGGCCTGGGCGGAGTCAACGTCATGGCCCGAGAGATCGGTGAAGCGTTGGGTGTCAGCGCGGCGATCACCACCAGTGGCGAGCTGCGCTTCGGCACCTGCCTGCTGAATCCGCCCGAGGGTTACGCACTGGCGGACCTGGAACAGGGCAAGCGCTTCGTCTGCGACCTGCTGGCGGGCGAGGCGGTGCGTGTCGAAGGCGACGCGCCGTGGCTTGAGCACGCGCAGTTGCCCGCCAGCGAAGATGCCCAACGCACTATCCACGTGGGCAGCGCACTGCGTCCGGCCAGTCGTGACGAACTGCTGATCCACGCGCGTTGCGTGGTGGTGGCGGTCACAGCCGGTAGCGCTGACCTGGTGCAACAGGTGCGCGAGGAGCTGCTGCGAGCGAACATTGCCGAGCCTGCGCTGGCCTGCCTGCTGGCGAGCGAAACCGAGATGGCGGAGTCGGCCCTGCACGAAGCTGCACAGGCCTTGAATGTCGCCCTGCGCTTCGCCCCGGCCGCCGAGAGCCTGGAGCGGATGCTGGCTGATGCATTGCCGCACGCGCGCGTAGGTTCGTCCGTGGGGCTCGCCCACGCCGTTGCCGCGGCACCGGTCGACATCGCCCGCGTTGGCCGTCGCCGTGGTCGCCTGGCGGTGATCGGCCTGGGCCCTGGTGCCGCCGAACTGATGGTACCGGCGGTCAAGGCGGAGCTGGCGCGGGCGCAGGATGTGCTCGGCTACGAAACCTACGTGCGCATGGCCGGCCCGTTCCGCGACGATCAGGTACTGCACTGCACCGACAACCGCGAAGAGATGCAGCGCGCTCGTCATGCTTTCGAGCTGGCGGCCCAGGGGCGTTCGGTGGTGGTGGTGTCGTCGGGTGATCCGGGCGTGTTCGCCATGGCCGCCGCAGTGCTCGAGGCGTTGCACGAGTCCAGCGACCCGGCCTGGCAGCGCGTCGAGTTGCAGATCCTGCCCGGCGTCTCGGCCTCGCTGGCCACCGCCGCGCAAGCGGGGGCGCCGCTGGGGCATGATTTCTGCGTGATGTCGCTGTCGGACAACCTCAAGCCCTGGTCGATCATCGAGAAACGCCTCGACCTGGCGGCCCAGGCGGATCTGGTGCTGGCGTTCTACAACCCGATCTCCAAGGCCCGGCCTCATCAGCTGGGTGCGGCGCTGGAGGTGGTACGCCGTCATCGTGACGCAGGCACGCCGGTGGTGCTGGGCCGTGATATCGGCCGGCCGGGCCAGACCCTGCGGGTAGTGACCCTGGGCGAGCTGCTGCCGGAGATGGTCGACATGCGTACCATGGTGCTGGTCGGCTCCTCGACCACCTGCACCTTCCCCCGTGCCGATGGCGGCCAGTGGGTGTACACGCCGCGCTGGTATCCCGCCAAGCCCTGAGTGCAGCCGGGGTCAGGGCAGCAGGTAGCCCTTGATCCCGGTGAAGATGATCTGCGCCGCCAGGGCACAGACGAACAGCCCCATCAGGCGGCTGACGATCTGCAGGCCCTGGTCGCCGAGCAGCCGCTCGATACGGTGCGAGAGGTACAGCACCAGGCCGACGGTGAAGCTGGCCAGGGCGATGCTGACGATGGCCAGCAGCTTGTCGTCCCAGTGCGGCTGGCCCACCCCCATCACCAGCAGCGCACCGATGGTGCCCGGGCCGACTGTCAGCGGAATGGTCAGCGGCACGATGGTTACGTCCTGCTGCACGTTGTCGGTCTGCACCGCCGACTTGCCCTGGGCCATGCCCAGCGCCGAGATGAACAGCACCGAGCCCGCGCCGATGCGGAAGGCGTCGGCGGTGATGCCGAACACGCCGAAGATCACCCGCCCGAACAGATAGAGCAGCACGCTGGCCACCAGCGTGGCGATCGCCACGCGCCAGGCCAGTTGCTTGCGTTCCTTGCTGGAGTGGCCGCGGGTCAGGCCGATGAAACACGACAGCACGAAGAACGGGCTGTAGAGCACGAGCATTTTCAGGTAGACGCTGAACAACTCATGGAGCATGGGGGCGGGTCCGCGGCGGTGAAATGTCACTGTATAGCACGGATCCTGTAGGAGCGGCCTTGCGCCGCGAAAGGGCTGCAGCGCGGCCCCGGGATCTCAGCTAAAGCAGAAATGGCCGGGGGCTGCTGTGCAGCCCATTCCGGCCGGTCCGACGCCTCGGCAAGGCCGCTCCTACACCAATAGCATTTCAGTCGAGGGGGGCAGTAACTACCTGACGCTGCCCCGCCCAGAACTGGATCAGTTCGCGCAATTGCGACAGCTCCACGGGCTTGGCCATATGGCCATCCATGCCGGCCAGCCGTGCGCGCTCCTTGTGCTCGTTGAGAATGTGCGCGGTCAGCGCCACCACCGGGGTGCGCGGCCGCTGGTTGGCGGACTCCCAGGCGCGCAGCTGCTGGGTGGCGGAGAAGCCGTCGAGCACCGGCATCTCGCAGTCCATCAGCACCAGGTCGTAGTGCTTGGTCTTCATCGCTTGCAGGGCTTCTTCGCCGTTGCTGGCAGTATCCGGCTCGAGATTGAGCTTGCCGAGCATGCCGCGGATGACCTTGGTCGAAATACTGTTGTCCTCGGCCACCAGGATGCGGAAGTCGCCGGGCAGGTCCAGCGGCACCGGAGTGCCGACCGGCAGCGGCGGCGCGGCCTGGTCGCGGCCGCGCAGGGCGAGCTCCTCGGCGAGGGTAGTCTTGAGCGTGTAGCCGGCCACCGGCTTGGCGAGGATGCGCTTGACCCCGGCGTTGCGGGCGATGATCTTGCTCGGCGCATTGCTGATACCGGTGAGCATCACCACCAGGATGTCGTGGTTCAGGCTCGGATCTTCCTTGATCTTGGCCGCCAGTTGCATGCCGGTCATGCCGGGCATGTTCTGGTCCAGCAGCACCGCGTCAAAGTAGTCGCGCAGGTGCGCCTTGGTACGCAGCAGCGCCAGCGCTTCCTTGCCCGACGGCACCGCGCTGACGTTCATGCCCCAGGCGCTGCATTGCTGCACCAGCACCTTGCGGCAGGTGTCGTTGTCGTCGACCACCAGCACCCGCGCATCGCGCAACGGGCCGTCGAGGTCGGTGGCCGGCTGCTCCAGGCGCTGCGGATCCAGCGGCAGGGTCAGCCACAGGGTGTTGCCCATGCTGGTGCTGGTCTTGATGCCGAACTCGCCCTGCATCAGTCCGATCAGCTGCTTGGCGATCACCAGGCCCAGGTGGCCGCCGAGCTTGTTGCTGGAGAGGAAGTGGCGGCTGTGCAGTTCGGCCTGCAGCAGGGCGTCGCGCTCGGCGGGCGGCATCGGCTCGCCGCTGTCCTGCACGGCGATGCGCAGGCGCGGGCTGTCGCCGCGCTGGTCGAGGGCCACCACCAGCAGGATCTCGCCCTGGGTAGTGTTCTTCAGGGCATTGTCCAGCAGGCTCGACAGGGCCTGGCGCAGGCGCGTCGGGTCGCCGCTGACGACCCTGGGCACCTGGGGCTGGGTGAAGCTGATCAGCTCGATGTTCTGCTGCTCGGCCTTGGCCCGGAAGATGTTCAGGCAGTCCTCGATCAGGGCGTTGAGGTCGAACTGCACGTCGTCCAGTTCAATCTGTCGCGATTCGAGCTTGGAGATGTCGAGGATCTCGTTGATCAGGGTGAGCAGTTCGTTGCCGGCGCTGTGGATGGTCTGCACGTAGTCGCGCTGCTTGACCGACAGCGGCGTGCCCAGCAGCAGCTCGGTCATGCCCAGCACGCCGTTCATGGGGGTGCGGATCTCGTGGCTGATCTTGGCCAGGAACTCGGCCTTGGCGTTGATCTCGGCGTCGCTGGCGGCCAGGGCGCGGCTGGCGCGGAAGCGCTCTTCGCTGATCCGGCGCAGGCGCTCGCTGACCGCGAGGTTGAGCAACAGGCCGCTGACCACGGTCAACGCCATGAGGATGCACAGCAGCCAGGGCATTGGGGTGCGGGTCAGGCCCAGCAGGGCCGGCAGCAGCACCAGGCCGCCGAGGTTGAACACCAGCATCGCCACGCTGAACAGCCGCGCCGGGCCGTAGCCCTTGTACCAGTGATAGCTGCTGACCAGCAGCATGCTCACGCTGCCCAGGGCGAGCAGGGCGTAGGTCATCAGGTTCAGCGGCAGCGTGTCGACGAACAGCAGCACCAGGCCGCTGACCGCGGCCACTACCATTTCCATCTGCATCAGGCGGTTGAGCCGCGCCGAACTGCAGGGAGAGAAGAAATGCAGGGTGAAGTACAGCCCGGCCAGGCCCGCCAGCACCAAGGTCAGGTAGGCCGCCGGGGTCTGTGCGCTGTGCCACAGCTGCCCCCACGGGCCAGTGAGATTGAGCAGGATCAGCGCGCTGAGCAGCATCAGGCCGTGGTACAGCGCCAGGACCAGCGTGGTGCTGGAGCGAGAATAGGCGAAGCGGATCAGGTTGTGCAGGATCAGCATCACCAGCCCGCCGAACAGCAGGCCGAACAGCAGCGACTGGCGCTGGTCGGCGGCGGCGTGGGCGGTGGACTCGACGCTGATGGCCGGGCGCAACTGGTGTTCGGAGACCAGCCGCAGGTAGATGTCCAGTGGCTGGCTGCTGTGTGGCAGCGGCAGCACATGGTCCCGGCCGCGCTGGGTCGGGCTCAGGCCATCGCCCTGGCGGCCATGGTGCAGCTGGCGCAGCAGTTTGCCGCCTTCGAGGGCGTAGAGGTCCAGGCGCGACAGGTCGGGGGCGAAGATACGGACCAGTTGCTCCTGGTCGTGCGGTTCCAGGCGGTAGTGCAGCCAGAGCGCCTGGTCGGGGAGGGCGGCATCCAGTTCGTCGAGGGCCAGGGGGCTGAACTGGTTGCGGTAACGTTCGGAGCGTACATCGGACAATTGCAGGTTGGCCTGTTCGTCGAGCAGCGCCGACCAGCCTGCGGCCTGTTCGGCATGTGCCGGGAGCAGGCAGAGCAGGGTCAGCAGGCTGACGATCAGGGCTATGGCAATCCGAAGCCGACGCACGACGAAATCCCTTCTTAGCTAATGTGCCGGATAACAACTATGCGCGGCGCGCCAAGGCGAAGGCAAGGCCCCGGCGGGGCCTTGACGACGAGCCGAAGGCCGCGCGCGCGGAGCGCCACGACCGTTCGGTGCATTTTTACTGCTGGTGCTCACCGCGCTCGCGGGCGATGGCCCGGTAGCCGATGTCGGTGCGGTAGAAGCTGGCGTCCCACTTGACCTGCTCGGCCAGGCGGTAGGCCTGCTGCTGGGCGGCCTCGACGGTGTCGCCCATGGCGGTGGCGCAGAGCACGCGGCCACCGGCGCTGACCACCTGGCCGTCCTTCAGCGCGGTACCGGCGTGGAACACCTTGCCTTCAAGCTTGGCGGCGGCATCCAGGCCGCTGATCACGGCGCCCTTGGCGTAGTCGCCCGGGTAGCCACCGGCGGCCAGCACCACGCCCAGGCTCGGACGCGGGTCCCACTGGGCCTCGACCTTGTCCAGGGCCTTGGCGAAGGCAGCCTCGATCAGCAGCACCAGGCTCGACTCCAGGCGCAGCATGACCGGCTGGGTCTCCGGGTCGCCGAAGCGGCAGTTGAACTCGATGACCTTGGGGTTGCCCGCCTTGTCGATCATCAGGCCGGCATAGAGGAAGCCGGTGTAGACGTTGCCTTCCTCGGCCATGCCGCGCACGGTCGGCCAGATCACCTGGTCCATCACGCGCTGGTGCACGTCGGCTGTGACCACCGGGGCAGGCGAGTAGGCGCCCATGCCGCCGGTGTTCGGGCCGGTGTCCTGGTCGCCGACGCGCTTGTGGTCCTGGCTGGTGGCCATGGGCAGCACGTTGTGGCCGTCGACCATGACGATGAAGCTGGCTTCCTCGCCGTCGAGGAACTCTTCGATCACCACCCGCGAACCGGCTTCACCGAAGGCGTTGCCGGCGAGCATGTCGCGCACGGCGTCTTCGGCTTCCTGCAGGGTCATGGCGACGATCACGCCCTTGCCGGCGGCCAGGCCGTCGGCCTTGATCACGATCGGCGCGCCTTTCTCACGCAGGTAGGCCAGGGCCGGCTCGATCTCGGTGAAGTTCTGGTAGTCGGCGGTCGGGATCTTGTGACGGGCCAGGAAGTCCTTGGTGAAGGCCTTGGAGCCTTCCAGCTGGGCCGCGCCCTTGGTCGGACCGAAGCAGTCCAGGCCGCGGCTGCGGAACAGGTCGACCACGCCGATGACCAGCGGCGCTTCCGGGCCGACGATGGTCAGGTCGACGTTCTTCTCGGCGAAATCGGCCAGTTGCTCCAGGGCGGTGACGTCAATGGCGACGTTTTCGCACTTGGCTTCGGTGGCGGTGCCGGCGTTGCCCGGGGCAACGAAGACTTTTTCGACGCGTGGGTCCTGGGCGACTTTCCAGGCCAGGGCGTGTTCACGACCGCCGCTGCCGATGATCAAAACTTTCATGTCAAAACCTCGAAATCTGTAGAGCGGCGATCCCGCTTCCTGTAGGAGCGGCCTTGTGCCGCGAAAGGGCCGCAGGGCGGCCCCTGGATTTCCGGGATATCCCTAAACCCTGTGGGCTGCTTTGCAGCCCTTTCGCGGCACAAGGCCGCTCCTACAAGGACCGGGATCGACCCGGCATCTGTTTAGTGGCGGAAGTGGCGCATACCGGTAAACACCATGGCGATACCGGCTTCATCAGCGGCAGCTATCACCTCGGCATCACGCATCGAGCCACCCGGCTGGATCACGGCGCTGATACCCACTTTAGCCGCATTGTCGATGCCGTCGCGGAACGGGAAGAACGCATCCGAGGCCATCACCGCGCCCTGCACCTGCAGGCCGGCGTGTTCGGCCTTGATCGCGGCGATGCGCGCGGAGTTGACGCGGCTCATCTGGCCGGCGCCGACGCCGATGGTCTGGCGGTTCTTGGCGTAGACGATGGCGTTGGACTTGACGAACTTGGCCACTTTCCAGGCGAACACCAGGTCGTGCACTTCCTGCTCGGTCGGCGCGCGCTGGGTGACGATCTTCAGGTCATCGGCAGTGATCATGCCGATATCGCGGCTCTGCACCAGCAGGCCACCGTTGACGCGCTTGAAGTCCCAACCGGCGGCGCGCTCGGCTGGCCATTCGCCGCACTCCAGCAGACGCACGTTCTGCTTGGCAGCCACGACTTCGCGGGCGGCCTGGGAGATTTTCGGGGCGATGATCACTTCGACGAACTGACGCTCGACGATGGCTTTGGCGGTTTCGCCGTCCAGCTCGCGGTTGAAGGCGATGATGCCGCCGAAGGCCGATTCGGTGTCGGTGGCGTAGGCCAGGTCGTAGGCCTTGCGAATACCGCCTTCGTCCTCAGGCACCACGGCCACGCCGCACGGGTTGGCGTGCTTGACGATGACGCAGGCCGGCTTGACGAAGCTCTTCACGCACTCCAGCGCGGCGTCGGTGTCGGCCACGTTGTTGAACGACAGCTCCTTGCCCTGCAGCTGGATGGCGGTGGAGATGCTGGCCTCGCCTTTCTTGGCCTCGACGTAGAACGCCGCGCTCTGGTGCGGGTTCTCGCCGTAGCGCATTTCCTGGGCCTTGACGAACTGGCTGTTGAAAGTGCGCGGGAACTCGCTGCGGTCTTCGGTCGACAGGGTCTGTTTGGCCTGGTCGATGGTGCCCATGTAGTTGGCGATCATGCCGTCGTAGGCGGCGGTGTGCTCGAAGGCCTTGAGCATCAGGTCGAAACGCTGGGCGTAGGTCAGGCCGCCGGCCTTGAGGCCCTCGACGATGCCGGCGTAGTCGCTGGCGTTGACCACGATGGCGACGTCCTTGTGGTTCTTCGCCGCAGAGCGGACCATGGTCGGGCCGCCGATGTCGATGTTCTCGATGGCGGTCGGCAGGTCGCAGCCCGGCTTGCTGATGGTGGCTTCGAACGGGTACAGGTTGACCGCGACCAGGTCGATCGGCTTGATGCCGTGCTCGTTCATGATGGCGTCGTCGGTGCCGCGACGGCCGAGGATGCCGCCGTGGATCTTCGGATGCAGGGTCTTGACCCGGCCGTCCATCATTTCGGCGAAGCCGGTGTAGTCGGCCACTTCCACCGCGTTCACGCCATTGTCCTTGAGCAGCTTGTAGGTGCCGCCGGTGGACAGGATCTCGACACCGAGCTGCTGCAGCTCACGGGCGAATTCGAGGATACCGGTCTTGTCGGAGACGCTGATCAGGGCGCGGCGGATCGGCAGGCGGGTAGTCTGGTCGGTCATTTCAGATTCCATAACGCGGTGGAGTCAGCAAAAAAGGCGCCTTTTTGCATGAGCGCCTTTTCTGGTTGGGGTTCTGGCCTTACAACAGATCGTACTGCTTGAGCTTCTTGCGCAGCGTGCCTCGGTTGAGTCCGAGCATCTCGCTGGCCTTGGTCTGGTTGCCCTTGACGTAGTTCATCACGCATTCGAGCAAGGGCGCCTCGACTTCCGAGAGCACCAGGTTGTACACGTCCGTGACGGTAGCGCCTTCCAGGTGGGCGAAGTAGTTGTGCAGCGCCTTCTCGACGCTGTCGCGCAGGGTCTGGCCCTCCTCGCTCGGCGTGTTCAGGTGCTGCTTGAGGTTGGCGTTGTCGCTCACGGGCGTTGTTCCACTCACTAATGTCTCGGTCATCATCGTCATGCGGCCACCCCTTGTTCGTCCTCTGTCCCAAGGCTCTGTCGACGTTCGGCGAAAAAGGCCTGAACGTTGGCGCACTGCGCTTGTGTGTCTTCCAAAGCGTTGAACCGGCTGCGGAACTCCTTGCCGCCGGGTCGGGTCGCCAGGTACCAGCCCACGTGCTTGCGGGCGATACGCACGCCCATCACATCGCCGTAGAAGGCGTGCAGCGCAGCCAGGTGCTCCAGCAGAATGCGTTCCACTTCGTCCAGCGCCGGTGCGGGCAAATGCTCGCCCGTGCGCAGGAAATGCTCGATCTCGCGGAAAATCCACGGCCGCCCCTGGGCGGCACGGCCGATCAGCAGGCCGTCGGCACCGGTGGCGTGCAGCACCGCCCGGGCCTTTTCCGGCGAGGTGATGTCGCCGTTGGCAAATACCGGGATCGACACCGCCTGCTTGATCGCGGCGATGGTGTCGTACTCGGCGTCACCGGTGTACAGGTCGGCGCGTGTGCGGCCATGCACCGCCAGCGCCTGGATGCCGGCCTGTTCGGCGATCTTCGCCACATTCAGGCCGTTCTTGTTCGCCCGGTCCCAGCCGGTGCGAATCTTCAGCGTCACCGGGACGTCCACGGCGCCGACGACGGCGTGGAGGATCTCGGTGACCAAGGCTTCATCTCTCAATAAAGCAGAGCCTGCGGCCTTGTTGCAGACTTTTTTCGCCGGACAGCCCATGTTGATGTCGATAATCTGGGCGCCGGCTTCGACGTTGGCCCGGGCCGCCTCGGCCATCATCTGCGCGTCGCCGCCGGCGATCTGCACCGAGCGTGGCTCGGGATCGCCTTCGTGGATGCGACGCAGGCTCGACTTGCGGCTGTTCCACAGGCGCATGTCGCTGGAGACCATTTCCGAGACCACCATGCCCGCCCCCAGGCGTTTGCACAGGGTGCGGAAAGGTTGGTCCGTGACGCCGGCCATGGGGGCCAGGATCAGGTTGTTCTGCAGTGTGTAAGGGCCGATGCGTACCGCCGACATAGGTGTTCCCTGTTGTGGGGCCGAATCATTGGAGTTCGAAAAAGGGATGGCATGATACCCGCTCTCGATGACCGGATAAAGATGAATCTGGATAAAATCTGAACAGTTGCGGCGTTATGAAAGATGCCGCGAGTCTCGGAAATTCAACCGTTCAGTTGAACCTGGGGCTGCTTTGCGGCCCGTTCGCGACACCAGCAAGCCCGTAGGGCGGGCTTGCCGCTTGTCGTTTACTCCGGCGAGCGGAAGCTCAGGCTGTAGTTCACCGCCTTCGGCCCCGGGTCGAGGATGTCCAGGGCGATGTGGATCGGTGTCTGGCTGGGCATCTCGCCGCGGCCGGCCAGCTCGCCCGACAGGTACTCGCTGGGCTTGAAGCGGCGGCTGGCGATCAGCTGGCCGTTGAGGTCGGCGAAGCGCAGCTCCAGCAAGGGGAAGGGTTGGGCGAAGGGGGCGCGGTTGTAGATGATCGCGTCGACGATCAGCGCGCCCTTGAAGTCCGGGTGGCTGCGCACCACCAGGTTGCTGCTCTTGATCCGCGAGATGTCCACGCGGGTCGGCACCTGGCAGCCGAACACCGGGCACAGTTGCTGGAACCAGGGGCGGTACTGGTCCTGGCGGGCCATTTCATCGAAGTGGAACCAGACGTACTGGAATGCCAGCAGGGTGGCGGCCAGCAGGGTCAGGAAGCCCCACAGCAGGCGCTTGCCCCAGTTCGGCGCGGGCTTTTCCCAATCCAGCTGCAACGGATCGTCGACCACGTCGACCAGCGGCTCCTTGCGCGTGCGCTCGGGCTTGATCACCAGGCTGGGCTCCAGGCGTTGCCCGGACTGTTCGTCGGGTTCCTCGTCGCGGGCTGAAAGCGGCTCGCTGCGGACCTCGTCATCCAGCGCCGACAGGCCCTTCTCCGGAACTGGCTCGTCGTGGGCGGACAACCGTTCCAACGGCTCGTCGAGGTCGTCGGTCGCTGTCTGGTGGCGCACCGGCGGTTCGTCGTCCAGCTCGAGGTCGGCGCTGCCGAGGGTCGGTTCGGTGCGTTCGTCGGCCGCGGGTTCCAGGTCCAGCGGTTCCTGCTCGACCAGTACCGGCGCTTCCTCGCGCACCTGTACGGGCTCCAGGTCATTATCGGTGGCCGTGCCGAACAGTTCGTCGCCGTGTCCATCGCCAACCTGCTCGTCGCGACGGGCCTGCAGCACGCCCTTCGTCGCGCCGCGCCGGTCACCCGGGCTGCGCCGTTCGAGGCGCGCCAGTTCCTGGTCGAGGTCCAGGGCGTCCAGTTCCTCGGCCGTGACGCTCCAGTTGTCTTCGCCCGGTGCCGGGGTTTCGGCCACCGGCTCGACTGCCGGGGGCAGCGGAGCGATCGCCTGCGCCACGGCAGGCGGTGCCTCGGCGCTGCCCTCGGCGCCGGCGGCGCGGTTCTGCTCCAGCAACTGTTTTGCCGCGTTGAACACCTGCAGGCAATGGCCGCAACGCACCACGCCGCGAGCCACGCTCAACTGGTGATGGGTGACGCGAAAGCTGGTCTGGCAATGCGGGCACTGGGTGACGAAACTGTCGGTCATGCGGCTGTCCGGGGAACTGTGCAGGAAATGAGTCTAGGCGCGCTTAGCGGCGGCGACCACTGATACGTACCCAGCCGTCGCGCACGACGATCGGGTCCAGGTCGAAGTCGGCCGTATAGGCGGCGGCCACTTCCTCGCCTTGTTCGGCGAGGATGCCCGACAGCGCCAGCAGGCCACCGGGGCGCACCAGGCCGGACAGCTGCGGCGCCAGCGAGACCAGCGGGCCGGCCAGGATATTGGCGACCAGCACGTCGGCCTGCATGGCCGGCATCTGCTCGGGCAGGTACAGGTCGAACTTGTCGTCGGCGATGCCGTTGCGCTGGGCGTTGTCACGGGAGGCCTCGATAGCCTGCACGTCGATGTCGGTGCCGACCGCGTGGCGGGCGCCCAGCAGCAGCGCGGCGATGGCGAGGATGCCCGAGCCGCAGCCGAAGTCCAGCACCTGGGTGCCTTGCAGCTGTTGGCCGTCGAGCCACTCCAGGCACAGCGCGGTGGTCGGGTGGGTGCCGGTGCCGAACGCCAGGCCCGGGTCGAGCAGCAGGTTCACCGCGTCCTTTTCCGGGGCTTCGTGCCAGCTCGGCACAATCCACAGGCGCTGGCCGAAGCGCATGGGTTGGAAGTTGTCCATCCAGCTGCGTTCCCAGTCCTGGTCCTCGATCACCTCGGCCTGGTGTTCGGGCAGCTCGGCGCCGGTCAGCAGGCGCAGGTGGGCGAACACCGCTTCTGGCTCGGCATCGGCCTCGAACAGCGCCAGCAGGTGCGTGTGCGACCACAGCGGGGTGGTGTTGAGGTCCGGTTCGAAGATCGGCTGGTCTTCGGCATCCATGAAGGTCACCGAGACGGCACCCACTTCGAGCAGGGCGTCTTCGTAGGTTTCGGCTTGTTCCGGGCTGATGGCCAGGCGTACTTGCAGCCAGGGCATGGCGGGCACCTTTGGTAAATCGACAGGGGCAGCCCGAGGCTGCGCGAAAAGGCCGCCAGTTTACTTGAGTGCGCAGGGTTTGTGCAGGACGTAGTTGTGCCGCTGGCTTTGCGCGGGGCTAGCCCGCTCCCACGGGAGAGAGCGGGGCCGCCCTGCGGTTCAGAGGCTGCGCGCGCGGGTGACCCGGTCGACCAGGTACACCAGGCCGTGATAGTCGATACCGCTGTGGCTCGACAGGCCGATTTCGCAGGTGCGGCTGGTGGAGATTCCTTCGCTGCAATACTGCACGGCGTCCTTCAGGGTACGCAGGGAGTGGGCGTTGAGCTCCGGCGTGGTGAAGCCCTTGTCGCCGGCAAAGCCGCAGCAATGGATGCCCTCGGGGATCACCACCTGCCGGCTGCAGCGGCGCGCCAGGTCGATCAGCGCCTGGCTTTCGCCCAGGTGCTGGGTGCTGCAGGTCACGTGCACCGCCACTGGCTCGTCCTGGGGGGTGAACTCCAACCTGTCGGCCAGGTGGGTGCGGATGAAGCGCACCGGGTCGTACAGGTCCAGCCGCGACTCGCCCAGGTCCTGCACCAGGCGCAGGGTGCAGGGGCTGGTGTCGCAGTAGATCGGGTCGAGGCCGCCGCGGCTGGCGTGCAGCAGGGCGGTGATCAGCTCCTGGCGCTTGTGCTCGGCCTGCTCGGGGTAGCCCTTGGAGGCGAACGGCTGGCCGCAGCACAGGCTGTCGGCGTTGTCCGGGAACACCACCTGGTAGCCGGCCTTCTCCAGCAGGGCGCGGGTCTTGTCCAGCAACGAGCTCTGTTCGCGGTCGGCGTAGGCCGGGCCCATCACCCGCGACACGCAGGCGGCCAGGTAGACGACCCGTGGTCGGGCATCGTGGCTCGGCGCGGGGAAGTCGATGGCGCGCAGTGGCTGCGGCATGGCGGGTGTCCACTGTGGCAGGCGGCCTTTGCTGGCCTTGCTCAGGCTGGCGCTGAGGCGGCTCATGCGTGGGGCGCCGAGCAGCCTGCGCGCGCCATTGGCGGCGGCCAGGGTGAAGCGGGCTCCGCGCAGGGTGGCGTGGAAATGCTCGGCCAGCCAGTCGGCAGCCTTGCCGTGCTCGGCCGCCTGGCCGCGCAATTTCTTCACCAGCTCGCCGGTGTTGATGCCCACCGGGCAGCGCTGGGCGCACAGGCCGGTGGCGGCGCAGGTGTCGATGCCCTGGTACTGGTAGGTGCGCAGCAGTTCGCGGGTGTCGACGCCTGCGCGTTTCTTCGCCTGGATGTCGCGCCACATGACGATGCGCTGGCGGGGGCTCAAGGTCAGCCCTTTCGACGGGCACACCGGCTCGCAAAAGCCGCACTCGATGCACTTGTCGACGATCTCGTCGGCGGCCGGCAGCGGCTTGAGGTTCTTCAGGTGGATGTCCGGATCCTCACTCAGCACCACATCAGGATTGAGGATGCCGTTGGGGTCGAGCAGGCGCTTGAGCTGCCACATCAACTGGTAGGCGTCCTTGCCCCATTCCAGCTCGACGAACGGCGCCATGTTGCGCCCGGTGCCGTGCTCGGCCTTGAGCGAGCCGCCGAACTCCACCGCCACCAGTTGTGCCACGTCATCCATGAACGCCTGGTAGCGCGCCACTTCCTCGGCACTGTTGAAGCCTTGGGTGAAGACGAAGTGCAGGTTGCCTTCCAGGGCGTGGCCGAAAATGATCGCTTCGTCGTAGTGGTGCTTGTCGAACAGCTGGATCAGGCGGTTGACGCCCTCGGCCAGTTGCTCGATGGGGAAGGTGACGTCTTCGATGATCACCGTGGTGCCGGTCTGGCGCACGGCGCCGACGGCGGGGAAGGTGTCCTTGCGGATCTTCCACAGCTGGTTGTACACCGCCGGGTCTTCGCTGAAGGCGACCTGCTGCTCCAGCGGGAACTCGGCGATGGCCGCCATCACCTGGTCGAGCTGTTCGTGCAGCAGGCTCCGGCTGGCGGCACGGGACTCGATCAACAGGGCGCAGGCATTGGCCGACAGGCCCTTCACCCAGGCCGGCATGCCGGGCATATCTTGCACCGAGCGCAGGCTGCGGCGGTCGAGCAGCTCCACGGCGGACACCGGTTGCGGCTTGAGCAGGGTCACCGCCCGGCAGCAGCTTTCGACGCTCGGGAACACCAGCAGCGCGCTGGCCTTGTGCGGATGGTCGGGCACGGTGTCGTAGGTGACGGCGCTGATAAAACCGAGGGTGCCTTCGGAGCCGACCAATAGATGCTGCAGGATGTCGAGCGGCTGGTCGTAATCCACCAGTGCGTTGAGCGACAGCCCGGTCGTGTTCTTCAGTCGGTACTTGTGCCGGATGCGGTCGGCCAGCTCAAGGTTGGCGCGGGTCTCGCGGCCAAGGCGGGCCAGTTCGTCCAGCAGGCCGGTGTGGCTTTGCTCGAACGCGGCGACGCTGGCCGGGTCCTCGCTATCCAGGCGGGTGCCGTCGGCCAGCACCAGGCGCAGGCCGGCGAGGGTGTGGTAGGTGTTCTGCGCGGTGCCGCAGCACATGCCGCTGGCGTTGTTGGCGACGATGCCGCCGATCTTGCAGGCGTTGATCGAGGCCGGGTCGGGGCCGATCTTGCGCCCGTAAGGGGCCAGCCAGGCATTGGCCTGGGCGCCGATCACGCCGGGTTGCAGGCGGATCTGCTCGCCCTGGCGGCGAATCTCCCGGCCATTCCAGTTGTCGCCGAGCACGATCAGTACCGAGTCGCTGATGGCCTGGCCCGACAGGCTGGTGCCGGCGGCGCGGAAGGTCACCGGCACGCGTTCGCGCTGGGCCAGTTTCAGCAACGCGACCACTTCGTCCTCGGACTCCACCCGCACCACCAGCTTGGGAATCAGCCGGTAGAAACTGGCATCGGTACCGAAGGCCAGGGTCGAGGTCGGGTCGTCGAAGCGGCGTTCGGCGGGGATCAGGCGCTCGGCATCACGCAGGAACGCGGCGGGCAGGCTCATGCAGTCTCCTCGCGGGGCCGCGGCGTCTTGTGCGCGGCGTGCCCCGGGCAATCAGGCGTTGGCGGGCGCGCTCAGGCGCCCAGTTCGCGGACCAGCGAGTCGCGGGTGATCTCGCTGATGGACTTGGCGCCGGTCAGCACCATGGCCACGCGCATTTCTTTCTCGAACAACTCCAGCAGGTTCTTCACGCCCGCTTCGCCATGGGTGGCCAGGGCATAAAGGAAGGCGCGGCCGATCAGCACGGTGTCGGCGCCCAGGGCGACCATGCGCACTACGTCGAGGCCACTGCGGATACCGGAGTCGGCGAGGATCTTGATGTCGCCCTTCACCGCGTCGGCGATCGCCGGCAGGGCGCGGGCACTGGACAGCACGCCGTCGAGCTGGCGGCCGCCGTGGTTGGAGACGACGATGCCATCGGCGCCGAACTTGACCGCGTCGCGGGCATCGTCTGCGTCGAGTATGCCCTTGATGATCATCGGGCCGTCCCAGAATTCGCGGATCCACTCCAGGTCTTTCCAGGAGATGGACGGGTCGAAGTTGTTGCCCAGCCAGCCGATGTAGTCGGCCAGGCCCGTGGGGTTGCCACGGTACTTGGAGATGTTGCCAAGATCGTGCGGGCGCCCGAGCAGGCCGACATCCAGCGCCCACTGCGGGTGGGTCATGGCCTGCCACACGCGGCGCAGCGGCGCCTTCGGGCCGCTCATGCCGGAGTGGGCATCGCGGTAGCGGGCGCCGGGTACCGGCATGTCGACGGTGAATACCAGGGTCTTCACGCCGGCCGCTTTTGCGCGCTCCAGGGCGTTGCGCATGAAGCCGCGGTCTTTGAGGACATACAGCTGGAACCACATTGGTCGGTCGATGGCCGGGGCCACTTCCTCGATCGGGCACACCGATACGGTGGACATGGTGAACGGGATGCCATGGGCCGCCGCCGCACGGGCCGCCTGCACTTCGCCGCGACGGGCGTACATGCCGGTGAGGCCGACCGGGGCCAGGGCCACGGGCATGCTCAGGGTCTCGTCGAACAGCCGGGTCTCCAGGCTCAGGTCCGACATGTTCTTCAGCACGCGTTGACGCAGGGCGATGCTGGCCAGGTCCGATACGTTGTGGCGCAGGGTGTGCTCGGCGTAGGCACCGCCGTCGGCGTAGTGGAAGAGGAAGGGGGGCAGCTTGCGTTGGGCCGCGGCGCGATAGTCGGTGGAGGCGGAAATGATCATGGATTCTCGCAGCGTGGGTTGAAGGAGATGCCGGGCGCTGACTGGCGCCCGGCCCCTTTCACTTTAGTGATGAACCAGCATGCCAGTGAGCCAGTAGGCCTGGACCAGGGTGATCAGGCCGACGATGGTGGCGAAGAACAGGCTGTGCTTGACGGTGAAGCGGAACAGGTCGGATTCCTTGCCCACCAGCCCGGTGGCGGCGCAGGCCACGGCGATCGACTGTGGCGAGATCATCTTGCCGGTCACGCCGCCGCTGGTGTTTGCCGCCACCAGCAGGGTGTCGCTGACCCCGATCTGGTGCGCGGTGGTGGCCTGCAGCGAGCTGAACAGGGCGTTGGACGAGGTGTCGGAACCGGTCAGGAATACGCCCAGCCAGCCCAGGAACGGCGAGAAGAACGGGAACGCGGCGCCCGTGCCGGCCAGCACCAGGGCCATGGTCGAGGACATGCCCGAGTAGTTGGTGACGAAGGCGAAGGCCAGCACCATGCCGATCGACAGGATAGGCCAGCGCAGTTCCCAGAAGGTCTCTTTAAATGTGGTCAGACCAGTTTTGAAGTTGATCTTCAACACCCACATCGAGATCAGCGCCGAGAGGAAGATCGCCGTGCCGGTGGCGGAAATCGGGTCGAGCTTGAACACCGCCGGCATGGCGGTCGGCGCGGTGACGATCGGCGCGGTCTTGATCACCAGCTGGTCGAGGTGCGGGATGGCGAAGTTGAACACGAAGTTGTACATCGCCCCGCCTGGGGCGAAGGCCGCCTTGAACGGTTTCAGGGTCCAGATGGTGACCAGCACGGTCAGGATCAGGAACGGCGACCAGGCCTTGAAGATCTCGCCGAAGCTGTACGGCGAAGGCTGGCTGCCGCCCGATTGCACGACGGCGGCGCCGACGCTGCCCTTGGCTTCGGCGAACGAGCGCTTGGGCTGCCAGACCTTGAGGAACAGGGTCAGGGCGATCAGGCTGGCCAGGGCCGAGGTGATGTCCGGCAGCTCCGGGCCGATGAAGTTGGAGGTGAAGTACTGGGTGACGGCGAAGCTCAGGCCGGCAACCAGGGCGGCGGGCCAGGTCTCCTTCACGCCGCGCACGCCGTCCATCATGAACACCAGCCAGAACGGCACGAACAGCGACAGCAGCGGCAGCTGGCGGCCGGTCATGGCGCCGATGTGGAAGGCGTCGATGCCGGTCACTTGCCCGGCGACGATGATCGGGATGCCCAGGGCGCCGAAGGCCACCGGCGCGGTGTTGGCGATCAGGCACAGGCCGGCGGCGTACAGCGGGTTGAAGCCCAGGCCCACCAGCAGTGCGGCGGTGATGGCCACCGGTGCGCCGAAACCGGCCGCACCTTCGAGGAAGGCACCGAAGCAGAAGCCGATCAGCAGCACTTGCAGGCGCTGGTCGTCGGTGATCGACAGCACCGAGCTGCGAATCACCTCGAACTGGCCGCTCTTGACCGTGAGTTTGTAGAGGAACACCGCGGCGACGATGATCCAGGCAATCGGCCACAGGCCGTAGAGGAAGCCATAGCCCGCGGCAGCCAGGGCCATGTCGACAGGCATCTGGAAGGCGAAGATTGCCACCAGTATCGACAGCGCGAGGGTGATGCTGCCGGCGACGTGGCCCTTGAGGCGGAACACGGCGAGGGCGAGGAAGAAGAACACGATGGGGATGACCGCCGCCAGCGCGGACAGGCCGAGGCTACCAAGCGGGGTATAGAGTTGTTGCCAGGTTTGCATATGGGGTGGCCCCTAATTGTTGTTGGTCAAGGCACTGGCATTGGATAATTGGTAAGACCAATTTACAATGGCTGGGCGCTAGGTTAAGAGCCTGATTAGGGGTGTGTCAATTTGTCCTACACAAAACTTTGGTCGAGCTCCGATGAGCGGCTGTTTGGATGAGTGTTGTCGGAGCGACTATGCATTCGGGTTTTCTGCGGCTGTTTTGGCCTGTGTAGGAGCGGCCTCGTGCCGCGAACGGGCCGCAAGGTGGCCCTCGCGTGGTGGAACATCTGTCGCCACGCTGCGGATAAGCGCAGAATAAGCGCCCCCGAAATCGGTGCCGGGGCACGTGGAGAGCAAGCAATGGTTTTTGATCAGGTCCGCCAGCGGCGCCTGTCCGACGACATCGTTGATCGGTTGGAAGGGATGATTCTCGAAGGTACCCTCACTTCGGGTCAGCGCCTGCCGGCAGAACGCGTTCTGGCCGAGCAGTTCGGCGTGTCCCGTCCGTCGCTGCGCGAGGCGATCCAGAAGCTGGTGGCCAAGGGGTTGCTGGTCAGTCGCCAGGGCGGCGGCAACTACGTGGCCGAAGCCTTGGGCTCCACCTTCAGCGATCCGCTGTTGCAACTGCTGGAGCGCAATCCGGAGGCCCAGCGCGACCTGCTGGAGTTCCGTCATACGTTGGAGGCGTCATGCGCCTACTACGCGGCCCAGCGCGCCACCGAGCCTGATCGCGAGCGGTTGAAGACGGCGTTCGACGCGCTGCAGGACTGCTACAACCGTGTCGGTGAGGTGGATCGGGCGCAGGAAGGCGCGGCCGATGCACGCTTCCATCTGGCGATTGCCGAAGCCAGCCATAACGCCGTGCTGCTGCATACCATCCGCGGCTTGTTCGACCTGCTCAAGCGCAACGTGGTGACCAACATCGGCGGCATGTACCAGCAGCGCACGGAGACCCGCGACATGCTGATCAGTCAGCATCGCGAGTTGTACCTGGCGATTGTCGAGGGGCGGGCGGACGATGCGCGGGAGGTGTCTAGCCGACACATCCTGTATGTGCAGGAGGTGCTGCAAGAGGCGCAGCAGGAGGCCCAGCGGGTGGCGCGGGCGGAGCGGCGCAGCGGGCGGTAGGTCGTTGTGGTGGCATTCGCGGGTAAACCCGCGAAGCAGGCGCCGCAATGCGAAAGGCGGCTTACTCTTCCTTGCCCTTGTTGCGCATCGTGCGCTGCAGCTCGCGGTTGGAGTCGCGCTCGCGCACGGTGTCGCGCTTGTCGAACTCTTTCTTGCCCTTGCCGAGCGCGATCTCGCACTTGATCAGGTGCTTGCTCCAGTACAGCGACATCGCCACGCAGGTGTAACCCTTCTGCGCCACGGCCGCTTCCAGGCGCTCCAGCTCGCGCTTGTTCAGCAGCAGCTTGCGGGTGCGGATCGGGTCGGCGATGACGTGGGTGCTGGCGGTGTTCAGCGGTGTGATGTGGCTGCCGAACAGCCAGGCTTCGCCATCCTTGAGCAGCACGTAGCTGTCGGTCAGGTGCGCCTTGCCGGCCCGCAGGCTCTTTACTTCCCAGCCGGACAGGACCAGCCCGGCCTCGAACTTGTGTTCGATGAAGTAATCGTGTCGCGCCTTCTTGTTCTGCGCGATGGTCCCGGTCGGATGTTTCTTTTGCTTAGCCATAGGGGCCGCATTATAGGGAGAGTCCGCGTCCTCGGCTACGGGGTTTAGGTGCGCTTGAGCCAGTTGTGTGAATCCCGGACAATACAGGCCTCGTTCTGCTGTGCAGAACCGTATTCGAGGCGCTGCGACGCGCCGCCGCCCAGATTGGAAGTGACGCCTGGATGACTACCCATATTCAACGCTCCGCCCTGCTGCCGTTCCCTGCCCAGGCGCTCTACGACCTGGTCAACGATGTGGCCAGCTACCCGGAGTTCTTGCCCTGGTGCTCGGCTTCCACCGTGCTCGAGGCCAGCGACACGCACATGCGCGCCAAGCTGGAAGTGGCCAAGGGCGGCATGAGCCAGCAGTTCACCACGCGCAATGTGCTGGTGCCGGGGCAGTCGATCGAAATGAACCTGGAAGATGGGCCGTTTACCCAGCTGCATGGCCTGTGGGTGTTCAAGCCGCTGGGCGAGAAGGCCTGCAAGATCAGCCTCGACCTGTCGTTCGACTACGCCGGCGCCCTGGTGCGGGCGACCCTGGGGCCGCTGTTCAATCAGGCGGCCAATACCATGGTTGATGCGTTTTGCCAGCGTGCCAAGCAGCTTAATGGCTGAGTAGTGCTGATGGCCTGATCCAAGGGCTTTTCGACAGCGCAATAAAAAGCCCGGACTGGATCCGGGCTTTTTAGTGTCGGCGCAATTACTGCGGCGAGGTTTCCAGCGGTGCTGGCGTCGGGACCGGGGTGGTCTCGATGTTGTCGATTTCTTTCTGCAGCGTGTCTTCCAGCGAGCCTGGCTTGGCCGGCTTCTCGGGCTGGCTCGGCTGTTTGTCCGGGCTGACCGTGGTGTCGCCGCTGCCGCCGAGGATTTCCTGGTCGCGGCTGACGCCCGGCATGAAGTCGCCGGAGAGGTTGACCAGTTGGTCGTTCTCGTTGAAGAAGATGCTCATGCGCTCTTGCTGGCGCTGGCCGCCGCCGGGCTGCAGGCTGTACAGGTAGTCCCAGCGGTTGGTGTGGAAAGTGTCCTGCAGCAGCGGGTTGCCCATGATAAACCTTACTTGTCGGCGGGTCATTCCCGGGCGCAATTGGTCTATCATATCCTGCGTGACGACATTGCCCTGCTGGATGTCGATTTTGTAAACCCCGGGAAACGAGCAACCGGCGAGTGCGAGCAGTCCCACTAGGGTGAGGCTGGTTAGCAAGAGCTTGGTGTTTTGCATCGGTGGGCGACTTCCACTATCTTGGCTGGACAACGTAAACCCCGATCATACCCGTATTAAGAGAAGCTGCGAAGCAGCATCGGCGAGAAAGCTGACCATGGTTGAAAATAGCGAATTGCGCAAAGCGGGCCTCAAGGTAACCCTGCCTCGAGTCAAGATTCTTCAGATGCTCGACTCGGCCGAGCAACGTCACATGAGTGCCGAGGATGTCTACAAGGCGCTGATGGAAGCTGGCGAGGATGTCGGCCTGGCGACCGTGTACCGCGTACTGACCCAATTCGAAGCGGCGGGCCTGGTGGAGCGCCACAACTTTGATGGCGGCCACGCGGTGTTCGAGCTGGCGGATGGCAAGCACCACGATCACATGGTCAACGTGGACAGCGGTGAAGTCATTGAATTCTTCGATGCCGAAATCGAGAAACGCCAGAAGGAGATCGTTGCCGAACATGGCTTCGAGCTGGTGGACCACAATCTGGTTCTGTATGTGCGTAAAAAGAAGTAACGATTCAGATCGTTATTGATGACAAAGGCGACCTCCGGGTCGCCTTTGTGCTTTCAGAGCTGTAATGCGAATCCCCTTGTAGGAGCGGCCTTGCCGAGGCGTCGGACCGGCCGGAAAGGGGCGCGCAGCGGCCCCGGGATCTCTGCATGACTTAGAATCGCAGGGGCCGCTACGCAGCCCTTTCGCGGCACAAGGCCGCTCCTACAGGGGGGGGCGCAGGCTCAGGCCTTGCTGCTCACCACCATCTTGCGCGCATGGGCCAGCGATTCCTTGGTCAGGTCGATCCCGCCCAGCATCCGCGCCACTTCCTCGACCCGCTCGCGCTTGCCCAGGCTGGCCACGGCGGTGTGCGTGGTGTCGCTGTTGCGCACCTTGTGCACGAACAGGTGGTGATGGCCCTGCGCGGCCACCTGGGGCAGGTGGGTCACGGTCAGTACCTGGCCGCGCTCGCCGAGACGACGCAGCAGTTGGCCGACGATTTCCGCGGTCGGGCCGCCGATCCCCACGTCCACTTCGTCGAATACCAGGGTGGGAATGCGCGAGGTCTGCGCGGTGATCACCTGGATCGCCAGGCTGATACGCGACAGCTCGCCGCCCGAGGCGACCTTGGCCAGGCCCTTGAGTGGCTGGCCGGGGTTGGCGCTGACCAGTAGTTCGATCTGCTCCAGGCCATGGGGCGAGAGGTCGCCGTTGTCGAAGGGCGTGAGCTCGATGCAGAAACGTCCGCCGGGCATGCCCAGGCGCTGGATTTCCTGCTCGACGGCGGTGGCCAGCTGCTTGGCGGCCTGCTGGCGCAGCGCGCTCAGCTCGCCGGCCTTCTCTTTATAGTGCTGGGCGTAGGCGGCCAGCTCCTCGCCCAGGCGCTCGATCGACTCGTCGCTGGCGTTTAGCCCTTCCAGCTCCACCATCAGGCGCTGCTGCAGGTTCGGCAGCTCGGTGGGGTGTACGCGGTGCTTGCGGGCGAGGGTATAGATAGTATCCAGGCGCCCTTCCAGAGCCTGCAGGCGCATCGGGTCGGCGTCGAAGTTGTCGAGGAACCGGTTGAGCTCGCCGACGGCTTCCTCCACCTGGATCTGTGCGCTGGCGATCAGGTTGACCGCCTCGCCCAGTGCCTTGGGGCCGTTGACGACCGCGGTGAGCCGGTTGAGGCTGACGGTCAGGGCGCTCAGCACGTTGCCCGAGTCGCTTTCGCTGCACTGGTCGATGACCTGGCGGCAGATGCCGAACAGCGCCTCGGCGTTGGTCAGGTTCTTGTGCTCCTGCTCCAGCTGTTCCAGTTCGTTCTCGCCAAGGCCGAGGTTGTCGAGTTCTTCCAGCTGATAGCTGAGCAACTGATGACGCGCCCGTTGCTCATCGCCGGAATTGCTCAGGCGCTCCAGTTCCTGGCGCGTCTGGTTCCAGCGCTTGGCGGCCAGCTGGACCTGGCGGGCCAGGTCGCTGGCGCCGGCGTACTCGTCCACCAGGCGGCGGTGGGTGTCGGTCTTCAACAGCGACTGGTGTTCGTGCTGGCTGTGGATGTCGATCAGCAGCTCGCCCAGGGCCTTGAGGTCGCCCAGTGGGCAGGGGGTGCCGTTGATGTAGCCACGGCTGCGGCCCTCGGCGGTGATCACCCGGCGCAGGATGCACGGGCCGTCGCTATCCAGGTCGCGCTCGGCTAGCCAGGCGTGCGCCTCGGGGATGTCGACCAGGTCGAAGGTAGCAAGGATGTCGGCCTTGTCGGTGCCCGGGCGCACCACGCCGCTATCGGCGCGATCGCCCAGGGCCAGGCCGAGGGCGTCGAGCATGATCGACTTGCCGGCCCCGGTCTCGCCGGTGATGACGGACATGCCACGGGCGACCTCGAGGTCGAGGTGTTCGACGATGGCGTAGTTGTGAATGGACAGGTGCACCAGCATGGGGCGGCTCCCGAAGGGTCGTGTCTGGATATTTATACAGTGCTTTTCGCGAGTCTGCCAATAGCCGGTCGACGAATGTGGAAAAGCACCTTCCCCCTTGAACCTGGTTTTTCCGACCCCATATAGCCGGCAAGACATGGCGAGCCTGGCTCGCACGACAGAAATCGTGGAGGAGAAACCCAATGGCTGACGAACAGCTGGATGAGAAGAACCTGAATTCCGAAGAAGCAGGCACCGCGAATGCCGATGCCCGCGTACTGGAGCTCGAGGAGCAGCTGGCCGCCGCCAAGGACCAGTCCCTGCGCGCTGCCGCCGACCTGCAGAACATCCGCCGCCGTGCCGAGCAGGATGTCGAGAAGGCCCACAAGTTCGCCCTGGAGAAGTTCGCCGGCGACCTGCTGCCGATCATCGACAGCCTGGAGCGTGGCCTGGAGCTGTCCAGCGCCGACGACGAAACCATCAAGCCGATGCGCGAAGGCATCGAGCTGACCCTGAAGATGTTCCAGGACACCCTCAAGCGCTACAACCTCGAGACCATCGAGCCGCACGGCCAGCCATTCAACGCCGAGCACCACCAGGCGATGGCCATGCAGGAAAGCGCCGATGTCGAGCCGAACAGCGTGCTGAACGTGTTCCAGAAGGGCTACCTGCTCAACGGTCGTCTGCTGCGCCCTGCCATGGTGGTGGTCAGCAAGGCGCCGAGCGCCCCGCAGCCTTCGATCAACGAAAAGGCTTGAAATCTTTCCGGACACCCCCATCTAGGTGTCAAGCCTTCAAGTATTAGTGCAGTTGGCCAAAGCAGTCGCTGCTACCAAATTCAAGTTTCGGGAGAATCAACATGGGTAAAATCATCGGTATCGACCTGGGGACCACCAACTCCTGCGTCTCCGTGCTGGAAAACGGCACCGCCAAGGTCATCGAGAACGCCGAAGGCGCGCGCACCACGCCTTCGATCATCGCCTACGCCAACGACGGCGAGATCCTGGTCGGCCAGTCGGCCAAGCGCCAGGCGGTCACCAACCCGCACAACACCCTGTTCGCTGTGAAGCGCCTGATCGGCCGCCGTTTCGAAGAAGATGTCGTGCAGAAAGACATCAAGCTGGTGCCTTACAAGATCGTCAAGGCCAACAACGGTGACGCCTGGGTCGAGGCCGCCGACAAGCAGATGGCTCCGCCGCAGATCAGCGCCGAAGTCCTGAAAAAGATGAAGAAGACCGCCGAAGACTACCTCGGCGAGCCGGTCACCGAAGCGGTCATCACCGTGCCGGCCTACTTCAACGACAGCCAGCGCCAGGCGACCAAGGACGCCGGCCGCATCGCTGGCCTGGACGTAAAACGTATCATCAACGAACCGACCGCCGCCGCGCTGGCCTACGGCATGGACAAGGGCAAGGGCGACCACACCGTCATCGTCTATGACCTGGGTGGTGGTACCTTCGACGTATCGGTCATCGAAATCGCCGAAGTCGACGGTGAGCACCAGTTCGAAGTACTGGCCACCAACGGCGACACCTTCCTGGGTGGCGAAGACTTCGACATGCGCCTGATCGACTACCTCGTCGACGAGTTCAAGAAAGAGTCCGGCATGGACCTGAAGAACGATCCCCTGGCCCTGCAGCGTCTGAAAGAAGCTGCTGAAAAAGCCAAGATCGAGCTGTCCTCCGCTCAGTCGACCGACGTCAACCTGCCGTACATCACTGCAGATGCGACAGGTCCGAAGCACCTGAACGTGAAGATCTCCCGCGCCAAGCTCGAGTCTCTGGTCGAAGACCTGGTCAACCGTACCATCGAGCCATGCCGCATCGCCCTGAAGGACGCCGGCATCGATGCCAGCAAGATCGACGACGTGATCCTGGTCGGCGGCCAGACCCGTATGCCGATGGTGCAGAAGGCTGTTGCCGACTTCTTCGGTAAAGAAGCGCGCAAGGACGTCAACCCGGACGAAGCCGTCGCCATGGGTGCCGCCATCCAGGGCGCCGTTCTGGCCGGTGACGTCAAGGACGTACTGCTGCTGGACGTCAGTCCGCTGACCCTGGGTATCGAAACCATGGGTGGCGTGATGACCGCGCTGATCGAGAAGAACACCACCATCCCGACCAAGAAGTCGCAGGTGTTCTCGACCGCCGACGACAACCAGGGCGCCGTGACCATCCACGTGCTGCAGGGCGAGCGCAAGCAAGCTTCGCAGAACAAGTCGCTGGGCAAGTTCGACCTGGCTGACATTCCGCCAGCACCGCGCGGCGTACCGCAGATCGAAGTGACCTTCGACATCGACGCCAACGGCATCCTGCACGTAGGTGCCAAGGACAAGGCTACTGGCAAGGCGCAGTCGATCGTGATCAAGGCCAACTCCGGCCTGTCCGACGAAGAAATCGAGAAAATGGTGCGTGATGCCGAGGCCAACGCCGAGGAAGACCGCAAGTTCGAAGAGCTGGCCGCCGCCCGTAACCAGGGTGACGCGCTGGTCCACTCGACCCGCAAGATGGTCACTGAAGCCGGTGACAAGGTCACCGCTGAAGAGAAGGCCGCCATCGAGGCCGCCGTGGTCGCCCTGGAAGCCGCCGTCAAAGGCGACGACAAGGCCGCCATCGACGCCAAGGTCGAGGAGCTGTCCAAGGTCTCGGCGCCAGTCGCTCAGAAGATGTACGCCGAGCAGCAGGCCGAGCAACCGCAGGGCGGCGCCCAGCAGGCCGAGCCGGAAGCCAAGCACGATGACGTGGTTGACGCCGAGTTCGAAGAAGTGAAAGACAACAACAAGCAGTAATTCCTGCATGTTGTCGGCCGGTTCACCGTCGTTTGATGGTGAACTGGTAGGATGTCGCCGCGCGGGAGCTTGCTCCCGCGTTGGCGTGTCTGGAACACGAGAATTATTTACGGCATCTGTCACGGCGTATTCGCCTATGACGACAGGTGCTGGTGGCATGGCGCACGATGCGCCGAGGTATGCCGAACGCCCCCAAGAGTGCATATGACCTATGGCAAAGCGTGATTTTTATGAGGTCCTGGGTGTCGAGCGTGGCGCCAGCGAAGGTGATCTCAAGAAGGCCTACCGCCGTCTGGCGATGAAGTACCACCCGGACCGCAACCCGGGCGACAAGGAGTCGGAAGACCTGTTCAAGGAGGCCAACGAGGCCTACGAAGTGCTGTCCGATGCCAGCAAGCGCGCGGCATACGACCAGTATGGCCACGCCGGCGTCGACCCGAGCATGGGTGGCGGCGGTGCCGGTTTCGGTGGCGCCAACTTCTCCGACATCTTCGGTGATGTCTTCAGCGATTTCTTCGGCGGCGGCCGCGGTGGCGGTCGTGGCGGTGTCCAGCGCGGCAGCGACCTGCGCTACACCCTCGAGCTCAACCTCGAAGAGGCGGTGCGCGGTACCACGGTCAACATCCGTGTGCCTACGCTGGTCAACTGCAAGCCGTGCGACGGCTCTGGCGCCAAGAAGGGCTCGACGCCGTCGACCTGTCCGACCTGTGGCGGCATCGGCCAGGTGCGCATGCAGCAGGGCTTCTTCGCCGTGCAGCAGACCTGCCCGCGTTGCCACGGCCAGGGCAAGATCATCACCGACCCTTGCGGCTCGTGCCATGGCGAAGGCCGTGTCGAGGAATACAAGACCCTGTCGGTCAAGGTGCCGGCCGGTGTCGACACCGGTGATCGCATTCGTCTGTCTGGCGAAGGCGAGGCGGGCGCCCATGGCGGCCCTGCCGGTGACCTCTATGTGGTCGTCAATGTGCGCGAGCACCCGATCTTCCAGCGCGACGGCAAGCACCTCTACTGCGAAGTGCCGATCAGCTACACCGACGCCGCCCTGGGTGGCGAGCTGGAAGTGCCGACCCTCGACGGTCGCGTGAAGCTGAAGATTCCCGAAGGCACCCAGACTGGCAAGCAGTTCCGTCTGCGCGGCAAGGGTGTGGCGCCGGTGCGCGGTGGCGCGGCGGGCGACCTGCTGTGCCGCGTGGCGGTGGAGACGCCGGTCAACCTCAGCCGCCGTCAGCGCGAGCTGCTCGAGGAGCTGCGTGATTCCCTCGAGGGTGACAGCTCCCATTCGCCCAAGGCCAGTGGCTGGTTCGAGGGCGTGAAGCGCTTCTTCGGCGATCTCTGAGAAGGAACAGGCTATGCGACGTATTGCAGTGATGGGCGCCGCCGGGCGCATGGGCAAGGTGCTGATCGAGGCCGTGCAGCAGCAGGCGCCGAAGGCCGGCCTGACCGCGGCCATCCATCGTCCTGACAGCTCCCTGGTCGGTGCCGACGCGGGTGAGCTGGCCGGGCTGGGGCGCATCGGCGTGACCATCTCTGACGACCTGGCCAAGGTCGTCGATGAGTTCGATGTGCTGATCGATTTCACCCATCCGTCGGTGACCCTGAAGAACCTGGCGTTCTGTCGCAAGGCGGGCAAGGCCATGGTCATCGGTACCACCGGCTTCAGTGCCGAGGAGAAGGCGTTGCTGGTCGAGGCAGGCAAGGAGATCCCGATCGTCTTCGCCGCCAACTTCAGCGTGGGTGTCAATCTCAGTCTCAAGTTGCTGGACATGGCGGCACGGGTGCTGGGTGATGACGTGGATATCGAGATCATCGAGGCCCACCATCGGCACAAGGTCGATGCGCCGTCGGGGACCGCGCTGCGCATGGGTGAAGTGGTTGCCAATGCGCTGGGGCGTGACCTGCGGGAAGTGGCGGTATATGGCCGTGAAGGCCAGACAGGCGCCCGTGACCGCAAGACCATCGGCTTCGCCACTGTGCGTGCCGGTGATGTGGTCGGTGATCACACCGTGCTGTTCGCCGCTGAAGGCGAGCGCCTGGAAATCACCCACAAGGCCTCGAGCCGCATGACCTTCGCCAAGGGTGCGGTGCGCGCGGCGCTGTGGCTGGATGGGCGTGAGCCTGCGCTGTATGACATGCAGGATGTGCTCGCGCTGCATTGACACCGTCCCCTGTAGGAGCGGCCTTGTGCCGCGAAAGGGGCGCGCAGCGGCCCCAGGATCTCTGAACCATTCAGAATTGCCGGGGCCGCTGCGCAGCCCTTTCGCGGCACAAGGCCGCTCCTACACGCTCGGGGCTGCTGCAATGTCCCCTCTGTCGCAATCCTGCGTTTTAGAGACACATTCCCGGTAGACCCAAAACGCATTTTTCTGTAAGCTACAGCTTTAGTGTGTCCACTAAAAGCGCGCAGACTAATTCAGCATAAAAGCGGGGTGACGTGTCCATACGTCATTCCGCTTTTTTGCAACCTGCGATCGCCCTTTCAGGCTTGATTTACGGGAGGTCTTCTTGACTAAGCCAGCCATACTCGCCCTTGCCGATGGCAGCATTTTTCGCGGTGAAGCCATTGGAGCCGACGGTCAGACCGTTGGTGAGGTCGTGTTCAATACTGCAATGACCGGCTACCAGGAAATCCTCACAGACCCTTCCTACGCCCAGCAAATCGTTACCCTGACTTACCCGCACATCGGTAACACCGGCACCACCGCCGAAGACGCCGAATCGAATCGCGTCTGGTCCGCGGGCCTGGTGATTCGCGATCTGCCGCTGCTGGCCAGCAACTGGCGCAACACCCAGTCCCTGCCTGAATACCTGAAAGCCAACAACGTCGTCGCCATTGCCGGTATCGACACCCGTCGCCTGACCCGCATCCTGCGTGAGAAAGGCGCCCAGAACGGCTGCATCCTGGCTGGCGACAACATCAGCGAAGAAGCCGCCATCGCCGCTGCCCGCGCCTTCCCGGGCCTGAAGGGCATGGACCTGGCCAAGGTGGTCTCGACCAAGGAGCGCTACGAGTGGCGCTCCAGCGTCTGGGAGCTGAAGACCGACAGCCACCCGACCATTGACGCCGTCGACCTGCCGTACCACGTCGTCGCCTTCGACTACGGCGTCAAGCTGAACATCCTGCGCATGCTGGTCGCCCGTGGTTGCCGCGTCACCGTGGTGCCCGCCCAGACCCCGGCCAGCGAAGTCCTGGCGCTCAACCCTGATGGCGTGTTCCTGTCCAACGGCCCTGGCGATCCCGAGCCATGCGACTACGCGATCCAGGCGATCAAAGAGATCCTCGAGACCGAGATCCCGGTGTTCGGTATCTGCCTGGGCCACCAGCTGCTGGCCCTGGCCTCCGGCGCCAAGACCGTGAAGATGGGCCACGGCCACCACGGTGCCAACCACCCGGTCCAGGACCTGGACACCGGCGTGGTCATGATCACCAGCCAGAACCACGGTTTCGCCGTCGACGAAGCCACCCTTCCGGGCAATGTCCGCGCCATCCACAAGTCGCTGTTCGACGGTACCCTGCAGGGTATCGAGCGAACCGACAAGAGCGCGTTCAGCTTCCAGGGCCACCCTGAAGCGAGCCCAGGCCCGACCGACGTCGCGCCACTGTTCGATCGTTTCACCGATGCCATGGCCAAGCGCCGCTGAGCATCCTGCTTCAAGGCCCCGGGCCGGCTTGCGCCGCGCCCGGAAGCGCCTGACCCAGATTGTTCAAAGCGGCTTGCCGACTGACCCCGGATTTGAGTGACAACCATGCCAAAACGTACAGACATCAAAAGCATCCTGATTCTCGGCGCTGGCCCGATCGTGATCGGCCAGGCCTGCGAATTCGACTACTCCGGCGCCCAGGCCTGCAAAGCCCTGCGCGAGGAAGGTTTTCGCGTCATCCTGGTGAACTCCAACCCGGCCACCATCATGACCGACCCGGCCATGGCCGACGCCACCTACATCGAGCCGATCAAATGGCAGTCGGTGGCCAAGATCATCGAGAAAGAGCGCCCGGACGCAGTGCTGCCGACCATGGGTGGCCAGACCGCGCTGAACTGTGCCCTGGACCTGGAGCGTCACGGCGTCCTGGAAAAGTTCGGCGTCGAGATGATCGGTGCCAACGCCGACACCATCGACAAGGCCGAAGACCGTTCGCGCTTCGACAGGGCGATGAAGGACATCGGCCTGGAGTGCCCGCGCTCCGGTATCGCCCACAGCATGGAAGAGGCCAATGCGGTTCTCGAGAAGCTCGGCTTCCCATGCATCATCCGTCCGTCGTTCACCATGGGCGGCACTGGCGGTGGCATCGCCTACAACCGTGAAGAGTTCGAAGAAATCTGCACCCGTGGTCTGGACCTGTCGCCGACCAAGGAACTGCTGATCGACGAATCGCTGATCGGCTGGAAGGAATACGAGATGGAGGTGGTCCGCGACAAGAAGGACAACTGCATCATCGTCTGCTCGATCGAGAACTTCGACCCGATGGGCGTGCACACCGGCGACTCGATCACCGTTGCCCCGGCACAGACCCTGACCGACAAGGAATACCAGATCATGCGCAACGCCTCGCTGGCGGTGCTGCGTGAAATCGGTGTCGAGACCGGTGGTTCCAACGTGCAGTTCGGTATCTGCCCGAATACCGGCCGCATGGTCGTGATCGAGATGAACCCGCGCGTTTCGCGTTCCTCGGCCCTGGCATCGAAGGCTACCGGTTTCCCGATCGCCAAGATCGCTGCCAAGCTGGCCATCGGTTACACCCTCGACGAGCTGCAGAACGACATCACCGGCGGCCGTACCCCGGCGTCCTTCGAGCCGTCGATCGACTACGTCGTCACCAAGCTGCCGCGCTTCGCCTTCGAGAAATTCCCGAAAGCCGACGCCCGCCTGACCACCCAGATGAAATCCGTGGGTGAAGTCATGGCCATCGGCCGCACCTTCCAGGAGTCCCTGCAGAAAGCCCTGCGCGGCCTGGAGGTCGGCGCCTGCGGCCTCGACCCGAAAGTTGACCTGGCCAGCCCTGAGGCTGCCGGCATCCTCAAGCGCGAGCTGACCGTGCCAGGCGCCGAGCGCATCTGGTACGTCGCCGACGCCATGCGTTCGGGCATGACCATCGAGGAAATCTTTGCCCTGACCGGCATCGACCTGTGGTTCCTGGTGCAGATGGAAGACCTGATCAAGGAAGAAGAGAAGGTCAAGACCCTGGCCCTGTCGTCGATCGACAAGGACTACATGCTGCGCCTCAAGCGTAAGGGCTTCTCGGACCAGCGCCTGGCCAAGCTGCTCGGCATCACCGACAAGAACCTGCGCCGTCACCGCCACAAGCTGGAAGTGTTCCCGGTATACAAGCGCGTCGACACCTGCGCCGCCGAGTTCGCCACCGACACCGCCTACCTGTACTCGACCTACGAGGAAGAGTGCGAGGCCAACCCGTCGACCCGCGACAAGATCATGATCCTGGGTGGCGGCCCGAACCGTATCGGCCAAGGCATCGAGTTCGACTACTGCTGCGTGCACGCCGCACTGGCGCTGCGTGAAGACGGTTACGAGACCATCATGGTCAACTGCAACCCGGAAACCGTCTCCACCGACTACGACACCTCCGACCGTCTGTACTTCGAGCCGCTGACCCTGGAGGACGTGCTGGAAGTCTGCCGCGTCGAGAAGCCGAAGGGCGTGATCGTCCACTACGGCGGCCAGACTCCGCTGAAACTGGCCCGTGCCCTGGAAGAAGCCGGCGTGCCGATCATCGGTACCAGCCCGGACGCCATCGACCGCGCCGAAGACCGTGAGCGCTTCCAGCAGATGGTCCAGCGCCTGAACCTGCTGCAGCCGCCAAACGCTACCGTTCGCAGCGAAGACGAAGCCATCGCTGCCGCTGGCAAGATCGGCTACCCGCTGGTGGTTCGTCCGTCCTACGTGCTGGGCGGCCGCGCCATGGAGATCGTCTACGAGCTGGACGAGCTCAAGCGCTACCTGCGCGAAGCGGTCCAGGTGTCCAACGACAGCCCGGTGCTGCTCGACCACTTCCTCAACTGCGCCATCGAAATGGACGTGGATGCGGTCTGCGACGGCACCGACGTGGTGATTGGCGCGATCATGCAGCACATCGAGCAGGCCGGTGTTCACTCCGGTGACTCGGCGTGCTCGCTGCCACCTTACTCGCTGAGCAAGGAAGTGCAGGACGAAGTCCGCGTCCAGGTCAAGAAAATGGCCCTGGAACTGGGCGTGGTCGGCCTGATGAACGTGCAGCTGGCCCTGCAGGGCGACAAGATCTACGTGATCGAGGTCAACCCGCGCGCCTCGCGTACCGTGCCGTTCGTCTCCAAGTGCATCGGCACCTCCCTGGCGATGATCGCGGCCCGTGTCATGGCCGGTAAAACCCTGAAAGAGCTGGGCTTCACCGAGGAAATCATCCCGAACTTCTACAGCGTCAAGGAAGCCGTCTTCCCGTTCGCCAAGTTCCCGGGGGTTGACCCGATCCTCGGCCCTGAGATGAAATCGACTGGTGAAGTCATGGGTGTCGGCGACAGCTTCGGCGAAGCCTTCGCCAAGGCCCAGATGGGTGCCAGCGAAGTGCTGCCGACCGGCGGTACCGCGTTCATCAGCGTGCGTGACGACGACAAGCCGCAGGTGGCTGGCGTCGCCCGCGACCTGATCGCCCTGGGCTTCGAAGTGGTCGCCACTGTCGGCACCGCCAAGGTGATCGAGGCGGCCGGCCTGAAAGTGCGTCGCGTGAACAAGGTGACCGAAGGTCGTCCGCACGTGGTCGACATGATCAAGAACGACGAAGTGTCGCTGATCATCAACACCACCGAAGGCCGCCAGTCGATCGCCGACTCCTACTCGATTCGTCGCAATGCGTTGCAGCACAAGATCTACTGCACCACCACCATTGCGGCCGGTGAAGCCATCTGCGAGGCGCTGAAATTCGGTCCGGAAAAGACCGTTCGTCGCCTGCAGGATCTGCATGCAGGACTTAAAGCATGAGCATTACCAAGTACCCGATGACCGTCCAGGGCGCTCGCGCCCTGGAGGAAGAGCATCTGTTCCTGAGCAAGACCGAGCGTCCGCGCCTGAGCCAGGCGATCGGCGAGGCTCGCGAGCTGGGCGACCTCAAGGAAAACGCCGAGTACCACGCCGCCCGCGAGGAGCAGGGCATGGTCGAGGCGCGTATCCGCGATATCGAAGGCCGTCTGCAGAACTCGGTGGTGATCGACGTCACCACCATCGCCCACACCGGCAAGGTGATCTTCGGTACCACCGTGGTGCTGGCGAACACCGAGACCGATGAAGAGGTGACCTACCAGATCGTCGGCGAGGACGAAGCCGACGTGAAGCAGGGCAAGCTCTCCAGCGGTGCGCCGATCGCCCGTGCCATCATCGGCAAGGAAGAAGGTGATACTGTCGTCGTCAAGACGCCAAGCGGCACGGTCGAGTACGAGATTGTCGAAGTCAAGCACATCTGACCGGCGCTTGCGGGCGCCATCCCTCGAGGGGATCCTCTGGCAGCTGGCCCAGGTGTTCTGGGTCGGCGGCCTGTGGGTGTTCCACGTGGGGCTGGTGCCTGCGCTCAAGGTCAGCGGCCTGGCGCCGTTGCTGGTGCACGACGTGGCTGCGCAGATCGACCGCTGGTTGATTGGTGTGGCCATGCTCGGGTTGTTGACCCAGTTGGCGGTGCTGGCGAGGGTGGATGGCCTGGCGGCCTGGTGGCGGCAATTCCGCGGTCAGATGCTGCTGCTCGGCTTCGGCGCCTGCGTCAGCTACTACACGCTGCGCTACGGGATTTCCGTGGGCGAGCGTTGGCAGATGTTCTGCTTCCTGGTGCTGGGCTTCTCCGGCATCGTGCTGGTGGCCCAGCCGGTCCCGGTCAGGGCACGGCGGTAGCCGAAGTGTGACGCGGCCTTTGTAGGAGCGGCCTTGTGCCGCGAAAGGGCCGCAAAGCGGCCCCAGTATTATCTGCAACGAAGCTGATACCTGGGGCCGCTTCGCAGCCCTTTCGCGGCACAAGGCCGCTCCTACATGGGTATTGCGCTGTCCTGGGCGTTACTTGTAACGGTGAATGTTGGACAGCTGCTTGTTCGGCTGTGGGTTCTTGCGGTAGATCAGCGCTTTCTTGCCGATGGTCTGCACCAGTTCGGCGCGGCCGGCCTTGCACAGTGCGGCGATGGTCTCGGCGCGTTCCTCGCGATCTTCCGAGCGAATCTCGACCTTGATCAGCTCGTGATCGACCAGGGCGCGTTCCAGTTCGGCGATCACGCCTTCATTCAAACCGTTGCCAGCAACGATCAGGACCGGCTTCAGGTCATGACCAATGGACTTGTATTGCTTCTTCTGCTCGTTATTGAGCGGCATAATCTGACCCTTTTCGTCTGATTCTGTAAAATTGACGGGCATTTTACCCGAGGGCCCCTGGCTCCGCCCAGTCAAACACGACGCATATCATCGAGGTGCCCCGTGGTACAACGTTCCAAAAGCAGCGCAAACTGGCTGCGAGAGCATTTCAACGATCCTTTTGTGAAACAGGCGCAGAAGGATGGCTACCGCTCGCGTGCGAGCTACAAACTGCTGGAGATCCAGGAAAAAGACCGCCTGATCCGCCCCGGCATGAGCGTGATCGACCTCGGCGCAGCACCCGGTGGCTGGTCGCAGGTGACCAGTCGTCTGATTGGTGGCCAAGGGCGGTTGATCGCCTCGGACATCCTGGAAATGGACTCGATCCCGGACGTTACCTTCATCCAGGGCGACTTTACCCAGGACGAAGTGCTGCAGCAGATCCTGCAGGCGGTCGGTGATTCGCATGTAGACCTTGTGATTTCCGATATGGCCCCCAATATGAGTGGTACGCCCGCGGTGGACATGCCGCGCGCCATGTTCCTCTGCGAACTGGCCCTGGATCTGGCGACCCGCGTGCTCAAGCCCGGCGGGGATTTCCTGATCAAGATTTTCCAGGGCGAAGGCTTCGACATGTACCTCAAGGACGTGCGCAGCAAGTTCGACAAGGTGCAGATGCGCAAGCCGTCGTCCTCGCGGGATCGCTCCCGCGAACAGTACCTGCTGGGCAAGGGTTTCAAGGGCGCATGAAAGGCGTATTGCGGGGTTGCCGATAGTTATTTCCAATCGGCGGCTCCGTCTGGATCGTCCGAACTTCGTGTAGTCTAGCTTTCACAAAGGGTTACAGACGGTGCCTGCGGATGCGTGGGTAATGTAGTAAGTTAGGGCGATGAATATCATGCGAGGCACGGCTGCGTCGTGCGCCGGCCTCAGAGGGTAGCGAATTGAACGACATGGCAAAGAATCTGATCCTCTGGTTGATCATCGCCGCCGTCCTGGTGACGGTGATGAACAACTTCTCGAGCCCTAACGAGCCGCAGACCCTCAACTATTCCGACTTCATCCAGCAGGTCAAGGATGGCAAGGTCGAGCGCGTGACCGTCGACGGCTACATCATTACCGGCAAGCGCACTGACGGCGACAACTTCAAGACCGTCCGCCCAGCCATCACGGATAACGGCCTGATCGGCGACCTGGTGGACAACCACGTCACCGTCGAAGGCAAGCAGCCTGAGCAGCAGAGCATCTGGACCCAGTTGCTGGTGGCGAGCTTCCCGATCCTGGTGATCATCGCCGTGTTCATGTTCTTCATGCGCCAGATGCAGGGCGGTGCCGGTGGTAAAGGCGGCCCGATGAGCTTCGGCAAGAGCAAGGCGCGCCTGTTGTCCGAAGACCAGGTGAAAACCACCCTGGCTGACGTCGCGGGTTGCGACGAGGCCAAGGAAGAGGTTGGCGAGCTGGTCGAGTTCCTGCGCGACCCGGGCAAGTTCCAGCGCCTGGGCGGCCGCATCCCTCGCGGCGTGCTGATGGTCGGTCCGCCCGGTACTGGTAAGACCCTGCTGGCCAAGGCCATTGCCGGTGAGGCCAAGGTACCGTTCTTCACCATTTCCGGTTCCGACTTCGTCGAGATGTTCGTCGGCGTGGGTGCCAGCCGTGTTCGCGACATGTTCGAGCAGGCCAAGAAGCACGCGCCGTGCATCATCTTCATTGACGAGATCGACGCCGTCGGTCGCCACCGTGGCGCCGGCATGGGCGGCGGTCACGACGAGCGCGAACAGACCCTGAACCAGTTGCTGGTCGAGATGGACGGCTTCGAAATGAACGATGGCATCATCGTCATCGCCGCGACCAACCGTCCCGACGTGCTCGACCCGGCGCTGCTGCGTCCCGGTCGCTTCGACCGCCAGGTGGTGGTCGGCCTGCCGGACATCCGCGGTCGCGAACAGATCCTCAAGGTGCACATGCGCAAGGTGCCGATCGGCGAGAACGTCAACGCGGCGGTCATCGCCCGTGGTACGCCAGGCTTCTCCGGTGCCGACCTGGCCAACCTGGTCAACGAGGCGTCGTTGTTCGCCGCGCGGTCCAGCAAGCGCGTGGTCGAAATGAAGGAATTCGAACTGGCCAAAGACAAGATCATGATGGGCGCCGAGCGCAAGACCATGGTCATGTCCGAGAAAGAGAAGCAGAACACCGCGTACCACGAGGCGGGCCACGCCATCGTCGGTCGCGTCGTTCCCGAGCACGACCCGGTCTACAAGGTGTCGATCATTCCCCGTGGCCGTGCCCTGGGCGTGACCATGTTCCTGCCGGAAGAGGATCGCTACAGCCTGTCCAAGCGCGCGCTGATCAGCCAGATCTGCTCGCTGTACGGTGGCCGTATCGCCGAAGAGATGACCCTGGGCTTCGACGGTGTCACCACCGGGGCCTCCAACGACATCATGCGCGCCAGCCAGATCGCCCGGAACATGGTCACCAAGTGGGGCCTGTCCGAGAAACTCGGCCCGCTGATGTACGCCGAAGAAGAGGGCGAGGTGTTCCTCGGTCGCAGCGCGGGGAGCCAGCATGCCAGCGTCTCGGGCGAGACTGCCAAGATGATCGACTCCGAGGTGCGCAGCATCATCGATCAGTGCTACGCCACGGCCAAGCAGATCCTCACCGACAACCGTGACAAGCTCGACGCCATGGCCGAGGCCTTGATGAAGTACGAAACCATCGATGCCGACCAGATCGACGACATCATGGCAGGTCGTACCCCGCGCGAGCCGCGTGACTGGGACAATGATTCCGGTACCTCCGGCAACCAGGCTTCCCAGGATGATCGTCCGGAGTCGCCGATCGGCGGTCCAGCGGCTCAACACTAAGGGTATCTATGAGCTTGACGCAGTACCCGACCCGGTTGCCTTGCGGCAACCGGGTTCTTGATTTGTCCCGTACCCATGTCATGGGTATCCTCAACGTCACCCCAGACTCGTTCTCCGATGGTGGGCGCTTCAGCCAGCGCGATGTGGCCTTGCGCCATGCCGAGGAGATGGTAGCGGCCGGTGCGACCCTGATCGACGTAGGTGGCGAGTCCACCCGTCCGGGGGCGCGTGCGGTATCGCCCATCGAGGAGCTGGAGCGTGTAGCGCCGATCGTCGAAGCGATCAGCAGTCGGCTCGATGTGATCATCTCGGTCGACACCTCCACGCCTTCGGTCATGCGCGAGACGGCCCGCCTTGGTGCGGGGCTGATCAACGATGTGCGCGCCCTGGAGCGCGATGGCGCCCTCGATGCGGCGGCCGATACCGGCCTGCCGGTGTGCCTGATGCACATGCGTGGCGAGCCGGGCACCATGCAGGACAATCCGCAGTACGAGGATGTGACAGCCGATGTAACGCGCTATCTTGAACAGCGTATGGCCGCCTGCGCGGCGGCCGGCATCGGGGCTGAGCGCATCATCCTCGACCCAGGGTTCGGCTTTGCCAAGACCCTTGAGCATAACCTCAGCCTTTTCAAACACATGGAAGCGCTCTATCGCCTGGGGCGGCCACTCTTGGTGGGTGTCTCGCGCAAGAGCATGATCGGCCTCGCGCTGGACCGTCCGGTCGGCGAGCGGCTCTACGGCAGTCTGGCCCTGGCCGCCCTGGCCATGACCAAGGGCGCGAGTATTCTGCGGGTACACGATGTCGCCGAAACCGTCGATGTCGTGCGCATGATCGCCGCGGTCCAGAACGCCGAATAAGAACATTGGAGTCACTATGAGCAGAAAATACTTTGGTACCGATGGTATCCGTGGTCGCGTAGGCCAATTCCCGATCACCCCGGACTTCATGCTGAAACTCGGCTGGGCCGCCGGCATGGCCTTCCGCAAGCAGGGCACCTGCCGCGTATTGGTGGGCAAGGACACGCGGATCTCCGGCTACATGTTCGAATCCGCGCTCGAGGCAGGCCTGTCCGCGGCCGGTGCCGACGTGATGCTGCTCGGCCCGATGCCGACGCCGGCCATCGCCTACCTGACCCGCACCTTCCATGCCGAGGCCGGTATCGTCATCAGCGCCTCGCACAACCCCCATGACGACAATGGCATCAAGTTCTTCTCCGGTGCTGGCACCAAGCTGCCGGACGAAGTCGAGCTGATGATCGAGGAGCTGCTCGACCAGCCGATGAATGTCGTCGAGTCCAGCAAGCTGGGCAAGGTCTCGCGCATCAATGACGCGGCGGGGCGCTACATCGAGTTCTGCAAGAGCAGCGTGCCCAGCAGCACCAGCTTCGAAGGCCTGAAGATCGTCGTGGACTGCGCCCATGGCGCCACCTACAAGGTCGCGCCGAGCGTGTTCCGTGAGTTGGGTGCCGATGTCACCGTGCTGCACGCCGCCCCGGATGGTCTGAACATTAACGAGGGTTGCGGTTCGACCCATATCGAATCGCTGCAGGCGGCGGTCCTGGTCGGCCATGCGGATCTCGGCATCGCCTTCGACGGCGACGGCGACCGCGTGCTGATGGTCGATCACACCGGTGCCATCGTCGACGGTGACGAACTGCTGTTCATCATCGGTCGCGACATGCAGGAGCGTGGCAAGCTGCAGGGCGGCGTGGTCGGTACCTTGATGAGCAACCTGGGCCTGGAGCTGGCGTTCAAGGAACTGGATATCCCGTTCGTGCGGGCCAAGGTGGGCGATCGCTATGTCATGGCCGAACTGCTTGAGCGCGAATGGCTGCTGGGTGGTGAAAATTCCGGTCATGTCGTTTGTGGCAGTCACACCACCACTGGTGATGCGATCATCGCCGCGCTGCAGGTGCTGATGGCGCTCAAACGCCGTGGCGAAAACCTCGCCCAGGCCCGCCAGGCCGTGCGCAAATGCCCGCAGGTGCTGATCAACGTGCGCTTCGCGGCCGGCAAGAGCGACCCGCTGGAGAACCCCCTGGTCAAGGAAGCCAGCGCCAAGGCCACCGAGGCGATGGCCGGTCGTGGGCGGGTGCTGTTGCGCAAGTCCGGTACCGAGCCGCTGGTGCGGGTGATGGTCGAAGGCGATGATGAAAACCAGGTGCGTGGCCATGCCGAGGCCCTGGCCAAGCTGGTCGAAGAAGTTTGTGCCTGAAAGAGGCTTGCCAGCGCAGATCTGGTTGGGTAAGATCTGCGCCCACTTTGACCGACGAGGTAAAGCATGCGTCGCCCCATGGTAGCTGGTAACTGGAAGATGCACGGTACCCGCGCCAGCGTCGTAGAGCTGACCCAGGGCTTGGGCAAATTGTCCCTGCCGAGCGGAGTGGAAGTCGCGGTGTTTCCACCATCCCTGTTCATCAATCAAGTGATTGATGGCTTGGAAGGTAAGGGAATCAACGTAGGCGCACAGAATTCTGCAGTACAGCCTGAACAAGGCGCTCTGACCGGCGAAGTTGCTCCGAGTCAGTTGGCTGAAGTCGGTTGCAAATATGTCTTGATTGGGCATTCCGAACGTCGCCAGATTATTGGTGAAAAAGACGAAGTGCTGAATCAAAAGTTTGCAGCCGCTCAGAAAAGTGGTTTGACGCCAGTGCTGTGTATAGGGGAAACTCTTGCAGAGCGTGAGGCAGGCGAGACGCTAGAAGTTGTAGGGCGTCAACTAAGCAGTGTTATCGACGTGTTCGGTATCAAGGCTTTCGCCAATGCGGTTATTGCCTATGAGCCTGTTTGGGCCATTGGTACTGGTTTGACGGCCTCGCCACAGCAAGCCCAGGATGTGCATGCAGCCATCCGCAAGCAGTTGGCGGCGAAGGACGCCGAAGTTGCCGAAAAAGTGCAACTTCTCTACGGCGGCAGCGTGAAGGCGGCCAATGCGGCTGAACTGTTCGGCATGCCGGATATCGATGGGGGGCTCATTGGTGGAGCGTCCCTGAACGCAGACGAATTCGGTGCAATTTGTCGCGCCGCAGGAAACTGAACAAATGCTGGAAACAGTCGTAGTTGTTTTTCATCTGTTGGCAGCGTTGGCACTGGTTGTAATGGTGCTGCTGCAACAGGGTAAAGGTGCGGAAGCCGGTGCATCTTTCGGCGCAGGTGCTTCAAATACTGTGTTCGGAAGCCAAGGTTCCGCTACCTTTTTGAGTAAAGTTACTGCTATACTTGCTGCCACTTTCTTTTTGACTGCACTTGGGTTAGGATACTTCGCCAAGCAGCAGGCTCACCAGCTGACTCAAGTTGGTCTGCCAGATCCAGCAGTGCTGGAAGTCAAAGAGCCAAAGCCGGCAGTCAATGATGATGTACCGGTGCTCCAGCAGCAGAAGAGTGAAGCCGCCAATACTGGTGACGTCCCTCCTCCGGCCAAAGAGTAGCAGTAACGGGTTTCAAGTAGTATTGCCGAGGTGGTGGAATTGGTAGACACGCAACCTTGAGGTGGTTGTGCCCATAGGGTGTAGGGGTTCGAGTCCCCTTCTCGGTACCAATTGAAGCATGAAAGCCCGCTTTGAGCGGGCTTTCTTGCAGGTGGAGGTCGGATTGACCCAGCAAAGGGTTCAGTCTTATACTTTCGCCCCAGCTTTGTCGCGGGGTGGAGCAGCTTGGTAGCTCGTCGGGCTCATAACCCGAAGGTCGTTGGTTCAAATCCAGCCCCCGCAACCAGCTTCAGCAGAGCCCCTTTTCAGGGGCTTTTTGCTAGCCGAACAGTTTTGGCGTCGTTGTCCAACGGCGCTTTCAGGGATGGGCGCTTCGCCCATTTTTTATTTGCACAGCATGCACGAGGGGGTTCAGGTGTCGAGCAAGCTAGAACAGTTGCAGGCCTTGTTGGCCCCGGTGGTCGAGGGCCTGGGCTACCAATGCTGGGGGATCGAATACGTCTCCCAAGGCAAGCATTCGGTACTGCGTATCTACATCGACAAGGAAGACGGGATCCTGGTGGACGACTGCGAAGCCGTCAGCCGTCAGGCAAGCGCCATTCTCGATGTGGAAGATCCGATCAGCTCTGAATATACCCTCGAGGTGTCCTCTCCAGGCATGGACCGCCCGCTGTTCACCTTAGAACAGTTTGCTGCGCATGCCGGCGAGCAGGTGAAGATCAAGCTGCGTACGCCCTTCGAGGGCCGTCGTAACTTCCAGGGCCTTCTCCGCGGTGTGGAGGAGCAGGATGTGGTGGTGCAGGTGGACCAGCACGAGTTCCTGTTGCCGATCGACTCGATCGACAAGGCCAATATTATTCCCAGTTTTGACTGAGACGTGCCGGGCCCGGTGAAAGATCCGGGGCCAATGGCTTGCGCAAGGCGAGGCGTACGATGAGCAAAGAAGTACTGCTGGTTGTTGAATCGGTATCCAACGAAAAGGGTGTACCGCCCGGCGTCATTTTCGAAGCGCTGGAAGTGGCCCTGGCCACTGCAACCAAAAAGCGTTTTGAAGACGAAGTCGACCTGCGTGTGGAAATCAACCGCCACACCGGTAGCTACGAGACCTTCCGTCGTTGGACGGTCGTCGAAGAAGCGGATCTGGATGATCCGGCAATCGAGGTCTGGCCAGCAAAGATTCAGGAAAGTCATCCTGAAGCCAAAGTTGGCGACGTGATCGAAGAGAAGATCGAGTCGATCGAATTCGGTCGCATCGCTGCGCAAACCGCCAAGCAAGTCATCGTGCAGAAGGTTCGCGAAGCTGAGCGCGCCCAGGTGGTCGATGCTTACCGCGAGCGCGTGGGCGAGATCATCTCCGGTACCGTTAAAAAAGTTACCCGCGACAACGTCATCGTCGACCTGGGCAACAACGCCGAAGCGCTGCTGGCCCGCGAAGACATCATTCCCCGTGAGACCTTCCGTGTCGGCGTGCGCCTGCGTGCGCTGCTCAAGGAAATCCGCACCGAGAACCGCGGTCCTCAGCTGATCCTGTCGCGCACCGCGCCGCAGATGCTGATCGAGCTGTTCCGCATCGAAGTGCCGGAAATCGCCGAAGGCCTCATCGAAGTCATGGCCGCCTCCCGTGATCCGGGGTCGCGCGCCAAGATCGCCGTCCGCTCCAAGGACAAGCGCATCGACCCGCAAGGCGCCTGTATCGGCATGCGTGGTTCGCGCGTCCAGGCCGTATCCGGCGAGTTGGGTGGCGAGCGTGTGGATATCGTCCTGTGGGACGAGAACCCGGCGCAGTTCGTTATCAACGCCATGTCGCCGGCAGAGGTTGCCGCGATCATCGTTGATGAAGATGCCCATGCGATGGACATCGCCGTGGCCGAGGACAACCTGGCACAGGCCATCGGACGTGGCGGCCAGAACGTCCGCCTGGCCAGCCAGCTGACTGCCTGGACCCTGAACGTGATGACCGAGAAGGACATCCAGGCCAAGCAACAGGCTGAGACAGGCGACATCCTGCGCAACTTCATCGAGGAACTGGAAGTCGACGAGGAGCTGGCACAAGTGCTGGTCGACGAAGGCTTCACCAGCCTTGAAGAAATTGCCTACGTACCGTTGGAAGAAATGCTCAACATCGATGGCTTTGACGAGGACATCGTCAATGAGCTCCGCGCTCGAGCCAAGGACCGTTTGTTGACCAAGGCCATCGCTACCGAAGAAAAACTGGCAGACGCCCATCCGGCTGAAGACCTGCTCTCCCTCGAGGGCATGGACAAGGACCTGGCGGCGGAACTGGCGGTGCGCGGCGTGGTTAACCGCGAAGACCTGGCCGAGCAGTCGATTGACGACCTGCTCGACATCGACGGCATCGACGAAGAGCGTGCCGGCAAGTTGATCATGGCCGCCCGAGCCCACTGGTTCGAGTAATTAGGCGCGGCCTGAGGAGAGAAGTGCATGACGCAAGTCACGGTGAAAGAACTGGCCCAAGAGGTCGAGGCACCGGTAGAGCGCCTGCTGCAGCAGATGCGTGAGGCAGGTCTGCCGCACACCGACGCCGGTCAGGTAGTGACCGACAATGAGAAGCAGACCCTGCTGACTCATTTGAAGAGCAGCCACAAGAGCAAGGCGGAAGAGCCGCGCAAGATCACCTTGCAGCGCAAGACCACCAGCACTCTGCGTGTCGCCGGTAGCAAGAGCATCAGCGTAGAAGTACGCAAGAAGAAAGTATTCGTGCAGCGCAGCCCGGAAGAGATCCAGGCTGAGCAGAAACGCGAGCAGGAAGAGCGCCGCGCCGCCGAAAATGCAGCGCGCGAGAAGGTTGACGCCGAAGTTCGCCAGCGCAACGAGGAGCAGGCACGCCGTCAGGCTGCCGAGGCCCCGGCCGCGGCGCCAGCGCCCAAGGCCGAGCCTGCCCCGGCTGCTGCCCCGGTAGTGGCCAACGCGCCGGTGTCCGAAGACGCCGCCGCCCGTGCCGCCGAGCGCAAGAAAGACGAGACCCGTCGCAACGAAAGCCGTACCCGTGATGATGATCGTCGCGGTGGTGGCCCGGCTGCGGCCGGTCGTGGCGAAGCGCCGCGCATGTCGGTCAAGGTCAAGGTCAAGGAGAAGGAAAAGGCTCCGACTCCGCGCGCCGCACCTCGCACCACCGACGAAGAAAGCGATGGCTTCCGTCGTGGCCGCGGTGGCAAGGGCAAGGGCAAGAAGCGCAATGCGCACGGCTTCCAGAGCCCGACTGGTCCGGTCATTCGTGACGTGACCATCGGCGAGACCATCACCGTCTCGGAACTGGCGCAACAGATGTCGGTCAAGGCCGCTGAAGTCGTCAAGTTCATGTTCAAGCTGGGCACCCCGGTCACCATCAACCAGGTGCTCGACCAGGAAACCGCTCAGCTGGTTGCCGAAGAGCTGGGCCACAAGGTCACCCTGGTCAGCGACACTGCCCTGGAAGACTCCCTGGCCGAATCGCTGAAGTTCGAAGGTGAGACCACCTCGCGTGCTCCGGTCGTGACCGTCATGGGCCACGTCGACCACGGCAAGACCTCGCTGCTCGACTACATCCGTCGTGCCAAGGTGGCCGCTGGCGAAGCCGGTGGTATCACCCAGCACATCGGTGCCTACCACGTCGAAACCGACCGCGGCATGGTCACCTTCCTCGACACCCCCGGCCACGCTGCGTTTACCCAGATGCGTGCCCGTGGTGCCAAGGCGACCGACATCGTCATCCTGGTGGTGGCGGCGGACGACGGTGTGATGCCACAGACCCGCGAAGCCGTTCAGCACGCGAAAGCTGCTGGCGTTCCGCTGGTTGTCGCGGTGAACAAGATCGACAAGCCGGGTGCCGACCTCGATCGCATCCGTAACGAGCTGTCGGTCGAAGGCGTGACCTCCGAGGACTGGGGTGGTGACACGCCGTTCGTCAAGGTTTCGGCGAAGATGGGTACCGGCGTCGACGAACTGCTCGAAGCTGTCCTGCTGCAGGCCGAGATCCTCGAACTCAAGGCCACTCCGACCGCTCCTGGTCGCGGTGTCGTGGTCGAGTCGCGTTTGGACAAGGGTCGCGGCCCGGTGGCCACCATCCTGGTTCAGGACGGTACCCTGCGTCAGGGCGACATGGTCCTGGTCGGCTCGAACTATGGCCGCGTACGTGCCATGCTCGACGAGAACGGCAAGCCTGTGAAGGAAGCCGGCCCGTCGATCCCGGTCGAGATCCTTGGCCTGGACGGCACGCCCGACGCTGGCGAAGAGATGTCGGTGGTTGCCGACGAGAAGAAAGCGCGTGAAGTTGCGCTGTTCCGTCAAGGCAAGTTCCGCGAGGTCAAGCTGGCCCGTGCGCACGCCGGCAAGCTGGAAAACATCTTCGAGACCATGGGTCAGGAAGAGAAGAAGACCCTCAACATCGTCCTCAAGACCGATGTGCGTGGTTCCCTCGAAGCGCTGCAGGGTTCGCTCGGCAGCCTGGGCAACGACGAAGTTCAGGTACGCGTCATTGGTGGCGGCGTCGGTGGTATCACCGAGAGCGACGCCAACCTGGCACTGGCCTCGAACGCGGTGCTGTTCGGCTTCAACGTGCGTGCCGATGCCGGCGCGCGCAAGATCGTCGAGCAGGAAGGTCTGGATATGCGTTACTACAACGTGATCTACGACATCATCGAAGACGTCAAGAAGGCCCTGACCGGCATGCTCGGCAGCGATGTTCGCGAGAACATCCTGGGTGTGGCCGAAGTGCGCGACGTGTTCCGTTCGCCGAAGTTCGGCGCCATCGCTGGCTGTATGGTCATCGAGGGTACCGTGTACCGCAACCGTCCGATCCGCGTACTGCGCGATGACGTGGTGATCTTCGAAGGCGAGCTGGAATCGCTGCGTCGCTTCAAGGACGATGCCTCCGAAGTGCGTAACGGCATGGAGTGTGGTATTGGCGTCAAGAGCTACAACGACGTCAAGGTCGGCGACAAGATCGAAGTCTTCGAGAAAGTCCAGGTGGCTCGTACCCTGTAAGGGGCGAGCGTGGCGCAGGCCCCGTCGTAAGGCGGCTGGCGGCGCCTCACAAGGTAGCGCCCGGTCAGGCTTCAGCCTGACCGGGCGTTTGCCGCTTTACGTTACAGGTAGCAAGAATGGCAAAAGAATACAGCCGTACCCAACGTATCGGCGATCAGATGCAGCGTGAGCTGGCAGAGCTGATCCGCCGTGAAGTCAAAGACCCGCGTGTCGGCCTGGTGACCATCACCGCCGTGGACGTCAGCCGCGACCTGGGCCATGCCAAGGTTTTCATCACCGTCATGGGCGAAGAAACGCCCGACGCCGTGAAGCAGTCGCTCAAGGCGCTGAACAGTGCCGCCAGCTTCCTGCGCCTGCACTTGGGTCGCTCGATGCAGCTGCGCAGCGTGCCGCAGTTGCACTTCCACTTCGATGAGAGCGTCAGCCGTGGTGTCCACCTGTCGGCACTGATCGAACGTGCGGTGGCCGAAGACCGCCTGCACAAGGATGCCGACGAGCTGGACGCCAAGGAGTAAGCGGTGGCCCAGGTCAAACGTATTCGCCGCAACGTCAGCGGCATCATCCTGCTCGACAAGCCGCTGGGGTTCACCTCCAACGCCGCGCTGCAGAAGGTTCGCTGGTTGCTCAACGCGGAAAAGGCCGGCCACACCGGCAGCCTCGACCCGCTGGCCACCGGCGTGCTGCCGCTGTGCTTCGGCGAGGCGACCAAGTTCTCGCAGTACCTGCTCGATTCCGACAAGGGCTACGAGACGGTCATGCAGATGGGGCAGACTACCAGCACCGCAGATGCCGAAGGCGAAGTCCTGCAGACCCGCGAAGTGACCGTTGGTCGCGCCGACATCGAGGCCGTGATCCCGCGTTTCAAGGGTGGAATCCTCCAGGTGCCGCCGATGTACTCGGCCCTCAAGCGTGATGGCCAGCCGCTGTACAAGCTGGCTCGTGCAGGAGAGGTAGTGGAGCGCGAGGCGCGTTCTGTTACTATTAGCCGCTTGGAGTTGCTCGAGTGCGAAGGCACCCGTGCGCGCCTTTCGGTTGGATGCAGCAAAGGCACCTATATCCGCACCCTGGTGGAGGATATCGGTGAGGCGCTGGGCTGTGGTGCCTACGTCGCCGAACTGCGTCGTACCCAGGCGGGCCCCTTCGAGCTGGCACAGACCGTGACGCTCGAGGAACTCGAACAAGCCCACGCCGAAGGCGGCAACGAAGCGCTCGATCGCTTCCTGATGCCTTCTGACAGCGGGCTGCAGGACTGGCCACTGGTGCTGCTGTCCGAGCACAGCGCGTTCTACTGGCTGCATGGTCAGGCAGTACGTGCGCCGGACGCGCCGCAGTTCGGCATGGTCCGGGTACAGGATCACAATGGTCGCTTCATCGGTATCGGTGAAGTGAGCGAAGACGGGCGCGTTGCGCCGCGTCGACTGATTCGGTCGGAATGACCGGAACCACGGGTAGAGGCTTATGCTGAAACCGGTGGATACGAGGTTGGCTGTTATTAGGCACGGTCACACCTCTTCTTTTTAATACGGGGACTTGTCCCTGGCCTATTGGACCCCGCTCGCGGGATCCGTTTATCAGGAGAAGCCAAATGGCCCTCAGCGTCGAAGAAAAAGCTCAAATTGTTGCCGATTACCAGCAAGCCGCCGGCGATACCGGTAGCCCGGAAGTGCAGGTTGCTCTGCTGACCTTCAACATCAACAAGCTGCAAGGCCACTTCAAGGCCAACGATAAAGACCACCACTCCCGTCGTGGTCTGATCCGTATGGTCAACCAGCGTCGTAAGCTGCTGGATTACCTGAAGGGCAAAGACACCACTCGTTACAGCGCCCTGATCGGTCGCCTGGGCCTGCGTCGCTAATAGCGGTCTGGCCAGTGGTGTTGCATGGCGTGTCGCATGCATCGGCAGGGTTGCCCGGCAACCCTGGCGTTGGACACGCCACGCGATCAGCGAGGTTGGCAGCCTGGTCCGTCGTGCGGTTTATCCGCCCGGCGCCAGGCTCCCAGCCTCGTGTTGTATCTGGACGGTCAATGGGGCCGATTCCCCGTTCTGCCCAAGAATTCGCAAGAACCAGTTCCCCCAAGAGCCACTGAAGAAGGTAGGAAACCGTGAACCCGGTAATCAAGAAATTCCAGTTCGGTCAATCGACCGTAACCCTCGAAACGGGCCGCATCGCCCGTCAGGCCACCGGCGCCGTGCTGGTCACCGTCGACAACGATGTCACCGTGCTGGTGACCGTGGTTGGCGCCAAGCAGGCTGATCCGGGCAAGGGCTTCTTCCCGCTGTCCGTGCACTACCAGGAAAAGACCTACGCCGCCGGCAAGATCCCAGGCGGTTTCTTCAAGCGTGAAGGCCGTCCTTCCGAGAAGGAAACCCTGACCTCGCGCCTGATCGACCGTCCGATCCGCCCGCTGTTCCCTGAAGGCTTCATGAACGAAGTCCAGGTCGTCTGCACCGTGGTTTCCACCAGCAAGAAGACCGATCCGGACATCGCCGCGATGATCGGTACCTCGGCTGCCCTGGCTATCTCCGGCATTCCGTTCGAAGGCCCGATCGGCGCCGCCCGCGTGGCCTTCCATGAAAGCACCGGCTACCTGCTGAACCCGACCTACGAGCAACTGGCTGCCTCGAGCCTGGACATGGTCGTTGCCGGTACCTCCGATGCGGTACTGATGGTTGAGTCGGAAGCCAAAGAGCTGACCGAAGACCAGATGCTGGGTGCCGTACTGTTCGCCCACGACGAATTCCAGGCTGTCATCCAGGCTGTCAAAGAGCTGGCTGCCGAAGCGGCCAAGCCGACCTGGGACTGGAAACCTGCTGCGGCCAACACCGAGCTGTTCAACGCCATCCGTGCCGAGTTCGGCGAAGCCGTTTCCCAGGGCTACACCATCACCGTCAAGGCTGACCGTTACGCCCGCCTGGGCGAGCTGCGCGATCAGGCGATCGCCAAGTTCTCCGGTGAAGAAGGCCAGCCTTCGGCTGGTGAAGTCAAAGACATCTTCGGCGAAATCGAATACCGCACCGTTCGCGAAAACATCGTCAACGGCAAGCCGCGTATCGACGGTCGCGACACCAAGACCGTGCGTCCGCTGAACATCGAAGTCGGCGTTCTGCCGAAGACCCATGGTTCGGCGCTGTTCACCCGCGGCGAAACCCAGGCCCTGGTCGTCGCGACCCTGGGTACTGCCCGTGACGCCCAGCTGCTGGACACCCTCGAAGGCGAGAAGAAAGACCCCTTCATGCTGCACTACAACTTCCCGCCGTTCTCGGTGGGCGAGTGTGGTCGCATGGGCGGTGCCGGCCGTCGCGAAATCGGCCACGGCCGTCTGGCCCGTCGTTCGGTCCAGGCCATGCTGCCGGCCGCCGACGTGTTCCCGTACACCATCCGCGTGGTGTCGGAAATCACCGAGTCCAACGGTTCCAGCTCCATGGCTTCGGTCTGCGGCGCCTCGCTGGCCCTGATGGATGCCGGCGTGCCGATGAAAGCTCCGGTTGCCGGTATCGCCATGGGTCTGGTCAAGGAAGGTGACAAGTTTGCCGTCCTGACCGACATCCTCGGTGACGAAGACCACCTGGGCGACATGGACTTCAAGGTAGCCGGTACCGCCAAGGGCGTCACCGCGCTGCAGATGGACATCAAGATCAACGGCATCACCGAAGAGATCATGGAGATCGCCCTGGGCCAGGCCCTGGAAGCGCGCCTGAACATCCTCGGCCAGATGAACCAGATCATCGGCGAGTCGCGTACCGAGCTGTCGGCCAACGCCCCGACCATGATCGCGATGAAGATCGACACCGACAAGATCCGTGACGTCATCGGCAAGGGTGGCGCCACCATCCGCGCCATCTGCGAAGAGACCAAGGCTTCGATCGATATCGAAGACGACGGCTCGATCAAGATCTTCGGCGAGACCAAGGAAGCCGCGGACGCTGCCAAGCAGCGCATCCTGGGCATCACCGCCGAGGCCGAGATCGGCAAGATCTACGTCGGCAAGGTCGAGCGCATCGTCGACTTCGGCGCCTTCGTCAACATCCTGCCGGGCAAGGACGGCCTGGTGCACATCTCCATGCTGAGCGATGCTCGCGTCGAGAAGGTCACCGACGTGCTGAAGGAAGGCCAGGAAGTCGAAGTGCTGGTACTGGACGTGGACAACCGCGGCCGTATCAAGCTGTCGATCAAGGACGTCGCCGCTGCCAAGGCATCGGGCGTCTAAGCCTCACCAGGCTGACAGGAAGGACCCTTCGGGGTCCTTTTTTTATGCCTGTGGCTTTGTCTTGTGGACTTGCATCTTGCATGCAGGATTTTGCCCGGGCTTGCAAATTGCACGATCATCGATGTCGGTCAGAATTGATAAGCTATTGATTTATAAGAATTAATATTTATGAGGAAAGCTGGCACACGCCCTGCAACATCACTTCTACCTGACGCCAGGAACTACGGCGCAGACCTTTCGAAAAACAGGAGTGACCCACATGAAGAAGTTCGCCATTGCTGCCGCTACTGCCACCGCTCTGACCCTGACCATGGCTAACGCGGCGTTCGCTGCCCAGTCCACCCAGGCCCCGATGACGCTGGCGGCCGGTGAGGTGACCAAAGCCAAGGAAGCTACTTCCGACACCTGGATCACCACCAAGGTGAAGGCTGACCTGATGACCGAGAAAGGCGTGCCAGGCAGTGACATCAAGGTCGAAACCAACAAAGGCGTAGTGTCCCTGTCCTCGGACGTGGCCATTACCGACGCGCAGAAGGATATGGCAGTCGCCATCGCCAAGAAGATCAAGGGCGTCCAGGCCGTCTCGGCTGATGGCCTGAAGTCCGAGTAAGGAATGTCCCGTCGGCCAAAAGGATTTGGCCACCCCTTCAAGCACAAGCCCCGGCATCTGCCGGGGCTTTTGCTTACGCTTCCCTGTAGGAGCGGCCTTGTGCCGCGAAAGGGGCGCACAGCGGCCCCAGGTTCTGAGCCACCATCGAATTGCCGGGGCTGCTGTGCAGCCCTTTCGCGGCACAAGGCCGCTCCTACACAAGGCGTTATAGCGCCGGATTACGTGCGATCACATCGCTCTCGAAGCACACCTGTTCCACGATCAAAGGCTCCACCAAAGGCCTGCTGTCCCGGAAATGCGCCGTCTGGGTATGGGCCTCATATGCAGCGTCGTCCTGGTAGATCTCGTACAGGTAGATCACATCCGGACTCTCCCGATCCTGGGCCACATCGAACACCAGGCAGCCCGGCTCGGTGGCCACCGAAGCGGCGGCATTGGCCTTGATCGCTGTCAGGAAAGCTTCGGCAGTACCGGGTTTCACACGTGTCTTGATAAACAGGCAGTACACAGGAAGCTCCTTTTGTTTTAAATTCTGTTTTGAATTGTATACAAAAAAGGAGCCTTGCTCATGTCCGAACTACCTGCCCGCCCAGGTCGCCTGAATGGCCTGCGTCATATTGCCTTGCTGGTCCCCAACCTGGAGGAATGCGAGCGCTTCTACGTGGATGTGCTGGGCATGGAGGTGCTGAACCGCGCCAACGAAGACCTGGTCTACCTCACCTGCGGTAACGATAACCTGTCGCTGGGACGTGGCGCCGGAGCGGCCAACGGGCTGCAGACCCTGGATCACTATGGATTCATCGTCGACAGCGTGGAGGAACTCGAAGCCTGGTATCAGTACTTCAAGGCCCACGGCGTGACGCTGCTGGATCGCCCCTTCAATCATGGCGATGGTGCCCGCAGCTTCCATTTGCTGGACCCTGCGGGGAACAAGGTGCAGCCGTTGTATCACCCGGCGGTGTCGGGGCAGCGGCTGGTCTGATGGGATTGATCGCCTGTGCTGCCCTCATCGCCGGCAAGCCGGTGATGAGGGCGACTCGGTAGTGGAGGGTTACTCGGCATCCAGATGCATCGGTGTCACCACTCGGCCATCGCTCTCTGCCTGGCCGAGATTGGTGTCGATAAAGTACACCCGGTCATCTTCCAGCTGGCCCTTGTCCACCAGGTAGTCCTTGATGCTGCTGGCGCGTTCCTGGCCGAGGGTGCGCAGCAATGCGGTGCTTTCCGCCCAGGACTTGATTACCGCCTCGCGCAGCTTGGCGCTGCGTTCGTCACGGCCCAGCTTCTCCCACTCGGCCGGTGGCTGCTGCTTGAGACGGGTACGGTAGATGCCTTCGAGCATCGCCGGCTTGTCGCTATCGTCCACCACCAGCAACGAGGCGTTGGCCGGTACCTTGTCGCCGCGGCGCTGGAGGATCTTGTACCAGGTGGCCTGGTACTCGCGCTCCAGGCGCTGCTGGGCAATCAGCGGGCCGTCACTGCTCTGGGCGGCGGTGCCCTCGATCTCCAGGCGCAGCTCGGGGCGCTCTTTCAGGGCCGAAGCGAGCTTGTCCAGGGACGCCTGCACTTCAGGGGTAAGGTCGCTGGAGCCCGCCGCGAAAGAAACGTTGCCCAAATCTTCCGAACCGCCGCCGGCGACCAGCCCGCCGAGCAGCTTGAACGGCGCCTGGGCCGCGCGCAGCACCAGGTTGCGCAGGGTCTGCCAGACGATCGGCATCACGCTGAACTGCGGGTTGTTGAGGTCGCCCGATACCGGCAACTCGATGGAGATCCTGCCTTCGGTGTCCTTGAGCAGGGCGACGGCCAGGCGGATCGGTAGGTCCACGGCGTCCGGGCTGTCGACCTTCTCGCCCAGTTGCAGCTGTTCGATCACCACCTTGTTCTCGGCCTTGAGCTGGCCGTTGGTGATCAGGTAGTGCAGGTCGAGGTTCAGCCGGCCCTTGCGGATGCGCATGCCCGCGAACTTGCCGGAGTAGGGGGTGAGCGTGGTCAGCTCGACACGCTTGAAGCTGGTGGCGATGTCCAGGCTGGCCAGCGGGCTGAACGGGTTGAGCGCACCTTTGATGGTGACCGGTGCGTAGCGGTCCACCTTGCCCTTGATATCCACCTTGGCCGGCAACGGCTTGCGGTTGTCGATGGTGCCGATCTGGCCGTTGAGCTGCTGCACGGCAGTGGCGAAGTTGGGGGTCAGGGTCAGGTCCGCGAAGTTGGCCGAACCATCGTTGATACTGATCTGGCCGATACGGATGCCCAGTTCCTTGCCGCCGCTGGACGCGGCCGGCTTGCTTGGCGCCGCGGCAGGCTTGTCCGCGGGTTGCGGGATCAGCAGGTCGTCGACGTTGGTGGTGCGGTCTTCGTTGATGATGAAGCGCGCATAGGGTTGCAGCAGGGTAACCTTGTCGATCGACAGGGCATCACCGTGCACATAGGACAGGCCGTCGACGTTGACCTGCTGCCATTTGACGAAATCGCGGTTCTTGATGGTGTCCAGGGTGTGCAGCTGGTTGGCCTGGGCCTTGCCGGTGATGCTGAAGGCCAGTGGCTCGGTGCTCTTGAGGTCGACCTTGAGGTCGCTGGAGAGCATGCCGCTGCGCAGTTCCAGGCGGATGAACGGGCTGATGTAGGCCTGGGCGACGCGCAGGTCGATGTCGCGGGTGGCGACGTCGAGTTTCGCGCTGACTGGCGCCAGGTTGACCTGACCTGCGGCCTGCAACTTGCCTTGCTTGCCCACGCCGGTGTCGAGCTTGAGGGTGAAGGGCGACTGGTTGAGGCTGTCGAAGTTCTGCAGGTCGAGGTTGAGTGGGCCGACATCCAGGGCCACGGGCTCTTTCTGGCTACGGTCAGCCAGGTGAATGAGGTAGTTGCGCGCCTGCACGTCCTTGAGCAGCACCTGCCAGGGTTTGCTCGGCTCCTTGGCGGCCTGTTGTTCCGGAGTCGGTTCGGCGGCTGCGGGTTCTGCCTTTTCCTTGGGCGTGGGCTTGGCCGGCTGGCTGGCGAACAGCTTCTGCCAATCGAGCTGGCCGTCCTTCTCCAGGGCCGCCCAGGTCTCCAGCTTCTCACTGCGGATCTTGCCGACGGTGACCAGCTGTTTGGCCAGGTCGATGGAGGTCTCGCTCACCTCCAGGCTGGCCAGGCGGGCCAGCGGGCGCCCGTCCGGGGCCTTGATGGCGAAGGGCGCGACCCGCACCGAGGTGTTGTCGAGCAGCAGCTCGGTTTCCTTGGCGAGGTTGAGCTTGTAGTGGGTGTCGAGGCTGACCATGCCGTCTTCCAGCACCAGCGGCACGGCGTCGCGCACATAAGGCCAGAACAGCTTCATCTTGCCGTCGGTGACCTTGAGGGTGCCTTCGGAGGCGATCGGCGACAGGCTCAGGGTGCCGCTCCAGTCGATGCGCCCACCAGCCGGGCCGTTGGCCACCAGGGTCATGTCGGCGTTGTCGTCGGGCAGGGTACTGAGGTTCTTCAGCTCCAGGTTCATCGAGTCGTAAAGGAACTCGATTGGCTCGCTCGGGCGCAGGTCCTGGAAATGCAGGTAGCCTTCGCTGAGCTTGATGCTGGCGATGCGCAGCGGGAACGGGTCGCTTGGCGGCTCCTCCGGCTTGGGCTCGCTGGGCGGGATCTTGAACAACTGGGCCAGGTTGAGGCTGCCGTCCTTGGCGAACAGCAGCTCGGTGCGCGGCTTGTCCAGCTCCACGGCGTCCAGGCGCAGGGCCTTGGTCCACAGGCTGTCGAGGGACAGGTTGGCATACAGGCGCTCGAAGCCGACCTGCTCCTTGCCGGGCTCGCCAATCTGCAGGCCCCAGAGGGTCAGTTCAAGGCTGAACGGGTTGAGCTCGATGCGCTGCAGGTGCGCCGGCACCGTGGCGTATTGCGCCAGTTGCTGGTTGGCGATGCGCAGGGCGACACCGGGGAGAATGAAAAAGCCGAGCAGGCCGTACAGGGCCACGAGGGCCAGCAGTGCGCCGATAGCGCGGGTCAATCCTTTGGGCATGTGTCGCATCGTCTGTATCAGGCTGGAGTGCTTGGAGTATGGCACGTTAAATCGGTTCCGATGAACGGAGCAAAATACCTCATTCGATGCCCATGCGCCGCCGTGCGCGGTGCGCCGAACCGTCGCGCATGGCCCAGCGCAGCACCGGGGCGGTGTTGTTAAGGCCCAGGCGGATCATGCGCCGCTCGAACGCGCCCTGGTGCACGCCGAGCATTTCGCTGGCCCATTCGGGCAGCAGGTCGATGCCGGCGTTGAGCATCAGCTTGCCCACCGGCTCGGCCATCCGGCTGGGCGCCGGGGCCTTGAGCAGGATGTCCATCACCTCCAGGCTGCGCGCGTCGCACTGCAGTTGCGGGCGCATGCGCCGCAGGTACTCGTCGACCTCGGCGCAGGAGCGTGGCACGTCACGTGCGCCGAGGCGCTCGGCGATCAGCGCGATCTCGTCGTAGTAGGCGTCCTGCTCGGCGCGTGGCAGGCGAGGATTGCGATAACGCAGGTGGGCGGCGAGGAAGCTGCTGACTTCGGCCACATGCACCCAGGTCAGCAGGTCGGGGTCGCTCGCCGCATAGGGACGGCCATCGGGCGCGGTGCCGGTCACCTTGAGGTGGATGGTGCGAACCTTGTCGATCAGCCACTCGGCGTCGCGGGTCGAGCCGAAGGTGGTGCCGGAGATGAACTGGCTGGTACGGCGCAGGCGTCCGAGCAGATCCTGGCGGAAGTTCGAATGGTCCCACACCCCGGCCAGTGCCAGCGGGTGCAGCAGTTGCAGCATCAACGCGCTGATCCCGCCCACCAACATGCTGGGGAAGTCGCCATGTACCTGCCAGCTGATGCTCTTTGGGCCGAACAGGCCGGGATCACCCTTGGGCGATTCCAGGTCGAGCTGGCCGAGGGCCAGCCCGGTGAGGCTCATGACCTGGGTTTCGATGCGACGACGTAGGACTTCCATGGCGACCTGTGCTGGCCGCCATGGCGGCCGTCTATGAATTGAGGCGTATGTCCATTGGCCTGGCGTCTCCCGGGCCGGCGGGGGCGTGCGTCTCGAGCGCGCCTCCGTGGATATGATAAACCGTGGGCTCCTCGGAAAAATACGGTGTGAGGTGGGCCATGAAGACCTGGTGGTCTTCGCTGGTCTCGAAGCCAGGCGTGTGATCCTCGAGGGATTGCCACTGTACGATCAGGTTGAAGTGATGGGGTGTTTCGATCCCTTGCGCGAGCAGGTGGCTGAGGTACCCTTTGGCCCGACTGAGCAGAGGGGCGACTTCGGCGAAGGCGTGCCTGAAACTGTCGATGCGCGCCTGCTGGATGGGAAGAATGGCGATTTCGTAGATCATGGCGGTCCTCATGATTGGGTTGGGCGAGGGGGCGTCAAGCGTTGCTGGGTTCGGCCGCAGGCACGACCGCAATGGCGATCTTTCCTTGCAGGCCATTGTTGGGGCTTTGCAGCCGGGCATGGGCGAGCGCAACGTCGGCCAGGGGATAGATGGCGCCCACATGTGGCCGCAGTTGTCCGCGCTCGACCAGCGCGCTCAGCTCATCGAGCTTGCCGCGCTGCTGCCGGGTGAAGACGAAGTGATAGCTCGCGTTCTTGCCCCAGGCCTGAATGAGGTTCTGTGGTTGCGCGATGTCCACGATCGACACCACGCGCCCCAACTGGGCCAGGGCGTCCGGGCTGCGAGACAGGGTATCGCCGCCAATGGTGTCGAATACCACGTCGACGCCATGGCCTGCGGTTTCCTTGAGGATGACATCGACATAGTCCTGGCGCTCGTAGTCGATGACCACATCGGCGCCCATGCGTCGCGCGAATTCGGCATTCGCTTCGCGTACCGTGGTGAAGACCCTGGCGCCCATGGCCTTGGCCAGCTGGATCGCCACATGGCCGACGCCGCCGGCACCGCCATGCACCAGGATGCTCTCGCCCACCCTGAGCGCCGCGCGGACCACCAGCGCCTCCCAGGCCGTGCCGCCGACCAGGCTCAGGCTTGCCGCCTCGAGATGGCTCAGCGACGGCGGCTTCCGGCCGACGATGCCTTCGGCGGCGACGTGGTATTCGGCATAGCTGCCGGCGCCCTCGAAGATCTGCGGGGTGTACCACACCTCGTCACCGGGGCTGAACGCCGTCACCCCAGGCCCGACGGCCTCGACGACGCCGGAGACGTCGTGCCCGGTGATGGCCGGCAGCGGCACCAGGTCGGGATAGTCGCCGCGACGCACCTGGTAGTCCAGCGGATTGACGGAGGTGGCATGCACCCTGACCAGTACCTGCCCGGCCTTTGGCACCGGCTTGGCGATGTCACGATAGACGAATGCATCCGGGCCGCCGAAGGCATCCAGTATCAACGCTTTCATGGTGTTTCCTCGCTTCTATAAAAAGGGATATCGAGAAATGTCGATATATAAAGTGAGATCAAGCTGCCTTTCTGTTTCTGGGCGCCTGGCAGGCACCTCGGGGATTGCTCCTTGATTTCGTTAAAACGGGATATCGGGAAATATCGATATATCGAGGTAAAAGCAAACCCTACAGGTCGCTCCCGATCAGCTCGGCGAGCGCGCTGATGGCTGCTTCGTTGCGCTTGTAGTAGGTCCACTGGCCAATGCGGCGGACCTCGACCAGGCCTGCACGCTGCAGGGTGGCCAGGTAGTCGGACACCGTTGACTGCGACAGCCCCACGCCTTCCTGGATACTGCTCACACAGACACCCACGGTGTGAACGTCACCTTCGTCCTGTGGAGGAAAGTGTTTCACCGGGTCTTTCAAGCCTTTGAGGATCTCGAGGCGTGTGCGGTTCGAGAGTGCCTTGAATACGTCGAGCAGTTCCATGACGCGATAATATCGGTATTTACCGATATGTCAATTCACCGCAGGACGGCCGGCAGCGGCCGCCCTGCGAAGCGGCCTATTGGTTCAGGCGTTTGTCGATCAGGCCCTGGACCACGCTCGGGTCGGCGAGGGTGGAGGTGTCGCCCAGGTTGTCCAGTTCATTGCAGGCGATCTTGCGCAGGATGCGCCGCATGATCTTGCCCGAGCGGGTCTTGGGCAGGGCAGGGGCCCACTGGATCAGCTCGGGTTTGGCGAAGCTGCCGATCTCCTTGCTGACCAGGGCCAGCAGTTCGGCCTTGAGCGCGTCGTCCGGCGTCACGCCGTTCATGGGAGTGACGAAGGCATACACACCCTGGCCCTTGAGGTCGTGGGGATAACCCACCACGGCGGCCTCGGCGACGCTGTCGTGCAGCACCAGGGCGCTCTCCACCTCGGCGGTGCCGATACGGTGGCCGGAAACATTGATCACATCGTCGATGCGCCCGGTGATCCAGTAGTCGCCATCGGCATCGCGGCGGGCGCCGTCGCCGGTGAAGTAGTAGCCGGGCATCGGCTTGAAGTAGGTGTCGACCATGCGCTGGTGGTCGCCGTAGACGCTGCGGATCTGCCCGGGCCAGCTGGCCTTGATCGCCAGCAGCCCGGCGCCGGGGCCTTCGATCAGCTTGCCTTTGTCGTCCAGCAGTACCGGTTGCACGCCGAACATCGGCTGGGTGGCGCAGCCCGGCTTGAGCCGTGGCGTGCCGGGGAGGGGGGTGAGCATGATGCCGCCGGTCTCGGTCTGCCACCAGGTGTCGACGATGGGGCAGCGTTTCTTGCCGACCTCTTCGAAATACCATTCCCAGGCTTCCGGGTTGATCGGCTCGCCGACGCTGCCGAGCAGGCGCAGGGTCTCGCGTGAGGTGCCCTGCAAGGGGCCGGCACCTTCGCGCATCAGCGCGCGCAGGGCGGTGGGCGCGGTGTAGAAGATGTTCACCCGGTGTTTGTCGACCACTTGCCAGAAGCGCGAGGTGTCGGGGTAGTTGGGCACGCCCTCGAACATCAGCGAAATCGCGCCGTTGGCCAGTGGGCCATAGACGATATAGCTGTGGCCGGTGACCCAGCCGACGTCGGCGGTGCACCAGAACACCTCGCCGTCGCGGTAGTCGAACACGGTCTTGAAGGTCATGGTCGCCTGCAGCAGGTAGCCGGCGGTGGTGTGCAGCACGCCCTTGGGCTTGCCGGTGCTGCCCGAGGTGTAGAGGATGAACAGCGGATCCTCGGCGTTCATCGGTTCGGCCGGGCAGTCGTCAGCGGCCTTTTCCGTCACCTCGTGGTACCAGAGGTCGCGGCCTTCGCTCCAGGCCACCTCAGCGCCGGTACGCTTGATCACGAACACGCTGCTTACCGCCGGGCAACTGGCGAGGGCCTTGTCGACGTTTTGCTTGAGCGGGATGCGCTTGCCGCCCCGCACGCCTTCGTCGGCGGTGATCACGGTGCGGCAGTCGGCGTCGAGGATGCGGTCGCGCAGGGCGTCGGGGGAGAAGCCGCCGAACACCACCGAGTGGATGGCGCCGATGCGCGTGCAGGCGAGCATGGCGTAGGCGGCCTCGGGGATCATCGGCATGTAGATGCACACGCGGTCGCCCTTTTTCACGCCACGGGCTTTCAACGCGTTGGCCAGGCGGCAGACCTGGCGATGCAGTTCGCGGTAGCTGATGGCCTTGCTGTCGTCGGGATTGTCACCTTCCCAGAGCAGGGCGGTCTGTTCGCCGCGCGTGGCCAGGTGGCGATCGATGCAGTTATGGCTGACGTTGAGCTGGGCGCCGTCGAACCAGCGGGCAGTGCCGGTCTTCAGGTCGCATTGCTGCACGCTTGACCAGGGCTTGATCCAGTCCAGGCGCCTGGCCTGTTCGGCCCAGAAGGTGTCGGGGTCATCCACCGACTGGCGGTAGAGGCGGCGGTAGTCGTCGTCGCTGAGGGTGGCGGACTGGCTCACGGCCAGGGCCTGGGGATAGTCGCGGATATCGAACATGGCGGGTGGTCCTGCTCTTGTTAGGGGCGAGGGACTGCAACGGCTATTCGATGGACAGTGTAGCTAGAGGTGATGTTCCTTGAGGATCATGGTGTCCGTGTAGGAGCGGCCTTGCGCCGCGAAGCGGCCCCATGATGATTGCCGGGGCCGCTGTGCGGCCCTTTCGCGGCACAAGGCCGCTCCTACACAAAGAGCGGCTGTGTAGCGTCAGCCGCGGTGACGGCCGCGGAAGTAGTTGATCAGGCCCTGGGTGGAGCCGTCCTCGGCGTTGTCCTCCTGGGCGCCCACCAGGCGCTGGTACACGCCCTTGCCCAGTTCCTTGCCCAGCTCCACGCCCCACTGGTCGAAGGCGTTGATGCCCCAGACCACGCTCTGCACGAACACCTTGTGCTCGTACATCGCCACCAGCGCACCGAGGCGGCGCGGGCTGATGCGCTCGACCACCAGGGTGTTGCTCGGGCGGTTGCCCGGGATCACCTTGTGCGGCGCCAGCTTGGCGATATCGGCCTCGTTCAGGCCCTTGGCGCGCAGTTCTGCCTCGGCTTCCTCGCGGGTCTTGCCGAGCATCAGCGCCTGGCTCTGCGACAGGCAGTTGGCGTACAGCCACTGATGGTGGTCCGCCACCGGGTTGAAGCTCACCACCGGCACGATGAAGTCGGCCGGGATCAGCTGGGTGCCCTGGTGCAGCAACTGGTGGTAGGCGTGCTGGCCGTTGCAGCCGACGCCGCCCCAGATCACCGGGCCAGTGTCGGTCTTCACCGGGCTGCCGTCCTGCAGCACGCTCTTGCCGTTGGACTCCATGTCCAGTTGCTGCAGGTGCTTGGTGATGTTGCGCAGGTAATGGTCGTACGGCAGGATCGCGTGGGCCTGGGCGCCCCAGAAGTTGCCGTACCACACGCCCAGCAGGGCCAGCAGCACCGGCATGTTCTTCTCGAACGGCGCGGTCTGGAAGTGCTGGTCCATGGTGTAGGCGCCGGACAACAGTTCCTTGAAGTTGGCGGTGCCGATGGCCAGGGCGATCGGCAGGCCGATGGCCGACCACAGCGAGTAGCGCCCGCCGACCCAGTCCCACATCGGGAAGATGTTCTCTTCGCGGATGCCGAAGGCCACGGCCGCGGCCTTGTTGCTGGATACGGCGATGAAGTGGCGGTACAGCTCGGCTTCCGAACCGCCCTGGGCCAGGTACCAGGTGCGCGCGGCCTGGGCGTTCTTCAGGGTTTCCAGGGTGTTGAACGACTTCGACGAGACGATGAACAGGGTGGTCTCGGCGCGCAGGTTGGCCGACAGCTCATGGAACTCGCTGCCGTCGATGTTCGCCAGGTAGTGGCAGCGCACGCCGCGCTGGGCGTAGGGCAGCAGCGCCTCGGAGACCAGCTCGGGGCCGAGGAACGAGCCGCCGATGCCGATGTTGACCACGTCGGTGATCGGTTTTTCGCTGTAGCCGCGCCACAGGCCGTCGTGGATGCGGCCGACCAGTTCGGTGATCTGGTTCAGCACCTTGTGCACTTCCGGCATCACGTTGACGCCGTTCACGCTGAGCTTGTCGCCGACCGGGCGGCGCAGGGCGGTGTGCAGCACCGGACGGCCTTCGGAGGCGTTGATGATCTCGCCGCTGAACATCGACTTGATGGCCGCTTCCAGGTCGACGTCCTTGGCCAGGTTCACCAGCAGGTCACGGGTCTGCTCGGTGATCAGGTTCTTCGAGTAGTCGAGGAACAGGCCGCAGCTGCTCAAGGAGAACTGCTCGAAGCGCTTGCCGTCGGCGGCGAAGGCTTCGCGCATGCTGAAGCCCTGCATGGCGTCGCGGTGTTGCTGAAGCGCCTGCCAGGCGGGCAGCGCCGTCACATCGTGGGGGGTACGGTAATACGCCATTGCGGGTGGTTTCCTTGGTGCATGGTCAGGCTTGGACAGCGGCATTCGTTGCCGGTTGCAAGCTGGACATTATAGGCATTGGCAGGAAACCGGGAATGGGTGAGGCAAGCGAGGAGGATGAAAATTGTCACGAGGGTGATCGTGAGAGCTGGCTTTGTGACAGCAGACTTCGTGAGGTTGAGTGTCGTGGGAGCGGGCTTGCCTTGCGATTGCGGTTGCCTGGGCAGGCGCTATCGCGGGGCAAGCCCGCTCCCACGGGTCATATCAGGCGCTCTGCTCTTCGAGGTGCAGGTAGAGATTGTCGATCAGCCGGGTGTTACCCAGGTAAGCCGCGGCGATTACCACCAGGTCACGGTCATCGACTTGCGCCGGGCGCAGGGTGACGGCGTGGCGCACTTCCAGGTAATCCTTACGGAACCCGGCGCTTTCGAGTTGCCCCTGGCCCTCGGCGATCAGCGCCGGGTAGTCGCGCTGGCCACGGCGCAGGGCGTCGGCGATGCCGCTCAGGGTGCGGTACAGCACCGGGGCGGTGGCACGCTGCTCCGGCGTCAGGTAGCCATTGCGCGACGACAGCGCCAGGCCGTCCTCGGCGCGCACGGTCGGCTCGCCGATGATCTGGATCGGCATGTTCAGGTCGCGCACCATGGCGCGGATCACCGCCAGTTGCTGGAAGTCCTTTTCGCCGAACACGGCCAGGTCTGGCTGGACCATGTTGAACAACTTGCTGACCACCGTCGCCACGCCTTCGAAGTGCCCGGGGCGGCTGGCGCCACACAGGCCTTCGGACAGCTGCGGCACGCTCACCCGGGTCTGCACGGCCATGCCGTCGGGGTACATTTCCTCGACAGTGGGTGCGAACAGCAGGTGGCAGCCGGCCTGCAGCAGTGTTTCCTGGTCGGCGGCGAGGGTGCGGGGATACTTGTCCAGGTCCTCGCCCGCGCCGAACTGCAGCGGGTTGACGAAGATGCTGGCGACCACGAAGTCGGCGCGCTGGGCGGCCTTGGTCACCAGGGCGGCATGGCCGCTGTGCAGGTTGCCCATGGTCGGCACGAAGGCGATGCGCTTGCCTTCGCCACGGGCGCGGGCCACGGCGGCACGCAGTTCACGGACGGTCTTGACGGTATTCATGCGCTGAACCCATGCTCGCTGCCAGGGAAGCTGACGTCCTTGACCGCACGGACATAGGCGGCCAGGGCACTCTGGATGTCCGGCTGGCCGGCCATGAAGTTCTTCACGAACTTCGGCACGCGGCCGCTGAGCGACAGTCCGAGCATGTCATGCAGGACCAGCACCTGGCCATCGGTGGCGCTGCCGGCGCCGATGCCGATCACCGGAATGCCCACCGCCTGGGTAATCTCCGCCGCCAGCTCGCTGGGCACGCACTCGAGCAGCAGCATGGCCGCGCCGGCCTGCTCCAGGGCGATGGCGTCGGCGCGCATCTGGCGGGCCTGGGCTTCCTGGCGGCCCTGGACCTTGTAGCCACCCAGCACGTTGACCGTCTGCGGGGTCAGTCCCATGTGCGCACACACCGGCACACCGCGCTCGGCCAGCAGGCGGATGGTCTCGCCCAGCCAGGCGGCGCCTTCGATCTTGAGCATGTGGGCGCCGGCGCGCATCAGTTCGGCGGCGTTGGCGAAGGCCTGTTCGGGGGTGGCGTGGGCCATGAACGGCAGGTCGGCGAGGATCAGCGCGCCATCGTTGCCGCGCTTGACGCAGGCGGTATGGTAGGCCATGTCGCGGTTGGTGACCGGCAGGGTGCTGTCATGGCCCTGCAGGACCATCCCCAGGGAGTCGCCCACCAGCAGGACTTCCACGCCGGCTTGGCTGGCGGCCTTGGCGAAGGTCGCGTCATAGCAGGTCAGCATGGTGATTTTTTCGCCCTTGGCCTTCAGGCCATGCAGGGTGGTCAGGGTTACTTCAGGCATGTAGGGGAATCCTCGTTCAGGCGCTGTGAACAACAACTGCGTACAACGCGTGTATTCATCTTCCGGAGCGGCACATCATCGTCTGTGATGTTCGGGCACAGGTCCGTCCGGGCCTAAATGGGTGATTGCGGCAGAGTGGCGCCGCGGGACGCCTATAGTCGTGAGCGAGGTGGGGGAAGTCAACCAGCCGTGTTACCGCATTGTTACGGTACCGGTGTTACTGGCGTTACCGCCGTCGGAAACGCCCGAATTACAGGCGTTCCAGGCCGACGAACGGACAGTCTTCGAGCAACTGCGCCAGGGCGCGGCCGTCGGCGAGGCGGAATTCGGCGGGCACCAGCTCGGCGAGCGGGTAGAGCACGAAGGGGCGTGCGTGCATGTGGTAGTGCGGCACCTGCAGGCGCGGCACGTCAATGACCCGGTCACCGAACAACAGCACGTCGAGGTCGAGGGTGCGTGGGCCCCAGCGCTCCTGGCGCACGCGGCCCTGGTCGTTCTCGATGGCTTGCAGCGCGTCGAGCAGGTCCAGCGGCGCCAAGGCCGTGTCGATGGCCGCCACTGCGTTGGTGTAGCGCGGCTGGCCGGGCAGCAGCGAGTCGCTGGTGTAGAGCGCCGAGGCCGCCGCCAGGCGGGTATCGGCGATCAGGTCCAGCGCCTGCAGGGCGCTGCGCAGCTGCTCGGCGGGTTCATCCAGGTTGCTGCCCAGGCCGATGAACGCACGGGTGTTCATGCTCAGTCCCAGGCCTGCTCGTCATCACGCTTGCGTTTGCCGCCGCTGCGCTTGCGCTTGCGTGGGCCGGCAGTGCCGCCGTCGTCACGGCTGCCGAGCTCGCGGATCATGTCGCGGCGCTGGCTGTCGTTGGCGTCCTGGTAGTCGGTCCACCACTCGCCCAGGCCGTCGGTTTCCTCGCCGGCGCTTTCACGCAGCAGGAGGAAGTCGTAGCCGGCGCGGAAGCGCGGGTTGTCCAGCAGCATGTCGGCGCGTTTGCCACTGCGTCGTGGCAGGCGCTCCTGCATGTCCCAGATCTCGCGGATCGGCAGGGTGAATCGCTTGGGGATGGCAATGCGTGCGCATTGTTCGGCGATCAGGTCGTGGGCCGCGCCGTTCATGGCAGGGATCGGCGGCACGCCTTGGCTCTGCAGGTACAGCACGCGGCCCGGCAGGGCCGGCCAGAGCAGGGCGGCGAAGAGGAATGCCGGGGTCACCGGTTTGCCCTGCTTGACGCGCAGGTCGGTGTTGCTCAGGGCCTGGCTGATCAGGGTGTGGGTGTAGGTCGGGCGTTCTTCCAGGGCCTGGCTGCTGGCCGGGAACAGCGGCTCGAACAGTTGCAGGTCGACCAGCATCTCGAAGGTGATCGCGCCTTGGCCGTTGAGGAACAGCTTGAGGCACTCCTCGAACAGGCGTGCCGGCGGAATGTCACGCAGCATGGGCGCCAGTTCGCGGATCGGTTGCACAGTGTGCTTCTCGATGCCGAAGTCCAGCTTGGCGGCGAAGCGCACGGCGCGCAGCATGCGTACCGGGTCTTCCTGGTAGCGGTGCGTCGGGTCGCCGATCAGGCGCAGCAGGCGGTTACGGATGTCGTGGACACCGTTGGCGTAGTCGAGGATGCGCTCGCTGACCGGGTCGTAGTACAGGGCGTTAATGGTGAAGTCGCGGCGTTGCGCGTCTTCTTCCAGGGTGCCGTACACGTTGTCGCGCAGGATGCGGCCGCTGGCATTGTGCGACGAGCGGTGGCTATCGGACTGGTCTTCATCCGAGTGCGGGGCACGGAAGGTCGCGACCTCGATGATGTCACGGCCGAAATGCACGTGCACCAGCTTGAAACGCCGGCCGATGATGCGGGCGTTGCGGAACTCCGCGCGGATCTGCTCGGGGGTGGCGCTGGTGGCGACGTCGAAGTCCTTGGGCGTGATGCCCAGCAGCAGGTCGCGCACGCAGCCACCGACCAGGTAGGCCTGGTAACCGGCTGCCTGCAGACGCTCGACGATGCCCACGGCATGGCGGCTGAACTGGCTGCGCTGCAGCGAGTGCTGGCTCTTGTTGATCACTTCAGGCGTGGTGCGCCTGTGGTGCTGGCCACGGACGGGCGGGCGGAACGACTGGAACAGCTTCTTCAGCATGGGATGCACTGTTTGAAGGAATGATCGGCCAAGGATAGGAGAATGGCCGCATGATGGGCGGGGATTCTAGCATTTACTGGGGGAATGGTGTAGGCGGTGTGGCAAGGGCGATGCGAAAGGGAGAAACGACATGGGGAGCCGAAGCTCCCCATCAAAGTCGTTGCGTGCTCTTATTGTTTTTTTGCCGGGCTTCTTGTTTTTGTTGAATGCCCTGTCCACAAATCTCGAAGCTTGTGGACGACCCCCAAACCGGGGGTGAAGAGCAAACGGATTGCTTTGGTCGCCGAGTTGATGCTGATCTGTCGATCCAATCAGTTCAGGTGCTGCTTTTTAGTGCAGTTTTTGTTGTTCTCTGCCTGATCGTGGGGCAAGCCCCAAACACAACGCCTCTCCAAAAGAATCAGTTAGCTGCGCCTCCGCCGTCTTGTTCTTATTGTGCGTGAGCCGTTTCGTCTTGTTCTTATTCTGAGTTGCAGTGCTTGTTATTGTTCTTGTACCAGACATATAGCAGGTGCCGTGCCAACTTTTGAAAACCCAATGAAATCGGGGGTTTCAGCGGTTCAGGCAGGTTTTTGGGCGGGGCAAATGTAGAAATTTCGTTACCTTACGCCTCGGGGGATGTTACGGCTGACAGGGTGGGTAACAGATTTTTGCGGGAACTGATGTGTTACCGCACAAACGCATCGCGGAGCTAGCCCGCTCCCACGGACCAGGCAAGGCTGGCGTGGGAGCGGGCTGGCCCCGCGATTGGATTACATAGAATCAATTGTCGCTGGTGGCGTTGCTCTTGCGTCGCGGGATACCCAGGCGCTGGCGGCGTTCCCACAGGCATTTGCGGCTGACGCCCAGCTTGCGCGCCAGCTCGGTCTCGGTCATGTGGTCCTGGTGCTCGAGGACGAAATGCTGGAAGTAGTCCTCCAGCGACAGGTCCTCGGTCGGCTCGTGGCTGGCGTTGTTGGCGCTGGCCAGGCTTGGCAGGCTGTCCAGCACGTCATCGTCTTCCAGGTCGCTCAGCTCAATATCGATGCCCAGCAGGTCGGCGGAAATTTCCGCGCTCTCGCTGAGAATCACTGCGCGCTCCACGGCGTTTTCCAGTTCGCGCACGTTGCCCGGCCAGCTGTAGTGACGGATGGCCTGCTCGGCCTCGTGGGAGAAGTGCAGGTCGTCGCGGCCGATGCGTGCGCTCTGGCGGGCAAGGAAGGCATTGGCGATCTCGTTGACGTCGCTGCCGCGCTCGCGCAGGGCCGGTAGTTTCAGGGCGATCACGTGCAGGCGGTAGTACAGGTCTTCACGGAACTGCCCGGCCTTGGCCAGGTTCTTCAGGTCGCGGTGGGTCGCGGCGATCAGGCGCACATCGACCTTTTGCGACTGCACCGAGCCGACCCGGCGGATCTCGCCTTCCTGTAGCACGCGCAGCAGGCGGGCCTGGGCTTCCAGGGGCAGTTCGCCGATCTCGTCGAGGAACAGCGTGCCGCCGTCGGCGGCCTCGACCAGGCCCGCGCGCCCGGCGCTGGCGCCGGTGAACGCGCCCTTCTCGTGGCCGAACAGTTCCGACTCGATCAGGGTCTCGGGGATCGCCGCGCAGTTCACCGAGATCATCGGTGCCTTGGCCCGGCGCGAGAGGTTGTGCAGGGCTCGGGCGACCAGCTCCTTGCCGGTGCCCGACTCGCCCTGGATCAGCACATTGGAGTCGGTCGGGGCGACCTTGCGAATCTTGACGTACATGTCCTGCATGGGCGGGCAGGAGCCGATGATGCCGATCTCGCCGTTGGCGGCCGCGCTACCTGCCTTGTCGCTGGCGGCCTTGCCGTTACCGGCGCGTGGCTCGGCGGCAGGCGCGGCGGCTGGAGCGTTCTGCCGGTCGCGCAGGATGCGGGCCACGGCCTGGAGCATCTCGTCGTGGTCGAAGGGCTTGGCGATGTAGTCCACCGCGCCCATCTTCATCGAGTCCACCGCCGAGCGCAGGCTGGCGTAGCTGGTCATGATCAGCACCGGGGTGCCCTGGCCGAGCTTGATCAGCTCGGTGCCCGGGGCGCCCGGCAGGCGCAGGTCGCTGACGATCAGGTCGAAGGTGGCAATGCTGAAGCGTTCCTGGGCTTCCTGCACCGAGCCGGCTTCGCTGACCTGGTACTGGTTCCGTTCGAGCAGGCGACGCAGGGCCGAACGGATGATGGTTTCGTCTTCGACGATCAGAATATGCGGCATTGATTCAATTCTCTCGACGGTCTCGAATTTCAGGGGACGTCGCTACGACATGCCGGGGCAGGGTCACGCGGATCCGGGTACCACGTTGGCGCTCGATGTCGGCCGGGCTGTCGATGGTGATTTGCCCATAATGCTCTTCCACGATGGAATAGACCAGAGCGAGCCCCAGTCCGGTTCCTTCGCCCGGGTCCTTGGTGGTGAAGAAGGGTTCGAAGAGGCGGTCCATGATGCTTTTCGGGATGCCGCTGCCTTCGTCCTCGACGATCAGGTCGACGGTGTGTTCGTTCACTTCACTGCGCACGCGCACGGCGCTGCCGGGCGGGGAGGCGTCGCGGGCGTTGGAAAGCAGGTTGATCAGCACCTGGGCCAGGCGCTGCGGGTCGCCCTCGACCCAGTGTTGCGGGTCGCAGAGGTTGAAGAACTGTACTTCGAAATTGCGCCGGTTCAACGCCAGCAGACCAATGGCGTCCTGCGCGACTTCGGCCAGGCACACCGGCTCCTCGCTGTTCTGCTGGCTGCCACCGGCATGGGCGAAGCTCATCAGCGACTGGACGATGCGCGACACGCGCTTGGTCTGCTCGAGGATCTGGCTGGACAGCTCGATGATCTCGCCGTCGCCCTCGCGCTCCTCGCGCAGGTTCTGCGCAAGGCAAGCGATGCCGGTGATCGGATTGCCGATCTCGTGGGCCACGCCCGCCGCCAGGCGACCGATGCTGGCCAGGCGTTCGGAGTGCACCAGCTTGTCTTCCAGCGCCTGGGTCTCGGTGAGGTCCTCGACCAGCAGCACCAGGCCGCTGTTGCCCGGGGCCAGCGGTTCGTCGATGGCCGCCTTGTGCAAGTTGAGCCAGCGTGGCTGGCCATCGAGGGCCAGGCGCTGCTTGTGCAGGTGCTCGTCGGGCACGTTGATGAAACCTTGCAGCAGGCCGCGCCAGGGTTCGCCGATGGTCACCAGGCGCGAACCGACCACGTGCTTGGCGGCGATCCCGGTGAGCTCCTCCATGGCCTTGTTCCACATCAGGATCTCCTGGTCCTTGGCCAGCGAGCACACGCCCATGGGCAGTTCCTGCAGGGTCTGGCGGTGGTAGCGGCGCAGGGCGTCGAGCTCGGCGGCAAGGCCGGTCAGGCGTGAGTGGTAATCCTCGAGTCGGCTCTCGATGAAGTGGATGTCCTCGGTGACGTAGTTCTCGTTGCCGGACTTGTAGGGCAGGAAGGTCTCGACCATGTCCTGGGCCACGCTCGGGCCCATCAGGCCGGAGAGGTTGGCCTCGATGCGGTCGCGCAGGCGGCGCAGGGCGTAGGGACGGCGCTCGTCGAAGGGCAGGTAGAGGTCGCGCAGGGCCTGTTCCACCTCTTTCTGTGCGGCCTTGGCGCCCAGCGGCTTGGCCAGTTGGGTGGCGAACTCCTGGGGCGAGGCGGCATGCAGCTCGCGGCGCTGCGGGCGACGCACGTTATCCACCGCGCAGGCCTCGGCGGCGCTGACCTCTTCGCTGCTGGCGTTGGTGAACAGCGAGATCAGGGTGAACAGCAGGACGTTGGCTGCCAGCGAGGCGATGGCCGCCATGTGCCAGCTGGTGTCGTCCAGCACGTAGATCATGTCCAGCAGCGGGATGTAGAAGCCCTGCAGGTTGCCCAGCAGCGGCAGCAGCATGGTCACCATCCACACCAGCATGCCGGCCAGCAGCCCGGCGATGAAACCGCGGCGGTTGGCGGTCGGCCAGTACAGCACCGAAAGCACGCCGGGCAGGAACTGCAGGGTGGCGACGAAGGCGACGATGCCCAGGTTGGCCAGGCTCTGGTGGGTGTTCTGGGTCAGGTAGAAGACGAAACCGGCGGTGATGATGGCGACGATCAGCGCCCGCCGGGTCCATTTCAGCCAGCGGTAGATGTTGCCTTCGGCCGGCGGCTGGTACAGCGGCAGCACCAGGTGGTTCAGGGCCATGCCTGACAGCGCCAGGGTGGTGACGATGATCAGCCCGCTGGCGGCCGACAGCCCGCCGACATACGCCAGCAGCGCCAGCGCTTCGTTGTTGGCGGCAATGCCCAGGCCCAGGGTGAAGTACTCAGGGTTGGTGCTGGCGCCCAGGCGCAGGCCGGCCCACAGCACCAGTGGCACGGCCAGGCTCATCAGCAGCAGGAACAGTGGCAGGCCCCAGCTGGCGCTGACCAGCGAGCGTGGGCTCAGGTTCTCGGTGAAGGCCATGTGGTACATGTGCGGCATGACGATCGCCGAGGCGAAGAACACCAGCAGCAGGGTGCGCCACGGCCCTTCCTGCAGCGGCGTGTGCAGGGCGGCGAGGGCGGTCTGGTTCTGCAGCAGCCAGACTTCCAGGCCGTGTGGCCCACCGAACACACCGTACAGCGCGTAGAGGCCGACGCCGCCGAGGGCCAGCAGCTTGATCACCGATTCGAAGGCGATGGCGAACACCAGGCCTTCATGCTTCTCGCGGGTGGCGATATGACGCGAGCCGAAGAAGATGGTGAAGAGGATGATCAGCACGCAGAAGGCGAACGCCACCCGCGCCTTGACCGGCTCGCCGGTGAGGATGCTGATCGAGTCGGCCACCGCCTGGATCTGCAGGGCCAGCAGCGGCAGCACGCCAATCAGCATGAAGATGGTGGTCAGCGCGCCGGCCCAGGTGCTACGAAAACGAAACGCCAGCAGGTCGGCCAGCGACGACAGCTGGTAGGTGCGGGTGATCTTGAGGATCGGGTAGAGCAGCACCGGTGCCAGCAGGAAGGCCCCCGACACCCCCAGGTAACAGGCGAGGAAGCCGTAGCCGTACTGGTAGGCCAGGCCGACCGAGCCATAGAAGGCCCAGGCACTGGCGTAGACGCCCAGCGACAGGGTGTAGGTCAGGGGGTGGCGGATGACCGCGCGCGGGATCAGCCCGCGTTCGCTGATCCAGGCCACGCCGAACAGCACCAGCAGGTAGGCGGCGCTGATCAGGATCATCTGGGTCAGGCTAAAGCTCATCGGCATCTCGTTGGCTCTGCAGGATGAAGGTGACGACGATCAGGATCAGCCAGAGCAGGTAGGGGCGGTACCAGGCTCCGGTCGGCTCGATCCACCAGTCCATGATGGCCGGGGAGAACAGGTAGATCCCCACGACCAGAAGCAGGACCAAACGATAGATGTACATGCTGGCCTCGATGGGTTGGGCGCTGCGGGCTTGGACTTATTATTGGCGCAAATGGCTGGGGCGATGCTAGCGGGAATCGGTAGGGTTCGCCAAGGGGTTGAATTTGTTGGGCTTTTGATTTTGCTGAAACGCAGGGCTTGCTGTCTTGCGCGGTCCCTGTAGGAGCGGCCTTGTGCCGCGATGGGGCGCGTAGCGGCCCCAGGTTTTCAGTGTTGCCTCAGATATTGCCGGGGCTGCTTTGCAGCCCATCGCGGCACAAGGCCGCTCCTACAGGGATCGCGTTGGCCGGTCGAACCAGGGCATCAGCGCAATTCAGCTTCGGGCACTGTCATTTGCCGGGCAATATTCTCCGGCCGCCACTGCTGCCGGGCCACCGCCAGCACCTCGGCCGGGCTGGCCCCCGCCAATGCCGGATCGGCCTGCTGCCCCAATGCCCGCAGGGCACGCAGCAGCAACGGCGTCGCCTGGTCCGCCTCCAGCGGTGGCGAGCGGTACGACTTGCCCAGCTTGTGCCCGTCCGGCTGCACGATCAATGGAATGTGCAGGTAACGCGGCTGCGAGAACCCCAGCAACTCCTGCAGGTACAGCTGGCGCGGCGTGTTGTCCAGCAGGTCGGCGCCGCGCACGATATCGGTAACCCCCTGCCAGGCATCGTCCAGCACCACCGCCAGCTGGTAGGCATACAGCCCGTCGCGACGCTGGATGACGAAGTCGCCCACCTCGCGGCCCAGGTGCTGCTCGAACGTGCCCTGGACCCGATCGCTGAATCGATAGATCAGCTCCGGCACCCGCAGGCGGATCGCCGCGCCTTCGCGGGCGTGCCCGGCGTTGCGGCAAAAGCCTGGGTAGATGCCGTTGTGCCCTTCCAGCTGCTTGCGCGAGCAGGTGCAGGCATAGGCCAAGCCCATGTTGAACAGGCGGTCGACCACCGCGGCATAGGCATCGTGGCGCTGGCTCTGGAACACCACCTCGCCGTCCCACTCCAGCCCGTAGCGCTCCAGCGTCTGCAGGATCGCGTCACGGGCGCCGGGCATCTCCCGGGGCGGATCGGTGTCTTCCATGCGCAGTAGCCAGCGACCGTTCACGGCGCGGGCGTCGAGCCAGGAGGCGAGGGCGGCGACCAGCGAGCCGAAGTGCAGGAAGCCACTGGGAGTGGGGGCGAAGCGGCCGATGTAGCGGGAGTCGTTCATGGATTGCACAGCTATATAAATGAAGACGGGGCGTACCCGTCGTAGAAAGCGGTCAAGCCCGCTTCCACAACCGATACGCCCCGTCTGCGAGGGTCCGGGATCAGCCTTTACCGACAGTCTTTTCCTTCTTCTCTGCAATTTCCTTGCAGTCGAAGCACAGGTCGGCGGTCGGACGGGCCTCGAGGCGGCGCAGGCCGATCTCGATGCCGCAGGAGTCGCACCAGCCGTACTCGTCGGCCTTGATCTTGTCGAGGGTCTTGTCGATCTTCTTGATCAGCTTGCGCTCGCGATCGCGGTTGCGCAGCTCCAGGGCGAATTCTTCTTCCTGGCTGGCACGGTCCGCCGGGTCGGGGAAGTTGGCTGCTTCGTCCTTCATGTGGTCCACGGTACGATCCACGCTGACCATCAGCTCGCCTTTCCAGGCGCTGAGCAGCTTGATGAAGTGCTTCTTCATGGGCTCGCCCATGTACTCTTCACCTTTGGCCTCTACGTAGGGCTCGACACCGTACATGGTCTGGACTTTTTGCTTTTCTACGGTGGACATGAATAGACCGCCTCTCACTCATCTGATCCAATGCGCAGGCTTGCTTCCATCTCCGGCGCCCGCCGGCCCTGCGACTGCGAGCCGCCGAACTTACCAGATAGATCCGGGGTGCGCTACCCCGCCCTATGCCTGCTTTTGACAGCGGCTTGACCGGCGCGTTCGTTGGCGTGCACAGGTAGAATCACCAGTTTAGACCCAATTGAGAGAAGGCCCATGGCTCAGCCACACAGTGCGCGCAGTCGCGCCATCGAACCCTTCCACGTCATGGCCCTGCTGGCCCGTGCCAACGAGCTGCAGGCCGCGGGCCACGACGTGATCCACCTCGAGATCGGCGAGCCGGACTTCACCACCGCCGCGCCGATCGTCGCCGCAGGCCAGGCCGCCCTGGCCGCCGGGCACACCCGCTACACGGCGGCCCGTGGCCTGCCGCAACTGCGCGAGGCGATTGCCGGGTTCTATGGCCAGCGTTACGGTGTGGACCTCGATCCGGAGCGCGTGCTCATCACCCCGGGCGGCTCCGGCGCCCTGCTGCTGGCCAGCAGCCTCCTGGTCGATCCGGGCAAGCATTGGCTGCTGGCCGACCCGGGGTATCCGTGCAACCGGCATTTCCTGCGCCTGGTCGAAGGTGGCGCGCAGTTGGTGCCGGTGGGCCCGGACGTCAATTATCAGCTGACCGCTGATCTGGTCGAGCGTCATTGGGACAAGGACACTGTCGGCGCCCTGGTCGCCTCACCGGCCAACCCGACCGGCACCGTGCTCGACCGCGACGAGCTGGCCAGCCTTTCCAGGGCCACCCGCGAGCGTCACGGGCATCTGGTGGTGGACGAGATCTACCACGGCCTCACCTACGGCATGGATGCGCCGAGCGTGCTGGAAGTGGACGATGAGGCATTCGTCCTGAACAGTTTTTCCAAATATTTCGGCATGACCGGCTGGCGCCTGGGTTGGCTGGTGGCCCCGCCGTCGGCGGTGGCAGACCTGGAAAAGCTGGCGCAGAACCTCTACATCAGTGCCCCGAGCATGGCCCAGCACGCCGCGCTGGCGTGCTTCGAGCCGCAAACCCTGGCCATCCTCGAAGAGCGCCGCGCCGAGTTCGCCCGTCGCCGCGACTATCTGCTGCCGGCATTGCGCGGGCTGGGCTTCGGCATCGCCGTGGAGCCGCAGGGGGCCTTCTATCTGTATGCCGATATCAGCGCGTTCGGCGGCGATGCCTTCGCGTTCTGCCGGCATTTCCTGGAAACCGAGCACCTGGCATTCACCCCGGGTCTGGACTTCGGCCGGCACCAGGCCAGTCACCATGTGCGTTTCGCCTATACCCAGAGCCTGCCGCGCCTGGAAGAGGCGGTACAGCGCATCGCCCGTGGCCTGCAAAGCTGGCAGGGCTGACCGGTGCAGTTTCCGCCCCTGGAACAGGCGCGCCTGCTGCGCCGCTACAAACGCTTCCTGGCCGACATCGAGCTGGCCAGTGGCGAGCAGATCACCATCCACTGCCCCAACACCGGTTCCATGCTCAATTGCATGTGCGAGGGCGGGCAGGTGTGGTTCAGCCGCTCCAACGACCCCAAGCGCAAGTTGCCCGGTACCTGGGAGATCAGCGAAACGCCCCAGGGCCGGCTGGCCTGCGTCAATACCGGGCGTGCCAACGCCTTGGTGGAAGAGGCGCTGCGCGCCGGGGTGATCAGCGAACTGACTGGCTTCACCACGCTCAAGCGTGAGGTGGCCTATGGCGAGGAGCGCAGCCGGATCGACTTTTATCTGGAGTATGCCGACGGCACCCAGGCCTATGTCGAGGTCAAGAGCGTAACCCTGGGTTACCCCGACACGCCGGTGGCGGCCTTCCCCGACGCCGTCACCCAGCGCGGCGCCAAGCACCTGCGCGAGCTGGCCACCCTGGCGCGCCAGGGTATCCGCGCGGTGCAGCTGTATTGCGTGAACCTGACCGGTATCGAGGCCGTGCGCCCTGCCGAGGAGATCGACGCCGCCTATGCCCAGGCCCTGCGCGCCGCCGTGGCGCAAGGGGTCGAGGTACTGGCCTACGGCACCCGGCTGGATGCGCAGCAACTGGTCATCGACCGTCCGCTGCCGGTGCTGCTCACTCCGTGAGCCAGATGCCCTGGCTGTCTTCCCGGCAGTCCAGGGCCTCCAGCCATTCGCCCGCGCAGGGGCCAGTGATGCATTCGCCGCTTTCTATCAGGAACTGGGCCCCGTGATGGGCGCACTGGATCAGGCTCGCGCTGTCGTCGAGAAAGTTGTCCGCTGCCCAGTTCAGCGGGATGCCCCGGTGCGGGCAGCGGTTGCGGTAGAGGTGGACCTTGCCCTGGCGGCGCACGCCGAACAGCGGCACGCCGGCTACGCTGAAGGCGCGGCTGTGGCCCTCGGCGAGGTCGTTGGAGGCGCAGAGAAAATGCATTGCAGCGGAGTTTCCGGTTAAGCCGTGTGACAAAGGGATGGCTTGACGCTTCAATGCGAATAATTATCAAATTGCCCGCATTCGCCGCGCCAGGCTGTCTATGGTGCGCACTTGTGCCGCCCGCCACAAGGTGTGCTGCCCGCCCTCTGCAAAGGAATCCGATGATGCGCCGTCCCGCTGCCTTGATTGCCCTGTGCGCCGGTCTTGCCCTGTCCGCCCAAACCATGGCCGCCGAGCTGCCGCAGCGCTGGGTCAGCGCCGGTGGTGCCCTGAGCGAGTGGATCAGCGCCCTGGGCGGCGAGCAGCGGCTGGTCGGTGTCGACACCACCAGCCAGCACCCCGAGTCGCTCAAGGCACTGCCCAGCATCGGCTACCAGCGCCAGTTGTCGGCCGAGGGCATCCTCAGCCTGCGCCCCGATGTGCTGGTGGGTACCGAGGAGATGGGACCACCGCCGGTGCTGGCGCAGATCCGCAAGGCCGGAGTGCGGGTCGAGCTGTTCTCCAGCAAGGCCGAGGTCGGCGCGGTGGACGAGAACCTCAAGCATTTGGGGGCATTGCTGGGTAACGAGCAGAAGGCCGAGGCGCTGGCCGCTGACTATCGCCGGCAACTGGAGGCGCTGCACAAGCAGGTCGAGCAGGTCCAGGCCGGGCACAAGGCGCCTGGTGTCCTGCTGCTGGTCGGCCATGCCGGCACCAAGCCGATGATCGCCGGGCAGGGCACCGCCGGGGACTGGGTGCTGCGCCAGGCGGGAGGGCGCAACCTCGCCGATCACCAGGGCTACAAGAACTTCTCGGTGGAGGCCCTCGCCGCGCTGAATCCGGACGTGGTGGTGTTCTCCGACCGGGCCCTCAGCGGCGAGCAAGCCCTGCAGGCGCTGATCAAGGAAAACCCGGCCCTGGCGACTTCGCGCGCGGTGCGCGACAAACGCCTGCTGTCGCTCGACCCGACGCTGCTGGTCGGCGGCCTGGGCCCACGCTTGCCCGCCACCCTGCATGAGCTGGCCGCCAGCTTCTATCCTGCCGCCAAGGCCAGCTTCAACCCATGAGGCAGCGGATTCGACCACGTACCTTGTTCATTACCCTGGCGCTGCTGTGCCTGCTCGCGGTCTGGCTATCGCTGGCGCTGGGCCCGGTCAGCCTGCCGTTGCTCGACACCCTGCGCGCCGGTTTGCGCCTGATCGGCTTGCCGGTATCCGGCGAAGGCCTGGAGCAGGCCGAGATGATCCTCGGCCAGATCCGCCTGCCGCGCACCTTGCTGGGGTTGGCGGTCGGTGCCGTGCTGGCGTTGTCCGGCGTGGCGATGCAGGGGCTGTTCCGCAACCCGCTGGCCGATCCGGGCCTGGTCGGCGTCGCCAGTGGCGCTGCCCTGGGCGCGGCGGTGGCGATCGTCGGCGGCAGTTGGCTGGGGGGCATTGCCGACTGGTTCGCGCCTTACCTGCTGTCGCTCTGCGCCTTCGTCGGTGGGCTGGGCGTGACGGCGATGGTCTACCGCCTGGGGCGGCGTGACGGGCAGACCAATGTGGCCACCATGCTCCTGGCCGGTATCGCCATGACCGCGCTGGGCGGCTCGGCGGTGGGCCTGTTCACCTACCTGGCCGACGACGCCACCCTGCGCACCCTGACGTTCTGGAACCTGGGCAGCCTCAACGGTGCCAGCTACGAGCGGCTATGGCCCTTGCTGCTGGTGGCGGCGGCCGTGGCCCTGTGGCTGCCGCGCCGGGCGCAGGCGCTCAACGCCTTGCTGCTGGGCGAGTCGGAAGCCCGACACCTGGGCATCGAGGTCGAAGCGCTCAAGCGCGAACTGGTGTTCTGCACCGCGCTGGGCGTGGGGGCGGCGGTTGCCGCTGCCGGCCTGATCGGCTTTATCGGCCTGGTGGTGCCGCACCTGGTGCGCCTGGTGGCGGGGCCGGATCACCGGGTGCTGTTGCCGGCGTCGCTGCTGGCGGGCGGTACCCTGCTGCTGTTCGCCGACCTGATTGCGCGTCTGGCCCTGGCCCCGGCGGAATTGCCGATCGGCATCGTCACCGCCTTCATCGGGGCGCCATTCTTCCTGTTCCTGCTGGTGAAGGTACGTAGCTGATGCTCGACGTCCAAGGGCTGTCCCTCAAGCGCGGTGGTAGCCAGGTGCTGCACGACATCAACCTGACGCTGCGGCCCGGGCAGGTTCTCGGCGTGCTCGGGCCCAACGGCGCTGGCAAAAGCAGCCTGCTGGGCGCCCTGTGTGGCGAACTGGCGCCCAGCGCCGGGCAGGTCCACCTCGATGGTCGCGGTCTGGAGGGCTGGTCGGGGCAGGAACGGGCCCGCCGGCTGGCGGTGTTGCCGCAGGTGTCCAGCCTGGGCTTCGCGTTCAGTGTCGAGGAGGTGGTCGGCCTCGGTCGCCTGCCTCACGCCAGCGGCCGTCAGCGCGACCGGGAGATCGTCGAGGCGGCACTGGCGGCGGCGGATGCGGGGCACCTGGTCGAGCGCAGCTACCTGGCGCTATCCGGCGGCGAACGCCAGCGCGTGCACCTGGCGCGGGTGCTGGCCCAGCTGTGGCCCGGCGAGCCGGGTACCACGCTGCTGCTCGACGAGCCCACCTCTGCGCTCGACCCGCTGCACCAGCACACCACGCTGCAAGCTGTGCGCAGCTTCGGCGACCGTGGCGCGGCGGTGCTGGTCATCCTGCATGACCTGAACCTGGCGGCGCGCTACTGTGACCATATCCTGCTGCTGGAGCAGGGCCGCTGCCATGCCCTGGACACGCCGCAACAGGTGCTGACGCCGGCGGCGCTGCGGGCAGTGTTCGGTATCGATGTCCTGGTCCAGCCGCACCCGGAGCGCGGCCATCCGCTGATCATCACTCGCTAAGAGGCTTTCGCCATGCGCCATCCCCTGCTGTCCGGCCTGTCCATCTGCCTGGTGCTGGCGCTGGGCGGTTGCCAGGCGAGCCTGCCACCCGTGCCGGCCTGGCAGGGCACCGAGGGCCGTGACAACGCCCAGTTGGGGCGGATCATCGAATTATCCAGCGGCCAGGCCTTGAGCCCTGGGCAGCTGGTCCAGCGCCTGGCCGATGCGCCACGGGTGCTGGTGGGTGAAAAGCACGATAACCCCGACCACCATCGCCTGCAGCTCTGGTTGCTGCGCGCCCTGGAGAGCCGCCGGCCGCAGGGCAGCCTGCTGCTGGAAATGCTCGAGCCGCGGCAGCAGGCCCTGGTCGATGCGCAGAAGGGCAAGGCGTCGCCGGCAGCCGACCTGCCCAAGGCCCTCGACTGGCAACCCGGCTGGGACTGGGCGCTGTACGGGCCGATCGTCCGCGAGGCCCTGGGCCAACCCTACCCGCTGCTGGCCGCGAACCTGTCACCGGAGGAGGTCCGCCAGGCCTATCGCCAGCCAGTGACACCGCCGGGCGAGCGCTCCAATGCGCCGGCCGTGGTGCAGGCGCTGCTGGCCCAGGTGCGCGCTGGCCACTGCAACCTGCTGCCGGAAAGCCAGCTGCCGGCCATGTTGGCGGTGCAGCAGCAGCGCGACCGACGCATTGCCGAGCGGCTGTTGGCCGCGCCGCAACCGGCACTGCTGCTCACCGGCAGCTACCATGCGCGCAAGGACCTGGGCGTGCCCCTGCATCTGGCCGACCTCGACGCCAAGGCCGAGGGCAAGGTGCTGTTGCTGACGGAAGTAGGAGAGACGGTCGAGCCGGGCATGGCCGACTTCGTCTGGTACACCCCGGCGACGCCGGAGCAGGACTACTGCGCCCAACTGCGCAAGGCGCCCTGAATCGCGGGCAAAAAAAGACCCGGCAAAGTGCCGGGTCAATAACCGTGATTAGCCTGATGAGGAGATAATCTGAGCGTCCGAACCAGGGAGCATTCAGGTTACCCAACCGGTCTCGCGACCAGTTGTGATAATCATAACGATTCTCATTTCGGCGTCAATGCCTTTTGCGAATTATTTTTCGTTTTTCTGTGCCGGGCATTTCGCGTCGAGCTGTTGGTTCAGCGCCTGCTTGCGTTCGGCCGGCAGGTCGTTCCAGTGCATGTCCAGCAGGGCCCCCTCGATGGCGTACAACAACACCTTCGAAGCCCGGAATCCTCGCGTTCTCACGGCTTGATAGGCACCCACCGCGCCGAGCCGGCGCAGGTCCGAAGCACTGTGGATACCGACGGCGTGCAGCCATTGCGCGGAGGTCTTGCCAAGGTTTTTCAGATGCTGCAATTCATCGTTCATCGAGCCTCCTTGCGATGGCTGAACGGGTCGTGGGGATAAATCGCGAGCAGGTCAATGAGGAGTGTAGCGGGGGTTGTGAATAACGCGGCCTTTTGCCATCGGGGCCGACGGGATGCAGTACTTTCGCTGGATGGAACCCTGCTGGAGCGGGTGCGTGGGAGCGGGCTTGCCCCGCGATGGCGATCGCAGGGGCCGATGCTATCGCGGGGCAAGCCCGCTCCCACGCACCCGCTCCAGCAAAGTTCGCGCCCACAGCCTTGTGCAGGCCAGGCGCTTACCCTTGGCGCTGGCTGCGATAACGCATCCGCGTCCCGAACTTCACCGACATCAGGATCTCGTCGGCGCTGAGCTCAGCCGGGAAGTAGGTCCCGGAGATCTGCGCATGGGCGAGGCTGGCGCCCTCCAGGCCGTTCTCGCGCAGGTCGAGCCCGCGCAGGTCGGCAGCGCGAAAGTACGCGTCGGTGAAGTCGATGCCGCGTACGTCCAGGTCGCGCAGATCCAGGCCGCGGAAATCACCGCCTCGAAAGTCGATAGTCGAATCGCTGGGCTTCTCGCGGTTGAACGCCGCGATCTTCTCGTCGCGGATCATCGAGTACAGGACGTTGTCCAGCTGACGGGGCTGATTCATGGCGGCGCCTCCTCCGTGGGGTGTGATGATATTGTAATGACATCACTGGAGGGACGCCGGACTTCAGGCGTGAACTGTCGACTGCTTCACGCCTTGCGGGTCAAAGGCCGGGCAGGTGCTGGCGGATCTGCTCGATCAGTTGGTCCATGCTGGCGCTTTCCTGGGTGTTCACGCGCTTGCTGTGCTTCTGCTCCTCGGCATCCAGCGGGTCGCGGCTGGCTTGCTGCGCCTGGATCACTTCCAGGGTGGCGTCCGAAGGGTCGATGGCTTCGGCCTGGCGCTGGGCCAGCCAGCTGGCGATCACCGCGTCGGGGGCCTGGCAGTCGAGAATCAGGAATGGCGCGCCGGTCTTGTTGGCCACGTCCGCCGCCGCCTTGCGCTGCTGCTGCTTGAGGTAGGTGGCGTCGAGCACCACCGGGAAGCCGGCGCGCAGGATGATCGCCGCCAGCTCATGCAGGCGCTTGTAGGTGGCAACGCTGGCCTCCTTGTCGTAGATGCCTGCCTCGAGCTGGCCGGCGTTGTCTGCCGATTGCTTGCCGAACAGGCGCTTGCGCTCGACATCCGAACGCACGCGGATTGCGCCCAGCGCTTCGACCAGGCGCATGGCCACGTGGCTCTTGCCCACCGCCGAAACGCCCTCGGTAATGGCCAGCAGGCGCGAGGGAATGGCGCTGTAGCTTTCGGCCAGGTTGGCGTAGTTGCGGTAGGTGCGCAGGGTGGTGGCGCGCTGCACGCCGTCGGCGTCGGGCGACAGGCTGAACAGCGCGACCTTGGCCCGCACCAGGGCGCGGTAGGCCTTGTAGAAGTTCAGCAGCTCCAGACCTTCGTAGTCACCGGTCAGCTCCAGGTACTGGCTGATGAAGCGTCGCGACAGGCACTTCAGGCCGCGGTCCTCGAGGTCCATGGCCAGGAAGCCGACGTCGGCGTAGACGTCGGTCAGGCGGAACGGCTCGTTGAACTCGATGCAGTCGAAGATCACCACCTTGCCGTCGATCAGGGTGGCGTTGCCCAGGTGGATGTCGCCGTGGCACTCACGGATGAAACCATCGGCCTTGCGCGCCTCGAGCAGACCATGCAGGCGCTTGAAGCTGTCCTGGGCCCAGGCCTGCAGGTTGTCCAGTTGCTGCAGGTCGGCCTTGTCGGTCAGGAACGGGCGGATCTGCTCGAAGTTCTGCTCCACCGGCGCCATGACCGCGTCCGGGGTGCCCAACGGATGGTCGACTGGCACTTTCGGCGCCTGCAGGTGGAACTCGGCGATCTGCCGGGCCATCTGGTCGATGTGACCGGCGTTCAGCTCGCCGTTGGCCTGCAGGGTGCTGAGCATCTGGTCCTGAGGGAACTGGCGCATCTTCAGCGCGTACTCGATCGCCGGGCCTTCGCCGCCGATCTGCGGGGCCTCGACGCTGCCGGTGATCGGCAGCACTTCCAGGTACAGGCCTTCGGTCAGGCGCTGGTTCAGCCGCAGCTCTTCGTTACAAAAATGCCCGCGCTGGTCGAGGCCGGTGAAGTCGAGGAAGCCGAAGTTCATCGGCTTCTTGATCTTGTAGGCGTACTCGCCGGTGAGCAGAACCCAGGAGATATGCGTCTCGATGAGCTGGAAGCCCGCGACAGGGTGCGGATAGAGGGCGGGGTTCTGCAGCGCGCTGATCAGGGCTTGGCTCACGGATCATCCTTCAGGGGTCAGGGAATTCGAATCGGACATTATGGTCAATGGTGCCGTCCCTGCAAACCGCCGTAGGCGTCTGCCCCCCTTTTCCAAAGTGCGTATAATCCGCCGCCATGACACGTACCCGAAATTCCCGCACCTCTAAAAAACGCCCGACCGGCCGCGCCCGCGCCTGGCTGGGCTGGGCACTCAAGCTCAGCCTGGTCGGCCTGGTGGTGATCGCCGGCTTCGCGGTTTACCTCGATGCGACCGTCCAGGAGAAGTTCTCCGGCAAGCGCTGGACCATCCCGGCCAAGGTGTATGCCCGGCCGCTGGAGCTGTTCGTCGGCCAGAAGCTGAGCAAGAACGACTTCCTCACCGAACTCGATGCCCTGGGCTATCGCCGGGAAGGCGTGGCCAATGGCCCGGGCGCCGCGTCGGTCAATGGCAACAACGTCGACCTCAACACCCGTGGTTTCCAGTTCTACGAGGGCATGGAGCCGGCGCAGTTCGTGCGCGTGCGCTTCTCCGGCGACTATGTCGCGGGCCTCAGCGGCGCCAATGGCGGCAAGCTCGACGTGGTGCGCCTCGAGCCGTTGATGATCGGCGGCATCTACCCGAAGAACCTCGAAGACCGCATCCTGATCAAGATCGACCAGGTGCCGCCGTACCTGGTGGAAACCCTGATCGCCACCGAAGACCGCGACTTCTACAGCCACTTCGGCGTGTCGCCCAAGTCCATTGCCCGGGCCGTCTGGGTCAACACCTCTTCGGGCGCCATGCGCCAGGGCGGCAGTACCCTGACCCAGCAGTTGGTGAAGAACTTCTTCCTCACCAACGAGCGCAGTCTCAGTCGCAAGCTGACCGAAGCGATGATGTCGGTGCTGCTGGAAGTGCACTATGACAAGCGTGAAATCCTCGAGGCCTATCTGAACGAAGTGTTCATCGGCCAGGACGGCCAGCGCGCGGTGCACGGCTTCGGCCTTGCCAGCCAGTTCTTCTTCAGCCAGCCGCTGCAGGAACTCAAGCTGCACCAGATCGCCTTGCTGGTGGGCATGGTCAAGGGCCCGTCCTACTACAACCCACGCCGTCACCCCGAGCGCGCCCTGCAACGGCGCAACCTGGTGCTCGACCTGCTCGCCGAGCAGGGCGTGGCCACCCAGGAGGTGGTCGATGCAGCGAAGAAGATGCCGCTGGGCGTGACCAAGCGCGGCAGCCTGGCCGACAGCTCGTTCCCGGCCTTCCTCGACCTGGTCAAGCGCCAGCTGCGCCAGGATTACCGCGACGAAGACCTGACCGAAGAAGGCCTGCGCATCTTCACCAGTTTCGACCCGATCCTGCAGATGAAGGCCGAGACCGCCATGAGCGAGACCTTCAAGCGCCTGGCCGGGCGCAAGGGCGCCGACGAAGTGGAGTCGGCGATGGTCGTCACCAACCCCGAAACCGGTGAGGTGCAGGCGCTGATCGGCAGCCGCCAGTCGGGCTTCGCCGGCTTCAACCGCGCCATCGATGCGGTGCGGCCGATCGGCTCGCTGGTCAAACCGGCGGTCTACCTGACCGCGCTGGAGCAACCGAGCAAGTTCACCCTGACCAGCTGGGTGCAGGACGAGCCGTTCTCGGTCAAGGGCGCCGACGGCCAGGTGTGGCGTCCGCAGAACTACGATCGCCGCCCGCACGGCACCATCTACCTGTACCAGGGCCTGGCCAACTCCTACAACCTGTCGACCGCCAAGCTCGGCCTGGAAGTGGGCGTGCCCAACGTGATCAAGACCATCGGTCGGCTCGGCGTGCAGGTCGACTGGCCGGCGTTCCCGTCGATGCTGCTGGGCGCCGGCGGCATGTCGCCGATGCAGGTGGCGACCATGTACCAGACCATCGCCAACGGCGGCTTCAACACGCCGATGCGCGGTATCCGCAGCGTGCTCACCGCCGAAGGCGAGCCGCTCAAGCGCTACCCGTTCCAGATCCAGCAGACCTTCGACCCGGGCTCGATCTACCTGGTGCAGAACGCCATGCAGCGGGTAATGCGCGAAGGCACTGGTCGTTCGGTGTACAGCGTGCTGCCAAGTTCGTTGACCTTGGCGGGCAAGACCGGCACCAGCAACGACTCGCGCGACAGCTGGTTCTCCGGCTTCAGCCAGGACCTGCTGGCGGTGGTCTGGCTGGGCCGCGACGACAACGGCAAGACGCCGTTCACCGGTGCCACCGGCGCGCTGCAGGTGTGGACCAGCTTCATGAAGAAGGCCGACCCGCTGCCGCTGGACATGCCGCAGCCGGACAACGTGGTGCAGGCCTGGATCGATCCTTACAGCGGCCAGGGTTCCGACGGCAGCTGTCCGGGAGCGGTGCAGATGCCGTATATTCGTGGCAGTGAACCACCCGCTGGCGCCACCTGTGGTGGCGAGCAGAACCCGGCCGAAGAGGTGATGGACTGGGTCAAGGGCTGGATGAATTGAGCGCGAGCTTCTGAAGAGGGTGTGAAGTGAACAAGTGGTGGATTCCTGCCGTGGCGGCAGTGACCGTGCTGCACGGCTGTGCCAGCGTCCCGCGTGGCAACATTCCGGTGGTCGATTCGAGCACCCGGGTCTCCAACAGCGAGCGCGTCTCGGCCAACCGCACGTCGGCCTATCCGACCAGCGGCGGCAGCAGCCAGGCCCGGTCGTTGCCGGAAGACTCCGGCGTCACCGTGATGATCCCGCAAGGGACCGGCGGCGCGCCGATCCAGTCGTTCCCGGCAGGTACCGGCCCGGCACCGATCAGCACCGGGCCGATCACCCCGGGTCCGGTCAGCAGCGGCCCGATCAGCACCAACCCCAACCCGATCGCCGACGAGCCCTTCGACATCGCCTCGATGAGCAATCCGGCACCGGTCACCAGCGCGCCCACCGGGATTCCGCGGGGCAACGTCTCCGGCGGCGGCCTGTCCGCCGACGAACAGCTCGACGGCCCGGTGCTGGCGCTGCTGACCACCGCCCAGCAGCAGCAGGGCAGTGGCGACTTCAACGGCGCCGCGTCGAGCCTGGAGCGTGCCCAGCGCATCGCCCCGCGTGAGCCGCAGGTGCTGTTCCGCCTGGCCCAGGTGCGCCTGTCGCAGGGCGACGCCGCGCAGTCCGAGCAACTGGCGCGGCGCGCCCTGACCTACGCCAATGGTCGCCCCGACCTGCAGGCCCAGCTGTGGAACACCATCGCCCAGGCTCGCGAGAAGCAGGGTGACAGTGCCGGCGCGGCCCTGGCGCGGCAGAAGGCGCGGGTCAACCTGTGATGGAACAGCGCATACTCGATATCGCCGACCATCTGCTGCTGATCGAGCGCGAGCTCAAGGTCCAGGGCTGGTGGAGTGATGCCGCACCCAGCGCCGAGGCGCTGGCCAGCGTGGTGCCGTTCGCCGTCGACAGCATGGCCTTCGAACAGTGGCTGCAGTGGATCTTCCTGCCGCGGATGACGCTCATTCTCGAACACGGCCACCCGCTGCCCAATGCCTCGGGCATCCTGGTGATGGCCGAGACGGTGTTTGTCGACCGTCCGGAACAAAGCCGCGAGCTACGGCGCCTGTTGGCAGAATTCGACCAATTGATCAGCCCCTCCGCCTGATTTCTTCTCTTTTTCCATCAAGGGCCGCAGATTGTGGCCCTTTTTTATGGAAATCTTCTTAAATCTGCTGCTGAGCACCTTTTTAGTGGTTGCAGCAATTCATCTTGCGGAAAAATTGGCAATAATTTTTCTTGACTTGTGCGCGCCGAATCACAAGAATCCAGATTCCGCTGTAGAGGGACTGCCAGAAGCAGACCCGCTAAGCAGATCATGAGGCGCACACCCGCGCCGACTTGTAACACCCCGCAACGCGTTACCTCGCGCTGGGTGGGAAGGCCCGCAACACACCAGGGCACTCCCAATACTTGCTCAGTCAGTGCTGACGTTCGCTCATGCTCTGCTTGGCAGTAAACCTATTAAGACCCGCTCAGTGAGGGCGGTATTCTGGCGTTTTAGAGGTGAACAACGTGGAGCTTTTATCTGGCGCTGAGATGGTCGTCCGCTTCTTGCGTGACGAAGGCGTTAAGCACATCTACGGGTACCCTGGTGGTGCTCTCCTTCATGTTTACGATGCCCTGTTCAAGGAACCGGAAGTCCAGCACATCCTGGTCCGCCACGAGCAGGCTGCCACCCATATGGCGGACGGTTACGCCCGTGCCACCGGCAAGGCCGGCGTGGTACTGGTGACTTCCGGCCCGGGCGCGACCAATGCCATCACCGGCATTGCCACCGCCTACATGGATTCCATTCCGATGGTCATCCTGTCTGGCCAGGTGCCCAGCACCATGGTCGGCACCGACGCGTTCCAGGAAACCGACATGATCGGTATCTCCCGGCCGATCGTGAAGCACAGCTTCATGATCAAGCACGCTTCGGAAATCCCCGAAGTCCTGAAAAAAGCCTTCTATCTTGCGCAGTCCGGCCGTCCCGGCCCGGTAGTGGTCGACATTCCAAAAGATATGACCAACCCGGCCGAGAAGTTCGAGTACATCTACCCGAAAAAGGTCAAGCTGCGTTCGTATAGCCCGGCTGTTCGTGGTCACTCCGGGCAGATCCGCAAGGCGGCCGAAATGCTCCTGGCGGCCAAGCGCCCGATCGTCTACTCCGGCGGTGGCGTGATCCTCGGCGGCGGCTCCGAAGCCCTCACCGAAATCGCCAAGACGCTGAACCTGCCGGTCACCAACACCCTGATGGGCCTCGGTGGCTTCCCCGGCACCGATCGCCAGTTCCTCGGCATGCTCGGCATGCACGGCAGCTACACCGCCAACATGGCCATGCACCACGCCGACGTGATCTTCGCTGTCGGTGCGCGTTTCGACGACCGCGTGGTCAACGGCCCGGCCAAGTTCTGCCCGAACGCCAAGATCATCCACATCGACATCGACCCGGCGTCGATCTCCAAGATGATCAAGGCCGACGTGCCGATCGTCGGCCCGGTCGAGAGCGTGTTGAGCGAGATGCTCACCATCCTCAAGGAAATCGGCGAGCAGCCTGACAAGGCGGCGCTGGATGCCTGGTGGAAGCAGATCGACGAATGGCGCGGCGACGGTGCGCTGTTCCCCTACGACAAGGGCGACGGCAACCTCATCAAACCGCAACAGGTGATCGAGACCCTGTGCGAAGTGACCAACGGCGATGCCTTCGTCACCTCCGACGTGGGCCAGCACCAGATGTTCGCGGCGCAGTACTACCGCTTCAACAAACCCAACCGCTGGATCAACTCCGGTGGCCTGGGCACCATGGGCTTCGGTTTCCCGGCGGCCATGGGCGTCAAGCTCAACTTCCCCGACCAGGACGTGGCCTGCGTTACCGGTGAAGGCAGCATCCAGATGAACATCCAGGAGCTGTCCACCTGCATGCAGTACGGCCTGCCGGTGAAGATCGTCAACCTGAACAACGGTGTGCTGGGCATGGTCCGCCAATGGCAGGACATGGCCTACAACGGTCGCCACTCGCACTCCTACGTCGAGTCGCTGCCGGACTTCGTCAAGCTGGCCGAGGCCTATGGCCATGTGGGCATCCGCATCACCAGCCTGAAAGACCTCAAGCCGAAACTGGAAGAGGCTTTCGCGATGAAGGACCGCCTGGTGTTCATCGACATCGCGGTCGACCGGACCGAGCACGTCTATCCGATGCAGATCAAGGACGGCTCGATGCGTGACATGTGGCTGAGCAAGACGGAGCGTACCTGATATGCGGCACATCATCTCTTTGCTGCTGGAAAACGAACCCGGTGCCTTGTCTCGCGTGGTCGGCCTGTTCTCCCAGCGCAACTACAACATTGAAAGCCTGACCGTGGCACCGACCGAAGACCCGACCCTGTCGCGTCTGACGCTGACCACCGTTGGCCATGACGAGGTGATCGAGCAGATCACCAAGAACCTGAACAAGCTGGTCGAAGTGGTCAAGCTTGTCGACCTGTCGGAAAGCGCCCACATCGAGCGCGAACTGATGCTGGTCAAGGTCAAGGCCACCGGTGCCCAGCGCGCCGAAATCAAGCGCACCACGGATATCTTCCGTGGCCAGATCGTCGACGTGACCGCCAGCGTGTACACCGTGCAACTGAGCGGCACCAGCGACAAGCTGGACAGCTTCATCCAGGCCATCGGCACCGCATCGATTCTCGAAACCGTGCGCAGTGGCGTCACCGGCATTGCCCGTGGCGACAAAGTGCTCAGCATCTAACTTCAAAAACTAGCGATGGCTCCGCTGGGGCCGAGATATAACAGGGGTATTTCATGAAAGTTTTCTACGATAAAGACTGCGACCTTTCCATCATCCAGGGCAAGAAAGTCGCCATCATCGGTTACGGTTCGCAAGGTCACGCCCAGGCGTGCAACCTGAAGGACTCCGGTGTGGACGTTACCGTCGGTCTGCGTAAAGGTTCGGCTACCGTTGCCAAGGCAGAAGCCCACGGCCTGAAAGTGGCTGACGTGGCTACCGCCGTCGCCGCTGCCGACCTGGTCATGATCCTCACCCCGGACGAATTCCAGGGCCAGCTGTACAAGAACGAGATCGAGCCGAACATCAAGAAGGGCGCCACCCTGGCCTTCTCCCACGGCTTCTCGATCCACTACAACCAGGTCGTTCCGCGTGCCGACCTCGACGTGATCATGATCGCGCCGAAGGCTCCGGGCCACACCGTGCGCTCCGAGTTCGTCAAGGGCGGTGGTATCCCTGACCTGATCGCCATCTACCAGGACGCCTCGGGCAACGCCAAGAACGTCGCCCTGTCCTACGCCGCTGGCGTCGGTGGCGGCCGTACCGGCATCATCGAAACCACCTTCAAGGACGAGACCGAAACCGACCTGTTCGGTGAGCAGGCCGTTCTGTGCGGCGGTACCGTCGAGCTGGTCAAGGCCGGTTTCGAAACCCTGGTCGAAGCGGGCTACGCCCCGGAAATGGCCTACTTCGAGTGCCTGCACGAGCTGAAGCTGATCGTCGACCTCATGTACGAAGGCGGTATCGCCAACATGAACTACTCGATCTCCAACAACGCCGAGTACGGTGAGTACGTCACCGGCCCTGAAGTCATCAACGAAGAATCCCGCAAGGCCATGCGCAATGCCCTCAAGCGCATCCAGGACGGCGAGTACGCGAAGATGTTCATCAGCGAAGGCGCCACCAACTATCCTTCGATGACCGCCAAGCGCCGCAACAACGCCGCCCACGGCATCGAAATCATCGGCGAGCAACTGCGTTCGATGATGCCGTGGATCTCGGCCAACAAGATCGTCGACAAGACCAAGAACTGAGTCTTGCGTCGATAAATGAAAAACGCGGCTTCGGCCGCGTTTTTTCGTTTGCGCGGTCAGCTTCTGGTATAAAGCGACCAGTGGCTCGCTGTTAGAACGGTTTTGCCGAGCCCATGTCGAACATATTCCACCCTGTTGCAAGGTACTTTTCATGAGCGAACGTCCCGAAGAGCCGAACAAGCCCTCCGACGCCGAAAGCCTGCTACCTGTCGATGAGCACGTTGAAGAAGGTCACGACGCCGAAGGGCGCAAGGTGCGTCACCGCGGTATCTATCTGCTGCCCAACCTGTTCACCACCGCGAACCTGTTCGCCGGCTTCTATTCCATCATCAGCTCGATGAGCGCGCAGAGCGCCCTGAGCGCGGGTGATCCACGGGAGGCGAGCAAGTATTTCGCCTTCGCCGCCATCGCGATCTTCGTCGCCATGGTCCTCGACGGCCTCGATGGTCGCGTGGCCCGCATGACCAATACGCAAAGCGCCTTCGGTGCCGAGTACGACTCGCTGTCGGACATGGTCGCCTTCGGCGTGGCGCCGGCGTTGCTGGCGTTCGGCTGGGCCCTGGGCGACATGGGCAAGGTCGGCTGGATGGTCGCCTTCATCTATGTGGCTGGCGCTGCGCTGCGCCTGGCACGCTTCAATACCCAGGTCGGCACCGCCGACAAGCGTTACTTCATCGGCCTGGCCAGCCCGGCAGCGGCCGGCGTGGTGGCCGGTACCGTCTGGGCGTTCAGCGACTACGGCATCCAGGGCTCCAAGCTGTCGTTCCTGGTGGCGCTGCTGGTGGCAGCCGCGGGCATGCTGATGGTCAGCAACATCAAGTACAACAGCTTCAAGGAACTCGACCTCAAGGGCCGCGTGCCCTTTGTCGCGATCCTGGCCGTGGTGCTGGTGTTCGCCGTGGTGTTCAGCGACCCGCCGCGCATCCTGCTGCTGATCTTCCTCGCCTATGCCGCGTCGGGGCCGATCCAGTTCCTGTTGCGGGCGCGCCGTCGTAAATCCTGACAAGGATTTAATCGCGGAATAACCTGCCGGCTCCATAGTCTTACGTGTACATCAGTGACCCGTACTGTGGAGCCGCCATGCTCATCAAGCTTCCCCGACCGTCCGACTGCAAAGCGTCGGAGATCACCCCCGAATCCATCTACTTCTCCCGTCGCAGGTTGCTGGGCGCAGGCCTTGCGGGCGCGGCCCTGGGTGCGTTGCCGCGGTTGGGCACGGCTGCCGAGATGTCCCGCTATGCCGACGTCCAGGCCGGTGCCGCCCCCGGCTGGTTCAATGACAAGCTGGCCAGCACCCGTTGGCAGGCGGTTACCGTCAGCGGTGAGGCGATCACGCCGTTCAAGGACGCTACCCACTACAACAACTTCTACGAGTTCGGGCCCGACAAGGGCGATCCGGCGGCCAATGCCGGCAGCCTGAAGACCGAGCCCTGGAGCCTGGTGGTGGATGGCGAGGTGGCCAAGCCCGGGCGCTATGCGCTGGAGGACTTCGTCAAGCCTTACCAGCTTGAGGAGCGGATCTACCGCCTGCGCTGCGTGGAGGCCTGGTCGATGGTGATTCCCTGGTTGGGCTTCCCCTTGGCTCAGGTGCTCAAGCAGGTCGAGCCAACCTCGAAAGCGCGCTATATCCGTTTCGAAACCCTGGAAGACCCCAAGAGCATGCCCGGCCAGCGGTCCGGCTTTGCCCTGATCGACTGGCCGTATGTGGAGGGCTTGCGCCTGGACGAGGCGATGAACCCGCTGGCGATTCTGGCGGTGGGCATGTATGGCCGTGAGCTGCCCAACCAGAATGGCGCGCCGCTGCGTCTGGTGGTGCCATGGAAGTACGGATTCAAGAGCATCAAGTCGATCGTGCGCATCAGCCTGGTGGCGGAGCAGCCGCAGACCACCTGGCAGGGGCTGGCGCCGGACGAGTACGGCTTCTATGCCAACGTCAACCCGACGGTCGACCACCCACGCTGGACCCAGGCCCGGGAGCGTCGCCTGCCCAGCGGGCTGTTCAGTCCCAATGTGCGCGATACGCTGATGTTTAACGGCTACGCCGATGAAGTGGCGTCGCTGTATACCGGCCTCGACCTGCGGAAGAACTACTGATGCGTTATCCCTGGCTGCGCCTGGCGATCTTCGTGAGCGGCTGCCTGTTCCCCGTATGGTGGTTGTACGAGGCGGCCATGGGGCTGCTCGGGCCGGATCCGGGCAAGATCATGGTGGACCGGCTTGGCCTGGGAGCGCTGGTCTTCCTGTTGATCACCCTGAGCATGACGCCGCTGCAGCGGATGACGGGGTGGTCGGGGTGGATCGTGGTGCGGCGCCAGCTGGGGCTGTGGTGCTTTGCTTATATAGTGCTGCACATGACGGCGTACATGGTGTTCATCCTGGGGCTGGATTGGGGGCAGTTCGGGGTGGAGTTGCGCAAGCGGCCCTACATCATTGTCGGCGCCTTGGGTTTTCTTGGCCTGCTGGCGCTGGCGGTCACTTCCAACCGGTATAGCCAGCGGCGTCTTGGCGCGCGGTGGAAGAAGCTGCACCGGCTGGTCTATGTGATTCTCGGGTTGGGGCTGTTGCACTTTCTGTGGATCGTGCGCTCGGACCTGAAGGAGTGGGCGGTGTATGCCGCTGTTGGGGTTTTCCTTCTGGTGCTGCGCATTCCCCCGGTGTGGCGGCGTGTTCCACGATTGGTCGGGCGGGGGAGGGCGGCTTGAGGGTCGGTTGGGAATGGGGTTGGTGTTGTTAGGTGCCTGTCTTGGGATTGTGTTGTGTGTGCGAGGTGTTCGCCTTGGGGTTGCGTTGTGTTCCAGAGGTGTTCGCCGTGGGTTCTCTGGCGCCTATGAGATCGAGCGCCGCCCGCGCGGCGCATCGCGGCACAAGGTCGCTCCTACATCTGTTTCGGGCCAATCATTCCTGTGAATGAGGCGGCGCCTGCCCTGGTGCATGCCTCAAGTCGTGCGGAGCGGCAGTGGTGCCCACGCCGAAACCGCGTCGTGCCAACAAGGCTGGCAACCATGGCCTGACAGGTTCGGCACGTTGCAACAAATGTAGGAGCGGCCTTGTGCCGCGATGCGCCGCGCGGGCGGCGCTCGGTCTGATAGGCGCTGCAAGGCTCTCGGCGAACACTTGGTGGCCCTGACGCGGTCTTTTTCCCCGATATTTCACTTTGATGAAATTAACGGTTGACGCCCTCTCAGATCCCCTTATAATGCGCCCCACTTCCAGCGACATCGGAACGAAAAACTCCTTGAATATCAAAGAGTTGATTGTTGAAGAGGGTTGCGGAGGTGCTTCGGTCTCACGATCGGCAGCGGTGAAAAAGGCAGTTGACAGCAAGTTGTAACGCTGTATGATTCGCCTCCCGCTACGAGAGATCGCAGCGAGTCAAGTGTTTGAAGTGAAACGAAAAACTTCAAAATAAACGCTTGACACGAAATGAGGAAAGCGTAGAATGCGCGCCTCGGTTGAGACGAAAAGCTCTTAACCAAACGCTCTTTAACAAATTGAATCAAGCAATTCGTGTGGGTGCTTGTGAGTATGGACTGATAGTCGCCAAGATTATCAGCATCACAAGTGGCCATGCGAGAAATCACATAGTCATTTGAGATTGCTGAGCCAAGTTTAGGGTTTCTTAAAAACCCAAGCAGTATTGAACTGAAGAGTTTGATCATGGCTCAGATTGAACGCTGGCGGCAGGCCTAACACATGCAAGTCGAGCGGATGATGGGAGCTTGCTCCTTGATTCAGCGGCGGACGGGTGAGTAATGCCTAGGAATCTGCCTGGTAGTGGGGGACAACGTTTCGAAAGGAACGCTAATACCGCATACGTCCTACGGGAGAAAGCAGGGGACCTTCGGGCCTTGCGCTATCAGATGAGCCTAGGTCGGATTAGCTAGTAGGTGAGGTAATGGCTCACCTAGGCGACGATCCGTAACTGGTCTGAGAGGATGATCAGTCACACTGGAACTGAGACACGGTCCAGACTCCTACGGGAGGCAGCAGTGGGGAATATTGGACAATGGGCGAAAGCCTGATCCAGCCATGCCGCGTGTGTGAAGAAGGTCTTCGGATTGTAAAGCACTTTAAGTTGGGAGGAAGGGTTGTACGTTAATACCGTGCAATTTTGACGTTACCGACAGAATAAGCACCGGCTAACTCTGTGCCAGCAGCCGCGGTAATACAGAGGGTGCAAGCGTTAATCGGAATTACTGGGCGTAAAGCGCGCGTAGGTGGTTTGTTAAGTTGGATGTGAAAGCCCCGGGCTCAACCTGGGAACTGCATCCAAAACTGGCAAGCTAGAGTACGGTAGAGGGTGGTGGAATTTCCTGTGTAGCGGTGAAATGCGTAGATATAGGAAGGAACACCAGTGGCGAAGGCGACCACCTGGACTGATACTGACACTGAGGTGCGAAAGCGTGGGGAGCAAACAGGATTAGATACCCTGGTAGTCCACGCCGTAAACGATGTCAACTAGCCGTTGGAATCCTTGAGATTTTAGTGGCGCAGCTAACGCATTAAGTTGACCGCCTGGGGAGTACGGCCGCAAGGTTAAAACTCAAATGAATTGACGGGGGCCCGCACAAGCGGTGGAGCATGTGGTTTAATTCGAAGCAACGCGAAGAACCTTACCAGGCCTTGACATGCAGAGAACTTTCCAGAGATGGATTGGTGCCTTCGGGAACTCTGACACAGGTGCTGCATGGCTGTCGTCAGCTCGTGTCGTGAGATGTTGGGTTAAGTCCCGTAACGAGCGCAACCCTTGTCCTTAGTTACCAGCACGTAATGGTGGGCACTCTAAGGAGACTGCCGGTGACAAACCGGAGGAAGGTGGGGATGACGTCAAGTCATCATGGCCCTTACGGCCTGGGCTACACACGTGCTACAATGGTCGGTACAGAGGGTTGCCAAGCCGCGAGGTGGAGCTAATCTCACAAAACCGATCGTAGTCCGGATCGCAGTCTGCAACTCGACTGCGTGAAGTCGGAATCGCTAGTAATCGCAAATCAGAATGTTGCGGTGAATACGTTCCCGGGCCTTGTACACACCGCCCGTCACACCATGGGAGTGGGTTGCACCAGAAGTAGCTAGTCTAACCTTCGGGAGGACGGTTACCACGGTGTGATTCATGACTGGGGTGAAGTCGTAACAAGGTAGCCGTAGGGGAACCTGCGGCTGGATCACCTCCTTAATCGAAGACATCAGCCTGCTGATGAGCTCCCACACGAATTGCTTGATTCATTGTGTAAAGACGATGCTGTAACGCGACCCTGTTATAGGTCTGTAGCTCAGTTGGTTAGAGCGCACCCCTGATAAGGGTGAGGTCGGCAGTTCAAATCTGCCCAGACCTACCAATTACTTGGTGCGGCCTAGTAAATGGGGCCATAGCTCAGCTGGGAGAGCGCCTGCCTTGCACGCAGGAGGTCAGCGGTTCGATCCCGCTTGGCTCCACCACTCTTTCAGGTTTCGCAGCACTGCTCAGAACTTAGAAATGAACATTCGTTGATGAATGTTGATTTCTGACTTTTGTCAGATCGTTCTTTAAAAATTCGGATATGTGATAGAAATAGACTGAACACCAGTTTCACTGCTGGTGGATCAGGCTAAGGTAAAATTTGTGAGTTCTGCTCGAAAGAGCGACGTGCGAATTTTCGGCGAATGTCGTCTTCACAGTATAACCAGATTGCTTGGGGTTATATGGTCAAGTGAAGAAGCGCATACGGTGGATGCCTTGGCAGTCAGAGGCGATGAAAGACGTGGTAGCCTGCGATAAGCTTTGGGGAGTCGGCAAACAGACTGTGATCCAGAGATCTCTGAATGGGGGAACCCAGCCAGCACAAGCTGGTTATCTTGTACTGAATACATAGGTGCAAGAGGCGAACCAGGGGAACTGAAACATCTAAGTACCCTGAGGAAAAGAAATCAACCGAGATTCCCTTAGTAGTGGCGAGCGAACGGGGACCAGCCCTTAAGCTGGTTTGAGATTAGTGGAACGCTCTGGAAAGTGCGGCCATAGTGGGTGATAGCCCCGTACACGAAAATCTCTTGCCAGTGAAATCGAGTAGGACGGAGCACGAGAAACTTTGTCTGAACATGGGGGGACCATCCTCCAAGGCTAAATACTACTGACTGACCGATAGTGAACCAGTACCGTGAGGGAAAGGCGAAAAGAACCCCGGAGAGGGGAGTGAAATAGAACCTGAAACCGTATGCGTACAAGCAGTGGGAGCCTACTTTGTTAGGTGACTGCGTACCTTTTGTATAATGGGTCAGCGACTTATATTCAGTGGCGAGCTTAACCGAATAGGGGAGGCGTAGCGAAAGCGAGTCTTAATAGGGCGCTTTAGTCGCTGGGTATAGACCCGAAACCGGGCGATCTATCCATGGGCAGGTTGAAGGTTAGGTAACACTGACTGGAGGACCGAACCGACTACCGTTGAAAAGTTAGCGGATGACCTGTGGATCGGAGTGAAAGGCTAATCAAGCTCGGAGATAGCTGGTTCTCCTCGAAAGCTATTTAGGTAGCGCCTCATGTATCACTGTAGGGGGTAGAGCACTGTTTCGGCTAGGGGGTCATCCCGACTTACCAAACCGATGCAAACTCCGAATACCTACAAGTGCCGAGCATGGGAGACACACGGCGGGTGCTAACGTCCGTCGTGAAAAGGGAAACAACCCAGACCGTCAGCTAAGGTCCCAAAGTCATGGTTAAGTGGGAAACGATGTGGGAAGGCTTAGACAGCTAGGAGGTTGGCTTAGAAGCAGCCACCCTTTAAAGAAAGCGTAATAGCTCACTAGTCGAGTCGGCCTGCGCGGAAGATGTAACGGGGCTCAAACCATGCACCGAAGCTACGGGTATCACCTTTTGGTGATGCGGTAGAGGAGCGTTCTGTAAGCCTGTGAAGGTGAGTTGAGAAGCTTGCTGGAGGTATCAGAAGTGCGAATGCTGACATGAGTAACGACAATGCGAGTGAAAAACTCGCACGCCGAAAGACCAAGGTTTCCTGCGCAACGTTAATCGACGCAGGGTTAGTCGGTCCCTAAGGCGAGGCTGAAAAGCGTAGTCGATGGAAAACAGGTTAATATTCCTGTACTTCCAGTTATTGCGATGGAGGGACGGAGAAGGCTAGGCCAGCTTGGCGTTGGTTGTCCAAGTTTAAGGTGGTAGGCTGAGATCTTAGGCAAATCCGGGATCTCAAGGCCGAGAGCTGATGACGAGTGCTCATTAGAGCGCGAAGTGGTTGATGCCATGCTTCCAAGAAAAGCTCCTAAGCTTCAGATAACTGGGAACCGTACCCCAAACCGACACAGGTGGTTAGGTAGAGAATACCAAGGCGCTTGAGAGAACTCGGGTGAAGGAACTAGGCAAAATGGCACCGTAACTTCGGGAGAAGGTGCGCCGGTGAGGGTGAAGCACTTGCTGCGTAAGCCCACGCCGGTCGAAGATACCAGGCCGCTGCGACTGTTTATTAAAAACACAGCACTCTGCAAACACGAAAGTGGACGTATAGGGTGTGACGCCTGCCCGGTGCCGGAAGGTTAATTGATGGGGTTAGCGCAAGCGAAGCTCTTGATCGAAGCCCCGGTAAACGGCGGCCGTAACTATAACGGTCCTAAGGTAGCGAAATTCCTTGTCGGGTAAGTTCCGACCTGCACGAATGGCGTAACGATGGCGGCGCTGTCTCCACCCGAGACTCAGTGAAATTGAAATCGCTGTGAAGATGCAGTGTATCCGCGGCTAGACGGAAAGACCCCGTGAACCTTTACTATAGCTTTGCACTGGACTTTGAGCTTGCTTGTGTAGGATAGGTGGGAGGCTTTGAAGTGGGGACGCCAGTTCTCATGGAGCCATCCTTGAAATACCACCCTGGCAACCTTGAGGTTCTAACTCAGGTCCGTTATCCGGATCGAGGACAGTGTATGGTGGGTAGTTTGACTGGGGCGGTCTCCTCCCAAAGAGTAACGGAGGAGTACGAAGGTGCGCTCAGACCGGTCGGAAATCGGTCGTAGAGTATAAAGGCAAAAGCGCGCTTGACTGCGAGACACACACGTCGAGCAGGTACGAAAGTAGGTCTTAGTGATCCGGTGGTTCTGTATGGAAGGGCCATCGCTCAACGGATAAAAGGTACTCCGGGGATAACAGGCTGATACCGCCCAAGAGTTCATATCGACGGCGGTGTTTGGCACCTCGATGTCGGCTCATCACATCCTGGGGCTGAAGCCGGTCCCAAGGGTATGGCTGTTCGCCATTTAAAGTGGTACGCGAGCTGGGTTTAGAACGTCGTGAGACAGTTCGGTCCCTATCTGCCGTGGACGTTTGAGATTTGAGAGGGGCTGCTCCTAGTACGAGAGGACCGGAGTGGACGAACCTCTGGTGTTCCGGTTGTCACGCCAGTGGCATTGCCGGGTAGCTATGTTCGGAAGAGATAACCGCTGAAAGCATCTAAGCGGGAAACTTGCCTCAAGATGAGATCTCACTGGAGCCTTGAGCTCCCTGAAGGGCCGTCGAAGACTACGACGTTGATAGGTTGGGTGTGTAAGCGCTGTGAGGCGTTGAGCTAACCAATACTAATTGCCCGTGAGGCTTGACCATATAACACCCAAGCAATTTGCGCTCAGGCCAAATTGTGGTGGTGAAGACGCAAGAACCGAAAGTTCGCGACGAACCACAAAGATCACATATCCGAATTGGCTGGAGTATCCATCTGGATGTTCTGGCAACAGAATTTCTTGACGACCATAGAGCATTGGAACCACCTGATCCCATCCCGAACTCAGCAGTGAAACGATGCATCGCCGATGGTAGTGTGGGGTTTCCCCATGTGAGAGTAGGTCATCGTCAAGATTCATTTCGCAAAACCCCTATCTGCGCGAGCAGGTAGGGGTTTTGTCTTTTCCGCGTTCCCAAATAAACACAGTCTCCCCCTGTAGGAGCGGCCTCGCGCCGCGAAAGGGCCGCAACGCGGCCCCAGGATTTGTGCATCAAGCTGATATCGCCGGGTCTGCTACGCAGCCCTTTCGCGGCACAAGGCCGCTCCTACAGGGAGGGCGATTCGCTTGCGGAAAATGTGACCCGGCTACCGATACAGTTCCTCATAATGGCCATCTCCCACAATTCGAGTCGGAACACTAGAATAGAGCCGACGCATCCATTCAGAATGCCTTTATGCCCAACCCTGTCGATCCCGAAGCGCTCGCGCAGATGCCGCTGGACGAACTCGTGGCCTGCCACGAGTGCGACCTGCTGATGCGCAAGACCACGCTGCAAAATGACGAGAAGGCCCAGTGCCCGCGCTGCGGCTACGAGCTGTATGCCCATCGCCACAACCTGATCAACCGCAGCCTGGCCCTGGTCCTGACCGCGTTGCTGCTGTACGTGCCGGCCAACTTCCTGCCGATCATGCAGTTGCACCTGCTCGGCCAGACCTCCGACGACACCGTCTGGAGCGGTGTGCTTGGTCTGTACAACTCAGAGATGCGCGGCATCGCCGTGGTGGTGTTCCTGTGCAGCATGGCCATCCCCTTGCTCAAGCTGCTTTGCCAGCTGATGGTGCTGCTGAGCATCCGCCTGGATATCGGCCGCAGCTACGGCCTGCTGATCTATCGTATCTATCACCACCTGCGTGAGTGGGGCATGCTCGAGGTCTACTTCATGGGCGTGCTGGTGGCCATCGTCAAGCTGGTCGACCTGGCCGAACTGAGTATCGGCCTGGGCCTGTTCTGCTTTATCAGCCTGTTGCTGGTGCAGGTGTGGCTCGAGGTGGTCATGTCGCCGCACCAGATCTGGGTGGCCTTGTCGGGGGAGGATGTCCATGCGGGCGATTGATGCAGGCATCCTGGTCTGCAATGAATGTCACGAACTGAATCGCCAGGAGCCGGACAGCACCTCGCAGACCTGTACCCGCTGCGGCGCGGTGGTGCATGCCCGGCGCCCGAACAGCATCGTGCGCACCTGGGCGCTGCTGATCACGGCGATGGTGCTCTACATCCCGGCCAACGTGCTGCCGATCATGACTGTCAGCGCGCTCGGCCAGGGCAGTCCGGACACCATCATGTCCGGCGTCATCACCTTGATGAAGCATGGCATGCTGCCGATCGCCGCGGTGGTGTTCATCGCCAGCATCCTGGTGCCGACCTTCAAGCTGGTCGGCATCGCCCTGCTGCTGTACTCGGTGCAGCGCCACCAGCCGCTCTCGGCGCGCCAGCGCATCCTGATGTACCGCTTCATCGAATTCATCGGCCGCTGGTCGATGCTGGACATCTTCGTCATCGCCATCCTGGTGGCGGTGGTGAATTTCGGCCGCATCGCCAGTGTCGAAGCCAATCTGGGCGCCGTCGCCTTCGCCACCGTGGTGATCCTGACAATGCTCGCCGCTTTAACTTTCGATCCCCGACTGATCTGGGACAACACGGAGTCGGATGACGACCATGAGTGATTTGCCTACGGCTAAAACCCGCCCCGCTTCGAACTGGTCGGCTATCTGGATCCTGCCGTTGATTGCCTTGGCGATTGGCGGCTGGCTGGCCTGGAAGGCCTACAGCGATGCCGGTATCGAGATCCAGGTGCGCTTCGAGAGTGGCGAGGGCATCGTCGCCAACAAGACTGAGGTCATCTACAAGGGCATGTCGGTGGGCAAGGTCGTCGCCCTGGTGCTGGATGACAAGGGGGAAAACCGCGGGGTGGTCGCCACCATCGAGATGCGCAAGGAGGCAGGGCCGCACCTGACCAAGGGCACGCGATTCTGGCTGGTGAAGCCAAGCGTCAGCCTGGCGGGCATTACGGGACTGGAGACACTGGTGTCGGGTAACTACATCGCCGTCGATCCGGGGGAGGGCGAGCAGACCAAGCGTTTCACCGCACTCAAGGAGGCCCCGCCGCTGTCCGATAGCGAGCCGGGTTTGCATCTTGTCCTCAAGGCCGAGCGCCTGGGCTCGCTCAACCGTGACAGTCCGGTGTTCTACAAGCAGATTCAGGTGGGCCGGGTGAAGAGCTATCGCTTGTCCGAAGACCAGGGCACGGTGGAGATCAAGGTGTTCATCGCCCCGGCCTACGCCAGCCTGGTGCGCAAGCACACGCGGTTCTGGAACGCCAGCGGGGTCAGCATCGACGCCGACCTGTCCGGGGTCAAGGTGCGTACCGAGTCGCTGTCGAGCATCGTCGCCGGCGGTATCGCCTTCGCCACGCCGGAAAACCGCAAGGACAGCCCGCCCACCGATCCGAGCCTGCCGTTCCGCCTGTACGAAGACTTCGACGCCGCCCAGGCCGGCATCCGGGTCAAGGTCAAGCTCAGTGACTTCGAGGGGCTGCAGAAGGGCCGCACGCCGGTGCTGTACAAAGGTATCCAGGTGGGAACGCTGAAGGAACTGAAAGTCGAAGGCGACCTCTCCACTGCCATGGCCGAGCTGACCCTCGATCCGCTGGCCGAAGACTACCTGGTCGAAGGCACCCAGTTCTGGGTGGTCAAGCCGTCCATTTCGCTTGCCGGCATTACCGGCCTCGAGGCGTTGGTGAAGGGCAACTACATTGCCGTACGCCCGGGTGAGCCGGGTGCCAAGCCGCTGCGCGAGTTCGAGGCGCGACCCAAGGCGCCGCCGCTGGACCTGAAGGCGCCGGGCCGGCACATGGTGCTGTTCGCCGATACCCTGGGCTCGCTGGAAGTGGGCAGCCCGGTGATGTATCGCCAGGTGCGCGTGGGTAGCGTGCAGAGCTACCAGTTCGCCCGCAACAGCAAGCGCATCCTGATCGGGGTGCACATCGAGAAGGAATACGAGAACCTGGTCAACGGCTCCTCGCGCTTCTGGAATGCCAGTGGCATCACCCTGACCGGCGGCCTCTCGGGGATCCAGGTCAAGAGCGAGTCGTTGCAGACGCTGATGGCCGGTGGCATCGCCTTCGATACGCCGAAACCGGATGTGCCGCTCAAGCGCCGCATTCCGCGTTTCCGCCTGCATGAAAGCCAGGATGCGGCCAACCGTGCCGGTACCCTGGTCACCATCCGCGTGGAGCGCGCCGAGGGCCTGAAGCCGGGCACGCCGATCCGTTTCCGTGGCTTGGATGTGGGCAGTGTCGAGAGCGTCGACCTGACCGCCGACCTGCAGGCCGTGCTGCTCCGTGCACGAATCACCCAGGCGGCCGAGCGCATCGCCCGCGCCGGTACCCAGTTCTGGGTGGTCAAGCCGGCCTTGGGCCTGGTGCGTACCCAGAACCTCGACACGCTGATCGGCGGCCAGTACCTGGAGGTGCTGCCGGCGCTCAAGGACAAGGGGCCGCAGCGTGACTTCATCGCCCTGAGCGATGCGCCGGAAGTAAAAGGCGAGGAGGTCGGCCTGCCACTGACCCTGAGCGCGGCGCGCCGTGGCTCGATCAAGCCGGGTGTACCGGTGACCTACCGCGAGGTCACGGTCGGCAGGGTCACCGGCTTCGAGCTGGGCCAGACCGCCGACCGGGTACTTATCCACATCCTGATCGAGCCGCGTTACGCCGGGTTGGTACGCGGCGGCAGCCGCTTCTGGAACAGCAGCGGCTTCGGCTTCGACTGGGGCCTGTTCAAGGGCGCCACGGTGCGCACCGAGTCGGTGGAGACCCTGATCGAGGGTGGGATTGCCTTCGCCACGCCGGATGGCGAGCAGATGGGCAACCCGGCGCGACCGCAGCAGACCTTCGCCTTGTTCGACAAGCCCGAGGATGCCTGGCTGGAGTGGGCACCGAAGATCCAGATCGGCAAGTGATGCATGCCGGGCCGCCCGTCTGGGTGGCCCTGCTGTGCGGGAGGGCGCGCGCCAGCCATGAAACCCATTCACCTCACCCTGGTCTGCCACGCCCGCACCGAGGCGCAGCGGGTTGGCCGCTTCGCGTTCGATGACGAGCCGCTGCGTGATCCTCCGGCACCGCTATCGACAACTGCCCGTTGCCTCACCGCGCCGGAGCTGCGTGCCCGGCAGACGGCCGAGGGCCTGAACGCGACTGTCGATGAGGGGCTGCGCGACTGCGACCTGGGCAAGTGGAAGGGCCTGCCTCTCAAGCAACTGGACGAAGACGCCCTCCAGGCCTGGCTGTCCGACCCGCATGCCACGCCGCATGGCGGTGAGTCGATCGCCGCCTTGTGCGAGCGCGTCGCCATCTGGATGGACAGCGCCCTGTTGCCTGGCCAGTGGCTCGCCATCACCCATCCCTTTGTCATCCGCGCGGCGATGCTGCATGCGTTGGCTGCGCCCCTGGCGTCCTTCCAGCGGATCGATGTGCCGCCCCTGGCCGAGGTGCGCTTCAGCCATTGCGGCCAGTGGCGCTTGCAACTGGCTTAACGGCGAATCAACGCCGGTACGGCGCGGATGTAGATCAACTCGCTGACCAGCTCCACCAAGGTCTGGGTAATCACCGCCGCCGCCGCCAGCGCCCGGATCGGCTCCGGCAATGCCAGCGCCAACGGCAGCACCACCAGCGAATTGCGCGTGGCGGCACTGAAAGTCACCGCCCGGGCCTCGCCTGTGGATAACCGCAACAGCCGCGCCGCGAGCAATCCGAGCAGCGGTGCCAGCAGGGCGAAGCCGGCATACACCGGCAGCACCGGCAGCAGGTCGTCGAGACGGGTGGCCACCACGCCGATCTGCGAAGCGATCACCACCACCAGTACCAATGCCATGGCCGGCACCGGCAGCCAGGCCCAGGCATCGTTCCACTTCGCGACCAGGGTCGAGCGCCGCGCCCCGGCGCTGCTGGCGACAGCCAGCAACAGCGGCAGAACGATCAACAGCACGAACGCCTCGATAAAGGGCACCAGCGAGATTTCCACGCTACCGGCGCCTTCGAGCATCAGCGCCAGGTACAAGGGCAGCAGCGCCAGTTGCACCAGCAGCAGCACCGGCGTGGCGGCAAGGGTCAGGCGCGAGTCACCTTTACCGATATGGGTGAACACCACCACGTAGTCGATGCAGGGCGTCAGCAGCACCAGCAAGGCGCCGACCAGCACGGCGGGGTGTTCGACCAGGCCACGAGTGCCGGCCCACACCAACAGCGGCACCAGCACGAAGTTGGCCAGCAGCAGCGCGCCCATGAAACGCCGCTTGCCCAGGCCCGCGCGCAGGTCGAGGAAAGGGATCTGCAGGAACATCGCGTACATCAGCACGGCGATGGCCGGGGTCACCAGCGCCGCCAGTGGGGCGGCGGCGCCCGGTGCCAGCAGGCCGAGGGCGGCGGCCAGCGCCACGGCGACAAAATAGAAGGGGATCTGGTTGCGTTCGAGTTGATCTCTGTCCACGGTGTCCTGGCATTTCCGACTGATTTGCTGGGTTGGGCAGGGTACTATCTGGCGCAGTCCATAGGGAGTGATTCGATGCGAATTCTAGTGGTCGGTGCGAGCAAGGGATTGGGACGGGCGCTGGTACAGGGCCTGGGTGGCGTAGGCGATACGCTGGTCGGTGTATCGCGCACCCGGCCGGCGGCGTTGCCGGGCGCGGTACGCTGGATCGAGGCCGACCTCGGCCAGCCGCGCCAGGCCGCCGCGATCATCCACGAGGCGGTGGCCGGGGACGGGCTGGATGTGCTGGTCTACAACGTCGGGATCTGGGAGGCGCGGGCCTTTGACGAGGGCTACAGCTTCCTCGACGACGACGAGGCGCAGATCGAGCGCATGGTCGACACCAACATCACCGCGCCGCTGCTGTTGATCAAGCGCCTGCTGCCGGTACTGCTGCAGAGCCCCCGGCCACGGATCATTCTTACCGGTTCGACCTCGGGCCTGCCTGGTAGCGGGCGGCCAGAGGTGACTTTTGGCGCCAGCAAGTTCGGCCTGCGCGGCATTGCCGAGGCGCTGCGCGAAGGCTTCCGCGACCAGGGCCTGGGCGTGAGTTGCCTGAACCTCGGCTACCTGAACACCGAGGACGGCCTGGATGTGCCGCTGGCCCAGGCCGAGCGACGCGGGGAGGGCGCGCTGATCCCTGTGCACGATGTGGTGCAGGTGTGCCGGATGATGCTGAGCCTGTCATCTTCCAGCTACGTGCGTGACATCACCCTGCCGGCGTTGCGCGACGAACGCTTCTAACCGCGTTTGACGCCAAAGGGGCGCAGTCGCCCCTTTGGCCCAGGCTACCTGGAGCGATCGACTGGGCGGCTCAAAGCGCCCGGTCGGTCTCGTTGGTCTCCAAGGGCTTGCGCAGATCGCGCAGGCTCCGCGTCACCGCCCCGGTATTGCACTTGGCCGCCGCCTGTTCCGGCGTCATGTCGCGGATGGTGCGGTAGAACAGCTCGCAGGTCTGCTTCTTCTGGGTCACCTGCCACTTGCTGGTGCAGGCCTGCAGGGTGAGCTTGGCGTCGGCCTGCGGGTTGCGGCCCATGCCGGCCTGCCAGCAGGCGGCGGAGAGGTCCTGGCCCATCATCTTCAGGCCCGCGGCGTCGGCCTTGTCCTGGTCGCCGTCGTAGCTTTTCGGGTCGGCGGCGTACCAGATCGCGCTCGGATGGTTGGCGCCGAGCACGGGCACCTTGGCGCTGTCCGGCTCCGGCGCGATGCTGACCAGCCCCAGCACGTTGACCTTCGGCCCGTACTGCTGCTGGATCCACGCCCGCACCGGCGCGCCGAAGGCGACCATCGGCAAGGCGGTCTTGCCGTCGTGGGTGAGGGCCACTTCCTTGACCATCCGCACCTGGTAATCGTTGAAGTAGCTGTACACCCCTTCCAGGTCCTTGCCCGCGCTGGCCGGCGCGGCGATCGGGGCGATATCGACGATGGTCTGGTAGGCCGGGGTCTGGGTGGCCTCGACGCCGTTGAAGGTCAGAAGCTCTGCCCAGCGGTCGGTGGTGTTGGACTTCAGGTAGTCTTGATAGCGGGTCAGCGAGTAGTCCGGCGGGAAGTGCAGCAGCTCGACGCTGCGGCGGTTCTCCAGGGCCATTCCCAGGGGCAGGAACAGGTACCAGCTGTAGTCCCAGCCGCCTTTCTGGTTGAGGCGGGTGGCGCCCTGGTAGGCCAGTTCGCCGCTGTCGAGCAGCTTGCGCAAGGGTTCGGTATAGCTGGCCGGCACGCCGGTGATGCTGGCGTGCAACTTGTCGTTGTCGCGGTTCACCGTGACCTTGGCGTTGGCGTAGCCATCGCGCTGCACGCTCTGGGTGAGGTAGTGCTCGACAGTCTTCTCGAGTGTCCAGTCGCGGTAGCAGATCACGTTGCAGTTGTTGGGGTAGGCGAACAACCGGGTGACCCGTTGGGCGTCGCCCAGGTCGATCTGCGCGTCGGCCATGGCCAGGCCGCTGAAGGCGAGGGCGGCCAGGCCCGATACAGCAATCTTGTGCATGCTTAACTCCTTGTCAGTGGCCGCCAGGACGGCGGGCGCGCCCATGGTGGACGAAGAGGTGGGGGAATGAAAAGCGCCAGGACATGGCTATTGGCTAGCGCGTTGATCAGGCTCGGTGCAGTCCAGGCCGATGAGCGTGATGTGTGGATGTTCGCCCAATGGGCCGGGGATCACGAGAACCGCAGGTTTCGTGAAATGCTGGTGGACGCCCGGCTGTATGGCGTGGTGCCGATCCATCAGTTGCTGCGCTCGGCCTCGGACTGGCGCCAGTGCAAGGCCTCGCCCTTCGCGGTGGCGCCAGCGAGCCATTGGCCGGCGGTGCGCTCGACGCTGGCCTTGATCCAGACCCTCGACCGGCAGGGCATCCTACGTCAGTTCGAAGTGGTGTCGGCCTACCGCGATCCCCGGCTCAATGCCTGTGCCGGCGGCGCACCGAGCAGTGCGCACATGCGCGCCTTCGCCGTCGACCTGCTGCTGCCACGCGGGGTCGACCCGAGCCCGCTGTGCCGCTTCTGGCAGCAGCACGGCCAGGCCTGGAACATGGGGCTGGGCCGTTACCCTTCGGGGCGCATCCATATCGACACGGCCGGCTATCGCACCTGGGGCGGTGACGGCAGGGCCGGTTCGTCGTTCTGCAGCAAGCCCAGATGAGCCAGGCAGGCCCGGCACTCGTCACCGACCCACTGCGCGAAACACTGGCGCTTGCTGCCGTCATCCAGTGGCTGCGGGCTGAGCAGGTGGTAGCCGGAGCCATCGCGCAGGAAGCCGTACGGCGCCTGTAGCTGACCGTTGTCCAGTTCGTCACGCACCATCAGCGCCGAGGCGATGGCCATTCCCATGCCCGCGCTGGCGGCCTGGATCGACAGGTAGAAGTGCTCGAAGTCGCTGCGCGCCGTTTGCCGGAAGTCCTGGCCGCTCAGGCGCAGCCAGGTGGCCCAGGCGTCGGGGCGGGTGGCGCTGTGCAGCAGGCGCTGGCCCTTGAAGCCCGGCGTGGCGACCGGGCCGATCCATTCATCGCAGATCCTCAGGCTGTGCAGCTGGCGGTCCCAGTGGAAGTCATCGCGGCGCAGGGCCAGGTCGATGCCGCCGCGGGCGAAATCCACCGGCCCGCCGGCCGCCACCAGGTGCAGTTGCAGGTCGGGGTGCCGGGCATGGAAGCGCGGCAGGCGCGGAATCAGCCAGCGCATGGCGATGGTTGGCTCGCAGGACACCACCAGCACGTTGTCGTGGGCTTGCTGGTGCAGGCGCTGCACGGCGCCCTCCAGTTGCTCGAAGATCGCCTGGGTGGTGGCCTGCAGGTCGCGTCCGGCGCGGGTGAGGAAGATCGCCCGGTTGCGCCGTTCGAACAGTTCCACGCCGAGGCTTTCCTCGAGCAGGCGCACCTGGCGGCTGACGGCGCCGTGGGTGACGTGCAGGTGCTCGGCAGCGCGCACGAAGCTTTCGGTGCGGGCGGCGATGTCGAAGTAGCGAAAGGCGGTGAGGGGGGGCAGTTTCATGACGTTGTTGTCCTTGCCGGCCATTTCGCGGGTAAACCCGCTCCCACAGGTTTATCACCGATCTTGACCTTCATGCCGAGCCTGTGGGAGCGGGTTTACCCGCGAAGAGGCCAGTACAGCCTCAGAATATCTGTGAAATTAACTAGCGTATTTGCCTCACTATAAATCGATTTTTAGCAATTGATGCTGCCTCGATAATCACGGCACAAGTGAATTTTCATCGCCTATCGAGGATACCTGTTCGTGAACGAACTCATCGCCGTCGCCCTCTTCACCCTCCTTGCCGTCATCAGCCCCGGCGCCGACTTCGCCATGGTCACCCGCAGCAGTTATGCACAGGGCCGCAAGGCCGGTCTCGCGGCAGCGGTGGGCATCGCGCTGGGCGTGCAGGTGCATGTGCTGTACACCGTGCTCGGCATCGCCGTGATCATCAGCCAGAGCCCGACCCTGTTCCTGGCCATGAAGGTGGTGGGGGCGGGCTACCTGGTGTACCTGGGCTACAAGTCGCTGACCAATACCACGCGTATAAGCCTCGACGGCCTGGCGCACAGCGAGACAAATGTGGCGAGCGCCTTGCGTACGGGCTTTCTGACCAACGCGCTCAACCCCAAGACCATGCTCTTCGTGGTCAGTGCCTACACCCAGGTGGTGCAGCCCGGCAGCCCGCTGGCGCTGGACTTCGCCTATGGCGCGTTCATGTCGTTCGCCCATTGGGTGTGGTTCAGCCTGGTGGCGGTGTTCTTTTCCAACCACTTGCTGCGTCGGGCGATGATCGAGCGGCAGGTGGTGGTCGACCGGGTCATCGGCGTGGCGTTGATCAGCCTGGGGCTGGCCGTGGTGGTGGCAGGCGTGAAGTAGCTTTTTCGCAGGCAAAGAAAAAGGGCTTATCTTTCGATAAGCCCTTTTAAAAGGTGGTGGCTACACAGGGACTTGAACCCCGGACCCCAGCATTATGAATGCTATGCTCTAACCAACTGAGCTATGTAGCCAACTTGGCGCGCATTATTAGCTCGAATCGCGATCCTGTCAACAACGTTTTTAAAAAAAATTGCCAACCTTTCAAAAACTTAGCCGGGAAGGGCGCATCAGCGCACGATCAACCAGTGGCCGAGCAGGTTGTGCAGGCGCAGTTGCTGGTCGGCGGCCAGGCGCTCGAGGCTCTGCGCCGGGTGGTCGAGGTCGAAATCACCGCTGACCCGCTGGTAGGCGGCCTGCTCGTTCAGCAGCCAGACGCGCTGGCCACGGTAATCGGCCAGGCGCTCCAGCACCTCGCTCAACGGCAGGTTCCTGGCCATCAATTGGCCGTTGCGCCAGGCATCGGCCAATTTGGCATCGATCTTCTCGACCGGGTTGATGCGGCTTTCGCTGAACGTCACCCGTTCGCCGGCATTGACCAGGCGTTGGTCGCCACCCTGCAACACCGCAGCCTTGCCGCCGAACACCACCAGTTCGTCGTGGTCAGCATGGCGGGCGATCTGCAGGCGGGTGCCGAACACCTGGATCCGGGTGTCATCGACCTGCACCTCCATGGCCCGGCCATCGAGCATCACCTCCAGGTAGACCTGGCCCTGCACCAGCTGCAGCTGGCGGGTGCGCCCACGCAGGTCGACATTCATCGCGCTGGCGCTGTCCAGGTGCAGGGTCGAGCCATCGGCCAGGCGCACGCTGCGGCGCTCGCCGCTGTTGGTATGCAGTTCGCTGCCCAGGCGCTGCATCACGGGCCAGTAGAGCCAGGCCAGGGCGCCCACCAGCAGCAGGAACAGCAGCCCCAGGCACAGCCCGGCCCGGCTGCGACGAACCTTGGCGATGCGTGGTCGCGGGCGTGCCGCCGGCACCTGCAATTGCTGCCAGTAGGCTTCGAGCTGGGCATAGGCCCTTGCATTGAGCGGGTCCTGGCACCAGCTGGCGAATGCCTGGCGCAGGGCCTCGTCGCAGCCGGGTTGGCGCAGGCGCGAGAACCACTCCAGGGCTTCCTGCTCGGGGTCGGGCGTGGGCTGCAAGGCGGGCATCGGGCTCATGGGATCGGTCTGCTCGCAGGAGGAGGGCGGTTTTGCCCAGCGTTTACAGGGAAGAGGAGAAGGATGCTAATTATATTGAGAATTATTTACAAGTACGTGTCGCATGGAAGGCCCGGCAAAATAAAAAGGTAGCTTCGTATCTATTTGTTTCACGATAATCGGATCCCAATCCGCGGACGGACATCCAGCCCATGGCCATCAGCAGTACCACCACTTCCAGTGCCAGCAGCCCGGCAAACCAGGCCTCGCCACTGGTGATGCGCATCATCGGTTTCTGCGCCCTGGCGCACCTGATCAACGACCTGATCCAGTCGGTGCTGCCGGCGATCTACCCGATGCTCAAGGCCAACTACAACCTGAGCTTCGCCCAGATCGGCCTGATCACCCTGACCTTCCAGATCACCGCCTCGCTGCTGCAGCCGTGGGTGGGCTTTTTCACCGACAAGCGGCCCACGCCGAACCTGCTGCCGCTGGGCACGGTGTGCACCCTGGTGGGCATCGTGATGCTGGCTTTCGTCGGCAGCTTCCCGATGATCCTGCTGGCCTCGGCGCTGGTGGGCATCGGCTCGTCGACCTTCCACCCCGAGACCTCGCGCATCGCCCGGCTGGCTTCCGGTGGGCGCTTCGGCCTGGCGCAGTCGAGCTTCCAGGTTGGCGGCAACGCCGGCTCCGCCCTCGGCCCGCTGCTGGCGGCGGCGATCGTCATTCCTTTCGGCCAGACCCATGTCGCCTGGTTCGGCGTGGCCGGGCTGTTCTTCTTCGCCGTGACCCTGATGCTGCGCCGCTGGTACAAGGAGCACCTCAACCAGGCCAAGGCGCGCAAGGCGGTGCAGGCCACCCACGGCATCTCGCGCCAGCGGGTGATCCTGGCGCTGGTGGTGCTGGGCCTGTTGGTGTTCTCCAAGTACTTCTATATGTCCAGCTTCACCAGCTACTTCACCTTCTACCTGATCGAGAAGTTCCAGCTGTCGGTGGCCAGCTCCCAATTGCACCTGTTCCTGTTCCTCGGCGCCGTGGCGGCGGGCACCTTCTTCGGCGGGCCGATCGGTGACCGCATCGGGCGCAAGGCGGTGATCTGGTTCTCGATCCTCGGGGTGGCGCCGTTCACCCTGGCGCTGCCGTATGCCGACCTGTTCTGGACCACCGTGCTCAGCGTGGTGATCGGTTTTGTCCTGGCGTCGGCGTTCTCGGCCATCGTGGTGTATGCCCAGGAACTGGTGCCGGGCAATGTCGGGATGATCGCCGGGATCTTCTTCGGGCTGATGTTCGGCTTCGGTGGCATCGGCGCGGCGCTGCTGGGGTATGTGGCTGATCTGCGTGGGATCGAGTATGTGTATGGGGTTTGCTCGTTCCTGCCGTTGTTTGGGTTGCTGGCGGTGTTCCTGCCGTCCACTGGCAAGCGCTGAAAGTCGGCCAGACGCATTCTTTGTAGGAGCGGCCTTGCCGAGGCGTCGGACCGGCCGGAAAGGGCTGCGAAGCGGCCCCGGCAATCTTTGGTTAAACGCGACAATCCAGGGGCTGCTTCGCAGCCCTTTCGCGGCACAAGGCCGCTCCTACAGGGAAGTGCATCAAGGCCGACGATTGACGATTTGGATCCGCATGGCCTAGAGTGCCGCCTCCTCAATCCCTGCGTAGTTCACGTGATGCGCCGTACCGATGTGACCCGCCCGCACCGCCAGCCTGTCGCCCCGACAGCGCGCCGCGCGTGGCCGAGCGACACGGTGCTCAAGCGTCGACGCAGCGTGCTGTTCGCCTTCACCTTCTCGCCACACCTTTCCCTGAACTGATCCGCGCCCCTGCATCCAGCGCCATTGCGGCGTGACTGCGGGCGCCTGCGTTCGAATATCTTTCAGCGGATTTTCCAGTCGGCCAGGGCCAGAGCCCCTGCTCACCGGCTTGCAAGGAGTGGTACATGAACATGCGTTTGCTGGTGGGCCTGTTGTTCGCCGTGTCGGTGGTCGGTTTCAGCCTCGGGGCGAGCCTGCCACTGGTGTCGTTGCGTTTGCACGAGGCGGGGGCGGGGACACTGGAGATCGGCATCATCTCGGCGATCCCGGCCGCGGGCATGATGCTCTCGGCCTTCATGGTCGACACCTGCTGCCGGCACCTGACCCGGCGCGTCATCTACCTGCTCAGCTTCAGCCTGTGCACCCTGAGCATCGCCCTGCTGGAATGGGCCTTCGACTCGATGCTGTGGCTGGCGCTGCTGCGCCTGGGGCTCGGCATCGGCATGGGCATCGCGATCATCCTCGGCGAATCGTGGGTCAACGAGCTGTGTCCGGAGCACAACCGCGGCAAGATCATGGCCCTGTACGCCACCAGCTTCACCGGCTTCCAGGTGCTCGGCCCGGCACTGCTGGCGCTGCTCGGCGCCGACAGCCCATGGCTGACCGGCGTGGTCACCGTCTGCTACGGCCTGGCGCTGCTGTGCATCCTGTTCACCGTGCCCAACGACCATGTCGAGCATGGCGACGAAGGCGAGAAGAGCTTCGGCCTGGCCGGCTTCTTCCGCGTGGCCCCGGCGCTGTGCGTGGCGGTGCTGTTTTTCTCGTTCTTCGATGCGGTGGTGCTGTCATTGCTGCCGGTGTACGCCAGCAGCCACGGTTTTGCCGTAGGCGTGGCGGCGCTGATGGTGACCGTGGTGTTCGCCGGCGACATGATCTTCCAGCTGCCGCTGGGCTGGCTCGCCGACCGGGTCGAGCGCACCGGGCTGCACCTGGTGTGCGGACTGGTGGCGATGAGTATCGGTATCGCCTTGCCCTGGCTGCTGCAGATGACCTGGCTGCTGTGGCCGCTGCTGGTGGTGCTCGGGGCGGTGGCCGGGGGCATCTACACCCTGGCGCTGGTGTTGATCGGACAGCGTTTCAGGGGGCAGGACCTGGTGACCGCCAACGCCAGTGTCGGCCTGCTGTGGGGTGTCGGCAGCCTGGTCGGGCCGCTGGTCAGCGGCGCGGCGATGGACGTGGCGCCCCATGGCTTGCCCATGGCGTTGGCGCTGATGGCGGGGTTGTTCGTGTGTTTCGCACGGCAGGCGTACCGTCGGGCGGGCAGGCTGCAGGCAGCGGTGGACTGAGCGGCAGGGCGGTTCGCTGGTTGGCAGGCGTGGTGCTGGTGAGCTTTGCCCGCTCCCACACGGATCGCGCCAGACTCTAGAAATTGAGCAAGACAGTTGCTCCCACAAGTACAGCGCTCGATTCAGCGTTTGCGCGATCCTGTGGGAGCGGGTTTACCCGCGAAGGGCAGCAAAGCAGCCCCAACCAAGAGCGATGAAGCGCTAACTGACAGGCATTACGCCATGGGCCTTCTTTATATAAGCAACCCACACTTTATTGCAGGCATAAAAAAACCGACCCTAGGGTCGGTTTTTTCGACAAGAACGTCGCTTAGGCAGCTGCAGCTTCTTTCAGCGCCTTGATGTGGCCATTCAGACGGCCTTTGTGGCGAGCAGCTTTGTTCTTGTGGATGATACCCTTGTCGGCCATACGGTCGATTACAGGTACAGCCAGAACGTAAGCGGCTTGCGCTTTTTCGGCGTCTTTTGCGTCGATGGCTTTGACTACATTCTTGATGTAGGTGCGGACCATGGAACGCAGGCTGGCGTTGTGGCTGCGACGCTTCTCAGCCTGTTTTGCACGTTTCTTGGCGGAAGGTGAGTTGGCCACCGTCGAGCTCCTCGAAAGACTTTAGGTAAATAGCAAACAAAATAGGCCGCGAATCATGCCGATGAGTCGATCGGATGTCAAGGCCACTTGCAGGGTTCCGCCGAGTGGTGAGCCAACAGGAGGGAAATATTCCTTTCTGTCGCACGACCTGTAAACTCGGGAATTTTTGGCTCCCCTGCGAAGGCGCGGGAGTATCGCACATTCGGACGCTGTCTGGCAGCGTCCTCTGCCCCTGGCGTGAAACTTTTCGATGAACCTGCTCAAATCCCTGGCCGCCGTCAGTTCAATCACCATGATTTCCCGGGTGCTCGGCTTCGTGCGCGATACCATCCTGGCGCGGGTGTTCGGCGCCGGCATCGCCACCGACGCCTTCTTCATCGCCTTCAAGCTGCCCAACCTGCTGCGGCGGATCTTCGCCGAGGGGGCCTTCTCCCAGGCCTTCGTGCCGATCCTGGCCGAGTACAAGACCCAGCAGGGCGAGGAGGCCACCCGGACCTTCATCGCCTATGTCAGCGGCCTGCTGACCCTGGTCCTGGCCCTGGTCACGGTGATCGGCATCCTCGCCGCGCCTTGGGTGGTCTGGGCCACCGCGCCGGGCTTCGTCGACAACGCGGAAAAATACGAGCTGACCACCTCGCTGCTGCGGGTGACCTTTCCTTATATATTGCTGATCTCGCTGTCGTCGCTGGTCGGCGCGATCCTCAATACCTGGAACCGCTTCAGCGTGCCGGCGTTCACCCCCACGCTGCTCAACGTGGCGATGATCGCCTTCGCCGTGCTGCTGACGCCGTACTTCGACCCGCCGATCATGGCCCTGGGCTGGGGCGTGCTGGCCGGTGGCCTGGCGCAACTGTTGTACCAGCTGCCGGCGCTGAAGAAGATCGGCATGCTCGTGCTGCCGCGCCTGAACCTGCGCGACACCGGGGTGTGGCGCGTGCTCAAGCAGATGCTGCCGGCCATCCTCGGGGTGTCGGTAAGCCAGATCTCGCTGATCATCAACACCATCTTCGCCTCGTTCCTGGTGGCAGGTTCGGTGTCGTGGATGTACTACGCCGACCGCCTGATGGAGCTGCCATCCGGTGTACTGGGCGTTGCCCTGGGCACCATCCTGCTGCCGACCCTGGCCAAGACCTACGCCAACAAGGACCGCGAGGAGTATTCGCGGATCCTCGACTGGGGCCTGCGCCTGTGCTTCCTGCTGGTGCTGCCCTGCACCCTGGCCCTGGCCATTCTCGCCGAACCGCTGACCGTGGCGCTGTTCCAGTACGGCAAGTTCACCGCCTTCGACGCCGCGATGACCCAGCGCGCCCTGATCGCCTATTCGGTGGGCCTGCTGGCGATCATCCTGGTCAAGGTACTGGCACCTGGCTTCTATGCGCAGCAGAATATCCGCACGCCGGTGAAGATCGCGGTCTTCACCCTGGTCTGCACCCAACTGTTCAACCTGGCCCTGGTCGGCCCGCTGGCCCATGCCGGGCTGGCCCTGGCCATCAGCCTGGGCGCGTGCCTGAACGCCGGCCTGCTGTACTGGAAGCTGCGCAGCCAGCAGCTGTTCCAGCCGCAGCCGGGCTGGACGCCGTTCCTGCTCAAGCTGGTACTGGCGGTGACCTTGATGTCGGCTGTGCTGTTGCTGGGCATGCACTACCTGCCGGCCTGGGAGCAGGGCAACATGCTCGCGCGCTTCCTGCGCCTCGGGGCGCTGATCGCGGCGGGCGTGGTGACTTACTTCGGCTGTCTGTTCCTGTGTGGTTTCCGCCCTCGGCATTTCGCCCGCAAGGCGTTGCATTGAGGCGCGAGAGGGGTCAGGCGTCGGTTTTTCGCATTCCACGCCCCATGGGGCCGCTGCTGCCTGTCACCAGCGCCCGGGTGTGGTTATAATCGGCCACTTTATGAGCAAGAAGCGCGTTATGCAGCTGGTTCGAGGTCTTCACAACCTGCGCCCCGAGCACCGGGGCTGTGTCGCCACCATTGGCAACTTCGACGGGGTCCACCGCGGCCACCAGGCGATCCTCGCACGCCTGCGCGAACGCGGTCAGGAACTGGGCCTGCCCACCTGCGTGGTGATCTTCGAGCCGCAGCCGCGCGAGTACTTCGCCCCGCAGAGCGCCCCGGCGCGCCTGGCCCGCCTGCGCGACAAGGTCGAGCTGCTGGCCGGTGAGGGCATCGACCGGGTGCTGTGCCTGTCGTTCAACCAGCGCCTGAGCCAGCTCAGCGCCGAACAGTTCGTCAAGGCGGTGCTGGTCGATGGCCTGGGCGTGCGCCACCTCGAAGTGGGCGACGATTTCCGTTTCGGCTGCGACCGCGCCGGCGACTTCGTCTTCCTCTCCGAAGCCGGCAAGCGCCACGGCTTCAGCGTCGAGGCGGCCAACACCGTGGTTCAGGACGGCCTGCGGGTCAGCAGCACCGAAGTGCGCAAGGCACTGGCCGAAGGCGACTTCGAGCTGGCCGAGCACCTGCTGGGGCGTCCGTACCGTATCACCGGGCGCGTGCTGCACGGCCAGAAGCTGGCCCGCCAGCTCGGCACCCCCACCGCCAACATCCAGCTCAAGCGCCGTCGCGTGCCGCTGTCCGGGGTCTACCTGGCCAGCATCGAAATCGACGGCAAGGCCTGGCCGGGTGTCGGCAATATCGGAGTGCGCCCCACCGTCGCCGGTGACGGGCGTCCTCACCTGGAGATTCATCTCCTGGACTACGCCGGCGACCTGTATGGCCGGCGCCTGACGGTGGAATTCCACCACAAGCTGCGTGAAGAGCAGCGTTTCGCCTCCCTGGAGGCGCTGAAGTCGGCGATCGACGCGGACATCGCCGCCGCACGTGCCCACTGGCACGCTCAACCGCTAACGAAGAGCCTGAAATGACCGACTACAAAGCCACGCTTAACCTTCCGGACACCGCCTTCCCCATGAAGGCCGGCCTGCCTCAGCGCGAACCGCAGATCCTGCAGCGCTGGGACAGCATTGGCCTGTACCGGAAGCTGCGCGAGATTGGCAAGGATCGTCCGAAGTTCGTCCTGCACGACGGCCCGCCCTATGCCAACGGCAAGATCCACATCGGTCATGCGCTGAACAAGATTCTCAAGGACATGATTGTCCGCTCCAAGACCCTGTCCGGCTTCGACGCGCCGTACGTGCCGGGCTGGGACTGCCACGGCCTGCCGATCGAGCACAAGGTCGAGGTCACCCACGGCAAGCACCTGACCGCCGACCGTACCCGCGAGCTGTGCCGCGAGTACGCCGCCGAGCAGATCGAAGGGCAGAAGACCGAGTTCATCCGCCTGGGCGTGCTGGGTGACTGGGACAACCCCTACAAGACCATGAACTTCGCCAACGAGGCCGGTGAAATCCGCGCCCTGGCCGAGATGGTCAAGCAAGGCTTCGTGTTCAAGGGCCTCAAGCCTGTGAACTGGTGCTTCGATTGCGGCTCGGCCCTGGCTGAAGCCGAGGTCGAGTACGCCGACAAGAAATCCCAGACCATCGACGTCGCCTTCCCGGTGGCCGATGCCGACAAGCTGGCCGCCGCCTTCGGCCTGGGCGCGCTGGCCAAGCCCGCCGCCATCGTGATCTGGACCACCACCCCGTGGACCATCCCGGCCAACCAGGCGCTGAACATCCACCCGGACTTCAAGTACGCCCTGGTCGATACCGGCGAGCGCCTGCTGGTGCTGGCCGAAGAGCTGGTCGAGTCGTGCCTCAAGCGCTACAACCTGGAAGGTTCGGTCATCGCCACCGCTCCGGGCTCGGCCCTGGAGCTGATCAACTTCCGCCACCCGTTCTACGACCGTCTGTCGCCGATCTACCTGGCCGACTACGTCGAGCTGGGCGCCGGCACCGGCGTGGTGCATTCCTCGCCGGCCTACGGTGAAGACGACTTCGTCACCTGCAAGCGCTACGGCATGGTCAACGACGACATCCTCACTCCGGTGCAGAGCAACGGCGTGTACGTCGAGTCGCTGCCGTTCTTCGGCGGCCAGTTCATCTGGAAGGCCAACCCGGCCATCGTCGACAAGCTCAGCGAAGTCGGCGCGCTGATGCACACCGAGACCATCAGCCACAGCTACATGCACTGCTGGCGCCACAAGACCCCGCTGATCTACCGCGCCACCGCGCAGTGGTTCGTCGGCATGGACAAGCAGCCGAGCACCGGCGAGCCGCTGCGCGAGCGCGCGCTCAAGGCCATCGAAGAGACCAAGTTCGTTCCGGCCTGGGGCCAGGCGCGCCTGCATTCGATGATCGCCAACCGTCCTGACTGGTGCATCTCGCGTCAGCGCAACTGGGGCGTGCCGATCCCGTTCTTCCTCGACAAGCAGACCGGCGAGCTGCACCCGCGCACCGTCGAACTGATGGAGGCCGTGGCCCAGCGCGTCGAGAAAGAAGGCATCGAGGCCTGGTTCAAGCTGGACGCCGCCGAGCTGCTCGGTGACGAAGCCGGCCAATACGACAAGATCACCGACACCCTCGACGTGTGGTTCGACTCCGGCACCACCCACTGGCACGTGCTGCGCGGCTCCCACGACATCGGCCACGCCACCGGCCCGCGCGCCGACCTGTACCTGGAAGGCTCCGACCAGCACCGCGGCTGGTTCCACTCATCCTTGCTGACCGGTTGCGCCATCGACGGCCACGCGCCGTACCGCGAGCTGCTGACCCACGGCTTCACCGTGGACGAGAACGGCCGCAAGATGTCCAAGTCGCTGGGCAACACCATCGAGCCGCAGAAGGTCAACGACACCCTGGGTGCCGACATCATGCGCCTGTGGGTCTCGGCCACCGACTACTCCGGCGAGATGGCGGTTTCCGATCAGATCCTGCAGCGTAGCGCCGACGCCTACCGCCGCATCCGCAACACCGCGCGCTTCCTGCTCTCCAACCTGTCCGGCTTCGACCCGGCCCGCGACCTGCTGCCGGCCGAAGACATGCTGGCCCTGGACCGCTGGGCGGTCGACCGCACCCTGCTGCTGCAGCGCGAGCTGGAAGAGCACTATGGCGAGTACCGTTTCTGGAACGTCTACTCGAAGATCCACAACTTCTGCGTGCAGGAGCTGGGCGGCTTCTACCTCGACATCATCAAGGACCGCCAGTACACCACTGGCGCCAACAGTGTCGCCCGCCGCTCCTGCCAGACCGCGCTGTTCCACATCTCCGAGGCACTGGTGCGCTGGATCGCGCCGATCCTGGCGTTCACCGCCGACGAGCTGTGGCAGTACCTGCCGGGCGAGCGTAACGAGTCGGTGATGCTCAACACCTGGTACGAAGGCCTGAGCGAACTGCCGGAAGGTTTCGAGCTGGGGCGCGAGTACTGGGAACGCATCATGGCCGCCAAGACCGCGGTCAACAAGGAACTGGAGAACCAGCGCGCGGCCAAGGCCATCGGTGGCAACCTGCAGGCCGAAGTCACCCTGTTCGCCGACGACGCCCTGAGCGCCGACTTGAACAAGCTGGGCGACGAGTTGCGCTTCGTGCTGATCACTTCGGCCGCCAGTGTCGTGCCGTTCGTCCAGGCACCCGCCGACGCGGTGACAACCGAAGTTGAAGGCCTCAAGCTGAAAGTCGTCAAGTCCGGTCACGCCAAGTGCGGTCGCTGCTGGCACTTCCGCGCCGACGTCGGCAGCCACCCGGAGCATCCGGAGATCTGCAGCCGTTGCGTCGACAACCTGAGCGGCTCCGGCGAGGTGCGCCACTATGCCTAACGCTTCCGCGGGGCGCTTCGGGCGCCTTGCCTGGCTCTGGCTGAGCCTGGTGGTCCTGGTCCTCGACCAGGCCACCAAGCTGTACTTCGACAGCGCGCTGACCATGTACCAGCAGATCGTGGTCATTCCCGACTACTTCAGCTGGACCCTGGCCTACAACACCGGCGCGGCGTTCAGCTTCCTGGCCGACAGCTCCGGCTGGCAGCGCTGGCTGTTCGCGCTGATCGCCGTGGTGGTCAGCGCCGTGCTGGTGGTCTGGCTCAAGCGCCTGGGGCGCAACGAGACCTGGCTGGCCGTGGCCCTGGCCCTGGTGCTGGGCGGCGCGCTGGGCAACCTGTACGACCGCGTCGTGCTGGGCCATGTGGTCGACTTCATCCTGGTGCACTGGCAGAACCGCTACTACTTCCCGGCCTTCAACCTGGCCGACAGCGCGATCACCGTGGGCGCGGTGATGCTGGCGCTGGACATGTTCAAGAGCAAGAAGTCCGAGGAAGCCGTCCATGACTGAGACCCGCATTGGCCAGAACACCGAAGTCACCCTGCACTTCGCGCTGCACCTGGAAAACGGCGACACCGTCGACAGCACCTTCGACAAGGCCCCGGCCACGTTCAAGGTCGGCGACGGCAACCTGCTGCCGGGCTTCGAGAACGCCCTGTTCGGCTTCAAGGCCGGTGACCAGCGCAAGCTGAGCATCGCCCCGGAGAACGCCTTCGGCCAGCACAACCCGCAGAACGTGCAGGTGATGCCGCGCTCGCAGTTCGAAGGCATGGAGCTGTCCGAAGGGCTGCTGGTGATCTTCAACGACGCCGCCAACACCGAGCTTCCGGGCGTGGTCAAGGCGTTCGACGACAACCAGGTGACCATCGATTTCAACCATCCACTGGCTGGCAAGACCCTGAACTTCGAGGTGCAGATCCTCGACGTGAAGGCCGTGTGAGCCTGGAGCCGAGCATGCAAATCAAACTCGCCAACCCGCGCGGCTTCTGCGCGGGGGTCGACCGGGCGATCGAGATCGTCAACCGCGCCCTGGAAGTCTTCGGCCCGCCGATCTATGTGCGCCACGAAGTGGTGCACAACAAGTTCGTGGTCGAGGACCTTCGCAACCGTGGCGCGATCTTCGTCGAAGAGCTGGACCAGGTGCCGGACGACGTCATCGTCATCTTCAGCGCCCATGGCGTTTCCCAGGCCGTGCGCCAGGAAGCCGCCGGCCGTGGCCTGAAGGTGTTCGACGCCACCTGCCCGCTGGTGACCAAGGTGCATATCGAGGTTGCCAAGTACAGCCGCGACGGCCGTGAGACCATCCTCATCGGTCACGAGGGGCACCCGGAAGTCGAAGGCACCATGGGTCAGTACGACGCCAGCAACGGCGGTGCCATCTACCTCGTCGAGGACGAGGACGATGTCGCCAGGCTGCAGGTGCGCAACCCCGACCACCTGGCCTTCGTCACCCAGACCACCCTGTCGATGGACGACACCAGCCGGGTGATCGACGCCCTGCGCGAACGCTTCCCGAACATCGGCGGCCCGCGCAAGGACGACATCTGCTACGCCACCCAGAACCGCCAGGATGCCGTCAAGCAACTGGCCGACGAGTGCGACGTGGTACTGGTGGTCGGCAGCCCCAACAGCTCCAACTCCAACCGCCTGCGCGAGCTGGCCGAGCGCATGAGCACCCCGGCCTACCTGATCGACGGCGCCGAGGACCTGCAACGCAGCTGGTTCGACGGGGCCGAGCGCATTGGCATCACCGCCGGGGCCTCGGCACCGGAGGTGCTGGTGCGTGGTGTGATCGACCAGCTCAAGGCCTGGGGCGCGACCGGCGCCGAAGAGCTCGACGGGCGCGAGGAGAACATCACCTTCTCCATGCCCAAGGAGCTGCGGGTCCGCTCGATCTGAGTCAGTCCGGTGCACAGCGGCGGCCCTCGTCGCTGCGCAGGCTGACCCGGCCACTGGGGCTGAGCACCACCTGATGACGGCTGTCGAGGGTGGTGCGCGGGCAGATGTCCAGCGTGATGCCGACGAAGCCCACCCCCAGCGGCGCCCCCCGGGCGCTGAACCTCACGACCCGGTCCGAGGTCGTGGCAATCCTCAGCGGCCTGTGCAGGCGGTGCGCCTGCAACAGCTCGCCATCTTGTTCCAGCACCACCCGCCAGCCCTTGCCCCAATCCTCCTCCAGCGGCCTGACCAGCACGGCCTGGTGCCTTAGCGCCGCCTGATTACGGGCGCCGCGCAGGGCCTGTGCCAGCTCCCTGGCCACGGCACCGAGGTAAAGCTCATCGCTGAACTTGCTGTAGGCCGATATACCCTGGTGTGTCAGAAGGCTCAGCACGCCCAATGCGAACATCATTTGTATCAGTGTTACGCCTTGTTGCCCCACGCTGCATTCCTCCCTGGAAGTGCTTCTCTGTAGCTTCCAGGACGCCCAACAAAGGCGCCAGTCGGCCGGTTCGGGTTGCGGCCTAGGAAAGATCCCAGGAGGGGGTTATGGGGGCGAGGGAAGGGGGCATGACGCTGCTGGAGGTGCTGCTGGCTGGCACGGTGCTGACGCTGGGGTTGTTCGCATCGGCGGCCTTGCAACTGCGTGGCCTACAGGCGGTCGAGGGGGCTCGGCGGGAAGCGCAGGTGCTGCAATTGGCCCAGGGCATGTTGGAGCGGGTCAGGGCTGCCGGGGCGCTCGAGGCGGGCGAGGAAGCAGCCTGGCAGTCGCGCCTGACCCTGGTGCTCGGTGGTGCGGCGCACGGGCGCATGAACCTGGCCGGGGGCGTGCTGGTGCTGGACGTCGATTGGCCGGGCCTGGGCGAGGGCCGGCAGTCGCTGAGCGTGCAGGGCAGGGTGCTGCCATGAGGCGCCGGCAGGCGGGTTTGGGCCTGGTCGAGGCACTGCTGGCCCTGGTGCTGGGCCTGATGCTGCTGGTGGCCGCCGGCCAGGTATTCGTCTCGGCGTATCAGGCCTTGCAACTGCAAGGTGCGGCGGCGCGCCTGCAGGATGACGCCCGCCTGGCCTTGCAGCGAATGGCCGAGGATATTCGCCAGGCGGGGATGTTCGGTTGCCTGCGTCTTGAAGCCGAGGACTTTGCCGATCCTGGCGCGGCCCAGGCTTTCGCCTCGCCCATTGAGATCATGGGCGACAGCCTGACCCTGGTCGGCGCCGAGTTGCCCGGGTTGCTCGGCAGCCCGGACTGGACCGTGCTCAGCGACTGCCGCAGTTGGGCGCGGGTGCAGCCCGGGCAGCACGTCGGGGACGGCGAGTTGCTGGCGCTGCCGGTGCGCCGGGTGACCTATCGGGTGCGCAACGGCAGCCTGATGCTCACCAGCAATGCGCAGCATGCCAGTCTCATCGACCAGGTGCGGGCGCTGGAGGTCAACCGTGTCGAGGCGGGCGCGGGCGAGCGCCTGGATATCCGCCTGACCCTGGATGACCGGCAGCATGGGCTCGAGCAGCAGCATTCGCTGAGCGTGGCCCTGCGCAACCCGGGAGCCGAGTCGTGACGGGGCAGCGTGGCATCGTGCTGGTGCTGGCGTTGATCCTGAGCCTGCTGTTCGGCCTGCTGGCAACCCTGGCGCTGCGGGAGGCACTATTGCAGCAACGCCAGGCAGGCGATCAACTGGCCGGCGCACGAGCCTTCGAGCAGGCGGAGGCAGCCTTGCTCGAAGGTGTGGAACTGCTGGCAGGCGGCATCCCGGTCCCATGTCAGGCCTGTCCGCCGCCAAGTCCACCTGATACGCAGCCTTCCCCACCCTGGCTGGCGACCCAAAGTGGCTTCGTTTACCTGCAAACCCTGGGAGACAGCCTGCGTGTCGCGGGCCAGCCCGTCGGGGACAGGCTGACGCTGGTCCGGGTGACGGCGGTGGGCCTTCAAACCCGCGCGCGGCAACTGCTGGAGGCGGTCTATGCCATCGACGATGACGGCGCGGTGAAGCGGATCAGCTGGCGCCAGCGCCTGGGGGAGGGCTGAGATGCAGCGCGGCCTTGGTCTGATCGAATTATTGATTGTCGTGGCGCTGATCGGCATGCTGGCAGCCATTGCCTACCCCAGCTACAGCGACCAGTTGCGGCGCGCCGCGCGAAGCGAAGCGGTCGGCCTGCTGCAGGACGCGGCATTGCGCCTGGAGCAGCACCGCGCCCGCGTGGGCGGTTATGCCGACAACGAGCAACTGACCACCGTGTTGCCCACGGGCACACGCTACTACCGTCTGCAGGCCTGGCGCGACACTGACCGGTTCAGCCTGCGCGCCAGCCGTGTGCCCGAGGCTTTCATGGCGGACGACCGTTGCGGCGACTTCCTGCTCGACCAGGCGGGCGTGCGCGATAACACGGGCGCGGGCGACCAGGCGTGCTGGGGAAGCTGAAGATCATGAGGTGCCCAGGCACCGTGGAATTACTTCAGGTGTTGGATCGAACCATGAGCAAGCAAGTAGTGATTGTTGGCGGCGGTGTCATCGGCCTGCTGACCGCGTTCAACCTGGCGGCGGATGTCGATCGGGTGGTGGTGTGCGACCAGGGCGAGGTGGGGCGGGAGTCGTCCTGGGCCGGTGGCGGGATCGTCTCGCCGCTGTACCCGTGGCGCTACAGCCCGGCGGTGACCGCCCTGGCGCACTGGTCGCAGGATTTTTATCCACAGCTGGGCGAGCGCCTGTTCGCCAGCACCGGGGTCGACCCCGAGGTGCACACCACCGGGCTCTACTGGCTGGACCTGGATGACGAAGCCGAGGCCCTGGCCTGGGCCGCGCGTGAGCATCGCCCGCTCAGCGCAGTGGATATCTCGGCGGCCTACGACGCCGTGCCGGTGCTTGGCCCGGGTTACCGCCATGCCATCTACATGGCGGGCGTGGCCAACGTGCGCAACCCGCGCCTGGTGAAGTCGCTGAAGGCCGCGTTGCAGGCGTTGCCGAACGTGACCCTGCGCGAGCATTGCCAGATCAGCGGGTTCGTCCATGAAGGTGGCCGCGTTACCGGTGTGCAGACCGAGGACGGAGTGATCGCCGCCGACGATGTGGTGCTCAGTGCCGGAGCCTGGAGCGGCGACCTGCTGCAGACCCTCGGGCTGACGCTGCCGGTGGAGCCGGTGAAGGGGCAGATGATCCTGTTCAAGTGCGCCGAGGACTTCTTGCCGAGCATGGTCCTGGCCAAGGGGCGCTATGCGATCCCGCGTCGCGACGGGCATATCCTGGTGGGCAGTACGCTGGAGCATGCCGGCTACGACAAGACCCCGACCGGGGATGCGTTGGAGAGCCTGAAGGCCTCGGCGGTGGAGTTGCTGCCGGCGCTGGCGGATGCCGAGGTGGTCGGGCATTGGGCTGGCCTGCGTCCTGGCTCGCCGGAAGGTATCCCGTATATCGGCGTGGTGCCGGGGCATGAAGGGCTATGGCTGAACTGCGGGCATTACCGCAACGGGCTGGTGCTGGCGCCGGCGTCGTGCCAGCTGTTCGGTGATTTGCTGCTGGGGCGCGAGCCGATCATCGATCCGGCGCCGTATGCGCCTGAGGGGCGGTTGGGCTGAGCGCATAACCCACTGTAGGAGCGGCCTTGTGCCGCGAAAGGGTCGCAAAGCGGCCCCGGCGATCTTTGCGTCAACGCTCAAATCCTGGGGCCGCTACGCAGCCCTTTCGCGGCACAAGGCCGCTCCTACAGAGAGAGGGCGTGTAGGCTGTTAGCGTTGCTGGCCTGGCCCTTGTTCCAGATGCTGCTGGCTGCAGTACCACTCCTGGCCACGCTGCAACGCCCGGTCATTGGGCAGGTGCACGCCGCAATGGGCGCAGCGCACCATCTTCAGCGGGTCCTGCAGGCGCGGCTCAGCAGGTGATTGCTGACTGGTCTTGAACTTGCGCCACAGCCAGAACGCGGCGGCGATCAGGGCGATCCAGAAGAGTAGGCGAACCATGGTGTCCAGCTTGTCGAGAAAAGAAGCCGACAGTCTAGGACGCAGGCATGAAAAAAGGGAGGCCTCGGGCCTCCCTTTCTTTGCGTGCGTGGTATCAGTCGAACAGACCGAAGGTCATGTAGCTGAACCACGAGCGGTCCTTCTCGGCTTCCTTCGGACCTTCCGGCAGGATCGGGTCGCCGTTCTCGTCCTTGGGCAGCAGCTCCTGCGGAATCTCGGAGCGGGCATCCTGGAACTGCTTGACCACGTCCTGGTTGGCGCGGGTCTCGCCCGGTGGCAGCGGCGCCTGGGTGTCGATCAGGCCCAGGGTGGCCTTGGACAGCCACGAGCGGTTGCCGTTTTCATCCACTTTGGCGACGAACTGGCCATCGACCAGGCTCGGGTGGTTCGGGTAGTTGAGCTTGAGGGTCTCGAGGCTGGTGGCCGCCAGTTCGTCCAGGTGCATGCGCTGGTACGACTCGACCATCACCGCCAGGCCATCACCCACCGACGGGGTTTCCTGGAAGTTCTCGACCACGTAGCGGCCACGGTTGGCGGCGGCCACATAGGCCTCGCGGCTCAGGTAGTAGTTGGCCACGTGGATCTCGTAGGAGGCCAGCAGGTTGCGCAGGTAGATCATGCGCTGCTTGGCGTCCGGGGCGTAGCGGCTGTTGGGGAAGCGGCTGGTCAGCTGGGCGAACTCGTTGTACGAGTCGCGGGCGGCGCCCGGGTCACGCTTGGTCATGTCCAGCGGCAGGAAGCGCGCCAGCAGGCCACGGTCCTGGTCGAACGAGGTCAGGCCCTTGAGGTAGTAGGCGTAGTCGACGTTCGGGTGCTGCGGGTGCAGGCGGATGAAGCGCTCGGCGGCGGACTTGGCGGCCTCGGGCTCGGAGTTTTTATAGTTGGCGTAGATCAGCTCGAGCTGGGCCTGGTCGGCGTAGCGGCCGAACGGGTAGCGCGATTCCAGGGCCTTGAGCTTGTTCACGGCGCTGGTGTAGCTGGAGTTGTCCAGGTCGGCCTGCGCCTGCTGGTACAGCTCGGCCTCGCTGAGGTTCTCGTCAATGACTTCCTTGTTCGAGGAACAGGCAGCGGTGAGCCCGAGGATGGCGATCAGCAGCAGGTGTTTCACTTGCATGGCGGCTTGCGTCCCTTTGACGGCCGCTGTCTTGGGCGGTGCCGTCCTGTTATGATGAGCGCCCCCGGCCAAACCCCGGGGCAAAAGAAGCCGTATTTAACCACAAGCGCGCAGCCGAAACCAAAGGCTGAACGCCCGTCGATTCGAGCATGTCCGAGATCATTCAACTTAGCGCAGAGGTCCCGTCCGAACTGGGCGGCCAACGCCTCGACCAGGTCGCCGCCCAATTGTTCGGCGAGTACTCGCGTTCGCGCCTGTCCTCGTGGATCAAAGATGGCCGCCTGACCGTCGATGGCGCGGTGCTGCGACCGCGCGACACCGTCCACACCGGCTCCATCCTGGCCCTCGAAGCCGAGCAGGAGGCCCAGGGCGAATGGGTGGCTCAGGACATCGAGCTGGACATCGTCTACGAGGACGACCAGATCCTGGTGATCAACAAGCCCGCCGGGCTGGTGGTCCACCCGGCGGCCGGTCATCCCGATGGCACCTTGCTCAACGCCCTGCTGCACCATGTGCCGGACATCGTCAACGTGCCGCGCGCCGGCATTGTGCACCGCCTGGACAAGGACACCACCGGTCTGATGGTGGTGGCCAAGACCCTGCAGGCGCAGACCAACCTGGTCGACCAGCTGCAAAAACGTTCGGTCAGCCGCATCTACGAGTGCATCGTGGTCGGCGTGGTGATCGCCGGCGGCAAGATCGACGCGCCGATCGGCCGTCACGGCGGCGAGCGCCAGCGCATGGCGGTGACCGAGGGCGGCAAGCCGGCCGTCAGCCACTACCGCGTGCTCAAGCGCTTCCGTTCGCACACCCATGTGCGGGTCAAGCTGGAAACCGGGCGCACCCACCAGATCCGTGTGCACATGGCACATGTCGGCTATCCGCTGGTCGGCGACCAGACCTACGGTGCACGCTTCCGCATCCCGCCGGCCGCCAGCGTGGCCATGGTCGAGGCGGTCAAGCACTTCCCGCGTCAGGCCCTGCACGCGCGTTTCCTGGCGCTGGACCACCCGACCACGGGTGAGCGCATGGAGTGGAAGTCGGAGTTGCCGGATGACTTCCAGTGGTTGCTGTCGCTGCTCGACCAGGACCGCGAGAGCTTCATCGGATGAGTGGCCTGGCGCAGTCGCTGATCCTCCCCGACTGGCCGGCCCCGGCCTCGGTTCGCGCCTGCGTCACCACCCGCGAGGGCGGCGTCAGCCTGTCGCCCTACGAATTCTTCAATCTTGGCGACCATGTGGGCGATGACCCGCAGGCGGTCGCCGAGAACCGTCGTCGCCTGAGCGACGAATTCGCCATCCAGCCGGCCTGGCTCAAGCAGGTGCATGGGTTGGTGGTGGCGGATGCCAACCCCGCCGTGGTTGCCGAAGCCGATGCCAGCTGGACGGACCAGCCGGGCATTGCCTGCACCGTGATGACCGCCGATTGCCTGCCTGCGCTGTTCTGCGACCGTGCCGGTACCCGTGTGGCAGCTGCCCATGCCGGCTGGCGCGGGCTGGCCGGTGGCGTGCTGGAGGCCGCCCTCGACCGCCTGGCGCTGGCGCCTGAAGAGGTCATGGTGTGGCTGGGCCCGGCCATCGGGCCGCAGGCGTTCGAGGTGGGCATGGAAGTGCGCGATGCCTTTACCGCCGTGCATCCCGAGGCCGCCGCAGCCTTTGTTGACGGCGAGCGTCCTGGCAAGCTGATGGCCGATATCTACCAGCTGGCGCGGATCCGCCTGGCGGCGCGTGGCGTTACCGCCGTTTATGGTGGCGGGTTCTGCACGGTCAGTGACCCGCGTTTCTTCTCCTATCGTCGCACTCCGCAGGGTGGGCGCTTCGCTTCGTTGGTCTGGCTGCAGCCGCGCTGACCTGTACCGGCCCCTTCGCGGGTAAACCCGCTCCCACAGGGGCTGTGTGGTGTGCTGAAGGGCTGTGGAGATCCTGTGGGAGCGGGTTTACCCGCGAAGAACCCAGCGCCGAACCTTCAGGCTGACTCGTGTCAACCCCGCTACGCTTGAATCTTCCAGAATCACCCTTATCTATTGGTCATCTCAGGCAGGTTCTTCATTACAGGTGCTGTCCATCGCTCCGCCTGCCCTTTAAAGGAAGGTATCCCCCATGCGAATAGACCGACTGACCAGCAAGCTGCAACTCGCGTTATCCGACTCCCAATCCCTGGCCGTGGGCATGGACCATCCGGCCATCGAGCCCCTGCACCTGCTGCAGGCGCTGATCGACCAGCAGGGCGGTTCGATCAAGCCGCTGCTGATGCAGGTCGGCTTCGACATCAACAGCCTGCGCAAGGCGTTGACCAAGGAGCTCGACCAACTGCCGAAAATCCAGAATCCCACGGGCGATGTGAACATGTCCCAGGACCTGGCGCGCCTGCTCAACCAGGCCGACCGCCTGGCCCAGCAGAAGGGCGACCAGTTCATCTCCAGCGAACTGGTGCTGCTCGCCGCCATGGACGAGAACAGCAAGGTCGGCAAGCTGCTGCTCGGCCAGGGCGTGAGCAAGAAGGCCCTGGAGAACGCCATCAACAACCTGCGCGGCGGCGCGGCGGTGAACGACGCCAACGCCGAGGAATCGCGCCAGGCCCTGGACAAGTACACCGTCGACCTGACCAAGCGCGCCGAAGAAGGCAAGCTGGACCCGGTGATCGGCCGTGACGACGAGATCCGCCGCACCATCCAGGTGCTGCAACGCCGCACCAAGAACAACCCGGTGCTGATCGGCGAGCCCGGCGTGGGCAAGACCGCCATCGCCGAGGGCCTGGCCCAGCGCATCATCAACGGCGAGGTGCCCGACGGCCTGAAAGGCAAGCGCCTGCTGGCCCTGGACATGGGCGCGCTGATCGCTGGCGCCAAGTACCGCGGCGAGTTCGAAGAACGCCTCAAGGGCCTGCTCAACGAACTGAGCAAGCAGGAAGGCCAGATCATCCTGTTCATCGACGAACTGCACACCATGGTCGGCGCCGGCAAGGGCGAGGGCGCCATGGACGCCGGCAACATGCTCAAGCCGGCCCTGGCCCGTGGCGAGCTGCATTGCGTTGGCGCCACCACGCTCAACGAATACCGCCAGTTCATCGAGAAGGACGCCGCCCTCGAGCGCCGCTTCCAGAAGGTGCTGGTGGAAGAGCCGAGCGAGGAAGACACCATCGCCATCCTGCGCGGCCTGAAAGAACGCTATGAAGTGCACCACAAGGTGGCCATCACCGACGGCGCGATCATCGCCGCGGCCAAGCTCAGCCACCGCTACATCACCGACCGCCAGCTGCCGGACAAGGCCATCGACCTGATCGACGAAGCGGCCAGCCGTATCCGCATGGAGATCGACTCCAAGCCGGAAGTGCTCGACCGCCTCGACCGTCGCCTGATCCAGCTGAAGGTGGAATCCCAGGCGCTGAAGAAAGAAGAAGACGAAGCGGCGAAGAAACGCCTGGAGAAACTGACCGAGGAAATCGACCGCCTGGAGCGCGAGTATGCCGACCTCGAAGAGATCTGGGCCTCGGAAAAAGCCGAGGTACAGGGCTCGGCGCAGATCCAGCAGAAGATCGAGCAGGCGCGCCAGGAGCTGGAAGCCGCCCGCCGCAAGGGCGACCTCAGCCGCATGGCCGAGCTGCAGTACGGGGTGATCCCGGACCTGGAGCGCAGCCTGCAGATGGTCGACCAGCACGGCAAGACCGACAACCAGCTGCTGCGCAACAAGGTCACCGAGGAAGAGATTGCCGAAGTGGTGTCCAAGTGGACCGGTATCCCGGTGGCCAAGATGCTCGAGGGTGAGCGCGAGAAGCTGCTGAAGATGGAAAGCCTGCTGCATGAGCGGGTGATCGGCCAGGACGAGGCGGTGACCGCCGTGGCCAACGCCGTGCGCCGTTCCCGCGCCGGGCTGTCCGACCCGAACCGCCCCAGCGGCTCGTTCCTGTTCCTTGGGCCCACCGGCGTGGGCAAGACCGAGCTGTGCAAGGCGCTGGCCGAGTTCCTGTTCGACACCGAAGAGGCCATGGTGCGCATCGACATGTCCGAGTTCATGGAGAAACACTCCGTGGCTCGCCTGATCGGCGCTCCACCAGGCTACGTGGGCTATGAAGAGGGCGGCTACCTGACCGAGGCCGTGCGCCGCAAGCCGTACTCGGTGGTGCTGCTCGACGAGGTGGAGAAGGCCCACCCGGATGTGTTCAACGTGTTGCTGCAGGTGCTGGAAGACGGCCGCCTGACCGACAGCCACGGCCGTACCGTGGACTTCCGCAACACGGTGATCGTGATGACCTCCAACCTGGGCTCGGCGCAGATCCAGGAACTGGCCGGTGATCGCGAGGCACAGCGCGCGGCGGTGATGGACGCGGTGGGTTCGCACTTCCGTCCGGAGTTCATCAACCGGATCGACGAAGTGGTGGTGTTCGAGCCCCTGGGCCGCGAGCAGATCGCTGGTATCACCGAGATCCAGCTCGGCCGCCTGCGCGGTCGCCTGGCCGAGCGCGAGTTGAGCCTGAGCCTGAGCCCGGAGGCGTTGGACAAGCTGATCGCCGTCGGTTACGACCCGGTGTATGGCGCACGGCCGCTCAAGCGTGCGATCCAGCGCTGGATCGAGAACCCGCTGGCGCAGTTGATCCTGTCTGGCGAGTTCCTGCCGGGTGCGGCGATCACCGCGAAGGTGCATGGCGAAGAAATCGTCTTCGCCTGATCATTAGCAGCCATGGACGAGCCCCGCACATGCGGGGCTCTTTTTTATGTGTTTGCCTGTGCTGGCCTCTTCGCGGGCAAGCCCGCTCCCACAGGGATCTCACAAGCTTTGATCGTGGTGCGGTACCTGTGGGAGCGGGTTTACCCGCGAAGAGGCCGGTACAGGCCCAGAAAAACCGGGCCTTTTCGGGCTTTCCAGATAACTTGCTGAAATTTTTGAAAAAAATGCTTGCACAAAATTCAGAGTGCCCCTAATATTCGCCCCGCTGTCAGGCACTGAGCGAATCACCAGCAACATCGGGGATCGCAAAACAACTTACAAATCAGTAAGTTGAACGAAAAAAAGTGGTTGACAAGCAAAACGAAGAATGTAGAATAGCCGGCCTCAGCAGCGACAACGCGAAAGCGAAGCAGCTAAAGAGTTCGAAGCTAACACAGACTTCGAAGCAGTAAAGATGTACCGAAGTTCAGTTCCGCGATAGCTCAGTCGGTAGAGCAAATGACTGTTAATCATTGGGTCCCTGGTTCGAGTCCAGGTCGCGGAGCCAATCTCGGGGTGTAGCGCAGTCCGGTAGCGCGCCTGCTTTGGGAGCAGGATGTCAGGAGTTCGAATCCCCTCACCCCGACCATTTTCCGGGTCGTTAGCTCAGTTGGTAGAGCAGTTGGCTTTTAACCAATTGGTCGTAGGTTCGAATCCTACACGACCCACCATGTAAAAAGGGCATCTCGAATGAGATGCCCTTTTTCTTTTGTCCGCGATTTATATTCCCACCCTTGCTACCCTGTGGCCTTTGCCCGCAGGAGCGCCACGCATGTCCCTCAAAGCCCGTGTTTTCATCGCCACCAGCCTGGATGGCTACATCGCCCGTGAAGACGGCGGCCTCGATTGGCTGATGGGCGCCACCCAATCCACCGACGACCATGGCTACGCCGGGTTCATGGCGGGCGTCGACACGCTGGTGATGGGGCGCGGGACCTTCGACAAGGTCATGACCTTTGGTGAGTGGCCGTATCCGGATACGCGTGTTGTGGTGGTCAGCAGCACCCTTGAGGCCTTGCCCAAGGGCGTATCGGGGCAGGTCGAGCTGCACCCCGGGCCGATCCCGGCGTTACTGGAGCACCTGCAGGCGACGGGCGCAAAAAGCCTGTACCTGGATGGCGGCAAGCTGATTCAGGGGTTCTTGCGCGAGGGGCTGGTGGACGAGATGACCATCACCCGCATTCCCGTGCTGCTGGGGCAGGGGATTCCGTTGTTCGGGGATTTGGCGAAGGATGTGCTGTTGCAGCACATGAAGACGACCAGTTACGAGAGTGGGTTTGTGCAGAGCACGTATCGCGTGGTCAGGTGAATCGCAGGGGCCGCTGTGCGGCCCTTTCGCGGCACAAGGCCGCTCCTACAGGCGATCGCGTCCCCCTGTAGGAGCGGCCTTGTGCCGCGAAAGGGCTGCGCAGCAGCCCCAAAATCTCAAAGCCTCAGTGCAGTTTGAGTCGCGGCTCAGTCCCACGCCCAATCTTGCTACCCAGCATCATCATCGCCGTGCGGAAGAACCCATACAACGCCATCTGGTGCATCCGGTACAGCGACACATAGAACATCCGCGCCAGCCAGCCCTCCAGCTTCACGCTGCCCATCAGGTTACCCATCAGGTTGCCCACCGCCGAGAAGCGCGACAGCGATACCAGCGAGCCGTAGTCCTTGTACTCGTAGGTCGGCAGCGCCTTGTTCTCCAGGCGCGCCTTCAGGCTCTTGGCCAGCAGCGAAGCCTGCTGGTGCGCGGCCTGGGCCCGTGGCGGCACGTTGCGGTCGCTGCCCGGCTGCGGGCAGGCGGCGCAGTCGCCGAAGGCGAAGATATTGTCGTCGCGGGTGGTCTGCAGGGTCGGGCGCACCACCAGCTGGTTGATGCGGTTGGTTTCCAGGCCGTCGATGTCCTTGAGGAAGCCCGGCGCGCGAATGCCCGCCGCCCATACCTTCAGGCTGGCCTGGATCACTTCGCCGGCCGCCGTCTTCAGGCCATCCTCGGTCACTTCGCTGACCGCGGCGTTGGTCATCACCGTCACCCCGAGTTTTTCCAGGGTCTTGTGCACCGGCACGCTGATGCGCTCCGGCAGCGCCGGCAGCACCCGTGGGCCGGCCTCGATGAGGGTGATGTGCATGTCTTTCGGCTGGATCTTGTCCAGGCCATAGGCCGCCAGCTCGTGGGCGGCGTTGTGCAGCTCGGCCGCCAGCTCGACACCCGTGGCGCCGGCACCGACGATGGCCACGCTGATCTTCTCGCTGGCCACATCACCCGCGTGGGCACGCAGGTAATGGTTGAGCAGCTGCTGGTGGAAGCGCTCGGCCTGCTTGCGGCTGTCGAGGAACAGGCAGTGCTGCGCCGCGCCCAGGGTGCCGAAGTCGTTGGTGTTGCTGCCCACGGCGATCACCAGGCTGTCGTAGCCGATGGTGCGCGCAGGCAACAGCTCACGGCCCTCGTCGTCGAGGGTCGCGGCCAGCTGGATCAGCTTGCTTTCACGGTCCAGGCCGCTCATGCGGCCCATCTGGAAGTTGAAGTGGTTCCACTTGGCCTGGGCCACGTAGTTCAGTTCGTCTTCCGAGGAGTTCAGCGAACCGGCCGCCACTTCGTGCAGCAGGGGCTTCCAGATGTGCGTCAGGTTGGCATCAACCAGGGTGATCTCGGCCTGTTTGCGCTTGCCCAGGCTTTTACCCAGGCGGGTCGCCAGTTCCAGGCCGCCGGCGCCGCCGCCGACAATCACGATGCGATGAGTCATGGGGATATCTCACAAGTTTTACGGAATTCGTGGACACAAGGTCCGGCCGCGTCCGGCATGAGGGGCGGGCGAGCGCAAGGCAGCTCATAGCACCAGTCCACTCAGCAGGCGGCTCAACAGGCCCAGACCGATGGTCACGGCCACCACCAACAACAGGAGCAGCAACGGCCGGAAGGGCCTGCGCTCGACTTGATGCTGGGGCGCGCTCAGATACTCATCGACGCGACGCTGATCTTCGGGATTCAGGCGGCTGGTCATGGTGGGCCTCGTCAGATAGACGTTTGTGACTGCGTGTACGCCACAGCGTTCACGCAAACGCATAGGTCGAATGATAATGCTTTCTATCCCTGGCGCCGAGTGTACGTGATCGCAAAGACACCCGGCACTGGATCAAAGACTGATACCTACGTCGAACACGATGCTGCGCCCCAGGTTGCCGCGCAGGAAATCCGGCGCGTCCGGGTGGGCGAACAGCACCCTTGCGAAGGTCGGCCCCACCAGCGACAGCGACCGCCAGCCCTGGCGCAGATATTCGGTGGGCGGCGGGAAATGGCTGTTGAGGTCGAGCACTTCGCGCTTGAGGCTGGAGAAGGCGATGATGTCCAGCTCGCCCAGGTCCAGCCCGCGTTCGCGGTAGTTGTGCGATTTCTTGCGCAAGGTGGGCGCCAGGCGCGCCAGCAGTTCCTGGGCGCTGATCCGCCGGGGCCGCTGCTCGCGGCGCACCAGCTGGGCCAGGGAAAACGCGCTGCGCCGCCGTTGCAGCTCCTCGCGCCATTCATCGTTGAGCCGCCGGCCCTCGTCGAGCACGAAGAACACCTCGAACGCCGCGTCGCGGAACAGTACGTCCGGCGGCTCCTGCCCGGCCGGGGTGAAGTCCTCGCTGCGGTAGGGAATGTTCAGCCCTTGCAGCAGGCGCTGGCAGACCCAACGCTCGCGTTCCCATTTGCGGGCATTGGACAGGAACGCATTGGCTTGTTCGGCCTGGATGGTAAGCAGGCGCAGGTAGTCTGAGTCATCCATGGGGACAAGCTTAGTCGCTAATTGATGACGGTAAGATGCTGTTTGTGCGTGGGAATCAGCCCAGCGTCAGCCACTGCTGCACGACTCCGAACAAGTGCAGCAGCCCACCGCCCACGCAGATCGCCGAACTGACCGCAATGAAACGCCGGCTGCGCCCGGTTCCGGCCAGCAACAGCGGCCCCAGCAGGCCACGGGCCAGGTACACCAGGGTGATCAGGCAGATGATCGGCATCAGCAATGGCAAGGGCGCGATCACACCGGCTGCCGATAGCGCGTAGGCGGCCCAGACCAGCAGTACCGATGCGATCACCAGGGTGACCAGGGCAGGGTAGGCGCGCCCTTGCTCGGCGGCCCGGGCCATGCGCTCGCCTGCGCCGAACAGACGGTACCAGCGCGGGCCCACGGCGATGACCATCAGGTGCAGTACCCCCGCGATGGCGCTGAACAGCGCGCCCAGCAGCAAGGGTAGGTTGATGCCTTCGGTCATCGGGGATGCGTCCTGCAGCGAAAGGAGGTGTCAGCCTATAGCAACCGGACGAAAGGGAGAATGGGTGTAGACTCAGGCTTGTCCACATGGCCGACAGGGATATTGTTCAGGTGATCAGCGCACAGGTCTTGTCCAGCACCAGCCTCACCCTTGGCTGGCTCGGTTACGTGCCCCTGCTGGTCTGGGCCGCCAGCCGCACGCGCTGGGTGGAGCTGTTTACCGATACCCGCCGCCAGCACTTGCTGTTTGGCACGGTGTTCTGCTTGTTTGTGTTGTGGCTGGTGCGGCGCGATTTCGATACCGGTGTGTCGTACCACTTCATCGGCATGACTGCCGTCACCTTGCTGTTGGATTGGCCGCTGGCGGTGCTCGGTGGCTTCCTGGCCCAGCTCGGCCTGTTGCTGCTCGGTCGCCAGGACCTCGCCGCCATTGGCGTCAACGGTCTGCTGATCGTCGGCTTGCCGGTGCTGGTCACCGAGGTGTGCGCAATCCTGGTCGAGCGCGCCCAGCCGCGTAACCTGTTCGTGTATATCTTCTGTTGCGGGTTCTTCCCTGCCGCGCTGACCGTGCTGGTGTGCCTGGCGGCCGGGCTGGGGGTGTTGTGGATGGACGAGCGGTTCGCCATGCCGGAGTGGCTGAGCGACTTTGTTGGCTACCTGTGGCTGATGATGTTCCCCGAGGCGTTTATCAATGGCACCGTGATCAGTGCCCTGGTGGTGTTCTGCCCCGAGTGGCTGGAGACGTTTAACCGCAGCCGATATTTGCAGGCGCCCTGGAAGGATGAAGAGCGCTGACATGAATCCATGTCCGGGTCCTGTGGGAGCGGGTTCACCCGCGAAGCAGGCGACTCGGTGCATGGCACCGGCTTTGCCGGTGTTCGCGGGTAAACCCGCTCCCACAGGTCCCTGCTAATTCAATGAATGATGGGTGGGCCCACATGGCCGCCCATTCGCGACCGCGGCATCCCACGGTCATGTAGAGGTGACGCAATTCCCTGTGGGAGCGGGTTCACCCGCGATTGAGTGACCTCGGCCTGTCGTTTCTCAATCCGAATCATCACGAAAATAGCGTGAGCGTTTGAACAGCAAGCGCTGGCCGACCAGCATGAACAACATCCCCCACAGGCCGCCATCGAGCTGCAGCACTTGCCGTTCACCCAATTGGGAGCAAGTGGTGATGCCGACCACCATGAAGATGATGTACACAGCCCTTCGCAACCCTTTAGGGCGGCACAGCCAGTCGAGCAGTACGCCTGCCGCCAATCCGTAAGCGATGAAATACAGTTCTGGCATGTTGGCGTCCTGCTCGGATGACCAGCAGCAAGGGAGAATGGCTGGTGCATCGAACGATGCCAATGGATAGGGCGAGCGCCTATTCAGCGCGGTCTGATTAACAGGTAAGAAATGTCTGAGGCTTGAACGCCGGCCTCCCAGTTAATGGACGACCGGCGTGGGAGCGGGCTTGCCCCGCGATTGCGGTGGTGCTCACACCACCAAGCCCAGCTTAGTGCCGCGGCTCCAGATCCCCCGAATACAACTCATCCTCGGACTCTTCGGCCCCCGCGATCTTGTGCTCCTCGGCCGCCCAGGCCCCCAGGTCGATCAGCTTGCAGCGGTCCGAGCAGAACGGCCGGAACGGGCTCTTCTCCCCCCATTCCACGGGCGCCCCACAGGTTGGGCAATCAACGGTCATCGGCTGGCTCATGGCTGGCCTCCTCGCAAAGTCAGGTAAAAGTGGTGCAGGCGGTCGATCTCGTCGTGCAGTGATTGCAGGTCACGATCGTTGACCACCACGTCATCGGCATGGCGCAGGCGCTCTTCCCGGGCCAGCTGGGCCTTGAGAATCGCCTGCACCTGCTCGGGGCTGGTGTTGTCCCGCTGCAGGGTGCGCTGCACCTGCAACTCGGTCGGCGCATCGATCACCAATATGCGCTGGGTCTTGCTGAACTGCCCCGACTCGATCAACAGCGGCGACACATACACCGCATAGGGCGTCTCGGCCTTGGCCAGGTAGCTGAAGATCTCCTGGCCGATCAGCGGGTGCAGCAGCTGCTCCAGCCATTGCCGTTGCGCAGGATCCGCGAAGATCTGCTGGCGCAGGGCGCCACGGTCGAGCTGGCCGTCCTCCAGCAGCACGCCGGGGCCGAAGCGCTCGACGATACGGGCCAGGGCAGGGCGCCCCGGCTCGACAACCCAGCGCGCGGCCTGGTCGGCATCGACCAGGTGCACGCCCAGCTCGACGAAACGCTCGGCGGCGGCGCTCTTGCCGCTGCCGATGCCGCCGGTCAGGCCGAGAATCCAGGGGGTGAAAGGCGCTGTGCTCATCAGGTTCCAAGCAGTTGCAGGTAAGAAGCGACTATTTCATCACCCCAGAGCAATGCGATCCACCCCGCAATGGCCAGATAAGGCCCGAAAGGCAATGCAGCGCCCATTTGCGTACGTTTCAACCGTACCAGCGCCAGCCCGATCAGCGCCCCAACCAGGGAGGCCAGCATCAAGGTCAGCGGCAAAATCTGCCAACCACCCCAGGCCCCGAGCATGGCCAGCAGCTTGAAGTCGCCAAAGCCCATGCCCTCCTTGCCGGTCACCAGCTTGAACACCCAGTACACCGTCCACAGGCTCAGATAACCCGCCACAGCACCCCACACTGCATCGGCCAGCGGCACCAGCAGCCCGAAGGCGTTGACCACCAGCCCCAGCCACAACAGCGGCAGCACCAGCACATCCGGCAGCAACTGGTGCTCGGCATCGATCAGGCTCAAGACGATCAGCCCCCAGGTCAGCAGCATCACCGCCAGCGCCTCCACGCCCGGCCCGAAATGCCACGCCACCAGCAGCGACAGCAGGGCGGTGGCCAGTTCCACCAGTGGATAACGCGCACTGATCCGCGCCTTGCACCCCGAGCAACGCCCGCGCAAGGCCAGGTAACTCAGCACCGGAATGTTTTCCCACGCCCGGATCGGGCGCTGGCAATGGGGGCAACGCGACGCCGGCAAACACAGGTCGAAGCGCTCGTGCTCGGCCTGCGGCAGCCCCAGCACCTCCTGCGCCTCGCGCTGCCACTGGCGCTCGAGCATCAGCGGCAGCCGATACGCCAGCACATTGAGAAAACTGCCCACCAGCAACCCCAGCACCGCGGCCAGGGCATAAAAGAACGGCGGATGATCGATGACGACGGCCCAGGCATTCATGTTCAGATCAGGCTACCCAACTGGAAGATCGGCAAGTACATCGCCACGACAAGGCCCCCCACCAGCAGCCCGAGGATCAGCACGATGGCCGGCTCCAGCAGCGTGGTCAACTGCTCCAGCGTCTGGCTCACCTGCTCTTCGTAATGTAGCGCGGCCTTGTCCAGCATGGTGTCGAGGGTGCCGCTGGCCTCACCGACCGCCACCAGCTGGCGCAGCAGCGGCGGAAACAGCCCGTCCGCCTCCATCGCCTGTTGCAGGCTGGCCCCATTGGCCACGCCCTGGCGCAACGCCAGGATCGCCCGCTCATGCAGGCAGTTGCCACTGACCGGCGCCACCGTTGCCAGCGCATCCAGCAACGCCACGCCCGCTGTATAAGAGGTCGCCAGGCTGCGCGCAAACCGCGCCAACGCCGCCTGCCCGAGCAAGGTGCCAACCACCGGCACCCGCAGCCCCCAGCGCACCATCCACAGCCGCGCCGGCAGATGCCGCCGATAAGCCTCCCGCCCGCCAACCCCCAACACAGTTATCAACAGCACCAGCCACCCCACGTGATTGCCCAGCCCTGTGGATAAATCGATCACCCACTGGGTGAACGCCGGCAGCGCCTTGTCGAAACTGGCGAACAGCCCCTGAAAGCGCGGCACCACCTCCAACAGCAACAACGCCGCCACCCCGAGGCCGGTCAGCAGCAACAGCGCCGGATACAGCATCGCCTTGCGCACCTTCTGCCGCAGCGCCTGGCGCTTCTCCAACATCCCCGCCATCTGCTCCAGTTGCCGGTCCAGCGTGCCCGACTGCTCGCCCACCCGCACCAGGTTGCAGTACAGCGCATCGAACCACGCCGGATGCCGCTGCAACGCCTCCGCCAGCCCAAGCCCCGCCGCCACATCCTGTTTCAACCGCGCCAGCAACGCCGCCATGCCGCTGTCCACCGTGCTGAGCGCCATCACCTCGAACGCCTGCAGCAACGGTACCCCCGCCGTCAGCAAGGTCGCCAGCTGCCGACTGAACCCCGGCGCATCCGCCTTGCCCGCCCGCTGCGGCCAACGCCACTGCAACCCACCCGCCAACCTCACCCGCGTGGCCCGGATGCCCTGGCGTTGCAGCCAGGCCTGCACGAACGCCGGGCTGCGCCCCGGTTGCTGGCCGTGTTGACGAGCGCCGGAGGCATCGATGCCCTCCCAGGCGTAGAGGCGGGTAGACGGTGGCATGCGAAGGTCCTTTGCAGTGCGGCGACAAGCCCCGTTACAGCTTGCCGGGCCCGAGGGCGGGCGCGTTTCCATGACGCTCACTAGAGTAGTTCAGCGAAGATGATGCCCTGCCGTGCAGGGGTGACAAAAGGTGTCGGTTCAGGCCTACTGCGCGCCTGCCGGCCGGGGCGCAACCCAAGATGAAATGCGCCGACCGCGCCTCCATGTATTACGAAGGAAGACCGTTCATGAAAGGGCAACGAGGTATCACCCTGATCGAACTGATGATCGTCGTCGCGATCATCGGCATCCTGGCGACCATCGCCATCCCCATGTACACCAACCACCAGGCCCGCGCCAAAGCCGCCGCGGCGCTGCTGGAAATCTCCGCACTGAAAACGCCGATGGACATCCGCCTGAACGAAGGCAAGGACGTGCCCGACGTCGCCAGCCTCGGCGGCCAGCCCGCCACCGCCCATTGCGCGATCACCGCCAGCGGCACGGCGGCCGACGGCACCGCCAGCATCGCCTGCACCCTGGCCGACGCACCGGCCAATGTGCTGGGCAAGACCGTGACCCTGGCCCGCACCCAGGCAGGGTGGAGCTGCGTGACCACGGTGGAGGAAGACCTCGCGCCGAATGGCTGCAAGGCGCCGTGAAAGTGAGGTGAAACAGGGGTTTGCGTAACGAGCACGGCAATGGTACGTTGCGCAACACGCCGGTGTAGCTCAGTCGGTAGAGCAGCGCACTCGTAACGCGAAGGTCGCAGGTTCGATTCCTGTCTCCGGCACCAGAAATCAAGAAGGCTTGCAGCGATGCAGGCCTTTTTTGCGCCTCGCAAAAGGCGATAGGCCCAGGGCAAGCGAGTCGCCCGCTGAAACAAATTACCGAGTACCGGTGGTTTGACCTATCCAGGCAAATCTTCGAGGATGAGCACCGAGGACTGCAAACGCGCATGTTTGGGCATGGCTTGCCAGTAATTGGCCCCCCGAATCCGGCAGCAGTGAAGCTGGCACTCACTGACGTAGGGACAGTCGATAGGCCCCACCATATGGCCGTTGATTTGACTGGGTTCTGACCTTAAGGATCGTAGATCCGGAAACTAAAGAATCGCTGCGACTACAGCCTCATTGACATCCGAAGGCGACCCCACAAGGGTCGCCTTTTCTTTTGCCCAATCGATCATGATTTCACCAACGTTGGTTCCTCGTGGGGTGGGCTGGGGCGTCCAGGTCACTACCGAGTAATGGAATCCGAGTACGCGATCTCCCTCGCGTGGTTCTAACCCCGTATTAGGCTCTGCGCTCGTGCGCGCCGCCATCATGGTTAGCGGTTTCAAGCTGCCGCCGTTCAGAATTAGACGAAGGCTAAGGCGTTTTCGTAGTTGGAAAAAAATCTCGACTGACAGATTATGTCAAGCTGGAGGCCATGTTTTCTCACAGATGAACGCTTTCATACTTGCTAGCTTTGGCAAATCCGAAAATTGTGCGTGCGACCCTGTGAATTGTTAGTAAGAAATTTCTTAAAATCGGTTTAACCAGGATAGGTTTTTACGAATGGATGATAAAAATACAACTTCATACAAGCAGCCCACGAAAACTTTGGCTCGATCCAACGCGCTGACCCATGCTGTAAAACTTTTAACCACTCGTAGACAGAAGTCGGCTATAGCCTCTAGAACTTATGTGCGCACAGCGAGAAAATTATGCAGTATTCTAGATTACGGCGAATATCAGTTGGCCGCTGATCGCTGTTTGGATCGTGATGTGACAGCATGGGAAGATTTCCGGGCTTCTGTAGTTGGTCGATTAAAAGCGAGAGATCTAACCATTGCATATCTCGCGGGGCCTGAGCCCATGAATGACATAAAAACATTGATTGATCTAGGGGTGAGTGCTGAAAATATTTGGGCCTTTGAAATTTTGGATGTTGAATTTGAACGAGCCCTCAAGGAGGTTCGTGATAGTAATATTAGGGGCGTCAAATTAATAAAAATGAAAATGGAGGAGTACTTCGCGGCCACTCCCCGGAGATTTGATATTATATACTACGATGCTTGTGCGACATTTCCTAGTAGCGATAAAAGAACTCTACAAATCGTATCTTCAATTTTTCGAAACTCGTCACTGAACCCTTTGGGGGTACTTATTACTAACTTTAGTGCGCCAGACACCAATAAAGAATCCGACCTGCATAAATATTCGCACTTGATAGCATCATATCTTTACCCAAAGCGAACTTTGGACGCGACCTCAGGAAAAAGATTCTATGCTGGAGCCAGTGCGGAAGAGCATGGGATGTGGGTTTCCGAGACGACTATGCACGATCTTGATGAAGATGATTCTTCTACAGTGGATCACGAAGATGATTCTTCTATAGTGGAGGACGAGGAGCCAGGTTATGAGCTCCTATTCGACAAGGTAAAGTCGAACTTTGATTTTTATTATGGCTCTTATATAACGCGGCAGATAATGGATATAGGATCTATTATCGCCCCCACAGAGAGACTGATCAACAGCAAGCTGTGGGATAATATGTTTTTGAAAAAAGAAGAGGTCATTGCCTCGGCCAAAAAAAATCTGTTGGGGAATGAGTGCGGCTACGTTCATGAAGGAGGCAATTTTTCGCTGTTAAGAACAATTGATTTTCTTGATGTTTATGAGGGGCAAAATGTTCCATATTCGGATGGCGAACGGAACTTTTTTCGTCGATGGATGCAGCAACTAGTTGATACCAGTGGAAACGAAAAGAAAGCCATCGAAACTATTCTCGCTTTTTATGCTTGCAAAGAGGATAAGGGTTTGTGGCGGGCGGGGATGCTAGATGTTCGGGACTTCAATTATCGGTTAGAAATGCCTCAGCTATGCGATGTGCCCACTGAGGGCTTAGGCTTTTATCCGTTATTTGCACAGTTTTCCTATCCGAAGCATTTGAATATTAAAGAGGCTAAACGGTTTACGTATGTCGCCGATGGTAAAAAGAACCGGATGTTCCTTGATGTCCTTCCTTTTGATGAGTGTAGGTATATCTATGACTGGCTATCTTCCGGTCATTTGGTTGCTAGTGACCTTGAAGTGATGTCTACCCAGTTGACCTTCAGGCTTGCACTGGATGCTTTGGTTAAAAATAATCATAACTACCAAGATGACTATCTTTATGGAGGGCATGCATTGCCAATTTCTTCCATTGAAGAAAGCTCGCTTAAAAAGCGTATTGACTTGAATGAAAAGCTTACATCCTAATTTAGCAGTCCGTGCATCATACCTTCCTGAAGTTTAATGAGTATCAGGCAGGCTAAATTAGAGGTTCGTGTGAGTCTTTTCTGGTTTAACTGGTTGCTGAGTATGAAAATTGCCAATCTGGCCATTGGCTGGCATTTCATTGCCAACTAGATAAATATGTATATTACAAGCTAATTCAGTAGTAACTCAATGACCGCTTCTGGCCGATAGCGGTCAGTCGTGACCGGCTGCTATCGACCCGTAGCAGCCCTTCATGTCGGGGCAGCTTGCGGCCAGTAGTAGTCTTCGAGTGGCTACCGAAGCTGGGGCGACTCAGCCTGCCATTCCCTTACGACCAGCCCACAGCGCCACTCAGCGAACTGAGATTATTCAGCCTCAGGAAACAGATACCACTTCCAGCTTATTACCAGCGGCGATGACCTTGCCTTCATCGTGATAGCAAGCTCAGATCATCGCTGGTACGCCAAGCAAGGCTTGGGGCCCGTACTGCACGACTTCCCAGTCAAACGCCTTTTTGAGATCTACAGAACGTAACCGATCCATGAACCCCACCTACCGCAAGGTGGGAACCAAGGTTACCGTGGCACCTCTGGCGAACAGTTCCATGGCAGCAGCGCTTCGTAGTCTGCTACTGACGACGCATGGGGCAGTCGCTCAAATACGTGGCGCAGCCATGTATAGGGCTCTTGGCCGTTGGCTTTGGCGGTTTCGACCAAGCTGTAGATCCGAGCGCTGGCCGTGGCTCCCTTGGGCGTGTCACTGAACAGCCAAGCCTTGCGCCCGATCACAAACGGCTTTATGGCCCGCTCTGCCAGGTTGTTGTCGATCGGCAGGTGGCCCGCCTCGACGTAGCGCTCCAGGCGGTTCCAGTTGTTTGCCAGGTAATGCACCGCCTTGCCCAGTACGCTTTGCAGTGTCACTTGCGAGTGTGTCTTGTCGAGCCAACTTTTCAACTGCTCGAGGATCGGCAGGCTTCGTTCCTGACGACCAATGAATCGCTGTTCATCGCTGGCATCCTTGAGGTCGCGTTCGATGCCATACAATTTGTTGATCATCGCCAGCGCGACATCGGCGCGACCGGTCTTGCCCTTGGGCTGCACTTTCTGCGCCTCGACGAATTTACGGCGGGCGTGCGCCATACACGCCAGTCGTTCAACGCCTGGCTGTAACCCCAAAGCGTTATAACCGGCGTAATCATCGGTCATCACGTAGCCGCGATAGCCCTCCAGCAGGCGCAGCGGCACATCCTGCGCGCGGCTGGTGGTGTAATCGAACAGCACAACTTGTCGATCAGGCGGGCCACTGGCCTGCACCCACATCCAGGATTGAGTGGTCGGATCACGATCCGGCTCTTTGAGCACCTGCACTCGTGTTTCGTCGCAATGAATCACCGGGCTTTCCAGCAGGCGGTCACGCATCAGGTTCAGCAGTGGCTGGAAGTGTTCGCTGCACTGGATGACCCAGCGGGCCAGGGTTTGCCGAGGGATCTCGATGCCATGTCGGTTCAGCACCGTCTCGAAGCGGTGCAGTGGCAGACCATCAACGTACTTGGTGGTCAGCAACATGGCCAGCACGCTGGGACTGGCCATGCTCTTTTCGATCAACTGGGCCGGCTTGTCAGCAGTGACCGGCGCGGCTTCGCAACCATGGCAGCCATAGACTTTGCGCACGTGTTTGAGCACACGGATCTGCATCGGCACGATGTCGAGTTGTTCGCTGGTTTGCTCGCCAATCACATGCTTGCGGCAACCACAGGCGCAAGTCAGTTCGTGCTCAGGCAAGTCATGAATGACTTCAATACGTGGCAGGTCGGCCGACAGTGGTTTGCGTTTGCCGCGTTTTTTGGTTGGCGCAACAACTTCTTCGTCGGCATCATCAGCGGCAGGTACCCACTGGCTTTCGGGTTCGTTGAACAACGCCAGTTGGGGTGTGTTGGACTCGACGGTTTGCTCGGACTTGCGATTGAACAGTCGATCGCGCAGCAGCTTGACCTGTTCTTTAAGATCGACGATCTGGCCTTTATCGACCGTGCGCTCGGCCAACAACTGCGTAAGCAGTAGTTTGAGCGCGTCAGGGTCGTCAGGAAGGTCATCGGGTACTGAAATCATGTCCCGGATTATACCGGGTCAGGCGACGAAACGGGGTGTCAAAACCTGATGCGGACGGTTGCGCCAGAGATCGAAACCGTCGAGGAGCCAATTCAGTTCCTGGACGGTCAGAACGATGGCTTCGTCGGTGGCGTCGGGTGAGGTTTTGAAACGCTCGGCTTCGAGGCGCTTGAGCCAAAGGCAGAAGCCGTTGCGCTCCCAATACAACACCTTGATGCGGTTGCGGGCTTTATTGAGGAAGACGAAAAGTACGGGGTCGAATACCGCGACTTTGATATCCAGCTCGACCAGCGCGGTGAGGCCGTCGATGGACTTTCGAAAGTCCACGGGTTTGGGATAGAGGTAGACTTTTTCAACTTTGCTGTCGGGGCGCATCATGACTTGCGGGCTCCAGAAAGAAATCGGGAGCGCAGCATCGGGCGTCAGCTATTCAGTTGGAATGTGGGTTTCATGGAGCGGATACGATCGACAGCCAGTCCCTCGCCACCCGCGCCAACCGGGAGGTGCCCCATGCCTGACCATGAACGCCTGTCTACCCTCCAGAGCTACGTCTGGACCCTCGAACTGCTCGGTGAGGCGCTGGTGCAGCATGACGAGGTGCTGGAGTGCGAGCACAACCTGCAGCTGAGTTTTCGCAACACGGCGGGAATTCACCAGGCGATCCGGATCATCATCCGGTTGGCCAGTGAGAAGTTCGGCAAGCTGGAGGCGATGAAGGAAGAGTGTGTTTCTGAAGGCTGATGCTGCGCATCATCGGGGCCGCTTTGCGGCCCCATTGTGTAGCGTGCCCTGTTCGGGCAGTATCTGATTCGTCGCCGAAAAATTAATCCGTCCCCATTTTTTCTAGGAAACTGCTGGAATGGTGCATTTTCCACGAATCCACCTCTCAAACTCCACTCGAGAGCAGTATACTGATCTCATCTGGTCATGTAATCCACCATATAGCGCGTTTAAATGTACCATTTAGTGCGTAAGGAGTTTGTCAGTTGTATTTTTATCGTTTTTTAAGGACAAAAGAAGATCAGTTTCACTCATCGGAAATTTATAATGACATTGAGTTCTATACGTCCGATGAGTGCGGAACTGACAGAGACTTTACGTGGAATAAGCCAGTAAAAGAAAAAGTGGACTCCGGTCAAGGTGTTCAGCTTCTATTCGGTATGACAACCTTGGAAGACGCCGCTAAAGTACTGAGTTGTTTTGGTTGTTATGGGAGGGTGTTGGCCAGATTTGATACTGACTGTATAGGTGAGGGTTTTTCCATTAATCCAGATCAGCAAGTTAATGAAAGGGTTGGGAGTAAATACATGATGATAGATTACAATGGAGATAAGGTGTCTATTCCTAGTGTTTCTGTTCAGGTTCTATCTCTCTCTGGGTGGGTAGAAAAAGCTGAAGCAAATAGAGTTCTTGCTGAAATACTCAGTCTAGAAGAAAGTGATTACGAACAGCTGGTTTTAAATGCCTAGCAAATTTATTAGCTTCGCATCTTGCAGGTGCCTGATGCGGAAAGGCTACGTCGATTATTGAGGTGTTAAGCACTTTCGGCAAGCATGGAGAGTAGCAGTGCCAGTTGCTCAGAATACGCCCTTATCTGCTTTGGCAGTAATGATTCCTGCGGCGATTTCCGCATACAATATCGGAAATAGAACTGCAAATTACAACCTCACCTACAACACGTTCATAAACGCAAGACAAAGCGGTGTTGCTGGGCACGGCGGGGTTCTTGGCTGGGTTCGTTTTGGAAATGCAGCTGTCACCATCCATGCTCTTTTGACTGCTTTTGGTATGGATAAACAAGGTTCAGTGCTCGTAGCGCCTAGTATACTGGCGAATACACTTCAAAATCTTCAGGCAGCGTCTATTCAATGGATAGAGCACATCGAATTACCGATGTCCGCGCCATGCAGTACCATAAATCCTAATACAGGCCAAAACTTATCAGTGGAGCTTGGTTTGCTTTATGCGACGCTGTCGACTCCCGGTGCCGTTACTTTAAGCGGCGGCTTTGTTGCAGCAAGTAAGACTTTGCATTGTCTTTTTCCAAATCTCGCTCCGATGATTGATGGACGCCATTCGGGGATTTCCTACTTTCATATCCTACAAAGTACATACACTCCCCCCATGGGGATAAAAAACTGGGCTGGCTGGTTGGGTGCGTCGCTGCCGGGCGTACCCAATCCGAGCCCGAGGGGTGCTGGCCGACGCAGTTGGGATGCTGCAAGATTTTTGGCCGCAACGGCTGTTAACCAACATATCTATGAGATATGGCAGCAACAAAATGGAAATCCAGGATTGCATGCATTCCTAGCAATTGACCCGGTGCCAGGCACAAGTGGAATACCGAGAATCATTGATAAGTTACTGTGGTGAAATAGCTGACCATTTGCTGCGGGAGCTATTGCTCTGACCCGTCGGGGACAGATTTCAAAGATTAGAGCCCGCTTGGGATCGATAGTAGACGATCGTCGGATGCCACCGTCGGTCCTGAGAATCTAATGGAGGTGTCATGGTACATGTCCGGCTTATCAGTCCCTTAGGTGAGATTATTCTTGCTACCTAATTCATCTTGGATGTCTTTGATCGAGTCGACCCAGCGGCTCGAACTACTGGTTACCGCGACTGGTTTACTTGTGCATTACCCTCGCGCGGGGAAAATGTGATAGCGATTAGCCCCAGTTCTTTCAATAATAATCCGGCTACCAGCAGACAGGGTGTGGGACTGGAAAAATTCCCCCAGCCACGAGCGCTTCCTAAAAATCTTTTTGTCTCCTGCAATGTCAGTGAAGACTGGCTTTGCAACACCGCAATGGATCTCTAGTTGAACGCCTTGTTTACTTTCATTTGGGCCGCCAATGGATTCAGGTGGGAATAAATCTATGATGCTGGAAAGGTAGAGGTGGTTGTTATTTATATTTCCCTGTGTGAGTTCAATTACCCGAAATAGCATGGATTCCTCCTTTGTCAAACATTTACTCAGCTAGTGTCGTATCAATAGTGGTGGAATGGTTAGGCATGAAAGAACTCAATTGCTTCAGTAATCGATTCAACCAACTCCAAATTTGCAGTGGAAACGGCTTGGTGCAACAGCCCGGAAAGAATAGCGCTGCGAGTGGCTTTTGGTATTACGCAAGGGCTTAATACCCCCCTGGAGTGCGGATAATCTCCCCAGTGAACCCCTAATGCCTTACTCCCACCATTTTCTTGGTTCTTGTGATCGTACCAACCTATAATGAGAATCAAACCATTGTCGACATGAATTTCTTTGTGATTTTTCCAGTACGAGATCATATTCATGCAGCGCTCCGTCATAGGGTTAGTTAGTAGTGGGCGTCGCCAAGGTATTAATACTTGTCTGCCTGTGTCTTTTAGTAATCTATACTTATGCGTAACTCCTTGTTTTTAATCAAGAAAGATCGACATATGTCCGCAAATCGCTGTAACCGCCGGCTCTGGGTCTACGGCCGGGATACTCAGAACTCAAGAACGCCGCTACTCAAGTACCTGGAGAGTACCTTAGTGGCAGTGGCGCTCGCCTGTTTTGTGATTGGTGTGGCAGCCCTTCGAGTCAGTGCCACCGCTGTGCGCGAAGGTAGTTACTGAGGAGAAAGAAAGGACTGCAGCGATCAAGAGGGAAAAGATTTTCATCAGGCATACTCTATGCTTATTTGTGGCAATGGCAAAATGCCTCATAAAGCATAACCCCGTAATCACAGATTGACAAAGCCTCTTCCTGTACGTAGCAGAAGGACGGTTTCCTTATGACCATCTGCTATGGGTCTAGGCTGTGTGAAAGCATCTGACACTCCCGGGGCGATTCATAGAAACGGGTAGGCGTAGTTCTCACTGGATCCTCTGCAAGTCCCTATTCGATTCCACTGAAAGCCATAACTAGCTGATTTGTAAGCGCTCCATAAACCCCACATTCAAAGCGCTTACCTGATCCCCGATGCTGTGCGTGCAATGTAAGCGCTCCATAAACGTAAGCGCTCCATGAACCCCACCTAGCCAACGATGGGCAGAGTACTTAGCTATGTATTTGAGGCGTGCAATTCCACGGCAGCAGCGCTTCGTAGTCTTCCACTGAGCACGCCTGCGGCAGGCGTTCCAGTGCGTGGCGCAGCCACGCATAGGGTTCTTGGCCGTTGGCTTTGGCCGTTTCTACCAAGCTGTAAAGTTGTGCGCTGGTAGTGGCACCTTTGGGCGTGTCACTGAACAACCAGTTCTTTCTGCCAATCACAAACGGGCGGATCGCACGCTCGGCGGCGTTGTTGTCGATCGGCAAGTCACCCTGCTCGACGTAGCGTTCCAACTTGCTCCAGTTGCTGGCCAAGTAACCGATGGCCTTGCCCAAGGCATTCTGCGTCGTGACCTGAGGTTGCGTTTTCTCTACCCAGTTTTTCAGCTGAGTCAGCACCGGTTGGCTGCGCGCTTGGCGGGCCAGCTTGCGATCTTCATCGCTGCTGTCCTTATGGTCGCGCTCAATGCCATACAGCTTGTTGATCAAATTCAGGGCGATATCTGCACGCCCGGTTTTACCCTTGGGCTGCACTTTCTGCGCTTCGACGAACTTGCGCCGCGCATGCGCCCAGCAGCCCAACCGCTCCACGCCGTTCTGTGTGGCCAGTGCGTTGTAACCGGCGTAATCGTCGGTCATGACATAACCGCGATAGCCATCCAGCAGGCGCATGGGCACCTCCTGCGCTCGGCTGGTGGCGTAGTCGAAAAGGATCACCGGGCGATCAGGTGGGCCGCCGGTTTGTACCCACATCCAGGATTGGCTGCTGGGCTCACGACCCGGCTCTTTCAACACCTGCACGCGGGTTTCGTCACAGTGGATGATCCGACTGTTCAACAGGCTTTCGCGCATCAGATTCAGCAGCGGCTGAAAGTGCTCGCTGCATTGAATCACCCAGCGTGCCAGGGTTTGGCGCGGGATATCGATACCGTGACGCCCCAGCACTTTTTCGAAGCGGTGAAGCGGCAAGCCGTCTACGTATTTGGTGGTCAGCAGCATAGCCAGCACACTCGGGCTGGCCATGCTTTTCTCGATCACCTGGGCGGGCTTGTCCGCCGTCATGGGCGCTGACTCGCAGTCGCGGCAGCCGTACACCTTGCGCACATGCTTGATGACGCGAATCTGCATCGGGACGATTTCAAGCTGTTCGCTGACTTCTTCACCGATGGCATGTTTGCGGCAGCCGCAAGCGCAGGTCAGTTCATGCTCGGGCAGTTCGTGGACAACTTCGATACGCGGCAAATCAGCTGGCAGCGGCTTGCGCTTGCCACGGCGTTTGGTCGGCGCAACGACTTCTTCGTCGCCAGCCTCATCCAAGGGTTCGGCCAGGCTTTCCGCTTCGTTGAAGAGAGGCAATTGTGGTGCCGCCGCATCGCCCGTCTGCTCGGTCTTGCGCCCGAACAAGCGCTGGCGCAACAGCGCAACTTCCTCTTCGAGATGAACGATCTTGCCTTTGTCGGACGCGCGCTCGTCGATCATCTGCTCAAGCAGTTGCTTGAGCAGAACAGGATCGGCAGGGAGGGTTTCGGGCATGGAAATCATGCCGCGGATTATACCGAATCAGGCGACGAAACGAGGGGTCAAAACCTGATGCGGACGGTTACGCCAGAGGTCGAAGCCATCGAGTAGCCAGTTCAGTTCCTGGACGGTCAGGACGATGGCGACGTCAGTCGGATCGGGTGAAGTTTTGAACCGTTCGGAGTCCAGGCGCTTGAGCCACAGGCAGAAACCGTTGCGCTCCCAATACAGGATCTTCACGCGGTTGCGCGGCTTGTTGAGGAAGACGAAAAGCACCGGGTCGAACACCGCCACCTTGATATCGAGTTCGACCAGCGCGGCCAGGCCATCGATGGATTTTCGAAAGTCGACGGGCTTGGGGTAGAGGTACACTTTTTCGACTTTGGCGTCGGGTCGCATCATGGTCGGCGAGCTCCAGAAAGAAATCGGGAGCACAGCATCGGGGATCAGGTAAGCGCTTTGAATGTGGGGTTCATGGAGCGCTTACGCTGATTTTTTATAGATACCCTTTGAGGTACGTCAAAAAATCCACCAAGTTCCAGCCCCGCGAATACCGGGCCCTCACGGCCAGCAACCGTCCGTCTGTCTCCGTACAGTTCTTCGTAAACCTTTCAGCTGCGCCGAACCGGCTCGTTGGGTGGCATTTACGTGTCCTTGAGTTGTAGGCAGTTTCCCGCAGCACCAATCGCGTTTTCCCAGCCTTCCTAAGCTTGCATTAGCAGCCCCCAAGGCATAAATTCCCTCCGTCGCCGAAGCATCGGCGACGCGACCTTGGCCGGTCGGAATCGAAAGGCGCAACAGCGCCCAGTCTTCATCGCAGGCGCTTTTTTTGTGCCCGCGATGTCGCGTCATGGCGGTGGTGCGCGGGACACCTTCGGGTGTGCCGGGCCCCTTTCGTCCCGGTCGGCCAACCCGCGTACTGCTGCCACCTAAACTTGCTTGGCCGCGAGCGGTGGCAGTTCCACAACGAAAGGAACTCATGCATGACCACCAAGATACTGAGGATCCTCGCATCCGCTCTCCGCCGCCCAACCCCCGCGGCCACCCCATCCCCAACCTTCTACCCGATCGACAGCCACTCCCTCGCCACCCGCGCCAACCGGGAGGTGCCCCATGCCTGACCATGAACGCCTGTCTACCCTCCAGAGCTACGTCTGGACCCTCGAACTGCTCGGCGAGGCGCTGGTCCAGCATGACGAGGTGCTGGAGTGCGAGCACAACCCGCAGCTGAGCTTCCGCAACACGGCGGGGATTCACCAGGCGATCCGGATCATCAGCCGGTTGGCTAGTGAGCAGTTCGGCAAGCTGGAGGCGATGAAAGAAGAGTGTGTTTCTGAAGGCTGATGCTGCGCATCATCGGGGTCGCTTTGCGGCCCCATTGTGTAGCGTGCCCTGTTCGGGCAGTACCTGATTCGTCGCCGAAAAATAAATCCGTCCCCATTTTTTGCTTGATGGATTGGGCTGCTGGCGCTTGAACAGGATCAGTTGTGAGCCCTGCTGTATAAGGGCTGGTGCTAAGTCTGGTGGGGCTATGGGGGCGGACACCGTCAGAACTGACTATTCAACTCTTTCACTGGGCCGGATCACCGGCCCAGTGAGTCAAAACCCCTTGGTCAGAAGCCCAAGTTTGCCGCGCCAGTGATTGCGGGCATTGGGGATGTTGTCGTCTCAGGCATAGGCAGAGCGCCGTTGTCGATCCAGTTTCTGGTTACCTCATTGCAGCAGTATTGGACGATTGTCGGGTCACCCAGAGGGTTGAATACCGTCCCCAGTGACGTGATGCTCACGCGATTGAAGGGGCGATTCTTGAGAGCCTCGTACCCCGGGCTCGTGAAATAGCTGTGGAGCAGTGGAAGGAGCTCATCCTCTTCGCCCAAGTGAGAGGCCTGGAAGTACCAACCATTTTGGTTGAAGATCGGGACCAAGCGCTCGATGAGGGTCATTACGTAGGAGGGCTGGAGCATGAGCGCCGCGCAGGCGCCGAAAAAAGCATCTGTGGCGAGTGGAGACTGGCCACTCTCGATTTTTGCCCAAGCGCTTGGAGTTTTACCTACAGCTTGAGCGACGTGTGCTTGGTGGATTCCGCGTTCAAGGCGGATTTCTTTGAGCGCCAGAAGGAGCAGTGAGGAAAAGCTGGAGGAGCGTTGATTTTGCATGGGGTTGTCTCTTTTTGGGAAATGTCATGTCCTGGCGGGAAATATAATGTCCTGTAGAGGCTTGGTCAATAGCTAGCGCGAATAGTCACGCTAGATCAATGGATGTGTACTTCGCGACTGGTGGGCCTGAGGTGGGATGGCTGGAGCACTGATGGCCACACCACTCAATCCGTAATTGACTGTGGCTAACTACTCAGGCCGGAGTCAGTTCGATATCCGCCCGAGCTGGCGCTACTGACCGGATGGCCGTCGTCAATGGCTGAAGCATTGGAGAGCAAGGCTCTCGATCAGATGACCAAGGACGCCAGCAGGGCGTTACGCGATGGAATGGAGCCGCTCAGGATCATCAGGCAGATGGGGCTTTAGATACCGGCAAACTTTCCGGCATCTGCTTGAGCAAAGGGCGCTGCCACAGAAACCCCTTGGCAGGCTGGCGGAAGGGGTCACATGCCAGGGGTATGGAGCCGGGGTACTTTTCGGTTTAGGTATACCGTGGTGGCTTGTGGCTATGAATTTTCCCGTACTTTCTGGCTTTCAGGTGCCTGATTCGACTCCTGTCTCCGCACCAGCCCCTAGAAGTCACCGCCATCCTTGCCGTGCGGGCGTTTTGTCTCTAGCTATCTCAGCAAGCCTCATCAATGACTGGATGTAGCTAACCTGCACCCGTCTGCTGTGACATGGCTGCTGTACGCGGGAGACCATCTGGTCTGCAGGGTATCTTTTCCTCGGTTCGCCAATCTGCGTACAGCTGCCACCCTCTCCACACGTAGGGCTGCCCATATTGGGCACGTTTTCACCATGGCGACAGTACGTGGGACACCTCAGGTGTGCCGGTCCCTTTCGTCCCGGTCGACCAATCCACGTATTGTTGCCACCCAGCCCCTTCATGCAAGCCATTTCCTACGTTTCCCATTGCCATTTCCTAGCCCCAAGAACCTTGCACTAGAAGCCTCCAAGGAATAAATTCCCTACCAGTCGCGGCAAATTCCGCGACCGGGTTTGGCGACCCGGATAAACTTGGCGCAGCAGCGCCCCACACGATTGCAGGCGCTTTTTTTGCGTCCGCAGCCTCGTGCCATGGCGGCTGTGCGCGGGAGACCTTCGGGTCTGCCGGGTTCCAAGTTCCCGGTTCGCCAACCTGCGTACAGCTGCCACCCATTGTTTGGCGACAGTGCGTGGTGGTTCCAACCTAACTTGGAGTCTCATGCATGACCATCACACGTCTGTACAGGATCCTCGCATCCGCTCTCCGCCGCCCAACCCCCGCGGCCACCCCATCCCCAACCTTCTACCCGATCGACAGCCACTCCCTCGCCACCCGCGCCAACCGGGAGGTGCCCCATGCCTGACCATGAACGCCTGTCTACCCTCCAAAGCTACGTCTGGACCCTCGAACTGCTCGGCGAGGCGCTGGTCCAGCACGACGAGGTGCTGGAGTGCGAGCACAACCCGCAACTGAGCTTCCGTAACACAGCGGGAATTCACCAGGCGATCCGGATCATCAGCCGGTTGGCCAGCGAGCAGTTCGGCAAGCTGGAGGCGATGAAAGACGAGAGTGTTTCTGGAGACTGATGCCACGCATCATCGGGGCCGCGTTGCGGCCCTATTGCGTGGCATGCCCTGATCGGGCGCCACTTGCACCGTCCCGTTCTCAACCTATCGCTAGAACAATATGGCTGCTTCACCCACCCCCATCTCGTATCATCAGCGCCTTCGCATCTGGAACGAACTGTGTGAAATCGCCAACTGGAAAAGCGCCAGCTGCCGCTGATGGGCCGAAGTGGGACGTCGCCGAGGCTGTCAATCAGCTCTCGTGGGACGACTTGCGCATCATCAAGACGCTCAGTGATTGCGGCAATCGTGCGGCGACGGCCAAGAAGCTTGGCATCAATGTCTCCACCGTTTCGCGCCGGGTTGCCCAGGTCGAGCGAACGCTCGGCATCGCGCTGTTCGACCACCGCAAATCAGGCTATCTGCTCACCGCCGAGGGCGCTGAATTGCGAGCACTCGCCGAGCGCGTGGAGCTGGATATCGTCAGCGTCACGCGGCGTGTTTCACGTTCTGGCCAAGGCCCGCTGGGGAAGCTTCGCATTACCACCAGCGACTCGCTGCTGCTGTACTTCTTCACCCCCATCATCGCGGACTTCAAGGCCCTCAACGAGGGGATCAGCCTCGAGGTGCTGGTAGGCAATGAAACCCTCAGCCTCGCCCGGGATGAATCGGATATCGCCATTCGGGCGACGAGAAAACCTGCGGAGAGCCTGGTGGGCCGTAAACTGGCGAACATTGCCTGGGCACCTTACTGCAGCGCCAAGCAGGTGACCGCCGAGCCCCTGTTCGCAGAGGGGCAGGCATGGGTGTCCTACTCGGCGGCGCTCTGCGGTTTGCGGGCGACAAGCTATGTCGAAAGCAGGGTCGCCGCTGAGCGCATTGCCTACCGCACCGATTCTGTTGCAGCCGCAAGCGTCGCCATCGCGGCGGGCCTGGGGTATGGATTCCTGCCCTGCATGCTGGGCGACATCACCCCGGGGTTGGTACGCGCAGGCCCGGTGGTGCCAGAGCTTCAGGACGAATTGTGGCTGCTGACGCACCAGGACATTCGCAAGTCGTGGCGCGTCAAAGCATTCATGACTTTCTGCGCCGCTGCCGTGGCCAGTCAAAAGCCCTTGGTCGAGGGGCAGTTGGTACTCCCGGCTACCTGATCGCAACCGGGAGCGCAGCTTAGATTTCCCGGGCGCCAATCACGGCCTTGCAGGCGATCTCGATCAACTGCGGGCGCTGGGCAAGCCTCGACACCCCAATGATATTGCTCGCGCACTGAGGCCGCTCAGTGCCATAGGCCGCCTTGCGCACTTTGCCGACCACCGCGAACGCAGCGTCCATGTCCAGTACATAAAGCGTTTCCTCGACAACGTCTTGCAGCGTCGCGCCATACAAGGCGAGCAGCTTGGCAATGTTGTCGTAGGCGACTTGCATCTGCTCGCCCATCGACGAGAAATCGCTGGGCTTGCCGTCGGCGTTCAGCGGCGCCGGGGCCAGCAGATTACCGGCCTCGTCATGGTTGAACTGGCCTGATACGTAGATCTCGTTGCCTACCCGCCGTGCCTGCGGATAGCCATACGCCTCCTCCCAGGAAACGCCCCAGTAGGCGGTCTGCTTGTTGAACGGTTGTGAAGCTGCCATTGCATTCTCCTGCACATGACGGACCGGCTTGATCCGAATGGAACGGCGAATGCTAGCAGCGCGACCGTGTATTCAATGGCGCAAAAATGAGCCGGTAGAGGCGCAAAAGTGCGCCACCGACAGGCGTTTTGTTTCGTTATCTTTTGCTCGTCCTCAAGCAACGACGCTGAGGCGAGCACTCGTGGCTACGGTGATGCCCGCAACGTGCGGGCCCTGAAACGGGTGCGATCGAACTTCATCAAATTGAAAGGAAACAACAATGAGCAATCCTAAGACTGAAGTCCTGACCCCGTTCAACAGCCAACTGATCTTCATCGATCAGCAGCCGCAGATGGCCTTCGGCGTTCAGAGCATCGACCGGCAAACGCTGAAGAACAACACCGTTGGCCTGGCCAAGGCCGCGAAGATTTTCAATATCCCCACCACCTTCACCACGGTCGAGACGCAAAGCTTCTCGGGCCACACCTACCCCGAGCTGCTCGCGGTGTTCCCGGATGCCCCGCTGCTGGAGCGCACCTCGATGAACTCCTGGGATGACCAGAAGGTGCGCGACGCCCTCAAGCGCAATGGCCGCAACAAGATCATCGTCTCCGGCTTGTGGACCGAGGTCTGCAACGCCACCTTCGCCCTGTCGGCAATGAACGATGCCGGCTATGAAATCTACATGGTCGCGGACGCCTCCGGCGGCACCACCAAGGAAGCCCACGATTACGCCATGCAGCGCATGATCCAGGCCGGCGTGGTGCCGGTGACCTGGCAGCAGGTGCTGCTGGAATGGCAGCGGGACTGGAAGAACCGCGACACCTACGACGCCGTGATGGCGCTGGTCAAGGAACACTCCGGTGCCTATGGCATGGGCGTCGACTACGCCTACACCATGGTGCACAAGGCGCCTGAACGCGTTCAGCATGGCCCCACCTTGGCGCCTGTCGCTGCTGTCTGAGCCATCGCCAGCCCCTGCCCTGGGGGCTGTTCACTGACGTGCGAAGGGTGCGCAGTGGGCTGACCCGAATCAACGAGCCTGGCCTGGAACCTCTGGGGTCTCCAGCGCCCAGCGCTGCTCGGGTCAGGCGCTCGCATCCTGCTACCTGGATTGATGGGTGTGTATGAACAAGGACAACTCTACCATGCTGGCGACGCTGACACTGGCTTCGACAGGGCAGCTCAAATCCTGGCAGTTGAGAACGGCCACACAGCTGATGCTGGACAGGCTGGATACCTGCCTATCAGTGACTGAAATCGCCGAAGCGTGCGCATTGTCGCGCAGTCACTTCTCACGCATGTTCAAGCAAAGTACCCGGATGTCCCCGCAACAATGGTTGCGTGAGCAGCGGGTGATGAAGAGCAGGGAGCTATTGAAGACTTCCACGATGTTGCTCACAGAGATCGCACTGGAATGCGGCTTCTGCGATCAATCTCACTTCTGCCGCACTTTCGTGAAGGCTGAAGGCATGACACCAAAGGCTTGGCAGCAACAAGCCATTGCCTGAGGTGTAACTCCCTTGAAAACCAGTTTGTTACAGCGGCAGATTATTTTCAAAAACAATGCGCACTAAATTATTGCGCAACAACTGATTGCGAACTGTTGGCGTACAAACAGTGAAGTCGCCAACAGCATGCCCCCGAATACATTAAAAGTGAGGAAAGCCATGAACGTTCTCTACACCGCAGTCGCCACCGCAACCGGTGGTCGCGATGGCCGAGCCATCTCCAGCGACAAGCACCTCGATGTGAAACTGGCCACGCCGAAGGAACTGGGCGGTGCCGGTGGTGATGCCACCAACCCTGAGCAACTGTTCGCCGCGGGTTACTCGGCCTGCTTCATCGGCGCGCTGAAGTTCGTCGCCGGCCAGCGCAAACGCAGCATTCCAGCCGACGCCTCGATCACTGCGCAGGTCGGCATTGGCCAGATCCTTGGCGGCTTTGGCCTGGATATCGACCTGCACATCAACCTGCCAGGCCTGGAGCACGCTGATGCACAAGCGTTGGTGGAGGCGGCCCACCAGGTGTGCCCGTACTCCAATGCCACCCGTGGCAACGTCGATGTCCGTCTGCACGTCACCGTCTGACCTACTGCCTCAGCAGAAACAGGGGATTTGAAATGAACGTTTTGACCAAGACCCTCGCGGGCTCGCTGCTTGCCTTGTCGATCGGTAACGCATTCGCCGACGCTGGCGTCGAGCACAACACCCAGGCATTCCTCGATACCTTGAACGCGGGCGGTGGCAAACCCATCGAGCAGCTTTCGCCGCAGGATGCCCGCGCGGTGCTGGCCGGCGCTCAGTCCGGGGTGAAACTGACGCTGCCCAAGGCGGATGTCAGCGAGAAGACCATCACCGTCGATGGCCAGGCCATCCGCTTGACCATCGTGCGCCCGGCGGGTGTGAAGGGGACCTTGCCGGTGTTCATGTACTTCCACGGCGGCGGCTGGGTGCTCGGCGACTTCCCGACCCATGAGCGCCTGGTGCGCGACTTGGTCGTCGGGTCTGGGGCGGTGGCGGTGTTCGTCAACTACACCCCGTCCCCTGAAGCGCACTACCCTACGGCGATCAACCAGGCCTACGCGGCAACCCGATGGGTGGCCGAGCATGGCAAGGACATCAATGTCGACGGCAAGCGCCTGGCGGTCGCGGGCAACAGCGTCGGCGGCAACATGGCAGCGGTGGTCAGCCTGATGGCCAAGGACAAAGGCACCCCGGCCATCAAGTACCAGGTGCTGCTGTGGCCCGTGACCGACGCCAACTTCGAGACGGCGTCGTACAACCAGTACGCCGAGGGGCACTTCCTCACCCGCAACATGATGAAGTGGTTCTGGGACAACTACACCACCGACCCCAAGCAACGTGCCGAGATCTACGCCTCGCCGCTGCGCGCGACCACCGAGCAGTTGAAAGGCCTGCCGCCAGCGCTGGTGCAGACCGCGAGTGCCGATGTGCTGCGTGATGAAGGGGAAGCCTATGCTCGCAAGCTGGACCAAGCGGGCGTGCCGGTCACTGCGGTGCGCTACAACGGGATGATCCATGACTACGGCTTGCTGAATGTCGTCAGCCACGTGCCGGCGGTGCGCGCTGCAATGCTGCAGGCTGGCGAGGCGCTGAAAGTGCATTTGAAGTGAGCCCACCCAAGCCCGCAGGTGGATGCCATGAACGGGCGATCAATGCGGGAAACGAAAAAACCGCCAGTCAGTTAGCGCTTCATTGCACTTATTGGGGCTGCTTTGCAGCCCTTCGCGGGTAAACCCGCTCCTACAAGTACAGCGCTCGATTCAGTATTTGCGCGATGTTGTGGGAGCGGCTTTAGCCGCGAAGAATCCAACGCGGTGCCTGGCACCGGCTCCGCCGGTGTTCGCGGGTAAACCCGCTCCCACAGGGCGCGCGGGCTACCCGTGAACTCAGTTCCCTGCGCGACAGCGCAGCCCGAAGGGCTGGGTAATCTCCTACAAGTACAGCGCTCGACTCAGTGTTTGCGCGATGTTGTGGGAGCGGCTTTACCCGCGAAGAATCCAACGCGGTGCCTGGCACCGGCTCCGCCGGTGTTCGCGGGTAAACCCGCTCCCACAGGGCGCGCGGGCTACCCGTGAACTCAGTTCCCTGCGCGACAGCGCAGCCCGAAGGGCTGGGTAATCTCCTACAAGTACAGCGCTCGATTCAGTATTTGCGCGATGTTGTGGGAGCGGCTTTAGCCGCGAAGAATCCAACGCGGTACCTGGCACCGGCTCCGCCGGTGTTCGCGGGTAAACCCGCTCCCACAGGGCGCGCGGGCTACCCGTGAACTCAGTTCCCTGCGCGACAGCGCAGCCCGAAGGGCTGGGTAATCCCCCAAAAGTACAGCGCTCGATTCAGTGTTTGCGCGATCCTGTGGGAGCGGGTTTACCCGCGAAGGGGCGCGGAGCGACCCCAATTGGTTTAACTGACTGGCATTAGCCAGACAGCGGGCTTTTGGGTCGGCAACGTATCGCCAGGCGGCCCTACCAGAACCACCCACCCCGCGCGAGTTCCTGCTCGCAACTCCGGTACTGCGCCCCGAACACCGAAGCCCGCGCCTGCACCTTCTGCGAAACGTTCTTCAGCCACGGCTTGGCGTCGTAGCTGCGGTTGCGGTAGCCGCCCCAGCCTTCGTGGTAGTTCAGGTACTGGCCATAGGCGTCCCACTTGGACACACCGTTGACCTGCTGGCTCTTCTGCATGTACCAGCCCATGAAGTCGATCGCGTCGGCGAAGTCGTCGCGGGCGGCGCCCCAGCCGCCGGCATCGCGCTTGTAGTCGGCCCAGGTCTCGTCCTTGGCCTGGGCGTAGCCGTAGGCGGTGCTGACCCGGCCCCAGGGGATGAAGCCGAGGAAGTAGTAGCGCGGCGGCAGGGCGTCGTGCTTGAACGAGGACTCCTGGTACATCATCGCCATCGGCACCTGCACCGGCGCCCCCCAGCGCGCCTGCATCTTCAGCGCCGCCTCGTGCCATTTCGGCTTCTCGCGGAAGATCTCGCAGAGGTTGTCGGGGTTGGCCGGGGGCTTGGTGGCGCAGCCGGCAAGCAGCAGGAGCAGGGCTGGCATCAAGAGCCGAAGCATGACGGGGTTCCTTTTGCGGACGTTGGGGGCGCAGGTTGCTGGTGTATCACCAGGTGATTATCTGGGCTGTGAGCTTGGGTGATTACGGGTCACAAAGCGGGTTCACAACCTCGGATCGCCGGGGCCGCTTTGCGGCCCTTTCGCGACACAAGGCCGCTCCTACAGGTGGGCGATGCAAGGCCGTTAGCGGGCGGTTGCCTGCTCGATCAGCAATTGCCAGTTGCGAGCTTCCTGCCAGTCATCGGCAAAGGGCAGTTGAATCCAGTAGGGATGTTGGCCGGCGCTCTGCAACTGCACGTGCAGGGTGAAGGTGCGCACGGTGTCGTGGGTGGTGGTCGAGGTGGAGCGGGACTTGCCGCCGCCGATCATGCCGAACTGATTGTTGAACGCGTAGACGTTGCGCCAGCCGTGCTTGGTGGTGGTCTGGGTGGTGCTGCGGGTGACGGCCTGTTCGTCCACGCGCACTTGCTTGACCACTCGTGGCGCGTCCATCAGCGCATGGCGCTCGCCGACCTCCGGGGCCAGCACATACAGCACGTGGCTGTCGGGGAACACCGCCAGCATGCGCCCACCGCGGCAGACCCAGCGATACGCGCCCAAGGCCTTGCTGGCCAGGAACGCCTTGCCTTCTTCCATCCGTGCAGCATCGAGCGCGCGATAGGCCTTGTCCAGTGCGCGCTGGCGCGGGTACCACAGCACCGACACCGGGTAATACAGCAGCCACAACAGGCACCAGAGCAACACGGCATAGATCGGCCCGCCGATGTAATGGCCCTGCCAGATCCACTTGAGCATCAGGTAGCCGCAGTAGGCGGCCTGGACGCACATGAATGCCAGGGTGACCTGGCGTCTGCGCTGCAGCAGCCGGACTTCGGCCTGGCGTACCTGCTCAAGGGCATGGTTGAGCGGCTCGAGCGCGGCAGTGAAGGTGGTATCGGCGGCGGCAACGTGTTGCTGAACTGACATAGGGCATCCTGCGCATGAAGGCTACGCGCCACTCTGGGCGCGACGGGGCGGGAGTATACCTTGGGTGAAACGCAGGGTTCGAGCCGGGGCAGGATGCTGGATGCGCTGGGCAAGTTACAGGGCTGAGCGTCGAGTAGCATTGCGCTTTGCGGGCCATCGCGGGGCAAGCCCGCTCCCACGAAGACATCAGTGGGTCTGGGCTGGGCAGTTGAACGGGGCTTCCCTTGGTGGTCCTGAATGAGACACCGGCCTCGTCCATCACAAGTGAGGAAGCCACCCCGCCAATCAGCACGTACTGATCGCGATGGCGGCTGAAGTGCTCCCCGAAAAGCGCTAGTCCCCTGACCCCAACCATTCCACCCGCTCCCTCAGTTCATCGAGCGCCATCCGGACGCGCTCATCCTGGGCATTGTCCAGGCTCAGGAACAGGGAAGCTGCATCGGCACGGTTGCCGGATGTATCGAGGGTGTCGTAGGCCCAGATTTCCACCCACGCCTGGGTGTCGTCCACCGATTGGCTGAGGTGTAGCGAACTATCGGCAAGCAGTGCATCAAAACGCCGCTTGGTCATGCCGTAGACGGGCTGCGCGGGTGCGGCCAGAAGCGTTTGACTGGCCAGGGCCGTTTCACCGGCCAGGAAAACACCATTGCCGAGAGCTGGTTCGGCGGAAATTGCGACTTTACGTTTCACCGGGGAGCGCAGGTAAGGCCGAGCCTGATTGAACAGCTCGGACGCGCTGGTGCTGAAGGCATAGGCCTGCACCGCGCCTTTGGGCTGGCTGGCGATCAGCAGGCCAATCTGAAGCAGTTGTTCCACGACCTTCGAGAGGGTCACGCGGCTGTAGGTCAGATCACCCAGGAGTGAGCTGGCCGGGAATGGTGTGTCGATGATCCCTCCTCGATAGAGGCGGGCCAGCAACATGGCCTGGGCGGCGGGGAGCAGTGCGGTGATGGCTGTCTGCACGCGGCGTTGGCGAACACGTTCGCGCAGGTCCATGGCCAGTTCGGGGATGAACAACTGATAACCAGGCTGGATGAAATTGAGCTGATGGTTGATCAGGCTGCGGCGGTCGGCAGCGGACAAAGCAGGGCAGACGTAAACGGGAGTGGCGGGGGTAGCTTGGCTTATCTGGGCGATGTGTTTGGTAAGGGCTACTGCGCCTGGGTAGGTTGGATTGCTGGGGAAGAGCAGCAACACCACCAGCGGCGACGACTTGAACTGGAGGGTGAGTTCGAAGCAGGTATAGGCGTCCAGAAGATGGTAGGGGAGCCTGAGGGGTGCCGGTTTCAGGTGAGCGGGTACACCGAGGACGGACTCAAGGTAGCGCTGGGTGTCCTTGTGTGGGTTGGCCATGTCGAGGGTGTGCCGTGTTAAGTCATTTTCTCACTGTAAACCTGAGTAGTTAACAAATCAAAAAAATGGTTAACAGGCGGTGATTCGTCGAACGGTAAAGGGGACGAAATTCTCTACCGCTGACGGATGAGAAAAACCACTCCCCTTACCCTGACTGGTTCAGTGTCTATGCCGATGATGAACATCCGGAAAATGCGCATGGCTATGTCGAATCGGCGCGTGCACATGCGGGTGGCTGTGCGGCTCGGTGCCGTCCCACTCGAAGTCATGCTCATGCTGATGGTGCTCGTCGTGCGTATGCCGGTGGCTATGATCGAGGGGCTCATGCTGATGCTCATGAACATGGTTTTCCATCAGGTGAATCCACACACCCAAGGCCATCAACGCCGCGGCGAGCAGGAATATCACGGACACCGACTCACCCAGCATCAGGATCGCGACCGCAGCCCCCAGGAACGGCGCGGTGGAAAAGTATGCCCCGGTACGCGCGCTTCCCAGCCCGCGAAGGGCCAGGACGAACAGCACCAGGCTGACGCCATAGCCGAGAAACCCAACCAGCAGGATCGACCCCAACGTGCCCAGGGCCGGCAGTTGCGAGCCGATGGCCAAGGCCAGGCCGCCATTGACCACGCCCGCCGCCAGGCCTTTGCTGCCGGCGATGAACAGCGCGTCCGAGGCTGAGACCTTGCGGGTCAGGTTGTTGTCGATTGCCCAGCACAGGCAGGCGAATGCCACTGCCAACGGGCCGATCCAGTCATGGGCGGTCGCGGTCTCCTGCGGCCATGACAGCACGATACCGCCCAGGACGATGGCAACCATGCCGATGACGATCCGGCGGTCGGCGTTTTCCTTGAACACCACCCACGCCAACACTGCCGTAAGAACCGACTCGAGATTGAGCATCAGCGATGCAGTGGCCCCCGCTGTGCGAGTGAGCCCGAACATCAGCGCCACAGGTGCAAGCACGCCACCGAAGAGGATGGCACCCAGCAACCAGGGCCATTCTCCGGCAGGCAGCCCGGGCCGCTGCCAGCCGCGATCGCGCACAAGGCGGACGAGAGTCAGGCCGATGCCGCTGCCCAGGTAGAGCAGCCCGGCCAGCAGGATGGGCGGGGTATCGACACCCAACAGTTTGGCGAGCGGCGTGCTTGCGCCAAACAATGCCGCTGCAACCAACGCGTAGAGAACACTCAGATTCATGATGGGGCCGCCCTGTCAGGCTGATTGCGTGCAGGAGAGCATCATAGCCTTTCTGCACAAGGGCTGGAGCCAAGCTGTGGTGCTCTGTGGGAGACCCATCGCGGGGCAAGCCCGCTCCCACGCTGATCCTATCGTTGATGTAACAGTTGTCTTCTGGGTGGTAGCCGAGCAGAGTCCACTTACCTTGTCAGGAGACGCCCATGCCATCCGCCGTTTTCGCCGCCGCCCAATGCGCCATTGGTGATGGCGACATCCCCGCCAACCTGGCCTTGCACCTGGCGTTCATGCGCCAAGCCCATGAGCATGGCGTGGAACTGTTGCTCTTCCCCGAACTTTCGCTCACGGGCTATGCCCCCGCCGTGGCCAGTGGCCTGGCGCAGGGCCTGGACACACCGCTGCTGGACCCCCTGCGCCGGTTCGCCCAGGACGCGGGCATGACCACCGTGGTCGGGATGCCGCTCAAGGTACCGGGCCAGGACAAGCCGCGAATTGCGGCCTGCATCCTCCACCCGGATGGCTCGATTGCGGTCTATACCAAGCAGCACCTGCATACCGGCGAGGACGTGTTCTTCAGTGCGGGGAGCGGCGGCGAGCTTTTGTCCGTCGCCGGGCTGTCCGTGGCCTTGTCGGTATGCGCCGATTTCAGCCATCCGGAGCATGCTGCCCAGGCGGCGCAGCGTGGTGCGCAGGTGTACGCGACGGGTGTGCTGATCGGGGAGGGTGGGTATCCGGCGGATAGCGCGTTGCTGCAGGGTTATGCACAGCGGCATGCCATGGCCGTGCTCATGGCCAACCATGGCGGCACCACGGGCGGCTGGGCGGCAGCAGGGCGCAGCGCGTTCTGGGACGAGCAGGGGCGGTGTGTCGTGGCTGCTTCAGGGGCAGGGAATCGGCTGTTGGTCGCTTCCGGGCAAGCGGGTGAATGGCAGGGGCGTGAAGTGTTCGTGTCTCTGGATGCATGGAATTCGAGTCTATAGGTCATCCAGCGTTACCCTGACCCTCTGCGGCGCGGCCAGGCGTTCGCATACCGTGGCGAGCAATGCTTCGTCCTCTTCGGTCAGCAGCACGGGTTTGAACGGCAGTTGCCCGTGCTCAGCGACGTATTGCAGTGCCTGGCGCATCAGTTCGGAAGGGGTTACACCCAGTTTTTCCAGCTCACGGTAGGCGCGCATCTTGAGTTCGTCGTCGATACGCACATTGATGGACGCCATGCTTGCAGCCTTTTTGTAATGACAATTGTCTGTACGGCGAGGCAGGACCAGCAGTTGAGCAAGAGGGCGACGCGATTGCCGACGAGCGTGTCAACCAATGCTCACAGCCCGCCCACCAACTTCGTCTCCAGCACGCCTTTGCGGCCCACGGCCTCGGAAACCACGTGCAACTTGGCATCGGCGGCGCCAAAGCCCATTTTCATCTCCTGCCAGATGAACAGGTTCTTGCCCGGCTGAGCCTCGACTTTGATCATCCTCAAGGTGCCGCCATCGGAAGCAATGGTGTGCGGCCCAGGTGGTACTTCTGCCACCAGGTAGGTGTGGGCCGCCGTTGCACCGATCATGCGGCCGTCGACCAGCACGTTGTACTTTATTGCAGCACCCATCGTTTCATTTCGATAGATGTAGATGCGTGTCATGCCTGGAGTGCTTTCAAAGCGCTTCATTCGTGCATCCACTGTCGGATCGCCTTGCGGGACGGTGACACAAGCAGAGAGCAGCAACAGTGCCGAAGCAGCGAGCATCTTCCTCATCGGACTTCCTTATCTTCCCAAAGTGCCAGGTTGCCAAAGGTTATACGCTGTGCGCGGCTGCATTCCAACAAGAGGGAAAGTATCAGTCGTTGAGTTCTGCCGTCGCGCCGACCTGTGTGGTTGGAGGGCTGGTCATGGTGGTGTCGAACCACACCGGCCAAGAGCTACGATGCCGGTTCTCCACCTGCACGCAAGGAATCAACCGCTCGCGCAACACCTCGGTCCGGCCCACGCTCACCGCCAGCCGATACTTGGCACTGTGCACGCACTCCCGGTCACCAAACTCGCAACGGTCCAGGTTCGTCCCTCCGCAGGGGCCGTTCGCCAGGCCTTTGGGGCAGGTCTCGGGGCAGATGTAGAGCGTGTCCTCCAGCCGGCAGCTGCCGCAGGTATCGCACCCCACCATCGGGCGTTTGATACGCCGCTCCAGCTGATGCAGCCACTGTGCTGCGGTGGGGTTGGCCCACAGCGGCCGGGTCACGGCCCAGCCGAAGGCCTTGCTCAAGGCCGTGGTGCGGCTGAACAGCTGATGGTGCATCGTCGACAGCAGGTGGTAGCGAACCTTTTCCTTGTTGGAGGCGGTGAACTGCCGTTGCCCGAAGCGCCAGGCATGTCCGGGTGGGTGGAAGGTGACCGGCGTCAGCCCAGGTGCCTGCCAGGCCGCTTCCCAGGCCGGGGCCCAGTCCTGCAGTGAGGTGAACTGCGCTTGCAGCGCATCGATGGCCTGCTCCAGCGCCTCGAACTGAGCCACCTCGTGGATACCGGACAGGTGCACACCGGCATAGCCCATCAACTTCAGGCCGATCACCTGCAAGGCCAGGCGATGGTTGGCGCGTTCCCTGGCGTAGGCCTTGGACACCGCCGTTTCGGCGGCCAGCAGCGCGCGCATCGACGGCGTGACGGTTACCCCGGCAACGTGATCGAGCATCCCGGCGCGGCCTTCGGTCAGCGCCATGATGCAGGCCATCAGTGGCTTGGGCCGGGGCTGGCGCTGCATCCAGTCGAAGGCTTCCTGGTGTTTGTCGGTATCGAAACCGAGCTGCAGGATGAACAGGTCGGCGCCGGCGGCGAGTTTCTTTTCGGCCTTGCAGTACTGCGCGCCGCCTTCGGCCTCCTGGTACTTGAATGGGTTGAGCGCGGCGGCCAGCAGCCAGTGGGGGCGGGCCTGGCGGACGATCTGCAAGGCGGCCACGGATTCCAGGTAGCGTACCGGCCGTTCGCCCGGGTTGTGGCCGGGCAGGCGGTCGCCGGTGAGCAGCAGGAGCTGGTCGAGGCCGGCGGCATCCATGCGTTGCAACTGGGCTAGCAGGTCGCGGCGTTCGCGGTCCTTGCCGGAGAAGTGCAGCAGGGCGGGGACGGGGTTCGAGAGACTGCTGAAGGCCTCCAGCGGCGACATGTCCAGGGCGCTGGCGACGCGGTCGCCGATGGCCACGGTCATGGGCCAGCCGCACAGCCGGGTGCGGGCCATGAGGGTTTCGAGGGTGGCGAAACGCTCGGCGCCGGGCTTGGGGACGAATTCCAGGATGCAGGCGAAGGCGTTGGCGTCCAGGGTCGTTTTCAGCAGGCTCATGGGGTGCGGGCTACCGGGTTGGGGCAGGGTGGCAGTGTGCGGCAGATTGGCGGGTGGGGCATGTCTGATTGCGCGGGGGAATGTGTTGATTGAGACATCCTAGGCGACCCAGCCCCCTGTAGGAGCGGCCTTGTGCCGCGAAAGGGCTGCGCAGCAGCCCCAGGATGTCAGTGTTGATGCAACGATCGCCGGGGCCGCGTTGCGGCCCTTTCGCGGCACAAGGCCGCTCCTACAGGCAGATCACCGATCATGAACAGATCTTGAGTTCATCTCAAATTTAATGAGTTTGTCTCACCTTGTTACAGCGCCCAGAATCCCCTCATTCACATTCAAGGCTCGAGGGACGACAACATGGCACTGGCACACAACCTGGGGTTTCCGCGCATTGGCCGCGACCGCGAGCTGAAGAAAGCCCAGGAGGCCTTCTGGAGGGGTGAGCTGGACGAAGCCGGCCTGCGTGCCGTGGGCCGTGGCCTGCGCGCCGCGCACTGGCAGGTGCAGAAGGCTGCGGGCATCGAGTTGCTGCCGGTGGGCGACTTCGCCTGGTACGACCAGGTGCTCACCCACTCGCTGACCTTCGGCGTGATCCCCGAGCGCTTCCGTGCCAAGGACGGTGCCAAGCCGACCCTGCAGACCCTGTTCGCCATGGCCCGAGGGGTGAGCGACAACTGCTGTGGTGGTGCACACGCCCAGGAAATGACCAAGTGGTTCGACACCAACTACCACTACCTGGTCCCCGAATTCACCGCCGACCAGCAGTTCGCCTTGAGCTGGGAACAGCTGTTCGAAGAGGTTGAGGAAGCCAAGGCCCTGGGCCACGCGGTCAAGCCGGTGCTGATCGGTCCGCTGACCTACCTGTGGCTGGGCAAGACCAAGGGCGCCGACTTCGACAAGCTGGAGCTGCTCGACCGCCTGCTGCCACTCTATGACCAGATCCTCAACCGCCTGGCCGTGCAGGGCGTGGAGTGGGTGCAGATCGACGAGCCGATCCTCGCCCTCGACCTGCCGCAGGACTGGAAGAACGCCTACGAGCGCGTCTACAACATCCTCCAGCGCGCACCGCTGAAAAAGCTGATCGCCACCTACTTCGGCGGCCTGGAAGACAACCTGGGCCTGGCCGCCAACCTGCCGGTCGATGGCCTGCACATCGACCTGGTGCGCGCCCCGGACCAGTACCCGACCATTCTCGACCGCCTGCCGGCCTACAAGGTGCTGTCGCTGGGCGTGGTCAACGGCCGCAACGTCTGGCGCTGCGACCTGGACAAGGCACTGGACGTGCTGCGCCATGCCCACGAACGCCTCGGTGATCGCCTGTGGGTGGCACCGTCGTGCTCGCTGCTGCACAGCCCGGTGGACCTGGCGCGTGAAGACCAGCTCGATGACGAGCTGAAGAGTTGGCTGGCCTTCGCCGTGCAGAAATGCCAGGAAGTGGCGCTGCTGGCCAAGGCACTCAACCAGCCCGAGGCGGCCGATGTCGTCGCAGCGCTGGCGCAGAGCCGCGCCGTGCAGCACGCCCGCGCCACCTCGCCGCGTATCCACAAGCCGGCGGTGCAGGCCCGCGTCGCCGCGATCAAGCCCGCCGACAGCCAGCGTGCAACCGCCTTTGAGCAGCGCATTGCCAAGCAGCGTGCCGGGCTGAACCTGCCAGCCTACCCGACCACCACCATCGGTTCGTTCCCGCAGACCTCGGCGATTCGCCTGGCGCGCCAGTCGTTCAAGCAGGGCAAGCTGACCGAGGCGGACTACGTCGAGGCCATGCACAGCGAGATCCGCCATGCGGTGCAGATCCAGGAAAACCTTGGCCTGGATGTGCTGGTCCACGGCGAGGCCGAGCGCAACGACATGGTCGAGTACTTCGCCGAGCAACTGGACGGTTATGTGTTCACCCGCTTCGGCTGGGTGCAGAGCTATGGCTCGCGTTGCGTGAAACCGGCGGTGATCTTCGGTGACTTGAGCCGCCCGAAAGCCATGACCGTGGACTGGATCAAGTACGCCCAGGGCCTGACCCGCAAGGTGATGAAGGGCATGCTGACGGGCCCTGTGACCATGCTGATGTGGTCCTTCCCGCGCGAGGATGTGAGCCGCGAAGTACAGGCCCGCCAGCTGGCGCTGGCGCTCCGCGACGAGGTGGTGGACCTGGAAGCCGCCGGCATCAGGATCGTGCAGATCGACGAGGCCGCCTTCCGCGAAGGCCTGCCGCTGCGCCGCAGTGCCTGGCCGCGCTACCTGGAGTGGGCCACCGAGGCCTTCCGCCTGTGCGCCTCGGGCGTGCGTGACGAAACGCAGATCCACACCCACATGTGCTACAGCGAGTTCAACGACGTGATCGAGTCGATCGCGGCGATGGACGCCGATGTGATCACCATCGAGACCTCGCGCTCGGACATGGAGCTGCTGGAGGCCTTCGAGCGCTTCGACTACCCGAACGAGATCGGCCCGGGGGTGTACGACATCCACTCGCCACGGGTGCCGAGCAAGGACGAGATGGTCAACTTGCTGCGCAAGGCGGCCCGGCGGATTCCGGCCGAGCGCCTGTGGGTCAATCCGGACTGCGGCCTGAAGACCCGCGCCTGGCCGGAGACCGAAGCGGCGCTGGTGAACATGGTGGCGGCGGCGCGGGCGTTGCGCGCCGCAGTCTGAAACCCGCGCTGGCTCCCGATGCGGCAGCCAATGCGCTTCAGAAGGTGCCGCGCAGGGTCACCGAGACATTGCGCGGATCGCCCCAGTAGTAGCCGGTCGGCGTCGGCGCCACCTGCCGGTAGTACTTTTTGTCGAACAGGTTGTTGGCGTTCAGCTGCAGCGAATAGTTGTCGTTGAAGCGGTAGTTGACCATCGCGTTGTACACCGCATACCCCGACTGCGAGGCTTCGGCGCTGCCGCTGCGGTTGTAGATGTCGCTCTGCGCCTGCACGCCGCCGCCCACGGTCCAGGCCTGCAGCTCGCCCGGCAGGCGATAGCTGGTGAACAGGCGCAGCATGCGCTTGGGGTCGGTGGTGCGGATCGGATTGCCGTTGTTGCCGGTGGTGTCCTTGAGGTACTCGGTGGTGTTGTAGGTGTAGCCACCGGTCACGTTCCAGCCCGGCAGCACTTCGCCGGAAATCTCCAGTTCGAAGCCCTGGCTGCGGTTCTTGCCCGCGGCGACCTTGCAGTAGCCGCTGGTGTAGTTGGGCAGGCACGGGTTCGGCCCGCTGAGGTCGTCCAGCGCGTTGCCGACCTGGTAGATGCGGAAGAACGCCAGCGAGGTGTTCAGCCGGCCCTCGTAGAACTCACCCTTTATCCCCGTCTCGTAGGCTTCGCCGGTGACCGGCTCGAGCACGGAGCCGGCGGCATCGGTGTTGGTCTGCGGGTTGAAGATCTCGGTGTAGCTGGCGTAGGTACTGAAGTTCTCGTTGAGGTCGTAGATCAGCGCGGCGTAGGGCACGATCTCGTTGTCGACGCTGAACTTGCCGCTGGCCTTGGTGTTGTTCTCCTGCTCGTAGTCGTACCAGTTGGCGCGGGCGCCGATGATCGCGGTCAGCGGGTCGGCCAGGGAGATGCGCCAGGTGGCATAGGCGCCTTCCTGGGTGGTGCGGGTGCGCACCGGGTGGGCGGTGATGTCGATGTGCGGGTTGGCCAGGCTGGTCTTCGGGTCCCAGGTGCGGATGTCGAACACGCCCGACTGCACATTGTTGGTGGCCGAGGCGTAGGAGTCGTTGCGGATGCGCTCGACGCCCAGCATCAGCTCGTGGGTGCGGCCAAGCAGGTCGAACGGGCCGTTGAGGGTGGCGCTGAGGTTGTTCTGCAGACTTTCGCCGCCATCGCCTTCGGTCACCTGGTAGCTCATCAGGTAAGGGTTGCGGGTCGGGTTGGCGGTGCCGGTGGCGCGGCTGAAGTAGGTCTGCTTGAAGCCGTTGTCGTCCAGCTCGAAGTGGGTGCGCTGGGCCATCAGCTTGAGCGTCCAGTCGTTGTCGAAACGGTGCTCGAGCTCGGCGAAGGTCTGCAGGTTGCTGCGGTTCCAGCGGTTCCAGTCGGCGCCCAGGTAGGTGCTGCGACCGAACGGCAGCGGCGAGCCGTCGTAGTCGGCCGGCAGGTTGCCCCAGGCGCCGGTGGCGTCGAGCTGGGTCCATTCCAGGCCGGTGGTCAGGGTGGTGCTGTCGTCGAGGTCGAAGGCCATCACCCCGTACAGCACGTCCTTGCGCTCCTGGCGCGATTGCTGGAAGTGGTCCTTCTCGTCGTGCACCGCGATCACCCGGCCACGCACGTTGCCGGTCTCGGTCAGCGGCCCGGAGAGGTCGGCGACGTAGCGCTGGGCGTCCCAGGTGCCGAGAGTGACGCTGCCTTCGCCCTGGAACTCGTAGGTGGGGCGCTTGCGCACCAGGTTGACGGTGCCCGAGGGGTTGCCGGCGCCGCGCAGCATGCCGGTGGCGCCGCGCAGGACCTCGGCGCGGTCGAGGATCGCTGAGTCGCTCTGGATGAACGAGCCGCCGCCGCTGCTCTGCACCACGGTGGCGCCGTCGTACTGGATGGCGTCGATCTGGTAGCCGCGCGAGTAGTACTGCACCCGCTCGCTGTCGGTGAGGTTGACCACCACGCCGGGGGTCTGTTCGAGCAGGTTGGTGAGGTTGGTGATGTTCTGGTCGTCGATCCGTTGGCGGGTAACCACGGTCACCGACTGCGGGGTGTGGCGGATGCTTTGCGGGGTCTTGCCGATGGTCACCGCCCCGGTGGTGTAGGAGCCGCTATGCTCGGTGGTCTCGCCCAGGCGGTTGCTGGAGATGCTGGTGGCGCCCAGCTGCAGGGCGTCGCCGACGTCCAGGGCCGGGAGCAGCAGGAAGCTCTTGTCGCTTTCCTGCTGGACCTGCACGTCGCTGCCTTGCAGCAGGATCTGCAGGGCCTGGGCACTGTCATGCCGGCCTTGCACGCCCTGGGTGGTCTTGCCCCGCAGGCTGGTGGCGTCGAACGACAGGTTCAGCCCGCCCTGGCGCGCCAGCTGGTCCAGCGCGGCGGCCAGCGGGCCGGCCGGGATATTCCAGTCGCGCTGCTGGCTCTGGCTGGCGGGCGCGGCAAGGGCGAGGGTCGGCGGCAGGCCGGCGCAGGCCACGCCCAGGCCCAGGGCGGCGGCGCGGATGGCATGGCGCAGGGGGGCGTTGCGGGGGGAACACGGGCGGATCATGAAGCGCTCCTGAAGGTTGGCAGACCACTGTTCGGGCTTGTTTCCTTCAGGCCGGACGAGAATGAGATTCCACCTCATTTATTTTTGCGATGTTTTCAGGCGGCGCCGATGCTCACCCAGAAGCGTGTGCGGTAGTCGACGCGCACCGGCAGGCTACGGGCTACCAGCAGCAGGATCTGGTCGGTGTCGGCCAGCTGGAAGGTGCCGGAAACCTTCAGCCCGGCGACTTCAGGCGCGCAGCGCAGCAGGCCGGGGCGGTAGCGCGACAGTTCGTCGATGAACTCGCCCAGGGGCATCTGCTGCACGCTGAGCACGCCGTCGGTCCAGCCCCAGGGGTCGTTGTGCAGGGTGGCGGGCTGGAAGTCGCCCTGGGCGAACACCTGCAGCACCTCGCCGGGCTTGACCCGATGCGCGGCGGCAGAGGCGGGGAACAGCGTCACCTCGCCCCGGCGCACGGCCAGCAGCAGGCCCTGGGCATTTTCCCGCAGCAGCAGTTGGCCGCCCTGGGTGCTCAGGGCGCCGACGCGGGTGTCGATGCTGAACGGGCGGTTGTCGTTGGCGTTGCCGTCCAGGCTGACCTCGCCGCGCAGCAGGGTCAGCCGGCGCTGCTCGGCGCTGTAGCGCAGGTCGATGGCGCTGGCGGTGTTCAGGCGGATCAGGCTGCCGTCACTGCCCAGCAGCTCGCGGCGCTCGCCGGTGGCGGTGCGGCTGTCGGCCATCAGCGCCGGCAGGCCCAGGGGCTCGCGCGCGGCCCAGCCGACGCTGGCGCCGAGCGCCAGCAGCGACAGCAGCTTGAGGTGGTCGCGCCGGCTCATGCGGCGGCGTTCGCTGCCGGCCAGGGTCTGGCGGCTCAACTCGGCGGGCAGGCTGGCCAGTTCGTCACCGAGGCTGCTGACCCGCTGCCAGGCCTGGGCATGCTGCGGGTGGCTGGCCAGCCAGCGCTGGAACTGCTGTTCGCTGCGTGGGCCGGGGCTGTCGTAGCGCAGTTTCACCAGCCATTCGATGGCCTGGTCGACCTGGGCCTGGGTCGGGTTCTGGTCAGGCATCGGCGTAGCGGATCCGGTAGCAGACACCCAGGGCCTTGGCCAGGTCGCGCTCGACCGTGGCCCGGGAGACGTCCAGGCGTTGCGCGACCTGGGTGAGGGTGAGGCCGTCGAGCTGGGCCAGCAGGAACGCCTGGCGTACTCGTGGCTTGAGGCGTTGCAGGGCGCGGTCGAGGCGTTCGAGGGTGTCGAGGATCAGCAGGCGCTGTTCCTCGCTGGGGGCTTCCAGCTCGGGCAGGCAGGCCAGGCTCTCGAGGTAGGCTTTTTCCAGGGCGCGGCGGCGGAACTGGTCGATCATCAGGCCGCGGGCGATGCTGCTCAGGTAGGCCCGTGGCTCCTTGAGCGGCGAGACCTGGCGCGCCTTGAGCAGGCGCACGAAGGTGTCCTGGGCCAGGTCCGCGGCGTGCTCACGGCAGCCGACCCGGGCACCGAGCCAGCCGCGCAGCCAGCGGTGGTGCGCCTGATAGAGCAGATCGACCTGGGCCGGTTTCAGCGTGTCTTCGATCTGCATCGTCTGGAGAGCCTGCCCGGATAATGTGATTGTTAATAGTTCTCAATTCTATGCGGGGCGTTGCGGGCGGATCAATGGTATGCCAGTAATTCGATGAGCAAGATTGAGCGTTTCACCGATGAACGGTTGCGCTAGGCTGGAGGATCGTGACGTGAGCGAATGCCCTTGATGATCCTTGCAGACCTTTCCCCGCAGGCCTTTGACGATGCCGCCGCCTGGCTGGCCGGGCAGGACCCGGACTGGGCGCGGCATATTGCCGCCGTGGGGCCTTGCCTGCACCGTGCCACGCCCGGGCGCGAGCCGTACGAGGCGCTGGTGCGGGCCATCGCCTACCAGCAGTTGCATGCGCGGGCGGCCGAGGCGATCCTCGGGCGATTGCTGGCGCTGTTCCCGGAGGATGCGTTTCCCTCGCCCGAACAGATGCTGGCGGTGACGCCGGAGGCGATGCGCGCCTGTGGGTTTTCCGCGAGCAAGATCGCCACGGTTCACGGGATCGCCCAGGCGCGTGTGGCAGGCGTGGTGCCCAGCCGGGACGAGGCGCTGCGCATGTCGGATGCCGCACTGGTCGAACGCCTGGTGGCGTTGCGCGGGGTGGGGCGCTGGACCGTGGAAATGCTGCTGATCTACAGCCTGGAACGATCGGATATCCTGCCGGTGGATGATTTTGGCGTGCGCGAGGGGTATCGGCGCATGAAGGGGCTGGACAAGGCGCCGACGCCTGCGCAGATGCGGGTATTGGGCGGGGCGTGGAGCCCGTATCGCACTGTGGCGGCCTGGTACCTGTGGCGGGTTTGAAGAGGGTGGGCTGCCGCACTGGCCTCTTCGCGGGCAAAGACAACGCAAGATTCGGAGTGTTCGCTGCTCGATACCCAGCCACGCTCATCGCATCACTTAGCAGGAGAGGCGTCATGACCCCCGCCCCGACCACCTACACCACCGCCGCCGAACGCTGGCACGCCGTGCAGGCCCGCGACACCGCCGCCACCGGCCATTTCGTCTACGCCGTGCGCACCACCGGCGTGTATTGCCAGCCCGCCTGCAAATCACGCCTGGCCAAGCGCGAGAACGTCGAGTTCTTCGGCAACGCCACCCAGGCCGAGGCCGCCGGCTACCGCCCGTGCAAGCGCTGCAAGGGCGGGCAGGGCAGCCGGCGCACTGAGCTTGTGGCCCGCGCCTGCCGCCTGATCGAGGCCAGCGAGACCGCACCCAACCTCGACCAGCTCGGCAGCGAACTGAACGTCAGCCCGTTTCACCTGCACCGCCTGTTCAAGGCCGAGACCGGCCTGACCCCCAAGGCCTACGCCTCGGCCTTCCGCGCCCAGCGTCTGCGCGAGCGCCTGGACGCCGCCGGCAGCGTCACCGAAGCCATCTTCGACGCTGGCTACAACTCCAACAGCCGCTTCTACGAAAGCGCCGGCGAGCGTCTGGGCATGCGCCCCAGGGAATACCGTGCCGGCGGCCAGGGCGCGACCATCCGCTTTGCCCTGGCCCAATGCGCCCTCGGCGCGATCCTGGTGGCCCAGAGCGAACGGGGCATCTGCGCGATCCTGCTCGGTGACGAGCCCGAGCCCTTGCTCAAGGACCTGCAGGACAAGTTCCCCAAGGCCCAGCTGATCGGCGGCGATGATGCCTTCGAGCGGCTGGTGGCCGAGGTGGTCGGCTTCGTCGAGGCCCCGGCCCTGGGCCTGGCGCTGCCCCTGGATGTGCAGGGCACCGCGTTCCAGGAGCGGGTCTGGCAGGCGCTGCGCGAGGTGCCGGCCGGGACCACGGTCAGCTACACCGATATCGCCGAGCGCATCGGCGCGCCCAAGGCCGTGCGGGCAGTGGCCCAGGCCTGCGCGGCCAACGCGATCGCCGTGGCCATTCCCTGCCACCGGGTGGTGCGCCGCGACGGCGACCTCAGCGGCTACCGTTGGGGCATCGAACGCAAGCGCCAACTGCTGGACCGAGAGACGGCACTCTCCTGAGCCTCCAGACCGCGTAGAATTCACGCCCTGTCGAGTTGTGTAGAGGAACATTCGATGAGGCGTGTCAGCCTTGACCGATTCTATGCGGGGATTTTCGCCCTGCTGTTGTGCCTGGCCGTGCCGGCCTGGGCCGCGCCAGCCACGCCGGTATCGCGCCTGGCCGTGGCCGAGCAGCAAGTGCTGGACGAGAACGCCAGCCTGGAGGAGTTGAGCGAACGGCTCGACCAGATCCGCCAGGGCGTCACCAGCAACGCCAACGACGACCTGCTCGCGCAGTTGCGCCAGTCGGCCTTGCAGGTGCAGCGCCAGGCCGATGTGCTGGTCACCCAGCGCACCGCCGACGTGCAGCGCCTGGACGACCAGCTCAACGTGCTCGGCCCGCCGCTGGAGGAGGAGGCCGAGAGCCTGACCCGCCAGCGCAAGCAGCTCAACGACGAAAAGAACAAGCTGGTCGCCGAGCAGAAGGACGCCACCACGCTGACCCAGTCGGCCCGTGACCTGTCGACACAGATCGTCAACCTGCGCCGTAGCCTGTTCAACTCGCAGATCACCAGCCGCGCCGCCAGCCCGCTGAGCCCGGCGTTCTGGTCGAGCCTGATCCGCCCCACCGACGACGACGTGGCGCGCCTGCGCGACCTGCGTGGCGAGGTGTCGGACGCCATGGCCAGCGCCTTCAGCGCCGAGCACCGATGGCTGTTCATCACCGCGCTGGTGGCGGCGGTGCTGGTCTGGACCCTGGTGCGCCGGGTGCTGGAGCGCCTGCTGGCCGACGCGATGATCCGCTGGCTGCCCGAAGGCCGCCTGCGTCGCAGCGCCCTGGCGCTGAGCGTCAGCCTGGCGACCCTGGGCACCATCTCCGGCTCCGTGTCGTTACTGCGCTGGGGCCTGGAGAGCAGCGCGGATCTGGGCACGGACCTCGCCAGCCTGACCAACCACATCCTCACCCTGGTGATCTTCAGTGCCTTCATTTCGGGCCTGGGCCGCGCCATGCTGATGTTGCAGCGTCCGTCCTGGCGCCTGCCGCCGATCGCCGACGAAGTGGCCAGCGCCCTGGGCTGGTTCCCCAAGGTACTGGCCCTGGCGCTGATGGTGCTGCTGACCCAGGAGCGCATCAACAGTGTGATCGGCACCAGCCTGGCGCTGACCCTGGCCACCAACGGCCTGACCGCGCTGGTGGTGTCGTTGCTGTTCGTCGTGGCCCTGCTGCGCTATCGCCGTGCCCACCGCCAGCATGACCTGGAGCGGCCCAAGGGCCTGGCCGGGCTGATCCCGTTCGTGATCGTGGTGTGGGTGCTGGCGATCCTGCTGACCCTGCTTGCCGGCTACCTGACGCTGGCCTACTTCCTTACCGCCAAGCTGCTGTGGATCAGCGTGGTGGTGGTCTGTGCCTACCTGCTGGTCACGGTGTTCGGCGACCTGTGCGAGACCTTGCTGTCGCCGCGCCAGCCCGGTGGCCTGGCGCTGGCCTCGGCGCTTGGCCTGCAGCAACGCCACCAGGCCCAGGCCAGCACCGTGCTGGCGGGCATCGGCCGCACGCTGCTGCTGTTCGCCGCCGCGTTGCTGGTGTTCATGCCTTCGGGCACCAGCCCGGGCGAGCTGCTGCTGAGCCTGGCGGACTGGGACGGCACCGGCGGCAAGGTGCTGGGCAACCTGAACATCGTGCCCCAGGACATCTTCCTGGCCGTGGCGATCTTCCTCGGAGGCTGGTTCGCCATTCGCGTGGTCAAGCGCTGGCTGAGCGAGCGACTGCTGCCGGAAACCGACATGGACGCCGGCATGCGCGCCTCGCTGGTGACCCTGGTCGGCTACCTGGGCTTCCTGTTCCTGGCCATGCTGGTGATGTCCACCCTGCACATCAACCTGACCAGCCTGACCTGGGTGGTCAGTGCGCTGTCGGTGGGTATCGGTTTCGGCCTGCAGCAGATCGTGCAGAACTTCATCTCCGGCCTGATCCTGCTCACCGAGCGTCCGGTGAAGGTGGGCGACTGGGTGAGCCTGGCCGGTGTCGAGGGTGATATTCGCCGGATCAACGTGCGCGCCACCGAGATCCAGATGTCCGACCGCTCGACGGTGATCGTGCCCAACTCGCAGTTCATCTCGCAGAACGTGCGCAACGTGACCATGGCCAATGCCCTGGGGGTGGTCAGCGTTACCCTGACACTGCCGCTGGAAACCGATGCCAACCATGTGCGCGAGCTACTGCTGGCGGCGTACAAGGAGCATGAGTCGATCCTCGACGCGCCGGCCACGTCGGTGACCTTCAAGGACCTGACCAGCAGTGGCATGGTGATTGCGGTCAGTGGCTACGTGGCCTCGCCGCGACAGGTGTCGAGCACGCGCAGCGACCTGCTGTTTACCATTCTCGGGCGCTTGCGCGACGAGGGCATCGCCCTGTCGTCGCCGCAGAGCATGGTGTTGGTGCAGGAGAATGGGCGACCGGCCGACGAGCCGGCGTGAGGCCATCTCGGCTCTTGTAGGAGCGGCCTTGTGCCGCGAAAGGGCCGCAAAGCGGCCCCGACGATCTTTGCTCAACACTGAAATCTGGGGCCGCTACGCGGCCCTTTCGCGGCGCAAGGCCGCTCCTACAGGGATCGTGCAAGAATTGATGACGCGGGTTGGCCTCGCGATGTTTTCAATGCTGCTTGGCTCGTCGAATCCGCAGCAGGATGACCAGCAGCACCAACCCCGCCACCGGTGCCATCCCCAGCATCGCCTCCCGCGCCGTCAATCCCGCCCCCAGCACATTCAACCCGCCATACAGCAGCTTGAACAGGTTCAGCAGGTAGTAGGTGATGGCAATGATCGACAAGCCTTCCACCGCCCGCTGGATCTTCACCTGGGCGTCGGCCCGGGCATTGAGGCTGCGCAGGATCTCGGCGTTCTGCTCCTCCATCTCTACCTGTACCCGGGCTTGCAACAAGTCGCCCAGGTTGGCGACGTTCTTCGCCAGCTGTTCCAGCCGCTGCTCGGTGGCCGCGCAGTAGCGCAGGGTCGGCTTGAAGCGTCGCTCGATGAACACCCCCAGGCGCTGGCAGTCGGCGACATGGCTCTCTCGCAGTTCGCCCAGGCGTTCGAACACCAGCTGCGCATAGGCCTGACTGGCGCCGAAACGATGGCGGGTCTGCACCGTGCGGTCGACCACCTGGCGCGACAGGTGGGCGATGGCTTCGAGCAGGGCCTTGGAGTCGTGTGCCGCGCTGCTGGCGCCGCGCTCGGAAAGGCTCACCAGGGTGGCGTCGAAGTCGTCCAGCTCCTGGCTCAGGGCCTTGGCCGTGTCCAGGGTCAGCGAGGCCATCATGCGGTAGGTCTCGATCTCCAGCAGGCGGCGGATCATGCGGCCCTGGCGGTAGGCGTTGAGCCGGCGGTTGATGAACAGGAAGCGGTTGGTGCCGTCCTCGGTCAGGCGGAAATCGCTCCACACCACCGCATCGCCGCCGCCGACGCTGGACCCGCAGGGGTCCTTGAAGCCATAGCGGCCGAGGTCGAGGTCCTGTTCGTCGCGAACCAGTACCTGCACGGCGTTGATCACCTGCGCCGCCTGCGGGGCGATGGCCTCGGCGAGCACGGCGGGCAGGGGTTGCCAGTCGCTGTCGTGGGTCGTGCAGGGCACCACCAGGGTCAGGGTGAAGAATTCGGTGTGGCGTTCCCACTTGAACGGGTGGCCGTACAGCCGGGTGATGCCCTGGGCCGCATGGGTATCGGGGGCCTCGGGGCAGCAGCGTTGCAACAGGGCCTGGCAGGCGCTGGCGTCGCCGAGCACGGCAAGGTGGAAGACATGCGCCGGGTCGTCGAAGTACAGCGACGGGCGGGCGTGCAGTTCGTTGTGCAGGGCGGTGCGAAGAGGATGCATGGGTGGGCTGGCCTGGTGTTGTGATTGTGGGGCTACCAGGAGGTGTGACTTCGCAGGGCAGGGCAAAAGTCACGGGGTGCCGGGGCCGTGTGTTCGGGATTTACACCTGCCTGTGTAGGAGCGGCCTTGCCGAGGCGTCGGACCGGCCGGAAAGGGCCGCAAAGCGGCCCCGGCGATCTGTCTTGTGGCGCAGAGCCTGGGGCCGCTTCGCGCCCCTTTCGCGGCACAAGGCCGCTCCTACAGGGATCGTGCAGGGCAGGTCTCTTGGCGTCAGCCGCAAGAGCAGCGGTTCAATGCATGCTCCGCCAGTGCCCGCCCCATCTGCACGTTGTGCGCGGCGTTCACCAGCATCCCCAGCCCGGGTTCGCCGGCCAGGGCGCAGCAGTACTCGTCGATGGTGTCTTCGATACCGCGCATCAGCTGGATGGCGTGAAGCAGCGCTTCGGTGGTGGGCATATCGTCGTTGATGGTGAAGAAGGGGCGGTTGAGCGATTTGGCAGGGGGTGGATCAGGAACGATCTTTTTCATCGCGAATCTCCCAGGTTAGTCAGGAGCTGCACGCTGATCCCTCTCACAGGATTGGGTGGCAGCTGTACGCAGGGTGAGAGACCGGAAACCTGGGAACCCGGCCAGGACGAATCCTGCCCGCGCACAGCTGCCGCAAAGGCTGCAAACCAGATCTCAGGCTCTCACACCTGATCGTCAGAACGACGACCTGGGGAAGTTAGTCCTGCTGATGGCCCTCGACAATTCAGACGCGTCGGCAGCGTGCGTAGGGTAATTCCCAAGCTGTTCTGCTTTGAAGCACTTTGTTTCAGGTTCGGAAATGTCTTACGGCTGAAGAGGTGTTGATTGTCGTGGGAGCGGGCTTGACCCGCGATGGGTTCCAAGTGATATCGCGAGAAGGCGACCTTGTGTTCGCCGATAGCCTTGCAGCGCTTATGAGATCGAGCGCCGCCCGCGCGGCGCATCGCGACGCAAGGCCGCTCCTACATCTGTTTCGGGCCAATCAATCCTGTGCCATTACCGGGTCCGCCTTGTTGGTACGACGCGGTTTCAGTGTAGGCACCACTGGCGCCTCACCTGTCTCAAGGCATGCACCAAGGCGGGCAACCATGGCCTGACAGGTTCGGCACGTTGCAACAAATGTAGGAGCGGCCTTGCGTCGCGATGCGCCGCGCGGGCGGCGCTCGATCTCGCAGGCGCTGCAAGGCTGCCGTCGAACACCTGCCAGCCTCACGCGCCCTGTGAAAGGGCTCAGCTACTCACCCCAAACACCGCGTCACATGCTTCACCGACTGATACCCCGAAAGCCCCCAAGGCCCAAGCTCTCGGCCAATGCCGCTGCCCTTGGTCCCGCCCCACGAGGTTTCGACGAACACCGCCTGCACCGAATTGATCCACACATGCCCGACCTCCAGCGCATCGGCCACGCGCTCGGCGCGGTCCAGGTCGGCGGAGCAGACAGTGGCCACCAGCCCGAAGCGGCTGTCGTTGGCCTGGGCGATGGCCTCGGCCTCGTTGCCGAAGCGCCGTGCGCACAGCACCGGGCCGAAGATCTCCTCGCTCCACAGGCGGCTGCTCACTGGCACATCCACGTACAGCGTCGGGCTGACGAACCAGCCGTCACGGTCCAGCGCCTTGCCGCCGGCCAGGCACTTCAGGCCCTCTTCGCGGGCGGTGGCGAAATAGCCGGCGACCTTGAGCCACTGCGCCTGGCTGGTCAGCGGTCCCATGTCCACTTCTTCCGCCAGCGGGTTGCCCACCCGCAATGCTTCCAGCGCCGCCTGCAAGCGCGGCAGCAGGGCGTCGGCGATGCCGTCCTGCACCAGCAGGCGCGAGGTGGCCGAGCACATCTGCCCGGCGTTCCAGGTGATGCCGGCGACGATCCACTCCACCGCCTGGTCGACATCGCAATCGTCGAACACCACGATGGCCGACTTGCCACCCAGCTCCAGCGTCACTGGGCGGCATTGGGCGGCGGCGGCGCGCATCACCTGGCTGCCAACGCCGTTGCTGCCGGTGAACGACAGTTTGTCCAGGCCATTGTGACCACTCAGGGCGGCGCCGGTCTCGGCCTTGCCGCCCACGATGTTCAGCACGCCGGCCGGCAGGCCCAGCACCTCGGCGATCTGGCCGTAGGCCTGCTCGATCAGCGGGGTGACCTCGGAAGGTTTGAGCACCACGGTGCAGCCGGCCGCCAGGGCCGGGGCGAGCTTCCAGGCACTGGTCACCAGCGGGAAGTTCCACGGCACGATCAGGCCGACCACGCCCACCGGTTCCAGACGGGTGCGGGCAGTGAAGCCCGGCGCGGCCAGGGGCACGTCGCGGTTCTTCGCCGGCAGTTGCTCGGCGAGGTCTGCGTAATAGGCGAAAGTGGCGATGGCGTCGTCCAGGTCGATTTCGGCCTCATGGCGCGGCTTGCCGTTGTTGCGCATCTGCAGGGCGATCAGTTCGTCGCGGCGCTGACCCAGCTGTTCGGCGAAGCCGCGCAGGTAGGTGGCGCGCTCGGCGGCGCTGACCGTCTTCCACGATGCCAGAGCACGGCGCGCGGCGGCCACGGCCTGGTCGACCTGGGCGCTGCTGGCGGCCATCAGTTCGGCGAACGGCTGACCGTCGGACGGGTTGTGCACAACGATGCAGTCGCTGCCCTGGCCTTCGACCCAGCGGCCGTCGATGTAGTGAGGTGTGGTCATGGTCGGATTCCAGTCAGGCCATTTCGGCGGTGGTCACGGGCTTTACGGGCGTACTTTTGCAGCGCACCCAGCGCGGGCCACGAGGGCCGTACACGCCAGCGGGTTCAGGGAACAGGTTGAGCAGGATCAGGTACAGCACGGCGGCGATGCCGAGGGTCACCGGCAGGCTCAGGTCGATACCGCCGGCCAGTTCGCCCAGCGGGCCGACGAACTGCCCGGGCAGGTTGACGAAGCACAGGCCGATGGCCGCGCTGGGGACCCACGCGCCCATGCCGCGCCAGTTCCAGCCATGGTCGAACCAGTAGTGACCGCCCTGCTGGCCACGGGTGAACACCTGCAGGTCGTCGGCGTGGTAGAAGCCGCGGCGGGTGATCAGGCCGAGGATCATGATCACCATCCACGGGCTTGTGCAGGTGATGATCAGCACGGCGAAAGTCGACACGCTCTGCACCAGGTTGAAGGTGAAGCGGCCGACGAAGATGAAGCCGATGGCCAGCACGCCGATCAGCAGGGTGGCGGCGGCGCGGCTGAGCAGGCGCGGGAACACGCTGGACATGTCCAGGCCGGTGCCGTACAGCGCCGTGGTGCCGGTGGACATGCCGCCGATCACCGCGATCAGGCACACCGGCAGGAAGAACCAGCCCGGCGAGATCGCCAGCAGGCCGCCGACGTAGTTGTTGGCGGCGATGTAGTCCGGCGCCTGGCTGGCCACCAGGGTGGCGGTGCACAGGCCGAACAGGAACGGGATCAGCGTGGCGGCCTGGGCCAGGATCACCGCCAGCATGATGCGTGACTTGGCGGTTTCGCGAGGGATATAGCGCGACCAGTCGCCGAGGAACGCGCCGAAAGACACCGGGTTGCTCATGGCCAGGATCGCCGCGCCGACGAACGCCGCCCAGAAACCGGCCTGGCCGAGGTTGACGCTGCCGGCGTAGCCCGCGTCAAAGGGCCCGGCGAAGGCGAAGATGCCCAGCAGGAACAGCAGGCTCGAGGCCCACACCGCGATCTTGTTGACCCACAGCATGAAGCGAAAACCAAAGATGCACACCACCAGCACCAGCACCGCGAACAGGCCGTAGGCCAGGCCCAGGGTCAGGTCGGTTTCCGGCAGGCCGACCAGGCGCTTGGCGCCGCCGACCAGGGCATCGCCCGAGCTCCACACCGACAGCGAGAAGAACGCCACGGCGGTCAGCAACGACAGGAACGAGCCGACGATACGCCCGTGCACGCCAAAGTGTGCGCCGGACGATACCGCGTTGTTGGTGCCGTTGAGCGCGCCGAACAGGCCCATCGGCGCGAGGATCAGCGCGCCCACGCCGACGCCGAGCAAAATCGCCCAGACCCCGGCCTGGAATGACAGCCCGAACAGCACCGGGAAGCTGCCCAGCACGGCGGTGGCGAAGGTGTTGGCGCCGCCGAAGATCAGGCGGAACAGGTCCAGCGGGGCGGCGTCGCGTTGATCGTCGGGGATCTGTTCGACGCCATTGGTCTCGATACCGGTCGAGTGGCTCATGGTGGTGCTCCAGCGCGAATGTTGTCGGCCGTCGGGCGGCCTTGTTGTGGGTGCGATGGCAGTGCGGCAGGGCCGCTTAAGGGAATCAGGCCGGCGAGATGACCGACAGGTGCTCGTGGCAGGCCAGCCAGCGTTCCCCGTGCAAGCGGAAGACGATGGTCTCGCGCTCGTTCAGGTCGAGGGTTTCGCCGGCCACGCGCAGGCGCGTGGCTACATCGTGCATGAAGATCGCCACGTCGCCCTGCAGGCTCACCTGCGCGTTGCTGGACTCACAGCCGAGCACGGCGAATCCGTCTGCCTGCCAGCTGGCCCAGAGTTCTTCATAGGCGCGGCGTGACAGCAGCGGTTGCGGCACGGTGTGGAAAAGAAAGGTGGCGTCTTCGCTGAAGCAGGCGAAGTAGCGGGCGCTGTCGTTGCTGGCGAAGGCGGCGACGAGGTCGGCGGCGGCCTGCCGTACCTGGAGTGTCTGGTCCACGGGAGTGGCCTCACGGTTTATTGTGATTGTTGGTGAAGCGATTCTGGTGGCGGTGGGCGAGGGGAAAAATCGCTGTGGGCAAATAATCAGTTCAGGAAATCGTGAACCAATGGGGTGCTGTGCTTTACCCGGGTGTTGCCACTGGCTAAGGTGTCGACAGCCTTGACGTCATCAAGCTTCACGATCATTCCCACGCTTTCAGACCCGATGGACATTCCCCATGAGCCAGTATCTGCCGCCACTGACCGTGACACCGCGCATGCTGGCGCTGGTTGCCGATATCAGCGAGCAGGTGGGTGCACTTACGGCTAATCGGGAAGTGGCGCTTACCCCGCAACTGCGCCGGGGCAACCGCATTCGTACCATCCAGGCCTCGCTGGCGATCGAAAACAATACACTGAGCGTCGAACAGGTCACTGCGGTTCTGGAAGGGAAGCGGGTACTCGGCCTGCCGCGTGAAATCCAGGAGGTGCGCAATGCCTTTGCCACCTATGAAGCGATGAGCGGCTGGCTGCCCGAGCGTCAGGCTGATCTGCTGGCTGCCCACAAGCTGCTGATGATGGGGTTGATCGATGACGCCGGTCAGTTTCGCCAAGGAGGTGTCGGCATCTATCGCGGCCAGCGCCTGTTGCACATGGCACCGCCTGCCAGTCGCTTGCAGCCACTGATGCATGACCTGCTGCGTTGGCTGGGCGCCAGTGACTGGCACCCGTTGATCAGCAGCTGCGTCTTTCATTACGAATTCGAGTTCATCCATCCTTTCGCCGATGGCAACGGGCGGATGGGGCGTCTGTGGCAGACGCTGATACTGAGCCACTGGCGCCCGGTACTCGCCTACCTGCCGGTGGAGTCGGTGATCTGTGCCCAGCAGGAGGCGTACTACGGTGCCTTGGCGGCTGCGGATCAGGCTGGCGAGGCCACGCCCTTTGTCGAGTTCATGCTCCAGGCACTGCGGCAGGCATTGGCCGAGGCGAGTGAGACCGACCAAGTAACCGACCAAGTAACCGACCAAGTAGCACGATTACTGGAGGTTCTGAAACCGGGTGTCGCGCTGCGCGCCAATGAACTGATGGAGCGCCTCGAGCTGTCTCATCGGCATACCTTCAGAGCGAACTACCTCAAACCGGCGCTGGCGGCCGGTCTGATCGAGATGACCGATCCGGCAGCCCCGCGCAGTCCGATGCAGCAATATCGTCGTACCTCACGATAGCGGCGCCCGCCTCACTGTTCTTCAGGTAGAACTCTGAGGGTTCACCCATGGGCCTACCGGCCCGCGTCTCTCCTCTCTACCGTTAGCCCTGTCGCCCGTCTGGCCCCAGGCCGCACGGGCATCTCCCACGGCCCGCCGACTGACGGTCGCTTCGTTCAGCCTGCGTTGCCTACTCTCATAGTCCCCACTGTGGATGTGTGGGGCGCGGCCAGACCGCAGCGGCCAGGATGGCCTGTTCTCCACACCTGAAGGAGAGAACGATGAGCAATTTCTCGCAAGCCGCCAACTTCGAAGGCCAGGTGCCACGCATCGACCCCGACAACGCCACCATGCTGCTGATCGACCACCAGAGCGGCCTGTTCCAGACGGTCAAGGACATGCCCATGACCGAGCTGCGGGCCAATGCCATCACCCTGGCCAAGGTCGCCAGCCTGGCGAAGATCCCGGTCATCACCACCGCCTCGGTACCCCAGGGCCCCAACGGCCCGTTGATCCCGGAAATCCACGAGGCCGCGCCACATGCGCAATACGTGGCCCGCAAGGGTGAGATCAACGCCTGGGACAATCCCGAGTTTGTCGCCGCGGTGAAGGCCACCGGGCGCAAGCAGCTGATCATCGCCGGTACCATCACCAGCGTTTGCATGGCCTTCCCCAGCATCAGCGCGGTGGCCGCCGGCTACCAGGTGTTCGCTGTCATCGATGCGTCAGGCACCTACTCCAAGATGGCCCAGGAAGTGACCCTGGCGCGGGTGGTCCAGGCCGGCGTGGTGCCGATGGACACCGCCGCCGTCTGCTCCGAGGTCCAACGCACCTGGAACCGTCCGGACGCCGCCCAGTGGGCCGAGGCCTACAGCGCGGTGTTCCCGCACTACCAACTGCTGATCGAGAGCTACACCAAGGCCCAGGCCGTCGTCACCGGTCATGAGCAACTAGACTCGCAACGCAACTGAACCTGGCTGTTCCCTATCCAAGCAAGGAGATCCACCATGGCATTCCAATACAAGCGTCTGGACAAGAACAACGCCGCAGTCCTGCTGGTCGATCACCAGACCGGTTTGCTGTCGCTGGTGCGCGATATCGACCCGGACCGGTTCAAGAACAACGTGCTGGCGCTGGCCGACCTGGCCAAATACTTCAAGCTGCCGACCATCCTCACCACCAGCTTCGAGACCGGTCCCAACGGCCCGCTGGTGCCCGAGCTCAAGGAGCAGTTCCCCGATGCGCCCTACATCGCCCGCCCCGGCAACATCAACGCCTGGGACAACGAGGACTTCGTCAAGGCGGTGAAGGCCACCGGCAAGAAGCAGCTGATCATCGCCGGCGTGGTCACCGAGGTGTGCGTGGCTTTCCCGGCGCTGTCGGCGCTGGAGGAGGACTTCGATGTGTTCGTGGTGACCGATGCCTCCGGCACCTTCAACGAGCTGACCCGCGACTCGGCCTGGCGTCGCATGGAGGCCGCCGGCGCCCAGCTGATGACCTGGTTCGGCGTGGCCTGCGAGCTGCACCGTGACTGGCGCAACGACATCGAAGGCTTGGGCACGTTGTTCTCCAACCACATTCCCGACTACCGTAACCTGATGACCAGCTACAGCAAGCTGGCCAAGTGACGGTGTGTCCGGGCCCCGGTGCCGGGGCCCGGATCCGCCTTGTCGGTTACGAGGTAATGGATGGCTCCACTGATTGCCTATTTCAGGCTTGCCCTGCGCCCCGGACGCGATGTGCTGCTGTTCGCGCTGCGCACGGTGGTGGCGGGCCTGCTGTGTCTCTACCTGGCGTTCCTGTTCGACCTGGAACAACCGAAATGGGCGCTGATGACAGTGATCATCATCAGCCTGCCGCTGGCCGGCATGACCCTCAAGCGCAGCCTCGCGCAGGTGCTCGGCACCGTGGTCGGCGCGGCGGTGGCCGTGCTGCTGATGGCGTTGTTCGCGCAGATGCCGTACACCCTGCTGGTCAGCCTGGCGCTGTGGCTGGGGCTGTGCACCGCCGGTGGCACCTTGCTGCGCTATACCGATTCCCATGCCTTCGTGCTCAGCGGCTTTACCGCGGTGGTGGTGGCCATGCTGGCCGTACCCGAGCCCGAGGGCACCTTCATGCTGGCCGTTACACGGGTTACCGAGACCTTGCTGGCGGTGGCCTGCGTGGCCGTGGTCAGCCTGCTGACGGCCCGCCCGCAGGCGGTGGCCAACAGCTATTTCGCCAAAGTCGACAGCCTGCTGAAACTGATCGCCCAGCATGCCGCCGAGGTGATCCGCACCGAAGAGGACGAGGCCGCATTCGGTCAGCGTCAGGCCCGGTTGATCGCCGAGGTCAGCGCGCTGGAGGGGTTGCGTCGGCACCTGTACTTCGATGCCCCGCACCTGCGCAGCGGCGATGGCCTGGTGCAACTGTTCGCCAACCAGCTGGTGCTGCTGGTTTCGCGACTGCTGGTGCTGCGTCAGCAGCGTGAGCTGATCAAGGCGCACTGGCAGGGGCCGCTGCCCGCGGATATCCAGCTGCTGCGCGACGCCGAACTGGCGAGCCTGGATGCGCTGGCACGTGACGGTATGGCGCTCTCGGCAGCGGACCGCGAGGCCCTGCGCACCCTGCACAAGGGCTTCGATGACGCCGCCGACCGTGCGGAGTTTCTCAATGAGCCACTGCCCCCGCACCTGCGCGCCCTGGCCTGGGCCTTGCGCTGGGAGCAGGCGCGCCTGCTGCAGCAACTGGACGAGCTGATCGAGCTGAACGAGGCGATCCAGCAGGGCCGTCTGGCCAGTTGTCCCCAGCAGCTGGGGCGCGCCAGCGCCTTGCACCTGGACTGGCCGCTGGCGGCGATGAACGCCGTGCGCGCCTGCCTGGCCCTGTTGCTGATTGGCGGGTTGTGGATCGAGAGCGCCTGGGATGGCGCGCGTTCGGCGGTGATCCTGATGGGCGTGATGTGTTCGCTGATGGCGACCTTGCCTCGACCGCTGCTGGCCAGCCAGAACTACAACCGCGGGCTGTTGGTGGGCATGGGCTTGTCCGCGCTTTATCAGTTCGCCCTGCTGCCGCTGTTCACCGACTTCGAGATGCTTGCCCTGTGCCTGGCACCGTTGCTGTACCTGGCGGCGGTCGGCCTGGCCAACCCGATGACCGCGGGGATCGGCATGGGCATCGGTCTGATCAGCCTGTTGATGATCGGGCCGCAGAATATCGGGGCCTATCACAACAGCGATATCCAGTGGTTCGAGTTCGCCGGTGGCTACCTGGTGGCCGGGGTGCTGGCGATGGCCGTGTTCGCGCTGGTCTTTCCGTTCAATGCGCAGAAACGCATCGCCCGATTGTTTCGCCAGACCCGTGAGGATGTGCGCCGCCAGGTGCTCGGGAGCGGTTCGCTGGCCGGGCAGTTCGCCTTCGAGAGCCTGCTGCTTGATCGCCTGTCGGCGCTGATTGGTCTGTTGCCGGCCGCTGCGGACATGACCTCGCGCGAGCGTGTCGAGTGCGCGCTGGTATGCCCGGCGCTGGCCATCGCCCTGGGCCAGGCGCGTGCCTTGTGCAACAGTGACCTGGCGTTGCCGGCGGCGACCCGCACACGCTTGCGGGAAAGCCTGCAGGGCGTCGCCGACTTCGTCGGTGGCCAGGGCGCGGTGGCGCTTGATCCGCTGTTGCGGGAACTGGACGATCAGGCGCAGTTGCTCGATGCCCTGCATGGCGCGTCAGGGCAGATGGGGCGTGACGCCTTGCGCCGACTGTTCATCCTGCGGGTGGCACTGGCGGTGGCCGGGCAGTTGCTGGCGCGTTATCGCCAGGTGCTGGAAGCTGAACGATCGCGGCTGTTGCCGGAGGTGGCCAATGCCCATTGATTTCGAGGTGGGCGGGGTCTACCTGCCGCCCATCGCCCAGGCGCTGCTGCTGGCGCTGCCGTTGTTTGTGCTGGTCGATGCCTTGTTGCGCCGGGTGGGCGTGCTGGCATTCGTCTGGCATCCGGCGCTGTTCCAGGGTGCCTTGTACACCGCGATTTGCGCGGCCTTGTTGTTGTGGATGGGAGTGAGCAGGTAGATGTCGTCGATCAAGCCACTGTTGTCGCGCAGCCTGACCCTGGTCATGCTGGCCGTTGCCATCGTGCTGGGCTGGCTGGCCTGGACGCACTATACCCAGGCGCCCTGGACCCGCGACGCACGGGTGCGGGCCGATGTGGTCACCCTGGCGGCGGAGGTCAGCGGCCGGATCGTCGCCCTGCCGGTGCGGGACAATCAGTTCGTGCACAAGGGCGACCTGCTGTTGCGCATCGACCCGGCGCGCTATGAACTGGCCGTGCTGCATGCCCGGCGCGCGGTCGAGGTGGCACGGGCAGCCTTGGGGCAGTCGCAGGCGAACATCGTTGCCAACCAGGCGTTGCTCAAGCAGCGGCGTAGCGAGGAACAGCGCCGCGGCAAGCTGCAGTCACTGTCGGCCATTTCCGCCGAGGAGTGGGAAAAGTCCAAGACTGATGTGGCTGTGGCCCAGGCCGACCTGCTGCGCGAGCAGTCCAGCCTCGGCCTGGCGCAAGCCAATGTGCAACTGGCCGAAGCCACGCTGGAACAGGCACAGCTCGACCTGCAGCGCACCGAGGTGCTGGCGCCGGTCAATGGTCATGTCACCAACCTGCTGACCCGTCAGGGCGACTTCGCGCAACCGGGGGCCGCGTTGCTGGCGCTGGTGGACAGCGATTCGTTCCATGTCAGTGGTTACTTCGAGGAGACCAAGCTGCCGCGCATCGCCGTCGGCAGCCGGGCGCGCATCGTGCTGATGAATGGCCAGACGTTGCAGGGCACGGTGGAGAGCATCGCCTACGCCATCACCGACCGTGAGAACCAGCCGGGCAACCGCCTGCTGGCCAACGTCAACCCGAACTACACCTGGGTCAAGCTGGCCCAGCGCGTGCCGGTACGCCTGCGCCTGGAGCCCCAGGCTGCCGAGGCGCCTCCTTTGCGGGCCGGGACCACCGCCACTGTGACGATCCTCGAAGAATGACGGATGATGCAGCAGTGAGCCGTGGACGAGTGTTGCCGATGTTCGACCTGAACGACCTTTATCTCTACGCCAAGGTGGTGGAGCACGGCGGCTTCGCGCCCGCCGGGCGTATCCTTGGCCTGCCCAAGTCACGCCTCAGCCGGCGCGTGGCCAAGCTCGAGGAGCGCCTGGGTGTGCGCCTGATCCAGCGTTCCACGCGGCAGTTCCAGGTGACCGAGGTGGGCCTGGAGTATTACCGCCATTGCCTGGGCATGCTCGAGCAGGCCGTTGCCGCCGAGGATGCGGTCGAGCGCAACCGCGCCGAGCCTCGCGGCATCGTGCGCCTGGCCAGCAGCACCGCGCTGCTCGATTCGCGCCTGGCGCCGATGCTGGCGAGCTTCATGGCGCAATGCCCGGTGGTCGAGCTGCTGGTCAAGAGCTACAACCGGCGGGTGGATGTGATCGGCGAGGGTTTTGACCTGGTGCTGAGCGTGCAGCACCAGCCACTGGAAAGCAGCGAGCTGATCATGCGTCGCCTGGCCCCGAGCCGGCAGTGCCTGGTAGCCGCGCCGGGCCTGTTGGCCGAACACGGGCGGCCCATGTCGCCGGAAGGGCTTCAGGCCCTGCCGAGCCTGAACTGGGGCGCCAATGTGCAGGACGCCAGCTGGATGCTGGTCGGGCCCGCAGGCGCCGAGGTTGCCGTGCGCCATCGCCCCCGTGTGGTGTCGGACGACCTCGCGGTGCTGCGCGAGGCCGCCCTGGCCAGCGTGGGCGTGGTGCTGCTGCCCGAGGAGGCAGTGCGCGACGATCTGGCTAGCGGGCGGCTGGCGCATGTCCTCGACGACTGGGCGCCCCGGGAAGGGGAGGTGGTGGCGCTGTTCCCTTCCCGTCGCGGGTTGATGCCCGCGGTGCGCAAGCTGATCGACTACCTGGCCGATGCCTTCGAGCAGGAGCAGCAGGCCGCTACGCCGGTTCGCGCTCGCTGAAGCCAGGCACGGCAGGTGGACGCGCCGACCAGAACGCCAGGCCCGCCGCCAACGCGGTCAGCGCGGCGCCGGCCCAGGGGGTGGCCGCCAGCGTCGCCCCGGTTATCACCGCGCCGCCGATGGCCGAGCCGAGCCCGACGCCCAGGTGCATGGCCGACATGTTCAGGCTCATGCCGGCCGGGAAGGTGTCCGCGCCACGGGTCGCCAGGTAGCTCTGCACCACCGGCGAGGTGGTCCAGCTCAGCCCGCCCCAGAGCATCATCGCCGGCAGGAACAGCCAGGGCGTGCCGACGCTCAGGGGCAGTACCAGCAAACTGGCGAGATAGAGCAGTGGCGCCAGGGCGATGGAGCGACCTGCACCGAGCCGGTCCGCCATCCAGCCGCCGACATAGCCACCCGAGACGCCGGCGATACCGAAGACGGCGAACAGGGCCGCCAGCCATTGCACCGGTATGTCGGCGACCTGTCGGGCATAGGGTGCGAGGTAAGCGAACACCGTGAAGTGCCCGGCGATCATCAACAGCGATACGCCCTGGGCGGCCACCAGGCGGCTGTCACGCAGATGCCGCAGGTAGCTGCCCAGGGCGATGCGTTCGCTGCTCTGCAGTTGCGGCAGTCCGCGCCAGGCCATCAGCAGCACTGCGATCGCCAGCAGGCTCAGGCCGGTGAACACCCCGCGCCAGCCCAGCACATCGCACAGCAGCATCCCGGCGGGTACGCCGAGTACCAGCGAGCTGCAAATGCCCATGAAGATCACCCCGATGGCACGGCCACGCAGGGCCTCGGGTACCAGGCGCGTGGCCATCAGGGTGCAGGTCAGGCAGGTGAGGGCGCTGGTCGTGGCCATGCCGATGCGGGCAAGCAGCAGCGCGGTGTAGCCCGGCGCCAGGGCCGCGGCGAGGTTGCACATGGCGAACAGGGCCAGGGTGATGCAGAGCAGTCGCCGCAACGGGAAACGGGTGGTCAGCAGGGGAGAGAAGGGTGCGGCGAGGGCGAAGCTCAGGGAGAAGACCGTGGTCAGTTGTCCGGCGATCCCCAGCGGGACCTGCAGGCCATCGGCCAGGGCCGGCAGGATGCCGACCGTGATGTTTTCCGCCATGCCCGTGGCGAATGTCGCCAGGGCCAGCAGCCAGATACGCGGGCTCATATGTTGCCTCCGATAAACGGGCCGGCCAAGGTCCGGACCCATTTGTCCCGACGGTTGACCGGCAGTGGTCAGGTCCATCGGGTTTCGAGGCAGTGCTTCGGTTATCCCGGTTCAAGCAGGAGGGATTGTAGACGGTTGTGCGCAGGCGATGAAGCCTTGGATTCTTTCAGGCTGAACAGGACTCTATGGGCTGGGAGGTCGCGCAGGGCATCATCACCAGCGTGGGAGCGGGCTTGCCCCGCGATTATCTGCATGGCACCGGCTTCGCCGGTGATCGCGGGGCAAGCCCGCTCCCACGCTGGTGATGCTGCAAAGCTGTTCCCGATGGATTAAATCCAAGTCTGCTGGCAGTCAGTCGTGTGAACACTCAACTTTTTCCGCCCCAAACGCAACGCGGGGCCAGCCCGCTCCCACAGGCTCAAGGCTGAACCTGTGGGAGCGGGCTGGCCCCGCGAATACGAAATGCCTTGAAGATCACAGCGTGATCGGCTTCAACTTGAGTCCCATGGCCTTGGCCCGCACCGCTGCGCCGCTGAAGGCTGCCGCATTGCCAGGTGGTGGCGTGGGACCGTGCACATGCCCGGCCAGCTCGGTGTTCATCTCCTGGACCAGGTCGAGTAGGTCGCAGAGCACCTGCAGCACGTTCACCGCCTCGGAACCCAGCCAGGTCTTCGGCGCCTGCAGGCGCTGGCTAATTTTCACCACGCTGTGGCGCAGGCCCTCGATCCGCTCCTGGACGTCGCCGCCGATCGCCGCGTTGAGCTTCTGCCCCACCGCCAGGTTCAGGTCGCGCCCGGTGGCCTGGTGCAGGTCGTCGAGGGCGGCCAGGCTGGCGGAGCCGCCGGACAGCAGCTTGAGCGCGCCGAGGGCCTCGATCTTCTTCACCCCGCCGACGGTCTCGGTCGAGTGGTCGTCCACGTTCCGGGCATGGCTCTGGAACTGCTCGGTGTTGGCCAGCGCCTCGACCTCGCGCTCGATCGCCTTGTCGCGGATCCGGCCGTCCGTCTGTCGCAGCCAGTTGCCGTCGGCGTCGGCGCGTTGCTGGCAGGCCTCGCTGTGCTGCCACACCAGGTCGCCCTTCGGCACCTTGGGCAGGCTCAGCCCGTGGGGCAGGATCTGCTGGATGAACGGCTTGTGCGGCAGCCCGTAGGCGAACGACAGCACCACGGTGGTGCCTTCCTCGGGGAAACCGAACATGCCGCGCTCCTGGCCGCCCATGGGTGCCGGCAGCGGCAGGCTGGTGAACACCGGCAACGCCGGGTCGGGCTCGCCGTCCGGCAGCAGCACCTGGACATCGACGCCGAAGCGCGGGCGGAAATCGTCGCACAGCCCGGGCGCCGTCGGCGCATCGGGCACCGCGACCACGCGGCCGAAGCGCGGCAGGTGATAGCCGCCGGTGATTTCGGGGAACTGGCGCGCTACGGCGCGGCGGATTGCGTCTTCCATCGTATGGCCATCTGGCTGTCGGCCAGCGCGACGTGGGTCACGCGCTCGCCGTGGTTGATCGGTGCGCCCGGACGCAGCCCCGGCAGGGCCGCAATGCTGGCGCTCTGGTTGCCCTGGTAGTTGTCGAACAGCTCCATGGGCAGTTGCAGCGCGGGGCGCGCGCCGAAGTAGCTGTCGGCCCAGCTGCCCACGTATACCTCGCCGTTGCCCTGCTGCTGCCAGATGAAGTCGGGGATGTCGAAGACCTGGGCCAGGCTTTCCATGGCCTGGAAGCCGGCGGCCAGGCTGTAGAAGAACGGCGCACGCACCGACGCGTAGGGCCGCTCGGGCACGCGAAAGCGCAGGCCGGTCTGCTGGCCGACCTGGTCGAGCACGCCGCGCAGGTCGACGTGGCGCAGGTTCATCGGCAACGGCCTGGCCAGGATCGCCGCCAGCTCCCGGCAGAACAGCAACTGCTGCCTGGCGTTGGCGCTGGTGCAGCGCTCGACGTAGCCGATGAAATGCCGTTGCAGGGGACTGTCGTTGTAGCCGATGTCGAGGGTGACCAGGCCCTTGAGGGGCGCCTCGGCCCGGACGATGAAGGTCGCCCGCCCCGGGTTGCGCAGTTCCAGGCGCACGTCCGCCCTGACCAGGTCGTAACGCTCGCCGCCGACATTGAGTACCTGATGCAGCTTCATGACTTCTCTCCCAGCCAGTCATCCACTTTTTTCAGCAGGCGCTCGAAGCTGGTCAGCTCCGGGTCCTTCTCCTCTTCCTCCTCTTTCGCGCCCACCGCCGCCCCTGGAGCGGCCTGGGCCTTGACGCGTTTTTTGGCGCGGCGCTTCTCGACCTTTTCCGGGTTGGAGGTCTTTTCGGCCAGGCCAAACTGCACCCGCCAGCAGGCCAGCGAGTCGTCTTCCCGGGCGCTGACGCTGTCGGCGAAGCGCACCTGGCGGATGCCGAAGGCCTCGGCGGTGTCGTTGACGATGCGGTAGGTCTTGAGCTGTCCGCCGCTCTCGGTGGCTTCGGCCAGGCGCATCAGGCTGCGCAGCCAGGTGCCGTTGACGTAGGGGATGGTCAGGGTGACCGTGAGGGTCTTGGGCTTGAAGCCCTTGTGCGCGGAGTCGGTGTTGCTGGTCTGGCCGGACAGGTCCTCGGCTTCGATGCGCAGGTTGCCGGTGACTTTCAGGGTCTTGCCTTCGACGGGCTGGCCGTCCAACAGTAGCAGTGTCATAAACCCACCATTTCACGAACGAAGCTCAGGCCCTTGGCCGAGCCGACCAGGATCACGCCAGCGCTCATCACCCATTCATGCCCCGGGGCATCGCCTTCGAGCAGCATGCGGCGCAGTTGTGTGTTGTTGCCCGGACCCAGCAGGCGGGTGCGTACCGAGCTGTCGGCCTGGCCGCCTTCCAGCAGCTGGCGCAGGTCGGCCAGGCGCTGGTCGCGGACCTGCTGCTGGCTGGCTTTGCGCGCCGCCAGCCCGGCCAGGTCGCTCATGGGCGAGCTGTCGGCGGCGTAGCTTTCCAGCACCGCGATCTGCCCGGCCAGCGATTGCTGCGCCGCCTTCAACACCGTGCAGCGCTCCAGCGGCAAGGCCTCCCAGCGCGGCAGGGTGGTGGCCTGGGGAATCTGCCATTTCTCGGTTTCGAGCCGGGCCAGGTGTTCGGCGCGGCGTTGCGCGCGCACCAGCTCGGGGATCGGCATCAGGGCGTTGAAGCGGGCCAGGCCGGCGGCCAGCTGATCGTGGCGGGTACCCAGGAACAGCAGGCACAGCGCGTGCTGCTCACCCTGGGGGCTGCCGTTGTCGGTGGCGTCGGTCAGCTTGTTGGCCAGTTGCTGCAGCAGGTTCGGCGCGGACAGGAAGCGCTGGTAGCCACGCCCCTGGCCGATACCGCTCTGGAACGGCGTCACCACCAGGCACCTGGGCACTTCGCCCAGCTGCTCTGCCAGCGCCTGGCGCCCGGCTTCGATCGCGCCCTTGGCCGCGGCGCCGACCGGGCCGGGGTTGGTGCTGGCCAGTCCCTGCAGGCCGCTCAGGCGCTGTGCGGTATTGGCCAGCTCGCTACCGGCCAGGGCCTTGGCGGCGTCGAGCTGGCCCATCCAGCGAGTTGCCTCGGTGGGCCAGCGCAGGGTGATGAGGGACCAGCTCATGCCGGCACCGTCCACTGGATGGCGCGCAGCGTGCTGAGTTTCTTGTCCTGCAGTGCCTTCGCCGCATCACGCTTGAGCTGGTCGGCGTGCTGCAGGGCCGCCTGCTTGAACAGGACCAGGTCTTTGTTCACCTGCAGCAGCTGGTCGCGAGTGTGGGGCAGGAACTGACGCACGCCATCGCTGCCGGCGCAGGGGTAGGCGCTGTCCAGGGCGCTGAACACCAGGCCGGTCAGGTTGACCTGGTCTTCCAGCGAGCTGCTGTAGCGGTGCGCCTCGCCCAGGGCCGACGAATCGAAGCCGGCCTCGATGTACTGCGCGCAGCCGGTGTTGATCTCGCCCAGCTTCTGCTGGTGGACCTTGGCCAGCACGGCGGTGGTGTCGTCCTCCCATTCGCCGTTCTTCCACACCTGGTCCGGGCCGGGCTTTTTCACCGTGTAACCCGAGGGGACCGGCCCCATGCCGGTGATGGTCAGGGCCTCGGCGGTGGTGATGCTGTAGACCACCAGGCCGTCGTAGTAGTCCACCAGGGACCAGGCCTGGCCGTTCCAGTGGGCGGCCTTGTGCTCGGGGATCGACGGCGGGGCTGTTTCCACGCAGCCGCCGGGGATCAGGAACACGCCGGGCTCCAGCGGCGACTCGTCCGCTTCAGCGGTGCCAGTGAACAAGCCCAGTGGGGATGTCTGGTAGACCGTTTTCGTCTTTGCCATCGGGCACCTCAGTATTTGATGTAGTAGTACAGGGCCATGTTCACGGGGCGTGCTTCGCTACCGCCGGAGGGATCTACCGTGACCGGGTGAGCGTGAACGCCGTCGCCAACGATGTTCAGGGTATGGCTGTGATCGCCGGCGGCTTGGATACGGTTGGTGGCGGCCCAATTCACGCCTGCCTGGTGCATGGCCGCGCCGATCCCGGGGATATCCTGGGTGGTCGGTGTATTGACGTAGTTGAAGGCATGGGTATGGCTACCCGCGACCGACGTGGTGCTTCCGCCATGGGCGTGCCAGCCGGCATTGGCCGTGGATGCTGAGTGGGCGTGGTACTGGTTCTGGTTTTGCTGGACCGTGCCTGGTGTTCGTCCAAGATCCAGGCCTTTGCCGTCATCGACATCACGGATGAACAGGCCACGGGTATCTGGCAGGTTGAACGTAGTCGCCCCGTCGCCTGCTCCGAAAGAGGTGCCGATTGCCGCGAACAACGCTGCGAAGGTCGCCCGGCTGACGGCCGCGCCATTGCAGCGAAGCGTGCCTGTCGGTGCCGCATGGCTGAAAGTCTGGACGAGCGTCCCTGGCGGAACGATGGCACCGGGCGTCAGGTTTCCGGTATGGAACACCTCGACGGTTGGGGTCCATTGCCCCTGGTTGGTCGTGGCGCGGGCAAACATGCGCACTCCAGGGCCTCCCTGGCTCATCGCGATCTGAGCCGAGAACTTCTCGGAGTAGTACGGCATGTTGAGCACGCTGCAATAGTTCGCCAGCGAGGTCGCGCCGTCGGCTATTGTGTGAAAGCCGCCGGCCAATCCGATCGTGTCGACCGGGCTGACGGAGGCGAAGTTGGACGCCAACCCATAGTCGCCGCGTTTGATGGCATCGGTGATGCCGAACCCTTGCAGGGTGGTCGGTTTGCCGCTGGTGATCTTGCTCCAGTCCAGATTGGGGATATCGATCTGCAGCAGTGCCTCGCTGCCGATGACCTGGCCTTTGCCGTTGATTGTGACTTTGGAGTAAGTCCCGGGCACCACGCCGATGTCCGCAAGCGTGGCCTGGATCGCCACGTTCCTGGAACCGTCGAAGTCCACGCGCCCGACGACATCGCCCTGCAACGCGATCTGACGCGCTTCGGCCAGCTGGCGCGCCTTGCCGGCGGAGGTGACACCGTTCTCGAGGTCCGCAACCGACTTGCGGCTGGCGAAGTGGTCCACCAGCGGGCCGGCGATGGGGGCGGACTTACGCTTGTCGGCGATGACTCCGGCGCTGGTGATGTCTGCCAGCTGGATGCAGTAGACCCAGCCGTCAGGCGTGACGGAATCCTGCTGGTCGGGCATATACACCACCTTCCAGCTGGGGATCACATCGTTCTGCTCGCGGCGCCAGGTGATGTGCATCCATACCTGGGTCGCGCCTTGCGGCGGGCTCAGCGGCACGGCCTTGGGCAGTTCCAGGCGCATGCCTTCCAGGTAGGCGATGCCGGCTGCCAGCTGGTAGTTGTCACCCACCTTCTGGAACTGCAAACCGTCGCCGAAGAAGCACGCTCGCCCATACACGTCGCGGTTGCTCAGGCGCTCGCGCTCGTCGATGCCTTTCAGGCGCACGGTGAAATCGTGCTGCCAGGTGCTGGCATCGATGGTGATGCCGGTAAGCTCCTGGGCGCCGCTGTACTCCACGAGGATGTTGCGGGTGACGTTGTTGCCGATCTGCAGCGGCGGGATGTTGCGCCGCTTCTGCTGCAGCGGCAGGTAGGCCACGGCGAACAGTACGCCCTCGACGCTTTCCAGTCCCATCCAGTTCCAGTCGAAGTCGCCGATGTCGCTGCCCAGCATCGAGCTGTAGACGACCTGGTTGGGGTTCACGTAGCCGCTGTTGCCCGCCGGGATGTCGTAGCTGTGCACGATCTGGCTGGCCGGCGGTTTGGTCGCGGCGCGGTCGATTGGCGTGTTCGGGTCGAGCCCGGGCACATTGGCGTAGATGAAGCGGGTGATCTGCAGGACTTCTTTGGCCCCCTGCTTCTGGGCGATCAGGCTTTCGCCCGCGAAAGTGATTATGGCCACGGCGGACTCCTAAAGCGTGGCGACCAGCGTCTGCTGGTCGTCGTTGAATTGAGCTGCGCCAATGCGCAGGGTCACGGGGGTGATGCTGACGAAGTCGTAGCGGCGACAGGTCCGGCCGTACTGCTGGATCAGTACCCGCAGCAGCTCGGGGTTCTCCGACAGCTGCGAGTCGGAAAGGCGCAGCAGGACCACATCCCAGTCGCGGCCGGCCAGGCGTTCGTCGATCTCGACATAGCCCACGCCGAGCCGGCGCAGGATGCGTTTGAGCCCCGCGGTGCTGCCGGCATCGACCGCGTTGATGAAGGCGTACTTCACCCGCAGCCGATACAGGCGTTCCGGTTCGTCCTTGAAGCGGGTGATGTCCCGCTGCCAGGCGAGCAGGTCCAGCACGGTGAGGTGGCAGGTATCGGCGTCCATCTGCAGCAGCGGCCAGCGCAGCCACTCGGTCACCGTGGCCCACCAGGCCTGGGCGGCGTCCTTGAGCTTGGTCAGTTCGGGGCCGGCGAGCCAGAACGGCAGTTTCAGCGGGCTCATACCAGGTCCACCCGCAGGTTGGCGATGCGCGCGATGCTCAGTTGCGAGACGATGTCCTCGCTGGCGAAATGCAGCGACTCGATGTCGGCGAAGACCTGGTGCAGTTCCTCGGCCAGGCGGCTGAAGGAGAACCGCGACTGTGGGTTGGTCAGTGTCGGGTTATAGTCGCTGGCCGTGCTTTCGCGAAACGCCGCGCGGATGAACTGGGTGATGCCCTGCTGCAACTCTTCGCGCCGTTTCGCCGTCAGGTTCGCCCGCGGCCAGACCGTCAGCGCGATGTCGTGGCGGGTCTCGGGCATGACCATCACCAGCAGGTCGTCGCCGTGACCGTGGTTGCCTTGGTCGCGCACGTGGGCGTTGATCTGCTCCAGGTACGCCTGCGCCGGCACGTCGGCGTCGAACAGCACGTAGGCGTTGGCGCTGCCCGGACCACGCGGAGCGTCGTGGAGGAAGTACACGCCATCGGGGCGCACCCCTGGGAAGGCGGCGATCATGGCGCGGTAGACTGCGTCGGTGTGCCACTGGTTGACCGCGCTGAACTGGTTGCGGGTGCGCAGGCGCAGTTGGTCGTCGGGTTCGGGGTCGGCTCCGGGCGAGGTCATCCAGCCGTCGTCGTTGACCACCTGGACGATCCCCGGCACCGGCTCGGGCAGGATGGCGTAGTAGCCGGGCGCCAGGTTGTAGCCGCTGCCGACCTGCTGCGCCTGGACCTTGACCGACTGTTGCAGGCGGCCGTCGGGGAACACAGCATCCTCGACCGTCACCAGCTGGTAGACGTGGCCGTTGATCGCGGCGGATTGCACCACCACGCCGGCGCGCATCAGCAGCTCGCCAGCGCTGTTCTCGCGGGTGAACAACAACTTGCCCTGGGCCTTGGTCGCGCCTTTGCGTTCGACGTTCACCGCCCAGGCCAGGCTGTCCAGCCAGGCGCCACTGGCCGTCTTGACGAAGAAGTTGGGCAGCACGGTGTCGCTGATAAAGCCGACCAGCCACAGCACCGGCTTGGTCACCAGCGCCGTCACCACGCGCCAGAACGGCGAGTAGGCGCTGGTGTTGCTGAGCTTGCTGCCCTGGGCGGCCACTTCGGCCTCCCAGGCCTGGTGTAGGGCCGCCTCAGTGGTGGGAATGCCGGCGTCGGCCAGCACCTTGCGAAAGTCCAAGTCGCTCACAGGTATACCTCGATGTCACCGAATTTCAGGGTTTTCGCCGTGACCAGGTAGCGGCCCGGATGCTCTTCCAGGACGCGGGCAGTACCCGGCAGCAGGCGCTCGTCGTCCTCCACCAGCAGCTCCAGTTGCAGGATGCAGTCGGCCTGGCGCTGGCGGCTGCGCTCGGCCACCAGGGTCACCAGCAGGCCGCTGTCGCGGATCATGTGGGCGATGTCCTGGGCGATGCTGGCCCGGTCCTCGATCAGCAGCGGTTGATGGGAAGGGTCCAGGACCAGGTCGTTGTTGTGGATCAGCAGGTCGATGTACTCGCTCATCAGCCCACCGCCATTGCCATCATCTGTTCCAGTTCCAGCGGGTTCATGGCCTTGCTGGTATTGATCTCCACCTTCTCGACATGCATGCGCCGGTCCTGCGTCTGGGTGGTGTTCTGGATCTGGTTCATCAGGCCTCCCTGGGGAACGCTCGTCGGGCTGGCCGGCGAGAGGTTGAGTGCGGTCTGGGTCATGCGCTGGCGCTGCTGCTCGAGTTGCTCGACCGGCGCGCTGGCCATGCTGGGGGCGACGGCGGCGGGTGCCATCGAAGCCATGTGCGGGGCCGCTGATGGCACCTGCATCAGGGTCTTGAGCAGTGGCTGCGTGTTGCTCATGGGCAGTACGCCGATCGGCGCGACCTGGCTGGCAAGTCCTGGCACCTTGGGTGCTTCTGGCAGATCGGCGAATGAGGTCTCGATGTTGACGCCCGGGATCTTGTTCAACCACTCGATCACCAGGTCGAGCGAACTCCGGAAGACCTTGACGATGCCGTCCCAGGCGGCCTTGGCCATGCCGGTCCAGCCGCCCATGTCGGTGAACCATTTGCTTAGTGCGTCCAGCTGTGCGCTGACCCACTGGAAGGCAGCACTGTCCAGGAACGCGGCCTTGAGCTCGTCCCAGTAGGCGATGACCAGGACCACGGCAGCGACCAGCGCGACGATGCCCGCGATGATGAGGATGATCGGATTGGCCAGGAGTGCGGCGTTCACCAGCCAGAGTGCGCCTTGCCAGGCAAGGGTGGCGAGCCTCACGATCCCCATCCAGGCGTACATGGCGATCAGGCTTGTCAGGAAGATCGACAGCACCAAGGCGTGCCGGAGGAACATGAAGATACTCTTCAAACCGGTCATGTTGAGCAGGGCCCAGGCGGCCTGTGCCCCCAGCATGGCTATCCGGGCCAGTCCGCTCAGAACTGCAAGCGCGGTCAGCGCGGCGCTGGTGCCAAGGATCGCCAGGGTGGCGATGGCGATCACCCGGGTGATGTTGGGAAACAGCTTGATCCAGCGGACCAGGGTCTGGGCGATCTCGACCAGGCGTGTCATCAGCGGCTGCAGGATGGGTATCAGCGCCTGGCCGAAGGCGATGCGCAGTCCTTTTACCGCAGCCCCGAACTGCTGCCAGGGGTCGACCATGGCCTTGGCCATCTGTTCGGCCTGTTCCAGGCCGCGTACCTGGCCGAGTTTGTCGATGCCGTTCTTCAGGCGGTCGGTGTCCTGGGCCAGGGCGCCGATGAGCTGGGCCGCCTCACCGCCGAAGGCCTCGGTGATCTTGGCGTTGGCCGCCGCGCCGCGCAGGTCGCCGAACTTGCCCTGCAGCTTGGCCAGGATGTCGAGCATCGGCAGGACCTTGCCATTGGTGTCGGTGAACTTCATGCCGAGCTTGTCCGAGGCGTCCTCGATGTTCTCGAAGAAGGCTTTGTAAAGCCCGCCGGCCGCGCTGCCGTCCATGCTGCCGGACAGGCTGCCGATCACGGCCATCTGCTCGGCCAGGTCGATGCCGGCGGCGGAGGCCTGGGCGCCGGCCTCCTTGAAGCCATCCTTCATCTGTTCGCCGCTGGTGCGGAACAGCTGGACCGCCAGGGCGGTCTGCCCGCCCAGGATCTTGACCCACTGGCCCTTGCCCATGGCGTCGGCCTGCTGCTTCTGCAGGTTGTACATCGTGCCGACATAGTCGGCCATCACGCCCTGGTCGGACTTGGTGGCCTTGGCCAGCACGCTGCTGGCATAGGTGAACGTGGCCAGCTGGGAGCCGGACAGTCCCTTGATCGCGCCCTCGATCTTGTACGCCGAGGCAACGAAGTCCCGGGCGTTCTCGCCATAGGCGATGGAGAACATCAGGGCTTTCTTGTTCAAGGCCTCCAGGGCGTCCTCGGCCACGCCGAGCGAGCGCACATCCCCAAGGGCACGGTTCATTTCCAGGGCGGGCTCAAGGAAGGTGCCGAAGCTGCCGGCAGCGCTTTGCAGCTTCTGCGTGCCATCGCTGATCTGCTTGATGGCGGCCTGGCTTTTTTCGCTCAGATTGTTGAACCCTTGGGTCATCCTCGCCAGCGGGGCGGTGACTTTATCGGTCAGCGACAGGATGAAATCCAGCCGGCTGATTGCGTTGTTCGCGCTCATGGGATGTCAGCCTCCATTGAATGCACGGGCGATGCCGTTGGCGATGGCGATTTCCATTCGCCGCCAGTGCTCGTCCTCCAGCCATTTGGCCGTGCCCAGGGTCTCGGGCGTGGTCGGGGCACCGGGCAGCCAGCGTTCGGCCAGGGCCAGCAGCTGGCCCAGGCCGTCCTCGGTCAGTCGCTCTGCGTGGCCGAGCGCTTTTTTACGGTGACTTCCACGGTCGGGGCGTACTCCTCGACCAGGGCGCCGGCCAGCTGGATCACGGTCATCGGGTTGGCCAGCAGCGGCTTGAGCTGGTCCTTGTGCTCGGGCTTCACGGCGGTGACCAGCAGGTTGTTGGCCGGAGCGACCTTGTTGGAGGGGGTCAGGGCGTTGATGTACTTGGTCATCAGCGCCGGATCGATGGCGAAGTCCAGGGACAGGTCGCCGACTTCCAGGGTGATTTCGGTGCGTTGGGTCATGGGGTACTACTCCATTGGAATACGGGAATCGAAAAGAACGTGGCGGGCGCTGTGTTCAGCGGCCGCGCTCGTGAAACTGTTGGCAGGGAACGCAGCGGCGCATGCCGCCCAGGGCGCGGCGCGCCTCGGCGATCTCGTCGCCGCAGTCCGTGCAGTGGGTGAGGCTGGGCCCAGTCGTCACGCGTCGGCCACGGACGGCGGCGATCGCCAGATCACGCCTGAGCTGTTCCAGGGCCTGGGCGCGATCGAATGGGCACACCATCAGCTCAGGCCCTCGACCTCGGCGAAGGACAGGTACGGCACGCCGTTGATGTGGATGAAGTCCGGGCTGGTGACGTCGTACGGCAGCTTGTGCTTGGTCTTCTCGCCGCCCTTGGCGTCGATGTTGAGCAGATTGGAGATCTTGAGGCGGCAGCCGAAGGCCTCGACGCGGATCTCGTCGCTGGGGGTCTTGGCGTAGAACAACTGGTCGAAGGTCCCCAGCTGACGGAAGCTGCCGGCCTTGGCGGCGGCTTCGATGATCAGGTTGAAGTTGCTGGTGTCCACCTCCAGCTCGCCGCTGGCGGTCACGTTGCCGGCGACCCAGCCGTCAGGCACGCCCTTGGTGTGCGCCACGGCGCTGTTGTCGGTGATGTCGAGGGTTGCGCTCTCAACGTGGATCTTCAGGTCGCCCACGTTGATGTCGAAGTTCAAGCCACTGATCTTGGCCATGGGTTACTCCTGGTTGTCCTGGGAAAGGTCCAGCGCGATGTTCGCGGTGATGTCCTTGGGGCAGTTGTGCGGGCGGATGCGAATGAACACTTCCACCTGGGTGTGGCTTTTCCAGACGATGACCAGGTCGCCGTCGCGCGGCGGCTGGATTTCGCCGGGGAACACTTCGCCGGCGAATTTCACCGCTTTGGCCATCCGTCGTAGCGGCGCCATCAGCGCGCTGGTGTTGGCGGCCATGCTGGCGGGGCTGTTGTTCAGGCGGCGGTCGCCGATGCGGCGGATCAGCAGCGGGCGGACCTGGCGGGCGGCCTTGTCGGCCAGGCGCAGGTACTCCAGGACCTGGAAGTCGCTGGCGGCGGTGTCGAGCATGTTGGCATCGCCCCAGTACACGCCCTCGTAGTCCGGGTAGGTCTGCGAAACGGAGTAGCGTGCCTTGTCCAGCTCGCTGCGCACCGCCGATGGCAGTGGCACGCCGTCCTTGTCCGCGGGCACCGCGCCCAGGCCCAGGACAGGGCCGCTGGCGACGCGCATCGGGGTATCGGCGATGCTCCAGGCGGCGTTGGCCAGGCGCCCGGCGAGCACGCCCAGGTCGTTGCCGTGCAACTGCGGCACCACCACGACGCGTGGCGCGGCGATACCGTCGGTGAGCGCCTTCTGCTCGAGCAGGTAATCCGACCAGGTCACGGTCGGCAGGATGCCGGCGGACGCGGCCAGGACGAACGAGCGCCGGCCATAGCGGGCGTTCAGCTGTTCGGCGGCGGTGTGCATGGCCAGCAGTTCCGCGCCGGCGGTCGCCGGCTTGATGATGACGATGCCTTCGACCGAGTAGCCATGTTGCTGGGCGTATTCCAGGGCGCTCGCCCAGTCGCCTTCGGCGCCGATCGGCGCGGCCAGGCAGGCCCAGCGGTCGCCGCCGTTGGCCCGGGCGGCGATCAGTTGGGTCTTCAGGTCGCTGGCGGCCACGCCCAGCTCGTTGTCCAGGTCGCTGTCCGTGTTCAGGGTCAACAGCTTGCCGACGTTCTTGGCGGCGGGGCCGATGAAGAGGAAGTAGCGCTCGATCTCGGTCACGGCACCCTGGCCGAGGTTGAGATTGTTCACGCTGATTTTACCGAGTGCCATAGGTTGCCTCGTTAGCGGGGTGATTGAAGGGGTGTGCCAGGACCTGCCGATCAGGTTGCTGGCGGGGCGGGCGTTACAGCCCGGGTAATGGGTCAGGGCAGGGGGCTGCCCGGCAGGGCGATATCGCCTTGCTCGGCGACCCACAGGTCGTAGGGTTGGAATGACCAGGTCTTGCCGAAGACCTCGATCTCGCCGGCCGTGTCCTCGGTCAGGTAAAGCGGCTCGACGAACTCCAGGACCAGCGACACATCCAGCAAGTCGCTGCCCGGGACCTTCTGCTTGACGGCGAGGGTCGGTGCCGGCAGGGCGAACAGGTGCCGCCCGGGGTCGTTGGTTTCCAGCCAGCTGCCGGCGAGCGCCATCAGGCGCCCGGGATGACCGCTGAAGTCGTCGAAGTCGAACAGGGCGCGGTAGCGCAGGTTGCCCATGTGCAGGCCCAGTTCGGTTTGCGTCCAGGCCAGTTGCAGGTCCAGCTGCTGGGCCCAGGCGTGCAGTTGCCCGGCAGGCACCAGCTTGCGTTCGAGCAGGTAGGTGGTGAGTGCTTTCAACTGGTTCATGGGGAGGCCTCCGGACAGGGCGGGGTGGCTGAAAAATTCATCGTTGAGTGCTCGCTAAGGGGCTACCCCCAGGGCTGCGCTGTCGCGCAGGGAACCGAGTTCGCAGGGAGTACGCGCACTCTGTGGGAGCGGGTTTACCCGCGAACACCGGCGTAGCCGGTGCCAGGCTCCGCGTTGGGCTCTTCGCGGGTAAACCCGCTCCCACAGTGGTCGCGCCAGATCAGTGGGGGCTTCGAGCCTCTCTTAATTGCCGAAGCCATGCTCGGCATTCCAAAAAGCCCGCAGTGCAGGCTTTTCAGTAATGCGTTGTCGAACCGCTGGCCACGACTGGTGACGCCATGCGGTTGCACTTCGAATTGGTGACTCCGACCGCGGCCGTCTGCCCGCCGGAAAACTGATCGTGGTGCTTTACGCTGCACACCCGGGCCAGTTGCCAACCCTCTGAACAGTCGAGGCCTGTTCATCGCTGCCTGTGTCACAACCGGTTGCTGTCCGGCTCGAGACACAGATTATGCATGCGTGCATATGCAGTCAATGCATTTCTGGAAATATTTGGGCATGCAAATTTGCCGATATGCATGTCGGTCTTTACGGGCGCGGGTTGTAGGGCTTTTCTGCAGGCGAAAAAAAACCCGCCGGAGCGGGTTTTTTCAGGAGCGGGGCATCAGACGTTGAAGCGGAAGTGCATCACGTCACCGTCCTTGACGATGTAGTCCTTGCCTTCCAGGCGCCATTTACCGGCTTCCTTGGCACCGCCCTCACCCTTGAACTGGATGAAGTCGTCGTAGGCCACCACTTCGGCGCGGATGAAGCCTTTCTCGAAGTCGGTGTGGATCACGCCGGCCGCTTGCGGTGCGGTGGCGCCCACGCGCACGGTCCAGGCACGCACTTCCTGCACGCCGGCGGTGAAGTAGGTCTGCAGGTTGAGCAGCTCGTAACCGGCACGGATCACGCGGTTCAGGCCAGGCTCTTCCAGGCCCAGGGCCTCGAGGAACATGTCCTTCTCCTCGCCGTCGTCCAGCTCGGCGATCTCGGCTTCGATCTTGTTGCACACCGGTACCACCACCGCGCCTTCTTCCTCGGCGATGGCCTTGACCACGTCCAGGTGCGGGTTGTTGTCGAAGCCGTCTTCGGCGACGTTGGCGATGTACATCACCGGCTTGCTGGTCAGCAGGTGGAAGCCGCGAATCACGGCCTTCTCGTCGTCAGCCATGTTTTTCATCAGGCTGCGCGCCGGCTTGCCTTCGGTGAAGTGCGGGATCAGCTTTTCCAGGATGGCCTTCTGTGCCAGGGCGTCCTTGTCACCGCCCTTGGCGTTGCGGGCGACCTTCTGCAGTTGCTTCTCACAGCTGTCGAGGTCGGCGAAGATCAGTTCGAGGTCGATGATCTCGATGTCGCGCTTGGGGTCGACGCTGTTGGAAACGTGGATCACGTTCTCGTCTTCGAAGCAGCGCACCACGTGGGCGATGGCGTCGGTCTCGCGGATGTTGGCGAGGAACTTGTTGCCCAGGCCTTCACCCTTGGAAGCACCGGCGACCAGGCCGGCGATGTCGACGAATTCCATGGTGGTCGGCAGGATGCGGTTCGGCTTGACGATCTCGGCCAGTGCCGCCAGGCGCGCATCGGGCATCGGCACGATGCCGCTGTTCGGCTCGATGGTGCAGAAGGGGAAGTTCTCCGCCGCGATGCCGGACTTGGTCAGGGCGTTGAACAGGGTGGACTTGCCGACGTTGGGCAGGCCGACGATGCCGCAATTGAAACCCATGGGTATTCCCCTTTCGTAAAGTGTCAGGCCTTCTGGCTGTGCAGTTCGCGCATGGCCTTGGCGAAGTCGCCGGCCAGCACGTCGGGCATCACGCCGAGGGCAAAATCGATGCTGGCGTCGAGCTTCTCCTGCTCGGCGCGTGGCGCCCGGCCCAGGACGAAGTTGGAGACCAGTTTGGCGTCGCCCGGGTGGCCGATGCCGAGCCGCAGGCGGTGGAAGTCGTTCTGGTTGCCGAGCTGCGCGATGATGTCGCGCAGGCCGTTGTGCCCACCGTGGCCGCCGCCTCTCTTGAGCTTGGCGACGCCGGGAGGCAGGTCGAGTTCGTCGTGGGCCACCAGGATCGCTTCCGGCTTGATGCGGAAGAAATTGGCCAGAGCCGCCACGGACTGGCCGCTACGGTTCATGTAGGTGGTGGGGATCAACAGGCGAACATCGTTGCCCTGATGGCTGAATTTAGCCGTCAGGCCGAAATACTTTTTGTCAGCGGACAGCGAAACGCGCTGGGCGCTGGCGAGGCGTTCAACGAAAAGAGCCCCTGCGTTATGCCGGGTCTGTTCGTATTCGGGGCCGGGGTTACCCAGGCCGACGATCAACTGGATGGCGGTCACGTCAGGGGCTCTTCCTTGGAGTTGGTGGGTTACAGTGCGCGCGGCACTGTAACCCGATCAACGCCGGCGTGCGAGTGGATTACTCGGCAGCGCCTTCAGCAGCTTCAGCGGCAACGCGCGGGGCGTGGACGTTGGCAACAGCTTTGTCATCACCGTGGGCCAGAGCGACGAACTCTACGCCTTTCGGAGCTTTCAGGTCCGACAGGTGGATGATGGTGCCGACTTCGGCCTTGGCCAGGTCGACTTCGATGAACTCAGGCAGGTCCTTGGCTTCGCAGGACACTTCGATCTCGGAAACGACGTGCGAGATCTCGCCGCCTTTCTTGATCGGGGCTTCTTCGCCGACGAAGTGAACTGGAACCTTGGCGGTCAGCTTCTGGCCAGCAACGACGCGAACGAAGTCGGCGTGCATGATGAAGCCTTTGGCCGGGTGACGCTGCATGGCCTTGACCACGACGTTCTGCTTGGCGCCGTCGACGTTCAGTTCGATCACGTGGCTGAAGGCAGCTTCGTTTTCGAACAGCTTGGCGATTTCCTTGGCCACGATGGTCAGGGATTGGGCTTCTTTATCGCCACCGTAGACAACGGCAGGGATGTTCAGCGAGTGACGCAGGCGGCGGCTCGCACCTTTCCCCAGGTCAGTACGCGCTTGGGCGTTCAGAATGAAATCAGTCATTTTGTTTCTCCAAAATAGCCCCCCGAGGGCGTTTGCGACCAGCGCCAGACGGGGATGGCAAAAAAGCCCCGCCCCAACACATGCTGGGGCGGGGCGCTTCATATCAACACATGTTCCGCTTAGCGGAACATCGCGCTGATCGATTCTTCGTTGCTGATGCGGCGTACCGCTTCAGCGACAACCGGTGCGATATCCAGCTGGCGGATACGGTCACAGGCCTGAGCAGCGGCGGACAGCGGAACGGTGTTGGTCACCACCAACTCGTCCAGTACCGACTTCTCGATGTTCTCGATCGCACGGCCCGACAACACAGGGTGCGTGCAATAGGCGTAGACCTTGGCGGCACCGTGTTCTTTCAGGGCCTTGGCCGCGTGGCACAGGGTGCCGGCGGTGTCGACCATGTCGTCTACCAGGATGCAGGTGCGTCCTTCGACGTCGCCGATGATGTGCATAACCTCGGAGTGGTTAGCCTTTTCGCGGCGCTTGTCGATGATCCCGAGATCGACGCCCAGGGACTTGGCAACGGCGCGAGCACGCACCACACCACCGATGTCCGGGGAAACGATCATCAGGTTCTCGAAACGCTGGTCTTCGATGTCGTCGACCAGTACGGGCGAGCCGTAGATGTTGTCGACGGGGATATCGAAGAAACCCTGGATCTGGTCAGCGTGCAGGTCGACGGTGAGTACACGGTCGATACCCACGACAGTGAGCATGTCAGCGACGACTTTGGCGCTGATGGCTACACGTGCCGAACGCGGACGGCGGTCCTGGCGGGCGTATCCGAAGTAGGGAATCACGGCGGTGATTCGCGACGCTGAGGAGCGGCGGAAGGCATCTGCCATCACGACCAGTTCCATCAGATTGTCGTTGGTTGGAGCACAGGTGGGCTGAATGATGAAGACGTCCTTACCGCGGACATTTTCATTGATTTCAGCACTGATTTCGCCGTCGGAGAATTTACCGACAGAAACATCACCCAGTGGAATATGCAGCTGACGTACGACACGCCGAGCCAGATCGGGGTTGGCATTCCCCGTGAAGACCATCATCTTGGACACGCGCAGTACCTGAAGGCTGAGGGTAACCTGGATGAGTATAAGAAATGGCAGGGGCGGCTGGATTCGAACCAACGCATGGCAGGATCAAAACCTGCTGCCTTACCGCTTGGCGACGCCCCTGTATCTGTTGCTGCGAATTCTTATGAACTCGACTTCTTGATCAGAACTTGCAGCTTGCGATGCAACATCGAAACATTGCTTCCTTTCGCCACAAACCCTGTTTGGGTCTCTGAAAGAAGGGCCAGAACTCTATCAGCTTCGGCTTTGCTTGGGAAGGCCCCAAACACACAACTTCCAGTTCCGGTCATTCGGGCTTCGGTGAATTTACCCAGTGAAATCAGCGCATTGCGAACTTCAGGATACCGTTGCTCTACTACCGGTTGGCAGTCATTTCGACTGTTTCCCTCGGGAACGGGGCGCATCTTAAGGGGGAGGGAATCACGTGTCAACTCCGGATGCGAAAAAATTTCCGCTGTGCTGACAGACACTTGCGGCACCAGCACGACATACCAGGGTTCCTCGGGGTCGACCGGGGTCAGCTGCTCGCCGACACCCTGGGCGAAGGCCGCGTGGCCGCGGACGAACACCGGCACATCGGCGCCGAGCGACAGGCCCAGGCTTGCCAGGCGGTCTTGGTCCCAGTCCAGCTGCCACAGGTGAGCGAGCGCCAGCAGGGTGGTGGCCGCGTCCGAGCTGCCGCCGCCGATGCCGCCGCCCATGGGCAGCACCTTGTGCAGCCAGATGTCGGCGCCGAGCGGGGTGGCGGATTGTGCCTGCAGCAGGCGCGCGGCGCGGACGATCAGGTTGCTGTCGTGGGGCACGCCTTCAATTTCGGTCTGCAGGCGGATCTGGCCGTCCTCGCGCAGGGCGAAGCTCAGTTCGTCGCCGTGCTCGAGGAACTGGAACACGGTTTCCAGCTCGTGGTAGCCGTCGGCGCGGCGGCCGGTGATGTGCAGCCAGAGGTTGAGCTTGGCCGGGGCGGGCAGGGTCAGCTTGTGCATTGTCTCAGTGCCCCAGCTGGCGTGGCTGCCAGTCCTTGACCACCAGGGTCACGTCGATGTTCTCGCCGTGCAGCTTGAGGCGCTCGGGCAGCCAGTAGCCGTTCTGCTCCACGTAGCTCAGGTACTCGACCTGCCAGCCATCCTGGTGAAGGCTGGCCAGGCGGCTGTCGCCGTCGAGGGTCAGCTGGCTCTTGCTGTCCGGGGCGGGCAGGCCGCGCACCCACCAGACCAGGTGCGACACCGGCAGGCGCCAGCCCAGTTGTTCTTCCAGCAGTGCCTCGGGGTTGGCGGCCTCGTAGCGGCCCTGGTTGGCCACTTCCAGCACCACGCCGCCGGGGCGTCCGGTCAGGCGCGCCGCGCCACGACCCAGGGGGCCGGCCAGGCGGATGTCGTAGTAGTCCTGGCGTTGCAGCCAGAACAGGGTGCCGCTGCCGGAGTCGCGCGGGGCGCGGATGCCGACCTTGCCGTTGATCTGCCAGCCGTCGAGGCTGCCCAGCTGCTGTTTGTGCTCGCGCCACAGCTGCGGGTTGCCTTGGCCTTGTACGGCTTCCTTGCTGCCGAAGCCGGCGCAGCCGGCGAGCAGGGCGATGAGGGTGAAGGTGATGCAATGACGCAGGAACATGGTTTACAGGCTCTCGGATCCGGTCAGGCGCAGCAGGGTCTTGCGCAGGATGGGGCTGTCGGCCTGGGCTTCGAAGCCCTTGGCCCAGACTTGGCGGGCTTCGCGGCGCTTGCCGTTGGCCCAGAGGACTTCGCCCAGGTGGGCGGCGACTTCATGGTCGGGGAAGCGTTCGAAGGCCAGGCGCAGCTGGCGTTCGGCTTCCTCGAGGTTGCCCATGCGATAGGCCACCCAGCCCAGGCTGTCGAGCACCGCCGGGTCGTCGGGGGTGAGCTGGTGGGCCTTGTCGATCAACGTCTTGGCTTCGCTGTAGCGGGTGGTGCGGTCGGCCAGGGTGTAGCCCAGGGCGTTGAGGGCCATGGCGTTTTCCGGCTCGCGGGCAAGGATCGCGCGCAGGTCTTTCTCCATCTGCGCCAGGTCGTTGCGCTTCTCGGCGAGCATGGCGCGGGTATAGAGCAGGTTGAGGTCGTCCGGGTAGCGCTTTATCGCCTGCGCCAGCACTTGACCGGCCTGCGCCTCCTTGCCGTTGTTGCCCAGGCTTTCGGCTTCGATCAGGTACAGCTGGATGGCGTAGTCCGGCTGCGCCTCGCGGGCTTCGGCGAGTATCCGCGAGGCCTCGGCGCTGCGGCCGTTGGCGATGAGGATGTCGGCCTGGCGCAGTTGCGCCGGCAGGTAGTCCGGGCCGGGGCCGACCAGGGCGTATTCGCGCAGGGCGGCGGCCGGCTGGCTGCGCTCTTCGCGGATGCGGCCCAGGTTGAGGTGGGCGGCGTCGACGTTGGCGTCACGCTCGACCAGCTCTTGCAGGTAGCCTTCGGCTTCGTCCCAGTGTTTGGTTTCCAGGCACACCAGGGCCAGCGAGTAGCGGATTTCGTCGTCTTCGGGGTACTGCTGCAGCAGGCTTTCGAATTCGGCCTTGGCGTCGTCGATGCGGTCCTGCTCGACCAGGGTGCGGGCGTAGGTCAGGCGCAGGCGCTTGTCCTCGGGGTTGTCGCGGATTGCTCCACGCAGCAGCGGCAGGGCCTCGGGGCCACGGTCCATGGCTTGCAGCAGACGGGCGCGCAGTAGCACCGGGGCGATTTCGCCGTTCTTCGGCGGATGGGCCTCGAGCAGGTCGAGGGCCTGTTGCGGCTTGTCGTCCTGGTTCAGCAGCAGGGCCTTGCCGAATACCAGCTGGCCGTTGTCGGGGTATTTCACCAGCAGGCGGTCGAAGCTCTGCATCAGGCCGTCACGGGTGCTCTGGTCGGTCTCGGCGGCCGCCAGGGCGAGGAAATCGAAGTGGGTGTCGCCCTGGCCTTGCAGCACCTTTTCCATATAGGTCATGGAATCGTCGTAGCGTCCGGCGCGGGCCAGCTGGATGGCCGCGGCGCGCTGGGCGTCGAGGTTCTGCGGATCGTTGCGGGCCCAGATCAGGGCGGTGTCCAGGGCTGGCTCGTCGGCGCCGAGGTATTCGGCGATGCGATAGGCACGCTCGGAGACGGCCGGATCCTGGGTCTTTTCGGCCTGGTCGACGTAGTTGGCCAGGGCGATGTCGAAGCGGTTGCGCTGGCCGGCCAGCTCAGCCACCAGCAGGCTGTACAGGGTCTCCTGCTTGAACGATCCGTACACCACGGGCTTTTCCGCGCTCTTGCCGGCGTCGACGGCGGGCGACTGGGCGTCCGTCTTCGGGGCCAGGCTCTGGCAGCCTTGAAGCAGGGCGAGGGCAAGCAGCAATGCGTAGGATTTGTTCATAGAGGCTTATTAAAGAGGCTAAACCGGCGGTCGGAGCATGATGACACAAGCGTGAGGGCAAACCCACCTGCGAAGGTCGTGGTGTGAAGCGGTGCTTCGGAGTATAGGGACAATGAGCCGGGGCGGTGGTTCGCAACCACTCACGGCATCCTGCCCTTGCCCTTGCCCTTGCCCTTGCCCTTGCCCTTGCCCTTGCCCTTGCCCTTGCCCTTGCCCTTGCCGTTGCCGTTGTTTTTGCTTTTGCTTCTAAGCGCGCGGTAGTTCAGGCAACACCAATTGCGACTTCAGGAGGCCGAACGCAGGTCTTGCGGAGGGAGGTGACGGGCATGGATGCCCGTCAAGCGCTGCGCCCCAGGATGGGGCGTTCAGCGCGGTCCTCCCGGGAGCAAGACCGGAGTGAGGGGACCCCGGAGCGAAGCGTAGGGGCCGGATGAACGGAGCGGGGCGGTTTTGCCTACTTTTGCCAAGACAAAAGTAGGCCGCCGTAAGGGCGGAAAGGTGACTATGCGTCGCCATCGCCAATGAATGAGCGTATAACTTTCAAAACCCACGCTCTGAAAGTCAAAGTCAAAGTCAAAATCGGTCGGCGCGGGTTTCTACAAGTGCAAGCGCATTCATTTACGATGTCGACGCATAGTCACCTTTTCGCCCTTACGGCGAGTCACTTTTTGTCAAACGCGACAAAAAGTAACCAAAAAACGCTGCGCTCCATTCATCCGGCCCTCCGCTGCGCTCCGGGTCCCCTCACTCCGGCCTTGCTCCCGGGAGGACCGCGCTGCAGGGCCCATCCTGGGCCCCAGCGCTTGACGGGCATCCATGCCCGTCACCTCCCTTCGCAAGACCTGCGTTCGGCCTCCTGAAGTCGCGAAGGTACGGGCGGCGCCTGGGCTGGCGCAGCTGTCGCTAGCTGGGTATGGCGCTAGACTCTCGATCGGCAACGGCAACGGCAACGGCAGGGAAGGGTGATGGTGCGGGGCGATAGGCACGCACCATCGCCACAATAGCGAACGGTGGTTGTTCTAAAACCTGCGAAGTAGGACAATTATCGGCTTCACGTCCCAACCAGCGACCTTGCATGGCCTTTCTTGCACTTGGTATCAACCATAAGACTGCCTCGGTAGACGTACGCGAGCGCGTGGCGTTTACGCCCGAGCAGCTGGTCGATGCCCTGCAGCAGCTCTGCCGACTGACCGCCAGCCGCGAGGCGGCGATCCTGTCCACCTGCAACCGCAGCGAGCTTTATATAGAGCAGGACCACCTTGCCGCCGACGCCGTGCTGCAATGGCTGGCCGACTACCACCAGCTGAGCCTCGACGAACTGCGCGCCAGCGCCTATGTCCACGAGGAACATGACGCGGTCCGGCACATGATGCGCGTGGCCTCCGGCCTCGACTCGCTGGTGCTCGGCGAGCCGCAGATCCTCGGCCAGATGAAGTCAGCTTATGCCGTGGCCCGTGAGGCCGGCACCGTCGGGCCGCTGCTCGGGCGCCTGTTCCAGGCCACCTTCAGCGCCGCCAAGCAGGTGCGCACCGACACCGCCATCGGCGAGAACCCGGTGTCGGTGGCGTTCGCCGCGGTCAGCCTGGCCAGGCAGATCTTCTCCGACCTGGGCCGCAGCCAGGCACTGCTGATCGGCGCCGGCGAGACCATCACCCTGGTCGCCCGCCACCTGCACGAGCAGGGCGTGCGCCGCATCGTCGTGGCCAACCGCACCCTCGAGCGTGCCAGCATCCTCGCCGAGCAGTTCGGCGCGCATGCCGTGCTGCTCTCGGACATCCCGCAGGAACTGGCCAACAGCGACATCGTCATCAGCTCCACCGCCAGTCAACTGCCGATCCTCGGCAAGGGCGCGGTGGAAAGCGCGCTGAAGCAGCGCCGGCACAAGCCGATCTTCATGGTCGACATCGCCGTGCCGCGTGACATCGAGCCGCAGGTGGGCGAGCTGGACGACGTCTACCTCTATACCGTCGACGACCTGCATGACGTGGTCGCGGAAAACCTCAAGAGCCGCCAGGGCGCGGCCCAGGCCGCCGAAGAGCTGGTCTCGGCCGGCGCCGACGACTTCATGGTGCGCCTGCGCGAACTGGCGGCGGTGGATGTGCTCAAGGCCTACCGCCAGCAGAGCGAGCGCCTGCGCGACGAAGAACTGCAAAAGGCTCTGCGCCTGCTCGGCAACGGCGGCAACCCCGAGGATGTGCTCATGCAGCTGGCCCGGGGCCTGACCAACAAACTCTTGCACGCGCCCAGCGTGCAGCTGAAAAAGCTCTCCGCCGAAGGCCGCCTCGATGCGCTGGCCATGGCCCAGGAACTCTTCGCCCTCCACGAGGGCTCGACGGACAAATCCCCGCAATGAAAGCGTCGCTGCTGAACAAACTGGACACGCTCCAGGATCGCTTCGAGGAACTCACCGCGCTGCTTGGTGACGCCGAAGTCATTTCCGACCAGACGCGCTTTCGCGCCTACTCCCGCGAGTACGCCGAAGTCGAGCCGGTGATCGGCGCCTATAAAGACTGGCGCAAGGTCCAGGACGATCTCGAGGGCGCCCAGGCGCTGCTCAAGGATGCCGACCCCGACCTGCGCGAGATGGCTGTGGAGGAGGTGCGCGAGGCCAAGGAGCAGTTGGTGGGCCTGGAGTCGCAGCTGCAGCGCATGCTGTTGCCCAAGGATCCCAACGACGGGCGCAACGTGTTCCTGGAAATCCGCGCCGGCACCGGCGGTGACGAGGCGGCGATCTTCTCCGGCGACCTGTTCCGCATGTACTCGCGCTACGCCGAGAAACGCGGCTGGCGCCTGGAGATCCTCTCCGAGAACGAAGGCGAGCACGGCGGCTACAAGGAAATCATCGCCCGGGTCGAAGGCGACAGCGTGTACGGCAAGCTGAAGTTCGAGTCCGGCGCGCACCGTGTGCAGCGGGTCCCGGAAACCGAATCGCAAGGCCGTATCCACACCTCGGCCTGCACCGTGGCGGTATTGCCCGAGCCCGACGAGCAGGTGGCGATCGAGATCAACCCGGCCGACCTGCGCGTGGACACCTACCGCGCCTCCGGCGCCGGCGGCCAGCATGTCAACAAGACCGACTCGGCGATCCGCATCACCCACTTGCCCACCGGCATCGTGGTCGAGTGCCAGGAAGAGCGCTCGCAGCACAAGAACCGTGCCCGCGCCATGTCCTGGCTGTCGGCCAAGCTCAACGACATGCAGACCAGCGCCGCGCAGAACGCCATCGCCAGCGAGCGCAAACTGCTGGTGGGTTCAGGCGATCGCTCCGAGCGCATCCGCACCTACAACTATCCACAGGGCCGGGTCACCGACCACCGTATCAACCTCACCCTCTACTCCCTCGACGATATCCTCGCCGGCGGTGTGGACGCGGTGATCGAGCCGTTGCTGGCCGAATACCAGGCCGATCAGCTGGCCGCCCTGGGGGATTGAATGACCATCATCGCCAGCCTGCTGCGCAACGCGCAGTTGCCGGACTCGCCGACCGAACGGCTGGACGCCGAGCTGCTCCTGGCCGCGGCCCTGGGCAAGTCGCGCAGCTTCCTGCACACCTGGCCCGAGCGCATCGTCAGCAGCGAGGCGGCGCAGGTGTTCGCCAGCTACCTCGAACGGCGTCGCGCCGGTGAGCCGGTGGCCTATATCCTCGGCCAACAGGGGTTCTGGAAGCTGGACCTGGAAGTTGCGCCACACACGCTGATTCCGCGTCCGGACACCGAGCTGCTGGTGGAAACCGCCCTTGAGCTCGTGCCACCCATGCCTGCCCGAGTACTCGATCTGGGCACCGGCACCGGGGCTATCGCCCTGGCCCTGGCCAGTGAGCGTCCGGGGTGGCAGGTCACGGCGGTGGACCGTATCGACGAGGCCGTGGCCTTGGCCGAGCACAACCGCCAGCGCCTGGGCCTGGGCAATGTCCAGGTGCGCGCCAGCCATTGGTTCGACGCTCTCTCGGGTGACCGATTTGACCTGATCCTCAGCAACCCGCCCTATATTCGCGCCGCTGATCCGCACCTGGTGGCCGGTGACGTGCGCTTCGAACCCAGCAGTGCCCTGGTGGCCGGCGAAGACGGGCTGGACGACCTGCGGGTGATCGTCGCCCAGGCCCCGGCGCACCTGCTGCCCGGAGGTTGGCTGCTGCTCGAGCACGGCTATGACCAGGCGCCCGCCGTACGCGACCTGCTGGCGGCGGCCGGCTTCATCGACGTCGCCAGCCGCGTCGACCTGGGCGGCCACGAACGCATCAGCCTGGGGCGCCTGCCATGCTGAGCGACCAGGAGCTGTTGCGCTACAGCCGGCAGATCCTCCTGTCGCAGGTGGATATCGACGGCCAGTTGCGCCTGAAACACGGCAAGGCCCTGGTGATAGGCCTGGGCGGGCTGGGCTCGCCGGTGGCGCTGTACCTCGCCGCGGCGGGTGTCGGTGAGCTGCACCTGGCCGATTTCGACACCGTCGACCTGACCAACCTGCAACGCCAGGTGATCCACGACAGCGACAGCGTCGGCATGAGCAAGGTCGATTCGGCCATCAAGCGTCTGCGGGCGATCAACCCGGAAATCAGCCTGGTCGCCCATCGCCGGGCGCTGGATGAGGATTCGCTGGCCGCCGCGGTGGCGGCGGTCGATGTAGTGCTCGACTGCTCCGACAACTTCGGCACCCGCGAGGCGGTCAATGCCGCCTGTGTGGCTGCGGGCAAGCCGTTGGTCAGCGGTGCGGCGATCCGCCTCGAGGGCCAGTTGTCGGTGTTCGACACCCGCCGCGATACCAGCCCCTGCTACCACTGCCTGTATGGCCATGGCAGCGAGGCCGAGCTGACCTGCAGCGAGGCCGGTGTGATCGGTCCGCTGGTGGGGCTGGTCGGCAGCCTGCAGGCACTGGAAGCGCTGAAGTTGCTGGTCGGTTTCGGCGAGCCGCTGGTCGGCCGCCTGCTGCTGATCGACGCCCTGAGTACCCGCATGCGCGAGCTGCGGGTCAAGCGCGACCCCGCCTGCGCGGTGTGCGCGACTCGCCATGGCTGAGCGCTCGGCGCCGGTGGGCGTGATGGATTCCGGGGTCGGCGGGTTGTCGGTGCTGGCCGAGATCCAGCGCCTGCTGCCCAACGAGTCGCTGCTCTACCTGGCCGACAGTGGCCACGTGCCCTATGGCGAGAAGTCCCCGGACTACATTCGCCAGCGTCTGCGGCTGATCGCCAGGTTCTACCATGAGCAGGGCGCCAAGGCCTTGGTCCTGGCCTGTAACACGGCCACGGTGGCGGCGGTGGCCGACCTGCGCGAGCTCTATCCGGACTGGCCGCTGGTGGGCATGGAGCCTGCGGTCAAGCCGGCGGCCGCGGCAACCCGCTCCGGCGTGGTCGGTGTGCTGGCCACCACCGGTACCCTGCAGAGCGCCAAGTTCGCTGCCTTGCTTGACCGCTTCGCCAACGATGTGCGGGTGATTACTCAGCCGTGCCCTGGGCTGGTGGAGCGTATCGAGGCAGGGGATCTGGTCAGCGAGCAACTGCGCCAGTTGCTGTCGGGCTATGTAAAACCTTTGCTGGCGGCCGGTTGCGACACCCTGATCCTGGGCTGCACCCACTACCCGTTCCTGCGGCCCATGCTGGCCGAGATGGTGCCGGCGGATGTGGCGATCATCGACACCGGCGCTGCCGTGGCGCGCCAACTGCAACGCCTGCTGGGCGCTCGCGGGCTGCTCAGTGACGGACCGGCGCGGACGACTGCGTTCTGGAGCAGCGGCGAGCCGGACAACTTGCAGAATGTCCTGCCGCTATTGTGGAACCAGTCCGGCAGCGTGCAGCGCTTCCTGCCATGAAACGCAGGTTCAACTGCTTTTCGGCAGCGGCCACAGTTCGCCTGGGTTGAGCACCTCCAGTACCAGCTCGGGTTGGCGCTCATCCAGGCGCGCCAGCAACTCCTGCGCTGCGCTTTGCGCCGTCCAGGCCTCCGGAATGGCCTGTACCGAGGTCACCGGGGTCTTCAGCGACTGAGGCGCCACCACGGTCAGGTCGATGCCTAGTGTGCTCAGGGTGTTGCGTTGTTCGCTCAGCCATGTCGGCAGGCTGTTGCCGCCATTGAGCGGCTGGTTCGGTTCGAACAGCTGCAATGCCGAGTAGCGACTGAGAATGGCCATGACCTGCGGCCTCTGGCCCTTGGCCAACAACGGCAGCGCGGCGTTCAGGCACTGGTGCGTGGCCTGCAGGTTGCTGCTGACGATCTGCTCGAACAGGTCTGCATGCGCCATATTGTCCGGCAGATAGTCGCAGCTCCCGGCATTTACCAGCAGACAATCCAGCGCGCCCCAAGTGGCCTTAAGCCGCTGGCCGGCATCCTGCAAGGGGCCGAAAAGCCGCAGCAAGCGTGTGCCGTGACGCTCCCCCAAGGTGTCGTGTTCCTGGCTATCCCTGCCACTGGCGGCCACCGTGTGCCCTTGTGCGAGCAACTGTTCCACCAAGGCCAGGCCGAGTCCGTGGCTGGCTCCTGTAATCCAGAAACGACGTGTCATGCTCTATGCCCCCTGATCCTGCCAGCTGGTCAAGCTTTTGAAGGCTTCTAATGCGCGTTGGCGACTACTATCGAGATCGACTATCGGGCCCGAGTAATTATTAGTAGCAAATAGGTCGGCGGATTTCACGGGGTAGTGAATTGATTTATCGTCCTTTCCTTCCAGTTCAGGCAACCACCGGCGGATGAACAATCCGTTCGGATCGAAGCGCTGCGACTGTGTGATGGGGTTGAAGATCCGAAAATAGGGCACGGCGTCGGTGCCGGTCGAGGCGCTCCATTGCCAGCCACCGTTGTTGGCGGCCAGATCACCGTCTATCAGGTGACGCATGAAATGCCGTTCGCCGTGCCGCCAGTCGATCAGCAGGTTCTTGCTGAGGAACATGGCGACGATCATGCGCAGGCGGTTGTGCATCCAGCCGGTGTGCAGCAACTGGCGCATGGCGGCATCGATGATGGGGAAGCCGGTGCGGCCGTCCTTCCAGGCCTGCAGGTCGGCGGGCGCGTCGCGCCAGGGCAGTGCTTCTGTATGCAGGCGGAAGGCGCGGTGCCGGGAGACCCGGGGGTAGCCCACCAGGGTGTGCTTGTAGAACTCGCGCCACAGCAGCTCGTTGACCCAGGTCTGCACGCCGACGCTGCCACTGTCGAACTCGCCCCGGTTGCTGGCCAGTGCCGCGTGCAGGCACTGGCGCGGCGAGACCACGCCAGCGGCGAGGTAGGGGGACAACTGGCTGGTGCCGGCCCTGGCAGGCAGGTCGCGCAGTTGTGCGTAGTCATCGATGGTTTCGTCGACGAAGCGCTGTAACCGCCGCCTGCCTTCATCCTCGCCTGCCGGCCAATGCTGGCGTAGGGCTTCGCCAGGGGGCTCGAAGCCTTCGATCTGCAGGGGGATGGCGTCGCTGCGGATCCCGAGGGCTTGCTGGCGTTTCACCGAATGGGCAAGGGGGGGCAGGCTGCGGTGCAGGTGCTCCAGGCAGACCCGCTTGAACTGGCCGAACACCTGGAAGTACTGGCCGGTGCGGGTCAGCACGCTGCCGGGCCTGAACAGCAGCTGGTCGAGGTGGCCGGTGGCGGTGATTCCGGCTTGCTGCAATGCGTCATGGGTTGCCTGGTCCCGCCGGGCCTCGTTGATGCCGTATTCGTCGTTCCAGTGCACGGCCTCGATGCCGTGCTGGCGACAGACCTCGAGCACGCTCTCCGGGACACCCGCCCAGCTGTCTGTCGTGCGAACCAGCAACGGAATGTTCAGCGCCGCCAGCGACTGTTGCAGCAATCGCAGGTTGCGCAGCCAGAAATCGACCTTGCACGGCGCATCGTCGTGGGCCTGCCACTGGCCGGGGCTGGCGATCCAGAGGGCCACGGTCGGGCCACGCTGGCAGGCGGCCGCGAGGGCGGTGTTGTCATCGATGCGCAGGTCGCTGCGCAGCCAGATCAATTGCATGGGTTGCAGGCTCAAGGTCGAGGTTGTTGAAGGCAGCGCAAGGCTGTAAGCGGGCTGTCGAACAAGTGCAGGTCAGGCAGCGACAGTGCATGCAGTTCCGTCTCATGCAGGCTGACGGTGCTACCACCCAGCAGTTTCAGTGTGTTGACGTCCTTCAATGCGCGGCCCAGCGCGGCGAGGTCGGGGCGACGGCCGAGGTGCAGCAGCAGCGCTCGTGGTTGCAGGTGCTCCACGGCCAGGCGCAGTTGACGGGGCTCGACCGACCACTCGAGGATCTCCAGTGGGTAGCCGTTGCTGCTCAGCAGCCACGCGCAAAGCCAGAACTCGGCATCGAAGGGGGAATCATCGGAGCGGGCGAGCAGCACGCAGGGGCCGCCAAGCGAGTGGCTGTCGTGATAAACCCGCGCCCCCAGCTTGCTGCGCAGCCAGCCCTGAAGGAACACCTGTTCCAGTCGCGCGTCGAAATGCGTTTGCCAGCGTTGTTCGAGGGCTTCGAGCAGCGGCAGCAGCAGGCGTTCGCACACGGTTACGGCGGGGTAGAGGGCCATGACCTGGTTGATCAACTGGTCCAGCGGACGCTGGGCAAGGCGGGCGATGGCCGCGATCAACTGCTCGATCCGTGCGCCCCATTCGCCCTGGATCGGCGCCGTGGCATGCGCGGCATTGTCCAGCAGCTCGCGCACCTGGCTCACCGCGGCGCCACGCTCCAGCCAGCGCAGCACGGCCTGGACCCGCTGCACCTGGTCCTGTGGATAAAGGCGATGGCCCTTGGGCGTGCGCTGTGGCTTGATCAGGCCGTACCGGCGCTCCCAGGCGCGCAGGGTGACCGGATTGACGCCGGTCAGGCGGGCCACTTCGCCGATGGGCAGCAATGGGTCAGATGGCATTGCGCAGTCCGAGGTCTTCCGGATGGGGTTGCAGGTAGGCCTGTTGCAGCAGATAGGGATCGGGATGGTGGCGCAGGTGGTGCTTGAGCAGGGTCAAGGGTACGACCAGGGGCACCACGCCTTGCTGGTATTGGCCGATGACCTGCTGCAGCTCGGCCTTGTCCGCCTGGCCCAGGTCGTTGCGCAGATAGCCGCTCAGGTGCTGCAGTACGTTGCCATGGGTGCCGCGACTGGCGCAGCGGCGCAGTGCCTGCATCAACTGGCTGAAGTAGCGCGGGCCGAGCTGCGCCGGGTCGTCGTCGCGGCTCATGTTGCCGAGCAGGCGGCCAAGGCTGCGGTACGCCTGGGGATTGTGCGCCATCAGCAGGTACTTGTAGCGGGCATGGAAGCGGATCAGCGCGCCGCGGCTCAGGCCCTGGCGCAGCAGTTGCCGCCAGTCGGCGTAGGCGTAGACGCGGGTGATGAAGTTTTCCCGCAGCACCGGGTCGTGCAGGCGGCCTTCCTCCTCGACCGGCAGGTCCGGGCGCCGCTCGCAGAATGCCGCGGCGTAGGCGCCCCGGCCACCCTGGTGGGCCGGGCGGCCGTCTTCCTGGTAGACCTTGACCCGTTCAAGGCCGCAGGACGGTGACTTCTGCATGAAGATGTAGCCGCAGATATCGTCGAGTTCGTCGGCCATCTGTTCGCCGTAGGCACGCAGCGGGCCGGCAAAATCAGTGGCGCTGTTGCGCGTGCCGGTGACGGCGGGGTGGTCCGGGTCCCCCACCAGGCGGATGGGTTCACGGGGCGTGCCCAGGCCGATGGCGACCTCGGGGCACAGCGGTACCCAGTCGAAATGCTTTTCGAGCAGTTCCAGACAGAGGCTGGAAGCTTTGTGGCCGGCGTTGTAGCGCACGTTGAGGCCGGTCAGGCAGGCGCTGATGGCCAGGCGTGGCTTGCCGCTGGGCGGTGAAGCGTTCATCGCGGTCTCCGGAATGACTTGTACAGGCTGCACGGTTTGTACAAGTCTATTCCAGCACAGATAAAAACTTATACAAGTAGAATTTTTTGTATAAGTTTTTCCGTCGATTATTCCAGATGCTCCAGCAGCCGTCGGGCGGCTTCCTGGCCACTGAGCCAGGCCCCTTCGACCCGGCCGGACAGGCACCAGTCGCCACAGGCGTACAGGCCCAGGTCGGCATCGGCCAGCGTGCCCCATTCATGATTGACTGCAGGACGGGCGTAAAGCCAGCGGTGGGCCAGGGCGAAGGTCGGCGCGGGGACTATGCAGCCGACCAGCTCGGCAAACTCACCCCACAGCTGCTCGATCACTTGCTCCTTGGGCAGGTCGATATGCTGCTTGCTCCAGCTTGAGGTGGCATGCAGCACCCAGGTGTCGAGATGCTCGTCGCGGCCTGGTTTGCTCCGATTGCGGGCCAGCCAGTCGAGCGGATTGTCCTGCACGAAGCAGCCCTGCATGGGGGTGTCGAGCGGTGTCTGGAAGCCCAGGGCGATGGCCCAGGTCGGTTCCATCTGCACCCCGGCGGCGACCGCCGCGAGTTTGGGGGCGGCCGTCAACAGCGCGGTGGCCTGAGGCGCCGGCACGGCGATCACCACCTGGCTGAACGGTCCGTGGCTGCAGCCCTCGGTGTCCTGCAGGTGCCAGTACTGTTTGCCGCGAAACACCTCGGCGATGCGGCAGCCGAAGTTCACCGTGACATCCTTGAGCAGGCCGCGGGTGATGGCGCTCATGCGTGGTACGCCGACCCAGCGGATCTGTTCATCAGGGGAGGGGGTCAGTTCACCATCGCGGTAGTTGTACAGCTGCGGCTTCCACTGCTGCGCCCAGCCGTTCGCCACCCAGTGCTGGACCTGCTCGACGAAGCGCCGGTCGCGGGCGGTGAAGTACTGGGCACCGAGGTCCAGGGCGCCGGCGTCGCTGCGCTTGCTGGCCATGCGGCCACCGCTGCCGTGGCCCTTGTCGAACAGGTGGACGGTCTGCCCGGCTTTCTGCAGGGCCTGGGCGGCGGACAGGCCGGCGATTCCGGCACCGATGATGGCAATAGGTACTGTCATGATGGCCTCTTCGAACCTAGCTATACGCAGCCTACGCTGCCAGGCAAACCTGTACAATGCACAATGTTTGTATAAGGTTATTCCGCTCGATAGGCAGGTTGGCCTATGTTTATCCGAGAGCGTTCGGTCAAAAAAGTGCCTTGATCTTAAAAATAGACCACGGCCGCCAAGTGCGAGGACACAACCATGCATATATTGCTGACCGGCGGTACCGGTTTGATTGGCCAACACCTGTGCCAGTTGTGGCGCCAGCAAGGGCATCGCCTGACGGTCTGGAGCCGGCGCCCCGAACAGGTGGCGAAAATCTGCGGCAGCGGCGTTCGCGGTGTGGCCCGGCTGGAAGACATTGCCGATGACGACGACGTGGATGCGGTGGTCAACCTGGCCGGCGCACCGATCGCCGACCGGCCCTGGACCGCGGCGCGACGCAACCTGCTCTGGGCCAGCCGGGTGACCCTCACCGAGCAGTTGCTGGCCTGGCTGGAGCGCCGCGAGCGCCGCCCGCAGGTGTTGATTTCCGGCTCGGCGGTGGGTTGGTACGGCGATGGCGGCGAGCGAGAACTCACCGAGGCTTCGCCGCCGGTGAAGGAGGACTTCGCCAGCCAGTTGTGCATCGCCTGGGAGGAAACCGCCCAGCGCGCCCAGGTCCTGGGGATCCGCGTGGTGCTGGTGCGCACTGGCCTGGTGCTGGCTGCCGATGGCGGCTTTTTGTCGCGCCTGCGCCTGCCGTACAAGCTGGGCCTGGGCGGGCCGTTGGGCGATGGTCGGCAGTGGATGCCCTGGGTGCATATCGACGACCAAATCGGCCTGATTGATTTTCTCTTGCAGCACAACGAAGCCAGCGGTCCCTATAATGCCTGCGCGCCGGAGCCGGTGCGCAACCGCGAGTTCGCCAAGCGCCTGGGCCGCATCCTGCATCGTCCGGCGTTCATGCCGATGCCGGCGCTGTTGCTCAAGGCCGGGCTCGGCGAGTTGTCGACGCTGCTGCTCGGTGGCCAGCGCGCGCGCCCGGTGCGCCTGCTGGCGGCGGGCTACACGTTCCGTTTCAACGATCTGCAATCGGCCCTGGACAACCTGTCCAGCCGCCTCTGACATAGGACGCTGCATGACCGATCACGCCCTGCTGCTGGTCAACCTGGGTTCGCCGGCCTCCACCTCGGTGGCCGACGTGCGCCGTTACCTCAACCAGTTCCTCATGGACCCGTACGTGATTGATCTGCCCTGGCCGGTGCGGCGGTTGCTGGTGTCGCTGATCCTGATCAAGCGCCCCGAGCAGTCGGCCCATGCCTACGCCTCGATCTGGTGGGACGAGGGCTCGCCGCTGGTGGTGCTGACCCGCCGTCTGCAGCAGGCGATAACCGCCCATTGGCCCCATGGGCCGGTGGAGATCGCCATGCGTTACGGACAACCGGCGCTGCCGGAGGTCCTGGAGCGCCTGGCCGCGCAAGGTGTGCGCAAGGTAACGCTGGCGCCGCTTTATCCACAATTCGCCGACAGCACCGTGACCACGGTCGTGGAGTTGGCGAAGCAGACCATTGCCGAGCGCAAGCTGCCCTTGCAGACCCGCATTCTGCAGCCGTTCTACGACCACCCTGAGTACATCGATGCCCTGGTGGCCAGCGCCCGCCCGTACCTGGAACAGGATTACGATCACCTGCTGCTGAGCTTCCATGGTTTGCCCGAGCGGCACCTGAAAAAGCTCGACCCCACCGGCCAGCATGACTTCCAGGCCGCCGACTGCTGCAAGGACGCCAGCGCCGAGATGCGTGCGGTGTGCTATCGCGGCCAGTGCCTGGCCACGGCCAGGGCATTCGCCGAGAAGATGGGCATCCCGGACGGCAAGTGGTCGGTGTCGTTCCAGTCGCGCCTGGGCCGGGCCAAATGGATCGAACCCTACACCGAGACGCGCCTGGACGAGCTGGGCAAGGCGGGGGTGAAGAAGCTGCTGGTGATGTGCCCGGCGTTCGTCGCCGATTGCATCGAGACGCTGGAGGAGATCGGCGATCGGGGCAAGGAGCAGTTCATCGAGGCGGGCGGGAAGGAGCTGGTGCTGGTGCCGTGCCTGAATGATCACCCGGAGTGGGTGAGGGTGTTGGCGGGGATGTGCGAGAAGGCTTGAGGCCTGGGTTGACCAGGCCGGCCTCTTCGCGGGTAAACCCGCTCCCGCAGGTTCGGTGAGAGTCCTGTGGGAGCGGGTTTACCCGCGAAGAGGCCAGGTCAGTCTAGCGCCGGATCAAGGCAACTGATCATCCAGCTTCTTGTTCTTCCAGCCATCGTTGCCCGGCAGGATCAGGTTCAGGGCAATCGCCACCACGGCGCACAGGGCGATGCCCTTCAGGCCCCAGTCGTCCGGGCCGTCGCCGCTGCCGATCAGCACGCCGCCGATACCGAACACCAGGGTCACCGAAACGATCACCAGGTTGCGCGCCTCGGCCAGGTCGATCTTGTGGCGGATCATGGTGTTCATGCCCACCGCCGCGATCGAACCGAACAGCAGGCAGAGAATGCCGCCCATCACCGGTACCGGAATGCTCTGCAGCAGCGCGCCGAACTTGCCGATGAAGGCCAGGGTGATGGCGAATACCGCCGCCCAGGTCATGATCTTCGGGTTGTAGTTCTTGGTCAGCATCACCGCGCCGGTCACTTCGGCGTAGGTGGTGTTGGGCGGGCCGCCGAACAGGCCGGCGGCGGTGGTGGCCAGGCCGTCACCCAGCAGTGTGCGGTGCAGGCCGGGCTTTTTCAGGTAGTCGCGGCCGGTCACGCTGCCCACCGCAATCACCCCGCCGATGTGTTCGATCGCCGGGGCCAGGGCCACGGGCACGATGAACAGGATGGCCTGCCAGTTGAAGGCCGGCGCGGTGAAATTGGGCAGTTCCAGCCAAGGGGCCGCAGCGATCTTGGCGGTGTCGACCACGCCGAAGGCAAACGACAAGGCGAAGCCCACCAGCACGCCGGAAATGATCGGCACCAGGCGGAAGATGCCCTTGCCGAACACGGCGACGACCAGCGTGGTCAGCAGTGCCGGCATGGAGATCAGCATGGCGGTCTTGTACGGCATCAGCGCAGCGCCATCACCACCCTTGCCCATGGCCATGTTGGCGGCGATCGGTGCCATGGCCAGGCCGATGGAAATGATCACCGGGCCGATCACCACCGGCGGCAGCATGCGGTCGATGAAACCGGTGCCCTTGATCTTCACCATCAGGCCCATGAAGGTGTACACGAAGCCTGCGGCCATCACGCCGCCCATGGTCTCGGCCAGGCCGAACTGGCCCTTGGCGAGGATGATCGGGGTGATGAAGGCGAAGCTCGAGGCCAGGAATACCGGGACCTGACGGCCCGTGACCAGCTGGAACAGCAGGGTGCCTATGCCGGCGGTGAACAGCGCCACGTTCGGATCGAGGCCGGTTATCAGCGGCATCAGCACCAGCGCGCCGAATGCCACGAAGAGCATCTGCGCGCCCGAGACGACCTGGCGCCAGAGCGGGTCGTTGAAGCCGTCCTGCATGGTCAGGCGTCCTTCTGCTTGGTGCCGAAGATCTTGTCGCCGGCATCACCCAGGCCTGGGACGATGTAACCGTGCTCGTTCAGGCGCTGGTCAATCGAGGCGGTGTAGATCTGCACGTCGGGGTGGGCTTTCTCCACCACGGCGATGCCTTCGGGTGCTGCTACCAGGACCATGGCGCGAATTTCCTTGCAGCCGGCCTTTTTCAGCAGGTCGATGGTGGCGACCATCGAGCCGCCAGTGGCCAGCATCGGGTCGATGATCAGGGCCAGGCGCTGGTTGATGTCCGGCGCGAGTTTCTCGAGGTAGGTGTGGGCCTCGAGGGTTTCCTCGTTGCGGGCAACGCCCACGGCACTCACCTTGGCCCCGGGGACCAGGCTGAGCACGCCGTCGAGCATGCCGATGCCGGCGCGCAGGATCGGCACGACGGTGATCTTCTTGCCGGCGATCTTCTCGACTTGCACCTTGCCGCACCAGCCGTCGATCTCGTAGGTTTCGAGCGGCAGGTCCTGGGTGGCTTCATAGGTCAGCAGTGCACCGACTTCCTGGGCGAGTTCGCGAAAATTCTTGGTGCTGATATCGGCACGGCGCATCAGGCCGAGCTTGTGGCGGATCAGCGGATGGCGGATCTCACGAGTAGGCATAGGGGGAGGGCTCCGGGAGGCGGGCAAAAAAACCGCGCTAGATTAATCTATTCAGTCCTTGATGTCGTGCAGTCATTGTGCACGTTAGTCCATAAAGGCTTGATCTGGGACGAGCGGATGCGTACCTTTGCCCGCTTTTCCAAAACGCACCCCCTGGAGAGCGCCATGTCCGCCGATCTCGAGCATATCCGTCAAGTGATGCACGAGGCTGATTGCCTGTACAACGAAGCCGAGGTCGAGGCCGCCATCGCCGAGGTCGGCAAACAGATCTGCAAGGACCTGCACGACAAGAACCCGGTGGTCTTCTGCGTGATGAACGGCGGCCTGATCTTCTCCGGCAAGCTGCTCACCCACCTGCAGTTCCCGCTGGAAGCCTCGTACCTGCATGCCACCCGCTACCGCAACACCACCAGCGGCGGCGAGCTGTTCTGGAAGGCCAAGCCGGAAGTGTCGTTCATCGACCGCGACGTGCTGATCGTCGACGACATCCTCGACGAGGGCCACACCCTCAGCGCGATCATCGAGTTCTGCAAGCACGCCGGCGCCCGCGCGGTGCACACCGCGGTGCTGATCGACAAGGACCACGACCGCAAGGCCAGCCCGGACCTGAAGGCCACCTACACCGGCCTGCCATGCATCGACCGCTACATCTTCGGCTACGGCATGGACTACAAGGGCTACTGGCGCAACGCCAACGGCATCTTCGCGGTCAAGGGGCTGTAATCATGCGCCAGCCTGCGTTCCTGGATCAGTCGTTGTTCGCCGGGCTGGCACACAAGGCCAGCGAGAGCCCGCGTGGACGCCAGCACCACAACTTCCACCAGATGGAAGAGCCCTGCCACCGCATGGCGGTGGGGTTGCAGCCACACACCTACATTCCGCCGCACCGGCACCTGAGTGATGACAAGGCCGAGGTCTTGATCGTGCTCAAGGGGCGCCTGGGGTTGTTGATTTTCGACGATCAGGGTGAGGTGATCGACAAGCGTGTCCTGCTGGCGGGCGGCGAGTGCCTGGGTGTCGACCTGGCGCCCGGCACTTACCACGGCCTGGTGGTGCTTGAGGCGGACAGCGTGATGTTCGAGTGCAAGGCCGGACCTTACCGGCCGGTAGGCGAGGGAGAACACGCTCACTGGGCGCCGCGTGAAGGTGAGGCGGGCGTTGCCGAATATCATGCCTGGATGCGCGCGCAGTTCGATTAAGCCTGCTCCTTCATCGTGGGAGCGGGCTTGCCCCGCGACAGGGCCCGTGCGTAGAGTGCCTGCTCTTGCCAAGGAGCCTCACATGCGTGCGTTCATCCCCCTCCTGTTGGCGGTAAGCCTGCCTCTCTCGGCAGCCCCGCTGCATAGCCAGTTCCTCCCGCCCGACGACCTCTCCCTGCGGCAGGAGGCTCCGGCCAGCCAGCAACTGCTGCAGGTCACCGACTACAGCGTAGTGGTGGGCACCCAGCGCCAGTCCGACCAGCAACCGATTCCGATCACCTCGTCCCTGCAGATGCGCCTGAAGGGCAAGCCGTTGAGCAAGGGCTCGACCATCACGCAGGTGCTGCTCAACTTCGACGGTGAGGGTGGCAAGAGCCTGAAAAAGCCGGCCTATGACGACAAGAGCCGGACCCTGACCCTCAACTACCCGATGGCCGACTACCGGGTGATCATGGACTTGCTGCGCAACGAAACCCTGTACGTGCAGTTCCTTACCTACGCCAATGGCCACATCTGGGCCGACCTGCACACCGGTACCGTACGTACGCGTTGAGGGCCGCAGGTTTCGGGGGGTAAACTGCCGGCCTTCGAAAATGTCCGTGATGGCCCAGTTGGAGTCGGCGATGCGTAAAGACAAGAAACAAGTGATTGGTGACGAGATCAGCGACGAGTACATCAAGACGTTCCTGCAGTTCGAGCCGGCCGATGGCCTGACCTCGCCGTCTCATCACAAGCTGATCAAGGGCTACCGCGGCCTGCGCGTCGATGATTTCGAGCGTTATGTGGGCTTCTTCGTCGCCGCCGGTTACGACCTCGATGGCAAGGATGAGCACGGCAAGACCTTCGTCGAGGCGATCGCCGACCAGCGCAATGCGCCGGAGTACATCGAGATCATCGATAACGCCCGGGGCTGATTTCGCGCGTTCGGCTTCCCCTGTAGGAGCGGCCTTGCCGAGGCGTCGGACCGGCCGGAAAGGGCTGCGAAGCAGCCCCAGATTTATGCCATACCTCAATATCGCCGGGGCCGCTTTGCGGCCCTTTCGCGGCCCAAGGCCGCTCCTACAGAGGAGAGGTGGGGGCAGTGAGGCAGGCACAAAAAAACGCCCCGAGGGGCGTTTTTTCGTTTCAGCCGGATCAGGCGTAGTGCTTGGCCGGGCTGCTTTCCGCCAGTTCCAGTGCCTCGTCGTTGTCGGCGCTGATCTTGTGGTACAGCGCGGCATCGGTGGCCAGGACCTTTTCGCGGGCCGGGAAGATCTCCTTGAGCTTGGCGGCCCAGGCGCCCTTGGCCTGCTCGGGGAAGCAGCGCTCGATCAGCTCGAGCATGATCGACACGGTCACCGAGGCGCCCGGCGAGGCGCCGAGCAGCGCGGCCAGGCTGCCGTCCTGGGCCGAGACCAGCTCGGTGCCGAACTGCAGGATGCCGCCTTTCTTCGGGTCCTTCTTGATGATCTGCACGCGCTGACCGGCCACTTCCAGGCGCCAGTCCTCGGCTTTCGCCTCGGGGTAGAAGCGGCGCAGCGATTCCAGGCGCTGTTCCATCGACTGCATCACTTCGCTGACCAGGTACTTGGTCAGGTCCATGTTGTCGCGGGCCACGGCCAGCATCGGGCCGAGGTTGCCTGCGCGCACCGACAGCGGCAGGTCCAGGAGCGAGCCGTGCTTGAGGAACTTGGTGGTGAAGCCGGCGTAGGGGCCGAACAGCAGCGACGTCTTGCCATCGACCACGCGGGTGTCCAGGTGCGGTACCGACATCGGCGGGGCGCCGACCGCGGCCTGGCTGTAGACCTTGGCCTGGTGCTGCTTGACGATTTCCGGGTTGTCGCAGCGCAGCCACTGGCCGCTGACCGGGAAGCCGCCGAAGCCCTTGCTCTCCGGAATGCCGGACATCTGCAGCAACGGCAGGGCCGCGCCGCCGGCGCCGAGGAAGACGAAGCGGGCGTCGACTTCACGGCTGCCGCCGCTGTTGACGTCCTTGATGCTCACGGTCCAGCCGCTGCCGTTGCGGCGCAGGCCGACGACCTTCTTGCTGTACTTGACCTGGGCGTCCGGGCTGTTGCCCAGCTGCTTGAGCAACTTGTTGGTCAGGGCGCCGAAGTTGACGTCGGTGCCCTTCATCACGCGGGTGGCGGCGATGCGCTGGTCGGCCGGACGGCCTGGCATCATCAGTGGCATCCACTCCTTCATCACCGCCTGGTCTTCGGTGTATTCCATCTCGGCGAAGGCGTGGTGCTGCTTGAGCAGCTCGAAACGCTTCTTGAGGAAGGCAATACCCTTGTCACCCTCGACGTAGCTCAGGTGCGGTACCGGGTTGATGAAGGCGCGCGGCGAGCCGAAGCCGCTCTTGCGGCTCAGGTAGGCCCAGAACTGGCGCGAGACCTCGAACTGGGTGTTGATGTGCACGGCCTTCTTGATGTCGATGCTGCCATCGGCGGCCTGCGGGGTGTAATTGAGCTCGCACAGGCCGGCATGGCCGGTACCGGCGTTGTTCCAGGGGTTGGAGCTCTCCGCGGCCCCGGAGTCCATCGCCTCGACGACCTCAAGCTTCAGGGTCGGGTCGAGCTCCTTGAGCAGTACGGCCAGGGTGGCACTCATGATGCCCGCGCCTACCAGTACCACATCAACCGATTCGTTCTGCGCCATTAACGCGTCTCCACAATCTACAGCACCTAATTGACAGCATAGGATCCGTGGGGTGGCCAGGATCGCCATGTCCGACTCTTCGCAGTTCTTGCAACTTCCGCGGATACCGCCAATCAGTCTTGGGTGTTCGGCTATTGAACGCCCATTGCCACGGGTGCGGCAATTCGACTTATGGTCAAGTGCTCCGTCGTGCGTTATGGACCGGCCTCAGAGGCTCATCGGGGATGAGCGCTTTTGCCGTCTGTTCAGGGCTGTTCGGGACACATCTGCCGCTCTTGCACATGCCAGACTGTTCATTTGCTCGCCACACTCTCGTGAAGTTGTGAAAAACCGTTTTTTCACGCTCTTTTGGAGTCGTGAACCTCAAAAGTGGACTGCGCGATGGCAACCCGCAGGTTCATGCGAAGCAGAAGGCCGGAAACAGCAGGCACGACAGCCAATGCAAGACCTGAGTGGAAGGCTCTCTGTGGGCGAAGCGTCGAGGGTGCCGGGGTCAAGCGGCGAATGCGGGGCCCGATCAGGAGACGTCCTTATAATCGGGGGGAGATTATAACGATGTCGCGGGCGGAAAGGGCGTACTTGTTGGGTTTTTATTGCAGCGTTTGTCAGGCCGACAGGGTGCGTTGCTGCCAACGCTGCGTTGCACGGGCGCAAATCCGGGCGCTGGCCGGCAGCGGGCGGCCGAGCCAGGCCAGTTGCGCCTCGTTCACCTGCACCCAGGCGCCGTTGCCCGGTGGCGTGGCGCAGTGCTTGAAACCGAGGCAGATGCCGTCGCTGTCGAGACGGGCGTAGGTGGCGTGGCGCGGGCGGTGCAAGAGCAGGGTCCAGAGCGAGGCCATGGTGGTCAGTCCTGTGTGTGAGGGCTGGCGCCAGAGTAACCGGGGGGCATGAAACGATTGTGACAGAAGGGCAGTTGCAAGCTTCCAGCGGCAAGCTGCAAGGAAAAGCGTAGGTGCTTTTGCTTGCAGCTTGCCGCTGGAAGCTTGCCGCTAGGTATACTGTGGGCCTTTGCCGCTTTTTCTGGAGAAACGCGCATGTTGCAACGTCTGTTGGTCGGTTTGTTCGCGGTGGCCAGCCTGAGCCTGGCCGGTTGTGCCCACAGCCCGCAGCAACTCAGCCCGCAACCCAAGCTTACCCAGCAACTGGCCCCGGTCGGCCATGGCCAGCCGGTGGTGGTCAAGGTCGTCGACGGGCGCGCCTCGCAATCGCTCGGCACCCGTGGTGGCATGTACCCCGAGACCAGCACCATCACCGTCAATGGCAACGATGTCGTGCCCAAGCTGCAGGCCCAGGCCGAGGCGGCGGTGCGCCTGCTTGGTTTTACCCCGACGCCAAACGCCTACAACGCGCCGCAGCTGACCGTGACCCTGGCCGAGCTCAAGTACCAGTCGCCCAAGGACAAGATGTACGTGACCGAGGCGACCATCGGCGCCACCTTCCGTGCCGACGTGTCCAACGCCAACCGCCGCTACAGCGGCCGTTACGGTGCTTCGCTGGACCAGCGCTTCGGCATGGCGCCGAACCAGGAAACCAACACCAAGCTGGTGAGTGATGTGCTCAGCGATGCCCTGACCCGTCTGTTCAAGGACCCGACCGTCGGTCAGGTTCTGGGCGAGTAAGGTTTTTGCAGTGAAGAAAACCCGCAGCCTGTGATCAGGCTGCGGGTTTTTTTGTTGTCTGTACTGGCCTGTCGCGGGGCAAGCCCGCTCCCACGCGTGCTGTGGGGCTTCAGTGGGAGAGCAGGCAGCGCGGTTCAGGCAGCCAGCACATTGAAGTCCAGCAGGCTGATCCCGGTGTACGGGTCGACCTCAGGCAGGTCCTGGTGGGCATGCCCACCCAGCGCGCAGTAAACCAGCCACTGGCGGTCCTGGACATTGATCGCGAAGCCATCGATCAGCGCCTGCTGCTCGTCGCTCTGGGCGACAAGGTAGAGGCGGTCCTGGTTTTCGGCGTGCAGCATGACAAGCTCCGGTTCGGTTGAAGGCCGACAGGGTGGCCTGCCTTGATGACGAGCGTGTGACAGATGAAATTAAATGACAGCTGGTCGCAAAGTGGCGGCAGTGAACCTGGGCTTGGGTAGAATGCCGGGCTTTGCCGCACGTGATACCGAGGTCGCGCAATGTCGTTGCAAGTGTTCTGGGGCTTCCTGGCCGCCCATCCGGCCAAGCTGATCAACCTGCTGGCCCTGCTCATTACCTGCCCTGGCGGGCTGCTGCTGCACAGCGCCCGGCGTCGCGAGGCGCTGAGCCGGGAAAGCCTGGCGGTGGATGAAGGCGTGGTGGATGCGCTGGAGCAGCGGATACCGCGCTATTACTACATCCTGGGCTTCTGCTGCCTGGCGATGGCCTTGCTGCTGTCCTGGTTCAGTACCTGGGTCTGAATCGCTGATTCCTGCTCTGTGTAGGTGATTACCCAGCCCTTTGGGCTGCGCTGTAGCGCAGGGAACTGAGTTCGCGGGTAGCCCGCGCGCCCTGTGGGAGCGGGTTTACCCGCGAACACCGGCGGAGCCGGTGCCAGGTACCGTGTTGGATTCTTCGCGGCTAAAGCCGCTCCCACAGGGTCCTGCTCAGTCAATGAGTTATGTTCAGTTCCATTAAAGCGTTGTCAGGCCGACGCCGGCTGACGCTTCACCTGATACTGATTACGCACCGGCGTCGCATACTGCTGCACCAGGTACGGCTGATGCTCGACCGGGCAGGCGTCCAGCCGGCGCTGCCATTCTTCCTTCGCCTTGGCCAACTCGTCGGCCGGGAACAGTTTCTCCGCGCTCGGCACCTCGAGCGTCGCGTCCTTCTCCGCCCACATCGCATAGGCCAGGTAGTGCACCGGGAATAGCCGGTAGCCGCCGAGGATCTGCCGGTCGATGGCCTGCGCCAGTTGTTTGGTGTCCTCGTGGTAATCGGTCACCGGTGGGGCGAAGTTGATGTGCACCCGCCCTTTGTAGCCGGTGATGCCCTGGGCGATGCTGTTGTCGTCCTCGCCCGGCGCCTTGGTGTAGCTGCCGGTGGTGGCGCGGATGTACAGCTCGCGGGCCTTGGCCTGGTCGCAGGGGTCGTACTCGTAGCTGATCGACACCGGGGTCAGGTTCAGGCTCTGGACCACCGCGCCGAACGGCTCGTCCTTGCGGCTCATGTGGAACATCTTGAGGATCGCCGAATCGGTACGGTCGTCACCGTCCTTGGCGCGGCCTTCGGCCTGGGCGATCCAGATCGACACGCAATCGTTGCGGATCGAGTGGTTGATGTAGGCCGAGAGCAACTGGTAGGCGGCCAGCTTCTCGCGGCGGCCGCTGATCGAGCGGTGCACGATGAAGCTCTTGTTCAGGCGCATCATGTCGCTGACGAACGGTTTTTGCAGCAGGTTGTCGCCGATGGCGATGCGCGGCGTCGGCAGGCCGGCGTGGTACACCGCGTAGTTGACGAAGGCCGGGTCCATCACGATATCGCGGTGGTTGGCCAGGAACAGGTAGGCGGTCCCCGACTTGAGCTGTTCGACGCCGGTATAGGTGACGCCGTCGGTGGCGCGGTCGATGGTGCGGTCGACGTAGTACTCGACCTTGTCCTGCAGCGTGGAGACGCAGCTCACGCCGGCGAATTCCTTGCGCAGGCGCCGGGCGATCAGCGGTTTGAGCAGCCAGCCGAAGGCGCCGGCCGCGCGCGGGAAGCGGAAGTGGGTGAGGATATCGAGGAATGCCGGGTCGCTGAGCAGGCGTGCCAGAACGGCAGGGACCTCAGCGTCGTCGTACGGTCGGATGGCATCGAATTCGCCCATCATGCTCTCTTGTTGGAAACGGCTAGGGTAATTAGGTAGGGGCGGGCTCCGAAAAACGGCTCGGACGCACACAGGCCCTGTAAACAGACCGGCAATTATACGCACAAGTCACTTCGGAGGCCGCGATGCTGGAAACTGCGATCTATGATTGCCCTTATTGTGGCGAAGAAGTCGAAACCACGGTGGACCTGTCCGGCGGCGACCAGGAGTACATCGAGGATTGCCAGGTGTGCTGCAAGCCGATCCGCTTCGTGCTGCAGGTGCATGGCGAGGAGTGGATGCTCGATGTCTACGGCGAGAACGACTGATGCAACGGATCTATGAGCCGGAAAGCCTGCTGGAGGCGCAGGTGCTGGTGGGCATGCTGGCCAGCGAGGGCATCGAGGTGCACCTGGTCGGGCGCGACCTGATGGGCGCCGCAGGCGAGTTACCGATGCACGGACTGCTGGGGCTGGCGGTGCCGGATGAGCAGGCAGGCTACGCACGGCAGTTGATCGATGCGTACAATGCCGCCCAGCCGCTTGCCGGCGACGAACCGGAGAGTTATCCCGGAACCCTGATCTGCTAGGTTTTGATTTCGCCCATGTGTGGACGCTACGCCCTGTTTCGCTGGTCCCAGAGCTTCGCCGGCCTGCCGGGCTTCCCCGCGGGCCAGCAGGCCCTATGGAACATCTCGCCCGGTGCCTCGGTGCTGATCCAACGCCAGCTCGACGGCCAGCTGCAGCTGGCCGGTGCGCGCTGGGGGCTGACCCCGGCCTGGCTCACCGACCTGTCCCGCACCCCGGCCCAGGCCCGTGCCGAGACCCTCGCCGAGCAGCCGATGTTTCGCGAACCCTTGCGCCAGCGGCGCTGCCTGATGCCGGCCAACGGTTTCTACGAATGGCGAGGCACGGCGCGCAAGCGCCCGTACTGGGTGACGCCGGGGGAGGGCGCGTCGCTGTTCTTCGCCGCGCTGTGGGAGGTCTACCCGGTGCAGGAGCAGGCATGGCTGAGTTGCGCGGTAGTGACGCAAGCGGCGATGAACCAGCGTCGGCCGCTGATCCTGGACGAGGCCGAGCAGGCGCTGTGGCTGGATCCTGAAACACCGATGGCCAGATTGCACGAGTTGTTGGCCAAACCGCCGACGGCACTGCGTGAGCGGGCGTTGGCGAATTTCGTCAACGATCCGAAGCTCAATGGGCCGGAGTGCCTGACTCCCGCCTAGGTGGCGTGCGCTAACTCCCTGTAGGAGCGGCCTTGTGCCGCGAAAGGGCTGCAAAGCAGCCCCGGCGATCTTTGCGTCAACGCTGAAGCCCTGGGGCCGCTTCGCGGCCCTTTCGCGGCACAAGGCCGCTCCTACAAGGGCGCGCGTGCAGGCCTACACCCTGAACTGATTGATCAACCGCCGCTGCTGCTCGGCCAGCTTGGTCAGCTCGGCGCTGGCCTGGCTCGACTCGTCGGCGCCGCCGGCCACCTCGCCGGCTACCTGGCCGATGTTGATCACGTTGCGGTTGATGTCCTCGGCCACGGCGCTCTGCTCCTCGGCGGCGCTGGCGATCTGCGTGTTCATGTCGTTGATCACCGACACCGCCTGGGTGATGCTCGCCAGCGACTCGGCCGCGCGGCTGGCCTGCTGCACGCTGATGTCGGTCTTGCCCTGGCTGTCTTCCATCACCTTGACCACCTCGCGGGTGCCCAGCTGCAGTTGCTGGATCATCTGCTGGATTTCCTGGGTGGCCTGCTGGGTCTTCTGCGCCAGGTTGCGCACCTCGTCGGCGACCACCGCGAAACCGCGGCCCTGTTCGCCGGCCCGGGCCGCCTCGATGGCGGCGTTGAGCGCCAGCAGGTTGGTCTGTTCGGCAATGGCGCGGATGGTCACCAGGATGGCGTTGATGTTCTCGCTGTCGCGGGCCAGGTCCTGGACCACGGTCACGGCGCGACCGATCTCGGCGGCCAGCTCGCTGATCGAGTGCGACGTATCGCGGACGATGTCCAGGCCCTGGTTGGCGGCGCGGTCGGCTTCACTGGCGGCCTGGGCCGCTTGCGTGGCGTTGCGCGCCACATCCTGGGCGGTGGCGGTCATTTCGTGCACGGCGGTGGCCACCTGGTCGATCTCGGCCATCTGCTTGTGCACGCCCTGGTTGGTGCGGATGGCGATGTCGGCGGTGTGTTCCGAGGAGTCGCTGACTTTCTGCACCGAGCTGACCACCTGGCTGATCATCGCCTGCAACTTGGCCAGGAAGGTGTTGAAGCCCTTGGCGATGGCGCCCAGTTCGTCGGCCCGGTCGCTCTGCAGGCGCCGGGTCAGGTCGCCTTCGCCCTGGGCGATGTCGTCGAGCATGCTCACCATCTGCTTGAGCGGGCGGGCGATGCCCAGGGCCAGCAACCAGATCACCAGCAGGCCGAGAGCGGCGATGCCCAGGCCGACCACGGTCATGCCGGCGATATCGGTGCGGCGCTGTTCGGCCAGGTCCTGCTGCAGGCGGTTGACGTCGGCCATGACCGTGCTCAGCGGCAGCTCCAGCAGCAGGGTCCAGCGTGCGTCGGTGCCGGCGATCTTGAACGGCAGGTACAGCTCGATGCGGTCCTTGGCGGCGTCCACTTCATAGTGCAGCGCCTCGCCGCTCAGGTTCTTGAGGGTGTTGGCTTCGTCGCTGTCCAGCACGTCGCCGGCCTTTTCGCCGAACTTGGCCGGATCGCGGGTGTAGGCCACCAGGCGGCCGTTGCTGGAGACCAGCGCCAGTTCGCCGGCGCCGTCGTAGAGCTGGCGGTCGGCGGCATTGAGCAAGTCCTGGATGAAGTTCACCGACAGGTCGGCGCCGGCCATGCCCTGGAACTGGCCGTCGATCATGATCGGTTCGACGAACGAGGCGAGCATGACCATCTTGTCGCCCACCTTATAAGGCGCGGGATCGATCACGCAGGCCTTCTTCGACTCCTTGGGGCACAGGTAGTACTCGCTGGCGCGCACGCCGGTGGCGAGCACCGTGCGGTCGTCGACATCGGCCAGCTTGTCCTGGCCGAGGCTGCCGTCGCCATTGCGGAACCACCAGGGCAGGAAGCGCCCGCTGGCGCTGTCGATGCCCACCAGGTGGCTGCCGACGTAACGGCCATCGGCATGGTCGAGGGCGTTCGGCTCCCAGCCCAGGTAAGCGCCCAGCACGCTCGGGTTGACCTCCACGGTGCGCTTGAGCTGGTTGATCAGGTGTTCACGATCAATGCGCATCAGCGGCTGGCCATCGGCGCCCTGCATGCCGAGCATGGCGTTGCCGGTGGCCAGGCCGCGGGCGATCGCCAGGGGCGCTTCCAGGCCGCGCTGGATCTCGCTGACCTGGGTGCGGGCCAGGGCCGAGAGACGCTGTTCGATGACGGTCTCGAACTGCTGTTGCGTGCGCTGTTGCACCAGTGTTTGGGTCCGCTGCCCGGAATACACGGCGTACAGCACCAGGGCCGCGACAATGCTCAGCACGATGGCACCGGCCAGGGCGGCCACGGAAAACTGGATCGACTTGAACTTCATGGCAAAGCTCCGCGCGCAAGGAGGTCGTTACCGAGGGTTATCGGCGGGCTAATACCAAAGCATGAGGGGCTTGCCAGAAATCTTACCTGTGGCTCTGGCAGGCACGGGCGTCAGGGCCTAGGATACGCGGCACGTAAATAGGGAGTGTTTTCATGCGTAAGTCATTCGTTGTCAGCATGCTGACGGCCAGCGTCCTGCTCGGCGGCTGCCAGGCGGTCAATACCACCAGTGGCGGTGCCGTGGGCGTCCAGCGCCAGCAGTACATGTTCAGCATGCTCTCGACCGATGAGGTCAACCAGATGTACGCCCAGTCCTACCAGCAGACCCTCGGCGAGGCGTCGAGCAAGGGCGTGCTGGACAAGAGCAGCAATGATGCCAAGCGCGTACAGGCCATCGCCAAGCGCCTGATTGCCCAGGCACCACAGTTCCGGCCGGATGCCGCGCAGTGGAATTGGGAAGTCAACGTGATCAAGAGCGACGAGCTCAACGCCAACTGCGGTCCGGGCGGCAAGATCATCGTCTACACCGGCCTGATCGATCAGCTCAAGCTGACCGACGCCGAGATCGCCGCGGTGGTGGGCCACGAGATCGCCCACGCCCTGCGCGAGCACAGCCGTGAAGCGATGTCCAAGGCCTATGGCGTGGAAATGGCCCGCCAGGGTGCCGGCGCGATCTTCGGCCTGGGCCAGGACAGCATGGCTATGGCCGACACCGTGGTGAACTACGCCATGACCCTGCCCAACAGCCGGGCCAACGAGAACGAAGCCGACCTGATCGGCCTCGAGCTGTCGGCCCGCGCCGGCTACGACCCGAACGCCGCGATCACCTTGTGGAACAAGATGAGCAAGGCGTCCGAAGGCGCGCCGCCTGAGTTCATGAGCACCCACCCGGCGTCGAGCAGCCGGATCGCCTCGCTGCAGGCAGCGATTCCGAAGGTGATGCCGTTGTATCAAGCGGCCAAGAAGTAAAAGCAGCTTCAAGCGGCAAGTAAGGACGCATCTGCTCTTTCTTGCCGCTTGTAGCTTGCCACTTGTCGCTGCTTCACCCTATCCAGCCGCTGGTCTTCATCGCCGAATACACCGCGACGATGGCCAGCACGATGAACGCGGTCGCCGCCAGGCGACGGATCAGCGTCAGCGGCAGTTTCTCCGCCGCGAAGTTGCCCGCCAGGACCACCGGCACGTTGGCGATCAGCATGCCCAAGGTGGTGCCGATGATGACCATGATCAGGTGCGGATACTGGGCGGCCAGCATCACCGTGGCCACCTGGGTCTTGTCGCCGATCTCGGCGAGGAAGAACGCGATCAGCGTGGTGACGAACGGCCCGAAGCGGCGCGCGTTGCTGGTTTCGTCATCGTCCATCTTGTCCGGTACCAGGGTCCACAGCGCGGTGGCGGTGAAGCTCGCGGCAAGAATCCAGTGCAGCACCGACTCGCTGAAGAAACCGCTGACCCAGGCGCCCACGGCACCTGCGGCGGCATGGTTGGCCAGGGTCGCGGCGATGATCCCGGCAATGATCGGCCAAGGCTTGCGAAAGCGTGCGGCGAGGATGAGCGCAAGCAATTGCGTCTTGTCGCCGATTTCGGCGAGGGCAACGATGGCGGTGGGGACGAGCAACGATTCCAGCATCAGGATTCCTACGGGGGCGGGTCGACACGGCTATGACACGTACAGCCTTCCCGCCCCGGGTAAGGTGTGCGTGTCATAGGTCTTGTCAAACCCTGGACCTGTCTGCGCAGATCGTGGGTCGCACGCGCCATGGCCTGTGGGCCAAGTGTGTTGACGCGTGCCGGGCGAGCAGGGCGCTCGCGGGAGACTACTCCCCTAGGACGGAGCGGATTCTGCCTAGGCGAAACGCTTTCGGCAAGCCCTGTTTTTAGCCGCGGGTCGCTCGGTAGATGCGAAAGCCTTGTGCCTCGGCACGGATTTCACAGTTGCCCAGGGCGCCTTCGATCAACGGCTGGTAGCGCAGGAAGCTGTTGGCGACCAGCCGCATTTCGCCGCCTTTTCGCAGATGTTCGCCTGATTTTTTCAGCAGGTTTTCCGATGCCTGGTAGTCGGTGTGCACGCCGGTGTGGAATGGCGGATTGCTCAGGATCAGGTCAAGATCGGCCGGCGCGGCATCGATGCCGTCGCCGCTGATCACCTGGCCTTCCAGACCGTTGGCCGCCAGGGTCAGGCGGCTGGCCGCGACCGCGAAGGCATCGACATCGAGCAAGGTGACCCGGCTCTGCGGATAACGGCGCTTGATCGTGGCGCCGAGCACGCCGGCGCCGCAGCCGAAGTCCAGGACATGGCCGCCGGGCAGGCCGTCAAGGTGCTCCAGCAGTAGCGCGGTGCCCTTGTCCAGGCGCCCATGGCTGAACACCCCGGGCAGGCTGATGACTTGCAGCGGACCATCTTCCAGCGGCAGTTCGAAGCGTTCGGCCAGGCTTTCCAGCGGCTTGGCCTCAGGGGCGCTGTCCACGGTTACTTGCCACAGCTGGCAGTGCCTGGCGCTGTCGAGCTTGCGTGGTTTGCCGAACGCCTGCAGAAGCTTGGCCGCGCCTTCGATGCCGCCGCGCTTTTCCCCCACCAGGTACAGCTCGCGACCGCCCAGGTGCGAGGCCAGGGCGTTGAGCAGGTAGGCGGCCAGCTCGCGGGACTTGGGCAGGAACAGCACGGCGGCGTCGAAGGCCACCTCGGGCACCTCGACGCCGTAGTGGCTGCGCCCGGCGAAACGGCTCTCGAGCAGCGCCTGGTCGCCGGCATGCCAGGTCCAGCCATGGGCGCCGGGCAGCTGGCCGAGCAGGCCATCGGCCTGGGCGCCGGCGATCAGCAGCGGGCCTTGGAACAGCTCTGCCTGGCGGAGCAACACTTCACTGCGCGGGTCCATGGACGACGCCTCCTGAAAAAGTGGCGCAGTGTAGCAGAGGCGTCGGCGGATCAGCCGACCACTCGCCGCGGCTGGCCGGCGAAGTAGGCCTGGGCGTTCTCGGCCAGCTGCCCGACGATGCGCTGGCGTGACTCCACTGCGCCCCAGGCGCTGTGCGGGGTGATGATCAGCCGCGGGATGTCCGCCGCCAGCAGCGGATTGCCCTCGACCGGCGGTTCAACGCTCAGCACATCGGTGGCGGCGCCGCCCAGGTGACCGCGGCGCAGGGCGTCGGCCAGGGCCTGTTCGTCGATCAGCCCACCGCGGGCGGTGTTGACCACCAGCGCGCCCGGCTTGAGCAGGGCCAGTTCGTTGGCACCAATCATGTGCCGGGTCTGCTCGTTGAGCGGGCAGTGCAGGGTCAGGGCATCGACCTGCGGCAGCAGTTCGTCCAGCGGCAGGCGATCGGCCCGGGGTGGGCGGCCGGGAATCTGCCCGCTCAGCACGCGCATGCCGAACGCCTCGGCCAGGTGCGCCACCGCGCCACCCAACTCGCCATGGCCGAGCAGGCCGAGGGTCTTGCCTTCCAGCTCGACGATGGGGAAGTCCAGCAGGCAGAACTGGCTGGCCTTGGCCCATTGTCCGGCCTTCACCGCCTGGTTGTAGTCGCACAGGCGCGTGGCCAGGGCCAGTAGCAGGGCCAGGGTGTGCTGGGCCACCGACGGCGTGCCGTAGCCCTGGCAGTTGCACACGGTGATGCCCTGGGCACGGGCGGCGGCCAGGTCGACATTGTTGGTGCCGGTGGCGGCTACCAGGATCAGCTTGAGGTCAGGGGCGGCGGCCAGTGTGGCGGCATCGAGCATCACCTTGTTGCTGATCACCGCCGTGGCGCCTTGCAGGCGTTCGGCGACCTGCCCTGGCGCGGTGGCGGCGTGCAGTTGCAGTTCATCGAACTGCACCCGCAGCGGCGAAAGGTCGAGGTCACCCAGGTCCAGTGACTGGTGATCGAGAAACACGACGCGACGTGGGCTGGGCATGGAGGCTCCGGTGCAGGGCTGGATACATTCTTGGTGGTGGTTCGAAGCTGTGGGAGCGGGTTTACCCGCGAATGCGCAGGCGAGTCCACTAGCGCATTCGCGGGTAAAGCCGCTCCCACAGGGCACGCGATCCGTTCGGGGCAGTGTCTGGCCCGGCGTTGCTGTTCGTCAACGCCGACATCGCCACTCATACCTTGGCGCGGCAAATCATTCCTTCGGCTGATTTGACCGGTGCGTCACCGAACTACAGTGGATTCCTGAACCGTTCTGCCCGTATTGAAGAAAAGGGATACCCATGTTGCAGACACGCATCATCAAGCCCGCCGAGGGCGCCTACCAATACCCGTTGCTGATCAAGCGCCTGCTGATGTCCGGCAGCCGCTACGAGAAGACCCGCGAGATCGTCTACCGCGACCAGATCCGCCTCACTTACCCGCAGTTGAACGAGCGCATCGCCCGCCTGGCCAATGTGTTGACCGCGGCCGGTGTGAAGGCCGGTGACACCGTGGCGGTGATGGACTGGGACAGCCACCGTTACCTGGAGTGCATGTTCGCCATCCCGATGATCGGCGCCGTGGTACACACCATCAACGTGCGCCTGTCGCCCGAGCAGATCCTCTACACCATGAATCACGCCGAAGACCGCTTCGTGCTGGTCAACAGTGATTTCATCGGCCTCTACCAGGGCATCGCCGGGCAGCTGACCACGGTCGACAAGACCCTGCTGCTGACCGACGGCCCGGACAAGACCGCCGACCTGCCGAACCTGGTGGGCGAGTACGAGCAACTGCTGGCTGCCGCCAGCCCGCAGTACGACTTCCCCGACTTCGACGAGAACTCGGTGGCCACCACCTTCTACACCACCGGCACCACCGGCAATCCCAAGGGGGTGTATTTCACCCATCGCCAGCTGGTGCTGCACACCCTGGCCGAAACTTCGGTGCTGGGCAGCCTGGACAGCGTGAGGCTGCTGAGCAGCAACGACGTCTACATGCCGATCACGCCGATGTTCCATGTGCACGCCTGGGGCATCCCCTACGCGGCGACCATGATGGGTATCAAGCAGGTCTACCCGGGGCGCTACGAGCCGGACATGCTGATCAGGCTGTGGCGCGAGGAGAAGGTCACCTTTTCCCACTGCGTGCCGACCATCCTGCAGATGCTGCTCAACTGCCCGTCGGCGGCCGGCCAGGATTTCGGCGGCTGGAAGATCATCATCGGCGGCAGCGCGCTCAACCGCGCCTTGTACCAGGCGGCGCTGGCCCGGGGCATCCAGCTCACCGCCGCCTACGGCATGTCCGAGACCTGCCCGCTGATCAGTGCCGCGCACCTGAACGACGAGTTGCAGGCCGGCAGCGAGGATGAGCGCACCAGCTACCGGATCAAGGCCGGCGTGCCGGTGCCCCTGGTCGAGGCCGCCATCGTCGATGGCAATGGCAACTTCCTGCCCGCCGATGGCGAGACCCAGGGCGAACTGGTGCTGCGCGCGCCCTGGCTGACCATGGGCTACTTCCGCGAACCGGAAAAGGGCGAGGAGCTCTGGCAGGGCGGCTGGCTGCACACCGGCGATGTCGCGACGCTGGACGGCATGGGCTTCATCGACATCCGCGACCGCATCAAGGATGTGATCAAGACCGGTGGTGAATGGATCTCGTCGCTCGACCTCGAAGACCTGGTCAGCCGTCACCCGGCGGTGCGCGAGGTCGCGGTGGTCGGGGTGCCCGATCCGCAGTGGGGCGAGCGCCCGTTCGCATTGCTGGTGGTGCGCGAGGGGCAGAGCATCGATGCGCGCGCGCTCAAGGAACACCTCAAGCCTTTCGTCGAGCAGGGGCACATCAACAAGTGGGCGATTCCCAGCCAGATCGCCCTTGTTACTGAAATTCCCAAGACCAGCGTCGGCAAGCTCGACAAGAAGCGTATCCGCGTGGATATCAGCCAGTGGCAGGCCAGTAACAGCGCTTTCCTCTCCACCCTGTAACCCGGGCGCGGGTCGCGCTTTTTCCAGCGCGACCCCGCAGGCTAGACAGGATGGCGCCTTGTCAAACGGTAGAATTGAGCCATGCTTGAGCACTGCCAGCGCACAGGCCGGCCGATCGGGGTGGGCCGCAAGCGGGACGCGCAAATCACACTTTAGAGGGATCAAGCACCTGTGACCGCTGGCTATAGTCGGGTCAGGGGATTTTCAGGAATGGGGGAGGGCGCCACGCGGCAACGCGCGGCGCCACGGGCAGGAGCCTGCTTCACCGGGCGCTCGAGCCGTTTCTGAAAGGACTCACTGCCATAACAAAAAAGTACATGGAGTAGCGTCGATGACATCTGCAAACCTGTTCTGGCGCCGGGCGAAACTGCCCCTGGCCGTCAGCCTCGCTTCCACGCTCGCAAGTCCTGCTTTCGCTGTCAGCTTCAACATCGGTGAAATCGAAGGCCAGTTCGACTCCTCGCTCTCCGTTGGCGCCAGCTGGTCGACTGCCAACCCCAACAAGAACCTCATCGGGGCCAACAACGGCGGCAGGGGGCTGTCGCAGACCTCCGACGATGGCCACCTGAACTTCAAGAAGGGCGAGACCTTCTCGAAGATCTTCAAGGGTATCCACGACCTGGAGCTCAAGTACGGCGACACCGGCGTGTTCGTCCGCGGCAAGTACTGGTATGACTTCGAGCTCAAGGATGAAAACCGCGAGTTCAAGGACATCAGCGACTCCAACCGCAAGGAGGGCGCCAAGTCCTCGGGCGCGGAGCTGCTCGACGCTTTCGTCTACCACAACTACAGCATCGCCGACCTGCCGGGCACCGTGCGCCTGGGCAAGCAGGTGGTGAGCTGGGGTGAAAGTACCTTCATCGGGGGGGGCATCAACGCCATCAACCCCATCGACGTCTCGGCGTTCCGCCGCCCGGGTGCGGAGATCAAGGAAGGCCTGATCCCGGTCAACATGTTCTACCTGTCGCAGAGCGTGACCGACAACCTGACCGCCGAAGGCTTCTACCAGATCGAGTGGGACCAGACCGTCGTCGACAACTGCGGCACCTTCTTCTCCCAGCCCGACGTAATCGCCGATGGTTGCAACAACAACCTGGCGGTGCTGGCCAAGCAATCGGCCGTGGCGGGACGCCTGGGGGCGCTCTCGGGGCCGACCATGCGTGCGCTGGCGGCACAGGGCGTTTCCTGGGGCTCGCCTGACGAAGGTGTGATCGTGCGTCGTGGTCCTGACCGTGATGCGCGGGACAGTGGCCAGTTCGGTGTTGCGCTGCGCTACATGTACGAGCCGCTGAATACCGAGTTCGGTGGCTACTTCATGAACTATCACAGCCGTGCGCCGATCTTCAGTGGTCGAGGCGCCGCTGCGCGCTTCTACAACCCGGCCAACCTGGCTGGCGCACTGATCGGCGCTGGGGTTCCAGCGGGCGCGGCGACCAATCCGGCGTTGCTCCAACAACTGATGCCGTTGTATGTCGCCGGTAACTCCAGCTACTACGTCGAATACCCCGAGGATATTCGCCTGTACGGCCTGAGCTTCTCCACCACCTTGCCTACCGGCACGGCCTGGAGCGGCGAGATCAGCTATCGCCCGAATGCGCCGGTGCAACTGAACACCACCGACATCCTGTATTCGGGCCTGACGCCACTCGATCCGAACGCATCGGTCCTGAAAGGCACGCCGAACACCGACCAGCCTGGCTATCGTCGCAAGGAAATCACCCAGCTGCAGACCACGTTCACCCACTTCTTCGACCAGGTCATGGGCGCCGAGCGTCTGACCATGGTCGGCGAGGTAGGCTGGACGCACGTCGGTGGCCTGGAAAGCACCTCGAAGATGCGCTACGGCCGCGACCCGGTCTACGGGCCAGGCCCGCTGCCCAGTGGCCGCTGCCAGAGCCTCAACGCCACCACGCTGGCAGGCGTCGAGCAGAACAACCTGTCGCGCTACTGCGAAAACGACGGCTTCACCACCTCCGACTCCTGGGGTTATCGCGTGCGCGCCATCTGGGACTACAACAACGTCTTCGCCGGTGTGAACCTGCGCCCGAGCGTGGCCTGGTCGCATGACGTCGACGGTTACTCCCCGGGCCCAGGCGGCAACTTCGAGGAAGGCCGCAAGGCGGTCAGCCTTGGCCTGGACGCCGAGTACCAGAACACCTACACGGCGAGCCTGTCGTACACCAACTTCTTCGATGGCAAGTACACCACCGTGGATGATCGCGACTTCGTCGCCCTCAGCTTCGGCGTGAACTTCTAAGAAACCTGATCCAGGACGACACACAATGAAAATGACCACACGTCTGCTGCAAGCCGGTGTACTGGGCATGTCCCTGCTGGCAACCAGCGTCATGGCTGCGGTTTCCGCCACCGAAGCGGCCAAGCTGGGTTCCACGCTGACCCCGATGGGCGCGGAGAAGGCCGGTAACGCCGATGGCTCGATCGGCCCGTGGGAACCGCTGTCCAAGAGCGCTGGCAGCGCCGACGCCAAGGGCTTCCTGTCCGACCCTTACGCCAGCGAAAAACCGCTGTTTACCATCACCGCGCAGAACGTCGACCAGTACAAGGACAAGCTCTCGCCTGGCCAGGTTGCCATGTTCAAGCGCTATCCGGACACTTACAAGATCCCAGTGTACAAGACCCACCGTGGTTCCACGGTACCGGACGATGTGTTCGCCGCGATCAAGGAAAACGCCACCAAGACCACCTTGGTCACGGGCGGCAACGGCCTGGAGAACTTCCGCACCGCCGTGCCGTTCCCTATTCCCAAGGACGGCCTGGAGGTGATCTGGAACCACATCACCCGCTACCGTGGCGGCAGCGTGACCCGCCTGGTCACCCAGGCCACCCCGCAGCAGAACGGCTCGTACAGCCTGGTGTACTTCCAGGACCAGTTCGTGTTCCGCGACAAGATGAATGACTACGATCCGGCCAACCCGGGCAACATCCTGTTCTACTTCAAGCAGAAAGTAACCGCGCCGTCGCGTCTGGCCGGGACCGTGCTGCTGGTCCACGAGACCCTCGACCAGGTCAAGGAACCGCGCAAGGCGTGGATCTACAACGCCGGCCAGCGCCGCGTGCGCCAGGCGCCGCAAGTGTCGTACGACGGCCCGGGTACCGCCGCCGACGGCCTGCGCACCTCCGACAACCTGGACATGTACAACGGCGCGCCGGACCGTTACGACTGGAAACTCGAAGGCAAGAAGGAGATGTACATCGCCTCCAACGCCTACAAGCTGGATGATCCGAAGCTCAAGTACAGCGACATCATCAAGGCCGGGCACATCAACCAGGACCTGTCGCGCTACGAGCTGCGCCGCGTCTGGCACGTGGTTGCGACCCTCAAGCCAGGCCAGCGTCACATCTATGCCAAGCGTGACTTCTACATCGACGAGGACACCTGGCAGGCCGCGGTGATCGACCAGTACGACGGTCGCAACCAGCTGTGGCGCATTTCCGAGGCCCACGCCCAGCCGTACTACAACGTGCAGGTGCCGTGGTACACCCTGGAGGCCATCTACGACCTGCAGTCGGGTCGCTACCTGGCCCTGGGCATGAAGAACGAAGAGAAGAGCGCCTACAACTTCGGCTTCAGCGCCAGCAAGGCCGAGTTCCAGCCGGCAGCCCTGCGTCAGGACGGTGTGCGTTGAGCTGACAGGCATCGCAACTCCGTTTGATCTCCCAGAACGCCCCGGCTTGCCGGGGCGTTTCTGTTCATGTGGGTGTGAGATCGGGCTACCTGTTTCTTTTTGTCGTAGTCTTTTTGCGGCAAAGCGGCTGCATCATCTTCAAATGCGCCGCGTTTGCCGCTAGTCTCGCAACAAGCCGTAACGCCCATCCCTTTCAAGGTTTTTGCGATTTTTGGGATATGGCCGCTCAGGTTCAAGAGTGCCGGGGCCGCTTTGCGACCCTTTCGCGGCACAAGGCCGCTCCTACAGACGACCGCGCTCCCCTGTAGGAGCGGCCTTGTGCCGCGAAGGACTGCAAAGCAGCCCCGGCAACTCCAAGCCGCGCGCCTATTACCAACACCTTGAAAGGGCTGAATCTAACGCCGCCCTAATTCCAATCAGAACGAGCCGGCCATGACAGACCTGTCCCGTACCCACGGAGTCGCCAGCCAGGCCCTGGGCCTGCTGGATGGGCGTTTCTTCCGGCCGCCGCTGCCGGAAACACACGTCCCCAGAGCACGCCTGTGCCAGCGCCTGCAAAGTGGCCTGGCGGGGCGCCTGTTGCTGGTGAACGCGCCGGCGGGTTTCGGCAAGAGTTCGCTGGCCGTCGAGTTCTGCCAGGCGTTGCCCAGCCACTGGCGCAGCCTCTGGCTCGGGTTGAGCCAGCGCGATGCCGATCCGGGGCGCTTCCTCGAACGCTTGCTCGAAGGCTTGCAGCAATTCTGCCCGGCACTCGGCGGCCAGGCTCTGGGGCTTTTGAAGATGCGCCAGCGGCATCAACCCTTCGCCTTCGAAGAGTGGCTCGACGGCCTGCTTGATGAACTCGCGCTCTACCTGCAGCCGGACACGCCCTTGCTGCTGGTGCTGGACGACTACCACCTGGCCCAGGGGCCGGTGCTCGATCGTTGCCTGCAGTTCTTCCTCAACCATCTGCCGGCCGGGTTGGTCCTGCTGGTCACCAGCCGCCAGCGGCCCGATTGGCACTTGGCGCGCCTGCGCCTGTCACGGCAACTGGTCGAACTCAACGAGCAGGACCTGCGCCTGACCCCCGATGAAGCGTTAGCCGTGATCGGCCGCCAGCCCACCGGTTTGCGCGGCCAGGCCCTGGATAACCTGATCCAGCGCAGCGACGGGTGGGTGGCGGGGCTGCGCTTCTGGCAACTGGCGGCCAGCGAGTCCGGCGAGGACCACGCCTTGCCCCAGGCGCTGCATGGCGGCGAAGGGCTTATCCGCGACTACCTGCTGGAGGAAGTCATCGACATCCTGCCGGCCCCCGTGCAGGCGTTTCTCTACGAGACTGCCTGCCAGGAGCGTTTCTGCGCCGAATTGTGCGACGCCCTGCGCGAGCGCCATGACAGCGGCGAGATCCTGAGCTACCTGCAGGCCCACCAGGTGTTCCTGGTGCCGCTCGACGAGCATGGGCTGTGGTTCCGCTATCACCACCTGTTCTCCGACCTGCTGCGCAGCCGGCAGGCCAGCGAGCCGCTGGCGGGGCTGCACCTGCGCGCCTGCCGCTGGTTCGAAGGGCAGGGTCTGCTGGACGAGGCGGTGGAGCAGGCCCTGCGCGCGGGCCATCTGGACGTGGCGGCGGACCTGGTACAGAGCCTGTCCGAGGAGCAACTGCTGGCGGAGCAGAATGTCGGCATGCTGCTGCGCTGGAAGATGGACCTGCCCGACAGCCTGTTGATCAGCACGCCCAGGCTGATCGTCCTGTACAGCTGGGCCCTGGGGTTGGCCTGCCAACTGGACGCCGCCGAGGAGCTGGCGGCCTACCTGAGCCGCTTCCTGCCCGCGCCGTCGGCCACCGCGCAGAAGTCGATGCTGGCCCAATGGTTGGCCCTGAGCGGGGTCATTGCCCGTGGCCGCGGCGATCGGGAGCGGACACTCGCTTACTGTGGCGAAGCGCTGCAGAGCCTGCCGAACAAACGCTACGGCCAGCGCCTGGTGTGCCTGTCGACCTTGTCGAACCTGGCCATCGCCGATGGCGATTTCTGGCGGGCGCGGGGCTGGAACCGCGAAGCACTCGAATTGGCGCAACGGGTCGGCAACCCGCTGTTCGAAGCCCTGGCCCATTACGATCGGGCGCGGGTACTGCACGCCCGCGGCGAGGTGCTGCGCGCCCTGGACGAAGTGCGCCAGGGATTGCAGCGGTTGCAGGGCCTTTCGGGGCAACGCCTGTATGCCGTGCGCGCGCGCCTGACCCTGTACGAGGGCTACTTGCTGGCGGCCCGCCTGCACTGTGCCCAGGGCCGTGCGCGCTTGCGCGCCGGGCTCAGCGAGGCGCGCAGCTGCCGCGACATCAGCGTCCTGATCGGGCATTGCGTGATCGCCTCGCTGGACGGTCGCGAAGGGCGTTTTGCCGAGGCGTTCTCGGAACTGGCCGAGGCGGAGCGGCTGATGCATATCTGGGACGTGCCGCCGATCTTCTACCTGGCCATGATTACCCTGGTGAAGTGCGAGCTCTGGTTGGCCCAGGGCCGAACGGACCTGGCCGAGTCCTGGCTGCTGCGCCTGGGGCAGACCTACGGTGGCGAGCAGCCTGCGGCCGCGCCGGAGTTCCACCCGCTGTTGCCGCTGCACATCGAATTGCAGCAGGCCTTGCTGGAACGGGTGCTGGCCCGCCCCGGTGATGCCGAAGCGCGGTTGCGCACGCTGGTCGAGCGGGGCCAGGCCAGCGGTGGCATGACGCTGGTGGTCAGCGCGCAGTGCCAATTGATCGCTCTGCTGCTGGCCGAGGGGCGTGACGCCGAAGCGGCCAGGTTGCTCGCACCTGCCCTGGAAGCGGCCCAGGGCGGTGCCCTGCAGGCCTTCCAACGCTTGATCGAAGAGCAGCCACACTGGCTGCGCGAGCAGTTGACGGGGCGTGCGGCCTGCCCGGCGCAGAGCGATCTGCTGGCCCATCTGCCGCAGGCCCTGGCTACCGGCGGCGGTGCCACCGAGGCCCTGAGCGGCCGCGAGTTTGCGGTGCTGGAACTGATCGCCCAGGGCTGTTCCAACCAGCAGATCAGCGAGCGCCTGTTCATCTCCCTGCACACGGTCAAGACCCACGCCAGCCATATCAACAGCAAGCTCGGTGTCGAGCGCCGCACCCAAGCGGTGGCCAGGGCCAAGTCCCTTGGCTTGCTGGTCTAGTGGCTTGGGGCGAGGTCGGCGACTAAGATAGCGGCTTTAGGCCATCATTCGGCGTTACCTTCCGGGCTCATCTTTCCCGAACCGCTGCCGATACAGACCTCGGCGGTATGCATCGCCACGCGCCACTTCCCCACTTTTTTCAATACAGGTCGTGTTGATGCTGCAGTATGGGCAAAAAAGCTTTCTGATCGTCGACGACTTCACCGACTTCCGCACCTCGACCCGCTCGATGCTTCGCGAGCTGGGCGTGCGCGACGTCGACACCGCCGACAGTGGCGAACAGGCGCTGCGCATGTGCGGGCAGAAGCGCTATGACTTCATTCTCCAGGACTTTCATCTAGGGGACGGCAAGAAGAACGGCCAGCAGGTGCTCGAGGACCTGATCCTCGACAAGCTGATCAGCCATGAATGCGTGTTCATCATGGTTACCGCCGAAAGCAGCCAGTCCATCGTGCTCAGTGCCATCGAACACGAGCCCGACGCTTACCTGACCAAACCCTTCAACCGGGTCGGCCTGGCCCAGCGCCTGGAGAAGCTGACCCAGCGCAAGACGCTGCTCAAGCCCATTCTCCAAGCCCTTGATCGCGGGCGCCCGGCCGAAGTGCTCGCCGCTTGCGCCGAGCTGTGCAAGAAGGACCCGCGCTTCGCCCCGCTGTGCCTGCGCTATCGCGCCGATGCCTTGCGCGACCTCAACCGTTTCGAGGAGTTGGAGAAATTCCTCAAGAACATCCTCGCCAGCCGCCCGCAGCCCTGGGTCTACGCCGCGCTCGGCAGCCTGTTGCACAAACGCGGACAGAATGCCCAGGCCCAGGGTGTCTACGAGCAGGCCCTCAAGGCCTTCCCGATCATGCCCAACCTTTACGATGGCATGGCCGAGGTGCTGGTGGCCCAGGGCGAGACCCGGCGTGCCCAGCACATGCTCGAGGAGGCGGTGCGTCTGTCGCCGCTCGCCGTGCGCCGCCAGGCCGCGCTGGGCAAGCTGGCGCTGGACAACGCCGACTTCGAGAGTGCCTCCAAGGCCTTTCGCCATGCGGTGAACCAGGGGCAGAGTTCGCGCTACAAGGACGCCGAGAGTAATCTGGGGCTGGTCCAGGCGTTGATGAACAAGAACAGCGGCAACGGTCTCGATGCCCGTACCCGGGTCGAGATCAACACCGTGCTCAGCGAGGTGGCCAAGGAAAACGTCGAGGACCAGGGCCTGCAGGTGCGCGCGCGCCTGATGAAGGCCGCCAGCCTGCAGCAGGCCGGCGACCCGGAAACCGCCGCCAAGCTCACCGAGCAGGCCATGCAGCGCCTGGAGAAGATGGACCAGTTCTTCTCCGTGGAGGCGGCGCTGACGGTGGCCAAGCAGTTGCAGCAACTTGGCCAGGATGCGGCGGGTACCTCGATTCTCAAGGGTTGCGTGGAAACCTACGGCGACGACCCCAAGGTCATGCAGAGCGTCGCCAAGCTCACCGACGACCCGCTGGTGCTGGGGGCGGTGACCGAAGCCGTGGACCTCAACCGCCAGGGCGTGCGCAGCTACCAGGGCGGCCAGCTCAACGAAGCGCTGGGCATGTTCCGCAAGGCGTTGTCGTTGCAGCCGAAGAACATCAGCATCGCCCTGAACACCGCCCAGGCACTGCTGCGCATCGGCGGCGAGACGCCACCGCCGGCGTTGATGCAGGAGTGTCGCGACTGCCTCACCAGCGTGGCCGGCATTCCCGCCAGCGACAGTCGCTATGACCGTTACCGCAAACTGCACATCCGGGTCTTCGGCGCATGAACCAGGACAACCAGGGGCTGGACTTCTCCACGGTGATCGCCTCCACCGTGCACGACCTGAAAAACTCTCTTTCGGCGCTCACCCACGCCCACAGCCAGTGGCTGGCGCGCCTGCCCGAAGAGTTGCGCGGCGGTATCGAGCAGGGCGTGGTGGAGCATGAACTCAGCCACCTGAACGGCATGCTCGTGCAGTTGCTGGGGCTGTACAAGCTGGGCGTCAACCAGTTGCCCATCTGCCCCGACTACCACGAACTGGACGACTTCATCGAGGCCCAGCTGGCGGCCCAGGAAGACGTGATCAAGCACCGCGACATCCTCGCCACCTGGCGTATCGAGACCGAAAGCCCGTTGGGTTTCTTCGACCGTGAGCTGGTCGCCTCGGTGGTGGCCAACGTGCTTACCAACGCCATCCGCTATGCTGGGCACGCCCTGCTGATCAGCATCGAGGAAGAGGGCGAGCAATTGGTGATCAGTGTCAACGACGATGGCGCCGGTTATCCACAGCGCATGCTCGAGCGCCAGCACGACTACGTGCAGGGCATCGATTCGCAGAGCGGCAGTACCGGACTGGGGTTGTACTTCGCCGCGCGAATTGCCGCGCTGCATGAGCGCAACGGCGTGCGCGGGCGGATCGAGATCGCCAATGGCGGTACGCTGGGGGGCGGCTTGTTCCGCTTGTACCTGCCTTGAACCGCAGCACGGCGTTGGCCGCCGTGCCGCCTCAGGCGCGAAGGGGCCGCGAAATGGCCGGTGCAGCCATCACTCGGCTGCTGCGCCTTCGAGCAGTTCGGCCAGCGCATCCGGCTGGCTCTTGAACGCCCGGGCGAACACGTCGCGGTTCTTGGCCATGTAGATACCGGCTTCCTCGACTTGCTGTTCGCTCAGCGACGGTACGGCTTTGTGCAGTACCTCGGCCAGGCGTTCGGCCAGTTCGAGCATCTTGTCGTGACGGTCTGCTTCGGCCTTATCCATGAACAAGCGCTCCGGGTCGCGGCTGCTGCGGTACACCACTTCGACGGCCATTCATCACCTCTGTGCCTTTTTGCTGATGGGGTTGCGGATAACTGTATTTTTATACAGTACATCGCCAGGCCATCACCCTGCAACCGCAATGATGGCCCGGCAAACTGAAAATCAGCGTAGCCCACAGGTGCCCTGCGGCAATCGGCCGCCTTCCAAGACAGGGGCCGTGGCCCTTTAACTGCATGGCACAAGACCTTCAGCCGTATCTAGGAATCGAACATCGTGAACATCAAATGGGCAGAAAGACTGCGCAAGGGCCTGCACGGCTCCGCCGACTCGCTGGGCAACCTGTGCGTGGAAGCCTTCCACTACCTGGCGCTGTTCGGCATCGGCGCGATCACCGCCTATGCGGCGGTGGTGACCTTCCTGGACATGCTGGGCAAGGGCGGGGTCAGCGTCGATGACATCCTGCTGCTGTTCATCTACCTGGAACTGGGGGCGATGGTGGGGATCTACTTCAAGACCAACCACATGCCGATCCGCTTCCTGCTCTACGTGGCGATCACTGCATTGACCCGCCTGCTGATCGGCGACGTCTCGCACCACAAGGCACCGGATGTCGGGCTGCTGTACGTGTGTGGCGGCATCCTGCTGCTGGCCTTCGCCATCCTGGTGGTGCGCTACGCCTCCTACCGCTACCCGTCGACCAAGGCGCTGGATGCCAGCGGCAAGGAAGTGGACGAGGGGAAGTAGGCCTCGGTTGCATGTTAGGGCTATAGAGATTGGATGAGGGCCTCCAGGTGTTTGCCGAAAACCTTGCAGCGCCTATGAGATCGAGCGCCGCCCGCGCGGCGCATCGCGGATGAATCCGCTCCTACATCTATGGTTACCCCCATTTCTGCAATACTGTACTGAGATGTGCGTGAGTTTGGTTTGCGTCAATCTATACGGCGTCGTGTGGGAGGTTGGTCCCGCGCCTCGATGAAAATCGCGCCCGACGAGCCTAGATATTTGTTCGGCTTCTGAAGCCGAGTAGGAGCTCAGGTTGATCGCCAGGCCGGTATACCGTTCACGTCATCTGTGTGCAGCATCGCAAAACCAGGTGGGTTGTTACTCGTGTGTCTGCAGGGTCAAGCGTTCATGGCGCTTGACCCTGCATTAAATTCGCTGTGGTGTGCCGTGATGGCCCAGGCGATTCGGGCCAGTTTGTTGGCGATAGCGCACACCACCAGGTTGGGGTGGTGAACACGTAGCAAGCCACGTACCCAGTCCGCCAGCTTGCCGGTTTTGCGCTCCAGCCCAATCAGATAGACCCTCGCGCACTGGATCAGCAGTCGTCGCTGATTGCCGTCGCCCCGCTTGCTGATTCGCCCCAGGCAAGGTTTGCCGCCTGTCGTGTGCTGCCTGGGAACCAGGCCTATGGAGGCTGAATAATTTCGCCCACAGCGGAACTGCTTACCATCACCCAATTCCGCAGCCAGGGCGGTAGCGGTGATCGGGCCAATACAAGGTATCGACATCAAACGGGAAGCAAGATCATCGCTAACGGCCTGGCTATGCACTTCCTTGTCCAGAGCCTTGATCCGATCATCGAGATAGCGGAAGTGGGCATGTAGGTCCAGCAACAGCTTCTTGATCAACGGTGAGAAGGTACTGTCGTCCAGCAGAATGGGGAGCTCCCGGACCGCCTTGAAGGTGGGTGCCAAACTGACCCCCACCTCGAGCAAATAAGCGTGGATGCGGTTCATGGTGGCAGTACGGTCTCTGATGAAGCTGTCGCGCAGTGAATTGAGCATCGCCAGCGCCTGCTGGGCCTCGGTTTTGGGAGGCACGAAGCGCATCTGATCGCGGGTTGCCGCCTCACCGATAGCGGCAGCATCGGCAAAGTCATTCTTGTTGCTTTTCACGTAGGGGCGAACGAACTGTGCGGGAATAAGTTTGGGCGTATGACCCTGTCTCGTCACCTCTCGCGCCATGAAATGAGAGCCACCACAGGCCTCCATCGCCACCGTGCAGGGCGCAAGATTGGCAAGGTGGCGGATGAGTGACTCACGGTTGAACCTGCGGTGATAGAGCTCATGACCCCGATCATCCTGAGCGTGTACATGGAAGCTCAACTTTCCCAGGTCGATGGCGATGATGGCGACAGTGTTCATGGCGTTGCACTCCGATAGGCACCCTGTGAAAGCTTAGAGGGCTGACACAGGGTGGGGCGGGGGTAGCCATTTCATTATTTGTTGCAACGTGGCCATGCCTGATAGGCCATGGTTGTAGGCCTTGTTTGCATTACGCGGTTTTTCGGTGGGCGTTGCCGCCGTCTCACCAGTCTTAAGCCCTGCGAAGGCTGGCAACCATGGCCTGACAGGTTCGGCACGTTGCAACAAATGTAGGAGCGGGCTTGTCCCGCGATGCGCCGCGCGGGCGGCGCTCGATCTCAAGCGCGCTGCAACTCTGTCGCCGAACACCTTGAAAGGCCTTGCCCGCCGTGCCACACGAATGAAAACGCCCGGCGCAAGGCCGGGCGTTTTCATTGGACACATTCGAGTGTCAGGCGTCTGGATCGCTCTGCTCCAGGATAGCGCGCTTGCTGCGCAGCTTACCGTAGAAGTGTTCCAGCGCGTGGTTCAGCTTGCTGGCGGCGCCATCGACGGCATGTTCCAGCGAAGTGGCGGTGTGGGTCACGGAAATCGGCTGGTGGCCTTTGGGGCGAGCCTCCATCTGGCAGCGTTTGTCGTGCGGTCCGGGCTTGGCGCCGTTGTCGTCGCGCAAGTGGACTTCGATACGGGTGAGGTCGTCCTCGTAACGTTCGAGGCTGCTCTGCAGTGTGCTGCGGACCCACTCGTTCAAGCGGACGTTGCCTTGGATCTGGTTGCTGCTGTTGACCTGGATTTGCATGATTCAATCCTTATTCAGCTTGCTCGCGAGAGGCGTGCCTAGGCCACTGAGGGCGTTGGGTTTTCTGCGCCTCTTGACTCTAAAGTCAGGCAACCGCCGGACGAATTCAAGCCCTTTTGCAAAATAAATTTCCTGTTGCAAATCGGCCCGCTCGCAGCGATACCTGCCGATCACTGCAATCAATGATGCTGTGACACGCACCTGGTGGCCCCTAAGCTCGGGCGCATCCATCTCATCCCTCGGGAGCGCCGCATGTCCAGCAACCCTCTGTTCCAGCCTTTCACCCTCGGCTCCCTCGACTTGCCGACCCGCGTGGTCATGGCGCCGATGACCCGTACCTTCTGCCCCGGCGGCGTGCCCCACGACGGCGTGGTCGAGTACTACCGCCGCCGTGCCGCCGCCGGTGTCGGCCTGATCATCACCGAGGGCACCACGGTCGGGCACAAGGCCGCCAACGGCTACCCCAACGTGCCGCGTTTCCACGGTGAGGATGCCCTGGCCGGCTGGAAGCGCGTGGTCGAGGCCGTGCATGCCGAGGGCGGGCGCATCGTGCCGCAGCTGTGGCACGTGGGCAGTGTGCGCCGCCTGGGTACCGAGCCGGACGCCGCGGTTCCGGGCTATGGCCCGAGCGGCAAGGAAAAGGACGGCCAGGTGCTGGTCCACGGCATGAGCCGGGAGGATATCCGCGAGGTGATCGCCGCCTTCGCCCAGGCGGCGCACGATGCCCAGGCCATCGGCATGGACGGCGTGGAGATCCATGGCGCTCACGGCTACCTGATCGACCAGTTCTTCTGGGACGCCAGCAATCGTCGCGATGACGAGTACGGCGGTGACCTGGCCGGGCGCTCGCGTTTCGCCATCGAACTGATCCAGGCCGTGCGCGCGGCCGTCGGCCCGGACTTTCCGATCATCCTGCGTTTCTCGCAATGGAAGCAGCAGGACTACAGCGCGCGCCTGGTGCAAACCCCCGAGGCCCTGGCAGCGTTCCTCAAGCCCTTGTCCGAGGCCGGCGTGGATATCTTCCACTGCTCCACCCGGCGCTTCTGGGAGCCGGAATTCGAGGGCAGCGAGCTGAACCTCGCCGGCTGGACCCGCCAGCTCACCGGCAAGCCGACCATCACCGTGGGCAGTGTCGGCCTGGACGGCGAGTTCCTGCAGTTCATGGTGGCCACCGACAAGGTGGCCAAGCCCGCCAGCCTCGAAGGGCTGTTGCGCCGCTTGCAGGACCAGGAGTTCGACCTGGTGGCCGTGGGCCGCGCCCTGCTGGTGGATGCCGAGTGGGCGCGCAAAGTGCGGGACGGGCGTGAGGACGATGTGCTGCCGTTCAGCCGTGAGGCGCTGACGACCCTGGCTTGATCACCAGCGGCGGGGCCTGTTCGCGGGCAGCATGCGGCTCGCGGCAGGCGCCGTACAAGTAGCCCTCGAACTGCTCGACGATCGCCAGCCAGCCCTGGCGGCTGGCGTGTTGGCGGGCATTGAGGCGCACCCGGCGCAGGGTTTCGCCTTCCTCCAGCAACCAGCAGGCGGCGTCGATGAACGCCGCCTGGTCCCCCGGCATGGCCAGGGCGCCGCTGTGGCCGTGGCGGATATGCTGGGCGGCGGCGGCCTCGTCGTAGGCGACCACGGCCAGGCCCGAGGCGAGCGCCTCGAGCACGACGTTGCCGAAGGTTTCGGTCAGGCTCGGGAACAGGAACAGGTCGCCGCTGGCGTAGTGCTCGGCCAGCACCTCGCCGCGCTGTGCGCCACAGAACATGGCATTGGGCAGTTGCTGTTCGAGCTGGCCACGCATCGGGCCATCGCCGACGATCACCAGGCGCAGCCGCCGCTGCGGATAGGCCTTGCCCAGGGCCTCCATGCAAGGGCGCAGCAGGGCCAGGTTCTTCTCTGCGGCCAGGCGCCCGACATGCAGCACGGCAATGTCATCCACACCCAGCCCCCACTGCTCGCGCAGGGCCTGACTGCGCCGTGCCGGGTTGAACAGGCTGGCGTCGACCCCGCGGGCCATCAGGCCGAGCCGTTCGAAGCCGCGGCGCTCCAGCTCCAGGCGCTGGCTGGCGCTGGGCACCAGGGTGATGGCGGTGCGCCGGTGGAACCAGCGCAGGTAGTGGGTGAGCAGTCGTGACAGCAGGCCCAGGCCGTATTGTCCCGAATACTGCGGGAAGTTGGTGTGAAAGCCGCTGACCACCGCCACGCCCAGGCGCCGGGCGGCGCGCAGGGCGCTCAGGCCCAACGGGCCTTCGGTGGCGATGTACAGCACGTCCGGGCGTTGCCGGCGCCAGCGGCGCCACAGCTTGTGCATCGACACCTCGCCCCATTGCAGGCCCGGGTAGCCCGGCAATGGCCAACCCCGGCACAGCAGCAGGGTCTCGTCGTTGCCGGCCCCGTTGTCGGTGGCCTGGCGCGGGCGGATCAGCTCCACCTGGTGGCCGCGCAGGCGCAGCCCTTCGCTGAGGCGGCCAAGGGTGTTGGCCACGCCATTGATCTCGGGTGGGAAGGTTTCGCTGACCAGGGTGATACGCAGGGACGGTGTGCTCATGGGGAAAAGTCTGGGCCGCCCCCGTTGCGCCCATGTGACGCCTTTGTGACGTGCGCATGACGCCTGATTTCCGGCACTTGCACCCGTTTGAATATTTCCTTGCAACGCACTCAAGAACTCTTGTCACGCAGCCGATGCAGAGGCATTCGACTACAGGAATTCGCTCCGGGAGAGCGGCCATGTTCAACAGCAAACTGAAGAAAGAAATCCAGCAACTGCGCGAAGAGCTGATGTCCATCGAGCAGGTCAAGAACAGCCTCGACAGCGAGATGCTGGTGCTCCAGCTCGACCCCCAGGGGCGCATCGAGTCGGTAAACAACAACTTCGAGGCCGAGATGGGCTATCGCGCCGAGCAACTGATCGGGCGCAACATCGAAGAGATCGTGCCGGCGCATGTGAAGAAGCTCGATTTCTACCAGCGCATGAAGCACGCCATCACCCGTGGCGAGCACCTCAACGGCGCCTTCCGTCTGCTGCGCGGCAACGGTGACGAGGCCTGGCTGCGTTCGATCCTGCAACCGGTCAAGGACAGCCAGGGGCGTATCAAGTACTTCTCCCTGCACTCCAGCGACCTGACCCGCACCATCGAGACTTCCCGCGAGCACGAGAGCCTGATCAAGGCGCTGATGCGCTCCACCGCGGTGATCGAGTTCAACCTCGAAGGCCAGGTGCTGACCGCCAACGACCGTTTCCTGCAGACCATGGGCTACAGCCTGGAGCAGATCCGTGGCAAGTACCACCGCATATTCTGCGAGCCGGAGGAGGCCAACTCGGCGGCCTACCAGGAGTTCTGGAACCGGCTGCGCCGTGGCGAGTTCGTCGCCGAGCGTTTCAAGCGCATCGATGCCCATGGCCGCGTGGTCTGGCTGGAGGCTTCGTACAACCCGATCATCGACGCCCATGACGTGCTGTACAAGGTGGTCAAGTTCGCCACCGTGATCACCGATCAGGTCAACCAGGAATTGGCCGTGGCCCAGGCCGCCGACATCGCCTACACCACCTCGCTGGAGACCGACGACAGCGCGCGCAAGGCCACCGATGTGGTGACCCAGACCGTCGAGGTGATGCGTGGCCTGGAAGGCTCGATGCAGGACGCCGCCGATGGCATCCAGGCGCTGGACAAGCAGTCGAAGGTGATCGGCGCGATCATCAAGACCATCAGCGACATCGCCGGGCAGACCAACCTGCTGGCGCTCAACGCCGCCATCGAGGCCGCCCGCGCCGGCGAGCAGGGGCGTGGCTTTGCCGTGGTCGCCGACGAAGTGCGCCAGCTGGCCTCGCGCACCAGCAGCGCCACCGAGGAGATCGCCAAGGTGGTGCAGCAGAACGAACAGCTGGCCCAGGCCGCGGTGGACATCATCGACACCAGCAAGCGTCAGGCCGAGCAGGGCCTGGCCCTGGCCGCCGATACTGGCGGGGTGATCGTCGAGATCCAGGAAGGGGCGAAGAAGGTGGTGGATGCGGTGGGGCAGTTTTCCAGCCAGTTGAGCCACTGATTGGCTTCACACCGCCTGTGTAGGAGCGGCCTTGTGCCGCGAAAGGGCCGCAAAGCGGCCCCGGCGATCTCAGCTTGACGCATGAACCCTGGGGCGCTTCGCACCCTTTCGCGGCACAAGGCCGCTCCTACAGGATTGTGGGCGCTCAGGTACGCTCACGCACCCAGAACAGCGTCGCCCCGGCCACCGCCGCCGGCATCATCAGCACGTTGACCCCCGGAATCATCAACGCGAGATAAGTGATCCCGCCAAAGCCCATCGACTGCCAGCGCTTCTGCCGCAGCCAGGCGAGCATGTCCTGCCAGCTCATCTTGTTGTTGTCCGCCGGGTAGTCGATGTACTGGATGGCCATCATCCAGATGCCGAACACCAACCACAGCGGCGCGGCGATCACGTTCACCACCGGGATGAACGAGAGGATGAACAGGCCGATGGCCCGCGGCAGGAAATAGCCCAGCTTGCGCATCTCGCGGCTGAGGGTGCGTGGCACCATGGCTACCAGCTCGGCCCAGCTGAAGGGCGGGAAGTTGTCCTGGCCACGCACCACCACCTCGACCTTTTCCGCCAGGAAACCGTTGAACGGCGCGGCGATGATGTTGGCCAGCAGGGTGAAGGTGAAGAACACCATCAACAGCACCAGGGCGACGAACAGCGGCCACAGGATGTAGGTGAGGAAACTCAGCCAGTCGGGCAGGGTGGGCATCAGCGCATCGACCCACAGGCTGAACTGATGGCCGGCGAAGTAGATCAGGCCGCCGAACAGCAGCAGGTTGACCGCCAGGGGCAGCAGCACGAACAGGCGCAGGTTCGGGCTCAGGACCAGTTTCAGGCCCTCGCGCAGGTACTGGGGGCCGGACAGGACGGGGGCTTGCATCGGAATGCTCCGCTTGAGGAAAACGCGCTGACCTTACCGAGTTTGGCGCGCCGACGGAAGGAGCCGCACCTCTGGGAAACGGCGTGTAACAAAGCACTGGGACAATGGTTGTCGGATAGAGACTGTCTATAAGGTGGATTGTCGAAGGATATTTCCTTAATCTCTGCGGCCTCGCTACAGTGCGCTCAACTTTTTCGGTTTTGGACCAACGCGTTGTAGCCTTCCCCAAGTGCTGCGTGGGTCCCTTTTAATTCCAGCTGGCGCAACCGGCACCTAGATGCTGGACCCGTGCGGCCCGCTCGACAGGAGTTCGACATGTCTGAAGTACGTCATTCGCGCGTCATCATTCTCGGTTCCGGCCCTGCCGGTTACAGCGCCGCGGTATATGCCGCCCGCGCCAACCTCAAGCCGCTGCTGATCACCGGCATGCAGGCCGGCGGCCAGTTGACCACCACCACCGAAGTCGACAACTGGCCGGGCGACCCCCACGGCCTGACCGGCCCGGCCCTGATGCAGCGCATGCAGGAGCACGCCGAGCGCTTCGAGACCGAGATCGTCTTCGACCACATCAACGCCGTCGACCTGGCCAACAAGCCGTTCACCCTGCAGGGTGACAGCGGCACCTACACCTGCGACGCGCTGATCGTCGCCACCGGTGCCAGCGCCCGCTACCTGGGCCTGCCGTCGGAAGAAACCTTCATGGGCAAGGGCGTGTCGGCCTGCGCCACCTGCGACGGTTTCTTCTACCGCAACAAGCCGGTCGCCGTGGTCGGTGGCGGCAACACCGCAGTGGAAGAAGCTCTGTACCTGGCCAACATCGCCAGCAAGGTGACCCTGGTCCACCGCCGCGACACCTTCCGCGCCGAGAAGATCCTGATCGACAAGCTGCACGCCCGTGTCGCCGAAGGCAAGATCGAGCTCAAGCTCAACGCCACCCTGGACGAAGTGCTGGGTGACAACATGGGCGTGACCGGTGCGCGCCTGAAGAACAACGACGGCAGCTTCGACGAAATCAAGGTCGACGGCGTGTTCATCGCCATCGGTCACACCCCGAACACCTCGCTGTTCGAAGGCCAGCTGACCTTGAAGGACGGCTACCTGGTGGTCCACGGCGGCCGTGAAGGCAATGCCACCGCCACCAACGTCGAGGGCGTGTTCGCCGCCGGCGACGTGGCCGACCACGTCTACCGCCAGGCCATCACCTCGGCCGGCGCCGGCTGCATGGCGGCCCTGGACGTCGAGCGCTACCTGGACGGCCTGGCCAACGCCTGAGTCGGTACCACAGCATGAAAAAACCGGCCCTCTGGCCGGTTTTTTCATGTCTTGAATCTGCTGTGCCTTGACTGGCCTCTTCGCGGGTAAACCCGCTCCCACAGGGGCACCGCATTTCTGTGGGCGCGGGTTTACCCGCGAAGAGGCCAGTCGATGCGCCAAGTCTCTTAAAGGCTCAGGCGCATCGACAGGTCCACCGCCTTCACATCCTTGGTCATCGCGCCGATGGAGATGTAGTCCACCCCCGTCTCGGCGATCACCCGCAGGGTGGTCTCGTTGACGCCGCCGCTGGCCTCCAGCTTGGCCTTGCCGGCGGTGATGCGCACCGCTTCGCGCATCTCGTCCAGGGTCAGCTCGTCGAGCATGACGATATCGGCCCCGGCCGCCAGCGCCTGGCGCAGTTCGTCCAGGCTTTCCACCTCGATCTCCACCGGCTTGCCCGGAGCGATGCGGTGCGCCGCCGCCACGGCCTCGGCCACGCCACCGCTGGCGGCGATATGGTTTTCCTTGATCAGGAAGGCGTCGTACAGGCCGATGCGATGGTTGTGGCAGCCGCCGCAGGTGACCGCGTACTTCTGCGCCAGGCGCAGGCCGGGCAGGGTCTTGCGGGTGTCGAGCAGACGCACCTGGGTGCCTTCCACCAGGTCGGCCAGGAAGCGCGCGCGGGTTGCCACACCCGAGAGCAATTGCAGGAAGTTCAATGCCGAGCGTTCGCCGCTGAGCAGCGAGCGCGCCGGGCCTTCGAGGTGGAACAGCACCTGGTTGGCCGTGGCCCGCTCACCGTCGGCCACCTGCCAGTGCACCGCCACCCGTGGGTCGAGCTGGCGGAATACCGTATCGACCCAGGCGGTGCCGGCGATCACGCAGTCCTCGCGGGTGATGATGGTCGCCTTGGCCAGGCGCTCGGCCGGGATCAGCTGGGCGGTGATGTCGCCGCTGCCGATGTCCTCGAGCAGCGCGCGGCGCACGTTGGCTTCGATTTCGGCAGTCAGGTCGGCGAGGCGTAGGTTCGGCATGGTCGGCTCCACAAGCTAGGTGCCGGCGATTATAGGGCAGGGGGGCTGCGTGTACAGCTGCCGGGCCGATGACCTTTGGTCAGGCGGTTTGAGCATTCTTGCGAACGCACTGTCAGTTGAGGCGTGCGAAAGGCGTGCTGGCAGCTATCAGTGTTTTCACTGATAATAGCGCCCAGTATTTGGCGTCATAGCTTTGACGATTCCCTTCCAGTCGAACAACGTAACATCCAGCAAGGAGTCCGGGATGCATGATGAAGGCAAGGTGGTGCCCCTGGCGGCTGCCATCGACCGGGGTGCGCGCGCGCCCTCGCCATGCCTTCCCGTGCTGCTCCTGCAGGTGCGCGACAAGGCTGCCCTGCAATTGCGCCAGGGCTTGCAGGCGCTATTCGACAATGCCGACGACACCCTGTTCGAAATGGCCGACAAGGCCAGTGGTCGCCTCGATCAGAACCTCTACTTCGAAGCCATGCGCGACCTGCGCCTCAAGCGCAAGAGTATTGAACGAGGTTTCCTCGACACTTTCTACGAGGCCTTCGCCCGCATCGGCCAGGGCGACGGGCTCGAGTCCCTGGTCAGGGCGCAGACACAGGACAAGCCGTCGCTGGAGCGCTCGGTGGCCGTGCAGACCATGGTCGACCGGGTGTTGTCCCGCGACGGCTTCCTGTTGGAGCAGTTGAACCTGCGCTTCACCACGCTGCTGGAGCTGCCGCTGGCCAGCGCAGGCAATCCCCTGGGCCCTGGCAACCTGTGTGGCTACTTCCTGGACGCCGGGCGTAACCTGGGGGTTGGCGCCAGCGTCAAGATGGTGCTGCTCAAGCTGTTCGAGCGCTACGTGCTGCGCGACCTCGACTTGCTCTACGGCGAGGCCAGCCAGTTGCTCGCCAGCGCCGGTGTACTGCCGCAGCTGATGCCCGCCCCGCGGCGCCGCGCCGAGGACCGGCGCAGCATCGCCCGGCGCGTTCCGGCCAGCCCGGCGCTGGGCGGCTTGTCCGACTCCGCCGGCCAGGCTTTCTTTGCCTCGGTGCAGACGCTGCTGGCGCCGGTGCGCGGGCGTGTCGCGCCGCGGCTGCAGGCGGCCGGATCCGCGCAGCCGACCAGCACCGGCGACCTGCTGCGCCTGCTCACCCACCTGCAGCACTATGTGCCGGCCCCTGGCGAGCCGGATGACTTCAACCTCGGCCAGCAGCTGGAGCAGTTGTTGCTGCGGGTCAGCGTGCGCAGTGGCACGCGGCGGCGGATCGCCACCGACGACGAGGACACGATCAACCTGGTCGACCTGCTGTTCGCCTACATCCAGGGCGACGACAACCTGCCGGCCAGCCTGCGGGCGCTGATCGTCCGCCTGCATATCCCGGTGCTCAAGGTCGCGCTGATCGACAAGGGCATGTTCAGCCGCGCCAGCCACCCGGCGCGCCGCCTGCTCAACGAGATCGCCGCCGTGGCCATCGGCTGGGAGAGCGATGCCGAGGGGCTGCGCGACAGCTTGCACCTGCGGGTCGAGCGCATCGTCCAGCGCCTGCTCAATGACTTTTCCGACGACTGTGCAGTGTTCAACGAACTGCTCGATGAGTTTCTCGCCTTCAGCCAGGACGAGCGCCGGCGCAACGAACTCCTCGAACAGCGCACCCGCGACGCCGAGGAGGGGCGTGCCCGTGCCTTGCAGGCCCGCCAGCGGGTACAGCAGGAGTTGAACGACCGCCTGCATGGCCGGGTACTGCCGCAGGTGGTGGTGCAGATGCTGGTGCAGTCCTGGAGCCAGGTGCTGCTGCTGGCCTGGTTGAAGCAGGGCGAGGCCTCGCCGGCCTGGGCCGACGCCCTGGCGACGGTGGACGACCTGCTGGTCAGCATTGCCCCGTACCGTGAGCCACAGCGTCTGCTGGAGCAGGTGCCGGGCCTGCTCAAGGCGCTGCGCGACGGCCTGGCGGGGGTGGCGCTGGACTCCGCCGCCACTCGTGATTTCTTCCTGCAACTGGAAAAACTGCACCTGCGTGCCTGCGGTGGCACGCCGGAGCCGGACGCCGCATTGGATGAAGTGTGGCTGGAGGAGGCTATCGTGCTGGCGGTCAGCGACGAGTCCGCCCTTGCCCCTGGCCTGCCGCTCGATGACCAGGAGCCGGCATTGCGCCAGGTGCAGCGCCTGCAGGTCGGCACCTGGGTCGAGGTGATGGACGACGACGAGCCGCTGCGCTGCAAGCTGGTGGCGCGCATCGACAGCAATGATCGCCTGGTCTTCACCAACCGCACCGGCATGAAGGTGCGCGAATGGAACCGCATGGGCCTTGCCCTGGCCCTGCGCCGTGGCGAGGTGCGCCTGCTGGACGACGGCCTGCTGTTCGAGCGAGCGCTGGAAGCGGTGCTGGAGCAGTTGCGCGGGCAGCAGGCCCAACAGAGCTGAATTTCCCTACACAATCATTTACATGCAAGCACTGGCCGGCCACGGCATACTGGGCACCTGTCTCGGGCGTCATTTCAGGATCTGCACCATGCAATTGGACCGTGCGACCGGCTGGTTCAGCGGCGTCAGCCACTGCCCCTCGCCGAACTTCAACGCCCGCCCCGAGGGCGAGGCCATCGCGCTGCTGGTCATCCACAACATCAGCCTGCCACCGGCCTGCTTCGGCACCGGCAAGGTGCAGCAGTTCTTCCAGAATCGCCTGGATCCGAATGAGCACCCCTATTTTGCCAGCATCAACCACCTGACCGTCTCGGCGCACCTGTTCGTCGAGCGCGATGGCGCGGTGACCCAGTTCGTTTCGTTGCTCGACCGCGCCTGGCATGCCGGCGTGTCGCGCTTCGGCGAGCGCGAGGGCTGCAACGATTTTTCCATCGGCATCGAACTGGAGGGCACCGACGAGCTGCCCTACACCGATGCCCAGTACGCCACCCTGGAGCGCCTGACCCGCGAGATCCGCGCGGCATGGCCTGTGATCGACGCCCAGCGCATCTGTGGCCACAGCGACATCGCCCCGCAGCGCAAGACCGATCCGGGCCCGGCCTTCGACTGGCCGCGCTACCGGGCCGCGCTGCAACGCAACGAGGACAAGGCATGAGTTTTCTGGTGTTGGTGCTGGCGCTGTGGGTCGAGAAGTTCTCGGCCCTGCGTCAGCGGTTGCAGCGCGACGGCTTCTACCTGGGCGAGCTGGTGCGCCTGGAGCGCAGCGGCAAGGTCCACCCGTGGTGGACGCTGGGCATCCTGGTCCTGGCGCCGGTGGCGTTGCTCGTGCTGCTGTTGCATGTGCTGGAGCCGGTGGCCTACGGTCTGCTGGCGTTGCCGGTGCACCTGCTGGTGCTGGTCTACAGCCTCGGCCGAGGCGATGTGAAGGCGTCGCTCGGGCCGTTTCGCGACGCCTGGCGCCGCGGTGACGACCAGGCTGCGCTGCATGTGGCCGAACGCGACCTGGGGCTGGCTGCCGACGATGCCCAGAGCCTGATCAAGCGGGTCCAGGGCCACCTGCTGTGGCAGGCCTACCAGAGCTTCTTCGCGGTGATCTTCTGGTACTTCCTGCTCGGCCCGGGGGCGGCGCTGGCCTACCGCCTGCTGGCGCTGACCATGGACCACAGCCGCCAGCCGGCGCTGCAAACCCTGGCCGGGCAATTGCGTCATGCCATGGACTGGCTGCCGGTGCGGGTGATGACGGTGAGCTTCGCGCTGGTCGGCAACTTCGTCGCGGTGACCCGGGTGATGTTGCACGAGCTGCTCGATTGGCACGTCAGCGCCGGGCACCTGGTGGCTAAGGTCGGTCGGGTGGCCGACGATATTCCCGAGGAGGAAGACCGCCAGCATGGCCTGGAGCGCCTGGACAGCCTGTGGGAGCTGCTGCTGCGCTGCGCGGTGTTGTGGTATGCCTGCTTCGCCCTGTGGACCGTGCTGGTCTGAAAACTTTAATCACCTCCTTGTAGGAGCGGCTTCAGCCGCGATCACCCGCGAAGCGGGTGCCAGACTCCGCGGTGCCCGCATCGCGGCTAAAGCCGCTCCTACCGAACCGCGCTTAACCATAAGTTACAAACCTTGATTCCAATCTGCGCTATACAAAGCCACTGGCCCTAGATGGCCTTGTGCTACCCCGCAGAACAACAAGAATTCAAGGAGGTGACCTGTGAAGCGTCTGCTCTATCCGGCCATCGCACTGATGAACCGGCTGAGCTTCGGCATGAAGTTCAGCCTGATCAGCGTCCTGTTCTTCCTGCCCATGCTGGTCACCAGTTTTTACCTGGTCCGCGACGCCTATAACCAGCTGCAGGCCACCCGCGGCGAACTGCAGGGGCTGGCGCCGCTGTCCGAAAGCCTGGCCTTGCGCGGCGACCTGGAGACCCTGGGCAACCTGCTGCAGATCAACGCTGTGCTGGGCCAGTCGGGCCAGGCCGGCGATGTGGAAAGCCGCATCGGTGCCCTGCAGGACAAGGTCCAGGCCCGGCTCGATGGCCTCAAGGGCAGCGACCCGGCGCTCGAGGCCAAGCGTGCCGAGCTGGCCGAGGCCTTTGCCCGCGCCCGTGAGGAAAGCTCGCTGCAGAACAAGGCGGCGCTGTTCGACAAGTTGCTGGCCCAGGCCCAGGTGCTGGGCAAGCTGGTCGCCAGCCAGTCGGGCTTGAACCAGGACAGCCAGGCTTCGGTGCGCCAGCTGAGCGAACTGGTCGGCAACGCCACGGCGCAGGTCACCCAGGCCCTGGGCGAAGGCCGGGCGATGGGCGCGGTGGCCCTCGGCCGCGGTTTCATGGATTCCTCGGGCAGCGCGCGCTTCGAAGACCTGCTGCAGCGCCTGGAGCGGCTGTCCGCCGACTATGCCATCCGTCTCGACGATGTCCTGGCCAGCGATGCCGGGCTCAGGGCCGCGCTGGCCAGCGATGCCCAGGCCAGCCAGGCCACGGTCAAGCAGGCCGCGACCCTGTTCGAGGACCAGGTGGTGGTGGCCGAGACCCTGGATGCGCCCTGGGCCGGCTTCTACCAGCAGACCAGCGACCTGATGGCGCAGACCTACCGCTTCAACGACGCCGTCCTTGCCCACCTGCACGGCCAGCTGGAGGAGCGCCTGGGCGAGCATCGCCTGCGCACGGTCGCGCTGGTCGCGGCCCTGGCCACGGTGTTCGCGCTGATCATCTACCTGTACGGCGGCTTCTACGTCTCCACCCGGGAAACCCTCGGCAACCTGGGCAACGCCATGGACAAGGTGGCCGCCGGCGACATGACCATCAGCTTCAAGGCCAACAGCCAGGACGAACTGGGCGAGTTGGGGCGTGGCTTCAACGAGACGGTACGGCGCATTCGCGGGCTGATCGAGCAGGTCGGCAAGACCGTGACCACGGTGGAGGAGCAGGCCGGGCAGGTGCTGTCGGTGTCGAGCCGCAGCAACCAGGCGGTCAGCGGCCAGCGCGAGCAGATCGAGCAGGTGGCCACGGCGATGAACCAGATGAGCGCCACCGCGCAGGAGGTTGCCCGCAGCGCCGCCCTGGCCGCCGAAGGCGCGCAGCGGGTCAACCACGAGAGCGCCTCGGGCCGCGACCTGGTGGAAAGCCAGCAGGGCAGCATCGCCCGCCTGGCCGGCGAGATCGACCAGAGCGTGGCGGCGGTGAACCAGCTGGCGGGCGACAGCCAGGCCATCGGCCGGGTGCTGGAAGTGATCCGCAGCATCGCCGAGCAGACCAACCTGCTGGCCCTCAACGCCGCCATCGAGGCGGCCCGGGCCGGCGAGCAGGGCAGGGGCTTCGCCGTGGTCGCCGACGAAGTGCGGACCCTGGCCCGGCGCACCCAGGACTCCACCGAAGAGATCGCGCAGATGATCCAGCGCCTGCAGGATGGCGTGGGCGCGGCGGTGCGGGTGATGGGCAGCAGCCACCAGATGGCCGCCGGTACCGTGGACGAGGCGCGCCAGGTGCAACAGGCGCTGGGCAATATCCTTGGCGCGGTGGGCGGGATCGTCGAGCAGAACCAGCAGATCGCCGCCGCCGTCGAGCAGCAGACCGCCGTGGCCCACGACATCGACCAGAACATCGTGGCGATCAACCGCGCGGCGCAGGACACCACCGAGGGCGCCTGCCAGACCGAGGACGCCAGCCGGGCGTTGTCGGCGCAGGTGGTGGAGCTCAAGCGGTTGATCGGGGCGTTCAGGGTCTGATCGAGGGCAGCGTGAATCCCGTGTAGGAGCGGCCTTGCGCCGCGAAAGGGCCGCAACGCGGCCCCAGCGATCTTTGTGTCAACACCGAAATCCTGGGGCTGCTACGCAGCCCTTTCCGGCCGGTCCGACGCCTCGGCAAGGCCGCTCCTACAGGGACCGCGTCGGTCTACCAGCCAAACACCTCGCAGGCATTGCGACTGCTGGCCTCGGCCAGCAGCCCCGGCTCGATCCCCATGACTTCGGCCAGCGCCCCGGCAATCTCGGGTAGATGCTCCGGGCTGTTGCGCTGCCCCGGGAACATCGCCGGCGCCATGTCCGGCGCGTCGGTCTCCAGCACCACGCTGTCCAGCGGTAGCCTTGGCAGGGTCTTGCGCAGGCGCAACGCCTGGGGCCAGGTGCCGGCACCGCCGAGTCCCAGCTTGAAGCCGAGCTTGATGTATTCCCGCGCCTCTTCGTAGCTGCCGGCAAAGGCATGGATGATCCCCGCCCGCGCCGGCTTGTAGCGCTTGAGCGTGGCGATTACCTGGGCGTGGCTGCGGCGCACGTGCAGCAGTGACGGCAGTTCGAAGTCGCAGGCCAGTTGCAGCTGGGCTTCGAACAATGCCTGCTGGCGCGTCGGGTCCAGTTCGGGCAGGTAGAAGTCCAGGCCGAACTCACCCACCGCGCACAGCCGCGGATCGCCGCGCAGGCGTTCCAGCCAGTCGCGTAGCTGCGCCAGGTGTTCGGGGCGGTGCTGCTCAAGGTAGATCGGGTGCAGCCCCAGCGCCGCGTACACGCCTTGGTTGGCGCAGGCCAGGTCCCAGACCCGCTGGAAATTGTCCTGGTACACCCCCAGCACCACCACGCGCTCCACCCCGCGCGCCGCCGCGTTGGCCAGCAGGCGCGGGCGGTCGGCGTCGAAATCGGGGAAGTCGAGGTGGGTGTGGGTGTCGATCAGGCGCATGTTCAGGCCTTGGCGATCCGTTGCTTGAAGGTGCGGCCGATAGCGTGCACGCCGGGCTCGTAGCGCTTGTCCTCGATGGCGGCCAGGGCCAGTTCCAGCGCGGTGGCGGCGATCAGGCCGTGCTGCTGGGCCATGGCGTTGACCGGCAGCGGCAGGAAATCGAGCAACTGGTTGTCGCCGAAGGTGCCCAGTTGCAGCTCGCGGGATCCCTCAGGGCGCGCCTGGAGCGTGTCGAACACGCCTTGCAGCAGCACGTAGGAGGTGGTCACCAGGGCATCCGGCAGGCCGCCCAGCTCGTCGATCAGTTGCTGCATCAGGCGCTGGCCGCATTCGCGGCTGAAGGCCTCGCCCTGGTAGCGGCGCACGTCGCCGTCGAAGCCTTGCAGGGCCTCGTCGAAGCCACCGGCGCGGGCCTGGCTCACCGACAGCTCGGGGCGCGCGCCAATCAGGGCGATGCTGCGCGGGCGGGTTTTCAAAAGGCTCTGGGCCAGCTGGCGGCTGGCGTCGCGGTCGTCGCTGATCACCGAGCAGAAATGCGCCGGGTCCAGGCGTCGGTCGATGGCGATCACCGGCAGGCCCTTGGCTTGCAGCTCACGGTAGCTGTCGTCTTCCGGCGGCAGGCAGCTGGCGACGAACAGTGCGTCGCAGCGGCGGGCGCGGAACAGCTGCTGCAACTGGCGTTCGCTGTCGGGCTGGTCGTCGCTGCTGGCGATCAGCAGTTGGTAGCCACGGGCACGGGCGCCTTGTTCCAGTTGCTTGGCGATGCGGGCGTAGCTGGGGTTCTCCAGATCCGGGAGAATGAAGCCCAGGGTGCGCGTGTGGCGGCTGCGCAGGCCGGCGGCCTGGGGGTTGGGCGTGAAGCCATGGGCCTCGACCACCGCACGCACGCGCTCGACGGTGCTGTTGCTGATGCGCTGTTGTTCGGCCTTGCCATTGATGACGTAGCTGGCGGTGGTCACGGACACACCGGCCAGACGGGCGATATCGCTGAGTTTCACCGAATTTTCCTTGTTGTTTCCGGGACTGGCCACGGGGCTGGACCGGCTAGTTTCACCCATCTACGGTCCCGCGCGCAGACGACCATTGTCGCAATTGTCCGACAGGATGGGGCTTTTTCGTTGGCAGATTATCGAGTAACGTGGCCACTTGGTCAGATTAAACGTTTCAGCAAAACGAAATTTCCTGCCTGGAAATGAGTATTCGCCCGTTGCGCTGATCGTTTTGGCGGCTTTTGCCGTCGAATTCCACAACAATACCTCGGTAGCCGACGGGGCTGCCGCAAAAGGAGAGGGTCATGCTCGAGCTTGCCGTGGAGCAGATTGCCATGGGCCAGCGTGCCGCCGACAAGGGCGAGGCACTGGCGTTGCTGGCTGATCGACTGGTTGCCGATGGCCTGGTCGCCGAGGGCTACCTGGCGGGGCTGCAGGCCCGGGAGGCGCAGGGCTCGACCTTCCTCGGCCAGGGTATCGCCATTCCCCACGGCACGCCGCAGACCCGCGAGCTGGTGTTCGCCACCGGTGTGCGCCTGCTGCAGTTCCCCGATGGCGTGGACTGGGGCGACGGCCAGATCGTCTACCTGGCCATTGGCATCGCCGCCCGCTCCGATGAACACCTGCGTCTTCTACAACTGCTGACCCGCGCCCTGGGCGAAACCGACCTGGCCGAGGCTCTGCGCCGGGCCGGCAGCGCCGAGGCGCTGCTCAAGCTGCTGCAGGGCGCGCCACGTGAGCTGGCGCTGGATGCCCAGCTGGTCGGCCTTAACCTGGCGGCGGACGACTTCGACGAACTGGCCTGGCGCGGCGCCCGCCTGCTGCACCGCGCCGGCTGTGCCGACAGCGGCTTTGCCGCCGTGCTGCAGCAGACCGAGCCGCTGCCGCTGGGCGAAGGCCTGTGGTGGCTGCACAGTGAACGCGAGGTGCGTCAACCGGGCCTGGCCTTCGTCACTCCACAACAGCCACTGCGCTACCGCGACCAGCCGCTCAATGGCCTGTTCTGCCTGGCCAGCCTCGGCGCTGCCCACCAGGCCTTGCTCGAGCGCCTGTGCGAGGTGCTGATCGAGGGGCGCGGGCAGATGCTTTACCAGGCTACCAGCAGCCGCGCCGTGCTCGAAGTGCTCGGCGGCGAGGCGCCTGCCGACTGGCCCAGCGCCCGGGTGGTACTGGCCAACGCCCATGGCCTGCATGCGCGTCCGGCCAAGGTGCTGGCGCAGTTGGCCAAGGGTTTCGAGGGTGAGATTCGTTTGCGCGTGCAAGGCAGCGACCAGCCCGCCGTCTCGGTGAAGAGCCTGAGCAAGCTGCTGAGCCTCGGTGCCCGTCGCGGTCAGGTGCTGGAGTTGATCGCCGAACCTGGCATCGCCGCCGACGTCTTGCCTGTGTTGCTGGCAGCTATCGAGCAGGGCCTGGGCGAAGAGGTCGAGCCCTTGCTGCAAATGCCGGTGCTGGAGGAATCACCGGTCGAGATTCTCCAGGCGCCCGTACCCGGCAGTACCGTGCAGGGTGTCGCAGCCGCGCCGGGCATCGCCAGTGGCCCGGCCCATGTGTGCGTCGAGCGCGAGATCGACTACCCGCTGCGCGGTGAGTCGCCCGGCCAGGAGCGGGCCAGGTTGCGAGCGGCCATCGACAAGGTGCACGCCGACCTGCAGGCCCTGGTGCAACGCAGCGACAAGGCCATCGGCGAAATTTTCATCACCCACCAGGAAATGCTTGCCGACCCGGCCCTGACCGACGACGTCGAGCTGCGCTTGGCCCAGGGCGAGAGCGCCGCCGCCGCGTGGATGACGGTGATCGAGAGCGCCGCCCGCCAGCAGGAGGCGCTGCACGATGCGCTGCTGGCCGAGCGCGCCGCCGACCTGCGCGATATCGGTCGCCGTGTGCTGGCCCAGTTGTGTGGCGTGCAGGCGGTGGTCGAGCCCGAGCAGCCCTACGTGCTGGTGATGGCCGAGGTGGGCCCATCCGATGTGGCGCGCCTGGACCCGGCGCGGGTCGCCGGCATCATCACCGCCCAGGGCGGCGCCACGGCCCACAGCGCCATCGTCGCCCGGGCCCTGGGCATCCCGGCGGTGGTCGGTGCCGGCGCGGCAGTGCTGCTGCTGGAGAGCGGCACGCCGCTGCTGCTCGATGGCCAGCGCGGGCAGGTCGAGGTCGCGCCGCCCGAGGCCCGCTTGCAACGGGCGCTGGCCGAGCGCGATGCCCGCGAGCGGCGCTTGCAGATCGCCTGGGCCAACCGCCATGAGCCGGCCCTGACCCGCGACGGCCACGCGGTCGAAGTGTTCGCCAACATCGGCGAAAGCAGTGGCATCGACAAGGTAGTGGAGCAGGGTGCCGAAGGCGTCGGCCTGCTGCGCACCGAGCTGATTTTCATGGCCCACCCGCAACTGCCCGATGTGGCCACCCAGGAGGCCGAGTACCGCCGGGTGCTCGACGGCCTGTGCGGACGCCCGCTGGTGGTGCGTACCCTCGATGTGGGCGGCGACAAGCCCTTGCCGTACTGGCCGATCGCGGCGGAAGAGAACCCGTTCCTCGGCGTGCGCGGCGTGCGTCTGACCCTGCAACGCCCGCAGGTGATGGAAGAGCAACTGCGGGCCCTGCTGCGCGCAGCGGACAATCGCCCGCTGCGCATCATGTTCCCCATGGTCGGCCAGCTCCATGAATGGCGCGCCGCCAAGGCCATGGTCGAGCGCCTGCGCCAGGAAATTCCGGTGGCCGACCTGCAAGTGGGCATCATGGTCGAGGTACCGTCGGCCGCCTTGCTGGCGCCGCAGTTGGCCCGCGAGGTGGACTTCTTCAGCATCGGCACCAACGACCTGACCCAGTACACCCTGGCCATCGACCGTGGCCACCCAAGCCTCTCGGCCCAGGCCGACGGCCTGCACCCGGCGGTGCTCAATCTGATCGACATGACCGTGCGCGCCGCCCATGCCCAGGGCAAGTGGGTGGGCGTGTGCGGCGAGCTGGCGGCCGATCCGCAGGCCGTGGCCGTGCTGCTGGGCCTGGACGTGGACGAACTGAGCGTCGCCGCCCGCAGCATCCCTGAAGTCAAGGCACTGGTGCGCCAGGCCGACCTTTCGACGGCCCGCGCCCTGGCGCGCGAGGCCCTGCAACAAGACAGCGCCGAGGCAGTCCGGGCGCTGGTGGAGCGTTACTGATGGCCAAGATTCTCACCCTCACCCTCAACCCGGCGCTGGATATCACCATCAGCCTCGATCGCCTGCGCCCCGGCGCGGTCAACCGTAGCCAGGCCCAGCACAGCCATGCCGCCGGCAAGGGGCTGAACGTCGCCCAGGTGCTGGCCGACCTGGGCCACAGCGTGACCGTCGGCGGTTTTCTCGGGCTCGACAACCTGGCGCCGTTCGAGGCGCTGATTGCCTGGCGTGGGTTCGCCGACTGCTTCGTCCGTGTGCCCGGCGAGTCCCGCAGCAACATCAAGCTGGTCGAGGCCGATGGCCAGGTCACCGATATCAACGGCCCCGGGCCTGAAGTCGACGAGGCCGCCCGCGACGCTTTGCTGCAACGCCTGGCCGAGGTGGCCCCGGGGCATGACGCCGTGGTGGTGGCCGGTAGCCTGCCGCGGGGGATCAGCCCCGAATGGCTGCGCGAGCTACTGCTGATGCTCAAGTCGCAGGGGTTGAAGGTGGCCCTGGACAGCAGCGGCGAGGCCTTGCGCGTCGGCCTCGAGGCCGCGCCCTGGCTGGTCAAGCCCAATACCGAGGAACTCGGCGAGGTGCTCGGGCAGCCTGTGCTTGACGCGGCCGGCCAGCGCGGCGCCGCGCAGCGCTTGCTGGCCAGCGGCGTCGAGCATGTGGTGGTGTCTCAGGGCGAGCAGGGCGTGACCTGGTTCGCCGCCGGCCTGGCGCTGCATGCGCAACCGTCGAAGGTGCGCATCGCCAGCACTGTCGGCGCCGGTGATTCACTGGTCGCCGGCATGGTCCATGGTCTGCTCCAGGCCGAAGCGCCCGTCGCCACCTTGCGCCGCGCCACCGCCATCGCCGCCCAGGCGGTCACCCAGGTCGGCTTCGGCATCCACGATCGCGAGCAACTGGCCCTGCTGGAGGCCGCCGTGCACCTGGCAGAACAACAAGAAGAGGGCTGCTGATGAACATTGCCATTGTCACCGCCTGCCCCAACGGGCAGGTGTCCAGCGTGCTCAGCGCCCGCCTGTTGGCCGCCGTGGCCCAGCGTCGGGGCTGGAGCACCAGTGTCGAGGTGCAGGATGCCGAGCACCCCGAGCGTCGCCTGACTGCGGCGCAGATCCTTGATGCCGACTGGGTGCTGGTGGTCAGCACCGGGCCGATGGACCTGGCGCGCTTCGCGGGCAAGCGCCTGTACCAGAGCACGCCGGCCCAGGCACTGGCGGACCGCGAGGGGTTTCTTGACCAAGCCGCCGCCGAGGCGCGGGTACACGAGCCGGCGCCGGCCCCGCAGGGCAGCGCGCCGAAAATCGTCGCGGTGACTGCCTGCCCGACCGGCGTGGCCCACACCTTCATGGCCGCCGAAGCGCTGCAACAGGCGGCGCAGGCCATGGGCTACCGGCTCACCGTGGAGACCCAGGGCTCGGTCGGCGCGCGCAACCCGCTGCCGGCCGAAGCCATCGCCGAGGCCGACGTGGTGCTGCTGGCCGCCGATATCGAAGTGCCGGCTGCGCGTTTCGCCGGCAAGCGCATCTACCGTTGCGGTACCGGCATCGCCCTCAAGCAGGCCCGCGCCACGCTGGACAAGGCACTGGCCGAGGGCAAGGTGGAGGCTGCGGGGGATGCGCCTGGCGCGGTGCAGCAGGCCGAGAAGACGGGCGTCTACAAGCACCTGCTGACCGGGGTGTCGTTCATGCTGCCGATGGTGGTGGCCGGCGGCCTGCTGATTGCCTTGTCGTTCGTGTTCGGCATCGAGGCCTACAAGGAGGCCGGCACGCTGCCCGCCGCGCTGATGCAGATTGGTGGTGAGGCGGCGTTCAAGCTGATGGTGCCGCTGCTCGCCGGCTACATCGCCTGGTCCATCGCCGACCGTCCGGGGCTGGCGCCCGGGATGATCGGCGGCTTGCTGGCGAGTACGCTGGGGGCGGGGTTCATTGGCGGCATCGTCGCCGGCTTCCTGGCCGGCTACAGCGCCAAGGCCATCGCCCGTTGGGTGCGCCTGCCCAGTAGCCTCGACGCGCTCAAGCCGATCCTTATCATCCCACTGCTGGCCAGCCTGTTCACCGGCCTGGTGATGATCTATGTGGTCGGCCAGCCCGTGGCCGCCATGCTCGAAGGGCTGACCCACTTCCTCGACAGCATGGGCACTACCAACGCCATCCTGCTCGGGCTGCTGCTCGGCGGCATGATGTGTGTGGACCTGGGCGGCCCGATCAACAAGGCCGCCTATGCGTTCTCGGTAGGGCTGCTGGCGTCGTCGAGCTACGCGCCGATGGCCGCGACCATGGCCGCCGGCATGGTGCCGCCGATCGGCCTGGGCATCGCCACCTTCCTGGCCCGACGCAAGTTCGCCCAGAGCGAGCGCGAGGCCGGCAAGGCCGCGCTGGCGCTGGGGCTGTGCTTCATCTCTGAAGGGGCGATCCCGTTCGCCGCCAAGGACCCGTTGCGGGTGATCCCGGCGAGCATCGCCGGTGGCGCGCTGACCGGGGCCTTGTCGATGTACTTCGGCTGCAAGCTGATGGCGCCCCATGGCGGCCTGTTCGTGCTGCTGATCCCCAACGCGATCAACCATGCGCTGCTGTACCTGCTGGCGATCGTGGCCGGCAGCCTGCTGACGGCGGTGGTGTATGCCGTGATCAAGAAGAGCGAACAGGTGGAGATGGTGGTGGCGCCGGCCAAGGGGTAGCCAGGCCCGGCGCAATCCCTGTAGGAGCGGCCTCGTGCCGCGAAAGGGGCGCGGAGCGGCCCCAGGATTTCAGCGTCATACACAGTGAATGGGGCTGCTTTGCAGCCCTTTCGCGGCACAAGGCCGCTCCTACAGAGGGTGCGGTCAGCCCCGCGTCTTGCCCCGCAACGGCTTCAGCAGATCGCCCAGCCCGTTGTGGTCGATCTCATGCATCAACGCCAGCAACGCGCCCAGCTCCCCGGGCGGGAAGCCCTTGCGGGCGAACCACGCCAGGTAATCGCCGGGCAGGTCGGCAATGATCCGCCCCTGGTACTTGCCGAAGGGCATGGTGCGGGTGACCAGCAGTTGCAGGGATTCGGGTTTCATCGGGCATCGGCCTGTGGCAGGTGAAGCGCGGACCATACTGCAAACTGCACGACGACCCAAGCGGCGATCATGCAGAACGCCGTTTTCAGGTTTTTTGTTTTTCATTTCAAGCTATTGATTTTAATGAATAATTTCATATTCATTAGCCTGGCACGAAGCCTGCTCCGGTAAAGGTGACTATCACCTGCCAAGGAGTTTGTTGCCATGAGCAATCCCAACAAAGACACGATCGATGTACTCAACGACCTGATCGAGTACAGCAAGGACGGTGAGAAAGGCTTCAAGACCTCCGCCGAGGATGTGAAGAACCCACAACTCAAAGCCTTCTTCGTGCAGCGCGCCAGCGAGTGCGCCAGTGCCGCGGCCGAGCTGCAGGGCGAGGTGCGCCGGCTGGGTGGTGACCCGGAGACCAGCACCAGCATCAGCGGCGACCTGCACCGCGGCTGGGTCAACCTCAAGTCGATGGTCACCGGCAAGGATGAAGAGGCGGTGCTCAACGAGGTGGAGCGTGGTGAAGACCATGCGCTCAAGGCCTACAAAGAGGCCCGCGAGAAGCTGGTCAAGCTGGGGCGCTCGGCCAATGACCAGAGCTATACGCTGGTGGAGAAGCAGCTGCAGGGCGTGCAGCGCAATCATGACCAGGTGAAGGCGCTGCGTAACGCGGCACGTGCTCGGTCTTGAGATCTTTGGGGCCGCTTTGCGGCCCTTTCGCGACACAAGGCCGCTCCTACAAGGGGAACGCATTCCTCTCTGTAGGAGCGGCCTTGTGCCGCGAAAGGGGCGCGAAGCGGCCCCTTAGGCCATCGGCCCTTCAACCCGATTCCGGCCATTGGCCTTAGCCCGGTAAAGCGCCTCGTCCGCATCGGCCAGCAGCGTCGACAAATCCTGCGCGGTGCCCGGCACATGCAGGCCGATCCCCACGCTGACCGTCACCGACCGCTCGTCATCGCCAAACGGCGGCATCGCCTCGACGCTGGCGCGAATGCGTTCGGCCAGCAACCGGGCGCCAGCCAGCTCGGTTTCCGGCAGCACCACCTGGAACTCCTCCCCGCCATAACGCGCCGCCAGGTCCGCCGGGCGCCGGATGCACAGCTCAAGGGTCGTGGCCACCTCGCGCAGCACGTGGTCGCCGCCGGCATGGCCATGGCGCTGGTTGAACGCCTTGAAGTGATCCACATCCACCATCAGCACCGCCAGCGGCTTGCGGTTGCGCTGGGCGCGCGCCCATTCCTGGCGCAACACCTGGTCCAGGCGACGACGGTTGGCAAGGCCCGTGAGGCTGTCGGTGGCGGCAAGCGTGGCCAGGCCTTGCTCGGCATCGTGGCGGCGGCGCAATTCACGGCCCAGCAGCAGGGTCAGCCAGAGGATGCCGATGCACAGCACGCCGGTGGCCACGCTGACCACGATCGCGGTGCGGCGCCACGACTGGAACACCTCGTCGGCCGAGTGCGCCACCAGCACGATCAGTGGCAGGTCGGCAACTCGGGCGAAGGTGTAGAGGCGCTGGCCTTCATAGGTAGTCGAGCGGGCGGTGAAGCTGCCGCTGCGCTCCTCGAGGATGCGCTTGAAGTTGGGGCGTTCGCTGAAACTGGTGCCGATCAACGGGTCCTGCGGGCGGGTTGGCTGGCGTGCCAGCAGTTGGCCGTCGGTGTTGAGCAGGTTGATGCTGCTGTCCACGCCGATGTCCAGGCGCTGGAACAGCTCGTTGAAGTAGGACAGGCGCAGGGCCCCGGCGGCCAGGCCCTGGAATTCGCCGTTGGCGCCGGAGATGCGCCGGCTGAAGCTGATGCACCAGTCCAGCTCGCCCAGCCGCGCCTTGAACGGCGGGCTGATCAGCAGGCCCAGGCCCGGGCGGTCGCGGTGGGCCTGGAAGGCCACGGTGTCGGCGAAGTTGGCCTGGCGCGGCACCGCGCTGGTGGAGTCGCCGAGCACATCGCCCTTGGCGTCGAGCCAAAGGATGTCACCGCGCACCGGCGCGGAGAAGGCCTGGTTGAAGAGGATCTGCTGGCGCAGCTTGGCCGGCACGTTGAGCAGCTCGGGGTGCTGCACGGCCCAGATCAGGCCCTTGAGCGACTGGTCGTAGAGTTCGACGTTGCGCAGGATGTCGCTTTCGATCAACTGCACGATGTTGCTCGAGGAGCGCATTTCCGATTGCTCGACGCTGTCGCGCTCGCGGGCCAGCAGGTAGCTGACGATGGCCACGATGGCGAGCACGGCAAGGCAGCTGCCCAGGTTGAGGACCAGCTCGGGGTGTGACTTGTACAGGGCGGATCGTGGTGATCGGGTGGGCAACGTCATGCTCGCAACTGCATAAGCCCCGGGATCCATGGGGAGTGGGCCGGAAAGCGGCGGCGGTATTTTAGGCAAGGCGGGATTGTCGGACAAGATCAAAGCTGATTTGCCCGACGGAAATGATTCAGTAGGCCCATCGCGGGGCAAGCCCGCTCCCACCATTCGCCAGGGCCAGGGCCAGGTTCAGGTTCAGGTTCAGGTTCAGGTCATGGTCATGGTCGTGGGAGCGGGCTTGCCCCGCGATGGGATGTACGACATTTCCGAATCTGAAACCAAATGCTTCAGTCGGGCTGAGCTTGGGACCTATCCTACGCGTCTGCCGGAAGGGTCTGGATAGGCGGGGAAATGCATCAGGGCTAACGTCTTCGGGTCGCCGAATTTGGTGATCGGGTGTGAGAAACCCGAACGATGTTGGTCCCGCATTCTGTTACGGCAGCTGTGCATGGGCAGACCTAGGTCTGGCCGGGTTCCGATGTCCTCGGTTTTCTCACCCCATGTACGGCTGCCACCCTTATCTGGTGAGAAAGGATGAGCTGGCGGTTTCCTTTAATGACATTGGAAAACGCACATGAAGAAGCTGGTACCTGATCCCCCCATCCCCTACATCTCCATCATCGACCACCTGCCGCTGGCCGAAGTCTGGGAGCATGCCGCCGTCCTGATGACCATGATGACCCGCACTTGCGACGTCTACATGGCCTTTCCCGTGGATGAGCGTCCCGAGATCCTGGTGGATAACATTTCCATCCTCAGCCGGCTGCTGAGCTGCCTGATGGCCCACGCCAGGTCGCTGGAGGTGCAGCCATGAGCGAGCAGCCCGAGCCTTGTGCCACTGCCGACGTTTCGACGTTCCTGGAGTGTTTTCGAAGGGGATTTGAAAGCGGGGAGTGCGGCGCGGATCCTCAGCGCCATGGCCAAGGCGTTGATCAATGACCTGGAGATCGGCTTGAACCGTAACCGTTGAAGCCCATCGCGGGGCAAGCCCGCTCCCACGCCTGATAAGCCACCTGGCGTGGGAGCGGGCTTGCCCCGCGATCGGTTCCGGATCAGAACACGTTCAGCGGATAATCCACGATCACGCGGAATTCGTTGTTGTCCTGGATGTTCGAGTACGCCGCGTTGGCCCGGTGCGTGGCATAGCGCAGCAGCACCGACAGGTCCTTCAGCTGGCCTTGCTGGAACACGTACTTCACGTCGAAGTCGCGCTCCCAGTGCCGGGCATTCTCGCCGTCGGCGTTATAGAAGGCGTAGTACTGGGTGTCCTGGCTGGCCTTGGTCAGGTCGGCCTTGCCGCGCGAGTACGACAGCGAGGTGCTCAGGCCCGGCATGCCGAGGCCGGCGAAGTCGTAGTCGTACTGCAGCTTCCAGGAACGCTCGTTCGGCGCGTTGAAGTCCGAGTACATGCGCGAGTTGTCGAGGAAGATGCTGTCGCCCAGGTTGATGTAGTCGAACGGCGTGTCGCCGTTGACTCGCTGGTAGGCGGCGGTGACGCTGTGGTACCCGGCGGCCACGGTGAAGTGCACGCTCCAGGTGTTGTTGTCGATGTCGCCCAGCTTCGACTGGCCGGTGTCCTGGGTGTGGTAGAAGTGTACGCCCGGGTTCAGGCTGACCAGATCGTTGACCTGGTAGGTGTAGTCGAAGTCGGCGTAGTACTGGTTCCAGATGTCCTTCAGCTCGGCGGCGTAGACGTTGGCGGTAACGCCTTCGGTGCCGCTCCAGGAGGCGCCGGCCCAGCTCAGGTTCTGGCTGTCCTGCTCGCGCGTCTGGTTGCTGTAGTAGGTGTTGATGCGGCGGTGGCCGCTCTGGTTGTACGGCTTGGTGAAGCTGACCTTGCCGCCTTCGAGCATCAGCCCGTCGATGCTGCGGTTGGTCACGGCGACGCCGCGGAAGGTCTGCGGCAGCATGCGGCTTTCGCCACCGGCAATCACCGGGTTGGTGAGGAACAGGTCACCGGCCTTGAACTCGGTGTCGAAGCCCTTGAGCTTGATCGCGCCGCCGGCGGTGGAGAAGGCGTGGCGTGCCTTGTCTTCCGGCGCGCTTGGCAGGATCGAGGTGCCGGCGCGGCCACCGCCGCCGTCCAGCTTCAGGCCGACCATGGCGTGGGCGTCGAGGCCGAAGCCGATCACGCCCGGCGTGTAGCCGGACTCGAAGCGGGCGACGGCGCCTTGGCCCCACTCGCGCTTGTCCTTGATCGAGGCATTCTTCTCGTTGCGGTTGAAGTAGGCATTTCTGAAATGCAGGTTCAGCGTGGAACCCTCGATGAAGCCTTCAGCCTTGTCTTCATCGGCCTGTGCGGCCACGGGCATCGTTGCGGCCAATGCAACGAACAACGGGGTGAAACGAAACGCAAAAGACACCGGTACAAACTCCTTTGGTCAAGCGATGGGGCAGTTTTTTATTGTCGTGTCTGCAAGTTCTTATTAGAGACGTAACAGCCAGGCTGATATTTTCGACGCATAAAAAAAGCCGCTGAAAGGCAGCGGCTTTGAAAGGCTAACATATCGTCACGGGCACTGCCCATGGTGTAGCCAAGGGAAAACTGGAAACTGGAGTCAGGCCAATCAGCTGTCGGCATCGGTGTCGACAGAGACTTTGGAAGCAGTCTGCCGTGCGTCTTTTACCGCATCGGCCTGTTGCGCGGCGTAGGCTTCGCGAGCCTCTTGGTGAACGGCGGCAAACTCAGCGTTACGGGCGACAAAGGCCGGGGATTCTTCCGCCATGGCCAGGGGCGACAACAACAGGGAAGACAGGACGAACACGCTGGCAATACCCATACTGTTGGACATGTGATGCAACCTTCTTGCGCGGCAAGTGCTAATGGAGACAGGGCTAAAGTTAGTCCTGTAAACAGCGGGGAAACAGAGGCTGTTCAGATAAGCACTGTTGCGCAAAAAGTAATGATCACGGCAAAAACACTCAGACTTTTACCGCAAACCCGCGTAGTTGAGCGTTTGGCAAGTTGATACCGAAGGTATTGGCGCCCGCTTCGCTGTGCACGAAAACACTGCCGCCGTGCATCAGGGCGATCGCCTTGACGATGGCCAGGCCCAGTCCGTGGTTGCCGCCGCCGCTGTTGGCGCGTGCCGCATCCACCCGGTAGAAGCGCTCGAACAGCATCGGCAGGTGCTCGTCGGCAATCGCCGGCCCCGGGTTGCTCACGGCGATGCTGACCTGTTCCTCGCCCGCCTCGATGCGCACCTGGATCACCTGGTGCGGCGCGGTGTGCTGCACGGCGTTGTTCAGCAGGTTGATCAGCGCCCGGCGCAGCTGGGCCTTCTCGAAACAGGCCTGGGCGTCGCCGCTGACGCTGACGCTGACCTGGGCGTCCTCGAGGATGAAATCGAGGTAGTCGAGGGTGGTGGCCACTTCCTCGGCCAGTGAGGCGCTGGTCAGCGAGGTGGCCTTGCTGCCCTGGTCGGCGCTGGCCAGGAACAGCATGTCGTTGATGATGCTGCGCAGGCGCTCCAGCTCTTCGAGGTTCGATTGCAGCACCTCGAAGTAGTGCTCGGCGCTGCGCCCGCGGGTCAGGGCGACCTGGGTCTGGCCGATCAGGTTGGTCAGCGGCGAGCGCAGTTCGTGGGCGACATCGGCGTTGAACGCCTCGAGTTGCGAATAGGCCTGGCTGACCCGGTCGAGGGCGGCGTTGAAGGCGCCGGCGAACTGCGCCAGCTCCGGCGGCAGGTCGCGGGTCTGCAGGCGGCCGTCCAGGCGTGGCGGGGCCAGGGCCTGGGCTTCGTCCGATAGCGCCAGCAGGGGTTTGAGGCCGATGCGTGCGACCCAGTAGCCGAGCAGCGAGGCCAGCAGCACGCCGAAGGCGGCCAGGCCGACGATGGCCACCAGCAGGCTGTGCTGGGCCTGCCAGAAGGTCTCGGTGTCGATGCCGATCAGAAAGCGCAGCGATGGGCGCTCACCCAGTGCCGGCAGTTCGCTGACCAACACCTTGTACGGGTAGGGGCTGTCGCTCAGGCGCAGGTCGCGCATGCCCGGCGCGCCCTCGGCGAAGCCGCGCACCTGCTCGGTGGGATGGCCGTATTCGAAGGCCGGGTTGCTGCTCACCACCCAGAAGCGGATGCGTCGGTCTTCCTCGCTGAGCAGGTTGAGCTTGTTGTTGATCTTGGCCCAGTGCTCGGGAGTGCCGTAGCGGTTGAGGGTGGATTCGAGCACGCTGAAGCGCGCGTCCAGTTCGGCGGCCGGCAGCAGGTCGAGGCTGCGGTCGACCTGGCGGTACAGGGCGCTGCCGATCAGCACGAACACGGCCAGGGCCACCAGGGTGAACAGGGCCGAGAGGCGCAGGGCGATGGAGTTGCCGGGTTTGCTGGGCAGAATGGTTTGGATCATTTACCGCCTCTCGCTGGGGCAGGCCCTGTCAGATAAGGCAATGGGGGCCGTTGAGCGGTCCCTGTGGGAGCGGGTTTACCCGCGAACACCGGCGAAGCCGGTGCCAAGCACCGCGCAGGCCACTTCGCGGGTAAACCCGCTCCCACAGGGGCCCCGTCACTACCCACGGTTCTCCAGGACATAACCCATGCCTCGAATGGTATGCAGCAGCTTGTTGTCGAACGGCCCGTCGAGCTTGGCGCGCAGGCGCTTGATGGCCACCTCGACGACATTGGCGTCGCTGTCAAAGTTGATGTCCCAGACCAGCTCGGCGATGGCGGTCTTGGACAGGATCTCGCCCTGGCGCCGGGCCAGCACGCTGAGCAGCGAGAACTCCTTGGCGGTCAGGTCCAGGCGCGATCCCGCGCGGGTGGCCTTGCGCGCCATCAGGTCGATCCACAGGTCGGCGACCTGAATCTGCAAGGGCTCGTGGATGGCACTGCGCCGGGTCAGCGCCTGCAGGCGGGCGACCAGTTCGAGGAACGAGAACGGCTTGCCCAGGTAGTCGTCGGCGCCTTCGCGCAGGCCGTGGATACGGTCCTCGACCCGCTCGCGGGCGGTGAGCATGATCACCGGCGTCTGCTTGCGCGCCCGCAGTGCGCGCAACACGCCATAGCCATCCAGGCCCGGCAGCATCACGTCGAGCACGATCACCGCGTAGTCGCCTTCCAGGGCCAGGTGCAGACCGTCGATGCCGTCGCGGGCCAGGTCGACGGTGAAGCCCTGCTCGGTGAGGCCGCGATGCAGGTAGTCGGCGGTTTTCTCTTCGTCTTCGATGATCAGCACACGCATGGTCTTGTCTCAACTGGCGGTCGGCGCGGGGGCGGCAGCGGCCCGGCGGCGGTGGAACAGACGCTCCAGGGCCAAGTATATGACCGGGGTGGTGAACAGCGTCAGGGCCTGGCTCACCAGCAGGCCGCCGACCACGGCGATGCCCAGCGGCTGGCGCAGCTCGGCGCCGGTGCCGAAGCCGAACATCAGCGGCACCGCGCCAAGCAGCGCGGCCAGGGTGGTCATGATGATCGGACGGAAGCGCACCAGGCATGCCTGGCGGATCGCCTGCTCTGGCGTCATGCCCTGGTGACGCTGGGCGTCGAGGGCGAAGTCGATGAGCAGGATGCCGTTCTTCTTGACGATGCCGATCAGCAGCACCACGCCGATCAGGCCCATGATGGTGAAGTCCTGGCCCATCAGCCACAGCAGGATCAGCGCGCCCAGGCCCGCCGAGGGCAGGGTGGAGATGATGGTCAGCGGGTGCACGAAGCTCTCGTAGAGCACGCCGAGGATGATGTACACCGCCACCAGCGCGGCGAGGATCAGGTACGGCTGGCTCGACAGCGAGCTCTGGAACGCCTGGGCCGCGCCCTGGAAGTTGCCGGCGATGGAGTCGGGCATGCCCAGCTCGCGCTGGGTGCGTTCGAGGATCTGCACCGCATCGCCCAAGGCCACGCCGGGGGCCAGGTTGAACGACAGGTTGGCCGCCGGGAACAGGCCGTCGTGGCTGATCGACAGCGGCCCGGTGCTGGGCGGCGCGACATGGGCCAGGGCCGACAGCGGCACCATCTCGCCGGACAGCGGCGAGCGCAGGTAGAAGTAGTTGAGGCTCTCGGCCTTGCCGCGCTGGCGGGCGTCCAGCTCGAGGATCACCTTGTACTGGTTGGTCTCGGTCTGGAACTCGCTGATCTGTCTCTGGCCGAAGGCGTCATACAGTGCCTGGTCGACGTCGGTGGTGGTCAGGCCGAAGCGCGCCGCGGCCTGGCGGTCGATGTCGATGCGGGTGACGCTGGCGCCCAGCTGCAGGTCGTTGGACAGGTCGCGAAACGCCGGATTTTCACGCAAGCGCTCGGTCAGGCGCTGGGTCCACAGGTTCAGCGCCACGCCGTCATTGCTCTTGAGCACGTACTGGTACTGGGTGCGCGAGGGGCCGGAGCTGAGGTTGATGTCCTGCCCGGCGCGCAGGTAGAGGACGATGCCGGGGATTTGCATCAGTTTCGGGCGCATGCGGTCGATCCATTCACTGGCCGACACATCGCGTTCGCCACGGGGCTTGAGGGAAATCCAGAAGCGGCCGTTGGCGATGGTCTGGTTGCTGCCGGTGACGCCGACCGAGTGGGAGAAGGCGCGTACCGCAGGGTCGGCCTCGATGATCTTCGCCAGGGCCTGGTGTTTCTCGATCATCGCCGGGTAGGAGACATCCGCCGCCGCCTCGGTGGTGCCGAGGATGAAACCGGTGTCCTGCAACGGGAAGAAGCCCTTGGGGATGGCCACGTAACCGGCCACCGCCAGCGCCAGGGTCAGGCCGAACACGCCGAGGGTGATGCGCCGATGCACCAGGGCCCGGTCCAGGCCCTTTTCGTACCAGCGCACCAGGCGCTGGCCGAGGCCGCCATGCTGCTCTTCGGGCGGGCGGCGCATGCACAGCGCGGCCAGGGTCGGCGCCAGGGTCAGCGAGACCACCACCGAAATCAGGATGGTCGCGGTGGCGGTCAGGGCGAACTCCTTGAACAGCCGGCCGACCACGCCGCCCATGAACAGCAGCGGAATGAACGCGGCGATCAGCGAGAAGCTGATCGACACCACGGTGAAGCCGATCTCGCCGGCGCCCTTGAGCGCGGCGGTGCGGCTGTCGTCGCCGGCCTCCAGGTGGCGGTGGATGTTCTCCACCACGACGATGGCGTCATCCACCACGAAGCCCACGGCGATGACGATGGCCACCAGGGTCAGGTTGTTGAGGCTGAAACCGAACACGTACATCAGCGCGCAACTGGCGATCAGCGACACGCCGAGCACGCTGGAGACGATGAAGGTGGCCGACCACTGGCGCAGGAACAGCGCCATCACCCCGATCACCAGGGCCACGGCGATCATCAGGGTCAGCTCCACTTCGTGCAGCGAGGCACGGATGGTCTGGGTGCGGTCCTGCAGCACCGAGACATCGACCGCCGCCGGCAGCATCTCCTGCAGGCGCGGCAGGGCTTCGAGCACCCGGTCCACGGTGTCGACGATGTTGGCCCCGGGCTGGCGGAAGATCACCAGGTTCAGCCCCGGCCGGTCGCCGGACCAGGCCTTCACATAGGCGTTCTCGGCGCCATCGATCACCTTGGCCACGTCGGCCAGGTGCACCGGCGCGCCGTTGCGGTAGCTGACGATCAGCCTGGCGTAGTCCTCGGGATGGAACAGCTGGTCGTTGGCGGCAATGGTCGACACGCTGTGTTCGCCGTACAGCGCGCCCTTGGCCAGGTTGAGGCTGGTCTGCTGGATGGCCAGGCGGATATCGGCCAGGGTCAGGCCGATGGCGGCGAGCTTCTCGGGCTGGGCCTGCACGCGGATGGCTGGGCGCAGCTGGCCGGTGATGTTGATCAGGCCGACCCCGTCGATCTGGCTGAGCTGGCGGGCCAGCAGGGTCTCGGCGTAATCGCTGAGCTCATTGCCGGGCATCTGCGTCGAGCTGACGGTGAGGATCAGCACCGGGCTGTCGGCCGGGTTGACCTTGCGCCAGGTGGGCGGGCTGGGCATGTCCTGGGGCAGGCGCGCGGTGGCGGTGTTGATCGCCGCCTGGACTTCCTGGGCGGCGGTGTCGATGTTCTTGTCGAGGGTGAACTGCAGGATCAGGTTGGTCGAGCCCAGGGCGCTGCTGCTGGTCATCTGGGTCATGCCGGGGATGGCGCTGAACTGCACCTCCAGGGGCGTCGCCACCGACGAGGCCATGGTTTCCGGGCTGGCGCCGGGCAATTGGGCGGTGACCTGGATGGTCGGGAAGTCGGCCTCGGGCAGGGGCGCCACCGGCAGGCGCGGGAAGGCGATGGCGCCCAGCAGCACCAGGGCGAAGGTCAGCAGCAGGGTGGCGATGGGGTGGTCGATGCACCAGGCCGAGACGCCGTTGCGGGTGTTCATGGCTGGCTCGCCTCCGCTTTGGCGTTGTCGGTAAGGGCCTCATCGCGGGGCAAGCCCGCTCCCACGTCCTGGTGCTGCCTGGGTGGGAGCGGGCTTGTCCCGCGATTGCCATCCGCCAGGCGCTGCGACTGCTTGCACTGTGACTCGCCACTGAGCTCCACGTGGCTCCCCGGCTTGAGCCGCGACTGTCCATCGAGCACCAGGCAATCGCCGGCCTTGACCCCGGCGATGACGTTCAGCGTGCTGTCCTGGTACACCACCTTGACCGGCACGGCGCTGACCTTGTCGCCGTCCATGCGGTAGACGAAGTGGCCGTCGATGCTGCGTTGCACCACCGGCGGCGGCACCACCAGGGCGTCCTCGTCCACCGCCGTGCGCAGGCGCACGGTGACCAGCTGGCCGGGCCACAGGCGGCCGTCCTGGTTGTCGAACTCGGCCTTGATCCGCACCGTGCCGGTGGTGGTCGAGACCTGGTTGTCGATCAGCATCAGGTGACCCTTGGCGAGCAGGCTGCGTTCACCGTCGGCGTCCATGTACGCTTCGACCTCGGCGGGGGTAGGCGATTTCAGCAAGCCCTGCAGGACCGGGAGCTGCTGCTGAGGCAGGGCGAACTCCACGGCGATCGGGTCGATCTGGGTGACGCTGAACAGGCTCTGGGTGTCGCTGGTACGCACCAGATTGCCGGGGTCGACGTTGCGGATGCCGACGCGGCCAGTGACCGGCGAGCGGATCTGTGTGTAGCTGAGTTGTACCGCGGTGTTGTCGATGGCCGCCTGGTTGCCTTTGATGGTTGCCTGCAACTGGTTCACCAGGGCCTGCTGCTGGTCGAGGGTCTGCTTCGACACGCCGTCGTCGGTGCTCAGCAACTGGTAGCGCTTGAGGTTGACGTTGGCCACCTGCAACTGCGCCTGGGTCTGGCCGAGCTGGGCGCGGGCCTGGTCAAGGTTCGCGCGGATCGCCCGGTCGTCGAGGGTGGCCAGCAGGTCGCCCTGGCTGACCCACTGGCCTTCCTTGACCAGCACCTGGGTCAGCACGCCCTCGACCTGGGGGCGGACCTCGACGCTGTGCAGCGACAGCACCGAGCCGATGGCGTCGAGGTAGCGCGGCACGTCCTGTTGGGCCACCGCGACCACCCGCACGGGGATCGCGCTGGCGGCGCGGTTGGCCGGGGCTTCGTGGCGCAATCCCTGCCAGGTGCCGACGACGGCCAGCAGGACAAGGGCCAGGGCGGCGATAACGAGGGAGCGGGACGGACGTCGCATCGGGGCGGGCACCTTGGCCAAGGGGCTAAGAAAAGGATTCGGCTATTGCAGGGTTATAGCGCGCCGACCGGGTCGGCAGCGTGACGCCTGGCTGTCACGGCTGTCAGTTTCGGCGGCTTGATGGCCAAGTGCCAATACCCTGCCATGGATCAATGTTGCGCCGGCGTTTGCCCCTAGAGTCGTACGCCCTGCCGATTTCACGTACAACAACGAGAGCCTCCGATGAAGTGCAATATGCCTGTTACCGGTCGCGAAGTGGATTACCCCGGCGACGCCAATATCCTGTCCACCACCGACCTGGACAGCCGCATCACCTATGCCAATGACGATTTCCTGCGGGTCAGCGGATTCTCCCGCGAGGAGCTGCTGGGCAACGCCCATCACATCGTCCGCCACCCCGACATGCCGCCCCAGGCATTTGCCCAGATGTGGCAGGCGCTCAAGGCCGGGCGCTCGTGGATGGGGCTGGTGAAGAACCGCTGCAAGAACGGCGACCACTACTGGGTGAGCGCCTTCGTCTCGCCGATCAGCAGCGGCGGGCAGGCGCTGGAGTACCAGTCGGTGCGGACCAAGCCCGGGGCCGAGCAGGTCGCCGCGGCTGAACGGTGTTATGCGCGTCTGCGCGAAGGTCGGCGTGGCTGGCGCGAGCGCTTGCCGGTGCTGGGGCTGGGTTCGCGTCTGTCGCTGGCGGTCGGCGTCGTGCTGGCGTTGGTGCTGGGGGCCGGGCAGTGGTGGCTGGGGGCGCCGCTGCTGGAATCGCTGGTAGAAGTGGCGGCGGCGGCAGGTTTGAGCAGCCTGGCGATCCTGTTACTGCTGCGCCCCTACGAGCGGCTGCGCCAGCAGGCCCAGGCGATCGCCGACAACCCACTGAGCCAGCAGTTGTACACCGGCCGGCGTGATGGCCTGGGGCAGATCGAGTTCGCCATGCGCATGCTCAAGGCGCAGCTGGGGGCGGTGGTCGGGCGTATCGGCGATACCTCGTCACGCCTGGCCGGACATTCCGGCTCGCTGGTCGAGGCCTTGCACAGCAGTCATGCCAACAGCCTTGAGCAGCAGAGCGAAGCCGACCAGGTGGCCACCGCGATCCACCAGATGAGCGCCAGCGTCGCCCAGGTGGCCAGCAGCGCGCAGATGGCGGCGATGGCCGCCGACCAGGCCGAGGACGAGACCCAGTCCGGCCACCAGCTGGTCGACCGCAACCGCTGCGCGATCCAGGACCTGGCAGGTTCACTGGTCGAGGCCAGCGAGGTGATCCACCAGCTGGAGAGTCACAGCAGCGAGATCTCCGGGGTGCTCGATGTGATCCGCGGCATTGCCGAGCAGACCAACCTGCTGGCGCTCAACGCCGCCATCGAGGCGGCCCGGGCCGGTGACCAGGGGCGTGGCTTCGCGGTGGTCGCCGACGAGGTGCGCGGTCTGGCCCAGCGCACCGCGCAGTCCACCCACGATATCCAGCGCATGATCGCCGCCCTGCAGGACGGCGCCCGCGCGGCGGTGCAGGTGATGCAGCAGAGCAGCGCCCATGCCGGGCACAGTGTCGAGCAGGCGCAGCTGGCCAGCGACGCGCTGGACAGCATCAGCGTGCGGGTCAACCAGATCAACGAGATGAGCCTGCAGATTGCCGCGGCAGTGGAGCAGCAGAGCCAGGTCAGCGAGAACATCAACCGCAACATCACCAGCATCCGCCAGGCCAGCGAGGCGACGGTCAGCGTCGGGCAGCGCAGTCATAGCAGTGCCAGTGACGTGGCGGACCTGGCCAAGGACCTGCGGCGGCTGGCGGATGAGTTCTGGCGGCGGTGTCAGTGATTGATTGAGTTGTCAGGGCCGGCCCTATCGCGGGGCAAGCCCGCTCCCACAATGTTGGCATCGAAGCATCGAAGCATCGAAGCATCGAAGCATCGAAGCATCGGAGGGGGAGGGCGTGGGAGCGGGCTTGCCCCGCGATTGGATCTATCTAGAATCCGATGAACGCATAGTAGACCGGCGCCTCGCCCGTCACCTGCAAGCGATGAGCTTGTAGTTCGGCCGCAAGCGCCTCGTCCTGCACATGCACCCGCCACGGCCCATCGACCGCCTGTGGCGCTTGTTCCAGCACCGCAGCAAACGCCGCCATGTCCGGCAACCACGCAGTAAACCCGTTGCCCTTCAGCGCACTGGTGGTCATCCCCAGCGCCTGGCATATCGCCACCTTGGCGGCGATATCGTCGCGGTCCGCCTGGCGCGAGGCCTCGATCAAGGCGCGCAGTGCCTCATCCACCGGCAGGCTGCCATGAATCAGCTCAGGCCCCTGCTCCCAGGCCTCGGGCGGGCAGTCCTTGTTTTCCGGCCGCAGCGGCAGGTGCGGGTTGATTTCCGCCGGGTAGATGCGGCAGACCAGCGGCCGGCTTTCATAGATGCCGCACAGGTCGTTGTCATCGAGGTTGCGACAACGTCCCGGGTTGAACGCGGCGAAGGTGACCGACACCTGCAGTTGCCCGGCGCCACAGGGCACCGGGAACGAGCGGCGCAGCACATGCTCGCGCTGCTCTGCCGGCATGCCAGGACCATCGGCAATGAACCCTTCGATCAGCACCACCACCTGGCCGCCGGAGGCCGCCCACTGATGGGCCTCGGCAAGCGTCAGGGGCACATGATGGCCCGTGCAGCATTTGCCGCAGCCGGTGCAGGCGAAGCGAATGCTGTCGCTCATCGCTTGCCGGCTTCCCATTCGCTGGTAAAGGCTTGCTGGCGTTGGCGGTCGTAGAGGCACAGCTCGGTGCCGGTGCGGTTCTGCATGTGCTTCTGGGGGTAGGTGCCTTCGATCAGCAGCGCGCTGTAACCGACCTGGTCGTCGAACTCGGCGGGTTTGCCCAGGGCGTGGGCATCCTTGAACTGGCTGGCGGCCAGGCAGGCCTTGAGCATGTGCTGGCGCTGGTCGCTCCAGGCTTGTGGCGTCGAAGCTTGGGCGGAAACGGTTAGTAACGAAAGGCTAAGCAGTATCGAACGTAGCATGGGGCATGACCTCAACAAGAGAGGGAATTATGCCTTTCCATTGGCGCAACGCAAATTGCGAATTTTCCTACGTTTTTAGCGGAAGGCTGAAACTTTATTAGCAAGCATTGCTCGCGCTGGAAAGAGGATGATTCGTGGCTATACCTGTAGGGATTCAAAAGCCAACGGGCAACGGTGAGGTCATGGAATGCGTTTCGAGGGATCATTCGCGCAACTGAAGGAGCGCCTGGAAATATTGGCGCAGGTTGGAACATGGAAAGAACTTAACCCGAACCAGTTTGAGTTTCGCACCCATAGCGGTGGTGTGATGTCTTGGTACCCGGGCACGGGTGAACTGAGTTTTCAGGGGAAGCCGGAGTCCTCCCTGGAACTGGAGCAGTTGGTAAGAGGGATACTGTCACAGGACGGTGAGGCCATGCCCGATGCCCGGCCACTCATGGAAAATCTTGCGCACGCTCCTGAATTCATGAATATGTCCTTCCTGGATGATTCCTATGCGGATTCCGAGTTGGTTCTGGGATTCGTCGGGGCACTGGGAACTGACCTGAAAGTGGTTTGCCAAATTGTCGAAGATCGGCTCAAGGCGTTTCGCTATACCTCTAACTCCATTCGTATATCCAGTGAGGTTATTTCAAAAATCGGGAACGTTCCGGACACAGAAAACCGCGTTGAGCGTATAGACAGGTACATGCGTGAAGGTAATCGGTTAAGAGAGGTGTCAGGGGATAATTCGATACTGGCGTTGGGTGCTGCTGTCGCCATCAGCCAATTGAGGTACCAGAAAAATCAGGGAGCGCCTGGTAGAAATGCCTATCTGATCAACTCACTGAAAACACCGTTTGAGGTGCAGCGACTGCGGAAGATTTACGCTGGAGGGTTCTTCTTGATCGGCGTGCATGCGGACCATGAGCGCAGAAGTCGCTATCTTCTCAAGGACTTGCAGTTGACTAAGGAGCAGGCGGCGGATCTGATTTCACGGGATGAGAACGAAAAAGAGCCACATGGGCAGCACACCCGAGATACTTACCATTTGTCTGATTTCTTTGTCAGTTATGACGGGAATCTTGATGCCCTCAAGAATCAGGTCTGGCGAATTCTGGATCTGTTGTTCGGAAAGCCCTACGTCACCCCCACTTTCGATGAGTATGCGATGTTCATGGCATTTTCTGCCTCACTGAGGTCCGCTGACCTATCACGGCAGGTCGGTGCTGTACTGACCAAGCACGATTGCATCATCGCAACGGGGGCTAACGATGTACCCAAGGCAGGAGGCGGCCTGTACTGGCCAACCAGGAGTGAAGCACATGAAATTGTGGATGAGGAGGATGGAAGGGACTACAAACGAGGCGAGGACTCCAACGCCATGCAAAAAAAGGAGATTGTAGACAACATCATTCGCTCATTACCCGAGCACTGTCGGGATGAGGTGGCGCCGTTGATAAGAAATAGCGGAATAAAAGATATCACTGAATACGGGCGGGTCGTCCATGCGGAAATGGAAGCGCTGCTGTCATCTTCAAGAATGGGGGTAAGTGCAGTTGATAGCACGCTGTATTGCACCACTTACCCTTGTCACAACTGTGCAAAACACATTATTGCCGCAGGTGTCGACCGTGTGGTTTATGTCGAGCCTTACCCCAAGAGTAAGGCTCAGAAATTTCATTCGGATTCGATTTCCCAGGACCGTTCGCACAAAGGGGTATTTTTTGACGCCTTCATCGGCGTGGGCCCAAGAAGCTTCTTTGATCTGTTTTCCATGAGTCTGGGTAGCGGCTACGCTGTCATACGTAAGACCGAGGATGGGCAAACGGTTGACTGGACTGAAGCAGATGCTAGATTGCGCACCCAGATGCTGCCTTGTTCATACATCGATCATGAGGATGAGGCTGGGTATACTTTGTCAATGTACTTGAAGGATGATTCCGATGAACGGAAGTAAAGAGGAATTTCTTCGTTACCTCGATGAATGTCGAGAAAAGGTCGAGCAGTGGCCGACCTGGAAGCGGGGGGCCGTGAAAGCGCCGAACCGAGAGCCAGTCGTTTCCAGGGCGGCCTCGCAGCCCCGCCCTCAGTCGACGAATAGCCGCTGAGGCCTCAAGAGCCATGCACTCGCATGGCTCTTCACGCTCTGGCTTTCAGCGCTCCTCGAACACCACCGCCCGCGCCGCCGTCACCAGGCAGTTGGTCAGCTCCGGCGAGGAGAACTTGGTCAGGATCGCATTGGCCCCCGCCAGCTTGGCCTTGTCGCCGCTCATCGCGCTGTCCAGCGAGGTGTGCAGCAGGATGTACAGGTGCTGGAAGTCGGGGGTTTCGCGCAAGGTGCGGGTGAAGGCGAAGCCATCCATCTCGGACATCTCGATGTCGGAGACAATGATGTTGATCTCCCTGTCGGTGCCTTGCAGTTCCAACAGCACGTTGATCGCATCCTTGGCGCTGCGGGCGGTATGGCACTCGATGCCGAGGTTGCGCAGGGTGTGCACCGACTGCTGCAGCGCGACCTGGCTGTCGTCCACCACCAGGATATTGGCGGCGGCCAGCAGGCTGGCGTCTTCCTCGCTGACTTCGCCCGGGTGCGGCTCGTGGGGCGGCGGGGCGATGCCATGGATGACCTTCTCGATGTCCAGCACCTGCACCAGGGCGTTGTCGACCCGGGTCACGCCGGTGATGAACGAGCGGTTGCCCGAACCGTAGGGCGGCGGCTTGATGTCGGTGCTCAGGCAATGGACGATGCGGCTCACCGCCTGTACGTGCAGGCCCTGGCGCGAGCGGCTGATCTCGGTGACGATCAGGCAGCCGCCGTCGGGGTCGGCCAGGGGCATTTCGCCGATGGCCCGGGACAGGTCGATCACCGACAGCGAGTTGCCGCGCAGGGTGGCGACGCCTTTGACGTGCGGGTGGGCCTCCGGCAGCTTGGTCAGCGGCGGGCAGGGGATGATCTCGCTGACCTTGAGCAGGTTGATTGCCATCAGCTTGCCGCTGCGCAGGGTGAACAGCAGCAGGGACAACGAGTCCGCGCGGGCTTTTTGCGTGGCCATGGGCAACCTTCGGTTCGAAATGGGGGAGGATGCCGGGTTATCGGCTTTTTGGCGTCAGGCTTTAGCTTAGTTTGCTATTTGCAGTCCATCGCGGGGCTGTAACTGTAGGAGCGGCCTTGTGCCGCGAAAGGGCCGCGAAGCGGCCCCGGCAGTTTCAGCGTTTCATCGATATGAGGGGCTGCTGCGCAGCCCTTTCGCGGCACAAGGCCGCTCCTGCAGGGGCTGCACATGGCCTGAAGCTAGCGCAGTCCCAGTCGCTTGGCCAACCGGCTCAGGTTGGCCCGGTCCAGCCCCAGTTCCCGCGCGGCGGCGGCCCAGTTGTCCCCGTGGCGATTCAGGCACGCTTCGACGATCTGCCGCTGATAATCATCCACTGCCTCGCGCAGCCCACCCTCGGGCAATGGCGCGTCGGCCGGCGGCACCTCGGTTTCTAACTGCGGGGTCGGCGCCACGTTGCGCAGGTCGAGGTCGGCCGCCTCCAGGGTGAGGATCTTCGGCCGCTGTCCGTGTTGCCCCAGCGCCTTGAGCGCCGAACGGCCGATCAGATGCTCCAGTTCGCGCACATTGCCTGGCCAGCTGTAGGCCAGCAGTGCGGCCTGGGCGTCTGCGGACAACCGCAGGCTGCCCAGCCCCAGGCGCGAGCGGTTCTGTTCGAGGAAGTAGCCGGCCAGCAGCAGCACGTCGCGACCCCGGTCCCGCAGCGGTGGCACGTGCAACGGGTAGACGCTCAGGCGGTGGTAGAAGTCGGCGCGGAAGTGGCCGCTGCGCACTTCCTCCGCCAGGTCGCGGTTGGTCGCGGCGATCAGGCGCACATCCACCCGGTGCTCGCGATCCGAGCCCAGCCGCTGCAGTTGCCCGCTCTGCAGCACCCGCAGCAGCTTGGCCTGCACCGCCAGGGGCAGCTCGCCGACCTCATCGAGGAACAGCGTGCCGCCGTTGGCCAGCTCGAACTTGCCCCGGCGTTCGCCGTGGGCGCCGGTGAAGGCGCCGCGCACATGGCCGAACAGTTCGCTTTCCACCAGGGTGTCGGGCAGGGCGGCGCAGTTGAGGCTGACCAGCGGTTTGTCGGCACGCTGGCTGGCGTGGTGCAGGGCCTGGGCCACCAGCTCCTTGCCGACGCCGGTCTCGCCGGTGATCAGCACGGTCAGGTCGCTGCCGCCGACCAGGCGGATCTCCTCGACCAGACGTTTGTGCGCCTTGCTCTGGCCGATCAGTTCCCGGTCCTGGCCGCTGGCCTGGCGGTACACCTCGGCGCGCTGGTGTTCGTCCTCGGCACGCAGGGCCAGGTGCTCGATGCGCTCGGCCACGGTCACCGTGGCGGCGGCCAGGCTGGCGAAGGCCTGCAGGGCATCGAGCTCCAGGCTCTGGAACTGTCCGGGGGTGAGGGCGTCGAGGGTCAGCAGGCCCCACGGGCGCTCGTCGACCATCAACGGGCAGCCCATGCAGTCGTGGACTTCGAGGTCGACATGCTCGGCATTGACCAGACCGTCATAAGGGTCGGGCAATGGGCTGTCGCTGGCGAAGCGGGTTGGCTCCGGGCGCCCGAGGAGAATCTGAAAGCGCGGGTGTTCGCTGACCTTGAAGCGCCGCCCCAGGGTGTCTGGCGACAGGCCGTCCACCGCCAGCGGCACCAGCCATTCGCCGTCCAGGCGCAACAGCGCTGCAGCATCGCAGGGCAGCAGGCCACGCATGGCACCGAGCAGGCGGCGGTAGCGCTCCTGGTCGGGCAGGTCGCAGGAGAGGTCGCTGACCAGGGGGAGGAGGGCTGTGAGCAGGGGCTTTGCAGTCATATGGACTCCTGTTGGTCGTAATGACTATACGCCTGGGTGTGTCTTTATGACACTGATGTGCTCAAAAGCCTGATTTTATTGGTGTTTAAAGTTGGCACGATTGCTGAAAAGCCTTACGCAACCATTCGAAGCCAAAGGCTCAGGAGTTGTCGCAATGCTCAATGCCGAACAACGTGCAATCATCAAGGCCACTGTCCCCCTGCTGGAAAGCGGTGGCGAGGCCCTGACCACCCACTTCTACAAACTTATGCTCAGCGAGTACCCCGAGGTACGTCCGCTGTTCAACCAGGCCCACCAGGCCAGCGGCGACCAGCCGCGCGCCCTGGCCAACGGTGTGCTGATGTACGCCCGCCACATCGACCGGCTCGAGCAGCTGGGCGGCCTGGTCGGGCAGATCATCAACAAACATGTGGCCCTGCAAATCCTCCCCGAACACTATCCGATCGTCGGCAGTTGCCTGCTGCGCGCCATCGAGGAAGTGCTGGGCAAGGACATCGCCACCCCTGAAGTGATCGCCGCCTGGGCCGCCGCCTATGGCCAGCTGGCCGATATCCTCATCGGCGCGGAAGAAAGCCTCTATAAAGAGAAGGAGCAGGCTGCCGGCGGCTGGCGCGGTACCCGTGAATTCCGCCTGGTGCGCCGCGAGCAGGAAAGCCGCGAGATCGTCTCGTTCTACTTCGCCCCGGTCGATGGCCAGCCGGTGCTCAAGGCCGAGCCGGGCCAGTACATCGGCCTGCAACTGTTCATCGATGGCCAGGAGCAGCGCCGCAACTACTCGCTGTCGGCCCTGTGCGACGGCGAGCAGTACCGCATCAGCGTCAAGCGCGAAGCGGGCGGCAAGGTCTCCAACTACCTGCATGACGGGTTGATGGTCGGCGACACCCTGCAACTGTTCCCGCCGTCCGGTGACTTCACCCTGGCCGCCAGTGACAAGCCGCTGGTGCTGATCAGTGGCGGCGTGGGTATCACCCCGACCCTGGCGATGCTCGAGGCGGCGCTCAAGACCGAGCGTTCGGTGCACTTCATCCATTGCGCGCGCAATGGCGCGGTGCATGCGTTCCGCGACTGGGTCGACGGCCTGGCGGCGCGTCACCCGCAGCTCAAGCGCTTCTATTGCTACGCCGAGGACGATGGCAGTCGTGCTGCCGACGCGGTGGGCCTGCTGGATCAAGACCTGCTGGCGGAGTGGATGCCGCGTGGGCGCGATGTCGATGCCTACTTCCTCGGGCCGAAGGGCTTCATGGCCGCGATCAAGCGCCAGCTCAAGGGCTTGGGCGTGCCGGAAGGGCAGAGCCGTTACGAGTTCTTCGGGCCGGCGGCGGCGTTGGAGTAGCAATCGCCGGGGGCTGCTGCGCAGCCCGTTCGCGGCACAAGGCCGCTCCTACAGGAGTGCGCGATCCCTGTAGGAGCGGCCTTGTGCCGCGAACGGGGCGCAAAGCGCCCCCGGGGATGCTCACCATCCCAATTGCTCGCAAGCCAGCTCCCGTACCGGATGCTCCCAGCCGTGGGTAATCGAGAACGAAGCGGACGATTGCATTCTCAGTGCGGGGGCTGGCTTGCCAGCCATTGGGCCTACCACCCTTCTCTATATAGAAAGTGATGAACGCCTCTACGCCCGCGTTCATCTTTAATCCTCCTTTAATCACTGTATCCTTCACTCCCGGGTGTCGAGGGGCCTGCCCCTGTCCGGCGCTCGGGCTGGCGTATTTTTCATGTGCGCCAGTGAACCGAAACCGACCCGCTCGGTCCTAGTGTCCTGTCTCGGGAATAAGCTGTTCACTTTTGGCGGCGTCTTGGGCGCCCGGCCGGCGTTGCCACTCCTCGCCATAGCCCTGCTATGACTCGTCGCGGCGCCTTGGCCGAACACCCAAGCCACTCGCCAAAAGAGAACGTATTTCCGAGACAGGACACTAGGTCATCAATGGATAGCCGCGCACGCCCCTCCTCGATGCATTCAAAGGTCATCTCCAGCGTGTAGACTGGGCGCCCCTCGGGCAGCCCGCGCTGCCACTCTCCATCGAAGGAATCGGCAATGAACGAACTCTCATCGCGCCTGAATCGGGAACGGCGCTTTCTGGTGCTCCTCGGCGTGATCTGCCTGGCGCTGATCGGCGGCGCCCTGTACATGCAGGTGGTGCTGGGCGAGGCGCCTTGCCCGCTGTGCATCCTGCAGCGCTATGCCCTGCTGTTCATCGCGCTCTTCGCCTTCATCGCCGCGGCCATGCCCGGGCGTCGCAGCCTGACCTTCTTCGAGGCGCTGGTGGTGCTCAGCGCCATCGGTGGGATCATTGCGGCGGGTAACCATGTGTATATACTCGCCAACCCGATGGTCAGCTGCGGCATCGACACCCTGCAGCCCATCGTCGACGACCTGCCGCTGGCCAAGCTCTGGCCGCTGGCCTTCCAGGTCGACGGTTTCTGCTCCACCCCGTACCCGCCGATCCTCGGCCTGTCGCTGGCGCAATGGGCGCTGGTGGCCTTCGTCCTGACGGCGGTGCTGGTGCCCCTGGGGATCTACCGAAACCGACGTCGCGCTTAGACCAAAGTCCCGAATTGACCTGGGTCTATTGCGCGGCGAGATAAGCCGCAGTGCGCACCGCACGATTGATCCAGGTCAGCCACCAGCCCTTGCGCGGCAAGGCTTTCAGGGCTACTGGAAGGGGTGCGACAAACTGTCGCGAAGTTGATTTTTTGACCAGCATTGTTACGCATTCTGTAAAAGACTGTTGCTCAATAAGTCATAGTCATCGTTGAACGACCTATCTACAATCGCCCCCAATTTCCGTTCGGCACTGCTTGCAAGTCGCAGGATTGATGGAAGCCGCAGCGCTTTCCATTTGCTGACTTCGTCAAGTTTCGCCCAACGGCGATACCGGGCGGACCCCCCTCCGCGTTTTCCGCACCAAATGGACTTGGTCTGAAGTACAGGCCTGTTGCCTACGAAACCATAAGCACCGCACACCCGCTTGACGCCAAGATCCTGCAGTCGGATCCCTGGCAGGGGCGAGTACGGGCGCCAATTGCCGCACTTGGCAGGACGAAGTGTTGGCTACCAAAACACAAATTGCATTGAAGCAAGCTGATCTAGAGGTCGTGAGATGAGTAAAAAGCGTTACCCCAGACTGTTTGGCATATTGCCCTTTTTAGGCATGCTTTTACTCAGTGGGTGCAACTGGACCCTGCTCGACCCGAAGGGCCAGGTCGGCATTGAGCAGAAGAACCTGATCCTGATCGCCACCGGCCTGATGCTGCTGGTGGTCGTGCCCGTGATCATCATGACCCTGGCATTCGCCTGGAAGTACCGTGCTTCCAACAAGGCCGCCACCTACACCCCCGACTGGTCGCACTCGACCAAGATCGAGGCTGCGGTGTGGATCATCCCGATCCTGATCATCATCGCCCTGGGTTACTTCACCTACCACTCCACCCACAAGCTGGACCCGTACCGTCCACTGGATTCCGATGTGAAGCCGGTGCAGATCGACGTGGTCGCGCTGGACTGGAAGTGGCTGTTCATCTACCCGGAGCAGGGCATCGCCACGGTCAACAAGATCGTCTTCCCGGCCAACACCCCGGTCAACTTCCGTGTCACCTCCGACGCCGTGATGAACTCCTTCTTCATCCCGGGTCTGGGCGGCCAGATCTACGCCATGGCCGGCATGACCACCAAACTGCACCTGATCGCCAACGAGAACGGTGTGTTTGACGGTATCTCCGCCAACTACAGCGGCGCCGGCTTCACCGGTATGAAATTCAAGGCTGTTGCCACCTCGCAAGCTGACTTCGATGCATGGGTCGCTGAAGTGAAGGCATCGCCGAAGAAACTGGACCAGGCCGAATATGACGCCTTGGCCAAAGCTAGCGAAAACAACCCAGTCGCGCTGTACAGCGAGGCTCCGGCTGACCAGTTCCAGCGCATCGTCGACAAGTACGAAGGCATGAACCGCGGTCGTCCGAACCACGAAGAAGCAGGCAGCAAAGACCTGGCCACTACCAAGGGTGTGGAATCGAGTATGCAACCAGCTGCCGGTGCAGAGGAGTAAGAGATGTTCGGTAAATTAACTCTGGAGGCGATACCGTATCACGAGCCGATAGTCATGGTGACGCTTGCCATGATCGCGCTCGGTGGTATCGCTGTCGTTGGTGCCATCACCTATTTCCGCAAGTGGACCTACTTGTGGACCGAGTGGTTGACCACGGTCGACCACAAGAAAATCGGCGTGATGTACATCATCGTCGCTATGGTCATGCTGCTGCGCGGCTTCGCCGACGCCATCATGATGCGTACCCAGCTTGCCGCCGCCACCGGTGGCTCCGAAGGCTACCTGCCGCCTGAACACTATGACCAGATCTTCACCGCCCACGGTGTGATCATGATCATCTTCATGGCGATGCCGTTCTTCACCGGCCTGATGAACCTCGCGGTTCCGCTGCAGATCGGTGCACGTGACGTTGCCTTCCCGTTCCTGAACTCCCTGAGCTTCTACCTGCTGCTGGCAGGCGTGCTGCTGGTCAACATCTCGCTGGGCGTTGGTGAATTCGCCAAGACCGGCTGGGTTGCCTATCCGCCGCTCGCGGGTATCCAGTACAGCCCTGGGGTGGGTGTCGACTACTACATCTGGGCGCTACAGCTATCCGGATTGGGTACGACGCTTACCGGCGTGAACTTCCTCGTCACCGTGATGAAGATGCGCGCCCCTGGCATGAAGCTGATGGACATGCCGATCTTCACCTGGACCTGCACCTGGGCCAACGTGCTGATCGTCGCTTCCTTCCCGATCCTGACCGCCGCGCTCGCCCTGCTGACCGTTGACCGTTATCTGGACTTCCATATCTTCACCAACGAGCTTGGTGGGAACCCGATGATGTACGTCAACCTGTTCTGGGCATGGGGTCACCCTGAGGTCTACATCCTGATCCTGCCGGCCTTCGGCGTGTTCTCGGAAGTCACCTCGACCTTCGCAGGCAAGCGCCTGTTCGGTCACCACTCGATGATCTACGCCTCGGGCGCGATCGCCATCCTCGGCTTCGCGGTCTGGCTGCACCACTTCTTCACCATGGGTGCCGGCGCCAGCGTCAACACCTTCTTCGGCCTGGCGACGATGCTGATCTCCATTCCGACCGGTGTGAAGCTGTTCAACTGGCTGTTCACCATCTACCAGGGCCGTCTGCGCTTCACCGCGCCGATCATGTGGACCCTGGGCTTCATGGTCACCTTCTCCATCGGTGGCATGACCGGCGTCCTGCTGGCTGTTCCAGGTGCCGACTTCGTTCTGCACAACAGCCTGTTCGTGATCGCCCACTTCCACAACGTGATCATCGGTGGCGCGGTATTCGGCTACATCGCCGGCTTCGCCTTCTGGTTCCCGAAAGCCTTCGGTTTCACCCTGAACGAGAAGTGGGGCAAGGCTGCCTTCTGGTTCTGGATCTCCGGCTTCTACGTAGCGTTCATGCCGCTGTACGCCCTGGGCTTCATGGGCATGACCCGTCGTCTGAACCACTCCGACAACCCGCTGTGGGAACCCTACCTATGGGTTGCCGTGGTCGGTGCGGTGCTGATCCTGTTCGGTATCGCCTGCCAGCTGATCCAGATCTACGTCTCGGTTCGCGACCGCAAGGACAACATGGACGTCACCGGCGACCCATGGGGCGGCCGTACCCTGGAATGGTCGACTTCGTCGCCACCTCCGTTCTACAACTTCGCTCACATGCCACAGCATGTTGGCCTGGACGCCTGGCACGAAGCCAAGGAAGCCGGCGCTGCGTACAAGGCACCTGCCAAGTACGAAGCGATCCACATGCCGAGCAACACCTCCACCGGTCTGTTCATGGGTCTGCTGCTGACCGTGTTCGGCTTCGCCTTCATCTGGCACATCTGGTGGCTGGTGGGCGCGAGCCTGGTGGCAACCATCGCTGTCTTCGTTCGCCACGCCGCGCGTGACGACCAGGGCTACATGGTTCCGGCCGAAGAAGTGGCGCGCATCGAAGGCGAGCGCATGAAAGCGCTGGCCAAAGCAGGTGCTCTGCCTGCCGGCGCACGTGTCGAATCGTTTGAACGGGTGTAATCAATGTCCAGTCAAGTAATCCACGGTGGCGCGCATGGTCATGACCATGCGCACGACGACCACCACCACGACTCGGGCCAGATGACCGTACTCGGTTTCTGGCTCTACCTGATGACCGACTGCATCCTGTTTGCGTCGCTCTTCGCCACCTACGCGGTGCTGTCCGGCGGTTTCGCCGGCGGCCCGTCGGGTCACGACATCTTCCAGCTCGACTTCGTGCTGGTTGAAACCGCGTTCCTGCTGCTGTCCTCGATCACCTTCGGCTTCGCCATGCTGAAGATGTTCGCCGGCAACAAGGCAGGCGTGCTGGGCTGGTTGGCCGTGACCTTCCTGTTCGGTGCCGGCTTCATCGCGATGGAAATCTATGAGTTCCATCACCTGATCGCCGAGGGCTACGGCCCGCAGCGCAGTGGCTTCCTGTCGGCGTTCTTCGCGCTGGTCGGTACCCACGGCCTGCACGTGACTGCCGGTCTGATCTGGATGGCAATCATGATGTACCAGATCAACAAGCACGGCATCACGCCGACCGCCAAGACCCGCATGAGCTGCCTGAGCCTGTTCTGGCACTTCCTGGACGTGGTCTGGATCTGCGTATTCACCGTCGTCTACCTGCTGGGGGTTCTGTAATGGCTAACGCACACGACACTCACCACGAAGGTAATCACGGCAGCGTGAAGTCGTACATGATCGGTTTCGTACTGTCGATCATCCTGACCGCGATCCCGTTCGGCCTGGTGATGTACCCGAGCCTGCCGAAGAACCTGACCGTCCTGATCGTGGTGGCCATGGCCATCATCCAGGTTGTCGTGCACCTCGTGTACTTCCTGCACATGGACCGCTCGAAAGAGCAGCGTTCCAACGTGTCGACGTTCCTGTTCACCGTCCTGGTAATTGCACTGCTGGTCGGCCTGTCGCTGTGGATCATGTTCAGCATCCACTTCGAAATGTTGGCCAAGTGAGGTAAGACTGCATGTCCGTGAAGCACTTTATCCAAATCACCAAACCGGGGATCATTTTCGGTAACGTGCTTTCCGTGGCAGGCGGTTTCTTCCTTGCCGCTAAGGGGCATGTGGATTTCGCCCTGTTCCTGGCGGTGGTGATCGGTACTTCCCTGGTGGTCGCGTCCGGATGCGTGTTCAACAACTGCATCGACCGTGACATCGACCACAAGATGGAACGTACCAAGAACCGCGTCATGGTCCAGGGCGGCATGTCGCTGCCCCTGGCGCTGATCTACGCCACCCTGCTCGGGGTGGCGGGTTTCAGCCTGCTGTATGTGCAAGCCAACCCGCTGGCGGCGTTCTGCGCCCTGGTCGGCTTCGTCGTCTACGTCGGTTTCTACAGCCTGTGGCTCAAGCGCAAATCGGTGCACGGCACCCTGGTCGGCAGCCTGTCCGGTGCCATGCCTCCGGTGATCGGCTACTGCGCCGTGAGCAACAGCTTCGACCTGGCTGCGGTGACCCTGCTGGTGATGTTCAGCCTGTGGCAGATGCCGCACAGCTTCGCCATCGCCATCTTCCGCTTCAAGGACTACAGCGCCGCCAACATTCCGGTCCTGCCGGTGGCACGCGGTATCCTCGCGGCGAAGAAGCAGATCGTGCTGTACGTGCTGGCCTTCGTGCTCGCCACCCTGATGCTGACCCTCGGCGGCTATGCCGGCCTGGGTTACCTCGCCGTGGCGGCCGCCATGGGCCTGTACTGGCTGTACATGGCCTGGGGCGGCTACAAGGCCGAGGACGACAGCAAGTGGGCCCGCAAGGTGTTCGGCTTCTCCATCCTCACCGTCACCGCCCTGAGCGTGATGATGGGCGTGGACAGCCAGACCGCGGCCGATGTGCTGATGACCTACGCGCGCTGATACAGCAGCCTGTTACACCAGGAACCCCGGCCATGTGCCGGGGTTTTTTGTGGCTGCTAATTGTGTTTGTATCAGTCAGGTAGAAAAAGGTTGCTGTACGATCTTTTGCCTAATCGCCTCGGCAGTGCCCGCTAAGTATCCGATGGTTCTATCATCTATCCCAGGGTACGCTTCTTGTAAGATAAGAGTTGGGTCGTGTGAAATTCCCAATGCCGTGATGTACCTGATTAGCGCATTCTTGACATCGGTTGAGGTTTTGGTTGTTGTGTTGTTGTTTACTAGGGTTCGTGCAAAATCTATTCTTTTGTTATCCTTTATATCTAGTTTGTTATTAATATCTGCCCAGCTGTCATTGGCGTTAAGAGTTTTATGCTGCATGGTTGGTGTAGCGCTTTCTTTCTGTTGAGATGTGGGGCCGAAGAGCTCTTGATTGTTTTCCGTTCTCGGAGCATTGGCGTTTGTAGGATCGTAGGTGGCTGGTGGCTGATCAGTCACCAATCCGGGGAGGGCGCGACGTTGTTGAGGGGACGCGATGCGATTATTTACATGGCCAGTCGGATCATGTCGGTTCACAGGATCCCCCGAGCAATACATGTAGGGATTGATACCACCCTGGAGGAAGGGACTTAGGTTGTCGGGTGAGTTGAAGCGCATGAGCAGTGTGTTGTACATGCGGTAACCATTGCCCAGCAAGTAACCGTCCAGGCAACGCTCTCTTAAATGACCGTTGAATCGCTGTTTTACTGAAGCTGATATATCCCTGCGCGTCATACCATAGGGTGAGTAGGTAATAGTGAGTTTGTCCTCCGGGCGTATCTCAACCACGCTACCACTGCGTTCAGTCGCCAGTAAATGGACAATGCTGGAGTGCGGGTTGCTGCTGAGGTGGCCCTGCTCAGCCTTCTTCTCATGCGTTCCCATTATGCATCCCATGGTCTGTCGGGTGAGGGTGCATCAAGCGTAGGCTGGCTGCTGGAACAGCGCAGCTGGCAAAAATGACAGGTCGGCGTCCGCAAGCTTTTATGCCTGTTTGTCCTGTGCCGGCCTCCTCGCGGGTAAACCCGCTCCCACAGGGTTAGCGCGATCCCTGTGGGAGCGGGTTTACCCGCGAAGAGGCCGGCCCTGAAAACATAAATCTTTGATTTTCAAAAAATACATCTGAAAATGTTAAACAAAACAGGAAATTATCCTTTACAGAAATATTGTTTCGGCACTATCTTCTGAATCAGGCCGCCGCAGCGGCCAACGTCGCTCGGACGGTTCCGGGCGCTTACGTCTGCAGAGGAACACATGGCCAACCCAGGTTCGCCGCGCCGCTTCGCGCGCATCGATCGTCTCCCCCCGTACGTCTTCAACATCACCGCCGAGCTCAAGATGGCCGCCCGCCGCCGTGGCGAGGACATCATCGACCTGAGCATGGGCAACCCCGATGGCGCCACCCCGCCGCATATCGTCGAGAAGCTGGTGCAGGTCGCCCAGCGCGAGGACACCCACGGCTATTCCACCTCCCGCGGCATCCCACGCCTGCGCCGGGCGATCTCCAACTGGTACAAGGATCGCTACGAGGTCGACATCGATCCGGAAAGCGAGGCCATCGTCACCATCGGCTCGAAAGAGGGCCTGGCGCACCTGATGCTGGCCACCCTCGACCAGGGAGACACGGTGCTGGTGCCCAACCCCAGCTACCCGATCCATATCTACGGTGCGGTGATCGCCGGTGCCCAGGTGCGCTCCGTGCCGCTGGTGCCAGGGGTGGACTTCTTCAACGAGCTGGAGCGGGCGATCCGCGAGTCGATCCCCAAGCCGAAGATGATGATCCTCGGCTTCCCGTCCAACCCCACCGCCCAGTGCGTCGAGCTGGACTTCTTCGAGCGCGTGGTGGCCCTGGCCAAGCAGTACGACGTGCTGGTGGTGCACGACCTGGCCTACGCCGACATCGTCTACGACGGCTGGAAGGCGCCGTCGATCATGCAGGTGCCGGGCGCCAAGGACATCGCGGTGGAGTTCTTCACCTTGTCCAAGAGCTACAACATGGCCGGCTGGCGGATCGGCTTCATGGTCGGTAACCCCGAGCTGGTCAGCGCCCTGGCGCGGATCAAGAGCTACCACGACTACGGCACCTTCACCCCGCTGCAGGTGGCCGCCATCGCTGCCCTGGAAGGCGACCAGCAGTGTGTGCGAGACATCGCCGAGCAATATCGCCAGCGCCGCAACCTGCTGGTCAAGGGCCTGCACGAGCTGGGCTGGATGGTCGAGAACCCCAAGGCCTCGATGTATGTCTGGGCCAAGATTCCCGAGGCCTATGCGCACCTGGGCTCGCTGGAGTTTGCCAAGAAGCTGCTGGCCGAGGCCAAGGTCTGCGTGTCGCCGGGGATCGGCTTCGGTGACTACGGCGACGATCATGTGCGCTTTGCCCTGATCGAGAACCAGGACCGGATTCGCCAGGCCATTCGCGGCATTCGCCAGATGTTCCGGGCCGATGGGCTGACCAGCAAGTAAGCCGCCAGGGCGCTATCGCGGGTGTAGGAGCGGCCTTGTGCCGCGAAAGGGCCGCGAAGCGGCCCCAGGATGTATGCAGCATTGCCAAGAACCCGGGGCTGCTTTGCAGCCCTTTCGCGGCACGAGGCCGCTCCTACAAAGACCTGCGCATATCGCTTACCTCGGAACGCCGATCAGCGGCGATCTTTTTTTGCTTCCCCCTCTTCTCAGCCGTCCGCGCCTGGATTACAAATAGCGCCGCGGGCGCTCGCCCCGATAACAACAACCTCCTTCCCTGGCCATCATGTCCGATCAGAACCCTTGCCTGACCTGCGGCGCCTGCTGCGGCTACTTTCGTGTGTCTTTCTTCTGGGGTGAATGCCAGTCCGCCGGCGGCGTGGTGCCCGACGATCTGGTGGTGCAGATCAACCCGACCCGGGTCGCCATGATCGGCACCGACGCCAAGCCTTGCCGCTGCGTCAGCCTGGGTGGCGAGATCGGCACGCAAGTGGCGTGCTCCATCTACGAGAACCGCTCCAGCCCCTGCCGCGAGTTCGATGCCTCGTGGGAAAACGGCGTGCACAACCCCAGCTGTGACGACGCCCGGGCAGCCTATGGCTTGCCACCGCTGACACCACCGGGCGCCAATGAGCCGCATTGGCCGGATGAGGGGGCGGAGGTCGCCTGAAGGGATTACTTGGCCTTGCAGACTGCGAACTGCGTGGGAGCGGGCTTGTCCCGCGATTGCGGTGCCGGCGTCATCCCGTGGCAAGCCCGCTCCCACAAACCGTTTCACATTCTGGCCATTCGCCATGACCGTTCGTCGGTTGGATCCAATGGCCGCAAGTCTGAAACCCGCGAAACACGTGCCGCCTAAACAAAGTATTAACACCATTTGACCGTCCCCTGTGCCGTACCGCCCGCGCCTGAGCGGCTACACATTCCCTCAAAGGAAATTCGTAGCCATAGATCAGGCGTTTCGGCCGTCGCGTGTTCCACTGCTCTTTCCTGCCCCGCTGTGCACGCATTCAAGGACTGAATCGCCTGATCCACGAAGGAGCTCTCCGTGGACAGACGTGCCGCCCCCCGTTCACCCGCCCGTTTCTCGCAACTGTCGCTGGCTGTCAGCCTGGCTGTAGGTGCGATGGCATTTGGTCTGTCCAGCGAACAGGCCCTGGCTGCCTGTAGCGCGGCCGGGGCCACGATCACCTGCAACGGCGCTGCCAACCCGCTGGCGCCGAGCTATACCAACGGCGGCAGCGGCCTCACCGTGAACGTCAACCCGGGCGCGACCCTGGGCACCTTGCTGGGCGTGGGCGGCACCTCGTTATCGCTGGCCGGCAACAACAACACCCTGAACAACTCCGGCACCATCGACCCGACGTTGCTCGGGCTGTTGAGCATCCAGTCCTCCGCCGTGCTGATCGGCAACACCGGCACCGGCAGCACCCTCACCATCAACAACAACGCCACGGGCGTGATCAAGGGCACCGGCGCCCTGCTCGGCGCCAACCTGCTGAACCTCACCGGCATGGCGCTGGACGCGCGCAACGGCGCCGCCGGCACCACCACCATCAGCAACGCCGGCAGTATCGGCTCCTCGGCCTTGGCCAGCCTCACGCTGGTGAGCGAGGACACGCCGGTCATCGCCGTGACCGGCGGCAGTACGGTAAACTTCACCAACACCGGCACCATCCTCGGCCGTGCCGCGTTCGAGGCTTCTGCGGCGGGTAACACCTTCACCAACGCCGGGACCCTGACCGGCAGCCTGTCGATGGGCGCCAACAGCACCAACCGCTTCAACGCCATCACCGGCTCCAGCGTCGGGGCAGGGCTTGGGGTCGGCGTGGCGTTGCTGGTCACCAGCAACCCCAACCTCGCCTTTGCCGCAGCCGGGAAGATCGACGGCGGCGCCGGTGGCACCAACACCCTGGCGCTGCAGAACGCCATTGGCGGCGGCAGCGGCACCGCGGGCAGCGGTACGATCAACGCCACCAACTACATCAACTTCAGCCGCCTGATTGTCGACGCCGGCACCTGGAGCCTGATCGGCCAGGTGCTCAACGGCACCACCCAGACCACCCTCAACGGAGGCCAGCTCAACTTCGACAATTCCAGTGCCTTCGGCAGTGGCGCCATCACTGTCAACGGCGGCGGGCTGGCGGGCACCGTCGGCGGCCTGAGCCTGGCCAACAACTTCACCCTCAATGCCGGCCTGAGCGTCGGCGGCGCCACCGACATGGCTCTCAATGGCGTGATCTCGGGTGTCGGCGGCCTGACCAAGACCGGTACCGGGCTGCTCACCCTCGGCGCCACCAACACCTACAGCGGCGGCACCAACCTGGCCGCCGGCGGCCTCAACCTGGCCAGCGCCGCGGCACTGGGCAGCGGCGGCCTCACCGTCAGCGGCGCCAGCAGCCTGCAGGGCAGCGTGCCACTGGTGCTGAACAGCAACGTGGCGTTGAACGCGGCGCTGACCCTGCCCGGCAGCAATGCCCTGACCCTTGGCGGCGTGCTCAGCGGCTCCGGCTCGCTGGTCAAGAGCGGCAGCGGCACCGTGACGCTCAACGGCGTCAACACCTTCAGTGGCGGTACCACACTGGCCAGCGGCACGCTGACCATCGGTAACGACAGTGCCCTCGGTTCCGGCGCGCTGACCCTTACTGGCAACGGCACCCTGAACCACACCGCCGCGCTCACCCTGGGCAACGCCATCAACCTGGGCGGCAACACCCTCACGCTGCCGGGCAGCAATGCCGCCATCCTCAACGGCGTGATCAGCGGTACCGGCGGCCTGACCAAGACCGGCACTGCCGACCTCACCCTGAACGGCGTCAACACCTACAGCGGCACCACCACCCTGGGTGGTGGCAAGCTCACTGTCGGCAACAGCGCCGCGCTGGGCACCAGCGGCCTGACCCTGGGCGGCAATGCCAGCCTGGATGCCAGCAGCGCGGTCAGCCTGGGCAACGCGATCAACCTGGGGGCCAACACCCTCGACCTGCTGGGCACCAGCGCCACCACCCTGGGTGGTGTCATCAGCGGCACCGGCGCGCTGGTCAAGAATGGCGCCGGCGACCTGACCCTCAATGGCAACAACACCTTCAGCGGCGGCCTGACGCTCAACACCGGCAAGCTCACCGTCGGGCACAGCAATGCGCTGGGCAGCGGTGCGCTGACCCTGGGCGGCAACGTCAGCCTCGACGCCGGCACCGCGGTCAACCTGGGCAACGCGGTCAACCTCGGCGCCAACACCCTCAACCTGCTGGGCACCAGTGCCACCACCCTGGGCGGTGTCATCAGCGGCACCGGCGCGCTGGTCAAGAACGGCAGCGCCGGCCTGACCCTCAACGCCAGCAATACCTTCAGCGGCGGCACCACCCTCAATGGCGGCGTGCTGACCGTGGGCAACAACAATGCCCTGGGCACCGGCGCGCTGTCTCTGGGCGGCAATGCCAGCCTCGATGCGGGCGTGGCGGTCAACCTGGGCAACGCCATCAACCTGGCCGGTAACACCCTCACTCTGCCGGGCACCAGCGCCACCACACTGGGTGGCGTGATCAGCGGCACCGGGGCACTGGTCAAGAACGGCGGCAGCAACCTGACCCTGGGTGGCACCAACACGTTCAGTGGCGGGCTGACCCTCAATGCCGGCACCCTGACCCTGGCCAGCGCGGCGGCCCTGGGCACGGGCGACCTGACTGTTGGCGGGGCCTCGACCCTGGCCAACGCCGTGGCGATGACCCTGAACAATGGCGTCAACCTCGGCGCCAACCTGACCCTGGCCGGCGCCAACAATCTCAATCTGGCCGGCAACCTCAGCGGCACCGGCGGGCTGATCAAGAACGGCAGCGCCAGCCTGACCCTGGGCGGCAACAACACCCAGAACGGCGCCACGGCGCTGAACGCCGGCACCCTGGTGCTGGGCAGCAACACCGCGCTGGGCACCGGCGCGCTCAACGCCGCGACCAACACCACCCTCGACACCAGTGTCGCCGGGCTGAACATCGGTAACGCCCTTAACCTGGCCGGCAACCTGAATCTGCCCGGCAGCAATGACCTGACCCTGAGCGGCGTCATCGCCGGCGCCGGCGGCATCACCAAGGGCGGCAACACCACCTTGACCCTGACCGGTGCCAACACCAACAGCGGTTCCACCTTTGTCAACGCCGGTACCCTGGTGGTCGGCAGCAACACCGCGCTGGGCACCGGCACCCTCAACACCGCCGCCGGCACCCACCTGGACGCCAGCACGGCCGTGAGCCTGGCCAACGACGCCATCATCGCCGGCCCCCTGACCATCGACGGCACTGCCAACCTGGGCCTGAGCGGCGTGCTCAGCGGCATCGGCTCGCTGGTCAAGAACGGCAACGCCAGTCTGACCCTGAGCGGCAACAACGTCTTCACCAACGGCACCCAGCTCAACGCCGGCACGCTGATCCTGGGCAGCAACACCGCACTGGGCATCGGCGGCCTGGCCCTGGGTGGCAACGCCAACCTCGACACCAGCACCGCGGTAGCCGCCACCAACACCATCAGCCTCGGCGCCAACACCCTGACCGTGCTGGGCAGCAACGCCACCACCCTGACCGGACAGATCAGCGGCACCGGCGCGCTGGTCAAGAACGGCAGCGCCGGCCTGACCCTCAACGGCAACAACACCTACAGCGGCGGTACCACCCTCAACGGCGGGTTGCTGACCCTGGGCAACAACAATGCCCTGGGCAGCGGCGCCTTGACCCTGGGTGGCAACGCCAGCCTCGACGGCAGCGGCACCCTCAACCTGGGCAATGCCATCAACCTCGCCGGCAATACCCTGACCCTGGCGGGCAGCAATGCAACCACCCTCGGCGGCGTGATCAGCGGCACTGGCGCGCTGACCAAGAACGGCAGCACCAACCTGACCCTGTCAGGTGCCAACACCTTCAGCGGTGGTCTCAACCTCAATGCCGGCACCTTGACCCTGGCCAGCGCCGCGGCGCTGGGGACCGGAGCTTTGAACGTCGGCGGTGCTGCCACCTTGGCCAACTCCACGGCCATGACCCTGAACAACGCCATCAACCTCGCCGCCGACCTGTCGCTGCCCACCACCAGCAATCTCACCCTGGCCGGCAACCTCAGTGGCACCGGCGGCCTGGTCAAGAGCGGCAGCGCCACCCTGACCCTGAGCGGCAACAATACCCACAGCGGCGCCACCGCGCTCAACGCCGGCACCCTGGTACTGGGCAGCAACACCGCCCTGGGCACTGGCGCGCTGAATGCCGCCAACAACACCACCCTGGACACCAGCGTCGCCGGGCTGAACATCGGCAACGCGCTGAACCTGGCCGGCAACTTCATCCTGCCCGGCAGCAACGACCTGACCCTGAGCGGCACCATCGCCGGCGCCGGCGGCATCACCAAGAACGGCGCCACCAGCCTGACCCTGAGCGGCAACAACAGCAACAGCGGCATCACCCGTCTGAACGCCGGTACCCTGGTGCTCGGCAGCAACACCGCGCTGGGCACCGGCACCCTCAACACGCTGGCCGGCACCCACCTGGATGCCAGCACGGCAGTCAGCCTGGCCAACGACGTCACCATCGCCGGCCCCCTGACCATCGACGGCAGCGCCGACCTGGGCCTGAGCGGCGTGGTCAGCGGCATCGGTTCGCTGGTCAAGAACGGCAACGCCAACCTGACCCTGAGCGGCAACAACCTCTACACCAACGGCACCCAGCTCAATGCCGGCACGCTCACCCTCGGCAGCAACACCGCGCTGGGCATCGGTGCCCTGACCCTGGGCGGCAACGCCAATCTCGACGCCAGCACCGCGGTGGCGGTGACCAACGGCATCAGCCTGGGCGGCAACACCCTGACCGTGCTGGGCAGCAACGCCACCACCCTCGGCGGCCTGATCAGCGGCAGCGGTGCGCTGGTCAAGAATGGCAGCGCCGGACTGACCCTCAACGGCAACAACACCTACAGCGGCGGCACCACCCTCAATGCCGGGCTGCTGACCCTGGGCAACAACAACGCCATCGGCAGCGGCGCGCTGAGCGTGGGCGGCAACGCCAGCCTCGACGGCAGCGCCGCGCTCAACCTGGGCAACGCCATCAACCTGGGGGCCGGCGCCACCCTGACCTTGCCGGGCAGCAACGCCACCACCCTTGGCGGCGTGATCAGCGGCACTGGCGTGCTGACCAAGAACGGCAGCACCAACCTGACCCTGTCGGGCGCCAACACCTTCAGCGGCGGCCTCAACCTCAATGCCGGCACCCTGACCCTGGCCAATGCCGCGGCGCTGGGAACCGGCGCGCTGAACGTCGGGGGCGCCGCGACCCTGGCCAACAGCGTGGCGATGACCCTGGGCAACGACGTCAACCTCGGCGCCAACCTGACCCTTGGCGGCAGCAACAACCTGACCCTGGGCGGCGTGCTCGCCGGTACCGGCGGGTTGATCAAGAACGGCGTGTCCGACCTGACGTTGACGGGCAACAACACCTTCAGCGGTGCCATCGACCTGCTCGGCGGCAGCATCACCACCGTCGGTACCACCGCTCTGGGCAATACCTCGGCGGTCAGCGTCGGCGCCGGCACCAGCCTCAACCTCGGCGCCAGCGCCACCATCGGTGGCCTGAGCGGCGCCGGTACGGTGAATATCGCGGGCGGTGGTGCCCTGACCCTGGGCGGCAACAACCTCAACAGCGTGTTCAGCGGCGTCTTGGCCGGCAGCGGCGGGCTGATCAAGAACGGCAGTGGCAGCTTCGAGCTGTCCGGGGTCAACGTGCTCGCTGGCAATACCACGGTCAATGCCGGCTTGCTCAATGTCACCGGCTCGCTGGCCAGCGCCAGCGTGCAGGTCAACAGCGGCGCCAGCCTCGGCGGCACCGGCAGCTTGCTGGGGGCGGTCGACATCGCCAACGGCGCGCACCTGCTGGCCAACAGCGGTGCGACCCTCGGCACCGGCGCATTGACCCTGCACAGTGGCTCGGTCCTCGACTTCGGCCTGGGCTCGCCCGCTACTGGCGGCACCGCGCTGGTCAACGTCAACGGCAACCTGACCCTGGACGGCACCCTCAACGTCACCGACGTCGGCGGCTTCGGCACCGGTATCTACCGGCTGTTCGACTACACCGGCGCGCTGGTCGACAACGGCCTGCTGGTCGGCAACGTGCCGGGTGCCATGTTGCCCGGCGACCTGCAAGTGCAGACCTCCATCGGTAGCCAGGTCAACCTGCTGGTCGGCGGCGCCACCGGCACCGTGCAGTTCTGGGACGGCGCCCAGAGCGTGCCCAATGGCGTGATCGACGGCGGCACCGGCACCTGGAATGGCAGCAACACCAACTGGACCGATGTCAACGGCGTGCTCAACGGCAGCTGGGCCAGTGACTTCGCGGTGTTCCAGGGCACCGCGGGGGATGTCACCGTGGTCGGTACCCAGGCCGCCACGGGCCTGCAGTTCGTCACCAACGGCTACCGCCTGATCGGCGCCGGTGGGCTGGACCTGGTCAACGGCAGCAACGGCGCCTTCGCCGTGCGTGTCGACCCCGGCGTCACTGCGACCCTCAACGTCGGCCTCTCGGGCAGCGGCCAGTTGGCCAAGCTCGACAGCGGCACCCTGGTGCTCAATGGTGCCAACAGCTACACCGGCGGCACCCTGTTCAACGGCGGCACGGTCGTGGTCGGTAACAACACCGCTTTTGGCAGCGGCGCTGTCAGCACCGCCAACGGCACCACCCTGGACAGCAACACCGCCGTGACCCTTGGCAACGCCTTCAATCTAAGCGGTGCCCTGACCGTCGCCGGTTCCGCCGACCTGGGGCTGTCCAACGTGGTCTCCGGCCTTGGCAGCCTGGTCAAGGCTGGCGGCGCCAACCTGACCCTGGGCAGCGCCAACACCTACAGCGGCGGCACCAGCCTGGGCGCCGGCACCCTGACCCTCGGCAACGCCCAGGCGCTGGGTACTGGCGGCCTGACCGTCACCGGCGCCGCCAGCCTGGACACCACCGGTAACCTGGCACTGGGCAATACCGTCGCCCTGAACGCCAACCTCACCCTACCGGGAACAAACGACCTCACCCTCAACGGAGCGCTCAGTGGCACCGGGGGCCTGGTCAAGACAGGTTCCGGCACGCTCACCCTCAACGGCAGCAACAGCCAGCAGGGCAGCACCAGCCTGAACGGCGGCACTCTCGTGGTAGGCAGCAACACCGCGCTGGGCACCGGCGCCCTGAACGCAGTCGGCGGCACCACCCTGAGCAGCAATGCCAACGTCACCCTGGCCAACCAGCTCAACCTGGCCGGCAACCTGACGATCGCCGGGGCGCAGAACCTGACCCTGGGCGGCAACGTCAACGGCGTCGGCGGCCTGACCAAGACCGGCAGCGGCACCCTGACCCTGAACGGCACCAATGGCAACCTGGGCAACACCAACCTCAATGCCGGCACCCTGGTGCTCGGCAGCGCCAGCGCCCTTGGCCTCGGTCAGCTCAACGCGGCGGCCGGCACCACGCTGGACAGCTCCGCGGCGATCAACATCGGCAACACGGTCAACCTGGGAGGCAACCTCACCATCACCGGCAGCAACGACCTGGGCCTGGGCGGCCTGGTCACGGGGGCCGGCAGCCTGACCAAGAACGGTGCCAGCAACCTCACCCTCAGTGGCGCCAACACCCTGACCGGAGGCGTGACCCTCAATGCCGGCACGCTGACCCTGGGCAACAACCAGGCACTGGGCACCGGCACCCTGACCGTCGGCGGCGCCAGCAACCTGGCCACCACCGGTGCCCTGACCCTGGCCAACCAGGTGACACTCAACAACACCCTGAGCCTGACCGGCAACAACAACCTGGCCCTCAATGGTGTGATCAGCGGTACCGGCGGCCTGACCAAGACCGGCAGCGGCAACCTGAGCCTCGGCGCCGCCAACACCTACCAGGGCACCACTACCCTTGGCGGCGGCACCCTGACCCTGGGCAACAACACCTCCATGGGCACGGGCAACCTGGCGGTGACCGGCAACAGCACCCTGGCCACTATCGGTGTACTGCAGGTGGCCAATGCCATCGGCCTTGGCGTCGGGACCACTCTCGGCGTCAACAACACCCAGGCCCTGACCCTCGACGGTGTCATCAGCGGTGCCGGGGCGTTGAACAAGCTGGGTGCCGGGCAACTGATACTCAATGGCAGCAACACCTACGCCGGCGGCACCTCGCTGCAGGCCGGCAGCCTGCTGCTGGGCAATGCCGGCGCCCTGGGCAGCGGTGCCCTGAGCGTCAACGGCGCCGCCAGCCTCGATGCCAGCCAGGCGCTGGCGCTGGTGAACGCCGTCAACCTCGCCGGTGGCAACCTGACCCTCGGCGGCAGCCAGGCACTGACCCTCAACGGTGTGGTCTCCGGCAGCAACGGCATGGTCAAGAACGGCGCCGCCACCCTGACCCTCAATGGCAACAACACCTACAGCGGCGGCACCACCCTCAACGCCGGCACCCTGGTGGTCGGCAGCAACACCGCGCTGGGCAGCGGCGCGTTGAGCACCGGTGCCAACACCAGCCTCGATGCCGGTGGCGCAGGCGCCACCCTGGCCAACAATGTACACCTGGGCGGTACCCTCAACCTGCCGGGCAGCGCCGACCTTACCCTCAACGGCGTGGTGGATGGCGTCGGCGGCCTGAACAAGTCCGGCGCCAGCACCCTGACCCTCAACGGCGCCAACAACTACCTGGGCGGCACCACCCTGAATGCCGGCCGGCTGGTGGTCGGCAACGACAACGCGCTGGGGCAGGGCGCCCTGACCGTCGCCGGGGCCTCGACCCTGAGCAGCGGCGCCAGCACCACCCTGGCCAACAACGTCACCCTCAACGCCGGCCTGACCGTCGATGGCGGCAACGACCTGACCCTCAATGGCGTGATCAACGGCACCGCCGGCCTGACCAAGAACGGCAGCGGCAACCTGACCCTCAATGGCAACAACGGCTTCCAGGGCGGCACTCAGCTCAACGCCGGGCGCCTGACCCTGGGCAGCAGCGGTGCGCTGGGCACCGGTACCCTTTCGGTCACCGCCGACGCCACCCTGGCCAACAGCGCGCCGATGGCCCTGGGCAACACCATTGCCCTGAGCAACGGCGCCAACCTGACCGTTGAAGCCGTCAACGCGCTGATCCTGAGCGGCGACCTCGGCGGCAGCGGCAACCTGGTCAAGACCGGCGTCGACGACCTGACCCTGGTCGGCGTCAAGACCTTCACCGGCAACGTCGACATCCAGGCCGGGTCCCTGACCACCCTCGGCGGCGGTGTACTGGCCAACGTCGACACCCTCAACGTCGGTGCCAGCGGCCAGCTCAACCTCAACGGCAACGCCAGCCTCGGCAGCCTGACCGGCAGCGGCCAGGTCGATGTCGGCATCGGCAGCACCCTGAGCCTGGGCAGCAACAACCTCAACGGTACCTTCGCCGGCGGCCTCAATGGCCTGGGCGGCCTGGCCAAGATCGGCAGCGGCACCCTGACCCTCACGGGCAACAGCAACCTGGCCGACAACACCCAGGTCAACGCCGGCACCCTCAAGATCGACGGAAGCCTGGGCAGCAACCTGCTGACGGTCGCCAGCGGCGCCACCCTGACCGGCAGCGGCAGTGCCAACGCCACGGTGGTCATCAACAACGGCGGCCACTTGGCCGGGCAGAGCGGCGCCACCCTGGGCCTCGGCAGCCTGGTGCTCAACAGCGGCTCGATCGTCGATGTAGGTCTGGGCGCCCCGTCCACCGGCGGCACCGCGCTGTTCAACGTCGGCGGCAACCTGACCCTCGACGGCACGCTCAATGTCGGCAGCATCGGCGGCTTCGGCAACGGCGTGTACCGCATCTTCGACTACACCGGCGCGCTCACCGACAACGGCCTGGACTTCGGCAGCCTGCCAGTGGGCGTAGGCCTGGGTGACGTGACCCTGCAGACCGCCCTGGCCAACCAGGTCAACCTGCTGGTCAGCGCCGCCGGCCTGAACATCCAGTTCTGGGACGGCAGCCAGAGCGTGCCCAACGGCCAGGTCGATGGCGGCACCGGCGTGTGGAACGCCGGCAACACCAACTGGACCGACCTCAACGGCGTGCTCAACACCACCTGGGGCAGCACCTTCGCAGTGTTCCAGGGCGCGTCGGGCGACGTCACCGTCGATGGCAGCCAGACCCTCAACGGCATGCAGTTCGTCACCGATGGCTATCGCCTGCTGGCGGGCACCGGCGGTGTGCTCGACCTGATCAACGGCAGCGGTGGCGACACCAGCGTGCGGGTCGACCCCGGCGCCACGGCGACCCTCGATGTCGGCCTGGCCGGCGTCGGCAAACTCAACAAGCTCGACAGCGGCACCCTGGTGCTCAACGGCAACAACAGCTACAGCGGCGGCACCCTGCTCAGCGGCGGTACCTTGATCGTCGGCAGCAACACCGCCTTGGGCAGCGGCGCGCTCGACACCGCGGCGGGCACCACCCTCGACAGCAACGCCTCGGTCGCCCTCGGCAATGCCGTCACCCTGGCCGGCCCGCTGAACATTGCCGGTAGCAATGACCTGGCCCTCAACGGCAACATCGGCGGCGCCGGTGGCCTGGTCAAGGCCGGCAGCGCGCGGCTGGCGCTGGCCGGCAACAACACCTATGCCGGTAATACCGCGCTCAATGGCGGCACCCTGGTGCTGGGCTCCAATACCGCGCTCGGCACCGGCAGCCTGACCGCGGCGCCCGGCACCAGCCTGAACAGCAGCCAGGCGGTCACCCTCGCCAACAACGTCACCACCACGGGCGATCTCACCGTGCTGGGCAGCAACGACCTGACCCTGGGCGGCACCGTCGGCGGCACCGGTCGCTTGCTCAAGGCCGGCCTCGCGCGCTTCGCGCTGATGGGCGCCAACATCTACAGCGGCGGCACCGACCTGCAGGCCGGTACACTGGTGGTCGGCAACAACGCGGCGCTGGGCAGCGGCGGCCTGGAGGTCAGCGGCAACGCCAACCTCGACAGCGCCAGTGCCGTCACCCTGGCCAACCCGGTCAATGTCAGTGGCGTGCTCAACGTGCTGGGCAGCAACGACCTGCAACTGGCTGGCGTGCTCAGCGGCGGGGGCGAGCTGAACAAGAGCGGCCTGGCCGACCTGACCCTGTCAGGCAACAACACCTTCAGCGGCATCCTCAACATCCTCTCCGGCAGCCTGAGCACCATCGGCACCACTGCCCTCGGTACCCAGAGCCAGCTGAACGTCAGCAGCGGCGCCAGCCTCAACCTTGACGGCAACACCAGCCTCGGCGACATCGGCGGCACCGGCGCGATCCAGATCGCCGCCGGCAACAGCCTGGCAGTGGAGGGTGGGGTGTTCGACGGCAATATCAGCGGCACCGGCACCCTGAACAAACTCGGCAACGGCACCCTGGCGTTGAGCAGCACCAACAGCCACACCGGCACCACCAACGTCCAGGCCGGGGGGCTGCAGGTGAATGGCTCCCTGGCCAGTGGCGCGGTCAACGTCGCCAGCGGCGCCAGCCTCAGCGGCGCCGGCAGCCTCGGCGGCGCGGTGACGGTGGCCAACGGCGGCAACCTCGCGGCCACCAGCGGCAGCACGTTGAACGCCGGCAACCTGGTGCTCGACAGCGGCGCCAATTTCAACGCCTCGCTGGGCACGCCGTCGTCTGGTGGTACGCCGCTGGTCAACGTGGCCAACAACCTGACCCTGGGCGGTACCCTCAACGTCACCGATATCGGCGGCTTTGGCGCTGGCGTGTACCGGTTGTTCGCCTACGGCGGCAGCCTCACCAACAACGGCATGAGCTTCGGCACCACGCCGGTGCCGATCACCGACCTGACCGTGCAGACTGCCGTGGCCAACCAGGTCAACCTGGTGGTCGGCGGTGCCAGCAACGTACTGTTCTGGGATGGCAGCCAGAGCGTCGCCAACGGCCAGATCGACGGCGGCAGCGGCACCTGGGACGCCACCAACACCAACTGGACCGACGTCAACGGTGTGTTGAACAGCACCTGGAACGACACCTTCGCGGTGTTCCAGGGCGCCCCCGGCACTGTCACCGTCAACGGCAGCCACAGCATCACCGGCCTGCAGTTCGTCACCGATGGCTATGTGCTCAACGCCGGTACCGCCGGTGAACTGCTGGGCAACGGCACCACCAACCTGCGGGTCGACAACGGTGTCACCGCGACCCTCAACGTCGCCCTCAACGGCACCGGCAGCGTCGCCAAGCAGGACGGCGGCACCCTGGTGCTCAACGCCGCCAACGGCTACAGCGGCGGCACTGCCCTCAATGGCGGCACCCTGGTGCTTGGCAACAACAGCGCGCTGGGCAGCGGCACGCTGACGGCCGCAGGCGGCACCACGCTGGACAGCAACACCGCCGTCACCCTGGCCAACACCACCGTGCTCAACGGTGCCCTGGCCATCGCCGGCAGCAACGCCCTGACTCTCAATGGCGTAGTCAGCGGCACGGGTGGGCTGATCAAGAACGGCGCCGGCCTGCTGACCCTGAACGGGGCCAACACCTACAGCGGCGGCACCCAGATCAACGCCGGCGGCGTGGTGGGCAACAGCACCAGCCTGCAAGGCGCGATACTCAACAACGGCGCCCTGACCTTCGAACAGAACGCCAACGGCAGCTACACCGGCAACCTCAGCGGCAACGGCACCCTGGCCAAGAACGGTACCGGCGAGCTGCTGCTGACCGGGGTCAACACCTTCACCGGCGCCACCAGCGTCAATGCCGGCACCCTGCTGGTCAACGGCCGTCTCGACAGCACCAGCGTGCAGGTCGCCACCGGCGCCCGCCTGGGCGGCAGCGGCACCTACGGCGGCGGCGTGCAGATCGCCAACGGCGCTACCCTGGCCGCCGGCCAGAGCGCCACGCCGCTCACAGTAGGCAGCCTCGACCTGGCGTCGGGCAGCGCCCTGGACTTCAGCCTTGGCGCTCCGGCTGCCTCCACCACCGTGGTCAGGGTCAACGGCAACCTGGTGCTTGACGGCACGCTGAACATCACCGATGCCGGCGGCTTCGGCACCGGTGTCTACCAACTGTTCAGCTACGGCGGCACGCTCACCGACAATGGCCTGGTGTTCGGCGCCATCCCCGGCAGCGTGGTCCTGGGCGACCTCAGCCTGCAGACCGCCATCGCCAACCAGATCAACCTGGTGGTGCAGAACTACGGCGAGGAGCTGCAGTTCTGGAACGGCGGCAAGACCAACCCCGACGGCAGCGTCGGCGGCGGCAGTGGCACCTGGGGCTCGAACACTGGCTGGACCAATGCCGGCGGTACCAGCAGCGAAGGCTGGAGTGGCGGCTACGCGGTCTTTGGCGGCACGTCGGGCACCGTTACCGTGGTTGGCAACCAGTCGTTCGAGGGCCTGCAGTTCCTCAGTGATGGCTACCAGGTCGTCCCGGGCTCTGGCGGCAGCCTGACCCCGGTCAACGATGCCGACGGCAGCCTGGCGGCAGTGCGTGTCAACGCCGGCGCGACGGCCACCGTCAGCGCACCGCTGGTCGGCACTGGCGGTATCGAGAAACTCGATGCCGGCACCCTGATCCTCGCGGGCGCCAACACCTACAGCGGCGGCACCACCGTCAGCGGCGGTACCCTGGTCGGTAACACCACCAGCCTGCAGGGCAACATCCTCAACAACGCCAACCTGGTGTTCGCCCAGGGCAGCAACGGCACCTTCAACGGCACCCTCAGCGGTACCGGCATCACCACCAAGCAGGGTGGCGGTACCTTGCTGCTGACCGGCAACCAGCCGTTCAGCGGCGCCTTCAATGTCAACCAGGGCGTGCTCCAGGTGGGCGACGCGGCCAACCCGGGCAGCAACCTCGGCGCCCAGGTCACGGTGGCCAACGGCGCCGCCCTGACCGGCAACGGCACCGTCGCCGGGCTGATCAACAACGGCACCGTGCTGCCGGGGCCGGCCGGCAACCTGAACGTGTCGGGCAACTTCACCAATGGCGCCACCGGCACCCTGGTGATCGACCTCGCCAGTTCACCGGTGAACTACCTGAACGTGGGCGGCACCGCGAACCTCGGCGGCAGCCTGATGGTGGCCAACCTTGCCAGCGGCAACGGCCAGTACACCGTGGTCAGCGCCGCGGGTGGCGTCACCGGTACTTTCGCCACCACCAACCTGGCCAACTCGGCGTTCCTCAACAGCTCGCTGGACTATGGCGCCAACCAGGTGACCCTGTCGGTCAGCCGCAACGGCAACTCCTTCGCCGATGTCGCCGCCACCGGCAACCAGCGTGGCGTGGCCACGGCCCTGGGCAGTGCCGGGGCGCCGGCCGAGCTGGTCAACAACCTGCTGCCGCTGGACCGCCAGGGCGCCCAGGCGGCGTTCGACAGCCTGTCCGGCGAGATCCACGCCAGCACCGCGACCGTGCTGATCGAGGACTCGCGCTACGTCCGCGAAGCGGTCAACGACCGTCTGCGCCAGGCCGACTGCAGCAACCAGGACGATCCGCGTCGCACCCTGGCGCCGACCGCCAACCAGCAGCTGACCAGCGAAGGCTGCCAGGGCCAGGCTGTGGGCTGGATCCGCGCCATCGGCGGCTGGGGTACCTACGACGGCAGCAGCAGCCATGCCAGCGTCGACCGCGACCTGTCGGGCTTCATGCTCGGCGTCGACCGTGCCTTGGATGACCAGTGGAAAGTCGGCGCCGCCGCCGGCTACACCCGCTCGAGCATCGATGCGCACCGCCGTCGCTCCGACGCCACGGTAGACAGCTACCACCTGACCACCTACCTCGGCTACCAGCTGGACGCCTTCGCCGCCCGTATGGGCGTGGCCTACAGCTGGCACGACATCGACACCAAGCGCGATGTCACCGTCGGCAGCTACGACGACCGGCTCAAGGCCAAGTACAAGGCGCGCAGCGCCCAGGTGTTCGGCGAGGTGGGCTACGCCATCGATGCCGGCGGCATCGCCCTGGAGCCGTTCGCCGGGCTGGCCTACGTCAACTACGACAGCGACACCGCCCACGAGAAGGGCGGGGCAGGGCGGCTGGAAGGCAAGGTCGACCAGGACGTGACCTTCTCCACCCTGGGCGTGCGGGCCGGCAAGCGCATCCTGCTCGACAATGGCAGCAGCGTCACGCCGCGGCTGTCGGTGGGTTGGCGCCATGCGTTCGGTGACGACAAGCCCGATGCGGATCTGCGCTTTATCGACGGTGGCGCCGGGTTCAGCACCGAGGGCGTGCCGATCGCCAAGGACGCGGCAGTGGTCGAGGCAGGGGTGGACCTGTCGGTGGGCGCGAGCGGCAAGCTGGGGGTCGGGTATTCCGGGCAGCTGTCGAGCGAGAACCGTGACCATGGTGTGGTGGTGAGCTTCAGCATGGGGTTCTGAGGTAGATCGCCGGGGCTGCGTTGCAGCCCTTTCGCGGCACGAGGCCGCTCCTACAGGAGGAGACCGTGTTCCTCTCTGTAGGAGCGGCCTTGTGCCGCGAAAGGGGCGCAAAGCGCCCCCGGCCTTTTCTTGGTCTTCGAGCGCGAGGGCTGTTGACCGCATCAGGGCCACCAGGCGTTCGCCGCAAATTTTGCAGCGCCAAGCACCTGGTGGCCATGACGCGATCAAAACCCTCGCCCCAAACCCCGTAAGACATTTCTGAACTTGAAACCAAATCCTTCAGCCATCCAGCACTTCGGACCTATCCTACGCGCCAGCCGGAAGGCTCTGAATTGGCCGGGAAACTCATCAGGGGTACCGTCACTGGGTCGTCACATTTGGCGACCGGGTGTGAGAAGCCCGTTGTGTGAACCATGTCGATACCGTCAATGGCGGTCGTGCGCGTGCAGGCTTTGGCCTGACCGTGGATTCATGGTTACACACGGGCTTCTCACCATGCGTACGACTGCCACCCTAATCTGTGAGAAGGATCGAGGTGGTTGTTCCTGAAATTCAATTTCGAGGAGTAACCATGAAAAAACTAGTACCCGACCCACCCTACCCAATCCCCTTCGTCACCATCATCAGCGACCTCGACCACGAAGAAGCCATGGCCCACGCCAACAAGCTGATGCACACCCTCAGCGACACCGTCCACGCCTACACCGTCTGCCAGCGCGACGAGCGCCTCGACGTGATGAAGGACAGCGTCGAGATCCTCGGCCAACTGGTCATCTCGCTGGTCCGCCACGCCCGGGCCAAGGGGGCGCCGGTATGAGCGACGACTTCAAGCCCGGCCCGACCCAGGGCAAGACCACCTGCCTCGAGATCTTCTGCATCCAGCCTGGCATCCCGTTCGATCACGCCTTCAGCGACCTGTCGGTGCTGCTCGGCTGCGTGGCGCATTTCACTACCGAGGCGGAGATGGAAGGGGACCTCATGGCCGCCAGTGCGGCGCAGATTCTCAGCGGTCTGGCCAAGGGGCTGATCGATGACATGGAGTTGGGGTTGAATCGAGCGCGGTGAATGGGGGGCTGCTGCGCAGCCCTTTCCGGCCGGTCCGACGCCTCGGCAAGGCCGCTCCTACAGGGGATCGCGTTTTCTTGTAGGAGCGGCCTTGCCGAGGCGTCGGACCGGCCGGAAAGGGCCGCAAAGCGGCCCCAGGGATGCCAGACCGGGCCACTGTCGTTAGACTGTCATCTCCCCACCACCGGACAGGAGTCCCGGCGTGCCCGACCCCCGCAGTTTCCCCAGCGACCTGTGCCTTGAAAGCCCACGCCTGCAGCTGCGCCCCATGCGCCATGGCGACGCGCAGCAGTGGCTGACCATCATGGCCGACCCGGAAGTGATGCGTTACTGGTACCACGCCCCCTGGCAGACCCTGGCCGAGGCCGAAAGCGCCCTGGCCGCCGACCGCGAAGCCTATGCCGCCGGCCAGTTGCTCAAACTGGGCATGTACCGCCGCGACAACGGCGAGCTGATCGGCATGGTCCAGCTGTTCAACCTCGAGGAGGGCTCGCGCCGTGGCGAGGTCGGCTACTGCCTGGCCAAGTCGGCCCAAGGGCGGGGCTACATGGACGAGGCGCTGACCTGCTTCATCGACTACCTCGCCCACACCCTGCACCTGCGTCGCCTGGAGGCGGAAATCGACCCGCGCAACCAGGGCTCGGCGCGCACCCTCGAGCGCCAGGGCTTCGTCCTGGAGGGGACGCTGCGGGCCCGCTGGTGCGTAGCGGGTGAGCTGTCTGACTCGGGGCTGTACGGGCTGCTGCTGGAACCGCCTGTGGCCTGATACCCGAGGGTGTCATGGACGAGTCTTTTATTGATGGATGGAGCCCGTGTTTTGCCTGTTTTATATGTGACGTTCACCTTGCTGCTGTTCCTGCTATGCCTGTGTTTCGACGGCATCCTGATGGGCGTCGATGGGCATATGCCTGCTTTGCAGATACTGCTCATGGGCCCTTGGGGCATTGCCTTCGGGCAGTACCAGTGGTTTGCCAATCCGCTGCTGGGCCTGGCGCTGCTCGCCCATCGGCGCTTTCGCCGGCTGGCGCTTGCAGCCGGGGTGATCGCGCTGGGCCTGGCGCTCAGTTGCCTTGGCATCGAACGGGTGCCGGACAACCGCAGCTATAACTTCCTGCCCCTGACGGGTTTTGGCGCCGGTTACTATCTATGGACACTGGCGATCCTGCTGTTCTGCGTCGGGCAGGCCTGGTGGTGCCGCAAGGTGCGTTCGGCGGCGGATGTGCCGGGCTGGCGCTGGTTCGATGGTGTGCTGATCACGGTGCTGGTGGCGACGATCTACGCCGGGACGCAGATGCCGAGCCTGCGCGTCCAGCCGAGCGGCGCCGACGAGTTGCCGGAGCAGGCTGCGACACGCTGATGCGGTGCGGCCCGGATGGGTTTGGAAAGTCGACAGGGGCTGGGTTAAGGTCGCAGCTTGTCCCGTTTTCTCCAGGTACCTGACTTGCCCGCTTTCTACCTGACCACAAGCCTGGCCCTGTACCTGCTGAGCCTGGCTTTCGACGGTGCCCTGACGGGCGCCGGGCGGCATGTGCCGGCGCTGCAGATGCTGCTCTACGGCCCCTGGGGCATCGCCTTCGGCCTGTACCAGTGGTTCGCCAATCCGCTGCTGGCGCTGGCTATCCTCGCCCATCGACGGTTCCGCCGCCTGGCGCTGGTATGCGGCCTGGTGGCGTTGTACCTGGCGGCCAGCAGTTTTGCCATCAGCCGCTTGCCGGACAACCAGAGCTACGCCTTCCAGGATGTGACCGGCTTCGGCGTGGGCTTCTACCTGTGGCTGCTGGCGATCCTGGTGTTCTGCCTGGGGCAGCTGTGGTGGTGCTGGAAGGCGCGCTCGGCGGCGGATGTGCCGGGCTGGGGTTGGCTCGATGTGGCGCTGATCGCTGCCCTGAGCGTGGCGCTGTATGCCGGTACGCAGATGCCCTCGCTGCGCTTCGAGCCGCACAAGGTGATCGTGCCGCCGGAGCAGCCGCGCAGCTTGTGATGGATTGCCCTGCGACAAGGCCCTTAATGCCAGCTCTTTCAAGGTCTTTGGGTGCGAGGATTGTTGACCGAGTGAGGGCCACCAAGTGTTCGCTGCAAGGCGAGCGGCGGGCACTTGATGGCCCTCAACGCACCGTTCCCCACTGCACCACGATCATCCCGATCACGATCATCCCCACCCCCGCCAGCCGCAACAGGTTCACCGGCCGCTCCGGCAACCCCATCAAGCCAAACTGGTCGATCAGCAGCGACGACAGCACCTGCCCGGCCACCACGCAGACGATGAACCCGGCTGCCCCCAGGCGCGGCGTCAGCACCAGCGCGGCGGTGATGTACAGCACCCCGGCGACCCCGCCGAACCAGGCCCACCAGGGCGCATGGGCCAGTTGCTGCACCTGCGGCAGCGGCGCGCGCATCAGCAGCAGGGCCGGCACCAGCATCAGCAGGCTGACCAGCAACGACACCCCGGCGGCCCACAGCGGATGGCCGAGCAGGCGCCCGAGCGCGGCGTTGCTGCCCGCCTGGAACGGCACGGCGGCGCCTGCAAGGAGGGCGATGAGCAAGGGGAGGGCGGCGAAGAGGCTGGCGGGCATGGTGTCTACTCCAGATAAGAACACTGGCCTCAGTCTCGATCATGCATTTCAATGATGGAAATTCGAACTTCGCACAGGCTGTATTCGTACCATGGATGATTTGCGCCGCATCGACCTGAACCTGCTGCTGACCTTGCACGCCTTGCTCAGCGAGCAACATGTCTCCCGCGCGGCCCTGCGCCTGCACCGCAGCCAGCCGGCGGTCAGCCATGCCCTGGCGCAGTTGCGCGAGCTCTTCGCCGACCCGCTGCTGGTGCGACGCGGTGGCCGCCTGCAACTGACAGCCCGTGCCGAGGCCTTGCAAGCGCCGTTGCAGGAGGCGTTGCAGCAACTCGACGGATTGCTCGGCACGCCGGGCTTCGAGCCGGCGCGGGTACGGCGTACCTTTCGCCTGGCCATGTCCGACTACGGCGCCCGCGTGGTGCTGCCAGCGCTGATGCGCCTGCTGCGGCGCGAAGCGCCGGGCATTGACCTGGTGGTGTCCCAGGGCAGCCGTGAGGCGATGCTCGGCCAATTGATCGACGGCGAAGCGGACCTGGCGCTGGGCGTGTTCCCGGAGCTGCCGACGGAGATGGCCCAGCAGGTGCTGTTCGAGGAATCCTTCGTCTGCCTGGCCGACCGCGCCAGCCTGCCGCCCCGTGGCGGCCTGGCGCTCGACCCGTGGCTGGCGCGGCCCCATGTGCTGGTGGCGGTACGCCCCGGCATCGACAACGAGATCGACCAGGCCCTGGCCAGCTTGGGCGCACGTCGGCGCATCGCCTTGACCCTGCCGCATTGGGGTGTGGCCCAAAGCCTCATTGCCGGGACCGATCTGGTGCTCACCGTGGCCCGGCGCAGCCTCGCCGGTGCCCGGCTGGACCCGGCGCTGCGCCAGTTCGCGCCGCCCCTGGCGATCTCGCCGTTCGCCTTCGCCCAGGCCTGGCATTCGCGGCGTGACGGCGATGCCGGGCACCGCTGGCTGCGGGCGCGGATCCAGGCGCTGTGCGTGAACGAAAGCGTGGCAGGGTGCTAGTGTCCTGTCTCGGAAATAAGCTGTTCACTTTTGGCGGCGTCTTGGGCGCCCGGCCGGCGTTGCCACTCCTCGCCATAGCCCTGCTATGACTCGTCGCGGCGCCTTGCCCGAACACCCAAGCCACTCGCCAAAAGAGAACGTATTTCCGAGACAGGACACTAGGCTGTGCCAAGACCCTAAGCGAGAAGGAATGCCCATGTTCAAGCGTTACCTGCCCGGCGTTGCCGCCCTGCTGATCGCGACCGCTGCCCAGGCCGAAGACTATTCGCCCACCTACACCCAGTGCATGGACAAGGCCTCCAGCACCTTGGCCATGGGCGCCTGTATCCAGGCCGAGACCCAGCTACAGGATGACCGGCTGAACCGGGTCTACAAGCAGTTGATGGCCAAGCTCGACAGCCAGCAGCAGAAGGACCTGCGCGAAGTCCAGCGTACCTGGATGAAGTACCGCGACGGCAACTGCGCGTTCCACGGCAAGTTGAGCAACGGCAGCATCTACCGCATCGAAGGCGCGATGTGCGAGATGGACATGAGCAAGGACCGGGCGGCGGAGCTGGAGCGTGTGCTCAGTCCGGGGCAGTAGCGCAGCATCAGCTTACAGATTGGTGGTTGATCTGGTCGGCTGAAGGGTATCGCCGCGACCTTGATGGCTGTATTTTTGTATAGCTCATGGACAGCTTGTTCACCAAGGGAGGAGCACATGCCTGACAGCACCGATGTCGCCAACTACTTCCTCACGCTGGAAGGCGAGGCGGGTGAAATCTCGAACCTGAAGCTGCAGAAGCTGGTTTATTACGCGCAGGGCTTCAGCTTGGTCTTGCTGGGCGGGCCGTTGTTCGAAGAGCGAATCGAGGCCTGGATGCATGGCCCGGTGGTGCCCGACCTCTACCGCCGGTTCAGCCAGCACGGCTCGAACCCGATTCCGGTGCCTGCCGTGTTCGAGCCGACCTGCTTTTCCCGGGAGCAGGCCCGTCTGATCAAGGAGGTCTTCGAGGTTTATGGGCAGTATTCGGCGTGGAAGCTCCGCCAACTGACCCATGAAGAAGACCCCTGGCGGGACAATTATCAGGAGGGCGCTTTCAGCCGGGAAATTCCCCGGGACGAAATGCAGCGCTACTTCAGGAACCACCTGGTGAACTGAGCAATGGTACGCAAGCGACTCAAGGAGCGAGACGCCCAGGGAAATCAGGTCAGGACACGCCAAGCGGCAGGCTGCGCCCACCAGTGTTCTCACTGGAGCACCTGCAATCAGGTTGGTGCATCCAGGATTGCCAGCAGGCGGAGCGGGCGCGGATGCTCGAGCGACTGCGCCAGATCAGCCAACGCACGTGGCGAGAGATCCGCCAGCTCGATCGACACGGTTATGGCACGGAGACGATTTCACGCGGCAGTATCAGGGCTGTGTTGCCTTCATTTCTCACCGAGGATGTTCGGTTGCTGGCGTTCAGGGCTTTCGATCTGGTGGCGATGGTGGGGTATCGCAGCGGGCGGATCTTCCATGTGATCTGGATAGATCGTGAGTTCAAGTTGTACAAGCATTGACGCGAAGTGCAGTGGTCCTTTGGTGGGCTAGTCAAGCGGGGTATGGCACCGGCTTTGCCGGTGTTCGCGGGCAAGCCCGCTCCCACAGGGTGCGCGGACTACCCGCGAAGTCAGCTCCCTGCGCGACTGTGGGAGCGGGTTTACCCGCGAAGAATCCAACGCGGTGCCTGGCACCGGCTTCGCCGGTGTTCGCGGCTAAAGCCGCTCCCACAGGTCCCTGCTAAATCAATCAGTCATTTGCAGTTCCATTGGAGCGGTCTTGCCCGAGCTTCAGGCGCTGCGGTGCGCGCGTCGTGCCCGGGCCTTCAGGTACTCGCGCACCTCCACGCCGTCTCCGGCGAACTCGATCCGCTGTGCCTTGGCCTCACGCTGGTAGGCGTACATCGGGTCGTAGTACTCCTTGAGCAGCCCTTCGATCCACCCTCGGTGCAGGCTCACGTCACCACTGCGCAACTGCTCCTCCAGCGCCTGGTCGAGCAACGTCGACAGCCGCTGGAAGCGTTCGCCGCCCAGGCGCTTGTGGATGTTGGCCATGCTCTGGCGCATACGCTCGGCGAACAGTGGGCCGCCGGCCTCTGCACCGTGCACGGCGATGTATTCGGCGCACAGGTTGATCACGTAGTCGCGCAGGATGCGTTCCACGCGATGCTCGAAGCTGTCTTCAAGCCACACCAGCGGATAGCGCTGCATGCCCTGGTACAGCTCCAGCGGCACCGCGCAGCTGCCGACCACGCGGCCTTCGTCCTCGAGCACGAACTGGCCGGTGCCACGCTCGCGTTTCTTGAGGATGTCGATGGCCAGCGCGTTCTCGAAATCGATCTGCGCCGGCTGCGCCGTGGCGCGCTTGCCGAAGCTGGAGCCGCGGTGGTTGGCGTGGCCTTCGAGGTCGAGCACGTTGTCCAGCTGGTGCAGCACATCGGTCTTGCCGGTGCCGGTCAGTCCGCCCAGCAGGACGAACTCGCACTGCTGCACCGCCTGCAGCGTGGTATCCATCAGCAGGGTGCGCATGGCCTTGTAGCCGCCCACCACCTTCGGATACTGGATGCCGGCGTCCTTGAGCCAGCCCTGGACGATCTGCGAGCGCAGACCGCCACGGAAACAATAGAGGTAGCCGTCGGGATGGACCTGGGTGAACGCGGCCCAGGCTTCCAGGCGCTGCTGCTTGAGCGCGCCGTTGACCAACTGATGGCCCAGGGCGATGGCGGCGGCCTGGCCCTGCTGCTTGTAGCAGGTGCCGACCTTCTGCCGCTCCTGGTCGTTCATCAGCGGCAGGTTGACGGCGCCGGGGAAGGCGCCCTTGGTGAATTCGATCGGCGCGCGCATGTCCATCATCGGCACGTCGTCGAGGAACAGCTGTTTCAGCTCGGTGCAGTCGGGGCGCATCAGATCACCTCGACTGCGTGGCTCTGTCGCTCGACCAGCTCGCCGATCGGCGCCAGCTCGAGCCCCAGTTCCCGCGCCACGGCGAGGAATTCGGCCTCGCCCTGCGGGGTGACCGCCACCAGCAGGCCGCCGCTGGTCTGCGGGTCGCACAGCAGGTGCTTCTGCTCGTCGCTCAGCGCGCCGATCTTGTGGCCGTAGCTGTCGAAGTTGCGCAGGGTGCCGCCGGGGATGCAGCCCTCGGCCAGGTAGTGTTCGACGCTGGGCAGGCGCGGCACGGCATTGAACTGCAGGCGGGCGGTGAGGCCGCTGCCCTCGGCGACTTCGACCAGGTGGCCGAGCAGGCCGAAACCGGTGACGTCGGTCATCGCCTGCACGCCGTCGAGCTTGCCGAAGCGGCTGCCCGGGGTGTTGAGGGTGCACATCCAGTCACGGGCCAGGCCCTGGTCCTGCTCGCGCAGCTTGGCCTTCTTCTCGGCGGTGGTGAGAATGCCGATGCCCAGCGGCTTGGTCAGGTACAGGCGGCAGCCGACGCTGGCGGTGTCGTTGCGCTTGAGGTGGCGCTTGCTCACCACGCCGGTCACGGCCAGGCCGAAGATCGGTTCGGGGGCGTCGATGGAGTGGCCGCCGGCCAGCGGGATACCCGCTTCGGCGCACACGGCGCGGCCACCGCGGATCACCTCGCGGGCGACCTCCGGCGGCAGCACGTTGACCGGCCAGCCGAGGATGGCGATGGCCATCAGCGGATCGCCGCCCATGGCGTAGATGTCACTGATGGCGTTGGTGGCGGCGATGCGGCCGAAGTCGTACGGGTCGTCGACGATGGGCATGAAGAAGTCAGTGGTCGAGACCACCCCACGCTCGTCATCCAGGGCGTAGACGGCGGCGTCGTCGCGCGAGGCGTTGCCGACCCAGAGTTTCGGGTCGAGGGCCTGGGTGCCGCTCTCGGCGAGGATCACATCCAGGACCTTGGGAGAAATCTTGCAGCCACAGCCAGCGCCGTGGCTGTACTGTGTCAGACGAATCGGCTCGCTCATGTGCACCTCGACTTTTCGTGATGCGCGATTGTAGCAAAGCTGGCCTTTGTGCCTGCGGCTCTTATACTTCCCTCGTTTATCAGCATCGCGGGGCAAGCCCGCTCCCACGCAGACCTGCGATGCGCCATCGACTCATGCCCCGCTATCGAACCGGAGAATCCCCATGCTCAAACGCCCCCTGGCCCTGTTTGCCGGCCTCGCGCTGTCCTGCTGCGCGGTGGTCGCCCAGGCCGCCGATGTGCTGCGCGTCAGCGCCATCCCCGACGAGGCGCCAACCGAACTGCTGCGCAAGTTCAAGCCGCTGGGCGAATACCTCGAGCAGCAGCTGGGCATGAAGGTGCAGTTCGTGCCGGTGGCCGACTACCCGGCGGTGGTCGAGTCGCTGGCCAGCGATCGCCTGGACCTGGCCTGGCTGGGGGGCTTCACCTTCGTCCAGGTGCACCTGAAGGATCCCAAGGCCACGCCGCTGGTGCAGCGTGAGCAGGATGCCAAGTTCACCAGCAAGTTCATCACCGCCAACCCGGACGTGAAGAGCCTCAAGGACCTGAAGGGCAAGACCTTCGCCTTCGGTTCGATTTCGTCCACCTCGGGCAGCCTGATGCCGCGTTACTTCATGCTCAAGAACGACAACATCAAGCCCGAGGAGTACTTCAGCCGCGTCGCCTATTCCGGCGCCCACGATGCCACCGCCGCCTGGGTCCAGGCCGGCAAGGCCGATGCCGGCGTGCTCAATGCCAGCGTCTGGGACAAGCTGGTTGCGGCGGGCAAGGTCGATACCAGCAAGGTCAAGGTGTTTGCCACCACGCCGGAGTACTTCGACTACAACTGGACCGTGCGCGGCAATATGGACCCGGCGCTGAAAGAGAAGATCAAGCAGGCCTTCCTTGCCCTGGATCCGGCCAAACCTGCGGACAAGGCGATCCTCGACCTGCAGGCCGCCAGCCGCTTCATCGAGACCAAGCCCGAGAACTACAAGGGCACCGAGCAAGCTGCGCGTGAGGCCGGCCTGCTCAAGTGAGTATCCGTGTTCAGGGCGCCAGTGTGCGCCATGGCCAGGTCCAGGCCTTGAGCGCGGTGGACCTGCAGTTCGGCCAGGGCGAGCGGGTGGCGATCATCGGCCCGTCCGGGGCCGGCAAGTCCAGCCTGCTGCACCTGATGGCCACTGCCGTGCCGCCCAGTGAAGGGCGCCTGGAACTGTTGGGCGAGCAACCCTGGGCATTGTCTGCCAGGGCTCGCCAGCGCCTGCGCGCACGGGTCGGCCTGGTGCACCAGGCGCCGCCCCTGCCGCCGCGCCAGCGGGTGGTCACCGCCGTGCTGGCGGGGCGCCTGGGGCAGTGGGGCACGCTGCGCGGGCTGCTCAACCTGATCCACCCCGGCGATGTACCCGGTGCCCGTGCGGCGCTGGCCGAGCTGGGCATGGCCGACAAGCTGTTCGCCCAATGCGGGCAGTTGTCCGGTGGCCAGTTGCAGCGGGTCGGCATCGCCCGCGCCTTGTACCAGCAACCCGAAGTGCTGCTGGCCGACGAGCCGGTCTCGGCCATGGACCCGGTGCTGGCCGACCATAGCCTGGCGTTGCTCAACCGTCATGCCCAGGCCCATGGCGTGACCCTGGTCGCCAGCCTGCACGCGGTTGAGCTCGCCCTGGCGCATTTTCCGCGCATCATCGGTATTCGTGCCGGGCAGGTGGCGTTCGATTGTCCGGCAGCAGCGGTCAGCGAAGCGATGCTCGATGCCTTGTACGCCAACGAGCAACTGGCCTCGCCTGTCGCCGCGACGGCGAGCCTGCAGGTGCAGATCCCGCGATGCTGAGCACTGACCAGCGCGATCCCGCTGCCATCCCCCGCTTGTTGTTGACCCTGCTGGGCCTGGCGTTGCTGTGGCCGGGCCTGCGCTTGAGCGAACTCGACCCCGGCGTGCTGTTGCAGGCCGAGAACCGCCGGCAGATGGCCAGCTTCGTCAGCGCGTTCTGGCCCCCGGCCCACGACGCCGGGTTTCTCGACCTGCTGTTCACCGCCACCGTGCAGACCCTGGCCGTGGCCACGGCGGGCATGACCCTGGCGTTGCTGCTGGCAGTCCCGGCCAGCCTGCTGGCCAGCCGGGCGTTGTCGCTGCGGGCGGCTTCCAATGGTGGACGTCTGGGACCATGGTCACGCGCTGCGCGCCTGCCGGTGCGCGGCGTGCTGATCTTCCTGCGCAGCGTGCCGGAGATCGTCTGGGCACTGCTGTTCGTCCGCGCCGTGGGCCTGGGCCCGACCGCCGGGGTGCTGGCCATCGCCATTACCTACAGCGGCATGCTCGGCAAGGTCTACGCGGAGATCTTCGAATCGGTGGACCAGCGCCCGGCCCATGCCTTGCTCCAGGCCGGCAGCAGCCGGCTGTCGGCGTTTCTCTACGGCACCCTGCCCGAGGCCGCGAGCGAGGTGGTGTCCTACACCGTGTACCGCTGGGAATGCGCGGTGCGCGCCTCGGTGGTGATGGGCTTCGTTGGCGCCGGCGGCCTCGGCCAGCAGATCGACCTGTCGATGCGCATGTTCGCCGGCGCCGAGGTGGCGAGCATGCTGCTGACCTTCCTGCTGCTGGTGATGCTGGCCGACCTGCTCAGCCGCTTCCTGCGCGGGAGGCTCGCATGAGGCGGGTGATCAATGGGCTGGTGATTGTCGCGATCCTGGCGGCGGTGCTGGCGTCGTTCGCCTACCTGGAGCTGGACCTGGCAGCGGTTGTCGGCAGCGGTGGGCCGGCGCAGATGGGGGAATACGCGGCGCGTTTCCTGCACCCGGACCTCTCTGTGGCGCACCTGCGGGCGGTTGGGCGCGGCGCCTTGGAAACGCTGGCGATGTCGGGGATGGGGACACTGCTGGCAATACTGCTCGGCCTGATGCTGGCGCTGCCGGCCGCCGGACGCTTTGGCTGGCCGTTGCAGGGCGCGGCGCGCCTGCTGCTCAATGCGCTGCGGGCGATTCCGGAGCTGGTCTGGGCGGCGCTGACCGTGCTGGCGGCGGGCCTGGGGCCGAATGCCGGCACCCTGGCGCTGGCGCTGCACACCGCCGGGGTGCTGGGGCGGCTGTTCGCCGAGGCGCTGGAGAATGCGCCGCCTGAGCCTGCGACGGCGATCCGCCTGCAAGGCGGCAGCCAGGTGGCGGCGTTCTGTTTCGGCACGTTGCCCAACCTGTGGCCACAACTGCTGGCGTACAGCCTGTATCGCTGGGAAAACAACATCCGCATGGCCAGCGTGCTGGGCTTCGTGGGGGCGGGCGGGCTGGGACAGATGCTCTACGCGACCCTGAGCCTGTTCCAGGAGGCCCAGGCCAGCACGGTGATCATCGCCATGCTGTTGCTGGTGCTGCTGGTGGATGCCCTGAGCAATGTGCTGCGCCAGCGTTTCGTGCGCGCCTGAACGGGCTTGATGCGCTACCTGATCTCTGACTGTAGTCCCGCTCCGGCCTCGCGCCAAGCCCTGTTCGTCAATCCGAAAAATAAACTTCACTAGAGCGTAAAAAGACTTTTTTCGGTCATGGTTTTTGCGGTATCAAGGAATCAGACAGCCGAACCCTGCAGCACAGGTGGCGTCATCCACGCCCCTTTTGCCAGGTGAGCTTCCCGCCCGTAACGACGCGGATACGGGAAGAACGGCAGTCACTCTGCGGCGCAGCCGTTCGCGCCGTGTGGCTTTCACATAAGGTGAACGAGTATGGATGACCAAGGACGCAACCCTTCCTCCAACCAGCCAATCCTGTATGTGCTCGATACCAACGTCCTGATTCACGACCCCAACGCCCTGCTCAACTTCGAGGAGCACCACGTCGCCATACCGATGACGGTGCTGGAGGAACTCGACAAGCTCAAGACCGGTAAACACACCATCGCCGCCGAGTGTCGCCAGGCCATCCGCCTGATCGACCAGACCCTCGGTGATGCCTCGCCCAGCGATGTCGAGCAGGGCGTGCCGATCCAGCGCGGCAAGAGCGGGCCCAAGGGCTTCCTGTCCATCCTCATGAGCACGCGCAACGAGCCGAACCGCCTGCTCCCCGAAAACCTCGCCGACAACATCATCATCAACCAGCTGCTGGACCTGCGCGCCAAGCGCAAGGACCTCGACGTGGTGCTGGTGACCAAGGACATCAACATGCGCCTGAAGGCGCGTGCCTGCGGGATTGCCGCCGAGGACTACAGCACCGACCAGCTGGTCGACGACGTGTCCTTGCTGTCCAAGGGCTATCACTCGGTCACAGGGTCGTTCTGGGACCGCGTGAGCAAGGTCGACACCCGCCAGGAACGCGGCCGTACCTGGCACCGGGTGCAACTGATCGACAACCTGCCGGCGGTGCATATCAACGAGTTCATCATCGATGAACAGGGCTTCGTCGGTTGGATCAAGGGCATCCGCAACGACGAGCTGCTGCTGCTCGACCTGCACCAGGAACCGCTGCTGCACCAGGAAGCCTGGGGCCTCAAGCCGCGGGACATCCACCAGAGCCTGGCGCTGTTCGCCCTGCTCGACCCGGATATCCACCTGGTCAACCTCACCGGCGCCGCCGGCTCCGGCAAGACCATCCTGGCGTTGGCCGCGGCCATCGAGCAGACCATGGTCAGCAAGCGCTACCGGCGCATCATCGCCACCCGTAGCGTGCAGGGGCTGGACCAGGAGATCGGCTTCCTGCCGGGCACCGAGGCGGAGAAGATGGAGCCCTGGCTGGGCGCCATCACCGACAACCTCGAAGCGCTGCACATGGACGACGAGAGCACCCACGGCAGTGTCGAGTACATCCTCGAGCGGGTGCCGTTGCAGTTCAAGTCGCTGAACTACATCCGGGGTCGCAGCTTCCAGCAGAGCCTGATCCTCATCGACGAGTGCCAGAACCTCACGCCGCACCAGATCAAGACCATCATCACCCGCGCGGGGAACGGGTCCAAGGTGGTCTGCCTGGGCAACCTGGCGCAGATCGACACGCCGTACCTGTCGGCCACCAGCTCCGGGCTGACCTACCTGACCGAACGCTTCAAGGACTTCCCCCACGGCGTTCACATCACCCTGCAGGGCGTGCCGCGCTCGGTGCTGGCCGAGTACGCCGAGTCGCATCTGTAACCCAAGCCCGCTCCCACGATTCGTCGTGGGAGCGGGCTTACCCCGCGATGCGCTGATCTGCCCTCTGCTCAAAGCTGACCTGCAGGTTTACACTCTGTATTCCCTACCCAGGAGCAGAGCAGTGCTGACTCATCTTGATTCCCAGGGGCGCGCCAACATGGTCGACGTCACTGAAAAGGCCGTGACCGCGCGCGAGGCGATTGCCGAGGCGCGGGTGCGCATGTTGCCGGACACCCTGCGCATGATCGTCGATGGCCAACATCCCAAGGGCGACGTGTTCGCCGTGGCGCGCATCGCCGGCATCCAGGCGGCGAAGAAGACCAGCGACCTGATCCCGCTGTGCCATCCGCTGATGCTTACCGGCGTCAAGGTCGAGCTGGCCGCCGAAGGCGAGGATGTGGTGCATATCGTCGCCCGCTGCAAGTTGGCCGGGCAGACCGGCGTCGAGATGGAAGCCCTGACCGCCGCCAGCGTCGCCGCGCTGACCATCTACGACATGTGCAAGGCGGTGGACAAGGGCATGGTCATCGAGCAAGTGCGCCTGCTGGAGAAGACCGGCGGCAAGAGCGGCCACTACAAGGTGGAGGGGTGATGAAGGTCAAGGTCATGTATTTCGCCCGCTACCGTGAGTTGCTGGGCGTCGATGCCGAGCGCCTGGAAGGTGACTTCAAGGTACTGGAGGATGTGCGCCAGGCCCTGGTGGGCAAGGGCGGGCATTATGCGGTGCTGGCCGAGCAGAACCTGATGTGCGCCCGCAACGAAGAGCTGTGCCGGCTCGATGAGCCAGTGGAAGAGGGTGACGAGATCGCGTTCTTCCCACCCGTGACCGGAGGTTGACCGTGGCCGTACGTGTCCAGCAGGCGGCCTTCGACCCGGGCGCTGAGGTCAACGCCATGCACGCCGCCAATGTCGGCGTGGGGGCGGTAGTCGGTTTCGTCGGCTACGTGCGCGACTTCAACGATGGCCTGGATGTGGCCGGGATGTTCCTCGAGCACTACCCGGGGATGACCGAGAAGGCCCTGGCCAAGATCGTGGTCGAGGCCGAGCAGCGCTGGCCGTTGCTCAAGGTCGAGGTGCTGCACCGCATCGGCGCCCTGGAGCCGGGCGAGCCGATCGTCTTCGTCGGCGTGGCCAGCGCGCACCGCCAGGCGGCGTTCGATGCCTGCAATTTCATCATGGATTACCTGAAGACCCGGGCGCCGTTCTGGAAGAAGGAGAACACCCGGGAAGGGCCGCGCTGGGTCGAGGGTAAGCAGAGCGATCAGGATGCGGCGGGGCGCTGGTAGGCCTGTTGTGGATGGCCGGGGCTTGGGCCCCGGTTCGCGGGTAAACCCGCTCCCACAGGGATCATGCGTGCCTGTGGGAGCGGGTTTACCCGCGAAGAAGTCACCACTGATCAATGATGCTTGCGCGGCACCGGCTTCAACAGCTCGTCCGGCGGCATCTCGCACTTGATCTTGCGCCCCAGCAGCTCTTCGATCGCTGGCAGCTGGTACGAATCGTCCTCGCCGGCAAAGCTGATCGACACACCGCTGCTGCCCGCACGGCCGGTACGGCCGATACGGTGCACGTAGTCGTCCGGATCTTCCGGCAGGGTGAAGTTGATCACATGGCTGATGCCGTCGATGTGGATGCCGCGGCCGGCCACGTCGGTGGCCACCAGCACGCTGATGCGTCCTTCGCGGAAATTCTCCAGGGTGCGGATGCGCTTGTGCTGCGGCACGTCACCCGACAGCTGGGCGGCGTTGATGCCGTCGCGCACCAGTTTCTCCTCGATGCGTCGCACCTCGTCCTTGCGGTTGGCGAACACCATCACCCGTTCCCACTTGTTCTGCGTGACCAGGTTGTACAGCAGCTTGTACTTGTCGCTGCCGGCCACGGCGTAGACGTGCTGCTCGACGGTCTCGCTGGCCACGTTCTCCGGCTCGATCTCGACGATGGCCGGATCGGTGGTCCACTGCTTGGCCAGGTTCATCACATCGTCGGTGAAGGTGGCCGAGAACAGCAGGGTCTGGCGCTCGCTCTTGGGCGGGGTCTGGCGGATGATCTGGCGGACCTGGGGGATGAAGCCCATGTCGAGCATGCGGTCGGCTTCGTCCAGCACCAGCACCTCGACCATGTCCAGGTGCACCTCGCCGCGCTGGTTGAAGTCCAGCAGGCGGCCGGGGGTGGCCACCAGGATGTCGCAGTGGCGGGCCTCCAGCGACTTGAGCTGCTTGTCGAAGTCCATGCCGCCGACGAAGCTCATCACGTTCAGGCCGCTGTACTTGGTCAGGGCCTGGGCATCCTTGGCGATCTGTACCACCAGCTCGCGGGTCGGGGCGATGATCAGCGCCCGCGGCTCGCCCATGTAGCGCTCCTTGGGCGGCGGCACCTGCTGCAGCTGCGAGATGATCGAGACCAGGAACGCGGCGGTCTTGCCGGTGCCGGTCTGGGCTCGGCCGATGGCGTCCTGGCCACGCAGGGTGTGGCCCAGGACCTGGGCCTGGATCGGCGTGCAGTAAGGGAAACCGAGGTCGTGGATGGCGTGCATCAGCTCGTTGGAGAGCTTGAAGTCGTGGAAGCGGGTCTTGCCTTCCTGCGGCTCGACCACGAAGTCCTCGGGTTTCCACAGGCTGGCCTGAGGCTTGGGCTTGCGTTCGCGGCGCGGCTTGTCACGGGCGGGCTGTTCGACGCGCGGCTGGTCGGCGGGCTGGGGTTCGGCCTGCGGTTTTGCCGCGGCCCTGGGCTTGGCGTGCTGGCGCGCTGGCGCCTTTTCGACGGCGGGTTGCGCAGCCGGCGCGGGCGGGGTCACGGCGACGGGCTCGGCGGCCTGCGGCGTGGCGTCTCCCTTGGCGAATATTTTCTTGAGTGCCTTGAGCACGGTCGTCTCGTCAACTGGTTAAGGAATGTACGCCGGGCAGTGTAATGCAAGAATCGGGCGCGGCGTAGTGCAATGCATCCTGGGCTACACGATCACTTCAGCTGGCGGCTCAGCCAGTCGTGGATGTCGGACAGCTCGGCCACCGCCACTTCGTGTTCCATGGGGTACTCGTGCCATTGGGCAGCCACACCCCAGGTATCGAGGTATTCGAACGCCGTGCGGCCCATCGACGGGATCACCACCGAGTCATGCACGCCGTGCAGGCACAGCGCCGGGGTGCGCTGCTGGCAGGCGCTCAGCTGCTGGGCGTCGGTGAAGGTCGGTGCGTAGGTGGACAGTGCGATCACCCCGCCCAGGGCTTCCTGCCACTTTATATAGGCGGTGTGCAGCACCACGGCGCCGCCCTGGGAGAAACCGGCGAGGACGATGCGCGATAGGTTGATGCCCTTGGCCTGTTCCGCCTTGATCAGGGCAATGACCTGATCGGCCGATTCCTCCAGCTGCGTTTCGTCGATGGCCCGCGCCGGGGTCATGGCCTTGATGTCGTACCAACTGGGCATTTCGTAGCCACCGTTGATGGTCACCGCGCGCGTTGGCGCCTGGGGCATGATGAAGCGAGTGCTCAGCAGGCGTTCCTGGAGAAATTCCGCCACAGGTAGGAAGTCGTAACGGTCGGCCCCCAGGCCGTGCAACCAGATCACACAGGCGTCGGCGGTTTTCTGCGGTTCGAGGATCAGCGGGTTGGTCATGACTGCTCCGAAAGAGTGCTTGCGTACTTATGTAGTGCGTAAAAAGAAGGCATTGGAGGTTAATGCCAGAAAAAGATGTCGCAACTCTACAACTTTTACTACTTGACTACCGCTTAATCGCTTAAGCCTTCGACTGTGGTACGCCCTTTGCTACGTCCTTGCCATGCGAAGAGGTGGACCGGTCGCGGTAACACCCCTCGTGTGGATCGAAGGCTGTCATAGAACAGCCCATTGCGCCAATTGACCCAAAAACAAGCCAACAAGGGGTCGGATGCGCCTCATAAGGGTGCGGTGCAATTCCGGCTCATACAACAAGAGCGATTTGGAGGTTGTTGATGAAGATGTTGAAAACCACCCTGGCAGTCCTGACCGCCGCCGCTGCGCTGGGCGCCACCAGCTTTGCCCAGGCCGGCGCCACCCTCGATGCGGTGAAGAAGAAGGGCTTCGTCCAGTGTGGCGTGAGCGATGGTCTTCCAGGCTTCTCCGTACCGGACGCGCAAGGCAAGATCGTCGGCATCGACGCCGATGTGTGCCGCGCCGTCGCCGCCGCCGTGTTCGGCGACGCGACCAAGGTCAAGTTCAGCCAGCTCAACGCCAAGGAGCGCTTCACCGCGCTGCAGTCCGGCGAAGTCGACGTGCTGTCGCGCAACACTACCTGGACCAGCTCGCGCGATGCCGGCATGGGCCTGGTGTTCGCCGGTGTCACCTACTACGACGGCGTCGGCTTCCTCGCCAACAAGAAACTCGGCGTCTCCAGTGCCAAGGAACTCGATGGCGCGACCATCTGCATCCAGGCCGGTACCACTACCGAGCTGAACGTCTCCGACTACTTCCGCGCCAATGGCCTGAAGTACACCCCGATCACCTTCGACACCTCCGACGAAAGCGCCAAGTCGCTGGAGTCCGGCCGTTGCGACGTACTGACCTCCGACAAGTCGCAGCTGTTCGCCCAGCGCTCCAAGCTGGCCGCGCCGACCGAGTACGTAGTGTTGCCGGAGACCATCTCCAAGGAACCGCTGGGCCCAGTGGTGCGCAAGGGCGACGAGGAGTGGTTCAGCATCGTCAAGTGGACCCTGTTCGCCATGCTCAACGCCGAAGAGGCCGGCGTCACCTCGAAGAACGTCGAGGCCGAGGCCAAGTCCACCAAGAACCCTGACGTCGCCCGCCTGCTGGGCGCCGACGGCGAGTATGGCAAGGACCTCAAGCTGCCCAAGGACTGGGTAGTACAGATCGTCAAGCAAGTCGGCAACTATGGCGAAGTGTTCGAGAAGAACCTGGGCCAGAGCACCGACCTGAAGATCGACCGTGGCATGAACGCCCTGTGGAACAACGGCGGCATCCAGTACGCGCCACCGGTGCGCTGATGGTTGCACCCCGCGGCGGCATCCTGCCGCCGCGGGTCGTTCGAATCCCTTCTTTTCGGGGCACTTCATGCAAAATCAAATCGGCGCACGGAAAGGGTTTTCCCTTAGTGATCCACGTGTGCGCGCGTGGCTGTTCCAGATCCTCACGGTGGTCTTCGTGGTGGGCCTGGGCTGGTACCTGTTCCACAATACGCAGACCAACCTGCAGCACCGGGGCATCACCTCGGGCTTCGATTTCCTCGAGCGCAGCGCCGGCTTCGGCATCGCCCAGCACCTGATCCCCTACGTGGAATCGGACAGCTATGCCCGGGTGTTCGTCATCGGCCTGCTCAACACCCTGCTGGTGACCTTCATCGGCATCATCCTGGCCACCTTGCTGGGCTTCATCATCGGCGTGGCGCGGTTGTCACCGAACTGGATGATCAACAAGCTGGCGACGGTGTACGTGGAGACCTTCCGCAACATTCCGCCGCTGCTGCAGATCCTGTTCTGGTACTTCGCCGTGTTCCTGACCCTGCCCGGGCCACGGGGCAGCATCAACATCGACGACACCTTCTTCATCAGCAACCGCGGCCTGAACATGCCCGGCGCCTCGATGGCCGAGGGCTTCTGGCCGTTCGTCATCGCGCTGGTGCTGGCGATCGTCGCCATCGCGGTGATGGTGCGTTTCGCCAACAAGCGTTTCAACGAAACCGGCGAGCCGTTCCACAAGTTCTGGGTCGGCCTGCTGCTGTTCATCGGCATCCCCGGCGTCTGCGCGCTGCTGTTCGGCAGCCCGGTGCACTGGGAAGTGCCGCAGCTCAAGGGCTTCAACTTCGTCGGTGGCTGGGTGCTGATCCCCGAGCTGCTGGCGCTGACCCTGGCGCTGACCATCTATACCGCGGCGTTCATCGCCGAGATCGTGCGTTCCGGTATCCGTTCGGTCAGCCACGGCCAGACCGAGGCGGCCCGCTCGCTGGGCCTGCGCGAAGGCCCGACGCTGCGCAAGGTGATCATTCCCCAGGCCTTGCGGGTGATCATTCCGCCGCTGACCAGCCAGTACCTGAACCTGGCAAAGAACTCGTCGCTGGCCGCCGGTATCGGCTACCCGGAGATGGTCTCGCTGTTCGCTGGTACCGTGCTCAACCAGACCGGCCAGGCCATCGAGGTGATCGCCATCACCATGAGCGTCTATCTCGCCATCAGCATCAGCATTTCGCTGTTGATGAACTGGTACAACAAGCGCATTGCGCTGATCGAACGGTGAGGGTACATCCGTGACAGCCCATGTTTTCAAACCCGACATGCCGCCACCGGTGAAGACCGTTGGCGTGCTCGCCTGGATGCGGGCCAACCTGTTCTCCAGCTGGCTCAACACCCTGCTGACATTGTTCGCCCTGTACCTGGTCTGGCTGATCGTGCCGCCGCTGGTGCAGTGGGCGTTCATCGACGCCAACTGGGTCGGCACCACTCGCGCCGACTGCACCAAGGAGGGCGCCTGCTGGGTGTTCATCCAACAGCGCTTCGGCCAGTTCATGTACGGCTACTACCCGGCGGAACTGCGCTGGCGCGTCGACCTGAGCGTATGGCTCGCCGTGCTCGGCGCCGCACCGCTGTTCATCAAGCGCTTCCCGCGCAAGGCGGTGTACGGCCTGGGCTTCCTGGTGCTGTACCCGATCCTCGCCTACATCCTGCTGCATGGCGGTGTGCTGGGCCTGGACACGGTGCCCACCAGCCAGTGGGGCGGCCTGATGCTGACCCTGGTGATCGCCACGGTCGGTATCGTCGGCGCCTTGCCGCTGGGCATCCTGCTGGCGCTGGGGCGGCGTTCGAACATGCCGGCGGTGAAGGTGGTCTGCGTGACCTTCATCGAGTTCTGGCGCGGCGTGCCGCTGATCACCGTGCTGTTCATGTCATCGGTGATGCTGCCGCTGTTCCTGCCCGAGGGCATGAGCTTCGACAAGCTGCTGCGGGCGATGATCGGCGTGATCCTGTTCCAGTCGGCGTACATCGCCGAGGTGGTGCGCGGCGGCCTGCAGGCCATCCCCAAGGGCCAGTACGAAGCCGCCGCGGCCATGGGCCTGGGCTACTGGCGGGCGATGGGCCTGGTGATCCTGCCCCAGGCGCTCAAGCTGGTGATTCCTGGCATCGTCAACACCTTCATCGCCCTGTTCAAGGACACCAGCCTTGTGATCATCATCGGCCTGTTCGACCTGCTCAACAGCGTCAAGCAGGCAGCGGCTGACCCGGCCTGGCTGGGCATGGCCACCGAGGGCTATGTGTTCGCCGCCCTGGTGTTCTGGATTTTCTGTTTCGGTATGTCCCGCTACTCCATGCACCTGGAGCGCAAGCTGGACACTGGCCACAAGCGTTAGGAGTTTCGAAATGAGTGAAGCGATCAAGCAGCCTGCCGGCCCCGAAGGCATCATCCAGATGCAGGGCGTGAACAAGTGGTACGGCCAGTTCCATGTGCTCAAGGACATCAACCTGAACGTGCGCCAGGGCGAGCGCATCGTCCTGTGCGGGCCGTCCGGCTCGGGCAAGTCGACCACCATCCGCTGCCTCAACCGGCTGGAGGAACACCAGCAGGGGCGCATCGTCGTCGATGGCGTGGAGCTAACCAATGACCTCAAGCAGATCGAGGCGATCCGCCGCGAGGTGGGCATGGTGTTCCAGCACTTCAACCTGTTCCCGCACCTGAGCATCCTTGAAAACTGCACCCTGGCGCCGATGTGGGTGCGCAAGCTGCCGCGGCGCAAGGCCGAGGAAATCGCCATGCACTTCCTCGAGCGCGTGCGCATTCCGGAGCAGGCGCACAAGTACCCGGGGCAGTTGTCTGGTGGTCAACAGCAGCGGGTGGCGATTGCCCGGGCGCTGTGCATGAAGCCGAAGATCATGCTGTTCGACGAGCCGACTTCGGCGCTGGACCCGGAGATGGTCAAGGAGGTGCTGGACACCATGGTCAGCCTGGCCGAAGACGGTATGACCATGCTCTGCGTGACCCACGAGATGGGCTTTGCCCGCACCGTGGCGAACCGGGTGATCTTCATGGACAAGGGGGAGATCGTCGAGCAGGCCGCGCCGGATGACTTCTTCGACCGGCCGCGCAGTGATCGGACCAAGTTGTTCCTGAGCCAGATCCTGCATTGATGCAGTCGGGGCCGCTTTGCGGCCCTTTCGCGGCACAAGGCCGCTCCTACAGGAACAACGCGATCCTTGTAGGAGCGGCCTTGTGCCGCGAAAGGGCTGCAAAGCAGCCCCAATCAAGCAATATCACTTCTCTTCTTTGGTGGCCACCGGCGCTGGCGGCGGCCGCAGCCCCACCTCGGCCACCAGCTTCAGCTGCTGCCCATTGCGCACCACCTCGATGGTGATCTTCTCATTGGGCTTGATCCGCGCCACTTGGTTCATCGATTTGCGCCCGTCACCGGCCGGCTCGCCATTGATGCTCAGGATCACATCGCCCAGTTGCAGCCCCGCGCGCGCCGCCGGGCCATCGCGGAAGATACCCGCCACGACAATGCCCGGGCGGCCCTGCATGCCGAACGACTCGGCCAGTTCCTGGCTCAGCGGCTGCACTTCAATGCCCAGCCAGCCACGGATCACCTGGCCGTGCTCGACAATCGACTTCATCACCTCCAGCGCCAGCTTGACCGGGATGGCGAAGCCGATGCCCTGGGAGCCGCCGGACTTGGAGAAGATCGCCGTGTTGATGCCCACCAGGTTGCCGTTGGCATCCACCAGCGCGCCGCCGGAGTTGCCCGGGTTGATCGCAGCGTCGGTCTGGATGAAGTCTTCGTAGTTGTTCAGGCCCAGCTGGTTGCGACCGGTGGCGCTGATGATGCCCATGGTCACGGTCTGGCCGACGCCGAACGGGTTGCCGATGGCCAGGGTCACGTCACCGATGTGGATGTTGTCGGAGCGGCCGATGGTGATCGCCGGCAGGCTCTTGAGGTCGATCTTCAGCACCGCCAGGTCGGTTTCCGGATCGCTGCCGATCACCCGGGCGAGGGTCTCGCGGCCGTCCTTGAGGGCCACGACGATCTGGTCGGCGCCGCTGGTGACGTGGTTGTTGGTCAGCAGGTAGCCTTCCGGGCTCATGATCACCGCCGAGCCCAGGCTCGACTCCCAGCGCCGCTGCTTGGGCAGGTTGTCGCCGAAGAAACGACGGAACTGCGGGTCTTCGAACAGCGGGTGGGCGCTCTTGTTCACCACCTTGGTGGTGTACAGGTTGACCACCGCAGGCGCGGCCAGGGTCACGGCATCGGCGTAGGACACCGGGCCCTGCATGATCTTCGTGGTTTGCGGGGCCTGCTGCAGGTTGACGTCCTGGCTGGGCAGGCCGACCCATTGCGGGAAACGCTGGATGATCAGGATGGCGATCAGCACACCGGTGAGCAGGGGCCAGCCGAAGTAACGCAGAGCCTTGAACATGAATGAATCCTGGGAGTAGGGCGGGGGCCTTGTCAGTTCGGCCCGGGGCGAGCGCGCGCGATCATACACGTGAAAAAGTCGATCGGCACGGTCGAAACCGCAGTGGCTGCTTCGCGGGTAAACCCGCTCCCACAGAGATCACACCAACCCTGTGGGAGCGGGTTTACCCGCGAAGGGCAGCACCGCAGGTTTGCCCCCAAGCACTTGTCACCGGTTTCCCCTGCGCCGGCGACGGCCCATAATGGCGGCCATTATAGGGCCTCGCGCCCTGGTGCAACGCCGAATTCGAGGAGATTTTTCATGGCCGTCGCCCTCAATACCCTGGTCGAGGAAGCCGAGCGCTACCTGGGCAGCGCGAAGATCCAGGACTACTGCCCCAACGGCCTGCAGGTCGAAGGCCGCCCCCAGGTCAGCCGTATCGTCAGCGGCGTGACCGCCAGCCAGGCGCTGCTGGACGCGGCGGTCGAGGCCGAAGCCGACCTGGTGCTGGTGCACCATGGCTACTTCTGGAAGGGCGAGAACCCGTGCATCACCGGGATCAAGCAGCGGCGCCTGAAGACCCTGCTCAAGCACGACATCAGCCTGCTGGCCTTCCACCTGCCGCTGGACGTACACCCGGAAGTGGGCAACAACGTGCAGCTGGCGCGCCAGCTGGACATCACCGTCGAGGGCCCGCTGGACCCGAACAACCCCAAGGTGGTCGGCCTGGTCGGTTCGCTGGCGGAACCGGTGTCGGCGCGGGACTTCGCCCGCCGGGTGCGCGAGGCGCTGGGGCGAGAGCCGCTGGTCGTCGAGGGTGAGCAGATGATCCGCCGGGTCGGCTGGTGCACCGGCGGTGGGCAGGGCTACATCGACACCGCCATCGCCGCCGGGGTCGACCTGTTCATCAGTGGCGAGGCGTCGGAGCAGACCTTCCACAGTGCCCGCGAGAACGGCGTGAGCTTCATCGCCGCCGGGCACCACGCCACCGAACGCTATGGCGTGCAGGCGCTGGGGGATTACCTGGCGCGGCGGTTCGCGGTCGAGCACCTGTTCATCGATTGCCCGAATCCGATCTGATGATGCAGATGTCGTTCCTGTAGGAGCGGCCTTGTGCCGCGAAAGGGCTGCGCAGCAGCCCCAGGATTTCAGCGTTGATGCATAAATCGCCGGGGCTGCCTTGCAGCCCTTTCGCGGCACAAGGCCGCTCCTACAGGGCCCAAACCCCCAGTCATATCGTTAGATTGTTTCGATCTAGGCAGCCTCCTAAATAGAATCAGGTGCTGTGATAAAGTGGCTCGCTCGAACACGGCCCGCAGGCCGTCCATAAGATCGTTTTTCGTGAGTAGCCATGGTCGACAATCTGACGCACTTGAAACAGCTGGAGGCGGAGAGCATCCACATCATCCGCGAGGTGGCCGCCGAGTTCGACAACCCGGTGATGCTGTACTCGATCGGCAAGGATTCCGCGGTCATGCTGCACCTGGCGCGCAAGGCGTTCTTCCCGGGCAAGCTGCCGTTCCCGGTGATGCACGTCGACACCCAGTGGAAGTTCCAGGAGATGTACCGCTTCCGCGACAAGATGGTCGAAGAGATGGGCCTGGAGCTGATCACCCACGTCAACCCCGAGGGTGTGGCGCAGGGCATCAACCCGTTCACCCATGGCAGCTCCAAGCACACCGACATCATGAAGACCCAGGGCCTGAAGCAGGCGCTGGACAAGCATGGCTTCGACGCCGCCTTCGGCGGTGCGCGCCGTGACGAAGAGAAGTCGCGGGCCAAGGAGCGCGTCTACTCGTTCCGTGACAGCAAGCACCGCTGGGACCCGAAGAACCAGCGCCCGGAGCTGTGGAACATCTACAACGGCAAGGTCAACAAGGGCGAGTCGATCCGCGTGTTCCCGCTGTCGAACTGGACCGAGCTGGACATCTGGCAGTACATCTACCTCGAAGGCATCCCGATCGTGCCGCTGTACTTCGCCGCCGAGCGCGAAGTGATCGAGAAGAACGGCACCCTGATCATGATCGACGACGAGCGCATCCTCGAGCACCTGAGCGACGAGGAGAAGGCGCGCATCGTCAAGAAGAAAGTGCGTTTCCGTACCCTGGGCTGCTACCCGCTGACGGGCGCGGTCGAGTCTGAAGCCGAGACCCTGACGGACATCATCCAGGAAATGCTCCTGACCCGAACGTCCGAGCGCCAGGGCCGCGTCATCGACCACGATGGCGCCGGTTCCATGGAAGACAAAAAACGCCAAGGCTACTTCTAATTTCAGGGTTTCCTCATGTCGCACCAATCCGATTTGATCAGCGAGGACATCCTCGCCTACCTGGCCCAGCACGAGCGTAAAGAGCTGCTGCGCTTCCTGACCTGTGGCAACGTGGACGACGGCAAGAGCACCCTGATCGGGCGCCTGCTGCACGACTCGAAGATGATCTACGAGGACCACCTCGAGGCCATCACCCGCGACTCGAAAAAATCCGGCACCACTGGCGAGGAAGTCGACCTGGCGCTGCTGGTGGACGGCCTGCAGGCCGAGCGCGAGCAGGGCATCACCATCGATGTCGCCTACCGCTACTTCTCCACCGCCAAGCGCAAGTTCATCATCGCCGACACCCCGGGCCACGAGCAGTACACCCGCAACATGGCCACCGGCGCGTCCACCTGCGATCTGGCGATCATCCTGGTCGATGCCCGCTACGGCGTACAGACCCAGACCCGCCGGCACAGCTATATCGCCTCGTTGCTGGGCATCAAGCACATCGTCGTCGCGGTCAACAAGATGGACCTCAAGGGCTTCGACGAGCAGGTCTTCGAGTCGATCAAGGCCGACTACCTGAAGTTCGCCGAGGGCATCAACCTCAAGCCGAGCAGCCTGCACTTCGTGCCGATGTCGGCGCTCAAGGGCGACAACGTGGTCAACCGCAGCGAGCGTTCGCCGTGGTACACGGGCCCGGCGCTGATGGAGATCCTCGAGACCGTCGAGATCGCCGCCGACCGCAACGTCACCGACCTGCGTTTCCCGGTGCAGTACGTCAACCGTCCGAACCTGAACTTCCGTGGCTTCGCCGGCACCATCGCCGGTGGCGTGGTGCACAAGGGCGACGAGATCGTCGTGCTGCCGTCGGGCAAGAGCAGCCGGGTCAAGTCCATCGTCACCTACGAAGGTGAACTGGAGAACGCCGGCCCCGGCCAGGCCGTGACCCTGACGATGGAAGACGAGATCGACATCTCCCGTGGCGACCTGCTGGTACATGCCGACAACGTACCGTCGGTCACCGACCAGTTCGATGCCATGCTGGTGTGGATGGCCGAGGAGCCAATGCTCCCGGGCAAGAAGTACGACATCAAGCGCGCCACCAGCTACGTGCCGGGCTCGATTGCGAGCATCACCCACAAGGTCGATGTGAACACCTTGGAGCAGGGCCCCGCCAGCGCGCTGCAGCTCAACGAGATCGGCCGGGTCAAGGTCGCGCTGGACAGCGCCATTGCCCTGGACGGCTACGAGAGCAACCGCACCACCGGCGCGTTCATCGTCATCGACCGCCTGACCAACGGCACCGTCGGCGCCGGCATGATCATCGCCCCGCCGGTACTGCCGCACGGCAGCACCGGTCAGCACGGCAAGCTGGCCCATGTGTCGACCGAAGAGCGCGCCCTGCGCTTCGGCCAGCAGCCGGCCACCGTGCTGTTCAGCGGCCTGTCCGGCGCCGGCAAGAGCACCCTGGCCTACGCGGTGGAGCGCAAGCTGTTCGACATGGGCCGTGCGGTCTATGTGCTCGATGGCCAGAACCTGCGCCACGACCTGAACAAGGGCCTGCCGCAGGATCGCGCCGGGCGCACCGAGAACTGGCGCCGCGCCGCCCATGTGGCGCGCCAGTTCAACGAAGCCGGCCTGCTGACCCTGGCTGCGTTCGTTGCCCCGGATGCCGAAGGCCGCGAGCAGGCCAAGGCGCTGATCGGCAAGGAGCGCCTGGTCACCGTCTACGTCCAGGCGTCGCCGCTGGTGTGCCGTGAGCGTGATCCACAGGGGCTGTACGCGGCCGGTGGCGACAACATTCCGGGCGAGAGTTTCCCGTTCGATGTGCCGCTGGATGCGGACCTGGTGATCGACACCCAGTCGGTCAGTGTCGATGAAGGTGTGAAGCTGGTGCTGGATGTGCTGCGTCTGCGTGGCGCGATCTGAGTAACCACGTGATCTGAGAAACCCCGCTTCGGCGGGGTTTTTTGTTTGGTTCGGGAGAGCCGGGGCTGCTGTGCAGCCCTTTCGCGGCACAAGGCCGCTCCTACAGGGGACCGCACAACCCTGTAGGAGCGGCCTTGTGCCGCGAACGGGGCGCAGCGCGCCCCCGACTCTCTAAATGTGTTTCTCGGAAACGGGAATCACCCGCCGCTCCTTCACCGCCTTGTACGAAAAGCTCGAATAGATCTCCTTCACCCCCGGCAACCGTTGCAGCACCTCCCGGGTGAATTCGCCAAACGACTCCAGGTCCCGGGCGAGGATCTCCAGCAAAAAGTCATAGCGCCCGGAGATGTTGTGGCAGGCGACGATCTCGGGAATCTCCATCAGCCTTTGCTCGAACGCCAGGGCCATCTCCTTGGTGTGCGAGTCCATCATGATGCTGACGAACGCGGTCACCCCGAAGCCCAGCGACTTGGGCGAAAGAATGGCCTGGTAGCCGGTGATGTAGCCGTTGTCCTCCAGCAGCTTGACCCGCCGCCAGCAGGGCGAGGTGGTCAGGGCGACCTGGTCGGCGAGTTCGGATACGGTCAGGCGGGCGTTGTCCTGCAGGGCGGCGAGCAGGGCGCGGTCGGTACGGTCGAGAGCTGAAGGCATATCTTGCCCTCCTGGTTCTATTTTTGTTGTTTTTCTTTCAAAACTTGCGCAATTGCGTGGGCAAGTTTGGAAAAAGCGCGGCAGCTTGGTGGCATAAGCTTATAGCAAACCACAAGAGGCTGTTGCCATGCGCGACTCCAACAAGAACACCGGTTTCTCCACACGGGCCATCCACCATGGCTATGACCCGATGTCCCACGGCGGCGCGTTGGTGCCGCCGGTGTACCAGACCGCCACCTATGCCTTCCCCACCGTCGAGTACGGCGCCGCCTGCTTCGCGGGTGAGGAACCGGGGCATTTCTACAGCCGCATTTCCAATCCGACCCTGGGCCTGCTGGAACAGCGCATGGCCTCTCTCGAAGGGGGCGAGGCCGGGCTGGCGCTGGCCTCCGGCATGGGCGCCATTACCGCCACGCTATGGACCCTGCTACGCCCCGGTGACGAGCTGATCGTCGGCAGCACCCTGTATGGCTGCACCTTCGCCTACCTGCACCACGGCATCGGCGAGTTTGGCGTGAAGATCCGCCATGTCGATCTCAACGACATCCCGGCACTGCAGGCCGCGATCACCCCGAAGACGCGGATGATCTACTTCGAAACCCCGGCCAACCCCAACATGCAGCTGGTGGACATTGCCGCGGTGGTCGACGCCGCCCGTGGTCACGACCTGAGCATCGTGGTCGACAACACCTACTGCACCCCCTACCTGCAACGCCCGCTGGAGCTGGGCGTGGACCTGGTGGTGCATTCGGCCACCAAGTACCTGTCCGGGCATGGCGATATCACCGCCGGGCTGGTGGTCGGGCGCAAGGCGCTGATCGACCGCATCCGCCTGGAAGGGCTCAAGGACATGACCGGCGCGGTGCTGTCGCCCCATGATGCCGCACTGCTGATGCGCGGCATCAAGACCCTGGCCCTGCGCATGGACCGCCACTGCGCCAATGCCCAGCAGGTGGCCGAGTTCCTCGCCGGACAATCACAGGTAGAGCTGCTGCACTACCCGGGGCTGCCATCCTTCCCGCAGTACGCGCTGGCCCAGCGGCAGATGCGCCTGCCGGGCGGCATGATCGCCTTCGAACTCAAGGGCGGTATCGAGGCCGGCCGTCGCTTCATGAACGCCCTGCAGCTGTTCAGCCGCGCGGTGAGCCTGGGCGATGCCGAGTCGCTGGCCCAGCACCCGGCGAGCATGACCCACTCCAGCTATACCCAGCAGGAGCGTGCCGAGCATGGCATCTCGGAAGGGCTGGTGCGTCTGTCGGTGGGGCTGGAAGACATCGACGACCTGCTCGCAGACATTGCCCAGGCCCTGAAGGCCTGTGCCTGAACCGCCACGGACGAGGCCTGCGCGATGGTAGCGATGATGAACCCGAACGAGCCGTTGACGGCCCTCGAAGCCGCCCTGGACAGTGACCCCGAGGAAACCGCCGAGTGGTGTGAGGCCCTGTCCTCGACCCTGGCCCACTGCGGCCCGGCGCGGGCGCGCTACCTGCTGCAGCGCCTGCAGGCCCATGCCCTGGAGCTGGGTCTGGAGCGTGAGGCCCAGGCCTTCTCGGCCTACCGCAACACCTTGCCGGTGGAGCAGCAGGGCAACTACCCCGGCGACCTGGAGCTGGATGAGCGAATCACCGGCATCCTGCGCTGGAATGCCCTGGCCATGGTGGTGCGGGCCAACCATGCCTACGGCGAGCTGGGCGGGCACATCGCCAGCTATGCCTCGGCGGCGGAAATCTTCGAGGTCGGTTTCCAGCATTTCTTCCGTGGCGAGGGCGGCGGCGCGCAGCGCAGTGGCGACCTGGTGTTCTTCCAGCCGCACTCGGCGCCGGGCATCTATGCCCGCGCCTTCCTTGAAGGGCGCCTGAGCGAGGCGCAACTGGCCAACTATCGGCAGGAAGTCGCGGGCAACGGCCTGTGCTCCTATCCGCATCCCTGGCTGATGCCCGATTTCTGGCAGTTCCCCACCGGTTCCATGGGCATCGGCCCGCTCAATGCCATCTACCAGGCGCGCTTCATGCGCTACCTGCAGCACCGCGGCCTGCTCGATACCTCGGCGCGGCATGTGTGGGGCGTGTTCGGCGATGGCGAGATGGACGAGCCGGAGTCGATAGCCGGCCTGACCCTGGCCGCCCGCGAAGGCCTGGACAACCTGACCTTCATCGTCAACTGCAACCTGCAGCGCCTGGACGGCCCGGTGCGCGGCAACGGCCAGATCATCCAGGAGCTCGAAGCGCTGTTCAGCGGCGCCGGCTGGAACGTGATCAAGGTGCTGTGGGGCTCGGAGTGGGACGCGCTGTTCGCCCGGGATCATGAGCATGCGCTGCTGCGCCAGCTGGCGGCGACACCTGATGGGCAGTTCCAGACCCTCGGTGCCAAGGACGGCAGCTACAACCTCGAGCACTTCTTCAAGCAGAACCCGGCGTTGCAGCGTCTGGTGGCGCACATGAGCGCTGACGAGATCAACGCCCTCAAGCGCGGTGGCCACGATTTTCGCAAGCTGCATGCCGCCTACGCCGCGGCCAAGGCCTGCAAGGGGCGGCCGACGGTGATCCTGGCCAAGACCAAGAAAGGCTACGGCATGAGCAGTGCCGGTGAGTCGCGAATGACCGCGCACCAGGCCAAGAAGCTCGATGTGCAGGCGCTGCTGGCCTTTCGCGATCGCTTCCACCTGCCGCTGTCCGACGAGGCAGTGGAGCAGCTGCGCTTCTACCGTCCGGCCGCCGACAGCCCGGAGATGATCTACCTGCGCCAGCGCCGCGAGGCTTTGGGCGGGCCGCTGCCGGTGCGGCGCAGCGATTGCACCGGCCTGCCCGTGCCGGACCTGGACAGCTTCGCAGGCTTCGCCCTGCGCGCCGAGGGCAAAGAGATGTCCACCACCATGGCCGCCGTGCGCCTGCTCGGCAACTGGCTCAAGGTGCCGGGGCTGGGGCCGCGGGTGGTGCCGATCGTCGCCGACGAAGCGCGGACCTTCGGCATGGCCAGCCTGTTCCGTCAGATCGGTATCTACTCGCCCCAGGGGCAACGCTACGAGCCGGAGGATGCCGGCTCGCTGCTGGTCTACAAGGAAGCGCGCGACGGTCAGTTGCTGGAGGAGGGCATCACCGAGGCCGGGGCGATCTCTTCGTGGATCGCGGCGGCGACCGCCTACGCGGTGCATGGCGAGGCGATGCTGCCGGTGTACATCTACTACTCCATGTTCGGCTTCCAGCGGGTCGGCGACCTGATCTGGGCCGCCGCCGACCAGCGCGCCCGCGGCCTGTTGCTTGGCGCCACCGCAGGGCGCACCACGCTGGGTGGCGAGGGGCTGCAGCATCAGGACGGCTCGAGCCTGGTCATGGCCGCCATGGTGCCCAACTGCCGCGCCTGGGACCCGTGCTTTGCCGGCGAGCTGGCGGTGATCCTCGATCATGCCGCACGGCGCATGCTGGTGGAGCAACGGGACGAGTTCCACTACGTGGCGGTGATGAATGAAAACTACCCGCAGCCGTCGTTGCCCGAAGATGTGCACGACGATGTGTTGCGAGGCATGTACCGGTTTGCACGGCATGCGTCGGCGGCACCTCGTGGCCAGGTGCGCTTGTTGGGCTCGGGCACCATCCTGCGCGAGGTGATCGCCGCCGGCGAGTTGCTGGCCAGTGATTGGCAGGTCGACAGTGAGGTGTTCAGCGTCACCAGCTTCAGCGAGCTGGCGCGTGGGGCCAGGGATGCGCAGCGCCTGGCGATGGCCGGGGAACAGGGGGATTGCCACGTGCGTCGTTGCCTGCCCGGTGATGCCCCGGTGATCGCGGCCAGCGACTATGTGCGTGCCTGGCCGCAGCTGATTGCCGAGTATGTGCAGGCGCCCTATATCACCCTGGGCACCGATGGTTTCGGGCGCAGTGACACGCGTCAGCAGTTGCGTCGGTTCTTCGAGGTGGATCGGCATGCTGTAGTGCTGGCAGCGTTGTACGGGCTGGTGTGCCAGGGCGTGCTGCCGGCGGATGTGCTGGGGCAGGCGAGGGCGCGCTATGGGATTGGCGAGGAGGGGGCGGCCTGGTATCGGTGACAGGTTGGCAAGATTACCTGTGGGAGCGGGTTTACCCGCGAACACCGGCGGAGCCGGTGCCATCCACCGCGTTGGATTCTTCGCGGGTAAACCCGCTCCCACATGGTCCTGCTAAATCAATGAGTTATATGTAGTTCCATCAGAGCCGGCCTTGCCGGTGAATGGACCAATCACCCACAAAAAAGGCCTCTTTCGAGGCCTTCTTCATGTCATCGACTCAGCGCTTGAGCCCGTAGCTCTCGTCGAGCATGCCCGGCGAGTTCGGGGTCTTCGGTGCGTAGTCGCGCGGCACCTCGGCGGTGTCCTTCGGCGGCGTCAGGCGATCACGCGGGCCTTGCGCGGCTTCCGAGTGCAGCGCGGCCAGCAGGCGCTGGCGGGTCAGTTCATCCAGGGCCAGGCGGTTGGCGCCGTCGGCCAGGTGATCCTGGACGTCCTGATAGCTCTGGGTCAGCTTCTTGACCAGCGAGGCGGTGCTGTTGAAGTGGGTCACCACTTCATTCTGGTAATTGTCGAAGCGCTGCTGGATGTCATCCAGCTGGCGTTGGGTGTTGCTCGGTGCCGCGTTGGGCAGCAGGCGGGCCAGCGCGAAACCGACGCCGACGCCGACAACCAGGGCCAGGGTCGGCAGCAACCAAACAAGGAGCGAGTGTTCCACGAGTCCTTCCTCTATAAACGGCTTTGCTTTACGTTAACGGCTCAGACCTGCGCTGTATACCGCGAGCGATCGCAAATCAGAACAGAATTCCTCAGCTAGACGAGTCGACCCTCCTCGAGGTCACGGAGTAGTGCCTTGCTTATCCGCGAAACACCCTTGTTCATCGATGGCCCCTGCGGCCAGCTGGAAGCCTTGTACCTGGACGTGGCCGGCGCCCGCGGCGCGGTGCTGATCTGCCACCCCAATCCGGTCCAGGGCGGCACCATGCTCAACAAGGTGGTCTCGACCCTGCAACGCACCGCCCGCGACGCCGGTTACATCACCCTGCGTTTCAATTATCGGGGCGTCGGCCAGAGCGCCGGCAGCCACGACATGGGCGCCGGTGAAGTGACCGATGCCGAGGCCGCTGCCGCCTGGCTGCGCGAGCAGCACCCCGAACTGCCGCTGGTGCTGATGGGGTTCTCCTTCGGTGGTTTCGTCGCCGCCAGCCTGGCCGGGCGCCTGGAGGCCGGGGGCGTGGCACTGCAACACCTGTTCATGATCGCCCCGGCGGTGATGCGCCTGACCGAGCAGTTCCCGCTGCCCGAACGCGTCGCCCTCACGGTGGTGCAGCCGGACACCGACGAAGTGGTCGACCCGCAGTTGGTCTACGACTGGTCGAATGACCTGTCGCGCCCCCATGAGCTGCTGAAAGTGGCAGAATGCGGACACTTCTTCCATGGCAAGCTGACCGATCTGAAGGATCTGCTGCTGCCGCGCCTTTCGAACTGAGCCAAGCCTGAATAAGCGAACACCCATGACCACGCGCATCCTCACCGGTATCACCACCACCGGCACCCCGCACCTGGGCAACTACGCCGGCGCCATCCGCCCGGCCATCCTCGCCAGCCAGCAGCCCGGCGTCGACTCGTTCTACTTCCTGGCCGACTACCACGCCCTGATCAAGTGCGACGACCCGCAGCGCATCCAGCGCTCGCGCCTGGAAATCGCCGCCACCTGGCTGGCCGGCGGCCTGGATCCGGACAAGGTGACCTTCTACCGCCAGTCGGACATCCCCGAGATCCCCGAGCTGACCTGGCTGCTGACCTGTGTCGCCGCCAAGGGCCTGCTCAACCGCGCCCACGCCTACAAGGCCTCGGTGGACAAGAACGTCGAAGCCGGCGAAGACCAGGATGCCGGCGTGACCATGGGCCTGTTCAGCTACCCGGTGCTGATGGCCGCCGACATCCTGATGTTCAACGCCAACAAGGTGCCGGTCGGCCGCGACCAGATCCAGCACGTGGAGATGGCCCGCGACATCGGCCAGCGCTTCAACCACTTGTTCGGCCAGGGCAAGGACTTCTTCGCCCTGCCGGAGGCGGTGATCGAGGAGAGCGTCGCCACCCTGCCGGGCCTGGACGGTCGCAAGATGTCCAAGAGCTACGACAACACCATCCCGCTGTTCACCAGCGCCAAGGACATGAAGGACGCCATCTCGCGCATCGTCACCGACTCCAAGGCGCCGGGCGAGGCCAAGGATCCGGACAATTCGCACCTGTTCACCCTGTTCCAGGCTTTCTCCACGCCGGCGCAATGTGCCACGTTCCGGGAAGAGCTGCTGCAGGGCCTGGGCTGGGGCGAGGCCAAGCAGCGCCTGTTCCAACTGCTCGACGGCCAGTTGGCCGAAAAGCGCGAACACTACCATCAACTGATCTCGCGCCCTTCGGACCTGGAGGACATTCTCCTCGCCGGCGCCGCCAAGGCCCGCAAGATCGCCACGCCGTTCCTTGAGCAGCTGCGCGAGTCGGTTGGCCTGCGTTCGTTCCGCACGACAGTCCAGGCAAACACCGAAGTGAAGAAAAAGGCCGCCAAGACCGCCCGCTTCGTCAGCTTCCGTGATGAAGACGGCAGCTTCCGCTTCCGCCTGCTGGCCGCCGATGGCGAGCAACTGCTGCTGTCGCGCAGCTTTGCCGATGGCAAAAGCGCCGGTGCGGTGAGCAAGCAACTGCAGCAAGGTGGCGAGGCCGATGTACGGGTCGAGGGCCTGAGCTTCAGTCTGTGGCTGGAAGGCGAGCAGGTTGCCGACGGGCCGCAATTCGAGGCCGCCGAGGCCCGTGACGCGGCCATCGCGAGCCTGCGCGAGGCCCTGGCGCCACAGCAGGACTGAGCGCTTCCCCTGTAGGAGCGGCCTTGTGCCGCGAAAGGGGCGCGAAGCGGCCCCGGCAGTTCTGCATGAAACGGAGATCCCGGGGCCGCTGCGCAGCCCTTTCGCGGCGCAAGGCCGCTCCTACAGGGGGCGTTGTGCGCTTGTTGATTGCAGGTAATGAGTCAAGTGGTCGCATGTATCATTGCCATCAGGCGGGCCGGTCGCTACAGTGACGGCCCGTTTTTTGTTGCCTCGCTAACGAAATCATGACGCCCCTAGAACGATATCAAGCAGATCTGAAACGTCCCGACTTCTTCCATGACGCGGCGCAGGAAACTGCGGTGCGTCACCTGCAGCGCCTGTACGACGACCTGGTGCGCGCGCAGAACAACAAGCCGGGTGTGTTCGGCAAGCTGTTCGGCAAGAAGGAACAGACGCCGGTCAAGGGCCTGTACTTCTGGGGCGGGGTAGGGCGAGGCAAGACCTACCTGGTCGACACCTTCTATGAAGCGCTGCCGTTCAAGCAGAAGATGCGCACGCACTTCCACCGCTTCATGAAGCGCGTCCACGAGGAAATGAAGACCCTCAAGGGCGAGAAGAACCCGCTGACCATCATCGCCAAGCGCTTCAGCGAAGAGGCCAAGGTGATCTGCTTCGACGAGTTCTTCGTCTCCGACATCACCGATGCGATGATCCTCGGCACGCTGATGGAAGAGCTGTTCAAGAACGGCGTGTCGCTGGTGGCCACCTCCAACATCGTCCCCGACGGCCTGTACAAGGACGGCCTGCAGCGCGCACGCTTCCTGCCGGCCATCGCCATGATCAAGCAGTACACCGACGTGGTGAACGTCGACAGCGGCGTGGACTACCGCCTGCGCCACCTGGAACAGGCCGAGCTGTTCCACTTCCCGCTCGACGCCGCCGCCCATGAGAGCCTGCGCGCGAGCTTCAAGGCGCTGACCCCGGAGTGCACCCAGGCCGTCGAGAACGACGTGCTGATGATCGAAAACCGCGAGATCCACGCCCTGCGCACCTGCGACGACGTCGCCTGGTTCGACTTCCGCGCCCTGTGCGACGGGCCGCGCAGCCAGAACGACTACATCGAGCTGGGCAAGATCTTCCACGCGGTGCTGCTGAGCAACGTCGAGCAGATGGGCGTGACCACCGACGACATCGCCCGACGCTTCATCAACATGGTCGACGAGTTCTACGACCGTAACGTCAAGCTGATCATCTCGGCCGAGGTGGAGCTCAAGGACCTGTACACCGGCGGGCGCCTGAGCTTCGAGTTCCAGCGGACCCTGAGCCGGTTGCTGGAGATGCAGTCCCACGAGTTCCTGTCGCGGGCGCACAAGCCATAAGCCATTCCTGTCGTGGGAGCGGGCTTGCCCCGCGATGGCGCCAGATCAAACAGCCCTTTTGTCTGATCTGGCGCCATCGCGGGGCAAGCCCGCTCCCACGATAGAAGGTTCAAGCCTCCTGCATGAACTGCTGCCGATACTGGTTCGGCGACAACTCCGTATGCTGGCGGAACAGCCGGGCGAAGAAGCTCGCGTCGTCGTACCCTACCTCATAGCTGATGGTCTTGATGCTCTTGCGCGTGCTCGACAGCAGGCCCTTGGCCGTCTCGATGCGCAGGCGCTGCAGGTAGTGCAGGGGCTTGTCGCCGGTGGCGCTCTGGAAGCGGCGCATGAAGTTGCGGATGCTCATGCCGTGGTTGCGCGCCACGTCCTCGAAGCGGAACTTGTCGGCGAAGTGTTCCTCGAGCCAGTGCTGGATCTGCAGGATGATCAGGTCCTGGTGCAGCTTCTGGCCGCCGAAGCCCATGCGCCCCGGGGTGTAGCTGCGCTGCACCTCGTAGAGGATGTCGCGGGCGACGGCGCGAGCCACGTTGGCGCCGCAGAACCGCTCGATCAGGTAGATGTACAGGTCGCAGGCCGAGGTGGTGCCGCCGGCGCAGTACAGGTTGTCGGCGTCGGTCAGGTGCTTGTCCTGGTTCAGGCGAATCTTCGGGAATCGTTCGGTGAAGCTGGCGAAGAAGCGCCAGTAGGTGGTCGCCTCCTTGCCATCGAGCAGCCCGGACTCGGCCAGCCAGAACACGCCGCTCGCCTCGGCGCACAGCACCGCGCCACGGGCATGTTGCTCGCGCAACCAGGGCAGGACCTGGGGATAGCGTTGCAGCAGGTTGTCGAAATCGTCCCAGAACGCTGGCAGGATGATCACGTCGGCGTCGTTCAGGCCACTGTCGACCGGCAGCTGCACGTTGCTGAAGCTGTCCACGGGCAGGCCGTCCGGGCTCACCAGGCCGATCTCGAACATCGGCTGCAGGCCCAGGCCCAGCTGTTTGCTGTAGCGCAGGCTGGCCAGGTGGAAGAAATCCTTGGCCTGCATCAGTGTCGAAGCGAACACTTTATCCACGGCCAGGATGCTGACGCGCCGCAAGGACGCGGAGGGTTGGGTAAACATCATTGTCATTGTTCTTATAGGGTAGAGTGGTCAATCACCGGCTGGATCGTCTTATTTTTTGGCGATTGTGTCTACCCCGCCAAAGTACGATCTCCATCGCGGGGCAAGCCCGCTCCCACGCCTGCCCCGCGATGGGGTATTCGCTCAAGGCGCCGGGTTCGGCTGCTCCTGATGCACCGCCTCGATCGCCGCCAGCAGCTCATCGCCCAGGCTCAGCGCCTGGCTGTCGATATTGCTGCGTAACTGCTCGAGGCTGGTGGCGCCGATGATGTTGCTGGTTACGAACGGCTGGCGCGTCACGAACGCCAGCGCCATCTGCGCCGGGTCCAGCCCGTGATCGCGAGCCAGCTGCACGTAGCGGTCGCAGGCGGCCACGGTCTGCGGGTTGGAGTAGCGGGCGAAGCGGATGTACAGGGTCAGGCGGGCGTTTGCCGGGCGGGCGCCGTCCTGGTACTTGCCCGAGAGCATGCCGAAGGCCAGCGGCGAATAGGCCAGCAGGCCGCACTGCTCGCGGATCGCCACCTCCGCCAGGCCCACCTCGAAGCTGCGGTTGAGCAGGTTGTAGGGGTTCTGGATCGACACCGCCCGTGGCCAACCGCGGGTTTCGGCCAGGTGCAGGAACTTCAGGGTGCCCCACGGGGTTTCGTTGGACAGGCCGATGTGGCGGATCTTGCCGGCGCGCACCTGGTCGTCGAGGACCTCCAGGGTTTCCTCCAGGGGGGTGAAGATGTCCTGGGGCAGGTGCTGGTAGCCGAGCTTGCCGAAGAAGTTGGTGCTGCGCTCGGGCCAGTGCAGCTGGTACAGGTCGATGCGGTCGGTCTGCAGGCGCTTCAGGCTTTCGTCCAGGGCGGCGACGATGTGCTGGCGGTTGTGCCTGAGCTGGCCGTCGCGGATATGGCTGATGCCGTTGCCGGGGCCGGCGACCTTGCTGGCCAGGATCCAGTCGTCACGGTCGCCGTTGGCGGCGAACCAGTTGCCGATGATGCGTTCGGTGGCGGCGTAGGTTTCCGGGCGCGGTGGCACCGGGTACATCTCGGCGGTGTCGATGAAGTTGATGCCGTGGGTCTTGGCCAGGGCGATCTGGGCGAAAGCCTGGTCCTGAGTGTTCTGCTCGCCCCAGGTCATGGTGCCCAGGCACAGGGCGCTGACGTTGAGGTCGGTACGACCGAGCTTGCGGTAATCCATCGGGAAGACGCTCCATGGCAAAGAGACCCATAAAAGCAGGTTGAAATTTTTCCTGCAATCTGGATAATTCGGCACCTCTCCGTGTGGCGGAAGTGATGCACCACCACAAAGGGGAACCCTTGTCGAACATTGGCGTGCCCGACCCGAGCCCCCAAAAGCGTCAGCGTTCGGCTGCGCGCTTGCCCTTGGCAAGCTGTGCACTATCCAGTAAGATTCGCCGTCTATTTTTCGCTGGGCGGCCTCTGAGGCTTTAGAGAATGAAAACTTTTACTGCTAAACCGGAAACAGTAAAGCGCGAGTGGTTCGTAGTCGACGCCGCTGGTCAGACCCTGGGTCGTCTGGCTACCGAAATCGCTAGCCGCCTGCGTGGCAAGCACAAGCCAGAATACACCCCTCACGTTGACACCGGCGACTACATCGTCGTCATCAACGCCGAGCAAATCCGTGTGACTGGTGCCAAGTCTTCCGACAAGATGTACTACTCCCACTCCGGCTTCCCGGGCGGTATCAAGGAAATCAACTTCGAGAAGTTGATCGCCAAGGCCCCTGAGCGTGTTATCGAAACCGCGGTCAAAGGCATGCTGCCGAAGAACCCGCTGGGTCGCGACATGTACCGCAAGCTGAAAGTGTACGCGGGTGCAGCTCACCCACACACTGCTCAGCAGCCTCAAGAACTGAAGATCTAACGGGATAGTTCATTATGTCGGCGACTCAAAACTACGGCACTGGCCGTCGCAAGACCGCAACCGCACGTGTATTCCTGCGTCCGGGCACTGGCAACATTTCCATCAACAACCGTTCTCTGGACGTGTTCTTCGGCCGCGAAACCGCTCGCATGGTTGTTCGCCAGCCGCTGGAACTGACCGAGACCGTTGAGAAGTTCGACATCTACGTCACCGTTTCCGGTGGTGGTGTCAGCGGTCAAGCCGGTGCAATCCGCCACGGCATCACCCGCGCCCTGATGGAATACGACGAAACCCTGCGTGGCGCCCTGCGTCGTGCTGGCTTCGTCACCCGCGACGCTCGTGAAGTCGAGCGTAAGAAAGTGGGTCTGCGTAAAGCGCGTAAGCGTCCTCAGTACTCCAAGCGTTAATACCGCTTCGGCAGTCGAAAAAAGCCCGGTTCCTTTTTGGAACCGGGCTTTTTTTATGTCTTCAACTAACCTGTTTGCTAGTCCGTGGCCGTTTGTCGCATAGACGCAGATCAAGCAAAGCGAGGGTAGTGGCCCGACCAGCGGGTAATCACCTTGTCAGCGTGTGGATTTGTTCCTTACCATTGCGGCCAATTTTTAGTGCCACAGACGTACCTAAGTAGATGCCTGTTAGAACAGGCCAAGCAAGCTGATGGGAGAGGACTGAATGAGCAATGACGGCGTCAACGCAGGCCGGCGCCGCTTCCTCGTAGCCGCGACATCCGTGGTCGGGGCAGCGGGGGCAGTGGGGGCAGCGGTACCGTTCGTGGGGTCATGGTTTCCCAGTGCCAAGGCGAAAGCCGCAGGGGCACCGGTGAAGGTCAATATCGCCAAGGTCGAGCCCGGCCAGCAGATGGTGGCCGAGTGGCGCGGTCAACCTGTATTCATCGTGCGGCGAACGGAAGAGATCCTCGGAAATCTGAAAAAGATCACCGGCGAGCTGTCCGACCCCGAATCCAAGGCGTCGGTGCAGCCGACCTACGTCGATCCGCAAGTTCGCTCGATCAAGCCCGAGATCCTCATCCTGGTCGGCCTGTGCACGCACCTGGGCTGCTCGCCGACGTTCCGTCCTGAAGTCGCTCCCGCCGACCTGGGCCCGAAATGGGTCGGTGGCTATTTCTGCCCGTGCCACGGCTCGCACTACGACCTCGCCGGGCGCGTCTACAAGTCCCAGCCGGCGCCTCTTAACCTGCCAGTGCCACCGCACTCGTACGAGTCGGACGAAATCATCGTCATCGGCGTCGATCAGGAGAACGCATGATGAGCAAGTTCATGGAGTGGATCGATGCGCGCTTCCCCGCGACGAAGATGTGGGAAGACCACCTGAGCAAGTATTACGCGCCCAAGAACTTCAACTTCCTGTACTTCTTCGGCTCCCTGGCACTGCTGGTGCTGGTCAACCAGATCGTCACCGGCGTGTGGCTGACCATGAGTTTCACCCCCTCGGCGGAAGAGGCCTTCGCCTCGGTCGAGTACATCATGCGCGACGTCGAGTACGGCTGGATCCTGCGCTACCTGCACTCCACCGGTGCCTCGGCGTTCTTCATCGTGGTCTACCTGCACATGTTCCGCGGGCTGCTCTACGGCTCCTACCAGAAGCCGCGCGAGCTGGTCTGGCTGTTCGGCATGCTGATCTACCTGGCGCTGATGGCCGAGGCCTTCATGGGCTACCTGCTGCCGTGGGGCCAGATGTCCTACTGGGGGGCCCAGGTGATCATCTCGCTGTTCGGCGCGATCCCGGTCATCGGTGACGACCTGACCCAGTGGATCCGTGGTGACTACCTGATCTCCGGCATCACCTTGAACCGCTTCTTCGCCCTGCATGTGGTGGCCCTGCCGATCGTGATCCTCGGCCTGGTGGTGCTGCACATCCTGGCACTGCACGAAGTGGGTTCGAACAACCCCGATGGTGTGGATATCAAGAAGAACAAGGACGAGAACGGCATTCCGCTGGATGGCATCCCGTTCCACCCGTACTACACCGTCAAGGATATCGCCGGTGTGGTGGTGTTCCTCTTCGTGTTCTGCGCGGTGGTGTTCTTCTTCCCGGAAATGGGTGGCTACTTCCTGGAAAAACCGAACTTCGAACAGGCCAACGCCTTCAAGACCCCTGAGCACATCGCGCCTGTGTGGTACTTCACGCCGTTCTACGCGATCCTCCGTGCGGTGCCCGACAAGTTGTTCGGGGTCATCGCCATGGGTGCGGCGATCGCCGTGCTGTTCGTGTTGCCCTGGCTGGACCGCAGCCCCGTGCGCTCCATGCGCTACAAGGGCTGGCTGAGCAAGATCTGGTTGCTGGTGTTCTGCGTGTCCTTCGTCATCCTTGGCGTGCTGGGCGTACTGGCGCCAACCCCGGGACGTACCTTGCTGTCGCAGGTGTGCACGGTGCTGTACTTCGCCTACTTCCTGCTGATGCCGTTCTACACAAGGCTCGAGAAGACCAAACCGGTTCCGGAAAGGGTGACTGGCTGATGAAAAAGTTGATTGCAGTATGCTTGCTGGCACTGATGCCTAGCCTGTCGTTCGCCGCCGAACATGGCCTGGAGCTGGACAAGGTCGATATCGACCTGACCGACAAGGCCGCGATGCAGGATGGCGCGCGCACCTTCGCCAACTATTGCATGGGCTGCCACAGCGCCAAGTTCCAACGCTATGAGCGCGTGGCCGACGACCTGGGGATTCCCCATGAGCTGATGCTCGAGAACCTGGTGTTCACCGGCGCCAAGATCGGCGACCACATGAAGATCGGCATGCAGCCCAACGATGCCAAGACCTGGTTCGGCGCCGCGCCGCCCGACCTGACCCTGGTCGCCCGGGTGCGTGGCAACGACTGGCTGTACACCTACCTGCGCAGCTTCTACGAGGACAAGTCGCGACCATACGGGGTGAACAACAAGGTCTTCCCCAACGTCGGCATGCCCAACGTGCTGGTGGGCCTGCAGGGCAACCAGGTGATCGGTTGCAAGCAGGTGCAGACCGAAGTCGATGGCAAGAAGCAGTTCGACCCGCTGACTGGCAGTCCGCTGACCCATGAAGCATGCGACCAGCTGACCGTGGAGGAGAAATCCGGTACCCTGACGGCCGAGCAGTTCGACGAGAAGGTCAAGAACCTGGTGACCTTCCTGGCCTATTCGGCCAACCCGGTCAAACTGGAAAGCCAGCGCATCGGTACCTACGTGTTGCTGTACCTGGCTTTCTTCTTCGTGTTCGCCTACTTGCTCAAGCGCGAATACTGGAAGGACGTGCACTGATCACGCAGTAGTTTCTGGTAGTTGAACGCGCCCGGGGGGCTCCAGCGATATTGCTGGGGCGCCCCGGGCGCGTTTTCATTTGAAGTTTTACAAGCATCCCGTGCGAGGAGGCGCTACATGGGCGCAACCAACAGGTTAGCCTGCTATTCCGACCCCGCTGATCATTACTCTCATCGGGTCCGCCTGGTGCTCGCGGAGAAAGGCGTCACGGTGCAGATCATCGATGTCGACGCCAATCGCCTGCCGCCCAAGCTGATTGAAGTGAACCCTTACGGCAGCTTGCCGACCCTGGTCGATCGCGACCTGGCGCTGTACGAGTCGACCGTGGTGATGGAGTACCTCGAGGAGCGTTACCCGCACCCGCCGCTGATGCCGGTCTACCCGGTGGCCCGGGGCAACAGCCGCTTGCTGATGCACCGCATCCAGCGTGACTGGTGCGCCCTGGCCGACACCGTGCTCGATACGCGCAGCAGCGAGGCGGCACGCACCCAGGCGCGCAAGGAGCTGCGCGAGAGCCTGACCGGCGTGGCCCCGTTGTTCGGCGAGATGGCCTGCTTCATGAGCGAGGAGCAAAGCCTGGTCGATTGCTGTCTACTGCCCATACTCTGGCGCTTGCCGGTGATGGGTATCGAATTGCCGCGGCAGGCCAAGCCGCTGCTGGATTACATGGAGCGACAGTTCGCCCGCGAGCCTTTCCAGGCGAGCCTGTCCGCTGCCGAACGTGAAATGCGCAAGGTTTAAGAGGAACCGTTGATGAACTCCAGTCGCCCCTATCTGGTTCGTGCGCTGTACGAGTGGATCGTCGACAACGATTGCACGCCGCATATGCTGGTCAATGCCGAGTATCCGGCGGTCCAGGTGCCCCAGGGTTTCGCCAGCGATGGCCAGATCGTCCTGAACATTTCTCCCAGTGCCGTGCGCAGCCTGCACATGGACAACGAGGCGGTGAGCTTCGAAGGCCGCTTCGGCGGCGTGGCGCACTCGCTCTTTGTGCCGGTCGGCGCCATCCTCGGGATCTACGCCCGGGAGAACGGTCAGGGTATGGTCTTCGAGCTGGAGCCACCGCTCGAGGATGAGGACGACCTTGAAGACGACGCCGTTGAGCCGGATGACCAAGGTCCGCCCGAGCCGCCGCGCCCGAGTGGCCGTCCAAGCCTGAAGGTGGTCAAGTAACTACGCAGCAAGAAGATCACGGCCGCTGCGCGAGCCTCATGGAGCGCATGCCTGTGTTTTGTGACAGCTGTTGGCTATTTATCATCGCCGATTGACTTATCGTAACCAATTTCAGAAGCTCACGACTTGCAGCCGAAGGCCGCCTTCTGGCCTGAGGCCGAAGTAACCTGGCCAGGGGCGGGAAACCGCCTCTGGCTCGATGGGGCCTTGCGGCCAGGTAATGCAGCGACACACCGGTCGACCCAGGACGGGCGACCCGACAACAAAAACAAGAGAAGTCATCGACATGGATGTGAGATGTGATCAGCTCAAGGCGCTGACGGGTACCCTGTGCCTGGCGTTCGCCACCGGACTGCCGCTGTCTGCTGCGGCGGCCTACCAGGAAACCGGTCGCCCGGGCGACCCCGCCAGCTGGCGGTCGGCCGAGTACCAGCAGGACTGGGGCCTGGAGCGCATGCAGGCGAGCCAAGCCTATGCCGCCGGCATCACCGGCGCCGGGGTCAGCATCGGCGCCCTGGACTCGGGGTTCGATGCCGCCCATCCCGAAGCCAGTCCCGGACGTTTTCACTCGGTTACCGCCACCGGCCAGTATCTGGACGGCACTCCGTTCAGCGTGTCCGGGGTGCTCAATGGCGCCAACGACAGCCATGGCACCCATGTCACCGGCACCATGGGTGCGGCCCGTGATGGCGCTGGCATGCATGGCGTGGCCTTCAATGCCCAGGTCTACGTGGGCAACACCAACCACGACGACAAGTTTTTGTTCGGTCCCGGCCCTGACCCCAAGTATTTCAAGGCGGTCTACGATGCCCTGGTGGACGCCGGTGTGCGGGCCATCAACAACAGCTGGGGCAGCCAGCCCAAGGATGTCAGCTACCAAACCCTGGACGGCTTGCGCGCGGCCTACGCCCAGCATTTTCAGCAGGACACCTGGCTCGACGCCGCCGGCGACGTGGCGCGCCGCGGCGTGATCAACGTATTCAGCGCCGGCAACAGCGGCTATGCCAACGCCAGCGTGCGCTCGGCGCTGCCGTACTTCCAGCCGGAGCTGGAAGGTCACTGGCTGGCGGTGTCGGGTCTGGACAAGAACAACCAGCAGAAATACAACCAGTGCGGCATTGCCAAGTACTGGTGTCTGGCGACCCCGGGCGCGGCGATCAGCAGCACCGTGCCCGGTGGCGGCTACGCCACCTACAACGGCACCTCGATGGCCGCGCCCCATGCCACTGGAGCCTTGGCCCTGGTCATGGAGCGCTATCCCTACCTGAACAACCAGCAGGCCCTGCAAGTGCTGCTGACCACCTCGCGCCAGCTCGATGGTTCGCCGACCCAGGGGCCCAGCGACCGGGTCGGCTGGGGCGTCCCGGACCTGGGCCGGGCGTTGCACGGGCCCGGGCAGTTGCTGGGTGAATTCGACGTCAACCTGGGGCGCGGGCAGGGCGATACCTGGAGCAACGGCATCTCCGACCAGGCCTTGATACAGCGTCAAACCGAGGATGCCGCAGAGCGCCAGGCCTGGCAGCAGACCCTCAAGGATCGCGGCTGGGAGCACGGCCTGGCAGCGGGCGCCAGCCAGCAGGATCGCAGCGACTATGCCCTGGGCATGGCCCGCGACGCGGCTGCCGCGCAGCGGGTTTACCAAGGTAGCCTGGTCAAGTCCGGGGCTGGCTGGCTCGAACTCACGGGGGACAGCAGCTACCGCGGCCCGACCCGCGTCGATGGCGGCTTGCTGGCGGTCAACGGCAGTCTGCAATCGGCGGTGACGGTCAACGCAGGCGGTACCCTGGGCGGCAATGGGCGGGTCGGCGCCCTGACCGCCAGCGCCGGGGGCGTGGTGGCCCCGGGTAACTCCATCGGCACCTTGAATGTCGCTGGCAACCTGGACTTGCAGCCGGGCTCGACCTATCGGGTGGAGCTGTCGCCCACGGGCAGCGACCGGCTCGTCGTTGCTGGCCAGGCCAGTGTCGTCGGCGCCAATCTCAGCCTGGAGCCCCAGGCGCGGCCCAACCTGTTGGCCGGCGGCCCGGTATCCAGCCTGGTGGGGCGCCAGTTCGACATCCTGCAGGCCGCGGGTGGCGTCAACGGGCGCTTCGCCCAGGTCGAGCCCGACTACCTGTTCCTGGGGACCTTCCTCGATTATTCGGCCAACGGCGTGCAACTGGACGTGACGCGCAGCGCCACGACGTTCGCCAGCGTCAGCGCCACGCCTAACCAGCGCGCCAGCGGCGGCGCCGTGGAACGGTTGGGTCCAGGCAATCCCGTGTATGAAAGCCTGCTGCTTTCGACCTCGGCGGACCAGGCCCGGGACGGCCTGCGCCAGCTGGCCGGGGAGATCTACCCGGCGCTGGACTCGATGCTGCTCAGCCAGGGCTCGGTCTTGCGCGATGCCCTGGGTGAGCGCGTGCAAGACCGAGCCTTGAGCGCTGGTGCGTCTGGAGCAAATGCCAGCGAGTCGGGCTCGACCCAGCTCTGGCTCAAGGGCCTGGGCAGTTGGGGACGCATCGAGGGCGTGCAGGGCAGCGAGTCCTATACCAGTTCCCTGGGCGGCCTGCTGCTGGGCGTGGACCATGACCTTGACGAGCAGACCCGGGCCGGCCTGGCCGCAGGCTATAGCGACAGCTCCCTGGGCATGGGCGGCAGCCATTCCCGGGCCACGGTCGACAGCTATCACCTGGGCGCCTATGTCCGCCACGACCTGGACCAGCTGCGCCTGAGCCTGGGCGCAAGCCACAGCTGGCACCGTGCCGAGGTCCGGCGCGACCTGGCCTATGGCGAGGTGTCCGGTCGTCAGCGCGCACGGGTCGATGCCCGCAGCCAGCAGGTGTTCGCCGAGGCGGCCTATCGCCTGGCGTTGCCAGCGGTGCAGTTGGAACCTTTCGCCAACCTGACCTACCAGCACCTGGAACGCGACGGCTTCCACGAGAAAGGCGATGCCGCGGCGCTGCATGCCGGTGACGAGCAGCGCGACGCCTGGCTCAGCACCTTGGGCCTGCGTGGGCGCCAGCAATGGCAGATAGGCCCGCAACAGGACCTGCAACTGGCGGCAAGCCTGGGCTGGCAGCATCGCCTGAGCGGCACCCAGGATCGCGAACACCTGGCTTTCGCCGGCAGCGACCTGCCGTTCCGGGTGGAGACTGCGCCGGCCTTGCGCGATGCCGCGCTGGTGGGGCTGCAGGCGCGGGTGGGGTTGACCCGCGACCTGGACCTGAGCCTGGACTATCAGGGGCGCCTGGCCAGTCGCGAACAACAGCATGGCGCGGGACTCAACCTGCAATGGCGGTTCTGAAACGCCCTGGCGCGAGTTGGGCCAGGCGTTGCAACACGGAGTGTGACCAACGCGGTACTAAACCAAAACAAAACTAAGGAAGGTTGTAGTGAAGCAAGTCAGAAAGGATGACAGCGCACTCGCGCAGGGCTGGGCCCTGGCCCCACTGGGGCGGGCATTGGTGGGTTGGGTGGCGTTGATGGGCACGGCCCAGGCCGCGCCCTATGTGGAGAGTGGCCGGCTGGGTGACGCCAGCAGCTGGCGCAGCAGCGAGTTCAAGGCCGACTGGGGGCTGGGGGCAATCCACGCCGACAGCGCCTATGCCGCCGGCTATAGCGGCAAGGGGGTGAAACTGGGGATCTTCGACCAGCCGGTATACGCCCCGCACCCCGAGTTCGCCGGCAAGGACAAGATCGTGACCCTGGTCACCAGCGGCATCCGCCAGTACACCGACCCCTATATTCCGGTGAAGGCCGGTGATGCGTTCCGCTATGACGGCAGCCCGTCGATGGGCTCGGATGGCAAGCTCGGCTCCCACGGTACCCACGTCGGCGGGATCGCCGCCGGCAACCGTGACGGCGAGTCGATGCACGGCGTGGCCTACGCTGCGCAGATCATCAGTGCCGACAACGGCGACCCCGGTCCCGAGGACGGCATCGTCCTGGGCAACGATGGCGCGGTGTACAAGGCCGGCTGGGACAGCCTGGTGGCCAGCGGCGCGCGGATCATCAACAACAGCTGGGGCATCGGCATCACCGACCGCTTCGCCAAGGGCGGGCGCAATCCGGACTTCCCGCATTTCACCGTGGACGATGCCCGGGCACAGTTCGCGCAGATCCAGCCGCTGCTGGGCACCTTGCCCGGCGGCGCCTACGACGGGGCCATCGCTGCAGCCCGCAGCGGAGTCCTGACTATCTTCGCCGCCGGCAACGACTACAACCTGAACAACCCCGATGCAATTGCCGGGCTGGGCTATTTTGTCCCGGAGATCGCGCCCAACTGGCTGACCGTCGCGGCGCTGCAGCAGAACCCCGACACCAGCAGCGCAAACCCCTATCTGGTCAGTACGTTCTCTTCCCGCTGCGGCTATACCGCAAGCTTCTGCGTCTCGGCTCCCGGTACCCGGATCTACAGCGCGGTGATCGGTGGCACCAGCCTGGAAGACCTGACCCAGGGCTACGCCAACAAGAACGGCACGTCCATGGCCGCGCCCCATGCCGCTGGCGCGGCGGCGGTGCTGATGGAGCGCTTCCCCTACATGAGCGGCGCTCAGATCGCCAGCGTGCTGCGCACCACCGCCACCGACATGGGCGCGCCCGGCATCGATGCCTTGTACGGTTGGGGCATGATCAACCTGGACAAGGGTATCCGCGGTCCGGGCATGTTGGTCACCGAGCAGGACATCCCCGAGGAGTTCCGCATCGCCGGTGGCTACGGCCCGAGCCAGTTCGTGGTCGATCTGCCGGGTGTCGGCGCCGTGGTGGATGCCGGCAGGCCGACCCAGCGACGCTGCAACGACCTTAGCTGCGTGCTGGACCTGTGGAGCAACGATATCTCCGGCCATGGCGGCCTGACCAAGCAGGGTATCGGTACCCTGGTGCTCAGCGGCAACAACACCTATGCCGGGCCGACCCTGGTCAACCAGGGGCGGCTGGCGGTCAATGGCTCGCTGCAATCGACGGTGACCGTCAATGACGGCGGCGTGCTGGGTGGCAATGGCCGGATCGGTGCGCTGGTGGTCAACCGTGGTGGCGTGGTGGCGCCGGGCAACTCAATCGGCACCTTGCGCGTGGCCTCCGACGTGACCTTCCAGCCGGGCTCGACCTATGCCGTGGAGGTTGATGCTACTGGCAGCGACCGCCTGGTCAGCGATGGCACGGTTTCGGTAAACGGTGCGAACCTGGCCCTGGATCTGCGGAACCCCGGTGTTTCGCTGCAGTCCCGGCAGGCAACCAGCCTGGTGGGGCGTCAGTTCGACATCCTGCAGGCCGCAGGCGGCGTGCAGGGCGGTTTTGCCGCTGTGCAGTCCAACCTGCTGTTCCTCGGTGGTGGCTTGGCCTATACCGGCACCGGGGTGCAGCTGGCGGTGCAACGTAGCGCCAGCTTCGCCAGTGTCGGCTTGACCGCCAACCAGCGTTCGGTGGCCGCGGCTGCCGATCGGCTCGGTGCGGGCAACCCGGTCTACGAGAGCCTGCTGTTGTCGGCCGATGCCGGCAGCGCCCGGCAGGCGTTCGATCAGCTGTCCGGTGAAATCCACCCGGCGGTGGGTAACCTGCTGCTCAACGACAGTCGCCAATTGCGCGACGCCGTGGGCGAGCGTACCCGCCAGCAGGGTGTCGCCGCCGCTCCGGCCTTGGACGGCCAGGGCAACGGCCTGTGGGTCAAGGCCCTGGGGGCCTGGGGCAAGGCCGACGGTGATTCCGGGCATGCGCGCTACAGCAGTTCGATTGGCGGCATGCTGCTGGGGGTTGATGGACAGATGAGCGAGGACACCCGCGTCGGCGTCTTCACCGGCTACAGCGACAGCTCGCTGAGCATGGGCGATGGTCGTCATTCCTCGGCCAGCGTCGACAGCTACCACCTGGGTGCCTATGCCGGTAAGGAACTGGAGCAGGTGCGCCTGAGCCTGGGCGGCAGCCACAGCTGGCACCGCATCGAGACCAAGCGCGAGCTGCAGTACAACGAGGTCAGTGATCGCCAGAAGAGCAAGCGCGATGCGCAGAGCACCCAGGTGTTCGGCGAGGCCGCCTGGAAAGTCGCGGTGCCGGGCATGGCGCTGGAGCCGTTCGCCAACCTGGCCTATGTGCATATCGCCAGCGACAGCTTCAAGGAGCATGGTGGCGCTGCCGCGCTCAAGGGTGGACGGGATAACCGCGATGCCTGGCTCTCGACCCTGGGCATGCGCGCCGGCAAGCAGCTGCAGTTGTCCAGCGGCCAGGCGGTGGAACTTTCCGCGACCCTGGGCTGGCAGCACAACCTGAGCTCCACCGGATCCGACCAGCACCTGGCCTTTGCCGGTCAGAGCGATACCTACAAGGTCCAGGCGCTGTCTCTGGACCGTGATGCGGCGGTGGTCGGCGCACGGGCGGGGATCAGCCTGGGGCGTCAGGCCCGGGTCAACCTCGATTACAACGGACTGCTGGGTAGCCGCGACAAGAGCCACGGGGTCGGCCTGACCCTGGACTGGGCGTTCTGAGGCCCTGAAAAACAAAACGCCCGATGCTGTGCATCGGGCGTTTTGCTTGGCCTGGCTGAACCGCCATTTCGCAATTACAGGTCCTTGATGCTCTGCACCTGGTCCTTGTTGATGCGGGTCGGCTTGCCGTCCAGTTGCTTGAACTCGTAGAAGCCGGAGTTGCGGTCGAAGTGCGGAGTGTCGGTAGTCTGCAGTTCGCGACCATCGTTGAGGGTGATCACGCTCGGGGTGGAGCAGCCGGCCAGGGTGGCGAAGGCGCCGATCAGCAGGGCGGGCAGCAGCAGCTTTTTCATGGGGTACTTCCTGGATCAGAGGGAAAAGGCGAGCGTCATGACGCTCGCCGAAGGGTTGTCAGTCGATGTATTCGAACAACTTGACGATCTTCTGCACGCCCGACACGCCCTGCACCACGTTGGTGGCGGCGTTGGCCTCCTGCTGCCGGACCAGGCCGAGCAGGTAGACAATACCGTTCTCGGTGATCACCTTGATGCGCGAGCTGGGAACGCTTTCGTCGGTCAGCATCTGGGTCTTGATCTTGGTGGTCAGCCAGGCGTCGTTGTTGCGCGCCAGGATCGAAGAGGGCTGAATCACTTGCAGCTCGTTATGCACCTTCTTGACCCGCTGCACCTGGCCGGCGGTCTGCTCGGCAAGGGACTTGAGGTCGGCGCGCGGGGTCTGGCCGGCGAGCAGCACCACGCCGTTGTAGCTGCTGACGACGATGTGCGAGCCCTTGTCCAGCTCAGGGTTGGCCTTGGCGATGTTGACCGAGACCTTGGTCTCGATCAGCGAATCGTCGATCTTGCTGCCGATGGTGCGGGTGCCGCGGTCATCCTCGATCGGCGAGTTGCGGGTCGAGGTCAGCACGGAACTGCAGCCGGAAACACCCAGGCACAGGGTTAGGGCCATCAGGCCAAGACGCTTGGAGATCATTCTTCACTCCCGAACAGTTGGCTGTCGATCAGGTCGCACAGACAGTGGATCGCCAGCAGGTGGACTTCCTGGATGCGTGCGGTCACGGTCGAGGGTACGCGGATTTCCACGTCCTCGGGCAGCAGCAGCGAGGCCATGCCGCCGCCGTCGCGCCCGGTCAGGGCAACGACGATCATTTCGCGGTCATGGGCGGCCTGGATCGCCTGGATCACGTTGGCCGAGTTGCCGCTGGTGGAGATCGCCAGCAGAACGTCGCCGGGCTGGCCCAGGGCGCGGATCTGCTTGGAGAAGATTTCGTTGTAGCTGTAGTCGTTGGCGATCGAGGTGAGCGTGGAGCTGTCGGTGGTCAGGGCGATGGCCGGCAGGCTCGGGCGCTCGCGCTCGAAGCGGTTGAGCAGCTCCGAAGAGAAATGCTGGGCATCACCGGCCGAGCCGCCGTTGCCGCAGGCGAGCATCTTGCCGTCGTTGAGCAGGGTGTTGACCATGACCAGGCTGGCCTGCTCGATGTAGGGTGCCAGGATGTCCATTGCCTGTTGCTTGGTGTCGATGCTGTTCTGGAACAGTCGGCGGATTCGGGATTGCATGTCCATCTGGGTGACCTTAAGAGGGGCGGTGGCCTTTGCTACGCGCAACAGTGACCAGCCCGCGAAACATAGAGCTAGAAAATCGAATTGGGTTCAGCATTCGAAGGCGTTTTTCAGCCAATGAAGCGGTTGCCCCGCATGCCCCTGGCCCTGCAGGGCGACTACGTCGAAACGGCAGGGGTGGGTGGCCCAGTGGGGCGTTTGCTGCAGGAAGAGGTTGGCGGCCAGCGCCAGTCGCTGCTGCTTGCGCCCATCGATACTGGCGAGCGCTCCGCCGAACTCCGCATGCAACCGGTAGCGGACTTCGACGAATACTACTGTATCGGCATCGAGCATGACCAGATCGAGCTCGCCCCGCTTGCATCGCCAATTGCGCGCCAGCAGCCGCAGGCCTTGCCCTTGAAGGTAGTCAAGGGCATGGTCCTCGGCGGCCTGGCCGGCATGGCTGGGCGATGCGCCAGGCATCAGCGCGGCGTGTCCGGCAGGCGCTTGACCTGGCCGCCGGCGAACTCGGCCCACGGCAGCTGGCGTTCGACGCGCTGGTTGGCATTCATGCTCAGGCTGCCGGACAGGCCTTCGACGCGGTTGTCCGGCAGTGCCTTGAGCTGGCCCAGGCGCGGCGCCAGGCTGTAGGCGTCGACGCCCATGGCGTACAGGCGGCCGAGGCTGCCGGCGGCCTGCGGCCACTGCTGCACGACCTGCTGGCGCAGGCTGTTGCTGGTGTCCAGCAGCCACGGCGTTTCGCAGAAGCGGATGCCGTTCATGTCGTTGTACTGGTTGACGTCGCCGCTGGCGCTGTACAGGTTGGAGGTGGCGTAGACCGGCACGTCGCCGGCGTACTGGAAGTTCAGCGTCGGCTTGATCTGCTGGGCCTGCTGCGGCGTCGAGGCGAGGAAGATGAAATCGATGTCCTGGCGGCGCGAAGGCTGGGCGGCGATGTTACCGCCGACGGTGCTCTGCAGGCTCTTGGCGCGGCCTTCGCTCTGGCGCAGCTGGAACAGGTCGGCGATCTGCTGGGCGAGGGCGACTGGCTGGGCAATACGTTGGGCACTGATCAGGGTGCCGCCATTGCCTTCCCAGTCCTGACGGAAGGCGGCGAGCACGCGGTCGCCCCATTCACCGCTCGGCACCAGGGCCACGGCGCGAACCATGCCGTCGGCGCGGGCGCGGCGGGCGACTTCGCGGGCTTCGTCCTCGGCGGCCAGACCGAACTGGAACAGTTGCGGCGGGGCTTTCTGGCCGGCGTCAGCGTAGTTCAGGGCCAGGGTGGTGATGGGCAGTTGCGGGTAGGCGGCGAGCTTCTTGACCAGCGGTTTTTCCAGCGGGCCGACCACCAGTTGCACACCGGCGGCCTGGGCCTGGCGGTAGAAGTCATCGAGCGAGGTGATGCGCGAGCTGTCGAACACCTGCACCGCCGGGGCCGGCTGGCCACCTTGCTGGGCCTGGAAGTGGGCGGCCATGAAGCCGTCGCGCAGGGCGCGGGCGACGCCGGCCAGCGGGCCTTCCTGGGGCAGCAGCAGGGCGATCTTGGTCAACGGCTGGCTGGCCAGTTCCTTGAGCTTGACCAGGGCGGTCGGCAGTTGCCGGGCCGCCGGGTGCTCGGGGTGTTGCTGGCGCCAGCTGTCGATGGCGGCCTGTTGCTGCTCCAGGGTGCCGGCGCGCTTCACGGCGAGGGCCAGGCTGGTCCAGCTGGCCAGGGTCTCGTTGGCGGCGGGCTGCTGCAGCTGTTCGGCGGGCAGCGAGGCGACCAGGGCCCAGGTCGCGTCGTTGTTGGCGGCGGCGGCCTGCTCGCTGAGCAGCGGTGCCAGCAGTACGCGCTGCTGGGCGGCGGCCAGGGCCTGGCCGTCGGCTTCGAGGGCGGCGGCGTGGACGCTGTAGGTGCGAACCTGCTGCTCGGCCGGCAGTTCGCCGACGCGCTGCAGGCTCGGGTGGCCGAGGGCGGTCAGGGCGGCCTTGGGCTGGTTGCGGCTCATGGCCAGTTCCGCGGCCAGGGTCGAGGCGAACACCTGCTGGGCGGGCTTGAGCGGTTCCAGCGGGACCTGCTCGAGGATCCGGGCCGCGCGCGGGAAGTCCTTCTGCTTGTATGCCAGGTCCGCGGCGCTCAGGCGCAGCAGGGCCGCGTCCTCGGCGGACTTGCTGGAGGCCGCCTTCTCGAGCAGTTGCTCGATGCTGGCGTCCGGGGTGCGCGGCAGTTCGCCCAGGCTGGATGAGGGCGAGCTGGCGCAGGCTGCCAGCAGGGCAGCGAGGCAGAGGGCTGTGAGCAGCCGCAGACAAGCGATCATGTAAAGGTCCTGTTACTCGATCAAGTTGGCCGGCAATTGTACCCAAGCGGGGGGCGGGGCGCGATCTCGTCGACACTGATCCTTCACTATAGGTGGCCGCTGGGGGGGCCGGGGGTGAAGTTCTTTGCGCCCTGTTACCGGCGCTCGGGCTACAATGACGACCTTTGATCCGGAAAGCAGGTGTGCGCAGTGACTGATGTTGCAGGGGTTTCGAAATCCACGTTGGGCAAGCTTTACGTCGTCGCCACGCCCATCGGCAACCTCGACGACATGAGCGCCCGGGCGCTGAAGGTGCTGGCCGACGTGAGCCTGATCGCCGCCGAGGACACCCGTCACTCGGTGCGCCTGCTGCAGCATTTCGGCATCGACACGCCGCTGGCGGCCTGCCATGAGCACAACGAGCGCGATGAAGGCGGGCGTTTCATCACCCGCCTGCTGGCCGGCGACGATGTGGCGCTGGTGTCCGATGCCGGCACGCCGCTGATTTCCGACCCGGGTTATCATCTGGTGCGCCAGGCGCGTGCCGCCGGGGTGCAGGTGGTGCCGGTGCCCGGCGCCTGCGCGCTGATCGCCGCGCTGTCGGCGGCGGGGCTGCCGTCGGACCGCTTCATCTTCGAGGGGTTCCTGCCGGCCAAGGCCGCCGGGCGCAAGGCGCGCCTGGAGCAGGTCAGGGAAGAGCCGCGCACGCTGATCTTCTATGAGGCGCCGCATCGCATCCTCGAATGCCTGCAAGACATGGAGGCGGTGTTCGGCGGCGAGCGTCCGGCGCTATTGGCCCGCGAGATCACCAAGACCTTCGAGACCCTGAAGGGGCTGCCCCTGGCCGAGCTGCGCGCGTTCGTGCAGGACGATAGCAACCAGCAGCGCGGCGAGTGCGTGGTGCTGGTGGCCGGCTGGAGTGCGCCGGAGGGCGAGCAGGCGATCAGCGCCCTGGCCCAGCGCGTGCTGGACTTGCTGCTGGCCGAGCTGCCGTTGAAGAAGGCCGCGGCATTGGCGGCCGAGATTACCGGGGTACGCAAGAACCTGCTCTATCAGTTGGCGCTGGAGAAACAGAAGGCCGATTAATAGCCTTCGAGGTGCTCGACGTTGGGGTTGCAGCGCCTGTGAGACCGAGCGCCGCCCGCGCGGCGCATCGCGGATGAATCCGCTCCTACATCTGTTGCAACGTACCGAACCTGTCAGGCCATGGTTGCCAGCCTTGGCGCAGGTCTTGAGAGGAGTGGGGCGGCAACAATGCCCACCGAAAAAACCGCGTCGAGCACACAAGGCTTACAACCATGGCCTATCAGGCATGGTCACGTTGCGACAAATGTAGGAGCGGATTCATCCGCGATGCGCCGCGCGGGCGGCGCTCGATCTCAAGGATGCTGCCGATAGTGGCGTAACGGCATTATTTGTCACATCGCTTGTTCTTGGGCGCGCCTCCCGGTAACCTTGTCGGCGGAGAGTCGATCGGACAGTCGCTGCCGTCTTTTGTTCTGCAAGAGGCGGGGGAGGAAAGTCCGGGCTCCATAGGGCAGAGTGCCAGGTAACGCCTGGGAGGCGCGAGCCTACGGAAAGTGCCACAGAAAACAACCGCCTAAGCGCTTCGGCGCCGGTAAGGGTGAAAAGGTGCGGTAAGAGCGCACCGCGCGACTGGCAACAGTTCGTGGCTAGGTAAACCCCACTCGGAGCAAGACCAAATAGGGTTCCATACGGCGTGGCCCGCGTCGGAACCGGGTAGGTTGCTAGAGGCGTCCAGTGATGGCCGTCGTAGAGGAATGACTGTCCTCGACAAAACCCGGCTTACAGATCGACTCTCCACCTCTTCCTTCCCTGCTTGAATCGATAGCAGAAGCGTCCTGGTAATACCGAAAAATTCTTACTCTTAATAAATCACTTTAACTTCGCACTCTATCCGCTTGAGTGTGTTTGATTTTTCCCGTCAGTTTTCTTCTCCGGCAATCCTTCCACCTTCCTTTGTTGAGCTAAATCGCCGTCCTGTAAGGGATTTCCTTATGAACGTGCCTTGACGGTGTGGCGGGCGGATTCCTATAGTGTGCGCAAGTGGCAGAAAGTGGGATGAAGTGGGTTTTCTGACACAAAAAAGCTAACATTGTGGGGAATCGCAGCCGTGTTCCGCGGAGCCAACGCCGTCAGCCTCGATGCCAAGGGTCGTCTCGCCATGCCGAGCCGGTACCGTGACGAGCTCGATTCGCGTTGCAATGGTCAACTGATCGTGACCATCGACGCCGTTGACCCCTGCTTGTGTGTTTATCCCCTCGATGAGTGGGAACAGATAGAAGCCAAGTTGCGCGCCTTGCCGTCGTTGCGTGAGGAAAACCGTCGCCTGCAGCGTTTGCTGATCGGGAACGCGGTTGACCTGGAGCTCGATGGCAGCGGGCGTTTCCTGGTGCCGCCGCGCCTGCGTGAGTACGCCAAGCTGGACAAGAAGGCGATGCTGGTGGGGCAGCTGAACAAATTCCAGCTGTGGGATGAGGATGCCTGGAACGCGGTTTCGGCAGCCGACCTTGCAGCTATTCAACAACCGGGCGCCATGCCCGATGATTTGCGTGACCTGATCCTGTGACCATAGATAGCGGCTTCAACCACATCACCGTCCTCCTCGACGAAGCCGTCGAGGCCTTGGCCCTGCGCGCCGACGGTTGCTATCTGGACGGCACCTTCGGGCGCGGCGGCCACAGTCGGCTGATCCTCAGCAAGCTCGGGTCGCAAGGGCGACTGCTGGGGTTCGACAAGGATCCACAGGCGATTGCCACCGGGCAAGCGCTGGCGGCCGAAGACGGCCGCTTTGTCATTGTGCAGCGCAGCTTTGCCGAGCTGGGCGCCGAGGTGGCCGAGCGCGGACTGGACGGCAAGGTCGGCGGCATCCTGCTCGACCTGGGCGTGTCTTCGCCGCAGCTCGATGACCCCGAGCGCGGCTTCAGCTTCCTCAACGACGGCCCGCTGGACATGCGCATGAACCCGGACCAGGGCGTCAGCGCCGCCGAGTTCATCGCCACCGCGCCAGAGGAAGAAATCGCCCGCGTGTTCAAGGAATACGGCGAGGAGCGCTTCGCCAAGCGCATGGCCCGTGCCGTGGTGCTGCGCCGCGAGCAGCAGCCGTTCACCCGCACCGGCGATCTGGCCGAGGTGCTCAAGGTCGCCAACCCGGCCTGGGAGAAGGGCAAGAACCCGGCCACCCGTGCCTTCCAGGGGCTGCGCATCCACGTCAACAACGAACTGGGCGACCTGGAGACCGGCCTCGAAGCCGCGATCGACGCGCTGGAGGTCGGTGGCCGCCTGGCGGTGATCAGCTTCCATTCCCTCGAGGATCGCATCGTCAAGCTGTTCATGCGCAAGCTGGCCAAGGGCGAGGCGGACAACCTGCCGCGCAACCTGCCGGTGCAGCACAAGACCTTCGAGCCGAAGATCAAGCTCATCGGCAAGGCGCAGTTCGCCTCCGAAGCCGAGCTCAAGGCCAACCCGCGATCGCGCAGCGCCGTGATGCGGGTGGCGGAGAAGTTGCGGTGAGCCGGCTGTTTGCCAAACCTTTGCCAGGCGGAAGCTTCCTGATGCTTCTGCTGTTCGTCGCCGTCCTGATTTCGGCCATTGCCGTCTCCTACAGCGCCCACTGGAACCGCCAGTTGCTCAACACCCTGTATGGCGAGTTGAGCGAGCGCGACAAGGCCCAGGCCGAGTGGGGTCGGCTGATCCTCGAGCAAAGCACCTGGACCGCGTCCAGCCGTATCGAGAGCCTGGCCTCCGAGCAGCTCAAGATGCGCGTGCCCGCCGCTGACGAAGTGCGGATGGTGGCGCCATGATGAAGCTCGAGGGTGCACTCTACCCCTGGCGGTTCAGGGTGGTGATCGGCTTGCTGGCGCTGATGGTCGGTGCCATCTGCTGGCGCATCATCGACCTGCAGGTGGTCGACCGTGACTTCCTCAAGGGCCAGGGCGATGCCCGCAGCCTGCGTCATATCCCCATTCCCGCGCACCGTGGCCTGATCACCGATCGCAATGGCGAGCCGCTGGCCGTCAGTACCCCGGTCACCACCCTGTGGGCCAACCCCAAGGAGATGCAGGCAGCCAAGGAACGCTGGCCGCAGCTGGCCGCCGCGCTCGGGCAGAACCCGCAGCAGCTGACCGAGCGCCTCACCCAGCAGGCCAGCAAGGAATTCATCTACCTGGTCCGCGGCCTGACCCCGGAGCAGGGCCAGCACGTGCTCGACCTGAAGGTGCCGGGCGTCTACGGCCTGGAAGAGTTCCGCCGCTTCTATCCGGCCGGCGATGTCACCGCGCACATGGTCGGCTTCACCGACCTGGACGACCATGGTCGTGAAGGCGTCGAGCTGGCCTATGACGAATGGCTCGCCGGAGTGCCCGGCAAGCGGCAGGTGATCAAGGACCGGCGCGGCCGGCTGATCAAGGACATCCAGGTAACCAAGAACGCCAAGGCCGGCAAGACCTTGGCGTTGTCGATAGACCTGCGCCTGCAATACCTGGCCACCCGCGAACTGCGCAACGCCATCGCCGAACAGGAAGCCAAGGCTGGCAGCCTGGTGATCATGGACGTCAAGACCGGCGAGGTCCTGGCCATGGTCAACCAGCCGACCTACAACCCGAACAACCGCCGCAGCATGTTCCCGGCGGCCATGCGCAACCGGGCGATCATCGACGTCTTCGAGCCGGGCTCGACGGTCAAGCCGATCTCCATGAGCGCGGCGCTGCAGAGCGGCCGCTGGAAACCCACCGACAAGGTCGAGGTGTATCCGGGCAGCCTGCAAATTGGTCGCTACACCATCAAGGACGTGTCCAGGAGCGAGGGCCCGATCCTCGACCTGACCGGCATCCTGATCAACTCGTCCAACGTCGGCATGAGCAAGATCGCCTTCGATATCGGTGGCGAGGCCATCTACCGGGTGATGTCCCAGGTCGGTCTGGGCCAGTACACCGGCCTCGGTTTCCCGGGCGAGCGCGTCGGCAACCTGCCCAACCACCGCGAGTGGCGCAAGGCCGAGACCGCGACCCTGTCGTACGGTTACGGCGTGTCGGTGACCGCCCTGCAACTGGTGCATGCCTACGCCGCGCTGGCCAACGACGGCAAGATGGTGCCGCTGTCGATCCTCAAGGTCGACAAGGCGCCGGAAGCCGTGCAGGCGATCCCCAAGGAAACCGCCGAAACCGTGCAGGCCATGCTGCAGCAGGTGATCGAGGCGCCGCGCGGGGTATTCCGCGCCCAGGTGCCGTTCTACCACGTGGGGGGCAAGTCGGGTACCGCGCGCAAGGCCACCGTCGGCTCCAAGGGCTACACCGAGAACGCCTATCGCTCGCTGTTCGCTGGCTTCGGCCCGATGAGCGACCCGCGCTACGCCATCGTCGTGGTCATCGACGAGCCGAGCAAGGGCGGCTACTTCGGCGGCCTGGTCTCGGCCCCCGTATTCAGCAAAGTGATGTCGGGCACCCTGCGCCTGATGAATGTACCGCCGGACAACCTGCCGCCCTCGACGCAGCAAGCCAGCGCAGTACCCGCCAAGGGAGGGCGAGGTTGATGACGATGCCATTGAGCAAACTGTTTGCCCATGCCAGCCGCGATCCGTTGATCCGCGAGCTGACCCTGGACAGCCGCGCCGTGCGTCCGGGCGACCTGTTCCTGGCCGTGCCGGGGGCCAAGGTCGATGGTCGCGCGCACATCGCCGATGCCCTGGCCCGTGGCGCCGCCGCGGTGGCCTATGAAGAGCAGGGCGCCAGCGTGCTGCCGCTCACCGATGCGCCGCTGATTCCGGTCAAGGGCCTGATCGGCCAGTTGTCGCAGATTGCCGGGCGCTTCTATGGCGAGCCGAGCCGTCAGCTCGACCTGGTCGGCGTGACCGGTACCAACGGCAAGACCAGCGTGACCCAGCTGCTGGGCCAGGCGCTTGATGCCCTTGGCCGGCGTTGTGGCCTGATCGGCACGCTTGGCACTGGCTTCTATGGCGAGCTGCAGAGTGGTCGCCTGACCACGCCGGACCCGATTGCCGTGCAATCGACCTTGAACGACCTGAAAAAGGGCGGCGCCAAGGCCGTGGCCATGGAGGTTTCCTCCCATGCCCTCGAACAGGGTCGGGTGGCCGCGCTGGACTTCGATATCGCGGTGATGACCAACCTGTCCCGCGACCACCTGGACTACCACGGCAGCATGGAGGCCTACGAGGCCGCCAAGGCCAAGCTGTTCGCCTGGCCAAGCCTGCGCGCCCGGGTGGTCAACCTGGATGATGACTTTGGACGTCGCCTGGCAGATGCTCCAGCCACATCGCGCCTGATCAGCTACAGCCTGCAGGATTCGGCGGCGACGCTGTTCTGCAAAGAGTCTGCCTTCAACGATGATGGCGTGCGCGCCGTGATCGTCACCCCACAGGGCGAGCATGTCCTGCGCAGCCGTCTGCTGGGGCGTTTCAATCTGAGCAACATGCTGGCGGCGGTAGCCACGCTGATGGCGCTGGACTACCCGCTGGATGAAATTCTCAAGGTCACCCCGCAACTGCACGGGCCGGTCGGCCGCATGCAGCGCCTGGGTGGCGGTGACAAGCCGTTGGTGGTGGTCGATTACGCTCACACCCCGGATGCCTTGGAAAAAGTACTCGAAGCGCTACGTCCGCACGCTCACGGCAAGCTGCTGTGCCTGTTCGGCTGCGGTGGCGATCGTGACGCCGGCAAGCGTCCGCTGATGGCCGAAGTGGCCGAGCGCCTGGCCGACCGTGTGCTGGTCACCGACGACAACCCGCGTAGCGAAGACCCCCTGCGGATCTTTGACGATATTCGCCCCGGTTTCGCCACGCCTGCGGCCGTCGCGTTCGTCGCCGGCCGTGGCGCGGCCATTGCCCAACTGATCGCCAGTGCCAGTGCCGACGACGTGATCGTCTTGGCAGGCAAGGGACACGAGGATTACCAGGAGATCAACGGCAAGCGCCATGACTTCTCCGACCTGGTCGAAGCCGACAAGGCACTTGCAGCCTGGGAGGCGCCACATGCTTAAGCCGATGATCCTCAGCCAGCTGACCGCTGCCCTGGGTGCGCGCCTGGCAGGCGCCGACGCCAGCTTCAGCGGAGTGAGCATCGACAGCCGCACCGTCGCTGCCGGCCAGCTGTTCGTCGCCCTGACCGGGCCGCGCTTCGATGGCCACGACTATCTGGCCGACGTGAAGGCCAAAGGCGCCGTCGCCGCGCTGGTCGAGCGTAAAGTCAGCGATGTCGACCTGCCACAGCTGCTGGTCGCCGATTGCCGTGTCGCCCTTGGTCAGCTCGGCGCCCTGAACCGTGCCGCCTTCGACAAGCCGGTGGTGGCCATCACCGGCTCCAGCGGCAAGACCACGGTCAAGGAAATGCTCGCCGCGATCCTGCGCACCCGCGGGCCGGTGCATGCCACCCGTGGCAACCTGAACAACGACCTTGGCGCACCTTTGACCCTGCTGGAGATCGCTCCGGAGCACAGCGCCGCGGTGATCGAGCTGGGCGCCTCGCGCATTGGCGAGATTCGCTACACCGTTGGCCTGACCCAGCCGCAAGTGGTCATCATCAATAACGCCGGTACCGCCCATGTCGGTGAGTTCGGCGGCCCGGAGAAGATCGTCGAAGCCAAGGGCGAAATCCTCGAAGGCCTGGGCGAGGGCGGCACGGCCATCCTCAACCTGGCCGACAAGGCGTTCGAGATCTGGCGCAAGCGGGCGGGCGCTCACCGCATCTTCAGTTTCGCCCTGGACAACCCGCAGGCGGACTTCCACGCCAGTGATATCGGGCGCGACGCTCGTGGCTGCCCGTCGTTCACCCTGCACGGCCCGACTGGCAGCGTTCCGGTGCAACTGAACCTGCTCGGCACCCACAACGTCAGCAACGCCCTGGCCGCCGCCGCCGCCGCCCATGCCGTTGGTCTGAGCCTGAGTGGCATCGCCGCCGGCCTCGCTGCCGTGCAACCGGTCAAGGGCCGCACCGTGGCGCAGATCGCGCCCAGCGGCGTGCGGGTCATCGACGACAGCTACAACGCAAATCCCACCTCGATGTGCGCCGCCATTGATATACTCGCCGGCTTTTCCGGACGCACCGTCCTGGTGCTCGGGGATATCGGCGAACTGGGGCAATGGGCCGAGGAAGGTCACCGCCAGGTGGGTGACTACGCACGCGGCAAGGTCGACGCGCTGTACGCGGTGGGTACCAACATGGCCCATGCGGTCAAGGCGTTCGGCGCCAATGCCCGCCATTTCGCTACTAAAGCTGAGCTTATCGCTGCCGTTGGCACCGAGAATGCCAGCGACACCACTATCTTGATCAAGGGCTCGCGCAGCGCTGCGATGGAAAACGTCGTGGCCGCACTGTGTGGTGCCAGCGGGGAGAAACATTAATGCTGCTGCTGTTGGCTGAGTATCTGCAACAGTTCCACAAGGGCTTCGCGGTCTTCCAGTACCTGACCCTGCGCGGGATCCTGGGTGTGCTGACCGCGTTGTCCCTGGCCCTGTGGTTGGGCCCGTGGATGATCCGTACCCTGCAGATCCGCCAGATCGGTCAGGCCGTGCGCAACGACGGCCCGCAATCGCACCTGTCCAAATCCGGCACCCCGACCATGGGCGGCGCGCTGATCCTGTCGGCCATCGCCATCAGCACCCTGCTGTGGGCCGACCTGACCAACCGCTACGTATGGGTGGTGCTGATCGTCACCCTGGCGTTCGGCGCCATCGGCTGGGTCGACGACTACCGCAAGGTGATCGAGAAGAATTCCCGCGGCCTGCCGAGCCGCTGGAAGTATTTCTGGCAGTCGGTGTTCGGCCTGGCCGCGGCGATCTTCCTGTACAAGACCGCGCCGACCAGCGTCGAGACCACGCTGATCATCCCGATGCTCAAGGACCTGGCGATTCCGCTGGGTGCCGGGTTCATCGTGCTGACCTATTTCGTCATCGTCGGCTCGAGCAACGCGGTCAACCTGACCGACGGCCTCGATGGCCTGGCGATCATGCCGACGGTGATGGTCGGCGGTGCCCTGGGCATCTTCTGCTACCTGTCGGGCAACGTGAAGTTCGCCGAATACCTGCTGATCCCGTACGTGCCGGGCGCGGGCGAGCTGATCGTGTTCTGCGGTGCGCTGATCGGTGCCGGCCTGGGCTTCCTCTGGTTCAACACCTACCCGGCCCAGGTATTCATGGGCGACGTCGGCGCACTGGCACTGGGCGCGGCCCTGGGCACCATCGCGGTGATCGTCCGCCAGGAGATCGTCCTGTTCATCATGGGCGGCGTGTTCGTGATGGAAACCCTGTCGGTGGTCATCCAGGTGGCGTCGTTCAAGCTCACCGGCAAGCGCGTGTTTCGCATGGCGCCGATCCATCACCACTTTGAACTCAAGGGTTGGCCCGAGCCACGGGTGATCGTCCGCTTCTGGATCATCACCGTGATTCTGGTGCTGATTGGCCTTGCCACCCTGAAACTGAGGTAAACGAGCGTGCCACTGATCGCTTCCGACCAATTCCGCATCGTTGTCGGCCTCGGCAAGAGCGGCATGTCCCTGGTTCGCTTCCTGGCGAACCGGGGCATTGCCTTTGCGGTCGCCGACACCCGCGAGCAACCGCCGGAACTGGACACCCTGCGCCGTGAATACCCGCAGGTGGAAGTGCGCTGTGGCGAGCTGGACGTGGACTTCCTGTGCCGGGCCAACGAGCTGTATGTGAGCCCCGGCCTGGCCCTGGCCACGCCTGCCCTGCAGCAGGCCGCCGCGCGCGGTGTGAAGCTGTCCGGCGACATCGAGCTGTTCGCCCGCCACGCCAAGGCGCCGATCATCGCCATCAGCGGCTCCAACGCCAAGAGCACCGTGACCACCCTGGTCGGCGAGATGGCCGCCAAGGCAGGCAAACGTGTGGCAGTCGGCGGCAACCTCGGCACGCCCGCCCTCGACCTGCTGGCCGACGACGTCGAGCTGTACGTGCTGGAGCTGTCGAGCTTCCAGCTGGAGACCACCGACCAGCTCAACGCCGAAGTGGCCACCGTGCTGAACATCAGCGAAGACCACATGGATCGCTACAGCGGCCTGCCGGCCTATCACCTGGCCAAGCACCGGATTTTCCGCGGTGCCCGCCAGGTGGTGGTGAACCGCCAGGATGCCCTGAGCCGTCCGTTGCCGGTCGAAGGCCGGCCGAGCTGGACCTTTGGCCTGAACGCGCCGGACTTCAAGGCCTTTGGCCTGCGCGAGGTGGATGGCGAGAAGTACCTGGCGTTCGAATTCCAGACGCTCATGCCGGTACGTGAGCTGAGGATCCGTGGCGCCCACAACCAGAGCAACGCGCTGGCCGCGCTGGCCCTGGGCCACGCTGTCGGCTTGCCGTTCGCGCCGATGCTCGACGCCCTGCGCGAGTTCAAGGGCCTGGCCCATCGCTGCCAATGGGTGCGCGAGCGCAACGGCGTGAACTGGTACGACGATTCCAAGGCCACCAACGTCGGTGCCGCGCTGGCCGCCATCGAGGGGCTGGGCGCCGATATCGACGGCCAACTGGTGCTGATCGCCGGTGGCGACGGCAAGGGCGCCGACTTCGCCGCCTTGCGCGCACCGGTGGCACAACACTGCCGCGCTGTGGTGCTGCTCGGCCGTGACGCTGAGCGTCTGGCCGAAACCCTGGGCGATGCTGTTCCTCAAGTACGGGTCAAGACCCTCGACGAGGCCGTGCAGCGTTGCGCCGAACTGGCCCAGGCAGGTGACGCGGTCTTGCTGTCGCCGGCCTGCGCCAGCCTCGACATGTTCAGGAATTTCGAAGAACGCGGGCGCCTGTTCGCCCAGGCGGCGGAGGGGTTGGCATGATCTTCGGCATCCTCAAGCCGTACCCGTCGCCGCTGATCAGCGGCCGTGGCATCGACCTCGACTTCCCGCTGCTGGCCGGTTGCCTGGCGCTGCTCGGCCTGGGCCTGGTGATGATCACTTCGGCCTCCTCGGAAGTGGCCGCGGTGCAGTCGGGCAACCCGCTGTACCACATGTTCCGCCACCTGGTGTACGTCACCATTGGCCTCGGCGCCGGGCTGATGACGATGCTGGTGCCGATCGCCACCTGGCAGCGCATGGGCTTCCTCATGCTGATCGGTGCCTTCGGCCTGCTGGTGCTGGTACTGGTACCGGGTATTGGCCGCGAAGTGAACGGTTCGATGCGCTGGATCGGTTTCAGCTTCTTCAACGTCCAGCCGTCGGAGATCGCCAAGGTCTTCGTGGTCATCTACCTCGCCGGTTACCTGGTGCGCCGGCAGACCGAGGTGCGCGAGAGCTGGATGGGCTTCTTCAAGCCGTTCATCGTGCTGCTGCCGATGGCCGGCCTGCTGCTGATGGAGCCGGACTTCGGCGCCACGGTGGTGATGATGGGCGCTGCGGCGGCCATGCTGTTCCTCGGCGGGGTAGGGTTGTTCCGCTTCTCGCTGATGGTGGTGCTGGCGGTCATTTCGGTAGTGGTGCTGGTCCAGGCCCAGCCGTACCGCATGGCACGCCTGATCACCTTCACCGACCCCTGGTCCGACCAGTTCGGTTCCGGCTACCAGCTGACCCAGGCGTTGATCGCCTTCGGCCGCGGTGAGTGGCTGGGCGTGGGCCTGGGCAACAGCGTGCAGAAGCAGTTCTACCTGCCCGAGGCGCATACCGACTTCGTGTTCTCGGTACTGGCCGAAGAGCTCGGCGTGATCGGCTCGCTGCTGACCATCGCGCTGTTCGTTTTCATTACCGTGCGCGCGCTGTACATCGGCCTGTGGGCCGAAAAGGCCAAGCAGTTCTTCGCCGCCTACATGGCCTTTGGCCTGTCGTTCCTGTGGATCGGCCAGTTCCTGATCAACATCGGCGTGAACGTCGGCCTGCTGCCGACCAAGGGCCTGACCCTGCCGTTCCTCAGCTACGGCGGCAGCTCGCTGGTGATCTGCTGCGCCTGTGTGGGGTTGCTGTTGCGGATCGAATGGGAGAGCCGCACGCATCTGGGCAGCGAGGAACACGAATTCAACGAGAGCGATTTTGCCGAGGAGACCAATCATGGCCGCTGACGGCAAGAACGTGCTGATCATGGCGGGCGGTACCGGGGGCCACGTGTTCCCGGCCCTGGCCTGTGCCCGTGAGTTCCAGGCCCGCGGTTACAACGTGCACTGGCTGGGCACCCCGCGTGGCATCGAGAACGAACTGGTGCCCCAGGCCGGCCTGCCGCTACACCTGATCCAGGTCACCGGCCTGCGTGGCAAGGGTAAGCTGTCGCTGCTCAAGGCGCCGTTCACCTTGATCAAGGCCGTGCTGCAGGCGCGGCGCATCGTGCGTCAGCTCAAGCCTGTCTGCGTGGTCGGTTTCGGTGGCTATGTGACCGGCCCCGGCGGTGTTGCCGCCCGGTGGTGCGGGGTGCCGTTGGTGATCCATGAGCAGAATGCCCGCGCCGGCACCACCAATCGCCTGCTGCTGCCGTTGGCCGCGCGTGTCTGCGAAGCCTTCCCGCAGACCTTCGCCGCCAGCGACAAGTTGCGCACCACCGGCAATCCGGTGCGCCCTGAGCTGTTCATGGACGCGGCGCGCGCGCCGCTGGCCGAGCGCCGTGCGCGCCTGCTGGTCATGGGTGGCAGCCTGGGTGCGGAACCATTGAACAAATTGTTGCCTAAGGCCCTGTCCGAAGTGCCGGCGAACCTGCGCCCCGAGGTGTTCCACCAGGCCGGGAAAAACCACGCGCCCGTCACCGCCGAGCGTTATCACGAGGCGGGTGTCGAGGCCCAGGTGGAACCGTTCATCAAGGACATGGCCCATGCCTATGGCTGGGCCGATATGGTGGTGTGCCGGGCCGGCGCCCTGACCGTCAGCGAACTGGCGGCGGCGGGCCTGCCCTCGATGCTGGTGCCCTTGCCCCATGCCATCGACGACCACCAGACCCACAACGCCCAATACCTGGCTCGCGAAGGCGCCGCCTTCCTGATGCCACAAGCGACTACTGGCGCAGCGCAGCTCGCTGAACGCCTGAACGAGGTGCTGATGCAACCCGAGAAACTCAACGTCATGGCCGGCACCGCCCGCCGCCTGGCCAAACCTGCTGCAACCAGCGCCGTGGTCGATATCTGCCTGGAGGTGGCCCATGGTTGAGAGCCAGAAAGCCATGCCCCACCCGAAGATGGGCCGTATCCGTCGCATCCACTTCGTCGGCATCGGCGGCGTGGGCATGTGCGGTATCGCCGAAGTGCTGCTGAACCTGGGCTATGAAGTGTCCGGTTCCGACCTGAAAGAGTCGCCGGTTACCCAGCGCCTGCAGTCGTTCGGCGCGCAGATCTTCGTCGGCCACCGCGCCGAGAACGCTGCCAACGCCGACGTGCTGGTGGTGTCGAGCGCGATCAACCCGGCCAACCCGGAAGTCGCCACCGCCCTGGAACGCCGTATTCCCGTAGTGCCGCGCGCCGAGATGCTCGCCGAGCTGATGCGCTACCGCCACGGCGTTGCCGTTGCCGGCACCCACGGCAAGACCACCACCACCAGCCTGCTGGCCTCGGTGTTCGCCGCCGGCGGCCTGGACCCGACCTTCGTCATCGGCGGTCGCCTGACCGCAGCCGGCACCAACGCGCAGCTGGGCACCAGCCGCTACCTGATCGCCGAGGCCGACGAGAGCGACGCCAGCTTCCTGCACCTGCAGCCGATGGTCGCCGTGGTCACCAACATCGACGCCGACCACATGGCCACCTACGAGGGCGACTTCAACAAGCTGAAGAAGACCTTCGTCGAGTTCCTGCACAACCTACCGTTCTATGGGCTGGCGGTGATGTGCCTGGACGACCCGGTGGTGCGCGAGATCCTGCCGCAGGTCAAGCGTCCGACCGTCACCTATGGCTTCAGCGAAGAGGCCGACATCCGCGCCATCAACGTGCGCCAGCAGGGCATGCAGACCCACTTCACCGTGCTGCGCCGTGACTGCGAGCCGCTGGAGGTGTCGGTGAACATGCCGGGCAACCACAACGTGCTCAACGCCCTGGCCACCATCGCCATCGCCACCGACGAAGGCATCAGCGACCAAGCCATCGTCCAGGGCCTGTCGGGCTTCCAGGGCGTCGGCCGACGCTTCCAGGTGTACGGCGAGCTGCCGGTCGACGGCGGCAGCGTGATGCTGGTCGACGACTACGGCCACCACCCGACCGAAGTCGCCGCGGTGATCAAGGCCGTGCGGGGCGGCTGGCCGAGCCGTCGCCTGGTGATCGTCTACCAGCCGCACCGCTACAGCCGCACCCGCGACCTGTACGACGATTTCGTGCAGGTGCTGGGCGATGCCAACGTGCTGCTGCTGATGGAGGTCTACCCGGCCGGCGAAGAGCCGATCCCCGGCGCCGACAGCCGCCAGCTGTGCCACAGCATCCGCCAGCGCGGCAAGCTCGACCCGATCTACATCGAGCGCGGCGCCGAGCTTGCGCCGCTGGTCAAGCCGCTGCTGCGCGCCGGCGACATCCTGATCTGCCAGGGTGCCGGTGATGTCGGCGGCCTGGCCCCGCAACTGATGAAAAGCCCGCTGTTCGCTGGCGCCAAGCAGGAGAAGTCGAAATGACCAGCGCCTACGACACGCTGCATTCCACCCTCGACGTCAAGGCCTTCGGCCGCGTCGCCGTGCTGTACGGCGGCAAGAGCGCCGAGCGCGAGGTCTCGCTCAAGTCCGGCGCTGCGGTGATCGAGGCGCTGACCAGCGCCGGTGTCGACGTGGTTGGCATCGACGTCGGTGACGACCTGCTGGATCGCCTGCAACGCGAGAAGATCGACCGCGCCTTCATCATCCTCCACGGTCGTGGTGGTGAGGATGGCAGCATGCAGGGCCTGCTCGAGTGCCTGGGGATTCCCTACACCGGCAGCGGCATCCTCGCCTCGGCGCTGGCCATGGACAAGCTGCGCACCAAGCAGGTGTGGCAGAGCCTGGGCATCCCGACCCCGCGTCACGCGGTGCTGGCAAGCGAAAGCGACTGTATTGCCGCCGGCAAGGAACTGGGCTTCCCGTTGATCGTCAAACCTGCCCATGAAGGTTCGAGCATCGGCATGGCCAAGGTGAACAGCGAGCAGGAGCTGGTCGCCGCCTGGAAAGACGCAGCCAAATACGATTCGCAAGTACTGGTCGAGCAGTGGATCCACGGCCCGGAGTTCACCATCGCCGTATTGCGTGGCCAGGTGCTGCCGCCGATCGCTTTGGGCACCCCGCACGTGTTCTACGACTACGACGCCAAGTACATCGCCAATGACACCCAGTATCGCATTCCGTGCGGCCTGGACAGTGCCAAGGAACAAGAACTGATCGACCTGACCGCGCGCGCCTGCGATGCCGTTGGCATCGAGGGCTGGGGCCGTCTGGACGTGATGCAGGACGAGCAGGGCCGGTTCTGGCTGCTCGAGGTCAACACCGCACCGGGCATGACCGACCATAGCCTGGTGCCCATGGCGGCCCGCGCCGCCGGCCTGGACTTCCAGCAGTTGGTGCTGGCGATCCTGGCCGACTGCGTAGCGAAGCGAGGTTAACCAGCCATGCAAGGCGCGATGATACGTCAGCAACCACCCGTTACCGGCCGCAGCAAGCCGGTGCCGCGTGGTGCCAGCCGACTGGTGGCCGACGAGCCCGTATCGGCGCGCCTGCCACGGCCAAGCTTCGGCGGGCTCAAGCGCCTGCTGTGGCCGGTATTGCTGGTGGCTGCGGGCTTTGGCGCCTATGAGGGCGCCATCCGCCTGATGCCGTACGCCGACCGGCCGATCACCAAGATCGACGTGCAGGGCGACCTCAGCTACATCAGCCAGCAGTCGGTGCAGCAGCGGATCGCCCCCTATGTGGCGGCGAGCTTCTTCACCGTCGACCTGGCGGCGATGCGCGTTGAACTGGAGCAGATGCCCTGGATCGCTCACGCCGAAGTGCGTCGGGTGTGGCCGGACGAGGTGGTGATCCGCCTGGAAGAACAGTTGCCGGTGGCGCGCTGGGGCGACGAGGCCTTGCTCAACAACCAGGGCCAGGCCTTCACCCCGCGCGAGCTGGCCAACTACGAGCACCTGCCGCAGCTGTTCGGGCCGCAGCGCGCTCAGCAACAAGTCATGCAGCAGTATCAGGTATTGAGCCAGATGCTGCGCCCCATGGGCTTTTCCATCGCTCGCCTGGAGCTGCGCGAGCGAGGCAGCTGGTTCCTGACCACCGGTGCGGGCAGCGCCGGGCCGGGCGTCGAGCTGCTGCTGGGGCGCGACCATCTGGTGGAGAAGATGCGCCGTTTCATTGCCATTTACGACAAATCGCTTAAAGACCAGATCACCAATATCGCCCGCATCGATCTGCGTTATTCCAACGGACTTGCCGTTGGTTGGCGGGAACCGAATGCACCGACGACGGCCCAACCCGCCGTTGCGAAGAATTAGAGAGAGGCAGGACCATGGCAAACGCGCATAGCGGCAAAATGATCGTCGGGCTGGATATCGGCACCTCCAAGGTGGTGGCGCTGGTGGGTGAAGTCGGCGAGGACGGTACCCTGGAGATCGTGGGCATCGGCACCCACCCATCGCGTGGCCTGAAGAAGGGCGTGGTGGTGAACATCGAGTCGACCGTGCAGTCGATCCAGCGTGCGGTGGAAGAGGCCCAGCTGATGGCCGGCTGCCGCATCCACTCGGCGTTCGTCGGCGTGGCCGGCAACCACATCCGCAGCCTGAACTCCCACGGCATCGTCGCCATCCGCGACCGCGAAGTCAGCACCGCCGACCTCGAGCGCGTGCTCGATGCCGCCCAGGCCGTGGCCATTCCGGCCGACCAGCGGGTGCTGCACACCCTGCCGCAGGACTACGTGATCGACAACCAGGAAGGCGTGCGCGAGCCCCTGGGCATGTCGGGCGTGCGCCTGGAAGCCAAGGTCCATGTGGTCACCTGCGCGGTCAACGCGGCGCAGAACATCGAGAAGTGCGTGCGCCGCTGCGGCCTGGAAATCGACGACATCATCCTCGAGCAGCTGGCCTCGGCCTACTCGGTGCTGACCGACGACGAGAAAGAGCTGGGCGTATGCCTGGTGGACATCGGCGGCGGCACCACCGACATCGCCATCTTCACCGAAGGCGCGATCCGTCACACCGCGGTGATCCCGATCGCCGGCGATCAGGTCACCAACGATATCGCCATGGCCCTGCGCACCCCCACGCAGTACGCCGAGGAAATCAAGATCCGCTACGCCTGCGCCCTGGCCAAGCTGGCCGGTGCCGGCGAGACCATCAAGGTGCCGAGCGTCGGCGACCGCCCGCCGCGCGAGCTGTCGCGCCAGGCCCTGGCCGAAGTGGTGGAGCCGCGTTACGACGAGCTGTTCACCCTGATCCAGGCCGAACTGCGTCGCAGCGGTTTCGAGGACCTGGTGCCGGCCGGCATCGTCCTCACCGGCGGCACCGCGAAGATGGAAGGCGCCGTGGAACTGGCCGAGGAGATCTTCCACATGCCGGTACGCCTGGGCGTGCCGCACAGCGTTCGGGGCCTGAGCGACGTGGTGCGCAACCCGATCTATTCCACCGGCGTGGGCCTGCTCACCTACGGCCTGCAGAAGCAGTCCGAGGACCCGTCCCTGACCGGTATCAGCAACAGCAACAGCAGCAACAACAGCTATGGCGATGAACCGAAGGGCCCTGTGCTTGAACGACTCAAGCGTTGGGTCCAGAGCAACTTCTAAGTTTCAAAGCAGTAGTGGTAGGCGCGACAACTAGAGAACTGTAAGGAGAGGGAAAATGTTCGAGCTCGTAGACAACGTCCCGCAAAGTCCGGTCATCAAGGTGATCGGCGTTGGCGGTGGCGGCGGCAACGCCGTCAACCACATGGTCAAGAGCAGCATCGAAGGCGTGGAATTCATCTGCGCCAACACCGATGCTCAGGCGCTGAAAAACATCGGCGCACGCACCATCCTGCAACTGGGCACGGGTGTGACCAAGGGCCTGGGTGCCGGTGCCAATCCGGAAGTCGGTCGTCAGGCCGCGCTGGAAGACCGTGAGCGCATCGCCGAGGTGCTGCAGGGCACCAACATGGTGTTCATCACCACCGGCATGGGCGGCGGTACCGGTACCGGCGCGGCGCCGATCATCGCCGAAGTGGCCAAGGAAATGGGCATCCTCACCGTTGCGGTGGTGACCCGTCCGTTCCCGTTCGAGGGCCGCAAGCGCATGCAGATCGCCGACGAAGGCATCCGCATGCTGGCTGAGAGCGTCGACTCGCTGATCACCATCCCCAACGAGAAGCTGCTGACCATCCTGGGCAAGGATGCAAGCCTGCTGTCCGCCTTCGCCAAGGCCGACGACGTGCTGGCCGGTGCCGTTCGCGGTATCTCCGACATCATCAAGCGTCCGGGCATGATCAACGTCGACTTTGCCGACGTGCGCACCGTGATGGGCGAGATGGGCATGGCGATGATGGGTACCGGTTGCGCCAGCGGCCCGAACCGTGCTCGCGAAGCCACCGAGGCGGCGATCCGCAACCCGCTGCTCGAGGACGTCAACCTGCAGGGTGCCCGCGGCATCCTGGTGAACATCACCGCAGGTCCCGACCTGTCGCTGGGCGAGTACTCCGACGTGGGTAGCATCATCGAGGCCTTCGCCTCCGACCACGCGATGGTCAAGGTCGGCACCGTGATCGATCCGGACATGCGCGACGAGCTGCACGTGACCGTGGTGGCCACTGGCCTGGGCGCGCGTATCGAGAAACCGGTCAAGGTGGTCGACAACACCCTGCAGACTGCCCAGCAGGTGTATGAGTCCTCCAACCCGGCCCCGGTTCGCCAGGAGCAATCGGCGGTCAACTACCGTGACCTGGAGCGTCCGACCGTGATGCGCAACCAGGCCCACGCGGGTGCCGCGGCGGCAGCTAAACTCAACCCTCAGGATGATCTGGACTACCTGGATATCCCGGCGTTCCTGCGTCGTCAGGCCGATTAATGGAATTTATCAGGGGTATTAGGGTGATTGGTGTTCAGCAAAGGCCGGGTCTGTTATCATCCCCAGCCTTTGTTGATACCTGTTCGCAATTTGCGCTGAAGCGGCCAATGCCATGATTAGACAACGCACCCTGAAGAATACCATCCGTGCCACAGGTGTCGGCCTGCACTCCGGGGAGAAGGTCTACCTGACCCTCAAGCCTGCGCCTGTCGACACCGGCATCGTCTTCCGTCGCGCCGACCTCGACCCTGTGGTCGAAATCCCGGCGCGCGCGGCCAACGTCGGTGAGACCACCATGTCCACGACATTGGTCAACGGTGACGTCAAAGTCGATACGGTCGAGCACCTGCTCTCCGCCATGGCGGGCCTGGGCATCGATAACGCCTACGTCGAGCTCTCCGCCTCGGAAGTGCCGATCATGGATGGCAGCGCCGGACCCTTCGTATTCCTGATCCAATCGGCCGGCCTGGAAGAACAGGACGCAGCCAAGAAGTTCATCCGCATCCTGCGCGAAGTGACAGTGGAAGAGGGCGACAAGCGCGCCACTTTCCTGCCTTTCGACGGGTTCAAGGTGAGCTTCGAGATCGACTTCGATCACCCGGTCCTCAAGGGCCAGACCCAGAGCGCGGTCGTCGATTTCTCCAGCACCTCGTTCGTCAAGGAAGTCAGCCGTGCCCGCACGTTCGGCTTCATGCGTGACATCGAGTACCTGCGCAAGCACAACCTTGCGTTGGGCGGCAGCGTGGAGAACGCCATCGTGGTCGACGAGACCGGCGTGCTTAACGAAGACGGCCTTCGTTCCGATGACGAATTCGTCAAGCACAAGATCCTCGACGCCATCGGCGACCTTTATCTGCTGGGCAACAGCCTGATCGGCGAGTTCAAGGGCTACAAGTCCGGACACGCGCTGAACAACCAGCTGCTGCGCAAGCTGATCGCCGAAACCGACGCTTGGGAAGTGGTCACCTTCGAAGATGCCAGCACGGCACCGATCTCGTACATGCGCCCTGTTGCGGCCGTGTAAGTTCGAACACTCTCTCTAGTGTGATTAAGGCCACCTTCGGGTGGCCTTTTTTATGCTTCGTGAAAACTACAGTGTGTCAGTTGGAGTTCCATAGGCCGTCGGCTGCAGAGGGTGCGCTGTTTTACAAATGTTGTATGCGTCTCGTTGCGGACATAGTTTGAATCATGTTGTTTTGGCTATTTCGGACGCATCCTACATACATTAAACATATGGCTGTGCAGTCTAGTGAGGTCCATCTACAAGGAGTTTGCGAATGGCTTATCACGGATATATGGCTATCAAGGGGCGGTTCCGAGGGCTGCTTTCGGCAGGATGCTCAACTCAGGACTCTCTTGGCAATCGGTATCAGGCTGGGCATACAGATGAAATCATGGTGCTCTCGTTTTCGCACAATCTCTCGAATATAGATAACACTGATCGGGCGACACATCGTCCCGTTTTAATTACTAAGCATCTCGATAAATCTACCCCGTTGCTCGCGGAAGCACTGGTCAGTCGTGAAATTGTAGACTGCAAGATTAATTTTTATCGGATAAACGCTAGTGGAAAGCAAGAGCGATTTCTTCACATTGAGCTCACTGGTGGGCTACTTGTTGATCAGCGTATAGAAATGCCGCACTCGGTCTTGCTCAATGATCAGGATCCGCAGGAGTACCTTGCCATTCGCTATAGCTCTATATGTTGGCAACATTTGATCTCTGGTACTAGCGGCTATGCAAACTGGGGGGGAGGAGATTGAACAGGGCGCGGAGAGACGGCTCTTCGGGGGAACGCGAGCTCTGGGAGGTAAGCCATCTGGCTGGCAGACTTAACAGTTATGCATGTGAGATTGGTGCTCGATACATAAGTGATGACGGTTTGAGGGTGCAGTTCATCCAAGAGGTCTCATCCAGCTCCAAGGCTGTTGTGGAGGGTGTTCGAAGGGGAGAGCTTACTGCTGAGCAAGGGTCAATTGCGCTGAGACGTGAACATAGAGAGCTTTATGCGCAAGTTGATGAGTATTTAAAGCTTGTGGCGGGAGTTGCTGCTGGGGTGTTACAGGTAGGTACCGGCTTGGCAGTTTGTAAGCTGTCACTGGGTGTTGGCTGTGTTGCAGGAGGCATACCTCTGATACTGCATGGTGTCAATAATGTCTATGAGAATGGCAGGAATGTTATCAGTAGGCGAAACGACACGGTAGGTCCCATTCGCAGAGGCTATCAAAAGTTTGCGGAATTGTCCGGAGGGCGCGCTTCACATGGTAATGTCGCCTATGGGTCTGCTGATATCGCCTTGTCAGGCTTTGGACTGAGCCGTATGGTTCTGAAAGAGGGGGCTTGGCGACTTTTTAGATATGTTCAGGCGGATAAGGTCAGGGCCTATAAGGAAATGGGTAAGGGCGCGATAATGTTCGAAGTTGGCATTGATATGCTGACGGGGGAACAGGTGCTGATAGAGTTTGGCAAACGATGATGGCTCTGGTCTTTGTCTCGGCTGTCGTTTTGGGGGTGTGGAGTGCTTATGCACTGCGCTTCAAATGTTCGGGTGCGCGACTTGGCTATGGCCTGTTTTTCCTATGCTTTTTCTATAACATGTTTTTTATAACATATTATATGCGCGTGATTGATCGTTCTTATTTTCTGTTCTTTGGATATCATCCGGATTTCTTGAGCGTGAACCCCGTCGTAGGTTGGGGGTGCCTGATCGGGGCCATTCTGCACTGTGGCGCGATGCCCTCCAGGAATGAACCTCGAGGAAAACGGAAAAATGAATTACTTTGAGCAGCTTGGTTAGGGGCTGTTACTTATGATCTGTAGGCACAATGCGGATCTGGAGTTTTCAGCACCAAACCTGCTCTGCAAAAGACCGCGTGGGCAATGTAGAAATATACAGGACCTTTCAGCTCTTATCCTTTACCTGCGCATGCGCCGCCAGGCGCTCCAGCGCTGCGCGCAACTTCGGATCGCTGATGCCTTCGGCCGAACCTAGGATGCTGTCTGCGGCAGATTCCGACAGTTCAGGCCCGTGACCTTCGTGTTTTGCTGCTACCAGCGGTGGTTGCACCTTGAACTGGATGCGGCTCAGGTTGGCGAACGCCTCCATGGCTTGCAGCTGGCGTTGCAGGCGCTTCTGCTGGTAGCGCAGACGGGTGGCCCAATGGCCGTCGGTTACCACCAGCAACAACGTCCCTTCCTTCCAGGAGGCCACGTGGCAGTGCTCGCGGGCGGCCGGTTGCAGCTGGCTCTCCAGCAGGCGCTGCAGGTGCTCGAGGCGTTCGGCCTGGTTGAGCAGCAGGCGCAGTGGCCGTGCCTTGCGCAACAGGTCGGCGGGGGGGCGGGCAGGGGTGGGTTTGTAGGCCATGGAGGTCTGCAGAGGGTTACAGGATCGACAGTCTACCAGTTGGGCATTCATCGCGGGGCAAGCCCGCTCTCACGCCAGCGTGTGGCGGGGCGTGGGAGCGGGCTTGCCCCGCGAGCGGTCGCCGGATCTTGATGCAAGTCATTCGCGATACGTTTCATCTTCGCGCACCTTGAACTTGCGCAAAAAGCCCCTATGTTAGTCAGGCCCCCTAAAAGCGCTGTGCCAGCATCGTGGAAATCCACCACTTTCCTCACCATCGTTTCCGGGTAGAATGCTCGTTCGCATGCGGCCTCAGGGCTGCACGGGCGACTCACGGGGCCGCCCTCCATCCCTACGTGTGGAAGATCCTGCCGATATGTTTGCGCCTTTGTTAAAAAAACTTTTTGGAAGCAAGAACGAGCGTGAAATCAAACGCATGCTCAAGACGGTGAGCACCGTCAATGCCTTCGAAGAGAAGATGGTGGCCCTCTCCGACGAGCAGCTGCGGGGCAAGACCGCAGAGTTCAAGGAGCGTCTGGCCAAAGGCGAGACTCTCGACCAGCTGCTGCCCGAAGCCTTCGCCGTGGCCCGCGAGGCCGGCAAGCGCGTGATGGGCATGCGTCACTTCGATGTCCAGCTGATCGGCGGCATGACCTTGCACGAAGGCATGATCGCAGAAATGCGTACCGGTGAAGGCAAGACCTTGGTCGGTACCCTGGCCGTGTACCTCAACGCGCTGTCCGGCAAGGGCGTGCACGTGGTCACCGTCAACGACTACCTGGCCCGCCGCGACGCCAACTGGATGCGTCCGCTGTACGAGTTCCTCGGCCTCAACGTCGGCATCGTCTCGGCCTTCCAGCCGCCGGAAGAAAAGCGTGCCGCCTATGCCGCCGACATCACCTACGGCACCAACAACGAATTCGGTTTCGACTACCTGCGCGACAACATGGCGTTCAGCCAGGACGAGAAGTTCCAGCGTGAGCTGAACTTCGCCGTGATCGACGAAGTCGACTCGATCCTCATCGACGAGGCGCGCACCCCGCTGATCATCTCCGGCCAGGCCGAGGACAGCTCCAAGCTGTACATCGAGATCAACCGCCTGATCCCGCGTCTGACCCAGCACATCGAGGAAGTCGAAGGCCAGGTGACCCAAGAGGGCCACTACAGCATCGACGAGAAGAGCCGCCAGGTCGAACTGAACGAGGCCGGCCACCAGTTCATCGAGGACATGCTGACCCAGTCCGGCCTGCTGGCCGAGGGCGAGAGCCTGTATTCGGCGCACAACCTGAGCCTGCTGACCCACGTCTACGCCGGCCTGCGCGCGCACAAGCTGTTCCACCGCAACGTCGAGTACATCGTCCAGGAAGGCCAGATCCTCCTGATCGACGAGCACACCGGCCGTACCATGCCGGGCCGCCGCCTGTCCGAAGGCCTGCACCAGGCCATCGAGGCCAAGGAAAACCTGAACATCCAGGCCGAGAGCCAGACCCTGGCCTCGACCACCTTCCAGAACTACTTCCGTCTCTACAGCAAGCTGTCCGGCATGACCGGTACCGCCGACACCGAGGCGTTCGAGTTCGCCCAGATCTACAACCTCAACGTGATGGTCATCCCACCGAACAAGCCGTTGGCCCGCAAGGACTTCAACGACCTGGTGTACCTGACCGCCGACGAGAAGTACGCCGCGATCATCGCCGACATCAAGGAAAGCATGGCCCATGGCCGTCCGGTCCTGGTCGGTACCGCGACCATCGAAACCTCCGAGCACATGTCCAACCTGCTCAAGAAGGAAGGTATCGACCACAAGGTCCTGAACGCCAAGTACCACGAGAAAGAAGCCGAGATCATCGCGCAAGCCGGTGCTCCGGGCGCGCTGACCATCGCCACCAACATGGCCGGTCGTGGTACCGACATCCTGCTGGGCGGCAACTGGGAGGCCGAAGTGGCCGCCCTGGACAACCCGACCACCGAGCAGATCGCCCAGATCAAGGCCGACTGGCAGAAGCGTCACCAGCAGGTGCTGGAAGCCGGTGGCCTGCACGTGATCGCCTCCGAGCGCCACGAGTCGCGCCGCATCGACAACCAGCTGCGTGGCCGTGCCGGCCGTCAGGGCGATGCCGGTTCCAGCCGCTTCTACCTGTCGCTGGAAGACAGCCTGATGCGCATCTTCGCCTCCGACCGGGTGAAGAACTTCATGAAGGCCCTGGGGATGCAGTCCGGCGAGGCCATCGAGCACCGCATGGTGACCAACGCCATCGAGAAGGCGCAGCGCAAGGTCGAAGGCCGCAACTTCGACATCCGCAAGCAACTGCTCGAATACGATGACGTGGCCAACGAGCAGCGCAAGGTGATCTACCACATGCGCAACAGCCTGCTGGCCGCCGAGAACATCGGCGACACCATCGCCGAGTTCCGCCAGGAAGTGCTCGATGCCACCATCAGCCAGCACATCCCGCCGCAATCGCTGCCCGAGCAGTGGGACGTGGCCGGCCTGGAAGCTTCGCTTTCCAGCGACTTCGCCATCAAGCTGCCGATCCAGCAGTGGCTCGACGAGGACGATCACCTCTACGAGGAGACCCTGCGCGAGCGGCTGATCAAGGAAATCACCGACGCCTACAACGAGAAGGAAGACCAGGCCGGCATCGACGCCCTGCGCACCTTCGAGAAGCAGATCCTGCTGCGCGTGCTGGATGACCTGTGGAAAGACCATCTGTCGACCATGGACCACCTGCGCCACGGTATCCACCTGCGTGGCTATGCGCAGAAGAACCCGAAGCAGGAGTACAAGCGCGAGTCGTTCACCCTGTTCCAGGAACTGCTGGAGTCGATCAAGCGCGACACCATCCGCGTGCTGTCGCACGTCCAGGTACGCCGCGAAGACCCGGCCGAGGAAGAGGCGCGCCTGCGCCGCGAGGCCGAGGAACTGGCCAGCCGCATGCAGTTCCAGCATGCCGCAGCGCCGGGCCTGGAAGGTGAGCAGCTGGCCGAGGAGGGCGCTGAAGTCGCGGTGGCCTCTGCACCGGTTCGCAACGACATGAAGCTGGGCCGCAACGAGCCGTGCTGGTGTGGTTCGGGCAAGAAATTCAAGCATTGCCATGGTCAGATTGAATGATCTGAATTCGCCACTGGCTTGAGATCCCGGGGCTGCCTTGCAGCCCTTCGCGGCACAAGGCCGCTCCTACAGGAATCGCAACACCCCTGTAGGAGCGGCCTTGTGCCGCGAAAGGGGCGCAAAGCGCCCCCTAATTCCCCACAATTTTCTAGGAGCGCTCTAATGGCTGTTGGTCTTGGTCCCCTGCCCACCCTGCACCCGGTTCCCGGTTTCGAACTCGGTATCGCCTCGGCGGGCATCAAGCGCCCAGGGCGCAAGGATGTGGTGGTGATGCGCTGCGCCGAAGGCTCCAGCGTCGCCGGCGTGTTCACCCTCAACGCCTTTTGCGCGGCCCCGGTGATCCTCTCCAAGCAGCGTGTGCAGGGCACCGTGCGTTATCTGCTGACCAACACCGGCAACGCCAACGCCGGGACCGGCGCGCCGGGTCTGGCCGCCGCCGAGCGCACCTGCGCCAAGCTGGCGGAGCTTGCCGGCGTGCCGGCGGAGTCCGTGTTGCCGTTCTCCACCGGCGTGATCGGCGAGCCGCTGCCGGTCGAGAAGATCGAAGGCGCGCTGCAGGCCGCCCTGGACAACCTGTCGGAAAACCACTGGGCCGAAGCCGCCACCGGCATCATGACCACCGACACCCTGCCCAAGGGCGCCAGCCGCCAGTTCCAGTACGACGGCAAGACCATCACCGTCACCGGCATCAGCAAGGGCGCGGGCATGATTCGCCCGAACATGGCCACCATGCTCGGCTACATCGCCACCGACGCCAAGGTCGCCCCGGCGGTGCTCAAGGACCTGATGCTCGACGGCGCCAACAAGTCGTTCAACCGCATCACCATCGACGGCGACACCTCGACCAACGACTGCTGCATGCTGATTGCCACCGGCAAGGCCGATGTGCCGGAAGTGACCGAGGCCAGCGGCGCACTGTTCGAAGCGCTGAAAAAGGCGGTGTTCGAGGTGTGCATGGAGGTGGCCCAGGCCATCGTCCGTGACGGCGAAGGCGCCACCAAGTTCGTCACCGTGCAGGTCAACGGCGGTGGCAACCACCAGGAGTGCCTGGACGTCGGCTACGCCGTGGCCCACTCGCCGCTGATCAAGACCGCGCTGTTCGCCTCCGACCCCAACTGGGGCCGTATCCTCGCCGCAGTCGGTCGTGCCGGCGTGCCGGCGTTGGACGTGAGCCTGATCGATGTGTACCTGGACAGCGTGTGCATCGCCAGCCAGGGTGGGCGCAGCCCGAGCTACACCGAGGAGCAGGGCTCCAAGGTAATGGCCCAGGAGGAGATCACCATCCGCATCGAGCTGGGTCGTGGCCAGTGCAGCGAAACCATCTGGACCACCGACCTGTCCCACGAGTACGTGAAGATCAACGCCGAATACCGGACCTGATGCATAGGGGCCGCTTTGCGGCCCTTTCGCGGCACAAGGCCGCTCCTACAAGGGAACGCGATCTCCTGTAGGAGCGGCCTTGTGCCGCGAAAGGGCTGCAAGGCAGCCCCAATATCCCGATTCCGCTGGAGCCCAATCATGAGCTATCACCTGATCATCGGCGACAAGCTGTATTCCTCCTGGTCGCTACGCGGCGCCCTGGCCCTCGAGCTGGCCGGCGTCCCCTACGAAGAAACCCTGGTCAAGCTCAACCAGCCTGACACCCGCCAGCGCCTGCTGGCCTTCTCGGCCACCGCCAAGGTGCCGCTGCTGCAGAGCGAGCACGGCGTGATCGCCGACTCCCTGGCCATCGCCGAATACCTCAACGAACGCCACCCCGAGGCCCGCCTGTGGCCCGAGGACATCGCCGCCCGTGCCCAGGCCCGTTCGGCCTGCGCGCAGATGCACAGCGGCTTCTTCGCCCTGCGTGGCGCCATGCCGTTCGACCTGTCTCGTGCCCAGGCGCTGGATGAGGTGCCGCTGGACGTGCAGGTCGATATCGACCGCATCGTTGCCCTGTGGAACGAATGCCGCGTGGTCGCCAAGGACAACGGCCCGTTCCTGTTCGGCCGGCCGACCCTGGCCGACGCCTTCTTCGCGCCGGTGGCCGTACGCCTGCGTACCTACCGTGCTGCGGTGCCGGCCGAAGCGACTGCCTACATCGAGACCATCTACCAATGGCCGGCCTTCCAGGCCTGGCAACAAGCTGGCCTGGCGGAGCGTGAAGGGTGAAACGGATTCATGTAGTCGCAGCGGTCATTCGTGGCGCCGACGGGCGGATCCTGATTGCCCGCCGCGCCGATACCCAGCACCAGGGCGGCCTGTGGGAGTTCCCCGGCGGCAAGGTGGAGGAGGGTGAGGGCGTCGAGGCGGCGCTGGCCCGTGAGTTGCGTGAGGAACTGGGTATCGAGGTCGCGACTTCGCGGCCGTTGATCAAGGTCAGCCACGACTATCCGGACAAGCAAGTGCTGCTGGATGTGCGTGAAGTGCACGTCTTTACCGGCGAGCCCCATGGCGCCGAGGGGCAGCCCCTGGCCTGGGTGGCGCCGCGTGACCTTGGCCAGTATGAGTTCCCCGAGGCCAACAAGCCGATCGTCGCTGCGGCGCGCTTGCCCGACCAGTACCTGATCACCCCGGACGGTTTGGAGGTGCCTGAGCTGCTCAAGGGTATCCAGAAGGCCGTGGCCAGCGGCATCAAGCTGATCCAGCTGCGTGCGCCGGACATGTACGACCCCAAGTACCGCGACGTCGCGGTGGATGCGGTCGGCCTGTGTGCTGGCAAAGCCCAGTTGATGCTCAAGGGGCCGCTGGAATGGCTGGGCGACTTCCCGTCAGCGGGCTGGCACCTGACCGCCGCGCAGTTGCGCAAGTATGCCGCCAAGGGGCGGCCATTCCCGAAGGAGCGTTGGCTGGCGGCGTCCTGTCACAGCGCTGAGGAGTTGGCGCTGGCCGAGCAGATGGGGGTGGACTTTGTCACCCTGTCGCCGGTGCAGGCGACCCAGACTCATCCGGAGGCGGTGCCGCTGGGGTGGGACGAGGCGCAGCGGATGATCGGCGGGATCAGCCATCCGGTGTTTCTGCTGGGCGGGGTCGGGCCGAGCGAGCGTGAGCGGGCCTGGGAGGTTGGGGCGCAGGGTGTTGCGGGGATTCGGGCGTTCTGGCCTGAGATCTGATACATCAGGCCATCGCGGGGCAAGCCCGCTCCCACGCCAGTCCACAATCTGGCGTGGGAGCGGGCTTGCCCCGCGATGCGTTCAGGCGGGCTTCTCGGCCGCTTGCCACAGCACTTCATTCACTCCCTGGCGCCGCCCAATGATCCGGGCCGCGACGAACAGCAGATCCGACACCCGGTTGATATAGGCCAGCCCCACCCCCTCCAGCGGTTCCAGCGCATTCAGCTGCTGGCAACGCCGTTCCGCCGCCCGCGCCGCGCTGCGGCAGACATGGGCCTGGGCCACCAGCATCGAACCCCCGGGCAGGATGAAGTTCTTCAGCGGCCCCAACTCTTCGTTCCAGCGGTCGATGGCCGCCTCCAGGCGCTCCACCTCGGCAGAGTTCAACGCCTGGTAGCTGGGCATCGCCAGCTCCCCGCCAAGGTCGAACAAACGGTGCTGACAAGGCGCCAGTACCTCGATCAACTCGCCAAGCTCGGCCTCGGCCAGCCCGGCCAGCAGCACGCCCAACTGGCTGTTGAGGCTGTCCACCTCACCGATCGCCTCGATCCGCGGATGGTCCTTGGGCACCCGGCGCCCGTCGCCCAGGCCGGTTTCGCCTTTGTCGCCGGTGCGGGTGTAGATCTTCGACAGGCGATAGCCCATGTCATGTCTCCGTCTGGGTGGTGCTCGGCTGGGCCGGGCTCAGGGGCAGGCGCAGGGTGAAGCAGGTGCCCTGGCCGGGGGTGGACTGCACCTCCATCTGCCCCTTGTGGTTGTTGGTGATGATGAAGTACGACACCGACAGGCCCAGGCCGGTGCCCTGGCCAATCTCCTTGGTGGTGAAGAACGGCTCGAAGGTGCGCTTGCGCACCGTCTCGGGCATGCCAACGCCATTGTCCTCGACCTGGATCTCCGCCCACGGTGGGTTGAGCCGCGTGCGCAGGATGATGCGCCCAGGTTCGCTGGGCTGCGGGCGTTGGTGGATGGCCTGGGCGGCGTTCTTCAGCAGGTTGAGCAGCACTTGCTCCAGCTCGTTGGCGGTGCAGGGCACCGGGCCCAGTTGCGGGTCGAACTGGCGGACGATGGCCTGGCCCTTGAAGTCGAAGCCGATGGCCAGGTCGAAGTCGTTGCCGGCAATTTCCACGGCCTGGTCGATTAGCGCCGGCAGTTCGCAGGGGGCCAACTGGCGGTTGCTGCGGCGGCTGAAGCTGAGCATGTGGGTGACGATCTTGGCCGCCCGGGCGCCAGCCTGCTGGATGCCGTCGAGCAGTTGCGGCACTTCGCGGCTCTCCAGATAGCGGTTGACGGCCGGCAGGTCGATGCCCAGCTCGTCGGCCTGTTCCTGGTTGCGCGGCAGGTCTGGCGACAGGCGCCGGCGAATGTTCTGCACATTGTGCAGGATGGCGCCCAGCGGGTTGTTGATCTCGTGGGCCATGCCCGCGGCCAGGCCGCCGACCGAGAGCATCTTTTCCGACTGCACCATCATCTCTTCCAGGGACAGGCGCTGGGTGATGTCGTCGATGCGGATCACCACGCCACGTCCAGCGCCACCCATCAGCGGGTAGAAGGTCAGGGCATAGTGGCGCAGGTCCTCGCCCTTGGGCCAGGTGACCCGCTCGATCTTGGCCACCCGGTGTTTCTCCACGCTCTCCTTGAGCTGCGGCAGGAAGGGCTTGAGCGGCTCGAAGGCGAGGAACACCGGCTGGTTCAGCGCTTCGTCCAGCGGTGTGCCGGAGAGCACCGTGGCCTCGTGGTTCCACTGGGTGACGTAGAGCTGCTCGTCGAGGGCAATCAGTGCCGAGGGCATGGAGTCGATGATGCTGTTCAGGTAGTTCTGAAAGCCCGTGAGTTTTTTCTCGATCTTGCTGCGCACCTGGACTTCAAGTTCCAGCTTGCGGTTGGTGTGACGGGTTTCCTCGGCCAGGCCCTGGGCCTGGTCGTAGGCGTCCTGGAACTCGTCGCGGGTGCGCTTGAGCTGCTGCTCGCGGGCCTCGATGCGCGACAGCATGGTGTTGAACGCCTCGGCCAGGCTGCCGATCTCGTCATCGTTGCCGCGTTTGGCGCGCAGGGCATAGCTCTCCTCGCGAGTAACCTGGCGGGTCAGCTCTTCGAGGCGATTGATCGGCACGGTGATCAGGCGCTTGATCTGCCGGGCGATGACCAGCCACAGCAGTATGCTGAACACCAGGATGGCCAGGCTGGCGGAGAGCGTGCCGGTGTAGAACGCGGTGGGCAGCTCGCTGCTGGCCACCAGCAGCAGGTGCGCGGGCGGGGCGGCGCTGCGCGGCAGGCGGATCAGCTGGGTGCTGCGAAACTCCATCAGGCGCCAGCCATCGATGTTGCGGTAGCGCTTGGGCAGGGTCAGCGGGTCGCCGTGCTGCAGCTGGGCCAGCATCTGCCCGTCGCCGCCATAGATTGCGGCGGCGCGCAACGGCGAGTAGCTGTCGAGCTCCTTGAGCAGCGCCGTGGCGTTCTGTGTCGAGTCGCCGGCGCGCGCGGACAGCTGCGGGTTGGAGACCAGCCGGCCGATGGTCTGCAGGGCCTGGGGCGCCATGCTCTCCTGGGTGATCCAGTAGGCGGCGCTGATGAAGGCAAGGTTGGCCACCAGCAGGATGGTCACCAGCAGCACCAGCAGGGCCGCCAGCAGTTTCTGCCCGACCGGGAGGTTTTCCAGGCGTTGACGCAAGGTCATGGGTGAAGAGGTGTCCTGTCCTGTGGATAAGGGGCGTCAGTCGCTGCGCAAACCGCGCGCCTCGAGGTTTACCGCCAGGCGCCGGCGCAACTTTTCCAGATGCGGCACGCTGGCGCCATGCCGTGCGGCGGCGCGGCAGGCGTGGCCGAGCAGGTAGTGGACCTCGGTGCGCCGGCCATGGCGAACGTCCTGGTACATGGAAGAGTAGTTGGCCGCAGTGGCGATGATCACCCGCTGCACTTCCTCGTGCAGGTCGTTGGCGGCCTCGGGCTGGCCGCAGCGGCGCAGCAGGTCGGCCAGTTCGTCGCACAGTTGGTCGACTTCGGCCAGGTGGCCAAGCAGGCCGCCGTTCTGGCAGTCGTGCAGTACGGTGAGCGGATTGATCGCGCAGTTGAGCGCTAGCTTGCGCCACAGGCGGGTAGGGATGTCGAGCGCCCATTGGGCCGGGATGCCGGCGTCGTGCAGGTCTGTGAACCAGGACGGGACGTTGGGATTGGCCGGGTCGCCCAGCCAGTTGAAGCCGTGGCCGGCGAAGCGCACCTGCCAGTCGGCCTCGCGGAACGCGCCCTCGGTGCTGGAGGCGAAGATGCAGCGGGCGTGGGGCACCTGGTCGGCGACTTCGTCCTGGCTGCCCAGGCCGTTCTGCAACAGCACCAGCTCGGCGCCGTTGGCCAGCCGCGGGGCCAGACGGGCCACGGCGGGCGCGGCGTCGTAGGCCTTGCAGGCGACCAGCAGGCGATGGATCGGGCCGCGGGCGTCGGCAGTCTCCGCGGGGATCGCGTAGTGGTGGGCGCCGTTCTGTTCGACCAGGGTCAGCCCACCGCCGTGCTCATAGGCGGCCAGACGCTGTTGGTCGCGCAGGATCAGGCGGACCGCCTTGCCGGCGCGGGCCAGGCGACAGGCCCAGAGGCTGCCGAGGCTGCCGGCGCCGAGAATATGCCAGGTGCTGCTCATCTGCGTTTCGCAACCCGTTATAATGAGTCCGCATTTTAACCATCAAACCCGACGCGCTCCATCTTCAGGCCGAGCGCGCTTTTTTTTATGGAGAACAACCATGCCTTCGTTCGACGTGGTATCGGAACTGGACAAGCACGAAGTGCAGAACGCCGTCGAAAACGCCATCAAGGAGCTCGACCGCCGTTACGACCTCAAAGGCAAGGGCAGCTTCGAGTTCAAGGAGAAGGAGCAGACCGTACTGCTGACTGCCGAGGCCGAGTTCCAGCTCGAGGCGATGATCGAGATCCTGCGCTTGGCGCTGGTCAAGCGCAAGATCGACGTCAAATGCCTGGAAGCCAAGGACGCCTATGCCTCCGGTAAGGAAATGAAGCAGGAAGCCAAGTTCCGCGAAGGCATCGACAAGGAGCTGGCGAAGAAGATCGTCGCTCACATCAAGGACGCCAAGCTCAAGGTCCAGGCCGCCATTCAGGGCGAGCAGGTACGTGTTACCGGCAAGAAGCGTGATGATCTGCAAGAGGCCATTGCTGCCTTGCGCGCCAAGGAATTCGACATGCCGCTGCAGTTCAACAACTTCCGCGACTGATCCGCGGCGGCCCGGAACCTTGATGGCGCAGTGATGTCCATCGGGGTCCGGGCCGCTTGCTTTGCGTTGCCCGCCTCATTGTGTACTTGCCGTTCGGCATCAGGAGATAAACATGGATTTGAACGCTGAAGTCGATCAGCTGGTCCGCCAATCGCAAACCTGGCTCCCCTTGATCATGGAGTACGGCAGCCGCCTGTTGCTGGCGCTGCTGACTCTGGCCATCGGCTGGTGGATCATCAACAAGCTCAGCGCCCGCCTGGGCAAGCTGGTCGGCCTGCGTGCCGATGCGGCGCTGCAGGGCTTCATCAGCACCCTGGCCAACATCGTGCTGAAGGTGCTGCTGATGGTCAGCGTGGCCTCGATGATCGGCATCGAGACCACTTCGTTCGTCGCCGCCATCGGTGCCGCGGGCCTGGCCATCGGCCTGGCCCTGCAGGGGAGCCTGGCGAACTTCGCCGGCGGCGTGCTGATCCTGATGTTCCGTCCGTTCCGCATCGGTGACTGGATCGAGGCGCAAGGTGTCAGTGGCACCGTGGACAGCATCCAGATCTTCCACACCGTGCTGCGCACCGGTGACAACAAGACCGTGATCATGCCCAACGGCAGCCTGTCCAACGGCATCATCACCAACACCAACCGCCAGCCGACCCGCAAGGTGGTGTTCGACGTGGGCGTGGACTACGACGCCGACCTGCAGAAGGCGCGCAACGTGCTGCTGGAGCTGGCCCAGGACCCGCGCGTGCTGCAGGATCCGGCGCCACAGGCGGTGATCTCGACCCTGGGTGACAGCTCGATCACCGTGTCGCTGCGTATCTGGGTCAAGACTGCCGACTACTGGGACGTGCTGTTCATGCTCAACGAGCATGCCCGCGACCGTCTCAAGGCCGAAGGCATCGACATTCCGTTTCCGCAGCGGGTGATCCGCGTGGTGCAGGAGGCGGCGGTCCAGTAACGCCGCGTCGCTTCCTATCGCGGGGCAAGCCCGCTCCCACATCGCCAGCAACGGTCTTGTGGGAGCGGGCTTGCCCCGCGATGCTTTTCAAGACCCTTACACTTGTTCACAGCCGGGTACTGTCATTTCTGGCATATACCTTGATCCTGCCTACAAACCCGATGTCCGCCATGAAACCTTTGCTGTATATCACTCCCTTGCGCGCCTTGCTGTTCGGTCTGACCCTGGCGCTGTTCGAACTGCTGACCTACCTCGCCAGCGACGCGGTCATGCCCGCCATGCCGGTGGTGGTTGGCGATCTTCAGGCCAGTCCCGAATACATTCCCCACGCCCTAAACCTCTACCTGCTGGGCGGGGTGCTGCTGCAATGGCTGATCGGCCCGCTGGCGGATCGCTATGGCCGGCGCCCCTTGCTGCTGGTCGGCTGCATCTTCTTCGGCCTGGCCTGCCTTGCAACCTTCTGGGCGCAGGACATCGGCCTGTTCAACCTGCTGCGCCTGCTGCAGGGCATCGGTCTGGGCTTCGTGGTCACGGTCAGCTATCCGGCGCTCAATGAGGCGTTCAGCGAGGCCGATGCGGTGCGCATGATGGCCCTGCTGGCCAATATCGCCCTGCTGTCGCCGCTGCTCGGCCCGCTGGTGGGTACCTTGATGCTGCAGTGGCTGGACTGGCGCTGGCTGTTCGTGGCGTTTGCCGCAGGCGCGGTGCTGTGCTGGTTGCTGCTCTACCGGCTGATGCCGGAAACCCTTGGCGTGGAGCGGCGCGACGGTTCGCGCCTGCCGTTTACGCCCATCCACCTGCTGCCGTTGCTGGCTGGCTACGGCCAGTTGCTGGGCAATCGGCGCTTCGTGGCCGGCAGTGCGGCGCTGGGGTTGGTGGGGCTGCCGCTGATTGGCTGGATCGGCCTGTCGCCAGTGTTGCTGATCCATGACGAAAGCCTGAGCACCCTGGAATACGCGCTGTGGCAGCTGCCGGTGTTCGGCGGGCTGATCATGGGCAACCTGATCATCAACCGCATCGCCGATCGCTACCCGCTGCCGGCACTGGTGCGCGGGGCCCTGTGGCCATACCTGGCGGGGCTGTCGCTGATGGTCGCGGCGACCTGGTATTGGCCGACGGTTCCCAGCGTGGTGGCCGGCATGTCGCTGTACGCGCTGGGCCTGGGCGTGGCCAACGCCGTGCTGTACCGCATGACGCTGTTCTCCAGCGAACAGAGCAAGGGCCTGGTATCGGCGATGCTGGGGATGATCACCATCGCCTTGCTGGGGCTGGGCGGCGCGGTGTTGGCGATGCTCGGCGCGGGTGCGAGCCTGATGCACTTTGCCGTGGCGGCGGGCGTGGCGGGGGCACTGGCGTTGTGGCCATTGTGGTTCGTGGTGGGCAGGCGTTCGGGGGAAGGGGCTGTCACTCAGTAAACCCGAGTCCTGTAGGAGCGGCCTTGCGCCGCGAAAGGGGCGCAGCGCGCCCCCTGCAATAGTCATGTGGACGCTCTGAATGCCGGGGCCGCTATGCGGCCCTTTCGCGGCACAAGGCCGCTCCTACAGGTCAGGGTTGCTCGGCGGTCGAGTTATTCACCGGCACCGGCTTTCCCCGACCAACCTCCTGCCGCCAGTGCAGGGCGATCAGCACCAGCGTCGGCACGCCGAGCAGCGCGGTGATCAGGAAGAAGTCGTGGTAGCCGAACTTCTCCACCATCACCCCGGAATAGCCACCGATCAGGCGCGGCAGCAACAGCATGATCGAGCTCAGCAGGGCGTACTGGGTGGCCGAGAACTTCAGGTTGGTCAGGCTCGACAGGTAGGCGACGAAGGCCGACGTGGCCAGCCCCGAGCTGAAGTTGTCCAGCGAAATGGTCACCACCAGCATTTCCAGGTTCGGGCCCATGTCGGCCAGCATCAGGAACAGGATGTTGGTCGCCGCCGAGGCCGCGCCGCCGATGAACAGGATCGGCAGGATGCCGAAACGCACGATCAGCAGGCCACCGGCACCGGCGCCGACCAGGGTCATGATCAGGCCGAAGATCTTGCTGACGCTGGCGATCTGGTCCTTGGTGAAGCCCATGTCGATATAGAACACGTTGGCCATCACGCCCATCACCGTGTCGGACATGCGGTAGGTGGCGATCAGCCCGAGCAGCAGCAGGGCCTGCCAGCGGTAGCGCGCGATGAAGTCGTTGACCGGTGTGAGCACCGGTGCCAGGCCGCGTCGGCCCAGGGACGACAGGCACGCCCAGGTCAGCAGCACGTAGAGGATCAGGCGCAGGAAGGCGCGGTCCTCGAGCAGCAGGTCGAGCATGGTCGAGTCGCCGAACACCACGCTGGCCCAGTCGGTGTTGAACAGCTGGGTGAAGCTGGCGGGCACCGAGACCAGCAGGATGATCAGCACGAACACCGAGGCCAGCTGGTGCATAAGCCCGTAGCGGGCCGCCGACAGCTGGGTGCGCAGGGGCACCGGCGGTTCGCGCATCACCAGGGTGGTGAACAGCGCGGGCAGCATCAGCACGCCGAACAGCACGTAGGTGCCGGTCCAGGCCTGGTGCAGGTAGCTGAATCCGGTGGAGCCGAACCACTCGGCGAAGAACAGCGCACCGGCGGTGGCGAGCAGGGCGGCAACCCGGTATCCGGCCATGTAGCTGGCGGCCAGGGCGGCCTGGCGCTGATCGTCGGCGATCTCCAGGCGGTAGGCGTCGACGGCAATGTCCTGGGTGGCGGAGGCGAAGGCCACCAGCACCGCCAGGGCAATCAGCCACGACAGGTGCTTCTGCGGGTCGCAGAAGCCCATGCCGATCAGCCCGAGCACCACCAGCACCTGGGACAACAGCAGCCACGAACGACGACGGCCCATGCCGCCGAGCAGCGGCAGGCGCCATTGGTCGAGCAGCGGCGACCAGACCCACTTGAAGGCGTACGCCAGGCCGATCAGGCTGGCATAGCCGATGGTCTCGCGCGCCACACCCGCCTCGCGCAGCCAGACCGAAAGCGTCGAGAACACCAGCATGTACGGCAGGCCGGCGGCGAATCCGAGCAGCAAAAGCACCAAAGTTGACGGGCTGGCATAGGCAGCGAGCGCAGCGCGCCAGGTTTTACGGGGCATGGGCCAACATCTGCCTCAAGGTTTGCGAAAACAAAGCGCGCACTCTAACCGCTGTGCTCCATTGGACGCCAGCCATGGCGCGCCATATCCACACGATTATTGGCCACATTCACCCCTTCTGCGCGTAGACGGGCGCGTTGTTCGTCGCCCGACGGCGTGCCCAGGGCCAGACTCAGCCGACCGCCGGCACCCAGCACCCGGTGCCAGGGCAGGCGGGTGTCCGCCGGCAACTGCCCGAGGGTACGCCCGACCCAGCGTGCGGCACGGCCGAGGCCGGCCAGTTCGGCCAGCTGCCCGTAGCTGACCACCTTGCCGGCGGGCACTTGGCCCAGCACCGAGTACAGTGCCATTCGTCGGGCCTCTGCGTCTTCCGGCGGGGAGGGTGGTGGCATGGACATCACGGGGTACCTGGCCTGCGGATGAAACCGGACAGGCGGTCCGGGCAAATGCGAGTGGAACTCATCGGCATGGTCTGGGTCTGTCCTTGCTCAGGTTGTCGGTATCTGGATAATGCCCGGCTTTTTCGTCGAATCGAACCCATATTGCGCTTATGTCTTCTAGAACCCTGCTTTGCCTCATCGCCGCGTCCCTCTGTACTCCCGTGCTCGCCGACACCGTGTGGATGAAGAACGGTGACCGCCTGAGCGGCAAGATCAAGGTCTTCGACGGCGGCAAGCTGCTGCTGGAGACGCCCTACGGCGGTTCGATCGCCCTGGACTGGAAACAGGTGAAGACGCTGGAGAGCGACCAGGAACTGCTGGTCAAGCAGGACGCCTACTCCGGCGAGAAGGCCAAGTCGCTCAAGGCCGCCGAACCGGGCAAGGTGACCCTGGCCAACGGCGATGCGCCGAAGACCGTCGAGTTGGCCAGCATCGAGCAGATCATGAAGCCACGGCCGGTGGTCGAGGACTTCCTGTGGAAGGGTAATGTCGATGTGGCCATGGACTACAAGCGCGCCGAGAACAATACCGACGACTACGACGTCAGCTTCAAGACCACCGCCCGCCACGGTCGTTGGCGGCACAACGCCGAGGGCGAGTACAACCGCGAGACCAAGGACGACGTCACCACCACCAACAACTGGAGCGCCGAGTACGCCCTGGACCGCTTCATCACCGAGAAGTGGTTCTGGCAGGGGCGCCTGGAGTACAAGCGCGACCATATCGAGGACCTGGCGCGCCAGCGTACCGTTGGTACCGGCCCAGGCTACCAGTTCTGGGATGACGAGCTGGGCGCGTTCTCGCTGGGTTCGCTGATCAACCGAACCGATTTCGAATACCGCGATGGCGGCAAGGACAACTTCTATTCCGCCGCGGTGAAGTGGGACTACAACCGCTACCTGATCGGCAAGAAGGTGGAGTTCTTCACCAATGGCGAGGTCGGCAAGCCGCTGGGCGGTGTGGCCGAGTACGCGCTGGATGCCGAGATGGGGCTGCGTTACAAGGTGACCGAGTGGGCTTCGCTCAACCTGAAGGCGGAGAAGGACCTGATCAAGGGCACCCGCGACAGCGACCTGGACAAGACCCGCTATACCGCCGGGTTTGGTGTTACCTGGTAAGTCGATCCGGTAAAGCGCTGTGCGTGCTCTTTGTAGGAGCGGCCTTGCGCCGCGAAAGGGCCGCAAGGCGGCCCCGGCGATGTCTGCCTCATCGCTGAGATCCTGGGGCTGCTATGCAGCCCTTTCGCGGCACAAGGCCGCTCCTACAGGGATATGCGTAGATCTAAACGGCAGCGGACCCAGTGGCAGCGGCGGGTGATAATGCTTATCTTGTCACCCATCCAGTCTGTCGCCAGGAGACTCTCCAGTGAGTACCAACGCCCTCCGCCCCGCCCGGGAACTGCTGCTCAAGGAATATCGTGGCGTTCTCTCGACCCACTCCAAGTCCATGCCCGGCTATCCCTTCGGCTCGGTGGTGCCTTATTGCCTGGACGCCGAGGGCCATCCGCTGATCCTCATCAGCCGTATCGCCCAGCACACCCACAACCTGCAGAAAGACCCCAAATGTTCGCTGCTGGTGGGCGAGCGCGATGCCGAGGACGTCCAGGCAGTCGGGCGCCTGACGGTGATGGCCGAGGCGCGCAAGCTGAGCGACGACGCGGCCATCGAGGCTGCCGCGGCCCGCTACTACCGGTACTTCCCTGAGTCGGCCAATTACCACAAGGCCCACGACTTCGATTTCTGGGTGCTCGAGCCGGTACGCCACCGCTACATCGGCGGTTTCGGTGCGATCCACTGGCTCGACCAGGTGACCCTGGCCAACCCGTTTGCGGGCGAGGCCGAAAAAAGCATGATCGAGCACATGAACGATGACCATGCCAATGCCATTGATCACTACGTAAAACTGGCGGGGTTGCCGCGCTCGGCGCACATGGTCGGCATCGACAGCGAGGGCATGCACCTGCGTATTGGCCAGGGCATTTACTGGCTGCCTTTCCCGTCTAGTTGCAATACGCCGACACAAGTCCGTGAGGCCTTGGTTTTGCTGGCGCGCGCTGACAAATGGCCGGATTCGACGCAGGTCGAGGGTTGAAAACAGGCGTCGAGGCATCCATCTGATGGTCTTACAGGAAGACTCTCTTCCGTCGAGGAACCCTTGATGCGTGCTTTTCTACTGCTGTTGTTGCTTTTCCCCGTGCTGGAGCTGTTCGTCTTCGTCAAGGTCAGCGCGGCCATCGGTTTCTTTCCGGCGCTGCTGTTGATCATCGCCGGTTCCGCCCTGGGTGTGCTGGTGATGCGTGTGGCCGGCCTGGCCACCGCCCTGCGTGCCCGGGCGAGCCTGCAGCGCGGCGAGCTGCCAGCTGAGGACATGTTCCAGGGCTTGATGCTCGCCGTCGGTGGTGGCCTGCTGCTGTTGCCAGGCTTCATCAGCGATGTGCTGGGTCTACTCTGTCTGCTGCCGTTCACCCGCCGCCTGGTGGCCGGCAAGCTGCGTCGCCGCGCCGAGGAACAGGCCCTGCGCCAGCGGGCGTTCCAGGATGACCCATTCCAGGCCCAGCCCCGCGATGGTGGCCATCGTCCGAACGTGATCGAGGGCGAGTACGAACGCCGCGACAAGTAACCCGCGAAAAGGTCTCGCAAGGCGTGGGAGCGGGCTTGCCCCGCGATGGGGCCGGTCGCCCTGATCGCGGGGCAAGCCCGCTCCCACGATGATTCTCACACCTTATGAAAATTTTTCTGTAGCAAGCCTTGTAATCGAATATCCCGGCCTCATGTATGTGTCACCGCAAGGTTTCTGGTGGCGACACCAGACATGACATAGGTGGTTCGCCCGGTGCGGGCCACGCCCGGCAACGCCGGATCGAATCAACCCGCCGGTGTCGACACCGGCCGATGAAAACCACAATTTGGGAGAGATCGACAATGAAGCTTCGTCCTCTGCATGACCGCGTCGTCATCCGTCGCAGCGAAGAAGAATCGAAAACCGCTGGCGGTATCGTCCTGCCGGGTTCGGCCGCTGAAAAACCAAACCGCGGCGAAGTCGTTGCCGTCGGCACCGGTCGTATCCTGGACAACGGCGAAGTACGCGCGCTGGCCGTGAAAGTGGGTGACAAAGTGGTTTTCGGCCCTTACTCGGGCAGCAACACCGTGAAAGTCGATGGCGAAGACCTGCTGGTCATGGCCGAGAACGAAATCCTGGCCGTTATCGAAGCCTGATTTCCCCCGACTTCCCGTTACTCCAAAGAATTCCAAGGATTAAACGATCATGGCTGCTAAAGACGTAAAATTCGGCGATTCCGCCCGTAAGAAAATGCTGGTTGGTGTCAACGTTCTGGCTGACGCGGTAAAAGCGACCCTGGGCCCGAAAGGCCGTAACGTGGTCCTGGCCAAGAGCTTCGGCGCGCCGACCATCACCAAGGACGGCGTTTCCGTCGCCAAAGAGATCGAGCTCAAGGACGCTTTCGAGAACATGGGCGCCCAGCTGGTCAAGGAAGTCGCTTCCAAGGCCAACGACGCTGCCGGTGACGGCACCACCACCGCTACCGTCCTGGCCCAGGCCATCGTCAACGAAGGCCTGAAAGCCGTCGCTGCCGGCATGAACCCGATGGACCTCAAGCGCGGTATCGACAAGGCCACTGCTGCCGTTGTTGCCGAACTGAAAAACCTGTCCAAGCCATGCGCCGACTCCAAGGCCATCGCCCAGGTCGGCACCATCTCCGCCAACTCCGACAACTCCATCGGTGAAATCATCGCCGAAGCCATGGAAAAAGTCGGTAAAGAAGGCGTGATCACCGTTGAAGAAGGCTCGGGCCTGGAAAACGAACTGTCCGTCGTAGAAGGCATGCAGTTTGACCGTGGCTACCTGTCGCCGTACTTCGTCAACAAGCCGGACACCATGGTTGCGGAGCTTGAAGGCGCGCTGCTGCTGCTGGTCGACAAGAAGATCTCCAACATCCGTGAGCTGCTGCCAGTACTGGAAGCCGTTGCCAAGGCCGGCCGTCCGCTGCTGATCGTTGCCGAGGACGTCGAAGGCGAGGCCCTGGCCACCCTGGTGGTCAACAACATGCGCGGCATCGTCAAGGTTGCCGCGGTCAAGGCCCCGGGCTTCGGCGACCGCCGCAAGGCCATGCTGCAGGACATCGCCGTCCTGACCGGCGCTACCGTGATCTCCGAAGAGATCGGCCTGTCCCTGGAAACCGCCACCCTGGAGCACCTGGGTAACGCCAAGCGCGTGATCCTGTCCAAGGAAAACACCACCATCATCGACGGTGCTGGCCAAGAGTCCGACATCCAGGCTCGCGTCACCCAGATCCGCGCCCAGGTTGCCGACACCACTTCGGACTACGACCGTGAGAAGCTGCAAGAGCGTCTGGCCAAGCTGGCTGGCGGTGTTGCCGTGATCAAGGTCGGTGCCGGCACCGAAGTCGAGATGAAAGAGAAGAAAGCCCGCGTCGAAGACGCCCTGCACGCTACCCGTGCAGCCGTCGAAGAAGGCGTGGTGCCTGGCGGTGGCGTTGCCCTGGTGCGCGCCCTGGAAGCCATCAAGGACCTCAAAGGCGACAACGAAGAGCAGAACGTCGGTATCGCCCTGCTGCGCCGTGCTGTTGAAGCGCCACTGCGCCAGATCACTGCCAACGCCGGCGACGAGCCAAGCGTTGTCGCTGACAAGGTCAAGCAAGGTTCGGGCAACTTCGGTTACAACGCCGCCACCGGCGAGTACGGCGACATGATCGAAATGGGCATCCTGGACCCGGCCAAGGTTACCCGTTCGGCGCTGCAAGCTGCCGCTTCGATCGGTGGCCTGATGATCACCACCGAAGCTATGATCGCTGACGCTCCCGTAGAAGCCTCTGCTGGTGGCGGCATGCCAGACATGGGCGGTATGGGTGGCATGGGTGGCATGGGCGGCATGATGTAAGCCAGCCTTACCCCCTGCACCAAGGAAAGCCCCGGTTCGCGAGAGCCGGGGCTTTTTCATTTACCTCGAGGTGCAGTGGGGCTGCTTTGCAGCCCTTTCGCGGCACAAGGCCGCTCCTACAGGAAATCGCATTATCCTGTAGGAGCGGCCTTGTGCCGCGAAAGGGCCGCAAAGCGGCCCCGGCGATACAACACCAGGTAATACGACCCCAGCCCGATCAACCAGCAGAACACCGCCGTCCACACGTTGTGCGACAGGAAATGCGCGCCCTGCATCATCCGTCCGACTGACAGCACCGAGCCGGCCACGAAGGCTACCGCCAGCGCCACCCGCGCCAGGCGCGGACGCCGGTCGCGCAGCATGAAGAACAGGCCGAACAGACAGAACCCGGTCGCGGCGTGTCCACCCGGCCAGCACAGTCCGGGCTTGTCGGTGGCCGGGCGTGGCTCCAGCAGCTTGCTGTAGGTCTCCTTGCCGCCGAACTGGGTCAGGCTCCACGGGCATTGCACCTGGGTCACCTTCTTCAGCGGCGTGACGAAGGCGGTCGACAGCCCCAGCGCCAACACCAGGCAACCCAGCTCGCGGCGCCAGCCCAGCAGCCGCTGCCAGACGAAACTCAGGGCGAAGCCGACCACGGCCAGCAGCCCGAAGACGATCACGCCCTGCTTGACCCGGTCATGCAGGATGGTCTCCAGCAGGTAGCTGTGGCGACCGATGAACTGACTGGCAACCGGGTCGTAGAACAGGTTGGCCACGTCCATATCCAGCGATGTCCATTCAAGCAGGACCAAGGCCACGGCGGTGACGAAAGGAATGCCCAGGTACAGCCACGGGTTGATCGGGCGAGGGCGCACGGATACCTGCATGGTGACTCCAGAAGATGGAAAAGACCGTGCATTGTCGGGTGCCCGCTATCCTGTGTGCGTGAATGATCGGTGAAAAAACTGTCAAGTTCGGTGATTTCTAGCCAGGGCATGGCACCATGCAGGCATTGGCCGTAAGCTGCGCCTGCCGCGTCCGGCGAAGCGCCGCACAGGAGACCTCGATGCGCATTCTTTTGGTTGAAGACAACCGCGATATTCTGGCCAACCTGGCCGACTACCTCGGCATGAAGGGCTACACCGTCGACTGTGCCCAGGATGGCCTGTCCGGCCTGCATCTGGCCGCGACCGAACACTACGACCTGATCGTGCTCGACATCATGTTGCCCGGCATCGATGGCTACACGCTGTGCAAGCGCCTGCGCGAGGATGCTCGTCGTGACACGCCGGTGATCATGCTCACCGCCCGCGACCAGCTGGACGACCGTCTGCAAGGCTTCCGCTCGGGTGCGGACGACTACCTGCTCAAGCCGTTCGCGCTGTCCGAGCTGGCGGCGCGTATCGAGGCGGTGCTGCGTCGCGCCCAGGGCGGTGGCCGGCGTACCCTGCAGGTCGCCGACCTGAGCTATGACCTCGATACCCTGGAGGTGACCCGCCAGGGGCGCCTGCTCAAGCTCAACCCGGTCGGCCTCAAGTTGCTGGCCGTGCTGATGCAGAAGAGCCCCCATGTGTTGCGTCGCGAAGTGCTCGAGGAAGCGCTGTGGGGCGACGACTGCCCGGACAGCGACAGCCTGCGCAGTCACGTCCACCAGTTGCGCCAGGTGATCGACAAACCGTTCGACAAGCCCCTGCTGCATACCGTCCATGGCGTCGGCTATCGCCTCGCCGAGGGCCGCGATGGAGTTTAAGCAGAGCCTTGCCCAGCGCATCATCATCGCTTTCGCGCTGATGAGCGCGCTGGTGGCCGGGGCCTTCGCCTTCGGCATCGTCGCCACGGTACACCTGGTCGAGGAACGCTTGATCTCGTCGGTGCTCGGTGGCGACCTGCAGCGCCTGCTGCGCATGGACAGCGTCAGTGACTGGAGCCACCGGCCACGCCCCGACCAGCTGTTCTATTTCAGCGGCGGGCGCGATGACTTCGAGTTGCCCAAGGACCTGCGTCACCTGGAGGCGGGTTTCCACGAGGTGTTTCGCGACCAGCTGTCGTACCATGCCATGGTCGAGATCGTCGACGGTCGGCGCTATGTGCTGTTGCAGGACCAGAGCGATTTCGAGGAGCGTGAACGGGTACTGTTCGCCGTGGTGGTGGTCGGCTTCGTGCTCAGCCTGGCCCTGGCGGTGATCCTCGGCTGGTTGCTGGCACGAAGGGTGATGGCGCCGGTGATCCGCCTGGCGCGCCAGGTGCGTCACCGTGACCAGTTGCTGGGGCTGGCGCCGCCGTTGGCGCCGGACTACGCGGCGGACGAGGTCGGCCAGCTGGCCGTTGCCTTCGACGATACCCTGGGGCGCCTGCGCGATGCCCTGACCCGCGAGCGGCTGTTCACCAGTGACGTCAGCCATGAGCTGCGCACACCGTTGATGGTCCTGGCGACCTCGTGCGAGCTGTTGATGGAAAACCCCGGCCTCGATGGGCGGGCGCGCAGCCAGGTCGAACGTATTGCCCGGGCAACCGAGGAAATGCGCGAACTGGTGAAGACCTTCCTGATGCTGGCCCGTGCCCAGCGCGATGAAGGTGCCGTCGCTTCACGGGCAAGCTTGCGCGAGGTGGGCGACGATCTGATCGGCGTATGGCGCGACACCATCGAGCAGAAGGGGCTGGCGCTTTACTACGATGGTCGGGTCAGTGCCAGCCCGGTGCTGTACAACGCCACGTTCCTGCAGTCGGTGATGGGTAACCTGCTGCGCAATGCGGCGCACTACACCGACAGCGGTTACATTCGCCTTAGCCTGGAGGCCAATGGCTTCAGTGTCGAGGACAGTGGCGTGGGGATTCCGGAGGAGCAGCGCGAGGCGATGTTCCGGCCGTTCGTGCGTGGCGACGAGCGCCGTGGCGAGGGCCTGGGCCTGGGCTTGTCGCTGGTGCAACGCATCTGTGACGACCAGGGCTGGCGCGTAACCCTGACCGCGACGCTTCCCCATGGCTGCCGCTTCCAGGTCGACCTGAGCCAGGGCACGAAAGTGGTGCAGGACGGTGAAGGCCGGGATGGGCTATTGGATCCTGATTAACGTCCTGTAACACCTGCATTGGTCGCTGACAGATTTTTCACACGGACATGACCTGATTCCAACGCTTGCCTGCCTAAGGTGAGCGCACTGGAGTCAGGAGATGTCCAATGCGTAGCCCCATCAAACTCGAATTCTCGGACAAGTACGACCGCAACCACGCCCGGGAATACTTCCTCAAGCATCAGGATGGCCTGGCTCGACGCCTTTCCCACCAGCGTGACGAGCAACTGGCCCGCCGCGCCCTGGCGCTGGCCGGTGAGCCTGGCCTGGTGCTCGACCTGCCCTGCGGTGCCGGGCGGTTCTGGCCGCTGCTGGCGGAAAAGGCCAACCGCGTGATCATCGGTGCCGACAATTCGGCGGCGATGATCGAGACAGCCTGTGCGTCACAACCGCCAGAGGTGGTTGCGCGGGTACGTCCCTTGCAGACTTCCGCGTTCGCTATCGACCTGCCGGACAACGCGGTCGACAGCATCTTTTGCATGCGCCTGTTTCACCATATCGGTGATCCGGCTCATCGAAAGACGATTCTTTCGGAGTTTCAACGGGTTAGCCGCGACAGCGTGATCCTTTCACTGTGGGTCGATGGCAATTTCAAGGCCTGGCGCCGCCGCAAGCTCGAAGCCAGGCGCAGTGCCCGGGCCGCGCAGGACAGCTATCAGAACCGTTTCGTGTTACCGGCGGCTACAGTTGAAGAAGAATTTGTGTCAGCGGGATTCAGAATTCAGGAACGACTCGACTTCCTGCCGTTCTATGCCATGTGGCGAGTGTACGTATTGCGCAAGGGGTAATGAGTGATGGCGGTAGCCCAGAATCAGTCCAGGCAGTTCGATTACTACTGGCAGCAGCAGGGGGAGTGGGTCGAGGAGCCCAACCAGCGGCGTGGCGGCGAGAGTGGCGTGCAGCGCCTGAGCGACGGTGATGGGCATCTGCTGTATGCCAAACGCCAGGTCGGGCACATCTACCGCAGCCTGCTGCATCCGTTCGGGCGCCCCACGGTGCTGCGCGAACTCGATGCGCTGAACAGTTTCGAGCAACTGGGTGTGCGGGTACCGCGGATTGTCTATGCCGGGGCCGAGCGGGACGCGGATCATCAGTGGCGGGCCTTACTGGTCAGCGAGGCGCTCGATGGTTTCGTCGACCTCGATGCCTGGCATGCCGCCGGGGCCCGCGAGCATTACCCGCAGGCGGTGCACGAGCGCATGCTCAAGGATCTGGCCGACAACCTGGCGCGCATGCACCTGGGGCATTGGCAGCATGGCTGCCTGTACGGCAAGCATGTGTTCGTCAAGGTGCTGGGCGAGGGGGAACAGGCGCGGGTGGAAGTGGCGTTGCTGGACCTGGAGAAGTGCCGGCGGCGGATCAGTTGCCAGCGGGCGGCCTATAACGACCTGCGGCAGTTGCGCCGCCACTCGTCGTTCAACGAGGCGGAATGGCAGACCTTGCTCTATTTTTACCAAATGGCGTTTGGCAGCGCGGTCAAAGGTTTAGAGCAATGAAACTAGAAATCGCTCGAGCTTTGTTCCTGGTCGCGGCGTTGGCGGTGACCACGGCGGCGGCGGCGGCCTGGGAACAGCCGCGGCCTACGGTGTTCAGCAAGGCTGAGGTCGGTGGGGTGTGTCCGTTGCCACGGGTGGCCAAGGTGGAGCAGGGGCGGGCTGAGCCGGATCATGATCTTCTGTTGTTCTTGTTTGGGATGAGGCAGGGGTTGCGGCCGTTTGGTTGACGTGGGTTTTGTGTTTTTGCGCCAGGGGTTTATTTATGAATCTCTGGCGTTTGTTTATTTGGGTTTTATAGTTGGTTGGTTGGTTGGTTGGTTGGTGTTTGTTTTTGAAGTTGTATGCGCATTCATTTGCGATGTCGACGCTTATTCACCTTTCCGCCCTTACGGCGGGTTACTTTGGTCTTGGCCAAAGTAACCAAAGCCGCTGCGCTCCATTCATCCGGCCCTACGCTTCGCTCCGGGTTCCCTCACTCCGGCCTTGCTCCCGGGAGGACCGCGCTGCAGGGCCCATCCTGGGCCCCAGCGCTTGACGGGCATCCATGCCCGTCACCTCCCTGCGCAAGACCTGCGTTCGGCCTCCTGAAGTCGCGAAGTTACGAGCGGCGCCTGGACTGGCGCAGCTGTCGCTAGTTGAAAGCTTAATTAATCTCTCGATCGCATCGCGGGGCAAGCCCGCTCCCACGCAGATGATTCAGCTTGGTGCGGGAATAACGTGGGAGCGGGCTTGCCCCGCGATAGGCTGGAACAGCCAATATATAACTAACTGTCAAACAGTCATCTTCAGACTTCCTGCTCTTGCTTCTAAGCGCGCGATAGCTCAGGCAACACCAATTGCGACTTCAGGAGGCCGAGCGGAGTTCTTGCGGAGGGAGGTGACGGGCATGGATGCCCGTCAAGCGCTGCGCCCCAGGATGGGGCGTTCAGCGCGGTCCTCCTGGGAGCAAGAACGGAGCGAGGGGACCCCGGAGCGCAGCGTAGGGGCCGGATGAACGGAGCGGAACGGTTTTGCCTACTTTTCCCTAGAGAAAAGTAGGTCGCCGTAAAGGCGAAAAGGTGACTAAATGTCGATATCGTCTACGAATGCGCATACAAAACCAAAACAATCACCCACGAACACCACCCCCTCCCTTATGCGCCAAAACACTATAAATACAAGGCAAAACAAACAACGTAAACAACGTCCCAACCGACATCCCGGTAGCAATCACCATCCCGATATCAAACCGACTCACCGCCCCGGCCCCAGAGGCCAAAATCAGGGGCACCATGCCAAACACCATGGCCGCCGTGGTCATCAGCACCGGCCGCAGGCGAATCGCGGCAGCCTCCTCGATCGCCTCACGTACTCCAAGCCCCCGCTCATCCCGTAGCTGATTGGCAAACTCGACAATGAGAATCCCATGCTTGGTGATCAGCCCGATCAGGGTCACCAAACCCACCTGGGTATAGATGTTCATGCTCGAAACCCCCAGGAACAACGGCAACAACGCCCCGCAGATCGACAACGGCACCGTCACCAGAATCACCAGCGGATCCCGAAAACTCTCGAACTGCGCCGCCAGCACCAGAAAGATGATCGCCAGCGCCAGGCCGAAGGTCACCCACAACGCGCTGCCTTCCTGGACGAACTGCCGCGCCGTCCCGGCATAGTCCAGCGAGAACCCCTCGGGCGCCTCCTCGCGGGCGATGGCGCGCACGGTCTCCAGCGCCTCGCCCATGCTCACCAGCGGCACGCCCTGGATGATCGCCGAGTTCAACTGCTGGAACTGGTTGAGCTGGCGCGGCCGGGCGCGGTCGCTGAGGGTGATCAGGGTCGCGAGCGGCAGCAATTGCCCCTGCTCGTTCTTCACGTAGTAGTTGTTCAGCCAGCCAGGGTTGGCCCGGTACGGGCGTTCGACCTGGGCGATGACCTTGTAGCTGCGGCCCTCCAGGGTGAAGCGGTTGATCTCGGCCTCGCCCAGCAAGGTCGCCAGGGTGCTGCCCAGGGTGTCCATCGACACACCCATCTGCGCCGCCTTGGCACGGTCGATGTCGATCACCACCTCGGGCTTGTCGAAGGCCAGGTCGATGTCGAGGAAGGCGAACTTGCCCGACGCCTGGGCGCGCTCCTTGACCTTCTGGGCCACCTCCAGCAGGGCCGGGTAGTCACCGGCGGTGTTGATCACCAGCTGGAACGGCAGACCCTCGCCAGTGCCGGGCAGCGACGGCAGGTTGAAGCCGAAGATCTGCAGCCCGCCGATCTGCTCAAGCTCGGCCTGCACCAGCGGCAACAGCTGCATCTGCGTGCGCTCGCGCTCGTTCCAGGGCTTGAGCAGGAAGCCACCGATCCCGCTCTGCACACCGTTGAAACCGTTGATCTGGAACGACGAATAGTACTCGGGGAAGCGCTTGAAGATCGGCGTGAACTGGTCAGTGTAGGCGTTGAGGTAGTCCAGGTTGGCGGTCTGCGGCGAGCTGCTCATCATGAAGATCACCCCCTGGTCCTCCTCCGGCGCCAGTTCGTTGCGGGTGAACATCAGCAATACCGGGATCAGGCACAGGATCAGCACGGCGAATACCAGCACCACCGGGCGGCTGTTCAGGGTGCCGTGCAGCAGGCGCTGGTAGCGTACCTTGAGCGCGTCGAAGATCAGGTCCAGGCGGTGCGCCAGGCCACTGGGGTTCTGCTCGTGACGCAGCAGCAGGGCGCACATCATCGGCGACAGGGTGAGGGCGACGATGCCGGAAATGACCACCGCCCCGGCCAGGGTCAGGGCGAACTCCTTGAACAAGGCACCGGTCAGCCCGGTGAGAAAGCCGATGGGTGCGTACACCGCGGCCAGGGTGATGGTCATAGACACCACCGGCAGGGCGATTTCGCGGGCACCTTCCAGGGCCGCGTCGAAGGGCGTCTTGCCCTCCTCGATATGACGGTGAATGTTTTCCACCACCACGATCGCGTCGTCCACCACCAGGCCGATGGCCAGCACCATGGCCAGCAGCGTCAGCAGGTTCAGGGAGTAGCCCATCATCTGCATGAAGAACAGCACGCCGATCATCGACAGCGGGATGGTCACCACCGGGATCACCACCGAGCGCAGGGCGCCGAGGAACAGGAACACCACGACGATGACGATCAGCACCGCTTCGCCGAGGGTCTTGATCACCTCGTCGATGGAGGCCTGGATGAACAGGGTGGCGTCATAGGCGATGGATACCTTGAGGCTCGAAGGCAGCTCCTCTTCCAGTTGCGGCATGATCCGCCGCACCTCCTTGATCACCTCCAGCGGGTTGGCCGCCGGCGTGGCCTTGATGCCGATGTACACCGATGGCGTGCCGTCGAACGAACTGACCGTGTCGTAGTTTTCCGCGCCCATTTCCACCCGTGCCACGTCGCCCAGCAGCACCCGGCTGTCGCCGCTGGTCTTGACCGGCAGGGCGGCGAAGGCCTCGGCGGATTTCAGCTCGGTGGTGGCGTTGATGCTGGTGACCACGTACTCGCCCTTCACCTCGCCGGCGGCGGAGAGGAAGTTGTAGCGGCGTACGGCGTTGGTCACGTCCACCGCCGACAGGCCGAAGCCGGCCAGCTTCACCGGGTCGATCCAGATGCGCATGGCGAACACCTGGTTGCCGAGGATCTCGGCCTCGGCCATGCCTGGCAAGGTGGCCAGCTTGGGCTGGATGACCCTGGACAGGTAGTCGGTGATCTGCGGGTTGCTCATCTCGTTGCTGTAGAAGCTGATGTACATCAGCGCCGAGGCATCGGCGGCTTCCTTGCTCAGTACCGGGTCCTCGGAGTCCTGGGGCAGCTTGTTGCGCACCTCGTTGGCCTTGGCCAGCAACTGGGTGAACAGGCGGTCGGTGTCGGCGCCGATCCGCGCATAGACCGAAATGATCGAGAAGTTCTGTCGGCTCACCGAGGTCATGTAGTCGATGCCGTCGGCGCTGGCCAGGCTCTGCTGCAAGGGCTGGGTGATGTAACCCTGGATGGTCTCGGCATTGGCCCCGGGGTAGGCGGTGGTCACGGTGATCAGGGCGTTTTCCATCTGCGGGTACTGGCGGATCTGCAGCTTGCTCCAGGCCTGCAGGCCGAGCAGCAGGATCAGCAGGCTGACCACGCAAGCCAACACCGGGCGGCGGATGAACGGGTCGGTGAACGCCATGGCCGCCTCCCGTTCACTTCGCGCCGGGCGCGGCGGGCTTGAGGGCGCTGTCGGCGCTGATGCGGATCGCCGCGCCGGGCGTCAGCTTGAGCTGGCCGGCGGTGACCACCTGATCGCCGGCCTGCAGCCCCTTGAGCACCACGACCCAACCCTCGCGACGCTCGCCGGTCTGTACGGTGAGCTGCTCGGCGATCAATTGCGGCTGGCCGTTGGCGTCGCGCTGGGGCTGGCCGTCCTCGCCCTTTTTCTCGCTGACCCGGTACACCGAGTTGCCGTAGAGGGTGTAGGTGATGGCGTTCTCCGGCACCACCACCAGCGGCTGCGGGTCGGGCAACAGTACTTGCAGGCTGGCGAACATGCCCGGCAGCAGCTTGCCCTCGGGGTTGGCCAGGGTGGCGCGGACCAGCAGGTTGCGGGTGCTTTCCTCGACCTTGGGGTTGATCGCGCTGAGGCTGGCGGGGAAGGTCTGGTCGGGGTAGGCGGCCACCTGTGCCAGCACCCGCTGGCCGAGGCTCAGGTGCGGCAGCGCCTGCTCGGGCACATTGAAGTCGACATAGAGGCTGGACAGGTCCTGCAGGGTGGCGATCACCGTGCCGCTGGCCAGGTAGGCGCCGACATCCACCTGGCGGATGCCGATGGTGCCGCTGAACGGGGCGCTGATGCTCTTTTTCGCCAGCGAGGCCTTGAGTTGTTCGACCACCGCCTGGTTGCGCCGGTACTGGGTGGTCAGGCGGTCGAACTCGCCGCGGGAGATGGCCGAATCACCGACCAGCTGGCTGCCTCGGCCAAAGTCGACCTTGGCCAGCCCCAGGTCGGCCTGGGCGGTGCCGAGCAGGGCGGTTTCCTGGTCGCTGTCCAGTTGCAGCAACAACTGGCCGGCCTTCACCTGTTGCCCGGACTCGAAGTGCAGCGACTTCACCGTGCCGGCGACTTCCAGGCTCAGCTCCACGCCCTGATAGGCCTTGAGGCTGCCGACCGCCGGCAGGCGCTCCTGCCACTGGCGCAGCTCGGCCTGGGCCGCGGCCACGCTCACCGGCGGCCGGGGCTGCGAGAACATCTGCACCTGCTGGTAGATGGAAAAGGCCTTGATGCCCCCCAGGATCAACACGATCAGCAGGACGACGGCCAACATGATCAGCATGCGGCGGCGCAACATGGTCCGGTTCCCTGGATGTGGGTTATCTATTTGTCGGGCACGACCACGGGCGATCCGGCCCACGTGCAGTGGGGGAAAGTATTGTCGGTTTTCTGGAAAAGGGGAGGGATAAACTTGCGCCGGCCAAATCGCGGGGCAAGCCCGCTCCCACACTAACTCAGGTCGAGGCTGCGTGGGAGCGGCGGTGCGCCGATGCGACTTGCCCCGCGATAGTCTCTACAGCCAATCAGACCAGGTGCAGGTGGTTATCCCAGAAGCCTGAAGGCAGGTTCATCGGCTGGCCGATCAGCTCCGCCTTGCGGCAATCGTAGAATCGGCAACGTCCCTGCCCGGAGGTAACGACGAAGCCATCCTTCACCGCCCCGACCCCGGCGCAATCTGGCATCGGCGCGTCGAGCTTCACCGCGCCGCTGTCCAGGTCCCAGATGAACAGGCGATTGGCCCGTGGCGCGGTCAGTGCCACCAGGCGCAGGTCGCTGTGAATCGCGACGCTGGCAGTGTACTGGGCCATCGACTGCAGCTGACGCTCCGGCACCGGGAAGGCCTTGAACGGCTCGCCCGGACGCTTGATCGCCAGCAGCTCGGCGGTCTCCTCGGCGCCACCCATGAACTGCTGGCAGGCGGCGATGGTGCCATCGTCGCCCACCGCCAGGTGGCGCACGCTGTTCATCTGCTGGGCCAGGGTCTCCTTGCTCAGCAGGGTGCCGTCGCGCTGCATCAGCACCAGGCTCGGCTGCATGGCGTCGAGGTTCATCTCTACCCGGCTTTCGGCCTCGGTGCGGATACCGCCGTTGGCCACCACCAGGGTCTCGCCATCGGGCAGCCAGGCCACTTCGTGGGGGCCGATGCCGTGGGTGGAAAGCTCGCCGCTGTGCACCAGGCGTTCGCCTTCGAAACGGTAGACGCCCAGTACGCCGCGACCGGGGTCGCTGGTGTCGTTCTCGGTGGTGTACAGCCACTCACCGTCCTTGTGGATCACCGCATGGCCGTAGAAGTGTCGCTGCGGTTGCGAGGCGAGGGTCTGCAGCAGCCGGCCGTCGCGCAGGTCGACCAGGTAGCTCTCGGTACCGGGCCGGCGCGCGACGAACAAGGCGATCGGCAGCGTCGGGTGGTTGATGATCGCATGGCAACGCTGGGCCACCTGGGTGCTGAACACCTGGGTGCCGTCCAGGCGAAAGCCCACGGCGTAGTGCTTGCCGTCGCCGTCGTCGCGCGCCGACAGCAGCAAGGGTTCGCTGCCTTTGCCACGGAACAGGCTCCAGCCGCCCAGGGTCAGGGCGCTGAGCAACACGCTACCGAGTTTCAGGGCCTGGCGTCGCAGCATGATCAGTCACCGTCGTTGGCATTGAAGCCCAGCTGGATGTTCAACGCCTTGGCCAGCTCGCCCTCGTGCAGGCGGTGGACGACGTTGAGCGCGTCGTAGATCTGGTTGAGGGTCTGCTTGCCGGCGTCGTCGGCAAGCAGCTCGCCCAGGGTCTTCTGGTTGTCGGCCAGCAGTTTGATCGCCGCAGCGTAGGCGTTGTCGATCTTTTGCGCCAGTGCCGTCTGGTCCTTGCCCAGCAGGCCGCGCAGGCCCTGGTTGTCGACCCCGACCCAGACCGTCTGGGCGGCTTTGAGCGAGGCTTCCAGGCTCTTGATCGAAGAGTGGCTGCGCCAGGCTTCGGCCTGCAGCGGCTGCGCGATGCCCTTGCTCTGCCGGCCCATCGGTGCGCCGAGCTTCTTCTTCAGGGTATCCAGGGCGGTGACCTGGGCACGCAGCAGGTCGGCGATCGCCTCGTGGGAATCGGCGTAGCGCTGGTTGGGGAACTTGGTCATCTGCGACAGCATGCCGTCGGTGCTGTTCCAGCCCTTGAGGATTTCCTCGGCGAGGGCCTTCTGGTGTTCGCCGATGGCCACCAGCAGTGGGCAGTAGCGAGCTTTCTGCTCGGCGCTGGCGATGTCCGGCTTGCTGTCGAACAGGATGTATTCGTAGGCCGACAGGCCACGCACCACGACGCTGGCCTTGCCCAGCGACTCGGTGGTGACAGGCTGCTCGCCGCTGACCAGTTGCTCGACCTGGCGACCGACCAGGTTCTTCTTGTCCGGCCAGAACTGCACCTGCCAGGGGCGGTTGCCCTCGGCCAGCGGGCCGACCAGCAATGGCTGCAGCTCTGCCCAGGCCTTCTGCGCGTTGAGGAAGTCGGCGCGGGCGGTCTCCAGGGACTGTTTGCCTTCGCAGTAGGCCAGGGCGCTGGCGGCCAGCTGCCGGTCGGCCTCGACCCAGCGGCTGTAGGTCGGCAGGATCACCTGTTTGGCGATGGCCGCGGAGGTCACCGCCTGCGGGTCTTGCGGCGAACAGGCGCCGAGGGCGAGTGCGGCAAGGCTGGTGAACAACAGTTTGGGTCGGAACATGCCCGGCTCCTTGTGCGGTTTAAAGGGAATTCAGGAACGCCAGCAGCGCGGCGCGCTGCTCGGCATTGAAGGTCAGTACGTGATCGCGCGCCGCCTGGGCCTCGCCACCGTGCCAGAGCACGGCTTCGAGCAGATTGCGGGCGCGGCCGTCGTGGAGGAACTGGCTGTGGCCGCTGACGGTTTCGCTCAGGCCGATGCCCCACAATGGCGGGGTGCGCCAGTCCTGGCCGTTGGCGGCGAACTCGGTGCGCTCGTCGCTAAGGCCCGGGCCCATGTCGTGCAGTAGCAGGTCGCTGTAGGGGCGGATCACCTGGCCGGCCAGTTCCGGCTCGGCCGCATCGGCGGCAGTGGTGAACTGTGGCGTGTGGCAGCCCTGGCAGCCGGCCTGGTAGAACAGGTTCTTGCCCGCCAGCACCTGCGGCGCATCGACGTTGCGCCGGGCCGGCACGGCGAGGTTGCGGGTGTAGAAGGTGACCAGGCGCAGGATGTTGTCGCTGACTTCCTTCTCGCCGCCCTGGCCGTCGCCATTGGGTGCGGCCAGGCAATCGGCCTGCGCCGCCGTGCAGTCGTCCTTTGGCAGCAGGGTGGTGGTCAGGCCCATGTCGCCGGCGAGGGCGTGCACGTTCTGCTGGTTGACGTTGGGCTGCCCGGCCTTCCAGCCGAAGCGGCCGACCACGGTCTTGCCCTGGGCGTCGTCCCAGACCCGGTTGGCGCGGCCGCGGATGCCGTCGCGGTTGAGGTCGTCCGGATCCTCGTTGGCCAGCAGGTCGGCTTCGGGGATGGCTTCGAGCAGGCCCAGGCCGATCATCGGCGGGGCGACCCGGGCCGAGAAGCGGGTGTCCGGGTGCAGCGGGCCGTAGCCGAGCTGGCTGATCTGCAGGGTCGGGCGGCGCAGTTCGACCTGGTGGCCGTCCTTGAAGGTGACGCTGTGGTTGTCGTAGCCCACCCGTACCTTGCCTTCCGGGGCCACGCCGGGGATGGCCATGTCCTGCAGCTGGGTGCCGTAGACCGGTTCGGGGACCACGCCCAAACGCTCGATCTCGCGGGCGTAGTAGGGCTGGTCGGGGATCGACAGGCGCACCAGCATCGACACCGCGTTGCTGTCGTCCGGCTCCGGCGGATGGCCGCGACCGTCACGCACATGGCAGTTCTGGCAGGCGTTGGTGTTGAACAACGGGCCGAGGCCGTCGCGGGCGGTGGTGGTGGACGGGGCGATCACCCAGGGGTTGCGAAAGAAGCTGTTGCCCACGGCGAAATCCAGGCGCCGCTCGGGTGTGAGGTTGGCCGAGGGCAGGGAATAGGCGTTGCGGTCGCTGCGTTGCACCGTGGCCTTGCCGCCGGAGAGGGCTTCGCCGGGCTCGGCCTGGGTGAAACGCGGAGCGTCGTCACAGGCGGCGAGGGCGAAGGCCAGCAGCAGGGGGCTTAGGCGGAGCAAGGACATCGAGGATCCTGGGCATGGGCGAAAAACCGGCGTGCAAGCTTATCAGGCCAGGGATGTTTGAATAAGAGCAATTTGCAATTGCTGGATGAAATCGATGTCAGTTGGCCTATCGGTAGGAGCGGCCTTGTGCCGCGAAAGGGCCGCGAAGCGGCCCCGGGATTTCGGAGCTGATGCAGAAACTGCCGGGGCTGCGTTGCAGCCCTTTCGCGGCACAAGGCCGCTCCTACAAGGGGGCGGTGGTGTTGCTGGAAGACAAAAAGGCGGCCCGAAGGCCGCCTCTGCTGAACCATGACGCTGATCAGAACTCGTGATCGGCGGTATCCGGGTTCAGGTTGTCGATGCCCAGCTTGCCCGCGGCCTGCTCGATCGCGCCGGTCTGCTTGACCAGCGAGGCGATGGCGTCACGCACGATCTGGTTGCCGGCGGCGTTGTCGGCGGCGATCAGCTGGTCGTAGTGCTCGCCCTTGAGGGCGTGATCGACGATCACCTGGATCTTGGCCTCGGTGGCTTCCAGGTCGGCCTTGAGGGTGGCGTCGGTGGCCGGGTCGGCCTTGGCCACCAGCGACGACAGGCTCGGGCCGCTCAGCTTGGTACCGTCGACACGGGTGTACTCGCCCAGGTAGACGTTGCGGATGCCCTTGGCGTCGTAGAAGTGCGAGTAGTGGGTGTTGTCGCTGAAGCAGTCGTGCTCGTCTTCCGGCGAGTTGGCTTCCAGCGAGACCTTCATGCGCTCGCCGGCCAGCTCGCCCAGCGACAGGCTGCCCATGCCGAACAGCATCTTGCGCAGGCCGTCGTTGGCCGGCTCGCCCTCGAGGGTGGCGCGGTAGTTGTCGGCGACGTTCGGCGCCCAGTTGCCGACCATCTCCTCGAGGTCCTTGACCAGCAGGTCGGTGACCGCCTTCAGGTAGGCGCGGCGACGGTCGTTGTGGCCGCCCGTGGCACCCTTGCCTTCCAGGTAGTCGGAAGCCGGACGGTTGCCCGCGCCTGGGCCTGTGCCATTGAGGTCCTGGCCCCAGAGCAGGAACTCGATGGCATGGTAGCCGGTGGCGACGTTGGCTTCGGAGCCGCCCAGCTCGTTGAGGGTGGCGAGCTTCTCGGGGGTGATGTCCTTGACGTCGATCTTGTCTTCGCCGACCTGTATCTCGGTGTTGGCGATGATGTTGGCGTTGGCCGCCGGGTTGCCCAGGGCGTGCTCGTAGCTCTTGTCGACGTAGTCGATCAGGCCTTCGTCCAGGGGCCAGGCGTTCACCTGGCCTTCCCAGTCGTCGATGATGGTGTTGCCGAAGCGGAACACTTCGCTCTGCAGGTACGGCACGCGCGAGGCGACCCAGGCATCACGGGCGGCCTTCAGGGTCTGGTCGTTGGGCTTGGCCAGGAACGCGTCGACGGCGGTCTGCAGTTGCTTGGCGGTGCTCAGCGAGTCGCTGTACACGGCATGGACCATGTCGGCGTAGTGCTTGACCACGGCCTTGGCGGCCGCTTCATCGACAGCCCCCGGCGCCGCGGCGGTGGTGCTGGCGGCGGCAGGTGCCTGGGCTTGCGGTGCGGCGGCCTTGTCGTCCTTGCCTTCGCCGCAACCGGCGAGGGCGATGGCGATGGCCAGCAGACTGGCGGAGGCCAGAGGCATTCGAATCATTGTGGTTTCCTGCGTCGTGTGGTTGGACCAAGGGTGGACCGTGCGCCGTGGCACGCGAAACCGCCACATCATGCGAAAGATTTGCATTTGCTGTAAAGGGGCGGGCGCGCATTTCATGCAAACGCCCGTTCGCGGCGCACCGCCAAGGCCGGCGGGGCTTACAGGGCGGAAACCTGGTTGCGTTGCGCCTGTTTGAGGAAACTGGTCAGTTCGCGCGCCGACAACGGCTTGCTGTAGTGGTAGCCCTGACCCTCGTGGCAGCCTTGGGCGATGATGTAGCTCTCCTGCTCGGCGGTCTCGACGCCTTCGGCGATCACCTGCATGCCCAGGCTCTTGCCCAGCTGGATGATGGCGCGAACGATGGTGGCGTCGTCGTCATCGTCGAGCAGGTCCTGGACGAAGCTCTTGTCGATCTTGATCTTGTCCAGCGGCAGCGATTTCAGGTAGCTGAGCGAGGAATAGCCGGTGCCGAAGTCATCGATGGCGATCAAGGCGCCGGAGCGGCGCAGGCTCAGCAGGTGCTGGGCGGCGGTGCTGATGTCTTCCATCAGGCCGGTCTCGGTGACTTCCAGCTCCAGGCTGCGGGGTGGCAGGCGGTAGGCCTGCAGCAGGTTGTTGACCACCCGCGGCAGTTCGTTGTGGTGCAGTTGCACGGTGGACAGGTTGACCGCCATGCGCAGTTCGCTGAAGCCCTGGTCGTGCCATTCGCGCAGTTGCCGGCAGGCTTGGTCGAGCACCCATTCGCCGATGCTGATGATGCTGCCGTTCTGCTCGGCCAGGGGGATGAACTGGTCGGGCGGGACCATGCCCAGCTCCGGGTGCTGCCAGCGTAGCAGCGCCTCGACGCCGACCACGCGGTGGTCGCGGTAGCTGATCTGCGGCTGGTACACCAGGTACAGCTGGTTGCGCGGCAGGGCTTCGCGCAGGTCCTTTTCCAGCTCGCGACGGCGGCGCATCTCGCTGTCGACACTGGCGATGTAGAACTGGTAGCGGTTGCGTGAGCGGGCCTTGGCCAGGGTCATGGTCTGCTCGGCTTTCTGCAGCAGCTTCTCGGTGCTGTCGCCGTCCTCGGGGAACAGGGTAATGCCGATGGTGGCGCGCAGGCGGATCTGCTGGTGGTCGAGGTCGAAGGGCGCCTCGAGGTCGTCGAGGATGCTCTGGGCCAGTTCGGCGGCTTCATAGGGCTGCTCGATGTTGGCCTGGACCAGGGCGAACTGGTCGCCCCCCAGCCGGGCCAGGGCGCCAAGGCGGCCGCTGTGGGCGCGCAGGCGGTCGGCCAGGGCCAGCAGCAGCTGGTCGCCGACCTGGTAGCTGAACTGCTCGTTGATGCCCTTGAAGTCGTCCAGGCCCACGCACAGCACGGCGACGCGGCGTTGCAGGCGGCCACCGTCGTCCAGGATCTTGTCCAGTTGCTGTTGCAACTGCTGGCGGTTGGGCAGGCCGGTGAGGAAGTCGTACTGGGCCATGCGCTGCAGGCTGTTCTCGGCCTCGTGGCGCAGGTGGGTGTTGCGTTCGATGGAGGCCAGCAGCTGGTTGGCGGTGTTGACCCAGAGGCCCAGCTCGTTGCGCTCGTGACCCTTGAGCTGCGGGATCTGGTGCTGGCTGGGGCGGTCGGGGTTTATCTGGGTCAGGTGGTCGATGATCTTCGACAGTGGCTTGGTCAGCAGCCAGTGGTACACCAGGTACAGCACCAGGCCCATGGCCAGTGCCCTGAGCACGCCGGAGATGAAGATGATCACGGCGTTGATCAGGAAGTCCTCGCCGTAGGAGGAGGTGTCGAGGGTGATGCTCAGGTCGCCGTAATACTCGCTGTACGGGCCGCGGCCGACCAGTTGCGTGGTGTAGGTGCGCTCCTGGCCGAGGATCAGGTCGGTCAGCCAGCGCATGGACATGTCCTGCAGCGGCCGGGATTTTTCCGCCAGCATGGTTTCGTTCGGGTGGCCGATGGAGGCCATGCGCACCGATTCGTCCTGGAACAGGCCTTCCATCACCTGCATGCCCATTTCCCGGTCGAGGCTGTACACCGCCTGGGTCGATGGGTCGCGGAACATGTCGAGGATGCGCTGGGCATCGTTGTTCACGGACTGGCGGGTCTTGTAGGCGTCGTAGACGATCTGCGCACAGCTGAGTACGACGCCGACAGCCAGCGCCGAGAGCAGTACGACCCTCAGCAGCTTGACCGATAAGCTGTTTCGAAATTCCAGCTTCAATGGGGTTTCCTTAATCCATGCGCATGCCATTATTTTGCCATCAACCATGGCGGGAGACTATCGACCCGATACCCCGGCAGGCAACCCGTCCGTCGACGGAATTGCCCTTGGCTCTGTATCGGTCGAGCGGTCATGCGACTTGAGTGCGCTGCGTCAACTTTCCAGATGGTTGATGTTAGCGCGCTATGCGGGCTGAGCAAGAGCGCGGAGATGGGTTGCAAACAATTCTGTCAGGTATGCCGTTACCGAATGCGGCGACATCCCGCCAGGCAATAAAAAACCCGGCACTCAGGCCGGGTCTTTTGAATTCAAGGCGAATGATCAGGCCTTGAAGGTCTTGCCTTCGAACTGCTCGGCAACGAAGGTCCAGTTGACCAGGTTCCAGAACGCCTCGACGTACTTCGGACGCAGGTTGCGGTAGTCGATGTAGTAGGCGTGTTCCCAGACGTCGCAGGTCAGCAGCGGGGTGTCGCCGCTGGTCAGCGGGCAGCCGGCGCCGATGGTGCTGGCCAGGGCCAGGGAGCCGTCGGCCTTCTTCACCAGCCAGCCCCAGCCGGAGCCGAAGGTGCCGACCGAAGTCTTGGTGAACTCTTCCTTGAACTTGTCGAACGAACCGAAGGCGGCGTTGATGGCCTCGGCCAGGGCGCCGGTCGGCTGGCCGCCGCCGTTTGGCGACAGGCAGTTCCAGTAGAAGGTGTGGTTCCAGACTTGGGCTGCGTTGTTGAAGATGCCGCCCGAAGAGCTCTTGACGATCTCTTCCAGGGTCTTGCCTTCGAATTCGGTGCCTGGGACCAGGTTGTTCAGGTTCACGACATAGGTGTTGTGGTGCTTGTCGTGGTGAAACTCCAGGGTTTCCTTGGAGATGTGCGGCTGCAGGGCATCGTGGGCGTACGGCAGCGGCGGCAATTCAAAAGCCATGGTGGATCTCCTGATTCAGGTCTGTTTGCGGTTTGCGCCAGGCCTCACGGGTGGCCTGATGAGCGTCGGCGAGTTTGTACCCTTTGCGACGCAAGGGCAGGATCATAGCACCGGCCCGGGCGCTTAACCACGCAACATCTGTGGGGAATAGAGGTTCCAGAGCGGTTGGCCGGGCCCGACAGGCGGCCCCTTCCAGGCGATGTGCAATCCCTGTAGGAGCGGCCTTGCGCCGCGAAAGGGCCGCAAGGCGGCCCCGGCGATCTTTGCATGCACGCTGAAATCCTGGGGCCGCTACGCAGCCCTTTCCGGCCGGTCCGACGTCTCGGCAAGGCCGCTCCTACACAGGGGCGCGGTTCAGTTGAAAATGAGCTGCGCCGCCACCGCGAACATCATCACCGCCACCATCAGGTCGAGCATGCGCCAGGTCGCCGGGCGAGCCAGCCACGGCGCCAGCCAGGCGGCGCCGATCGCCAGGGTCGAGAACCACACCAGCGAGGCACTGGCGGCGCCGGCCACGTAGGCGCCGGGCACGGTCTGCTGTGCGCCGAGGGAGCCGATCAGCAGCACGGTGTCCAGGTACACATGGGGGTTGAGCAGGGTCACCGCCAGCGCGCTCAGCAGCACCGCGCGGCGCGAGCGCACACCCTGGCCTTGCTGGTGCTGCAGGCTTTGCTTGGAAAACGCGCTGCGCAGGGCCTTGGCGCCGTACCAGATGAGGAACACCGCGCCACCCCAGCGCGCCACGGCCAGCAGCGTGGGATTGTGCGCCAGCACCGTGGCCAGGCCGAACACGCCGGCGGCGACCAGCAGCGCGTCGCAGACCACGCACAGCGCCGCCACCGGCAGGTGATGCTCGCGGCGCAGGCTCTGCGCCAGGACGAAGGCGTTCTGCGCGCCGATGGCCATGATCAGGCCGAAGGCCACCAGCATGCCGTTGAGATAGCTTTGCCACATAGCGGGAACACTCCACGGGCACCGATGCAAGCATCGGCACGGATCAACAAGAAAGATGTGGCTATTGTCAGGGCTGCAGCTGTATAAGAAAAACAAATAGAGCTGATCAGTCATTAGAGAAATCGATGTTCGACTACAAGCTGCTCGCCGCCCTCGCCGCGGTGATCGAACAAGGCGGTTTCGAGCGCGCCGCCCAGGTGCTGGGGTTGTCGCAATCGGCCATCTCGCAACGCATCAAGCTGCTCGAAGCACGGGTCGGCCAGCCGGTGCTGGTCCGCGCCACGCCACCGAGCCCGACCGAGGTCGGCCGGCAGTTGCTCAACCATGTGCAGCAGGTGCGCCTGCTCGAGCGCGACCTGCAGCGCCAGGTGCCGGCGCTGGACGAGGAAGGCATGCCCGAGCGCCTGCGCATCGCCCTCAACGCCGACAGCCTGGCGACCTGGTGGGCCGGTGCGGTGGGGGCCTTCTGCGCGCAGCAGCAGGTCTTGCTTGACCTGGTGGTCGAGGACCAGGAGGTCGGCCTCAAGCGCATGCGTGCCGGCGAGGTTGCGGCCTGCCTGTGCGGCAGCGAACGTCCCGTGGCTGGGGCGCGCAGCCTGCCGCTGGGGTCGATGCGCTATCGAGCGCTGGCCAGTCCCGCGTTCATGGCGCGCTACTTCCCCCAGGGTTTCGCGGTCGAGCGGTTGGCCCGTGCCCCGGCAATCGTGTTCGGGCCGGACGATTTTCTCCAGCATCGCTACCTGGCGTCGCTAGGCGTGCAGGAAGGTTTCCTGCATCACCTATGCCCCTCGTCCGAAGGTTTCCTGCGCATGACCGAGGCCGGCCTGGGCTGGGGGCTGGTGCCGGAGCGGCAGGTGGCCGAGCAGCTGGCCCGTGGTGAGCTGGTGGAAATCTGCGCCGATACTCCCATCGATGTACCGCTGTACTGGCATCATTGGCGCAACGGCGGGCAGTTGCTCGCCCAGCTGACCGACCACCTGCGCCATTCGGCGCGGCAGTGGCTGGTGCCCTTGTAGGCACATCGGGCGTCAGTTGCATCCGAAATCTGGCAAGGCGGAGTCTTACATGCGAATTCTGGTCACCGGCGCGAGCGGCTTCATTGGCGGGCGCTTTGCGCGTTTCGCCCTGGAGCAGGGCCTGGAGGTGCGGGTCAATGGTCGGCGGGCAGAGGGCGTGGAGCACCTGGTCAAGCGCGGGGCGCAGTTCATCCCGGGCGACCTGGGCGACGCCGAATTGGCCCGGCGCCTGTGCCAGGGTGTGGATGCGGTGGTGCATTGCGCTGGCGCCGTGGGCACCTGGGGCCGCTACCAGGACTTCCACCAGGGCAACGTGGTGTTGACCGAGAACGTGGTCGAGGGCTGCATCAAGGAGCATGTGCGGCGCCTGGTGCACCTGTCGTCGCCGTCGATCTACTTCACCGGCCGGTCACGCCTGGATATCCGCGAGGACCAGGTACCGCGCCGCTTCCATGACCATTACGCACTGACCAAGCACCTGGCCGAGCAGAAAGTGTTCGGCGCCCAGGAGTTCGGCCTGGAAGTGCTGGCGCTGCGACCGCGTTTCGTCACCGGGGCCGGCGACGCAAGCATCTTCCCGCGGCTGATGCGCATGCAGGCCAAGGGGCGCGTGGCGATCATCGGCAATGGCCTGAACAAGGTCGATTTCACCAGTGTGCACAACCTCAACGAAGCGCTGCTCAGTGCGTTGTTCGCCGAGGAGCAGGCACTTGGCCAGGCCTACAACATCAGCAACGGCCAGCCCTTGCCGCTGTGGGACGTGGTCAACTACGTGATGCGCCGCATGCAGCTGCCGCAGGTCACCCGCTACCGCTCCCCCGGCCTGGCCTATGGCCTGGCGGCGCTCAACGAGGCCGCCTGCCTGCTTTGGCCCGGGCGTCCGCAGCCGACCCTCAGCCGCACGGCGGTGCAGGTGATGAGCAGCGATTTCACCCTCGATATCGGCCGCGCCCGGCAGTACCTGGACTACCGACCCCAGGCCGATGTGTGGTCCGCGCTGGATGAATTCTGTGCCTGGTGGCAGGCGCAGGCGGGACAACGCTGAACCTGTGGGCGGGATGATGGTCATCAGTGCGCCGCCCAGGCGGTTTATACTCATGTCTCTTTGCTACCACCGCGGTTGAATGCACCCATGCGTAACGACGCCCACGACGATTTTGACGATGTGCCCACCTTGCGTGCCGGCACCCCCGACGACGATGAACTGCTGCCCGCCCATGTGGCCCGCAGCCGCCAGAAGGCGGCGCGCCCACGCAGCAATGGCCCGCTGTGGGCCTTGCTCGGTGCCTCGTTCATCGCCCTGGGCGGGCTTGGCTGGTGGAGCTTCCAGCAGATCACCCTGATGGAGCAGCAACTGGTCGCGACCCAGGAAAGCTTTGCCCGCATAAGTGAGGAAGCGGCCGGGCGGTTGCAGGCAATCAGCGGCAAGGTCGATGCCAGCGAGTCCAGCAACAGCACTGGCAGCGAGGCGTTGAAGCTGCAGATTCGCCAGTTGCAGGCCTCGCTGGCCGAGCAGGGCAAGCAGCAACAGGGCGTCGCCGGCCAGGCCGGCGACCTGGGCAAGCGCCTGGAGCAGGTGCTGGCCGACACCCGCGAACAGCAGAAGGTGGTGACCGAGTTGCAGGGACAGTTGCAGGCGCAGCTCAAGGCGGTCAACGCTGAGCTTGCGACGCTCAAGTCGGGCCAGGTGGATGGCGGCAAGCTGGATGGTCAGCTCAAGAGCCTGAGCAATGAAGTGGCGGCGCTGAAGAAACAGGGCAACCCGAGCGCGGCCATCGAGCGCCTGGAGCAGGATGTGCTGGTGCTCAAGAGCCAGGTGGACAACCGCCCGGCCACATCGGCCGGCGGCGCCTCGGTGCAGGAGTTCGATGCCTTCCGCGGGCAGGTGACGCGCAACATCAGTACCCTGCAGAGCCAGATCCAGAACCTGCAGCAGCAGATCAACGCCCGGCCCTGAGTCCTTGGACTATCGCTGGGCAAGCCCGCTGCCACGACGACGAACCTGCCCTACGTTCGCTTCACTCACATCCGTGGATAGTCGATGTAGCCCACGGCCCCCTTGGCGTAGAAGGTTTCCGGACGCGGCGCATTGAGCGGCGCGTCGGCGGCCAGGCGCGCGGGCAGGTCGGGGTTGGCGATGAACGGGATGCCGAAGGCCACCGCATCGGCCTTGCCGCTGGCCAGGGCAGCGTTGGCGCTGGCCTTGTCGAAGCGCTCGTTGACGATATACGGGCCAGCGAACGCTGCCTTGATCAGTGGGCCGATGCTGTCGTCGCCTTCCTTCTCCCGCGAGCAGATGAAGGCGATGCCACGCTTGCCCAGCTCCCGTGCCACGTAGGTGAAGGTCTCGGCACGGTCGGCGTCGCCCATGTCGTGGGCATCGGCCCGTGGCGCCAGGTGCACGCCCACGCGGCCCGGGCCCCATACCTCGATGGCGGCGTCGGTAACTTCCAGCAGCAACCGCGCGCGGTTCTCCAGCGAGCCGCCATAGCGGTCGGTGCGCTGGTTGGTGCTGCTCTGCAGGAACTGGTCGAGCAGGTAGCCATTGGCGCCGTGGATCTCCACGCCGTCGAAGCCGGCGGCCTTGGCGTTCTCGGCGCCGCTGCGATAGGCCTCGACGATGTCGGCGATCTCTTCGGTTTCCAGGGCTCGTGGGGTCGGATAGTCGCTCAATGGGCGCACCAGGCTGACATGGCCCTTCGGCTGGATCGCGCTGGGGGCCACCGGCAGCTCGCCGTTCAGGTACGACGGGTGGGAGATGCGCCCGACATGCCACAGTTGCAAGAAGATCCGCCCACCGGCGCCGTGGATGGCCTTGGTCACGTTGTGCCAGCCACGCACCTGCTGGTCGTTCCAGATTCCCGGGGTATCCGGATAGCCGACGCCCATCGGCGTGACCGAGGTCGCTTCGCTGAGAATCAGGCCGGCGCTGGCGCGCTGTACGTAGTACTCGGCCATCAGCGCGTTGGGCACGCGGCCTTCGTCGGCGCGGCAGCGGGTCAGCGGGGCCATGATGATGCGGTTGGGCAGTTCCAGGTCGCCCAGCGTGATCGGGTCGAACAGCGTAGTCATATGCGAAGCCTCGCGTGGATCAGGTCAGAGCTCTTGGCTCATTTGCTCGAGGAACGCCTTGATGGTCGCCTCGTTGCGTTTGAAGAAATGCCACTGGCCGATCTTCTGGCTGCTGATCAGGCCGGCGCGCTGCAGGGTGGACAGGTGGGCGGAGACGGTCGACTGCGACAGGCCGCAGCGTTGGTCGATCTGCCCGGCACACACACCGTGCTCGGTGCTGTGGTGCTGGTCGGGAAACTGCGCGGCCGGATCTTTCAGCCAGTTGAGGATGTCTCGCCGGACCGGGTGGGCCAGGGCTTTTATGATTTCGTCGAGATCGAGGGGCATGGTTGGCTCGTGGTGTGTAGCGGTATATCGCGATGGAGCGAAATATAAATCGCTGCATCGCGATATACAAATATGAAAGGGTTCTGAGGCAAGCGTCATTGGCTATATCGGTTCATGACGATATGGGGGTGGGCGGTGCTAGACTGGCGCCATGAACTACCTCGCGCACCTTCACCTGGGCGGCCCCGCGCCGCAACAACTGCTCGGCAGCCTGTATGGCGACTTCGTCAAGGGCTCGCTCGAGGGGCGTTTTCCGCCGGCGCTGGAGGCTTCGATCCGGCTGCACCGGCACATCGACAGCTACACCGACAGCCACCCGCTGGTGCTGGCGGCGCTGGCGCGTTTCCCGCGCGCGAGGCGGCGCTTCGCCGGGATCGTGCTGGATGTGTTCTTCGATCATTGCCTGGCCAGGCACTGGGGGGAGTACGCGGAGCAGCCGCTGGTACAGTTCACCGGTAACTTCTACAAGGTGCTGCTGGCTGAACCGCAGCTGCCGGGCCGGCTGGCACGGATCGCGCCGTTCATGGCGGCGGATGACTGGCTGGGGGCCTATGGCGACTTCGCCACCCTGGAGCAGGTGTTTGGCGGCATTGCCCGGCGCTTGTCACGGCCCGAGGGGATGGACGGGGTGATGGGGGAGCTGGAGCGTCTGTATGAGCCTTTGTTGGCGGATTTTCGTGAGTTCTATCCGCAACTGCAGGCGTTTGCGGTAGCGCGAAGAGTGGCAGGCAGTTGATGCTCTCCTGCCTGTGCTGGCCTCTTCGCGGGTAAACCGCTCCCACAGGTACAGTGCACTAGTTGAAGCTGGCGTTGCCCTTGTGGGAGCGGGTTTACCCGCGAAGAGGCCGGCACAGCTGACGTCAACTGTTCAGGCCGCCTTGGCCAGGCGGCGCGGCTCGACTTCCACGATGCCGAACAATGCCTGGCGCACCGCCTGCTGCGCCTGGAACGCCAGCGCCGCGCGTTCCTGGCCTTCGCTGCCAATCGGAGGCAACAGGTGGATCACCACCTCGCCCCGGTCGTGGCCAAAGATCCGCATCAGATGGGACACCAGGTCGTCCTCGCCAATGAACGGTGCGATCGAATCGGCTTGACCCGCGCGCAGATACTGGATCGCCACCGGCTGCAGCGGCGTGCCCTGATCGATGGCCCCGGCGAGTAGACGTCCATGGAAGGTACGCAGGGTGCGACCGTCGGTGGTGGTGCCTTCCGGGAAGATCAGCAGGGGGCGTTGCTCGCCCAGCTGTTCGCTGATCTGCTGGCGCAGGCGTTGGGCATCGCCACCGCCACGGCGGATGAACAACGTACCGGCTTTTTCGGCCAGCCAGCCGGCCACCGGCCAGTGGCGGACCTCGGCCTTGGACAGGAACGACAGCGGTGTGAGCATGCCGAGCAGCGGGATATCGGTCCACGATACATGATTGCAGACCCAGAGCATTGGCCGTTGTGGCAGTTCACCCCTGACCTTTACGTCGAAGGGCAGGGCGGCAACCAGGCGGCCCATGAACAGGCGTGTCCAGCGCTGGCGGTGTTCGATCGAGGCCTTCAGACCCAGGCGTTCGCCCAGGGCGATGATGCTGGCCATTGCCAGCCCCAGGGCCAGCACCAGGAACAGCCGCAATAGGCGGGCAGCGGCCCGCAGGCGCAGCATCAGACCGCCGCCTTGAAGTGACGGGCGTAGCGCGGGCAGAGGTCGTCGCGCTTGAGCAGGATGAACACGTCGGCGACCTGGAAGTCCTCGTCCCAGCAAGGCTCGCCGCAGATCTTCGCGCCCAGGCGCATATAGGCCTTGAGCAGCGGCGGCATCTCGGCGATGACGTTGTTCGGCAACGGCAGGCTGGGCAACGGGTTCTTCGGTTCGGCGCGCAGGTGTTCGGTGCACAGGTAGCGTTCGCGCAGGCGCTGCATGATCGCGTGGGCTTGTACGCCGCCGTCCTGCATGGGGATGCTGGCGCAGCCCATCAGGTAGCTGTAGCGGCCTTCGTTGAGCACTTCGGCCAGCTCGCTCCAGAGCACGGCGATGGTGCCGCCGTTGCGGTAGGCCGGGTCGACGCAGGTGCGGCCCAGTTCGAGGATCGGGCCCTGCAGCTGCAACAGCCCGTGCAGGCTGAATTCTTCTTCGCTGTAGAAGCGGCCCAGGCTGCTGGCGGCCTGGTGGTCGAGCAGGCGGGTGGTGGCGACCAGTTGGCCGGTGGCCAGGTCGCGCACGCCGATGTGGCGGCAGTGGATGTCGTAGTCGTCCATGTCCAGGCCGTGTTCGGCGCCCTTGAGCTTGGCCTTGAATTCGGCGCTGAACACCTTGAAGCGCAGGGCCTGTGCTTCCTGCAGGGCCGCGGCGCCGACCAGGCGTTCGGCTTGCAGACGGCGTTCAGTGCTGTTGTCGCCAGAGCGAGCGATCCGAGTCATTGCGAGTCTCCATAAGCCAGCCAAAGGGTTGCGGCCGGTCGGCTTTGTTGTGCAAAGTCAGCCTAGGTACGCCCGGTGTCACCCCTGTGAATCTTTGGTGATGCTTGCGTGACACCCCTACAAGGAGCTTGCGATGGCCTGGTTGCAACGACTCAACGACCCCTTGCGCCACCCACTGGCGGCGACCTTGGGCGAAACCTATGCGGCGGTGCTTGAACGCCTGGGCGCCATCGCGCCGTTCGAGCTGGCGGTGCTGGGCGGGCGGGCCATGGCCACGCCGGGCCTGGCCTTCCTGCTCGGTTACCAGGCGGCGCTGCGCGTGCTCTGGCCCAGCGCCCCCGCCAGCCTGGGGGCGTTGTGCGCCACCGAGCGGCGCAGCGTGCGCCCGGCGGACATGCACACCCGCCTCGATGGTTTGCGCCTGACCGGCAGCAAGGACTTCGTCACCGCCGGGCTGGACGCTGAATGGCTGTTGGTGGCGGCGCGCCATGAAGGGCCGGGCGAGGCGCCGCGGTTGCAACTGGCGGTGGTCTATCCGGGGGAGCCGGGTGTCAGCCTCGAGGCCTTGCCGACCCTGCCGTTGATGCCCGAAGTCGGCCATGGCCGGCTGCAGCTCAAGGAGGCCGCGTGCGAGTTGCTTGCCGGCGATGGCTGGGACGCCTACGTCAAACCGTTCCGTTCCCTTGAAGACCTTTATGTGCTCGCCGCGCTGGTGGCCTGGCTGCATGGCGTCGCCCAGGAATGCGCCTGGCCGCAGGACCTGCGGCTGCGGTTGATCGCGCTGCTGGCCGGTTGTGCCGAGGGCAGCCGGCAATGCCCGGACAGCGTGGCCTGCCACTTGCTGCTCGGTGGCCTGTTTGCCCAGTTCCAGGGCTTGCGGAGCGAGATCGACCAGGCGTTGGCCGCAGGGCCCGAGCACTGGGCGCAATTGTGGCTGCGCGACCAGGGCCTGCTGGCGCTGGCTGGCGCGGCCCGTGACAAGCGCCTGGCCAAGGCCTGGAGTGCCGCCGGATTGTCATGAAAGCCTGAGAAATTGGGGGCACCTTTGAACCTGGGCCGCCGTGCGCCCGATCGCGGGACCTGTGGGAGCGGGCTTGCCCCGCGATGGGCGCACAGCAGCCCTCTATAGGTTGCTCTCCATGAAGGCACTATTGCTTGCCCTGGCCATGACCGCAGGCCCGGCCTTGGCCGAAGACTGGCCCACAGCGCAGTGGCCAGTCGATAACGCTGTCATCGACTGGCAAGCCGTCGACTCCTACGCCTTCGCGCCACGCGCTGCCGAACGCGGCGGCATTCGTACCGACGCACTGTTGATCATTCGCGATGGTCGTATTCTCCACGAGCGCTACGTTGAGCCAACCCGTGCCGACACACCGCACCTGACCTGGTCAGTCAGCAAGAGCGTGCTGGCCACGGTCATGGGCGTGGCCTACGGTGAGGGGCGCTTCAAACTCGACGAACCGGCCGTGCGCTACTACCCGGCCCTGCAGCAGCATCCCGGGCTGCGCCTGGCCGACCTGTTGCACTGGGCCAGTGGCCTGGCCTGGCAAGAGGACTACGAATATGCACCCTTGAAGTCGTCGGTGGTGGCCATGCTCTATACCCGTGGCCGCACCGACATGGCGGCCTACACGGCGGCAATGCCCGCCGCCAGTGCGCCCGGCACGCATTTCGCCTATTCCAGCGGCGACAGCAACCTGCTCGCCGCCAGCCTGCGCGGCATGCTCGACCCCGCGGGCTATGCCGACTACCCCTGGCAGGCCCTGTTCACCCCGCTGGGGATCGACAGCGCGGTCTGGGAGCGGGATGGCGCGGGTACCTATGTCGGTTCTTCCTATCTCTATCTCGATGCCCGCGACCTGGCGCGCATCGGCCTGCTGATGCAGCGCGACGGACGCTGGCGCGAGGGCCAGTTGCTACCAGCTGATTGGGTGGCGTTCAACCGCACCCTGTTCAGCGCCGCCCAGCCGGTGCCGGGCGAAGCCAACCCCGGCGGTCATTGGTGGCTCAACCAGCCGCTGCCCGGGCAGTCGGCGCCGTGGCCGGATGCGCCAGCGGACACCTTCGCCGCGCTCGGCCATTGGGGCCAGGCGCTCTATGTGCTGCCCTCGCGCAAGCTGGTGATCGTGCGCTACGCCGATGACCGCGACGCCAGCTTCAGCCACAACGAACTGCTCAAGCGGGTGCTGGCCGCCGTGGCCGGGGAGGGCGCATGAAGCGGGTCGTGCTCGTGCTGTTGCTGGCCGGGTTGGCCTGGGCCTGGCATGAGCGCCGGGCGCTGGCGGACTTCCCGGGCATTCTCTCGGCCTATTCGGCGAAGGAGTATTGTTCGTGCCGCTTCGTCATGGGCTTCGCGCAAACCTACTGCCGAGGCTATGTACAGCAGTACCTGCCCTTGAGCCTGCTGGAGGAGGACGGCGCCGGGCGCCTGGTCACCGCCGAAGGCCTGGGGCGGCGCAACCAGGCCGCCTGGCAGGGCGTGCGCGAGGGCTGCCGCTTGCTGCCGTGAGACCGTGCGGGTAAGGTTGACGGCCTTGATTTACAGGATTTCACATGTTCAAGCCGTCCCGCCTGCTGCCCGCCCTCCTGCTCGCCCTGTGCCTGCCAGCTCACGCCAACTGGCACCTGGACGGCGAGTCCTCGCGCCTGTCCTTCGTCACCGGCAAGAACGGCAATATCGCCGAGGTCAACCGATTCCTGGTGCTGCACGGCAAGGTCGACCGCAAGGGCGCGGCCGAAGTGAGCATCGAGATGGACTCGATCAGCAGCGGTATCCCGCTGCGCGACGAGCGCATGCGCGACAACCTGTTCGCCTTCGAGCAGTTCCCCGAGGCCACGGTACAGGCGCAGATCGACCTGCGTCCGATCAACGACCTGGCCAATGGCGCGCAGCTGGAGCTGCGCCTGCCGGTCAGCGTCACCCTGCATGGCCAGACCCGCAGCTACAACACCCTGCTGCTGGCCACGCGCCTGGACGAGCGACGATTCCAGGTGGTGACCCTCGAGCCGCTGATCCTGCGCGCCTCTGACTTCGGCTTGCTGCCGGGTCTGGAAAACCTGCGCAAGCTGGCCGGGCTCAAGTCGATCAATCCCTCGGTGCCGGTGAGCGCGGTGCTGATCTTCACTGCCCGCTGACATGCCGGGGCCGGTCTTCCCCTGGCGGGATGGCAACCAGTTCGAACTGCTGATCGACGGCCCCGAGTTCTTTCCGCGCATGCTGCTGGCGATCGTGCGCGCCGAGTTCCAGGTCGACCTGGAGCTGTACCTGGTCGAGGGCGGCGCCTGCGCCGAGGCGGTGGTCGAGGCCCTGGAGCAGGCGGCGCGCCGCGGCGTACGGGTGCGCTGCCTGTTCGACGACTACGGCTCGCTGGCCTTCCCCACGGCCCTGCGCGAGCGCCTGCTGGCGGCGGGCGTCTACCTGCGCTGGTACAACCGCCTGCGCTGGCGCCGGGGTTTGCGCAACCTCTATCGTGATCATCGCAAGCTGCTGCTGGTGGATGAGCGGCTGGCGGTGGTCGGCGGCACCGGGGTCACCGATGAATTCTGGACGCCGGGCGAGGAGGCCAGCGAATGGCACGAGGTGATGGTGCGCATGCAGGGGCCGATCGTCACTGACTGGCAACTGTTGTTCGATCGCCAGTGGCACGCCAACCAGCGCCGCACCGCCTGGCGTCCGCCCGAGGGCTTCGGCCTGCCGCGCCTGCCCCAGGTCCCGGCTCAGGGCCAGGGCATGGGTCGGGTGGCCTACGCCGACGCCCGCCAGCACAAGGACATCCTGCATGCGCTGGTCCGCGCCCTGAACAGCGGCCAGCGCCGTATCTGGCTGGCCACGCCTTACTTTCTACCGACCTTCAGCGTGCGCCGCTCCCTGCGCCGCGCTGCGCAGAAGGGCCTCGATGTGCGACTGCTGTTGACCGGCCCGCGCACCGATCATCCGGCGGTGCGCTATGCCGGGCACCGCTACTATCCGCGACTGCTGCGCGCCGGGGTGCGGATCTTCGAGTACCAGCCGTGCTTCCTGCACCTGAAGATGGTGCTGGTGGATGACTGGGTCAGCGTGGGGTCGTGCAATTTCGATCACTGGAACCTGCGCTTCAACCTCGAAGCCAACGTCGAGGCCCTCGACCCGCCGCTGACTGCCGCGGTGGCCGCCAGCTTCGAGCGCGACTTCGCCCAGAGCCTGGAAGTCGATCTGGCGCGCTGGCATGCGCGGCCGTTGTGGCGGCGGGTGCAGCAGCGCCTGTGGGGCTGGCTCGACCGGGTGGTGGCCAACCTGTTGGATCGCCGAAACTAGCGTCGTATATCGCCTTCTGGCAAAGCGGACTATCGTGCAGGGACTGTTCCCAGACAACCGAAGGAGTGGATGCGATGACGGCGAAGAAGATTCTCATGCTGGTGGGCGATTACGTCGAGGACTACGAGGTCATGGTGCCATTCCAGGCCCTGGCCATGGTCGGCCATACCGTCCATGCCGTGTGCCCGGAGAAGATTGCCGGGCAGACGGTGCGCACGGCGATCCACGATTTCGAGGGCGAGCAGACCTACAGCGAGAAGCCGGGACACAATTTCGCCCTGAACTACGACTTCGTCCAGGTGCGCGCCGAAAGCTACGACGCGTTGCTGATTCCCGGTGGCCGCGCCCCAGAGTACCTGCGCCTGAACGACAGGGTGCTGGAGCTGGTCAAGGCCTTCGACCAGGCTGGTAAGCCGATCGCGGCGGTGTGCCATGGGGCCCAGTTGCTGGCGGCGGCAGGTGTGCTCGAAGGGCGTGAGTGCAGCGCGTATCCCGCCTGTGCACCCGAGGTACGGCTGGCGGGTGGGCGGTTCATCGATATCGCGGTGGACCAGGCCCACGTGGATGGCAACTTGGTTACCGCGCCGGCCTGGCCTGCGCATCCGGCGTGGCTGGCGGCGTTCTTGAAAGTGCTGGGCACCCGTATCTCCTGACTGACACGCTGAACTGTAGGAGCGGCCTCGTGCCGCGAATGGGCCGCAAAGCGGCCCCAGGATTTCAGCGTGCATGCAAAGATCGCCGGGGCCGCTTTGCGGCCCATTCGCGGCACGAGGCCGCTCCTACAGGGATCGAGCACTTGTAGCGGTCATGGAGAAATACCTGTCGCGCAGGGGAAAGGCCGCAGGGCAGGGTGGGTGCTAGGGTGGACCTCAGTCATAGCCATCGACAGGACGACCGCCCCGCATGGAAATCCGCTTGCTCCATGGCGCCGCCATCGCGCCTTACATCGATGATCTCGCGCGCCTGCGTCTGACGCTGTTTCGCGAGTTTCCCTATCTCCTGGACAGCTCCCTGAGCCACCAGGCCGATTACCTGTCCAGCTACGCCGAGTCCGGCCGCAGCCTGGTGGTGCTGGCGCTGGACGGCGACCAGGTGGTGGGCGCCGCCACCGGCTTGCCGCTGGTGGATGTCGATCCCGAGTTGCAGCAACCGTTTCTCGCCCAGGGGCGTGACCCGGCCTCGGTCTACTACTTCGGCGAGTCGGTGTTGCTGCCGGCTTACCGTGGACGGGGGCTCGGCGTACGCTTTTTCATCGAGCGCGAGTCCTATGCGCACAAGCTGGCCGAGTTCGACTGCTGCGCGTTCTGTGCGGTGGAGCGCCCCTCCGGACACCCACGGCGTCCGGCGGACTACAAGCCATTGCAGGGCTTCTGGCGCAACCGCGGCTTTCTGCATGAGCCGTCGCTGCGTACCGCCTACCGTTGGCGGGACCTCGACGAGCAGGCGCAGTCGGCGAAGATCATGTCGTTCTGGCTCAAGGCGCTGCCTGCTTGACAATCGAGGGCTGTGAAACGACAACGGCCCCATCGAGGGACAAGCCCGGCCCCCACACGTCAGCGTGGGAGCGGGCTTGCCCCGCGATGGGGCCGCCGCTGTTACAGCAGGAGGCTTACTTTACTTCAACCGCCAGGCTCTCGGCGATCTTGCCCTGCCACAGCGCGGGACCGGTGATGTGCACCGACTCGCCCTTGCTGTCCACCGCGACGGTGACCGGCATGTCCTTCACGTCGAACTCGTAGATCGCTTCCATGCCCAGCTCGGCGAAGGCCAGTACCTTCGACTTGCGGATGGCCTGGGCCACCAGGTAGGCGGCGCCGCCGACGGCCATCAGGTACACGGCCTTGTTGTCCTTGATCGCCTCGATGGCGGTCGGGCCACGCTCGGACTTGCCGATCATGCCCAGCAGGCCGGTCTGTTCGAGGATCTGGCGGGTGAACTTGTCCATGCGGGTGGCGGTGGTCGGACCGGCCGGGCCTACCACTTCGTCACCGACCGGATCGACCGGGCCGACGTAGTAGATGAAGCGGCCCTTGAGGTCGACCGGCAGCTCTTCGCCGCGGTTGAGCATCTCGACCATGCGTTTGTGCGCGGCGTCGCGGCCGGTGAGCATCTTGCCGTTGAGCAGGATGGTCTCGCCCGGCTTCCAGCTGGCGACTTCTTCCGGGGTGATGTCGTCGAGGTTGACGCGACGGGCGCTCGGGCCGGCTTCCCAGACGATTTCCGGGTAGGCGTCCAGCGACGGCGCTTCCAGCTCGGCCGGGCCGGAACCGTCGAGCACGAAGTGGGCGTGACGGGTGGCGGCGCAGTTGGGGATCATGCACACCGGCAGCGACGCGGCGTGGGTCGGATAGTCCATGATCTTGACGTCGAGCACGGTGGTCAGGCCGCCCAGGCCCTGGGCGCCGATGCCCAGCTGGTTGACCTTGTCGAACAGCTCCAGGCGGATTTCCTCGAGGCGGTTCTGCGGGCCACGGGCCTTCAGCTCATGGATGTCGATGGATTCCATCAACACTTCCTTGGCCATGACCGCGGCCTTTTCGGCGGTGCCGCCGATGCCGATGCCGAGCATGCCAGGCGGGCACCAGCCGGCGCCCATGGTCGGGACGGTCTTCAGCACCCAGTCGACGATCGAGTCGGACGGGTTGAGCATGGCCATCTTCGACTTGTTCTCCGAGCCGCCGCCCTTGGCTGCGACATCGACCTCGACCTTGTCGCCAGGGACGATCGAGTAGTGGATCACGGCCGGGGTGTTGTCCTTGGTGTTCTTGCGGGCACCGGCCGGGTCGGCCAGGATCGAGGCGCGCAGGACGTTCTCGGGCAGGTTGTAGGCGCGGCGCACACCTTCGTTGATCATGTCGTCGACGCTCAGGGTGGCGCCGTCCCAGCGTACGTCCATGCCGACGCGGATGAACACGGTGACGATACCGGTGTCCTGGCAGATCGGGCGGTGGCCGGTGGCGCACATGCGCGAGTTGATCAGGATCTGGGCGATCGAGTCACGCGCGGCTGGCGACTCTTCACGCAGGTAGGCTTCGTGCATCGCCTGGATGAAGTCGACGGGGTGGTAGTACGAGATGAATTGCAGGGCGTCGGCGACGCTCTGAATCAGGTCGTCTTGCTTGATCACGGTCATGCAGCGCGCTCCTCTTAAAGACGGGAACATTCGAAAAGGCATTCCGACAATGCACACCTGTATGTCAGGAACGCCTGGCAAGGCGCCGGCTGGTCGGGCCGGCACAAAAAGGCGCGGCAGTATACCGTGCCGCGCCTTCGGAAACACCTGCACGTGGTCTGGACCAAGGTCGGCAGGGAAAGGGCATCCTTTTTGCTGATGACGTGAGCGTTGCAATGCAGTTCAATGAGATCAGCGTAATGTTGACCGGGGCTGCCTTGCGGCCCTTCGCGGGTAAACCCGCTCCCACAGGGCCATGCATTTCCCCTGTGGGAGCGGGTTTACCCGCGAAGGGCCGCAGAGCGGCCCCAATCGCTTGTACTTGGAGATGAACTGACATGCCAGAAGTTTGCGTGGGCGAGCGCCGCTGGGCGGTGCCGGCCGGCAGCAACCTGCTCGATGCGCTCAACGACGCCGGTTGCACCGTGCCCTACAGCTGCCGCGCCGGTAGCTGCCACGCCTGCCTGGTGCGCTGCCTGGAGGGTGTCCCCACCGACGCGAAACCCGAGGCATTGGCGGCGGACAAGCGCGAGCAGGGCTGGCGCCTGGCCTGCCAGTGCGCGGTCGCCAGTGACTTGCGGGTGGCGCTGTTCGACCCCCGAAATGATGGCCTGCCGGCCACGGTGATCGGCCTGGACTGGTTCGCCGATGTGCTGCGCCTGAGGCTGCAACCGGAGCGGCCATTGCGCTACCAGGCCGGGCAACACCTGGTGTTGTGGAGCGGCAGCGTTGCGCGGCCCTATTCGCTGGCGAGCCTGCCGGGCGAGGACGACTTCCTCGAGTTTCACCTGGACTGTCGCCGTCCCGGTGCGTTCTGCGACCAGGCAAGGCAGCTTCGCCTGGGGGATGTGCTGAGGCTCGGTGAACTGCGCGGCGGTGCGTTGCACTATGACCCGGACTGGCAGGCGCGGCCGCTCTGGCTGCTGGCGGCGGGCACCGGGCTGGCACCGTTGTGGGGCATCCTGCGCGAGGCGTTGCGACAGGGGCACCAGGGGGAAATTCGGGTGCTGCACGTGGCACACACCGCTGAGGGGCACTATCTGGCGCAGTCGTTACAGGCGCTGGACGGAGTGACGGTCGAATGGGTGTTGGCGGCGCAGCTGGATGAAGCGCTGGCTGGGTTGAAACTGATGTCGCGTCAGACCATGGCGCTGGTGTGCGGGTCGCCTGGGAGCGTGGAGCGCTTTGCCCGACGGCTGTTCATTGCTGGGGTGCCACGTAGTCAGATATTTGCGGACGTATTTACCGAGCATGTTTGAGGACTGAAAAGCATCGCGGGGCAAGCCCGCTCCCACAAGTGCCGAGGGGATCGGCGTGGGAGCGGGCTTGCCCCGCGATAGGGACTGCCGAGGGATCAACCAACCAGCGGATCACCCACGTGCAGGATCTTCATGCCATTGGTGCCACCGATGGTGTGGTAGCTGTCGCCCTTGGTCAGGATCACCCAGTCACCTTGTTCGACCAGGCCGCGCTTGAGCAGCTCGTCGACCGCCGCCTGGCTCACCTTGTCGGCCGGCAGCGAGGCCGGGTCGAAGGCAATCGGGTAGACGCCGCGGAACATGTTGGCACGGGCCTGGGTGGCGCGGTGCGGCGACAGGGCGAAGATCGGCACGTGCGAACGCAGGCGCGACATGATCAGCGGGGTGTAGCCACTTTCGGTGAGTGCAATGATCGCCTTGACGCCGGGGAAGTGGTTGGCGGTGTACATCGCCGCCAGGGCGATGGACTCGTCGCAGCGCTCGAAGGTGGTGTGCAGGCGGTGGCTGGACTTCTGGCTGGTCGGGTGCTTCTCGGCGCCCGAGCAGATACGGGCCATGGCCTGCACGGCTTCGATCGGGTAGCTGCCGGCGGCGCTTTCGGCCGACAGCATCACCGCGTCGGTGTTGTCGAGCACGGCGTTGGCCACGTCGGACACTTCGGCGCGGGTCGGCATCGGGTTCTGGATCATCGACTCCATCATCTGGGTCGCCACGATCACTGCCTTGTTGTTGCGGCGGGCGTGCTGGATGATCTTCTTCTGGATGGCGATCAGCTCGGCGTCGCCGATTTCCACGCCCAGGTCGCCACGGGCGACCATGACGGCGTCGGAAGCGAGGATCAGCTGGTCGAGGGTTTCATCGTCGGCCACGGCTTCGGCGCGTTCGATCTTGGCCACCAGCCAAGCGCTGCCGCCGGCTTCGTCACGCAGCTTGCGCGCGTATTCCATGTCGCTGGCGTCACGCGGGAACGACACGGCCAGGTAGTCCAGGTCCATTTCCGCGGCCAGCTTGATGTCGGCCTTGTCTTTCTCGGTCAGGGCCGGCGCGGTCAGGCCGCCACCTTTGCGGTTGATGCCTTTGTGGTCGGACAGCGGGCCACCGATGATCACCACGCAGTGCAGGGCATCTGCGGTGGCGGTTTCGACGCGCATGACCACGCGGCCGTCGTCGAGCAGCAGTTCGTCACCGACGCCGCAGTCCTTGACCAGGTCGGGGTAGTCGATGCCGACGATGTCCTGGTTGCCTTCGGTCAGCGGGTGGGCGGTGGAGAAGGTGAACTTGTCACCGACTTTCAGTTCGATGCGCTTGTTGGCGAACTTGGCGATGCGGATCTTCGGACCCTGCAAGTCGCCCAGCAGCGCGACATGGCGGCCGTTCTTGGCGGCGATGTCACGGATCAGGCGGGCGCGGGCCTTGTGCTCGTCCGGGGTGCCGTGGGAGAAGTTCAGGCGTGCCACGTCCAGGCCGGCGAGGATCAGCTGTTCGATCACTTCCGGCGAATTGCTGGCGGGGCCAAGGGTGGCGACGATTTTGGTACGGCGGATGGTCATGCACAGACTCCTATAGTGAAGCGCAGCGAAAGGCTACTCCTCAATTGCGCTGTAGTCATTGTTCCGTTGCACTACCCGCACACGAAGCAGGGTTGCGTTTGAACGGTACGGGTATGCTTGCAAATGGCGGTGAAGATTTGTCGTGAAAGGCCGATACACTGCCCATCAAAGGAGAATTTCCATGCGCACCCTGATCGTTTTGACCATGGCGGCCAGTGTCGTCGGCTGCACCCGCTGGTCCATGGACCACCACTTGAACAATGCCTATCGCGCCTACGACCGTGGCGATTGCGCGAAAGTCATGCTGGAGCTGTCGCAGGTCGACCGCACCAGCCGCGCCCGACCGTTCATCCACCCGGAGGTGTCGCTGCTGCGTGGCCAGTGCCTGGAGCGTCAGAAGCTCTTCGTCGACGCGGCGCAGACCTACCAGTACCTGATCCAGCAGTACCCGCGCAACGAGTACGCCTACCGCGCCCAGGCCCGCCTGCAGACGCTGGAAAAGCTCGGGCACCTGCGCGGCAGCGAGGCGACGGTGGCGAGTCCCGTGAACACTACACCTTGGCGTTAATCCCAATGTGTCGATGATTTCATGTAGTCCGTCCGTCGGACTGGGCTAATCTGTTAGAGAGTCGTAACGTTCATCGCCAGTACCTTGTCTTCCTGGCCCCGGGTACAGGATTTCACTGCGATCATGTTTATCGAGCGACACATACAACGTCATCAGCTGCCTTGCGTGCTCAAGGTGTTCAACCGCTGCACCGACCAGCAGATCGGCTATCTGGGCAACGCCTCGGAAGACGGCCTGATGCTGATCAGCCAGTTGCCGGTGCTGGTGGGGCCGGATTTCGAGCTGCAGCTACGGGTGCCCCTCGCCGGCGGCGGGCTGCAGTTCATCAACCTGACCGCCAGCTGCCTGTGGTGCCGCGAGGATGAGACGCCGGGGCATTTCGATGCCGGCTTCATGCTGCTGCAGGCACCGCAGGAATACGATGAATTCGTTCGCTCCCTGCGCGATTTCTTCAGCTTCAGGCCCATGAACGCCTCCGCCTGAGGCTGGCCCAGCCCTCCCACGTGCCGTTAGACTCTGGTCGACCTCGATACAGGAAGACCCCGTGAGCTCCAGCATTTTCTGGCACGACTACGAAACCACCGGCATCACTCCGCGCAGCGACCGCCCGCTGCAGGTGGCCGGCGTGCGCACCGACCTCGACCTCAACGAGATCGAGGCACCTATCAGCCTCTACTGCCGCCCCTCGGACGATATCCTGCCGCACCCCGCGGCCTGCCTGGTGACCGGCATCACTCCCCGGCAACTGGCCGACCAGGGGCTGTGCGAAGCCGAATTCATGACCCGGGTGCATGATCAGCTGGCGCGCCCCGGCACCTGCGGCGCGGGGTACAACACCTTGCGTTTCGACGATGAGGTCACCCGCTACAGCCTCTACCGCAACTTCTTCGACCCCTACGCCCGGGAATGGCAGGGCGGAAACAGCCGCTGGGACCTGATTGACGTGGTCCGCACCGCCTATGCGCTGCGCCCCGAGGGGATCGTCTGGCCACAGCAGGACGGGCGTACCAGCCTGCGCCTGGAACTGCTGAGCAAGGCCAATGGCATCGACCACGGCCATGCCCACGAGGCGCTTTCCGACGTGCGGGCGACCGTTGCCCTGGCCCGCTTGATCCGCGAGAAACAGCCGCGGTTGTATGACTGGTTGTTCCAGTTGCGCAGCAAGCACAAGGTCATGGAACAGGTTCGGCTGTTGCAACCGCTGGTTCATGTATCCGGGCGTTTCTCGGCCCAGCGCAATTATATCGGCGTGGTACTGCCTTTGGCCTGGCATCCGCGCAACCGCAACGCGCTGATTGTCTGTGACTTGCAACAAGATGCTTCGCCGCTGCTCCATGAAAGTGCAGAGGCATTGCGCCAGCGCCTGTATACGCGGCACGAAGACATGGCCCAGGGCGAACTACCGGTACCGCTGAAGTTGGTGCATATCAACCGCTGCCCGGTATTGGCGCCACTGTCGGTACTGCGCCCGGCCGATCAACAACGCCTGGGGCTCGAGTTGTCGGCATTGCAGGCACGGGCAGAGCAGTTGGCCAATCAGCAGGCCATGTGGGGAGACAAGCTGGACATCATTTATCAGGAAGAAGGCTTTGCCCCCAGCGAAGACCCGGAGCAACAGTTGTATGACGGTTTTCTTGGCGACCGCGACAAGCGCCTGAGCGAACAAGTACGGCGTGTGGATCCGGCGCAATTGGCGCATGGACAATGGATGTTCGATGATCCGCGGCTGCCTGAACTGCTGTTCCGCTATCGCGCGCGAAACTTTTCCGACACCCTTGATGAACAAGACCGCGCACGTTGGCATGCGTTCTGTCAGCAGCGTCTTACAGATCCTACTTACGGTGCGCCTAATACCGTGGCGGACTTCGAGCAGGCATGCCAGAGCAGTTGGGCCGATGCCAGCGAAGCGGGACGGCAGGTGCTGGAGGCCTGGCAAGCCCATGTCCGGCAACTGAAAGTGCAGTACCAGCTTTGAAATGTGCAGATAAACAAAAAACGCCGGCAAGTGCCGGCGTTTTTCATGTTGAAACCAATGCGCCTGATAAGCGAATCAGTCCAGCAGGGTGGCCCAGCTTTCGACGACGTCGCCGCCCCACTTGGCTTTCCACTCTTTCAGGGTCTTGTGGTTGCCACCTTTGGTTTCAATAACCTCGCCGTTGTGCGGGTTCTTGTATTGCTTGACCTTGCGTGCACGCTTGGTGCCGGTGGTCTTGACTGCGCCGCGCGGGGCTTTGCTCAGCTTGCTTTCCGGATCGAGCAGGGCGATCACGTCACGCAGCGACTTGCCGTTTTCGGCCATCAGCTCGCGCAGTTTCTTTTCGAACTCCAGTTCTTTTTGCAGCTTGCCGTCTTGCGACAGGTTGGCCAGGCGGGCTTGAAGTTCCTTGATGGCTTCTTCGGTGGCGCGGTATTCGTTGATCAGGGACATGATGTGTTCCTTAATGCATGTTCAGAGAGAGACAGTGGGGGCAATAATAGACAGGCGAAACTCTCAAGTAAACAAATTAATATTGATCACTCATTTAATAGTAGGCACTGACTGCGCAGTCATTAGGTTAAGAAAAATTTACAATTTGTCTGGGGCGCTGGCTATTTCCCCTTGGGAAGAAGGGAATAGGCCTGTACGACTGGGTCCTTGAGCCAGGTGGCGCGGGGGTGTAGATGCTTACTGCGTTTTTCCCGGCAGGTCGCTAGAATATGCGCCTTTGCGAAGTTCTGGAGTCTCCCTCATGCGCACCTATCGACTGGTGATTGCCTGCCCCGACCGCGTCGGCATCGTGGCAAAAGTCAGTAATTTCCTGGCCCTCTACAATGGCTGGATCAACGAAGCCAGCCACCACTCCGACGAGCAGAGCGGTTGGTTCTTCATGCGCCATGAGATCCGCGCCGAGTCCCTGCCGTTCGGTATCGAGGCTTTCCGCGAGGCGTTCGCCCCGATCGCCGAAGAGTTCTCCATGACCTGGCGGATCACCGACTCGGCGCAGAAGAAGCGCGTGGTGCTGATGGCCAGCCGTGAGTCGCACTGCCTGGCCGACCTGCTGCACCGCTGGCACACCGACGAGCTGGACTGCGAGATTCCCTGCGTGATCTCCAACCACAATGACCTGCGCAGCATGGTCGAGTGGCACGGCATTCCGTTCCACCATGTGCCGGTCGATCCCAAGGACAAGCAGCCGGCGTTCGCCGAGGTCTCGCGCCTGGTCGCCGAGTACGGCGCCGACGCCGTGGTACTGGCGCGCTACATGCAGATCCTGCCGCCGCAGCTGTGCCAGGCATACGCTGAAAAAGTCATCAACATCCACCACAGCTTCCTGCCCTCGTTCGTGGGGGCCAAGCCGTACCACCAGGCGGCACTGCGCGGCGTGAAGCTGATCGGTGCGACCTGCCACTACGTGACCGAGGAGCTGGACGCCGGCCCGATCATCGAGCAGGACGTGGTGCGTGTCAGCCACGCCGACAGCATCGAGGACATGGTGCGCTTCGGCCGTGACGTGGAGAAGATGGTCCTGGCCCGTGGCCTGCGCTACCACCTGGAAGACCGCGTGCTGGTGCACGGCAACAAGACCGTGGTGTTCAACTGAGTCGAGGGCCCTGGCATGGCAGACCCGCGTGACAAGGCCGGCGCCTCGGCGCCACCCACCTTGGGCGAAGGCTGCCTGGCTCGTTTCGACCCCGAGGCGTTGAGCGATGAGGACGGCACCGAGTTTCCCGGTGCCGCCGAGCTTTGGGGGCGACTCAACCTGTCTGGCGACGACGCTCCAGTCGCGGATGCGCCAGCAGGTACAGGAGCACCGGCCCACCCGCCAGCAGATAGAAGTAATAGGTAACCGCGCGCCAGATCAGGATCGCCGCGGCCGCCGTCGAACTGCCCACCAGTGGTGACAGCAAGGTCGCCGAGGTCAGCTCCGCCGCGCCGGCACCGCCCGGCAACAGGCTGAACTGCCCGGCACTGAGCGAGAGCATCTGCACCAGGAAACTGGCAATCCACCCCAGGTCCACCCCCAACCCCCGCAATGCCAGATATAGCACGCTGTAGCGCAGGCACCAGTGCGCGCAGGTGAGGATGAACACCAGCGCCAGCGTACGCCGGGGCATGCGCCAGGTATCGGCCAGGGCATGGACAAAGCGCAGCAGCTTGCGTGCCCAGCGTCGTCGGCGTGCTGGCGCCATGCCCAGGCGATGCAACAACCGGCCGTTGCCACGCATCACCCGGCGTCGATAGCGCAGCAGCAGGAAGATCCCCGCAAGTGTGGCACACAGCAGCAGGGCGCTGCCCAGCAGCATCTGCGCCTGGCTGTGGCCAAGGTGGTGGAACAGGGCGTAGGCGGCAATCGACAGCATCGCGCAGAAGAAGAACAGCAGGTCATTCAACTGGTCCATGGCGAACACCGCGCCACTGCGCGATGGCGCGATGCGCTCGCGGGCCAGCAGTGTCATCAGGGTCAACGGGCCACCGCTGCCGCCGGGCGTGGTGCAGATGGCAAACTCGGTAGCCATCACCACGCCCAGGCTGTGCATCCGTCCCACCCGTGCGCCCTGGTCACCCAGCAGCAGGCGCAGACGGGCGGCATTGAGAATCCAGCACAGCAGGATCATGGCCAGCAACAGCAGCAGCAACCCGGGTTCGAAGGCGCGCAGGCGCGGGAGCAGGTCGCTGCCGCCGAACAGGGCGGGTACCAGCCCCGCCAGCAGCAGTGCCAGGACCAGCCAGCCCAGGCGCTTCATGGGGCGGCCTGGCGCGCCAGCCAGGCCGACTTGGTCAGTGGCTCACGGCCTTGGGCCAGCAACTGGTGCAGGGTGTCGAGCCAGTAATTGCGTGCGCTGGCGTGGCGCATGTCGACCGGGTGCAGGCCCAGGCGCAGGGTGTCGGCTTCGCGCCAGCGGCGGCATTGCCAGTCGCTGACCACCCTCGACAGGCCGCGGCGCCAGGCGCTGCGGGCGCTCCACACCAGTCCTGGGGCATCGAAGGCGGTGAAGTCCGGCAGCCGGTACAAGTGACGTGGAGAGCTGGTATAGCGCAGTGGCAACTGTCGCAAAGCCTGGCGGGTGCCTTCGCTCATCAGCCAGGCGGGGGCGACGAAGCCTGCCACCGGCCAGCCCTGTCGTTTGAACACTGCCAGCCCGGCTTGCAGGCGCAGCAGGGCGTCTGCCTGGTCCAGCCCATGGAACTCGCCCTCGTGGGTATAGATCCGGCGCATGAAATATTCGCCCGGTCCGCGCGGTGGCGGGCCATCGTCGGCGTGGTAGTAGCCATGCAGGGCCAGCTCGTCGCCCTGGGCCAGGCGCCGCTCGAGCAGGCGGCAGAAGGTGGGTGAACGGGTCAGCGGGTTGCGATGGTGGAAGTCCGGTACCACCAGCCAAGTCATCGGCACGCCACCGAGTTCGTCGATGGCCTGGACGAAGGGCTGGTAGTCCGGCCAGGTTTCGGGCGAGATATCGTGCAGCACCAGCATCAGGCTGCGCGTGTCGGCTCGGCCCTCAGCCATGGGCGCGCACCGGCAGCGGGTGGCCGAGCACTGCCTGGTAATGCTGGAGCAGACCGTTGACGACGCTGTCCCAGCTGTAGTGGCGCTCCACGTGGTGACGGGCGTGGCGGCCGAGCTCGCGCACACCGTTGTCGAAGACCTCGCGCACGGCTTCGGCCATGGCCTGGCCATTGTTGGGCGGACACAGGCGGCCGCAGCGTTCGTCGACGATTTCGCTGAATGCGCCGGCGCGCACGGCCACCACGGGCGTGGCGCTGGCCATGGCTTCGAGGATCACCAGGCCGAAGGTTTCCTGGTCGCCGGCGTGCACCAGCAGGTCGGCACTGGCCAGCAGCCGGGCGACCTCCTGGGGCGGGCGGAAGTGGTCGATCACGCTGACGTTGTCCGGCACGCTGGCCGGCATGTTCGAGCCCACCAGCAGCAGGTGGTAGGGCTGGCCGAGTGCGTGCATGCAATCGAGCAGCACCGGCAGGTTCTTTTCCCGTGAGCCGCGGCCGGCGAACACCAGCAGGCGGCTGGTATCGGCGATGCCCAGCTCGGCGCGCAGGCCGGGGTCGTACCTTTCTGGGTTGAACAGCGCCAGGTCCACGCCCAGGCGCTGCACGTGCACGTTCTCCACGCCCAGCCGGCGCAGCTTGTCGGCCATCACCTGGCTGGGTGCCAGGACCCGGTCGAAATGCCCGTATAGCTTGCTGACATAGGCCTCGACATTGGGGGTGAACCAGTTGCCCATGCGATTGCTCACCAGCAAGGGCAGGTCGGAGTGATAGAAGCCTATTACCGGGACATCGAGCTTGCGCCGCGCTTCAAGGGCCGCCCAGGCGGTGAGGTAGGGGTCGCCGACCTCGATCAGGTCGGGCTGCAGGCGGCGCAGTTCCTTGCACCAGGGCGCCAGGCGCACCGGGAAGCGGTAGCCGTTGCCGAAGGGCAGGGGCGGGGCAGGCACGTGGTAGACACCGTCGACCTGGCTGGCATTGGCACCGGGAATCAACAGGCTGTGGCGAACACCGGGCATGGCGTCGAGGCGGCGGTGTTTGGCATCAAGATAGGTCCGCACGCCGCCGCTGGCCGGGGCGTAGAACATGGTGATGTCGGCGATGTGCACGATCAGCATCCCTCCGGGATCGTCCTCGGGTGTGTCATTCGGCGGTAATGATCCGGCGATGACGCGCCTGAGGGTTGACCTACCTGAAGGATAGTTTGTTCGATCGTCGAGGGTGGAGTACGAGTGAATGGCGTTGCGCCCTTCGCGGGCAAGCCCGCTCCCACAGGGCCGGCAGAGATCCTGTGGGAGCGGGCTTGCCCGCGAATCAGGCGACGCGTTTGCTCAGGTCAGATGCGGAAGCTGCCGACCAGTTGCTTGAGGCGGCCGGCCTGCTGTTCGAGGTCCGAGCAGGCGCGCAGGGTGGCCTGCAGGTTCTCGACGCCTTCCTGGTTGAGCATGTTGATCTCGTTGATGTCCATGTTGATCGAGTCGACCACGGCGGTCTGCTCTTCGGTGGCGGTGGCCACCGACTGGTTCATGCCGTCGATCTCGCCGATGCGCTGGGTGACGCTGCCCAGGCGTTCGCCGGCCTGGTTGGCGATGTCCATGCTGTCCTGGCTGTGGCGCTGGCTCTGGCCCATGGTGTCGACCGACTCGCGGGCGCCGACCTGCAGCTCCTCGATCATCTTCTGTACCTGCTGCGCCGACTCCTGGGTGCGGTGCGCCAGGTTGCGCACCTCGTCGGCGACCACGGCGAAGCCACGCCCGGCCTCACCGGCGCGGGCGGCCTCGATGGCGGCGTTGAGGGCAAGCAGGTTGGTCTGCTGGGAAATGCTGGTGATCACCTCGAGGATCTGGCCGATGTTGACGGTCTTGTTGTTCAGCGTCTCGATATGCTCGCTGGAGGTGACGATCAGGTCCGACAGGCGGTTCATCGCATCGATGTTGCGCTGCACCACCTGCTGGCCTTCCTCGGCCAGCAGCCGCGCCGAGCTGGCATGCTGCGAGGCCTGGGCGGCGTTGCCGGCAATCTCCTGGGCAGCCGCGCCGAGCTGGTTGATGGCGGCGGCGACGCTGTTGGTGCGGTTGGACTGCTCGTCGGAGTTGCTCATCGACGAGTTCGAGGCGCTAATGACCCGCAGTGCCACTTCGTTGACCTGCTCGGTGGCCGAGGACACTTCGCGGATCGAACCGTGGATGCGCTCGACGAAGCGGTTGAAGGCGGTACCGAGGATACCGAACTCGTCGTGGTTGTGGATTTCCAGGCGGCGGGTCAGGTCGCCTTCACCCTCGGCGATGTTCGACATGGCGCGGGTCATGGTGTGCAGCGGCTGCATCAGCACGCGGATCAGCAGGCCGAGCAGGGCGATGATGATCACCACTGCCACCAGCGTGGCGATCACCGCCGAAGTGCGGAAGGTGCTGAGCATCGAGAAGGCCTTGTCCTTGTCCACCGACAGGCCGATGTACCAGTTGGCCGACGGCAGGCCCTTGACCGGAGTGAAGGTCAGCAGGCGGGTTTCGCCGTTGAGCGTCACTTCGGTCAGGTTGCTGGACAGCCTCGGCGTGTTCTGCGGGAACAGGTCCGACAGCGTCTTCATCACCAGGTTCTTGTCCGGGTGCACCAGGATCTTGCCCTGGTCGTTGACCAGGAAGGCGTAGCCCATGCCGCCGAAGTTCAGCGAGTTGATGATCTGCACCAGGCCGTCCAGGGCCAGGTCGCCGCCGACCACGCCGACCGAACGCGAGGCGGTGCTGATGATCGAGATGACCAGCTCGTTGGTGGCCATGTCAATGTAGGGTTCGGTGAGGATCGGGCCGTTGGCGTTCAGGCCGTCCTTGTACCAGGGGCGCACGCGCGGGTCGTAGCCGTCAGGCATCTTGGTGTCCGGGCGCACGGTGAAGGTGCCGTCGGGCTGGCCCAGGTAGATGGTCTGGAAGCTCGAGGTCAGCGCGTTCTGGCCCAGCAGGGTGCCGGTGTTCTGTGGGTACTGGGCAATGTTCTGGGCGACGTTCTCGACCAGCTTGATGCGCCCTTCGAACAGGTTGCGGATATTGGTGGAGGTGGACTCGCCCATCTCAGCCAGGTAGTTCTCCAGGTCTTCGCGAATGGCGTTACGCTGGAGATAATCGTTGTACAGGGTGAATAGGCTGAAGGCGAGTATCACGATCAGTGATGCCGCCAGAAGAATCTTGTGGCTGAAACGAAGGCTTTTATTCATAACGTGATCGTGTCCGCTAAGGTTTTTTATCGGGTCGTTCGCACAAAGCACGGCTGGAAAACAGTGCAACAATTCCCGTGGGTCCTTTTCGGGTTGTTACTGTCTTTCTGGGTAGAATCATTTTGAAATATCGGCTGTCACGCGGCGGAACTTGAGCAGGGGATGAAAGAAGATGTCAGATTCCTTACGAATGGTAGTAGGAGCAGGTCCTGATGGTCAGCCGGTATTCCAGTCCATGCGCCTGGCCAACCGGCATGGCCTGGTGGCCGGGGCAACCGGCACCGGCAAAACGGTCACCCTGCAACACCTGGCCGAGCTGTTCAGCGATGCCGGGGTCGCGGTATTCGCCGCGGATGTGAAGGGCGACCTGTGCGGCCTCGGCGCGGCCGGGGCGCCCCAGGGCAAGGTGGCCGAGCGGATCGCCGGCATGCCCTGGCTGAACCACAAGCCCCAGGCTTATCCGGTAAGTCTTTGGGATATCGCGGGGCAATCGGGGCATCCCTTGCGCACCACCCTGAGCGAAATGGGACCGTTGTTGCTGGGCAATCTGCTGGAGCTCACCGACAGCCAGCAGGCCGCCTTGTATGCGGCGTTCAAGGTGGCTGACCGCGAAGGCCTGCTGCTGCTCGACCTGAAAGACCTCAAGGCTCTGCTCGCGCACCTGAAGGACAATCCCCAGCTGCTGGGCGAGGACAGCGCCTTGATGACCAGCGCCTCCACGCAGGCCTTGCTGCGCCGCCTGGCGACCCTGGAGCAGCAGGGCGCCGAGGCGCTGTTCGGCGAGCCGGCGCTGCAACTGGAGGACCTGCTGCGCCCCGAAGGCGATGGTCGCGGGCGTATCCATCTGCTCGATGCCAGCCGCCTGGTGCATGACGCGCCCAAGGTCTATGCGACCTTCCTGCTGTGGCTGCTGGCCGAACTGTTCGAGCAACTGCCGGAGCGTGGCGATGCCGACAAGCCGGTGCTGGCGCTGTTCTTCGACGAAGCGCACCTGCTGTTCAACGGCACGCCCAAGGCGTTGCAGGACCGTCTGGAGCAGGTGGTGCGGCTGATCCGCTCCAAGGGTGTGGGGGTATATTTCGTCACCCAGTCACCAGGCGACCTGCCGGATGCGGTGCTGGCCCAGCTCGGGCTGCGCATCCAGCATGGCTTGCGGGCATTCACCGCCAAGGAGCAGAAGTCGCTGCGCGCCGTGGCCGATGGTTTCCGCCCCAATCCGGCGTTCGACAGCCTGGCGGTGTTGACCGAACTGGGCATTGGTGAGGCGCTGGTCGGGACGTTGGAAGAGAAGGGCACGCCGGCCATGGTCCAGCGGGTGCTGATCGCGCCACCACAGTCGCGGATCGGGCCGTTGAGCGCAGTCGAGCGGCAGGCCCTGATCGCGGCATCGCCGCTGGCCGGGCGCTATGACAAGCCGGTGGACCGTGAGTCGGCCTATGAAATGCTTACCCAGCGCAAGGGCGAGCCGGTGGAGCCGGCGCCCCAGGCCAAGGCCGATGAGGACAGCTTCGCCGACAAGGCCGGTGAGTTCCTGCAGAGCGCGGCGGGGCAGGCCATCAAGTCGGCGGTGCGCCAGGCGGCCAACCAATTGGGGCGGCAGCTGGTGCGTGGGTTGATGGGGTCGTTGTTGGGGGGCAGGAAGCGTTGAGTTTCCTGTACCGACCTCTTCGCGGGTAAACCCGCTCCCACAGGGATATCCCACTGCCCTGTGGGAGCGGGTTTACCCGCGAAGAAATACCCACGAAAAAGGCGCCCGAGGGCGCCTTCTTCTATTGCCGTACCACTCAGCCAATGGCCTTGGTGGCTAGCCAGAACAGGCCGGCGGCCAGGCCCATCGTTGCCGGCAGGGTGAGCACCCAGGCCAGCAGGATGGTCTTCACGGTGCCGCCCTGCAGGCCGCTCTTGTTGGCGACCATGGTACCGGCGACACCTGACGACAGCACGTGGGTGGTGGACACCGGCAGGCTGAACACGTTGGCCATGCCGATGGCGCAGGCTGCGGTGATCTGTGCCGACATGCCCTGGGCATAGGTCATGCCCTGCTTGCCGATCTTCTCGCCAACGGTCAGCACCACGCGCTTCCAGCCGACCATGGTGCCCAGGCCCAGGGCCAGGGCGACGGCGACGATCACCCAGAATGGTGCGTACTCGGTGGTGGCTGTCAGGTCCTTGCGCAGTTTCTCCAGGTCGGCCTTTTCACGGGCCTGCAGGCCCGGCAGTTTGCCGACCTTCTTCGCCGTGTCGTCCAGGCACAGCAGGTAGCGACGCACTTCGACGCGCTTCTCGGCGCTCAGGGCGCGGTAGTCGGTCACCCCGGCGAGCGACGATTGCAGCGCGGTGATGGTCGGCTCGGTCTGTTGCGGATTGCAGCTGAACTGTTCCGGCAGATCGCTTGCCTGCGCCTTGCCCAGCGCCAGGAACTCGCCCAGGGTCGCGGCGTTGCGCTGGTAGAACTGGCTCAGGTGCAGGGTGGCGTCGCGGGTGCGCTCGATCTGGTAGGTGGTGCTGTTCAGGTCGAGGACGAACTTGGCCGGGACGATGCCGATCAGCACCAGCATGATCAGGCCGATGCCCTTCTGGCCATCGTTGGAGCCGTGCACGAAGCTCACGCCCATGGCCGAGATCACCAGCACCAGGCGGTTCCAGAACGGCGGGTGCTTCTTGTCGTCGAGCTTGCGGCGCTGGTCCGGGGTCTTGTGCATCTTCGACAGCGGACGCCACCATTTCAGGCCGATCAGCAGCAGGGCGGCGACAGCGAAGCCGGCCATGGGCGAGAGCACCAGGGACATGCCGATGTCGATCGCCTTCTGCCAGTTGACGCCGTCGCCCAGCGGAATGTCGCTGATCAGGGCGTTGGCCAGGCCGACGCCGAGGATCGAGCCGATCAGGGTGTGCGAGCTGGAGGCCGGGATACCGAAGTACCAGGTGCCCAGGTTCCAGGTGATGGCCGCGGCCAGCAGCGAGAAGACCATGGCCAGGCCGTGGCCGGTGTTCACATTGATCAGCAGTTCGACCGGCAGCAGGTGGACGATGGCATAGGCCACCCCGACACCACCGAGCAGAACCCCGAGGAAGTTGAACACACCGGAGAAGAACACGGCCAGGTGCGGTGGCATGGCCTTGGTATAGATGACAGTGGCTACCGCGTTGGCGGTGTCATGAAAGCCATTGATGAACTCGAATGCGAGCACGAAGGTCAGAGCGAGCGTCAGGCTCACGATAACCCAGGCATCCAGTCCGCTGAATAAATCGATCATGAAGGTTGTCTGGCGGTCTTAGGGGGGGCGGATTATGCCAGAAAACCATGGCAATCGATGCACCCGCCACTGACCGATGGCAGGGGAATGACGACCCCGCACCTGCATGGCGCAGGTGAGCTTTCGCGCAAAAACGTCGTAAAAAATCGATAAATTTCAGAAAAATCAGCGATTTGAGACGATTTTCGTAGAGAGCCCGCAATTTAAACGCTTGTATGAAATTTGTGTGATTCCATTTCATATCGAGCATTTTCACCCAGGATGCCTTGCCGCAACCGTTGCTCGATAGCGGCGCCATGACATCGTGTGACTTCACTCGCCGTCGCTGCGCAGTTCCTTTTCGATCTTCTCGATTTCCTGGGCGAAGGCCTGGTCGAGAATGCTGGCGCGTTTACGCCAGGGTTTGCGTTCCGGGTCGGGTTGTGCGGCATAGGTGGTGACTTCACCACCGTAAACATCCTTGTAACGTTCGGCCTGGCGCTCGAGTTCCGCGCGCAGTTCTTCTTTCGTCACAGTAATACCTGAATAGGTTGAAGTTGGGCGTCAGCCGCTAAATACACACGCAGGATGTGGAAATTCAGCAACGCGAACACATCGTTGCACTGCAAGGACAGAGTGTGGGAGGGCGACCTGCGGCGCACCACACGACAAGCCACTGCTCAGGCAGCGGGCAGGCGTCAGGAAGGCAACGAAAGTTTGTCGATTGGATCCGTTATACAGCGCAGACAATCAACATGAGCCGATTATAGCAATCGGCAATTCGAAGGCTATCGTTCTTTACCCGCCATTGACAATAGTCCTGAAGTTATTCTTTGCGGACAGAGGGTTTGTCCGAGCGGACTGCTGAAAGTTCAAGTTGTTGTGGTAGGCAAGTTTGCCGATGGGTGTCGGAAATGAAAACGGCCTCGCTGGGAGGCGAGGCCGTTGCCTGGGACTTCTACGGTGGGTACCTGACCAGTCTCTCCAAAGAAGCCACATGTGGCAGGGGAAAGGTATAAGCAAAAGTGTCAGCGGTCAATTGCGATTATCGGCCGTTCGTTCGATAATCGAACGAGGTAGCGATTTTTTTGAGGCATGTCCATGAGCGAAGAAACCAGCGGCCCGCCAGCGAACGAGCCCGCGCGCAATACCAGCCCCACCCTGGCACCGCCGATCGTGGCGTCTGCGGCCAAGCGCATCCAGGCCTTCACCGGCGATCCGGATTTCATGACCTCCCTGGCTCGTGGCCTTGCGGTGATCCAGGCGTTCCAGGAGCGCAAGCGCCATCTGACCATTGCCCAGATCAGCCACCGCACGGAAATTCCCCGGGCGGCGGTGCGGCGTTGTCTGCATACGCTGATGAAGCTTGGCTACGCGACCACCGACGGGCGAACCTATTCGCTGTTGCCCAAGGTGCTGACCCTTGGCCATGCCTACCTGTCGTCCACGCCGTTGGCGGTATCGGCCCAGCCCTACCTCGACCGGATCAGCGACCAGCTCCACGAGGCGGCCAACATGGCCACGCTGGAGGGCGACGACATCCTTTATATAGCGCGCTCGGCCACGGTCGAGCGATTGATTTCGGTCGACCTGTCGGTCGGTGGGCGGCTCCCGGCCTATTGCACGTCGATGGGCCGCATCCTGCTGGCGGCGCTGGACGACGCCAGCCTGCACGAATATCTGGAGCGGGCGGACCTCAAGGCGCGGACCAGCCGTACCCTGCACGATCCGGCATCGCTGTTCGCCTGCATCCAGCAAGTGCGCGAGCAGGGTTGGTGCGTGGTTGATCAGGAACTGGAGCAGGGCCTGCGTTCGATTGCCGTGCCGATCTATGACGCCTCGGGGCAGGTGCTGGCGGCGTTGAACGTGAGTACCCATGTCGGTCGGGTCAGCCGTGGGGAACTGGAGCAGCGTTTCCTGCCGATCCTGCTGGCGGCCAGCCAGGACCTGTGTCACCAGTTGTTTGGCTGATCCGCACAGACGCTCCTCATTCCTGCGCACAATCCTGTGGCACCGGCTTCGCCGGTGTTCGCGGCTGAAGCCGCTCCCACGGGATTCCCACTGTCTCAGACGTTGTGCAGTACTTGTGGGAGTGGAGTTTGCACATGACAGTTGCTCGCACAGGAACCGGGCGCTTTGTGTTCGATAAACGCACAGTGTCGTTCCCGACGAATTGCGCCGCCCAGGCCTGCTGATTAATGTCTGTCGCACGAGTCGGCTTCGCCGACCGGACAATAACAACAGGCCCGAGGGCATCCCCATGAAGACCATCCCTTCGCTGTCGCGGCCGCACCCGCGCGCAGTGCTGCTGCACGCCGGCTGATCCAGTTCGCCGTATCCACCGTTTGCTGTTCCTGCGCATCAGCGATGCGCGGTAGCCTGCCTGTGCCCAACTCCCGGATAACAACAATGAACAAGCCACAATCCGCTGTCGGCAACTGCCTCAATGTCCAGTCCCTCATCAATGACCAACCGCTGTCGCGCTATCAATGGCGGGTGGTGATCCTGTGCTTCCTGATCGTCTTCCTCGATGGCCTGGACACCGCCGCCATGGGCTTCATCGCCCCGGCGCTGTCCCAGGAATGGGGCATCGACCGCGCCAGTCTCGGCCCGGTGATGAGCGCCGCGCTGATCGGCATGGTCTTCGGCGCCCTCGGCTCCGGCCCGCTAGCCGACCGCTTCGGGCGCAAGGGCGTGCTGGTGGGCGCGGTGCTGGTGTTCGGCGGGTTCAGCCTGGCCTCGGCCTACGCGACCAATGTCGAGCAACTGCTGGTATTGCGCTTTCTGACCGGCCTGGGCCTGGGGGCGGGCATGCCCAATGCCACCACCTTGCTCTCCGAGTACACCCCGGAGCGGCTCAAGTCGCTGCTGGTGACCAGCATGTTCTGTGGCTTCAACCTGGGCATGGCCGGGGGCGGTTTCATCTCGGCCAAGCTGATCCCGGCCTACGGCTGGCACAGCCTGCTGGTGATCGGCGGGGTGCTGCCGTTGCTGCTGGCACTGGTGCTGCTGGTCTGGCTGCCGGAGTCGGCGCGGTTCCTGGTGGTGCGCAACCGTGGCACCGAGAAGGTGCGCCGGACCCTGGCGCCGATTGCTCCGGCGCTGGTGGCACAGGCCGCGAGCTTCAGTGTGCCGGAGCAGAAGGCGGTGGCGGCGCGCAACGTGTTCGCGGTGATCTTCTCGGGTACCTATGGCCTGGGCACCGTGCTGCTGTGGCTGACCTATTTCATGGGCCTGGTGATCGTCTACCTGCTGACCAGCTGGCTGCCGACCCTGATGCGTGACAGCGGCGCGAGCATGGAGCAGGCCGCCTTCATCGGCGCGTTGTTCCAGTTCGGCGGCGTGCTCAGCGCGGTGGCCGTGGGGTGGGCGATGGACCGCTTCAACCCGCACAAGGTGATCGGCGTCTTCTACCTGCTGGCGGGTGTGTTCGCCTATGCCGTGGGGCAGAGCCTGGGCAACATCACCTTGCTGGCCACGCTGGTGCTGGTCGCCGGCATGTGCGTGAACGGCGCGCAATCGGCCATGCCGTCGTTGGCGGCGCGGTTCTACCCAACCCAGGGGCGCGCCACCGGGGTGTCGTGGATGCTCGGGATCGGTCGCTTCGGCGCGATTCTCGGTGCCTGGAGCGGGGCGACGCTGCTGGGTCTGGGGTGGACCTTCGAGCAGGTGCTGACCGCGTTGCTGGTGCCAGCGGCGCTGGCCACCATCGGCGTAGTGGTGAAGGGGCTGGTGAGCCACGCCGACGCGACCTGAGGCGATAGGTACGCGTTAGATAGTAGAGTAACAAATGGTTCGATAATCGCACGAAAGTGCGATTATCGGATTGTTACCATCCCGACAGCCGCCGTAATCTGGGCCCATCGCAGCGACGCAATGGCCCGCTGCTCACTGACTCGACTCGACCTGACCAGGAGTCTCCAATGGCAGCAATCCTCTCGCTTCACGAGGCCGTGAAGCAGTTCATCCAGGATGGCGACAGCGTCGCCCTCGAAGGCTTCACCCACCTGATTCCGACGGCGGCCGGTCACGAGATCATCCGCCAGGGCAAGCGCGACCTGACCTTGGTGCGCATGACCCCGGACCTGATCTACGACCAGCTGATCGGTGCCGGCTGCGCGCGCAAGCTGATCTTCTCCTGGGGCGGCAACCCCGGCGTTGGTTCGCTGCATCGCCTGCGCGACGCGGTGGAGAAGCAGTGGCCGCACGCCATCGAGATCGAGGAACACAGCCACGCCGACCTGGCCAACGCCTATGTCGCCGGCGCCTCCGGCCTGCCGTTCGCGGTGCTGCGTGCCTACGCCGGCTCCGACCTGCCGAAGGTCAACCCGCTGATCAAGAGCGTCACCTGCCCGTTCACCGGCGAGGTGCTTGCCGCCGTGCCGTCGGTGCGCCCGGACGTCACCGTGATCCATGCGCAGAAGGCCGACCGCAAGGGCAACGTGCTGCTGTGGGGCATCCTCGGCGTGCAGAAGGAGGCGGCTCTTGCGGCCAAGCGCTGCATTGTCACCGTCGAAGAGATCGTCGATGACCTGAATGCGCCGATGAATGCCTGTGTGCTGCCGACCTGGGCGCTCAGCGCGGTGTGCCTGGTGCCCGGCGGCGCCCACCCGTCCTACGCCCACGGCTACTACGAGCGCGACAACCGCTTCTACCAGGCCTGGGACCCGATCGCCCGCAACCGCGAGTCGTTCACCGCCTGGATCGACACCTTCATCCGTGGCACCCGGGACTTCACCGAATTCCAGGCCAAGCTGGCCAGCACCGCGGAGGCCGCGCAATGAGCTACTCCACTTCCGAAATGATGACCGTCGCGGCGGCCCGTCGCCTGCGCAACGGTGCCGTGTGCTTCGTCGGCATCGGCCTGCCGTCCAAGGCCGCCAACCTGGCACGCCTGACCTCGTCGCCCGATGTCGTGCTGATCTACGAGTCCGGCCCGATCGGCGCCAAGCCTAGCGTGCTGCCGTTGTCCATCGGTGACGGCGAGCTGGCCGAAACCGCCGACACCGTGGTACCGACCGGCGAGATCTTCCGCTACTGGCTGCAGGGCGGGCGCATCGACGTCGGCTTCCTCGGTGCGGCCCAGGTCGACCGCTTCGGCAACATCAACACCACGGTGGTCGGCGACTACCATGCGCCGAAGACTCGCCTGCCGGGTGCCGGCGGTGCACCGGAGATCGCCGGTTCCGCCAAGCAGGTGCTGATCATCCTCAAGCAGTCGCCGCGGGCGTTCGTCGACAAGCTCGACTTCATCACCTCGGTCGGCCACGGCGAAGGCGGCGACTCGCGCAAGCGCCTTGGCCTGCCCGGCGAGGGGCCGGTCGGCATCATCACCGACCTGTGCATCATGGAGCCGGAAACGGGCACCCATGAATTCGTGGTCACATCGATCCACCCGGGCGTGACTCGCGAGCAGATCGTTGCCGCCACCGGCTGGGCGATCCGCTTCGCCGACGACGTGCAGCAGACCGCGGCACCCAGCGATGTCGAGCTGTCCGCCCTGCGCGACCTCGAAGCGCGCACCGCCGCCGCCCATGGCCAGACGGCAGGAGAAGCCTGATGCGTGACGTCTTTATCTGCGACGCCATCCGCACCCCCATTGGCCGCTTCGGCGGCGCCTTGGCCAGTGTGCGCGCCGACGACCTGGCGGCGGTGCCGCTCAAGGCGCTGGTCGAGCGCAATCCGCAGGTGCAGTGGGAGCTGCTCGACGAAGTGTTCCTTGGTTGCGCCAACCAGGCCGGCGAGGACAACCGCAACGTGGCGCGCATGGCGCTGCTGCTGGCCGGCCTGCCGCAAAGCATTCCCGGCGTGACCCTCAACCGTTTGTGCGCCTCGGGCATGGACGCCATCGGCACCGCCTTTCGTGCCATCGCCAGTGGCGAGATGGAACTGGCCATTGCCGGTGGCGTCGAGTCGATGTCCCGCGCGCCGTTCGTGATGGGCAAGGCCGAGAGCGGCTACTCGCGCAATATGAAGCTCGAGGACACCACCATCGGCTGGCGCTTCGTCAACCCGTTGATGAAGGCGCAGCATGGCGTGGACTCGATGCCCGAGACCGCCGACAACGTCGCTGACGACTACCAGGTGTCGCGCGCCGATCAGGACGTCTTTGCCCTGCGCAGCCAGCAGAAGGCCGCCGCCGCGCAGGCTGCCGGTTACTTCGCCGAAGAGATCGTGCCGGTGCGTATCGCCCACAAGAAAGGCGAGACGGTGGTCGAGCAGGATGAGCATCTGCGCCCGGACACCACGCTGGAGGCGCTGAACAGGCTCAAACCGGTCAATGGCCCTGACAAGACGGTTACCGCAGGCAATGCCTCGGGCGTCAACGATGGCGCCGCTGCATTGATCCTGGCCTCGGCCGAGGCGGTGAAAAAGCATGGCCTGACGCCACGCGCCCGGGTGCTGGGCATGGCCAGTGCCGGCGTGGCGCCACGGGTGATGGGTATCGGCCCGGTGCCGGCGGTGCGCAAGCTGACCGAGCGGCTGGGTGTGGCGGTGGCAGATTTCGATGTCATCGAGCTCAACGAGGCGTTTGCCAGCCAGGGGCTGGCGGTGCTGCGCGAGCTGGGCTTGGCGGACGATGCGCCACAGGTCAATCCCAACGGCGGTGCGATCGCCTTGGGGCACCCGCTGGGGATGAGCGGGGCGCGCCTGGTGCTGACGGCGCTGCATCAGCTGGAGAAGAGTGGCGGGCGCAAGGGGCTGGCGACCATGTGTGTGGGCGTCGGGCAAGGGTTGGCGCTGGCCATCGAGCGGGTCTGATCGGTGCCGGCCTCTTCGCGGGTAAACCCGCTCCCACAGGGAACCACGTACCTCCTGTGGGAGCGGGTTTACCCGCGAAGAGGCCGGATCGGTAAGACACGAGGCTAATGGTCAATGCTGTGGCGGAATGAGATTGTTACTGGGTATGTCTAGACTTTGCAGTGACCTCCCAGGAGTAAAAACACCATGACTTCCAGCTATTACACCGGCGAAGAACGCAGCAAGCGGATCTTCGCCATCGTCGGCGCCTCGTCGGGCAACCTGGTCGAATGGTTCGACTTCTATGTCTATGCCTTCTGCGCGATCTACTTCGCCCCGGCCTTCTTCCCCTCCGACGACCCCACGGTGCAGTTGCTCAACACCGCCGGTGTGTTCGCCGCAGGCTTCCTGATGCGCCCCATCGGTGGCTGGATCTTCGGCCGCCTGGCCGACCGTCACGGGCGCAAGAATTCGCTGATGATCTCGGTGCTGATGATGTGCGGCGGCTCGCTGATCATCGCCTGCCTGCCCACCTACGCCAGCATCGGCGCCTGGGCACCGGCGCTGCTGCTCCTGGCACGGCTGATCCAGGGCCTGTCGGTGGGCGGCGAGTACGGCACCACCGCCACTTACATGAGCGAAGTGGCCTTGCGCGGCCAGCGCGGCTTCTTCGCCTCGTTTCAGTACGTCACCCTGATCGGCGGCCAATTGCTGGCGGTGCTGGTGGTGGTGATCCTGCAACAACTGCTCAGCGAGGATGAGCTGCGCGCTTATGGCTGGCGCATCCCGTTCGTGGTCGGCGCCATCGCCGCGCTGATCTCGCTGATGCTGCGTCGCTCGCTGAAGGAGACCAGCAGCGCCGAGACCCGCCAGGACAAGGACGCCGGCACCATCAGCGGGTTGTTTCGCAACCATGCCGCCGCCTTCATTACAGTGCTGGGATACACCGCCGGTGGCTCGCTGATCTTCTACACCTTCACCACCTACATGCAGAAGTACCTGGTCAACACCGCCGGCATGAACGCCAAGAGCGCCAGTTTCGTCATGACCGGCGCGCTGTTCGTGTTCATGATCCTGCAGCCGGTGTTCGGCATGCTCTCCGACCGCATTGGCCGACGCAATTCGATGCTGCTGTTCGGCGCCCTGGGGACGATCTTCACCGTGCCGTTGCTGATGGCGCTGAAGACCGTGAGCAGCCCGTTCATGGCCTTCGTGCTGGTGACCCTGGCGCTGTGCATCGTCAGCTTCTACACCTCCATCAGCGGCCTGGTGAAGGCCGAGATGTTCCCCCCGCAGGTCCGTGCGCTGGGGGTCGGGCTGGCCTATGCCGTGGCCAACGCGGTGTTCGGCGGTTCCGCCGAATACGTGGCACTGGGCTTGAAAACCTTAGGGATGGAGAACACCTTCTACTGGTACGTGACCGCGATGATGGCGGTGGCCTTCCTGTTCAGCCTGCGCCTGCCCAAGCAAGCGGCGTACCTGCACCATGATCACTAAGGACGTTGCATGAGCAACCAACTGTTCGATGCCTACTTCACCGCGCCGGCCATGCGCGAGATCTTCTCCGACCGTGGCCGGCTGCAGGGCATGCTCGATTTCGAGGCCGCCCTGGCCCGTGCCGAGGCGGGTGCCGGACTGGTGCCGCACACCGCGGTGAGCGCCATCGAGGCGGCCTGCAAGGCCGAGCGCTATGACGTGCGTGCCTTGGCCGATGCCATCGCCATTGCCGGCAACTCGGCGATTCCGCTGGTCAAGGCCCTGGGCAAGGTGGTCGCCAGCGGCGTGCCCGAGGCCGAGCGCTACGTGCACCTGGGCGCAACCAGTCAGGATGCGATGGACAGCGGCCTGGTGCTGCAACTGCGTGACGCCCTGGCGCTGATCGACCGCGACCTCGGCAAGCTGGCCGACACCCTGGCCCGCCAGGCGCTGCAGCATGCCGACACGCCGCTGGTGGGGCGCACCTGGCTGCAGCATGCGACGCCAGTGACACTGGGGATGAAGCTGGCCGGTGTACTTGGCGCCCTGACCCGTCATCGCCAGCGCCTCAAGGAACTGCGCCCGCGCCTGCTGGTGCTGCAGTTCGGCGGCGCCTCCGGCAGCCTGGCGGCGCTGGGCAGCAAGGCCTTGCCGGTGGCCGAGGCCCTGGCCGCGCAGCTGAAACTGTCCTTGCCCGAACAGCCGTGGCACACCCAGCGGGACCGCCTGGTGGAGTTCGCCTCGGTACTGGGCCTGGTCGCCGGCAGCCTGGGCAAGTTCGGCCGGGATGTCAGCCTGCTGATGCAGACCGAGGCGGGCGAGTTGTTCGAGCCCGGCGCGCCGGGCAAGGGCGGATCCTCGACCATGCCGCACAAGCGCAACCCGGTGGGCGCGGCGGTGCTGATCGGTGCCGCCACCCGCGTGCCGGGGCTGGTCTCGACCCTGTTCACCGCGATGCCCCAGGAGCACGAGCGCAGCCTCGGCCTGTGGCATGCCGAATGGGAAACCCTGCCGGAAATCTGCTGCCTGGTCTCCGGCGCCCTGCGCCAGGCGCAGCTGATAGCCGAGGGCATGGAGGTGGACGCCGCCCGCATGCGCCGCAACCTGGACCTGACCCAGGGCCTGGTGCTGGCCGAGGCGGTCAGTATCGTGCTCGCCCAGCGCCTGGGGCGCGAGCGTGCCCATCACCTGCTGGAGCAATGCTGCCAGCGCGCCGTGGCCGAGGGGCGCCACCTGCGTGCCGTGCTGGGCGACGAACCGCAGGTCAGCGCCGAACTGTCCGCTGAGGAGCTCGACCGTCTGCTCGACCCTGCCCATTACCTCGGCCAGGCGCGTGTCTGGGTGGCACGCGCCGTGGCCGAACATCAACGATTCACTGCCTGAAAGGAGACCGCTGTGGCGCACCTGCAACTGGCCGATGGCGCATTGCATTACCAACTCGACGGTCCGGACGATGCGCCGGTGCTGGTCCTGTCCAACTCGCTGGGCACCGACCTGCACATGTGGGATGCGCAGATCCCGGCCTGGGCCGAACATTTCCGTGTGCTGCGCTACGACACCCGGGGGCATGGCGGTTCGCTGGTCACCGAGGGCCCCTACAGCATCGAGCAACTCGGTGGCGACGTGCTGGCCCTGCTTGATGCCCTGGATATCGAGAAGGCCCATTTCATCGGCCTGTCCATGGGTGGCCTGATCGGTCAGTGGCTGGGCATAAACGCGGGTAACCGCCTGCTCAGCCTGGCGCTGTGCAACACGGCGGCGAAGATCGCCAGTGACGAAGTGTGGAACACCCGCATCGACACCGTGCTCGCGGGGGGCCGGCAGGCCATGGCCGACTTGCGCGATGCCTCCATCGCCCGCTGGTTCACCCCGGCGTTCGCCGCCGCCGAGCCGGAACGCACCCTGCGTATCTGCCAGATGCTGGCGCAGACCTCGCCGGAGGGCTACGCGGCCAATTGCGCCGCGGTGCGCGATGCCGATTTCCGTGACCAGCTCAACCAGATCCAGGTGCCGACCCTGATTGTCGCCGGTAGCGCCGATGCGGTGACCACCCCCGAGCACGGTCGCTTCATGCAGGCCGGCATCCTCGGCGCCGAGTACGTGGAGTTTGCGGCGGCGCACCTGTCCAATGTCGAGATCGGCGCGCCGTTCAGCCGCCGTATGCTCGACTTCCTGTCGAGCCGCTGAGGAGTACACCGTGGACGAGAAACAACGCTACGAGGCGGGCATGCAGGTACGCCGTGCGGTGCTGGGCGACGCCCATGTCGACCGCAGCCTGGAGAAGCTCAACGACTTCAACGGCGAGTTCCAGGAGATGATCACCCGGCATGCCTGGGGCGATATCTGGACGCGCCCCGGCCTGGCGCGGCATACCCGCAGCCTGATCACCATCGCCATGCTGATCGGCATGAACCGCAACGACGAACTCAAGCTGCACCTGCGCGCCGCCGGCAACAATGGCGTGACGCGCGAAGAGATCAAGGAAGTGATCATGCAGAGCGCGATCTACTGCGGGATCCCGGCGGCCAACGCCACGTTCCACCTGGCCGAGTCGGTGTGGGATGAACTGGGGGTGGAGTCGCGGCTGTAGGCTTGCGCGCTTCCCTGTAGGAGCGGCCTTGTGCCGCGAATGGGCTGCGCAGCAGCCCCATCGCGGGGGACGCCGAAGCTGCCGGGCCGCTTTGCGGCCCTTTCGCGGCACAAGGCCGCTCCTACAGGCCTCGAGGTGGGGTCAGATCGCCGCTTTCTTCTGGCGGATGGCCACCGGCCCGGCATTGGCCTCCACGGCCTTTTTCAGCTCAGGGCACAGCCCGGCCATGAACGCCAGCTCCGCCACCACGAACAGCGGTCCGATGATCAGCCCACTCAGGTCATCGACGAACGCCGGCTTGCGCCCTTCGTACCAGTGGCCGACGAACTGGATGATCCAGCCCACCACGAACGCACCCAGCCCGGCACTCAGCCACAGCCCGGTGCTCTGCACGGCCAGTGCCTGGCCGGCCCACAGGCACAGCCCCAGCAGCAGGCCCATCACCAGCCCGAAGCGCAGGTCCAGGCGCAGGTAGGACCACACCGACCAGCCCGCCAGCAACAGCGCCGGCGACAGCCAGACGCCGGCCAGGTCCCAGCCGGGGCGCGACAGCAGGATGGTCACCGCCAGCACGATCAACGGAATGCCGATGAAGTGGGTGGCGATGTTGCGTGGATCGCGGTGGTAGGCCGCGTATTGACTCAGGTGCTCGACGAGGTTTTTCATTGTTGTTCCTCCATCAGGGGTGAGCGCAGCTTGCCCCTGTTCAGTCACCGTCGTCTGTCGCCTGGCCGACAGAGTTCGTTTTGCGAGGCACCATGCACGATCCGCGTACCCAGCTGCTGCATGGCCAGTGGTTCCGGCAATTGCCCGCTACCGTTCAGGATAGCCTGCTGGCCCTGGGCCGTGCGCGTGAGCTGGCGCCGGGGCAATGCCTGTTCCAGCGCGGTGATGCGCCCTGTGGCCTGTATGCGGTGCTGGAGGGGGCGATGCGGGTCGGCGCGGTCAGCAGCGAGGGCAAGGAGGCACTGTTGACGCTGGTCGAGTCGCCCCACTGGTTTGGCGAGATCAGCCTGTTCGACGGCCAGCCGCGTACCCACGACGCCTATGCCGAAGGGTCGACGCGCCTGCTGTGGATCCCCCAGGCGCCGCTGCTCGAGTGGCTGGCGCGCGAGCCTGTGCACTGGCGCGACCTGGCCTTGTTGATGAGCCACAAGTTGCGCTGGGTGTTCGTTGCCCTGGAGCAGCAGAGCCTGCTGGCCGCCGCGCCGCGGGTGGCCCAGCGCCTGCTGCAGATGGCCGAAGGCTATGGCGAGCGCGATGTCGCCCAGTGGCGGTTGCAGGTGTCCCAGGAACAGCTGGCGCTGATGTTGTCGCTGTCGCGCCAGACCATCAACCAGATCCTCAGGAGCTTCGAGCAGTCCGGCGTGGTCCGCCTGGGCTATGGCGAGGTGGAGATTGTCGATGCCCGGCGTCTGCGGGCGATGGGGCAGCATCCAGGCTGACCAGGGTGTCGATCATCGCCCGCGCCGCCGGTGACAGGCGATAGCCGCTGCGGCTGATCACCCCGCAGCGCACACTGAGGACCTCCAGGCCCGGCGGCAGGTTGCGCCAGTGCAGGCGCACCAGATCGCCGGTGGCCAGGTCCTCGGCCACCGCCTCCTCGCTGGCCGTGCCGATGGCGTCGCTGGCCAGCACCACGCTGCGCAGCACCGCCAGGTGCTCGGTCTGCAGGTGCGGGGTGAAGTCGCTGCGTCCGCTGAGGTTGGCCAGGCGCTTGCGCACGCCCGGCGCCAGCAGCGCACTGGCCAGTGGGTAGGCGAACAGGTCGTTGGTCGACAGGCTGTCCTTGGCCAGCAATGGATGACCCGGGCGGCAGAAGAACAGGCCGGGGCGCGGGGTCAGCGCTTCGGTGTGGAAGTTCGGATCGGCCTCGAAGGGGCGCACGTCATCGACGAAGAACTCGATCTGCTCTCGCCGCAGCGCCTGGCCCAGGCGTTCGGCGTTGTCCACCAGCAGCGCGGTGCGGATGCCTGGGTGGCGATCGATGAACTGTTGCAGGGCCTGGGGCACCAGGCGCACGGCCAGGGCCGGGCCACTGCCGAAATGCAGTTCGCCGGCGTCGAGCTTGGTCATCTGCAGTACTTCGTTGTTCAACTGCGCGGCGCCTTGTACCAGGCGGCGGGCGTGTTGCAGTACCACCTGCCCCTCGGGGGTAGGGGGCAGTGACTTGTTGGCGCGATCGACCAAGGCGCAGCCGAAGGTCTGCTCGAGGTTCTGGATGGCGCGGCTGAAGGCGGGTTGGGTGATGCCCATGGCTTCGGCGGCGCGGACGAAACTGCGGTATTCGGTGAGGGCGATGAAATAGCGCAGTTGACGGAGGTCCATGCTCGGGCTCTGGTGCGGGGATCAGGGCTCGGTTTTAGCGGGTTGCCATATATAACGTCAAAGAATGTTATTTGATTTATATATTCCTTTAGATTCTTTAGTGTGGCCACCGGCCTCTTCGCGGGTAAACCCGCTCCCACAGGTATAACACTGGACTCCAAGGCTGTGCTGTCCCTGTGGGAGCGGGTTTACCCGCGAAGAGGCCAGACCTGCTAAAGCAGGTTCAGCGGATAACTGACGATCAACCGGTTCTCGTCGAACGCATTGCTGCTGAAGTCCCTGCGCATGGTCGAGTTTCGCCATTTCACCGACAGGTCCTTGAACGTCCCGGCCTGCACCACATAGGCCAGCTCGGTCTCGCGGGCCCACTCCTTGCCATCGTCCACCCCGCCGGCATGCACGTTGTCACCCTTGATATAGCGGTTCATCAGGGTCAGCCCGGGGATGCCCACGGTGACGAAGTTGAAGTCATGGCGCACCTGCCAGGAGCGTTCCTGGGCATTATCGAAGCTGGCGTTGTAGCTGTCGTTGGCCAGGGTACCGCCGCTGGTGCCGTTGACCCGCATCCAGGCATCGTCGCCGCTGACCTTCTGCAGGCCGATGTAGAAGGTGTGGCCCTGGTAGCGCGCCGAGAGCATGGCCGAGGCGGTGCGGTTGTCCAGGTCACCGGCACGGGCACTGCCGTCTTCCTTGCCGAGGAAGTAGCCCAGGTTGGCGCCCAGGGTCCAGTCGCCCAGGGGCTGGCTGTGCACCAGGTTCAGGTACTGCTGGCGGTAGATGTCCTTGAGGCGGGCGTCCCACAGGCCGACCATGGTGCGCTTGTCGTTGAAACTGTATTCGCCACCGGCGAAGTTGAAGCGGTCGGAGGTGATGCCGGCGCGCCCCTGCATGAACATGTCTTCCATGCTCGCGTCGTTGCGCGGGCTGTTGCCACGGAACTGGCCGGCATACAGAGTCAGGCCGTCGAGCTCCTTGGAGGTGAGCTGGCCGCCGCGGAAGGTCTGCGGCAACGAGCGGCCATCGTCCGAGCGCAGGATCGGCAGCACCGGCATCCACTCGCCGACCTTGAGCTCGGTCTGCGACAGGCGCGTTTTCAAGGCCACGCCCAGGCGGCCGAAATCATCAGCCGGGCGACCATCGTCATGCACCGGCAGCAGGTGAGTGCCGGCCGTGCCCTTGCCGCCATCGAGCTTGACCGAGTACAGGCCCAGCACGTCCACACCGAAGCCAACGGTGCCCTGGGTGAAGCCGGAACGGGCGTCGAGGATGAAGCTCTGGGTCCATTCCTCGGCTTTGCCCTGGGGGTTGGCCGGGTCGACGAAGTTGCGGTTGATGTAGAAGTTGCGCAGGTTGAGGCTGGCCTTGGCGTCTTCCAGAAAACCGCTTTCGGCGGCGACGGCGGGCAAGGCGCAGGACAGGGCCAACAGGCCCGGCAGCAGCTGGCGTGCGGGTTGCAAAGTGCTCATCTGTCGTGGATCTCTTGTTTTTATTGGGCGAGCCGGTGCGCTGCGGGTGCGGGCCGCAGGGTCGGGCGTCTTTAGAGAGAGCTTGTGCAACGTTGCGTGGGCGATGGTGCGGGGGAGGGTGGGGGCGAGGCAATTCGTGGAACGCGGAATGGGGCGATTATCGAACCATATGTTGGCGCTGGTAGCCGGTGCAGACTGTGCTGGCCCTTTCGCGGGTAAACCCGCTCCCACAGGACGCTGCATTCCCCCTGTGGGAGCGGGTTTACCCGCGAAAGGGCCCTGGCAGTCAGCCAAAAAACAAAAAGCCCACCGCAAGGGTGGGCTTGATGCGTTACCGGTCCAATCAGCCTTTCGGCGTCTGGATCGAGGCCTGCTGCTGGGTCTGTTCGTACCAGCCGCCACCGAGGGCCTTGTACAGGTTGACCTCGCTGACCAGCTGCGACAGGCGATCGCCGATCAGCGACTGCTGGGCGCTGAACAGGTTGCGCTGGGCGTCGAGGAAGGTCAGGTTGCTGTCGATGCCGATGCGGTAGCGACGCTCGGCCAGGCGGTAGTAGTCCTGGTTCGCCGCCACCAGGTCGCGTTGCGCCTGCAACTGCTCTTCGAACGTCTTGCGTGCGGCCAGGCCATCGGCGACTTCCTGGAAGGCGGTCTGGATGGTCTTCTCGTACTTGGCGACGTTGATGTCCTTCTGGATCTTCGAATAGTCCAGGCTGGCCTTGAGGCTACCGGCGTTGAAGATCGGCAGGTTGATCTGCGGCTGGAACAGCCAGGTGCCCGAACCACCCTTGAACAGCCCGCCCATGTCCGGGCTCAGGGTACCGGCGTTGGCGGTCAGGCTGATGCTCGGGAAGAACGCGGCGCGGGCGGCGCCGATGTTGGCGTTGGCGGCCTTGAGCAGGTGCTCGGCTTCCTGGATGTCCGGACGACGTTGCAGGATGTCGGACGGCAGGCCGGCCGGCACTTCGGCCAGCTGGTCGGCATTGAGCTCCAGCGGCTTGGGCAGGGTGGCCGGCACGCCGGTGCCCACCAGCACGGTGAGGCTGTTCAGGTCCTGGGCGACCAGGCGCTGGTACTGCGACAGCTTGACCCGCGCGCCTTCGACGGCGGTGCGGGCCTGGCTCAGGTCCAGCGCCGAAGCCACGCCCACCTCATTGCTGCGGCGGGTCAGGTTGTAGCTCTCTTCGTACGTCTTGAGCGTTTCTTCGGTCAGCTTCAGCAGCGCCTGGTCGGCCTGCCAGGTGTAGTAGGCGTTGGCCACGCTGGCCACCAGGCTGATCTGCGTGGAGCGGCGCGCCTGCTCGCTGGACAGGTAGGTTTCCAGGGCCTGCTGGGTCAGGCTGCGCACACGGCCGAACAGGTCCAGCTCATAGGCGCTGACACCGAGGGTGGCCGAGTACTGGCTGCTGATGGTGGATTCGCCGGTCTGCGACATGTTGGCCGGCATCCGCTGGCGGCTGCCGCTGCCATTGGCCGTCACGGCCGGCAGCAGGTCGGCGCGCTGGATACGGTACTGGGCGCGGTAGGCGTCGATGTTCAACGCCGCGACGCGCAGGTCGCGGTTGTTTTCCAGCGAGGTCTGGATCAGCTGCTGCAGCGCCGGATCGTGGAAGAACTGGCGCCAGCCTTGCTCGGCCGCGGCGACGTTGGCCGACTCGGTCGGCGAGTACGCAGGGCCTTGCGGCCACTGCGCCGCCACCGGCGCCTCAGGCGTCTGGTAGTCGGGGATCAGCGAGCAGCCGCCGAGGATGAAGGCGGTTACCGCCAGGGACAACAAAGACTTGGTCATTGCCCAGCCTCATAACGTGGAGTTTCAGGGGTGGCGTGTTCTTTCGGCTCTTTGCTGCCGAACAGCGACGACACTGCGACGAAGAATAGCGGTACCCAGAAGATCGCCAGCACGGTCGCACTGATCATGCCGCCGATCACACCGGTACCGATGGCGTGCTGGCTGCCGGCGCCGGCGCCGCTGGCGATGGTCAACGGTACCACGCCGAGGATGAACGCCAGGGAGGTCATGATGATCGGGCGCAGACGCATACGGCAGGCCTCGATGGCCGCGTCGTACAGGCTTTTGCCCTGTTCGTGCAGTTCCTTGGCGAATTCGACGATCAGGATGGCGTTCTTCGCCGCCAGGCCGATGGTGGTCAGCAGGCCGACCAGGAAGTACACGTCGTTGGACAACCCGCGCAGGCTGGTGGCGAGCAGTGCACCGATGATGCCCAGCGGCACGACCAGCACCACCGCGATCGGGATCGACCAGCTTTCGTACAACGCTGCCAGGCACAGGAACACGAACAGCACCGAGAGGGCGAACAGCGCCGGCATCTGCGAGCCGGAGAGTTTTTCCTCGTAGGACATGCCGGTCCAGGAGAAGCCGATGCCGGTTGGCAGTTCGCCGGCGATGCGCTCGACTTCGGCCATGGCCTCACCGGTACTGTAGCCCGGTGCCGGGGTACCGAGGATCTCGACCGCCTCAACGCCGTTGTAGCGCGACAGCTTCGGCGAGCCATAGCTCCATTCGCCCTTGGCGAAGGAGGAGAACGGCACCATCTCGCCCTTGCCGTTGCGCACGTACCACTTCTGCAGGTCTTCCGGGCTCATCCGCGAGTTTGGCTCGCCCTGGATGTAGACCTTCTTGACCCGGCCACGGTCGATGAAGTCGTTGACGTAGCTACCGCCCAGGGCGATCGACAGGGTGTTGTTGATGTCGGCGATGGTCACGCCCAGGGCACTGGCGCGTTCGTCGTCGATGGTCAGTTGGTACTGCGGCTCGTCGTTCAGCCCGTTCGGACGCACGGCGCTGAGGATCTTGCTCTGCGCGGCCTTGGCCAGGAACTGGTTGCGCGCTTCCATCAGTTTCGCGTGGCCGACGCCGGCGCGGTCCTGGAGGAACACGTCGAAGCCGGTGGCGTTACCCAGTTCGAGCACCGCCGGCGGGGCGAAGGCGAACACCATCGCGTCGCGGAAGCTGAAGAAGTGCATCTGCGCGCGCTGGGCGAGGGCGAACACGCTGTTCTCCTTCGATCGCTCGTCCCACGGCTTGAGCATGATGAACGCCATGCCCGAGCTCTGGCCACGACCGGCGAAGTTGAAGCCGTTGACGGTGAACACCGATGCCACGGTATCGGCTTCCTTGTCGAGCAGATACTCGCGCATCTGGTCGACCACCACCTGGGTGCGTTCGGCACTGGAGCCGGCCGGGGTCTGCACCTGGGCGAACAGCACGCCCTGGTCTTCCTCGGGCAGGAACGCGGTGGGGATGCGCGCGAACAACCAGATCATGCCGACCACGATCAGGGCGTAGGCCAGCAGGAACGGGATCTTGTTGCGCAGGATGGTGCCGACGCTGCGTTCGTAGCCGACGACGCTGCGGTCGAAGTTGCGGTTGAACCAGCCGAAGAAGCCGCGCTTGGCCACATGGTGCTCGCCCTTCTTCAGCGGCTTGAGCATGGTGGCGCACAGGGCCGGGGTGAAGATCAGCGCCACCAGCACCGACAGGCCCATGGCCGAGACGATGGTGATGGAGAACTGGCGATAGATCACACCGGTGGAACCGCCGAAGAACGCCATTGGCAGCAGTACCGCCGACAGCACCAGGGCGATACCCACCAGGGCGCCCTGGATCTGCTCCATGGAGCGCTTGGTCGCCTCCTTGGGCGGCAACCCTTCCTCGGACATCACCCGCTCGACGTTCTCCACCACGACGATGGCATCGTCCACCAGCAGGCCGATGGCCAGGACCATGGCGAACATGGTCAGGGTGTTGATGCTGAAGCCGGCGGCGGCGAGGATGCCGAAGGTACCCAGCAACACCACCGGCACGGTCATGGTGGTGATGATGGTGGCGCGGAAGTTCTGCAGGAACAGGTACATCACCAGGAACACCAGGACCACGGCCTCGATCAGGGTGTGGATCACCCCGCTGATCGATTCGGTGACCACCGGGGTGGTGTCATACGGGAACACGGCCTTCACGCCCGGCGGGAAGAACGGCTCCAGGTCGCTGATGGTGGTGCGCAGCGCCTTTGCGGTGTCCAGGGCGTTGGCGCCGGTGGCCAGCTTGACCGCCAGGCCCGAGGCCGGCATGCCGTTGTACTGGGCACTGATGGCGTAGTTCTCGCCGCCCAGGCCGACCGTGGCGACATCCCCCAGGCGGACCTGGGAACCGTCGTTGTTGACCTTGAGCAGGATCTTCTCGAACTGCTCGGCGGTCTGCAGGCGGGTCTTGCCGATGATGGTGGCGTTGAGCTGGGTACCCGGCAGTGCCGGCAGGCCGCCGAGCTGGCCGGACGAGACCTGGACGTTCTGCGCGGCCACGGCGGTGCGCACGTCGACCGGGGTCAGCTGGAACTTGTTCAGCTTGGCCGGATCCAGCCAGATGCGCATGGCGTACTGCGCACCGAACACCTGGAAGTCACCGACGCCCGCGGTCCGCGAGATCGGGTCCTGCATGTTGGAGACGATGTAGTTGGCCAGGTCGTCCTTGCTCATGCTGCCGTCTTCGGACACCAGGCCGATCACCAGCAGGAAGTTCTTCACTGCCTTGGTGACGCGGATACCTTGCTGCTGCACTTCCTGCGGCAACAGCGGGGTGGCCAGGTTCAGCTTGTTCTGGACCTGGACCTGCGCGGTGTCGGAGTTGGTGCCCTGCTCGAAGGTGGCGGTGATGGTCATGCTGCCGTCGGAGTTACTTTCCGACGACACATAACGCAGGTTGTCGATACCGTTGAGCTGCTGCTCGATCACCTGCACCACGGTGTCCTGCACCGTCTGCGCCGAGGCGCCCGGGTAGGTCACGGAGATGGCGATGGCCGGCGGGGCGATGCTCGGATACTGGTTGATCGGCAGCTTCAGGATCGACAGGGCGCCGACCAGCATGATCACCAGGGCGATCACCCAGGCGAAGATCGGGCGATCGATAAAGAACTTCGACATGGTTTACTCCGCTTTGGCGTCGGCTTTGGCCGTGTTGGCCTGAGCAGGGCCGGCCGGCTTCTTGACGTTGGTGGCTTCGCTGACCTTGACCTCGACGCCCGGTCGCACGAACTGCAGCCCTTCGGTGATCAGACGGTCGCCCGGGTTCAGGCCTTCCTCGATCAGCCAGTCGCTACCCAGGGTGCGGCTGGCCTTGAGCTGGCGCAGTTCGACCTTGTTCTCCTGGTTGACCACCAGCGCGGTCGGCGCGCCCTTGAGGTCGCGGGTCACGCCCTGTTGCGGGGCCAGGATGGCGTTGGCGTTGACCCCGGCCTTGAGCCGCGCATGGACGAACATGCCGGGCAGCAGGGTGTGGTCGGGGTTGGGGAAGATCGCGCGCAGGGTGACGGAACCGGTGGTCTCGTCGACCGCGACTTCGGAGAACTCCAGGCGACCCTGCTGCTTGAACAGGCTGCCGTCTTCCAGCACCAGCTGCACCTGGGCGGCGTTGTCGCCGGCCTTCTGCAGTTGGCCGCCTTCCAGGTCACGGCGCAGCTTGAGCAGCTCGGCGGTGGACTGGGTGACGTCGACGTAGATCGGGTCGAGCTGCTGGATGGTGGCCATGGCGTTGGTCTGGCCGTTGTTCACCAGGGCGCCTTCGGTGACCGAGGAGCGACCGATGCGGCCACTGATCGGGGCCAGCACCTTGGTGTAGCGCAGGTCGATCTGGGCGCTCTTGAGCGAGGCCTCGGCCTGCAATCGTTTGGCGTTGGCGTCGTCGTATTCCTGCTTGGAGACGGCCTGCTCGTCGATCAGTTGCTTGTAGCGTTCGGCCAGCGAGCGGGTAGCCTGCAGGTTGGCCTGGGCGTTGGCCAGGGTCGCCTCGTAGACGGCCGGGTCGATCTGGTAGAGCTGCTGCCCTTCCTTGACGTCGGTGCCTTCCTTGAACAGGCGCTTGAGAATGATGCCGTTCACCTGCGGACGAACCTCGGCCACACGGTAGGCGCTGGTGCGCCCCGGCAGTTCCGAGGTCAGGGTGAAGGCTTGCGGTTGCACGGTCACGACGCCGACCTGAGGAGCCTGGGGCGCTGGCGCGGCTTCCTCTTTCTTACAGCCACTGAGCAGGGTTGCCAGGGCCACGGCGGAAACCAGGGCGGTTACGGCTGGCTTGAATTGCATGAGGATCCTCGGGTCGCAGGAGCAAGGGAGCTCAAGAATATAGTGGAAGAGTCTTAAGAGAAAAACGCTATCCGGTGGATAAATAGCTTGCTAAGGAATATACTTACATTCATGGTTGTTTGTAAATACCGTCGGTGAGTCGCCGCGGATCGTCCACATGCACCCGGGAGTGGCCCATGAAGCGCTCGCCCCGGCCCGATTCCCGTCCGCCAGCTGAGCGGGCGGGGCCTGATGAGGTTGTACTGCCATGGTCCGTCGAACCAAAGAAGAAGCCCAGGAAACCCGTGCCCAGATCATCGAGGCGGCGGAAAAGGCCTTCTACAAGCGCGGGGTCGCGCGTACCACCCTGGCCGACATCGCCGAGCTCGCGGGGGTGACCCGCGGTGCGATCTACTGGCATTTCAGCAACAAGGCGGAGCTGGTGCAGGCGCTGCTCGACAGCCTGCACGAGACCCATGACCACCTGGCCCGGGCCAGTGAAAGCGAGGACGAACTCGACCCGCTCGGCTGCATGCGCAAGCTGTTGCTGCAAGTGTTCAACGAGCTGGTGCTCGATGCCCGTACCCGGCGTATCAATGAAATCCTGCATCACAAGTGCGAGTTCACCGACGACATGTGTGAGATTCGCCAGCAGCGCCAGGGCGCGGTGCTGGACTGCCATCAGAGCATCGCCTTGGCCCTGGGCAATGCCGTACGTCGTGGCCAGTTGCCCGGGGAGCTCGATATCGATCGGGCTGCCGTGGCCATGTTTGCCTATGTGGATGGCCTGATCGGCCGCTGGCTGCTGCTGCCGGACAGCTTCGATCTGTTGGCCGATGTCGAAAAATGGGTCGATACCGGGCTGGATATGCTGCGCTTGAGCCCGGGCTTGCGCAAATGACACTTTGTTAAGGATTGTGAGGAAGTGTTACTCCCATCCTATTAACGCAGAATTAATAACGTGGGAGCGGCGGTGCGCCGATGCGACTTGCCCCGCGATGAGACCTTCCAGGCCATGACGTCACCTGGGCGGAACGCTATCGCGGGGCAAGTCGCATCGGCGCACCGCCGCTCCCACAACTTTCAGCGCCCGCGCAACTGCCGGTCCGGCAGTGCCAGCGCCGCCAGCAGTCCGATCAGCGAAGCCCCGGCACTGACCAGCAACAGGTCGCGGAAGGTTTCCAGCAAGCGCACCTGGGTCTGCGGATCCGCCTCGCCCGCCTTGAGGCTGCCCAGCAATGGGTTGCCCAGCATCTCCAAGCCGCCCTGATGCAGCAGCGCCAGCAGCAGGCTGGACATGCACGCCACCCCCATCGCCCCGCCGAGCGAGCGGAACAAGTTGGTGGTGCTGGTCGCCACGCCGATGTCCCGGCTGTCCACCGCGCTTTGCGTGCCCACCAGCGAGGTGGGGAACTGCAGGCCGCAGGCGATCCCGGTCAGCAGCATGAACAGTGCGCTGAGCAACCCCGATTGCGGCGGCGTCAGCGCCATGGCGGCGATGGCCAGCGGCATCAGCAGCGCACCGGTGAGGATCTGCGGCTTGAAGCGGCCGGTGCGGCTGGTCGTGCGCCCGCCGGTGAAGGCACCGATGGGCAGACCCATGGCCAGCGGCAGCAGGTGCAGTGCCGCGCTATCAGCGCCGGCCCCGGTGATGCCCTGGTAGCGCAGGGGCATGAGCATGGTCAGCGAGATCGATTGGAAACTGGCGAAGAAAATCACGCACCAGCACAGCACCGCGACCCGGTTGCCGAACAGGCCCAGCGGCAGCAGCGGCTCACGGCAACGGCGCTCGTGGGCGATGAATGCCAGTAGCCCGAGCAGCGCGCAGCCCAGCAGCGCCAGCACCTGCGGCGACAGCCAGGCATGCCCCTGGCCGACCAGGGTGATGCCCAGCAGCAGGCTGCCCAGGCCGAGGATCATCAACACCGCGCCCAGGTAGTCCACCCGGGCCTCGCGGCGCTTGACCGACAAACCGTCCAATGCCCGGTGGATCACCCACAGCGCCACCAGCCCCAGCGGCAGGTTGATCCAGAACACCCAGCGCCAGGACAGGTACTCGGTCAGCCAGCCGCCGAGCACCGGCCCGGCGACACTGGCCAGGGCATACATGCTGCTGAAATAACCCTGGTAGCGGCCGCGCTCGCGGGGCGGCACGTAGTCGCCGATGATCGCCTGGCTCACCGACACCATGCCGCCAGCACCGATGCCCTGGAGCACCCGCGCCAGCACCAGCTGCGGCATGTCCTGGGCCAGGCCGCAGGCCACCGAGGCCAGGGTGAACAGGGCAGTGCCGGTGAGGATCATGCGCCGCCGGCCATACAGGTCGCCGAGCTTGCCGTAGATCGGCACGGCGATGGTCATGGCCACCATGTAGCCGGAGATGACCCAGGCCAGCAGCCCGACATCATTGAATTGCGCGGAAATCGCTGGCATGGACACGGCGACGATGGTCTGGTCGAGGGCGCCGAGGAAGATCGCCAGCATCAGGGCGGTCAGGACGCTGCGCAGGACGGTGGGGGGCAGGGCGGCGGTCACGTTCGGTTCCTTTTTCTTGTAGGAGCGGGCTTGTCCCGCGAACACCGGCCAAGCCGGTGCCGCGCAGTGCGGTGTGGCCATCGCGGGGCAATCCCACTGCCACCAGCGAGACAATTGTACCCTGAGTTACATAGCTACCTATGTACTCCGTGCATCCCCTATGCAAGATCGGCATTGGCGCATTCATCCAGTGCTGCATGGCCGCGTGATATCGTGGCTAGGCCGCAGAGGCTGAAATCCGGGGCCCGCACCAGCATGGTGCAGCCATTTGCCGCAGGATTTCGCGTCGCTGTATGTCCACACCTTCTATTCCTCTGCCTGCATGTCGAGCATGACCGCCCAGATGGCGACGGTTGGAACAGTCAGGTAGACCCGATTCAGGGGTCGGTTGTCAGCCGTTCACAAATTTCATTACAAGCGGAGTGATCATGCCCAAGGCTTCCCACCACGATCTGCGTTTTGCCTTCCGCGAACTGCTTGCTTCAGGTTCGTGCTATCACACCGCTTCGGTCTTCGACCCGATGTCCGCCCGTATCGCCGCGGACCTGGGCTTCGAGGTCGGCATCCTCGGCGGCTCGGTCGCCTCGTTGCAGGTCCTGGCCGCGCCGGACTTCGCCCTGATCACCCTCAGCGAGTTCGTCGAGCAGGCCACCCGCATCGGTCGCGTCGCCCAGTTGCCGGTACTGGCCGACGCCGACCATGGCTATGGCAATGCGCTCAACGTGATGCGCACGGTCATCGAACTGGAGCGCGCCGGCGTGGCCGCGCTGACCATCGAGGACACCTTGCTGCCGGCCCAGTTCGGTCGCAAGTCCACCGACCTGATCTCGGTGGAGGAGGGCGTGGGCAAGATTCGTGCGGCGCTGGAGGCGCGTGTCGATTCGGCGCTGGCGATCATCGCCCGGACCAATGCTGGCGTGCTCACCACCGAGGAAATCATCGTCCGCACCCAGAGCTACCAGAAGGCCGGCGCCGATGGCATCTGCATGGTGGGGGTGAAGGACTTCGAGCAGTTGGAGCAGATCGCCGAGCACCTGAGCGTGCCGCTGATGCTGGTCACCTACGCCAACCCGAACCTGCGTGACGACGAGCGCCTGGCGCGCCTGGGCGTGCGCATCGTGGTCGATGGCCATGCCGCCTACTTCGCCGCGATCAAGGCCACCTACGACTGCCTGCGCCAGCAGCGCGGCCAACAGCACAAGTCGGACAACCTCGGCGCCACCGAGCTTTCGCACACCTACACCCAGCCCGAGGACTACATCCGCTGGGCGAAAGAGTACATGAGCGTCGAGGAGTGATCCTCTCTACCTGACGGCGCTCAGCGTGGCGCTGTGGGGAACGCAGTGCTCGTGGACGCAGCTGGCGGCCGCGTTGGGCTGGCTGCGCAGCAGCTCGACCCGCCAGCAGGCCGAGCCGTAGAGCCCGGCCACCGCGACCAGGGCAAAGACGAGGGCGCAACGCCTGGATTTGATGCTCATGGTGCGGACCTCCTGTTGGTGCAACAGGTGATACCTTCAAGCATAGGCCTTGTGCGCGGATCTGCATGGCCTGGACTCAGCTCAATCCCTTGTCCCACTCCGGCTCGTCGCCGAACCGCTGCGCCAGGAAGTCCAGCATGCTGCGCAGTGTCGCCGGCATGTGCTTGCGCGAGGTGTACACCGCATTCAGGGTCAGCTCCCGTGGCCTGGCGTGCGGCAACAGCCGCACCAGCTCGCCACTGCGCAACGCGGCCGCAGCCTGGTAGGTGGGCAACATGGCGATGCCGGCGTGGGCCAGGGCGGCTTTCTGCAGGGTCATGGCCTCGTTGGCGCTGATATTGCCCTGCACCGGCACGGCGACGCTCTGCCCGTCCACCTCGAAATGCCACAGGCTGTGACCGAAGTAGGCATGGGTCAGGCAGTTGTGCCGGCTCAGTTCCTCGACCTGGCGCGGCGTGCCGTGCTCGCGCAGGTAGGCGGGGCTGGCGCAGACCACCGAGCGGCACACGCTCAGGCGTCGGGCGATGAGGTTGGGGTCGACGTCGTTGCTGGTGCGGATGGCCAGGTCGATGCGCTCGTCCACCAGGTTGACGGTGCGGTCGAGCATCTGCAGCTCCACCTTCACCCCGGGATAGCGTTTGACATAGGCCGCCAGCGCGTCCACCAGCTGGGCCTGGCCGAACGAGGTGCTGACGCTGATGCGCAGTTCACCGCGGGGCGCGTCGTCCGGCTGGCGCACGGCGTTCTGCAGGTCGCCGGCCAGCTCCAGCAACTGGCGGCAGCGGGGCAGGGTTTCGAGGCCCGCCGCTGTAAGGCTTAGCTTGCGCGTGGTGCGCTGCATCAGGCGCGCGCCGACCCAGTCCTCCAGCTCCGCCAGGTAGCGTGATACCACGGGCCTGGAAAGCTCCAGATGATCCGCCGCGGCGGACTGGCTGCCCAGGTCGACGACGGTGACGAATACGCGCATGGCGTTGAGGCGGTCCATGATCTGTCCGATTTCAGAAACAAACTATGTCGAAGCATCGCATTTTTTGTATTGGTTCGGGCAACTAAGCTTGCCTGCATCGTCCCACTCACAGGATCTTGCGATGTCTCTTCTCACTCCCTTGCGCGGTCTGCTGCTGGCCTGTCTCACCCTCGGCGGCCAGGCCATGGCCAGCGAACCGCTCAAGCTCGAAGCCTACAACCCTGGCCACGCGGCGATTTTCCCGGTCAGTTCGGTGATCGTCAGCGGCGCCCACGACGCCATCCTGGTCGACGCCCAGTTCGGCAAAGGCCAGGCCGAGCAGGTGGTCGAACGCCTGCGTGCCAGCGGCAAGCAGCTGACCACCATCTATGTCAGCCATGGCGACCCCGACTACTACTTCGGCCTGGACACCATCACCCAGGCGTTTCCCAAGGCCCGGGTGGTCGCCTCGGCCGCCACGGTCGAGCACATCCGCAAGACCATGGACGCCAAGCTGGCCTACTGGGGCCCGCAGATGGGCGCGGACAAGCCGGCACGCCTGGTGGTGCCGCAGGTCCTCGAGGGCAATCGCCTGGAGCTTGAAGGCCAGGCACTGGAGGTTGTCGGCCTGGAAGGTCCACAGCCGGACCGCAGCTTCGTCTGGATTCCCTCGATCAAGGCAGTGGTCGGTGGTGTGGTGGTTTCCGAGCATATCCACGTGTGGATGGCCGATACCCAGACCGCGAAATCCCACGCCGACTGGCTGAGCACCCTGACGAAGATCGAGCAGCTGGCCCCGCGCACGGTGATCCCCGGGCATTACCTGGGCGACAGCAGCCGCTCGCTGGACGCAGTGCGCTTCACCGCCGGCTACATTCGTGACTTCGATACCGAAGCCGCCAAGGCCGCCGATTCCACCGCGCTGATCGCGGCGATGAAGCAACGCTACCCGAACCTTGCCGACGAGACCTCCCTGGAACTGGGGGCCAAGGTCGCCAAGGGCGAGATGAAGTGGTAATCCCTTTCAACCTGTTGGAGTGTTTCCCATGAGCAAGATCGCAATCATCGGCGCCACCGGGCGCGCCGGCAGCCAGTTGCTGGAAGAGGCCCTGCGTCGTGGCCACGGCGTGGTGGCCATCGCTCGGGATCCGGGCAAGCTGCAAGGCCGTGACGGCGTGACGGTCAAGGCGCTGGATGCCAAGGACAGTGCCGCCCTGCAGGCGGCCGTGGCGGGCTGCGACGCGGTGTTGAGCGCGGCGCATTTCTCCACCCTCGAGCCGGGCGCGATCATCGAGCCGGTCAAGCGTGCCGGGGTCAAGCGCCTGCTGGTGGTGGGTGGTGCCGGCAGCCTGCTGCTGCCGTCCGGGCACCGGGTGATCGACAGCCCGGACTTCCCCGAGGCCTACAAGGCCGAGGCCAGTGCCGGGGTGCGCTTCCTCGAGACGCTGCGCCGCGAGCCGACCCTGGACTGGACCTTCCTGTCGCCGTCGGCGGAGTTCGTCGAAGGTGAGCGCAGCGGGCACTACACCCTGGGCAAGGACCACCTGCTGATCGGCGCTGATGGCAAGAGCTGGATCACCTTTGCCGATTACGCCATCGCCATGCTCGACGAGCTGGAAAAGCCGGCGCATTCGCGGGCGCGGTTCACGGTCGGCTACTGAGTCACGCGGTACCCTGTAGGAGCGGCCTCGTGCCGCGAAAGGGCTGCACAGCAGCCCCAGGCTTTCAGCGACAAATCAGATATCGCCGGGGCCGCTATGCGGCCCTTTCGCGACACAAGGCCGCTCCTACAGGGATTGTGCAAGGCTTGAGGCGCGCGCCTGCAGCCACTCCATCAACTCGACCAGCCCCGTGGGCATGGTCTTCGACGGGCTCACCAGGTAATAGCCCTTCCCGGTCGTCACCTTCAGCTCGAACGGCATGCACAACCGGCCTGTGCGCAGGTCGTCGCCGATCAGCGAGAAATCGCCGATGGCGATCCCCGTCCCCTGGGAGGCCATGGCCATTGCCATGTCCAACGTCTCGAAGTGCTGCTTCGGCCCCTGGGGCTCGAACCCGGCGTTGGCCGCCTGCAACCACAGCTGCCAGTCGTGTTCGTCCCGCGAGGGGTGCAGCAGCATCTGCCGCGCCAGGTCCTGCAACTGCAAGAGGTCGCTCGACACCGAAGGCGCGCAGACCGGCGTCAGTTGTTCATCGAACAGCTTGTGTACCTGCAGCCCATGGTTCGGCGCCGCGCCATACACCACGGCCGCATCGAAGCCCTCGCGGCGAAAATCCACGCCGTGCTGCACCGTGGTGGTCAACTCCACCGGCACATCCGGGCGCAGTGCCTGCCATTCCAGCAAGCGTGGCAGCAGCCAGCGCATCACGCAGGTCGGCGCCTTGAGCTGCAGTGTCGCGCTACGCCCGCCGACCTCGCGCACGCCTTGCTCGATCAGGGCAAAGACCTGCTGCACCCGGGGCAGCCAGTCCTGCCCTTCGCGGGTCAGGGTCAGGCCCCGGGCCTGGCGCTGGAACAACGCGTAGCCCAGGTGCTCCTCGAGCCCGGCGATCTGCCGGCTGACCGCGCCCTGGGTGATATGCAGCTGTTGCGCGGCGCGGGTGAAGTTGCAGTGCCGGGCGGTCACCAGGAAGGTGTGCAGGGCGGGGAGGGGGGGCAGGCGTTTCATTGTGACAAGCCATGATGTGGGGTCATGGCTAGTATGTGTTTTTTTGCATTGTGGCGGTAGTCGGCGCTTGGTTCCATGAGCACAGGTTTCAACAAGAATCGGGTACTCGATGATGGCAACCTGTGGTGAAGTGCTGGTCAAACTCCTCGAAGGCTATGGCGTCGATCATGTCTTCGGCATTCCCGGCGTGCATACCGTGGAACTCTACCGCGGCCTGGCCGCCTCCTCGATCCGTCACATCACCCCGCGCCACGAACAGGGTGCCGGGTTCATGGCCGATGGCTACTCGCGTACCCGGGGCAAGCCTGGGGTGTGCTTCATCATCACCGGCCCGGGCATGACCAACATCACCACCGCCATGGGCCAGGCCTATGCCGATTCGATCCCGATGCTGGTGATTTCCAGCGTGCAATCGCGCAGCCAGCTGGGCGGTGGACGCGGCAAGCTGCACGAGCTGCCCAACCAGGCTGGCCTGGTCGCGGGGGTGGCGGCGTTCTCGCACACGCTGATGAGCGCCGATGACCTGCCCGAGGTGCTGGCCCGCGCCTTCGCCGTGTTCGATGGCGCCCGTCCGCGCCCGGTGCATATCGAGATCCCGCTGGATGTGCTGGTGGAACCCGCCGATCACCTGTTGCCGGGCCGCGTGGTGCGCACCACCCGGGCCGGCGCCGCGCCACAGACCGTGCAACGCATGGCCGTGCGCCTGGCCAAGGCGCGGCGTCCGCTGATCCTGGCCGGTGGCGGTGCGCTGGAGGCGGGCGCCGGGCTGGCGCGGCTGGCCGAGCACCTGCAGGCGCCGGTGGCGCTGACCATCAACGCCAAGGGGTTGTTGCCCGCGAACCATCCGCTGCAGATCGGCTCGACCCAGACCCTGCCGGCCACCCGTGCGCTGGTGGCCGAGGCCGACGTGGTGCTGGCCATCGGCACCGAACTGGCCGAAACCGACTACGACGTGACCTTCAAGGGCGGTTTCGAGATCCCCGGCAGCCTGCTGCGGATCGATATCGACCCGGACCAGACGGTGCGCAACTACCTGCCCGAACTGGCCCTGGTAGCGGATGCCGCCCAGGCTATTGAAGCGCTGTTGGTGGCCCTGAACCTGCAGGCGCAACCGCCGCGCGAAAGCGATTGGGGAGCGGCGCGGGCCGCCCGCCTGCGCCAGGACAACGCGGCCAGCTGGGACCAGCCGACCCTGAGCCAGACCCGTCTGCTGACCAGCATCCTGCAGACCCTGCCGGACGCCATCCTGGTGGGCGACTCGACCCAGCCGGTCTATACCGGCAACCTGACCCTGGACATGGCCAGGCCGCGTCGCTGGTTCAATGCCTCCACTGGTTACGGCACGCTGGGATACGCGTTGCCGGCCGCCATGGGCGCCTGGCTGGGCAGCGCCGAGTCGCCCGCCGTACGCGCGCCGGCGGTGTGCCTGATCGGTGACGGCGGGCTGCAGTTCACCCTGCCTGAGCTTGCCAGCGCGGTCGAGGCGCAGGTGCCGTTGATCGTGCTGCTGTGGAACAACCAGGGGTACGAGGAGATCAAGAAGTACATGGTCAACCGGGCGATCGAGCCGGTCGGCGTGGACATCCATACCCCGGACTTCATTGGCGTGGCGCGGGCGTTGGGGGCCGAGGCAGAGGACGTGGGTGATGTGGCGCAACTGCAGGCAGCGTTGGGCAGGGCGGTGGAGCGCAGGGGGCCGACCTTGATCCAGGTGGATCAAGGTCAGTGGCAGCGGGCGGTTCAGGGCTGAAGCTGCAGCGAGGGCTTTGCCCTCGATCGCGGGGCAAGCCCGCTCCTACAGTCGCCCGATGTTTGTCTCTTTTCAGCTGGCGCTGGCGCGCAGGCGCGCCACGTCGCGAATCGGCGGCGCGCCGTACAGGCGGCTGTACTCGCGGCTGAACTGCGACGGGCTTTCATAACCTACCCGGTAGCCAGCCACCGCGGCCTCCAGCCCGTCGTTGAGCATCAGTCGCCGCGCCTCCTGCAGGCGCAGCTGCTTCTGGTACTGCAACGGGCTCATCGAGGTCACGGCCTTGAAACGGTGGTGCAGGGTCGAGGTGCTGAGGTTGACCTCGCGCGCCAGGTCCTCGATGCGCAAGGGCTCCTGGTAATGCCGATTGAGCCAGGCGATGGCCTGGCATACCCGGTGGGTCTGGCTGCTGGACAGGGCGATCTCGCACAGCCGCCAGCCCTGGGGGCCACGCAGCACGCGATACATCAGCTCGCGGCGCACCAGCGGGGCGAGCACGGCGATGTCCCGTGGGCTGTCGAGCAGACGCACCAGGCGCAGCAGTGTGTCGAGCAGTTGCGGATCGCTTTTCTCCACGAACAATCCGCGGCCGGAAGACTGGCCGGGGACCAGTATCGGCCCGCTCTCGGCGATCAGCTGGCTGATCTGCGCCGGGTCGATGTCCAGGCGCAAACCCAGGCAGGGGTTCTCGGGGCTGGCTTCGAGCAGGGCGCCGGTGATGGGCAGCGTTACCGAGACCACCATGTAGTGCAGCGGATCGTAGGTATAGCGCTCGTCGCCCAGGAACAATGTCTTGCTGCCCTGGGCCAGGATGCACAAGGCCGGTTGCGCCAGGGCCGGCATGCCGCGCACATCTTCTTCATAGCGAGTCAGGTACAGGTCTTCGATGGCCGACACCGCGCCATAGGGGCCGTTGGCGTGACGTCGGATCAGCCCGGCCAGCTCCTGGCGTTGCTGTTCCAGAAGCGGATCGAGGGGCGTGGATGAACTCATGGCGGGATTCCTCTGCTGACCGACGCAGCATAGGTTTGGGCAATGGCAGGCGCTAGTCGAAAGCTGCAGATCGATTGCCTGATCCTGCCGCGTTGCAGGATCAGGCAATCGGCCGGCAGTAATGGCCTAACGTCCCGCGCGGGCGAGCCTCTAACCTTGGCAGCCTGGTTTTCCCGTCCGTAGTGCTTCAAGGAGATCGTTCATGACCCAGCAACAACCGGTCACACACCTGGCTTTCATCCGCGCCAGCAACGGTCGATCCGCAGAACTCGGCGTACGCCTGCGCGACCTGCTCGAGCCGTCGCGACGTGCGCCGGGCTGCCTGAGCTTCAGCGTGCAGCGCTCGCAGGTCGATGCCGACCTGTGGCTGCTCAGCGGCAGCTGGTGCGACCAGCAGGCGATGAGTGGCTATTTCGCTTCGCCCACCCTCGACGTGTTCGGGGAGCTGGTGCAGGAGCAGGTGGTCAGCAGCCTGGACCTGCATACCTTCGCCTAACGTGTAGAATGCCGCCCCTCGATCACACAGGCGCAAAGCGACATGGCACGTAGAGAATTCCCCCACTTCGAAGCGGTTTCGGCAATGGTCCCGGTGCAAGGCGGCGGCTACCACGCGGCGATCGCCGTGAAGGCCCTGGTCATGGGCGGCGCGCCGCGCTTTCACAAAGTGCTGGACGGGCAGGTGTTCCAGTCGGCGATCGCGGCCGACCAGGCCGCTTGTGCCGAACTCGAACGCCTGCAGGGCGTGAGCGAGGAAGGTGAACTGGTCTTTTGATCAGACCTGTGGGCGAGCCATCTTGAACAGCTCGCCCAGCGCGAAGTAGTCGGCCGGGCCGCCGCCACGCAGGATCGGCTCGGCTGCGGCGGTGTCGTAGATGCCGTCCTTGAGCAGGTGCTCGGCAATGTGCACCGCCACCACCTCACCGAGGATCAGCCAGCTGGGAACCACTTCCTGGTCGGCGCGCTTGAGCTGGACGATCTGGCTGACCTTGCATTCGAAGCTCACCGGGCTTTCGCCCACGCGCGGCACCTTGACCACATTCGAGGCGGTCGGGGTGAGGCCGCTGAGTGTGAACTCGTCGACATCCGCCGCCACGGCGGCGCAGCTCTGGTTCATCTGCTGCGCCAGCGGACGGGTGGCCAGGTTCCAGACGAACTCACCGGTCTGCTCGATGTTGTTCAGGCTGTCTTTGCGCCCGACGCTGCAGAAACCGATGATCGGAGGGATGTAGTTGAAGGCGTTGAAGAAGCTGTAGGGCGCCAGGTTCAGGCGGCCTTCGCGGTCGTGGCTGGAGATCCAGCCGATGGGCCGTGGGCCGACGATGGCGTTGAACGGGTCGTGGGGCAGGCCGTGGCCTTTGGCGGGTTCGTAGTAGTACATCTGCGCAAGGCCGCGAGGCCCTTCCTGGTGGGAGACAAGGCGCCTAGTGTGCCAAGGCTTGGCCCGGCTGCAAATGATCAAGCCCGGCCGAAGCCGGGCTGGTTGCGCGCATCAGCGATCAGCTGATGCGGTGGCCGTTGGTGCGGTCGAAGCCATCTTCGGCGAAGCGTTGGCCGCCGGTGCGATCAAAGCCGTCTTCGGCGAAGCGTTGGCCGCCAGTGCGATCGAAGCCGTCTTCGGCGAAGCGTTGGCCGCCGGTGCGGTCGAAGCCGTCTTCGGCGAAGCGTTGGCCGCCGGTGCGGTCGAAGCCGTCTTCGGCGAAGCGTTGGCCGCCGGTGCGGTCGAAGCCGTCTTCGGCGAAGCGCTGCCCACCGGTACGATCGAAGCCATCTTCTGCGTAGATAGCCGACTGACTCTGCACGGCAGCGAAGGTGTGGGCGCCGGTACGGTCGAAACCGTCTTCGGCGAAGGCACCCGTGGACAGAACAGAGAGGGCGAGGGTGAGGATCAGTTGGTTTTTCATGGCCGTTGCTCCGGTGGATTGCTTGGGGTTGTTGTTTCTATGGGTTTAATGCTACGCCTATTAATTTGATTAAAAAGCGCAAAAAACCACGTATAAGAATCGATTAAGTCGATTGTTTTTGGCGCGGGTAACTGCAGGAAGTTGCCATTGGCGCCCCGGCCGCCGCCCAGCATCGCTCCCATCGGTTTTCGGGAGGGCCAGGCGGTGGCAGGGCCATTTCAGAATGAGCCCAGGCAGTTAATTGGGAATTAAGGGAGGAGGCGGCTTTTCACGAGAGGGAGGCCTGTTACCCGTGATGCGAGGTTCAGCGAGCGGTCGAGCTTTTCAGAGTGCTCGTTGAGCAGCCCCGCTCATGTCTCCTGGGTATTCACCCTGTAGCGGGTGCTTCGTCCGCCGCCGGGCAGACGAACCAGGCAGTGCTTGTCCAGCAGGTCGGCAAGGTGCCGGGTGGCTGTGGCCTTGGAGACCTTGGCCACAGCCTGGTACTGGCTGGCGCTGATACCCGCCTCGAAGCCGCGAGGGCCACCGTCGAGCAGGCGATTGAGCACTTTGACCTGTTCGGGTAACAAGCCGTCGCCACGATGGATCAGCCAGAAGCGTGCCTTGGCCAGCACCCGGTCGATGCGCGCCAGCGCTTGCTGGAGGCTGCGCAGCAAGGTGGCAAGGAACCAGGCCAGCCATTGTGTGACGTCCAGATCGCCGCGCTGGCTGCTTTCAAGGACTGCGTAGTAGCCGGCCCGGTCTTCCAGGATGCTGCTGGATATGGCGTAGAAACGGACCGCCCGCTGCTCGCCCTGGGCCAATGCCAGGTCTGTGATGGCGCGGGCCAGGCGGCCATTGCCATCGGTGAAGGGGTGCAAGGTGACGAACCAGAAATGGGCGAGCCCCGCGCGTAGCAGGGGGTCGAGTTGCCGATCACTGCGGCTTCTCTCGAACCAGTCGAGGAACTGCTGCACCTGCTGCTCCAGGCCGGCACGCGGCGGTGCTTCGAAATGCACCCTGGGTTTGTCGATACGACCCGACACCACCTGCATCGGGGCATCGTCGCGCCATGCGCCGACTGGCATGGGCGGTGCGAGCGTAGTGTCATGCTCGGGGAACAGCCAGCGATGCCACAGGAACAGGCGCTGCTGATCCAGTGGCCGAACATAGCCCATGGTCGCATCCACCATCAACTCGGCCAGGCCCTCGCTGCGTGTCGTGGTCGTTCCTGGCTCGGCAATCCCGAGCCGGCGGGCCAGGGAAGAGCGCACGGACTCCACATTGAGCTGCTCACCCTCGATGGCCGAGGACGTGACAATGTTCTGCAGCAGGGTATCGAGTGTATCGAGGTTGGCATTGGCCTCGGTCACCGCCCCCGCTCTGCCCAGCAGGCAGCCTTGCGCCTGGACGCAGTCCCTGAGCAAGGTTGCCAGTTGCGACGCGTCCCAACGAACGTCGGGCCAGTCGGCCTGCTGCCAGACCCAGACGGTGTCTGCAGCCGTGTGCGCTTTTGGGTTCATGAGCCAAATAATAGCGTCATTCGGCTCATGATGTGAGCCGAATGACGCTATTATTCGGCTCACAATCCATTAAAAAAGGGGCGCCCGGTCATCCGGAGCGCCCCTTTTCAGTTCTGCGAGGAGGGATCAGTCGGTGGTGATCCGCGAATGCTGCTTGGTGTCCTTCATGGTCGCGTACACCAGCAACGAACAGGCGATGCAGGCGGTGACGTACCAGTAGTAGCCAGTCTCCATGCCGGCGCTCTTGAACCACAGGGCCACGTACTCGGCGGTGCCGCCGAAGATCGACACGGTCAGCGCGTACGGCAGGCCGACGCCCAGGGCGCGGATCTCGGTCGGGAACAGTTCGGCCTTGACCACGGCGTTGATCGAGGTGTAGCCGCTGACGATGATCAGCGCGGCCATGATCAGGAAGAACGCGCCCCACCAGGTCTGGATGGTGTGCAGGGTGCTGAGGATCGGCACGGTGAACAGGGTGCCGAGCACGCCGAAGGCGATCAGGATAGGGCGTCGACCGATCTTGTCGGACAGCCCGCCGATCACTGGTTGCAGGCACATGAACAGGAACAGCGTGGCCGCCGAAATGGTGGTCGAGTCGCTGATGCTCATGCCCACGGTGTTGACCAGATACTTCTGCATGTAGGTGGTGTAGGTGTAGAAGGCCAGGGTTCCGCCCATGGTCAGGCCGACTACGGTCATCAGCTCCTTGGGATGGCGCAGCAGGGTGCGCATCAGGTTTTCCTTGGATTTTTCCTTCTTGGTGAAGGACGCGGTTTCTTCCATGCCGCGACGCAGGTACAGGGCGACCACCGCGCACAGCGCGCCGATCACGAACGGCACGCGCCAGCCCCAGGCATACAGCTCCTCGGTGGTCAGGGTGTTCTGCAGGACGATCAGCACCGCCAGGGCGATGAGCTGACCCGAGATCAGGGTGACGTACTGGAAGCTGGAGAAGAAGCCACGGCGTTCCTTGCTGGCCATCTCGCTCAGATAAGTGGCGGAGGTACCGTATTCGCCACCCACCGACAGGCCCTGCATCAGGCGGGCGATGACCAGCAGGACTGGCGCGGCGACGCCGATGGTCTCGTAGCCCGGGGTCAGGGCGATGACCAGGGAGCCTGCGCACATCAGCAGCACCGATGCCATCAGTGCCGCCTTGCGGCCCTTGCGGTCGGCGTACAGGCCCATCAGCCAGCCGCCGATCGGACGCATGAGGAAGCCCACGGCGAAGATCGCGGCGGTGTTGAGCAGTTGGGCGGTGGTGTCGCCGGCGGGGAAGAAGGCCTTGGCGAAGTACAGCGAGAATGCGGCGTAGACGTACCAGTCGTACCATTCGACCATGTTGCCGATGGAACCACTGAAGATCGATTTGAGGCGGCTGGCGGTGGACTTTTGCGCGGCGGGCGCAACGGCCGCCCCGGTGGGCAGAGTGCTGGCGTTATCCATCAGGGATACCTTCTCGTTGTTTTTGTGGAGCGCGCTCGAGGCGCAGCTTGAGAAGGGTTTTGCAGGAGGTGTGCCAGGTGGGGGCGCAGTGATCCGTTTGGGTGCATCGCGAGCCGGTCCGCTCCCACGCAACCCCTGTAACCTGCGGGTAATGCATATCCTTGTAGGAGCGGGCTTGCCCCGCGAAGAAGTGCCTCGGAGGATCAGTGAGTGAGCGGAATTTCGCTTGTTCTCGCCAATGGATAGGCAAGAATCCGCTCATTCGCGCTCAAGAAAGTCCTCTCTCGCCAACCCATGCCGCTGCATCTTTTCATTGAGTGTGCGCCGCGGCAGTTGCAGTGCCTCCATCACGCCCTTGATCTCACCCTTGTGCTGACGCAATGCAGCGCGCAGACACTGGGCCTCGAACGCTTCCATCTGCTCGACCAGGGATTGCCCGCCGGACGCGACCTCCAAAGCCGGCGAGCCCAACCCCAAGGCATGCCGTTCGGCGGCATTGGCCAGCTCGCGCACATTGCCCGGCCAATCGTGGGCCAGCAGGCGCGCCAGTTGCGCGCCGCTCAGCGGTGGGGCGCTGCGCCCCAGGCGTTCGGCGGCGCCGCGGGCAAAATGCTCAAACAGCAGCGGGATGTCCTCACGCCGTTCGCGCAGGGGCGCCAAGCGCAGTTCGGCGACGTTCAGGCGATAGGCCAGGTCTTCGCGGAAACGCCCGGCGCGGGCTTCTTCAAGCAGGTCCGGCTTGGTCGCGGCAATGATGCGCAGGTCGACGCTGATGCTCTGATTGGCGCCCAGCCGCTCAAGCTTCTGTTCCTGGATCACCCGCAGCAGCTTGGCCTGCTGGGCCAGTGGCATGCTTTCGATTTCGTCGAGGAACACGGTACCGCCATTGGCGTACTCCAGTTTGCCGATTCGCTTGCCCTGGGCACCGGTGAACGCGCCGCTCTCATGGCCGAACAGCTCGGCCTCGAACAGCGTCTCGGGAATGGCCGCGCAGTTGAGGGCGACGAAGGGTTTGTCGGCGCGCGGGCCGAAGTCGTGCAGGCAGCGCGCCACGCGCTCCTTGCCGCTGCCGGTTTCACCGCGGATCAGCACGTTGACCGGCAGGCCGGCCAGCTCCAGCACCTGGCGGCGCAGTTGCTGCAAGCCCTGGGACATGCCCAGCAGGGTGTTCTCCAGCTGCGCCTTGAGGTCGGCCTGCTCATGCAGGTGGCGGTTCTCCAGGACCAGCTGGCGCTTTTCCAGGGCCCGGCGCAGGCTGCCCATCAGGTGCTGTGGTGTGAACGGCTTTTCCAGGAAGTCATAGGCGCCATTGCGCATCGCTTCCACGGCCATGGGCACATCGCCATGGCCGGTGAGCAGGATCACCGGCAGGTCGGGGTCGTTCGCCTGCAGCTGTTCGAGCAGTTGCAGGCCGGACATGCCGGGCATGCGTACGTCGCTGAGGATCACCCCGGGGAAGTGCGGCTCGAGCCTGTCCAGACAGTCTTCGGCGCGGGCGAACAGTTGCACGCTGAAGCCCGACAGGCTCAGCCACTGTTCCACCGCGGTGCGGATGCTCGCTTCGTCGTCGACGACAATCACCGAATTCAACATACAGGCTCCAGGTCGCGGGGCAGGGTGAGGCTGAAGCGGGCACCGCCCGGCAGGTTCTCGACCTGCAGGCGGCCACCGGCGTCGATGACGATGCCATAGGAGATGGCCAGGCCCAGGCCCAGCCCTTCACCGACCGGCTTGGTGGTGAAGAACGGATCGAAGACCCGGTCCAGGTCGCAGTCGAGGATGCCACCACCGGAATCGAGCACGCTCAGGCGCCATTGCCCATCGTCTGCCTCGATGCGGATCTCCAGGCGTTTGTAACGTTTGTCGGCCATGGCGTCGATGGCGTTGCGCAGCAGGTTGATCAGCACCTGCTCGAGGCGGATCGCGTCGCCGCGGACCCAGGCCGGGCGGGCCAGGTACAGCGCCACTTCGACGCCTTCGGCGCGGATGCGGGTATCCAGCAGGTGCAGCGCCTGGTCGACCACCGTGGCCAGGTCCAGACGTTCGCGCAGGCCGCCGGGGCTGTTGCGGGCGAAGGTCTTCAGGTGGCCGGTGAGCGCGGCCATGCGGGTCAGCATCTGCTCCAGCGGCTCCAGGGCCTGGCGGGCTTCGTCATGGCGGCCATGGTCGAGCAGCAGGCGCAGGGTTTCCAACTGCATGCGCTGGGTGGTCAGCGGCTGGTTGATTTCGTGGGCCAGGGCTGCCGACATCTGCCCCAGCGCCGCCAGCTTGGCCGATTGCACCAGGCCTTCCTGGGCGGTATGCAGCTCACGGGTGCGCTCCTCGACCAGGCGCTTGAGCTCTTCGCGGCTGCGTTGGCGCAGGCGGGCCAGGCGCAGGCGCTGGCTGACGAACAGCGCGGCGAACACCAGGCTCAGCCAGATGGCTGCAGCGGCGAGGGCGGCGTTGCGGCCATCCTCGGCGACCTGCGGCTTGCGCAGCAAGTGCAGGGTCCAGCCTTCGGCCTCCAGGGGCAGGCGCTCCCACAGGTACTCGGCGGTGCCATCCGGGCCTTGCACGCGGGTCAGGTGGCTGGTGTCGGTGAAGCGGGTCAGGGCCTGGTGCTGCAGGGGCACCAGCGGTTGCTTGTCGTACTGGCGGGTTTCGGCCAGTTCGGCGCGGTCGGCGCCGGACAGCGGTTGCAGCTCGCGGTAGCGCCAGCCGTCCTGATTGGCGATGAAGGTGATGCCGCGGGCATCGCTGACCAGCAGGATATCGCTGCCCTGGCGCCACTCGCGTTCCAGCTCCGGGAACTCAAGTTTGACGACCATGGCGCCGAGGAAGCGGCCATGTTCGTCGTTTACCGCGCTGGACAGGAAGTAGCCCGGCACGCCACTGGTCACGCCGACGGCATAGAACCGGCCGCTGCCCTGGCTGCGGGTCTGCTTGAAATAGGGGCGAAAGCCGTAGTTGGAGCCGACATAGGTGGTCGGCAGGCGCCAGTTGCTGGCGGCGATGGCCAGGCCCGTGCGGTCGAGCAGCTCCAGGGTGGAGGAGTTGGCGGCGCCGTTGATGCGTTCGAGCTTGCGGTTCAGGGCGTCCTGCACCGGCTCGGTGATCGGACCGCGCAGGGCCGCGATCAGCTCCGGATCCAGCGCCAGCACCGCAGGCAGGGCGCGATAGCGCTCGATCAGGGTGTGCAGGGCGTTGGCATACAGGCCCAGTTGCTCGCTGGCCCGGCGGGCGTCGGTTTCCATGGCCTGGCGCTTGGCCTGGTGCATGGCCCAGCCGGCGCTGAGGGTGGTGCCGACCAGGATCAGCAGGATGATCAAACCCAGGCGCAGGGCGCGGAAGGATGAGGGCATGGGGCGGATCCGGGATCTCGGTTGTCTGTGCCGGCCTCATCGCGGGGCAAGCCCGCTCCCACAGGATTGCAGATGTTCCTGTGGGAGCGGGCTTGCCCCGCGAAGGGCCGAACCTGCTTAACGCAGCTCGAAGCTCTGCTGCTGCACCGCCTGCGAGTCGAGGCCGATCTGCACATTGAACTGGCCAGCTTCGGCGACGTGCTGCAGCTGGCCATTGTAGAACTTCAGGTCCTGCTCACTGATGTCGAAGGTCAAGGTTCGCGCTTCGCCGGCCTTGAGCATGACTTTCTGGAAGTTCTTCAGTTCCTTGACCGGGCGGCTCATTGACGCACTCTGGTCCTGGATATACAGCTGCACCACGGTCTCGCCGTCACGCTTGCCGGTGTTCTTCACCATAACCTTGGCCTGCAGGGTGCCGCCACGCTTGAGTTCCTTCTGCGATAGCGCCAGCCCCGACAGCTCGAAGCTGGTGTAGCTCAGGCCGTAGCCGAACGGGTACAGCGGGCCGTTGGGCTCCTCGAAGTACTGCGAGGTGTAGTTGCCCGGCTTGCCCGGGGTGAACGGACGGCCGATGCGCATGTGGTTGTAGTACATCGGGATCTGCCCGACCGAGCGTGGGAAGGTGATGGCCAGGCGACCGGACGGGTTGTAGTCGCCGAACAGCACGTCGGCGATGGCGTTGCCGCCTTCGGTGCCGCTGAACCAGGTCTCGAGGATGGCGTCGGCCTGCTCGCGCTCCCAGGCAATCGACAGCGGACGGCCGTTCATCAGTACCAGCACCAGGGGCTTGCCGGTGGCCTTCAGCGCCTTGATCAGGTCGCGTTGCACCGCCGGGATCTCCAGGGTGGTGCGGCTCGACGATTCGTGTGACATGCCGCGGGACTCGCCGACCACGGCCACCACCACATCCGACTGCCTGGCGGCCTTGACCGCTTCGTCGATCAGCACGGCGGCGGGACGTGGGTCATCGACGATTTCCGGTGCGTCGAAGTTGAGGAAGTTCAGGTAGTCGAACATGGCCTTGTCGCCGGTCACGTTCGAACCCTTGGCGTAGACCAGCTTGGCCTTGCCTTCCACGGCACGGCGCAAGCCCTCGCGCACGGTGACCGAGTGCTGCGGTTTGCCGTCGGCGGCCCAGCTGCCCATCATGTCGATCGGCGCATCGGCCAGGGGACCGACCAGGGCGATGGTGCCGGCCTTTTTCAGCGGCAGGGTCTGCTCGCGGTTCTCCAGCAGCACCAGGCCACGGCGTGCCACGTCGCGGGCGGTGTCACGGTGCAGGCGGTCTTCTGCGTAGTAGTCCTTCAGGTCGGTTTCGGCCTTGGGAATGCGCACATAGGGGTCCTTGAACAGCCCCATGTCGTACTTGGCGCCCAGCACTTCACGCACCGCCTGGTCCAGTTCGGCCTGGCTGACTTCGCCGGACTTCAGCAGCCCTGGCAGCTCCTCGCCGTAGAGGGTGTCGTTCATGCTCATGTCGATGCCGGCCTTGATCGCCAGCTTGGCGGCCTCACGGCCGTCGCGGGCCACGCCGTGGCGGATCAGTTCCTGGATGGCGCCGTGGTCGCTGATGGTCACGCCCTTGAAGCCCCACTCCTTGCGCAGCAGGTCGTTCATCAGCCAGGTGTTGGAGGTGGCCGGCACGCCGTTGATCGAGTTCAGCGCCACCATCACCCCGCCGGCACCGGCGTCGAGCGCGGCGCGGTAGGGCGGCAGGTAGTCGTTGTACATCTTCGGCAGGCTCATATCGACCGTGTTGTAGTCGCGCCCGCCCTCCACCGCGCCGTACAGGGCGAAGTGCTTGACGATGGCCATGATGCTGTCGGCGTTGGCCGGGCTCGAGCCCTGGAACGACTTGACCATCACCTGGCCGATCTTCGAGGTCAGGTAGGTGTCCTCGCCGAAACCTTCACTGGTGCGGCCCCAGCGTGGGTCGCGGGCGATGTCGACCATCGGCGCGAAGGTCATGTCCAGCGAATCGGCGGCGGCCTCGATGGCCGAGGTGCGGCCGACCTTGGCGATGGCGTCCATGTCCCAGGACGAGGCCAGGCCCAGGCCGATCGGGAAGATGGTGCGCTCGCCGTGGATAGTGTCGTAGGCGAAGAACATCGGGATCTTCAGACGGCTGCGCATGGCCGCGTCCTGCATCGGCCGGTTCTCGGGGGCCGTACGCGAGTTGAAGGTGCCACCAATGCGTCCGGCGGCGATTTCCTCGCGGATCTTCTCGTGGGGCATCTCGGGGCCGATGCTGATCAGGCGCAGTTGGCCGATCTTCTCGGCCTCGGTCATCTGGCCGACCAGATGGTCGATGAACGCCTGCTTGTCTTGCAGGGGCGCGGCGGTTGGGGCGGCAAGGGCCGCCTGACTGGCAAGGCCCATGGCCAGGCCCAGCAAAGACAGTTTCATCATCAATTCCGTTGTCGAGTGATATGCGGCTGGCCGAGACGTTTCGTACGCCTGTTATTGTCGCGTCCGCTGGCGGTTCTGTGGATCATTCATCCATGATCCGGCGCAGTCGCGGATTATGCCTTATATGAGGCGTTTGTTGAGATACACTCTCGCCCACCCGATTGCCGGGATAACAACGATAAGAACGCTCGAGAGACGATGGCATGACCGAATACGAACAGCGCCAGATCGCCGAGGCGATCGCCCGCGCCGAGCGGCGTACCGATGCGGAGCTGGTGACCGTCCTGGCCCGCCGCGCCGACGACTTTCCCTACCTGCCGTTGCTCTGGGCCGCCCTGCTGGCCTTGCTGATCCCTGGCGCGTTGCACCTGTGGCTGGGCGGCATTGGCGTCAATGGCCTGCTGCTGGCGCAGATGCTGACCTTCATCAGCCTGTGCCTGCTGTTGCGCCACCCGCGCCTGGCGGCCTGGGTGGTGCCGGTGGTGCTGCGGCGCCGGCGTGCGTCGGGCCTGGCCCGCCAGCAGTTTCTCGAGCTCAACCTGCAGCGTACCGCTGGTGCCACGGGGGTGCTGATCTTCGTCAGCGAAGCCGAGCGTCATGTCGAGATATTGGTTGATGAGGGCATTGCCCGGCACCTGCCCGAGCAGGCACGCGAGGCGATCGTCGCCCGCTTCACCGATCAGGTGCGCCAGGGCCATACCCTGCAGGGTTTCGTCGAGTGCATCGAGGCCTGCGGCGAGCTGCTCAGCGAACACGTGCCGCCCACCCATGCGCGCAACGAGCTGCCCAACCGCCTGGTGATTCTCGACTGATTCTCGTGGTCTGAATCAATGCTTGTTGTCGTGGGAGCGGGCTTGCGCCGCGAACACCGGCGAAGCCGGTGTCATGCATCGAGTTATCGGCTTCGCGGGCAAGCCCGCTCCCACAGGGGTTCGCGATGGCCTGACATCGACGTAGAATGCCCGGCATTGCGCATCGCGCCCCCGCATTCCGAGGCACCCGTTCCCATGTCGTCCCCTTCTTCCGCCCCCACCGCGCCGGACCCGCGTGCCCAGTTCCTGAGCCTGCTAGCCGATGCCCTGGCTGATGGCAGCCTGAGCAAGCTGGTGCTGGCCCGTCATGTCGGCGCCGACCAGACCCTGCAGCGGATCATCGCCAAGCCGGTGCAGATCAAGGGCCAGGCCTGTCTGTCGCTGGTCTACCGTCACCAGACCCGCGACATCACCCGCAACCTGGGGCTGGACCCGGCGCTGGCGCTGGTGGCCGAGCTGCTGCCGGAGAGTTTTCGCAACGCGCACCTGTTCACCGCCGCCGGCGAGGTGCAACTGGAGTTCAGCAAGAAGGGCAAACCGATGCTGCGCCGTCACCTGGCCCAGCCGGCGCCGCGTGAGGCGGGGGCTGGCGGGCACGACCGCGAGAAAAAGCGCTACCTGGAACTGTCGCGACCGTTCCTGCGCGACCTGGGGGTGACCGATGGGCAGGGCGCGCTGATCCCGTCGATGTCGCGCAAGTGGAAGCAGATCAACAAGTTCATCGAAGTCTTCGACCATGCCTTGAGCGGTGCGCCGGTGGATGCGCAGCAGGCGCTGAAAGTCGCCGACTTCGGTTCGGGCAAGGGCTACCTGACCTTTGCCATGCACGACTACCTGCGCAATACCCTCGGGCGTGAGGCGCAGGTCACCGGGGTCGAGTTGCGTCCAGACATGGTCGAGCTGTGCAACGCCGCCGCCGCGCGCCTGGAGCATCCGGGCCTGGTGTTCGAATGCGGTGATGTGCGCAGCGTGGTGCCTGAGGCCATCGACGTGATGATCGCCCTGCATGCCTGCGACATTGCCACCGACTACGCCATCCACACCGGCATTCGCTGCAACGCCGCGATCATCATGTGCTCGCCGTGCTGCCACAAGCAGGTTCGTCCGCAACTGCGCAGCCCCGGACTGTTGCAACCGATGCTGCAATACGGGCTGCACCTGGGGCAGCAGGCCGAAATGCTCACCGACAGCCTGCGCGCGCTCTATCTTGAGGCCTGTGGCTACGAGACCAAGGTGTTCGAATTCATCTCGCTCGAGCACACCAACAAGAACAAGATGATTCTTGCGGTCAAGCGCCGACAGCCCCAGGACAATGCCGCGCTGCTGGAGAAGATCGCCGAGCTCAAGGCGTTCTATGGGGTACGCGAGCATTGCCTGGAAACCCTGCTGCAGGCGGATGGTCTGATTGCTGGGTGATTGAACCTACAGCACCTTCCCAGTTTCGGTTAGGCCGTTTCCGAAAGAGTCTTTCTGAGCCTGTTGCAGCCTCTCTGGCACCTAGTCTGGCTTGTGGTGACGCCCGTCGGCGTCGCATGGTTGTCACTTGACAACCTTATTCCCATGCCCATACTGGAGCTCAATCGATGGCCCGTCCTCTCCATCCAAACAAGGAAGTCGAGCAGTCCCTGACACACGCTGAGGCGCAGGGCTGGAAAGTCACGGTGCGGGGCGGCCATTGCTGGGGGCGGATCTATTGCCCCAACAACGACCGCGAATGCCGCTGTGGCGAGTTCTGCATCACCAGCGTGTGGAGCACACCCAGAAATCCGGGCACCTTCGCTCGCCAGTTGCGCCGGGTCGTGGACAACTGCACGTCGATGCGTGGGATCGTCAATCAGCCAGTGGAGCGAAAGTGATGGAGTACGAATTCACCCTCAAGTACCAATTGCACGACGGCGTGGATGTCGATGCACTGATCGAGCTTCTGGGAGAGGCCGGTTGCGATGACGCGGTGGTCGGTAGCGGTCAGCCCGGTCGCCTGGCCCTGGCCTTCGCCCGCGAGGGCAAGACTGCGCGGGAAGCGATGCACAGCGCCCTGGAGAATGTCCGGCAGGTCTTGCCGGAGGCCCGCCTGATCGAAGCCAGTCCGGACCTGGTCGGCCTGACCGATGTGGCGGCGCTGGTGGGGGTGTCCCGACAGAACATGCGCAAGCTCATGCTCACGCATCACCGCACTTTCCCGGCCCCGGTGCATGACGGCAGCCTTTCGCTCTGGCACCTGGCCGACATCCTGGCCTGGATGCAGGAACGGGGTACCCACGCCGTTGCCCAGGCGCTCCATGAACTGGCTGTCGTGGCGATGCAGGTGAATGTCGCCAGGGCCCAGGAACGGGTGGCGAGTGGCAGGTGATGCAGTCCATTGCATCATCGCCGTTGCGCAGGATCAGAAGAACCGGGTCACGCTGATCTTGGCATTGCGCCCCTGGGTGTAGGCGTTCTCGCCCGACAGCTCCGGCCGGATGGCCTTGTTGAACAGGTTGTCCACGGTCAGGTTGACCTCGGTGCCCTTGAGGTACGGCTGCTGGGGTTTCCAGTTGGCGAACAGGCCGTGAATCTCGTACTTCTCATTGCCGAAGTTGTCGTAGTAGCGGTCGCCCAGGGCACTGGCCGGGCCCTCGAAGTACTTGTCACTGGGCAGGTGGTGGGTGGCGCCGACGAACTGCGCGGTCCAGCCGACACGGGCGTCCCAGGACGGAATCTTGACCCCCAGGGTGGTGATCCATTTCGGCGCAGGCACATCCTTGGCCCACACGTCGGGGCCCCAAGGGTTGGTGTAGGCGCCCTCGTGGCGACCTTCCATCCAGGCGTACGACACCGCGCCGAACAGGTAGGTGGAGTCGTAGAACGTCTCGATCTCGAAGCCCTTGTACTCTACGTCGCCGATGTTGCGGTAGTTGCCCATCAGGCCGCCACCGCAGGTGTTGGCGATGCTGCCGCCGGTGGCCAGTTGCTCCTGGCAGCCGACCCCGGTGGCCTTGAAGATCTCGTCGGTGATCTTGTTGCGGAACAAGGTCGTGCGTACCTGGGCGCTGTCGCCCTGGACAAACACGTTGGAGAAATCGCTGATGCTGCCCACGCGCACGCCGGTGATACGTTCCGGGTCGAGATTGCGGCTGGTGGATGTACGGCTTCCCACGCCTTGCACCTCGTACTGCTCATCCAGCACGGGCGCGCGCCAGGTCTTGCTGTAGTCGGCGAACAGCACGGTCTGCTCGGTGGCCTTCCAGAACAGCGACAGGCGTGGCGACCAGCCGCTGTAGGTCTTGTCGCTGTAGTCGTGGCCGGCCGCCGGGTTGTTGTAGTAGGGCGCCTGGTTGGGCTTGCCCTCGTTGGTGACGTGGTCATAGCGCAAAGAAGGCGTGATGGTCACGCTGCCCAGGGTGACGGCGTCCTGCAGGTAGTAACCCTGGCTGTCGACCTGGCCGCTGGGCATGAAGTACGGCTGGTAGTGGCCATAGTTGTACTTGGGCACTTCGTAGGTCTTGCCGGGCATCCACATCTGCGTGTCGCGATCGTGACGGCGAACCTGCACGCCTGCGGTGAGCGCGTGTTCCAGCGGACCGGTGAGGAAGGTGCTGGTGTTCTTCACATCGAGCATGCGGTCCTTGTACTCGGTGTCCATCTTGCGACCACCGGTGGACGGCTGGAAGAACGCCGTGGCTTCACGCTCGTCGGTCTGCTTGGTGTCGGACTCGGAGTATTTCACCTGCAAATCGACCCACGGATTCTCGATGGGCTGGTACTTGTAGGTGGCCGACCAGGTGGTGTCGATGGTGGTGCGATAGGCCAGGAAGCGTTTGAGAGAGCCTTCGTAGCCGTACTTCCTGATGTCCGCCGCCGAGGGGGGCGCCGGGTAGGCGGTGGCGGCGAAGGTGGTCCAGCGGTCGGTTTCGGAGCGCGAGTAGGAAAGGCCCAGGCTGTGCTCGTCGGTGAAGTGGACGTTGCCCTTGAGCAGCATGCCGTCCAGGTCCAGGGCGCTGTAGGGCACGCGCTTGGGGTTGACCGGCCACTGGTTGTTCGGGTCCGGCAGGTTGTCGGCCATTTTCAGGTTGCCGCCGTCGCGCTTGGTGTAATAGACCAGGCCGTCGAAGCGCCGGTCATCGCTGCGGCCGAAAAGCGCCGAGCTGTAGATCTGCTGATGGTCGTTGCTGGCATAGCCATACTTGAGCATGGCGCCGCTGTTGCGGCCTTCCTGCAGCAGGTCGCCGGCGTCCTTGGTCTCCATGTTGACGCTGCCGCCGAAGCCGCCGTTGCCGGTCTTCACCGAGTGCGGGCCTTTCTCCACCTCGATGTGCTTGATCAGTTCCGGCTCGATGAAGATCGTGCCTTGCTGGTAACGCTCGAAGCCGCTCTTGGGCGCGCCATCGAGGGTCATCGGCACGTCCTCGGCGTCGCCCAGGCCCCAGATGTTGATGGTCTGGCCGCCGGGCTTGGCCGAGCCACCCATGTTCACGCCTGGCAAGGTGGCCAGCACGCTGGGGATGTTGTTCGGCTGGTAGCGGTCGATCTGTTCCTGGTCGAGGGTCGAGCGTCCGACGTTGCCGGGCTCCACCTGCTTGCCGTCGCCAACGATGCTCAAGGCGCCGAGCTGGATGCTGTTGTCGGCACTCGGGGCGTCCTCGCGCAGGCGCACCACGTAGGTGTTGCCCATGCGTACGACACTGAAGCGGCTGCCCACCAGCAGGCGCCCGATGGCCGCCTCGGCCTCGAAGTCGCCCTTGAGCGCCGGTGCCTGGGCGCTGCCGAGCAGGGCCTCGTCGAACAGCAGCTGGACCTTGGCCTGCTGGGCCAGCTGGCTCAGCGAACGGGCCAGCGGTTGCGCCGGCAGGTCGAAGGGCACCGGCGCGGCTTCGGCGGCCAGGCTCATGGCCAGGCACAGGGCCAGCAGGGTGGGTCGGGCAGGCAGGCAGTGCAATGGACGCAACGCGGACAACATGAATTCCCCCAAACGGCAAAAGGCCGGAAAAAGCCCGCCATCACGCGGCAGGCGGGGAGGAAGACGCGGCGTTGCGACAAAACCTCACCTGCGAATGATAAAAATTCTCAAATTATTTTTTTAGCGTCGCTCGATGCGCAGGCGCCCGTCGGCGAGCAAGGTGGTCTTGACCGGCAACAGCGCCGGCAGGGCATTGAGCAGGGCGTCCGGGTCGTGCACGTCGAGGTTGCCGGACACCTTGTAGCGGCCGAGCGCCGGATCGGCCAGCACCACCGGGTGCTGGCGATACAGGCCGAGCTCGTCGACCAGGCTGGCCAGCTCGCGGTTGCGGAAGCTCACATGGCCCTCGCGCCAGTCGGCGACTTGCTGCTCACCGAGTTCGTGGCGGGTCAGGCTGCCGCGCGCCAGGTCGTAGGTGGCGCCCTGACGGGCTCCGAGCAGCACGGGCGGTTGTCGTTCGCCCGGCGTATCGAACGCCACCTGGCCGTGGGCAACCGCCACCACCAGTTCACGCTCGCCACGGCGCAGGTCGAAGCCGGTACCGACCACGCGCACTCGGCCGCTGCCGGCGTCGACGAACAAGGGGCGTTCCTTGTCGGGCGCGACCTCGATGTACAACTGGCCGCGGTCGAGGTGGATCAGCCTCCGCTCGGCGCTGAAGTCCAGGCGCAGGCGGGTCTGGGCGTTGACGAAGAGCTGGCTGCCGTCGGGCAGTTGCAGGGTCTGCAAGGCCTGGCCGGCGGCGATGCGCTGGCTGAAGGCGGTGCTGCCCGCCCCCAGGTTGCCCGCCAGCACCGCGCAGAGCAGGGCCGCCGCGGTTGCCAGGGCCGGGCGCCAGCGTGGCGCGCGGCGCACCGGCAAGGGCACGGGGCGGTTGGCCTGCTTGAGCGCGGCCAGGTCATCCCACAATTGTTCGAACTGGCGGTAGGCGCGGGTGTGCTCGGGCGTCTGCATCCACAGGGCGAACGCCTTGCGCTCCTGGCGCGAAGGCTGGTTGCGGTTGCGGCTGAACCAGCTCGCCGCCTGGGCGTCGATCGGCCGCGGGTCGAGCTCGTCGGTGGGGGTCATGGGAACTGCTCCGTGCCGTTGTCACTGTCCAGGCGTTGCTTGCATTGCAGCAGGGCGGCGGCGATGTGCTTCTCGACCATGCTGACGGAAATGTTCATGCGTTCGGCGATCTGGGCCTGGGTCAGGCCTTCGAAACGGTGCAGCATAAGGGCTTCGCGGCGTCGCGGCGAGAGTTCGCTGAGCACCTGGCGCAATTGATTCAGCCGCTGTTGCTGCTGGGCGTGGTCCAGCGGGTCATTGGCGGGAGTGTCATGTGCCTCGGGCAGGGTGTCGTCGGCCAGCACCGCGTGGCGGACTTTCTGCCGTCGCCAATGGTCGCTCAGCAGGTTGCGGGCCACCTGGAACAGGAACGCGCGCGGCTGCTCCACCTTGGCCCGGTCCCGGTAGCCCAGCCACTGGGCGAACACATCCTGGGTCATGTCCGCGGCATCGCTGGCATTGTCCATGCGCTTGCGCAGGAAATGCAGGATGTCGGCATAGAAACCGTGGGCGACAGGGTCGGGCTTGGGGCGCTGCATGCACGCTTTCCGGGCTGGCGTGGAGGAAAGGGTGCGGATCTTATCGAGAATTATTTACATTTGCAAAGTGATCGATTTAGCGCCGACGAGCGTGGTTGACGGGCACGGCGATCGCCAATTCTGCCAGCCCGAGGGGGTGACTGGCTGAGTCGAAGAAATGCAGGGGAACCTGGGCAAGATCGGCGAAGCGGTCGATAAAGTGCTGCTTCTGGTTGATGATCGAAGCCTCGCTCAATGGCCGGATGGCGATGGCCAGGTGCTGGGGCCGTGCCTGACGGATGGCCTCGAGCAGGTGTTGGTCGCTGGCATCCAGGTGCTGGCCGAACAGGCACAGGCCACCCTGTTCGCGGGCCAGTTGCCCCAGGCTCCAGGACAGGTAGTCGCTGTTGCGGATGGCACGCAGCTTGTCCTCGCTGCGGCTCTCGTTGACGAACAGCGGCACTTCGCCGGGGATGTTGACGGCGAAGCCTTCGAGCAGCTCGGCCTGTTCCGCGCCGCGCTGGCGGGTGCTGCCGTCGGGTAGTTTAAGCAGGTGCATGCCGCCATGCAGGTGCAGCACGCGAATGCCTTCGACCTGGCTGCGGCGCACATCGAAGAAACCCTGCTCGTCGAACAGGCTGGCGAAACCTTGCGCATCCTGGGCCACGGCCCAGGGCAGGATCAGGTCGTAGTTGCTGGTGTAGACGGTGCGGTACTGGCGCAGCGCCTGGTTGATGGCCGTACGTGTCGCGTCGGGGAACAGCGGCCAGGGCAGGTGCACGGCGCGCACCGCGTGGATCAACGCTTCCTTGATCGAGTAGTAGCGGTTCAGCGGCGCGGTGGAGTTGATCGCCAGCGCGGCGTTGGCCCGTACCGTGGTGTTCAGGGTGCTGAGCACCGGCTCGAACAGTTCGCTGCCCAGGGCCTTGAACAGCGCCTGGTCGCTCACGCCCAGCGCCTTGTGTCGCACCTGCTGGGCTTGCTCGAACAACGAGAAGTAGCCGAACGGTTTCCACAGCGCGCGGCTGGCGCCGTTGCCCAGCAGCAGGGCCGTGCTGGGGTGGCGCTGGTTGAGGTCGGCCCAGGAGGGCAGGTGGGCGTCGAGTGCGGGCATGGGCGGTCCGTTGGGTGGGGCGGAAAACGCCGGGGACTTTAGCATGTCATGCAGAGTGTGCGAGGCTTGCGCCTTCAAGGACTGCACCGTTGACCTTGCCGGCGTCTTCCGGAGGCCGGCCCCGATCTGCAAAGGACTACCCATGTACAAGACCCTTCTCCTGGCCACCCTGCTGGCGAGCACTGCCGCCCATGCCACTGATGGCAAGGCCCTCGCCAGCGCCCAGGACATCCCTCACCCGGCCGTGATCGCCCACCGCGGCGCTTCGTTCGACGCACCCGAGTCCACCACTCCCGCCTACCTGCTGGCTCGTGAACTGGGCGCTGACTACCTGGAAATGGACCTGCAGCGCACCCGCGATGGCGTGCTGGTGGTAGTCCACGACGATGTGCTGGCGCGCACCAGCGACGTCGCCGAACGTTACCCGGAGCGCAAGGCCAGCCCGGTCAGCGCCTTCACCCTGGCCGAGCTCAAGGCGCTGGATGCCGGCAGCTGGTTCAACAAGGCCTATCCCCAGCGTGCCCGGGATGCGTTCAAGGGCCAGCGCATCCTGACCCTGGACGAGGTGATCGACATCGCCGAAGGCAACCCCGAGCGTCACCCCGGCCTGTACATCGAGACCAAGGAACCGGCCCAGTTCCCTGGCATCGAACAGGACCTGAAGAAACGCCTCGAAGCCCGCGGCTGGCTCGACAAGCCGGGCCGGGTGGTGTTGCAGACCTTCGACCGCAACAGCCTCAAGCTGCTGCACCAAGCCATGCCGCAGGTGCCGAAGATCCTCTTGCTGTGGGTGGCCAAGGGCAGCATCGAACCGGCCTCCGGGCAGGACTTCGCCGAGTCCGGCGAGCAGGACAAGTCGGCCTTCTACGCCCGCCAGCAACCGAAGGATCGTGCCGAGTTCGAGCGCTGGCTCGACTACGCCAAGGCCGGCGGCGCCATCGGCACCGGCCCTTCGGCGGTCCGCAGCCACCTGGGCGAGCAGAGTTATTCCGACCTGATCCAGCCCTGGATGAACCAGGCCAGCCATGCCAAGGGCCTGCTGGTGCACGTGTACACCCTCGACGAGGCGGTGGACTTCGACAAGGCGATGAAAGCCGGCGTCGATGGCATCTTCACCAATCGCGCCGCTGAGCTGATGCGCTTCTACGGCCGGCCATTGCCGCAGAACGAGGGCCAGTTGCTGCGCAAGCTGGGTTACTGATCGACAAGATGATGCTAGTGTGGTGTTTCACAAATAACGACCATAACTCGCGGCGTTTTTTGCGCTCATGCGGCGTTGTCGCTCCTCGCCGTAGCTGGGCTACGACTCGTCGCGACGCCTTGCCTGAGCGCAAAAATCGCTCGCGATTTATTGGTCGTATTTGCAAAACACCACACTAGTGTCCTGTCTCGGAAATAAGCTGTTCACTTTTGGCGGCGTCTTGGGCGCCCGGCCGGCGTTGCCACTCCTCGCCATAGCCCTGCTATGACTCGTCGCGGCGCCTTGGCCGAACACCCAAGCCACTCGCCAAAAGAGAACGTATTTCCGAGACAGGACACTAGCGATGGCCGATTGGCATGTGTGAGAATGATAGGAATTCCTATTAACGGCCCTCGCCACATCCGCAATGACCTCCCTTTCCAGCGTTTGGCACGCCCGGCCTGCCCTCAAGGCGGCCGTCGACGATCTGCTCGCCCATTACAGCGACCTGCGCCGCTATCTCTGCGGGCGGCTGCGCAATCCTGACGACGCCGCCGATATCGCCCAGTCCAGCTTCGCCCAGGCCTACGCCCACGCGCTCAACGCACCGGTGATCAATGCCCGGGCCTTGCTGTTCCAGGCGGCGCGCAACCTGTGCATCGACCAGTACCGCCGGCGCAGCACCGAACTGGCGGCGCTGGAAGACTGGCTGGCGCGGGCCGATTGGCTCAGCCCCAGCGTGGAAGAGATCATGATCGCGCGCGAGCAGCTGCAGCACCTGATCGCCCGCATCGAACGCATGCCCAGGCTGCGCCGCGAGGTGTTCGTTCGCGTGCGCCTGCACGGCCACAGTCACCGTGAGGTGTGCGAGGCCCTGGCGCTGTCGGCCAAGTCGGTGGAGCTGCATATCGCCCGGGCGGTTTTCGACCTGTCCGAGCTGCGCCTGGCGAGCCGTCATGACTGAGCCGGCCGCGCCGCGCAAGGTGCAGCAGGCACTGGTCTACCTGGCGGCGCTGCAAGGGGACGATCCGGAACGTGTGCGCAAGACCCACGGCCTGGTGCAGCGCTGGCGTGGTCGCAGCGCCGAGCATGAGTGCGCCTGGCTGGAAGCCGAACAGCGTTGGCAGCTGGTTCATTGCCTCGCGCCGCAACTGCGTGGCGCGTTGCAGCCGCAGGCCTGCGATGTCGGTCGTCGGCGGGTGTTGCGCCAGGGCGGCGCGCTGGCTTTGCTGCTGGCTGCCGGTGGCTGGCTGGGCTGGATGTACAAGCGCACCGCAGCGTTCCAGCAGGACCTGCAGACGGCCCACGCGCAAGCGCCGCAGGCGCTGGCGTTGCCGGACGGCAGCCAGTTGCTGGTGGCGGCCGAAAGCAACCTGCGCGTGCGTTTCGATCATGGCCAGCGGCAGGTCCTGTTGCTGCACGGCAACGTGTTCTTCGATGTCGCCCATGAGTTGTGGCGACCGTTCCTGATCAGCACGCGCCTGGGCCTGGTGCAGGTGCTGGGCACTGCCTTCACGGTCAGCGACCGTGGCGACCGGGTCCAGGTGGCGGTGGCCAGGGGGCGGGTCCAGGTGCGCGACCTGCAAGGTGGCGAGCAGGTGCTGCAGGCCGGCGAACGCATCTGCCTGGATGGCCAGGGGCGGCTGGGCAGCTTGCGTGCCGGTGGCCGGTTTGGCCCGGACCTGGCGCACTGGCAGCGGGGTTGGTGGTCGTTCACCGACCAGCCGCTGGTCGAGGTGATCGGCGAGCTCAATGCCTATGTCGGACGGACCGTTCGGGTCGATCCGGGGGTGGCCAACCTGCGCTTGACGGGCAGTTTCCCGAGCGGCCGCCCCGAGGTGTTGCTCGAGGCGTTGCCGGGGATCCTGCCGGTCAGGCTGCTGGAGCAGGGGGCGCAGCGCCTGGTCGCACCGCGCTGAAACCCAGCGAAATTGTTTTGAGGGGTAAACCGCCGCTGCCGCGTCATCAGCTGTGAACCCACCTCCTGCAAGGACCGATCATGTCGCTTTTCACCCCCCGCTTCCCCGGCACCCTGCGGCGCCTGGCCCTGGCCTGCGCCCTCTGCGGCAGCGGCCTGGCCCTGGCCGATAGCCAGCCGCTGAACCTCGACCTGCCGGGGCAGTCGCTGGAGGCCACGGTGCATGCCCTGGCCCATGAATCGGGGGTGGCGATCGCCGCCGACAGCCGTGTGCTGGCCGGGCGCAGCGCGCCTGCCTTGCAGGGCCGCTACACGGTGTTGCAGGCCCTGCGCCAGCTGCTGGCCGGCAGCGACCTGGTGGCGGTGGAAGAAAACGGCGTGATCATCCTGCGCGGCCCGACCGAGCAGGGTGCCCTGACCCTGGGGGCGACCACGGTCAATGCCTCGGGCTTCAACAGCGACCTGCCGGAAAGCTACAGCGGTGGCCAGGTGGCCCGTGGCGCGCGCATCGGCATGCTGGGCAACCGCGACCTGATGGACACCCCCTTCAGCGTCTCCGCCTACACCGCCAAGACCATCGAGAACCAGCAGAGCGGCACGGTCGGCGCGGTGTTGCGCAACGACCCGTCGATCCGCTTCAGCACCGGTGAAGGGCATGCCTACGAGAACTTCATGATCCGTGGCTATGCCCTGGACTCCACCGAGCTGGCGCTGGGTGGACTCTACGGCCTGGCGCCCGATGGTCACGTGCCGACCGAATTCCTCGAGCGCGTCGAAGTGCTCAAGGGACCGGGCGCGCTGCTCAATGGCATGGCGCCCAACGGTGGTGTCGGCGGGGTGGTCAACCTGGTGCCCAAACGCGCCGGCGATGCGCCGTTGACCCGCCTGACCACCAGCTACGTGTCCGATGGTTATGTCGCCGAGCATATCGATGTCGGTCGGCGCTTCGCCGATGGCCGCTTCGGCATTCGCTTCAATGGCGTCTACGGCAGCGGCGACACGGGTGTCGACGAACAGTCCAAGGACCGTACCCTGGCGGCGCTGGCCCTGGACTATCGGGGCGATGACTTCAAGCTCGAACTGGATGCCTACGAAAACCACGAGAAACTGGAAAACGGCAGCCCGATGATGGCCGGCTTCAGCGGCCTCAACCACGTAACCCGCGCACCCAAGCCGGACACCAACATCCTCGAAGGCATCCACGCCCGGCAGATCAGCAAGGCCGTGGTGGTGCGTGGCGAGTACCAGCTCGATGACAGCTGGAGCGCCTACGCCAGCGTCGGGGGCGCCCGCACCCGCTACGATGGCTTCCTCAACGGCACCCGGGTGGTGGTGAACAAGGCCGATGGCACGGCCACGGGCGAAACCTACAACCAGGCCGGCTACACCCACAGCCTGTCTACCGAGGCCGGTCTGCGCGGCAACTTCATGACCGGCCCGGTCAGCCACCAGATGGTGCTCAGCACCACCTTGCTGCACCAGGACATCGGCCGTGCGCCAACGGTCACCGGAGCCAAGTACCCCACCAACATCTACCACCCGGGCAAGGCGATCATCGCCGGCGACCACGGCAGCAGCACCAAGACCGGCGACAACACCCTGTCGAGCTTTGCCGTGGCCGATACCCTGGGCTTCATGGACGAGCGTGTGCTGCTCACCCTCGGAGTCCGCTCCCAGCGCGTGCGGCAAAAGATGAGCAACCCTTCGTACGACGAGCAAAAGCTGACCCCGGCCGTGGGTATCGTGCTCAAGCCCTGGGACGCGCCGGTGTCGTTGTATGCCAACTACATCGAGGGCCTGACCCAGGGCGGCATGGTCACCGACCAGAAGGCCGCCAACTACGGCGAGCAGTTCGCGCCCTATGTCGCCAAGCAGATGGAGGCCGGGGTGAAATGGGACCTGGGCGACTTCACCCACACGCTGGCGGTGTTCCAGATCGACAAGCCCAGCATGATCTACGACAAGCCCAGCAATCGCTACAACGATGACGGCGAGCAGCGCAACCGAGGGGTTGAGTGGACGATGTTCGGCGAAGTCGTCCCCAGCGTGCGCCTGCTCGGTGGCGTGACTTACACCCGTGCGGTGCTGAGCAAGACCGCCAATGGCGCCATGGACGGCAACACCGCCCGCGGCGTGCCGGCCTGGTCGGCCAACCTCGGCGCCGAGTGGGACCTGCCCGGGGTCGAGGGCCTGACCCTGACCGCCCTGGGTATCCACAGCAGCTCCCAGTACCTCGATTCCGCCAACCAGTTGAAGATCCCGCAGTGGACCCGCTACGACCTCGGCGCGCGCTATGCGACCAAGGTGCTGAGCAAGGAGGTGACCCTGCGTGCCAGTCTGGAGAACGTCGAGAACCGCGCCTATTGGGCCGGCGTGTTCAACGATGGCTACGCCACCGTCAGCGAACCGCGCACGCTCAAACTCTCCGCCAGCGTCGACTTCTGAGGTGGGCATGCAGCGATTCAAGCGCTTGAGTGGTGCATGGCTGCTGGCTGCACTGTGCTCGAATGCGGCCCTGGCGGCCGCGCACGCCGATCTTGAGGTTGGAAAATCGGTCGCCGGCCAGGTCAGCAGAGCGCATCCGCCAGTCTGGCAGTTGGCGCTCAAGGCCGGGGACCTGGTGCGTGGCCGGGTCGACGGTGATGTCAGCCTGCGCCTGCTGGATACCGAGGGGCGGCCGTTGCGCCTGCTGATCGACGGCCTGGATCAACCCCGTGAGTTCCTGTTCGTCGCGCCGCAGGATGGCCGCTACGGAGTGCGCGCCGAACCCTTGGCGATCCGACCGGCAGAACGCTTCAGCGTGAGCTTGGAGCAGGTGCAGCCGTCCAGCGAGCAGCGTCGAACTGCTGCGCCCCTGCTCAGCCCGACAATGCGTGCTCTGCAGCAGCAACTGGCGTCTGGTGGAGGCACCGATGCGTTCTGGAAGGCACGTGCGGGCGAAGGGACGCCGCTGGTCGAAGTAATTCCAGGGCAGCCGGACAAGCGGCTGGTCACTTTCCTCTGGCGTGGCGCACGGGACAATGTGCGGATGTTCGGTGCGCCTTCTGGCAACCACGAGCCCTTGTCTCGGATGGGTGCGAGCGATGTCTGGTTTCACAGCTTCGAGGTGCCAGCGGCCACCCGCCTGAGTTACCAGATGGCCCCGGATGTGCCGGTATCCGACGACCGTCGGGTGATCCTCGCCAGCACCCGGCGCGACCCGCTCAACCCCAACACCTTCGCCGACGCCAGCGGCGATGCCTGGTTATCGCGTTCACGCCTGGAGCTTGCGGATGCGGCGCCCCAGCCCTGGGTCGCCGAGCGTGCCGGGGTGGCCCGTGGCTCTTTGGAGCGCAAGCGCCTGGCCAGCGAGGTGCTGGGCAACGAGCGCGATATCTACCTCTACCGCCCGGCGGGCTGGCGCCCGGGCAAGGCTGACCAGGCCTTGCTGGTGCTGTTCGATGCCCATGCCTACACCCGCCAGGTGCCGACCTCGACGATACTCGACAACCTGATGGCCGACGGCCTGATCCCGCCCACTGCGGCGCTGATCATCGCCAACCCCAGCAGCGAAAGCCGCGAGCGGGAGTTGCCGCCCAACCCATTGTTCGCCCGCTTCATGGCCGAAGAGCTGATGCCCTGGGCCAGCCGCCAGGGACTGGCGGCGCCGGCTTCGCGCACCGTGGTCGCCGGGTCCAGTTACGGCGGCCTGGCGTCGGCCTACATGGGCCTCAGGCACCCGGAATTGTTCGGCAATGTGCTGAGCATGTCCGGCTCCTTCTGGTGGCCGATGGCCGGCGACGAGTCTGGCTGGTTGACCCGCGAGTATGTCAAGGCACCGCGCCGGCCATTGCGGTTCTACCTGCAGGCGGGGCTGTTCGAGGGACCGAGGATCCTCGATACCAACCGCCATCTGCGCGATGTGCTGCTGGCCAAGGGGTACCGGGTAGAACAGGTGGAGTTTCCTGCCGGGCATGACTATCTGCAATGGCGCGGGAGCCTGCCCTGTGGGTTGATCAGCTTGCTTGGGCAGGGAGCACAGGTTGTTGCGCGGGCTTGTGTGCCGTAGATCGAGCGGACGTCCCGTTCAAGGGACGTCGTGCGTGTTCAGTGGGAAAGTGCTTTCAGAACATGATCTGGATCGTTGTTGATGGCCCTCAACAGGGCTTTGGCCGGCCCTGTCGGCTCTCGACGTCCCTGTTCCCAGTTACGCAAGGTGGCCACCTGCACATCGATCATCTCGGCAAAGCGTGCCTGAGATAGCCCGGTCGCCTTGCGTATGCTCCTGACCTGGAGGGCGTCGATTTCGAACTGGCGTGAGGGAGGGCGTTGACCTTGGATGATCTCATCCATTTGTTCAACGCTTTCCATCAGTTCGTCGAAGAAACGGCTCATGGCTGGCTCCAGTGTTCGATAACAGCTTTCAGTACCTTGCGCTGCGTGGCGCTAAGGTCTGACTGTTCATTCTTGGGATAGATACAAAGCATGGCAATCTGGGATGCGGCGACGAAGTGGTAGTAGATGATCCTGGCGCCGCCACGCTTTCCATGCCCATTTGCCGGGACGCGGATCTTGCGCAGGCCGCCGGTTCCCTCAACAATCTCTCCCGCGTCGGGGCACATCATGAGGCGTACTTGAAGCATTCGGTAGGCCTCATCGTCGAGCAACTCTCTGACGCGTTTGGTAAAGATGGCGGTTTCGGTGAAGAGCATAGCAGAAGGTACGCCATTGGCGTAGCTGATCCTGGGATCAATGCTACGAGTTGAAGATGAATGGCAAGGCTACAGAGTGGTGACTGCGCAGCTGCATCATTCCCTTCTGGTGATGGCGTAGTCCCTTTCCTTTACTCGCTCGCCCCCTCCCGCCGAGCCCTGTTGCGCCACACCCGATACGCCCGAATCCCCGCCCGTACCGAGCCGAACAGCAACTTCTCTTCCATTTCCCGCGCCATCCCGGAACGCACCAGCATGCGCAGGAAGGTGCCGCGGGCGCGGGCGATGGCGAAGTGGATGCCCTGGGCGGCGAGGGTGTCGCGCACTTCGCGCAGGGCCGCCACGCCACTGACGTCGATGCTGGTCACGGCCTCCGCGTCGAACAGCACCACCTGTGGTTTCTCCACGCCCTGCACGGCTTCGAGCAGGCGCATCTTGAAGTAGTCGGCATTGAAGAACAGGATCGCATCGTCGAAGCGATACACCACCAGGCCCGGGACGGTGCGGGCGTCCTTGTGCTGGCGCACGTCCACCTGGCCCTCGATGCCCGGCACCCAGCCCAGCACGGCGTCGGTGGGCTGGTAGATGCTGTAGAGCAGGCGCAGGATGGCCAGGGTCACGGCGAACACGATGCCCGGCAACACGCCCAGGCCGAGTACGCCGACCGTGGTCAGCAGGCACAGCCAGAACTCGAAACGGCTTAGCTTGCGGATGGTCTTGAGCGACTTCACGTCGATCAGCCCCCAGCCGGCCATCAGCAGCACCGCGCCCAGCGCGGCCTGGGGAATCCAGGCCATGGGCGCGGTGAAGAACAGCAGGATCAGGGCGATCACCAGGGCGGCGATGATGCCCACCAACTGGCTCTTGCCGCCGACCATGTCGTTGACCGCGGTGCGCGAATCGGCGCCGCTGATGGCGAAGCCCTGGGATATGCCGGCGGCCAGGTTGCTCACGCCCAGGGCGAGGAACTCGTGGTTGGCGTTGATCGCGTAGCCGTGGCGGGCGGCAAAGCTGCGGGCAGTGAGCATGGCGCTGCAGAAACTGATGGTGGCGATACCCAGGGCGTCGCGCAGCAGGCTCTTGGTTTCCGCCAGGCTGCTCTGCGGCCAGGCCAGTTCCGGGATGCCCGCCGGCACCGGGCCTAGGATCGCTACCCCATAACGGTCAAGGCCGAACAGCCCGGCCAGGGCGGTGAACACCACCACGGTCACCAGTGCCGCCGGCAGTCGCGGGTAGCGTCGCGGCAGCCAGATCAGCAGGCCCAGCCCGGCAAGGCCGATGGCCAGGGTCAACCAGTGGATCTCGCCCATGCGCTGGAGGAAGTTGATCAGGCTGAGGATGAACCCATCGCCTTCGATCTTGAAACCCACCACCTTCGACAACTGCCCGGCGAGCAGGCTCAGGCCGATGCCGTTGAGGTAGCCGATGAGGATCGGCCGCGAGAAGAAGCTGGCGATGAAACCGGCCCGCGCCACCCCGGCGGCGATCAGCATCACGCCCACCAGCACGGTGACGATCACCGACAGTTCGGCGATGCGGTGCGCATCGCCCATGGCCAGCGGCGCCACGGCCCCGCCAATCATGGCGCAGGTGGCGGCGTCCGGGCCGACCATCAATTGCCGTGAACTGCCGATCAGGGCATAGACCATCATCGGCAGCACGCAGGCGTACAAGCCGTACTGCGGAGGCAGGCCGACGATCTGCGCATAGGCGATGGCAATGGGGATCTGGATCGCGGCCACCGACAGGCCGGCCTGCAGGTCAGCGTGGAACCATTCGCGGCGGTAGTGCAACAGGTTGGCCAGGCCTGGTAGCCAGCGGGAGAGAAACATGCGCAGTCCTTTGGAATTGTTTCAGCAAGCTTAGCGGTTATGCACCGCGAATCACTGGGCATTCAAGCCAATCGGCGCGGCAATGGCCATGGGCCAGATCAAGAAAGGGACGCTGGAAACGAAAAAGGAGGCGAGGCTCCTTTTGACAGCGACGACGTTGCTGGAACGTCGTGCGGGGAATGCGAGTTGGAGTGGGTAGAGGGAATTGAACATGAAATGGCATATTCATTAGCGTTTTTGAGGGAATTCTTGAAGTAAGTAGCGAAATTGTATGTTCCGTAGTATTTTTGCGTCTCATGGCTGATGGTATTGTTTTAGGGTGATGTTCCGCTAAAAGTAGCGTTTTTGGGCTTTCGGTAGAGGATTCATTCCATGCAGGTCGGTTTCAAGGCGCTAGCCATTCGGTACGGGGTTGATCCGGCACAACCTCTACGCGTCGACTCGACCATCGGCACGGTGCGGGCAAGCCGCGACACCGGTAGTCAGGTAGAAAACAAGTATCCGCCCAACTATCGGCCTGACGACGATTTTGCAGGCCACTTCGAATTCGGGCTCAAGTACGAGGCGATTCACCTTGAATTCTTCGCCCGCCTGTTTGCAGTCACAGGGCCCGAGCCAGTCGAAGCTTGGTGCCGACGTTCCCCTTATGGCCAGTACGCTCGGCGCACCGGTTTTCTATACGAGTGGCTGACGGGGCAGCATCTGGACGTGCCTGATGTGACCAATGGCGCCTATACCGATGCCGTGTCGCCGGCCCGCTACCTGACCCGAACGACGCCGCTTCGATCTCGCCGCTGGCGGGTCAACAACAATCTGCCAGGTACGCCTGAGTTTTGCCCACTGATCCGGCGAACCGACGCCGTGCAGCAAGCCTTGCAGTTTGACCTGACAGCCGCGTTGGAAGAGCTCGATCAGACCTTCGGCCCCGACATCCTGATGCGGACGGCGAGTTGGTTGACGTTGAAAGAGTCGCGCGCGAGCTTTCTGATTGAAAAAGAGGAAGGCCAAGCCGACCGCATCCAGCGCTTTGCACATGTCATCGCGCAACACTGCGGCCATATTGAAGACCCCTTGAGTGACCGAAGCCTGCATCTCTTGCAGGCAGGTATCCTGGGGCGCGATGCGTTTGGCCTCGGGTTGCGGCACTCTCCCGTTTTTGTAGGGCAATCCACGATGCGCGAGAACATCGTGCACTACGTCGCCCCACATTTTGACGATCTGGCCCCGATGCTTGCTGGCCTCAAGGAATTCGAGATGGCCACCCGGGGAGCCGAGTCGCTTGCCCGCGCCGCAGCATTGGCGTTCGGTTTCGTCTACATCCATCCGATGAGAGACGGGAATGGGCGAATCCACCGTTTCCTGATCAACGACACGCTGGTTCGGGACCAGGCGGTTCCAAATGGCGTGATATTGCCTGTTTCAGCAACCATTACCAGCTCGGCCGAGTTCCGTGCCAGCTATGATGCGACACTGGAGGTATTCTCTCGCCCCTTCATGCGCCGCTATGCGGCATCCTATCGCTTTGGCAGGCTTGTGACCTACGAAGACGGTACACCGAGCAACTTCGAGTTCGACGACTACGAAGATGCGCGCTTCGCCTGGCGTTATCCGGATCTGACCGCACATGTTCTCTATACGGCGCGCGTCGTCGAGCACACGATTCGAACAGGGATGGCGGACGAAGCCAGGATCCTTGTCATCTTCCAGCTCGCCCAGGAGCGGCTCAAAGACGTCGTGGAGATGCCAGACCAGGATGCAAATCGCATCATTCGCGCGGTCAAGGAGAATGGCTGGAGTGTTTCCGGCAAGCTCAGGAAGCACTATCCGCAGCTTGAGGATGAGCGCCTGGCAGCGCGAATCGTGGAGGCCGTTCGGTCGGCGTTTGAAGACCGAGATAGGCAAGACGATGATGAGTGACCTTGGCAATTTCAGCGTTGCGTTGAATTTCTAGCCCGCAACTGCGGACACGCGCTGTTTTGGCCCCAGCCTTCACACTTAACGCTGTGGCCGCAGGCCGGCGGGGTTATGTCCAGGTCGAGGGGGAGGCCAGATCAATGCTTTGGCGCAGAAACGAAAAAAGGAGCCGAGGCTCCTTTTGACAGCGACGACGTTATTGGAACGTCGTGCGGGGAATGCGAGTTGGAGCGGGTAGAGGGAATCGAACCCTCCTCAATAGCTTGGGAAGCTATAGTTTTACCAATAAACTATACCCGCTTCGAAGCACGACTTTTTACCAGAACCCTCCCCGAATGAGAAGCCCAAGGCTGTAAAAAAAGCCTGTCGGCGACCCGTAGCCTGCGGGTATCGAGGGCTACAGGGCGCCGATGCGCTCAGATGGCCAGTGCATGCTGCCCCGTTTCCTGTGAGTAGCGGTGGCGGGATTCGCGCAGAGCCGGCTTGAGGAAACCGAGCATCGCACTGCGGGTATCCTCGCAGGCGGTCTTGTGCTCCATGTCGAGGAAGTGGCCGGCGCCCTGGATCACGCTGAACTGGCTGCGCCCGACATGGCGGCTGAACTGGCGGGCATCCTCGACGGTGGTGTACTCGTCGCGGTCGCCGTTGATGAACAGCACCGGGATGTCGATGTTGCGCGCGGCCTTCAGCGCCCGTTCCAAGTCGTGGTCGAGCACCTGGTTGATATGGAAGTGCATCTGCGCGTATTCGTGGCTGTCCAGGCTGCTGACGTGGCGGTAGTTGAAGCGCTTGAACAGCGACGGCAGGTACTTGCCGATGGTGTCGTTGACCAGGTTGCCCACCTGGTAGCGGTCGCAGGCGGCCAGGTACTGGCAACCGCGGTCCAGGTAGTCGCGCATCGGTTCGTTGATCACCGGCGAGAACGAACTGACGATGGCCTTCTTCACCAGCCGCGGCTGGTGCGCCAGCGCCAGCAGGGTGCAGGCACCGCCCCAGGAGAACGACAGGACGTGGTCGGCACGGAAATGCTCGATCAGTTCGAGCAGGATGTGCGCCTCGGTCTCCTTGGTCAGCAGCCGTTCATGGCGGTTGTGCGGTTTGGACTTGCCGGCATACGGCTGGTCGTACAGCACCACGTTGAACTGCGGGTGCAGGCTGCGCACTGTCTGTGCAAAGGACGCCGTGGTCGCCAACGAGCCATTGATCAGGATGATCGTCTTTTCGGCGCCCTGCGCGCGATGGAACTCCGTGTAAACCCGGTACTGCCCTTGGATATCAAGTACAGCGATTTCTGGCCTCATGTCATCGACTCCTGGCGCAAAAAGGGTATTCGCGTCACCTGGTGGCGTGTGCGATCGGCAGGCGGGCTAGGCGCCGAATCGACCGGACAGGCCATTAGGGTGCACGTGCTTTATGACAGGTAGGCATTCGCCTGGAACGGAAACCGGTGGGCCCTTGTGTCGATCCTTGACGCGTGTAGTCGACGGTATTGTTGTGCGGGCGATTACCGTGCCCCAGGGCATCGAGACCCCGGGTGGCCGGTAAAGGGCGTCTTGGACTGCGATTGTGACCGTTGAGTCACATGCAGACCGACGAGTTAGCAGTCAAGCAGGGAGGGCGGGATCGCGCAAGTGCCGTTGGAGCAATCTTTCGTGGGAAACCGCCGAATGGTGGATCGGCCGCATACACGCCCTGTAGGAGCGGCCTTGTGCCGCGAAAGGGCTGCGAAGCGGCCCCACGACCTCCGCGTCGAGGTAGAAATTGCCGGGGCCGCTGCGCGGCCCTTTCGCGGCACAAGGCCGCTCCTACAGGGGCATGCAAATCCGCTCAGACCGAGGCGATTTCCTCGGCGGTCAGCGCCCTGAACGCTCCTAGACGCAATATCGGGTCCAGTGTGATCGAACCCATGCTTTCCCGATGCAGCCCCACCACCTTGTTCTGGAAGTGCCCGAACATCCGCTTCACCTGGTGATAACGCCCCTCGACGATGACCAGACGTGCGCTGCGCGGGCCGAGGATATCCAGCTGGGCGGGCAGGGTGGTGAGGTCTTCGAAGGCGAAGTAGAACCCTTCGCGGAACCTGTCGACGTAATGTGCACCGATTTCGTCCTCGGTGTGCACCAGGTAGGTCTTGGGCTGCTTGGTCCGTGGCTGGGTCAGGCGTCGCGACCACTGGCCATCGTTGGTCAGGATCATCAGCCCGGTGGTGTTGTAGTCCAGGCGCCCGGCGATGTGCAGGTCATCGCGCAGCTCTGCCGGCAACAGGTCGAGCACGGTACGGTGCTGCGGGTCCTGGGTGGCGCTGACGCAACCGGTGGGCTTGTGCAGCATCAGGTAGCGTGCCGGACGACCGGCCTGGAGCACCTGCTCATCGACCTCGACGCGGCTGAATTCACGCACCTCCAGCAACGGGTCGGCGGTCGGCTGGCCATCCACGCGCACGCGCCGCTGTGCCAGCAGCAGGCGTACTTGCTGGCGGTTGTAGCAGGGCAGGTTGCCGAGGAATCGGTCGAGGCGCATGGGGCGGGTCGCTTGCGGGAAATCGGCGCGCAGTCTAGCGGATCGTGTGCACTGGCGCTGCCTTGAGTTGCCCATCGACCTGCGCGCAGCGCGGGCACAGGCAAGCCTTGTCGCGCAGTTCGGTGGGCAAGGCCTCGATCACTGTTGGGTCGATGGCCACTTCGAAGCACCAGCAGCCTTGCGTGGCGTTGCGCGGGTCGGCCAGGCCGCACCGGTTGAGGGCGCCGCAGGCGGGGCAGTGTCGAGGATCAGGCATGGTCGGTTCCGGGCATTTCACTGCAGACACGGTTGCGTCCGCCTTGTTTGGCACGATAGAGCGCGTGGTCGGCGCGGGTCAGCAGGCTGTGCAGGCTGTCGTCGCGCTGCAGGGCGGACAGGCCGATGCTCACGGTCAGGCGTATTGGCTGGTCGGCATGGCTGAAGGTCAGTTGCTCGGTGCGCCGGCGGATCTTTTCCGCCACCTCGATGGCCTGGCGACCTTCGGCTTCGCGCAGCAGCACGATGAACTCCTCGCCGCCCCAGCGGCACAGTATATCGGACTGGCGCAGGCTGCCCTGCAGCACATTGGCGAACTGGCGCAGCACTTCGTCGCCGGCCAGGTGGCCGTGGGTGTCGTTGAGGGTCTTGAAGTGGTCGAGGTCGATCAGCAGGGCGACCAGCGGCGCGTTGTCGCGCTGGGCTTCGATAAGGGCCTGGCCGGCCAGCAGGTCGAAGCTGCGGCGATTGGGCAGGCCGGTGAGGCTGTCGAGGGTGGCCAGCGCTTCGGCGTTGTCCTGGTGCCGCTTGACCATGGCATTGAGCAGCGACAGGACCACCAGGGTGATCATGGCGCAGATCGCCAGGTTCAGGTACAGCGACTGGCGGATGCGGTCCAGGGCGCCGGTTTCGCGCTTGTCCACCAACAGGTACCAGTCCAGTTCCGGCAGCAGGCGCACATTGAGGAAGTGACTGTGGCCGTCGTTGTCGGTGTACTCGTGGCTGCCGCTGGCCGGTGTCGGCATGCGTGCCAGCAGGTCCTGCCACTGGCTGCTGTCGGCCAGTTGCTGGCCAGCCCGCAGGCCATGGGGGCCGCCGTCGGAGCCGGTCAGCAGGACCTTGCCCTGGGCATCGGTGAACAGCACCGAGCGCTGGTAGCGCCGTTGGTAGTCGTCGATCAGGCGGACCACCGACTCCACGCTCAAGCCCACGCCGGCGGCGCCGATGAAGCGCTGCTGGTAGTCGAGCACCCGGTGGTTGATGAACACGGTGAGCTTGTCCTGGTTGGCCATGTCCAGGTCGACGTTGATCTCGTAGGGTTTGCTCGACTGGCGCAGGCGAAAATACCAGGCGTCGCGCCAGGCGTCGGCCCGCACCTGCTTGAGCACGCCCTTGGCCTGGTAGTAGGTGAGGCTGCGGTCGGAGACGAAGAAGCTGGTGCAGGTGGCCTGGCTGCCCATCACGGCGCCCAGGTAGCGGGTGATGCGCCCGGTGTCCTGCTCGCCGGCCAGCACCCAGTCGCGCAGGAAGGTGTCCTGGGCCATCATCGAGGCGATCAGCACCGGGCGGATCAGGTCCTTCTGGATCTCCGAGTAGACGTTGTCGGAGGTCAGCGGCAGCTCGGTGTTGACGATGCCGTCGCGGATCGCCCCGCGCGAGGCGTAGTAGCCGAGCAGCGAAGTGGCCAGGAAGCCACCGGCCAGCAACAGCAGCAGGGCGAAGATCAGCGAGCGTTGCGAGAACAGGGTGGAAGGCGAGGGCATGATCGTCCCGTGAGGTGTGCCGGTGGCCACATTCTAGAGAGATGACCGAAAAATGACTGCATGTTTTTCGGCGTTACAGGACCTGTTTCAATTTGTTGCGAAAATGGCACTGAACCCGGTTGCCACGGTCTTATCCTGTGTCGACCAACAGCTTGTCGTCGACGCCCGCCAGCGTCGCTGTGCCGGGCATCCCTGCGGTCCAGGAGGCCGCCATGTACCCACGAATTTTGCTCGTCGTCCTGCTCGGACTGCTGACCTCCGCCTGCGCCCCCTATTACGAGAGCGGCGGCTATTACCGCAGCGACTACTACACCAGCGATCGCTACGTTTACCCAGGCTACTACCGCCAGGACCGCTACTACGTGGTGCCGCAGACCCGTTACTACTATCAGCCCGCGCCGCGTTACTACAGGCCGGCGCCGGTGCCGCAATACCGCCCTTATCCGGCGCCCGGCATGCAGCCGCGCTGGCAGGGGAATCCGCGTTACGACTACGGCAACCGCCAGCGCTACGACTACGGGCGGGATCGCGACCGCCACGACTACCGCAATGACGACCGCCGGGGCGATCGCTGGCACTCCAACGGGCAGGGCAACCGTGACCGTCGACCCGATGGGGGCCGGGGTGGCGAGCGGGGCTGGTCGCGGTGACAGGGCACTGACGTCATCCCAGTTCCGCCAACGGATGGCGCCCCTCCCAGGCCTTGCTGAAATGCGCCTCCACCACCGCCGCCGGCACCTGTGCCACATCCGGCCAGTGCCAGCGCGGGGTGTTGTCCTTGTCCAGCAACCTGGCCCGCACCCCTTCACTGAACTCCGGGTGACGGCAGCAGTTCAGGCTCAGGGTGTATTCCATCTGGAACACCTGGGCCAGTGACAGGTGCCGCGCTCGACGGATCTGTTCCCACACCAGGTGCGCCGTCAGCGGGCAGCCCTCGTGCAGACGCTGGCCCGCCGCCGCCAGCAAGGGATCGGTATGGGTGGCCAGGCCGGCCAGGGCCCGCCAGGCCGCCACCGGGTCGGCCACATCGAGCACTTCGTCGATCACGGCGCGGCGTGCCAGCCACTGGCCTTGCGGCAGTTCGGCGCAGGCGCGGTGCTGCTCGGCCTTGAGCAGGCTGTTGAGCTGCAGGGCGGTCTGCTCCTGCCAGTTCAATTGCAGCAGTTCCTCGATCAGCGCCTCCTGCTGATGCTCGCCCAGGAAACGATCGGCCAGGTCCAGGTCCAGCGCGTCGCGGGCGTTGAGCGGGGCCCCGGTCAGCCCCAGGAACAGGCCGAGCTTGCCCGGCAGGCGGGCGAGGAACCAGCTGGCGCCGACATCCGGGTACAGGCCGATGCTGATTTCCGGCATGGCCAGGCGGCTGCTGGGGGTGACGATACGTACCGCGGCGCCCTGCAGCAGGCCCATGCCGCCGCCCAGCACATGGCCATGGCCCCAGCACAACAAGGGTTTGGGGTAGGTGTGCAGGCGATGGTCGAGGCGATATTCGCTGGCGAAGAAGGTAGCGGCCAGCGGCGGTACGCTACCGGGGTGTTCGCGGCAGGCCTCGACCAGGGCGCGGACATCGCCACCGGCACAGAAGGCCTTCGGCCCGTTGCCGCGCAGCAGCACGCAGACGATCCCGGGATCGCTGGCCCAGGCGCGCAGCCGTTCGTCGAGCACTTCGATCATCGGCAGCGTCAGGGCGTTGAGCGCCTTGGGCGCATCCAGGGTGGCGATGCCGATACGGGCGCCGTCGGCGCCGGTCAGTACCTCGCATTGAATGGACATGGACTACCTCGCGCAGGTCATCCCCTCAGTATGGCCTGCCGCGGCGAAGCTGCCGGTCGTCGGTCGGATCGATTGACAAGCCGGCCCGGCTTTCCTAGTGTCGCGGCACTTTGCTTTTGGATGCCCCCATGACCGACGACGATCGCATCAAACTCGAACCCAGCTGGAAGGCCGCGCTGCGCGCCGAGTTCGACCAGCCCTACATGCATCAGCTGCGCGAGTTCCTGCGTACCGAGTACGCCGCCGGCAAGGAGATCTACCCGCCCGGGCCGCTGATCTTCAACGCCCTGAATTCCACGCCGCTGGAGCAGGTCAAGGTGGTCATCCTCGGCCAGGACCCGTATCACGGCCCCGGCCAGGCCCATGGCCTGTGTTTCTCGGTGCAGCCGGGCATCCCCACGCCGCCGTCGCTGGTCAATATCTACAAGGAGCTGCAGCGCGATCTGAACCTGCCGATTCCCGCGCATGGTTACCTGCAGAGCTGGGCCGAGCAGGGCGTGCTGCTGCTCAACACCACCATGACCGTGGAGCGCGCCAATGCCGCGTCCCACGCGAAGAAAGGCTGGGAGTTCTTTACCGACCGGATCATCCAGGTGGTCAGCGAGCAGTGCCCGAACGTGGTGTTCCTGCTGTGGGGTGCCCATGCCCAGAGCAAGCAGAAGCTGATCGATGCCAGCAAGCACCTGGTGCTCAAGTCGGTGCATCCATCGCCATTGTCGGCTTACCGTGGGTTCTTTGGCTGCGGGCATTTCAGCCGTACCAACAGCTTCCTGGAACAACGCGGGATGGCGCCGATCGATTGGGCGTTGCCGCCGCTGTGATTGGCTGAGGGCCTCTTCGCGGGTAAACCCGCTCCCACAGAAAATGTGCTGCCTTTCAGGGTCTGCGCAGTACCTGTGGGAGCGGGTTTACCCGCGAAGAAGCCAGCACATCTCTACTGGCTGGCATTCCAGCGCCGGAACAACGGCTCGGCCAGGAACAGCACGAACAACAGCCGCATCACCTGCAGCGCCGTCACCAGCGGCACGGACAGTTGCAGGGTCTCCGCCGTCAGGCTCATCTCGGCGATGCCCCCAGGCATCATCCCCAGCGTCAGCGAGCGCAGGTCCAGGTGCGTCAGCAGGCTCAACGCCCAGGCCGCGCCCGCCGCGATCAGCATGCACAGCGCCGTGGCCAGCAAGGTCCGGCCAAGGAACGACGGCGCCCGGCGGAAGAACGCGCGATTGAAATGACAGGCCAGGCCGCTGCCGATCAGCCACTGGCCGATCTGGCTGGCGCCGTTGGGCAGGCCAATCTGCAGGTTGCCCGCCAGGCTCACACTGGCTGCCACCAGCAACGGCCCGAACAACCAGGGGTTGGGTTGGCGCAGGCGCTGCCAGAGCAGCGCCACCAGCACCCCCAGCGGCGCGATCAGCGCCAGCCAGCCCCAGCTCACGCTGCCGGCATGGTTCAGCGGCACGCCATCGCCGAGCAAGAACTTGAACAGCGCCGGCACGCACAGCACCACCGCCAGCACCCGCAGGCTCTGCGCCGCGGCCACCTGGCTGAGCACCGCGCCGTTGCGCGCGCCGAGGTTGACCATCTCGCCCGAACCGCCCGGCATGCTGGCGAAGAATGCCGTGGCGCGGTCTTCACCGGTACGCCGCAGCAGCCACACGCTGATCACGCTGGAGAGGGTGGTGAACAACGCACCGAAGAAGATCAGCGCGAAGTGGCTGGCCACCTGCTCGATCACCGCCGGGGTGAAGTGCAGGCCGATGCCGATGCCGATGATCCATTGCCCGCATTTGCGGCCATTGGGGATTTCGCTGAGCTGCCAGGGGCTCAGGCAACGCACCAGGATGATCGCCAGCAACGAGCCGACCATCCACGGCAAGGGCCAGCCGACCTTGCTGGCGAGAAATCCGCCGGCAAGACCGACCAGCCCGGTGGCCCAGAACAGTGGCAACGACCGGTCAGGCATCGGCCATGGCCCGGCGCTGCAGGGCACGTTTGCGCCAGATGCGCAGCAGCGGCAGGCTCAGCATGCACACCACCAGCACCCATACGCCCATGCTGATCGGGCTCGACCAGAGGATGCCCAGTTCACCGTTGGAGATCGACAGCGCACGGCGCAGGTTCTGCTCCATCAGCCCGCCGAGGATGAAGCCCAGCAGGATCGGCGACAGCGGGAAATCCAGCTTGCGCAGGATATAGCCCATGATGCCGATGCCGACCATCAGGAACAGGTCGAAGGTGGTGGCATGCACCGCGTATACGCCGATCGCGGTGATGATCGCGATCACCGGCACCAGCGCCCAGTTCGGCACGGCGAGAATGCGGGTGAACACACGGATCATCGGCACGTTGAGGATGATCAGCATCAGGTTGGCGATGAACAGCGAGGCGATCAGGCCCCAGACGATGTCCGGCTGCTGTTCGAACAGCAGCGGGCCGGGGGTGATGTTGTACAGGGTCAGCGCGCCGATCATCACCGCAGTGGTGCCGGAGCCTGGCACACCTAGGGTCAGCATCGGCACCAGGGCGCCGCAGCAAGAGGCGCCGATGGCGGTTTCCGGCGCGGCCAGGCCACGGGCGTCGCCCTTGCCGAACTTGCCTTTGTCGCCGGCGATGCGTTTTTCGGTCATGTAGGCCACGGCACTGGCCAGGGTCGCGCCGGCACCCGGCAACACGCCCATGAAGAAGCCCAGCAGGCCGCAACGGATGTTGACGAAGAACACCGAGGCCGCTTCCTTGAAGTTGAACAGCATGCGCCCGGTGGCCTTGACCGCCACGTGACCGTGGTGGGTCTTTTCCAGCAGCAGGAGGATCTCGCTGATGGAGAACAGGCCCAGCACCAGCACCACGAACTGGATGCCGTCGGCCAGGTGCACGCTGTCGCCGGTGAAGCGGTACACGCCGCTGTTGGCGTCGATGCCCACCGCCGAGAGGAACAGGCCGATCAGCGCGGCAATGAAGGTCTTCAGTGGCTTGTCGCCGGCCATGCCGCCGAGGGCGACGATGGCGAACACCATCAGCACGAAGTACTCCGCCGGTCCGAAGGCGATCGCCCATTTCGCCAGCAGCGGGGCGAACAGCACCATGCCGCAGGTGGCGATGAAGGCGCCGATGAACGAACTCCAGGCCGACAGCGACAGCGCCACGCCGGCCAGGCCCTGGCGGGCCATGGGGTAACCGTCCAGGGTGGTCATCACGGTGGAGGCCTCCCCGGGGATGTTCAGCAGGATCGAACTGATCCGCCCGCCGTATTCACAGCCCAGGTACACCGCGGCCAGCAGGATCAGCGCCGACTCCGGCGGCAGGCCGAGGGCGAAGGCGATGGGGATCAGCAGGGCCACGCCGTTGATCGGGCCCAGGCCCGGCAGCAGGCCGACCACGGTGCCGATCAGGGTGCCGGTCAGGGCGGTGACCAGGTTGTACGGGCTCAGGGCGACGCCGAAGCCCTGGCCCAGGTAGCTCAAGGTATCCATGTGTCAGTTCTCCAGTACGTCGAGCAGGCCGAGGGGCAGGGGCACGTCCATCACGCGGTCGAACAGCCAGTAGAGGAACAGGCTCATGCCCACCACCACCAGGGCACTGTGCAGCCAGCGGCCACCGTACAGGCGGGCCATGGGCACGCCGACCAGGATGGCGCTGAGGATGAAGCCCAGGGTTTCGAAGGTGCTGGCGAAGACGAGCAGCAGGCCGACGCAGGCGGCGATCTTGATCAGGGTCTCGCGGTCCAGTTCCGGTTCGTCGTCCTTGCGCACGATGGGTGTGGGGCGGATCGCCAGGTACAGCAGGCCCAGGCCCATCAGGCCGAGCATCAGCAGCGGGTAGGCGCGCGGGCCTACCGGTTCATAGGAGAAGGCCGCCTGGTAGGGCCAGGCCATCACGGCCAGCACGGCGCACAGCGCCAGCAGGGCCAGGGCGAAGAGGCGTTGCAGGATCATGGAAGAATCCTCGGTAATAGCTATGGACCCAGCACCGGCCCTGTGGGAGCGGGTTTACCCGCGAATGCGTCATGACAGGCAGTACTGTTGAACCTGCTGACGCCTTCGCGGGTAAACCCGCTCCCACAGGGGGTGGTGTGGAATCGCCAGGGTGGCTTACTGGATCAGCCCGAACTCACGGGCCAGCGCCTTGTAGTCCGCCACCTGCTTCTTCACATAGCGGTCCAGCTCCTCGCCGGTCATGGCGAACGGGAACAGCTCGCGCTGGTCACGCAGCTTGGCGAAGTCCTCGGAGGCCAGCAGCTTGTCGAACGAAGCCTTCCACCAGGCATAGTCCTCGTCGCTGACCTTCGGCCCCAGGTAGAAGCCGCGCACCACCGGCCAGACGATGTCGTAGCCTTGCTCCTTGGCGGTGGGGATGTCCTTCATCTCAGGCTCGTCCAGGCGCTTGTCGGAGAACACCGCGAGGATGCGCATGTTGCCGCTCTGGATATGCGGCATGGAGTCGGAGATGTCGGTGGAGCCGACCTGGATGTGCCCGCCCAGCAGCGCGGTGGCGATTTCGCCGCCGCCTTCCAGGGCCACGTAGCGCAGGTCGCGCGGGTTGATCCCGGCGGCCTTGGCGATCAGCGCGGTCTGCATCCAGTCCTGGCTGCCGACGGTGCCGCCGGAGCCGATCACCACCTTGCTCGGGTCCTTCTTCAGGGCCGCGACCAGGTCGTCGAGGGTCTTGTAGGGCGAGTCGCTCTTCACCGCGATGGCGCCATAGCTGGTGCCGACGGCCGCCAGCCACTTCACCGCGTTCTCGTCGAAACGGCCGAACTTGCCCTGGGCCAGGTTCAGCAGCGAGCCGCTGGACCAGGCCACCAACGTGCCGGCGTCAGCCGGGCGCTGGGCGACCACCGCGTTGTAGGCCACCGCGCCGACACCGCCGGGCATGTAGGTCACGCGCATGGGCTTGCTGAGGATCTTCTCGTTGACCAGGGCGCTTTGCACCAGCTTGCAGGTCAGGTCGAAACCACCGCCGGGCGAGGCCGGGGCGATGCATTCGGGGCGTTTCGGTTCGGCGGCCAGGGCGTTGCCGGCCAGCAGCAGGCAACCGGTGGCCAGGACGAGGCGGCGCAGTGAAAAGGTCATCGTCTATCTCCGTGAGCGTTGTTGTTATGGGTTACCACAGAGCCACGCTGTAGCTCACCAGCAGCCGCACCTCGTCCGCGTCGCGGGTGAAGTTGGAGCGGAAGGTGGCGTTGCGCAGGCGCACGGCGACGTTCTTCAACGGGCCGCTTTGTACCACGTACTTCAGTTCGGTGTTGCGTTCCCACTCCTTGCCCTCGCCACCGGCGGCGCGGCTGACGTTGTCGCCGCTGATGTAGCGGGTCATGAAGGTCAGGCCGGGGATGCCCATGGCTGCGAAGTTGTAGTCGTAGCGCGCCTGCCAGGAGCGTTCGTCGGCGCCTGCGAAGTCGTTGATCTGGACGAAGTTGACCAGGTACGGGTCGGCGCCATCGACGTAGGGGAAGGCGCTGTCACCGGACAACTGCTGCCAGGCGCCGCTGACCTTGTGCCCGCCCAGGGTGTAGCTGAGCATGCCGTTGACGGTGGTGTTGTCGATCTTGCCGGCCTTGGCCGCGCCGGCGTCGTCGCTGATCGCCAGGCGCAGGTCGGCGCCAAAGGTGCCCGGGCCCCAGGGCTGGGTGGCGAGCAGGCCGATGAAATGCTGGCGGTAGATGTCGTCGAGCTGGGCGAAGTGGTAGCTGCCGGTGATGCGGTCGGTGAACTGGTAGTCCAGGCCGCCCATGTCGAAGTTGTCGGCACTGAAGGTGCCACCGAAGCGGCCATTCTTGTTGTTCAGGGCCAGGTCTTCCCAGTTGCTGTCGTCGCGGTCCTTGGCCTTTTCCAGGCGCCCGCCGGTGAAGGTCAGGCCCTTGATCTCCTTCGAGGTGACCAGGCCGCCTTCGAAGGTCTGCGGCAGGATGCGCCCGTCGTTGGGCTGCAGGGTGGGCAGTTCGGGGATCAGCGTGCCGATCTTCAGCTCGGTCTGCGAGACCTTGACCTTGCCGGTGAGGCCCAGCTTGGAGTACTCGTCGGCCGCCTTGCCGTTGTCGTGGGTGGGCAGCAGGCCGGTGCCTGTGCGGTCCTTGCTGGAGTCGAGCTTGACCCCGACCATGCCCAGCGCGTCCAGGCCGAAGCCCACGGTGCCGTCGGTGTAGCCGGACTCGAAATTGAGCATGAACCCCTGGGCCCATTCGTCGCGTTTGGATTGCTGCGCGCTGGTGCCGTCGCGGAAGTCGCGGTTGAAGTACATGTTGCGGGTTTCGAAGGTGGCCGTGCTGTCTTCGAAGAAGGCGGCCTGGCTCATGGGCGCGACACCGGCAAGGGCGACGGCGCTGGCGAGGGCGGAAGGTCGGGCGGCGAATGAACGGATAGGCGCAAACGCCTGCGGCTGCATGGACAGCATCGTCGGTGACTCCATTTATTGTTCTTATGTGTTGCACCTTGCTGGTGCTTTTTGCGGCGCGCGGGGCGACCGTGGTGCGATGCTAGGCAACCAACCTTTCGCTAACCTTTCAGCGTGAAAGGTTTCCGGCGAGGGCTTCACAGCACCCGCCACGGGGTTACACTCCGCGCAAAAAGCCCAGCCGAACAGGGAGAATCCGATGCGTGTGCTGCTGGTCGAAGACCATCTGCAACTGGCCGAAAGCGTGGCCCAGGCCCTCAAGAGCCAGGGACTGACCGTGGACGTGCTGCATGACGGCGTGGCCGCCGACCTGGCCTTGGCCAGCGAGGACTACGCCGTGGCAGTGCTGGATGTCGGCCTGCCGCGGCTGGACGGTTTCGAGGTGCTGGCGCGTTTGCGCGGGCGCGGCAAGACCTTGCCGGTGCTGATGCTCACCGCCCGCAGCGATGTGAAGGACCGTGTGCACGGCCTGAACCTGGGCGCCGACGACTACCTGGCCAAGCCCTTCGAGCTGACCGAGCTGGAAGCGCGGGTCAAGGCCCTGCTGCGCCGCAGCGTGCTTGGTGGCGAGCGCCAGCAGCGCTGCGGCCCGCTGGTCTACGACCTGGATACCCGGCGCTTCAGCCTGGGCAGCGAGCCGCTGACCCTGACCCAGCGCGAGCAGAGCGTGCTCGAGGCGCTGATCGCCCGCCCTGGCCGGGTGATGAGCAAGGAACAGCTGGCGGCCCAGGTGTTCGGCCTCGACGAGGAGGCCAGCCCCGACGCCATCGAGATCTACATCCACCGCCTGCGCAAGAAGCTCGACGGCCACCCGGTGGCCATCGTCACCTTCCGTGGCCTGGGCTACCTGCTCGAGCACCGCGATGCGTGACAACGGCAGCCTGCGCGGGCGTTTGCTGGGCAACCTGGCGCTGCTGCTGGTGGTGCTGATGCTGGCCAGCGGCCTGAGCGCCTACTGGAACGGTCGCGAGGCCGCCGACACCGCCTATGACCGGACCCTGCTGGCGTCGGCACGGACCATCGCCGCCGGCCTGTCGCAGCGCGACGGCACCCTCAGCGCCGATGTGCCCTACGTGGCCCTGGACACCTTTGCCTACGACAGTGCCGGGCGTATCTACTACCAGGTGCTGGACATCCACCAGAAGCTGATTTCCGGCTACGAGAACCTGCCGCCTCCGCCGCCGGGCACGCCGCGCACCGACGACTATCCGGCGCTGGCGCGCTTCTACAACGCCACCTACCTGGGCCAGGACGTGCGCGTGGTCAGCCTGCTCAAGGCGGTGAGCGAACCGAACATGAACGGCATGGCCGAGATCCGCGTGGCCGAGACCGAGGAGGCACGGGTGCGCATGGCTCGCGGGCTGATGGCCGACACCCTGCTGCGCCTGGGCATGCTGGCCTTCGGCGCGCTGGTGATGGTGTGGTTCGCGGTGAGTGCCGCGCTGCGCCCGCTGGAGCGCTTGCGCACGGCGGTGGAGGAGCGCCAGCCGGACGACCTGCGTGCTCTGCCGGTGGTCCAGGTGCAGCGCGAGCTGGGGCCGCTGGTGCGCGGGCTGAATCACTTCACCGAGCGCTTGCGGGGGCAGTTCGAACGCCAGGCGCAGTTCATCGCCGACGCCGCCCACGAGCTGCGCACGCCGCTGGCGGCGCTCAAGGCGCGGGTCGAACTGGGTTTGCGCTCACAGCAGCCCGATGAATGGCGCAAGACCCTGGAGGCAGCGGCCCAGGGCACCGACCGACTCACCCACCTGGCCAACCAGCTGCTGTCGTTGGCACGGGTGGAGAACGGCGCCCGGGCCATCGCCGAGGGCGGCGCCCAGCGCCTGGACCTGAGCCAGTTGGCCCGCGAACTGGGCATGGCCATGGCGCCCCTGGCCCATGCCCGCGGCGTCGCCCTGGCGCTGGAGGCCGAGGCGCCGGTGTGGCTCAAGGGCGAGCCGACCTTGCTCAACGAACTGCTCAGCAACCTGGTGGACAATGCCCTGGCCCACACCCCGCCCGGTGGCGACGTAGTCCTGCGGGTACTGGCGCCGGCCGTGCTCGAAGTCGAGGACGACGGGCCGGGGATTCCCGAGGACGAGCGTGAGCGGGTGTTCGAGCGCTTCTACCGACGCAGCGCGCAGGGTAGCGGGCTGGGGTTGGCCATCGTCGGCGAGATCTGCCGGGCGCACCTGGCGCAGATCAGCCTGCACGACGGCGAGCGGGGCGGGCTGAAGGTGCGGGTGAGTTTTATCGCGGATTGATGTGTTGTCCCTACAGCCCTATTCGCGGGTAAACCCGCTCCCACAGGGAGGCTGGTGACTGTGGGAGCGGGTTTACCCGCGAAGGGGGCGGCGCATACGGGGCTCGATCAGCGCAGCATGCTGCGCGCATCCAGCAGCTCGGCGATATCCAGCTCGGTGCCATAGGGCAGCCCCAGGTGGCGGTAGGCGGGCAGGGCGGCCAGGGGCCGGCTGCGTTCGCGCTGGCTGATGCAGCGGGCGATCTGCACGATGTCGATGTAGTCGATCTGGTCGGTGCGCCGGTCCAGGTCCTGCACCTGACTGGGCACATTGACCAACTGCTCGGGGAATTCCCAGGCGCTGAGAATCTTGTCGCCCAGCACCGGTTGGATCTGCTCGATCACGAAATGCAGGCAGATCGGGTCGGACAGCAGCTCGTTGTGCTCCTCGGCATAGATCAGCACCGGCAGGGCGCCGATCTGGTGCACCAGGCCGCCGAGGGTGGCCTGGTCGGGCTTGAGCTGGGTGTAGCGTCGGCACAGTTCATAGCTGATGCCTGCGACTTCCAGGCTGTTGGCCCAGATATCCCGCAGCTTGTGTTCCACCGCCGGGGCGCGGGCATGGAAGATCTGCTCGATCACCAGGCCGATGGCCAGGTTGCAGCTGTAGTTGATGCCCAGGCGGGTGATGGCGGTGTGCAGGTCGGTGACTTCGACGGCGGCGCGCATCAGCGGGCTGTTGACCACCTTGATCAGGCGGGCCGACAGCGCGGCGTCGCGGCCGATCACCTTGCTCAGGGCGGAAACGCTGATCTCGCTGTCTTCGGCGGCTTCGCGGATGCTCAGGGCGACTTCCGGCAGCGTCGGCAGGACCAGGTCGTCCCGGTCGATGGCGGCGAGCAGTTGCGCTTGGACCTTCTCGGCCAGCTTGTTCATGGACTTCTCTACGGCAAAGGTGGTGCTGCCCCGGCATAAAGCCGGGGCGGGCTGGTCAGCGCTGGATTTCCCGGTCGCGGTCCAGTTCGTAAGGCAGGTCGAGCAGCGTCAGGCGCGGGCCTTCCAGGCTGCCCAGGTGCAGGTTGTCGTCCGCCACCGCCTCGGCGCTGAGCACGGCCAGCAGTTCGACGGCGCTGCCGGTGCTGGCCCCGATCACCACTTCGCCGACCGACGAGCCGTGGGTCGGCGAGAAGATCTCGGCGCCCGGCTGGGGTACCGCTGTCTCGGCCAGCGCCAGGCGATATTGGCGGCGCTTGAGCTTGCCCAGGTACTGCATGCGGGCGACGATTTCCTGACCGGTGTAGCAGCCTTTCTTGAAGCTCACGCCATCGACGGCCTGCAGGTTGATCATCTGCGGGATGAACAGCTCGCGGGTCGGGCCCATGACCTGGCCGATGCCGGCGCGGACCTGGCCCAGCAGCCAGTCGTTGAGCGTGCCCTCAGGCAGCAAGGCTGCGAGTTTTTCACCAACGGCGGCAGCCTGGTCGGCAGGCGCCCACAGTTCGGCCCGGCCGGCCGAGGCGCGGACGGCGATCAGCCCATCATGTCGGGCGGTCGCGCCGGCCTCGTCCGCCACGGACAGGCCCAGCGCCTGCAGGGCGGCGTCGCCCTGCTGCAGGCCGAAGCGCGTCCAGGCAGCGCTGTCGTCGACCAGCGTGGCCTTGGAGAACACCGCGTACTTCTTCAGGTCGGCAAGCTGTGCCGCGAGCAGTTCGCTGGCCATGGCCAGCAGGTAGCCATTGCCCTCGGGCAGGATACGGAAGCTCGACTGCATGCGCCCCTTGACCATGCAACGGGCGCCAAGGCTCGCGTGCTCGTCGCTGAGGTAACTGATGTTGCAGGTCAGCTGACCTTGCAGGAACTTGCCGGCGTCGGAGCCGCGGACGGCGAGGATGCCCTCATGGGAGAGGGTACAGAAGAAAGCGGAATCGGCCATGGGTCATCGCGGTAGCTAAAGACTGGCGGCCATCATAGAACGCCGGTAACAAAATAGGTAGGTGACTAGACCAACGCCTTGTGCCGCTTTGTCCGCTGCACGGTATACTGCGCGACCACTCGAGGAGGGCCCCATGGTCGAACAAACTGAACTCAACCGGCTTTTCTGGCACAGCCGCCGCGGCATGCTGGAACTGGACGTGCTGCTGGTACCTTTCACCCAGGAGGTCTACCCGAGCCTGAGCGAAGCCGACCGCGAGCTGTATCGTCGCCTGCTGACCTGCGAGGATCAGGACATGTTCGGCTGGTTCATGGAACGCAGCGAGTCCGAAGACCCGGAGCTGCAGCGCATGGTTCGCATCATCCTGGACCGTGTCCAGCCCAAGTGAATGCTTCGAGTGCCGTTGGCAAGGCTCGCGCCTGCTGCTGACGGCCTACCTCGCCAGCCTGGCGCTGGCACTGCTTACCCTCGCGCTGATGGCGCTGCCCGGTTGGCTGCGCGGCCTGCTGGTCGTCGCCTGTCTTGCCCACGCCTGCTGGGCCATTCCCCGGCGAATCCTGCTGATACACCCCGAGGCCATCACCGGCCTGCGCCGTGACCCACGTGGTTGGCTTCTATATAGCCGCGCGCGGGGCTGGCAGTTGGCGCGCCTGTGCAGGGACAGCGTCGCACTGCCCAACCTGGTGGTACTGCGGTTCGTGCCCAAGGGGCACAGGTTCAGCCAGAGCCAGTGCATCCCCAGGGACGCACTGGATCGTGAGGCGCACCGGCGATTGCGGGTGCGCCTGAAGTTCAGCCGGCGCCGCTGGGCCGCGCCGGCCTGACCCTCAGACCCCCTGCGGGATCTCTTCGCCGCCCAGGGCTTCGAACAGCACTGGCAGGAACTCGGTGAAGGTCATCATCATCAGCTGGAAGCTGGCGTCGAACTGTTGCTGGGCCTCGTCGCCGCCATCCTGCTCGGCCTGCTCCTGCAGCAGTTCCTCGAACTTCAGGCGCTTGATCACCATCTTGTCGTCGAGCACGAACGACAGCTTGTCCTGCCAGGCCAGGGCCAGCTGGGTGACCAGCTTGCCAGTGCTCAGGTGCAGCTGGATTTCCTCGCTGGTCAGGTCCTGGCGCTTGCAGCGCACGATGCCGCCGTCCTCGGCGGTGTCGCGCAGTTCGCACTCGTCGAGGACAAAGAAGCCCTCGGCGGCCTTTTGCGACTTGACCCAGTCGGTCATGGTCGCGCTCGGCGCGATCTTCACGGTGGCCGGGCGCACCGGCAGCGAGCCGATCACTTCACGCAGGGTCGACAGCAGGTCTTCAGCGCGCTTGGCGCTGGCCGAGTTGACCAGGATCATGCCCAGGCGCGGGGCGATGGCGGCGAAGATCATCGAGCGGCGGATGAAGGCACGCGGCAGGAAGGCCTGGATGATCTCGTCCTTGATCTGGTCGCGTTCCTTTTTATAGACCTTGCGCATCTGCTCGGTCTCGATCTCCTCGACCTTCTCCTTGACCGCGTCGTTGATTACGCTGCTGGGCAGGATGCGTTCTTCCTTACGGGCGGCGATCAGCATGAACTCGCCACTGACGTGGACCAGGGGGGCGTCCTCGCCCTTGCCGAACGGCGCGACGAAACCGTAGGTGGTCAGTTCCTGGCTGGCGCAGGGGCGGGCCGGCTTGCTGGCCAGGGCGGCCTCCAGGGCCTCGGCCTCGAACGGTACTTCCTGGGTCAGGCGATAGGACAGCAGGTTCTTGAACCACATGAGGGGGAATCTCTCCTTAATACATAAGGCGGGCATTATTCTCCGAGGGGCGGTTCCAGGCCAACCCTGTCATAGGGCCAGCAGTCATATAGAGAGGAAGAAAATCGCGGCGCGGCTAGGTCTTTGAAAGGCCTGGAAATTTTTTTCAGAAATTTTGAAAAAAGTGCTTGCCAGGGTAGGAGGTCCTCCGTAGAATGCGCGCCACACCGAGACGAAGGGTGATTAGCTCAGCCGGGAGAGCATCTGCCTTACAAGCAGAGGGTCGGCGGTTCGATCCCGTCATCACCCACCACTCGATGTATAGCGCGGCGGTAGTTCAGTCGGTTAGAATACCGGCCTGTCACGCCGGGGGTCGCGGGTTCGAGTCCCGTCCGCCGCGCCATATTTAGCTTCCAGGGCCCACTGAACACCCGGAAGCAACAGAGAAAGCGACCTTAGGGTCGCTTTTTTTGTTTCTGGCATTGCGCCAGAATGCCCTGTCCGCCGCATGTGGCCAGCAGGCCCCGCGTCGGTTCCTATCGCAAGCCAGAGACCGATCATGCAGGATGCCAGCCTCTCCAACGCCCCCACCCATTCCACGCCACTGCTCGGTATCGACCTCGGCACCACCAACAGCCTGATTGCCGTCTGGCAGGGCGGTGAAGCCCGGCTGATCCCTAATGCCGTGGGTGAAGTGCTCACCCCTTCGGTGGTCAGTGTCGATGACGACGGCTCGATTCTGGTCGGCCAGGCCGCCCGGGCGCGATTGACCACGCACCCCGAGCGCACCGCGGCGGCGTTCAAGCGCTTCATGGGTAGCGACAAGCGCTACACGCTGGGGGAGCATCGATTCACGCCTGAAGAATTGTCTGCACTGGTGCTGGGTGCGTTGAAACAGGATGCCGAGGCGTACCTGGGCTGCGCGGTCAACGAGGCGGTGATTTCGGTACCGGCGTATTTCAGCGACGAGCAGCGCAAGCGCACGGTATTCGCGGCTGAATTGGCCGGGCTGAAGGTCCAGCGGCTGATCAATGAGCCGACCGCCGCGGCCATGGCCTATGGCCTTCACGAGCAGAAGTTCGAGCGCACCCTGGTGTTCGACCTGGGCGGCGGCACCTTCGATGTCACCGTGCTGGAGTACGCCTTGCCGCTGATCGAGGTGCATGCCTCCACCGGTGACAATTACCTGGGCGGCGAGGATTTCACCGAAGCGTTGTTGCAGGCCTGCCTGCGCGACTGGAACCTCAAGGTCGAGGAGCTGGCCCCCCAGGCCCTGGCCAGCCTGCATGACGCCATCGAACAGCTCAAGCGCGAGGCGGGCGAGGGCAGCCGCGTGCTGGACTGGCACGATGGCGTGCAGCCCCGCGAGTGGCGGTTGGACGACCTCAAGCTGCAGGCGATCTGGGCGCCTTTGCTGACCCGGGTGCGTGCGCCCATCGAGCAGGCCCTGCGCGATGCCCGGCTGAGCCCACGCGAGCTGGACAGCCTGGTGCTGGTAGGCGGCGCCACGCGCATGCCGCAGGTGCAGCAACTGGTGGCCAAGCTGTTCGGCCGCCTGCCGTACCGGCACCTTGACCCGGACACCATTGTCGCCCTCGGCGCGGCTAGCCAGGCGGCGTGCAAGGCCCGCGACGCGGCCATCGACGAATTGATCCTGACCGATGTCTGCCCCTACACCCTCGGTGTGGCCTCGTCCCGGGGCGAGGACGTCACCGGTGCGTTCTCGCCGATCATCGAGCGCAACACGGTGATCCCCACCTCGAAGGTGCAGCGCTTCTACAGCAGCCACCCGGAGCAGAAGTTCGTGCGCATCGCCGTGTACCAGGGCGAGCGGCCGTGGGTGCGCGACAACATCCTGGTGGACAGTTTCGAGATCCCCTTGCAGTCGACCGGCGAGATCCAGTCACTCGACGTGCGTTTCAGCTACGACATCAACGGTCTGCTGGAAGTGGACGTGACCTTCCTCGAAAGCGGCCAGAAGCACAGCCACAGCATCGACCGCAGCCCCGCCGGGCTGGATGCCGAGGCGCGCCTGGCCAGCGAGGAGCGCCTGGCGCGGCTGAAGATCCACCCGCGCGACACGCTGCCCAACCGTACCCTGCTGGCCCGCCTGGAGCGGGCCTGGATGCAGAGCCTGGGCGACGAGCGCGAGCTGATCGGCAACTGGCTGGACGCCTTCAACGCCGTGCTCGCCGGGCAGCAGGCCGGTGAGATCAGCCGTGAGCGCCAGGCGTTGAGCCAGGCGCTCGACGAGCTGCGCTACTGACCGTTCAGGCGCCGCAGGGTAGCCTGCAGGCTGTCATCGAGCAGCGCCTGCTGGCCCGGTTGCGAGCCGTAGCGGTTCGGCAGCCGGTCACCGGGCAGCCCCAGCAGCAACAGCGGCAGTACCGGAAGCACCCTGCTCAGCACGAGCAGCAGGATCAGCGCCGGGATACCCTGGCCAAGGTCGCGCAGGCGCCTGAGGAAGGCGCTGATCAACAACAGCACCGTGACCAGCATCAACACCGGCAGCGTGAGCATCATGCTGGCGCAGAGGGCGGCGGCGGCCAGGTTCAAGGCGAATCCTGAGCGGTTCAGGCGGCTATTGAGCTTCCATACGGCCCAGAATTTCGCCGGAGGGTGCTGCAGGGCATTGCGCAGCATGCGCTCGCTCCACGACAGCACGGCCATGATTGCACAGCGCAGGCCCGGGTCCTGCTGCGGGTCGTCCTTGATCTTCTGCAAGGCGCGCAGGGCGCGGAGCTTTGGCGGCGCGCAATCGTTGTACAGGCTGTCCAGGGCGTCGAGCACGTCATTGAGCGCACGGCTGTCGACGCCGTGGGCATGGGCGAGTTCGGCCGGTGGATGCTTGGTCTTGCCTTGCAGCAAGCCGTTGCGCAGCGCCTCGAACCATTCGTCCTGCGGGGCCAGCGCTTCCAGGCGCTGGCGCAGACGTTCACGCTGCTCGGTGTCCAGGGAGCGGTCATGGTGCAGCACGGCGCAAAACAGCAGATAACCCAGAGGATGGTCGTTGCCCAGGCTGCCATCGTCATGCTCCAGGCAGGCCAGCAATTGCGCTGCATCCGGTAGACGTGTGCTGTTCAGGGCTTGATGCAGGGTCAGCAACCGCGCTGAAACCACCGCCTGTACAGGGTCGCGGGTGTCCAGGCTGCCGAGCAGGCCACTGCTGCCGTCGGGGCTGGGCAGCAACTGGCAGAGCAGGGCGTGCAGCGGGGCGAACGGATGCCCGGCCGGGTAGTGCAGCTGGCTCGGCAGGGCCGGGTCGATCAGGGTCAGCCAGCGTGACGGCTGCTCCAGCAGGGCGAGCATGAACAATTGCTGGCGATGCCAGTTCCACAGCGACTCACCTTCAGGCATCGCCGGCAGCAGCACACCGGTCTCGGCGAGGTTGCCCTGCAGTTGCAAGGCGAACGGCGTGGTGAACAGGCGGCGCATGTCGAACCGCACATTCAGGGCATGCAGGGCGTGGGCCGGGTAGACCCGCATGCGCCGCAGCCATTCGCGACAGACTGGGCGGATGGCGTCCTCGGTCAAGGCCTCGGGCAGGGCCGCCACCGGGTCGTCGCTGGCGCAGAAATCCACCAGCGCCTTGACCACCGGGGCCTGTTCAAGCCAGTGCAGTTGCTGGCGGGCCTGGCGCTGGAAGCCTTCGAGGATCAGCGCGTCGAGGGCATCTTCGGCGAGGGGCTGGGCGAGAACCTGGCGCAGCAGGCCGGCTTCCCCGCGTTGCAGCGCCCAGGCCTGCCAGTACAGGCGGTGCAGGTCGTGGTCCTGCGGGTCCTGCAACAGCCAGGCGAGCAGCGGCAGTTCGTCGTCGCCGTCCAGCCGCCAGTCGACAAAGGTCGCGGCGATGCCTTGCAGCTCCAGGCGCGAGGCTTCGGACCAGCGCGCCAGGGTCTGCGGGGATTGCCCGGGGCTGCCCCAGTTTTGCGCGGGGTCGTCCAGCTCGGCGGGCCAGCCGGCCGGGGTGTGCAGGCGGTCGAAGGCCTGGATCAGCAACGGCAGGCGCTGGGGCTGGTGACGGGCGCAGAGGTCGATCAGCCAGCGTTCGGCCTGGGGGTGCTGGTGTTCGCGGTACAGCCGCAGCCAGCAGTCCAGGGCCTGTTGCTCGGCGCCCAGGGCATCGGCCTGGCGGGCCAGCAGGTAGAGCAGGTCGGCATCGTCCGGGGCCTGTTGCTGGCGCGCCTGGAGCAGGTCGTAGAAGGTCCTGCTGGCGATGCCGGCCTGGCAGAATTGCACCAGCAGGCGTTGCACCAGGGCCGGGTCATCCGGCATGGCCAGGCAGGTATGCACGCCGGCGAACTGCTCGTACTCGAACAGTGGGCGCTGCTGGTAGCAGTATTCAAGGCTGCGGAAATACCACAGGCTTTCCATCTGTGCGCTGGCCGGCCAGTCGCGCATGCAGGCGGTATCGAAGGGGTCGGGTTCTTCCAGGCGGTCGAGGAAAGCTTCCACTTCGTGGCGGTCGTCCAGGCGCAGCAGCTGTTCGGCCCAGCCCAGGCGCCGGGCCAGCAGGCTCGCGCAGTGGTGGGACAGCGGTCCGCAGTCGCGCAGGGAGTGCAGCAGTTGCCAGCCGAGGTCGTCCAGTTCGTCCAGCGGCAACTCGTCCAGTTCGGCGATAAAGCGCTGCCAGGCTTGTGGGTCGAAGCGCAGGGACGGCTCCTCAAGCAGGGTGTGGAACTGCTTGAGTGCTGGATGAGGGGCATTCTCTTCGAGTGTTGGCTCAGCCTCGCTGGGCGCCTGCTCGCGGGCCAGGCGCAGGGCTTCCTCGTAGGCTGCCCGCAGCGCCTGGAAACCTTCGGGGTCGGTTTCCGGGTGGTGCGAGGGCAGGCGGCCGCGATAGGCCAGGCGGATGGTGTCCAGGTCCTGGGTCGGTTCGATCCCCAGGCGAATCCAGCAACTCATGACCAGCAGTCCTCTTCCAGCGTGGTGGGTCGTGCGGGCTCGGGCAGGGGCATGTCCCAGGGCAACCCGGCCAGCAGGTCATGGGCGCCGAGGCGCAGGTTGAGCACGATGCAGCGATTCCAGTGCTCGCAACCCTGGCGCTCGAGGTTGGCGGCCAGGGTCTCGTCGCTGCTGTCGCTGGCATTCCACAGCGCCTTGCCGAACAGGTAGCCGGCCAGGTAGCCGTCCCAGCGGTTGTAGTAATGGCGGGCGCGCAGGGCCAGGCGGTAGTGCAGGTAGAGGCTCTCGTCGCGATCGATCAGGCCTTTCTTGACGCCGGCACGCAACAGGAAACCCATGCGCCCCAGGTCCCAGGCCCGGGTGCCGCCCGGGCCACAGTCGGGGAAGGTGCGGGCGGCGTATTCGTGGCGGATGCGCTCGCGTGGAGACAGGGTGTCGAGCAGGGCTTGCCACTGGCTGGGCAGGCAGCGCTGGTATTGCCAGTAGGCCTCGCTCATCTCGGTGGCGTGGCCGTTGTCGGCCATGCTGAGCATGTCCAGCAACTGGGCGCGGTTGCTGATGCCCCACCAGCGCTCGAGGTCGGTCTGGTCTTCGCCCTCGAAATAGTCGGGGGCGGTGTAGCTGGCGCCGTTGAGGGCGGCCATGGGGGCGGAGAGGGCATGCAGCCAGTGCTGCGCGGTTTCGTCCATGAAAGGGGTCCTGGAGGCGCGGGGAACTGGCGGGGATTGTATAGGAAGATGCCTGCCGGGTTGTCAGGGATAGGTCCCGAGTCGATAGGCCTCGGCCACCTCGCGGAGCACCTCGCACACCCATTGCGCCGGCAGGCTCTGGGGCAGGGCCGCATTGCGGCAGATGCCCACCGACCCGCCCGGTTCGCGCACACCGAGGTCGAGTTCGGCCAGCTCGCCACGCCCGAAGTCGATCAGCACGGCGTCCCGTGGCGCCACCCAGACCGCCTCGCTGCCCAGCACATAGCGCCTGCTCAGGGCCAGCGACAAGGTTTCCAGGCGCTGTGCCGGCAGCGGGATCGCGCATTGCACGAACAGGCTGTCGGCATGCTGGCGAATGGTCGTCCCCGGTGGCGGCAGCACCAGCGGATAATCACCGACCTGCCTGCGCTCGACGGGCTGCTGCGCCAGCAGTGGATGCCCGGGCCGCACCACCAGGGTCATCGACTCGCTGTACAGGTGCTCGAACGACAGCCCCTGGATCTGCGGGCTGTCGGTCATCCGCCCGACCACCAGTTCCAGCTCCCCCAGGTGCAACTGGCCGAGCAACTGGGCGCTGGCCCCGGTCACCACGCTGATCAGCAACGCCTCGTGACGTTGGTGCAGGCGGCACAGCACCTCGGGCATCAGCAGCCCTTCGACCGTCGACAGCACGCCGATGCGCACCTGCGACGGCGCCCGCGCCTCGCCGCGGACACTGCCGACCCCGTCGCGTAACGCCTGCACGCTGGGGCCGGCGTAGCGCATGAAGCGCGTGCCGGCCGGGGTCAGGGTCACGCCGTTGTGGCCACGTTCGAACAGGCGTGCCTCGAGCAGCTCCTCCAGTTCCTTGAGGGTCTTGGAGATCGCCGGCTGGCTGATCGCAAGCACGTCGGCGGCCCTGGCCAGGCTGCCCTGCCGGGCAATCTCCAGGAAGCACAGCAGGTGCCGGAACTTGATGCGGGTATCGAGGTTCATGCCCGGCAGTGTATCCGTGCGGGCCAGACCTGCAACGTCTGGATGATCTTCGTCACTGGGCGGCGGTTCCTCCCTTGCAGGCGAAGCCCCGAACCTTTAGCGTGTGCCGCTTCGATGCATGGAGCAGCGCTATGGCCGCCTACCTGACCCAGGACCTGGTCCTTGAACTGGGCGATGAAACGCCCGAAGACACCACCATGAACATGCTGACCTTCCGTCAGCGTGGCACCACCCTGGTGATCGCCCGCAGTCCGCTGGCGGCCGGGCAGACGCTGGAGGCGCTTTACCAGCAGCAACTGGCGCAGTTGCGTGAGCGCCTGGGGGCGGTCATCAGCGAACCACAGCCGGTCAGCGCAGGCGTCGATCGCGGCATCCACGGCCTGGAAGTCAGCCTGCAATTCAAGCGCGGCGAAGTGGTCTCGTACCAGCGTCAGTTGGCCTACGCGCCAAGCGGGCAGGCCCGTTTCGTGGCAGTCAGCTATAGCAAGGAAACACCACTGGAGGCGGTTGATCTGGCCCATTGGGAAGCCATCAAGGCAGGTTTGCGGCTGAACTGATTACCCGCGGCAAGAGCCGGGCACTGGCCGGGGGCATGCCCCGGCAGGCTGATCGTTATCTGAATCTCTGTCCCAGTTCGACCGTCATCCCACGGATACGCACCGGCCACACCGGCAAGCGCTGTGTCGGATCTTCCAGGCAGTTACCGTTTTGCAGGCAGAAATGTTGCTTGTACAGCGGTGCCGCTACCACCACGGTTGCTCCCAGGCTGCCCACCAGCCCACGCCCGATGATGTTCGCGCCCGAGCGTGGGTCGCGATTGCCGACGGCGTACAATTCCCGCCCTTGTCCCGGCAGGTAGAACAGCGCCACCTGCTCGCCCTCGTGCCATACCACCACCCCGGAGTCGGCGACCAGGTCGCTGGCCAGGCACACCGCCTGCCAGCGGGTTTCACTTGCTACAGCCGTGTTGGACAGGTTCATCACATCGCCTCCTCATGGGTGGGAATCAGCTGTAGGGGCGCAGCCGGTCGGCGCTGGCCACGCTCACGCACGAAGTGCACATCCGGATCGGCGCGTTGGTCATTGACAAAGGTGCGGAAGCGCTTGAGCTTTTCCGGATCGCCCAGGGCGTTGGCCCATTCGCATTCGTAGCGATCGACCACCAGCTGCATCTGTGCCTCGAGTTCGGCGGCCAGGCCCAGGCTGTCGTCGATCACCACCTGCTTTAGGTAGTCGAGCCCGCCTTCGAGGCCCTCGCGCCACACCGAGGTGCGTTGCAGCTTGTCGGCGGTGCGGATGTAGAACATCAGCACGCGGTCGATCAACCGTACCAGGGTCTCGTCGTCGAGGTCGGTGGCGAACAGTTCGGCGTGGCGCGGGCGCATGCCGCCGTTGCCGCACACGTACAGGTTCCAGCCCTTGTCGGTGGCGATCACGCCGATGTCCTTGCTTTGCGCCTCGGCGCATTCGCGGGTGCAGCCGGACACCGCGAACTTGAGCTTGTGCGGTGAGCGCAGGCCCTTGTAGCGATCCTCCAGGCGCAGCGCCATGGCCACGCTGTCCTGCACGCCATAGCGGCACCAGGTGCTGCCGACACAGGATTTCACCGTGCGCGTCGACTTGCCGTAGGCGTGCCCGGTCTCGAAACCGGCGGCGATCAGCTCGCCCCAGATCAGCGGCAGTTCATGCAGCTGGGCGCCGAACAGGTCGATGCGCTGGCCGCCGGTGATCTTGGTGTAGAGGTCGTATTTCTGCGCCACCTGGCCGATCACGATCAGCTTTTGCGGGGTGATTTCGCCGCCGGGAATGCGCGGCACCACCGAGTAGGTGCCGTTTTTCTGCATGTTGGCCATGAAGGTGTCGTTGGTGTCCTGCAGCGGCACCAGCGCCGGGTCCATGATCGGCTGGTTCCAGCACGAGGCGAGGATGTTGCCTACCGCCGGCTTGCAGATGTCGCAACCCACGTGGCCCTTGCCATGGCGTTCGAGCAGCTCGCTGAAGGTGCGGATGCCCTCCACCCGCACCAATGCGTAGAGTTCCTGGCGGGTGTAGGCGAAGTGCTCGCACAGGCTCTTGTCTACCGTCACGCCACGGGCGGTCAGTTCGTGTTCGAACACCTGCTTGAGCAGGGCTGCGCAACCACCACAGCCGCTGGCGGCCTTGGTACAGCCCTTGACGGCGGCAAGGTCGGCGCAACCACTGTCGATGGCGGCGCACACCGCACCCTTTCTGACGTTGTGGCAGGAGCAGATGGTCGCGCTGTCGGGCAGCGCATCGGCGCCCAGGGCCGGCGCGCCACCGCCTTGCGGCAGGATCAGCGCGGCCGGGTCGGCCGGCAGGGCGATGCCATTCTGGGCATACTGCAGCAAGGTGTCGTAGTAGCTGTTGTCGCCCACCAGCACCGCGCCGAGCACCTGCTTGCCGCTGGCATCCACCACCAGCCGGCGGTAGGCGCTGTTGGCCTCGTCGATGAAGCGGTAGCTGCGTGCGCCGGGCGTGGCGCCGTGGGCATCGCCGATCGAGCCGACATCCACGCCCAGCAGCTTGAGCTTGGTCGACATGTCGGCGCCGGTGAAGTCGTCCGCCGCCTCGCCCAGCAGCCGCGCGGCCAGGTTGCGCGCCATGGCGTAGCCGGGGGCGACCAGGCCGAATACGCTGCCGTTCCACGACGCGCACTCGCCGATGGCGAAGATCCGCGGATCGCTGGTCCTGCACTGGCTGTCGATCACAACACCTCCGCGCGCGGCGATCTCCAGACCACAGGCCCGGCCCAGGGCGTCCTGTGGGCGAATGCCGGCGGAAAAGACGATCAGGTCGGTCTCCAGGTGTTCGCCACCGTCGAAGTTCATCCGGTAGCGGTACTGCTCGCCAGCGCTGATCGACTGGGTCGCGCGGGACAGGTGCACGCCCACGCCGAGGGCCTCGATCCGTGCCTTGAGCGCCGCGCCGCCTTCGCTGTCCAGCTGTACCGGCATCAGGCGTGGGGCGAACTCCACCACATGCGCCTCCAGGCCCAGGGACTTGAGGGCGTTGGCCGCCTCGAGGCCGAGCAGGCCGCCACCGACCACCACGCCACGCCGGGCATCCGCGGCGGCGGCGCGTATCGCGTCGAGGTCCTCGAGGGTGCGGTAGACCAGGCGCGCATTGCCGCTGGAGCCTTCGATCGGCGGCACGAACGGGTAGGAGCCGGTGGCCAGGATCAACTGGTCGTAGCCCAGGCGCCCCTCGGCGGTGAGCAGTTCCTGGCGCTCGCGATCGATGTCCAGCACCGCTTCGCCCAGGTGCAGGTGCACGCCGTGGCGGCTGTAGTAGTCCGGGGCGCACAGGGCCAGGGTCTCGGCGCAGCTGCCGGTGAAATACTCCGACAGGTGCACCCGGTCGTAGGCGCGCTGGCGCTCCTCGCCGAACACATGCAGCTCGAAGTGTGCCGTGGCGCCGCGTTCGATCAACTGCTCGACGCAGTGATGGCCGACCATGCCATTGCCGACGATGACCAGTCGTGCTCGTTGTGCCTCGTTCGCTGTTGCCTGCATAGCCGATCCTCGATCACGGAAAACGAAAAAGGCGCCTGGAGCCGAAGCTCCAGGCGCCTTTGCCTGTACTCATCAGTGTGAGGCCCCTGTTGACCGCCGTTGGTCGTTGGGGCTGTTGTGCATTGGGTGAAGCAGGGAGTGTGCCAGGCTTCCGGTCATCGCGGGGCAAGCCCGCTCCCACAAGGGTTGCAGCTTTGGGCGTGTGCTGGCCAGGTGGTGCGGGCGCACAAGCAGGGTGCAGCCCTCACCACCGTGGTGCATCAATACACATCCCGCCGGTAGCGCTTGTCCCGCCCCAACCCTTCGACATACGCCGCTGCCGCGGCCTCGTCCAGGCCGCCGTGCTGCGCCACCACCTGGCGCAAGGCCGCATCCACATCCCGGGCCATGCGCTGGGCATCGCCACAGACATACACATGCGCGCCGTCCTGCAGCCAGCGCCACAGCTCGGCGCCCTGTTCCAGCAGGCGTTGCTGCACATAGATCTTCTGCGGCTGGTCGCGGGAGAACGCGGTGCTCAGGCGCACATGGCCCTGTGCTTCCCAAGCCAGCAACTGCTCGCGATAGTAGAAGTCGTGCTCCTCGTGCTGCTCGCCGAAGAACAGCCAGTTGCGGCCAGACGCAGCGCGTTCCCGGCGTTCTTCGAGAAACGCCCGGAAGGGCGCGATGCCGGTGCCGGGGCCGATCATTACGATGGGCGTGCCGTCGTCGTCGGGCAGGCGGAAGTGTCTGGATGGTTGGGCAAAGATGGCCACTTCGACGTCCGCAGCACGGTCGGCGAGAAAGGCCGAGCAGACCCCCTTGCGTTCACCGTAGCGCACTGTGGACACCGTCAGGTGCACCTGCCCGGGATGCGCCTTGGGGCTTGAGCTGATCGAGTACAGCCGCGGTTGCAAGGGCTTGAGCAAGGTCAGCCAACGGCTCAGTGGCCATTGCCGGGGAAACTCGCGCAATACATCGGCCAGTTGCCGGCCCCATAGCCAGTCCTTGAGCGCGGTCTTGCACTCAGGCTGCAACAACTGTTGCAGAGAGGGTGCGTTTTCGCTGAGCGCTTCGAGCTGTCGTGGCGTGACACGGGCGATCTCCAGATGCCGCTCCAGCGCCAGGCTCAGGGGCATCGGCGTCTGACCTTCAAGCTCGACCGCGGCCTGGCCATCGAGTTGCATCAGGCTGAGCAGCTCCTGGACCAGCGCCGGGCAGTTGCGCGGCCACACGCCCAGGGCATCACCGGGCTGATAGTCCAGGCCGCTACTCGTGAGGTCGAACACCAGTTGGCGGGTTTCCTTGGTCGAGCCAGGGCCGTTGAGCAGGCGGTTCTGCACCAGGCGCGCAGGCCATGGCTGGTGCCTGCCGTGAGATTCGGCGGTTGCTGGTGCCGATGTCGCGGGGGTGTTTGTGCCGAGGGCCGCCAGCAGGGCCTCGAGCCACGCACTGAATGCGGCATCGAAATCCGGCTCGCAGTCGACCCGCTCCAGCAGACGCTGGCCGCCCAGTTCCGCCAGGCGCTGGTCGAGCTTGCGACCGAAGCCGCAGAACTGGTCGTAGCTGGAGTCGCCCAGGGCCAGTACCGCATAGGGCAGCTTGACGCAATCGACGTCGCCCGCGCCCTGCAGGGCCTGCCAGAACGAGGCGCCACTGTCCGGGGCGTCGCCGTCGCCGAAGGTGCTGGCAATCAGCAGTACGCTGGCGCAGCCGCGCAGTTGCGCCGGGCTGACACCTTCCATGCTGCTGAGCTCCACCGTCAGCCCCGCTTCGCGCAGGCGTTTCGCGCAGCGCTCGGCCAGCGCCTCGCCGTTGCCGGTCTGCGAGGCCCACAGCACGCGATGGCAAGGTAATCCCGCCTGTGCCTGAGGCTGGGCGAACAGCCCCGCCAGCAGACCATCGACGAACAGGCGTCGGGTCGGCGCCAGCGGTGCGTTAGCCGGCAGGCTTGGCACGCCTTCGGCCCGCGCCTGTTGCAGGCCGAGCAGGAAACCTTGCAGGTAATGCCGCTCCTCCTCGGCAAGCACCGGGGCAGGCTGTGTCTCCAGGCCCAGCAGGCGGGCGAGGGTGGCGGTCGGCATGGTGACGGGCTCCGAAGGAATGGCGACGTTCAGGTCGAGGGCCTCGATGCGTTCGCCCGCGACCCGTTCGAGGGTCACGGCGCAGTACTTGAAGGCCGGTTGCAGCGAGGTGGGGTCGACGGCGTCGCTGGTCACCGCGTTGATCGCCAACTGCTCGCCGTACAGGTCGTTCCAGTGGAAGGGTGCGAAGCAGCCACCGGGCAGCACCCGGTCGCTGAGGCGGGCCGGCAGCAGCGCCTGGCCACGGCGTGAGCGGATCGCCACCTGGTCCTTGTCGCGGATGCCCAGGCGCCGGGCATCGTCGGGGTGGATCTCGACGAAGGGGCCGGGCTCGAGCCGGTTCAGGCTCGGGACCTTGCCGGTCTTGGTCAGGGTGTGCCACTGGTGTTGTACGCGGCCGGTGTTGAGGACAAAGGGGTAGGTGTCGTCCGGCAGCTCGGCGGGCGCCAGCCAGGGCCGCGCATGAAAACGCGCCTTGCCGCTGACGGTCGGAAAGGCCAGTGCCGCTGGCTGGCCGTGTTCGTCGTTGCGATAGCGCAGCGGGCTGCGGTCATCCTCGCGCCCCGGCGCGCAGGGCCACTGCCGGGGGTTGGCGCGCAGTCCGGCATAGTCGATGCCGCGCAGGTCGTAGCCGGTGTCCGGGTTATGGAAGTGGCGGATCTCATCGAACACCGCCTCGGCGTCGGGGTAGTCGAAGGCATGCGCGTAGCCCAGGGCACAGGCGATGCGCGCGATCAGGCGCCAGTCTTCCAGGCTTTCGCCGGGTGGCTCGACGGCGCGGGGCATCAGGGTCAGGTTGCGCTCGCTGTTGATCATCACCCCTTCACCCTCGGCCCACAGCGCCGCCGGCAGGAGAATGTCGGCGTAGCGGTTGGTCTCGGTGTCGAGGAAGGCGTCCTGGCTGATCACCAGTTGCGCCTGGTCCAGGCCGTCGATCACCTGCTGGCGGTTGGCGACGCTGGCCACCGGGTTGCTGCAGATGATCCAGCAGGCCTTCACCTCGCCGCTCTTGAGCTGTTCGAACAGCGCCACGGTGCCTTCGCCGCTCTCGCTGCGCAACGTGCCGGGCGCCAGCTGCCATTGCTGCTCGACGAAGGCCCGGTGCGCCGCTACCTGTGCCGAGCGTTGGCCCGGCAGGCCCGGCCCCATGTAGCCCATCTCGCGGCCGCCCATGGCGTTGGGCTGGCCGGTCAGCGAGAACGGCCCGCTGCCGGGGCGGCAGATGGCGCCGGTGGCCAGGTGCAGGTTGCACAGGGCATTGCTGTGCCAGGTACCGTGGATGCTCTGGTTCAGGCCCATGGTCCAGCAGCTCATCCATTCGTCGGCCTCGCCGATCAGGCGGGCGGCTGCGCGGATGTCGGCCTCGTCCAACCCGGTGATGGCCGCGACCCGCTCCGGGGTGTAGTCCGCAAGAAACGCCGGCAGGTCCTCCCAGCCCTCGGTATGGCGGGCGATGAAATCCGCGTCGGTGTGGCCGTTGGCATGCAGCAGATAGAGAAGGCCATTGAGCAACGCCAGGTCGGTGCCCGGACGCAGTTGCAGGAACAGGTCGGCCTTGTCGGCGGTGGCGCTGCGCCGGGGATCGACGACGATCAGCCTGGCCCCGGCCTTGAGCCGGTCCAGCAGGCGCAGGAACAGGATCGGGTGGCAGTCGGCCATGTTCGCGCCGATCACCAGGAACACCTCGGCACGCTCGAAATCCTGGTAGCTGCCCGGCGGTCCGTCGGCGCCCAGCGACTGCTTGTAGCCGCTGCCGGCACTGGCCATGCACAGCCGCGAGTTGGACTCGATATGGCGGGTGCGGATGAAGCCCTTGGCCAGTTTGTTGGCCAGGTACTGGGCTTCCAGCGACATCTGCCCGGACACGTACAAGGCCACGGCATCCGCGCCATGGATGTCGATGATCGCGCGCAACCGCGCGGCGGTTTCGCTGATGGCCGTGTCCAGGCTGCGGCGCGCCGGCTGCTGGTTGCGCTGGTCGCGCACGAAGGCGTGGGCCATGCGCCCGGCCTGCAGCGGCACATGGGCGCTCTGGCCCTTGGTGCACAGGCGGCCGAAGTTACTCGGGTGCTGCTTGTCGCCACTGACCTTGACCACCTTGCCATCGCTCACGTGCATGACGATGCCGCAGCCGACCCCGCAATACGGGCACACACTGCGCACTTGGCTGTCGCTCATCGGCAATCTCCTGCTGATGAAACGACAAAGGCGCCGGCTGCCTGGCCTGCCAATCGGCAAGCGGGGCAACACGGCGCCTTCGTCGTGATGGGAGGGGACCATCGGCGTTGATGGTCTCGATGGTGTATGGGCAGCAAATCCCGGGCCATGTCATCGCGGGGCAAGCCCGCTACCACGCCCCGCAGGTGAGCACGCGTGGGAGCGGGCTTGCCCCGCGATGGGCGTGCACCGATACGGGGAGCCACGCACCAGCGGATGGCACATGCAATTGGATGAGTATATGATTCGCATACGTTTCATATATGCGAGTAACTGCACCATGGGCATCGTCAAGATCTCCGACGACCTCCACGAAGACCTGCGCGTGGCCAGCGCCGCGCTGTCGCGTTCGATCAACGCCCAGGCCGAGCACTGGATCCGCATCGGCATGCTGGCCGAGCTGCACCCGCAAGCGACCTACCAGGAACTGCTGCGCCAGTTGCTGCGCCAGGAACAGGCCAACCTCAAGGAGTTGCTGCAATGAGCAAGGTCATCCTCAAGGACGCCGCCGAGCTCAAGCTGATGCGCAACGCCGGCCAACTGCTCGCCCGGGTGTTCGCCGACCTCGACGGCTTCATTCGCCCCGGGGTGACCACGATGCAGATCAACGACCGCGCCGAGGCCTTCATCGTCGAAACCCTCAAGGCCCGGCCGGCGAGCAAGGGCCAATACGGTTTCCCCTATTCGCTGAACACCTCGGTGGACCATGTGGTCTGCCATGGCATGCCCAAGGTCGACGAGGTGCTCAAGGAAGGCTCGATCGTCAACGTCGACATCACCCTGGAGCAGGGCGGCTACATTGCCGACTCGTCGAAGATGTACTGCATCGGCCAGATCGGCGACGAGGCCAGGCGCCTGGTCGACACCACCTATGCCGCCTTGTGGAAGGGCATCGAGCAGGTGCGCCCCGGCGCGACGCTCGGCGATATTGGCCATGCCATCCAGGTCCACGCCGAGGCTGCCGGCTACAGCGTGGTGCGCGAGTACTGCGGGCACGGCATCGGCCGGCAGATGCACGAGGCGCCGGAGGTGCTGCACTACGGCCAGCGCGGCCAGGGCATGCCGCTGCAATCGGGGATGGTGTTCACCATCGAGCCGATGATCAACCAGGGCGGGCGCGGCACGCGCGGGTTGCGCGATGGCTGGACGGTGATCACCCGCGACCACAGCCTGTCGGCGCAGTGGGAACACACGGTGGCGGTGACCGAGGGCGGATTCGAGGTGCTGACGCTGCGAGAGGAAGAGCAGCGGGTTGTATGAAATTCTTCCGGCAACACGCCCTTGAACCGTCAATACTGGCCATTGGCTTCAAGCGCCGAGGATGAACAACCTTTCACCCAGGAACTTCCTGCGCGCTACCCGCTCTTATGCCGGTAGCCATTGGTCGCGGCCGCCTGCTAAGCTCGCGGCTTTACCCTGATTGCCCTCATGGCGCATGAACAAGGAAATTACATGAAACAGCATCGTTTGGCGGCCGCGGTTGCCCTGGTAGGCCTGGTCCTCGCGGGCTGCGACGCCCAGACCAGCAGCGTCGAGCTGAAGACTCCGGCACAGAAGGCCTCCTACGGTATCGGCCTGAACATGGGCAAGAGCCTGGCCCAGGAAGGCATGGACGACCTGGACTCGAAAGCCGTCGCCCAGGGCATCGAGGACGCGGTAGGCAAGAAAGAGCAGCGCATCAAGGACGAAGAGCTGGTCGAAGCCTTCACCGCCTTGCAGAAGCGCGCCGAAGAACGCCTGGCCAAGGCCAGCGAGGAAGCTGCCGCCGCCGGCAAGAAATTCCTTGAGGAAAACGCCAAGAAGCCTGGCGTGATCACCACCGCTTCGGGCCTGCAGTATGAAGTGGTCAAGAAGGCCGACGGCCCGCAACCCAAGCCGACCGACGTGGTCACCGTCCACTACGAAGGCAAGCTGACCGACGGCAAGGTCTTCGACAGCTCCGTCGAGCGCGGCAGCCCGATCGACCTGCCGGTCAGCGGCGTGATCCCGGGCTGGGTCGAAGGTCTGCAACTGATGCACGTCGGCGAGAAGTACAAGCTGTACATCCCGGCTGAGCTGGCCTATGGCGCCCAGAGCCCGAGCCCGCTGATCCCGGCCAACTCGGTCCTGGTCTTCGACCTGGAACTGATTGCCATCAAGGATCCGGCCAAGGCCGACCAGGCACCGGCCAAGTAATACCCGGCCCGTTGCAAGAAGACGCCCCGTTTCGACGGGGCGTCGTCGTTTTCAGTCCGGCTTGACGCGAACCGTCGGCGTCATTCACTGTCGCAAGCAGTAGCTGCGCAGACACGGGTGCCGGTGTCGCAAAACGTTTGCGCGATTGAAACGGTTGTGTAAAAAACGCCCGATTCGTACCTGGCCCTTGCCCGGCGGGCACCACGCGGCGCCAATGTCGCCCTGTTCACAAGGTTATCCACAATAAATGTGGATAACCCCTGCTCCTCTGGAGGTCCCATGAGCGCACCCTGGAATTTCGCCCGCTTCCTGCCCTTGGCCGAGCGCCTGCTCAGTCGTGGCCGGCTGCCGGCCCTGTTGTTCGCGGTGGCCCGCAAGGGGCCGAAGCTGGGCCAATTACGCGAGGACCTGCGCCTGATGCAGGCGCTGTGCCTGGCCTGGTGGCGTGGCGAGTACCGCGCCGTCAGCCCCAGGGCGCTGGTGACCATCGTTGCCGGGCTGCTGTATTTCGTAAGCCCCCTGGACGCCATCCCCGACTGGTTGCTGGGTGTCGGCCTGCTCGATGACATCGCCGTGCTGGGCTGGGTGCTCAAGACCGTGGCCGATGAGCTGGGCCGTTTCAAGGCCTGGCGCGATGCCCAGTCGCCGGAACGGCTGCGGGTGGTCGAGCGCCTGCCTGATACTCCCGAGGCCCTGCGCCTTGAGCGTCCTGGCAGCTGATTCCGCACAGACCCCCGAGGTTGGTAATATAATTGGCATAAGGGTTATGCCTACGGATTACATGCCGTAATCCAACGTCAAGGGGGTTGTATGGGTATTCAGGTCATCAGCCGGGACGGTCAGCCCGAGTACGCAGTGGTTCCCTGGGAGCAATATCAGAAGTTGCTGGCGGCCGCAGGCCAGGCGCCGGCCGTAGCTCCCGACTCAGTCAGTCACAACGAGAGCACTCAACCGAGCGCCAGCCAGTCCTCCCTGGACCAGCTGGCGTCCTTGCGTCAGGCCAAGGGCCTGGCCCCGGAGCAACTGGCACGCAGTGTCGGCATCAGCCCGGCCTACCTGGCGATGATCGAGTCCGGGGAGCGCCGCCCGGACGCTGCGATCCTGCGCAGCCTGGCCTGGCACCTGGGCGTGGCCGGCTGGAGCGAGCCGTCATGAGCCAGGTCAGGATCAGCCGTCAGCAGTGGCAGAGCCTGCTGACCGAGCTCGACCTGGCCCGCCGTCAACGCCACCTGCTCACCTACCGTGCGCTGCTCGAGCGTCTGCAATTGCCCAGCCCGGCCATGCAGACCCTGACGGCGGCCCTCGAGTACCTGGCGACGCTCGACGCCCGCGCCGAGCAGCCGCTGCGCAGCTCGCTGGTGATCAGCCAGGGGGCCAGTCGCCTGCCACGCACCGGGTTCTTCGAGTGCGTCGAGCGCCTGGGGCGGTTTTCCGGACCGGTGGATGGCATGGAGGCGGCATCCTGGCATGCCTCGGAAGTGGTGCGGGTGTTCGAGTATCGCTACCCGGAAGAAGCCTGAAATCGGGGCTGTAGGCTGGATTGCGGGAGCCGGCTTGTCGGCGAAAGGACCGCATAGCGGTCCCCTGGTTTAACTCAGCACAGTCGTATCGATCAGGCTCAGGCCTGAGCCACCGCCATCCTTGGCCTGGCGCTTGGCCTGGGAGGCGAGTTCGGCCAGTTGACCGGCATCCAGCCCGTCGCTGCTGTCGGGCTCCAGCCAGACCACGCCGATCGACAGTGACAGCAAGGCGAACGTCTCCCGCTGCCCCTGACGGTTGTGGGCGATGAAGCAGCCGGCCTCCAGGTGTTCGCTACGGTAGAAGCGCCGGCATTGCCGGCCAAAAGCCTCCAGCAGCAATTGCAGGCGCTCGCGCCAGTCCGCCGAACCCAGCACCAGCATGAAGTCGTCGCCGCCGATATGGCCGACGAAATCCCGGCTCGGATCGACGCAGTCGTTCAGGCACTGGGCCAGGCACAACAGCACTTCATCGCCTCGGGCGTAGCCATAGATATCGTTGAAGGGCTTGAAACTGTCGATGTCCACGTAGCACACAGCTGCCTTGCGCCGCTGCAACAGCAGGCGTGCCAGGCACTGCTGGATCGGCACGTTGCCCGGCAGCAGGGTGAGCGGATTGGCGTGCCTTGCCTGCTGGATCTTCTGCTCGGTGATCAGCTTGAGCACGTCGATCACCCGCCCAAGCCCCAGGTAACGCCCATTCTGGGTGATGATGAAGTCTTCCTCGATACGCTGGCGCGCACGGCTGGTAAGCAGGCGGCTGACCTGCTGCAGCGACTGGCCGCGCTCGACGGCGAGAAAATCCTGGCTCATCAGGCGGCTGATCGGCTTGCGCGCGAACAGGTCGGTGCCGAAAGGCTGGAGCAGGACGTCGGCGAGCGAGTGGCGGTGGACGATGCCACAGGGGCGACCTTGCTCGTCCAGCACGGCGAGGGAGTTGAGGTTGGCCTGTCGACGGAAAGCGTCGAGCACCTGCTGCGTGGCGGTGTCGAGGGTGACCGAGGGTTGCTGGATAAGCAGGGCGCTGAGGTCGCGGCTGTCCTCGCACAGCGCAACGCCCGAGCCTGTCACTGGGGGCGGCAGGCCGAGGCTGTCGCCTGCTGGAAACTCCTGAGGGCGGCCGAGCAGGTAGCCCTGGACCAGGGTCACCCCCATGTCGCCCAGCACTGCCAGCTCCTCGGCCAGTTCGATGCCCTCGGCGATCACCTGGGCGCGGGAGGCACGGGCGATCTGCAGGATGGAGCCGACGAACTCGCGCTTGAGCGGGTCCTGGTGGATGCCATCGATGAAATGACGGTCGATCTTCACATAGTCCGGGCGCAGCTCCGACCACAGGCGCAGGCTCGAGTAACCGGCGCCCAGGTCGTCCAGGGCAATGGAGAAACCCATGTCGCGGTAGTGGTGCAGGGCGTTGTACAGCAGCTGGAAGTCTTCGGTAGGCGTCTGCTCGGTCAGCTCGATGACTACTCGGCTGGGTGCCAGACCGACCTGTTCGAGCATTTTCAGGGTGCGCCCGGACGGGTAGTCGGGCTCGACCAGGGACTCGGGCGAGACGTTGAGGAACAACAGGCCCGGAAGGTTCAGCTCGCTGAAACGGCGGCAGGCGGTTTCACGGCACAGCACCTCCAGTTCGGCGAGGCGGCCGGCCTGGCGGGCGATGGCGAAGAGGTTCAGCGGCGAGTGCAGTGGGCTGTTGGACGGGCCGCGGCTCAGGGCCTCATAGCCGAGGATACGCCTTTCAGAGAGGCAGACGATGGGTTGGAACAGACAGTGGACGCTGCGTTGAGCCAGGATGGCGCTCAATGCGCTGAGCTGTTCGGTGACGGTCATGGACTGCTTCCTGAAGTGAAAAAGGCCGGACGCTTGCACGTCCGGCCCTTACATTTCACGACAGTCCGGTGACTGTTTGATGACAGGTCACATTATTTCGCCATCATTTCAGTGCTTGGCCACCGACGTGCTGAGGCTCAGATAGTCGAGCAGGATGCGACCGGTCTCGGACAGGTAGGCATCGTCCTCGGGCTTGGTGTCGTCCGGCTCGGCGGGCAGGGCGTCCTCGTCTTCCTTTTTAAGTTCCTTGAGCGGCTCTTCGCCCTTGGCCTTGCGGCGGATGTTCTCCAGCGCCAGCTGCTTGGCCTCGATCTCGTCGTGGCGGGCGCGACGCTGTTGCTCGTTGAGGCTGACGGTCTTCTCGTTCATCAGCTTCTGGGTCAGCGCCAGGCGGTCGCGAATGTAGACGAACTCGGCGTCCTTGTCGCTACGCGCCTCATGCTGCGCCTTGAGCTGGGCCAGGAACGGCTTGAACGGATCGAAGGCCGGCTTGACCACCGGGCGGATGGTGTCCCACGGCATGGCCTCAGGCAGCGCGCTTTCGCCGATTTCCTTGGTGTCGATGATCGACGGATAGGCGATGTCCGGCAGCACGCCCTGGTGCTGGGTGCTCTGCCCGGAAACCCGGTAGAACTTGGCCAGGGTCAGCTTGAGCTCACCATGGTTGAGTGGCTGGATAGTCTGCACGGTACCCTTGCCGAAGGTCTGGCCGCCGATGATCAGCGCGCGGTGGTAGTCCTGCATGGCACCGGCGAAGATCTCCGAGGCCGAGGCCGACAGGCGGTTTACCAGCAGCGCCAGCGGGCCTTTGTAGAAGGCGCCCGGGTTCTCGTCCTCGAGCACGTCGACACGGCCGTCGGCGTTGCGCACCAGTACGGTCGGGCCCTTCTCGATGAACAGGCTGGTCAGCTCGGTGGCTTCCTGCAGCGAGCCGCCACCGTTGTTGCGCAGGTCGATGACCACGCCGTCGACTTTTTCCTTCTGCAGCTCGGTGAGCAGCTTTTTCACGTCGCGGGTGGTGCTCTTGTAGTCCGGATCGCCGGCGCGATAGGCCTTGAAGTCCAGGTAGAAGGCCGGGATTTCGATGATCCCCAGCTTATAGTCACGCCCGTCCTGCTTGAGCTTGAGCACCGACTTCTTCGCCGCCTGCTCCTCGAGCTTGACCGCTTCGCGGGTGATCGAGACGATCTTGCTGGTCTGGTCGTTCGGCGCGTTGCTGGCCGGAATGACTTCCAGGCGCACCACCGAGCCTTTCGGGCCGCGGATCAGCTTGACCACCTCGTCCAGGCGCCAGCCGACCACGTCGACCATTTCCTTGTTGCCCTGGGCCACGCCGATGATCTTGTCTGCCGGGGCGACCTGCTTGGTCTTGGCGGCAGGGCCTGCCGGCACCAGGCGCACGATCTTGACCTGGTCGTTGTCACTCTGCAGCACCGCGCCGATGCCTTCGAGCGACAGGCTCATGTTGATGTCGAAGTTCTCGGCGTTGTCCGGCGACAGGTAGTTGGTGTGCGGGTCGTAGGACTGGGCGAAGGTATTGATGTAGGCCTGGAAGATGTCTTCCGCGCGGGTCTGGTCCAGGCGCGCCAGCTGGTTCTTGTAACGCTTGATCAGGGTTTCCTGGACCTGCTTGAGCTCCTTGCCGGAGATCTTCTGGCGCAGCACCTCGTCTTTCACGCGCTTGCGCCACAGGTCGTCGAGCTCGGCCTGGTTCTTCATCCAGGGCGCGTCCTTGCGGTCGACCAGCAGGTCTTCCTTGGCGCTGAAGTCGATCTTGTCGACGCCCTTGTTCAGCTCGCCCAGGGCATAGTCCAGGCGCTGCTTCACGCGGTCCAGGTAGCGCTTGTAGATGGTGAAGCCGGGTTCGAGGTTGCCGCTTTTGAGGAAGTCGTCGAACTGGGTCTTCCACTTGTCGAATTCGGCGATGTCGGCCGCGGTGAAGTAGCTGCGCGAAGGGTCGAGCAGCTTGATGTAGCTGTCATAGATGATGACCGAGCGGGCGTCGTCCAGCGGCGGCTTGCTGTAGTGGTGGCGCTTGAGCAGCTCGACGATGTTGAGGCTGGCCACGATCTCGTCGCGGTCCGGTTGCAGGCTGTCCCACTTGTTGGCGGCGGCCGCATTGCCACCGAGCGTGAGGCTGCCCAGGCCGATCAAGAGGGCGAGGGCGGTGCTGGGGAGGAAATGCTTCATGCTGATTCGACGTGGAGGCAATTGATCACGCATAGTAGGCCGTCTTTTCCGTTCGCCGGTTCCATTGGAGCCGGACGCATACTGCAAAAAGCCTGGGACGTGCTTATCCCAGGCTCAGTCATATGATTCAACTATGGAGGCACTGTGAAGGCATTGCAAGGCGTTGACGGACATGTGGCGTGGGTCGAGGCCGAGCGCCCGGCCTGCGATGCCGGGCAGGTGCGCATCCGCGTGGCCGCCGCCGGGCTGAACCGCGCCGACTTGCTGCAGCGGGCCGGACTGTACCCGCCACCGCCTGGCGCCAGTCCATATATGGGCCTGGAGTGCTCAGGGATCGTCGAGGAGGTCGGGGCTGGCGCCGATTGGCGCGTGGGCGACCGGGTCTGCGCGCTGCTGGCTGGCGGCGGCATGGCCGAGGAAGTCGTGGTCGACGCCCGGCACGTGCTACCGGTGCCTGAAGGCCTGAGCCTGCACGAGGCAGCGGCGGTGCCCGAGGTGTATGCCACGGCCTGGCTGAACATCTTCCAGCTGGGCGCGTTGAAAGCCGGCGAGAAGGTGCTGGTGCATGCCGGTGCCAGTGGTGTGGGCTCCGCGGCCATCCAGTTGTGCAAGGCGTTCGGCAACCCGGTGTGGGTCAGTGTCGGTTCGCCGGAGCGTCTGGCCTATTGTCAGTCCCTCGGCGCCGCCGGCGGCGTGGTGCGCAATGACAACCTCGACGATCTGGAGCAGCTCGGGCCGTTCGACGTGATCCTCGACCCGGTGGGCGCCAGCTATGGCCCGCTCAACCTCAAGCTGTTGGCCCGTGACGGGCGCTGGGTGATCATTGGCCTGATGGGCGGGCGCAAGGTCGAGCTGGACCTGGCGCTGGTGCTGGGCAAGCGCCTGGAGATTACCGGTTCGACCTTGCGCAACCGCGATGACGCGTTCAAGGCAGAGTTGTTGCGCGAGCTGCGCCAGCAGGTGTGGCCGCTGTTCGCCGAGGGGCGCCTGTCGCCACAGCTGGTCGACACCTACCCGGTGGCATTCGCCGAGGCCGCCTACGCGGAGCTGGCGAGCAACCAGGTGTCCGGCAAGCTGGTGCTGGTGATCGACCCTACACTTGTGTGATCTGGCGCATGCCCCTGTAGGAGCGGCCTTGTGCCGCGAAAGGGCTGCGCAGCGGCCCCGCGATTTTTGCACTAACACTGACATCCTGGGGCCGCTTCGCGACCCTTTCGCGGCACAAGGCCGTTCCTACAGGGATCGCGCAGACTGCCTACGGCACCAGGATGGTGTCCCGGGCCTCGGGCAGCATCCCCGGGTAGTCCAGGGTGTAGTGCAGGCCCCGGCTTTCCTTGCGCTGCATGGCCGAGCGGATCATCAGCTCGGCCACCTGCGCCAGGTTGCGCAGTTCGATCAGGTCGCGGCTGACCTTGTAGTTGCTGTAGAACTCGTCGATCTCGTCCAGCAGCATGCGCACCCGGTGCTCGGCGCGCTGCAGGCGCTTGCTGGTGCGCACGATGCCGACATAGTCCCACATGAACCGCCGCAGCTCGTCCCAGTTGTGGGCGATGATCACGTCCTCGTCCGAGTCGGTCACCTGGCTTGCGTCCCAGCAGGGCAGGGCGCGGGGCATGGCCACCTGCTCCAGGCGCGCCTCGATGTCGGCGGCGGCGGCGCGACCATAGACGAAACATTCGAGCAGCGAGTTGCTGGCCATGCGGTTGGCGCCGTGCAGGCCGGTGAAGCTGGTCTCGCCGATGGCGTACAGGCCGGGCACGTCGGTGTGGCCGTGCTCGTCGATCATCACCCCGCCACAGGTGTAGTGGGCCGCAGGCACCACCGGGATCGGCTGGCGGGTGATGTCGATGCCGAAGGTCAGGCAGCGCTCGTAGACCGTCGGGAAGTGGCTGGTGATGAAATCGGCCGGCTTGTGGCTGATGTCCAGGTAGACGCAGTCCACCCCCAGGCGCTTCATCTCGTGGTCGATGGCGCGGGCGACGATGTCTCGTGGCGCCAGCTCCTCGCGCGGATCGAAGCGCGGCATGAAGCGCTCGCCGTTGGGCAGGCGCAGCAGGGCACCCTCGCCGCGCAGGGCCTCGGTGATCAGGAAACTCTTGGCCTGTGGGTGGTACAGGCAGGTCGGGTGGAACTGGTTGAACTCCAGGTTCGCCACCCGGCAACCGGCGCGCCAGGCCATGGCGATGCCGTCGCCGCAGGCGCCGTCGGGGTTGCTGGTATACAGGTAGACCTTGGCCGCGCCGCCGGTGGCCAGTACGGTGAAGCGCGCGCCGAAGGTGTCCACCTCGCCGCTGTTGCGGTCCAGCACGTAGGCGCCCAGGCAGCGGTCGCCGTCCAGGCCCAGGCGGCGCTCGGTGATCAGGTCGACGGCCACGCGTTGTTCGAGCAGTTCGATGTTCGCGCGTTGCCGAGCCTGTTCCAACAGGGTGGTGAAGATCGCGGCGCCCGTGGCATCGGCGGCATGGATGATGCGCCGGTGGCTGTGGCCGCCCTCGCGGGTCAGGTGGAATTCGAAGCCGCCGTCGTCGACGCTGTAGTGTTCGTCGCGGGTGAACGGCACGCCTTGCTCGATCAGCCACTGGATGGCCTCGCGGCTGTGCTCGACGGTGAAGCGCACGGCGTCCTCGTGGCACAGCCCACCACCGGCGTTGAGGGTGTCCTCGACATGGGACTGCACGGTGTCGGTGTCGTCGAGCACCGCGGCGACGCCGCCCTGGGCCCAGAAGGTCGAGCCGTTGGCCAGGTCGCCCTTGCTCAGCACGGCGATGCGCAGGTGGCGCGGAAGGTTCAGTGCCAAGCTGAGACCGGCGGCACCGCTGCCGATCACCAGGACATCATGTTGGAATTGTTGGCTCATGTCGGGACACTAGTAATCTTTGGAAGGGGCACGGCACAATAGTCGAGCGCAGATGGCACTGTGAAACTATCGTGAAACCTGGCCGGGATGCCTTTATAGCAGCCCCGGGCGCCTGATTTCCAATGGCGCATACGGGTGGATGGCGATCTTTATGGGAACTTTCCGATACCCCTGGAAATCCTATGAAGGCTGCCCGTACGCCACAGATCGCCGCGGCGACGCAAGGCGGCAGCTCTATCTTGGGCTGGCACCTGCGTAATGAAACCAGATTATCGACGCAGCCGGCCGTGACCGCGCTGCGTCTTTCGTGCGAGCCGACCAAGGGCCGCAGGAAACTTGCTTGGAGGGGAGAACTTTTGCGCAAAGCCCGAGTCTATGGTTGCAAGCCTGAACGATGGCTGTTGCAGCGCTCCTTCGAGATCACTGAGGAGTGTTCATGCTAACCCAGGAAGAGGATCAGCAGCTTGTCGAGCGCGTGCAGCGTGGCGACAGGCGAGCTTTCGATCTGTTGGTGCTGAAGTATCAGCACAAGATTCTCGGGTTGATCGTGCGTTTTGTACACGACACCCATGAGGCGCAGGACGTGGCGCAGGAAGCCTTCATCAAGGCATACCGGGCGCTTGGGAATTTTCGCGGTGACAGTGCTTTTTATACCTGGCTGTACCGCATCGCCATCAACACGGCGAAGAACTACCTGGTGTCCCGCGGTAGACGGCCACCAGACAGCGATGTGAGCTCCGAGGATGCGGAGTTTTACGACGGCGATCATGGTCTCAAGGATCTCGAGTCCCCAGAGCGCGCGTTGTTGCGGGATGAAATCGAAGGCACTGTCCATCGCACCATCCAGCAACTGCCGGAAGACCTGCGTACAGCATTGACGCTGCGCGAGTTCGATGGACTGAGTTACGAGGACATTGCCAGCGTCATGCAATGTCCAGTGGGTACCGTGCGCTCTCGAATCTTCCGCGCTCGGGAGGCCATAGACAAAGCCCTGCAACCTTTGTTGCAGGAAACCTGAGACAGCGGCGACAGCCAAGAGAGGAACCGCCATGAGTCGTGAAGCTTTGCAGGAATCGCTGTCCGCGGTGATGGATAACGAAGCGGACGAACTGGAACTGCGTCGCGTGCTGAACGCCGTCGACGATGCCGAAACCCGTGCCACCTGGTCGCGTTACCAGGTTGCCCGCGCAGCCATGCACAAGGAGCTGCTGCTGCCCAAGCTGGACATCGCCTCGGCGGTTTCCGCGGCGCTGGCCGACGAGGCCGTGCCGGCCAAGGTCAAGCAGGGCCCGTGGCGCAGCATCGGCCGCCTGGCCGTGGCCGCTTCGGTGACCGTTGCCGTACTGGCCGGCGTGCGTTTCTACAACCAGGACGAGATCACTGGTGCCGAGCTGGCCGCCCAGCAGCCTGCCCAGCAGGGCCTGAGCATGCCACAGGCGCAAGGCCCAGCCGTATTGGCAGGCTATAGTGAAGGCAACGAGCAACCGACCGGGCCGATGGCCAACGGTGTGCTGCAGAACCAGGCCGGCTGGGATCAACGTCTGCCGGGTTACCTGCGCCAGCACGCCCAGGAGTCCGCGCTGAAGGGCAACGAGACCGCGCTGCCTTACGCCCGCGCCGCCAGCCTGGAAAACCGCTAAGTTAAGGAGGATCATGCGCGCGCTACCTCTCCTGTCGCTGCTGCTTGGCAGCAGCCTGACGGTGCAGGCCCTGGCCGCCAACTCCTCGCCCGAGGCGAGTGAGTGGCTGAACAAGCTGGCACGGGCCGAGCAGCAGCAGAGTTACCAGGGATCCTTCGTCTACGAACGCAACGGCAGCTTCTCATCCCACGATATCTGGCATCGCGTCCAGGACGGCAAGGTCAGCGAGCGGCTGCTGCAGCTCGACGGCTCGGCCCAGGAAATCGTGCGGGTCGATGGCAAGGTGCAGTGCGTCAGCGGCAACCTGGCCAGCAGCGTGGGCACACCGCCGGACAGCGCCCCGCGGGTGCTTGATCCCCTGAAACTGATGAGCTGGTACGACCTGAGCGTGGCAGGCAAATCACGCGTCGCCGGGCGCGACGCGGTGATTGTCGCGCTCACCCCGCGTGACCAGCATCGCTATGCCTTCGAATTGCACCTGGACCGCCGCACCGGCCTGCCCCTGCGCTCGTTGATGCTCAACGACAAGGGTCAGTTGCTCGAGCGCTTCCAGATGACCCGTCTGGACACCGACAATTTGCCGACCGATGCCGAACTGGGGGCCAGCGCGAGCTGCAAACCGGTCGAGCGCAAGGCTGCCGGCACCGCCGAAACCGTCGCCGGATGGCGTTCGGACTGGCTGCCGCCGGGCTTCGAGCTGGTCAACAGCTCGGTACGTCGCGATCCTGAACGCAAGAGCACCGTCAGCAGCCTCATGTATGACGACGGCCTCGCTCGTTTCTCGGTGTTCCTCGAGCCGATCGGCAACGAGGCCGGTATCGATACCCGTGCCCAGCTCGGTCCCACCGTCGCGGTGTCGCGGCGCCTGACCACGCCCAAGGGCAAGGTAATGGTCACCGTGGTCGGCGAGATCCCGCTGGGGACCGCTGAACGTGTCGCCCTGTCGATGCGGGCCCAGGATGCCCAGGCGCGTCAATGACGGCGCGCCTTCTGACAGCTCTTGTTACACAGAGCTGACATGAAATTAAGGCATTGTCATTTGCAATCCTGCCGCAAATTTTCTATAGGTCAGGCTTCTCGGAGTCTGGCCTTTCCTGCGTCTGCGGGAACCTTACTGCTAACTACGCTCGTTGTGACGGGAGCCGTATGTCAATACCACGCTTGAAAACCTACCTATCGATGTTCGCCGCGGTGCTCATGCTCGGCCAGGTGCTCAACGCCCAGGCCGAAGAGTCCCTGCCGGACTTCACCACCCTGGTCGAGCAGGCCTCGCCGGCGGTGGTCAACATCAGTACCAAGCAGAAACTGCCGGACCGCCGCGTCGCCGCCGGGCAGATGCCGGACCTCGAAGGCCTGCCGCCGATGTTCCGCGAGTTCTTCGAGCGCAACATGCCGCAGCAGCCGCGCTCGCCCCGTGGCGATCGCCAGCGCGAAGCGCAGTCGCTGGGCTCGGGCTTTATTATCTCCAGCGACGGCTATGTGCTGACCAACAACCACGTTGTGGCCGACGCCGACGAGATCATCGTCCGCCTGTCCGACCGCAGCGAACTGCAGGCCAAGCTGGTAGGCACCGACCCGCGCACCGATGTGGCCCTGCTCAAGGTCGAAGGCAAGAACCTGCCGATCGTCAAGCTGGGCGACTCGGAGAAGCTCAAGGTCGGTGAGTGGGTGCTGGCCATCGGCTCGCCGTTCGGCTTCGACCATTCGGTGACCAAAGGTATCGTCAGCGCCAAGGGCCGTACGCTGCCCAACGACACCTATGTACCGTTCATCCAGACTGACGTGGCCATCAACCCGGGCAACTCCGGTGGCCCGCTGTTCAACATGAAGGGCGAGGTGGTGGGCATCAACTCGCAGATCTTCACCCGTTCCGGCGGCTTCATGGGCCTGTCGTTCGCCATCCCGATCGACGTGGCGATCGATGTGTCGAACCAGCTGAAGAAAGATGGCAAGGTCAGCCGCGGCTGGCTGGGCGTGGTGATCCAGGAGGTCAACAAGGACCTCGCTGAGTCCTTCGGCCTGGACAAGCCGGCCGGCGCCCTGGTGGCCCAGGTCCTGGAAAACGGCCCGGCAGCCAAGGGCGGCCTGCAGGTGGGCGACGTGATCCTGAGCATGAACGGCCAGCCGATCGTCATGTCCGCCGACCTGCCGCACCTGGTCGGCAGCCTCAAGGACGGCGAGAAGGCCAAGCTGGAGATCATCCGCAACGGCAAGCGTCAGAACCTGGACGTCACCATCGGCGCGTTGCCTGAGGATGACGCCGACATCGGTCTGGGCGCGGGTGCCGATGGCAGCGCCGAGCGCAGCAGCAACCGTCTGGGCGTATCCGTGTCGGACCTGACCGCCGAGCAGAAGAAGTCGCTGGAACTCAAGGGCGGCGTGGTCATCAAGGAAGTCCAGGATGGTCCGGCGGCCATGATCGGCCTGCGTCCGGGTGATGTCATCAGCCACCTGAACAACCAGGCCATCGCCTCGGCCAAGCAGTTCACCGAGATCGCCAAGGAGCTGCCGAAGAACCGTTCGGTGTCCATGCGTGTGCTGCGTCAGGGGCGTGCCAGCTTCATCACCTTCAAGCTGGCTGAATAAGCGGGTTGAACAGTAGGGAAAGGGCAGCTTCGGCTGCCTTTTTTCATGAAATTTCACAATTCTCTGTAGGAGCGGCCTTGTGCCGCGATCGGGCGCGCAGCGGCCGCAGAGGCGCTGTCACCGCTCGCCAGGTGCAGCGCATGCTGGATATTGCGGCCGCTGCGCGCCCGATCGCGGCACAAGGCCGCTCCTACAGTGCGTAAGTGCACCCGATAGAGGAATCTCCCATATCCCTCCGGCTTGAGGTACAATTCCCGGCTATTTTTCGGCGGGCGTCCGGCTCGCAGCCTTTTCGAGTGTTGACCTGTGAGTGATTTGAGTCATATCCGCAATTTCTCCATCATCGCCCACATCGACCATGGCAAGTCGACGCTGGCCGACCGTTTCATCCAGATGTGCGGTGGCCTGACTGCGCGCGAAATGGAAGCTCAGGTTCTCGACTCCATGGATCTCGAGCGCGAGCGCGGTATCACCATCAAAGCCCACAGCGTCACGCTGCACTACAAGGCCCAGGATGGTAAGACCTACCAGCTGAACTTCATCGATACCCCCGGCCACGTCGACTTCACCTATGAAGTCTCGCGCTCGCTGGCGGCGTGCGAGGGTGCGCTGCTGGTGGTCGATGCCGGTCAAGGTGTCGAGGCCCAGTCCGTGGCCAACTGCTACACCGCCATCGAGCAGGGCCTGGAAGTCATGCCCGTGCTGAACAAGATGGACCTGCCCCAGGCCGACCCGGACCGCGTCAAGGACGAGATCGAGAAGATCATCGGCATCGACGCCACCGATGCCGTGGCCTGTAGCGCCAAGAGCGGCATGGGCGTCGACGAGGTACTCGAGCGCCTGGTGCAGACCATCCCCGCGCCGGAGGGCGAGATCGATGCGCCGCTGCAGGCACTGATCATCGACTCCTGGTTCGACAACTACCTGGGCGTGGTCTCGCTGGTGCGCGTGCGCCAGGGCCGCGTCAAGAAGGGCGACAAGATCCTGGTCAAGTCCACCGGCAAGGTGCACCTGGTCGACAGCGTCGGCGTGTTCACCCCGAAACACACCCAGACTGCCGATCTGAAAGCCGGTGAAGTGGGCTTCATCATCGCCAGCATCAAGGACATTCACGGCGCGCCGGTGGGCGACACCCTGACCCTGTCCAACACGCCTGAAGTCGAAGTGCTGCCAGGCTTCAAGAAGATCCAGCCGCAGGTCTACGCCGGCCTGTTCCCGGTCAGTTCCGACGACTTCGAGGACTTCCGCGACGCCCTGCAGAAGCTGACCCTGAACGACTCGTCGTTGCAGTACATGCCGGAAAGCTCCGACGCCCTGGGCTTCGGCTTCCGTTGCGGCTTCCTCGGCATGCTGCACATGGAGATCATCCAGGAGCGCCTGGAGCGCGAATACGACCTGGACCTGATCACCACCGCGCCGAGCGTGATCTACGAGCTGGAGCTCAAGACCGGCGAGACCATCACCGTCGACAACCCATCGAAGCTGCCGGACGTCTCGGCGGTCAACGACTTCCGTGAGCCGATCGTCACCGCGACCATCCTGGTGCCACAGGAGCACCTGGGCAACGTCATCACCCTGTGCATCGAGAAGCGTGGCGTGCAGCGCGACATGCAGTTCCTCGGCAGCCAGGTGCAGGTGCGCTACGACCTGCCGATGAACGAAGTGGTGCTGGACTTCTTCGACCGCCTGAAGTCGACCAGCCGCGGTTACGCCTCGTTGGACTACCATTTCGACCGTTACCAGTCGGCCAACCTGGTCAAGCTGGACGTGTTGATCAACGGCGACAAGGTCGATGCCCTGGCCCTGATCGTGCACCGCGACAATGCCGCCTACAAAGGCCGCGCATTGACCGAAAAGATGAAGGAACTGATCCCTCGGCAGATGTTCGATGTGGCGATCCAGGCAGCCATTGGCGGCCAGATCATCGCGCGGACAACCGTCAAGGCGCTCAGAAAGAACGTACTGGCCAAGTGCTACGGTGGTGACGTCAGCCGTAAGAAGAAGCTGCTGGAGAAGCAGAAGGCCGGTAAGAAACGCATGAAGCAGGTGGGTAACGTGGAGATTCCACAGGAAGCCTTCCTTGCCGTGCTCAGGTTGGATAGCTAGGTCCTATGTCGCTAAATTTCCCGCTGTTGCTCGTCATCGCCGTCGCCGTCTGCGGTCTGTTGGGTCTGATCGACCTGCTGTTCCTGGCCCCGCGCCGGCGGGCGGCGATCGCCAACTACCAGGGCAGCGTCAGCCAGCCCGAAATGGCCGTGGTCGAACGCCTGAACAAGGAGCCCTTGCTGGTCGAGTACGGCAAGTCGTTCTTCCCGGTGCTGTTCATCGTGCTGGTGCTGCGTTCGTTCCTGGTCGAGCCGTTCCAGATCCCGTCGGGGTCGATGAAGCCGACGCTGGAAGTGGGCGACTTCATCCTGGTGAACAAGTTCTCCTACGGCATTCGCCTGCCGGTGATCGACAAAAAGGTCATCGAGGTGGGCGATCCGCAGCGCGGGGATGTGATGGTGTTCCGCTACCCAAGCGACCCCAACGTCAACTACATCAAGCGTGTGGTCGGACTACCGGGCGACGTGGTGCGCTACACCAGCGACAAGCGACTGTTCGTCAACGGCCAGTCGATCGCCGAGCAACTGGTCGGCAGCGAGCCGGGTACCCTGGGCAGCGCCGAGCTGTACAAGGAAAAGCTCGGTGAAGCCGAGCACCTGATCCGCAAGGAAATGACCCGCTACCGCATGCCGCCGGACCAGCAATGGACCGTGCCGGCCGGTCATTACTTCATGATGGGCGACAACCGCGACAACTCCAACGACAGCCGCTTCTGGGATGACCCGAACATTCCCAAGGAGCTGCATGGCATGGTTCCGGACCGGAACATCGTCGGCAAGGCGTTCGCGGTGTGGATGAGCTGGCCGGAGCCAAAACTCAGCCACTTCCCGAACCTGTCGCGGGTCGGGCTGATCCATTGAGTAACGACGGCGCTGTCCACGGACAGCGCCGATTGCATTTCTGACATAGGCTGTGTTCTCAGGGAGCGAGAGCTTTCGCCGTTTCCGGCGACAGACCGCAGTCAAACCGTCTTTCAGGATGTTGATTTGAACAACGCGTTGAACATTGCACGGGTGGCCCCATGAGCGCTTCCCTGGCCCGCCTGGAGCGCAAGCTCGGCTACACCTTCAAGAACCAGGACCAGATGCTGCTGGCCCTGACCCATCGCAGCTATGCCGGGCGCAATAACGAGCGCCTGGAATTCCTTGGCGATGCCATCCTCAACTTCGTGGTCGGCGAGGCGCTGTTCGAGCGCTTCCCGCAGGCCCGCGAAGGCCAGCTGTCGCGCCTGCGTGCACGCCTGGTCAAGGGCGAGACCCTGGCCCGTCTGGCCCGTGGCTTCGACCTGGGCGAGTACCTGCGCCTAGGCTCGGGCGAACTCAAGAGCGGTGGCTTTCGTCGCGAGTCGATCCTCGCCGACGCCCTCGAGGCCCTGATCGGCGCCATCTACCAGGACGCCGACATGCAGACCGCCCGCGAGCGTATCCTGGCCTGGCTGACCGATGAGTTCGACGGGCTGACCCTGGTCGACACCAACAAGGACCCCAAGACCCGCCTGCAGGAGTTCCTGCAGTCGCGTGCCTGCGAGCTGCCACGCTACGAAGTGGTGGACATCCAGGGCGAACCGCACTGCCGGACCTTCTTCGTCGAATGCGAAGTGGTCCTGCTGAACAAGAAAAGCCGCGGCCAGGGCGTGAGCCGGCGTATCGCCGAGCAGGTCGCCGCTGCCGCCGCATTGATCGCCCTGGGCGTGGAGAATGGCAATGACTGAGAACACTTCGACCCGCTGCGGCTATGTCGCCATTGTCGGTCGCCCCAACGTGGGCAAGTCCACGCTGCTCAACCACATCCTCGGGCAGAAGCTGGCGATTACCTCGCGCAAGCCGCAGACCACCCGCCACAACATGCTCGGCATCAAGACCGAAGGTGACGTGCAGGCGATCTATGTCGATACCCCCGGCATGCACAAGGCCAACGACAAGGCGCTCAACCGCTACATGAACCGCAACGCATCGGCGGCCCTCAAGGACGTCGACGTGGTGATCTTCGTGGTCGACCGTACCAAGTGGACCGACGAGGACCAGCTTGTGCTGGAGAGGGTGCAGTACGTCACCGGCCCGTTGATCATTGCGGTCAACAAGACCGACCGCATGGAAGAGAAGGCCGAGCTGATCCCGCATCTGCAATGGCTGCAGGAACAACTGCCGAACGCCGAAGTGATGCCGATCTCCGCGCAGCAGGGGCACAACCTCGAAGCGCTGGAAGCCCAGATCGCCAAGCACCTGCCGGAGAACGAACACTTCTTCCCGGAAGACCAGATCACCGACCGCAGCAGCCGCTTCCTCGCCGCCGAACTGGTGCGCGAGAAGATCATGCGCCAGCTGGGCGCGGAGCTGCCGTACCAGATCACCGTGGAAATCGAGGAGTTCAAGCAGCAGGGCCATGTGCTGCATATCCATGCGCTGATCCTGGTCGAGCGTGACGGGCAGAAGAAGATCATCATTGGCGACAAGGGCGAGCGTATCAAACGCATCGGTTCCGAGGCGCGCAAGGACATGGAAGTGCTGTTCGACTCCAAGGTCATGCTCAACCTGTGGGTCAAGGTCAAGGGTGGCTGGTCCGACGACGAGCGCGCCCTGCGGTCGCTGGGTTACGGCGACCTGTAAGCCTCACCTGCGAACCCGTTTTTCCTGTGGGAGCGGGTTTACCCGCGAATGCGATAGTGAATCCACTGACGCTTTCGCGGGTAAACCCGCTCCCACAGGTGCATATGGCCTTCAGAGACAGTGCATGGACCAACCCACCCCCCAACCCGCCTACGTGCTGCACAGCCGCCCCTACAAGGAAACCAGCGCGCTGGTGGACTTCCTCACCCCCCAGGGGCGGGTGCGGGCGGTGCTGCGCCGGGCGCGGGGCAAGGGTGGCAGCCTGGTGCGGCCGTTCGTGCCGCTGGAAGTCGAGCTGCGCGGGCGCGGCGAACTGAAGAACGTCGGCCGCCTGGACAGCTCCGGCATCGCCGCCTGGCTGCATGGCGACGCGCTGTTCAGCGGGCTCTACCTCAATGAGCTGCTGATGCGTCTGTTGCCCGCCGAGGCGCCGCACCCGGCGTTGTTCGAGCACTACACCCTGACCTTGCAAGCCCTGGCCGTCGGACGGCCGCTGGAGCCGTTGCTGCGCTCCTTCGAATGGCGCCTGCTGGACGAACTGGGTTATGCCTTCGCTTTGGATCATGACGTCAACGACAGCGCCGTCGTCGCCGAGGGGCTCTATCGCCTGCAGGTGGACGCTGGCCTTGAGCGGGTCGAGCTGTTCCAGCCGGGGCTGTTCAAGGGCAGCGAGCTGTTGGCCCTGGCCCAGGCCGATTGGGAGGCGCCCGGCGCCTTGCTCGCCGCCAAGCGCCTGATGCGCCAGGCCCTGGCGGTGCACCTGGGGCCCAAGCCGCTGGTCAGCCGGGAACTGTTTCGCAAGCGCTGATCAGCACGTATGCTGTGGCCCTCAACCTTCAGGAGTGCCCCTTCGTGACTCACAGCAACCGCATGCTTCTCGGCGTCAACATCGACCACGTGGCGACCCTGCGCCAGGCCCGGGGCACCCGCTATCCGGACCCGGTCAAGGCCGCCCTGGACGCCGAGGAAGCGGGTGCCGACGGCATCACCGTGCACCTGCGCGAAGACCGCCGGCATATCCAGGAGCGCGACGTGCTGCTGCTCAAGGACGTGCTGCAGACCCGCATGAACTTCGAGATGGGCGTCACCGAAGAGATGATGGCCTTTGCCGAGCAGATCCGCCCGGCGCATATCTGTCTGGTGCCGGAAACCCGCCAGGAACTGACTACCGAAGGCGGCCTCGATGTGGCCGGCCAGGAAGCGCGGATCAAGGCGGCGGTCGAGCGCCTGTCGCGCACTGGCGCCGAGGTGTCGCTGTTCATCGATGCCGACGAGCGGCAGATCGAGGCTTCGCGCCGTGTCGGCGCGCCGGCCATCGAGCTGCACACCGGCCGCTATGCGGACGCCGAGACACCGACCGAGGTGGCCGAGGAGCTCAAGCGTATTGTCGATGGCGTGGCATTTGGCGTTGGCCAGGGCCTGATCGTCAATGCCGGCCATGGCCTGCACTACCACAACGTCGAGGCCGTGGCCGCGATCAAGGGCATCAACGAACTGAACATCGGCCACGCGCTGGTGGCCCATGCGCTGTTTGTCGGTTTCAAGGCGGCGGTAGCAGAGATGAAGGCACTGATCGTCGCCGCTTCGCGCTGATCAGCGCTCTTCAGTACCGGCCCTTTCGCGGGTAAACCCGCTCCCACAGATACTGGGCAAGCCCCAGGGCTGGTGAGATCCCTGTGGGAGCGGGTTTACCCGCGAAGAGGCCGGCGCTGGCGGTGGATCACTCGGCCTGGAACACCAGGGTGAAGCGAGTCGGGCCCGCTGGTTGGCTTTGAACCTCCACCCGCCCCCCATGCAACTGCATGATCGACTTCACGATCGCCAGCCCCAACCCTGTCCCGCCTTCCAATCGCGAACGCCCGGCCCCGGCCCTGTAGAACCGCTCGAACAGGTGCGGCAAATGCGCCTCGCCAATCCCCGGCCCGCGATTTTCCACCCACACGCAGACCTGGTCACCGACTCGCTCAATCCCCACGGCCACCGGCTGGCCTTCAGGGCCATGGCGAATCGCATTGCTCAGCAGGTTCGACAGCGCCCGCTGGAACATCAGCTTGTCCGCCATCGCGGTACCCCAGCCTTGCAAGTGCAGGGAGATGCCCTTGAGCTCGGCGCTGAAGGTGAACAGCTCACTCACCCGCGCCACTTCGTCTGCCAGCGCCACAGGGGTCAGTGCCACCTGGGTCTGCGGCTGGCTGACCTGGGCCAGGAACAGCATGTCGTTGATGATGCGGTTGAGCCGGGTCAGCTCTTCGACGCTGTCCTCCAGCGCCTCGCGATACTTGTCGCCATCACGCTCGCGGGCCAGGGTCACCTGGGCCTTGCCCATCAGGTTGCCGATCGGCGTGCGCAGTTCGTGGGCCAGGTCGTCGGAAAACTGCGACAGCTGGCGCACGCCCTGGTCGAGCCGGTCGAGCATGACGTTGATGGCACGGGCCAGGTCGGCCAGCTCGGCAGGCAGGCCCTCGTCCGGCAGGCGATGCGCCAGGTCCTGGGTCGAGACCTGCCCGGCGATCCGGCGAAAGTGCCGCAGCGGGCGCAGGCCGCGCTGCACCAGCTTCCACGCGGCGATGCCGATCAGCACCAGCAGCAGCGGCAGGGCCAGCAGGGTCGAGTTCAGGTAGGCCTGCAACAGGCTGTTGTCATCGCTGCGGTTGAGCGACATCAGCACCTTGACCGGGGTGTCGTCGCGCAGGCGCATCAGGCGGCTGGCAGTGAGGATCTGATTACCATCATCGTCGCGCCAGGTATGGAAGGTCAGCTGGTTGTCGGCCTCCTGGTTGAGCAGGTGCTGCGACTGCAGCGCCGGCCCCAGGCTGAGCAGGGCGGGGTGGCGGCCGTTGAGGGCCAGCACGCTGAGGCTGAGGTTGTCGTGCCCCATGACCAGGTCGAGCAGGGGGTGGGCGCGGGCACCCAGATCGTCGCTGCGCAGATCGACGCGCAGGTTGTGTTCGACCTGTTGCATCTTGCGCGCCAGGTCCTTACGCGCCCGGCTGTCCAACTCGTGGTCGAGGGCGAACACCGCCAGGCACGCCAGCAGCAAGACCAGCGCCGCGCCCAGCAAGGTGACGGTCAGGCCCAGGCGCAGCGACAGGCTGGAGCGCTTCACGTCCGTGCCTCGAGCACGTAGCCGACGCCGCGCAGGGTGTGGATCAGCTTGTCCTCGAACGGGTCGTCGATCTTTGCCCGCAGGCGGCGGATCGACACCTCCACCACGTTGGTGTCGCAGTCGAAGTTCATGTCCCACACCAGCGAGATGATCTGCGTGCGCGACAGCACCTCGCCGCTCTGGCGCATCAGCAGGTGCAACAGGGCGAATTCCTTGGCGGTCAGGTCGATGCGCTGGCCGCCGCGCCAGGCCCGGTGGCGGCCGGGGTCGAGTTCGAGGTCGGCGACCTTCAGCGTGCTTGGCTGCAGATGCTGGTCGTTGCGCCGCAACAGGCTGCGGATGCGCGCCAGCAGTTCGGGGAACTCGAAGGGCTTGAGCAGATAGTCGTCAGCGCCCAGGTCCAGCCCCTTGACCCGGTCGGCCAGGCGGCCATGGGCGGTGAGCATCATGATCCGCGTCGAGGATTCGGCGCGCAGGCGCTGCAGCACGCCCCAGCCATCGAGCCCGGGCAGGTTGACATCGAGGATCACCAGGTCGTACGCCTGCTGGCGGGCCAGGTGCAGGCCGTCGGTGCCGGTGTGGGCGCAATCGACCACGTAGCCGTTCTCGCGCAGGCCCTGTTGCAGGTAGTCGGCGGTGCGGGGTTCGTCCTCGATGATCAGTAGGCGCATGGTCGGGCTCTGTGTGGAAAGGGGGCGATTCTCGACCCTGTAGTGACATCAGGGTCAAGCGGCGAGGATGTTACTGGATGCGAATGGGCAAGCGGCGGGAATAACGGATTTGTAATACGCGGGTCATGTGCCTGACAGGGCGATCCTGTGGGAGCGGGCTTGCCCCGCGATGCGGTTGTCTTGCAGGACTGTAATGTCCGCCTCACCTTGGCGTTAGCTGCCGCTTGCGATGATGGCCCTGTCGAAACGGTTATCACGAGGCAAGCACAATGAACCTGACCAAGTACCTGCTGCTGGCGATTCTCGCCCTGGGCAGCACCAGCGTTTTCGCCGAAGGCGGCGCGGAGCGTTCGAAACAATTCTGGCAAGCGTTCCGCGACGACCAGGCGCGCCTGTACGGCGACAAGCAGCAGGCGCTGGCCGAGCGCGAGCGCAAGGCCGAGGACAAGGCCCGCGAACTGGCCAAGGACTGAGTACCACACACCTGCGCCGCGACAGCTCCTCGGCGCAGGTGAACCTGGGCGCCCGAACGGGCGCCTTTTTTTATTTGCGTGCCAGCAGCGTGGCGCGGCGTGGGGCCGGCAGGCCTTCGACGGTCTTGCCGTGGTCGTTCGGGTCGAGGAAGTCGCCCAGCGACTGGTAGCGCATCCACTCGGTGCTGCGCTGCTCCTCGACGCTGGTGACGCTGACATCGACGCAGCGCACATCGCTGAAGCCGGCGCGGCGCAGCCAGCGCTCCAGGGCCGGCACCGACGGCAGGAACCAGACGTTGCGCATCTGCGCGTAGCGATCCTCGGGTACCAGCACCTGGTTTTCGTCACCCTCGATCACCAGGGTTTCCAGCACCAGTTCACCGCCCTTGACCAGGCAGTCCTTGAGCGCCAGCAGGTGCTCGATGGGCGAGCGGCGGTGGTAGAACACGCCCATGGAGAACACGGTGTCGAAGCCTTCGAGGTTGGCCGGCAGCTCTTCGAGGGCGAACGGCAGGTGCCAGGCCGGCAGTTCAGGCAGGTACTGCTGCACGGCCTGGAACTGGCAGAAGAACAGCCAGTTGGGGTCCACGCCGATGACCATGTCGGCGCCGGCGCCGAGCATGCGCCACTGGTAGTAGCCGTTGCCGCAGCCGACGTCGAGCACGCGCTTGCCCTTGAGGTCCAGGTGCGGGCCGACCCGCGACCATTTCCAGTCCGAGCGCCATTCGGTGTCGACATGCACGCCGAACAGGTCGAACGGGCCCTTGCGCCAGGGCGACAGGCCCATCAACGCCTGGCGCATCTGCGCCCGGGTGGCGTCGTCGCAGGTGCAGTCCAGGCGCAGGCCGTCGGCCAGGTCGATCTCGCTCGGGGTCAGCTGCGGCAGTGCCTCGAGGGCGCCACGCCAGCGGTCGAGGTCGCCGTGGCCCTTTTCCAGCTTGGCTTCGAGTTGCGCCTGCAGGCCCTGGGACCAGGTGGCAAGGGGCGTGCCCGCCAGGCGGCGGACGAGGGGGGACAGATCGATCATGGCAGGGCTATCAGCGAGGCGAAGTTGAGGCATTGGAACCAAGGCACGACCTTGGAGAAACCGGCAGCGCGCAGGCGCTGTTCATGGGTCTCCAGGGTGTCGGGCTTCATCACGTTCTCGATGGCACTGCGCTTCTGGGCGATTTCCAGTTCGCTGTAGCCATTGGCACGCTTGAAGTCCAGGTGCAGTTCGTTGAGCAGGTCCTGCTCCTGCGCGTCGGTGAAGCGCAGTTTTTCCGAGAGGATCAGCGCACCGCCCGGCAACAGGGCCTGGCGGATGCGGCCCAGCAGCTCCAGGCGCTGCTCGGGGGCGACGAACTGCAGGGTGAAGTTCATCGCCACCACCGAGGCGGGCTCGAAGGGCAGGGCGAGGATGTCGGCCTCCAGCACCTGCACCGGCAGCAGCTCCTGGAACATCGAGTCCTGGGCGGTGAGGTACTGGCGGCAGCGCTCGACCATGGCCGCGGAGTTGTCCACCGCGATGACCCGGCAGCCGTCCGTGCGCACATGGCGACGCAGCGCCTGGGTCACCGCGCCCAGCGAGGCGCCGAGGTCGTACAGCGCGGAGTTCGGCTGGGCGAAGCGCGCGGCCAGCACGCCGAGGTTCTCGACGATGGTCGGGTAACCGGGCACCGAGCGCTTGATCATGTCCGGGAACACCTGCACCACGTCTTCGTTGAAGACGAAGTCGGGCACCTGCTCCAGGGGTTGGGCGAATAGGCGGTCGGGTTGTTTGCTCACGGGTGGGTCCAGGCGGCTGGCAATCTACAGGGGCGGCATTCTAGCCAAACCACGGCAAGCTTGCATGATTCGCTGACCGGCGCCGCCCGCTTACTTGACCCGGATGGCGCAATCGAAGGTCTGCACCGGGCGCACTTCCGGGGCCCACGGCTGCTGGTAGACCAGGATCAGGTGACCCTCGCCGGCGGCCTTGGCCTGGAAACGCCAGGTGGAAAGCCCGCCGCTGCCGACGATGCCGGCTTGTTCCGGTGAGTTGTATACCTCGGGGCCGAGGCTGCGCAGGATCTCCGGGGCCGGGTTCTGCAGCAGCCAGCGGTAGCCGGTGGTGGGGTTGCTGGGCAGCGTGAGGGTCATGGTCTGGCCGACGACCAGACGCTTGGGGCACTCGCTATCGCCGTCCAGTTCGACGGTGTGTTGCGGGTGCTGGGCGCAGGCTGTGAGCAGGGCCAGGCCCAGGGGGACGAGCAGACGAGGGGCGATCATGTTGGCTCCTGAGGCTGAAGTTGCCTGAGGATAACCGAAGCTGTCGGAAGTTTGTGTGGTCTGTGCGGGCCAGATCGCGGGGCAAGCCCGCTCCTACAGGTTCCTGCAGGAGCGGGCTTGGGCTTTTTAGAACAGCACTTTCGCCACGTCGGCGAAGCGCTTGGCGAAATGCACGGTCAAGCCTTCCTTCAGGTATTCGGGCAATTCCTCGAAATCGCCACGGTTGGCCTCCGGCAGGATCAGTTCGAAGATCTTCTGCCGGCGCGCCGCGATCACCTTCTCGCGCACCCCGCCGATCGGCAGCACCTGGCCGGTCAGGGTCAGCTCGCCGGTCATCGCCACGCCCTTTTTCGGCGCCTGGTCACGGGCCAGCGACAGCAGGGCGCTGGCCATGGTCACGCCGGCGCTGGGGCCGTCCTTCGGCGTGGCGCCTTCAGGGACATGCAGGTGGATGAAGGCCTCGTTGAAATAACCCGGCGTACCGCCGAACTGCTTCAGGTTCGAGCTGACGTAGCTGTAGGCGATCTCCGCCGACTCCTTCATCACCTCGCCCAGCTGTCCGGTGAGCTTGAGGCCACGACTGAGGGTATGGATGGGGGTGGCTTCGATGGGCAGGGTCGCACCGCCCATGCTGGTCCAGGCCAGGCCGGTGATCACGCCCTTGCCGGCCAGCACCTGTTCGCTGCGGAACACCGGCATGCCCAGGGCGTGCTCCAGGTCCTTGGCGGCAATCCTGATCTTGGCCTCGGGGTCCTCGAGCAGCTTGACCACCGACTTGCGCACCAGCTTGCCCAGCTGTTTTTCCAGCTGCCGCACCCCGGCTTCGCGGGCGTAGCCTTCGATCACCGCGCGCAGGGCGGCGTCGTTGATGCCCAGGCTGGCCTTGGACACGCCGGCCTTCTCCAGTTGCTTGGGCCACAGGTGACGCTTGGCGATGGCCAGCTTCTCTTCGGTGATGTAGCCGGACAGGCGGATCACTTCCATGCGGTCGAGCAAGGGGCCGGGGATCGAGTCGAGGGTGTTGGCGGTGCAGACGAACAGCACCTTGGACAGGTCCAGGCGCAGGTCCAGGTAATGGTCGAGGAAGTCGACGTTCTGCTCGGGGTCGAGGGTCTCCAGCAGCGCCGAGGCCGGGTCGCCCTGGTAGCTCTGGCCCATCTTGTCGATCTCGTCGAGCATGATCACCGGGTTCATCACCTCGACTTCCTTCAGCGCCTGCACCAGCTTGCCCGGCTGGGCGCCGATATAGGTGCGGCGGTGGCCCTTGATCTCGGCCTCGTCGCGCATGCCGCCGACACTGAAGCGGTAGAACGGCCGGCCCAGGGATTCGGCGATGGACTTGCCGATGCTGGTCTTGCCCACGCCCGGCGGGCCCACCAGCAGCACGATGGAGCCGCTGATCTCACCCTTCCAGGCGCCCACGGCGAGGAACTCGAGGATACGTTCCTTGATGTCGTCCAGGCCCGCGTGGTGGCGGTCGAGCACCTTGCGCGCGTGCTTGAGGTCGAGCTTGTCCTTGCCGTACACGCCCCAGGGCAGGGCTGTGGCCCATTCCAGGTAGTTGCGGGTAACGGCGTACTCCGGCGAGCCGGTCTCGAGGATGGCCAGCTTGCCCATCTCTTCGTCGATGCGTTTTTTCGCCTGGTCAGGCAAGGTCTTGCCCTCCAGGCGCTGCTGGAACTGCTCCAGGTCGGCGCTGCGGTCGTCCTTGGTCAGGCCCAGCTCCTGCTGGATGACCTTGAGCTGCTCCTTGAGGAAGAACTCGCGCTGGTGCTCGCCGATCTGCCGGTTCACCTCGGCGGAGATCTCGTTCTGCAGCCGGGCCACCTCGACTTCCTTGCGCAGCATCGGCAGGACCTTTTCCATGCGCTTGAGCATGGGCACGCAGTCGAGCACTTCCTGCAGCTGGTTGCCGGTGGCCGAGGTGAGGGCGGCGGCAAAGTCGGTCAGTGGCGACGGGTCGTTGGGGCTGAAGCGGTTGAGGTAGTTCTTCAGCTCTTCGCTGTACAGCGGGTTGAGCGGCAGCAGCTCCTTGATCGCGTTGATCAGGGCCATGCCGTAGGCCTTGACCTCGTCGGTGGGCTCGGCCGGCTGGCGTGGGTAGTCGACTTCCACCAGGTAGGGCGGGCGATGGTGCTTGAGCCAGGTGCGGATGCGCACCCGGGTCAGGCCCTGGGCGACGAACTGCAGCTTGCCTCCTTCGCGGCTGGCGTGGTGCACCTTCACCAGGGTGCCGTACTCGGGCAGGGCCTTGGTGTCGAAGTGGCGGTGGTCTTCCGGCGGGGTGTCCATGAAGAACAGCGCCAGGGAGTGGTGCGGGGTCTTGGCGACCAGGTCGAGGGTTTCGGCCCAGGGTTCTTCGTTGACGATCACCGGCAGCACTTGCGCGGGGAAGAACGGGCGGTTGTGGATCGGGATCACGTAGACCTTGTCCGGCAGCTGCTGGCCGGGCAGGGCGAGGTGGTGGCCGGGGGTGGCCGAGGTATCGAGGTGTTCGACTTCGCTGTGTTCGTCGGGATGTTCCGGGAAATCCTGCTGGTCGCTCATGGGGCACCTGCGTGAATGGCTATGGTGCTTAGATGGGGCAGGGGAGGATGGGTTTCAATGGTGTAGGAGCGGCCTTGTGCCGCGAAAGGGCCGCAGAGCGGCCCCGGCAATCTTTGCATCTGCGTTGATAACCGGGGCCGCTCTGCGGCCTTTCGCGGCACAAGGCCGCTCCTACAGGGCTGCTTGCCAGACGGGGCTGGCTTACTCAGCCAATTTGTAAGCGATGATGTAATCGCCCATGCGGGTGCCCAGCGAGCCATGGCCGCCAGCGGTCACCAGCACGTACTGCTTGCCGTCCTTTCCGGTGTAGGTCATCGGCGTGGCCTGGCCGCCTGCCGGCAGGCGGCCCTTCCACAGCTCCTGGCCGTTCTTCACGTCATAGGCGCGCAGGTACTGGTCCAGGGTGCCGCTGAGGAAGCCCACGCCACCGGCGGTGACGATCGAGCCGCCCATGCTCGGCACGCCCACCGGCATGCCGATCGGCACCGGGGTGCTGTCGCGGGTGGTGCCGTTCTTGTGCTTCCACACCACCTTGTTGGTGAACAGGTCGATGGCCGCCACATAGCCCCAGGCTGGCGCCTGGCACGGGATGCCCAGCGGCGACATGAACGGGTGCATGGTTACCGCGTATGGCGCGCCGGCGTTCGGCTGCACGCCGCTGGTCTCGCTTTCGCGCTTGCTGCCTTCGGCTACCTGCTCACGCGGGATCATCTTCGACACGAAGGCCATGTAGTTCGGCGAGGTGAAGAGGATCTGGCGCACCGGGTCGACCGACACGCTGCCCCAGTTGAACACGCCGACGTTGCCCGGGTAGACCAGGCTGCCCTGCTCGGACGGCGGGGTGTACTGGCCTTCGTAGCGCAGGCTGCGGAACTGGATGCGGCAGAGCATCTGGTCGAACGGCGTGGCGCCCCACATGGCCTGTTCGGTCAGCTCGGGGCCGAGCAGGTTGAGGTCGGAGCGGGCCTGGGTCGGCGCGGTGTGGTCACCTTTCACGGCGCCCTGCGGTACCGGGATCTCGCGGATCGGCACGATCGGCGTGCCGTCGCGGCGGTCGAGCACGTACAGGCTGCCTTGCTTGGTCGGCACGATGACCGCCGGCTTGACGCCGTCGTCGGTCTTCAGGTGAACCAGGGTCGGCTGGCTGCCAACGTCCATGTCCCACAGGTCGTGGTGGGTGAACTGGTAGTTCCAGCGCGCCTTGCCGGTGGCCAGGTCCAGGGCGACGATGCCGGCGCTGTATTTCTCGGCGCCGGGAGTGCGGTCGGCGCCCCACTGGTCGGGGGTCTGGTTGCCCAGCGGCAGGTAGATCATGCCGAGGTCTTCATCGACGCTGGCGATCGACCACATGTTGGCCGAGTTGCGGCTGTACATTTTCCCGTCGGCCAGGGGCTTGGTGTCGTCCGGGTTGTTGCTGTCCCAGTTCCACACCAGGTGGCCGTCGTGCACGTCGTAGGCGCGGATCACGCCGGACGGCTCGTTGGTCGACTCGTTGTCGGTGACGTGGCCACCGATGATCACCAGGCTACGGGTGATCGCCGCCGGCGAGGTGGAGTAGTAGCCACCGGCGGTGAACGGGCCGATGCCGCGGGTCAGGTCGATCACGCCCTGGTTGGCGAAGCCTTCGCAGACCTTGCCGGTGTCGGCGTTGATGGCGATCAGGCGGGCGTCGGCGGTGGGCAGGTAGAGGCGGCGCGGGCAGGCCTGGGCCACGGCCTGGCCTGCGTCGGTGATCTTCGGCGCGGGGCTGCCGTCACGGCTGACGTAGCTGTTCTCGTCGTAGTACGAGACGCCGCGGCAGGTCATGTGGGCGAAGCCCTTGAAGGTGCCGGTGGGGCTCTTGACCTGCGGGTCATAGCGCCAGATCTCGGCACCGGTGTCCGGGTCCAGGGCCAGCAGGCGGCTGTGGGCGGTGCAGGCATAGAGCATGCCGTTGACCTTCAGCGGGGTGTTCTGGTTGGTCAGCTCCACCGGGTCGTTTTCGCTCGGCAGGTCACCGGTGCGGATGCGCCAGGCCTCTTCCAGGCGGTAGGCGTTCTGCGGGGTGATCTGGCGCAGCGGCGAGTAGCGGTCGCCGTGTTCGGTGCGGCCGTAGGCCTGCCATTCACCGTCCGGCATGGCCGGGGCGGCGCTGCCCATCTCGCTGTTGTCGCGGGTGAACTCGCCACGGATCTCGCCCGGGTGGGTGAACTGACTGGCCACGGCGGTGGCGCCGGAGGCGACCACGGCGACGCTGAGCAGGGCGGTGTTGACCTTCGACGCGGGGCCGACCAGCGGGCGGCGCGCCCACGGCAGCAGCAGGACCACGCCGATGGCGAACCAGATGGCCAGGCGCGGCACCAGTTGCCACCAGTCCAGACCGACTTCCAGCAGCGCCCAGGCGGTGCTGCCCAGCAGCACCAGGCCATACAGGCCCAGGGCGATGCGGCGCTTGGCCAGCAGCAGGATGCCGGACAAGGCGAAGCCGATGCCGGCAATCAGGTAGTAAAGCGAGCCACCCAGCTGGCTCAGCTTGATGCCGCCGGCCAGCAGGGCCAGGCCCATCAGCAGCAGCAATACGCCCATCAGGCGCGGTAGCCAGCGGGTTCCATTCTTGGCACCGTCAGTGCTCATCGTCTGTTCTCCGTAGTGTGAAAGGGTCGGGTTAGAAACTGCTCTGGATCTTCAGGCCGCCGATCAGGGCGTCGTCGACCCGCGACACTCCGCCCGGATGGCGGATGTACTGCAGGTTCGGGCGCACGGTGAGCCAGTCGGCCAGGTGGATGCCGTAATAGAGTTCGGCGCTGTACTCGGTGTCCTGCACGGGCAGGAAGCCGGGGTTGTCGTAGTCGTCCAGGCCGTTGGCCTGGTTGATGAGGCGGGCGTTCTTGCGGTAGCCGGGATTGACGTGCACGCGGGCCAGGGCGAATCCGATGTCGTCCTTGGCGCGGGCATCGAAGGGCCCCTTGTAAACCACACCTGCCTGCACATAGTTGTCGATGGCATTGGTCTTCTTGTCGTGCACCGTGGCATTGGCGAACAGGCTCAGGCCGCGCGACTGGTCCGAGGCCAGCGCGGTCACCTGCTGCTGGGCGCCCAGCCACAGGCCATGCTTGCTCGAGCTGCTGCGGTAGGCGGCGCCGCTGATGGCGGCTGGCGTGCCGTTGCTGTCCTTGAGTACATCCTGTGCCTTGGCATTACTGTAGTAGTAGCCGGCGCGATATTCCCCTTTCAGGCCATTGACCCGCGGGCTCCAGACCAGTTCGATCGGCATCACCGCGCCTTGGGTGCCGCTGCCGCTGAGCTTGAAGCCGTTGCCGCTCTCGAGGTTGGAGGGGTTCTGCTCGAACACGCCGACCTGGGCGTAGAGTTCGTCGTTCAGGTTGTAGCGCACGCGCAGGGCCCACTGGCTGACCGGCCAGTTGTACCAGATGCCACCGACCCAGTTGCCCACCTGCGAGCCGCAGAACGCCAGGTTCTGGAAGTCGCAGGGGAAGCTGTTGAAGTCCTCGCCTTCGCCGAAGCGGCCGAATTTCACGTCCAGCGCGCCATCGAAGTACTTCTGCTTGATCCACATCTGGGTCAGTCGCCAGGTCTGGCCACGGCCCCAGACTTCCTGCGCCGAGGTGAAGCCACCGACACGCGGGTCGTTGATGCGATCGTTGCTGATGTTGTCGCCATGGCGCTCGGTGACGGTCAGCTGGAACTCGGTGTCGTGCCAGCCAAGGATCTTTTGCAGGTCCATGTTCACGCCGAAGGTGAACTGGTCGCTGTAGCGCGCAGCGCGGTCGTGGCTGTAGCCGCCGTGCAGGTTGCTGCCCATCTCGCCGGTGTAGCCGAGGGTGAAGTCATAGCCTTTTTCCAGCAGCTCGCTGCGGGTCCCGCCCCAGTCGCCGAGCATCCACGGCGAGTCCTTGGCGAACATCTCGCTGGCGCTGGTGGTGGGGGACAGGGCGCCGAGCAGGGTGGCGAGGGCGAGGCCGGAGTAGCGGGTATTGGGCAGCTGGAGCATGAGATAGCGCTATCTTTTGATTGTTGAGGAAACGGCAAGCGCAACGAAGTGCGAGATCTTCGAAGGGAAATGACTGCGTTGGGGATCGAGTGAAGCGATTCAGCTTGCGGCAGGGAGGATATAGGGGAAGTTGTAAGAAAAAAAGACAAAATGTCGCAGGGGATTGTTGCTCACTAGGTAACAGTTCGAGGTACAGGGGCCACTGTGGGAGCGGGTTTACCCGCGAATGCAATGTTGAATCCACTAATGCATTCGCGGGTAAACCCGCTCCCACAGAGGAGCCTTAGAAGGAAGTGCGCAGCCCTACCTGCACACTACGCCCCGGCGCCGGCGCGATATCGCGCAGGATCGAGCTGGCATAGCGCACGGTCTGGTCGGTGAGGTTCTCGCCGCGCACGAAGGCCAGCCATTCACTCTGGCCGATGTCGAAGCGATACCCCAGGCTGGCGCCGAGGGTGGTGTAACCGTCTGTGCGGGTCTCGTTGGCCGGTTTGCGGTGCTGTGACGCGGCGTGCTGTACATCGACCCGCGCCTGCCAGCGGTCCAGCTCCCAGACCAGGCCACTGTTCAGGCGCAGCGGCGCGATGCGCGGCAGCGGCTCGCCGCTGTCGAGGTTCTTGGCCCGGGTGTAGTCGCCGGACAGTTCCAGGGCGAAGCTGCCGTAGCGGTTTTCCAGCAGTTGCCAGCGATCCTGGGCCTCGATGCCGTAGAAGCGTGCTCGCACGCCCTGGTAGGCATACTCGGGGATATCGCCGTGATCATGGTCGTGATCGTGGTCATGATCGTCGTGGCCGTGATCATGGCCTTCACGCAGGTTGCCGGTGCCGATCAGGCCGATGTAGTTGCGAAAGTGGCTGTAGAACACGCCGACGCTGCCCTTGTGGGTGCCGTTGTCAAAGCGCAGGGCCAGGTCGGTGGAGATGGCCTTTTCCTTGTTCAGGTTCGGATCGCCGATCTCGTAGGCGCCGGTGGCCACGTGGGCACCGTTGGCGTACAGCTCGTAGAAGGTCGGCGCGCGCTCGGTATAGCCGAGGTTGGCGGCCAGCGACCAGATCGGGTCGAGCTGGTACACCGCGCCCGAGGACAGGCTGAAGGCGTTGAAGCTGCTGGCGCTGTCGGCCCCGGCGAAGTTCTCGTTGCCCTTGGCGTCCGGATCGACCCGGGTGTGCTCCAGGCGCGCGCCCAGACTCAGGTTGAGCCGTTCGCTGGCCTGCCATTGTTCGAGCAGGAACAGCGCCAGGCTGTCGGTGTCGGTGTGCGGGACAAAGGCTTCCTCGCCCAGCGCGGAGAACTCGTTGCGGCTGACCTGGGCGCCGATCACGCCCTCGACCGGGCCCAGCGGCTGGTGACGGGCCTCGATGCGCGCCTCGTAGCCCTTGTTCTTGAAGGTGGTGTGCACCTCGCCGCTTTCGATTTCGCGGTGCTGGTAGTCGGTGTAGCCGGCATCGACCTTGACCGAACTGAACGGCCCGTCGAGGTCGCGCAGTTCCGAGGCGAAGCCGTAGTGGTCCTGCTGCATGTCCAGGCGCACGCCGGGCTCGGCTACCGAGCCGTAGTTGCTGTCGTAGCGGCTGTAGGACAGGCCGGTATAGCCGTGGTCCCAGTGGTAGGAGCCGCCGATCGCACCGCCGTCCTGACGGCCGTCGCTGTTTTTCAGGCGATGCTTGCTGCCGGGCTCGTCGGCATCGCGGACTTTCGAACTGCGGGCGTAGCCGGGGATGCGCAGGTCGTTGAACTGGCGGCTGTTGGCGTCCAGGTGCAGGGCGAAGGCGCCGTTGCCGGCCTCAAGCTTGCCGGCACTGCTGCGGGTGGTGTCGGCGCCGCCGTAGCGCAGTTCGCCCGCGCCGTGGATGCCGTCGATGGGCGAGTCGGGGATGCGGTTGTCGAAGGTATTGACCACGCCGCCGATGGCGTTGCCGCCATACAGCAGCGCGGCCGGGCCGCGGACGATCTCGACCCGTTCGACGGTCACCGGGTCCAGTGGCACGGCGTGGTCATAGGACAGCGACGAGGCGTCCAGGGCGCCGACACCGTTGCGCAGTATGCGGATACGGTCGCCGTCCAGGCCGCGGATCACCGGGCGGCTGGCGCCGGGGCCGAACCAGGTGGAGGCGACGCCGGGCTGTTTGTTGAGGGTTTCCCCGAGGCTGCCGTGTTGCTGCTGCAGCAGGTCGTCGCCTTCGAGGACGGTGCTGGGCGCGGCCAGTTGGGCGTTGCCCAGCGGGTTGGCGGTGATCACCTGGGGTTGCAGCTCCACGGCCTGGCTGGAGGTGGAGGCCAGCCAGAGCGCGACGGCAAGGGGGGAGAGGTGCAGCGGCATGTGACGCATGGGGATGTGGCGTTCCTTGGCAGAATTGTTAATAGTTACTTTATAACATTTCATCACAAGCTGTTTGCCACTGGCCAGTACTTTATGTGGTGACGCGTTTACCCAGTAGGAGCGGCCTTGCGCCGCGAAAGGGCCGCAAAGCGGCCCCAGGATCTTGGCCATGACCTATGTCGTCGGGGCTGCTTTGCAGCCCTTCGCGGCACAAGGCCGCTCCTACAGGGCACAGCGGTAGAGGCTGTAGATGCCACTACACTCGTGTAAGGTGCGCACCTTCCCGAACCTGGAGCACTGGCAATGAGCACGGCCAATCACAACGCGCTGCACGGCAAGACCCTCGAGCAGATCCTCACCGAGCTGGTGGCGCACTACCAATGGCAGGGCCTGGCCGAGCGCGTCGACATCCGCTGCTTCAAGAGCGATCCAAGCATCAAGTCGAGCCTGACCTTCCTGCGCAAGACCCCGTGGGCACGGGAAAAGGTCGAGCAGCTGTACGTGAAGCTGCAGCGCAAAGGCTGATGCCGCGCCGCCCCTGGCTGACCCTGGCAGCCGTCCTCGGCTGGACCGGCCTGGCGATCCAGTTGTACCTGGTGCTGCTGGCGCGCTGGCAGGAGCAGGCCAGCCTGATCGGTGGGCTGGTCAACCTGTTCTGTTTTTTCACCGTGCTCAGTAACACGCTGGTGGCCACCGTGCTCAGCCAGGCCGCGTTCGGCCGCGAGTCGGCGGCCAGGCGCTGGTTCCTGTCGCCGGCGGTGAGCTCGTGCATCGCCGCGAGCATCCTGCTGGTGGCGCTGGCCTACAGCTTGTTGCTGCGCCACCTGTGGCAGCCCCAGGGCTGGCAGTGGCTGGCGGACGAACTGCTGCACGATGTGATGCCGCTGGTGTTCGTCCTGTACTGGTGGCTGGAGGTGCCCAAGGGGCGATTGCGGCTCTGGCACCTGGCGGCCTGGACGTTGTACCCGGCGTTGTATTTCGCCTTCGTGCTGTTGCGCGGGCATGAGATCGGGGTCTATCCCTATCCGTTCATCGATGTGGCACGGTTGGGATATGGGCAGGTGCTGGGCAATGCCCTGATGGTGCTGGCGGGGTTCTGGGGGATCGGGTTGGTACTGCTGGGGTTGGATCGCTGGCGCAGGCCTTCATGAGATTGCCGACCTCGCCATTCAGATCATGCGCAGCCCTGTAGGAGCGGCCTTGTGCCGCGAAAGGGCCGCGCAGCGGCCCCAGCAATTTGAGACCCCGGGGCCGCTGCGCGGCCCTTTCGCGGCACAAGGCCGCTCCTACACCGGGGTGTGCAGATCCCGATCATTCGTCGTCGGCGGTACCGTCAGCTCGCCAGTAAGCCGCAGCCTTGAGGGCATCCTCGGGCACGCCTTTCTCCAGCAGCAGCGCCTTGGCCTGGCGGGTCAGTGCCTTCTCCAGCGCCACCCAGCCATACAACCGGCCTTGAGGCAGCGCCAGGTGTTTCACTCGCTCCAACACATCCTCCTGGTGCCGGCGCACCCAGATCACCTCGACCTGGGCCTTGCTTGTCAGCGCCTGGCGCTCCTGCTCGTCCTCGATCTGGATCACCGCCAGCACCTGGCGGCCTGCCGGCAGTTCCTCCAGGCGCCGGGCAATGGCCGGGATCGCCGTCTCGTCGCCGATCAGCAGGTAGCTGTCGAAGATATCCGGCACCACCATCGAGGCCCGCGGGCCGGCGATGTCCAAGGTCTGGCCGGGCGCGGCCTGGGCTGCCCAGGTGGAGGCGGGGCCATCGCCATGCAGGACGAAATCGATATCCAGCTGGTTGTTCACCAGGTCGATGCGCCGTGGTGTGTACTCGCGCATGGTCGGCCGGGCGCCGCCGTCGCGACCCAGGTTGCGCGCGTCGATGGCCTGTTGTTCCTCGGGGCTGCAGGCAAACAGCAGCTTGATGTGGTCGTCCGTGCCGACACTGGTGAAACCGGCCAGCTCCGCGCCACCGAGGGTGATGCGGCGCATGCGCGGGGTGAGGTCGGTAACCCGCAGCACTTCGAGACGGCGCTGGCGGATCTCGTGATTGACGCGATGAATAGTGTCGCTCATGGGGTGTTCTCCGTAACGGGGGTGGCCGGCCCGGAGGCGATGGCCTTGGCGGTGTCGTTGAGCAGGTTGCGCACCCGCTCGATCTCTTCGCTGGTCCAGCGGCCGCTGTGCATGTGCAGCGCGTGGCGCAGGTTGCCGACGGCTTCGTGGATTTCCGGCGGCCGGTCGTGGCCGCGCAGGGCGCGCTTGCTCACCTCGATGCGCATGCGCACGCCGTCGAGGGCGACGGCCTGTTCCTGCAAGGCACTGCGGCCGGCAGCGGTGATGGCATAGAGGCGTTTGCTGCCCTGGATGGCGCCGGTGACCAGCTCGGCTTCCTCGAGGTAGCTGAGGGTGGGGTAGATCACCCCGGGGCTGGGGCTGTAGCTGCCGTCGAAGAGGGTCTCGATCTGACGGATCAGGTCGTAGCCGTGGCCGGGTTGCTCGGCCAGCATCGACAGCATCAGCAGCTTCAGGTCGCCCGGGGCGAACACCCGCGGGCCACGTTCGCCGCGGCCGGGGCGGCGTTCGAAGGGGTCGTGGTCGCGCATGGGGAAGGGCTCCGTCTGTTAAGATATATCTCAAGATATTACTCAAGATATATCTAAAGACAAGCCTTCAAATGCAGATGATTATCATCTAATTTTTTGATAGTTCAGGACTGGCCCGCCACCTGCGGCGCCTTGCAGGCGGTGGGGTTGCCCGGCTCCAGGTACGGCATGAGGATCGGCGCCATGCCCTTGAGCACCTGCACCGGCAATGCCGAGGTGAACTTGAACGCTTCGGCCGAGCGCCCCGGGACAAACGCGGTGAGGGTGCCGAAGTGGTTGTCGCCGAGGAAGAATACGAAGGTCGCGGTGCGGTTCAGCGAACGCGAGCCGATCAGCCGGCCGCCGGCGCCGAAGCTTTCGATGCGGTTGTCGCCGGTGCCGGTCTTGCCGCCCATCACCAGCGGGGTGCCGTCGTGCAGCTTGAAGCTGCCGGAGATGCGCCGCGCGGTACCGGCGTCGACCACCTGCGACATGGCGCCCTTGAGCGCCCGGGCGACTTCCACCGGGAGGATCCGCTGGCCACGGTCGGGGTCGCTGATCAGCTGGGTCTCGTAGGGGGTGTTCTGGGCGAAGTGCAGGGTGTCGATGCGCAGCGTGGGCAGGCGCACGCCGTCGTTCTGGATGATCCCGACCAGTTCGGACAGCGCCGCCGGGCGGTCGCCGGAGCTGCCGATGGCGGTGGCCAGCGACGGCACCAGGTGGTCGAACGGGTAGCCGACGCGCTTCCAGCGCTGGTGGATGTCGGTGAACGCCTCGATCTCGACCATGGTGCGGATACGGCTGTCGCGGGCGCCCTGGTGGCGGCTCTTGAATAGCCAGCTGTAGACCTCCTGACGCTCGAAACGGCTGGCGTTGAGCGCGTCCTTGAGCGAGGCGCCGGGGTTCTTCAGCAGGTAGCCGAGCAGCCACAGGTCCAGCGGGTGGACCTTGGCGATGTAGCCCTGGTCGGGCAGGTCGTACTTGCCCGGGCCGTAGGCTTCGTACATCTCCACCAGGCGGCCGTCGGTGAGCTTGGCCATGGCCTTCTTGTCTTCCTTGCTGTGGGCGCGGACGAAGGCGTTGAAGGTCTCCTGGCCGGCCTCGGGGAACAGGTAGCGGTGCACCGCAGCCAGGCGCTGCGGGGTTACGCGCAGGCTGTCGAGGAAGGTGTCCAGGCGCTGCTGCGAGGTCTTGCGCTGGTATTTCTTCCAGAAGCGCATGGTGTAGTTGGAGCCTTCGCGGTCAGCGAAGCGCGCCAGGTATTCCTGGCGGCGCGGGTCGCTGTCGTCCCTGAGCAGCGGTTCGCGGTTGAACGGCTGCTGGTAGGTGACGTAGCGCACGATGTCGCGCATCAGGCGAATGAACGGCAGGTTGATCGACTCGCGCAGGGCATCCTTGAGGGTCGGATTGCGGTTGTTGTCTTCCTTGCGGAAGTTGTTGAACACATGCATGCCGCCACCGGTGAAGAAGGCCTCGCCGGTGTTGGCCGAGTACTTGCGTTCGAGCGCGGCGTCGAGCATGGCGTCCAGGCTCTGGTTCTTGCTGTTCTGCATCAGCCATTCCAGCGACCACTGGGTGATGCGGTCGAGTTCGGCCACCGGGACCTTCTTCAGCTCGGCCGCCGGCTTGCCGGCGTACTTGTCGTGCAGCTCGGCGATGATCTCCAGGTAGGTGGTCAGCACCCGCAGCTTGGCGGTGGAGCCCAGTTCTAGCTTGCTGCCTTCGTTGATGTCGAAGGGTTGGTTGGTGCTGTCGGTCTGCACCCGCACCCGCGAGCCGTCGGCGGTGCGTTCGAACAGGGTGAAGCTGTAGCTCACCTGGTCGGTGGTCTTGGCGGTGAGCAGGCGTTCGCCGATCAGGCCGATCTGTGCGGCGAACTCCGGGTCGGCGAGGTTTTTCAGGTACTGGCTGACCTGCACTTGCAGGTCGGCCTGCAGGGTGCTGGTGGCCGACAGGTCGAGGCGGTCGAGGTCGTACAGCGGCCGGTTGAGCATGGCCGCCAGGCGGTTGCGGGCCAGGCTGATGCCCTTGTTGGTGATGATCGGCACGATGGTCGGCTGGGCCACCCAGTCGCGGTACACCGCCTTGCTGGCCAGGGCGGCGTCGGCCAGGGGGGGCTCGATGATGCCGTTGGCGGCGAGTACGCGGATGTGCGAATCGGTGAGCTCGGCCAGCTCGATGCGGCCCTTGGACAGGTAGTGCGAGGGGCGGCGCTGGGCGATCATCAGCGACAGCACCTGGCGCAGGGCCAGGCCGCGTTCGGCCATGCTCTTTTCATCGCTGGCGGTGGAGGTGAGGGCCTGGTTGACCTGGTCGAAGTCGGCGCCGTACCACACCCGCAGGCCTTCGGCCATGCCGTGCACCTCGCCGTGGCCGGGTACCGCCGACAGCGGCACGCTGTTGAGGTAGTCGCGCACGATGCGTTCGCGGGCCTCGGTGGTGTCCGGGCCGCCCTGATAGGCGCGCACGCTGGCGGAAATCATCTGGCGGATCTTCTCCGCGCCCGAGATGGTCAGCCCGTCCGGCGAGTGCCGGTACTTCTCCAGCTGGGTGGCCAGGGTGCTGCCGCCGGCCGACTGCCCGGGCAGCGCCAGGTACTTGGCCACCTGGCTGTAGGCGGCCTTGGCGAAGCGCGGCCAGTCCACCGCCGGGTTGTTCTGCGGGTCTTTCGGGTCGAGCAGGTCGCGGTTCTCGATGAACAGCAGGCTGTTGACCATCACCGGTGGGATCGCCGCGAAGTTCGGGTACAGGTGCTGCGGGTAGTTGTACTGATAGAGCATGTCACCGCGGCAGTCGGTGATCGACAGGCCGGCCTGGATCTTCTCCACGTAGGGCACGAACAGGCCGTGATCGACGTAGTTCATCAGCGCCGGGGAGAAACGCACCTGCTGGTTGATCAGGTAGTCGCGCTTGAGCAGCCGTGGCAGGAACTCGCCCAGGGCGCTGTAGCCCAGGCGCCTGTCGAAGGGACCCTCGCCCGGGTAGACGATGGCATCGCTCGGGCCGGGCTCGAGGGCGTAGGTGAGGGTGCCGGCCAGACGGCTGAACTCGCGCGATTGCAGGCGTGAGGTCTGGAACTCGTCATAAGCGGCAAGGCCCACCGCGACCAGCCCGATCAACAGGATGAGCAGGATCAGGCGCCACCACAGGCGGCGCTGACGTGGGGTCTTGGGCAAGGGGGCTTCAGCCTGAGGTGCTTTGGGTGCTTCCGTTCCGGTTGGTTCCGATTGCCACAGTGCGCCCATAGTCTTGAGTCCGGCCAAGTGTTTTCGCGTTACTTGTCTGAAGCTTAGACGCTGGCCCAGTTTGGTGAAAAATTTGTAAGAAGCTTCGAGCAATCGCGTATGAACATGCGCCTTTGGTGCGACTTCCATTCTTCGGCAATGTTGTTAATGTAGCTGCCCCATTCCTGTGCATGGGCGGAGCGAGGCCAGAATGCCCCTCCGGTAAAGGGCTTTTTGCCGAGAATTCTCGCCAAATATCCCACTGTATATAGTGAAAAGCCCTGCAAGTGGCTTCCTATACTGCTCGCCCCCTTCGACCCGCCGACGCCCCGCGCCCGGTGGACAGGCCCGCCCACAAGGCGGCCTGGCGAGACGACGCCCCGCCTATCGGCGCGGCCGGTGCTGCACGAAGGTCAAATCCAATAACAAAATGAGGTTGTATTGCTATGCCAGTCGGCAACCACCCTGCCCACGACGAGTCCGTCCAGGGCGGCCCGCTCAAGCGCGAGCTGGGCGAACGGCACATCCGTCTGATGGCCCTTGGCGCCTGTATCGGCGTCGGCCTGTTCCTGGGTTCGGCCAAGGCCATCGAAATGGCCGGCCCCGCCATCATGCTCTCCTACATTATCGGTGGCCTGGCCATCCTGGTGATCATGCGCGCCCTCGGCGAGATGGCCGTGCACAACCCGGTGGCAGGTTCCTTCAGCCGCTACGCGCAGGACTACCTAGGCCCCCTGGCGGGCTTCCTCACGGGCTGGAACTACTGGTTCCTGTGGCTGGTGACCTGTGTCGCCGAGATCACCGCAGTGGCCATCTACATGGGCATCTGGTTCCCCGACGTGCCGCGCTGGATCTGGGCGCTGATGGCCCTGGGCAGCATGGGCGCGATCAACCTGATCGCGGTCAAGGCGTTCGGCGAGTTCGAGTTCTGGTTCGCCCTGATCAAGATCGTCACCATCATTGCCATGGTGCTCGGCGGCATCGGCATCATCGCCTTCGGCTTCGGTAACGACGGCGTTGCCATGGGCATTTCCAACCTGTGGAGCAACGGCGGCTTCATGCCCAATGGCGTGACCGGTGTGCTGATGTCGCTGCAGATGGTGATGTTCGCCTACCTGGGTGTGGAAATGATCGGCCTGACCGCCGGCGAAGCGCGCAACCCGCAGAAGACCATCCCCCAGGCCATCGGCTCGGTGTTCTGGCGCATCCTGCTGTTCTACGTGGGCGCGCTGTTCGTGATCCTGTCGATCTACCCGTGGAACGAGATCGGCAGCCAGGGCAGCCCGTTCGTGATGACCTTCGAGCGCCTGGGCATCAAGACCGCCGCCGGCATCATCAACTTCGTGGTGATCACCGCCGCGCTGTCGTCGTGCAACGGCGGCATCTTCAGCACCGGGCGCATGCTCTACAGCCTGGCGCAGAACGGCCAGGCCCCGGCCACCTTCGCCCGCACCTCGAAAAGCGGCGTGCCGCGCAACGCGCTGCTGCTGTCGATCGCCGCGCTGCTGCTGGGCGTGCTGGCCAACTACCTGGTGCCGGAGAAGGTGTTCGTCTGGGTGACCTCGATCGCCACCTTCGGCGCGATCTGGACCTGGGTGATGATTCTCTTGGCGCAGCTGAAGTTCCGCGCCGGGCTGAGCACTGCCGAGCGCAACGCGCTGAAGTACCGCATGTGGCTGTGGCCGCTGAGCTCGTACCTGGCGCTGGCGTTCCTGGTGCTGGTGGTGGGGCTGATGGCGTACTTCGAGGATACCCGCGTGGCCCTGTATATCGGCCCGGCGTTCCTGGTGCTGCTGACGGCGTTGTACTACAGCTTCCGTCTGGCGCCGAAAGAGGCGCAGGCGCTGACAAGCTGAAATAGCGGGGGCTGCTGCGCAGCCCTTTCGCGGCACAAGGCCGCTCCTACAGGGATTATGCGTCCCCCTGTAGGAGCGGCCTTGTGCCGCGAAAGGGCCGCAAAGCGGCCCCTGTGATCGATCAGGCCGCCACCTCGCTATGCGGCTCGAAACTATCGGCCCGGGCCAGCTGCCACATCCGCGAATAGAACTGCCCATTGACCTCGCCGGTCAGCAACTCGCCCGGTTTGAGGAACACGTGCATCTGCGAGAACAGTTTGATTTCGGTGGCCGAGATCCGCCGCACCAGGTGCTTGGCCTCCAGTTGCGCCGGATGCTCCAGGCCCGCGGCGGCGAGCATTTCGGCCAGGGCGCGCAGGGTGTTGTGGTGGAAGTTGAGCACTCGCTGGGCCTTGTCCGGCACCACCAGCGCACGCTGGCGCAGGGCATCCTGGGTGGCCACGCCGGTCGGGCACTTGTTGGTGTGGCAGCTCTGCGACTGGATGCAGCCGATGGCGAACATGAAGCCACGCGCCGAGTTGGCCCAGTCGGCGCCGATGGCCAGCACGCTGGCGATGTCGAAGGCGCTGACGATCTTGCCGCTGGCGCCGAGCTTGATCTTGTCGCGCAGGTTCAGGCCGACCAGGGTGTTGTGCACGAACAGCAGGCCTTCACGCAGCGGCACGCCGATATGGTCGGTGAACTCCACCGGGGCGGCGCCGGTGCCGCCTTCCTTGCCGTCGACGACGATGAAGTCGGGCAGGATGCCGGTTTCCAGCATGGCCTTGGCGATGCCCATGAATTCCCACGGGTGGCCCAGGCAGAACTTGAAGCCCACCGGCTTGCCGCCGGACAGTTCACGCAGCTGGGCGATGAACTGCATCATTTCGATCGGGGTCGAGAAGGCGCTGTGGCGTGATGGCGAGATGCAGTCCTCGCCCATCATGACGCCACGGGTCTCGGCGATTTCCCGGGTCACCTTGTGCTTGGGCAGGATGCCGCCATGGCCGGGCTTGGCGCCCTGGCTCATCTTGATCTCGATCATCCGCACCTGCGGGTTCTGCGCCTGGGCGGCGAAGCGCTCGGGGTCGAAGCGGCCGTCCGCGGTGCGGCAGCCGAAGTAGCCACTGCCCAGTTCCCAGACCAGGTCGCCGCCGTGTTCGCGGTGGTAGGGGCTGATGCTGCCCTCGCCGGTGTCGTGGTGGAAGTTGCCCAGCTTGGCGCCCTGGTTGAGGGCACGGATGGCGTTGGCGCTGAGCGAGCCGAAGCTCATGGCCGAGATGTTGAAGATCGATGCCGAGTACGGCTGGGTGCACTGCGGGCCGCCGACGCTGACGCGAAAGCTCGCCGGGTCGGCCAACGGCGCCGGGCGCATGGAGTGGCCGATGAACTCGAAGCCCGACTCGTAGACGTCGATCAAGGTGCCGAAGGGTTTGTCCGAGGCTTCGTTCTTGGCCCTGGCGTAGACCAGCGAGCGCTGGGCGCGGGAGAAGGGCAGGGCGTCGCTGTCGGATTCCAGCAGGTACTGGCGGATCTCCGGGCGGATGCCCTCGACCAGGTAGCGGATGTTGCCCAGGATCGGGTAGTTGCGGCGTACCGCGTGGCGTTGCTGGAGCAGGTCGAACACGCCGATCAGGCTGAGCACCCCGGTGGTCAGGGTGAACGGCCACAACCAGTCGTGGGTGAGGAACGGCAGGCTGGCGAGGGTGAACAGCACGCAGGCGGCGAAGAAGGCGTAACGGCTGAGGAGTGACAGGCTCATACGGTGTCCTTGCGAATGGCTCGGTCAGGCTCAGGGGCCTGGGGCAAAGGCCGACCATAGCCCGGTTGGGCGCCGCTTTGCCAGCGTGAGGCGGGCGGGAAAAATGAAAACTGGGGTATCGAAAATCATTCGCAATGGGATATGTTATAAAGTAACCATAACTCGCAGGAGATTGCCCCATGAAAGCTGGTATCCACCCCGCCTATCGCCCCGTGCTGTTTCACGACACTGCCGCCGATGTGTTCTTCCTGATCGGCTCGACCGTCGAGACAGATCGCTCCCAGGTGCACAGCGACGGCCAGACTTACCCCTATGTGGCGCTGGATGTGTCCAGTGCCTCGCATCCGGTGTACACCGGGCAGCAGCGCAAGACCACGGTCGAAGGCCGGGTGGCCGGGTTCAACAAGCGCTTCGCCGGTTTCCAGGTGTAGGAGCGGCTTTAGCCGCGAAGCAGGCTGCGCTGAGTGTGGCACCCGCTTTGCGGGTGATCGCGGCTGAAGCCGCTCTCATAGAACAAAACATAATTCTTTGATTTGACTGGGTAACGTGGGAGCGGGCTTGCCCCGCGATGCGGTGTATGGCACCGGCTTCGCCGGTGTTCGCGGGGCAAGCCCGCTCCCACGCTGGAACTCTGTTTCCTGCGCGACAGCGCAGCCCGTAAGGGCTGTGTAATCTCCTACAGGGGCGGCGTCTGGCGCAACAGCTGTTGATGCCACTGCTCCTGCTCGGTCGCCGACGCCTCGATCAGAAACTGGTATCGCCCCGCCACCCGAGTGGCCACCGCGACACCCTCCCGGTACAGCACGCGGTTACCCGCCACCGCCGGTACCTTGGCCCCCGGCAACAAGGTACCCACCAGGTTCAACGGATCGCAGCCGCTGACCACCACCAGCTCGCCCTGTGGCGTGCGTCTGCGCACCTGGCGCAACAGCCCCACGGCTTCAGGTAAGGCGAACTGCTCACCCGCCAGCCCGGCGATAAAGCGCCCGCCACGGATTTCGCCGCGGGCCTCGAGGCGGTGGTAGCAGCGCAACAGGTCCCGCCACGACGGCAGCACGTCGCTTTCGCGTTCCAGCAGGCGCCAGCACATGACGCCATAGCGGCGCAGCAGGCTGCGGGCCACATGTTCCAGGCGCAGGTCTGCGTCCACTGCAATGCTCGAACGACGCAACAGCGCCCAGCGTCCGGCGTGGACCATGCTGCTCGACAGCGCAGGATGGCCGCGGCGGCTGTTGCGTGAAGTGCGCTTGGCCGCGGGTGTGATCAGGCTGCGCAGGCCGCTGAAACCATCGGCGCTGGCCAGGCCGGAACCTACCAGTTCCTGCAGGGCTGTCTCCAGCTCGCTGGGTAGCAGGTGGGCCTCATGGGCCAGTTCATCGAAGAACAAGGCGCCTTGTTCCTGCAGCGTCTGCATGACCCGCCGTGCGCGTGCGCCCAGTTGTTCGAGGTCGGCTGTGGGCGCCAGGCTGCGCCACAGCCCCTGGTGCTCGCGGGGCAGCAGCACCAGGGGCGTGCTGGCCAGGGTGCTGGCTGACTGTGTCGAGGCCAGCCGGCTCCAGGCCCACTGGCCGCTGCGACAGGCATCGTCCAGCCAGTGTGGGCTGTAGTCCTTGATACGAGCCGGCAGCAGGTCGCTTTCCCAGGTACCGGCGGCGGCGGGGAAACCTTGCAGTTGGGCGAGCACTTCGCCCAGCGCCTGCGGCCCGCGCAGGCGTGCTTCGCCACCCAGGTGCTGCCAGTCGAACAAAAACCTCATGAAGTCCTGCAGGCTGACCGGCTCGATTTCCTGGCGCAGGCGCTTGACCGTGTAGCGGTGGATACGTGCCAGCAGGTGCCGCTCGCACCACTGCAGGCCAGTCTGGCCTGGGCTGAAGTGGCCACGCATCAAATAGCCTTCGCCTTCCAGGCGGGCCAGGGCCTGTTCGGCATTACCCGCCGGCTGTGCAAGCGGGTCGATGATCCGGGCCAGGGTCAACGGGCCGAAGCCACCGAGACGGGCGCGCAGCAACTCGACCAGGGCCGTGTCGCGGTCGAGCGGATCGGCGAAGCCAGGCAGCACCGCAACGTCCGGATTCGGGCGTGCGTCGGGATACAGGATCAGCATCGCCTGCAGGCGCTCGCGGGCGAACCACAGGCGTCGCGCCCCGGCATCCAGATGACAGGCGCGACCTGCCTTGGCCAGTTGCAGCAGCAGTTGCGGCCAGCCGGGATTGCCCTCTACTTCAGCTTGGGTAATGGCGCCCAGGCTCATCAGCGCCTCATGCATTTCGTCGGCGTTGTCCGCCTGCGGCCAGGCCTCGACCTGCACTGCGGCGATGGCGTCGCCGTCCAGTGCACCCAGGTCGTCGGCGCTGTGCACGTCGTTCCAGCGCCGGTTGAGCACGGCTTGGGTACGCCGCTCCTCAAGCGGCGCGTCGTCGAGGAAGGTGTAGGGCCGGGCGTTGAGAATGGCCGAGGCCAGCGGCGAAGGGGCCGGCAGGTCGCGACTGAGCAGGCATACCTCGGCGTTTTCCATGCGTCGCAGTAACGCCAGCCAGCCCTCGCTGTCCATGGCCTCGTGCAGGCAATCGTCGAGGGTCTGCTCGACCAGTGGATGATCGGGAATCTGCCGCTCGCCGACGATATTCTCCAGGCAGGCGATCTGGTCGGGGAACACCGCGGCCACCAGGTCCTCGCTCTTCATCCGCTGGATCTGCGGCGCCACCTTGCGTCCGCCCACATAGCGCGGCAAGGCCAACGCTACCGCCGCGTTCCAGCGCCAGCGCACGCCGAACAGCGGCGCATCGAGCAGGGCCTGGACCAGGATCGGCTCTGCGGTGCGGCTGTGCAGGTAACGCCATACCTCGTCCAGCGCGAAGCTGTGGCTGGTGGATAGCGACAGCACGATGGCGTCCTCGCTGGCCGCCGCCTGCAGTTCGAAATTGAACGTGCGGCAGAAGCGCTTGCGCAGGGCCAGGCCCCAGGCACGGTTGATCCGGCTGCCGTAGGGGGAGTGGATGATCAGCTGGGTGCCGCCGGACTCGTCGAAGAAGCGCTCCATCACCAGCGTCTGCTGCGAGGGCAGGGCGCCCAGTACCTGCCAGGTGCGACCCAGGTAGTCGAGCAGTTGCTCGGCGCAGCCTTCATCCAGGGCGTAGGCCGTTTGCAGCCAGGCGCGCACCTGTTGGCTGTCGCCGGCCTGCAATTGCTGGTCGATCCGCTGCTGCAGGCGGGCCACTGCGGCGGACAGTTCGTCACTGCGCCCTGGCGCCTCGCCCAGCCAGAACGGGATGGTCGGCGGCAGGCCGTGGGCGTCCTCGACCCGCACCCGGCCAGGTTCGACCCGCAGGATGCGATAGGAGGCGTTGCCCAACTGGAAGATATCGCCGGCAATGCTCTCCACGGCGAAGTCTTCATTGACGCTGCCGATGTTCAGCGCCTGGGGTTCGAGCAGCACCGCATAGTCGGCGGTCTCGGGGATGGTGCCGCCGCTGGTCAGGGCGGTCAGCTGGCTGCCGCGCCGCCCGCGCAGGGTGTGGTTTAGCGCATCACGGTGCAGGTAGGCGCTGCGGATGCCCTGGCGGCCGTTGAAACCCTCGGCGAGCATGCGCAGCAAGGCCTGGTAGTGGCCTTCGTCGAGCTGGGCGTAGGAACTGGCCTGGCGCAACAGGTCGAGCAGCGCCCGTTCGTCCCAGGGCTGGTTGCTGACTTCGGCGACGATCTGCTGGGCCAATACATCCAGTGGCGCCTCGGGGATGTGCAATTCGTCCAGCTCGCCTTGGCGCACGCAGTCGAGCAGGGCGACACATTCGATCAAATCGTCCCGCGAGGTGGGGAACAGGCGCCCCTTGGGCACGCCGTCGACCTGGTGGCCGGAACGCCCGACCCGTTGCAGCAAGGCGGCGATCGAGCCCGGCGAGGCGATCTGGCAGACCAGGTCGACCTCACCGATATCGATGCCCAGCTCCAGTGAGGCGGTGGCCACCAGCACCTGCAGTTCGCCGCCCTTGAGGCGCTGCTCGGCGGTCAGGCGATGCTCCTTGGCCAGGCTGCCGTGGTGCGCGGCCACGGCGTGGTTGCCCAGGCGCTCGCCAAGGTGGCGGGTCAGGCGCTCGGCCAGGCGCCGGGTGTTGACGAATACCAGGGTGGTGCGGTGCTCGCGGGCGAGGCTGGCGAGGCGGTCGTAGACCAGCTCCCAGATATCCGTGGCCATCACCGCGCCCAGCGGCACGGGTGGCACTTCCAGGGCCAGGTCACGATGGCGGGCATGGCCGATATCGACGATGGCGCAGGGGCGTTCATGCCCGACCAGGAACCGCGCCACCCGCTCTACCGGGCGCTGGGTGGCGGACAGGCCGATGCGTCGCAGCGGTCGGCCGGCCAGGGCCTGCAGACGCTCGAGGGTCAGCGCCAGGTGGCAGCCGCGCTTGTTGCCGGCCAGCGCGTGGATCTCGTCCACGATGACCGTGTGCACGTTGGCCAACCCCTCGCGGCCCGAGGCCGAGCCCATCAGCACGTAGAGCGATTCCGGCGTGGTCACCAGGATATGCGGCGCCAGCTTGCGCATGGCCGCGCGCTCCTTCTGCGGGGTGTCGCCGGTACGTACGGCGGTTGTGATGCGCGGGGCCTTCAGGCCAAGCTGTTCGAGCTGCCGGCCGATGCCTTCGAGCGGCGCGTCGAGGTTCAGGCGGATGTCGTTGGACAGTGCCTTGAGTGGCGAGACGTAGACGACCTGGGTCTGTGCTGGCAGTTCGCCGTTGTGCGCCAGGCCTTGGCGAAACAGCTCATCGAGCACGGCGAGGAAGGCGCTGAGGGTCTTGCCCGAGCCAGTCGGCGCGGCCAGCAGCATCGACTGGCCAGCGTGGATCAGCGGCCAGGCGCCGGCCTGGGCCTCGGTGACCGTGGCGAAACGCTGGCGGAACCAGGTGGCGACGGCGGGGTGGAACAGGCCGAGCACCGGGTGTTGGTGGGCGGGGAGGTTCATGGGTTGGTTATGGCGGGTTGCCAGCGGATTGGCAAGGGGCCGTTCGTCCGGGAGGCCTATCGCGGGGCAAGCCCGCTCCCACGCGTACTCGGCAGGGCTCTGGTGGGAGCGGGCTTGCCCCGCGATAGGGCCTTGTCAGGTATCCTGCGCCCCTTCATTCGCTCGTGAGTCCACCATGCCCAACATTATCCGCATCGCCGCCGCCCTGCTCATCGACGCGCAAGGCCGCACCCTGCTGGTACGCAAGCGCGGCACCCAGGCGTTCATGCAGCCTGGCGGCAAGATCGATGCAGGCGAATCGCCGGCCCAGGCGCTGGTACGCGAGCTGAACGAGGAGTTGGGCCTGCGCGTCGACCCGGTCCAGGCCATTCACCTGGGCCGTTTCAGCGCCCCGGCCGCCAACGAACCGGGCTTCGAGGTGCAGGCCGAGTTGTTTCGCGTCCAATGCACCGCGACGGTAAACCCGGCGGCGGAAATCGAAGAGGTGACCTGGCTGTCCGCCGACCAGGCGCCGGACCTGGATCTGGCCCCCCTGACTCGCGACCTGATCCTGCCGCTGTGGCGCGAAGGCCTCAACGCACCGCGCTGACCCCGTCCAGGGTGGCGAACGAGGTGTCCTTGGCGGTCAGCAGGAAGTCGCGCATGTACGGTGCATCGAGCATGTCGGTGCGCACCGCGGCGTAGAGCGTGGCGAACAGCCCTTTCTCGCCCAGGCGCTTGCCCTTCACGTAGCCCCGCGAGCTGTATTCGTGCAGCGCCCAGTGCGGCATGCCGCACACACCGCGACCGCTGGCTACCAGTTGCATCATCATCACCGTCAGCTCCGAGGTGCGTACCGCCGCCGGCTCGATGTCGGCCGGCTCCAGGAAGCGGGTGAAGATGTCCAGGCGGTCACGCTCCACCGGGTAGGTGATCAGGGTCTGGTCGAGCAGGTCCTGGGGCACGATATAGGGCTTGCTCGCCAGCGCATGCTGGTTGGCCACGGCGAGCATGGCCTCGTAGGTGAACAGCGGTACGTAGGTGATGCCGGCCAGGTCCACCGGGTCGGAGGTCACCACCAGGTCCAGGTCGCCGCGGGCCAGGGCCGGCAGCGGGGCGAAGGCGAAGCCCGAGGCCAGGTCCAGCTCCACTTCCGGCCAGGCATCGCGGAACTGATCGATGGTCGGCATCAGCCACTGGAAGCAGCTGTGGCACTCGATGGCCATGTGCAGGCGTCCGGCGGTACCGCCGGCCAGGCGGGCAATGTCGCGCTCGGCGCCGCGCAGCAGCGGCAGGGTGGCATCGGCCAGTTGCAGCAGGCGCAGGCCGGCGCTGGTGAAGCGGATGGGCTTGGTCTTGCGCACGAACAGCGGCAGGCCCAGGCGCTCCTCCAGCTCCTTGAACTGGTGCGACAGCGCCGACTGGGTCAGGTGCAGGCGCTCGGCGGCCTCCACCAGGCTGTCGGCTTCGCGTAGGGCATGAAGGGTTTTCAGGTGGCGGATTTCCAGCACGACGGCTCCGTGAGCATTCTTTGAGCTAAAACGAGATTGCGTTGAGTTTCCCTCATGTTGCCATGTGCTGTCGATAACAGGATGCACACGACCGCTCGGCAAGGTTCACGAAACTGTCACGGTTTTGTGGCAGCGCGCCCGAACGGATTTCATCAGACTCGCGCTCTACTGGGGATCTGCATTCTGGTGTTTCTTTCATGCGGGCTTTACTACTTTTCTTCTTGCTGCTGGTCAGCGTGCCGGCGAGTTTCGCCGAGGGTCGCTGCGACGTCCATGTGCCGGTGCAACGGGCCGAGCTGGGTGAGCTGAGCCTGGTCTACCAGAGTGTCGGTGCGCCCCGCGATCCGGCGCTGTTGCTGGTCATGGGCCTGGGCGGGCAGCTGATTCACTGGCCGGACGACGTGGTCGAGGCCCTGTGCCGCCAGGGTTTCAGGGTGATCCGCTACGACAACCGCGATGTCGGCCTGTCGCGCTGGAACCAGCTGCCGGCCTCGGCCAACCTGACCGTCGAACTGCTGCGCTACAAGCTGGGCCTGCCGGTGTCGGCGCCTTATTCCCTCACCGACATGGCCGGTGACGGTCTGCGACTGATGGATGCCCTGGGCATCCGCCAGTTCCATGTGCTGGGTGTGAGCATGGGCGGCATGATTGCCCAGCACCTGGCGGCCATGGCCCCGGAGCGGGTGAGCAGCCTGACCCTGGTGATGTCCAGCTCGGGCGCCGTCGGCCTGCCGGCGCCGGATCCGGCGCTGGTGCAGTTGCTGGCGCGGCGCAGCGCGCCGAGTCGCGAGGTGGCCATCGAGCAGCAGGCCGACCTGCTGGCAGCGCTGGGCAGCCCCGAGGTGCGGGACGACCGGACTGCGCTGCTCGAACAAGCCGCCGTGGCTTATGACCGGGCGTTCAATCCGGAAGGGGTCAAGCGCCAGATCATGGCGATCCTTGCCGAACCCAGTCGGGTCGAGCTGCTCAACCAGCTGCGGCTGCCGACGCTGGTGGTGCATGGCACCGCTGATCCGTTGCTGCCGGTGATGCACGGGGTGCATCTGGCGGCGCATATCCAGGGCAGCCAGCTGCGGCTGATTCCGGGGCTGGCGCATCGTTTCCAGGAGCCGTTCAAGGCACCGTTGCTGGGGGCGGTTTTACCCTACCTGCAGGCGCATCGCCAGGATGTCACGCATATCGCCCGGCTTTGAATCGGCGTTTTTTTGTTCGCGGGTAAACCCGCTCCCACAGGCTAGGCATCCTTCTCAAGAGCCATGGGTTCCCTGTGGGAGCGGGTTTACCCGCGAAGCAGGCGCCACGGTTCATCAGTGCATCCGCACCCAAACGCTCACCAGCACCGTCGCCGCCACCAGCCAGGCCACCGTGGCCACGGCTAGCGACGCCTCCAGGCGCAGGCGGTCGACCAGTACGTAGAGCGTTGCCAGGTACACGAAGTACGGAATGATCGACCACATCCCGAACAGGATGGTGGTCTTCAGGTCTTCCAGCGACCGCCCCTTGCCGACAATGTAGTGGGCGATCAGGGCAAAGGTGGGAAACAGCGGCACCAGGCCGGCAATGTAGTAGTTGCGGGTCTTCGACAGGATCGCCAGGAGCACCACCACGCCGGCGCCCAGGGCTGCTTTGAATACCAGGTCCACGTTGAACTTCCAGGGTCAGGTTGCCGATCAGCCGAGGCCGTACTTCTTCACTTTGTCGAACAGCGTGGTCTTGGCCATGCCCAGCTCCTGGCTGGCCTGGCTGAGGTTGCCGCCGGTGCGCTGCAAAGCGTCGCTGAGCAGGTTGCGTTCGAATGCTTCGACCGCCTCGGCAAAACCCAGGCCCTGGCTGGCGCCACCACTGGGGCCCTTCTTGAACGCGGGCAGGCCCAGGGCATGGCGCTCGGCGACGTTGCGCAGCTCGCGCACGTTGCCCGGCCAGTCGTGGGCCATCAGCCGCGACAGGGTCTGGCTGTCCAGCTCCGGCGCCTCGCGGTCGAAGCGCAGGGCCGATTGCTGCAGGAAATGCTCGAACAGTTGCAGGATGTCTTCGCGGCGCTCGCGCAGCGGCGGCAGCTCCAGGGTGACCACATTGAGGCGGTAGTACAGGTCGCTGCGGAACTGGCCGCTCTGGCCCAGGGTGGCAAGGTCGGACTTGGTCGCGGCGATCACCCGGCAGTCCACCGGGATGCTCTGGTTCGAGCCCAGGCGTTCCAGGGTGCGCTCCTGCAGCACGCGCAGCAGCTTGATCTGCAGGTTGAGCGGCATGCTCTCGACCTCGTCGAGGAACAGCGTGCCGCCGTTGGCGTGCTCGATCTTGCCGATGCGCCGCTTGCCGGCGCCGGTGAAGGCATTGGCCTCGTGGCCGAAGATCTCGCTTTCGAACAGGTTCTCCGGCAGGCCGCCGCAGTTCAGCGCCACGAACGGCTGGCCCTGGCGTCGGCTGAAGTCGTGCAGGCAGCGGGCCACCAGTTCCTTGCCGGTGCCGGTCTCGCCTTCGATCAGTACGTTGGCCGAGGTGTCGGCGACGTTGGCGATCAGTTCGCGCAATTGCTCCATGGCCGGCGAACGGCCGATGATGCGCCCTTCAAGACTGCTCTGCTCGGCCAGCTGGCGGCGCAGGGCGAACACCTCGCGGGATAGGCCGCGCTGTTCCAGTGCCCGGCGCACCACCTCGACCAGGCGCTCCGGCGAGAAGGGTTTTTCCATGAAGTCGTAGGCGCCGTTGCGCATGGCGCCGACTGCCATGTCGATGTCGCCGTGGCCGGTGATCAGCACCACCGGCAGGCTGCGATCGCGGGCCTTGAGGCGGTTGAGCAGTTCCAGGCCATCGATGCCCGGCAGGCGGATATCGCTGACGACGATACCGGCAAAGTCATCGCCGATGCGTTCCAGGGCCTGCTCGGCGCTGCCGACGCCTTCGCAGGCAATGTCTTCCAGGGCCAGCGCCTGCTGGCAGCCGAGCAGCACGTGCGGGTCGTCTTCGACGATCAGGACGGTGAGAGGTGCTTGTTTCATAGAGGCTCAGCCAATTCGCTAGGGGGCGTGACTAGGGGCAGGGCAAGCACGAACGCGGTGCCGCCACCGGCAGGGTGTTCGACGCTCAGTGTACCCTTGGCGGCGGTGGCCAGGCTCGCCGACAGGGTCAGGCCCAGGCCCAGGCCATGCTCGCCCGGTTTGGTGGTGAAGAAGGGTTCGAACAGGTGCTTGCGTGCCTCGGCATCGATGCCGTGGCCGTTGTCGAGCACCCGCAGGCGGTACTTGTCGCCCTGGACTTCGCCTTCCAGCCACAGTTGCGGCAGGGGTTGGGTGGCCATGGCGTCGAGGGCGTTGCCGATCAGGTTGACCAGGATCTGTTCCAGACGGGTCTGGTCGATGGCCAGCAGCTGGTCGTCGAACTGCCGGTGCAGTTGCAGGTGACAGGCGCTGATGCGGTTGGCCAGCACCTGCAGAGTGGCTTCGACGGCCTTTTCCAGCGAAGCCTGGCCGCTGTCGTCGCCACGACGGGCAAACGAGCGCAGGCTGGCGGTGATGCGGCCCATGCGGTCGATCAGGTCGTTCATGGTGCGCAGGTTGGCGCTGGCGGTTTCCAGCGCGCCGCGCTCAAGGAAGCGCACGGTGTTGCCGGACAGGGTGCGCAGGGCCGCCAAGGGCTGATTGAGTTCATGGGCGATGCTGGTGGACATCTGCCCGATGGCCGCCAGCTTGCCGGCCTGGACCAGTTCGTCCTGGGCGTGGCGCAGGGTCTGCTCGGCGTGGCGCCGCTCGCGGATCTGGCCCTTGAGCCGTTCGTTGCTGGCGCGCAGGTCGGCGGTGCGCTCGGTGATCTTGCGTTCCAGCTGGCTGTTGGCTTCTTCCAGCGCCTCGCGGGCGGCCAGGCGGGTGGCGATCACCTTGCGCCGCTCGTTCCAGGCGATGGCCAGGATCGCCAGCAGGGCGAAGGCCACGCCCACCAGGATGCCCTGCATCATCGATTCGCGGCGCAGGTCCTGCAGCGGGGTGAGCAGGGTGAAATGCCAGGGGGTGTCGACCAGGCGGCGGGTCTGGGCCAGGTAGGACACCTCTCGCTGCTTGCCCTGGTCGGTCTCGCTGTTGGCCGGGAAGGTGAGCTTCTCCACGCCGTCGGCCAGGGTTTCTCGGGCCAATGGTTGCAGTTCGTTGAGCGGCCACCAGTAGTACTGCAGGCTGCGCGCCAGGCGCTCCTTGATCTGCGGCGTCAACGGGCGCACCGATTTCAGGCGCCGGGCCGGGTCGCTGGAGAGGATGATGATGCCGTTCTCGTCGCTGACGAAGGCTTCCAGGCGGGCGCGCTGCCAGCGTTCCTCGAGGGTGTCCAGGCGCACCTTGATCACCGCCACGCCGATGATCTTGCCGTGCTCCTCCAGCCCGTGGGCCAGGTAGTAGCCGGCCTCGCCAGTAGTGCTGCCGATGCCGTAGAAGCGCCCCGGCTCGCCGCGCACGGCGACCTGGAAGTAGGCGCGAAACGCCAGGTCCTCGCCGAGGAAGGAGTCGGCGTCGCGCCAGTTGCTGGTGGCCTGGACCCGGCCGTTGGTGTCGAGGACGAAGATCGCCCGACTGCGGCTGCGCCGGTTCAGGCCTTCGAGGTATTCGTTGACGGCCTGGCGGTCACCGGCCTCGGGGTCGGTGAGCAGGCGCGAGACACTGTCTTCCAGCTCCAGCAGGCTGGGCAGGTAGGTGTACTTGCTGATTTCGCTCTCGACGGTACGGGCGTGCAGTTCCAGCTGGCGCTCGCCGTTCTCGCTGAGGGTGCGGATGCCATTGCTTTCGCTGATCAGGAAGCCGGCGAAGCCCAGCCCGACCATCAGCAGGATGACCAGGGGCGGGACGAGCAGTTGGCGGATCAGACGGGATTTCACGGCAGGCTGGGCAGGGCGAAGGAGCGAGGGGTCGCATTTCATCACAGTGGCCTTGTCACGACCAGCTTCCGCTGCCCGGCGAAGGGCCGGGCAGCGTCACTGAGGCGGACTTAGTGTTGCAGGATCTTGCTGAGGAAGTGCTGGGTGCGTTGGTCGCGGGCGCCCTGGTCGCCGAAGAACTCTTCCTTGGTGCAGTCTTCGATGATGCTGCCCTTGTCCATGAAGATGACCCGGTTGGCCACCTTGCGCGCAAAGCCCATTTCGTGGGTCACGCACATCATGGTCATGCCTTCGTGGGCCAGTTGCACCATCACATCGAGCACTTCGCTGACCATTTCCGGGTCCAGTGCCGAGGTGGGTTCGTCGAACAGCATGACGATCGGGTCCATCGACAGGGCACGGGCGATGGCCACGCGCTGCTGCTGGCCGCCGGAGAGCTGGCCGGGGTGTTTGTGGGCATGGGCCGACAGTCCCACGCGCTCAAGCAGTGCCAGGCCTTTCTTGGTGGCTTCTTCCTTGCTGCGGCCGAGCACCTTGATCTGGGCGATGGTCAGGTTCTCGGTGATGGTCAGGTGCGGGAACAGCTCGAAGTGCTGGAACACCATGCCGACCCGCGAGCGCAGCTTGGGCAGGTTGGTCTTCGGGTCGGCGATGGAGGTGCCGTCGACCACGATGTCGCCTTTCTGGAACGGTTCCAGCGCGTTGACGCACTTGATCAGGGTCGACTTGCCCGAGCCGGACGGGCCGCAGACCACCACCACTTCACCCTTCTTGACCTCGGTGCTGCAGTCGGTCAGTACCTGGAAGTCGCCGTACCACTTGTTGACGTTCTTGATGGAAATCATACGGTGATCCTTTTTTGCAGGCGCTTGACCAGCCACGAAGCGGAGAAGCTGATGAGGAAGTAGACGACACCGGCGAAGATCAGGAACTCGTGGGAGCGTCCGATGATGTCGCCGTTGGAGCGGGCCGAGTTGAGGAAGTCGATCAGGCCGACGGTGTAGACCAGCGAGGTGTCCTGGAACAGGATGATGCTCTGTTGCAGCAGCAGCGGGGTCATCTTGCGAAACGCCTGGGGCAGGATGATCAGGCGCATGCACTGGCCGTAGCTCATGCCCAGCGCCTGCGCGGCGCCCATCTGGCCCTTGGAGATCGACTGCACGCCGGCGCGGACGATTTCGCAGAAGTAGGCCGCCTCGAACATCATGAATGCCACGACGCAGGAGGTGAACGCACCCACCGGGGTGTCTTCACCGGTGATCCAGCGCAGCACGAACGGCACCGCCAGGTAGAACCAGGTGATCACCAGCAGCAGCGGGATGGAGCGGAAGTAGTTGACGTAGGCGCCGGCGACATTGGCCAGCAGCTTGTTCGACGACAGGCGCATCAGGGCGAGGATGGTACCCAGGGCAATGCCGCCGACCACGCCCATGACCATCAGTTGCAGGGTCAGGACCATGCCGTCCCAGAGGGCGGGCAGGGCCGGGATGATTTCACTGAAATCCATGTCCATTTACTTGCCTCCCACGGAAATCAGGCCCGGTACCGCGACTTTCTTCTCGACCATGCGCATGAGCAGCATCAGGCCCATGTTCAGGGTGAAGTAGATCAGGGTGGCCAGGGTGAATGCTTCGAACAGGTTCGCGGAGAACTCGGCGGTCTGCTTGGTCTGCGCCAGCAGCTCCATCAAGCCGATCAGCGAGGCCACCGAGGAGTTCTTGAACACGTTCAAGAATTCCGAGGTGAGCGGCGGAATGATGATCCGGTAGGCCTGGGGCAGCAGCACGTTCATGTAGATCTGCGACAGGCTGAAGCCCATCGCGCGCCCGGCCGACTCCTGGCCGCGGGGCAGCGCCTGGATGCCGGTGCGCACCTGCTCGCAGACACGGGCGGCGGTGAACAGGCCCAGGCAGATGACCACGCTGATCAGCGCCGAGGTGGTCGGGTTGAGGTCCTGCTTGAACCACTCCTGCAGGCCTTCGGGCAGCAGGTCCGGTACCAGGAAGTACCAGATGAACAGCTGCACCAGCAGCGGCACGTTGCGGAACAGCTCGACGTAGGCGGTGGCAATCCCTGACACCAGGCGGTTTGGCACGGTACGCATCACGCCGAGCAGCGAGCCCAGCAGCAAGGCGATGATCCAGGCGGAGATGGCGATGGCGATGGTCCAGCCCAGACCGGTGACGTACCAGTCCAGATAGGTTTCGCTGCCCACGCCGGTGGACTTGAAGAACACGCCCCAGTCCCAGTTGTAATTCATCGGGATTTCCCCTCAGACGGTTGTTTCACGGGCACCTCGATACATCCGGGGGCGTTCGACGCCCTCGGATGTAAAGGTTAGACACTAACTAAGTGGCCTGTTGGATGGATTCGCGCGGATGCGCTTCAGGCCACTATTTGCCGGAGGTCAGGACTTCTTCTCGTCCGCTGCCTTGTCGGTCGGCTCATTGATCAGCTTCTTCAGCTCGTCGCTCATCGGGAACTGCAGGTTCAGGCCCTTTGGCGGAATCGGCTGCTGGAACCACTTGTCGTAGCTCTTGTTGACTTCACCCGACTTGAAGTAGGCGACGATGGCTTCGTCGACCGCTTTCTTGAAGGCCGGATCGTCCTTGCGCACCATGCAGCCGTAGATTTCGTACGACTGTGGCGTGCCGGTGATGACCCAGTCGGCAGGCTTCTTGGCCTTGGCCATTTCACCGGCCAGCAGGGCGTCGTCCATCATGAAGGCCACGGCGCGGCCGCTTTCGAGCATGTTGAAGGCTTCGCCGTGGTCCTTGGCGGAGATCACGTTCATCTTCATCTGCTTGTCGGCGTTCATCGCCTTGAGGATGCGCTCGGAGGTGGTGCCGGCGGTGGTCACCACGTTCTTGCCGGCCAGGTCGGCAAAGTCTTTATAGGAGGGCTGGCCATCCTTGACCTTGGTCAGCAGGCGGGTGCCGACTTCGAAGATGCCCACCGAGAAGCCGACCTGCTGCTGGCGCTCGACGTTGTTGGTGGTGGAGCCGCACTCCAGGTCCACGGTGCCGTTCTGCACCAGCGGGATGCGGGTCTGCGAGGTAACCAGGTTGTACTTGACCTTGATGTCGGTGCCCAGTTGCTTCTTCAGAGCTTCGACAACGGCTAGCTGGATGTCATGGGAGTAGCCCACCGGTTCCGGTTTGCCGGCCAGGTAGGAGAACGGGATGGAGGAGTCGCGATGGCCCAGGGTGATGGTGCCGGAGTCCTTGATCTTCTTCAGAGTACCGGTGAGCTCTTCGGCCATGACCGGCGATGCGATGACAGCGGCCGCGATGGCGGCGCCCAGCAATTGACGAACGATGCGCATCAAATTTTCCTCGACGTGTTTGTTTTTTTTATGGAGCCGTTGGCGGACTCTTTCGTTCAACGAATACAGCATGAAGCGTGGTGCATTCGGCGTTCAAGTGTAGAGCATGAGTCGTGCCAAGCCCCAACCTTGATCATAACGCCGTGAAAATGCTGGGGATGACTCTTTGTTGAAGGTTTTTGGATGTCATTTGATGTCCGTCAAACCGAACGCATGGTGCCATGCTGTTCGGAAATCCGAATGAAGACATGTAGCTATCTACCGACATGGCTTGGCGGGTCGCGGGTCAACTGTGGCTTTTCCCATCAGGAGAAGCTGGATGAGTTTTCACGAGATTGCCCCCGATTCCATCGATGCGCTGATTGCCAAGCGTTTGCCGGCTTGGTTGCAAACCGCCGCGGTCGACCGCTTGCAGGCGCTACACCGTGCGCTCAAGGCACAGCAGAAAAGTGCCGAGAAGATGCGTGAACTGCTGGCTCCGGTGCCCGCGCTCGATACGTTTGCTGAGCCCTTGCTCAGGCAGGCGCTGCTAAAGCAGCTCAAGCTCGATACCAATGTGCGCGCCTGCAGTGTGAAGATCGTGCAAGAGGCCTATCACCCGGTTCCGGTGAATTCGGCGCCAAAGCTGTGGTATCGGCGCATTTCCAACCGCAAGCTGCTGACTGCGGCTCTGCATAACTACACCGAGGATGAAACCACGCCTGGCGAACTGACCGTGGCTACAGTGCTGGATGCCGATAAAAAACGGCTGAACATCGGTTTCACCCAGTTCGCGAAACTTTGCCGCAGCCTTGACCTGGGCGGTCAGTATCAGACATTGCTCAAGGCGCACCTGCGACCGAGCGATTTGCTGGAGAAGGAGGCCGTTCATGCGCAGGTCAAAGAGGACCTTCGGGCACGCATGGAGGTTGCCGTGCGCCGGGCCATTCTCGAAGGGCATATCGATGAGCGCGCGTACCTGCAACTGCTGCCATTGTGTGCGCCTGCGCCGATCGTTCCGGGCGATCCGGCCGTATTGACCTGCCGTCAGTTGCACCTGCTGGGCAAGCGCGTGGAGGGCGTGGTGACCGTGGAAGTCCGGGAGCACGCCTTGGGGGCTGTCACGGGCATTCTCAGCTGGATTCCGGGCGATCCGATCCAGCCCGTCCAGCATCATGCCTCCTGGTCTGCGTTGTACCAGACGCTGGCCAGGCGCATGCGGCAATCACCTTATGTCGACTTTTTCATGCGTTTCGTCCGTGAGCGGGACAGGCCGGTGTTCGCCACTGTCCTGAAAAAGCTGTTCAAGGAGACGGACAGCTCCCGGGATATCGAACTGGATGGACGTCATCTGGACTTCGAAGGCACGTTGATTGCCTACCTGGGTAAGTTGCGTATCGAGAAAATCCTGGATGACGCGCGTGTGCTTGCGGTGCCCACCGCTGAAGCAGATGCCGACGCGTGTCGCGAGCGATTCGACCGTTACCTGGAAGCCGGGCTTACCCTGCTCAATCTGGCGGCCTTCTTCGTGCCACTGCTTGGCGAGGTCATGCTGGGGGTGGCCGCCGTCCAGATTGCCAATGAGGTCTACGAGGGCTACGAGGACTGGGCAATAGGTGATCGTCAGTCCGCCTTGCAGCATATGTTCGGGGTGGCAGAGAACCTTGCGGTGGCTGCCATCCTCGCCACGGGGGGAATGGCGACCGGGAAGGTGCTGGAGCGTTCGCTGGCGGTAGACAACCTGGTACCGATAGTCGATGACGCAGGGCAGACCAAGCTGTTCAGGAACTCAATGGAACCACATGAATGGTCCGGCGCAGGCCTGTTGATGCGTCGGCTTGGCCGAGAACTGAGTAACATGACCGATGAGCAGGCCCTGTGGCTGGCCGAAGGTACCGGTTTTGGCGAGGAGCACCTGCGTCGATTGCATGTACAGCAGGCGTCGCCCCCAGCCCGGTTGCTCGATGCCTGGGAGCGCTACCAGCTGCACGAGCAGTTTCCTGCGTTGCGTGGCGAAGCCTTTGAGGCCGAGGTGCGATCCAGGCAAGGCACCGAGACACCAGAAGCGTTGCTGCTGAGGCGGGATTTCCCGGGATTGAGCCATCGGGGCGCGCGGGAAATCATCGAACAGGCCAATGGGCGGCAGCTCGCAGAGATGCTCGATAAGCAGCGCATTCCGCTGGAGCTTGCCGAGCACGCGCACTGGTTTCTGCGTGACAGTCGGTTGGATCGGGCTTGCGCTGGCTTGCGCCAGGCAAGCGCGGTGAATCTTGACAGTGAGCGTCTGGCCCTAGGGTTGATCGACCAGCAAGCGCCGTGGGCTGAGAACCTGCGTCTTGAATTGCGTGACGGTTCTCATGCAGGCACGTTGCGCACACAGGTAGGCAGTGAGGAAGCCGCGGATATTCGCTATATCGTTCGCGGCACCCAGGGTTATCAGGCCCGGGATGGCAACGGCATCCCGTTACCGCAGGCAACGGAGCAGGACAGTCTGATCCAGGCGATATGCCTGCATCTGCAACCGTCGCAGAAACTGTTGTTGGGTGATGCTTCGCTGGACGAAAAGGCGTTGACCGACAAGTTGGCAGCATTGGCTGCCACCCAGCGCGAGCAGGTGGCTACATTGATCAGGCAGGCGCCGGTCGGAGAGGGTATCCGTCCACTGGCCCGTTTCGCCGACGGCCGCCTGGGATATCCATTATGTGGCCGTACTCCAGGTGGCCGACAGGCGAGTCGACGGGGGATTCATCAGATCTATCCGACCCTCGGCGAGGATGAGCTGGAAAACTATCTGCTGGACCTGGTCTCCAGGCATGTCGATCCATGGGTGCACTACAACCAGTTGAAACATCAGTTGAGCCGCCTGCGCGAAGGCTTGCAGAGCTGGTGCAGCGCAGGCGGCGGCATACTCGCCAAGCTCAGGCGCCGGCGTGTAGCCACCGCCATGCGCCGTTGCTGGCGCCGCAAGAGCCGAGTCCTGGGCGATGGTGGCCATTGGCTGATGGTCCGTGGCGAGCAGGTCGGCAGCCTGCCGAGCCTGCCCGCGGGCATCAGCTATGGTCATGTGACCCGTCTGACCCTGCGCGACATGGACCTCGCCAACGTCGATGCGGACTTCCTGTCACGTTTCACCGGGCTGGTGGAACTTGACCTGCGGGAAAACAGGCTGACTCAGGTGCCGGCGGGCATCGAGCGCCTTACTTCGCTGCGCTACCTGCGCCTTGGGTACAACCAGATCGCCATGGACAGTGCCGGCAACCAGCGCCTGCTGGCCCTGGTCAATCTACGGGAACTCGACCTGGGCCATAACCCGCTCGGTTGGGCTCCGGATGTGAATGGGCTGCGACACCTGCGTCGGTTATCGCTGCATTCGGGCGAGATCGCCAGGTTGCCCGAGCGGGTTCAGCAGTTGCCCTGGCAGGGGGTGGTCGACCTGCGCAACAACAGCATCCAGCATGTGCGTCAGGATTTGCACAACCTGCAGCTGCGCCTGCAGCGGATGGTCCTGCACGACAATCCGCTGGATGAAGCCAGCCAGGCGTTGGTGAACCTGGCGTCCCGTGAGCCGATCAATCGCAACCCCATCGAGCACCAGCTGATCGATCAGGCGGCTCGGGAGCTGTGGTTGGCCGGCAGCTCGGGCAAGCTGCGTAGTCGGCGTGAAGCCCAGTGGCTGAGATTGCGCGAGGAACCTGAATCAACGGCGCTGTTCCAGTTCTTTGCCGATTTTGCCCGGACCGAGGATTTTCGCGAGCATGACGATTTCTATCGCAGGCGCATCTGGCGAATGATCGAGGCGTGCGAGCAGAACACCGAGCTGCGTGCAGTGATGTTCGCCCAGGCTGGCGGGGAGCGTGCCTGCGAGGATCGATTGTTGCTGATCCTCAGCGAACTGGAGGTCACGTTGTACGTGGAGCGTGCTTCGGCGGGAACGCGCCTGGTCGAGCGTGAGGAGGTCTTGCTGAAGGCCGGCCGGGCGTTGTATCGGCTGGATGAGGTCAATACGCTGGCTGCGCGCAAGGTGCAGGAGCTCGAGCGTAGAGGTGGGGAGGTGGACCCGATCGAAGTCTATATGGCCTATCGGACGCATCTGGCCGAGCCGCTGGGCCTTCCTGCCCAGCCTGACGGCATGTACTACCTGATGGATGCCAGGGTGTCGCCGGGTGACCTGATCACGGCCAGGCTTCAGGTCCTGCGGGAGGAGACGCCGCAACGGCTGAGCGAGGCGCTGGCACAACGCCCGTTTTGGGACAGCTTTGTGCATGTGCGCTACCCGGAGAGGGTCGATGCCTTGGTCTCTGCCCTCGATGAGCAATTGACACAGGCCGCGTCGCTGTCCGAGCAGATGTACCTGGTTCGATCCGAGGCCCTGAGGGTGAAGTACGAAGCCTCGCTGCAGGCGCTGCGCCTGAGTCTGGCGCAGGAGGCGTACGCCCGCCTCCTGCCGGCTGTGCCTGTCGCCGAGGCGTGATCAGGCAGCCTGGACGCGAGCCTGGTTCTGTAGCAGGTACTCCTCGAGTGCCTGCTGCTCGGCGGCAGAGGTGAACAGGCCGAGTTTGGTCCGGCGCCAGAGGATGTCGGCGGCATCGACCGCCCATTCCTGTTCGCGCAAGTAGTCCACTTCACGGCTGAACAGCCCGCCGCCAATGGATTGCCCCAGGCCTTCTGGACCTTCCACGCCCTCGAGCAGGCGCCATACGCGGCTGCCGTAGGTGACGGCCCAACGCTTGGCGATGTCCATCGGCAACCAGTCATGGCGTGCCAGCACGGCATCGACCAGCGCCTGTACGGTGGTCATGCTCTCGCCGCCCGGCAGCGGTGCGCCGGCGGTCCAGCTGCCACGCATCTGGGTGAAGAACGGTTGCAGTTCGGCCATGGCCGACTCGGCCAGCTTGCGGTAGGTGGTCAGCTTGCCGCCGAACACCGACAGTAGCGGCGCCTCGCCTTGGGCAGCGGACAACGCGAGGGTGTAGTCGCGGGTGACGGCCGACGGGTTGTCCGACTCGTCGTTGCACAGCGGACGTACGCCGGAATAGGTGTGCAGGATATCGGCGTGGCTGAGCTGGTGGTTGAAGTGCTCGTTGACCACCTTGAGCAGGTAGTCGGTTTCCTGCTCGGTGATCGCCACTTTGGCCGGGTCGCCGCTGTACTCGCGATCGGTGGTGCCGATCAGGGTGAAGCGGTCCAGGTAAGGGATGCAGAAGACGATGCGCTGGTCTTCGTTCTGCAGGATGTAGGCGTGCTCGCCTTCGTACAGGCGCGGCACGATCAGGTGGCTGCCCTGGATCAGGCGGATGCCGTACGGCGCGTCGAGCTTGAGGTCGTCCTTGATGAAGCTGGCGACCCAGGGGCCGGCCGCGTTCACCAGTGCCCGGGCGCGGATGCTCTGCAGGCTGCCGTCGGCATGCTGCAGTTCCACCTGCCACAGGCCATCGACGCGCTCGGCGCGCAGGCAGCGGGTGCGGGTGTGGATGTGCGCGCCCTTTTCCCGGGCGGCCATGGCGTTGACTACCACCAGGCGGGCATCGTCCACCGCACAGTCGGCGTATTCGAAGCCGCGGGTAATGGCCGGCTTGAGCGGGTAGCCCGGGCCGAAGCGCAGGCCGCGCGAGGCGCCCAGACGCTTGCGCTTGCCCAGGTGGTCATAGAGGAACAGGCCGGCGCGGATCATCCAGGCCGGGCGCAGGTGCGGGCGATGGGGCAGCACGAAGCGCATGGGCTTGACGATGTGCGGCGCCTTGGCCAGCAGGACTTCACGCTCGGCCAGTGCTTCGCGCACCAGGCGGAACTCGTAGTGCTCCAGGTAGCGCAGGCCGCCGTGGATCAGCTTGCTGCTGGCCGAGGAGGTGTGCTGTGCCAGGTCGTCCTTTTCGCAAAGGAACACCTTCAGGCCGCGCCCGGCGGCATCGGCAGCGATACCGACGCCATTGATGCCACCGCCGATCACGGCGAGGTCGTAGCAGTCCTGGAGTGGTGGCTGGGACGAAACGGGCTGGGACACGGGCAAGGCCTCCTGGGGCTGTTCACATCGAATATGAACATTGATGTTCGTTTTCGAAAATACTAGCGCAATGAACAGGCGGCTGCCAGTCAGTCTTTATAGAAAAAACTGATCGGATGACAGGGAAATGAACATTTATGAAAAAGGTGGGGTGAACGGTTGAAGATTTTCAGGGGTGTCGAGATCGAGCGCCGCCCGCGCGGCGCATCGCGGGACAAGCCCACAGGCGTAGCGCGTGGCTTGAGGGCCGCACGGTCGCTGTGGGAGCGGCTTCAGCCGCGAACACCGGCATAGCCGGTGCCAGGCACCGCGTCGCCTGCTTCGCGGGTAAACCCGCTCCCACAGGGATCGCGCCAGATTCTAAAAATTGAGCAAGACAGTTGCTCCCACATCTGTTTCGGGCCAGTTATGTCTGCGCCGCCGCGGCTGTATGCCTAGTTTGTACGACGCGGTTTCAGCGTGGGCACCACTGCCGCTCCACCTGTCTCAAGATGTGCACCAAGGCGAACAGCTATAACGTCACAGGACAGACTGGCCCGAAACAGATGTGGGAGCGGGCTTGTCCCGCGATGCGCCGCGCGGGCGGCGCTCGATCTCATGGGCGATACAAGGGGTGAGCCATGCGCCCCACGGGCACTGCCTCAAACCACCTCAAGACGAATCTTGTACTGGTTGAGCAACTGGGTCAGGGCAGGAGTGGGCGCCTGGTCGGTCACCAGGCAGTCGATCAGGCTGATCGAACCGAGGCGGACCATGGCATTGCGGCCGAACTTGCTCGAGTCCGCCGCCAGCAGCACCTGGCGGGCGTTGGCGATGATCGCCTGGGATACCCGCACTTCCTGGTAGTCGAAGTCCAGCAGGCTGCCGTCCTCATCGATGCCGCTGATGCCGACCACGGCGAAGTCGACCTTGAACTGGTTGATGAAGTCGACGCTCGCCTGGCCGACCACGCCGCCGTCGCGACGCACCGTGCCGCCGGCCACCAGCACCTCGAAATCGTCCTTGGCCGCGAGGATCGCCGCCACGTGCAGGTTGTTGGTGATGACCTTCAGGTGATTATGGTTGAGCAGGGCGCGGGCAATGGATTCGGTGGTGGTGCCGATATTGATGAACAGCGAGGCATGGTCGGGAATCTGTCGGGCCACGGCTTCGGCGATGCGCTGCTTCTCGTCGCGCATCTGGTCGGCACGCATGGCGTAGGCGGTGTTCTCGATGCTCGAGTCGTAGGCCGCGCCACCGTGATAACGGCGCAGCAGGTTGCCCTCGGCGAGCTGGTTGATATCGCGGCGGATGGTCTGCGGGGTGACGACGAACAGCTGCGCCATCTCCTCGATGCTCACGTAGCCGCGTTCGCGGACCAGCTCGAGGATTTGTTGTTGGCGTGGGGGCAGATTCATGGGCGGTCCTTTGGGGCTGCCGGACAAATTCTGCAATGATGCCGTAGGAAGGGGATGACGACCAGTAGGCCTTTGGTCAATTGGGGCTGCTTGACGGTCCACCGCCGGTAGCCAGCTCCCACTCCAGTCGTCATGCGCGACCCCTGTGGGAGCGGCTTCAGCCGCGAACACCGGCGTAGCCGGTGCCTGCTACCGCGTCGCTTGTTTCGCGGGTAAACCCGCTCCCACAGGGATCAGGCGTCGTGATCTTCCCAGTCGCGGGTGCGATCGACAGCCTTGCGCCAGCCCTTGTACAGCTTCTCTTTCGCCGCTTCATCCAGCTGCGGGCTGAACTCGCGCTCGATGATCGCCTTGTCGCGCAGCTCGTCCAGGCCGCTCCAGAAACCGCAGGCAAGGCCTGCCAGGTAGGCCGCGCCCAGGGCCGTGGTCTCGCGCATCTTCGGACGCTCGACGCAGGTGCCAAGAATGTCGGCCTGGAACTGCATGAGGAAGTTGTTGGCCACCGCGCCACCATCCACCCGCAGTTCGCTCAGGCGCTGGCCGCAGTCCTGCTGCATGGCGTCGAGCACGTCGCGGGTCTGGTAGGCGATCGACTCCAGGGCCGCGCGGATGATGTGGTCGACCTTGACGCCACGGGTCAGGCCGAACAGCGCGCCACGGGCATACGGATCCCAGTAGGGCGCGCCCAGGCCGGTGAAGGCCGGCACCAGGTAGACGCCGTTGCTGTCCTTGACCTTGCTGGCGAAGTATTCGGTGTCGTAGGCGTCGTTGACGATCTTCAGTTCATCGCGCAGCCACTGCACGGTGGAGCCGCCGTTGAACACCGCGCCTTCGAGGGCGTAGGCCACCTCGCCGCGGGGGCCGCAGGCGATGGTGGTGAGCAGGCCGTGGGACGACTGGACCGCCTTGTCGCCGGTGTTCATCAGCAGGAAGCAGCCGGTGCCGTAGGTGTTCTTGGCCTGGCCGGGCTCCACGCACATCTGGCCGAACAGCGCCGATTGCTGGTCGCCGGCGATACCGGCGATGTCGATACCGCTCTTGGTCTTGCCATAGACTTCGGACGATGGGCGTACCTCAGGCAGCATCTGGCGCGGAATGCCAAGGATATCGAGGAGCTTGTCGTCCCATTGCAGGCTGTGGATGTTGAACATCAGCGTGCGCGAGGCGTTGGTGTAGTCGGTGACATGCACCTTGCCGCCGGAGAACTTCCAGATCAGCCAGGTATCGATGGTGCCGAACAGCAGTTCGCCACGCTCGGCGCGTTCGCGGGCGCCTTCGACATTGTCGAGGATCCACTTGAGCTTGGTGCCAGAGAAGTACGGGTCGGTGACCAGGCCGGTGGCCTCGCGGATGTACTGCTCGTGGCCGTCGCGCTTGAGCTGGGCGCAGATATCGGTGCTGCGGCGGCACTGCCAGACGATGGCGTTGTACACCGGACGCCCGGTTTCCTTGTCCCAGACCACGGTGGTCTCGCGCTGGTTGGTGATGCCGATGGCGGCGACCTGGGCGTGGCTGATGCCGGCCTGGGCCAGGGCCTCGACCATGGTCGCGCTCTGGGTGGCGAAGATTTCCATCGGGTCATGCTCGACCCAGCCCGCCTGCGGGTAGTGCTGGGCGAATTCACGCTGCGAGGTGCCCACCACGTTGGCGTCGCGATCGAAGATGATGGCGCGCGAACTGGTGGTGCCCTGGTCCAGGGCGATGATGTAGTTCTTGTCCAGGGTATCGGTCATGTCGGTGGCCTTGCACGAATATGGGAGTAGGTCAGGACGTGGCGGGCGCCGGCCTTGCGGTCCGGGCCCGGCGCGGGCATCAGGAAACCTGGGTGTCGCCCTGAGGATTATCGTCTGTTTGTTGGGCCGCGGCCTGGGTGGCTGGCAAGTTGCGGGCGATCAGCCCGCGGTACAGGGCCGCGCCCAGGCTGGCACCGAGGATCGGCGCAAACACCGGCACCAGGAAATACGGAATATCGCGCCCGCCAGTGAAGGCGACTTCGCCCCAGCCGGCCAGGAAGGTCATCAGTTTAGGCCCGAAATCCCGCGCCGGGTTCATCGCGAAGCCGGTCAGCGGGCCCATGGCGCTGCCGATCACGGCGATCAGCAGGCCGATCAGCAGGGGGGCGGTGGCACCGCGTGGCAGACCGTTGTTGTCGTCGGTCAGGGCCATGATCACGGCCATCAGGATGGCGGTGATGATCACCTCGACCAGGAAGGCCTGGCCGGTGGACAGTGCCGGGTGCGGATAGGTGGAGAACACCGAGGCCAGCTCCAGGCTGGCCTGGCTGCCACGCACCATGGCGTGGCTTTGTTCGAAATCGAAGAACAGGTTGCTGTACAGGAAGTACACCAGGGCGGCGCCGCAGAACGCGCCGCACACCTGGGCCAGCATGTAGAACGGCAGCTTGCGCTTGTCGAAACCGGCGAACACGGCCAGGGCGATGCTGACCGCCGGGTTCAGGTGCGCGCCGGAGACGCCGGCGGTCAGGTAGATCGCCATGCTCACGCCGACCCCCCAGATGATGCTGATCTCCCACAGGCCGAAGCTGGCGCCGGCGACCTTGAGCGCGGCGACACAACCGGTGCCGAAGAAGATAAGCAGGGCGGTGCCGAGAAACTCGGCCAGGCATTGGGCGGATAACGTGGGTTCGCGTAGAGCAGTTGTCATGTGTGACCTCGGTTCTTGTTGTTGTGAGGCGCTGGGCGCTCGACAGCACAAAAGCCCGGAGTCGATCCCCATTGACGCCGGGCGGGTACAGGAAGTGCACCTTATAGGTGCACCATGTATTCATAAACGAAAAAATATAGACAAGAAACGCTGATGTCAAAGGTCGAAAATGAACGCTTGGCCACAATCTGACCAGAGCACCGGGTCGTGAATCCATGGCCGCTGCTCTAGCCTGGGACCTGCGCTGGCTGCACCGGTGGAATTGCCCTAAAGTACCGGGCGACTTGTGATCGACTGGAGCCGTTGATGACCCCCGCCCTGGACCTTTTGAAGAAGGCGCGCGCCGAGCACCGCGTGCACAGTTACGAACATGATCCGAAAACCGCCTCGTATGGCCTGGAGGCGGCGGAAAAGCTGGGCCTTGACCCGCTGCGGGTGTTCAAGACCCTGCTTGCCAGCAGCGAAAAGGGCGAGCTGCTGGTAGCGGTGGTACCGGTGGTCGGCACCCTCGACCTGAAGGCACTGGCCCATGCGGCGGGGGTAAAAAAATGCGAGATGGCCGATCCGCAGGCGGCCCAGCGCGCCACGGGTTACCTGGTCGGGGGGATCAGCCCGCTGGGGCAAAAGAAGCGCCTGCGCACCTTTATCGATCAATCCGCGCAACAACATGAAACGATTCATGTGAGTGCTGGCCGCCGTGGGTTGGAAGTGGAGCTGGCCGCCGTGGTGCTGGCCACCCATACCCAGGGACAGTTCGCCGAGATCGGTCGCGGCTGATCATCTGTACTGATTGAAATTCCACGACTCTGTCACTGTCGGGCCCTGGCGGCATGCCGCATGCTCGGAACCTTTCCCGTCAGATACAGGAGTCGTGGCATGCAGTTGCATTTTCATCAGGTGGACGCCTTCAGCGACCGCCCGTTCGCTGGCAACCCGGCCATGGTCTACCACCTGGAACAGTGGCTCGACGATGGCCTGATGCAGCAGGTGGCCGCCGAACACAACCTCGCCGAAACCGCCTTCGTGGTGGCCGAAGGTGATGGCTATCGGATCCGCTGGTTCACCCCGAGCACCGAAGTCCCCCTGTGCGGTCACGCCACCCTGGCCAGCGCCCATGTCCTGTTCGATGTCTACGGTGAGCAAGCGCCGCGCCTGGATTTCCAGAGCCGTTCGGGCCTGCTCAGCGTCAGCCGTGAGCATGGCCGCCTGTGGTTGGACTTCCCGCGCATCGACCCGCAGCCGCTGACCGAGCCTGTGGCGGTGGCCGAAGCGCTGGGATGCGAGGTGCGCGAGGTCTACCAGACCCGCGAGCTGTTCGTGGTGCTCGACTCGGAGCGGGCGGTACGCGATTGCGCGCCGGACATGGCGGCGCTGGCTCGCCTGCCGGGCTTGGGGGTGATCGTGACGGCTCCAGGCGAGCGGCATGATTTCGTGTCGCGCTATTTCGCACCGGGCATCGGCATCCCGGAGGACCCGGTCACCGGCTCCACCCATTGCTCGCTGATCCCTTACTGGGCGGCGCGGTTGGGCAAGTCCGAGCTGCAGGCCTTCCAGTGCTCGACCAGGGGCGGTGAGCTGTTCTGTCGTCTGGAAGGGGAGCGGGTGAAGATCGGCGGGATGGCTCGGCGGGTGGCCAGCGGTACGCTGATGTTGTGAATCTGCATGGGCATGTGTCCCTGTAGGAGCGGGCTTGTCCCGCGAATGCGTTCGATCCGGCACAGTTGTAGCCAGATCTGGCGCAATCGCGGGACAAGCCCGCTCCTACAGAGTAATGTCAGGCCGCCTGCATCAATGCGCGGAGCTCACGCGTCGCACGCCCTGCTCATGACTGGCCAGCTGCGCGGCGACGCTGCCGGGTACCGCGAACAGCACCAGGTGGTCCGCCGCTACGGCGATACCGACGTCCTGGCCGACCTGATGGTCGTTGTGGCTGGGGAAGATCGCCTCGAGCTGGCTGCCGGTGGGCAGTTGCAGGCGATACAGCGTTGAGGCGCCGAGGAAGCTCTTGCCGATGACCTGCGCCCGCAACGGGCTGTCGGGGGCATGGATGATGTCATCCGGACGCAGCAGCACATCCACCGAACTGCCAGGAGCCATGGTGTAGGCACGGTTGCCGCGCAGCTCGCCGAGTTCGGTGGTTACTGACTCGTGGCTGCTCATCTGGCCGCGAATGAAGTAGCCCTGGCCGATGAAGCTTGCGACAAACGGGGTCTGCGGCTCGTGGTAGAGGTTGTAGGGGGTGTCCCACTGTTCCAGGCGACCCTCCTTGAACACGCCGACATGGTCGCTGACGGCAAAGGCTTCTTCCTGGTCGTGGGTGACCAGGATGGCGCTGGTGCCACGGCCCTTGAGAATGTCGCGGACCTCATGGCTCAGGCGCCGACGCAGTTCCACGTCGAGGTTGGAGAACGGCTCGTCAAGCAGCAGCAGTTGCGGCTCGGGCGCCAGCGCCCGGGCCAGGGCCACGCGCTGCTGCTGGCCGCCGGACAGCTCGTGCGGGTAGCGCCCGCCCAGGCCGCCGAGCTTGACCAGCTCGAGCATCTCGTCGACCACCGCCGTCTGGCGCGGGTGCTTGCCGATGCCGAAGGCGATGTTCTGTGCCACGGTGAGGTGGGGGAACAGGGCGTAGTCCTGGAACACCATGCCGATCCGGCGCTTTTCCGGGGCCAGGGTGAACCCGGCGCGGGAAATGACTTCGCCGGCCAGCTGGATCTCGCCGTCGTGCACCGGCTCGAAGCCGGCGATGGCGCGCAGCGTGGTGGTCTTGCCGCAACCGGAGGACCCCAGCAGGCAACCGATGTCGCCTGCGTTCAGGTGCAGGTTGAGGTTCTGGACGATGCGCTGTTCGCCATAGCCGCAGGCGAGGTTGCGCAGGTTGAGCAGTAGCTGTTGACTCATGCGTGGTGGTAAGCCGGTTCTACAAGGAATTCCAGAAGGGCCTTCTGCGCATGCAAGCGGTTTTCAGCTTCGTCCCAGGCGACCGAACGGGCGTCGTCGAGCAGGTCCTGGCTGATTTCCTCGCCACGGTGGGCGGGCAGGCAATGCATGAACAGGGCATCGGGTGCCGCCAGGTCGAGCAGTTCGCGGGTGACCTGGTAAGGCGCGAAATGCGCCAGGCGCCGTGCAGTTTCCTCTTCCTGGCCCATGGAAGTCCAGACATCCGTGGTCACCAGATGAGCGCCGCGCACGGCTTCCTTCGGATCACGGATGATCTGTACACGGTCACCGCCCAGCGCCAGGAAGCGCTGATCAGGCTCGTAGCCTTCAGGGCAAGTGATGCGCAGTTGGAAATCGAACTGCACGGCAGCTTCGATATAGGAGTTGCACATGTTGAAGCCGTCGCCGACCCAGGCCACGGTCTTGCCCTGGATCGCGCCACGGTGCTCGAAGAAGGTCTGCATGTCGGCCAGCAGTTGGCAGGGGTGCGACTCGTCGGACAGGCCGTTGATGACCGGCACCTTCGAGTTGGCGGCGAACTCGGTCAGGGTGCTGTGGGCGTGGGTGCGGATCATCACCGCGTCGACCATGCTCGAGAGCACGATGGCGCTGTCGGCGATCGGCTCGCCGCGGCCCAGCTGGGTGTCGCGCGGCGACAGGAAGATGGCCTGGCCGCCGAGCTGGATCATGCCGGCTTCGAAGGACACCCGGGTGCGGGTCGAGGACTTCTCGAAGATCATGCCCAGCACGCGGTTCTTCAGCGGCTCGAACAGCACGCCTCGTTTGCGCAGGTCCTTCAGCTCGATGCCTCGACGGATCACACCGAGCAATTCGTCAGCGGTGAAATCCATCAGGGAGAGAAAGTGCCTTGCGCTCATGATTGACTACCTTATCTGCAACGTTCTGCAGGTCGACCGTATGGGTTTTGTTGACAACGGGGGTGACCTGCGGCGTAAGCCGCACGGGGCGGACGGAATAGGGAAAGGCGCAATACTATAATTAAATGTCGCCTAAAACCAAGAGGGGAAACAGCGCCACTGTGTCAAAGGGTGTCGTAAGCCCTTGCCGGCTAGCTGTTTTTTATTTGCTACAGCGGTTGTACACGGCTCGGAGCGTATTTGGCAAACCCGTTGTCGCGAATCGCCCGCCTGATGTCGTCCGATTCACGCCGCGAACCTCGCTGGCGAGCCCCGGTCGGCAGGCGCATAGTCGAACCTCGACAATAACAAGGCAGAGGCGGCCATGACCAAGACCCTGCATCACCGAGCCTGTCACCTGTGCGAGGCCATCTGCGGCCTGAACATCGAAGTCACCCACGAAGCCGATGGCCCGGCGCGGATCAGCTCGATCAAGGGCGACCCGCAGGATCCGTTCAGCCGCGGCCATGTCTGCCCCAAGGCGGTCGCCCTGCAGGACATCCAGGAGGACCCCGACCGCCTGCGCCAGCCCCACCGGCGCATCGGTGACCAGTGGCTGCCAATCAGTTGGGACGAAGCCTTCGCCCTGGCCGCCGAGCGGCTGTGGGCGATCCAGCAGGCCCACGGGCGCAACGCGGTCGCCGTGTACCAGGGCAACCCCAGCGTGCACAACTATGGGCTGATGACCCATAGCAACTACTTCCTCGGCTTGCTCAAGACCCGCAATCGCTTCTCGGCGACCTCGGTGGACCAGTTGCCGCAGCACCTGACCAGCCACCTGATGTACGGCCATGGCCTGCTGCTGCCAATTCCGGACATCGACCATACGCAGTTCATGCTCATCCTGGGCGGCAATCCATTGGCCTCCAATGGCAGCATCATGACCGTCCCGGATGTGGAAAAGCGCCTCAAGGCACTCAAGGCCAGGGGCGGGCAACTGGTGGTGGTGGATCCGCGACGCAGCGAGACGGCTGCGCTGGCCGACCAGCACCTGTTCATTCGCCCCGGTGGCGACGCGGCGCTGCTGTGTGGCTTGCTGCATACGCTGTTCAGCGAGAACCTGGCCCGGGGCTCGCATCTGCCGGTTGCGGGCCTGGAGCAGGTGCGCGAAGCCATCCTGCCGTTCGATGCGTCTGCCATGAGCGCGTTGTGCGGTATTCCGGCCGAGGCGATCCGCCAGCTGGCGCGGGATTTCGCCGCCGCCGACAAGGCGGTGTGCTATGGCCGGATGGGCGTATCGACCCAGGCCTTCGGTTCGCTGTGCCACTGGCTGGTGCAGTTGATCAACCTGGTCACCGGTAATCTCGACCGCGAGGGTGGCGCCCTGTGCACGGCGCCTGCGGTCGACCTGGTCGCCAGCACCTCCGGCGGGCATTTCGATCAATGGCGCAGCCGGGTCTCGGGCTTGCCCGAGTATGGCGGCGAGCTGCCGGTCTCGGCCCTGGCCGAAGAGATCCTCGAACCAGGCGAAGGGCAGGTGCGGGCGCTGGTGACCGTGGCGGGCAACCCGGTGCTGTCCACGCCTAACGGGCGACGCCTGGACGAGGCCCTGGCCGGCCTCGACTTCATGCTCAGCATCGATCTGTACATCAACGAGACCACGCGCCATGCCGACCTGATCCTGCCGTCGACCTCGGCGCTGGAGAACGATCACTACGATTCCACCTTCAACCTGCTGGCGGTGCGCAACGTCACCCGCTTCAACCGGGCGATCCTACCCAAGCCCGATGGCGCGCTGCACGACTGGGAGATCTTCGTGGGCCTGGCCAAGGCCTTTGCCGAGCGCGCGCAGGTTGAGCTCAAGGCCACCTTGCCGCCGGCACAGATGATCGACTTCGCCCTGCGCAAGGGGCCTTATGGCGACGGGACGCCCTGGAAGCTCTCGCTGGAGGCGCTAGACGCGTATCCCCATGGTCTCGACCTCGGGCCGCTATGTGCCAACCTGGCAACGCGCCTGCGCACGGCGAGCGGGCAGGTCGAGGCGGCACCGGCGGTGCTGCTCGAAGACCTGTGGCGCCTTGCCAGTGTGTCCGCGCCCACGGATGACCAGCTGTTGCTCATCGGCCGTCGCCATGTGCGCAGCAACAACTCGTGGATGCACAACTACCACCGCCTGGTCAAAGGCAAGCCGCGCCACCAGTTGCTGATGCACCCGGACGACTTGAGCCGGCGCCAGTTGCAGGACGGCCAGATGGTGCGGGTGCGCTCACGCACCGGGGTGATCGAGGTGGCGGTACAGGCCAGCGAGGAGATGATGCCGGGGGTGGTCAGCCTGCCCCATGGCTACGGCCATGGGCGCCAGGGCGCGCGCTTGCAGGTGGCCGCTGTGCAGCCGGGGGCGAGTGCCAATGACCTGACTGACGAACACCTGCGCGATGGCGTTTCCGGCAATGCCGCCCTCAATGGCGTGCCGGTACAGGTCGAGGCCGCATGAAGCACGGCAAGGCCGAGCACGCTGCTCGGCTTTCCGATACAATGCGTCACCGTGCCGACGACCCTGTCGGAAAGTTCAGCCGAGGTGCTTCATGGATATCATCGATACAATCAAAGAGCAGATTGCCAACAACACCATTCTGCTTTACATGAAAGGTTCGCCGAATGCCCCACAGTGTGGCTTCTCGGCCAAGGCTTCGCAGGCCGTGATGGGTTGCGGCGAGAAGTTCGCCTACGTCGACATCCTGCAGAACCCGGAAATTCGCGCCAACCTGCCCAAGTACGCCAACTGGCCGACTTTCCCGCAACTGTGGGTGGCTGGTGAGCTGGTCGGCGGCAGCGACATCATGCTGGAAATGTTCGAGAAGGGTGAACTGCAGACCCTGATCAAGGACGCGGCCGCCAAGGCCAAGGCTTCCGAGGCCTGATTCAGGTCTACTCGCCTGCACGCAAAAAGCCCCGCGATAGCGGGGCTTTTTGTTGGGTAATCGTCAGTAATTGCAAGGCCACAATTCGTCGACTGCATGCGGCTTGTGTAGGAGCGGCCTTGTGTCGCGAAAGGGCCGCATAGCGGCCCCGGGAATATCAGCTTGATGCGTAGATCTGGGGCCGCTACGCGCCCCTTTCGCGGCACAAGGCCGCTCCTACAGGGCTACGCGATCACCTGCTGGAGATGCTTTGTCTGACCGACGTAAAACTTATTCTTCGCCCATCTGCGACTGCAGGTAGTTCTCGAGAGTGACCTTGTCGATCAGGCCCAGCTGGGTTTCCAGCCAATCGATGTGCTCTTCCTGGTCTTCGAGGATGTCTTCGAGCACGTCGCGCGAGCCGAAGTCGCCAGCGGTTTCGCAGTGGGCAATGGCGGCCTTGAGGTCGGCATGGGCCTTTTTCTCAAGCTTCAGGTCGCAGTCGAGCATCTCCTTGGTGTGCTCGCCGATCATCAGCTTGCCCAGGTCCTGGACGTTGGGGATGCCTTCGAGGAAGAGGATGCGCTTGATCAGCTTGTCAGCGTCCTTCATCGCCTGGATGGACTCTTTGTACTCGAGCTTGCCGATCCTGTTCAGGCCCCAATCTTCATACATGCGCGCGTGCAGGAAGTACTGGTTGATTGCGACCAGCTCGTTTCCGAGGATCTTGTTGAGATGCTGGATGACGCTTACGTCGCCTTTCATGATGGGGTCTGCCCTGTAGATGTTGAGCCAATGAAAACAAGTCTGAGCCCCTCAACTATCTATGTCAAACCTAAGTTATTGAATAATAAGTGAAAATTAATCGGAATAAGAATGTTTGTGAACTGCGTTCGGGCGCTAACTTATTGAATTGCAGGCATAAAAAAACCGGACTCTGGGTCCGGTTCTTCGAATTCGGGGTAATTACGCCGCGTTGAATTCAGCGGGGTAGGGCAGGGCAGCTTGCTGGCTCAGTTGCAGCTCGGTGAGGGTTTCGCGCACCACCTGCTTGGCGAGGCAGGCGCACTTGCCACACTGGCTGGCCACATTGGTGGCAGCTCGCACTTCCTTGTAGCTGCAGCATCCTTCGTAGATCGCATCGCGGATCTGTCCATCGGTGACACCGACACAGAGACACACATACATAAAGGCTGACCGTCGCAGGTTGAGTCGATGCGTTGGAGAGTAATGGTAATGAGAATGCTTGTCAAAACACTTTGTGTAAGGTGCGCGCCAGAGCGACCGGCGGTCGAGATTCGGCCTGTCACGCAAAGCTGTGTATGATGGTCGGCCTTTGCTGGATCCGGGGGAAGGTGTTCCGCCCGGGCAAGGTTTTTCACCCCTCATCAGGAGAGATCGAATGAGCGTACTCGTTGGCAAACAAGCCCCGGACTTCACCGTTCCAGCCGTGCTGGGCAACGGCGAGATCGTCGACAGCTTCAACCTGGCCTCGGCCATCAAGGGCAAGTACGGCCTGGTATTCTTCTACCCGCTGGACTTCACCTTCGTCTGCCCGTCCGAGCTGATCGCCCTGGACAACCGCATCCCTGACTTCCAGGCGCGCAACGTGGAAGTGATCGGCGTGTCGATCGACTCGCACTTCACCCACAACGCCTGGCGCAACACCCCGGTCAACAGCGGCGGTATCGGTCAGGTCAAGTACACCCTGGCAGCCGACATGACCCACGAAATCTGCAAGGCCTACGACGTCGAGTCCGAAGGCGGCGTGGCCTTCCGTGGCGCCTTCCTGATCGACACCAACGGTGTCGTTCGTTCGCAGATCGTCAACGACCTGCCACTGGGCCGTAACATGGACGAGCTGCTGCGCCTGGTCGACGCCCTGCAGTTCCACGAAGAGCACGGCGAAGTCTGCCCGGCCAACTGGAAGAAAGGCGACAAGGGCATGAACGCTTCGCCGGAAGGCGTTGCTGCTTACCTGAGCGAGAACGCTGGCAAGCTGTAATTGCCATGCGCATAAAAAAACCGGCCCTGGTGGCCGGTTTTTTTATGCCCGCGGTTAGTGCGTTCGGCGCCCTGTAGGAGCGGCCTTGTGCCGCGAAAGGGCCGCGCAGCGGTCCCGCGATATCTGCCTCGGCACTGAGATCCTGGGGCTTCTGCGCAGCCCTTTCGCGGCGCAAGGCCGCTCCTACAGGGAACGGTCGGCTTAATCGTTGAAATCGCGCCAGCCGCCCATCTCTTTCCAGCGATTGACGATGCCGCAGAACAACTCGGCGGTCTTCTCGGTGTCGTAGCGCGCCGAATGCGCCTCACGCCCGTCGAAGTCGATGTCCGCGCTCTGGCAGGCCCGGGCCAGCACGGTCTGGCCGTAGGCGAGGCCGGCGAGGGTGGCGGTATCGAAGCTGGAGAACGGATGGAACGGGTTGCGCTTGATGTCGTTGCGCGCCACCGCGGCATTGAGGAAGCCCAGGTCGAAGCTGCTGTTGTGCCCGACCAGGATCGCCCGCTTGCAGCCATTGGCCTTCAGCGCCTTGCGCACGCCGCGGAAGATATCGGTCAGCGCGCTTTCCTCGCTCACCGCCATGCGCAGCGGGTGGTCCAGCTTGATACCGGTGAACTCCAGCGCGGCCGCTTCGATATTGGCCCCTTCGAACGGTTCGACCCGGTGGAAGTAGGTGTGCTCGGGGAACAGGAAGCCCTTCTCGTCCATGCCGATGGTGACGGCGGCGATCTCCAGCAGCGCGTCGGTGGCGCTGTTGAAACCGCCGGTCTCGACATCCACCACCACGGGCAGGTAGCCACGGAAACGCTCGGCCATCGGGTGGCGCGAGCCGCTGCTGACCTGGCTGTCCTGGTCGTCTTCGTACAGATCTTCGCTCACGCGTTGTCCTCCAGCAGGCGCCAGCGCAACTTCTCACCGGCGCGCAAGGGGATCACGGTGTTGTCGCCGAACGGCAGGCTCTCCGGCGCGGTCCATTCCTCACGCACCAGGGTGATGGTGTCGGTGTTGCGCGCCAGGCCGTAGAAGTCCGGGCCGTGCTTGCTGGCGAAGCCTTCGAGCTTGTCCAGGGCGTTGCGCTGTTCGAACGCCTCGGCGTACATCTCGATGGCGGCATAAGCGGTGTAGCAGCCGGCGCAGCCGCAGGCGGCTTCCTTGGCATGCTTGGCGTGGGGCGCCGAGTCGGTGCCGAGGAAGAACTTCGGGTTGCCGCTGGTGGCGGCATCCAGCAGCGCCACCTGATGGGTGTTGCGCTTGAGGATCGGCAGGCAGTAGAAGTGCGGGCGGATACCGCCAACCAGCATGTGGTTGCGGTTGTACAGCAGGTGCTGGGCGGTGATGGTCGCACCGACGTTGGCCGGCGCTTCGCTGACGAACTGCGCGGCGTCGCTGGTGGTGATGTGTTCGAACACCACCTTCAGGGTCGGGAAGCGTTCGACCAGGCGGCGCATGTGCTCGTCGATGAAGCGTTTCTCGCGGTCGAACACGTCGATCTCGCTGCGCGTGACTTCACCGTGCACCAGCAAGGGCATGCCGGTTTCGGCCAGGGCCTCGATCGCCGGGAAGATATTGTCGATGCTGGTCACGCCCGAATCGGAGTTGGTGGTGGCGCCGGCCGGGTAGAGCTTGGCGGCGTACACGATCCCGCTGGCCTTGGCGGCACGCACATCGTCGGCGCTGGTGCGGTCGGTGAGATAGAGCACCATCAGTGGCTCGAAGCGGCTGCCGGCGGGGCGTGCGGCAAGGATGCGCTCACGGTAGGCGGCGGCCTCGACGGCGTTGCGCACCGGCGGAACCAGGTTAGGCATGATGATGGCACGGGCGAAGGTGCGCGCCACGTCACCGACGGTGTGGGGCAGGACGGCACCATCGCGCAGATGGATGTGCCAGTCGTCGGGGCGCAGGAGGGTCAGGCGATCGGACATTGGAGATTCCAGGCGGGTCGAACTCAGAAGCCAATGCTACCGGAAAACCCCTGTTCGAGCACGGCTATCAAGTTTTCCGACGGGCGACCGATAGCGTTCAGGTAAGTCGTCGGAATTTGTGGAGCCGCCCGTGCGCCAGCGTTACCTAGCCCTGTTCACCCTCGTTGCCAGCCTGCCGGCCGGAGCAATGACCTTCCAGACCCGCGTGGAGAACGTCGCCTGGAAAGTCGAGGGTGACCAGTTCGAATGTCGCCTGATCCAGCCGATCGACGGTATCGGCAGCGGTGAGTTCGTGCGCCGTGCCGGCGAGCAGCCGACCTTCCAGCTGCGTTCGGACAGCAATGTCCTGGGCGCTGGCTCCGCCACCCTGCTGGCCGCCGCCGCGCCCTGGCAGCCCGGGCGCGGCGACATCAACCTCGGTGCGGTGCACATGGCCCGTACCGGCGTGCTGTTCACCTCCAGCCAGGGGCAGGCCAGCCGCCTGATCAACGGCCTGCTCGATGGTCGCAGCACCGTGGTGCGCAACTACCGGGGCGAAGGTGGTCGGCCGATGGAAGTGCATGTGATGCCGGTCAGCTTCGCCAAGGCCTACAGCGACTACCAACTGTGCGCCGCCAAGCTGCTGCCGATGAACTACGACCAGATCCGCCAGACCCAGGTCGGCTTCCCCGGCGGCGGGATCGAGCTGGACAGCTCGGCGCGCGCCCGTCTGGATGTGCTGCTCGACTACCTGAAGGCCGATCCGACGGTCAACCACATCGAACTCAACGGCCACTCCGACAACAGCGGCAATCGCCTGACCAACCGCGACACCTCCCGCCGACGGGCCCTGGCGGTGGCCGACTACCTCAAGGCCCATGGCGTGCCGGAAGAGCAGATCAGCGTACGCTTCCACGGCGAACGCTATCCGTTGGCGAAGAACAACAGTGCCGCCAACCGGGCGCGCAACCGTCGGGTGAACATCCAGCTCGAGCGTGTAACGCCGGTCGAGAAGCCGGTGGAGAAACCAGCAGCGCAGGTGCCCCCGTCGGCCCCGGCACCCGCCGCCACGCCTGCGCCAACGACGCCTGCAGCCGCTGCCACGCCGTCCGCTCCAGCGAAATCCTGAGTGCGACAGCGGGTCGCGCTCTCGACAATTCCTGTCGCTTTGTCGTCACAAGCTGTCGCCCCATTGTAAATTTTTCAGCAACGCCGGTAGAATCATCCGCTTTCCGTACAACCCCGTGGAGTGATGGCATGGCGGACGTAAAAAAGGTCGTATTGGCGTATTCCGGCGGCCTTGATACTTCGGTGATTCTCAAGTGGCTGCAGGACACCTACAACTGTGAAGTGGTGACCTTCACCGCTGACCTCGGCCAGGGCGAGGAGGTCGAGCCGGCCCGCGCCAAGGCCCAGGCGATGGGCGTGAAAGAAATCTACATCGACGACCTGCGCGAAGAGTTCGTGCGTGATTTCGTCTTCCCGATGTTCCGCGCCAACACCGTTTACGAAGGCGAGTACCTGCTGGGTACTTCCATCGCCCGCCCGCTGATCGCCAAGCGCCTGATCGAGATCGCCAACGAAACCGGCGCCGACGCCATTTCCCACGGTGCCACCGGCAAGGGCAACGACCAGGTGCGCTTCGAACTGGGCGCCTATGCGCTCAAGCCAGGTGTCAAGGTCATCGCTCCATGGCGCGAGTGGGACCTGCTGTCCCGCGAGAAGCTGATGGACTACGCCGAGAAGCACGGCATCCCGATCGAGCGCCACGGCAAGAAGAAATCGCCGTACTCGATGGACGCCAACCTGCTGCACATCTCCTACGAAGGCGGTGTCCTGGAAGATACCTGGACCGAGCACGAGGAAGACATGTGGAAATGGAGCGTCTCGCCTGAGAACGCCCCCGACCAGGCCACCTACCTCGAGCTGACCTACCGCAACGGTGACATCGTCGCCATCGACGGCGTCGAGAAGACCCCGGCCACCGTGCTGGCCGACCTCAACCGCATCGGCGGCGCCAACGGCATCGGTCGCCTGGACATCGTCGAGAACCGCTACGTCGGCATGAAGTCGCGCGGCTGCTACGAGACCCCGGGCGGCACCATCATGCTCAAGGCTCACCGTGCCATCGAGTCGATCACCCTGGACCGCGAAGTCGCTCACCTGAAGGATGAGCTGATGCCCAAGTACGCCAGCCTGATCTACACCGGCTACTGGTGGAGCCCGGAGCGTCTGATGCTGCAGCAGATGATCGACGCCTCCCAGGTCAACGTGAACGGCGTCGTGCGCCTGAAGCTGTACAAGGGTAATGTCACGGTCGTTGGCCGCAAGTCGGACGACTCGCTGTTCGATGCCAATATCGCGACCTTCGAGGAAGACGGCGGCGCCTACAACCAGGCCGATGCCGCAGGCTTCATCAAGCTCAACGCACTGCGCATGCGCATCGCGGCCAACAAGGGCCGTTCGCTGCTGTAAGCCTTTGGCGTGCCCGAAAAACCCGGCCTCGGCCGGGTTTTTTCATGCCCGGGATTCAGGGGGAGGCGGGGCCTCGCCTTCCTGCATCGGCGATACCGACAGGTGGATGCAGGTTCGCGTATCGAGGTTGTACAGGATCCAGCGCCGCTGTTGGCCGTGGGGACGCTCGATCATCCGCTGCACATGGTTTTCGATGAGCTTTCGACTGTCGGCGCCGGAGATGGCGATGATCATCGCCCCTTTGTCCCGTGCGGCAGGTGGGCGAGGCGGCCTGTCCGCCCCCGTGGCGCGTCTGTCCGGGGCAAACAGCGAGCCGTTGTTGAAGTTGAGCGTAAGGAAGAACAGCACGGTAAGGAAGAACGGAAACCCCACCAGAAACCAGGTGTAGACAATCTGGCTGTCGTCGCTGAGAAACGGCAGCGAGGCCAGGGCGGACGCCTCGATCACACCGGCAAATACAGCGATAAGGGTCAACGGACTGATAGGGTCGCGATTCATGATGAGTGCCTGGCCATGCTTTGCCCATCAGTAGCTCGTTTTTCCGAATGCGATAAGCGTGGATCATTTCCCTGCCGGGTGATGCCACAGGCTACGGCAGCGCTTTTTATCCAGTCTGTACAGTCGAAATTTCCTGCATGAAGTGTCACCTGGCGGCACTTGGATCCAATTCTGCCGACTGTTACTTTTTGGGGGCGACGAACATGCATCTATTACATTTTGTTAATTAGCTGCTTGTAGGAAGAATCTCTATTAACAGTAGTCCACTTCTTTCGGTGAATTTGCCAGGGAAACCGCTGCATAAATAATCGTTATGCTCGGGTGTGGTGGTCTATCGAACTAAAAATAACGTATCAATGGGAATCGCATGAATAAAGTGCTGATCGTGGATGATCACCCGGTCATTCGCCTGGCCGTACGCATGCTGATGGAACGGCATGGCTACGAGGTAGTGGCGGAGAGCGACAATGGTGTGGATGCCTTGCAACTGACGCGGGAGTATCTGCCGGACATTGTCATTCTGGATATCGGGATCCCCAAACTGGATGGGCTTGAAGTGATTGCCCGGATGACCCTGGCAAGTCCCGGGACCAAGGTGCTGGTGCTGACCTCTCAGGCTCCGGGGCACTTCTCGATGCGCTGCATGCAGGCGGGGGCGGCGGGTTATGTGTGCAAGCAGCAGGAGCTGACCGAACTGCTCAGCGCGATCAAGGCCGTGCTGTCCGGCTACAGCTACTTCCCCAACCAGGCGCTGCACAAGGGACGCTCGGGGGTGAGCGGCGCCACGGAGATGGAGATGGTCGAGCGGCTTTCCGGGCGGGAGATGATGGTGTTGCAGCAGCTTGCCCGGGGCAAGAGCAACAAGGAGATCGCCGACAGCATGTTCCTCAGCAACAAGACGGTCAGTACCTACAAGACGCGCCTGCTGCTCAAGCTGAATGCCCGCTCGCTGGTGGACCTGATCGAGCTCGCCCAGCGCCATGGGCTGGCCTGACAGCATCATTGAAAAAGCCTCCACTGGGGAGGCTTTTGCGTGATTGTTCTATAGGTCGTAGTCGAAGTCGGCCAGTTGCTTCTTCAGGCGTCGTTCCTCGAGCATGTTGTCGATGGTGCGGCGTTTGCTCAGGTTGGTCTTGGCCGGTTCGGCCTGCGGCTCCACATCGTCGTCCGCACTCTGGAAATCGTCGTCGATCACCAGCTCTTCTTTATCGGTGCTCATGCGTCACTCCAAGCCAAAGGGCCATTGGCCGTCCTTATAACGGGAATCGCAGAGCGGGTAAAAAAGATTTTTTCAATTGCCTCGCGCAGGTTTCAGCTATTGCCTCAATCGTCGGAGGTCTTGTACTTGTATTCGCACAGGTCTTCGATCCGGCAACTGCCACAGCGCGGTTTTCGGGCCTGGCAGACGTAACGGCCATGCAGGATCAACCAGTGGTGGGAATCGAGCAGATAGTCCCTGGGGACGAACTTGAGCAGCTTCTTCTCCACCTCCAGCACGGTCTTGCCCGGTGCGATACCTGTGCGGTTGCTGACCCGGAAGATATGCGTGTCGACGGCCATGGTGAGCTGGCGAAAGGCAGTGTTGAGCACCACGTTGGCGGTCTTGCGGCCGACGCCGGGCAGGGCTTCGAGGGCCTCGCGGGTCTGCGGGACTTCGCCGGCGTGCTGCTCGACCAGCAGGCGGCAGGTTTCGATGACGTTCTTGGCCTTGCTGTTGTACAGGCCGATGGTCTTGATGTACTCGCTCAGACCGTCGACGCCCAGGGCGTGGATGGCTTGCGGGGTATTGGCGACCGGGAACAGGCGGGCGGTGGCCTTGTTGACGCCGACATCCGTCGACTGGGCCGAGAGAATCACGGCGATCAGCAGCTCGAAAGGGGTGGAGTAGGCCAGTTCGGTCTTGGGTTCGGGATTGTCTTCATGCAGCCTGCGAAAGATCTCCAGGCGTTTGGCGGCATTCATGGGGTCAACGGGTTCCTTGACGGCGTGAGGCGGTATTCGATGGGCGCAGGTGATTGTACAGGCCCAGCAGCAAACCGAGCAGTATCAGCGCGCCGGGAGCCAGTGCGGCGAGGTGCAGGCCGAGACCTTCGGCCAGGAGTTGGCGGCAGATGCCCAGGGCCAGCCCGGCCGCCAGTAAGCCGAGCAGTCCGAGCCCCAGGTGGCGATATCGGCCAGGCTGTGCTGGCAGTTGCTCGCTGGCCAGGCAGGGCAGGGCCAGCAGCAATGGGTAGAGGGCAAGCTGCTGGGCCAGGGGCATTGCCCAGGCTTGCAGGCCGAGGTGCAGGCAGGTCGCCAGGGCGGCGGCCAGCGCAGTGCTCGCCCACAGACGGGGGCTGTGTTCCAGGTGACGGCGCAGAGGGGCCATCAAGGCCTGGTGCAGGCCCACCAACAGGGCTGTGCAAAGGCTGATCGCGAGCGCCTGGGCGATGGTGGCGCTTGCGCCAAGCAACGGCACCAGGCTGATTGGCAGGAGCCAGAAACGGTTCATGAGGGCGTCTCACCGAGCAATACGGGGCGGTGCTGGTCGAAGTAGCGCAGTGCATCCCGGATCGCCTCGATGACTGCTCGCGAGGTTACCGTGGCCCCGGCCAACTGGTCGAATGCGCCCTGGTCACGCTTGATTGCCCAGGCCTGCTCGGGCGTTTCGCCGAGTGACCGACCGGCGAACTGGTCCAGCCAGTGGCGCGCCGGGTCGACCAGTTGATCGCCCAGGCCAGGGCTTTCCTGCTGTTCGAGTACGCGCACACCCATCAGCCTGCCTTGGGGGGCGATGGCGATCACCAGCTCGATGGCACCGCCATAGCCTTGGACTTTGCTGTGGAGCAGAACAGCACTGGTAACGCCTGCCAGGCTGGCGCGGTAGCCGGCCAGCAGATGGCTATGGCTCAGTTTGGCATCCGGGAGGGCCACGGGTGTTTGCAATGGCCGGTTGTCGTAGCTGCCCGGCGGCAGCACCTTGAGCCACTGCTGTTCCTGCCATTGGCGCGAAGCCTCGGCAATCGGCCCGGCGGTGAAGCGGTGCCAGGCCAGCGTCGCGGCAATCGCCAGCCCTGCCACCAGGAGCAGCGCTGCGGCACTGTGCCAGCGGGCGGTCATGGACAGGCCCGTTGCTGGCGGCGTTCCGCCCAGCGATCAAGGGTGGGGACGGCGAGGTTCATCAGCAGGACGGCGAACGCCGTGCCATCGGCGAAGCTGCCCCAGGTGCGGATCAGGTAGATCAGCAGGCCGGTGCCGATACCGAACAGCAGGCGGGCCAGTGGTTGCTTGCAGCCGGACACGGGTTCGGTGGCGATGAAAAACGCGGCAAGCATGGTCGAGCCGGACAGCAGGTGCAGCAGTGGCGAGCCGTTGGAATCGGAGCCTGCGCCATTCCAGCCCAGCAGGGCGGACAGGAACAAGGCGGCGAGCAGACCGACGGGGGCCTGCCAGCCGAAGACCTTGCGCTGCAGCAGGAATAACCCGCCGAGCAGGAAGGCGAGGTTGACCCACTCGCTACCACGCCCGCCCAGATGGCCGAACGCCAGGTGGTTGGCGAACAGTTCGTCTATGGTCAGGCTGCGGTTGTGGCGCAGCACATCGAGCACCGTGGGGCTGGCCCAGGCGTCGATCCGTTCGCTGGCGCCCAAGCTCAGGCCAAGGCTTTCCACGAGCCCAGGTGCCTGACCGGGCCAGTGGTTCATCTGTAGCGGGAAGCTCAACAGGACGAACGCATAGCCGACCATGGCAGGGTTGAACAGGTTGCGCCCGACCCCGCCAAAAGCTTGTTTCCCCAGGCCGATGGCGACGCAGGCCGCCGTCACGGGCAGCCACCAGGGCGCCAGGCTGGGCAGGGCTGCGGCCAGCAGCGCGGCGGTGACCAGTGCACTGCCGTCGCCAAGGGCGCAGGCGACCGGCATTCTCCGCCAGCGCAATAGCACAGCCTCGGTAGCCAGCGCCGCGCAACCGCTCAACAGCAGGTTGATCAGCACGCCCCAGCCATGCAGCCAGAACAGCACCAGCAGGCCAGGGACGCAGGCCAGCAGAACCAGCTGCATGGTGCTGCGCAGGCGCGGATCAGTGGTCGGCATGGCTTTACAGGTCCTCGAGGTGTTGCACAGCGATGGCTTCCGTTGCCAGGGGCAGGGCGATGCGTGGAGCCGGGCTCATTGGGTGAAGAGTCCGTTGAGTCCAGAAAACGCCATGGCCATCACCCCAGCCCCGATCAGCTGGACGGGCAGGCCGCGCAGGGCTGCGGGCATCTCGGCATGGCGGCAGCGGGCGTCAAGGTCGGCATACAGCGCCAGGGCCAGCCAGAATCCCAGCGCGCCGACAGTGGCCCACGCCAGAATACCCCAGCCGTCGACGGCGCCGTTGGCAAGCTGTAACAGCAAGCCTAGCACCACGGCGTTTGCGCTCAGCAGAGGTTGCAGATCGTGCAGGTGCCAGCCTGGCCGAAAATGTCGGAGCAGGTTTGGCAGTGTCCAGGCCAATGCCGCCAGCAAGGGCAGGAAGATGAACAATTGCAGGTCCTGCAACCCCATGGGCAGGAAAAATTGCCGGTGTAGCCAGACGCCGACAGGTAGTGCGACGAGGATCAACAGGGCCGAACACAGACCCAATGCATGCAGGCGCGCACGCTCGACCGGCTCGGCCTGCAGGACCAGGTGATTGACCAGCGCGGCGCTGACCAGGATCAGGACGTAGTCACTCATGGCGATGTCGAAAGCCGGAGGGTGCCATCATTATCGGGTAGCGGGCGGCAGATGCAACTGCCCCGGCCAATTGGCCGGGGCAGGAGGGCTTACTTGATACGCTGGCCTGGCTTGGCGCCGCTGTCGGGGCTGAGCAGGTATATCTCTTCACCGCCGGGGCCGGCGGCCATGACCATGCCTTCGGAAACGCCGAAACGCATCTTCCGCGGCTTGAGATTGGCCACCATCATGGTCAGGCGGCCTTCCAGCTGGGAAGGATCCGGGTAGGCCGACTTGATGCCCGAGAACACATTGCGGCGCTCGTCACCGATGTCCAGGGTCAGCTGCAGCAGCTTGTCGGCGCCGGGCACGGCTTCGGCCTTGACGATCAGCGCCACGCGCAGGTCGACTGCAGCGAAGGTATCGAACTCGATCTCGGCCGACAGCGGGTCCTTGGCCAGTTCGCCATTGCCCGCCGGAGCAGCCTTGGCTTCGGCGGCCAGCAGGTCTTCCTTGCTGGCGGCGACCATGGCTTCGACCTTGGCCGGCTCGATGCGGCTCATCAGGGCCTTGAACGGGTTGAGCTGGTGGTTTTCCAGGCGCGACAGGTGGTCGTTCCAGGTCAGCGGGGCGACGTTGAGGAACGCCTCGGCGTCGGCTGCCAGCAGTGGCAGTACCGGCTTGAGGAAGATCACCAGCTGGCGGAACAGGTTGACGCCCTGGGCGCAGATGGCCTGCACTTCATCCTGCTTGCCTTCCTGTTTGGCCAGCGACCACGGCGCCTTGTCGGCGATCCAGGCGTTGGCGCGGTCGGCCAGGGCCATGATCTCGCGCATGGCGCGGCCGAAGTCGCGAGCCTCATAGGCCTCGGCGATCGACGGCGCGGCGGCGAGGAAGGCCTCGGTCAGCTCGGGCGCGGCATCGCCGGCAACCATCACACCGTCGTTGCCCTTGTGGATGAAGCCGGCGCAGCGGCTGGCGATGTTGACCACCTTGCCGACCAGGTCGGAGTTGACCTTCTGCACGAAGTCCTCGAGGTTCAGGTCGAGGTCGTCGACGCCGCGACCCAGCTTGGCGGCGTAGTAGTAGCGCAGGTATTCCGGCTGCAGGTGGTCGAGGTAGGTGCGCGCCTTGATGAAGGTGCCGCGCGATTTCGACATCTTCGCGCCGTTGACGGTCAGGTAGCCGTGCACGTTGACCGCGGTCGGCTTGCGCAGGCCCGCGCCTTCGAGCATGGCCGGCCAGAACAGGGCGTGGAAGTTGACGATGTCCTTGCCGATGAAGTGGTACAGCTCGGCCTTGGAGCCTTCGTTCCAGAACGCGTCGAAGTCCAGCTCCGGACGGCGGTCGCAGAGGTTCTTGAAGCTGGCCATGTAGCCGATCGGCGCGTCCAGCCAGACGTAGAAATACTTGCCCGGTTCGCCCGGGATCTCGAAGCCGAAGTACGGCGCGTCACGGGAGATATCCCACTCCTGCAGGCCCGAGTCCAGCCATTCGGCGAGCTTGTTGGCCACCGCGTCCTGCAGGGTGCCGCTGCGGGTCCACTGCTGCAGCATGGCCTGGAAGTCAGGCAGCTTGAAGAAGAAATGCTGCGAGTCGCGCAGCACCGGGGTGGCGCCGGAGATCGCCGACTTGGGGTTCTTCAGTTCGGTCGGGGCGTAGGTGGCGCCGCATTTCTCGCAGTTGTCGCCGTACTGGTCCTCAGCCGCGCACTTGGGGCAGGTGCCCTTGATGAAACGGTCGGCGAGGAACATGCCCTTCTCGGGATCGAAATACTGGGTGACCGAACGGGTGGCGATGTACCCGGCGTCGCGCAGGCGAGTGTAGATCAGGCTCGACAGTGCGCGGTTCTCCTCGCTGTGCGTGGAGTGGTAGTTGTCGAAATCGACCAGGAAGTCGGCGAAGTCGGCGCTGTGCTCGGCCTGGACGTTGGCGATCAGCTGCTCCGGCGTGATGCCTTCCTTTTCCGCGCGCAGCATGATGGCCGAACCGTGGGCGTCGTCGGCGCAGACATAGATGCACTGGTTGCCGCGCAGCTTCTGGAAGCGCACCCACATGTCCGTCTGGATGTACTCCAGCATATGGCCAAGGTGGATCGATCCATTGGCATAGGGCAGGGCGCTGGTGACGAGAATCTGACGTGGCTCGGACATGGTGGCTCGGCTACTTATCTGGCTACGGGGTAAAAATGAGGGTGATCGGCCACTATAAAGGGCTGGCGAATTTATTTCACCCCAAGGACGCATCTGCTGACGATTGACGGGTTAGCATAGGCGCCTGTTCCGTATCCAGTTTGCCAATGGGAGCCTCCATGAGTGCCGTTACCCGTGCCGCCGTCGAAGGCGTGCTTCGCCAGTACACCGACCCTTACCTGAACCAGGACCCGGTCAGCGCCGGTTGCGTGCGCGCCATCGACATCCAGGGCGGGCAGGTCAGCGTGCAGTTGCAACTGGGTTATGCCGCCGGCCTGTTCAAGGGCGGCTGGGCGCAGGTGCTGGAGACCGCCATCGGCAACCTTGATGGCGTGACTTCGGTCAGTGTGGGCATCGACTGCGTGATCGCCACCCACAAGGCCCAGGCCCAGGTGCCGGCGATGGCCAACGTGAAGAACATCATCGCCGTGGCCTCGGGCAAGGGCGGGGTCGGCAAGTCGACCACCGCCGCCAACCTGGCCTTGGCCCTGGCCCGCGAAGGTGCCAGGGTGGGCATTCTCGATGCCGACATCTATGGCCCGAGCCAGGGGGTGATGTTCGGCATCGCCGAAGGCACCCGCCCGCAGGTGCGCGAGCAGAAGTGGTTCGTGCCGATCAAGGCCCATGGGGTCGAGGTCATGTCCATGGCGTTTCTCACCGACGACAACACGCCGATGGTCTGGCGTGGCCCGATGGTCTCGGGCGCATTGCTGCAACTGGTGACCCAGACCGCCTGGGACGACCTCGACTACCTGGTGATCGACATGCCGCCGGGCACCGGCGACATCCAGCTGACACTGGCGCAGAAGGTGCCGGTGGCTGGCTCGGTGATCGTCACCACGCCCCAGGACCTGGCGTTGCTGGACGCGAAGAAAGGCGTGGAGATGTTCCGCAAGGTCAACATCCCGGTGCTGGGCGTGGTCGAGAACATGGCGGTGCATATCTGCTCCAACTGCGGCCATGCCGAGCACCTGTTCGGCGAAGGCGGTGGCGAGAAGCTGGCGGCGCAGTACGGTGTCGAGCTGCTGGCCTCGCTGCCGTTGTCGATGCTGATTCGCGAACAGGCCGACAGCGGCAAGCCGACCGCCATCGCCGAGCCGGAAAGCCAGATCGCCATGGTCTACCAGGAGCTGGCGCGGCAGGTGGGGGCGCGGATCGTGCTGCAGGAAGCGGCGGCGCCAGCGATGCCGAGCATTACCATCAGCGAAGACTGACGCGTTACCTGTAGGAGCTGCCTTGTGCCGCGAAAGGGGGGCGAAGCGCCCCCAGAATCTGTGTATCAAGCAGATATTGCCGGGGCCGCTATCTGCGGCCCTTTCGCGGCACAAGGCCGCTCCTACAGGGAAATGCGCAAATCCAGCCTCTGTTTTGTTCAGGCACAAAAAAACCCGCCAATGGCGGGTTTTTTTTGAAAGCGAGGAAGCGAGATCGACTTAGGCGATCTGAACTTCTTCAGCCTGCATGCCTTTCTGGCCGCGGGTAGCGACGAAAGTAACAGCCTGGCCTTCTTTCAGGGTTTTGAAGCCGTCAGCTTGGATGGCTTTGAAGTGCACGAACAGGTCGTCGCCCGACTGAGGGGTGATGAAGCCGTAGCCCTTCTCATCGTTGAACCACTTGACAACACCGGATTGACGGTTGGACATTTTTCTGTCTCCTTGGACAAAGTTGATAACGGTCAGGAAACACCCTGACCGGGACTGAGCGCAAAGAGAGCAGAAAATTCAGCGATGGGCCGATCAGGATCGTGCATCAAACTAGAGATTCTCGGTGTCACGTGCAGCACAGTGGCGCCACCTTAACCCACTTTCCACGACCTGCCAATGGCCAAGAAGCGCTTTGATGAAATTCGGATCGACGGCCGGTGCAGGCCCCGTCCGGCGCGGGATAGGGCGAGGAAACTTTAACCCGGGCGCCGGGACCGGTAAGATGCACCTCTCGTTTTTTACCCCGCACTCTTCAGGACACCCCGCCATGAGCATCAAATCGGACAAGTGGATTCGCCGCATGGCGCAGGAACACGGCATGATCGAACCGTTCGTCGAGCGCCAGGTGCGCGGCGAGCAGGACAGCCGGGTCATTTCCTTCGGTGTCTCCAGCTACGGCTACGACGTGCGCTGTGCCGACGAATTCAAGGTCTTCACCAACATCAACTCGGCCACCGTCGATCCGAAGAACTTCGATGCCGGCAGCTTCGTCGACATCAAGAGTGACGTGTGCATCATCCCGCCGAACTCCTTCGCCCTGGCCCGCACCGTCGAGTACTTCCGCATCCCACGTGACGTGCTGACCATCTGCCTGGGCAAGAGCACCTATGCCCGTTGCGGCATCATCGTCAATGTCACGCCGCTCGAGCCCGAGTGGGAAGGCCATGTGACCCTGGAGTTCTCCAACACCACGACGCTGCCGGCGAAGATCTACGCCAACGAAGGCGTGGCACAGATGCTGTTCCTGCAGTCCGACGAGGCATGTGAAGTCTCGTACAAGGATCGTGGCGGCAAGTACCAGGGCCAGCGCGGCGTTACCCTGCCACGCACCTGAGCCGACAAAGCGCGGGAATTGTTTCCGCGCCCGGCACTCCAACGAGAATACAGTTTCGGCGCGCATGCCGTGCGCCGGGCCTCGTCAGGAGCCGCCGATGAAACTCGACCCCTCAATCAGTGCCAAGCTGGCCGTCCTGCAGCCGAACCAGATCGGATTGCTGGCCTGGTCGCTGATGGCCCACCCGCCGATCCACACACCGCTGCCGATGCAGGCCGGTGGCGTGCCGCACCAGCCCGATCCCGATACGCCGCAACCGCCGGAACCTGGCGAGCACCCGCCGATGGAACCGGGCGAGCCGACCCTGCCCGATGAGCCGCCTCCAGCCCCAGTGGCCTGATTTTTCTCAGTTGCCCAGCAGGTAGCCGCTGCGACAGACCTGCTCGCCGGCCACATGGGCAACCACCATGCCCGCCGTGGCCATGCGCCGGATGCTGCGCGCATAGAGCAGCCCGGCCTGGGTATTGCGCAGGGGCGTGACCCGGTCGTTGAGCGGGTCGATGACCTCAGCGATCAGCTCACCGGCTTGCAGGTACTGGCCGGGCGCGGCGTGGAACACCAGCAGCCCGCCGAGCGGCGTCATGACCGGCTCAACCGCCGCCAGCGGCGTTGCCGGGTGAACCAATGCGGGCAACGGCGCCGGCTGGCCCTCGATGACCCCGGCATGGGTAAGGAAGTCGAGGATCGCCTGGCAGTCCCGGGTCGCCAGCGGGTGGCTGACATCGGCCTGGCCGCGCAGCTCGATGGTCACCGAGAAACTGCCCTGGGGGATCGGGAAGCGTTTGCCGAAGCGCTGCTGCAGCTGCCACCACACCAGGCTGAAACACTCATCGAACGACTGTCCGCCCGAATCGGTGGCCAGCAGGCTGGCCTGCACGCCCAGGTAACGGGCCAGCGGCTCGACCTGGGGCCAGGCCTCCGGCGTGGTGTACAGGTGCTCGACGGCCTCGAAGTCGCAATGCAGGTCGAGCACCATGTCGGCGTCGCAGGCCAGGCGTTGCAGGGTCAGGCGCTGCGACTGCAGCGGCGTGTGCGCGGGGTGGGCATCCAGGCCCCGGCGCAGGTATTCGCGTATCAGCGCCAGATTGTGCGCCGGATCCTGGGTGAGGTGCCCCTCGATCTGGTCGCCAATGCTGTCGGACAGGTCGACGAACCTGCGGTTGAAGTTCTCACCGCTCTGCAGTTCGAAACGGCCCAGCGGCGCGTCCAGCAGCACCTGCTCCAGGCCCACCGGGTTGGCCACCGGCACCAGGATGATCTCCTTGTGCAACCGGCCCTGCTGCTCCATTTCCCCGAGTCGCTGCTTCAAGTGCCAGGCCACCAGCATGCCCGGCAGCTCGTCGGCGTGCAGCGAGGCCTGGATGTACACCTTGCCGGCGCCACGCGGGCCGAAATGGAAGCTGTGCAGCTGGCGGGCGATACCCGGGACAGGGGAGAGCAGGTCGTGGGTCGAGTGGTGCATGGTGGTCCTGATGTCAGCGTTGTAGGGCGAAGGCTGGGATCAAGGATAGAAGCATAACTTCGGGAGTGGCGCACTATTCAGATCGCGGGACCGAGGAGCGCGGTACAGACACGGACTACCTGAAATGAAGAAATGCTGAACCTTCAGGTGTTGTTTACTGGGATTTCATCGCGATGCGCAACAAATATGTTGTCCGCGATTGACCACGCAACGAGGTGACTAAATGAATTTCGATTATCCGGTGAACGTGCACCGTGATGCAGGCAGTGTCTGGATCAGTTGCCCGGATATTCCCGAGATGGCCAGTGCGGGGGATACGCTCGATGAGGCGCTGTTCGATGCCGTGGATGGCCTGGAATCGGCGCTTTCACTGTACGTGGAGCGGCGGGTCGCCATTCCGTTGCCTACGTCATTGCAATCGGCCGAGGCCGTTGTCAGGTTGCCGGCGCTGACCGCAGCCAAGGCGGCCTTGTGGAACACCATGATCGCCCAGAATGTGACCAAGACTGAAATGGCCCGACGGCTTGGCGTTAACCGACCGCAGGTGGATCGCCTGGTCGACCTGCTGCATCGCTCCAAGATCGAACAGGTCGAGCATGCCTTGCATGTGTTGGGGCAGCGCATCGAACTTGCAGTGGTGGCTGCCTGAGAGGGCTCCGGGAGCTTACCTCCTGGCGAAGCTTCTATTGCGGTCCATCCAGGGCTACCCCGGATGGACCGCAATAGGACTTATTTGCCAGGCACCAGCGTCAACCGCTGGCTGCCATAGGCACGGGCAAAGTTCTGTGGTTGCAGCGGCAGGCTGGTGAAGCGGCCCTTGAACCAGGCATCGAGCCCGTCGCTGTAGTGACGGCTGGCCGGGTTGCCGGACTGGCCGTTGCTGGTCAGTACCTGCAGCGGTTCTGCCTGGCCGAAGTCGACGATCATCCGCGCCGAGGCCGGTAGCTGGGTGTCGAAGTTGCTCCCCCAGGCATAGGGCGTCAGGGCCAGGGTGCTGAAGTCGCCGCCCGCCGCCAGGGGCGCGCGGTCGAGCTTGTCGCCCAGGCCGTGGTAGGCCGGTGCCGGCCAGCGGTACTGGTGCAGCTTGCCCCATTGCCAGGCGCGGCGATCGGCGCCGAGCTGGGCGGTGCCGGCATCTACTGCGGCGGCCAGGCTGCGGGCGAGGATGGTCGGCTTGTCTTCTTTCTGCGGCGTGCCGCGATCATCCCAGAACGGACTGTCGTCGCGCCCCAGCAGGTGATCGACCTGGGCGGAGTAGGACAGCTGGGCATTGCCGACGAAGGCCTGCCAGGCCGGGCTGGATTCCGGGCCCAGTTCGTCGAGGAAGGTCTGCCGGGTGACCGCCTGCAGGAACAGTTCATACAGCGCGGCATCGGCCGACACCGGGCTTAGTCGGCCATCAAAGGCCTTGAGCCGGGCCAGGGCATCGCGGGCCTTGTCGCGCTGCGCGGCGGGCAGGGCATCGATGGCCTGCTTGAGCGGCTGGGCCATGCCGGGGGCGTCGAACATCTGCTTGAGCTTGTCGGCCAGCAGCGTCACCTGATCGTTCTGCAGCGCCATCAGGCTGCGGCTGTCGTGACGACCGTTGCCGGCCAGCTGGGCCATGCGCTCGGCGCGCTCGGGGTAGTACCAACTGCTCGACAGCTGCATGCCATAGCCCTTGGGCAGGCTGCGCTGGTTGGCGTGACCGATGAAGCCGGCGGGCGGATCCTGGTCGTAGGGGTGCAGCATCGCGTCGGCGTAGCCGTCCCAGTCATAGCGCCCGTCCCAGCCCGGCGAGGGCAGCAGGCCCTGGCCTTCGCGGCGGTTGGGGTAGCGGCCGCTGACCTGCCAGCCGATGTGCTGGGGCTCGGCGAACACGAAGTTCAGCGCCGCCGCAGTGACCTCGCGGGTGCTGTCGAAGGCGCGTTCTATGTTCTGCGCACGGGTCAGGTCGAACAGCGCGTCGAGGCTGCGATCTTCCTTGAGCTGCGGCAGGTGCAGGGCCAGGGCCAGGCTGCCATGGCCCGGCAGCAGGGTGCCGTGACGGGTGTCGTACATCACCTCGCGCTGCGGTCGCTGGCCACGGACGAAGAAGGTTTCGTTGCGTGCGCGGGCCTGCTGCCACTTGCCGTCGGCGAGGTAGCTCAGCTGGTTGCCCTGGCGGCGTACCTGCTCGAGGAACAGGTCCTGGTTGTCGGCCATCACCGCGCTGCTGCTCCAGGCCAGCTTGCCGTTGTAGCCGGCCAGCACGATCGGCAGGCCCGGCAGCGACAGGCCGGCGACCCGATACTTGGTGGTGTGGATCTGCACCGGGCTCAGCGCCCAGGCGGCGCGGCTGTCGCTGGCCAGCAGGCTATTGCCGCTGCGGCTGCGCTGGGGCGCCAGCGCCAGGTTGGCCGAGCCGGGGGCGCCCAGCAGGCCGAGATCGGCCAGTTGCTGCCCGGCGGCGGTGAGTGCGCCGAGCCCCGGCAGCTGGCTGGCCAGGTTCACGCCTTTGAGTTTGTCGACCTCGCCTTCGGCCAGTGGCTCGTCGGGGGCGCCGGGCAGCAGCCAGGCGAGCTTGTCGGCACCGACCTTCTGCGCCAGGGTCAGGGCCGACAGTTCCTCCTGCAGGTTCACCGACTGGCTGAAGGCGTAGAGACTGAAGATCAGCGCCGAGTCCTCCGGTTTCCAGTATTCCGGGCGGTAGCCGCTGCGGGCGAGCTCGCCCGGCAGCTTGTCGCGGTAGCGGAACAGGTAGGCGTTGACCCCGCGGGCGTACACCTCGAAGAAGCGCTTCAGGCGCGGCGAGGCGTCGGCATAGAGCTGGCCGGCGCTTTGCTTGAGGTTGGCGGCGCGCATCAGGCGATCCAACTCCAGGGCGTCGGCCCCGGCCAGCTCGGCCAGGCGCCCCTGGGCCAGCAGGCGCATGGCGACCATCTGCTCGATGCGATCCCCGGCATGCAGGTAGCCCAGGCTGAACAGCGCATCGTGGAAGCTGCTGCTTTCGATCAGCGGCGCGCCCATCGCGTTGCGCCGAACCGAGACGTTCTGCGCCAGGCCCTTGAGCGGTTGCACGCCGGTCGTGGGCAGTACGCTGTCCTGGTGACCACCCATCTGGCAGCCGCCGAGCGCGAGCAGGCCAAGCAACGCGGCAGCATTGCCGAGGCGGAGAGGGAAGGGCGGAAGGACGGGGGCGGCCATGACTAGGCTCCTGCAGGGCGTGGCGGGGTTCTGAAAGGCGCTAAGGTAGTGAGCGCGCAGTCGCCGTGCAAGGTGCCGGGAAGCTTTATTTACCAGTGGTAGTGCTGGTACGTGCAGATCGCGGGTCAAGCCCGCTCCCACGACTATTTGCCGGGGAGCGCGCTTGACCCGCAATGGTCTGCGTCGACGTCGATCAGGCGCCGTGGCACTTCTTGAATTTCTTCTCGCTGCCGCACGGGCAAGGGTCGTTGCGGCCGACGTCCTTCAGGGCGTTGCGCACCGGCTCCTGGTGGCCGTGGTTGCAGTGCGGGCCGTGCACATGGCCATGGTCGTGGTGATGGTCGTGACCGTGGTTGCAGTCGGGGCCATGGACATGGGGTTGCTGGGTCATTGCGGGGTTACTCCGGTTGTAGATCGCCGGGGATTATCTCACCCCTTTGCGACAAGTGCAGGTCCCGATGGACGATCAGCCCGGTGGCCAGCTCGCCGCGCAGCTGGTATTGCAGTGGCTGGCCGCTCTTGAGCAGCTTCGCCAGGGGCTTGAGGTGCTGCCAGAGGTTGGTACGCACGGTGATCTTGAAGGTGCGCCGGGCCTGGCCGCCGACGCTACGCCACAGGCTTGCCTCGTCCTCGGCCAGGAGCAGGTCGCCCAGGCGCACCGAGTAGGCCAGGTGGCGGATGAACAGGCGGCCGTCGTTGGGGTTGTCGACCTGCAGGTGCAGGACAAACTCCTGCTGATGCAGGCGCATCTTCACAGGCTCCACCTCAAGCAGGTGCAGCTGTGGCTCGCGCCAGGTGTCGCCGCCCCATCCGGCGCAGCCCGCCAGCCAGCCCAGCAGCAGGCCGAGTGTGAACAGGCGGGCCAGGGGGCGCATGTTCAACTACCGAGGTAACTGGCGCAGCATTTCTTGAACTTCTGCCCGCTGGCGCAGGGGCAGGGGTCGTTGCGACCGGCCTTGAGCACCACGGTCGGGTCGATGAAGTACCAGCGTCCGGCATGCTGGACGAACGCCGAGCGCTCGCGGTGCTGGTGGTCGCCTTCCAGGTCGTGCCAGCGCGCGGTGAAAGTGACGAAGGCGTGCTCGGGTTGCCCGCCCAGTACCTCGGCGCTTTCCACCTCCAGCCCCAGCCAGGTGCTCTGCGCGCTCCACGTCGACATGGCCGTGCGATCGAGGTCGGCCTGCTGGGCCGGCAGGGTGGTGTCGACCAGGTAGTCCACCAGGCCCAGCACGTAAGCGCTGTAGCGCGAACGCATCAGGGCCTGGGCGTCCGGCGCCGGGGTGCCGCTGTGATAATGCCCGCAGCAGGCGTCGAGCAGGTTGCCGCTGCCGCAGGGGCAGATCGAGACACTCATCCAGTCACCACCAGTACTTGCCGAAGTTTTCAGGGTTGGCCCAGAACTTCGCATTGAGCCAGTCCGGGACCTGCTTGTAGTCATGCAGATCATAGGTGAACAGGCTCAACACCTGTTCGTCGCGCTGGAATTTCTCGCTGGCCGAGAGCGCCAGCGAATAGAAGTCGGTGTCCTGCCAGCCGCAGGCGTTCAGGTCCGCCAGCACCGCGACACGGCTGGCATTGAGGTTGCGGATGCCGCCCAGCAGCTCCAGGCCGGTGCGCTTGGGCAGGTGCTCCAGGCAGTCGACCAGTACCGCCAGATCGAAGCGTCGGGCTGCTTGTTCGGCGGGAAGCGGGCCGGGTGCGGCGACCTCGATCCGGGTCTCGGGATGGGCGGCGCTGAAGGCCTCCAGGGCCGGGAAGCGGCTGCCCACCAGCAGCAGGTGGCGCGGGGTGAAGCGATCGAGCAGGGCGGCCAGGGCCTGCTGCGGCGTGCGTTGTGAGAAAACCTCGGTCATTGCCATTCCTCGTTCAGGTCGCTCAAGACTAGCGGTCCTGGGCGATCGGGCAAAGAGGCGCGTCGCCACGTCGTGGCTTATTGCTGGCAGAGCGGTAATCGCCGGTCTTTACTCCCAGAGCATCGGTAATGCACCGATTCCCCCTAGGAGAAGCAACAAGATGAGCATAGTACGCACAGCGATACCCCTGGTTCTGCTCACCAGTGTGTTGACTGGTTGTGCAGGTTTGCAAAAAACCGACTGGCCGAAGTGTGCTGCCGTCGGGGGCGTGGGCGGCGCGGCCCTGGGCGCGATCGAAAGCTCCAGCTGGGCCGGCTGGGGCGCGTTGCTCGGTGGCGGCCTGGCGGCTGGCTATTGCTGGGCCCACGGCGATGGTGACGAGGACGGCGATGGCGTGCCGGACAGCCGCGACAAGTGCCCTGGCACCCCACGAGGCGTGCAGGTCGATGCCAACGGTTGCCCGCCTGAGCCGGCGCCGGTGGTCGAGGAAGTGGTGGTGCAGAAGGAAGAAGTCATCGTCATCCGTGACGTGCGTTTCGAGTTCGACTCGGCGCGCCTGACTGCCACTGACAAGGAGCGCTTGAACACCATCGCGACACGCCTCAAGCAGGAAGCCCCGGGCGCCCGCCTGAGCGTTTCCGGCCACACCGACAGTGTCGGTTCCGACAGCTACAACCAGAAGCTGTCCGAGCGTCGTGCCCAGTCCGTGACCAACTACCTGGTCGAAAGCGGTGTACCGCGTGCGAGCTTTGTCTCGGTGGTGGGCGCTGGTGAGACTCAGCCAGTGGCCGACAACGCCACCGCCGACGGTCGCGCCATGAACCGCCGCACCGAGATCAAGATCCAGCGTTGAGCGCCGTGCGCCCGCGCCTTGAGAAGTGGCGCGGGCGCGTCTTTACTCCTGTGTGACCGGTAGCGGCCGGTGACACAGGAGCAATCACCATGCGTGTTTTGTCGAAAGCGGCACTGCCGTTGCTGGTGGCCACAAGCCTGCTTACAGGCTGCGCCACCCACAGCGATGGCAGCGCGCCCCTCAATCAAAGGACCTGGCCCATCTGCAGCCTGCTTGGCGGACTGGTCGGCGGCGGCCTGGGCGCCATCGAGAGTTCCACCTGGGCGGCTGGTGCCGGTGTGGCCGGTGCGATTGCCGGTGGCCTGATCTGCTATGCCCAGGATGGCGACGAGGATGGCGATGGCGTATTCGACCGCCGCGACCGCTGCCCGGATACTCCGGCAGGCACCCAGGTCAATCACATGGGCTGCCCATTGCCGCAGTATCCGGCGTCGGCACCGCAACCGGAACCTGCGGCAACCCCGGAGGTGATCACCCTCGATGACCAGGGCCAGGTGCTGTTCGCCTTCGACTCCGCCGAGCTGACCCAGGGTGCCCAGCAGCGCCTGCAAGGCTTGCTGCCCAAGCTCAACGAGCCCGGCGTGGCCAGTGTCAAGGTTCTCGGTTTCACCGACAGCGTGGGTTCGGACGCCTACAACCAGCGCTTGTCCGAGCGCCGCGCCAGCGGTGTTGCCGAGTACCTGATCAGCCAGGGGCTGGCGCCGAACAAGGTGACCAGTCAGGGCCGCGGAGAGAGCGAGCCGGTGGCCGACAACGACACCGACGAGGGCCGCTCGCGCAACCGTCGGGTGGAACTGCACCTGAACTGACCCCTCTGGCGCATACCTCGGCAGTAGGGTTACTGTTGTTGGCGCGGTCCGCTCGAACGGGCCGCGCCGACATAACAACAATCCATGGGGGCCGGACATGAAGTTCATCCTGGGCCTGGGCAAGGCTCTGACGGTGGCGTTCTGGGGCGTGGTGCTGTTCAACCTGTTCATGCCGCAGCCGTTGCCGCTCAATCTGCTGATCAATGCCGCGGGTATCGTCCTGCTGTCGCTGCATGCGCTGGAGGTGCTGTTCTTCAATGGCAGCCTGCGCGGGCGCAGCCATCGCTGGTTCGACCGCCTGCAGATCCTGCTGACCGGTATCTTCCATGTCATGTCCATCCCCCGTCCGCAGGAGGCGTCGAGCCATGCGTAAATTGATGTTGCTGGCCGCACTGGCCAGCCCCCTGGTCCAGGCCGAAAGCCTGGAGGTCGCCGCCCATTCGATGCTGCGTCTGCCCAACAAGGCGGCCAGCGTGCACCTGGAGCAGTTGCGGGTGGCCGACTCGGCGACGTTGCTGCTGCCGGCCACGCTTACCGAACTGAAGATCGACCGGCTCGAGCTGGGGCGCGATGCGCGGATCGCCATTGCGCCGGCCGAGCGGGACCTGAGTATCGAGGCATTGAGTGCCTACCTGGGCGAAGGCAGCGAGTTCAGCGCGCCCGGGGCGCCCGGGACCTACGAGCGTGCTGCGCGGCCGGGGCGTAACCTGGATCTGCGGTTGCAGGCGCTGGAGGCGGATCGGCTGTCGATCGATGCCCGGGGTGGGGCTGGGGCGCCGGGGTATGTCGGGCTCGATGGGGCCAATGGCAAGCCCGGGGGGTGTACCTGGGGGCAGGCCAGCCGGGGGGCCAATGGTGATGATGGTGGCAATGGGCACGATGGTGCTGCCGGTGGGCGGGTTCGTCTGGCGGTGCCTGAAGGGTTTGCGCAGGAGCGGATTGTGGTGCGGCTTGATGGTGGTGCGCCGGGTAAGGCGGGGGCTGCTGGGAAGGCTGGTTTGGGTGGGGTCAGTAAGGGGTGTCTGGTTTATCGGACTGATGCTGGGGGGAATGGGCGGCCTGGGCAGGCCGGGCAGCCTGGGTTGGCTGGGGGCTCGGGGGAGTTGATTCTTCAGCGGCTTTGAGTTTTCTGGGTTAGTGTTGTTTGGTTGTTTGGTTGTTTGGTTGTTTGGTTGTTTGGTTGTTTGGTTGTTTTGGTTGGTGTTGAGAGTTGTATGTGCATTCATTTGCGATGTTGACGCTTATTCACCTTTCCGCCCTTACGGCGGGTAACTTTTTGAAGGATCAAAAAGTCACCAAAAAATCCTCGCTCCATTCATCCGGCCCTACGCTTCGCTCCGGGTTCCCTCACTCCGGCCTTGCTCCCGGGAGGACCGCGCTGCAGGGCCCATCCTGGGCCCCAGCGCTTGACGGGCATCCATGCCCGTCACCTCCCTCCGCAAGGCCTGCGTTCGGCCTCCTGAAGTCGCGAAGTTACGGGCGGCGCCTGAACTGGCGCAGCTGTCGCTAGTTGAAATTTAATTAATCTCTCGATCGCATCGCGGGGCAAGCCCGCTCCCACGAAATAGTCGCCGTTATATATAACCCTGTAGGAGCGGGCTTGCCCCGCGAATGGGCCGGAACAGCCAATATATAAATAACTGTAAAACAAATAACTTCGCATCTCTTGCTCTTGCTCTTGCTTCTAAACGCGCAATAGTCCAGGCGCCGCCAATTGCGACTTCAGGAGGCCGAGCGGAGTTCTTGCGGAGGGAGGTGACGGCCATGGATGGCCGTCAAGCGCTGCGCCCCAGGATGGGGCGTTCAGCGCGGTCCTCCCGGGAGCAAGAACGGAGCGAGGGAACCCCGGAGCGAAGCGCAGGGGCCGGATGAACGGAGCGGAACGGTTTTGCCTACTTTTCCCTAGAGAAAAGTAGGTCGCCGTAAAGGCGAAAAGGTGACTAAGTGTCGACATCGCCTACGAATGTGCTTACAAAAACCAAAACAATCATCTTTGAAGCCGAAGCCGAAGCCGAAGCCGAAGCCGAAGCCGAAGCCCTCAAACCAAAATCCGCGAGCTAGCCACCCCGACCACCACCACCCCAATCAACAAATTAACCCCCACCAACCGCCGAATCCGCCCCAGCACCCCAGCCCCCGAAGCCCAATCCCCAGCCTCCACCGCCGTCCGCAGTTCAGGCAACAACAAAGACTGAACCCGCATGAACAACGCAAACATGACAATCCCCCCGCCAATCATCACCTGCACGTAACGAGGCGCGGTCTCGAATCCGGCAAACCGCAGGTGAATCATCCCGACCCCGCTGACAGCCAACACCGCCACCGCCAGCCAGACCCATCTGAAGAACCGCTGGAAAACCTCCACCCACAACCGCAGCCGCGCGGGCCCCTCCAGCGCGGCAACCGTTGCCGGCCGCAGCACCAGCCAGGCGAAGAACATCCCCCCGACCCAGACGAGGGCAGCCAGGACATGCAAGGTGTAGGGCAGGGCAAAGGCAAGCATCCGGATCTCCATGCGGCACAAAGGGCAATAGCGGGGTATGATAGCCGGCCCATGCGAAACACTGAAAATATATCCAGCCCTCCGGGCGCCTGCAGACCATGATCAGCAACGAACTCAAAGCCACCATCCAGGGCGCCTACTCGCGTTTCCTCGAAGCCAAAAGCCTCAAGCCACGCTACGGTCAGCGCCTGATGATCGCCGAAGTGGCCAAGGTGCTCGGCGACATCGCCTGCGACGACGACGGCCGCCGTGCCGGTGAGCCCGCCGTGGTGGCCGTCGAGGCCGGCACCGGTACCGGCAAGACCGTCGCCTACAGCCTGGCCGCAATCCCCGCCGCCAAGGCCGCCGGCAAGCGCCTGGTGATCGCCACCGCGACCGTGGCCCTGCAGGAGCAGATCGTCTTCAAGGACCTGCCCGACCTGATGCGCAACAGCGGGCTGAACTTCAGCTTCGCCCTGGCCAAGGGGCGCGGGCGCTACCTGTGCCTGTCCAAGCTCGACGTCCTGTTGCAGGAAGGCCATGCCCAGTCGGCCACCGCCCAGCTGTTCGAGGAGGAAGGCTTTCGCATCGAGGTCGACGAGCGCAGCCAGAAGCTGTTCAACAGCATGATCGAGAAGCTCGCCGGCAACCGCTGGGACGGTGACCGCGACAGCTGGTCGGAGGCTGTCGAAGACCAGGACTGGGCTCGCCTGACCACCGACCATGGCCAGTGCACCGGCCGGCATTGCCCGAACTTCCAGCAGTGCGTGTTCTACAAGGCCCGTGAAGGCATGGGCAAGGTCGACGTGATCGTCACCAACCACGACATGGTCCTGGCCGACCTGGCCCTGGGCGGTGGCGCCGTGCTGCCCGATCCGCGCGACACCATGTACGTGTTCGATGAAGGCCACCACCTGCCCGACAAGGCCATCGGCCACTTCGCCCATTATTCGCGCCTGCGCTCCACCGCCGACTGGCTGGAGCAGACCGCCAAGAACCTGACCAAGCTGCTGGCCCAGCATCCGTTGCCGGGCGACCTTGGCAAGTACATCGAGCAGGTTCCGGAGCTGGCGCGTGAGGTCCGCACCCAGCAGCAGTTCATGTTCACCCTCTGTGAGCAGGTGGCGGATTTCCGCGCCGGCGAGGACATGGAAGGCCGCGACCGCCCGCGCTACCGTTTCGAAGGTGGCGTGGTGCCGGAGCAGATCCGCGAAGTCGGCATCGAGCTCAAGAAAGGCTTCGCCCGCCTCAACGACTTGTTCACCCGCCTGGCCGACCTGCTCAAGGAAGGCATGGACGGCGAGAACAACATCGGAATCGCCAGCCACCAGGCCGAGGAGTGGTACCCGCTGTTCGGCAGCCTGGTGACCCGCGCCCAGGGTAACTGGGAACTGTGGACCGCCTTCACCGCCGAAGACCCGGAAGACAATCCGCCCATGGCCCGCTGGCTGACCTTGGCCGAAAGCGGCGCGCTGTTCGACATCGAGGTCAATGCAAGCCCCATCCTGGCCGCCGAGATGCTGCGCAAGAGCCTGTGGAACGTCGCTTATGGCGCCCTGGTGACTTCGGCGACGCTCACTGCCCTGGGCAAATTCGACCGTTTCCGCATGCGCTCGGGCCTGCCCCGCGACGCGGTGCAGTGCGTGGTGCCCAGTCCGTTCGTGCATGGCGACGCCGGCCTGCTGCGGGTGCCGGACCTGGGCGCCGACCCGCGGGACGCAACGGCCCATACAGCGGCGATCATCCGCGAGCTGCCGGGCATCGTCGAGGACGCGCGTGGCGCACTGGTGCTGTTCTCCTCGCGCAAGCAGATGCAGGACGTGTTCGATGGCCTGGACCGCGACTGGCGCAAGCTGGTGCTGATCCAGGGCAACCTGTCCAAGCAGGAGACCCTGAACAAGCACAAGGCGCGGGTCGACGACGGCCAGCACAGCGTGCTGTTCGGCCTGGCCAGTTTCGCCGAGGGTGTCGACCTGCCGGGTGCCTACTGCGAGCACGTGGTGATCGCCAAGATCCCCTTCGCCGTGCCGGATGATCCGGTCGAGGCCGCGTTGGCCGAGTGGATCGAGGCCCGTGGCGGCAACCCGTTCATGGAAATCGCCGTGCCCGATGCCTCGCTGCGCCTGATCCAGGCCTGTGGCCGGCTGCTGCGCACCGAGCAGGACCGTGGCGTCATTACCTTGCTTGATCGCCGTCTGGTCACGCAGCGCTACGGCAAGGCTATCCTCAATGCGCTGCCACCTTTCCGACGGGAAATCGGCTGAGCGCCGGAGCAAGACGCCCAACCCGTTGTCCATTACTCGATTGCGAGCCCATGACGGGCTCCGAAGGAGAGTCACCGCCCTATGATCCGCCGCACCCTGCCTGTCGTGTTCTCCCTGTTGTTCAGTGCGCCCTTGCTGGCCGGGCAACAGACGCTGTTCAGTTTCGTGCGCCCGGCCTCGGTGGTGAATGTCGTCACCCAGGACGCCAGCCTGCCGCAGTACAACGCGGAACAGACAGCCGAAGGCGAAGTGTTGCGGCGGGTGGTGTTCAACCCGGTGGCGCAGCCGACCCTGCGCCTCGCACCGCAAGGCGGAGCGTGGGACTGGAGCACCGGCCAGGCACTGACCCTGCGCCTGCAGAGCGGGATGGACTGGGCGCTGACCGTCGATGTGACGGTGCAAAGCAGCGACGGGCGCACCCTCACCAGCCGCATCGATCTGCCGGCCGGGCCCGCACAGACCGTGATGATTCCGCTCAAGGCCAGTTCACCATTGAGCCGGGGCATGCGCGCCGGGCCTCCGATGCCCTGGACTTTCGAAGGACAGCGCCTGCTGCTCACCAGCAGCGAAGGTGCGGTGGACCTGGCACAGGTCACTTTGGTCAGCCTGAGCATTCCCGGCCCCAAGGTTGCCCAGAGCCTGCTGATCGAGAAAGTCGGTCTGCAGGATGACGACCAGGCGTTCAAGGCCGCCTACAGCGAATTGATCGACGCCTATGGGCAGTCGACCCGTGGCCGCTGGCCGGAGAAGATCGTCGGCGATGAGCAGCTCAAGGCCGCCGACAACCGCGAACAGGCATTGCTCAAAGCCTGGTTGGCCGAGCGCGAAAAACTCAAGCTGGACACCTATGGCGGTCTGCTCGCGGGGCCGGCCTTCGAAGCCAAGGGCTTCTTCCGCACCGAGAAACGCGACGGGCGTTGGTACCTGGTGACGCCGGACGGGCATCCGTTCTATTCGCTCGGCGTCAATGCCGTTGCCGCCGATGGTGGGCGCACCTATGTTGCCGGTCGCGAAGGCATGTTCAAGGGTTTGCCGGGCGAAGGCGATGCGTTGACTGCCTTCTACGGCGAAGGCAACAACGACGACGGCAATGCCTCGTCCCAAGGCCGGGGATTCAAGCAAGGGCGCTGGTTCGATTTCTATGCGGCCAACCTGCAGCGCACGTACGGCAAGCCTTGCCCGCAGGATGGCACGGCCTGCCCGGCGCCGGCCCTGGACGAACTGCGCTGGCAGGCCCACACCCTGGATCGCCTGCAGGCCTGGGGCTTCAACACACTCGGCAACTGGAGCGACCCGGCGCTCGCTCAAGCCAGGCGCCTGCCGTTCACGTTGCCTTTGTCGATTGTCGGTGACTACGCCAGCATCAGCACCGGCATGGACTGGTGGGGTCGCATGCCCGACCCGTTCGACCCGCGCTTCGCCATGGCCACTGAGCGCGCCGTGGCCATCGCCGCCCGGGATCACCGCGACGACCCCTGGCTGATCGGTTACTTCGCCGACAACGAACTGGCCTGGGCCGCCCCCGGCGACGACCCCAAGGCACGCTACGGCCTGGCCTATGGCACCTTGCGCCTGACCACCGATGTGCCGGCCAAGCGTGCCTTCCTCAAGCAGTTGCGCGACAAATACCGCAACCAGCAAGGGTTGTCGAAGGCCTGGGGGATCGAGCTGACCGCCTGGGAGTTGATGGAAGACCCAGGGTTCGAGGCGCCATTGCCCAATCCGGAGCACCCGGAAATCGAGCGCGACTACCAGTATTTCCAGCAGGTGTTTGCCGAAACCTATTTCAAGACCATTTCCGATGCCCTGAAATGGCATGCGCCCAACCATCTGCTGCTGGGCGGGCGCTATGCGGTCAGCACGCCCGAGGCGGTGAAGGCCTGCGCCAGGTTCTGCGATGTGCTGAGCTTCAACTTCTATACCTTGAAGCCAGATGACGGCTATGACTTCGCCCGTTTGGCCGAGCTGGACAAGCCGGTGCTGGTCTCGGAGTTCCAGTTCGGCTCCCGCGATCGCGGTCCGTTCTGGCCCGGCCCGCTTGAAGTGGCCCGCGAGGAGGATCGGGGCCCGGCCTATGCCAACTTCCTCAAGGCCGCCATGGCCCAACCGATGATCGTCGGCGCGCACTGGTTCCAGTATCTCGACCAACCGGCCAGCGGCAGGCTGCTGGATGGCGAAAACGGCCACCTGGGCCTGGTGGCCATTACCGACGTGAGCTACCCGGGCTTCGTCGAAACCGTGCGCCGGAGCAACCTGCAGATCCTCACGCAGCTACGCACCGAACTGGACAAGCCCGTCCCCCAAAAATGAGCGCTGTCCCTGGGAGCGCTTTCGTGGGAGCGGGCTTGCCCCGCGATAGCGTTCCATCAGGGAACAAGGACGCCCCTGACAACCACCCAGCCATATCCAGTTTGCAAATCGCCCAACTACTGAAACAATGCACCCCTTTGCAAGCCAGGTCGTACAGAGAGGTAGTCGGGTGCAGATCCAGGGTCACTATGAGCTGAAGTTCGAGGCGGTGCGCGATGCCTTCGCCGCGTTGTTCGAGGATCCCCAGGAACGTGGTGCCGCATTGTGCATCCAGGTTGGCGGCGAGACCGTGGTCGACCTGTGGGCCGGCAGCGCCGACAAGGACGGCCGCGAGGCCTGGCACAGCGATACCATCGCCAACCTGTTCTCCTGCACCAAGACCTTCACCGCCGTCACCGCCCTGCAACTGGTGGGCGAGGGCAAGCTGGCCCTCGATGCGCCGGTGGCACGCTACTGGCCGGAGTTCGCCCAGGCCGGCAAGGAGCAGGTCACCCTGCGCCAGCTGCTCAGCCATCGCGCCGGCCTGCCGGCCATCCGTGAGCTGCTGCCAGCCGAGGCGCTGTACGACTGGCAGACCATGGTCGATGCCCTGGCCGCCGAAGCGCCCTGGTGGACGCCCGGCAGCGAACACGGTTATGCGGCGATCACCTATGGCTGGCTGATCGGTGAGCTGATCCGCCGCGCCGACGGTCGCGGCCCCGGCGACTCGATCGTGGCCCGAACCGCCCGGCCATTGGGGCTGGATTTCCATGTTGGCCTGGCGGACGACGAATTCCACCGCGTGGCGCATATCGCCCGCGGCAAGGGTAACCCCGGCGATGCCGCGGCCCAGCGCCTGCTGCAGGTCACCCTGCGCGAACCCGAGGCCCTGTCCACCCGGGCCTTCACCAACCCGCCGGCGATCCTCACCAGCACCAACAAGCCCGAATGGCGGCGCATGCAGCAGCCGGCGGCCAATGGCCACGGCAACGCCCGCAGCCTGGCGGGCTTCTATGCCGGCCTGCTCGACGGCAGCCTGCTGGAATCCGAACTGCTTGACGAACTCACCCGCGAGCACAGCCTCGGCCAGGACCGCACCCTGTTGACCCAGACCCGCTTCGGCCTGGGCTGCATGCTCGACCAGCCGGAGCTGGCCAACGCCACCTTCGGCCTTGGCGCACGGGCGTTCGGCCATCCCGGTGCGGGCGGCTCGGTCGGTTTTGCCGATCCCGAACACGACGTGGCCTTTGGCTTCGTCACCAATACCCTGGGCCCCTACGTGCTGATGGACCCGCGCGCCCAACGCCTGGTGCGGGTCCTTGGCAGTTGCCTTTGATCGGGTAACGCGGGTATTGCCCGGACCCTTTGACTATCCTCAATGCCAACGCCTGACGCGTATGGGCAAAATTTCTTTCTATTTCATGGTGTATCGCTGATGTCTTCACATAAAACCTTAGCACTCGCCCTGTGCCTGGCCATGACCGGCTGCGCCAGCCATTCCCAGGACGCCGCCAAGGACAGTGGCTTGAACTGGTGGCCCTTCGGCTCCGACAAGGTCGCCGACAAGGAAGTGAAGGAGGCCGTCGTCGAAAACGTCGCCAAGGCTGATGCCAAGTCCGAAAGCGCCAGCCGCTGGTGGTGGCCGTTCGGTAGCGATGAGAAAAAGGACAAGGTCGCGGCGGTGCCGAAGATCGACCAGAAGGCCACCCAGGCCTGGCTCGACCAGTACGAGCCGAAGGTCCGCGAGGCGATCAAGGGCAGCAAGTTTGAACTCGAACGCCGTGAAGATGTGCTGGCGGTAACCATTCCGGTGGACAGCTCCTACAACCCGGACCGTCCGAACATGCTGCTGCCGGTCACCCTCGGCCCGATCACCCAGGTGGCCAAGGCCATCGAGACCGACACCAAGACCGCCGTGCTGGTGCTTGGCCACGCCGACAGCAGCGGCGCCACCGCCGCCAACCAGAAGCTCAGCCTCGAGCGCGCTGCTTCGGTGTCGGCGATCTTCCGTCTCAGCGGCCTGCAGCGTGACCGCCTGATGCTCAAGGGCATGGGCTCGGTGATGCCGCGCGCCGCCAACGACAGCGCAGAGGGCCGCGCCCTGAACCGCCGCGTCGAGCTGCTGCTGACCCCGCAGAACACCATGATCGCGCTGCTGGCCAAGTACCAGCAGGCCGCCCCGGCGCCAGCCCCGGCGGCAATGGTCGCCACCCAGGACGCCAAGGCCCCGGCGGCCAAGCCAGCCGCCAAGGCCGCTGCCAAGCCAGCCGCGAAAAAGCCGGCCGCCAAGGCCAAGGCGCCTGCCAAGGCCAGCACCGCCGCGAAGAAGAAAGCCGCTCCGGCCAAGCCCGCCGCGAAGAAGGCCGCCACCGACAAGAAAGTCGCCGCCAACAGCCCTGCGAAGACCAACTGATCGTCAAGGAAACGCAGTCATGACCCAATCCCTGGCCGATATGCGCCGCGACTACACCCGTGATGGCCTGGCTGAAGCCCAGGCCCCGGGGGAGCCGTTCGCGCTGTTCCACCACTGGTTCGCCGATGCGCTGAAGACCGAGCAGCTGCCGGTGGAAGCCAACGCCATGACCCTGGCGACCGTCGACGCCGATGGCCGTCCGCATTGCCGGGTGCTGTTGCTCAAGGCCCTCGATGCCCGAGGGTTCACGTTCTTCACCAACTATGAAAGCGCCAAGGGCCAGCACATCGCGGCGAACCCGTTCGCGGCCATGACTTTCTTCTGGCCGGCGCTGGAGCGTCAGGTGCGGATCGAAGGGCGGGTGGAAAAGGTCACGGCCAAGGAGTCGGATGACTACTACCAGGTACGTCCTTTAGGCAGCCGCCTGGGCGCCTGGGCGTCGCCGCAGAGCCGGGTGATTGCCGACCGCGAGGAACTGGAAGGGCTGGTCAAGGCCACCGAGGCGCGCTTTTCCGACACCCAACCGCATTGCCCGGAACACTGGGGCGGCTACCGCCTGGTGCCGGAGCGTGTCGAGTTCTGGCAGGGGCGTGCCAGTCGTCTGCACGACCGGCTGAACTTCCGGTTGGTCGATGGCCAGTGGCTGCGCGAGCGTTTGGCGCCCTGACATCTGGGGCCGCTGCGCGGCCCATCGCGGCACAAGGCCGCTCCTACAGGGATCGCGTAACCCCTGTAGGAGCGGCCTTGTGCCGCGATGGGCTGCAAAGCAGCCCCAGCATTACCGATACCCCGCCGCCTCCCGCTCCAGCCACGCCGCCAACTCCTTGCGCCGCACCTTCTCCACCCGTGCCCGCTCCAGCAGCTTGAGCATGAAATCCCGCTTCGCCGGATCCTCCCCGGCCAGTGACAGCGCCAGGTCCCGGTCCATCCAGCGACGCATGCGCACATACAGCCACCCGTGAAAATACAGGCCGGCGATCGTCACCACGACGACGATGAAGTAATCCATGGCTATCCTTGGTCGAACGTAAAAGCCCGCCACACAGTCGGCGCAGGCTGTACCTGGGCTGAATGAAAACAATTTTATAACGTTTGCGCCGTGACACTTGTCAAGGCGCGGAGTCTAATGGACACCTGTCTTATGGAGATTGACCCATGCGTAAATCCGCTTTGCTGCTGGCCAGCTTCACCACCGTGTCGCTGCTGCTGGGCGGCTGCCAGTCGTCGCTGACCGGCGACAGCTACTCCCGTGATGAGGCCCGCCGCGTGCAGACCGTGCGCATGGGTACCATCGAATCCCTGCGTCCGGTGAAGATCGAAGGCACCAAGACCCCGATCGGTGGTGGTGCTGGCGCCATCGTCGGTGGCGTCGCCGGCAGCGCCATCGGTGGCGGCCGTGGCAGCGTCGTGGCTGCGGTGATCGGTGCCGTGGCCGGTGGTCTGGCCGGCTCTGCCGCCGAAGAAGGCCTGACCCGCACCCAGGGGGTCGAGATCACTGTGCGTGAAGACGATGGCAGCATGCGCGCCTATGTGCAGCAAGTGCAGCAGAACGAGGTTTTCCGCGTGGGCGAACGTGTGCGCATCATGACCGTCGATGGCACCAGCCGCGTCACTCACTGATTCCGGCTCATATAAAGAAACCCCGAACGGGCCAGGCCTGTTCGGGGTTTTCTTTTACCTGTAGCCGCGATGCGATTACAGGCCGAGCATGTCCCGCGCCACCGCCTCGGCGATACGGATGCCATCCACGCCGGCGGAGAGAATGCCGCCAGCGTAGCCCGCACCTTCGCCGGCCGGGAACAGGCCCTTGAGGTTGAGGCTCTGCAAGCTGGCATCACGGGTGATGCGCAGCGGCGACGAGGTGCGGGTCTCGATGCCGGTCAGCACCGCGTCGTGCAGGTTGTAGCCCTTGATCTGGCGGTCGAAGGCCGGCAGCGCCTCACGGATTGCCTCGATGGCGAAGTCCGGCAGGCTCGGGGCCAGGTCGCCCAGGGTCACGCCCGGCTTGTAGGACGGCTCGACGCTGCCCAGTGCGGTGGACGGACGGCCGGCGACAAAGTCACCCACCAGCTGCGCCGGTGCCTGGTAGTTGCTGCCGCCCATCACGTAGGCATGGGCCTCCAGGCGCTCCTGCAGCTCGATGCCGGCCAGCGGGCCGCCCGGGTAGTCGCGCTCGGGGTCGATACCGACGACGATGCCGGAGTTGGCGTTGCGCTCATTGCGTGAGTATTGGCTCATGCCGTTGGTGACCACGCGCCCCGGTTCGCTGGTGGCGGCGACCACGGTGCCGCCCGGGCACATGCAGAAGCTGTAGACCGAACGGCCGTTCTTGGCGTGGTGCACCAGCTTGTAGTCGGCGGCGCCGAGTTTCGGGTGGCCGGCGTACTTGCCCAGGCGCGCCTTGTCGATCAGCGACTGCGGGTGTTCGATACGGAAACCGACCGAGAACGGCTTGGCCTCCATGAACACGCCCTTGGCGTGGAGCATGCGGAAGGTGTCGCGGGCGCTGTGGCCCAGGGCAAGGACCACATGGCGCGAGTGCAGCTGTTCGCCGCTTTGCAGTACCACGCCTGTGAGCTGCTCGCCGTCCACCAGCAGGTCGGTGACCTTCTGCTCGAAGCGCACCTCACCGCCCAGGGTGATGATTTCCTCGCGCATCTTCTCGACCATGCTGGTCAGGCGGAAGGTGCCGATGTGCGGCTTGTTGATGTAGAGGATTTCGTCCGGGGCACCGGCCTTGACGAACTCTTCCAGCACTTTGCGACCGTGGTGGTTCGGGTCCTTGATCTGGCTGTACAGCTTGCCGTCGGAGAAGGTACCGGCGCCGCCTTCGCCGAACTGCACATTGGACTCGGGATTGAGCACGCTCTTGCGCCACAGGCCCCAGGTGTCCTTGGTGCGCTGGCGCACTTCCTTGCCGCGCTCGAGCACGATCGGCTTGAAGCCCATCTGCGCCAGCAGCAGCCCGGCGAAGATACCGCAGGGGCCGAAGCCGACCACGATCGGGCGCGCAGGCAGGTCGGCGGGGGCCTGGCCGACAAACTTGTAGCTGACGTCCGGGGCCACGCCGATCTTGCCGTCGCCTTCGAAGCGGCGCAGCAGTTCGTCTTCGTTGCTGGTTTCAAGGTCGATGGTGTAGATGAACAGCAGCTCGCTGTTCTTCTTGCGCGCATCGTAGCTGCGCTTGAACAGGGTGAAGCCGAGCAGTTGCTCATCGCTGATGCCCAGGCGCTGGACGATGGCGGCGCGCAATTCGTCGTCGGAGTGGTCCAGGGGCAGCTTCAGTTCGGTGATTCGTAGCATGGCAGGGTCCAGTATCCCGGCCATGGGCGGCCGGCGGCTTTACACAAACCGCCAAGTATAAGCTGTTAGCCGCCCCGACAGGCAGGATAAAAGCGCCTGGTGATCAGAGGTCGCGGGCGCCGCCGTAGTAGGCACAGCCCTGCAGGGTCTTGCCGTCGATGCGCAGTTCGGCCTTGAGGTGGCGGATGGCCCCGGTGGCGCCGTCGACGCAGCGTTGCGGCGCGACCCACAGCTCGACGCGCTGGCCATTGGCCTCGCTGGACAGGCTCAGGCCGCCGCCGGGCATTGCCTCTTCTAGGTAAGGCAGCGCCAGCGGATCCTGGCCGATGCGGTTGAGCACCATGCCCTTGCCGCTGGCCTTGATGTCCCAGTCCGGTTCGTGGCCGCCGGCACGCAGGGTCAGTTGCCTGAAGTTCGGGTCTTCGCAGCCGGAATATTCGGAGGTTTCGAGGCGGTACAGGCGGGTCACGTCAAGCTGGCCGTCGCTGCCGGCCTGCTTGCTGCCGGTCATGCGCGCGCGGACGTCGGCAAACAGCTTGTCACCGGCGTCGTCGGCCAGGTTGGCGGCTTCCTGCAGGATGCCGGTGGCGGCGGCGTCGTTGACGATGAAGCGGCGGCTTTCGCTGCAGGGCTTGAACAGCAGATGACCGCCGGCCGCGCTCAGTTCGCCTTGCATGCGGGTGGTGCCCAGGTTCGGGTCTACCGGTTTTTCGGCCAGCATCTGGCAGCCGGTGAACAGCGGCAGCAAGGCGGTGAGCAGCAGGGAAGGGGTGAGGCGCATGGGGCGGGCTCCGGGAGACTTTGCAGAATAACGGGCCACGGTACCGAGGCTGGGCGCTGATCACAAGTGGACCGTGTGTCGGCCCTTTCGCGGGTAAACCCGCTCCCACAGGTTCACCACCACCCTTGTATGCAGTGATGTACCTGTGGGAGCGGGCTTGCCCGCGAAGAGGCCGGCATAGGCGATATATTCCTGGCAGGCAGAAAAAAGGGCCTTGCGAAGGCCCTTTGATCATTCAACCCCCCAGATATGCGTCGCGCACCTTCGGATCGGTCAGCAACGCTTCACCGGTACCCTGCATCACCACCTTGCCGTTCTCCAGCACATATGCCCGGTCGGCGACCTTCAGCGCTTGGTTGGCATTCTGCTCCACCAGGAACACGGTCACGCCATCGCGGCGCAGCTGTTCGATGATGTCGAAGATCTGCTGGATGATGATTGGCGCCAGGCCCAGGGACGGCTCGTCGAGCAGCAGCAGCTTGGGCTTGCTCATCAGCGCCCGGCCGATGGCCAGCATCTGCTGCTCGCCGCCGGACATGGTGCCGCCGCGCTGGATGTAGCGCTCCTTAAGGCGCGGGAACAACTGCAGGACCTTGTCCAGCTGCTCCTGGTAGTCGCCCTTGTTGGTGAAGAAACCGCCCATGGCCAGGTTCTCCTCGACGGTCAGGCGCGAGAACACGCGGCGGCCTTCCGGCACCACCGCGATGCTCTTGCGCATGATGTGCGAGGACGGCTGGCCGACCAGTTCCTCGCCCAGGTACTTGATGCTGCCGCTGCTCGCCTGGGGCGAGCCGCAGAGGGTCATCAGCAGGGTCGACTTGCCGGCGCCGTTGGCACCGATCAGGGTGACAATCTCGCCCTGGTTGATCTCCACGTTGACGCTGTGCAGCGCCTGGATCTTGCCGTAGAAGGTGGAAACGTTCTCGAACTTCAGCATTTACGCCTCCCCCAGGTAGGCCTTGATCACATCAGGGTTGCCGCGGATCTCTTCCGGCGTGCCATCGGCCAGGGGCGTGCCCTGGTTGATCACCACGATGTGGTCGGAAATGCTCATCACCAGCTTCATGTCGTGCTCGATCAGCAGCACGGTCACGTTGTGGGATTCGCGCAGATAGGCGATGAGGGCCTTGAGGTCCTCGGTCTCCTTGGGGTTGAGGCCGGCGGCCGGTTCGTCGAGCATGATGATCCGCGGTTGGGTCATCATGCAGCGGGCGATTTCCAGGCGCCGTTGCTGGCCGTAGGCGAGGGTGCCGGCGGTACGGTTGGCGAACTCGGTCAGGTTGACCTTCTCCAGCCAGTACTGCGCGCGCTCCATGGCCTCCTTCTCGCTGCGGCGGAAGCTCGGGGTCTTGAACAGGCCGGCGAAGAAGTTGGTGTTCAGGTGGCGGTGCTGGGCGATCAGCAGGTTTTCCAGCGCGGTCATTTCCTTGAACAGGCGCACGTTCTGGAAGGTCCGCACCACGCCCTTGCGGGCGATCTGATGGCCGGCCAGGCCCTGGATCGGCTGGCCGTCGAGCAGGATGGTGCCGCCGCTGGGCTTGTAGAAGCCAGTCAGACAGTTGAACACGGTGGTCTTGCCGGCACCGTTCGGGCCGATCAGTGCGACCACCTGTTTTTCCTTGACGGTCAGGCCCACGCCGTTGACCGCCAACAAGCCGCCGAAGCGCATGCTCAGGCCGCTGACTTGCAGAATTTCGCGGCTCATCGAGGCAGCTCCATGTGCGGACGTTGCATGGGCAGCAGGCCCTGCGGACGCCAGATCATCATCAACACCATCAGCGCACCGAACATCAGCATCCGGTATTCGCTGAACTCACGCATCATCTCCGGCAGCAGGATCATCACGATGGCCGCGAGAATCACGCCCAGCTGCGAACCCATGCCACCCAGCACGACGATGGCGAGGATGATCGCCGACTCGATGAAGGTGAACGACTCCGGTGTCACCAGCCCCTGGCGGGCGGCGAAGAAGCTGCCGGCGAAACCGGCGAAGCAGGCACCCAGGGTGAACGCCGAGAGCTTGATCACGGTGGGGTTCAGGCCCAGCGCACGGCAGGCGATCTCGTCTTCACGCAGCGCTTCCCAGGCGCGCCCGATCGGCATGCGCAGCAGGCGGTTGATGACGAACAGCGCCAGCAGTGCCAACAGCAGGGCCACCAGGTAGAGGAAGATGACCTTGTTGATCGAGTTGTATTCCAGCCCGAAGAACTCATGGAAGGTCTGCATCCCCTCGGCGGCGCGGCGCTCGAAGGTCAGGCCGAAGAACTCAGGCTTGGGGATGTTGCTGATGCCGTTGGGGCCGCCGGTCCAGTCGGTGAGGTTGCGCAGGAACAGGCGGATGATCTCGCCGAAGCCCAGGGTCACGATCGCCAGGTAGTCACCGCGCAGGCGCAGCACCGGGAAACCGAGTAGGAAGCCGAAGGTGGCGGCCATCAGGCCGGCGATCGGCAGGCATACCCAGAAGCTCCAGCCCAGGTAGTGCGAGAGCATCGCGTAGCTGTAGGCGCCGACGGCGTAGAAACCGACGTAACCCAGGTCGAGCAGGCCCGCAAGCCCTACCACGATGTTCAGGCCAAGGCCCAGCAGCACGTAGATCAGGATCAGCGTGGCGATGTCGACCGCGCCGCGCGAGCCGAAGAACGGCCAGATCAGCGCCGCCACGATCAGCCCCATGATGACCCAGCGCTGGGTCTTCGGCAGGGTGAGGAAGTTGGTCACCGAAGGTGGAACCAGCTTGCGCTCCGAGCGGCGGCCCATCACCGCGCTCCACTGCTTGTCGAACAATACGCGCAGGAACATCAGCACCGAGCAAGCGGCGATGATGCTGATGGTGAACGAGCCCTGGCTGTGCACGATCAGGCTGATGCCGTCGATGCTGAGTTTCAGGCCCAGCACCGGGAAGGCCACGGCCCAGACCAGCAAGGCGCTGAAGAACGCCTGTTTGAGATTTCTGTTCATACTTTTTCAACCTCCGGGCGGCCCAGGATGCCGGTCGGCCGGAACAGCAGGACAAGAACCAAAAGACCGAATGCCACCACGTCCTTGTACTGGTCGCCGAAGATGTCGGCGCCGAACGCTTCGGCCACGCCCAGCACCAGCCCGCCGAGCATGGCGCCCGGGATGCTGCCGATGCCGCCCAGTACCGCCGCGGTGAAAGCCTTCAGGCCCACCAGGAAACCGGCGTTGGGGTTGATCACCCCGTACTGCATGCTCAGCAGCACGGCCGCCACCGCCGCCAGCGCGGCACCGATGACGAAGGTCAGGGCGATGATGTTGTTGGTGTTGATGCCCAGCAGGTTGGCCATCTTGATGTCCTCGGCGCAGGCGCGGCAGGCGCGGCCCAGGCGGGAACGGGAGATGAACAGGGTCAGGCAGGTCATGGCGACGAGGGTCACCACGAACACCAGGATCTGCATGTACGAGACCAGTACTTCCTCAGCGCCCCCCGGGCCGAACGAGAAGCTGCCGGGGATCAGGTTGGGGATGGACTTGTCTTTTGAGTCCTGCGACAGCAGGACAGTGTTCTGCAGGAAGATCGACATGCCGATGGCGGAGATCAGCGGGATCAGCCGGTTGCTGTTGCGCAGCGGCCGGTAGGCGACCCGTTCGATGCTGTAGCCGTAGGCGCTGGTGACGAAGATCGTGGCGACGAAAGCCACGGTCATCAGGATCGGCAACGAGTGAATGCCCATCATGGCCAGCCCGGCAAGGGCGATGAAGGCCACGTAGGAACCGATCATGTACACCTCGCCGTGGGCGAAGTTGATCATGCCGATGATGCCGTACACCATCGTGTAACCGATGGCGATCAGCGCGTAGGTACTGCCGATGGTCAATCCGTTAACCAGTTGTTGTAGGAAATGGTAGATCTCAGGCATTACAGCGCTCCTAAAAACCTGATTTGCATTTCTCTGGCGGGGGATGACCCCGGCCCATGTTCTCGTGGTCTACGCCACGTGATCTTGTGCGGGCACAACCAGGAAACCGCGGGTGACGGTTTTAAGATTTTCAGGTGAACCGGCTCCCGGATCACGGGAATCAGGTCCATAGAACCTCGTAAAACAAAGCCCACTGCTCGCACAGTGGGCTTCTCGGTCAGCTATTAGTCACGCAGTTACTGAGGGGAGACTTCGGTCTTCGGCTTGCCGAAGTGCCATTCGTAGACCACGAACTTGAAGTCTTTCAGGTCGCCCTTGGCGTCGTAGGACAGGTCGCCGGTCGGGGTCTTGAAGGTACCGGCGTGGATGGCGGCAGCCACCTTGTCGGTGTCTTCGGACTTGGCGGCCTTGATGCCTTCGGCGATCAGCTGGACAGCCGAATAGGCCGGGAACACGAACGGACCGCTCGGGTCCTTGCCGTCGGCCTTGATGGCGTCGACGATGGCCTTGTTCGCAGGGTCAGCGTCGAACGACTTCGGCAGGGTGACCAGCAGGCCTTCGGAGGCGCCCTGGGCGATCTGCGAGATGGAGTCGTTACCCACGCCTTCCGGACCCATGAACTTGGCCTTCAGGCCCTTCTCTTGCGCCTGGCGCAGGATCAGGCCCAGCTCTGGGTGGTAGCCGCCGTAGTAGACGAAGTCGACGTTGTTCTGCTTGAGCTTCTGGATGATCGAGGAGAAGTCCTTGTCACCGGCGTTCAGGCCTTCGAAGACGGCGACCTTGGTGCCTTTCTTCTCGAGGGTGGTCTTGACCGCGGTGGCGATGCCTTCGCCGTACTGCTGCTTGTCGTGCAGGACCGCGACGACCTTCGGCTTGACGTGGTCGGCGATGTAGTTGCCGGCGGCCGGGCCCTGGGCGCTGTCCAGGCCGATGGTGCGGAAGACCATCTTGTAGCCACGGCTGGTGATGTCCGGGGAGGTGGCGGCGGGGGTGATCATGATCACGCCTTCGTCCTCGTAGATGTCGGACGCAGGCTGGGTGGAGCTGGAGCACAGGTGGCCGATCACGTACTTGACGCCATCGTTGACCACTTTGTTGGCGACGGCCACGGCCTGTTTAGGGTCGCACGCGTCGTCGTATTCCTTGGCTTCGAGCATCTTGCCATCGACGCCGCCCTTGGCGTTGATGTCCTTGATGGCCTGTTTGGCGCCGACGAACTGCATGTCGCCGTACTGGGTCACCGGCCCGGTCTTGGGACCGGCGATGCCGATCTTGATGGTGTCGGCGGCAAACGAATGGCTGGCGACTCCGGCCAGAACCATCGCGGCAAACAGCTTGGAAATCTTGATCATAGTGCTCCACTCATTCTGTTGTAATTCTTATAGTCCTGAGGCCAGGGCTACAGACCGGGCGGGATTTCGGCCTGGCTACGCCATGCCGTAAGCCCACCTTCCCCCGGAACATGTCCCGGAACTGTACCGGTACAGTGTAGAGCGCTGTCCGAGCGCTTGAAAAGCGGGCGAAAAGCGTCTGTTTCGAGGGGTGTCGCCTGGTCGACATAAAGATACAGAAAAGCGCCATCACTTTGCCGGTATCTGCGGCCCGCCCCCACAAGTTCGGGCCTGATCGACCAAATTACGTATTTGAAACCAGGTTTTTCTGCAAAAATGCCGGCCTTTTTGTTGGACGATCTTTGCGCAGGTAAACCCATGACTGATCAAGTAAGCACCCTCTATGCCAAATTGCTCGGCGAGACCGCCGTCATCGAGTGGAAAGCCCTGGAGCGTTTCTGGGCCAAGGGTGACCTGATTTGGGTCGACTCCAGCCTTGACCTGATCACCGTTGCCGAGGCGATGGCCGAGAATCGCAGCGAGATCTTCGCCAAGTGGCGTAATGATGGCACTGTCGGGGCGGTTTCCGCCGAGCAGGCGCTCGACCTGCAAACCCGCGATCCAGAGATCTGGGCGGTGGTGGTTTCGCCGTTCATCGTGATCCAGGCGAAGAAAGCGGAATAAGCACGCGCTTTTTTAGTGCGCAAAAACGCGCAGGCGCCTCACGTTGGTGCGCGTTGACGCTCACGTAAGGTGGAAGTTGGTAACAGTGGCGGGGTGATTTGGCGGGGCGGTAACAGTTTACGGGATGCGTAAATGGGGCTGCTGCGCAGCCCTTTCGCGGCACAAGGCCGCTCCTACAGGAGGGCGCGATTTCCTGTAGGAGCGGCCTTGTGCCGCGAAAGGGCCACTAAGTGGCCCCAGCTCTATCAATAATCCACGCGCCCGGTATGGCTGTTCAGCGAAATCACCCGGGTCTTGCCGATGCGATGGCGGAAGATCTCGCGCAGGTACTTCACCGCCTTCTTCACGCACTCGCGCGACAGGCGGATGTCGTTGATCGAGACGAAGCGGCTCTTGTCGTTGATCAGCTCGCGGTACTTCTTCTCGTACATCGGCTTGATCGCATACCAGTTGGTGTCGAGGATCTTCGCCGGGTTCTCGAACTCGTTGAGCAGGTCGTCGATGCTGTCCTCGTCGAAGTGCTCGCTGGTGATGAACTCCAGGATCGCGTTGTCCATGGTGTCGTCGAAGCGGTACGGGTTGCGCGCGAAGCAACGCTTGATGAACGCCACGATCAGGGTCAGGAAGTCATCCGACAGGCACGGGCTCTTGGCGATCAGGGTGGTCAGCGACAGGTTGGCCGAGGCGCCGATCACCAGTGCGTAGCGCTTGAGCGTGGTGTTGGGGAACAGGCTGTTGAGGTGGGTCTTGAGCCGGTTCAGGTCCATGTACGACAGCTTGTAGTCCTTGGGCAGGGATACGATCGACACCACCGACGAGCAGTTCTTGAAGAAGTGCAGGTCGTGCAAGGCTGCGGCGTCGTAGCCCGAGGCCTGGTACTGCTCCAGCGCGGCACGGTAGCGGCGCGACTCGATCGGCAGCAGGCTGATGCCCTCGATGGCCTGGGTCTGCTTGTTGAAGTGCGGCAGGTCGATGGAGCGGAAGAACAGGTCGTCGATGTCCAGGCGCGGCTGCTCGCGCTCGAACACCTTGAACTTGTCCGAGCCCGCTGGCGGCACTTCCGGCACCACCGATTCGGCGTAGGCAATGGCCACGGGGCCTGCCAGGCTCATGAACAGGTCGTTGGCGTCCAGGCGGATGGTCTCGCCGATGTCGATGCCGGCGCGGCGGAAGTAGTTCTGGTCGTAGTCGGTGGTCACCGCCTGGGCGGTGAGGATGTTGAAGATCTGCTGGGAGATGTACTGGTTGGCGTGCTTCTCCATGGCGTTGACGTCGATGTTCTGGATCGTGCCGTCATCGCTCTCCTCAGCGTAGCGCATGATGTCGTTGGAGATCAGCATCATCGCGTTCCACGGGCGGATCCGGCCCATGACGCTGGCTTCGCTGCTGTCTTCATTGTCGAAGTTGTACGAGAAGTCCCATTCCTCCGACAGGTACTTGCACAGCAGGCGCCCGGCGTTGATGTGCAGCGCCTCGGACATCTCGCTGCGGTGATCGGAGGCGTTGGGCAGCACGCAGATGCCGCTGGTGAAGATCGGCTCGAAGACGAACGAGTGCCCGCTCTTGCCATCGTTCTCGTCGGCCGGCTTGGTGTCGAAGGTCTTGTTCATGTACGAGTACTGCTGGGCCAGGCCGAATTCCGAGGCCATCCCCGAGCCGGTGCCGCCGCCGGCACTGAAGATGTAGAAGTACAGGCGCGACTGGTTGGCCTTGATGCCGCAGGAGTCGATCAGGTACGAGTGGATCAGCTTCCAGTCGGCGCTGGAGAAGCGCTGGGTGTCCTTGTTGAGGATGATCTTGGCCAGGTACTGGCCGAGGATCGGCGCGTTGCCGGCGCCCCCGGCATGCACCTCGGACAGGTCCATGATCTTCATCTTGCTGTAGTCGCGCAGGAAGCCGCCACGCTCGCCCTTGCGCGAGAAGCGGATGCGCCCGGCGATGTCCTTGTCCAGGTCGCCCAGCATCACCAGCGGCTCGACCAGGAACACCGGCTTGGCGGCCTTGTTCTGCACCAGGCGCAGGTTCTGGCGGATCCAGCGCGCCGGGCTGTAGCCGGCCTCGCCCTTGAAACGGTCCTCGTTGTTGTACTCGTTGAGGAAGAAGGTACGGGCGTTGTACACCAGCTCTGCGACGTCCAGGGCGATGTTCGAGCCGCAGCGGCCCAGGCCGATCAGGCACACCGACGGGAACTGCTGCTCCAGGCGCAGCTGGTCCTCGTCCTCGACGTGCAGGTTCGGCGGAAACACCAGGTCGCGCAGGCCGTCGAGGTTGTCGAGGATGCGCTGGATGTCCTGCTCGGTGAAGTACAGGTACTGTTGCGCCGGCGTGCTGCGGGCGGCGGGTAGGTCTCGAGCACTGCCGGCGGTCAGCGAGGTGGGGCTGAGGGTCGGCTCGGGAGCCGCATTGGCAGAAGTGTTCGTAGAGGTCATAGTGCGCCATTTGCCTGGAGTGGTTGGCTTCCCGGTGATGAATATCATCTAGCCATCACGGAGAAATTTCGCGACTTTATCAGTGCGTCTTTTTCTTATGCGATAGGGGGTTTCCTTAGTCGGACTAAGGTTTTTCCCTTCGCACCCGCATTGCATCGTCCGTTTGTCACGCTTCTTTAATCTGGAGTCGCTCATGAGTACTGCATTGCCTTCGCTGGGGTTTGCCGGGATCGGCCTGATGGGCCTGCCGATGTGCCGTCGGCTGCTGGCCGCCGGGTATCCGCTGACCGTGTGGAACCGCAGCCCGGACAAGTGCGCCGAGCTGGTCGCCGCCGGTGCGCGACTGGCCGCCAGCCCCGCCGAGCTGTGCCAGGCGACGGATATGGTGCTGTTGTGCCTGGCCGACACGGCGGTGGTGCGCGAGGTGGTGTTCGGCGAGCAGGGCGTCGCCCAGGGCGGGCGCAGCGGTCAGTTGCTGGTGGACTTCTCCAGCCTTGAGCCGACCGCCACCCGGGAGATGGCCGCCGAGCTGGCTGCCCTGTGCGGCATGGCCTGGCTCGATGCGCCGGTGTCCGGCGGCACGCCGGGGGCCGAGGCGGGTACTCTGGCAATCATGGTCGGTGGCGAGGCCGATGATCTTGAGCGGGCGCGGCCGGTGCTGCAGACCCTGGGCCAGCGGGTGACGCACATGGGCGCGGTGGGCGCCGGCCAGGTGACCAAGGCGTGCAACCAGATGATCGTGGCCTGCAATGCGCTGGTGATCGCCGAGGTGGTGGCGCTGGCCGAGCAGTCAGGGGTCGATGCGCGGCTGATTGCCGAGGCGCTGGCGGGCGGGTTTGCCGACTCCAGGCCGCTGCAGATTCTTGCTCCGCAAATGGCCGAGAGCCAGTTCGAGCCGGTCAAGTGGCATGTGCGCACCTTGCTCAAGGACCTCGACACCGCGGTGAAATTCTCCCGCGAGCAGGGCTCGGCGACGCCGCTCAGTGGCCTCGCCGCGCAATTGATGCGCCTGCACGGTAGCCAGGGCTATCTGCAAAAAGATCCGGCGACCCTGGTAACGCTGTATCGCAACAAGGACTGAGCTCGCCCGGCTGGCGGTCGAGCCGTTCGAGGATCGGCCGCAGCTCGGCCAGCGGCACCGGTCGGCTGAGCAGGTAGCCCTGCAGGTAGTCGCAGCCATGGCTGGCCAGGAACTCATGTTGTTCGACGGTCTCGACGCCTTCGGTGACCACCTTCAGGTGCAGGGTGTGGGCCATGATGATGATCGCCTGGACGATCTCCCGGTCCTTCTGGCTGCCCGGTACGTCCTGGATGAACGAGCGGTCGATCTTCAGCACGTCCAGCGGCAGGCGCTTGAGGTAGGCCAGCGAGGAATAACCGGTACCGAAGTCGTCGATCGACAGCGCCACGCCCTGGGCGCGGATGCGCTTGAGCAGGCTGATAGTGTGGTGGATGTCACCCATCAGCGCGTTCTCGGTGACCTCCAACTCCAGCTGGCGCGGCGCCAGGCCGGCCTGGAACAGCGCCATTTCCACCTCGGTGGCCAGCTCCTCGCGGCCGAGGGTGAGCGCCGAGCAGTTCACCGTGACCTTCAGTTCGCCGTAGCCATGGCGATTGAGCTGGGCCAGATCCTCGCAGGCCCGGCGCAGCACCCACAGGTCCAGCTCGGCGATCAGGCCATTGGCCTCGGCGATGCAGATGAAGCGGTCGGGGCTGAGCAAGCCGTGTTGCGGGTGCTGCCAGCGCACCAGGGCCTCGAGCTTGGCGACCTGGCCGCTGCGCAGGTCGAAGATCGGCTGGTAGTGCACGCACAGGCCGCGCTCCTCGAACAGCGCCACACGTAGTTCCTCCTCCAGTTGCAGCTCCAGGGTGGCGCGGGTCTTCAGGCCGTTGTTGAAGAAGTTCAGGCTGTTGCGCCCGCAGCCCTTGGACTGGTACAGCGCCAGGTCGGCGTTCTTCAGCAGTTCCTCGGTGCTCTGGCCATCGTCGGGGAAGATGCTGATGCCGATGCTGGTGGTCATCACCATGCGCCGGCCCGCCAGGTCGATCGGCTCCTTCATTCGTTGCATGATGCGCTGGGCCAGATGACGGGCCTCGTCGCGGCTGTTGAGACTGGTGACGATGCAGAACTCGTCGCCGCCGAAGCGCGCCACCAGGTCCTGGCCGCGGGTGGCGGCCTTGATATGGTCGGCGATGACCTTGAGCAGCTCGTCGCCGGCGGCATGCCCGAGGCTGTCGTTGATGCGTTTGAAATGGTCGATGTCGAGGAACATCACCGCCAGCATGCCCTCATGGGCGGCCTGCTCGGCCAGGCGCTCGGCGAACACCTGGTTGAAACCGCGGCGGTTGACCAGGTTGGTCAGGGCGTCGTAGTGGGCGGCCTGCTGCAGCGAGGCCCGGGCCTGGTCGAGCTGGCTGAGCAGCACATTGACCCGGCGCAGGTCGTGCTCCTTGCTCTGCAGCTTCTTGTCGGCCAGCGCCGCGCTGATGCTGCCGCCGCTGATCAGCAGGGTGATGACGGCGATGGTCAGCGCCAGTTGCAGACTGTTGTCGGCCGAGGGCAGGCGCAGGGCGGTTTCGCCGGGAATCACCAGGGTCATGGCAGCCATGCCGGTGAAATGGGTCAGCACGATGCCGCCGGCCATTAACAGGCTGGCGCCGTACTTGAGCAGCAGGTGCAAGGTGCCGCTGCCCTTGTTGAAATAACGGGCCATCAGCAGCGCCAGTAGGCTGACGAGCACGGCGATGCCGATGGAGGCGAGCAGCAGGCCGGTCTGGTAGTACTGCTGGGCGCTGGTCTGCAGGGCGGCCATGCCGGTGTAGTGCATGAGGCTGATGCCCAGGCCGATGAACAGCGCGGTCTGCAGGTAGTGGCGCAGGCGCATTTCGCTGCGGTTGAGGCTGTTCATCGCCAGCCAGGCGGCGAGCAGGGCCACCAGCAGCGACAGGCCGGTCAATGGCGCGTCGAAGTGGATCTCCAGCGGCGCCTGGAACGCCAGCATGCTGATGAAGTGCATGGCCCAGATCCCGCCGGCCAGGCAGCAGGCGCCGAGCACCCGCCATTGCCGGCGGGCGAAACGGTCATCGCAGTGGCTTTGCCTTTCGCTCATGTCCAGCGTGGCGAAACAGGCGGCGCTGGCCACGATAAAGGCGAGCAGCACCAGGAAGGGGTTGTGTCGACAGTCGAGGATGATCTGTCCGGTCGCCGGCAGCTCGGCGAACAATTGCAGTCCCAGCCACTCCATTGCAGGCCTCTTCGTCGAGTCTTCACTCGTCCCCAAAAAGCACGGATGGAGACTGTTCCTGCTGGAGTATAGGAACGGGTGCTTAAGCCTTCCTGATTAATGGCACTTTGGTTTCTACCATTTGGATATGAAGGCAATAGCTGGATGGTCTAAACGGATACCGCTGCCCCGCACAAACCCTGTAGGAGCGGCCTTGTGCCGCGAAAGGGCCGCGCAGCGGCCCCGGCGATCTTTGCATGAACGCTGAAATCCTGGGGCTGCTTTGCAGCCCTTTCGCGGCACAAGGCCGCTCCTACAGAGGATGCGTGAGTCCTGATCAACCGGCGACAAGCACCCGGATTGCCTCGAGACGCAGCGCCGCTTTTTCCAGCGCCGCCAGCCCTTCTTCGCGCTGCTTGCTCAGCGCATCGATCTCGCTGTCACGCACGCTCGGGTTCACGGCCTTCAGAGCGGTCAGGCGCGCCAACTCCTCGTCGGCCTCGGCGGTAAGCCGCTGCCGGGCCTGGGCCACGCGCTCGTCGTGGATCGGCAGGACCTTGGCTTCGCCTGCGGCGATGCGCTTGGCCAGCACGTCGCGCTGGGCCTGGACGAACTTGTTGGCGCTGGCCTTGGGCACGCTTTCGAGCTGGTCGTTGAGGGTTTCGAACGCCACCCGCGGGCCCAGGTCGTTGCCGTTGGTGTCGAGCAGGCAGCGCAGCGCGGCCGGCGGCAGGTAGCGGCCCAGCTGCAGGCTGCGCGGGGCCACCACTTCGCTGACGTAGAGCAGCTCGAGCAGCACGGTGCCGGGTTTGAGCGCCTTGTTCTTGATCAGCGCCACCGCGGTGTTGCCCATCGAGCCGGACAGCACCAGGTCCATGCCGCCCTGGACCATCGGGTGCTCCCAGGTCAGGAACTGCATGTCCTCGCGCGACAGCGCCTGGCCACGGTCGTAGGTGATGGTCACGCCTTCGTCGTCGCCCAGCGGGAAGCTGGCGTCGAGCATCTTCTCGCTCGGCTTGAGGATCAGGGCGTTTTCCGAGTGGTCCTCGCTGTCGATGCCGAAGGCGTCGAACAGGGTTTCCATGTAGATCGGCAGGGCGAACTGGTCGTCCTGTTCGAGAATGTCCTCGACCAGCGCCTGGCCTTCGCCGGCGCCGCCGGAGTTGAGTTCCAGCAGGCGGTCGCGGCCGGTGTGCAGTTCGGCTTCCAGGCGTTCGCGCTCGGCGCGGGCCTCGGCCACCAGCTTGCTCCAGCTCTTTTCGTCGCTGTCGGCCAGCAGCGGCAGCAGGCGCGGGCCGAACTGGTGCTGCAGGGCGTTGCCGGTCGGGCAGGTGTTGAGGAAGGCGTTGAGGCCTTCGTGGTACCACTGGAACAGGCGCTCCTGCGGGCTGTCCTGCAGGTACGGGATGTGCAGCTGGATCGTGTGCTTCTGGCCGATCCGGTCGAGACGGCCGATGCGCTGCTCGAGCAGGTCCGGGTGGGCCGGCAGGTCGAACATCACCAGGTGATGGGCGAACTGGAAGTTGCGGCCCTCACTGCCGATCTCGGAGCAGATCAGCACCTGGGCGCCGAATTCCTCGTCGGCGAAGTAGGCGGCGGCGCGGTCGCGCTCGAGGATGCTCATGCCTTCATGGAACACCGTGGCCGGGATGCCGGAACGCACGCGCAGGGCGTCTTCCAGGTCCATGGCGGTCTCGGCGTGGGCGCAGATCACCAGGACCTTGGTGCGCTTGAGCATCTTCAGGGTGTCGATCAGCCAGTCGACCCGTGGGTCGAAACGCCACCAGCGCTCGTCGTCGCCGCTCTCGCCCTGGGCCTGGAAGGCCACTTCCGGGTACAGCTCGGCGCGCTCGCCCGAGGGCAGCTCGGCGTAGGCGTCGGGGTTGGCCAGCGGGTAGGGGTGCAGCTGGCGCTCGGGGAAGCCCTGGATCGCCGCGCGGGTGTTGCGGAACAGCACGCGGCCGGTGCCGTGGCGATCGAGCAGCTCGCGGATCAGGCGGGCACTGGCCTGGCTGTCGCCATCGCTGACCGCGGCCAGCAGAGCCTCGCCTTCGGCGCCGAGGAAGCCCAGGATGGTGGCGTGGGCCTTCGGCGACAGACGGCCTTCGTCGAGCAGTTCCTGCACGGCTTCGGCCACCGGGCGATAGTGCTCGCTCTCGGCGCGGAAGGCGGCCAGGTCGTGGAAACGGTTGGGGTCGAGCAGGCGCAGGCGAGCGAAGTGGCTGTCCTGGCCGAGCTGTTCCGGGGTGGCGGTGAGCAGCAGCACGCCCGGGATGACCTGGGCCAGTTGCTCGACCAGCGCATATTCGGCGCTGGCCTGCTCCTCGTGCCAGACCAGGTGGTGGGCCTCGTCGACCACCATCAGGTCCCAGCCTGCGGCGAACAGCGCGTCCTGGGCCTTCTCGTCCTCGACCAGCCATTCCAGGGCCACCAGCGCCAGCTGGGCATCCTCGAACGGGTTGCTGGCGTCGCTCTCGATGAAACGCTCGGCGTCGAACAGCGCCACCTGCAGGTTGAAGCGTCGGCGCATTTCCACCAGCCACTGGTGCTGGAGGTTCTCGGGCACCAGGATCAGCACGCGGTTGGCGCGCCCGGACAGCAGCTGGCGGTGGATCACAAGGCCCGCCTCGATGGTCTTGCCCAGGCCCACTTCGTCGGCCAGCAGGACCCGTGGGGCGATGCGGTCGGCCACTTCACGGGCGATGTGCAACTGGTGGGCGATGGGTTGGGCGCGCACGCCGCCCAGGCCCCACAGAGACGAGAGCATCTGCTTGCTGGTGTGCTGCAGGGTGTTGTAGCGCAGCGAGAACCACGACAGCGGGTCGATCTGCCCGGCGAACAGGCGGTCGCTGGCCAGACGGAACTGGATGAAGTTCGACAGCTGCGTCTCGGGCAGGGTGCGCGGCTGGTTCTGGCCGTCGATGCCGTGGTAGACCATCAGGCCGTCGATGTCATCGACCTCCTGCACGGTCAGCTTCCAGCCTTCGAAGTGGGTGATCAGGTCGCCGGGCGAGAAGCGCACGCGGGTCAGCGGCGCATTGCGTAGCGAGTACTGGCGGGTGTCGCCCGTGGCCGGGTAGAGCACGGTCAACAGGCGGCCATCCTGCGCCAGGATGGTCCCAAGACCGAGCTCGGCTTCGCTGTCGCTGATCCAGCGTTGCCCCGGTTGATACTGCTGCGCCATACTGCCAAAACTCCCGCGATGAAAAAGCCGACTATGTTAACGGATCGGCTTCGCCAGACCAATGAATGTGAAGAGTCTAGCGCTTTCATCGACGAACACCGTCCCGTCACGAGGGCCACGCGCCAACATGGTTGCCAAGCACCGCTGGTTGAACGTCACCCTGGGCCTGGGCAGCCTCGCGCTGTTGGCCGCCTGTGAACAGAAGAGCTTCGAGGTCCTGCCGCCTATTCCGGTCGAGCAACTGGAGGTGCTCGGTGTGCAGACGCCGATCAAGAGCGTGCACTTCCACGACCGTGAGGGCGAAGGCCTGCTGGTGCTGAGCCGGGCCGATGGCCAGGCCACCGACCCCGATACCGAGGAGGAAGTCGACAAGGTGGTGCTCAAGGCCACACTGTATGGCCGCGCTGCCGGTGGTGACGCCTTCAAGGCGCGCTGGCAGATCGAGCAGGAGACCACCTGCGCCGGGCTGGACCTGGACGTCGACTTCTATACCGATGTCAGCGATGTCGGCGACCTGAACAAGGACGGTGTCGCCGAAGTGACCGTGGCCAGCCATGCTTTCTGCGGCGGCGGCATCGACCCCCATGACATCGCCATCGAGATGCGTGAGGGCCAGGCGATCTACACCATCACCGGCCAGTCGCTGATCAGCCCGCCCGGTGAGGACGCGTTCGGCGGCGAGCGCGAGGACAGCGCCTCGCTCAAGAGCGCCCCGCAGGTCGTGCGCGAGCACATGGATGCTGTCTGGCAACAGGTCTACAAGCGGCCCTGGAGCGAGTCGAGCGCCGCGCCCGACGACGACCCGGACGAAGAAGCCGAGTAAGCCCGCGCTATACTCCAGCGCAGTGTGGCCTTGTGATACGCCGCACACCTTTGACCGCGGGCATTCAAGGCGGCGCACCACCAGCCGATAACAAGGCTACAGGAGACCCATCATGCTGCCGCCGATCATCCCGCTCAGTGCCGCCCCCGTGACCTCGCAACAGGATCCGGTCAAGCCGCCGCCGACCATCCCGCCGGTGGTACCCGCGCAGCCGACCTCCAGTGACGGCACCATCGACCTCAAGCACCACCGCGACCCCGAGGAGCAGACCTTGCTGCTGCGCGAGGAGCAGCGCCGCCAGCAGCAACGGCGCAAGCAGGCCGAAGGGGACCGCTACGAAGCCGTGCCCGGCGAGGAGCTCAACGCCGACAACACCGTGCCGGTGGCGCCGATGGGCGAGCGCACGCGTCAGGGGTTGCTGGTGGATATCGAAGTCTGACCAGGCTCTGTACCCTAGTCAGCGTTGCCGCTTGCCTTCATCATGAAGGCCTCTGCTGTCCGTCGAGCCCACTATGAGCCAAGACAACCTGATCGATTTCGGCGCCGAACGCGCCAAACGCATCCACGACCTCAATGACAAGCGCCTGAACGACATGCGCCAGGCCTTCGAGCAGGCCATGCCGCTAACCCAGGCCAAGAAGAAAAAGCCCAAGGGCAAACCCAAGAAGCGCTGAAACTTGATGCAGGTCAACCCTGCACCCGCCTCGCGCGCCCGGCCTCGGGCGCCATTGACTCCGGTCAATTTTCCCCCTCCCGGCATTGGTTACCTTGCACCCATCGGATGACGGCACATCAAGGGAGGGGCCGACATGTTCTTCGACAACGTGGTTATCGCCGGTGTGGTAACGGTCGGGTTGATGTTGGCGTTCTTCGCCGGTCTGGGCATTTTCATCTGGAAGGACTCGAAAAAGCGCAATCAGCGCTGATCCTTCCCGATTCACGAGCACGCAAGGCATTTAGGGCGACTTCGGTCGCCCATTTTTTTGCCTGTATTTTCATCACGGGGTGGGGCCTGCCGACGAACGGGGCGCATCGCGCCCCGGATACATCCATCTCAGGGCTGCTGGGCGGTCGCCGCCAGCACGATCTCGCGAATGCACACCTGCTGCGGCTGCTGGTAGGCCCAGACGATCGCCCCGGCCACATCCTCGGCACTCAGCACCACGCCACCCATGTCATTGGCCTTCCACGCCTCGTAGTCGCGCTTGATGCCCTCGTCGGTGGTGTGCCCGAGCAACTCGGTCTCCACCGCGCCCGGGGCGATGGTCACCACCCGCACATTGTGCGGCGCCAGCTCCTCGCGCAGGTTCTCCGACAGCCCGTGCACGGCGAACTTGCTGCCCACGTAGGCGACATGGTTGGGGAAGGTCTTGCGCCCGGCCACGGAGCTGACGTTGATCAGCGTGCCGTGGCGCCGCTCGATCATCCCGCTGACCAGCGCATGCACGCCGTTGAGCAGGCCCTTGACGTTGATGTCGAACATGCGCTCCCACTGCTCTGGATCCTGCTCGTGCATCTGCCCCAGCAGCATCACGCCTGCGTTGTTCACCAGGGCATCGGCCGGGCCGTACAGCGCTTCGGCCTCGGCCACGGCGGCGACCAGCGCCGCCCGGTCGCGGATATCCACGGCGCGGCACAGGCAATCGGGGAGCGCCAGCGCCTCGAGGCGTTCCAGGCGTCGGGCGATCAGCAGCAGCGGATGCCCCGCGGCGCTAAAGCGCCGGGCGGTGGCGGCGCCGATACCGGAGCTGGCGCCAGTGACGATGATCAGGGGTTTGTTCATGGTTGCCTCCAAGGCATAATCACTTTCGATGGCCAAGATTCTAGATAGCGCTCGCGGCCATGAAAAACGGCTTATTTCTCTGGCTGGCATCGGTTCTATCTATGGATATCCGTCATCTCAAGGCATTCATCGCGGTCTTCGAAGCGCGCAACATCACTGTAGCCGCCCAGCGTTTGTGCGTGGCCCAGCCGACCTTGTCGGTGACCATTCGCCAGCTGGAAGAGGACCTTGGCGCCGAACTGTTCCTGCGCCAGGCCCGCGGCGTCGAAGTCAGCGAACACGCCCGCGAGCTGTATCCCCAGGCCTGTCGCATGGTGGCCGAGGCCGAGGCCTTGCGCCTGCGGTTTCGCCAGGGGCAGGAGCGGGTGCCATTGGCGCTGGGCATCGAGGCGGACATCGCGCCGGCCCAGGTCGAGGCCTGCGTGCGCCTGGCCAGCCAGGCGGTGGCTGGTTTGCAGTTGACCCTGCTGGAAGGCTGCGACGGCGACGCTCGCTTGGCCGACGAGGCCCAGCGTTGCGAGGATGAACTGTTCCTGGCGCTGTGGGAGGAAGCGTTCGTGCGGGTGATGGCCACCGGCAGCCAGCCGGACGGGCGCTGGGTCACCTGCCCGCAGCACCCTTCGCACCAACGCCTGATGGGCTTGTATGACGGGGGCGAGCAGGTCGGTCAGGCCGGTTCGTTGCAACTGGTCCTGGCCATGGTCGCCGCCGGGCAAGGCGCGGCCTGGTTGCCGCAGTCGCTGGTCGAGCGTTGCCCGGGCGTCTACTGGCAGCCGGGCAGTGGCCTGGCGCTGCGGCGTCGGGTCGGGCTGTGCATGTCCCACGAGGCCTTGGCACTGCCCGCCGTGGCGGCGCTGCATCAGGCCCTGAGCCGCGTTTGAAGGGTGGTAGGCGTTTCTACGTGTAGGAGCGGCCTTGTGCCGCGAAAGGGCTGCGCAAGGCCGCTCCTACACAGGAACTGCGCATCGACTGGACAACGCGCGCCTAGAGAAACATCCCCCCAGACACCTCCAGCCGCTGCCCCGTGATCCAGCCATTGCCATCCTCCAGCAACAGGGCGATGGCCGCACCGATATCGTCGGGCAGGCCGACGCGTCCCAGCGCCGTGTTGCCGGCGATGTAGTCATTGACCTGCTGGTTGTCGCGCACCACGCCACCGCCGAAGTCGGTCTCGATGGCGCCCGGCGCAAGAATGTTCACGCGGATGCCGCGCGCGCCCAGCTCCTTGGCCTGGTAGCGGGTCAGCACCTCCATGGCGCCCTTCATGGCCGCATAGGCAGCGTAGCCGGGCAGGGCGAAGCGGGTCAGCCCGGTGGAGATGTTGACGATTCGCCCGCCGTCGGCCAGCAGCGGTAGCAGGCGCTGGGTGAGGAAGAACGGCCCTTTGAGCTGGATGTTCAGCAACTGGTCGAACTGCGCCTCGCTGGTCTCGCTGAACGGCGCGTTCAGGCCGATGCCGGCGTTGTTCACCAGGAAGTCCAGCTGGCGGCGGCCGAACTGCTGTTCGAGGATGTCGCCCAGGCGCTCGGCGAAGGCGGCGAAACTGGCACTGTCGCTGACATCCAGTTGCAGCATGGCGGCGCGCACGCCGGCCTGCTCCAGCGAGGCGGCCACGGCGCGGGCCTCGTCGGCCTTGCTGTGATAGGTGCCGATGATGTCGATACCGCGAGCGGCCAGGTGTTCGGCGGTGTTCTTGCCCAGGCCGCGGCTGGCGCCGGTGATCAGTGCGATCTTGCGAGTCATGTCGATTACCTCGGTGGGGTGGCTGTTGAATGACAGGTTATTGATCGGTTGATGGCTGTTAAATCCACGGATTCCGGAAATACTGTTCGTATAGAATGGACAATCGGAGCCCGTGATGAACAAGCTGGAGCTGTTGCGCACCTTTGTCAGGGTCAGCGAACTGAGCAGTTTCACCCTGGCCGGCGAGAGCCTGGGCCTGCCGCGCTCGACCGTCTCCGAGCAGGTGCGGGCGCTGGAGCGGTTGCTCGGCACGCGCCTGTTCAACCGCACCACGCGACGGGTGCAGACCACCCAGGACGGCGCCTTGCTCTACGAGCGCAGCAAGGACCTGCTGTCGGGCATGGACGAGATCGAAAGCCTGTTCAGCGCCGACGATGCCGAGTTGGCCGGGCGTTTGCGCATCGACCTGCCGACCATGATGGCGCGGCGGCTGATCGTGCCGGCGCTGCCAGGGTTCCTTGAGCGTTTTCCGCGTCTGGAGGTGGAGCTCAGTTGCACCGACCGCCAGGTCGACCTGCTGCGCGAAGGCTTCGACTGCGTGATGCGCATCGGCGCGCTCAGCGACCTGGATGTGGTGGCCCGTCCGGTGGGGCGCCTGAGCATGCGCAACTGCGCCAGCCCCGCCTACCTCGAGCGGTACGGCGTGCCGCAGAACCTGCAGGACCTGGCTGGCCATCGGTTGGTCCACTACGTGCGCAACCTCGGTGCCCGCAGCGCCGGGTTCGAATACGAGCAGGAGGGCGAGCTGCGCTTCCAGGCCATGGCCGGCGTGGTCACGGTGAACAATGCCGAAGCCTACTCCGCCGCCTGCCTGGCCGGGCTCGGGCTGATCCAGGTGCCGGCGGTGGGTGTCGCTGAACACCTGCGCAATGGTGAACTGGTATCGCTGCTCGAGCCCTGGCAGGCGCGGGCCATGCCGGTGTCGCTGCTGTATGCGCGGCAGCGCCATGTGCCGCGCCGGGTCCAGGCGTTCATGAACTGGCTGGCGGCGCTGCTGGCGTCGCAGGTCGACCCGGTGGCGGCGCCAACCGGCTGAAACGGGAAGGGGCGAGAAAGCGTGGCGAAGATTCCGGCAGTTGCGTTAGGCTGGCACCTGCGCGTCGCCCGCCAGAGGTGACCGTTCCCTGCGTGCGTCACTTCCGAATTTTGCGAGGTTACGCCATGGCCATCACTTCCCAGGACATCTGCAACGCCGCCGACCAGCTCAAGGGTTTTGTCGGCTTCCACGGCAAGCGCGGCATTCATATCGTGCGGTTTTCCGAAGATTCGTTCGGCATGGATGTCGCCGACGACAGCATTACCCCCTGCAACGAGTTCGTCTGGCGGCCCGAGGCCGACACGCGCATGGCCTTGTGCCGGGAGCGCCTGGCCTTGCTGCTCGAGCAGCACGTGGACGACCGGCTGAACATCGGCGAGCCGCTGCGCATCTACCTCAAGCGCACCGACCTGCCGGAGATCGTGGCCGAACGCAGCCTGCGCTGAAGGCATCTTCTTGGGGTACACGCGATCCCTGTAGGAGACCGCCCAGCCCTCGGGCCACGCTGTCGCGCAGGGAACTGAGTTCACGGGTAGCCCGCGCGCCCTGTGGGAGCGGGTTTATCGGACCGCCGCACCGCCGCGAACACCGGCAGAGCCGGTGCCAGGCACCGAGTTGGATTCTTCGCGGCTAAAGCCGCTCCCACAGGGTCTAGCTAAATCAATGGGTTACGGATTTTTCTGTGGGAGCGGGTTTACCCGCGATCACCGGCGCAGCCGGTGCCATGCGCCGCAGCGCCTGCTTCGCGGGCAAGCCCGCTCCCACAGAGATACAGCTCCCTCTCCCGAGGGACTCAGGACACATCCTGCTGGCGCACCTCCCGGCCCGCCAGCAGCGCCTCGAACCCCGCCCGGTCCACCGGCTTGCTCAGGTAGTAGCCCTGGACCTCATGGCACTGCTCCTTGTCCAGCGCCTGCAGCTGCTGCTCGGTCTCCACCCCCTCGGCGGTGACCGTCAGCCCCATGGCCTTGCCCAGGTTGATGATGGCCTGGACCACCGCACGGTCGTTGCCGCTCTGGCTGCTGAGCCCGGCGATGAAGCGCTTGTCGATCTTGATGCTGTCAAACGGGTAGGTGCGCAGGTAACCCAGCGACGAGTACCCGGTGCCGAAATCGTCCATGTTCAGGCGCACGCCCAGCTCTTTGAGCGCGAGCATGGTGCCCAACGCGCCTTCGATGTCGTTGAGCATCACGTTCTCGGTGATCTCCAGTTCCAGGCGCTGGGCCGGGAAGCCGGTGTCCAGCAGCACCTGGCGCACATCAGCGACCACATCGCTGCGGGAGAACTGCGCCGGCGACAGGTTGACCGAGACCAGCAGTTCGTCGGGCCAGTCGCGGGCATTGCGGCAAGCCTCGGCCAGCACCCAGCGACCAAGAGGCACGATCAGGTCGCTCTGCTCGGCCAGGGGAATGAAGGTGTCCGGCCCGAGCAGGCCTTCCTCGGGATGCTGCCAGCGCAACAAGGCCTCCACCGAGACGATGCTCAGGTCGTCCAGGCGGTAGCGCGGCTGGTAGTGCAGGACGAACTCGTGCTGTTTGATCGCCCGACGCAGGTCGTTTTCCAGTTGCCGGCGGTACTGGATCTGCTGGTTCATCTCCGGCGAGAAGTAACGCCAGGTGTTCTTGCCGTCGGCCTTGGCCTGGTACAGGGCGATGTCGGCGCAGCGGATCAGCTCGCCAGCGTCGTAGCCCTGGACCCGGGTCTGGGCGATGCCGATGCTGGCGCCGATGTGCAACTGATGTTCCTCGTAGGCGATGGGTTGCTGCAGCAGGTCGAGCAGGCGGGCGCAGAAGCGGTCGATCTCGCTGCGGTTGTCCAGGCCATGCAGCACCAGGACGAACTCGTCGCCGCCCAGGCGGGCGACCAGGTCATTGTCGCGAGTGGTGTCGCGCAGGCGGCCGGCCACCTCCTGCAGTACCGCGTCGCCGGCCGGGTGGCCGAGGGAATCGTTGATCGGCTTGAAACTGTCCAGGTCGAGCAGCAGCAAGGTCAGCGGCGGTGAATCGCTGCCGCGCAACAGTGCCTGCTCAAGGTGGCGTGACAACTTGTTGCGGTTGGCCAGGCCAGTCAGGGCATCGTGCATCGACAGGTGCTGGATGCGGGCATGGGCGGCGACCTCGTCGGTGATGTCGCTGGCGGTACCGCGAAAGCCGACAAGCTTGCCCTCGTAGATGATCGAGCGCGCCGATACGCGGCAGTAGCGGTTCTGCCCGCTGGCGTCATCGTAGTTGCAGCGCAGGTTGGCCAGTTGCTGCGGGTTTTCGTCGGCCTGGCTGTCGAGCCAAGGCAAAAGCGGTGTAGTGTCGCAGGCCAGCAATTGGTTGAGCGGCTGGCCTATCCAGTCCTCTAGCCGGTAACCGGTGACGCTGACGAAGCGCTGCGACAGGTAGGTCAGGCGGTGCTGGCGGTCGGTTTCCCAGATCCAGTCCGACGCGGCCTCGGCTACCGCGCGAAAGCGCTGTTCGCTCGCCTCCAGGGCACGGTTGCTCTGCTGCAGGCGCAGCAGACTGTCGTCGATGGCGCGGGAGCTGCGCAGGGCATGGCGAAACAGGTAGAGCAGCACCAGGCCGAGCACCAGCAGCACCGCCAGCAGCGGTGGCAGGAAGGCGTGGAGCAGTTGGCGGCCCGGCAGCGGCGTGTTCCAGGCCAGGTGATAGCCGGTTTCGCCCAGGGCTATATACGGTTGTCCGGCCTGGGCAGAGCCGTTCTTCTCCAGGCGCATGCCGGTCAGGCCAGCGCCCTTGCCCAGCACGGCGAGCTTGGCCTCGGTCAGCTGGTCGACGAACACCATCACCGGCGCCTGGCGCACATCCGCCTCGCTCACCTCTTTATCCGGGCGCACCGCCGCCGCGCTGAGCACTGCGGGCCAGCCGTTGAAACGCACGAAGTGGGTCACCTGCTCGCGGGCGGGGGCCGCCTTGCGCGCCGCGTCGATGAGCGCCGCCAGGGGGCTGTCGATATGGGCGCTGGCCGGCGAGTCGGTGGGCTTGCCCTTGAACAGGGCGTAGGTGGTGCGGCCATCCTCGACCACGAACACGCCTTCGTAGCCGCTGGCGCTGTACAGCGACTCGCCGACGTTCTTCTCGTCATAGGCCCACTGCCAGTCGACCTTGCCGACCAGATGTTCGTAGGCGACGTCCCAGACGGCGTAGCTGGAGAGGAACTGGCGCGAGGCCACCAGCCGCTGCTCCAGTGCCTGGGTGGCCTGGAAGGTGCTTTGCTGCTGCGCCTGGTGGTCCAGCGTGGCGGCGATGTTGAACAGCGCCACCAGGGTGAACACGCAGGCAAGCCCGAACAGCGCGCAGAAGCCGCCGACCAGGCGGCGCACCTGCAGGCGCGAGGTGGGGCTGGAGGATGAAAGGTCGACGTTCCTGTCCATGTACGGGCGACTCCTTCAACTGCTGTCTGCGCCCAGGCCTGGGCGAAGGTTCAGTCAGGATAGGCCAGCTTGAGCATGGCGGCCTCGCCGCGGGCGAAATTGACCTGGTCGCGACCCTGGTGCTTGGCGGCGTACAGGGCCTTGTCGGCCTGTTCCAGCCAATGCTCGGGCGAGGCGAGGGTGGCGCGGAAGTCCGCCAGGCCGATGCTCAGGCTGATGCGCAGGTCCGGCAGTTGCGGGTTGCGGTAGGCGCCGACGCGCTCGCGCAGGCGTTCCATGGCCTGGCAGGCCTGGGCCTCCTGGGCGCCGGGGAGGATCACACAGAACTCGTCGCCGCCGTAGCGCCCGGCCAGGTCGTCCTCGCGCAGGCTGCGCCGCAGTTCCTGGCTGAGCTGGCGCAGCACGCAGTCGCCGACCACATGGCCGTAGGTGTCGTTGATGGTCTTGAAGTGGTCGATGTCGATCAGGGCGATGACCGCCGGCAGCTGTTGTTGCTGGCAGATCTGGAACTTGAGCAGCAGCAGGTCTTTCCATGAGCCATGGTTGAGCAGGCCGGTGAGGCTGTCGGTGCGGCTCAGGGCGCTGAGGCGGCGCTTGTGCTCGGCCAGCTTGATCGCCAGCTGGTAGCACACCCAGCCCAGGGCCAGGGGGTAGAAGGTGAGCATCGGCAGGCAGGCGAGCACCTGCAACTGCGTGGCCTGGAGCTGCAGGCCGGTGCCGAGCAGGGCGCTGGCCAGCAGCATGCCGCCCAGCTGGGCCAGCAGGCCGCGCAGCAGCACCCGTTTGCCACCGGCGGCGACGTTGTTCATGGTCATCATCGACAGGATGGTCACGGTGGGCAGCGGGTTGAAATGCATCGCCGCGGTCCAGAACCCGCCCATCAGCGAGTCCAGCAGGATGTTGCGCTGTTCGGCCTGGTAGGGCGTGGCCGAGCGCCGAGCCCACTGATAGGCCACATGAGGCCAGAGCAGGCCGTTGAACAGCAGCAGGGCCCAGGCCCACTGCGGCGGGTTCAGCGGGGCGATGGCGGCCATCACGCTGAACAGGCCGATCCCCAGGCCGATGATGCGCGGCAGGTAGATGCGCCTGACGAAAGAGAGCCCCTTGCCGCTGCGGTTGTCGATCATGGTTGTCGTTCTTCTGTGGGGCGCCGTTTATCGCATAAGTCGTGTGAATATTGTTGAACAATCGTTCATCGGCGAAAAATGACCTTACAAGCCATTTCACGGTTGATCCGACCCTGTGGAGTAATATGAAGGCTTTCCTCTTATGCGGAGTGCTGCTGCTCATGGTCCCCATGGCTACCCCCGCCGGCGAGCCGGCACCGCACCGGGACGGACGCTTTCACAACCAGGTCGAGCTGCCCCGGGATGGCGTGCTCAAGAAGCTACGCATCGGCGTCAAGTACCTGCTGTTGCGCAAGCCGCCGCAAACCCGGCCAGACGCGGCGCTGAGCCTGCAGCCGATGACCCGCCAGCAGGTGGCCGAAGCACCGGATCACAGCCTGTGGCGCCTCGGCCACTCCACGGTACTGCTCAAGCTGCGCGGGCGCTTCTTCATTACCGACCCGGTGTTCGCCGAACGCGCCTCACCGGTGCAGTGGGCCGGGCCGCTGCGCTTCCATGCGCCACCGTTGGCGCTCGACGACCTGCCGCCGCTGACCGCGGTGATCCTGTCCCATGACCATTACGACCACCTCGACGAGCAGGCCATCCGCCGGTTGGCGCCGCGCACCGAGCACTTTCTCGCGCCGCTGGGGGTGGGCGACCTGCTCATCGAGTGGGGCGTGCCGCCGGCCAAGGTGCGGCAGCTGGACTGGTGGCAGGAAACCGAGGTCGAAGGCGTGCGCTTCGCCGCCACGCCGGCGCAGCACTTCTCCGGGCGCGGGTTGTTCGACAGCAACCGCAGGCTGTGGGCGTCCTGGGTGATGATCGACGAAGGGCTGCGGCTGTTCTTCAGCGGCGACACCGGTTACTTCGCCGGTTTGCGCGAGATCGGCGAGCGCTATGGGCCGTTCGACCTGACCTTGATGGAGACCGGCGCCTACAACGTTGCCTGGCCCAATGTGCACATGCAGCCGGAGCAGACCCTGCAGGCGCACCGGGATCTGAAAGGCCGTTGGCTGCTGCCGATTCACAACGGTACCTTCGACCTGTCGATCCACAGCTGGCAGGAACCCTTCGAGCGCATCCTGGCGCTGGCCAATGCCGCCCAGGTGCAACTGAGCACGCCACAGATGGGCGAGCGGCTCAGCCTCGACTCGCCGCATCCGGGGCAGAACTGGTGGCGGCCGCGGCCATTGCCGCAGCGGGGCAGGTCATCCGAGCGGGCGGTTGTCGCGCGCTAATCCTTGACCTGCTTGTCGTCCTTCAACAGTTTCGAGGGCGGCTTGCCGCTGTCGCTGCGCACCTGGGCATGGCTGATCAAGGCGAAAATGAAGCTGCCGCCAATGATGTTGCCGGCCAGGGTGGGCAGGGCGAAGTCGAGCCAGAAGGCGCTCCAGCTCTGCTCGCCGGCCCAGACCAGATAAGACACCTCGACCGAGCCCACTACTATATGAGTGAAGTCGCCCAGGGCCATCAGGTAGGTGATCATCAGGATGATCCAGATCTTGGCGTGCTCCATGGACGGGATCATCCAGACCATGGTGGCGATCATCCAGCCCGAAACGATGCCCTTGGCGAACATCTGGCCGATATCGTTCTCCATCACCTTGCGGCCCACATCCAGGAAGGCGATGTCGGTCTTGCTATCGAAGATCGGCAGTTCGAGCATTACCCAGGCCACCAGCAGGGTGCCGGCCAGGTTGCCGAGCAGGACGATGGTCCACAGGCGCAGCAGGCGGCCCAGGTTGATGAGGGTGGGGGTGGTCATCAACGGCAGCACGGCGGTCAGGGTGTTCTCGGTGAACAGTTGCTGGCGGGCGAGGATCACTGCCAGAAAGCCTGCGCTGTAGCCCAGGCTGGCGACTACCTGGGCGCTGTCGCCCTCGGGCAGGCGAGCATAGAACAGCCCCATGGCCATCAATGACAGGCCCATGGTCAGGCCGGCCGCCAGCGCCGACCACCACAGGGCGGCGAGGGTGCGCTCCAACTCCTGGTCGCCCTGGGCGCGGATGATCTCGTGCAGCACCGCCGCCCGGGGCGGCTGGTTATGGCTGACTTCCTGCTCTTCGTCCGGCGACAGCCCCGGGGTCTTCTCGCTCTGTGCATCGCTCATGGCAGCCGCTCCGCTTGCGTGTTTCTCTACAGAGCGGCAACCGCGCCGAATAGTTGCCGAGCGGCCGCCGGATGGCGATCGAAAGTTTTTTCAGATCAAGGTGTTGACTCTGAAATCAAACCGCGTATTATTCGCCTCCTCGCAGCGTTGAACGCCACGAGGCAAGCGGTAAGTTGTTGAGGTTGAAGGTGTTTGCAGAAAACGACTTCGAAATAAACTTCAAAATAACGCTTGACAGCAAATGAGGAAAGCGTAGAATGCGCGCCTCGGTTGAGACGAAAAGCTCTCAGCCAAACGCTCTTTAACAAATTGAATCAAGCAATTCGTGTGGGTGCTTGTGAGTATGGACTGATAGTCGCCAAGATTATCAGCATCACAAGTGGCCATGCGAGAAATCACATAGTCATTTGAGATTGCTGAGCCAAGTTTAGGGTTTCTTAAAAACCCAAGCAGTATTGAACTGAAGAGTTTGATCATGGCTCAGATTGAACGCTGGCGGCAGGCCTAACACATGCAAGTCGAGCGGATGAGAGGAGCTTGCTCCTTGATTCAGCGGCGGACGGGTGAGTAATGCCTAGGAATCTGCCTGGTAGTGGGGGACAACGTTTCGAAAGGAACGCTAATACCGCATACGTCCTACGGGAGAAAGCAGGGGACCTTCGGGCCTTGCGCTATCAGATGAGCCTAGGTCGGATTAGCTAGTAGGTGAGGTAATGGCTCACCTAGGCGACGATCCGTAACTGGTCTGAGAGGATGATCAGTCACACTGGAACTGAGACACGGTCCAGACTCCTACGGGAGGCAGCAGTGGGGAATATTGGACAATGGGCGAAAGCCTGATCCAGCCATGCCGCGTGTGTGAAGAAGGTCTTCGGATTGTAAAGCACTTTAAGTTGGGAGGAAGGGTTGTACGCTAATACCGTGCAATTTTGACGTTACCGACAGAATAAGCACCGGCTAACTCTGTGCCAGCAGCCGCGGTAATACAGAGGGTGCAAGCGTTAATCGGAATTACTGGGCGTAAAGCGCGCGTAGGTGGTTTGTTAAGTTGGATGTGAAAGCCCCGGGCTCAACCTGGGAACTGCATCCAAAACTGGCAAGCTAGAGTACGGTAGAGGGTGGTGGAATTTCCTGTGTAGCGGTGAAATGCGTAGATATAGGAAGGAACACCAGTGGCGAAGGCGACCACCTGGACTGATACTGACACTGAGGTGCGAAAGCGTGGGGAGCAAACAGGATTAGATACCCTGGTAGTCCACGCCGTAAACGATGTCAACTAGCCGTTGGAATCCTTGAGATTTTAGTGGCGCAGCTAACGCATTAAGTTGACCGCCTGGGGAGTACGGCCGCAAGGTTAAAACTCAAATGAATTGACGGGGGCCCGCACAAGCGGTGGAGCATGTGGTTTAATTCGAAGCAACGCGAAGAACCTTACCAGGCCTTGACATGCAGAGAACTTTCCAGAGATGGATTGGTGCCTTCGGGAACTCTGACACAGGTGCTGCATGGCTGTCGTCAGCTCGTGTCGTGAGATGTTGGGTTAAGTCCCGTAACGAGCGCAACCCTTGTCCTTAGTTACCAGCACGTAATGGTGGGCACTCTAAGGAGACTGCCGGTGACAAACCGGAGGAAGGTGGGGATGACGTCAAGTCATCATGGCCCTTACGGCCTGGGCTACACACGTGCTACAATGGTCGGTACAGAGGGTTGCCAAGCCGCGAGGTGGAGCTAATCTCACAAAACCGATCGTAGTCCGGATCGCAGTCTGCAACTCGACTGCGTGAAGTCGGAATCGCTAGTAATCGCAAATCAGAATGTTGCGGTGAATACGTTCCCGGGCCTTGTACACACCGCCCGTCACACCATGGGAGTGGGTTGCACCAGAAGTAGCTAGTCTAACCTTCGGGAGGACGGTTACCACGGTGTGATTCATGACTGGGGTGAAGTCGTAACAAGGTAGCCGTAGGGGAACCTGCGGCTGGATCACCTCCTTAATCGAAGACATCAGCCTGCTGATGAGCTCCCACACGAATTGCTTGATTCATTGTGTAAAGACGATGCTGTAACGCGACCCTGTTATAGGTCTGTAGCTCAGTTGGTTAGAGCGCACCCCTGATAAGGGTGAGGTCGGCAGTTCAAATCTGCCCAGACCTACCAATTACTTGGTGCGGCCTAGTAAATGGGGCCATAGCTCAGCTGGGAGAGCGCCTGCCTTGCACGCAGGAGGTCAGCGGTTCGATCCCGCTTGGCTCCACCACTCTTTCAGGTTTCGCAGCACTGCTCAGAACTTAGAAATGAACATTCGTTGATGAATGTTGATTTCTGACTTTTGTCAGATCGTTCTTTAAAAATTCGGATATGTGATAGAAATAGACTGAACACCAGTTTCACTGCTGGTGGATCAGGCTAAGGTAAAATTTGTGAGTTCTGCTCGAAAGAGCGACGTGCGAATTTTCGGCGAATGTCGTCTTCACAGTATAACCAGATTGCTTGGGGTTATATGGTCAAGTGAAGAAGCGCATACGGTGGATGCCTTGGCAGTCAGAGGCGATGAAAGACGTGGTAGCCTGCGATAAGCTTTGGGGAGTCGGCAAACAGACTGTGATCCAGAGATCTCTGAATGGGGGAACCCAGCCAGCACAAGCTGGTTATCTTGTACTGAATACATAGGTGCAAGAGGCGAACCAGGGGAACTGAAACATCTAAGTACCCTGAGGAAAAGAAATCAACCGAGATTCCCTTAGTAGTGGCGAGCGAACGGGGACCAGCCCTTAAGCTGGTTTGAGATTAGTGGAACGCTCTGGAAAGTGCGGCCATAGTGGGTGATAGCCCCGTACACGAAAATCTCTTGCCAGTGAAATCGAGTAGGACGGAGCACGAGAAACTTTGTCTGAACATGGGGGGACCATCCTCCAAGGCTAAATACTACTGACTGACCGATAGTGAACCAGTACCGTGAGGGAAAGGCGAAAAGAACCCCGGAGAGGGGAGTGAAATAGAACCTGAAACCGTATGCGTACAAGCAGTGGGAGCCTACTTTGTTAGGTGACTGCGTACCTTTTGTATAATGGGTCAGCGACTTATATTCAGTGGCGAGCTTAACCGAATAGGGGAGGCGTAGCGAAAGCGAGTCTTAATAGGGCGCTTTAGTCGCTGGGTATAGACCCGAAACCGGGCGATCTATCCATGGGCAGGTTGAAGGTTAGGTAACACTGACTGGAGGACCGAACCGACTACCGTTGAAAAGTTAGCGGATGACCTGTGGATCGGAGTGAAAGGCTAATCAAGCTCGGAGATAGCTGGTTCTCCTCGAAAGCTATTTAGGTAGCGCCTCATGTATCACTGTAGGGGGTAGAGCACTGTTTCGGCTAGGGGGTCATCCCGACTTACCAAACCGATGCAAACTCCGAATACCTACAAGTGCCGAGCATGGGAGACACACGGCGGGTGCTAACGTCCGTCGTGAAAAGGGAAACAACCCAGACCGTCAGCTAAGGTCCCAAAGTCATGGTTAAGTGGGAAACGATGTGGGAAGGCTTAGACAGCTAGGAGGTTGGCTTAGAAGCAGCCACCCTTTAAAGAAAGCGTAATAGCTCACTAGTCGAGTCGGCCTGCGCGGAAGATGTAACGGGGCTCAAACCATGCACCGAAGCTACGGGTATCACCTTTTGGTGATGCGGTAGAGGAGCGTTCTGTAAGCCTGTGAAGGTGAGTTGAGAAGCTTGCTGGAGGTATCAGAAGTGCGAATGCTGACATGAGTAACGACAATGCGAGTGAAAAACTCGCACGCCGAAAGACCAAGGTTTCCTGCGCAACGTTAATCGACGCAGGGTTAGTCGGTCCCTAAGGCGAGGCTGAAAAGCGTAGTCGATGGAAAACAGGTTAATATTCCTGTACTTCCAGTTATTGCGATGGAGGGACGGAGAAGGCTAGGCCAGCTTGGCGTTGGTTGTCCAAGTTTAAGGTGGTAGGCTGAGATCTTAGGCAAATCCGGGATCTCAAGGCCGAGAGCTGATGACGAGTGCTCATTAGAGCGCGAAGTGGTTGATGCCATGCTTCCAAGAAAAGCTCCTAAGCTTCAGATAACTGGGAACCGTACCCCAAACCGACACAGGTGGTTAGGTAGAGAATACCAAGGCGCTTGAGAGAACTCGGGTGAAGGAACTAGGCAAAATGGCACCGTAACTTCGGGAGAAGGTGCGCCGGTGAGGGTGAAGCACTTGCTGCGTAAGCCCACGCCGGTCGAAGATACCAGGCCGCTGCGACTGTTTATTAAAAACACAGCACTCTGCAAACACGAAAGTGGACGTATAGGGTGTGACGCCTGCCCGGTGCCGGAAGGTTAATTGATGGGGTTAGCGCAAGCGAAGCTCTTGATCGAAGCCCCGGTAAACGGCGGCCGTAACTATAACGGTCCTAAGGTAGCGAAATTCCTTGTCGGGTAAGTTCCGACCTGCACGAATGGCGTAACGATGGCGGCGCTGTCTCCACCCGAGACTCAGTGAAATTGAAATCGCTGTGAAGATGCAGTGTATCCGCGGCTAGACGGAAAGACCCCGTGAACCTTTACTATAGCTTTGCACTGGACTTTGAGCTTGCTTGTGTAGGATAGGTGGGAGGCTTTGAAGTGGGGACGCCAGTTCTCATGGAGCCATCCTTGAAATACCACCCTGGCAACCTTGAGGTTCTAACTCAGGTCCGTTATCCGGATCGAGGACAGTGTATGGTGGGTAGTTTGACTGGGGCGGTCTCCTCCCAAAGAGTAACGGAGGAGTACGAAGGTGCGCTCAGACCGGTCGGAAATCGGTCGTAGAGTATAAAGGCAAAAGCGCGCTTGACTGCGAGACACACACGTCGAGCAGGTACGAAAGTAGGTCTTAGTGATCCGGTGGTTCTGTATGGAAGGGCCATCGCTCAACGGATAAAAGGTACTCCGGGGATAACAGGCTGATACCGCCCAAGAGTTCATATCGACGGCGGTGTTTGGCACCTCGATGTCGGCTCATCACATCCTGGGGCTGAAGCCGGTCCCAAGGGTATGGCTGTTCGCCATTTAAAGTGGTACGCGAGCTGGGTTTAGAACGTCGTGAGACAGTTCGGTCCCTATCTGCCGTGGACGTTTGAGATTTGAGAGGGGCTGCTCCTAGTACGAGAGGACCGGAGTGGACGAACCTCTGGTGTTCCGGTTGTCACGCCAGTGGCATTGCCGGGTAGCTATGTTCGGAAGAGATAACCGCTGAAAGCATCTAAGCGGGAAACTTGCCTCAAGATGAGATCTCACTGGAGCCTTGAGCTCCCTGAAGGGCCGTCGAAGACTACGACGTTGATAGGTTGGGTGTGTAAGCGCTGTGAGGCGTTGAGCTAACCAATACTAATTGCCCGTGAGGCTTGACCATATAACACCCAAGCAATTTGCGCTGAGGCCAAATTGTGGTGGTGAAGACGAAAGAACCGAAAGTTCGCAGCTTCACAAAATCACATATCCGAATTGGCTGGAGTATCCATCTGGATGTTCTGGCAACAGAATTTCTTGACGACCATAGAGCATTGGAACCACCTGATCCCATCCCGAACTCAGCAGTGAAACGATGCATCGCCGATGGTAGTGTGGGGTTTCCCCATGTGAGAGTAGGTCATCGTCAAGATTCATTTCGCAAAACCCCTATCTGCGCGAGCAGGTAGGGGTTTTGTCTTTTCTGCGTCCCGAAAAGCAACGCACCTCTGCTGTGGAATACACAACGTGGGAGCGGGCTTGTCGGAACGCCGCACCGCCCGGATGAGGCCGGATCAGGCGGTGATGTTGCCTGGGCTGGCCTCATCGCGGGGCAAGCCCGCTCCCACGGTATTCTGTTCCTACAGCGGATCCGTTTGCTGACGATCATGCAAATATCCTTTGCTCGTCGGCTACCTCACATCGCCTCGTCACAGGTGCGACAATATTGCCGTCACAATTACGTGACTTCCCCGTACCTACCCTGCGTCAAGGCTTAGGTTCGGGGCAATCCTGGCACCCGGACCGAGCGATGCCAGCGTACCGTGCTGCGCATTTCTGGACTTTCACCGTCCTATTACTTGAGGTTAGAAGCAAGATGGCCAAGGCCGCCGATGTCGTTGTGCAATGCCTGGAAAACGAAGGTGTCGAGTATGTGTTCGGCATTCCCGGTGAGGAAAACCTCGACCTGCTCGAGTCCCTGCGCAAGTCGAAGATCAAGCTGGTACTGACCCGCCACGAGCAATCCGCGGGCTTCATGGCCGCCACCTACGGCCGCCTGACCGGCAAGACCGGCGTCAGCCTGTCGACCCTCGGCCCTGGCGCGACCAACCTGGTGACCGCCAGCGCCTACGCCTACCTGGGCGGCATGCCGATGATGATGATCACCGGCCAGAAGCCGATCAAGAAGTCCAAGCAAGGCCGTTTCCAGATCATCGACGTGTGCGGCATGATGGACCCCATCACCAAGTACACCCACCAGTTCGCCTCGGCCGACAACATCCCTGCGCGCATGCGTGAAGCCTTCCGCCTGGCCGAAGAAGAGAAGCCGGGCGCCGTGCACCTGGAGCTGCCGGAAGACATCGCCGCCGAGCAGACCGATGCGCTGCCGATCCCGCGCAGCCTGCACCGTCGCCCGCTGGCCGAACACGTGGCCATCGAAGCCGCCGTGCAGAAACTGCAGAACGCCCGCAACCCGATCCTGGTGATTGGCGCCGGCGCCAACCGCAAGATGACCGCCAAGGTCCTCAAGCAACTGATCGACAAGACCGGCATCCCGTTCATCACCACCCAGATGGGTAAAGGTGTGGTCGATGAGCGCCACCCGCGCTTCCTGGGCAACGCCGCGCTGTCGTCCGGTGACTTCGTGCACCGCGCCGTCGAAGCCGCCGACCTGATCGTCAACATCGGCCACGACGTGATCGAGAAGCCGCCGTTCTTCATGGTCCGTGGCGGTACCGAAGTGATCCACGTCAGCTTCCGTTCGGCCGAGGTGGATGCCGTGTACTTCCCGCAGGTGGAAGTGATCGGCGACATCGCCAACGCCGTGTGGCAGATCAGCGAAGCGCTGACCGACACCAGCCACTGGGACTTCACCCGCCTGATGGCCATCCGTGAAGCGAACGAAGCGCAGATCGCCGAAGGCGCCGACGACGACCGCTTCCCGGTCTACCCGCAGCGCATGGTCGCCGACATCCGTCGCGCCCTGCCGTCCGAAGGCATCGTCGCCCTGGACAACGGCATCTACAAGATCTGGTTCGCCCGCAACTACAAGGCCCACAAGCCCAACACCGTGCTGCTGGACAACGCCCTGGCGACCATGGGCGCCGGCCTGCCATCGGCCATGGCCTCGCACCTGGTGTACCCGGATCGCCCGGTCATCTCGGTATGCGGCGACGGCGGCTTCATGATGAACAGCCAGGAGCTGGAAACCGCGGTACGTCTGGGCATGCACATCACCGTGGTGATCCTGCGTGACGACGGCTACGGCATGATCCGCTGGAAGCAGGCCAACATGGGCTTCACCGATTTCGGCCTGGACTACGGCAACCCGGACTTCGTCAAATACGCCGAAGCCTACGGTGCCAATGGCCACCGCGTGGAAAGCGCCGAAGGCTTCCTGCCGCTGCTCGAGCACTGCATCAAGACCCCTGGCGTGCACGTGATCGACTGCCCGGTGGACTACAGCGAGAACGACCGCATCCTCAACAGCGAGCTGCGTGAGCGCGCGCTGGCGGTCTAAACGCTGACGACCCATCGCGGGACAAGCCCGCTCCTACAGGTATTATGCGGTCCCTGTAGGAGCGGGCTTGTCCCGCGACAGCGTAAGTACAGGCAACAACGTACGCTGCACCACAATACACATCTACCCATCCCCACCTCCCTGCTCCCGGCATGCTCAGGTTCCTCACCTACCCTGAGAACCCGAGACCATGACCATCGGATCAACGCACAACCATCCCGCCGACCTGGCCGTCGAGCCTCACACTCCAGTGCTGCCATGGGCCGCACGCTTCCCGAATCCGCCTGACCTGTGTTTCGACTACCGACGTCTTGTCGAACAACAGGGCGGCATTGCCCAGGCTGCTCGTCCTGCACATCGCATCTGCATTGTCGGTGCTGGCGTCACCGGCCTCACCGTCGCACGAGAACTGCTGCGCTGTGGTTTCACCCATATCACCCTGATCGAGCAGGCCCGGCGAATCGGGGGGCGTCATCTCACCGTGTCATCCTCTGCTGACAAGCCACCAGCACACACCGCCCCCTTCGAGATGGGCGCCATGCGCATGCCGTTCTTCAACCGAACCGGCGAGCCGCCCAAGGCAGGCCGTTCATTGATGGCGTATTACGCAGATCTGTTCGACCTGCGGCTTTCCGACTTCCCCAACCCTGGCACGCCCTGGGTCAATGCGACAGGTATCTATCTGCGTGAAGGCCAACTTGAAGGGGAGGGTGATCCGAAGCTGCTGATCTGGAAAAACCCCGAAGGTCACACTCCGCCACCTACTGCGGTACTACAGAGGATTCATGGCAAGTGGCGGCGTTTTGCCGAGCGTTTCGCCGAACAGGTGGCCGCCATCTACGGCACAGAAGGCTGGCTGGCGATGTGGTCGGCAATCGTCGAGCGATATCACAGGCTGTCGTTCCGTGACCTGGTACTGCTGCCGATCCGGGAGGCTTGGGACCCTGGCAATCCAGGCGATTTCGGTGGCCTTGGCATGGACCGTGACGAGTCGGTGATCTTCTATGCAATCGGCATCGGTGATGGCAGCTGGGGCGCCTTCTACGACGTGTGTTGCCTCTATCCGCTGCGCACCGCCATTTTCGGGTTCAGCAGCCACCTGCAGCTTGTGCATGGGCGTGTAGATGAAAGGGGGCAAGTGCTTGCAGCGCCGTATCAGGATGTCCAGGCCGTGCCCGACAGCAAAGGCCTGTACTTCCAGGCTCCTGCCTACCTGGGGATCGCCGCGTTGGATGAGGCCCTGTTGTTCATGGACATCGCAAGCTCGGGCGAATCCTTGTATAGCCAGTGCGTGGCGCGTAAGGATGGCCTGCTGACGGACAGCTCGGTTCATGGACTGCACAAATTGGCCGATGGCCGCATCCGCGTCGATTACCGTTGGCGGCACAGCGATGAAGCCAAGGCTCAGCCGATGAGTGAGGTATTCGACAGTGTGGTGCTTACCACGCCGTCCTGGTTGATCGAAACTGGGATGCTCCTGGAAGGGGTCTCCCGGAACATGCTGCCACCGGCCATTGTCGAGGCCTGGAAGCACGCCCATTGGGAAACCAGCTGCAAGGTTTATGCACCGCTGCGTAAAAGCTTTCTCGACCAGCATCCCCATCTGCCGCAGATCCTGGTCACCGACAGCTTCGTGCACGATGTATACGCCTACCGTTACAACGATCAGCACACCCGCGATTGCATCCTGCTCAGCTACACCTGGGAGGACGATGCCACCAAGCTGGCGGCCTATTCAGACACCGAGTTGGTGGAAAAATGCGTAGCGGAACTCGATCGAATTCTGTTGCGTTGTACCAACATCAGCGAGCCCATCTCGCCGCATATCGATCTTGGAAACACCCGCATACAAAGATGGATGACAGACAGGAGTGCACTTGGCTGTGCGAAATTGTACCGGGCGGGCGCCTATTACGACGCGGTAAGCCTGATGAAGTACAACCGCGACCTGAGTGCCCATTCAGGGCTCTACCTCGCCGGGGAGTCTTTCTCTGTCGATGCCGGTTGGACCGAGCCGTGTCTGCGTACTGCCATCGACACCGTGATCAACCTCTGCAACAACACCGGCGCACGTTTCAAGGGGGGCTTCAGCCTGGAGCACTATCCGCATTATCAGGTACCTCGACAGGCGCTTTGAAACAACTTTGTAGGAGTGCTCCTCCAGGTATTTTCGCAATCTCCCTCAGTTCCAGAGGATTCCGCTGACTGTCGTCCCTTATGCCATGCCCGTTCTACTGGCGGCCTTCCACAACAACCAGAACAGGAAGCCGCCATGCAGGAACACACCACTCCCGTCAGCCCCGTACGCATTGCCGTCATCCAGTACGACCCGCAGGTCGGCCTGGACCATTGCGATGGCAACCTGAGCCGTGGCCTGGCCCTGGCCCGCCGCGCCGCGCGTGAAGGGGCCAACCTGATCGTGCTGCCGGAGCTGGCCAACACCGGCTACACCTTCAACTCCCGCGCCGAGGCCTATGGTCACGCCGAGTCGCTGGAGGATGGGCGATGCCTGCAGGCCTGGGCGGAGTTCGCCCGTGAGCAGCAGGTGTATCTGGCCGCAGGCTTCGCCGAGCGTGACGGCCTCAAGCTCTTCGACAGCGCCGTGCTGTTCGGCCCGCAGGGGCGGCTCGGGCATTACCGCAAGGCGCACCTGTGGAACCAGGAAAAGCTCTGGTTCACGCCAGGGGACCTGGGCTTCCCGGTATTCGAAACGCCCATCGGCCGCATCGGCCTGCTGATCTGCTGGGACATCTGGTTCCCGGAGGTGCCACGGCTCATGGCGGCGCAGGGCGCCGACATCATCTGCAGCCTGAACAACTGGGTCTGGACACCGCCGCCGCTGTTCGACGAGGCCGGACGCTGCATGGCCTCGTACCTGACAATGACCGCGGCCCACGTCAACAATGTCTACATCGCCGCCGCCAATCGCATCGGTCGCGAACGGGGCGGGCGCTTCCTCGGTTGTTCGCTGATTGCCGGCACCAACGGCTGGCCTATCGGCGAGGTGGCCAATGCCGAGGAGGAGTGCGTCCTCTATGCCGACGTCGACCTTAGCGCCGCCCGCTCGGCGCCGATCTGGAACAGCCTCAACGACCTGCCGCGTGACCGGCGCACCGACCTCTACGACGCCACCCTGGGTTATCGGCTGCATGCGCCGATGCCACGTTGAGGAGGCGTCATGGAACAGCGCCTTTCCTTAACGCGGCAACGGTCGTCGTCGCTGATTCTCCTGGGCCTTGCGCTGCTTTGCGTTGCCAGCCTGATGTTGGGTGGATGGCCCGATTATGCGCAGCTCGTCGCAACCCTCGACCAGCCACTGAGCAGGTTGCGCTGGATTGTCGGTGATATCAGCGAGGTCGCCTTCTACAAGCACGAATTGCCGGCACTGGGGCTGCTGCTGGGGGCGAGCCTCGCGCATTGGGCCCAGCAGCGCGGGTATTGCTGGCAAGGCTTTGCCATCTGCTACGGCACCGGGCTGTGGCCCTGGCTGATCATCAGCTCGCTGCTTGGCCTGCTGCTCAGCCATGCGTTGTGGGGCTGGACCCTGGACGGTGGTGCCTGGCAGCCGACCTTCGTCGCCTTTGTCTCGTTACCGGCGGCCATGGTCCTGCTGTTTGGCGGCGGTTGGCGCGTCACGATCAATGGCGCGCTGCTCGGTGCCGTGCTGGTTACGCCCGCCAGCCTGCTGCTGGTCAACTACCTGTGCTACCCGCTGCAGTTGCCGGTGGTGATCGGCAATGTCAGTGGCATGGCCCTGGCAAGTGTACTGGCGTTCCTGCTGTGCAAGCGCTTCCCGGCGCTGGTTCGCGACGGACAGCGTCCAGTGGTCGCCGCGACGGCCAGCCAGCCCGACTATGGTGTGGTCTGGACCCTGCGTCGGGTACTGGCCGATTTCAGCGAGGCGCCGTTTTTTGGCAATGAACTGGCCAGCCTCGGCTTGCTGCTGGGCGTGTTGCTGGCTTATGTATTGGCCCCGGCGGCACCGGCCTATGGCTCGCAACTGGTGCTGCAGATGGTGGCCGGGCAGGCATTGGCATCGCTGGTTGGTGTGCTGTTCTGGCGGCGGCAATGGCAAGAACGGGGCTGGTATCCGACCTATATTCCTATCGTTTCGATCGTACCAGCCGCCGTGCTGACACTGGGCGGCAGTTGGCAGGTGATCGTCGCCAGCGCCGTGCTCGGCGCGCTGATCGCGCCACCGCTTGCCGTGGCCATCAGCCAGCGCTTGCCGGGTTACATGCACGGCTATATCGGCAATGTCCTGTCCATGGCCATCAGCACCCTGGGCATCGTGCCCCTGGTCGGCCTGTTTGCGGGAGGTAACCCATGACAGCACCACGTGTTTCGATCGCCAGCCTGGGCGGCACGGTCAGCATGCAATCCGGGGCGCCGGGGCAGGGGGTGACACCCCGACTCGATTGCGCGGCATTGTTGGCGTCCCTGCCGCAACTGGAGGCACTGGCGCAGATCAGCACCGCCACGTTGTGCCTGGTGCCGAGCGCCTCGCTGGCATTCAGCGACATGCTGAACGCGCTGGCCTGGGCAAGCGCGCAAGTGCAAGCGGGGGCCCAGGCCGTGGTCCTCACCCAAGGCACCGATACGCTGGAGGAGACCGCGTATTTCCTTGACCTGCTCTGGCCCCATGACATCCCGCTGATCATGACCGGCGCCATGCGTTCGGCCAGCCAACCGGGCGCGGATGGTCCGGCGAACCTGCTGGCGGCAGTGCAGGTGGCGATAGCCGATGGTAGCCGGGGGCGTGGTGTGCTGGTGGTGATCAATGACCAGATCCACCAAGCCGCCCGGGTACGCAAGACTGCCAGCCTGGCAATGGCGGCCTTCGAGTCGCCCGGCACAGGAGCGATAGGGGAGGTCGTGGAGGGCCGCCCAATTTATCGCCAGGCTGCCACGCCAAGGCGGGTGTTGCCCCTGCCGGTGCAGGTGGATCACCAGGTCGTCCTGCTGGAGGCTTGTCTCGATGCTGATACGAGGCTGCTGCAAGCCATCGGTAGTTTGGGCTATTCAGGGCTGGTGATTGCCGGCTTTGGCGCAGGCCATGTTTCCGAAGCCTGGGCCGAGGCGTTGGGGAGCATCGCCGGCAACATGCCGGTGATCATCGCCTCCCGCACCGGCAATGGCCCGACAGCCCAGGGGACCTACGGATTTATCGGCGGTGAGATCGACCTGCAGGCCCGGGGCCTGCACATGGCCGGCTGGCTCTGCCCGCGCAAGTGCCGACTCTTGCTGTGGCTGCTGATCGGCAGCGGGCGGCAGGCCGACCTGGCGCACTGGCTGCAGCAATAGCCAGATGCCCGTTCCCTTGATGGGAGCGGGCAGGCGTTGCCTGTGCTAGGGTGCACGCAAATTTCCACCCTAGGACACCCGCCCATGCTCCCCGCGCTCAGCGAAAAAGAACTCGATCGCCTCGAAGACCTGCTGATGACCTACGGCAACGACTATTCGGTGCTCAACCTCGCCGAACTCAACGGCTTCTTCACCGCTTTGGCCTGTTCCCCCAGCAAGGTCAACCCTGAGCAATGGCTACCCGCTGTCGCCGGCGGCAAGGTGCCGAAGTTCAAGAAGCCCGCCCATGAAGAGGCCTACACCGCGTTGATGCTCCGTTACGCCAGCCAGGTGGCGGAAGAGCTGGCCGACGACATTGAGCACTTCGAACCGCTGTTCGAGGAAGGCAAAGGCGAAGAGGGCCCGACGATCATTCTCGAGGAATGGTGCTTCGGCTACATGCGCGGTACCCAGGTAGCCGAGTGGAGCGAGCTGCCGCCGGAGCAGGATCGTCTGCTCAAGGCCATTTCCCTGCATGGGCTGGAAGACAATTTCGAGCTGCTCGATTCGATGAGCTTCGATGAGCATCAGGCCTGTGTGCCGCTGGTGGTCGAGGCGGCGCGAGGGCTGTATCAGTACCAGAAACAGCACCGTCATTGAGATCGTAGTCGCGGGCGCGTGGGAGCGGCGATGCGGCGACCCGACTTGCCCCGCAATCGTGATTATTCCACCTACCGAAATACTGGATTGCTCCCAGCACTGATTCTGCTGTCGGGCGATCCGGTGCAGCATGTCCTCCAGCAGCGCCACTCCCGGCGCTGATCCGGAGCCCCGCACATGCCAAGCCCGATCAAGCTGTACAACTTCCCCAAGTCCGGCCATGCCCACCGCATCGAGCTGATGCTGTCGCTGCTCGAACTGCCTACCGAACTGGTCTTCGTCGACCTGGCCAAGGGCGAGCACAAGCAGCCAGAATTTCTCGCCATCAACCCGTTCGGCCAGGTGCCGGTGATCGATGACAACGGCATCGTCATCGCCGACTCCAACGCCATCCTGGTCTACCTGGCCAAGGCCTACGGCGGTGAGCGCTGGTTGCCTGCGGATCCGCTCGGCGCCGCCCGTGTACAGCGCTGGCTGTCGGTGGCGGCGGGTCCCCTGGCCTTCGGCCCGGCGGCTGCACGCCTGGTGACGGTGTTCGGTGCCTCGTTCAATACCGATGAAGTCATCGGCCGCGCCCACACCCTGCTCAAGGTGATCGACGCTGAACTGGCCAAGGGCCCGTTCCTGGTCGGTAGCCAGGCGACCATCGCCGATATCGCCAACTACTCGTACATCGCCCACGCGCCGGAAGGCAACGTGTCGCTGGAGCCGTACCCCAACGTGCGCGCCTGGCTGGCCCGTGTCGAGGCGCTGCCGGGCTTTGTGCCGATGCCACGTACGGTCATCGGTTTGCAGACCACGCTCTGACTCCCGAGGGATGCCGCCATGCAATCGCCCTGGCATGCAGGTGAAAAACAGCTGCAGGAGCACGTCGGTGTTGCAGAGCGCATGGAGGCGTTCGGGCAGAAGGTCATTCGTGACTACATGCCCGACCAGCATCGCACGTTCTACCAGCAGTTGCCGTTTATGGTGGCCGGTGCCGTGGACGCCGCAGGCAAACCCTGGGCGACGCTGCTCGAAGGCCCGGAAGGCTTCGTCAGCTCGCCCGATCCACGGCAGCTGCTGATCGGCACCGACCTCTCCAGCGACGATCCGGCCACGCCAGGGCTGGTGGCGGGTGGTGCCATCGGCCTGCTGGGGATCGAGCTGCACACGCGGCGGCGCAATCGCCTCAATGGCCTAATCCGCAGGGCCAGCGCCGGCCAGTTGGAGGTGGTGGTCGAGCAGTCGTTCGGCAACTGCCCGCAGTACATTCAGCTGCGTGAGTACACCCGTGTCGACGAGCCGCCGCAGGGGCGCCGGAATTCAACGGCACTGGATGCCGCGACCCGCGCCATCATCGAAAGCGCCGACACCTTCTTTGTCGCCAGCTACGTCGATCAGGACGCTGGCCAGCGCTCGGTGGACGTGTCCCATCGCGGTGGCCGGCCTGGTTTCGTCAGGGTCGAGGGCAATCGCCTGACCATTCCCGACTACGCCGGCAACCTGCATTTCAATACCCTCGGCAATCTGCTGGTCAACCCGGTCGCCGGCCTGCTGTTCGTCGACTTCACCACGGGCGATGTGCTGCAGGTTTCCGGGCGTACCGAGGTGATTCTCGACAGCCCGCTGATCAGCGCCTTCGAAGGCGCCGAGCGGATCTGGACCCTGGACATCGAGCAGGTGGTGCTGCGCCTTGCTGCCGTATCGCTGCGCTGGGCCTTCCAGGAATACGCACCCACCAGCCTGATGACCGGCACCTGGCGCGAGGCCGAGCAGCGCCTGCAACAGCGCGAACGGCAGCGCCAGTGGCTGACCTGGCGGGTACTGCGCATCGAGCAGGAGAGTCGCGATATCCGCTCGTTCCATCTGCAACCCGAGGATGGCGCCGCGGTGGCCTTCGCCCCTGGTCAGCATATTCCCGTGCGTTTGCGCATCGATGGGGAGACGCCGCTGATTCGTACCTACAGCCTGTCCAGCGCGCCGTCCGATGGCTTCCTGCGCATCAGCGTCAAGGCGCAGGGGCCGGCGTCACGCTATCTGCACCAACAGGTGAAGGTCGGCGATCGTCTTCAGGTGCGCCAGCCCACGGGCAGCTTCACCCTGGATCAGCAGAGCGACCGGCCCCTTGTGCTGATCGGCGCGGGCGTCGGCATCACCCCGTTGATCGCCATGCTCCGCGAGCAATTGGCCAAGGGGCAGGGGCGGCGAATCCATCTGTTCCATGGCGGGCGCACACTGGCCGACATGCCGTTCCAGCAGGAGCTTGCCGCGCTCCAGCAACAGGCCAATGGCTTTCTGAGCATCCATCGTGCCCTGAGCCAGCCCGAACCTTCGGCCGTGCCAGGGCATGACTACCAATTCGCCAGCCGCCTGGGCATCGAGCAGGTCAAGGCCACGCTGGCATTGGATGACTACGACTTCTACCTCTGCGGCCCGGCCAGCTTCACCCAGGACCTGTACGAAGGCCTGCGCGGCGTGCATGTGCCCGACGCCCGCATCCATGCCGAAGCCTTCGGCCCCTCGACCCTGCGCCGCCACACCGACGACAACCAGCCGACGCTGCAACAGCCCCCTCCCGCCAGCGAGCCGGTGCCGGTGTACTTCGCCAGCTCCGCCAAGGAAGCGCGTTGGGCGCCGGACAGCGGCACGCTGCTGGAACTGGCGGAAAGCCGTGGCCTGTCGCCGGACTTCAGTTGCCGAGGGGGCTCTTGCGGTACCTGCAGGACCAAACTGGTCAGCGGCCAGGTCCACTACCCGAACCCGCCCGCCGAATTGCCCGAGCCCGGCAGCGTGTTGATCTGCTGCGCCATCCCCGCCCAGGCCGAGGGCGGCGTGCAGCCCCTGGTACTGGAGCTCTAGCGTGACCACGGCGATAATCGCCCCACGACAACGCGTGGGGCGCGGCATGGACCAGATCCACCTGATGAAAGTGTTCGTGGCCGTGGGCGAGCTGGAAAGCTTCGCCGCCGCCGCCCGTCGCCTGGCCATCTCGCCGGCGGCGGTGACCCGCGCCGTCAGCGCCCTGGAGGAACAACTCGGGGTCAAGCTGTTGCTGCGCACCACCCGTAGTGTGCGCCTGACCGAGGCCGGCGGGCGCTACCTGGAAGATACCCGGCATATCCTCGCCAGCATCGTCGAGGCCAACGAAGCCGCCGCCGGCATCAACGCCGCGCCCAAGGGCGACCTGGCGGTGACCGCACCGATCCTGTTCGGCAAGAAGTTCGTCATGCCGTGCATCGTCCGTTACCTGCAGCAGTACCCCGAGGTGGATGTGTCGGCGTACTTTCTCGACCGCGTGGTGAACCTGGTGGAGGAGGGCATGGACGTGGCGGTGCGCATCGGCCAGTTGCCCGATTCGGGCCTCAAGGCGTTGCGCGTGGGCAGGATGCGCCGATTGCTGTGCGCCTCGCCCGAGTACCTTGAACGCCACGGCACACCGCGCCATCCCTCGGAATTGCAGAAGCATGAAGTCATCGCCGCCGGGACCCTGTCGCCACGCACGGACTGGCGCTTCGGCGCCATCGACGACCCGACGCTGATCCGCATGAAGCCGCGCCTCACCGTGACCAGCAACGACGCCGCCATCGCCGCGGCCAGTGCCGGGCTCGGGATTGCCCGGCTGCTGTCGTACCAGGTGGCGGATGAAGTGGCGGCCGGGCGCTTGCAGGTGATCCTGGCCGAGTATGAAGAGGCGCCCTGGCCGATCCATATCCTGCATCGGGAGAGCAAATATGGCTCGACCAAGGTGCGGACCTTTATCGATATGTTGGCCGAGCATTTGCGCAGCCAGGTGCATTTGGCCTGATCCAGATAGCTGGGGCTGCTGCGCAGCCCTTTCGCGGCACAAGGCCGCTCCTACACGGGAGCGTGCATCTCTCTGTAGGAGCGGCCTTGTGCCGCGAAAGGGGCGCAAAGCGCCCCCAGCAATCAAGCGCCTGAAAGCGCCGCACACTCCGCCAGCACCCTCAACCCGCCCATCACCTGCGGCGTGATCACCCGCCCCAGGCACACCCGCAACCCAGTGCCACACTCCCCATCGGCAAAGAACATCCCGCTGGCGCCGACATTGCAGCCACGCTCCGCCGCAAGCCGTTGCAGCACCAGCATGTCCGTCCCTTCCGGCAATTCGACCCAATGGATAAACCCGCCCTGCGGCGCCACATACCGTGTCCCCGCCGGAAACACCGACTGCACCAGCGTCGCCATCACCTCGGTCTGCGCTACCAGCCGCCCGCGCAGCTTCGCGCAGTGCTCGTCCATGTACCCCCGCCCGATAAACTCATCCAGCACCCGCTGCGCCAGGCTCGACACCGCCAGGTTACGCGAAAACATCTGGGCCAGGATCGCATCCCGGTACCGTCCGGCCACGCACCAGCCCACCCGGTACCCCGGCGCCACGGTCTTGGAGAACGACGAGCAATAGATCGTCTGCCCAGTCTCGTCGTAGTGCTTGATCGCCTTCGGCCGCTGCGCCTCGTCCACCAGGTCGAAGAAGATATCGTCCTCGATAATCGGCACATCCGCCGCCTGCGCCAGCTGTGAGAGCCGTGCCCGCGCCGCGTCGGGCATGATGAAGCCCCGTGGGTTCTGCAGCGTCGGGTTGAGGAACACCACATCGACCTTGCCGCGCTTTAGGGCCCATTCCAGGTGCTCGAGGTCCATGCCGCTGTCGGCGTGGGTGCGGATGGGCAGGGCGCGCATCCCCAGGCGTTCGATGGTCTGCAGGATGCCGTAGTAGGTGGGCGTTTCGATGGCCACCGTGGCCCCCGGCCGGGCGACGGCTTCGAGGGCCAGCTCCAGGGCCACGGTGTCGCCCGAGGTCACCAGGATATCGTCCGGCCCGCAGGCCACGCCGCGTTGCAGCATCAGCCCGGCGATGCGTCGGCGCAGCGAGGCCAGGCCGGGTGGGGCGATCAGCCCGGCCAGCGCCAGATCGGCCTTGCTCGCCAGGGAGGCCAGGCATCTGCTCAGCAGAACCTGGGGCGCCAGTTCGTCATGCAGCACCGCCGAGCTCAGCGAAAGCGTGGTGTTGCTGGCCGCCTGGGCAAGCATGGCGACCACCGCGTGGTCGACGTTGACGGTGACGCTGGCCAGGTCGAACCCCTGCACCTGGGCCGCGCCCTTGGCGACGAAATAGCCCACCCGTGGCGTGGCCTGCACATAGGCATTGGCCTCCAGCTCCGCCAGTGCCCGTTGCACGGTGGCGATGCTACTGTCGAACAGCCGCGCCAGTTCACGCACCGAAGGCAATTGCATGCCGCTGGGCCATTCGCCGCTGTCGATCTGGCGCAGCAGCCAGGCGTTGACGGTGTGCCAGCGTTTGTCGGGCTTGGAAATGCGGTCCATGAGGGCTCTTTGTCGAGTCAGGTTCAGGCCCCGGAAAGGTAGAGCAAAACTACGCCGGTTGCAGCCACGATGACGATGTTCAACACGACCAGGGTAAAGCCGAAGCGGATCAGCCCGTGCTCCTCGGTGCGGTTGGCACCGGCCAGCCCGATGATCAGCGACAGGATCGACAACGATCCCAGCGCGCCGTGCCCGGCGGCACTGTTGGCCATGGCGGCCAGCCAGGCACCATGGCTGTCGGACAGTGCCGCGATGGCGGGCATCACCAGGGTGGTGCCGCCGACGTTGGAGCTGGTGACATAGCCGGCCAGCCCTGCCAGCAACGACACCGTCGCGGCCAGCGATACGCCGGACAGCGACTGCAAGGCCCGTTGCGCCTCGACCAGGAAGCCGGCCTTGACCATCACCTGCGACAGCAGCAGGAACAGGAAGATCGTCGCCACCGGGAACCGCGCCCGGGTGACCAACGCCTGCCATGGGAAGCCCGCGCCTTGGCGCCCGACCATCATCAGCACCACCAGCAGCAAGGCCAGCCCCGGCGAAGCCAGTGGCTTCCACGCCACATTGGCGCCGTGCACCACCCACCCGCCGTCCCAGCCCGAGACCAGGAACAGCCCACGCGAGGCGACGATCACCCCGAGCAACGCCAGGTACGGCCATGCCGCCCGCGGCCAGTGCACCAACGTTCCTCGCCGTGCCCAGGACAGTCCCAGGCCTGTGCAGGCCACCGCCAGCCCGGCCAGCACGCCCGAAGCCTCGGGCCCGATCCAGCGGTTGACCGTATACAGCACTGTGCTGAACAGCAGCGAGATCACCGCCAGCCCTAGCCATGCCTTGAGACTGCGGATCCCCGCCAAGGCCAGTGCCACGGCGGCCAGGCAGAGAAACACCGGTGCGCTGACCAGCGCCGAATGGCTGCCCAGTTCCTGCGCCGGTAAATGAGCCAACAGAGCGCCGATCACCGTGGCCAGCCCGAGGGTGCCCCACGGCATCACCACCATCCCCGCCAACGCCATTTTCATGCCTGTCTGGCGCGAAAACAGCCCCATCAGCAACGGAACGGTGGCGATCAGCGACACCCCGAACCCGGTCATCGCCTCCAGCAGCGGCGCCAAGCCCAGGACGATGAAGATCACCTGCATCGGTGGCGTCCAGCCCAGTTCCCGGACCCAGGCCCCGATAGCCTGCGGGGCGCCAGCGCGCTCGACCAGAATGGCAAAGGCCAGGCCCGGGACGATCACGCCGGCGGTGCTGAGAAACAGGATCAGCGTGTCTTGCAGGATCGCGCCGGACACCGCCGTCGACAGCGGCTGCGCGGCGCCCAGGCCCCACAGCAGCAGGACACCGGCCACGCCGGCCAGCGCAGCTTGCACGGGCGGGCGGCGCAGCAGCAGGATCAGGGCGATCACCAGGCCAATGGGGGACATTTGCAGCAGCAGGGCAGCCATGATGCGGGTTCCTTTAGCCATCCAGGGGAGTGTGGAAGGGATGGTGGAGGGAAGGGTGGGACTGCAATAGATACAGGGGGGCTGGGTTTTTCAATACAGCTCTGGCAGGTATCGAGGGGGCAATGGGGCCTGCGTTTGCAGACTTGGATATCCGCGCTACGCTCAACTATTAACTCGCCCATGACCACGTTCGACAGGATTTCCTGTCTGGCACTTTAGATGCCGATTTGTGGCGTGGGCGAGCCTATTTTCTTCTGGGCACCTGCCAACACCTTCTCCAGTTTCACCACCGCCGCCCTCATCTCAGCGGGTGTCAGTGCCGCAAACCCCATCAGCAAGCCGGCATCGTTCCTCGGCACCGCGTACAAGCTGCCCAGCCCCAACAGATCGATCCCTACTCCGCGTGCCGCCCTGACCACGGCGTCTTCAGGCAAGCCCTGCACGAAATGGCAGGGCATCTGCAGCCCGCCGGCGGGCACCTGCGGCACGAGAAACGCCCCCAGGTGCCTGCGCAGCAGATCCGCCAGTACATCCCGCCGCTCGGCGTAGAGCGCGCGCATGGCCCGCACATGGGCGTTGAAGTGGCCACCCTCCATGAACCGGGCCAGGGTCAGCTGGGCGATGGAGGCGTTATGCCCGTCCTGCAGCGTGCGAGCGGCGGTCATCGGCGTGACGAGCTGGGGCGGCAGCAGCAGGTAGCCGATGCGCAGGCCGGCGAACAGCGATTTGGTGAAGGTGCCGATGTACAGCGTGCGGTCGTGTGGGTCCAGGCCCTGCACACAGGCGGTGGGGCGGCCGGCGTAGTGGAACTCGCTGTCGTAGTCGTCCTCGATGATCCAGGCCTGTTGCTGGCGGGCCCATTCGATCGCCAGCAGGCGCCGGTCCAGCGCCAGGGTCGCGCCGGTCGGGTATTGGTGCGAAGGGGTGAGGAACACCGCCCGGGCATCCGGCGCCAGCCGTGCCATGGCGTCCACATGCAGGCCGTGCGCGTCCACCGGGACCGGCACGCATGCCAGGCCGGCGGCGGTGACAGCCTTGCGGGTGCCCTGGTACAGCGGGTCCTCGACCAGCACCTGGTCGCCTGCGTCCATGAGCACCTGGGCGCACAGGCCAAGGGCCTGCTGCGAGCTGGTGAGGATCAGGATGCGCTCGGCGGATGCCTGGGCCCCGCGCTCGAGGTTGAGGTAGTCGGCGATTGCCCTGCGCAACGGGGCCATGCCCTGCGGCTCGCTGTGTTCCAGCGCCCGCGTGCCGTATTCCTTGTACACCTGTCGTTCCAGCTTCTCCCAGATGGCCAGGGGGAAATGCCGGGTTTCGGCCACGCCCGGAGCGAAGGGGCGGGGCGACTGGAAGTTGTGGACGCCACCGCTGTGCAACACCGCTTCACCTCGGCGGCTCAACTGCACGGGGGCTTGCTGATGTGCCGGATGCTGGCGCTTGCGCGATGGCAGGCAGCGGGCCCGTTGCGACACGAAGCTGCCACTGCCCACGCGCCGCTCGATAAAGCCCTCGACGTGCAACTGGCTGTAGGCCGACTCCACGGTATCCCGCGAGACGCCCAGGGACTGGGCCAGCGGACGCGAGGCGGGCAGCGCCTTGCCCACCGGCAGTGCGCCGTCGAGGATCAACTGACGGATAGCCCGTTGAATACGTACATGCAAGGCCAGCGCAGCATGGGCGGGGTCGTTGATCCAGGCTTTCACCGATTCCAGTTGCGCGTGTTTGAACATTGGCCTGATTCCCTGGCTGTTAAACCTGATTTATGGATGCCAATGCCGGGGCGCAAAGCGCCCCCGGCAATCTCAAGCCTTACCCCTATCCAGAACCCCAAAATGGTCTGGAAACTTCCAACTAATTGGCAGGTAAAAACCAACCATTTATCCGCTATAAAACCCCAGCCCGCAAGCAACCACCAAGGAAGGCAAGCGCTACGGGCAGGCCGGCCCCCTCACTCATCCACACTGCGTTGCCCAAAAAGGGGTTCCACCAATGACCACCACCCAACTACCTGTCTTCATCCGCGAAGTGAAGCAAACCGACCTCCAGCCCTGGCACGACTACTGGGCGCAATACCAGGCCTTCTACCAGGTAGACCTGGGCCCAGCCATCACCGAGCGCACCTGGGCCCGCTTCTTCGACCCAGCCGAGCCCATGCACTGCGCCGTGGCCACCGACGGCGAACGGCTCTTCGGCTTCGTCCACTATGTGTTCCACCGCTCGACCTGGGGGCGCAACGACTTCTGCTACCTGGAAGATCTGTTCGTGTGCCCGAGCGCCCGGGGGCGGATGATCGGCAAGCAACTGATCGAGTTCGTCCAGGACCAGGCCCGGCAGCAGCAGTGCGACCGGTTGTACTGGCATACCCAGGAGACCAACCGGACTGCGCAGCGGTTGTATGACTGGATTGCCGAGAAGCCGGGGGTGATCGAGTATCGGATGCCGCTGGATGTTGCTCACTAAGTCCATTGTGAGCAGATGAGGGCGTGGGAGCGGGCTTGCCCCGCGAAGGGTGGCACCGGCTTCGCGGGGTAAGCCCCTGCGGCGTGGCGCCGCTCGCACGCCTCATTCATCAGAAATTGTCCTCGGACACTTTCTTAAGACGCACTCGGTGCTCAGTGGCGAAGGAAGCGGGGGAGGACATCGGCACATCCTGGAACACCTCATCAAGCAAACCCAGATGCCACAGCGCGATCATGTAGCTGCGCATCTCAACAGTAGGTGTACCTGCCTCGATTTTAGCGAGCGTGGTGATGGACAACCCGGATTGGGCGGCTAGATCTTTCTGGCGAATTTTTCGCTCAAGACGCCTGGTTCTGGCCAGAAGCCCTATTTTCATTAGCCTGTCGGCGCATGCCAACGGAAAAACATTCATTGTAAAGCCTGCCTTGGCAGTTCTTATGAGTGGTAAGAGTTACTACAGCAGCTCTTATCACTCATAAAATTCCGGAGCTTGTGAGGTTGGTACCTGCTTACTTTCAAGACTTGCGATGCATGGCACCGGCTGCGCCGGTGTTCGCGGGCAAGCCCGCTCCCACAGCTTTTTGCGCAACCTGCTTGTCCCGCGATGTGATGGCTAGCGCTGAGATTGCAGGGCGGTCCAACGCAGCGCTGTTCGATTGATGTCCTCCTGCAACACGCTCAAGTCATCCAGCACTTGCTCCAACTCAATGCAGACCCCATAGAACATGCCAGCAGCGCGCATCGCTTCGAAGTCAGTGCGTAACCGCTCCAGGTTGTCACCCGAGGGAATCAGCTTGAGCTCACCTTCCAGGCAGCGCTGGTACTGGGTGGTCTGGCTTCGGTAGAAAGTGTTCTTCAAATCGATCACATCACTCAGCAAGGCCATGTCAGTCTTGGCGGTTTTGCCACAGGCGTGACGCGCCAACATGGCCAGGTCGTACCAATGCCGGGAGTAGCGGTTGATTCCCTCCGGTAGCAGCCGGTTGCATGCGGCATGGATCAGCGTGGCTTTCTCCCAGAAGGTTCGTTCTGCGGCCAGCACCACGACCTCGGCTTGTGGAAAATCCACTGCCGGTATCATCGAGGCGATATCCGGGCGAATGGTGAATATCGAATTGGGGTCAATGATATTCCGCCCGCCGAACTCGATCAGCACGTGATCCCGAAGGTATTCACCGCCAACGCTGACACGAGAGGGGTATTGCACCTCCAACTGTTCACCGTCGCAGCTCAGGTTGATCGAACATTCATCAGCACAGGGCAAGGCACTCAGCTGACGCTGGAGATAGGGTCTGATCACGTTGTGGGTATGGCGCTTCACGTCTTCCCGCAGACTGTCGCCAAAGCGGCTTCGGAAGCGCGTTCCTTGTTTGAGCAGTTCGGTTATGGGCCAGTCAGGGGCAAGGCTACGGTAATCGACGGTGATATCGACATCCTCGGAAAACCGATTTATCACCGAATAGGCCTTGGATAACGAAGTACCGCCCTTGAACGCCATGGGCAGGCGATCCGGCATGCTGAACAGTTGGCCAAGCAGAAAGGTCAGCCAGATATCCTTTTCCAGAATGGCGGCGGAGCGATTGGAGGCCGCGGCGGCGGCCTCGAGGATTTCACGTTGGGCTGTTGCGGGAAGATTCAGGTAGCAATCGTTCATGGAGCATCCCTTGCGTGTTACGGAGCACCTCTCGCATCCATGCAGGCATCCGACTGGACAGTAATCTGGAGATTTCCGCCGTGCTGAGCCGAGCCAGAATGGCTTCGGCTGTGGCCACGTTCAGCTTGCTCTTGCCGATGTAAAACAGCGCACACAATGCCAAGCCCACTTGGGTGCCGGCCCATTGCAGTTTGTCGGGTGAGACATGCCGCAGATGGACAACCGCGTCCCCGACCCGGATATCGCGGGTGGTGCCGCTGGTGTAGTAGGTGGGGCGTACCTGCATCTGTGTGCTGAGCCTGAACAGACGAACCGCCTCCGAGCCATGGACCTGGATGGTTTCACCCCTGGCCTTGGCGATGACCATCATCACCGTCGTGGGGCTGGGCCGTACCTTGCCCACATAGGGGCTTACTTTCGGTCGCATGTACACCCCACGCGCGACCCGCTCCAACGTACCCGCCTGGACGAGGCGGGACAGCGCCTTGTCCACCGACGCCCGCGACCCCGCCTCGATAAAGCGATCGATCGTGAACGGCGTGCCTTTGGGCAGGTATTTGATGTGGCTGGCAATTGATTCCGCTACGGACACGGAGACCTCCATCGTAGTCAGAAAAAATTTAATAGTTTCTGACATAGGAATGTACGCTAGATCTTAATTTTAGCTGTGTCCAAGCAGAAAACGTAAGTAGATGATGCGGATCGCAGAGAGCGCTATTTCCCAGGCCGCTATAGCCCCCTGTAGGAGCGGCCTTGTGCCGCGAAAGGGCCGCAAAGCGGCCCCGGCACTATGTGCTCAGTTCTGAGATTCTGTGGCCGCTACGCAGCCCTTTCGCGGCACAAGGCCGCTCCTACAAAGATCGCGCAAGGCTTGAGGTTAAATCGGAACTGTTTCGTGACATTGGGCCGCAATACACACGGGGATCTTCAATCCCCCACCCCATGCAACCGCAACGCCCGCTGCGCACATTCCTTCCAGCTCAGCTTGCGCCGCTCGGGCACCACCACGGGCAACTCCGCCGCCATCACCACCGGCATATCCCGCATCCGTACCCAAGGCTCACTTTGCCAATACAACAGACTCGCCGTATGCCCACCCGGCCAGCACATCATGCCTAGGCGCGGCAGGTCTTCCAGCGCCGAGTCCTGCCCATCGCGCAGCACCGCCACCACCTCATGGGTCAGCCAGTGGAGCAGGTGGCGGTTTTCCGGAATGTGATGATGGGCCAGCAGGGTATAGGCTCCGGACTCGCTGACCATGGTGGTCTCGCTGTACTGGCCGTAGCGCAGCAGCTGCACGGTGCGATGCTGGTCCGGGTCGAGCTTGCGGATGCAGTGTTCGTCGAAGAAGCGTCCGGTCATCCGGCCGAGTTCGTGGGCACAGAACCAGGCCTGGGATTCGAGCCAGAGGGTGTGGAGGGGACGGTTGTGGCGGGTGAAGAGGGTGGAGGAGTAGTGGTTGTCCATGATTGGCCTTCCAGAATCAGGAGAGCCGTTTCTAACGGGAACGGGATTCCGCCGCGTGAGCGTTCTTAGCGCTTGGACAAACTAGCGTTATTTGTGAGGGTTAAACAGCGGTAAACCTGTAGGACGCCTCCTGATTTGCATGCCAGCTGTTCGAGGGTGCCTTGAATGGTATTGCGTGAGGGCCGAGAGGTGTTCACCGAAGATCTTGTAGCGCCTATCAGATCGAGCGCCGCCCGCGCGGCGCATCGCTGGCAAGCCAGCTCCCACATTTGTTTCGGGCCAGTCACTCCTGTGCTTTCATCGCTGTCCGCCTTGTTGGTACGACGCGGTATTGAGGTGGGCACCACAGGCGCTTCACCCGACTTGAGACATGCACCAAGGCGGGCAACGGTACCCTCACAGGCATAATTGGCCCGAAACAAATGTGGGAGCTGGCCAGCGATGCGGCGCGCGGGCGGCGCTCGATCTGATAGGCGCTGCAAGATTACCGGTGAACACCTGCCGGCCCTCACGCGGTCACGCTTCAAAGCGTTGAATCAATGCAATAAAAAAGGCTGCCCTAAGGCAGCCTTCTGGAGTAGCCGGACAAATCAGTCCCAGCTCAGCGCCCCACCAGTCTGATACTCAATAACCCGAGTCTCAAAGAAGTTCTTCTCCTTCTTCAAGTCCATGATCTCGCTCATCCATGGGAACGGGTTGGTAGTCCCCGGATACTCTTCCTTCAGACCAATCTGGGTCAGTCGACGGTTGGCAATGAACTTGAGGTAGTCCTCCATCATCGCCGCGTTCATGCCCAGCACGCCGCGTGGCATGGTGTCACGGGCGTATTCGATCTCCAGCTGGGTACCCTGCAGAATCATCTGGGTAGCCTCTTCCTTCATCGCGGCATCCCACAGGTGCGGGTTCTCGATCTTGATCTGGTTGATCACGTCGATGCCGAAGTTCAGGTGCATGGATTCGTCGCGCAGGATGTACTGGAACTGCTCGGCGACGCCGGTCATCTTGTTGCGGCGGCCCATGGACAGGATCTGGGTGAAGCCGCAGTAGAAGAAGATGCCTTCCAGGACGCAGTAGTAGGCGATCAGGTTGCGCAGCAGCTCTTTGTCGGTTTCGACGGTGCCGGTGTTGAACTCCGGGTCCGAGATGGCGCGGGTGTACTTCAGGCCCCAGGCGGCTTTTTTCGCGACCGATGGGATCTCGTGGTACATGTTGAAGATCTCGCCTTCATCCATGCCCAGCGACTCGATGCAGTACTGGTAGGCGTGGGTGTGGATCGCCTCTTCGAAGGCCTGGCGCAGGATGTACTGGCGGCACTCGGGGTTGGTGATCAGACGGTACACGGCCAGGGCCAGGTTGTTGGCCACCAGGGAGTCGGCGGTGGAGAAGAAGCCGAGGTTGCGCATGACGATGCGGCGCTCGTCTTCGGTCAGGCCGTCCATGCTCTTCCACAGGGCGATGTCGGCGGTCATGTTGACCTCTTGCGGCATCCAGTGGTTGGCGCAGCCGTCGAGGTACTTCTGCCAGGCCCAGTCGTACTTGAACGGTACCAGCTGGTTGAGGTCGGCGCGGCAGTTGATCATGCGCTTTTCGTCAACGGCGACACGGGCCGAGGAGCCTTCCAGCTCGGCCAGGCCTTCAGCGATATCCAGGGCGTCCAGCGCAGCCTTGGCGCGCTTGACGGCGTCGGAGTCGGCGGCGGTGGCGGCACGGGCTTCCAGGGCGGCGGCACCGCCGGCGCTGTCGAGCTTGTCGAGGGTGGTGGCGGCTGCGGCCTGCGCGGGGGTGTTGCCTTTGGCGGCGACTTCACCGTCTTCTTTGTCGAATTCGTCCCAGCTCAGCATGGTCCTGGCTCCTGCTAGAGGGTTGCGCGGGGCAACCGGTTGGATTTTGAAGTGATGCCTGTACGGCGCGACGCCAATGGGCGTTACGGCAGGCAGTGAGAGCGGGCTCTCGTCACGTTTGAAGGTGTTCGGGTCGGCGCCTGGCCTGCACTCGGGCGAGGGGGCAGGGCACCTGGAAGCTGTACGGCAACGATAAAACCTGCGGTGTGGCCCCGGGGGCTTGCTTCACGCAGTCGATCATTGGCTCATCCCTTTTTGGGGCCGCGAAGTATACCGGAAATCACTTTGGATCGGGGCGGCGCAGGGGGCGCAGGGCGGTAAATTTTCGACCTGCATTACGTGCTTCCGTTCACTGGATACCGGTGGTTCGTCACGGGGTAAGAGTCTAGCCCTAAATGGGATTAGATCCTATATGTGGTGTGATTTTTTTTGTTTGGCGCTACATATGGTGTTTTGATCTTGGTCAGGGCCTAGGGGGTGTATTGCCTGTAGGGGCCCTATCGCGGGGCAAGCCCGCTCCCACGTGCCGTTCCCACGCACCGCTCCCGCAGGGAATGTCGGGGCGCAAAAAAATGCCGCCTCAGCCACCCGTGAGGGCGGTTGAGGCGGCATCTTCAGCTCAGCGCTGCGAAGGCCTTATTGGCAGGCTTCGCAATCCGGCTCGTCGATGGCGCAAGCCTTCGGTACCGGGGCAGGGCCCGCGGCCTGGACCGGGGCGCTGTCGCCGCCGCTCGACACGGCGTTGAGCTTGCCGGTGTTGATGGTCGACTTCTCGGTGCTGGTCGCGGCCAGGGCACGGAGGTAGTAGGTGGTCTTCAGACCACGGTACCAGGCCATGCGGTAGGTCACGTCCAGCTTCTTGCCCGAAGCGCCGGCGATGTACAGGTTCAGCGACTGGGCCTGGTCGATCCACTTCTGGCGACGGGAGGCGGCATCGACGATCCACTTGGTCTCGACTTCGAACGCGGTGGCGTACAGGTCCTTCAGCTCTTGCGGGATACGCTCGATCTGCTGCACCGAACCATCGTAGTACTTCAGGTCGTTGATCATCACCGAGTCCCACAGGCCGCGGGCTTTCAGGTCGCGGACCAGGTACGGGTTGATCACGGTGAACTCGCCCGACAGGTTCGATTTCACGTACAGGTTCTGGTAAGTCGGCTCGATGGACTGCGACACGCCGGTGATGTTGGCGATGGTCGCGGTCGGCGCGATGGCCATGATGTTCGAGTTACGAATACCTTTTTGTACGCGCTCGCGCACCGGGGCCCAGTCCAGGCTCTCGGTCAGGTCGACGTCGATGTACTTCTGGCCACGGGCCTCGATCAGGATCTGCTGGCTGTCCAGTGGCAGGATGCCCTTGGACCACAGCGAACCCTGGAAGGTCTCGTAAGCGCCGCGCTCGTCGGCCAGGTCGCAGGAAGCCTGGATCGCGTAGTAGCTGACCGCTTCCATCGACTTGTCGGCGAACTCGACGGCAGCGTCCGAGCCGTACGGGATGTGCTGCAGGTACAGCGCGTCCTGGAAGCCCATGATGCCCAGGCCGACCGGGCGGTGCTTGAAGTTCGAGTTACGCGCTTGCGGCACCGAGTAGTAGTTGATGTCGATCACGTTGTCGAGCATGCGCACGGCGGTGTTCACGGTGCGTTGCAGCTTGGCGGTGTCCAGCTTGCCGTCGACAATGTGGTTCGGCAGGTTGATCGAGCCCAGGTTGCAGACCGCGATCTCGTCCTTGTTGGTGTTCAGGGTGATCTCGGTGCACAGGTTCGAGCTGTGGACCACGCCCACGTGCTGCTGCGGGCTGCGCAGGTTGCACGGGTCCTTGAAGGTCAGCCATGGGTGGCCGGTCTCGAACAGCATCGACAGCATCTTGCGCCACAGGTCTTTGGCCTGGATGGTCTTGAACACCTTGATCTTGTTGTACTCGGTCAGGGCTTCGTAGTACTCGTAGCGCTCTTCGAAGGCCTTGCCGGTCAGGTCGTGCAGATCAGGCACTTCCGATGGCGAGAACAGGGTCCACTTGCCGTCATCGAAGACGCGCTTCATGAACAGGTCAGGGATCCAGTTGGCGGTGTTCATGTCGTGGGTACGACGACGGTCATCACCGGTGTTCTTGCGCAGCTCGATGAATTCTTCGATGTCGAGGTGCCAGGTTTCCAAGTAGGCACACACGGCGCCCTTGCGCTTGCCACCCTGGTTCACGGCAACGGCGGTGTCGTTGACCACTTTCAGGAACGGCACGACGCCTTGCGACTTGCCGTTGGTGCCCTTGATGTACGAGCCCAGTGCACGTACCGGGGTCCAGTCGTTGCCCAGGCCACCGGCGAATTTCGACAGCATGGCGTTGTCGTGGATCGCGTGGTAGATGCCCGACAGGTCGTCCGGGACGGTGGTCAGGTAGCAGCTGGACAGCTGCGGACGCAGGGTACCGGCGTTGAACAGGGTCGGGGTCGAAGCCATGTAGTCGAAGGACGACAACAGGTTGTAGAACTCGATCGCACGGGCTTCTTTATCTTTCTCTTCCAGCGCCAGGCCCATGGCCACACGCATGAAGAACACCTGCGGCAGCTCGAAGCGCACGCCATCCTTGTGGATGAAGTAGCGGTCGTACAGGGTCTGCAGGCCCAGGTAGGTGAACTGCTGGTCACGCTCGTGGTTGATCGCCTTGCCCATGCGCTCCAGGTCGTAGCCTTTCAGTGCAGGGTCGAGCAGCTCGAACTCGACGCCTTTCTCGACGTAGGCCGGCAGGGCCTTGGCGTACAGGTCGGCCATCTCGTGGTGGGTGGCGCTGTCGGCGACATTCAGGAAGCCCAGGCCTTCGGCGCGCAGGGTGTCCATCAGCAGGCGGGCGGTGACGAACGAGTAGTTCGGCTCGCGCTCGACCAGGGTACGGGCGGTCATCACCAGGGCGGTGTTGACGTCCTTCAGGGCCACGCCGTCGTACAGGTTCTTCAGGGTTTCGCGCTGGATCAGCTCGCCATCGACTTCGGCCAGGCCTTCGCAGGCTTCGCTGATGATGGTGTTCAGGCGGGCCATGTCCAGGGGGGCCAGGCTGCCGTCGGCCAGGGTGATGCGGATGCTTGGGTGCGGCTCGACCACGCTGTCGGCGTTGGAGCGGGTGGCGCGCTCTTTTGCACGCTGGTCGCGGTAGATCACGTAGTCGCGGGCGACTTTCTGCTCGCCGGCGCGCATCAGGGCCAGTTCGACCTGGTCCTGGATTTCTTCGATGTGGATGGTGCCACCCGATGGCATGCGACGCTTGAACGTGGCGGTGACCTGCTCGGTCAGGCGCGCGACGGTGTCGTGGATGCGCGACGAGGCGGCGGCGGTGCCGCCTTCAACTGCGAGGAACGCCTTGGTGATGGCCACGGTGATCTTGTCGTCGGTGTAGGGGACGACAGTGCCGTTGCGCTTGATCACGCGCAGTTGGCCGGGGGCGGTGGCAGCCAGATCCTGGTTGGATTCGGCCTGCGGCGCCTTGGCCTGCGGGTTCTCGCGAGTTGTGTCGGTTTGCATGGGTGGGTGTCTCCACAGTTTCTAGTTTGTTCAGGCGCCTTGTTGGGGCGCCCACCGTTCCGTCCACTTGCTCGATGGCCCGGGCGGGGAGGCGTCATGCACGCGCACACGCCCGCTCGGGCTTACCGACTTCGGGACAGACTCAGGAATAAGGGGCAATAACCTGCCGCTCCCTGGCCGAAGTCAAAGGTTCTGGGCGTACCCAAAATCTGTTGCTGATGAGTGGCAAGGCACCGCCTGCAACACTCATACCCGAACAAGGCCGTTTGCGGCTTGCCTCGGTCGCCCTCCGCAGGAGCGGTTTGGCTGTTGAAATCACGTTAAGTTCAGTCGGTAAATTCGCTTGAATTTGCCTGGCGACTTGTGTTTGTGATTTTGCGCGAAACCCAACATCTAGTGGTTCGCTGCGATAGGGATACAAGATAATGCGGTCTCGGGGGCTTTGCAAGGTGAGCGCCTGTGGATAACTTGTGGGTACTTTGTGAGTGATCCGTGGGTATTCGCTGTAGCCCTTGTCCCAAGAGGTTTGCACTATTTTTTGTCTGTGCTACGCCGTCGCGCAGTTTTTTTCGGGCGCGCACCCTATCACAAAAAACGGTTCAGTCGAGGGGTGTTTTGCGTGGTTGGCAGGGGGGAGGGCGGGACGTAGTATCCGGGGCTGATGTTGCGCTTTGGTGAAGGCGGTTTTTCGTTGGAATCAAAGGGTTGTACTGGCCTCATCGCGGGGCAAGCCCGCTCCCACGCTGAATACAGAGCCATGCGTGGAGTACAGAGCCATGCGTGGAGTACAGAGTCATGCGTGGGAGCGGGCTTGCCCCGCGATGAGGCCGGTACAGACAACAGCAAGGCCCAAAAAAACCAGAAGAAGGGTAAGGCCATGGACCAGCCAATCAACCGCATCCTGATCGTCGAGGACGACCAGCGCCTCGCCGAGCTCACCGCCGAGTACCTCCAGGCCAACGGCTTCGAGGTGGCGGTGGAGGGCGACGGCGGCCGTGCCGCCCGGCGTATCATCGACAGCCAGCCGGACCTGGTGATCCTCGACCTGATGCTGCCCGGCGAGGACGGCCTGAGCATCTGCCGCCGGGTGCGCGGCCAGTACGCCGGCCCGATCCTCATGCTCACCGCCCGCAGCGACGAACTGGACCAGATCCAGGGCCTGGACCTGGGCGCTGACGACTATGTCTGCAAACCGGTGCGCCCCCGCGTGCTGCTGGCGCGCATCAATGCCCTGCTGCGCCGCAGCGAGGCTCCGGAGCGGCGCCAGGAACTGAGCTTCGGCCCGCTGCATATAGACAGCCGCCAGCGCGAGGCGCGCCTGAGCGGCCAGTTGATCGAGCTGACCGGCGCCGAGTTCGACCTGCTCTGGCTGCTGGCCAGCAACGCCGGGCGGGTGCTGTCCCGCGAGGAGATCTTCACCTCGCTGCGCGGCGTCGCCTACGACGGCCAGGACCGCTCAATCGATGTGCGCATTTCCAAGATCCGCCCCAAGATCGGCGACGACCCGATCACCCCGCGGCTGATCAAGACCCTGCGCAGCAAGGGCTACCTGTTCGTCGGCGAGGCGCCATGAATTCGATCTTCCTGCGCATCTATGGCGGCATGCTCGCGGTGCTGGTGCTGGTGGCCGTGCTCGGCGTGCTCAGCCTGCACCTGCTCAACGAGATCCGCGCCGGCCAGCACCGCGAGCGCCTGGCCCAGGGCACCTTCAGCCTGATGGCCGACAACCTGGCGCAACAGAACGCGGTGGAACGCACCCGTTCGCTGGTGATCTGGGAGCGCCTGCTCGGCGTGCCGCTGGACCTGCAGCCGCTGTCGGCGTTCACCCTCGACGGCGGGCAGCGGGCGCGGCTGTACCGCGACCTGGTGGTGGTGGAGAAGACCGGCCCGCATGCCGCCCGGGTGTTGCGCCGGGTTGGTCACGAGGATCTGTTGCTGGTGGCCGAGGTCAAGCAGATCAGCGAACAGCTGGCCCGCGCCACGCTTTACCTATTGGCCGACGAACTGGTGCGCTACCCGGTGACCGAGCAGCAGGCGCGTCTGGCGCAGCTGCGCCAGAGCAAGGGCTTCGGCTTCGACATCGCCCTGCAGCGCATCGAGCGCGCCGCTTTGGACGACGACCAGCGCCGCCGGGTGGAGGAGGGCGACACGGTGATGGCCCTGGGCCGGGACGGCGATTCGATCCGCGTGTTCGCGGGGCTGTCCGGTTCGCCCTGGGTGCTGGAGATTGGCCCGCTGTACCAGCTCAACCCGTATCCGCCGCAGTTGCTGGTCCTGATCGCCTTCCTCGGCCTGTGCCTGATCGGGCTGGTGGTCTACCTGCTGGTGCGCCAGTTGGAAAGACGGGTGTCGGGCCTGGAGGTGGCGGCCACGCGTATCGCCCAGGGCAGCCTCGACACCCGCGTGCCGGCCGGCGACGCCGACTCGGTTGGGCGCCTGGCCGAGGCCTTCAACGGCATGGCCGAGCACCTGCAGCGCTCATTGACCATGCAGCGCGAGCTGGTGCGGGCGGTGTCCCACGAGTTGCGCACGCCGGTGGCGCGCCTGCGCTTCGGCCTGGAGATGATCGAGAGCGCCAGCACTGACGAGGCCCGGGCCAAGCACCTGGCCGGCATGGACGGCGATATCCAGGACCTGGACAAGCTGGTCGACGAGATGCTGACCTACGCCCGCCTGGAGCAGGGCGCGCCGGCCCTGCATTTCCAGGTGGTGGACCTGGACGAGCTGCTGGCGCGGGTGATCGAGGAACTGGCGCCGCTGCGGGCCGAGGTGCGGGTGGTACGCGGGGTGTGCCACGGGCTCGATGGCGGTGACGCCCGGGTCGAGGCCGAGCCGCGCTACCTGCACCGGGCCCTGCAGAACCTGGTGCGCAATGCCATGCGCCATGCCGAATCGCAAGTGCGGCTGAGCTACCAGATCGGCCAGCAGCGTTGCCGCATCGATGTGGAGGATGACGGCCCCGGAATTCCCGAAGGCGTGTGGCACCGCATCTTCACCCCGTTCACCCGTCTCGACGACAGCCGCACCCGGGCCTCGGGCGGTCATGGGCTGGGGCTGTCGATCGTGCGGCGGATCATCTACTGGCACGGCGGCCGCGCCCTGGTCGGGCACAGCGAGCAGCTGGGCGGGGCGTGTTTCAGCCTGAGCTGGCCGCGCGAGCAGCCGCGCGACTAGACGCTGATCAAGCTGAGCAGATGGCCGTCCTGCAGGCAGAACTGGCCATCGAGTTCGACACCATGGCGCCACTCGGCCGACAGGTCGGTGAGCAGGCGCAGGCGGGCATGGCCGTCGGCGGACCATGTCAGCAGCTCGGCGTGCTCGAAATAGAAGCGCTGCCGGGTGAGCGGGTAGAGGGTCTTGAACAGGCTTTCCTTGAGCGAGAAGGTCAAGGTCACGGCCAGGGCCTGCTGGCTGTGGTCCAGGCGCTCCAGCTCGGCGGGCGTTAGGATCTCCCCGGTCAGGCGTTCGGCGCGCTCTTCGCTGAGCAGGGTTTCCTGGTCCAGGCCCAGGCCACGGCATTGGCCGTCGGCTGCGACAACCGCGGCGGCCCAGCCTTGGCCGTGGGTGATCGAGCCGTGGATGCCGGCGGGCCAGATTGGCGAGCGGTCTTCATGAGGGGTGGGAACGTAGCTTCGACCATCGAGAATCCGCAGTGCCTCGCGGGCGCAGATCCGACCGGCCAGGTACTCGGCCTGGCGCTTGGCCACCGAGCGTTGCAGGCTGGCGGTCTGCTCGATGCCGGCGCGCTGGAAGTCGTCGGCGGCCAGGCGGGCCGGGTCGAAGGCGCAGCTGACCAGCACCGCGCCGGGGACCGGGCGGGGCAGGGGCCAGTGGTGCTGGAGCGGGGCGCAGCAGGTGGGGAGTCTGTTCATGGCGGGTATTGTGCCAGCCTGGTGACTGGTGGTGGAGCAGATATTTGGGGCTGCTTTGCAGCCCTTTCGCGGCACAAGGCCGCTCCTACAAGGGCATGCGGTCTCCTGTAGGAGCGGCCTTGTGCCGCGAAAGGGCCGCAAAGCGGCCCCGGCGATCATCAGTCGAACGCGTCTTTCAAGAACGCCTGCATATCCTTCCAGGAGCTCTCGTCAGCCGCCTTGTCATACCCGATATCCGGCCCGCCATGCCCCCCATGCCCCAACCGATCCGCATCCGGGTTGGTGAACCCATGCTTGGCACCCGGAATCCCGACAAACTTGTAGTCGGCCTTGGCCGCATCCATCTCCGCCTTGAACGCCGCCACCTGCTCCGGGGTGACCATGCTGTCGGCCTCGCCGTGCTCCACCAGGATCTTCGCCCGGATCACCCCGGGCTTGGCCGGCGTCTGGGTCACCAGCGCACCATGGAAGCTCACCACGCCATCGAGCTTCTCGCCCCGGCGCGCCGCATCCAGCACCACCTTGCCGCCAAAGCAGTAGCCGATGGCCGCCAATTGGTGCTTGTTGGTGTTGGGCTGGATCTTCAACAGCTCAAGCCCGGCGTCGAAGCGCCGGGCAGCGGCTTTCGGATCCTTCATCGCCGCCGCCATGAACGCCTGGGCGTCGGCGGGGTGCTCGGTGTTCTTGCCGTCGCCGTACATGTCGATGGCCAGGGCGTTGTAGCCCAGCGCCGCGAGGTCGCGGGCGCGGCGCTTGGCGTAGTCGTTCAGCCCCCACCACTCATGCACCACCACCACGCCCGGGCGCTTGCCCTCGATAGCGTCGTCATAGGCGTAGTAGCCGACCAGGCGCTTGCCGTCGGCATCCTGGTAGGGAATCTCGCGGGTCTGCACCGCCGCCTGGGCAAGGCTGGCGCTGCACAACAAGGCCAGGGCAAGCAGGGTACGCATGGTCGAGCTCCTTCTTCGGTTCGTTCAGCCAAGGTTCAGGCCGGGTTCAGCAGGGGTTCAGGGCGCCCTCCCTACTCTAGCCCCCAGACAGCAACAACGCATCCAACCCGGAGTACCTGAACCATGAAAACCCTCAACACCCTGATCGCCGCCATGGCGGTTTGCGCCGCCGGCCTCACCAGCGTTGCCCAGGCCGATGACAACTTCGCCAGCCTGACCTACGGCCAGACCAGCGACAAAGTCCGCAAGTCCGGCCTGCTGCAGCGCAACACCGACGGCCTGAACGCCGACGGCATCATCGGCAAGGACAGCACCTGGGGCGCGCGCCTGGGCAAGATCAACGACCAGGGCCGCTACTACCTGACCTACGACAACGTCTCGGGCGATCACAGCGGCGTCAAGCTGCGCCAGGAGAACCTGCTGGGCAGCTACGACCTGTTCCTGCCGGTGGGCGATACCACCAAACTGTTCGGCGGCGGCAGCCTGGGCATGACCAAGCTGACCCAGGATTCGCCGGGCGCCCGCCGCGATACCGACTACGGTTACGCCGTCGGCCTGCAGGCCGGTGTGATCCAGGAAGTGACCGACAACACCTCGGTGGAGCTGGGCTACCGTTACCTGCGCAGCAACGCCGCCACCGAGATCGGCGCCCACGGCGGGCCGAAGGACGGTACCCTGCGCCTGACCAGCAGCGCGCAGACCTACCTGGCGGCTACCTACAAGTTCTGAGGTCGCTGTTATCCTGTGCCGGCCTCTTCGCGGGTAAACCTGCTCCCACAGGTGGTGCACAACCCTGTGGGAGCGGGTTTACCCGCGAAGAGGCCGGCACAGGGCATTCCCATTGAAAGGAGATCCACATGAAATTGCTGGTGGTCGAGGACGAGGCGCTGCTGCGTCATCACCTGTTCACCCGCCTCGGCGAGGGCGGCCATGTGGTGCAGGCGGTGGCCAACGCGGAAGAGGCCTTGTACCAGGCCGAGCAGTACAACCACGACCTGGCGGTGATCGACCTGGGCCTGCCGGGCATGAGCGGGCTGGATCTGATCCGCCAGCTGCGCAGCCTCGGCCAGACGTTCCCGATCCTCATCCTGACCGCCCGCGGCAACTGGCAGGACAAGGTCGAGGGCCTGGCTGCCGGCGCCGACGACTACGTGGTCAAGCCGTTCCAGTTCGAGGAGCTGGAGGCCCGCCTGAACGCCTTGCTGCGCCGCTCCAGCGGCTTCACCCAGTCGACCATCGCTGCCGGGCCCCTGGTGCTTGACCTCAACCGCAAGCAGGCGACCCTGGACGAGCAACCGCTGGCGCTGACCGCCTACGAATACCGCATCCTCGAGTACCTCATGCGTCATCACCAGCAAGTGGTGGCCAAGGACCGCCTGATGGAGCAACTGTACCCGGACGACGAGGAGCGCGACCCGAACGTCATCGAGGTGCTGGTCGGCCGCCTGCGCCGCAAGCTCGAGGGCGACAACGGCTTCAAGCCGATCGACACCGTGCGCGGCCTGGGCTACCTGTTCACCGAGCGCTGCCGATGATCCGTTCGCTGCGGGTGCGCCTGATGCTGGCGGCGGCGTTGCTGGCGCTGCTGTTCATGCTGGCGCTGCTGCCGGCCTTGCAGAAGGCCTTCAGCCTGGCGTTGCAGGAGTCGATCGAGCAGCGCCTGGCCTCGGACGTGACCACCCTGATTTCGGCCGCGCGCATCGAGCGCGGCCAGCTGCAGATGCCGGCGCTGCTGCCGGACGAACGCTACAACCTGCCTTACACCGGTCTGCTTGGCTACATCTTCGACCGCCAGGGCACGTTGGTGTGGCAGTCGCGGGCCACCCGTAACCGCAATATCAACTATCACCCCCGCTATGACGGACGCGGCAACGAGTTCGCCCGCATTCACCAGGACGACGGCGACGAATTCTTCGTCTACGACGTCGAGGTCAAGCTGCTCGGCGGCAAGAGCGCGGCGTTCAGCATCGTCGCCCTGCAGCCGGTGCGTGAATACCAGGACACCCTCAACGGCCTGCGCGAGAAACTCTACCTGGGCTTCGGCGCGGCGCTGCTGGCGTTGATGGTGCTGCTCTGGGCCGGCCTGACCTGGGGCCTGCGTTCATTGCGCCGGCTCAGCTCCGAGCTCGACGATGTGGAGAGCGGAGCCAGAGATGGGCTGAGTCGCGAGCATCCACGCGAGCTGCTGCGCCTGACCGGCTCGCTCAACCGCCTGCTGCGCAGCGAGCGCGAGCAGCGTCAGCGCTACCGCGACTCGCTCGACGACCTGGCCCACAGCCTCAAGACCCCGCTGGCGGTGCTGCAGGGCGTTGGCGAGAGCATGGAGCAGGGCGACCGCGAACAGGCGCGGGTGCTGCAGAGCCAGATCGAGCGCATGAGCCAGCAGATCGACTACCAGCTGCAGCGCGCCAGCCTGCGCAAGAGCGGCCTGGTGAAGCACCAGGTCGAGCTCAAGCCGTTGCTCGACAGCCTGTGCAGCACCCTGGCCAAGGTCTATCGCGACAAGCGCGTCGAGGTCAGCCTCGATATTCCGGCCCTGGCACGGGTGCCGATGGAGCAGGGCGCCTTGCTGGAGTTGCTGGGCAACCTGCTGGAAAACGCCTACCGGTTATGCCTGGGGCAGGTGCGGGTCAGCCTGCAGCAGTCGCCGGGGCTGCTGCAGCTGTGCGTCGAGGACGACGGGCCGGGCGTGCCGGCGGATCAACGCGAACGGATTCTCGAGCGCGGCGAGCGGCTTGACCGCCAGCACCCGGGGCAGGGGATCGGGCTGGCGGTGGTCAAGGACATCATCGACAGCTATGACGCCGAGCTGAGCCTGGGCGATTCGCCGTTGGGCGGGGCTGCGTTCCGCATCGCTTTCCGACTCGATTGATTCTGCCTTTCCAGTGCAGGGGGCGGTGCGTGGGAGCGGGCTTGCCCCGCGATACCGGCGAAGCCGGTGCCATCCGGCCCGGGCCTCATCGCGGGGCAAGCCCGCTCCCACCGGAAAGTCCCACTGAATACCTCTGAGGCGGATTCCCGCCAACCTGCCCTGTACGATTTCCGCCATCGGGCGGAAATCCGCCATTTCCTACGTGGTTCTTCGCCCCGTCCCGGGGCATTCACACCCTGTAATCATTGGCTGTGCACCTCAAGCGGGCACTTTGGCATCGCCCTTGCTATTCAGCTGGCAGAGGCCTGCCCAGGCACTCGCCCACAACGACAAATCCCTCCGGGTACAGGAGGGTTCGCGATTCAGGTGCCCCGACATCCTGGGAAGGATGCGCCGGCCCACTTGAGGAAAAACTAGCCATGACGACTCGTCAGCCGCTGTACAAATCGCTGTATGTCCAGGTGATCGTCGCCATCACCATCGGTATCCTGCTCGGCCACTACTACCCGGAAACCGGCGTAGCCCTCAAACCCCTGGGTGACGGCTTCGTCAAGCTGATCAAGATGGTCATCGCCCCGATCATCTTCTGCACCGTGGTCAGCGGCATCGCCGGCATGCAGAGCATGAAGTCGGTTGGCAAGACCGGCGGTTACGCGCTGCTGTACTTCGAGATCGTCTCCACCATCGCCCTGATCATCGGCCTGGTCGTGGTCAACGTGGTCCAGCCGGGCGCCGGCATGCACGTCGACGTCAGCACCCTGAACGCCAGCAGCGTGGCCGCCTACGCCGCCGCCGGCGCGCAGCAGACCACCGTGGGCTTCCTGCTCAACGTCATCCCCAACACCGTGGTCGGCGCCTTCGCCAACGGCGATATCCTGCAAGTGCTGATGTTCTCGGTGCTGTTCGGCTTCGCCCTGCATCGCCTGGGCAGCTACGGCAAGCCGGTGCTCGACCTGATCGATCGCTTCGCCCATGTCATGTTCAACATCATCAACATGATCATGAAGCTGGCCCCGATCGGCGCCTTCGGTGCCATGGCCTTCACCATCGGCCAGTACGGCGTGGGTTCGCTGGTGCAACTGGGCTACCTGATGGCCTGCTTCTACATCACCTGCGTGCTGTTCATCCTGGTAGTGCTGGGCGGTATCTGCCGCGCCCACGGCTTCAGCGTGATCAAGCTGATCCGCTACATCCGTGAAGAGCTGCTGATCGTGCTGGGCACCTCGTCCTCCGAGTCGGCCCTGCCGCGCATGCTGGCCAAGATGGAGCGCCTGGGCGCGAAGAAATCCGTGGTTGGCCTGGTGATCCCGACCGGCTACTCGTTCAACCTGGACGGTACCTCGATCTACCTGACCATGGCCGCGGTGTTCATCGCCCAGGCCACCGACACCACCATGGACATCACCCACCAGATCACCCTGCTGCTGGTGCTGCTGGTAGCGTCCAAAGGTGCTGCGGGCGTCACAGGTTCCGGCTTCATCGTGCTGGCCGCGACCCTGTCGGCTGTCGGCCACCTGCCGGTGGCGGGCCTGGCGCTGATCCTGGGTATCGACCGCTTCATGTCCGAAGCCCGCGCCCTGACCAACCTGATCGGCAACGCCGTGGCCACCGTGGTCGTGGCCAAGTGGGTCAAGGAGCTGGACACCGACACCCTGCAGGCGGAACTGGCATCCGGCGGCTCGCCGCTGATCGACACCCGTCCGACCGACGACCTGGGCGTGGCCGAAGGCCCGGCGCGTTGATCGCGATGTGAAATGAAGAAGGCGACCCTCGGGTCGCCTTTTTTGTGCCGGGAGTTCTGTGCTGTCAGTGCCGGCCCTTTCGCGGGTAAACCCGCTCCCACAGGAAAATGCTGCCCTCAGGACGGTGGGGTACCTGTGGGAGCGGGTTTACCCGCGAATGCAATCTTTCACTCGACGCGGGTCTCGCCGCTGTACACCAGAATCTCCCGACACCGCCGGCACAGGTACCGCCGGCCCTGGCGCACCAGCTTGTGCCGCTGGGCGGTGAACGGGAAATCACTCTCCGGGCACGGACAGCGGTAGATGTAGCGCGTCGTCACCCGCCGCTGCACTTCATAGTTGTGGCAACGGTTCGGCGGCAGCTCGTACACCCCGCGCATGATCAACTGCCACTCCTCGCCATGGGCCTGGATACGCTCGCCGAACAGCTGGTGGGCCACCAGATGGGCCACCTCGTGGGCCACGGTCTGGCGCAGGAAGTCGTCCTGGTTCTCGCGGTACAGCTGCAGGTTGAAGCGCAGCAGGTTCTCGTGCAGGTGGGCGACACCGGCTTTCTGGCCGCGCAGCTTGAAGCTGACCTGCGGGCGCGGAAAAGGGCGTTTGAAGAAGGTTTCGGCTTGCTGGTAACAGGTTTCGACGCGTTGTCTGAGCAGCTCGGGCATGGCGGGGCAGTTCTCCTGACCGGGCATTATGCCGCAGGCAATGGCCGGCTGCCGAGCCGCCGGTCAGGCACACGAAACGAAGCCGCCTTGCGGCGGCCTCGGGTGATGCCCCAGTGTTGGTTGGATCTGATAGGTATGCGTTCAGTTGGTGTAGACGGGCCCCACGCCCAGTCCCCAGATGATCACGGTCGCGGCCATGATCGCCACCAGTACCACCAGGCCCACCGCCAGCACGGAGCTGGAGAACAGGAAGCCTTCATCCGACGGTATGTTCATGAACGTCGGCAAGCCGACATACAACAGGTACACGGTGTAGCAGATGGCCGCCGTGCCGATCAGCATGCCGAGCCACAGGTGCGGGTACAGCGCCGCGAGGCCGCCGATGAACAGCGGGGTGGCGGTGTAGGTGGCGAAGGCGATGCACTGCGCCATGCTCGGGTTGGCGTCGTAGGTGCGCGCCATCCAGTGGATGAAGGCGCCCATCACCGCGACCCCGGCGAGCATCGCCAGGTACGACATGATGCTCATCCACAGCGCGCTTTCCATGGTCAGCATCACCGCTGGCCGCTCGCCGATCACCCAGCCGACCTGGGTGGTGCCGATGAACGCCGAGACGGCGGGGATCGCCGCCAGGATCAGCGTGTGCGTCAGGTACATGTGGCTGATGCTTTCTTCCTCGCCACGGATCTCCCGCCACTCCTGGTCAGGGTGGGTGAACAGCCCAACAACGTGATGAATCATACGGGTCACTCCTATCGTCGTTGCCAAACGCCCCCCGGATGGAGCGCCTATGGCCCGAGGCCAGGACACCAAGTGCTGCGCCAATGTGGCCTTATGTCGCAGTATAGGAAGCGGATCCCGGCACAAAACCGGCTTTTTAGAGCAAATTGCGCTGTCAGGCGTGGTGCTGATTCCCTTGAAGTCTTTATCGGATTCACCTACTGCGCCGTGCGGTTTGTGCGTAAAATAGCCGGCTTTTGTCACACCTCGCGGATCCAAGCGCTATGGGCACCCTCTCGGTCAACCAGAACAAACTGCAAAAACGCCTGCGTCGTCTCGCTGGCGAAGCCATCACCGACTACAACATGATCGAGGATGGCGACAAGGTCATGGTCTGCCTGTCCGGCGGCAAGGACAGCTACACCATGCTCGACGTTCTGTTGCACCTGCAGAAGGTGGCGCCGATCAAGTTCGACATCGTCGCGGTGAACATGGACCAGAAACAGCCGGGCTTCCCCGAGCACGTGCTGCCGGCTTATCTGAAAGAGCTGGGCGTCGAGTATCACATCGTCGAGAAGGACACCTACTCGGTGGTCAAGGAGCTGGTACCCGAGGGCAAGACCACCTGCTCGCTGTGCTCGCGCCTGCGTCGCGGCACCCTGTACACCTTCGCCGACGAGATCGGCGCGACCAAGATGGCCCTGGGGCACCACCGCGACGACATCGTCGAGACCTTCTTCCTCAACATGTTCTTCAACGGCGCGCTCAAGGGCATGCCGCCGAAGCTGCGCGCCGATGACGGCCGCAACGTGGTGATCCGCCCACTGGCCTACTGCAGCGAGAAGGACATCCAGGCCTACTCGGACATGAAGGAATTCCCGATCATCCCGTGCAACCTGTGCGGCTCGCAGGAGAACCTGCAGCGCCAGGTGGTCAAGGACATGCTGGTGGAGTGGGAGCGCAAGCACCCGGGCCGTACCGAGAGTATCTTCCGCGCCTTGCAGAACGTCGCGCCGTCGCAGCTGGCCGACCGCAACCTGTTCGACTTCACCAGCCTGAAGATCGACGAGAGCGCCACCCCGCGTTTCCTCGACGTGCTGAACATCTGACCGCATGCGCGACTATCAGTGGTTGCACGCGTACTGCCTGAACCGCTTCGGTTCGGCCCAGGCGCTGGAAGCCTTCCTGCCGCAGCCGCGCACGCCCGCGCAGCTGCGCGACATCCCTGACGATCGCTACCTGTCGACCCTGGCCCTGCGCGTGTTCCGCGCCGGGCTCAAGCACAGCCTGGTGGACGCCAAGTGGCCGGCGTTCGAGCAGGTGTTCTTCGGTTTCGATCCGCAGAAGGTGGTGCTGATGGGCGCCGAGCACCTGGAGCGGCTGATGCACGACGAGCGCATCATCCGCCACCTGGGCAAGCTCAAGAGCGTGCCGCGCAATGCGCAGATGGTGCTGGACGTGGCGAAGGAGAAGGGCAGTTTCGGCGCGTTCATCGCCGACTGGCCTGAGACCGATATCGTCGGGTTGTGGAAGTACCTGGCCAAGCATGGCAACCAGCTGGGCGGGTTGTCGGCGCCGCGGTTCTTGCGGATGGTCGGCAAGGACACCTTCATCCCCACCGACGACATGGCGGCGGCGCTGATCGCGCAGAAGATCATCGACAAGCCGCCGACCAGCCAGCGTGACTTGGCGTTGGTGCAGCAGGCGTTCAACCAGTGGCATGCCGAGAGCGGGCGGCCGCTGTGCCAGTTGTCGGTGATGCTGGCGCATACCGTCAACCACTGATATCGGTGTTGCCTTCTTCGCGGGTAAACCCGCTCCCACAGGTACTGCACTGCTTTCAGATGCAGTGAAGATCCTGTGGGAGCGGGTTTACCCGCGAAGAGGCCAGACGAGGTCTACTGCCCTTCACCCGCCAGGCGCCGCTCCTGCTGGAACTTCCAGCGCACAAACAGCAACCCGCTGACGAACAACCCCAGGCTCACCAGCACCTCGACCCAGCCGAACAGCGCCCGCGCCGGATCGAACGCCGCCAGCACGCCCTTGATGAAATAGATGTTCACCACGAAGCAGGTCCAGGCGTGCGCCCGGGCGCTGCCCATCAGCATGCCCGGCAGCAATAGCAGCAGGGGGATCAGCTCGATGGCCATGATCACCTCGACCCGCGCCCCGTGCAGGTCGGCGAACCACAGGTTGTTCACCACCAGCAGGGCGATCAGGCCGAAGAAGCAGGCCAGGCTCAGGGCGCGGGTAAAGCGCACCCGGGGGGCCAGCCAGTCCAGTGGCGGCAATACCTTCGGCTTTCTAGCCACGTTCGCCACCCAGGGCCTTGGCCGTCTTCGCCAGGCGCTGCCCGAGCGCGCGACACAGGGTGATCTCGTGCGGGTCCAGCTCACGCTTGCCGTCGGCGCCGGCATGGTGGCTGGCGCCGTACGGCGTGCCGCCGCCACGGGTCTCGAGCAGCGCTGATTCGCTGTAGGGCAGGCCGGTGACCAGCATGCCGTGGTGCATCAGCGGCAGTAGCATCGACAGCAGGGTGGTCTCCTGGCCGCCGTGCAGGCTGGCGGTGGAGGTGAACACCGCCGCCGGCTTGCCCACCAGCTCGCCGCCCAGCCACAGGCTGCTGGTGCCGTCGAGGAAGTACTTGAGCGGCGCGGCCATGTTGCCGAAGCGGGTCGGGCTGCCCATGGCCAGGCCCGCGCAGTGGCGCAGGTCGTCGAGGGTGGCGTAAAGCGCGCCGCTGGCCGGGATGTCCGGGGCCACGGCCTCGCACTCGGTGGAGATTGCCGGCACGGTGCGCAGGCGCGCCTCCAGGCCGGCCATCTCGACACCGCGGGCGATATGCCGGGCCATCTCGCTGGTCGAGCCGTGGCGGCTGTAGTACAGCACCAGGATGTAGGGTTCGCTCACGGCAGGATCTCCAGGACCTTCTCTGGTGGGCGGCCGACCACGGCCTTGTCACCGGCCACCAGGATCGGGCGCTCGATCAGCTTGGGATGCTCGACCATGGCCTTGATCAGCTGGGCGTCGCTCAGGGCCGGGTTGGCCAGCTCCAGGGCCTTGTATTCGTCTTCGCCGGTGCGCAGCAGCTGGCGCGCGCCGATGCCCAGCTTGGCAAGCAGCTGTTCGAGGGTGGCGGCGTCCGGCGGGGTCTCGAGGTAGCGCACGATGGTCGGCGCGAGGCCGCGTGCCTCGAGCAGTTCCAGGGCGCCGCGGGATTTCGAGCAGCGCGGGTTATGATAGAGGGTCAGATCGGTCATGACGGGTCGCATCCAGCTGGGTGTGGCGGCTATTCTAACCGCAGCGACCGACTTCAATGCTTGAAAACTTCGAGAAGGATTGACCCATGGCAAGGCGTTTGGCAGCTGCACTGGCCATCACCGCGAGCCTGTTGCTCGGCGGCTGCGGTGCGGACTACGGCGTGGACCAGCACGGCAACACGGTAAAGGCCGAACAGATCGACGGGCACTGGCTGGTGCTCAACTACTGGGCCGAATGGTGCGGCCCGTGCCGTACGGAAATCCCTGAACTCAATGCCGCTGCCAAGCAGTGGGAGGCGCAGGGCATCCGGGTGGTGGGGGTGAACTTCGATGGCCTGCAGGGGCCGGACCTGAAAGCCGCCGCCGATACCCTGGGGATCGGTTTCACCGTGCTGGCCCAGGACCCGGCCGAGCGCTACGAGTTGCCGCGCAGCGAGGCGCTGCCGGTGACCTACATCATCGACGACAAGGGCAAGGTGCGTGAGCAGTTGATGGGTGAGCAGACGCTTGAAGGGCTGCAGGCGAAGATCAGGGCTTTGAAAGGCGGCGCCTGATCGATCCTGGGGCCGCTTTGCGGCCCTTTCGCGGCACAAGGCCGCTCCTACAAGGGAATGCGAACCCCTGTAGGAGCGGCCTTGTGCCGCGAATGGGCTGCAAAGCAGCCCCCGGCGATGATCAGCCTTCCTCAGGCCAGAAGCGCAGCGGCTTGCCCTCGGCCGGCCAGAAACGGATCTGCTCGATCGGCGACACATCCCAGCGCTGCACCGTTTCCAGCGCCTGCAGGAAGCGTTTTTCCTGGTCCATCAGCGCTGGCGCGCACAATTTGCGGGTCTTGCCGACCTTGCCGAAGCTGATACGCTCGCCCTCCAGCGTGTAGGGCGCGAACCAGTGGTTGCAGCCGCCGTTGCCGTAGGCGCGACCATCGCTGGCCAGGGTCAGCGTCAGGTGGCTGTAGTCGATCAGCGGGCGCTCACCGATCCACTCCAGCACGTAGCTCTGCTCCTGCTGCAGCTTCGAGGGTTGTGCGGCGCAGCCCAGCAGGCCGCAGGCGATCAGCGCGCCGGTCAGCAGCTGTTTCACTCAACCACGCTCCCGGCACTGCGGGCACAGGTGCTTGTCGCCCTTGCTCGCCCAGCCCAGTTCCTGGATACGCGCGCTGGCGGCCGGGGCCTGGCCCTTCTTGCCCAGCTTGGCGTCGTTGGCGAACTCGAAGTCCAGCACCGCGTCGCAGCTGTCGCACTTGACCTGCCAGTTGAGGATCTCCAGCTCGTTGAACGCCGGGCCCTGGGCCACGGCGACCCACTGGCCATGCGGGTTGATCAGGTGGCGCACGGTCTCGACGGTCAGTCGCATGGACAGGTCCTTGCTGCCCTTGAGGGTGACCAGCAGGACGTCGCCCTTCTGGATCGAGCCGCCGTTGCCGGTAACCTGGTAGCGGCCAGGCACCAGCGCGCGGCACTCGATCAGGGTGTGTTGCGGGTTGAAAAGGGTGTAGCGAAAATCGTGTTCGACCATGGGTCCTCCAAAATTGCCGCGTATCCTAGCATCAACCGTTTACAAGATTGTGCGGATTGCCTGCCGCCCAGCGGTTGATGTTGTCCAGGGTGGTCGCGGCGATGGCATCCAGGGCCTCGCGGGTGAGGAATGCCTGGTGGGCGGTGACGATCACATTGGGGAAGGTCAGCAGGCGCGCCAGCACGTCGTCCTGCAACGGCAGGTCGGAGCGGTCCTCGAAGAACAGCTGCGCTTCCTCTTCATACACATCCAGCCCCAGGTAGCCGAGCTGGCCGCTCTTGAGCGCGTCGATCAGCGCTGGGGTGTCGACCAGCGCGCCGCGACCGGTGTTGATCAGCATGGCGCCGGGCTGCAGCTGGGCCAGGCTCTGGGCGTTGATCAGGTGGCGGGTGTGCTCGGTCAGCGGGCAGTGCAGGCTGATGATGCGCGCCTGGCGCAGCAGCTCGGGCAGTTCCAGGTAGCGGGCGCCGAGGGCGACCAGCTCGGGGTTGGGGTAGGGGTCGTAGGCCAGCAGCTGGCAGCCGAAGCCGGCCATGATGCGGGCGAAGGCGGCGCCGATCTGGCCGGTGCCGACCACGCCGACGGTCTTGCCGTGCAGGTCGAAGCCGGTCAGCCCGTGCAGGGTGAAGTCGCCTTCGCGGGTGCGGTTGTAGGCCCGGTGCAGGCGGCGGTTGAGGGCCAGGATCAGGGCCACGGCGTGCTCGGCGACGGCGTGGGGCGAGTAGGCCGGCACGCGGACCACGGTCAGGCCCAGGCGCTGCGCCGCAGCCAGGTCGACATGATTGTAGCCGGCCGAGCGCAGGGCGATCAGGCGCGTGCCGCCGGCGGCCAGGCGTTCCAGCACCGGTGCGTCGAGCTCGTCGTTGATGAAGGCGCAGACCACCTCGAAGCCCTGGGCCAGCGGCGCGGTGTCGAGGGTCAGGCGGGCGGGCTGGTAGTGCAGCTCCACCGTGCCCGCACTGGCGGCGCGGGTGAAGCTTTCCTGGTCGTAGTGCTGGCTGCTGAACAACAGGGCGCGCATGGTCTGAGTCCTATCTGAAATGCCACCAGTCTAGCCAAATGGTCAGTCTGGGCGTTGACCTGTGTCTCCTGTGGGAGATCGCCCAGTCCGTCGGGCTGCGCTGTCGCGCTGGGAACTGACTTCACAGGTGATCCGCGCACCCTGCGGGAGCAACTGTCTTGCTCAATTTTTAGAATCTGGCGCGGTCCCTGTGGGAGCGGGCTTGCCCGCGAACACCGGCGCAGCCGGTGCCATCCATCGCGCTGGATTCTTCGCGGGTAAACCCGCTCCCACAGGGGACAGTTACCTACGCGCTCTCGCGCGCCTGTTCGGCCAGTCGGCTGATGGCCTGGTCCAGTTCATCCAGCGCCTGCAGCGCCTGGGGACTGTCCTGCTTGAGCAAGGTTTCGCTGCGCTGGCAGGCCGCCCGCAACTGCGGCACGCCGCAATAGCGCGAGGCACCGTTGAGCCGGTGCACGCGCTCGATCATCGCCGTGCGGTCGGCGGCGTTGCGCGCGGCGCGGATGGCTTCACGGTCGGACTCCAGCGAGGCCAGCAGCATGGCCAGCATGTCCGCCGCCAGGTCCGGCTTGCCGGCCGCCAGGCGCAGGCCTTCCTCCGGGTCGAGCACCTTCAGCTCGCTGCTGTCGGCCAGGCGTTCGCTGGCGCGTTCCGGTGGCGGTGAGCCCAGGCTCAGGCCGGTCCACTTCATCACCACCTGGGACAGCTGGCGCTCGCTGATCGGCTTGGTCAGGTAGTCGTCCATGCCGCTGTGCAGCAGGGCGCGCTTTTCGTTGGCCATGGCGTGGGCGGTGAGGGCCACGATCGGCAGGGGCGGGCCGCTCTGGCTGCTTTCCCACTGGCGGATCTGCTCGGTGCAGGCGCGGCCATCCATGCCGGGCATCTGTACATCCATCAGCACCAGGTCGAACGGTTCGTCCTGCACGGCCTGTACCGCGCCGTAGCCGTTGTCCACTGCCAGCACCTCGGCGCCCATGCCTTCGAGCAGGGTCTGTACCAGCAGCAGGTTGGCCGGGTTGTCGTCGACGCAGAGGATCTTCGGCATGCGCTGGCCACCGTGGTTGCGCTGTTCGCACACCGGGCGGCGCGGCTGCACCAGCTCCAGCAGCAGGCGACGCAGCTTGCGGGTGCAGGTCGGCTTGGCCAGCAGTTGGCCATGGGCATTGGGCAGGTAAGGGTGGTAGAGCGGCTGCTCGGTGGTCGGACAGAGCACCACGCACTGGCAGCCGAGACGTTCGAGCTGCTGGTGGTACTGGCCCAGCTGTTCCGGGGCCAGGCTGCCCAGGTTGACCCCGAGCACGGCGAACTCGAACGGCTGCCCGGCCTGGCTGGCGGCCTGCACGCCTTGCAGCAGCTGGTCGCAGGAGGCGAACACGCTGACCGCCAGGCCGCAGTCCTCCAGTTGGTGCTCCAGTGCCTGGCGCGCCAGGTCGTGGCCGTCGACGATGGCCACGCGGCGGCCGAGCAGGGCCTGGGCGGGTTGTTCCTCGGCGTCGTCGTGGGCCTTGGGCAGGTTGAGGCTGATCCAGAACTGCGAGCCCTCGCCAGGGGTGCTGTCGACGCCGATCTCGCCGCCCATCTGCTCGATCAGGCGCTTGGAGATTACCAGCCCCAGGCCGGTGCCGCCGGGTTGGCGCGACAGCGAGTTGTCGGCCTGGCTGAACGCCTGGAACAGGGTACGCACATCCTGGGGCGACAGGCCGATGCCGGTGTCCTGCACGCTGATGCGCAGTTGCACGCTGTCTTCCTGCTCGTCCTCGAGCATGGCACGCACGACGATGGTGCCTTCGCGGGTGAACTTGATGGCGTTGCTCACCAGGTTGGTGAGGATCTGCTTGAGCCGCAGCGGGTCGCCGACCAGCGACAGCGGCGTGTCGCGGTAGACCAGGCTCAGCAGTTCCAGCTGCTTGGCGTGGGCGGCCGGAGCGAGGATGGTCAGGGTGTCCTGGATCAGGTCGCGCAGGTTCAGCGGGATGCTGTCGAGCACCAGCTTGCCGGCCTCGATCTTGGAGAAGTCGAGGATCTCGTTGATGATCCCCAGCAGGTTGTCGGCGGACTTCTCGATGGTGCCGAGGTAGTCGAGCTGGCGCGGGGTCAGCTCGCTCTTCTGCAACAAGTGGGTGAAGCCGAGGATGCCGTTGAGCGGGGTGCGGATCTCGTGGCTCATGTTGGCGAGGAACTCAGACTTGATGCGGCTGGCCTCCAGGGCCTCCTTGCGCGCCATGTCCAGCTCGATGTTCTGGATCTCGATGGTCTCCAGGTTTTGGCGCACGTCCTCGGTGGCCTGGTCGATGCTGTGCTGCAGCTCTTCGTGGGCGCTGTGCAGGGTTTCGGCCATGCGGTTGATGCCGGCGGCCAGCTCGTCGAGCTCGTGGCTGCCCATGGCCGGCAGGCGCTCGTCCAGGTGGCCGTCCTTGAGCTGGTTGACCGCGTGCTTGATGCGGTTGATCGGGTTGTTGATGGTGCGGCTCATGCGCAGGGCCAGCAGCGCGGTCAGGCTCAGGCAGGCGAGGATCAGCAGCAGGCTGGTGAACAGGTTGCGGTAGCCGCGCAGCAGGGTGCCGTCGTGGGACAGTTCGATCTCCACCCAGCCGAGCAGGCGCTCGGCCTCGGCCGGCACGGCGTCGGTGGCCAGGTCGCGGTGATGGCCGAACACCGGCATCAGGTAGCGGGTGGCGTCGTTGCCCGTGCGCTGCAGCAGCTGCGTGCCGGTGCCGCCGCTGGGCGGCTGGTTGAGCATGCTGGGGCCGGCATGGGCCAGGCGCGTGCGGTCGGCGGCAAGGAACGCCACGGCGCGCACATCGGCCTGCTCCAGGGCCTGGGCGGCGATGCGCTCCAGTTGCGCCGGAGCCTGGCGGGCGAGGGCCGGTGCCGCCAGTGGTGCCAACTGCTCGGCGATCATCTTGCCGCGTTGCAGCAGTTGCGTGCGCAGGTCGCTTTGTTGCAGCCAGGTGAAGTAACTGCCCAGCACCAGGGCCATCAGGCTGGCGGGCAGCAAGGCCAGCAGCAGGACGCGGCTGCGGATTCCCAAACGGTCGAGCACACCTGTCTCCTGTCATGTGCTGTTAAAGGCGCGGTTCGCGCATCAGCGGGAACGTTACTCTGCGCTGAGGGGTAATGCACAGGATTTGTAATGGTTTTTGCTTTTCTCGGCTGGCGTTGCCGGTGCGGGCACTTCAATGTCACGCCAGTCGGACGGAGGTTGCCTTGTTCGGACCGCTTGTCCAATAATCGCGTAATTGAGAATTGATGGCAGTTGCCAATGCATCCTGAAGCGATTCACGCGACCAACATCCTCGCCATCGAGGACGATCCCGTGCTGGGCGCCTACCTGCATGACGAGCTGCAGCGCGGCGGCTTCCAGGTGACCTGGTGCCGCAATGGCCTGGAAGGCCTGGAGGCGGCGGGCCGGCAGGTGTTCGACCTGGTGCTGATGGACATCCTGCTGCCCGGGCTCAACGGCCTGGACGCACTGGCCAGCCTGCGTCGACGCAGCGCCACGCCGGTGATCCTGATGTCGGCGCTGGGCGCCGAGGCCGACCGCATCAGCGGCTTCGAGCGCGGCGCGGACGACTACCTGCCCAAGCCGTTCAGCTTTGCCGAGCTGCGGGTGCGCATCGAGGCGATCCTGCGCCGGGTGGCCTTCGAGCGGCGCGCTCGGGCGCCGCGTGGGGTGGAGGCCGGGCAATTGCATTTCGACGAGCAGGCCACCGATGTCAGCCTCGCCGGCGCCTGGGCCGGGCTTACCCCCAGTGAATATCGCCTGCTCGACACCCTGCACCGCAGCCAGGACGAGGTGCTGAGCAAGCCCTTCCTCTACCAGCAGGTGCTGCAGCGTGGCTACTCGCGGCATGACCGCAGCCTGGACATGCACGTCAGCCAGATCCGCCGCAAGCTCAAGGCCATCGGCTACCACGAGCGGCAGGTGCGTACCGTGTGGGGCAAGGGCTATGTGTTCGGCGCGGGCGAGGCCGACTGAACCGTGCTCGACCGTCACTCGCTGTTCTGGAAACTGACCGTCCTGCTGGTGGGCTTCTGCCTGCTGATGATCGGCCTGAGCTACAGCTGGGGCCGGCACATGGAAACCCAGGATGCCTTCCTGTCCGAGCCGGCGCGGCAAGTGCTGCGCGGCTACGCGACGCAGGCCGAGCAGGCCTGGCGCAGTGGCGACCGCGAGGGCGTGGACGCCTGGCTGGCCGAGATGCGCGAGCGCGAGCAGGGCTGGGTGGGCGTGCTCGACGGTGACCTGCAACCGTTGGGCAGCGCCGACCTGAGCGCCGGCCAGGCCCAGCGCCTGACCCGCCTGCGTGGCGTCGACTGGCCCATGAGCCGACGCAGTGTCGGCCAGCCCTGGTTGCGCCTGCCGTTCCCCGGCGCGCCGGAGCAGGGCATGCTGGTGATCGAGCTGCCGGAGCGCTTCAACCCCGGCCAGTACCGCTTGTTCTGGCGCGTCGTCACCAACGGCATCATCCCCGGGTTGTTCACCCTGCTGCTGTGCGTCGGCCTGTACCGCATGCTGATCGTGCCGCTCAACCAGTTGCGCGAGCAGGCCAATGCCTGGCGGGCCGACCAGCTGGCCGCGCGCCTGGATTCGCGCACCACCCGGCGCAAGGACGAACTGGGCGAACTGGCCCGGGCCTTCGACCAGATGGCCGAGCGCCTGCAGGGCACCGTGGCCTTGCAGCAGCAGTTGCTGCGCGATCTGTCCCACGAGATGCGCACGCCGCTCAGCCGCCTGCGCGTGGCCTGCGATGGCGAGACCGACCTGCAGCGCCTGCGCGAACGCCTGCACCGCGAGGTGGATGGCATGCAGCAACTGGTCGAGGACACCTTGCAACTGGCCTGGCAGGACGCCGAACGCGCACCGGTGAACCTCGAGCCGATCCAGGTGGCGGCGCTGTGGGATCTGCTCAGCGAGAACGCCTGCTACGAAAGTGGCTGGGCGCCGCAGCGGCTGCGCTGCGACTTGCCGGCCGGCTGCTGGGTGCAGGGCAGCCTCAACGACCTGGCCCAGGCATTGGAGAACATGCTGCGCAACGCCATCCGTCATTCCCCGGAGGCGGGCGTGGTGCGCCTGAGCGGTTGGCGAGAGGGCGGGTACTGGCGTATCGACCTGGAGGACGAGGGCGGTGGCGTGGCCGAGGAAGACCTGGAGCGGATATTCGCGCCGTTTTCCAGGCTGGAGGGTTCGCGGCCCGGGGATGGTGGTTTCGGCCTGGGCTTGAGCATTGCCCGCAATGCGATCCGGCGCCAGGGCGGGAGCGTGTGGGCGGTCAATGGCGAGCATGGCCTGCGCTTGTGCATGCGCCTGGCTGCGGGGGAGTCGAGCTCATCGCGGGACAAACCCGCACCCACAAAGGCTTCGCACACCCTGTAGGAAACTTGCGTTGCCGCGCTGGGAACTGTCCTCCTGTGGGAGCGGGCTTATCGGACCGCCGCACCGCCGCGAACACCGGCGGAGCCGGTGCCATACACCGCGCTGGATTCTTCGCGGGTAAACCCGCTCCCACAGGGTCCACCTAAATCTATGAGTTACGGTTTGTTCCATGGGAGCGGGCTTGCCCAGCGATCACCCGCAAAGCGGGTGCCAGGCCCATGCCCTTATAGCCATGAGCTATAACATCCAGCAATTGCGTGATATGGCCGAGCAGGGTTTGCCGGTATGATAGACGCCCCTGCCGTCCGGATTGCGAAAACGCCCATGACCCTGCAGTACCCAACCATCGCCGATTGCATCGGCCATACGCCACTGGTTCGCCTGCAGCGCATCGCCGGGGACACCAGCAACACCTTGCTGCTCAAGCTCGAAGGCAACAATCCGGCAGGTTCGGTCAAGGACCGCCCGGCGCTGTCGATGATCACTCGCGCCGAGCTGCGTGGCCAGATCAAGCCCGGCGACACCCTCATCGAAGCCACCTCCGGCAACACCGGTATCGCCCTGGCCATGGCCGCGGCGATCAAAGGCTACAAGATGATCCTGATCATGCCGGACAACTCCACCGCCGAACGCAAGGCGGCGATGACCGCTTATGGCGCCGAGCTGATCCTGGTGACCAAGGAAGAGGGCATGGAGGGCGCGCGCGACCTCGCCGAGAAGATGCAGGCCGAAGGCCGCGGCCTGGTCCTCGACCAGTTCGCCAACGGCGACAACCCGATCGCCCACTACAACAGCACCGGCCCGGAAATCTGGCAGCAGACCCAGGGCAGCATCACTCATTTCATCAGCTCCATGGGCACCACCGGCACCATCATGGGCTGCTCGCAGTACCTCAAGGAGCAGAACCCGGCGGTGCAGATCGTCGGCCTGCAGCCGATGGAAGGCTCGGCCATCCCCGGCATCCGCCGCTGGCCCCACGAGTACCTGCCGAAGATCTTCGACGCCACCCGCGTCGACCGCGTGGTCGACATGTCCCAGCAGGAGGCTGAGGAGACCACCCGTCGCCTGGCCCGCGAAGAGGGCATTTTCTGTGGCGTATCTTCCGGCGGCGCGGTGGCAGCCATGCTGCGCCTGTCCCGTGAAGTCGAGAATGCGGTGATGGTCGCCATCATCTGCGACCGCGGCGACCGTTACCTCTCCACCGGCCTGTTCGACCCGACCTGATGTCCAGAAAGAAAAGCAACACCGGCCTGCGCTTCCAGCCGGCCGGCGGCAACCGTGCCGCACAGCTGCCCGTGGGCAAGAAGCAACGTCTGTCGATCGAGCGCGTGGCCGGTGACGGTCGCGGCATCGCCTTCATTGAAGGACGTACCTGGTTCGTCAGCGGCGCGCTGGCCGGCGAGGACGTCGAGGCGCGGGTGCTCGCCGCCCGCGGCAAGGTGGTCGAGGCGCGCCTGGAGCGCGTGTTCCAGGCCAGCCCCGAGCGCCGTGAAGCGCCTTGCCGGCACTACGCCCGCTGCGGTGGCTGCAACCTCCAGCACCTGCCCCATGACGGCCAGCTGGCACTCAAGCAGCGCCTGCTCGCCGAGCAACTGCAGCGGGTGGCTGGCGTGCAGCCCGAGGAGTGGGCTGTTCCCCTGAGCGGACCGGAATTCGGCTACCGCCGCCGGGCGCGGGTCGCGGTACGCTGGGACACCAAGGCGCGCCAACTGGACGTGGGGTTTCGCGCCGAGGCCAGCCAGGACATCGTCGGCATCGACGAATGCGCGGTGCTGGTACAACCCTTGCAAACGATCATGCGCCACCTGCCAACCGTGCTGCGCAGCCTGGGCAAGCCACAGGCGCTGGGGCACGTGGAGCTTTTCAGCGGCACCGCCGAGGCGGTGCTGGTGCGGCATGTAGCGCCCCTGCCAAGTGACGACCTGGCGCGGCTCGAGGCCTTCTGCCGCGAGGCCGGCGCCCAGCTGTGGCTGCAGGGCGAGGGCGAGCCGGCGCCGGTGGATGCCGCGGCGCAACTGGGCTTTGCCCTGCAGCCCTGGGGCCTGGAACTGGCCTGGCGGCCGGGTGACTTCGTCCAGGTCAACGCCCAGGTCAACACCTTGATGATCCAGCAGGCCCTGGCCTGGCTGGCGCCCGAGGCGCACGAGCGGGTCCTGGACCTGTTCTGTGGCCTGGGCAACTTCGCCTTGCCCCTGGCCCGCCAGGCGCGCGAGGTGGTGGCGGTGGAGGGCGTGCAGGCCATGGTCGAGCGCGCCGCGGCCAACGCCGATGGCAACAATGTGCATAACGCTCGGTTTTTTCAGGCCGATTTATCGCAGCCTTTGGCGGGCGCCGGATGGGTCGCCGAGGGCTTTTCTGCGGTACTCTTGGATCCACCGCGCGACGGGGCTTTCGAGGTGGTGCAAGGCATCGCCCGGCTGGGCGCGAAGCGGCTGGTCTACGTATCGTGCAACCCGGCCACGCTGGCGCGAGACGCGCAGGTGCTGGTCGGACAGGGGTACCGGTTAAAAAGGGCCGGGATTCTCGACATGTTTCCTCAGACGGCGCATGTCGAGGCCATGGCGTTATTCGAAGCGGGCTAGCTGGGCTGGCCCTCTTGGTGCGCCCTTCAGGGAGTGAGGGGCGCACAGGTGATAGCCAGTGCACCCGTGTGGTGCGCTGTATGGAAAGGTAGAACAAAGATGGTACAGGTGAGAGTGCACCAGCCGGTCAACAACGACGGCAGTATCAATCTCGAAGCATGGCTCGATCATGTGGTGAGCGTCGATTCGCAGCTCGATCGCCCTGGGCTGAAAGAGGCCTGCGAGTTTGCCCATGAAGTCGAGAGGAAGGGTAATCCGGCCAAGCATTCCTGGGCCGACGGTACCTCCAGTTTCCAGGCGGGGCTGGAGATCGCCGAAATTCTCGCCGACCTAAAGCTCGACCAGGATTCGCTGGTGGCGGCGGTCATCTACCGTTCGGTGCGCGAAGGCAAGGTGACCCTGGCCGAGGTCGGCCAGCGTTTCGGCCCGGTGGTGTCCAAGCTGATCGACGGCGTGCTGCGCATGGCGGCCATCAGTGCCAGCCTCAGCCCGCGCCAGTCGCTGGTGCTCGGCTCCCAGGCGCAGGTCGAGAACCTGCGCAAGATGCTGGTGGCCATGGTCGACGATGTGCGCGTGGCGCTGATCAAGCTCGCCGAACGTACCTGCGCCATTCGTGCGGTCAAGGCCGCCGATGACGAGAAGCGCCTGCGCGTGGCCCGCGAGGTGTTCGACATCTATGCGCCGCTGGCGCACCGGCTGGGTATCGGCCATATCAAGTGGGAACTCGAGGACCTGTCGTTCCGCTACCTCGAGCCCGACCAGTACAAGCAGATCGCCAAGCTGCTGCACGAGCGCCGGCTGGACCGCGAGCGCTTCATCAGCGACGTGATGAACCAGCTGCAGAACGAGCTGCTGGCCACCGGTGTCAACGCCGACATCAGCGGCCGGGCAAAACACATCTATTCGATCTGGCGCAAGATGCAGCGCAAGGGCCTGGAGTTCAGCCAGATCTACGACGTGCGCGCGGTGCGCGTGCTGGTGCCGGAAGTGCGCGACTGCTACACCGCGCTGGGCATCGTGCACACCCTGTGGCGGCACATTCCGAAGGAGTTCGACGACTACATCGCCAACCCCAAGGAAAACGGCTACCGCTCCTTGCATACCGCAGTGATTGGCCCTGAGGGCAAGGTACTGGAGGTGCAGATCCGCACCCACGCCATGCATGAGGAAGCCGAGCTGGGCGTGTGTGCGCACTGGCGCTACAAGGGCACCGACGTCAAGCCCAGCTCCAACCACTACGAAGAGAAGATCTCCTGGCTGCGCCAGGTGCTCGAGTGGCACGAGGAACTGGGCGACATCGGCGGCCTGGCCGAACAGCTGCGCGTCGATATCGAGCCGGACCGGGTCTACGTGTTCACCCCCGACGGCCACGCCATCGACCTGCCCAAGGGCGCCACGCCGCTGGACTTCGCCTACCGGGTGCACACCGAGATCGGCCACAACTGCCGGGGTGCCAAGATCAACGGCCGTATCGTGCCGCTGAACTACAGCCTGCAGACCGGCGAGCAGGTGGAGATCATCACCAGCAAGCATGGCAACCCGAGCCGCGACTGGCTGAACTCCAACCTGGGCTACGTGACCACCTCGCGGGCCCGGGCCAAGATCGTCCACTGGTTCAAGTTGCAGGCCCGCGACCAGAACGTGGCCGCCGGCAAGACCCTGATCGAGCGCGAACTGAGCCGCCTGGGCCTGCCCCAGGTGGATTTCGAACGCCTGGCGGAAAAGGCCAACGTCAAGACTGCCGAGGACATGTTCGCCGCCCTTGGCGCCGGCGACCTGCGCCTGGCGCACATGGTCAACGCCGCGCAGCAGTTGCTCGAACCCGAGCGCCTGGAGCCGGTCGAGCTGATCCCGCGCCAGGCCCGGGGCATCCGCGCGGGCAAGCGCAGCGACATCCAGATCCAGGGTGTCGGCAACCTGCTTACGCAGATGGCCGGGTGCTGCCAGCCGCTGCCGGGCGACGCCATCGTCGGCTATATCACCCAGGGCCGTGGCGTGAGCATTCACCGCCAGGATTGTGCCTCGGTGCTGCAACTGGCGGGCAAGGAGCCGGAGCGCATGATCCAGGTCAGCTGGGGACCGATCCCGGTGCAGACCTATCCGGTCGACATCGTCATCCGTGCCTACGACCGCCCGGGGCTGCTGCGCGACGTGTCGCAGGTGCTGCTCAACGAGAAGATCAACGTGCTGGCGGTCAACACCCGCTCGAACAAGGAAGACAACACCGCGCTGATGTCGCTGACCATCGAGATCCCAGGCCTGGACGCCCTTGGGCGCTTGCTGGGGCGGATCTCGCAGTTGCCCAACATCATCGAGACGCGGCGTAATCGTACCCCTTGATACCGAGGTGGCTTCTTCGCGGGTGAACCCGCTCCCACAGTTGAGTGCAAGCTTCGGGCTATGTGCGATCCCTGTGGGAGCGGGTTCACCCGCGAAGGGGCTTACACCAAAGGACCTGTTTAACAATGACCTACACCCTTGAAGACCTGCTGCACCTCATGGCCCGCCTGCGCGATCCGCAATATGGCTGCCCCTGGGACCTCAAGCAGGACTACGCCAGTATCGTCCCGCACACCCTCGAGGAAGCCTACGAAGTCGCCGATACCATCGAGCGCGGCGACTTCGAGCACCTTCAGGGCGAGCTGGGCGATCTGCTGTTCCAGGTGGTCTACTACAGCCAGCTGGCCCGCGAGGAAGGGCGCTTCGAGTTCGATGGCGTGGTCGATTCGATCACCCGCAAGCTGATCCGCCGCCATCCCCATGTATTCCCCACCGGCGAGCTGTACGCACCGTTGGACACACCCAAGCTCGACGAGGCCCAGGTCAAGTCGCGCTGGGAGGAGATCAAGGCCGAGGAGCGTGCCGAAAAGAGCGAGCCCGAGCAGTTGTCGCTGCTCGACGACGTGCCCGCGGCCTTGCCCGCGCTGTCTCGCGCCGCCAAACTGCAGAAGCGCGCCGCCACGGTCGGCTTCGACTGGCCCGAGGCGTTGCCGGTGCTGGACAAGGTCCGCGAGGAGCTCGACGAAGTGCTGCAGGCCATGGCCGATGGAGACAGCGAGGCGCTGGAGGACGAGCTGGGCGACCTGCTGTTCGCCACCGTCAACCTGGCCCGGCACCTCAAGCACGACCCGGAAAACGCCTTGCGCCGCGCCAACCGTAAATTCGAGCGCCGTTTCCGTTTTATCGAACAGGCATTGCGCGAGCAGGGCCTGAACATTCAAGATCGTACCCTCGACGAGCTGGACGCCTTATGGGGCGAGGCCAAGCGTCAGGAAAAGAACCTGCCCAGCTGCGGCTGAGCCGATGCATAAGTGAGTGAACACCCATGAGCCTTTCCCTTCGCGACCAATTGCTCAAAGCCGGCCTGGTCAACCAGAAACAGGTCTCGCAGACCAACAAAGCCGAGAAGAAACAGAAACGCCTGGAACACAAGGGCCAGGTCGAGGTGGACGACAGCCAGCAGCGCCTGGCCAAGGAAGCCCAGGCCGAGAAGGCCAAGAAGGACCAGGAGCTGAACCGCCAGGTCCAGGAAAAGGCCGAGCAGAAGGCCCGTGCCGCGCAGGTCAAGCAACTGATCGAAGCGACCCGGCTGCCCAAGCTGACCACCGAGGATTACTACAACTTCGTCGATGACAAGAAGGTCAAGCGCATCGCCGTCAACGCCCTGATGCGCAGCAAGCTGAGCAATGGCGCGCTGGCCATCGTCGCCCATGGTGGCGGCTACGAAGTGATCCCGCGCGAGGCGGCAGTGAAGATCCAGGAGCGCGACCCCAACCGTATCCTGCTGCTCAACACCCATGTCGAGGAAGCGGACGAGGACGATCCATACGCGGCCTACAAGATCCCAGACGATCTGATGTGGTAAGCACGAAAAACCCCGCCTTGGCGGGGTTTTTTATTGCAGGGCCGGGTCACTGCGCCGGGCGTTGGCGCTCGAGGCATTCCAGCTCCATGCGGTACTGGTGAGCCTGTTGCTCGTCATGGAACATGCCGACCAGTTGGCCTTGCTGATGCACGTCCCAGATCCGCAGGCCAGCGGCCTGGCCTTCGTGGGACATTTTCGATTCGTCGCGTTCGGTTACTTGGACTGTCATCGTCAAACTCCACTGCTTGGTTGGCTGCGGCACTGTGTCGCAGGCCTTCTTTATAGAATTTGTTAGCAGGCTAAGTAAATAAAACAGCGATGAAACAAGTTTCATGTAGGAGCGGCCTTGTGCCGCGAAAGGGCTGCGCAGCAGCCCCAGGATGTCAGCACCGACGCAGAAATTGCCGGGGCCGCTTTGCGGCCCTTTCGCGGCACAAGGCCGCTCCTACACAGGGGAGGGCGGACAGCAGCAAAAAAAAGCCCCGCACAGGGCGGGGCTTCGGGCATTGCAGGCTTGACGATCAGTTACCCTTGACCGCCTTGCCATCGACCGTGCCATCCTGCAGCACGATCACGTACTCCTTGCCATCGGTCTCGACCTGGCGCAGCTGGACCAGCAGGTAGTCCCAGTCCTTGGCGAACCACAGCTCGGTGATGCGCTTGCTCTGGCTCGGGTCGCGCACGCGCTCGACCTTGATCGCGTCGACCTGGCCGGTCTTGGTGGTCACTTTTTCGGTGCCCAGCACGCGGAAGTCGTAGGTGTCGATCTCGTCACCGTCGACCACCTGATAGGTCATGCTTTTCTTGCCGGCGGCCACGTCATGCTGCAGGGCCAGCTGGTAGGACGACTTGTCCAGCACGCCGCGGTTGAGCGGCAGGTTGATGGCGTCGCCACGGTCGCTGCCGGTGATCTTCTTGCCGGCCCAGTCGAAGTTCAGGTCGACCTTCTTCGCCTTGCCCAGGCCGCCGCGTTCGAAGTGATACTGCTGCGGCAGCAGGGTGTCGTTCTCGAACTTGAGGGTGCTTTGCTCGGTCAGGCTGGCGATCATCATCGAAGCCTTGAAGTTCAGGCTCCAGGTACCGTTGGCGTTCTTTTCCAGGCTGCGCGCGGCGGTGCCGCTCATCGGCAGCTGTTTCCAGTCGGCGGTGTAGCTCGCCGCGAAAGGCTTCAGATCAGCTGCCTGGAGGGGCAGGGCGAGCACGGCGAGAGCCAAGAGCAGGGCGCGACGCATAAATTCTCCTAGGATCGAATCAAGTGACCGCTGGCCGCCAGCGGCTGGCCATCCAGTAATGCACCCTGTTCGCCCAGACGCAAGCGTCCTTCGGCGAACCAGCGCACCGCCAGCGGGTAGATCTGGTGTTCCTGCAGGTGCACGCGCTGGGCGAGCGTCTGCGCGGTGTCATCCGTTGCCACGGGTACCACAGCCTGTACGACCAGAGGCCCGCCATCGAGTTCCTCGGTGACGAAGTGCACGCTGCAGCCGTGCTCGGCGTCACCCGCTTCCAGCGCGCGCTGGTGGGTGTGCAGGCCTTTGTACTTCGGCAACAGTGACGGATGGATGTTCAGCAGGCGGCCCTGGTAGTGGCGCACGAAATCGCCACTGAGGATGCGCATGAAACCGGCCAGCACCACCAGGTCGGGCTGGAAGCCATCGATCAGCGCCATCAGCGCCGCGTCGAAGGCTTCGCGCCCGTCGAACCCGGTGTGCGACAACACGGCGGTTTCGATGCCGGCGCCCTTGGCGCGCTCGAGGCCATAGGCGTCGGCACGGTTCGAGATGACCGCGCGGATGCGTGCCGGGCTGTCGCTGGCGCTGTTGCTGTCGATCAGTGCCTGCAGGTTGCTGCCGGAACCCGACAGCAACACGACTACATTGCAGGGCATCAGTGTGCCTTGAGGTTCTGCAGCTCGACCTGGGCGGCGCCTTCGGCGGCCACGTCGATACGGCCGATCACCCACGGTTGCTCGCCTTCGGCGCGCAGCACGTTCAGGGCGCTGTCGACCTGGTCCTGGGCCACGCAGATGACCATGCCCACGCCGCAGTTCAGCACGCGGTGCATTTCATGCTCGTCGACGTTGCCTTTTTCCTGCAGGAAGTCGAACACCGCCGGGCGCTGCCAGCTGGCCACGTCGACCACGGCCTGGGCGCCTTTTGGCAGCACGCGCGGGATGTTGTCCAGCAGGCCGCCGCCGGTGATGTGGGCCATGGCCTTGACCGCGCCGGTCTGCTTGATCAACTGCAGCAGCGGCTTGACGTAGATGCGGGTCGGCGCCATCAGCAGGTCGGCCAGCGGCTTGCCGTCGAGCTGGGTGTTGTCGATGTCGGTGCCGGAAACCTCGAGGATCTTGCGGATCAGCGAGTAGCCGTTGGAGTGCGGGCCGGAGGACGGCAGGGCGATCAGGGCGTCGCCGGTGACCACTTTCGAGCCGTCGATGATCTCGGCCTTTTCCACCACGCCGACGCAGAAGCCAGCCAGGTCGTAGTCTTCGCCTTCGTACATGCCTGGCATCTCGGCGGTTTCACCACCGACCAGCGAGCAACCGGCCAGTTCGCAACCGGCGCCGATGCCGGTGACCACGGTGGCGGCCACGTCGACGTTGAGCTTGCCGGTGGCGTAGTAGTCGAGGAAGAACAGCGGCTCGGCGCCGCACACCACCAGGTCGTTGACGCACATGGCGACCAGGTCCTGGCCGATGCTGTCGTGCTTGTTCAGGTTCAGCGCCAGGCGCAGCTTGGTACCGACGCCGTCGGTGCCGGAGACCAGCACCGGCTGCTTGTAGCCGGCCGGGATCTCGCAGAGGGCGCCGAAGCCGCCCAGGCCACCCATGACTTCAGGACGTGCGGTGCGCTTGGCGACGCCCTTGATGCGTTCGACCAGTGCTTCGCCGGCGTCGATGTCTACACCGGCGTCTTTGTAGCTCAGGGAGGGTTGCTTGCTCATTGATCCAGGCCTTTAGGAGGGAGGGATTCAGAAAAACGACCGGGACGGCCAAGGCCGGTTTCAGAAACGGCGGCTGCCTGTACGTCACTGGTCTGCGAAGGCGCGCGATTTTATCAGGGTTGCCCCAAGGCGGCCATCCTCAGGCCGACGGGCAGGCGGGAAATCTGGTCAAAAAACCGTGTTTCACCCCGTGCGACTGGTTGCCGCGCCGGTGCCTGTATAAGGTATAGGCATGGCGACCCACGTAACGGGCCGGCAACGCGGAGCATTTTCCGTGGTTGCGCGGTCACAGCCGACAGGCAAGGGCGTGTCGCCCCAAGGTCATCTGGACAGGAATCCTCAATGCGTCTTCTCAATTTCCTCGCGGGCGCCTGCCTGGCTGTGGCCGGCACCGTCGCCCAGGCCGAAACCGTCTCCGGCTTGTATCAGGTGCGCGAACCGGTCGAAGGGCAGGGCAGAGAAGCCCGCGCCCAGGCCACCGGCAAGGCCCTGGATACCCTGGTGCTGCGCCTGACCGGCGATGCCAAGGCGGCGCAGAACCCGGCACTGGCCGCGCTGCGCAAGGACCCGCAGCAGATCATCAACCAGGTCGGCACCGAAGCCGGGCCGCCGGAGTCGGTGCTGGTCGAATTCGACCCCGGCAGCACCGAGCGCGCCCTGCGCCAGGCTGGCCTGGCGCTGTGGGGCAGCAACCGGCCGTCGATCCTTGGCTGGTGGCTGAATGACAGCGTCGAGGGCAGCAACCTGGTCGGCGATGGCCAGGCCGTCGCCGAACCCCTGCGTCGGGCCGCCCAGCACCGTGGCCTGCCCCTGCGCCTGCCGTTGGCCGACCTGCAGGAGCAACTGGTGGCCAATGCCAAGCTGCTCGAAGGCAACGACCCGGCGCCGCTGCGCGAGGCCTCCGAGCGCTATGGCGCCGATGCCCTGCTGGCGGTGCACGCCCACGAGGCCGACGGCAAGTGGCAGGGTAAATGGCAGCTGTGGCTGGGCGATCAGCGCGAGCAGGGCAGTGCCGAGGGCGCCGACCAGGCGGCCCTGGCCGATGCCGTGTTGCTGGCGGTGAGCAATCGCCTGGCGCCGCGTTACGTCACCCGTCCCGGCGCCAGCAGCGACCTGCAGGTGCAGGTCCAGGGCATGAACCTGCAACGCTACGCCGAGCTGAGCCGGGTGCTCGAGCCTTATGGCGCGCGGCTGCAGATGGCCGATGGTGGCACCCTGACCTACCGCGTCAGCGGCAATCGCGAACAGCTGCGCGCGCAGTTGAGCCTGGCCAAGCTCCAGGAGCTGCCCGCCGAGCCTGCTCCCGCCACACCTGTGCCAAGCGCGCAGGACCCGGCCGGCGCAACGCCGCCGGCCACCGCCGCCAAGCCGTTCGACGGCCTGCGTTTTCGCTGGTAAGGAATACTTGAATGATTGATATGCGTCGCTGGATCTGGCTGGGCGCGGCTTTTGTGGTCGCCGGGCTGCTGTACTTTTTGCACAACATCCTCTCGCCGTTCCTGGTGGGCATCCTGCTGGCCTACCTGGCCGACCCGTTGGTCGACCGCCTGGAGCGGCTCGGCCTGTCGCGCACCTGGGGCGTGGTGGTGGTGTTCAGCCTGTTCACCCTGATCTTCCTGGCCCTGCTGCTGGTGCTGGTACCGATGCTGGCCAAGCAGCTGCTACGCCTGTACGAGCTGGCGCCGCAGATGCTCGACTGGTTGCAGCACGTGGCGCTGCCCTGGGTGCAGAGCCGCCTGGGCCTGGCCGATGGCTTCTGGAAGTTCGACAAGATCAAGGCCGCCATCGGCGAGCACATGGGCCAGACCACCGACATCGTCGGCGTGCTGCTGTCCCAGGCCACCGCCTCGAGCCTGGCGCTGATCGGCTGGCTGGCCAACCTGGTGCTGATCCCGGTGGTGGGCTTCTACCTGCTGCGCGACTGGGACCTGATGATGGCCAAGCTGCGCAGCCTGCTGCCGCGCCAGCGCGAGCCGCAGGTAGTGGGGTTGGCCGGCGAGTGCCACGAGGTGCTGGGGGCGTTCGTGCGTGGGCAGTTGCTGGTGATGCTGGCGCTGGGCGTCATCTATTCCAGCGGCCTGATGCTGGTGGGCCTGGAACTGGGCCTGCTGATCGGCATGCTCGCGGGGCTGGCGGCGATCGTGCCGTACATGGGCTTCATCATCGGCATCGGCGCGGCGCTGGTCGCCGGGTTGTTCCAGTTCGGCGGCGAGCTTTACCCGATGCTGGGCATCGTTGCGGTGTTCATGGTCGGGCAGGCCCTCGAAGGCATGGTGCTGACGCCGCTGCTGGTAGGCGACCGCATCGGCCTGCACCCGGTGGCGGTGATCTTCGCGATCCTGGCCGGCGGTGAGCTGTTTGGTTTCACCGGGGTGTTGCTGGCGTTGCCGGTGGCGGCGGTGATCATGGTGCTGCTGCGGCATGTGCATGACCTGTACAAGGAATCGGACATGTATGCCGGGGAGATCGACCCGGAGCTATGACCCATCGCGGGGCAAGCCCGCTCCCACGCCGACCTGTGAGGGGTACCAGCGTGGGAGCGGGCTTGCCCCGCGATGCTTTAAAAGTAGTGCAACTAATTGATTTTACTTGCGCTATTCCCCTCGCCGATTGTGCCGTCCGCGCTGCGGGTATAGACTTTGCACACTGTTAATCAAAGGCCCCCTGTGGTCCCCGCGACCGCCCGCGAGCATGAAACCGATCCAGTTGCCCCTGGGTGTGCGTCTGCGCGACGACGCCACCTTCATCAACTACTACCCCGGCGCCAATGCCGCGGCACTGGGCTATGTCGAGCGGCTGTGCGAAGCCGACGCCGGCTGGACCGAGAGCCTCATCTACCTGTGGGGCAAACAGGGCGTGGGCCGTACCCATCTGTTGCAGGCCGCCACCCACCGTTTCCAGCAGTTGGGTGAGCCCGCCGTCTACCTGCCCCTGGCGCAACTGCTCGATCGCGGCGTCGAACTGCTTGACCGCCTGGAACAGTACGAACTGGTGTGCATCGACGACCTGCATGTGATTGCCGGCAAGGCGGACTGGGAAGAGGCCATGTTCCACCTGTTCAACCGCCTGCGCGACAGCGGCCGGCGCTTGCTGCTGGCAGCGTCCAGTTCGCCACGGGAGCTGCCGATCAAGCTGGCAGACTTGAAATCGCGGCTGACCTTGGCACTGATCTTCCAGATGCGCGGGATGTCCGACGAGGACAAACTGCGTGCCCTGCAACTGCGTGCCTCGCGCCGCGGGCTGCACCTGACCGACGAGGTCGGTCACTTCATCCTCACCCGCGGCACGCGCAGCATGAGCGCGCTGTTCGACCTGCTCGAGCGCCTCGACCAGGCTTCCCTGCAGGCCCAGCGCAAACTGACCATCCCGTTCCTCAAGGAAACCCTAGGCTGGTGACCTTGGGAACGCGGTGCCAGAGCGCCAAAACGGAAAAGTCACATCTTTTTCGATAAAATTTGCAAATGAGTCCGATAGAAGGCATAGTTTCCCCCTTCTAAAGGACTACAGACACGGTCGTGCCCATGCTGAAGCGCTTCGCACCCCTCGTGCCACTTGCACTTGTCACCCTACTTTACGGCTGCGCCTCCACCGGCCCGGTCGCACCCTCGCAGGATCACCGCGTGGCCGCCGAGCAATCGGTCAAGGCCAAGGCTTCCGCCTCTTCCGTATTCACCGAGGAAGAACTGGCCAGCGAAGACGACCTCGAGGCCTTCTCCAGCAACAGCAAGCCGTACCAGCTGCCTGTGCTGGCCGACAGCATTCTCGAGCGCGGCATGGCCCTGATCGGTACCCGCTACCGCTTCGGCGGCACCTCCGAGAAGTCCGGCTTCGATTGCAGCGGCTTCATCGGCTACCTGTTCCGCGAAGAGGCGGGCATGAACCTGCCACGCTCGACCCGCGAGATGATCAACGTCGACGCGCCCAAGGTCGCTCGCAACAAGCTCAAGCCCGGCGACCTGCTGTTCTTCAGCACCAACGGCCGTGGCCGCGTCAGCCACGCCGGCATCTACCTGGGTGACAACCAGTTCATCCACTCCAGCAGCCGCCGCAGCGGTGGCGTGCGCATCGACAGCCTGGGCGATCGCTACTGGAGCAAGACCTTCATCGAGGCCAAACGCGCGCTCGCCATGGCGCCGACCACGATCTCGCGCAATTGATTTGATATCAAAATGCTGTAACCTCGCACGGCGGCGTAGCTGAAAAGCTCGCCGCCGTGCGCATTTACAGAAAGCGTCTAATCTAAATTCTCAACTCTTTTCGACCTTCGGCCGTGGCCGCAGGGTTCCTGACAGGACGTTCGCATCATGGCGATGTTGGCGCGCTTCGCATTCCTCTCCCTGCTGGCCCTGCTCGCGGCCTGTTCCAGCCGTGCACCTGCGCCGGCGCCCATGCCCAAACAGCCGATGGTGTTCAATCAGGCGCCTTCATCGCCGGCGGCGGACGATGTGCTGTTCCGCGCCATCGGCCTGGTGGGCACCCCGTATCGCTGGGGGGGCAACACGCCGGATGCCGGGTTCGATTGCAGCGGCCTGATCGGCTACGTCTACCGTGACGCGGCGGGTATCAGCCTGCCGCGCTCGACCCGCGAGATGATCGTCATGCGCGCGCCGAACGTGGATATCAATGCGCTGCAGTCGGGCGATCTGGTGTTCTTCGCCACCAGCGGCGGTTCGCAGGTCAGCCACGCCGGCATCTACGTCGGTGAAGGGCGCTTCGTGCACGCGCCGTCGACGGGCGGGACCGTGCGCCTGGACTACCTGTCCAACAGCTACTGGGCCAAGGCCTACCTCCAGGCCAAGCGCGTACTGCCGCCGGGCCACCTGGCGCAGAATCCTTGATGGCGCTTCATTAAGCCTGTGGGAGCGGATTTACCCGCAATCGCGTCATAGGATCCACCGCCTTCGCGGGTGCTGCGACAATCTTCTACCGCGTCTGCCATTTCCCGCTGAGCCAGGATGTCCGTCCGACAACGACATCCCGGGAGTGGAGCATGAGCAGTATCAAGGAGCGCGTGGAGCGCAGTCTCGAGGCGTTGGATGCGGGGCGGCCGCTGGTACGCCTGGTCGACGAGATCATTCGCGAATACCCCGACCCCTATGTGCTGGCCTCCCAGCATGCGCAACGCATCGTGCTCAAGCACACGGGCAAGCCGATCGATCCACGGTTCATCTGGTGGCACCAGTTCGCCACCGCCAGTTCCAGTCACCGCAGTTTCACCGGCTGGCAGCACAGCGGCCCGCCGCTGAAGTCGATGCACCTGGCCGAGCTGGTGATCAAGCGCTTCGATGCGCATTTCCAGGAAGCGACCGACGAACTCGACCTGTACGGTGGTTTCTACCGCCAGGGTCGGCAAGCCGATTGTTTCGACGAACGCAATGAAGTGCCAATGCTTGCCAGCAAGGTCCAGGAGGATCTCTGGGCGTTGGACTTCGCCGTTGCCTACCGCGGCGCGATCAGCCGCTTCTGGAACACCTACTCGCAGCATTTTCGCGTACTGGCCAAGGTCAACCTGCTGGGGCAGGGGGCGGGCGCGGTGCGGGCCGGACGTATCAGTCGAAGCGACTGGGCGCTGCTGCGGTCGATGGTCGCCGACGGCCTGCAGGGCGGCGTGCTGCCGACCCTGGACAAGCTGAAACAGGCCAGCACCACGCACCCGTTTTCGGCCTGTCGCTACGTGCTCGATCGCGGCGATCGTGGTTGCCTCTACAGCTTTGCGACCGACACGGGGCGGACGCTGCTGTACCGCCCTTGGGCGAGCGACGCTTTCAAGAGCTTCGACTCCGAGCAGGCCATGGCGGGCTGGCTGCGTGAACAGTTGCAGGATGCCGACACCCTGGCCAGCTACGTCAAGGCGGCGCACACCGATGCCCGCGATCCCGCGCGCGCCCACTCGGTGAGGACCCACCTGCTAAGCATCGCCAACAGTGCGAGCGAGCAAGCGGCACGGGTGTTGCTCGGTTACCTGAAAAGGCCGATCAGCGACGATATCTTCATCTACCTGGCCAGCCAGGCCACCGGCGAGATGAATGACAACGCCGCGGCGATGCTTGGCAATGCCGACCTGCGCAAGGCGATGTGGAGCGGTTACCTGTCGGTATTCATCAAGGTGTTCGGCGGCTTTGCCCCGCTAGGTTGGCCAATGACCCTGATGCTTCTGGGGGCAAGCCTGGGCAAGGTGGGCCTGGACATCGATGCGGCGTTGCATGCCGCGGATGAGCAGAGCCGCAAGAGCGCCCTGCGCGATGCCATGCTCGACAGCCTGTTCGCCGCCTTGAACATGGTCGATCTGGGGTTTCAGTCGAGCTTTGCCTCACTGGCCTATGAAACGCCGGCCGGCGAGATGGATGTGCACCTGGAGCGCTGGCAGGTGGCGCAGACCGCCACGCTGCCGGTGGAAGGACGAGAGAGCAACGTGTTGCCGAGGGGGGAGCTGCAAGGCAGCGGGCGCTTGCGGGGTATCAGGGTCGATGCGCACGGCAGCTGCTGGATCGTGCTCAACGGCCTGTCCTACCGGGTGCGCTACAACCATGAACTGCGGGTCTGGCAGGTGGTGCCCGCGCACAATCCCTTTGCCTTCGGCCCCCTGTATCCGGTACGTCTGAGCGACAGTAACGAATGGGAGCTGCTGGTGCCGCCGCGGCTGGCCGGTGGCGCGCCTCCCGTCGTCGAAGGCATGCCCAGCGCCACCTCGCGCTTCTGGAACCGCCACGTGGTGGTGGATGACGCGCGGGCCAAGGCGTTTTCCGCCAATGCCTTGCACCGCCAGAAGGCATTGCTGGAGCCCCAGCCTATTCCACGCCTGGCGCGCGACCAGGTTCCCGAGCTGGACGAGCATGGCCTGGATTGCGTGCGGATGGAGGGCGTTGTCCAGTATTCCTACCGTTACGATCGCGAGTACTTCAATTCGTTGATCGAGTACTACACCAGCGACGAGTCGAGGGTGAACGATGTGTTCCGCTCAGGCACGTACCGCTATGGCGACGAGGATGACTACATCGCCAAGCTGGCCGATACCCTGGAGCAACTGCCCGAGAGCAGTGAGGTGAGCCTGTATCGTGGCGGGCATGCTTCGCGTGGCACCAGTGGCGAACACTATCGCAATGGCCGGATACGGGTTGGCGATGTGCTGGTCAATACCGACCTGACCTCGTTTACCGAGAATCCCTACAAGGTCGCCGAGTTCGCCTCGCAACCTTCGGTCAATGCACCCGGTCACCTGCCGGGGGTGTTCGACGACACGTCGGTGGTGTTCGAGCTGCCCCTGGGGCGTTACCAGGAGGGCACGCCGATCAGCGCATTCTCGCTTTACTGGGACGAAGGGGAGACCCTGTTCCTGCCGGGCCACTACTTCCGGATCGACAACCTGGAGCAGGTCTACGGTGAGCACTATCGCTTCGTCCATGTCACGCTCCAGCAGGTGCCCAAGCCTGCTGTCGGGCCGGTCTACGATCTGCGCACAGGCCTGTTGTTCGACGAACAGGCCTACAAGGTGCGATTCAGGACGCCTGGGCTGGCAGAGCGTTTCTTTCCCGTCGACCCGCCGGCTGCCGCTGCCAACTGAGGCGGCGCCGATCAAGCCTGCTTGAGCAGCAATGCCACCCCGGGATAGTACTGTCCCAGTTCGTTATGCAGCTTGCGGTAGGCATACGGGAAGTACCAGGCTATCGCGCAGGCCGTGTGCTTTTGCAGGTCGTCCACCAGGTCCTGCAATTCCTCGGGGCTGGCATGCTGGCCGGCCTTCCACGGGGTGACGAACAGCGCCCCGGCCTTGAGCTGGCTGCCATAGGCGATCGGCTTGGCCAGGGCGGCGGTTTCCTGCAGGGCTGCTGTCAGGTCGAGGCGGGCGATGCGTGGCCAGCGCTGGCCGGCGTGCAGGTACAGCGACTCCTCGGCGCTGCTGATCGACAGGTCGCAGCGCCCATCGCGCTCGCCCTCGTCGCGCTGCTTCTTGCTCATGTGCCGTTCCAACGCCACCAGCTCACCCTGCCAGGCGGCCGCGGCGAGCAGGCCGACGTTGGCGGCGGTGCCGTGCCAGTAGGGTGCCTCGTTGTCGCCCTGCAGCTGGTTGAAGCGGTCGATGCAGTCGACCCAGCGTTCCAGGGCCGGGCGCAGGAACTCCAGGCGCGGGTTGTTGATGATCAGGCCTTGCATGCTGCGCTCTCCTTGTCATTGTGATCGAGGTCAGCCGATAAAATGGTGGCTATGTGATATCACTGCTTTGAGTGTGGCACAAGCTGGCGGATCGGCCATTGATCCAGGCCAGATCGGCCCTCGTTCGATTGACGCTCCCGATTCAACCCTCTAACCTTCGCGGCGTGTTTCAGGTGCCCTGCGAGCCGCGGTTCGGCAGGGTGAAACTGGGAAGCCGGTGGGCGCCAGCAGGCGCGAGCCCGGCGCTGCCCCCGCAACGGTAGATGAGTCGACGGTTACGCAAGGCCACTGGATTTCCAAGTCCGGGAAGGCGCGTGGCCAGGGCCTGCGCCCGCTCATGAGCCCGGAGACCGGCCTGTCACTGCCAAACGGCATCACGGAGGGTGATGCGCGGTGCGATGTGGCCGTTGCCATGCCCCCTGCGCGCTCCTCGTCTGCCTGCCTTTTATCTGTCGCCGCCGCCGCGACAGCCTGCGGAGACCCCTGATGAGCGAATCCATCGAACGCGACGAACGTCACCTGGCGCGCATGCAGCGCAAGAAGGCGATCATCGACGAGCGCATCGCCAATTCCCCCAACGAATGCGGCCTGCTGCTGGTGCTGACCGGCAATGGCAAGGGCAAGAGCAGCTCGGCCTTCGGCATGCTCGCCCGCGCCCTGGGCCACGGCATGCAATGCGGCGTGGTGCAGTTCATCAAGGGCCGCAACAGTACCGGCGAGGAGCTGTTCTTCCGTCGTTTCCCCGAGCAGGTGCGCTACCACGTGATGGGCGAGGGCTTTACCTGGGAAACCCAGGACCGCCAGCGTGACATTGCCGCCGCCGAGGCAGCCTGGGCGGTGTCGCGGCAGTTGCTGCAGGACTCGTCGATCCAGTTCGTCGTGCTCGATGAGCTGAATATCGCCCTCAAACATGGCTACCTGGACCTCGATCAGGTGCTTTCGGATATCCAGGCCCGTCCACCGATGCAGCATGTGATCGTCACCGGTCGCGCCGCCAAGCCGGAAATGATCGAACTGGCCGACACCGTCACCGAGATGGGCATGCTCAAGCACGCCTTCCAGGCCGGTATCCGCGCGCAGAAGGGCGTCGAACTGTGAGTGAGTCGCGCCAGTGTCCCGCCGTGCTGATCGCGGCCCCGGCCTCGGGCCAAGGCAAGACCACGGTCACCGCCGCCCTGGCTCGCCTGCACCGCAACCTCGGGCGTAAGGTGCGGGTGTTCAAGTGCGGGCCTGACTTTCTCGATCCGATGATCCTGGAGCGCGCCAGCGGCGCGCCGGTCTACCAGCTCGACCTGTGGATGATTGGCGCCGAGGAAAGTCGTCGCCTGTTGTGGGAAGCGGCGGGCGAGGCCGACCTGATCCTGATCGAAGGCGTGATGGGCCTGTTCGACGGTACCCCGTCAAGCGCCGACCTGGCACGCCACTTCGGCGTGCCGGTGCTGGCGGTGATCGACGGCACGGCCATGGCCCAGACCTTCGGCGCCCTGGCCCTGGGCCTGGCGCGCTACCAGCCCGACCTGCCGTTCGCCGGGGTGCTGGCCAACCGGGTCGGCAGCCTGCGCCATGCGCAACTGCTCGAAGGCAGCCTGACCGAAGGCCTGCGCTGGTACGGCGGGTTGTCCCGCGAGCGCGGCATCGAGCTGCCCAGCCGCCACCTCGGCCTGGTCCAGGCCAGCGAGTTGAACGATCTGGATGCTCGACTGGACGCTGCCGCCGAAGCGCTCGGTGCCAGCTGCGATGCCGCGTTGCCGCCACCGGTCAGTTTTGCCGGGCCTGAGCCGGTGAGCGTGACCTCGTCGCTGACCGGGGTGCGCATCGGCGTGGCCCGCGACGAAGCCTTTGCGTTCACCTACGGTGCCAACCTCGACCTGCTGCGCGGCCTCGGTGCGCAGCTGGAGTTCTTCTCGCCGGTGCATGATCGCGAGCTTCCCGTGGTGGACAGCCTCTACCTGCCCGGCGGCTACCCTGAGCTGCATCACCAGGCCCTGGCCGCCAACGCGCCGATGCTGGAGGCGATCCGCGCCCATCATGCCGCCGGCAAGCCGCTGCTGGCCGAGTGCGGTGGCATGCTCTACCTGCTCGACGCACTGACCGACGTGGCGGGCGAGCGCGCCGCGCTGCTGGGCCTGCTGCCGGGCGAGGCAACCATGCAGAAGCGCCTGGCGGCCCTGGCCCTGCAGGCGGTCGAACTGCCTGAAGGCACCCTGCGTGGCCACACCTACCACCATTCGCTGACCAGCACCGAGCTGGCGCCGATCGCCCGTGGCCTGAGCCCCAACGGTGGGCGGGGCAACGAGGCGGTCTATCGCCTGGGGCGCCTGACCGCCTCCTACGTGCACTTCTATTTCCCCTCCAACCCCGATGCGGCGGCGGCGCTGCTGCGACCATGAGCCGACACGCCTACAGTGAAGCCGAACGCCAGGCCATCTACCGGGCCATTGGCGAACGCCGCGACATGCGCCATTTCGCCGGGGGCGAGGTGGCCCCCGAGTTGCTCGGGCGCCTGCTCGCCGCCGCCCATCAGGCACCCAGCGTGGGCCTGATGCAGCCGTGGCGCTTCATCCGTATCAGCCAGCGTGCATTGCGCGAGCGGATCCAGGCGCTGGTGGAGCAGGAGCGGGTACGCACCGCCGAGGCCCTGGGCGAGCGCTCCGATGAATTCATGAAGCTCAAGGTCGAAGGCATCAACGACTGCGCCGAAGTGCTGGTGGCGGCGTTGATGGACAAGCGCGAGGCGCACGTCTTCGGTCGCCGCACCTTGCCCGAGATGGACCTGGCCTCGCTGGCCTGCGCCATCCAGAACCTGTGGCTGGCGGCGCGTGCCGAAGGGCTGGGCATGGGCTGGGTGTCGCTGTTCGACCCCGAGGCCCTGGCCGAGCTGCTGGGCATGCCCGCCGGCGCCAAGCCCATGGCGGTGCTGTGCCTGGGGCCGGTGACCGAGTTCTATCCGGCACCGATGTTGGTACTGGAAGACTGGGCCGAGCAACGACCGTTGAGCGAGATGCTGTACGAAAACCATTGGGGAGAGCGTCCATGAGCGTGGCCTTGCTGACCGTGGCGGGCGTGGCCCTGGATGCGCTGCTGGGCGAGCCGCGTCGACGTCATCCGCTGGTGGGTTTCGGCAACTTCGCCTCGCGCCTGGAACAACGTTTCAACGCCGGCGGGCGCGGCTGGCGCAGCCATGGCGTTACCGCGTGGTTCCTGGCCGTGGTGCCGCTGACTCTGCTGGCGCTGATCCTGTCGTGGCTGCCGTATATCGGCTGGCTGGTGGATGTGCTGGCGCTGTACTGCGCCTTGGGCCTGCGCAGCCTGGGCGAGCATGTGCTGCCGGTGGCCCAGGCGCTGCGCCAGGGCGACCTGGCCGAGGCGCGGCGGCGCGTCGGTTACCTGGTCAGCCGCGAGACCCGCGAGCTGGACGAGCCCGCCGTGGCCCGGGCGGCTACCGAGTCGGTGTTGGAGAACGGCAGCGACGCGGTGTTCGCCGCGCTGTTCTGGTTCGTCGTGGCCGGCGCGCCGGGGGTGGTGCTGTATCGCCTGAGCAATACCCTGGACGCGATGTGGGGCTATCGTAACGAGCGCTTCGAGCGCTTTGGCTGGTGCGCGGCGCGCATCGACGATGGCCTGAACTATATTCCCGCCAGGCTGGTGGCGCTGACCTATGCGCTGCTGGGCAAGACCCGCCTGGCCCTGGCCTGCTGGCGCAGCCAGGCGCCGCTGTGGGACAGCCCGAACGCCGGCCCGGTGATGGCGACGGGGGCCGGTGCGCTGGGCGTGGAGCTGGGCGGCCCGGCGGTGTATCACGGCGAGTTGCACGAACGGCCGCGCCTGGGTGAAGGGCCAATGGCCGACGCCGATGCCATCGAGCGCGGCTGGAGCCTGGTGCAGCGCGGCGTGTGGCTGTGGGTGCTGTTGATCTGCGTGGGAGCCTATATGAATGCTTGAACACGGTGGCCGCCTGCTGCGGGCGGTGAAACAGTACGCCATCCCTCGGGAGCAGTGGCTCGACCTGTCCAGCGGTATCGCGCCATGGCCTTACCCGATACCGCCGATTCCGCTGGAGGCCTGGGCCCGCCTGCCGGAGACCGAGGATGGCCTGGAGGCGGCGGCGCGGCAGTACTACGGCGCGCAGCCGTTGCTGGCGGTGGCCGGTTCCCAGGCGGCGATCCAGGCCTTGCCGTACTTGCGCCCGGTCGGGCGGGTCGGGGTCCTGTCGCCGTGCTATGCCGAGCATCCGCATGCCTGGGCACGGGCAGGGCACACGCTGGTCGAACTGGACGAGACCGAGGTCGAGGACGTGCTCGACAGCCTCGACGTGCTGGTGCTGGTCAACCCCAACAACCCCACTGGCCGCCGGGTGACCCGCGAACGCCTGCTGGCCTGGCATACGCGCCTGGCCGAGCGCGGTAGCTGGCTGCTGGTGGACGAAGCCTTCATGGACAACACGCCCGAACACAGTGTGGTCGATCAGGCCGGGCAACCGGGCTTGATCGTGTTGCGCTCGTTCGGCAAGTTCTTCGGCCTGGCCGGCGTGCGGCTGGGGTTTGTCGTCGCCCAGGTGGATGTGCTGCGACGCCTGGCCGAGGCACTCGGGCCCTGGACCGTCAGCGGCCCGACCCGTGAGCTGGGGCAGGCGTGTTTTGCCGACGACGCGGCGCACCAGGCACAAATTGCCCGTTGCGCCCAGGCCAGCCAGCGTATGGCCACCTTGCTTGATGGTGCAGGCCTGCCACCCAGCGGTGGCTGCGACCTGTTCCAGTACGTGCGTGATGAGCGTGCCGCGCACCTGCATGAATTTCTCGCCCGCCGTGGCATCCTGGTGCGCTTGTTCGAGCAGCCGCCCGCGCTGCGTTTCGGCCTGCCTGCCACGGCGTCGGACGAACAACGTCTGGCCCAGGCCCTGGCGGACTACCAGAAGGAATCGGCATGACCACCCTCATGGTGCAAGGCACCACCTCCGATGCCGGCAAGAGCACGCTGGTCACCGCCCTGTGCCGCTGGCTGCTGCGCCAGGGCGTTGCCGTGGTGCCGTTCAAGCCGCAGAACATGGCCCTCAACAGCGCCGTGACCGCCGACGGCGGCGAGATCGGCCGCGCCCAGGCGGTGCAGGCCCAGGCCTGCCGGCTGGCGCCGCACACCGACATGAACCCGGTGCTGCTCAAGCCCAACAGCGATACTGGTGCCCAGGTGATCGTCCATGGCCGCGCGGTGACCAGCATGAACGCCGTCGCCTACCACGACTACAAGGCCATCGCCATGCAGGCGGTGCTGGCGTCCCACGAGCGCCTGAGCGCAGCCTATCCGGTAGTGATGGTCGAAGGTGCCGGCTCCCCGGCGGAGATCAACCTGCGGGCCGGCGACATCGCCAACATGGGCTTCGCCGAGGCGGTCGACTGCCCGGTGATCCTGGTGGCCGATATCAACCGGGGCGGCGTGTTCGCCCACCTGGTCGGCACCCTGGAGCTGCTGTCGGCAAGCGAACAGGCGCGGGTCAAGGGCTTTGTCATCAACCGTTTCCGTGGCGACATCGCCTTGCTGCAACCGGGCCTGGACTGGCTGGAGCAGCGCACCGGCAAGCCAGTGCTGGGGGTGCTGCCCTATGTCACCGACCTGCACCTGGAGGCCGAGGACGGTATCGATACCCGCCAGGGGACGAAGGGCGAGCGCGTGCTCAAGGTGATCGTCCCGGTGCTGCCGCGGATCAGCAACCACACCGACTTCGACCCGCTGCGCCTGCATCCGCAGGTGGACCTGCAGTTCATCGGCCCGGGCCAGCCGATCCCGCCCGCCGACCTGATCATCCTGCCAGGCTCCAAGAGCGTGCGCGGCGACCTGGCGCAACTGCGCGAGCGTGGCTGGGACACCGCCATCGCCCGGCACCTGCGCTACGGCGGCAAGCTCATCGGCATTTGCGGCGGCCTGCAGATGCTCGGCGAGCAGGTGCATGACCCACTGGGCCTGGAAGGGCCCGCCGGCTCCAGCGCGGGCCTCGGCCTGCTGGCCTACAGCACCGTGCTGGAGGCCGAGAAGCAACTGCGCAATGTCACAGGCACGCTGTACCTCGAACAGAGCCCGGTGTCGGGTTACGAGATCCATGCCGGTGTCACTCAGGGGCCGGCGCTGGAGCGTCCGGCGGTGCAACTGGCCGATGGCCGTGCCGACGGCGCCATAAGCGCCGACGGACAGATCCTCGCCACCTACCTGCATGGCCTGTTCGAGGGCAGCCAGTCGTGCGCCGCGCTGCTGCGCTGGGCAGGTTTGGCCGATGTGCAGCCCATCGACTACGAGGCCCTGCGCGAACGCGATATCGAGCGCCTGGCCGACCTGGTCGAGCAGCACCTGGACACCGCGCGCCTGCGCCAACTGTGTGGAGTCGTCTGACATGCGCAACCTGATCCTCGGCGGCGCCCGTTCGGGCAAGAGCCGCCTGGCCGAGCAACTGGCCGAGGCCAGCGGCCTGTCGGTGACCTACATCGCCACCAGCCGGCCGCTGGATGGCGAGATGAATGAACGCGTGCGCCTGCACCGCGAGCGCCGTCCGGCCCATTGGGGGCTGGTGGAGGAGCCCGTGGCGCTGGCTGATGTGCTGCGTGCCGAAGCCGCCGAAGGACGCTGTCTGCTGGTGGACTGCCTGACCCTGTGGCTGACCAACCTGCTGATGCTCGAGGATGACCTGCGCTTGGCGCAGGAGCGCGACGCACTGCTCGAGTGCCTGGTGCAGTTGCCGGGCACCGTCATCCTGGTCAGCAACGAAACCGGCCTGGGCGTGGTGCCCATGGGTGAACTGACCCGTCGCTACGTCGACCTGGCGGGCACGCTGCACCAGGCTGTGGCCGAACGCTGCCAGCGCGTGGTGTTGACCGTGGCCGGCCTCCCTCTCATGCTCAAAGGACCTGCCCTATGACCCAGATGTGGTGGCGTGATGCCTGCCAACCCCTCGACACCGCCGCCATGGACCAGGCCCGCGCCCGTCAGCAGCAACTGACCAAGCCGGCCGGCTCCCTCGGCCAGCTCGAAGACCTTGCAATCCGCCTGGCCGGCCTGCAAGGGCGCGAGCGTCCCAGCCTGGAACGCATCGCCATCACGGTCTTTGCCGGTGACCATGGCGTGGTGGAGGAGGGCATCTCCGCCTATCCACAGGCGGTGACCGGGCAGATGCTGCGCAACTTCGTCGGCGGTGGCGCGGCGATCAGCGTGCTGGCGCGCCAACTGGATGCTCAACTGGAAGTGGTCGACCTCGGTACCATCGACCCGACCCTGCAACTGCCCGGTGTCCATCACCTGAACCTCGGGCCCGGCACCGCCAACTTCGCCCGTCAGCCGGCGATGACCGACGCGCAATTGGCGGCGGCGTTGCAGGCGGGGCGCGACAGTGCCCTGCGCGCACTCGACAACGACACCCAGTTGTTCATCGGCGGGGAAATGGGCATCGGCAACACCACCGCCGCGGCGGCACTGGCCAGTACGTTGCTGGGCTGCCCGGCGCGTGAGCTGAGCGGGCCGGGCACCGGCCTGGACAGCGCCGGCGTGCGGCACAAGGCCGAAGTGATCGAACGTGCCTTGGTGCTGCACGGCCTGCGTGCCGACCAGCCGCTGCAGGCGCTGGCCTGTGTCGGCGGCTTCGAGATCGCCGCCCTGGCCGGTGCCTACCTGGCGTGCGCCCAGCATGGCGTGGCAGTGCTGGTCGATGGCTTCATCTGCAGTGTCGCCGCCCTGGTGGCGGTACGCCTCAATCCACAGTGCCTGCCGTGGTTGCTGTTCGCCCACCAGGGCGCCGAGCCGGGGCACAAGGTCCTGCTGGCGGCCCTGGAGGCCGAGCCGCTGCTGGTCCTGGGGCTGCGCCTGGGCGAGGGCAGCGGCGCGGCGCTGGCGGTGCCGCTGATCCGCCTGGCCTGCGCCCTGCACGGACAGATGGCGACCTTCGCCGAGGCGGCGGTGGCGGATCGCCCGGCATGATCCTCGAACTGCTGCGCCATGGCGAGACGGAACTGGGTGGCGGCTTGCGCGGCAGCCTCGACGACGCCCTGACCGAGACTGGCTGGGCGCAGATGCGCCAGGCTGTCGCCGAGGCCGGCCCTTGGGATGTGCTGGTCAGTTCGCCGTTGCAGCGCTGTGCGGCGTTCGCCGATGAGCTGGGTGCGCGCCTGAACTTGCCGGTGCTGCGCGAGGCCGGTGTGCGCGAGCTGCACTTCGGCGAGTGGGAAGGGCAAAGCGCCGCGCAGATCATGCAGGTTGACGCCGATGCCCTGGGGCAGTTCTGGAATGACCCGTATGCGTTCACCCCGCCGGGCGGCGAGCCGGTGCTGGCCTTTGCCGAACGGGTGCTGGATGCGGTCGCGGGCTTGCGCCGCAGGTATGCGGGCCAGCGCGTGCTGCTGGTCACCCACGGCGGGGTGATGCGGCTGTTGCTGGCGCGGGCGCGTGGCTTGCCGCGTGAGCAATTGCTGCAGGTCGAGGTCGGGCATGGGGCGCTGGTGCGCCTGCTGCTGGATAACGACGGCCAGATGCGCGAGGTGGGTTGAGATGCTGCCGTTCTGGATCGCCCTGCAGTTCCTCAGTAGCTTGCCGGTACGCTTGCCGGGCATGCCGGAGCCTCGCGAGATGGGGCGTTCGCTGCTGTGCTATCCGCTGGTGGGGCTGCTGTTCGGCCTGTTGTTGTGGCTGGCCAGCCATCTGCTGCAAGGCACCGCGGCGCCCTTGCACGCGGCCTTGCTGCTGGCGCTGTGGGTGCTGCTCAGCGGCGGGCTGCACCTGGACGGCCTGGCTGACAGCGCCGACGCATGGCTGGGGGGCTTCGGTGATCGCGAGCGCACTTTGCAGATCATGAAGGACCCGCGCAGCGGGCCGATTGCCGTGGTCACGCTGGTGCTGGTATTGCTGCTGAAGTTCTGTGCCCTCTGGGTGCTGGTCGAGCGGGGCGCTGGCGGCCTGCTGGTACTGGCGCCGGTCGTGGGAAGGGCGGCGATGCTTGGGCTGTTTCTCGGCACGCCTTACGTGCGTGCGGGTGGGTTGGGTGCGGCCCTGGCCGAACACCTGCCCCGGCGCGGCGCGATCTGGGTATTGTTGGTTTCTGCGCTGGCCGGACTGGCGCTGGGAGGCTGGGCGGTGCTGTGGCCACTGCTGGCGGCGTTGGTGGTATTCGTGTGGCTGCGTAAGCTGATGTGCCGTCGCTTGGGTGGAACCACAGGGGACACGGCCGGGGCGCTGTTGGAACTGCTGGAATTGACGGTGGTAATTACCCTGGCACTACGCGCATAGCTTCAGGCCGACACGTTCCCCTGTGTAGGAGCGGCCTTGTGCCGCGAAAGGGCCGCCTAGCGGCCCCAGGATTTCAGCGTTAATGCAATGATCGCCGGGGCCGCTTTGCGGCCCTTTCGCGGCACAAGGCCGCTCCTACAGAAAGCGGACGTGTCCTGCATGGATCTCGGAAACCATCCCCACGTAATGCGGCTATCCTCGTTCGCCCCTCCAAATATCAGGAGCCCCCGCCATGCACCCCTGGATACTCGCCAGCCTGCTGGCCCTTGCCGCCATACCCGCCACCGCCGCCGACCTGATCGATTTCTGGAACACCCCCCGCCACGGCGGCAACAGCTTCAACCGCCTGCCCCCGGACCAGGCCTACTTCGATGCGCTGAAAGGCTACGGCGCCAGCTGGGTACGCCTCTCCTACGATAAATGGCACCCGGCCGAACGCGACTTCCTGCTGGGCAACGCCGACGATTACCAGGGCCTGGCCGACGCCGACCTGAAGCAGCTCATCGCGGTGCTGGACCGCGCCCACGCCGCCGGCCTCAAGGTGGTCATCACGCCGCTGTCGCTCCCCGGCATGCGCTGGGCGCAGAACAACCAGAACCGCTTCGACGACCGGCTATGGCAGGACAAGCGTTACTGGACCCAGTCCACCCGTTTCTGGCGAGACGTTGCCCAGGCCCTCAAGGACCACCCGGCTGTTGCCGCGTACAACCTCATCAACGAGCCCGCTCCAGAGAAACAGGGAAACCTGGCCGAGCACGCCGACCTCGATCGGATGAAGCAGTGGTACGCCCGCGAGCAGGGCGGGGCGCGTGACTTGCCAGCGCTCTATCGGCAGTTGCTGGCGGCGATCCGCAAGGTCGACGGCAAGACGCCGGTCATGGTCGATGCCGGCTGGTACGCCGCCGCCGATGCCTTCGGCTACTGGCCCAAGGCGTTGGCGGATGAGCGTGTGCTGTACAGCGTGCACATGTACGAACCCTATGCCGCCACCAGTGCGCCTAATCTTGCTCGCGAGCAACCTTTCGCCTATCCGGGGCCTGTGCCGTTTGCCGGGCAGACCCGGCAGTGGGATGCCGAGCAGGTCGCCCGCTATCTGCAACAGCCGGTGGATTGGGCCGATTCGATCAAGTTGCCGCGTTCGCGCCTTGTGGTGGGGGAGTTTGGCTGCATGCGTCGGTTGCCCGGGTGCCGACAATACCTGGAGGATGTGCTCGCGGTGCTGGATCGCCAGCAATTGCATTGGGCCTTCTACAGCTTCCGCGAGGACAGTTGGGATGGCATGGATTACGAACTGGGTTCGGCCAAGGTGCCATGGCGCTATTGGCAGGCTATCGAAAATGCAGCGCCGGACCCCTTGCCGCGCAAGGCCACGGCCGAGTTCGAGCCGATCCGCCAGCGCCTGCAGCCTGAACCGACACCGTGAAATTTCTTGCAACATCCATAATGCGGGTATATACACGTAACCATGCTGACCAGTGAATGCATCTGTACCCATCTGCGTCGCGCCGCCCGTGGGGTGAGCCGGCATTACGACGAGGCCCTTGCCGGCTTCGGCATCAATGTCGCCCAGTTTTCCCTGCTGCGCCATGTACAGCGCCTCGACCGCCCCAGCATCACCTGCCTGGCCGAGGCCATGGGCCTTGAGCGCAGCACCCTGGGCCGTAACCTCAAGGTGCTCGAGGCCGATGGCCTGGTGCGTCTTGCCGACGGCGACGACCAGCGCAACCGCGTGGTGCTGCTGAGCGAAGCGGGCAGGGCGCGCCTGGACGCCGCCTACCCGGCCTGGCAGCAGGCTCAGAGGCAGTTGGTGGAGCGACTGGGTGAAAGCCAGCGTGACGAGTTGGTGCGCTTGCTGGAGCAGCTTGCCTGAACGACCACGATAGAAAGCGGGTATATACCCGTATCAACCTTGCGATGGGCTGGAGACAACGACAATGACTTCCCTTTGGCGGAGCAGCGGTTGGGTACTTGTGGGGGCGGCGCTGATCCTGGCGTTGTCGCTGGGGGTGCGACATGGTTTCGGCCTGTTCCTGGCGCCGATGAGTGCCGAATTCGGCTGGGGTCGTGAGGTGTTCGCCTTCGCCATCGCCCTGCAGAACCTGATCTGGGGCCTGGCCCAGCCGTTCACCGGCGCCCTGGCCGACCGTCTGGGCGCGGCCAAGGTGGTGGTGATCGGCGGCATCCTCTACACCGCCGGACTGGTGATGATGGGCATGGCCGACTCGGCCTGGTCGCTGTCGCTGAGCGCCGGCCTGCTGATCGGCATCGGCCTGTCCGGCACTTCGTTCTCGGTGATCCTTGGCGTGGTCGGGCGCGCCGTGCCGCCGGAGAAACGCAGCATGGCCATGGGCATCGCCAGCGCCGCCGGCTCCTTCGGCCAGTTCGCCATGCTCCCCGGCACCCTCGGCCTGATCCAGTGGCTGGGCTGGTCGGCGGCCTTGCTGGTGCTGGGCCTGATGGTGGCGCTGATCGTGCCGTTCGTAGGTATGCTGCGTGATCGACCGCTGCCCAGCCATGGCGCCGAGCAGAGCCTCGGCCAGGCGCTGCGCGAGGCCTGTTCGCACTCCGGCTTCTGGCTGTTGGCGCTGGGCTTTTTCGTCTGCGGCTTCCAGGTGGTGTTCATCGGCGTGCACCTGCCGGCCTACCTGGTCGACCAGCACCTGCCGGCGATCACCGGCACCACCGTGCTGGCGCTGGTCGGCCTGTTCAATATCGTCGGCACCTATACCGCCGGCTGGCTCGGCGGGCGCATGTCCAAGCCGCGCCTGCTGACCGGCCTGTACCTGCTGCGCGCCGTGGTCATCGTGCTGTTCCTCTGGGCGCCGGTGACCCAGTTCAGCGCCTACCTGTTCGGCATTGCCATGGGCCTGCTGTGGCTGTCCACGGTGCCGCTGACCAATGGCACCGTGGCCACGCTGTTTGGCGTGCGCAACCTGTCGATGCTCGGCGGCATTGTGTTCCTGTTCCACCAGTTGGGCGCGTTCCTGGGTGGCTGGCTGGGCGGGGTGGTCTATGACCAGACCGGCAGCTACGACCTGGTATGGCAGATCTCGATCCTGCTCAGCCTGCTGGCCGCGGCCCTCAACTGGCCAGTGCGTGAACGCCCGGTCGCCCGTCTGCAGGCCCAGGCCGCATGAACCGCCTGCTCGGGCGTGGCCTGATGCTGGTCGCCGCCGTGCTGGTGCTGGCGTTGGTGTGGTGGGGCTGGCACAAGGGCGGGCTGGCGTTGATGCAGTTGGGCATGAGCCTGTGTTAAGCGCTACCCTGCACATTCAAGGAATCATGTGCAGGAGACCGCTATCATGCATGCCCGCTGGCTGACCCTCCCCCTGCTGGCCCTGGCCGCCGCCACTTCGAGCTGGGCAGCCGACTGCCCGGCACTGCTCCAGGGCAGCCTGCCGGAGCTGCGTGGCAAGGAGCAGATCGACCTGTGCCAGCGCTTCGCCGGCAAGCCGCTGGTGGTGATCAACACCGCCAGCTACTGTGGCTTCGCCCCGCAGTTCGAAGGACTCGAGGCGACCTACAAGGACTACCACGAACAGGGCCTGGAAATGCTCGGCGTGCCGTCCAACGACTTCAAGCAGGAAGACGCTGACAGCGACAAGACCGCCAAGGTCTGTTACGCCAACTACGGCGTGACCTTCACCATGACCAAGGCCCAGCCGGTGCGCGGCAAGGACGCGATCCCGCTGTTCGTCGAGCTGGCCCGGCAGAGCAGCGCGCCGAAGTGGAATTTCTACAAGTATGTGGTGGACCGCAAGGGCAAGGTGATCGGCAACTTCTCCAGCCTGACCAAGCCGGATGATCCGGCGTTCAGGGCGGCGATCGACAAGGCGATTGCTTCGCAGCCTTGAGGGGGTACCTGGCATTTTTGCCAGTTATTCGCTGGTCGAGCAGATGTTAGGTTGTCGGCATCTACCGCTCGGTTGGGTCTGACATGTCGACTACCTATCTTGCAATGTGTGACTGGCAGCAATCGGTGCTTGGTGATGGCCAGGTGGGCAGGCGCTATACACCCTATGGCGCGTTGCCGCAGGTTGCCGGCCCCCGATTGGCCTATTGTGGGATGCCTTGTGAGGTGCTGACGGGTAACTATTCTCCGGGGAATGGGCACCGGACTTATGATCCTTTATTGAAACGATTCCACTCTCCTGATCGGCTGAGTCCGTTTGGAGGTGGCGGTATCAATGCATATGCATATTGCAGTGGGGATCCGATCAATCGCGAGGATCGTAATGGGCGTATTGATGGGTTTATCTTTGCGGCCAAAGCTGCTGCGACGGTTGGTGGAGTGCTGAGTCCGCTGACGCTGGCAGAGGGGGGGGCGGCTATCAATATGACGATCGCGCGAGCAAAGGGGGGAGATAATGCGCCAACAATTTCGCAGATAGCTCTTCAGGTCGGGGTGACTATTTATACAGGAGCCACTGATGTAGTTTCGTTTGCTGTACTTTCCGGCTTCGCGCCTAAATCGGCCTATCCCGGAAAAACTCATGATAAAGGCCAGAAAGGTATAACTGCACGGGGTGTTATCATAATGAATGCTCTAGCGGTTCCTGCGAGGATTGTTGCATTCAAAAATAACAAGAAATACTACCCAGGTTTTGGCGTTTCGGATCGTTCAGGGGAAACAGATAAGCCTATAGAGTTGAAGACGATTCTTCGTGATACGGACATAGAGTCAGCAGCTAACACGAATAATATAGATCGAGGTTAACGGTTCAATTAATTGGTGTTGACGGCTTTTGATTGTTGATTGGTGAGGTCGCATCTCGGTATGGCTGGTATCGCGCGACAATGTTGCTTTGGCCTGGGGAGGTATCTGCTCCTGTGTAAAGACAACGCCAGGCCTATGCCCAGACCGAACTGATAGACGTCTGCCTGGCCGACCGCTTTGCCCTGACGACCAAGGTGCGGGAGTTCATGGATTACCTGCAGCGATGCCTGGGCGAGCAGTGGCGGGTGCAGGCATGAAAAAACCGCCACGAGGGCGGTTTTTTCATGCTGCGGGTGCCACTCAGAAGCGGTAGGTCAGCGAAGCACCAACGCCGTGGGCGCTGTTTTCGTACTTGGCCTGGTAGCTGCCCTTGAGGCCAGCTTCCGTCGCGCTGTGCGGCTGGTTGTTGACCTTGGTGTCTTCTTCCCACAGGTAGGAGTAGGCCACGTCGATGGTCATGTCGTCGGTCGGGCTCCAGCCGGCACCGATGCTGAAGATCTTGCGATCACCAGTAGGGATGCGCGGGGAGCGGTTGGTGTTGTTGGTCGGCGACTGGTCAACCGAGAAACCGGTGCGCAGGACCCACTCCTTGTTCACCTTGTAGGAGGCGCCGATGGCGTGAGCCCAGGTGTCGTGCCAGTTCTGTTCCTCGTTGATGGTCTTGAACTGCCCGGCAGGGCCTGCCGGCACTTCGTTGTTGACCGTGATGTTTTCCAGGCGGCTCCAGCGGGTCCAGGTGCTGCCTGCGTACAGGGTCCACTGGTCGTCCAGTTCGTGGGTGACCGAGAAGTCCACCGACTCGGGGGTCTTGATCTTCAGGGTGGCATCGAACTTGTTGCCGTCCAGGCCGAGCAGCGGGTAGCTGACCTTGGTCTTGCCTTCGAGCTTGTAGTCGACCATCGAGTGGTAGGTCAGGCCGACGCGGGTGCGGTCGGTGGCCTGCACCAGGACACCGATGTTGTAGCCGACGGCGGTGTCGTCGCCCTTGATCTTCACCTCGCCATCAGCCGGACGCAGCGGCGAGATACTGGCCAGGTTCGAACCCAGCTCGCCCTTGATGCGGTTGATGGTCGGGCCGAAGCCGATCGAGACCTTGTCGTTGAACGCATAGCTCACGGTCGGCTGGAAGGTCACGACCTCGACATGGCTCTTCTTGCCCCAGTAGCGCGCGGCATCGTCGCTACCGTAGTCGGTGACCAGGCCGAACGGCACGTAGACGCCGAAACCGACGCTCCAGTGGTCATCGATGGACTTGACGTAGTAACCCATCGGCACGCCGACCACGGGCACCATGTCACCGTCCATTTCCCCCCCTTTGTTACTGCCGCGTCCGGAAATATCGGACTTGGCGATGACCGCGGCACCACCGACGGTCATCTGGTCGCGCTTCAGGCGGGCCATGCCCGCCGGGTTGCCATACACGGTGCTGGCATCTTCGGCAGAAGAAGAACGACCCGCGAAACCTGTCCCCATGCCGCTGACGCTCTGTTCGTTCAGGGCAAAGCCGCTGGCGAGCAATTGGCTGGAAGCGAGGGCAACGGCAATGCCGAGAGAGGTTTTGAGCATAACTTTTTTCATTATTAGAAAACTCCTTGGGATCTCCGGGGCGAAAAGCTACCAACAAATGCCGCGCTGCGCCATAGGCTGAAACACAGGAGATAGAGCGGTTTTGTAGGACAATCCGACCAAAATTCCGTTTATTTCGGTTGTAGGACGTGTTGGCTCAGGAGGCTGGGGTGAGCATTGGCTCGATACAGTGTTGCCAGGCCTGGGTGAAATCCCGCAGGCGTCCCTGGGGCTGGAAGGTCTGCCGCCAGATCCGCGCCAGGCCCAGCAGATCGTCGGCCGCCGGCAACGGCATGGCCTGCTCTTCGATGAGCATCCAGGCGATGGCAGTGGCGTAGCGCAGGTTGACAGTCAGCTCGAGGTGCGGGCCGCCGAGGAAGGCGTGCTGGCTGGCCAGGCCACGTACCAGGCTGGCCAGTTCGGGGTCGCGGGCCAGGTATTCGTCCCACAGGCAGCGGTGACGATTCCCACCGATCCTGTAGAGCCCATGGCCGCGTCGGTCATGCAGGGCGGCCCCCAGCGCAGACTGGCTTGCGGCAACGCCCAGTAACAAAGCTTCTGCGCTGTCGCAGTGACGACCCAGGTAGACCAGGGTCGGCCGGATCACATATCGACTCAACTCGTTCGCAGCGATGCCCATGATGCCCTCTGCTGGATGCCCTCTGCTGGAAAGGGCCGACGGGCGCTGGAGCTTGGCAGCTGGTGAGTGGTCAGGCCCGCCGGAAGCGGCAGGAGCCGCTCGAGTTGAAGTGTAGTGTGATAACTGTGGTGTAAAGGGCTGTTTTTAAATCGATTGCAGCCCGAAGGCGCGGGGCATATGCCCGCTGGCGATTAGGCCAATTGCCTTCAGGCTGGGTTTTGCATGGCGTATTCATGGCGTGAATCACCCGCCATTCGTTCATGCGGTCAGCGACTGGCGGGTGCGCTCGATCACCGCCTGCAGCGGTTCGGCCCGGTTGTATTGTTCCGGGTAGAGGCGCTCGCTGTGGCAGGCGATGCCATGCTCGTCGACCAGGGTGAAGCTGAAGCTGCCCTTGCGAGGGGCAACGATAAGGCACTTCAGTGGGGCGAAGGCCTGGGAAAGGGTGCCAAAGGCAGCCTGGATCTGTTGATGGTTACTCATATTGTTGGATGTTCCTGCGTAAGACACGGTGTTTGATCCGTGCACAATAGAAACGTTCCAGTGACGTCTTTATTAAGGAGACGCAGAACCTGACTGGAACAGGGCAGCCAGAGGGGCGCATGCAATAGGTGGGCGCTGGGCTGACTGGTAGGTACGACAGAAGGCAGGCAGCACACCGACACCAGGGTTCTGGGCGTCGGGGAAGATCCTGATCAATCTGAAACGTGATTCGTGCTGGGCAAGGTCTGCCGAGTGAATCATCGAATGGGCCGGTCCCGATGGGGCAGTGCCTGCTCGTTGTCGAGCGGTGGGCTGCGGGGACTGAGTGGCCAGAATGACTTCAGCTGGGTACTAACAGGGCGCAACCCTACACGAACATTTCGGGGTTGGCAAGCTTTTGGCATTCTGGCGGGAAGCCGATCATTATGTCGTCAATCGCGCCTGCTGTGAAGAGGGGGAAATGCCCCGGCAATCGCCCGGCTGTACCGTTTTCGTGCACCGTGCTGCCGTTTGTTGGTGCACTTGTACACACTCGGCTGAACAGTTGTAACCCTCCTGCAACATCCTGTGGACGGCTCGCCAATGACTTGACTGGGGGCTTAAGTCAATGAAAAAAAACACTAATTTTTGCTGGTGAAAAAATCGACAGTTTGAGCGAAAGCCCCATTTCACAGGGGTTTGCGGGCTGCCTCAAGGGGTTGTCCACCGAGTTATCCACAGGTTCTGTGGATTGTCCCGGGCGCTTGCTCTAGGACGGGCGTGCCAGCTGTTTCATCGATTGTCCGACAATCGGTGGATTGAGGTGGCATGGGCATTTTCCCTGGGAAAACGTCAAGAAAAAATCATGGAAAAAAATGTCGATCAGCCGAAGGTCGCCCGGGCCAGACCACGAAAAATGGAGTAGAGTGGCGCGCCTCTCGAGTCACCCTTGCTGTTGGTCATGAAGCTTCGCGGTAAACACCTCGCCAGTCCTGATGCCTCGCCATCGCTGCCTTCCCCCAAGCGCTTTTCCCTGAAAGTGGCCCTGTGGCTGCTCGACAGCCCACGCCTGGGCGACAAGCCCAGCGTCAAGCACCTGGCCGGGCGCATGCTCAAGCAGCCGGCGCGCCAGGGCGTGGTGGTGGCCCAGAGTCGCCTGGGGCAGATGCTCTGCCGCGATTGCGGCAATGCCCGCGACCGGCGCATCGGCCATGAATTGCTGCGCCAGGCGGCCCGTGCCGGTGATCGGCGGGCCCAGTTGGAATATGGCCGGTTGTGCCAGTCCCAGGAGCCGGAGCAGGCCCGCTACTGGTTGGAGCTGGCGGCGGGGCAGGGCTCGCAGGAGGCGCGGCGGTTGTTGCGCCAGTGGTTCGGTGGTTAGGGGTATCGATCCTCGCGTCCCCCTGTAGGAGCGGCCTTGTGCCGCGAAAGGGCCGCACAGCGGCCCCGGCGATCTTTGCGTCAACACCGAATCCCCGGGGCCGTTGCACGGCCCTTTCGCGGCACAAGGCCGCTACTACAGGGGCACTGACCAGGCAGCCCTGCCACCAGGCTGATAAGCTGCGCAGCATTCGTCAATGTTCGATCGGGGTAAGCATGACAGTGGATCTGACCAGCATTCTGCTGGGCTTGGTGGCGGGCGCCGTGCCCTGCCTGGGCTGGGTCATGCAGGTGCAGCGCGGCCAGGGCGCGCGCAAGGCCGAGCAGGCTTTGCTCGAGGAGCGCCTGAATGCCGCCCAGTTGACCCAGGCCGGCCTGCAGGCGCAGTTGGAGGCCAGCCGCGACGAGGTCAGCGACCTCAGCGAGGCCAACACCGTCAAGCAGACCCAACTGGCCGCCCAGGGCCGTGAACTGGAACTGCTGCAGATCGACCGCGACAACGCCCGTGACGCCGCCCATGCCTGGCACCTCGAGCGCGCCAACCGCGAGGCCGAGCTGCGTCGCCTCGAGGCCCAAACCGCACGCCTGGAGGCCGAGCTGCGTGAACAGCAGGAGAGCCACCAGCAACGCCTCGAGGACCTGCAGGAGGCCCGCGACACCCTGCGCGCGCAGTTCGCCGACCTGGCCACCAAGATCTTCGACGAGCGCGAACAACGCTTCGCCCAGACCAGCCAGCAGCACCTGGGGCAATTGCTCGATCCGCTCAAGGAGCGTATCCAGGCGTTCGAGAAGCGCGTCGAGGAAAGCTACCAGCAGGAGGCCCGCGAACGCTTCTCCCTGGGCAAGGAGCTCGAGCGCCTGCAGCAGCTCAACCTGCGCCTGTCCGACGAGGCCACCAACCTCACCCAGGCGCTCAAGGGCCAGAAGACCCAGGGCAACTGGGGCGAGCTGATCCTGGAGCGGGTGCTGGAGCACGCGGGCCTGGAGAAGGGCCGCGAGTACCAGACCCAGGTCAGCCTGCGCAGCGCCGACGGCGAGCGCTTCCAGCCCGATGTACTGATCATGCTGCCGGGCGACAAGCAGGTGGTGGTGGACGCCAAGGTCAGCCTGACGGCCTACCAGCAGTTCGTCGGCAACAACGACGAAGCCGCGCTCAAGCAGCATGTGCAGTCGTTGCGCAACCACGTCAAGGGCTTGTCGAGCAAGGACTACAACCGCCTCGAGGGCTTGCACAGCCTCGACTTCGTGCTGCTGTTCGTGCCCATCGAGGCGGCCTTCTCGGCGGCGCTGCAGGCCGAGCCCAACCTGTTCCAGGAGGCCTTCGACCGGCAGATCGTGATCGTCAGCCCTACCACCCTGCTCGCTACCCTGCGGGTGATCGACAGCCTGTGGAAGCAGGAACGCCAGGGGCAGAACGCCCGGGAGATCGCCGAGCGCGCCGGCTGGCTGTACGACAAGTTCGTGCTGTTCATCCAGGACCTGGACGAGCTCGGCGCGCGCCTGGCCCAGGTGGACAAGGCCTACGCCGCGGCGCGCAACAAGTTGTGCGAGGGGCGCGGCAACCTGGTCAGCCGCAGCGAGCAGCTCAAGCTGCTCGGTGCCCGGGCCAGCAAGAGCCTGCCCGCCGAGCTGATCGAGCGCGCCCTGGCCGACGAAGCGCTTACTGAACCAGGCTCAGATGCCGATTGAGCAGGGCGCGCAGGGCCGCCGGCTTGACCGGCTTGGCCAGGTAGTCCAGGCCCGCGGCATGCACCAGGGCGATGGTCTCGTTGCGTCCGTCAGCGCTGATCACCACCCCGGGCACCGGCTCGCCCAGGCGCGTCCGTAGCCAGCCCATCAGCCCGGTGCCGGTCTCGCCGTCATCCAGGTGGTAGTCCACCAGCGCCAGGTGCGGGCGCAGACCCTTGCCGAGCAGGGCCTCGCATTCGGCCTGGTTACGCGCCGTCCACACCTGGCAACCCCAACGGCTGAGCAGGCTGTTCATGCCGATCAGGATGCTGTCCTCGTTGTCCACGCACAGCACCTGCAGCCCGGCCAGCGGCTGCCCGGCCTGCTCCACGGGGGCGGGCGTCGCGGGCGCGGGGCTGTGGGCGATGGGCACGCTGACGCGGAACACGCTGCCCTTGCCCGGCCAGGAGCGCACCTCCAGCGAATGCCCGAGCACCCGGCACAGGCCGTCGGCGATCGCCAGGCCCAGGCCCAGGCCTTTCTCGGCGCGGGTCTGGTGGCTGTCCAGGCGCTTGAACTCCTGGAAGATCACCTGCAGCTTGTCGTCGGCGATGCCCGGGCCGCGGTCCCACACCTCCAGCCACAGGCGTTCGCCCTGGCGCCGTGCGCCCAGCAGCAGCGGGCTCTTGCCGTAGCGCAGGGCGTTGGTGAGGAAGTTCTGCAGCACCCGGCGCAGCAGCTTCATGTCGCTGTCCACCCGCAGGCGGCTGCCGCGCAGGCGGAACTCCAGGCCTTTTTCGGCGGCCAGTACCTTGAACTCGGCGCCGAGGGTATCGAACAGCTCGTTGAGGGCGAAGGGTTTGATGTCGGGGGTGACCTTGCCGTTCTCCAGGCGCGAGATGTCGAGCAGGTCGCTGATCAGCTCCTCGGCCGAGCGCAGCGAGCTGTCCATGTGCTGCACCAGCTGCCGGGCCTCGTCGTTCATGGCCTCGGCCTGTTGCGACAAGGCGGCGGAGAACAGCCGGGCGGCGTTGAGCGGTTGCATCAGGTCGTGGCTGACGGCGGCGAGGAAGCGGGTCTTGGACTGGCTGACCGCCTCGGCGCGGCTCTTGGCCTCGGTCAGCGCCTGGTTGAGCTGCGACAGTTCGTGGGTGCGCTCGGCGACGCGCTGCTCCAGGCCCTCGTTGGAGTCGCGCAGGGCTTGCTCGGCCTCGCGGAACGGGGTGATGTCGGTGAAGCTCATGACGAAGCCGCCGCCGGGCATCGGGTTGCCGATCAGCTCGATCACCCGGCCATTGGGGAACAGCCGTTCGGAGGAGTGGGCCCGGCCCTGGCGCATCCAGTGCAGGCGCCGCGCCACATGCACCTGGGCCTCGCCCGGGCCGCACAGGCCGCGCTCGGCGTTGTAGCGGATGATGTCGGCGATCGGCCGGCCGACGCTGATCAGCCCGTCGGGGTAGTTGAACAGCTCCAGGTAACGCCGGTTCCAGGCCACCAGGCGCAGGTTCTGGTCGACCACGCTGATGCCCTGGTTGATGTTCTCGATGGCGCCCTGCAGCAGCGCGCGGTTGAACTGCAGCACCTCGCTGGCTTCGTCGGCGATGCGCACCACGTCCTCGAGCTGCATGTCGCGGCCTTCGATGGCAGCCTTGACCACGGCGCGGGTCGAGGAGGTGCCGAGCACGCCGGCCAGCAGCCGCTCGGTGTGCTCGATCCAGTCGCCGTCGGCGTTCTGGTTGGGGTTGAAACCCTTGCCCTGGCGGTAGGCGAAGCGGATGAAGCTTTGCCGGGCGCGCTCCTCGCCGACGAAGCGCGCGGCAAGCTTGAGCAGGTCGTCGATCTGCACCGCCAGCAGGGGTTTGCTGGAAGGTCGGGCGCTGGTCTGCTGGCCAATGAAGCGCCCGGCCTGCCAGTGCTCGGAAACCCGTGTACGGGAGAGGATCGAGACCCAGGCGAACAGGGTGAAGTTGCCCGCCAGCGACAGCACCACGCCCTGGGTGAGCGGGGTGATCGGCAGGTTGAGCGGGTTGCCGTGCAACCAGGCCAGCCCCGGGAACAACTGCAGCGACCAGCCCAGGCTGTGGGCGGCGATCGGCAGCACCAGGGTGTAGAACCACAGGAAGATGCCGGCGGCCAGGCCGGCGAACACGCCGCGGCGGTTGGCCTGTTTCCAGTACAGCGCGCCGAGCATCGCCGGGGTCAGCTGGGTCACCGCGGCGAAGGCGATCTGGCCGATGGTCGCCAGGCTCGCGGTGGAGCCGAGCAGGCGGTAGCTGACGTAGGCCAGCAGCAGGATGACCACGATGGTCACCCGGCGCACCGAGAGCATCCAGTGGCGGAACACCTCGAACGGCCGCTCGGCGTTGTTGCGTCGCAGCAGCCAGGGCAGCAGCATGTCGTTGGAGACCATGGTCGACAGCGCCACGGCCTCGACGATGACCATGCCGGTGGCCGCCGAGGCGCCGCCGATGAACGCTAGCAGGGCCAGGCTCGGGTGGGCCTCGGCCAGTGGCAGGCTGATCACGAACGAGTCGGAGATCACCGTGCCCGGCAGCAGCATCTGCCCGGCCAGGGCGATGGGCACCACGAACAGCGCGGCCAGGGCCAGGTACAGCGGGAACACCCAGCGCGCCAGGCGCATGTCCTGGGGCTCGATGTTCTCCACCACGGTGACGTGGAACTGCCGCGGCAGGCAGATGATCGCCATCATCGCCACGGCGGTCTGCACCACCATCGACGGCCAGTTGATGGTTTCTTCCCAATAATCGTTCAGGTGCACCGACTGCCGGGCCTGGGTGAACAGGTCGTCGAAGCCGTCATACAGGTTGAACACCACGAAGGCGCCCACGGCGAGGAAGGCCAGCAGCTTGACCAGCGACTCGAAGGCGATCGCCAGGACCATGCCGCGGTGGTGCTCGGTGACGTCCAGGCTGCGGGTGCCGAAGACGATGGCGAACAGCGCCAGCACCAGCGACACCACCAGCGCGGTGTCCTGCACCCGGCTGCCGGTGGCATCGGCGTTGGCACCGATCAACAGGTTCACCCCCAGCACGATGCCCTTGAGCTGCAGGGCGATATACGGCAGCACGCCGACCAGGCAGATCAGCGCCACCACCACCGCCAGGGTCTGCGACTTGCCGTAGCGGGCGGCGATGAAGTCGGCGATCGAGGTGATGTTCTGCTGCTTGCTGATCAGCACCATCTTCTGCAGCACCCAGGGCGCGAAGATCAACAGCAGCACCGGGCCCAGGTAGATGGGCAGGAACGCCCACAATTGTTCGGCGGCCTGGCCGACCGCGCCGAAGAAGGTCCAGCTGGTGCAGTACACCGCCAGCGACAGGCTGTACACCCAGGCACGCAGGCGCGGCGGCAACGGCGTGCTGCGGCGGTCGCCATAGAAGGCGATGGCGAACATGATGGCCATGTAGGCCAGGGCGACCACGGCGATCAGCCCGCTGGACAACGACATGCAAACTCCGGAGCAAAAAATGAAACGCGGTCACGATCAATCAGTCTGGCACGCAGGGCGCGGTTCGTCAGCGCCGACCATGGTCGCAGTGGCAGGACGTCGCAGGGACCATCGCGGGGCAAGTCGCATCGGCGCACCGCCGCTCCCACGAATGTCGAGCTGCCCTTGGGCGTGGGAGCGGGTTTGCCCCGCGATGGCATCACTCAGCTCGGCGCGTCCCCAGCCAGTAGAACACACCGGCCAGTATCACCGACCCGATCAGCAGATAGAACACCGCCACCGGCACCAGGTGCCCGAGCGCGACGCCCACCAGCACCGGCCCCAGTGCCGCGCCCAGGTTGCCCAGGTTCTGTGCGCCGTAATAGATGCCGCGCAGGTGCTCCGGGGCGATGAGGTCGATGAACATGTACTCGGCCGGAATCACGATGATCTCGCCCAGGGTGAACACCAGCATCGCCAGGCACCAGGCCAGCGCCGTGCCGGCCAGGGAAAAACCCAGCAGCCCGGCGACGAACAGGCCCATGCCGGCCATCAGCCAGGGCATCAGCCGGCGCCGGTCGATGCGCTTGCCGATCAGGTACTGCAAGGCGATTACCGTCACCGCGTTGGTGGTCACCAGGTAGCCGACCAGCCGCGCCGCCTCGGCGGGGTTGCGGGTCACCACCAGGTACTGCGACAGGTAGGCGGTGAACTGGCCGAACACCACCGCGCTGAGCACGCCGCCCAGGGTGAAGCATACCAGCCGCCGGTCGCGCAGCAGGCCCAGCGCCACCTGGCCGAAGCCGGCGCCGGGCTGCGGCCGGTCCTGGGGCTGCAGGTCGCGAACGCCCAGGCGCTGGTAAGCCAGGCACATGGCAAGCCCAATGAGTGCCGAGACCACAAAGGGCAGGTGGCCGTCCACCTCGATCAGGGCCACGCCGAGCATCGGCCCCACGGCATAGGCGATGTTGCTCAGGGTGTACTTGATGGCGAACACCTCGGCGCGCTGCTCCACCGGCAACAGGGCGCAGAAGGCGGCCTTGGCGGCGATGTCGACCAGCGCCAGGGCCAGGTTGATCACCACCAGGCAGAGAAAGAACAGGGCGGCCGAGCGACTGGCGATGGCGCCGACGAAGGCCAGGGCGAACACCAGCAGGCTGGCGATCACCAGGGTGTGGTTGCGCACGGTGTCGACCAGGTGCCCGCCATACAGGCTCAGCAGCGAGGCGACGATCAGCGCGCCGCCGACCACCAGGCCGATACGGCCGACTGAAAGCTGGAAGTTGTCGGCCAGGTAGACCACCAGGTAAGGCAGGGTGATCGCCCGCGCCATGGTCAGGGTAAAGGTGGTGAGCAGGAGCAGGCGTACCGGGTTGGGGTAGCGCTTGAGGGCGGTGAGCATCGACAGGTCCTTGTCATTATTGTCATCAGGAAAACCGCGCCAAGCATATTCCAGGGCCTGGGGTTTTAGCTATATCTACAAAACAGATAACAGATAGAGAAATTACCCGTTATATAGATATTCTTCGAAGGCATAAGATGAATCCACCTTACACAAGGCCAGGAGACATCCCATGCCATGCACCCAGACCCGCGCCCCGTCGTGGCGCCCGTTGAGCCATCTGGCCCATCCCCGCGAAGTGATCCGCCAGTTCACCCCCAACTGGTTCGCCGCGACCATGGGCACCGGCGTGCTGGCCCTGGCGTTGCACCAGGTGCAGGTGCCACTGCTGGACGCGCTTGCCGAGGGCCTGTGGTGGCTGACCATTGGCCTGTTCACCCTGTTCTGCGTCTTGTATGGCGCCCGCTGGGTGATGTTCTTCGACGAGGCGCGGCGGATTTTCGCCCATTCCACCGTGTCGATGTTCTTCGGCACCATCCCCATGGGCCTGGCCACCATCCTCAATGGCGCCCTGGTGTTCGGCCTGGCGCGCTGGGGCGAGGCGGTGGTGCCGTGGGTCGAGATGCTCTGGTGGCTGGACGTTGGCCTGGCGCTGCTGTGCGGCGTGGCCATTCCCTACCTGATGTTCACCCGCCAGGAGCACAGCATCGACCAGATGACCGCGGTGTGGCTGCTGCCGGTGGTGGCTGCCGAAGTCGCCGCCGCCAGCGGCGGGCTGCTGGCGCCGCACCTGGTGGATGCGCACCGGCAGTTCCAGGTGGTGATCACCAGCTATGTGATGTGGGCGGTGTCGTTGCCGGTGGCATTCAGCATCCTCACCATCCTCATGCTGCGCATGGCCCTGCATAAACTGCCGCCGGCCAACATGGCCGCCTCCAGCTGGTTGGCGCTGGGCCCGATCGGTACTGGGGCGCTGGGCATGCTGGTGCTCGGCGGCGATGCCCCCGCAGTATTTGCCGCCAATGGCCTGGGTGGCCTCGGCGAGGTGGCCCGTGGGCTGGGGTTGGTGGCCGGTATCGTGCTGTGGGGCGCCGGGTTGTGGTGGTTGCTGACGGCGGTGCTGATCACCTTGCGCTACATGCGCCAGGGCATGCCGTTCAACCTGGGCTGGTGGGGGTTCACCTTCCCGCTGGGGGTGTACTGCCTGGCCACTTTGAAACTGGCGGCCTGGCTGCAGCTCGGCTTCTTCAGCGTTTTCGGCCAGGTGCTGGTAGTGGCGCTGGCGCTGCTCTGGCTGCTGGTGGCCAGCCGCACCTTGCGCGGGGCGTGGCGCGGCGAGCTGTTCGTGTCGCCGTGCATTGCCCAGCGCTGATCGGCCTTACAGGTTGGGTGTGTAGTCGAAGGCGCTGGCGGCTTGGATATCGGTGAACGGGGTGACGGCCACATGCTTGTTCATCACGCTGTTGACCAGGGAGCCTGGGAACATCTGGATGCCGTTGTTGAAGCGCTCCACTTCGCCGTTGAAGATCACGATGGCCGCGCCGACGTTCTGCTGCTGCTCGGCGATTTCACGCATGAGGTTGTTCATCAGCTCCGAGGCCTTGAGCTCGGGGTAGGCCTCGAAGGCCACGCGCAGCCCGCCGAGCAGCGAACGGGTGGCGTCCTCGGCCTTGGCCAGGGTCTTGCCGTCCGCCTCGACAGGCAGCTCGGCAATGGCGCTGCGCAGGCGAGTGATCCCGGCCAGCACGCCTTGTTCATGGTCACGGTACAGGCCGGCCTGCTCTTGCAGCGCATCGAGCACCTTGGTCTTCTGCCGCTCATAGGTCAGCACATCGGCCCAGGCGCGTTTGACCCGGTTATGGTTGCCGACGATGCCGTTGTACAGGCTGATGACGATCAGCGGTACGCCGATCAGCACGGCTAGCAGGATAAGGGCGAAAAGGTCCATGTCAGTGCTCCGTCTGTAGCTGTGCCGGGGTAGGCACGGTGAAGTTGTCATCGTGCTGCTCGGCCAGGGTGTGCACGGCGTCGAGCAGAGCGCTGAGCTGTGGCAGGTGCACGCCGTGGTCGATCAGCAAGCGGAAATCGCTCGCGCGGGTCAGCTCGCAAGTCAGCTTGAAAGCGAGCGGGTTGTCGTTGCTGCTCAGGCACAGTTGCCCGTGCTGCGAGAACTCAAGGTTGGGCGTATCAAGCTGGCGATGCAGGTCGACCAGGTGCAGCACCGTCACCGGCTTGGCGAAGCGGGCGCAGGCCATGGCCGAGCTGCCAGTGAGGCTGAAGGCGCGGTCGAAGTCGCTTGATGCGGTCTTGAAGTGGTGCTCCAGGTCGACCATGGATGAGCGGCCGCCGCTACCGCCACCCAGGGCGATGCCCTGCACCCAAGGGAAGTCGATCACCAGGCTGTAGCGATCGTATTCCTGATAGGAGGTCACGGTTTTCGAGGTTGTGCCGCCCTTGCCATCGGACTCGGTTTCCTGGTGGGTCTGTTTGTCCACGTAATGCAGGTGGTACCAGCGGTAGTTGAAGCTGTGCAGCCGGCCCTGATAGTGGCCCTGCACGGCGCGGCGCAGGAAACGCTTGTGGTTGCCGCGCACATAGTCGCGAAACTCGATTTGCAGGCCCTTGAGCAACTGGCTGTCGGTCACCGGGATTTCCTGCAGGCCGGCGGTGATCAGGCTGGAGCGCTCGGCCAGGTCGTGGGCAAGGTTGGGGATGAGCTTCCTGCGCTGGTAAAGGACGATCAGGCTGAACGCAGCGGCACCGAGCAGGCCGAGCGTGAGGTTGGACGCAAGCTGCGCCTGGCTCTGGCCCAGCAGCTTGGCCAGCGGCGCCAGCAGCGGCTCGTACGCCTGCAAGTAGCCTGCGATGCTGGCAATGGCCAGTGGTCCACAGAGCAGGGCAATCAGCCAGGGCAACCGGTTGTCGAACTGCATGTTGCCGTAAAAGGCGGCCATGGCGTCCACGGCGGCCAGCAGTTGCTGCTTGTTCGTCGCTGTGCGTGCGGTGTGGCTGGCCGCGCGCAGTGTGCGTTTGAGCCGGGCGTTGTGGGTATTCAATTGAATCAATGGCGGGCCTTCATCCCTGTCCAGTTCGACCCCAAGGGGCGCACCTTCCGTGTTGGTGAGGGGCGGCAGTCTGCCAGCTTCGCGGTTGCCGTTCCATCGCATCGAGCGACAGGCGGCAAACTGACAGCCGCTGTTTCTGCCACAGGCGTGGCGCAGCCGAAACCTGTGGAGGAGCAACGGGCTTGCCTTCATCGTCCATTCCCGTGCAGATTTGTGGCTTTATGCGCTGTACGTGCCTCCAATGACAAAGCCCAACCAGGTACACGGACGATGAGTCACCCCTCGCAATTCACCCTGCTCGGCAAGCGGCGCTTCCTGCCGTTCTTCATCACCCAGTCGCTGGGCGCCTTCAACGACAACCTGTTCAAGCAGTCGCTGATCCTGGCGATCCTCTACAAGCTGAGCCTGGAAGGCGACCGCTCGATCTGGGTCAACCTCTGCGCCTTGCTGTTCATCCTGCCGTTCTTCCTGTTCTCGGCACTGGCCGGACAGTTCGGCGAAAAGTTCGCCAAGGACCGGTTGATCCGCGCGATCAAGCTGGCCGAGATCGTCATCATGGCCATCGGCGCGACCGGGTTTGTCACCCATCACCTGGAACTGATGCTGGTGGCGTTGTTCGCCATGGGCACCCACTCGGCGCTGTTCGGCCCGGTGAAGTACTCGATCCTGCCCCAGGCCCTGCGCGAGGAGGAACTGGTGGGCGGCAACGGCCTGGTGGAGATGGGTACCTTCCTGGCGATCCTGGCCGGGACCATCGGCGCCGGGATGCTGATGTCCTCCAGCCAGTACGCGGTGCTGGCTGCCGCCGGGGTGGTGGCCACCGCCGTGCTGGGCTACCTGGCCAGCCGCTGGATCCCCCGCGCCGCCGCCGCCGCGCCGCAAATGAAACTGGACTGGAACATCTTCAAGCAGTCGTGGCTGACCCTGCGCCTGGGCCTGGGCCAGACCCCGGCGGTGTCGCGCTCGATCGTCGGCAACTCGTGGTTCTGGTTCGTCGGCGCCATCTACCTCACGCAGATTCCGGCCTATGCCAAGGACTGGCTGCACGGCGACGAGACCGTGGTCACCCTGGTGCTGACCCTGTTCTCGGTGGGCATCGCCGTCGGCTCGCTGCTGTGCGAGCGCCTGAGCGGGCGCAAGGTGGAGATCGGCCTGGTGCCGTTCGGCTCGTTCGGCCTGACGTTGTTCGGCCTGCTCTGGTGGTGGCATTCGGGCGATGTGCCGGTCGGCGTCGTGCCCCATGACTGGCTGGCGTTGCTGGGCATGAGCCAGGCCTGGTGGATCATGCTGTCGATCGTCGGCCTGGGCATCTTCGGTGGTTTCTACATCGTGCCACTGTATGCGCTGATCCAGGCGCGCACCCCGGAAGACCAGCGGGCCCGGGTGATCGCCGCCAACAACATCCTCAACGCGTTGTTCATGGTGGTCTCGGCGATCATCACCATCGTCCTGCTGAGCCTGGCCAAGCTGAGCATCCCGCAGCTGTTCCTGGTGGTGTCGCTGCTCAATATCGCGGTCAACGCCTACATCTTCCGCATCGTGCCGGAATTCACCATGCGCTTCCTGATCTGGCTGCTCAGCCACTCGATGTACCGGGTCGAGCACCGCGAGCTGCAGCGCATTCCCGACGAGGGCGCGGCGCTGCTGGTGTGCAACCATGTGTCGTTCGTCGATGCGCTGCTGATCGGTGGGGCGATCCGCCGGCCGATCCGTTTCGTCATGTACTACAAGATCTACAACCTGCCGGTGCTCAACTTCGTGTTCCGCACCGCCGGCGCCATTCCCATCGCCGGGCGCGGCGAGGACGAGGCCACCTACGAGCGCGCCTTTGCCCGCATTGCCCAGTACCTGGCCGACGGCGAGTTGGTGTGCATCTTCCCCGAAGGCAAGCTGAGCGCGGACGGTGAGATCGATGTGTTCAAGGGCGGGGTGAACCGCATCCTGCAGGAGACGCCGGTGCCGGTGATTCCGCTGGCGCTGCAGGGGCTGTGGGGCAGTTTCTTCAGTCGCGACCCGAACAAGGGCTTCTTCAAGCGCCTGTGGTCGCGGGTGACCCTGGTGGCTGGCGCCGCCATCCCGGTGGAGGCGGCGCAGCCCGAGGCGCTGCGCGAGCAGGTGAGCCTGCTGCGCGGCGACATGCGCTAAGGGAAAAGGAGGGAGGTCAGCTGGCGCTGACCTTCAGGCCGACCAGGCCGGTGATGATCAGGGCGACACTGGCCAGGCGGATCAGCGCCATGGATTCGCCGAACAGGATGATCCCGGCGATCACCGTGCCGACCGCGCCGACGCCGGTCCAGATGGCATAGGCGGTGCCCAGCGGCAGCTCCTTCATGGCCAGGCCCAACAGGCCAAGGCTGATGACCATGGCACCGACGGTGAGGATGGTGGGCATGGGGCGGGTGAAGCCGTCGGTGTACTTGAGGCCGACAGCCCAGCCAACTTCGAACAGGCCGGCGAACAACAGGATGATCCAGGACATGGTGAGTCTCCATCGATTCAATGATGGGGCCGTCCCCGGTATGTTCACGCACAGCGTCGTGAGGCCGTCCTCACAGTGCGCACTATACTGCACATTTGTGGCGGGAGTGGCAAGTGTGACGGATCAATGGTGCCTGTGCCGGCCTCTTCGCGGGTAAACCCGCTCCCACAGGATCATCACAGCCTTGAAACTGCGCGTTACCTGTGGGAGCGGGTTTACCCGCGAAAGGGCCGGCACAGTCCCTATTAATGTCTGACCGGACCAGGCCGCTCAAGACCAGCTCAGAATCGGCCAGCCATTGGTCTGCGCATGCTCGCGCAGCTCCGCGTCCGGGTTCACCACGTGCGGGTGATCCACCTTCAGCAGCAATGGCCGGTCGTTGCGCGAATCCGAGTAGAAACTCGCCCCCTCCAGGTTCTCCCACAAGATCACCACAGCCTTGAAACTGCGCGATACCTGTGGGAGCGGGTTTACCCGCGAAAGGGCCCGCACAGTCTCTGTCAATGTCTGACCGGACCAGGCCGCTCAAGACCAGCTCAGAATCGGCCAGCCATTGGTCTGCGCATGCTCGCGCAGCACCGAGTCCGGATTCACCACGTGCGGGTGATCGACCTTCAGCAGCAGCGGCAGGTCGTTGCGCGAATCGGAGTAGAAACTCGCCCCCTCCAGGTTCTCCTGTTCCTGGTCCAGCCACTCCAGCAGGCGGGTGATCTTGCCCTCGCGGTAGGTGAGCACGCCGTGGGTCTTGCCGGTATAGACACCGTTGACCGCCTCCAGCTCGATGGCCAGGTATTCGTCCACCCCCAGCCTTGCCGCGATCGGCCCGACCAGGTGGGTGCCGCTGGCCGAAATGATCAGGATCCGGTCACCGCGCTTGCGGTGCTCGGCGATGCAGCGGCAGGCGTCACCGAAAATGATCGGCTCGATCACATCCTCCACCCAGGGCTCGACCAGGTGCTCCACCTCTTCCAGGGTGCGCCCGGCGATGGGCTCCAGGCTGAAGGCCATATAGTCCTCCATCGCCAGGTGGCCCTTGCCGTAGGCTTCCATCAGCTCATGATCGCGCTTGAGGAAAGCCTTGCCGTCGACCCAACCCAGCCGGGCCATCTGCTCGCTCCACAGCGACGCGCAGTCGCCGTGGATCAGGGTTTCGTCAAGATCGAAGATTGCCAGTGCCATGCGTTGTATCTCCTTAGGCCACTTCCCGTAGCGCCGTGGGGTCGATCGACAAGGATACCCGCTGCCCGTCCGCGTGCAGGTCGGCCGCGCAGCGGTTGAGCACGTCCACCACCAGCTCGACGTCGCGCACCCGTACCCGGTAGCGGATGACGTTGCCCAGCAGGCTGTGGCTGCGGATCTCGCCGTCCAGTTCGCCGTTCAGGCCCAGGGTGATGGACTCCGGGCGGATCGCCAGGCGACCGTTGACCGGGCGTTGCAGCAGGCGGCTGGCGCTGTCGGCGTCGAGCAGATTGTAATTGCCGATGAAGCCTGCGGCGAACAGGTCCACGGGCGCGGTGTAGAGGGTCTCGGCATCGCCGCTCTGGACGATGCGGCCCTGGTTCATCAGGACGATGCGGTCCGACATGGTCAGCGCCTCTTCCTGGTCGTGGGTGACGAAGATGGTGGTCAGCCCCAGCTCGCGCTGGATGGCGCGAATCTGTTCGCGCAGGTGCTTGCGGATGCGCGCATCCAGCGCCGACAGCGGTTCGTCGAGCAGCAGTAGGCGCGGGCGGGTGACCAGCGAGCGGGCCAGGGCCACACGCTGGCACTGGCCACCGGACAGCTGGTGCGGGTAGCGCCCGGCGAAGCTGCCGAGTTCGACCAGATCGAGTACTTCGCGCACCCGCGCCTGGCTTTCGTCGGCCTTGACCTTCTGCATGCGCAGGCCGAAGGCGACGTTCTGTTCCACGGTCATGTTGGGGAACAGCGCGTAGCTCTGGAACACCATGCCGATGCCGCGCTTCTGCGGGCTCACTGGCACGATGTCCTGGCCGTCGAGGAGGATTCGCCCGCTGTCCACCGGGGTCAGGCCGGCGATGCAGCGCAGCAGCGTGGACTTGCCGCAGCCCGAAGGGCCGAGCAGGGTGACGAACTCGCCGCGCTCGATCTGGCAGTCGATGTTCTCGAACACCGGGCTGCCGGCGTAGCTCTTTTGCAGTTTCTGTACGCTGACGAAGCTCATGTCAGGTCTTGTCCTTGTTCAGGCGGTTGGCGACCCAGGTCAGCACCAGCACGAAGGCGAAGTAGGAGATGACCAGCGCGCTGTTGAAGTGGCCGCTGCTGTTGCGCATGTTGTTCAGGTACACCTGCAGGGTCTCGTAGCGGGTGCCCACCAGCAGGTTGGCGAACACGAACTCGCCGAACAGGAACGAGAACGACAGCAGCAGCGCCACCATCAGGCCCTTGCGCAGGTTCGGCAGCACCACCAGCAGCGCCGCCTTCAGAGGGCTGGCGCCAAGCAACTGGGCGGCGTCCATCAGGTCGCGCAGGTTGATGGCTTGCAGGTTGTTGGTGATCGCCCGGTACATGAACGGCAGGGCGATGGTGAAGTAGCAGCCGATCAGGATCCACGGCGTGCCGACCATGGCCAGCGGCCCGCTGCCATACAGCTGCAGCAGGCCCACCGCCGACACCACCGGCGGCACCGCGAAGGGCAGCAGGATCAGCACGTTCATCAGCGCGTCGAGTTTCGGGAAGTGGTAGTGCACCACGAACAGGAGCGGCAGGATCAGCACCACCGAAAGCACCAGCGCACCCACGCACACCAGCAATGACTGGCCGAAGGCGGCGAGAAAGCGCGGCTCGCTCCACAGCGCCAGGTACCACTTGAAGGTCAGCCCGCTGGGCAGCAGGGTCGCCGACCAGCTGGTGGCCAGCGAGTAGAGCAGGGTGCCGGCCAGCGGCAGTAGCAGGATGAGGAACAGCAGATACACCACCACGCGGTGGTAGAGTCCGCCGGCGTTGTTCTCAGCGCGCATGGTAGCTCCTCTTGAGCAGCCATTGATGGACCACCGTGACCACCGTCATCAGGCCCACCAGCACCATCGCCAGGGCGCTGGCCAGGTTCGGGTCGAGGCTGATGTCGCCGGCCACCAGCCCGGCGATGCGGATCGGCAGCACGTTGAAGTTGCCGGTGGTCAGGGCGTAGACGGTGGCGTAGGCGCCCAGGGCGTTGGCCAGCAGGATGACGAAGGTGCCGAGCAGCGCCGGGGTCAGCACCGGCAGGCCGATATGCCGCCAGAACTGCCAGTGGCTGGCGCCGAGCAGTGCGGCGGATTCGCGCCAGTCCTCGCGCAGGGCGTCGAAGGCCGGGTAGAGCAGCAACACGCCCAGGGGGATCTGGAAGTAGGTGTACACCAGGATCAGGCCGGTCTTGGAGTAGATGCTGAAGTCGCCGAGCAGGCCCATCTGCTTGAGCAGCAGCGTCAGTGCACCGTTAAAGCCGAGCAGGATGATGAAGGCGAACGCCAGGGGCACGCCGGCGAAGTTGCTGGTCATGTTGGCGAAGGCGCTGACGAAGTCGCGCAGCTTCGAGTCGACCCGGCGCAGCGAATAGGCGCCCAGGGTGGCGATGACGATGCCGAACAGGCTCGACCAGAAGCTGATCTCCAGGCTGCGTTGCAGCGCCTGCAGGTAGAACTTCGAGGCGAAGATCTTGCTGAAATTGGCCAGGCCCCAGCCGCTCTCGCTCTGCAGGCTGTTGAGGGCGACCCAGGCCAGCGGCGCGACCTGGAAGATGATGAAGAACACGGTGAACGGCAGCAGGCAGAGCAGGGCCAGGTAGCGGCCACGATGGCTTGCATTCACTTGAGCAGCTCCCGGCAGACCGGTTTGTCGTGGGCGGCGCCAAGCAGTTCGCAGATCGTGCCGCACAGTTCGGTCTGCAACGGCTTGGCCGCGGGATCGAGGCTGAACGCCTCGCCGAACACGAACAGCGGCACTTCGCGCTCCTCGGCCAGCAGGCCGTTGTGCGAGCGGTCGTTGTTCATGCCGTGGTCGGCGGTGACCAGCACCTGGTAGCCCTCCTCGAGCCAGCGTGGCAGGTAGTCGGCCAGGAGGATGTCGGCGCTGCGCGCGGCATTGCGGTATTGGCTGCTGTCCAGGCCGTGGCGGTGGCCGGCGTCGTCGATGTTCATCGGGTGCACCAGCAGGAAGTTCGGGGCGTGGCGGCGGCGCAGGTACTCGGCGTCGGCCAGCAGGTGCGAATCGGGGTAATGGTCGGCGTAGTAGAACAGGCCGTGCTGGATCGGCAGCTTCGGCGCGTGGGTATGGCGGTCGCGCAGCGGGTCGAAGGGCGAGCGGTTGTACAGCTCGCTCATCCAGTGATAGGCCGCGGCGGCAGTGCCCAGGCCAGCCTCGCGGGCGTAGTGGAACACGCTGCGCTGGTTGGACAGGCGGTTGACGTTGTTGTGCACGATGCCGCTGTCGATCGGCGGCACGCCGGTGAGGATGCATTCGTACAGCGGTCGCGACAGTGACGGCAGTTCGCATTCAAGCCGGTACAGCGCGGCGCGGTCGGCCTCGACGTAGGCGTGCAGGTGGCCCATGGCATGGTGCGCGACCTGGTGGTTGAGGCCGTCGAGCAGGACCAGGATGACGTTGTGTTGCATGGTGGCTCCAGTCATATACCGCGTTGCCTTCTTCGCGGGTAAACCTGCTCCCACAGGAAGTGATGCTGTCCTCAAGGTCAGCACGGCACCTGTGGGAGCGGGTTTACCCGCGAAAGGGCCGGTTCAGGCGCTAGACAACTCGCCCCTTACTCCATCTCGATGATCACCTGCTCCTGCCATTTCTGCGGCAGGGCCTTGGAGGTCGTTTCCCAGACTGCGGCGTCTTTGATCGGCTGGGCGGCCTTGTACTGTTCGTTGGGCAGCAGCTTGGCCTGCACGTCCGCTGGCAGCTTCAGGTGCTCGGCACGGATCGGCCGGGCGTGGCCGATGGCCAGGTTGGTCTGCCCGGCGTCGCTGAAGATGTACTCACGCGCAAGCTTGGCTGCGTTCGGGTGCTTGGCATACTTGTTGATGATGGTGGTGTAACCGGAAATCACCGAACCATCGGACGGGATCAGCACTTCGAAGCGCTTGGGGTCGATCTGCTCGCGGTAGCTCAGGCCGTTGAAGTCCCACACCACGCCCACTTCCACCTCGCCCTTCTCCAGGGTCTGGATGGTCGGGTTGGCCAGCGACAGGCGCTTCTGTTGGGCCAGCTTGGTGAACAGCTGCAGGCCCGGCTCGATGTTGCTTTCGTCGCCCTTGTAGGCGATGGCGGCGGCGAGCACGCCGTTGGCGGCCTGGGCGGCGGTGCCGACGTCACCGATGGCGACCTTGTACTTGCCCTTTTCCAGGTCGTGCCAACTGGTGGGGCGTTCGCCTTCCTTGACCAGGTCCTTGTTGATGATGAAGGCGATGGTGCCGGTGTAGGCCAGCGCCCAGTGGCCGTCCTGGTCCTTGGCCCACGCCGGCACCTGGTCCCAGGTGCTCGGCTTGTAGGCCTGGGTGACGCCCTTGGCGACCGCGATCGGGCCGAAGGCGGCGCCGACGTCGCCGATATCGGCGCTGGCGTTGTCCTTCTCGGCGTCGAACTTGGCGATCTCCTGGGCCGAGCTCATGTCGGTGTCGCTGTGCTTGAGGCCGTACTTCTTGGCCAGGTCTTCCCAGGTGCCTTTCCAGTTGGCCCAGGCATCGGGCATGCCCACGCTGTTGACGGTGCCTTCCTTGCGGGCGGCGTCTTCAAGGGCCTTGAGGTCCTGGGCCATGGCCGAGGTGCAAAAAGCGATGGCCGAACCGAGCAGTGACGCCATGAACAACTTTTTCATCCGAAGCTCCTTTGGTGGGTGCCTTGCATTCGTTGTTATGAACAGAAGCGGTGCTTGCGAACCCTTGGTCTAGGTCAGCAAACCTTGAGCCAAGGTAGGCCTGTTGCGTGACAGTTTGATGTAAGGAGAGGGCGCGGGTGGCAGGCCGATGGCTCTGGGAATACAGCGTAGACCACATCGAAAGCCTTGAATCGCGTGGCCTGGCCCGGATCTGGCAAGTCCCTGGGCGAGGCTTTGTCACAGGATGTTCATCAGCCATGCCTAGGCTTGTAGCCATCGCCACATGCCCTGTTATGGGGCTGGACTAGTCCAGATAGGTAACCTTTGATGCAAGCGACGCCACCGCGCGCGGTAACAGCCATCTGCCATGCCCTGCAGGAGCAGATCGAACACGGCCTGCTGGCCCCCGGCGGCAAGCTGCCGGCCGAGCGCAGGCTCAGCGAAGTGTTCGACACCACGCGCATCACCCTGCGCGAGGCGCTGGTGCAGCTGGAGGCCCAGGGGCTGATCTACCGCGAGGAGCGCCGTGGCTGGTTCGTCGCGCCCGAGCGGCTGACCTACGACCTGATCGAGCGCAGCCATTTCCATGCGATGGTCCGCGACCAGGGGCGGGTACCGAGCACCGAGTTGTTGTCGGCGCGCCTGCAGCCGGCCTCGGCGTCGATCTGCGCGCGCCTGCGCCTGCCGGCGTTGTCCAGCGTGGTGCGGATCTGCCGTTTGCGGCGCATCGACGGCAGGGCGGTGCTGTATGCCGAGCACTACCTCAACCCGCGCTACTTCCCGGGGATCCTCGAGCTGGACCTGGCACGGTCGCTGACCGAGATCTACGCGCGGGAGTACGCTATTCACTATGGGCAGGTGTGTTTCGAGATCCTGCCGACCGCGTTGCCGGTGGCGGCGGCGGGGGCGCTGAAGGTCTCGGCGGGCAGTCCGGGCTTGCATATCACCCGGGTCAACAGTGACCAGCATGGGCATCTGATTGACTGTGACCTGGAATATTGGCGCCACGATGCGATCCGCATCCGTGCCCAGGCGGGATAAGGTGTTGGATTCTTCGCGGGTAAACCCGCTCCCACAGGGACCCCACAATTTTCGAATGTGTGGCAATCCTGTGGGAGCGGGTTTACCCGCGAAAGGGCCCTAACTGGAGGACCCGGTTTCCGCCATCTGGCCCCCTCCGGCCGTCACCACCTGCACCGACAACCGCGGCGTCGCCAGGTCCAGCCCCGCCTCGTCCAGCTGCCGCTTCAACGCCAGGTTGAACGCCCGCGACACCTCCCACTGCTTGATCGGCGCAGTCTTGAACCGCGCCCGCAGGATCGCCGAACCCGACTCGAAACTCTCCACCCCCTGCAGCTCCAGCGGCGACCAGATGTTGCGGCGCATCAGCGGGTCGTTGCGCAACTTCTGCCCCACTTCGCGGATCAGCGTGATGGCCTGGTCGATGTTCATGCTGTGCGGAATGGCCACGCGGAAGATCGCATAGCCGAACTCCCGCGAGTAGTTCTTGATGCTCTTGATCTCGCTGAACGGGATGGTGTGCACGATGCCGTCGATGTCCCGCAGGCGCACGGTGCGGATGGTCAGGCCCTCGACCGTGCCCAGGTGGCCGCCGACGTCGACGTAGTCGTCGATCGCCAGCGAGTCCTCGATGATGATGAACAGCCCGGTGATCAGGTCGGCCACCAGCGACTGGGCGCCGAAACCGATGGCCAGGCCGATGACGCCGGCACCGGCCAGCAGCGGGGTGACGTTCATGCCCATGTTGGCCAGGGCGACGATCACCGCGATGATGAAGATCACCACGAACATCACGTTGCGGATCAGCGGCATCATGGTCTGCGCCCGGGCGTTGGCCAGGCCCCGGCGCGAGCGCACCAGGGCATGGTGCACGGCGGTGTCGGCGAGGATCCACACCAGCCAGGCGACGATCAGCGTGCCGGCCAGGCCCAGCAGGCGCAGGCTGACCTCATGGCCGTCGCCTTCGGCGAAGCTGATCATCGAGCGACCCCACACACGCAGGCCCAGTTCGATGAACACCAGCCAGATGAACAGGTGCACCAGCACGTAGCCGAAGTTGCGCAGGCGTTCGGTGTAGACCGCCTGGCGCTTGTTGGCGCGCCTGGGCTTGGCGGCGTGGCGTCGGACCAGGCCGTTGAGCACCATGCACACCACCACCAGCACCGTGCACATCAGCGATTGGCGCAGGGCGGTGCTGGTGTCGCCGGCGGAGACGAAGGTGGCGAACAGCGAGATCGCCACCAGGATCAGCGCCGGGACGTACCAGAAACTGCCGAGCAGCTCGATGGTGTCGCTCAGGGTGCGCCGGGTCAGTCGTCGGGACAGGGGCTGGTTGCGGATCAGGTGGGCGATCGGGCGGCGAAAGCGCAGGATGAACAGCCCGGTGCACAGCGCGGCGACGACATTGGCCAGGGTGGCCAGGGCGTGGGCCAGGTGGCTGCCCAGCGCGGTGGTCAGGCGCGGGTCGCTCATCGCCTCGCCGAACGCGGCGAAGCTGCCGATCAGCCACAGCGGGCGGAATGCCTGGTGGCGCAGGATGTGCAGGGCGCGGTGGCGATGCGGGCCGTCGAGCAGCGAGAAGGCGATCACGCAGATCGCCGAGAACAGCGTGCCGACCACCAGCGCGTAGGCCAGCACCATGGCCATCGACTTGCCCAGCGAGGAGGGCAGGGCGAAGCTCAGGTACACGGTGAACACCAGCGCCACCAGCCACGGTCCCAGCTTGCGCAGGGCGAAGCGCACCAGGTCCCAGGTACGTGGGTGCTGGGGCAGTTCCTCGGTCAGGCCGAAGCGCAGGCGCACGCGGTGGCCGATCCAGTTGAAGGTGTAGGCCAACAGGCTCCAGACCAGGATCACCCCGGCAAAGCCGAACAGGATCGCCGGCCACTGGTGCACCGGCACCACCAGCGCGGCCAGCTCGTCCTGCGCCTGGTCGATTTCCAGCGACCAGCGCTTGAACGGGCTGGCATCGCCGCTGAACTGCTGCTCGAAATCGTGCAGGGCGCCGCCGATCAGGCCGAGCACGCCCTGCTCGACGGTGGGTTGCGATTGTTTGGTGGCGTCGCGCAGCTTCTTCAGGTCGGCCAGCAGCTTGGTCCGTTGCTGGTCGTTCTCCAGGTTCTTGATCACCTCGTCCAGCGACTTGCCCAGCGGTTCGCTGGCTTCGGGCTGGGCGGGTGTGCTGGAGCCGAGCAGGCCGGGCAGGCCGGCGGCGTGCGCCGGGGTGACGAACAGCAGGAACAGCAGCGTGATGCAACGCAGAAGGGCTGGCACCGGAAACTCTACCTCAGGTCAAACGTTTGCCCGAGTGTAGTGGTTTACGACGGCAGTTTCTCGAGGATCTTCCAGCAGGTGAGGCCAAAGATGCCGAGGGTGCCGATCCACATCATCAGCACGCCGACATTGCGCTCGCGCAGGCTGAAGCCGATGGTCAGCAGCATCAGGAACAGGAACACCGGCACGAAGAGGGAGAGGAAGGGGGATGACATGGACGGCAATCCTTTTGCTGTGGGGCATGTCTTAAGCATAGCGGGTTGCGCGCGGAGGGCGTTGATCCGGGACAGTTGCGTCGCCTGTGCCGGCCTCTTCGCGGGTGAATCGCATCGGCGCACCGCCACTCCCACAGGAATATCACTGGGCTCAATAACAGTGATATCCCTGTGGGAGTGGCGGTGCGCCGATGCGATTTACCCGCGAAGAAGGCGACTCGGTCTCAGGGCAGTTCGCGACTGCGGTAGAACGCGCTGAGCACCTTCACCAGGTGTGCCAGGTCATGGCTGCCGCACAGCTCGCGGATCGAGTGCATGGCGAAGGTCGGCAGGCCGATGTCGACCGTGCGCACGCCCAGGTGGCTGGCGGTGATCGGGCCTATGGTCGAGCCGCAGCCCATGTCGCTGCGCACCACGAAGCTCTGCACCGGTACTTCCTCGGCCATGCACAGGTGGCGGAAGAAACCGGCGGTTTCGCTGTTGGTGGCGTAGCGCTGGTTGTTGTTGACCTTGATCACGGGGCCGGCGTTGAGCTTGGGACCGTGGTTGCCGTCGTGCTTGTCGGCGTAGTTGGGGTGCACGCCGTGGGCGTTGTCGGCCGAGACCATCAGCGAGCGCTGGATGGTGCGCACGTATTCGTCGCCCTCGGGCAGCAGGCGCTGCAGGGTCTGCTCGAGCATCGGGCCGTCGGCGCCGCAGGCCGAGCACGAGCCGACTTCCTCGTGGTCGTTGCACACCAGCACGCAGGTCTCGTCGCTGTCGGCACCCAGCAATGCCTGCAGGCCGGCATAGCATGACAGCAGGTTGTCCAGGCGGGCGGCGGCGATGAAATCGCCGTTCAGGCCGATCAGCGCGGCGTCCTGGGTGTCGTAGAAGCTCAGCTCGTAGTCCAGCACCACGTCGGCATTGAGGTCGTGCTCGCGGGCCAGCTGCTCGGTGAGCAGGGCGCGGAAGTCGATGCGCTCGTCGCCGGCCACCTGGGCCAGGATCGGCGGCAGCTCGGTCTGCGGGTTGATCTGCCAGCCTTCGTTGGCGGTGCGGTTGAGGTGGATCGCCAGGTTCGGGATCACCGCGATCGGCAGCTTGAAGTCGATCAGCTGGCTCTCGACCTTGCCGTCACGGCGGAAGGTGACCCGCCCTGCCAGCGACAGGTCGCGGTCGAACCAGGGCGCGAGCAGGGCGCCGCCGTACACTTCCACGCCCAGTTGCAGGAAGCCCTGGCGTTGCAGCTCGGGCTGCGGCTTGACCCGCAGGCACGGGCTGTCGGTGTGGGCGCCGACCATGCGGATGCCGCCCAGCAGCGGCGAGAGCTTGCCGAGCTTGATGGCGATGATCGAGGAATCGTTGCGGGTCACGTAGTAGCGACCACCGGGCACGGTGGCCCAGCTGTCGCGTTCGTCCAGGCGCTGGTAACCGGCGGCCTCGAGGCGCTGCGCGAGGCTGGCGGTGGCATGGAAGGGCGTCGGGGAGGCCTTGAGGAATTCGATCAGGCCGGCGTTCAGGGCATCGCGCATAAGTCACTCCAGACAGCAGTGGCGCGAGTTTAGCGTAAATACTCGAAAATTTGTGTCGGCCTCTTCGCGGGTAAACCCGCTCCCACAGCTGCCGCGCAGATTTCAAGTTAGGCACTCTCCTGTGGGAGCGGGTTTACCCGCGAAGAATCCAGCGCCGATGGATCAGAACGGTGCCGGACACTCGAACTTCAACCGCTCACCCGAAACCGGATGGGTAAAGCTCAGCATCGACGCATGCAGGCACAGCCGCTCATGGGCCGCCAGCGCCTCGGGGTTGGCGTACAGCCGGTCGCCCAGCAGCGGGTGGCCGATCGACAGCATGTGCACGCGCAACTGGTGCGAGCGTCCGGTGATCGGTGTCAGCTCGACCCGGCAATGATCGCCACAGCGCTCGACGATGCGCCAGAAGGTCAGGGCGTGCTTGCCCTGTTCATGGTCGACCACATGACGCGGCTTGGTCGGCGGGTCGTAGCGCAGCGGCAGGTCGATGCTGCCGCTGTCCAGGGTCGGTTGGCCCCAGCACAGCGCGGTATAGGCCTTTTCCGTCTCGCGGTCGTGGAACTGGCGCGACAGCTCGCGGTGGCTGTCGGCGTCGCGGGCGAGCAGGATGATCCCCGAGGTTTCCCAGTCCAGGCGGTGGACGATCAGGGCATCCGGGTAGCCGTTTTCCTGCAGGCGGGTGATCAGGCAGTCCTTGTTGTCCTCGGCGCGGCCCGGCACCGACAACAGCAGGGTCGGTTTGTTGATCACCAGGATGGCGGCGTCTTCGTGAAGGATCTGGATGTTCGACAGCGGCATTGCAGGTTCTCTATAGACAATCGGGGCCGCTTTGCGGCCCTTTCGCGGCACAAGGCCGCTCCTACAGGGGGGGCAGGGCCTGTGTAGGAGCGGCCTTGTGCCGCGAAAGGGCTGCAAGGCAGCCCCAGGATCAGCCGGAAGTGCTTGAATCAGCGATCAGGCAAAGTGATGTTCAGTTCCAGAATCGAGCAACTGCCCTGGTTTTCCAGCTCGATCTGCACGTCATCGTTGCCGATATTGACGTACTTGCGGATCACCTCGACCAGCTCCTTCTGCAAGGCTGGCAGGTAGTCCGGGGTGCTGCGCTGGCCACGCTCGTGCGCCACGATGATCTGTAGACGCTCTTTCGCTACCGACGCGCTGCTCTGTTTCTGTCTGCCACGAAAGAAGTCAAAAAGGTTCATGGTTTATTTGCCTCCAAACAGGCGCGCGAAGAATCCTTGCTTCGGCACTTCGATGAACCGCAGCGGCTTTGGCTTGCCCAGCAGGCGGTCGACGGTGTCGCTGTAGGCCTGGCCGGCATCGCTCTGGTCGTCAAGGATGACCGGGATGCCCTGGTTGGAGGCCTTGAGTACGGCTTGGGATTCGGGAATCACACCCAGCAATTCGACCGAGAGGATTTCCTTGACGTCTTCGACGCCAAGCATTTCGCCTTTCTCGACGCGCTCCGGGTGATAGCGGGTGATCAGCAGGTGTTCCTTGATCGGGTCGTCACCTTGCTCGGCACGGCGCGACTTGCTGGACAGCAGGCCGATCATGCGGTCGGAGTCACGCACCGACGAGACTTCCGGGTTGGTCACGACAATGGCTTCGTCGGCGAAGTACATCGCCAGGTGAGCACCTTTTTCGATACCGGCCGGCGAGTCGCAGACCACGAACTCGAACTGCTCCTTGAGCTCCATCAGGACCTTTTCGACGCCTTCCTTGGTCAGGGCGTCCTTGTCGCGGGTCTGGCTGGCGGCCAGGACGAACAGGTTCTCGAGGCGCTTGTCCTTGATCAGGGCCTGTTGCAGGTTGGCTTCGCCATTGACCACGTTGACGAAGTCGTACACCACGCGGCGTTCGCAGCCCATGATCAGGTCGAGGTTACGCAGGCCGACGTCGAAGTCGACGATGACAGTCTTGTGCCCGCGCAGCGCGAGGCCGGTACCGATAGCGGCGCTGGTGGTGGTCTTGCCCACACCCCCCTTGCCGGAAGTAACCACGAGAATCTTGGCCAAGGTGTTTCACCCCTAAATAATCGGGACAGGCGTCCCTGCAAATACAAAAAACGGCAACTGGAAAAAAGTTGCGCTAAAAATGCCGGCAAGTATCCGTTAAAGACGGGTGATGTTCAACACGTCGCCGGACAGGCTGACCTGCACGCCCGATCCCCACAGCGGGTCGCGGCGCAGGTCTTCGCAGACTTTGTACTGGCCGGCGATCGAGACCATTTCCGCGGTCATCTGCAGGCAGAAGATGCGCGCCTTGGTATTGCCTTTGATACCCGCCAAGGCACGGCCGCGCATGGCGCCGTACACATGGATGTTGCCATCGGCGAGAAGTTCCGCGCCGGGGCTGACGGAGCCCGTGACCACGAGGTCGCCGCCCTGGGCGTAGATCTGCTGGCCGCCGCGCACGGTCGAGGTGATGATCCGCGTCGGGCGTACCTCGGGTTCGGCCGGTGCCGCTGGTGGAGCGGGTGCAGGCTCGGGCGTCTTCACTTCCGGCTCGGGTTCCAGCGGGCGTTCGCGGGCCCCGGACGGCGGCAGCACCGGCAGGTCGATGGCGATCGCCGCGGCGATGTCCTCGATGCGGCTGGCACGGATCGCCAGGGTGCGCAGGCCATGATGACGGCAGATGCGCATCAGCCCGGGCAGGTCGATGGCGCCCGAGTCATGGGGCAGCTTGTCCAGGGCCAGCACCAGCGGGGTGTTGCTGAAGAAATTCGGCGCCTGCGCCACCTTCGCCGCCAGCTGGCGGTCGAGGGATTCGAGGTCGTTGCGCGCCAGTTCCAGCACGGTGATGGCAAGCATGCTGCCCTTGAGCTGGAACACGGGGGCGTTGTCGGGTGTCTGGTTGGGGCTCATGGTCTGCATAGACGGCTTGTTGCGAAAAAAGTGCCCTGACTTATAGCGATAAGACCGATTGCCCGCAACCGATGTAGAATGCCGGGCTCATGTCTTGCCGGAAGCTTCAATGGAACGCCCGCGTTTTCGATCCTCTTTCCTCCACCCGCGATTCTGGGGCCTGTGGCTGGGCCTGGGCCTGCTGTGGCTGGTCGCCCAGCTGCCGTACCGCGCCCTGCTGGGGCTGGGTCGCGCCCTGGGCGCGGTGATGTACCGGGTGGCCGGCGAGCGCCGGCGCATTGCCGCGCGCAATCTCGAACTGTGTTTCCCCGAACTGTCCGGCGACGAACGGCAACGCCTGCTCAAGGAAAACTTCGCCTCCACCGGCATCGCCTTCTTCGAGATGGCCATGAGCTGGTGGTGGCCAAAGGCCCGTCTTGCACGCCTGGCCCACATCGAGGGCATCGAGCACCTGCAGGCCGCCCAGCGCGAAGGCGAGGGCGCCATCCTCATGGCCGTGCACTTCACCACCCTGGAGATCGGCGCTGCGCTGCTGGGCCAGGCCCACACCATCGACGGCATGTACCGCGAGCATGGCAACCCGGTGTTCGACTTCATCCAGCGCCGTGGCCGCGAGCGCCACAACCTCGATTCGCTGGCCGTGGAGCGTGATGACGTGCGCGGCATGCTCAAGCTGCTGCGCAAGGGCCGGGCGATCTGGTACGCGCCGGACCAGGACTATGGCGCCAAGCAGAGCATCTTCGTGCCGCTGTTCGGCATCCCCGCAGCCACGGTCACGGCCACCACCAAGTTCGCCCGGCTGGGCAAGGCCCGGGTGATTCCGTTTACCCAGCGACGGCTTGAGGACGGCAGCGGCTATCGTCTGGTGGTGCACCCGCCGCTCGAGGACTTCCCCGGCGAAACCGAGGAAGCCGACTGCCTGCGTATCAACCAGTGGGTCGAGGGCGTGCTGCGCGAGTGTCCCGAGCAGTACCTGTGGGCGCACCGGCGCTTCAAGTCGCGGCCCGAGGGCGAGCCACGGCTGTACGACAAGAAGAAACGCTGACTGTTGCTATAGCAGGGCCGGCCTCTTCGCGGGTAAACCCGCTCCCACAGGGGGTATGTATATGCTAAGGCCGGCACTGTACCTGTGGGAGCGGGTTTACCCGCGAAGAGGCCAGACCTGTCAACCATTATCCAGGAAGGAAGCATGTCCCCAACCACCGGCCTGATCCTCTCCGGCGGCGGTGCCCGCGCCGCCTACCAGGTCGGCGTGCTGGCCGGCATCGCCGAACTGCTGCCCCCTGGGGCGGCGAATCCCTTCCCGGTGATCGTCGGTACCTCCGCTGGCGCCATCAATGCCGTCAAGCTGGCCAGTGGCGCCACCCGCTTCGCCGAATCGGTGCAGCACCTCACCGCCTTCTGGCAGAATTTTCGCAGCCACCTGGTGCTGCGCAGCGACTGGCCCGGGGTGATCCGCCAGGCCAGCCGCTTTGTCGGCCACAGCCTCTTGGGGCTCGGCGGCCAGGTGCCGGTGGCGCTGCTCGACAGCCGCCCGCTACGCCGCCTGTTGCATGAACACCTGGACCTGGACGGCATTGCCCACTCCCTGGCGGCCAATCAGCTGCGCGCCATCGCCGTGACCGCGTTCGGCTACGAGTCCGGCCAGGCGGTGACCTTCTACCAGGGCCGCGACACCATCGAACCCTGGCTGCGCCACCGGCGCATCGGCATGCCCACGCCGCTGACCATCGACCACCTGCTGGCCAGCTCGGCGATCCCGCTGCTGTTCGCGCCAGTGCGCCTGGGCGATGAGTTCTTCGGCGACGGCGCGGTGCGCCAGTCGGCGCCGATCAGCCCGGCGCTGCACCTGGGCGCCAGCCGCGTGCTGGTGGTCGGCGTCAGTGGCAACCCCCAGCGCCCGGCGCCGCCCTTGCCGACCCAGCGCGTGTTCAGCGGCCAGCAGCCAAGCCTGGCGCAGATCGGCGGGCACATGCTCAACAGCACCTTCATCGACAGCCTCGAGGACGATATCGAGCTGCTGCAGCGGCTCAACCATCTGAGCCACCTGATGCCGGCGCACCTGGACGCCCGGCGCCTGGGGCTGGCGCCGATCGAGGTGCTGGTGGTAGCGCCCAGCCAGCCGCTGGACGAGATCGCCGCCCGTCATCGGCGCGAGCTGCCGGCGGCGCTGAGGCTGTTCCTGCGTGGGCCTGGCGCTACCAAGACCAGCGGCGCGGGGGTGCTGAGCTACCTGCTGTTCGAGGCGAGCTATTGCAGCGAGCTGATCGAACTGGGGCGCAAGGATGCATTGGCCAAGAAGCGGGAGTTGTGTCAGTTCCTGGGATTGCCCGCCTGACCCTGTAGGAGCGGCCTTGTGCCGCGAAAGAGCTGCAGAACAGCCCCAGGATGTGTGCCCATCTCAAGATTGCCGGGGCCGCTTTGCGGCCCTTTCGCGGCGCAAGGCCGCTCCTACAGGGGATCGGGGTTGCCGTTATTCAGCAATCTGCAACTTGCGCGCCTGGGTATACACGTAACGCAGCTTCTCGTACTCGAACGGCGAGTTGGTCTGCCCGTAGCGGAAGTTGGTGGTGTAGCGCTTGTCCACCGCCCGCAGCACAGTGAGTTCCGGGTGGTCGCTGGCGGTGTCGGGCACGTTCAGGTAGTTGATCTCCTTCTCTCCCACATAATCGACCACCAGCCCGGTGGTGTCGCGCAGGTTCGACGGCCCGAGGATCGGCAGCATCAGGTATGGCCCGTCCGGCACCCCGTAGAAGCCCAGGGTCTGGCCGAAGTCCTCGCTCTGGCGGGGCAGGCCCATCTTGGTCGCCGGGTCCCACAGGCCGCCGACACCGATGATGGTGTTGAACATCAGCCGCGCGGTAATTTCCGCCGAGCGCTTGGGCTTGAGCTGCAGCACGCTGTTGAACAGGTTGGGCACATCACCCAGGTTGTTGAAGAAGTTGCTCACCCCGGTGCGCACGAAGCCTGGGGTGACATAGCGGTAGCCATCGACCACCGGCAGGAACACCCACTGGTCGAAGCGGTAGTTGAAGTGGTAGATGCGCCGGTTCAGCGATTCCAGCGGGTCGTAGATGTTCAGCGCGGCGAGGGTCGAGCGTTCGAACTCGCGCTGGTCAAGGCCAGGGTTGAACTTGAGCTCGCGCAGCGGATCGACGAAACCGTCGGCCTCCACGGTGAGGGTTTCGGTCTTGTCGGCCTCGACCACGCTGGCACGCGGCGCGACTTCCTCGGCCAGGGCGCAGCCGCTGGCGAGCAGGGCGGTGACGAGCAGCAGTCTGTTAACCACGGAAGAACTCCAGCATGGCGTCGCTGTTGACGCGGTAGTTGAGGTTGCCGCAATGGCCGCCATGGGGGTAGAGCGTCAGGCGTTCGCCGAACACCCGGCGCAGGAAACCGATGTCGCCGGGGCCGAGGATCACATCGTCGGCATTGTGCATCACGGCGATCTTGGGGCTGGCGCGCAGGTAGTCCTCCAGTGCGTACAGGCTCACCTGGTCGACCAGTTGCAGCAGGCTGTTGCCGTCGGTGCGCGCTCGCCACATGGGGATTACCTGCTCGGTCAGGTAGCAGTCGAAGTCGCATTGCAGGGCCCGTTTGAAGAACGGCTCCAGGCTGCTGCCCTCGGTGATCGGGAATTTCGGCGGGATGATCAGGCCGCGGCGGTTGATCAGGTCGGAGGTGAAGGCGATGTCGGCGGCCGAGAAGCGGAACGAGGTGCCGATGAGCATGGCCATCTGTTCATTGGACAGGTGCTGGCGCGACTTCTGGAAGTCGTACAGCAGCGCTTCGTTGAGGTCGATGTAGCCCTTGTCCTGGAAATATCGGGTGAGTTTCTCCAGCATCAACTCGTAGAACGTGGTGCTGCGATCGATGCCCTTGACCCGGGTCTGCACCAGCTTGTCCAGGTTGCTGATCGAGGTGTACAGGTTGACCGGTGGGTTGAGCAGCAGTACGCGCTTGAAGTTGAAGCTCTGGCGGGTCTCGTCGAGCTTGCTGACGAACGCCGCGTCCAGCGCCCCGAGGCTGTAGCCGGTGAGGTAGTACTCGCTGACCGGCAGGTGTGCCTGCTGGGCGCGCACCGCCTGCATGACCCGGTACAGGTCCTTGGCATCCTCGCTGGTCACCCCGGGGGTAGCGAAGCGCGAGGCGGCGCTCATGAAGTCCCAGCTGGTCGGCGAGGACAGTTGCACCACGTGGTAGCCGGCCTGGTAGAACAGCTTCTTCAGGTACTCGTTGATGCTGCTGGAGTAGGGCGCGCCGGTGCCGGCGATCAGGAAGATCAACGGCGCTTTGTGGTCCTGCTTGGCCAGGCGGTAGCGCAGTTTCTTCACCGACCAGAAGTTGTCGGGCAGGGTGAACTCGCGCTCCGGGCGCAGGGTGAGGCTGTAGTCGGCCTGGTCGATGTCGTCGTCGCTGGGCAGCGTCGGGCGCTGTTCCGGCGGTGTGGTGGCGATGGTCGCCTCGAACGGGTTGGTCAACGGATAGCCGTAGCTCGCCGCGTCGATATCCCGCGCCGAAGCGGCCGCAGCCATGAGCAGGCCACCCAGCAGGGCGGCGAGGCGCAAAGATCGAAGCATGTAGTCCCCCAAGGAAAACGCAAGGTCGTGCAGTACGCAGGCTAGGACCACGGCATGTCGGACAAAGTTGCCCGTTGCCCTGTCGTTCGTCGCACAAGATGTTGCCGCGCCGGACAACGTTTGTCTTGTGCAACATAGCTGCCGGGCCATGATTTTGCCTTGTCGCGGCCCCTGGGCGATCATGCAACGTTTCGATTACCGCTATTGGAGATCCGCATGGCGCGTTGGAGGCCGGTCGTTGCCCTGTTGCTGTTCCTGCCGCTGTGGCTCGCGGCCAGTTATGGCGTGCGCTATGGGCTGATGGAGGATGCTCGGTGGGTCGGGCTGTGCAGCGTGCCGGGAGAGGTCTGGCAATGCCAGGTGCGTTCGCTGCTGGGGCTGGGGATACATTTCCAGATAATTGCCTGGGGGGCATTGGGGTTGGCGTTGCTCTGCCAACTGGTGCCTGGCCGAGGCGGATGGTGGCTGGCGGCGCTGGCGCTGCTGTTCGGGATTCCGGCGCTGGTGCTGTATACCGCGAGCATCGCGGTGTTTGCCGTGGTGCTGGCGGGGTTGCGGCTGGTGCGCCGATCACTGGTTGCCTGACAGGGCCTATTCGCGGGTAAACCCGCTCCCACAGGGTAGCGGAGTACCCTCTGTGGGAGCGGGTTTACCCGCGAAGAAAGCAACGCATTATTCAGGCCTTGCGCAAACGCAGGCTGCGCCACAAGGCGGTGGTCATCAACACGCTGACCACCGCCCAACCCCAGGCCTGTCGATTCGCCAACCCTTCCTGGAACAACTGCGGCGCCACTCCAGCGCCCACGATAAAGGCCAGCAACGCCACCTCCGCCCGCCGCGCCGGGACCGGCCGCAGCAGATAGACCACTGCCGGCAGCAGCAGCGCCGCACTGGGGAAGCTGCGATAGCGCGGGTCGAACACCATCGCCAGCATGCTCACCGCCGCGGCGAATCCGGCCGCCAGCAGCCATGTGCCGGCATGCTTTTCCAGCCAGGCGAACAACCGCTGGCGCCAGCCGTCTCTGCGAGCCAGGGCCAGCGCGCCATGGGCCAGCACCAACAGGTTCAAACCGGCCAGGGCCACCGCCCACAGCCATTCCCCGGCAAAGCGGGCATTGGTGCGCATCAGCTCCCCCCACAGCCCGAGGCTGCCGGCGCCCAGGGCCGCCAGCAACGGCAGCAGCAGGGCGGCACGGCGGCTTGCCGGGCGCCCGGCCAGAGCCAGGGTCGTCAGCATCAGTATCACACTGGCCAATAACCACTGCGGCCACAGCGCCAGGTTGCTCACCGGCCCTTCAAGCACGCCCTTGTCCTGGCGGTCGGCATCGTACAGCCCCCAGTAGCCGCCCACGGCGCCTTCGCTGGCACGCTTCCAGGGCTGGTCGAACGCCTCGATCAGGTTGTAGCGCCAGCCGTTAGCCTCGGCCAGGGCGACGAAGCCGCGGATGAAACGCGCCTCGTTGATCCGACTCGGCTCCGCCGTCTCACGCTGGCGTCCTTCGCTGGGCCAGCCGGTCTCGCCGATCAGGATGTCCTTGGGCGCGAAGCGGTTGCCGAATACCTGGCGCACTTCGGCCACATGGGCCAGCGCCGCATCGATGCCACGTGGATCGTCTTCCCAGTAGGGCAACAGGTGGATGGTGAGGAAGTCCACCGCCGGTGCGATCTGCGGGTGTTGCAGCCAGAACTCCCAGACATCGGCGTAGGTCACCGGCACCTTCACCTGGCTTTTCACTTTCTCGATCAGCCCGGCCAGGCGCTCGCCGGTGATTTCCTTGCGCAGCAGCGCCTCGTTGCCGACGATCACCGCGCTGACCACGTCGGGGTTGGCGTTGGCCGCGGCGATCAGCAATTCGATTTCCTTGTCGGTGTCCACGGGGCTTGAGTTGACCCAGGCACCGAGCATCACCTTCAGGCCATGCTTGCGGGCCAGCGCCGGGATCGCCTCCAGGCCGGTCATCGAATAGGTGCGGATGCACTGGAATCGCTCGCTCAGCAACGCCAGGTCGGCGTCCATGCGCGCCGGGCGCAGGCGAAACGGCTGGTCGAACGGCGACTGGTCCTTGTCGAACGGGGTGTAGGACGCGCACTGCAATTTGTGCGTCGGGCTCGCCGCATCGGGCAGGTGCACCGGCTTGCCGAGGCCGTACCAGAGCGCCCACAGCCCGATGAGGGCGAGCAGGCAGGCGAGCAGGTAAGCAGGCAGGAGCAGTCGGGTGTTACTGGGCATCGGGCGGTCCGTCGGCAAGCACAAAGGGCTAGATGATAGCCGCAAATGACCGGCGCCAAGCCTTTGGCATGCAAGGATCGCGCAGGCCGCTCGGCTGGCATGGCGTTAATGGCACAGTGCTGTCGCTGATCGTTCGCTGGAGGTCGCTGACAGAGCAGGTCGTGCGCGGGGGCAGGTCGATGATGCTCTCTCCAAGACCTGACGAGGGGATGCTTTGATGGCGACTTTTACAAGAGTACGACGTTTCCTGAGTGTGGGCGCCGCCCTGGTATTGACCATGAGCACTGCGCAGGCCATGGCCAAGGAAGTGAGCATCGGTTACGTGGACGGCTGGTCGGACAGCGTGGCCACCACCAACGTGGCCGCCGAGGTGATCAGGCAGAAACTCGGCTATGACGTGAAGCTGCAGGCCGTGGCCACCGGGATCATGTGGCAGGGCGTGGCCACCGGCAAGCTCGACGCCATGCTCTCGGCCTGGCTGCCGGTGACCCATGGCGAGTACTGGGCCAAGAACAAGGACAACGTCGTCGACTACGGGCCGAACTTCAAGGATGCCAAGATCGGCCTGATCGTTCCCGAGTACGTCAAGGCCAACAGCATCACCGACCTCAAGACCGATGCCAGCTTCAAGAACAAGATCGTCGGCATTGATGCCGGCTCCGGGGTCATGCTCAAGACCGAGCAAGCCATCAAGGACTACGACCTGACCGGCTACAAACTGACCGCCAGCTCCGGCGCGGCGATGACCGCCGAGCTGGGCCGCTCCTACAAGAAGAACGAGTCCATCGCCGTGACCGGCTGGGTGCCGCACTGGATGTTCGCCAAGTGGAAGCTCAAGTTCCTCGAGGATCCGAAAGGCGTGTATGGCGCCGCCGAAACCGTCAACAGCATCGGCAGCAAGGAACTGGCGAGCAAGGCGCCGGAAGTGGCCGAGTTCCTGAAGAAGTTCCAGTGGCAGTCCAAGGATGAGATCGGCGAGGTGATGCTGGCGATCCAGGAAGGCGCCAAGCCCGAGGCCGCTGCCAAGGACTGGGTGGCCAAGCATCCGGAGCGGGTCAAGGAGTGGACCGGCAAGTAACCTCGCCGTAGAGGCCAGTACGACTATTTCGCGGGTAAACCCGCTCCCACAGGATCACCACAAACTTGAACATTGTGGCTTACCTGTGGGAGCGGGTTTACCCGCGAATGGCCCTACTCGGGTTTTGGTTGTTGCGAAATCTGTAAAACACCGTTGCATCTAAGACTAAGGTCGTCTGGTTGGCGTCCAGCGGCAGCATAAAGTTGGAGTCGGGTTCTCCCTACTCTGTGCTGCTAGGACAAAAACAATGAACGACAGCATTTACCAATCGATACAGAACAGTCCGCGCTTCAAGGAACTGGTCACCAAGCGCGAGCGCTTCGCCTGGATTCTCTCGGCGATCATGCTCGGCCTTTACTGCGCCTTCATCCTCCTCATCGCCTATGGCCCGCACGTGCTGGGCGCCAAGCTCAGCCCCGAGTCGTCGATCACCTGGGGCATTCCACTGGGCGTCGGCCTGATCCTCTCGGCCTTCGTGCTCACCGCGCTCTACGTGCGTCGCGCCAACGGCGAGTTCGATGAACTGAACAAGGCCATTCTCGAGGAGGCCAAGCAATGATCCGTCACGCCAAAACCCTGGCCGTCCTGGCCTGCGGTGCCTTCGCACCCGCCGTGTGGGCCGCCGATGCCCTGACCGGCGAGGTGCAGAAACAGCCGCTGAACGTCTCGGCGATTGCCATGTTCGTGGCCTTCGTCGCCTTCACCCTGGGCATTACCTACTGGGCCTCCAAACGCAACAAGTCGGCGGCCGACTACTACGCCGCCGGCGGTAAGATCACCGGCTTCCAGAACGGCCTGGCGATTGCCGGTGACTACATGTCGGCGGCCTCGTTCCTGGGTATTTCCGCGCTGGTGTTCACCTCGGGCTACGACGGCCTGATCTACTCCATCGGCTTCCTGGTCGGCTGGCCGATCATCCTGTTCCTGATCGCCGAGCGCCTGCGCAACCTGGGCAAGTACACCTTCGCCGACGTGGCCTCGTACCGCCTCGGGCAGAAGGAGATCCGCACCCTGTCGGCCTCCGGCTCGCTGGTGGTGGTGGCGTTCTACCTGATCGCGCAGATGGTCGGTGCCGGCAAGCTCATCGAGCTGCTGTTCGGCCTGGACTACCACGTGGCGGTGATCCTGGTGGGCATCCTGATGTGCCTGTACGTGCTGTTCGGCGGCATGCTCGCCACCACCTGGGTGCAGATCATCAAGGCGGTGCTGCTGCTGTCCGGTGCCAGCTTCATGGCGCTGATGGTGATGAAGCACGTGGGCTTTGACTTCAACACCCTGTTCTCCGAGGCGATCAAGGTGCATGCCAAGGGCGAGGCGATCATGAGCCCGGGCGGCCTGGTCAAGGACCCGATCTCGGCGTTCTCGCTGGGCCTGGCGCTGATGTTCGGCACCGCAGGCCTGCCGCACATCCTGATGCGCTTCTTCACCGTCAGCGATGCCAAGGAAGCGCGCAAGAGCGTGCTGTACGCCACCGGCTTCATCGGCTACTTCTACATCCTGACCTTCATCATCGGCTTCGGCGCGATCCTGCTGGTCAGCACCAACCCCGACTTCAAGGACGCCGCCGGCGCCCTGATCGGCGGCAACAACATGGCGGCGGTGCACCTGGCCGATGCCGTGGGCGGCAGCGTGTTCCTCGGCTTCATCTCGGCGGTTGCCTTCGCCACCATACTGGCGGTGGTCGCCGGCCTGACCCTGGCCGGTGCCTCGGCGGTGTCCCATGACCTGTATGCCAGCGTCTGGCGCAAGGGCAAGGCCAACGACAAGGACGAGATCCGCGTGTCGAAGATCACCACCATCGCCCTGGGCGTGCTGGCGATCGGCCTGGGTATCCTGTTCGAGAAGCAGAACATCGCCTTCATGGTCGGCCTGGCCTTCTCCATCGCCGCCAGCTGCAACTTCCCGGTGCTGCTGCTCTCGATGTACTGGAAGAAACTGACCACCCGCGGCGCCATGATCGGCGGCTGGATGGGCCTGGTCAGCGCGGTGGGCCTGATGGTCCTGGGCCCGACCATCTGGGTGCAGATCCTCGGTCACGAGAAAGCCATCTACCCGTACGAGTACCCGGCTTTGTTCTCGATGATCATTGCCTTCGCCGGCATCTGGTTCTTCTCGGTCACCGACAAGTCCAAGGCTGCCGAGAACGAGCGCGCGCTGTTCTTCCCACAGTTCGTCCGTTCGCAGACCGGCCTTGGGGCCAGCGGGGCGGTTTCCCACTGATCCTGGTTGTTGCCTGAACGAAAACGCCCCGGCTTGCCGGGGCGTTTTCGTTCAACAGGGAGCCAGCTGCAATGGCTGGCTCAGATCCGACCGAGCAGCAACAGGATCAACAACACCACCAGCACCACGCCGATGATGCCGGAAGGACCGTAGCCCCAACTGCGCGAGTGCGGGAAGACCGGTAAGCCACCGACCAGCAGCAGGATCAGGATGATGATGAGGATCGTGGTCATGATGGAGTCCTTGCGTGGTTGAGGGTCAAGGGCCTCGGAATGCTGGGCGCTTACTGTTCCGACCGTTGGCGGTGGGCAAAGATTCCATCGGTTGTGCAGGCCCCGGGTGGATGAATCCTCATTCAGCATTCTGATGCTGCACCGCTGTGGCCCGCGTTCTGGCTAGACTCCAGGCCAATCCCACTGTTCAAGGCAGCTGACCATGCACAACCGAATGATGATCACTGGCGCCGGCTCCGGCCTTGGTCGCGAGATCGCCCTGCGCTGGGCCCGCGATGGCTGGCGCCTGGCCTTGGCCGATGTCAATGAAGCGGGCCTGCGCGAGACCTTGGAGCTGGTGCGTGGCGCCGGTGGTGACGGCTTCATCCAGCGCTGCGACGTGCGCGACTACAGCCAGCTCACCGCCCTGGCCCAGGCCTGCGAGGAGAAGCTCGGCGGCATCGACGTGATCGTCAACAATGCCGGGGTGGCGTCGGGCGGGTTCTTCGCCGATTTGTCCCTGGAGGACTGGGACTGGCAGATCGCGGTCAACCTGATGGGCGTGGTCAAGGGCTGCAAGGCGTTCCTGCCGCTGCTCGAGCGCAGCCGTGGGCGGATCATCAATATTGCCTCCATGGCCGCCCTGATGCAGGGGCCGGGCATGAGCAACTACAACGTGGCCAAGGCCGGGGTGCTGGCCTTGTCCGAGAGCCTGCTGGTGGAGCTGCGCCAGGTCGAGGTGGCGGTGCATGTGGTGTGCCCGTCGTTCTTCCAGACCAACCTGCTCGACTCGTTCCGCGGGCCGGATCCGGCGATGAAGGCGCAGGTGGGCAAACTGCTGGAAGGCTCGCCGATCAATGCCGCCGATATCGCCGAGTATATCCATCAGCGGGTTGCGGCTGGCGAGTTCCTGATCCTGCCCCATGAATCCGGGCGTCAGGCCTGGCAGCTCAAATGCCAGTCGCCCCAGCGGCTGTACGATGAAATGGCGGACATGGCGGTGAAAATGCGGGCGAAGGCACGCAAAGCCGCACATTGAGGGAAGTTTCTGTAGGTTTTTTTACCCTCGCCAGTAGGGCGTGTCTATTTATCCGAAGAAGGATTGAGTAGGCCAAAGCTGGCGGGGCAGTCTCCGATTTTCCATTGAGCGGGAGGAACGGAGCATGCTGGTAATCGGACGAGAAGTGGGCGAGGTCATCGTCATTGCCGACAACATCAGGATCCAGGTGATGTCCGTGGAGAACGGCCAGGTCCGTTTCGGCATTTGCGCGCCGCGCGAAGTGGAGGTGCACCGGGTCGAGGTGTACAAGCGCATCAAGGCACTGGAGCTGGAGAAGCAGCAGGCCTGAAGGCCGGCTACTCGAAGAGCTCCCGCGGCACGTCATGCTTGGCCAGCAACTGGCACTGCTGGCTGTCCATGTCGAACAGGATGAACGCCTGCCCCTTGGCCAGGGCCTGGCGTACCCGCAGCACGCGGGTTTCCAGTGGGGTGTCGTCGCCGTTGTCGGTGCCGTCGCGGGTGACGAAGTCCTCGATCAGGCGGGTCAGGGTTTCGGCTTCGAGTTGGTCGTAGGGGATCAGCATGGTCTGGGCAGTGGTTGTGGGAATGGGGGCATGCTACGTGAATTTGCAATTCCCTTGTAGGAGCGGCCTTGTGCCGCGAACGGGCCGCAAAGCGGCCCCGGCGATCTTTGATCCAGGGGCCGCTACGCGACCCGTTCGCGGCGCAAGGCCGCTCCTACAGGGATAGGCGTTTGAGCTTAGCCTTTGTTGCCCACCAGGCTGTCCACCGCCGGCACCCGGGTATCGCTTTCCATCTGCGCGTCGTGTTCCAGCTGGTGGCTGAAGCGCTCCAGTGAGGCATTGGCCGGCTGCGAGTCGCTGGCGAACACCGGCGGGCTGAGCAGGTAGGCGCCGAGCAGCCGGCTGAGCGCCGCCAGGCTGTCGATATGGGTGCGCTCGTAGCCATGGGTGGCATCACAGCCGAAGGCCACCAGGGCGGTGCGGATATCGTGCCCGGCGGTCACCGCCGAGTGGGCGTCGCTGAAGTAGTAGCGGAACAGGTCGCGGCGTACCGGCAAATCAGCATCGCCGGCCAGCTTCAGCAAGTGGCGCGACAGGTGATAGTCGTAGGGACCGGACGAATCCTGCATGGCCACGCTCACCGCGTGCTCGCTGGAGGCCTGCCCCGGCGCCACCGGGGCGATGTCGATGCCGACGAATTCGCTGACGTCCCAGGGCAGGGCGGCCGCGGCGCCCGAGCCGGTCTCCTCGGTGATGGTAAACAAGGGGTGGCAGTCGATCAGTGGCTGACGGCCGCTTTGCACCACGGCCTTGAGCGCCGCCAGCAAGGCCGCCACGCCGGCCTTGTCGTCCAGGTGGCGGGCGCTGATATGGCCGCTTTCGGTGAACTCCGGCAGCGGATCGAAGGCAACGCAGTCACCGATGGCGATCCCCAGCGCCTCGCAATCGGCGCGGGTGGCGCAGTAGGCGTCCAGGCGCACTTCAACGTGTTCCCAGCTGATCGGCATCTGGTCGATGGCGGTGTTGAAGGCGTGCCCGCTGGCCATCAGTGGCAACACGCTGCCGCGGTACACGCCGGTATCGGTGAACACACTGACCCGGCTGCCCTCGGCGAAGCGGCTCGACCAGCAACCCACCGGTGCCAGGGCCAGGCGACCGTTGTCCTGCAACTGGCGCACGCTGGCGCCGATGGTGTCCAGGTGCGCCGAGACGGCGCGGTCGGGCGAGTTCTGGCGGCCCTTCAGCGTGGCGCGTATGGTGCCGCGACGGGTCAGCTCGAAGGGGATGCCCAGTTCGTCCAGGCGCTCGGCGACATAGCGCACGATGGTGTCGGTGAAGCCGGTGGGGCTGGGGATGGCGAGCATCTCCAGCAGCACACGTTTGAGGTAGTCGAGATCGGGTTCGGGGAGTCGTTCGGACATGTCCAGGTCTCCGGTCGGGGTGAAATTTCCAAACTGCGGGCAAGGCCTTTGTAGGAGCGGCCTTGTGCCGCGAAAGGCCCGCAAAGCGGGCCCGGCGATAGATGCAGCGAAGCTGAAATCCTGGGGGCGCTTCGCACCCCTTTCGCGGCACAAGGCCGCTCCTACAAATAACGAGGGGTTGTCAGGCCACAGGTCGGCTATGTGGGAACAACAAATCGACAAAGCGCTCGGCCGTAGGCTGCGGTTCATGATTGGCCAATCCCGCACGCTCGTTGGCCTCGATGATCACGTAGTCCGGATGTTCGGCATCGCGGACCATCAAATCCAGGCCCACCACCGGGATTTCCAGGGCGCGGGCAGCACGCACGGCGGCATCGGCCAGTACCGGGTGCAGGCGCGCGGTGACATCCTCCAGGGTACCGCCGGTGTGCAGGTTGGCGGTGCGGCGCACGGCCAATCGTTGCCCGGCGGGCAGGATGTCGTCGTAGCCCAGCCCCGCGTCCTTGAGCGTGCGCTCGGTCTCTTCGTCCAGTGGAATGCGGCTCTCGCCGCCGGTGGCCACCTGGCGGCGCCGGCTCTGGGCTTCGATCAGCGCACGGAGGCTGTGCTTGCCGTCGCCGATCACCTGGGCCGGATGGCGGATTGCAGCCGCCACCACCTCGTAGCCGATCACCACGATGCGCAGGTCGACGCCTGCATGGAAACTCTCCAGCAGCACGCGGCTGTCGAAGACGCGGGCCTGTTCCACGGCATGGCTCAGCGCTTCAAGCGTGGTGATATTGACCGCCACCCCCTGGCCCTGCTCTCCATCCACCGGCTTGACCACCACCGTGTCGTGCTCGTCGAGGAATGCCTGGTTGTCATCGGCATTGCCCGCCAGTTGCTGCGCCGGTACCTGCAGACCCGCGTTGTACAGGGCTTGGCGGGTCAGACGCTTGTCCTGGCAGAGGGTCATGGTCACGGCGCTGGTCAGGTCGCTCAACGATTCCCGACAGCGGATGCGCCGTCCGCCCAGGGTCAGGGTGAACAGCCCTACACCCGCGTCCTCCACCTGCACCTCGATGCCCCGGCGCAGCGCCTCGTCGACAATGATCCGTGCATAGGGGTTGAGCCCGGCCTCGGGACCGGGGCCGAGGAACAGCGGCTGGTTGATGCCGTTCTTGCGCTTGATGGCGAAGGTCGGCAGGGTACGCAAACCAAGCTTCTTGTACAGCCGCTTGGCCTGGCGGTTGTCGTGCAGCACCGACAGGTCGAGGCAGGCCAGGCCACGGCTCATGAAGTGCTCGATCAGGTGACGCACCAGCACTTCGCCGACGCCCGGGCGGGTGCACTGTGGGTCCACCGCCAGGCACCACAGGCTGCAGCCGTGCTCGGGGTCGTCGAAGGCCTTGCTGTGGTCCAGGCCCATTACGCTGCCGATCACCGCGTGGCTGTCTTCGTCCTCGGCCAGCCAGTACACCGGCCCGCCGAGGTGGCGTGGGGTGAGCAGTTCGGGGTCGACCGGCAGCATGCCGCGGGCCTGGTACAGCGCATTGATCGCCTGCCAGTCCGCCGGTCCTTGCGCCCGGCGAATGCGAAAGCCGCGAAACACGCGCCGCGCCGGCCGGTAGTCGGTGAACCACAGGCGCAGGGTATCCGACGGGTCAAGGAACAGCTGTTGCGGCGCCTGGGCCAGTACCTGCTGCGGGGCGGCGACGTACAGGGCGATGTCGCGCTCGCCGGCCTGCTCTTGCAGCAGCGCTTCGGCCAGGCTGAGCGGATCGGGGTAGGTATGCCCGATCAGCAGCCGCCCCCAGCCGCAATGCACGGCTCGCGGCTGGTCGTGGGGGTCGCTGCCGTCGCCGGCCAGGCGTGCCTGCAAGCGCTCGTAGGACGGCGCCTGGCCGCGCAGCAGGCGCTGGCCATAGGCGATCTCGTGGGCTTTCATCGGTCAGATTCCTTGTTCGCTGAGCCACAGGTTCAGGGCCGCCAACTGCCACAGCTTGGAGCCGCGCAGCGGGGTTAGCTGGCCGTGGGGGTTGCTCAGCAGGCGGTCGAGCATGGCCGGGTCGAACAGCCCGCGATCCTGGCTGGGGTCGGTCAGCAGCTCGCGTACCCAGTCCAGGGTGGCGCCTTGCAGGTGCTTGAGGCCGGGAACCGGGAAATAGCCCTTCTTGCGGTCGATCACTTCGTGGGGAATGACCCGACGCGCCGCCTGCTTGAGCACCTGCTTGCCGCCGTCGGGCAGCTTGAAGCGTGCCGGAATGCGCGCCGACAGCTCCACCAGGCGGTAGTCGAGGAACGGCGTGCGCGCCTCCAGGCCCCAGGCCATGGTCATGTTGTCCACCCGCTTGACCGGGTCGTCCACCAACATCACCGTGCTGTCCAGGCGCAGGGCCTTGTCCACCGCGTCCGGCGCGCCGGGGCGGGCGAAGTGTTCGCGGACGAAGTCGCCGGCCGCGTCGTTGTCCAGGCGCCACGGCGCCTGCACGGTGGCGCGGTATTCGGCGTGGCTGCGGTCGAAGAACGCCTCGCGATAGGCGCCGAAGGCATCCTCGGCGCCGTTCACCTGCGGGTACCAGTGGTAGCCGGCGAATAGCTCGTCGGCGCCCTGGCCGCTCTGCACGCCCTTGCAATGCTTGGCCACCTCCCGCGAGAGCAGGTAGAAGGCGATGCAGTCATGGCTGACCATCGGCTCGCTCATGGCGCGGAAGGCCGCCGGTAACTGTTCGATGATCTCGTGCTCGGCGATGCGCAGCTTGTGGTGGCGGGTGTGGTAGTGCCTGGCGATCAGGTCGGAGTACTGGAACTCGTCACCGCGCTCGCCGCCGGCGTCCTCGAAACCGATGGAGAAGGTCGACAGGTCGTCCACGCCGGCCTCGCGCAGCAGGCCGACCAGCAGGCTGGAGTCGACGCCGCCGGAGAGCAGCACGCCGACGTCCACCGCGGCGCGCTGGCGGATCGCCACGGCGTCGCGGGTGGCATCGAGCACGCGGCTGGTCCAGCCCTCCAGGTCGAGTTCGCGTTCGTCCGGGTTCGGGCCGTAGTGCAGTTGCCACCAGGTCTGGCGCTCGACCTCGCCATGGCGGTCGATGCGCATCCAGGTGCCGGGCTCGAGCTTTTGCACATTGGCCAGCAGGGTGCGTGGCGCCGGTACCACGGCGTGGAAGTTCAGGTAGTGGTTCAGTGCCACCGGGTCGATCACCGGGTCGATATCGCCGCCCTTGAGCAGCGCCGGCAGGGTCGAGGCGAAGCGCAGGCGCTCGCCGTTGCGTGACAGGTACAGGGGCTTGACCCCCAGGCGATCGCGGGCCAGGAACAGGCGCTGGTTGTCGCGCTCCCAGATGGCCAGGGCGAACATGCCGTTGAGCTTGGGCAGCAGCGCCGCGCCCCAGGCGTGGTAGCCCTTGAGCAGCACTTCGGTGTCGCCGTCGGACCAGAAGCTGTAGCCCAGGGCCTGCAGTTCCTCGCGCAGTTCGGGGAAGTTGTAGATGGCGCCGTTGAAGGCCAGGGCCAGGCCCAGGGTGCTGTCGACCATGGGCTGGGCCGAGCCGTCGGACAGGTCCATGATCTTCAGGCGCCGATGGCCGAGGGCAATCGCGCCCTGGCTATGGAAGCCCCAGGCGTCGGGGCCGCGGGGCGCCAGGTGGTGGGTGATGCGCTCCACCGCGGCGAGGTCCGCCGGGCGTGGGGCTTGGTCGATGGGGGGGAAACGTAACTCTCCTGCTAATCCGCACATAAGTCCTTACCGGTTTTGCCGTTGGGGAGGTGTGCCGCGAAGGTGGGCACTTAGGTAGGGACCGGGGTAGCTTGTGAGAGTTTTAGATCAATCTGTTATATGTGGTTGTCGGGGACTGGGACCGCTGTGCGGTCCTTTCACGGCACGAGGCCGCTCCTACAGGAGATCGCGGTCGCCTGTGTAGGAGCGGCCTTGCCGAGGCGTCGGACCGGCCGGAAAGGGGCGCGCAGCGCCCCCAGCAATCCCGCTATTTACCGCGAATCAACCGGCGCAACGCGAACCTGTTCGGGTGGCAGGCCTCGGCCACGGCTCGGGGCACCGGCAATGGTTCACCACTGACCCACGCCGCAATCAGCTCCCCGGACAGCGGTGCAGTAATCAATCCCCGCGACCCATGCCCACTGTTCACATACAGCCCCTCCAGCCACTGACAGGCCACATCGGGCACCTGTCGCGCATCCTTGGCCAACATGGCGTAGGCCTGGTTGAACGCCTCGACATCGGCCAGCGGCCCGATGATGGGCAGGTAGTCCGGGCTGGTGCAACGGAACGCTGCCCGACCCTGTAGTTGCGCCGGATCCAGCTCGGCGGTGCGCAGGCGGGTGGCCAGGTCTGCGGAAATATCATCCAGTAGCGCCAGGTTGCCCTGGTGCTCGGCCACGGTCGGCGCCAGGTCCTCGCTGTGGAAGTCGAAGCTGGCGCCCAGGGTGTGCTCATCGCCGCGAGGTGGCGCGACGTAGCCGTCGGCGCAGACCACCGTGCGTAGTTCCTGGCTGGCCACGGTGGCCGGCAGGCGGGTGATCTGCCCGCGAATGCGCTTGAGCGGCAACCCGGCGCAAGCCGGGAAGTCACGGACATCGGCAGCCCCGGCCAGCACCACCAGCGGCGCACTGGCCAGCAGGCGCTCGCCGTCCCAGGCCTGCCACAGACCGTCGGCCTTGCGCAGCGCGATGACGTTGGCATGGCCGAGCAGGCGGATGCGCGGATGGTCCAGCTGCGCCTGGCACAGCGCCGGCGGGTGCACCCAGCCACCCTCGGGGTAGAACAGGCCGCCGCTGGCCAGCGCCACGCCTGCCACGGCTTCGGCCTGTTCGCGGTCGAGCTGGCGCAGCAGGCTGTTGTCGAAGGCGGTCGCCAGCTTGGCCTGGCGTTCGCCTTCCTTGTTGTCGAAGGCCAGTTGCAGCACACCGCAGGCATCCCAGTCCTGGCCACGTTGCAGGTACTCGAGCCAGCGACGGGTGTAACCGAAGCCGGAAAGGATCATCTGCGACAGGGCGGTGCCATGGGCGGACAGTTTGAGATACAACACGCCCTGGGGATTGCCCGAGGCCTCCTGGGCCGGCCCGTCGTGACGCTCCAGCACGCTGACCTGCCAACCCCGGGCCGCCAGGCTGCGCGCCGTGGCGCTGCCCGCCAGGCCGGCACCGATCACCAGCGCCTCGCGTGGCCCCGGCAAGGGCGCCGGGCGTGCGTACCAGGGCGCCGCGGGGGCGGCTGGCGCGCCGCTGTAGACGCCATGCATCACCTCCCACTTCTTGCCGATACCGGGCACCTTCTTCATGGTGAAGCCGGCCTCGATCAGCGAGCGGCGGACCCAGCCGGTGGTGGTGAAGGTGCCGAGGGTGGTGCCGGGGTGCGATAGCCGCGCCAACTGGGCGAACAGCTCCGGCGTCCACATGTCGGGGTTCTTCGCCGGGGCGAAGCCGTCGAGAAACCAGGCGTCGATGCACGCGTCCAGTTGCGGCAGTTGCGCCAGCGCATCGCCGATCATCAGCGTGAGGGTGACGCGGCCGTCATCGAGGCTCAGTTGCTGGAAACCCGGATGGATCGCCACGTACTGATCGAGCAGGGGCCGGGTGAAGGCCGCCAGCGCCGGCCACAGTTGCATGGCGCGCTCCAGGTCGTCGCGGCTCAGGGGGTACTTTTCCACGCTGACGAAGTGCAGGCGCGCCTCGGCGTGGGCCAGCTCGGCGAACAGCTGCCAGGCGCAGAAGAAATTCATGCCGGTGCCGAAGCCCGTTTCCCCGATCACCAGGCAGTCCCGCGGCGCCAGCTCGGCGAAGCGCTGGCGCAGGTGGTTCTGCTCGATGAACACGTGCAGGGTCTCGTCGATGCCTTCGTTGACGGCGAAATAGACATCGTCGTATTGCCGGGAGTGGGGGCGGCCCTGGTCGTCCCAGTCGATCTGGGCGTGCAGGGGGAGGGTGGTGTCGGACATGGTCGGCTCGGTTGCAGCGGATGACGGATTTTAAGCGATCCGAGCGGCGAGTGCCGGTCTTATCGCAAGGCGCGACAGGATCGATACGGATGGCGCAAATCCGCTAATCTTGCTTATCCATTGAAGGAGCCCTCCATGTTCGAATCCGCCGAAATCGGTCACAGCATCGACAAGGACACCTACGAAGCAGAAGTCCCCGCCCTGCGCGAGGCGCTGCTCGAAGCCCAGTACGAACTCAAGCAGCAGGCGCGCTTCCCGGTGATCGTGCTGATCAACGGCATCGAGGGCGCCGGCAAGGGCGAGACGGTCAAGCTGCTCAACGAGTGGATGGACCCGCGACTGATCGAAGTGCGCACCTTCGACCAGCAGACCGACGAGGAACTGGCCCGGCCACCGGCCTGGCGCTACTGGCGGGCGTTGCCGCCGAAAGGGCGGATGGGCGTGTTTTTCGGCAACTGGTACAGCCAGATGCTCGAAGGCCGCGTGCACGGCCAGTTCAAGGATGCCGTGCTCGACCAGGCCATCGCCGGCGCCGAGCGCCTGGAGCAGATGCTCTGCGACGAAGGCGCGCTGATCATCAAGTTCTGGTTCCACCTGTCCAAGAAGCAGATGAAGGCGCGACTCAAGGCGCTCAAGGAAGATCCGCTGCACAACTGGCGCATCAGCCCGCTGGACTGGCAGCAGTCGGAAACCTACGACCGTTTCGTGCGTTTCGGCGAGCGTGTGCTGCGCCGCACCAGCCGCGACTACGCGCCCTGGCATGTGATCGAGGGCGTCGACCCGCACTACCGCAGCCTGGCAGTCGGGCGCATCCTGCTGGAGGGCCTGCAGGCCGCCCTGGCCAACAACCCCAAGGGCAAGCATCAGGGTAACGTCACGCCGCTGGGGCGCAGCATCGACCAGAAGAGCCTGCTCGGCGCCCTGGACATGACCCTGCGCCTGGACAAGCACGACTACCAGGAACAGCTGGTCACCGAACAGGCGCGCCTGGCCGGTCTGCTGCGCGACAAGCGCATGCGCCGCCACGCCCTGGTGGCGGTGTTCGAAGGCAACGACGCGGCCGGCAAGGGCGGGGCGATCCGCCGCGTGGCGGCGGCGCTGGATCCGCGCCAGTACCGCATCGTGCCAATCGCCGCGCCCACCGAGGAAGAGCGTGCCCAGCCATACCTGTGGCGGTTCTGGCGACACATTCCGGCGCGGGGCAAGTTCACCATCTTCGACCGCTCCTGGTATGGCCGGGTGCTGGTGGAGCGGGTCGAGGGCTTCTGCAGCCCGGCGGACTGGATGCGCGCCTATGGCGAGATCAATGACTTCGAGGAGCAGTTGAGCAACGCCGGGGTGGTGGTGGTCAAGTTCTGGCTGGCCATCGACCAGCAGACCCAGCTGGAGCGCTTCGAGGAGCGTGAGCAGATCCCGTTCAAGCGCTACAAGATCACCGAGGAGGACTGGCGCAACCGCGACAAGTGGGACGTCTATTCCGAGGCGGTGGGCGACATGGTCGACCGCACCAGCACCGAGATCGCGCCGTGGACCCTGGTGGAGGCCAACGACAAGCGCTGGGCGCGGGTGAAGGTGCTGCGCACGATCAACCAGGCACTGGAGGCGGCGTTCGCCAAGAGGTAGGAGCGGCCTTGCCGAGGCGTCGGACCGGCCGGAAAGGGCCGCAAGGCGGCCCCAGGATCGGCGTTTACCCATGGATTGCCGGGGCCGCTACGCGCCCCATTCGCGGCACAAGGCCGCTCCTACAGTGACGGTGTCAGCCCTGCTGGGGTAATCAGACATGCATCCAGGGAATGACCTGATGAAATCTTTTCCCGCCACACGTTCCCCGCCAAGCCCGTAGACTGCACCTTCCCCCACCAAGGCTCGACTCGAGGACACCATGCACATTTCTTCCGGACGCTGGGTCCAGGGCCTTCTGCTGGCGCTGTTGACCGCGTTGCTCTGGGGCATCCTGCCGATCAAGCTCAAGCAGGTGCTGCAGGTGATGGACCCGGTAACCGTCACCTGGTACCGCCTGAGCGTTTCCGGCGGCCTGTTGTTCGCCTGGCTGGCGGCCAATCGGCGGCTGCCGTCGTTCAGTCGTCTTGGAATGAAGGGCAAGGGCCTGGTGGCCGTCGCGGTGGCCGGCCTGGTCGGCAACTATGTGCTGTACCTGGTCGGCCTCAACCTGCTCAGCCCCGGCACCGCGCAGCTGGTGGTGCAGCTGGGGCCGGTGCTGTTGCTGGTGGCCAGCGTGTTCGTGTTCAAGGAGCGCTTCAGCCTGGGGCAGGGCCTGGGCCTGCTGGTGTTGCTGGCGGGGTTCGGGCTGTTCTTCAACCAGCGCCTGGAAGAGCTGCTCACTTCGCTCGGCACCTACACTACCGGCGTGCTGACCATCATCCTGGCGACCAGCATCTGGGTGTTCTATGCCCTGAGCCAGAAGCAGCTGCTGACGGTGTGGAACTCGCAGCAGGTGATGATGGTGATCTACCTGTGCTGCGCACTGCTGCTCACGCCCTGGGTGCATCCGCTGGAGGTGTTGCAGCTCAGCCCGTTGCAGGGCTGGTTGCTGCTGGCCTGCTGCCTGAACACGCTGGTGGCCTATGGCGCGTTCGCCGAGGCGCTGGCACATTGGGAGGCCTCGCGGGTCAGCGCGACCCTGGCACTGACGCCGCTGGTGACGTTCGTCGCGGTGGCGCTGGCGGCCTGGCTGTGGCCGGATTACGTGCATGCCGAGCAGATCAATGGCCTGGGCTATGTCGGGGCGGTGACGGTGGTGCTGGGGTCGGCATTGGTGGCGTTGGGGCCGTCGCTGATCGCGGGATGGCGGGCGCGGTTAGCGCAGGTTCGCTGAAGGCTGGTGCTGGCTTCTTCGCGGTTTCAGATCAGCCTTTCCCGCCAGGCGCCAGCATGTTCTCCGGCCTTACCCACTGGTCGAACTGCTCATTGGTCAGGTACTTCAGCTCCAGCGCCGCTTCGCGCAGGGTCTTGCCCTCGCTGTAGGCCTTCTTGGCGATTTCCGCCGCCTTGTCATAGCCGATGTGCGGGTTTAGCGCCGTCACCAGCATCAGCCCGCGCTCCAGGTGCGCGGCCATCTGCCCGGCATCCGGCTCGATGCCGGCCACGCAGTGCTGCTGGAAGTTGCGACAGCCATCGGCCAGCAGCTCGATCGACTGCAGCAGGTTGTGGATGATCACCGGCTTGAACACGTTCAGCTGCAGATGGCCCTGGCTTGCGGCAAAGCCGATCGCCGCGTCGTTGCCCAGCACCTGGCAGGCCAGCATCGACAGTGCCTCGCACTGGGTCGGGTTGACCTTGCCGGGCATGATCGAGCTGCCCGGCTCGTTGGCCGGCAGGCGCACCTCGGCAAGCCCCGCGCGCGGGCCGGAGCCCAGCAGGCGCAGGTCGTTGGCGATCTTCATCAGGGCCACGGCCAGGGTCTTCAGCGCGCCGGCCAGGCTGGTCAGCGGCTCGTGTCCGGCGAGGGCGGCGAACTTGTTCGGCGCGGTGACGAACGGCAGGCCGGACAGCGCCGCCAGCTCCGCGGCGATGGCTTCGGCGAAACCGTGCGGGGCGTTGAGGCCGGTACCCACGGCGGTGCCGCCCTGGGCCAGCTCGCAGACCGCCGGCAGCGTCGCGCGGATGGCGCGCTGGGCGTAGTCGAGCTGGGCGACGAAGGCCGAGACCTCCTGGCCGAAGGTGATCGGCGTCGCGTCCATCATGTGCGTGCGCCCGGTCTTGACCAGGTGCGTGTGGCGCGCCGACAGTTCGGCCAGCCCCCCCGACAGCTCGGTGATCGCCGGCAGCAGTCGTTCATGCACGGCCTGGACGGCGGCGATGTGCATGGCGGTGGGGAAGCAGTCGTTGGAGCTCTGTGAGCGGTTGACGTGATCGTTGGGGTGCACTGGCAGCTTGCCGCCGCGACCCTTGCCGGCCAGTTCGTTGGCGCGTCCGGCGATCACCTCGTTGACGTTCATGTTGCTCTGGGTGCCGCTGCCGGTCTGCCACACCACCAGCGGGAACTGCTCGTCGTGGTCGCCGGCAAGCACTTCGTCGGCGGCCTGCTCGATCAGCCGGGCGATGTCGGCGGGCAGGTCGCCGTTGCGGTCGTTGACCCGGGCAGCGGCTTTCTTGACCAGCGCCAGGGCGTGCAGCACCGCCAGCGGCATGCGCTCCTTGCCGATGGCGAAGTTGATCAGCGAACGCTGGGTCTGCGCACCCCAGTAGGCGTCCTCTGGAACTTCGACCGGGCCCAGGCTGTCTGTCTCGATACGGCTCATGCTGCGCTCACTCCTTTGTAGTCAGAAATCGCAGTTTAGGCCCTGATTCGACACAGCGGTTCAGTCGCTCGTCGTGCCACTTGAGCACTTCGCCATCACGGCGCAGAATGCTCTACCCTGAGGTACTCGCCTCCCTTTCTTGAAGGAAATGCAATGACCCGTCTTCGTGTCCTCTTTGCCGCCGTTGCCCTGGCCTGCGCCAGCGGCCAGGTACTCGCCGCCACCGCGAGCCACAATGCCGCCGCCGAGAAATTCCTGACCCTGGCCAATGCCGACAAGCTGGGCACCCCGGTGTACATGCAGGTCCAGCAGATGTTCGCCCAGCGTTTCGAACAGACCAAGGCGCCGGCTGCCAAGAAAACCGTGCTCGACAGCTATCAGGCCAAGGCCAACGCCGCCCTGGACAACGCCATCGGCTGGAAGAAGCTCAAGCCGAAGATGGTCGACCTGTACACCGCGACCTTCACCGAGGCCGAGCTGAACGACCTGGTCAAGTTCTACGAGTCGCCGCTGGGCAAGAAAGTCCTGCGCGAGATGCCCAAGGTCACCCAGCAGTCGGCCCAGCTGACCCAGCAGAGCCTGGAACCGGCGGTGCCGGTGGTCAACAAGCTGCTCGACGACATGACCAAGGAACTCGACCCAAGCGCCGGCAAGGCAGCCGCTCCGGCGAAGAAGTGAGCCTGACGCGATGAACATGCAGCAACGCATCGAACAGCAGCTGGCGCCGCTGGGCACCGACCACCTCGAAGTGCGCAACGAAAGCCACATGCACAGCCGTGGCCAGGAAACGCACTACAAGGCGGTGCTGGTCAGCGAGCAGTTCGCCGGGCTGAACAGCGTCAAGCGCCACCAGAAGGTCTACGCCACCATGGGTGAGCTGATGGGCGAGATCCACGCCCTGGCGATCCACACCTACACGCCCGAGGAATGGGCGGCAGTCGGCGCGGCGCCAGCCTCGCCGGTGTGCGCCGGCGGCGGGCACTGAATCCTTTCCGTCGTTCTGGTACAATCTCGCAAAATCCGGGGGCTGCTTTGCAGCCCTTTCGCGGCACAAGGCCGCTCCTACAGGAGTATGCAGTTCCCTGTAGGAGCGGCCTTGTGCCGCGAAAGGGGCGCAAAGCGCCCCCATGCTTTTTATGTCAAACCCGGTCCGCCCCTTACGAGGGCAACCACCAGGAGTTTCAGATTCATGACCCAACCGATCGTCGTGGCGGCGCTGTACAAGTTCGTCACCCTGGAAGACTACGTCGAACTGCGCGAGCCGCTGCTCAAGGCCATGGCCGACAACGGCGTCAAAGGCACCCTGCTGCTGGCTAACGAAGGCATCAACGGCACGGTCTCGGCCACCCGTGAAGGCATCGACGCGCTGCTGGCCTGGCTGCGCAGCGACCCACGCCTGGTGGATGTCGACCACAAAGAGTCGTATTGCGACGAGCAGCCGTTCTACCGCACCAAGGTCAAGCTCAAGAAAGAGATCGTCACCCTCGGCGTGCCGGGCGTGGACCCGAACAAGGCGGTCGGCACCTACGTCGATCCGAAAGACTGGAACGCCTTGATCAGCGACCCGGAAGTGCTGCTGATCGACACCCGCAACGACTACGAAGTGGCCATCGGCACCTTCAAGGGCGCCATCGACCCGAAGACCGAGACCTTCCGCGAGTTTCCCGACTACATCAAGGCCAACTTCGACCCGAGCAAGCACAAGAAGGTCGCCATGTTCTGCACCGGTGGCATCCGCTGCGAGAAGGCCTCCAGCTACATGCTCGGTGAGGGCTATGAAGCCGTCTATCATCTTAAGGGCGGCATCCTGAAATACTTCGAGGAAGTAGCCCAGGAAGAAAGCCTCTGGGACGGCGACTGCTTCGTCTTCGACAACCGGGTCACCGTGCGTCACGACCTGAGCGAGGGCGAGTACGACCAGTGCCATGCCTGCCGCCACCCGATCGACGTGAAGGACCGGGAGTCGGAACACTATTCGCCAGGCGTGAGCTGCCCGCATTGCTGGGACAGCCTGAGCGAGAAGACCCGGCGCAGCGCCATCGACCGCCAGAAGCAGATCGAACTGGCCAAGGCGCGCAACCAGCCACACCCGATCGGCTACAACTACAAAGCCGAGGCCTGATGCATGTCCGCACGCCTGCTCTATGTGATGGACCCGATGTGTTCCTGGTGCTGGGGTTTCGCCCCGGTGGCCGAGGCGCTGATCGCCCAGGCGCGTGAGGCGGGTGTCGTCACCCGCCTGGTGCCCGGTGGCCTGCGCAGCGGCGGCAGCGCCCTGGATGCCTCGACCCGCAAGTACATCCTCGAGCACTGGCAGGCGGTGCATGACGCCACCGGGCAGCCGTTCCGCTTCGACGGCGCGATGCCCGACGGCTTTGTCTACGACACCGAGCCTGCGTGCCGCGCATTGGTCGCGGCGCGTGAGCTGGACGACAAGCGGGCCTGGACGCTGCTCAAGCTGATCCAGCGCTCGTTCTACGAGCAGGGGCTCGATGTCACCCGCGCCCCGCAGCTGGTGGAGCTGGCCGAACAGGCCGGTTTCGACCGCGAGTCGTTCTCGCAGTGCTTCACCAATGCCGATACCCGCGCCGCCACCAGCGCCGACTTCGGCTGGGTACAGGACCTGGGCATCGCCGGTTTCCCCACGCTGCTGGCCGAGCGCAATGGTCAGCTGGCCCTGCTGACCAACGGCTACCAGTCGCTGGACAGCCTGCAGCCGCTGCTCGGCCGCTGGCTGCAGCAGGCCGCCTGTGCTTGACCTGCCAGGGTCGCCAGACCCTGTGCCAGGGAAGTCCCCCGCTGTGCCTGATCGCCTGAGCTGGGCGGAAATCCGCCGCCTGGCCCTGCACCACAAGAAGGCTTTGTGGACTGCCAACCTGGTAGCCGTGCTCGCCGCCCTGTGCAGTGTGCCGATCCCGTTGCTGCTGCCGCTGCTGGTGGACGAAGTGCTGCTGGGCCATGGTGACGCCGCGCTTAAGTGGATGAACAACTTCCTGCCCGCTGGCTGGCAGGTGGCCGCGGGCTATATCGGCCTGATGCTCTGCGCCACCTTGGGCCTGCGCCTGGCGGCGCTGGCGTTCAACGTGGTCCAGGCCAAGCTGTTCGCCGGCCTGGCCAAGGACATCGTCTACCGCCTGCGTATCCGCCTGATCGAGCGGCTCAAGCGCATTTCGCTCAAGGAATATGAAAGCCTGGGCAGCGGTACGGTGACCACCCACCTGGTCACCGACCTGGACACCCTCGACAAGTTCGTCGGCGAAACCCTGAGCCGCTTCCTGGTGGCCGTGCTTACGCTGACGGGTACCGCCGCCATCCTGATCTGGATGCACTGGCAGCTGGCGCTGTTGATCCTGCTGTTCAACCCGCTGGTGATCTTCTTCACTGTGCAGCTGGGCAAGCGCGTCAAGCACCTGAAGAAACTCGAGAACGACAGCACCGCGCGTTTCACCCAGGCGCTGACCGAGACCCTCGATGCGATCCAGGAAATCCGCGCCGGCAACCGCCAGGGCTATTTCCTCGGTCGCCTTGGCCTGCGTGCCCGCGAGGTGCGCGACTACGCGGTGGCCTCGCAGTGGAAGAGCGACGCCAGTGGCCGGGCCAGTGGCTTGTTGTTCCAGTTCGGCATCGACATCTTCCGCGCCGCGGCGATGCTCACCGTGCTGTTCTCCGACTTGTCGATCGGCCAGATGCTGGCGGTGTTCAGCTACCTGTGGTTCATGATCGGCCCGGTGGAGCAATTGCTGAACCTGCAATATGCCTACTACGCCGCCGGTGGCGCGCTGAGCCGCTTGAACGAGCTGCTGGCGCGGGCCGACGAGCCGCAGTACCCCGCGGGCAGCGACCCGTTCGCCGGGCGCGAGACGGTCGGCATCGAGGTGCGCGACCTGCGCTTCGCCTACGCCGACGAGCCGGTGCTGGATCAGCTGAACCTGTCCATCGCCCCGGGCGAGAAGGTCGCCATCGTCGGCGCCAGTGGCGGTGGCAAGAGCACCCTGGTGCAACTGCTGCTGGGGTTGTACAGCGCCCAGGCCGGGACCATTCGCTTCGGCGGCGCCAGCCTGCAGGAGATCGGCCTGGAGACCCTGCGCGAGAACGTCGCGGTGGTGCTGCAGCATCCGTCGCTGTTCAACGACAGCGTGCGCGCCAACCTGACCATGGGCCGCGATTGCAGCGACGATGCCTGCTGGCAGGCGCTGCGCATCGCCCAGTTGGACGGCACCATCGCCGCGCTGCCCCAGGGCCTGGACAGCATCGTCGGGCGCTCCGGCGTGCGCCTGTCCGGCGGCCAGCGCCAGCGCCTGGCGATCGCCCGCATGGTGTTGGCCGAGCCCAAGGTGGTCATCCTCGACGAGGCCACCTCGGCGCTGGACGCCGCCACCGAGTACAACCTGCACCTGGCCCTGGCGCGCTTCCTCAGCGGCCGCACCACGCTGATCATCGCCCACCGCCTGTCGGCGGTGAAGCAGGCCGACCGCGTGCTGGTGTTCGACGGCGGCCATGTGGCCGAGGACGGCGGCCACCAGCAACTGATCGCCGAGGGCGGCCTGTACGCCAAGCTTTACGGTCACCTGCAGCAGACCTGAGCCACCTACGTCCATGTAGGAGCGGCCTTGTGCCGCGAAAGGGCCGCAGAGCGGCCCCCGGCGATCTTGTGGGGCTGCTGCGCAGCCCTTTCGCGGCACAAGGCCGCTCCTACAGGTGCTGCGCCCCTTTCCCCGTCATCAAAAACCACGCCACAGGCATGGCAAATGGCCTACGCTGTGCTTGTCTAGGTCGATTCGTGCCTTATCTGCCGCCATGACAGGGATTACATGAAGGGAAATCGGACTCTCGAAGCGCCAAGGCTGCTGGGTATCATCTGGCCCTTCGTCGCCGTTGTGGTTTTCCAGGTACTGCTGGGCAGTCTGAGCCTTTATGCATTGTCCGCCGTGCGCGCCTACGTGGCGGGCGAGAGCCTGTGGTCCAAGGCACAGAAGGACGCCATCTATTACCTCAACCTCTACGCCGACGACCGCGATCCGCTGACCTATGCCCGCTACCGCCGGGCGATCCTGGTACCCCAGGGCGATCACAACCTGCGCCTGGCCCTGGACCGACCTGAACCGGACCTGGAGGCAGCGCGCCAGGGTGTGCTGCAGGGTGGCAACCATCCCGAGGACGTCGCCCGGATCATCTGGTTCTATCGCAATTTCCGGCATATCAGCTATATGGAGACCGCCATCGATTACTGGGACATCGGTGACGATTACCTGCGTCAGCTCGACGTGCTGGCCCAGCAGATGCGCGAAGGCTTCGCCGGCGGCGTGATCGACCCGCACCAGGTGGCCAACTGGAAGGCGCGCATCGTCGCCATCAATGACGGCGTGACCCCCGCCGCCAAGGCCTTCAGCGATGCCCTGGGCGAAGGCTCGCGGATGCTGCTCAAGGTGCTGATGCTGACCAACCTGGCCACCGCGCTGTTCCTGATCGCCATGGCCTGGCGGCGTTCAAGCAAGCTGCTGGCCCAGCGCCAGGCGTTCGCCAGCGCGCTGCAGGAGGAGAAGGAGCGGGCGCAGATCACCCTGGAGTCGATCGGCGATGCGGTGATCACCGCCGATGTCGATGGTTGCATCAGCTACATGAACCCGGCCGCCGAGCAGTTGACCCACTGGCAGGCGGTGCAGGCCCAGGGCCTGCCGCTGGCGGCGCTGTTCAGTCTGTTGGACGAGAATGCCGAGGGCGACAGCCTGACGCTGGTCGAGCAGGTGCTCAGCGGCAGCCTCAAGGGCGGCGCCGAGCATGCCCGGCTGATCCAGCGCCTGGACGGCAGTACGGTGTCGGTCAACCTGGTGGGCTCGCCCATTCTTACCGAGGGGCAGGTCAGTGGCATCGTGGTGGTGCTGCACGACATGACCCAGGAGCGCCAGTACATCGCCAACCTGTCCTGGCAGGCCACTCACGACGCCCTGACCGGGCTGGCCAACCGCCGCGAGTTCGAATACCGCCTGGAGCAGGCGCTCAACGGCCTGGCCCGCCAGGCCGGGCGCCATTCGCTGATGTTCCTCGACCTCGACCAGTTCAAGCTGGTCAACGATACCTGCGGCCATGCCGCCGGCGACGAGCTGCTGCGGCATATCTGCGCGGTACTGCAGTCGGGCCTGCGCGAGGGCGACACCCTGGCACGCCTGGGCGGCGACGAGTTCGGCGTGCTCCTGGAGAACTGCCCGCCGGAGCAGGCCGAGCGGATTGCCGAGCAGTTACGCCAGGCCGTGCAGAGCCTGCATTTCGTGTGGAAGGGGCGCCCCTTCGTGACCACGGTCAGCCTCGGCCTGGTGCACATCGCCCAGGTGCCCAGCACCCTGGAGGCGTCGTTGCGCGCGGCGGACATGGCCTGCTACATGGCCAAGGAGAAGGGCCGCAACCGGGTCCAGGTGTATCACGCCGACGACAGCGAGTTGTCCATGCGCTTTGGCGAAATGGCCTGGATCCAGCGGCTGCATGTGGCGCTGGAGGAAAACCGCTTCTGCCTCTACGCCCAGGAGATCGCCCCCCTGCACCCCCACGAGAGCCCCGGGCATATCGAGATTCTCCTGCGCCTGCACGACGAAAGCGGGCGCACCATCCTGCCCGACAGTTTCATCCCCGCAGCGGAGCGCTATGGCCTGATGACCGCGCTCGACCGTTGGGTGGTGCGCAGCGTGTTCCAGGTAATCCGCCAGTGCCTGGACGAAGGTCGGGAGGGGCCCTTGGCGATGTGCGCCATCAATTTATCGGGCTCGAGCATCGGCGACGACAAGTTCCTCGAGTACCTGCAACGGCTGTTCAGCGAGTTCGACATCCCGCCACGGCTGATCTGTTTTGAAATTACCGAAACCAGCGCCATCGCCAATCTGGGCAGCGCGATCCGATTCATCAATGAATTGAAAGGACTGGGCTGCAGATTCTCCCTCGACGACTTCTGCGCCGGAATGTCGTCATTCGCCTATTTGAAGCATTTGCCTGTAGACTTCCTGAAGATCGACGGAAGTTTCGTCAAAGACATGCTCGATGACCCGATCAACCGGGCGATGGTCGAAGTGATCAATCACATCGGTCACGTCATGGGCAAGCGGACCATTGCCGAGTTCGTCGAGACGCCGCTGATCGAGCAGGCTTTGCAGGAGATCGGCGTGGACTACGCCCAGGGATACCTCATCGAACGCCCGCAGGTCTTCACCTGCGACAGCCTGCAGCGCCAACGGATTGCCGCGAGGCCCCTTCTGCACCGGGCGCCGGGGACCTTTCGCTGAACAACGCCCGGAAATCACAGGGAATCAAGGAGCTGACAGTGATCGACGCGTTCGTAAGGATCGGACCATTGATGGATCCGGCCAGTTATCCGCAGTGGGCCCAACAACTGATAGAGGATTGCCGCGAAAGCAAGCGCCGGGTGGTGGAGCATGAGTTCTACCAGCGACTGCGCGATGGCCAGCTCAAGCAGTCGACCATCCGCCAGTACCTGATCGGCGGCTGGCCGGTGGTCGAGCAGTTCTCCCTCTACATGGCCCACAACCTGACCAAGACCCGCTACGCCCGACACCCCGGCGAAGACATGGCGCGTCGCTGGCTGATGCGCAACATCCGGGTCGAGCTCAACCATGCCGACTACTGGGTGCACTGGTGCCAGGCGCACGGCGTCCATCTGCATGAGCTGCAGTCCCAGGAGGTGCCGCCAGAGCTCAATGGCCTCAACGACTGGTGCTGGCGGGTGTGCGCCACGGAGTCGCTGGCCATCGCCATGGCGGCCACCAATTACGCCATCGAAGGTGCCACCGGCGAGTGGTCGGCGGTGGTCTGCGCCGAGGACACCTACGCCCAGGGTTTCCCCGAGGACACCCGCAAGCGCGCGATGAAGTGGCTGAAGATGCATGCGCAGTACGATGACGCGCACCCGTGGGAGGCGCTGGAGATCATCTGCACCCTGGCAGGCGAGAGCCCCACGCTGGGGCTGCGTACCGAGCTGCGTCGGGCGATCTGCAAGAGCTACGACTGCATGTTCCTGTTCCTGGAGCGTTGCATGCAACTCGAAGGGCGCCAGCAGGGGCGTCTGCGCCCGGCATTGGCGGCGGGCTGAGGATAGTCGTTGGATTTGCAGGCCTATTCGCCGGCAAACCGCACACTCAATGAACTTGCACGTTCGCTGTAGGAGCGGCCTTGTGCCGCGATAGGGCTGCACAGCAGCCCCAGCTTTACTGCATCAACGCTGAAATCCTGGGGCTGCTGCGCAGCCCTATCGCGGCACAAGGCCGCTCCTACAGTTGTCGTGCAGCATATGTGGGAGCGGCGGTTCGCCGATGCGACTTGCTCCGCGATGGGTTTTACTGCGCGTTCAGCGCCTGCCCGTTCACATCCTTGCTGTCCGGCCCCATCAGGTACAGGTACACCGGCATGATGTCCTCGGGCAGCGGGTTGTTCTGCGGATTCTCGCTCGGATAGGCCTGGGCGCGCATCGCCGTGCGTGTGGCGCCCGGGTTGATGCTGTTCGAGCGCACCGGCGCCACGCCTTCCAGTTCGTCGGCCAGGGTCTGCATCAGCCCCTCGGTGGCGAACTTCGACACCCCGTACGCACCCCAGTAGGCCCGGCCCTTGCGCCCGACGCTGCTGGAGGTGAACACCACCGAGGCGTCCTCCGACAGTTTGAGCAGCGGCAGCAGGGTGCTGGTGAGCATGAAGGTGGCGTCGACGTTGATGTGCATCACGCGCATGAAGTTGTCGCCCGACAGCTGCTCCAGCGGCGTGCGCGGGCCGATGATCGAGGCGTTGTTAAGCAGGCCGTCGAGGCGACCGAACTGCTCCTCGATCATCACCGCCAGTTCGTCGTACTGGTGGGGTAGGGCGGTTTCCAGGTTGAACGGGATCACCACTGGTTGCGGATGGCCGGCGGCCTCGATCTGGTCGTAGACCTCGTTGAGGTTGGCCTCGGTCTTGCCCAGCAGCAGCACGGTGGCGCCCAGGCCGGCGTAGGCCTTGGCGGCGGCGGCGCCGATGCCGCGGCCGGCGCCGGTGACCAGGATGATCCGGCCCTTGAGCAGGTCGGGGCGGGCGGTGTAGTCGAACATAACGGGTTCCCTGTTGATGGCATAGCTCCGTGGGAGCGGGCTTGCCCCGCGATGGCGTCAGGGCGGACACCATAATTGCCTGGACGGGCAGCCTCGCGGGGCAAGCCCGCTCCCACGGGCGTCTATAACTGTTGGTTCTTCAGCAGCCGCACAGCGCGCTGTCGATCACCTTGCGCAGTTCCAGCGGGTGGTCCACCACCACGTCGGCGCCCCAGTTGTTGGGGTTGTCCTCTGGATGAATATAGCCGTAGCGCACCGCCGCAGTGCGGGTGCCGGCGTCGCGGCCGGACTCGATGTCGCGCAGGTCGTCGCCGACGAACAGTACGCTGGCCGGGTCCAGGTCCAGGGTCTTGCACGCCAGGATCAGCGGCTCGGGATCGGGCTTGCTGTTCTTCACGTGGTCCGGGCAGATCAGCAGGGCCGAGCGCTTGGCCAGGCCCAGGCGCTGCATGATCGGCTCGGCGAAGCGCACCGGCTTGTTGGTGACCACGCCCCACAACAGGTTGCCTTTCTCGATGTCGGCCAGCAGCTCCGGCATGCCGTCGAACAGCTTGCTGTGCACCGCGCAGTCGCGCTGGTAGCGCTCGAGGAATTCCAGGCGCAGGGCCTCGAAGCCGTCGGCCTCGGGGGCCATGGCGAAGGTCGCGGCGACCATGGCGCGGGCGCCGCCGGAGATCACCTCGCGGATGCGCGCGTCGTCGATGGCCGGCAGGCCGCGGTCGGCGAGCATCGCCTGGCAGATGGCGATGAAGTCGGGCGCTGTGTCCAGCAGGGTGCCGTCCATGTCGAAGAGTACTGCTCGCAGGCGCATGCTCATTCCTCGCGCAGGGTCTGGATCATGTAGTTGACGTCGACGTCGTTGTTCAGCTTGTAGTGCTTGGTCAGCGGGTTGTAGGTCAGGCCGATGATGTCCTTGACCTCGAGGCCCGCGGCGCGGCTCCAGGCGCCCAGCTCGGAGGGGCGGATGAACTTCTTGAAGTCATGGGTGCCGCGCGGCAGCATCTTGAGGATGTACTCGGCGCCGATGATCGCCAGCAGGTAGGCCTTGGGGTTGCGGTTGATGGTCGAGAAGAACACCTGGCCGCCCGGCTTGACCATGCGGTAGCAGGCGCGGATCACCGACGAAGGATCGGGCACATGCTCGAGCATCTCCAGGCAGGTGACCACGTCGAACTGTTCAGGCATCTCCTCGGCCAGGGCCTCGGCGGTGATCTGCCGGTATTCCACCGCCACGCCGGACTCCAGCTGGTGCAGCTGGGCCACCGCCAGTGGCGCCTCGCCCATGTCGATGCCGGTCACGGTGGCGCCGCGCTGGGCCATCGCCTCGCTGAGGATGCCGCCACCGCAGCCGACGTCCAGCACCTTCTTGCCGGCGAGGGCGACGCGCTCGTCGATCCAGTTGACCCGCAGCGGGTTGATGTCGTGCAGTGGCTTGAACTCGCTCTCGCGGTCCCACCAGCGGTGGGCCAGGGCTTCGAACTTGGCGATTTCGGCGTGGTCGACGTTGCTCATCTGAACAGTCCTCTGAAGCTTCTATGAAAGTGTCACGGGGCGCCAGCCGTGGCTGGCGCCCGGTTATTCGTTGCGCCCGCCGATGCGGGCTCCCCAGGCGCGGGCATTGGCGGCCAGGGCCTGCTCGTCCATTCGCGTCAGGCGGCGGTCCAGCACCAGGGCGTGGCCGGCGACCCAGACGTCCTTCACGCAATCGCGGCCGGTGGCGTAGATCAGTTGCGAGACCGGGTCGTGCACCGGCTGCTGCGCCAGCCCCGACAGGTCGAAGGCCACCAGGTCGGCGGCCTTGCCCACTTCCAGCGAGCCGGTCGTCGCCTCCAGACCCAGCGCCCGGGCGCCGTTGAGCGTGGCCATGCGCAGCGCCCGGTGGGCGTCCAGGGCGGTGGCCGAGCCGGCGACGGCCTTGGCCAGCAGCGCGGCGGTACGGGTTTCGCCGAGCAGGTCGAGGTCGTTGTTGCTGGCGGCGCCGTCGGTGCCCACCGCCACGTTCACCCCGGCCTGCCACAGGCGCTCCACCGGACAGAAGCCGCTGGCCAGCTTGAGGTTGGATTCGGGGCAGTGGACCACGCTGGTGTTGCTTTCTACCAGCAGGGCCAGATCCTCGTCGCTGACCTGGGTCATGTGCACCGCCTGCAGGTTTGGCCCCAGCAGGCCCAGGCGGGCGAGGCGGGCCAGCGGGCGCTCGCCGTTGTCCTTGAGCGCCTGCTCGACTTCGCCGGCGGTCTCGTGGATATGCATGTGCAGCGGTGCGTCGAGCTGGTCGGCGATCACCCGGATCTTCTCCAGGTTCGCATCGCTGACCGTGTACGGCGCGTGCGGGCCGAGGGCGACGGTGATGCGCGGGTGGTGCCGCAGGTCGCCGAACAGCTCGATGGCCAGGTGCAGGCCCTCGTCCGGGGTGCGCGCGCCGGGGATCGGGAAGTCCAGCAACGGCACGGCGATCTGCGCGCGGATGCCGCTCTGGTGCACGCGGTCGCAGGCCTCGCGGGGGAAGAAGTACATGTCGGCAAAGCAGGTGATGCCGCCCTTGAGCTGCTCGGCAATGGCAAGGTCGGTGCCGTCGCGCACGAAGGCTTCATCCACCCAGCGGCCCTCGGCCGGCCAGATGTGTTCCTGCAGCCAGGTCATCAGCGGCAGGTCGTCGGCCAGGCCGCGGAACAGGGCCATGGCGGCGTGGCCGTGGGCGTTGACCAGTCCGGGCGTCAGCACGCAGTCGGGCAGCTCGCGTACCTCCCGGGCCATGGGCGCCCGCTCGCGGGGGCCGAGCCAGGCGATCCGGCCGTCCAGAACGCCCAGCGCATGGCCTTCGAGCACCACGCCGGCCGGCTCCACGGGGACCAGCCAGTCCGGCACAAGCAGCAGGTCGAGGAGGGGAGTGGCGGTGGGCATGCGCGGCATATACCTGGGTCGGTTCGGCTAAACGCGCAGTATACCCGAGCGTCCGCGGCTGAGGGTCGCTATAATCGCCGGCTTTTGATGCCAGGGCGACGGGGAGAGGCGATGCGCGAGCAACTGATGGCGGCGGAGACGGTGACGGGCATCGAGTGGCGCGACGGCGTGCTGTACCTGCTCGACCAGCGCCTGCTGCCGCTGGAACAGTGCTGGCTGGCCTGCACCGAGGCGGCCGAGGTGGCCGAGGCGATCAGCGACATGGCCGTGCGCGGTGCCCCGGCGATCGGCATCTGCGCCGCCTACGGCCTGGTGCTGGCGTTGCGCCGGAGACTGGCCGAGGGCGAAGGCTGGGAGGAATCCCTCGAGGAAGACTTCATGTTGCTGGGCGAGGCGCGTCCGACCCCGGCCAACCTGTTCTGGGCGCTCAATCGCATGCGCGAACGCCTGCAGCGCCTGCGTCCCGGCGAGGACGTGCTGGCGGTGATGGAGGCCGAGGCGGTGGCCATCCACGAAAGCGATCGCGAGGCCAACCTGACCATGGCCCAGTTCGGCGTCGAGCAGATCCGCCGCCATCAGGGCAGCGAACAGGCCCTGCTCACCCACGGCAACGCCGGCGCCTTGGCCACCGGTGGCTTCGGCACCGCCCTGGGGGTGATCCGCGCCGCGACCCTGGAGGGCATGGTCGAACAGGTCTACGCCTGCGAGTCGCGGCCCTGGCTGCAGGGCTCGCGCCTGACCGCCTGGGAGCTGGCCGCCGACGGCGTGCCGGTGACCGTGGTCGCCGACGCGGCCATGGGCCACCTGATGAAGACCAAGGGCATCACCTGGGTGGTGGTCGGTGCCGACTGCATCGCCGCCAATGGCGACGTGGCGGCGAAGATCGGCACCTACCAGATGGCGGTGACCGCCATGCACCACGGCCTGCGCTTCATGGTGGTGGCGCCGAGCACCAGCATCGACCTGAACCTGGCCACCGGCGAGGACATTCCGCTGGAGACCCGTGGCGAGGAAGAGCTGCTGGAAGTGGCGGGCATCCAGGTGACGGCCGATGTCGAGGCCTACAATCCGGTGGTCGATGTCACGCCGGCGGACCTGATTGACGTGATCATTACCGAGAAGGGTGTGGTCGAGCGCCCGGATACGGCGAAAATCGCCCAGTTGATGTGTCGAAAGCGCCTCCATTGAGGCGTTTTTTCACCCGTTTGGATGGCACTGCAAGGCAACCTGCCACATCTCCCATGCGTCCCGTGTTTGTGATACCATCCGGCAGTTTCCAAGGCTGCTCTTTACGGCGGCCTTCATTGCGCAGATCCATGTCACAACTCATTGATTTGTCGTAAGTCGTCGCACCCTATATGCGCTGCGGCGGCGAGCTTCGTTCGTCCTTCGAGGGATCAGGCGAAGTTTCACCAGAAAAAGGAATCAGGCTTCTCATGGGCGAACTGGCCAAAGAAATCCTCCCGGTCAATATCGAAGACGAACTGAGACAGTCTTACCTCGACTACGCGATGAGCGTTATTGTCGGGCGAGCGCTGCCCGATGCGCGTGACGGCTTGAAGCCCGTGCATCGCCGCGTTCTGTATGCGATGAGCGAACTGGGCAACGACTGGAACAAGCCGTACAAGAAATCCGCCCGTGTGGTCGGTGACGTGATCGGTAAGTACCACCCGCACGGCGACACCGCCGTGTACGACACCATCGTGCGCATGGCCCAGCCCTTCTCGCTGCGCTACCTGCTGGTCGATGGCCAGGGCAACTTCGGTTCGGTGGACGGCGACAACGCCGCGGCCATGCGATACACCGAAGTGCGTATGTCCAAGCTGGCCCACGAGCTGCTGGCCGACCTGCACAAGGAAACCGTCGACTGGGTGCCCAACTACGACGGCACCGAGCAGATCCCGGCGGTCATGCCGACCAGGATCCCCAACCTGCTGGTCAACGGTTCCAGCGGTATCGCCGTGGGCATGGCCACCAACATCCCGCCGCACAACCTCGGCGAAGTGATCGATGGCTGCCTGGCGCTGATCGACAACTCCGACATCACGGTCGATGAGCTGATGCAGTTCATCCCGGGTCCGGACTTCCCCACCGCCGGCCAGATCAACGGTCGCCAGGGCATCATCGAGGCCTACCGCACCGGCCGTGGCCGCATCTATATGCGCGCCCGTTCCGAGATCGAGGATATCGACAAGGTCGGTGGCCGCCAGCAGATCGTCGTCACCGAGCTGCCGTACCAGCTGAACAAGGCGCGGCTGATCGAGAAGATCGCCGAGCTGGTCAAAGAGAAGAAGATCGAAGGCATCACCGAGCTGCGCGACGAGTCCGACAAGGACGGCATGCGCATCGTCATCGAGCTGCGTCGCGGCGAGGTGCCGGAGGTGGTGCTCAACAACCTCTACCAGCAGACCCAGCTGCAGAGCGTGTTCGGCATCAACATCGTCGCGCTGATCGACGGTCGCCCGCGCCTGCTGAACCTCAAGGACCTGCTCGAAGCGTTCGTTCGCCACCGTCGCGAAGTGGTCACCCGCCGCACCGTGTTCGAGCTGCGCAAGGCCCGCGAGCGTGGCCACATCCTCGAAGGCCAGGCGGTCGCGCTGTCCAACATCGACCCGGTCATCGCCCTGATCAAGGCCTCGCCGACGCCGTCCGAAGCCAAGGAAGCGCTGATCAGCACCGCTTGGGAATCCAGCGCGGTGCAGGTCATGGTCGAGCGCGCCGGTGCCGAGTCCTGCCGTCCGGAAGACCTGCCGGAGCAGTACGGCCTGCGTGAAGGCAAGTACTACCTGTCGCCGGAGCAGGCCCAGGCCATCCTTGAGCTGCGCCTGCACCGCCTGACCGGCCTGGAGCACGAGAAGCTGCTGGCCGAGTACCAGGAGATCCTCGAGCAGATCGGTGAGCTGATCCGCATCCTCAGCAGCGCCGAGCGCCTGATGGAAGTGATCCGCGAAGAACTCGAAGCGATCCGTGCCGAGTACGGCGATGCCCGCCGCACCGAGATCCTCAACGCCAGCCACGACCTCAACTACGGCGACATGATCCCGGAAGAAGAGCGCGTGGTGACCATCTCCCACGGTGGTTACGCCAAGACCCAGCCATTGTCCGCGTACCAGGCCCAACGCCGCGGCGGCAAGGGCAAGTCGGCCACCGGCGTCAAGGACGAGGACTACATCGAGCACCTGCTGGTCGCCAACAGCCACGCCACCCTGCTGCTGTTCTCCAGCAAGGGCAAGGTGTACTGGAAGAAGACCTACGAAATCCCCGAGGCCTCTCGCGCCGCCCGCGGTCGACCGCTGGTCAACCTGCTGCCGCTGGAGGAAGGTGAGCGCATCACCGCCATGCTGCAGATCGACCTGGAGGCGCTGCAGCAGCACGCAGATCCCGACGAGGAACTGGAAGACAGCGACGACAGCGTGATCGAAGGCGAGCTGGTGGAAGCCGAAGAGATCGACGAGGAAGACGGCGACACCCCTGAGTGGGCCGCCGAACCGAGCGGCGCCTACATCTTCATGGCCACCGCCTCCGGCACCGTGAAGAAGACCCCGCTGGTGCAGTTCGCCCGTCCGCGCTCCAACGGCCTGATCGCCCTGAAGCTCAAGGAAGGTGACACCCTGATCGCCGCGGCCATCACCGACGGCGCCAAGGAAGTCATGATGTTCTCCGACGCCGGCAAGGTGATCCGCTTCGCCGAGAGCGTGGTCCGCGAAATGGGCCGTACCGCCCGTGGCGTGCGCGGCATGAAACTGGGCAAGGGTCAGCAGATCATCTCCATGCTGATTCCCGAGTCCGGCGCGCAGATCCTCACCGCCTCCGAGCGTGGCTTCGGCAAGCGCACCCCGCTGTCCAAGTTCCCGCGTCGCGGCCGTGGCGGCCAGGGCGTGATCGCCATGGGCACCAAGGGGCGCAACGGCTTGCTGATCGGCGCCATCCAGGTGCAGGAAGGCGAGGAGATCATGCTGATTTCCGACCAGGGCACCCTGGTGCGTACCCGGGTCGGCGAGGTGTCCAGCCTGAGCCGTAACACCCAGGGTGTGACGCTGATCAAGCTGGCCACCGACGAAACGCTGGTAGGCCTGGAGCGTGTCCAGGAGCCATCCGAGGAAGAGCTCGACGACCTGGTCGAGACGGACGAGGAGGGCGCCCCGCTCGATGCGGCGGGCGAGGACAACGCCGGTGCCGAAGAGGCGCCTCAGGAATAACCGAAGCAACAACCCGAACGGGGCGACCAAGGTCGCCCCGTTTGACTGATAAGGGCCTGGCCCGATCCGCAGGTTGGTCGCATAACCTGTGGGAACGGGTTTACCCGCGAAGAAGACACCGCGGTGCATGGCAAGGGCTTCGCCCTTGTTCGCGGGTAAACCCGCTCCCACAGGGTTTCCGCTGGCATCGAAGATTTACGATTTGTTCTATTTGGCAGAGCGAGAGTGGATGTGAGCAAACGAGCCTTTAACTTCTGCGCCGGCCCCGCCGCGCTTCCCGATGCTGTCCTGCAGCGTGCCCAGGCCGAAATGCTGGACTGGCACGGCAAGGGCCTGTCGGTGATGGAAATGAGCCATCGCAGCGACGACTACGTGGCCATCGCCGAAAAGGCCGAGCAGGACCTGCGCGACCTGCTGTCCGTCCCCTCCAACTACAAGGTGCTGTTCCTGCAGGGCGGCGCCAGCCAGCAGTTCGCCGAGATTCCGCTGAACCTGCTGCCGGAGAACGGCACCGCCGACTACATCGAGACCGGCATCTGGTCGAAGAAGGCCATCGAGGAAGCGCGTCGCTTCGGCAACGTCAACGTCGCCGCCAGCGCCAAGCCCTACGACTACCTGGCCATCCCGGGCCAGAACGAGTGGCAGCTGAGCAAGAACGCGGCCTACGTCCACTATGCGTCCAACGAGACCATCGGCGGCCTGCAGTTCGACTGGGTGCCCGAGACCGGCGACGTGCCGCTGGTGGTCGACATGTCCTCCGACATCCTCTCGCGTCCGACCGACGTGTCGCAGTTCGGCATGATCTACGCCGGCGCGCAGAAGAACATCGGCCCCAGCGGCCTGGTGGTGGTGATCGTCCGTGAAGACCTGCTGGGCCACGCCCGCAGCAGCTGCCCGACCATGCTCGACTACAAGATCGCGGCCGACAACGGTTCGATGTACAACACCCCGGCCACCTATTCCTGGTACCTTTCGGGCCTGGTGTTCGAATGGCTCAAGGAGCAGGGTGGCGTCGAGGCCATGGAGCAGCGCAACCGCGCCAAGAAGGACCGCCTGTACGGCTTCATCGACGCCAGCGAGTTCTACACCAACCCGATCAGCCACAACGCCCGTTCGTGGATGAACGTGCCGTTCCGCCTGGCCGACGAGCGCCTGGACAAGGCCTTCCTGGCCGGCGCCGACGCCCGTGGCCTGCTCAATCTCAAGGGGCACCGTTCGGTCGGCGGCATGCGCGCGTCGATCTACAACGCCCTGGGCCTGGAGGCCGTCGAGGCGCTGGTGCAGTACATGGCTGAATTCGAGAAGGAGCACGGCTGATGTCCGACCAGGAACTCAAGGCCCTGCGCGTGCGCATCGACAGCCTCGACGAGAAGATCCTCGAGCTGATCAGCGAGCGCGCCCGTTGCGCCCAGGAAGTGGCCAAGGTCAAGACCGCGTCGCTGGCCGAAGGCGAGGCGCCGGTGTTCTATCGCCCCGAGCGTGAAGCCGCGGTGCTCAAGCGCGTCATGGAGCGCAACAAGGGGCCGCTGGACAACGAAGAGATGGCGCGGTTGTTCCGCGAGATCATGTCCTCGTGCCTGGCCCTGGAAGAGCCGCTGAAAGTCGCCTATCTCGGCCCGGAAGGCACCTTCACCCAGGCGGCGGCCATGAAGCACTTCGGTCACGCCGTGGTCAGCCGTCCGATGGCGGCCATCGACGAGGTGTTCCGCGAAGTGGCGGCCGGTGCCGTCAACTTCGGCGTGGTGCCGGTGGAAAACTCCACCGAGGGCGCGGTCAGCCATACGCTGGACAGCTTCCTCGAGCACGACATGGTCATCTGCGGCGAGGTGGAGCTGCGTATCCACCACCACCTGCTGGTGGGCGAGAACACCAAGACCGACAGCATTACCCGCATCTACTCCCATGCCCAGTCGCTGGCCCAGTGCCGCAAGTGGCTGGATGCCCATTACCCGAACGTCGAGCGCGTGGCTGTCTCCAGCAACGCCGAGGCGGCCAAGCGGGTCAAGGGCGAGTGGAATTCGGCGGCGATCGCCGGTGACATGGCGGCCAACCTGTACGGGCTGACCCGTCTGGCCGAGAAGATCGAGGACCGCCCGGACAACTCCACGCGCTTCCTCATGATCGGCAGCCAGGAAGTGCCGCCGACCGGTGACGACAAGACCTCGATCATCGTTTCCATGAGCAACAAGCCGGGCGCGCTGCATGAACTGCTGGTACCGTTCCACGAGAACGGCATCGACCTGACGCGCATCGAGACCCGTCCGTCGCGCAGCGGCAAGTGGACCTACGTGTTCTTCATCGACTTCGTCGGCCATCACCGCGATCCGCTGATCAAGGCGGTGCTGGAGCAGATCAGCCAGGAGGCTGTGGCGCTGAAGGTGCTGGGTTCGTATCCGAAGGCGGTGCTCTGACGTATGTTTCAAGGTTCATCGCGGGCCTCGTGGGAGCGTGCTTGTCCCGCGATGGGCTTACAGGCTGTCTTGATTTCTGAACAGGGTTCGCACTCGTGGTTGATGCTGTAACAAACAAATCCGCACCGATTGTCGGTCGCCTGGTCGTGGTCGGTCTCGGCCTGATCGGCGGCTCCTTCGCCAAGGGGCTGCGTGAAAGCGGCCTGTGCCGCGAAGTGGTCGGCGTCGATCTGGATGCCGAGTCGCGCAAGCAGGCCGTGGTGCTGGGCGTGGTCGATCGTTGCGAGGCCGACCTGGCCGCCGCCTGTGTCGGCGCCGACGTCATCCAGCTGGCGGTGCCGATCCTGGCCATGGAGAAAGTCCTGGCCCGCCTCGCCCAGCTCGACCTGGGTGACGCGGTGATCACTGACGTGGGCAGTGCCAAGGGCAATGTCGTGCGCGCCGCTCGCGAAGCGTTCGCCGAGCGCCTGCCGCGCTTCGTGCCCGGACACCCGATCGCCGGTTCCGAGCAAAGTGGCGTGGAGGCTTCCAATGCCGCGTTGTTCCGTCGCCACAAGGTGATCCTCACGCCGCTGGCGGAAACCGATCCGCAAGCGCTGCACCTGGTCGATCGCCTCTGGCGCGCGCTGGACGCCGATGTCGAGCACATGCCGGTGGAGCGCCATGACGAAGTTCTGGCCGCCACCAGTCACCTGCCGCACCTGCTGGCCTTCGGCCTGGTCGATTCGCTGGCCAAGCGCAATGAAAACCTGGAGATCTTCCGGTACGCTGCGGGGGGCTTTCGCGATTTCACGAGAATCGCCGGCAGCGACCCGATCATGTGGCACGACATCTTCCTCGCCAACCGCGAGGCGGTCCTGCGCACTCTCGATACATTTCGCAGCGACCTCGACGCCTTGCGCGACGCGGTCGATGCTGGGGACGGGCACCAATTGCTGGGCGTGTTCACCCGCGCCCGGGTTGCCCGCGAGCATTTCAGTAAAATCCTGGCCCGCCGGGCCTATGTGGACGCTATGAACGCCAACGATCTGATTTTCCTGGCCCAACCGGGTGGCCGCGTGTCCGGACGGATCCGCGTACCTGGCGACAAGTCGATTTCCCACCGCTCGATCATGCTCGGCTCGCTGGCCGAAGGCACCACCGAGGTGGAAGGTTTCCTCGAGGGCGAGGACGCCCTGGCCACCTTGCAGGCCTTCCGTGACATGGGTGTGGTCATTGAAGGCCCGCACCACGGCCGCGTGACCATCCATGGCGTTGGCCTGCACGGCCTCAAGCCGCCACCCGGGCCGCTGTACGTCGGCAACTCCGGCACCTCGATGCGCCTGCTGTCCGGCCTGCTGGCGGCGCAGTCGTTCGACACCACCATGACCGGCGACGCCTCGCTGTCCAAGCGCCCGATGAACCGCGTGGCCAATCCGCTGCGCGAAATGGGCGCGGTGGTCGAGACGGGCCCTGAAGGGCGTCCGCCGCTGACCATTCGTGGCGGGCACAAGCTCAAGGCGCTGAACTACGCTCTGCCGATGGCCAGTGCCCAGGTCAAGTCCTGCCTGCTGCTGGCTGGCCTGTACGCCGAAGGCACCACCACCGTCACCGAGCCGGCGCCGACCCGTGATCACACCGAGCGCATGCTGCGCGGCTTCGGCTACGCGGTCGAGTCGAACGGTGCCGTGGCCTCCCTGCAGTCCGGCGGCAAGCTCACCGCCACCCGCATCGAAGTGCCGGCGGACATTTCCTCCTCAGCGTTCTTCCTGGTGGCGGCGTCCATCGCCGAAGGTTCCGAGCTGGTTCTGGAGCACGTCGGCATCAACCCGACCCGCACCGGCGTGATCGACATCCTGCGCCTGATGGGCGGCGACATCACCCTGGAGAACCAGCGTGAAGTCGGCGGCGAGCCGGTAGCCGACCTGCGCGTGCGCGGCGCCAAGCTCAAGGGCATTGATATTCCCGAGCACCTGGTGCCACTGGCCATCGACGAATTCCCGGTGCTGTTCGTCGCCGCCGCCTGCGCCGAAGGGCGCACCGTGCTGCGTGGCGCCGAAGAGCTGCGGGTCAAGGAGTCGGACCGCATCCAGGTGATGGCCGACGGCCTGATCGCCCTGGGCGTGAAGTGCGAGCCGACCCCGGACGGCATCATCATCGACGGCGGCCAGATCGGCGGCGGCGAAGTGCACGGTCACGGCGATCACCGCATCGCCATGGCCTTCAGCATCGCCTCGCTGCGCGCCAGCGCGCCGATCGTGATTCATGACTGCGCCAACGTCGCCACGTCGTTCCCCAACTTCCTGGCGCTGTGCAAGGAAGTCGGCATCCGCGTCGCCGAAGAGGGCAAGTCGTGAATTCCCAAGCACCGGTCATCACCATCGACGGGCCGAGCGGCTCGGGCAAGGGTACCGTGGCGGGCCTGCTGGCCCGCGAGCTGGGCTGGAAGCTGCTGGACTCCGGCGCGCTTTACCGCCTGCTGGCGTTCAACGCCAGCAACCATGGTGTCGACCTGACCAACGAAGAGCTGCTCAAGGCCCTGGCCGCCCATCTGGATGTGCAGTTCATCGCCGCCGAGCCGGGCAAGCTGCAGCAGATCATTCTCGAGGGCGAGGATGTCAGCCACGTCATCCGTACCGAGACCGTCGGCGCCGGCGCCTCGATGGTCGCCTCGCTGCCGGCCGTGCGCGAAGCGCTGCTGCAGCGCCAGCGCGCCTTCCGCGAGGCCCCGGGGTTGATCGCCGACGGTCGCGACATGGGTACCGTGGTGTTCCCCGACGCGCCGCTCAAGGTGTTCCTCACCGCCAGTGCCGAGGAGCGTGCCCGTCGCCGCTACCTGCAGTTGAAGGGCAAGGGTGAAGATGTTAGTCTGTCAAGTCTGCTAGATGAGATCCGTGCGCGCGATGAGCGTGACACCCAGCGCGCAGTGGCCCCGCTCAAGCCGGCGGCCGATGCCATTCAGCTGGATTCCACGGAGTTGTCCATCGAGCAGGTGCTGCAACGCATCAGAAGCGAGCTCGCCCTGCGCGACCTGGCCTGATGGAGAGGAGAGCGGGCAGGGGCACCAGTCAACGTCCTGCCAGCGCTTCTTAACTTAACGAAACCCACATTGTCTGGAATGTGGCTATGGGCGTCTTTTTCGCCCGAATCTACAGGAATTAAAATGAGCGAAAGCTTTGCAGAACTCTTTGAAGAAAGCCTGAAAACCCTCAATCTTCAGCCGGGTGCAATCATCACCGGTATCGTTGTCGACATCGACGGCGACTGGGTTACCGTACACGCTGGCCTGAAGTCCGAGGGTGTCATCCCGCTCGAGCAGTTCTACAACGAAACTGGCGAACTGACCATCAAGGTCGGTGACGAAGTTCACGTTGCGCTGGACGCGGTCGAAGACGGCTTCGGCGAAACCAAGCTGTCCCGTGAGAAAGCCAAGCGCGCCGAGTGCTGGATTGTTCTGGAAGCTGCTTTCGCTGCTGAAGAAGTGGTCAAGGGCGTTATCAACGGTAAGGTTAAAGGCGGCTTCACTGTCGACGTTAACGGCATCCGTGCGTTCCTGCCGGGCTCCCTGGTTGATGTCCGCCCAGTGCGCGACACCACCCACCTCGAAGGCAAAGAGCTGGAATTCAAGGTCATCAAGCTGGACCAGAAGCGCAACAACGTTGTCGTTTCCCGTCGCAGCGTCCTGGAAGCCGAAAACAGCGCCGAGCGCGAAGCTCTGCTGGAATCGCTGCAGGAAGGCCAGCAGGTCAAAGGTATCGTCAAGAACCTCACCGACTACGGTGCGTTCGTCGACCTGGGCGGCGTCGATGGTCTGCTGCACATCACCGACATGGCCTGGAAGCGTATCAAGCACCCGTCGGAGATCGTCAACGTTGGTGACGAGATCGACGTCAAGGTCCTGAAGTACGATCGCGAGCGCAACCGCGTTTCGCTGGGTCTGAAGCAACTGGGCGAAGACCCATGGGTTGCTATCAAAGCCCGTTACCCAGAGAGCACCCGCGTGACTGCTCGCGTCACCAACCTGACCGACTACGGCTGCTTCGCTGAGCTGGAAGAAGGCGTTGAAGGTCTGGTGCACGTTTCCGAAATGGACTGGACCAACAAGAACATCCACCCGTCGAAAGTCGTTCAGGTTGGCGACGAAGTGGAAGTCATGGTTCTGGACATCGACGAAGAGCGTCGTCGTATCTCCCTGGGTATCAAGCAGTGCAAATCGAACCCATGGGAAGACTTCTCCGGCCAGTTCAACAAGGGTGACAAGATCACCGGTACCATCAAGTCGATCACCGACTTCGGTATCTTCATCGGCCTGGACGGCGGCATCGACGGTCTGGTTCACCTGTCCGACATCTCCTGGAACGAAGCCGGCGAAGAAGCCGTGCGTCGCTTCAAGAAGGGCGACGAGCTGGAAACCGTCATCCTGTCGGTTGACCCAGAGCGCGAGCGCATCTCCCTGGGCATCAAGCAGCTGGAAGACGATCCGTTCTCCAACTTCGTTGCTGTCAACGACAAGGGCGCTATCGTCAAGGGTATCGTCAAGGAAGTTGACGCCAAGGGCGCTATCGTGACCCTGGCCGACGACATCGAAGCTACTCTGAAAGCTTCCGAAATCAGCCGTGACCGCGTTGAAGACGCCCGTAACGTGCTGAAGGAAGGCGAAGAGATCGAAGCCAAGATCATCAGCGTCGACCGCAAGTCCCGCGTTATCAGCCTGTCCATCAAATCGAAGGACGACGCTGAAGAGCGCGAAGCCATCCAGAGCCTGAAAAACGCTCCGGAAGCGGCTGCCGATACCACCATGGCTGCGCTGCTGCGCGAAGCAATGGCCAAGCAGAACTGAGTTCTGTTTGATCGGTAAAAAGGGCGACCCTCGGGTCGCCCTTTTTTGTGCCTGCGATTTGCCTGGTCGAGCAGAAGCAGATTGTTCCTACAGGGTTTGTAGATGTTTCTGGGCTCGTGAGCGGTGTACGGGCAGTAGGCTTTACCGCTCGCTGGCAAAGTCGCGCCGCAGTGCGCTCGCGTTCGTGTAGGGTGGGGATCGCCTGTGCTGCGGCTTATCTTGAATTTTTTTGTTTAGTCAAGAACCACCCTGTTCAAATCCGCCGGGGCGTGCTACAAACTGATTAAGCAATGATCTAGCTGCTTGATAACGAAGGGAAAAATATGACGAAGTCGGAGCTGATCGAACGTATTGTCACCCATCAGGGGCTGCTCTCGTCCAAGGACGTCGAGCTGGCCATCAAGACCATGCTCGAGCAGATGTCGCAGTGCCTGGCGACCGGGGATCGTATCGAGATCCGTGGCTTTGGCAGCTTTTCCCTGCACTACCGCGCACCGCGGGTAGGGCGCAATCCCAAGACCGGCCAGTCGGTCAGCCTCGAAGGCAAGTATGTGCCGCACTTCAAGCCCGGCAAGGAGCTGCGTGATCGGGTCAATGAAGATGAGCACGAGCCCCATTGAGTGAAAAGGAGCGATTTGATGCGTAGTCTCAAGCGCGCCCTGGCGGTGCTGTTCGTGCTGTTGCTGGCGGCTGTGGTGTTGTTCTTCGTGCTGGAGAATCGTCAGGATGTTTCATTGATCATGTTTGGTTGGGTTGCGCCGGCTATTCCTTTGGCGGTGCTGGTATTGGCGACTTTGCTTGTTGGGTTAGTTGTTGGTACATTATTTGGTGCTTACGGATCGAAGCGTAAGAGGCGCAGGGCGCATCTTGCAACATCGCATAATAATTAAAAGAACTTTCCTACATATGAAATAGACTTTTCCCTTTGCTGGTGGGGGGTAATGCGCTAATTTCGTTATCTTGCTGGGCTGGCAGGGGTATCTTCAAGAGGGCGTCAGGGCTGGTCAAGCTGCGACGGATATCTCTCTTGTTCGATTCGCAATGGGCGGCATCCATTTTCTGTTTTTTCACTCTTCCTTCAATCTGCTTGAGTATATTTGGGGCTTGCTCAGGTAGGCCTTGCATTGCCCGTGGTAGTGGCTCGTCGTCGAGGCGCCAAACATCTGAATCTACTCCGGCAAGTCAATTGTCATCTATTCTTAAGATGATTGGTTGTGGTGTGTAAGTTTAGGTCGGGCAAGGCAAGGAGTGTCACAAGCTCGCAAGACCTCTCTGCTGGGCTTGGGCGCGTTGATCGGTTCGATGGAACTAAATTTCGGTTGAGTGCTCCATGAATGGCTAGTCTCATGCATGGGGTGGGACATTTCATAATGCCATCTACTATGCTGGGGATGGTTAAGAATTTGACTTGTGCTCAAAATTATACGGACCCAAGGAATTAGAGAGAAATGCGCAATGAACGTGAGCGCCGGAGTGGTGGTGAATCTGACTTGTTCGACTTGCTTGAGTGGCTGTGGTTGCGAAAAGTCACAATGTTTCTCGCGACCCTTGCGGGAGGGGTGCTGGCGGCTATATACGCGTGGATGGTTGCTCCTGTATATGAGTCTAAAGTCATCGTGCAGCCGCCCGTGCAGGCTGATATCGCTCGATTAAACTACGGCAGAGGAGATGGAAGTGGCTTAAGTTTGTTTTTGATCAAGGATGTTTATGGTGTATATGTTCGAAATCTTCAGTCCGAATCCTTGTCTAGAGACTTTTTCTTGAGATATTACCTTCCCAGTCTGTCAAGTCGGGAGCGCGCAGGATCGCAGGATGGACTCTATCGTCTTTTCAAAGAGGCTGTCACTCTTAAGGGGGATGGAAAGGAGGCGTCTGGGCGTTTCACTGTTGTGGTGCGGTCTTCTGATGCTCGGCGCTCAGTAGAGTGGGCGCAGGCGTTTGTGGAGATGGCGGCAGCCCGTACAAAACTTGAAGTGATCGAGGATGCTCGTTCGGATGCTCTTGTGCTGGCTGAGAGTCTTGAGCAGCAGGTCGAGATGGCCAGGGAAAGTTCGGCCAGGCAGCGCAAGGACCGCATTGCTCAGTTAAAAGAGGCGTTGAAGGTTGCGCGGGCGGTGAATATTGAGTCTCCGCCTATTGTCTCTAATAGTTTGTATGGTGGGTTGTCAGCCGATGAGGGTGGGGCGCGGCTGTATATGAGGGGTAGCAGGGCTCTGGAGGCGGAGATCGACAACCTGGCGAATCGAGTCTCGGATGATTCGTTCATTGATGGGCTTCGGAGGCGTGAGGGGCAAATTCATTTTCTACGTAAATTGAATGTTGCTTCGGAGAATCTGCAGGTCTTTCGACAGGATGGGGGTATCGAGTTGCCGGATGCTCCGATCAAGCCTAAAAAGCTGCTCATCGTTGTGTTCGGGGTGATGCTGGGGGCGGTGTTGGGGGTGGTTCTGGCTCTGCTTTTTTATCTGAGAGGGAATCTGCATCGCTTTAGGTGCAAGAGCGAGTAAATAATTGATTCGTGAGTGGTATTGCTAAGGGCGGTCCTTCAGGGTTGAGTTGTAGCCCTTTCGCCCGGTCGCCTCCAAAAATATCATTCATGTGTCGGGGTGGCTTGTCTGATTCAATATTCATCAGTGAGTGCAGGCAGATTAGTTTGGCTCTGGTTGCGGCGCTATGGCTGGTCGCTTTATAAATAAGATGGATTGTATTTTCTGTGCGGTAGCGGCTACGTGAGCCTGAGTAGATGATTGATCTTCATCTTGGCTCGCTCGGGTGCGAGCTCTCCAGGTGTTCTTGTTTCCTTGGTCATCATTGCCCTTTCTGTGGTTGGGGTGCGGACGGTATTGGTTATCGTATGTCCACTCTCCGAGGCAGTGAGATCTTGAGTGTGAGTTTGGCGTGCGGCTGCTTTAGCGCTTGGTCGGTGGGTGGTTTGGCTGATTGCGGGCGTGCAAATAGGCCGTGGCAAGAGAGGGGTGGTCGGGCGTGGCGCTCCTGCTGCTAATGCTAATGCGTCGGGGCAACGTGTCCATGGTGCTCTGCTCATCAGGCTGTTATCGGGTGGCGAAGCTTGATTCGTCGATGTTCTGCAAAAAAACTGCGCCTATGTCAGGCCGGCTTGGGAGGGTAAATGTTGCTTGAGGGGCTGATGTGGGCTATGGAAAACGGGCGTCCAGAGGCTTCGAGGGCGTTTTGAAGGATGTCATCGGACGCAAAGGCAGTTACCTGGCCTCATTGCGGCAAAAGATTTGAGTTTTGTCAAAGGTGTGGCAAAATGCTAAGTCTTGCTCCATCTGGCTAATGGGGGTGGTGTGTGCGCTATCCTCGAGTGCTGATCGAGATTAGCCTGTAGGCGAATACGGATTAATTCAAGGCAGGTAATTGTGGAAAGTCTAGGTGGTGTTTCTCTTTCTCGTCGTGTTGAGTTTGATCTGTTTATTATTGCTCAGACTATTTGGCGGCAGCGCTTGTTGGTTGCGACTGTGGCGTTGGTTTTTACGGCGATGTGCGTGGTCTATGCTTATTTCCTGGCGACGCCTGTTTATCAGGTAAAAAATATATTACGCCCTGCTTCTCAATCCAGTCTAGATGCGTTGAAAAGAACGGGGCTCTACGACGTTTCTCCTGCGTCAGCATTGCTTCGGTTCGGTGCGGCATTGGAGTCATATGATATTCGTAAGGCATTTTACGAGCAGCATCAAGATCTCTTTTCCCCTTACAAGCGCGCTGGGCTCACTGATGAGCAAGTGCTTCGGATGTTTAACACCGAGATGCTCAAGGTTGTAATGCCTGTTGCGGAGCGGGACTTTGGGCAGGGGCGTCTGCAAATCACCATGACCTATCCTGAGGGGGTCGATGGTGTTCGTATGCTCAATGACTACGTCGCATTCGTTGTGAAAGGGGAGGAGGAGGCTGTTCGTCACGATGTCGAGAGTACCCGACGTAGTCGAGTGGAGGGGTTGGCCTCCCAGATCGACTCCTTGCAAATGGTATATGAGCACGAAAAATCTGCGCAGATTGCTAAGTTGCGTGAGCAAAATATCCTTCGGCGTGCGGTTTTGCAGGATGAGCTGGGTGCACTTCGCGTTGAGCTGAAAACGCAGCGGGCCAATCGACTGCATGAGCTGGAAGAGGCCATTGCGGTGGCCAGGTCTTTGGGGCTTAAGCGCCCAACGACTGCATCGCTCCTGGGCGAGTCGGGTATGGCAGCGGGAGGGAATGTCATTCGCACCGAAATCAGCAGTCAGAAGGAGCCGCTTTACTTTCTTGGCACGGACGTGCTTGAGGCGGAGCAAGCAGTCTTGCGCAAGCGTGATTCTGATGACTTTACCAACCGACGGGTTGCCGAGATACAGAAAGAGCTTCAAATGTTGAGTGTTGATCGGCAGATTGAAGTGCTCCAGCGACGTAAAGAGGACGCTTTGTTCGTGGCGGGGACGAGTGCTAAGCGTACGGAGCAGGCGCTTCTCGGAGCGCAGGACTCGACATTGGCGGGGTTGCGTCTGGTGGAGGTTGAGCAACCGGCGCTGGCGCCGTCGGAGCCCATCAAGCCGATGAGGCTGATTTTGATTTCATTTGGAGCGCTTCTCGGTGTGATCTTAGGCGCTATAATGGCTGTTTTGCGACGTTATGTAGCGCTCAGAAGCGTAGCGTTTACGTCTGATAGGCCGAAGATTGTGGAGGCTAGCATCCAGGCGCTGAAGGCGGTAGATTGAGTCTTCAGTAGCTCATGGTGCCGGATGGTTGCAAGCCTATTGCCATCTTTTGGTGAAATGATACGAATTTTCTGATGCTCATCTCGGTGTGTCAGTATTGAAATGAATTAGGGTCAGTGCATGAAGAAAGTATTGGTTACCGGGGCGGATGGTTTTATTGGTTCTCATCTGACAGAGCTCCTTGTTCGACAGGGGTTTGAGGTCAAGGCGCTCTCCCAGTATAACTCCTTCAATTACTGGGGTTGGCTTGAGGATGTGGATTGCCTGGGTCAGGTAGAGATCCTGAATGGTGATGTGCGCGACCCTCATTACTGTAAGCATATTACCAAGGGTGTAGATACTGTTTTTCATCTGGCGGCACTGATTGCGATTCCTTATTCTTATGTAGCTCCCGATAGTTATGTTGATACTAATGTAAAGGGTACTCTTAATATTTGTCAGGCGGCGCTTGATAATGGTGTTGGGCGCGTGATTCACACTTCTACTAGTGAAGTGTATGGAACGGCTCAGTATGTGCCTATTGATGAAAAGCATCCCATCCAGCCGCAGTCGCCCTACAGTGCGTCGAAGATTGGCGCTGATGCTATGGCGATGAGCTTTTTCAATGCTTTTGATCTTCCGCTGACGATAGCGCGCCCCTTCAATACTTATGGGCCACGTCAATCGGCCAGGGCGGTGATCCCGACTATCATTACGCAAATTGCCAGTGGTAAGAAGGAAATAAAGCTGGGTGATGTATCGCCTACGCGCGACTTTAACTACGTGGCTGATACTTGTCGCGGTTTTCTCGAGCTCGCGCAATGCGAGAAGGCTGTCGGAGAGACAGTTAATATAGGCTCGAATTATGAAATCTCAGTGGGTGACACGCTGGAGCTTATTCGTGAGCTGATGCACAGTGATGTTAAGTTCATTACGGATGAGCAACGCTTCCGTCCCGGGAAGTCCGAAGTTTTCCGGCTGTGGTGCGATAATACAAAAATTCGAAATTTGACCGGGTTTGAGCCCAGTTTTTCGATTCGCCAGGGTCTGCAAGAAACAATCGATTGGTTCACTAAGCCAGAGAATCTGGCTAAGTATAAGGCTGATCTTTACAACGTTTGAGGACTGTCCATGTTCGAAGCGCTTATCGGTTTTGTCCGAGATCAGTACGCGACAAACGATTTCATCCCGCTTCATGCTCCCACGTTCACTGGAGCGGAAAAGCAGTACGTGGTTGAGACTGTAGAATCGACTTTCGTTTCCAGTGTCGGCGCATTCGTTGACCGGTTTGAGCGAGACATGGCTGTATACAGCGGTTCGCCTCGTGCTGTCGCGACCGTGAATGGTACTGCGGCTCTGCACATTGGCTTGTTGCTGGCTGGTGTCAAGCCTGGCGATCTGGTTATTACTCAGCCGCTCACCTTTGTTGCGACCTGTAATGCGATAGCCTATTGTGGCGCAGAGCCAGTTTTTATTGATGTGGATCGTCATACGCTTGGCCTTTCCCCCGCCGCTGTTGAGGCATGGCTTCACGAGAATGCATTCCGGGATATCGACGGCGTCTGTCGTACACGCACTGGCGGTCGTGTCCTTCGGGCTTGTGTACCTATGCATACCTTCGGTCATCCTGTTGAACTCGATGCGTTGGTGGACGTTTGTAGTCGTTGGGGCCTGGCTATGGTGGAGGATGCTGCAGAATCGTTAGGCAGTCTCTATAAAGGTCGGCAGACGGGAACGTTTGGCCTGATCGGTACGCTGAGCTTTAATGGCAACAAAATCATAACGACTGGGGGCGGGGGCATGATACTGGCAGGGGAGGCTTTAGCCGTGCGCGCTAAACACCTCACAACGACCGCCAAAGTGCCACATGCTTTCGAATACATGCATGATGAGGTTGGTTACAATTACCGAATGCCCAACATAAATGCCGCTTTGGGGTGTGCGCAACTCGAGCGTTTAGAGGGCTTCATCGCGTCAAAGCGACTGTTGGCTGAGCGTTATCAGGCATTTTTCTCAGAGACCCCGCTGACCTTTGTGGTAGAGCCGGAGGGGTGCCGTTCCAACTATTGGCTGAATGCTGTTTTGTGCCCGGATGTACAGCAGCGTGATGCATTGCTGGAGTACAGCAATCGTTCCGGTGTCATGACGCGGCCCATTTGGCAGCTAATGACTCACTTGCCAGCATATTCTCATTGCCTGCGCGGAGAGCTGCCGAATGCTCAATGGCTGGAGGAGCGTATCGTTAATCTACCCAGTAGTGTTTTGCCGGAGCATGCAGTTTGAAGGTCAAGGTGGCGATTTTCACTGGGACGCGCGCCGAGTACGGATTGCTGCATAGCTTGATGAGCGATGTTAAGGCAAGTGCTCGACTTCAGCTCCAGGTCGTTGTTGGAGGTATGCATCTGTCCCCAGAGTTTGGGGATACATGGAAAGATATCGAGCGTGATGGCTTTCCAATTGATGCAAAAGTAGAGATGCTACTTTCCTCCGATTCGGATGTGGGGGTCGTCAAATCTATAGGTGTAGGCATCTTGGGCTTTGCCGATGCCCTGGATCGCCTTCGTCCAGACGTGCTGGTGGTTCTAGGTGATCGTTTTGAAGCGCTGGCAATCGTTCAGTCTGCGTTGATTATGAAAATACCGGTCGCACACCTCCATGGCGGGGAAGTGACAGAAGGTGCCTATGATGATGCTATTCGTCATGCGATCAGTAAACTATCCTATCTGCACTTTGTATCGGCCGAGCCTTATCGCCTGCGAGTTATTCAGCTGGGTGAGTCACCCGATCGGGTTTTCAATGTTGGAGCGATTGGGATCGACCACTTGAAACGTACCCCGTTGATGGGGCGTGATGAGCTTTCCGAAAGCCTCCAGTTTGACCTCTCGTCACCGTTCTTTTTGGTGACGTATCATCCTGTGACATTGGCGGAAGAAAGTCCGGAGCTCAGCTTCAAGGCGCTGCTGGAGGCATTGGATCGTTTTCCTGAGCATAAGGTGATTATCACTTATCCTAATGCTGACAATGGCGGGCGAGCAATCATCCCGATGCTAGAGGCCTATGCTCATCAATCCGCCGGCCGAGTGCTTGCTATTCCGTCGCTTGGTTTCAAGCGTTACCTGAGTGTTGTAGCGTTGGCCGATGCCGTAGTGGGTAACTCTTCTAGCGGTATCATTGAAGTACCCTCATTTCACGTGCCGACTGTCAATATAGGCGTCAGACAAAAAGGGCGGTTGGCCGCCAAGTCGGTGTTTGACTGCAAGCCGGAGGTCGAAGCTATAGTAGAGGCGTTACGTCATGTTCTGACGGCAGATTTTGAACTGCTTTGTCAGTCAGTTGTAAACCCCTATGGATGCGGTGATGCTTCGAAGCAGATTGTGAACGCTCTTGAGCGCTTCCAACCCGCCACCATTGTGAAGCCATTCTACGACTTGAGTTAAATTATGAAATTATCGAGTGACCAATCAGTCTTCGTTATTGCTGAAGCCGGTGTCAATCATAATGGCAAGCGCGAGCTGGCATTTGAGTTAATCGATGCCGCTGCGCGGGCAGGTGCGGATGCGGTAAAGTTTCAGACGTTCGATGCCAAGCGACTTGCTTCGAAATCGGCTCCAAAAGCTAAGTATCAAACACGTAGTACTGACGCCGATGAAAGCCAGTTGGCGATGCTGAGACAGCTCGAACTGCCCCAAGAGTGGCATTATGAATTGCAAGCATATGCGCGATCCCAAGGTATTCAATTTCTTTCTACAGCGTTTGATACGGGGAGTTTGAAATTTCTGACTGAAATGGATTTACCCGTATTTAAGGTGCCCTCCGGTGAGTTGACAAATGGCCCTCTACTGTGGCAGTTCGCCAAGACTGGAAAGCCGTTGATTCTTTCCACCGGAATGGCAACGCTGAGCGAGGTAGAGCAGGGGCTTGCTATTGTAGCGCATGCGTTGAATAGCGATTCTGAGCCTGGTTGCATGGAGGAAGTCTGGCGCAACTGGAGTCTGCCTTCCAGTCGACTGCGGCTGCAGGGGCATGTCACATTGCTTCATTGTACTTCCCAGTATCCGACTCCGCCCGAAGAGGTTAACCTCTTGGCAATGGATACACTTAGAGCTTTTGGGCTCGCAGTAGGCTATTCGGATCACACAGAAGGCTGTCTTATCCCCATCGCTGCCGTGGCTCGAGGAGCTACAGTGATAGAAAAGCACTTCACTATTGATCGAGGCCTACCAGGACCTGATCACAAGGCATCGTTGGAGCCCCACGAGCTGAGTATGATGGTGAGCCAGATACGTTCATTGCAACTGGCGCTGGGGGATCCCTGTAAAGCACCACAACCCAGTGAGTGGGACACCAGAAAGGCTGCGCGCCAGCAGGTAGTTGCAGCTCGAGATATTGCTGCCGGTAGTGTTATCTCGAGAGACGATCTCACTACTGCTCGTAGCGGCTTCGGATTGCCGCCCACTGTGTTGTGGGAGCTGGTGGGCAGCACGAGCAAACGGGCCTTTTTGGCAGGTGAGACTCTGGAAAAATGAAGCCGTTCGCCCATGAGGACATGCCGCTGGTCCTGCTTGGAGCAGGTGGGCATGCAAAGGTGCTAAGGTCACTGATCGATGTTTCTGGGAGAAAGCTCCTTGGGGTTTGCGATCCTAATCTTGTCCATGCAGGCACGAGTCTCTGGCGAGGAGTCAAGGTGCTAGGAGGAGATGAAGTGCTCGATGGGCTCGACATCTCAAGTGTTGGGTTGGTCAATGGCGTCGGCCAACTCGTTGGCAAGGACCTTCGCAAGCGCATCTATGATAAGGCTCGGGCTTTAGGTTTCGTTTTTCCGCCGCTGATTCATCCCAGTGCATGGGTAGACGAATCGGTCGATTTAAGCGATGGCGTCCAAATCATGGCGGGGGCCATTGTTCAGCCGGACGTGCGAATAGGGGCGAATTCGACTATCAATACGCGAGCTAGCCTAGATCATGATTGTACCATCGCTTCGCAGGTCCATATTGCCCCTGGGGTTGTTCTGTGTGGTGGCGTGACGGTGGCTCATGGCTCATACGTCGGTAGCGGTGCCACGGTTACACCAGGTGTTGTAGTTGGCGAATATGCAGTGATTGGTGCAGGCACGGTTGTCGTGAGAGACGTGCCGCCTCGCAGCGTCATCAAAGGGCCTTCGGTTTACCCTCGCCCGTTGCGGGAAGGCTGATTTTTCTAGAGAAGGAATGCAATGAAGCAGTGGGAAAAAACGCTTATCAGTCCTGGTTGCACTATTGAAGAGGCGATTGCGACTCTAGATCGTGTTGCTGTTCGTATTGTGATGATTGTAGATGGTCACCGGCAGCTTCTGGGAACTCTCACTGACGGAGATGTAAGGAGGGCACTGCTTAAACAGTGCCCCTTGAACACGCCTGTGCATCAAATCATGTGCACGACACCACGTACTGCTGAGCGCGACTGGGGGAAGGATCGCATCCTGTCAGTGATGGAAAAGTACTCGCTTTTACAGTTGCCTGTGCTGGATGAGCAACGAAGAGTCATTGGCCTGCAAACACTGCATGACTTGCTGAATAAGCCCCGATTAGATAATCCGGTTTTCTTGATGGCCGGTGGTTTTGGTACCCGTTTGCGACCATTGACCCAGCACTGCCCGAAACCCTTGCTCAAGGTCGGAGAGAAACCCATCCTTGAAATCATACTTGAACGGTTTATCAGTGCTGGGTTCCATCGTTTCTTTATTTCGACGCATTACATGCCGGAAATGATTCGAGAACATTTCGGTGATGGAAGCCAGTGGGGAGTTGAGATTCGCTATGTTCATGAAGAGCAGCCTCTAGGCACAGGAGGGGCTTTGGGCCTCCTGCCTCAGGACGAAATTGACATGCCTCTGTTCCTGATGAATGGCGATTTGTTGACAACCCTCAATTTCCTGAATTTATTGGATTTCCATGAGGGCAATGGTGCCGTAGCGACCATGTGCGTTCGAGAGTATGAATACACTGTACCCTATGGTGTAGTTGAGAGTGAAGGGCACCGGATTCGATCAATGGTTGAGAAACCGGTTCACAAGTTTTTCATTAATGCAGGGATCTATTTGTTGTCTCCTGAGCTTGTGAAGAGCGTAAGACCAGGCACGCATATTGACATGCCAACATTACTTGAGCAGCAGATTGCGCAGCAATATCATGTGAATATGTTCCCTGTCCACGAATATTGGTTGGATATTGGTCGTATGGAAGATTTTCAGCGTGCCCAGCAGGAATTTTCGAGCTTATGACCATTCCTGAGCGTTTTGTCGTCGTGGGCAGTGGGAGTATTGCTCGTCGCCATATGAGCAACATTCGCGCCACCTATCCCGAGGCCAAGATACAGTGTGTTTCCGCGTCGGGTCGTGAGCTGAATATCTCCGAACTTCCGGAGAGTGTAATGGCTTGCCCGTCCCTGGCTCATGCCATTGAAGGCGGGCCGGGTTATGCCATTATCGCATCTCCCGCGCCACTTCACGTTACACAAGCGGCGCTACTATTGTCTGCGGGATTCACGGTACTGGTGGAAAAGCCTCTCAGTGATTCCCTGATCAATTTCAGTACCCACGCGGAAACTTTGCGTCTTTATAATGACAAACTCGCAGTGGCCTACAACTTGAGATTCATGCCGTCCGCGGCTGTGGTCAAGGCTGTTGTAGAAAGCACAAGCTTAGGCTCTATTCTCTCTGTCTCGAGCGAGGTGGGCCAGTACCTTCCTGATTGGCGTCCAGGTAGTGATTATCGGAAGAATGTTTCTGCACAGCGAGCGCTGGGCGGGGGCGCACTGTTGGAACTGAGTCATGAGCTCGATTATTTACAGTGGTTATTTGGACGGATTGAGTCTGTTTATTGTGATGCGCGGATATCCGGTCGTTTACAGCTTGATGTCGAGGACACTGTAGATGCACTGATGAGAACCCAAGAGGGTTACATCGTAAATTTACACATGGACTTCCTGCAGCGAGCGCCCGTTCGGCGGTGTAAGATCGTAGCGGAAAATGCAACGCTGGAGTGGGATATCCTCGAAAATCGAGTTGTATTGAGAAGCTGTGGTGGAGTAGATAGCGTTCTTCATGATGATCCGGAGTATGACCGGAATCAAATGTATGTTGACGAACTGAATGCGTTCGTTGATATGGCGCATGGCAGGCAGGCACCTTGGGTTACCTTGGAGCAAGGCATTGAAACTCTCAGGCTCGTAGAGGCACTAAAACAGTCCTCTACAACAAGTTCTGTCATCGTCATGAGGGAGTTTTAATGACTAGAGTATACGCATTCGTTTTTGCACGGGGAAACTCCAAAGGGTTGCCCGGAAAAAACATCAAGCTCCTTGGCGGTAAACCGCTGCTGGCAAGATCTATTGAGGTTGCCAAAGCGCTGCCTCAAGTAAGCAAGGTATTTGTATCCACTGACTGTGAAGCGATTGCCTCTGTCGCCAGGCAGTATGGTGCAGAAGTCATTGAGCGCCCTGACGAACTGGCAACCGATCATGCCTCAGAGTGGCACGCCTGGCAGCACGCAATACGCTACTTAGAAAGTAGAGGTGAACACTTCGACCTTTTTGTGAGCTTGCCGGCTACCAGCCCGCTGCGTAGCAAGGAGGACGTGTTGCGTTGTCTTGAGGCTGTAAAAGCTGAGGTTGATGTGGTGGTTACCGTTACCGAGGCGGCACGGAGCCCATATTTTAATATGGTGGTGCGTGATGATGAGGGACTCAGCTCTCTCGTGTGCGCTGATAGGACATTTCATCGTCGTCAAGATGCACCAAAAGTCTATGACATGACCACGGTTGCTTATGTCGTCCGGCCTGAATTTGTTCTTCAGCAAGAAAAACTTTTCGCAGGCACTGTCAGTTCAGTTATCGTTCCGCGAGAGCGGGCTGTCGATATAGACGATATCTATGATTTTAAATTGGCCGAGATATTTCTCGCGGAAGCGGAACTGAAGAATGCTGAATAATAAGAAAATTCTGGTAGCAGGCGCTGCTGGATTGTTGGGAAGTAGCTTGGTATGCCGGTTACTGGACGAAGGTGCCCAGGTTGTGGCTGTCGATCTTGAGGAAGCGCGACTGCTTGATCGTTTGAGCGCGTCCGGCTATTCAACTAATCCGGGATTGACAGTATGCGCCATGGACATTGGCAGGAAAGCCGATGTTGTTGATTTTTTCAGCAATACCCGTGGGCTGGATGGCGCAGTAAACTGTGCCTACCCCCGCAACAAGCAGTACGGTCGAGGCTTCTTCGAGGTGGAGCTAGAGGACTTTAATGATAATGTTTCGATGCACCTTGGTTCGTCATTCTTATTTATTCAGGAATGTGCGCGCTACTTCAAGCGGAGTCAGCGGGAGTTTTCGCTTGTAAATATCTCATCCGTATATGGTGTCATTCCGCCAAAGTTTGAAGTGTATGAAGGGACGCCAATGACCATGCCAGTGGAGTACGCCGCGATAAAGTCGGCATTGATCCACCTGAGCAAATACGTGACCACATTTGTTTCTGATAGCCGTTTCCGCTCTAACTGTGTAAGTCCGGGTGGTATTCGCGATAAGCAACCTGAGGCGTTTCTGAGTCGATATAAAAGTTCTTGTCTGGGCAAAGGGATGCTGGATATCGAAGATGTGCTTGGAACTATTGTGTTCTTGCTCTCCGATCAGTCGCGCTATGTGAATGGGCAAAATGTTGTAGTAGATGACGGCTTTACATTGTGACCGTCCAAGGTTGAGCCCAATGAGTCGCATAAATAACACGCCTGAGCTTGTGATATTGCGCAAGGACGTTCTGCGTAAATGATACTAGTTACCATACTGTTTATACTGTTTTCCTTTGTTCTTTTCAGGAACAAGAGGATCATATGTCCGTCTAATGTCGTCTTTGGTAATTATTTTTTATATCTGGTTTTTCCCGCGACACTCTTTTATGTCCTGGAGTGGTTGTCTTGGGATTACGTATTGCCATGGGGGAAGATGAACGATTGGAGCAAGGTTTCGCAGGAGGCGATACTTTCCTATCTATACGTTTTTACCTTGTTTTTCTATTTTGTTCGGTTGTTGGAAGTATTGCTGGACAGTGTCGAGAAAGTGGATGTTGTCTACAGTTACCGGGCGAGACCTTATGCAATATTTGTTTGCGCGCTTGCTTTGCTGTTGGGCTGTTTCTATTTTCTCCAGGTGACAGGAGGGGTGGAAGCCTGGGTGGGTGATTACAGCGAAACTTACCTTTCGAAGAAAAAGGGATATGGGGTCGTTAATTATCTACTTATCATGTGGTCAAATTTCCTGGCTTTTTGGCTTGGGTTCTATTGCCGTACTGCGGAGCGCCGCAGTGTGGTGCTTTTTGTGTTTGTGGTAATGGTGCTTGCCTTCTGTGCCTACTTGCAGGGTGTCAAGAGCAGAATATTTCTATTTGGAATCTTCTTTAGCCTCCCTTGGTTGGCTGTTGCCAGGCTTAGCCTTCGGCAAGGTGCGTTTTTGTTCTTCGGTTTTGTTCTTTTGTTTTCTGGGGCCATGTATGTGCGATCCAATGGCTTCTATAGTACGCCGGAGATGTTGCTTGAGTACTTCTTGACTTACTTTAATACTATATTTCTGCATGATAGTATTTTGAGGGATATGTCACCCGAGTACTTCATGACCATGGGGTATCCTGTTAACAAGTGGCTGACGTTTGTCGGCGTTCCTTCGCCTGACTATCTTCATGACATTAGTCGGTGGCTGACTTCTATTTATTTTCCATCGCAATGGTTTGATGAGTCTGCGACTCAGCAGTGGCCGATTGAGACTGAGTTGTATCTAAACTACGGCGCATACATATTCTGGTTTATTCCGATTTTCGTCTACTCGGTCTTCATCTGTACCCTGTATGCCCTTAGGTTTAAAGGTGGCCCGGTTTTCTTGTTTATCTTCATGTCTGAGATTTTCTTGTTTTTGAGTATGTTCAGGGGCAGTATGCTGCAGTGGATTGCGTTGTTTAATTTTTGTTTTTATATATTTATCATGTTAGCCCAGCGTGTGATGTTCACCAGGTCTGCTACCGCCTAGGGTCTGTACGAAATATGTCTGCACGAAGGCCAGACTAGGCGAAACGGGGGCGGAGTATACTGGAGTACATGAGCACTCTGAGCCCCGTTTCAATGTAGTCTGGGCACGTGCAGATACATTTCGTACAGAGCCTAGCTGACTGAGGGGTGTGATCAAAATTAGGGTGGGGTGTGAGCGTGTATAGGTTTGTTAATATTGGGTTGCGCGCTGTTACATTGCTGAGTAAGTTTTTGCTGATATTTTTTTTGGCGCGATATCTAGCGGCTGACGCTGTCGGTATGTACGGGTTGTTGGCTGCAACGATTGGCTACGGTATATATGTAGTTGGTTTTGAATTTTATACCTATGCCAATCGTGAGTTGATAGGGCTACCGTCGAGTCAATTATTATGTGTGATTCGCGATCAATTTGTGCTTTATGCCATTATCTATCTGTTTTTTTTACCAATCCTAGGATTTGTCTTTCTTCAGGGTTGGCTTCCGTTCGAGTACTTTTTCGTTTTTATCGTTCTGCTGTTGTTTGAACACGTCGCTCAAGAGGCCAATCGGATTCTCGTGGCCATTTCCAGGCCGTTGCTGGCTAGCGTAGTTTTGTTTGTTCGAAGCGGTATTTGGTGTTTTATCGTTATCGCCTGTATGGCATGGGATTCGGCTTTTCGTAATCTTGGCTTTGTACTTTTAAGTTGGCTTCTGTGTTGTGTTATTGCTTGCCTCATTGCGGCTGTATCAATTTTGCGAGTGTGTGGGGTAATACAGTGGAGGCCTATCCAGTGGGCATGGGTGAGACGAGGTGTATATGTCGCAATCCCATTCCTGCTTGCGAGTCTGGCGATTAGGGGTATATACACGTTTGATCGTTATTGGGTTGAGCACCTGGCCGGTTTGGAGGTATTGGGTGCTTATACTTTGTACGTTGGCATATCAACTGCAATCCTTTCGTTTCTGGACGCTGGGGTTGTAGTTTTCTTCATGCCGCGGTTGGTGCACTCTGTCAAGATGCATGACTTTCCAGCGTTTCGAAGCGAGATGCGCTCCTTGGCATTGAACGTCGTGATCGTTGTGCTTGTGCTGGCTGGGCTATGCTGGGGCGGGAGTTTTTTTGTCGTCGACTGGTTGTCTTCACCTGTCTATAGTCAGGAACTCAATATCTTGTATTGGTTGCTGCTGGCAAGTGTCTTCTATGGGTTGAGCACTGTTCCGCATCTCGGGTTGTATGCACTGGGAAAAGATCGGCATTTGATGTACTCTCAGTTGATTGGGTTAGCGGTCTTCGTAGGTGTCTCCTATGCGTTTGGTACTACGTTTGGTGCTATCTCGGTGGCCTGGGCGATGGCATCGGCATTTTTTGTTGTATTGCTTTGGAAGAGCGTGGTGTACTTCAGTCAACTTAATAAGGTGGTCTGATTTCGTGTTGTGTATATTTATAGTTAATCGTGCGGGGCGGGTGAATAGGCGTGGCTAGAATAGAAAAAAAACTGCTCGTCGAGTATCTGCTGGCTACTAAAAACGAAATTGCAGTTGATCGTAGTGTTTACGCGCTTGCTGGTATTTTACCTGAGCAGCTGGGTTGCGCACCTCGACCCAGTAAATTGCTGAGTATTAGTCGTCGGAGTTTGCTGCTGAGCACTGCCATGAAAGCGATTCGTGTCCTGTGGAGTAATGGGGGCGCGGTGTTATTTTTTATGCTGCAATGGCGAGCTCTACGTTCGAAAGTTGCCAAGGAAATAGTGGCTGAGCCGCCTCGGTGTGATTGCTATACTGTCTGTTATTCATCCCGTGCTATGGATCTAATAACGCCTCAGCTGCTTGGTCAGGAACTCTATAAAGTTACCTTGCCCTGGGTAGAGTCAAGGCATGATGGTGGCAGCACGTTGAGCGTTCTGAAATTGCTCAATCAAAGTGATTTGAGAAATGCTTTTATCCATTCGGTGGTGGCTTCGCGAAAGTTAAGTGAATCTAAAAAATATTCCTGCTGGTCATTACAGAGCTATACAGCCTTCCGCTGGTTTTGTGTCAGGTTGGCCTTGAGACGGCTCAGCGCAAAAAAACTAGTAATTGCTGAGCACTATGATCGATGGGCAGTTTTGTCTGATCGCGTGGTCTTGGAAACCTGTAGAAATAATTTTAGTGATGGCTCTGGCCTGGTAATGGTTCAACACGGTACGTTGGTCTCCTTAGGGAGCAACAAGCTATCTGCCTCTAATGAGTTTTCGGTGAGGCTGGCTTATCGCTTGCGAAGTGTTACTAGACTCTATACGTTCAATGAAGATGCTGTTGCCACGTTCAAGGCGTCTATTCTGTCAGCTCTTTCCCCACTTCGTGCGGTCGGTGCGTGCTTTTACTCACCTGCATTAAAGTTGGCCAAAGTCGCGCCTACAAGTTTGCCGTCACTCTTGTTTGTAGGGCATCCGTTGTGTGAAGAACTGCATATTCAGATCCTTCAGGCGATAGGGCCGGAGGTCCAGAGTTTTTATAAGCCACACCCCGCCAACCCAGCAACGAAGCGTATTAGCTCGATGGGGTGGAATGTGATCACGCAAAAAGATGTTTTTCCTGATGTCGACCTTCTCATATCATACCCCTCCACGTTGGTGGCAGAGTACGAAGGGATGCACATTCCTGCTATCATCCATCCCCTCAACATGCCTCCCGCAGAGGCTGGCGAACTGATTGCATCGATCAGGCGAAGCATCGGCTTGGCAGCTAAGCGCTAGGAGGCGCACACGGATGACTGTTTTTCGGGGATACGAGCAGTGACTAGTAGCTACAAGATTTGCACACGTTGCATCATGGACACGTCCGATCCCAATATCCGTTTTGATGATCGTGGTGTTTGCGAGTACTGTCAAAACTTTGACGACCAAATTCTGCCGAACTGGCATACCGACCAGCGCGGCGAGGCAGAGCTCCAGCGCCTCGCCCAGCTGATCAAGAAAGACGGCCAAGGCAAGGAGTTTGATTGCATCATTGGGCTCAGCGGTGGTCTGGACAGCTCCTACGTCAGTTACGTTGCGAAAGAAAAGATGGGCTTGCGGCCGCTGCTTTTCCATGTCGATGCGGGCTGGAATACCGACCAAGCTGTGGGGAATATTGAAAAGCTGGTTGATGGTCTTGGTCTGGAGCTCTATACCGAGGTGATCAATTGGGAAGAAATGAAAGATTTGCAAACAGCATTTCTTAAATCTCAGATTCCTGATCAGGATCTCCCGCAGGATGCGGCGTTCTTCTCGGCGCTCTATAAATTCGCACGCTCGCACAAGATTAAATATGTGCTCACGGGTGGTAACTTCTCGACTGAATGCTGCCGAGAGCCCGAAGAGTGGGGCGGCTACCCAGGTATCGACAAGCGTTTGTTCAATAGTATTCACGGGCTATTCGGTGGGCGGGCAATGAGGTCGTTCCCACTTGTCGATATTTTGATGTATAAGGTTTTTTATCGGTACGTACTTGGTATGCAAGTTGTGAGGCCACTAAACTTGGTGCCTTACATTAAGAGGGAAGCGGAGGAAACGCTTGAGCAGCTTTATGGTTGGCAGCCTTTCCAGCACAAGCATCATGAGTCACGGTTTACTCGTTTTTATGAAGATTACTGGATGCCCAGAAAATTCGGCTATGAGAAGCGTCGTGCGCATTTCTCCAGCCTGATCATGACAGGGCAGATGACGCGTGAAAATGCGCTTGAGCGAATTGCCAGGCCAGAGATGGATCAGCAATTTCTGGCGAGCGAATTCGAGTATGTCGCCAACAAGCTGGATCTGTCTGTTGAGGAGCTGCAGACTATTTTCGAAGGTGAGAACAAGACATTCCGAGACTACAAGAATAAGCACTTTTTGATCGGGATGGGCGCCCGGGTAATGAATATGCTGGGGCTTGAAAGAAGGCTGTTCAGATGATAACCATCATTGATTACGGACTGGGCAACATTCAAGCATTCGTCAATGTCTATCGGCGCTTACACATCCCGGTGCGGGTAGCGAGTGATCTAGATGCGCTAGCCGGGGCGAAGAAGCTGATTCTTCCTGGCGTTGGCGCCTTTGATCATGCGATGCAGCGCTTCAATGATTCGGGTATGCGAACTCAGGTGGAGGCGTTGGTTCATCGCGATAAGGTACCGGTGCTGGGTATTTGCGTTGGGATGCAGATGCTTGCCGATAGTAGTGAGGAGGGCATATTGCCGGGCCTTGGCTGGGTGCCTGGGAAGGTTCGTTCATTTCGTTCCGTCGCCGGGCTGGAGCGCATGGCCTTGCCGCATATGGGATGGAATGATGTCAATCCCGTTGGTACGTGCCCGCTATTTGACGATCTCGAGGATCACATTCGCTATTATTTCCTGCACTCCTTTTATTTCGAATGCCAGGATCCTGCGCATATTATCGCACAGTCTCAGTATGGGTTAGGCTTTAGTTGTGCGGTGGCGGCAGATAATGTCTACGGTGTCCAATTCCATCCTGAAAAAAGTCATCACTTTGGGGTTGGTCTTCTGAAAAATTTTGCGGAACTCTGACATGCTGAGGCCTCGTATAATTCCCTGCCTGTTGATGCAGGACGGCGGGTTAGTCAAAACAGTACGTTTTAAAGACCCAAAGTACGTAGGGGATCCAATCAATGCCGTAAAGATTTTCAACGAAAAAGAAGCGGATGAGCTGATCGTTCTTGATATTGACGCTACTGTTAATGGCCGTGCTCCCGATCACCGGAAGATCGCTAATCTGGCAGCAGAGTGCAGAATGCCGCTGTGCTACGGTGGTGGTATCCATACTCCAGAGCAGGCGCGCGCTATTATCGCTTTGGGTGTCGAGAAAGTGGCCATCAGTGCGGCGGCTATTGAAGATACGAGCCTGGTTACTCGCATCGCCGAAGAGATCGGAAGTCAAAGTGTCGTGGTGGTCCTTGATCACAAGCAGCGTATGTTGAGCAAGCAACACGATGTCTGGACACACAATGGCACACGGAACTCCAAGCGGAGCGTCCTTGATGTGGCCAGAGAAATGGAGGCAGCTGGAGCGGGGGAGATTGTAATAAACTCCATCGATCTTGATGGCCGGATGAAGGGTTATGACGTTACGCTTGCTACCCAGCTGAGAAGTCATGTAAATATCCCTGTCACCATTCTGGGCGGATGTGGATCCTTGCAAGACATGCATAACCTCGTTGCTGCCTGTGGGGTTGTCGGGGTCGCGGCTGGTAGCTTTTTTGTGTTTAAAGGGAGCTACCGAGCTGTGTTGATCAGTTATCCGAGCGCAAGGCAAAAGGACGAAATGATTTTTTCAGCCCTTGATCAACGGTAGTGCTGGAATCGTCTGCATTCAATTCGGGAATAATTATGTTTAGCGGAAAGAAACTCCTCATCTCTGGCGGTACCGGTTCCTTTGGCAACGCGGTGCTCAAGCGCTTCCTCGATACGGATATCGCTGAAATCCGCATTTTCAGCCGTGATGAGAAGAAGCAGGATGACATGCGTAAGCGCTACGCCAACAGCAAATTAAAGTTCTATATCGGCGATGTGCGAGATTATCAAAGCATCCTTAATGCTACCCGTGGTGTCGATTATATATTCCATGCCGCAGCACTGAAACAGGTGCCCTCGTGCGAATTTCATCCGATGGAAGCGGTCAAGACCAACGTGATTGGCACCGAGAACTTGCTGGAGGCCTCGATCCAGAACGAGGTGCGCCGCGTTGTTTGCCTCAGTACCGATAAAGCGGTCTATCCGATCAATGCGATGGGCATCTCCAAGGCCATGATGGAAAAGGTCATGGTTGCCAAGTCGCGAAACGTTGACGAAAGCAAAACAGTTATTTGCGGTACCCGCTATGGCAATGTAATGGCCTCGCGCGGCTCTGTCATCCCGTTGTTTGTCGATCAGATCAGGCAGGGGCAGGCGCTTTCGATTACCGATCCGAATATGACCCGCTTCATGATGACGCTTGCCGATGCGGTCGACCTGGTGCTGTATGCCTTTGAACACGGTAACAACGGTGACCTGTTCGTCCAGAAGGCCCCGGCAGCGACTGTGCAAGTGTTGGCTAAGGCGTTGGCCGAATTGATAGGCCAACCGGATCACCCTATCCAGGTAATTGGTACTCGCCACGGCGAGAAACTATACGAAGCGCTACTGAGCCGTGAAGAAATGGCGTGCGCCGAAGACATGGGCAATTACTTCCGGATTCCACCTGATCTGCGCGATCTGAATTACAGCAAATTTGTCGAGCACGGTGAAGAAAAAATTTCTCATACCGAAGACTATAATTCGCATAACACCGAACGCCTTGATATCGCAGGCATGCAAAAGCTGCTGTTAAAGCTGGACTTTATTCGTGCCATTCAGCGTGGTGAGCACGCTACGCCGGAGGAGTGATTGATGAAGGTTCTGATCACGGGTGTCAATGGTTTTATTGGCAAGAACCTGGAAAGTCATCTACGAGAGCGTCAGGATGTTGAAGTGCTGCGCTGCGTGCGTGATGACCTGTGCGGTCTGAGAGCCTTGGTGGCTGAGGCAGACTGTATTTTCCACTTCGCGGGGGTTAACCGTCCTCAGGATCCTGCCGAGTTTACGCGTGGTAATAGCGATTTTACCCAAGTGCTCTGTGATGCGCTCCGCGATTGTGGAAAATGTATACCCGTAGTCTATAGCTCTTCGATACAAGCCGACCGTGATAACGCTTACGGTAACAGTAAGCGTGCTGCCGAAGATACGTTGCAGGTACTCGCTTCTCAGCAGGCAATACAGTTGCACGTCTTGCGTTTGCCTAATGTGTTCGGTAAGTGGGCGCGGCCAAACTACAATTCTGCGGTCGCTACCTTCTGTCACAATATCGCCCGAGATCTGCCGATTCAGATCAATGATAAACAGGCCCCTCTGGAGTTGGTCTACATTGACGATGTCGTACGTCATTGCCTGGCGATTCTCGATGGCGCAGTCATTGACGGAAATACCCAGGTTCAGCCTGTCTACTCGACGACGGTGGGTGCGCTTGCCGAGCAGTTGCTGGCCTTTCGCGATAGCCGTACCACGCTGGTGACCGAGCGCGTGGGTACAGGTCTCGTGCGCGCGCTGTATTCCACCTATCTGAGCTACTTGCCCGAGCAGTCCTTTACTTACGAAGTGCCCGCGCACAGTGACCCTCGCGGTGTGTTTGTGGAAATGTTGAAGACACCGGATTCGGGGCAGTTCTCCTATTTCACGGCGCATCCAGGGATCACCCGAGGTGGCCACTATCATCACTCGAAAACCGAAAAATTTCTTGTGATCAAGGGGCATGCCAGTTTCCGCTTCCGGAATATTATTTCCGGCGATTTTTATGAGTTGCAAACAACGGGTGAGAAACCCGTCATCGTCGAGACAGTTCCAGGATGGACGCATGACATCACGAACATTGGCGATGACGAAATGATCGTAATGTTGTGGGCCAATGAAATTTTTGACCGTGAACAACCGGATACGTACGCATTGCCTGTGTGTTCGTGATTTCGATTGATCAGGAGGTTGAGGTTGTATGAAAAAGCTGAAGGTTGTTACCGTCGTCGGGACCCGTCCTGAGATCATTCGTCTGTCCCGAGTGATGAGTGCACTGGATCAACATTGTGATCATGTTCTTGTTCATACCGGACAGAATTATGATTACGAATTGAACGAGATATTCTTCCAGGATTTGGGTATCCGCAAGCCCGATCATTTCCTCAATGCTGCTGGCAGCAGCGGCTGCGAGACCATTGGTAATGTGATAATTGCGGTGGATCGAGTGTTGGCCGAGGTGAATCCCGAGGCTTTGTTGGTTTTAGGTGATACGAATAGCTGCATGGCTGTCATTCCTGCCAAGCGCCGTAAAATTCCTACTTTCCACATGGAGGCGGGAAATCGCTGCTTCGATATGCGGGTACCGGAAGAAATCAATCGGCGTATCGTAGACCACACGGCCGATATCAACCTTACCTACAGCGCCATCGCCCGTGATTATCTTTTGCGCGAAGGTTTGCCGCCAGACCGCGTGATAAAGACTGGCAGCCCGATGTTCGAGGTGCTTGATCATTACCGTCAGGGGATCGATGCATCGGACGTGTTGGCACGCCTTGGCTTGGAGCCGGGTAAGTTTTTTGTTGTTAGCGCCCATCGTGAAGAAAATATCGATTCTGATAAAAATTTTTTGAAGCTGGTTGAGGTGCTGAATACGGTTGCTCTGCAGTTTAATTTACCGGTCATTGTGTCGACTCACCCACGTACACAGAAGCGTGTTGACGCCATGGGCGTTACGTTCCACTCCAATGTTCGCTTGTTGAAGCCTCTGGGTTTTAAAGATTACAACAAGCTGCAACTTGAGGCCAAAGCAGTACTTTCGGACAGTGGCACGATCAGTGAGGAGGCTTCTATCCTGAACTTCCCAGCTCTGAACATTCGTGAGGCCCACGAGCGCCCCGAAGGCATGGAGGAAGGAGCTGTAATGATGGTCGGGCTCGAGGTGGAGCGGGTCCTGCAGGGCTTGAGCATTCTCGATAGCCAGGCGCGTGGGGATGAGCGGAGCCTGCGCCTGGTGGCTGACTACAGCATGCCAAATGTTTCGAGCAAAGTTGTTCGCATTCTTCATAGTTATACCGATTATGTGAACCGTACTGTATGGAAGCGTTACTGAACTGAGTGGTAGGCATGCCTGATAAGAAGCTGAGAGTGCTAGTCGTTACCCAGTATTTTTGGCCGGAGAACATGCGGATCAATGACTTGGTCCGCGACCTGAGGGAAAAAGGTCACGAGGTGACCATACTGACCGGTTTGCCGAACTATCCGGAAGGCCATGTATTTGCCAGCTATCGGGCATCGCCTGGCGATTTTGCGTCCTACCACGGGGCCGATGTCGTCAGGGTCCCGATGTTGTCGCGTGGTAAACGCAGTCTTCGGTTGATCATGAACTACGCCTCGTTTTTCCTAAGTGCCTCCACGGTAGGCGCGTTCAAGTTGCGTGGTCGAAAGTTCGACGTCCTGTTCGTCTACGCCGTATCGCCGATCATGGCGGCAATACCTGCCATTGTGATCGGGCGTCTGAAGCAAGCCCCAGTATTTGTCTGGGTACTGGATCTGTGGCCTGAAACTCTCAGGGCGGTCGGCGTTCTCCGCAACCCGCGTTTGTTGTCACTGGTTGGACGAATGGTTTCATGGATCTATAACCGCACCGATTATTTGCTTTTGCAGTCCCATGGGTTTCTGGAGAACGTCAAGCAATACTGTACACGTCCTATTGCTGATGAGCGTCTGGTGTACTTTCCCAGTTGGGCCGAGGACGATTTCTCTGTGCCAGGGACTGTTACTAGTAGTTTGCTGGAGTCAGATCCGTCGGTATTTACTGTGGTTTTTGCCGGTAACCTGGGGGAGGCTCAGGATTTCCCGGCAGTGCTGGATGCCGCCGAGGCACTGCGCGGTGAAGCTTCGGTCCGCTGGGCCATCGTTGGTGATGGGCGCATGAGTGCCTGGCTGGCTGAGCAAGTGCAGGCACGTGGCTTGGACAACGTGAGATTGCTTGGCCGTCACCCTCTGGAGGCCATGCCTGCGCTGTTCGCCCAGGCCGATGCCTTGCTGGTCACATTGAAGACCAACGATGTATTCCAGAAGACTATCCCAGGCAAGGTTCAGGCATACCTGGCTTCTGGACGGCCGCTGCTGGGGATGATCAACGGTGAGGCAGCCCGGGTCATTCACGAGTCTGGTGCCGGCTTTGCCTGTGATTCCGGTGATGCCCAGGGGCTTGCCCGGATTGTCAGTGACCTTGCCTGCACTCCGAGTGCGCAGCGCAGGCAGATGGGCGAGGCCGGGCGGGAGTATTACCTGGAGCATTATTCCAAGCCTAAGTTGATGGCGCGCCTGGAAACTCTTTTTTGTGAAGCTACCCTACGCAAGGCAGGGAAATGATGTCGCATACCGTGTTGTTGACCGGGGCTTCCGGTTTTGTGGGCAACGCAATTCTTGAGTTGCTTCTCGCCGAGGGGCAGTCCGTGGTTGCGGCATTTCGTCAGCCCCCAATGCAACTGGACCCTCGCGTGGTGCCGGTCTGCATTGAGTCTCTGGACGGTGTTACCGACTGGCATGCTGCGCTTGCCGGTGTGGACGTCGTCATTCACTCTGCTGCTCGTGTTCACGTAATGAACGATACAGAGAGCGACCCATTGGCAGCTTTTCGCAAGGTCAATGTCGAGGGGACGTTGAGGCTAGCACGGCAAGCTGCGACAGCTGGGGTCAGGCGATTTGTCTTCGTAAGTTCTATCAAGGTTAATGGTGAGGGTACGCCCAAGGGCAGCCCCTATACCGCTGATGACTTGCCAGCTCCTGTAGATCCCTATGGTGTTTCAAAAATGGAGGCGGAGGAGGGGCTGCGGGCTTTGGCTCGGGAAGTCGGGTTGGAGGTAGTGATTATCCGCCCGGTCTTGGTCTATGGGCCGGGGGTCAAAGCCAACTTCCTGGCCATGATGCGTTGGCTGGACAAAGGGGTACCTCTGCCTTTCGGCGCGATCGATAACCGTCGCAGCTTGGTGGCGTTGGGTAATCTGGCCGATCTTGTGGTTACTTGCGTGGATCACCCTGCGGCTGCGAACCAGACGTTTTTGGTCAGTGACGCAGAGGATCTTTCGACTTCCGCGCTGCTTCGCCGCATGGCCAAGGCACTGGGGCGACCTGCTCGACTGCTGCCTGTCCCCAGTCGTCTCCTGGAGGTGGGCGCGGTTGTGCTGGGCAAGCATTCCCTGTCGCAGCGCTTGTGTGGCTCACTTCAAGTCGATATTGAAAAAACGTGTTCGCTGCTGGGCTGGAAGCCGCCGCTTAGTGTTGAAGAAGCACTCGCTCTGACTGCTCGTGACTATCAGGAAAAAACAAAAAAATGACTTTAGGATGGCTGATTCCACTGGTCGCGGTGCTGTCTTTGGCGTTGACTGCTGTTTTACGACGCTACGCACTGGCCAGAAGTATCATTGATATTCCAAATGCGCGCAGTTCACATGCCGTTCCGACGCCACGAGGTGGCGGTGTTGCGATCGTGGTTGCCTTTCTTGTTGCGCTGGTGGTGTTGGCCGCGGGAGGCAGCGCGCAGATGAGCGTGCTGGGTGCTTTGGGCGGGTCTGGTGCACTGATCGCAGTCATTGGATTCATGGATGACCACGGCCATATCGCTGCCCGTTGGCGATTGCTCGGGCATTTCCTGGCGGCAGTTTGGGCGCTGGTCTGGTTGGGGGGCTTTCCAGCTGTCCATGTGTTTGGGGTGCAAGTCGATCTTGGCTGGTTCGGGGGGGGGATTGCTGCCTTCTACTTGGTTTGGATATTGAACCTCTACAACTTCATGGACGGTATCGACGGCATCGCCAGCGTCGAGGCTATTTGTGCCTGCCTGGGCGCGTGCCTGCTTTACTGGCTCGCAGGGTTCGAGCAGTTGGTGATGTTGCCATTGCTGCTGGCCATGGCGGTTGTCGGTTTCCTATACTGGAACTTCCCGCCTGCACGCATTTTCATGGGCGATGCGGGGAGCGGGTTTCTCGGGATTGCCCTGGGCGTGCTGTCGTTGCAGGCGGCTTGGACGTCCTCACAACTGTTTTGGTGCTGGCTGATTTTGCTTGGTGTATTCATCGTCGATGCCACTTATACACTTATTCGTCGCCTGTCCCGAGGCGATAGGGTCTATGAGGCGCATCGCAGTCACGCCTACCAGTTTGCCTCGCGGCGGTACGGTAAGCATCTCCCTGTCACACTGGCGGTGGGTGGGCTGAATCTGTTCTGGTTGTTGCCAATCGCCATGTGCGTCATCCTGCTGGACTTGGATGGTGCGCTGGGCGTGGTGATCGCTTATGTACCGCTGGTTGTGATAGCTGTCCGCTATCGAGCCGGTGCGCTGGAGTGAGACAGATTCACGTGATGCCAGTGTGCAGCCCGTATCTGGTTACAGCTGTAGATAATTATGGGAGCAGCAAAGGTGTTCGAGGGGGTTATGGATAGGTTGCGGGCATTTCTAGTGGGCTTGCCACGTCGTCAAAAGCGCCTGTTGCAGGTGTCGACTGACGTCATATTGGTCTGGGTTGCGTTGTGGCTGGCGTTTGTCGTGCGTCTAGGTATCGACGAAATGGCCAACCCCATCAAGGACCACTTCTGGCTGTTCACCAGTGCGCCAATCGTCGCTGTCCCTTTGTTTATCCGTTTTGGCATGTACCGCGCGGTCATGCGTTATTTCGGGAATGATGCCCTCATTGCCATCATCAAGGCTGTCAGCCTTTCCTCACTGATCCTGGGTGTTGTCGTCTATTGGTACAGCAATCACCAGAACGTGGTGCCGCGCTCGATCATTTTCAACTACTGGTGGTTGAGCCTGGTGATGGTAGGTGGTTTGCGGCTGGCTATGCGGCAATACTTTCTGGGTGACTGGTTCACTGCGGCGCAGCATGTACCCTTCACCAGTCGTGATGATGGCCTGCCCAAAGTAGCGATTTATGGCGCTGGTGCGGCGGGCAACCAGTTAGTAGCCGCATTGCGCCTTGGCAAGGTAATGCGCCCAGTGGCTTTCATAGATGACGACAGTAGCATTGCGGATCGCGTGATTTCAGGGTTGCAGGTTTACAAGCCACGTCATTTACAGCGGATGATCGATCACACTGGGGCGCAGGAAATTCTCCTGGCCATTCCCTCGGCAACACGGGGGCGGCGTCGGGAAATTCTCGGCTTTCTCGAGGGTTTTCCCTTGCATGTTCGTAGCATCCCAGGGTTCATGGATCTTGCCAGCGGTCGGGTAAAGCTTGACGACATCCAGGAGGTCGACATCGCCGACTTGCTGGGGCGCGATGCGGTCCCTGCGCAGGCTGACCTGCTGGAACGTTGTATTGCTGGTCAGTCGGTCATGGTGACTGGAGCCGGCGGTTCGATCGGATCAGAGTTGTGCAGACAGATTATTGGCCTGAAACCTCGTGTGTTGTTGTTGTTCGAACACAGTGAATTCAACCTCTATAGTATTCTCTCCGAGCTGGAGCAACGCATCGCAAGAGAGTCGCTGGCGATCAAGCTGCTGCCATTTCTCGGTTCGGTGCGCAATCAGGCTCAGATGCTTGACATCATGAAAGCCTGGCGTGTCGACACGGTGTATCACGCCGCGGCCTACAAGCATGTACCAATGGTCGAGCACAACATCGCTGAAGGCGTGCTGAACAATGTCATTGGTACCTTGAATACTGCGCAGGCTGCTTTGCAGGCCGGAGTCTCGAACTTCGTGCTCATCTCCACCGACAAGGCTGTACGCCCGACCAATGTCATGGGGAGTACCAAGCGCTTGGCGGAAATGACGCTACAGGCGCTTAGCCGTGAGCTGGCTCCGGTGTTGTTTGGCGATACCGCTAATGTATCGCACGTCAACAAGACCCGTTTCACGATGGTTCGCTTCGGCAATGTGCTGGGCTCTTCTGGGTCGGTTATTCCGCTGTTTCACAGGCAGATCAAAGCGGGTGGCCCATTGACGGTCACCCATCCTAAGATTACTCGCTATTTCATGACCATTCCGGAAGCTGCACAGCTGGTCATTCAGGCCGGCTCCATGGGGCAGGGTGGGGACGTCTTTGTGTTGGATATGGGGGAGCCGGTACGGATCGTCGAACTCGCGGAAAAGATGATTCATCTGTCCGGCTTCAGCACGCGCTCTGAGCGCAACCCTCATGGTGATATTGCCATTGAGTTTACGGGGCTGCGTCCCGGGGAAAAACTCTACGAGGAGTTGCTGATCGGTGACAACGTTGTGGCCACGCGCCATCCCATGATCATGAGTGCTCATGAGGACTATCTGTCCTGGGATGTCTTGAAAGAGCGGCTCGACGAGTTGCAGAGTGCGGTCAAGGGCGATGACTATGCCCACGTTCGGCAGCTGTTGCGTGAAACGGTCAGTGGCTATACCCCGGATGGAGAGATTGTTGACTGGATCTATCAGCAGCGGCGACTGGACCCCTGACTTGAAAATTCCCGGCATTTGCCGGGAATTTTTGTAAGCGCTCCATAAACCCCACCTAACCAAAGATGGGCGTAAGCGCTCCATGAATCTCACATTCAAAGGTAAGCGTTCCATGAACCCCACATTCAAAGGTATCCGCTCCATGAAACCCACATTCCAACTGAATAGCTGACGCCCGATGCTGCGCTCCCGATTTCTTTCTGGAGCCCGCAAGTCATGATGCGCCCCGACAGCAAAGTTGAAAAAGTCTACCTCTATCCCAAACCCGTGGACTTTCGAAAGTCCATCGACGGCCTCACCGCGCTGGTCGAGCTGGATATCAAAGTCGCGGTATTCGACCCCGTACTTTTCGTCTTCCTCAATAAAGCCCGCAACCGCATCAAGGTGTTGTATTGGGAGCGCAACGGCTTCTGCCTTTGGCTCAAGCGCCTCGAAGCCGAGCGTTTCAAAACCTCACCCGACGCCACCGACGAAGCCATCGTTCTGACCGTCCAGGAACTGAATTGGCTCCTCGACGGTTTCGATCTCTGGCGCAACCGTCCGCATCAGGTTTTGACACCCCGTTTCGTCGCCTGACCCGGTATAATCCGGGACATGATTTCAGTACCCGATGACCTTCCTGACGACCCTGACGCGCTCAAACTACTGCTTACGCAGTTGTTGGCCGAGCGCACGGTCGATAAAGGCCAGATCGTCGATCTTAAAGAACAGGTCAAGCTGCTGCGCGATCGACTGTTCAATCGCAAGTCCGAGCAAACCGTCGAGTCCAACACACCCCAACTGGCGTTGTTCAACGAACCCGAAAGCCAGTGGGTACCTGCCGCTGATGATGCCGACGAAGAAGTTGTTGCGCCAACCAAAAAACGCGGCAAACGCAAACCACTGTCGGCCGACCTGCCACGTATTGAAGTCATTCATGACTTGCCTGAGCACGAACTGACTTGCGCCTGTGGTTGCCGCAAGCATGTGATTGGCGAGCAAACCAGCGAACAACTCGACATCGTGCCGATGCAGATCCGTGTGCTCAAACACGTGCGCAAAGTCTATGGCTGCCATGGTTGCGAAGCCGCGCCGGTCACTGCTGACAAGCCGGCCCAGTTGATCGAAAAGAGCATGGCCAGTCCCAGCGTGCTGGCCATGTTGCTGACCACCAAGTACGTTGATGGTCTGCCACTGCACCGCTTCGAGACGGTGCTGAACCGACATGGCATCGAGATCCCTCGGCAAACCCTGGCCCGCTGGGTCATCCAGTGCAGCGAACACTTCCAGCCACTGCTGAACCTGATGCGTGACCGCCTGCTGGAAAGCCCGGTGATTCATTGCGACGAAACACGAGTGCAGGTGCTCAAAGAGCCGGATCGTGATCCGACCACTCAATCCTGGATGTGGGTGCAGGCCAGTGGCCCGCCTGATCGACAAGTTGTGCTGTTCGATTACACCACCAGCCGCGCGCAGGATGTGCCGCTGCGCCTGCTGGAGGGCTATCGCGGCTACGTGATGACCGATGATTACGCCGGTTATAACGCTTTGGGGTTACAGCCAGGCGTTGAACGACTGGCGTGTATGGCGCACGCCCGCCGTAAATTCGTCGAGGCGCAGAAAGTGCAGCCCAAGGGCAAGACCGGTCGCGCCGATGTCGCGCTGGCGATGATCAACAAATTGTATGGCATCGAACGCGACCTCAAGGATGCCAGCGATGAACAGCGATTCATTGGTCGTCAGGAACGAAGCCTGCCGATCCTCGAGCAGTTGAAAAGTTGGCTCGACAAGACACACTCGCAAGTGACACTGCAAAGCGTACTGGGCAAGGCGGTGCATTACCTGGCAAACAACTGGAACCGCCTGGAGCGCTACGTCGAGGCGGGCCACCTGCCGATCGACAACAACCTGGCAGAGCGGGCCATAAAGCCGTTTGTGATCGGGCGCAAGGCTTGGCTGTTCAGTGACACGCCCAAGGGAGCCACGGCCAGCGCTCGGATCTACAGCTTGGTCGAAACCGCCAAAGCCAACGGCCAAGAGCCCTATACATGGCTGCGCCACGTATTTGAGCGACTGCCCCATGCGTCGTCAGTAGCAGACTACGAAGCGCTGCTGCCATGGAACTGTTCGCCAGAGGTGCCACGGTAACCTTGGTTCCCACCTTGCGGTAGGTGGGGTTCATGGATCGGTTACATTCAAAGCGCTTACCTGATCCCCGATGCTGTGTGTGCAATTCCATGGCAGTAGCGCTTCGTAGTCTTCCACTGAGGACGCCTGCGGCAAGCGTTCCAGTGCGTGGCGCAGCCACGCATAGGGTTCTTGGCCGTTGGCTTTGGCCGTTTCTACCGTAAGCGCTCCATAAACCCCACATTCAAAGCGCTTACCTGATCCCCGATGCTGTGCGTGCAATGTAAGCGCTCCATAAACGTAAGCGCTCCATGAACCCCACCTAGCCAACGATGGGCAGAGTACTTAGCTATGTATTTGAGGCGTGCAATTCCACGGCAGCAGCGCTTCGTAGTCTTCCACTGAGCACGCCTGCGGCAGGCGTTCCAGTGCGTGGCGCAGCCACGCATAGGGTTCTTGGCCGTTGGCTTTGGCCGTTTCTACCAAGCTGTAAAGTTGTGCGCTGGTAGTGGCACCTTTGGGCGTGTCACTGAACAACCAGTTCTTTCTGCCAATCACAAACGGGCGGATCGCACGCTCGGCGGCGTTGTTGTCGATCGGCAAGTCACCCTGCTCGACGTAGCGTTCCAACTTGCTCCAGTTGCTGGCCAAGTAACCGATGGCCTTGCCCAAGGCATTCTGCGTCGTGACCTGAGGTTGCGTTTTCTCTACCCAGTTTTTCAGCTGAGTCAGCACCGGTTGGCTGCGCGCTTGGCGGGCCAGCTTGCGATCTTCATCGCTGCTGTCCTTATGGTCGCGCTCAATGCCATACAGCTTGTTGATCAAATTCAGGGCGATATCTGCACGCCCGGTTTTACCCTTGGGCTGCACTTTCTGCGCTTCGACGAACTTGCGCCGCGCATGCGCCCAGCAGCCCAACCGCTCCACGCCGTTCTGTGTGGCCAGTGCGTTGTAACCGGCGTAATCGTCGGTCATGACATAACCGCGATAGCCATCCAGCAGGCGCATGGGCACCTCCTGCGCTCGGCTGGTGGCGTAGTCGAAAAGGATCACCGGGCGATCAGGTGGGCCGCCGGTTTGTACCCACATCCAGGATTGGCTGCTGGGCTCACGACCCGGCTCTTTCAACACCTGCACGCGGGTTTCGTCACAGTGGATGATCCGACTGTTCAACAGGCTTTCGCGCATCAGATTCAGCAGCGGCTGAAAGTGCTCGCTGCATTGAATCACCCAGCGTGCCAGGGTTTGGCGCGGGATATCGATACCGTGACGCCCCAGCACTTTTTCGAAGCGGTGAAGCGGCAAGCCGTCTACGTATTTGGTGGTCAGCAGCATAGCCAGCACACTCGGGCTGGCCATGCTTTTCTCGATCACCTGGGCGGGCTTGTCCGCCGTCATGGGCGCTGACTCGCAGTCGCGGCAGCCGTACACCTTGCGCACATGCTTGATGACGCGAATCTGCATCGGGACGATTTCAAGCTGTTCGCTGACTTCTTCACCGATGGCATGTTTGCGGCAGCCGCAAGCGCAGGTCAGTTCATGCTCGGGCAGTTCGTGGACAACTTCGATACGCGGCAAATCAGCTGGCAGCGGCTTGCGCTTGCCACGGCGTTTGGTCGGCGCAACGACTTCTTCGTCGCCAGCCTCATCCAAGGGTTCGGCCAGGCTTTCCGCTTCGTTGAAGAGAGGCAATTGTGGTGCCGCCGCATCGCCCGTCTGCTCGGTCTTGCGCCCGAACAAGCGCTGGCGCAACAGCGCAACTTCCTCTTCGAGATGAACGATCTTGCCTTTGTCGGACGCGCGCTCGTCGATCATCTGCTCAAGCAGTTGCTTGAGCAGAACAGGATCGGCAGGGAGGGTTTCGGGCATGGAAATCATGCCGCGGATTATACCGAATCAGGCGACGAAACGAGGGGTCAAAACCTGATGCGGACGGTTACGCCAGAGGTCGAAGCCATCGAGTAGCCAGTTCAGTTCCTGGACGGTCAGGACGATGGCGACGTCAGTCGGATCGGGTGAAGTTTTGAACCGTTCGGAGTCCAGGCGCTTGAGCCACAGGCAGAAACCGTTGCGCTCCCAATACAGGATCTTCACGCGGTTGCGCGGCTTGTTGAGGAAGACGAAAAGCACCGGGTCGAACACCGCCACCTTGATATCGAGTTCGACCAGCGCGGCCAGGCCATCGATGGATTTTCGAAAGTCGACGGGCTTGGGGTAGAGGTACACTTTTTCGACTTTGGCGTCGGGTCGCATCATGGTCGGCGAGCTCCAGAAAGAAATCGGGAGCACAGCATCGGGGATCAGGTAAGCGCTTTGAATGTGGGGTTCATGGAGCGCTTACGAATTTTTTGCTTGGGTGTCAGTTGGAGGATTGGCTCAAGCGCCAGCGACGCCGGCGAACGAGCTCAAGCAAAAGTACGGCAACTGTCTTGTGGTGTCGCTCGGTACAGTAGGCGAGGGCAAATGCCAGAAGGTTGGCCAGCAATATGGACGACAGGAAGCCGATCGTGGTGCTACCGAGCGCTTGTTGCATCCAGTAAAGGACAGTGTAATGGGTCATGAACAGGGTGAAGCTGAAACCTGCCAGCGCTGCGTAGCGCTGCTTCTTTACCTGGCTTACGGCTTTTTCATCGCTATTTTGCCTGGCTGCCAGCAGAACCAACCCGAGCGTCATCAGCAGGCCTGCGACCAAGTGGTAGCTGTTTTTGGTATATAGGTAAATGGCGACGGCGCCGATGAACGCGGGCCAGCTCAAGCGTGCGATTTCCGTGCGCTGGGTCAGGCGGTCGAACCAGAAGGCCCCTAGAGCACCGGCAAACCATATCACCTCAAGGTGCCCGGCCTCACCCTGAGCATTGACCGTGAAGGTGTATTTGGCGCCCATCCAGATGCATATCAGGCAAAGGAACCAACGCTTGCGGAAGAACACCAGGCCGCCGAACAGTATATAAATCCACCACTCGAACATCAGGCTCCAAATGGGCCGCAAAGTACCAAGTGGCATTGAAGGTATCAAACCCAGGTTGTATATGAAGTTCTTCGCACTGACGTAGGTCAGCAGTGCAGCCTCAGGGTAGGCGCAGGAGAACAGAAGGTCGGCCACCAGTACAAACAGCAAGGATGGGATCAGTGTCGTGTAGATGCGCGCAAAGCGATCTACAAAATAGTGTGTGGCATCGCCTCCCTTGTATTTGAAGTTCGTCATGACACTACGGCAGATCAGAAAGCCGGAGACGAAGAAAAATCCGACTACGGCGATCTGCTGCAGGTACGGAATACGATCTGGGAAGAAACCGCCCCAGTAGCTGTAGAACATTCCGATGCCGTGCCCGATCAGGACAACTTGAGCGAGACCAAATCTCAAGAAGTCGAAAAACGTTACACATTTCTCGCTCAGGGGTCTCATTGTTTGGTGGGCTCCAAGCAGCACGAGGTGGACTCCGTCAGGCATAGATTGATTAGATTGGGGGGCAGGACCAAGCCTTGCCATTCAACAGGTTAATTGCAGTCAACCTCCCGTCGGCAAAGGAGCATCCGGTGTCAATGTAAATCACGTTACCCAGGTGCAGGACATCAGGGGTAGTCGAATGTCCGACATACAAGCGATCCACGTCCCTTATGGGTTGTTCGTCATGTGAACTGATCCGGCCTCTGGCATATAGTGCCTGGGTCAGGGCCGCGCGCTGGATCTCGTGATCGGGGGAGCTCAGCGATGCGACGGCATTGGGCCAACTCAGGTCGTCTTTCCAGCACGGAGATTCGGCATGGATAATCCCGACGTTTTCTCCCGAAGGCAGAAAAACCTGCATGGCAATGGGCAGCTCAAGCAGCCGTTCGGCAATTTGCTGCTGTTCCAGCGACGCAAGCTCATAGAACCACGCTCCGCCGTTGCGTGCGTGACGTGGAGGGTCCCCCACGCCAGCCACGTAATCGAGCACCATCTGCTCGTGATTGCCCCTGATCGAGTGGAACCACGGTTTGTCCAGCCATGTCAGGACGTCATGTGACCGAGGTCCACGATCTATTAAATCGCCAGTAACAAATATGCGGTCTGCTGTGGGCTGGAAATGAATCTGCGCCAGCAGCTCCTCCAGCAACTCGAAATGCCCGTGGATGTCACCAACGACGAAATCCCGCCCTTTGGTATTGGCCGCAAAGGAGCGAAAGAACGTACTGTGGGTTGGAGTATGCAAGGCGGCACTCTGAGGATCGCCTGGTCCAATGGCGTTGGCGTGGGGCACGATCTTACCAGTATCCAAGTGTCGCAGGAAGGTGTCCTGGGCGGTGCGACAACTCGTTGAATTATTTGGAAAGCAATTCCAGCCTGTCCCAGTTTGCTAGTCGAAATTCTGGCGTCTAGCGTTGAGAAGCAGCTAAGGAAAAGCTGCTTCTCGAACCCAAGAAACCATGGAGAAATTCCTATGCGCCACAATATTTTCACCGCCTTGCTGACGGCTATCGCTGCTTCTTTCACCCTGGGTGCCGGTGCTGTACAAAACACGCCGATGGTGGCCGAACTGCCGTCGGCAGCGGTCACCGCGGAGCAGGCTGTTGGCAAACTCAATATCAATACCGCCGATGCCTCGACCTTGCAGCGTGAGTTGTCAGGGGTCGGCCAATCCAAGTCCGAAGCCATTGTCGCCTATCGCGACAATAATGGGGATTTCGCTACGGTAGAGGAGTTACTTGAGGTCGAAGGCATCGGAAAGGCTATCTTGGAGCGTAATCGTGACAAGTTAACGGTCAATTGAGACTGGTTGGGGCAGGTGTGCAAGTCTGCCCCACGAATGAGCGGACTTAACGGTCCTTCGCTTCCTTGGCATCCATTTCGGCATTTCGCTCATGAATCTTTTTGAGTTGCTCCTCCGTCAACGGCAACTTCTTCGCCGTATCGCGCAGCAGCATCAACCCGCCGACAATCGACCCGAGAGCAACCAGCAGTATCAACCAGGCATACCAAGGCATCGAGATTCTCCAAAAAGCGTACAGGGCACCGCTTACATGGCATTCGAGCCATTGCCGCAGCCGTTGGTTCAATTATAGGAGCCGCTCCCGCCCGGGCCAAATCTCATGACCCGCGGCCCCCAAACCCCGCGCCACTTCGTTTACAATGCGCGCCGTTTACGACTTGCCAAGAGACCCTGCCCATGTCCGCCTGCCAGACGCCCCTGATCGTCGCCCTGGATTTCCCCACCCGTGACGCCGCCCTGAAGCTGGCCGACCAGCTCGACCCCGCCCTGTGCCGGGTCAAGGTGGGCAAGGAACTGTTTACCAGCAGCGCCTCAGGGATAGTCGAAACCCTGTGCGGCAAGGGCTTCGAAGTGTTCCTCGACCTCAAGTTCCACGATATCCCCAACACCACCGCCATGGCGGTCAAGGCCGCGGCCGAGATGGGTGTGTGGATGGTCAACGTGCACTGCTCCGGTGGCCTGCGCATGATGTCGGCCTGCCGTGAGGAGCTGGACAAGCGCAGCGGCCCGCAGCCGCTGCTGATCGGCGTGACCGTGCTGACCAGCATGGAGCGCGAGGACCTGGCCGGCATCGGCCTGGATGTCGATCCGCAGGAGCAGGTGCTGCGCCTGGCGGCGCTGGCGCAAAAAGCCGGCATGGACGGCCTGGTGTGCTCGGCACTGGAAGCGCCGGCACTGAAGGCGGCGCACCCGTCGCTGCAGCTGGTGACCCCGGGTATTCGCCCAGCGGGCAGTGCCCAGGATGACCAGCGCCGGATTCTGACGCCGCGTCAGGCACTGGACGCCGGTTCCGATTACCTGGTGATCGGGCGTCCGATCAGCCAGGCGGCAGATCCGGCCAAGGCGCTGGCTGCCGTGGTGGCTGAAATCCGCGGTTGAATCAGGGACTGTGGGAGCGGGCTTGCCCCGCGATGGCGCAAGTCCAGGCAATCGCCATTGCGGGGCAAGCCCGCTCCCACAAAGCGCTTGGCTGCTGATCTCAGACCTTCAGCACCAACTTGCCGAAATTCTCCCCGCTGAACAGCTTGAGCAGCGTCTCGGGGAAGGTCTCCAGGCCTTCCACCACATCCTCCTTGCTCTTCACCTTGCCGCTGGCCAGCCAGCCGGCCATTTCCTGCGCGGCCTTGCCGTACTCCTTGACGTAGTCCATCACCACGAAGCCTTCCATGCGCGCACGGTTGACCAGCAGCGACAGGTAGTTGGCCGGGCCCTTGACCGCTTCCTTGTTGTTGTACTGGCTGATGGCGCCGCAGATCACCACCCGGGCCTTGAAGTTCAGGCGCGACAGCACGGCATCGAGGATATCGCCGCCGACGTTGTCGAAGTACACATCCACGCCATTGGGACACTCACGCTTGAGGCCGGCCAGTACGTCTTCGGTTTTGTAGTCGATGACCCCGTCGAAGCCCAGTTCATCCAGCAGGTACTGGCACTTCTGCGCGCCCCCGGCGATGCCCACCACGCGGCAGCCCTTGAGCTTGGCGATCTGCCCGGCAATGCTGCCGACCGCGCCGGCGGCGCCGGAGATCACCACGGTTTCGCCGGCCTTGGGTTGGCCGACATCGAGCAGGGCGAAGTAGGCGGTCATGCCGGTCATGCCCAGGGCGGACAGGTAGCGGGGCAGGGGCGCCAGGCGCGGGTCGATCCGGTGCAGGCCCTGGGGTTCGCCAGTGAAGTAGTCCTGTACGCCAAGGGCACCGCTGACATGGTCGCCGGGCTTGTAGTCCGGGTGATTGGAGCTGACCACCTCGCCGACGCCGAGGGCGCGCATGACCTGGCCCAGGCCCACGGGTGGGATATACGACTTGCCTTCGTTCATCCAGCCGCGCATGGCCGGATCCAGCGACAGGTAGAGGTTCTTCACCAGCACCTGGCCTTCCCCCGGCTCGCTGGCGGGCACCTGCTCGTAGGTGAAGTCGTCACGGCGCACGGCGCCGACCGGGCGGCGGGTCAGCAGGAAGCGGCGGTTGGTGTGGGGCATGGCGAGTTCTCCTGAACGAGTGTGAGGGGCTGATGATCGGCGGGTTGAATGGGCCGCGTCACGCAAGATCACCGCGAACGATAGTAGTCCAACCGTGCCCTTGATGATGCTGCCCAGCCCGGCGGTGCCCTGACTAGACTCAGCCACGACTTCCCATCCTTTTGCAGGAGCCAGTGATGAGCATGACTTTCTCCGGCCAGGTTGCCCTGGTCACCGGTGGCGCGGCGGGTATCGGCCGGGCAACGGCCCAGGCATTCGCCGCCGAGGGGCTCAAGGTGGTGGTGGCCGACCGTGACGCGAGCGGGGGCGAAGCCACCGTGGCGCTGATTCGCCAGGCTGGCGGCGAGGCGCTGTTCGTCGCCTGCGACGTCACCCGTGACAGTGACGTGCGCCAGCTGCACGAGCAGGTCATCAAGGCCTATGGCCGCCTCGACTACGCCTTCAACAACGCCGGTATCGAGATCGAGAAGGGGCGGCTGGCGGAGGGCAGCGAGGCGGAGTTCGATGCGATCATGGGGGTCAACGTCAAGGGTGTGTGGCTGTGCCTGAAGTACCAACTGCCCTTGCTGCTGGCCCAGGGCGGCGGCGCCATCGTCAACACGGCCTCGGTGGCCGGCCTGTCGGCGGCACCGAAGATGAGCATCTATGCGGCATCCAAGCATGCGGTGATCGGCCTGACCAAGTCGGCGGCCATCGAGTATGCGAAGAAGGGCATTCGGGTCAACGCGGTGTGCCCGGCGGTGATCGATACCGACATGTTCCGCCGCGCCTACGAGGCCGATCCGCGCAAGGCCGAGTTTGCCGCGGCGATGCATCCGGTCGGGCGCATCGGCAAGGTCGAGGAGATCGCTAGCGCGGTGCTGTACCTGTGCAGCGATGGCGCGGCGTTCACGACGGGGCACAGCCTGACTGTCGATGGCGGCGCCTTAGCGATCTGACCGACTAATTCGACCCCTGTGGGAGCGGGTTTACCCGCGAAGAGGCCCGCGAGGTTTTCCACAGGCCCAATGCCACGGCGGCACAGCCCACCAGCAGGACGCCGCCGAACACTTCCAGCGCCATGCGCGATCCCAGCCGATCGCTGAGCAATCCGGTAAAGATCACCGGCAGGCTGAACCCCAGGTAGGCGAGCAGGAAGAACCCGGCACTGGCCCGGGGCTTCTCGCTCCCGGCCTGCTCGTTCACCGCCGCCAATCCGCCCAGGTAGATAAAGCCATAGCAGGCGCTGCTCGCAGCCACGGCGCCCAGCAGCACACCCAGCAGATTGCCGCTGTCAGCCCCCCAGGCCAGCAGCGCGTAGCTGCACGGCAGGATCAGCAGCCCCAGCAAGGTCGCCTGGGCACTGGCCAGGCGCCGCGCCAGCGGCTGGAACAGCAAGCCGCAGCTGATCACGCAAAAGGTCGAGAACCCCGACCAGGCGCTCAGCCCATGCTGACGCAGGATTCCCGGCAGCAGGGCGATGACCAGCCCGACACAGGCCCAGGCCAGAAGGATCGCCAGGCCGTAGGCCAGGCTGCCGGCGGGGTAGCAGGGCAGGCGCAGCATGGCGCTGCGCTGCGCCGGGCGAGGGTCGGGCAGGCGCCAGACCAGCAGCAGGGCGACGGCGGCCAGCACCAGCTGCAGGTGGAAACTGCCGGGGGTGAGGGTCGGCCCGCTTAGCAGGAACAGGCTGGTCAGTGCCGCGCCCAGGCCGAAACCGAGCGACGTGCTGGCGGTGACCCAGGTGGCGGCGCGGCCACTGGCATCCGGCGCCATCAGTTCGCTCATGTAGGCGGTGGCGGTGGCCGAGGCAAGGCCTGTGCCCAGGCCCAGGAACAGGCGCGCCAAGCCCAGCATCTGCAGGCTCGGCGCCAGCAGCATGAGCAGCGTGGCGACCATCGACAGGGCTAGCGCGACCAGGATCAGCGGGCGCCGACCTACCCGGTCGGCCAGGCCGCCGAGGGCCAGCAGCACCGGCAGCACGCCGAGCACATAGCCGGAGAAGGCCACGGCGGTCGCCGCCGCGCCTTGCCCGGACAGGTCGGCGTAGGTGATGTACAGCGGGGCCTGCAGGTTCACCGCGAGGGTGATCAGGCACAGGGCGAAAGCCAGCAGGGCAGGGGCATTACGAGTGGGCATCGGGACGGATCCGCAAGGCAGTGACGGTGACTGGCAGCATCGGCCTTGGCAGCGGTGCTCGCCAAGGCACACTCGCGGGGCATTTATGCTTAACTGTTTGCCTGAAAACAGCGAACACTTGCCATGCATTTTCATCTTGATCGCGACCTTCCCACCCCCTTGGTCCAGCAGCTGACCGAGCACCTGCAGGCCTGGATCGAACAGCAGCGCCTGCGCCCCGGCGCGCGCCTGCCGTCGATCCGCGCGCTGGCCAAGGCGCAGTCGGTAAGCGCCTCGTGCGTGATCGAGGCCTACGACCGCCTGGCGGCCAACGGCTGGCTGGAGGCGCGACATGGCGCGGGCTTCTTCGTCGCCGAGCGCAAGCCGGGCTTGCGGCCCGACCCCGGCGAGCCCTGGGGCGAGGCAATCGACGGCAGTTGGCGGCAGTTTCGCGAAGGGCATGAACAATTGCTCAAGCTCGGCTGCGGCTGGCTACCGGTGGCCTGGCGGGCCGAAGCCGAGCTGGCCCAGGCCATCCGCCAGGTCAGCCGCGGCGCGCCCGAGGCGCTGTTCGACTACTGCCCGCCCCAGGGCCTGGCCAGCCTGCGCCTGCAACTGCACAAGGGGCTGGCGCGGCTGGATATTGCCGCCGAGCCGGAGCGGATCCTCACCACCCAGGGCGCCAGCCATGCCCTCGACCTGCTGGTGCGGACCTTGCTGAAACCGGGTGACACGGTGCTGGTGGAGCGCCCCGGCTACTACAACCTGTACAACTTGCTGCGCGTGCACGGTGTGCACATGCTCGAGGTGCCGCGCACTGCCACTGGCCCGGACCTGGTGGTGCTTGAGCAGTTGCTGGCCGAGTACCAGCCCCGTTGCCTGTTCATCAACAGCCTGTACCAGAACCCGACCGGCAGCTGCCTGACGCCCAGGGTCGCCTACCGCCTGCTGGAACTGGCCCGCGAGCATGACCTGCGGATCGTCGAGGACGATCTGTACGCGGATTTCCAGGACGGTCCGGCCACGCGCCTGGCGACCCTCGACAGCGAGCAGCGGGTGATCTACATCGGCAGCTTCTCCAAGACCCTCAGCAGTTCGTTGCGGGTCGGCTATCTGGTGGCCGACCCACCGTTGATCGCGCGCCTGGCCGAACTGAAGATGGTCGCCGGCATCGGCACTTCGCGCTTCGCCGAGCAGGTGGTCGGGCAGATGCTTGCCAATGGCGGCTACCGCAAGAGTGTGCAGCGCCTGCGGCTGCGCCTGGGGCAGCACCGGGCCAGGACGCTGGGGCAACTGGAGGCCTGTGGCTGGGAGGTGTTCTGTGAGCCGGTCGGCGGCATGTTCGTCTGGGCCCGGGTGCCCGGACGCGACTTTGCCGAGCTGGAGCGATTGGCGCTGGAGCATGCGGTGTTGCTCACCCCGGGCAGCGCTTTCGATCCGCAGGGGCGGGCCAGTGACTGGCTACGGATCAATGTCGCCTATGGGCAGGATTCCCGGGCCCAGGCGTTCTTCCGGCATGCAGGGCGACCTTTGGCGGTCTGAAAGCGACACGCTCATAGCTAAATGACACCATTCGCGCACGCGGCCCTTGTGACCAGGTCGGCGCCATTGTCACTCTTGTCGCCGGCGGAGGGCCAAAAAGCGAGGAGGGCGGTGATGACGGCGACCAAGCACGGTGTATTGGCCAACCTGGGCATGGCGCGCAAGCTGGGCCTGGGTTTTGCCCTGGTGTTGCTGCTCACTCTGGTGGTGGCCGCCATCGGCGTATACGCCCTGGCCAACGTCGGCCAGCGCTTCGAGGGGCTGCGGCAGATGGCCCAGTTCAACACCGACCTGTTGAAGCTGCGCCAACATGAGCAGGCCTTCGCCCTGCGTTCGGATATCAAGGAGGCCGATGCCCTGCGCATGGGCCTTCAAGGGCTGGTGGAGCGGGCCCGCGCCGCGCCTGCGCTGACTTCCGCCGAGGCCGACCTCAGTGCCTACGGGCAGGCCTTCGACCAGTTCGTCCAGGCGGTGCAGGCCAAGGAGCTGGCGCTGGACATGGCCAGCTGGTCGGTATCGAGCGTGGCCAACAACCTCGATGTGCTGCAGGCCGGCCTGGCCGACGACGGCACCTACACCCTCAAGCAGTCCCAGGGCCAGCAAGGCGGCGAGTTCCTTGAGCAGGCCGGACAGGTGGCGCAGGTGTCGCGGCTGATGCTGCAGGCCATGGACGAGGCCCGGGTGCGCCTGGAGCAGAGCCGCAAGGGCGGCGAGGCTGTCGCCGAGGGGCGCATCGCCCAGACGGTGGAGGCCGCCGGCCTGGTGGACCAGCTCAAGTCGGCGGTGACCGATGCCGGCTACCAGAGCGTGCTGGGCGAAGTGGCCGGGCATATCGCCAGTTTCTCCGAGAAGCTCAACGAGTACACCGACCTGCTGGGCCAGGAGCGGGGTATCAAGGATCAGTTGCAGGCCCGGGCCGAGCAGGTCACCACGCGGGTCGACCAGGCCTACCTCGCCCAGGAGCAGGCCATGCAGGCGGAGCTTGCGCGCAACACCGTGGCCATCGCCGCGGCCACGGCCCTGGCACTGCTGGTGGGCGTGCTGGCGGCCTGGTTGATCACCCGGGCCGTGGTCGCGCCGCTCAAGCGGGTGATCAGCCGTGCCCGGCGCATAGCCGCGGGCGAGCTGGGGATCGAGGCCGAGCCGCCGCGTGCCGACGAGGTCGGTCAGCTGCTGCAGGCCATGCAGCAGATGGCCGAGGGGCTGTCCGGCATCGTCAGTGGCCTGCAGCAGGGCATCGATCAGCTGGCCGGCAGCGCCCAGGCCTTGTCGGCGGTCACCGAGCAGACCAACCGCGAAGTCGGTAGCCAGAAGGATGAGACCGAGCAGGTGGCCACTGCCATGCAGCAGATGACCGCCACCGTCCATGACGTGGCGCGCAACGCCGAGCAGGCGGCCCAGGCGGCACAGGATGCCGACGACAAGGTCGAGTCGGGGCAGCAGGTGGTGCGCCAGAGCATGCAGCGCATCGAGCAGCTGGCGGTGGCAGCCGAGACCGCCAGCAGCGGTATCGACAGCCTCAGCGCCGAGATCCATACCATCGGTGACGTGCTCGAGGTGATCAAGAGCGTGGCCGAACAGACCAACCTGCTGGCGCTCAACGCGGCGATCGAGGCGGCCCGCGCCGGCGAGCAGGGCCGTGGCTTCGCCGTGGTGGCCGACGAGGTGCGCGCCCTGGCCCGGCGTACCCGCCAGTCCACCGAGGAGATCGAACGGCTGGTCGCCAGCCTGCGCGGCAACGCCCAGCAGTCGGTGACGCAGATCCGTGGCAGCACCGAGCTGGTGCGCCTGGCGGTGGCCGACACGCTGAAGACCGAGAGCGCCCTGGGCAGCATCGCCGCGGCGGTGTCGTTGATCCAGCAGATGAACCAGCAGATCGCCGCGGCGGCCGAGCAGCAGAGCTCGGTCGCCGAGGAGATCAGCCGCAGCGTCACGCAGATCCGTGGCAGTGCCGACCAGGCGGCGCTGGCGATGGAGGACAATGCCCGCTCAAGCGTCGAGTTGGCGCAGCTGGGCAGTGACCTGAAGGGGATGGTTGGCCACTTCAGGCTGTGAGGGGCCCTTGTAGGAGCGGCCTTGTGCCGCGAAAGGGCCGCATAGCGGCCCCGGCGATCTTTGCGTCAATATGAATCCCCGGGGCCGTTGCACGGCCCTTTCGCGGCACAAGGCCGCTCCTACAGCGGACGTGCGCTGGGCTTCAGGATCAGCAAGGTCAGCACCCCCGCCACGATTCCCCAGAACGCCGAGCCGATCGAGAACAGGGTGAAGCCCGACGCCGTGACCATGAAGGTGATCAGCGCCGCCTCGCGCTCGCGTGCCTCGCCCATGGCCACGCTCAGGCCGTTCATGATCGAACCGAACAGCGCCAGGGCGGCGATCGACAGCACCAGCTCCTTGGGCAGGGCGCCGAACAGCGCCGCCAGGGTCGCGCCGAAGGTGCCGGCGATACCGTAGAAGATCCCGCACCAGACCGCTGCCGTGTAGCGCTTGGCCGGGTCTTCATGGGCATGCGGCCCGGTGCAGATCGCCGCGCTGATCGCCGCCAGGTTGATCCCGTGGGAGCCGAACGGCGCCAGCAGCAGCGAGGCGAACCCGGTGGCCGAGATCAGCGGCGAGGCCGGCACCTGGTAGCCGTCGGCGCGCAGCACGGCGACGCCGGGCATGTTCTGCGAAGTCATGGCCACCACGAACAGCGGGATGCCGATGCTGATGGTCGCCGCCAGCGAGAAGCTCGGCGTGGTCCACACCGGGGTGGCGATCTCCAGCTGGAAGCCGCTGAAGTCCAGCAGCCCCAGGGCGCCGGACAATGCCGTGCCGACCAGCAACGCGGCCAGCACGCAGTAGCGCGGTGACAGGCGCTTGACCAGCAGGTAGCTGAAGAACATCCCCAGCACCAACACCGTGCGGTGCTGGGCGGCGACGAAGATCTCGCTGCCGATCTTGAACAGGATCCCGGCCAGCAGGGCCGAGGCGAGCGAAGCGGGGATGCGCCGCACCAGGCGCTCGAAGCTGCCGGTCAGGCCGCACACCAGCACCAGCACGGCGCAGGTGATATAGGCACCGATGGCCTCGCCGTAGCTGACGCCACCGAGGCTGGTGATCAGCAGCGCCGCGCCGGGTGTCGACCAGGCCACGGTGACCGGGGTACGGTAGCGCAGCGACAGGCCGATGCTGCACACCGCCATGCCGATCGACAGGGCCCAGATCCACGACGAGATCTGCGCGCTGGTCAGGCCGGCGGCCTGGCCGGCCTGGAACATCAGCACCAGCGAGCTGGTATAGCCGGTGAGCATGGCGATGAAGCCGGCGACGACCGCCGACGGGGAGCTGTCCGCCAGCGGCCGCAGGCGCGCGGAGGTGGCATCGGTCATGGGGAATTCCTTGTGCAGGTGTAAGCAGTTTTTTCAGGCTACCGTGCAATGGCGTGATCCTTGCCATACAGCAGGCATTGCATTTAGCCGTACAGTCGCCAACTATGGGGTATTACTGCGCAACTGCGTGAAAGGGGAGGGGCGATGTACAAGGTGTATGGGGATTACCAGTCGGGCAACTGCTACAAGGTCAAGCTGATGCTGAGCCTGCTCGACCGCCCGTATGAGTGGCACCCGGTGGATATTCTCAAGGGCGAAACCGAAACGCCCGAGTTCCTGGCCATGAACCCCAACGGCAAGGTGCCGGTGCTCAAGCTCGAGGACGGCACCTGCCTGTGGGAGTCCAACGCGATTCTCAACTACCTGGCCGATGGCAGCGAGTTCCTGCCCAGCGAACCACGCCTGCGTACCCAGGTGCTGCAGTGGCAGTTCTTCGAGCAGTACAGCCACGAGCCGTACATTGCCGTGGCGCGTTTCATCCAGTTCTACCTGGGGCTGCCGCAGGACCGGCTGGAGGAATACAAGGGGCTGCACAAGGGCGGCTACAAGGCGCTCAAGGTGATGAACAAGCAGCTGGAAATGACGCCCTACCTGGTTGGCGAGCAGTATTCGATCGCCGATGTGGCGTTGTACGCCTATACCCATGTGGCGCACCAGGGCGGTTTCGACCTGGCGGGTTACCCGGCCGTGCAGGCCTGGCTGGCGCGGGTGGCCAGCCATCCACGGCATGTGCCGATGGTGGATTGACTCGCTGTCGCCCCGCCTTTGTAGGAGCGGCCTTGCCGAGGCGTCGGACCGGCCGGAAAGGGCCGCAATGCGGCCCCGGCGATTGAGGCGTCGACGCTGAGACCGGGGGCTGCTGCGCAGCCCTTTCGCGGCACAAGGCCGCTCCTACAGTGTGGGGCGTGCGTGCGGGTCAGACCGCCGCGAAGCGTTTGTCCAGATAGGCAATGATGTCCTTGGATTCATACATCCAGGTCACCTTGCCGTCCTCCTCGATCCGCAGGCACGGCACTTTCACCCGGCCGCCGCCTTCGAGCAGCGCCTGGCGGTGCTGGGCGTCGTTCTTGGCATCGCGCAGTGCCACCGGCACGTTCAGGCGGTGCAGGGTGCGGCGGGTCTTCACGCAGAACGGGCAGGCATGGAACTGGTACAGCGCCAGACCCTTGGTCTGCTGCTCGACCTGGGCCTGGGCCGCGGCATCGCGCTGCTTTTTCGCCGGGCGGCTGATCCAGTCGCCGAACACGATTAGCTGGCCGAGGCCGACCCGCAGGGCTTTGACGATCATGGGCAACTCCTGAAATGAAAAAGCCGACCCATGGGGTCGGCTCGGGATACAGGCCGATCACTTGATCAGGCTGAGGAACTCGCTGCGGGTGGAGGCGTTGTCGCGGAACTCGCCGAGCATCACCGAGGTGAGCATGGTCGAGTTCTGCTTTTCGACACCGCGCATCATCATGCACATGTGCTTGGCTTCGATGACCACCGCCACGCCCGCGGCGCCAGTTACCTGCTGCACGGCCTCGGCGATCTGGCGGCTGAGGTTTTCCTGGATCTGCAGGCGACGGGCGTACATGTCGACGATCCGCGCCACCTTGGACAGGCCCAGCACCTTGCCCTTGGGCAGGTAAGCCACGTGGGCCTTGCCGATGAACGGCAGCATGTGGTGTTCGCACATCGAGTACAGCTCGATATCCCGGACTAGCACCATTTCGCTGTTGTCGGAGGTGAACAGCGCGCCGTTGGTGACTTCTTCCAGGGTTTGCTCATAACCGCGGCAAAGGTACTTCATGGCCTTTGCGGCCCGCTTGGGCGTGTCGAGCAGGCCCTCGCGGGAGACGTCCTCGCCGATCTGGCTGAGAATCGCGGTGTAGTTCTGTTCCAGGGACATGGATCTACCTGTGGGATTTTTCGCAAAGACGAAGGGTACGGCGGCGACGGCGGCGCTGCAAGCGCGATGTCACTCGTCGCGCCCTTCGAGCATGGTTCGCTTGAGCATCACGTACACCGCGCCGGTGCCGCCGTGGCGGGCCTGGCACGAGGCAAAACCGAGCACTTGCGGGTGCTGGCGCAGCCAGGTGTTGACGTGGCTCTTGATCATCGGGCGCTTGCCGTCCAGGCGCGCGGCCTTGCCGTGGGTGACGCGCACGCAGCGCACTTCGAGCTTGGTCGCCTCGGCGATGAAGGCCCACAGCGTCTCGCGGGCCTTCTCGACGCTCATGCCGTGCAGGTCGAGGCTGCCCTCGAAGGCAATCTGGCCGAGCTTGAGCTTGCGGATCTGGGTTTCCTGGACGCCGTCGCGGCGCCACATCAGTTCATCCTCGGCGCCGACGTCGATGACGAACTGGTCGGACAGGCCGTCGATCACCAACGCCTGGTCGCTGCGGATGGTCGCCGCCTGGCGCAGGCCGGCCAGCTGCTTGCGGTCGGCCTTTGGTTTGCCGACTTCGGCGCGGTCGTGCTTGATTGGCTTGACGCCCTGCACTTGGCTGCGGAAGAGGGAAAAGTCGTCGTCTTGCATGGTGCCTCCACGTGGGCGGCGTAGTTTACGCGACTGTGCGTCGGCGTGAAGCCCTGAGCTGCGCGCGGTTTGTGTAGGAGCGGCCTCGTGCCGCGAAAGGGCTGCAAAGCAGCCCCAGGATTTCCGCTTCGATGCATAGATCGCCGGGGCCGCGTTGCGGCCCTTCGCGACACAAGGCCGCTCCTACAGGGGGATGTGTAAATCTGTCAGTCGTGCTTCTTCATCAGGTGCGGCGACAGGTTCAGCTCGCGCCCTCGGCGCAGGCGGATGCGGCTGCGTCGCCAGACGCGCACGCCGATCCACAACAGCAACAACCCGACCACGACGAGAATCGCCGACAGCGGGCGGTTGGCATTGAGCTCGGCGAGCGCTGCGTAATTGCCCAGCAGGCCGGCGAAACCGGCCATGGCGAGCAAAATGCCCAGGGTGGCCAGCAGCACCGAGAAAGCGGCGGAAACCCGCGCGCCCCAGTTGCTTGGCTCGCGCTGGCGCAGGCGCTTGGCATCGAAACTGCCTTTGAGCTTCATTCGAATTCCTCAGGATCTGGTAGAGCTGATCCGGATTTCGACCTGCGGGTCACCTCGGGGTTCCGCCCGTCCGCCGGGCGGTCGTGGCTCAGACCAGGCTGGCGGTGGGGGCGACGCAGGCGAAGTTGTCGGCCATCACGGCCATCTCGCACTGGTGGATCTGCGCGGCGGGGATCACGGTGTCCTTCAGGGCCAGGTCGCGGGTCGCCGAGGCGTCTTCCACCAGGGTGCAGCGATAACCATAGTCCTTGGCGCGGCGTACGGTGGTGCTGACGCTGGAGTGGCTCATGAAACCGCAGACGATCAGGTCCAGCGGGCCGAAGGCCTGCAGCGTCTCGTGCAGCTTGGTGTTCTTGAAGGCGTTGGGCATGCGCTTGTCGATGATGGTTTCACCGGCCAGTGGCTCCAGGCCCGGGATGAACTCGCCGGCCGGCCCCTGGGGGTCGAAGCGACCGCCGACGGTGCCGAGGTGGCGCACGTGGATGATCGGGCGACCGGCCTTGCGGGCGGCATCGAGCAACCTGGCAATGTTCGCCACGGCCTCGTCCATGCCCGACAGCGCCAGCGGACCGCTCAGGTATTCCTTCTGCGCGTCGATGACGATCAGGCTGGCTTGGCCCAGCTTCGCCGGCGGGTAGTCGCGGCCAGTGAGGCGGAACATCGTGGTTGGAACGGACATCAAGGGCTCCTTGGGTAGGGCTTTTGTACGCCTATTCTCCCTTGCCTTGACGCCAATGTGAATGGTTGACAGCGCAGACAGCGTGGTTGCTGGCTTGTGGCTATCGGTTTGGCTATCAGAGGAAACAAATGTGCGGTGTGGGCTGTTAGACTTTTGTCCTGTCTGAAAAGGAGTACCCCGTGATCACATCCCGCCTGCGCACCCTGCGCGACCATATCCGCTGGGCGGTCAGCCGCTTCCATGAGCATGAACTGTTCTTCGGCCACGGTGCCGACAACGCCTGGGACGAAGCTCGCCTGCTGGTGCTCGGCGCGGTGCACCTGCCCTGGGAGGTAGCCGACAGCTACCTGGACTGCGCGCTCGAGGATGACGAAACGGTACGCCTGCAGCACCTGCTCAAGCGCCGTATTGAAGAACGCGTGCCCACCGCCTACCTGCTGGGCGAGGCCTGGTTCTGCGGCATGTCGTTCATCGTCGACGAGCGGGTGCTGGTGCCGCGCTCGCCCATCGGCGAGTTGATCGAGAAACGCTTCGAGCCGTGGCTGGCCGGCGAGCCTGCGCGCATCCTCGACCTGTGCGCCGGCTCCGGCTGCATCGGCATTGTCGCCGCCGAGGTGTTCCAGGATGCCGAGGTAGTGCTGGCCGACCTGTCCTTCGACGCGCTGGAGGTGGCCAACCAGAACATCGAGCGCCATGGCCTCGATGAGCGGGTGTACACCGTGCAGGGCGATGGTTTCGCTGGCCTGCCGGGGCAGCGCTTCGACCTGATCCTGTCCAACCCGCCGTATGTCGACGCCGAGGATTTCGGCGACATGCCGGCCGAGTACCATCACGAGCCCGAGCTGGGCCTGGCCTGCGGCAACGATGGCCTGGACCTGGTGCGGCGCATGCTGGCCGAGGCGGCCGACCACTTGACCGACAAGGGCCTGATGATCGTCGAGGTGGGCAACAGCCAGGTGCATGTCGAGTCGCTCTATCCCGAGGTGGACTTCGCCTGGCTGGAGTTCGAGCGCGGTGGCCACGGGGTGTTCATGCTGACCGCCGAGCAGTGCCGGCAGCATCAGGAGCTGTTCAAGGCGCGGGTCTGAAGGATTCACACCGCCCCCTGCTGTAGGAGCGGCCTTGCCGAGGCGTCGGACCGGCCGGAAAGGGCTGCGTAGCGGCCCCAGGATATCAGTGTTGATGCAAAGATCGCCGGGGCCGCTTTGCGGCCCTTTCGCGGCACGAGGCCGCTCCTACACGGATCGCGCAGGGCAGGTCAGCGGGTGGCGATCCAGATCAGCAACCCGGCCTGGAACACCGCGAACGCCACCAGGCAGGTGATGGTGAAGCGCAGGCCGCTGTCCTCGCGACGGTACTTGGCCACCCGCTCGTCACGCTCGCGCAGCTGGGCTTCCTTCTCCATCAGGTTCTGCTCGGCCTGCTGCAGCATGCCGGCGGCCTCGAGGTTGTCCACGCGCTGCACCTTCTCGGTGTTCCAGCCGCCCTTGAGCTGGCCCACCGGCGTCTCCACCACGCGCCCCTTGAGCAACTGGCCGTCGGTGTACTCCACCGCCAGGCCGACGCTGCCCAACACATGGTCGCGGCGCAGGCGGGTGTCTTCGTTCAGGGCGTCCTTGTTCGGCAGGCTCATGCCCTCGACCCGGTAGTGCGAGCAACGCTGCTGCAGCCACTGCACCGCCTGCGCCAGCAGGTAGCGGCCAAGGCCACGGTTCAGCGGTTCCAGCTGCAGACCGGCCGGGTCGCCGATACGCACCGTGCGCGCTTCGTGGTCGACGCGGATATCCAGCTGGTTCTGTTCCTTGCGCACCTTCTGCCCCGGCAGGCGGATTTCCATGCGCAGCAGGCTGTGGGCCTTGTCGTGGCGCTCGGCGTAGCCGAACTGGACGAAACGCAGCGGGCGGGCGCCGCTGTTGCGGTCGGTCGGCAGCGGCGCCAGGCGCAGCAACTGGAAATGCTCGGCGGCAAGGTCTGCCCAGGGCAGCGGGGCGCTTTCCGGGGCTTGTTCTTCGGTCGCCTCGGCGGCGGGGGCATCGGTCATCAGGGAATCCTCAGGTGCACGGCGGCCGGGTGCCGGTACCTGCAAGGACATCGCAGATGTGGGCTTGCCCGCGATCGGGGCGCGCATGCCCCTGGATCACTGCCTTCTTAGCCGCGTTATCGGCAGGCCGGGCCAATACCTGAGGGCGCTTTCAGGCCTGCGGCAGCCCGTGGATGAACAGGACGATGCGCTCCCCCAACTCACGGGCCAGCGGTAGTTCGGGATTGCGGTAGCTCTCACGCTGCTGGCCCATCTCCCGGGGGCTGATGCGCAGCATGTGGTTCATGCCGTCGATCAGCGCCAGCTGGGCGTCGGGTTTGGCGGCCTTGAGGCGCTCGGCGTCGGCCACCTCCACCTGGATGTCGTTGCGGCCCTGGACGATCAGCGCGGGCACCGTGAGCCGGGCGAATGCGGCCGCCGGGTCCTGGTGCAGCAGGGTGATCAGATACGGCTGCACGCTGGGGCGAAATACCTGGCGCAGCGGGGCGGGCACGTCGAGGCTGGTCTGCCCGGCCTGCAACCGGTCGATCAGTGCCACGCCACCGGCCAGTTGCGCCGGGGGCAGGCGCTGGGCCAGTTGTTCACGCAGCACGTCGGCCACCGGCCGGCCGCTGCCGGCCAGGGTGATCACCGCGCTGGCGCCGGCCTGCTCGGCGGCCAGGCTGGCGATCAGCGCGCCTTCGCTGTGGCCGACCAGGATCAGCGGACCGAAGCGCGCGTCCTGGCGCAACGCGCGCCCCCAGGCCACCACGTCGGCGACATAGCGTTCGACGCTGAGGTCGCGTTCGTCGGGGGTGGCCGGCTGGCTGGCGGCCACGCCGCGCTTGTCGAAGCGCACGCTGGCGATGTGCTCGCCGGCCAGCAGCAGGGCCAGGCGCTTGAGGTTGTCGATGCGTCCGGAGGCAGGGTTGTTGCCATCGCGGTCGGTAGGGCCGGAGCCGGCGATGATCAGCACCACCGGTGGCGGGGTGGTTTGCTGGGGCAGCAGCAGGCTGCCGTGCAGCACGCCCTGGCCGGTGTCCAGGTCGATGGGGCGTTGCAGTACGGTGGGCGCGGCCTGGGCGAGGCTGGCGCAGAACATCAGGAGCAGGGCGGCGAGGCGCGACTTCATGGAGGGGTACTATATGGCTAGGTGTCATTGAGACATTGCAGCGCGATGAAGGTTCGCATGGCTCGCTTGCCGTGCCGGCCTCTTCGCGGGTAAACCCGCTCCCACAGTGAGATGGGCCGGCCTGTGGGAGCAACTGTCTTGCTCAATTTTTAGAATCTGGCGCGATCCCTGTGGGAGCGGGTTTACCCGCGAAGAGGCCGGCATGGGCAACCCATCCTGTAGCGTTTTCCGTATACTGCCGCTTTCGATCACCTCAGGCAGATTCGCGGAGCGTCCATGTCCGGCAATACCTACGGCAAGCTGTTCACTGTCACCACCGCTGGCGAGAGCCATGGCCCGGCGTTGGTCGCCATTGTCGACGGCTGCCCGCCAGGCCTGGAAATCTCCCTCGCCGACCTGCAGCACGACCTCGATCGGCGCAAGCCCGGCACCAGCCGGCACACCACCCAGCGCCAGGAGCCGGATGAAGTGGAGATCCTCTCCGGCGTGTTCGAAGGGCGTACCACCGGCTGCTCGATCGGCCTCTTGATCCGCAACACCGACCAGAAGTCCAAGGACTATTCGGCGATCAAGGACCTGTTCCGCCCGGCCCACGCCGACTACACCTACCACCACAAGTACGGCATCCGCGACTACCGCGGCGGTGGCCGCAGCTCGGCGCGCGAGACCGCCATGCGCGTGGCGGCCGGCGCCATCGCCAAGAAGTACCTGGCCACCCAGGGCATCCGCGTGCGCGGCTACATGAGCCAGCTCGGCCCGATCGAGATCCCGTTCAAGACCTGGGACTCGGTCGAGCACAACGCCTTCTTCAGCCCCGACCCGGACAAGGTGCCGGAGCTCGAGGCCTACATGGACCAGTTGCGCCGCGACCAGGACTCGGTGGGGGCGAAGATCACCGTGGTCGCCGAAGGCGTGATGCCGGGCCTGGGCGAGCCGATCTTCGACCGCCTCGACGCCGAGCTTGCCCATGCGCTGATGAGCATCAACGCGGTCAAGGGCGTGGAAATCGGCGCCGGCTTTGCCAGCGTCGCCCAGCGTGGCACCGAGCACCGTGACGAACTGACCCCCGAGGGCTTCCTCAGCAACAATGCCGGCGGCATCCTCGGCGGTATCTCTTCGGGCCAGCCGATCGTCGCTCACCTGGCGCTCAAGCCGACCTCGAGCATCACCACCCCGGGCCGTTCGATCGACGTCGACGGCAACCCGGTCGAGGTGATCACCAAGGGCCGTCACGACCCGTGCGTCGGCATCCGCGCCACGCCGATCGCCGAGGCGATGATGGCCATCGCCTTGATGGACCACCTGCTGCGCCACCGGGCGCAGAATGCCGACGTGAAAGTGGGCACCCCGGTACTGGGCCAGCTCTGACTTAGCCAGGGTCGGCCTCTTCGCGGGTAAACCCGCTCCCACAGGGATCTCCAATGCTGCGAGATCCCTGTGGGAGCGGGTTTACCCGCGAAGAGGCCGGTGCAGGCTCACACAAGGCCCATCCCATGCCCCCGATCCCTTACTGGCGCCTCTCCAGCTTCTACCTCTTCTACTTCGCCCTGCTCGGCTCCACCGCGCCGTTCCTGGCCCTGTACTTCGACCACCTGGGCTTCTCCCCGGCACGCATCGGCGAGCTGGTGGCCATCCCCATGCTGATGCGCTGCGTCGCACCCAACCTGTGGGGCTGGCTGGGCGACCGCAGTGGCCAGCGCCTGCTGATCGTGCGTCTGGGCGCGCTGTCGACCCTGGCGACCTTTTCGCTGATCTTCTTCGGCAACAGCTATGCCTGGCTGGCGATGGTCATGGCCCTGCACGCGTTCTTCTGGCACGCGGTGCTGCCGCAGTTCGAGGTGATCACCCTGGCCCACCTGCATGGCCAGACCGCGCGCTACAGCCAGGTGCGACTGTGGGGCTCGATCGGCTTCATCCTCGCCGTGGTCGGTCTTGGGCGCCTGTTCGAATGGCTGAGCCTGGACATCTACCCGGTGGCACTGGTGGCGATCATGGCCGGGATCGTCGCCGCCAGCCTCTGGGTGCCCAACGCGCAACCGGTGGAACAGGCCGAGCGGCGCGGGGCAGGGGGCTTTCTCGCGCAGGTGCGGGCGCCCGGCGTGCTGGCCTTCTATGTGTGCGTGGCCCTCATGCAGCTCAGCCACGGGCCGTACTACACCTTCCTCACCCTGCACCTGGAGCACCTGGGCTACAGCCGTGGTGCCATCGGTCTGCTGTGGGCGCTGGGGGTGGTGGCCGAGGTGCTGGTGTTCATGGGCATGAGCCGGATTTTCGCCCGTTTTTCCGTGCGCAAGGTGCTGCTGGCGAGTTTCCTGCTGGCCGCCGTGCGCTGGCTGTTGCTGGGCAACCTGGCCGATATCCCGGCGGCGCTGGTGTTCGCCCAGGTGCTGCACGCGGCCACGTTCGGCTGTTTCCACGCCGCGGCCATTGCCTTTGTCGGGGCCAGTTTCGGCGCCCGTCAGCAGGGCCAGGGCCAGGCGCTGTACGCGGCGCTCTCGGGCACCGGCGGCGCGCTGGGCGCCTTGTACTCGGGTTACAGCTGGAAACTGCTGGGCCCGCACTTCACCTTTGGTATGGCCAGCGTCGCGGCACTCGCGGCAGCCGTTATCATAGCCTTCCGACTCAAAGACAGCAGGAACCACCCCTGATGAGCATCCTCAGCGTATTCGACCCGTCCAGCCCGGAACTGCCGCACAAGGTGCTGACCCACCACGACGACATTGCCGCGACCCTGGCTGAGCAGGGCGTGCGCTTCGGCCGCTGGCAGTCCGGTGCGCGCCTGCGTCCGGGCAGCAGCCAGGAAGAAGTGGTCGCGGCGTGCGGTGAGCCGCTCGACCAGCTGATGACCGCCCATGGCAGCGTGGTGTTCGGTGTGCTCAGCCGCGATGGCGTCGACCCAAGCCAGGTCGACCTGCGCGACGAGCATGTGCATGAGGGCGAGGAAGTGTTCGCGCTGATCAGCGGGCGCGGGCAGGTCAGCCTGCGTTTGGGAGACGCGGTGTACGCCGTGTTGTGCGAGAAGGACGATGTGCTGGTGGTGCCCGCCGGTACACGGCGCTGGCTGGACCTGGGCGACACCCCGTTCTGCCTGGCCCTGCGCCTGTTCGCCAGCGAGCAGGCGGTGCAGCCGCGGTTCACCGGTGATGGAACAGCCCGGCAATTTGCCGGGCTCGACGAACTCTGAAAGGGTCGGGTCGCGCAATCAGCGGTAGGTCGGCAGTGCGAAGCGTTGCTGGCTCTGCAGCATCGAGATCACCGGCAGCTCGCTCGGCTGCCCGGCCAGGTCGCGGCGGATGGCGCTGATAGCCCAGGACAGTTGCTCGGCGCTGTGCAGCTGCGCATAGGTCAGCACGCGGCGGGTGACGATGCCGTCGCTGGCGCGCAGGGTCAGCAGGACACCGCCGTCCGGACGCGGCTGGGTGGTGACCTGGTAGGCGGCGAAGACCGAGGCGAATTTTTCCTGGATGAGGTCCATATCAACTCCTGACTGTTGTACTGGCAGACTTGAGTTGATGATTGCAGCGACCGTGCCAGCCTTTGCTCAAGTAAAAAACCTTTAAAATCAATTACTTAAATTTGTTTTTATAAGGTTGCGCATTGCAATCTGCACGCCCGTGCATTTTGCACAGTGCATTTTGCACGGTCATAGCCTGGCTCTCTGCCTCCGATAGAATCTGAACCTTGGACCGCTCTCCGCTGCCTGATGGACACTTGGGCCATTGCCAGATGCCAGGAGGTTCCCGATGTCCGATCACCAGCCCGCCACCATGACCGCCGAAGAAACCGCGGCCTTCGCCGAGGAGGTCTTCGAGCGCGCCCGCCGCGGCGACGCGAACATGCTCGGTCGCCTGCTCGACGGTGGCCTGCCCGCCGACCTGCGCAACCACAAGGGCGACACCTTGCTGATGCTGGCCAGTTACCACGGCCACCACGACGCCGTGCGAGTGCTGCTGGCCCATGGCGCCGACGCACTGATCGCCAATGACAACGGCCAGTTGCCCATGGCCGGCGCCGCTTTCAAGGGCGACCTGGCGATGATCCGCCTGCTGCTCGAGCACGGCGTGCCGGTGGATGCCGCCGCCGCGGACGGCCGCACCGCGCTGATGCTGGCGGCGATGTTCAACCGCCTGGAGATCATCGACTACCTGCTGGCCCAGGGGGCCGATCCGGCACGGCGTGACGCGGCCGGCGCCACCGCGCTGGCGGCCGCGCGGACCATGGGCGCGGTGGATGCCGCCGCACGCCTGGAGGCGAAGGCCGGCTAACCCTTCGGGGGCGTTTGCGGCTATCCTTGGCGCCTTTCACGCCAACCCGCAGGGCCCCCCATGAAAGACCAGTTGCTCGAACTCATCCGCCTCATCGGCGCCGGCTGCATGCGCGATGAGGAGATCGAGCGCATCGCCGCCGAGGCCGCCCAGGCCTACGCCGACCCCGCCGCCTTCCTCGCCGCCAACCCGGACATCAACTACGACGACAGCTTCCCGTTCCCGCTGGGCGAATGGGTGGTGGTCGGCAGCCTGCCCGATACCGTGCTGTTCCAGGCCGACAGCTACCAGGACCTGTTCCAGCAGATCAGCGACTCGTTCGACAAGAGCGTGCCGTTCACCCTCAAGTCCAAGCAGCTGGCGCGCACCGAGGCGCTGACCGCGCTCAACCGCATCCAGGTGCAGATGGGCGCGCTGAACAAGGAAGCCGGGGGCTACGTGCTGCTGAACTTCAGCCAGCTGCTCGATGACGAGCTGCAGATGGTGATGGTGGGGCAGAATGACCTGGCCCGTGTGCTGGAGTTGGGCGAGGCCGTAGGCATCAAGGTGGAGCCGGCGCTGGAGGCGCTGAAGGTGGCGGTGCACGTCTAAGCAACGATTCCCCCTGTAGGAGCAGCCTTGTGCCGCGAAAGGGCTGCGAAGCAGCCCCGGGATTCCAGCGTTAATACACGGATCGCGGGGCCGCTTTGCGGCCCTTTCGCGGCACAAGGCCGCTCCTACAGGGATTGCGCATTGGCCTTTCAGCCCAACGCGGTATCAAGAAACATCATCACCGCGAACCCGCCCATCAGCCCCAGTGTCGCCGCGGTCTGGTGCCCATTGCGATGGGTCTCCGGAATCACCTCGTGGGACACCACGAAGATCATCGCCCCCGCCGCCAGGCCCATGCTGATCGGGTAGGCCAGGGCGAAGCCGGTGGAAATGCCCAGGCCGATCACCGCGCCGAGAGGCTCCATCAGGCCTGAACCGATCGCCACCATCATCGCCTTGAAGTTCGACAGCCCCGTGGCGCGCAGGGCCAGGGCCACGGCCAGTCCCTCGGGTATGTCCTGGATGGCGATGGCGCTGGTCAGCGGCAGGCCGATGTTCATGTCGCCGTTGGCGAAGCTCACACCGATGGCCATGCCCTCGGGCAGGTTGTGCAGGGTGATGGCCAGCACGAACAGCCATACCCGGCTGACCCGCTCGGCCTGCGGGCCACAAGGGCCGGTGCTTTCATGCTCGTGCGGGGTGAAGCGGTCCAGGCCGAGCATCAGTAGCACCCCGAGGCCCATGCCCAGGACCACGGTGAAGGCCGCCGCCGGGCCGTTGCCGGTGATTTCGCGGGCGGCGTCCAGGCCCGGCAGGATCAGCGAGAACGAACTGGCGGCGAGCATCATGCCGGCGGCAAAGCCCAGCATCACATCCTGGGTGCGGGCGTTGACGTCGCGCAGGATCACCGCGAGCACCGCGCCCAGGGCGGTGGCGCCGAAGCCCGACAGCCCACCGAGCAGGGCCAGGTGCAGGTTGTCGGCGTGGTCACCGTTGACCGCGTTCCACAGGCTCGCCAGCAACAGCGCGGCGACGGCCAGCAGGCTCAGGGCCAGGCCGGCGCTGAGCCAGGGCGTGGCCAGGGCCTGTTGCCGCCAGGCGCTGAACATTGAGTCGGGGACGGCACTTTGGGTGTGGGCAGGGGGCATGCGAACCTCGGAGCAGTGAATGACAGCAGTCTATCCACTGACCCGTACGCCCGGCCAAGGATTCCCTTCTATCGAGGCCATAGCCAGCTATGCTCTGGGGCACACACACCGTGCGGGAGCGGCGCCATGGGGTCCACCTTCAACAGCCTGGTCGGTCTGATCATCCTGGCCCTGGATATCTGGGCCATTCTCAATGTGCTCAAGAGCGGCGCCGAGGTCGGCAGCAAGGTGCTGTGGATCCTGCTGATCCTGCTGCTGCCGGTGCTGGGGCTGATCATCTGGGCAATCGCCGGGCCGCGGGGCAATGTGCGGATCTGAGTATTGATCTTGGCACCGGCTTTGTCTGTTGATTCAGTTGAGTCAACCGGAACGGCGTGGGAGCGGGCTGCCCCGCGATGCGGTTTATGGCACCGGCATCGCCGGTGATCGCGGGGCAAGCCCGCTCCTACAGGTTATGTAAGCGATAGTTGCTCTCGACAAAATTTTCACACTCGATTTTTGAAAATCCGCGCCGCACAATGCGGCCTTGGTCTCACCTCGCGTTCGAGGGGGCGACCACCAGGCTGTTGGCGACTTCGCCTTCCCGCAAACCGCAATCCTAGGACCTCTCCATTCATGGCTAACACGGACGCCTTGAAGCAACAGGGCGTGCGAGGCTCGTTCTCGCCGACCCTGAAATCCCACCTGGCCTACACGTTGCTCAGTGGCCTGGTGATCATGCTGATGCTCAGCCTGGTGCGCCTGGCGCTGCTGGTCTACAACAGCGACATGATCGGCGACACGCCGAACTCGACCGTCGCCGAGGGCTTCCTCAACGGCCTGCGCTTCGACCTGCGGGTGGTGGTGTACATCAGCATTCCGTTGCTGCTGGCGCTGCTCAGCCCCTGGCTGATGGCCCGCCGTGGCTTCTTCCGCTTCTGGCTGACCATTGCCTCGAGCGTGGTGATGTTCCTCGGCCTGATGGAGATGGACTTCTACCGCGAGTTCCACCAGCGCCTGAATGGCCTGGTGTTCCAGTACATCAAGGAAGACCCCAAGACCGTCATGAGCATGCTCTGGTACGGTTTCCCGGTGGTCCGCTACCTGCTGGCCTGGCTGGTCGGCACCTGGCTGCTGAGCCTGCTGTTCAAGGGCATCGATCGCCTGACCCGTGGCGAGCAAAGCCTCCAGCCTGCCGGCAGCCGCAAGTTCGCGCCGTGGTATGGCCGCCTGGCCGTGTTCATGGTCGTGCTGCTGGTGGCTGTGGTCGCCGCCCGCGGCACCCTGCGCCAGGGCCCGCCGATGCGCTGGGGCGATGCCTTCACCACCGACTCGAACTTCGTCAACCAGCTGGGCCTGAACGGCACGCTGACCCTGATCGACGCCGCCAAGAGCCGCTTCGGCGAAGACCGCGCCAACATCTGGAAGCCGGTACTCGAGCAGCCGCTGGCCACCCAGACCGTGCGCGAGCAGCTGCTGACCGCCAACGACACCCTGGTCGATGCCGACGAGGCCGCGATCCGTCGCGACTTCGTGCCGCCGGTGGCGAACACGCTGCCGGTCAAGAACGTGGTGGTCATCCTCATGGAAAGCTTCGCCGGCCACTCGGTGGGCGCCCTGGGCAGCCCGAACAACATCACCCCGTACTTCGACAAGCTGGCCAAGGAGGGTGTGCTGTTCGACCGCTTCTTCTCCAACGGCACCCATACCCACCAGGGCATGTTCGCCACCATGGCCTGCTTCCCCAACCTGCCGGGCTTCGAGTACCTGATGCAGACCCCGGAAGGCGGCCACAAGCTGTCCGGCCTGCCGGCACTGCTCAGCGCCCGCGACTATGACGATGTCTACGTCTACAACGGCGACTTCGCCTGGGACAACCAGTCCGGGTTCTTCGGCAACCAGGGCATGACCACCTTCATTGGTCGCAACGACTTCGTCGACCCGGTGTTCTCCGACCCGACCTGGGGCGTGTCCGACCAGGACATGTTCGACCGTGGCAATGAAGAGCTGGCCAAGCACGACGGCAAGAAGCCGATCTACGCGCTGCTGCAGACCCTCTCCAACCACACGCCGTACGCCTTGCCCAAGGACCTGCCGGTGGAGAAGGTCACCGGCCAAGGGCGCCTGGACGAGCACCTGACCGCCATGCGCTATTCCGACTGGGCGCTGGGCCAGTTCTTCGAGAAGGCCCGCAAGGAGCCGTACTTCAAGGACACCCTGTTCGTCATCGTCGGCGACCATGGCTTCGGCAACCACCAGCAGGTCACCGAGCTGGACCTGGGCCGCTTCAACGTGCCGCTGTTGCTGATTGCCCCGGGCATCCAGGAGAAGTTCGGCGCGGTCAACCACACCGTGGGTACCCAGGTGGACATCGTGCCGACCATCATGGGCCGTCTCGGCGGCCAGGCCCGCCACCAGTGCTGGGGCCGCGACCTGCTCAACCTGCCTGAGGGCGACCAGGGCGTGGGCATGATCAAGCCGTCGGGCAGCGAGCAGATCGTCGGCCTGGTGCAGGGCGATCGCATCCTCATCGAGTCCAAGGACATGACCCCGCGGATGTACCGCTACCAGTTGGGCCGTGAGTTCAAGGCCGAACTGATCGAAAGCCCCGACCAGCCGGAAATGCTCAAGAAACTCGAGGCCTATATCCAGACCGCGACCAAGAGCCTGCTGGACAACACCGCCGGTGTCGTCCACGGCACGCCGAAGTAAGGCCGCCGCCTGCCCCATGAAGCCCGCCCTGAACCGGCGGGCTTTTTTCATGCGGTTTCACGTATGCGGCTGAACATTCATCCCTGCACCATGGTCAAGTGAGTACGCCGTTCCATTCACCGTTGCGCCAGCGAGGGCTGATCGATGAAAGCATGGGAAGTCAGCTTTGCAGACCAGAAAGGCGAGCCGCAAACGCTGTTGCTCAATGCCGAGCAGCGCCCCAGCGAGGAAGATGCCGCCCGCGCCATCCGTTCGCGCCTGTTCCCGCTCATGGACGAACTGGACCTCAACGACTTCCAGGACCGCAGCTTTTCCCCCACGGCGCGCTGGCTCAAGGAACAGAGCGGCGTGACCATCACCACCATTCGCGAAGCGCCCTGAACCGGGTGTCTCTGGCGTAGCGCTGTCTCAGGCGCTACGCTCAAGTCAGGCGCCGGCCTTCTCTGCGGGCCGCCGCCGTTTTCATCGCGTCTTGCAATCCGCTCGTATTGTCAGGCATTCCTTGTGTGCCAGGCAGGTGCGTTGTGCACGGAAAGTCTATCCATTGCTTTGCAGGAGGACGTTTCATGAGCAGCCAGAACGACGACATCAGCAGCAGTGTCCTGCGCCAGATGAAAGCTGGCGGTTTCGATTTCACCCGCATCCATCCCATCGAGTTCTACGCCGTGTTTCCCAGCGAGGCAGGTGCCCGCCGGGCGGCGGGGCAGTTTCGTGGCGAATCGCTCAACGCCCAGGTGAGCGAGCGCGACGACGGCGCCTGGCACCTGGAGTTGAGCAAGGTGATGTACGCCACCCATGGCGGCATCGGCGCCTTCGAGCAGGCCTTTGAACAGGTCGTCTCGCCCTACGGCGGCGAAGTCGAGGGCTGGGGCGTCAAGCAGGAAAGGCCGATTGCCTAGGCCCGCAAGGGCATCAGTGCGCTTTGCGCCCCGCCATATGCTTCAGGTACGCCAGCACGGCATCGAGCGCCGGCTCATCCAGCACCTGGGTGGAAAACCCGGGCATCGTCGCCTGCGGCCACTGCCGCAGGCTCTGCGGGTCGCGAATGTACTGGCGCAGGTAGGCCGGCTGGAAATACTCGGTGGGGTTGTGCGGCAGGTTCAGGTCCGGGCCCAGGTGCGCGTCGCCGGCGCCATTGAGGCGATGACAGGCCAGGCAGTTCTGCTGGAACAGGGCAAAACCCTGGCGCACCGGGTCGTTCTCGGCCACGGCCGGGTCGGGCAGCAGGGCGGGGAAGCGCGTCTCGACCGGGGGCAGGCGGCGGATGCTGGCGATCTGATACGGCCATTGTTCCGGGCGAATACCGCTGGCCTGGGGTTGGGTCCATACCAGGTAGAACGGCCCGGCGCCTGGCTTGCCCTTGCTCAGCGCGGGCCAAGGGTGGCTGGGGTCTTCGATGGCCAGCCAGGCCTGCGCGGGGCCCGCCTGCAACAGCGGCCCGGCGGGCATCTCGGCGGCGAAGCCATCGAGGGCCACGGCCTGCAGGTGATCGCTCGGGTTCACGCCCTGCAGCAGCACCGCCAGGGGCACGGCGCGGTAATGCAAGGTGCGCTTGTAGGCCACGTCCTGTTCGATGGTGATGTTTCGCGCCTGCGGATGGGCAAGTAGCTGTTCACTGCTCCAGCGCCGGCTGTCGCCGCCCAGTTCGAGGTTCAACTGCGCCGCCGACAATGTCGGGGCGAGCAGTAGGCAGAGCAGGGCAAGACACAGGCGCATGGACGATCTCCAACCATCAAGGTCGGCAGATTACCCACGCGTGCTCGGAAAAGGCCACCGCCGCGTTCAGCCGAACAGCCGGGTGAGGTTCGGCAGGATCAGCAACAGCGTCGTGGCGAAGAGTATGAGGCCGGCTTGGCGTACCTTGGATTGTCTGAACATGGCGGACCGCCTTCTTGTTGTTATTCCTGAATAACCCTTGGCTTCCTTGTCTAGCGTCGGGTCGATCGCAGCGGCGTGATGGCACGCCGTTCCTGCTTGCCGCGTATATCTGGATATACAACCAACAGTAGGGCCCGCGTCATCCCTGTTTCAGAACCCTTTGTTCTAACAATTTTCATGTCGATTCCTCATGGCATTAAGGCCACTGGCCACCCCGCTGGCACGCTCAGGCTAGACGAGTGCGCGGCAGGGGTTACCAAGGGTTACAGGGCCTACCGTTCGTCCGGACATCCTACTTGCTTGTACGGCCCTTTCGCGTCAGTCTCTACAGCAAATCCCACCCACATGTCGTTCAGGACTACCCCTATGTCGTTACGCATCTGCATCCTTGAAACCGATGTCCTGCGACCGGAGTTGATCGCGCAGTACCAGGGCTACGGCAGGATGTTCGAGCAGCTGTTCTCGCGCCAGCCGATCGCGGCCGAATTCGATGTGTACAACGTGATGAACGGCGACTATCCCCCGGACGGCGAACGCTTCGATGCGTACCTGGTGACCGGCAGCAAGGCCGACTCGTTCGGCGACGATCCGTGGATCCAGACGCTCAAGGCCTACCTGCTCAAGCTCTACGAACGTGGCGAGAAGCTGTTGGGCGTGTGTTTCGGTCACCAGCTGCTGGCGCTGACCCTCGGCGGCAAGGCCGAGCGCGCCGACAAAGGCTGGGGCGTGGGCGTTCACCGCTACAGCCTGGCGGCCCATGCGCCGTGGATGGACCCGCAGGTGTCCGAGCTGACCTTGTTGATCAGCCACCAGGACCAGGTCACCGAGCTGCCCGAAGGGGCCACGGTGATCGCCTCCAGTGACTTCTGCCCGAACGCCGCCTACCACATCCGTGACCAGGTGCTGTGCTTCCAGGGACACCCGGAGTTCGTCCATGACTACTCCCGGGCATTGCTCGACGCGCGACAGGCGTCGCTGGGTAATGAAGTCTATGAGAAGGCGGTGGCCAGCCTGGCCACCGAGCACCAGGGGGATCTGGTGGGCGAGTGGATGCTGCGTTTCGTCCAGCAGCCCGGCAGCCGCGCGATCTGAGATCCGCATCGGCAAGCCCGCACTCATGGAACAATCGCAATTCTTTGATTTGACTGAGGCTGCGTGGGAGCGGGCTTGTCGGAACGCCGCACCGCCCGGATCACCGGCGCAGCCGGTGCCATACATCGCATCGCGGGGCAAGCCCGCTCCCACGCTGTTTCAGTGAAATCTGCAAGTTACTTTTATTCCATTAGAACGGGCTCGCCCGCGATTGGCGTTACAGCCAGCCCGAACGCTTGAAGCTGTAATACAGCCCCGAACAGCCCAGGGCGATCACCCCCAGGACGCCGAAGTAACCGTAGCGCCATGCCAGCTCCGGCATGTTCTCGAAGTTCATCCCGTAGATTCCGGCGACCGCCGTGGGAAACGCCAGGATCGCCGCCCAGGCGGCGAACTTGCGCTGGGTGATGCTTTGCCGTGACGACTCCAGCAGCATGCCGATCTCGATGGTCTGGCTGGCGATGTCGCGGATCCCGGCCAGGTCTTCCATCTGCCGCGTGACATGGATTTGCACGTCGCGAAAGTACGGGCGCATGTTCTTGTCGATGAACGGGAAGCTCAGGCGCTGCAGTTCCTCGCTGATCTCCACCATCGGCGCCACGTAGCGGCGCAGGCGCAGGATGTCGCGGCGCAGGCTGTGCAGGCGCTGGATGTCCTCTTCCTTGAGCGAATTGCTCAGCACGCTCTGTTCCAGCTCCTCGATCTCGCCGTGGATCGCCTCGCTCACCGGCTGGTAGTTCTCGGTGACGAAATCCAGCAGGGCGTAGAGCACGAAGTCCTCGCCGTGCTCGAGCAGCAGCGGACGCGCCTCGCAGCGCTGGCGCACCAGGGCATAGGACTTCGAGTGACCGTTGCGGCAGGTGATGATGTAGCCGTTGCCGGCGAAGATATGGGTCTCGATGAACTCGAGCTTTCCCTCGTGGCGCACCGGCGAGTAGGTGACGATGAACAGCGCGTCGCCGAAGGTCTCAAGCTTGGGCCGGCTGTGTTTCTCCAGGGCGTCCTCGATGGCCAGCTCGTGCAGGCCGAACTGGCGCTGCAGGTTGGCCAGTTCCTCGGCGTTGGGCTCTTCCAGGCCGATCCAGACAAAGTGCCCGGGCTTGCGCGCCCATTCGGCGCCCTCGTCGAGGCTGATGTTGGTGACCTTCCTGCCGGCGCTGTACACCGCCGATGCGACGACTCGACCCATGGTTGTCCGCTTATCCGATTGAACACGCTACACAGCTTGGGCTGTGTCGCGGCACGGGGCAAGTCCGCACGCCGATCAGGGCGCGGTGAGCTCGCTTTCCATATGGTCGATGCAATGCTGCATCTGGCTGCGGCATTGCTCGATCAGCGCGGGCAGGTCCTGTTGGGTCAGGCCTGCGGTGGCGATGGGGGCCAGCGAGCGAATGACCACGGTGCGCTGGCGCCAGCTGTTCAGGCCCAGGCGTTGGGTGTAGCGGCTGACGCACACCGGCACGATGGGTACGCCGGCCTCGATGGCCATGTGGAAAGCGCCCTTCTTGAACGCCAGCAACTGCTCGCCGGGGTTGCGCGTGCCTTCGGGGAAGATCCAGATCGAGGTGTCGTCGCGCAGGGTCCGGGTGGTGGTCTGCATGGCCTTGCGCGCCTGGTAGGCGTTCTTGCGGTCGATCAGCACATTGCCGCCCAGCCAGAACAGCTGGCCGAACAGCGGGACCCAGCCCAGGCTCTTCTTGCCGATGGCCACGGTGCGGCGCGGCACCACCTGGCCGATGATGAACAGGTCGTAGTTGGATTGGTGGTTGGCGATGATCACGCAGCCAGGGGGCTGGTCCCACAGCGGGCCGACCTCGGCCTTGACCTTGATGCGCATGAGCCAGGCGGCCGGCACGCTGTACAGGCGGGCGAACAGGCGGCTGTTATCGGGGTTGAACGGACGCAGCAGGCCGATCACCAGACCGACGACACCCACGAGCAGGAAGTGCAGCGCCAACAGGAGCATGCGAAGCATATAAAGCATGGTACGACTCACACCGGACAGTCGCGGCGCAGTGTACGGATGTGCACTGTCAGGGGCAAACACTGCAGTGCCTCTTGTTGGCAGGGCATCTGTGGGAGCGGGTTTACCCGCGAATGCGTTGGTGGATCCACCGACGCATTCGCGGGTAAACCCGCTCCCACAGGTCTTGCATCAGCTGTTCAGATCAGCCCAGGTGGTTCTGATCCGCCAGGATCGCCTCGTCCAGCGCCTCCAGCAGCGCCTTGCGCACTTTGAGCTTGGTGTTCTTGTGCGCCAGCATGTTCAGTTTCTTCATTTCGCGGGCCGCGGTCAGGGCGGTTTCCAGCAACTGCTCGGCAGGCACCACCTTGTCGAGGAAGCCGGCTTCACGGGCGCCCTGCGGATCGAATACCTCGGCATTGTTCACCGAGCGCTGGAAGGCCGCACGGCCCAGGCGGTCACGGGCCAGTTCGATACCGGCATGGTGCATGGTCATGCCGATCTGCACTTCGTTCAGGCAGATCTTGTAGGGGCCTTCGACCCCGATGCGGTAATCACCCGACAGCAGCAGGAAGGCGCCCTTGGCCACGGCATTGCCGGGGCAGGCGACGATCACCGGGAAGGGGTGCGACAGCAGGCGACGGGCCAGGGTGGAGCCGGCGGTGACCAGGCCGACGGCCTCCTTGGGGCCGGCGGTCATCACCTTGAGGTCGTAGCCGCCAGAGAGAATGCCCGGCTGGCCGGTGATGATCACCACCGCGCGCTCCTCGACGGCGCGGTCGAGCGCGGCATTAAAGGCTTTAATGACATCCGGGGAGATGGCGTTGACCTTGCCGTTGTTCAGGGTCAGGGTGGCGATGCCGTCTTCGGCGTGGTAGGTAATCAGCTCGCTCATGGCAGAGTCCTTTGGAGGGCGTGGCGGTGACGTTACCCAGCGGCACCGGCCAGGTAAAGCGCCAAGACTGACTGGTCAGTCAGCGGCGGGAGCTTGTGCCTTGTGCCATCGGGGCAGGGGCGCGGGGAGTGGGAAAAGCGCTGGGCACAATGGCAGCATTGCCCTGATTGCCCCGGTATTTCGGTCGATTGGCTTAAGCGCATGAAAATTCTGAAAAAAATGCTTGCCAAAGGAAAAGGCTTCTACTAAATTAGCGCGCCTCGACAGGCTGAATAGCTTGAAGAGAAAACGGTGAAGTGTCCGAGTGGTCGAAGGAGCACGCCTGGAAAGTGTGTATACGAGAAATCGTATCAAGGGTTCAAATCCCTTCTTCACCGCCACATTCTACGAGAAGCCCCCGAATCGAAAGGTTCGGGGGCTTTTTGTTTGTCTCGCGTTTTTGTTGAAGCCCTGATCGCGGGGCAAGCCCGCTCCCTTTGGCGTGGGAGCGGGCTTGCCCCGCGATGGCGCTGTCAGAAACTGACGGAAGCCGACAGCCGTGCCGTGCGCGGCGCCCCCTGGAACAGGTAGTTGTCGCCCAGGTAGTCGCCCACGTCGCGCCAGTAGCGCTTGTCGAAGACGTTGTCCACGGTCAGGCGCAGCACGGTGTCGTAGCCGCCGATGGTCGTGCGGTAGCGGCTGCCGACATCGAACACGGTATAGCCGCCGACTTCGGCGTCGCTCGTGTGGCTGGCGTACTTGCTGGCGCTGTAGCGGGCGCCGCCGAGCAGGGCCAGGCCGGGCACGGGCAGGGCGTAGTCGGCCTGCAGCGCCGCGCGCAGGCGCGGGACGTTGATTGCCTGGTGACCTTCGTAGGCGTCGGTGTCGCTGTTCTGCACGCGGGCGCGGATCGCTGCGGCGCTGGCCTGGATCTGCAGGTTGGAGGTCACCCAGCCGCTGGCGCCGAGTTCTAGACCTGTATTTTTCTGCTGGCCCGATTGCACGTAGGTCGGCGCCGGGGTGTCGTCGGGGCGGGCATATTGGTAGGCCTGGCGGATCTGGAACAGCGCCGCGCTGAAGCTCATGCCCTGCCATTCACGTTTGATGCCGACTTCGAGCTGGCGCGACAGGGTCGGGGCGAGGATCTCGGCGGCGTTGCTGGCGAACCAGGGCGCAGTGCCGCCTGCGGAAAGGCCTTTCGAATAACTGGCGTAGAGCGTGGTATCGGACTGTGGCTTGTAGATCAGTGCCGCATTGGGCAGCAACTGGTACTGCTGGGTATGCCGTCCGGCGACACCGTTCTCGTTCCAGGTCTTCTCGTCCAGCCGGACCTCCCGGGCACCGATCACGGTCTGCCAGTGTTCGTTGAAGGTGATGCGGTCGCTGAAGAACAGGCCGTACTGGCGGCTGTCGAGGCGGCGCTCGCTGGCGCCGATCGGTTTGCCGGAAGGTGCGTAGGCTGGCGCATTGGTGTTGATATTGCCGCTGCCGATCCATTCGTTGTAGTACGGGCGCTGATCCAGCGTGCGGCGTTGCGCGCTGGTACCCACGGTCAGCTCATGGCTCACGCCCAGGGCGTCGAAGCGCCCATCGAGGGTGGCCTGTGCCTCGTCGATGCGCCGGGTGTCGTCGGGACTGCGGAAATCGTAGATGTCGTAGTCGCCGTTGCTGCCGAAGAAGGCGCCTTCGCTCGAACCCCAGGCAAAGGCACTGTAGTCGTCGATCACCACCTTGCTGCGCGAAGCGCTCAAGGTGCCGTTCCAGTTGTCGTTGAACTGATACTTGAAGCGCCCGCCCAGGTTCAGCGAGTCGTTCTGCACCGGCTTGGCCCAGGACTGCCAGGCCAGGTGATCCTTGGGGTCGACGTTGTGGGGCAACTGCTTGCCGCCGAGCAGTTGGTAACCTGGTACCGAATATTGCTCACGGTGCTGGTATTCAGCGTCCAGCTCCAGCACGGCATTCGGGTTGATCTGCCAGTCGAGCGCCAGGGAGGCGAAATCCCGCTTGCCGTCGGCGTGGTCGACATAGGAGCGGATGTCCTCGTGGGCCAGGTTGACCCGCAGACCGAACTGGCGCTCGGCGCCGAACCAGCCGCCCAGGTCGGTGGCCAGGTAGCGTTCGCCCTGCTCGTTGCTCGAAACCGTGACCGAGCGTACGTCCTCGGCACGCTTGGTCACATAGTTGACCAGCCCACCGGGCTCCGACACGCCGCTCTGCAGCCCCGACAGCCCCTTGAGCAGCTCCACCTGCTGCTTGTTCTCCAGCGCCACGTTCTGCTCGCCGGCGATGGTCTGGCCGTTGATCCGGTAGCTGCTGGCGGCGTTGAGCTCGAAGCCGCGCACGTTGAAGTTCTCGTAGTAGCCGATCGGCGCGTAGCTTTCGCCCACCGAGGCATCGCTTTGCAGCACTTCGCTCAGCTTGCGCACCTGGCGGTCGTCCAGCAGCTGGCGGCTGAACACGCTGACCGAGGCCGGGGTGTCGAGCAGCGGCGCGCTGTGCAGGCCGCCGACCTGGGCTTCGCGTGCCTGGTAGCCGCTGTTGTCCTGAACCTCGGAGATGCGCACCGGGGCCAGGGTCACGCTGTCCTCGGCCAGGCCCTGGCCAGTGTGCAGGGCAAGGCCCAGGCCGAGCAGGCCAAGGGGCAGGCGGGGGCGAAGCGGGGTCATGCAAGGCTCCTTGAAAAGTGGACGCGCCGTTATCGCTCGGCAGCTGTCGGGCAGGCAGAAGGGCGCCATGGTAGCAGGCTGCCAGGGGAGGGATTCGAGGTTTCAGGGGAAACGTTCGTATGGCTGATGCAAGCCCGCTCTCATGGAACAAAACATAATTCTTTGATTTGACTGGGGCAGCGTGGGAGCGGGCTTGCCCCGCGATGCGGCGTTTGGCACCGGCTTCGCCGGTGATCGCGGGGCAAGTCGCATCGGCGCACCGCCGCTCCCACGCTGGAACCTTGTTCCCTGCGCGACAGCGCAGCCCGGAAGGCTGTGTGATCTCCTACAGATGCATCTGCCCCTGTTGGAGCCGGCTTGCCGGTAATCGGGCTTGTAATGTCAGAACGAACGAAGCGGCCGTTGATTCAGGCCGCCGCCGGCCGCTGGTGCCGGCGCCAGTTGTCGTCGATCTTCGACCAGGTCTTGCCGTCGGTGATGGCCAGCAGCTTGCGGCCATCCTTGAAGGTGGCGAGGAAGGTGACTTCCTCCTCCTTGCCGCCCAGCAGCAGGCCAGCCAGCAGGCCGACCGGGCCGGCCACCAGGGCGCCGGCCACGCCCCAGCCCAGGGCGCCACCGAGGCTGCGGGTCGATTCGAGGTTGGCCAGCTTCAGGTCCTTGATCCGCGCCAGCGAAATGCGCTCGCCGGGCGAGGGGCTGCGCGGGGTCTTGAGAGTGAGCGCTCCATTGCGATACTCGCCTTCACCTTGCAAGAAATCGCCGGATTGCACCGTGAGTCTTGTCATTGCGTCGTCCTGTCAGGAAGGGGTCGTTGACCAACGCCTACTGAGCGCTTGCCACGCCGGCAAGTCAACGAGCAGGCGACGGAGGGTCGTGTGGCGGGTTGTCGCGCAGTAAAGCGCATAGACGAGCGAGCGGTGGTGCTCAACAAGTGAAAGTCGCATTTTCGAAAGTAAACTTCGAACCGTTGTCTATAACTGTCATGGGGCATGACTGTAACTAATGCTTATCGCTGGCGCCGTTGATCCATCGCAGTTTGCGCAAATTAGTACGGCGCAGTTTAATTTTCGAAAACGAAAAAATGACGTCAAAAAACGCTGGACATCAAGTTTCAATGTGTGTCAGTTTTTTTGCGCCTCATAAAGGCGAGTGACAGGAAGTTCTCGCCCGGTGGGAGAACCCTGTCGGACATCAACTGCTTTTTTGTACACAAGGAAGTAATCTGCATGTCGAAAGTCAAAGAAAACGCCATTGTTTCCGCCGTTTCCGCACTGCAACCGAAGGGCCCAAGTTCTTCCTTCGGCCTGATCGACAGCTTTGCCCACCAGTACGACCGCGGCGGCGCGAACATCAATGGCAAGAAGTCCTTCACGGCCGACCAGGCCGCCGATCACATCCTGCGTGACGGCGCTTCCTGGAAAGACCTGAACAAGGACGGCACGATCAGCCTCACCTACACCTTCCTGACCAAGGCACCGGCGGACTTCTACAGCCGCGGACTGGGCACCTTCAGCCAGTTCAGCGACCTGCAGAAGCAACAAGCCAAGCTGTCCATGCAGTCCTGGGCGGACGTGGCCAAGGTCACCTTCACCGAGGCGGCATCGGGTGGCGATGGCCACATGACCTACGGCAACTTCAGCGCCAGCAACGGCGGCGCGGCATTCGCCTACCTGCCGTTCGACGGCCCGGGCTCGCACAAGGGTGAATCCTGGTACCTGATCAACAGCGGCTACCAGGTCAACATCAACCCGGGCACCGGCAACTACGGTCGTCAGACCCTGACCCACGAGATCGGTCACGTACTGGGCCTGTCCCACCCTGGCGACTACAACGCCGGCGAGGGCAACCCGACCTACCGTGATGCCGACTACGCCCAGGACACCCGTGGCTACAGCATCATGAGCTACTGGAGCGAGAGCAACAACGGCCAGAACTTCATCAAGGGTGGCGGTCAGTACTACGCCTCGGCCCCGCTGATGGACGACATCCTGGCGATCCAGAAGCTCTACGGCGCCAACTACGCCACCCGTGCCAACGACACCACCTACGGCTTCAACTCCACCGCTGATCGCGACTTCTACTCGGCCACCTCGGCCTCGTCGAAGCTGGTGTTCTCGGTGTGGGACGGTGGCGGCAACGACACCTTCGACTTCTCCGGGTTCACCCAGAACCAGAAGATCAACCTCAACGAAGCGTCGTTCTCCGACGTCGGCGGCATGGTCGGCAACGTCTCCATCGCCAAGGGCGTGACCATTGAAAACGCCTTCGGTGGCTCGGGCAACGACCTGCTGATCGGCAACGCGCTGGCCAACGTGCTCAAGGGTGGTGCCGGCAACGACATCATCTACGGCGGCGGCGGTGCCGACCAACTGTGGGGCGGCAGCGGCTCGGACACCTTCGTGTTCGCGGCTGTCAGCGACTCGACCAAGGCGGCGCCGGATCGCATCATGGACTTCACCTCGGGCGTGGACAAGATCGACCTGTCGGCCATCTCCGCGTTCGCCGTGAACAAGCTGCCGCTGCAGTTCGTCAACGCCTTTACCGGTCATGCCGGCGAGGCGCTGCTGACCTACGACCAGGCCACCAACCTGGGCAGCCTGTCCATCGACTTCACCGGAAACAGCTCGGCTGACTTCCTGGTGACCACCGTTGGCCAGGCCGCTGTCACCGACATCGTGGTCTGATGCAACAGGGGGCGGCGCTCGCGCGTCGCCCCTTTTGCCGGTGAGGCGAACCAATGAAAGCAAACCTGAAAACGATCGCGCTGGCCGCGATCCCCATGGTGTCGATGACCGAGGTAGTCATGGCGAGCAGCCTGTTACTCCCCAACGCCGCGCAACTGGCCGGCCGTTGGCAGCTTTACCCCGAACAGCAGCAGACGCAGGCCTGCGACCTGCGTCTTGGCGCCACGGAAGGCGAAATCGAAGGTGACCTGGAGTGCGCCAAGGGGCTGATAGGCCTGCGCCCCGGCAGCTGGCTGGTGACCCCCGACACCCTGGCCCTGGTGGGCGGTGACGGCAGCAGCGTGGTGCATTTCAGCCGCGAAGGTGCCCAGCGCTACGCCTGGACCACCCCGGACGGCAAGCAACTGGTGCTCGAGCGCCTCGACAAATAATTCCCACCTGGAACTAAAAAGTTCCAGGCGAGCCAGGGCGAAACATGAAACTACCGAGCCAAAAGCCCGGGGCGCCTTTGTGGGCGGCACTCGGCGAACATAAGTCAACCTTGATCAGCGTGGGCTGTTTCACGGCATTGATCAACTTGCTCATGCTGGTGCCGTCGATTTATATGCTTCAAGTGTACGACCGTGTACTGAGTTCGCAGAGCACCACAACTTTGTGGGTGCTTACCCTGATGGTGGTCGGCTTCTTCGTTTATATAGGCGGGCTTGAAGCAGTCCGCAGTTTCATTGTCATCCGCGTGGGCAACCAGTTGGAGAAAAGTTTCAACTTGAAGGTCTACCGCGCCGCCTTCGAGCGCAACTTGCGCCAGCGCGACGGCTCCGCCGGGCAGGCCCTGGGCGATCTGACCCAGCTGCGCCAGTTCATCACCGGCCCCGCGCTGTTCGCCTTCTTCGATGCGCCCTGGTTCCCCATCTACCTGGCGGTGATCTTCGCCTTCAACGTCTGGCTGGGGGTGATGGCCACGGTCGGCGCGCTGCTGCTGATCGCCCTGGCGATCCTCAACGAACGCCTCACCCATGCCACCCTGGCCGAGGCCAGTGGCTTCCAGTTGCAATCGACGCAGTTGGCCGGCAGCCAGCTGCAAAGCGCCGAGAGCATCCAGGCCATGGGCATGCTCGGCGCCCTGCGCCAGCGCTGGTACACCTTGCACGGGCGCTTCCTCGACCTGCAGAACAAGGCCAGCGATACGTCGGCGGTGATCACCGCCACCAGCAAGGGCCTGCGCCTGTGCCTGCAATCGCTGGTGCTGGGGCTGGGCGCGCTGCTGGTGATCGAGGGGCAGATGACCCCGGGCATGATGATCGCCGGCTCCATCCTGATGGGCCGGGTACTCGCCCCGATCGACCAGCTGATCGCGGTGTGGAAGCAGTGGAGCGGCGCGCAGCTGGCCTACCAGCGCCTGGACGTCCTGCTGCGCGAGCACCCCGAGCCGCCGACGCCGATGCCGCTGCCGGTGCCTACCGGACAACTGGCGGTGGAGCAGGTCAGCGCCGGCCCGCCCGGGCGCAACCTGGCCACCCTGCAGCAGGTGAACTTCGCCCTGGCACCGGGTGAACTGCTCGGCGTGCTGGGCGCTTCGGGCTCGGGCAAGTCGACCTTGGCCAAGGTGCTGGTCGGCGTGTGGCCGACGATGAGCGGCCATGTGCGCCTCGACGGCGCCGAGCTCAGTCAGTGGGACCGCGATGCCCTGGGCCCGCACATCGGCTACCTGCCGCAGAATATCGAACTGCTGCGCGGCAGCATCGCCGAGAACATCGCCCGCTTCGGCGAGCTGGACGGCATCAAGGTGGTCGAGGCGGCCCGGCTGGCCGGCGTGCATGATTTGATCCTGCGCCTGCCCCAGGGCTACGACACGCGCCTGGGCGAGGAGGGCGTCGACCTCTCCGGCGGGCAGAAGCAGCGCATCGCCCTGGCCCGCGCCCTGTACGGCGATGCCCGGCTGATCGTGCTCGACGAGCCCAACTCCAACCTCGACAGCCACGGCGAGGCCGCGCTGGCCAGCGCCATCGTCCAGCTCAAGGCCCAGGGTCGCACCGTGGTGCTGGTGACCCACCGCAGCGCGGCGCTGGCCCAGGCCGACAAGCTGCTGGTGATGAACGAAGGGCGCATGCAGGGCTTCGGCCCGGCCCGCGACATTCTCCACGCCATGGGCCAGGCCCCGGCGCAACGCCCGCTGCAAGCCGGAGGTGGCGCATGAGCCAGCACACCCGTGATGCACGTTTCCATGTTCGCCTGGGGTGGTTGCTGACCCTGGTCGGTTTCGGCGGTTTCATGGCCTGGGCCAGCCTCGCCCCGCTCGACCAGGGCGTGCCGGTGCAGGGCACCGTGGTGGTATCGGGCAAGCGCAAGGCGGTGCAGTCGATGGCCGCCGGGGTGGTCAGCCGCATTCTGGTCAGCGAAGGCCAGCAGGTACGCCAGGGCGAGCCGCTGTTCCGCCTCGACCGCACCCAGGTGCAGGCCGATGTCGACGCGCTGCAGGCCCAGTACCGCATGACCCGCGCCGCCCTGGCGCGCTGGCAGAGCGAGCGCGACAACCTGGGGCAGGTGCAGTTTCCCGCAGAGCTGCTGGAAGATTCCGACGCCCGCCTGGCACTGATTGTCGAAGGCCAGCGCCAGCTGTTCGACAGCCGCCGCCAGGCCCAGGCTCGCGAGCAGGGCGCCCTGGCCGCCAGCATCGACGGCTCCCAGGCCCAGCTGACCGGCATGCGCCGCGCGCGCAGCGACCTGCAGGCTCAGGCCGATTCGCTGCGCGAGCAGCTCGACAGCCTGCGCCCGCTGGCCGGCGACGGCTACATCCCGCGCAACCGCGTGCTCGAGTACCAGCGCCAGTTGTCGCAGGTGCAGCGCGACCTGGCGCAGAACGCCGGCGAGAGCGCGCGCCTGGAGCAGGTGATCGTCGAGTCCCGGCTCAACCTGCAACAGCGCCGCGAGGAGTACCAGAAGGAGGTGCGCACGCAACTGGCCGACGCTCAGGTCAAGGCCGCGACCCTGGAACAGCAGCTCAACTCCGCGCACTTCGAGTTGCAGCACAGCGAGATCCTGGCGCCGGCCGACGGCGTGGCGGTCAACCTCGGCGTACATACCGAAGGCGCCGTGGTGCGAGCTGGCGACACCCTGCTGGAAATCGTGCCCCAGGGCACCGCGCTGGAAGTGGAAGGGCGCCTGCCGGTGAACCTGGTGGACAAGGTGGCGCCGCAACTGCCGGTGGACATCCTGTTCACCGCCTTCAACCAGAACCGCACGCCACGGGTGACCGGGGAGGTGGCGCTGGTGTCGGCCGACCAGCTGATCGACGAGCGCAGCGGCCAGCCGTACTACGTGCTGCGCAGCACCGTCAGCGAAGAAGCGCTGGCGCGTCTCGAGGGGTTGGCAATCCGTCCGGGCATGCCTGCCGAGCTGTTCGTGCGTACCGGTGAGCGCTCGCTGCTCAACTACCTGTTCAAACCCCTGCTCGACCGTGCAGGTACCGCCTTGACCGAACAATAAGGACCGCCCAGTGAAGAAGTTCCCACTGACCGGGCTGCTGCTGGCCTGCGCCTGGCTGCCGACCATCGCCCTGGCCGGCATGGGGCCGTTCCAGGTGTACGAGCAGGCCCTGCGCCGCGACCCGACCTACCTCGCCGCCTTCAAGGCCCGCGAGGCTGGTCAGGAATACCGGGCCATCGGCCGCGCTGGCCTGCTGCCGAACATCTCGTACAGCTACAACAAGGGGCGCAACGATTCCGAGGTGCGCTACCTGGGGGATTCGCGGCGGCAAAAGGAAGACCGCAACTACAACAGCATGGGTTCGACCTTCATCCTCCAGCAGCCGCTGTTCGACTACGAGGCGTATTCGAGCTACCGCAAGGGTGTGGCCCAGGCGTTGTTCGCCGACGAAAGCTTCCGTGACCAGAGCCAGCAGTTGCTGGTGCGGGTGATGACCAACTACACCCAGGCGTTGTTCGCCCAGGACCAGATTGCCATCAGCGTGGCCAGCAAGCAGGCCTACCGCCAGCAGTTCCAGCAGAACCAGCGTCTGTTCGACGCCGGCGAAGGCACCCGCACCGACATCCTCGAAGCCCAGGCCCGCTACGAGCTGGCCGACGCCGAGGAGATCAAGGCGCGCAACGAGCAGGATGCCGCGCTGCGCGAGCTGGGCGCGTTGATCGGCGAGCCGGCGGTGCGGGTCGAGGACCTGGCGCCGCTGCGCCTGGGCTTCGCCCTGCCGGTGGTCGACCCCAGCGGCTACGAGGCGTGGCAGGAGCGGGCCCTGGCCAACAACCCACAACTGGCCTCGTCACGCCAGGCGCTGGAAGTGGCGCGTTACGAAGTCGAGCGCAACCGTGCCGGGCACCTGCCCAAGGTCACCGCGTTCGCCACCTCGCGGCGCCAGGAGTCGGACAGCGGTAACACCTACAACCAGCGCTACGACACCAACACCGTGGGTATCGAAGTCAGCGTGCCGATCTTCGCCGGGGGCGGCGTGCTGGCCTCGACCCGCCAGGCCAGCCGGCACCTGGAGCAGGCCGAGTACGAGCTTGATGGCAACACCCGCAGCGCGCTGATCGAGCTGCGCAGGCAGTACAACGCTTGCGAGTCCGGCGCCAGCCGCCTGCGCGCCTACGAACGGGCGCTGGTGGCGGCCGAAGCGCTGGTGGTCTCCACGCGCAAGAGCGTGCAGGGCGGCGAGCGGGTCAACCTGGACGTGCTCAACGCCGAGCAGCAGTTGGCCACTACCCGCCGCGACCTGGCCCAGGCGCGCTACGACTACCTGCTGGCTTGGATCAAACTGCATTACCAGGCCGGGGTGCTGAGCGAGACGCAGCTGGCGCGGGTGGATGAAGCGTTCATCGAGGGCAAGTCAGGCTGACCAGACCATGCGCAAATCCCCGTAGGAGCGGCCTCGTGCCGCGAAAGGGGTGCGAAGCGCCCCCAGGATTCGAGCATCAAGCTGATACTGCCGGGGTCGCTACGCAGCCCTTTCGCGACACAAGGCCGCTCCTACAGGGGGGACATCCCGGCGCTCAGGCGTTTCCCCCGCTTGCGCTCAGCCAACCCCCACACCACCAGCGCCAGCGCGCCGATCACCAGCCCGGCCACCACGATCCCGTCCCAGCCATGCACCTCGAACAGCTGCGTCCCCAGCAACGACCCCAGCGCCCCACCAATGAAGTAACAGGTGATATACCCGGCATTGAGCCGCGTACGCGCCTCCGGCCGCAGCACGATCACCGCGTTCTGGTTGCTCACGTGCACCAGCTGCACTGCCAGGTCGAGCAGCAGCACCCCCACCAGCAACGCCACCAGCGAGCTCTGCGCGAACCCCAGCGGTACCCACGACAGCAGCAGCGCCACCAGCCCCACGGTGGTGCCCAGCGGCCCCTTGCCTCGATCAGCCAGGCGCCCGGCCCAGTTGGCTGCCAGCGCACCGACCGCCCCGGCCAGGCCAAACAGGCCGATCACCGCGTCGGAATAGTGATAGGGCGCATCGCTCAGCAGGAACGCCAGCGGCGTCCAGAACAGCGCGAACAGGCTGAACGCCAGCAACCCCAGCAGCGAGCGCAGGCGCAACACCGGCTCCTCGACGAACAGGCGGAACACCGAGCCGATCAGCGCCGGGTACTTGAGCCCCGCATGGCTGTGGTGTTGCGGCAGGCTGCGGTACAGGGCGATGGCGCTGATCGCCATCAGCACCGCCGCCAGCACGTAGATGCTGCGCCAGCCACCCAGCTCGGCCATGAAGCCGGCGGCGGTGCGCGCCAGCAGGATGCCCAGCAACAGCCCGCTCATCAGCGTGCCCACGGCGCGGCCGCGTTGCTCCGGGGCGCTCAGGGCGGCGGCCATGGGCACCAATACCTGGGCCACCACCGAGAACAGCCCGGTCAGCGCGGTGCCGAACAGCAGCCACGGCAGGCTTGGCGCGCAGGCGCTGATCAGCAGCCCGGCGGTGGCGATCAGCACCATGGTGACGATCAGCCGGCGCTGCTCGAACAGGTCACCCAGCGGCGCCAGCAACAGCAGCCCGGCGCCGTAGCTGAGCTGGGCGGCGATGACAATGGTGCCGGCGCTGGCGGTGCTCAGGCCGAACTGTTGGGCGATGCTGTGCAGCAGCGGTTGCGCGTAGTAGTTGCTGGCCACGGCCAGGCCGGTTGCGGTGGCCATCAGCAGGATCAGGGCGCGGCCGAGAGTCGGGGTGTTCATGGGTTGTCTCGTTGCAGGCAAGGTTGTGTGGCGACAAGTATCAGGAAGTGTCTTGCATGACGCCAATGTATAGTTTTCAACTTATCCATCTTGAAAGCAGATAGATTGATGAACCTCAAGCAGCTCGAATACGCCCTGGCCGTGGCCGACACCGGCAGTTTCACCCGCGCCGCCGAGCGCTGCCATGTGGTGCAGTCGGCCCTCAGCCACCAGGTGGCGCGGCTGGAGGCACAGTTGGGGGTGAGCCTGTTCGAGCGCAGTTCGCGGCGCGTGCGCCTGACTCCGGCCGGCGAGGCCTTCGTGCTCAGCGCCCGGCCGGCGGTGGCGGCGGCACGGCGGGTGGCCGAGGATGTCGCCGCCGCCTGCGGACAGGTGCGTGGACGCCTGTCGATCGGCGAGATCAGCTCGCTCACAGCGCTCGACCTGGTCGATCTGCTGGCGGTGTTCCATGAGCGTTATCCGGATGTGGACGTGCGCTGGTTGACCGCCAAGAGCGAGTTGCTGATGGCGGACGTCTGCGAACGGCGCCTGGACGTGGGTTTCATCGGCCTGTGGCAGGGCGAGGCGCTGCATGGCGTGCAGCATCGCCTGCTGGCGCGGGAGGAACTGGTGGCGGTGTTGCCGCCCGGCCATCGGCTGGCGGGCAGGGCGCGGCTGGCCCTGGCCGATCTGGCCGACGAGGTGCTGGTGGACTTTCCCGAGGGCACCGGGGCGCGCCGGCAGACCGATGAGGCGTTCCAGGCGGCGGGGTTGCAGCATCGGGTGCAGTTCGAGATTGGCCATATTCGCCTGGTGGAAAAATTCGTCCAGCGCGGGATGGCGCTGGGGTTGGTGCCCGAGCGTATCGCCCGGGGTTTTCAGGGGGTGGCCATGGTGCCGCTGGTGGATGCGCCGGTGCGGCATCTGTACGCGGTCTGGTCGCCGAGCCCCACGCCCGCGGCGCGGGCTTTTCTCGATGTTCTGGAAGAGCGTCTGGCGGCCACTCAAATGTGACCTGCACCGGCCCTTTCGCGGGCATAGCCCGCTCCCACAGGCGTGGCGCGTGGCTTGAGGGCTGCACGGTCGCTGTGGGAGCGGCTTCAGCCGCGAACACCGGCGCAGCCGGTGCCAGGCACCGCGTCGCCTGCTTCGCGGGTAAACCCGCTCCCACAGGGATCGCGCCAGATTCTAAAAATTGAGCAAGACAGTTGCTCCCACAGGTATTGCACTTTCCCTGTGGGAGCGGGCTTGCCCGCGAAAGGGCCGGTACAGGTAAACCGGTCGATCAGGCCGCAAACCCACCATCGGCCAGCAGGCTCGCCCCGGTGATGTATCCCGCTTCAGGCCCCGCCAGGTAGGCAACAAAGCTGGCGATTTCATCCGCCTGCCCGTAGCGCCCGATGGCCATCAACGGAATCAGGCTCTCGGCGAACTCGCCGCTGGCCGGGTTCATGTCGGTGTCCACCGGCCCCGGCTGCACATTGTTGACGGTGATCCCCTGCGGCCCCAGGTCCCGGGCCAGGCCCTTGGTCAGGCCCACCAGCGCCGACTTGCTCATGGCATAGGGTGCGCCGCCGGCGAACGGCATGCGCTCGGCGTTGGTACTGCCGATGTTGATGATCCGTCCACCCTTGCCCATGTGCTTCACCGCTGCCTGGGTGGCCACGAACACGCTGCGCACGTTGATCGCCAGCAGGCGGTCGAAGTCGGCCAGGTCGAATTCGGCCACTGGCGCCACCGCCAGCACGCCGGCGTTGTTGACCAGGATATCGAGACCGCCGAAGGCCTTGGCGGTGTCGGCCACGGCCTGTTGCACGGCCTGGATGTCGGCGCTGTCGGCGCGCAGGGCCAGGGCCTGGCCGCCGGCGTTGTTGATTTCACCCGCCAGGGCTTCGGCGCTGGCGCTGGAACTGACATAGGTGAAGGCGACCTTGGCGCCGTCGCGGGCCAGGCGGCGGACGATGGCCGCGCCGATACCGCGGGAACCGCCCTGGACCAGGGCCACCTTACCGGTGAGGGGAAGTGCTTGGGACATGCTGATCTCCTGCAGTGAAGCAAGGCCGGATGCCTTGGGATGGACGCAGTATCGGCGCTCGATTACCTGTTGATAAGATGGCAATCGAGTTACTCAGAATAAACCAGGAGTTGATAATGGCCGTGATGGAATCCTTCAGCAGCCTGGAATGCTTTATTCGCAGCGCCGAAGTCGGCAGCTTTGCCGAGGCGGCCAGGCGCCTGTCGCTCACCCCGGCGGCGGTCGGCAAGAACGTCGCCCAGCTGGAGGCGCGGCTCGGTGTGCGGTTGTTCCTGCGCAGCACGCGCAAGTTGACCCTGACCGAGGCCGGTCAGCGCTTTCTGGCCGAAGTGAGCGAGAGCTTTCGCACCATCCAGTACGCGGTGGCCAACCTCGCCAACTGCGAAGGGCATCCCTCGGGCGTGTTGCGGGTCAGCATGGGCACGGTATTCGGGCGCCTGTACGTGTTGCCGCTGCTGGGCGAGTTCCTGGCCCGTTTTCCGGCGGTGACGGCGGACTGGCACTTCGACAATCGCCAGGTCGACCTGATCGGCCAGGGCTTCGACGCCGCCATCGGTGGCGGCTTCGAACTGCCGCCGGGGGTGGTGGCGCGCAAGCTGACCCCGGCACACCGAGTGCTGGTCGCTTCGCCGGGCTACCTGCAACAGCACGGACCACTGAGCCGCCCGGAGCAGTTGCAGGCGTGCGCCGGCATCCTTATCCGCTCGCCGCAGACCGGCCGGGTGCGCAGTTGGCCGCTGACCAGTCGCTGGCAGGAGCAACAGCCGCTGCAACTGCCCCAGCGCCTGACCATGAGCGATTCAGACGCCGCCTGCGCGGTGGCCGAGCAAGGCCTGGGCATCGCCCTGGTCAGCCTGCCGTTCGCCTTGCCCTATCTGACTGCCGGGCGCCTGAGTCGGGTGCTACCGGACTGGTACGTCGACGATGGACATATCAGCCTGTACTACGCCGAGCGCAAGCTGTTGCCGGGCAAGACCCGGGCCTTCATCGATTTCGTGGTGGAGCAGTTCGCCGAGCAGGGGCTGGCGGGGCGGTTCGATGCGTTGCAGAGTCATTGATGGCCATCGCACAGCCCTGTAGGGAATTGCCAACCCTGTGGGAGCAACTGTCTTGCTCAAAATCTAATAGCTTGCGTAATTCCTGTGGGAGCGGGTTTACCCGCGAACACCAGCGAAGCTGGTGCCAGTCACCGCGCTGCCTGCTTCGCGGGTAAACCCGCTCCCACAGGGGCCTGCTAAATCAATGGGCTCACTCAGGCGATATCGATGATGAACTGCACCTGCGCCACTCCAGCCACCACCAGGCTCACCTCGTCATCCACCCGCTTGCCGAGCAGTTGTTGTCCCAGCGGCGCGCGTGGCGTGATCACCGTCACCAGCCCATCCCCCTCGCCGACCTTCAGCCCGGCTCCTTCCGGCCCGAGGAACAGCCGGCGCCGTTGGCCCGACTCATCTTCCAGGGTCACCAGGCAACCGATCTGGATCCCCCGCGCCGGGTCGTAATCGCGCAGCACCCACTGCTGGTAGGTGTGCAACGCCTGGCGGATCTCGGCCGTGCGCCGCGCCTGCCCGGTGGCCAGGTACGACGCCTCAAGCCCCAGGGTGTCGTACTTGTTCTCGGCGATGTTCTCTTCGGCGGTGGCGGCCTCGTAGGCGGTCTGGGCGGCGCGGCGCAGCACCTCCATGTCGAGCTCGAGGGTGGCGATGATGCATTGCAGCAGGCTGGCCTTGTCCATGGTCAGTAGCAGAACTCCAGCACGTTGGCCTGGCTCTTGTCGGTCGGTGCGGTGCGGTTCTGCTGCAGCCAGAACTGGCACTTGGGGCTGTTGAGGTTGCGCGGATTGCCCTGGGCGGCCTCGGCAGCCTGTTGCAGTTCCTGCTTGTGCAGGATGTCCTTGTAGTGTTCGAACATCTGCGCCTGGGCGTCGGCCGGTTGTGCTGGCGCGGCGGCAGGCGCAGGCTGGATCACGGCGGGGACGGCGGCCTCGACCAGCGGCTGCACCTGTGCCGGCCACAGGCGCAGGGCCAGCCACAGGCTCAGGGCGATGGCCACGGCGCCGAGCCACAGACCCAGGGCGACGCACAGCACCAGTTGCATGGGTCTGAGGGTGATCTTCAATTCGCGGGGGCGGGGCATGGCGGCCTCCTGGCAGGCGGGTCGAGGGTGCCATTCTCGCATGGTGCGAGAGGTTTTTTCAGCGCCGCGCTTTTGCTGGTGGGCAAATATCCGCAAAATCCGCGGTCTTTTTTCGCAGGTAACGGAACGTGGCGATGAAAACCACCTGGGACATCTTCTGCACGGTCGTCGACAACTATGGCGACATCGGCGTCACCTGGCGTCTGGCGCGCCAGCTGGCGGCCGAGCACGACCTGGCGGTGCGCCTGTGGGTGGACGACCTGCAGGCTTTCGCGCGCCTGTGTCCGGACGCCGACAGCCAGGCCGGGCAGCAGTGGCGGCAAGGGGTCGAGGTACGCCACTGGCCTGTCACGTGGCAAGGGGCGGAGCCAGCCCAGGTGGTGGTAGGCGCCTTTGCTTGCCAACTGCCGGACGGCTACGTCGAGGCCATGGCCCGTCAGCCCACGCCGCCTTTGTGGCTGAACCTGGACTACCTCAGTGCCGAAGACTGGGTGGAGGGCTGCCATGGCTTGCCCTCGCCCCAGGCCAATGGGCTGCGCAAGTTCTTCTTCTTCCCGGGCTTCACCGAGAACACCGGTGGGTTGCTGCGTGAAGCCACCTTGCTACCGCGTTGCCAGGCGTTCCGGCAGTCGCCCGGCGAGCGGGCGAAGTTCCTGGCGGGATTGGCTGTGCATCCCCAGGAAGGGGCCCGGCTGATCTCGCTGTTCGCCTACGAGAACCCGCAGCTGGGCAACTGGCTCGATGTGCTGGCCGCCGATGTGCATCCCACCCATCTGCTGGTACCGCAGGGGCGCATCCTGGGTGACCTCGGCAACTGGCTGGGCGTGGCTGACCTGCCCGTGGGCGCGCTGCATCGGCGCGGAGCCTTGACCGTGCAGGTCCTGCCTTTCGTCAGCCAGGAGGACTACGACCGGCTGCTGTGGAGCTGCGATTTCAACGCCGTGCGCGGCGAAGACTCGTTCGTGCGCGCGCAATGGGCTGGCGTGCCGATGCTCTGGCACATCTACATCCAGGAAGAGAACGCCCACTGGGAAAAGCTCGAGGCATTCCTCGCCCTTTATCGCCAAGGCCTGTCGGCCGCCGCCGGCCAGGCGCTGACCGAACTGTGGCGTGCCTGGAACATGGATCGCCCGATGGGCCAGGCCTGGCAGGCGCTGCAGCCGCACTGGGACGAAGTGCGCGAACATGCCCGCCAGTGGCAGGCCGCGCAGGCCGCTCGGCCGGACCTTGCTACGAGGCTGGTACAGTTTTACCGAAATTCGCTATGATACGCGGCCTCGATTTTTATAAATCCATCCAGATTCGGATACTTCGTAATGAAAACTGGTAAAGAACTGAAACCCGGTACCGTACTGCGGATCGACAACGACCCGTGGCTGGTTCAGAAAGCTGAGTTCACCAAGTCGGGCCGTAACAGCGCGATCATGAAGACCAAGCTGAAGAACCTGCTGACCGGCTACAAGACCGAAACCGTATACGGTGCGGACGACAAGCTGGACGACGTGATCCTGGATCGCAAAGAAGCGACCCTGTCGTTCATCAGCGGTGACTCGTACACCTTCATGGACACCACCGACTACACCATGTACGAACTGAACGCCGAAGACATCGACGCCGTTCTGCCGTACATCGAAGAAGGCATGGAAGACATCTGCGAAGCCGTGTTCTTCGAAGGCCGTCTGGTCTCGGTAGAACTGCCGACCACCATCAGCCGCCAGGTCGTCTACACCGAGAACGCCGCGCGTGGCGACACCTCGGGCAAGGTCATGAAGCCTGCCAAGCTGAAGAACGGTACCGAGATCTCGGTTGCCGACTTCATCCAGATCGACGAGTGGATCGACATCGACACTCGCGACAACAGCTTCAAGGGCCGTTCCAAGAAGTAATCCTTCTTGCGATAAGCACAAAAAAACCCGGCCTTGGCCGGGTTTTTTATGGCGGGTTGTCTGGCCCCTGTAGGAGCGGCCTTGCGCCGCGAAAGGGGCGCGAAGCGCCCCCGACCATGGATCAGGCAAACCTAAGAAGCAGCCCTCGTGCATTCCGGGACCGCTCTGCGGTCCTTTCGCGGCACGAGGCCGCTCCTACACATCGATCGTGTATCACACCGTCACATGCAACCGCACATCCACATTGCCGCGGGTGGCGTTGGAGTAAGGGCAGACCTTGTGCGCCTTCTCCACCAGCCCTTCGGCGTCGGCCTGGGCCAGGCCCGGCAGGTTGATGTGCAGGTCGATGTCCAGGCCGAAACCGCCCGGGATCTGGCCGATGCCGACCTTGGCGGTGATCGACGCATCCGCCGGCAGGGCCTTTTTCTCCTGGCCGGCGACGAATTTCAGCGCGCCGATGAAGCAGGCCGAGTAGCCGGCGGCGAACATCTGCTCGGGGTTGGTGCCGTCACCGCCCGCGCCACCCAGCTCCTTGGGGGTGCTCAGCTTGACTTCCAGCTTGCCGTCGCTGGAGCGGGATTTGCCATCACGACCACCGGTGGAAGTGGCTTCTGCGATGTACAGCGGAGTGACCTTTTGCATCTTGAGCCTCGCTTGGGTGCTGTGCGCCGTCGGCGCTGAGTGGGTATGGGCTTAACTTAGCGCGCAATTATTTAGTGCGCAAGTTAAATATTCGACCATTCATCCGAACAGCCATCTCACAGCTTAGACGTCAGAGGTTTTCTTGCAGCTGCGCACGCAGGGCGAGCAGGTCGGCCTGCAGCTTGCGCAGTTGCTCGGCGCTATGGCCGCTGGCCTGCAGAATGCACTGTGGCACGCGCTGGGCCTCGACCTGCAGGGCGCGGCCTTTGTCGGTCAGTTGCACCAGCACCACCCGTTCATCCTCGCGGCTGCGGCTGCGCTTGAGCAGGCCTTCGCTCTCAAGGCGCTTGAGCAGCGGCGTCAGCGAACCGGGGTCGGTGAGCAGGCGCTGGCTGATCTCGCCCACGGTCAGGCCGTCCTGTTCCCACAGGACCAGCATGGCCAGGTACTGCGGGTAGGTCAGGCCCAGCGCCTGCAGCAGGGGCTTGTAGACCTTGGTCATCAGCAACGAGGTCGAGTGCAGGGCGAAGCAGACCTGGTTGTCCAGCAGCAGCGCGTTGCAGGGGGCTTGGGTGTCGGCGTTCATGCAGGTCCTTGGAATCGGTAAGGGTTAAAATCTAGCACGCCAAAGCTTGGTGCGCTCATTGCCAGCGCAGCTCGCTTCTCAGCGCCAGGTCCCAGGGCGGCACCGGGCTGAAACGGCTCTTGAGAAATTCGAGCAGCAAGCGGCTGCGAGAGTTCGTTTCATGTTCCAGGCGCAGGGCATAGATGCCGCTGGTCTCAGGTTGCGGCAGGCCGTTGTCGCAGAACAGCGGGACCAGTTCGCCGCGCAGCAGGTAGTCGCTGATCAGCCAGGTCGGCAGGTGGGCGATGCCCAGGCCGGCCAGGGCGCCGAACAGCAGGGTCTCGGCGTTGTTGGCGGCCATGCGCATGCGCGCCGGACGGTACAGGCGGGTCTGGCCGTCGACCGCGAAACGCCAGGCGAACGGCGGGGCCAGCCCGTCCCAGTCGAGGCCGTCGTGCCCGGGCAGTTCGCTGGGGCAGGCCGGCACCCCGCGGCTGGCCAGGTAAGCGGGGCTGGCACAGGCGATGCGCACCATGTAGGCCAGGGGCGTGGCCACCAGACGGGTATCGGCCAGGGGGCCGGCGCGCAGCACCAGGTCCACTTCGCCCAGGTGGCTGCCATGCAGGTCGACGAAGCTGTCGATCAGACGCAACTGCACGTCGAGCCCGGGGTAGGCCACCAGGAAGTCGGCGATGGCCGGGGCCAGGTGACGACGGCCGAAGGCGGCCGGTGCGTCGATGCGGATCAAGCCTTCCGGGGCGTTGCTCAACGACACCGCCTCGGCGCGCGCCAGGCGCAGCTCTTCGATGATGCGCCGGGCTCGCTCGGCGAAGGCGTTGCCGGCCGGCGTCGGGCGCACGGCATGGGTGCTGCGCGAGAACAGGCGGCTGCCCACCGCGCTTTCCAGGTTGTCGATGCGCCGCGCCACGGCGGAGGGCGTCAACGGGTGGCGCCGGGCGGCGGCGGAGAAACTGCCGGTTTCCAGCACGTCGAGGAACAGGCTGAGTTGTTCGGTAAGGATGTCGGGGCTCATGGCGGCTCGGTGCTTGTGCGAAATACGCAAAGCCATTGTGCGCTGCTGTGCGTTTCCCCGCCAGCCGCGACTGGCTAGCATGCCCTCATTCTCTGAAAGCAGGCGGAAGAGGCGCTGATGATCGAGTGGGTGATGTATATCGTGCTGGGTGCCGCGCTCGGCACCCTGGGTGGGCTGTTCGGCATCGGCGGCGGGTTGATCGCCATTCCGGCGCTGGGCGTGCTGTTCGGCCTTGACCAACAGCTGGCCCAGGGCACCGCCCTGGTGATGGTGGTGCCCAACGTGTTGCTGGCGCTGTGGCGCTATCACCAGCGTAACCGCATCGAGCTGCGCCACGCGGTGCCGTTGTCGCTGTGCAGCTTTGTGTTCGCCTGGCTGGGGTCGATCTGGGCGGTGGGCATCGATGCCCAGTCGATGCGCCTGTACTTCGTCGGTTTCCTGGTGGCGCTGGCGATCTGGAACGTGGCGCGGATGTTTCTGCCGGTCAGGCCGCCGAGCAACCAACTGCGTTATCCGTGGCCCTGGCTGGGCGTGCTGGGCAGCTTCGCCGGGACCATGGGCGGGCTGTTCGGCGTGGGCGGGGCGGTGGTGGCCACACCGATCTTGACCTCGGTGTTCGGCACCACCCAAGTGGTGGCCCAGGGGTTATCGCTGGCGTTGGCGGCGCCTAGCACCATGGTGACCTTGCTGACCTATGGGCTGCACCAGAGTGTCGACTGGAGCATCGGAGTTCCGCTGGCTGTGGGTGGGTTGCTGAGCATCAGCTGGGGGGTGAAGCTGGCCCATGCGTTGCCGGAGAGGGTGTTACGCACGCTGTTCTGCGGGTTTTTGGTGGTGTGTGCGGTGATGCTTGGGTTCGAGCTCTAGATAGCCGGGGCCGCGTTGCGGCCCATCGCGGGACAAGCCCGCTCCTACAGGGGGCGGGCGGGATGCTTATTTGAACCCTTCGACGATGTACTCGGCCATGCAGTCGGTGATCGGCGAATGCTGCTGGTCGTTGCGCAGCAGCATCACATTGGCCATGTGCAACTGCGGCAGACCGTCGTCCGCGCCGAGGATGCGCAGGTCGCCGCCGATCAGGCTCTGCAGCTGCGCGGTCACCGCCAGGCCGGCATGCACGATGGCGAAGATCGCCGCCAGGCTCGGGCTGGTGTAGGCGATGCGGTACTCGATGCCCTGGCGCTCCAGGGCGTTGCAGGTCCAGGCGCGGCAGAAACAGTCGGTGTTGAACAGCGCCAGCGGCATCGGCCGCTGCTCGTGGGGGCAGAAGCCCTTGGCCGCGGCCCACACCAGGCGTTCCTGGCGCAGCAGCTGGCCGACCTCGTTGCCCGGCTCGCGGGTGACGATGGTCAGGTCCAGGTCCTGGCGCAGCATCAGCTGCTTGGACGAGTCGCAGTGCACCTCGACATGGATCAACGGGTACGCCTGGGCGAAGCGGGTGAGGATGCCCGGCAGGTAGCGCATGGCGTAGTCGTCCGGGGTGCCGATGCGCACCACGCCAACCATGTGCGGCATGCGCAGGGTGTTGAACACCTCGCCGTGCAGCTTGAGGATGCGCCGGGCATAGCCCAGCAGGACCTGGCCCTCGGCGGTGAGGCGCACCTGGCGGCCGTCGCGCTCGAACAGCTGGCGCTGCAGGATGTCCTCTTCCAGGCGCTTCATCTGCATGCTCACCGCCGACTGGGTGCGGTTGACCACCTCGCCGGCGCGGGTGAAGCCGCCTTGCTCGGCGATGGCGACGAAGGTGCGCAGCACGTCCGCGTCGAGACTCTGATACTGGGACATGGCATCAATCTCCGAGATGCATGACATCAGAAACATTCGTTGGATTGATCTTAGGCCTGGGCAGAGACTGGAGCCATCCACAAGGAGGGCGTCAAGATGAAAGGTCATTTCAACGTTGCTCACCAGCCTGGGTCTACCCTCGGCCACCTGCTGCACGATGCCGGCGGGCGGCTGCTGCGCTGGTACGAGCTGCACCGCCAACGCGACGAACTGGCGCGCCTGAGCGATGCCACGCTGCACGACCTGGGGTTGTCGCGGGCGGATATCCAGCAGGAGGCCGACCGGCATTTCTGGGAGGATCCGTTGCGTAAATAGGCCGTGAAGGCTTTGCTAGCCTCTTCGCGGGTAAACCCGCTCCCACAGGTTCGCTGTTGTTCCCTGGTCAACGCTAACCCTGTGGGAGCGGGTTTACCCGCGAATGCTATGGTGCAGACACAGAATGAGTTGCAGAGCCACTGTGAGGTACCTCCATTGCCCCTCGAACTGTCTATCCACCAGGCCCGCCGTCTGGCCCTGTCCGCCCAGGGCTTCGGCAAGTCGCCCGGCAGCCCGCCGACCCTTGGCAGTCTCACGCGCATGTTCCAGCGCCTGGGCGTGGTGCAGATCGACTCGGTCAATGCCCTGGTGCGCTCCCACTACCTGCCGCTGTTTTCGCGCCTGGGCGACTACCCGCACGACCTGCTTGACCAGCTCGCCTGGGGCCAGCGCCGCCAGCGCCGATTGTTCGAGTATTGGGGCCATGAAGCATCGCTGCTGCCGCTGGCGCTGTACCCGCTGATGCGCTGGCGCATGGCCCACGCCGCCGACGGCAAGGGCATCTACCGGCAACTGGCCGCGTTCGGCCGCGAGCGGCGCGAGGTGATCGAGCGGGTGCTGGCGGCGGTGCGCGACCAGGGCGCGCTGGGCGCGGGCAGCCTGTCCACCCGCGAAGAGCGCGCCGGCCCCTGGTGGGACTGGAGCGAAGAGAAGCACGCGCTGGAATGGCTGTTCGCCGCCGGCGAGGTCACCGTGGCCGGGCGTCGCGGTTTCGAGCGCCTGTACGACCTGCCCGAGCGGGTGCTGCCGGCGGCCATCCTCGATCAGGCCCGGCCCAGCGAGGCCGAAGCGCACCAGGGCTTGCTGCTGCATGCCGCCGGCGCCCTGGGCGTGGCCACCGAACAGGACCTGCGCGACTACTTTCGCCTCTCGCCGCAGCAGAGCAAGGCCGCCCTGGCCGTATTGGTCGAGGCCGGGCACCTGCAGGCCTGCACCGTGCAGGGCTGGAAACAACCGGCCTATGTCGCGGGGGTGCCACGGATTCCCAGGCGCATCGAAGCCAGCGCCTTGCTCTCGCCGTTCGATTCGCTGGTCTGGGCGCGCGAGCGTACCGAGCGCCTGTTCGATTTCCGCTACCGCCTGGAGATCTACACGCCGGCGCATAAGCGGGTGTACGGCTACTACGTGCTGCCATTCCTGCACGACGGGCGCATCGCCGCCCGCCTGGACCTGCGTGCCGAGCGCGCCCACGGGCGCCTGGCGGTGCATGCGGTGCACGAAGAGGCGTTGGGGCTGGACGAGGCGGGCTACCAGGCGCTGGCGCTCAGCCTGCGGCAGCTGGCCAACTGGCTGGGCCTGGCGCAGGTGCAGCTCAACTGCCCCCGCGCCGAGGGCAGCCGGCTGCGTCAGGCATTTCTCAGCGGCGTACCTGCTTGAGGGTTTCGGCGATCAGGAACGCCAGCTCCAGCGACTGATCGGCGTTCATCCGCGGGTCGCAGTGGGTGTGGTAGCGGTCTGACAGGGCATCTTCGGTGATCGGCCGGGCGCCGCCGATGCACTCGGTGACGTTCTGCCCGGTCATCTCGATATGAATGCCGCCAGCGTGGCTGCCCTCGGCCTGGTGCACCTGGAAGAACTGCTTGACCTCATCGAGGATCTGCGCGAAATCGCGGGTCTTGTAGCCGCTGCTGGCCTTGATGGTGTTGCCGTGCATCGGGTCGGAGCTCCACAGCACCTGGCGCCCTTCGCGCTGCACGGTGCGGATCAGCCCCGGCAGGTGGTCGCCGACCTTGCCGGCGCCCATGCGCACGATCAGGTTCAGGCGGCCCGGGTCGTTGTCCGGGTTGAGCACATCGATCAGGCGGATCAGCTCCTCGGGGTTCATGCTCGGGCCGACCTTGACCCCGATCGGGTTGTGCACGCCGCGCAGGAACTCGACATGGGCGCCGTCGAGCTGGCGGGTGCGGTCGCCGATCCACAGCATGTGCGCCGAGCAGTCGTAGTAGTCGCCGGTCAGGCTGTCGCTGCGCACGAAGGCTTCCTCGTAGTTGAGCAGCAACGCTTCGTGGGCGGTGAAGAAGCTGGTCTCGCGCAGTTGCGGCGCGGTGTCCAGGCCGCAGGCGCGCATGAAGGCCAGGGTCTCGTCGATGCGGTTGGCCAACTGGTGGTACTTGTCGGCCAGCGCCGAGTTGGCGATGAAGTCCAGGTTCCACTTGTGCACCTGGTGCAGGTCGGCGAAGCCGCCCTGGGCGAAGGCGCGCAGCAGGTTGAGGCTGGCGGTGGCCTGGTGGTAGGCCTGCAGCAGGCGCTCGGGGTCGGGAACGCGGCTCTTTTCGTCGAAACCGATGCCGTTGACGATGTCGCCACGGTAGGCGGGCAGGGTGATGTCGCCGATGGTCTCGTCATTGGCCGAGCGCGGCTTGGCGAACTGGCCGGCCATGCGCCCGACCTTGACCACCGGGCAGCCGGCGGCGAAGGTCATGACAATGGCCATCTGCAGCAGCACCTTGAAGGTGTCGCGGATCTTCGCCGCGGAGAATTCGGCGAAGCTCTCGGCGCAGTCGCCGCCCTGCAGTAGGAACGCCCGGCCCTGGGTCACTTCGGCGAACTGCCGGCGCAGCTCGCGTGCCTCGCCGGCAAACACCAGTGGCGGGTAGCTGGCCAGGGTCTGCTCCACCTTCAGCAGGTGCGCGGCGTCGGGGTAGATCGGTTGCTGCTGGATCGGCAGGGCGCGCCAGCTGTCAGGGGTCCATTGTCGGGTCATCGCAAGCTCTATCCATAAGTGTCGTTAAGGCCTGCCAGCCATGGTACGCCCCGGTGTGCTTGTTGCACCACCGGCATTGGCGGACAATGCACGTTTTGCGCGGGCAGGTGGTAAGGATGGCGACGGAGCGGGAAGAGCGGCTGCTGGCACGGGTCGAGGACGCCTTTGGCGTCATCAGCGTGTACGAGGTGGATGACTATCGCTTCCTCGAGTTCGGCGACGCCATCGAGCAGAGCTGCACCTTCACCGCCGACCCGAGCTGGCTGGAGTACGACTACACCCGCGCCATGCTGGTCGGCGCGCTGTGCCACGGGCAGCCGGAGAGCGCGCTGTTCCTCGGCCTTGGCGCCGGCACCCTGACCCAGGCGTGCCTGAAGTTCCTGCCGCTGGAGGATGTCGAGGCCATCGAGCTGCGCCCCGACGTGCCGCGCCTGGCCATGGAGTACATGGGCCTGGACGACGACCCGCGGCTGTATGTGCGGGTGGGCGACGCCCTTGAGCTGCTGCCCAGCGCGGAGAAGGCCGACCTGCTGTTCGTCGACCTTTATACCGACTATGGTCCCGGTGTCGGCCACCTGGCCTGGGGCTTCCTGGAGAACTGCCAGAAGCAGCTGAACCCCGATGGCTGGCTGGTGATCAACCAGTGGGCCGGGGACGACGGCAAGCCGCTGGGCGCAGCCTTGTTGCGTGGTTTGTACCACCGCCATTACTGGGAGCTGCCGGTGAAGGAGGGCAACGTGATCGTGCTGGTGCCGGCGGACCTGGAGCAGACGCTGGATATCGATGCCGTGCGGGCCCGGGCTGCAGCCTTGGCGCCGCGCCTGGGCTATTCGCTGGAATACCTGATCAAGGAAATCCGCCCGGCGACCTGATCCGAGTGTGCGCCCCCTGTAGGAGCGGCCTTGTGCCGCGAAAGGGCCGCACAGCGGCCCCGGCGATCTTGAGGTAGGCACACATCCTGGGGCCGCATTGCGGCCCATTCGCGGCACAAGGCCGCTCCTACAGGGAAACGATTCAGCCTGGATCCAATATGGCCCTTGATCTTCGAAATATTTCTCACAATTCACGGCTATTTCGGGTATAGTACGCGCCGGTCTTTTAGCGGACCTCAAAATCAGGTGGTGCAAATCCTCCGAATCCAGCTTCGGCTGCGCGTCCGCTAGGCGGACCTTCCCAAGACGTTCCTATTTCAATCGTTTTCGCAAATCCCCGCCGCCAAAGCTGCCTGGGTGACCGACTGGTCTTTCAAGGCATGTGCAGCTTTGGAGCATGGGTCTTTGCGGATGCACCTAGAGGCAGACCCATGACCCAGGAAACCGGCGGATTCGCCGCTCTCGAACTCAATCCGAACATCGTTGCTGCCGTCCTGGCCACCGGCTATGAAGAGCCGTCGGCCATCCAGCAACAGTCGATCCCGATCATCCTCGCCGGTCACGACATGATCGGCCAGGCGCAGACTGGCACCGGCAAGACCGCTGCCTTCGCCCTGCCGATCCTCAACAAGATCGACGTGAGCAAGCGCGAACCGCAAGCCCTGATCCTGGCGCCAACCCGTGAGTTGGCGCTGCAAGTAGCCACCGCTTTCGAAACCTACGCCAAGCAGATGCCGGGCGTTAACGTGGTGGCCGTGTACGGTGGTGCCCCGATGGGCCCACAGCTGCGTGCCATTCGCAATGGCGCACAGATCGTCGTCGCCACCCCGGGCCGCCTGTGCGACCACCTGCGCCGCGACGAGAAAGTCCTGTCCACCGTCCAGTACCTGGTACTCGACGAAGCCGACGAGATGCTCAAGCTGGGCTTCATGGATGACCTCGAAGTGATCTTCGACGCCATCCCTGCCACCCGCCAGACCGTGCTGTTCTCCGCCACCCTGCCGGCCTCGATCCGTGCCATCGCCGAGCGCCACCTGCGCGAGCCGAAGCACGTCAAGATCCAGAGCAAGACCCAGACCGTGACCGCGATCGAGCAGGCCCACCTGATGGTCCACGCCGACCAGAAGATCCCGGCCGTGCTGCGCCTGCTGGAAGTGGAAGAGTTCGACGCGCTGATCGCCTTCGTGCGTACCAAGCAGGCCACACTGGACCTGGCCGCCGCCCTGGAAGCCAAAGGCTACAAGGCTGCCGCGCTGAACGGCGACATCGCCCAGAACCAGCGTGAGCGCGTGATCGACTCGCTCAAGGACGGTCGCCTGGACATCGTCGTCGCCACCGACGTCGCTGCCCGTGGTCTGGACGTACCGCGCATCACCCACGTGTTCAACGTCGACATGCCGTACGATCCGGAGTCCTACGTGCACCGTATCGGCCGTACCGGCCGTGCCGGTCGCGATGGCCGCGCGCTGCTGCTGGTCACCCCGCGTGAGCGCCGCATGCTGCAGGTGATCGAGCGTGTCACCGGTCAGAAAGTCGCCGAAGCCCGCCTGCCTAACCCGCAAGCCGTGCTGGATGCGCGCATCAAGAAGCTGACCAAGAGCCTGGCGCCGCTGGTGGCCGAATCCGAGGCCAGCCACGGCGAGCTGTTCGACCGCCTGACCGCCGACCTGGGTTGCAGTGCCCGTGCCCTGGCCTCGGCCCTGCTGCGCAAGGCCACCAACGGTCAGGCGCTGGACCTGGCTTCGGTGGAGCGCGAGCAGCCGCTGGTACCGACCTACAGCCCGCGTGAGCGCACTGAGCGTACCGAGCGTGGCGAGCGTCCGGACCGTGGTGACCGCGAGCGCCGCGCGCCGATGCCGCTGGCCGAAGGCCGCGTGCGTTGCCGTACCGCCCTGGGTGCCCGTGACGGCATCGCCGCCAAGAACCTGCTGGGCGCGATCCTCAACGAGGGTGGCCTGGCGCGTGACGCCATCGGTCGTATCCAGGTGCGTGACAGCTTCAGCCTGGTCGAGCTGCCGGAAGACGGCCTCGAGCGCCTGCTGACCAAGCTCAAGGACACCCGCGTGGCCGGCAAGCAGCTGAAGCTGCGCCGTTACCGCGAAGACTGATCCTGGCGCTGCAATAAAAAATCCCCGGCCTTTTGGTCGGGGATTTTTTTTGCCTGTCCCGGCCTCTTCGCGGGTAAGCCCGCTCCCACAGGTATCGCGCTGTACCTGTGGGAGCGGGTTTACCCGCGAAGAGGCCCGTCAGTCGAACCGATAGATATCCATCCCCAGCGCCCCCAGCGTAAACCCCTGGTGCACGACCCCACACCGCCCACCAGCCCCCATGGCGAAGAACAACGGCAACAGATGCTCATCACTGGGATGGTTACGCAGCGCAAACGGCGCCTGCCGCCGATAATCCACCAGCGCCGCCTCATCCCCAGCGTTCAACCGCTCCACCACCCAGTCACGAAACGCCAGCGCCCAGGGCTCGACTGCGTCCGGCCCGGCATGCCAGTCCAGCTCGCCCAGGTTGTGGGTGATGCTGCCCGAGCCGACCAGCAGGATGCCTTCCTCGCGCAGTGCCGACAGCGCCCGGCCAACCTTCAGTTGCAGATCAGGACCGGCCTGGCTGGGCAGCGACACCTGAACCACCGGAATATCCGCCTCGGGATACATCAGTGAAAGCGGCACCCAGGCACCATGGTCGAAGGGTCGCTGCGAGTCCAGCTGCGCGCCCAGGCGCTCGGCGATCCGCTGGGCCAGTTCCGGCGCGCCGGGCGCGGGGTATTGCACGGCATACAGCGCCGGCGGAAAACCATGGAAGTCATGCCAGGTCTGCGGCTGAGCGTTGCCCATCACCAGCAGCTCGCGGCTTTCCCAGTGCGCCGACACCACCACGATCGCCTTCGGCCGGGGCAGGGCACGGGCCAGCGCGGCCAGGGCCGGGCCACTGGCACCGGGTTGCAGGGCGAGCATGGGCGATCCGTGGGAGATGAACAGGCTGGGCAGCATGGCGGGGTCCTGGCAGGTAAGATGCTGCCATCTTCGATCAGCCTTCGATCGAGATCCAATATAAGTTTTCACAGGCTTTTATCGAAAAACCGGGAGGAATCATGGAGCCAGCGTTCTGGCACAAGCGGTGGGCGGACAACCAGATCGGCTTTCACCAATCCCAGGTGAACCCGTACCTGCAGGCGCACTGGCCGACCTTGGGGCTGGCCCCGGGCGCGCAGGTGCTGGTGCCGCTGTGTGGCAAGAGCCTGGACCTGCTCTGGTTGGCCGCCCAGGGTTATCGGGTGCTGGGGGTGGAGCTGTCGCGCAGGGCGGTGGCGGACTTCTTCACCGAACATGGCCTGGTGGCGCAGATTGCCCGGCACGGTGCCTTCGAGGTGTGGCGCAGCGACGAGGTGGAGCTGTGGTGCGGGGATGTGTTCGCCCTGCGCGCCGAGGATCTGGCGGGCTGCGCGGGGGTATATGACCGGGCGGCGCTGATCGCCTTGCCGGTGGCGATGCGCGAGCGCTACATGGCGTTGTTGGGTGAGCAGTTGCCGGCGGCCTGTCGCGGGCTGTTGGTGACCCTGGATTACGACCAGGGATTGATCGACGGGCCGCCGTTTTCGGTGCCGGACGCCGAAGTGCGGGCAGGGTTTTCCGGGTGGTGGGTCGACGATGTCGAGGCGCGGGAGATTCTCGACGAGAGTCCGAAGTTTCTCAAAGCTGGTGTCGAAAGTTTGGTTGAGCGAGTCTACAGCGTTCGGCGCTAAGCTGGCTTCAACCCTGTAGGAGCGGCCTTGTGCCGCGAAAGGGCTGCGCAGCAGCCCCAGGATCTTGGCATCATGCAAAATCGCCGGGGCTGCTGCGCAGCCCTTTCGCGGCACAAGGCCGCTCCTACAGGGGAGGGCGACATGGCAATGAAAAAGGGCGACCGAAGTCGCCCTTTCTTATTGCTGCCTGGATCAACCGCGACGGCGCAGCGCGTCGATGCGGTCTTCCAGCGGCGGGTGGCTCATCAGCAGGCCGGCCAGGCCATGCTTGAGGCCGCCATTGATGCCGAAGGCCTTCATGGTGTCGGGCATGTGCACCGGCAGGCCTTGTTCCGAGCGCAGGCGCTGCAGCGCGCCGATCATCGCGCCGGTACCGGCCAGGTGGGCGCCGGCTTCGTCGGCGCGGAACTCGCGGCGACGCGAGTACCACATGACGATGATGCTGGCGAGGATGCCCAGGACCAGCTCGGCGACGATGGTCGCGATGAAGTAGGCAATGCCGTGGCCTTCTTCGTTCTTGAAGATCACCCGGTCGACGAAGTTGCCGATGATGCGGGCGAAGAACATCACGAAGGTGTTCACCACGCCCTGCACCAGCGCCATGGTGACCATGTCGCCATTGGCCACGTGGCCGATCTCGTGGGCCAGCACCGCACGCACCTCATCGGGCGAGAAGCGCTCCAGCAGGCCCTGGGAGACGGCGACCAGCGCGTCGTTGCGGTTCCAGCCGGTGGCGAAGGCGTTGGCCTCGTAGGCCGGGAAGATACCCACCTCGGGCATCTTGATGCCGGCCTCGCGGGACAGTTCCTCGACGGTCTGCAGCAGCCACTGTTCGTGACGGGTGCGGGGCTGGGTGATGATCTGGGTGCCGGTGGTCATCTTCGCCATCCACTTGGAGATGAACAGCGAGACGAGCGAGCCAGCGAAACCGAACACGGCGCAGAAGACCAGCAGCTGGCCGAGGTTGAGGTCAACCCCGTTGGCCGCCATGAACCCGTTGAAGCCGAACAGGCTCAGGGTAATGCTTGCAACCAGCACCACCGCGAGGTTGGTGGCTACAAACAACAGAATGCGCATCATGGTTGTTACGTTCTCCTGACGGATAAGTTCGTTGCGTACTGCGGGGTATATAAGGGGGAGGGCGCGGCTATTCAACCGGGCGACTATTTCAAACTGTGTACGCGAGGAGTATGGCAGAGGATGCCGGGCGTACCGTGGGATAGAGCGTTGCAGGATGTAAGAGGGATCGGGTCAACCCCTTCGCGGGTAAACCCGCTCCCACAGGTTCGGCGCCGAACCTGTGGGAGCGGGTTTACCCGCGAAAAGGCCATCAATCATTGCGAATAAGTGCGCAGGAAATTGCCGATCCGGCCAATGGCCTGTTCCAGGTCATCCACCCGCGGCAGCGTCACCACGCGGAAGTGGTCCGGCCATGGCCAGTTGAACGCCGTGCCCTGGACGATCAGCAGCTTCTCCGACAGCAGCAGGTCGAGCACGAACTTCTCGTCGTTGAAGATCGGGCAGACCTTCGGGTCGATCTTCGGAAACGCGTACAGCGCGCCCATCGGCTTGACGCAGCTCACCCCGGGGATGGCATTGAGCAGCTCGTAGGTGCGGTTGCGCTGCTCCAGCAGGCGGCCCGGCGGCAGCACCAGGTCGTTGATGCTCTGGTAGCCGCCCAGGGCGGTCTGGATCGCGTGCTGGGCCGGCACGTTGGCGCACAGGCGCATGTTGGCCAGCATGTCGATGCCTTCGATGTAGCTCTGGGCGTGGTGCTTGGGCCCGGAGATGATCAGCCAGCCGGAGCGGAAGCCCGCCACCCGGTACGACTTGGACAGGCCGTTGAAGGTCAGGCACAGCAGGTCCGGGGCCAGCGACGCGGTGCTGATGTGCACGGCCTCGTCGTAGAGGATCTTGTCGTAGATCTCGTCGGAGAACACCACCAGGTTGTGCTGGCGCGCCAGCTCCAGCATGCCCAGCAGCAATTCCTTGGAATACACAGCGCCGGTCGGGTTGTTCGGGTTGATGATCACCAGGGCCTTGGTGTTCGGGGTGATCTTGGCCTTGATGTCGTCCAGGTCGGGGAACCAGTCGGCCTGCTCGTCGCACAGGTAGTGCACCGGCTTGCCGCCGGCCAGGCTCACCGCGGCGGTCCACAGCGGGTAGTCGGGAGCCGGGATCAGCACCTCGTCGCCGTTGTTGAGCAGCGCCTGCATCGACATCACGATCAGCTCGGACACACCGTTGCCGAGGTAGATGTCCTCGATGGTGACGCCTTCGATTTCCTTCTGCTGGCAGTACTGCATCACCGCCTTGCGCGCGCTGAACAGACCCTTGGAGTCGCTGTAGCCCTGGGCGGTGGGCAGGTTGCGGATCACGTCCTGGAGGATCTCGTCCGGCGCCTCGAAACCAAACGGCGCCGGGTTGCCGATGTTCAGCTTGAGGATGCGGTGGCCTTCCTCTTCCAGGCGTTTGGCGTGCTTGAGCACTGGGCCGCGAATGTCGTAGCAGACATTGGCGAGCTTGTTCGATTTGCTGAACTGCATGATGAGATCCCGAGTGAGAATACGCGCCGCCCTTGCTCGAAAGGTTTGAAAGGGCGGGAAGCGGGTGCCAGACTGGCTGCCTTGCACACGAAGCCAACTAATATACGTGCCACCCGCGCCAGGGAAAAGCCGGTGCGAGGTGAAATTCAGCCTGCCGAGGTCCCATCATGCAAAAGATCGACAAAACCCTGGACGAATGGCGCGCCATGCTCGATCCGGCCCAGTACCAGGTGTGCCGGCTCAAGGGCACCGAGCGGCCGTTCAGCGGCAAGTACAACAGCGAGCGCCGCGACGGCATCTACCACTGCATCTGCTGCGACCTGCCGCTGTTCGACGCCAAGGCCAAGTTCGATTCCGGCTGCGGCTGGCCGAGCTTCTACGAGCCGATCGAAGAGGCCGCGATGATCGAGATCCGCGACACCTCCCACGGCATGATCCGCACCGAAGTCACCTGCGCGCAGTGTGATGCCCACCTGGGCCATGTATTTCCCGACGGCCCGCCGCCGACCGGGCTACGCTACTGCATCAACTCGGTGTGCCTGGACCTCAAGCCACGCGATTGACGGAGAGCGAACATGGCCGATGCGCTGCTGGACATCCCCTGCGTCACCCTCGGTGGCGAACAGAAAGTGCTGGGCGACTTCGCCGGCAAGGCGCTGCTGGTGGTCAACACCGCCAGCCAGTGCGGTTTCACCCCGCAATACAAGGGCCTCGAACGCCTGTGGCAGGAGTACCGCGACCAGGGCCTGGTGGTGCTGGGCTTCCCCTGCAACCAGTTCGGCAAGCAGGAGCCGGGCGACGCCCGGGAGATCGCGCAGTTCTGCGAGCTCAACTTCGGCGTGAGTTTTCCGCTGTTTCGCAAGGTCGAGGTCAACGGCCCCGGTGCCCACCCGCTGTTCGCCGAGCTCAAGCGCCGGGCGCCGGGCGTGCTGGGCACGCAGAAGATCAAGTGGAACTTCACCAAGTTCCTGGTCGACCCGCGCACCGGCAAGGTCAGCCGCTTTGCCCCGACCACCAAGCCCGAGGCGCTGAAGTCGGCGATCGAGCCGCTGCTCAACCGCTGACCGGCACCCAGTGCTCGATCAGCGCCAGCAGTTCCTCGCGGCGGAACGGCTTGGCCAGGTAGTCGTTCATGCCTGCGGCGCGGCAGCGCTCGCGCTCCTCGGGCATGGCGTTGGCGGTCAGCGCGACGATCGGCAGCTCCGGCCAGCGGCTGCTCTGGCGGATCCGTCGGCTGGCCTCGTAGCCATCCATCACCGGCATGTTGCAGTCCATCAGCACCAGGTCGAAGCTGTCCCGCTCCAGGCAGTCCAGGGCCTCCTGGCCGTGGGCAGCCACCTGCACCTGGCAGCCGAGCTTGCCCAGCATGCCCTTGGCCACCAGCTGGTTCACCGGGTTGTCCTCCACCAGCAGGATGCGCGCCCTCAGCTCCCTGGAGGCCGGTACCTCGTGGGGCAGTGGCGCGTTGGGCTCGCCCTGCAAGGTGCGGCGCAGGGTCTGGTACAAGGCATTGCGTGCCAGGGGGCGGGCCAGTTGCTGCAAGGGCGCCAGTTGCTCGGCCTGCTCGGTGGGCAGGAAGTTACCGTAGGCGGTCACCAGCAGGATCGGTGCCTCGATGGCCGGGCGCAGGTCGAGCACGTGGTCCAGGTCGTCGGTAATCAGCAGGTCGACAGCCGTGCCGGCCAGGTCCTTGGCATCCTCATGACGCACGTATTCCAGCCCCCAGCGCGGCAACAGCCCCTCCAGCAGCTCGGCCAGGCCACTGCCGGGGTTGCCCAGGGCCACCACCCGCCCGTTCAATGGCGCCGGCGGGATCGCCTCGGTGTGCGCCGGTAGCGGCAGGTCGGCGCTGAAGCGGCTGCCGAAGCCGGTTTCGGACTGGATATGCAGATGCCCCTGCATGGCCTTGCACAGGTTGCGGGTCAGGGCCAGGCCCAGGCCAGTGCCGCCGTACTGGCGAGTGATGCCGGCGCCGGCCTGGGTGAACGGCTGGAAGATCCGCGCCTGGGCCTCCTCGGGGATGCCGATGCCGGTGTCGCTCACCTCCAGGCGGATACCGCCGACGATGCTGCCAAGGCGCACGTCGACGCGGCCGAAACGGGTGAACTTGAGGGCGTTGGACAATAGGTTGCTGACGATCTGCCGCACCCGGGTCGGGTCGCCCAGCACCGTGCTGGGGAAGTCAGGGGCGACCAGGCAGGTCAGCTCGACGCTGGGCGCGGCGTTTTGCGACAGCAGGTTGGCGGTGTCCTCGACCATGGCGCCGAGGTCGAACGGAATGCGCTCGAGCTCCAGCTGGCCAGCGTCGAACTTGGACAGGTCGAGGATATCGTTGAGCAACTCCACCAGTACCTTGCCCGAGTCGTGGGCGATCGACAGCTGCTGGCGCTGCTCGGGCGCCAGGCCACTGTCCAGGGCCAGGGCGATCATGCCCAGCATGCCGTTGAGCGGGGTGCGGATCTCGTGGCTCATGTTGGCCAGGAAGGCGGCGCGGGCCTGGGCCATGTCCAGGGCGCGCTGGCGCGCCTCGTCCAGCTCCTGGTTGGACAGGCTCAGGCGGCTGTTGCTGGCCTTGAGCTCGGTGGTGCGCGCCGAGACGATGTCCTCCAGCTCGTTGAGGTACTGGGTCAGACGGTTCTCGGCGGTGCGCCGCTGCTGGATCTCGGTGGCCATGCTGACGAACTGCTGGTTGGCGACCCGCACCAGCACGCCGATCTCGTCGTTCTCGTGGCCCTTGGGGCAGTCCACGCGGTTCTGCCTGGGCGTGCGCGCATCGTTGCCGCTGAGCGCGCCGATCACCGTCACCAGCGGCTTGGTCAGCATCAGGTAGAACAGCCCCAGGAGAATGCCGGTGAGCACCAGGCTGCGGGCAAAGCCGTTGACCAGGGTGACCCCGGCGCGGTCGAGGAAGCGCCCGCCGAAGGTGTAGGTGTCGACATCCAGGTAAAGGGTGCCGAGGTATTCGTCGGGCATGTGGGCGAGGAACAGTCGGTCCTGGAACTGGCGCTGCTCGCCGAACAGGAAGTCCGACAGCGGTCGGTAGCGGCTCTCCGTGCTGGGGCGCTGCACGTCGGCCAGCACGGTGTCGTTGTTGTCGATCAGCCGCGCACGGATCAGCGCTGGCGATTTCAGCAGGCCGCCGGTCAGCTCCTGGGCCAGCTCCGTGTCGATGTTGTAGGCGATGCGCGAGGCCGTGTCGTGGCTGATCTTCAACAGTGCCTGAATTTCACGGTTGATGGACGCGTCTTCGCTGGCATAATCGATGCCGATCTGGATGAGACTGAGCAATGTTCCCAGGATGAAGCCGACCAGGACTGTCAACCGGGCTTGCTTGTATGACAGGCGATTGGTGAACTTGATATCCATGGGTCCCAAGCCGGTTACTTGCTCCGTGCGCTGCGCAAGCATAGCCGATCAGCCCTGGCTGCTGGCGGGTCTGTCGAACATTCAGCTTTTGTCCGTGCCGGCCCCTTCGCGGGTAAACCCGCTCCCACAGGGTCCACTGCCTGCTGTGGGAGCGGGTTTACCCGCGAAGGGGCCGGCACGGTACCGAAACCTGATTTGCAGGAGCCCTCATGGACACCCGCCTTACCGCTTTCCTTGACCGCGCAGAATCCGTCCTCGCCCGCCTCGAACCCCTGCTGCCGGCCCCGCGCCCGGACATCGACTGGACCCGCACCCTGGCCGCCCGCTGGCAGCGCGACGGCCGCAGCGGCTACCTGATGCCCCTCGAAGTCAGCCTCGACATCCGCCTGTCCGACCTGATCGGCGTCGATCAGCAGCGTGAACAGCTGGGCCGCAACACCCACCAGTTCATCAACGGCATGCCGGCCAACCACGCCCTCTTGTGGGGTTCGCGCGGCACCGGCAAGTCGTCGCTGGTGCGTGCGCTGTTGGCCGAGCATGCCGGCGCCGGCCTGCGCCTGATCGAAATCGAGCGCGACCACCTGGCCGACCTGCCGCGGGTGGTCGAGCAACTGCAAAAACTTGAACAACGCTTCATCCTGTTCTGCGACGACCTGTCGTTCGAAGCCGGGGAGGGTGACTACCGGGTGCTCAAGAGCGTGCTCGACGGCTCGCTGGAGCAAGCCCCGGACAACGTGCTGCTGTACGCCACCTCCAACCGCCGCCACCTGGTGCCGGAGAAGCAGAGCGACAACGAGAACTGGAAGATGGTCGACGGCGAGCTGCACCCCAACGAGGCGGTGGAGGACAAGATCGCCCTGTCCGACCGTTTCGGCCTGTGGCTGTCGTTCTACCCGTTCAGCCAGGAGCATTTCCTCAACGTGGTCGAGCACTGGATCGGCCAGCTGGCGCGCCCGGCCGGGCTGCAGTGGCAGCGCAGCGAAGCGCTCGACATCCTCGCCGTACGCTGGGCCACCGGCCGCGGCAACCGTAATGGCCGTTGTGCCTATCAGTTCGCCCGCTACTGGGTCGGGCTGCAATTGCTGGAGCAGAAATAAATGATCGACCTCAACGCCAGTGGCCAAGGCCTCGATGGCTACGACCTGCTGGCCGCGCAAGTGCAGGCGCTGTTCGCCGACGAGCGCGACTTCATCGCCAACGCCGCGCAGTTCTCGGCCTTTTTGTACAACCAGGTAGAGGACCTGAACTGGGCGGGCTTCTATATCAACCGCAACGAAGAACTGGTGCTCGGCCCGTTCCAGGGCCAGGTGGCCTGCGTGCGCATCCCCTTCGGCCGGGGCGTGTGCGGTGCCGCGGCGGCTACCCGCACGACCCAGCGGGTCGAGGATGTGCATGCGTTCCCCGGGCATATCGCCTGTGACAGCGCGTCCAACAGCGAGTTGGTGATCCCGTTGGTCAAGGCCGGCAGGCTGATCGGCGTGCTCGACCTGGACAGCCCGAAGCTGGCGCGCTTCAGCGAGGCCGACCAGGTGGGGCTGGAGCGGTTGGTCGAGGTGTTCCTCGAGTTGACCGATTGCTGAAATGAAGAAGGGGCCTGCGAAGGCCCCTTTCTTTATCAAGATCGCTGGGGGCTGCTTCGCAGCCCTTTCGCGGCACAAGGCCGCTCCTACAGGCAATCGCAACCCTCTGTAGGAGCGGCCTTGTGCCGCGATAGGGGCGCAAAGCGCCCCCCAGAATCCCGGTCAGTCGTAAATAACCTTCTTCTTCCAGGTCTCATCCTCATCAGTCTTGAGCCCCTGGGTCAGCGCATTCTGTTCGTTCTCCGCCGGCTCCATCTGGTCCAGCACCTGGGCGTTGGCCCGGTTCAGCAGTTTCTCAAGGTAAGTCAGCTGCTCTTCATACTGCTTGGGCTCAGGCTGCTTGCGCAGGTACTGCACGCCACGCTCGAACGCCAGGCGCGCCTGCCCCGGCTGGTTTTGCTGCAGGGCCTGCTGGCCGAGGTTGTTGAAGAACTCGATATGCAGCAACACCAGGATATGGCGGATCTCCTTGACCCAGTACTTGCCCTCGTTGGTCGCGAGGAACCCTTCCTGGGTGGCGCGCACGATCTGGTTGTGCAGCAGCTCCAGCAAAAAGCGCACATCCTTGGCCTTGACCTCGGTTTGGATCGGCGAGGGCGGGTTGCTGACCGGGATTCTCTCACCCTGGCCGATCAGCCCCTCCAGCTCGGCGATACGTGCCTTGAGGTCACCACTGTGCTTGTCCAGCGCCAGCTGGCGCTGGTTGAGGTTCAGTTCGAGGCGGGTCAACAGCAGCTTGAGCGCAGGCGTCATGAACTGCCCGGGGAAGGTCTCGGTGATTTCGCCGCAGCGGCGCAGGCGGTCGGCCAGCTCGACCTTGAGCCGTGCACGCTCGAGCTTGCCGTTCTCGACCACATTGTTGAGGTAGCCGATCACGATCAGCAGCGCGATACCCGCAACGATAAGCAGGGTGATCAGAAGTGGTGTCACCGTTAACGCCTCATGAAGAAGTTTTGCATCTATCGAGAGTGTAGTGAGTCCGCCCGAAAGCGAACAGTGCAGCCTGGCGGACAGTCCTGCGCGCCCTTGAATCCGTGAAGCATTCGTGGGAGCGGGCTAGCCCCGCGATGAGGCCCTCAAGCCTTGCTTATATGTATCGGCCCATCATCCAAAACCTACAGATAGTGGCACATCGCTACGAGCTTGCCGAGCCAACGTCAGAAAAGCAACGCCAATCCCCGGACGCATCCTGCACCACCGCCCATGACGACGGGAAGTCATTGATTTAAATAAATTTCTACAAAGGGGTTGACGACCTTCCAAGGCATCCATAGAATGCGCGCCACTTGCAGCGTAAAGCACACAGCGAAACGCGGCAGGGAGTGAAAGCAAGCAGTACTTTAATAGGTAATGCGAGCAGCGTGTCCCCTTCGTCTAGTGGCCTAGGACACCGCCCTTTCACGGCGGTAACAGGGGTTCGAGTCCCCTAGGGGACGCCATATTTGCGGGAATAGCTCAGTTGGTAGAGCACGACCTTGCCAAGGTCGGGGTCGCGAGTTCGAGTCTCGTTTCCCGCTCCAGTTTCTCCGGCACTGCTTAGGCAGGGCAGGAAAAGAAAATCCAGGCTGAATCGTGAGGTTCATGTTCTGGTGCGCTGAAAAGCGTCGGCTTAGTCCCCTTCGTCTAGTGGCCTAGGACACCGCCCTTTCACGGCGGTAACAGGGGTTCGAGTCCCCTAGGGGACGCCATATTTGCGGGAATAGCTCAGTTGGTAGAGCACGACCTTGCCAAGGTCGGGGTCGCGAGTTCGAGTCTCGTTTCCCGCTCCAGTTTCAACGCATCGTTTCCGACGGTGCAGGTGGTGAAGGTCGTCAAGGCGCTTCACGCCACATGCGGTAAAGCTTCACCCTGCGGGAATAGCTCAGTTGGTAGAGCACGACCTTGCCAAGGTCGGGGTCGCGAGTTCGAGTCTCGTTTCCCGCTCCAAATTGAAAACGCCACTTCGTTTGAAGTGGCGTTTTTTTTTTGCTCGCGAGATTGGTTTTTTGGGGCGAGCTGGCTCTGCACACCTATCAATTTTACTAGTTGGCTAATGTCGTCTGGGGGCGTACAACGGCATGGCGCTACTCGTTACGCCCGATGTTCGTACTCATACCATCAGTTATTACTCTGTCGGGGGAGAATGTTGGGCGCGCCTGATCACACTCCATTCTGCCTTGAACAAGGAAGGAGCAATGACCGTGACGATCGAAACGACGGATTTGGAAGTCCAGCTGGAGATATGTAAACGGGCGGTCGATGCGTGGAGGCGTTATGAAGAAAGTAAAGGGAAGCAGCCCCCTTCGCAGGTAGAACGACTTCGACTGGAAGCAGAGTTCTTATGTTCTTCGGCGCATCATTTTTTCGGGGGTGAGGCTAGGATTCCCCCTGACTTGCTAGATCGTGATTTGGCGGAGTGAATTCACTTGTCCCGCTCAGGTGATTGGGGTTCCCGGCCCAGATGGGGCCGGGATGCATCTATATCAGTGAATATCACCCTGAGCAGGCTTGGCTAGCAGTTGCTTTTCTTGGTGCCAATCAAACGCTTCACCGTTCTGCTCGGCCTCGTAGCGGCGCTCTTCCAGCGTTTGGTAAAGCTCCAACTCTTCATCCGGCATGAAGTGCAGGCAATCGCCACCAAAGAACCACAGCAGGTCACGCGGCACCAGATGGGCGATCTGCGGGTAGCGCTGGATCACCTGGCAGATCAGGTCTTGGCCCAGGTACTGGCTTTGCAGCGGGTCCTGGGGCAGCAGGGTGAGCAGTTCGTCGAAGCGCTCGAGGAACAGGGCGTGGCTTTCCTCCGGGACCTGTTCGGCTTCACCCAGCGCGGCCAGGATGGTGCGCAGGTGGTGGAGCAGTTGCAGGTGGTAGTCCAGGTGGGGGTTGGCCATGGCGGCGGTCCTCGGGGTGGTTGAAACGGGGGGCGGAGTATACGCCGGTTTTGCATAGGCTGGCAGCGTAGCTGCCTGTGCTGGCGCTATCGCGGGGCAAGCCCGCTCCCACGAACACATGTTCACGGCTTGTTCGTGGGAGCGGGCTTGCCCCGCGATGTTGTCGATGAATGTTCAGCGCACTTTGCCTGCTTCGGGCAACAGCACTTCCTTGTCGAACGCATCCACATCGATCACCACCCGCCGCGCCTGCTCGGCCTGATGCAGGCGTTGGCCTTCCTCCGCTTGCAAGGCGCCCGCTTCGATGGCGGCGTCGATCACCGATTGCCCTGGTGTCGCCTGCACCTTACCTTCCTTGATGGCCTGATGCAGCGCCTTGTGCAGTGGGGCGGCATCGTCCAGCAGGTCGCAGGCGGTCTGCAGCGCGGCCACCGGGTCGCCGTCGGCCTGAGGCCTGAAGCAACCCGCCAGCAGCTCTTCCAGCGCCGGGTCGCCTTTGCGGCGGCCGATCAGCGCCGCCACCTCGGCATCCAGCTCATCGCTGGGCCCGGTATGTCGGCGGCCGAACGGGAACACCAGCACGCGCAGGGCGCAGCCCAGGAAGCGGTTGGGGAAGTTGTCGAGCAACGCATCGAGTGCTTTCTCGGCCTGCCCCAGGCTTTCCTCCAGGGCCCAGCGCAGCAGGGGGCGCAGGTGTTCGGGCGAGCCGAGGTCGTGGTAGCGCTTGAGCGCGGCGCTGGACAGGTACAGGTAGCTGAGCACATCACCCAGCCGGGCGCTCAGGCGTTCGCGGCGCTTGAGCGCGCCGCCCAGCAGCATCATCGACAGGTCGGCCAGCAGGGCGAACGCCGCCGCCTGGCGGTTGAGGGCGCGGAAGTAGCCCTGGCTCAAGGCATCGCCCGGGACCTTCTCGAAATGCCCCAGGCCCAGGCCCAGCACCAGGGTGCTGGCGGCGTTGCCGGCGGCGAACAGGATGTGCTGCAGCAGCAGGTCGTCGAACTCGTTCAGCGCCTGGTCGTGGTCCTCGCGTCCGGCCAGGGCCATTTCCCTGAGCACGAACGGGTGGCAGCGGATCGCGCCCTGGCCGAAGATCATCAGGTTGCGCGACAGGATGTTGGCCCCCTCGACGGTGATGAAGATCGGCGCGCCTTGCCAGTTGCGGCCCAGGTAGTTGTTCGGGCCCATGATGATGCCCTTGCCGCCGTGCACGTCCATGGCGTGCTGGATGCACTCGCGGCCGCGCTCGGTGAGGTGGTACTTGAGGATCGCCGACAGCACCGAGGGTTTTTCCCCCAGGTCGACAGCCTTGGCGGTGAGCAGGCGGGCGCTGTCCATCAGCCAGGCGTTGCCGCCGATGCGTGCCAGGGATTCCTGGATGCCTTCGAAGGCGGCCAGCGGTACGTTGAACTGTTCGCGCACGCGGGCGTATTGGCCGGTGACCAGGCTGGTGTACTTGGCCGCGCCCGTGCCGACCGCCGGCAGGGAGATCGAGCGGCCCACTGACAGGCAGTTCATCAGCATCATCCAGCCCTTGCCGAGCATGGCCTGGCCGCCGATCAGGCAGTCCAGCGGCACGAATACGTCCTTGCCGCTGTTGGGGCCGTTCATGAACGCGGCGCCCAGCGGCAGGTGGCGCTGGCCGATCTCCACGCCGGGGAGGTCGGTGGGGATCAGCGCCAGGCTGATGCCCAGCTCGGTCTGCTCGCCCAACAGGTGGTCGGGGTCGTAGGCCTTGAAGGCCAGGCCCAGCAGGGTGGCGACCGGGCCGAGGGTGATGTAGCGCTTTTCCCAGTTCAGGCGCAGGCCGATGACTTCTTCACCCTGCCACTGGCCTTTGCAGATGACGCCGGTGTCGGGCATGGCCCCGGCGTCGGAGCCGGCCAGGGGGCCGGTGAGGGCGAAGCAGGGGATGTCGTCGCCACGGGCCAGGCGCGGCAGGTAGTGGCTGCGCTGTTCGTCGGTGCCGTAGTGCAGCAGCAGTTCGGCCGGGCCCAGGGAGTTGGGCACCATCACCGTGGAGGCCAGGTCGCCGCTGCGGGTGGCCAGTTTCATCGCCACCTGGGAGTGGGCGTAGGCCGAGAAACCCTTGCCGCCGTATTCCTTGGGGATGATCAGGGCGAAGAAGCCGTGCTGCTTGATGAAGTCCCAGGCTTGCGGCGGCAGGTCGAGGTCCTGGCCGATCTGCCAGTCGCTGACCATGGCGCACAGCTGCTCGGTGGGGCCGTCGATGAAGGCCTGTTCTTCCTCGCTGAGCTTGGGCGCGGGGTAGTCGAGCAGGGTGTTCCAGTCGGGGCGGCCGCTGAACAGGTGGCCGTCCCACCACACGGTGCCGGCGTCGATGGCTTCGCGCTCGGTCTGCGACATCGGCGGCAGGGTGCGCTGGAACCAGCTGAACATCGGCGCGGTGAACAGTTTGCGGCGCATTTCTGGCAGGACGAAGAAGGCGACCTTGAGGGCGATCACCACCCAGATCAGCGTCAGCAGCCAGCCCGGCGCCGTGCTGAACAGGCCCATGAGCAGGGTGTAGGCGGCGATTGCCGCGAGGATCTGCAACGGCGCCAGGCGTCGATGCAGGAGATACGCGGCGCCTAGCACCAGGACCAGCAACCACAACAGCAGCATGATTCTTCCTCCTTGGAAGCGGGGCGGGGGGCGATCCACAGAGCTTAGACGTGTTGGGGTGGATGGCCTGCTTAGAAGACTGACCGGGTTGGGTGGCGGGAGTTCGGTGGCGGTTGGGGGATTGTGGGGCTGCGTTGCAGCCCTTTCGCGGCACAAGGCCGCTCCTACAGACGGCCGCGATCCCATGTAGGAGCGGCCTTGTGGCGCGAAAGGGCCGCAAAGCGGCCCCGGGGATCATTTACTTCTGTTCAACCCCACCTCCATGTCATCGATCAGCGCCTTGGCCATGGCGCTGAGGATCCGCGCCGAGCTGCCGGCCAGCAGGTCGCCTTCCATCTCCGCTTCGCAGGTCAGGTGGCGGATGCAGCCGAGCAGCACCGACAACTCGCTGAAGGCGTCTTCGAACGTAACGCCCGGCTCGACCTTGAACAGGTCCAGGCAGGTGATGCGGCCTGCGGTATGCCCGCGGCTCATGGCTGCACCTGCGGCTTGTGCTCGAGCAGGGCGCAGGCGAGCTGGCCGAGGTAGTCGCTGGCGGTGAACAGGCGGTCCTGGGCTTCGCCGGGCTCGGTCTTGAAGTAGATGTCGAGGACGTCGGAGATGGCGGTGGCCACTTCGACGGCGGCGGCCATGGCGTCGTCGCGGGGGAGGGTGGGGCGGATGGTGATGAAGTGGCAGAGACGGGGTGGGTCTGGGACGATTTTTTTCATGGTCAAGAGTCCTATGTGGTTACTGAAAACCACCAGCCAGGTCCTTTCTCACGAGGTAAGGGTGGCGGCCGTGTACGAGGTGAGAAAACCGGGACATAGGACAAACCCGGCCAGACCGAAGCCTGCCCGCACACGGCCACCATGACGAAGCCGCTGGTTGTCATATGTAGTCGGGTTTCTCACACCCGGTCACCCAATGTGGCGACCCGATGAAGTTATCCCCGGGGTATTTCCCCGACAACGTGGCGGCTTCCGGCAAGCGCGTAGGATAGTTCCCAAGCTTTGCTGGCTGAAGCATTTGGTTTCAGGTTCGGAAAGATCTGACAGTCTCTGAGGTCGCTGGGGCTGCTGCGCAGCCCTTTCGCGGCACAAGGCCGCTCCTACAGGATATGCGCCAGTTCTGCCGTGGTGCGGTCCCTGTAGGAGCGGCCTTGTGCCGCGAAAGGGCCGCAAAGCGGCCCCCCGGTTTCACTGGCACCGCCCACCGCTTGGGGTAGACTGGCCCCCTCCCGCATTCATTAAGGACGTTGCCATGCTGAAGATCTGGGGCCGCAAGAATTCGAGCAATGTGCGCAAGGCGTTGTGGATCGCCCACGAGCTGGGCCTGGACTTCGAGTCCATCGATGCCGGCGGCGCCTTCGGCGTGGTCAACGAACCGCATTACCGGGCACTCAATCCCAACGGCCTGGTGCCCATGCTCGAAGACGCCGACCTGGTGCTGTGGGAGTCCAACACCATCGTGCGCTACCTGTGCGCCGAGTACGGCGAAGAACAAGGCTGGTACCTCGACGACCCGCGCCAGCGCGCCCTGGCCGACAAGTGGATGGACTGGACCACCTCGTCCTTCGCCGGCCCCTTCCGTCCGCTGTTCTGGGGCCTGCTGCGCACCCCCGAGGAGCAGCGCGACTGGGTGGCGATCAACGCCGCGCACAAGCAGTGCGCGCAACTGCTGGCCATCGCCGACGAGACCCTGGCCAGGCAGCCGTACCTCTCCGGCGAGCAGATCGGCATGGGCGACATCCCCCTGGGCAGCTTCATCTACGCCTGGTTCGAAATGCCCATCGAACGCCCGGCCATGCACCACCTCGAAGCCTGGTACGCGCGCCTCAAGCAGCGCCCGGCCTACCAGGCGGCGGTGATGACCGCCCTGACGTGACGCCACTTCGATAGTCATTATCAATAGATGTGACTGTACTTGTGCGGCCAGCCCTTGCACCATGGCCGCACTCACTGCGCCAGTGACTTTGCCTGGCGTGTCCCGAACCCTTTTCTCGGTACCCGACCCGCTATGAGTTCCGCCCTGTCCATCCGACAGCTGACCAAGACCTACGGCAACGGTTTCCAGGCCCTCAAGGGCATCGACCTGGACGTTTCCGAAGGCGACTTCTTCGCCTTGCTCGGCCCCAACGGCGCCGGCAAGTCCACCACCATCGGCATTCTCTCGACCCTGGTGAACAAGACCAGCGGCACGGTCAACGTGTTCGGCCACGACCTGGACCGCGAGCCGGCGGCGCTCAAGCGCTGCCTGGGCGTGGTGCCCCAGGAGTTCAACTTCAACCAGTTCGAGAAGACCTTCGACATCGTCGTCACCCAGGCCGGCTACTACGGCATCCCGCCCAAGGTGGCCAAGGAACGCGCCGAGCAGTACCTGACGCAACTCGGGCTGTGGGACAAGCGCGACGTGCCGTCGCGTTCGCTGTCCGGCGGCATGAAGCGCCGGCTGATGATCGCCCGGGCGCTGATCCACGAGCCGCGCCTGTTGATCCTCGACGAGCCGACCGCGGGGGTCGACATCGAGCTGCGCCGTTCGATGTGGAGCTTCCTCACCGAGCTCAACCAGAAGGGCATCACCATCATCCTCACCACCCACTACCTCGAAGAGGCCGAGCAGCTGTGCCGCAACATCGGCATCATCGACCACGGCACCATCGTCGAGAACACCAGCATGCGCCAGCTGCTGGGCAAGCTGCATGTCGAGACCTTCGTCCTCGACCTCAAGCACGACCTGCCCGCCGCCCCTGAGCTGCAGGGCTACCCGTGCCGGCTGATCACCCCGCACACCCTGGAGGTGCAGGTGGACAAGGACATCGGCATCACCGCGCTGTTCGGCCAGCTGGCGTTGAAGAACATCGAGGTGCAAAGCCTGCGCAACAAGACCAACCGACTCGAGGAGCTGTTCGTGTCCCTGGTGGAAAAGAACCTGTCGAAGGTGGCCGTATGAGTGTGGAGCTGCGCACCAACTGGGTCGCCCTGAACACCATCGTCTACCGCGAAGTGCGGCGCTTCCTGCGCATCTGGCCGCAGACCCTGCTGCCGCCGGCGATCACCATGGTCCTGTACTTCGTGATCTTCGGTAACCTGATCGGCCGGCAGATCGGTGACATGGGCGGCTTCACCTACATGGAGTACATCGTGCCGGGGCTGATCATGATGTCGGTGATCACCAACTCCTACGGCAACGTGGTGTCGAGCTTCTTTGGCAGCAAGTTCCAGCGCTCCATCGAGGAACTGATGGTCTCGCCGGTGTCGCCGCACACCATCCTCGTCGGTTATGTGCTGGGTGGCGTGCTGCGCGGCTTGGCGGTGGGGGTGATCGTGACTTTCCTGTCGCTGTTCTTCACCGATTTGCAGGTGCATCACCTGGGGGTGACGGTCATCGTGGTGCTGCTGACGGCGACGATCTTTTCGCTGCTGGGCTTTGTCAACGCAGTATTCGCCCGCAACTTCGACGACATCTCGATCATTCCGACCTTCGTGCTGACGCCGCTGACCTACCTGGGCGGGGTGTTCTACTCGATCAACCTGCTGCCGCCGTTCTGGCAGACCGTGTCGTTGGCCAACCCCGTGCTGCACATGGTCAACTCGTTCCGCTACGGCATCCTAGGGGTGTCGGACATCAGCATCGGCACGGCGATCAGCTTCATGCTGGTGGCCACCGCGCTGCTCTACCTGCTGTGCGTGCGCCTGCTGGTCAGCGGCCGCGGCATGCGTGCCTGAGCTGCGGGTGAGGGCACAGCGGCACTGGCGCCGGCGCCACTGCCGGCCCACCCACCAGCGCCAGTAGCCCATGGTGGTGAAGTAGGCGAGCACGCCGAGCACCACCCCGCACACCACCGAGCCGAGCAGGAATGGTTGCCAGATCGTCGCCAGCTGGTCGGTGACCCAGTCGACGGTGATTTCCTCGGGCAGGGTGCGCGGCGGCACCTGCATCAGCCAGGCGCCGGTCATGTAGGTGACGAAGAACACCGGCGGCATGGTCAGCGGGTTGGTCAGCCACACCAGGCTCACCGCGATCGGCAGGTTGCCGCGCACCGGGATCGCCAGCGCGGCGGCCAGCAGCATCTGCATGGGGATGGGGATCAACGCCGCGAACAGGCCGACGCCCATGGCCCGCGCCACCGAATGGCGATTGAGGTGCCACAGGTTGGGGTCGTGCAGCAGCTTGCCGAAAAAACGTAAGGACTTGTGTTCGCGGATGCTGGTCGGGTCCGGCATGTAGCGTTTGAACAGACGGCGCGGCATGTGGGCTCCCGGCGGGGTTGAAGGGCGTCAGTATGCCTTCATTCAAGCGCAACCTCGTTCAGAGTTTGTGACAATTGATTAGCAGGTTTTTCCCGCCAATCGGCTAAGCCTCAGGGGGCGTTTTCGCTTCTGGAGCTCTATCTCATGCGCACAGGGATGCTGGCGCTGGTCCTCGGGCTGTTGAGCCTGCGCTTCTTGCCTGCCTTGCCACCGGTCGGATGGCTGATTCCACTGCTGTTGCTGGCCCTGGCCTGCCTGCGTACCCGGGCCTGGCCGCTGGGCGGGTTCCTGCTGGGTGTCTGCTGGGCCTGCTGGTCGGCGCAGCAGGCCCTGGACGACCGCCTGCCGGCCGCACTGGACGGTCGCACGCTGTGGCTGGAGGGGCGGGTGGTCGGCCTGCCGACCCGTACCGAGCGCGGCGTGCGTTTCGAGCTGGAGCAGCCGCAGTCGCGCCGGGCCCGGTTGCCGCAACGTGTGCAACTGAGCTGGTTCGACGGGCCGCCGCTGCGCGCGGGGGAGCACTGGCGGCTGGCGGTCAACCTGCGTCGGCCGCAGGGCCTGCTCAACCCCCATGGCCCGGATCAGGAGGCCACGCTGTTGGCACGGCGGGTCGGCGCTACCGGCACGGTCAAGGCCGGTACACGCCAGAGGGAGGAGGCCAGCAGTTGGCGCGACGGCCTGCGCCAGCGCTTGCTGGCCACCGATGCCCATGGCCGGGAGGCGGCGTTGACCGCCCTGGTGCTCGGGGATGGGGCAGGCCTGGCACGGGAGGATTGGCAGGTGCTGCAGGCCACCGGCACGGTGCACCTGCTGGTGATTTCCGGACAGCACATCGGCTTGCTGGCCGGATTGGTCTATGGGCTGGTGGCAGGGTTGGCGCGTCTGGGGGCCTGGCCCCGGCGGTTGCCGTGGCTGCCCTGGGCCTGCGGCCTGGCGATGACGGCGGCGCTAGGGTACGGCTGGCTGGCGGGGTTCGGCGTGCCGGTGCAGCGGGCGTGCCTGATGCTGGCGGTGGTGCTGCTCTGGCGCTTGCGTTTTCGTCACCTGGGCGCCTGGGTGCCGTTGCTGATGGCGCTGTCGGGCGTGCTGCTGGTCGAGCCGCTGGCCAGCTTGTTGCCGGGGTTCTGGCTGTCGTTCGCTGCCGTTGCGGTGCTGGTGTTGTGTTTTGCCGCACGGCTGGGCGCCTGGCGGCCCTGGCAGGCCTGGACCCGTGCCCAGTGGGTGATCGCCGTAGGGTTGTTGCCGGTATTGCTGGCCTTGGGGCTGCCCGTCAGCCTCAGCGCGCCGCTGGCCAATCTGCTGGCGGTGCCGTGGCTTAGTTTGGGCGTGCTGCCGTTGGCGTTGCTGGGTACGGCCCTGCTGCCGGTGCCTGGGCTGGGGGAGGGGATGCTGTGGTTGGCGGGCCTGTCGTTGGACGGCCTGTTTGCCGTGCTGACGCGATTGGCAGGGCTGCAGCCGGCCTGGATACCCGAGCCACTGCCGTTGTGGGCCTGGCTGCTGGTATGCCTTGGCGCCTTGCTGGTGCTGCTGCCCCGTGGCGTGCCGTTGCGGGCACCGGGCGCGGTCATGCTGTTGGCGCTATGGGCGCCACGCGAACAGCTGCCTTTGGGTCAGGCGGAAGTCTGGCAGCTGGATGTGGGGCAGGGCCTGGCGGTGTTGCTGCGTACGCGAAATCACGCGCTGCTGTATGACGCAGGTCCGGCCCAGGGTGGCAGTGACCTGGGCGAGACGGTAGTACTGCCGACCTTGCGCAAGCTCGGGGTTAAGGCGCTGGATGTGATGCTGATCAGCCATGGCCATGCCGACCATGCCGGTGGGGCGGCGGCCGTGCGGCGTGGGCTGCCGGTGGCACGGGTGCTGGCCGGCGAGGTCGCCGGGCTTGAGGCGGCGTCGCTGTGCCGCAGTGGCGAGCGCTGGCGGTGGGATGGCGTTGATTTCGAGCTCTGGCATTGGCCGCAGGGGGCTTCAAGTAACGAGCGCTCCTGTGTGTTGCGGGTGCACGCCAAGGGCGAGCGCCTGCTGCTGGCCGGGGATATGGAGGCCGGGGCGGAGCGCGCCTGGCTGGCCACGGTCGAGGATCCTCGGGTGGACTGGCTGCAGGCGCCGCACCATGGCAGCCGCACGTCGTCCAGCGAGCCGTTCGTCCAGGCCACGGCGCCGCGCGGGGTGCTGATTTCCCGAGGGCGGCACAATGGTTTCGGGCATCCCCATGGGCAGGTGATCGCGCGCTATCGGCGGCATGGGGTGTCGGTGCATGACACGGCGGTGGAGGGGGCGTTGCGATTGGTGCTGGGGAGCCAGGGCGGGGTGGAGGGTGTGCGCAGGGAGCGGCGGTTCTGGCGTGATTAGGAGGGGTTTTTGGGGGGCATGTCGTGAGTTTTTCTTTGGTGCGTAAATCGAGCGCCGCCCGCGCGGCGCTCGGTATCCGCCACCCCACAGCTTCCAAGCCAAGCCCGGCGATTTCCCTGACCTCCGGCAGATGAGCCCCAGGCGGTCCTATGGTAGAGTGGCGGCCTTTTTCCGAGGGGATGCTAACTGTGTGGGAATTGGTCAAGTCCGGTGGCTGGATGATGCTGCCGATCATCCTGAGTTCCATCGCCGCCATGGCGATCGTCGTCGAGCGCCTGTGGACCCTGCGCGCCAGCCGTGTCACCCCGCCGCACCTGCTGGGCCAGGTGTGGATGTGGATCAAGGACAAACAACTCACCAGTGACAAGCTCAAGGCCCTGCGCGCCGACTCGCCGCTGGGCGAGATCCTTGCCGCGGGCCTGGCCAACTCGCGCCACGGCCGCGAGATCATGAAGGAGTGCATCGAGGAGGCCGCCTCGCGGGTCATCCACGAGCTGGAACGCTACATCAGCACCCTCGGCACCATCGCTGCCATGGCCCCGCTGCTGGGCCTGCTGGGTACCGTGCTGGGCATGATCGACATCTTCAGCGCCTTCATGGGCTCGCAGATGACCGCCAACGCCGCCGTTCTGGCCGGAGGTATCTCCAAGGCCCTGGTCACCACCGCGGCCGGCCTGATGGTCGGTATCCCGGCGGTGTTCTTCCACCGCTTCCTGCTGCGCCGCATCGATGAGCTGGTGGTGGGCATGGAGCAAGAGGCGATCAAGCTGGTGGAAGTGCTGCAGGGCGACCGCGAAGTGGAAGTGGCCGGAGGCAAGGCGTGAAGTTCCGGCGCAATCGCCAGCGCGAGAACGTCGACATCAACCTGGCGTCGTTGATCGACGTGGTGTTCGTGCTGCTGCTGTTCTTCGTGGTCACCACCACCTTCACCCGCGAGACCCAGCTGCGCGTCGAGCTGCCCGAGGCCAGCAGCGCCGAGCAGCCGCCGGCCGACCAGGGCAAGCTGGTGGAGATCTCCATCAGCGCCGACGGCGTGTACTCGGTGAACAACCACCTGCTGCCCAAGAGCGACCTGGACACCCTGACCGAGGCGATCGAGAAGGAGTCCGGCGGTGACATCACCCTGCCGCTGGCCATCAGCGCCGACGGCAAGACCCCGCACCAGGCTGTGATCACCGCAATGGACGCGGCCGGCAAGCTCGGCTTCAGCAAGTTGCGCATGACCACCGTCGAGGCCGCGCAGGGCAAGCCCTGATGGCCTTCGCCGACCGTCTGCTCACCGCCTGGTACGCCGGGCACCCGGCGCTGGCCCTGTTGCGTCCGCTGGAGGCGCTGTACCGGCGCGTGGTGACGCGCAAGCGCGCGCGTTTTCTCAGTGGCGAAAGCCCCAGTTACCGTGCCCCGGTACCGGTGATCGTGGTGGGCAACATCACCGTCGGCGGTACCGGCAAGACACCGATGATCCTTTGGCTGATCGAGCACTGCCGCCGGCAGGGGCTCAAGGTCGGCGTGGTCAGTCGTGGCTATGGCGCCAAGCCGCCGCACTATCCCTGGCGCGTCCAGGCTGACCAGCCTGCGGAGCAGGCCGGCGACGAGCCCTTGCTGATCGTCCAGCGCACCGGCGTGCCGCTGGTGATCGACCCCGACCGTTCCCGCGCCGTGCAGGCCTTGCTGGCCAGCGACGCACCCGACCTGATCCTGTGCGACGACGGTATGCAGCATTACCGCCTGGCCCGCGACCTGGAGCTGGTGCTGATCGACGCCGCCCGTGGCCTGGGCAATCGCCGCTGCCTGCCGGCCGGTCCGTTGCGCGAGCCGGCCGAGCGCTTGGGCGAGGCCGACGCGGTGCTGTTCAACGGCGCCGAGAGCGACCGCGACGACGGCTTCGCCTTCCGCCTGCAACCCTCGGCGCTGATCAACCTGCGCAGCGGCGAGCGCCGCGAGCTCGACCTGTTCCCGCCTGGCCAGGCGCTGCACGCCGTGGCCGGCATCGGTAATCCGCAACGTTTCTTCAACACCCTGCTGGGGCTACACTGGCAGCCGGTGCCGCACCCTTTCGCCGACCATGCGCCCTACAGCCGTGAAGTGCTGTCGTTCAGCCCGCCGCTGCCGCTGGTGATGACCGAGAAGGATGCGGTGAAGTGTCGGCCTTTCGCCGCCGACGACTGGTGGTACCTGGCGGTCGACGCCGTGCCGACGCCCGCCTTCAGCGCCTGGTTCGACGCCCAGCTCGACCGCCTGCTGCCCGGCCGCCCCTGAGCCTTTTTTCATTTTCCGTCGCAAGGACACCTCCATGGACACCAAACTGCTCGATATCCTGGCCTGCCCGATCACCAAGGGCCCGCTCAAGCTCAGCGCCGACAAGACCGAGCTGATCAGCAAGGGCGCGGGCCTGGCCTATCCGATCCGCGACGGCATCCCGGTGATGCTGGAAAGCGAGGCGCGCACCCTGACCGACGAAGAGCGCCTGGACAAATGAGCCTGGACTTCACCGTGGTGATTCCCGCCCGGCTGCGCTCCACGCGCCTGCCGGGCAAGCCATTGCTGCCGATCGCCGGCAAGCCGATGGTCCAGCATGTGTGGGAGCAGGCGCGCAAGAGCAGTGCCAGCCGCGTGGTCATCGCCACCGACGACACCAGCATTGTCGAAGCCTGCCAAGCGTTCGGCGCCGAAGTGCTGCTGACCCGCGCCGACCACGAGTCGGGCACCGATCGCCTGGCCGAGGTGGCTGCCCAGCTGGGCCTGGCCGCCGATGCCATCGTGGTCAACGTGCAAGGCGACGAGCCGCTGATTCCGCCAGTGATCATCGACCAGGTGGCGGCCAACCTGGCGGCGCACGCGGAAGCCGGCATCGCCACCCTGGCCGAGCCGATCCACGCGCCAGAAACCATCTTCAATCCCAACGCGGTCAAGGTGGTCAGCGACAAGCACGGCCTGGCCCTGACCTTCAGCCGCGCGCCGCTGCCCTGGGCCCGCGACGCCTTCGCCAAAAACCGCGACCAGTTGCCGGAGGGCGTGCCCTATCGCCGCCATATCGGCATGTACGCCTACCGCGTGGGCTTCCTCCAGGACTTCGTCGCCTGGGGCCCGTGCTGGCTGGAGCAGACCGAATCGCTGGAGCAGCTGCGCGCCCTGTGGCACGGCGTGCGCATCCATGTCGCCGACGCCATCGAGGCACCGGCCGTGGGTGTGGACACCCCTGAAGACCTGGAGCGCGTACGGCGCTTGCTGGAGGCCTGATGCGCGTTTTGTTCGTCTGCCTCGGCAATATCTGCCGTTCTCCGACCGCCGAAGGCGTGCTGCGCCACCAGCTCGAGGCCGCAGGCCTGGGTGATGTGGTGCAGGTGGCCTCCGCCGGCACCGGCGACTGGCATGTCGGCAAGGCGCCCGACAGCCGTACCTGCAAGGCCGCCCTGGCCCGTGGCTACGACCTGTCGCGCCAGCGCGCCCAGCAGGTCAAGGCGGCGCACTTCGCCGAGTACGACCTGGTCCTGGCCATGGACAAGAGCAACCTGGGCCACCTGCAGGCCCTGCGCCCGCACAACGCCAAGGGCGAGCTCGACCTGTTCCTGCGCCGCTATGGCGCGGCCCTGGACGAAGTGCCGGACCCTTACTACGGCGGTGTCGAAGGCTTCGAGCAGGTCCTGGACCTGATCGAGGCGGCCTGTCGCGAGCTGGTCGTGGAAATCAAGGGGCGGTTATGACGACGCACTGGCAGGAGCGGGTGTCGCTCAAGCCCTACAACACCTTCGGCATCGATGTCAGTGCCCGCTACTTCACCCAGGCCCATGACGACGACGAAGTCCGCCAGGCCCTGGCCCAGGCCGCCGAGCGGCAGGTGCCGGTGCTGGTGATCGGCGGCGGTAGCAACCTGTTGCTGTCACGCGATGTCGAGGCCCTGGTGCTGCATATGGCCAGCCGTGGCCGACGCCTGCTCAGCGACGACGGCGAGCGGGTGGTGGTCGAGGCCGAGGCCGGCGAGCCCTGGCACCCGTTTGTGCAGTGGAGCCTTGGGCAGGGGCTGTGCGGGCTGGAAAACCTCAGCCTGATCCCCGGCACCGTGGGCGCCGCGCCGATGCAGAACGTCGGTGCCTATGGCGTGGAGATCAAGGATGTGTTCGCCGGCTTGACCGCGCTGGACCGCGAGACCGGCGAGCTGCGGGACTTCTCGCTGGAGGACTGCGCGTTCGGTTATCGCGACAGCCTGTTCAAGCGCAGCCCCGGGCGCTGGCTGATCCTGCGCGTGCGCTTTGCCTTGAGCCGCACCTTGCAGGCACACCTGGACTACGGCCCGGTGCGTCAGCGCCTGGCGGAGCAGGGCGTCGAGCAGCCGAGCGCGCAGGCGATCAGCGACGCGATCTGCAGTATCCGTCGGGAAAAGCTGCCGGATCCGGCTGAGCTGGGTAACGCTGGGAGCTTCTTCAAGAACCCCGTGGTGCCCGCTGAATTGGTCGAGCGCATCCGTGCCGGGCACCCTGGCGTGGTGGCCTATCCCCAGGCCGATGGCCAGGTGAAGCTGGCGGCCGGCTGGCTGATCGAGCAGGCGGGGTGGAAAGGCTATCGCGATGGTGATGCCGGGGTGCACCGCTTGCAGTCGCTGGTGCTGGTGAACTACGGCCAGGCGAGCGGGGCGCAGTTGCATGCGCTGGCTCGGCGGATCCAGGCGGATATCCTCGAGCGCTTCGGGGTCGAGCTGGAGATGGAACCAAACTTGTACTGATGGGCTGGCCTGTGCCGGCCCTATCGCGGGGCAAGCCCGCTCCTACCGGTAGGGTGTTGCCCTTGTAGGAGCGGGCTTGTCCCGCGAACACCGGCGAAGCCGGTGCCATCCAAGTCGACAAAGAAAAAGCCCCGCCAGTTCGCACTGGCGGGGCTTTTTCATTCAGCCGAGGCTATCAACCGTGATGAGGCTTGTGCTCATCAGCGGTTTCCAGGGCTTCGGCCGGGGCAGCGGCGGCCAGGGCAGCGGCGGCTGCTTCGGCTTCACGCTTGCGGCGACGCACTTCACGCGGGTCGTTCGGCGCACGGCCGTTCGACAGCATGATGGTGGACGGCTCGACTGGCGCTTCTTCGGCAACCACGGCTGGCGCAGGCTCGGCCACCGGGGCTTCGACCACTTCAGGCTGGGCTTCGACGGCTTCGACCACCGGAGCAGGCTGCTCGGCGACTGGCGCCTGGGCTTCGACCACTTCGGCAACCGGTGCCTTCTCGATCTCGCCCGCTTCCACCACAGGGGCTTCCACGACCGCTGCAGGCTCGACGGCTGCCTCGACAACGGCGGCGGCCGGCTGCTCGGCGGCGGCTTCTTCAACCACTGGCTGCGGCGCCACTTCAACTACAGGCTCGATGCTTGGCTCGGCGGCGACCACAGGCTCGCTGACAGGCTGCTCGACCACCGGGGCGATGGCGACCTGCTCGGCCACGACTTCGGTGATTTCCACCTGGGTCTCGGCGACAGCGGCGCTGGCGCGTTCGGCCTGCTGGTTGGCTTCGGCCTCGGCGTCAGCGCTGATGTTGCTGGTGGCGACAGCGGCGATGACGGCAGTGCCGGCGGCCAGTTCGGCACCCAGCTCGGTGGCCTGGTGCTGTTGTGGCTGCTCTTCGCCGGCGTCTTCGTCGCTGCCTTCGATCAGCTCGCCATTGGCGTTGCGCTGGCGCTCACGACGGTTGCTGCGACGACGCTGGCCACGGGAACGACGGCGCGGACGCTCGCCATCGGCACCTTCCTGCTCGTCCTGCAGCAGCTCTTCGTTCGGCAGTTCTTCCTCGGCGAGCTCGGCAACCTGTTCGGCGGCTTGCACCTCAGGGCGCAGCTGGCGCTCTTCGCGTGGAGCGCGTTCCTCGCGTGGGGCACGCTCTTCGCGAGGGGTACGTTCTTCACGTGGAGCGCGTTCTTCGCGAGGGGCACGTTCTTCACGTGGAGCACGCTCTTCGCGAGGGGCGCGTTCTTCACGTGGAGCGCGTTCTTCGCGAGGGGCACGTTCTTCACGTGGAGCACGTTCTTCACGTGGTGCGCGCTCTTCACGGGCTACGCGTTCTTCGCGTGGCGCACGCTCTTCACGCGGGGCGCGTTCTTCGCGGGCAACCGGCGCGGCGTCCAGCGGCTCGCGCAGTTCGCGCACACGCTCTTCGCGGTTGCCGCGGCGGTCTTCACGCGGCTGGCGCGGTTGACGCTCTTCACGTGGCGCGCGTTCTTCACGCGGGGCACGCTCTTCGCGAGGCTGACGCTCTTCACGCGGGGCGCGCTCGCCGCGCTCTTCGCGTGGCTTGCGGTCTTCTTCGCGACGGCCGTTGCGGTTGCGGCTCTGCTGGCGACCGTTGCGACGCTCTTCATTGCGTGGCGAGCGCTCGGTGGCTGGCTTCTCGGTGGCGGCGGCCGGTGCGGCGGCGGGCTCTTCCTTGCCGGCGAACAGGCTGACCAGCGACTTGACCAGGCCCTTGAACAGGCTCGGCTCGGCGGCGGCAGGGGCAGCGACCGGCGCGGCAGGGGCAGGCTGTTCTTCAACGGTGGCCGGAACCGGTGCGTTGGCACGGGCCGGCGCGGTCTTGACCGCGGCTTCCTGGCGCACCAGGGTGCGGGTGGCGGTCGGCTGCGGCGCTTCTTCGGTCTCGGCCGAGGCGATCTCGTAGCTGGACTGGTTGGTCAGCACGTCCGGGTTGTCGTCGCGCAGGCGCTGGACTTCGAAGTGCGGGGTTTCCAGGTGATCGTTCGGCAGGATGATGATGCGTGCGCGAGTACGCAGTTCGATCTTGGTGATCGAGTTGCGTTTCTCGTTGAGCAGGAAGGCGGCCACCGGGATCGGCACCTGGGCGCGCACTTCGGCGGTGCGGTCCTTCAGCGCTTCTTCCTCGATCAGGCGCAGGATCGCCAGCGACAGCGACTCGACGTCACGGATGATGCCGGTGCCGGAGCAGCGCGGGCAGACGATGCCGCTGCTTTCGCCCAGCGATGGGCGCAGGCGCTGACGGGACATTTCCAGCAGGCCGAAGCGCGAGATGCGGCCCACCTGCACGCGGGCACGGTCGGCCTCGAGGCATTCGCGCACGCGTTCTTCGACGGCGCGCTGGTTCTTGGCCGGGGTCATGTCGATGAAGTCGATGACGATCAGGCCGCCGATGTCACGCAGGCGCAGCTGACGGGCGATCTCTTCGGCCGCTTCCAGGTTGGTCTGCAGGGCGGTTTCTTCGATGTCGCTGCCTTTGGTGGCGCGCGCCGAGTTGATGTCGATGGACACCAGGGCTTCGGTCGGGTCGATGACGATCGAGCCGCCGGACGGCAGGTCGACCACGCGCTGGAAGGCGGTTTCGATCTGGCTTTCGATCTGGAAGCGGTTGAACAGCGGCACGCTGTCTTCGTACAGCTTGACCTTGCTGGCGTACTGCGGCATCACCTGGCGGATGAAGGTCAGGGCTTCTTCCTGGGCGTCGATGCTGTCGATCAGCACTTCGCCGATGTCCTGGCGCAGGTAGTCGCGGATGGCGCGGATGATGACGTTGCTTTCCTGGTAGATCAGGAACGGCGCGGCGCGGTCTTGCGAGGCTTCCTTGATGGCGGTCCACAGCTGCAGCAGGTAGTCGAGGTCCCACTGCATTTCTTCGCTGCTGCGGCCGAGGCCCGCGGTGCGCACGATCAGGCCCATGTCGCCCGGAACGGTCAGGCCGTTCAGCGCTTCGCGCAGTTCGTTGCGCTCTTCGCCTTCGATGCGGCGGGAGATGCCACCGGCGCGCGGGTTGTTGGGCATCAGCACCAGGTAGCGGCCGGCCAGGCTGATGAAGGTGGTCAGGGCGGCGCCTTTGTTGCCGCGCTCTTCCTTCTCGACCTGGACGATGACTTCCTGGCCTTCGCTCAGGACTTCCTTGATGTTGACCCGGCCTTCAGGGGCTTTCTTGAAGTATTCGCGGGAGATTTCCTTCAGCGGCAGGAAGCCGTGACGGTCGGAGCCGAAGTCGACGAAGGCGGCTTCGAGGCTGGGCTCGATCCGGGTGATCTTGCCTTTGTAGATGTTGGCCTTTTTCTGCTCACGGGCGCCGGACTCGATGTCCAGGTCGTAGAGACGTTGGCCGTCCACCAGGGCTACACGCAACTCTTCGGGCTGAGTTGCGTTAATCAGCATTCTTTTCATGTTGTACCGTCGGTTTCCGGGCTGCCGGAAACGGCGTGCGGCACACACGACTTCTCAGGGTCGGTGCCAAGGTGCGCAAAGGGTGGCGGGCCACCCCCGTGTCTGGCGACGTTCGGCACCAGCCGGTTGCCCAGCCTGCCGTTGTCGCGACGACGCGTCCTGTTTTGCGGTGCCAAAAGACCTGTCGAGCTTTTCGAAGGTTATCCGAATCAATCGAGCGGGCCTGGTGCACTCAGTCAGGAGGAGGAATCAACCGGTCGGCCGTGGACGCCACTAGGGCGTCTGTTGAGGACCTTGTCCGCTCATCGCCCGTTGAGTGGGGCGCTGGGGCGGGTTCGGTGCCACACGGTCCGAGGGCTGTGCATCTCCACCCTGCACGTATCCCTTGAAAATTCGGTGCTGCCGCGCGCTGAATCCGCAACGGGTTGCATTTTTCGCCAGCCCGGTTCCGGGCTGGCGCCATAACATATCCAAGGCAGGAATTTCCGAGGCATTCGCCCAAATGCGCGGAGACGACGGTGGCGGGCAGAGGTACGGCGAAAAGAATCGGGTAAGCAGGTGAAACACCGCACTTGTCGTTTTTTTTCGGTCTTCTCTACACAGCGCTGGTGGCGATTCCAGGCATTTAGTTAAACTGGCGAACGCTCCGTAGGACGGCCTCGCGTCCTCGGGAATTGCGATGGTCAGGGCCGGCGTAGAGCCTGGTGCCGCTGGCCTGCCGCTTTTGGCGGCGTTCGCGACTATAGCAGCAATGATTAAGTGCTTCAATTCCATAAAAAATTGTTATGATCCCGCCATGACGACCAATACCCCCCCGACTTCCGGCGTTCAGCTGATCGAAGTCCCGCCGGAGCTTGCCGGCCAGCGCATCGACAATTTCCTCATCACGGCCCTCAAGGGCGTGCCCAAGACCCTGGTCTACCGCATCCTGCGCAAGGGTGAGGTGCGGGTCAACAAGGGCCGGATCAAGCCCGAGTACAAGCTGCAGGCCGGCGATATCGTGCGCGTGCCGCCGGTGCGCCTGCCCGAGCGCGACGAGCCGGCGCCGGTGGCCCAGGGGCTGCTGCAGCGCCTGGAGGCCGCGATTGTCTACGAGGACAAGGCGCTGATCGTGATGAACAAGCCGGCCGGCATCGCCGTGCATGGCGGCAGCGGCCTGAGCTTCGGCGTGATCGAGGCGCTGCGCCAGTTGCGCCCGGACGCCAAGGAGCTCGAGCTGGTGCATCGCCTGGACCGCGACACCTCGGGCCTGCTGATGATCGCCAAGAAGCGCAGCATGCTGCGCCACCTGCACGCCGCCCTGCGCGGTGATGGCGTCGACAAGCGCTACATGGCGCTGGTGCGCGGCCACTGGCCGACCTCGAAGAAGCAGGTCAACGCGCCGCTGCAAAAGAGCAACCTGCGTTCCGGCGAACGCATGGTCGAGGTCAATGACGAGGGCAAGGACGCGCTGACGATGTTCCGCGTGCTGCGCCGCTTCGGCGAGTTCGCCACCATCGTCGAGGCGCGGCCGATCACCGGGCGTACCCACCAGATCCGCGTGCATACCCTGCATGCCGGGCACATGATCGCCGGCGACAGCAAGTACGGCGATGAAGACTTCAGTCGCGAGATCCGCGAGCTGGGCGGCAAGCGTCTGTTCCTGCATGCCTACCAGCTGACCGTGCCGCTGCCCGACGGTGGCGAGCTCAAGCTCGAGGCGCCGGTGGACGAGATGTGGGCCAAGACCATCGAGCGGCTGGCGTCCTGAGCCATGAATAAAAGTTATGACCTGCTGATCTTCGACTGGGATGGCACCTTGGCCGACTCCATCGGGCGCATCGTCGAGGCCATGAACGTGGCCGCCGGGCGTGCCGGCGAGGTCGCCAGTAGCGACGAGGCGGTCAAGGGCATCATCGGCCTGGCGCTGGGGGAGGCGATCGCCATCCTGTACCCGCATCTTGATGTGCCGCAGGTCGAGGCGTTCCGTCAGCACTACGCCGACGTCTACATGGCGCTGGACCAACAGCCGTCGCCGTTGTTCGACGGCGTGGTCGAGTCGCTGGAAGCGTTCCGTGCCGAGGGCTATCGCCTGGCGGTGGCCACCGGCAAGGCGCGACGCGGCCTGGATCGGGTGCTCAAGGCCAATGGCTGGGAAGGTTATTTCGATATCACCCGGGCGGCCGACGAAACCCGTGGCAAGCCGCATCCGCTGATGCTCGAAGAAATTCTCGCCCATTGCCGGGTCGAACCTGGACGGGCGCTGATGGTCGGAGATTCGGCGTTCGACCTGCAGATGGCCAGCAATGCCGGCATGCATTCGGTTGCCGTGGGCTACGGCGCCATGTCGCTGCAGGCCCTGGCCGAATTCGGTCCGCAAGTGTGCATCGAGCATTTTTCCCAGTTGCGCGAATGGCTGGCCGAGCCTGCGCAGATCAATTTCCAAGGTAGGTGAGCATGACTGACGAATGGAAGGCGCCCGAGCCGGACGAAACCGGCGAGGAGCGCAAGAGCTGGAAGCTGCTGGAGAAGACCTTGCTGGCCGGCGTCCAGGAGCAGCGCCGGGCGCGGCGCTGGGGGATCTTCTTCAAGCTGCTGACCTTCGTTTACCTGTTCGGCATCCTGTTCCTGTTCACGCCGTTGATGGATGTGGACAAGGCGGCCTCGCGCAGCGGCAACCATACCGCGCTGGTTGAGGTGCGCGGGGTGATTGCCGACCAGGAGCCGGCCAGTGCCGACAATATCGTCAAGAGCCTGCGCGAGGCGTTCAAGGATCCGAAGACCAAGGCCGTGGTCATGCGCATCAACAGCCCGGGCGGCAGTCCGGTGCAGTCGGGCTACGTGTATGACGAGATCCGTCGCCTGCGCGCCGAGTACCCGGCCATCAAGCTGTATGCGGTGATCGCCGACCTGGGCGCGTCCGGCGCCTACTACATCGCCAGCGCCGCCGACGAGATCTATGCCGACAAGGCCAGCCTGGTCGGCTCCATTGGTGTCACCGCGGCCGGTTATGGCTTCGTCGGGACCATGGACAAGCTGGGGGTGGAGCGTCGTACCTATACGGCTGGCGAGCATAAGGCGTTCCTCGATCCGTTCTCGCCACAGAAACCCGAGGAGACCGCGTTCTGGCAGGGTGTGCTGGACACCACTCATCGCCAGTTTATCGCCATGGTCAAGCAGGGGCGGGGCGAGCGTTTGAAGGACAAGGAGCATCCGGAGCTGTTCAGCGGGCTGATCTGGTCCGGCGAGCAGGCCAAGGTGCTGGGGCTGGTGGATGGGCTGGGCAGTGCCAGCTATGTCGCCCGCGACATCGTGGGTGAGAAGGAGTTGGTTGACTTCACCGTTCAGGAGTCGCCGTTCGATCGCTTCTCCAAGCGCATCGGTGCCAGCGTGGCTGAGCGCCTGGCGCTGTACATGGGCTTCCAGGGGCCTTCGCTGCGTTGAGCTGAAGGTTCATCGTCGTGGATCGGTCCAAGATGCAGGGGTCGCTTTGCGACCCTTTCGCGGCACAAGGCCGCTCCTACAGGGGTCACGCTCGTCTGTAGGAGCGGCCTTGTGCCGCGAAAGGGCTGCAAAGCAGCCCCGGCAATTCCAAGTCAGGCGCTAATTTTTAATGCCTTGAGAGGGCTGGTGCTCAGGGCACCCGCACACCTTCCTTGTGCAGCATGTCCACCAGTCTAATCAGAGGCAGCCCGATCAGGCTCGTGGCATCGCAGCCATGGGTGCTCTGGAACAGGCTGACCCCCAATCCCTCCGCCTTGAAGCTGCCGGCGCAGTCCAGCGGCTGCTCGGCCGTCACATAGCGCTCCACGCGCTCCCGATCCAGCTCGCGCATCGTCACGGTAAACGGCACGCAATCGACCTGGCAGTGGCCTGTGGCGCTGTTCAGCAGCGCCAGCCCGGTGAGGAAGGTGACCTGCTGCCCGCTGGCCTCCAGCAACTGCTCGCAGGCGCGTTCGAAGGTGTGGGGCTTGCCGAGGATCTGCTCGCCCAGCACCGCCACCTGGTCGGAACCAATGATCAGGTGGTCGGGGTGGCTGGCGGCCAGGGCTTCGGCCTTCTGTCGGGCCAGGCGGCGGACCAGCTCGACGGCGGGCTCGTCATCGAGGCGCCGTTCGTCAAGGTCGGGGCTCGCCCAGGTGAAGGGCAGGCGCAGGCGGGTGAGCAGTTCGCGGCGGTACGCAGAGCTGGAAGCCAGTAACAAGGGAAGCATGGTAGACTCCTGGGCAATTACCCCGAATTCTAACATGCGAGATGGCACCTAATTTCCTTTGACAGGGAGGGGGTGCATCCCTAGAATGCTGCGCCTATGTTGAATGACCCGATTCCACCTCACGTTGACCCGCGCAAATTGGCTGATCGTGGCGTAACCCTCGAAGGTTCGCTGCAACTCGCTGATTTGGAAAGACTCTGCGACCCGCTTTCCGACAATGTCGGTACGGTGCAGGCGAAGTTCGATTTTGAACGAGATGAACAGCACGTGGTGGTTATCCACAGCGCGCTGGATGTCGAAGTCAAGATGGTTTGCCAGCGTTGTCTTGAGCTGGTCACCCTGCCGATCCACAGCGAATGTACATACGCCGTGGTGAAGGAGGGTGCGAACACCCAGTCGTTGCCGAAAGGCTATGACGTGCTGGAACTGGGCGAAGATCCTTTGGATCTGCAGGCGTTGGTCGAGGAAGAGCTGTTGCTCGCCCTGCCGATCGTGCCTGCTCATCATCCGGAAGAATGCCAGCAGCCGGCGGGACTCGATGAGCCCGAGCCGAGCAAGGACGAGGTATCGCGGTCCAACCCGTTCAGTGTATTGGCGCAGTTAAAGCGTGACCCAAACGTTTAGGAGTTAATCAATTATGGCTGTTCAGCAGAACAAAAAATCCCGCTCTGCCCGTGACATGCGCCGTTCGCACGACGCCCTGTCGGCAGAAGCTCTGTCGGTAGAGAAGAGCACCGGTGAAGTACACCTGCGTCACCACGTATCGCCAGAAGGCGTATACCGTGGTCGCAAAGTGATCGACAAGGGCGCCGACGAGTAATCCTTGTCCGCTCAGATCATCGCGATCGACGCAATGGGCGGGGACTTCGGTCCCCGCAACATTGTCCAGGCTAGCATTGCCTGCCTTTCGGCTACCCCCTCGCTGCACCTGACCCTCGTCGGTCAACCCTCCCTCCTTGAAGATCTGCTCAGCGGCCTTGCGGCTGCGGATCGCGCGCGCCTGCAGATTGTCGCGGCCAGCGAAGTGATCGGCATGGACGAGCGGCCATCGCAGGCGTTGCGGGGCAAGCCGGACTCGTCGATGCGCGTCGCCCTCGAACTGGTGCGTGATGGCAAGGCCCAGGCCTGCGTGAGTGCCGGCAATACCGGTGCGCTCATGGCCCTGTCGCGCCTGGTGCTCAAGACCCTGCCCGGCATCGATCGCCCGGCGATGGTGGCGGCGATTCCGACCCAGGCCGGCTATTGTCAGCTACTCGACCTCGGCGCCAATGTCGATTGCAGCGCGGAAAACCTCTACCAGTTCGCCGTGATGGGCTCGGTGGCCGCCCAGGCCCTGGGCGTGAACCGGCCGCGGGTGGCACTGCTCAATATCGGCACCGAGGACATCAAGGGCAACCAGCAGGTCAAACTGGCCGCCAGTCTGCTGCAGAACGCCCGGGGCCTGAACTACATCGGCTTCGTCGAGGGCGACGGGCTGTACCGTGGCGAGGCGGACGTGGTGGTGTGCGACGGTTTTGTCGGCAATATCCTGCTCAAGTCCAGCGAAGGCCTGGCAACCATGATCGGTGCGCGCATCGAGGCGTTGTTCCGTGGCGGGCTGCTGGCGCGGGCGGCGGGGGCCATGGCCATGCCGTTGCTCAAGCGCCTGCAGGCCGACCTGGCGCCGGCGCGACACAATGGCGCAAGCTTCCTGGGGTTGCAGGGCATCGTCATCAAGAGTCATGGCTCGGCGGGCGTGCAGGGGTTGCAGAGTGCGATCCAGCGGGCGCTGATCGAGATCCAGGAGAACCTGCCACAACGCCTGCACGGGCGTCTGGAGGACTTGCTGCCGTAGCCTGCGCCGGCCTCTTCGCGGGTAAACCCGCTGCCACAGGTGCCCTGTAACCTTCAGGCCTGTGGCAATCCTGTGGGAGCGGGTTTACCCGCGAAAGGGCCGGCACAGACAAGCAAAGATCTTAGGCATATCGCCGATGAAGTGCTTAAATGTGACCGCTTGGTCTGTGTATCCATCCAAGCTTTCAGATTCTGCGTCCAGCCCAGGGCTTGGCGCACCCTATCCGACGACAAGATCATAAGGGCTTGTTCAATGTCTGCATCCCTCGCATTCGTCTTTCCTGGTCAAGGTTCCCAGTCGCTGGGCATGCTCAAAGAGCTGGGCGCCGAAAAACCGGTAATCGTCGAGACCTTCAAGGAAGCGTCCGAGGCCCTGGGCTATGACCTGTGGAAACTGGTCCAGGAAGGCCCGGAAGAACAACTCAACCAGACCGACAAGACCCAGCCGGCCATCCTGACCGCCTCGATCGCCCTGTGGCGCCTGTGGCTGGAAGAGGGTGGCGCGCAGCCTGCGTTTGTCTCCGGTCACAGCCTGGGTGAATACAGCGCCCTGGTCGCCGCTGGCAGCCTGTCGCTCAAAGACGCCGTGCGCCTTGTCGAGCGCCGCGGTCAGCTGATGCAGGAAGCCGTGCCGGCCGGTCACGGCGCCATGGCCGCGATCCTCGGCCTGGACGACGCGGTCGTGGTCGAAATCTGTGCCAAGGCCGCCGAAGACCAAGTGGTCAGCGCGGTGAACTTCAACTCCCCTGGCCAGGTGGTCATTGCTGGCAACAAGGCGGCGGTGGATCGCGCCATGGAGCTGTGCAAAGTGGCTGGCGCCAAGCGCGCCCTGCCGCTGGCGGTCAGCGTGCCATCGCACTGCGCGCTGATGAAGCCGGCCGCCGAGCGTTTCGCCGAGTCGGTCAATGCCATCGAATGGAAGGCCCCGCAGATCCCGGTGGTGCAGAACGTCACCGCCGCCATCGCCGCCGACCTCGACGCCCTCAAGCACGATCTGCTGGCACAGCTGTACCAGCCGGTACGCTGGGTCGAGTGCGTGCAGGCCCTGGCCGAGCGCGGCGCGGTGAACCTGGTCGAATGCGGTCCGGGCAAGGTCCTGGCCGGCCTGAACAAGCGTTGCGCCGACGGCGTGACCACCTACAACCTCAACACCCCAGACGCCGTCGCCGCCACCCGTGCGGCGCTGGCCTGAATTCGGAGAAGCTTGCATGAGCCTGCAAGGTAAAGTTGCACTGGTCACCGGCGCCAGCCGTGGTATCGGCCAGGCCATCGCCCTCGAGCTGGGCCGTCAGGGCGCGACCGTGATCGGTACCGCCACCACCGCGTCGGGCGCCGAGCGCATTGCCGCCACCCTGAAAGAGCACGGCATCAACGGTACCGGCCTGGAGCTGAACGTCACCAGCGCCGAGTCCGTGGAGGCGGTGCTGGGCGCCATCGGCGAGCAGTTCGGCGCACCGGCCATCCTGGTCAACAACGCCGGCATCACCCGCGACAACCTGATGCTGCGGATGAAGGACGACGAGTGGTTCGACGTGATCGACACCAACCTCAACAGCCTCTACCGTCTGTCCAAGGGCGTGCTGCGCGGCATGACCAAGGCCCGCTGGGGTCGTATCATCAGCATCGGCTCGGTGGTGGGTGCCATGGGCAACGCCGGCCAGGCCAACTACGCCGCCGCCAAGGCTGGCCTGGAAGGCTTCAGCCGTGCCCTGGCCCGTGAAGTGGGCTCGCGTGGCATCACCGTCAACTCGGTGACCCCGGGCTTCATCGACACCGACATGACCCGCGAACTGCCCGAAGCGCAGCGCGAGGCCCTGCAGAAAGAGATTCCGCTGGGCCGCCTGGGCCAGGCCGAGGAGATCGCGAAAGTGGTTTCCTTCCTGGCTTCCGACGGTGCAGCCTATGTCACCGGCGCCACCGTGCCGGTGAACGGCGGGATGTACATGTAAAAACCGCAACTCAATGTGACGGATTGCTTCAAAAAAGAGTCATACTGCGAGCCTAAAATCCGTTATAAAGCTGCAACCAGATTCCGGGCAGAGGGCCCGGTGGCCTGGTGGAAGGCGCGTTACGCTTGAAAAGCAGGCGTCTTCCTATAAACTTGGTCACCGGCCAGCTGCCTGACATATGTCCATTAGGAGTGAAAACTAGGTATGAGCACCATCGAAGAACGCGTCAAGAAAATCGTCGCCGAGCAACTGGGCGTCAAGGAAGATGAAGTGAAGAACACCTCTTCCTTCGTTGAGGACCTGGGTGCCGATTCGCTTGACACCGTTGAGCTGGTGATGGCTCTGGAAGAGGAATTCGAGACCGAAATCCCTGACGAAGAAGCCGAGAAGATCACTACCGTTCAAGCTGCCATCGACTACGTCAACGCCCACCAGGCCTAAGACGTTTCAGTCGACGCTACTTGTCGGGAAAAACCGCACTGCCGTCGCCGGCGTGCGGTTTTTTCTTTGCAAGCCCTGCAATCAGCGGAGTCTGTTGCCAGGCCATTGGCCGCGCCAGTGCACTGGCAAGAGACTCTGTAATTTGGAAATGAGGAGAGTACTGTGTCGCGTAGACGCGTCGTGGTCACTGGTATGGGTATGCTGTCGCCACTGGGTACCGATGTACCGAGCACCTGGCAGGGCATTCTGGCTGGCCGCAGTGGCATCGGTCCGATCGAGCATACGGATCTGTCTGCCTACTCCACCCGTTTTGGCGGCTCGGTAAAGGGCTTCGAAGTCGAGCAGTACCTGTCGGCCAAGGAGGCCCGCAAGCTCGACCTGTTCATCCAGTACGGCCTGGCGGCCGGCTTCCAGGCGGTGCGCAACGCCGGCCTGGAAATCACCGACGCCAACCGCGAGCGCATCGGCGTGGCCATGGGTTCGGGCATTGGTGGGCTGACCAACATCGAAGAGACCAGCAAGACCCTGCACGAGCAAGGGCCGCGCCGGATCTCGCCGTTCTTCGTGCCGGGTTCGATCATCAACATGATCTCCGGCTTCCTGTCGATCCACCTGGGTCTGCAAGGGCCGAACTACGCGATCGCCACCGCCTGCACCACCGGTACCCATTGCATCGGCATGGCCGCGCGCAATATCGCTTACGGTGAAGCCGACGTGATGATCGCCGGCGGTGCCGAAATGGCCGCCTGCGGCCTGGGCATGGGCGGCTTCGGCGCGTCCCGCGCGTTGTCGACCCGCAACGACGAGCCGGCCCGTGCCAGCCGTCCGTGGGACAAGGGCCGTGACGGCTTCGTGCTGTCCGACGGTGCCGGCGCCCTGGTGCTCGAAGAGCTGGAGCATGCCAAGGCCCGTGGCGCCACCATCTACGCCGAGCTGGTCGGTTTCGGCATGAGCGGTGACGCCTACCACATGACCTCGCCGCCCGATTCCGGCGAAGGTGCCGCCCGCTGCATGGCCAACGCCTTGCGCGATGCCGGCATCCAGCCTGAGGACGTCAGCTACATCAACGCCCACGGCACCTCGACGCCGGCCGGCGACATTGCCGAAGTGGCCGCGATCAAGCGCGTGTTCGGCGAGCACGCCTACAAGCTGGCGGTCAGTTCGACCAAGTCGATGACCGGCCACCTGCTCGGCGCCGCCGGCGCGGTGGAGGCGATCTTCAGCGTCCTGGCGATCAACAGCCAGATGGCGCCGCCGACCATCAACCTGGACGAGCCCGACGAAGGCTGCGACCTGGACTTCGTGCCGCACCAGGCGCGCAGCATGCCGATCGACGTCGTGCTGTCCAACTCGTTCGGCTTCGGTGGCACCAACGGCTCGCTGGTATTCCGTCGGTTCGCCGACTGATGCACAGCTGGATCGATGGCCAGGACGCGGCTGCGGTCAATCTGCAGAATCGTGGCCTGGCCTACGGCGATGGCCTGTTCGAGACCATTGCCGTGCGCGGCGGCAGGCCCAGCCTGCTGGCCCTGCACCTCGACCGCCTGGCGCTGGGTTGCCAGCGCCTGGCGATCGAAGCCGATCTGACGCTGGTTCGCAATGAACTGTTGCAATTCGCCCAGCTACTGGGCGAGGGCGTCGCCAAGCTGATCCTGACCCGTGGCGACAGCCAGCGCGGCTATGCCCCGGTGGCTGGCGCCCAGGCGCGGCGCATTCTCCAGGGCAGCCCCTTGCCGGCTTATCCCGCCGAAAACGCCGAACAGGGCGTGCGCCTGTACGCCTGTCAGACGCGGCTGGCGGAACAACCGCTGCTGGCCGGGCTCAAACACCTCAACCGCCTCGAGCAGGTGCTGGCCCGTGCCGAATGGCAGGATCCGGCGTTTGCCGAAGGCTTGATGCGTGACGGCCAAGGGCGGGTGATCGAAGGGGTGTACAGCAACCTGTTCCTGGTGCGTGACGGCGTGCTGCTGACCGCCGAGCTGAGCCGTTGCGGCGTGGCCGGGGTGATGCGCGCGGCGTTGCTGGAGCAGGCGGCGTTGCTGGGCATTGCCACCCAGGTGCGGGACTTGCCGCTGGCGGCGCTGGAGCAGGCCGACGAAGTGTTCCTCTGCAACAGTGTCTACGGCATCTGGCCCGTGCGTGAATTCGCCGCGCTGAACTGGCCGGCCGGGCCGCTCACCCGTAAACTGCAGGCCGTTGCCCGTACGTTACTGGATACCTGAATTCGTGAGACGCAAATTCCTGCTGCTGCTGGAAATGAGCTTGATCCTCGCCGGCCTGGCACTGGGCTGGGCCGCCTGGAAGGTCAACTCGGTCCTGGAGCAGCCCCTGCAAGTGGCGCAGGAGCGCCTGCTCGACGTGCCCAGCGGCACGACGCCCAACCGTATGTTCTATCGCATGCAGAGCGAAGGCCTGCTCGACGATCCGCTGTGGCTGCGCCTTTACTGGCGCTTCAACATGGCGGGCACGCCGCTGCATACCGGCGAGTACCGCGTGACCCCGGGCATGACCGTGGGGCAGCTGTTCGACGCCTGGAAGCGCGGCGACGTGGTGCAGTACAACATCACCCTGGTCGAGGGCTGGACCTTCCGCCAGGTGCGTGCCGCAGTCGCGAAGCACGAAAAGCTCAAGCACACCCTCGAGGGGCTGTCCGATGCCGAAGTGATGGATAAGCTCGGCCATACCGGTGTGTTCCCCGAAGGCCGCTTCTTCCCCGACACCTATCGCTTCGTGCGCGGCATGAGTGACATCGAGCTGTTGCAGCAGGCTTATATGCGCCTGGACGAAGTGTTGGCCAAGGAATGGGCCGAGCGCAGCACCGACCTGCCGTATCGCGACCCGTACCAGGCGCTGATCATGGCCTCGCTGGTGGAGAAGGAAACCGGCATTCCCCAGGAGCGCGGGCAGATCGCCGGCGTGTTCGTGCGGCGCATGCGCCTGGGCATGATGCTGCAGACCGACCCGACCGTGATCTATGGCATGGGCGAGCGCTACAACGGCAAGATCACCCGCGCCGACCTGCGCGAGCCGACCCCCTACAACACCTACACCATGACCGGCCTGCCGCCGACGCCGATCGCCATGGTCGGGCGCGAGGCGATCCATGCCGCGCTCAACCCCAGCAACGGCTCGAGCCTGTACTTCGTCGCCCGCGGCGATGGCAGCCATGTGTTCTCCGACGACCTGGACGATCACAACAGCGCGGTGCGTGAGTTCCAGCTCAAGCGTCGGGCGGATTACCGTTCCAGCCCCGCGCCTGTGCCAAAGGAGTCCACGGATGAACCATCATCCGCGCAACCTGCGGTCAAGTCCGAGGAGGTGCTGGAAGTGCCAGTTGAGCCTGCGCAGCAGGAGGCTCAGCCTGCGGACCCGTCTCTGCCTCAATGAGTAGATGAGCCGAGGATGGCGTCAGGTAAGCGGTGGAGTCGGGAGGGGATTCTGCTTGATCGGGAGCACTGTTCTTTGCCTCGGTAATCGAGGCCAGGAGCATTTGCGCTTTGGTCAGGGCAGGGATGCCATTTTCCGATAGTCCAACCTGGCGAAAGAGTGATAGCAGCTCCTCCGACTGCGCTTCAGTAATGTCAAATGCCAGAGCAATTGCCTGCTTCGCGCTAATGGCGCTGAGCATGTTCATCTCCACGACGGTGGCCATGTGCATCACGGCAATCTTGAGCTTTTTCGTTTGCCTGGCCCGTATGAGCGCGCGAGCCGAGTACCGTTGTGCGAGGCTTTCCACCTGATCGAGCTTGCAGGTTCGGATGACCGCGTCACCTTCATCGGTCCGTTTGCTGTACAGCCATTTATCGCTCAGTTCGATGTGGTCTGAGTAGCGTTCGCTATAGGGGTAGAACCATAACAGGTCGGCTTGGGTGGGGTAGCTGCCGGTAGTCCAGCCGCTTGAGCGGTTGCGTAGCGGGTCAAAGTTCTTCTTGTAGGAATTGCATATCTTGCAGGTCACGATGAGGTTGTAAGGCTCGTAGGTGAACTGGGGATAACCGAACGTGTGCTGGCGGTCCTCGAACGCGTTACTGCTGCCTTTTGGCTGCTCGCATTTCTTCGAAGGAGACTTCGGCAGGATATGGTCAAGTTCACGATGGCCGACCAGGTCCTGCTCGATGACGTTCTGGCAGTAGGCGCAGCGGTAGTTCTGCAGTTCCAGAAGCCGTGTCCTGTAGTCTCTTACCGCCGCGGTGATTTCCCAGTCGCTTCCCTGATGCAGCCTGATCGGGGCTAGCAGGGCATTGTCTTTGGCGGTGAAGATGATGGTGTCGAACCACGTCATTGTCGTTCGTCTCCAGCACGCAGTTTCAACTCGTCGGTGATGTCGAGCAGCACATTTCGCAGCGGGTCATGTACAGGCAGCGTGTCGACATCCTTGAAGAGATCATCGGCGATAATCTTGCATGCATTGTCGTCGAGGCTTTGGTTGGAGCGAATAAGCGACAGGGCATATTCGGCAGTCTTGGTGAATGCCGGTGCCCGGGCCGAGTCGAGTTGGAATACCTCTTGATAAACGTCGGATGCCGTCCAGCCAAAGGTTGAAGCTATTGTCCGGGTGCTGAGTCGGTGAGTGCCATGTTCATCAGCCTCGGTGTATTCCAGGGTTTGGACGTTCCCCCATTCAGGCGCTACGCCAGAAGCGATCAAGGGGGAATGCGTTGCGATCACTGCCTGGGCGCCCTGAAATTCTCGCAGAATGCTGTTCAGCATGGGGATATATTGCAGCTGCCACGCCGGGTGCAGGCTGTTCTCGGGTTCGTCTATAAGCACGAGGCTGTTCGGGTTCACGGTGGCACAAAGGCCGGCAAAACCACAGAGCCAGCTCCATTGTCCGGAGCTCAGGTCTTCACCCTCCAGGCACTCTTCGGGCAGGATCGGAGAGTCGTCGGCATTTGAGGCTCGGGTGAAAAACGTTTTATCGACTTCGAGAAACCCTGCGTGGAGCAGAAGTTCCAGTTCGGCTGTAGCCTACTCATGCGAGGGGCTATTTTCCATTTGAAAGGAGCCGTGCTCGAATTTCAGCGAAGCCGGTGATTTCGACGTGTCGAATCGGTTTGCCAACTTGAACACACTGAAATGCTCATTGCTGTCGAGCTTTTCAAACGCTGCGTGCAGGCGAGTATGAAGGTGTTTGAGCCTGGAGGTGCCCATATACTGCGTTTTGAGTTTCTTCGCGACATCTTCGAGGATGTCAGATGCGAAATAGGTAGCCGCATGGTAACTCTTGACCGCTTTGGCGAACTCTTTTGACAATTTGAGCTGAATGATGATTTGCGGTCTCAACCCCAGGTGCGAGAAGACACCTTCAAGCAGGTGTCGGCGTTCTGGCAGCAGGTCGGCATTTTCCAGCAGGGCGGTGATCAGTGCTCTTTCGCTTTGCCCGGTGCCAGCCATGCCATTGGATGCGCGTTGTCCCAGGTACCAGAATTGCCGAGGGGTTGGAGCGCTGAGCAGCGGGCTGCCGACACGAGAGAAGCGGTCGAGTGGTGTTCCGGATATACAGATAGTGCCACCTGACGGTTTGTCTTGTGGCCATCCTGTGGTCTCGGTCACCACCTTGCGTCTTTTCAGATCTGTGTAAGAGCGCTTGCCCAGCGAGGACTCCATGAGCTGCCTGAGTACGTAGCTCTTGCGGCTGCCATTCTGTCCGATCAGTACGGAAATCCAGGAGCCCTGCTCCAAGTGTCGATCATCGGCGAGTGAAAGGGTGGCGTGAAGCTTGGAGGACTTGATCTGGAAACTTCTCAGCATTGCGTACGATCCATCGTCACGGTGTATCGGTGAGCGGGCAGGTGTCCCGTCAAGTGTCTCGAGCGGGAAGGGCGGCGGTCGCGGCAGCGCGCTTCAACGGCTCTGCTGAATAGCCCAGGCCTTGGCCACCTTGTGTTCAAGGTCTGCGATCGTTCCATCATTGACGATCAGGATATCCTGCTCATTCTGCTGTATGCCCGACTCGGAGCTATGTGCGTTGACTCGCAGGGCGTCAGGTCGGCGAACATGCCAGATAACGCCGTTGTGGCTACGCAGGAAGCTGGCTTCGTTCTCGAAACGAATGTCCTTGATGACGATGGTGTTGATCTGCGCTGGCAGGAATGGCAACGGCTTGGGTCGCATCACCGGTCGCAGTGCTCGCTTGAGCAGATAATCCCGGTCCAGCTCAACTGCCTTTTGCGAGATGAAAGCGAACGTGTCCTCGGGCGTGACCTGCCAGAATGGGTCAATTTGCCTTGAGCAATGCGGGTCCCATGTCTGTTGTTCGGTAAAACCAAAGAATGCCTGGGCGGCAAGCCTGATTGGGGCATCGGCTTCTGAGAGTGTTGCCTGGGCCAGTGGTTGCGCAGATTGTGGTTGTGGCTCGATCGCCCGTTCCGCTCGCATCAGCCAGTGGTCTGAGTTGAAGACTCGCATCCATTCGGTACCGACCTGTTGGAAAAACTCGCGTGGGGAACGTGCCCAGTCATCGAGTTTCTGCTCCTTGAGCGCGTCGGCCCAGGTTTCCTCGTCGGTCAGGCCGAACAATGCCTGGCAGCCCATCTTCAGGGGGTCGGCGAGCGCATAGGCAGCAACGCCGGGGTATGCGAGCAGCATCGCGGCGACGGTGTCCTTTCCCGATCTGGCGGGGGCGGCCAGGCCGATAATTTTCCTCACGTAGGCTCCGGTGTCTTCAGTGTGATTGCGCAGGTACAATGGAAGGCTTCGGCCCGATTTTAATTTGTCATAGATGATGTTTGCAAAGATCCAGCGCGGCACATTCACATGTGCAAACCATTTCAGGCGTACCGACCATGGATAAGCAGTACCCCTGGCAGCAGGCGCTCTGGCAGCAATTGGCCGGGCGCGCCCAGCATGCCCATGCCTACTTGCTGCACGGGCCCCAGGGCATCGGCAAGCGCGCACTGGCCGAGCGCCTGATGGCGCGGCTGCTGTGCCAGCAGCCGCAGGGCCTGGATGCTTGCGGCCAATGCAAGTCGTGCCTGTTGCTCAAGGCCGGCAGCCACCCGGACAACTTCGTACTGGAGCCGGAAGAGGCCGACAAGCCGATCAAGATCGACCAGGTGCGTGATCTGGTGTCATTCGTGGTGCAGACCGCCCAGCAGGGCGGGCGCAAGGTGGTGCTGATCGAGCCGGTGGAGGCGATGAACATCAATGCCTCCAACGCCCTGCTCAAGAGCCTGGAGGAGCCCTCCGGCGATACCGTGCTACTGCTGGTCAGCCACCAGCCCAGCCGTCTGCTGGCGACCATCAAGAGCCGCTGCCAGCAGGTTGCCTGCCCGCAGCCGAGCCTGGAGCAGAGCCGCGCCTGGCTGGCCGCCGCCCTTGCCGACAGTGGCGAGGAGGAGCGCGAGGAGCTGCTGACCCTGGCCGCCGGTTCGCCGCTGATGGCCGTGAGCTTGCAGGCCCAGGGCGTGCGCGAGCAGCGGGCGCTGGTGACCGAGGGGGTGAAGAAGCTGCTCAAGCAGCAGCAGTCGCCCAGCCAACTGGCCGAGGCCTGGAACAGCGTGCCGTTGCTGTTGCTGTTCGACTGGTTCTGCGACTGGTCGCACCTGATCCTGCGCTACCAGTTGACCCAGGATGAGGAAGGACTAGGCTTGGCCGACATGCGCAAGGTGCTGCAGTACTTGGCGCAGAAGAGCCGCCAGGGCAAGGTGCTGGAGGTCCAGGCGTGGATCCTCGAGCAGCGCCAGAAGGTGCTGGGCAAGGCCAACCTCAACCGTGTACTGCTGCTCGAAGCCTTGCTCGCCCATTGGGTGCAGCTGCCGGGCATGCGCTGATTTCCACCGTTCATTCATGTGTGTCGTGTTCCCATGCTCGTAGATTCCCATTGCCACCTCGACCGTCTCGACCTGAGCGCCCACCAGGGCTCCCTCGACGCCGCCCTGCAGGCGGCCCGTGAGCGCGGGGTAGGGCACTTCCTGTGCATCGGCGTGAGCGCCGAGAACGCCGGCGCGGTCAAGGCGCTAAGCGAGCGCTACGCCGACGTGGACTGCTCGGTGGGCGTGCACCCGCTCGACCTGGCGCCCGGGGAAACGCCGGCCCTGGAGTGGCTGTTGCGCGAACTGGCCCACCCCCATGTGGTGGCCATTGGCGAGACCGGGCTGGACTACCACTACGAGCCAGAGGCCGCCGAACTGCAGCAGGCCTCGTTCCGCCTGCACCTGGAGGCTTCGCGGCAGACCGGCAAGCCGGTCATCGTGCACACCCGGGCGGCCCGCGAGGACACCCTGGCGCTGCTGCGCGAGGCCAACCTGCCCCAGGCCGGGGTGCTGCACTGCTTCACCGAGGACTGGCCGATGGCCAAGGCCGCGCTCGACCTGGGCTACTACATTTCGCTGTCCGGCATCGTCACCTTCCGCAATGCCGACGCCTTGCGCGAGGTGGCCCGGCAGGTGCCGGTGGATCGCCTGCTGGTGGAGACCGACTCGCCGTACCTGGCGCCGATCCCGCATCGCGGCAAGCCGAACCTGCCGCAGTACGTGCGGGAAGTGGCCGAGTATGTGGCGTCGTTGCGTGGGGTGAGCTACGAGCAGCTGGCCGAGCAGACGACCAGCAACTTCAAGCGCCTGTTCCCGCTGGCAAGGGTGGCCTGAGGTCGTTTCGTGGGGTAAGGCTCAAGTTGGATGGGGGCGTTGAAATCGAGCGCCGCCCGCGCGGCGCTCGATCTCGAGAGTGCTGAAAATCTGTCGGCGAACACCTGCAAGCCTCCCCCCAACGCTACCAAGCGCCACCCACCCCGAACCGGGCAAAAAAAACCCGGGTTCTGGGGGGGGAATCCGGGTTAAGACCATTAGGAGTAAAACAAAGGCACACGCTCCCTGGGTACCTTTATCGGCGCGCCACTTGGGGGTATGCGCCGCGCCAACACTTCAAGTATTGGCCAGGATTGGCGCCCCGCCAGCAGTGATTGATCGTTTTTTAAACAGATTTGGAATACGTCCGCAGTCCCTTGCGCGTTCAATGCATGGCAATCTGTCGGACCTGTCGCAGTACTTCGTCGATCAGGCGGCGGTCGGTATAGAAATGTGGGGAAAACCGTACCCCGGGGCCGCGTACGGCGCATATCACCCCGTTTTTGCCCAGGGCTCGATAAATGTCGGCGTTGGCATGACCATCCAGGCTGAAACTGACGATGCCGGCCCGCCGTGAAGGATCATCCGGGCTATGCAACTGCGCCCCGGGGATGGCCGTCAGCCCTTGATGCAGCTGCTCGACCCGCTGCCCCAGCTGTTCGGCGACCACCGTCATGCCAACCTCCTCCAGCAGCGACAGGCTGGCCTCCAGTGCGCAGGCGCCGAGCATGTTCGGGCTGCCGCACTCGAAGCGCCGCGCACTGCGCGCCGGTTGCCACTGGCGGCGTTCGAAATCGCCAAGGTGTTCGAGCATGTGCCAGCCATAAGCGTGCAGCTTCAACTGCCGGCGCAGCTCGCTGCGGCAATAGAACACTCCCAGCCCCTCGGGGCCGAGCATCCACTTGTGGCCGTCGGCCATGGCGAAGTCGCATTGGTAGTGCTGCACATCGAAGGGCAGGGCGCCGACCTGCTGGATCGCGTCGACGCAGAACAGCACGCCGCGTTGGCGACAGGCGGCGCCCAGGCGTGCCAGGTCCAGGCGCAGGCCGCTGGCGAACTGCACGGCGCTGACCGACAGCAAGCGCGTTCGCGGGCCGCAGGCGGCGAGCAGTGCCGCTTCCGGATCGGCGACGGCCAGGCCTGCCTCAACCACTTCGACCCCGCGATCAGCCAGGGCCTGCCAGACCACGCGGTTGGAGGGGAACTCCTCGTCGCTGATGACGACCTGGTCGCCGGGCCGCCAGTCGAGGCCGAAGGCCACCAGCGACAGCGCCTGGGAGGTGTTGCCCACCAGGGCGATGTCGCCGGTGCTGGGCGCATTCAGCAGGCGTGCCAGGCGCTCGCGCAGGCGGCGCTCGGTGGCCAGCCAGGCCGGATACTCGCGGGCGCCCAGACGCACGTTTTCCTGGGCGAAGCGCGCCACGGCCTCGGCGGTCCGCCGCGGCCAGGGGGCGATCGCCGCGTGATTCAGGTAGCACAGGCCCGGCGCCTGCTCGAACTCATCAAGAAACACAGACATGGTTGGAAGATCCGTGCAATTTGCCGCCAGTTAGGCATAATAATCCGCTTCGATTGTCATCCCAGTCCTTCTTTATGCAGAAAGAACCTCGCAAGGTCCGTGAGTTTCGCCGTCGCGAACAAGAGATCCTCGACACGGCGCTCAAGCTGTTTCTCGAACAAGGTGAAGACAGCGTCACCGTCGAGATGATCGCCGACGCCGTGGGTATCGGCAAAGGCACGATCTACAAGCACTTCAAGTCCAAGGCGGAGATCTACCTGCGCCTGATGCTCGACTACGAGCGCGACCTGAATGAGCTGTTGCATTCGGCCGACGTCGACCGTGACAAGGAAGCCCTGTCGCGTGCCTACTTCGAGTTCCGCATGCGCGACCCGCAGCGCTACCGGCTGTTCGACCGCCTGGAAGAGAAGGTGGTCAAGGGCAACCAGGTGCCGGAAATGGTCGAGCAGCTGCACAGCATCCGCGCCTCCAACTTTGATCGCCTCACCCAGTTGATCAAGGGGCGCATCAGCGAGGGCAAGCTCGAGGACGTGCCGCCGTACTTCCACTACTGTGCGGCCTGGGCGCTGGTCCATGGCGCGGTGGCGCTGTACCACTCGCCGTTCTGGAGCAATGTGCTCGAGGATCAGGAAGGTTTCTTCCAGTTCCTCATGGACATCGGCGTGCGCATGGGCAACAAGCGCAAGCGCGATCCGGAAGCCGCGAACTAAAGCCGTTCAAGCAGCGCCCACCGCACATCCGGCGGGCGCCTTCGCTCAAGGCTTCGCCGGGAAGGCTTGCAAAAACCTGATTTTTGAGTCAGGTTTTGCTCGCCAGAATCTTCCACGCCGGAGTCATCCATGATCGTCGATCGTCAAGGCAGGCGCTTTCGCAACCTGCGCGTCAGCCTGACTGCTGCCTGCAACTATGCCTGCACCTACTGCGTGCCCGATGGCAAGCGCCTGGTGGCGGCGCAGGACGAGCTCACGGCGGATGCCCTGGCCCGGGGCGTGGCCTACCTGGTGGAGGCGGCCGGGGTCGAACGGCTGCGCATCACCGGCGGCGAGCCGCTGGTCAGTCCGCGACTGGAAGCCTTTCTCGGCGCGGTGGCGGGCCTGGGGCTGGAAGACATCAGCCTGACCACCAACGGCCAGCTGCTCACCCGCAAGCTGCCGCTGCTGCGCGACGCCGGCATCCGCCGGCTCAACGTTTCCCTCGACACCCTCGACGCCAGTACCTTTCGCCGGATCGCCCGGGGTGGCGACCTGGCCAGCGTCTTGGCGGGCATGGCGCAGGCCAGCGCCGCGGGCATGGCGATCAAGGTCAACATGGTGCCCATGCGCGGGCAGAACCTCGATCAGGTGCTGCCTTTGCTCGACTACTGCCTCGAACGCGGCTACGAGCTGCGCTTCATCGAGCTGATGCGCATGGGCCACCTGGCGCGCGACGGCAATGCTTTCCTGCAGCAGTTCGTCGGCCTTGAGCAACTGCTGGCGTTGATCGGTCAGTCACACAGCTATGAGCAGGCGCCGCGCCCGCTGGATGCCACGGCCCTGCGCTACCGCATTCCCGGCAAGGGCCATTTCGGCGTGATCGCCAACGAGAGCGTGCCGTTCTGCCGCACCTGTTCGCGCCTGCGCCTGTCGTCCACCGGCTGGCTGCATGGCTGCCTGTCGTCGAGTAACCGTCACTTTGTCGGCGACCTGCTCGACAAGCCCCGCCATCAGGCGCTTCCGGCGCTGCAGCGGCTGCTGGTGAAGGCCCTGGCGGACAAGCAGGATGTGGCGTTTTCCGGCGATGTGATGGTGATGAAGGTGATCGGCGGCTGACTCTGGCGCAAAAGCTGCATCCTGCGGCTATTCGCCGGTTTTTCGTCACCGGTTTCTGGAGGAAAGATGCGTAGCCTGGTCTTGCTGCTGGCGCTGATGGCGTTGGGCGGCTGCATGAATGTCAGCGATATGGGCGAGGGCGTCCGTTACCACATGAGTGATGCGGGCCTGCTGGACCACAGCGACACCACCCGTACCCTGTCGATCCGTCTGCAGCCGGACTCGTTCATCTTCATCGGCCAGGGCGCGTTCGTGCCGCCGGGCAAGGGGCCGGTGCCGCAGCAGAACGCGGTGGCCGAGGAGGCCTTCAAGAGCTTCGTCGAGTACTTCCCGCTGGTGCGTCGCGCCCAGGGCCCGCTGGGTCTGGAAGACGCGATCGCCGAGGCCCGCGCGGTGGGTGCCGACTATGTGTTGTACACCCGTTTCGCCCGCACCGACGACCGTATCGGCAACGGTGACGAGTGGTATGACGAGCAGGCTGTCGATCGCCTGGGCTGGGACCGTGGCGTGGTGCAGATGATGCTGATCGAGACCAGCACCCGCTACCTGATCGACACCGCGCGCATCAAGAGCCGCGGCGGTTTGTTGACGTTCCACGACAACACGCCACAGGATTTGCTTGCCGCGCCGATGCGCGAGTACGCTCGTAGTCTTCTGGGCATGAGCAACTGAGCGAGCGCGTCATGAGCGATTCCGGCAAGGCCAACGATCTGCTGGCGCAGATCCCCGCGCACAAGGGGCTGCCCCCGGTGCACCTGTGGAACCCGGACTTCTGCGGTGACATCGACATGCGGATCGCCCGGAACGGGACCTGGTACTACCTGGGGACGCCGATCGGGCGCAAGCCGATGGTGCGGTTGTTCTCTACCATCATTCGGCGTGACGGGGACGATTACTTCCTGGTCACGCCGGTGGAGAAGGTCGGGATCCGGGTCGATGATGCGCCGTTTGTTGCTGTGCTGCTGGATGTCGAGGGCAGTGGGGAGCAGCAGGTGCTGCGGTTTACCAGCAATGTCGACGATCAGGTCGAGGCTGGGCCTGATAATCCCCTGCGGGTTGAGCTTGATCCGGTTACCCAGGAGCCTTCTCCCTATGTGCTGATGCGCAGCAACCTCGAGGCGTTGATTCATCGCAATGTGTTCTATCAGTTGGTGGAACTGGCGGTGGCGCGGGAGATTGATGGGGAAGTTTGGCTTGGAGTTTGGAGTCGGGGTGAGTTCTATCCAATTGGGCGTAGTATATAATAACTGTTTCTGAATCCCCACCTCATTACAGATACAACAGCCGGCCATCAACTCATATTTCTTGATCTTGATCTTGATCTTGATCTTGATCTTGATCTTGCTTCTAAGCGCGCGATAGTTCAGGCACCGCCAATTGCGACTTCAGGAGGCCGAGCGGAGTTCTTGCGGAGGGAGGTGACGGCCATGGATGGCCGTCAAGCGCTGCGCCCCAGGATGGGGCGTTCAGCGCGGTCCTCCCGGGAGCAAGAACGGAGCGAGGGGACCCCGGAGCGAAGCGTAGGGGCCGGATGAATGGAGCGAGGATTTTTTGCTTACTTTTTGATCCTTCAAAAAGTGAGCCGCCGTAAGGGCGGAAAGGTGACTATGCGTCACCATCGCAAATGAATGCGCATATAACTTTCAAAACACATGACTCTAAAAGTCAAAGTCAAAGTCAAAGTCAAAGTCAAAGTCGGTCTGTGCTAGTTTTAATAGTTGTAAGTGCATTCATTTGCGATGTCGACGCATAGTCACCTTTTCGCCCTTACGGCGAGTTCCTTTTTGAAGGATCAAAAAGGAACCAAAAAATCCTCGCTCCATTCATCCGGCCCTCCGCTACGCTCCGGGTCCCCTCACTCCGGCCTTGCTCCCGGGAGGACCGCGCTGCAGGGCCCATCCTGGGCCCCAGCGCTTGACGGGCATCCATGCCCGTCACCTCCCTCCGCAAGGCCTGCGTTCGGCCTCCTGAAGTCGCGAAGGTACGGGCGGCGCCTGGGCTGACGCAGCTGTCGCTAGTTGGGTTTGGCGCTAGACTTTTGATCGGCAACGGCAACGGCAACGGCAACGGCAACGGCAACGGCAACGGCAACGGCAACGGCAACGGCAACGGCCAAAACGATAAACCGGCAATCGGCCTCCCGTTTTTTCCGCGAATTGGCCATTTGCCCCTCATAACCCTGGGCTTAACCTGCAGGCAGATACCCCTCAGGAGAAACCCCATGCGATCCATCCGTCTACCTATTGCCCTGTTGACATTAGGCCTGCTCGCCCCGTTGTCACCTACCTGGGCCCACGGCGAGAAGCCCGACCAGGTCAAGATTCTCCAGGAACAACTCCCCACCAACGCCCCCGGCAAGAAAGCCGTGATGCTCACGGTCAGCTATGGCCCCGGCCAGGCATCGCCCGCCCATCAGCATCCGGGAGCGGTCATGGCCTATGTGCTGGAAGGGGCGGTGACCTCCAAGCTCAACGACGAACCGGAGAAAACCTACAAGGCCGGCGAGTTCTGGTACGAGGCGCCGGGCACCGTGCACAGCGTGTCGCGCAATGCCAGCAAGACCCAGTCGGCCAAACTGCTGGTCTGGAGCCTGGTGGACGAGGGGCGGCCAGTGACCGAACCCCTGTCCCAATGATTAACCGAGGGGGTTACAGCGCGCCCTTCGCAGCTTGGATCAGGGCGTCGTCCAGCACCTGGCTGGGGGCGACCTGAACGCTCTGGGTGTAGAAGGGCGGCAGCTTCTGCGCCAGCTGCGCCACGGCCTGCGGCGTCACACCTGGGTGCAGCAGCACATATTGCAGGTTGGACGGGAACGACTGCGGCACAGGCCCCTCCATGGTCGAGCCATACGCACCGAAGGTCATCACTGCTTCACTGGTGCGCGGATCAGGGATGTACAGGAAGACGAACGTGCCGTACTTGGGATGGGTGAGGTACTGCTGCGCCTCAGCGCGGACCTGCGGGTCGTTGCTGTTCATCAACTGCCAGCGCATCAGGGCATAGCGGCGTGTGGTTTCCATGAACGCCGTGCGGATGGGCGACTGTTTTTCCTGGCCGCCAAGGCAGGCCAGCAGGTTGCCGAACGGATCCAGCAAGGCCACGGCATTCATCGTGTCGGCATGGCGAGCGGTTTCCGTCAATGGCTTGGCCAAGGCCGCGCCCGGCATGCGCGGGTCGTCGAACTTGACCGTCAATGCCCATGGGCTGAGTTCGGTCAATGCCTTGCGCACCGCGCTGTTGGCCGGCAGCGATGCCGGGTTCTTCAGTTTGTCAGGCGCCAGGCCACTATTGTTGCTCGCATCGCGTACCGTGTTGACGCTGGCGTCGAAGATCGAGCCGGTCAGGCTGAATACTCGCGAGTCGATGGTTTCCTTCGCGAAGACGGGGCCTGTCGAGCCTTGGTACTGCCGATCGATAGGCTTGTCTACCGCGTAGTAGCCCCAGGTTTGCTGGGCTTTCTGGCGCACTTCCGGCGGCAGGGTCGGGAAGTCGAACTGACTGTTGTAGTTGACCCCGGCATAGGTGTCGATGGCGCTGACCGCCACATTGAAACCGGCGGTCAGCAGCGAGCCTGCGCACATCGCGCAGGGGTCCAGGGTAGTGGCCACGGTGAGCGCGCCGGGCGGCGGCAGGTTCAGGGCCTGGCGATTGTCGTAGTACCACTGCACCAGCTGGCGTTCGCCGTGGGCTGTCGGGTCATGAGGCAGGAACGGGGGTTGCGCGGTGCTGTCGGGGTAGGGCATCAGCACATTGTTGTGCATGGCCTTCAACACCTTGCCGGTGGCATTTTCGATGATGCAGCCGCCTACCGCGAACGTCTTCTGCAGTGCGGCGAGGATGGATTGATCGGCGACCACTTCCACGGCTTGCTGGGCATTGCGAACGGTGTCCATGTTGACTCCCTGTCGTTGCTGCGCGAGGTGCGCAGGCAGACGATAGTCCAGGGCAGTCGGAAAACAAGCAGCGGATCCTGAAAAGAAAAAACCTCCAGTGCTTGCGCATCTGGAGGTTTTCAGTGTTTGGCTCCGCGACCTGGACTCGAACCAGGGACCCAATGATTAACAGTCATTTGCTCTACCGACTGAGCTATCGCGGAATCTGCGCGTATCTTACTGACTGCTTGGGGGAAGTCAAGCTTCCCCCAAGACAATCAAGCAGTTACAGCACTTCGACGATGGCCTTGGTGACCACGTGAATGTTGCTCTGGTTCAGTGCGGCGACTGCGATGCGGCCGGTGTCCAGGGCGTAGATGCCGAACTCGTTCTTCAGGCGCGCCACTTGCTCAACGGTCAGGCCCGAGTAGGAGAACATGCCGCACTGGCGACCGACGAAGCTGAAGTCGCGCTTGGCGCCGTATTCGGCCAGCAGCTCGACCATCTGCTTGCGCATGCCGTGGATGCGCTCGCGCATCTCGGCCAGCTCGGTTTCCCACATCTGGCGCAGCTCGGGGCTGTTGAGCACGGCGGCGACGATGCTGGCACCGTGGGTCGGCGGGTTGGAGTAGGTGGTACGGATTACCCGCTTGACCTGCGACAGCACGCGGGTGCTCTCGTCCTTCGAGGCGGTGACGATCGACAGCGCGCCGACGCGCTCGCCGTACAGCGAGAACGACTTGGAGAACGAGCTGGAAACGAAGAACTCAAGGCCCGATTCGGCGAACAGGCGCACGGCGAAGGCGTCTTCGTCGATGCCGGCACCGAAGCCCTGGTAGGCCATGTCGAGGAACGGGATGTGGCCCTTGGCCTTGACCACTTCCAGGACGTTTTTCCAGTCGTCCAGCGACAGGTCGACGCCGGTCGGGTTGTGGCAGCAGGCGTGCAGGACGATGACCGAGCCGGCCGGCAGCTTGTTCAGGTCTTCGAGCATGCCGGCGCGGTTGACGTCTTGGCTGGCGGCGTCGTAGTAACGGTAGGTCTGTACCGGGAAACCGGCGCTCTCGAACAGGGCACGGTGGTTTTCCCAGCTCGGGTCGCTGATGGCCACCACGGCGCCCGGCTGCAGGCGCTTGAGGAAGTCGGCGCCGATCTTCAGCGCGCCGGTGCCGCCCACGGCCTGCACGGTGACCACGCGGCCGGCGGCCAGCAGTGGCGACTCGGCGCCGAAGATCAGCTTCTGCACGGCCTGGTCGTACTGGGCGATGCCGTCGATCGGCAGGTAGCCGCGCGAAGCGTGCTGGGCGGCACGGGCGGTCTCGGCTTCGATTACCGCGCGCAGCAGCGGGATGCGGCCTTCCTCATTGCAGTAGACGCCCACGCCCAGGTTCACCTTGTCGGTGCGTGGGTCGGCGTTGAATGCTTCGTTGAGGCCCAGGATAGGGTCGCGGGGTGCCAGCTCGACAGCGGAAAACAGGCTCATTGTTACCTTGGCTCTGATAGGAGAGTGATAGGGGGCGCCACGCTCCAGCCGAAGGCACTGAAGCGGTGCACAAACGGGGAGTCAGTATAGTGATACCGACCGGTCACTGCGACAGTCTGGCGCAGCTTTTCCGGCTGTTTGCGCAAATATTTTTCGACCATTGGTCGAATTGCCCGGTCCATAGACATGAACGTTCACAGGTCGGGCTTGAATCCCGCGCCCGGGGCGCGCATTTGGGTATAGACTACTGGCTAAATTTACAGTTGCCGCGACATCCACGAGGTCCGTCATGTCCGAGTTCCAGCTCGTCACCCGATTCCAGCCGGCCGGCGACCAGCCCGAGGCCATCCGCCAGATGGTCGAGGGCATCGACGCGGGCCTGTCGCACCAGACCCTGCTCGGGGTGACCGGCTCGGGCAAGACCTTCAGCATCGCCAACGTCATCCAGCAGGTGCAGCGCCCGACCATGGTGCTGGCGCCGAACAAGACCCTGGCAGCGCAGTTGTACGGCGAGTTCAAGGCGTTCTTCCCGAACAACGCGGTGGAGTACTTCGTCTCCTACTACGACTACTACCAGCCCGAGGCCTACGTACCGTCGTCGGACACCTTCATCGAGAAGGACGCGTCGATCAACGATCACATCGAGCAGATGCGCCTGTCGGCGACCAAGGCGCTGCTGGAGCGGCGCGACGCGATCATCGTCACCACCGTGTCGTGCATCTACGGCCTGGGCAGCCCCGAGACGTACCTGAAGATGGTCCTGCACGTCGACCGCGGCGACAAGCTCGACCAGCGCGCCCTGCTGCGGCGCCTGGCCGACCTGCAGTACACCCGCAACGAGATGGACTTCGCCCGCGCCACCTTCCGCGTGCGCGGCGACGTGATCGATATCTTCCCGGCCGAATCGGACCTCGAGGCCATTCGTATCGAGCTGTTCGACGACGAGGTGGAGAACATCGCTGCCTTCGATCCGCTGACCGGCGAGGTGATTCGCAAGTTGCCGCGTTTCACTTTCTACCCCAAGAGCCACTACGTGACCCCGCGGGAGACCCTGCTCGACGCGGTGGAGGGCATCAAGGACGAGCTCAAGGATCGACTGGAGTACCTGAACACACACAACAAGCTGGTCGAGGCCCAGCGCCTGGAGCAACGCACCCGGTTCGACCTGGAGATGATCCTCGAGCTGGGCTACTGCAACGGCATCGAGAACTACTCGCGCTACCTTTCCGGGCGCCCGGCCGGTGCGCCGCCGCCCACGCTCTACGACTACCTGCCGGATGACGCGCTGCTGGTGATCGACGAGTCCCACGTCAGCGTTCCGCAGGTCGGTGCGATGTACAAGGGTGACCGTTCGCGCAAGGAGACCCTGGTGGAGTACGGCTTCCGCCTGCCGTCGGCACTGGATAACCGGCCGATGCGCTTCGACGAATGGGAGGCGGTCAGCCCACAGACCATCTTCGTCTCCGCCACCCCCGGTACCTACGAGGCCGAGCACGCCGGGCGGGTGGTGGAGCAGGTGGTGCGGCCGACCGGCCTGGTCGATCCGCAGGTCGAGGTGCGCCCGGCGCTGACCCAGGTGGACGACCTGCTGTCGGAGATCGGCAAGCGCGTGGCCATGGGCGAGCGGGTACTGGCTACCACGCTGACCAAGCGCATGGCCGAGGACCTCACCGACTACCTGGCTGACCACGATGTGCGGGTGCGCTACCTGCACTCGGACATCGACACCGTCGAGCGGGTCGAGATCATCCGCGACCTGCGGCTGGGCACCTTTGATGTACTGGTGGGGATCAACTTGCTGCGTGAGGGCCTGGACATGCCCGAGGTGTCGCTGGTGGCGATCCTCGATGCTGACAAGGAAGGCTTCCTGCGCTCCGAGCGCTCGCTGATCCAGACCATTGGTCGCGCCGCGCGCAACCTCAACGGCAAGGCGATTCTCTACGCCGACAACATCACCGGCTCCATGCAGCGGGCCATCGACGAGACCGAGCGGCGCCGGGCCAAGCAGGTGGCGTTCAACGAAGCCAATGGCATCGTGCCCAAGGGTGTGGTCAAGGACATCACCGACATCATGGAAGGCGCCACAGTGCCGGGCGCACGGAGCAAGAAGCGCAAGGGCATGGCCAAGGCGGCGGAGGAGGCCGAGCGCTACGAGGCCGAGCTGCAGACCCCGGCGCAGATCACCAAGCGCATCAAGCAGTTGGAAGAAAAGATGTTCCAGTTCGCCCGCGACCTGGAGTTCGAGGCCGCCGCGCAGTTGCGCGACGAGATCGGCAAGCTGCGCGAGCGGCTGATCGCCAGTTGAGCGGCGTCTATCAGTGCCGGCCCCTTCGCGGGTAAACCCGCTCCCACAGGATTCGCGTAGACGCTGAACCTGTGGGAGCGGGTTTACCCGCGAAGAGGCCGGCAGCCGCACGACAGATTTTGCTTGTGGGCTGTGTCAGTGAGCCTCACCCGCCTTCAACCCCTGCGGCAACGTGCGCGTCAGCAACACCGCCAGCATGCTCACCGCCAGCCCGATCCCGACAAAATGGAAGGCATCGTTGTAGGCCATGATCAAGGCCTGCTGGTGGGTAATCTCGGACAGCTTGCCCAGCGCCGCGCTATCGCTGCCTAGCCGCTCGGCTAGCTGCGCCAGGCGCTCCGCCACCTGTGGGTTGCTCGGCACCACCGCCTCGCGCAGGTAGTCGAAGTATTCCTTGGTCCGCGCATCCAGCAGCGTCGCCAGCAAGGCAATGCCGATGGCGCCGCCCAGGTTGCGCAGGATGTTGAACAGGCTCGACGCCGAGCCCGCGTCCTGGGGCTGGATATAGGCCGTGGCGATCAGCGAGACGGTCACCATGATCATCGGCTGGCCAAGGGCGCGGATCACCTGGATCTGGTTGAACTGCGGGCCGGCGAAGTCCGGATTGAGCACTCCGGAGCCGAAGCTGGCCGCGCCGAACAGGCAAAAGCCCAGGGCGCACAGCACCTTGGGCGGGATCACCTTCATCAACTGCGGCACCAGCGGGATCAGGAACAGCTGCGGCACGCCCATCCACATGATCACCTCGCCGATCTGCAGGGCGTTGTAGCCCTGGATCTGCGCCAGGTACAGCGGCAGCAGGTAGATCGACCCGTACAGGCCGACGCCCATGCCCAGGCTGGCAATGCTCGACAAACCGAAGTTGCGGTTGCCGAGGATGCGCAGGTTGATCAGCGGGTTCGGGCGGGAGAACTGCAGGATCACGAACAGGATCAGGCTGAGCAGGGCGACGCTGCCCAGGCTGACGATCAGGCTCGACTCCAGCCAGTCCTTGCGATGCCCCTCCTCGAGAAACACCTGCAGGCAGCCCAGGCCCAGGCCGAGGGTGACGATGCCGGCGTAGTCGGTGCTCTTGAGCAGTTCCCAGTGCGCTTCCTTCTTCTCCAGCCCGTAGAGCAGGCCGGCGATCATCACCAGCCCCGGCGGGATGTTGATGTAGAAGATGTATTCCCAGCCCCAGTTCTCGGTGAGCCAGCCGCCCAGGGTCGGGCCGATGGAAGGGGCGAAGGTGGCGGTCATGGCGAACATGGCCATGCCTTTGGCGCGGTGGTGTTCGGGCAGCTTGATCAACGTCAGGGTGAACGCCAGCGGGATCAGCGCGCCGCCGGTGAAGCCCTGCAGGGCGCGGAACACGATCATGCTCTCGAGGTTCCAGGCCATCGAGCACAGCAGCGACGAGACCAGGAAACCCAGCGACACCCACACCGCCAGGCGCCGGGCCGAGAGCAGCTGCACCAGCCAGGCGGTCAGCGGGATCATGATGATCTCGGCCACCAGGTAGGAGGTGGAGATCCACGAGCCTTCCTCGAGGGTCGCCGACAGCGCGCCCTGGATGTCCTTGAGCGAAGAGTTGGTGATCTGGATGTCCAGCACCGCCATGAAGGCGCCGAGCATCACGCTCATCACCGCGATCCAGTCGCGCCGGGTCGGCTCCGCGGTGGGGCGCAGCAGCGCGTCACCGGCCATCCGCATCCCCATCGCGCAGGTCGACCGTGGCTGTGACCGACATGCCCGGGCGGATGCGCCCATGCAGCGGGTTGTCGGCGGCGAAGGTCAGCTTGACCGGAATGCGCTGCACCACCTTGGTGAAGTTGCCGGTGGCGTTGTCCGGCGGCAACAGGCTGAACTGCGCGCCGGAAGCGGCGAACAGGCTGTTCACGCGGCCCTCGATCGGGGTGTCGGGGTAGCTGTCGAACAGCAGTTCGGCACGCTGGCCGGGGTGCATGCGGCCGATCTGGGTCTCCTTGAAGTTGGCCTGCACCCAGATGTCCTCGTCGGGGACGATCGACAGCAGGTAGGCGCCGGCCTGCACCACCTGGCCGTTGCGGGCGTTGCGCTGGCCAATGGTGCCGCTGATCGGCGCGTGGATCGCGCAGCGGGTCAGGTTCAGCTCGGCCTGGGCCAGGTCGGCGCGGGCGTTGGCGATCTGCGCGTCGAGGCGCTTGAGTTCGGCGTTCAGGGCGTCGACCTGCTGGCGCTGGCCCTTGAGGTCGGCCTGGGCCTTGTCCACCTGGGAGCGGGCGACATGGCTTTCCGCCGACAGGGTGGTGACCCGCTCTTCGGAGACGAAGCCGGGCTTGCGCAGGGCCTGGGCGCGGTTGAGGTCCAGCTGCGAGCGGTCGAGGGTGGCCTGGCTGGCGGCGACCTGGGCCTGGCCGGCCGCGATCAGGCTGCCTTGCTGGGTCAGGCGGCTGCGCGCCTGGGCCAGTTCCGCCTCGCGGGTGGCCAGGGCCGCGCGGGCGCGCTCGACGGCCAGCTCGAAGTCGGCGGCTTCCAGGCGCACCAGCAGGTCGCCCTTGCTCACATGCTGGTTGTCCTCGACCCGCACCTCGTCGATGCGCGCGCCCAGTTGGCTGGAGATGCGGGTGATCTCGCCTTGCACATAGGCGTTGTCGGTGCTCTCGTAGAAGCGCCCCTTGAAGTACCAGTGGGCCAGGAAGGCAAGGCCGACCAGCAGTACCAAGGTGATGAAGACCAGCAGGCGACGTTTGAGTGGAGTGGGCATGGGAGGCTGTCATTGCGAAAATGTAAGCAAATTTAACAGCGCCCGGCAGGGCGCTCACAAGTGGCGATCGCGCCATTGCTGGAGCCCGGTGCCCGCTCCCTGCTAACATTCCGCCTTTGTTTCTCTTTGTCCGAGACTCTCCATGACCACCGTTCGCACGCGCATCGCGCCATCGCCCACCGGCGACCCCCATGTCGGCACCGCCTACATCGCCCTGTTCAACTACTGCTTCGCCAAGCAGCATGGCGGTGAGTTCATCCTGCGGATCGAAGACACCGACCAGTTGCGCTCCACCCGCGAGTCCGAGCAGCAGATCTTCGACGCCCTGCGCTGGCTCGGCATCGAATGGAACGAAGGCCCGGACGTCGGCGGCCCGCACGGCCCGTACCGGCAGAGCGAGCGTGGCGAGATCTATGCCAAATACGCCAAGCAGCTGGTCGATGCCGGCCACGCCTTCTACTGCTTCTGCACCGCCGAAGAGCTGGAGCAGATGCGTGCCGAGCAGATGGCCCGCGGCGAAACCCCGCGCTACGACGGCCGCGCCCTGCTGCTGAGCGACGAGGAAGTGCAGCGCCGCCTGGCCGCTGGCGAGCCGCACGTGATCCGCATGAAGGTGCCGAGCGAAGGCGTCTGCGTGGTGCCGGACATGCTCCGTGGCGACGTCGAGATCCCGTGGGACCGCATGGACATGCAGGTGCTGATGAAGAACGACGGCCTGCCGACGTACTTCCTGGCCAACGTGGTCGACGACCACCTGATGGGCATCACCCACGTGCTGCGCGGCGAAGAGTGGCTGCCGTCGGCGCCCAAGCTGATCAAGCTGTACGAGTACTTCGGCTGGGAACAGCCCAAGCTGTGCTACATGCCGCTTTTGCGCAACCCCGACAAGAGCAAGCTGTCCAAGCGCAAGAACCCGACCTCGGTGACCTTCTACGAGCGCATGGGCTTCATGCCCGAAGCCATGCTCAACTACCTGGGCCGCATGGGCTGGTCGATGCCGGACGAGCGCGAGAAGTTCTCGCTGGACGAGATGGTCGAGCACTTCGACCTGTCGCGCATCTCCCTGGGCGGTCCGATCTTCGACATCGAGAAGCTGTCGTGGCTGAACGGCCAGTGGCTGCGTGAGCTGCCGGTGGAAGAGTTCGCCGCGCGCGTGCAGAAGTGGGCGTTCAACAGCGACTACATGATGAAGATCGCCCCGCACGTGCAGGGCCGGGTCGAGACCTTCAGCCAGGTCGCCCCGCTGGGTGGCTTCTTCTTCGAAGGCGCGCTCAAGCTTGACGCCAAGCTGTTCGAGAGCAAGAAGCTGTCGGCCGACCAGGTGCGCCAGGTGATGCAGCTGATCCTGTGGAAGCTGGAAAGCCTGCGTCAGTGGGAAAAGGACCGCATCACCGGCTGCATCCAGGCCGTGGTCGAGTCGCTGGAGTTCAAACTGCGCGATGCCATGCCACTGATGTTCGCCGCCATCACCGGCCAGGCCAGCTCGGTGTCGGTGCTCGACGCCATGGAAATCCTCGGCCCCGACCTGACCCGCTACCGCCTGCGCCAGGCCATCGACCTGCTCGGTGGCGTGTCGAAGAAGGAAAACAAGGAGTGGGAGAAGCTGCTGGCGAATATCGCCTGACAGCGGCTATCGTGCCCCCTGTAGGAGCGGCCTTGTGCCGCGAAAGGGCCGCAAAGCGGCCCCGGCGATTCTGCGTCAATGCACAGATTGTGGGACCGCGTTGCGGTCCTTTCGCGGCACAAGGCCGCTCCTACAAGGGAGCGGCGCTCTGATTCAGCAGGGCAGGGCGGTAAGTGATTGTTATCTGTGAAAAAAATTTTGAATATTTTCAAAAATTCGTTTGACAGCCCTGCAATCCGATCTTAATATGCGCCCCGTCCACAGCGATGAACGAAAACGAAACGCCAGGCACCCAGCCAGCGGTTCGGTTCAAAGCGACATTGTGGGGCTATAGCTCAGCTGGGAGAGCGCCTGCATGGCATGCAGGAGGTCAGCGGTTCGATCCCGCTTAGCTCCACCAAATTCCGCTTGATGGCCAAGGCAGTCAGGCAAGACCGGTTCCAGTAAACGGGTCTTGAAGGTAAGAAGGTTCGTCCCCTTCGTCTAGTGGCCTAGGACACCGCCCTTTCACGGCGGTAACAGGGGTTCGAGTCCCCTAGGGGACGCCAGTTTCACACAAGCGATGTTTCACGATGTCGCTGGGCCGCGAGGCTAGAAATCCGGGGCTATAGCTCAGCTGGGAGAGCGCCTGCATGGCATGCAGGAGGTCAGCGGTTCGATCCCGCTTAGCTCCACCAATTTTGCCGCGATTCGCGAAAGCGGGTCGGCACGAAGGTTACGTCCCCTTCGTCTAGTGGCCTAGGACACCGCCCTTTCACGGCGGTAACAGGGGTTCGAGTCCCCTAGGGGACGCCACTTTTACCCGCGTTTGCGGGAGTTGAATGACTCATCATCCAGATCGGTGAGTCATTTGTTTTACTCGGGGCTATAGCTCAGCTGGGAGAGCGCCTGCATGGCATGCAGGAGGTCAGCGGTTCGATCCCGCTTAGCTCCACCAATTCGCCACGATTCGCAGCAGCGAGTCGGCACGAAGGTTTAAGTCCCCTTCGTCTAGTGGCCTAGGACACCGCCCTTTCACGGCGGTAACAGGGGTTCGAGTCCCCTAGGGGACGCCAATTTTTTACCTGCGTTTTGCAGGACTTATAAGGCTCATTCGATTATTGAATGGGCCTTTTGTTTTTTCTGCCTCCCGAAAAGTGTCGCTGCGCCGATCAATGGCCGCAGATTCCGCTTGCCAGAAAATATTATGAGCATAATATGATGGTCATAATGTTTTGAGGTGAGCCATGAGCGACAAGAAGAGCAAGACCCGCGAACGCATCCTCGATGCCGCCCGTAGCGCGTTGGTGCAGCAGGGGCCGGCCGAGCCGAGCGTCAGCCAGGTCATGGGCGCCGCGGGGCTGACAGTCGGCGGCTTCTATGCCCACTTCGACAGCAAGGACGAGCTCATGCTCGAGGCGTTCAGCCAGTTGCTCGGCGAGCGCCGGGCCTTGCTCGCTCAGGTCGATCCCGCCCTTGACGGCGCCGGGCGTCGGGCCCTGGTCGCCGCCTTCTACCTGTCGCGCAAGCACCGTGATTCCGAGGTGCAGGCGTGCCCGATTCCCAATGCGCTGAGCGAGATGCAACGCCTGCCGGAGGCGTTTCGCAACGTGCTGGCCGAACACATCGAGCTGATGACCGCACAGATGGTCGATCGCCCCGAAGACATCGACAAGGCGCTCGCCGATTTCGCCCTGATGGTGGGTGGCCTGGCCGTGGCCCGTGCCCTGGGCGATGGCGAGCTGTCCGACCGTATCCTGCGCGCCGCCAAGTCGGCGGTGATCTGAGCAACCTGACCCTGGAGCAAGGCGATGACTACCCTGAGCTGGATTCGTGGCGTCAATGGCACCCTCGGCCACCTGGTCCCCGAACATGTCGCCGGCAAGATGCGTCGTGCCTTCATGACGCCGCGCACCTTGCCACCCAAAGCCTGGGAACTGCCGCTGCTGGCCCGCGCCGAGCGCATTACCCTGCGCTTCGGGCTGTCGGCGCTGCGCTGGGGGCAGGGGCCGACGGTGTTGCTGATGCATGGCTGGGAAGGGCGCCCGACTCAGTTCGCGGCGTTGATCGAGCGGCTGGTCGACAGCGGCCATACCGTGGTTTCGCTGGAAGGGCCGGCCCATGGGCGCTCGCCCGGCGAGCAGGCGCATGTGGTGGCGTTCGCCCGCGCCTTGCTGGAGGCCGCCGCCGAGCTGCCGCCGCTGCGGGCGGTGATTGGCCACTCCATGGGCGGCGCCAGCCTGTTGCTGGCCCTGCAATGGGGGCTGCGCACCGATGCGGCGGTCAGCATCGCCGCGCCGGCCCGCCTGCTTGGCGTGCTGCGCGGTTTTGCCCGGCGCTTGGGTCTGCCGGCCCGGGCTCGGGCCGCGTTCATCCGTCAGGTGGAGCGGGATGTCGGCGTCCAGGTGGCGCGCCTGGATGTCAGTGGCTATCAGCTGGATGTGCCGGGCCTGGTGGTGCACGCCGAGGACGATCCGGTGGTGCCGGCCGGCGAGGCGCCGGTGATTCACCAGGCCTGGTTCGACAGCCGCCTGCTGCTGCTGGAAGAGGGTGGTCATCAGCGGGTGCTGGCCGACCCGCGCCTGGGCGAGGCGGTGATGGAGCTGCTGGCGCGTTCTACCCAGCACGCGCGGCAAAGCGCCTGAGCATCCGTTACACTGTGCCCGTTTGATCGGTGTGCAAAACGCTACGGGAGCAGGCATTGCGTTGCCTGGCACCAGCTTCGCTGGTGTTCGCGGGTAAACCCGCTCCCACAGGGTTGGGCATTTCAATGGGCAGTTTCCCAATGGAGCGGGCATGAGCTGGGATCTGGCAGCACCATTCATCATCGACCTACGCGTCGGCAGCGAGGACATCGACGGCCTCGGCCACGCCAACAACGCCGTCTATGTCACCTGGCTGGAGCGCTGCGCCTGGCGCCATTCCCAGCGCCTGGGGCTGGACCTGGCCGAGTATCGCCGGCTGGACCGGGCGATGGCCGTGGTCCGCCATGAAATCGACTACCTCGCCGCCGCCTATGAGGACGACGAGCTGCAGTTGGGCACCTGGATCGTCGACTGGGACCAGCGCCTGCGCATGACCCGACGCTTCCAGCTCAAGCGCCCGAGTGACGGCGTGACCCTGCTGCGGGCACAGACCACCTTCGCCTGCATCGAGCTGTCCAGCGGCAAGCCAAAGCGCATGCCGGCGGAATTCCTCGACGGCTACGGTCCGGCGCTGACCGGCCGCTGAAACGGGGCGGTTTTTTGCTAGACTGCCGCCTTTTGCGTGGCGAGACCCTGAAATGCAAATTGCCCTGGCCCCGATGGAGGGGCTGGTCGACAACATCCTGCGCGACGTCCTGACCCGGGTGGGCGGTATCGATTGGTGCGTCACCGAGTTCATCCGCGTCTGCGACCGTCTGCTGCCGGCGTCGTCGTTCGACAAGCTGGCGCCGGAGCTGCGCCAGGGCGCGCGCACCGCCGCCGGCGTGCCGATGCGCGTGCAACTGCTCGGCTCGGATCCGGTGTGCCTGGCTGAAAACGCGGCCCTGGCCTGCGAGCTGGGCGCGCCGGTCATCGACCTGAACTTCGGCTGCCCGGCCAAGACCGTCAACAAGTCCCGGGGCGGGGCGGTGCTGCTCAAGGAGCCCGAGCTGCTGCATGCCATCGTCCGCGAGGTACGTCGCGCGGTGCCGGCGCATATCCCGGTGACCTCGAAGATGCGCCTGGGCTACGACAGCCCCGACGGCGCGCTGGACTGCGCCAGGGCGCTCGCCGAAGGCGGCTCGGCGCACCTGGTGGTGCATGCGCGGACCAAGGTCGAGGGCTACAAGCCTCCGGCCCATTGGGAGTGGGTGGCACGGGTGCAGGATGTGGTCGCGGTGCCGGTGTTCGCCAATGGCGAGATCTGGACGGTCGACGACTGGCGGCGTTGCCGCGAGGTCAGTGGCGCCAGGGACATCATGCTGGGCCGTGGGCTGGTGTCGCGTCCGGACCTGGCCTTGCAGATCGCCGCGGCCCGCGATGGCGTCGAATACCAGCCGATGAGCTGGGACGAGTTGCTGCCGCTGCTGCGCGAGTTCTGGCGCCAGGCCCAGGACAAGCTGTCGCCGCGCTACGCGCCGGGGCGGATGAAGCAGTGGCTGGCGATGCTGACCCGTGGCTATCCCGAGGCGGTGGCGTTGTTCGCCGAGTTGCGTCGGGAGGATGACTGCCAGCGGATCAGTGGGTTGCTGGGGGTGGAGCTGCAGGCCGTCGAGGTTTGTGTCGCCTGAGCTGGCGCTATCGCGGGGCAAGCCCGCTCCCACGAAGCCATGCCCAGTCGTAAAATTTTTTAGGCCAGCCCTTGAAAGGCGTTTGCCCGGACATATCTCTTGAGTACGCGATGCCGAAGTCGGGTCGCGTAGTGACTTTACTTGCTGAATCTCAGGAGTTCATGACCATGACTACCGCTTTCTCTCTCGCACCGCTTTTTCGCAACTCCGTCGGTTTCGACCGTTTCAACGACCTGTTCGAAGCCGCCGCCCGTAACGAGGCCGGTAGCAGCTACCCGCCCTACAACGTGGAAAAGCATGGCGATGACCACTATCGCATCGTGGTTGCCGCAGCCGGCTTCCAGGAGCAGGACCTCGACCTGCAGGTCGAAAAAGGTGTCCTGACTGTGACCGGCGGCAAGCGCGACAACGCCAGCGAAGGTGTCACCTTCCTGCACCAGGGCATTGCCCAGCGCGCTTTCAAGCTGTCGTTCCGCCTGGCCGACCATATCGAGGTCAAGGGCGCGGGCCTGGCCAACGGCCTGCTCAGCATCGAACTGCTGCGCATCGTGCCGGAAGAAGCCAAGGCCAAGCGCATCCCGATCAACGGCGAAAAGCCGGTGCTGAACTGAGTTCGGCGGGATAAAAAAAAGGGCACCTTCGGGTGCCCTTTCTGCTTTATGCGGACCCTGTAGGAGCGGCCTTGTGCCGCGAAAGGGGCGCGTAGCGGCCCCAGGGTTTCAGCGTTAAAGCAGTAATCGCCGGGGCTGCTGAGCAGCCCTTTCGCGGCACAAGGCCGCTCCTACAGGGGATCGCGTAAGCTCCTAACTTAATCAGTAATCCGCCGGCGCCTCCAGCAGCATCTGGCGGAACTCCGGCAACGGCAGCGGCCGGCTGTGCAGGTAGCCCTGGTACAGGTGGCAACCCAGCCGCTCGAGGAACTCCAGCTGCTCGCTCAGCTCCACCCCCTCGGCAATCACCGCCAGTTCCAGGCTGCGGGCCATGGCGACGATGGCGCGGACGATCTCGGCGTCGTTGGGATCGACCGGCGCGTCGCGCACGAAGGTCTGGTCGATCTTCAGCGCATCCACCGGCAGGCGCTTGAGGTAGGTGAGCGAGGAATACCCGGTGCCGAAGTCGTCCATGGCGAAGCTCACGCCATAGCCCTTGAGTTCGCGCATCTTGCTGATGGTGTCCTCCAGGTTCTGGATGACGATGCCTTCGGTGATCTCCAGCGTCAGCATGCGTCGCGGCAGGCGGTAGTCGTCGAGGCTGCGCAGCACCCGCTCGACGAAGTCGTTCTGGCGGAATTGCCGCGGGCTGATGTTGACGCACAGGCTGAAGTCGTCGGCGTCGATCAGGCCGTCCGCGAGCATGCGCGCGCAGGCATCGCAGGCTTCGTCGAGGATCCAGCTGCCGACTTCGAGGATCAGGCCGCTTTCCTCCAGCACCTGGATGAACTGCGCCGGCGGTTGCTGGCCCAGTTGCGGATGGTGCCAGCGCAGCAGCACCTCGGCGCCGACAATGCGGTTGTCGCGGGCATCGACCTGGGGCTGGAAGTGCAGGGCCAGTTCGCCCCGGGCCAGGGCCAGGCGCAGGTCGCTCTCCATGCGCAGGCGCTCGCTGGCGGCCTTCTGCATGGTGGTGTGGAACAGCTGGGTGGTGTTGCGGCCGGAGTCCTTGGCCCGGTACAGGGCGATGTCGGCGCGCTTGAGCAGGTCGGCGGGGGTGGCACCATGGTCGGGGATCAGCGCCACGCCGATGCTCGGCGTCACCTGCAGGCGCTGGCCGTCCAGCGACATCGGCTCGGCCAGCAGCTCGCGCAGGGTGTCGGCCAGCTCGCGGACCCGGGTCTCGACCACCTCGCGGCTGCCCTCCAGGCCGCTGAGCAGCACCACGAACTCGTCGCCGCCCAGGCGCGCCACGGTGTCCTCCAGGCGCACGCTGGCCTCGAGGCGCGCGGTGATGATCTTCAGCACCGTGTCGCCCACCGGATGGCCGAGTGAGTCGTTGATGTGCTTGAAGTGGTCGAGGTCGAGGAACAGCAGCGCACCGCGCAGGTTATGGCGCTTGAGCAGGGCGATCTGCTGGCTCAGGCGGTCCATCAGCAGGGCGCGGTTGGGCAGGTTGGTCAGCGGGTCGTGGTAGGCCAGGTGGCGGATCTGCGCCTGGGCGTTCTTCAGCAGGCTGACGTCGCGGGCATTGATCAGCAGGCAGTCTGTCTCGTTGAGGCTGATCGGCTCGACCGAGACTTCCACGGTGAGGATGTCGCCGCGCTTGTTGCGCCCAAGCATCTCGCGGTGATGCACCCGGCCGCGCTCGCGCAGCTCGTTGAGCAGGGCGGCGCGCTGCTTTTCATCGGCCCAGATGCCGATCTCGTAGACCGTGCGCCCCACCACTTCCTCGGGGCTGTAGCCGGTCAGCCGGCTGAAACCGTCGTTGACCTCCACGTAGCGCCCGCTCTGGCGCTCGGTGATGGTGATGGCGTCGGGGCTGGAGTGGAAGGCCTTGGCGAATTTCTCTTCGCTGGCCTTGAGCGCCGCCTCGGCGCGTTGCTGCTGGGTGATGTCGCGCAGGGTGGTGACGCTGCAGGGCTGGCTGTCGACGCTGATCAGGCGGCTGGAGATCACGCAGGTCAGCGGCGTGCCGTTGCGGTGGTTGACCACCACCGCCACGTTGCTCAGGGCCTGGTCGCGGATCACCCGCTCGATGCGCTGGGCGCGTTCGGCGGATTCGGCCCACAGGCCGATCTCCTCGGCGGTCTGGCCGAGGATCTGCTCCGGGTTCCAGCCGAAGGTCTGGCTGAAGGCCGGGTTGATCTCGATGAACTGGCCGGTGTCCTGGCGGGTCACGCAGATCGGGTCGGGGCTGACCTGGAACAGGCTGGCGAATTTTTCTTCCGAGGCGGTCAGGCGTTGTTCGCGCTCGACCTGGTCGGTGATGTCGAGCAGGGTGCCGGCCATGCGCAGCGGGTTGCCCTGGTCGTCGCGGTACAGCCGGGCGCGGCTTTCGATATAGCGCGAGGCGCCGTTGTCCAGCTGCACGCGGTAGGTGATCTGGTAGTTGCCCGCCGGCCCCTCGCGCAGGCTGCGGTAGGCCTGGCGCATGACGCTGCGCTCGTGCTCGGGCACGCCTTCGAAGAACGCCTCGAATGACTCGTGGAACGGCACCGGGTCCAGCCCGTGTAGCTGGGCGGCGCGGGCCGAGCCGTAGAGCATGCCGCTGGGAATATGCCAGTCCCAGGTGCCGAGCTGGGCCGAGTCCAGGGCCAGGTCGAGGCGCTCCTGGCTGTCCTTTAGCGCCTGTTCGGCACGTTTGCGCTCGGTGGTGTCGACGAAGGTGCTGATCAGGTAGGTGACGCCTTCGAGTTCGATGCCCTGGGTGCAGAGGATGCCGTCGTGGATCTTGCCGCTGGTGGCGCGGAACTGCACCTCCAGGGTGAACGGCCCGCTGCCGGCGCGGGTGGCGTCCATCACCAGGTGGCGCTGCTCGGGATTGACCCACAGGCCCAGCTCCAGGCTGGTCTTGCCGACCACCTGGGCGCCCGGCCAGCCGAACATGTGCTCGAAATGCTGGTTGACCTCGATGATCAGGCCGTCGTGGCGGCGGGTCAGGAGGATGGCGTTGGGGCTGAGGTGGAACAGGGTGGCGAAGCGCTTTTCCGAGTTGATCAGCGCGGTTTCCCGCTCGCGCTGGCGGGTGATCTCGCGAATGACCCCGATCATCTGTGGCCGGCCATGGGGATCGTGGGTCAGGCTGCCGTTGATCTCCAGCCAGTGCACGCTGCCATCGGGCCAGCGGATGCGGTGGCGCATGGCCTGTTCCACCGGCTCGCCGTTGACCACGGCCTGGAACGCCTGGCGGGTGCGGGCGCGGTCTTCCTCGGGCAGCAGGTCCAGGTAGTCGACGTCGTTGGGTAGCGGGCGCTGCGGATCGAAGCCGAACAGTGCCTGGGTGCCCCGTGACCAGCTCACCCGGCCACTCTCGATGTCCCACAGCCAGGCGCCCAGGCGCGCGCCGTTGAGCGCGGCCAGCAGCTGGGGAGCGTTCTGCCAGGCCAGCTCCGACTCCTGGGGATCAGCCGCAGGGATGCGTGGCAGGCGCGGAAAGCGGTTTGCTGATTTGGGCATCGGTACCAGACCTTTGGCGGAAAACGCGTCCTTGTGGATGTCATGCCGTGCTGACGAGCGGTCAGGCGGACCCTGCATGGCTGTCGAGCAGGGCCATGAAAGCCCTGGCCGCGTTCGACAGCGTGCGTTCGGTATGCAGTATGTAGCCTAGCTGGCGTGACAGCTGTATGCCGGGCAGGGCGATGGGCGCCACTTGTTCATCGAGCATAGTACGTGGCAGCACACTCCACGCCAGGCCGATCGACACCATCATCTTGATGGTTTCCAGGTAGTTGGTGCTCATGGCGATGTTCGGCACCAGGCCCTGGCTTTCGAACAGGCGCTGGACGATATGGTGGGTGAAGGTGTTGCCGCCGGGGAACACCGCCGGATGGCGCGCCACGTCGGCCAGGCTGACCGCGCCGTTGCTGGCCAGCGGGTGCTCGGGCGAGGCGACGAAGTCCAGGGCGTCGTCCCATACCGGCACGGCCCGCACCAAATGGTGCGGCTCGGGCGCCAGGGTGATCACGGCAATTTCGGCGCGGCCGTGCAGCACCTCGTCGTAGGCCGCCTCCGAGTCGAGGAACTGGATATCCAGGGCCACCGCCGGGTACTGGCGGGTAAAGGCACGCAGCAGCGGCGGCAGGCGGTGCAGGCCGATGTGATGGCTTGTAGCCAGGGTCAGGCGACCGCTCACCGCCCCGGTGAGGTTGGTCAGGGCGCGGCGGGTATCATCGAGTACGTTGAGGATCTGATAAGCGCGGGGCAGCAGGGCGCGGCCGGCCTCGGTGAGGGTGACCTCGCGGCCCAGGCGGTCGAACAGGCGCACGTCCAGCTGCTGCTCGAGGCCGGCGATGCGCTTGCTGATGGCCGGCTGGGTCAGGTGCAGGCGTTCGCCCGCCCCGGAAAAACTGCCGGTTTCGGCGATGGCGATGAAGGCGCTGAGGTTGGCCAGGTCCATCTATTTGAATTCCTGATGGTTATGCAAAGCATGAAAATTATGAATTTGAGTTATTCAATCTATCGCCATAGCATCGTCCGTACAAGCCAAGGGGTCTTTGGCATAGAAAGACGCTGATGAGGAACAGTCTGATGGCTGGCAAAACGCTCTACGACAAACTCTGGGAAGCTCATGAGGTCAAGCGCCGCGATGACGGCTCGTCCTTGATCTACATCGACCGCCACATCATCCACGAAGTGACTTCGCCCCAGGCTTTCGAAGGCCTGCGCCTGGCCAGCCGCAAACCGTGGCGCATCGACGCCAACATCGCCACCCCCGACCACAACGTACCGACCACGCCGGAGCGCAAGGGCGGCATCGAGGCCATCGTCGACCAGGTGTCGCGCCTTCAGGTGCAGACCCTCGATGAGAACTGTGACGAATATGGCATCGTCGAATTCAAGATGAATGACGAGCGTCAGGGTATCGTCCATGTCATCAGCCCGGAGCAGGGCGCGACCTTGCCGGGCATGACCGTGGTCTGCGGCGACTCGCACACCTCCACCCACGGCGCGTTCGGCGCCCTGGCCCATGGCATCGGCACCTCCGAGGTCGAGCACGTGCTCGCCACCCAGTGCCTGGTGGCCAAGAAAATGAAGAACATGCTGGTGCGCGTCGAGGGTCAATTGCCCGCTGGCGTCACCGCCAAGGACATCGTCCTCGCCGTGATCGGCAAGATCGGCACCGCTGGCGGCAACGGCCATGCCATGGAGTTCGCCGGCAGCGCCATCCGCGAGCTGTCGATGGAAGGCCGCATGACCATCTGCAACATGTCCATCGAAGCCGGTGCCCGGGTAGGCCTGGTGGCTGTCGACGGCACCACCGTCGCCTATGTCGAAGGCCGTCCGTACGCGCCGAAGGGCGAGCAGTGGACGCAGGCCGTCGAGGCCTGGAAAGGCCTGGTGTCCGACGCCGATGCCGTGTTCGACACGGTGGTCGAGCTCGACGCCGCGCAGATCAAGCCGCAGGTCAGCTGGGGCACCTCGCCGGAGATGGTCCTGGCCGTCGACCAGCGCGTGCCGGACCCGGCCGCCGAGCCCGACCTGATCAAGCGCGGCTCGATCGAGCGCGCCCTCAAGTACATGGGCCTGGCCGCCAACCAGGCGATCACCGAGATCAAGCTCGACCGCGTGTTCATCGGTTCGTGCACCAACTCGCGCATCGAAGACCTGCGCGCCGCCGCCGAAATCGCCAAGGGCCGCAAGGTCGCCGCCAACGTCAAGCAGGCGCTGGTGGTGCCGGGCTCGGGCCTGGTCAAGGCCCAGGCCGAGCGCGAAGGGCTGGACAAGATCTTCCTCGAAGCCGGCTTCGAATGGCGTGAACCAGGCTGCTCGATGTGCCTGGCGATGAACCCGGACCGCCTGGAGAGCGGCGAGCACTGCGCGTCCACCTCCAACCGCAACTTCGAAGGCCGTCAGGGCGCCGGTGGTCGTACCCACCTGGTCAGCCCGGCCATGGCCGCCGCCGCCGCGGTGACCGGCCACTTCATCGATGTCCGCGAGTTGATCCAAGGGAGCGCAGCATGAAAGCCTTTACCCAGCACACCGGTCTTGTCGCGCCATTGGATCGTGCCAACGTCGACACCGACCAGATCATTCCCAAGCAGTTCCTCAAGTCGATCAAGCGCACCGGCTTCGGCCCCAACCTGTTCGACGAGTGGCGTTACCTGGACGTCGGCCAGCCTTACCAGGACAACAGCAAGCGCCCGTTGAACCAGGATTTCGTGCTCAACCATGCGCGTTACCAGGGTGCCAGCGTGTTGCTGGCGCGGGAGAACTTCGGTTGCGGCTCGAGCCGCGAGCATGCCCCATGGGCGCTCGACGAGTATGGTTTTCGCAGCGTGATCGCGCCGAGTTTCGCCGACATCTTCTTCAACAACAGCTTCAAGAACGGCCTGTTGCCGATCATTCTTGACGCTGCCGAAGTCGACGAGCTGTTCAAGCAGGTCGAGGCCAACCCGGGTTACCAGCTGACCATCGATCTCGAGGCCCAGGCGGTGACTCGTCCGGACGGCAAGGTGCTGAAGTTCGAGATCGACGCGTTCCGCAAGCACTGCCTGCTCAACGGCCTGGACGATATCGGCCTGACCCTGCAGGACAGCGACGCGATCAAGGCGTTCGAGGGCAAGCACCGCGCCAGCCAGCCCTGGTTGTTCCGCGACGCGTGATTGACTGCTTGCCCCGCGCAGAGGGGCATTGGACACTGAAGTACTTCGGCGCGCCTGCGAGGCGCGCCGCTTGATTGGATAGAGGAACGCATGAGCAAGCAGATTCTGATTCTCCCAGGTGACGGCATTGGCCCGGAAATCATGGCCGAGGCGGTCAAGGTGCTGGAACTGGCCAACGACAAGTTCCAGCTCGGCTTCAGCCTCACCCACGACGTGATCGGCGGCGCCGCCATCGACAAGCACGGCGTGCCCCTGGCCGACGAGACCCTGGCGCGCGCGCGCCAGGCCGACGCCGTGCTGCTGGGCGCCGTGGGCGGCCCGAAGTGGGACAAGATCGAGCGTGACATCCGTCCGGAGCGCGGCCTGCTGAAGATCCGTTCGCAACTGGGCCTGTTCGCCAACCTGCGCCCGGCCATCCTCTACCCGCAACTGGCCGATGCCTCGTCGCTCAAGCCCGAGATCGTTTCCGGCCTGGATATCCTCATCGTCCGCGAGCTGACCGGCGGCATCTACTTCGGCGCGCCACGCGGCCAGCGCGAGCTCGAAGGCGGCGAGCGCCAGGCCTATGACACCCTGCCGTACAGCGAGAGCGAAGTGCGCCGCATCGCCCGTGTCGGCTTCGACATGGCCCGCGTGCGCGGCAAGAAGCTGTGCTCGGTGGACAAGGCCAACGTCCTGGCCTCCAGCCAGCTGTGGCGCGAAGTGGTCGAAGAGGTGGCCAAGGACTACCCGGACGTCGAGCTGAGCCACATGTACGTGGACAACGCCGCCATGCAACTGGTGCGCGCGCCCAAGCAGTTCGACGTGGTGGTGACCGACAACATGTTCGGCGACATCCTGTCGGATGAGGCTTCCATGCTCACCGGTTCCATCGGCATGCTGCCGTCGGCGTCGCTGGATGCCGACAACAAGGGCATGTACGAGCCGTGCCACGGTTCGGCGCCGGACATCGCCGGGCAGGGCATCGCCAACCCGCTGGCGACCATTCTCTCGGTGTCGATGATGCTGCGCTACAGCTTCAACCAGACGGCCGCCGCCGAGGCGATCGAGCAGGCGGTGAGCCGGGTGCTGGACCAGGGCCTGCGCACCGGCGATATCTTCTCCGAGGGCTGTAGCAAGGTGGGTACGCAGGAAATGGGCGACGCAGTAGTCGCAGCGCTGCGGAATCTGTAATCTCTCTGGCCCGCCACCAAAAACTCCCGGTGGCGGCCCACTTTTAGCAAAGGTGTAGTTGCGATGAAACGTGTAGGTCTGATCGGTTGGCGTGGAATGGTCGGTTCCGTGCTCATGCAGCGGATGCTCGAAGAGCAGGACTTCGACCTGATCGAGCCGGTGTTCTTCACCACCTCCAACGTCGGTGGCCAAGGCCCTGCCGTGGGCAAGGACACTGGCCCGCTCAAGGACGCCTACAGCATCGACGAGCTCAAGACCCTCGACGTGATCCTGACCTGCCAGGGCGGCGACTACACCAACGAAGTCTTCCCCAAGCTGCGCGAAGCGGGCTGGCAGGGCTACTGGATCGACGCGGCCTCGTCCCTGCGCATGCAGGACGATGCGGTGATCATCCTCGACCCGGTCAACCGCAAGGTCATCGACCAGCAGCTGGACGCGGGCACCAAGAACTACATCGGCGGCAACTGCACCGTCAGCCTGATGCTGATGGGCCTGGGCGGCCTGTTCGAAGCCGGCCTGGTCGAGTGGATGAGCGCCATGACCTACCAGGCGGCCTCGGGTGCCGGCGCGCAGAACATGCGTGAGCTGATCAAGCAGATGGGCGGTATCCACGCGGCGGTCGCCGACGACCTGGCCAACCCGGCCAGCGCCATCCTCGACATCGACCGCAAGGTGGCCGAGGCCATGCGCGGCGAGGGCTTCCCGACCGACAACTTCGGCGTGCCGCTGGCTGGCAGCCTGATCCCGTGGATCGACAAGGAGCTGCCGAACGGGCAGAGCCGTGAAGAGTGGAAGGCCCAGGCCGAGACCAACAAGATCCTTGGGCGCTTCAAGAGCCCGATTCCGGTCGACGGCATCTGCGTGCGGATCGGCGCCATGCGTTGCCACAGCCAGGCGCTGACCATCAAGCTGAACAAGGATGTGCCTTTGGCGGATATCGAAGGCATGATCAGCCAGCACAATCCCTGGGTGAAGCTGGTGCCTAACCAGCGGGAGATCAGCATGCAGGAGCTGAGTCCTACCCAGGTGACCGGGACCCTGAACGTGCCGGTCGGGCGTTTGCGCAAGCTGAACATGGGGTCGCAGTATCTTGGGGCCTTCACTGTTGGCGACCAGTTGCTGTGGGGGGCTGCGGAGCCGTTGCGGCGGATGTTGCGGATTCTGCTGGAGCGGTGATCTGGGTGGTTTGAGTTTGGATTTTGAAGAACCCGTGTTGCGAGAGTGATGCGGGTTTTTTTATTGGTGTTAGATTCGTTGTTTGTTTTGATGTTTTTATTCGCATTCATTTGCGATGTTGACGCATAGTCACCTTTCCGCCCTTACGGCGGGTAACTTTTTGAAGGATCAAAAAGTCACCAAAAAATCCTCGCTCCATTCATCCGGCCCTGCGCTTCGCTCCGGGTTCCCTCACTCCGGCCTTGCTCCCGGGAGGACCGCGCTGCAGGGCCCATCCTGGGCCCCAGCGCTTGACGGGCATCCATGCCCGTCACCTCCCTCCGCAAGTCCTGCGTTCGGCCTCCTGAAGTCGCGAAGTTACGGGCGGCGCCTGAACTGGCGCAGCTGTCGCTAGTTGCACACTTAATTAACCTCTCGATCCCATCGCGGGGCAAGCCCGCTCCCACGCAATAGTCGCCGTTATATATAACCCTGTAGGAGCGGGCTCGCCCCGCGAAAGGGCCGGAACAGCCAATGTATAACTAACCGTCAAACAACTAACTTCGCATCTCCTGCTCCTGCTCCTGCTCCTGCTCCTGCTCCTGCTCCTGCTCCTGCTCCTGCTCTTGCTCTTGCTTTTGCTTTTGCTTTTGCTTTTGCTTTTGCTTCTAAGCGCGCGATAGTCCAGGCGCCGCCAATTGCGACTTCAGGAGGCCGAGCGGAGTTCTTGCGGAGGGAGGTGACGGCCATGGATGGCCGTCAAGCGCTGCGCCCCAGGATGGGGCGTTCAGCGCGGTCCTCCCGGGAGCAAGAACGGAGCGAGGGAACCCCGGAGCGAAGCGTAGGGGCCGGATGAATGGAGCGGAACGGTTTTGCCTACTTTTCCCACGAGAAAAGTAGGCCGCCGTAAGGGCGGAAGGGGGATAATGCGTCGACATCGCCAATGAATGCGCATAAATAAATCAAAACCCACACTCTTAAACCCGAACCCGAACCCGAACCCGAACCCGAACCCGAACCCGAACCCGAACCCGAACCCGAACCCGAACCCGAACCCGAACCCGAACCCGAACCCGAACCCGAACCCGAACCCGAACCCGAACCCGAACCTACCTCCCACCCCACAATCCAAGTAAAGTGCCGCTCCCCCGCCGTACCCCCGCAGAAAGGAACCGATCCCATGACCACCCCCGCCCTAGACATCGCCGTAATCGGCGCCACCGGCACCGTCGGTGAATCCCTCGTCCAGATCCTCGAGGAAGTGGCCTTCCCGGTCTCCACCCTGCACCTGCTGGCCAGCATGGAATCCGCCGGCAGCAGCGTCATGTTCGCCGGCAAGAAACTGAAAGTCCGCGAAGTGGACAGCTTCGACTTCTCCCAGGCCCAGCTGGTGTTCTTCGCCGCCAGCCCCGCCGTGAGCCGCAGCTTCGCGCCCAAGGCCATCGCCGCCGGTTGCGCGGTGATCGACCTGTCCGGCGTCCTGGACGGCGCCACCGCCCTGGTCCCGGAAGCCAACGGCGAGCGCATCGCCGAACTCGCGCGGCCCGCGCTGATCACCAGCCCGAGCGCCGGCGCGGTGGCCCTGGCTGTGGCGCTGGCGCCGCTCAAGGGACTGCTCGACATCGAGCGCGTGCAGGTCAACGCTTGCCTGGCGGTTTCGGAGCAGGGCAGGGAGGCCGTCACCGAGCTCGCCCGGCAGACCGCCGAGCTGCTCAACGCACGCCCGCTGGAGCCGCGCTTCTTCGATCGCCAGGTCGCCTTCAACCTGCTGCCCCAGGTCGGCACCCCCGACGCACAGGGTCACACAACGGTGGAGCGGCGCCTGGTTGGCGAGCTGCGCCAGGTGCTCGACCTGCCGCAGCTGAAGATTTCCGTGACCTGCATTCAAGTCCCGGTGTTTTTCGGCGATAGCTTCAGTGTGGCGGTGCAAAGCCGTAATCCGGTCGATCTGGCGGCCGTCAACGCCGCGCTGGAGGCCGCCGACGGCATCGAACTGGTCGAATTGGGGGATTATCCGACACCGGTAGGTGACGCAGTGGGCCAGGACGTGGTCTATGTTGGTCGTGTACGCCATGGTGTCGATGAAGACCAGCAACTGAACCTGTGGCTGACCACCGACAATGTGCGCAAGGGCGCGGCGCTGAATGCCGTGCAGGCGGCACAATTGTTGATAAAACACATGGCGTAAAAGATACTGCGAGCAATTTTGTCCTGCACCGCGCAAAGGTTTTCGGGACGCTTCATACAAGGGAAGAGTTCATGCTTCGAATTCGCAAACTGGTTCTGGCCATCGCGGCAGCCTCGGCGCTGTCGTCCGGCATGGCTAACGCTCTGGGGTTGGGCGAGCTGACCCTCAAGTCGGCGCAGAACCAGCCGCTGGATGCCGAGATCGAACTGCTCGATGTGCGCGACCTCACCGCAGCGCAGATGGCGCCCAGCCTGGCGTCGCCGGAAGAGTTCGCCAAGGCCGGGGTAGCCTTCCCGCCGTACCTCGAAGACCTCTCGTTCACCCCGGTGGTCAACCCCAACGGCAAGAGCGTGCTGCGGGTCACCTCCAGCAAGGCGCTGCCGGAGCCGGTGGTCAAGTTCCTGGTCCAGGTCATGTGGCCCCAGGGCCGTCTGCTGCGCGACTACAGCGTGTTGCTCGACCAGGCGCAGGCCCAGGGCAGCCAGCCGACCCAGGCCAATATCAACCCGGCGGTCAGCGCGGGCAGCTACACCACCAAGCGCCGCGACACCCTCTGGCAGATTGCGGCGCGCAACAGCAACGGCGGCTCGATCCAGCAGACCATGCTGGCCATCCAGGCGCTGAACCCGGATGCCTTCATCGGCAACAACATCAACCAGCTCAAGACCGGGCAGGTCCTGCGCCTGCCCGATCAGCAGCAGGCGCAGAGCATTCCCCAGGCCCAGGCCAACCGCGAAGTGGCCGAGCAGTACGCCGCCTGGCGCGAAGGCCGTCGCCTCGGCCCGCGCGCACGGCAACTGGACGCCACCCGCCGTGGCGAGGCTGGCGCCGCGCCGGCACGCATCGCCCAGGGCGACAACCTGCGCCTGGTGGCGCCGGGCGGCAAGGGCGCGGCCGGTGAGGCCAAGGCGCTGGGCGACAAGCTGGCCGTGGCCCAGGAAAGCCTCGACACCAGCCGTCGCGACAACGATGAACTCAAGAGCCGCATGGTCGACCTGCAGAGCCAGCTGGACAAGCTGCAGCGTCTGATCGAGCTGAAGAACGACCAGTTGGCGCGCCTGGAGGCCCAGGGCGCAGCGGCGCCGCAGCCGCCAGCTGGCGCGCTGCCGGGCGAGCCGGCTCCGGCACAGCCTGCGGTAAACGCCCAGCTGACCCCGGCCGAACCGGTGGTTGCCCCAGCGCCGGCCGCCGCCGACACCGCCCCGCAGGATGTAGCCGCCGAAGCACCTGCCAGCGAAGAGCCCGGCATGCTCGACCAGTTGCTGGGCAACCCGCTGCTGCTGGGCCTGATCGCCGGCTCCGCGTTCCTGGTCCTGCTGCTGTTGCTGCTGCTCCTGGCGCGCAAGCGCAAGGCCCAGCAGGAAGCCGAAAAGCACCTGCGCATGGCGCGTGCCCTGGCCGAGGATGGCGAGCGCGGCCCTGACCTGGAGCTGCCACCCAGCAGCTTCGAAGGCCTCGACGTGTCGGCGCCGACCGTGACCCTGTCGCCTGCGGTGGTGGCGGCCTCGGCGGCTGCGGCCGTTGCAGCGGAAAAGCCTGCGGCCGCCGTCGAAGCCGCCGCGCCGGCGGTCGATCCGCGCGCCGCGCTGCTGGCCGAAGTGGACGACAGCCTGGCCCGTGGCCGTCTCAACCATGCCGCCGACCTGCTGGAAGCGGCGGTGGCTTCCGAGCCTCAGCGCAGCGACCTGCGCCTGAAGCTGATGGAAGTCTATGCCCGCCAGGGTGACCAGGACGCCTTCGCCGGCCAGGAGCGCAAGCTGGCAGTCAATGACGCGAACCAGGCCGAGGTCGCCGCGCTCAAGGAGCGCTTCCCGGCCATGCTGGGTGTCGCGGCGGTGGCGGCAGGCGCTGCCGGGGCCGCTGCCCTGGCAGCCGAGCTGGATGAGCAGTATGTCCAGGACCTGCTGCAGGACAAGGAGCTGGAGCTGGGCGAAAGCGCGCCGGAACTCGTCGTGGAGCCGGAACCTGAGCCTGTCGTGGCGGCCGAGCCGGAACCTGAGCCTGTCGTGGCGGCCGAGCCGGAACCTGAGCCTGAGCCTGTCGTCGAAGAGGCCGACCTGGACAGCGCCTTCGACCTGAGCCTGGGTGATGACTTGCCGGTAGATGACCATCTGGACCTGGCTGGTCTTGAGGACTTGGTTGTCGAAGCGCCCGAGATCGAGGCCGAGCCTGCGCCTGCGGTTGCCGAAACCGATGCCGACGACGACTTCGAGGCTTTGCTTGCCCAGGCCCAGGCGACGCCGCAGAATGTCGACGACCTGGCCGAGTTCGACCTGGATGTCGCCGACGAACCGGTGGCCCCGGCCAGCAGCGAGGAAGCCCCGGTGGACGTGGCGGCCGAGCTCGCGGCCTTCGAGGCCATTCCGGAGTTCGACCCGATCTCCGAGCTGGAGCTGCCCGAGGACTTCGATCTGTCGCTGTCGCTGGACGACGACTCGCCGGCGGCGAAGAACTTCGCCTCGGAACTGGACGACGTCAACGCCGAACTCGACAAGCTGTCGCAGAACCTCGATGTCCCGGCAGCGGCGCCTGAGCCACAGTTCACCGCCGAGGATGCGGCACTGGAGCCCGAGCCGCTGGACGACCTGGACTTCGACTTCTTCTCCGGCGCCGACGAGGTGGCCACCAAGCTCGACCTGGCTCGCGCCTACATCGACATGGGCGACCACCAGGGCGCCCGTGACATCCTCGACGAAGTCGTCAAGGACGGCGACGACAGCCAGCGCCAGGAAGCCAACGAGATGCTCTCGCGCCTGGTCTGAGGCGACGTTGCACCGCGCGGGGCAAGCCCATTCCCACAGAACACGTGGGAGCGGGCTTGCCCCGCGATCATTTCGGCCCCTGCACGGTTTGCCGGTATACTCCCGCCTTTCGTTTCAGCATCAGGTTTGCCGCTCTTGGACATCATCGACACCGCCGCCGCCGAATCGGCCGCCGAAGGCTACACCCGCATCGCCCTGGGCGTGGAATACAAAGGTTCGCGCTACCGCGGCTGGCAGCGCCAGGCCAGCGGCGTGCCCAGTGTCCAGCAGGCCCTGGAGCAGGCGCTGTCGACGGTGGCCAACGAGCCGATCTCGGTGATCTGCGCCGGGCGTACCGATGCCGGCGTCCATGGTTGCGGGCAGATCGTGCATTTCGATACCCGCGCCGTGCGCGACGAGCGCGCCTGGACCCTGGGCACCAACTTCAACCTGCCCCACGACATCAGCGTGGTCTGGTCGGCGCCGATGCCTTCGCACTTTCATGCCCGCTTCAAGGCCACCGCGCGGCGCTATCGCTACGTCATCTACAACGATCCGATCCGCCCGGCCCACCTGGCCGAGGAAGTGACCTGGAACCATCGCCCGCTGGACGTCGAGCGCATGGCCGAGGCCGCGCAGTATCTGCTGGGCACCCATGATTTCAGCGCCTTCCGCGCCAGCCAGTGCCAGGCCAAGTCGCCGATCAAGCACATCCACCACCTGCGCGTGACCCGTCATGGGCGGATGATCGTGCTGGACGTGCGCGCCACCGCGTTCCTGCACCACATGGTGCGCAACATCGCCGGCGTGCTGATGACCATCGGCGCCGGAGAGCGTCCGGTGGAGTGGGCCCGCGAGGTGCTGGAGGGGCGCAACCGCCGTGACGGCGGAGTGACCGCGCACCCTTACGGCCTCTACCTGGTGCAGGTGGAGTATCCGCAGGAATACGCGCTGCCGCAGCGTTACATCGGCCCACACTTTCTTAGCGGTTACGAGGCGCTGGCAGACTGACGGGGCACGGGTCATTTGCTACCATCGACGCTTTCCCGATCACCCAAGGTTCGCCGTCCATGAGCAACGTTCGCAGCAAGATCTGCGGGATTACCCGTATCGAGGACGCCCTGGCCGCGGTCGAGGCCGGCGCCGATGCCCTCGGCTTCGTCTTCTATGCGAAAAGCCCACGCGCGGTGGACGTGCGCCAGGCGCGGGCGATCATCGATGCGCTGCCGCCGTTCGTGACCACCGTGGGGTTGTTCGTCAACGCCTCGCGTTGCGAGCTCAACGAGATCCTCGAAGTGGTTTCCCTGGACCTGCTACAGTTCCACGGCGATGAAACCCCGGCCGATTGCGAGGGCTACCACCGCCCCTGGATCAAGGCCCTGCGGGTGCGCCCGGGGGATGACCTGGAGGCCGCCTGCCGCCACTACGCCGGCGCCCGCGGCATCCTGCTGGACGCCTATGTGCCGGGCGTGCCGGGGGGAACCGGCGAGGCCTTCGACTGGTCACTGATTCCGCAGCGCCTGAGCAAGCCGATCATCCTTGCCGGTGGCCTGTCGGCCGACAACGTGGCGGCGGCCATTCGCCAGGTGCGCCCGTACGCGGTGGATGTCAGCGGCGGCGTGGAGCAGGCCAAGGGCATCAAGGATGCGGCGAAGATCGAAGCCTTCATGCAGGCGGTGAAACACGCGTGAACGCTAATGTGACGGCTGGCCGCGCGCCATCGTCCATAGCTTTCGCAGCCCGGTGCTGCCAGGCCGCGCCAGAGCGCGGGGCATGCCGGGGAAGAATTGGAGGTGGGGCGGTCGTGGCCGGCCCATCGTCGCTTTACAGAAGAATTTGAGCTCAAGGGCAGGGCGGGGCCGCGCAGGTCTCCCTGGCCAATACTGGAGAAAGCAAGCATGAGCAACTGGTTGGTAGACAAACTGATCCCTTCGATCATGCGTTCCGAGGTGAAGAAGAGCTCGGTGCCGGAAGGGCTGTGGCACAAGTGCCCGTCCTGCGAAGCCGTGCTGTATCGCCCGGAGCTGGAAAAGACCCTCGACGTCTGCCCTAAGTGCAACCACCACATGCGTATCGGCGCCCGCGCGCGCATCGATATCTTCCTCGATCCAGAAGGCCGTGCCGAGCTGGGCGCCGACCTGGAGCCGGTCGACCGCCTGAAGTTCCGTGACGGCAAGAAGTACAAGGACCGCCTGACCGCCGCGCAGAAGCAGACCGGCGAGAAGGACGCGCTGATCTCCATGAGCGGCACCCTGATGGGCATGCCGATCGTGGTCAGCGCCTTCGAGTTCTCCTTCATGGGCGGCTCCATGGGTGCCATCGTTGGTGAGCGTTTCGTGCGCGCCGCCAACTACGCCCTGGAAAACCGTTGCCCGATGGTCTGCTTCTCCGCTTCCGGTGGCGCGCGCATGCAGGAAGCGCTGATCTCGCTGATGCAGATGGCCAAGACCTCCGCGGTGCTGGCGCGTCTGCGCGAAGAAGGCATTCCATTCATCTCGGTGCTGACCGACCCGGTCTACGGCGGCGTTTCCGCCAGCCTGGCGATGCTCGGCGACGTGATCGTCGGCGAGCCGAAGGCGCTGATCGGCTTCGCCGGTCCGCGGGTGATCGAGCAGACCGTGCGCGAGAAACTGCCCGAAGGCTTCCAGCGCAGCGAGTTCCTGCTGGAACACGGCGCCATCGATCTGATCATCTCCCGTGACGAGCTGCGTCCGCGCCTGGCGCGCCTGCTGGCGCAGATGACCGGCCAGCCGACCCCGGAAGCGGCCAAAGAGGTCGCCGCGGTCGCGTGATGAACCAGCGCAGCCTGGGCGACTGGCTCGCCTACCTCGAACAGTTGCACCCCTCGGCCATCGACATGGGCCTGGAGCGCTCGCAACAGGTGCTGGCGCGCCTGGGGCTGGGCAAGCTGGCGCCGCGGGTGGTGACGGTGACCGGTACCAACGGCAAGGGCTCGACCTGCGCTTTCGTGGCCGCGTTGCTGCGCGCCCAGGGGCTCAAGGTCGGGGTGTACAGTTCGCCGCACCTGCTGCGTTACAACGAGCGGGTGCTGATCGAAGGCCGCGAGGCCAGCGATGAGCGCCTGTGCGAAGCGTTCGCCGCGGTGGAAGCGGCGCGCGGCGAGATCTCGCTGACCTATTTCGAAATGGGCACCCTGGCGGCGTTCTGGCTGTTCAAGCACTCCGCGTTGGACGCGGTGGTGCTTGAGGTCGGCCTGGGTGGTCGGCTGGATGCAGTTAACCTGGTGGATGCCGACGTGTCGCTGGTCACCAGCATCGGCGTCGACCACGTTGACTACCTGGGTGATAGCCGCGAGTCGGTGGCCTACGAGAAGGCGGGGATCTTCCGCCGGGGCAAGCCTGCGCTGTGCGGTGACCTGGATCCGCCGCAGCCTTTGCTGGACAAGGTGCGCGAGCTGGATTGCCCGTTCTTCCTGCGCGGGCGTGATTTCGACCTGGATAGCAGCGTCGACCACTGGCATTGGCGTGGTCGCCAGCTCGACGGTTCGCCCGTTGAACTGCGCGACCTGCCGTTGCTCGACCTGCCTATGGAGAATGCCGCCCTGGCCTTGCAGGCCTTCCTGCTGACGGGCCTGCCGTGGGATAGCGGCAAGGTTCGTCAGGCCTTGCTGGACACCCGTATCACCGGTCGTCTCGACCGGCGCGAGCTGTTGCTGCAAGGCAAGCGCGTGGAGTTGCTGCTGGATGTCGGCCACAACCCGCACGCCGCTGAGTACCTGGCCCGCCGTCTGGCGGCGCGCCCGGTGAAGGGGCGGCGCTTGGCGGTGTTCGGCCTGTTGGCCGACAAGGACCTGGCCGGTGTGCTCGCGCCGCTGCGCGACCAGGTCGCCGACTGGGCGGTGGCGCCGCTGGACACGCCGCGTAGTCGCCCGGCCACGGAGCTGGCGGATGCCTTGACGAACCTGGGTGCGACAGTGAAGTCTTACGCCAGTGTCGCGGCTGCCCTCGAAGGGCAGTGCGCCCAGGCGACGGCGGATGACCAGATCCTGCTGTTCGGTTCGTTTTTCTGCGTCGGCGAGGCCTTGGCCTGGCTCGAGCGGCAGGTCCCCGAGGATGGAGTAGATGGCAGTGCTGGATAAAGGGATGAAACAGCGCATGGTCGGTGCGCTGGTGCTGGTGGCGCTGGCGGTGATCTTCCTGCCGATGTTGTTCACCCGCGAGGACGAGCTGCGCCAGGTGCGAGTCGAGGCGCCGGAGGCGCCGGCCATGCCGAGTCTGCCCCAGGTGCAGGTGGAGCCGGTTCAGGTGCCGGAGCCTCAGCCGTTGCCGGAGCAGAACGCGCAGCCGCCGGTAGTGGTCGACGAGTCCACGGCGCCGGTGACGGCGCCGAGCCAGCCCATCGCGCCGGTCGCGACCGTGGCGCCACCTGTACAGCCCAAGCCGCAGACACCAGTGCCGACGCCGCCGGTCGCCAAGGTGGAGGCGCGTCCGGTGCCTGCACCGAGCGTTGCGCCTGCCGCCAAGCCGGCCGCGCCGTCGAAGATCGATGCCAACGGCCTGCCGGTGAGCTGGTCGATCCAGTTGGCCAGCCTGTCCAACCGGGCCGGTGCCGAGAATCTGCAGAAGACCCTGCGCAGCCAGGGCTACAACGCCTATATCCGTTCGGCGGACGGCATGAACCGGGTGTTCGTCGGGCCGCTGATCGAGCGCGCCGAGGCCGAGCGCCTGCGTGATGTGATCAGCCGCCAGCAAAACCTCAAGGGTATCGTGGTGCGCTTCCAGCCGGAGCGTGGCTGACGCACATCTCACGCCCTCCCTGTAGGAGCGGCCTTGTGCCGCGAAAGGGCCGCAACGCGGCCCCCGCTCACACCTTGGGGCTGCTGCGCAGCCCTTTCGCGGCACAAGGCCGCTCCTACAGAGTCAGCGCAGGCCAGGCGGTCTGTTTCAGGGCGTAAAGCTGTCCCCGGAGTCAGCCCGCAGCCCTTCAAACGCCTGACATTCCGCTTACTCCAAGCCCCTGGCTCTGGTAAAATGCGCCGCCTCTAACGTCGGCAGGCAACACCGTGGCATTTACCTGGGTTGATTGGGCGATCATCGCGATCGTCGTCATTTCATCACTGATCAGTCTCAAGCGCGGCTTCGTCAAGGAAGCCTTGTCCCTGCTCATCTGGATTGTCGCCGGTGCGGTGGCCTGGATGTTCGGCGGCTCGCTTGCGCAGTATCTTGAAAGCTATATCCAGATGCCTTCAGCACGGGTCATTGCCGGCTGCGCCATTCTTTTCGTCGCCACGCTGCTGGTCGGGGCGATGCTCAATTTCCTCATCGGCGAACTGATCCGCGTGACCGGGTTGTCCGGCACTGATCGCTTCCTCGGCATGGCCTTCGGCGCCGCGCGCGGGGGCTTGCTGGTGGTGGTGGCGGTCGGGCTGCTGAGCCTGGGGCCGGTGCAACAGGATCCGTGGTGGCAGGAATCACGCCTGATACCACAATTTCTATTGGTAGCCGATTGGTCGAAGAACCTCATTCTCGGGTTCAGCGGCCAGTGGATGTCCAGTGGGGTCAGCGCACCCGTTGACCTTCCGTTCAAGGAGCAGTTGCTCGGGCCGACCAAGCCCTGAGCGCTCTTCACTCAAGTTTCATCAAAGTAGGGGTTGCGTCGCATGTGTGGCATCGTCGGTATCGTCGGTAAGTCGAACGTCAATCAGGCGCTGTATGACGCGCTTACGGTCCTCCAGCACCGCGGCCAGGATGCTGCCGGTATCGTGACCAGCCACGACGGCCGGTTGTTCCTGCGCAAGGATAACGGCCTGGTGCGCGACGTCTTCCAGCAGCGCCACATGCAGCGCCTGGTCGGCAGCATCGGCATCGGTCACGTGCGTTACCCGACCGCCGGCAGCTCCACTTCGGCCGAGGCCCAGCCGTTCTACGTCAACTCGCCCTACGGCATCACCCTGGCGCACAACGGCAACCTGACCAACGTCGAGCAGCTGGCCAAGGAGATCTACGAGTCCGACCTGCGCCACGTCAACACCAACTCCGACTCCGAAGTGCTGCTGAACGTGTTCGCCCACGAGCTGGCCGTGCGCGGCAAGCTGCAGCCGACCGAAGAAGACGTGTTCGCCGCGGTTTCCCACGTGCACAGCCGTTGCGTCGGTGGCTACGCGGTGGTGGCGATGATCACCGGCTACGGCATTGTCGGCTTCCGCGACCCCAACGGCATCCGTCCGGTGGTGTTCGGCCAGCGTCACACCGATGAAGGCGTCGAGTACATGATCGCCTCGGAAAGCGTGGCCCTGGACGTGCTCGGCTTCACCCTGATCCGCGACCTGGCGCCGGGCGAGGCGGTGTACATCACCGAAGGCGGCCAGATGTTCACCAAGCAGTGCGCCGAAAGCCCGAAATTGCAGCCGTGCATCTTCGAGCACGTCTACCTGGCCCGTCCGGATTCGATCATCGACGGCGTCTCGGTGTACAAGGCGCGCCTGCGCATGGGCGAGAAGCTGGCCGAGAAGATCCAGCGCGAGCGCCCGGACCACGACATCGACGTGGTCATCCCGATTCCCGACACCAGCCGCACCGCGGCGCTGGAGCTGGCCAACCACCTGGGCGTCAAGTTCCGCGAAGGCTTCGTCAAGAACCGCTACATCGGCCGTACCTTCATCATGCCCGGCCAGGCCGCGCGCAAGAAATCGGTACGCCAGAAGCTCAACGCCATCGAGCTGGAATTCCGCGGCAAGAACGTGATGCTGGTGGACGACTCGATCGTGCGCGGCACCACCTGCAAGCAGATCATCCAGATGGCCCGCGAAGCCGGCGCCAAGAATGTCTACTTCTGCTCCGCGGCCCCCGCGGTGCGCTACCCCAACGTCTACGGCATCGACATGCCGAGCGCTCACGAACTGATCGCCCACAACCGTACCACCGAACAGGTGGCCGAGTTGATCGGCGCCGACTGGCTGATCTATCAGGACCTCCCGGACCTGATCGAATCGGTCGGTGGCGGCAAGATCAAGATCGAGCATTTCGATTGCGCGGTGTTCAACGGTGAGTATGTCACCGGCGATATCGACGAAGCCTACCTCGAGCGCATCGAGCAGGCCCGTAACGACCTGGCCAAGGTGAAGAACCAGGCGGTCAGCGCGATCATCGACCTGTACAACAACTGATTTGGGAGCGACGGCATGACCGATCAATGGGATGCCGGTCGACTGGACAGTGACCTCGAGGGTGTCGGTTTCGACACCCTGGCGGTGCGCGCCGGTCAGAACCGTACACCGGAGGCCGAGCACAGCGAAGCGCTGTTCCTGACCTCCAGCTATGTCTTTCGCACGGCCGCCGACGCCGCCGCGCGCTTTGCCGGCGAAACGCCGGGCAACGTCTACTCGCGCTACACCAACCCGACCGTGCGCGCCTTCGAGGAGCGCCTGGCGGCCATGGAGGGCGCCGAGCAGGCTGTGGCCACTTCCACCGGCATGGCGGCGATTCTCGCCGTGGTCATGTCGCTGTGCAGCGCTGGCGACCATGTGCTGGTATCGCAGAGCGTGTTCGGCTCGACCATCAGCCTGTTCGAGAAGTACTTCAAGCGTTTCGGCGTGCAGGTGGACTACGTGCCGCTGGTCGACCTGAACGGCTGGGAAAAGGCCATCAAGGCCAATACCAAGCTGCTGGTCGTCGAGTCGCCCTCCAACCCGCTGGCCGAGCTGGTGGACATCACCGCACTCGCCGAGATCGCCCATGCCCGTGGCGCCATGCTGGTGGTGGACAACTGCTTCAGCACCCCGGCCTTGCAGCAGCCGCTCAAGCTCGGCGCCGACATCGTGTTCCACTCGGCCACCAAGTTCATCGACGGCCAGGGCCGTTGCATGGGCGGCGTGGTAGCCGGGCGCAGCGAGCAGATGAAGGAAGTGGTGGGCTTCCTGCGCACCGCCGGCCCGACCCTCAGCCCGTTCAACGCCTGGGTCTTCACCAAGGGGTTGGAGACTCTCAAGCTGCGCATGCGCGCCCACTGCGAGAGCGCCCAGGCGTTGGCCGAGTGGCTCGAGCAACAGGACGGCATCGAGAAGGTCCACTACGCCGGCCTGCCGAGCCACCCGCAGCATGAACTGGCCAAGCGCCAGATGAGCGGCTTCGGCGCGGTGGTCAGCTTCGAGGTCAAGGGCGGCAAGGAAGGCGCCTGGCGCTTCATCGACGCCACCCGGGTGATCTCCATCACCACCAACCTCGGTGACAGCAAGACCACCATCGCCCACCCGGCCACCACCTCTCACGGCCGTCTGACGCCGCAGGAGCGTGAAGCGGCGGGTATCCGTGACAGCCTGGTGCGCGTGGCGGTCGGACTGGAAGACGTGGCCGACCTGCAAGCCGATCTGGCCCGCGGCCTGGCGGCGCTGTGATCGACTGGAAGGGTGGCGAACCCGGCCATAACGGCCGGGTGGCCCTGGTGACCGGTGCCGCCCGCGGCATCGGCCTGGGCATCGCCGCCTGGTTGATCTGCGAGGGCTGGCAGGTGGTGCTGAGCGATCTGGACCGCCCGCGCGGCACCAAGGTCGCCAAGGCCCTGGGCGACAATGCCTGGTTCATCACCATGGACGTGGCCGACGAGGCCCAGGTCAGTGCCGGGGTGTCCGAGGTGCTCGGGCAGTTCGGCCGGCTGGATGCGCTGGTGTGCAACGCGGCGATCGCCAATCCGCATAACCAGACCCTGGAAAGCCTGTCCCTGGCCCAATGGAACCGGGTGCTGGCGGTCAACCTCAATGGCCCGATGCTGCTGGCCAAGCATTGCGCACCTTATCTGCGCGCCCATGGTGGCGCGATCGTCAACCTGACCTCCACCCGCGCCCGGCAGTCCGAGCCGGACACCGAGGCCTATGCCGCCAGCAAGGGCGGCCTGGTCGCCTTGACCCACGCCCTGGCCATGAGCCTGGGGCCGGAGATCCGCGTCAATGCGGTGAGCCCGGGCTGGATCGATGCCCGTGACCCTTCGCAGCGGCGCGCCGATCCGCTGAGCGACGCCGACCATGCCCAGCATCCGGCTGGCAGGGTAGGGACGGTCGAGGATGTGGCGGCGCTGGTGGCGTGGTTGTTGTCGCGCCAGGCGGGGTTCGTCACCGGCCAAGAGTTCGTGGTCGATGGCGGGATGACCCGCAAGATGATCTACACCTGAGTTGTAACCTGTTGAGATGCAAGAGAAAGGGGCCGAGAGCCCCTTTTTTTGTCAGCTGTACCGGCTCTATCGCGGGGCAAGCCCGCTCCCACGCTGCGGGCGTCTGGTTGTGGGAGCGAGCTGGCCCTGCGATCAGGCTGCCTTTTTTGCCCTTTTTGAAAAAAACTTCAATGGGGGTATTGACTTAGCATCGGTACCTGCGTAAATTTCGCGGCCTCAGCGAAGCAAACGCAACAAGCAACATCGCGGGGGTGATTAGCTCAGCCGGGAGAGCATCTGCCTTACAAGCAGAGGGTCGGCGGTTCGATCCCGTCATCACCCACCACTTCCTGAGACGTTCCTGGTTCAGTGGTTTCGAAAGAAACACGCTGGCAGAGAGGAACAGGACGCAAGTCCAACTATGCGCGGCGGTAGTTCAGTCGGTTAGAATACCGGCCTGTCACGCCGGGGGTCGCGGGTTCGAGTCCCGTCCGCCGCGCCATTTTTCTCCAGATGGGTGCTTGCACCGGTCTGAGGCCGCAAGGCCAGATCCCAGTTTCAATCAGGCGCAAGCCTGAACGATACGCAGCGGTAGTTCAGTCGGTTAGAATACCGGCCTGTCACGCCGGGGGTCGCGGGTTCGAGTCCCGTCCGCTGCGCCATCTTCTGCCAAGAGCCCCATGAACGCTCAAGGCAAAACAGAAAAGGCGATATCAAAGTCGCTTTTTTTGTGCCTGGCTTTCGCGCCACAGCGCTTGAAAGCTCAGATCCCAGTTTCAATCGGGTGCAAGCCCGAACGATACGCAGCGGTAGTTCAGTCGGTTAGAATACCGGCCTGTCACGCCGGGGGTCGCGGGTTCGAGTCCCGTCCGCTGCGCCATCTTCGCCTCGAGGTCCCTAGAACACCTTGAAGCTTCGAAAAAGCGACCCTCGGGTCGCTTTTTTCGTTTCAGCGCCTTGCACAGACACGGGCAAGGATTTACACCAAGCTGACAGAGTCTTCACCGATCAATGGTTTCAGCCACTGATCGATGTGTTGCACAATACGCCCCATTCGTTTCTTCCCGGAATTGGCAATGTCTAGATCAACCGTCTATGGCGCGCTCGGGCTGGCCGTCGTGCTGGCGGGTGTGTCCGGCTGTTCCTCGAAAAAGGCCGCCGTCTACGAGCACGAGAACTTCGATGACTCGGGCACCTTCTCCCGCAGTTTCGCCACCAGCGAGGCGGGCTCCTGCGAGGCGGCGCGGCGCGCGCTGCTCAGCCAGGGCTACATCATCACCAGCAGCGACGCCAATCAGGTCGCCGGCAACAAGAGCTTCCAGCAGAACGCCGAGAACCACCTGCAGATCAGCTTCAACATCACCTGCGTGCCGGACATGAGCGACAAGCAGCGCTCGACCATGTTCGCCAACGCCCTGCAGGACCGCTACACCCTGAAGAAGTCCAACACTTCCGCCAGCCTTGGCGTGGGTGTACTGGGTTCGGTATCGATGCCGATCGGCTCCACCGACGATTCCATGGTCAAGGTCGCCAGCGAGACAGTCACTGCCGCGCAGTTCTATGACCGCTACTTCGCTTTGGTGGAAAGCTACCTGCCGAAGCAGAAGAAGCCGGAGAAAACCGAGCCCGCCGCCGAGCCGAAGGTTGAAAAACCGGCCGCCGACCTGGGCCTGCCGGAGCCTGCGCCCGCTGCCCTGGCGCCCGCGGCGCAGCCTGCCACGCCGGTCGCCGAGAGCGTGGCAGAGGCACCGGCCCCGGTACCGACTCCGGTTGCTGCCGCTGCTCCCGCGCCTGTTGCCGCTCCAGCGGCTTCTGTACCGGCTAGCGAAGCCCCTGCGGCCCCGATTGTGGACGACAGCAAGGGCTCGCAGCCCATCGCGCCGCCCGTCGAGCCGGCACCGATCCAGGTGCAGCAGGAAGCACCGGCAGTGGAGCAGGCTCCCGCGCCACTCTGACACGTCGATAACTTCCCGGGCGCCTGCTACGTTTATCGTTCATAGGGCTGTAATCATTCCGTCATTTCGCTGGCTTAGGTTGGCGCAATGACTGAAGAACGATGAATGAAGGGGCGTGAAGATGGACGATTACCAGGAAGAACTGCTCGAATTCCAGGCCTATGAACTGGACCTGCCGGAGCCGGCCGACGACGCCACCGAGCTTTAACCCACCTGTCGCTGATTGCGGCGAAACTCCCCGGGCGTCAGCCCCGTCCAGCGCTTGAATGCGCGCTGGAAGGCCTCGGCCGAGGCGAACCCCAACAGATAGGCGATCTCGCCGAAGGCCAGCTCCGTGTCGCGGATATAGGTCTCGGCCAGGTCGCGCCGCGTGTCGTTGAGCAGGTTGCGAAAGCGCGTGCCTTCCTCGGCGAGTTTGCGGCGCAAGGTCCAGGTCGGCAGCTGCAGGTGCCGCGCCACTTCTTCCAGATCCGGCTCGCGCCCACCGTTCAACAGCGGTCCCAGCAGGTGGGTGATGCGCTCGCCCAGGCTGCGCACGCGGGTGCGCTGGGCCAGTTCCGCCTCGCACAGCTGCAGCAGGTGCTGCCAGGTACTGGGGCAGTGCTGCGGGTTGGGCAGGGCCAGGGTGGCCTGGCTCAGGCGCAGCTGGTTGGCCGTGGCGCCGAAATGCACCGGGCCTGCGCACAGGCTTTGGTACTGCGCGGCGTAGGCGGGGGCGTCGAACTCGATTTCCAGGCGCTCGGCCTGCACCGGCCTGGCCGCCAGGGCGCCAAGCTGCGCCAGCCAGCCAGCCAGCAGCGAGTCGACCACGAAGCGGTTGTAGTCGTTGTAGGGGCTGATGGAATAGAACCGCAGCCAAGCGCCCTGGGCGTCTTCCTGAAAGCTCGACTGGCCCCGGTAGTTGGCGGCATACAGCGGCTCGAAACGCAGCAGGGTGCGGGCGGCATCGCCAAGGGTCGGGGCCTGGGCGGCGGCGACGCCGGCCAGGCCGGCCTGGGCCAGGCGGCTCAGGCGCCCCATGTGCAGGCCCAGCGCCGGCTCGGTGGACAAGGCGATCGCCGCGTGCCCCAGGTGCATGTAGCGCGGGATCGACAGCCGCGCACCCGGCTCGGCCAGGCGCCTGGAGTCGAGGCCATAGCGCAGCAGCAGGGGGTGTGGATCGTGACCGAGTGCCGTCAGCGCCTCGGCCAGGGGCTGGACGAAACCTACCGACAGTTCACCCAGGCGTACGCGGGGGCGGGGCATGGCGTCACAGCCACAGGTTGAGCAGGCGCGCGCCGTGGCTGTCGTTGCCGACCCACAGCGTGCCACCCTGGCTGACAAAGCCCTGCCCATCGCTGCCCAGCTCCCAGAACTGACCACGCATGAACACGCTCATGCTTGGGGTGGCGGCGTTGGCGGCCAGCGGCAGTTGCTGCCAGGCGCGTTGTTCGCTCACTGCGCCGCGGCGCAGGGGCAGGTCGGCGGCCTGGGCCTGGTGGCGGTTGCCACGCCAGGGCGCCTGCCAGCTCTGCTTGCCACTGAGGAAGACCGGGTTGGCAACCAGTTGCACCGATTGCGCGGCCAGTTGCCGGTAGTTGGCGGGGTACCAGCTGTCGCTGCCGATCAGCACGCCCAGGCGTCCGGCGGGAGTCTGCAGCACCTGCAGCGGATGCTGCTGGCCGTCGTGGATGTAGCGCCGGCTTTCGCTGTCGGGGTACTGCTGGTGCTGGGGTTGCCCGAGCACCGAACCGTCGCTGGCGAACACCAGGCTGCTGTTGTACAGCGGACCGTTGCCGGTGCGCAGCACGCCGTTCTCCACATAGGGCGCGGGCAGGACGATGGAGCCGGCGACCAGGGTGACGCCGAACTCCCGGGCCAGGTTGCCGAACACCTGCTGGTAGTCGGCGGCCATCTGCGCGGCCTTCATGCGCAGGTGCGCGTCCGAACGGCGATCGTCGCCGCTGGCGGCGAGCATCGCCAGGCCGTAGCGCAGCGGGTTGCTCAGCTCCAGCCACTGCCAGGCCTCGTTGCGCTGGGTGACCTGGTACAGCTCGCGCTTCTCGCCCCGGGCCCACAGCCAGGTGCCGATATGCTCCGGCAACACCACCACGGTGCGCGGGTTGACCAGGCCCTGGGCGCGGGCCTGTTCCAGGTAGGCCGAGAGCTTGCGGTGCAGGCGCGTGAGGTTCTGGTAGTCCCCCGGATACAGCAGCGGCTCGACCCCCAGCAGGTTGCCGTGCTCACCCGGCACGCCCTGGTTGAGGGCCAGTTCGATGCGCAGGTCGGACAAGTAATGACCCTCCGGGCGCTGCAGGGTCCAGAAGCCGTAGCCGCAGAGGGCGGCAAGGGTGACCAGCGCCAGGGCGCCGGCTAGCAGTTTTCGCATGGAGCGGTCCAGCGTTGTGCAGAAGGAGTGCCCTAGGGTAGTCCTGCTGTGCAGCAGGATCAATAAGTTGTCAGTTTCGATCATTGAGCGGGTTCAAACGCCTGTTTAATGTCGTCCTCAGACAAACGACGGGTCCCGCTGCGCTGCTGTAGAGCGCGGGTAGAGGTGCCCGCATTCCGTGATCACGCCACCTGTGGAGTCCATCCATGGCTACCGACCGTTACCCGCACCTGCTGGCCCCCCTCGACCTGGGCTTCACCACCCTGCGCAACCGCACCCTGATGGGCTCGATGCACACCGGCCTCGAGGAGCGCCCGGGCGGCTTCGAGCGCATGGCTGCCTACTTTGCCGAGCGCGCCCGTGGCGGCGTCGGGCTGATGGTTACCGGTGGCATCGCGCCGAACGACGAAGGTGGCGTGTATTCGGGCGCGGCCAAGCTCAGCACCGAGGAAGAGGCCGACAAGCACCGGATCGTCACCGAGGCGGTGCATGCCGCCGGTGGCAAGATCTGCCTGCAGATCCTGCATGCCGGGCGCTATGCCTACAGCCCGAAACAGGTGGCGCCCAGCGCCATCCAGGCGCCGATCAACCCGTTCAAGCCCAGGGAGCTGGACGAAGAGGGCATCGAGAAGCAGATCCGCGACTTCGTCACCTGCGCAAGCCTGGCCCAGCGTGCCGGCTACGACGGTGTCGAGATCATGGGATCGGAAGGCTACTTCATCAACCAGTTCCTCGCCGCCCACACCAACCACCGCACCGATCGCTGGGGCGGCAGCTACGAGAACCGCATGCGCCTGGCGGTGGAGATCGTGAGCCGGGTGCGCGAGGCGGTGGGGCCGAACTTCATCATCATCTTCCGTCTGTCGATGCTCGACCTGGTCGAGGGCGGCAGCACCTGGGACGAGATCGAGCTGCTGGCCAAGGCCATCGAGCAGGCCGGCGCCACGCTGATCAACACTGGTATCGGCTGGCATGAGGCGCGCATCCCGACCATCGCCACCAAGGTGCCGCGCGCGGCGTTCAGCAAGGTCACCGCCAAGCTGCGTGGCGCGGTGAAGATCCCGCTGATCACCACCAACCGCATCAACACCCCGGAGGTGGCCGAGGCGGTGCTGGCTGAGGGCGATGCCGACATGGTCTCGATGGCCCGGCCATTCCTGGCCGACCCGGATTTCGTCAACAAGGCCGCTGAAGGTCGTGGCGACGAGATCAACACTTGCATCGGCTGCAACCAGGCCTGCCTGGACCACACTTTCGGCGGCAAGCTGACCAGCTGCCTGGTCAACCCGCGGGCCTGCCATGAGACCGAACTCAACTACCTGCCGGTGCGGGCGGTGAAGCGCATCGCGGTGGTCGGCGCAGGCCCTGCGGGCCTGGCAGCCGCCACCGTGGCCGCCGAGCGCGGTCATGAAGTGACGTTGTTCGATGGCGCCGCTGAGATCGGTGGGCAGTTCAACGTGGCCAAGCGCGTGCCGGGCAAGGAGGAGTTCTACGAGACCCTGCGTTACTTCCGCAACAAGGTGAAGTCCACGGGTGTCGACCTGCGCCTGAATACCCGTGTCGATGTGGCCGCGCTGGTGGCCGGCGAGTTCGACGAGGTCATCCTGGCCACTGGCATCGCCCCGCGCACGCCGGCCATTCCCGGCATCGACAATGCCAAGGTGCTGAGCTACCTGGACGTGCTGCTGGAGCGCAAGCCGGTGGGCGAGCGGGTGGCGGTGATCGGTGCTGGTGGCATTGGCTTCGATGTGTCCGAATACCTGGTGCACAAAGGCGTGGCCACCAGCCAGGACCGTGAGGCGTTCTGGAAGGAGTGGGGCATCGATACGCGTTTGCAGGCCCGTGGTGGTGTGGCCGGGGTCAAGGCCGAGCCTCATGCGCCGGCGCGCCAGGTGTACCTGTTGCAGCGCAAGAAAACCAAGGTCGGCGACGGCCTGGGCAAGACCACCGGCTGGATTCATCGCACGGGGCTGAAGAACAAGCAGGTGCAGATGCTCAACAGCGTCGAATACCTGAGCGTGGACGATGCTGGCCTGCATCTGCGGGTTGGCGAGGGCGAGCCGCAGTTGCTGGCGGTGGACAACATCGTAGTCTGCGCGGGGCAGGATCCGCTGCGTGAGTTGCATGATGGCCTTGTTGCGGCCGGGCAGTCGGTACACCTGATCGGAGGCGCTGATGTGGCGGCCGAGCTGGATGCCAAGCGGGCGATTAACCAAGGGTCGAGGTTGGCGGCGGAACTGTGATTGTTTGAATCGTTGGTGAGCCAACTTCCACAGTTGAGGTGGTAATACACCTTTTCTGTGGAGGTTAGCTTGTCAGCGAGTGGTTGTAACTGAAGAAACATTGCCAGTAGTCTACACTTACTCCATGTCTGTTGATCTTGATCTTGCTTCTAAGCGCGCGATAGTTCAGGCAACGCCAATTGCGACTTCAGGAGGCCGAGCGGAGTTCTTGCGAAGGGAGGTGACGGGCATGGATGCCCGTCAAGCGCTGCGCCCCAGGATGGGGCGTTCAGCGCGGTCCTCCCGGGAGCAAGAACGGAGCGAGGGGACCCCGGAGCGAAGCGTAGGGGCCGGATGAATGGAGCGAGGATTTTTTGGTGACTTTTTGATCCTTCAAAAAGTTACCCGCCGTAAGGGCGGAAAGGTGACTATGCGTCACCATCGCAAATGAATGCGCATATAACTTTCAAAACACATGACTCTAAAAGTCAAAGTCAAAGTCAAAGTCAAAGTCAAAGTCAAAGTCAAAGTCAAAGTCAAAGTCAAAGTCAAAGTCAAAGTCAAAGTCAAAGTCAAAGTCAAAGTCAAAGTCAAAGTCAAATGCGATCGGCGTGGGTTTTAACAGGTGTAAGCGCATTCATTTGCTATAATGACGCATAGTCACCTTTTCGCCCTTACGGCGAGTCACTTTTTGTCAAACGCGACAAAAAGTAACCAAAAAACGCTGCGCTCCATTCATCCGGCCCTCCGCTACGCTCCGGGTTCCCTCACTCCGGCCTTGCTCCCGGGAGGACCGCGCTGCAGGGCCCATCCTGGGCCCCAGCGCTTGACGGGCATCCATGCCCGTCACCTCCCTCCGCAAGGCCTGCGTTCGGCCTCCTGAAGTCGCGAAAGTACGGGCGGCGCCTGGACTGACGCAGCTGTCGCTAGCGAGGTATGAGGATAGACTCCTGATCGGCAACGGCAACGGCAACGGCAACGGCAACGGCAACGGCAACGGCAACGGCAACGGCAACGGCAACGAGCAGCACGTCTGCATCTGCGTGATCAGATAAACTGCCTTCATGTCTGATTTTTCTCTCCCCCAAGCCCCTCTGCAACGCCTGGACCTGCCTTGGTTGCGCCACGCGGGAATCGAAGCCGCGGTCCTGCGTCTGGACCTGATCGACCCGCTGATCAGCGGCAACAAATGGTTCAAGCTGCGTCATCACCTGATCCAGGCCCGCAAGGCCAATGCCCCGGGCCTGATCAGCCTGGGCGGCAACCATTCCAACCATCTCCACGCCCTGGCGGCCGCCGGCAAGCGCTTCGGCTTCGCCACCGCCGGCCTGCTGCGTGGCCACCCGCAGGAAACACCGACGGTGCTAGACCTGCGAGCCCTGGGCATGGAACTGCACTGGCTCGGTTTCGGCGGCTACCGCGCCCGCCATGAGCCCGGTTTCTGGCAGCCCTGGCAGGCCCGGTACCCAGGTTGGCACTGTATCCCCGAAGGCGGTGGCGGCCTGGCCGGTGCCCAGGGCTGCGGGTTGATCGTCGAGCAATGCCGGGCGCAACTGGCAACGCTCGGCTGGACCGACTACGACGCCTGGTGGCTGGCGGCGGGAACCGGCACGACCCTGGCGGGCCTGGTGCTGGAGGAGGCGGGCAGGCATGTGGTCCATGGCGCCCTGGCCGTGCCCCTGGACCACGGCGTGCCGGAAACCGTCGCAACATTGGCGGGCGTGCAGGGCTACCAGCTGCACGACGCCAGCCGTGGCGGCTTTGCCCGTATCGATGACGCGCTGCTGGCGTTCATCGCCGACACCGAACGGCAAACCGGCATGCCGCTGGAGGCGCTCTACACCGGCAAGGCCCTGCTGTCCCTGCGCGACCAGGTCGAGGCCGGGCGTTTCGCCCCCGGCACCCGCCTGGTGTTCCTGCACACCGGAGGCCTGCAGGGACGACGCGGCTACTTGTAGGGAAGCATGCGCAGCAGTGTGTTGTCGCGCCGCACATAGTGGTGATAAAGCCCGGCCAGCGCGTGCAGGCCGATCAGCCAGTAGCCCCAGCTACCGATGCGCTCGTGCCAGCCCTTGATGAACTTGCTCAGGTCCGGATCCGGGGCGACGATGGCCGGCAGCTCCAGGCCATAGAACGGGATCGGCTTGTCGGCGGCGCTGAGGATTGCCCAGCCGGCCAGCGGCAGGCCGATCATCATCAGGTACAGCAGCAGGTGCACCAGGTGCGACAGGCCCGTCTGCCAGGCTGGCGGCCTGGGCACGATCGGCGGGGTGGGGCGCGACAGGCGCAGGGCCAGGCGCAGCCAGACCAGCACGAATACCGTCAGCCCGAGCATGAAGTGCAGGTCTTTCATCAGGTCGCGTTCGGCGCTGCCCTTGGGGAACAGGCCGCGCAGCTCGATGCAGGCGTAGACGGCGGCCAGCAGCACCAGCATCAGCCAGTGCAGGACGATCGACAGCCGCGCGTAATGGGTCGCGGGAGTGGGTGAAACCATGGGGGATCCTCGTCATCAGGTCAAAAAGGGCGCTCTTGCTGGCGCCTGCCCCTAACTCTAATCGCTGGCGTGGAAATGTGTTTGCTTCAGATCTATCAAACGCGGCCGACACAGCGGGCTTGGGTGATGGCTTTGGGCCTGCACCCGATCTCCATCGCAGAAGGATCCTGTGTCAATGAAACGCTTCATCTCCACCCCTCGGGTAGCGCTGTTCGGCGCCCTGTCCCTGTTGCTCGCCGGCTGCGAGCAAAACCCGGCGGTCAAGACGCCACCGATTGCCGCCCTGACCATTCCGCTGTGCGTGAACGACGAATGCGCCGTACTGGACCAGAACGGCGCATTCCGAGTCGCCCCAGGCAGCGAGTTCACCCAGATCTATACCCAACCCTTCACCAACGCCTTCATCTTCGGGCGTGGCGACTACTGGCACCTGGCAAGTGGTGACGGCAAGCAGGTGATTCGCGCCGACCTCACCGACGAGCTCTACACCCTGACCCCTGGCCTGTTCGGCTACGTCCGCAATGGCAAGGTCGGGGTGATGGACGAGCAGGGCAAGGAAGTCCAGCCGGCCATCTTCGACAATGTCTATGTCGGTGGCGACAACGACTTTATCGTCTACGAGATCGACGAACTGCGCGGCATCCTCACGCCTCAGGGCGAGAAGGTCAGCGAGGCGGTATTCGACTCAATGTACGTGCGCGAGGATTTCGCCAAGCGCGGCAACTGGGTGCTCGCCGAGCGCCAAGGCGAAAGCTGGGGATACAACCTCAAGACCAAGGTGTTGCGCAAGCTGGACTTCGACACCATTGTCAGCGCGGCCGACGGGTATCTGGTGGTCTCCCGCGAAGGCGGCGCAGGCAAGGGCCTGGCTGATGCCACCGGCAACCTGGTGATTGCGCTCGACAAGGGCTGGCTGGGCACGCCAGGCGGTGGCCTGGTGGCGTATCGGGATGGTTACGACAAACCTTGTGGCTACCTGGATTATCAAGGCAAGGTCGTGATCGAGGCGCAGTATCAGAACTGCGAGACGTTCGGCAAGGTTGGCGGCATGGTGCAGTTGCCGCGTACCGACGAAGACCGGGGCAAAGCCGGGATGATCGGGCATGACGGCAAATGGCTGATCGAGCCCGAGTACGACTCGATCGGCGACGCGGGTATTGGCCTGCTCGGCATGAGTGGGCACCGCCCTGGTTTCAACCATATCGGCAAGCTGCAGAACATGTTCCTGGCAACCTACGGAACCATCGACCTGGACCAGGGGAAGGTTGTGTTCCAGCCCACCTACAAGCAGATCGGTGTGGTCGCGCCCAAGCGCTATGCCTTCACCGAGCTGAAATCGCCGAAGAAGACGGTCATGCTCCTCGGTAGCCCGAGTGAGACTGATACCGTGGGCCTGATGGACGAGCAGGGCAAGGTGTTGGTCAAGCCGGAACAGTTCGTGTCGTTCAAGCTGTTGGCCGATGGCCATCACCTGCTCGCTGCCGAGGGTAGCAGGTCGGACAACTTGCGCGCACTGTATGACCTCGATGGCAAACTGCTGGTGCCCGCCAAATGGCAAGACCTGGAAGTCGACGAGGCGCGTGGCGCGATCTTCGCCTATCGGGTCGAGGGCAATGGCGACGACGCCGTGCGCACGCTGCGCGCCCTGTATCGTCTGGATGGCAGCGTGGTGTTCGATACCAACCGCCTGCCCTGCGGCGCGGAACAGGTGGTCGACGGCAAGGGCCAGGTGCTGTGGCCGAAGGATGCCCAGGCCCACTGCCCGGCGCCTGAGCCAGTGGCCGAGGCGTCCTGACGCTTGAGCTCCCGTCGCCGGCGAATCGGCGGTGGGGGCTGCTTCAGCGTGGGGGGAGGTCTGGCCAGTTGTCGGCCACCAGGAACATCCGTTCGACCTCTGCCCATGTCCCGTCCGGCTGTTCCTCCACCCTGCTCAGCAGGTGTGCGTGGGCATCGGGCTCCAGCCCTTCCCGCCAGGCGGTGAAGCGCGCTGCATTCCAGCAGGCTTGTGCTTCGAACCGCGCCGGTGCCAGCCATGCGTGGCGGGGCAGGGGCTGCCAGCATCCATTATCGGCTTCGCTCCATTGCGATTGACGTAGCCAGCCACCGCGCAGGTGCCGGGGGTTGGCGCCGTCAGGCGAGTGGGTCTGTCCCGACCGTGGGTAGAACAGGTAGCCGCCAAGCCACAGGTGGGCCTGCACCCGATCCAGGCCCAGTCCGGCCAGCACCGAGTGACTCCGCGATCCGCTCGACATGGGCAACTGGTGCTGTACCAGGTGCGCCAGCTTGCGCCCCAGCCGGTCATGGCAACCGGGGCCGAGCCAGAGGTCCGGGTTGCCGCCGTCACCGCTCGGTGGTCCCAGATAGAGCTTGATGGCCAGCTCCAGGTGATGATCGCCTTCGCGGTCGCGCAGCAGGATGTCCAGTTCGCCCAGGGTGTGCCCGCCGTCGCGGATCGCCAGGTTGGCCGCCAGCAGCTCGATGCCCGGCGCCTGCTGCAGGGCGAACTGCCACAGGCTTTCGTAGTACAGGCCCAGGCGCCGGCTGTTCAGGCGTGTCAGCCAGGCCAGCAGCGGCGCAGGCTCCTGGTCGAGCGACGCGAGCCATTGGCCCAGGCGCTGCGGATCATCGGCCCAGGCACTGCCCTGCAGCGGGTGGCGCTGGGGGCAGCCGGCCTGCGCCAGCAGCGGGGGCGACAGCAGCACCCAGGCCAGGTCGCGCACGGCAGGGTGGCGCAGTTGGCGGGGCAGGGACTCGAGGTCGGCGAAGGGCATCATCCTGCGAGCATAGCCGGTTTGCCGCTGGCCGGTCCTTTCGCCCATAATCCCGGCATTGTCACCCCGCCGCAGAGCCTTGCAGGAGCACCATGGAGCAATTTCGCAATATCGGTATCATCGGACGCCTTGGCAGCTCCCAGGTGCTCGACACCATTCGCCGACTGAAAAAATTCCTCCTCGAGCGCCACCTGCACGTGATCCTCGAGGACACCATCGCCGAAGTCCTGCCCGGCCACGGCCTGCAGACCTCCACGCGCAAGCTGCTGGGCGAGGTCTGCGACCTGGTCATCGTGGTCGGCGGCGACGGCAGCCTGCTTGGCGCCGCCCGCGCCCTGGCCCGGCACAACATCCCGGTACTGGGGATCAACCGCGGCAACCTGGGCTTTCTCACCGACATCCGCCCCGATGAACTGGAAGAGAAAGTCGCCGAGGTGCTCGACGGCCACTACCTGGTGGAGAACCGCTTCCTGCTGCAAGCCGAGGTACGCCGCCACCACGAGGCCATCGGCCAGGGCGATGCGCTCAACGATGTGGTGCTGCACCCGGGCAAGTCGACGCGGATGATCGAGTTCGAGATCTACATCGACGGCCAGTTCGTCTGCAGCCAGAAGGCCGATGGCCTGATCGTCGCCACCCCGACCGGCTCCACCGCCTATGCGTTGTCAGCCGGCGGCCCGATCATGCACCCCAAGCTCGACGCCATCGTCATCGTGCCGATGTACCCGCACACGCTGTCGGGCCGGCCGATCGTGGTGGACGGCAACAGCGAGCTGAAGATCGTCGTGTCCAAGGACCTGCAGATCTACCCGCAGGTCTCCTGTGACGGCCAGAACCACTTCACCTGCGCCCCCGGCGACACCATCACGGTGAGCAAGAAACCGCAGAAGCTGCGCTTGATCCATCCGCTGGACCACAACTACTACGAGGTCTGCCGCACCAAGCTCGGCTGGGGCAGCCGCCTGGGCGGCAGGGACGACTGATGCTCGATCCGGCGCGCAGTTTCGACATCATCGGTGACGTGCATGGTTGTGCGCTCACCCTCGAACGCCTGCTCGACGCGCTCGGCTACAAGCGGGTCGGCGGGGTCTGGCGCCACCCGCGGCGCCAGGCGCTGTTCCTCGGCGATATCGTCGACCGCGGTCCGCGCATCCGCGAGGCGCTGCACATCGTCCATGACATGGTCGAGGCCGGCCAGGCCTTCTGCATCATGGGCAACCATGAGTACAACGCCCTGGGCTGGGTCACCCCGGCACTGCCCGGCAGCGGCAAGGCTTTCGTGCGCGAGCACACCCCGCGCCATGCCCGGCTGATCGACGAGACCCTCACCCAGTTCGCCCAGCATCCTGGCGACTGGCACGATTTCATCCAGTGGTTCTATGAGCTGCCGTTGTTCGTCGACGCCGGGCGCTTCCGCCTGGTGCACGCCTGCTGGGACCCGCGGCTGATCGAGCCGCTGCGCCAGCAGTACCCCACGGGCCGCATCGACGAGCACTTCGTGCAGGCGTCGGCGGTGTCCGGCAGTTTCGCCGCGACGGTGTGCAACCGCCTGCTGCGCGGCACCGACATGCGCCTGCCGGACGGCCTGACGCTGACCGGCGGCGACGGCCTGACCCGCGCCTTCTTCCGCACCAAGTTCTGGGAGGAAGACCCGCAGACCTACGGCGACATCGTTTTCCAGCCCGACGCGCTGCCCGACGAAGTGGCCCGCACGCCCCTCAGCCACAGCCAGAAGAACGCCCTGCTGCGCTACGACGAGGACGAGCCGCTGCTGTTTGTCGGCCACTACTGGCGCAGCGGACGCCCGGCGCCGATCCGGGGCAACCTGGCGTGCCTGGACTACAGCGCCGTGCTCTACGGCAAGCTGGCGGCCTACCGCCTGGATGACGAAACCCGCATTGACCCGCACAAGTTCGTCTGGGTCGACGTCGACCGTCCGCAGGCCAGCCAATGAACGTGATCGAAGTACTGCGCCTGCCGCTGGCGGTCGACCTCAGCGGTTTCGTCGCCTTGCTGCGGCGCCTGCAGGTACCGCACCGGGTGGTGGAGGAGGGCGAGGAGCAGGTGCTGTGGGCGCCGCCGGCCATGGCCGGGGATGTGCTCGAACTCTACCGGCGTTTCCCTGATGGCAATGCCGATCTGCAAGCCTTGCCGGAACCCGTGGAGGTCGCTCCGGCGGCGCCTTCGCTGAAGGAGCAGGCCATGGCCTGCAAGGTCACCGCCGCGGTGCTGATCCTGAGCCTGGTGGTCGCCGGGGTAACCGGCCTGGGCGATAACCTGTCGACCATCGGCTGGTTCACCTTCCTGTCGTTCAAGGTGCAGGGCGATTACCTGTACTTCACCCCGTTGCTCCAGGGCCTGGCCGAAGGCCAATGGTGGCGCCTGGTGTCACCGATGCTGCTGCACTTCGGCGTGCTGCACCTGGCAATGAACGGCCTGTGGTATTGGGAGCTGGGCAAGCGCATCGAGTTGCGCCAGGGCCCGTGGATGCTGCTGGGGCTGACCTTGCTGTTCAGCCTGGTGTCCAACCTGGCCCAGCATTTCACCAGCGGCCCGAGCCTGTTCGGCGGCCTGTCCGGGGTGCTTTACGGCTTGCTCGGGCATGTCTGGCTGTACCAGTGGCTGGCGCCCAATCCGCAGTTCAACCTGCCCAAAGGCGTGCTGGTGATGATGCTGATCTGGCTGGTGATCTGCCTGAGCGGCGTGGTCGGCCAACTGGGCTTCGGCCAGATCGCCAACGCCGCCCATGTCGGCGGGTTGCTCATCGGATGCCTGACCGGCCTCTTGGGCGGATGGCTTGCCCGGCGTAAACTGACCGCCTGACTGAGGAGACACCATGTCCACGTTCGCGCAAATGATCGAAAACATCACCCCCGAGATCTACGAGAGCCTGAAGACGGCCGTGGAGATCGGCAAATGGTCCGACGGCCGCAAGCTGACCGCCGAACAGAAGGAGCTGTCGCTGCAGGCGGTGATCGCCTGGGAGATGAAAAACCTCCCCGAAGAGCAGCGCACCGGCTACATGGGCCCGCAGGAGTGCGCCTCGAAGTCGGCGCCGATCGCCAACATCCTGTTCAAGTCGGACTCGGTACATTGATCGAACTCGCTCGTGGCTCTTTGAGCAAGATGGCGGTGCGTCTGGACGCACCGGTCGTTCAATACAGTTTCCGCCTGGATGACGCCGAGGTGCCGGTCAACCCGCTGATCGGCCAGTCGATCCGCCTGGAATACCTCGGCGCGATCCACTGCACCCACTGCGGCAAGCGCACCAAGACCAGCTTCAGCCAGGGTTACTGCTACCCGTGCATGACCAAGCTGGCCCAGTGCGACGTGTGCATCATGGCCCCGGAGAAATGCCACTACGACGCAGGCACCTGCCGGGAGCCTTCGTGGGGCGAGCAGTTCTGCATGACCGACCACGTGGTCTACCTGGCCAACTCGTCGGGCATCAAGGTCGGCATCACCCGCGCCACCCAGCTGCCCACCCGCTGGCTCGACCAGGGTGCCAGCCAGGCGCTGCCGATCATGCGCGTGGCCACTCGTCAGCAATCCGGGCTGGTCGAGGACGTGCTGCGCAGCCAGGTGCCGGACCGCACCAACTGGCGCGCGTTGCTCAAGGGCGACGCCGAGGTGCTCGACCTGCCGGCCATCCGCGAACAGATCTTCGACGCCTGCGCCGACGGCATCCGCGGCCTGCAGGAGCGCTTCGGGTTGCAGGCCATCCAGCCGTTGCCCGACGCCGAGGTGGTGCAGATGCGCTACCCGGTCGAGGCCTACCCGAAAAAGATCGTCAGCTTCAACCTCGACAAGGACCCGGTCGTGGAAGGCACCCTGTTGGGCATCAAGGGTCAGTACCTGATCTTCGACACCGGCGTGATCAACATTCGCAAGTACACGGCCTACCAGCTGGCCGTGCTCCAGTAAAAGGATCGTCACCATGCGTACCGAACAACCGCAAGTGATCTACCTCAAGGACTATCAGGCCCCCGAATACCTGATCGACGAGACCCACCTGACCTTCGAACTGTTCGAGGACCACAGCCTGGTCCATGCGCAGCTGGTCATGCGCCGCAACCCCGAGCGCGGCGCCGGCCTGCCGCCGCTGGTGCTCGATGGCCAGCACCTGGAGCTGCTGAGCGTGCAGCTGGACGATCAGGCGCTGGGCGCCAACGACTACCAGCTCGATGACGACAGCCTCACCGTGCATCCCAAGGCCGAACGTTTCACCCTGGATACCAGCGTGAAGATCCACCCGGAAAGCAACACCGCACTGGAAGGCCTGTACAAGTCCGGCAAGATGTTCTGCACCCAGTGCGAGGCCGAGGGCTTCCGCAAGATCACCTACTACCTCGACCGCCCGGACGTGATGAGCACCTTCACCACCACGGTGATCGCCGAGCAGCATCGCTATCCGGTGCTGCTGTCCAACGGCAACCCGGTCGGTGACGGCCCGGCTGAAGGCGGCCGCCACTGGGCGACCTGGGAAGACCCGTTCAAGAAGCCGGCCTACCTGTTCGCGCTGGTGGCCGGGGACCTCTGGTGCAAGGAAGACACGTTCGTTCGCCAGTCAGGCCGCGAGGTGACCCTGCGCATCTATGTCGAGCCGGAAAACCTCGACAAGTGCGACCACGCCATGGTCAGCCTGAAGAAGTCGATGCGCTGGGACGAGGAAGTCTATGGTCGCGAGTACGACCTGGACATCTTCATGATCGTCGCGGTCAACGACTTCAACATGGGCGCCATGGAAAACAAGGGCCTGAACATCTTCAACTCCAGCTGCGTGCTGGCCCGCGCCGAGACCGCCACCGACGCCGCCCACCAGCGTGTCGAGGGCGTGGTCGCCCACGAGTACTTCCACAACTGGTCGGGCAACCGCGTGACCTGCCGCGACTGGTTCCAGCTGTCGCTCAAGGAAGGCTTCACGGTGTACCGCGATGCCGAGTTCAGCGCCGACATGAACTCGCGCACGGTCAAGCGCATCGAGGATGTCGCCTACCTGCGCACCCACCAGTTCGCCGAGGATGCCGGCCCCATGGCCCACCCGGTGCGTCCGGCGAGCTTCATCGAGATCTCCAACTTCTACACCCTGACCGTGTACGAGAAGGGCGCCGAGGTCGTGGGCATGGTCCATACCCTGCTGGGCGCCGAGGGCTTCCGCAAGGGCAGCGACCTGTACTTCGAGCGTCACGACGGCCAGGCGGTGACCACCGACGACTTCATCAAGGCCATGGAAGACGCCAACGGCGTCGACCTGACCCAGTTCAAGCGCTGGTACAGTCAGGCCGGCACGCCGCGCCTGGAGGTCAGCGAGGCCTATGACGGCGCCGCGCAGACCTACAGCCTGACCTTCCGCCAGAGCTGCCCGCAGACCCCGGACAAGGTCGAGAAACTACCGTTCGTGATCCCGGTGGCCCTGGGCCTGCTGGACGCCGAGGGCAACGACCTGCCGCTGCGCCTGGTGGGCGAGGCGCAGGCCGTCGGCAGCAGCCGCGTGCTGTCGGTGACCGAGGCCGAGCAGACCTTCACCTTTGAGGGGATCAAGGCCAAGCCGTTGCCGTCACTGCTGCGCGGCTTCAGCGCGCCGGTCAAGCTGGGCTTCCCGTACGACCGCGATCAGCTGATGTTCCTGATGCAGCACGACAGCGACGGCTTCAACCGCTGGGAAGCTGGCCAGCAGCTGTCGGTACAGGTACTGCAGGAACTGATCGGCCAGCATCAGCGCGGCGAAGCGCTCACGCTTGACCAGCGCCTGATCACCGCCCTGGGCACCGTGCTTGGCAATGCGTCGCTGGACCCTGCCATGGTCGCCGAGATGCTCTCGCTGCCGGGCGAGGCCTACCTCACCGAGATCAGCCAGGTGGCCGATGTCGAGGCGATCCACGCCGCCCGCGAGTTCGCCCGCCAGCAGATCGCCGAGCAGCTGTTCGACGCCCTGTGGTCGCGCTACCAGGCCAACCGCGAGGTGTCGCGCAAGACGGCCTACGTGGCCTCTGCCGAGCACTTCGCCCGTCGCAGCCTGCAGAACATCGCCCTGTCCTACCTGATGCTCAGTGGTAAGCCGCAGGTACTGGAGGCGACCCTGGAGCAGTTCGACCAGTGCGACAACATGACCGAGCGCCTCACCGCCCTGGCGGTGCTGGTCAACTCGCCGTTCGAGCCCGAGCGGGCCAAGGCGCTGGAGGCCTTCGCCGAGCACTTCAAGGACAACCCGCTGGTCATGGATCAGTGGTTCAGCGTACAGGCGGCCAGTGCACTGCCGGGCGGCCTGGCGCGGGTCCAGTCGTTGATGCAGCACCCGGCCTTTACCCTGAAGAACCCGAACAAGGTGCGGGCGCTGGTCGGCGCCTTCGCCGGGCAGAACCTGGTCAATTTCCACGCCGCAGATGGTTCGGGGTACCGCTTCCTGGCGGACCTGGTGATCGAGCTCAACGCGCTGAATCCGCAGATCGCTTCGCGTCTACTCGCACCGCTGACCCGCTGGCGCAAGTACGACGACAAGCGCCAGGCGCTGATGAAGGGCGAGCTGGAGCGGATTCTCGCGTCCGGGGCGCTGTCCAGCGATGTGTATGAGGTGGTGAGCAAGAGTCTCGCTTGAGACACCTGGGGCTGCTGCGCAGCCCTTTCGCGGCACAAGGCCGCTCCTACAGGGGGCCGCGATCCTCTGTAGGAGCGGCCTTGTGCCGCGAAAGGGCCGCGCAGCGGCCCCAATTGTTCTTGTGGTTAACAAAACATAACGTCCCGCTCGTTGTGTTCCGCCGAACAACCCCGATACGATGACCCGAAGCTATTCCAGGGCTCTGGAACAGGGTTTTCGCAGTACCTGGCAATAGATTGACCCACCACAAGAACACAACAGGGGGCAGTCATGAGAGAGCGGGCAAGGGCACGCTACAGCCTGGCGGCCAGCGCGATGCTGGCGCTGACGCTGAGTATCGGGGCCGGGCAAGTCCTGGCGGCGGTGGCCGCCGAGGAATACTCGGTAGAGTCGGCCAAGGCCAGCCAGAGCCTGTTGATCGGCGCCACCCACGCCGGGCAGCGCCTGGTGGTGGTCGGCGACCGCGGCCACATTCTGTTCTCCGACGACCAGGGCCAGACCTGGACCCAGGCCCGGGTCCCCACCCGGCAACTGCTCACCGCCGTGTTTTTCCTTGACGACAAGCGCGGCTGGGCCGTCGGCCACGACGCGCAGATCCTCGCCAGCAGCGACGGCGGCGCGACCTGGAGCAAGCAGTTCGAAGACCTGTCCCGCGAAGCCCCCTTGCTCGATGTGCGCTTCCTCGACCCGCAGCACGGCTTCGCCGTGGGCGCCTACGGTGCCGTGCTGGAAACCCTCGATGGCGGCCAGCACTGGCAGGACGTCGCCGAGCGCCTGGACAACCCCGAGCAGTTGCACCTCAACGCCATCACCCAGGTGAAGGACGCCGGCCTGTTCATTGTCGGCGAGCAGGGCGGCATGTTCCGCTCCAGCGATGCCGGCCAGCGCTGGACCAAAGTCCAGGGCCCCTACGAGGGCTCGCTGTTCGGCGTGATCGGCACCGCCCACCCCAACACCCTGCTGGCCTACGGCCTGCGCGGCAACCTGTTCCGCTCCACTGATTTCGGCGACAGCTGGCAGCCGATCGAGCTCAAGGCCGAACGCGGCCCGCTCGAATTCGGCCTGGCAAGCGCTACGCTTCTCGAAGACGGCAGCCTGGTGCTGGTCGGCAACGGCGGCAGCGTACTGCGCAGCCATGATGACGGGCAGACCTTCAGCGTGCGCAACCGCGCCGACCGCATCGCCCTGTCGGGCGTCAGCGGCCTGGGCGGTGGCGGCCTGCTGCTGGTCGGGCAAGGGGGCGTGCACCTGGCCTCGGCCGACGGCACCCAGGAGGCGCGTCCATGACCAGCCGGGAGAGCTTCGACATGCAGCACAAGGACAAGGCCACCCTGCTGGAACGCCTGATTTTCAACAACCGCCCCATCGTCATCGCCATCTGCGTGCTGGTGAGCATCTTCCTGTTCTGGCAGGCCACGCAGATCCGCCCCTCCACCAGCTTCGAGAAGATGATCCCGCTGCAGCATCCGTTCATCGAGCAGATGCTCGAGCACCGCAACGACCTGGCCAACCTCGGCAACACCGTGCGTGTGTCGGTGGAGTCGACCAAGGGTGACATCTTCGACAAGGACTACATGGAGACCCTGCGCCAGATCCATGACGAAGTCTTCTACATCCCCGGCGTCGACCGCGCCGGCCTCAAGTCGCTGTGGAGCCCCAGCGTGCGCTGGAGCGAGGTCACCGAGGAAGGCTTCTCCGGCGGCGAGGTGATCCCCAACACCTACAACGGCTCCCAGGACAGCCTCGACACCCTGCGCGACAACGTGCTCAAGTCCGGCCAGGTCGGGCGCCTGGTGGCCAACAACTTCAAGTCCAGCATCATCGACATTCCGCTGTTGGAGAGCCACCCCGATCCGCAGGATCCGGGCAAGCAGGTCAAGCTCGACTACCAGCAGTTCTCGCATCAGCTGGAAGAGAAGATCCGCGACAAGTTCCAGGCACAGAACCCCAATGTGAAGATCCACATCGTCGGCTTTGCCAAGAAGGTCGGCGACCTGATCGACGGCCTGGTGATGGTGGCGATGTTCTTCGGCGTGGCGCTGGTGATCACCTGGGCGCTGCTGTACTGGTTCACCTGGTGCATCCGCAGCACCATCGCCGTGCTCATCACCACCCTGGTGGCGGTGGTCTGGCAGCTGGGGCTGATGCATGCGGTGGGCTTCGGCCTGGACCCGTACTCGATGCTGGTGCCGTTCCTGATCTTCGCCATCGGCATCTCCCACGGGGTGCAGAAGATCAACGGCATCGCCCTGCAGTCCAGCGACGCCGACAACGCCCTGACCGCGGCGCGGCGCACCTTCCGCCAGCTGTTCCTGCCGGGGATGATCGCCATTCTCGCCGACGCCGTGGGCTTCATCACCCTGCTGATCATCGACATCGGGGTGATCCGCGAGCTGGCCATCGGCGCCTCGATCGGCGTGGCGGTGATCGTCTTCACCAACTTGATCCTGTTGCCAGTGGCGATCAGCTACGTCGGCATCAGCCAGAAGGCCATCGCCCGCAGCAAGAAGGACGCCACCCGCGAGCACCCGTTCTGGCGCCTGCTGTCCAACTTCGCCAGCGCCAAGGTGGCGCCGGTGTCGGTGGTGCTGGCGCTGCTGGCCTTCGCCGGCGGCCTCTGGTACAGCCAGAACCTGAAGATCGGCGACCTTGACCAGGGCGCGCCGGAGCTGCGCCCGGACTCGCGCTACAACCAGGACAACAGCTTCATCATCAGCAACTACTCGACCAGTTCCGATGTGCTGGTGATCATGGTCAAGACCCCGGCCGAGAGCTGCTCGATCCACTCGACCATGGCGCCGATCGACGAGTTGATGTGGACCATGGACAACACCCCGGGGGTGCAGTCGACCATTTCCCTGGTGACCGTGTCGAAACAGGTCATCAAGGGCATGAACGAGGGCAGCCTGAAATGGGAAACCCTGTCGCGCAACCCGGACATCCTCAACAACTCCATCGCCCGCGCCGATGGCCTGTACAACGCCGACTGCTCGCTGGCGCCGGTGCTGGTGTTCCTCAACGACCACAAGGCCGAGACCCTGGAGCGGGTCACCGCCGCGGCCAAGGCCTTTGCCGACAGCCACAACAAGGACGGCCTGCAGTTCCTCCTGGCGGCGGGTAACGCCGGCATCGAGGCGGCCACCAACGAAGTGATCAAGTCGGCCGAGCTGACCATTCTCATCCTGGTCTACATCTGCGTGGCGGTGATGTGCATGATCACCTTCCGCTCCTTCGCCGCGACGCTGTGCATCGTCCTGCCGCTGGTGCTGACCTCGGTGCTCGGCAACGCACTGATGGCGTTCATGGGCATCGGCGTGAAGGTCGCCACGCTGCCGGTGGTGGCGCTGGGCGTGGGCATCGGCGTGGACTACGGCATCTACATCTACAGCCGCCTGGAGAGCTTCCTGCGCGCCGGCCTGCCGTTGCAGGAGGCCTACTACGAAACCCTGCGCTCCACCGGCAAGGCAGTGCTGTTCACCGGCCTGTGCCTGGCCATCGGCGTGTGCACCTGGATCTTCTCGGCCATCAAGTTCCAGGCCGACATGGGCCTGATGCTGACCTTCATGCTGTTGTGGAACATGTTCGGCGCCCTGTGGCTGCTGCCGGCGCTGGCGCGGTTCCTGATCAAGCCTGAGAAGCTGGCGGGCAAGGAAGGCGGGTCGATCTTCGCTCACTGACCAAGGCGGCAGTAGAGTCTGTGGGAGCGGGTTTACCCGCGAATACGATGGTGCACTCACCGACGCATTCGCGGGTAAACCCGCTCCCACAGCGTATACTGTCGGCTCTTTTTTCCATCGGTAATCTCTCGTCCCATGTCCACCCTCGCCACCGCCCTCGCATCCTGCGACATGCTCCTGATCGACGGCCTGCACGCCTTCGACTTCACCTTCGACGCATCCGGCCTCACCATCGAGTGCATGGATGGCCGTCAGCTGCGTCGCTGGACCTTCACCCCCGACCAGATCAGCGCCGCCACCGGCGCGGGCGATGACTGGAGCCTGGTCAGTGACGGAGGCGAGCATCGTCTAGTCTGTATGAGTGCCTTTCGTGCCCCGGATGAAGAAGACGATGAACAGGAAATGGACACACCTGCTGACCGCTAGCCTCATGGCTTTGTCAGTCAACGCCCAGGCCGCCACATTGCTGGTGGGCAGCTACACCGACAACGGCAGCGAAGGGATCTACCGCTACGACTTCAACTCTCGCACGGGCCAGATTGACGCCAAACCCCGGCAAGTGGTCAAGAGCGTCAGCCCCTCGTGGCTGGTGCTGTCTGCCGACCAGCGCCAGTTGTTCGCGGTCAATGAAACGCCCAAGGGCCAGGTCAGCAGTTTCTCGCTGGGCAAGCAGGGCGAGATCAAGCTGCTGAACCAGGTGCCCAGCCAGGGCGACGAGCCGACCCACGCCAGCCTCAGCCACGACCAGCGCTACCTGTTCGTTGCCAACTACGCCGTCGCCCCCGACCCCGGTGGCAGCCTGGTGGTGATCCCGGTGGCCCGGGACGGCAAGCTCAAACCGGTGGTGCAGCAGGCCCGGCATGCGCCGAGCAAGGTCAACCCCGAACGCCAGGCCGGTGCCCATGTGCATTCGCTGGTGCTGTCGCCCGATGGCCGCCACCTGTACGCCAGCGACCTGGGCGCCGACAAGGTGTTCATCTACCGCTACGACGGCGCCAGCCCCGAGCATCCGCTGAGCCCGGCGATTCCGCCCTCGGTCGAGTTGCCGCCTGGCAGCGGGCCACGTCACCTGCTGTTCGATGCCAAGGGTCGGCATGCCTACCTGACCCTGGAGATGAGCGCCGAGGTGGTGGTGTTCGATGTGCAGGACGGCGCGTTGACTGAACGCCAGCGCCTGCCGCTGACCGAGAGCAAGGACGCTGCGGCGAAGGCCGCTGGTGGCCTGCACCTATCGGCCGATGGGCGCTTCCTCTATGTCAGCAATCGTGGCACTGCCAACGAGATCGTGGTGTACGCCGTGGGCAAGGACGATGGCCAACTTACCCTGCTGCAGCGCCGCTCGGTGGAGGGCGACCATCCCCGGGAGTTTGCCCTCGATCCGGATGGCAACTACCTGCTGGTGGCAAACCAGAAGAGCAACCAGATCGTGGTCATGCGCCGCGATCCGCGCAGCGGCAAGTTGGGGGATACGGTGCAGAAACTGCCCCAGCAGGCGCCTTCGGATCTCAAGTTTTTGGAATGAACCTGCGTTTGCCCTGTAGGAGCGGCCTTGTGCCGCGAAAGGGCCGCAGAGCGGCCCCAGGATTTCAGCGTTAATGCATCAATCGCCGGGGCTGCTGTGCAGCCCTTTCGCGGCACAAGGCCGCTCCTACAGGGGGCGCGTGTCCAATTATCGATGGGGGTGATATTCGCTACTGCTGCAATGAATTTTTCCAGGCAGATGCATCGGCGTAAGTTTTGACCCAAGGCCCCAACGGGCTAACGTCAACCACCGAAGTCGAGGTCAGCCCACATGAACTTCAATCTCTTCCCGGTCATCGCCGCTTCCGCCATCTCCGCCTCCGTCGTGCTGCCGGCCCACGCCCAACTGGAGCAAAGCGCCAAGGCATCGAACACCCACAGCTACACCCAGAAGTACCTGCAGCAGAGCGCGCATTTCCATGCCGCCCTGAGCAAGCATGCCAATTGAGTGTGTAAAGCCATTGGTAATAGCACAACGCCAAGTGATTTAATTTGACGCTAATTTTTTGACTCTCCAAAGGGGCAGAGCATGATGTGGCGTATCACGGCGGTAGTGCTGTTGTTGATGTCCGCGCCGATCCTGGCGCTTTGAGCGATACGCTGTCTCACTTGGCCATCACGGCCTTGAACAGCGGCGATGCCAGCCAGCCCTGCAACCAGCTCCGCAACCGCGGATAAGCCGCCTCGGCGAACCATTCGGGTTCGACCCCGGCAAACTGGCGCATCAGGGGCAGCAAGGCGGCGTCGGCCAGGCTCGGGTGAGCGGCCAGCAGGTAGGGCCTGCCTTCGAGCAGGCGTTCCAGCTCGGCCAGCCAGGGCTCGGCCTGGGCGCGGTAGTGCGCCCGGGTGTGCTCGGGGTAGCGCTCGGCGTACTTGTACAGGTTCACCTGCGCCTTGAAGGTGCTGTCGTTGCGCGTGATCAGCGTTTCGGCCTGCTGCGCGGCAGTGGGATCGGCCTGCAGGCGCCAGTCCTCGGGGTCATGTCGGGCGAGCGCCCAGCGCATGATGTCCAGGCTTTCCTCCAGCACCACATCCCCGGTATCGAGCACCGGCACCGTGCCTTTGGGCGACAGTGCCAGCAGCACGGCCGGCTTTTCCTTCATCTTCACCTCGTGGACCTGCACGTCGCAGCCGGCGTAGCGCAGGGCCAGGCGCGCGCGCATGGCCCAGGGGCAGCGACGGAACGAGTAGAGGATCACCCGCACACCTCCACGTCGCTCAGGCCATTGCCCTGGCGGCGCACCTGGATCTGCACCGGAATGCGCTCGTGCATCTCCTGCACGTGGGAGATCACTGCCACCTTGCGCCCCTGGGCCTGCAGGCCGTCGAGGGCGTCCATGGCCAGTTGCAGCGACTCGGGGTCGAGGCTGCCGAAGCCTTCGTCGATGAACAGCGATTCGATACGCAGAGTGCTCGACGCCATGGATGCCAGGCCCAGGGCCAGGGCCAGCGACACCAGGAAGGTCTCGCCGCCCGACAGCGAATGCACCGAGCGCAGTTCGTCGCCCATCTCGGTGTCCAGCACCAGCAGGCCCAGGGCACTACCGCCGCGCTTGAGGCGATAACGCCGGGCCAGCTGGCGCAACTGGCTGTTGGCGTGATGCAGCAGCAGGTCGAGGTTGTAGCCCTGGGCGATCTTGCGGAACACATCACCCGAGGCCGAGCCGATCAACGCATTCAGACGTGCCCAGCGTTGCCATTGCTGGTAGGCCTGTTCAATCTGTTCGGCCAGGGCCTGGCTGGCCTGTTGCCGGCGCTGGTCCTCGGCCTGTTGGGCGCGCAGCTCGGCGCATTGCTGCTCCTGGGCTGCCAGCTGTGCGGCCAGTTCGGCGAGGGCGGTTTCCAACGCTTCGACGGGCAACTCGCCGTGGGCCTGGGCAGTGTGTTGCTGCAGTCGCTGCTCACGCTCTCCTAGCAACACGCGGCCTTGCTCGACGGCTTTTTCTGCGGCCTGCAGGCGTTGACGCAGCTCGCCCACCTGGCTGTCGTCGATGGCCAGCAGGCGGTCGAGGCCGGCGTCGTCCAACTCCGGGTGTTCGCTGCGCCACTGGGCGATTTCGCCCTGTAGCTGCTGGTGCTCCTGCTCCAGTGCCTGCTGGCGCTGCTGGTTGGCCTTGAGCTCGCCGGCCAGTTGCACGCCCTGGGTGTGCAGCGCCTGCAGTTGCCGGGCGCTGTCTGCCTCGGCGGCGCGGGCCTGTTCCAACTGGGTGTCCATGTGCTGCTGCCAGGCTTCGGCGCTGGGCTGGTCGCCGAGCAGCTCGCCCAGGGTGGCCTGGGCCTTGTGGCGTTGCTCCTCCAGCACGGCGAGTTTCTGTTGCAGCTGCTGCTGGCTGTGCAGGCGTGCCTGTTGCTGATCGCGCTGTTTGTCCAGCTGGACCTGGCGAGCCTGTTGTTCTTCCAGCTCGTCCTTGCGCAGGTCGAGTTGCTGGCGGCGCTGGGCAATCTGCTGGTCGAGGCCGAGGAACGCATTGGCCGGGTCGTCGCGCAGGGCCTGGAGAATGTCCGGGGGCAGCACGCTTTCGAGGCTTTCGAGGGCCTGCGCGAGTTGTTGCTCGTCGGCGGCCAGGGCCTGGTGCTGCTGGTCGAGGTGGCGCTGGGCCTGTTGCTGGGCTTCGCCGGCGGCCTGCAATTGCTGGGTGAGACGGGCGGCATCCCTTTGCAGGGCGAGCAGGGCGCCCTGGCGTTTCTCGTCGCGGTCGATCTCGTCGCCGAGGCGGCGCAGCTGACCGTCGAGCCACTTGCCACGGGCGCTGTCGTCCTGCGGCGCCAGCGCTGGCCACAGGGCATGGGCCTGAACCTGCTCGAGCACGGGCTGCAACTGCTCGCCCAACTGCTGCTGTTGCTGCTGGTAGTCCTTGAGCTGGGCGTTGACCACGCCCAACTCGGTGCGCAGCTCCACCAACCTGGTATTGAGCTGTTCGACCTGCCGCTGCGCCGCCGCTTCCTCAGCCTGGTCGTGGCGACCGAGGCTGTGCAGCAACGCTTCGGGCTGATGGAACGGGTGCTCGGCGCTGCCACACACCGGGCAGGGCTCGCCATCGCGCAGTTGGGCGCGCAGTTCCTCGACGCTGGTGTTACGCGCCAGGCGCTGGCGCTCGAGCAACTGGCGGGTCAGGGTCAGCGCCTGCTCGGCGCCCTCCAGTTCTGCCTTGGCCGCCGTGCCTTCGCCGATCAGTTGCTGGCGCTGCTGCATGGCCTGTTGCTGGCGCTCGCGCAGTGTATTGAGGCCGTTGCGCAGTTCCATTTCGCGGCCATGCAGGCGCGACAGTTCCTCGACCGCGCGTTGCTCCTTGCGGTTGTCCTGGAGCATGGCGCCGAGCAGGTCGATCTGCTCGGCCAGCGCCTGGGGTTCGGCCCCCGCCTCGCGGAACAGCAACTCGAAATGTTCGCGCTGGGCTTGCAGCTGGGCGTTGGCCTGGCTGGCCTGGGCCTGCAGGCCGGGCAGCTCTTCGCGGCCCTTGGCCAGGCGGCCGCCGATCAGCATCACCTGCTTGAGTTGCGGCAGATAGGCCTGCCAGGCGTCGGCCAGGCTGCCGAGCGGTTCGCTTTCGGCCAGAGCGCTGTCGATTTGGGCCAGTTGCTCCAGGCTGCGCTGCTGGTTGTCTTCCAGCTGCTGCAGTTGCTGCTGGGCTGCATCGACTTCCTGTTCGGCCTGGGTGCAGGCTTCCCGTTGTTCGGCAAGCTCCTTGTCCAGGCGCGTCAGGTCGCCCTGGGCGGCGAAGGCCTGGCGCAGGCGCGGGGCGTTTTCGCCGTGCAGGGCCTGGTGCTGGACCAGGTGCTGGCGGGCCGTTTCCAGAGCCTGCTGCAGCGCGTTGGTGTGTTGCTGCAGTTCGGTTTGCTGGCGCAGTTGCCGGTCGATATCGGCCAGCACCGGGGCCAGTTGCCCGGCCAGGTGCTGCTGGCGGTGGAACTGGTGGCGCTGGGGCGCCAGGCGCTCCAGGCGTTGCAGGTCGACGCGCTGCTCGGCCAGTTGCTGCCACTCGTGTTGCGCATTTTGCAGGGCCGTGCCGGCTTCGCTGTGCTGGGCCTGCAGGCGCTGCTGTTCGGCAAACCAGATGCGCTGCTGTTCCAGTTGGCGCTGGCGCGCCTGTTCGGCCTTGAACTGCTGCTGGGCCTGTTCCAGTGCCTGGTCGAGGGCGGCGCGGGCTTCGGCTTGCATCGGCAGCAGGTGTTCAGCCTGCTTCTTCAGGTCGTTGTGAACCTCGCCGGTTTCCCGCGCCTTGCTGAAGGCGCGTTGGCCCAGGCGGGTGTAGATCGCGGTGTTGGTGAGTTTTTCCAGCAGTTCGCTGCGCTCGCGGTCGTCGGCCTTGAGGAAGGCGCCGAATTCGCTCTGGGCCAGCATCACCGCGCGGGTGAACTGCTCGAAGTTCAGGCCCAGGCGGGCCTCGACCAGTTGCTTGTATTCGTTCTTGCCGCTGCCCAGCAGCTGCTCGCTGTCCAGGTCGTAGAGGCTCTGGCGGCTGTTCTGCAGCTTGCCGGTGGCTTTTTCGCGGGCGCGGTTGGCTTCCCAGCGGGCGCGGTAGCGGCCGCCGTCGATGCCGACGAAATCGACTTCGGCGAAGCCGCTGCCGGTGCCGCGGCGCAGCAAATTGCGCGGATCCGAGGTGGGGATCTCGCCGTCGGCGTCCGGCACCTTGGCTTCCCGGGCGATGTCGTTCAGGCGCGGCACGCTGCCGAACAGCGCCAGGCACAGGGCGTCGAGCAGGGTGCTCTTGCCGGCGCCGGTGGGCCCGGTGATGGCGAACAGGCCAGCGCTGGCCAGGGGCTCGGCGGTGAAGTCGATATCGACCGGGCCGGCCAACGAGGCCAGGTTTTTCAGGCGGATGGCGAGGATCTTCATGCCTGCTCCTCCTCTTGCAGGACGTCCTGCAGCAATTCGGCGAAATCGGCCAGGGCCTGGTCGTCGGCGGGGTTGCCGTAGGCCTGCTCCCAGGCGCGGCCGAACAGGTCCTGCGGGGTCATCTGGGCCAGCTCGACGAAGGCTTGCTCGTCGTCTTCGGCGCGGCCGCTGCCGGCGTATTCGGCGCTGATGCGCACCAGGCGCACGGCCTTGCCCTGCAGGGCGCCTTCGATCTGCTGGCGCAGGTCGGGCTGCGGCTCGTCCAGGCGCACCCGTACTTCCAGCCAGGGCTGGCGGTTGGGGTCTTCGAGCAGGTCGATCACCGGCAGTTGCCCGAGCTGTTCAAGCAGTTCGCCCAGCGGCGCCGGGCCGACCCGTTGCAGGGCCACCGCGCGGGGTACCGGACGCGGCTCGATGCTGACCAGCTCGGCGCCGTCCAGCTCGACTTCCAGGACCTGGTGCGGGTAGTTGATCTCGGCGAACGACAACGGGATCGGCGCGCCGCTGTAGCGGATGCGGTTCTCGCGGTTGACCTTCTGCGGCTTGTGCAGGTGGCCGAGGGCGACATAGCTGATGGCCTTGTCGAACAGTTTGGCCGGCAGGGCCTCGGCATTGCCGATGATCAGGCTGCGCTCGGAGTCCTCCGAGATACTGCCTCCGGCCATGTGCGCGTGGCTGATGGCGACCAGCGCCTGGTCTTTCTTGCGCTTCTTCTGCGCCGCGGCGATCAGTTGCTCATGGACCTGGTTGATGCCCTGCAGGTAGTCGTCGCCCAGCGCGGGGCCGGTGACTTCGGCCGGACGCAGGAAGGGCAGGGCCAGGCACCAGGCGCCGACCTTGCCGCGGGCGTTGGTCAACGGGATCAGCAGCCGCTCGGTGTCCAGCTGGCCCTCGTCGAGCCAGTGCACCCGGCCCAGGGCGTGGGTGCGCAGGCGGCGCATCAGCGGCGCCGGCAGCTCGATGCGCGAGCCGGAGTCGTGGTTGCCGGCGATCATCACGATGTCCAGCTTGGGCTGTTGCTCGTGGGCCTGGACGATGAAGTCGTAGAGGCGCTCCTGGGCTTTGACCGGCGGGTTGACCGTGTCGAAGATGTCGCCGGCGATCAGCAGCGCGTCGGGCTGGCGCAGGCGCAGTTGGCCGAGCAGCCAGTCGATGAAGCAGGCGTGTTCGAAGTCGCGTTCCTGGCCGTGCAGGCTTTGACCCAGGTGCCAGTCGGAGGTATGAAACAGACGCATGGAAGATCCGTTGGGTGAGCGGCAGGGGGCTTATGGACAAGGGCGCTATGGTAACTCATCGCGGGGCGGGCACCGAGTGGCGTTCCCTATGTGTCTGGCGAAAGAGTTGCAGCGCCGATGAGATCGAGCGCCGCCCGCGCGGCGCGCGATTTCGAACACGCTGCAAGGCTCAAGGCATGCTCGGCTACTTCGGATACAACGGCGGCAAGCTACCCGCTTCCCCCGACGGCGCCAGCACCTGCTCGGCCGGCGGAATCGCGCCGATCGCCCGCCACAGCTCGTCGCCGTGCCAATACTGGCCACTCTCGCTGTACAGCGCGCCGTTCAGGCCATCCAGCGCATCGGACAATGGCACGAAGCGCGCCGCCATCTCGGCCAGGGTTTCCGGCTGCTGCCGGGCCCAGGCGTCCAGCGCCTGGCGGGTGGCCTGCGGGTCGTTGGCCTGGCAGGCGCGCTTGAGGTCGTCGAGCAGCGTGCGCGGGCTCGGGCCGGCCTGCGCCGCGCGCAGCACCGCCGGTTGCGAGCGGGCCCGCCACCACAGGGTGAAGCCGAGCAGGGTGGTCAGGGCCAGGACCAGCGTGGCCAGTTGCCAGGGCCAGAGCGGGCCGGGGCTCAGGTTGCCGTCGCCGACCGGGGTGTCGGCGCTCAGCGCCGGGTTGTCCTGCACGTTCAGGGTGCGCGCCGGCAGACTGCTGTGTTCCAGGTGGTCTTCGCGGGTGTTCCACCAGGTCACCTCCAGCGCCGGCAGGGCCAGGTCGCCGGCGTGGGTCGGCACCAGCGCCTCGCGTTCCTCGCGGTTGGCGACCATGCCGCGTTCGCCGATCTCGTTGCGCAGCAATGGCTGGTCGGGGTAGCGGCGCAGGCCGGTGGCCTCGGTAGCCGGCAGTGGCGGCAACTGGGTGCTCGACAGACCCTCTGCGCGCACGGTGATGTTGCGCGTCAGCGAGTCGCCGATCTGCGTCGGCTGGCGCTCCGGGTCGGGGTTCCAGTGTTCTTCCAGGGTCAGGCTGCGGGCCGGCAGCCAGGGGCGGTCGGCCGGGTAGCTGGCCGGGATCGGTTTGACCGTCAGGCGCAGCGGCAGCGAGCTGACCTGCACCTGGCGGCCGACCCGCGGTGTGCCGGCCGGCTGTTCGCCATTGTCGGCGGCGGTGGCGGTGAAGCGCAGCGGCGGCACGTCAAGGCTGCCGCTCTGTTGCGGATAGATCGCATAGCGGGTCTCGATCACCCCGTGGCGCACGCCGTTGATCTCTTTCTCATAGGTGCGCGACTCGCCCAGCGGGTCGACCTTGGCGTTTTCCAGCTGCAGTGGGCTGAGGCTGCTGTCGTCGTACAGCGCCACCGAATGGTAGATGCGCAGGGTCAGCACGGCCTGGGCCTGGACATAGACCTCGCTGCTGTCCAGGGTGGCCTCGACGAACACCTGCGCCGCCGCGTCGGGGCGCTGGCTGTCGGCCTGCTGCACCTGCAGCTCGATGGCCTGGCTGCGCGACTGGCCCAGCTGCAGCTCGGGGATGCGCAAGCTGCCGCTGCGCCGGGGCAGCAGGGTGATGATCCAGCGGGTGCTGGCGCGGGTTTCGCCGTCCAGGGTGTGCAGGCTGTTGAGCTGGCGCGTGCCGCGCACCTCGAAGTCGGGTTCGAGGGTGCGCAGGTCGGGCTTGCCGAACTGGGTGACGTCCTGGCTCTCGAGGGTGAGTTCCAGGGTTTCACCGGCTTCCAGGCGCGTGCGGTCGACGCTGGCCTGCAGGATCGGTTCGGCCTGGGCCGCGAGGCTCCACAACAGGCCTAGGAGAAAGACGCCGAGGCGACTCATCGTGGGGTTTCCTGATGCAATTGCTGTTCGTACCAGAATTTGCGCCGTAGCAGTTCCGCCGGGTTGTCGGGGATCTCCCGCAGCCATTGCTCCAGGGCCTGGCGCTGTTCGGCGTCAAGGCTGGTGGAGAGCGGCCGCTGGGGCGGCTGGGTGAGGTTGTCGTCATCGCCGCCGGCAGCGCCGGGCGGGGCCTGGGCGTTGCCCTGGCTGTCGCCGTTCTGCTGGCCCTGGGCCTGTTCGTCGCTGCCGGGCGTGCCTTGGGCCTGGCTGCTGGTCGAGCTGCTGTTGCCTTCGGTCTCGTTACCGGGGGTGCCTTGGGCATCGGCGTTGCTCGGTTGTGTCTCGGCGCTGGCCTGGCGCTGTTGCAACAATTGCTGGACCAGGGCCTGATTGTCCAGTGCCGCCTTCAGGTCGGGCTGGCGCTCCAGCGCCTGCTCATAGGCGTCCAGCGCCGCCTCCAGCTCGCCGGCGCGGGCCAGGGCGTTGCCACGATTGTAGTGGGCGGCCGCCGTGCCGGCCTGGGCAAACGCGGCAGCGGCGCCTTCGAAATCGCCGGCCTGGTACAAGGCCATGCCGCGCCATTGGCTGTCCTCGAAGTGCCGGGCTGCCTCGGCGGGGCGTTGCCGCTCCAGCAGGCGCTGGCCCTGCTGGTCGGGGCGCAGCCACAGGTCGTTGAACTCGAAGGCCTGGCTCGGTTGCGGCAGGGCTAGCAACAGGGGCAGGCAGAACAGCCAGCCACGCCGGCCGGCGCAGGCGGCGAGCAGCAGCAGGGGCAACAGCAGCCAGTAGCCCTGATCGGCCCAGCTGTCCAGTTGCAGGGTCTGGCCATCGTTGTGCAGCAGCCGCGGGTTGTCGAACAGGCCCAGGCCGCGCAGGTCGAGGTCGTCGATGCGGGCGTGGCGGTAGCGCCCGCCGGTCGAGGCGATGAAGCTCTTCAGCGAGGCGCTGTCCAGGCGTGGCAGGAGGATGCCGCCCTGATCGTCCTTGAGGTACTCGCCATTGGCCTGGCGCACCGGGGCGCCTTCGCCGCTGCCGACGCCCAGCATCAGCAGGCTCGGGCCCTGGCGCCCGAGGGCCTGGCGAATGCTTTCGCGCTCGGGTTCGCTCAGTGACGAGCCGATCAGCAGCAGGCGGCCCTGGCCTAGACCGCTCTGGGCGAGCAGGGCCAGGCCCTTGTGCACGGCGAGATCGGCGCGCTGGCCGGGCTGCGGCATGATCGACGGGTCGACGGCCTCGAGCAGGTTGCGCGTGGTGCCCAGGTCATCGGACAGCGGTACCAGGGTGTGGGCGGAGCCTGCGTAGACGATCAGCGCGGTCTGGCTGTCACGACGGTGCTCAAGCAGGTCGAGGACCTTGCGCCGGGCCTGTTCCAGGCGGTTCGGCGCGCTGTCCTCGGCGAGCATCTGCGGCGTCAGCTCGAGCAGGATCACCAGCGGGTCGGCCGGGCGCTGGCGGGTTTCCTCCAGGCGCTGCCAGCTGGGTCCGAGCAGGGCCAGGACGATCAGCAGCCAGGCCAGGCCCAGGGCGATCCACGGCAGCTTGCTGGTGCTGCCGCTGCCGCCGCCGAGCAAGACCGCATGGAACGGCTGCGGCAGGATCAGCTGCCAGCGCCCGGCGCGTTTGCGCCGGTGCCAGAGCTTGAACAGCAGCCAGCCGAGCAGGGGCAGCACCAGCAGCCAGAGCGGGCGCAGCCATTGTGGCCAGAGTTCGATCATCGCCGCCTCCTCAGGCGCAGGCGCTTGAGGCGCTGGCGCCATTCCGGGTGGGGCTGCAGGAAGCGTGGCTTGCGCAGCAGGCGTTGCAGCAGGTTGTCCGGCCACTGCACGGCCACCACCAGCAGCACGCTGAGCAGCAGCGCCAGGGCCAGTGGCCAGGCGTACAGGGCGTGGGCGGTGCGCGCCTGGGTCGGCTGCTGGGCCACCGGTTCCAGCTGGTCGAGGGTGTCGCCGATGGCGTCCAGCTCGGCGCCGTCGTGGGCGCGGAAGTAGCTGCCGTGGGTGATCTCGGCGATCTCCTTGAGCGAGGCTTCGTCCAGGTCCAGGCTCGGGTTCAGCCCGAGCAGGCCCGGTGTGCCGCTGGCCTCAGGGTTGGCGCCGATGCCGATGGTGTAGATACGCACGCCTTCCTGGGCGGCCAGGCGGGCGGCGGTCAGTGGGTGGATCTGCCCACCGTTGTTGGCGCCGTCGGTGATCAGGATCAGCACCCGGCTCTGCGACGGGCGCTGGCGCAGGCGCTTGACCGCCAGGCCGATGGCGTCGCCGATGGCGGTGTTCTTGCCGGCGATGCCGATCTGCGCCTCGTCGAGAAAGGTTCGCACTGTGCGCCGGTCGAAGGTCAGCGGGGCCTGCAGGTAGGCCTGGCTGCCGAACAGGATCAGGCCGACACGGTCGCCCTGGCGGTCCTGGAGGAAGTCACCCATCAGCGCCTTGACCAGGTCCAGGCGGCTGATTTCATCTTCCCTCCACTGCATGTCGGGGAAGTCCATGGAGCCCGACACGTCCACCGCCACCAGCAGGTCGCGCCCGCTGGCCGACACCGGCAGCGGATCGCCCAGCCACTGCGGGCGGGCGGCGGCCAGCAACAGCAGCAGCCAGATCAGGATGAACGGCGCCTGCTGGCGCCAGGTCGGCAGGTTCAGCCGCGCGCGGCGCCCGGCCAGGCCCTCGAGTTCATCAAGGAAGCCCACCTTGAGCACCGGCTCGCCGCTGTCGGCGGCGGGCAGCGCCAGACGCGCCAGCCAGGGCAGCGGCAACAGCAGGAAGATCCACGGCCAGGCCAGTTCAAACATGCTTGCGGATCCAGGTTTCGACCGCCTGGGCGAGCCCGGCGATGGCCTTGTCGTCGAGCTTGCACTCGGGTTTGTAGGTGCCTTCGACCAGCACCATCCAACGGGTCAGGCCGGCGGCCGGGCAGCGGTTGTCGAGAAATGCCAGCCATTTACGGCCGCTGAGGGTGTGACTGTTGGCGCCGGGGTACTGGTTGCGGCACAGGCGCTTGAGCAAGGCATTGATCTGTTGCAGCCAGGCGCCGGCCGGCGCGCCGTCGTAGGGGCGCGGCAGGCGTGCCAGCTCGGCGAGAGCCTCGACACGGATCGGGTCCAGCGGCAGTTCGGCGCGCACCACCTTGCGCTTGCCCGGGCGCCAGCGACGCAGGCGCCAGGCGCCCCAGCCGAGCAGCGGCAGCAGGGCCAGCAGCAGCCACCAGCCGGGCGCGGGCGGCCACAGGCCGATGGCCGACGGCGCGATCAGCGGCTGCAGCTGGTCCAGCGGATTCATCGGGTACTCCCGGGACGCTGCGCGTTCAGGTACTCGCGCAATTGCTCGATCATCTCACTCTGGGTGCTCAGTGGCATCAGCACCACCCGCAGTTTCTGCGCCAGCAGTTCCCAGCGCTCGATGCGCGCCTCGGCTTGCTGGCGATAGGCCTGGCGCAGGTTGGCATCCAGCGTGTCGAGTTCCAGTTGCGCGCCGCGCTGGGCGAAGCGCAGCAGGCCGGCGGCGGGCAGGGCATGGTCGAGCGGGTCGCTGATCGGCATCAGCAGCACGTCGCAGTGGCGCGACAGCATGGCCAGGTGCTGCTCGACACTGGCACTGAGGGCGCGCTCGTCGCAGATGACGATGGCCAGGCTGCCCGGGCGCAGCACCTCGCGCGCCCGGCGCAGGGCCAGGCCCAGGCTGTCGGGCTGCGGCACGGCCTCGGTGTGCAGGGCCTGGTTGACCTTGGCCAGGCGGTTGAGCAGTTGCAGCAGGCTCTGCTTGCTGCGCCGTGGCTTGATCTCGTGGGGCTCGCTGTCGCCGAACACCAGCCCGCCGATGCGGTCGTTGTGGCCCAGCGCCGCCCAGCCGAACAGCGCCGCGGCCTGGGCCGCCAGCACCGATTTGAACACCAGTCCGGAGCCGAAGAACAGCCGCTGGCTCTGTTCGACCATGATGAAGATCGGCCGCTCGCGCTCTTCGTGGAAGAGCTTGGTGTGCGGCTCCTGGGTGCGCGCGGTGACGCGCCAGTCGATATTGCGCACGTCATCGCCGGCCTGGTAGACACGCACCTGGTCGAAGTCCACGCCGCGGCCACGCAGCTTGGAGTGGTGCAGGCCCACCAACGGGCTGCGCTGGCCGGGCCGGGAAAACAGCTGGATCTCGCGCACGCGGTGGCGCATGTCGATCAGTTCGGCCAGGCCGATGCGGATGCCGGGTTCGGCCTGCGGGGTGGTGGGCATGGGGTCAGGCGACGGCAACGACGTCGAGGATGCGCTGGACCACGCGGTCCTGGTCGACCCCGGCCGCCTCGGCCTCGAACGAGAGGATGATGCGGTGGCGCAGCACGTCGAACAGCACCGCCTGGATATCCTCGGGGCTGACGAAGTCGCGCCCGGCCAGCCAGGCGTGGGCACGCGCGCAGCGGTCCAGGGCGATCGAGCCACGGGGGCTGGCGCCGTAGGCGATCCAGTCGGCCAGTTCACCGTCGAACTTGGCCGGAGTGCGGGTGGCCATGACCAGTTGCACCAGGTATTCCTCCACCGCATCGGCCATGTACAGGCCGAGGATTTCCTTGCGCGCGGCAAAGATCGCCTGTTGGCTGACCCGCCGTTCGGGCTTCACCTCGCCGCCCAGCGCTTCGCCGCGGGCCTGCAGAAGAATGCGCCGCTCGACCGCGGCATCCGGGAAGCCGATCTTCACGTGCATCAGGAAACGGTCGAGCTGGGCCTCGGGCAACGGGTAGGTGCCTTCCTGCTCGATCGGGTTCTGCGTGGCCATCACCAGGAACAACGGCGACAGTTCATAGGTGCTGCGCCCGACGCTGACCTGGCGTTCGGCCATGGCTTCGAGCAACGCCGACTGCACCTTGGCCGGGGCGCGGTTGATTTCGTCGGCCAGCACCAGGTTGTGGAAGATAGGCCCTTGCTGGAACACGAAGCTGCCGGTTTCCGGGCGGTAGATCTCGGTGCCGGTAATGTCGGCCGGGAGCAGGTCGGGGGTGAACTGGATGCGATGGAATTGCGCCTCGATGCCTTCGGCGAGCTCCTTGATGGCCTTGGTCTTGGCCAGGCCCGGGGCGCCCTCGACCAGCATGTGGCCGTCGGCCAGGAGCACGATCAGCAGGCGCTCCACCAGTTTTTCCTGGCCGAGGATCTGGGAGGAGAGAAAGGTGCGCAGCGCGATCAGCGCTTCACGGTGTTCCATCGTTGGCGGTTCCTGGGGATGGGCCCTGGCGCGCTGTGAGCGGTGGCCGGGCGGGGGTGGATACTTTAATCCATCCGGGGGTGCGGGGACCAATGGCGGTTTGCAAAATTAGTGTAAAGCAGCGAGTGGGGTCCGAAGACGTTGCGAGCCGTTCGCCTGCAAGCCTGGCCCACTGATGAACCTTTCATGACAAAACTTCGGTAGCAAAGCGCCACCCCCGTCAAAGCCATGGATACCGACAAGGCATCTGGCCATCAGGCCGGTCGAGCCTTGGGGAACGGCCTGGGAGCGGGGCGATGGGGACTATGGAACGCTACACGAAGGTGGGAATGCAGGAGCTTGACCAGCGCCTGGCGAAGATCGTCGAGGCCGCGCGCAAGCAGCCGGTCTCGGTCTACCGCTACGGCGCGCCCTGGGTCTGGATCGTCTCCCAGGAAGACTGGCAGGGCGCCCTGCGCGAGGTGGCCAGTTGCGTGCCGCCCGGGCATTCGCTGGCGCTGCTCAAGCCGCGCATCGAAGCCTTGCTGGACGAGCACCGGACCGCGCTGTCCCAGCTGGCCGAACAGCAGGGCATGATCATCGCCCCGCACACGCTGATGCATGTGTTGCTGCTGCAACTGCTGTATTCGGTGCCCAGTGAGAAGCAGCTCTACGAGCAACTCAACTACAACCTGCTGTTCCGCTGGTTCGCCGGCCTGGAACTGAAGTCGCGGGTGTGGAACTTCAGCCTGTTCAGTCATGACCTCGGTGTGCTGCTGGGCAGTGCCATGGCCGTGTCACTGCTGCAGCGCATGGTCGACGAGGTGCTCGGCGCAAGCTTGCAGGCCATGCCCGAGTTCAGCCTCAACCTGGCCCTGCTGCACAGCTGGCTGGCACGTCACCAAGGTCAGGCCGCGCCTGACGCAAACCACTAGAAACCCAACGAATTCCTGGCGCTCAAGGGGGCGGTGTGGAGCATTTTTTCTTCAAGCGATGCGGCATGGGCGCAGGGCTGCTGGCGTGCCTGTTGGCGGGCAACGTGGCCGCCGACGAGGCGCAGCGCCGGGTCGAGATCAACGAGTACGTGGTGCGCGGCAATACGGTGCTCGACGCCCAGGCCATCGAAGAGGCGGTCTATCCCTACCTGGGGCCGGACAAGACCCTGGCCGACCTCGAAGGCGCCCGCGAGGCCCTGCAGAAAAGCTACCAGGCCCGTGGCTACCAGTCGGTGTTCGTCGAGCTGCCCGAGCAGAAGGTCGAGGGCGGCGTGGTCTACCTGCAAGTGAGCGAAACCAAGGTCGGCCGCGTGCGCGTGGTAGGTGCCAGGCATTACTCGCCGTTGGAGATTCGCGAGCAGGTCCCGGCACTGGAGGAGGGCAAGGTACCCGACTTCGCCCAGGTGCAGGACGAGCTGGCCACCCTCAATCGCACCCCGGGACGGCAGGTCATGCCGCTAGTGCGCGAAGGGCAGCGCCCGGGCACCATGGACGTCGACCTGCAGGTCGAGGACAAGCACCCCTGGAACCTGAGCCTGGGCCTGAACAACGACCACAGCGCCGACACCGAGAAGCTGCGCAGCGTCGTCAGCCTGGGCTACAACAATCTCTGGCAGGCCGGCCACAGCGTCTCGCTGAGCTGGTTCACCGCACCCCAGGACCGTGACAACGCCGAGGTCTGGTCCGGTTCCTACGCCGCGCCGCTCAATGAGCGCTGGACCGTGCAGTTCTCCGGCTACCACTCCGACAGCAACGTCGCCACGGTGGGCGGCACCAACGTCCTGGGCAAGGGCCATTCCTACGGTGTTTCGGCGATCTACAACCTGCCCGGCGTCGGTGCCTGGGCCAACGCCCTGTCGATCGGCGTGGACTTCAAGGACTTCGACGAGCAGGTCGGCCTGGGCGGCAGCAGCGACAAGGTCCCGCTCAAGTACGCCCCGATCACCCTGGGCTACACCGGCTACCGCTTTACCGAACAGGACCAGCTGAGCCTGGGCCTGAGCCTGGTGGCCGGCACCCGCAGCCTGCTGGGCTACGGCAGCGATGACGCCGAGTTCGACTACAAGCGCTACCGCGCCGATTCCAGCTTCGCCGCGCTCAAGGGCGACGGCAGCTACACCTTCGACTTCGCAGGCTCCTGGCAGAGCGCCTCCAAGCTGGCCTTCCAGCTGGCCTCGGGGCCACTGGTGTCGAACGAGCAGTTCGCCGCCGGCGGTGCCACCTCGGTGCGCGGTTACCTGGCCGCCGAGCGCACCGGGGACGACGGCCTGCTGTTCTCCCAGGAGCTGCGCACCCCGTCCATCGGCCGCTACGTCGGCAGCTACATCAGCGACTGGCGCTTCTACCTGTTCGCCGAAGGCGCCCAGCTGCGCCTGCAGGACGCGCTGCCCGAGCAGGACGACCGCTACAGCCTGGCCAGTGTTGGCGTCGGCACTCGCGCCACGCTCAACGACTGGCTGTCCGGCAGCGTCGACTGGGCCGTGCCGCTCAAGGATGGCCCCAACACCGACAAGAACGCTTCCCGTGTGCACTTCAGCGTGCAGGCGACCTTCTGAACTCACTGACCGGCATCGACCTGGAGACCTCTCATGCAACGCCTGATATTGACCTTGCTGCTGTGCCTGGGCTTCGCCCTGCCGGGCAGCGCCAGCGCCTGGTGGCAGGACGACTGGATGTACCGCAAGCAGATCGCCGTGGACACCACGCCCCAGGGCGCCGGCCTGACCCAGGCGCTGGGGCGCACCGCGCTGCTGGTGCGCCTGCATACCGGCAACTTCAGCTTCGACGGCGTCAGCGAGACCGGCGCGGACATCCGCTTTGTCAGCGCCGATGACAAGACGGTACTCAATCACCATGTCGAGCAGTTCGATCCGCTGATGGGCATGGCGCTGATCTGGGTGGACGTGCCCCGTATAGAAGCGGGCCAGCGCCAGGACCTGTGGATGTACTACGGCAACCCGAAAGCCCAGGCGCCTGTCGGCCAGCCCAGCTTCGACGCCGACTACACCGCGCTCTACCACTTCGACGGTGCCACCGCCCGCGACGCCAGCCCCTATGGCAATCCGTTGCAAGGGCCGACGGTGAGCGTCGACGGCGTGATCGGGCGGGCCATCCAGCTCGGCGGCCAGGGCCTGCAACTGCCGGCCAGCGCCTCGCTGCAGTTGCCGGCAGGTGCGGCGTTCACCTTCAGCGCCTGGCTGCGCCAGGACCAGGCGGTGGGCGAGCAGTTGCTGCTGGCCCGTCGCGAGGCCGGCCACAGTCTGCTGCTGGGCCTGGCCCAGGGCGTGCCTTTCATCGAGGTCGACGGCCAGCGCGTCAGCGCCAATCAGGCCGTGAGCGCCGGTCAGTGGCAACACCTGGCCCTGGTGGGCGAGGGCGGCAACCTGAGCCTGCTGCTCGAAGGCCAGCCGGTGGCGCGCCTGGCCGCCAGCCTGGCGGCCTTCAGCGGTGCCATCGGCGTCGGCGGCGACCTGCCGGCGACCGAAGGCGAGGCGGCCAGTCAATTCGCGCCGTTCGTGGGCGCCCTGGACGAACTGCGCCTGTCCCGCGTGGCCCGCAGCCAGGCCAGCCTGCAGGCCGACGTACTGGCCCAGGGCGCCGAGTCGCGCCTGGTGGCGTACGGTGTCGACGAGGAACAGTCAGGCTTCGGCTTCGGCGGCCTGGGCTTCCTGCTCAAGGCGGTGCCGGTGGACGCCTGGGTGATCATCGCCATCCTGGTGCTGATGATGGTGCAGTCGTGGGTGATCATGCTGCGCAAGCAGCGCACCCTCAACCGCGTCACCGCCGCCAACACTCGCTTTCGCGAGCGCTTCGCCACGGTCGGCACACGCCTGGAGCAGTTCGCCGACGATCAGGACCTGCATGCGCGGCTGACCGACTCCTCGCTGTGGCGCCTGTACCTGGTGGCCGTGCAGGAACTGCGCACCCGCCGCGCCCAAGGCGCCGACACCCGTGAAGTGTCCGCAGCCACCATCGAGGCCATCCGCTGCTCCATGGACGGCGTGCGCACCCGCGAGAACCAGGCGTTGTCGTCGAAGCTGTCGACCCTGTCCAACGCCATCGCCGGCGGCCCCTACATCGGCCTGCTGGGCACGGTGCTGGGGATCATGGTGGTGTTCCTCGGCACCGCCATGGCCGGCGACGTCAACATCAACGCCATCGCCCCGGGCATGGCCGCAGCGCTGCTGGCCACCGCCATGGGGCTGTTCGTCGCCATCCCCGCGCTGTTCGGCTACAACCGCCTGACCACGCGCAACCGCGAGGTCAGCGCCGACATGCGGGTGTTCGTCGACGAGTTCATCACCCGCCTGGCCGAATTGCACGGCGAGGGCCAGGCCGGTGAAGCGGCGCAGCACCCGGCCGGGCGCAGCATCAACCCGTCGGTTCCGGCGTGAGGGCGCAGCCATGGCATCCGTGAACAACGCCCATGACGACGACGCCGACGCCGCGGTCGACAGCATCAACATCACCCCGCTGGTGGACGTGCTGATGGTGGTGCTGGTGATGTTCATCCTCACCGCTACCGCGCAGGTTTCCGGGATCCAGGTGCAGTTGCCCAAGGCCAGCGCCACGGTGTCGCTGGCCCAGCCCAAGACCAAGGCGATCTCGATCAACGACGCCGGCCAGGTATTCCTCGACGCCTACCCGGTGACGCTGCAGGAGCTGGAGGACCGCCTGCGCAGCGAGAAGGCGCGCAATCCCGACTTCCCGCTGATCGTGCGCGGTGACGCGGGCGTGCAGTACCAGAAGGTGGTCGAGGTGCTCGACCTGCTGCGCCGTCTCGAGCTGGCCCAGGTCGGGCTGGTCACCGGCAAGCCGAACCAGGGATGAGCGCAGGCATGGAACGTACAACCAACCCCCGCCGCCTGCTGACCTGGGCCGTGCTCGCCGTCGCCGGCGCCGGCCTGGCCTGGCTGCTGTGGCAGTGGGCCAATGACATGGCCGGGGTGCGCCGCGAGGCGCCCAAGGTGCCGGCGATCATCCCGCTACCACCCCCTCCGCCGCCGCCACCGCCCGAACCGCCCAAGGAGCCCGAGCCGCCGGTCGAGGAGAAGATCGTCGAGCCGCAGCCGGTGCCCGAGGCCGAGGAGGTCAAGCCCGCCGAGGAGGCGCCCGACCCGGCCCAGGACCTGGCCGAGCCGATGCAGATGGACGGCGACGCGCAAGCGGGCGGCGACAGTTTCAACGTCGGCGCCGGCAAGGGCGGCGGCATGGCCGGTGGCGGCGGTGGGGGCCTGGGCAGCGGTACCTACAGCCAGTACCTGGCCTACGCCTTCCAACGCCTGCTGCGCGACAACCCCGAGCTGCGCAACCTGGTGTTCAACCTGCAAGCCGAGATCTGGCTCAGCGCCGCCGGCGAGATCACCCGTGTCGAGTTGCTGCGCGGCAGCGGCGAGCCGGAGGTGGACGCCCAAGTGCTCGCCGCCCTGCGCGGTGCCGGCGCCCTCGACCAGCGTCCGCCCGCCAACCTGACCTTGCCGGTGAAGATCGCCCTGCAGGGGCGCCGGCCATGAACAACGAAGCACGACTGACCCACAGGAGTTGCAAACCCATGAAGTGCCCAGTCAACCGATTGACCCTGGCGCTCGGCCTGCTGGCCGCCGCCACCGCGGTCGGTCCGACCGTCGTCCACGCCGCGCCGTCGGAGAACGCGACCGTCAACCTGATCCGCCTGCTGGTGGAGCAGGGCGTGCTCAAGCAGGACAAGGCCGATGCGCTGATCGCCCAGGCCGAACGTGAAGCCCAGCAGGCGCGCGTCGCCGGCAGCGCCGCGCCGATTGTCGCCCAGGCCCCGGCGGCCAACGGCGAGGTGCGCGTGCAGTATGTGCCGGCCATCGTCCGCCAGCAGATCCGCGACGAGATCAAGGCCGAGGTGATGAACACCGCCAAGCAGGAAAACTGGGCCGCGCCCAACACCTTCCCCGACTGGGCCTCGCGCATCAGCTTCGACGGTGACCTGCGCCTGCGCTACGAGTCGCGCTCGTACGCCGACGGCAACAGCAACGAGATCGTCGATTTCGCCAAGCTCAACGAAAAGGGCCCCTACGACGTCAACCCCAACAGCAGCTCGAGCCTGCCGCCCTTGCTCAACACCCGCGAGGACCGCGACAGCCTCCTGCGCCTGCGGGCGCGCTTCGGCCTCAAGGCGCAGTTGGCGGAAAACTGGGTGGCCGGCATCCGCGTCGCCACCGGCTCCAACAACAACCCGGTCTCGACCACCCAGAACCTCGGTGGCGGCTTCGGCAAGAAGGACATCTGGCTCGACCAGGGCTACGTCACCTGGACGCCGAGTGAGCGCCTGACACTGACCGGCGGGCGGATCGCCAATCCGTTCATGTCCACCGACATCCTGTATTCCCACGACCTCAACTTCGACGGCGTGGCGGCGCTGTTCGACCAGCCGCTGGGCCGCGACCTCAGCCTGTTCGGCACCGTCGGCGCATTCCCCGTGCAGTACAGCGACGACAACGCCACCAGCAACGGCTTTGACAAGGAAGACAGCGACAACAAGTGGCTGTACGGCGCGCAACTGGGCGCGAAATGGGCGCTCAACGACAACAACCGGCTCAAGGGCGCGATGGCCTACTACCGCTTCGATGACATCGCCGGCGAGCGCTCCAGCCCCTGCGCCCCGTGGGACGGCCAGCCGGCCTGCGACAGTGACGAGAGCCGGCCGACCTTCATGCAGAAGGGCAACACCGTGTTCCTGCTGCGCGACATCACGCCGAACCCGGCCAACCCGACGGCCACGCCGCAGCCGCAGTTCGTCGGCATCGCCTCGGAATTCGAGCTGCTCGACCTGAACCTGGTATGGGACGCCGACCTGCCTCATGACTTCAAGCTGCGCAGCCAGGCCAACTACATCCACAACCTGGCCTACGACGAGGGCGACATGCGCAAGCGCTCGGCCGGGCAGTTGGCCAACAACGTCGACGAAAACGGCAATATCAAGAGCGGCGGCGACGCCTGGATGCTCCAGTTCACCCTGGGCAACGCCCTGGACATGCGCAAGGCCGGCGACTGGAACCTGTTCGCCGGCTACAAGCGCATTGAGCCCGACGCGCTGCCGGACGGTTTCAACGACTCGAGCTTCCACCTCGGCGGCACCAACGCCAAGGGTTATTTCCTCGGTGGCAACTACGGCCTGGCCGACAACGTCTACGCTACAGCCCGTTGGTTGAGCAGCGAGGCGGTCTACGGCGCGCCGTTTGACATCGATGTGCTACAACTTGAAGTCAACACGCGGTTCTAGGGAAGGAGCACGGGCATGAACAAGGGAGCTTATCGCCACCGCTGCGCCTGGTTGATGCTGGCCCTGGGCGCAAGCCTGGCGGCCTCGGCGTCGGCCGAGACCCTCGAGGAACGCCTGCGCGCCCAACTGCGCAGCACCACGCAACAGCTGCAGGCCCTGCAGAGCGAGCAGGCCCAGGCCAGCGCCGCCCGCCAGGCGGCCGAGCAGCAGCGCGACGCGGCCCAGGGCCAGGTGCGCGAACTGACCGCGCAACTGGCCAAGGCCCGCGGTCACAGCGAGCAACTGGCCGGCCAGCAACAGGCCGTGCACAGCCAGGCCCAGGCGCTGGTGGCCAGCAGCAACGAACAACTGCACAAGTACAAGCAGGCCTACGACGAGCTGCTGGCGATGGCGCGCACCAAGGAAAGCGAGCGCGCCACCCTGCAGGCGCAGCTGGGCGAACGTGATGGCCAGGTGCAGCAATGCCAGGCCCGCAACCAGCAGATGTACGGGGTGGCCAAGGAGATGCTGGCCGCCTACGAGAAGGTCGATATCGCCGATGTCATGAAGATGCGCCAGCCGTTCGCCGGTGGCGCCCGGGTCAAGTTCGAGGAACTGGCCCAGGCCTACGGCGACAAGCTCTACGAAAGCCAGTTCGACGCCCCCAAGGGCGTGACCCAGTGATGTTTTCTCAACGCAAGGAAGTAAGCACATGACCGAAGTCACCCTGATCGAAACCGTTAGCGCCGACTCCCTGACCCAGTTGCTGCAGGATGCCGGCTGCCGGGTCAACCGCACCGAGCAGAACGCCGTGGTGCAGTTGCTCAGCGCCAGCCAGGGCGTGGGTTATGCCGTTCGTTTCGGCAACCGGGCCGCGGGCAAGGAGGGCGAATTCCTCGACTTCACCTTCAGCTGTGCCCTGCGTATCCAGGGCGAGCTGCCGGCGGGCCTGGCCGAGCACTGGAATGCCAGCCGGCGCTTCGCCCGCCTGTCGGTGCAGGGCGAGTTCCTGGTGATGGAGCAGGACGTGGTGGTCGCCGATGGTGTCAGTCAGCAGCACCTGCTGGGCAGCCTGGTGCTGTGGGACCGGCTGCTGCAGGAGCTGATCGTCTATCTGCGTGACTACAGCCGTAATGTGGCCGACCAGCAGAAAGTCCAGGTCGCCCACGACCAAGAGCGCGCCTCGTGACGGCGCGCACTCTCTGGGCCGGCGCTGGCGCGCTGGCCATTGTCGCGGTGGCGGTCGCCCTGGCCTTGCGCCCGGGCGACGAGCCGGTGGCGGCGGCGCGTCCGGTGTCGCCCGCCGCCCTGGTGGCCACCGACAACGGCCCGGTACTGGCGCGTCTGGGCGAGCAACAGGTCGGCAGCGGCGAACTCAAGGCGCTGTTCGCCCAGTTGCCCGAGGAAGCCCGTGCCAGCCTGCGCGGCGACCGCCCGGCACTGGAGGCCTGGATCCGCGCTCGCCTGGCGGAAAAGGCCCTGTACCAGCAGGCCGAGGCCCAGGGCTGGTTGCAGCGCCCGGAAATCCAGGTGCAGACCCGCGCGGCCACCGAGCAGATCGTCCTGCGCGACTACCTGAACTCGGTGAGCAAGGTGCCCGACGACTACCCCGGCGAGGCGGAGCTCAAGCAGGCCTATGAGGCAGGCAAGGCCGGTTTGCAGCTGCCGGTGCGCTACCGCCTGAGCCAGATCTTCCTGCGGGTGGAGAACCCCAGGGACGACGAGGCCGTGCGCAAGCAGGCCCAGGCGCTGGCCAAGCAGGCCCAGGCTGCGGATGCCGACTTCGCCGCGCTGGCCCGTGAGCACTCCCAGGATGCCGGCACGGCCGCCGGCGGTGGCGACACCGGCCTGCAGGCCCTGGCGCAGTTGTTGCCCGAGGTGCGTGGGGTGGTGCCAAAGCTCAAGGTGGGCACGGTCAGCGAACCGGTGCAGAGCGCGGCGGGCTACCACATCATCAAGCTGGTCGAGCAACAGCCCGCCCGGGCGGCGACCTTCGAGGAGGTGGCGCCACGCCTGCGCGAGCTGTTGCGGGCCCAGCGCCAGGAGCAGGTGGCCAAGGCCTATGTCGAGGGCATGTTCGACACCGCCACCCTGAGTATCGATGGCGCGGCGCTGAATCAGGTGCTGGAGAGCAGCAGCCGCTAGTCGCCAACAACCATGGAAGAACCGGGCCTGCCCAGGCGGGCCCGCGGGAGGCGAGGAATGCCGATCGATCTGCCCCGGGGGCGAGCCCCGGATACCGCCGTGCCTGTCGTTCGTCGCCAGGTGCCGCTGGCCCTGGACGAACAGACCCTGAACTGTTTCCTGGTCACCGCGCGCTGCGGCTGCTTCATGCAGGCGGCGCGGCGACTCAACCTCAAGCCGGTGGCCCTGCGCAAACGCCTGGCGGCGCTGGAAGCGCGCCTGGGCTACAGCCTGTTCGTCAACCGCAACAACAACCCGGTGCTCAGCCAGCAGGGCGAACGCTTGCTGCAGATACTCCAGGCGCGCGAGCCGGTCGTGCCGCTGCCGCGAGAGCAAAGCGCCAGCGTGCGCCTGGCCGTGGCCGAACCGCTGCTGCAGGACCTGCTGGGCCGCAACCTGATCAACTTCGTGCGCCAGCATGCCGGCATGCGCCTGGAGGTGGCCACCCTCGACGGTCGCCAGGTACCCGAACAGGTTGCCGATGTCGCCCTGTGGTTGGGCGACGCCAGCCACGGTGCCCGCGCCGGCAGCTTTGCCGGTGCCGCCCCCGAGGCCCTGGCCACCCTCGAGTACCTGCCGCATATTGCCAAGCGCTACGCCCGCGAGGCCAACCGACCGACCAGCCTGGCGGACCTGCAGGACTACATGCTGGTGCAATGGCAGGGCGAGGTAGGTGTGCAGGCGCTGATGCCCTGGCAGGCATTGCTGCGCACGCGCTCGGCCGGGGTGACCCAGATCGAGGATTACGAAATGTACTGCCAGCTGATCAAATGCAGCGCCAGTGTCGGCTTGCTGCCGCATTATGCGACGCACCTGGACCGTGGATTGCTGGCCCTGCCGGGCCTGTTCCGCGAGCCGATGCGGCGGCGGGTGTGGCTGGCGGTCAACGGGCAGACCGAAGGTGATCCGCTGGTGCAGGTGATGGTCGGGGCGATCCGGGCGGCGTTCGAGGAACGCCGCGAATGGTTCGCCAGCCTGTAGGCGGGCGGCTTATCCCGCCTTGCGCAGCGTGAGGTTGATCCGCCGCTCGCCCATGCGCGGGTGCACGCCCGGCTTGATCGGCAATACGCCATGAAAGCGCAGGCGGTCCTCGCCACCCCAGACGAGCACATCGCCGTGGCTCAGCGGGATGTGCCGGGGGCGGTCCGAGCGTTGCAGCCCGCCGAACAGGAATACCGCAGGCAAGCCCAGCGAGATCGAGACGATCGGCTGCCCGTAGTCCTGTTCGTCGCGGTCCTGATGCAGGCTCAGGCGGGTACCGGGCAGGTAGTGGTTGACCAGGCAGGCATCGGCCACGAAGCCATCGAAGCCCGCCTGCGCGGCGGCGCGGGTGGCCAGGTCGACCAGCAGCGGGGGCAGGGCGGGCCAGGGTTTTGCGCTGACCGGGTCGATGGGGGTGTAGCGGTAGCCGTTCTCGTCGCTGACCCAGCCCAGCGCGCCACAGTTGGTCAGGGCCACGGCCATGCGCAGGCCGCCGGGGGTGTGCATGTGGCGAAACGGTGCCGCGCGCAGCACCGGGCGCAGGGCGTCGAGCAGGGCCTCGAGTTCGGGCAGGGCGAAGCCGGGCAGCAGCAGGGTATGGCGCGCCAGGCGCTGGGGGTGGGGGTCGAAGAGATCGAGGCTGGACTGGATCATGTCTGGAGGCTGCTGCCTGGGGAGGGGGCCATTATATCCTCCCGAGACAGCAGTTGGCGGTGGTCCACCTGGGAAAACCTGGGCAATGCCTGGGATTGTCCTCGATCCATGTATTGCCTGGTCGGGCCCTTTCGCGGCACAAGGCCGCTCCTACGCCAACCTGTAGGAGCGGCCTTGTGCCGCGAAAGGTCTGCAAAGCAGCCCCAGGATGTCAGCACCGACGCAGAAATTGCCGGCGCCGCTTTGCGGCCCTTGCGCGGCACAAGGCCGCTCCCACAGGTTCATCGATGCCTTCATGGCCAGCTGTGGGAGCGGGTTTACCCGTCTATCGCCAGGTCAGTTCTTCGACTTCGAATGCCGCCAGCCCTGGTCAAGGAACGCAAACACCACCACCAGCACCCCGGCCACCGCCAGGATCAACGCCACGCCATCGGTGGAATGAGTCGCCGAACCAGCCACCAGCGCCAGCCCGCCCAGCGGCGCCAAACCGCCGGCCACGGCGGTACCGACCTCGCGCCCGGTGCCGAACCCCGACGAGCGCGTCTGGGTCGGGAACTGGCGACTGAGGAACGAGCCCTGCGGGGCGAACATCATCGGCGCCAGGATCCCGGTGCCCACGGCGATGGCCAGGTAGATCATCATCGGCTCGCCGGTCGACAGCAGTTGCAGGAACGGGTAGGCGAACAGCGCCGACAACAGCCCGCCGAGCATCAGCACGGTCTTGCTGCTCCACTTGTCGCACAGCCAGCCGAAGAACGGCACGGCAAAGATCGCCACCAGGCTGGCCAGGGTCACCGACAGCGAGGTGACATGGGCCTCGACGCCCTTGAACTGGGTCAGGTAGGCCAGCGAGAAGGTCTTGAAGATGTAGCTCAGGGCGTTGTAGCCCACGGCCACGAAGAACACCACCGCCAGGCCCTTGAGGTCATTCCTGAACAGCAGCTTGAGCGGCGACACCTGCGGCTTGTCGTCGGCCTTGTCCAGTTCCTTGAAGTCCGGGGTCTCGGGGATGCTCTTGCGCACCCACAGGCCCACCGCCACCAGGGCGATGCTGGCGATGAACGGGATGCGCCAGCCGCCGGCCAGCAGGAACTCGTTGCCGTTCATGGTCAGCAGGTACACGGTCAGCGACGACAGCAGCAGGCCCAGGTTCAGCCCCAGCGCCGGCCAGGCGCCCTGGCTGCCGCGCTTGCCTTCGCTGGCGTGCTCGTAGGAGGTCACCGCCGCGCCGGACAGCTCGGCGCCGGCGCCCAGGCCCTGGATGATGCGGATGATCACCAGCAGGATCGGCGCCCAGATGCCGATGGTGGCGTAGCCGGGGATCAGGCCGATCAGCATGGTGCACAGGCCCATCATGCAGAAGGTGATCACCAGCACGTGCTTGCGCCCGAAGCGATCGCCCAGGTAGCCGAACAGCACGCCGCCGAAGGGTCGGGCGATGAAGCCGATGGCGAAGGTGGAGAACGCCAGCAGCGAGGCCACCGCCGGGTTGCTCGGGTCAAAGAAGATCTTCGAGAAGACGATCGCCGCCATGGTCGCGTAGAGGTAGAAGTCGTACCACTCCAGCATCGAGCCGAAGATGGTCGCCGCCGCCACCTTGCGCAGGCGCTTGCGTTGCTGTTCGGGGGTTTCGCTCGCGGCCAGGGCCGTCTCGTGTACCGACATTGGGGTTTTCCTTGTTGTCTTTGTAATTGTGGATGCAGCGGGTGGATCAGCGGGCCTGGAGAATCTTCTCGGCGATCATCTGGCCGATGGGGATCGCCGAGGTGGCGGCGGGCGATGGCGCATTGCACACATGCACCATGCGCGGGGTCTCGGCGAACAGGAAGTCGTGCACCAGGGTGCCGTCGCGCATCACCGCCTGGGCACGGATGCCGGCCTCATAGGGCAGCAGGTCCTCGACTTCGAGAGACGGGCAATACTTGCGGCACTGTTCCAGGTAGCCGCGCTTGAACAGCGAGTTCTTCATCTCGGTGGTGCCGGAACCGAGGTTGTTCCAGATGGTTTTCCAGAAACCCGGGAAGCGCGCGTACTCGGCGACATCGCGCCAGTTCACCGAGAACTTGCGATAGTTTTCCCGGCCGAAGCCGAGCACCGCGTTGGGGCCGACGGTGACGCTGCCGTCGATCATCCGCGTCAGGTGCACGCCGAGGAACGGCAGCTCCGGGTCGGGGATCGGGTAGATCAGGTGGTTGACGATCTGGTTCTTGCTCGCCGGCAGGCGGTAGTACTCGCCGCGGAAAGGGATGATCTGGTGGTCGATCTTCACCCCTGCCAGACGCGCCAGGCGGTCGGACTGCAGGCCGGCGCAGGCCACCAGCTGACGGGCGCGCCAGGCGTTGCCGTCGGCACTGATCGCGACGTGGTCGGCATGCTCCTGGATGGCGCGCACGGTGGTGGACAGGCGCAGTTCGCCACCGGCCTGGCGGATCACCTTGGCCATGGAGTCGCACACCTGCTGGTAGTCGACGATGCCGGTGGCATCGAGGAACAGCGCGCCCTTGCCGACGATGTTCGGCTCCCGCTCGCGCAGGGCGCCGGCATCCAGGCGCTCGACCTTCAGGCCGTTCTGCTGGGAGCGTTCGTACAGCGCCTGCATGCGCTGCACCTCCAGGTCGTTGGAGGCCACCAGCAGCTTGCCGCAGACCTCGAAGGCAATGCCGTGCGCGCTGCAGAAATCCTTGGTGGCCTGGGCGCCGCGCTTGCACAGGTCGGCCTTGAGGCTGCCGGGCGCGTAGTAGATGCCGGCATGGATCACGCCGCTGTTGTGGCCGGTCTGGTGGCGGCCGAGGCTGGCCTCCTTTTCCAGAATCAGCAGCGAAGCGCCGGGGCGTCGTTCAAGCAGGGCCATCGCGGTGGCGAGGCCGACGATGCCGCCGCCGATGATGCAGTAGTCGTAGGTCATGCAGGGTACCTTGGTATTCTTGTCGGTGAATCTGCTTGTCAGGTTGTCAGACTAAGTAGTGCGTGTGAAAGCCTCGCCAGGCCGCGATGGGGTTCTCCGGGGTCAGTCGAGGTCGGGAAGGTCGAGTTTCAGGCGCTTGGCCGAGGCGCGCAGGTGGGCTTCGGCGCAGCCGGCCGCCGCCTGGCGGTCGCCGTCGGCGATGGCCTGGTACAGCGCCCGGTGCTCGCGCAGGGCATCGGCCGAACCGCCCACTGCCGGGGTGGCGGAGTTTTCCCAGGCGGTGCGGCGGGCGGCGGCCAACTGGCCGCCGAGGAAATCGTGGAAAGCGACGAAGTAGTCGTTCTTGCTGGCTTCGGCGATGGCGCGGTGAAAGGCCACATCGGCGGCCGAGGCCGTGGCGAAGTCGCTGCGCGGGTCTTCCATGGTGCCCAGGGCTGCGGCCATGCGCGCGAGGTCGTCGGCGTCGCGGCGGCGGGCGGCGATGGCGGCGGCCTGGGTCTCGATCCACAGGCGCATCTCGAACATCTGCACCAGGTCCGGCTTGCGCCCCTGGCTGCCGGGGAAACGGAACACCGTGCCGCTGGGCGTCTGCGAGATGTACGAGCCGAGCCCGCGGCGGGCGATCAGCACCCCGTCGGCCTTGAGCTGCGCCACGGCCTCGCGCACCACCGAGCGGCTGACATTGAGCTGTTCAGCCAGTTGCTGTTCGGTGGGCAGGCGCGATTCGGCGGCCAGGCGGCCGGAATCGATCTCGGCGCGGATGGCGTTGACGACCCGTTCGACGAGGGTGTCGGGGCGCTGGAGCTCTAGCATGGACATGGAAGTTCTTATTGGTCAGGTTGTCAGACAATGCCTGTGTCGATAGTGGCCTGTCAATGTCCTGGAAGCTTGCGCGCTACCTGTAGGAGCGGCCTTGTGCCGCGAAAGGGCCGCATAGCGGCCCCGGCTATATCAGCGTGATGCACCAATAAGGGGGCGCTTCGCACCCCTTTCGCGGCACAAGGCCGCTCCTACACGGGCGATGTAACTGCTTAGATTTCGGACACGAACGTTCCGGTCCCGTCGAGGATATTGCGCAAGGTCAGCGCTACTTCCTCCAGGTCGGTCCCGGCGCTGGTCAGGATGATCTCCAGCGTTTCATCCCCCTTCAACGCATCACGATCCCCAGCCGCCACCTCGATCAACAGCCGCTGCGCGCTCAGGGTCACCTTCAGCCCGTCCAGGGTCGACGGCTCGTCATCCAGGGTCAGGTCGACGGTGTCCTCGTCCGGATAACGGGTCAGCAGGAACATCTGGCCCTTGTCGCTGTGGCAGCACAGGGTCGCCATGTTGTCTTCCTCGTCGTCGCAGGGAGTGGCGAAGAGCAGGGCGGTTTTCAGTTGCATGGGCGGCTCGGGTCAATGGCAAGGGAAAGGAATTCTGACAGCCTTGGCGGCCGTGATAAACGTAAAGTTACCGCGCATTGACCGAAATTGTCGCAGCGCTGCAAGCCGCAGTGACCGTTCAGTCGTTAAGCTCCCCAGTCGGTGGACATGACGCTCGTGTCCAACGCCTGGTTTTACCGTCCGGCTTGCCGCGGGTTGGCTATCGTTGATCCGTACCCGGCGGACGTACGCGACGCTTCACCTATAACAAAGCCCAAGCGGAGTACCACAGATGGCGTTTTTCACCGCAGCCAGCAAAGCCGACTTCCAGCATCAACTGCAGGTGGCCCTGGCGCAGCACATCAGCGAACAGTCCCTGCCACAAGTGGCGCTGTTCGCCGAGCAGTTCTTCGGCATCATCTCTCTGGACGAACTCACACAGCGCAGGCTGTCGGACCTGGCCGGCTGCACGCTGTCCGCCTGGCGCATCATCGAGCGCTTCGACCCCGAACACCCGCAGGTGCGGGTCTACAACCCCGATTACGAACGCCACGGCTGGCAATCGACCCACACCGTGGTCGAGGTGCTGCACCACGACCTGCCGTTCCTGGTCGACTCGGTACGCACCGAGCTCAACCGCCGCGGCTACAGCATCCACACCCTGCAGACCACCGTGCTCAGCGTGCGCCGTGGCGCCAAGGGCGAGCTGGTCGAACTGCTGCCCAAGGGCACCCAGGGCGAGGGCGTCAGCCATGAGTCGCTGATGTACCTGGAGATCGACCGCTGCGCCAATGCCGCCGAGCTCAACACCCTGAGCATGGAGCTGGAGCAGGTACTGGCCGAAGTGCGCGGCGTGGTCGCCGACTTCGAGCCGATGAAAGCCAAGATCCGCGAGCTGCTGGAACTGGTGGAGCAGAACGCCTTCGGCCCGGCGCAGAACGACAAGGCCGAGGTGAAGAGCTTCCTGTCGTGGCTGCTGGACAACCATTTCACCTTCCTCGGCTATGAGGAATTCACTGTCGAGTCCGATGCCGACGGCGGCCATCTGGTCTACGACGAGGCCTCGTTCCTGGGCCTGGCCCGCCTGCTGCGCGCAGGCCTGGGCGCCGACGACCTGCGCATCGAGGACTACGCCGTCGCCTACCTGCGCGAGCCGCGCCTGCTGTCGTTCGCCAAGGCCTCGCAGCCGAGCCGCGTGCACCGCCCGGCGTACCCGGACTACGTGTCGATCCGCCAGATCGACCAGGATGGCAAGGTCATCAAGGAATGCCGCTTCATGGGCCTGTACACCTCGTCGGTGTACGGCGAGAGCGTGCATACCATCCCGTACATCCGTGGCAAGGTCGCCGAAGTCGAACGCCGTTCCAACTTCGACCCCAAAGCCCACCTGGGCAAGGAGCTGGCCCAGGTCCTCGAGGTACTGCCGCGCGACGACCTGTTCCAGACCCCGGTCGACGAACTGCTCAGTACCGTCATGTCGATCGTGCAGATCCAGGAGCGCAACAAGATCCGCGTGTTCCTGCGCAAGGACCCGTACGGCCGCTTCTGCTACTGCCTGGCCTATGTGCCACGCGAGATCTACTCCACCGAGGTGCGGCAGAAGATCCAGCAGGTGCTGATGGAGCGTCTGAAGGCCACCGACTGCGAGTTCTGGACCTTCTTCTCCGAATCGGTGTTGGCCCGCGTGCAGCTGATCCTGCGGGTGGACCCGAAGAACCGCATCGACATCGACCCGCAGCAGCTGGAAAACGAAGTGATCCAGGCCTGCCGTTCGTGGCAGGACGACTTCTCGGCGCTGGTGGTGGAGAACTTCGGCGAGGCCCATGGCACCAACATCCTGGCCGACTTCCCGAAGGGCTTCCCGGCCGGTTACCGCGAGCGCTTCGCCGCGCACTCGGCGGTGGTCGACATGCAGCATGTGCTGAACCTGTCGGAAGCCAAGCCGCTGGCCATGAGCTTCTACCAGCCGCTGACCCAGTTGGGCGAGCGCCAGCTGCACTGCAAGCTGTACCACGCCGATACGCCGCTGGCGCTGTCGGACGTGCTGCCGATCCTGGAAAACCTCGGCCTGCGCGTGCTCGGCGAGTTCCCGTACCGCCTGCGCCACGCCAGCGGCCGCGAGTTCTGGATCCACGACTTCGCCTTCACCTACAGCGAAGGCCTCAACCTTGATATCCAGCAGCTCAACGACACCTTCCAGGACGCCTTCGTCCATATCGTCAAGGGCGACGCCGAGAACGACGCTTTCAACCGCCTGGTGCTGACCGCCGGCCTGCCGTGGCGCGACGTGGCGCTGCTGCGCGCCTACGCCCGCTACCTCAAGCAGATCCGCCTGGGCTTCGACCTGGGCTACATCGCCAGTACCCTGAACAACCACACCGACATCGCCCGCGAGCTGACCCGGTTGTTCAAGACCCGCTTCTACCTGGCGCGCAAGCTGACCCAGGAGGATCTGGACGACAAGCAGCAGCGTCTGGAGCAGGCGATCCTCAGCGCCCTGGACGAGGTCCAGGTGCTCAACGAGGACCGCATCCTGCGCCGCTACCTGGACCTGATCAAGGCCACCCTGCGCACCAACTTCTACCAGCCCGACGCCAACGGCCAGAACAAGTCGTACTTCAGCTTCAAGTTCAATCCCAAGCTGATCCCGGAACTGCCGAAACCGGTGCCGAAGTTCGAGATCTTCGTCTATTCGCCACGGGTCGAGGGCGTGCACCTGCGCTTCGGCAACGTCGCCCGCGGCGGCCTGCGCTGGTCGGACCGCGAAGAGGACTTCCGCACCGAAGTGCTCGGCCTGGTCAAGGCCCAGCAGGTGAAGAACTCGGTGATCGTGCCGGTGGGCGCCAAGGGCGGCTTCCTGCCGCGCCGCCTGCCGCTGGGCGGCAGCCGTGACGAGATCGCCGCCGAAGGCGTGGCGTGCTACCGCATCTTCATTTCCGGCCTGCTCGACATCACCGACAACCTCAAGGACGGTGGCGTGGTGCCGCCGGCCAACGTGGTGCGTCACGATGACGACGACCCGTACCTGGTGGTGGCGGCCGACAAGGGCACCGCGACCTTCTCCGACATCGCCAACGGCATCGCCATCGACTACGGCTTCTGGCTGGGCGACGCTTTCGCCTCCGGTGGCTCGGCCGGCTACGACCACAAGAAGATGGGCATCACCGCCCGTGGCGCCTGGGTCGGCGTGCAGCGTCACTTCCGCGAACGCGGCATCAACGTGCAGGAAGACCCGATCACTGTGGTCGGGGTCGGCGACATGGCCGGCGACGTGTTCGGCAACGGCCTGCTGATGTCCGACAAGCTGCAGCTGGTGGCCGCGTTCAACCACCTGCACATCTTCATCGACCCGAATCCGGATCCGGCCACCAGCTTCGTCGAGCGCAAGCGCCTGTTCGACCTGCCGCGCTCGGCCTGGAGTGACTACGACACCGGCATCATGTCCGAAGGCGGCGGGATCTTCCCGCGCAGCGCCAAGAGCATCGCCATCAGCCCGCAGATGAAGGAACGCTTCGCCATCGAAGCGGATCGCCTGACCCCGACCGAACTGCTGCACGCGTTGCTGCAGGCGCCGGTGGACCTGTTGTGGAACGGCGGTATCGGCACTTACGTCAAGGCCAGCAGCGAAAGCCACGCCGATGTCGGCGACAAGGCCAACGACGCCCTGCGCGTCAACGGCAACGAGCTGCGCTGCAAGGTGGTGGGCGAGGGCGGCAACCTGGGCATGACCCAGCTCGGCCGGGTCGAGTTCGGCCTCAACGGCGGCGCCACCAACACCGACTTCATCGACAACGCCGGCGGCGTGGACTGCTCCGACCACGAGGTCAACATCAAGATCCTGCTCAACGAGGTGGTGCAGGGTGGCGACATGACCGAGAAGCAGCGCAACCAGCTGCTGGGCAGCATGACCGACGAAGTCGCAGGCCTGGTGCTGGGCAACAACTACAAGCAGACCCAGGCGCTGTCGCTGGCCGCCCGCCGCGCCCGCGAGCGGATCGCCGAGTACAAGCGCCTGATGGCCGACCTCGAGTCTCGTGGCAAGCTGGACCGCGCCATCGAGTTCCTGCCCACCGAGGAGCAGCTGGCCGAGCGCCTGGCGGCAGGGCAGGGCCTGACCCGCGCCGAGCTGTCGGTGCTGATCTCGTACAGCAAGATCGACCTCAAGGAGCAGCTGCTCAAGTCGTTGGTGCCGGACGACGACTACCTGACCCGCGACATGGAGACGGCCTTCCCGCCGTCGCTGGTGAGCAAGTTCGCCGACTCGATGCGCCGTCACCGCCTCAAGCGCGAGATCGTCAGCACCCAGATCGCCAACGACCTGGTCAACAACATGGGCATCACCTTCGTCCAGCGCCTGAAGGAGTCCACCGGCATGAGCCCGGCCAACGTCGCCGGCGCCTATGTGATCGTGCGTGACATCTTCCACCTGCCGCACTGGTTCCGCCAGATCGAGGCCCTGGATTATCAGGTCCCGGCCGAGATCCAGCTGACCCTGATGGACGAGCTGATGCGCCTGGGCCGCCGCGCCACCCGCTGGTTCCTGCGCAGCCGTCGCAACGAGCAGGACGCGGGTCGTGACGTCGCCCACTTCGGGCCGGTGCTCGCCCAGCTGGGGCTCAAGCTGGATGAACTGCTGGAAGGCCCGACCCGCGAGCGCTGGATGGTCCGCTACCAGGGCTTCGTCGAGGCCGGTGTGCCGGAGTTGCTGGCGCGCATGGTTGCTGGCACCACGCACCTGTACACCCTGTTGCCGATCATCGAAGCGTCCGACGTGACCGGGCATGATCCTGCGCAGGTGGCCAAGGCGTTCTTCGCCGTGGGCAGCTCGCTGGACCTGACCTGGTACCTGCAGGAGATCAGCAACCTGCCGGTGGAGAACAACTGGCAGGCCCTGGCCCGCGAGGCGTTCCGCGACGACATCGACCTGCAGCAGCGGGCGATCACCATCTCCGTGCTGCAGATGGCCGACGCGCCGCAGGACATGGATGCCCGGGTGGCGTTGTGGTGCGAGCAGCACCGGGTGATGGTCGAGCGCTGGCGCGCCATGCTCGACGACCTGCGCAACGCCACCGGCACCGACTATGCGATGTACGCGGTGGCCAACCGCGAGCTGGTCGACCTGGCGATGAGCGGGCAGGCGGCGGTGATTCCGTCCTGAGCCTTGCGTTGAGGTAAAAGAAAGCCCCGGCAGTGATGCCGGGGCTTTTCTTTGGGCCTTCTGTCAGCAGGTCTGGCCCTTTCGCGGGTAAACCCGCTCCCACAGGGACCTCACTGCCTCAAGCCCTGTGATATCCCTGTGGGAGCGGGTTTACCCGCGAAGAGGCCGGTTCAGGCTTACTTGAACCGCCGTTCCACGCCTTTTTCCACCAGGATCTTCGCCGAGATCTCCTCCACCGAGAAATGCGTGGAGTTGATGTTGGGAATGTTCTCCCGACGGAACAGGTTCTCCACCTCGCGCACCTCGAACTCGCACTGGGCAAAGCTCGAGTAGCGGCTGTTGGGCTTGCGCTCGTGGCGGATGGCGGTCAGGCGGTCGGGGTCGATGGTCAGGCCGAACAGCTTGCTGTGGTGCTTCTTCAGCACCGCCGGCAGTTGCAGGCGCTCCATGTCGTCCTCGGTCAGCGGGTAGTTGGCGGCGCGGATGCCGAACTGCATGGCCATGTACAGGCAGGTCGGGGTCTTGCCGCAGCGCGACACGCCGACCAGGATCAGGTCGGCCTTGTCGTAGTAGTGGGTGCGCGCGCCGTCATCGTTGTCCAGGGCGAAGTTGACCGCCTCGATGCGCTCCATGTAGTTGGAATTGCCGCCGATCGAGTGGGATTTGCCCACGGAATACGACGAATGGGCGGTCAATTCCTGCTCGAGCGGGGATAAAAACGTCGAGAAGATGTCGATCATGAAGCCATTGGACGTGGCCATGACCTCACGGATGTCCTGGTTGACGATGGTGTCGAAAATGATCGGACGCACTCCGTCGCGCTCGGCCGCGGCGTTGATCTGCTGGACCATGGCCCGGGCCTTGTCCAGCGTATCGATGTAGGGGCGCGTGAATTTATTGAACGGAATGCTCTCGAATTGTGCGAGCAGGCTCTGGCCCAGCGTTTCTGCAGTGATGCCGGTACCGTCGGAGATGAAGAACGCGGTTCGTTTCATTTGCACCTGGGGGCCTTAAGCTGCCGAAGATTTCTGGATATGATAGGTTCGGTTTGCCGAACGCGGTTGCTCGGCATTCTCACTTATTTTCCAGGTCCAGGCCACAAGCGTCCGGCCCAGTCAGTCAGGCAGGCAGGCGGGCGCCCTTGAGCTTTTCCAATACAGTTAGTGGAGAGATCACCTTGGTAGAGTACGTAGTTTCCCTCGATAAGCTCGGCGTCCATGATGTGGAGCATGTGGGGGGCAAGAACGCATCCCTGGGCGAGATGATCAGTAACCTCGCAGGTGCCGGTGTCTCGGTGCCGGGCGGCTTTGCCACTACGGCTCAGGCGTACCGCGATTTTCTCGAGCAAAGTGGCCTGAACGAGCGCATCCACGCGGCGCTCGATGCGCTGGACGTCGATGACGTCAACGCCCTGGCCAAGACCGGCGCGCAGATCCGCCAGTGGGTGATGGAAGCCGATTTCCCGGCGCGTCTGGACGCAGAAATCCGTACGGCCTTCGCCGAGATGGCCGGCGGCAACGACAACATGGCCGTGGCCGTGCGTTCCTCGGCCACCGCCGAGGACCTGCCGGATGCCTCCTTCGCCGGCCAGCAGGAGACCTTCCTCAACATCCGCGGCGTCGACAACGTGATCCGCGCGGCCAAGGAAGTGTTCGCCTCGCTGTTCAACGACCGCGCCATTTCCTACCGCGTGCACCAGGGCTTCGACCACAAGCTGGTGGCCCTGTCCGCGGGCGTGCAGCGCATGGTCCGCTCCGAGACCGGCACCGCCGGCGTGATGTTCACCCTCGACACCGAGTCGGGCTTCCGCGACGTGGTGTTCATCACCGGCGCCTACGGCCTGGGCGAAACCGTGGTACAGGGTGCGGTCAACCCGGACGAATTCTACGTGCACAAGCAGACCCTGCAGGCCGGCCGTCCGGCGATCCTGCGCCGCAACCTGGGCAGCAAGGCAATCAAGATGGTCTATGGCGACGAAGCCAAGGCCGGGCGCTCGGTCAAGACCGTCGAGGTCGAGCGTGCCGAGCGCGCGCGCTTCTGCCTGAGCGACGCCGAGGTCAACGAACTGGCCAAGCAGGCGATGATCATCGAGCAGCACTACCAGCGCCCGATGGACATCGAGTGGGCCAAGGACGGTGACGACGGCAAGCTGTACATCGTCCAGGCCCGCCCCGAGACCGTGAAGAGCCGTTCCAGCGCCAATGTCATGGAGCGCTACCTGCTGAAAGAGAAGGGCACCGTGCTGGTCGAGGGGCGCGCCATCGGCCAGCGCATCGGCGCCGGCAAGGTCCGCGTAATCAACGATGTCTCGGAAATGGACAAGGTCCAGCCGGGCGACGTGCTGGTTTCGGACATGACCGACCCGGACTGGGAACCGGTGATGAAGCGCGCCAGCGCCATCGTCACCAACCGCGGCGGGCGTACCTGCCACGCGGCGATCATCGCCCGTGAACTGGGCATTCCGGCCGTTGTCGGCTGCGGCAACGCCACCCAGGTCCTGAAAGACGGCCAGGGCGTCACCGTGTCCTGCGCCGAAGGCGACACCGGCTTCATCTTCGAAGGCGAGCTGGGCTTCGACGTCAAGCAGAACTCGGTCGATGCCATGCCGGAACTGCCGTTCAAGATCATGATGAACGTCGGCAACCCGGACCGCGCCTTCGACTTCGCCCAGCTGCCCAACGCCGGTGTCGGCCTTGCGCGCCTGGAGTTCATCATCAACCGCATGATCGGCGTGCACCCCAAGGCGCTGCTCAACTACGCCGGCCTGCCGCCGGAGCTGAAGGAAAGCGTCGACAAGCGCATCGCCGGCTACGACGACCCGGTTGGCTTCTATGTCGAGAAGCTGGTCGAGGGCATCAGCACCCTGGCTGCGGCCTTCTACCCGAAAAAGGTCATCGTGCGCCTGTCGGACTTCAAGTCCAACGAGTACGCCAACCTGATCGGCGGCAAACTCTACGAGCCGGAAGAAGAAAACCCGATGCTGGGCTTCCGCGGCGCCTCGCGCTACATCAGCGAGTCGTTCCGTGACTGCTTCGAGCTCGAGTGCCGTGCGCTGAAGCGCGTGCGCAACGAGATGGGCCTGACCAACGTCGAGATCATGGTGCCGTTCGTGCGCACCCTGGGCGAAGCCAGCCAGGTTGTCGACCTGCTCGCCGAGAATGGCCTGGCCCGCGGTGACAACGGCCTGCGCGTGATCATGATGTGCGAGCTGCCGTCCAACGCCATCCTCGCCGAAGAGTTCCTCGAGTACTTCGACGGCTTCTCCATCGGCTCCAACGACCTGACCCAGCTGACCCTGGGCCTGGACCGCGACTCCGGCATCATCGCCCACCTGTTCGATGAACGTAACCCGGCCGTGAAGAAGCTGCTGGCCAACGCCATTGCCGCGTGCAACAAGGCCGGCAAGTACATCGGCATCTGCGGTCAAGGCCCGTCGGACCACCCGGACCTGGCCAAGTGGCTGATGGAGCAGGGCATCGAGAGCGTGTCGCTGAACCCGGACTCGGTGCTCGAGACCTGGTTCTTCCTGGCCGAGGGCCAGGGCGCGGCGTGATGCGCTGAAGGCAACACACTGTGGGAGCGGGCTTGGCCCGCGATAGCGCCAGATGGGACAGCAGTGTCTGCAGGTCTGGTTCAATCGCGGGGCAAGCCCGCTCCCACGTTCATATCCTCAGTTTGTTCGTGAACCCATGCAAAGCAGCTCCACCCAATTTCCCGTCGCGTTGCTCAGTGCCGAGCGCCGCGGCGACCTCAGCGAAGACGTCTACCGGATCAAGGCCGGCAACAGCCCCGATCCGAGCGTTGAGCTGGCCGTCACCCGCCTGGGCCTGGCCGATCAGGACCACGCCCAGGGCGTGCCGGTCATTCTCCTGCACGGCAGTTTCTCCAACCGGCGCTTCTGGTATTCGCCCAAGGGCATCGGCCTGGGCGCCTATCTGGCCCGCGCCGGGTTCGATGTGTGGATCCCGGAGATGCGCGGCCACGGCCTGTCGCCGCGCAACCGCGATTGGCGACAGAACCGTGTGGCCGACTATGCGCGCTACGACCTGCCGGTGATCGGCGCTTTCGTTCGCGAGCAGGCCGGGCAGGCGCCGCACTGGGTCGGCCACTCGCTGGGCGGCACCACCCTGGCGGCGGCGCTGGGCAGCGGTTACCTGGACACCGCGCTGGTGGCCAGCGCGGCACTGTTCGGCACCCAGGTCAGCCGGGTCTACTGGCCGCTGAAAGTGCCGCCGGTGGAGTGGGGCGCGCGCGTGTTGCTCAAGCGCTTCGCGCAGATCTCGGGTTCGCGCCTCAAGCGTGGCCCGGAGGACGAACCCATCGGCCTGGCCCTGGAGAGCCTGCGCTGGAATGGCCTGTTCGGCCGCTTCGGCGACAAGGACAAGGACTGGTGGGCGGGGCTGGCCGAGATCGAGGTGCCGCTGCTGGCGGTGGCCGGGGCCGGTGACTTCCAGGACCCGGTGTGGGCCTGTCGCAAGCTGTTCGAGCAGTTCGGCGGTGACGCCAGGCAGTTCCTGCGGTTGGGGCGCGAGGAGGGCTTCGAGGCCTTCGGGCATGTCGACATGCTGGTCAGCAAGGCGGCGCAAACCCAGGTGTGGCCGCTGGTGGAGCGCTGGCTGAGGGATCCGCAGGTGCCGGTGCATGCCTCGACGGTGGTGATGGAGCCGGTGCCCGCCAGTTGATTCCGCGTGGGGTTCTTCGCGGGTAAACCCGCTCCCACAGGTGAGGTGCGAAACCCTGTGGGAGCGGGTTTACCCGCGAAGAGGCCGGAGCAGACAAAAGCAAACTGACTGCTCGGTCCCGGATGACTGCCGGCCTCCTGCGGTGTAGCCTTGCTCCACATCCGCTTTCGTTGTGACTGACAGGAGTTTCCCATGCAGCATTACGTAACGCCCGACCTGTGCGACGTTTACCCGGACCTGGTCCAGGTGCTCGAACCCATGTTCAGCAACTTCGGCGGCCACGACTCGTTCGGTGGCCAGATCGTCACCATCAAGTGCTTCGAGGACAATTCGCTGGTCAAGGAGCAGGTCGAGCTCGACGGCAAGGGCAAGGTTCTGGTGGTCGACGGCGGCGGCTCGCTGCGCCGCGCGCTGCTGGGCGACATGCTCGCCGAGAAAGCGGCGAAAAATGGCTGGGAAGGCCTGCTGATCTACGGCTGCGTGCGTGACGTGGACGTGCTGGCGCAGACCGATGTCGGCATCCAGGCCCTGGCCAGTCACCCGATGAAGACCGACAAGCGTGGCATCGGCGACCTCAATGTCGCGGTGACCTTCGCTGGCGTGACCTTCCGCCCAGGCGAGTATGTGTATGCCGACAACAACGGCGTGCTGGTCTCGCCGAGCCCGCTGAAGATGCCCGAGTGACGCGCCGTACACCGATGGAGCTTTGATGTTCGAGGAAGACAACGCGCAGTGGGGCCTGGTGCATGCCCTGGTGCTCGATGGCAAGGGTGGCGCGCGCTCGATCGCCCGCACCGAGCTGGACGACCTGCAGCTGCAGCCCCAGGAGAGCCTGTGGCTGCACTGGGACCGCAGTCACCCGCAGACCCGCACCTGGTTGCTCCACGACAGTGGCCTGAGCGAGTTCGCCTGCGAATTGCTGCTGGAGGAGAACACCCGCCCGCGCCTGCTGCCATTGGCCGACGAGCAGATGCTGCTGTTCCTGCGCGGGGTCAACCTCAACCCGGGCGCCGAGCCTGAGGACATGGTCTCGGTGCGTATCTTCGCCGAGGCGCGTCGGGTCATTTCCCTGCGTCTGCGGCCCCTTCGGGCGAGCGACGAGGTCCTGCAGAAACTGGACGAGGGCAGGGGGCCGAAGACCGCCTCCGAACTGCTGTTGCTGATGGGTGAACTGTTGACCGAAAAGGTCCAGGCGCTGGTCAGCGACCTGTCCGAAGCGGTCGATCTGGAAGAAGAAAAGGTAGAATCCGACGAACGGTATTCTCCGGCCCAGGGCAGCCTGCAGCAGATCCGGCGCCGCGCCGCCGGCCTGCGGCGTTTCCTCGCCCCCCAGCGCGACATCTATGCCCAGCTGTCGCGCAGCAAATACAGCTGGTTCGCCGATGCCGACGCCGACTACTGGAACGAGTTGAACAACAGCCTGATCCGCTACCTCGAAGAGCTCGAACTGGCCCGCGAGCGCGCCGCGCTGGTGCTGGAAAGCGAGGACCGGCGGCGCAGCGAGCGGATGAACCGGACCATGTACCGGTTCGGCATCATCACCTGCATTTTCCTGCCCATGAGCTTCATCACCGGGCTGCTGGGCATCAATGTCGGCGGTATTCCGGGCGCGGAAAACCCCTATGGCTTCCTGTTCGCCTGCATGGTCGTGCTGGGGCTGGCAGCAGGGCAGTGGTGGTTGTTCCGGCGGTTGCGGTGGGTGTGATGTATCTTGTCGCGGGGCAAGCCCGCTCCCACGCTCTCAGCGTGGTTCCGTGGGAGCGGGCTTGCCCCGCGATGGGCTCGCACACTCATTTTGAAACACTCGTCCCACATCCCTGTGTGACCCATTGCTCGGCGCCCTCGTCTTTGACTGACATTGCGCGAGGTGCCCATGCACGATCCGTTTGAAGAATCCCTGCGCGACCTGCTCAAGGCGTCGCCGTCCGGCCAGGACCGCGACGACGCCGCCTGCCTGGGTCGCGTGCTCAAGACCGCCAACCGCCAGGTCGGCGCGGGCGATCTGTTCAGCCTGCTTGGCCGCTGGAGCCAGGCGCTGCTGATCGCCGTGAACAATGGCTCGGCGCATGTCGCGCCGGTCCGTCGCAACTCTACCCGCAAACCTGCCGCCGGCAGCAACGCAGATAAGGCCGATTGAATATGGAACTCGATCTCTGGACCCAGAGCCTGGTCACCGCCATGACTGCCCTTTGGACCAAGGTGGCGAACTTCATCCCCAACCTGTTCGGCGCGCTGGTCGTGGTGCTGCTCGGTTTCGTCGTGGCCAAGCTGCTCGACACCCTGCTGTCCAAGGTGCTGGCCAAGTTCGGCCTGGATCGCCTGATGAGTGGCACCGGGCTGACCAAGATGCTCGCCCGGGTCGGCATCCAGGTGCCGATCTCGACCTTGATCGGCAAGATCGTCTACTGGTTCGTGCTGCTGATCTTCCTGGTCTCGGCCGCGGAATCCCTGGGGCTCGAGCGGGTCTCGGCGACCCTCGACATGCTCGCCCTGTACCTGCCCAAGGTGTTCGGCGCGGCCCTGGTGCTGCTGGCCGGCGTGCTCCTGGCGCAACTGGTCAACGGTCTGGTGCGCGGCGCCGCCGAGGGTATCGGCCTGGAGTACGCCGCCGGCGTCGGGCGCATCGCCCAGGGCCTGGTGATCATCATCAGCATCTCGGTGGCCATCAGCCAGCTCGAGGTCAAGACCGACCTGCTGAACCATGTGATCGTCATCGGGCTGATTACCGTTGGTCTGGCCGTTGCACTGGCGATGGGCCTGGGCAGCCGGGAAATCGCCGGGCAGATCCTGGCCGGCATCTATGTGCGCGAGTTGTATCAAGTCGGCCAGCAGGTGCGTATTGGCGAGGTCGAGGGGCACATCGAGGAAATCGGCACGGTCAAGACGACCCTGCTGACCGATGATGGCGAACTGGTGTCGTTGTCTAATCGCGAGCTGCTCGAGCAGCGCGTGAATAGCCGCTAACCGCACAAAAGCTGTTAATGTATGCCGCCGCAAAAATCGGCCCACGGGGCCGAGCGGCGACATTGACCTGACTGTCGGCCAGATCCGTTTTGAATAAAGTTCATTCGCCGCCCATGCGCTATGACCCCCGCGAGCTCACCGACGAGGAGTTGGTGGCGCGTTCGCATGAGGAGCTGTTTCACGTCACCCGCGCCTACGAGGAACTGATGCGCCGCTACCAGCGCACGCTGTTCAACGTCTGCGCGCGCTACCTGGGGAACGATCGGGATGCCGACGATGTCTGTCAGGAGGTGATGCTCAAGGTGCTGTACGGGTTGAAGAACTTCGAGGGCAAGTCCAAGTTCAAGACCTGGCTCTACAGCATCACCTACAACGAATGCATCACCCAGTACCGCAAGGAGCGCCGCAAGCGCCGGTTGATGGATGCCCTGAGCCTGGACCCTGTCGAAGAGGCGTCCGAGGACAAGGCACCGAAGCCGGAGGAGAAGGGCGGGCTGGACAAATGGCTGGTGCATGTGAACCCGATCGACCGGGAAATCCTGGTGCTGCGATTTGTCGCAGAGCTGGAATTCCAGGAGATCGCGGACATCATGCACATGGGCCTGAGCGCCACGAAAATGCGCTACAAGCGTGCGCTCGACAAGCTTAGAGAGAAATTTGCAGGCCTGGCTGAAACTTAGTGGCCAGCAAATACCTCTAACCAACCGGCAAGTTCTGCTAGACTTGCCGTCGAGTTGTCCCCCGGATGTTGGTGGGACTGCTTAACTATCACCAGATGGGGATTTAACGGATGAAATTGAAAAACACCTTGGGCTTGGCCATTGGCTCGCTCGTGGCCGCTACTTCGTTCGGCGTTCTGGCTCAAGGCCAAGGCGCTGTCGAAATCGAAGGCAACGTCACCAAGCAGTACTACGACAGCGAGCGTAACTTCAAGAACACCGGCACCAACCCTGGTGTCCGCCTCGGTTACTTCCTGACCGACGACGTGTCCCTGGACCTGGGCTACAACGAGACCCACAACGCTCGTGGTGAAGTCTTCAACAAAGACATCAAAGGCTCCAAGACCAAGCTGGACGCCACCTACCACTTCGGTACCGTCGGTGACGCCCTGCGTCCGTACGTTTCCGCTGGTTTCGCTCACGAAAGCCTGGGCCAGGCCACTCGTGGCGGCCGTGACCACTCCACCTTCGCCAACGTTGGCGCTGGCGCCAAGTGGTACATCACCGACATGTTCTTCGCCCGTGCCGGCGTCGAAGCCATGTACAACATCGACAACGGCAACACCGAGTGGGGTCCGACCGTTGGTCTGGGTCTGAACTTCGGTGGCAGCGGTGGCCAGAAAGCCGCTCCTGCGCCAGCTCCAGTTGCCGAAGTCTGCTCCGACAGCGACAACGATGGCGTCTGCGACAACGTCGACAAGTGCCCTGACACCCCAGCCAACGTTACCGTTGACGCTGATGGCTGCCCGGCTGTTGCCGAAGTCGTTCGCGTTGAGCTGGACGTCAAGTTCGACTTCGACAAGTCGGTCGTCAAGCCTAACAGCTACGGCGACATCAAGAACCTGGCTGACTTCATGAAGCAGTACCCACAGACCACCACCACCGTGGAAGGTCACACTGACTCCGTCGGTCCAGACGCTTACAACCAGAAGCTGTCCGAGCGTCGCGCCAGCGCTGTCAAGCAAGTCCTGACCCAGCAGTACGGCATCGAATCGAGCCGTGTTGACTCGGTTGGCTACGGTGAGACCCGTCCGGTCGCCGACAACGCCACCGATGCTGGCCGCGCCGTCAACCGTCGCGTAGAAGCTCAGGTAGAAGCCCAGGCCAAGTAATTGGTTTGACGCTTCACGAAAAACCCGGCCTCGGCCGGGTTTTTCTTTGCCCGAGATTTTTCGAGATACACCTGGTCCCCCCCCTTTGTAGGAGCGGCCTCGTGCCGCGAAAGGGGTGCGCAGCGCCCCCAGGATTTCAGCATCACGCGGATTGCCGGGGCTGCTACGCAGCCCTTTCGCGGCACAAGGCCGCTCCTACACGAACTGTGGTGCGCCTGCGCGCTTAGCGTTTGAGCAGCACCAGCAACAACACCAGGTTCAACAGCAGCGACAGCAACCCAATCGTGCGCCACACCTTCAACGGCTCGCGCTCCAGCAGCGGCCGTGGCCGCTCGGCCAGCTCCTGGCGATCTCCCCGTTCCAGCAACAGCAACCACTGCTCGGCGGTCTCGAAGCGCTGCGCCGGGTCTGCCGCCACCGCCTGTAACAGGTTGCGCTGCAACCACTCCGGCAAATCCGGCCGATAACGCGCCGGGTTCACTGGCGTGCCGAAGCGTGGGCGCTGGAACGCTTCGACCTCGCCGTAGGGGTAGTGCCCGGTGAGCAGATGATAAAGCGTCACGCCCACGGCATAGAGGTCCTGGCGCGGTGCGGGGGGCAGGCCGTCGAAGGCTTCAGGGGCGAGGAACGAAGGCGTGCCCGGCAGGGCATGGGGCGGGTCCTCGGAAAGCCCCGGGCAGTACGCCAGCCCGAAGTCCAGCAGACGCAGCTGGCCATCGCTGCCATGGTGCAGGTTGTCCGGCTTGATGTCGCGGTGCAGCAGGTTGCGCCGATGCAGTACGCCCACCGCTTGCAACAGCTGGCGGGCGACCTCCAGCCATTGCGCCAGCGGTAGTGGGGGTTGTCCGGCCAGGGTCGTGCCCGGGTACTCGCGCATCAGGTAGTACAGGTGCTGGCGTTGGCTGGCCGGGTGCACTTCAGGGAAGTGGCGGCCGGCGACCCGGCGCAGGAACCACTCCTCCAGCAGCAGGGCCTGGGCGGCCCCGGGCTCCTGGTCGCGAGACTGCGGCAGGGTCTTTAGCAGCCAGGGCTGGCCGTGCGGGTCGCGGACCCGGTACAGCAGCGATTGCCGGCTCTGGGTCAGCAAGCTGTCGACCTGCCAGCCATCGATCGACTGACCGTCACGCAGCGCGCCTGGCAGCGGCCACTGCTGAAGTTGCGCCAGGGTATCGCCCAGGTTGCTGGCGCCCAGTTGATCCACTCGCACCAGCAAGGCGCTGGCGTTGTCCTGGCTGCCGCGATGGTGGGCGCTGGCCACCAGGGTGTCGGCGGCCACCTGCAGGTCGGGTTGTTCGCGCAGGATCGACTGGATATGCGCATCGCTCAGGCTGGCCCATATGCCGTCGCTGAGCAGCACGAAGCACTCGCCCTCGCGCAGGTCGCCCTCCAGGTAGTCCACCAGCAGTTGCTGGTCCAGCCCCAGCGCGCGCTTGAGCACATGCTGCATGCCGGGCTGGTCCCAGACATGGTCTTCGCTCAGGCAGTGCAGCTGGTCGGCCTGCCAGCGGTACACCCGACAATCGCCGACATGGGCCAGGGTGAAACGTCGCCCGCGCAGCACCAGGGCGCTGAGGGTGGTCAGCAGCGGCTGGCCATTGCCTTGGGCGCGCAGCCAGCGATTCTGTGCCGTGAGCAGGCGGTCCAGGGCCTGGGCAACGCTCCAGGTGGCGGGCGTGGCGTAATAGTCCAGAGCCAGGGCCTGCAGGCTGGCGCGCGCCGCCAGGCCGCCATCGGCGCACTGGCTGACGCCGTCTGCCAGCGCGCACAGGTAACCCTTGCTGGCGGCCAGCTCCGGCACGGGTGTTACCAGGCGCAGGGCGTCCTGGTTTTCCGGACGCGGCCCGGTGGCGCTGGCCTGGGCAAAGCTCAGTTGCAGGCTCATGGCGCGGCCTCAGACCCGCGCCGCCGTCACTGCCGCCGAGCCCCAGGTGGTGCGCCAGCGTTGCTTGACCCCGTGCAGACCGAACCAGGCCAGCAGGCCGAGGCTGGCGAACAGCCACAGGCCGAGCTGGTAGTCGCCGGTATGCTGCTTGATGGTGCCCAGGCCTGCGGCAAGCAGGAAGCCGCCGATGCCACCGGCCATACCGATCAGCCCGGTCATCACACCGATCTCCTGGCGAAAACGCTGTGGCACCAGCTGGAACACTGCGCCATTGCCGGCGCCCAATCCGAGCATGGCGCTGACGAACAGCGCCAGGGCCGCCGCCGCGCTGGGCAGGTTGAAGCCCACTGCGGCGATGCATACGGCGGCCACGCCGTACATCGCCAGCAGGGTGCGGATCCCGCCGAAGCGATCGGCCAGAGCACCGCCGAGTGGGCGCATCAGGCTGCCAGCGAACACGCAGGCGGCGGTGTAGTAGCCGGCGGTCACCGGGCTCAGCCCGTACTGGTCGCTGAAGTAGCCGGGCAGGGCACTGGCCAGGCCGATGAAGCCGCCGAAGGTCACGCTGTAGAAGAACATGAACCACCAGCTGTCGCGATCTCCCAGGGCCTTCAGGTAGTCGGCCATGGCCTTGGGCTTAGGCCGTTGCGGGGCATTGCGCGCCAGCAGGGCGAACAGCACAAGGGTCAGCAGCAAGGGCAGCACGGCGAAGCCGAACACATTGTTCCAGCCGAAGCCTGCCGCCAGCGCCGGGGCCAGCAGCGCGGCGAACACCGTGCCGGAGTTGCCGGCGCCGGCGATGCCCATGGCCTTGCCCTGGTGCTGGGGTGGATACCACTGCGAGGCCAGTGGCAGGGACACGGCGAACGAGGCCCCAGCGAAGCCGAGGAACACACCCAGCAGCAACGCCTGCTCGTAGCTGCGCACCCCCAGGTGCCAGGCGCAGGCCAGGGCGACGATCACGATGACCTGGCCGATCAGCCCGGCGGTCTTGGGTGACAGGCGATCGACCAGCAGGCCCATGGCGAAGCGCAGTACCGCGCCGGCGAGGATCGGCGTGGCCACCATCAGGCCCCGCTGTTGTGCGCTCAGTTGCAGGTCGGCGGCGATCTGCACCGCCAGGGGGCCGAGCAGGTACCAGACCATGAAGCTCAGGTCGAAATACAGGAAGGCGGCGAACAGCGTGGGCACATGCCCGGATTTCCAGAAGCTCGTATTCATCGAACACCTCGTTGGGCGCGGAAACGAAAAGACGCCGCTGCCCGGTCCATGGCTGTGGAGGGGCGAGCGACGTCTTTGTCAGGGTATGGGGGCAACCGCCGTTGGCTACCGGGGTTTTCAGAGCAAGAGGCGGGCCAATATCCAGTCTCGCGCGAACCCTGTAGGAGCGGCCTTGTGTCGCGAAAGGGCCGCAAAGCGGCCCCAGCGATCTTTATGTAAACCCTGAAATCTTGGGGCCGCTGCGCGCCCCTTTCGCGGCACAAGGCCGCTCCTACAGAGGGGCGTAACGTCGGTACGGATGGCGCTACCCCAGCATCTGCGACATGGCAATGATCTGTTCCGCCACCTGGATCAGCTTCTGCTGGCGGCTCATGGCCTGGCGGCGCATCAGGGTGTAGGCCTGTTCCTCGTTGCAGTCCTTCATCTTCATCAGCAGGCCCTTGGCCTGCTCGATGAGCTTGCGCTCGGCCAACTGCTGGTCGCGGGCCAGCAGTTGAGCCTTGAGCGCCTGGTCGCTTTCGAAGCGGGCCATGGCCACATCAAGGATCGGTTGCAGCCGCGTGGTCTGGATACCCTCGACGATGTAGGCGCTGACCCCGGCCTGGATCGCCTGGCGCATCACACCGGGGTCATGCTCGTCGGTGAACAGCACGATGGGACGCGGGCGGTCGCGGCTGACCAGCACCACCTGTTCCATCACGTCCCGGCCTGGTGACTCGGTATCGATCAGCACCACGTCCGGGTGCACCGTTTCGACACACGCGGGCAGGTCGATGCTCAGGCTGCTGGCCTCGATCACCTCGAAGCCGGCCTCGATCAGGGCGGCCTTGAGGCGGCCGACTTTTTTTTCCGTGTCGTCGATCAGCAGGATACGCAACATGGCTGGACCCTCAGCGATGGGCGCGGGCGTCAGGCGCCGCGTCCAGGGCGTGCAGTGCGAAGCTGCGCGCATAGCCATGGGGGTCGCTGCCGTCCCAGCGGCTGCCGTCGATCAGCAGGCTGCTGCGCATGGGCGGGTCGGCACAAGGTACGCCCAACGCCGTGGCGGCTTCGCGGTACAGCGTCAGCTGCTGCACCTGGCTGGCGACCGCCAGGTAGTCCGGGTCGTCACGCAGCAGGCCCCAGCGGCGGAACTGGGTCATGAACCACATGCCATCGGACAGGTACGGCAGGTTGGCCCGACCCTGGTCGAACAGGCGCAGGCCGTGGGGATCGTGCCAGCGATGGCCCAGGCCATCCTGGTAGTCGCCGATCAGGCGCGGCTCGATGCTGCCGACCGGGGAGCCCAGGTAGGCGCTGCCGCTGAGCAGTTGCGCCGTGCCACGGCGATTCTCCTGGCTCTGCTCGATGAAGCGTGCGGCGGCGAGTACCGACTTGATTAGCGCCCGGGTGCTGTTGGGGTACTGTTCGACGAAGCCGCGGGCACTGGCCAGGACCTTTTCCGGATGGTCGGGCCAGATCGACTGGCTGGTGGCCAGGGTGAAGCCCTGCCCCTTGGCGACGGCGTCCGCCGACCAGGGTTCGCCGACACAGAAGCCGTCGATGCGCCCGGCCTGCAGGTGGGCGGCCATCTGCGCAGGGGGCACCACCACGCTGGTCACGTCGCGCAGCGGGTGGATGCCCTGGCTGGCCAGCCAGTAGTAAAGCCACAGGGCATGGGTGCCAGTCGGAAAGGTCTGGGCGAACGTCAGTTGTGCGCCCTGTTGGTGCACCAGCCGCGCCAGTGCCTCGGGGCTGGTCACGCCCTTGCACTGCAGCGCGGGGGAGAGATTGATGGCCTGGGCGTTCTGGTTAAGGCCCATGAGCACGGCCAGGGGGCTGGCGGGCACGCCGCCGATGCCCAGGTGCACCGCGTACACCAGGCCATAGAGGCAATGGGCGGCGTCCAGTTCGCCACTGACCAGCTTGTCGCGCAGCCCGGCCCAGGAGGCCTGGCGGCGCAGGTTGAGGGTCAGGCCGAACTGCTGGGCGAAGCCCTGGGTGGCGGCGACCACCACCGAGGCGCAGTCGGTCAGGGCCATGAAACCGATGTCCAGGCTGGGCTTTTCCGGCGCGTCGCTGCCGTTGACCCAGGCCAGGGGCGTTGTCGGGAGGGCTGTGTTCACGAGAATCCTCGGGCGTTCGCGATTGACTGCATGCAACGGACTTAGCAACCCATGTGCCATTGCCCTGTCGCCCCGGCGACGCGCTGGCTATAATCGCCCCCTCACACACCGCGAGTCCGCCCGCCCATGTATACCCTGGCCCGCCAGCTGCTGTTCAAGCTCTCCCCGGAAACCTCCCACGACCTCTCGCTGGACCTGATCGGCGCCGGTGGCCGTCTCGGGCTCAACGGCCTGCTGTGCAAGCAGCCGGCGGCGTTGCCGGTAACGGTGATGGGCTTGAACTTCGCCAACCCGGTCGGCCTGGCCGCCGGCCTGGACAAGAACGGCGCGGCCATCGACGGCTTTGCCCAGCTGGGCTTCGGCTTTGTCGAGATCGGCACCGTGACGCCGCGCCCGCAGCCGGGCAACCCAAAGCCGCGGCTGTTCCGCTTGCCGGAGGCCACGGCCATCATCAACCGCATGGGTTTCAACAACCTGGGCGTCGACCACCTGCTGGCGCGGGTGCGTGCCGCGAAGTACACCGGCGTGTTGGGTATCAACATCGGCAAAAACTTCGACACCCCGGTCGAGCGGGCCCAGGACGACTACCTGATCTGCCTGGAGAAGGTCTACAACGACGCCAGCTACATCACCGTCAACGTCAGCTCGCCGAATACCCCCGGCCTGCGTTCGCTGCAGTTCGGCGATTCGCTCAAGCAACTGCTCGATGCCCTGGCCGAGCGCCGTGAGCAATTGGCGCAGGCAAACGGCAAGCGCGTACCGCTGGCGATCAAGATCGCGCCGGACATGAGTGACGAGGAGACCGCCCTGGTGGCGGCGGCGTTGGTCGAATCGGGGATGGATGCGGTGATCGCCACCAACACCACCCTGGGGCGCGAGGGCGTCGAAGGCCTGCCGTTCGGTGGCGAGGCTGGTGGTTTGTCGGGTGCGCCGGTGCTGGAAAAGAGCACTCACACGGTGAAAGTGCTCGCTGGTGAGCTGGGTGGCAAGCTGCCGATCATTGCGGCGGGCGGGATCACCGAGGGGCGTCATGCGGCCGAGAAGATCGCCGCAGGGGCGAGTCTGGTGCAGATCTATTCGGGCTTCATCTATAAAGGCCCGTCGCTGATTCGTGAAGCAGTGGATGCCATTGCCGCGATGCCGAAAGCATGAAATGAACCGGTAGCCGTGGGGGCGGGCTTGTCCCGCGATGGCGCCAGGACAAGTTGCCTGGGCGGACGCCATCGCGGGGCAAGCCCGCTCCCACGTTGCCCGCCGGATAGGATGAAAAAAAGGGCATAAAAAAGGGCCCCTTCAAAGGGGCCCCTGGGCCGCAGCCCGCCGCCCGGATAGGGCGCGCATGGTGACTCGAATTCAGTGTCCTCGTTCAGCCAAGTGCGTGGTTCTCGTTTCGGGTAGAAATGCCAGCGATGCCGGTCTCTGCATTCCAGTATGCTTCACGGCCGTTGCGCCAACCGTTCATCCAGTTTTGATGGCCAGCTGTACCTTCCTGTTTTGGGCACAGTTCTCGGGATTTACCTTGTATGCCGTAAAGAAAACCGCGTGCTTTTTCTTTCTCCTCGGAACTACGTTTCATTCTTTTTCCACTCATAAGGTATTGCCCTCACTTGTTGACTGAAATGTCCCGTCGGCCTCTCCGAGGCCGGGCAGAATCGTTCTGCCGAAGTGCACCCGCTGCTGGCGTGGCGGGTTGAAAGTGCCGCCCCGTTGCGGTGCGACCTGAGATCAGTTCTAACGAATGCAGGTCACAGTGTGAATGATCGATTTGTCATAAGGACGTAACCTTTCCGAAGGTGAGGGGATAAGTAAATAAATGCGACTCAACCTTGTTTGCCGTTGAGCCCGCTATGATCAGGGTTTACCCAACCTTGACGTCAATTGGCCAGCGTTGCTGGATGATGACAGTAATATTTGGTAATGCGACGAAGGGTCACATCTGAGCCCGACGTCCACGCAATTTTCATACTGCCCGACGATCAAAGCCTCTTTCGCCACCCGGCAAAGGCATGATCGACCGGGCGGCCAGGCCTGGCGAGCGTTTCGTCGGGCCACCCGGACGCCTGCTGGAAAGGCGTGCGGGCTAACAGCGGCAGCCGATGCGTCGGCTCGCCATCTACCTAGCCAAAGGCTCTGGATTGCACATGTCGGACCGTTTCGAACTTTACCTTACCTGCCCCAAGGGTCTTGAAGGCCTGCTCGCCGAGGAAGCCCGTCAACTGGGCCTGAACGAGGTGCGTGAGCACACCTCGGCCATTCGCGGCGACGCCGACATGGAAACCGCCTATCGCCTGTGCCTCTGGTCGCGCCTGGCTAACCGCGTGCTGCTGGTGCTCAAGCGCTTCTCGATGAAGAACGCCGACGACCTGTACGACGGCGTGAATGCCGTCGACTGGGCCGACCACCTGGCGGCTGATGGCACCTTGGCGGTGGAGTTCAGCGGCCATGGCTCAGGCATCGACAACACCCACTTCGGCGCGCTCAAGGTCAAGGATGCGATCGTCGACAAGCTGCGCAACCGCGAAGGCCTGCGCCCGTCGGTGGAGAAGGTCGACCCGGATGTGCGCGTGCACCTGCGCCTGGACCGTGGCGAGGCGATCCTTTCCCTCGACCTGTCCGGCCACAGCCTGCACCAGCGTGGCTATCGCTTGCAGCAGGGTGCTGCGCCCCTGAAGGAGAACCTGGCGGCGGCGGTGCTGATCCGCGCCGGCTGGCCACGTATCGCGGCCGAGGGCGGCGCCCTGGCCGACCCGATGTGCGGCGTGGGCACCTTCCTGGTCGAGGCGGCGATGATCGCCGCCGATATCGCTCCCAACCTCAAGCGCGAGCGCTGGGGCTTCAGCGCCTGGCTCGGCCATGTGCCGGCGCTGTGGCGCAAGGTCCACGACGAGGCCCAGGCCCGTACTCAAGCCGGCCTGGCCAAGCCGCCGCTGTGGATCCGCGGCTATGAGGCCGACCCACGGTTGATCCAGCCGGGGCGCAACAACGTTGAGCGCGCGGGCCTGGGCGACTGGGTGAAGATCTACCAGGGCGAGGTGGCCAGTTTCGAGCCGCGTCCGGACCAGAACCAGAAAGGCCTGGTGATCAGCAACCCGCCCTACGGCGAGCGCCTGGGCGACGAAGCCAGCCTGCTGTACCTCTACCAGAACCTCGGCGAGCGCCTGCGCCAGGCCTGCATGGGCTGGGAAGCGGCGGTGTTCACCGGCGCGCCGGAGCTGGGCAAGCGCATGGGCATCCGCAGCCACAAGCAATACGCCTTCTGGAACGGCGCGTTGCCGTGCAAGCTGTTGCTGTTCAAGGTCCAGCCCGACCAGTTCGTCACCGGTGATCGTCGTTCGGCCCAGGCCGAGGCGGCTGAGGGCGAGCCTCGTCGCCAGGCCCCGGTGGCCAGCGAGCCGGCGCGCCTGTCGGAAGGCGCGCAGATGTTCGCCAACCGCCTGCAGAAGAACTTCAAGCAGCTGGGCAAGTGGGCCCGCCGCGAGAAGGTCGATTGCTACCGTGTGTACGATGCCGACATGCCCGAGTACGCCCTGGCAGTGGACCTGTACCACGACTGGGTGCACGTGCAGGAGTACGCCGCGCCGCGTTCGATTGATCCGGACAAGGCCCAGGCGCGCCTGCTCGACGCGCTGAGCGCGATTCCCCAGGCCCTGGGCGTCGATCCGCAGCGTGTGGTGCTCAAGCGCCGGGAGCGCCAGAGCGGCACCCGCCAGTACGAGCGCCAGGCCACCGAAGGGCGCTTCCAGGAGGTCAACGAAGGCGGCGTCAAGCTGCTGGTCAACCTCACCGACTACCTGGATACCGGGCTGTTCCTCGATCACCGGCCGATGCGCATGCGCATCCAGCGCGAGGCGGCGGGCAAGCGCGTCCTCAACCTGTTCTGCTACACCGCCACGGCCACCGTGCACGCAGCCAAGGGCGGCGCGCGCAGCACCACCAGCGTGGACCTGTCGAAGACCTACCTGGACTGGGCCCGGCGCAACCTGTCGCTCAACGGTTTCTCCGAGCGCAACCGCCTGGAGCAGGGCGATGTCATGGCCTGGCTGGAGAACGCCCAGGACAGCTACGACCTGATCTTCATCGACCCGCCGACCTTCTCCAACTCCAAGCGCATGGAAGGGGTATTCGATGTGCAGCGCGACCATGTGCAACTGCTCGACCTGGCCATGGCGCGCCTGGCCCCGGGGGGTGTGCTGTACTTCTCCAACAACTTCCGCAAGTTCCAGCTCGACGAGCATTTGGCCGCGCGCTACGTAGTGGAGGAGATCAGTGCCCAGACCCTGGACCCGGACTTCGCCCGCAACAATCGTATCCACCGCGCCTGGCAGCTGCGTCTGCGCTGAGCCGACGAGGTACGTGGCACGCCTGCTGGCCAGTGGCTATAACTCAGGACAGGGCGGGACAATACGCAGGACGCTGACCTTGGTTGGAGTCCTCTATGTCGAACCCGGGCGTACCTGCAAAGCGGCTTGGCCTGCTCGGCGACGAGTTGTCGGCCTGGGGCGTGGCCCTGGCGGCGCTGGTCGCCGGGGCGTTGCTCACGGCCGCCCTGGCGATCGCCACCCAGACCTTCTACCAGCAGCAACTGCGCCAGCGCTTCGAGCTGCTGGCCAGTGAGCGCTACAGCCGCATCGCCGAGCGTTTCGAGGAGCAGGAGCAACGCCTGGATGGCTTGCGCCGGTTCTTCGCCTATTCCACTGAAATCACCCCCCGCGAGTTCGATGGCTACGCACGTCCCTTGCTGCACCGCACCCAGGCTTACTCCTGGGCACCGCGGGTAGCGGCCGCGCAGCGCGAGGACTTCGAGCGGCGCGCCAGTGCCTGGCTGGGCCAGCCCTATCAGATCCGCGACCTGGACGCCCAGGGCGATTGGCAGGCCGCGCCTGCGCGTGATCACTACTATCCGGTGCTGTACACCCAGGCGGCGAGTCGCCAGGCCCAGCCCTACGGCTTCGACCTGGGTGGGCAGCCGCTGCGCGCCGCGACCTTGGCCCGGGCCGCCAGCCCCGGCAGCATGGCGGTGTCGGCGCCGCTGGACATGATCAACGTCGAACCGACTTATACCCGTGGCCTGCTGATAGTCGCCCCGGTGTTCGCCGATGAAGCGTCTGTGGGCGATCCCCTTCGAGGGTACGTCATGGCCTTGCTGAGCCTGCATCAGCTGATCGCCGAGAGCCTGCCGACGGTGGCTGACGACAACCTGGTGGTGCGCATCCTCGACCTGTCCACAGAGGGTGGTCACGAGGTGCTGTTCGACTCAGGGATGCCGCCGGCGCGCATGGGCTTTGCCAGCAGTCACCTGCTGCACCTGGCGGACCACCACTACCAGCTCGACATTCGTCCCAGCCAGGGCTTTCTCGCCGCCAACCGCTCGTCGGCGGTGCCGGTGGTGGCGTTGCTCGGTGGCCTGCTCAGTGTCTTGCTGGCGCTGCTGCTGTACAGCCTGTTCAGCCAGCGCCAGCGTGCCCTGGGCCTGGTGGCCCGGCGTACCGCCGAGCTGCGTATCAGCGAGCAGTCATTGCGCGAGACCCACAACCAGTTGCGCAGCGTGCTTGATGCCGCGACCCAGGTGGCGATCATCGCCACCAGCCTGCGCGGGGTGATCGGCACGTTCAACGCGGGCGCCGAGCGCATGCTGGGCTATTCGGCCGGCGAAGCGCTGGGCCAGCTGCGCCTTGAGGACCTGGTCTTGCCCGAGGAGCTGCGCCAGCGGGCCCATGCCTTGAGCGTGCGCTTCGGGCGCGAGGTTGGCGCGGGCCAGGCGATGTTCGCCGAGACGGTGCAGGAGGGCGGCGCGGAGCCGGCGGACTGGACCCTGGTGCGCAAGGATGGCAGCCACCTGCTGGCCAACATGCTGGTGACGGCGGTGCTGGACGAGCAGGGGTTATGGGTGGGCTATCTGGCGATCTGCATCGATGTCACCGAGCGGCGCCGGGTGCACGAAGCCCTGGCGGCCCGCGACCGGCTGTTGGAAAAACTCAGCGCCGAGGTGCCTGGCGGGATCTACCAGTATCGCCTGGACGCCGATGGTCATTCCTGTTTCCCCTACGCCAGCCAAGGTCTGCACGACATCTACGAGGTGGACCTGGCAGTGCTGCGCGAGGACGCCGCGGCGGTGTTCGAACGTATCCACCCGGACGACCTGGAGCGAGTGCGGCGCTCGGTGCGTTACTCCGCCGAGTACCTGACGCCGTGGCGGGAGGAGTACCGGGTGTGCCTGCCGCGGGCGGGGTTGCGCTGGGTGCGTGGGGAGGCGACGCCGGAGGTCGGCGAGCACGGCAGCACGCTCTGGCATGGTTACCTGACCGATATCTCGGACCTCAAGCGGGTGGAGGAGGAGCTGCGGGCGCTGTCGGTGACCGATGCGCTGACCGGGATCTACAACCGGCGGTATTTCCAGGAGCGGCTGCGCAACGAACTGGATCGGGCGCAGCGGGATGGGTTGGACCTGGCGGTGATCATGCTGGATATCGATCACTTCAAGCGGATCAACGATCAATACGGGCATGCGGTGGGGGATCATGTGCTGCGCAGCCTGTGCCAGCGGATCGGGCAGCGGTTGCGGCGGACCGATGTGTTTTGTCGGTTGGGGGGGGAGGAGTTCATGGTGTTGTGTCCGGGGAGTAATGCCGAGCAGGCGCGGATGTTGGCGCAGGAGTTGTGGCAGGGGGTGCGCAGTGTGCCGGTCGAGGGGGTGGGGCGGGTGACGGCGAGTTTTGGGGTGGCGGGGTGGCGGGTTGGGGAAGGGGCGGATGCGTTGTTGTTGCGGGCGGATGCTGGGGTTTATGTGGCCAAGCAGGGGGGGAGGGATCGGGTTGAGGGGGAGTTGTCTTGAGTTGAGTTTGGTCTGTTGTTTGGTTGTTTGGTTGTTTGGTTGTTTTAGTTGGTGTTGAGAGTTGTATGCGTATTCATTTGTGATGTCGACGCTTATTCACCTTTCCGCCCTTACGGCGGGTTACTTTGGTCTTGGCCAAAGTAACCAAAGCCGTTGCGCTCCATTCATCCGGCCCTACGCTTCGCTCCGGGTCCCCTCACTCCGGCCTTGCTCCCGGGAGGACCGCGCTGCAGGGCCCATCCTGGGCCCCAGCGCTTGACGGGCATCCATGCCCGTCACCTCCCTGCGCAAGACCTCCGTTCGGCCTCCTGAAGTCGCGAAGTTACGGGCGGCGCCTGGGCTGGCGCAGCTGTCGCTAGCTGAAACTTAATTTATCTTTCTATTGTATCGCGGGGCAAGCCCGCTCCCACGCAATAGTCGTCGTTATATAGATCTCTGTAGGAGCGGGCTTGCCCCGCGAAAGGGCCGGAACAGCCAATATATAACTAACTGTCAAATAACTAACTTCGCATCTCTTGCTCTTGCTCTTGCTCTTGCCCTTGCTTCTAAGCGCGCAATAGTTCAGGCAACACCAATTGCGACTTCAGGAGGCCGAGCGGAGTTCTTGCGGAGGGAGGTGACGGCCATGGATGGCCGTCAAGCGCTGCGCCCCAGGATGGGGCGTTCAGCGCGGTCCTCCCGGGAGCAAGAACGGAGCGAGGGGACCCCGGAGCGAAGCGTAGGGGCCGGATGAATGGAGCGAGCGGTTTTTGCCTACTTTTGCCCAAGAGCAAAAGTAGGTCGCCGTAAGGGCGAAAAGGTGACTATGCGTCACCATCGCCAATGAATGCGCTTACAACCCTCAAAACCAGCACCTTAAAGCCAAGGCCAAGCCCCAACCCCACTCAAATCAAGGCATCACCCCAACAGTCCCATTCCCTGCCTTAGGCTGCCGATAAAGATCCAGCAACACTTGGTCGAGAACCTGCGAAGCCCCCCAAGGCTTGGGATCATTGAGAATGGCCGCCACCGCCCAGGTGTGCCCGTTGCTGTCCCGGCTGAACCCGGCAATCGCCCGCACGGTATTCAGGGTCCCGGTCTTGATGTGCCCTTCGCCCGTCATGGCCGTGCGCTTGAGCCGCTTGCGCATGGTGCCGTCCATCCCCACCAGCGGCATCGAGCTGATGAACTCCGCCGCGTAAGGGCTCTTCCAGGCCGCCTGCAACAGCGCCGCCATCTCGCGGGTGCTGACCCGCTCGGCGCGGGACAGCCCCGAGCCGTTCTCCATCACCAGGTGCGGCGAGGTGATGCCTTTCTTCGCCATCCACTGACGCACCACACGCTGGGCGGCACGGGCATCGTCGCCGTCGGCGTCGGTGCGGAACTGCGCGCCAAGGCTCAGGAACAGCTGCTGGGCCATGGTGTTGTTGCTGTACTTGTTGATGTCGCGGATCACTTCCACCAGGTCCGGCGAGAAGGCGCGGGCCAGCAGGCGGGCGCTCTTGGGCACGTTTTCGATGCGATCGCGACCCTGGATGCTGCCGCCCAGCTCGTTCCAGATCGCCCGCACGGCACCGGCCGCGTAGGTCGGGTGGTCCAGCAGCGACAGATAGGTCTGCGAGTTGCAGCCGTCGGCGAGCTGGCCACTGACCGTGACGCTGACACCGTCCGGCTGGACTACCGGGTTGTAGCGCACCTCTCCGGTGCACTGCTTGCCGGCCACGGCCTTGACCTGGTTGTCGATGCGGATGCTGGCGATCGGCGGCTCGACCGAGACGTTGACCTTGCCACCGTCGTTGCGGGCAACGAAGCGCAAAGCCTTGAGGTTGACCAGCAGCGAGTCCGGCTTGACCAGGAAAGGCTTGTTCTCGTCGCCGCCGTCGTCATCGAACTGCGGCAAGTTGGGCTGCACGAAATGGCTACGGTCCAGGACCAGGTCGCCGGTCACGGTACGAACGCCATTGGCGCGCAGGTCGCGCATCAGCAGCCAGAGTTTCTCCATGTTCAGCTTGGGGTCGCCGCCACCCTTGAGGTACAGGTTGCCGTTAAGCACGCCGTTGCTCAGGGTGCCGTCGGTGTAGAACTCGGTTTTCCATTGGAAAGTGGGGCCCAGCAGTTCCAGCGCGGCGTAGGTGGTGACCAGCTTCATGGTCGAGGCCGGGTTGACCGACACATCGGCGTTGAACACGGTCGCCGTGCCCGGGCCGTCCAGCGGCAGCATGACCAGCGACAGGGCCGAATCCTGCAGCTTGTTGGTCTTGAGCGCCTGCTGCACCTTAGGTGGCAGGCTGGTGTTGACGGCGGCGGCCTGCACGGACAGCGACAGGGGCAGGAACAGGCCGGCGAGCAGCAGAGGGCGGAGCGTCTTGATCATAAATGGACAAACCCTGCAGGCGAGGGGAAAAGACAACGGGGCTGTAGGAAGTGATGGCCCCAGGACAAAATGTAGTGCGCATTATGCCCCAAGCAGCACGAGCATGGGCCTCATTCGACGGAAAAGCGCCGCTAGGCGCCGGAAACTGGTAAAGTGCCGCGCGTAATTAATTGAGAGGATTGTTTCATGGCTACCAACCGTTCCCGTCGTCTGCGCAAGAAACTGTGCGTGGACGAATTCCAGGAGCTGGGTTTCGAACTGAACCTGGGCTTCAAGGAAGACCTGTCCGATGAAGCCATCGATGCCTTCCTCGACGCCTTCCTGGCTGAAGCCATGGATGCCAACGGCCTGGACTACGTCGGTGGCGACGACTTCGGCCTGGTTTGCAAGGCCACCCGTGGTTCGGTCAACGAAGAACAGCGCGCCGCTGTCGAAGCCTGGCTCAAGGGCCGCAGCGAACTGACCAATATCGAAGTCAGCCCGCTGCTGGACGCCTGGTACCCGGAAAAACCGGTCAACCCGGCTTCCTGATGAATGGCGGCGGTACGCCTTGTACCGCCCTCATCCGACCTCGGCCAGGTGCTCCCGTTGCCTGGCCAGGGCTTTCTCCACGCGGCGCATGTGCCGCGCCAGCGCCTGACGGCGCCGTTTCAGTTCAGCCTGGGGCAAGTCCGTCACCTCCAGCGCCTCGCACGCCTCGATCAAAGCCTGAGCATCCAGCATCCGTCCCGCGCTGAGGATCTTGTGTGCCTGTAATGCCAGCTCGCCGCCCTCGCGTTGCGGGTCGATGGCCATCAGCGCCTGCAGGTCCTGGCGCAGGCTCAGCAGCAGGGTGTCGAGGATGCGGTCGCGGTCGGCGAGGTTGTCGCCAACGATCGCCGACAGGCCATCGAGATCGAACCGCACGGCGGGCGTATGGTGCTCGTCTTCCTGGTAGGCAATCCGTGCAAGGGCCTTCAACCGCTGCCCCAGCACCTGCAGGCCGATGGGCTTGAGCAGGCAATCGTCCATGCCTGCATCCAGGCATTGCTGGCGCACCTCGGGCTGGGCGTTGGCGGTGTAGCCGAGGATGGTGCAGCGTGGCCGGTTGCGCAGTTGCTCCTCCAGGCGCACGGTCCTGGCCAGTTCGAAGCCATTCATCAGCGGCATGTTGCAGTCGACGATGAGTATATCGAAGCAACCCTCGCGCCACTTGCGCAGCCCTTCGCGTCCATCTTCGGCGCTTTCCTGACCAAGGCCCAGGTAGTTCAGTTGCTGTGCCATCAGCAACAGGTTGGCCGGGTGGTCGTCGATCACCAGGATGCGCAGCTGCTGGTCCGGTTGCGGGATTTCCGTGGGCGATCGGGGCTGGGGCGTGACCGGATCGACGCATTGCAGCGGCATCACCAGACGGACCCGGGTACCGACACCCTGCAGGCTCTGCAGGGTGAGCTCGCCGCCCATCATCGTGCACAGGTCGCGGCTGATGACCAGTCCTAACCCGGTGCCGGCCCTGGCGCCGTCGCTGTAGGGGTTGGCCTGCACGAAGGGGGAGAACAGGCGTTGCAGGTCTTGCTCGTGGATCCCGATACCGCTGTCGCGCACCTCCAGGTCGAGCGTCGGCATGGCAGGTTCGCCATCGTTGCGCAACCTGGCGGTGATGCGCACTTGCCCCTGTTCGGTGAACTTGATCGCATTGCTCACCAGGTTCGACAGCACCTGCTTGAACCGTAGCGGATCGAGCATGGCGTGGCAGCGGGCCTCGGGAGCAATCACCACGTCCAGCACCAGGCCCTTGTGCCGGGCCAGGCCGTCGAATACGCGGCCGACCGACTCGACCAGGGCCGCAAGGTCGACTGCTTCGGGGACCAGGGACATCTGTCCGGACTCGATCCGGGCGATATCCAGGATGTCGCCGATCAGCCCCAGTAGGTCACTGGCCGAATGATGGGCGACCTCCAGCGCAGGGCGGTCCAGCTTGCCCTGGTCGGCGCGCTTGAGGGCCAGTTCCAGCATGCCGATGAGGGCGTTCATCGGCGTGCGGATCTCATGGCTGATGGTGGCCAGGAAGGTGCTCTTGGCCCGATTGGCGTCATCGGCCTGTTGCTTGGCCAGGCGCAGGTCCTGGACCAGATTGCGGCGCTCGCTGATATCGATCCAGCCACCGATGATGCCCTGCATCTCGCCCACCGAGTCGCGGTAGGGCAGGATCCAGTGATAGATCGTCAGCTCGCGGTCCCGCAGGCGCAGGGGGCGATCGAGGATCAAGGGTTTGCCCTGGGCCATCACCCGCTGGTAGTCGTCCTGGACCTGGCGGGTATAGTCGCAGTCGCTGAAGGGGGCCTCGTCCAGGCTCTTGCCCAGGACTTCCTCGAGACTGGCGCCGACGGCCTGCAGGTAGCTGTCGTTGCAGCTTTGCAGCCGTCCGTCACGGTCGCGAACATACATCGGATGAGGCGTGCCATTGAGCAGCGCACCCATGAATTCCAGTTGGTCGTTGAGCGCTCGTTCGGCCCGCTGACGCTGCTTGATCTGACGGCGCAGCCGGGCGTTCCACACCAGTGCGAGGACCAGCAGCACCGCAATGCCACCCGCCACCTGAAGGATCAGCCGGCGGTAGCTGCGCCAGTAGGCGTCGTCACGCAGGCCATGGTCGCGCCAGCGGCTGTTGATCACCCCCAGTTCCTCCGGCGAAATGCTCAACAGAGCCTTGTCGAGGATCGCCGCCAGCTCGCTGGCCCCGGCGGCGGTCGCCATGGTGAAGGCTGCCGGTTCCGTGCCCACCGTGCTGCGGATCACCAGGTTGTTGCTGGTGGCGAGCATGTGGTTGGCGTCGATCAGGGTGGCGATTGCCGCATCCACCGCGCCGCTGCCGAGCAGCACCATGGAGTAGTAGGTGCTTTCGGTGGCGACCTGGTGAATCCGTGGGTGACGTGCCGCGAGCAGGGCGGCCACGCTGCTGTCGCGTGGCACGGCGACGCGCTTGCCCTTGAGTTGCTTGAGGTTGCTGGGCTGGTCTTTGCCGGTGTGGCTGACCAGCACGTAGGCGCTTTCGAGGTAGGGCCGGCTGACCTGCAGCGGGCTGCCGCGACGGGCGTCGGTGGAGAGGCTGGCGATGATATCGGCGCGACCGGACTCGAGCTGGTCGACCATGTCGCCATCGCCGCTGGCGCGCCGGATCTCGAAGCGCAGGCCGGTGCGCAGGCGGATGAGTTCTAGCAGGTCGGCGACGATGCCACGCAGGCGGTCATTGTTGTCGAAGAAGGTCAGGGGCGCGGCGGTGTCGTTGACCACCACGCGCATGATCGGATGTTCGCTCAGCCACTGTTCCTCGCGCGCCGACAACTGCAGCTTGCGATCGGTCAGCAGGCTACCGCTGCTGGCACTCCAGCGCTTGAAGATATCGTTGCGGGTGGTGTTGGGCTGGGCGTCGAGGGCGGCGTCCACCAGGGACTGGAGGGTGAGTGCGTCCTCGCGCATGGCGAAGCTGAAGCCCACGGCTTCGTGCTTGCCGAAATTGGCCATGCGCAGGTGCGGCAGGTGCCCCTGGCTGATCAGGTAGTGGGTGGAAATGGTATCGCCGATGAACACGTCGGCCTGCTCGAAGGCCACGGCATTCAGCGCCTGGGTGGACGATTCGAAGGTAAGCAGCTCGGCCTTGGGGTAGTTGGCGTGAATCTCCCCGGGCGGCAGGTAGTGATACAGCATGCTCAGGCGCATGCCCGTCAGGCCCGTGTCCAGCGCCCGGGTTTCATCCTCGCGGGTCACCAGCACCGGTTGGTCGATGGCGTAGGGCCGCGACAGCGCCAGGCCCTGGGTCACCGCTTCATAGCCGTTGGCGCTGCCCAGCAGGTCGATATGCCCACTCTTGAGCGCCGCGACCGCCGCCGGCCGGCTGGGAAAGCGCTGCACCCGCACCGGCAGGCCCAGGGCGCTGCCGATCAGGCCGGCGTAGTCGGCCGTCAGCCCCTGGTACTCGCGCCCGCCCGTGGCGATATCGAACGGCGGGTAGTCAGGGGCCGAGGTGCCCAGCACCAGTTCCCGGCGCTGCGCGAGCCAGTCGCGCTGGGCCGGTGTCAGGCTGGGCTGGACCGATGCCGGCGCTGAACGGCTGAGCAGGGTATAGGTTCGCCCCGTGTCGACGGTCACGCCGGCACCTTGCAGCGGCATGCCCAGGCACAGCAGCGATGTAACGATGCACCTCCACATCATGACCTCAGACCAGCGCGTTGCGTTTGGCGACGTCGATCAATTCCACCAAAGTGCTGGCGCGCAACTTGTGCATGAGACGTTTCTTGTAAGTGCTGACGGTCTTGTTGCTGAGAAACATGCCCTTGGCAATCTCCTTGTTGCTGCGCCCCTGGGCAAAAAGTTGCAGGACCATGAGTTCCCGATCATTGACCTGGCGGAACAGTTCCAGCTCCTGGTTGCTGCCCGTCGGCGGTGGATTGAGCGCCTGGCTGGGGAAATAGTTGTACCCGGACAGCACGGCCTTGATCGCGCTGAGCAGTTCGCTGAGGTCTTCCTGCTTGCACACGTACCCGGCCGCGCCGGAGTGCATGCAGCGCACGGCGAACAGTGCCGGCGATTGGGCTGTGAGCACCAGGACCTTCAGCGGGATGGCCATGGCCTGCAGGCGCGAGAGCATCTCCAGGCCGTCGAGCTTGGGAATGCTGATGTCGAGGATGACCAGGTCCGGCGGGGTCTCGCGGATCAACTGCATGGCGTCCACGCCGTTGTCCGATTCCCCGACCACCTTGTATCCCTGGTTTTCCAGCAACATCCGTATCGCCAAACGTATGACGGGATGGTCATCAACTATAAAGACTGAGTGCATATTCAACATTCCATGCGGCGCGTGAAGGCAGCCGGCACATTAGCTCAGTTGAATGTCGACGGGCAGGGAAGTGGCTGCCAAAACCGGGATATAGGAATTTACTTACAGTGTTGGCGAAACATTGCTACGAGTGATGTAGATATTGACAGGGATTTGTCAGGGTTTGATCGTTTTGGTGGGGTTGCGTAGTGAGCGTGTTTATTGGGAATCAATATTGCGTGGGAAATTTCATGCGTATTAAACGTCAGTCGTTTCAAGGATGTTTGGGCGCGAGGTTCTTGACCGGGTGAGGGCCACCAGGTGTCCGCCGCGATCCATGCAGCGCCTATGAGATCGAGCGCCGCCCGCGCGGCGCATCGCGGCACAAGGCCGCTCACACTGGCATAGCGCGTGGCTTGAGGGCCGCGCGGTCGCTGTGGGAGCGGCTTCAGCCGCGAACACCGGCGCAGCCGGTGCCAGGCACCGCGTCGTCTGCTTCGCGGGTAAACCCGCTCCCACAGGGATCGCGCCAGATTCTAGAAATTGAGCAAGACAGTTGCTCCCACATCTGTTTCGGGCCAATTATTCCTGTGAATGAGACGGCGCCCGCCTTGGTGCATGCCTCAAGTCCTGCGGGGCGGCATTGGTGTCCATGCTGAAATTGCGTCGGGCCAACAAGGCGGACCAGGTAATGGCACAGGATTGACTGGCCCGAAACAGATGTGGGAGCGGCCTTGCGTCGCGATGCGCCGCGCGGGCGGCGCTCGATCTCATAGGCGCCGAAAGCTTCGCGCCGAACACCCCGTCATCCCCTCACTTCGGACTGGACCGCCCGGTCATTTCCAGGGCCATTTCGCTGGCGTAGCTGTCGGTCATCCCGGCGATGAAGTCGATCATGCGCAGGAAGGCGTCGTGCAGCGAACCATGCGGGTCGGGGGCGTTGTTGCCGATCAGGTCCAGCACCCGCCGGCTCTTGAACGACGGGGTACGCCCGCCATGCTGTTCCAGCGCCGCGCCACAGAAGGTATTGAGCAGGATCTCCAGGGTCGTGTAGGCGCCGATCTCGTGCAGGGTCTTGCGCTTGTCCTGGAAGATCTTCTTGCGCGCCATGTCCTTGGCCTGCAGTACGCAGCGTTGCGCCGGGCCATGCATGTGCTCGACCAGGTCACCCGCCAGGCTGCCGGCGAGCAGGGCCTGCTGCTGTTCGACGAAGGCCTGGGCGGCGGCATTGGTCAGGTGCTCGATGGCCTTGCCGCGCAGGATCGCCAGCTTGCGCCGACGTGATTCGCCGGGCCCCAGCAGGCGATAGGTTTCCGGCAGGTCATCGCCCACCAGGTCCAGCAGCAGCGCCTCGACCTCGGCGTATTGCAGCAGGTCCATCTCCAGCCCATCCTCGAGGTCGATCAGGGCGTAGCAGATGTCGTCCGCGGCCTCCATCAGGTACACCAGGGGGTGACGGGCCCAGCGCTGGTGCTCCAGCTGCGGCAGGCCGAGCTTGCCGGCGATCTGCTCAAGCAGCCCCAGTTCGCTCTGGTAGCAGCCGAACTTGTGCTTCTTGTAGCCCAGGGCGTCGGCGTGGCGTGCCGCCCATGGGTACTTGAGGTAGGCGCCAAGGGTGGCATAGGTCAGGCGCATGCCGCCGTCGAACTGGTGGTATTCGAGCTGGGTGAGCACGCGAAAGCCCTGGGCATTGCCTTCGAAGTTGAGGAAATCGGTGCGTTGATCGTCGCTCATGTCGTCCAGCCAGCCGCGCCCGGCGGCCTGCTGGAACCAGTGACGGATGGCGTCCTCGCCGGAATGGCCGAACGGCGGGTTGCCGATGTCGTGGGCCAGGCAGGCCGATTGCACGATCATTCCCAGATCGCTGGGTTCGCACCAGTCCGGCAGTTGCTCGCGCAGGGTCTCGCCGACGCGCATGCCCAGCGAGCGGCCGACGCAGCTGACCTCCAGGGAGTGGGTCAGGCGGGTGTGGATATGGTCGTTGCTGGATACGGGGTGCACCTGGGTCTTGCGCCCCAGGCGGCGGAAGGCGCCGGAGAAGATGATGCGGTCGTGGTCCTTGTGGAACGGGCTGCGGCCGAGTTCCTCGGGGCTGTAGAGGGCCTTGCCCAGTCGTTCGCGGGTCAGCAGGGTGTGCCAGTCCAAGGCGTGATCTCCCATCGTAGAGTCGGGATAGCTTCCTGCGTCCGGCGCGCCCGCGCAAGCGTCGGACGCGCCTTGGCCTCAGGGGCGGCGGCTGTTGCCGAGGAACAGGCGGATCAGCGGTACCAGGCTGGTGCCCAGGCGCACCAGGCGCGCCAGGTTGCCGCTGCGCACGCCCTTGCCGGTGAGAAAACCCAGGGCGACGACGGCGCCGATCCCCCACAGCGAGCCGTGCTTGACCCCAAGGCCCTCGCCGAACGAGCCGCCCATGCCGCGCAGGCGGCGGACCGGTTCGAGCAACTGGCCGGACTCGTGGCGGATTTCCTGGCGGTGCATTTCCATGCGCAGGCGCAGCAGCGCCTTGCGCAGCTCACGGGGGTTACGGGTGTTGGGCAGTTCGGGCAGGCTCATGGCAGCAGGCGCTCCCGATCCTTGGCCAACTCCTCGAGGGTGGCATTGAACGGCGAGGATTCATCGAACACCGCGGCTTTCAGGCGCAGGCCGCAGTACAGCGCGGCGAGTCCGTAGAACACGCACAGGCCGATGATCCCGGCCAGTCGGTAACTGTCCCACAGCAGCACCAGCACCAGGCCCGACAGCGCGGTCAGCAGCAGCAGGGCGAACACCAGGGCCAGACCTGCGAACAACAGCAGACTGAGGGTGCGGGCCTTCTGCTCCTGCAACTCGATGCCGAACAGCTCGATATGGCTGTGCAGCAGGCCCAATATGGCCGCACCCAGGCGCCGGCCGGAGGCGCCCGTGCCGATGGCGTCGTTGTCCATGCCGGCTCCTCAGCGCTTGGCCAGCAGGCCGATCAGCAGGCCGACGCCGGCGGCGATGCCGATGGCCTGCCACGGGTTCTCCTGCACGTACTCCTCGGCGCTGCCAAGGGCCGCCTGGCCGCGAGCGCGCACCGAATCCTGGGTCAACTGCAGGGTCTCGCGGGCCTGCACCAGGCGTTCGTGGATCTGCTCGCGCAGTTCGTCGGCCTGGTCGCCGGCCAGGTTGGCGGTGTCGGCGAGCAGCTTCTCGGTATCGCGGACCAGGGCCTGGAAGTCAGCCATCAATATTTCCTGTGCAGTCTTTGCCGATTTGCTGGCCATGGATGGGCCTCTCCCTGTGGATGTGTACTGGTTATTTCGAGTGATCGGTGGCGCGGAAGGTTCAGCGGGATGTGTTGGTACAGCGCTTGCTAAAAAGCGGTGCGTGTCCGCCGAGGCTTGCGCCGAAACCATGCGCCAGCGCCGCGGATACCGCTAAACCTTAACCCAATCCACGACAAACCCAAGAAAAAACCACGCAGGCGCCACCCGGTTCACCGAAACGGGGCAGGGGCCTGGCACCGATCCGGTGCATGGATGCCGGTTCTTGAACTGTCCTGGTGCCTTTTTGCAGGTCTGCCACTTCATGGAAAACATGCACAGCGCGATGGACTCCCTGGTCCATGGCTCCAACACCTTGTTCATCCTCATGGGCGCGATCCTGGTCCTGGCCATGCACGCGGGGTTCGCCTTTCTCGAGGTCGGCACGGTGCGGCACAAGAACCAGGTCAACGCCCTGTCGAAGATCCTCAGCGACTTCGCCGTCTCGGCCCTGGTGTATTTTTTCATCGGCTACTGGATCGCTTATGGCGTGAGTTTCCTGCAACCGGCGGCGACGCTGGCCAGCGATCACGGCTATGCGCTGGTCAAGTGTTTCTTCCTGCTGACCTTCGCCGCGGCCATTCCGGCGATCATCTCCGGCGGTATCGCCGAGCGCGCGCGCTTTGCGCCGCAACTGTGCGCGACGGCGTTGATCGTGGCGTTCATCTACCCGTTCTTCGAAGGCGTGGTGTGGAATGGCAACTTTGGCCTGCAGGCCTGGTTGCAGGCGCGTTTCGGCGCGCCGTTCCATGATTTTGCCGGATCCGTGGTGGTACACGCCATGGGCGGCTGGCTGGCGCTGGCGGCGGTGTTGCTGCTCGGCGCGCGCCGTGGCCGCTACCGCGACGGGCGCCTGGTGGCGTTCGCGCCGTCAAGCATTCCGTTCCTGGCGCTGGGCTCGTGGATCCTGATCATCGGCTGGTTCGGCTTCAACGTCATGAGCGCGCAGACCCTGCAGGGGGTGAGCGGGCTGGTGGCGATCAACTCGCTGATGGCCATGGTCGGCGGCACGCTGTCGGCCCTGCTGGCCGGGCGTAACGACCCGGGCTTTCTGCACAACGGCCCGTTGGCCGGCCTGGTGGCGGTGTGCGCGGGCTCCGACCTGATGCACCCGGTGGGCGCGCTGGTCACCGGGCTGGTGGCCGGTGGCCTGTTCGTCTGGTGCTTCACTGCCGCGCAGAACCGCTGGAAGATCGACGACGTGCTGGGGGTATGGCCCTTGCACGGCGTGTGTGGCATCTGGGGCGGCATTGCCTGCGGCGTGTTCGGCCAGGCGGCCCTGGGTGGCCTGGGCGGCGTCAGCCTGGTCAGCCAGCTGCTGGGGAGCCTGGCGGGTGTGCTGGTGGCGTTGGTCGGCGGTTTTGCCGTGTATGGCTTGATCAAGGCGCTGCATGGCCTGCGCCTGAGCCACGAGGAGGAGTTCCAGGGCGCGGACCTGGCCGTGCACCGGATCGGCGCCACCAGCCAGGATTGAGCCAGGTCAGGTGCGCGTTGGCGGGGACGGACCTAGAATGAGCATCCATTCATGCGAATTACGGATGTCTGCATGCTCCCTGAAACCCAGTTGTTCGGCACCGTGGGGTGCCACCTGTGTGAAGTGGCCGAGGCCGTGCTGATGCCGTTCGTCGAGCACGGCCTGCTGGTCGAGCTGGTCGATATCGCCGACAGCGAGGCGCTGTTCGAACGCTACGGGCTGAGCATCCCGGTGCTGCGCCGTTGCGATACCGGCGCCGAGCTGGGCTGGCCGTTCGATGCCGAGCAGGTGGTGGCCTTCCTCGGCTGAGTCGCGCATTGACGAGCGGGTGGCTCGCTCCGTATGCTGTATATAAATACAGTATCCGTGGTGAAGCCATGCTCAATGTCGAGCAACTCAAGTACAGCGTCAATCACATGGCTCCCGAGCGTGTGTGCGAGGCCGTGCTGGAATTGCGCCTCGACGGCATCGTCACCGACGAACGCACGCCGTTCGGCAAGGTGCATTTCAACACCTGCTTTGCCGAGATCGAGGCGCTGTTCCAGCGCGCCGGCTTCCACCGTCCGCTGGACGTGGTGGGCTACCAGGGCCTGAGCTACGCCCTCTACGATCCGGGGCGCTGGGACGCGGTGCAGGTGCTGCGCTGGCTCAAGGCGCGCTGCGAGCCGGCCAGCGAGGCTGGTTGAGGGGCAGGGGGTAGGAGATAATGTCCGCCCACGTAGAACCGAGCCCGATGATGACCACGCCTTTCGACCCCGCCCACCAGCAAGCCAGTACCGTATGCCTGCCTCCGGGGCCCTGGGCAAACGTGCTCGACTGCCTGTGCGATCACTTCAAGGGCATCGCGCGTGAGCAGTGGCTTGACCGCTTCGCCCGGGGCCGGGTGCTGAATGCCGACGGCCAGCCTATTGCGGCGGATACGCTCTATCGGCGGGGCATGCGCTTGCACTATTTTCGTGAAGTGCCCAACGAGAAGGTGATCCCGGTGCAGGAAGAAATCCTGCATGTCGACGAGCACCTGGTGGTGGCGGACAAGCCGCACTTCCTACCCGTCACGCCCACCGGCGAGTACGTCGAACAGACGCTGCTGCGCCGGCTCATCCGGCGCCTGGACAACCCGCACCTGGTGCCGCTGCACCGCATCGACCGGCACACCGCCGGGCTGGTGCTGTTTTCCGCCAACCCGCAAAGCCGTGGCGCCTATCAGCGCCTGTTCCCCGAGCGGCGCATCGACAAGCACTACCAGGCCATCGCCGCGGCCATGCCGCAGCATGACTACCCGCTGGTGCACCGCAGCCGTCTGGTGCATGGCGAGCCGTTCTTCCGCATGCATGAAGTGGAAGGGGCCGACAACAGCGAAACCCACGCCTGTGTGCTGGAGAAGAATGGCGAGCTGTGGCGCTATGGCCTGTCACCGGTCACCGGCAAGACCCATCAGTTGCGGGTGCATATGGCGGCGTTGGGCGCGGGGATCTGCAACGATCCTTTTTATCCGCAGCTGGTCAACGAACAGGATGATTACGCGCGGCCACTCAAGCTGCTGGCCCACAGCCTGCGCTTCGAGGATCCGTTGACGGGTGAGGTGCGTTATTTCGAGAGCCGCTTGAAGTTGGATTGGTAAAGGCCAGTCCCACATCTTCGCCCGGCGCTGTCTTGGGCAAATGTCTCAAGCTGGCGCGATCCCTGTGGGAGCGGGCTTGCCCGCGAACCGGCGCAGCCGGTGCCAGGCACCGCGTCGCTTGCTTCGCGGGTAAACCCGCTCCCACAGGCATGGGGCATGGCTTGAGGCCGGCACCGCCGCTGTAGGCGCCAGCACGGCTGGCGCCTACAGTCTGTCACCGCTGGTCAGCGGTTGAAGCGTTCCACCAGCGAGTACTGGGTACCCGCCGTGCTGGTCAGCTCTTCGCTGAGCAGCGCCGAGCGCTGGGCCTGGCCGGAGGTCTGGTCGGCCAGGTCGGCGATGGTGCTGATGTTGCGGCTGATCTCCTCGGCCACCGCGGACTGCTCCTCGGTGGCGGCGGCGATCTGGGTGGCCATGTCGGTGATATTGGCCACCGCCTCGCTGATACCCACCAGCGCCTGGTCGGCCTCCATCACCCGCTCGACGCCTTCCTGGGCCTGGCGGTGGCCGGTTTCCATGGTCTGCACCGCGTTGTTGGCGGTCTGCTGCAGCTTGGCGATCAGGGTGTGGATCTGCCCGGTGGATTCGGCGGTGCGCTGGGCCAGCTGACGGACCTCGTCGGCCACCACGGCAAAGCCGCGGCCCATCTCGCCGGCACGTGCCGCTTCGATGGCGGCGTTGAGCGCCAGCAGGTTGGTCTGGTCGGCAATGCCCTTGATCACATCGACCACGCCGCCGATCTCGTCGCTGTCCTTGGCCAGCTGGGTGACGGTCAGCCCGGTCTCGCCCACGGCGGCGGACAGCCGCTCGATGGCGTCACGGGTCTCGCCGGCGATGTTGCGGCCCTGGCTGGTCAGGCGATTGGCTTCCTGGGTGGCGTCGGCGGTGCGCTGGACATGGTTGGCCACTTCCTGGGTGGTGGCGGCCATCTGGTTGACGGCGGCGGCGACCTGCTCGGTCTCCACCCGCTGGCGCTCCAGGCCCGAAGAGCTCTGGTGGGCCAAGGCGTCGGACTGGCGGGCCTGGTCGCTGAGCTGCTCGGCGCTGTCCTGCAGGCGGGTCAGGCAGGTCTTCATCCGTGCGTCCTGGCTGAGCATGGCCATTTCCAGGCGCGCCTGGACGCCGCGGCTGTCGGTGTACATCTGCGCGATCAGCGGGTCGGAGGTGGTCTGTTCGGCCAGGCGCAGCAGGCGCTTGAGGCCGCGCTGCTGCCAGCTCAGGCCGAGCAGGCCGAGCGGCACCGACAGGCCGGCGGCCAGGGCGAAGCCCCAGGAATGGCCGAGCCAGTTGCCGATCAGGAAGCCGATCTGGCTGACCAGGATGAACGGCAGCCAGTCCTGCAGCACCGGCAGCCACTTGTCGCGTTTCGGGATGGCCGAGCGGCCCTGGTTGATGCGCTGGTACAGCGCTTCGGCGCGGCGGATCTGCTCGGCGGTGGGCTTGACCCGCACCGACTCGTAGCCGACCACCTGGTTGCTGTCGAAGATCGGCGTGACGTAGGCGTTGACCCAGTAATGGTCGCCCGACTTGCAGCGGTTCTTGACGATGCCCATCCACGGCAGGCCTTGCTTGAGGGTCTGCCACATGTGGGCGAACACGGCCGGCGGCACATCGGGGTGGCGCACCAGATTGTGCGGCGCCCCCATCAGGTCCTCGCGGGAAAAACCGCTGATCTCGATGAAGGCATCGTTGCAGTAGGTGATCACGCCCTTGGCGTTGGTGGTGGAGATCAACCGCTGCTGGGCAGGGAAAGTCCGTTCTCTCTGGGTAATCGGCTGGTTGTTACGCATTGGCTGTTCAATCCGCAAGGCTTTCGACGGGTATCGGCAAGCCTCTGGTTTTATTGAATGAATATTTAACTGGCTTGATCTGGGGCAAGGTGCCATCAGTGCGGCTGAGCTAATGCAGCCCACCTGATCGCAGCCGTTGCCGCCAATATTGCAGTTTTCTTTATAAATAATGACGATCAGGTCTGATCATGACCGATTGTTCAATTCGGGGCCAGCATCGGGTAGCTGAAAGCGGCGAAGTGCGCCAGGTTGACGCAGGTGTGGCACAGCACCGCCGCCGCCAGCCCGCCATGGCGATAGGCCAGACCATACCCCACCCCGGCCAGGGTGGCCAGGTAGAACCATTGCCAGCCACCGGCCAGGTGGGCGAGGCCGAACAACAGCGCGGCCACCAGCAACGCCAGCCCTTCATGCCTGAACAGACGTTGCAGGCCGCCCTGGATATAGCCACGGAACAACAGTTCTTCGGTCAGGCTCACCAACAGCAGGTTGTTCAGCAGCCACAGCCAGGCCTGGTCGGGCCATTTCGGTGCCCAGGCGACCATGCCCAGTGCCCAGGCGCCGCCCAGGCAGGCGAGCAGGGTCAATGGCAGGGTCAGTGCCAGGCCGGGCAGCAGGCCGCGTGGGCGCAGCATCACCAGCCACGGGCAGGCCAGCAGCAACCACAGACCGATCAGAGGCTTGTCCAGGTTGAGGTACAGGGAGAAGGGCACGGCGCCGTCGCTGAGCACGGCCTTGTCGATCACTTTGGCGCTGTGGAAGCCGGGCAGCCAGTGCAGGGCCAGGGCGAGGGCGAGCAGGATGAACAGCAAGTGGCCGAGGCTTTGTTGCCAGCGTACCGGACGGCGGGCGAGCAGTGCGCTGCACAGCAGGGCGAGCAAGGCGGGCAGGGCGGCGAGGCCGAGGCTGCCGTAGGTCAGGGCGATTGCATAGCCGAGGGCGAGCAGGAGCAGGGCGATCCAGTGGGGAAGAGGCATGACATTTCCTTAGTGCCGGTGAATCCGAGGAGGGTAGGACTTACCCCATGGCCTTCAGGACACTTGGATGTTTACGCGCTTGGGCGGGTAATGCCGGGACCGCTTTGCGGTCCTTTCGCGGCACAAGGCCGCTCCTACAAGAGATCGCGTTCCCCTGTAGGAGCGGCCTTGTGCCGCGAAAGGGCTGCGAAGCCAACTATCGCCTGCTTTGCTCCGCGATCAATTGCCGCAGCACATAATGCAGGATCCCTCCCGACTTGAAGTACTCCACCTCATTGAGGGTATCGATCCGGCACAGCACCTCGATCTGCTCCTGGCGCCCGTCCTCGTGGGTGATGCGCACCGGCAGGCTCATGCCCGGGCGGATCTGCGCGCCGCCAAGGCCCAGCACATCGATGCGTTCCTTGCCGGTCAGCCCCAGGCGCTTGCGGTCGTCGCCGGCCTTGAACTGCAGCGGCAGCACGCCCATGCCCACCAGGTTTGAGCGGTGGATGCGCTCGAAACTCTCCGCCAGCACCGCCTTGACCCCCAGCAGGTTGGTGCCCTTGGCCGCCCAGTCGCGGCTGGAGCCGGTGCCGTATTCCTGCCCGGCGATCACCACCAGTGGCGTGCCGTCCTGCTGGTAGCGCATGGCGGCATCGTAGATCGACAGTTTTTCGCCCGTGGGTACGTACAGGGTGTTGCCGCCTTCCTCGCCACCGAGCATCTCGTTGCGGATGCGAATGTTGGCGAAGGTGCCGCGCATCATCACCTCATGGTTGCCGCGCCGTGAACCGTAGGAGTTGAAGTCCCGTGGTTCCACGCCCTTGCCGCGCAGGTAGCGGCCGGCCGGGCTGTCGGCCTTGATGTTGCCGGCCGGGGAGATATGGTCGGTGGTCACCGAGTCGCCGAGCAGGGCGAGGATGCGCGCGCCGTGGATATCGCCGATTTCCGGCAGTGGACCACCGATATCGTCGAAGAACGGCGGGTGCTGGATATAGGTGGAGTCGTCCTGCCAGACATAGGTGGCCGCCTGGGGCACCTCGATGGCCTGCCACTGGGCGTCGCCGGCGAACACTTCGGCGTACTCCTTGTGGAACATGCCCGTGTCGACCTTGCGCACGGCCTCGGCGATTTCCTGCTGGCTTGGCCAGATATCGCGCAGGTACACGGGCTTGCCGTCCTTGCCGGTACCCAGGGCGTCCTTGGTCAGGTCCAGCCGCACGCTGCCGGCCAGGGCATAGGCCACTACCAGCGGCGGCGAGGCCAGCCAGTTGGTCTTGACCAGCGGGTGCACCCGGCCTTCGAAGTTGCGGTTGCCCGACAGCACCGAAGCGACGGTGAGGTCGGCGCTGCCGATGGCTTTCTCGATCGCCTCGTCCAGGGGGCCGGAGTTGCCGATGCAGGTGGTGCAGCCATAGCCAACCAGGTCGAAGCCAAGCTGGTCGAGGTAAGGTGTCAGGCCCGCGGCCTTGTAGTAGTCGGTGACCACCTTGGAACCTGGCGCCAGTGAGCTCTTGACCCAGGGTTTGCGGGTCAGGCCCTTCTCCACGGCTTTTTTCGCCACCAACCCGGCCGCCATCATCACGCTGGGGTTCGAGGTATTGGTGCAGGAGGTGATGGCGGCGATCACCACGGCGCCGTCGCGCAGGGTGTGAGTCTGGTTTTCGTGGGTGTAGTCGATCTCGCCGGCCTGGTCGGCATTGCCCACCGCCACACCGCCGCCGCCCTCGCTTTCCAGGCGGCCGACCTCCTTGGCCAGTGGTTTGGGCTGCAGCTCGATGAAGTGGTCGAAGGCCTGGGCGACCTGGCCCAGGGCGACCCGGTCCTGCGGGCGCTTGGGCCCGGCGAGGCTGGCTTCGACGTCGTTCATGTCCAGCGCCAGGGTATCGCTGAACAGCGGCTCCTGGCCCGGCAGGCGCCACAGGCCCTGGGCCTTGCTGTAGGCCTCGACCAGTTGCACGGCCTCCTCGGGGCGACCGGACAGGCGCAGGTAGTCCAGGGTTACCTGGTCCACCGGGAAGAAGCCGCAGGTGGCGCCGTACTCGGGAGCCATGTTGGCGATGGTGGCGCGGTCGGCCAGCGGCAGGTCGGCCAGGCCGTCACCATAGAACTCGACGAACTTGCCCACCACGCCCTTCTTGCGCAGCATCTGCGTCACCGTCAGCACCAGGTCGGTGGCGGTGATGCCCTCGCGCAGCTTGCCGGTGAGCTTGAAGCCGATCACCTCGGGGATCAGCATCGACACCGGCTGGCCGAGCATTGCCGCCTCGGCTTCGATGCCGCCCACGCCCCAGCCGAGCACGCCCAGGCCGTTGATCATGGTGGTGTGCGAGTCGGTGCCGACCAGGGTGTCGGGGAAGGCATAGGTGCGGCCGTCCGCTTCGCGGGTCCACACGGTGCGGCCCAGGTACTCGAGGTTGACCTGGTGGCAGATGCCGGTGCCCGGCGGTACCACGCGGAAGTTGTCGAAGGCGCTCTGGCCCCAGCGCAGGAAGGCGTAGCGCTCGCCGTTGCGTTGCATCTCGATGTCGACGTTCTGGGCGAAGGCATTGGGGCTGGCGTAGCGGTCGACCATTACCGAGTGGTCGATCACCAGGTCCACCGGCGACAACGGGTTGATCCGCTGCGGGTCGCCGCCGGCCTTGGCCATCGCAGCGCGCATGGCGGCCAGGTCGACCACCGCCGGTACGCCGGTGAAGTCCTGCATCAGCACCCGCGCCGGGCGGTACTGGATCTCGCGATCGGAGCGACGCTCCTGCAGCCACTGGGCCAGGGCGCGCAGGTCGTCGCCGGTGACGGTCTTGCCGTCTTCCCAGCGCAGCAGGTTTTCCAGCAGCACCTTCAGCGACATGGGCAGGCGTTGCAGGTCGCCGAGCTGGCGCGCGGCGTCGGGCAGGCTGAAATAGTGGTAGGCGCGGTCGGCCACCTGGAGGGTCTTGAGGGTTTTCAGGCTATCGAGCGAGGGCATTTACAACTCCTTGTGCTCCGGTGCCCGGCGACTGCGGGTCGCTCGCCGGTGTCACCGCTCTGGACCGGTCCGCACGGCACGGACCTGGCTGAACAGTCAGGTTAGACCGGTTTGTCCGCCCTGACCCTTTTCTGGACCGATGGGGCGTGTCGTCGGTTCCGATCTTCCTTTATCATTCGCCGCCCTGGCGCCGTCTGCGCCAGTGATGTGGAGTGAGAAATGAATACCCTGTTCATGCATTGCCGGCCCGGCTTCGAGGGCGAGGTCTGCGCCGAAATCAGCGAACACGCCGCCCACCTGGGCGTGGCCGGCTATGCCAAGGGCAAGCCGCAGAGTGCCTGTGCCGAGTTCGTCTGCAGCGAGGCGGACGGTGCCCAACGCATGATGCAGACGCTGCGCTTTTCGCAGCTGATCTTCCCGCGCCAGTGGGCCCGCGGCGCCTACGTCGAGCTGCCGGAGACCGACCGCATCAGCGTGCTGCTCGAGCACCTTGCCGCGCTGCCGGTGTGCGGCAGCCTTTGGCTGGAAGTGCTCGACAGCAACGACGGCAAGGAACTGTCGACCTTCTGCCGCAAGTTCGAAGTACCGCTGCGCAAGGCCCTGGAAAAGGCCGGACGGCTGGTGGACGACGCCCGGCGGCCGCGCCTGCTGCTGACCTTCATCAGTGGCCGGCGGGTGTTCCTGGGGCTGGCCGAGGCCGACAACTCGGCGCTGTGGCCGATGGGCATCCCGCGCCTGAAGTTCCCCCGCGAAGCCCCCAGCCGCTCGACCCTCAAGCTCGAGGAGGCGTGGCACCAGTTCATTCCCCGCGAGCAGTGGGACCAGCGCCTGAACGACGACATGACCGGCGTCGACCTGGGCGCCGCCCCCGGCGGCTGGACCTACCAGCTGGTCAAGCGCGGCATGCTGGTGACCGCCATCGACAACGGGCCGATGGCCGAAAGCCTGATGGACACTGGCCTGGTCACCCACCTGATGGCTGACGGCTTCACCTGGAAACCCCGCCAGACCGTGGACTGGATGGTCTGCGACATCGTCGAGAAGCCGGCGCGCACCGCCTCGCTGATCGAGACCTGGCTGGGCGAAGGACTGTGCCGCGAGGCAGTGGTCAACCTGAAGCTGCCGATGAAGCAGCGCCATGCCGAGGTGCGCAAGCTGCTCGAGCGCATCGAGGCCGGGTTCAAGGCGCGCAAGGTGAAGGTGTCGATCGCCTGCAAGCAGCTGTATCACGACCGCGAGGAAGTGACCTGCCACCTGCGCCGGTTGGACCTGAAACCGCGTTAAACGGGTTTGCCCGGCCACTGTAGGAGCGGCCTTGTGCCGCGAAAGGGCCGCAAAGCGGCCCCAGGATTTCAGCGTGAAAGCAGAAATTGCCGGGGCTGCTCTGCAGCCCTTTCGCGGCACAAGGCCGCTCCTACAGGGGGCTTCGGTTCTCAGCCCCTTGGAGCACCTCGACCGATGCGCCACAATGACGATCATTTTGCGGAGCCCTACATGACCGATTTCACCCACGACGCGATCCTCGACGCCACCGGCCTGAACTGCCCGGAGCCGGTGATGATGCTGCACAAGCACGTGCGCGAGCTGGCCGGCGGCGGCGTGCTCAAGGTGATCGCCACCGACCCGTCGACCCGTCGCGACATTCCCAAGTTCTGCATCTTCCTCGGCCACGAGTTGCTCGGCCAGCAGGAAGAGGCCGGCACCTACCTGTACTGGATCCGCAAGAAGGCCGACTGAGCCGGCTGCGATCGCGCTACACTGCGCTCCCCTGACAGGAGAGCACCATGCTGATAGTTGCCGACGAGAATATCCCGCTGCTCGATGCCTTCTTCGCCGGTTTCGGCGAGATCCGCCGCTACCCCGGCCGGGCCATCGACGCCGCCTGCGTCAAGGACGCCGACGTGCTGCTGGTGCGCTCGGTGACCCGCGTCGACCGGCAACTGCTCGAAGGCAGCCGGGTGCGCTTTGTCGGCACCTGCACCATCGGCACCGATCACCTCGACCTCGACTATTTCGCCCAGGCCGGTATCCACTGGAGCAGCGCGCCGGGCTGCAACGCCCGTGGCGTGGTGGACTACGTGCTGGGCAGCCTGCTGACCCTGGCCGAACTCGACGGCGTTGACCTGGCCAAGCGCGTCTATGGCGTGGTCGGCGCCGGCGAGGTCGGCGGGCGCCTGGTGCGGGTGCTGCATGGCCTGGGCTGGAAGGTGCTGGTGTGCGACCCGGTGCGCCAGGCCAGCGAGGGCGGCGACTTTGTCGACCTTCAGACGATCCTCGAGCAGTGCGACGTGATCAGCCTGCACACGCCGCTGCAACGCGGCGGCGATCACCCGACCTGGCACCTGCTCGACCAGCCGCGCCTGGCCCGCTTGCGTGCCGGCGCCTGGCTGATCAACGCCAGCCGCGGCCCGGTGGTGGACAACGCGGCCCTGCGCGAACTGCTGCTGGATCGCGAGGATCTGCACGCGGTGCTTGATGTGTGGGAGGGCGAGCCGCAGGTGGACCTGCAACTGGCCGACCTGTGCACCCTGGCCACGCCGCATATCGCCGGCTACAGCCTGGACGGCAAGCAGCGGGGCACGGCGCAGATCTACCAGGCCTTCTGCCGCTGGCGCGGGGAGCCCGAGCAGGTGCGCCTGGCCGACCTGTTGCCGGCGCCGGGTCTGGCGCAGATCGAGTTTGACCCGAGCGCGGATCCGGCGTGGGCATTGGCCACCCTGTGCCGGGCGGTCTACGACCCACGTCGCGACGATGCGGATTTTCGTCGCAGCCTGAGCGAAGAGCCGGCCGAACAGCGTGCAGCGTTCGACCTGCTGCGCAAGCACTACCCGGTAAGGCGCGAGATCGAGGGGCTGGCGGTACGTGTCCGTGGAGAGGCGCCGCAGCTGGTGCAACTGGTCAGCGCACTGGGGGCGGTGCTGGCCTGACGGCCAGCCAATAAAAACCCGGCGCAAGCGCCGGGTTGCACGCAATTCGGGGGTCAGGCCTTGCCGACTTTCTTGACCCGGCTGTCTTCCAGGTCCTTGCAGGCCTTCTGGATCATCTGCTCGGTGATCGGGACCTCGCGGCCCTGGGCATCGATGATCGAGCCGCAGACCTGAGGTTGCGGACGGTTCTGGTTCTTGGGCGTATCGGTGTGCTGCAAGCTCATATCCTGTCTCCTCTTTCAGGTTCAAGCTCAAGGTAGTGCTTCGCCGTGACTGGTCTGTGACAGTTTCTTCGGCGTCATGCCGGAACAGTCCAACAGAAAGCGCGACAAAGCTCCAGACACAGGTTAGAACGAATGAGCATAGTCACTGTTGTTCTGTTCGATCATGGGACGGCGACGGATTCCCAGGCGTTGCATGGGGCCGACGAGTGGTAGTCTTGGTCTAATCCGTGCAAAGAACGACTTTCGCCATGCCCGAGCCAATCTCTCCCCGCCAGCGCCGCGCCCTGCACCTGGGCTGGCATTTCGTGCGCCCCTATCGCCGCCAGGCGCTACTGGCCTTGCTGGCGCTGGTGGTCACCGCCGCCATCACCCTGTCCATGGGGCAGGGCATCCGCCTGTTGGTCGACCAGGGGTTCATGACCGGTTCGGCGCACCAGCTCAACCAGACCATCGGCCTGTTCCTGCTGCTGGTGATGGCGCTGGCGGTGGGGACCTTTGCCCGTTTCTACCTGGTGTCGTGGATCGGCGAGCGCTGCGTGGCCGATATCCGCCGGGCGGTATTCGACCACCTGATCGGCCTGCACCCGGGATTTTTCGAGGACAACCGCAGCTCGGAAATCCAGTCGCGGCTGACCGCCGACACCACCTTGCTGCAGTCGGTGATCGGTTCGTCGCTGTCGATGTTCCTGCGCAACGCGCTGATGGTGCTGGGCGGGGTGATCCTGCTGTTCGTCACCAACCCCAAGCTGACCAGCATCGTGGTGCTGGCCTTGCCCCTGGTGCTGGCGCCGATCCTGCTGTTCGGGCGGCGCGTGCGCAGCCTGTCGCGGCAGAGCCAGGACCGGGTGGCCGACGTGGGCAGCTATGTCGCCGAGACCCTCGGTCAGATCAAGACGGTGCAGGCCTACAACCATCAAGGGCATGACCAGGCGCGCTTCGCCGAGACCGTGGAGGCGGCGTTCGGCGTGGCGCGCCGGCGCATCGCCCAGCGTGCCTGGCTGATCACCCTGGTGATCGTGCTGGTGCTCGGGGCGGTAGGGGTGATGCTCTGGGTCGGCGGCATGGACGTGATCGCCGGACGCATCTCCGGCGGCGAGCTGGCCGCCTTCGTGTTCTACAGCCTGATCGTCGGCAGCGCCTTCGGCACCCTGAGCGAGGTGATCGGCGAACTGCAGCGTGCCGCCGGTGCCGCCGAGCGCATCGCCGAGCTGCTGGCGGCGCAGACGGCTATCCTGGCGCCGGCACGACCGCAGGGGCTGGCGCAGGGCCGTGCCACGGGTGACATCCAGCTGTGCGACGTGCGCTTCGCCTACCCGTCACGCCCCACTGCCGCTGCCATCGATGGCCTGAGCCTGCACATCCGCCCGGGCGAGACCGTGGCCCTGGTCGGGCCGTCGGGGGCCGGCAAGTCGACCCTGTTCGACCTGCTGCTGCGCTTCTACGACCCGCAGGGCGGCGCGATTCTGCTCGACGGCCAACCGATCACCGGGCTGGAGCCGGCCGAGCTGCGTCGCCAGTTCGCCCTGGTGGCCCAGCAGCCGGCGCTGTTCCGTGGCACGGTCGAGGCCAACATCCGCTACGGTCGGCCCGAGGCCAGTCTGGCCGAGGTCGAGGCGGCGGCGCGCGGCGCCCATGCCCATGAGTTCATCGCCCAGTTGCCCCAGGGCTACCAGACGCTCCTGGGTGAAGGCGGCGTGGGTTTGTCCGGCGGCCAGCGCCAGCGCCTGGCGATCGCCCGGGCGTTGCTGGTGGATGCGCCGATCCTGCTGCTGGACGAGGCCACCAGCGCCCTGGACGCGCAGAGCGAGCACCTGATCCAGCAGGCGTTGCCGCAGTTGATGGCCGGGCGCACCACGCTGGTCATCGCCCACCGCCTGGCGACGGTGCAGCATGCCGACCGCATCGCGGTGATCGACAAAGGCCGACTGGCTGCAGTCGGCAGCCATCGACAATTGATCGAGCAAAGCCCACTCTACGCACGCCTGGCCGCGCTGCAATTCAACCCGGCCTGAGCGGCTTGGTTGTCGCTGTTTTGTAACAATTCTGTAGCAATTGCCTGAGACTATCTGCCTCGGCGGTTGCGCAGGTGCTCGCCCTGGCTGCCATCGCCCGATGGCGGCTTTTTTGGGGCCAGCGAACGAGGACAAGGATGCCTCCGTCGGCGGTGCCGTCGCGCGCCGTTTTCCCTCTTCCTTGTTCCGAGATCCGCAATCTTGCGTAAATCCCTCAGAGTGCAAATTCTCTCCCTGCTCGGTGGCAGCCTGGTGGCGATCCTGCTGATCGCCCTGGTGTGTTTCCAGTTCCTGTCGTCCAGCGTGCGCGGCTATGCCGAGCTGGTGGACGGGCCGTTGCGTGCCTCGCAACTGATCGACGAAGCCAACCTGCAGTTCAAGATCCAGGTGCAGGAGTGGAAGAACGTGCTGCTGCGCGGTCGCCAGCCGGCGGAGCTGGACAAGTACTGGCAGCAGTTCCAGAGCCGCGAGCAGCAGGTGCAGCAGTTGCTGGGGCAATTGATCGACAGCAGTGAGCCGGCGCTCAAGGCGCGCCTGGAGCAGCTCAAGGCCAGCCACCGGCAGCTGGGCTCGGCCTATGAGCAGGGACGCCAGGCGTTCCTGGCCGCCGGCGGCGACCCGGTGGCGGGCGACCTGGCGGTCAAGGGCGTGGACCGGGCCACCAGCGACCAGATGAGCGCGCTGGTGGAGCAGTTGCGCGCCGACGCCCACGGGCGTGCCGGCGCCATCAGCGCCAGCGCCGAGCGCACGGTGTGGCTGGGCGTGCTGGTGATGCTGGGCTCGGCCGTGCTGGTCGGGCTGTTCAGCCTGTGGCTGGTCAATCGCAGCCTGGTCGAGCCGATTCGCCAGCTGATCGACTATGTCGCCCAGCTCAGCCAGGGGCGTTTCGCCGCCCGCGTCGACAGCCGCCGCGAGGATGAACTGGGGCGCCTGGCGCTGGCCGCCAACACCCTGCGCGACTTCCTCGCTGACACCGTCGGCCGCCTCAAGGACAACGCCGAGGAGCTGGAAAGTGCCAGCGGCCGGCTGCGCAGCATCGCCGGCGACATGGCCCATGGCACCCACGACCAGTTCCAGCGCACCGACCAGGTCGCCACGGCCATGCACGAGATGTCGGCCACCGCCCAGGAAGTGGCGCGCCACGCCGCCGACGCCGCCCGCGCCGCGGACGAGGCCGACCACAGCGCCCAGGCCGGCGAGCAGGTCATGCAGCGGACCATCGATACCATTGCCGTGGTCAACCGCGAGATCGCCGGTACCGCGACGGTGATCCGTCACCTGGAACACGACAGCACGCGGATCGGCAAGGTGCTCGAAGTGATTCGCGGCATCGCCGAGCAGACCAACCTGCTGGCGCTCAACGCCGCCATCGAGGCCGCCCGTGCCGGCGAGGCCGGGCGTGGTTTTGCGGTGGTGGCCGACGAGGTGCGCAGCCTCGCCCAGCGCACCGCGGCGTCGATCGCCGAGATCCACCAGATCATCGAGGCGGTGCAATCGGGCGCGGTGGAGGCGGTCAAGGCCATCGAGAGCGGCCAGCAGCGCAGCGAGGAGGGCGCCGAGCAGGTGCAGCAGGCCGGGCAGATGCTGCAGCGCATCACCACGGCGGTTGAAGCGATCCGCGACATGAACCGGCAGATCGCCACCGCCGCAGAGGAACAGACCAGCGTCGCCGAGGACATCTCGCGCAACCTGGTCGAGATCACCCGCATCGCCACCGCCAACCAGGAGGCCGTGCAGCACACCGAGCAAGCCGGGCAGCGCCTGCATGGGTTGTCGGGCCAGTTGGGCGAAGTCACTTCCCGCCTCACTGCCTGACAAGCCTGCACGATCCCTGTGTAGGAGCGGCCTTGTGCCGCGAACGGGCCGCAAAGCGGCCCCGGCTATTTTCGCCATGGCGCTGATATCCTGGGGCTGCTGCGCAACCCTTTCGCGGCACGAGGCCGCTCCTACAGGCGTTCGGGGGAAAACCGCCATTCCTCAGGCAAAGTACCCATCCATTTGGCGGATTGCCGCCAACCCGCCCCTGCCAAGCCCACTGCGCCATTGGCCCAGGCCAACCTGGCACACTCCCTGCTTTACGGCGCTCCGGGCCACGGCCCGAGGCGATCGTGCCCCGATTTCGCAAGACTCCTGCTGACCAGAACAACAACATCCGGGCGTGCACGCCGGGGGCAACGACTGCCAGTCCTTCACTTCAATTGGATTGAGCTAATGAAAAAAATCCTGCTGACGCTCCTGTGCCTGAGCGTCATCGGCTGCTCCAAGCCCGCGGAGCCACAGAAGTCCGTCGATGTCCTGCTGATCGGCGGCGGCATCATGAGTGCGAGCCTGGGGACCTACCTCACCGAGCTGGAACCGAACTGGAAGGTCGACGTCTACGAGCGCATGGACCAGGTCGCCGAGGAAAGTTCCAACGCCTGGAACAACGCCGGCACCGGCCACTCGGCGTTCTGCGAGCTGAACTACACCAGCGTCGGCAAGGACGGCAGCATCGACATCAGCAAGGCGGTCAACGTCAACGAGCAGTTCGAGGTGTCCAAGCAGTTCTGGGCCTACCAGGTCGAGCAGGGCGTGCTGAGCAACCCGCGTTCGTTCATCAACAATGTGCCGCACATGAGCTTCGTCTGGGGTGACGACAACGTCGCCTTCCTGCACAAGCGCGTCGAGGCCCTGCAACACAGCTCGCTGTTCCGTGGCATGGAGATCACCGAGGACCACGAGCAGATCCGCAAGTGGGTGCCGCTGGTAATGGAAGGCCGTGATCCCGGGCAGAAAGTGGCCGCGACCCGCATGGCCATCGGCACCGACGTGAACTTCGGCGAGATCACCCGCCAGCTGTTCGCCTCCATGACCCGCAATCCCAATGTGCAACTGCACCTGAGCCATGAAGTGCGCGACATCGTGCGCAACGACGATGGCAGCTGGAACGTGGTAGTGGCCGACCTGGCCAACGGCGGCAAGGAGTCTTCGGTCAAGGCCAGGTTCGTCTTCATCGGTGCCGGTGGCGGCGCGCTCAAGCTGCTGCAGAAGTCCGGTATTGCGGAAGCTGAAGGCTATGCAGGCTTCCCGGTCGGTGGCCAGTTCCTGATGACCGACAACGCTGACCTGGTTGCCCGCCACAAGGCCAAGCTGTACGGCAAGGCCTCGGTCGGCGCGCCGCCGATGTCGGTGCCGCACCTGGACACCCGGGTGATCGATGGCAAGGAAGTGCTGCTGTTCGGTCCGTTCGCGACCTTCTCCACCAAGTACCTCAAGCACGGCTCGCTGCTGGACATGTTCAGCTCGCTGACCACCCACAACATCAGCCCGATGATGCATGCCGGCATCGACAACATTGACCTGAGCACCTACCTGATGGGTCAGCTGATGCTCAGTTTCGATGACCGCATGGCGGCCCTGCGCGAGTACTTCCCCAACGCCAAGAACGAAGACTGGAAACTGCTCCAGGCCGGCCAGCGCGTGCAGGTGATCAAGAAGGATCCCGAGCACGGTGGCGTGCTGCAGTTCGGTACCGAAGTGGTGGCCGCCGAGGACGGCAGCATTGCCGCGCTGCTAGGCGCTTCGCCCGGCGCCTCGACCGCCGCGCCGATCATGCTGAGCGTGCTGGAGAAGACCTTCAAGGATCGGATCAAGAGTGCCGAGTGGCAAGCCAAGCTCAAGGAGATCGTGCCGACCTACGGCCAGAAGCTGAACAACGACCTCGAGCTGACCAACAAGACCCGTGAGTGGAGCAGTGCGCGCCTGCAACTGCTGTACGTGCCGGTGTTGCCGGAGTAACCGTGTGAGCTGAGCGTGGGAGCGGCGCCAGCCTGTAGGAGCGGCCTTGCGCCGCGAAAGGGCCGCAAAGCGGCCCTGGCGATCTTTGCAACAACGCTGAAATCCCGGGGCTGCTGTGCAGCCCTTTCGCGGCACAAGGCCGCTCCTACAGGGCCCAGTGTTGCCTGATGCAGGGCGCCACCAGGCCTTTTCGCAGGCAACAAAAAACCCGCTCGAAGCGGGTTTTTTGCGGGATATGGTCGGAGAGACAGGATTCGAACCTGCGGCCTTCTCGTCCCGAACGAGACGCGCTACCTGGCTGCGCTACACTCCGATGTCCAAAATGCTACTGCATCGCTTTTTTCAACGCAACCCCTTGTTGCAAAAAGGAGTTGCGCTAAAAAGCGGGACTGGATCACAGCTCCTTGACGGTGCGGATCTGGTCCTTGTTGATGCGCGTGCGCTTGCCGTCGAGCTGCTCGAATTCGTAGAAACCGGAATCGTCGTCATAGGATGGGGTGTCCACCGCCTGGATCTCGCGGCCGTCGTTGAGGGTGATGACGGTTGGCGAGGCGCAGCCGGCGAGGGCGCCCAGGCCCAGGGCAAGCAGGAAGGCGGGAAGGGTCCGTTGGATCATCGTGTTTCTCCAGTGCGATGGTGCTAGATGTCATTAAGACGCAGGGCGTCCACGCAAGTTCCTTGCACAGTGCAGCATAGCGCCATCGCGGCGGCATTGACCAAGAACAACGCCGCGGGCGGCCTGTGATATAACAGCGCACATTCCCAGTTACCCTGCGACGGACTCCCATGAAAGCCAAGGCAGATACCCCTTTCGTTGCGCTGAACATCGCCGTGCTGACGGTCAGCGACACCCGCACCTTTGACACCGACACCTCCGGCCAGCTGTTCGTCGATCGCCTGAGCGCCGCCGGCCACCGCTTGGCCGAGCGGGTGCTGCTCAAGGACGACCTGTACAAGATCCGCGCCCAGGTCGCGACCTGGATCGCCGACGACCAGGTGCAGGTGGTGCTGATCACCGGCGGCACCGGTTTCACCGGCCGCGACAGTACCCCGGAAGCCGTGGCGTGCCTGCTGGACAAGCAGGTCGAGGGCTTCGGCGAGCTGTTCCGGCAGATCTCGGTGGCCGATATCGGCACCTCCACCGTGCAGTCCCGCGCCCTGGCCGGGCTTGCCAACGGCACCCTGGTCTGCTGCCTGCCGGGCTCGACCAACGCCGTGCGCACCGGTTGGGACGGCATCCTTGCCGAGCAGCTGGACGCCCGTCATCGGCCGTGCAATTTCGTGCCGCACCTGAAGCAGGCGGCGGCCTGTGACAGCCGTGGCTGAGGTGGCCCGGCCCTTGATGCCGGTGGAAGAGGCCCTGGAGCGCCTGCTGGCGCTGGCCGACACGGCGCCCATCGCCGAGACCGAACAGGTACCGCTGGCCGAGGCCGAAGGGCGGGTCCTGGCCCATGAGCTGGTGGCTGGCCTCGACCTGCCGCCGTGGCCCAACAGCGCCATGGACGGCTACGCGCTGCGCCTGGCCGACTGTCAGGGCGAACCGCTGCGGGTGACCCAGCGCATCTTCGCCGGGCATGCACCACAGCCCCTGGAACCTGGCACCTGCGCACGGATCTTCACCGGCGCGCCGCTGCCGGAAGGTGCCGATTGCGTCGAGATGCAGGAAAACACCGAGGTGCTCGAGGATGGTCGGGTGCGTTTCCTCGAACCGCTGGCGCTGGCGCAGAACGTTCGCCCCAAGGGCCAGGAAACCCGTTTCGGCGAACAGGTGATGAGCGCCGGCACGCGGCTGGGCCCGATCCAGCTCGGGCTGGCCGCGACCCTGGGTTTCGGCACGCTCGAAGTGCGGCGTCGGCCCCGGGTGGCGGTGCTGTCGACCGGCGACGAACTGGTCGAGCCGGGCCTGGCCCTGGGCCCCGGGCAGATCTACAACAGCAACCGACGCCTGCTGGTCAGCTGGCTGCAACGCCTGGGCTGCACGGTGGTCGACGCCGGCATCCTCCCGGACGATCTCGAGCGCACCCGCCAGTGCCTGGGCGGGCTGGGCGATGTCGACCTGATCCTGTCCACCGGAGGCGTGTCGGTGGGCGAGGCCGATTTCCTCGGCCTGGCCCTGCGCGAGGCGGGCGAGCTGGCGCTGTGGAAGCTGGCGATCAAGCCGGGCAAGCCGCTGACCTTCGGCCATTACCAGGGGGTGCCGGTGATCGGCCTGCCGGGCAATCCGGCCTCGACCCTGGTCACCTTCGGCCTGCTGACCCGGCCCTACTTGCTGCGTCGAATGGGCGTGGCCCATGTCGCGCCGCTGCGCTTCAGCGTGCCGGCGGGTTTCGACTGGCCCAAGGCCGGAACGCGCCGCGAGTACCTGCGGGCACGCATCGAGGACGGTCGCGTGCGCATCTACAAGAACCAGAGCTCCGGCGTGCTGCGCAGCGCGGCATGGGCCGATGGCGTGGTGGAGGTGCTCGAAGGCACGACGCCGCAACAGGGCGATGCGGTGACGTTCATTCCGTTCAGCGAGCTACTTGGCTAGCACGCCGCCGGCGGCTGCGGCGCCGGCCGGCGCCAGCTGGGTCAGGCGCATGTGCACGTTCTCCAGCTGCTGGGCGGCGACGCTCCAGTCATGACGCTGGCGGGCGAACTGGCGCCCGGCCTCACTGAGCTGGCACATGCGCCATGGCTGGTTGAGCAGCTGGGTGACCAGCAGCGCCAGTTGGCCGCTGTCGTCGCTGCCCAGGTAGTGCTCGCCGTTGTTCATGGCCAGGCCCGAGGCGCCCTTGCTGGTGGTGATCACCGGCAGCCCGGCGGCCATGGCTTCGAGGATCTTCACCTTGGAGCCGCCAGCATGGCGCAGCGGCGCGAAAAAAAGCGCCGAGCGCCGTTGCAGCTCGCGCAGGTCGGGGCGATAGCCCACCCACTCGATGCGCGGGTCGTTCCAGTGCAGCTTCCAGCTGGCCGGCAGGGCGTGGCCGGCAATGGCCAGGCGCACCGCCGGATTGCTCATCCACACCTGAGGCAGGATCTCTTCCAGCGCCCATTCGATGGCCTCCAGGTTGGCGCCGTACTCGAAATTGCCGACGAACAGCAGACGCTGGCTGTGCGGCGTGGGGCGAACCTCCTGGTAGTGGTCGCAGTCCACGCCATTGACCACCACGTTCACCGGGCGCCCGCTGATCTGGCCGATAAGCTCGGCATCATGGGCGCTGACCGCCACCACCTCGGTGGGCTGGCGCAGCACTCGCTGCTCCCAGCGCCGGTAGCGCCAGCGGTCGAAGGCGTTCAGCGGCCGTAGCCACAGGGGCAAGCGGTCGTGGCAGGCGGCGCCCATCACCGATTCCAGGTAGTGCTCGCTGAGCATGTAGGGCAGGCCACGGGCCTGCAAGGCCTTCTCGAACGGCTGGAAACTGTAGCTGTGCTCGATCTGGATCACGTCCCAGGGTTCGTCCAGCAACTGCTCGAAGCGGTGCCTCAGGCAGGGCGCCAGGCCATTGATGATGGCCCGCATGGGGTAGTCGATGATGGGCGAGGCCAGCAGGTTCAGCGGGCTGTGCAGCGCGCGCCGGGGCAGCACCACCAGGCGCTCCACCAGCGGCTCCAGGGCCTCGCGCGCCGCGTCGCTCAACGGGACCTTGGACTGCACCAGCAAGGTGATCCGGTGGCCATGCTGCGCCAGGGCGCGCAGCAGGTGGTATTGCCGGGTCTTGCTGCCGCTGGTGGTGGGCCAGGGCAGGTAGGGCAGGGTCCAGAGTATGCGCATGAGCCCGAATCCTCGCGGTTGGCCGGGTGTCGGCCCTGGATGGCAAAACGCGCCCTCTGGCAGTCAAGCAGGTGCTGCTGCTGCCGGGGCGCGTCCATAGATATCAGTAAAGCGTACGATGTCGTCTTCGCCCAGGTATTCGCCGCTTTGCACCTCGATCATCACCAGGTCGATGACGCCGGGGTTGGTCAGGCGGTGGCTGCGTCCGGGCTTGATGAAGGTCGACTCGTTGGTGTCGAGCAGAAACTCCTCTTCACCGTTGGTCACGCAGGCCATGCCGCTGACCACGATCCAGTGCTCGCTGCGGTGATGGTGCATCTGCAGCGACAGCGATTCGCCGGGGCGGACCATGATGCGCTTGATCTTGAACCGTGGCCCTTCCTCGAGCACGGTGTACAGGCCCCAGGGGCGGGTCACGGTGCGGTGCAGGCGGTAGGCGTCGTGGCCCTGGCGCTTGAGTTGCTGGGCGATCACCTTGACCTCCTGGCTGCGCGCGGCATCGGCGATCAGCAGGGCGTCGGGGGTGTCGATGACGATCAGGTTGTCCAGGCCCACCGCGCCCACCAGCCGACGCGGTGAGTCGATGTAGCAGTTGCTCACGTCATGCAGCACGGTTTCGCCGTTGCAATGATTGCCCTGGCTGTCGGCCGGGCGCAGCTCGCGCACCGCTTCCCAACTGCCGATATCACTCCAGCCGATGGCGCAGGGCACCACGGCCACCTGGGTGGAGGGCTCCATGAGTGCGTAGTCGATGGAGATGTCGGGGGCCTGCGCGAAACTGTCGGCGTCGAGTTCCACCTGCTGGCCGCACGTCCCCTCCTTGAACAGGCTCTGCGCCAGGCAATGGGTCACGTTGTGCAGCACCTCGGGGGCATGGGCCTGCAGCTCCTGCAGCACGGTGCCCGCGCGCAGGCAGAACATGCCGGCGTTCCACAGGTACCGGCCTCCGTCCAGGTAGGCCTGGGCGGTGTCGGCGTCGGGCTTTTCGACGAAGCGGGCGACCCGATAGCCGTCGTCACCCAGTACCTCTCCTTGTTCGATGTAGCCGAAGCCGGTTTCGGCGCGGGTCGGCAGCAGGCCGAAGGTGGTCAGCCAACCTTTTCCGGCCAGGGCCATGGCCCGCTGGACGGCCGCCTCGAAGGCGCCCTGGTCCTGGATCAGGTGGTCGGCGGGCAGCACCAGCAGCAGGCTGTCCTCGCCATGCAGGCGGGCGCAGTGCAGCGCCGCGGCGGCGATGGCGGGGGCGGTGTTGCGGCCGAAAGGTTCGAGGATGAAGTCGAGGGCGATACGCTGGGTACTGACCTGGCGATACTCGTCCTGGGTACGGAACACCACTTCGCGGTTGGTCACCGTGAGCACCCGTTCGACGCCGGGCAGGCTGCTGGCGCGGCTGAAGGTCTTCTGCAGCAGGCTCATGCCATCGGGCAGGCGCATGAAGGGCTTGGGCATGGCCTCGCGGGAGACCGGCCACAATCGGGTACCGGCGCCGCCAGCGATGATGCAGGGAATCAGAACGCTCATAGTCACAGCCTCGAATCAGGGCGCCGGGGGCAGCGCAATGCAAGGAAATCACGACCTGTCAGGCGTCTGGCGGCACAAAGTCAATAAAATGACTTTTCGAGTCGGCTTCGTCCGTGATGGCCAAATATTTGTCAGATGATGCACCTGTGGCGGCCGGCTTTCAATGGTATTTGTGTGAGGCGGCGGTTTTTCGGCGTCGCCGGGAGCAATCTGCTCGTCGCAGTGGTCGAGATTGCGGTAGGGCATTTCTATTCGGGGAGAACGGCATGAGCGAGCGCAAGGCACTGTTGATCCTGCATGGCAAACAGGCCGGCAACGACGAGGTGCGAGCCGCGGTGGGCCAGCTGCGCGAGCGGGGCTGGACCCTGGACGTGCGGCTGACCTGGGAGGGCGGCGACGCCCAGCGCCTGGTCGGCGAGGCCCTGGCCGCAGGCTATGGCCAGGTGGTGGCCGGTGGTGGTGACGGCACCTTGCGTGACGTGGCCGAAGCGATGGGTCTGGCCGCGACCCAGGTCAGCCTGGCCCTGTTGCCGCTGGGCACCGCCAACGACTTCGCCAGGGCGGCCGGCGTGCCCCTCGAGCCGCAGGCGGCTCTCGACCTGCTGGAGGTGCCGGCGCGGCCGATCGACCTGGGGCGGGTGGGTGACCAGTTGTTCCTGAACATGGCCACCGGCGGCTTCGGCAGTCAGGTCACGGCCAACACCTCGGAAGACCTGAAGAAAGTGCTCGGCGCGGCGGCCTACCTGTTCACCGGCCTGTCACGCTTCAGCGAACTGCAGGCCGCCTCGGTGGAACTGCAGGGCCCCGGTTTCCAGTGGCAGGGCGAGTTGCTGGCGCTGGGCATCGGCAACGGCCGCCAGGCCGGCGGCGGGCACGTGCTGTGCCCGGAGGCGACGGTGGACGACGGCCTGTTGGACATCGGCATCCTGCCTGCGCCACAGGAGATGGCCGGCGCCCTGCGCGACCTGTTGGCCGGCGACGGGCTGTTCGTCCGTGCGCGGTTGCCATGGGTGGAAATCAAGGGCGCCCAGGGGCTGGACATGAACCTCGACGGCGAGCCGCTGCAGGCCGCCAGCCTGCGCTTCGAGGCCATGCCACGAGCGTTGCGCGTGCACCTGCCGACGGACTCGCCGCTGCTCAGTCGTCCAGGCTGATGATCTTCTCGCGCACGGCGAACAGCACCAGCCCTGCCACGTCGTAGATCTGCAGGCGCTTCATGATCTGCGAGCGGTGGGTCTCCACGGTCTTGATCGACAGGCCCAGGCCGGCGGCGATCTCCCGGGTCGACTTGCCGCGCACGATCAGGCGCAGGATCTCCAGCTGACGCCCCGTCAGGTTATGACCTTCGCTGCTCGGCTGGCGGCCGTTCTGCGCGCGTAGCAGGGCCTGGTTGATGACGGTGTGGGCGATGGCCGGGCTGAGGTAGCGTTCGTCGTTGCGCAGCGCGGTGAGCGCCTGTTCCAGCTCGGTGGCCGTGGTGTCCTTGAGCAGGTAGCCGTGGGCGCCGCTTTCCAGGGCGCGCATGATCATTTCCGGGTCGGTGTGCATCGACAGGATCAGGACCTTGCAGGTGCAACCGTTTGCGCGCAATTGCGTGAGCGCGTCGAGACCGCTGGTCGAACGCATGGAAATGTCCAGCAGGACGATGTCCGGCGCCAGGCGCAGGACGTGGTCCAGAAGCTGGCTGCCGTCGTCGGCCTCGCCGATCACGGTGTAACCGGGGATGTCCGATACCAGTGCCCTGACGCCTGCGCGAATCAGGGAGTGGTCGTCCACCAGCAGTAATCTACAGGTCATCGGGGGCAGGGGTCCTGGCGCGTTCTTGGCTGCGGGGTGGCCATGGAAAGAGGGCTTCGATCTGGGTGCCTTGGCCGGGCTGGCTGGTGATGGTCAGGCTGCCTCGCAGGGCGGTCACCCGCTCCTGCATGCCGGCCATGCCGCGCTGGCCGTAATCCGCGGGGGACTGGGCCGGCACGAAGCCGCCGCCGTCGTCGTGGATCGACAGGGCAAGGCCGGCCGAGGTGCGTTGCAGGCGAACCACCAGGTTGCGGGCACCGGCATGGCGCAACATGTTGGTGACCGCCTCCTGGGTGATGCGGAAGGCGGCCATGGCCACCTCTTCGCTGATGCCGCCCAGGCGCTGCTTGCATTCCAGGCTCCAGTGCACCTCGGTGTTTTCCAGGGTGCGCAGCAGATGCGCGCGCAGGCTTGCCTCCAGGCCCAGGCTGGCCAGCTGGCGCGGGTTGAGAATGGTGGAAACGTCGCGCACGTTGCTCAGGGTCAGGTCCAGGGTGCTGCGCAAGGTGCTGCAGTGCTCCTGCAGCTCGGCCGGTACCCGGCGTTGCAGCCAGTCGACCTGCAGTTTGGCGGCGGTCAGCAACTGGCCGATATCGTCGTGCAGCTCGCGGCTCAGGCGCTGGCGCTCGCTCTCCTGCACCTTGAGCATGCGCGTGGCCAGTTCCGCCGGGCGCAGGCTGATCGAACGCGCCCAGTGGCGCAGGTGCCAGCCGACGCCGAGCATCGCCAGTAGTTGCAGCAGCAGCAGGCTGGCCGACAGGGGCTGGGTGCTCAGGTATACCACCAGGTTCGCCGCCAGCGATGCAACGCACAGCAGCGCTGTCGTCCAGCGCAGCAGGGCAACGCTGGAACGGCAACGCTGGAGAAACTTCAAGCGTGGGAGCATAGATAGGGAAGCCACTGAATTATAGCGGTTAGGGGCATTGCACACGTCTGACCAGGGGTTTTACCGCCCCGCTTGCAATCAAGTGCGGAATGCGGATCCAATCGCCCGATAACCTGGGCGCGCATGTTCGAGTGGGCGCATGTTATCACTTTGATTGAATTTGGTCGCGGGGGGATAACTGCTTGAAACCTCGTATTTTCCGGGCTGTGGCGGGCCTGGCGGTCGAGGGCTTGGCTAGCAGAGTGCCATTATTAAATGATGTTTCCAGTGCGCGCAGGGCAACTAATAATCCCGCTTCGCAAAAACATTTGGAAAAACTTGTCCAACTTTGCAAGTTTCATCCTGAGCCGACCTTAGTTGTGACTCAGTTGGCTGCATTTAATGTTGCCGGTCGGGCGAGTCGATGCCGGTGCTTGCCGTATGAGGGTGGGCGCAGTACACCCCTGTCTGCTGGCAGTCCGCGCACAGCTGCGTGGACGGCTGGCCCAGGGAGGTGGCCAGTTCGCCCAGCAGCAGCCGTTGTTCGTCGGTGTCCATGCCTAGCTGGCCGGTCTGCGGGTCCAGCAGCTCCAGTTGCCAGTCGAGCAGGGTCAGGCAGGCGTCCAGTGCGGGCAGGCTGCTGCCGTGCAGGTGCTGCTGGGCACAGGTGGGCGCGAGCAGCTTTTGCAAGGCGAACGCATAGTGGGCGACCTCGAGCAGGCCGAGCGCGTCGGCACGGCGGGCCAGGGTATCAAGTGCCGTGGTGAGACTGTGGCAGGCGTCCGGGTCGTTGGCGATCAGTTCCAGGTGCTGCAGGCATTCCTGGGATCGGGCCAGCAGGACCTGTGCGTCCTGCAGAAAGGCCGCCACGGCGGCGTTGTGCAGTGGTGTGCTATCCATCATGGCGCCCCGTGGTCAGGGATTGGCCGTACCAAGATGATCGCTCGCAAAAGCCTGACTCCGTTCATGCAGTGAGAATGGCGTCACATTAATGGCTAATGGATATTGCGAACATCAGGTTGCACCCGATTGCTACTAGGGGATTCCCTGATGAGGATTCAGGTGGGTCGTTCGTTGCGAGCGACGGACGCGGCGGGATGTGGCAGCAGTAAAGCATGATGGTAAAGTGATATCAATCACCCGGCGCGGCTTTTTCCATCAGGGGTCAAGCTGCGCGCGCATCCGCCGATACAGGGGGATGCATCCACTTTTCCCGACTCAAGCCTGGGGGCTTTCCAATGGCTGGCATTCTCGACACGGTAGACCAACGCACGCAACTGGTGGGTGAGAACCGCCTGGAAATCCTCATGTTCCGCCTGGCCGGCCGACAGTTGTTCGCCATCAACGTGTTCAAGGTCCAGGAGGTGCTGCAACTGCCCAAGCTGACCCTCATGCCACAGCGCCACTCCTTCGTCTGCGGCGTGGTCAACCTGCGTGGCCAGACGCTGCCGGTGATCGACCTGTCCCAGGCGATCGGCATGCGCCCGCTGCAGCCTGGGCCGGACAGCACCATCATCGTCACCGAGTACAACCGCTCGGTGCAGGCATTCCTGGTGGGCGGCGTTGATCGTATCGTCAACATGAACTGGGAAGCCATCATGCCGCCACCGGCCAGCGCCGGTCGCCAGCACTACCTCACGGCGATCACCAAGGTCGACGAGAAGCTGGTTGAGGTCATCGACGTGGAGAAGGTGCTGGCCGAGATCGTGCCGTACAGCGCCAAGGTGTCCCGCGACAAGCTGGAAGATCCGGTGCTGGCCCGTGCGCGTGGCCGCGAAGTGCTGCTGGTGGACGACTCCAGCGTGGCCCTGGCGCAGTTGCGCGACACCCTGTCGCAACTGGGGGTGAAGCTGCACGTGGCCAGTGACGGCCTCAAGGCCCTGCGCCTGCTCAAGGGCTGGGCCGACGCCGGGGAGAATGTCTGCGAGAAGCTGCTGATGATCTTCACCGATGCCGAAATGCCCGAGATGGATGGTTACCGGCTGACCACCGAGATTCGCAACGACCCGCGCCTGCGCGGCCTCTACGTGGTGCTGCACACCTCGCTGTCGGGCAGCTTCAACGAATCGATGGTCAAGAAGGTCGGCTGCGACAACTTCCTGTCCAAGTTCCAGCCCGACCGCCTGGTGGATGTGGTGCGTCAGCGTCTGAACATGGATCACGCCTAGGTGTAAGCTTGGTTTTTCCATGGAAACCAGGTGAGCAGGGATGTTTCTGAGTGCGTTGTATCGATACCCGGTGAAATCGGGGCGGGCCCAGGGCCTGCAAGCGTCCGCGGTCGGCAATCTGGGCCTGGACGGTGACCGCCGCTGGTTGGTGGTGGAGGAGGAGAATGGCCGCTTCCTGACCCAGCGGGCCTGGCCCCGGCTGGGGCAGGTTGGCGCCGATTATGGCAAGCAGGGCCAACTGCTGCTCCAGGCGCCGGGGCGGGCACCCTTGGAGGTGCCCGTGCCGCCTGCCGACGACGCCCTGCGCGGCGTCACCATCTGGCGCGATACCTTGCGCGTGCCCGATGCCGGCGATGCCGCCGCGGCCTGGCTCAGCGAGCTGCTGGGCAAGCCAGTAAGGCTGGTGTACTGCCCCGAGCAGCGGGCCCGCTACCTGCCCAGCGGCTACGGCCTGAATAGTGACCGGGCAGCCTTTCCCGATGGTTTTCCATTGCTACTGATCGGTCAGGCCTCGCTGGATGAGTTGAGCCGTCGGGTCGGGCGCTCCATGGAGATGCTGCGTTTTCGCCCGAACCTGGTGGTCGAGGGGGCCGAGGCCTTTGCCGAGGACCGCTGGAAGCGCATCCGCATCGGCGACATGACTTTTCGCGTGCTCAAGCCGAGCGTGCGCTGCATCCTCACCACCCTCGATCCCGCCACGGGCGAGCGCAGCCCTGATCGTGAGCCGTTGACCACGCTCAAGACGTTCCGTGAGAAGGAAGGGGATGTGCTGTTTGGCCAGAACCTGGCGGTGGATGGCGAGGGGGAGCTCAAGGTGGGGATGGCCGTCCAGGTCCTCGAATAGTGCTATCGCGGGGCAAGCCCGCTCCCACGCACCGTGGGAGCGGGCTTGCCCCGCGATAGGGTCTGATCACATATCGTCGAAATACCGCTCATGCCAATCCACCAGCGGCTGCGGTGAATTGAGCTTCTGCCCGTAGATGACCGAATACGACAGCACGTTCTGCACGTACTGGCGCGTCTCGTCGAACGGGATCGACTCGACCCATACATCGAAGCTCAGGTGCTTGGCGCCCTTGAGCCACTGGCGCACGCGCCCGGGGCCGGCGTTGTAGGCGGCCGAGGCCAACACTCGGTTGCCGTTGAACTGGCTGTGCACCTGGCTCAGGTAGGCGGCGCCGAGCTGGATGTTCTTGTCCGGGTTGAACACCTGGGCCGGCGAGGCCAGCGGGATGCTGAACTTGCGCGCGGTTTCCTTGGCCGTGCCCGGCATCAGCTGCATCAGGCCGCTGGCGCCGACGCTGGAGCGGGCGTCTTCCATGAAGGCGCTTTCCTGGCGGGTAATGGCGAACACCCAGCTCGAATGCAGGCCGCGGACCTTGGCTTCGCGCACCAGTGTGTCGCGGTGGGCCATGGGGAAACGGATGTCCAGGTCGTCCCAGTACTGGGCCTGGCTGATGGTGCGGATGGCCGGGAAGTACCAGCGCATGTCATAGGCCAGGCGGGCCTGGGCGACCATTTCGTCACGGTTGAAGTGACGGCTGACGTGGTACCACTCGCGGCGGCCCTCGACGATCTGGCCGCGGGCATGGAACTCCAGGGCGCGACGCACGCCCGGGGTATTGCGAACCTTGTTGATCACCGCCTGGCTGAGCGCCAGCGGCTTGTTGTTCAACTGGTAGGGCGTCTGCGCCCGGTCGGCGGCGAGGAAACCATAGAAGTCGCGCTCGCGGGCGACGGTCTTGTACAGCAGCGGAACCTGCGGGTTGTTCGGCTGGGCCAGCTCCAGGCTGCGCGCCTGCCAGTACTTCCAGCGGTTGCTGCTGGCCAGGTCCTGGGGCAGGCGCTTGGTCAGCGCGTAGGCGTCCTCCCAGCGGCCCAGGCGCAGCAGCAGGCGCAGGCGCCATTCGCTGACGGTGTTGTCGCGCAGCTCGGGGTCGTAGCGGGTCATCAAATCGAGGGCGCGCGGGTCATAGCGCCGCGCCAGGGTCAGGCCGATCTCGCGGGCGATGGCGACCTTCTCGTCGCGGGAGAAGTGCATGCGCTGGGCGTAGTCGTCGAGCAGCGCCATGGCCTGCTCGGGGTCCTGGCGGGCCAGGCGGCGCAGACCGAGGCTGACCACGTCGGACATGGCCTCGTTGACCGGGGTGAAACGCGACGGCTGGTTGAGCAGCTCGGGCTTCTGCGCCACGTCGATCAGCAGCTTGCCCTGGGGGCCGAGGGTGGTGAGGGTCTTGACCAGGCTGCTGGCCAGGCCGTAGTTGCGTGCCTGGGCCGCCAGCTTGGCGCGCTGCCAGCGTTTAGCCTCGGTCAGCTGGCCTTCGGCCGCCCACATGGCGAACAGGGTGTCGCAGGCGGTGGGTTGCGACTTGCCGACGTTCCACAGCTTGTCGGCGGTGGCGAAGCCTTCGGCGCGCAGGCCATGGGAGAGCTGGTACTGGCCGTTGAGGCAGTCCAGTTCGGTGAAATTGAGCTTGGGGTCGTAGTAGCGGGTGAAGGTGTTCCACTCGCCGCGCTCGGCCAGCCAGCGCAACCAGCGCAGTTTCATCCAGTTGGCCTGGGGCAGGTCGCCGTGGGCCTTGAGGAAGCCCTCGATCTCCTCGTTGCTGGCGCTCTTCAGGCGGGCGGTCAGCTCGTCGTAGGTGAGGTAGGGCGTGAGCGGATAGTCGCGCAGCGCCTGCGCGTAACGCAGGTAAGGGCCCTTGTCGCCCTTGGCCAGGGCGCGCTTGGCCTCGTCATAGTACTGACGCTGCTGGGTGATATCGATGGCCTGTGCGGCGCTCGCGGCGGTGGCGGTGAGCAGCAGGCAGGAAGCAATTTGTAACAGGCGGCTGCGCATGATACGTCCGGGCAGTAGAACCATGGAAAGTGACGGCGGAGCCAGCACTGTTGGGTATTACTGCCTAGCTTAGCCGTTTGCCGGTGGCCGGTGAAAGCACTGTGCTTGTATCGAGTTGTTATCCGACGCCCTGCTGCCGGTGATGGGCTTTTGATGCCGTGAAGGGGCAAGTCAGGTAGAATGCGCGCCCGGTTTTTGGAGATGATCATGACCCTGCTCAAATTCAGCGATGTGTCCCTCGCCTTCGGCGCCATGCCGCTGTTGGACAAAGTGTCCTGGCAGATCGCCCGTGGCGAGCGGGTGTGCATCATCGGCCGCAATGGCACGGGCAAGTCGAGCATGCTGCGCCTGGTCAAGGGCGAGCAGAAGCCCGACGACGGCGATATCTGGCGCGCGCCGGGGCTCAAGATCGGCGAACTGCCGCAGGAACTGCCGGTGGCCGACGAGCGCAGCGTCTTTGACGTGGTGGCTGCGGGCCTGGATGGCGTGGGCGAGCTGCTGGCCGAGTACCACCACCTGAGCCAGAACATCCACGGCGACGAGGACCTGGAAAAGCTCATGCACGTCCAGCACGAGTTGGAGGCCCGCGACGGCTGGCGCCTGCAACAAGTGGTGGAAAGCACCCTGAGCCGCCTGCAACTGCCGGCCGACAAGACCCTGGCCGAGCTCTCCGGCGGCTGGCGCCGTCGCGTGTTGCTGGCCCAGGCGCTGGTGTCCGAGCCCGACCTGCTGCTGCTCGACGAGCCGACCAACCACCTGGATATCGGTGCCATCGCCTGGCTGGAAGATGCCCTGAACGGCTTCAACGGCGCGGTGCTGTTCATCACCCACGACCGTTCCTTCCTGCAGAACTTGGCCACGCGCATCCTTGAACTGGACCGTGGCGGGCTGATCGACTGGAACGGCGACTACGCCAGCTTCCTGGTGCACAAGGAGGCCGAGCTTGCCGCCGAGGCCACCGCCAATGCGCTGTTCGACAAGCGCCTGGCCCAGGAAGAGGTGTGGATCCGCCAGGGCATCAAGGCCCGGCGTACCCGCAACGAAGGCCGTGTGCGTGCTTTGAAGGCATTGCGCGTGGAGCGCGGCGAGCGCCGTGAGCGCCAGGGCAAGGCGAACATCCTTATCGAGGTGGCGGACAAGTCCGGCAAGCAGGTGATGGTGCTGGAGGACGTCAGCTTCGCCCACAAGGATGGCCCGAAACTGGTCAAGGACTTCTCCATGGTCCTGCAGCGCGAAGACCGCATCGGCCTGCTCGGCGCCAACGGTACCGGCAAGACCACCCTGCTCAAGCTGATGCTCGGTGACCTGGAGCCGACCAGCGGCAAGGTCGAGCGCGGCACCAAGCTGGAAGTGGCCTACTTCGACCAGATGCGCCATCAGCTGGACCTGGAAAAGACCGTCATCGACAACCTGGCCGAAGGCCGCGATTTCATCGAGATCGATGGCCAGAACCGCCATGTCCTGAGCTACCTCGGCGACTTCCTGTTCAGCCCGCAGCGTGCGCGCACGCCGGTCAAGGCGTTGTCCGGTGGCGAGCGTGCGCGCCTGCTGCTGGCCAAGCTGTTCAGCAAGCCGGCCAACCTGCTGGTGCTGGACGAACCGACCAACGACCTCGACGTCGAGACCCTGGAGCTGCTCGAGGAAGTGCTGTCCAACTACAAGGGCACGGTGCTGATGGTCAGCCACGACCGGGCCTTCCTCGACAACGTGGTGACCAGCACCCTGGTGTTCGAGGGTGAGGGGCGCGTGCGCGAGTATGTGGGCGGCTATGAGGACTGGATCCGCCAGGGTGGTTCGCCGAAGCTGCTGGGCGTGACCGAGAGCAAGGGCGGCAAGTCCGAACTCAACAGTGCGGTGGTGGCCAAGCCGGTGGAAGAGCAGGCGCCTGCGGCCGTCGCCGCGCCCGCTGCCGATGCCAGCAAGAAGAAGCTCAGCTACAAGCTGCAGCGCGAGCTGGAGGCGTTGCCAGGGCAGATCGATGCGCTGGAGCGGCAGATTGCCGAGGTGCAGGAAGAGGTCGGCGCCTCGAACTTCTACCAGCGTCCGATCGATGAAACCACCGCAGTGCTGGCCAAGCTGGAGAAGCTGCAGGGCGAGCTGGACGTGCTGGTGGAGCGCTGGGCCGAGCTGGAAGGTTGATTTCCTGTCCTGGCCTTTTCGCGGGTAAACCCGCTCCCACAGAGTTACCACTGCCTCAGGAGCGGTGACCAACCTGTGAGAGCGGGTTTACCCGCGAAGAGGCCGGTACAGGCAAACACACATTTCTCCCACAGGATTGCCGCTGCCTCAGGAGCAGTGACCAGCCTGTGGGAGCGGGTTTACCCGCGAAGAGGCCGGAGCAGGTTGACTTATTCTTTCTTCTGCAAGCGCACCGCCAGTACATCGCACGGCGCGCCGTGCAGCACGTCATTGGCTGTGGAGCCCAGCAGCAGCGCCAGGCCATGGCGGCCATGGCTGCCGACCACGATCAGGTCGCAGGCTTGTTTCTTGGCAAGTTCATGGATTTCCTGGCGCGGTTGGCCATAGACCAGATGCGAGTCACCTCGCTGGATGTCCGGGTACTTGTTGAACAGGCGCTCCATGCGCTCCTTGGCCTGGTCGAACTGTTGCTGCTGCAGCTGCGACAGGTCCATCGGCACGTCACCGCCGAAGGCCATGGCCATGGGTTCGACGATATGCACCAGGGATACCTTGGTGGTTTTGGCGTCGTTGGCGCTGTTGTCCATGGCAATTGCCATGGCCCGCTTGATCACCGGGTCGCATTCTTCGGTCAGGTCGACGGCGACCAGAAGATGTTCATAGGACATGTGCAGTACTCCTGACAATCGCGATAGTAGAAGTATGGTCGCTTTCGGGCCGGGCGTTCGTGAATCCTGGATAACCCGCTCATTTGCAACGCTTTATAAGGTCTACAGATATGACGGTATGGCTGGTGGTGTCAATCCTTGCGCTGATGCTCAGCCCGCTGGCCTGGCTGCGCCAGTCGCGCAAGCAGGGCGAGCAGATGAGCCTGCGCCTGGAGGGCCGGCGCATGGGCCTGGCCATGCAGCTGGCGCCGCAGCAGTGGCCGCACTGGCTGGAAAAGGAGCCGCCCAGCCCTTGTCCGCAATACCACCGGGCGCGGCGCAAGGGCCGCGAAGACTGCTGGTGCTACTGGCAGATCACCCCTGGCGTGTGGTGGAACCAGTGGCGCGAGCCCTGCGAGGACCCGCGCCTGGCCGAGGTCTTTGCCCGCCTGCCGGAAACCGTCTACAAGGTCGAGGCCGACCGGCGCATGATCGCCCTGTACTGGAGCGAGCGGGGCGATAAATCTGTTTTGCAGGATATTGCCCAGGCCCTCGATACCCTCGCCTGAAGCTGGCCAACGCAAAACGGCGCGCAGGAGCAACCATGCTCTTGCGCGCCGTTTTGCGTTCTGCAGCGCAGAAAAAGGCCAGGCAGGCCGGAAACACTTTCATGCAGCCCCAGTGTAGCCATCGTTGGCGGATGCGTTTAGAAAAAACGCCGTCCGCGGTCGGTGATGGTCTATCGCTGACATGAATGGTCGGCGATCACTGTCATCAGTTTTCGTACCCGGCGGGTAGAAGATGACTGGAAAGTCGCGTTTTCACGGTGTTCGCGAGCATTTGACAACGCCGTTCATTTCGGAGAATGTGTGCACACCCAAGTCAAACGGGCGTATGAATTGAGCGTTTGTATGTCAGACGGCTCTTACAGAATCCCGATTAGCGCGTCGACGGGTGTGCCTGGGGCGAGGGACCGGTAGACCGGCTCTTGCACCAGCGTTCGACGTGTACTGTTCAGCTTCCATATCGTGGAGATCAGTTGATGATTTACGAAGGTAAAGCCATCACGGTTAAGGCTCTTGAAAGCGGCATCGTCGAACTGAAGTTCGACCTCAAGGGTGAGTCCGTCAACAAGTTCAACCGTCTCACTCTGAACGAGCTGCGTCAGGCCGTGGACGTGATCAAGGGCGATGCCTCGATCAAGGGCGTGATCGTCAGCAGTGGCAAGGACGTGTTCATCGTCGGCGCCGACATCACCGAATTCGTCGACAACTTCAAGCTGCCCGAGGCCGAACTGGTCGCCGGCAACCTGGAAGCCAACCGCATTTTCAATGACTTCGAAGACCTGCAGGTGCCGACCGTTGTCGCCATCAACGGCATCGCCCTGGGTGGCGGCCTGGAGATGTGCCTGGCCGCCGACTACCGGGTCATGTCCAGCAGCGCCAAGATCGGCCTGCCGGAAGTCAAGCTGGGCATCTACCCAGGCTTCGGCGGCACCGTGCGCCTGCCGCGCCTGATCGGCTCGGACAACGCCATCGAATGGATCGCCTCGGGCAAGGAAAACCGCGCCGAGGACGCCCTGAAGGTCGGCGCCGTCGACGCCGTGGTCGCCCCCGAGCTGTTGCAGGCCGGTGCCCTGGACCTGATCAAGCGCGCCATCAGCGGCGAGCTGGACCACAAGGCCAAGCGCCAGCCCAAGCTGGAAAAGCTCAAGCTCAATGCCATCGAGCAGATGATGGCGTTCGAGACCGCCAAGGGCTTCGTCGCCGGCCAGGCCGGCCCGAACTACCCAGCGCCGGTCGAGGCCATCAAGACCATCCAGAAGGCTGCCAACTTCGGCCGTGACAAGGCCCTGGAAGTCGAAGCCGCAGGTTTCGCCAAACTGGCCAAGACCTCGGTCGCCGAGAGCCTGATCGGCCTGTTCCTGAACGACCAGGAGCTCAAGCGCAAGGCCAAGGCCCACGACGAGATCGCCCACGACGTGAAGCAGGCCGCCGTGCTCGGCGCCGGCATCATGGGTGGCGGCATCGCCTACCAGTCGGCGGTCAAGGGCACGCCGATCCTGATGAAGGACATCCGCGAGGAAGCCATCCAGCTGGGCCTGAACGAGGCCTCCAAGCTGCTCGGCAAGCGCGTCGAGAAGGGTCGCCTGACCCCGGCGAAGATGGCCGAGGCACTGAATGCCATTCGCCCGACCCTGTCCTACGGCGATTTCGCCAACGTCGACATCGTCGTCGAGGCCGTGGTCGAGAACCCGAAGGTCAAGCAAGCGGTACTGGCTGAAGTGGAAGGCCAGGTGAAGGAAGATGCCATCCTGGCCTCCAACACCTCGACCATCTCCATCAACTTGCTGGCCAAGGCACTCAAGCGTCCGGAAAACTTCGTCGGCATGCACTTCTTCAATCCGGTGCACATGATGCCGCTGGTCGAAGTCATCCGCGGCGAGAAGTCCAGTGAAGTGGCTGTCGCCACCACCGTGGCCTACGCCAAGAAGATGGGCAAGAACCCGATCGTGGTCAACGACTGCCCGGGCTTCCTGGTCAACCGCGTGCTGTTCCCGTACTTCGGCGGCTTCGCCAAGCTGGTCAGCGCCGGCGTCGACTTCGTGCGCATCGACAAGGTCATGGAAAAGTTCGGCTGGCCAATGGGCCCGGCCTACCTGATGGACGTGGTCGGCATCGACACCGGCCACCACGGCCGCGACGTGATGGCCGAAGGCTTCCCGGACCGCATGAAGGACGACCGTCGCTCCGCCGTCGACGCCCTCTACGAGGCCAACCGCCTGGGCCAGAAGAACGGCAAGGGCTTCTATGCCTACGAGACCGACAAGCGCGGCAAGCCGAAGAAGGTCGCCGACGCCAGCGTGCTCGACGTGCTCAAGCCGGTCATCTTCGAACAGCGTGAAGTCAGCGATGAGGACATCATCAACTGGATGATGGTGCCACTGTGCCTGGAGACCGTGCGTTGCCTGGAAGACGGCATCGTCGAGACTGCCGCCGAAGCCGACATGGGCCTGGTCTACGGCATCGGTTTCCCTCCCTTCCGTGGTGGCGCGCTGCGCTACATCGATTCGATCGGGGTCGCCGAGTTCGTCGCACTGGCCGACAAGTACGCCGACCTGGGGCCGCTGTACCACCCCACTGCGAAGCTGCGCGAAATGGCCAAGAACGGCCAGCGCTTCTTCAACTGAGCGCCCAACGAGCTAGAGCGAGAATATTGATATGAGCCTGAATCCAAGAGACGTGGTGATTGTCGACTTCGGTCGCACGCCGATGGGCCGTTCCAAGGGTGGCATGCACCGCAACACCCGTGCCGAGGACATGTCCGCGCACCTGATCAGCAAGCTGCTGGAGCGCAACGACAAGGTCGATCCGAAGGAAGTCGAGGACGTGATCTGGGGCTGCGTCAACCAGACCCTGGAGCAGGGCTGGAACATCGCCCGCATGGCCTCGCTGATGACCCAGATCCCGCACACCTCCGCCGCCCAGACCGTCAGCCGCCTGTGCGGTTCGTCCATGAGCGCGCTGCACACCGCCGCCCAGGCGATCATGACCGGCAACGGTGATGTGTTCGTCATCGGCGGTGTCGAGCACATGGGCCACGTCAGCATGATGCACGGTGTCGACCCGAACCCGCATATGTCGCTTCATGCGGCAAAAGCCTCGGGCATGATGGGCCTGACTGCCGAGATGCTGGGCAAGATGCACGGGATCACCCGTGAGCAGCAGGATGCCTTCGGCATGCGCTCGCATCAGCTCGCCCACAAGGCGACGCTCGAAGGCAAGTTCAAGGACGAAATCATCCCGATGCAGGGCTATGACGAAAACGGCTTCCTCAAAGTCTTCGACTACGATGAAACCATTCGCCCGGACACTACGCTGGAAAGCCTGGCGGCCCTCAAGCCAGCTTTCAATCCGAAAGGTGGTACGGTAACGGCGGGCACTTCGTCGCAGATCACCGATGGCGCATCGTGCATGATCGTCATGTCCGGGCAGCGTGCCATGGACCTGGGGATCCAGCCATTGGCGGTGATTCGCTCCATGGCGGTTGCTGGCGTAGACCCTGCAATCATGGGCTACGGCCCGGTCCCGTCGACGCAGAAAGCCCTCAAGCGCGCTGGTCTGACCATCGCCGACATCGACTTCTTCGAGCTCAACGAAGCTTTCGCCGCACAGGCCCTGCCGGTGCTGAAAGATCTGAAAGTGCTCGACAAGATGAATGAGAAGGTTAACCTGCACGGCGGCGCCATCGCCCTGGGCCACCCGTTCGGTTGCTCGGGGGCGCGGATTTCCGGCACCCTGCTCAACGTCATGAAGCAGAATGGCGGTACCCTGGGCGTCGCCACCATGTGTGTCGGCCTGGGCCAAGGCATCACCACTGTCTTCGAACGCGTCTGATCGCGTTGCGGGACAGCAGCCGGGGCCATGTGCCCCGGCTTTTGTTTTTTACAGGATTTGTTCAAGAGGGCGAGTGACATGCAGATACAACCTGGTGTGTACCGGCATTACAAAGGCCCTGAATACCGCGTGTTCAGCGCGGCGCGCCATTCCGAGAGCGAAGAGTGGATGGTCTTCTACCAGTGCCTGTATGGTGACTACAGCTTCTGGGTCAGGCCACTTTCGATGTTCCAGGAGTCCGTCGAGGTTGACGGCGAGCAGGTGCCACGCTTTGCTTTGGTCAAGGCCGAAGAGGGGCTGGGCGAGCGGCTTGGCAAGGCGCACGAGTGATCGACCACGCTTGACCTCACTCTTTTGCCACTATATATAGCGGTGCCGCGTCCGGCACCTGACGCGTTTTTCATCTTCAGATTCAGGAATACTCCGATCCATGGGCAAATCGCTGGTCATTGTGGAATCCCCGGCCAAGGCCAAGACCATCAACAAGTACCTGGGCAGCCAGTACGTGGTGAAGTCGAGTATCGGCCACATCCGTGACCTTCCCACCAGCGGTTCCGCCAGTGCGAGCAAGGAACCGGCGGCCAAGCGCGGCAAGGCCGCGGCCGAGGCTCCGGCCTTGTCGCCGAAGGAAAAGGCACGCCGCACCCTGGTCGCGCGCATGGGCGTCGACCCGGAAGCAGGCTGGAAGGCCAAGTACGAGATCCTTCCCGGCAAGGAGAAGGTGATCGAGGAGCTGCGCCGCCTGGCCAAGGATGCCGACACCATCTATCTCGCAACCGACTTGGATCGCGAGGGGGAAGCCATTGCCTGGCACCTGCGCGAAGCCATCGGTGGTGACGACAGCCGCTACAAGCGCGTGGTGTTCAACGAGATCACCAAAAAGGCTATCCAGGAAGCCTTCTCCCAGCCGGGCGAGCTCGATATCGACCGGGTCAACGCCCAGCAGGCGCGGCGCTTCCTCGACCGCGTGGTCGGCTACATGGTCTCGCCGCTGTTGTGGGCCAAGATCGCCCGTGGCCTGTCCGCCGGCCGCGTGCAGTCGGTGGCGGTGAAGCTGGTGGTCGAGCGTGAGCGCGAGATCCGCGCGTTCAACCCGGAAGAGTACTGGGAAGTCCACGCCGACCTGGGCACCGCCAAGAACGCCAAGGTGCGTTTCGAGGTGGCCCGCGAGAAGGGCGAGGCCTTCAAGCCGCTCAACGAAGCCCAGGCCATGGCCGCGTTGGAGAAGCTCAAGGCCTCCAGCTACAGCGTGAGCAAGCGCGAGGACCGGCCGACCAGCAGCAAGCCTTCGGCCCCGTTCATCACTTCCACCCTGCAGCAGGCCGCCAGCAACCGCCTGGGCTTCGGGGTGAAGAAGACCATGATGATGGCCCAGCGTCTGTACGAAGCCGGCTACATCACCTACATGCGTACCGACTCGACCAACCTGTCGACCGACGCCGTCGAGATGGCGCGCAGCTACATCGAGAAAGAATTCGGCAAGCAGTACCTGCCCGCCGCGCCGATCGTCTATGGCAGCAAGGAAGGCGCCCAGGAGGCGCACGAGGCGATTCGCCCGTCGGACGTGACAACCCATCCGACCAAGCTCAGCGGCATGGAGCGTGACGCCGAGCGCCTGTACGAGCTGATCTGGCGCCAGTTCCTGGCCTGCCAGATGCCGCCGGCGCAATACCTGTCCACCAGCGTCACCGTGGTGGCCGGCGAGTTCGAGCTGCGTGCCAAGGGCCGCATCCTCAAGTTCGACGGTTACACCCGTGTCCTGCCGCAGCAGAGCAAGCCGGGCGAAGACGACGTGCTGCCGGAAATGGCCCAGGGTGAGGCGCTCAAGCTGATCCAGCTCGACCCCAGCCAGCACTTCACCAAGCCGCCGGCGCGCTTCACCGAAGCCAGCCTGGTCAAGGAAATGGAAAAGCGCGGCATCGGCCGTCCGTCGACCTACGCGGCGATTATCTCGACCATCCAGGATCGCGGTTATGTAACGCTGCACAACCGCCGGTTCTACTCCGAGAAGATGGGCGACATCGTCACCGAGCGCCTGTCCGAGAGCTTCGCCAACCTGATGGACTACGGCTTCACCGCCGGCATGGAAGAAAACCTCGACGACGTGGCCCAGGGCGAGCGTGACTGGAAGAACGTCCTCGACGAGTTCTATGGCGATTTCAGCAAGAAGCTGCATACGGCCGAGTCCAGCGAGCACGGCATGCGCGCCAACCAGCCGACCCTGACCAACATCGCCTGCAAGGAGTGCGGCCGGCCGATGATGATCCGTACCGCTTCCACCGGCGTGTTCCTCGGCTGCTCGGGTTACAGCCTGCCGCCGAAGGAGCGCTGCAAGGCCACGGTCAACCTGGTGCCGGGCGACGAGATCGCCGCCGACGACGAGGGCGAATCCGAGTCGCTGGTGCTGCGCGGCAAGCACCGTTGCCCGATCTGCTCGACGGCGATGGACGCCTACCTGCTCGACGAGAAGCGCAAGCTGCACATCTGTGGCAACAACCCGGACTGCGCCGGCTACGAGATCGAGGAAGGCAGCTACCGCATCAAGGGCTACGAAGGCCCGAGCCTGGAATGCGACAAGTGCGGCAGCGAGATGCAGCTCAAGACTGGCCGTTTCGGCAAGTTCTTCGGTTGCACCAATGCCGCCTGCAAGAACACCCGCAAGCTGCTCAAGAGCGGCGAGGCGGCGCCGCCGAAGATGGACAAGGTGGACATGCCGGAGCTCAAGTGCGAGAAGGTCGACGACACCTACGTGCTGCGCGACGGTGCCTCGGGCCTGTTCCTGGCTGCCAGCCAGTTCCCGAAGAACCGCGAAACCCGTGCGCCGCTGGTGCTGGAGATCGTGCCGCACAAGCACGAGATCGATCCGAAGTACCACTTCCTCTGCGAAGCGCCGCAGAAGGACCCGGACGGTCGCCCGACGGTGATTCGCTACAGCCGCAAGACCAAGGAGCAGTACGTGCAATCCGAAGTCGACGGCAAGCCGACCGGCTGGAAGGCGTTCTACGACGGCAAGGCGTGGAAGGTCGAAGACAAGCGCTGATCTGAGTCTCAGGCTCATCGCGGGGCAAGCCCGCTCCCACGAAACTGTTGCGTGTTCGTGGGAGCGGGCTTGCCCCGCGATCGTTTGTGCTTGCGGTAAAGTCGGCCAATCCCGGAAACTGGGGTATCGCCTTGCAGCCTTCAGGAGTCAGTCGAAATGGCCCAGGAACTCTACACCCGCACCAACCAGAAGCTGTTCTTCGCCGGCCTTGCCCTGGAATCCATGGCCAAGGCCGCCGACAGCCAGGCCATGAACGCCCAGGGCTTGCTTCAGTCCGAGCGCGAATCGGCGCTGTTCCACCTGTATGGCGCGCTGCTGGGGCTGTGTCACGAGATCGCCGGCTTCTACCGTCTGCCCCAGGCCTCGGCGTCACGGGCCGAACTGCTGTTCAGTGACGAGGTGCTGCAGAGCGTGGCGATCCCGGAAATGGCCGAGCTACTTGAGCTGGCTCGCCAGCCGGAAACCTGGCTGGCGCGCCTGCTGGCCGCTTATGCCGATTTGTTCCGACCGCCGGTCGCGAAGAAAGCCGTGAAGGGCGACGTCACCCAGCCGCTGATCCAGGCCGTCAATCTGGACGAGCCCGAGCCGGCCGAGCTATCCCGGGAGGAGCTTGAAGCCTGGCGACAGAACCTGAAAAGCCTGGTGAGACGATTCCGCGAAGCGCTGAGTGAGTGCTGACCGCCGCCATGGCTGGTACACTGATGGTCTTTCGTGAAAAGCAGGCCCTTTATGTCAACGTCCTTTCTAGAAATTGTCGAGTTGCCTGATGGCCGGATCGAGCTGCGCCGTGCCGAGGATGAAGGCTCCCTGGTGACCTTGGATTTCTCCGAGGATGCCAAGGCATTCCTGCAAGGACAGCATGTGGAAGTGGCCAAGGCCATGCTCAGTGTCGGCGTGCAGATGGCCGGCCGCCTCGTCGAGGGTGAGCTTGAGCGTGAAGAAGGGCCGCGCGTCCTTCACTGAGGCAGGTTACAGGCTCAGGGTTTCAAGTGTTTGACAGGCAAAGCCTGAACATCAGCCGAGGCGGATGTTCAGGCTTTGTGCGTTTCCGCTGGCGGCGGCGCGCTGAAGCTGTTGCCGGGCGCTGCCGTTGAGGGTGCCCAGCCAGCTGACCACGGTATGGCTGTGGCCCAGGCGCAAGGCTTCGCAGGCCAGTTGCAGGGCAGTCTGTTTGCCACCAGGTTGCAGCAGCAGGATGCGTTCACGGTTCAGGCCGGCATCGCGCAGCCAGGCCTGGGTGAGGCTGCCCGGCGGGGCGATGAGCGTCAGCCAGCGGCTGTCGTCTTCTTCGCTGAGTTCGCGCAGGATCGGCGCCAGCAGGCTCTGGCAATGCCCGGGCGCGCCGCGCAGGGCCAGTTCGCTGAACAGCTCTGGCTGGCTGCTCTTGCGCGCCACCGGGGCGGGCTTGAGGCCTGGCAGCACCGGTTGGGCGAGAAAGGCCTCGAACAGCGGCAGCTGGGCTTGCTGGGGTGCATGGGTGAACGGCTGCATGACGCCTCCTGGTTCAGCGGCGCAGGACGCCGACGCTCAAGCCCTCGATCACCAGTTCCTGTTCCTTCAGGTCAACTTCGATGGGGGCGAATTCGGGGTTTTCGGCGAGCAGCCAGACCTTGCTGCCTTCGCGCTTGAAGCGCTTGACGGTCACTTCGTCGCCGATGCGGGCCACCACCACCTGGCCATTGCGGGCTTCGCGGGTGGTGTGCACGGCCAGTAGGTCGCCGTCGAAGATGCCGATGTCCTTCATGCTCATGCCGTGCACGCGCAGCAGATAGTCGGCACGGGGATGGAAGAAGGCCGGGTTGATGTTGCAGGATTCCTCGATGTGCTGCTCGGCGAGGATCGGCGCGCCGGCGGCGACCCGGCCGATGATGGGCAGGCCGCTGTCCTCGTGCTTTGGCTCAAGGCCGGGAATGCGGATGCCGCGGGAAGCGCCAGGAGTCATCTCGATGGCGCCCTTGCGGGCCAGGGCCTTCAGGTGTTCCTCGGCGGCGTTGGGCGACTTGAAGCCCAGCTCCTGGGCGATCTCGGCGCGGGTCGGCGGAAAGCCGTTGTCTTCGAGGCAGCGCTTGATGAAGGCCAGAATCTCGGCTTGGCGTGGCGTCAGTTTCAGCATGGGCGAGGGCTCTGTCTTTTTATACAGTGACTGGAATTATATACAGTGGCTCGCGGCCTGCAACCCACCCGGACCAAGAAAGATCGAAACGCCGACGCATCTTGTCGCTTGCAGCCTGACTCTTGGCGCTTTTAAATGGCGACCGACCGGTCACCCAGCCTTGACATCGGCAGGCCTGAAACGTATGTTTCAAACAACTGTTTGTCAGGCGGAGTAGTCATGGCCCAATCGGAAACCGTTGAACGCATCCTCGATGCGGCGGAGCAGCTGTTCGCGGAGCGTGGGTTCGCGGAAACCTCATTGCGGCTGATCACCAGCAAGGCCGGGGTCAACCTGGCGGCGGTGAACTACCATTTCGGTTCGAAGAAGGCCCTGATCCAGGCGGTGTTCTCGCGCTTCCTGGGGCCGTTCTGCGCAAGCCTGGAGCGCGAGCTGGAGCGCCGCCAGGCGCGTCCCGAGCAGAAGGCCTCGCTCGAGGAACTGCTGGAGATGCTGGTGGAGCAGGCCCTGGCCGTGCAGCCGCGCAGCAACAACGACCTGTCGATCTTCATGCGCCTGCTGGGCCTGGCTTTCAGCCAGAGCCAGGGGCACCTGCGGCGTTATCTGGAAGACATGTACGGCAAGGTGTTCCGCCGCTACATGCTGCTGGTCAACGAGGCCGCGCCACGCATCCCGCCGCTGGAGCTGTTCTGGCGCGTGCACTTCATGCTCGGCGCCGCGGCGTTCAGCATGTCGGGGATCAAGGCCCTGCGGGCCATCGCCGAGACCGATTTCGGCATCAACACCTCGATCGAGCAGGTCATGCGCCTGATGGTGCCGTTCCTGGCCGCCGGCATGCGCGCCGACAGCGGCGTCACCGACGAGGCCATGGCCACGGCGCAGCTGCGTCCGCGCAGCAAGTCCGCCACCCCCGCCAAGGCCTGAGTACTGGGCGGGGCAGGGCGCTTGCGCTAAGCTAGCGCGCATGCCTGACCTTGTCTCCCGCCGCATTTTCCGCCAGCACGGCCGCTTCGCCACTGAACCATCGGGCACTTCGTTGTCCGATGTTTGCGTGCGCCTGCGCCACGGCCAAGCGCCCCTGGACCTCCCATGAAGGATTCCCTATGACTGCCAGCCTGCAAGGCTCCCTGATGGTGGATATCGCCGGTAAATGGCTGACCGCCGAAGACCGCCATCTGCTGCGCCAGCCCGAAGTGGCCGGCCTGATCATCTTCGCCCGCAACATCGACAGCCCGCGCCAGGTGCGCGAGCTGTGCGCGTCGATCCGTGCCATCCGCCCCGAGCTGATCCTCGCCGTGGACCAGGAAGGCGGGCGGGTCCAGCGCCTGCGCCAGGGCTTCGTGCGCCTGCCGGCCATGCGTGCGATCGCCGACAACACCAATGCCGAGTACCTGGCCGAGCAGTGCGGCTGGCTGATGGCCACCGAGGTGCTGGCGGTGGGCCTGGACCTGAGCTTCGCCCCGGTGCTGGACCTCGATCACCAGCGCAGCGCCGTGGTCGGAAGCCGCGCCTTCGAAGGCAATCCGCAGCGTGCCACCGAACTGGCCGGCGCGTTCATTCGCGGCATGAACGCCGCGGGCATGGCCGCCTGCGGCAAGCATTTCCCCGGCCACGGCTGGGCCGAAGCCGACTCCCATGTGGCGATCCCGGTCGACGAACGCAGCCTCGAGCAGCTGCGCGCTACCGACCTGGTGCCGTTCACCCGCCTGAGCGGCCAGTTGGCGGCGGTGATGCCGGCCCATGTGATCTATCCGCAGGTCGACAACCAGCCGGCCGGCTTCTCCCGGCGCTGGCTGCAGGACATCCTGCGCGGCGAGCTGGGCTTCGACGGGGTGATCTTCAGCGACGACCTGTCCATGGCCGGCGCTCATGTGGTGGGTGACGCCGCCAGTCGTATCGAGGCGGCCCTGAGCGCCGGCTGCGACATGGGCCTGGTGTGCAACGACCGGGCGGCGGCTGAGCTGGCGCTGAGCGCGGCGCAACGGATGAAGGTCAAGCCGTCGCCACGCATCGCGCGGATGCGCGGGCAGGGTTTTGCGCGTACCGATTACCGCCAGCAGCCGCGTTGGCTGGAGGCGTTGGGGGCGTTGAAGGAAGCCCAGCTGGTCGACTGACCGCGTTGGCTTCTTCGCGGGTAAACCCGCTCCCACAGGTTCGGCGTCCTTCTCAAGGAATACGCCGTCCCTGTGGGAGCGGGTTTACCCGCGAAGAGGCCAGCACGGGAAAAGCCAGGCTTAACGCCCGCGCTTGCCCGGCAACGGTGCGAACAGCGCCTCGATCTCGTCATCGCCCAGCCGCCATTGCCCGGCCTGGCCGCCATCGAGCAGCCCGGCCGCCAGCGCCGCCTTCTCCTGCTGCAACTGCTGGATCTTCTCCTCCACCGTCCCCCGGGTGATCAGCTTGAACACGAACACCGGCTTGTCCTGGCCGATGCGGTAGGCGCGGTCGGTGGCCTGGTTCTCGCTGGCCGGGTTCCACCACGGGTCGTAGTGGATCACCGTGTCGGCGGCGGTCAGGTTCAGCCCGGTGCCACCGGCCTTGAGGCTGATCAGGAACACCTCGCTGTCGCCGTTCTGGAACTGTTGCACCGGCGCGCGGCGGTCGCGGGTGTCGCCGGTCAGCAGGCTGTAGCGGATGCCGCGCTTTTCCAGCTCGAACTCGATCAGTGCCAGCATCGAGGTGAACTGCGAGAACAGCAGCACCTTGCGCCCCTCGCTGAGCAGCTCCTCGAGCATCTCCAGCAGGCTGCCCAGCTTGCCCTTGTCGGCGAACGTGCCCTTGGCCTCGGTGCCCTTGACCAGGCGCAGGTCGCAGCATACCTGGCGCAGCTTGAGCAGGGCGTCGAGGATGACGATCTGGCTGCGGGCGGCGCCGTTGCGGGCGATTTCGTCGCGGACCTTCTTGTCCATCGCCACCCGCACCGCCTCGTAGGTGTCGCGCTGGGCGTCGCTGAGCTCGACCCAGTGGATCATCTCGGTCTTGGCCGGCAGCTCGGTGGCCACCTGCTCCTTGGTGCGGCGCAGCAGGAACGGGCGGATACGGCTGGCCAGGTGGCCCATGCGCTCGGCGTCGCCGTGGCGCTCGATCGGGGTGCGGTAGTCCTGGGTGAAGCGCTTGCTCTCGCCCAGCCAGCCGGGCATCAGGAAGTGGAAGATCGACCACAGTTCGCCGAGGTTGTTCTCCATCGGCGTGCCGGTCAGGCACAGCCGCTGGTTGGCCTGCAGCTCACGCACGGCCTGGGCGGCCTTGCTGGTGCTGCTCTTGATGTTCTGCGCCTCGTCCAGCACCAGCAGGTGCCAGGGCTGGACCTTGAGGTGTTCCAGGTCGCGGGGGACGAGGGCGTAGGTGGTCAGCACCAGGTCGTAGTCGGCCAGCTTGGCGAAGTGCTTGTTGCGCCCGGGGCCGTGCAGGGCCAGGACGCGCAGGTCGGGGGCGAAGCGGCGGGCCTCGTCGAGCCAGTTGGGCACCAGGCTGGTGGGCATCACCGCCAGCGCCGGGTGGGCCAGGCGCCCGGCTTCTTTCTCCAGCAGCAGGTGGGCCAGGGTCTGCAGGGTCTTGCCCAGGCCCATGTCGTCACCGAGGATGCCGCCGGTGCCCATTTCGCGCAGGGCCTGCAGCCAGTTCAGGCCTTGCTGCTGGTAGGGGCGCAGGGTGGCGTTCAGGCCCTTGGGCGGCGCCACCTGCAGGTCGCGGGCGTCGCGCAGGCGCCGGCCCAGGTCGCGCACATGACTCCCTCCCTCCCACTGCAACGGCAGGTGGTCGATGTCGTTCAGGCGCGCGGCGTCGGCGCGCTCCAGGCGCAGGCTCGGGCCGCTGGCGTCGTTGTGCAGGTACAGCTCGCCCAGGGTGCCCATCACTGCCTTGATCCGCCCGTAGGGCAGGGCGACCCGCAGCGCCGGGCTGTCGTGGCGGGCGCGGTTGAGGTCGATCAGCAGGTGTTCGTCGTCACTGCGCCGTGCCAGTTCGCTGGGGCGCAGCAGCTCGGGGCTGGCGCGCAGCAGTTGCAGGACGATGGGCAGCAGGCTGTGGCGCTGGCCATCGACGACGATGCCCAGCTCCAGGTCGAACCACTCATGGCCCGGCGCTTCGTCGATGGTGGCGTACCAGTCGTCGACCTCGTGCAGGTTGAAGGCGAAGTCGCGGTGCACATCGATGGCCCAGCCGGCCTCGCGCAGGCGCGGCAGGCCCTCGCGGGCGAAGCGCAGCCAGGCTTCGTCGTCGGGCAGCTGGTACATCTCGCCGGCGCTGTCGGGCAGGGCCTTGCTCTGGCGGGTGGCGGGCTTGAAGCCATGCTCGCGCAATGCCTTGCGCAGGGCCTGCTCGGCCTGGGGCTGGCGGCGGATGCGTTGGCTGGTGCTGCCCACCAGACGGCTCAGCGGCTTGTCGTCGCCGCCACTGGCGCGCAGGCCGTCGTAGTCGAACGCCAGTGCGGCGCGGTGCTGCATCTGCCGTTGCATGCGCCCGGTCTTGGGTGTGTAGGCGCTGAACTCGAGGCTGCCGAGGGTCAGGTGCGGGGTCGGCGCGATGTCGTCGAGCTGCTCCTGCTGCACGGTGGTGGGCGTCGGCAGGTGATGGTTGAGGGCGTTGAGCTTGTGGCTGAGGGGCACGATGAGGTGTTCCGGTACATCGGGAGCAAGGGACAGCTGCAGGGCAGTGTGCGGATCCAGGTCGTGGGAAACGCTGCCGACCTCATGGGTGTCGAGGTCGAAGTAGTACAGCGGCACCAGCGGCAGCACGCAATTGAGCGGTTCCTCGCCGTTGTACCACATGCCCCTGTAGTCGCCGTTGCCCAGGCGTACCCAGCGGAAGTCCGCCTGACGAGGCGCGCCCTGGGTCAGCAGGGGCAGGTCTTCGATGAACATCAGGCGCCCGGTGTCCAGCGCCCGCTGCAGCAACTCGCCGCCCTCGAGCCCCTTGAGCGCATAGCCGCGCTCGTGGCCGTAGGGCGCGGTCTGCGCCGAGAGCTGGCGAAGGATGCGCAGGTCCTCTTCCTTGACGAACTTCGGGGGCTCGTAGAGCAGTTCGTACAGCGACTGGATGCGGCTGTAGCGAATGCCGTGCTCTTCGCGGGTGCCCTTGCGCACACGCAATGCGCAACTGCTGTGGTCGTCGTTGAGCGCCAGCTGGTAGCAGACCATGCGGCCCCGTTTGTCTTCGGCGTCGCCCTGTCGGGATGTGGGCGGCTCCAGCCCCTGCAGCCAGTGCTGCAGGTGATGGGGCAACTGGTCGCCGTTGGCCGCGCCGTGTCCGTGGCTGTTGGCCAGGGTATAGAGCGCTGCGGCGCAGTGCTTGCAGTTGGTGCCCACCGGACAGGAGCAGTCGCCGCGCACATGGCATTGCCCGGAGGGGCCGGCAGTGATGATGATCCGCTGGCGGTAGATGTTGCCGCCGCTGCCGTGGCAGGTGGACTCGATGCGCGAGTCGCCGTGGGACTGGATCTGCACCAGGCCCTGTTCGGCGTAGCGTTCGCCACGTTGCAGGGTGGCCGCGGAAAAATCGCGCTTCCAGCTCGGATTCTCGGCTGCCAGCTTCTGCACATCGGCGTTCACGGTTTCACTGCTCCATCATTTCCGGATCCGGCAGCGGGATCTTGCGCATGCCGGCCGGCGAGACCTTGAGCAGCAGCGCCAGGTGCCCGCCATCGAGGAAGGTCAGCTGGCCGGCCTTCATGTTGCTGTTGCTCTGCTTGAACTGCTCGCTGCGCAGCACACTGCCGTTGGCGTCGAGCTGATTGACCCAGAGGCTGGCGTCGACGGCGATGAAGCGGCCTTCCTTGATGGTCAGGTTGCCTTCGATGGGGAAGTGGCCGAACTGCTCGTCACCGGCGCTCACGGCGACGGCATCGCCGTCCTGCTGCCAGGCCCTGTGCAGAAGCACGGTGTAGTCGGCGGTGGCCTGCAGGCGGGTGACTTCGTCACCCAGGCCGGTCGGGCGCTCGGCGCCTTTTTCCAGGCGTGGCGCGCCGGCGCTCCAGTCTTCCGGGGCGAATGGGCTGGTGATCGCCGGCACGGCGTTCTGCCGCACCAGGATCATTTCCACCTGGTAGGGTCCTGCGGCGAAGGCAGCCGGCGCGAGCAGGGCCAGCAGCAGGGTCAGGCAACGGATGGCACGCATGAAGCTTCCTTATGGATTCTGTGGAGTGAGGCGCTCGAACAGCGCTTCCAGGGTGTTGAAACGTTCTTCGGGGCGTTCCATCGGCACCAGGAAGCGGAACTGGGTCGCGCCTTCGAACTTGTAGCGTTTGGGCTGGCCCTGGATCAGCTTGATCAGGGTCAGCGGGTCGACCGGTGTCTCGGCCTCGAACTCGAGCTTGCCGCCGTTGGGGCCGGCGTCGACTTTCTTGATGCCGAGCTTTTCCGCCTGCAGCTTGAGCAGGGTCAGGCGCATCAGGTTCTTGGTCGGCTCCGGCAGCAGGCCGAAGCGGTCGATCATTTCCACCTGCAGGTCCTTGAGGCCCTCTTCGTCGGCCGCCGAGGCGATGCGCTTGTAGAGGATCAGGCGCGCATGCACGTCGGGCAGGTAGTCCTCGGGGATCAGCGCCGGCAGGCGCAGGTTGATCTCCGGGCCGCCGCCGAGCGGCTGCTCGAGGTTCGGCTGGGCGCCCTTGCGGATGGCCTTGACCGCGCGCTCGAGCATTTCCATGTACAGGGTGAAGCCGACCGCCTGGATCTGCCCGCTCTGGCCTTCGCCGAGCAGCTCGCCGGCACCACGGATCTCCAGGTCGTTGGTGGCCAGGACAAAGCCGGCGCCCAGGTCCTGGGTGTTGGCGATGGCCTCCAGGCGCTTTTCGGCATCGGCGCTGATCTGCTGGCGCGGTGGCGTCAGCAGGTAGGCGTAGGCCTGGTGGTGGCTACGGCCGACCCGGCCGCGCAGCTGGTGCAGCTGGGCCAGGCCGAACTTGTCGGCGCGCTCGATGACGATGGTGTTGGCGCTGGGCACGTCGATGCCGGTCTCGATGATGGTCGAGGCGATCAGCACGTTGAAGCGCTTGTGGTAGAAGTCGCTCATCACTTGTTCGAGTTCGCGCTCGCGCATCTGCCCGTGGCCGATGCCGATGCGCGCCTCGGGCACCAGTTCGGCCAGTTCCGCAGCGCACTTCTCGATGGTCTTGACGTCGTTGTGCAGGTAGTACACCTGGCCGCCGCGCAGCAGTTCGCGCAGCAGCGCTTCCTTGATCGTGCTCTTGTTCTGCTCCATGACGAAGGTGCGCACCGACAGGCGCCTGGCCGGCGGGGTGGCGATGATCGACAGGTCGCGCATGCCCGACACCGCCATGTTCAGCGTGCGCGGAATCGGCGTTGCGGTCAGGGTGAGGATGTCCACCTCGCTGCGCAGGGCCTTGAGCTGCTCTTTCTGGCGCACGCCGAAGCGGTGCTCCTCGTCGATGATGGCCAGGCCCAGGTCCTTGAAGCGCACATCGTCCTGCAGCAGCTTGTGGGTGCCGATGAGAATGTCGATCTTGCCCTCGGCCAGGTCCGCCGCGGCGCTGGCGACTTCCTTGGCCGACTTGAAGCGGCTCATCACCTCGACCTTCACCGGCCAGTCGGCAAAGCGGTCGCGGAAGCTGTTGTAGTGCTGCTGGGCGAGCAGGGTGGTGGGCACCAGCAATGCGACCTGGCGCCCGCCGTGCACGGCGATGAAGGCGGCGCGCATGGCCACCTCGGTCTTGCCGAAGCCGACGTCGCCGCAGACCAGGCGGTCCATCGGCTGGCCGGCGAGCATGTCGGTGCGTACCGCCTCGATGGCGGCCTGCTGGTCGGGGGTTTCCTCGAACGGGAAGCCGGCGCTGAAGGTGGCGTAGTCGGCGGCCGGGTCGGCGAAGGCGTAGCCTTTGCGCGCGGCGCGGCGGGCGTAGATGTCGAGCAATTCGGCGGCGACGTCGCGCACCTGTTCGGCAGCCTTGCGCTTGGCTTTCTGCCAGGCTTCGGAGCCCAGCCGGTGCAGCGGCGCCAGGGCGTCGTCGCTGCCGGTGTAGCGGGCGATCAGGTGCAGGTTGGCCACCGGCACGTAGAGCTTGGCGCCCTCGGCGTATTCGAGGGTGAGGAACTCGGCGGCCTGGCCGTCGATTTCCAGGGTTGCCAGGCCCAGGTAGCGGCCCACGCCGTGGTCGATGTGCACCACCGGGGCGCCTTCGCGCAGCTCGGTGAGGTTCTTGATCACCGCGTCGTTGGCCGCCTCGCCGCGTTTCTCGCGGCGCCGGCGCTGCATCACGCGCTGGCCGAACAGCGGGCTTTCGGCGACCAGGGCCAGGCTGGGGTCGTCCAGCAGCAGGCCGTCGTCCAGCGGCGCGATGGTGATCGCCAGGCGTTCGCCACCGCTGACGAAGTCGGCCCAGCCGTCGACGGTGTGGGGGCGCAGCTTCAGGCGTTCGAGCAGCTCCAGCAGCACTTCGCGCCGGCCCGCCGATTCCGCCGTGAACAGCACGCGGCCGGGGAACTGGTCGAGGAAGTTCGACAGCTCCGCCAGCGGCTGGTTGGCCTTGGCCTCGATCGCCAGGTTGGGCAGGGCGCGGGCCGGGAAGCGCTCGCGGCCAACGCCGGGCTCGACGTCGTCGGCACCGATCACCACCCGTGGCCATTGCTTGAGGCGGGCGAAGCAGTCCTCCACCGGCATGAACAGCTCCGCCGGCGGCAGCAGTGGCCGGCTGAGGTCGCCGCGGCGCTCTTCATAGCGCCCGCGCACGTCGTTCCAGAAGTGCTCGGCGGCCTGCTCCACGCCCGGCAGGGAGAACACCTGGGTGTCGGCCGGCAGGTAGTCGAACAGGGTGGCGGTCTCTTCGAAGAACAGCGGCAGGTAGTACTCGATACCGGCGGGAATGATGCCGCTGGTGAGGTCCTGGAAGATCGCGCTGCGGCGGAAGTCCACGTCGAAGCGTTCGCGGAAGCGCGCCTTGAAGCGCGTAACCTCGTCCTTCTGCATGGGGAACTCACGCGCCGGCAACAGGCGGATCGAGTCGACCTTGTCGATCGAGCGCTGCGACTCCGGGTCGAAGGTGCGCAGGGTCTCGATCTCGTCGTCGAACAGGTCGATGCGGTACGGCTGCTTGCTGCCCATGGGGAACAGGTCGATCAGCGCGCCGCGCACGGCGAACTCGCCATGCTCGTAGACCGTGTCGACGCAGCGGTAGCCGCTGGCTTCCAGGCGCGTGCGCATCTGCTCGACGTCGATCTTCTGGCCGACGTCCAGCACCAGGCTGCTGCCCAGCAGGAAGCGCGTGGGGGCCAGGCGGTGCAGGGCAGTGGTGATCGGCACGACGAGGATGCCGTGGTCCAGCTCCGGCAGCCGGTAGAGGCTGGCGATACGCTGGGAGATGATGTCCTGGTGCGGCGAGAACAGGTCGTAGGGCAGGGTTTCCCAATCGGGGAACGGCAGCACCGGCAGCGCCGGCGCGAAGAAGCGCAGCTCCTGCTCGAGGCGGTCGGCCGCCTGGCTGTCGGCGGTCAGCAGCAAGGTGAAGCGACCGGCGGTACTGGCCGCCTCGGCGATGGCCAGGCTCAAGGCGGCGCCGGGCAGGTTGCCCCAGGTTTGTTTGCCGGCCGTGGCCGACATTTGCGGTAGGCGCAGAACTGACACGGGAGATCGGACTCCAAGCGTTGCGGCAAAGAGGTCGATTGTACCGGTGACGGGGCTCGCTGTCAGGCTCGCGAGGGCATGACGACGGGGTCTGGCGTCGGCGACAGGCGCTCATTGCCCGATACGCCGAGGGGCGTCATAATGTAGCCCCTTTTTTGTTCCCCTACATGTGGAAGGTTACCGTGACTCAGAAGCCCGACCAGTGTCTTGGTGAGTGGATCGATCGTGAAGCCCTGGCTGAAGCGATGATCCCGCTTATCGGTCAGCTCTACCGCAACAACAACGTGGTGAGCTCGATCTATGGCCGCAGCCTGATCAACCGTTCGGTTATCTCGATCCTCAAAGCCCACCGCTTTGCCCGTCACCGTCAGACCGACGAGACCGAGCTGTCCGTCCACGAGACGTTCCCCCTGCTCAAGGCCATGAGCGAGCTGAAGCTGGGCGCCGCCTCGGTGGACCTGGGCAAGCTGGCCAACAAGTTCAAGGTCGAAGGCAACGGCCGCAGCGCCGAGCAGTTCGTCCGTGACGAACTGGCCGACGTCGTGGGTCAGCAGAACGCTTCCGCACGCAAGGGCACCGACGTCGTCCTGTACGGTTTCGGCCGTATCGGCCGCCTGCTGGCGCGCATCCTCATCGAGAAGACCGGTGGCGGCGACGGCCTGCGCCTGCGCGCCATCGTCGTGCGCAAGGGCGCCGAGAACGACCTGGTCAAGCGCGCCAGCCTGCTGCGCCGCGACTCGGTGCACGGTCCGTTCGACGGCACCATCGTCATCGATGAAGCCAACAACACCATCACCGCCAATGGCAACCTGATCCAGGTGATCTACGCCAAGAGCCCGAGCGAAGTCGACTACACCCAGTACGGCATCCACGATGCGCTGATCGTCGACAACACCGGCGTATGGCGTGACGCCGACGGCCTCGGCCAGCACCTGGCCTGCCCGGGCGCCGCCCGCGTGATCCTCACCGCACCTGGCAAGGGCGCGCTGAAGAACATCGTGCACGGCATCAACCACGGCGACATCAGCGCCGACGACAAGATCATCTCGGCGGCGTCCTGCACCACCAACGCCATCGTGCCGGTGCTCAAGGCCATCAACGACCAGTACGGCATCGTCAACGGCCACGTCGAAACCGTTCACTCGTTCACCAACGACCAGAACCTGATCGACAACTTCCACAAGGGCAGCCGTCGTGGCCGCGCCGCGCCGCTGAACATGGTCATCACCGAGACCGGTGCCGCCACCGCAGCCGCCAAGGCACTGCCAGTGCTCAAGGGCAAGCTGACCGGCAACGCCATTCGTGTGCCGACGCCGAACGTGTCGATGGCCATTCTCAACCTGAACCTCGAGAAGGCCACCAACCGCGAAGAGCTGAACGAGTACCTGCGCCAGACCGCCATGCACTCGGAGCTGCACAAGCAGATCGACTACGTCAGCTCCCAGGAAGTGGTATCGACCGACTTCGTTGGTTCGCGCCACGCCGGTGTGGTCGACGCCGAGGCGACCATCTGCAACGACAACCGCGTTGTCCTGTACGTGTGGTACGACAACGAGTTCGGTTACAGCTGCCAGGTGGTACGCGTGATGGAAGACATGGCCGGTGTGAACCCGCCAGCGTTTCCACGCTGATCCGCTTGTAATGCGTTGAGAAAACGGGAACCTTCGGGTTCCCGTTTTTTTTGCTCCCCGCATCAGCGCGGTCTCTTTGTAGGAGCGGCCTTGTGCCGCGAAAGGGCTGCGTAGCAGCCCCGGCAATTGTGGCAGTGACGCTGAAAACCTGGGGCCGCCTTGCGGCCCTTTCGCGGCACAAGGCCGCTCCTGCAAAGAGACCGGTCAACCGAGAGATCCATATTGCGCACAGTTCTTCTGTTCTGCCTGTTGTTGCTGTCAGCCTGCAATCAAGGCCCCACCCTCGAGCGCTTCGGCGGCCCGACCATGGGCAGCAGCTACAGCATCCAGTACGTGCGCCAACCCGACGGCCCGGCGCCCGAGCAGGTCCAGGCCGAGGTCGAGGCCATCCTCCAGGCCATCGACGCCCGCTACTCCACCTACCGCGGCGACTCCACCGTCAGCCGTTTCAACCAGCTTGCGGCCAACCAGTGCCTGCCCATCGACGCCGACCTGTTCGAGCTGGCCAGCTTCGGCCAGCACTTGGCCGAGCAGAGCCAAGGCGCCTTCGATCTCACCGTCGAGCCGCTGCTCGACCTCTGGGGCTTCGGCCCCCAGGCCCGCGAGATGCAGGTGCCCGACCCGCAGACGCTGGCCCGAGCGCGTGAGCGCGTGGGCTACCGGCACCTGCGCATCGAGGGTGACGCCCTGTGCAAGGACGCTCCCATCGAGCTGGATTTCAACAGTATCGCCGCCGGCCACGCCGTCGACCTGATCGCCAAGCGCCTGCGCGCCATGGGCATCGAGGCGTTTCTCGCCGAAGCCACTGGCGAGCTCAAGGCCGTGGGCCGCAAACCCGATGGCAGTGCCTGGCGGGTGGCCCTGGAGCTGCCGCGCGAGGACCGCCAGATCGCCCGCCAGGTCATCGGCGTGGAGGACATGGCCGTGTCGACCTCGGGTGACTATCGGCATTATTTCGAGGACAATGGCCGGCGCTATTCGCACACCTTCGATGCCCGTCTCGGGCGTCCGGTCGAGCACGACCTGGCGGCGGTGACGGTGCTCGACGCCTCGGCGCTGCAGGCCGACGGCTACTCGACCCTGCTGCTGATCCTCGGGCCGCAGCAAGGCTGGGATTTCGCCATCGCCCACGGCATCGCCGCGGTGATGGTGACCAGAGTCGAGGGTGGTTTCGTCTCCCGTTCCACGCCGGCCTTCGAGCGGGTGGTGAAAGGCGAGTGAAAGGCAAGCCACGGATGATCAATGCCAGGGAAACGGTGAAACGACATGTAGTGCAGGCAATAATGGCCTACGACGCGACCAAGGGTTAATGTGCGCGGCGTTCACGCTTGATTAGACTGCACCCGAATTTTCTCATGGCGCCCCGGCGACATGATCGCGCCCCGCGGCCATCCGGCCGGCGGGCCAGTTCTGAAGGAGTACGCATGGCTGTCTACAACTACGACGTAGTGGTGCTGGGTTCCGGCCCGGCCGGAGAAGGCGCGGCAATGAACGCCGCCAAAGCAGGGCGCAAGGTGGCCATGGTCGACAGCCGTCGCCAGGTCGGCGGCAACTGCACCCACCTGGGCACCATCCCGTCCAAGGCGCTGCGTCACTCCGTGCGGCAGATCATGCAGTTCAACACCAACCCGATGTTCCGTGCCATCGGCGAGCCGCGCTGGTTCTCCTTCCCCGACGTGCTCAAGAGCGCCGAGAAGGTCATCAGCAAGCAGGTCGCCTCGCGCACCGGCTACTACGCGCGCAACCGCGTCGATGTGTTCGTCGGCACCGGCAGCTTCGCCGACGAGCAGACCGTCGAAGTGGTCTGCCCCAACGGCGTGGTCGAGAAGCTCAACGCCAAGCACATCATCATCGCCACCGGCTCGCGCCCGTACCGTCCGGCCGACATCGACTTCCACCACCCGCGCGTCTACGACAGCGACACCATCCTCAGCCTGAGCCACACCCCGCGCAAGCTGATCGTCTACGGCGCCGGGGTGATCGGTTGCGAATACGCCTCGATCTTCAGCGGCCTGGGCGTGCTGGTCGAACTGGTCGACAACCGTGGCCAGCTGCTGAGCTTCCTTGACTCGGAAATCTCCCAGGCGCTGAGCTACCACTTCAGCAACAACAACATCACCGTGCGCCACAACGAGGAATACGACCGCGTCGAAGGCCTGGACAACGGGGTGATCCTGCACCTGAAGTCGGGCAAGAAGATCAAGGCCGACGCATTGCTGTGGTGCAACGGCCGTACCGGCAACACCGACAAGCTGGGCCTGGAGAACATCGGCATCAAGGTCAACAGCCGTGGCCAGATCGAGGTCGACGAGACCTACCGCACCAGCGTGCCGAACATCTACGGCGCCGGTGACGTGATCGGCTGGCCGAGCCTGGCCAGCGCCGCCCACGACCAGGGCCGCTCGGCCGCCGGCAGCATCGTCGACAACGGCAGCTGGCGCTTCGTCAACGACGTGCCGACCGGCATCTACACCATTCCGGAGATCAGCTCGATCGGCAAGAACGAGCAGGAACTGACCCAGGCCAAGGTGCCCTACGAAGTGGGCAAGGCCTTCTTCAAGAGCATGGCCCGCGCACAGATCGCCGGCGAGCCGCAAGGCATGCTGAAGATCCTGTTCCACCGCGAGACCCTGGAAGTCCTCGGCGTGCACTGCTTCGGCTACCAGGCCTCGGAGATCGTCCACATCGGCCAGGCGGTGATGAACCAGCCGGGCGAGCAGAACAACCTGAAGTACTTCGTCAACACCACCTTCAACTACCCGACCATGGCCGAGGCCTATCGGGTAGCTGCCTATGATGGTCTGAACCGGCTTTTTTGAGCGGCTCCGACCGGTGGCCTGAGCCGGTCGGGGAGACCGATTTCAGCCCTACCCGAGGGTGGTCCTGGCCAAACCGGGAAAGTCTGTAATCAGGCTGTCCACGCCAAAGTCGGCGAGCCGGCGCATCAGCGCCGGTTCGTTGACCGTCCATACCGACACGTGCAGACCCTGGCGCTGCGCCTTGATCAGGCGCTCTGGGGTGCACAGCGTCCAGTTCAGCGCCAGCATCTCGCAGTCGTAGTTCTGCGCGACCTTCAGCGGGTCGAGCCAGGCGTACTCGGCAACCAGTCCGCGCTTGATGTCGGGCACCAGTTCCAGGGCGGCGCCCAGCACTTCTCGTGAGCTCGAGGTGATGGTCACCTTGTCCAGCAGGCCATGCTGCTGGGCCAGTTCGCGGATCGCCAGCACGGTGCTGGCGGCGCGGGTGCGCGAGGCGCTCTTGACCTCCAGCTGCCAGTGTTCGAACGAGCACTTCTCGAACAGTTCCTCGAGGCGCGGGATAGGGCAGGGCTGCACATGGCCCGGGCCGCCCTTGCGTGCGTCGTAGGTGACCAGGTCGGCCGCGGTGTGCTCGACCACCTTGCCGCGCCTGCCGGTGGTGCGCTTGAGGGTCGGGTCGTGGATCACCATCAGCTCGTTGTCGGCCGACAGGTGCAGGTCGAGTTCGCAGCGGTCCACGCCATGGGACAGGCACTGGCGAAAGCTCTGCAGGGTATTCTCGGGCGCTTCGCCCTTGGCGCCGCGGTGGCCATAGATCAAGGTCACGTTCGTTCCTTCAAATCAGAGAAAAAGGGCTTCAGGAAGCGGGGTCGTTCTGTTCCAGCGCCTGGCGGCGTTGCTGTTGCTGGCGCTGCAGGATGTAGCGGGCCAGCAGCTGGCGCTGGGCGTCGGTCATGTCGATGAACTCGGTGCCTACCTCGTAGTTGCCATCCGGGCGCGGGTCGCAGTGGGTGACCCGGCCACGCAGCAACAGGCCATGGGCGCGGGGCATCAGCACCATCTTTACCTTGACCCGGGTGCCCGGGGCGATCTTCTGCGCCTGGGCGAACTCGATGCCGCCTTCGGAGATGATCACCGGTTGCGGCTGGCCGATCTCGCCGATCAGGCTCTGGGCGACCACCGCGCTGAGCAGGTCGAGGCGTTTGTTCTGGGCGCGCAGGAAGGCGGCCAGGGTACGGTCCTTCTCGCTCAACTGGCGCAGCAGGTGCTGTGATTCGAAGTCCGAAAGGTGCAGCTCGCTGAGCAGGTTGAACAGCTCTGAATCATCCTGCAACAGTTCTGTCTCAAGGGCTTCGGCCGCGCTGAGGGGGTTGATTTGAAGTGCGATCCGATCTTCGATGCGGTAGTATTCGCGGCGATCTTCTTCGTCTAATGTCGTCATGGCGAACCCAAGGTTACGGCGGTGGTCCGAGTGTAAAGCCGCCGCAGGCGCCTCGCCACAAGGACGTTCCCTTTCATCCGAACAAGCCCCGACATGTTCAGACCTCTATTCGTATTCATTGGTACGCGCTACACCCGTGCCAAGCGCCGCAATCACTTTGTCTCGTTCATTTCGCTCACCTCGATGATCGGCCTCGCCCTGGGCGTGGTGGTGATGATCGTGGTGCTCTCGGTGATGAACGGGTTCGACCACGAGATGCGTACCCGTGTGCTGGGGATGATCCCCCACGCCACGCTGGAGACCGGCCAGCCGATCGACGACTGGCAGGCCCTCGCTTCTAAAGTAAAGCAGAATCCGCAGGTGCTGGCGGTCGCGCCGTTCACCCAGATGCAGGGCCTGCTGACCCATGAAGGCAAGGTGCAGAAGGTGCTGCTCAACGGCATCGACCCGGCCCGCGAGCGCGAGGTGTCGATCATCGACAAGTTCGTCCTCGACGGCAGCCTCGACAAGCTGGCGCCGGGCGAGTGGGGCATCATGATCGGCGACAAGGCCGCGCAGAAGCTGGGCGTGGGCATCGGCGACAAGCTGACCTTCGTCGCCCCCGAGGTCAGCGTCACCCCGGCGGGGATGTTCCCGCGCATGAAGCGCTTCACCGTGGTCGGCACCTTCCATGTCGGCGCCGGCGAGATCGACGGCTACCTGGGCCTGACCAACATAGCCGACCTGTCGCGCCTGCACCGCTGGAAGGCCGACCAGGTCCAGGGCGTGCGCCTGAAGTTCGACGACCTGTTCCAGGCCCCGCGGGCCGCCTGGGCCATCGCCCAGCAGCTGGGCGAGCAGGAGTTCTATCCGCGTGACTGGACCCGCACCCACGGCAACCTGTACCAGGCGATCCGCATGGAGAAATCCATGATCGGCCTGCTGCTGTTGCTGATCGTCGCGGTGGCGGCGTTCAACATCATTTCCACCTTGGTGATGGTGGTCAACGACAAGCGCGGCGACATCGCCATCCTGCGCACCCTGGGCGCCACGCCCGGGCAGATCATGGCCATCTTCATGGTCCAGGGCACGGTGATCGGCGTGGTCGGCACGCTGATCGGCGCGGTGCTGGGCATCCTCGGCGCGCTCAACGTGAGCGCGGCCATCGCCGGCATCGAGACCCTGATCGGGCACAAGTTCCTCAATGCCGACGTGTACTTCATCGATTACCTGCCATCGCAGATCCAGGCCCAGGACGTGTACATGGTCTGTGGCGCGGCGCTGGTCCTGAGTTTCTTCGCCACCCTGTATCCGGCCTGGCGCGCCTCGCGCACCCAGCCGGCAGAGGCGCTACGTTATGAGTGAGTCGCGCATGAGTGATAAAGCCGTGTTGAGCTGCCGCAACCTGGGCAAGAGCTACGAGGAAGGCCCGGAGTCGGTTCAGGTCCTGTCGGGGTTGAACCTCGAGCTGCACCCGGGCGAGCGGGTGGCCATCGTCGGCAGCTCGGGCTCGGGCAAGAGTACCTTGCTCAACCTGCTCGGCGGCCTCGACACGCCGACCCAGGGCAGCGTCTGGCTGGCCGGCGAGGAGCTGTCGGCGCTGGGCGAGCGGGCCCGTGGCCTGCTGCGCAACCGCGCCCTGGGCTTCGTCTACCAGTTCCACCACCTGCTGGCGGAGTTCACCGCCCTGGAAAACGCCTGCATGCCGCTGCTGATCGGCAAGACGCCGATCGCCGAGGCCCGCGAGCGTGCCGAGGCGCTGCTCAAGCGCGTCGGCCTGGGGCACCGGTTGAATCACAAGCCGGCCGAGCTGTCCGGTGGCGAGCGCCAGCGCGTGGCGATCGCCCGTGCCCTGGTCAACCGCCCGGGCCTGGTGATGCTCGACGAGCCCACCGGCAACCTCGACCACCACACGGCCATGGGTATCCAGGAGCTGATGCAAGAGCTGTCCACGCATTCGCAGACCGCCTTCCTGGTGGTGACCCACGACCTCAACCTGGCGCGCCAGATGGACCGCGTGCTGAGCCTGGAAGACGGGCGCCTGGTGGCGATCTGAATCGCCTGCGCGGGGCGCCCCCAGGCGTCCCGGTTCACACTTAGATTGGGTATCCCTGTTCATGTTCAGACCCTTGTCCTTGTTCATCGGTGCTCGCTACACCCGTGCCAAGCGTCGCAACCACTTCATCTCGTTCATTTCCATGACCTCGATGATCGGGCTGTCGCTTGGCGTGCTGGCGATGATCACGGTGCTGTCGGTGATGAACGGTTTCCAGCGCGAGATGAGTTCGCGCGTGCTGGGCCTGGTGCCCCATGCCGCGATCCTTGGCGCGCAACCGCTGGATGACTGGCGCAAGGTCGCCAGCGCCGCAGAAGGCAATCCGGCGGTGATGGCCGCGGCGCCGATCACCGAAATGGAAGGCATGCTCTCGTACAAGGGGGCGATGCAGCCGATCCAGGTCGCCGGCATCGACCCGGCCGAAGAGGGCAACGTCTCCATCGTCACCCAGCATATTGTCCAGGGCAGCCTGCAGGCGCTGGTGCCCGGTGAGTACGGCGTGGTGATCGGTGAATTGACCGCCCGGCGTTTTCGCCTGAACACCGGCGACAAGCTGACCCTGATCGTTCCGGAAATCAGCAAGGAGCCAGGCGGCATCACCCCGCGCATGCAGCGCCTGACTGTGGTCGGCATCTTCAAGGTCGGCGCCGAGCTGGATGGCTCCCAGGCCTATATCCATGTCGCCGACGCCGGCGAGATGCAGCGCTGGGCGCCGGGCCAGGTGCAGGGCGTGCGCCTGAAACTGCACGACCTGTACGCCGCGCCGCAGGTATCCAAGGCCATCGCCGCCGGGTTGGGCGACGGCTACCGTGCCGATGACTGGTCGCACACCCAGGGCAGCCTGTTCAGCGCCATGAAGATGGAAAAGACCATGATCGGCCTGCTGCTGATGATGATCATTGCCGTGGCCGCGTTCAACATCATCGCCACCCTGGTGATGGTGGTGAACGACAAGGGCGCGGATATCGCCATCCTGCGCACCATCGGCGCGACGCCGGCGCAGATCATGGGCACCTTCATGGTCCAGGGCAGTCTGATCGGCATCGTCGGCACGCTGATCGGCGGCGTGCTCGGGGTGATCCTGGCGCTGAATGTCAGTGCGGTGGTCGGCTGGGTCGAGCGGGTCAGCGGGCAGCACATCTTCACCTCCGACATCTACTTCATCAGCAGCCTGCCGTCGGAACTGCAGTGGGGCGACGTGGCGATCATCTGCGTGGCCGGGCTGGTGATGAGCTTCCTGGCGACCATCTACCCTGCGTACCGCGCCTCGCAGATCGAACCGGCGATGGCGTTGCGCTACGAGTAAGACATGGCAATACCGGGGGCGCTTTGCGCCCCTTTCGCCGGCAAGCCGGCTCCCACCCCGCCCGCTTAGATCTCAAGCACTGCGCTATCCCTGTGGGAGCCGGCTTGCCGGCGATGGGCTGCGCAGCAGCCCCTACGCAGGCAACTCGATCACGAACCGCGTCCACCCATTTGCACACTCCGCTCTAATCTTCCCGCCGTGCGCCTGCACGATCGAGCGGGTGATGGCCAGCCCCAGTCCCGCATGCTCGCTGCTGCCCTCCTGGCGCGCCGGGTCTGCCCGATAGAAACGGTCGAACAGCCGCTCCAGCAGTTGCGGGGCGATCGCCGGCCCACTGTTGGCCACCTCGATGCGCAACCCCGGCGCAAGGCTCACACGGATCTCGCCACCCGCCGGGGTGAAGCGCAGGGCGTTGTCCAGCAGGTTCGACAAGGCCCGGCGCAGCATGTGCCGGTCGCCTTCGACATGCGCCTGACCCTCGCGTGACAGCCTGACCTCGGCTTCCTCGGCCAGCGGCGCGTAATACTCCAGCAGCGCATCGATCTCGGTCGCCAGGTCCAGCGCCTGGCTATTGGGCATCAGCAGGCCGTGGTCGGCCTTGGCCAGGTAGAGCATGTCGTTGACCAGCTGGGCCATCCACTGCAGTTCCTCGAGATTGCCATGCAGGGCCTCGCGGTACTCCTCGAGGCTGCGCGGGCGGGTGAGGGTGACCTGGGTATGGGTCAGCAGGTTGGACAGTGGTGTGCGCAATTCGTGGGCGATGTCGGCGGAGAATGCCGACAGGCGCTGGAAGGCGTCGTCCAGGCGCTGCAGCATGGCGTTGACCGTGCCGGCCAGCTCGGCCAGCTCCTCGGGCATTTCGGCGACCGGCAGGCGGGTGGTCAGCGAGCGCGCGTTGACGCCGGCGGCGACCTTGCCCATCCGCCGCAGCGGCTTCAGGCCACGGCGCACGGCCCAGGCGCCCAGCAGCGCGGTGACCAGCGCGCTGAGGCCGACCGTGAGCCAGATCAGGCGCTGCATGCCTTGCAGGAAGTGCTGGTGATGGGTGATGTCGAGGAACAGGGTCAGCTGCGGTGAGGCGGGTCGGGTTTCGTCCAGCGGCAGGCTTAGCCCGCGGTAGTCGATGCCCTGGGTATGCAGGGTGGCCAGGCCGGGCTGATCCGGGGCGTCTGGCAGGTCGCTGCGGCTGGCGAACCAGGTGGTGCCGTCGACCGCGCGCACGCGCAAGGCCAGGTCGGACTGATGGCTCAACTCGTTGAGCAGCCCCGGCAGGCGCGTGGCCAGTTGCTCGGGACTGGTGACGCCGTCAAGCAGGCTGCGCATCAGCGACAGACGACCGCTGAGCAGTTGCTGGTCGAGTTCGACGAAATGCTGCTCGCTGGCGCGGCTGAACAGCAGGCCGGCGCCCAGCGAAACGCTGGCGGTGCAGGCGGCGAACAGCAGCGCCAGGCGGCTACCGAGGGACAGGCGGCGCATCAGTCCTGGCGCTCCTCGAGCACGTAGCCCATGCCGCGCACGGTATGGATCAGCTTGGTGGTGTGAAGGTCGTCGATCTTCAGGCGCAGGCGGCGGATGGCCACCTCGATGACGTTGGTGTCGCTGTCGAAGTTCATGTCCCACACCTGCGAGGCGATCAGCGACTTGGGCAGCACCTCGCCCTGGCGGCGCAGCAGCAGTTCGAGCAGGGCGAATTCCTTGGCGGTCAGGTCGACGCGCTGGCCGGCCCGCTCGGCGCGGCGGCGGATCAGGTCAAGGCGCAGGTCGGCCAGGCTCAGGCAGGTGTCCTGGCTGGCGCTGGCGCCTCGGCGCAGCAGGCTGCGCACCCGGGCCAGCAGCTCGGAGAAGGCGAACGGCTTGACCAGATAGTCGTCGGCACCCAGCTCCAGGCCGTGGACACGGTCCTCGACGGCATCGCGGGCGGTGAGGAACAGCACCGGCGTGTCCAGCCCGGCCTGGCGCACGGCCTGGAGGATCTGCCAGCCGTTGCGCCCCGGCAGCATCACATCGAGGATCAGCAGGTCGTGGTCACCGGTCAGGGCCAGGTGCTGGCCGCTGTCGCCGTCGTTGGCCAGCTCAGTGGCGAAGCCGGCTTCGCTCAGGCCCTGGCTCAGGTACTGGCCGGTCTTGGCCTGGTCTTCGACGATCAGCAGTTTCATGTGTTCACCAAGGGTTCGGGCCAACGTGATGCCGAAATGATACGTGACGATCCGGCGGCCTGCCCAAGCTGACAAAGTTGTAATCTTCCCGTCAGCCAGCTGCCAGCCAGCCTTTTCGAGAATGGCCTCATTCTCCCAGAACGACCCGGAGTCACCCATGAAACACCTGTTCTTCGCCGCCGCCCTCGCACTGGTCAGCCTGCCGAGCTTCGCCGACAGCGGCAAAGCCTTCGCCTTCGGCGAGCCGGCCGAGGCGGCCAAGGCCACCCGCACCGTCGAGGTGGTGCTCAAGGACATCGCCTTCGAACCCAAGAACATCAAGGTCAAGGCCGGCGAGACCGTGCGCTTCGTGCTGGTCAACGAAGGCAAGCTGCCCCACGAGTTCAACCTGGGCGACAAGGCCATGCACGCCGAGCACCAGAAGGAAATGATCGCCATGCAAGGCAAGATGTTCACCGCCGGCATGAACCACGAAGGCATGGACCATGGCCAGATGGACCACGGGAAGATGGGCGGTGGCCACGGCCATGCCGGCGGCAACACCGTGCTGCTGCAGCCCGGCCAGCGCGCCGAGCTGACCTGGACCTTCCGCAAGTCGGCGCCCATCGAGTTCGCCTGCAACGTGACTGGCCACTACCAGGCAGGCATGGTCGGGCCGTTGACCATCGAGTGACAACGGCTCCAAGGCGGGGTGCAAAACCGGTAGACTAGGGGCAATTTCGAACCTTCAGGTCAGTTTCCATGCATCCCGCCGCCGAACACTCCCCGCTGGGCAAGTCCAGCGAATACATCGCCACCTACACCCCCGCGCTGCTGTTCCCGATTCCCCGCCTGGCCAAATGGGCCGAGCTGGGCGTGAGCGGCGACGCGCTGCCGTGGCAGGGCGTGGACTTCTGGAACTGCTTCGAACTGTCCTGGCTGCTGCCCTCGGGCAAGCCGGTGGTGGCCATCGGTGAGTTCGCCATCCCGTGCGATTCGCCGAACATCATCGAGTCCAAGTCCTTCAAGCTGTACCTCAACTCGCTGAACCAGACGGTGTTCGAGTCGGTGGAGGCGTTGCAGGCGTGCCTGGTGCAGGACCTGTCCGCCGCAGCCGGCAAGCCGGTCGCGGTCAAGGTCAGCACCCTGGCCGAGGTCGAGGGGCAGGGCGTGACCGCGCTACCGGGCCTGTGCATCGATGCGCTGGATGTGAACATCAGCAACTACGAGCAGCCGCAACCGGAGCTGCTGCGTTGCGCGTCGGAGCGCGTGGTGGAAGAGACGGTGCACAGCCACCTGCTCAAATCCAACTGCCCGGTCACCGGCCAGCCGGACTGGGGTAGCGTGGTGGTGGAGTACAAGGGCCAGGCGCTGGATCATGCCAGCCTGCTGACCTACCTGATCAGCTTCCGTCAGCATGCCGACTTCCACGAACAATGCGTGGAGCGGATCTACCTGGACCTGAAAAACCTGCTCAAGCCTGAGCACCTGACAGTGTATGCGCGGTATGTGCGCCGTGGCGGACTGGATATCAACCCGTACCGCAGCACCGGGGCGATCAGCCCGCAGAATCTGCGACTGGTGCGTCAGTAATGTCATGGGGCCGCGTTTGCGGCCCCATTCGGTTCAGATCCCCATGCTGTGCAGGTGATTGGCGATATTGCGCAGGATGGCGGTAAGGTCTGGGTGATCGGCCTCGAAGCGTTCGACGGCGGTATTGACCCCATCGACCAGGTTGTTGTCCTTGGTCGCTTCTTCGAGTTTGATCTGGGCTTCGATCTGCTGCATCAGTTCATGCAGGTGGTCGCGCTCTTCCAGCGAGAGCGGTGGATTGCGGTCCAGTTGCTCGCGCAGGCTATCGAGTTGCTCTTGCAGTTCGCGGGCAGGCATTGTTCGTTCTCCATCAATGGCTTGGCAAACCATGGACCTCGGCGAAGCGGCAAAGGTTCTGGCCTGCCTTCTAGCGTAATCCACCTGCCGCAGCTTTGCATGACCCGTATCAACGGGGATGTATCAGGGTTTCTCGCCCTTGTGCCGGCGCTGGGCGATGTCCGCCAGGCACGTGTCGAGGGATTCCAGGTGATCGATTACCGAGTGCACGCCCAGGCCGAACAGCGCCAGGGTGGCCTTGCCACGGGTGCGCTCCTGTTCCTGCCGGGTCATGGCCTGCCATTGGCTGGAGCCCAGGTCGCAGGCCGCCAGGCCCACTGTCCACAGGCCGGCGTTGAGCCCAGCCTGCAACAGCCGCGGCTCGCCGCTGACCAGCACGCAGCCGTCCAGGCGCTGGCTGTCGAGACTCATCAGCGCCTGCCAGCAGGCGTTGGGCGCTGGCCATTTGCAGCCGTTGACCAAGTGGCCTGGCAGCCAGTCGGGCAGCACGCTGCTCAGGCGCTTGCCCTGGGCGACGCTGAGTTCGTCGAGCCAGATGCACGGCACGGCCTGTGAGCGCAGGTGGTGAAGGGAGTCCAGGGCACCGGGGGCGGGCAGGGTGCCGCCGTCGGTTGCCTGGACCAGACAGCCGCGCAGTCCGAACAGCACGGCGGTGAAGGCGGGTGCGTCTCGCATGGCAACGTCCCTAAATACCCCGCAAGCTACCCGGCGATTGTGACCAAGGGATGACGACTACAGTTGTTCACAAAATCTTGACAGAGATATGTAAAACTACCGCTCAGCCAGCAAGCCAGTATACTTGCGCCCTATCGGGCAGCGCGCCAAAGGCCGTTGCCGCCGTGAAATCCGATGGAGAAACATCTATGCGTAGGATCGGTGCCGGAGTGATCGAGCGAGTCACCCAGGCCTGTGTCTGCGCCAGCTTGCTGCTGGCGCCCGTGGCAGCCACCCAGGCGGCCACCGAGGAGGATCCGTGGGAGTCGGTCAACCGACCGATCTTCAGGTTCAACGATGTCCTCGACACCTATGCCCTCAAGCCGCTGGCCCAGGGTTACCAGTATGTCACCCCGCAGTTCCTCGAGGATGGCATCCACAACGTCTTCCGCAACCTGGGTGACGTTACCAACCTGGCCAACAATGTGCTGCAGCTCAAGCCCCATGCGGCGGGTGTCGACACGGCGCGGCTGATCGTCAACACCACCTTCGGCCTGGGCGGCTTCTTCGATGTCGGCACCAAGATGGGCCTGCAGCGCAACGACGAGGACTTCGGCCAGACCCTCGGCTACTGGGGCGTGCCCAGCGGGCCGTACGTGGTCATCCCGTTCCTTGGCCCGAGCACCGTGCGTGACGGCCTGGCCAAGTACCCGGACACCTACACCGAACCCTACCGCTACATCGACCATGTGCCGACCCGCAACTCGCTCATGGCAGTGGACGTGATCGACACCCGCGCCAGCCTGCTGTCGGCGGAGAAGCTGATCCAGGGCGACAAGTACATCTTCCTGCGCAACGCCTACCTGCAGAACCGCGAGTTCAAGGTCAAGGACGGCCAGGTCGAAGACGACTTCTGATTGATCGGCTCACGCAAAAGGCGACCTTCGGGTCGCCTTTTTCGTAACAGTTCAATGCATGGCCAGGATGCGCAGGCCGAACTTCTGCGCGCCGCCGGGCTGGTCGGCGATCCACACCACCTCGGTGCTGGCATGCAGGCCGGCGAGGGCGGCATGGTCGGAGTCGATGCGCACCTCGAGCTGGTCGCCCACCTTGAACCGCTGCGGTGCCTGGACCTGCATGCCACTGCTGGAGAGGTCGATGCACACGGCGCTGATCACCTGGCCGGCGTGCAGCAGGCTGACCTCGGTTTCAATGCGCATGCGTATGAAATCGCGTTTTTCGCTGTAATCCACGGGAGGCTGGGACATGCTTGCATCCTTTCGTCAGGTTGCGCCGATGTGCTTTCTTATAACGCCGGGTGATTTGCCCTGTAAAGTGCGCGGAAGTCTTCCTTGCCATGCTTGAAACGCCAGGCGGATGGGAGTACCGTCAGCGCCTTACAGGGCACCTCGCTATTTGCCGGACCAGTCTTCTTGTCCTACAACTCAAATAGAGAGTGGCTAGAGAGCATTCCAGTAGCCGTCTGTCGGTCCTTCACAGCCGCTACGCCAACCCAAATCTGGCGCCGTTCGCCCACATGCAGAAACCCAGTGCAACGCTGCTGATCATCGATGACGACGAGGTGGTCCGTGCCAGTCTCGCCGCCTATCTGGAAGACAGCGGCTTCAGCGTCCTCCAGGCCGGCAACGGCCAGCAGGGCCTCCAGGTCTTCGAAGCACACCAGCCCGACCTCGTGATCTGCGATCTGCGCATGCCGCAGATGGGCGGCCTCGAACTGATCCGCCGGATCAGCGAGCGCGCGCCGCAGTTGCCGGTGATCGTGGTGTCCGGTGCCGGCGTCATGAGCGACGCGGTCGAAGCCCTGCGTCTGGGCGCGGCGGACTACCTGATCAAGCCCCTGGAAGACCTGGCCGTGCTCGAGCACTCGGTGCGCCGCGCGCTCGATCGCTCGCGCCTGGTGCTGGAGAACCAGCGCTACCGGGAGAAGCTCGAAGCGGCCAACCGCGAGCTGGAGGCCAGCCTGCACCTGCTGCAGGAGGACCAGACCGCCGGTCGCCAGGTGCAGATGAACATGCTCCCGGAAAACCCCTGGGTGGCCGGCGAGTTCGCCTTTGAGCACCAGATCATCCCGTCGCTGTACCTGTCGGGCGATTTCGCCGACTACTTCCGCGTGGATGACCGGCGCATCGCCTTCTACCTGGCGGACGTCTCCGGCCACGGTGCCTCGTCGGCATTCGTCACGGTGCTGCTCAAGTTCATGACCACGCGCCTGCTGTTCGAATTCAAGCGTGGCGGCAAGATGCGCGAGTTCAAGCCTTCACAGGTGCTCAGCCACATCAACCGCGGGCTGATCAACTGCAAGCTGGGCAAGCATGTGACCATGGTCGGTGGCGTCATCGACGAGGACACCGGCCTGCTCACCTACAGCGTCGGCGGCCACTTGCCGCTGCCGGTGCTGTACACCCCGGGCCAGGCCCGCTACCTGGAAGGCCGCGGCCTGCCGGTGGGGTTGTTCGACGAGGCCAGTTACCAGGACCAGGTGCTGGAGCTGCCACCGCAGTTCAGCCTCACCCTGATGTCCGATGGCATTCTGGACCTTTTGCCCGGGGACACACTCAAAGATAAGGAAGCGGCCTTGCCGGAAATCGTCAAGGCGGCGGGTGGTAGCCTGGAGGGGCTGCGCCAACGATTCGAATTGGCTACGCTTGGGGAGATGCCGGATGATATCGCCCTATTGGTGTTGAGCAGGAACCTTGAATGAGTACTGGTAGAATCCAGTTCGCCGAACAAAGCGGGACCTTCGTTCTGAAATTTGTCGGTGAAGTGCGCCTGACCCTGTGTTCGGCGCTGGATGCGACGATCGAGAAGATCTTCACCGCGCTGAACTTCTCGGCCATCGTCATCGACCTGACCGAAACCGAGAGCATCGACAGCACCACCCTCGGCCTGCTGGCCAAGCTGTCGATCCTGTCCCGGCAGAAAGTCGGCCTGCTGCCGACCGTGGTCACCACCAACCCGGACATTTCCCGCCTGCTGCAGTCCATGGGCTTCGACCAGGTGTTCAACATCGTCGACCGCCCGGTGCCGTGCCCGGAGTGCCTGACCGACCTGCCGTCCCAGGACCAGGACGAGAGCGTGGTGCGTTCCAAGGTGCTGGAGGCGCACAAGATCCTCATGGGCTTGAACGACTCCAACCGTGAAGCCTTCCATGACCTGGTGAGCGCGCTCGAGCGGTCCTGATTCAAGTGCTGCGCCGGCTTCTTCGCGGGTAAACCCGCTCCCACAGAGCATACGGTGCCTGTGGGAGCGGGTTTACCCGCGAAGAAGCCGGCGCGGTATCAAGCGTCTATTCAATCCCGCCTGATGAATTCGGTCGCCGCCGTGCCATCGGCATTGAGCTGCAACACCCGCTCCGGCCGCCCCTGGCCATCGAAGAACACCTGCCCCAACCCCGCGCTGTTCCACAACCGCTCCCCGGCCTTGCTACGGCTGGGCGTCCGCGGCACCACCTCCATTTCCCGGCGCTTGGTAAACCAGTTGAGCGGCGAGCGCGGCGAGTACAGCCAGCGGTTGAGCCGGTCGAGCACATCCAGCAGGCGCCGGGGAAACTCGTTCTTGATCCCGCTGCTGGTCACCTGCCACAGGTGCGGGCTGCGCTGGCGGTGGCGGATCAGCACTTCGTAGACGAACGAGTAGTGCACGTCGCCCGACAGCACCACGTAGTGCCCCGGCGTGCGCGAATGGCGGAAGATGTTGAGGATCACCTGCGCCGCGCCGCGATGGGCCATCCAGTTCTCCGCATCCACCAGCAGCGGGTAGCCCAGGGCGCTGAACACCCGCTGCACGGTCTCGATCAGCTTGACCCCGAAGATCGGCGCCGGCGAGACGATGATCGCCGAAGGATGGTCGAGCAGCGCCTGCTGCAGTTCGCTCAGCGCCTCCCAATCGAGCAGGCCGGAAGGCTTGCCCAGGCTGCTTTCGCTGCGCCAGCGGCGGGTGCGGGTGTCCAGCACCAGCAGCGGTGGATCGCTGGGCAGCGCGTACTGCCAGCCCTGGAAGCGCAGCAGCTCGCCGATCAGCTCGTCCCGGGCCTCGTTCAGTTGCCGGCATTGCCCGACCAGCGCCGCGCAACCGTCCGGGTCGTTGCCCCAGCCCTGGCACAGCAGATAGCCGAGCAGGGCGTTGCCGATGATGCGCCGCGAGAACGGGTGGCCGTAGGCGGTCTGTTCCCATTGCGCCGACAGGTTCCAGTCGTCGGTGATGTCGTGGTCGTCGAAGATCATCAGGCAGGGCAGGTGGGCCAGCACCCGCGCTACCTGGCCGAGGCCGTCGCGGAAGGCCTCGATCAGCGGCAGTTCGCGCTGATAACGGGCCTGGCGCTGGTCGGTCAGGCCCTCTGGCATGTCCATCCGCACCAGCGTCCACGGCAGCGGCGACCAGACCAGCAGGTACATGGCCATGACCTCGGCGAAGGTCACCAGGTGGTTGTCGGCGTTGCTGGACGAAAAGATCGGCTTGCGCTTGCCGCCGAAGAAGCGTTCGCGCAGGGTCTCGTTGCCTTCCTGGGCTGGCAGCAGGTCGGCGCGGTGGTAGTAGCAGGCCGGGTGGCGATAGAGCGCGGCGCCGCTGTCGACCAGGGCGCCATCGAGCGCCTCGTCGAACAGACCCAGGTGTTCGATCAGTTCGTGGATGGCGCGCAGCATGGGGCCGGCGACATCGTCGGCATAGACCTGATCGCCGCTCATCAGCAGCACGGCGGGGCGCTCTTCAGGGCGCGGACCGGCGGCAAGCAGGCGGTCCGCGCACAGCAGACCGTCGGCGGCCGGGTGATGGGGCTTGCGGCAGGAGCCGTGGAGCAACTGGTCGAGGCGCTCGCGCAGCACGAAGCTCGGGCGGCTGGCGCCGGGGTAGAGCAGGTGCGGGGCCCAGTCGGCGATGACCTGGCCGTTGGCCAGGCGCAGGTCGTAGTCGAGCGCCACGTTGCTGGGCAGCGGGTGGTCGAAGTGGATGTCCAGCAGGTGGATGAAGGCGTGCGTACCGACCGCGATCACCTCGCAGCGCGTAGTGGCGCTGATGCCGGCCTGGTCGAGGAGGAATTCGGGGTGCAGCGGTTGCGAGCCGACCAGCCAGATGGCCAGACGTTGCGGTTCCAGGCGGCGCAGGATGGGGCCGGCGAGTACGAGGTTGAGCGACGGGGTAGGTGTCATCTATCTTGAGCAAAACATGAGAAGTGGGTCTGGCCCAGGCCCTGTGGGAGCGGGTTTACCCGCGAAGAAGGCACTGCGGTGGCTGGCACCGGCTGCGCCGGTGTTCGCGGGTAAACCCGCTCCCACAGGGTGCGTGTTATGGTCTGGTACGAAAACGGGCGGGAAATGCTCTGCATTAACCGCCCGTCGATCAAGCCGAAGATGTATCAGCCTTTGTCAGCCAGCCATCAGCGCTTCCAGCTTTTCCTGGTCGCGGGCGAACTGGCGGATGCCTTCGGCCAGCTTCTCGGTGGCCATGGCGTCTTCGTTCATCGCCCAGCGGAACTGGCTTTCGTTCAACTGCTGCTTGGCTTCGCCGGCATTGCCCGGCTTGAGCAGGCGTGGCAGCTCGCCCTGGTCGTCCGACAGCTGCTGCAGCAGCTCGGGGCTGATGGTCAGGCGGTCGCAGCCGGCCAGTTGCTCGATCTGGCCGATGTTGCGGAAGCTCGCGCCCATGACCACGGTGTTGTAGCCGTTGCTCTTGTAGTAGTCGTAGATGCGGGTGACCGACTGCACGCCCGGATCCTCGGCGCCGACGTATTCCTTGCCGGTGCTTTTCTTGTACCAGTCGTAGATGCGCCCCACGAACGGCGAGATCAGGAACACCCCGGCATCGGCACAGGCCTGGGCCTGGGCGAAGGAGAACAGCAGGGTGAGGTTGGTCTGGATGCCTTCCTTCTCCAGCTTCTCGGCGGCGCGGATGCCTTCCCAGGTGGAAGCCAGCTTGATCAGCACGCGGTCTTTCGGCACACCGGCCGCTTCGTACAGCTCGATCAGCTGACGGGCCTTTTTCAGCAGCGCCGGCTCGTCGAACGACAGTCGCGCGTCCACCTCGGTGGAGATGCGCCCCGGAATGACCTTGAGAATGCCCGAGCCCACCGACACGGCGAACTTGTCGCAGGCCAGGTCGACATTGCCCTTGGCATCGGCCTTGACCTGCTTGAGCAAGTCGGCGTAACCCGGGATGGCGGCGGCCTTGAGCAGCAGCGAAGGGTTGGTGGTGGCGTCGACCGGCTTGAGGCGGGTGATGGCGTCCAGGTCGCCGGTGTCGGCGACGACGGTGGTGAACTGCTTGAGTTGTTCCAGCTTGGAGGTCATGGGCGTGCTCTGTCCTGTGCAATGACTCGACATTACCCGAGCCCCGACAGCCACTCAAGGCCCGTCGCAGGCGTATCGGGAAACCCTTCGAAGCAGCGCGCGCTCCTGTGTAGGAGCGGGCTTGCCCCGCGAAGGGCTGCAAAGCAGCCCCGGCCAACGCCAGGGCCGCGGTAAAAGGCTAACCCTTCGAGTGCCAACCCCGCCCCAGGTTCCCTCAGCGCCCCTGCAACAGCTCGGCAGCCTGGTCCAGCACCTTCAATGGCTCGCTGGTCTTGTGAATGTCCGCCGACAGCAACTGCCGGAAGCGCCGCGCCCCCGGGAAGCCCTGGCCGAGCCCGAGGATATGCCGGGTGATGTGATGCATCGCGCCGCCGCTTTGCATGTGCGCGACGATGTACGGACGCAGCTTTTCCATCGCCTCGGCCCGGCTGACCACCGGCGCCGCGCTGCCGAACAGCTGCTGGTCGACCTCGGCCAGCAGGTACGGGTTGTGGTACGCCTCGCGCCCGAGCATCACGCCGTCGAAGGTCTGCAGGTGGGTGCGACACTCGTCGAGGGTCTTGATACCACCGTTGAGCACCAGCTCCAGGTCCGGGAAGTCGGCCTTCAGCTGCGCCGCCACGTCATAGCGCAGCGGCGGGATCTCGCGGTTCTCCTTGGGCGACAGGCCTTCGAGGATGGCGATGCGCGCATGCACGGTGAAGCTGCGGCACCCGGCGTCGCGCACCTGGCCGACGAAGTCGCACAGCTCGGCGTAGCTGTCGCGGCCGTTGATGCCGATGCGGTGCTTGACCGTGACCGGAATGCCGACCGCGTCCTGCATGGCTTTGACGCAATCGGCCACCAGCGCTGGATGGCCCATCAGGCAGGCGCCGATCATGTTGTTCTGCACCCGGTCGCTGGGGCAGCCGACGTTGAGGTTGACCTCGTCGTAGCCGGCGTCCTCGGCCAGGCGGGCGCAGGCGGCCAGGTCCGCCGGCACGCTGCCGCCCAGCTGCAGGGCCAGCGGGTGCTCGGATTGGTCATGGCGCAGGAAGCGCTGGGCATCGTTGTGCAGCAGGGCGCCGGTGGTGACCATTTCGGTGTAGAGCAGGGCGTGCTGGGAGAGCAGGCGCAGAAAGAATCTACAGTGTCTATCTGTCCAGTCCATCATGGGCGCTACGGAGAAGCGGCGGGATGGCTCGGGGCGCAGGGTGGCGGGTGTGGCGGCTTGAGATTGCATAAGTCTGGGACACGAACTCAGCGAAGCCAGGCGGCGGGGTGCGCTGGCTGGCGATGGAAAGAGTGAATGGCTGCCAGTTTACCAAGCATGGCGGGATTCGTCCGGTTTGATCGGCGATCAGGTGCTGGCCGGTTCGAAGGTGAACAGCGTTGCAAGCATCATCCGTGTGAGAGCGGGCTTGCTCCTACAGGTGGCCGCGCCCCTTGTAGGAGCGGCCTTGTGCCGCGAAAGGGTCGCAAAGCGACCCCGGCAGTTCCAAGCCGAACGCCAATGCTCAACACCTTAAACGGGCTGACCTTCAGTGGCTCATCCCCAACTCCGCATCATCCATCAGCGCCTTGGCCAATGCGCTCAGGTAATACGCTGCCCAAAGCATCTGCGGCTTCTCCTCCATGATCCCGCTGATGGTCAGGTCGCGAACGCAACCCATCAGTTCCGAGGCCTGATCCCGAGCATGCTGGCAAGGGATCCCAGGTTCGATGCAGAACAGCGGGTCGGTCTGGCCTTCGCCCTGGTAGAACTTGGTCTTGCCCACGGTGGTATGGGGCGTGGTGGTGTCTGTGGTCATCATTGAATCTCCCAGAAGTGTTCCGCTGCTTGGTCTGACGCTATCGCGGAGCAAGCCCGCTCCCACGTCGGCACGCAATGGCGTGGGAGCGGGCTTGCCCCGCGATGACGTCAACTCAGGCGCCACATGCCTTGTGATCTAGTGCAACGGACGCGGCTGCGCCTTCGGCATCTGTACCTGGATCAATGCCGATTCGAGCAGTACGCGCAGTGCCTCCATTTCATGCATGGAAGCCAGCATCAGAATCGCGGCGGGTGACTTGGGCTGCAGCAACACGGCTTGATGCGCCACGCTTTGCGCGCACAGGGCGTACTCGGTGGCCTGGATGAGGGTGTCTTCGAGGGAGTAATGGTTGTGGGGTGGATCGGGGACGATCTTTAACATGGTGATTTACCGTTGACGGTGCCACCACCAGCCTGCTGTCAAACAGAAGGGTGGCAGCTGTACGTGGGTTGACAGACCGGCGGAAAATCACGCAAAAGTTCCGGCGCACGCAAGCGTGCCCACACGTACAGCCACCATTAAGCGGAGACTGCCTGCGTGATTCTACCGTCACAGCCTGTCAAAGCTGTGTCGTTGATATTCAACGACAGCCCGAGACTAGAGCTCTGCCCAAGAGGTCGCAACGGAAAAAACGCGGCAGAAGTATGTTTGGGAAATGGACTACAAGGAAGGGGCAAAATCTGATTGTTGGCGGCTTCAATCGACTATTTTCAGGCTGGTTCGTTCTGCAGCTGAGCTTGATTTCTGGGGCAGGCACCTGCTGGTTGGGCGGTGATACATCTATGCGTGCAGGTTGAAACGCATACCACCGGCTACGGCGTCGACTTCCCGTTCGAGGAGTACGGGCGCATGGCCGACTTCATGCGGCGCTGCAAGGGCAGGGTGATGGTCAGCATCAACGATCATCCGGACATCCGGCGAGCCTTCTATGGCTTCCACTTCGAGTGCCTGGATATTCGCTATAGCAACACCAACCAGAGGCAGGGTACGGCCGAGGTGACTGGCGAGCTGGTGATCATGAATTGGCAGCCTTCAGTACTGGAGCAACTTTTCTAGTTGTAGTAGGTGAATCCAACACCTATTTCCCGTGGGTCAATATAAAAACGCGAGATATGCCTTGGCTCTGTACGAAATGAATCTGCACTCGCCCATACTGCGTTGAAACGGGGCTCGGAATGCTCATGTACTCCAGTACACTCCGCTTCCTCCCCCCGTTTTGCCTTGTCTGGCCTTCGCGCAGACACATTTCGTACAGACCCTAGGGAGGGCACTTCTGACGCAACACGCGCATTGCGCAGTACTCATGACCTTTACCGTTACACACCGACAATCACACAGATTCAAATGTTGACGCTTCCAGGTGGTGTCGGGATTGGGGCGACAGGCAATCACTACCGGAATGAGAAGATGGAGGGGGAGTGCTGGGATTTTTCCCGACTGACGCACCAGAAACCGCAACGGCGGTATCCGCAAGGATGTGGGAGACAGATTCATGCGAGATCGCAGCACTGCTGTGATTTGCTGATCTGTTTTGTGGGGATCGGACCTGCGGGAAAGAGGTCTCTACGAAACCCGGGGCGATTCATTGTTATTGCGTTCTCATTGGTCGTGCTCTGACTGTGCCCGCCAGCGTTTACGAGCATGGACATAGGCGGCCTGGTCGCTATAACCGAGCTGCGCGGCGATCTGCGTGCGACTGCTTCCTTGCAACTCAAGATACTGCTCGAGCTCTGCGCGAACCCGATCAAGAAGTAAGCGGAAGCTCATTCCCTCGTCTTCGAGGCGTCGACGTAAGGTGCGTGAGCTCTGATGGAGCTCTTGTGCCTGGGTCATCAGGGTAGGAGTTTGACCTGAGATGAGGCTTTGGCGAATTCCTTGCGCCACCCTTCCTGCCCACCCACTGAACTGATTCTGCTGTGTCAACCGGCGATCCAGTTCTTGGTGTAACACATCCATCATCCCAGCATGGTGAAACTGCATCGGGATCTTTAGATTTGTCCGACTGAAGTACAGGCGATTGAACTCACAGTTGAATTTGATATTGTCGCCGAGCCAGTCGTGGTACTCAGAGTAATAAACTGGACGCTGATGAGCAAAGCACGCCCGTTGAGGCAAAAAAGCTTTGCCTGTTCCTGCCCGTAATACGCTGAGTGACGTTACACAGTAGTGCTCGACCATGTGCCGGACCAAACCGGCGGGAGCATTAATGTGGAGCTCCACCCTTAAGGAATCTTCTTCCTCGACCAACACCACGTTATCCATGTCCGATCCTAGCTTTGCATAGCGCGCCCAGAAGTGAAGCGCCTCGGCTACGTGAGCACAGTACAAACAGCCATGCGCCAGCACGTGCCAATCCTGACGGCTGAAATGCGAGAACAGATGCAGACCTATCGCTGGATCAAGGGAGGCGGCTTTGCTCCATAACTGATCAAGCGCAACCATGCTGTAGTTGGTGCGGTTCTGCACCGTAGGGCTGTGGATATAGCGCGTCAATACCCGACCGAGTGAGCCTCGGTGAAATTGTTCGGGCCAAGAATTGGCCAGTTCTCGGGTGGTTCTGTCTGTTTTGCACATATCTTCTGAATGGCTCATGGGGTCTTATTGGTTGGCATCGCTTCAATTGGCTTTATTAGAGAGTGTCATGGTTACAATAATTATAGTCAACCGCCTAATATCGATAATTCTCTTAAGTGACATGTGAGGTTTTTATGTCGCTGGGCTACGAATACTTCAGTGCAAAGATCGCACCTTATCGATAGTTGCATGATGTGTAGTGTGGTGGAAGAGTTGCTTGGGGTTGCTATGGCTTTTCTGGAGTAATAATTAAAATACCGAAGCTGTATGAATGAAAAGTTAAGGAGGTGCACTATGATTTAACAAGGCTGCACAGATTGTGTGATTTCCAATTGAGGTAATGGTTGTTATAGGTTTGTCTATTTCGCAAAGTGAGAGGGTTTTGTTATGAATGATGGTTTTGAATTGAATTGCCCTGTAATTCCAGATGGGTTTGATGTTTCAGATGAAGTGAAAATGTTATTGCTGGATGTGTCGGCGTCAGTAGCTCATGACGGTTACGCTAAGGGCATAAAAGGATTTGCTCTTAAGCAACTTGTCAAAGCTATTTGGAGAATTGCCACCCCTAACGACCCAAAGGTAGAACTATATGAATCAATGCTTTGTCGAGCAGTCGGTCGGGTTGAGCAAGAAATAGTTGATTATTTAACAAATCATCTTACTAATGAGATTGAGGTTTATCGAGTTAAATTTGAGATCATTGATATTTTAATTGAAGAAGGTAACATTGAATCTGCAAGGGGGCATTACATTTCTACGTCAAGTCAAATGGTTGGCATGGAGCAGAAATTTAAATTTACTGATGTCTTGACTAAGGCTTATACCTCTGGCTTTTATTCGGCGTGGGTGCAAATGTCTTCGTCATTCTGGTTGAATACATATTATAATGACATCTTGAAGCTTAGTCCTGATTTCATTGAAGGGCAGTACGTGCTTGCAAGAAGTATTCTGCTCGACGCTGCTGAATATATTGAGGGAATTGAAGAGGAAGTTCATACGATTTTTTCAGCATCTGATTGTATCAATGACTTACAAACATTGCGAATGTGGGTTGGTCTAGCTTCGAGGGAGGCTGTTAATATAGCGATTGATGCTTTAAATTTAACTAGTCCAAGCCATGCTATTGAGACTAAAGATATTCCTGTGGCTTATATCCATGAGCCACTTGGATATAATTGGAAATTAAACGATCTCAATGATAAGGAGAATTATTGCGTAAGTTCTCTTTTGAGGCCGAATAGTCAATTGTCAGAGTGTTTGTGCCCTGTTAAAAATGGGTTTGATGTCGATGTCGGTGCTTTCGCCAAAATTTCATGGGAAGGTATGAAGGATATTGGGAATCCGGCAGTTTATAATATGCTTCGCTATACCGGGAAAGTATCTCAAACGGGGTATCCTCCAGAGGCAAATCCAGATAATAAAATTAATGGTGAGTTTGCGCTGGATCAGCGTGACATTATTGGAGTTGACCATATGGCAACTTCCTCGCCAGCAAATAGCATCTTTTTTATTCTTTCAGATGGTACGGTTGTGAGGCCGAACTCACAAAGTACTCTTGTTAAATCATTTCAGCGTGAAGGGTACTATATCGTAGGATTTGAAGGGTACACTGATGGTAGTCAAACTGCTTTGATGAATTTTGCTGTAACATATTTGCGTATTGATGGTCCAACGAAATATCCGTCACACACGCCTTATGTGCCGCCGAAAAATAATAAAGGTATCACTTTTTATTCAGAGCCTGATTATCAAGGGGCGCAGTTGCAAGTTGATACGCCAAAATCTGGTGATTATGCAGTTGATAATTTCCCGACGAGAAGCTACAAGACAACTGGTCCAGACAATAGTTCTGATGATGAGTGGGAGTTGTTTTCCGATGATCCAGATAAATTAGTTGAATTTGAAGGGGATAAATCCGTCTCTAATGTTGATATGAAGATTTATAAAGTAAATTATTTTGATTGGAGTGCTCAGGAATCTAATCCTAAAGGAAAGCGGCGTCCTGGGAAAAAGGGTGGTTAATTTCAATGAAGTGCTATTTATAAAGCAATTGGGGATGTTGAAATTTATAATGCAATGCATAGAAAATTGCTGGGGTGTAAATCCGATCAGTTATGGATAGGTTAACCGACCCAGTGGTTGTGTAAAAATCCGGAAATGTTCACTCGTTTCCGGATTTTTATGCATTTTTGGACTGGTTATTTATACACTGGGCACGGAAAGAATGGTCAGCACCGTGGTCTGTGGTCTTCAGCCGAGGCATACTCGTCTTGCAGTTGCTTTGGCGGTGGCCTTCATCGATTTTGTGTCCGAGACACGTAGTTGTATCAGACTGTGTTGTAAGCACCCACTTATACTCTGGTTTTGACGGCCCTAATCCGCGTTTGCGCAGGCGTATGAGGAGCAGTCATCGACCGAGATTGGCCGTTTGCATTGATGCTAGGTTCAGGGGAGGGCGTGACTGGTTTGGAATGATAGAGACTCGCGATATGAGACGGTCTGGCGTTCAATAAACTCTGTCGAGAGGCAAGTTTCGAGGGGAGATGGTGCGAAAGTGGTACGGGGTTTATAGGTCGGTGCTGTAGGCCTTGTTTTTACTGATCTGCGAGATTAATAGTTCCAATTCATCATCGGCGCTACGGAGAAGCGGCGGTATGGCTCGGGGCGCAGGGTTGCAGGTGTTGCGGCTTGAGGATGCATAAGTCAGGACGCGAACTCAGCGAAGCCAGGCGGCGGGGGCGCTGGCTGGCGATGGAAAGAGTGAATGGCGGCCAGTACCAAGTGCGGCGGGATTCGTCCGGTTTGATCGGCGAATCAGGTGCTGCCGGTTCGAAGGTGAACAGCGTTACAAGCATCACCCTCGTGGGAGCGGGCTGGCCCCGCAAATGCGCCAGAGCAGACAACCCATGGCGGAAGCATTGGCCCATCGTGCCGATCGGATTGCCCCGGGCGCGCGATTGGCGTTCCCGGGATCTCGTACAGTAGCAATGGCTGGACCATAGTTCGAATAAAGCGATCAACCGCTATCGCATACATTTCTATCGTGAAAGCCAAATGGCCGAATATTTTCAGCGGGCGCTGAAAAGTAAGGGGTATCAGCCAGCTGTAGAAAGTACTATTACAGTTCTTACTTTAGTATGGGTGGTGTTTAAGTGGGCATTGAAAGATGAATAGCTTTTAGCCACTATTCGCTAATTGCCAATGATTCTAAGCACTCCGTAGCATATTTTTTTGTGATGGCTAAGCTCGTAGTCGCGCAACGGATGTTAGGGACGTAAGCGCGTCTATCATGCTGCATCTACTAAAGGACTATCCCATGGAAAGCTTCGCTATCGCAGCCTCACAAATAAACTGGAACGGTGGCCAACGGATTACTTTGACTCCGGGTGATACGGCTACCTGCACGACGTTGCGCCCTGGCCAGATTTACGGGATTTTCATCTATAACTCTGCAGGTAGTGACAACAATGCCACTGTCAATGTGGTATGGAGCAATAGCCAACCCCCTGCAGGCATTACTGTTCCAGGTACCACTGCCAATGCCGGCTTGGCTTCGCTGGGCTTTGTTTCGGGTACCGATACCCAGACCATCTCGGTTTCGCTGCCCAGTAACAGTGGCATCGCACAGGTCGAGCTGTGGCTGGGCAGTACCAGCATGCCGACCAATACCAGCGGGCTGAATAATAACCAGCTGCAGGCGAATGGTGAGCAGTATCCGTTCAACAAATATAACCGCTATTATGCAGTGCCTCCGTCAAAGTGGATGAACCTGACCATCGTTAGCAAAATTACTCAGTTCATCTCGTGCCAGTTCCGGGAGGCTGCTGCTACTGTATTTGTTGTTAATGAAACCTCCAATGGCCTGCTGTCTGGTCAAGTCACCAATATTGGGCCTACTGCTTCGGAAAAAGGAGCTGTCACCATCGTTGCAACTCAGATTCAAAGTGTCAGCAATAACTTGCAAGGCGACGGCACGCAGTGGGTCTGGATGGACGCTGATAGTCAACAAGACTCTACGAGCGCCAGTATTTCTCTGCAATCACTTTAAAAGGGCGGTCAGCTATAATAAAAGAGCCGTGCACTGCGCGGCTCTTTTATTTTGAAATGGTAACTTTTCTGGCGTGCCATCAACGCTTGATTGCATCCATTCGCTGTTGCCAGTTCGCTGCTTTGCTCCAGAGGGCTTACCTGTTGCAAGGTAAGCCCAAGTTCTCTCCCGCTTCAGTGGCTCATGCCCAGTTCCGCATCATCCATCAGCGCCTTGGCCAACGCGCTCAGGTAGTACGCAGCCCATCAGTTCCGAGGCCTGGTCGCGGGCGTGCAGGCAGGGGATACCGGGTTCGATGCAGAACAGCGGGTCGGTCTGGCCTTCGCCCTGGTAGAACTTGGTCTTGCCGACGGTGGTGGGGGTGTCGTCTGTAATCATGATTCTCTCCCTGAGATGGTCGGTGCCTGTGCGGGCCTCTTCGCGGGTAAACCCGCTCCCACAGGTACAGCGCTGGCTCCAAGGCACAGGTGATCCTGTGGGAGCGGGTTTACCCGCGAAAGGGCCCGACCAGGCAACACATGCCTTGCGGTCCATCTGCTGGTACTCGAATAATCGTCGCGTCAGGATAGTCATTTCCGAATGAACGGCATCGATGGATGCTCACCGGCTCACCGAGCCCCGTTCACAAGTGGATCGCGAGTAATGAAACCATGTTTGACCACTACCTGAAACGATGGGGGCTGACCCTCGATGGGGACGCGTTCGTGTCGTTGAACGGCCATCTTCTCCCGGTTCGCCAGGGCGATACACCCGCCATGCTGAAGATCGCGCAATCACCCGAAGAGCAGGCTGGCAACCAGCTCATGGCCTGGTGGGGCGGTGATGGTGCGGCCCCGGTGCTGGTTCACGATGGCGAGGCGTTGTTGATGAAGCGGGCGCAAGGCTCGGCATCCCTGGCGCAGATGGTTGCCGATGGCCGGGATGACGAAGCCACGCGAATCCTCTGTGCAGTGGTCGCCCGCCTTCATACACCACGGTCTCAGCCAATGCCTGCGCTGGTTCCGCTGGAACAATGGTTCGAAGCGCTGTGGAGTGCAGCAGCGACTCACGGCGGGGTGCTGGAGCACAGTGCCAGAGCGGCGCGGGCGCTTTTAGCTGCGCCGCAGGATGTGGTGGTACTGCACGGCGATATCCATCACGGCAATGTGCTGGATTTCGGGCCGGCTGGATGGCTCGCCATCGATCCCAAGGGTTTGTGCGGCGAGCGAGGCTTCGATTACGCCAACATCCTCTGTAACCCCGACGACGCAAGCGCGTTGGCATCGGAGGGCTTTGCACGTCGGATAGCGATCATATCGGCTGCTGCCGGCCTCGATCGTCAGAGGCTTTTGCAATGGGTGCTTGCATGGGCAGGGTTGTCGGCGACCTGGATGATCGAGGACGGTATCGAGCCGGGCAGTAGGCTCGAGATGGCGAAGCTGGCAGCGTCTGCGCTTGAAAGCGACTGGAACGGCCCAAGGTCGTGAAAGGGCCGCGTAGCGGCCCTGGGGATTGGACGCACCAATCGCCGGGGCTGCTACGCAGCTCTTCGACATAAGGTCGCTCCAGAGATTGCCCATGCCTGCTGAGGCATACGGCATGTGGAGCGGCCTTGTTCCGCGATGGCCTTCGAAAAACAGCCTGGTGCGGGGCGCCTGGCTTACGGAAGCGTAGCGTCCAGATCGAACGTCACGATATTCAGTTCCCCATGGGTCTTGAAGTACGCCGTGTTGTGGAAGTCGTAGACGGTCTCACGGGTGCGCAGCTTCACCGTGGTGCCTGCAACTTCTCGCACCGCGCCAGTGCTTTGCGTGACCAGGAAGGGCGTCGCCTTTTTTGTTTTTTTCAGCGCGACCTCGTCGCTGGCCTGAAGATCCATTACAAAGTACCGATAGACGTATGGAACGGTCGCGCCTCCCGAGTCGTACAGGACTTCATAGATGGCGCCGCCTTCACCCACCGGTGTGACCGAAACGATTCGGTCCGGGTCAGGTCGCCCTGGGCTGGACGCATAGATGTATAGCATCTGCCCGAGGCAAACGACCAACAGTGCCCAGAGCGTCCATTTAGTAACCCTGGGATTTTGCATAATCGATACCTGCCTTGATCCACGCCTGGTCAACGGGATCATCACCGTAGGGCGCATCGGCCCACCACTTGTCGAATTCGGCCTGGGAGGTGCCCGCGACCGTTTGTGCCGCCCCGGCCGCTCGCAACAGTACCGCTTCAGAGATCCCGGCCGCAGCGCCTACAGCGCCATAGTTGAAGTTGCCGAAGCTCGCAAACTGGCGGCCACGCTGCTTGTAGTCCCAGTCCCCGCGATTTCGGACTTTTGCATAGAACCAGCTGAACAGGAAGGCTGTACCGCCATTCTTGAAGTACTCCTTCTGCTTTTTCGACTCCTCCAGGTTCTGCGCCAGCGATACGCCTGGCGGCGCGGCAGGGTATTGCTTGAGACGGATCTGCTCCCTCGCAGCGTTCAGTTCGTTTGCCGCACGCGTGGCCTGGGCGCTTTCGACGGACCCCAGTACACCCGCCCGCACCTGCAGGCGGCGCACCATTTCGGTGTAGACCTGGGCCAGCCGGGCTGCTTGCAGGCTGTTTGCCCAGTTGGCGAGGCGCAGCTGGTCGACACGCACCTGGTATCCGTTGGCGCGTGCGAAGGTCAACCCGGTGGCGCTTCGAGGGGCAAGTACATCGCCATCGAACAAGGCCTTGGCGGTAGCGGATTTTTCATTGGCACTGGATTGCTTGGTCAAGTAGAGCTTGACGACGATGTTCTTTTCCTTGGTAACCGTGCTCGCTGGTGTGGACAGATCCATCGGGGTGTTCAGCCCGCCAGCGTCCTTGATGTCCTTGTCCAGTTCAGCGTCGATCGCTGCCATGTTGTTGTCGTGTTGCTGGCCGATCTCGGTCCATTTTTTACTCATCCAGTCTTCCACGTATTCCGAGGCGCGAATCAACCGTGCCAGCGTGTCTTCTGCTCGGGGATCCATTGGCTCGACAACAGGACGAACAGTAACTGGTGAAAAATCAGGGCGGCGTCCAGTGATGACGGTGGCGGGTAGTTCTACCGGCATTTGCAATTCCTTTTTTGATGGGAGGAGCAGCGACGGTCAGGTGACTTTGTGTCGCTGCGGCATTGGGAGAAGGCCCCAATGCATGCCGATACTGTATAAAAATACAGGTTTGCATTCAATGCATATCGATGCGTTTGTGCATATTATATCGCAAATGATATGGATTTCCATTTGTGACAAGGCATGAATCGAGAGGCGCAGGGGATCCTTCGCCATGCAAAGACCGCGGATGAAATGGACCGCTATTTGCCCCGGTCGGCTGTGGTGAAACCCTCTGAACCGCTTCCAATCCCTCAATCCGTCTTTTACCTGCCACCATTCCCAATCCCGCGCTCACTCAGTACACTTGCGATAAGTTCTTATTTGCACCTGGTAATCTTTTTGGGGGAGGACGTGATGTCCACCGTTGTTCCCGCCGGCACTGTCCACTGCGGCCTGGAAACGCTCTACCGCGAGCACAGCACCTGGCTCCACGGTTGGCTGCGCCAACGCCTGAACAGCTCCGCCGATGCCGCCGACCTGGCCCAGGACACCTTCATCCGCGTGCTGCTGGCGCGCACCGCCGGCACCCTCAACCAGCCCCGTCACTACCTGGCCACCATCGCCCGTGGCCTGGTCATCGACCTCTATCGCCGCCGCAGCCTGGAAACCGCCTACCTCGAAGCCCTGGCGCTGCAGCCGGAGCACTACGCACCTTCCGCCGAAACCCACGCCGCCATCCTCGATACCCTGATGGCCATCGACCGGATGCTCGACGGCCTCGGCCCGCGCACCCGGGCGATCTTCCTCGCCGTGCAGCTGGACGGTTTGAGCTACGAAAAGGCCGCCGAACGCCTCGGCGTTTCGGTGAGCACCGTGCGCAAGCACCTGGCGCGCGGGCTGATGCACTGCCTGCTGGTCGAGGGTGCATGAAGGCCATTCTTGCCGAGGCCGTGGACTGGTACGTGCGCTTGCACGACAGCAACGTCGACGCCGCCACCCACGCCTCCTGGCAAGCCTGGCGCGCCGCCGACCCTCGCCATGCCGCCGCCTGGGCGCGGCTGGAGGAGCTGCAGGGCCGCCTGGACAACGTGCCCAGCGGCGCCGCGCAGACCCTGGAAATCGCCCGACGGGATCGGCGCCATGCCGTGAAGGCCCTGGCACTGTTGCTGGGGGCCGGTGTGGTGGGTTGGCAGGGTTACCGGCGCTCGCCGTGGAGCACCGATTACTCGACCCGGACCGGCGAGCGGCGCCGAGTGACCCTGGCCGATGGCACGCGCCTGGACCTCAATACCAACAGCCACGTCGATATCCGCTTCGACGCTGGCCAGCGGCTGATCCACCTGCGCCAAGGCGAGATCCTGGTGGAGACCGCCAAGGACCCGCGTCCGCTCAGCGTGCGCACCGCCGAAGGTGTGATCCGTGCCCTCGGCACCCGCTTCAGCGTGCGTCAGGACGCGGGTACGAGCCACGTGGCGGTGGCTGCCCATGCCGTGGAAGTGCGGCCAGGGCAAGCGTCGCAAGTGGTGCGTATCGATGCCGGGTATGGGCTGAGCTTCGCTGCCGATAGTATCGGGCCGTTGCGTCCCCTGGCCCCCGGCGCCCAGGCCTGGGTACAGGGCATGCTGGTCAGCGTTGATTGGCGCCTGGGCGATGTGGTTCGTGAGCTGGGGCGCTATCGGCCTGGGTATCTGGGGTGTACGCAGGACGTTGCCGGGTTGCGCCTGTCGGGGGCGTTCAATCTTGATGATACCGATGTTGCGTTGGCCAGTCTGGAAGACGCGTTGCCGGTTCGGGCAAGGCGGGTGACGCGCTATTGGGTGCGGCTGGAGCCACTTGGGGTGGGGTAGGGTGGTCCGGCCTCCCTCTCGAATGCACATTTCGTGGGAGCGGCCTTGCCCCGCGATGAGGGCGTCAAGGCTGCCATCGCATCGCGGGGCAAGTCGCAGCGGCGAACCGCCGCTCCCACGCCTCTAATCCTTCTACGCCTCGAATCCTGTGCGACAACACAGACTGAAAGTCTGGGTGATTGCTCATCCTGTCTCAATATTCGAGAATTTTTCGCATTTGGGGTAGCAGATTTCTCACGCTGCTTCGGCTCTTCAGGGCGCGCGCTTCAAGCGTGCCCATGCCAACCAGTACAGGAACCCCTTTTCATGTCCGCACGCCGTACCTCGCTAGCCTGCAGCATCCGCCAGGCGACCCTCGCATTGAGCCTTTGCGCTGGCGCACTGGCGACCTCGACCGCCTGGGCCGCCCCGCAGCGCTACGATATCCCGGCCGGCAGCCTGGCCGCTGCGATCAGCCAGTTCGCCGCCGCCAGCGGCGTGACCATCAGCTTCAGCAACGACGAAACCACCGGGCTGCATTCATCGGGGCTGCTGGGCAGCTTCGAGCTGGAGCAAGGTTTTGCCACATTGCTGCAGGGCTCCGGGTTGCGGGTGCAGCAGGTGGGCGAAAAACGCTATGTGCTGAGCAAGGTGCAGAACGACGGCGCCGTCGAACTGGGCGCGACCAGTGTCGATGCCCTGGGCCTGGGCAGCACCACCGAAGGCACCGGCAGCTACACCACGGGTTCTGCCAGCACCGCGACCGGCCTGCGCCTGTCGGCGCGAGAGACGCCGCAGTCTGTCAGTGTGGTGACCCGTCAGCAGATCGAGGACCAGAACCTCACGGACGTGACCCAGGTGCTCGAGCAGACGCCGGGTGTGGTCGTCGACAGCATGGGGCCGGCCGGTAGCGACGCCAACCATATCTATGTGCGGGGCTTCCAGGTTGGCAGCATCCAGGTCGACGGCGTCAACCGCCCCGATACCTTTGGTTTCCGGGACGACCTGGCCGACATGGTGTCGTACGACCGCGTGGAGGTGGTACGCGGGGCTACGGGCCTGATGTCGGGCACCGGTGATCCCGGCGCCACGGTCAACCTGATTCGCAAGAAGCCGACCGTCGAGACTCAGCGCAAACTGACCCTCAAGGCCGGCTCCTGGGACAACTACCGCACCGAGCTGGATGTGTCCGGCAAACTGTCGGAAAGCGGCCATGTGCGTGGGCGTTTCGTGGCCTCGACCACCGACAGCAAGAGCAATGTCGACCGCCAGTCGCTGGAACGGCAGGTCGCTTACGGCGTGGTGGAATGGGACGTCACCGACAGCACCCTGCTGACGGTGGGCGCGGAATACCAGGAGATGGACAACGACGGCGCGGGCAACCACGGTTTTCCGATGTACAACGCCGATGGCAGCCACTTCAACCCGTCGCGTTCGTTCAACTCGGCGTCGGACTGGAGCTACCACAAGCGTAGCGCGAAAACCCTGTTCACTACCCTGGAACACCAACTGGACAATGGCTGGCAACTGAAACTGAATGCCGAGCACAGTCGCCGTAGCTACGACGATACCTTCGCCACCGCCGCCAGCGGTACAGTCAAGCCCGACGGCAGCGGCATCAGCACCTGGACCGGCCGTTGGGCGGGCGAGCCCCGGCAGACGTCGTTCGATCTCTCGGCCTCCGGCCCGTTCGAGCTGCTGTCCCGTGAGCATCAGGCGTACCTTGGCGCCAGCCACTACCGGGCCTACTACCGCAACCCCGGCTACCAGCTGTGGACGATCCAGCCCATCGACAACATTCATACCTGGGACGGTTCGCTGGCGATCCCGGATGCCATCCACACCAAGTATTCGGAAGATGCGCTGGATGAAACCCAGGACGGCCTGGTGACTTCGGTGCGCTGGAGTCTGACCGATGACCTGGCGCTGATTACCGGTGCGCGGCTGATCGACCGGAAGCGCGACGAAAGCCATACCACCCTGGCAACCGGTGCGACCACGCGCACCTCGCGCAGCGAGACCGGGGTGGTCACGCCCTACGTGGGGCTGATCTACGACTTCGCCGAGAACTGGTCGGCCTACGCCAGCTATACCGCCATCTTCAAGCCGCAGAGCAGGCAGGATGCCAGTGGTGGCTATATCGAACCGCTGGAGGGCGTGAACTACGAACTGGGCATCAAGAGCGAGTTCTGGGACAAGCGCCTGACCACCGCCTTCAGTGTCTTCGAAGTGCAGCAGGACAACCTGGCCGTGGCCGACGGCGACAAGCTGGCACCGGACGGCAACCAGGCCTACCGCGCCGAGTCCGGCACCAAGACCCGTGGTTTCGAGATGGAGGCGGCCGGACAGATCCTGCCCGACTGGCAAGTTTCCGCCAGCTACACCTATGCCCAGGCCGAGGACGCCGAAGGCAAGCGCCTGCTCACCGAAGTACCCCGCGACACCTTCAAGCTCTTCACCAGCTATCAACTGCAGTCCCTGCCGCAGCTGAAAGTCGGCGGTGGCGTGCGCTGGCAGGGCATGGAGTACAAGAAGAAAGCGGGGCCCCATGGCGAGACGTTCACCCAGGACGCCTACAGCGTGGTCGACCTGATGGCGCAGTACGCGATCACGCCGCAGACCAGCGTTTCGTTGAACCTCAACAACGTGCTGGACGAGAAGTACTACTCGGCGATCGGCGCGCGTGGTTGGTATGGCACCCCGCGTAGCGCCACGGCGACGTTGGTCTACGCGTTCTGATACACATGAGGCGTGTCTGATGGCCCCTGTGTGGGGCCATCGACCGCTACCCTCAGAACATCATCTGCCACTGCGCCGTCAGCGCCTGGTTGCGGCTATCGCTGCCCAGCTCGCCGCTGTATCCCAGGTTCAGGTTGTGCCGCGCTGACAGGCCGATCCCCACACCGGCCTCGAGCATCAGGCTGTCACGATCCAGCGCGGTGCCTTCGACGCTGAAGGCGCTGCCGCCGGAAACGAAGGCCTGGCGCACCTCACTGTCCACGCTGCCATACACATGCCGCCAGCCGAGGCTGGCCCGTGGCGTCAGGCTGATGCCGTTGTCCAGTTGGCTCAAGTGCGCCAGGCGTACGCCGAAGGTGCTGCTGAAGTTGTCCTGGCTCTGCCCGTCGACGTCCAGCGCGGCGATGCCGCCTTTCTCCCGATAGCTGTCGCGGTGATAGCGCTGGTAGCCGAGGTTGGCGAAGGGCTCGACATTCAGGCGGCCGCTGCCGAGGTTGTAACCCAGCTCGACGAAGGCCTGCTGGCTGTCGGCGTCGTAGTCGCCCTTGGGGCGCTCGCTGAAGCGCTCGAATTCGATGCGCCGCTTGCTGTCGCCGTCGTGCCGGCTGTAGGCGGCGCCCAGGCGCAGGGCCAGCGGGCCGCTTTGGCGCAAGGCATAGAGGCCGGCGTGCCAGCTGTCCAGGGTGCCCTCGTCGGCACCGCTGTCCAGGCGGGTTTTCGAATAGCCGCCCAGCACGCCCAGGCGCCAGGTGTCGTCTAGCGCCCAGTCGACGCCGAGCAGGGTGCCCTGGGTGCGTTGTTCCAGGCCGGCGCTGCCGTGGGCGCCATCCAGTTTGCCGTAGCCGCCGATGCCCTGCAGCCACACCCGGCCACGGGCGTGCGGGTCGTTGAGGTTGCGCAGCTCGCTGGGCACGCCGGTGGCTGCGACGCTCGGGGCCTGCACCGGGTCGAGCGCCAGGGCCAGGCCTGCGCCGCTGCCCATCTGGTACATGGCCGCGAGCATGCTCGTGCCGACCTGGGCGCTGCTGCCGAGAATCGCGGCACCGAGGTTGGCGTTGCCGCTGCCGGCCAGTTGCTCCAGGGCCGAACTGGCCGTGGCGGGGCTGGCGTAGAGCAGGGCGCCGTAAACCGGGGTGTTGGGGTCGCTCTCCCACCAGTAGTCGTTCGGTCGGATGCTCTCGGCCAGCCGCTGGCTGTTAGGCGTGGTGGCGTACTCGGTCATCTCCACGTCGTTGCGCGTCAAGGTCATGTTCACGCGGGTGTCGGTATAGCTTAGCTCCGGAGTCAGGAACGCATAGTAAGTATCCTGAACCTGAGCGAAACGGCCGACGACCTGGCCGGCTTCGAGCAAGGTGTAGTGGCTGTGCCATGGCCATGGCGTATCACCGAAATTGGGGGTGATGCGCAGGCTGGCGTCATTGAGGTAGGCGGTGCCGCCCACCCGCAGCGCGCCGCTGCTGCCATCGGGGTTGACGCCGATATCGACGATTGCCTGGTTGCCCAGGGTCAGGTTGCCGATGACCCGGGTGGCGCCTTCGGGCTTGCTGTACAGCGTGCCGTTGACATTGAGATGGCCGACCGAGCCGCCGCCGGCATAGGTGCCCCATTGATCGACATCCACGGTGCCGTTGAGGGCGCCCTGGTTGACCAGGTGCGCGTAGTCGAACACCCGGCTGGTTTCGCTGAAATCGCCCTGGCTGGTGACGGTCCAGGTTCCGCCCAGAACCTGCAGGGACTCGAAATTGCGGCTGTTGCCGAAACTGCCGCTGCCTGACCAGTCGTATTTGCGCCCCAGCTCCACGGTGTCATGGCCGCTGCCCCCATCGACGAGGCCTTCGAAGCGGCCCCTTGTGGAGACCTGGAGGAGGTCGTTGCCGCCGCCCAGATCCAGCGCCAGGCCGTTGTTGCCCCTTATCAGGCCATCGTTGACAAGCCTGTCGTCGAACGCGCCGACGAACTTGACGCCATGGCCGTTCAGTCCCTGGATGGTGCCGACGTTGCTCACCCAGGTGCCGCCCAGCGCCGCGCCATCGCGGTTGCGCGCGCTGCCGATCGTCATGCCGTTGTCAGCGCCGACGATCAGGGCGTCCGGGCCGTTGACCAGCCGGCCGCCGCCGAGTACGACGCCCTCGCTGGTGTTCGCGATGCCGTTGCGATCGAGGCCAGCGGCACCTTCGCCGCGAATCGTGCCGCTGTTGGAGACCTCGCCGATGCCGGCGATACGCACGCCATCCCCGTCACCGTAGGCCTGCGCGCCATTGGCGCCACCGACGATCAGTCCACCCTGGTTGAAGACGTTGCTGTCGCCAGACGAATTGAACCCGGCGTCGTTGCGGCCAATGACCGTGCCGAAGGTGCTGAGCGTTCCATTTGCATCGGCGTTGACGCCATGCCGACCGCCATCGATCTGTCCATGGTTGGTGACATAGGTACCGGTTGCGGCGCGCAGGTTGACGCCGTCGAAGCCATCGCTGGAGATCTCGCCGAAATTGTCGATCCTGGCATTCGAGCCCGTGGTCATGCCGTCGGCGGCATAGGCACGAATCACGCCGCCGCGTGCGTTGGTGACGTGGGTGGTGTAGTAGCTGCTGCCGACCATTGCATCAAGGTTGATGCCCTGGCCGAAGGCGGAGCTGATAGTGCCGCTGTTGACGATATCCAGGGAGCCGTAGGAGGTGGTGTTGTTGATGCGGATGGCGTCGCCGTTGCCCTGGATCAGCCCGCCAGCGCTGTTGTTTATCTGGTAGTAGCCTGTGGTGTTGGGCAGATCGAGGGTATCAATCGCCCTGGAACCGGTGGAGATTATCGAGCCCGCGTTGTCGATCGAGACCGAGGGGATGTAGCCGTGGTTATTCAATGTCACGGCTTGTCCGTTGGCCACGATGACGCTGCCGGTGCTACCGATGTTCAGCCTGTCGATGTTGCCTAGCTGCTGGGGAACAAAGGTGGGGGTGTCGATGAAATACTCCGCCCCCTGGGCGTGCAGCGAAGCGCCACTGGAAACGACAAGGGCAATCTGCAGGGCAAGACGGTTTTTGCGGGAACGGTGCATTTGAAGTAAACGGTCCATGTTTGCCGGATTCGGATCCGATACTCGTGCTAGCTATTTGCTATTGCAAGCCGCTCTTTTATAAAAAATCGAAATAATTCTCTGATGAGTGAGGCGGGGGCGATCGGACCGGCGGCGAAGGTGATATTGCTGACCGCCCAGCCTTGTTGAAACATCCAGCTAATCCTCGAAAGCACCTGTTACACAGGCGTCCAACCCAGCTAATCCCGTCAAGCCATAGTTCATCCGCACGTGTCATCCGCATCTCGACATGGCTGATGCGCCGCTGGTCGGGTGAATCGACCTGAAGGTGGATTCATTCAGGATTTTGTACGATGATTTTCGTATCGTGAGGAAGGGTCATGCCAAAGGGCTTCGGGGCAGTCAGGCGCGCGGTAGTCGCCGCGCTCGAATCCGGGGATTACCTGCACGTCTCACGGGGTGATATCGAGGTCAAGAATCTGCTGGCCATCGGGGAGGTCGGCGCAGGCAAAGTCATCGATATCATCAATGCTTGCGACGCCAGCCACTACAGCAGTAGCCCGCACCACGCCGTGCCGGCCGTCGAGGTCCATGTGCTGAAGCGCCGCGGCTGGTACATCAAGTTCTATTTCATCGAACCCCAGACGTGGTTCATCAGCGTTCACCAATGAGTATCCCGACCATGAAGATCCTGTTCGAAGGCGATACCGGCCAGGCCTTGTGCGAGCATTGCCAGGCGCTGGTCGCCATGCATTACACCCGGCGCGATGTGCCCTTCAGCGATGGCCAGGGCATCGCGCGGGATATCCTGGTGGGCGTGTGCGATGGCTGCGACACGGTGGTGGCCATCCCGCCGCAGTCCACCCCGGCGATTCGCGAGGCGCGCAAGCAGCAGCTCAAGTCCATCGAGGCGCGGCTACCGGCGGTCTATCTCGATGTGCTGGATGCGGCGATGCAGGCCGTGTGCAGCGAGGCGGGCGCGCACCTGCGCAAGCTGTTCCTGGCCCATTACTTCCAGTGGCTGGTGCAGGCCCGCCAGGGCATGGGTTTGCAGCCTGGCCACGAGGCCTTCGTGACGGCCCTGGAGGCGCAGCGGCGTCAGCGTGGGTTACAGACATCGGGGGCGACCCGGCGCTTGTCGATGAAGGTCAACGCACACATGGCCGAGGACTTTCTGGCGCTGCTGCAGCAGACCCGGATGAGCCAGACCGAGCTGCTCAAGGCGGTGATTGCGCGGATCCAGATGGACGTGCTCGAAGTGCGCGATCCGCAGGTGATCGAGGGGTTGCAGCGGTTGGTGCGGGTGGCGGGATAGGGCGCGGGCCGACATGGTAGTGACACCTTCGCAAGGGCATAATGCACGCACTTCTCTAAGGACTGGAACGCGTGATGATGGATGGCTCTGGCCCAGGCAAGGTGCTGTTGGTGGAGGACGACGTGAAGCTCTGCGGGCTGATCGCGACCTTCCTGTCGCAACATGGCTTCGAAGTGCGCGAAGTTCATCGCGGCGACCTGGCGCGGCAGGCGTTCGTCGAGTTCCGGCCGTCGATGGTGGTACTCGACCTGATGCTGCCCGGAAAGGATGGCTTGCATGTCTGCCGCGAGATCCGCGCGCTCAGCGACACACCAATCGTGATCCTCACCGCCCGCGAGGATGACCTGGACCATATCCTGGGCCTGGAGTCCGGTGCCGACGATTATGTGATCAAACCCATCAAGCCACCGGTACTTCTGGCGCGCTTGCGCGCCTTGCAGCGCCGTCATGTGCCACAGGGCAGCACGGGCGGGGCGCTGGAGTTCGGCGAACTGAAAATAGACCCTGTGTGTCGCGAGGTGACCCTGGGGGGCGAGCCGGTCGAGTGCACCACCATGGAGTTCGACCTGCTCCAGCTATTGGCCGGCAATGCCGGGGTGATCCTGTCTCGCGACGATATCCTCAACAAGATGCGCGGCATCGACTTCGATGGCATGAACCGCAGCGTCGATGTGTACATCAGCAAGCTGCGCAGCAAGCTCAACGACACGCCGCGTGAACCGACGCGGATCAAGACCGTCTGGGGCAAGGGCTACCTGTTCAACCCGTTCGCCTGGGAGCGCTAGATGCTGCGCCTGTTCCTGGGCTTGTACCTGATACTGACGGTTGGCCTGGTGGTGGCGCTGCAGACGGTCGAGCATACCTTGGATGCGCTGCTCGCCCCGCAGATGGAGGCGGCCAGTCGCGAGACCTTTCGCGGCACGGTTCACGCGCTGGTCGAACAACTGCGTGGCGTACAGGGCGAGCAGCGCGCACAGCGCCTGGAGCGATTGCGACCGGCCTACGGTCTGGGGCTGGATCTTGTGCGGCGTGACCAGTTGGCGCTGAGCGAGCGTGAATACGCGCAGTTGGCCCAGGGCCAGCTGGTGCTGCGCGAGCAGTACACCCAGCTGTTCAGCCGCATCGATGACGGCGACCAGTTGCTCAGCGTCAAGCTGCCGCGCGAACCCAACTTCATGCCGGTATACATCGGCACGGCCTACCTGATGCTGGCACTGCTGCTGGGGGTGGTGTTGTATTTCTGGGTACGGCCACACTGGCGCGACCTGGAGAAACTGCGCCTGGCCGCCCAGCGCTTCGGCGACAACGACCTGTCGGCGCGTGTGCGCATGCCGCGGCGTTCGAGCATCAGCGATGTGGCGGGGCACTTCGACCTGATGGCCGCGCGTATCGAAGTGCTGATCGCCAACCAGCGCGAAATGACCAACGCGGTTTCACATGAGTTGCGCACACCCATCGCACGCCTGAACTTCGAGCTCGACCAGCTCAGGAAACTGCCGGACCCGGCCAGCGCCCACCAGTTGATCGGCGATATGTACGCCGACCTGGGTGAGCTGGAAGACATGGTGTCCGAGCTGCTGACCTACGCCAGCCTGGAGCACGGAGCAACCGCCATGAGCTTGCAATCGGTCGAGGCCGGCAGCTGGCTGGACAGCGTGATTGCCAGCGTAACCCTGGAAGCCGAGGCCAGCGGCGTGCAGATTCATCTGGCACCGTGTCAGGTCGAGACCTTGAGTATCGAGCCGCGATTCTTGGCCAGGGCCGTGATCAATCTGCTGCGCAACGCCATCCGTTATGCCAAAGGGCATATCCACGTCTCGCTGTCATGCAGCGGCGGTGAGTACCGGCTGCAGGTCGACGATGACGGGCCGGGTGTGCCGGTGGCGGGCAGGGACAGGATTTTCGAACCGTTCTCGCGGCTCGACAGCAGTCGTGACCGGCGTACCGGGGGCTTTGGCCTTGGGCTGGCGCTGGTGCGGCGGGTGGCGCAGTCCCACGGCGGTTACGCGCAGGTGGGCGATGCGGCGGCTGGGGGCGCGTCCTTGCGCATGATCTGGCCTGTCCGGGGCGAGACTGCCCGGACGCCTGAAAAAGGTCAGAAGGTATAGGTCATCTGGGTAACCAGTGAGGTTTGCAGGCGCTTTTCGACCAGAGGGCTATCGCCAGCATCGTCGTTCAGGTAGTCCGCCGCCAGCACGGTCGCCATGTGCCAGTGCTCGTCGAAGGGCATGCTCCAGGACAGCTCGCCACCGCGGCTGATCAGGCCACCACGGGCATCGTGGGCGTGGAACTGGCTGCCTGCGGCCTGGGCCTGGCTTACGCCATACCAGGTGCGCATATAGTCGCCGTCGCCGAACTGACTGTTGACGCTGCCCACCAACTCGCCGATGCGGCCCTTGTACAGTTGCATACCCAGGCTCAGTTTCAGGTGGTTGTAGGCCGAGCCGGTGTCGGGCTTGTCCTTGTCCTGCTCCAGGGCGTGCTCGAAGTTGGCGGCCAGCGTCAATGGGCCGAGGTGGTAGGCAGCGTCGAGCCCCAATTGCGGCCGCGACTTGATCGAACCCATGCCGTCGAGCCTGTCCGAACCTTCGAAGCCGGAGCGATGATCCTTGCGCGCGGTGCTGGCGCCCACTCGCACCCCAAGGTCGAACGTGTCGCCTTCGTGAGCCCAGCCCAGGCCCTTGCTGGTGTCGAGAAAAAAGCCGGCGGGGCTGGTGATGCTGCCACCGAGCAGCGGTGCCGTGGCCCGTTCGCCGGCTCCGCTGTAGCGAGGGGCATTGGCGATGCCGGCGTTCAGGCGATACTGCCAGTCCCCGGCGCGCAGGTCGGTGGCGCACAGCAGCAGGCAAGCGCAGGAGAGGGGCAGCGAACGATTCGATACAGACATGGCGACACTCGATGAGGATTGATGGCGCCATGCTAGGGAGCGGCTCTGCGGCAATCTTTGGCAGCTTTGTCGGGAAACTGTCAAAGACTGTTAACGGTGTCGGGCAAGCTTCTGGGTGATCGGCTTCGCACTTTTTAACAATCCTTTGCAAAGCTCATGAAGTTGCAGCAGGCGCGTCATTGCTAGGGTGCGCTCCCCTCAAGCCACCTCGAGAGTTTCATGAATATCCCGCAGCCGTTCCACCTGCTCGGTCTGTTCGCTTGCCTGCTCACCAGCCAGGCCCAGGCCACCAGTTTCGTGATGACCACTGACATGACCGTCAGCCTGAGCATGAGCGCCAGCAAAGGCACCAGCAGCTCGTTCAAGGATGACAAGATTGTCCTTGCCGCCAAGGATGACGCTGCGGCGTTCGTCGCCAGCGATGGCGCCATTCGCAGTGCGCGCATGGAGGCGGCGTTTACGCGGATTCGCCAGGTGCTGGATGAGCCTGGCGTGTCGGACCGGGCGCTGGCACAGGCGATCCTGGCGCTCTGAGTCATCCGCTTCGTTCTGCCGAGCTGGCTCACATGTGAGACTTGCGAACGTCACAATCCAGGCGTAACGTACCTCACATGTGAGACAAGGACACCCCTCGATGGCAGGCAAGAAAAGCTCCACCGACTACATGCGTGACATGCGCGCCCGGCTCAAGGCCGCAGGCCTGGTCAAGCGTGAGTTGTGGATCCTGCCAGAGCATGCCGCCGCCTTGCGCGGTATCGAGAAGGCTTTACGTCAGCCCCTCGCGGGCAAACAGGTCAGAACGGAGGATTTCATGACCGAGCACAACCACTGGACGATCGAATCGCTGCACGGCGCCCTGCAGGGCCTGGAGGATGTACGCGGCGGCGTGATCGGCCTGTCCCTGCAACAGGGCGCCGAACCCAGCCTGAAGCTGGTGATGAACGAACTGGACGGCCTGCCTTTGTACATCGCCGTGGCCGGTGAGCAGATCCTGGTCGACACGCTGCTGGTTGAGGCCAGCCAGGTGAAGGATGCGGCAGCCTTCAACGATGCGGTGCTGCGCACCCGCGATGTCTTCCCGCTGTCGTCGATCGGCCTGCACACGCTGCCCTCGGGCGAGTTGGTGTACACCATGTTCGGTGCCCTGAGCGCGGCCTCGTCGCTGGACAACATCGTCCAGGAGATCCACACCCTGGCCGACAACGTCATCACCGCCGCCGAAGATTTCGAAGACTACTTCACCCACTGATTCCGGAGATTGCCCCATGAGTTTGTTGAGAAAGATCGTCACCGCCCTGCGTGGCGGCGCTTCGGAAGTCGGTGAGGCGATCGTCGACTCCCAGGCCCTGCGCATCCTCGACCAGGAGATCCGCGACGCGGACAACAACCTGATCGATGCGCGCAACCAGCTGGTCAAGATCATGGCCAAGCACAAGACCGCGCAGCAGCGCATCACCGAGTTCGACAAGACCATCGGCGACTGGGAACAGAAAGCCATCGCTGCCCTGGACAAGGGCGAGGAAGGCCTGGCCCACGAATGCGCGGCGCGCATCGCCGACCTGACCAACCAGCGCGATTCCGAGCAGGCGCTGGCCGACCAGTTCGGCGCGTCGGTCGCGACCCTGACCGCCACCGTGAGCAAGACCGAGGCGCAGATCAAGGGCCTCAAGCAGCAGGTGGACCTGGTCAAGGCCCGCGAGAGCGTGCAGCGTGCCCAGGTGAGCGCGGCGTCGGCCACCGGCGGCGCCAATGGCAGCCTGGAAACGGCGGTCGGCTCGCTGGACCGCATCAAGAAGCGTCAGAGCGAGCGTGCTGCCGAGCTGGAAGCGGCGGCGGAACTGGCGGGCAAGGCTGATGGTAGCGATCTGGAAGCACGCCTGAAGTCGGCCGGCATCGGTGCCAGCAACAGCGGCGCCGATGATGTGCTGGCGCGCTTGAAGGCCAAGGCGGCGAAGCCGGCGGAGTGATCCGCTGAGTGGGCCGGCCCTATCGCGGGGCAAGCCCGCTCCCACAGGTAAAATCTGCACCGGCTTTGTGGGAGCGGGCTTGCCCCGCGATAAGGCCGGCCAGGCTGGCGCAAAACCCTGCCGCAGACCTGTTGGCGGAGCGCACGAAAAGCAGTATCGTGTCGCCCCCGCCAAAGGACTGCCGCGACCCAAGGGATCTTCAATGTCGCCTTCTCCCCACAGGCCCTGCCTGTTCGCTTCAGCACCTGCATTGGCTCCGGTTCCGTCACCCTCTCACCCAGGAGATGCCCCGTGGGTTGGTTGAAACGCTTCATGGGCTTCGAAGCCCCCAAACCTGCCGCCGGCAGCCCGGTCAAAGGCAACCTGCCGTTCGGCCTGGGCAGCGGGCGCATGCTCAAGCTCGACCCTTCGCTCAAGCTGCTGCTCGATGGCCATAGCGAGCTGGAAGTGCCCGGTCAGGAAGTGGTCTGGGCCGTCGGTGAGGTCGACCTCGGCCAGTCGGTGCGCCTGGCGCGCTTCTACATGGAAGACGAGGACTACTGGCTGCAGGTGGTGATGAACGGCGCGTCGGCCGACGATGTGCGCGATATCATCCTGTTTGGCTACTACAGCGTGGTGCCGGTCAGCAGCGACGCCGAACTCAAGCGCCTGGTCGGTCCTGAGTCGAACATCGGCCTGCCGTACTACGAGCATGAAGGCTACGAGTTCGTCCGCCAGTGGGGCAGCGAGGAAGGGCAGACCGAGCTGACGCCGATCAGCGAGTGGGTCACCAGCCCCGAAACCAGCTACCGCATCCAGCACCTGTCGATGCTGTATGCCCGCGAAACCGGCCTGACCGATCGCCGCGAATTCCTCCTGTTGTCGGTGGAGGAGGACGAGGACGGCAATGTCAGCCTGACCACTTCGGTGGGTGTCACCCTGCAATCAACGGACTTCAACGTCATCTGACAAGGATTCACCATGCTCGACGCTCTTCGCATGTCGCTCAACGCCCAGGCAGTGATCGGCTTCATCCTCTACATCAGCGTGGCGCTGGTGCTGTTCTGGGTATTCCAGTTCATCTATACGCACCTCACCCCGCACCGCGAGTTCGCCCTGATCCGCGACAACAACAGCGCCGCGGCCATTGCCCTGGGCGGCGCGCTGATCGGCTTCTCGCTGCCGGCCAGCAACATCATCGCCTACAGCGTCAGCCTGCTCGACTTCGTGGTCTGGGTAGTGATCGCCGCGGTGGTGCAGCTGTTGGCCTTCGGCATCACCAGCCTGGTGCTCAAGGGCCTGGCCAGCCGAATCGCCAAGGGCGAAATGGCCGCCGCGATCTACGCCGCCGCCGTGGCGATCAGCGTGGGCTTCCTCAACTCGGCCTGCATGACCCCGTCGGTCTGAGCCGTTTGCGCGCAAGGAGCCCTACATGAGACGAAGTTCCGTCAAGCTGGTGCTGGCCAGCTCCCTGCCGCTGGCGCTTACCGCGTGCAGCGCGCCCGAGGAGACCTACACGGTCAGCAAGCGCAGCAACTACACCACTGTCCAGGCCTGCGTCGATGACAAGATGCCGGTGGATGTGTGTTCCGATGCCTACATGGAGGCGCTGGCCGATCACCGCCGGGTCGCCCCGACCTATGGCGACAAGGCGGCCTGCGAGGCCGATTTCGTGCCGGACTACTGCCAGGTCACCAGCGACGGCCGCTACATGCCGCGCCTGGGTGGGTTCGAGCTGGCGGTGTCGGGCGAAGTGAGCCAGTCGCAGGTCGACGCGGCACGCGCCCAGGTCGAGAACAGCGGCCAGGCCGTCAGCGGTGGCAGCAACTTCAACGGCCTGCTCACCGGCCTGCTGCTCGGTCAGATGATGAGTGGCGGGAGCCGCCAGTACTACTCGCAGCCGGTGTACCAGTACCGCGACAGCCGCGGCGACTACCGCACCACCACCCTCGGCCAGCAGATCGACCAGGGCAAGCGCTTCGAGCGCTCCGACCAGGCCCAGCAGAGTGGCGGCAGCTACAGCAGCTACTACTCCGGCAGCTCCGGCGGTAGCAGTTACAGATCCAAAACCTCGACCCGCTCCAGTGTGTCCTCGTCGATCTCCCGCGGCGGCTTCGGCAGCCAGGCCACTGCGCGCAGCGGCTGGGGCGGCAAGAGCAGCGGCGGCTTCAGCTTCGGCGGTTGAGCATGCGCAAGATCAGCATCGACGAACGCCCGGACTGGCACGCCACCGCCGAACGCGAAGGTTTTTCCTTCCACACCATCGACGGTGAGCGCTACTGGGACGAGCGCGGCTACTACCAGTTCAGCGAGGCCCAGGTCAGCCGTGACCTGGAGGCGCCCACGCAGGAACTGCACGCCATGTGCCTGGATGCGGTCGAGCGCATCGTCGACAGCGAGGCGTTGATGACCCGCCTGGCGATCCCGCCGGCGTTCTTCGACCTGGTGCGCCGTTCGTGGAAAGAGGGGCATCCGCACCTCTACGGGCGCTTCGACTTCAGCTACGACGGCCACGGCCCGGCCAAGCTGATCGAGGCCAACTACGACACGCCGACCTCGCTGTACGAGGCGGCGGCGTTCCAGCTGATCTGGCTGGAGCAGCAGATCGAGCGCGGCGTGCTGCCGGCCCATGCCAGCCAGTTCAACACCCTGGCCGAGGACCTGGTGCGGGCCTTTGGCGCCTTCGAGCGCGAAAGCCCGTTCTACTTCTCGGCCATTGCCGGCTCGGTCGAAGACCGTGGCACCACGGATTTTCTGCGCAAGATGGCCGGGCACGTGGGTATCAGTACCCGGCACATCGATGTGGAGGACATCGGCTTGAACGGCGAGGGGCGTTTCGTCGACCTCGAAGGCCGGCCGATTCCGCGCCTGTTCAAGCTGCATGCCTGGGAGCATATCTTCCACGAGGACTTCGGCCAGGCCATCGCCGGCTGCGATACCCAGTTCGTGGAACCGGCCTGGAAGTCGCTGATCTCCAACAAGGGCATCCTGCCGCTGCTGTGGGAGTGGCACGAAGGGCACCCGAACCTGCTGCCGGCGTTCCTCGACGAAGACCCTCGGCGCCCGGTGCCCAAGGGCTGGGTGCGCAAGCCGTACTTCTCCCGCGAGGGCGCCAACGTGGATATTCGCACCGACGACGACCAGCGGGTGTTCGAGGACGGTCCCTACGACGATGCGCCGTACATCCTCCAGGGCTTCGCGCCGTTGCCGAAGTTCGGCGACAGCTACACCCTGATCGGCTCCTGGGTGATCGGCGACCTGGCCTCGGGGATCGGCATTCGTGAAGACGACTCGCTGATCACCAAGGACAGCTCGCGCTTCCTGCCCCATGTAGTGCTGGACTGACCGCCTGCGCCCCCCCTGTAGGAGCGGCCTTGTGCCGCGAAAGGGCCGCAAAGCGGCCCCGGCGATCGTTGCATCAATGCTGAAATCCTGGGGCCGCTCCGCGCCCCTTTCGCGGCACAAGGCCGCTCCTACACAGGCCATTCCTCATCCTCCGGTGGTCGGTTTCAGGACGCGCCGGGTCGCCCGCGCACAACCCCCTCGCGCAATAACTGCCATGCTCTGAGGATGCCCGTGGACCGAGCGCAGCAAGACGCCCGGCCAGGGACAACGAGGGTGCCCGGCCTGCCGCCACCGTGACCTGGCCCGCACCGCAGCTGAACACCGCCGGACCGCCGCCCGCCAACGGGCCGCCCCGGGATGCCGAGGTCTGCTGTATGCCTGATGACTTGAACCACCTGCCCCTGATCCAACGCGTCCTGGCCCGTGAGCAGGACACTCCCGGCGCCCTGTTGCCGATCCTCCACGCCATCCAGGCCGGCGCCGGCTACATTCCCGACAGCGCCGTCGCCGAGATCGCCCATGCCCTCAACCTCAGCCAGGCCGAGGTGCGCGGGGTGATCAGCTTCTATCACGATTTCCGTACCACGCCAGCGGCCCGCCATACCCTGCGTCTGTGCCGCGCCGAGTCCTGTCAGAGCCGCGGCGCCGAGGCGCTGGCCGCGCAGTTGCGTGAGCAGCTTGGGTTGGACGACCACGGTCGCACCGAGGATGGCGCGCTCGACCTGCGCCCGGTGTATTGCCTGGGCGCCTGCGCCTGCTCGCCGGCCCTGGAACTCGATGGCCGGCTCCACGCCCGCGTCACCCCCGAACGCCTGCAGGCGTTGGTGGCCGCTTGCCGCGAGGAGGTGAAGGCATGCTGAACCTGTGCATCCCCTGCGATTCGCTGGCCTGTGCCGTCGGTGCCGACCAGGTGGCCGAGGCGTTGACCCGCGAAGCCGCGCAGCGGCGCCTGCCGCTGCATATCAACCGCACCAGCTCCCGTGGTCTGTACTGGCTGGAGCCGCTGGTGGAGCTGGATACCGCCCAAGGCCGCCTGGGCTTCGGGCCGGTCACCCCCGAGGATGTGCCCGGCCTGCTCGACGCCCTGGCGGGCGACCCCGGTAGCCATGCCCTGGCGTTGGGGCCGGTCGAAGCGATTCCCTACCTGAAGTCCCAGCAACGCCTGCTGTTCGCCCGCGCCGGCATCACCCGGCCGCTGTCGCTGGACGACTATCACGCCAACGGCGGCTTTGAAGGCCTGCGCCAGGCCACCCTGCTGGACGGTGACGAAGTGGTCGCCGCGGTGCTCGACTCCGGGTTGCGGGGCAGGGGCGGCGCGGCGTTCCCCGCGGGCATCAAGTGGCGTACCGTGCGCCAGGCAATGGCCGGGCAGAAGTACGTGGTGTGCAACGCCGACGAAGGCGACTCCGGCACCTTCGCCGACCGCATGCTGATGGAGGGCGATCCGTTCCTGCTGATCGAGGGCATGATCATCGCCGGCCTCGCCGTGGGGGCGAGCATGGGCTACATCTATGTGCGCTCGGAATACCCGGATGCCGTGCGTACGCTGAACGAGGCCATCCTGCTGGCCCGCGAGGCCGGCTATCTGGATGTCGCCGGCAACGGCGTGGCCTTCCACCTCGAGGTGCGGGTGGGGGCCGGGGCGTACATCTGCGGCGAGGAAACCGCGCTGCTCGAGTCCCTCGAGGGCAAGCGCGGCATCGTCCGGGCCAAGCCGCCGCTGCCGGCGCTCGAGGGCCTGTTCGGCCAGCCGACCCTGGTGCACAACGTGCTTACCCTGGCCTCGGTGCCGATCATCCTGGCCAGGGGCGCGGCGTTCTACCGCGACTTCGGCATGGGCCGCTCGACGGGTACCTTGCCGTTCCAGCTGGCCGGCAATGTCCGCCATGGCGGCTTGGTGGAGCGCGCCTTCGGCCTGACCCTGCGCGAGCTGGTGGAAGGCTACGGCGGCGGCACCGCCAGTGGCCGGCCGATCAAGGCGGCGCAGGTCGGCGGCCCGCTGGGCGCCTGGGTGCCGCCCGCACAGTTCGACACCCCGTTGGACTATGAGGCTTTCGCCGCCCTGGGCGCGATGCTCGGCCACGGTGGCGTGGTGCTGGCCGACGACACCCTGAACATGGCGGGCATGGCCCGCTTCGCCCTGCAGTTCTGCGCCGAGGAATCCTGTGGCAAGTGCACGCCGTGCCGGATCGGCTCGACCCGTGGCGTGGAGGTGGTCGACCGCTTGATCGCGAGTACCGACCCGGCCTACCGCGCGAGCCAGGCCGGCCTGCTGCGCGACCTGTGCGACACGATGCAATACGGCTCGCTGTGCGCCATGGGCGGGATGACCCCGTACCCCGTGGTCAGCGCGCTCAAGCACTTCCCCGCCGATTTCGGCCTGGAGGCCGCGCAATGATCAACTACTTCGACCCCCGCAGCGATATCGACCTGGGCACCCCGGAGCGGGTCAACGACGTGCAGGTCAGCCTGGTCATCGATGGCCGTTCGATCAGCGTGCCCGGCGGCACCTCGGTGATGCGCGCCGCCGCCTTGCTCGGCACCAGCATTCCCAAACTGTGCGCCACCGACAGCCTCGAGGCCTTCGGCTCGTGCCGTATGTGCATGGTCGAGATCGACGGCATGCGCGGCTACCCGGCCTCGTGCACCACGCCGGTCAGCGAAGGCATGGTGGTGCGCACCCAGACACCGCGCCTGGCCGACCTGCGGCGCAACGTGATGGAGCTGTACATCTCCGACCACCCGCTGGACTGCCTGACCTGCTCGGCCAACGGCAACTGTGAGCTGCAGACCGTCGCCGGCCAGGTCGGCCTGCGCGAGGTGCGCTACGGCTATGACGGCGCCAATCACCTGAGCGAACAGAAGGACGTGTCCAACCCGTACTTCGACTACGAGCCGAGCAAGTGTATCGTCTGCAACCGCTGCGTGCGGGCCTGTGAGGAGATCCAGGGCACCTTCGCCCTGACCATCATCGGGCGTGGCTTCGACTCGCGGGTGGCGGCGGCCGGCGGCGACGATTTCCTCAGTTCCGAATGCGTGTCCTGCGGCGCCTGCGTGCAGGCCTGCCCGACCGCCACCCTGAGCGAGAAGAGCCTGGTTCAGCTGGGCCAGCCCGAGCGGGCGGTGATCACCACCTGTGCCTACTGTGGCGTGGGTTGCTCGTTCCGCGCCGAGATGAAGGGCGAGCAACTGGTGCGCATGGTCCCGGACAAGAACGGCGGCGCCAACCATGGCCATGCCTGCGTCAAGGGGCGTTTCGCCTGGGGCTACGCGACCCACCCGGACCGCATCACCAAACCGATGATCCGCAAGCGCCTGGAAGACCCGTGGCAGGAGGTCAGCTGGGACGAGGCGGTGACCTATGCCGCCAGCGAGTTCCGGCGGATCCAGCTCAAGTACGGGCGCGATTCCATCGGTGGCATCACCTCCAGCCGCTGCACCAACGAAGAGGCGTACCTGGTACAGAAGCTGGTGCGCACGGCCTTCGGCAACAACAACGTCGACACCTGCGCGCGGGTCTGCCATTCGCCGACCGGCTACGGCCTGAAGCAGACCCTGGGCGAGTCCGCCGGCACCCAGAGCTTCGACTCGGTGATGCAGGCCGACGTGGTGCTGGTGATCGGTGCCAATCCCACCGACGCGCACCCGGTGTTCGGCTCACAGCTCAAGCGTCGCCTGCGCCAGGGCGCCCGGCTGATCGTCATCGACCCGCGCCGCATCGACCTGGTCGATTCGCCCCACGCCCGCGCCGAGCTGCACCTGCAACTGCGACCGGGCACCAACGTGGCCATGCTCAACGCCCTGGCCCATGTGATTGTCACCGAAGGCCTGCTGGCCCAGCACTTCATCGACGCCCGCTGCGAGACCGAGGACTTTGCCCGCTGGCGCGATTTTGTCGCCCAGCCCGACAACGCCCCTGAAGTGCTCGGCCCGGTGTGCGGCGTGCCCGCCGAGCAGATCCGCGCCGCCGCCCGGCTCTACGCCACCGGCGGCAACGCGGCAATCTACTACGGCCTGGGCGTGACCGAGCACAGCCAGGGCAGCACCGCGGTGATGGGCATCGCCAACCTGGCCATGGCCACTGGCAACATCGGCCGCGAAGGGGTTGGGGTGAACCCGCTGCGCGGGCAGAACAACGTGCAGGGCTCATGCGACATGGGCTCGTTCCCTCACGAGCTGCCCGGCTACCGGCATATCTCCAACGAAAGTGTGCGCGCCGAGTTCGAGCAGGCCTGGGGCGTGACCTTGCAACCTGATCCGGGGCTGCGCATTCCCAACATGTTCGAGGCCGCGCTGGACGGCAGCTTCAAGGCGCTGTACTGCCAGGGCGAGGACATCGCCCAGAGCGACCCCAACACCCAGCATGTCACGGCCGCGCTGCTGGCGATGGAGTGCGTGGTGGTGCAGGACATCTTCCTCAACGAGACCGCCAAGTTCGCCCATGTGTTCCTGCCGGGCAGCTCGTTCCTGGAGAAGGACGGCACCTTTACCAACGCCGAGCGGCGCATCTCGCGGGTGCGCAAGGTGATGGAGCCGCTGGCCGGCAAGGCCGACTGGGAGGCCACCGTGGCCCTGGCCGGTGCTTTGGGTTACCCCATGCAATACCGTCATCCCTCCGAGATCATGGACGAGATCGCCCGCCTGACCCCGACCTTCCGCCGGGTCAGCTATGCCGAACTCGACCGCCACGGCAGCCTGCAATGGCCGTGCAACGACGCCGCGCCCGACGGCACGCCGACCATGCACATCGACCAGTTCGTGCGCGGCAAGGGGCGCTTCATGCTCACCGGCTACGTGCCCACCGACGAGAAGGTCAACAGCCGCTACCCGCTACTGCTGACCACCGGGCGTATCCTCAGCCAGTACAACGTCGGCGCGCAGACCCGGCGCACCGACAACGTCGCCTGGCACGACGAGGACCGCCTGGAGATCCATCCCAGCGATGCCGAGAGTCGGGGTATCAGCGACGGTGACTGGGTGGGTATCGGCAGTCGCTCCGGGCAGAGTGTGCTGCGCGCCAGGGTCAGCGGCCGGGTGGCGCCGGGGGTGGTGTACACCACCTTCCACTTCCCCGAGTCCGGCGCCAACGTGATCACCACCGACAACTCCGACTGGGCCACCAACTGCCCGGAATACAAGGTCACTGCGGTGGAAGTGGCAAAGGTGTTCCAGCCGTCGGAATGGCAGAAGCGCTACCAGCGCTTCAGTGACGAGCAGCGCAGGTTGCTCAAGGAGCGGCGGCAGGCCGAAGCGGCGGAGGTGCGCCGATGAGCAGTGACAATCTGGTGAAGATGGCCAACCAGATCGCCCATTACTTCGACAGCGAGCCGGATCACGCCAAGGCGGTGCAGGGAGTCAGGCAGCATCTGCAGAGCTTCTGGACGCCAGCCATGCGCCGGCAGTTGGGTGAACGGCTGCAGGCCGAGGGCGGCGAGGGGCTGGAAGTGTTGGTGCGCGAGGCACTTCAGCCGGTGGTTTGATTGCGCAATTCACGCCGCCCCTGTAGGAGCGGCCTTGTGCCGCGAAAGGGCCGCAAAGCGGCCCCAGGATTTCAGCGTTGACGCTGCAATCGCCGGGGCCGCTACGCAGCCCTTTCGCGGCACAAGGCCGCTCCTACAGGGGGGCGCGATAGGGCCCTGGAACGCTGGCTCAATCGCATCGCCAGAAATAGACCTGCTCCGGGTCCCCTTCGTCGAGGTGCTCGACAACGCCGCTCTCGACAAAGCCCCGGCGCTCCAGCAAGCGGCGCATCGGGCCATTGGAGCGGTTGGTCGAGGTGAACAGCTTCTGTCCCGTGCAGTCGGCCTGTATGCGGGCCAGCAGCGCGGCTCCCAGCCCACTGCGCCGATGGCCCTGGCCGACCATCAGCATCTCGATGAACGCGCAACCGAAGAAGTGCCGGTGCATCACCGCATACGCGGCCACCTTGCCCTGCACCTCGGCCACCAGGCATCGGTACTGCCTGAGCCAGTCGGCAATCTGTTCGGCACGCTGCGGATCCTGGCGGACGACGCTGTCGATGGCGATCAGGGCGAGTAGATCCTGTAGTCCGGCAAGACGAATGTTCATGGCTTGGTTCTGCAGTGGAGGTGTCGCGATTATCCGCGCCCGGACAAGTCATGCACAGACGTTGTTGCAGCGCATGACCTGGATGAAATGTCCGTCATGTTTGCAGGGTCAATGCAGGTCCGGTGCTACGCTCGCAACAACATCCTCTATGGAAGCGCACCATGGACATGAACTGGCACCAGGCCCTGCAAGAGAGCTTGAGCTGGCTGGCAATCGCCTCGTTGGTCACCCTTGTCTGCTTCACCATTACCGCCTTGCTGGCGGTGCGCCATACCCGTTGGGGGGCGCAGTTCTGGCAACTGGCCGGGCCCTATTTCAGCTTCCGTCGCAGTTGGCGACCCCTGCTGGCCTTCGCCCTGCTGCTGGTCCTGACGCTGTTCGCGGTGCGCCTGAACGTGCTGTTCTCGTTCTGGTACAACGGCTTCTACAGCGCCTTGCAGGCACTGGACCAGACCGCGTTCTGGTACCTGCTCGGGGTGTTCGCGGTGCTGGCGACCATCCATGTACTGCGCTCGCTGTTCGCCTTCTACGTCACCCAGGCGTTCAACATCCGCTGGCGGGTGTGGCTCACCGAGCGCCTGACCGCCGACTGGATGCACGGCGATGCCTACTACCGTGGGCAGTTCCTTGCCGAGCCGGTGGACAACCCCGACCAGCGTATCGAACTGGATGTGAACGCCTTCGTCAGCGGCTCCGTGTCGCTGGCGCTGGGGGCGGTCAGCGCGCTGGTGTCGCTGGTGGCCTTTACCGGCATTCTCTGGGGCCTGTCGGCGCCGCTTGAAGTGGCCGGCGTCGAAGTCCCCCGGGCGATGGTGTTCGCCGTGTATGTCTATGTGCTGGTCGCCACCTGGATCGCCTTCCGCCTCGGCCAGCCGCTGATCCGCCTGAACTTCCTCAACGAGAAACTCACCGCCAACTTCCGCTACGCCTTGATGCGCCTGCGCGAGAACGCCGAGAACATCGCCTTCTACCAGGGCGCGCAGGTGGAGCGGGGCACCTTGCTCGGGCGCTTCTTCGCGCTGATCGGCAACGCCTGGGCGCTGGTGTTTCGAAACCTCAAGTTCAGCGGCTTCAACCTGGGCGTCAGCCAGGTAGCGGTGGTGTTCCCGTTCATCCTCCAGGCGCCGCGCTTCTTCAGCGGCGCGATCAAGCTCGGCGATGTGATGCAGACCGCCCAGGCGTTTGGCCAGGTGCAGGATTCGCTGTCGTTCTTCCGGGAGTCCTACGACACCTTCGCCCAGTACCGAGCCACCCTCGATCGTCTGACAGGCTTTCTCGATGCCAACCAGCAGGCCAGCGCCTTGCCGCGCGTGGCCACCGTGGATCAGGCTCATGGATTGGGGATTCATGGCTTGCAGGTGCGACGCCCCGATGGCCATGCGTTGATCGCTGATCTCGATCTAAGCCTGCATAGCGGTCAGGCGCTACTGATCAAAGGACCTTCGGGCAGCGGCAAGACCACCTTGCTGCGCGCCCTGGCGGGCCTGTGGCCTTATGCCGAGGGCGAGGTCAGGCGGCCGTTGGGGACGCAGGCACTGTTCCTCTCGCAGCGCCCGTACCTGCCGCTGGGCGACCTGCGCACTGCCATCGCCTATCCGGCACAGGGCGCGGCCGGCGACGATGCGCGCATGCAGCAGGCCCTGCGCCAGGTCAATCTCGCGCATCTGGCCGAACGGCTGGACGAGCAGCGCGACTGGTCGCGGATTCTGTCGCTGGGCGAACAGCAGCGCCTGGCGTTCTCCCGGGTGCTGTTCAACCGGCCGCAGGTGGTGTTCCTTGACGAGTCCACCTCGGCGATGGATGAAGGGCTGGAGCATGCGCTGTATTCGCTGCTGCGTGCGGAGCTGCCGGCGACGCTGCTGGTCAGTGTCGGGCACCGCAGTACCTTGGCGGGATTCCACTCCCATCGCCTGGAGGTGGACGGGCAGGGGGGATGGTCGTTGCTGGAGCAGCAGCCGGCAGCCATGACCCTGTAGGAGCGGGCTTGCCCCGCGATGGCGTCAGGTCAGGCAATGAAGTTGTTCCTGCCGGCCTCATCGCGGGGCAAGCCCGCTCCCACGATCAGCCATGAACCACAAACCTGCCATTGTGGTAGCGGCGAACACGCCCCCCGCCATGAACGTCGCCTGATACCCCACCCAGTCCCACAGCCCTCCGGCCAGCACACTGGCCACCAGCAACGCCAACCCTGTCACCAGATTGAACACGCCGAATGCGGTCCCCCGCAGATCCTCGGGTGCACTGTCGGCGATCAAGGCGCTGAACACGCCTTGGGTAAACCCCATGTGCAGCCCCCACAGGATCACGCCCAGGGCCAGGCCGGGCAGGCCCGGCAACCAGGCCAGCAGCAGATCGGCCAGCACCAGCAGGGCCAGCCCGATCATCAACACACCCCGTCGCCCGACCTTGTCGGAGAGTGCCCCGGCAGGATAGGCCGACAGTGAATACGCCAGCGACATCAATACCAGCACCGCTGGCGCCCACAAGGCGGCAAGGCCAAGCGCCTGGCCGCGCAGCAGCAGAAATGCTTCGCTGAAGCGCGCCAGGGTGAACAGCGTGGCCAGGATGACCAGGCGCCAGTAACCGTTGCCCAGCCGGGCCAGCTCGCGAAATGCCAGGGGCGCAGCCACTGTGCCGAGCGCAGCAGGTTTTTCGGGCTCGCGGACGAAGGCAACCAGCACATAGAGCGCCATGAACGCCGGAATCACCGCCACCCAGAACACCGTCTGGAAATGGCTGGCGGTCAGCCACATCAACAGGATTGCCAGCAATGGCCCGAGAAACGCCCCGACCGTATCCAGCGCCTGGCGCAGGCCGAAGGCCGCGCCGCGCAGCTCGGCGGGGGTGACATCGGCGATCAGCGCATCCCTAGGCGCGCCGCGGATGCCCTTGCCGACGCGGTCGACGAAGCGCGCCGCGGTCAGCCATTCCAGCCCGGGGGCCAGCGGGAACACCGGCTTGGTCACGGCGGCCAGGCCGTAGCCGATCACCGTCAGCAGCTTGCGCTTGCCCAAGCGGTCGCTGAGGGCGCCGGAGAACACCTTGGTGATCGCCGCCGTCGCCTCGGCGATGCCTTCGATCAGGCCCACGGCCAGCACCGAGGTGCCGAGCACGGTGACCATGTACAGCGGGAGCAGGGCGTGGATCATCTCGGAGGAGATGTCCATCAGCAACGAGACGAAGCCTAAAGCCCAGACGCTGCGGGGGATGGGGCTGTGGTTGGGCATGGTGCTCTCGAGGGTGGCGTCGAGTTCACTGTAGCCGAGCCATACGCAAGTCCTGGTAGGAGCGGCCTTGTGCCGCGAAAGGGGCGCGTAGCGGCCCCGCAGTTTCAGCTTTGACGCATCAATCGCCAGGGCTGCTACGCAGCCATTTCGCGGCACAAGGCCGCTCCTACAGGGCCCGCGTGAAGCCAAAGGTCACGACTTGAAGCGTCCCACCAGCCCGTTCAGCTCATCCGACAACTGCGCCAGCCTGCCGGAGTCGGCCTGGGCGGAGCTGGCCAGCCCCTCCACCAGCCGTGCCTCGTCGTAGATCTGCTGGATATGCCGGTTGATCTCCTCGGCCACGCTGTGCTGCTCCTCGGCGGCGGCGGAGATCTGCAGGTTCTGGTCGCGGATCTCGTTCACCGAGAGCTGGATGCCCTCGAAGCTGTCCCGCGCGCTTTCGATCGACGACACGCTGGCCCGCGACAGGTCCAGGCAGCTTTCCATCTTCTGCGAGACCTCCTGGGTCTTGCCGCCGAGGGTGTTGAGCAACTGGTCGATCTCGCCGGTGGAGTCGGCGGTGCGCTTGGCCAGCGCGCGGACTTCATCGGCCACCACGGCAAAACCACGGCCCTGGTCGCCGGCCCGGGCGGCCTCGATAGCGGCGTTGAGCGCCAGCAGGTTGGTCTGCTCGGCGATGGCGCGGATGGTGCCGAGGATCTGGTTGATGCTGCGGCTGCCTTCCTCCAGCTCGACCATGGCCTGGGACGATTCGCTCAGGCGCCGACCCAGGCGATTGACGTTGTCGGTGGTCGCCTCGATCTGCTGCTTGCCCTCGGCCACCCGGCGGTGGCCATGCTCGGCGGCGTCGGCGGCGCTGCTGCACGAACGCGCCACTTCGTTGGCTGTGGCGACCATCTCGTTGAATGCGGTGGACACCAGCTCCACCGCCTCGCGCTGGCGCCCGGCGGCCTCGTTCATGTTGCCGGCCATTTCGCTATTGCTGCGCGAGGCTTCGTGCAGGTTGGTCGAGGCCGCGCCGATGCGCTGGATCAGCTGGCGGATGGCGGCGAGGAACTTGTTGAACCAGCCGGCCAGCTCGGCGGTTTCGTCCTTGCCCTGTACCTGCAGGTCGCGGCGCAGGTCGCCTTCACCCTCGGCGATCGACTGCAGGCCGATACTGACCTGGCCGATCGGCTTGACGATCACCCGCGAGAACGCCGCCGCCACCAGGGCGAAGACCAGGGCCAGCACCACCACGATCAACGCGGTGACATAGGTCATGCGTGTGGCCGCGGCCATCACCTCGTCGTACTCGATCAGGCCGACGAAGCGCCAGCCAAGGCCTGGCGAGGTCCACACGTTGGCCATGTAGCGCACGCCGTCGATAACCACGTCGGTGGAGCCCTGGGAAGTGGCGGCCAGTTGCGCGTAGGGTACGCCGAGGTCCTTGAGCTGCTTGAAACCGTGGCTGGCGTTGCGTGGGTCGACCAGCACGGTGCCGTCCTCGATCAGCATCACGTAGCCGCTGTCACCCAGCTTGATGCTCTTGACCAGCTCGGTGAGGTTCTTCAGCGACACGCTGACCACGAACACGCCCTTGGCCTTGCCGGTTTCGTCGAGCAGCGCCCGGGCGGTACCGACCAGGGCCACGTCATCCTTGTCGTAGTAATAGGCGGCGGTGCGCACGGTCTTGTCCGGGTTGGCCATGGCGGCCTTGTACCAGGGGCGGGTGCGTGGGTCGTACTTGGCCAGTTGCGGGTCGTCCGGCCATTTGGCGTAGCTGCCGTCCTCGAGGCCGATGGACAGGATCGCCGCCGCCGGGTGGGTGGTGCCGTAGCGGGCGAAGGCGTCGATCACCTTCTGCGCGGCCTCGGGCATCGGCTGGCGGGCGGCATCGGCGCCGGTGTAATCCTTGAGCGAGGTGACCGAGGTGTATACAAGATCCTTGGCCATTTGATCGACGTTCTGCAGCGTGCCATCGAAGAACTGGCGCATGTTGCCGTCGATCTGGCGGATTTCCCGGGTGCTGCCATCGAGGAACTGGTCGACCGCCTCGCTGCGGATGTTCAGCACCGAGATCCCGCCGACCAGGGCGACCGGGATGAAGGCCACCAGTACGAAGGCCAGGATCAGTTTGTTTTTTATTTTCATGGTGACGCCCATCCGTGAGAGTGAAGGGTGTACATGGCCGCTTCGCTGGAGTGGTGGCCACTTGCTACCTTTTCTGTTTCGGCGGGCGGAATATAAACCTTTAGTAGATGTTTCGTGTACAGGAAAATCAGAAATTGTCCTGGCTTTCAGGGCAAGTAGCAGGGCAAACAGTAGGAGAGGCGTGGGAGCGGGCTTGCCCCGCGATGAGGCCAGGACAGCAGTTTCAAGCGGATGACTAAGACTTTCCCTATTTCACGTAGGACGTTTCCCAAGCATGCTTTTACGGCCTTTCAGCTGTTGTTCTGGCCAGTCGCATTCCTTAGTCTCGCCCTGTCGTTGCTGATTCAACGACCGGGTGTGCAAGCCCGAGGATGTGGTTCAAGCCGCTCAATGGCGGCTGTACGTGGGAGGCCTTCGGGCCTGCCGGGTTCCTACATCCACGGTCTTGCACACCCACGTACAGCTGCCTCCATCGTTCCGAGTGCAAGCGGATATCGGCAGCTCCCCTGGCTATGTAGGAGTGCTGAACCATGCTGAAAATCGTGCCCGACCCACCCCGCGTCTTGCCCCGGGAGGTTCGCCCATGACCCTCGATACGACCACCCGAACCTCCCGACCCACCACGGCCAACGCCCATTTCGGCACTTGCCACGACGCCCATCCACCGATGTTCTCGGTGCATGCCGGCATTGATGGCGAGGATGCGCTGGTGTGCGCGGTAGCGGCCTTGCAGGCGGCCTACGAAACCAATGCCATGGCCCTGGAAAAAGCCAGCGAACCACTGCGCAGTCTGCTGGTGGCGACGGAGAACTCCCTGGAGAAAGGGCTGGCCTTGACGTCGGCTGTGCTGGATGGGATAGAGCGGGGTTGATCGGGTCGCTCAGGTACTTTCGGCGCCAAGGTTGTTGACTGTATGAGGGCCGCCAGGTGTCCGCCGCAATCCTTGCAGCGCCTATCAGATCGAGCGCCGCCCGCGCGGCGCATCGCGGCACAAGGCCGCTCCTACATTTGTTGCAACGTACCGAACCTGTCAGGCCATGGTTGCCCGCCTTGGTGCATGTCTTGAGACGAGTGGGGCGGCGGCAATGCCCGCCAAAAAATCGCGTCGAGCGCACAAGGCTGGCAACCATGGCCTGACAGGTTCGGCACGTTGCAACAAATAATGAAATGGCTACCCCCGCCCCACCCTGTGTCAGCCCTCTAAGCTTTCACAGGGTGCCTATCGGAGTGCAACGCCATGAACACTGTCGCCATCATCGCCATCGACCTGGGAAAGTTGAGCTTCCATGTACACGCTCAGGATGATCGGGGTCATGAGCTCTATCACCGCAGGTTCAACCGTGAGTCACTCATCCGCCACCTTGCCAATCTTGCGCCCTGCACGGTGGCGATGGAGGCCTGTGGTGGCTCTCATTTCATGGCGCGAGAGGTGACGAGACAGGGTCATACGCCCAAACTTATTCCCGCACAGTTCGTTCGCCCCTACGTGAAAAGCAACAAGAATGACTTTGCCGATGCTGCCGCTATCGGTGAGGCGGCAACCCGCGATCAGATGCGCTTCGTGCCTCCCAAAACCGAGGCCCAGCAGGCGCTGGCGATGCTCAATTCACTGCGCGACAGCTTCATCAGAGACCGTACTGCCACCATGAACCGCATCCACGCTTATTTGCTCGAGGTGGGGGTCAGTTTGGCACCCACCTTCAAGGCGGTCCGGGAGCTCCCCATTCTGCTGGACGACAGTACCTTCTCACCGTTGATCAAGAAGCTGTTGCTGGACCTACATGCCCACTTCCGCTATCTCGATGATCGGATCAAGGCTCTGGACAAGGAAGTGCATAGCCAGGCCGTTAGCGATGATCTTGCTTCCCGTTTGATGTCGATACCTTGTATTGGCCCGATCACCGCTACCGCCCTGGCTGCGGAATTGGGTGATGGTAAGCAGTTCCGCTGTGGGCGAAATTATTCAGCCTCCATAGGCCTGGTTCCCAGGCAGCACACGACAGGCGGCAAACCTTGCCTGGGGCGAATCAGCAAGCGGGGCGACGGCAATCAGCGACGACTGCTGATCCAGTGCGCGAGGGTCTATCTGATTGGGCTGGAGCGCAAAACCGGCAAGCTGGCGGACTGGGTACGTGGCTTGCTACGTGTTCACCACCCCAACCTGGTGGTGTGCGCTATCGCCAACAAACTGGCCCGAATCGCCTGGGCCATCACGGCACACCACAGCGAATTTAATGCAGGGTCAAGCGCCATGAACGCTTGACCCTGCAGACACACGAGTAACAACCCACCTGGTTTTGCGATGCTGCACACAGATGACGTGAACGGTATACCGGCCTGGCGATCAACCTGAGCTCCTACTCGGCTTCAGAAGCCGAACAAATATCTAGGCTCGTCGGGCGCGATTTTCATCGAGGCGCGGGACCAACCTCCCACACGACGCCGTATAGATTGACGCAAACCAAACTCACGCACATCTCAGTACAGTATTGCAGAAATGGGGGTAACCATAGATGTAGGAGCGGCCTTGTGCCGCGATGCGCCGCGCGGGCGGCGCTCGATCTGATAGGCGCTGCCAGTCTCCCGCCGAACACCCCGACAAGTCTCAGCAATCGAGCATCTTGTGATAGGTCACGAAGTCCTGCTCGGCCACATACCCCAGCGATTCATACAGTGCCTGGGCGGCAAGGTTGCTCCGGGCGGTGTCCAGGCTCAACCGCTGCGCGCCCTCGGCCTGGAAAATCTCGGTCAGTTGCTGCATCAGGTAACGGGCATGACCACCCCTGCGGGCGTGCGGAGCAACGAACAGGTCATACAGCCAGTAGAAGCGCTTCATCGCCAGCGAGCAGGTGGCCGGGTACAACTGGGCAAAAGCGATGGCCTGGCCGTCGGCGTCCAGCAGCAGGTAGATGCGCGAGTTGCCGGTTTCGAGGTTGGCCTTGAGGAATGTGCGGGAAGCGGGGAGGTCATCCGCCTCCTGGTAGAACATCCGGTACTGGTTGAAGAGGTCCGCGGCGGCGTCCAGGTGGTGCAGATCACAGGCAATGACGTTCATGTCGGGGCTCGCAGGAGGGTGGTACACCGTGTGGCGCAGTGCGTGAAGAAAGGATCTGTTGCAAATCCCACGGCCATTGGCCGCTGGCGCGGACTACGCTTTCGACTGTGGCGTGGGCAGGGGCTTGCGATGGTCGCAAGACATTTGAGGCGGGCGCCCCGAGCACGTAGCATCAACTCATCAGCGTACTGGAGGTAGTCATGGCTCGATACGCACCTGCAAAGCAGGACAATACCTTTGTTCCCAAGCAAAAGCGAAGCGGCAAAAGTGATGAAGAGGTTCTTCGCCAGGGTGCCCGTTCAAGCGAGGCGCTGCTTGATTATGTCGAAAAGCATGGAAAGCTGCCTGTAACCAAGTGAGGGGCCGTGCCGTCTGTCAAAGTCTCTGAGCTGTTCAAGCTGGGATTTGAAGATTCAGGTGCAACCCGTTCCTGGTAATGCGGCTCTCCAAGGCTTGTGCCAGGATGCCTGCCCCCTTAAATTCGTCCCCTTCATTTACGGCCATGCACAACCCATGGCCGGCTCCAGGATCAAGGACGAATGTTGCCGCTGCTTTCCCGTTTCCTGCTGCACGCATTGGCCTGTGTGGCGTTTCCCTTCCTCTTGAGCCTGGGCTTCGATCTGTACCGGCAGCATGTTGGCCCGCCCATGGCACGAGGCGTCAGCGTCGGCTTGGCGACGATGATGGTGTTCTACGCCTTCGTGCTCTTCAACCTGCTGATGGTGGCCATTCCAAGGGCGGCCATCCGCTACGGCTTGGCGCTGTTGCTGGTGCTGTTGGTGCTGGCGTTCTTCAATACCTTGCACCCATTGCGGGCGCTGGGTTTTGCGCTGTTATGCGGTGGTTTGTGCGGGGTGGCGATCAGCATGACGCCCGTGGTGACATCGCTGTTGAACAAGTGCCGTAGGTAAGGCCCCAGCGCGGGGGATCAGCAGGCCAGCACGCGTCGCTCTTCAAGCCATCGTTCGAAGCAGGTGAAGGTCTCGACCGCTGCCTTTACCGTCCGGGCCTGGGCGGCAGGCTCCGGATCTGCGCCAGCCAGTCGATCGAGGAAGCTGCGCCAGCGTGCGCCGGTATGCGCGCCGTAGACGTCGAGAAACGCACCGCCGCTGTCGGCGTCGATGTCCAGGCGTTCAGCCATGGCTCGCTTGAGTACCTGGCCGCCCAGGGTGGAGCCTTCCAGTACATACATCACACCGAGTGCACTGGCTTCATCGTCGATGCGAGGCAGGGCGTGGCACAGCGGCAGTGCTTCGACATCGATGGCCAGGGCGCCCAGGTCGCGGGACAAGGCGGGTGTCTTGTTGCGTTCGGTGCCCTGGTACCCGGCCAGCAAGGTGTCCAGCGGCGCATGGAAGCCATGGTAAGCCGCAAGTAGACGCGCATACGCCGCCCGGTCGAAGCCTTCGCTGAAGAACGGCAGGCGCGCCTCCAGCCCTTCGTGGCAGGCGCGGGTACCCTCGCGCAAGGCAAGCAACAGCGGGCTGACGGTAGCGGACATGGCGCAGGCTCTGAACATGACGCAACCGATACTGCCAGATCCCATGGCGCCACCACCACTGCCGATTTTCCGCACCTGGCATTTGATCTGTGGAATCATTGCGCCGCCTCTGGAGTGGGGCTTTCACGGCTAAGACAGGAATGCAGCACGATGCGCGCAACAACAAGGAACTTGCTGGCCCTCGGGCTGGCGTTGCTACCCGGCCTGGTCGGCGCGGCGGAGCCAGAGCCGGTACCGGTGTACCGGGAGATCAAGGACTGGGTGGTGGGCTGCGACAACACGCGCTTCTGCACCGCGGTGCTGGCCGATCATCCGGAGAAGATGCGGGTGGGCATGCTGGTGCAGCGCGAGGCGGGCGCCTGGGGTAACCTGCACCTGACCCTGGTGGGCAGCACTGACTGGTCGGGCGAGCCCCTGCTCGACGGAGAGCTACTGGTCGCACCCTGGCGCATGACCCGCGGCGTCGAGACCACCCTGGAACTGGAGGGCGCCGATGCCTATGCCGTGTTGCGGCAATTGCGCAATGGCCAGCGCCTGGTGGACGACACCCGGCCAGGGGAGCGCGTGAGTTCGCTGCAAGGCCTGAGCGCCGCCTTGCTGCTGATGGATGCGGTGCAGGGCCGGGTCGGTCACTACAGCGCGCTGATGCGACCCGGTGACAGCGTCGCCGACGCCCAGTTGCCCACCCCGGCCAAGCCCCAGGGGCCGGCCTTTGTGGCAGCCACGCCCCTTAGCGAGCAGGAACTGGCGGGCATCAACCCGGTGGTGATGGCCAAGGCGGCCGCCGAAGACCAGTTGAAGAACGAATACGATGTCGCTCCCAAGCTTGAGCTGCATGCCCTGGACAACCAGCATGCCCTGGCGTTGCTCAGCTACAACTGCAACGACTTCCATTGCCTCTACGCGTTGTACAAAGTGTCGCGAGAGGCGCCTTACGCGCTTGGGCCGCTGGAGTTCGAGGCACCGTCCAGCCCGGTGCTGATCAGCCGGATGCGCGACGCTATCGAGTTCTACCCCAAAAAAGGCGAGCTCTACAGCTATGCCAAGGACGACTATCCCGGCAGTTGCGGGGTCGAGGAAAGCTGGCGCTACGACGGCATGCGCATGCGCCTGGTCAGGTTGTCGCGGATGGACCGGTGTGCCGAAGTGGGCACTGACACTTGGCCGGTACTATGGCGCAGCGAAGGCTGAAAACGCGAAAGGGATGTCAGGGGCAACACCATGCAATGGATGAAACGCCACCGTGCGGCACTGCTGCTGGCGCTCATGGCACCACTGGCCGCGCAGGCCGAAAGCGACCCGGCAGCGCTCGAGGCGGTGCCGCTGTACCGGCAGGTCAAGGACTGGGCGGTCGGCTGTGATAACACCCGTGCCTGCACGGCGTTGCTGGCGATCGATGACGAGCTGATGAGCGGCCTGCAGACCATCGTCCGGCGCGAGGCAGGGCCGCAGGGTAAGCTCGAGCTGACGCTGCGTGTCGGGCCGGCGTTTGCCGACCAGGTGTTGCTTGATGGTCAGGAACTGTCTGCTCAATGGCGGCGGATCCAAGGTGAGTACGATTTCGACCTGCAGCTCGAAGGTGATGCGGCACTGGCGCTGATCCGTCAGATACGCAACGGCAATCGCCTGAGTTCGTTGACCGAGGATGGCGAGCTGGTGGCGTCGTTGCAGGGGATTAGTGGCGCGTTGCTGGCCATTGATGCGGTCCAGGGTCGGGTAGGGCATGCCGATGCGCTGGTGCGGGTGGGCGACGTCCCGGCTGCCGAGGTGCCTGACGCTCCTGTCGCGGCGGCGTTGCCGCAGTTTGTCGCCGCGCCTGGCATGAGCGACGAGCAGGCGCATGAAATCGGCAGGACGGTGAAGCGCCAGGCGGGTGTCGAAGGTGATGTGCCGGGCCTCAGCTTTAGCCACTATGAGGTGTACCCGCTGGACGCTGACAGTGCCCTGGTCATTCTCAATGTCGGGTGCAGTGGCGAGTTCTGCGCCAATTACCTGTATCGGGTGTCTCGCACCGAGCCCTACCAGATCAGTGAAATGGCCTTCGAGGCGCCGACGCCGTTACTGGCACCGCAGCTCAGTGGCCATGTGACGTTCGATCCGCAAAGTGGCCAATTGCAGGCCACTGATAAAAGCCTGTTGGAGCGCGGTTGTGGCCTGGTCCAGCAATGGCGCTATGACGGTCAGCGCATGCGCCTGGAGCGGGTGGCCCGGCTGGATCGCTGTGGATACGTAAAGCCGGAATTCTGGCCGGTACTGTGGTGCCTAGGTTGACATGTCCCCTGTAGGAGCGGCCTTGTGCCGCGAAGGGGGCGCGTAGCGGCCCCGGCGATTTTTCCGTCAATGCTGAAATCCTGGGGCCGCTGCGCAGCCCTTTCGCGGCACAAGGCCGCTGCGCAGCCCTTTCGCGGCACAAGGCCGCTCCTACAGGGTCTGAGGGACGGCTCAGAACGCCAGCTTGTAGCCGATCAGCAACAGCATAGTCGCCAGGCAAGGCCGCAGCACGCGGTCGGAGATACGCCCGGTCAGGTGACTGCCCAGGTAGATCCCCGGTAGCGAACCCAGCAGCAGGTAGCCCAACAGCGACCAGTCCATATTGCCCATGCCGGCATGCCCCAGGCCCGCCACCAGGGTCAGCGGCACGGCGTGGGCGATCTCGGTGCCGACCAGGCGGCGGGTGACCAGGAACGGGTACAGCAGGAACAGCGCCACGGTCCCCAGCGCGCCGGCGCCGATGGAGGTGAGGGTGACCATCACGCCCAGCACCACGCCGGTGATCACGGTGAGGATGTTCAGGGTGCGGTCGCTGAGGTGGTAGTGATCGCCGGCATGCTTGCTGGCGAAGGCCTGCAGGCGCGATTTGAACAGGATCGCCAGGGCGGTGAGGATCAGCACCACCGCCAGGCCTTGCTTGATGATGGCGTTGAGCGCGGAGGTGTCGGCGTGCAGGGTGCTGAGGAACCACAGGGTCAGCGCGGCGGCCGGGACGCTGCCCAGGCTCAGCCAGCCGGTGATCTTCCAGTCGATGTTCTTGTTGCGGCCATGCACCCAGACGCCACTGGCCTTGGTGATGGCGGCGTAGAGCAGGTCGGTGCCCACGGCGGTGGCCGGGTTGATGCCGAACCACAGCAGGATCGGGGTCATCAGCGAACCGCCGCCGACGCCGGTCATGCCGACGATGAAGCCCACAACCAGTCCCGCAATGGTGAAACCGAAAGAACCTACATCCATACGCTACTCGACGCCCAGCTTGCCCGTGATCGGATGGATGCCAGCATATAGATTTTTTTATAGCCAAATAGACTTGTTCGTTATTAGGTTATAACTGGCCCGGCTCATTCACTGGCTTTGTGTAGGAGCGGCCTTGTGCCGCGAAAGGGCTGCGCAGCGGCCCTGGCGATTGTTGCTTGAACGCTGAAATCCTGGGGCCGCTCCGCGCCCCGTTCGCGGCACAAGGCCGCTCCTACAGGGGGATGAGTTACCTCCAGGCGCTTCAGCGATCAGTCATCACCACCATCACCTGCGCATCGCCGCCATCCTCGCTCTCCGACAGGTAGATATGCCCCACCTGGCTGTCGAAATACGCAGTCTCCTGAGGCCCGATGCTGACCGCCTCGCCGGTCTCGAATTCGATGCGCACGCGCCCGCTGATGACCATGGCGAACTCCTGGCCGGGGTGGCGGATAAAATCGTCGAACTGGCCGCGTTCACGGGCGATGATGCGGGCATAGGCCGGGGTCATGCGTCGCTCGGGGAAGGCGCCGGCGATCGGGTAGTAGTCGTAGGTGCCGGTGGAATAACCCGCCACCGCCGCCAGCGAATCGACTACCACGGTGGCCGGCTGCGGCGCGCCCACCGGGCCGCTGGCGCGAAACAGCTGGGCGATGTCCAGGTTCAGGGCGCGGGCGGCGGCGGCCAGTTTTTCGTAGCTTACCGAGACCTGCGCCAGCTCCATTTTCGACAGCGTGGACAGCGGTACGCCGCTGAGCGCCGACAGCTGCTTGAGTGTCATCTGCCGGGCCTTGCGCACCTGGCGCAGGCGCGCGCCGACTTCACTGCGGTCGAGCGGGGTGCGGGTGGTGGGGGCGTCGGGCATCGGGGCTCTCGGGCTATGCTGTGGTCGGGCATCTTACCTTGGTGCCTTGCGTATTTCTAAATTCTCATATATTAGAATTCTCACAAATGATAATTAGCGCCGCAGGAGCGTGCATGGGACAGGTCCACGATATTCTGATCATTGGCGCCGGCATCGCTGGCGCCTCCCTGGGTTACCGACTGGCCGGCCAGCGCCAGGTGCTGCTGCTCGAACGCGAGGCGCAGCCGGGCTATCACGCCACCGGGCGCTCGGCGGCGATGTTCATGGAGGCCTACGGCACCCCGCAGATCCAGGCCCTGACCCGCGCCAGCCGGGCGTTCTACGAGCAGCCGCCGGCGGGCTTCTGCGAGCATCCATTGCTCGAACCCCGCGGCTGCCTGTATGTCGCCAGCCATGAGCAGCACGATCTGCTTGAAAGCACCTACGCCCAGAACCTGGCCAACGGCACCGCCGTCAGCCTGCTCGACAGCACGGCGGCGCTCGAGCTGGTGCCGAGCCTGCGCGGCGAACTGCTGGCCGGCGCCGTGCACGAGACCGGGGCGATGGACCTCGACGTGCACGCCCTGCATCAGGGCTTCCTGCGCGGCCTGCGCCAAGCCGGTGGCGAGGTGCGCTGCAATGCCGAGCTGGTGCAGGCGTACTATCTGGATGACCAGTGGCATGTCGAGCTGGCCGACGGCAGCCGCCTGCGCGCACGGCAACTGGTCAATGCCGCCGGCGCCTGGGCCGATCAGGTGGCCGGGCAGTGCGGGATCGGCAAGGTCGGCCTGCAGCCGTGCCGGCGCAGCGCGTTCACCTTTCCTGGCCCGGCGCAGCACGACTTCGCCCGTTGGCCGGCAGTGATCGGCGTCGACGAGAGCTTCTACTTCAAGCCCGACGCCGGCCAACTGCTGGGCTCGCCCGCCAATGCCGACCCGGTCGAGCCGCAGGACGCCGCGCCCGAAGAGCTGGACCTGGCGCTGGGGATCTACAACATCGAGGCGATGACCACCCTCGAGATCCGCCGGCCCAGCCACAGCTGGGCGGGGCTGCGATCGTTCGTCGCCGATGGCGACCTGGTGATCGGCTTCGACCCGGTTTCCCCCGCGTTCTTCTGGCTGGCCGCCCAGGGCGGCTACGGTATCCAGTCCGCCGCCGGGGCTTCGCGCCTGGCGGCCGACCTGTTGCTGGGCCTGCCGCTGTGCGCCAGCCTTGTCAGCCAGGGGGTCGAGCCAGCACGGTTGTCCCCGGCACGTTTCATCCAACCCTGAATGGAGCATCCCATGAGCAATGAGATCCAGCGTTTTCCCAGCAGCCTGCCGTTTCCCTTCTCCCGTGCGGTGAAGGCCGGGGGCTTTCTGTTCCTGTCCGGGCAGGTGCCGATGAGCCCGGGCGGCGAGGTGGTGCGTGGCGATATCCAGGCGCAGACCCGGGCGGCCTGCGAGCGTATCGCCGAGAGCCTGGCGGCGTGCGGCGCGCGCTTCGACCAGGTGGTCAAGTGCACCGTGTGGTTGTCGGACATGAGCCATTTCGCCGGCTTCAACGAGGTCTACAAGGAGTTCTTCGGTGCGGCGCTGCCGGTGCGTTCGACGGTGGCCTCGGCACTGGCGCTGGGGGTGGATGTGGAGATCGAGGTGCAGGCCTACATCGGTCAGGACAACTGACACTGTGGGAGCGGGCTTGTCCCGCGATACAGCCATCGCGGGGCAAGCCCGCTCCCACAACAACCCCTGCAACGACCCGACACAACAATAAAAACCAGAGGTGCACATGCAAGAGCAGCTGAAGATCGCCGGCGCATTCGTCGGCGTGATCGTGGGGGCGGGCTTTGCGTCCGGGCGGGAACTGCTGTTGTTCTTCGTCGATTTCGGCGTCTGGGGACTGGTCGGCGCGCTGGTCAGCGCCGCGCTGTTCACGTTTCTCGGCATGGCCCTGGCGGGGCTGGGCAACCGCCTGAAGGCCACCTCGCACAAGGAGGTGATCCAGGCCATCTGCGGTCGCCACCTGGGCGTGCTGGTCGACTGGCTCATTACCTTCTTCATGTTCGGCGTGACCGTGGTCATGCTCGCCGGTGGCGGTGCACTGCTTGAACAGCAGTTCGGCATTCCGGCGCTGGCCGGCAGCGTGCTGGTTACCGTGCTGGTGGTGGCCATCGTCTGCCTGGATGTGCAGAAGGTGATGGTGGCCATCGGCGCGATCACCCCGTTGCTGATCCTGGTGGCCTCGGCCATCGCACTGTATGCGGTGTGTACCCGCAGCTTAAGTTTCGCGGCGCTCGACCAGGTGGCCAGCCAGCAGGAGGCGGGCACCCATCACTGGTTGCTTGGGGCGTTCCTGTATGTCTCCTACAACATCGTTGCCGGCGCGCCGATCCTGGCGATCCTCGGCGGCTCGGCACGCAATGGACGGGTTGCCGTGGTCGGCGGCCTGCTGGGCGGCGCGGCGCTGGGCGGGCTGATGCTGGTGATGAGCGCGGGGCTGCTGTCGCGCCTGGACAGCGTGGCCGCGCTGCCGATGCCGATGCTGTCGATTGCCAGCGGGGTGTCGCCGCTGCTCGGGCTGGTGATGTGCCTGATCATCTTCGGGATGATCGTCAACACGGCGGTGGGGACGCTGTTCTCGTTCCTGTCGCGATTGCTGCCGGCGGGCACGGTGAAGTTTCGCTGGGGGGCGGTGGTGGCCGGTGGGGTGGGGTTCGTCTGCAGCCTGGTGGGGTTCATCAGCCTGGTCGGGCAGGTGTATCCGCTGTTCGGCTACCTGGGGTTCGTGCTGATGGCGGCGGTGCTGGTGGGGTGGTTGCGGCGGGGCAGGGGGGCGAAGGTGGCGGTGGCCTGAGGCAAGCCCGCTCCCGCAGTGCATGCGGGAGCGGGCGGCAGGTCAGATGCGGAAGCTGCCGACCAGTTGCTTCAGGCGCCCGGCCTGCTGGCTCAGGGCGTCGCAGTGGCGCAGGGTTTCGTTGAGGTTCTCCACCCCTTGCTGGTTCAGCGCGTTGATCTGGGTGATATCCAGGTTCAGGCTCTCGACCACGGCGGTCTGCTCTTCGGTGGCAGTGGCCACCGACTGGTTCATGCCGTCGATCTCGCCGATGCGCTGGGTGACGCTGGCCAGGCGCTCGCCGGCCTCGTTGGCCACCTGCACGGTCTCTTCGCTGGAGACCTGGCTGGTGTTCATGGTGTGCACCGCCTCGCGCGAGCCAACTTGCAGGCTGGTGATCATGCGGTGGATCTCTTCGGCCGACTCCTGGGTGCGGTGGGCCAGGTTGCGCACTTCGTCGGCGACCACGGCGAAGCCACGGCCGGCTTCACCGGCACGGGCGGCCTCGATGGCGGCGTTGAGCGCCAGCAGGTTGGTCTGCTGGGAGATGCCCTTGATCACGTCGAGGATCTTGCCGATCTCGTCGGTGCTGGCGTTGAGGGTCTCGATCTGCTCGCAGGACTCGCTGATGCGCTCGGACAGGGCGGTCATGGCGCTGATGGCCTCTTCGACCACCTGGCGGCCACCGTTGGCCTGCTCGCTGGCGCCGCTGGCATGCTGCGAGGCATCGGCGGCGTTGCGGGCGATCTCCTGGGTGGCGGCGCCCAGCTCGTTGATGGCGGCGGCGACGCTGTTGGTGCGCATGCTCTGCTCTTCGGAGCCGGAGAGCGAGGCGTTGGAGGCGCCCACGACTTTTTCCGACAGGTCATGCACCAGGCGGGTGGCCGACGACACTTCGCTGATCGAGGCATGGATACGCTCGACGAAGCGGTTGAACGAGGTGGCCAGCTCGCCGAATTCGTCCTTCTGCTGCACGGCCAGGCGGCGGGTCAGGTCGCCTTCGCCTTCGGCGATGTCCTGCATGGCGCGGCCCATGGTGGTCAGCGGGCTCATCAGCACCGGGATCAGCAGGCCCAGCAGGCCGGCGATGACGGCCACGGCGATGAGCATGGCGATGATGGCCGAAGTGCGGAACTGGCTCAGCGGGGCGTAGGCTTTTTCTTTGTCGATCGACAGGCCGATGTACCACTGCGCCGACGGCAGGCCGTCAACCGGGGCGAAGGAGATGATGCGCTCCTTGCCATCGAGGCTCACTTCCTGGATGCCGGTTTCCACGCGCAGCGGCGAGCCCGGGTAGATGTCCTTGAGGTTCTTCATCACCCGGTCCTTGTCCGGGCTGACGATCACCTGGCCATTGCGGTCGACCAGGAAGGCGTGGCCGATACCGCCGAAGTCGACGGCGTTGATGATGTCGACCAGGGTGTTCAGGCTCAGGTCACCGCCGACCACACCGATCAGCTCGCCGCTACCCTTGGCCTTGACCGGCATGGCGATGGTCACCACCAGGCCACCTACCGCCGCCATGTAGGGCGGGGTCAGCATGGTCTGGTTGGCGGCCACGGCCTGGGTGTACCAGGGGCGCTGACGCGGGTCGTAGCCATCGGGCATCTTGGCGTCGGGGCGCTGGGTGAACAGGCCGGTGTTCTGGCCGAAGTAGGTGAACTGGAAGTTGCTGGTGTACGACGGTTGGTCGACCAGGCCCGGCACGTTGCTGCCGGCACCCTGCTGGGCGATGTCCTGGGCCAGGTTCTCCAGCACCAGGATGCGTCCGCTCATCCAGTTCTGCACGCTGCTGGCGGTCTGCGCGCCGGCCTGGCGCACCGAGGACTCGATGTTCTGGCGGATGGTGTTGCGCTGCAGGTAGTCGTTGTAGAGGGTGAACAGCGCAAAGGCCAGTACGACGACGGCGCAGGCACTGAGCAGGATCTTGTGGCGGAATTTCAGGTTCATGTTTCGAGACCTTGAGCCAGTGAAAGGAGGGCGCCGCGTGCTTGTGGCACGAATGGCGGAGCCTGTTGCAACGCTATCGGCCGAATCTGAAAAATGTTGAAAGACTAAATGTCGCAGTGCTTGGCGCAATTGCCCTAACAGAGTGACAAATCATTTCGAAGCCAACAGGCTCACCAGCGCCCTGGCCGCCTGGCCGAGGGGTTGCTGCTTCAGCCAGAAGGCATTGACCGGCAGTTGCAGTTCGTTGCGGGTGTTGTGGAATTCCAGGCGCACCAGGCGCCCGGCGTCGATCAGCGGCGCGACCCGCGACAGGGGCAGGTCGCCCCAGCCCAGGCCCGCCTCGACCATCTGCACGGCAAGATCCAGGCTGTCGGTGCGCCAGTGCGAGGTGCCGATCAGCGAGCGCGGGTCGGACAGCGGCAGGTCGCGGCTGCGCACCAGGATCTGGCGCAGGTTGACCAGGTCTTCAAGGTGGCGGATACGCCCTTCGCGCAGGGCAGGATGCTGCGGCGACAGCGTGGCCACCAGCGCCTCCATGGCGATGTGCTGGAAGCTGCGCCGTGGGTCCACCTGCAACCCGGCGAAGGCCAGGCACAGGCCGGCGCGACCGCTGTCGAGCAATTGCAGGGCCTCCTCCTGGGGCGCGGCGAGCAGTTCGATGTCCAGCAGCGGATGGCGCTCGCCAAGGCGGGTAATGGCGTTGAGCAACGGGCGCTGGTCGATATCCGGGACCACGGCGATGGCCAGGCTGCTCTCCAGCCCGCGCGACAGTTCCAGTGCGTGCACTTCCAGCAGCCCGAGCTGTTCGGCGATCAGCCGGGCATGGGGTTCCAGGGCCTGGGCCTGGGCGGTCGGGCGCGCCTCGCGCGAGCCGCGCTCGAACAACGGGTAGCCGAGCTCCGCCTCGAGGTTGCCGATGGCCATGCTCACCGCCGAGGGTACCCGCCCGAGGGCCCGCGCGGCGGCGGAAAACGAGCCGCGGTCGAGCACGGCGAGAAACAGCAGGATGGTGTCGCTGGAAAAGTTCATGGCAGTCTCCTTTCAGTAAATCTGAAGGCTGCCGACTTTTTCTGTCAAGTTTATTGATTCATTCTGCGCGTCTTCGTCATCCCCGCAGCAAGGTAACTTTGTGCAAGGAATCAAACGCAAACTGGTCTACGTGACCTTCTATGAACTGATCGGCCTGTGCATGTCGACCCTGGGCCTGGCCTACCTGTCCGACACCCAGGCCTCGCACACCGGCCCCCTGGCGGTGATGATCACCACCATCGCCATGGTCTGGAACCTCATCTACAACACCTTGTTCGAGCGTTGGGAGAGCCGCCAGGCCAAGCGCGGCCGCAGCCTGGGCCGTCGGGTGGCGCATGCAATCGGCTTCCAGCTGACCCTGGTGGTGTACCTGATCCCGCTGATCGCCTGGTGGCTGGACATGACCCTGCTGGAGGCGTTGCTGGTGGACCTGGCGTTCATCATCCTGGTGCCGTGCTACACGTTCGTCTACAACTGGGCGTTCGACCGGATCTTTGGCTTGCCGACTTCGGCAATGGCGACGGCCTGAGCCTTCTGTAGGAGCGGCCTTGTGCCGCGAAAGGGCTGCACAGCAGCCCCGGCGATCTATGTATAAATGCTGAAATCCAGGGGCTGCTCCGTAGCCCTTTCGCGGCACAAGGCCGCTCCTACAGATCACGGCGCTCGATAGCCCAGCAAACTGTCCTCCACCTGCCCCGACAAGTAATACACCCCAGCCATGGCCCCGCTCTGGCGGTTCTCCATCAGCTCTTGCCATTCCTGGTTCAGCGCCACATTGAGGATCACCCGCAGTTGCTCGACCATCTGCGGCTGCTCGCGGTCATGGGTGATGATGCCGTAGCCGGTTGCCGCCACCGAGATCAGCGCTCCTGCCGCCTTGCCCACTGCCGCCGCGATCGCGCTGGCGGCGCCACGCGGGGCCAGGGTGGCGCCGAGTTTCTCGCTGGCCTGGGTAGCCACTGACGATAGCCCGGCATCGGTCTGCCCGGGGGCCTTGGCGGCCTGCTGGTGCAGGTGCTGGCGCAGGGATTGCCAGGCCGGTTGCTGGTCCAGCGACTTGGCCCGCAGCAACTGGTAGAGCGAGGCGTTGCGTGCATCCGGCGGCCCCAGGGCGATGATCGGGATGCGGTTCAGGCGCTGGCTGAACTGCTCGGGCGGCGCGTTGTAGCGCTGGATGATCGCCGGCAGCTGTTGGCCGAGCAGTTGCAGGTACAGCTCGCTTGCGCGGTCGCGGATGCCCTCGGGGTTGATCTGCTCGGCCACCGGGTCGATCACGCGTTCGCGGTACTGCTCCTGCAGGTACAGGCCCAGGCGCTTTTCCGGCGGCTCGTTGCCATTGCCGCTGTTCATCGTGTACCAGGCCACCTTGAGCGTGAGCCATTGCTGGGTCCAGTAGCCGGTGAACCAGGGGATGAAATCGTTCTCGGTGCGTTGCTGCACCTGCTCCTTCCACACGCGCATGGAACGCCGTGCGTAGTCGTTGGCAGAGCCTGCGGCGGCGACCGAGGCTTCGATAATGTCCTGGTCGATGCGTTGCCAGACGGCGGGGGGCAGGTTCTGCGGTGGCGGCGGGGCCGGGGGGCGTTTGCCGGCGCAACTGGCGAGGGCCAGCAGGAGGCAGAGCGCAAACATCGCAAGGATTGATTTCACGCGGATTGCCCCCTTGGCGAGAGGCTGGGTGGTTATCCGAAGTATAGGTTTGTCTTGCGGGCCTCATCGCGGGGCAAGCCCGCTCCTACAGGTACTGCACAATACCTGTAGGAGCGGGCTCGTCCCGCGATGGGCCGCAGAGCGGCCCCCTTGGCAGGCTTGATAAACATGTTCACCCCTCCAGCTTCAAGTGCAGCAACGGATACGGATCGCCCTGGCCATCCACCTCCGAGCGGCCCACCTGGATAAACCCCTGCTTCAGGTAAAACCCCACCGCCTGTGGGTTCTGTTCATTGACGCCCACCTCACGCACGCCCAGTTCCTCGACCACGCCGGCCAGCAGCGCCTTGCCGATGCCCTGGCCACGGCAGGCGGGGTCGATGAAGAGCATTTCCAGCTTGCCGTCATGCACCCCGGCAAACCCTTGGATATGGCCTTCACTGTCCCGCCAGGCGCGCAGTTCGACAAACCCCAGGTACTGCTCGCGCACCAGCGGGCGCAGACGCTCGATATAGCCATCGGGAAGAAAGTCATGGGTCGCCCGTACCGAGGCCTCCCACAGATCGGCCAGCCGATCGAAATGTTCCGCGCCCACTGGCGCGATAGCGTGCTTCATATTGGCCTCCAAGACCCTGTGATGAATCGGCGGTCATGGTACGGCGCTCCCTGGGGCTGCGCTATGCTCGGCCTTTCATCTCTCGCACTGGAGCGTCGCATGCCCGCTGAACCGATCCCCCGGGCCGAGGCCCTGTTGCTGGTGGACGTGCAATGCGCGTTCATGGAAGGGCCCGACGCCGTTCCCGCTCATCTCGCCCTGCAGACGAGCATCGCCCGCTTGCTGGCACGTGCGCGGCAGGCCGGCGTGCCGGTGATCTTCCTGCAGAACGACGGCGCCCCCGATACCCCGGACGCCCCGCACACGGCCGGCTGGCAATTGTATTTCCCGGCGGCCCGTGGCGAGCACGTGCTGTTCAAGACCGAGGACGATGGCTTTGTCGAGACCGGGTTGCAGGCCTTGCTGGATGAGCTGGGAGTCCAGTGCCTGGCCTTGTGCGGCCTGCTCTCGGAAATGTGCCTGGCCGCCACCGCCCGCGCCGCGCTGCAACGGGGCTTCGAGGTGTTGCTGGCGCACGACGCCCACGCCACCTACGACGTGCCGCCCGGCCCAGGCGGCTCGCCGGGTGTGCCCGCCGCCCTGGCGGCGCGGGTGGCGGAATGGTCGTTGGGGGACGAAGTGTCGATCCTGCCTGGCGTCGACTCGGTGGCGTTCAGCTCGGTCGATGCAGCAGGTGAAAAGTGACAGGTCTCAGATCAGTACCTGGTACGGCGCATAGGGCCAGTCTTGCGCCAGCATGATTTCGCCGGTTTGCGGCTCCAGGGTCTTGAGATGGCCATCCAGGTCCAGGAACAGGTTCACCGCGTGCGCCTCGTTGCCGCATGCGCCAGCGATCCAGCCCACGGCGTAGGGGTAGGTTGCATTGCCGTGGTAGGCGTCGAGCGAGGCCTGGCCCTTGTAGACAAAGGCAAAGTCGTCGCAGTCGAAGCTTTCGCTGCGCCAGCGGCAGCGGCCAAGGCCCGCGTCCTGCCAGATCTGCCTGGCGTGGTGTGACGAGATGGCCTGGTAGGCACTGTCGGCTTCACAAAGTGCGTCGGCGGCAACGCTCGGCCAGGTCGTCCTGATGAGGTCGAACAGGCGTTGGCCGGTGATATGGTAACGATGCAGGGTGAAGCGCGTGGGTTCCTTTGCGGGGCTTGCCAGGTACAGCCAGTCCCAGGTGCTGCTGCCGGCCTTGAAGGCTTTGCGCTCGCCGTCGATTTCGACCTGCAGGGTGAATTGCTGGGCGTTGTTGCCGTTGCTTACGGGGCACAGGTTGATCCGCGGGTAACCTGGCCAGCCTTGGCCGGAGGCGAACAACCAAGGGTCCCTGCCGATGGGGCCATTGGCGTAAAGGCTCCAGGGGCGATCGTTCGCCGAGACGTCCAGCGTGGCAAGGCGCCCACCGCCTGCGGCCGATACGGCGATGTAGAGCACATCCGAGTTGTAGGTGTCGAAATCGCCCAGGTAGGCCCAGCCCCAGGATCCTTGCTGCTGGGCACACAGGACCCGCCCGTGTTCGTCGAACAGCACATACGACTCGTCACTGGCCAGCGTGTCCAGCGACATTGCCGCGCTGAGTTCACCGCCCGCCGGGCTTGGTCTTGGCGTGGGCGCGGCCTCTGGCGGGGCCGTGGGAACGCTATCGAGCGAATGGCTGGCTGATTTTGGAATGGTTGCAGTTGTGTTCATGGCACCTTCGGCAGGACAAGCCCGACGGGATGCCGGGATGCCCGGGAGTCTCGCGCGGATCCCGCCGCCTGATCATCCGGCACGGTTTCCCTTGGGCCCGTCCAGTTCCAGCTTGCCCTCCAGGCGATCCAGGTGCTCGTGCATCAGGCTCAGCGCGGCCTGGCCGTCGCCGCTTTCCACCGCATCGATGATCGCCGCGTGCTCCTGCCACGCGCAGTGCTCGCAGCACGGCGACTCGTAGCGGGCGATGATCAGCGAGGTCATTGGCACCAGGCCGTTGAGGAAGCGCGCCAGCGGTGCGTTGGCGGCCATCTGCGCCAGCTTCATGTGGAACTCGCCGCCCAGGCGGATTGCCGTGCAGCGTTCGCCGCGTTCATGGTGCTGGCGCTCGCGCTCGACCAGTTGGCGCAGTTGGCGGATCTGCGCCGGTCGGGCGCGCTGGGTGGCCAGGCCGATCAGCGTGGTTTCGGCCAGGCGCCGGGCGCTGAGCACCTGGCGCGCCTGCTCGGGGTCGGGCGCGGCCAGGTGCGCGGTATGGCTGGGGCGCTGCACCACCACCTGCTGGTCGGACAGGCGCCCGAGCACCCGGCGGATCACCGTGCGGCTGACGCCGAAGGCATTGCCCAGCGCCTGCTCGGGCAGGGCGCTGCCGGGGGGCAGGCGCTGTTCGAGGATGGCGTCGAACAGCCGGGGGTAGATCTGTTCCGCCGACAGGCGGGTCTCGCCGGCACCGAGCAGGGCAGGCAGGCGGGGGGCGGCTTGGGCGCAGGCGGTCATGGTCGCTCTCCTTCTTTATTCAGGTGCCTGGTTGGTCGTCCGGGATGTTCAGGGCGATGCCCATGCGCTGGCCCTCGGCAAGGATGTGCTGGCGCATCTGCTGGCTGGCCTTGGCGCTGTTGCGCTCGCGGATCGCGCGCACCACCGCTTCGTTCTCGCTCAGGCGCGCAGCCAGGTGCTCGGGCGAGTTGCGCAGCATGGCGGCGCTCTGCTTGAGGGCATTGCCGGTCTGCTGCACCACGCTCTGGAAGATCGGGTTGGTGGTCAGGGCGAACAGCGCCTCATGGAAGGCGATGTAGGCGTTGATGCCGGCCTCGCTGTCACCGGCATCGAGGGCTTCGCGCATGTCCATCAGGGTCAGGCGCAGTTGGCCGATGTCCTGGCTGCCGGCCGATTGCGCCACCAGCCCGGCGATGAAGGGTTCGAGGGTGTAGCGCAGCTCGAGCACATCGGCCAGGCTGGCCTCGGCGACGGTGTCCGCTTCCTGTGACTGGGCGGCGTCTGCATCCAGCACCAGCACGCCCTTGCCGGGCATCGAGCGCACCAGGCCCAGGGTTTCCAGGACGATCACCGCCTCGCGCAGGCTCGGTCGGCTGATCCCCAGTTGTTCGGCCAGCTCGCGCTGGCCGGGCAGCATGTCGCCGCTGCGCCACTGACCGCGGGCCAGGGCCTGGCGGAGTTTCTCCACCACTGAATTGACTACGGTCGAAGAGCTGATCACGGTTCGCTCCTTGGTTGACGCGGCATCTTTGCGCTTGGCCGGCCGGCGCTGGGCGCCGGCGGCCTTGGGCTTAGAATTCCTGTTGATGAGGTTGGCCCTGCTTGCGGGTGATCGGGGCAAAGCCAGGCTTGTTGGCCAGCACGTTGTGGGCGCGTTCCAGGTCGATGTCCTTTTCCCAGCGGGCAATGGCCACGGTGGCGACGCAGTTGCCGATCAGGTTGGTCAGCGCCCGGCCGATGCCCATGAACCAGTCCACGGCCAGTACCAGCACCAGGCCTACTACCGGGATCGCCGGTACCGCGGTCAGGGTGGCGGCGAGAATCACCAGGGCCGAGCCTGGGATGCCGTGGGCACCCTTGGAAGTCACCAGCGACACCAGAAGAATGGTCAGCAGGTCGGTCATCGCCAGTGGCGTGCCGGTGGCGTTGGCGATGAACACGATGGCCAGGGTCAGGTAGATGGAGAAGCCATCGAGGTTGAACGAGTAGCCGGTGGGGATCACTAGGCCGACGGTGGAACTGCCGATGCCCAGGTGCTCGAGCTTGCGCATCACCTGGGGCAGCACGGCGTCGGAGGAGGCGGTGCCGAGGACGATGGACAGCTCCTCGCGCAGGTACTTGATGAGCGGCAGCAGCCTCAGGCCCGACAGGCGCATCACCGTGCCGAGGATGATCAGCACGAAGCCGGCGCAGGTCAGGTAGAACAGCGCCACCAGGCCACCCAGGTGCTGCAGCGAGCTCAGGCCGTACTTGCTGGTGGTGAAGGCGATGGCGCCGAACACGCCGATCGGCGCCAGGCGCACGATCATGCCCATGATGCGGAAGATCACGTGGCTGAGCTCGTTGATCAGCCGCGAAATGCCCGAGGCCGACTCACCCACCAGGTTCAGCGCGCTGCCGAACAGCACCGAGAACAGCAGTACCTGGAGGATGTTGTTGTCGGCGAAGGCGCCCACCACCGAGGTGGGGATCAGGTCCATGAGGAAGGTGGTGGTGCCGTGGATGTGCGCACCGCGCTCGGCCAGGGCGCCGGCGTCGGCACTGGACAGCTGGTCGAGGTGGATGTTGGCGCCGCTGCCGATGCCGGTGGAGAAGGCGAACACCAGGCCGATCACCAGGGCCAGGGTGGTCAGCACTTCGAAGTAGATCACCGATTTCAGGCCGATGCGCCCGACCTTCTTCAGGTCGCCGGCGCCGGAAATGCCGCTGACCACCACGCAGAACACGATCAGGCCGATGAGCATCTTGATCAGCTTGATGAAGCCGTCGCCCAGGGGTTTGAGTTGCAGGGACAGGTCGGGGAAGCTCAGGCCGCAGACAATGCCGAGGGCAAGGCCGAGCACAACCTGGAGGAAGATCGAACGCGAACACCATTTGAGCATGGGAGGAGTCTCTGGTCGGTGTCCTTGCCCCCCAAGCCACACGGAGCGAAAGAGCGCAGGACTTAATTATTGTGGTCTTACCGGTTTGTTCACTGCCGAGCCATAAAACGCCGATTTTTTTTACTTTGCAAGTGATTTCGGCCTTACCGGTCTGACCAGTTGTGGTGCAGTGACGGTGCTTCTGCTCTAGCGTGGTGCGCGGGGGGATTTCACGGCTTGGCCAGCACCTGATCGACGGCGGCGATCAGCTTGCCGAGGTCCTTGGGAGGGGCGTTGTGGATCACGCCGAAAAGGTAGGCGCGTTGTTCGTCTTCATCGTCAGGGTCGCTGAAGAACACTTTCGGCTTGATCCCCAGTGCCTCGGCGAAGCTCACCAGCGATTCGATGCTGGGGGTGTAGGTGCCGGTTTCGAAACGGCTGATGGTCTTGGGGTCGAAGCCGGTTCGCTCGCCCAGTTGCGCCTGAGTGAAGCCCGCCAGTTTGCGGTAGCGGCGCAGGGCTGGACCTAGACCTGTTCTCGTCATCGCTCAATTCCCATTTAGAATCAAGCACTTAACGATATATGTCGATATGGCGCAACGCCATGATTCGTCACCTTTATTTGCAAAATGTGATGGAATTCGTAGAATTCGCCGCTTTGATTGATCAGTCATTCAAGTAGTCGTCCAGGGCGATCCGGCCATTTGCCGGCCCGTGTGCAAGCGTTGTCGGACATTGGAACTGATCCAGGATGAACGGTTCCGGCGCCCCTGGCCTCCTGTCAGGCCATGCGTCGGGCCGTGTATGAATGGAGTCTCATCGTGCGTCTGAACCTGCCGGTCAATCCGGTCGAGCAAAGCTTTCCCGAGCACCAGCGGCTGATTTCGGCGACCGACACGGCCAGCCTGATCACCTACTGCAACGCCGAGTTCGCCGCCATCAGCGGCTACAGCCAGGACGAGCTGATCGGCAGCCCGCACAACCTGGTGCGCCACCCGGACATGCCCGAGGCGGTGTTCGAGCTGATGTGGCAGTACCTCAAGGCTGGCCGCAGCTGGATGGGCATCGTCAAGAACCGCTGCCGCAACGGCAACTTCTATTGGGTCAACGCCTACGTCACGCCGATGCTCGACAACGGCCAGGTGGTCGGCTACGAGTCGGTGCGCGTGCGCCCGACCCGCGAGCAGGTGGCCCGCGCCGAAGCCCTGTACGCCCGGCTGCGTGACGGCAAGGCGGCGCTGTCGCCGACCCGGCGCCTGGCCCTGCTGGGGCGGGCCATGGCGCTGCCGCTGCTGGCGGGGGCCGTGGCCATTGGCGCCAACCAGATCTTGCCTGAACTGCCCGCCCAGGGCCTGACCCTGGCGCTGTTCGCCGGTGTCGGCCTGTGGGCGCAAAGCCGTATGGGGCGCCACTTGCGGCGCATCGTTCAGGTTGCCGACAACACCTTCAGCGACCCGGTCGCGGCCTTGACCTACAGTGACCTGCCCGGTGCCGCCGGGCAACTGGAGCTGATCCTGATCAGCGAGGAGGCGCGCCTGAAGACCGCGCTCACCCGCCTGAGCGACCTCGCCGCGCAGATGGCCGGCGCCGCCCAGGATGCCGGGCGGCTGTCGCGCAGCACCGAGTCGGCACTGCTCGAACAGCGTGCCGAAACCGACCTGACCGCCACCGCCATGACCGAGATGGCCGCCTCCATCGGCGAGGTCGCCGGCCACGTGCAACTGACTGCCGAGCAGGCGCACACCGCGCACCTGCTGGCCGGGCAGGGCAGCCAGGTGGCCGACGCCAGCGGCGCGGCGATCCAGAGCCTGGCCGGCACGGTCGGGCAGATCAACCAGGCGGTCAACGAGCTGGCCGGTCAGACCGGCGCCATTGCCGAGGCAGCCGGAATGATCCGCGCCATCGCCGAGCAGACCAACCTGCTGGCGCTCAACGCCGCCATCGAAGCGGCCCGCGCCGGCGAGCAGGGGCGCGGCTTCGCGGTGGTCGCCGACGAGGTGCGCGCCCTGGCCGACAAGACCCGCCAGTCGACCCTGCATATCCAGTCGATCATCGACAGCCTGCGCGGCGGTGCCGAGCAGGCGGTGAGCATCGCCAGCCAAGGCCTGGAAGGCGCGCAGCAGGGCGTGACCCAGGTCGCCCTGACCCGGGAGGCCCTGCAGGGCATCCAGCACGCGGTGCAGCGCATCAGCGACATGAGCCAGCAGATGGCCGCGGCCTCGCAGGAGCAGTCCAGCGTGGCCGAGGATGTCTCGCGGCAGATCAACGGCGTGGCCGGCACGGTGCAGCAGAGCGCCCGCCGCGCCAATGCCGCCGCCGTGCGCGGCGCGGAACTGGAGCAAGTGTGCGCCGGGCTGCGCGCCCTGGTGGAGCGCTTCAACCGCTAGGTTGCGAGGCTTATGGACGACAACTACCGCGCGGCCGTCGATGCGGCCGCGATCTTTTCCGAGACCGACCTGCGCGGTTGCATCACCTACGTCAACCAGCAGTTCTGCAGCATCTCCGGTTACAGCCGCGAGGAACTGTTGGGGGCCAACCACCGCATCCTCAATTCCGGGTTGCACGAACCGACCTTCTTCCTCGAGATGTGGCGCGCCCTGGCCGCTGGCCGGGTGTGGAAGGGCGAGATCTGCAACCGCGCCAAGGACGGCTCGTTGTACTGGGTGGACAGCACCATGGTGCCGCTGATCGACCCGCACACCGGCCAGGTGCGCAAGTACGTGTCGATCCGCTTCGACGTGACCGAGAAGCGCCAGTTGCTGCACACCCTGCAGTGGCGGGTGGGGCATGACGTTTTGACCGGCCTGCCGAATCGCGCCTACCTGTCCGACCTGCTCAACCAGGCCTTGGCGTTCTCCCGCCGGGAGAGTATTCCGTTGGCGGTGTGCATGCTCGACCTGGATGGCTTCAAGGCGGTCAACGACGGCTACGGCCATGCCACCGGCGACCTGCTGCTGGTGGAGGTCGCCCGGCGTCTGCAGCACATCCTGCGCGGTGGCGATGCGGTGGCGCGCCTGTCGGGCGACGAGTTCGTGCTGATCCTGCGCCATATCGAAGGCCCGCAGCAGTTGCATGCCGCGTTGCAGCGCATTCTCCAGGCGCTGGCCGCGCCCTATGTGGTGCGCGAGCAGTCGTTGAGCCTGAGCGCGAGCATCGGCGTGACGCTGTTCCCGCAGGATGACGAGGACGCCGACACCCTGGTGCGCCATGCCGACCAGGCCATGTACGTGGCCAAGCAGCGCGGGCGCAACCGCTACCACCTGTTCGACGTGTCCCAGGAGCTTGAGCTCAAGGCCACCCACCAGACCGTGGCGCGGGTGCGCCAGGCCCTGCGCCAGGGCGAACTGTGCCTGCACTACCAGCCCAAGGTGAACATGCGCAGCGGTCAGGTGATCGGTTTCGAAGCCTTGTTGCGCTGGATGCATCCGTCCAAGGGGCCGGTGCCGCCGGGGGAGTTTTTGCCCTTCGTGGAGCAGACCGACCTGATCGTCGAGCTGGGGGAGTGGGTCATCGACCAGGCCCTGACCCAGTTGCAGCAGTGGCAGCTGTCCGGGCGAGACTGGTCACTGAGCGTCAACATCGCCGCCCGCCAGCTGCAGCGCGGCGACTTCGCCCAGCGCCTGAAACGGCTGCTGGGGCAACACCCAGGCGTGCCCCCGGCGCTGCTGGATCTGGAAATCGTCGAATCGGTGGCGATCGACAATCTGGCTCGTGTCGGTCGCTGCCTGGATGCCTGCCGGGCGTTGGGCGTGCGTTTCTCGCTGGATGACTTCGGCACCGGCTACTCCTCGCTGAGCTACCTCAAGCGCCTGCCGGCGCAGACCATCAAGATCGACAAGTCCTTCGTGCGCGACATCCTCCATGACCATGACGACCTGGCCCTGACCGGCGCGGTGATCGGCCTGGCGCGGGCGTTCGGGCGCGAAGTGATCGCCGAGGGGGTGGAGAGTGTCGAGCACGGGCGGGTGCTGATGGGGCTGGGCTGCGAGCTGGCCCAGGGTTACGGCATCGCCCGGCCGATGCCGGTGGAGGCGGTGGCGCAGTGGGTGGCGGACTACCGGCAGCCAAAGGCGTGGCGCTGAGGGTCGGCAGGTTGCTTAACCTATGGGAGCGGCGCACTGCCGCTCCCACGCTGGTGATGCTTGCGTCTTTGGTCCCAACGCTATGTCAGCGGTCCCTGAACACCGGCCGATGGTTGCGCTGGAACTGATCGTTGGCATAGATCCGCAGTCGTTCCAGCCATTCCTCGGTTCGGGTCCTGGATATGCCCATCGCCTTGGCCGCTTCCTGGAGCAGCGCATACTCGGTGCGCAAGGTCGTCGGAATCACGCCAGGATCGTCGGTATTGATCGTGACCCGGATCGGCCCGCGTCGCAGTCCGAAGCGATTGTGTATTGCGCCGCGCTCCAGCGTGCTCTCGTCCGGAGGGTTCCAGCGGAAGATCGGGTGATCGGCGTGCTTGCCGATCCGGGCGATGTACACATTCGAGCTGGGATTAGTCTCGAAGATGATCCCACGCTGGTCGCAGGTTTCGATCAGGTGGTCCTGCAATGCCTCCATGAATTCCAGCTCTTCCGGGGTTTCGTAGTCCAGCAGCAGGCCTTGCTCGCTTGGCATCGGTGGGGTCTCGACCAGGGCGTGGCGCTGGATGCGCACATGCACCATGCGGGGCTTGTACTGGGCATGGCTGAGCAGGGTGGAACGACGCCAGTACAGCAGCGCCGCCCCCGGGTCATCATGCTGGCCGTTGAGCTTGAGGAAGTTGACCGTGCCCAGGATATCCCGGTCGGGCAGGGCGGCGCGCATCTTGTCGTCGAGGGGTTCGTTCGGCCGGTACTGCTCGAGCATGTGGAAGCAGTTGCGGCGCAGGCGCCAGGCTTCATGCAGGGTGTGCGGGTTGATGTAGCGCCGCGATTCTTCGGGCTGAGATTGCGCCTGGCCTTTGCCGAGCTTCTGCCGAGGGTAGAACGCATTGAGGTAATGAGGGCTGGTCCAGGCGACATGGGGCACGAACTGGGCAATACGGCGTTCCAGCCGCGGCAGGATCTGATTCGCCAGGGGAACGCAAGTTGCCAGTTGCGTGGCGTGGTGCCAGAGCCACACCAGGTTGTCCAGGTGCTCGTCCACCGGCAGCAGCATGTCGCCCTGGTTCTGGCACCACTGCAGCGGCGACACGCCGACCGCCAGCGCATGGCCGATGCGGTCACCGTGGCGCATCTCGCAAAAGTGCACGGTCTCGTCGATATGGCGCATGCCCGACAGAGGGTGGGCATAGTCCTCGCCAGTGTGAATGCTCAGGTGCAGCCCACCCTGGAAGCCATCGCCATGGCCGGCCGGCTGCAGGCCGGCACGCAGCCAGCGCAGCATCGGCGCATAGAGTTCGTTACGGGTCTTGTTCTCGTCGCCCGCGACATCCAGGCCCCGCACCCAGGCGCTCGGATCGAAACGAAAATGCTCGCTGACCTTGCCGTGCAGAAACGCCGGCGCCGACCAGCCAGAGTGCTCGCGCAGCTTGCGGTAGAGCTTCTCGCCATCGGACCAGATCTTGCCGCGCTTGTGCAGGTGTTCTTCACGGCGCAGGAAGTGCACGCACAGGTGCCAGCGCTCCATGCGGGAGCGGAAGTGCTTGGCCTGATGGGCGCTGACGGGCTTGAGAGGGGCAATCGGCGGCTGGCCGTGGTGCTGTTCGAGGGCGCTGACCCAGCCGGCCATGAAGTCGCTGGTGAAGACGTTTTCGGTGATCTTCAGTTCCGCGCAATCCTCGGGGTTCTGGAACAACTGGCGCGCGCAGGCGCGCCCGTAGGTCAGCAGGTGTTCTTGCGGATTGTGCCTGGAGGCCTTGCTGAATCCGCCGTAGATGGCAGTGAAGCGGGTAAGGCCCTGGCCATCCATCAGCAGCTTGCGCCGTTCGGCCATCAGCGCCAGCACCAGGTAGAAGATGCCCATGCGCAGCACAGGGGGCGTCTCGGCATCCTGGTATTGGCTCCACAGCCAGATCAGCAGCCACAGCCAGGCCTTGCTCAGGTCGCCCGTGTTGATCGCCTCGGCCAGTTGCAGCTTGAGCCAGCTGGGGTGGCGGCGGTCCTCGGTATGGGGATGCAGCGTGCTGTAGCCCGGCCAGCTGAGGATCAGCGGCCCATTGGTGAGGTGGGCCTTGCCGAGGGTGCGCTGGTACAGCTTGAGGATCTTGTCCGGCGTGCCGTTGCCCAGGCGCCCCGGCCACTCACCGAGCAGGCCGTGGCACAGGCGATGCAGCGGCGCGAAGGCTTCCAGGCCCGGCTGGTGGGTGATCTGGTTCATCAGGATGATGCCTTCGAAATGCGCACCGCCCAGGTGCACATGGCCTTCGGAGAAGGCTTTGTTGGCGATCGAAGGCGGGCTGAACAGCGGTTGCTGGGCCAGCACGATGCGCTGGGCGTCGGCTGCCGACAGGTGCGGGTTCTGCCTGAAGCGTTGCGCCAGGTGCCAGGCGACGATGACGGTCGGATCGACCATGGCACACAGGTGGGCGTAGTCCGTCAGGCACTCGGGGCGGTAGTGGACATGGTCGCCGTTGCACAGGAAGAACGTCTGGAACAGGGTATCCAGGGCTTTCTGCTGCGGGGTGCGGAAGAGGTCAAGCGGGCAGAGCTCTTCCGCGGCCCGTGCAAGGTCGTTGAGCCTGAACCGTCCGGGGGAACGCTGATCCACGGCGTTGCGGATACAGCTTCGGTACTCTTCGATGAACGACCTGGCTTCACGCATGCGCAGGCCGAGGTCCTTGGTCAGGAGGTCACTTTTCAGGCGCGCGGCGAAAACCGGGCATGAGAAGAATGCGCCGGTGGTGAGTTCGAGCAGGGATGGGCTGAGCATGGGAAGCTTACTTGCCTACTACGCGATTCAGATGTTGGAAATGAGGATTTCCATCAATGACGTCATCGGGAATTTTTTGACTAGCGCAAAAACGACGAATGGCATCGATATCGTCTTGAGTAATCCTGGCGTCGCTATCGTCTCGGGTGAACCTGGCCGAATAGATGTCACCGATTGAATCAACGTTGAAGCGGTGTTTCATTATCTCCGTAACAGATCGAGTAGTGGGCGGGTAAACCCACTCATCCCCGTATTCGGAGTCCTCGAGCTGATCTGCAGATTGCCGAAGTTCTTCGATCATCTTGAAGATGGGGTGGTTCGCCAGCGCACTGGTGAAAGCGCGGGTCTCTATTCCAAACGACTGCTCACCGTGGCGGCGGAGGAACGGCAGTATGTTCTGCCGATACGCCAGACCCTGCTCGAACTTGTCCTTGTCGCCCATGCTGAAGCTCGTGACAATAGAAGGCATGCCGAATACTTCACCTTTTTCCAGGCTGGCAAATGCATTCCACAGCGTCCGGTAGGCCCGGCGAGCGGTCATGCTCAGCATCCGCAGGCTGGGGTCAGCCGGGTTCTGGTTGGGTTTCAGCGGCTTGTTGAACTCCCAAGACTTTGCAAAGTAACTGTTCATGACGTTGAAGATCAGCCAGCCAGAAACTGGATGCTCATCGAGCCGGTGCTCCGTGCGCCAGTCATTAATATCTTTTGCCAGAGAAATGGTCAGGGGGTCGATGTAGGTATCTGGCGCACTGTCCTCGGGGGCAAGGTCCTGAGGATCGAGGTCGTCGTCGCTCAAGGCGGGTACAGAATAGAACGGCGCTCGGTTTATCAGCTCGTTCAGATCGTTCGGCTCCAGGTTCCTGACCAGGCTGGCAATCACCAGCTCGAAGAGTCGGCCGGTGAAAATCATGTTGGTTTTTCGGCTTTCGCTGAAGAAGCTCCGATGCAGCATGAGTTCAGCGAGGAATTGAGCCGCAAGCGGCAGATCTGACGTGTCATAGCGCTTTATGGCATGCCCCACTTCGGCCAGTGCATAGGGGTGGCGCTCCTCCAGGCTGACGATTCCCTGCAAGTCCTTCGGCGCATGCTTTTTCCATTCATCCAGGTTGGAGCGTACAAGGGGGGCCGGGAATGACAGGGCGCTCTCCTTCGACAACTGGGTCGGTTGGAACAAGGTAGCCTTGAACAAGGTCGACAACCGGGCGGTCGGCGTCGTCTGGATATTCAGAATATGAGCATCCGCCTCAAGCGCCAGACTGGCAGCCGAAGACGCATGCTCATGATGCAGATAGTTGAGCAGGACTTTTTTGGCCTCGGTGATGCAGTGTCGCCACTCAACCGCCGAGAGCGGGTCCGCCTCATGCTTGGCATTGAAGAAATTCTGGTAGGCATGATTACTGGCCGTCTCGCGCTGCGTCTTTTCCTCAAGACGTTGCGCACGATGGTATTCCCGGGAAAATTCGTTCAGCGCCGGGATGATGCCGATGGGCATGATCATCGCGCGATGCAGCGCCCACTCATTGGTAATGGACGGGCCCCAGCGCTTGAGCAGGCCACTGAGATCGGGAATGTTCTGCCTGAACGCAAAAATCAGCTGCGTAAGCTCGCGGACGGTCTCCAGCTTGATCGAAAGGCGTCGTTCGGTGGGGGTGTTCAGCCGTTCATTGAGCAGCGCGTCGATCCAGCGCCAGAACACGGGCAGGGAGAAATACTCCTCGCTGTCCTTGCAGAGCAGGATTTCCTCGTTCGCCAGGTAGTTCGCCGCCGTGGGCATGTCCCTGCGAAGCTGCAGCGGCATGATCTTGCGCTGATACTCGGTCGCCAGGCTCTTGGCGGTGTCCAGGGCATCACGGGTCTTGATCTTGCTGTTCTGCGTCAGCTTGCTGTAGAAGTCGCGCCAGGTCACTTCATGGTAGAGCGCCAGGTCACCGCTGATGATGGGCTGAACGTAAGGAGAGGTCAGGTAGCGCCTTACCACCTCGAGGTTCTCGAAGGCCCGGTTCAGGGAGGTATCGACGTCGTCGATCGGCAGGACCAGGAGCTTCTTGCCGATCAGCTCAAGCGATTTCTTGAACAGTTCATGCACCTGCTTGTTCAGGTCGTGGCTGCCCATGAACGCCCTGACCTTGTCCAGGCCGTACTTGTTGCGCTGGGACTGCAGTTGCTCCAGGGTATTGCCCAGCAGCTGCAACTGATGGTGGAACTCTTCGGCCCTGTGGTCTGCGCGGCTGAGCGCTTCGGCGACCGACTTGTCCCGGATGAGCGCGGCGACGATCACGTTCAGGAACAGATCGTCGGTGTCCTCCAGCAGGGTCGGGTCCACTGGCTTGAGCACATGAATGGCTTTGGCCAGATCAGCCCGTTCGTTCTCCAGATACAGGTTGAGGTTGACCAGTACCGAGCTTTTGCCTGTGCCGCGCTTGCCATCGATCAGAATCGCATTGTGCGAACGGTGCTGGTCCAGATCGTCCCGGTCAGGTTGGCTCTTGAGGCCGTCCTCAAGCAGGTCGGCCAGGTCCTTGTAGATATCCCGCGCCAGCAACGTACTGTGCTCCCGCTGTGCCGCCTGTTCCTTCTGCTCGATGGGAAAACGAATACGCGAATCGTTGGATTGGTTGCTGGCCACGGCTGTACATCCCTGGAAATGTGGAAACGCCCCGCGGGTTCACCCGCGAGGCGTGGTCATTGGATCCAGTAATGTTACTAAGCCACTATCTTGCGCCACAAGCGCTACCTTGGCTCACGCCTGCGGCGCCGTGCTCTTCACCGCCGCCAGCTCCGGATGCGCCACCAGCTTGTCGATATGCAGCTCGTCGTTGTTCATCCAGGTCTCGGTCAGCACCCGGTAGTGCTCCATGTCGCGGCAGCGCATGCGCAGGCTGTAGTCGAAATGCCCGCTGATCAGCTGGCACTCGTAGACCTGCGGGCAGGCGCGCACGGTGGCCTCGAAGGCCCGCTGCGCCGAGCGCCCGCTCTGGTTGGACAACGCCACCAGCACCAGCAACGACAACCCGGGGGAGACCTGCTGCAGGTCGATGATGGCCCCGTAACCGCGGATCACCCCGCGCCGCTCCAGCTTGCGCACCCGTTCCAGGCAGGGCCTGGGGGTCAGGTGCACGAGGGTGGAGAGCTTCTCGTAGGTGATCCTTCCTTGGTGTCGCAGCACGTCGATGATCGCTTCGTCGATGCGATCCAGCGGTGCGGCGGCGGGGGTGATGGCCTTGGTATCCATATGCGGCGTGACTTCACTTCAGACGATTGGAGAGGAACTGCCGCAGGCGCTCGCTCTGTGGCTGGTCGAGGATCTCGGCGCTGCCGCTTTCCTCGACCAGGCCCTGGTGCAGGAACAGCACCTGGCTCGACACCTGGCGGGCGAACCCCATTTCATGGGTGACCATGAGCATGGTACGTCCTTCCTCGGCAAGCGTCTGTATCACCTTGAGCACTTCGCCGACCAGCTCGGGGTCCAGTGCCGAGGTGGGCTCGTCGAACAGGATGATTTCCGGCTCCATCGCCAGCGCCCGGGCGATGGCCACGCGCTGTTGCTGGCCGCCGGAGAGAAACGCCGGGTACTGGTCGGCGGCGCGGGCCGGCAGGCCGACCTTGTCCAGGTACTTGCGTGCCCGCGCCTCGGCTTCGCCGGCGCTGATGCCCAGCACCTTGCGCGGTGCCAGGCAGATGTTCTCCAGCACCGTCAGGTGGCTCCACAGGTTGAAGTGCTGGAACACCATGGCCAGGCGCGTGCGCAGGTTTTGCAGCTGGGCCGCTGGCGGGGTGCCCTTGCTCAGGTCGAGGGTCTGGCCGTCGAGGGTGATGCTGCCGGCGTTGGGCTTTTCGAGGAAGTTGATGCAGCGCAGGAAGGTGCTCTTGCCCGAGCCGCTGGCGCCGATCAGGCTGATCACGTCGCCCTTGCGCGCCTGCAGCGAGACGCCCTTGAGCACCTGGTGCTCGCCGTAGTGCTTGTGCAGGCCGTCGACGCTGAGCTTGAGGGTGCCGGCATGGGCACGCGCCAAGGGGGCCTGTTCGAAGGTGGTGAGTGGCAGTGCGGTAGCGGTCATGGGTTCAGCCTCGTACAGGGTCAAGGAAGCGCATCCAGCGCCGTTCGGCCACGCGGAACAGGCCGACCAGGGCGAAGGACAGCAGCATGTACAGCAGGGCGGCCACGCCGAAGGCCTGGAAGGTCAGGAAGGTCGCGGCGTTGGCGTCGCGGGCCACCTTGAGGATGTCGGCGACGGTGGCGGTGAAGGCCAGCGAGGTGGCGTGCAGCATCAGGATCAGCTCGTTGCTGTAGGCCGGCAGCGAGCGGCGCAGGGCCGCCGGCAGGACCAGGAACAGGTTGAGCCTCCAGCCGCGCAGGCCGTAGGCCTGGGCCGCTTCCAATTCGCCGGCGGGCAAGTTGCGGATGGCCCCGGCGAAGATCTCCACGGTGTAGGCGCAGGTGTTGAGCACAAAGGCCAGCAGGGTGCAGTTGAGCGCGTTGCGGAAAAACTGGTCGAGCAGGGCATGCTCGCGCACCACCTGCAGGCCGTAGAGCCCGGTGTAGCAGATCAGCAGCTGGATATAGAGCGGCGTGCCGCGGAACACGAAGGTGTACAGCTGCACCGGCAGGCGCAGCCAGGCGTGGCGCGAGGTGCGTGCCAGGGCCAGGGGCAGCGACAGGGCGAAGCCCAGCACCATGCTGGCCAGGAACAGCCAGAGGGTCATGGCCAGGCCCGACAGGCCGCTGCCGTCGTGGTACAGGTAGGCCAGGCCGTATTCCTGAAGGAGTTCGATCATCGCGCCAGCTCCTTGATGCCGATGTTGTAGCGCCGCTCGAGGTGCTTGAGCAGGCGGTTGGACAGGGTGGTGATGAGCAGGTACACCAGGCCCGCCAGGCACAGGAAGAACAACACGTCGTTGGTGCTCTTGCCGGCGTTCTGCGCGGCCTTGACCAGGTCGGCCAGGCCGATGATCGACACCAGCGCGGTGGACTTGAGCAGCACCAGCCAGTTGTTGCCCAGCCCCGGTAGGGCGAAGCGCATCAGTTGCGGGAACAGCACCAGCCGAAACCGCTGTGCCCGGCTCAGGCCGTAGGCAGTGGCGGCCTCCAGCTGGCCGGCGGGCACGCTGAGGATGGCGCCGCGAAAGTTCTCGGTGAAGTACGCGCCATAGATGAAGCCCAGGGTGATGACCCCGGCGCCGAACGGGTCGATCTCGACATAGTCCCAGCCCAGCGCCTCGGTCAGGTCGTTGAGCCAGATCTGCATGCTGTAGAAGATCAGCAGGATCAGCACCAGGTCCGGGACGCTGCGGATCAGCGTGGTGTACAGGGTGGCTGGCAGGCGCAGCAGCCGGGATCGCGACAGCTTGGCGCTGGCGCCGATCAGGCCGAGCGCGAGGCTCAGCGCCAGCGACAGCAGGGCCAGCTTGACGGTCATCCAGGTGCCTTGGGCCAGCAGCGGGCCGAAGCCTTGCAGGCCGCTTGTGAGGAAGTCGTGCATGACGGGGATCTCGCGGTGGTTTCTTCGCGGGTGAACCCGCTCCCACAGGATGTGTGCAGGCCGAACGCTGGTGGTTACCTGTGGGAGCGGGCTTGCCCGCGAAGAGGCCGGTGGGAACTCACTCGTTATAGATATCCAGGTCGCCGACGTACTTCTTCTGGATCTCGGCATAGGTGCCGTCGGCGTGGATCATGGCGATGCCCTTGTCGAGCAGGGCCTTGAGCTCGGGGTCGGTCTTGCGCAGGCCCATGGCGATGTCCAGCGGCAGGGTCGGGTCCTTGATCGCCGGGCCACTCCTGAAGTCGGCGCCTTCAGGCTTGGAGAGGAAGTTCAGCTGGGCTTCGAGCTTGTCGGTGACGGTGGCGTCGAGGCGGCCGTTGAGCAGGTCGGCGTAGTTCTGGTCCTGGCCCTGGTAGGCCTTGACCTGCGCGCCCAGCGGCGCCAGCACGGCGCGGGCGTAGGCTTCCTGTAGCGAGCCCTGAAGCACGCCGACCTGCTTGCCCTTGAGCGATTCGGCGCTGTCGCCGAAGTCGGCCGACTTGCGCACGATCACCGAGGTGGGGCTGAGGAACAGGCGGTTGCTGAAGTCGATCTGCTTCAGGCGGGCCGGGGTGACGGCCATCGACGACATGATGGCGTCGAACTTGCGGGCGCGCAGGGCGGGGATCATGCCGTCGAATTCGTTGTGCACCCAGGTGCATTTGACCTGCAGCTTGGCGCAGATGGCATTGCCCAGGTCGATGTCGAAGCCTTGCAGGCTGCCATCGGCGGCGACGGATTCGAACGGCGGGTATTCGGGGAAGACGCCGAAGCGGATTTCGGTCCACTCCTTGGCTTGGGTGAGGGTGGTGGCGCACAACGAGAACAGCAGCACGCCGAGGCGTTTTCGCATGGAGGGCATGGTCTTGGGTCCCTGGGTGTTGTTATTGGTAGTAGGGCGATTAGCGCGTGTAGGTCCGTCGGTGACTCATGGGTCGGGCTCAGAATGCGCGAGATAGACAGGTTTTTTGTGTCGTTTGCCTGCGCGTGGGCTGCCGGATTCGGCTGTAAAGATTCTTTTTGCAGCCGAATCGGCTGTTCCGACAAAGATTTACGGAAGTGCGACAGCGGTTTCTGTCAGGTCGAGCGACCGTCATGCTTGTCGGTCGCGGTGTACGCGGTCCCCTGTAGGAGCGGCCTTGTGCCGCGAAAGGGCTGCGCAGCGGCCCCAGATATCAGCTTCGACGCACAGATTGCCGGGGCCGCTTTGCGGCCCTTTCGCGGCACAAGGCCGCTCCTACAGGGGGGGGGGCTGTCAGGCGGCGCTGGCCTTGCGTTGCGCCGCTTTCGGCTGCAGCAGGGCAAACAGGTCCTTCGGATTCTCCAGCTGCGGCACCAGCGCGATGTCGCGCCCGATGTCCAGCGCCCTGGCCACATCCAGCACATAGCGCAGCGCCGAGTAGTCCTCCAGGGCGAAGCCGACCGAGTCGAACAGCGTCACCTGCGCGGCACTCTCACGGCCGGCGGCGATCCCCTCGGCCACCTGCCAGAACTCGGTGGTCGGCGAGTCCGCCGGCATCTGCTGGATCTCGCCCTCGATCCGGCTCTGCGGTTCGTACTCGACGATCACCCGCGCCCGCTCGACGATGTCGCGGTGCAGCTCGGTCTTGCCCGGGCAGTCGCCGCCCACGGCATTGAGGTGCATGCCCGGCTCGATCATCTGTGGGGTGAGGATGGTGGCGTAGGCCTTGTCGGCGGTGACCGTGGTGACGATGTCGGCGCCGCGCACCGCCTCGGTCACACTGCCGGCAATCATCAGCTTAAGCTGCGGGAAACCGGCCAGGTTGGCCGCCAGTTTCTCCGAGGCCTTGCGGTCGATATCGAACAGACGGATCTCCTCGATGCCCAGCAAAGTATGGAAGGCGATGGCCTGGAATTCGCTCTGCGAGCCATTGCCGATCAGCGCCATGCGCTTGCTGTCCGGGCGCGCCAGGTAGCGGGCGGCCAGGGCCGAGGTGGCGGCGGTGCGGATGGCGGTGGTCAGGGTCATCTCGCTGAGCAGCACCGGCGCGCCGGTGTCGACATCGCCCAGGGCGCCGAAGGCCATCACTGTGAGCAGCCCATTGTGGGTGTTCTTCGGGTGGCCGTTGACGTACTTGAAGGCGTACAGGTTGGCGTCGGACACCGGCATCAGTTCGATCACCCCGTCCGTCGAGTGGTTGGCCAGGCGTGGGCATTTCTCGAAGTCGTGCCAGCGCAGGTAGTCCTGGCGGATGTACTCGGCCATCTCGGCCAGGCAGGTGGGCAATCCCTTGCGGTTGACCAGGTGGGCGAGGTCGTGCACGTCGATGTAGCGGGTCATGATGATTCTCCTTGTCGAGTCAGTGGCGCGAGGGCAGGTGGACTTCGGCGAGCATGCAGCGCGCGCTGCCGCCACCGATGCGTTCGATATGGTCGATGTTCACCACCAGTGGGTGGCTGTGCCGCTCGACCTGGCGGCGCTGGTCGGTATCGAGCGCATGCCAGGCGCTGCGCGACATGACCAGCAGGGAGCGGCCGTCGCGGTCGTGGACTTCGAGCATGTTGCCGGCGAAGTTCTCCAACTGGTCGAAGTTCAGCGCCAGCACCTGCTTGCCAGTGTCGCGCAGCGAATGCTCCAGGGTGCGGCGTTCATCGGGGTGGGGCAGGGCGTCGAGGCAGGCCACGGCGAGCTGGCGGCCGACGTTCATCATCACGTTGCTGTGGTAGATCGGCGCCTGGCGGCGGTCCATGGCGTTGAACAGGCACAGGCGGTAGTCCAGGCGCTCGGCGAACTGGCGCAGGGCGCGTTCGTGGGTGCGCCCGGAGTGGCAGGCGTAGCTGATGCGGTGCTCGCGGTCCAGGACCATGCTGCCGGTGCCTTCGAGGAACAGATTCTGCTGTTCCAGCGGGCTCAGGTCGATGGTGCGCTGGATGGCGAAGCGCTCCTGCAGCACGCCCAGTACGCCCTTGCTGCGCTCCAGGCGGCGGTTCTCGCCCTCCATCGGGTACAGCACCAGGCTGCCGTCGGCGTGGCTGCTCCACCAGTTGTTGGGGAAGATCGAATCGGGGGTATGGGGTTCGGGGGTGTCCTGTACCACCAGCACATCGACGCCGTGCTGGCGCAGGGTGTCGACGTAGCCGTCGAACTCTTCCAGGGCCTTTTCGCTGGCGGCCTGCGGGTCCGGCGGCGCCTGCTGGAAGCGGTTGTTGGCGGCGGTGTCGGGGTTGAAGGCGAACCGCGCCGGGCGAATCATGAGGACGGTATTTGTTGTTTGCATTGGGCACGCATCCACGGGTGGGCTGTGTGACCATTGTCAGAGGGATCGCGAGGCAATCCCGGCTGAAGCGTGGAGGGTGGGCAGCCGGTCCAGCTGAAATGGCTAGCTTGGCAGCGGAATCGGCTGATATAGCACTCGTGGGAGCGGGCTTGCCCCGCGATGGCGTCGGCAGCCCCATCGCCATCGCGGGGCAAGCCCGCTCCCACGAGGATGAAGTGCACAAACGAAAACGGCGCCTCGAGAGGCGCCGTTGCGTCATTGCCGGAACAACCTACTTGTGCAGCTCTTCAGCCGCGTACAGGGTGTTTTCCAGCAGGCACGCACGGGTCATCGGGCCCACGCCGCCCGGCACTGGGGTGATCCAGCCGGCGCGGGGCAGGGCAGTCTCGTAGACCACGTCGCCGACCAGCTTGCCGTCGTCCTGGCGGTTGATGCCGACGTCGATGACGATGGCGCCTTCCTTGACCCACTCACCCTTGACCAGGCCCGGCTTGCCGGCGGCGACCACCACCAGGTCGGCGCGGCCGACGTGGCCGGCCAGGTCCTTGGTGAAGCGGTGGCAGACGGTGACGGTGCAGCCGGCCAGCAGCAGCTCCATGGCCATCGGCCGGCCGACGATGTTGGACGCGCCGACGATCACCGCGTTCATGCCGTACAGGTCCTGGCCGGTGCTGTGCAGCAGGGTCATGATGCCCTTCGGCGTGCACGGGCGCAGCAGCGGGATGCGCTGGGCCAGGCGGCCGATGTTGTAGGGGTGGAAACCGTCCACGTCCTTGTCCGGGCGGATGCGCTCGAGCAGCAGGGAGGCGTCCAGGTGCTCGGGCAGCGGCAACTGCAGCAGGATACCGTCGACGGCCGGGTCATCGTTGAGGCGATCGATCAGGTCGGTCAGGGCTTGCTGCGTGGTCTCGCTGGGCAGGTCGAACGCCTGGGAGATGAAGCCGACCTCTTCGCAGTCCTTGCGCTTGTGCGAGACATAGACTTGGGAGGCCGGGTCGGTACCGACCAGGATCACCGCCAGGCCTGGCGTGCGCAGGCCCTGCTGGCGACGCTCGGCGACACGTTGGGCGATCTGCTGGCGCAGGTTGGCGGCGATCGCCTTGCCATCGATTAGGTGTGCAGTCATAGACGCGTGATTAACCATCGAGAAGGGAACATATATAAGAAGCGCGCATTCTCGCACGACACGGCCCAAGGGCAAAGGCGGGTGGTCGGGCAAATCCCCTAACCCCTTCAATAATTTAAATTTTTTTGCGAAAGGTGTTGACGACCTGCGGGGTCGCCTATAAGATTCGCCGCACTTGTCGGGCACTGCCTGGCACGGGTTGGCAAAGTCGGGCAGAATAAGCGGTTCGTTTGTTCGGCTGGACTGTAAGCTTAAGCGCCCGTAGCTCAGCTGGATAGAGCATCCGCCTTCTAAGCGGATGGTCGCAGGTTCGAGTCCTGCCGGGTGCGCCATTAAGGCCTGGGCAAGTAAGCAGTACCGCAATATGGTGGGCGTAGCTCAGTTGGTAGAGCGCCGGATTGTGATTCCGGTTGTCGTGGGTTCGATTCCCATCGTCCACCCCAGATTCTGCAGGGGCGCCTCGATTGAATGATCCGGCGCCTTTGTTTTTGAGTTTCATGCGGACGTGGTGAAATTGGTAGACACACTGGATTTAGGTTCCAGCGGCGCAAGCTGTAAGAGTTCGAGTCTCTTCGTCCGCACCATGTTTCTGTAAGGCTGTACCGCAACACTGCATTATGGTGGGCGTAGCTCAGTTGGTAGAGCGCCGGATTGTGATTCCGGTTGTCGTGGGTTCGATTCCCATCGTCCACCCCATATTTTACGAAGGCGCCTTGGTCGTATGACCGGGCGCCTTTGTCGTTTCTGGCGTTGGCGGCCTCTGGTGGCCTTGCTACAAAAGCTGATAGATTTCAGCCGGTTGAAGGGCTGGCCGAGGTGCCGGCAGAGGAATAGCGCAGATGATCGCAAAAGAAGCGCGCCAGGCCCTGGCGCTGCAACGTTTCGCCGAGGCCAACCCGCAGCTGCTCGAGGAGATCCGCGAGTTGGATGCTCGTGAGCAGGCCCAGCAGATCGAGTGGGCGTTCGAGGATGCGGCGCAGGAGCAGGGCGTCGAGCCCTGGGAGTATGCCTTGCAGCTGATCGCCGAGTCGCCGGAGCAGCTGCAGGCCATGCGCCTGGAGACTCATCGCGAGGTGGCCGAGGCGCTGGGGTTGGAGTGGGGAGAGTATTGCCAGTTCAATGGGCTTGATCTGGAGTAGGTTGGGATTTTAGGTGGTATTGCGTCAGGGCGACCAGGTGTTCGCCGAGGGATCTCTGGCGCCTATCAGATCGAGCGCCGCGCGGGCGGCGCTCGATCTCAAGGGCGCTGCAGGGCCTTCGGCGAACGCCCGCCGGCCCTGACGCAATCCCCCTTGAAACCACCCACTCATACCCATATCTCAACTGGCCACTGTTTGTTTGACAAGGTTTTACAACCGCGCACGCAACAAGGGCGTGCGCGGCCGTGAATGAAACAGGCTCGACGCCAAGGCGGGCGGGCCTTTCAAGGAAATCGACCGGCGCGGCTCGCCGACAATCCAGGTGGGGTGACTTCTGCTTGATGAGTCACTAGAATGTTTGCCCTTGATTCTGGAGTCGGGCTATCGCCGGCTAACGTCTGTGCAACGAGGAATATCCATGCAAGTTTCTGTTGAAAACACTTCCGCTCTCGAGCGCCGCATGACCATCGCCGTTCCGGCCGAGCGCGTCGAGAACGAAGTCAACAAGCGTCTGCAGCAGACTGCCAAGCGCGCCAAGGTTGCCGGCTTCCGTCCGGGCAAGGTGCCAATGAGCGTGATCCGCCAGCGTTTCGAAGCCGATGCCCGCCAAGAGGCTTTCGGTGACCTGGTCCAGGCTTCCTTCTACGAAGCCATCGTCGAGCAGAAGCTGAACCCGGCTGGCGCGCCTGCCGTCGAGCCGAAGTCGTTCGAGAAGGGTAAGGACCTCGAGTTCGTCGCCATCTTCGAAGTCTTCCCTGAATTCACCGTTGCCGGTTTCGAGTCGATCGCCGTCGAGCGCCTGAGCGCCGAAGTGGCTGACGCCGACCTGGACAACATGCTGGAAGTCCTGCGCAAGCAGAACACCCGTTTCGAGGCCGTCGAGCGCGCCGCTGCAAACGACGACCAGGTCAACATCGACTTCGTCGGCAAGATCGACGGTGAAGCCTTCGCCGGCGGTTCGGCCAAAGGCACCCAGCTGGTGCTGGGTTCCGGCCGCATGATCCCGGGCTTCGAAGACGGCCTGGTAGGCGCCAAGGCCGGTGAAGAGCGCGTGGTCAACGTGACCTTCCCAGAGGACTACCAGAACCTCGACCTGGCTGGCAAAGCCGCTGAGTTCACCATCACTGTCAACAGCGTATCGGCCCCTGTGCTGCCAGAGCTGAACGAAGCCTTCTTCGCCCAGTTCGGCATCAAGGAATCGACCCTGGAAGGCTTCCGCGCCGAAGTTCGCAAGAACATGGAGCGTGAGCTGCGCCAGGCCATCAAGGCCAAGGTCAAGAACCAGGTCATGGACGGTCTGCTGGCCGCCAACCCGGTCGACGTGCCGAAAGCCCTGCTGGAAAACGAAGTCAACCGTCTGCGCGTGCAGGCTGTCCAGCAGTTCGGTGGCAACATCAAGCCTGACCAACTGCCGGCCGAGCTGTTCGAAGAGCAAGCCAAGCGCCGCGTCGTGCTGGGCCTGATCGTCGCCGAAGTGGTCAAGCAGTTCGACCTGAAGCCGGACGAAGCCAAGGTTCGTGAAGTCATCGAAGAGATGGCCTCGGCCTACCAGGAGCCTGAGCAGGTCATCGCCTGGTACTACAAGAACGACCAGCAACTGAACGAAGTCCGTTCGGTTGTGCTGGAAGAGCAAGTTGTAGATACTGTCCTGCAGAAAGCGACTGTGACCGACAAATCGGTCTCGTACGAAGAAGCCGTCAAACCAGCACAGGCTGCTGCCGACGCTGAGTAACAGGCTACTCTCGTAGGAAACCCCCACAAGCCAGCCTTCGCGCTGGCTTGTGCGTATTCAAGCCATGACTATTTGGGAGCGAGTGCAGGACATGTCCCGCAATTCTTATATTCAGCAAAGCTCTGACATCCAGGCCGCAGGCGGTCTGGTCCCGATGGTTATCGAGCAGTCCGCCCGTGGCGAACGTGCCTACGACATCTATTCGCGCCTCCTGAAGGAGCGCGTGATCTTCCTGGTCGGCCCCGTAGAAGACTACATGGCCAACCTGGTGGTGGCGCAGTTGCTGTTCCTTGAGGCGGAAAACCCGGACAAGGATATCCATCTTTATATCAACTCCCCGGGCGGCTCGGTAACTGCCGGCATGTCGATCTACGACACCATGCAGTTCATCAAGCCGGACGTCTCGACCATCTGTATCGGCCAGGCCTGCAGCATGGGCGCCTTCCTGCTCGCGGCCGGTGCCGCCGGCAAGCGCCACTGCCTGCCAAACTCGCGGGTGATGATTCACCAGCCGTTGGGCGGCTTCCAGGGCCAGGCGACCGACATCGAAATCCACGCCCAGGAAATCCTCAACATCAAGGCGCGCCTGAACGAGCTGCTGGCCCACCACACCGGCCAGGACCTCGAGACCATCAAACGCGACACCGAGCGCGACAACTTCATGAGCGCCGCGCGCGCGGCCGAGTACGGCCTGATCGACTCGGTCTACGACAAGCGGCAACTGGCATCCTGAAGCAATGCGCCAGAGCGTTCGGGCGCTGATTGCGCCCGAGCGCGGACTTGAAAAAGCCAGCGATTGCCTTCATCTTGTGTTTCAAGCCTACCGGATTGGATCGATCGAATGACTGACACCCGTAACGGCGAGGACAACGGCAAATTGCTCTACTGCTCTTTCTGCGGCAAAAGCCAGCATGAAGTGCGTAAATTGATTGCCGGCCCCTCGGTATTTATTTGCGACGAGTGCGTCGACCTGTGCAATGACATCATCCGTGAGGAGGTGCAGGAAGCCCAGGCCGAGAGCAACGCGCACAAGTTACCCTCGCCGAAAGAAATCAGCGGAATCCTGGACCAGTACGTCATTGGTCAGGAGCGCGCGAAAAAGGTGCTGGCAGTAGCGGTGTACAACCACTACAAGCGCCTGAACCAGCGTGACAAGAAGGGCGACGAAGTCGAACTGGGCAAAAGCAACATCCTGCTGATCGGGCCGACCGGCTCGGGCAAGACGCTGCTCGCCGAGACGCTCGCGCGCCTGCTGAACGTACCGTTCACCATTGCCGACGCCACCACCCTGACCGAAGCCGGTTATGTCGGTGAGGACGTCGAGAACATCATTCAGAAACTGCTGCAGAAGTGCGACTACGACGTGGAAAAGGCCCAGATGGGCATTGTCTACATCGACGAGATCGACAAGATCTCGCGCAAGTCGGACAACCCGTCCATCACCCGTGATGTCTCGGGCGAGGGCGTGCAGCAGGCGTTGCTGAAGCTGATCGAAGGCACCGTGGCCTCCGTGCCGCCGCAAGGGGGCCGCAAGCACCCGCAACAGGAATTCCTGCAGGTCGACACCCGCAATATCCTGTTCATCTGCGGTGGCGCCTTCTCGGGCCTGGAAAAGGTCATCCAGAACCGCTCGACCAAAGGCGGCATCGGCTTCGGTGCCGAAGTGCGCAGCAAGGAAGAGGGCAAGAAGGTCGGCGAGTCGCTGCGTGAGGTCGAGCCGGACGATCTGGTCAAGTTCGGCCTGATTCCGGAGTTTGTCGGCCGCTTGCCGGTGCTGGCGACCCTGGACGAGCTGGACGAGGCTGCGCTGATGCAGATCCTCACCGAGCCGAAGAACGCGCTGACCAAGCAGTACGCCAGGCTGTTCGAGATGGAAGACGTCGACCTCGAGTTCCGCAGCGATGCGCTCAAGGCCGTGGCACGCAAGGCTCTGGAGCGCAAGACTGGCGCCCGCGGCCTGCGTTCGATTCTCGAGGGCGTGCTGCTCGACACCATGTACGAGATTCCTTCGCAGAAGGATGTCAGCAAGGTGGTGATCGACGAGAGCGTCATCGAAGGCTCGTCGCAGCCGCTGCTCATCTACGAGAACAGCGAGCCGCAAGCCAAGGCCGCCCCCGACGCCTGATCGGGCAAGGGGCAGCACGCAAGAAGGGGCCTTTCAGGCCCCTTTTTGCATTTCATGGCCTGGGCGCTTGTAATTTCCCAGGGCTGCCCCCACATTAGCCCCAAGCACCATTTCCAACGGTTTCCGGCCACCAAGGCCGCTGTAGAGGCGAAATCATGAAGACCACCCTCGACTTGCCTCTTTTGCCATTGCGTGACGTCGTCGTCTATCCGCACATGGTCATCCCACTGTTCGTGGGGCGTGAGAAGTCTATCGAGGCCCTCGAGGCCGCGATGACGGGCGAGAAGCAGATCCTCCTGCTGGCCCAGAAGAATCCGGCCGACGATGATCCGGGCGAAGACGCCCTGTATCGCGTGGGCACCGTCGCCACCGTGCTGCAACTGCTCAAGCTGCCCGATGGCACCGTCAAGGTGCTGGTCGAGGGTGAGCAGCGCGGCGCCGTGGAGCGTTTCAACGAAGTCGACGGCCATATCCGCGCCGAAGTCAGCCTGATCGACGAAACCGAGACCGCCGAGCGCGAGTCCGAAGTGTTCGTGCGGACCTTGCTGTCGCAGTTCGAGCAGTACGTGCAGCTGGGCAAGAAGGTCCCCGCCGAAGTGTTGTCCTCGCTCAACAGCATCGAGGAGCCGGGTCGCCTGGTCGACACCATGGCCGCGCACATGGCGCTGAAGATCGAGCAGAAGCAGGAGATCCTCGAGATTGTCGACCTGCAGGCCCGCGTCGAGCACGTGCTGGCGCTGCTGGACGCCGAGATCGACCTGCTGCAGGTCGAGAAGCGTATCCGTGGTCGGGTCAAGAAGCAGATGGAGCGCAGCCAGCGCGAGTACTACCTGAATGAGCAGATGAAGGCCATTCAGAAGGAGCTCGGCGATGGCGACGAAGGCCACAACGAAGTCGAGGAGCTGAAGAAGCGCATCGACGCCGCCGGCCTGCCGAAAGACGCCCTGGCCAAGGCCCAGGCCGAGCTGAACAAGCTCAAGCAGATGTCGCCGATGTCGGCCGAGGCCACCGTGGTGCGTTCGTACCTCGACTGGCTGGTGCAGGTGCCGTGGAAGGCCCAGAGCAAGGTGCGCCTGGACCTGGCCAAGGCCGAGGAAATCCTCGATGCCGACCACTACGGCCTGGAAGAGGTCAAGGAACGCATCCTCGAGTACCTCGCCGTACAGAAGCGCGTGAAGAAGATCCGTGGCCCGGTGCTGTGCCTGGTCGGCCCGCCCGGCGTGGGCAAGACCTCGCTGGCCGAGTCGATCGCCGCCGCCACCAACCGCAAGTTCGTGCGCATGGCCCTGGGCGGCGTGCGTGACGAGGCCGAGATCCGTGGCCACCGTCGTACCTACATCGGTTCGATGCCCGGTCGTCTGATTCAGAAAATGACCAAGGTCGGCGTACGCAATCCGCTGTTCCTGCTCGACGAGATCGACAAGATGGGCAGCGACATGCGTGGCGATCCGGCCTCGGCGCTGCTCGAGGTGCTCGACCCCGAACAGAACCACAACTTCAACGACCACTACCTGGAAGTCGACTACGACCTCTCGGACGTGATGTTCCTGTGCACCTCGAACTCGATGAACATCCCGCCGGCGCTGCTCGACCGCATGGAAGTCATCCGCCTGCCGGGTTACACCGAGGACGAGAAGATCAACATCGCGGTCAAGTACCTGGTGCCCAAGCAGGTCAAGGCCAACGGCCTGAAGAAGGACGAGCTGGAGGTCGATGTTTCGGCCATCCGCGATATCATCCGTTACTACACCCGCGAAGCCGGCGTGCGTGGCCTGGAGCGCCAGATCGCCAAGGTCTGCCGCAAGGTGGTCAAGGAGCACACCGGGGCCAAGCAGGTGAAGGTCAAGGTCAGCGGCGAGCAGCTCGAGCAGCTGCTGGGGGTGCGCAAGTTCCGCTACGGCCTGGCCGAGCAGCAGGACCAGATCGGCCAGGTCACGGGCCTGGCCTGGACCCAGGTGGGCGGCGAACTGCTGACCATCGAGGCCGTGGTCATCCCGGGCAAGGGCCAGTTGATCAAGACCGGCTCGCTCGGCGACGTCATGGTCGAGTCGATCACCGCCGCGCAGACGGTGGTGCGCAGCCGTGCCCAGAGCCTGGGGATCGCCGCAGACTTCCACGAGAAGCGCGACGTTCACATCCACATGCCCGAAGGCGCCACGCCCAAGGATGGCCCGAGCGCCGGTATCGGCATGTGCACCGCGCTGGTGTCGGCCCTGACCCAGATCCCGGTACGCGCCGACGTGGCGATGACCGGTGAGATCACCTTGCGCGGCCAGGTCCTGGCCATCGGTGGCCTCAAGGAAAAACTGCTGGCGGCACACCGCGGCGGGATCAAGACGGTGATCATTCCAGAGGAGAATGTTCGCGATCTGAAGGAGATTCCGGAAAATATCAAACAGGATCTTCAGATCAAACCGGTCAAATGGATTGACGAAGTCCTCCAAATTGCGCTGCAATACGCCCCGGAGCCCTTGCCAGATGTGGCTCCGGAGATTGTCGCGAAAGATGAGAAGCGCGACGGCGATGCTAAGGAAAGAATCAGCACGCACTAGTACGTATTTCGCTGGGGGGCTTTGGTTGACAGCATTTTCGGCCCCTTGCTATAAAACGGCACGCCAGTGTCAACAGGCCACCCAGCGCTCGTTTCATTAAGCTTTTCATTACATACTTAGAAACAAACTCAATAGAGAAATAAGGGGACTTAGAGTGAACAAGTCGGAACTGATTGACGCTATCGCCGCATCTGCTGACATCCCGAAAGCTGTAGCCGGCCGTGCGCTGGACGCAGTCATCGAATCCGTCACCGGCGCCCTGAAGCAAGGTGACGATGTGGTACTGGTTGGCTTCGGTACCTTCTCGGTCAAGGAGCGCGCCGAGCGCACCGGCCGCAACCCGCAAACCGGCAAGGCGATCAAGATCGCTGCCGCCAAGGTTCCAGGCTTCAAGGCTGGCAAGGGCCTGAAAGACGCCGTCAACTAAGTCGTCTTTCAGCCGGCCCGGCATCGTCAGGGCCGACCGCGTGACGGCGGGTCGCAAACGTTCCCGCTGGCACGCTCGCTTCGAAAAGGCGCATCCACTGGATGCGCCTTTCTTCTATCAGGATTCTACCCACGCTCCGCGGTTGTCGACGCAGTGGTACAGCCGTTTCTGGGGGACGCATGCTGCAGAATATCAGGGACAATTCACAAGGTTGGATTGCCAAGACCATCATCGGCCTAATCGTCGTGTTGATGGCGTTGACCGGCTTCGAGGCCATTTTCCAGGCCGCCAGCCATAGCCAGGACGCCGCCAAGGTGAACGGCCAGACCATCAGCCAGAACGAGCTGAGCCAGGCCGTGGACATGCAGCGCCGCCAGCTGATGCAACAGCTGGGCAAGGATTTCGACCCTGCGCTGCTGGACGAGAAGATGCTGCGCGAAGCAGCGCTCAAGGGGCTGATCGATCGCAAGCTGCTGTTGCAGGGTGCCGAAGACGCCAAGTTCGCTTTTTCCGAGGCCGCGCTGGATCAGCTGATCCTGCAGACGCCTGAATTCCAGGTCGATGGCAAGTTCAGCGCCGAGCGCTTCGACTCGGTCATCCGCCAGATGGGCTACGGCCGCATGCAGTTCCGCGAGATGCTCGCCCAGGAAATGCTGATCGGCCAGCTGCGCACCGGCCTTGCCGGCAGCAGCTTCGTCACCGACAAGCAGGTCGAGGCCTTCGCCCGCCTCGAGAAGCAGACCCGCGATTTCGCTTCACAGACCTTCAAGGCCGATCCGGCCGCGGTCAAGGTGAGCGATGACGAGGTCAAGGCGCACTACGACCAGCACGCCAAGGAATTCATGACCCCGGATCAGGTGGTCATCGACTACCTCGAGCTGAAGAAGTCGGCCTTCTTCGACCAGGTCAAGGTCGACGACGGCGAGCTCAAGGCCCTGTACGAGAAGGAGATCGCCAACCTGGGCGAGCAGCGCCATGCCGCGCACATCCTGATCGAGGTCAACGACAAGACCGACGATGCCAAGGCCAAGGCCCGCATCGAAGAGATCCAGCAGCGCCTGGACAAGGGTGAGGACTTCGCCAAGCTGGCCAAGGAATTCTCCCAGGATCCGGGTTCGGCCAACACCGGTGGCGACCTCGGCTTCGCCGGCCCTGGCGTGTACGACCCGGCCTTCGAGGACGCGCTGTACAAGCTGAACAAGGACCAGGTGTCCGCACCGGTACGCACCGAGTTCGGCTACCACCTGATCAAGCTGCTGGGCGTGCAGGCGCCGGATGTGCCGAGCTTCGCCAGCCTGAAGGACAAGCTGACCCACGAGCTGAAGACCCAGCAGGTGGAGCAGCGCTTCGTCGAGGCCACCAAGCAGCTCGAGGACACCGCCTTCGAAGCCTCCGACCTGGCCCAGCCGGCCCAGGACCTGGGCCTGAAGGTGCACACTTCGGCGGCCTTCGGTCGCGAGGGCGGCGAAGGCATCACCGCCAACCGCGCGGTGATCCAGGCCGCGTTCGGCGAGCAGGTGCTGGAAGAGGGCGCCAACAGCAACGCCATCGAGCTGGATCCGGAGACCGTGGTGGTACTGCGCGTCAAGGAACACCGCAAGCCTGAGCAACTGCCGCTGGAGGCCGTGGCCAAGAACATCAGCGAGCACCTGGCCAAGGAGAAGGCGATTGCTGAACTCAAGGCCAAGGCCGACAAGCTGATCGCCGGTCTGCGTGAGGGTTCGGCCAAGGCCGAAGGCCAGGGCTGGAAAGTCCACGAAGCGGTCACCCGCGGCCAGGACGGTATCGACCCGGCCGAGCTGCAGGCGGTGTTCCGCCTCGGCAAGCCTGCGGCCAAGGACAAGCCGGTCTACGGCAGCGTGGTCCTGGGCGACGGCAGCCTGGTGGTCCTTCAGCTCAAGGGCGTCAACGAAGGCGCCGCCGCCACCGACGAAGAGAAGGCGCAGATCCGTCGCTACCTCGCTTCGCGTGCCGGTTCGCAGGACTTCGCGGCCTATCGCAAGCTGCTTGAAGGCAGTGCCGACATCACGCGCTACTGAGTGGTGCGCTGATCACGAAACAGGCCGCGTATGCGGCCTGTTTCGTTTCCGATGTTCGGAACGCTCTGCTGCCTCCTCTCTCTCCCTCTGTAGGAGCGGCCTTGTGCCGCGAAAGGGGCGCGAAGCGGCCCCAGGATTTCAGCGTTGACGCTGCAATCGCCGGGGCTGCTGCGCAGCCCTTTCGCGGCACAAGGCCGCTCCTACAGGGATCGCGCGCGTAGCTACCGCCGAACCCCCTCATGATTGTCCAGCGTATCCCGCGCAACCTCCCGCCCCAGGGCGATCAGCTCCGGCGCCTTGTAGAACTCGAAGAACCGGCACACGCGCTTGGGCACGTTGATCAGTATGTCCGGCGGGTAGCCGGCGATCTTGTACTGGGCCAATGACGTCTGCATCACCTCGAAGCTCTGGTTGATCAGGTCGAGCAGGGACGCGGGGCCGACGTTGTCGACGATGAACGAACCCGTGGCCGATTTCGGCGCCCCCTCGCTCTGCGGCGCGGCCGCCGGCTGCTGGCCCTCGGGGGCGGCGCTTTCAGCGAGCCACGGGTTGGGGCTGGCCAGCCCCTCGGCGGTGATTTCCTGCTCCAGGCGGATCAGCTGTTCGGCCGGCTTGCGGCGAAACGGCAGGCGCGAGCCGAGCGAACTGATCAAGGCATCGAAGCGCATCTTGAATGCCGCCGGGCGCTCGATCACCGGCAGTTGGTATTGCTTCTGGTTGGTGGCGTTGAGGTTGACGGCGATGATCAGGTCACAGTGGCTGGACACCACCGGCACGATCGGCAGCGGGTTGAGGATGCCGCCATCGACCAGCGTGCGGTTGCCTTGCACCACCGGGGTGAACAGGCTGGGAATGGCCGCCGAGGCGCGCATGGCCTGGTGCAGGCAGCCCTCCTGGAACCAGATCTCCTGCTGGTTGGTCAGGTCGGTGGCGACCGCCGTGTAGGGGATGCGCAATTGCTCGATGTTGATTTCGCCAACGATCTTGCGGATCTGCCCGAACACCTTGTCGCCACGGATCGCCCCCAGGCGGAAGCTGACGTCCACCAGGCGCAGCACGTCGAGGTAGTCCAGGCTCTCGATCCAGCTGCGGTATTCGTCGAGTTTGCCGGCGGCGTAGATGCCGCCGATCACCGCGCCCATCGAGCAGCCGGCGATGCAGCCGATCTCATAGCCGCGTCGTTCGATTTCCTCGATCACGCCGATGTGCGCGTATCCCCGGGCACCACCGGAGCCCAGCACCAATGCCACGCGTTTGCCCATGACCTTTTCCCCCGCCGCTGTGCCACCATGGTCCAACAATGCACCCATTACCACCTGTGCTTCAATGTAGTCCGCGCTGGACTACGCTGAGCAGGGCACTTTTCGTTTGCTTTGCCGTCGAACGGCCACCTTAGTTTTTCACCCTCGAGGTATTACCGATGAAAGCCTGGATCACCCTTCCTCTGATTGCCCTGGCCCTGGCCGGCTGCGCGGGCAAGACGGCCTATCGCGACAGTTGCGCGACCCAGCTCGATGCCGCCTGGAAGGAACTGGACCTGGCCAAGGCCGAAGGCTTTGCCGGCACCGTGAGTTACTCCAAGGCGCTGTCGTTGTTGACCGGCGCCAAGACCCAGCAGCAGTTCGAAGGCTTCGAGGGCTGTACCCGCAAGGCCGAGAAGGCCCGTTTCTATATTCGTGAATCCCGCGCCGGGCGTTGACCGAGGAGCTGCCCATGTCCGCCATGCTCGATCATGTGGTCGGCCAGATCCTGGCACTGCAGGTGCGTCTGCTGGCCTGTCGCGAACGCCTGGCCGCCGACACCGACCGCGAGGCGTTGCACGATTTGCGCATTGCCGTGCGGCGGCTGCGCAGCCTGTTGCGGCCGTTGCGTGGCCTGCCGGGCGTCGAGCAGCTCGAGCAGGCGGCCGGGGCGCTGGGCACGCTGACCACGCCGCTGCGTGATCGCGAGGTGCTGGCGGCGCAGTTGGTTCATCGCGGGCACGTGCAGGCAGGCGCGCGGCGCCAGGAGGGCAGGGCGCGCACCTATGCCGGTGTCGCGGCCAGCGCCCAGCTCAACCGCGTGCTGGCGATTCTCGATGCGTTCCCGATGTTCCTGCGTGCCGCTGGCCGTGAAGGGCTGGCGGCGAAGCTGGGGCAGCGCATCGACAAGCGCCTGCACAAGCAATGGCGCGGGCTGCAGACGGCCCTGGCGGACCCTGCCCACGACCGCCACCGACTGCGCCTGCTGATCAAGCGGGTGCGCTATGGCGACCAGGCCTACCCACAGCTCGAACACGCCGGCAACAAGCTGCAGCGCTTGCTCAAGGCGGCCCAGGGCGATCTGGGCGACTGGCACGACCGCGTGCAGTGGTTGCTGCAGGTGCGCGAGCACAGCGACCTGCTCGGCTGCAAGGTGGCCTGGGAGCATGAGCTGCATGCCGCCGAAGCACGCTCCGACCTCACCCTCGAAGCACTGCAAAAGGCCCTGGCGCGCCGTTAGTCCCGGCAAATGACCGATATGCGGGCTGTGGCTGGCGTGATCGCTGGTTACTATCGGTTTTTTTGGCGCAGGAGCCCTGGCACATGAACTTCACAGAATTGCTGGCAGCCGCCCGCGCGCACCCCGAGGCAATCAGCGTGCCCGCCGGCTGGGCCCAGGGGCGCGCGGTGTTCGGCGGCCTGATGGCGGCGATGGTGCACGAAGCGATGCGCCAGAAGCTGGGCGACGACCGCCCGGTGCGTTCGCTGGCCATCACCTTCGTCGGCCCGGCGGCGACGGATGTGCCGATCAGTCTGGAGGTCGAGGTGCTGCGCGAGGGCAAGGCGGTCAGCACCTTGCTGGGGCGCGCCGTGCAGGATGGCCAGGTGGTGACCCTGGTGCAGGGCAGCTTCGGTGCCGGTCGCCCTTCCGTGGTGGCGGTCGACGCGCCCACCGCGATGCCGATGAAGCCGCTGCAGGAGGCAGCGCCGGAGTTGCCCTTTATCAAGGGCATTACACCGCAGTTCATGCAGCACGTGGCGTTTCGCTGGGCGGTGGGCGGCCTGCCGTTCAGTGGCAACGACTCGCGCCATATGGGTGGTTGGGTGCGCCTGCGCGATGCCGCCGAGGAGCCGGTCGGGGTGGCGCACCTGCTGGCATTGGTCGATGCCTGGCCGCCCAGCCTGCTGCCGTATCTCAAGCAGCCCGCCGCTGGCAGCACGCTGACCTGGACCATCGAGTTCGTGCAGCCCACGCCGCAGCTGTCGACCCTCGACTGGTGCCGCTATGTGGTCGAGACCGAGTATGCCCGTGATGGCTATGGGCATGCGGCCGCGGCGTTGTGGACGGCAGAGGGCGAGTTGCTGGCGTTGAGCCGGCAGACGGTGACTGTGTTCGCCTGAGCCATCTTCGTCAAGCCAATCGCGGGGCAAGCCCGCTCCCACGCCGCCCTGTGGCGCTTGTGGGAGATCGCCTAGCCTGGCGCGCAGGGTACAGAGTTCCAGCGTGGGAGCGGGCTTGCCCCGCGATGTATTTCAGTCAGTGGCGATGCTTGTGTCGCTCGCGCCAGGCCCGCCACCAGGCACCGCTCAGCACGAAGCGCGGGAAGGTGATGAACTGCTCGGTGAGCAGGCGTTGCACGGCGTCCTTGCGGCCACTGAACGGCTCGGGCTGCTCGGCTTCCAGGCGGTGCCCCTGGCGTTGCAGACCCAGCCCGGCCACCAGGGCGATGATGCCCACGGCGATCTGCGACAGGTCCAGCCCGAACAGCCCCGACAGCACCAGCAGCGCGCCAAGGATGAACAGCGGCACGGCGATCAGGTGCAGCACCAGGTTGGCGGGGTGGCGATGGTTATGGTGGTAGCCGCGCCATTGCCAGGCGGGCAGGTTGGGCAGTCGCTTGCTCATGGACAGATCCTCTGGGGCCTGTCCAAAGCTTAGTGCGGCCCCCGGGCGGGGGCCAATCGAGGCTGGCTATGGTGGCCATAGCCGGCGCGGGTCACAGCTTGAGCTGGCCGATCGCCTTGTTCAGCTCGCCGGCGAGGGTCGCCAGTTCACTGCTGGTGGTGGCCGAGCCCACGGTCTGCTGCACGGTCTCCTCGGTCACGTCGCGGATACTGACCACGGCGCGGTTCATCTCCTCGGCCACCTGGCTCTGCTGCTCGGCGGCCACGGCGATCTGGGTGTTGCTTTCGCGCATCTGCGCCACGGCGCTGGTGATTTCGGCGAGGGCCTCGCCGGCTTCGCGGGCCTGCTTGACGCAATCGTCGGCCTTGTACGAGCTTTCCTGCATGAAATCCACCGCGTCGCGGGTACCGGCCTGCAGGTCGGCAACCATGGTGGTGATCTCGTCGGTGGAGGTCTGCACGCGCTTGGCCAGGTTGCGCACCTCATCGGCGACCACGGCGAAGCCGCGGCCCAGGTCGCCGGCCCGGGCCGCCTCGATGGCGGCGTTGAGGGCGAGCAGGTTGGTCTGTTCGGCGATGCTGTGGATGACCCCGACCACACCGTTGATCTTCTGGCTGTCATCGGCCAGCTGGCGGATCATCTCGGCGGTCTGCTGCACGCCGCTGGAGAGCCCGGCAATCGAGTCCTGCACGCGGCTGACCACGGCCTGGCCGCTGCCGGCCAGGGTGTCGGCGGTCTGCGACAGGTCGCGGGTGGCGCCGGCATGCTGGGCGATGTGGTGGACGGTGGCGGTCATCTCGTTGATCGCGGTGGCCGCCTGGTCGGTCTCGCTCTGCTGGCCGATCATGCCGTGGCGCACCTCGTCCATGCTGCCGGCCAGGCGCGCGGCACCGGAGTCCAGCTGCGCGGCGGTGCGCGCCACGGTACTGACCACGCGGTGGTAGGTGGTCTGCATGGCGTTGAACGCGCCGGCCATCTGCCCGACTTCGTCGCCGCAGGCCAGTGGCACCCGGGCCGAGAGGTCGCCGGTCTTCTCCACGTGCAGCATCACGTCCTTGAGGGTGTTGAGCTGGCTGAGCAGGAAACGGATCAACAACTGCGAGGCGCAGAGCATCGCCAGCATCAGGATCAGCACGCACACGGCGTAGTTGCTGAAGCGGTCGAAATAGACCTGGCGCAGGCTCGGCGACTGGGCGATCAACGCAAGCTGCTGATCCCCCCGGCGCAGCACCTGGGCGCCGCGCAGCGGGTTGTCGCCGAGGATCCAGGCACCGGGCAGCTCGACCCAGCCCTGGCCGTCGCGCAGGGCTTCGAGGGGTTCGCCGGCGAACTGTGGTGTCTGGCCATTGCGCCAGGTGATCAGGTTGGCCTGGGCGGGCAGGGCCTGCCCGGCGGGCCAGGCCGCCAGCAGTTCGGCCTGGGCCTGGGCTTGCGCCTGCGCACCGCTGGCGCGGGCCTGCTGCTCCAGGTACACCGCGTAGAGCACCAGCATCAGGGTGGTGACGAAGGCCACGGCATTGACGGCCCAGAACTTGTATTTGAGGGAAACGTTGCTAAGCCAGGCACCCATGGTAGGTCTTCTCTGAGTTGGCGGAAACATTATTGGCAAGGTGCCATCATTGTGCCCGCCAAGGCCAGGGGCCTTGTTGATATGCGTCAAGAAACCCCAGGCAGGCCAAAGAACGCGCGGGCGCAGGCGCTGGTGTGGGCGGCGGTGTGCGCTGCGGTTTCATGGCGGTGCAGGGCCACCTCGCGCAGCACCTCGGGCAGGAAGGCCGGCTCGTTGCGGCCGTTCTTCGGCTTGGGCCGCAGGCTGCGGGGCAGCAGGTAGGGCGCGTCGCTTTCGAGCATCAGGCGGCCCTCGGGGATGTTGCCGACCAGGGGATGCAGGTGGGTGCCGCGGCGCTCGTCGCAGATCCAGCCGGTGATGCCGATGTGCAGGTCCAGGTCGAGGTAGGCGAACAGCGCCTGGCGCTCGCCGGTGAAGCAGTGCACCACGGCGGCGGGCAACTGGTCGCGGTAGTCCTTGAGGATTGCCAGCAGGCGCTCGCTGGCCTCTCGCTCGTGGAGGAACACCGGCAGGCGCAGTTCGACCGCCAGTGCCAACTGCGCTTCCAGGGCCTTTTCCTGGGCCGGACGCGGGGAAAAGTCGCGATTGAAGTCCAGGCCGCATTCGCCCACGGCCACCACCCGTGGCTGGGCGAGCAGTTCGCGCAGCTGGCGTTCGCTGCCGCTGCTCCAGTGACTGGCGTCGTGAGGGTGCACCCCGGCGGTGCTGAACAGGCGCTGGCCAGGTTCGTCCAGGCGCTGGCACAGTTCCAGGGCCTCGGTGCTGACGTCCAGGCTGGTGCCGGTAAGGACCATCTGTGCCACGCCGGCCTCCACGGCGCGCTCGACGATGGCGGCCTGCTGGTCGTGGAAACTGCTGTTGGTCAGGTTGACGCCGATATCGATCAGTTGCATGGTGCTACCTCGTGCCGCGGGGCGGCCAGCATAGCAAAAACCGGGATATCGAGAAAAAACCAAGAACTTCAAACGTTTGCCGTGGTCTGTTGCGGTCATTTATCACGGATCGATCACAGCACATGGTGCCCGCCAACCGCTCTCGGACCCTTATCCCCATGTTGCGAACCTTTTTGACTTGCCTGTTGCTGTCCGGGCCGCTGGCCGCCGTGCCGGCCGCTGCCGGCGAAGCCGGGCCGCAACAGCATGTGCCGGCCAGCCAGGCGCGTGACCTGGCGCAGATCCGTTCGAGCAAGGTGCTGCGGGTGCTGGTCAACCAGAGCCGCAACAGCTCCGGCGAGGTCAAGGGTGAGCCGGTAGGGGTCGAGTACTACCGCTTGCGCGCCCTGGAGCATGCCCTCAATGCCCGGGTCGCCGACGGCCAGGAAATCACCCTGAAGATCATCCCCCGCGCCAAGGAGCAGCTGCTTGCGGCATTGCAGCGCGGCGAGGGCGATCTTGCCGCCCCCGGCGAGCTGCTCGACCCGAGCGTGGTGCGCGGAGTTGGCGTCAGTGCCCCGGTGGTCGACCAGGTGCCGCTGCAACTGGTCGGGCGCAAGGGCGAGCGCGGCTACAGCCGCCCCGAGCAGTTGTCCGGGCGCACCGTCGCCCTGACCACCGCCAGTGCCGCGGGCGCGGCGATCCAGGCGATCAACCAGCAGCTGGCCCTGCGCAAGCGGGCACCGATCAAGGTGGAATGGGTCGACCCGACGCTGGCGGTGGAGGATGTGCTGGAGATGGTCCAGGCCGGCATCTACCCGTTGACCGTGGTGGAGCGGCCGATCGCCCAGCGCTGGGCGCGGGTGATGCCGCGCCTGCGGGTGGACAGCAAGCTGCAGCTGGCCCCGCCCCAGGCTATGCGCTGGTATGTGCGCCAGGACGCGCCGATGCTGCAGGCGGCGGTGGATCGCTTTCTCGCCACCTACCGCGCGCCGGACAACCAGGACGCGGCCTTCGAACGCATCTACCGGCGCCAGTACCGGGTGCACAACCCGCTGGCTCGACAGGATCGCCAGCGCCTGGAGTCGGTGCGCCCGGTGCTGCAGAAGCACGGTGGCGATCAGCAGTTCGACTGGCTGAATCTGGCCGCCCTGGCGTTCAAGGAGTCGACCCTCGACCCCAAGGCACGCGGCACCGGTGGCGCCCACGGGCTGATGCAGATCACCCCGTCGGCGGCCCAGCGGGTGGGGGTGAGCAACACCGCCACGGTGGACGGCAATGTCCAGGCCAGCGCCCGCTACCTGGCGCTGATCCGCCGCAAGTTCTTCGCCAGCCCGCAGCTCAACGAGCGCGAGCGCATGGCCTTCATCCTGGCCGCCTACAACCTCGGGCCGGAGCGGGTCCAGGCCATGCGTGCCGAAGCACGGCGGCGTGGGCTCAATGGCAACCAGTGGTTCTTCCAGACCGAGCGCATCGCCATGGAGCAGGTGGGCATGGGGCCGGTGAACTTCGTCAACAGCGTCAACAAGTACTTCCTCGCGTTCAACCGAGAGCGGGCTTCCCTGGAGCGTGTGGCGAAGCGCTAGATAAATCTAATTATTCGATAGAATTTACGCGATTATTGCGATTTTCTTATTCGATGATTTGATTAAGATGGCGCTCATCCAACACACACCTGCTCAAACAAGGAAGCAAACATGAATCACTCCCTCAAAGCCCTGTTCACCACCCGCGCCGGTTATGGCCTGAGCGTCGTGCGTATCCTGGTCGGCATCATCTTCATGGCCCATGGCGCGCAGAAACTGTTCGGCCTGTTCGGTGGCTACGGCCTGGAAGGCACCGGCCAGTGGATGGAAAGCATCGGCCTGGCCCCAGGCTACCTGATGGCCCTGCTGTCCGGCAGCGCCGAGTTCTTCGGCGGCCTGGCCCTGGTGGTCGGCCTGCTGGCCCGCCCGGCGGCGCTGGCACTGAGCGTGACCCTGGTGGTGGCGATCTTCTCGGTGCATATCGGCAACGGGCTGTTCATGTCCAACAACGGCTACGAGTTCGCCCTGGCGCTGATGGCCGGTACCGTGGCGGTGCTGATCGAGGGCGCCGGTCGCCTGTCGCTGGACCGCCTGATCGCACGCTGATCGTCAATCGCGGGGCCAGCCCGCTCCCACGAAGTTTGTGGGAGCGGGCTGGCCCCGCGATTGCTTTTGCACAAGCGCTTGTAACTTCATGCGTCTGCCTCTAGCATACCGATTGCGCCGATTTAAACAGCTACTTGCGGGGCGCAGGAGAGGCCCCGACGGGTCATCCGAAATACCGCTAAAGCGCTGGTTCGGTGACGCCTCCCACCGCTGCCCAGCGGGAACAGCGAGGCGGAGAGAGACTCCATGAGTTGCCCACGTACCAGTGTCTGCTTGACCCCCCTGGCCAAGAACCAGGCTTCCCGTACCCCGCGCATCCTGCTCGGCGGCCAGCATCAACCCACGCTTTTGCGCAATCTCGATGGCTTTTCCCGACGCAAGGGCCAGGCCTGTGCCTTCCTCATCCAGTTCTCCGACAGCTGTGAACAGCTCGACCAGTACGGCAACGACCGCTTCGACCTGGCTGTGATCCAGGCGCCCGCAGCAGAAGAGGCCGCCGAGGTCATCGGCCAGCTCACCCGCATTGCCCGCCAGGGGTTGATCACCCGGCGTTGAGCGGCGTGTCGCGTCCAGCCTTTTTTCGCTAAGCTCGGTCTCCCGGTGGGCGCCTGTCGCCCGCTGCGGATGCACTGAGGAGACAGTCGTTGAGCACCAACATCATCACCATTGAAGGCCATGCTGCGCTGAAGCAGGAGCTTGACCACCTGTGGCGGGTCTATCGCCCGGAAATCACCCAGAAGGTCACCTGGGCGGCATCGCTGGGCGATCGCAGCGAGAACGCCGACTACCAGTACAACAAGAAGCTGCTGCGCGAGATCGACCGCCGCGTGCGCTACCTGCGCAAGCGCCTGGAAGACGTCAAGGTGGTCGAGTACTCGCCTCAACAGGAAGGCAAGGTGTTCTTCGGTGCCTGGGTGGAGATCGAGAACGATGACGGCGAGCAGCTGCGCTTTCGCATCGTTGGCTATGACGAGATCCACGGGCGCAACGACTACATCTCCATCGACTCACCAATGGCCCGGGCCCTGCTAAAGAAGGGGGAGGGTGACGAAGTGCTGGTGCACACGCCCACGGGCGAGGCGACCTGGTATGTGAACAGCATCCGCTACAACCTCTAGCTGGCGACTCCTGTAGGAGCGGCCTTGCGCCGCGAAAGGGCTGCGAAGCGGCCCCGGGATATCAGCATCAAGGCAACGATCGCTGGGGCCGCTACGCAGCCCTTTCGCGGCGCGAGGCCGCTCCTACAGGGGGAAGCGTAAGCCTCCGAATATTCACCCCTCGCGCAACACCGCCAACGGGCTGGCATTGAGCGCGCGACGCGTGCCGATCACCCCGGCTGCGCCCACCAGCACCGCCCCGGCCAGCGGCAGCGCCAGCAGCCACGGATGCGGTGCCCAGTGCAGGTCGAAGGCGTAGCGGTACAGCGCCCAGGTGATCAGCTCGCACCCCAGTGCCGCCAGCACACCGCTGGCCGCGCCGAGCAGGCCGAACTCGATGCGCCGCGCCTTGACCAGCAACGGGCGCGCCGCCCCCAGCGCGCGCAGCAGGGCGCCCTGGCGGATGCGCTCGTCGAGGGTCGCCTGCAGGCCGGCAAACAGCACCGCCAGCCCCGCCGCCAGCACGAACAGCAGCACATACTCCACCGCCAGGGTGACCTGGGCGAGGATGCTGCGCAGCTGCGCCAGCAGCGCGTCGACCTGCAGCACGGTCACCGCCGGGAAGGCCCGGGACAGGGCGACGATCTCCTGGTCGTGGCCCGGCGCCAGGTAGAAGCTGGTGAGGTAGGTGGTGGGCAGGCCTTGCAGGGTGCCCGGCTGGAAGATCATGTAGAAGTTGGGCTGGAAGCTGTCCCAGTGCACGCTGCGCAGGCTGCTGACCCGGGCCTGGCGCTGCTGGCCGCCGATGTCGAAGGTCAGCAGGTCGCCCAGTTGCAGGTGCAGGCTCTGCGCCAGCTCCGCTTCCACGGAAACTCCGGGGACTTCATCACCGGCGGGCGCCTGCTGCCACCATTGGCCGGCGCTCAGGGCATTGCCCTGGGGTAGTTCGGCGGCCCAGGTCAGGCTGAGATCGCGCTGGATGGCGCGCTCGCCGGTGGATTCCTTGCTGACCAGCTGGCGCACCGGCTGCTCGTTGATATGGGTCAGGCGGCCGGGAATCACCGGGTACAGCGGTGCGGCGCTGGCGTTGATCTGGGCCAGGCGCTCGGTGAACGGCTGGCGCTCGTCGGGCAGGATGTTCAGGGCGAAATGGTTGGGCGCATCCTTGGGCAACTGCGCCTGCCAGGTGTCGAGCAGTTCCGCGCGCAGCAGGGCGACCAGGCCCATCGCCAGGAGGATCAGGCCGAAGGCCAGGGCCTGGCCGGCGGCGGCCAGCGGGTGGCGTAGCAGTTGCCCGAGCCCCAGGCGCCAGGCCAGCGGTGCGCCGCCCAGCAACCGGCGCAGGCTGCGCAGGCCGAGCAGCAGCAATCCACCCAGCAGCAAGGCGGCGATCAGCCCGCCGCCGAGCAGGGCGAAGGTCAGCAGCAGGTCCAGGCTCAGGCGCCACATGATCAGGCCCAGGGCGAGCAGGGCGGCGCCATACACCAGCCAGCTGCTTGGTGGCAGCGGCAGCAGGTCGCGGCGCAGCACACGCAGCGGCGGCACGCGACCAAGGGCCGCCAGCGGCGGCAGGGCGAAGCCGGCCAGGGCCACCAGCCCGGTGCCGATGCCGGCCAGCGCCGGGGTGAGTCCGCCGGGTGGCACCTGGCTGGGCAGCAGGCCTTCGAGCAGGCGGAACAGCCCCAGCTGCGCCAGCCAGCCGAGCAGGGCGCCGGCCAGCGCGGCGACGACGCCGAGCATGGCCAGTTGCAGGCTGTAGAGGCCGAGGGCCTGGTGCCGGGATAGTCCCAGGCAGCGCAACAGGGCGCTGGCGTCCAGGCGCCGCGCGGCGTAGCGGCTGGCCGACAGGGCTACGGCGACGCCAGCCAGCAGCACCGCCACCAGGCTGGCCATGTTCAGGTAGCGCTCGGCCTTGCCCAGGGCGCCGCCGATCTGCCGGTTGCCGTCGCGGGTGTCGAGCAGGCGCTGATTGGCTGCCAGGCTTTGTTCCGCTGTCTGCCGGTACTGTTGCAGGGCATCGATATCGCCGCGCCACAGGTCGCGGTAGCTGACCCGGCTGCCGGGCTGGATCACCCCCGTGGCGTCGAGGTCGGCGAGGTTCATCAGCACCCGTGGCGTCAGGCTGTAGAAATTGTTGGCGCGGTCGGGCTCGTAGGTCAGCACGCGGCTCATGCGCAGGGTCTTCATGCCCACGTCGATGCTGTCGCCGATGGCCAGGCCCAGCGCCGCGAGCAGGCGCGGCTCGACCCAGGCTTCGCCCGGCGCGGGGCCGCCACCAGGTGTTTCCTCGGCGTAGGGCGCCGCCGCGCTGCGCAACTGGCCGCGCAGGGGGTAGGCGGGGTCGGCGGCCTTGATGCTGGACAGCTGGATGCCGTTGTCGGCGCCGACCACGCTGGTGAATTCCACCACCCGCGCATGGCTCAGGCCCAGCGCCGTGCCATCGGCGATCTGCTGCGCGCTGGGCGGGGCGCTGCCCTGCAGGACCAGGTCGGCGCCGAGGAACTCGCTGGCGCGCAACTGCATGGCGCCGTTGAGGCGGGCGCCAAAGTAGCCGATGGCGGTACTGGCCGCCACCGCCACCAGCAAGGCGAAGAACAGCACGCGTACTTCGCTGGCGCGGGCATCGCGCAGCAACTGGCGCAGGGCCAGGACACACAGTCGCGGGAACGATAGGCGGGTCATCAGGGCTCCAGGGGCGCCACCAGGCGACCGGCATCCAGACGGATCAGGCGACGGCAGCGCTTGGCCAGGCGCTCGTCGTGGGTCACCAGCACCAGGGTGGTGCCGCGCTCCTGGTTCAGCTCGAATAACAGGTCGCTGATGCGCTCGCCGGTGTGGCTGTCGAGGTTGCCGGTGGGCTCGTCGGCGAACAGCACCGCCGGCTGCGCGGCGAAGGCGCGGGCGATTGCCACTCGCTGCTGCTCGCCGCCGGAGAGCTGGCGCGGGGTATGGCTCAGGCGCTTGCCCAGGCCGACCCGCTCGAGCAGGTCGCGGGCGTGTTCGCGGGCATCGCGCCGACCGTCCAGCTCCAGCGGCAGCATGACGTTCTCCAGGGCGTTGAGGCTGTCGAGCAACTGGAACGACTGGAACACGAAGCCCACGTGCTCGGCGCGCACCCGGGCACGCTGGTCCTCGTCGAGGAGGCCGAGGTCGTGGCCGGCGAGGATCACCTTGCCGGCGCTGGGCCGGTCGAGCCCGGCGAGCAGGCCCAGCAGCGTGGACTTGCCGGAGCCGGAGGCGCCGACGATGGCCAGGCTGTCGCCCTGGGCGAGGTCGAGGGAGGGGGCGTGGAGGATGGTCAGGTCGCCTTCCGCGCTGGGGACCACTTTGCTAAGGTTCTGCGCAACGAGAATGCTGGGGCCCATGGAGAATCCGATGCGAATGTGGTGGTTGAGTGCCGGCCTGGCCCTGTGTTGCCTGGCCCAGGGCGCGGCGGCGGGAACGCTGCTGGTTGTCGGCGATAGTATCAGCGCCGGTTTTGGCCTGGATACCCGCCAGGGGTGGGTCAACCTGCTGCAACAGCAGTTGAAGAAAGAGGGTTTCGACGACCAGGTGGTCAATGCCTCGATCAGTGGCGACACCAGCGCAGGTGGCCAGGCGCGGCTGCCGGCGCTGCTTGCGGCGCACAAGCCGGACCTGGTGGTGCTGGAGCTGGGAGGCAACGATGGCCTGCGCGGCCAGCCGCCGCAACAATTGCAACAGAATCTTGCCGCGATGATCGATCAGTCTCGCCAGGCCGGTGCCAAGGTGGTGCTGCTGGGCATGCGCCTGCCGCCGAACTATGGCGTGCGCTACACCACGGCATTCGCCCAGGTCTATGAACAGCTGGCCGCCGATAAAAAGGTGCCGCTGGTGCCGTTCTTCCTCGAAGGCGTGGGCGGGGTGCCGGAGCTGATGCAGGCCGATGGCATCCACCCGGCTGCGACCGCCCAGCAGCGCCTGCTGGAAAATGCCTGGCCGGCGATAAAACCCTTGCTGTGACGCTTTTATCGGGGGCCGCTTTCGGCTAATGTTGCGCCCCCCGTTTCGAGTGCCCCCGATGCCGCGCCCCGCCTGGTCCCTGTACGCCTATCAACTGATCGAGCCCGATGAGCAGCTCGACCTGTTTGCCTGCCAGGAAGTGCGCATCCACCTGGCCGCCCGCCAGCTCGAGCTGGGCGTGCCGGTCGACCGTACCTTGTGCGGTGGCCTGCTCCCGGCGCAGCCGCGCTGGTCGGGTGTGGAGCGGGCGATCTACCGCGACGAGCGCCTGTGCCCGCTGTGCCGGGCGATCCTCGATGCCCAGCGGCGCGGTATGCGCCCGGTGTGGCCGGAACTCTGAGCGCCTTTCATCATCTGAAACGCTTGCGCCTCCCGCTCGTTTGGGCGCGGGTGTACAATCGTTGTCTTGACTGATCTTTCGAAGGATTTCCCGGATGTTGCCGCGCTTTCCCGCCGTCACCCGTAGCCTGACCCTGGCCGCCCTGCTGGCGACAGGCCCCGCTGTTGCGCTGGAACTGCCGTTGCCAGCTCCCGGTGAAGACGTCGTCGGCCAGGTCCATACCATCAAGGCCAAGTACGAGGACACCTTCGCCGACATCGGCACCGCCAACGACCTCGGCTACCTCGAGATGATCGCCGCCAACCCGGGCGTCGACCCCTGGCTGCCGGGCGCCGGTACCGAAATCGTCCTGCCGACCCGCTACATCCTGCCGCCGGGCCCGCGTGAAGGCATCGTCATCAACCTGGCCGAATATCGCCTGTACTACTACCCGAAAGGGCAGAACGTGGTGCACACCTTCCCGCTGGGTATTGGTCGCGAGGGCTGGGGTTCGCCGATCGCCAACACCAAGATTACCGCCAAGACGCCGAACCCGACCTGGACCCCGCCAGCCTCGATTCGCGCCGAGCACGCCGCCGATGGCGACATCCTGCCGACGGTGGTGCCAGCAGGGCCGGACAATCCGCTGGGGCCGTTCAAGTTCACCCTGGGTGTACCGGGCTACCTGATCCACGGCTCGAACAAGAAGTTCGGCATCGGCATGCGCACCAGTCACGGTTGCTTCCGCATGCTCAACAACAACGTGCTGACCTTGTCGAAGATGGTTCCGGTGGGTACCCCGGTGCGCATCATCAACGAGCCGTACAAGTTCGGCATCAGTGCCGGCAAGGTCTATCTCGAGGCGCATACACCGCTGGACGACCACGGCAATCCGTCGGTGGTCGACAAGCACACCGCGGTCATCAATGCGTTGCTCAAGCGTGAAGACCTGGCCAACAACTTGCGCATGAACTGGGACATGGTTCGCGATGTGGTGGCGGCCGAAGACGGCATGCCGGTCGAGATCGCCGTGCCAACCAATGGTGCAAGCGCGCCGATGGTGTCGAGCATTCCGCCAGAACTGCAGTAAGCGATTGCCCGCTGGCAACTAGCGGGGCACTTTGGGGCCGCCTTGCGGCCCATCGCGGGACAAGCCCGCTCCTACAGGTACGGTAAACGCCATGCCTTTAGGCGTAGGCTTGTCCCGGGGTGGGTCGCCAGGCGGCCCCAGTTGTTTGGGCGGCATCACCTGGCTTTTTTGCAGGCAATAAAAAAGCCGACCCACAAGTGGGTCGGCTCCATAACAATCCGTGAGGATTATTACTTGCGGCTGGCTTTGTCCAGCATACGCAGAGCGCGCTCGTTGGCTTCGTCAGCGGTCTGCTGAGCCTTCTGAGCAGCTGCCAGAGCGTCGTCAGCTTTGCGGTAGGCTTCGTCTGCACGAGCCTGGGCGCGAGCTGCTGCGTCTTCGGTAGCAGTCAGGCGAGCTTCGGTTTCTTTGGATACGCTGCTGCAACCGGTAGCCAGAACTGCGGCCAGAGCCAGAGCAGAGAATTTCAGAACGTTGTTCATCGTGTTCCCCTTCAAGGACTTTCTATTAAATAGCCATCTCTCGGAAAAGAGAAACTGGCCGGCGTACATAGTACCCATTACTTGTAGTAAGTAAACTGACTGAGCGCAAGAACTGCAAAAAAAATGCTGTGGACGGCCCCGGCGACGGGGTTTGTAAACAAAGTGTGAAAATCCTGGCCAGCCTTCGCAAGCGATTGTAGTACAGGAACTTTTTTGTTGAACTAAGGGTGACTTTAACTGTCGACCGGCGTCTTAGCCCTTGAACATCCGGTTGCTGTTGCCGGGCCTCGGGCGGATGGCTGTCAGCATTTTCATTCTGCACAGCTTGAGCATTCTCGCTGGTGCCGCCTACTATTTGAGGGGGCCATCGATGCAGAACGATCCCGGTCGCGCTGCTGTCGAAGGGGCAACAGGTGGCGTAGAGGTTCCTCCGCCGGATAAACCATATCGGTAAGGTAAGGGTCTGCCGACAAGACCTGCGAGGAGTAGTGATGAGCGAAACGCTGACCATCCACCATGACCAGGCCGGTCATCAGTTCGAGACCACCGTGGACGGTCACCGGGCCTATCTGACGTACATGGACCTGGGCAAGCAGACGCTGGACATCTATCGCACCTTCGTCCCCAACGCCCTGCGCGGTCGCGGGATCGCCGCCGCGCTCACCGAGAGGGCGCTGGAGTACGCCGAGCAGATGGGCTACACGGTGATCCCGTCCTGCTCCTACGTCGAGCGTTACATGGAGCGTCAGCAGCGGCATTCGAGCAAGGCCTGACACGGCACACATGAAAACGCCGGGCATTGCCCGGCGTTTTCGTTTGCACGTCTTTTAGCCGCGCTGGCGCTTGGGCAGTACATCCTTGAGCTTGGCATGCATGCTGCGCAGGGTCTTCTCGGTGGCCGCCCAGTCGATGCAGGCATCGGTGACGGACACGCCGTACTGCAGTTCGTCGAGGTTTTTCGGAATCGCCTGGCAGCCCCAGTTCAGGTGGCTCTCGACCATCAGGCCGATGATCGACTGGTTGCCTTCGAGGATCTGGTTGGCGACGTTCTCCATGACCAGCGGCTGCAGGGCCGGGTCCTTGTTGGAGTTGGCGTGGCTGCAGTCGACCATGATGTTGGGCTTGATCTTGGCCTTGACCAGGTCCTGCTCGCACAGGGCGACGCTGACCGAATCGTAGTTGGGCTTGCCGTTGCCGCCGCGCAGCACCACGTGGCCATAGGCGTTGCCCTTGGTGGTGACGATGGACACGCCGCCTTCCTGGTTGATGCCCAGGAATCGGTGCGGCTTGGACACCGACTGCAGGGCGTTGATGGCCACGGTCAGGCCGCCATCGGTGCCGTTCTTGAAGCCGACCGCCGAGGACAGGCCCGAGGCCATCTCGCGGTGGGTCTGGGATTCGGTGGTGCGGGCGCCGATGGCCGACCAGCTGATCAGGTCCTGCAGGTACTGCGGGGAGATCGGGTCGAGCGCTTCGGTGGCGGTGGGCAGGCCCTTCTCGGCCAGGTCCAGCAGCAGTTGGCGACCGATGTGCAGGCCGTCCTGGATCTTGAACGAGTCGTCCAGGTACGGGTCATTGATCAGGCCTTTCCAGCCGACGGTGGTCCGCGGCTTCTCGAAGTACACGCGCATGACCAGGTACAGGGTGTCGGAGACTTCCTCGGCCAGCACCTTCAGGCGCTCGGCGTACTCGTGGGCGGCCTTGATGTCGTGGATCGAGCAGGGGCCGACCACCACGAACAGGCGATGATCCTTGCCGTCGAGGATGTTGCGCACCACTTCACGGCCGGCAGTCACGGTCTGCAGGGCCTTGGCGCTGAGGGGGATTTCCTTCTTGAGCTGATCGGGGGTGATCAAGGTCTCGTTGGAGGCAACGTTAAGGTCATCGATCGGTAAATCAGCCATCGTGTTACTCGTCAGGTCACGGGTGCCGGCCGCCAGCGATCCCCGTGCGGCCCAGCAGCAGATTATTCGCAGCGGGGAGGCCGAACCTTAGCGCGTTAGCGGGGGCGCGACAATGGGCTGGGGCCCGTCGATACGGGGTTTTTGCCCATCGGGTGGCGTTTGCGGGCGGTTCGATGTCGGCTGGGAGGATTTGATCGCGATGGCCGGCACGCGGGTATAGTGGCTGACCCACAACAATGACTCTCGCTCAGGAGCACGGCATGGCGTCCCTCGACCCTCGCATTGGCAATCCCCGCATCGGCATCATCGGCAGCGGCGCAATCGGTGGATTCTACGGCCTGATGCTGGCCCGCGCCGGCTTCGACGTGCACTTTCTGTTGCGCAGCGAATACCTGGCCGTGCGCGAGCAGGGGCTGCGCCTGGACAGCGCGGTGCATGGCCAGGTGCACATGCCGGTGCAGGCCTACGCCTCTGCCGCCGACATGCCGCCCTGCGACTGGCTGCTGGTGGGTGCCAAGGCCACCAGCAACGCGGAGCTGGCGCCCTTGATCGTGCAGGCCGCGGCGCCCGATGCCCGGGTGGTGTTGCTGCAGAACGGCCTTGGCGTCGAGGAGCAGTTGCGCCCGGCCTTGCGCCCGGACCTGCACCTGCTCGGCGGCCTGTGCTTCATCTGCGTCAATCGCGAGGGCCTCGGTGTTATCCGCCACCAGTCGCTGGGCGCGGTGAACCTGGGCTATCACAGTGGTCCTGCGCAGGACGGCGGGGCTGCCGTGGTGGAGGAGGGCGCCGGGCTGTTCCGGGCCGCGGGCATCGATTCCCAGGCCATGGCCGACCTCGATCAGGCGCGCTGGCAGAAGCTGGTGTGGAACGTGCCCTACAACGGCCTTTCGGTGTTGCTGCAGGCCAGCACCACGCCCTTGATGGGCGATGCCGACAGCCGCGCGCTGATCCAGGCGTTGATGGCCGAAGTGGTGGCGGGCGCCAAGGCCAGTGGCCGCGAGCTGCCGGCGGGCTATGCCGAGCACCTGTTCCGAATCACCGAGAAGATGCCGGACTACTGGCCGAGCATGTACCACGACCATGTCCAGCAGCGGCCGCTGGAGCTGCAGGCGATCTATGCCGAGCCCCTGGCCCGGGCCCGCGCGGCCGGTTGCGCGTTGCCGCGCATGGAGGCGTTGTACCAGGCCCTGGCGTTCATCGACCGGCGTAATCGGCAGGCCTGAAGCCCGCGGCGGCTGTGCGCCGGACGGCCAGGCGACCGCCGATGGCGCTGCTAAGCTCAAGCTTGCTCTGCCGTCGCGGCAGTCGAGGAGGTCGAATGATCCGTTCCATGCTGTTTGCCACTGACCTCGGTGTCTATGCGCCCTTCATCATGCAGCACGCCCTGGCCCTGGCGCGGACCTTCAACGCAGAGCTGTATGTGATTCATGCCGTGGAGCCCATGGGCCAGTTCGCCGAATCGTTGCTGCAGAGCTACCTCGATGAGCAGACCCTCGATGCGCTGCACAGCGAGGGCGTCAACACGGTCATGGCCAATATCGAGCAGCGGGTGCTGGAGAACTTTCGCGACGAGATGACCGAGCCGGCCGACCTGGCATTGATCCGCGCGGTGCGGGTGCGCCAGGGCGATCCGGCCCAGGTGATCCTCGAGCAGGCCCAGCGGTTGTCGGTCGACCTGCTGATCTTCGGCAGCCACAGCGCCGGCGCGGGGGTGGATGTGCCGATCGGCCGCACGGCGGTGCGGCTGCTGCAACTGTCACCGGTGCCGGTGTACATGGTGCCGTTGGCTCACCATCTTGGACGTAGGAAATCGTGAACCTAGCGGTAGGACTTTTTCCAGCGAACGTAACAAAATAGTTCTAGATTTATTTCTCAAGCCACTAATATAGTTATAACTCGTCGCTGCCGGCGCGCCGGTGACCTACCGCCTTTGAGGGATATCTATGAAGCTTCAGCAACTGCGCTACATCTGGGAAGTGGCGCACCATGACCTCAACGTTTCCGCGACGGCGCAGAGCCTGTACACCTCCCAACCGGGTATCAGCAAGCAGATTCGCCTGCTCGAGGACGAGCTGGGCGTCGAGGTCTTCGCCCGCAGCGGCAAGCATCTGACCCGCGTCACCCCGGCGGGCGAGCGCATCATCAATACCGCCGGCGAGATCCTGCGCAAGGTCGAAAGCATCAAGCAGATCGCCCAGGAATTCTCCAACGAGAAGAAGGGCACCCTGTCGATCGCCACCACCCACACCCAGGCGCGCTACGCGCTGCCGCCGGTGATCAGCAACTTCATCAAGCAGTACCCGGAAGTCGCCCTGCACATGCACCAGGGTTCGCCGATGCAGATCGCCGAGATGGCGGCCGACGGTACCGTCGACTTCGCCATCGCCACCGAGGCGCTGGAGCTGTTCGGCGACCTGATCATGATGCCGTGCTACAAGTGGAACCGCTGCGTGGTGGTGCCCCAGGGGCATCCGCTGACCAAGCTACCGAAGCTGACCCTGGAAGCGGTGGCCGAGTACCCGATCGTCACCTACGTGTTCGGCTTCACCGGCCGTTCCAAGCTCGACGAAGCGTTCAATCACCGTGGCCTGACGCCGAAGGTGGTATTCACCGCCGCCGACGCCGACGTGATCAAGACCTATGTGCGCCTGGGCCTGGGCGTGGGCATCGTGGCCAAGATGGCGGTCGACCCGAAGCTCGACAGCGATTTGGTGTGCCTGGACGCCAGCGAGCTGTTCGAGGCCAGCATCACCAAGATCGGCTTCCGTCGCGGCACCTTCCTGCGTGGCTTCATGTGCGACTTCATCGAGAAGTTCGCGCCGCACCTGACCCGTGAGGTGATGGCCAAGGCGATCCAGTGCCATAACAAGCAGGAGCTCGAAGAGCTGTTCGAAGGGGTCGAGCTGCCGGTGCACTGATCTGAAATAGCTGGGGCCGCTTTGCGGCCCTTTCGCGGCACAAGGCCGCTCCTACATGGGGATCACGTTTTCCGTGTAGGAGCGGCCTTGTGCCGCGAAAGGGGCGCGAAGCGGCCCCTGCTGTTTCAAGCCTTGCTGATCAGGTTGCCGGCGTGCAACCCGCACTCCTTCTGCGTCGACTCTTCCCACCACCAACGCCCTTCGCGCTCGTGCTGGTTCGGCAGCACCGGCCGGGTGCAGGGCTCGCAGCCGATGCTGATGAAACCGCGCTCGTGCAGGCTGTTGTAGGGCAGCTCGAGCATGCGGATGTAGCCCCAGACTTCCTCGCTGGTCATCTGCGCCAGCGGGTTGAACTTGTACAGGGTGCGCTCCGGGGTGGAGAAGGCGCTGTCGATCTCCAGCGCCGCCACCTGGCTGCGGGTGCCGGGGCTCTGGTCGCGGCGCTGGCCGGTGGCCCAGGCGCTGACGGTGGCCAGCTTGCGGCGCAGCGGTTCGATCTTGCGGATGCCGCAGCACTCGCCGTGGCCGTCCTTGTAGAAGCTGAACAGGCCTTTTTCCTTGACGAACGGGTCGAGCTTGTCGCGATCCGGGCTGAGGATCTCGATGGGCAGGTTGTACTGCTCGCGCACCTGGTCGATGAACCTGTAGGTCTCCGGGTGCAGGCGGCCGGTGTCGAGGCTGAACACCTTGACCTGCTTGTTCAGTTTCCAGGCCATGTCCACCAGCACCACATCCTCGGCGCCGCTGAAGGAGATCCACAGGTCATCGCCAAAATGCTCGAAGGCGAGCTTGAGGATCTCCTGCGGGGACTTGCTGGCGTAGGTCGCGGCCAGGGCGGCGACGTCGAAGGGTTGGCTCATCAGGCGGTTTCCATCGGTTGAGTGGCGCTGTGCGCTCGTAGTGGTCAGATGGTAACAAAAAATGGCGGGGCAGACGTTTATCTCAAGGGTTTGTGCTGCCTGCGCGGGCCCTTTCGCGGGTAAACCCGCTCCCACAGGTGTCGAGTGATCCCGGCAGTGGCGCAGGCCTTGTGGGCGCGGGCTTGCCCGCGAAGCAGGCGCCGCCGATCACAGGGCCTGCAGCGTTTCCATCAGCACTCGCACCTTGGCGATCGACTCTTCATATTCGGCCTGCCAGTCCGAGTCGGCCACCACCGCGCCGCCACCCCAGCAACTGACCTGGCCATCCTTGACCAGCAGGCTGCGGATGGCGATGGAACTGTCCATCTCGCCGCGCACATCGACATACAGCAGCGAGCCGCAGTACAGCGCCCGGCGCGCCGGCTCCAGCTCGTCGATGATCTGCATGGCGCGGATCTTCGGGGCGCCGGTGATCGAGCCGCCGGGGAAGCTGCCGCCGATCAGGTCCAGGGCGTCCTTGTCGGCGGCCAGGCGGCCGACCACGCTGCTGACCAGGTGATGAACGTTGGGGTAGCTCTCCAGGCTGAACAGCTCCGGCACCTTCACCGAGCCGGTCTGGCAGGTACGGCCGATGTCGTTGCGCAGCAGGTCGACGATCATCAGGTTTTCCGAGCGATCCTTGGGGCTGGCCAGCAGTTCGGCGGCGTTGCGCGCATCCTCGGCCGGGTCGGCGGCGCGCGGGCGGGTGCCCTTGATCGGCCGGGTCTCGACTTCGCCCTGGCTGACACGGATGAAGCGCTCGGGGGAGAAGCTCAGCAGCGCCGTGTCTTCATCCAGCTGCTGGTAGCCGGAAAACGGCGTCGGGCAGGCGGCGCGCAGGGCCTGGTAGGCGCGCCATGGGTCGCCCTGGCAGGGGGCGCGAAAGCGCTGGGTGAGGTTGATCTGGTAGCAGTCGCCGGCCTGGATGTAGCGCTGCACCTGGTCGAACGCCGCCCGGTACTGCTCGGGGCGAAGATCGCCGGTCATCGGCGCGAGCAGGTGGAAGTCACCGCTATCACCTGGGGTGCTGGCCTCGAACAAGGTGATGAGCCGTTGCCGCTCGTCCTCGGGCAGGCTTGGGTGGAACACCAGCTGGCTGCTGCACAGCCGATGGTCGGACACCAGTGCCCAGGCATACAGCCCCAACCGGGCGTCGGGCAGGCCGAGGTCGTCGACCGCGTGCGTCGGCAACTGCTCCAGGCGCCGGCCGAAGTCGTAGCTCAGGTAGCCGATCAGGCCGCCGGCAAACGGCAGCTCGATGCCCTCGGGCAGTTGTGCCGTCCCCAGGTCGGCCAGGGCCTGGCGTAGGCGCTGCAGGTAGTCGCGACCGTCTTCCTCGGGGCGTGCCTGCAACTGCTGCAGCGGCCAGGCGCTGAGCAGGTCGTAGCGGCCGCGTTCGGCGCCTGGGCGGGCGCTGTCGAGCAGGGTCGCGCCGGGCGCGCGGCGCAGGCGTTCGAAGTAGAAGGCAGGGTCGGGCTGGTAGGGCAGGGGGTGGAGCGTACAGGTCGGCATCAGGATGGACGGCGATGAACAAGCGAGGTGGGCGATTGTAGACCCGTGGGGGGAATGCGCCTAGCGCTGGCAGCGACATTCGCCATCTGGATCTGCGCATTCCCCCTGTAGGAGCGGCCTTGTGCCGCGAAAGGGCTGCAAGGCAGCCCCCGGGATTTCCGCGTTGATGCAGAGATTGTCGGGGCCGCTTTGCGGCCCTTTCGCGGCACAAGGCCGCTCCTACATGGAGCGCGGTTACAGTGGGTTGACGTGCCCGAACAGCCCTTGCGAGACCTTCACGCGCTGCTCGGCATCCTCGCTGCGACCTTCCTTGGCCAACATCTCCAGGTGCGCCTCGATGGCGTGGGTGCGCTGGGTCAGGCCGCAGTCGTTGGCGATCTGGATGTTCAGGCCGGGGCGGGCGTTGAGCTCGAGGATCAGCGGGCCCTTGTCCTGGTCCAGGACCATGTCCACGCCGATGTAGCCCAGGCCGCACAGCTCGTAGCAGCTGGCGGCGAGCTTCATGAAACCGTCCCAGTTCGGCAGTTGCACGCCGTCCACCGCGTTGGTGGTGTCCGGGTGCTTGCTGATGATCTTGTTCAGCCAGGTGCCGCGCAGGGTCAGGCCGGTGGCCAGGTCCACGCCCACGCCGATGGCGCCTTGGTGCAGGTTGGCCTTGCCGCCGGACTGGCGGGTCGGCAGGCGCAGCATGGCCATCACCGGGTAGCCCATCAGCACGATGATGCGGATGTCCGGCACGCCTTCGTAGCTGATGCTCTTGAAGATCTGGTCCGGGGTGACCCGGTACTCGATCAGCGCGCGGTCGCGGTGCCCGCCCAGCGAGTACAGGCCGGTGAGGATGCTGGAGATCTGGTGCTCGATTTCCTCGTGGCTGATGATCTTGCCCGAGACCGTGCGGTAGCGGTCCTCGAAGCGGTCGGCGATCACCAGGATACCGTCACCGCCGGCGCCCTGGGCCGGCTTGATGACGAAGTCGCTGCGTCCGCCGATGATCTCGTCGAGTTTCTCGATCTGCTTCTCGGTTTCGATGATGCCGTACATCTCCGGCACATGGATGCCGGCCGCCAGGGCGCGCTCCTTGGTGATGATCTTGTCGTCGACGATCGGGTACAGGTGGCGCTTGTTGTACTTCAACACGTAGTCCGCGTTGCGCCGGTTGATACCCATGATGCCCCGGGCCTCCAGGGCTTTCCACGTCTTGATCAGGCCAAACATCAGGCGTCAGCCTTCTTCAGGAATGCCTTGAAGCGCACGAGCTCGGTCAGGCGGTAGCCGCGGTAGCGACCCATCGCCAGCATGAAGCCCACCAGGATCAGCAGCACCGCCGGGAAGGTGAAGACGAAGTACACCGCTTCCGGCACGGTCATCAGCAGGTGCGCGATAGAGGCGGCGAACAGGGTGCCGACGGCCACTTTCATGGCATGGCTGCCGCCACGCTCTTCCCAGGTGATCGACAGGCGCTCGATGGTCATGGTCAGGATCACCATCGGGAACAGTGCCACCGACAGGCCGCGCTCCAGGCCCAGCTTGTGGCTGAACAGGCTGATGGCCGCGATCAGCACCACGACGAAGGTCAGCACCACCGACAGGCGTGGCAGCATTTGCAGTTTCAGGTGTTCCAGGTACGAGCGCAACGACAGGCCCAGGGCGGTGATCACCGTGAACAGGATGATGCCGAAGCCCAGCTGGGTCTCGCGGAAGGCCAGGGCGATCAGCACCGGGGTGAAGGTACCCAGGGTCTGGATGCCGATCAGGTTGCGCAGCACCAGGATCACCAGTACGCCGATCGGGATCATCACCATGATCATGAAGGTCTGCTGGGTCTGCAGCGGCAAGCCGTACAGCGAGTACTCGAGGAAGTCGGCGTCGGTGTTCTCGTCGGTCAGCTTGGCCAGGCGGATGGCGTTCATCTCGCTGTTGTTCATGCTGAAGGTGACGTTGGCTTTCTTGCCACCATCGACGGTGATCAGGTTGTCGTCGCCGGTCCACCACAGCAGGCGGTCACTGGGCAGGCCCTGCTCGCCGGTCTCCGGGTTGAAGTACAGCCAGTCGTTGCCATTGAAGCTGCGCAGCCACAGTTCGGGGCTCTGCGGGGTGTCGGCCACCAGGCGGATGGTGTGGACCTTCTCCAGTGGCACGTGGGCAATGGACAGCAGCAGGTCGATGACCTGGGCTTTTTTCATGGGCGAATTGTCGCCGGCCAGCAGCAGCTTGGCGTTGTCGTCGCTGGCATTGTTGACCCGCTTGATGGTCTCGCTGACGAAGGTCTCGACGTCGGCCGAGTGCTGGCGGATCGGTGCCATCAGCGCTTCGGCGGCGATCTTCTCAGGGCCCTCGACGGCCAGGCTGTCGCGGAAGGTCGGGCCCTTGATCTTGGCTTTTTCGTTGCTGTAGCGCTTGGTCAGCACCAGCCGGTAGTAGAGGGTCTGGTTGCCGCTGGCGCGACGGGCCGACCAGGTCACCTTGCGGTTGCCGTCGGCGCGGTTGACGCTGACCCCATAGTTGTTGGAGATGAAGCTCTCGTTGAGGCTCACGTAGTCACGGTTCAGCGGGGGCACGAACATCTGCACCTTGACCGGATCCTTGGCGCTGGCGACGAACTCGACCTTGGCGTCGATGTTCCACAGGTCGTCGGTCTCGTCCTCGGTCACCGGGATGCCGAGGGCGAAGATCTGGTAGGCCGTGATCGCGATGCCCAGCACTACCAGGACGGTGATCAGGACTTTCAGATGGAGGGTAAGAGAGCGCATCGGAATTACTCTGCTTTGGGAGCTTCGGTGGCGCAGGCAGGTTTGCCGGCCGCGTATTTAAGGCTTGGGTCGACCAGCGCACCGAAGTGCTTGAGGGCCTCGGAACCGATCAGCAACGGGAACTGGAAAGCGCTGCGGTCGGTGAGGTTGACCTCGATGGTGCGTCGTGTCTGGCCCATGCAGATGTCGAGTTCGATGACCGGGCGGGCAGTGTAGGCCTTGCCCGAGTCGGCATCATAGTCCCCGGCGCGGCGCTTGATCTTGCTGACGCGGGCCAGGGGGCGTTCGATGGGGTGCTTGTGCGCGGCGTCGATGGCCAGGTAGAAGCGCACCCAGCTCTCGCCGTTGCGCTTGAAACGCTTGATGTCGCGGGCGCTGAGCGAGGCGGTCTTGGCGCCGGTGTCGAGCTTGGCCGCCACTTCCAGGTCAAGGTCGCCCAGGCGGGCGTATTCGTTCAGGCCGTACACGGTCTTTTCGGCCGCGGGCGCGAGCGCCGGCAGCAGGGTCAGGCAGAGCAGCAATAAAGCGGGTTTGAGTCTCATAATCCTGGCGCGGTGCTGTGCAGGTTTCAGGGCAAGGCGACTGGCCAAGCGTCCTCATTGATCTGTCAACAACATGAAATGATGACAGACACACTATCCATGCTCCCGAAGGAGCGCGGCATTCTATCACGCCGGTGTGTTGACGCCAGCGCGCCCGCGATCTGACCGCATCAGCGCGGGGTAAGTTCGTTATTAGACGATTGTCGACAATATTCTTTTTGTCTTTGACTCCACTTCTCTATTTGGCTAGTTTTGGCGTCACTGATTTTGAAGGTGTCGACAATCATGCTGGACACAGCCCCGGCCACCACGCTGCCCCACGACGATACCGAGACCCTCTCGGAGCACGTCTTCCGGCGCATCCAGGCCGCCATCGTCAAGGGCGAGATCGCCCCTGGCAGCAAGATCTCCGAGCCGGAGCTGGCGCGCACCTACGGCATCAGCCGCGGCCCGCTGCGCGAGGCGATTCACCGCCTGGAGGGCCAGCGCCTGCTGGTGCGCGTGCCCCATGTCGGCGCCCGGGTGGTGTCGCTCAGCCATGCCGAGCTGATCGAACTGTACGAAATCCGCGAATCCCTTGAAGGCATGGCCTGCCGACTGGCCGCCGAGCGCATGAGCCAGGCGGCCATCGACGAGCTGCGCCACGTGCTCGACACCCACGAGCGCGACGCCGCGTTCCAGGCCGGGCAGGGCTACTACCAGCAGGAAGGCGACTACGACTTCCACTACCGGATCATCCAGGGCAGCGGCAACCAGACCCTGTACAAGATGCTCTGCGGCGAGCTGTACCAGCTGGTGCGCATGTACCGCATCCAGTTCTCCAGCACGCCCAACCGTCCGCGCCAGGCCTTCGCCGAGCACCACCGCATCCTCGATGCCATCGAAGCCCGCGACGGCGAACTGGCAGAACTCCTGATGCGTCGCCACATCGGCGCATCCAAACGCAATATCGAGCGCCACTACCAAGGTGCCGACAACAATAGCCCACGAGGTGAGTCATGACAGTGAAGAGCACGCCCGGCCAGCGTTTCCGTGACGCGGTCGCCGCCGAACATCCGCTGCAGGTGGTCGGGACCATCAACGCCAACCACGCCTTGCTGGCCAAGCGCGCCGGTTTCAAGGCCATCTACCTGTCCGGCGGCGGTGTCGCCGCCGGCTCCCTGGGCCTGCCGGACCTGGGCATCAGCGGCCTGGACGACGTGCTCACCGACGTACGGCGCATCACCGACGTCTGCGACCTGCCGCTGCTGGTGGATGTCGACACCGGTTTCGGCGCCTCGGCCTTCAACGTCGCCCGCACCGTCAAGTCGATGAGCAAGTTCGGCGCTGCCGCCATTCATATCGAGGACCAGGTCGGCGCCAAGCGTTGCGGCCACCGCCCGAACAAGGAGATCGTCTCGCAGCAGGAGATGGTCGACCGCATCAAGGCCGCCGTCGACGCCCGTACTGACGACAGCTTCGTGATCATGGCGCGCACCGACGCGCTGGCAGTGGAGGGCCTGAACGCCGCCCTGGACCGCGCCGCGGCCTGTGTCGAGGCCGGCGCCGACATGATCTTCCCGGAAGCCATCACCGAGCTTTCGATGTACAAGACCTTCGCCGACCGGGTGAAGGCGCCGATCCTGGCCAACATCACCGAATTCGGCGCCACGCCGCTGTACACCACCGAGGAACTGGCCTCGGTCGACGTGTCGCTGGTGCTGTACCCGCTGTCGGCCTTCCGCGCCATGAACAAGGCGGCCGAGAACGTCTACACCGCGCTGCGCCGCGACGGCACCCAGAAGAACGTGATCGACACCATGCAGACCCGCATGGAGCTCTACGATGCCATCGGCTACCACGCCTTCGAGCAGAGCCTCGATGCGTTGTTCGCGCAGAAAAAAGGGTAAATGAATAGCTGTGCCAGCCTCTTCGCGGGTAAACCCGCTCCCACAGGTTTCAGAGATTGCGCCAAACCTGTGGGAGCGGGTTTACCCGCGAAGAGGCCGGCACAGGCAAACCGATTAGCCAGAAAAGACTTCGATAACAAATTCAAGAAAGGAGAAACACCATGGCCGAAGCAAAAGTACTCAGTGGCGCGGGCCTGCGTGGCCAGGTGGCCGGTCAGACCGCGCTGTCGACCGTCGGCCAGGCCGGCGCCGGCCTGACCTACCGCGGCTATGACGTGCGCGACCTGGCCGCCGGCGCCGAGTTCGAGGAAGTCGCCTACCTGCTGCTGTACGGCGAGCTGCCGAGCAAGGCCGAGCTTGCCGACTACAAGCACAAGCTCAAGGGCCTGCGCGACCTGCCGCAAGCGCTGAAGGAAGTGCTGGAGCGCATCCCGCGCGATGCCCACCCGATGGACGTGATGCGCACCGGCTGCTCGGTGCTCGGCACCCTGGAGCCGGAACTGACCTTCGACGCCCAGCGCGAGAAGACCGACCGTCTGCTGGCGCTGTTCCCGGCGGTGATGTGCTACTGGTACCGCTTCACCCACCACGGCGTGCGTATCGATTGCACCAGCGACGAGGACACCCTCGGCGGCCACTTCCTGCACCTGCTGCACGGCAAGAAGCCGAGCGAGCTGCACGTCAAGGTGATGAACGTCTCGCTGATCCTCTACGCCGAGCACGAGTTCAACGCCTCGACCTTCACCGCCCGGGTCTGCGCCTCGACCCTGTCCGACCTGTACTCCTGCGTGACCGCCGCCATCGGCTCGCTGCGCGGCCCGCTGCACGGCGGCGCCAATGAGGCGGCGATGGAACTGATCGAGCGCTTCCAGACCCCGCAGGAGGCCACCGCCGAGCTGCTGCGCATGCTCGAGCGCAAGGACAAGATCATGGGCTTTGGCCATGCGATCTACAAAGAGTCCGATCCGCGCAACGAGGTGATCAAGGGCTGGGCCAAGCAACTCGCCGACGAAGTCGGTGACACCGTGCTGTACCCGGTTTCCGAAGCCATCGACAAGACCATGTGGGAACAGAAGCGCCTGTTCCCCAACGCCGATTTCTACCATGCCTCGGCGTACCACTTCATGGGCATCCCGACCAAGCTGTTCACCCCGATCTTCGTCTGCTCGCGCCTGACCGGCTGGGCCGCGCACGTGTTCGAACAGCGCGCCAACAACCGCATCATCCGCCCGAGCGCCGAGTATGTCGGCGTCGAGCAGCGCCAGTTCGTGCCGATCGAGCAGCGTTGAGCTGAAGCCGCTGGGGCTGCCTTGCAGCCCTTTCGCGGCACAAGGCCGCTCCTACAGGGGGCGGCGCAACATCTGTAGGAGCGGCCTTGTGCCGCGAAAGGGGCGCGCAGCGCCCCCCGTGGCCTGACCTGCAGTCCGCATACCGTGACCGAGCCCGATAACGATATGAACACCGCATTCCGCAAGAACCTGCCAGGCACCGCCCTGGACTACTTCGACGCCCGTGCCGCGGTCGAGGCGATCAAGCCCGGCGCCTACGACGGCTTGCCATATACCTCCCGCGTACTGGCCGAAAACCTGGTGCGTCGCTGCGATCCGGCCACCCTCGACGCATCGCTCGAGCAACTGATCGAGCGCAAGCGCGACCTCGATTTCCCCTGGTTCCCGGCCCGCGTGGTGTGCCACGACATCCTTGGCCAGACCGCCCTGGTCGACCTCGCCGGGCTGCGCGACGCCATCGCCGACAAAGGCGGCGACCCGGCCGCGGTCAATCCGGTGGTGCCGGTACAACTGATCGTCGACCATTCGCTGGCTGTGGAATGCGGTGGCTTCGACCCGCAGGCGTTCGACAAGAACCGCGCCATCGAGGATCGCCGTAATGAAGACCGCTTCCACTTCATCAACTGGACCAAGCAGGCGTTCAAGAACGTCGACGTGATCCAGCCGGGCAACGGCATCATGCACCAGATCAACCTGGAGAAGATGTCGCCGGTGATCCACAACGATCACGGCGTGGCCTACCCGGACACCTGCGTCGGCACCGACAGCCACACCCCGCACGTGGATGCCCTGGGTGTGATCGCCATCGGCGTCGGCGGCCTGGAGGCCGAGAACGTGATGCTCGGCCGCGCCTCGTGGATGCGCCTGCCGGAGATCGTCGGCGTCGAGTTGACCGGTCGCCTGGCGCCGAACATCACCGCCACCGACCTGGTGCTGGCGCTCACCGAGTTCCTGCGCAAGCAGAAGGTGGTCGGCGCATACCTAGAGTTCCACGGTGCCGGCGCCAGCGCGCTGACCCTGGGCGACCGCGCCACCATCTCCAACATGGCCCCGGAATACGGCGCCACTGCGGCGATGTTCGCCATCGACCAGCAGACCATCGACTACCTCAAACTCACCGGCCGCGATGACCAGCAGGTGCAGCTGGTGGAGACCTACGCCAAGGCCACCGGCCTGTGGGCCGACAGCCTGGCCAAGGCCGAGTACGAGCGTACCCTGAGCTTCGACCTGTCGAGCGTGGTGCGCAACATGGCCGGCCCGTCCAACCCGCACGCCCGGGTGGCCACCAGCGACCTGGCGGCCAAGGGCATCGCCGGCCAGTGGGAAGAAGTGCCGGGGCAGATGCCGGATGGCGCGGTGATCATCGCCGCCATCACCAGCTGCACCAACACCAGCAACCCGCGCAACGTGATCGCCGCCGGCCTGCTGGCGCGCAACGCCAACAAGCTCGGCCTGGTCCGCAAGCCATGGGTCAAGTCGTCGCTGGCGCCGGGCTCCAAGGCCGTGCAGCTGTACCTCAAGGAAGCAGGGCTGGAGCAGGAACTGGAGCAACTGGGCTTTGGTATCGTCGCCTTCGCCTGCACCACCTGCAACGGCATGTCCGGCGCGCTGGACCCGGTGATCCAGCAGGAGATCATCGACCGCGACCTGTACGCCACCGCCGTGCTGTCGGGCAACCGCAACTTCGACGGGCGCATCCACCCGTACGCCAAGCAGGCGTTCCTGGCTTCGCCGCCGTTGGTGGTGGCCTATGCCATCGCCGGCACCATCCGCTTCGATATCGAGAAGGATGTGCTGGGCGTGGTCGACGGCAAGGAGATTCGTCTGAAGGATATCTGGCCGAGCGATGAAGAGATCGACGCCGTGGTGCGCGCCTCGGTCAAGCCCGAGCAGTTCCGCCAGGTGTACATCCCGATGTTCACCATCGAGGAGGACAAGGGGCCGAAGGTCGCGCCGCTGTACGACTGGCGCCCGATGAGCACCTACATTCGCCGCCCGCCTTACTGGGAAGGCGCCCTGGCCGGTGAGCGCACCTTGCGCGGCATGCGCCCGCTGGCGGTGCTGCCGGACAACATCACCACCGATCACCTGTCGCCGTCCAACGCCATCATGCTCGACAGCGCCGCGGGTGAGTACCTGGCGAAGATGGGCCTGCCAGAGGAGGACTTCAACTCCTATGCCACCCACCGCGGTGACCACCTGACCGCCCAGCGCGCCACTTTCGCCAACCCCAAGCTGTTCAACGAGATGGTGCGCAAGGACGACGGCAGTGTGAAGCAGGGTTCGCTGGCACGTATCGAGCCGGAAGGCAAGGTGACCCGCATGTGGGAGGCCATCGAGACCTACATGCAGCGCAAGCAGCCGCTGATCATCGTTGCCGGTGCCGACTACGGCCAGGGTTCGTCCCGTGACTGGGCAGCCAAGGGCGTGCGCCTGGCCGGTGTCGAGGCGATCGTCGCCGAAGGCTTCGAGCGCATCCACCGCACCAACCTGGTGGGCATGGGCGTGCTGCCGCTGGAGTTCAAGCCGGGCACCGACCGCAAGACCCTGGGCCTGGATGGCAGCGAGACCTATGACGTGCTCGGTGAGCGCACGCCGCGGGCGACGCTGACCCTGGTGGTGACGCGACGCAACGGCGAGCGTGTCGAGGTGCCGGTGACCTGCCGCCTGGATACCGCCGAAGAGGTGTCGATCTACGAGGCGGGTGGCGTGTTGCAGCGCTTTGCCCAGGACTTCCTGGAAGGCGCGGCTTAACAGGAGCGGCATGGCCCCTGTGGGAGCGGGTTTACCCGCGAATGCGTCAGCAGGATCAACATCATTGCTTGATCAAGCGCCTTCGCGGGTAAACCCGCTCCCACAGGGTGTCGTGCAAGACAGGAATTGACCATGACACATGTACCGCAAATCAAAATCCCCGCCACCTACCTCCGTGGCGGCACCAGCAAAGGCGTGTTCTTCCGCCTCCAGGACCTGCCCGAGCAGGCGCAGATTCCTGGCCCGGCCCGCGACGCCCTGCTGCTGCGGGTGATCGGCAGCCCCGACCCGTACGGCAAGCAGATCGACGGCATGGGCGGCGCCACCTCCAGCACCAGCAAGACAGTGATCCTGTCCAAGAGCATCAAGCCCGACCACGACGTCGACTACCTGTTCGGCCAGGTCTCGATCGACAAAGCCTTCGTCGACTGGAGCGGCAACTGCGGCAACTTGTCCGCCGCGGTCGGCTCGTTCGCCATCAGCAGCGGGCTGGTCGATGCCGCGCGCATTCCGCGCAATGGCATCGCCACCGTGCGGATCTGGCAGGCCAACATCGGCAAGACGATCATCGCCCATGTGCCGATCACCGAAGGCGAGGTGCAGGAAACCGGCGATTTTGAGCTCGACGGCGTGACCTTCCCAGCCGCCGAGGTGCAGCTGGAATTCCTCGACCCGGCCGCCGACGAGGACGGTGACGGCGGGGCGATGTTCCCCACCGGCAACCTGGTCGACGACCTCGAGGTGCCGGGTGTCGGCACCTTCAAGGCGACCCTGATCAATGCCGGCATCCCGACCATCTTCGTCAATGCCGCCGATATCGGCTATACCGGTACCGAGCTGCAGGACGCCATCAATGGCGATGCTGCGGCATTGCAGCGTTTCGAGACCATCCGTGCCCATGGCGCGGTGCGCATGGGGCTGATCGAGCACATCGACCAGGCCGCCGGACGCCAGCACACGCCGAAGGTGGCGTTCGTCGCGGCGCCGACCGGCTATACCTCCTCCAGTGGCAAGGTTGTTGCCGCCGAGGACGTCGACCTGCTGGTGCGCGCGCTGTCGATGGGCAAGCTGCACCACGCGATGATGGGTACCGCGGCGGTCGCGATTGGCACTGCCGCAGCGATCCCGGGGACGTTGGTCAACCTCGCCGCCGGTGGCGGAGAACGAAGTGCCGTGCGTTTCGGCCATCCGTCCGGAACGCTGCGGGTCGGGGCCGAGGCGCGTCAGGTGGACGGGCAGTGGACCGTGACCAAGGCAATCATGAGCCGAAGTGCTCGGGTGCTGATGGAGGGCTGGGTGCGCGTGCCTGGCGATAGTTTCTAAGGCATCAGTGGCGTTCGGCTTTCGTTGGTTGGGGCCGCTTTGCGGCCCTTTCGCGGCACAAGGCCGCTCCTACAGAGGATTGCACTCTCCCTGTAGGAGCGGCCTTGTGCCGCGAAAGGGCTGCAGAGCAGTCCCGGCAATCCAGAAGGGAGCTGTATATGAGCGCAAACGTAGACCTCAACACCCGCCCCGACTACGACCAGGTCCTGCAGACCCTCGCCGACTATGTGCTCGGCTATCGCGTCGATTCCCCCGAAGCCCTCAGCACCGCCCGCCATTGCCTGATGGACACCCTGGGCTGCGGCCTGCTGGCCCTGCGCTTCCCTGAGTGCACCAAGCACCTCGGCCCGCTGGTCGAGGGCACCCTCGTTCCCCATGGCGCCCGCGTACCCGGCACCAGCTACCGCCTCGACCCGGTCAAGGCCGCCTGGGATATCGGCTGCATCGTCCGCTGGCTGGACTATAACGACACCTGGCTGGCGGCGGAGTGGGGCCATCCCTCGGACAACCTCGGTGGCATCCTGGCGGTCACCGATCACCTGTCGCAAAAGCGCGTGGCCATCGGCGAGGCGCCCCTGGTCATGCGCGAGGTGCTCGATGCCATGGTCATGGCCCACGAGATCCAGGGCGTGCTGGCGCTGGAGAACTCGTTCAACCGGGTCGGCCTGGACCATGTGCTGCTGGTCAAGGTCGCCTCCACGGCGGTCTGCGCCAGGCTGATGGGCGCCAATCGCGAGCAACTGCTGTCGGCGCTGTCCCATGCCTTCGTCGATGGCCAGGCCCTGCGCACCTACCGCCATGCGCCCAATGCCGGCTCGCGCAAGTCATGGGCGGCGGGGGATGCCTCCAGCCGCGGCGTGCGCCTGGCCGATATCGCCCTGCGCGGCGAGATGGGCGTGCCCGGCGCGCTGACCGCCAGGCAGTGGGGCTTCTACGATGTGTCGTTCAGCCACACCAACAAGGACCTGGCGCTCAAGCCCGAGCCGCTGCGTGAACTGCGCCTGCCGCAGCCGTTGGGCAGCTACGTGATGGAAAATGTGCTGTTCAAGATCAGTTTCCCCGCCGAGTTCCACGCCCAGACCGCCTGCGAAGCCGCGGTGACCCTGCATCCGCAAGTGCGCAACCGCCTGCACGAGATCGACCGGATCGTCATCACCACCCATGAGTCGGCAATCCGCATCATTTCCAAGGAGGGGCCGCTGGCCAACGCCGCAGACCGTGACCACTGCCTGCAGTACATGACCGCCGTGCCGCTGATCTTCGGCGAGCTGGTGGCCGAGCACTACGAGGATGCCTTCCATGCCGCGCACCCGAGCATCGACCGACTGCGCGAGAAGATGGTGATCGTCGAGGAGCCGCGTTTCAGCCGCGAGTACCTGGAGGCCGACAAGCGCTCCATCGCCAATGGCGTGCAGGTGTTCTTCAAGGACGGTTCGCACACCCCCCAGGTGGTGGTGGAGTACCCGATCGGGCATCGGCGGCGGCGGGAGGAGGGGATGCCGTTGCTCGAGGCCAAGTTCAGGGAGAACCTGGCGACGCGGTTTGCGCGGCAGCGTTGTGAGGCGATCCTGGATGTGTGCAAGGATCAGCAGACGCTGGAGGCCATGCCGGTGCACAGGTTCCTTGATCTGTTCGTTATCTGAGGCTGCCTGTTCCGGCCTCTTCGCGGCTAAAGCCGCTCCCACAGGTCTATCGTGATCTTGAAGAGTTCGGGTTTCCTGTGGGAGCGGCTTTAGCCGCGAAGAGGCCAGCAAAGCCAACACAAGCCAACAAAAAAGCCCCGGTATCGCTACCGGGGCTTTCGCTTACAACGTACTGCTCAGTTTACGCCTGAACCACCGGGATCTTGGCGTTGGCCGCCGCTTCGCGGAACTCGGCGATCTGGTCGAAGCTCAGGTAGCGGTAAACGTCGGCAGCCATGCTGTCGATGTCTTTCGCGTACTGCATGTACTCTTCGACGGTCGGCAGCTTGCCGATGATCGAAGCAACTGCAGCCAGCTCGGCCGAGGCCAGGTACACGTTGGTGGCGTCGCCCAGACGGTTCGGGAAGTTACGGGTCGAAGTGGAGACCACGGTGGAACCGGTCTGCACACGTGCCTGGTTACCCATGCACAGCGAGCAGCCTGGCATTTCCATGCGCGCGCCAGCCTTGCCGTAGATGCCGTAGTAGCCTTCTTCGGTCAGCTGGTGGGCGTCCATCTTGGTTGGCGGGGCCAGCCACAGACGGGTCGGGATACCACCCTTGACCTTGTCCAGCAGCTTGCCGGCGGCGCGGAAGTGACCGATGTTGGTCATGCACGAACCGATGAACACTTCGTCGATCTTCTCGCCCTGTACCGAGGACAGCAGGCGGGCATCGTCCGGGTCGTTCGGCGCGCAGAGCACAGGCTCTTTAACGTCGGCCAGGTCGATCTCGATGATCTCGGCGTATTCGGCATCGGCGTCGGCCGACAGCAGCTCAGGCTTGGCCAGCCAGGCTTCCATGGCCTGGGCGCGGCGCTCCAGGGTGCGGGCATCGCCGTAGCCTTCGCCGATCATCCAGCGCAGCAGGGTGATGTTGGACTGCAGGTACTCGGCGATGGCCTTCTCTGGCAGCTTGATGGTGCAACCGGCGGCGGAACGTTCGGCCGAGGCGTCGGACAGCTCGAAAGCTTGCTCGACGGTCAGGTCGTTCAGGCCTTCGATCTCCAGGATGCGGCCGGAGAAGGCGTTCTTCTTGCCTTTCTTCTCGACGGTCAGCAGGCCCTTCTGGATCGCGTAGTAAGGGATGGCATGGACCAGGTCACGCAGGGTGATGCCAGGCTGCAGCTTGCCCTTGAAGCGGACCAGGATCGACTCCGGCATGTCCAGCGGCATGACGCCGGTAGCGGCGGCGAAGGCCACGAGGCCGGAACCGGCCGGGAACGAGATGCCGATCGGGAAGCGGGTGTGCGAGTCGCCACCGGTGCCGACGGTGTCAGGCATCAGCATGCGGTTCAGCCAGCTGTGGATGATGCCGTCGCCCGGGCGCAGCGACACGCCGCCACGGGTGCGGATGAAGTCTGGCAGGGTGTGGTGGGTGGTGACGTCGATCGGCTTCGGATAGGCCGCGGTGTGGCAGAACGACTGCATCACCAGGTCGGCGGAGAAGCCCAGGCACGCCAGGTCTTTCAGCTCGTCGCGGGTCATCGGGCCCGTGGTGTCCTGGGAACCGACGGTGGTCATCTTCGGCTCGCAGTAGGCACCTGGACGCACGCCCTGGCCTTCCGGCAGACCGCAGGCGCGACCGACCATCTTCTGCGCCAGGGTGAAGCCCTTGGTCGAAGCGGCTGGCTGCTCGGGTTTCTTGAACAGGTCGGAAGCCCCCAGGCCGAGTTCGGCACGGGCTTTCTCGGTCAGGCCACGGCCAACGATCAGCGGAATACGGCCGCCGGCGCGGACTTCGTCGAGCAGTACTTCGGTCTTCAGCTCGAAGCTGGTGACCAGTTCGTCGCTGCCATGACGGCGTACTTCACCTTTGAACGGGTAGACGTCGATGACGTCGCCCATGCCCAGGTTGGTGCAGTCGAATTCGATCGGCAGGGCGCCGGCGTCTTCCATGGTGTTGTAGAAGATCGGGGCGATCTTGGTGCCGAAGCAGAAACCACCGGCGCGCTTGTTCGGAACAAACGGGATGTCGTCGCCGAAGAACCACAGCACCGAGTTGGTGGCGGACTTACGCGAGGAGCCGGTACCGACCACGTCACCGACGTAGGCAACCGGGAAGCCCTTGGCCTTGACCGCTTCGATCTGGGCCAGCGGGCCGACCGAACCTGGCTGCGAAGGCTCGATGCCGTCGCGGGCCATCTTCAGCATGGCCAGGGCGTGCAGCGGGATGTCAGGGCGCGACCAGGCATCCGGGGCAGGGGACAGGTCGTCGGTGTTGGTTTCGCCAGGCACCTTGAACACGGTCAGGGTGTACTTGTCGGCGATTGCCGGACGGCTGGTGAACCACTCACCGGCAGCCCAGGACTCCAGCACGGCCTTGGCGTGGGCGTTGCCCGCCTTGGCTTTTTCGGCCACATCGTGGAAGGCATCGAACATCAGCAGGGTGTGCTTGAGCTGTTCGGCCGCGACGGCGCCCAGTTCGGCGTCGTCCAGCAGCGCGACCAGCGTTTCGATGTTGTAGCCGCCCTGCATGGTGCCGAGCAGCTCGGTGGCGTGCTTGTGGTCGATCAGCGGGGACTTGGTTTCACCCTTGGCGACGGCGGAGAGGAAAGCGGCCTTGACGTAGGCGGCTTCGTCGACTCCTGGCGGAACGCGGTTGGTGATCAGGTCTACGAGGAAGGCTTCTTCGCCGGCCGGCGGGTTTTTCAGCAGCTCGACCAGGCCTGCAGTTTGTTCGGCGTTCAGCGGCTGGGGCACGATACCCAGAGCGGCACGCTCTTCGATGTGTTTGCGGTAGGCTTCAAGCACAGTTATTACCCTCATCAGTGGTCCCTAAAGGGAGTCCGGGACGCTCATCCAGCATTCCATGCACCCATGCGCTCAAGACGGCTTTTTGAGCCGGCAAGCCAGGGTCGCAGAGAATCCTTACAGAAGCTGCTTTCAAAGTTTTACGCCTGTAGAACGGAAGGCTGATGAGGGGTTGGCCCTGGCCATGCGCGCTTGCATGGACAGGGCCAACGCCGTTCTACCGGATGAACTGTGCTCGTGACGCTTTGAAAACAGCTTCCAACGGACATTGTTGCCTTGAAAAGGCGGAGTGATTCTACGGCAAAAATAAGCCGAAAGTAAGGCGGCGAAGATGACTTTAACGGGTGACCCTGGTTAGACAAAGGGCTAACATGAACCGGTGTTCCACCGCCAAGCCGTTGTTTCTACATGTCCAACCAATCCATCAAGACCCCTTGCGTCGGCCTGTGCTCCACGGTCTACGGCGACCTGGTGTGCCGCGGCTGCAAGCGCTTTCACCACGAAGTGATCCACTGGAACGGCTACGACGACGAGCAGAAGCGCGCCGTGTGGCTGCGCCTGGAGCAACTGCTGGTGCAGGTGATGATGGCCAAGCTGGAAGTGTTCGACAAAGAGCTGCTGCGCCAGCAGCTGGAGCAGCGCTCGATCCGTTTCGTGGCGCAGCAGTCGGAGTATTGCTGGGCGTATCAGCTGATCGCCCGTGGGGCGCGGATGATTCGTGACCTGGAGGCGTACGGGATGGCGCTGTTGCCGGAGTTCCGCGACTGGGACCTGCCGCAGTTGCGCGATGCCATCGACCGGGAATTCTTTCTGTTGTCGGAGGCGCATTACCAGCGCTATATCGCGCCGAGCTTTCTGCGTGATGCCCTGGATCGCGGGCAGGACTGAAGCTCTGGGGTGATAGTGCTGGCCTCTTCGCGGGTTTACCCGCGAAAAGGCCGGTGCAGATCAGTCACCGGTGTACTCGCACCCGCTGGTGCAGGTCTCATGGATGCGCACCTTCGAAAGCTCCGGCAGCAGCGGCTTGACCTGGTCCCAGATCCACTTGGCGATCACTTCGCTGGTGGGGTTTTCCAGGCCGGGAATATCGTTCAGGTAGTTGTGGTCCAGTTGCTCGTAGATCGGCTTGAAGATCGCCTTGATCTCCGAGAAATCGCGGATCCAGCCGGTGTGCGGATCGAGCGGGCCGGTCAGGTGCAGGGCGACCTTGAACGAGTGGCCATGCAGGCGACCACACTTGTGGCCGGCAGGGACGTTGGGCAGGCGGTGAGCCGATTCGAAGGTAAATTCCTTAAAGATTTCCACGCTGGCATAACTCTGTGTGAATCAACGATGCGCGCAGTCTACCAGCATGCCCGCTACAAGGCTTGCAACCGATCCTGCAACCGCTCGGTGGCGATCAGTTCCAGCAGCTCGTCGCCCAGGCGCCGGCTTTCGGCCATGGCCTGGTACCAGTAGCGCCTGCGGCCCGGCGCATCACCCATGAAACGCTTGAAGTCGTTGCGGTCCGGCAGCTTGCCGTAGGGCAGGGCGGCCAGGTACTGCGGCGACGGGGTCATCAGCAGCACGTTCTGCAGGCGCGTGGCGTCGCCCTTGCGCCAGGGCAGGGCCTTGTCGAACCAGCCGGGCACCACCTTGTCGGTGAAGTGCGGGTAGAGCACCAGGTCGTCGCCCTGGTAGGGCAGGTCCAGGTGATAGTCGAGCAGGCCGCCGTCGCGGTAGGTGCCGGCCCCGGCGCCGGGGATGTCGCGCACGCCTTCCATGACCATGGGGATCGAGCCCGAGGCGAGCAGGGCGTGGCGCAGGTTGGCCAGGTCCAGCGGCAGGCTGCGCGACGGGAAGTCGGTCAGTGGCTCCAGTGGCGGCGCGGCGCGTTGGTCGTGGAGGATGACCCGCTCGAAATGCCGGCCCAGGCGCGCGCGCCCCAGCAGGTTGCTGGCGATCACCGAGGACAGGCCCATGCCCAGGCGGCCGCGGTGGTCGTGGGCGAGCTGGCCATGGCTCTTCACCACCAGGATGTTCAGGCGGTAGTGCGGGTTGGCCAGGACCTGCCCGTCGCGGCCCTGCAGCAGGTCGTCGAGCATGCGCTGGCAGCTCTGGCTGATCGCTTTCGGCGTCACGCCCTTGGCGAAGTCCTGCTCGGTATACAGCTCGCCCAGGCGGCGGATGCCGGCGACCGGGTCGTCGAGACAGGCGCTGGCGAAGCGCCAGGCGCCGATCGAGGCGCCGATCAGCGCACGCTGGCGCGGCGCGCTGGGCAGCCACTCACCGAACAGCGCCAGGTCCAGGCCCTGGATCCCCAGCGGCTTGGGGCCGCCGGCGGCGCCCGGCAGCACACCGACATCTTCGGCCCGCAGGCCGCGCTCGCGGATCTGCCGCAGGGCACGCTGGCCGGCCTTGAAGGTCAGGGCGGGGTACTTGATGTGGATGGCGCTCATGGCGGGGTCTCGGGTGGGGCAGGCGGGCAGTATAGAGTGTATCGCTGGGCTGGACGTACACATCCCCCTGTAGGAGCGGCCTTGTGCCGCGAAAGGGCTGCAAAGCAGCCCCGGCGATCTTTGCATCAACGCTGAAATCCCGGGGCTGCTTTGCAGCCCTTTCGCGGCACAAGGCCGCTCCTACAAAGGGACAGCGTACGGGCTCATATGAGCTGCGCTATCATGCGGCCAGCTGTTTTCAGGTTGAGTTAAGGACCGGTGGTTAATCTTAACCCCGTAGACAAATTACATATCTCGCTGGAGAGAACCTCATGAAAACTTTGACTGCCCTTGTTACTGCCGCTGCCCTGACGTTTGGCGCCAGCGTTGCCCTGGCCGATGTGCCGGCTCACGAGATCAGTGGCCTGGAAAAGGCCGGTACCGTTCAGTCGCTGCAAAAAATCGCAGACATCGCCAAGGCCAAGCACCCGGGCGCCACCATCACCGATTCCGAGCTGGAAAACACCTATGGCCGCTACGTGCTCAAGGTCGAGCTGCGTGATGCGCAGAACGCCGAGTGGGACGTGGACGTCGATGCCAAGACTGGTGAAGTGCTGCGGGACGCCCGGGACAACTGATGGGCGATCTACCGCGAACGACGCGCTATCTTGCCTTCGCATTGATGACCGTCTGCTCGCTGGCCGCCGCGCGCGACCTGGATCAGGATGAAGCCCTGGCCCTTCGGCAAAAGGGCATCATCCTGCCGCTGGAGCAACTGCTCGAGTCCGCCCTGGGGCGTTACCCCGGGGCGCGGCTGCTGGAGGCGGAGCTGGAAGAGAAGCACGAGCGCTACGAGTACGAGGTCGAACTGCTGACCCCGGCCGGCGTGGTGCGCGAGATCAAGCTCGACGCCCGCACCGGCGAGTTGCTCAAAGACGAGGAAGACGACTGAATGCGCCTGCTGCTTGTCGAGGACAATGTCCCCCTGGCCGACGAACTGACCGCCGCCCTGCAACGCCAGGGCTACGCCGTGGACTGGCTGGCCGATGGCCGCGACGCGGTGTACCAGGGCCAGAGCGAACCCTACGACCTGATCATCCTCGACCTCGGCCTGCCCGGCTTGCCGGGGCTCGAGGTACTGGCGCAGTGGCGCGCGGCCAGCCTGGCCACCCCGGTGCTGATCCTTACCGCTCGCGGTTCCTGGGCTGAGCGGATCGAGGGGCTCAAGGCCGGCGCCGACGATTACCTGAGCAAGCCCTTCCACCCCGAGGAGCTGCAACTGCGTATCCAGGCCTTGCTGCGCCGGGCCAAGGGGCTGGCCAACCAGCCGAAGCTGGAAGCGGCCGGCCTGCACCTGGACGAATCGCGCCAGTGCGTGAGCCGCGAGGGTATCGATGTCCAGCTCACCGCGGCCGAGTTCCGCCTGCTGCGCTACTTCATGCTGCACCCGGGGCAGGTGCTGTCCAAGAGCCACCTGGCCGAGCACCTGTATGACGGTGAAACCGAGCGCGACTCCAACGTGCTGGAAGTGCACGTCAACCACCTGCGGCGCAAGCTCGGCCGCAGCGTGATCGAGACCCGTCGCGGCCAGGGCTACGTATACGCCGGGAGCGCCGCGTGAAGTCGATCCAGGCGCGCCTGAGCCTGGGCCTGGTGGCGGTACTGGTGGTGGTGGGGCTGGCCCTGGCGCAGTTGACCCTGTGGCTGTTCGAGGCCGGTCTGCAGCGCTACCTGGAAGCGGGCCTGCGCAAGGAGAGCGAGAACCTGCTGGTGGCGCTGGTGCGCGGCCCGTCCGGCTTGCAACTGGACGAGCGACGGCTGTCGGCGGCCTACCAGCAGCCGTTCTCGGGCTACTACTTCCGCATCGATTTCGACCAGGGTACCTGGCGCTCGCGTTCGCTGTGGGACCTGGACATGCCCAAGCCCGGCAAGCCCGGGCTGGATGACGGCCACGAGCTGGGGCCCGAGGGCCAGCAACTGCTGGCCTATCGCGGCGATTACCGACGCCTGGGGCAGGACATCTCGATCAGCGTGGCCCAGGACTATTCGCCGGTGCGCGAGGGCTTCCGGCACATGCAGCAGATCGGCCTGGGCCTGGGCCTGGTGGCGTTGCTGCTGGTGCTGGTGCTGCAGCGCATCACCGTGACCCGCTCGCTGCGCCCGCTGGAACGGGCGCGTCAGCAGATCGCCCAGCTGCAGCAGGGCCAGCGTTCGCAACTGGACGCCGAGGTCCCCAGCGAGCTGCAACCCTTGGTGGACCAGATCAACCATCTGCTGGCCCATACCGAGGACAGCCTGCGGCGCTCGCGCAATGCCCTGGGCAACCTCGGTCATGCCTTGAAGACACCCTTGGCGGTGCTGCTCAGCCTGGCCGCCAGCGAGCGCCTGCAGGCGCTGCCCGAGGTGCGTGCGCAGATGCGCGAGCAACTGGAGCAGATACAGCAGCGCCTGGCCCGCGAGCTCAATCGCGCACGCCTGGCCGGTGACGCGCTGCCGGGCGCGCAGTTCGACTGTGATGCCGAGTTGCCAGGGCTGCTGGCGACCCTGGGCATGATCCATGGCGAAGGCCTGCTGCTTGAGCGCGATGTACCGTCCGGCCTGTTGCTGCCCTGGGACCGCGAGGACCTGCTGGAACTGCTCGGCAACCTGCTGGACAACGCCTGCAAATGGGCCGACAGCGAGGTGCGCCTGGGCATCGCGCCGACCGCCGAGGGTTACCGGCTGTGGGTGGACGACGATGGTCCGGGCATCCCTGAGGCGCAGCGCCTGCAGGTGCTCGAGCGCGGCTCGCGGCTGGACGAGCAGGTCGATGGCCATGGCCTGGGGCTGGGTATCGTGCGCGATATCGTCGAGGCCTGGGGCGGGCGCATCGCGCTGCTGGAAAGCCCACAGGGCGGGCTGCGGGTCAGTATCGAACTGCCGCGAAAAGGACGTTGATCGGCGTGCACAACCCCCTGTAGGAGCGGCCTTGTGCCGCGAAAGGGCTGCGCAGCAGCCCCGACGATTTTGCATGATGTTAGAGATCGTGGGGCCGCTACGCGCCCCTTTCGCGGCGCAAGGCCGCTCCTACAGGGGATTGCAAAACTCGGATCAACCCTGCAAAAAAATTGCAGTTCAGCCGCAGTTTTTTGAATTGGCCCGCCATTGCCCACACCCGGCACAATCCCTCCCCACGAAACCCTGCGGTTTCCATCTCTCCATGGACGGAGCCCCTTGCGCCACTGCATTGCGCAACACAGGGCCCAGGCCGGTCGCGCTGGGCTTTCTTTTTCCGCACAAGAACACGATCCGAATACCTCGATGTCTGCCTCGCGTCCCCAATCCCGCTTTCAGCGCCTGCTTCCGGCGCCCCTGAACATTCCCAAGAAAGAGTGGCTGCGCGCCGGCGTCGGCGCGCTGCTGGGCCTGTTTCTCGCCGGCTATCTGTGCAGCCTGGCCTACGGCCCATCCATCGCCCTGCACCTGCTCGGCCCGCTGGCGGCCTCGGCGGTACTGGTATTCGCCGTGCACTCCGGGCCCCTGGCCCAGCCCTGGCCGGTGCTGGGCAGCTACGCCCTGGCCGGCGTGGTGGGCCTGGCGATGCGTCACGGATTTGGCGACGGTCTGTGGGTCGCGGCGGCGGCGCTGGCTGTGGCGATCCTGGTGATGTGCCTGCTGCGCTGCCTGCACCCGCCCGGTGGCGGCGTGGCGGTGAGCGCGGTACTGGCCGATCCGGGCCTGGTGGCCATGGGCGACCACCTGCTCGAACCGGTGCTGCTCAATGCGCTGGTGCTGGTGGGCGTGGCGGTGCTGTACAACCGCCTGACCGGGGTGCGTTACCCGAAGGGCGCGGTGCCGCGCAAGGACCCGCACCATACTCACGATCCCCTGCCGGGCGAGCGGGTCGGTATCCGGGGCGAAGACCTGGACCAGGCCCTGGCAGAGATCGGCGAGTTCGTCGACGTCACCCGCGACGAGCTGGAGCGCATCATCCTGGCCACCGAGCAGCATGCCTTGCAGCGCAGCCTGGGCGGTATCACCGCGCGCTCGGTGATGTCCCGCGACGTGCAGACCGCGACGCCAGCCACCACCTTGGAACAGGCCTGGAAAATGCTCGCCAGCCACCATCTGAAGACCCTGCCGGTGCTGGAACACGGCCGCCTGGTTGGAATCGTCAGCCTCAGCGATCTGATCGGCGCGGCAATGGCCCGTGGGCGGTTCAGCTGGCGCGGCCTGTTCCGTCGCCAGTCCGTGCGCCTGGAACAGGTAATGAGCCGCCAGGTGATCAGTGTCGACGGCGCGCAGCCCCTGGAACGCTTGCTGCCGTTGCTCAGTGAACAAGGCTTGCACTGTCTGCCGGTGCTCGACGGCGAGCGCCTGGTGGGAGTGATCACCCAGACCGACCTGATCGCCGGCCTCAAGCGACACCTGCTCAGCGCCGCCGCGCCGGGCTCAGATCACCGGGTCCCAGCGCTGTGACCAGTCGCTTTCGCCAGCGGCCACCAGCCGACGCAACACGCTGAAGGCCTGCTGCAAAGCCTCGCTGTCGCGTTCGCGGGCGTGCACCAGGAAGGTCGGGTAGGTAAATTCCGGCGCCTGGGGCACGCGCTCGAACACGCCGCTCTGCAGGTAGGCCTGCACCACCCGCGTGCGGAAATAGCCGCTGCCGCCGCGGTCGAGGATGAACTGCAGGGCCAGCGGCCCGAGGTTGAAGCTCAGGGCCGGGCGTGACAGGTCGGGCAGGGCGGCGTCGTGCTGGCGGCGGAACGCCTCGCCCCAGTCGATGTAGACATACGGTTCGGGCGCATCGACCCGACGCACGCGGATCAGCTTCTCTTCCATCAACTGCTCGACCTGCAGGCCCGGTCCATAGGTTGGCTGGTAGACCAGCGCGGCGTCTAGCAGGCCCATCTCCACCTTGCGCAGCAGCGATTCACCGTCGCTGACCTCGCAGCGGATGGCGTGGCTGGGCAGCTCCCGGTGCAGGGCGCTGACCCAGTCGAGCAGCATCGGGTTGCCCAGGCTCACTTCGGCGCCCACGTGCAGCACCTGCTGGCAGCCCTGGGGCAGCGGCAGGTCGCGGCGCGCCGCTTCCCAGGTTTGCACCAGCTGGTTGGCATAGCTGACGAACGCCTCGCCGTCGCTGGTGAGGCTGGCGCCATTGCGGCTGCGCACGAACAGCTGGCAGCCCAGTTGCTGCTCCAGGCGTTGGACCCGGGCGCTGATCGCGGTCTGCGACACGAACAGGCGCTCGGCGGCGGCAACCAGGCTGCCGCAGCGGACGATTTCCAGGAAGGTGCGGGCCTGATCGATGTCCATGGGGCGCTTCTGTGGCTGAAGGGGTGCCCTATTCTAGAGGCTTTGCACCGTTGTGGGGCGCTTAACCGGGTAATTGCGCCACCAGGCTGGCGAAGGACGGGCGTGCCATCACATCGGCCTGTTGGCAGCGCAGCGCCAGTGCCTGCAACGCGTGCTCCTGCTCGGCGCACTGCTGCAGCAGTTCCTCCAGCAGGATGCCGAAGGCGCGCACCTCCAGGCGTTCGAGCGCCTGGGCCCCGCCATCCTGCGGATGGAACGAGGCGGCGCCGAAATCACCCAGCAGGCACTGGCCATCGTCGTCGAACAGGATGTTGTGGGCATAGAGATCGCCATGGCTCAAGCCACGCTCATGCAGGTGGGCGCAGACCGAGGCGATGCCGCCGGTCAGGCGGCGCAGGGCGGGCAAGGTCAGGCGGCGGTTGTCCGGGTAGCGGTCGCGGGTGCAGCTTTCGAGGCTGGGCGGACCGGCCAGGTTCGACCAGTGCGCGTCGATCAGTTGCATCACCAGGGCCGGCAGTTGTTGCGGGTGGTCATCGATGCGTCCGGCCAGGCGCACCAGCTGCGGGTGGTCACCGGCGGCAATGCAGGCGCTCATTTCTGCCAGTGGCGAGCCATCGCTGGTGATCGCGCCCTTGTACAGCTTGACCGCCACCGGGGCATCCTGGTCGCGCAGGCGGGCACGGTGAATCACTCCGGAGGCGCCACGGCCGAGTTCTTCTTCAAGGTCGATGTCCTGCCAATGCAGCACCGGGCAGTGCCCGTCCGTGGCGGGGGCGACCAGGCCCGGCGGCAGCGGGTTGTCGGCATACGCCAGCCAGGCCAGGCGTGGCATGCGCAGCAACCAGTCGGGCAGGGCTTGCAGGCGGTTGCTGGCGACGCGCAGCAGCTCCAGTCGCTCGCAGCGCGCCAGGCTTTGCGGCAGGGCGCGCAGGCAATTGCCGGCGAGCATCAGTTTCTGCAGCTGAGCACAGTCGCCCAGGGCTTCGGGCAGTTGTTCCAGCGCGTTGTCGGTGAGCACCAGCGAACGCAGCGCGGGTGGCAGCGCCTGGGCGTCGACCCGGGTGATGCGGTTGCTCCTGAAACCTGCGGTCTCGAGTGCCTGGCAACGGCCGATGGCGTGGGGCAGGTGGGTAAACCGGTTATTGGAGCAGAACAGCACCTTGAGCCGGGTCAGGCGGTGCAGGTCCGCGGGCAGGTCACTCAGCCTGTTGCCGGTGAGGTCGAGTACCTCGAGGCTGTCGGCCAGGTCGAAGATCTCCCGGGGGAAATCGGTCAGCTCCTGGCAGAGGTTCAGGCGGGTGATGCCGCGCAGGCGGCCGGCGCGCAGGTCGTCGAGGGTATGCATGGGACTGTTCTGTGTTCGGGGGCGAGCATTGTAAGCGCTCGGGTGCGGCAAATCTGCATATGGGTTGCGACTTAAGTCCGATGGCGGCGCCGTCACCCCGGTCCATACTCAAGGTTCGCCCTTCAATAACAACAAGTACCGGGTTGCGAACCAATGACCTATCAGCACAGCTACGCCCATTCCATTTCCGATCCCGCCGACTTCTGGCAAGCCCAGGCCGAGCAGCTGGCCTGGCAGCGCAAGCCGACCCAGATCCTGCAGCAGAACACCGACGGCACCCACCGCTGGTTCGCCGACGGCCGCCTCAACAGCTGCCACCTGGCCCTCGACCACCAGATCGAGCAGGGCCGCGGCGAACAACTGGCGCTGATCTACGATTCGCCCGTGACCGGCGTACAGCAGGCCTTCACTTATAACCAGCTACGTGACGAAGTCGCGCGCCTGGCCGGCTTGTTGCGCTCATTGGGCGTGGGCAAGGGCGACGGGGTGATCATCTATATGCCGATGGTGCCCCAGGCGGCCATGGCCATGCTCGCCTGCGCCCGCATCGGCGCGGTGCATTCGGTGGTGTTCGGCGGCTTTGCCGCCAACGAACTGGCCCTGCGCATCGACGATGCCCGGCCGGCGCTGCTGCTCACGGCCTCGTGCGGGATGGAGTTCGACCGGGTGATCGAATACAAGCCCCTGGTCGACCGCGCCCTGCAGCTGGCCCGTCATCAGCCGCGGCATGTGCTGGTGCTGCAACGCCCGCAGGTGCGCGCCGAGTTGCAGGCCGGGCGCGACCTGGACTGGCAGCATGCGCTGGTCGGCGCCGAGCCGGTGGCACCGGTGGCGCTGGACGCGGGTGACCCGCTGTACATCATGTACACCTCCGGCACCACCGGCAAACCCAAGGGCATCGTGCGCGAGAACGGCGGCAACGCGGTCGCCCTGTGCTACGCCATGCGCCATGTCTACGGCATGCAGGCGGGCGATGTGTGGTGGGGCATTTCCGATGTGGGCTGGGTGGTCGGCCATTCGCTGATTGTCTACGGGCCGCTGATGAGCGGCTGCACCACGGTGTTCTACGAGGGCAAGCCGATCCGCACCCCGGATGCCTCGGCCTACTGGCGGGTGGTGGAGCAGTACAAGGTCAACGGCTTGTTCTGCGCGCCCACCGCCATGCGCGCGATCCGCAAGGAAGACCCGGACGGTGAGCTGATCCGCCGCCACGACCTGGGCTCGCTGCGCCAGCTGTTCCTGGCCGGGGAGAAGCTCGACTCCAGTACTCATGAATGGCTCGAGCGGGTCAGCGGCAAGGCGGTACATGACCACTGGTGGCAGACCGAGACCGGCTGGCCGGTGACCGCGCCCTGTGTTGGCCTTGAAGGCAGCGCGGCGCGGCCGGGGTCGAGCAACCGCGCGGTGCCGGGCTACCACGTGCAAGTGCTGGACGACGACGGCAAGCCGTTGGGCCCCAACCAGCAGGGCGCCATCGTCATCACCCTGCCGTTGCCGCCGGGCTGCAGCCAGACGCTGTGGGGCGATCACGAGCGCTACCTGCAGGCCTACCTGCACAGCTATCCGGGCTATTACCACACCGGTGACGGCGGCTACCTGGACGAGGACGGCTTCGTCTACATCATGGGGCGCACCGACGATGTGATCAACGTCTCCGGGCATCGGTTGTCCACCGGTGAGATGGAGGACCTGGTGGCGCGTCATCCGGCAGTGGCCGAGTGCGCGGTGATCGGCGTGCACGACGAGATCAAGGGCCAGGTGCCGTTGGCGCTGGTGGTGCTCAAGGACGGCCAGGGCATTGGCGAGGCGCAGTTGCAGGGCGAACTGGTGGGCAGCGTGCGCGAACAGATCGGCGCGCTGGCCTGCTTCAACCGGGTGCGCCTGGTCAAACGCCTGCCCAAGACCCGCTCGGGCAAGATCCTGCGGGCGGTGTTGCGCAAGATTGCCGATGGGCAGGACTACGTGCCGCCCTCGACACTGGATGATCCGGCGGTGCTGGGCGAGATTGAAGGGGTGCTGGCGGACCTGCCCAGGGCAGGTTGAAGTCATCGCGGGGCAAGCCCGCTCCCACAGAAGTGGTGCCGATCTTGAGAGCCAGCCCTTTCAAGGTCTGTGGATGCGAAGATTGTTGAGCGAGTGAGGGCCACCAAGTGTTCGCCGCAACCTTTGCAGCGCCTATAAAATCGAGCGCCGCGCGGGCGGCGCTCGATTTTATAGGCGCTACAACTCTAACGTTGAACACCTTGAAAGGGCTGATCTTAAGAGCTGCGCGGACCCTGTGGGAGCGGGTTTACCCGCGAAGAGGCCCGCTCAGGCGATAGAGCGTTGGGCCCCCACCTGGTGCAACTGCCCCAACCGGCTGCGCGTGCGCATCAGGTCGGCCAGCGACCCGTCCAGGCTCTGCTCCAGTGGCCGCTTGCCGATCACCGTCACCTGGCGGTCCTGGTCGTACAGCACATCCACCAGGTTGACGAAACGCTGCTGTGCCGCCTGCGAGCATTCGGCCAGGTCGTCCAGGCCCTCGATGATCCAGTGGTCATAGCGTTCGGCCAGGGCCAGGTAGTCGATCACCGCGGTGGGCTGCTCGCACAGGTCGTGAAAACTGAATACGACCTGGCGTCCCTCGCTGGCCAAGGCGCGCAACGGGCGCTGGTTGACCTCCAGTTGCAGTGGCTGCGACGCGGGTAGCCGCAAGCGCACGCGCTGCTGCGCGTCGCCCGGCCAGACATAATGCCCCTGGGTAAACCGCTGATGCTCATGGTTGGCCGGCAGGCTGCGAAAATCCGTGTCACCGTTCACTTCCAGCACCTGCATGCGGCTGGTGATCAGGCGGATCACCGGCAGGAAGCGCTGGTGGTACAGCGGGTTGGGCAGCAACCCCTCGGGGGCGTAGTTGGAGGTGACCAGCAGGAACACGCCACGGGCGAACAGGGCATCGAACAACCGGGTGAGCAGCATGGCGTCGCCGATGTCGTGGACGTGGAACTCGTCGAAACACAATACCCGGCAATCCCCCAGCAGTTCGTCGAGAGTCGCCTCCAGGGCATCGTCCAGCGCCCGATGGCGATGCATCCCCTGGTGCAGACGGGCGAAGAAGTCATGGAAGTGCAAGCGACGCTTGGCCGCCGTCGGCACGGCCTGGAAGAAGCCATCGAGCAGCCAGCTCTTGCCACGTCCGACCGCACCGTGCAGGTACAGGCTGCGTGCCTGGCCCGTCGCGAGCGCGGCCAACTGCGTGGCCATCGCTGCGATCACCTGTCGTTGCCCGTCACTCAGGGTGTAGCCGCGTTCGGTCGCGCGGTCCTGGAAGTAGTTCGCAAGGGCGCTGTGCGCAGGTGGCTCGTGACGCAAACGTTGGCCGAGCAGACGCAAGGGCGCGGGAATCCAGGTGGACAAGTGACAGGCTCCTCGGGGCGGATCTGGGGCAGGGCGCAGCTTGCGCGACGCCGGGCATTTTGACCAATCGAGAATTTGTCGGGCAATGATCGTGAAATACGATAGGTCAGGCCTTGTGCTCCAGCTGTCGCTCGATCATGTACTTGATCGCCAGGCGGCGCTCCTTGAGATGGCGCAGGTCGTCGTCCTGGAAGTTGCCGGCCGAGATCGACTCGGCAGCCAGCACCTGGTTGTCGATGTCCATGTACTCGTCGAGCAGACGGTCGAGCTGCGGGTCGTGCTGGCGTCGCTGCTGGACGATCTCGCGGGGGTAGTGCAGGTCCTGGTAGAGGTCGTGGGAAACAGGCATGGCGTCCTCCTTGTGATGCGCCGATGGGGTCTATCTGGTTGGAAGGGAGGAATGCGATTGTGTTGAGGCAAGGAGGGGGAATTGCGACGAATGGTTGTCGTGGAGACTATCGCGGGGCAAGCCCGCTCCCACGCCAGAACACTTTGCCTTTGGGAAATCATTGCGCAGAGCATCGTCTGCGTGGGAGCGGGCTTGCACCGCGAGAGGGCCGGCAGAAACCCCACAAATTCGGGCTGGTACAACTAACCTGCTGTTTTTCTGCGTTTTTTTCAAAAAAAAGCTTTCCACCTCGAAAAAAGGTTGTTAAAGTGCCGGCCATTCCCAAGCAGCAACACACGGCGCTGCAAGGGGGTTGTCAGTGAGGCAGTGAGTCAGTCACTCGCCAGATCCGATACAGGGGCGTCGCCAAGCGGTAAGGCAGCAGGTTTTGATCCTGCCATGCGTTGGTTCGAATCCAGCCGCCCCTGCCATTTTTCAAGCTATACCTTCTCCTTAAATCGCCTTTCGGCGATTTTTTCGTTTCTGCCTACCGGTTTTCCAGCAGCTCGGCCAATGCCTGGGCGAGGGCGTGTTCTTGCACCGGTTTCTGCAGCACCTGGCACCCCGGCAACTCCAGCCCTTGCAACTGCGCGTAGCCAGTGAGGAACACCACGGGCAGCCGTGGGTAGCGCTCGCGGGCCGCCAGGGCCAACTGGGCACCATTGAACTCGGGCATGGCGAAGTCGGTGAGCAGCAGGTCGATGCGCTCGTCGAGCAGCGCCATGGCCTGCTTGCCGTCATGCGCCTGCTGCACCTCATAGCCTTGGCGGCGCAGCAGGTCGCCGATCATCTCGCGCACCAGGTGGTCGTCGTCCACCAGCAGGATGCGCCGGTCCGTGCCCTGGCCGGACGGCGGACGCAGTTCGTCCTGGCCTGCCGTCAAGGCATCGGCGCGGGCCTTCACCGCTGGCAGGTAGACACTGACCAGGGTTCCGCGGCCCGGCGTCGTGTCGATGCGCACGCCGCCGCCGGACTGCTTGGCGAAGCCGAACACCTGGGCCAGCCCCAGGCCCGAGCCCTTGCCGATGTCCTTGGTGGTGAAGAACGGTTCGAACGCCTTGGCCAGCACGTCCTCGCTCATGCCGCAGCCGCTGTCACGGATGCTCAGCACCACATAGTCACCGGGCTCCGGTTCTTCCGGGCGCTGCGCACGAGTGCTGACCCGGGTGTTACGTGTGGCCAACGTCAATTGGCCTCCCTCGGGCATCGCGTCGCGAGCGTTGATCGCCAGGTTGAGGATGATCATCTCGGTCTGGGTCGGGTCGGTCAGGGCCTGCCACAGGCCGCTGTCCAGCTCCAGGCGTACCGAGATGCTGCCGCCCAGGGTGCGGCGCAGCAGTTCCTCCAGCCCCGAGAGTGTACGGTTGAGGTTCAGCGGCACCGGCTCCAGCCGCTGCTTGCGGGAGAACGCCAATAGCTGAGCGGTCAGTTTGGCCCCGCGCTCGCCCGCCTCGCGGATGTGCTGCAGGCGGTTGTGGGCCTTGTCCAGCAAGCCCTTGTCCAGGTCGCTTTGCAGGAAGCTGGCGCCGGTGAGAATCACCGTCAGCAGGTTGTTGAAGTCGTGCGCCACCCCGGCGGTGAGCTGGCCGACCGCTTCCAGGCGCTGCATCTGCTGCAGCGCGGCCTCGATGCGTTCACGCTCGGCAATCTGCTCGCGCAGGCGCTCGTTGGCCTCGGCCAGGTCCAGCACCGCCTCGCGCTCGCTGGAGATGTCGCGGGCGACTACGTGCAGCAGGTTGTCGTCCGGCACCACTACCCATGACAGCCAGCGTTGCTGGCCTTCGGCATGCAGGATACGGCCGACGAAGCGGGCGCTGGTGCGCCCCTGGGACAGCGCGGCCAGTTCGGTGAGCAAGCTTTCCTGGTCGGCCTCCGGCAGCAGATGCAGCAGCGAGATCTGCGCCAGGCGCTCGCGAGGGAAGCCCAGCGCCGTCTCCCAGGCCGGGTTCAACGCCACGGGAGTCAGGTCCTTGTTGAGCACTGCCAGCAGATCCTGGGACAGCTCCCAGGCGCGGTCACGCTCGCGGGTGCGGCGCTCGACCCGCTCGCCGAGCATTTCGTTGAGCTGTTCCAGCGCCTGGGTGGCCTGGCGCTGCTGGTGGATGTCCTGCAACACGCCGGAAAAACGCACGCACAGGCCGTCGACGAACTGGGTCTGGCCGGTGGACAGCAGCCAGCGTGGCTCCAGCGCGCCGGTCTGGGCGATGCGGAATTCGGCGCGGTAGTGGCCGTCGCTGTCCGCGCGCATGGCCTGCTCCACCGCGTCGCGCACGCGCGGCAGGTCGTCGGGATGGATGCCGGCGTAGAACACCTCGAGGCTCATCCGGGTGTCGCCGGGCAGCCCGAACAGCATCTTGCAGCGATCGTCCCAGACCATCTGCCCGTCCTGCGGATGGTAGTCCCAGGTGCCCATGCCGGCGGCGTCGATGGCGATGCGCGCGCGGGCCTCGGCCTGGGCCAGGGCCTCTTCGGCGCGGCGCCGGCGCTGGCGTTCCTGTACCTCGGTCAGCGCCCGGCGCACCGCCTTGGGCAGCAGCGGCAGGTTCTTCTTCAGTACATAGTCGGTGGCGCCGAGGCGGATCATCTCCACCGCGTGCTCCTCGCCGTAGATGCCCGAGAGGAAGATGAACGGAACGTGCGGGGCCAGGCGCTGCGCGGTGGCCAGCACGTCGGCGCCGGAGGAGCCCGGTAGCACGCAGTCGCACAGGATCAAATCGTAGGAGGCTTCGCGCAGGGCATGCTCGGCACCGACATGGTCGAACACCAGCCGCGATTGCACCTGCAACCCGCTGCGCTCCAGGCGCACCAGGATCAGCTCGGCATCCATGGCGCTGTCTTCGACCATCAACAGCTTCAGCGGGGTGTGCTGCATCGTGCTCGCCTCAATTGCTGCCGCGTCGGTTCAGGCGCAACGAACCGGGTGGTGGTTCGTTGAGCACCGCCCAGAACATGCCGAGGTCGGAGATCGCGGTGACGAACTCCTTGAACTCCACCGGCTTGACCACGTAGGCGTTGACCCCCAGCTCATAGGCCCGGCGCAGGTCAGGGCCTTCCCGCGAGGAGGTCAGCATGACGATGGGGATGCTGCGCAACTCGGCGGTGTCGCGCACCACCTTGAGTACTTCCAGGCCATCGACCTTGGGCAGCTTGAGGTCCAGCAGCATCACCGCCGGGTTGCCATCATCGCGTTCGGCATAGGCGTTGCGTCGCAACAGGTAGTCCAGCGCGTCGGCGCCATCGCGCACGACGATGACCTCGTTGGCCAGTTGGCTGCGCTCCAGGGCGAGCAGGGTCAGTTCGAGGTCTCTGGGATTGTCTTCGACCAGCAGGATGGGTTTGAGCATGATGTCCGGCCTCAGGCAGACGTGGGGTGGAGGGGTAGGGTGAAGTGGAAACTGGCGCCCTGGTCGATGTGTCCCTCGGCCCAGACCCGGCCATCGTGGCGCTCGATGATCCGCCGTACGCTGGCCAGGCCGATGCCGGTGCCCTCGAATTCTTCCATGCGGTGCAGGCGCTGGAACACCCCGAACAGCTTGTCGGCGTAGGCCATGTCAAAGCCTACGCCATTGTCGCGCACATGGAACTCGATCTCGTGCCGGTGGCGCACGGCACCGATCTCGATGCGCGCCGGGTCGCGGCCACGGGTGTACTTGATGGCGTTGGCGATCAGGTTGTGCAAGACCATGTTGATGAAGGCCGGGTCGGCGATCACCTTGGGCAGCTCGGCGATTTCCCAGACGATGGCGCGGCCGGCGTAGTCCGGGGCCATCTCGGCGCGAATGGCATCGATCAGGGTGTTGAGGTCGACATCGGACAGGCGCAGCGCCGAGCGACCCATCTGCGAGAAGTTCAGCAGGTTGTCCACCAGGGTGCCGGCGAACTGCGCGGCATCCTCGATATGGCCGAGGAAGCGCTTGCCGCGTTCGGACAGCTGCGCGCCCTCGGTCTCGCCGAGCAGCTCGCTGTAGCCGGCGATGTGCCGCAACGGCGCGCGCAGGTCATGGGACACACTGTAGGAGAACGCTTCGAGTTCCTTGTTCGAGCGTCTCAGCTCGCCGGCCAGCTGCGCCATTTCCTCGGCCTTGCGCAGGACGATGCCGAGCACCGCGCCGCGCAGCTCCTGCACGCCTTCGATGATCAGCGGATCCCAGGGCGCGCTGAAGCCGCGCACTTCCTCCTGCCAGCGTTCGAAGCTGTGCCGCGGGTTGAGGTTGCCTTGGGGGGCCACGGTCTTCTCCGGGCGGCCGGCCCAGTTCACCGTATGGGCCTGCTCGGGGCGGAACCACAGCAGATAATGCGAATGGATCTGCGAGATCGCCACCGCCAGCACGCCGGCGGCATGCCGGGCCAGTTCCGGTAGCTCATCGATATCGCGCCGCACGTTGTCGGTATGGAACACCGCGTCGCCGCCGCGCCACGCCAGCCAGTGCGCCAGGGCGTTGACCTGCGCCGCCGGCGGCGTTGCGCCGATCAGGTCGCAGCGTTCGGCGCTGATGATCGCCGCACCGGTGGCCCCGGCGAACTGCAGCATCACCTCGGGCAGGGCCAGCAGGCCGTCACTGACGCTGTCGTGATCGGCCATCGCGGCGAGCATGCGCACGATGCGCTGGCGCAGGTCGAGGAGCTGGCGGGTGCTGTCGTGCGACTCGATGGCCTCGATCTGCAGCGACAGCACGTTGGCCAGCAGCTCGCAGGCGGTGCGGGTCTTGAAGTCCACCGGGCGCGGTTGCTCGTGGTGGCAGGAGACCAGCCCCCAGAGCCGGTCGTTGACCACGATGGACAGCGACATCGAGGCCAGGGTGCCCATGTTGCGCATGTACTGCAGGTGCACTGGCGAGACGCTGCGCAGCGCGGCGAAGCTCATGTCCAGGGCCTTGCCGGTGCGCGGGTTGGCGGCCGGCACCAGCGGCGAGGGCTGGTAGTTGGCGTCCTCGATCACCCGGATACGGTTGATCCGGTACAGCTCGCGGGCCTGGCGCGGGATGTCCGAGGCCGGGAAGCACAGCCCCAGGTAGCTGGGGTAGCCAGGGTCGGCGTCCTCGGCCAGGACCGTGCCGGTGCCCTCGCTGTCGAAGCGGTAGGCCTTGACCCGGCCGAAGCCGGTGATGCGCTTGATCTGCCGCACCGACTGCTGCAACAGCTCGTCGATCCGGGTGGCCTGGTGCAGGGTGCTGACGAAGGCGCGGACCAGGGGGTAGTAGTCGTCCTTGCCGGTGTTGCCCGGCGGGTTGCGCAGAGGCTCGAACTCGAGGATCAGCACCTGGTCGTGACGGTGGGCCAGCACCCGTAGCGCGGTGGGCCAGGGCGCGCCGTGGTGCAGGCGCGCATCGCCGATGTGGAACGGGAAGATTTCATCGTCGGGCAGGTTCGCCAACTGTTGGCGCAGGTCGAAGCCTTCGCCGACCAGTTCGGCGAAGGCCTGGCCGGCCAGGGCGCGGGCCGGTACACCCAGCCAGCGCTCGGCATTCTCGCTGGCCTGGAGCACGCGCAGGTCGGTCTCGTCCAGCACCAGCAGGAAACCCTGGGGCTGAATGCTGCCCGGAACCTGGATCGGCTCCTGGGCACAGCGCTCGATTGCCTGCTCGAGCGAGGTCGGGTCGGTCGTCACGGGACTCTCCTGTTAGGGTCCGTCCACGCATGGGCCATGCGTATGCACAGGATATTGTTGGTGAACGGTATCAGAATGGCGGCCGCTTTGCCGGGGTCTGGTTATTTGAAAGGTGAGGGGTGCCAGGGTTTCGTGGCTGGGGGGAAATTTTCCTGTGGATGCGTGTGTGGCGGCCAGGTGCCTGGCGACAGGTTTGCAGCGCCTATGAGATCGAGCGCCGCCCGCGCGGCGCATCGCGACGCAAGGCCGCTCCTACATCTATGGTTACCCCCATTTCTGCAATACTGTACTGAGATGTGCGTGAGTTTGGTTTGCGTCAATCTATACGGCGTCGTGTGGGAGGTTGGTCCCGCGCCTCGATGAAAATCGCGCCCGACGAGCCTAGATATTTGTTCGGCTTCTGAAGCCGAGTAGGAGCTCAGGTTGATCGCCAGGCCGGTATACCGTTCACGTCATCTGTGTGCAGCATCGCAAAACCAGGTGGGTTGTTACTCGTGTGTCTGCAGGGTCAAGCGTTCATGGCGCTTGACCCTGCATTAAATTCGCTGTGGTGTGCCGTGATGGCCCAGGCGATTCGGGCCAGTTTGTTGGCGATAGCGCACACCACCAGGTTGGGGTGGTGAACACGTAGCAAGCCACGTACCCAGTCCGCCAGCTTGCCGGTTTTGCGCTCCAGCCCAATCAGATAGACCCTCGCGCACTGGATCAGCAGTCGTCGCTGATTGCCGTCGCCCCGCTTGCTGATTCGCCCCAGGCAAGGTTTGCCGCCTGTCGTGTGCTGCCTGGGAACCAGGCCTATGGAGGCTGAATAATTTCGCCCACAGCGGAACTGCTTACCATCACCCAATTCCGCAGCCAGGGCGGTAGCGGTGATCGGGCCAATACAAGGTATCGACATCAAACGGGAAGCAAGATCATCGCTAACGGCCTGGCTATGCACTTCCTTGTCCAGAGCCTTGATCCGATCATCGAGATAGCGGAAGTGGGCATGTAGGTCCAGCAACAGCTTCTTGATCAACGGTGAGAAGGTACTGTCGTCCAGCAGAATGGGGAGCTCCCGGACCGCCTTGAAGGTGGGTGCCAAACTGACCCCCACCTCGAGCAAATAAGCGTGGATGCGGTTCATGGTGGCAGTACGGTCTCTGATGAAGCTGTCGCGCAGTGAATTGAGCATCGCCAGCGCCTGCTGGGCCTCGGTTTTGGGAGGCACGAAGCGCATCTGATCGCGGGTTGCCGCCTCACCGATAGCGGCAGCATCGGCAAAGTCATTCTTGTTGCTTTTCACGTAGGGGCGAACGAACTGTGCGGGAATAAGTTTGGGCGTATGACCCTGTCTCGTCACCTCTCGCGCCATGAAATGAGAGCCACCACAGGCCTCCATCGCCACCGTGCAGGGCGCAAGATTGGCAAGGTGGCGGATGAGTGACTCACGGTTGAACCTGCGGTGATAGAGCTCATGACCCCGATCATCCTGAGCGTGTACATGGAAGCTCAACTTTCCCAGGTCGATGGCGATGATGGCGACAGTGTTCATGGCGTTGCACTCCGATAGGCACCCTGTGAAAGCTTAGAGGGCTGACACAGGGTGGGGCGGGGGTAGCCATTTCATTATTTGTTGCAACGTGCCGAACCTGTCAGACCATGGTTGCCCGCCTTGGCGCATGTCTTGAGACAGGTGGAGCGGCAGTAGTGCCCACGCTGAGACCGCGTCGTACCAACAAGGCGGACCAGGTGATGGCACAGGATTGACTGGCCCGAAACAGATGTAGGAGCGGCCTTGCGTCGCGATGCGCCGCGCGGGCGGCGCTCGGTCTCACAGGCGCTAAAAAACTCACGTCGAACACCAGGGCAGAAACTGATTTCCCGGCACAACTCTACCCAGCCCTTTTCATTAATGCCAAAGAGGGGTAGGCCCACCCCGGCCCGGATCCAATCGCGCTGCTACGCTCAAACTCAACCCATACGCACAAGGATCGACCGGTGACGGAGCGCTTAGTGGCCATGCTGTTGGGCCTGTTGTTGAGTGGCAACGCCATGGCAGCGGATTTTCTCGTTGAAGTGCAGGTGCGCGTGCAGCGCGGCTGCATGCTGGTCAACCAGCAGCGCGACGCCGGCCCGCAGGCACTGGGGCGCATCGACCTGGGCAGCGTGGCGCGCCTGGACGGCCCGGGCGCGCCGGCCAGTGGTGTGCTGCTCGCCCAACGCCCGCCGCGCCTGGAGTGCAACCCGGACACCCCGTACCAGGTGCGTGTCGATGGCGGCCAGCACGGCGGCGTCGGCGAAGTGCGCTACCTCGCCAGCCCCGATGCCCAGGCCCGGCCGATTCCCTACCGCCTTTACCGTGACGCCGCCTGGCGCCAGCCGCTGGCGGTGGACGTGGCGCAATCGGCGCGGGTGCCGGACAGCGGCTCGGTGGAACTGCCCCTCTACGCACGGATCGACACGCTGGCCTGGGCGCCCCGCGCCGGGCTGTACGCCGACTTGCTCAAAGTTACGGTCACCTGGTAGGGAGGCTGCATGCTCATGGACGCGTTGCACCGTGGTTCGATCCTGCTACTGACCCTGGGCCCGCTGCTGCTGCCCAGCGGCGCGGCCCACGGCACCACCACCGGTTTCATCCAGGCGCGCCTGGTGATCAGCGCCGCCTGCCAGATCAGCAGCGACCCGCAGCCGGCCGCCCTGGGCAACCCGGGCCTGATGGACTTCGGCGCCCGCGGGCCGACCTGGGACCAGCCGCTGACCAGCCGGGTCGACGAAGCCGGCGGCGAGGGCAGCCTGCAGATCAGCTGCTCGCCGCAGGTGCGCGCCTTCAGCGTGCGCATCAACGGCGGACAGAACGGCACCGACGGCGTGCGTCGCCTGAGCAATGGCCGCGAACTCATTCCCTACCAATTGGCCATCGACCCGGGCGGCAACAGTCGCTACGACATCGGCCAGGCCCGTACTTTCACCATCAGCGGCACCCAACAGGTGCCCGTGCCCATCTATGGCGTGGTGGTCGCGCAACCGCGCGCGCTGCCCGCCGGGCTGTATCGCGACACCCTAAGGGTGACCCTGGACTGGTAACACGCAAGGAGATTCCGATGCCCAAGCACCTCACCCGCTGCATCCTCGCCGGCCTTGGCCTGGCCTTGGCCGCCCAGGCCCAGGCCGCCACCGTGACCGGCACCATCAGCTCGACCCTGACGCTGACCGCCGCCTGCCAGGTCAACGGCAGCGGCGGCAGCTCGGGGCTGAACTTCGGCAGCCTCAACTTCGGCACCCAGGACTCGCTGTTCACCACCGCCAATGGCCAGGTGCTCGGCGGCGGTGGCGGGGCCATGAGCATTCTCTGCTCGGCAGGCACGGTGCCGACGATCAAGGTGCGTGCCGGTACCCATGACTCGCAGTCCGCCGGCGGGACCCGGGCCCTGGCCGATGGCGCGGGCAATTTCGTGCCCTACGACTTCTACACCGACGCTGGGCACACTCAGCTGCTGGCGATCGACGGCACCATCACCCTGCCGACCAGCACCGGCGTGGCGCAGACCGTCAACCTGTACGGTCAGGCCCGCGGCAAGGCCGGCCTGCCGGCCGGGGTGTACACCGACACGGTGGCGGTCGAGCTGAGTTTCTGAGCCATGCCGGGCACGGCGCGGCTGTTGGCCGTCGGGCTGTGCCTGGCGCTGACCCAGGGTGCCCACGCGGTCACCACCAGCACCTTCCAGGTGACGGCGCAGATCGTCGCCGGCTGCCTGGTGGTCGGCGGCGTGACCGCCTATGGCGTGCTCGACTACGGCACCAGCTCGGCGCTGTCCACCGCCACCCTGAGCACCTCGCTCGGCGGCAGCACGGTGACTTTCCAGTGTACCCCCGGGGTGGCCCTGAGCATGAGCCTGGACGGCGGCCAGAACAGCGCCAGCGGCACGCGCAACCTCAAGCGTTCGGGGGGGACGCAGCTGCTGGCCTACCAGCTGTACCGCGACGCCGCGTTCAGCCAGAGCCTGAGCATCGGCAGCAACGTGGCGGTGAGCTACAGCGACCCGACGGCGATCAAACTGCCGGTCTATGGCCGTACCACCCTGACCGGCACCCTGCCGGCCGGGACCTATACCGATGTCGTGCAAGTGACGGTGACCTGGTGACAGGCCGCCGCGAATAACCGAGAAGGAGAGGGGCATGGGGGCAGGCGCGAAACGGGCGCGTGGGATCATCGGGCTGCTGCTGTTGGCCAGCTGCGCATCGGCCTTCGCGGCCACTTCGGTGCTGATCTGGCCGATCGACCCGGTGCTGGAGGCCGACCAGAAGGCCGGCGCGCTGTGGCTGGAAAACCGCGGCTCGGCGCCGACCAGCCTGCAGGTGCGGGTGTTCGCCTGGCGCCAGGGCGAGTACCAGGAGCAGTTCCAGGCCCAGCGCGAGATCATCGGCAGCCCGCCGGTGGCCACTATCGCGCCGGGGCAGAAGCAACTGATCCGCCTGACCCGCACCGGCAGCTCACCCGCAGGCCAGGAGCAGGCCTACCGCATCATCATCGACGAGATCCCTTCGCCGCTGCCGGCCGATGCCGCCAGCGAAGGGCCGAAGGCGGCGATCCGCCTGCAGATGCGCTACTCGGTACCGCTGTTCGTCTACGGCGAGGGGCTGTGGGGCAAGCCCGACCCGGAAGGCAGGCGCAGTGCCGAGGGCGTGGGCAAGCCGCAGTTGAGCTGGCGCGCGGTGAGCGTACAGGGCAAGCCCTATGTCGAGCTGCGCAACACGGGGCCAGTGCATGCGCGGCTGACCGATGTGGTACTGCAGCAGGCCGGCCAGGACCGGCCGCTGGTCGAAGGGCTGCTTGGCTACGTGCTGCCCGGCGCCAGCATGCGCTGGCCGGCACCGGCCACGCCGGGCGCCGCCAGCGTGCTCAAGGGGCGGGTCAACGGCCAGGAGGTGGCCCAGGCCATCAAACAGGGGCAATGAGCCGCGCTTGAACGGATCACAGGGGCCAGGGAGGACCCGGTAATGGTTGGAAATCGTGTGTGAGCTGGGTGCGGGTGGCAACGCACCGGTTGTGGCTGGGCCTGGCGGTGCTGGGGCCCGGCCTGGGCGTGGCCGACGAGCTGCCGCCGCCGCCCTCGGAACAGGCCGCCATCGCCGACGCCACGCTGTACCTCGACCTGCTGGTGAACCAGGTGACCAAGGCTGAGCTGGTGCCGGTGCAGCAGCGCGCCGGGCGCCTGTACCTGGCCAGCGAGGTGTTGCGCGAGGCGGGCATCAGGCTACCGGGCCAGCCCCAGGGTGAAGTGGCCCTGGACGAGATCCCCGGCCTGCACAGCGACTACGACAGCCAGAACCAGCGCCTGCTGCTGCAGGTGCCGCCGGCCTGGCTGCCCGACCAGCAGGTCGGCGAGCGCAACCTGTACCCGGCTAGCGACGCCCGCAGCAGCTTCGGCGCCTTGCTCAACTACGACGCCTACCTCAATGACACCGACGAGGGCGGCAGCTACCTGGCCGCCTGGAACGAGCTGCGCCTGTTCGACGACTGGGGCACCTTCTCCACCACCGGGCAGTGGCGCCAGTCGTTCAACGGCGCCCAGGCCCAGGGCCGCCAGGGTTTCCTGCGCTACGACACCACCTTCCGCTACACCGACGAGCAGCGCCTGCTCACCTATGAGGCAGGCGACCTGGTGACCGGCGCGCTGCCCTGGACCACCTCGGTGCGCGTGGGCGGCCTGCAACTGTCCCGCGACTTCGGCGCCCGTCCCGACCTGGTCACCTATCCGCTGCCGGCCTTTGCCGGCGAAGCCGCCGTGCCGACCTCGCTGGACCTGTTCATCAACGGCTACAAGAGCAGCAGCACCGAACTGCAGCCGGGCCCCTACACACTGACCAACGTGCCGTTCATCAACGGCGCCGGCGAGGCCGTGGTGGTGACCACCGACGCCCTCGGCCGGCAGGTGTCGACCACCTTGCCGTTCTACGTCACCAGCAGCCTGCTGGCCAAGGGGCTGTCGGACTTCTCGGTGGCCGCCGGCAGCCTGCGCCGCGACTATGCCGTGCGTGATTTCGCCTATGGCCCGGGCGTGGCCTCGGTGACCTTGCGCCACGGGGTGTCCGACTACTTCACCCTGGAAACCCATGCCGAAAGCGCCGAGTCGATGATGCTCGGCGGCCTGGGCGGCAACCTGCGCCTGGGTACCTTCGGCGTGCTCAACGCGGCGCTGACCCAGAGCCGTTTCGAAGGCGATACAGGGCAGCAGGTGGCGCTGGGCTACCAGTACAACAGCCGGCGCATCGGCTTCAACTACCAGCGCGTGCAGCGCCACGGCGACTACGCCGACCTGTCGCTGGTCGACAGCCCCTTCACCCGCCTGAGCCAGCGCAGCGAGCAGGCCACCCTGAGCCTCAACCTGGACCGCTACGGCAGCCTCGGCGCCGGCTACTTCGACGTGCGCGCCGGCGACGGCACGCGCACGCGGCTGATCAACCTGAGCTGGAGCAAGCCGCTGTGGCGCAACAGCAGCCTGTACCTGTCGGCTAACCGCGAGGTCGGTGACAGCCAGTGGGCGGTGCAGGCGCAGCTGGTGATCCCCTTCGACCTGCGTGGCACCCTGGCCTTCAGCGCCGAGCGCAGCAAGGACGGCCAGGACCTGCAGCGGGTCAACTACAGCCAGGCGGTGCCGGTGGGCGGCGGGGTGGGCTACAACCTGGGCTACGCCACCGGCGGCAACCGTGACGACTACCGCCAGGCCGACCTGACCTGGCGCCTGCAGTCGGTGCAGCTGCAGGTGGGCGCCTACGGCAGCAGCGGCGAAATGACCCGCTGGGCCGACGCCAGCGGCTCGCTGGTGCTGATGGACGCAGGCTTGTTCGCCGCCAACCGCATCGACGACGCCTTCGTGGTGGTCAGCACCAGCGGCTACGCCGACGTGCCGGTGCGCTACGAGAACCAGCAGATCGGCCGCACCGACCGCAACGGCCACCTGTTGGTGCCGTACAGCAGCGGCTACTACCGCGGCAAGTACGAGATCGACCCCATGGACCTGCCCGCCGATGTGCTGGCGCCACAGGTGGAGCAGCGCGTGGCCGTGCGCCGTGGCAGCGGCTACCTGCTGGAATTCCCGCTCAAGCGTGTGCTGGCGGCGAGCCTGGTGCTGGTCGATGCTGACCAGCAGGAGCTCAAGCTGGGCAGCCGGGTACGCCACCAGGAAAGCGGCGGCGAGGCGGTGGTGGGCTGGGATGGGTTGGTCTACCTGGAGAACCTGGCGCCGCACAATCGCCTGCAGGTGGACAAGGCCGATGGCGGCCAGTGCCAGGTGGCGTTCGACCTGCCTGAAGGGCAGGGGCCGATTCCGTTGATCGGCCCGCTGGTGTGCCGATGAACCGGCTGATCCGTGGGGGCCTGGCAGGGCTATTGGCGCTGCCGGGAACGGTCTGGGCGTTGTGCTCGTCGGTGGCCACCGCGCCGGCGGCCTACGGCTCGGTCAACTCGACGCTGATACGCACCACGGTGCAGAGTGCCTCGACCACCAATGCCGGCCTGCAGTGCACCGGTTCGCTGTTGTCGCTGTTGACCAGCAATGACCATTTCTATGCCACCTTCACGTCGTCCAGCAGTGGGCTGGTGGGCCCGACCGGCGATGTCATCCCCTATACGCTCTACGCCGACAACACCACCAGCTACCCGATCAGCCGTGGCGTGCAGTTCGACTTCGCCCGCAACGGCATCATCGACGCCCTGGGCCTGCTCAACGGCACCACGCCCAAGACCGTGCCGCTGTACCTGAAGACCGTGGTCGGCGCCAACGTCGCCGCCGGCCTGTATCAGGAAACCCTGAACATCGCCTGGAGCTGGAACTACTGTTCGGGTATCGGTATCGGTGCCATCTGCCTGGGGCGCGACATCGGCAGCGGCAACCAGACCCTGCTGGTCAGCCTCACGGTGACCAACGACTGCCAGATCACCACGCCCAACATCAGCTTCGCCAGCGCGCCGGTGGTGGCCGGGTTTGGCACGGTGAACCAGAGCGTGAGCGTGTCGTGCACCAAGGGCAGCAACTACACGGTGGGGCTGGATGACGGGCAGAACGTCTCGGGCGGACGGCGGCGGATGAAGTCCAGTGCCAACAACTACCTGGCCTACGATATCTTCAAGAGCGCCGGCGTGGTGCGCTGGGGCTCGGTGGGCGCGGCGCGGCGCTCGAGCAGCGATGCCGAGGTGAACCCCGGGGCGGGGACCGGGACCGGGAGCCAGGTGTTCAACTACAACGCCAAGGTCTACACCGACCAGGCCACGCCGCCGGCGGCGACCTATACCGACAGTGTGATTCTGGATGTGCAGTTCTAGCGCGAAGCCTGGTGTTGCCGCTCTGACGCATTCGCGGGTAAACCCGCTCCCACAGCGATAGCGTACACCCTGTGGGAGCGGGTTTACCCGCGAACACCGGCGAAGCCGGTGCCAGCCTCAGTAATCAGCGCAGATCGCCAACCATCTTCAGCAACGTCTCCAGCACCGCCCCGGCCAGCGCCTTCGAGCGCTCGCCCGACCAGCCGGTGCGCGGGTTTGGCGCATCGTCGTGGTCCTTGAACGGCATCTCCAGGGTCAGCGACAGGCAGTCATGGGCCTGGCCCACGGCATTACACGCCAGGGTCATGTTGGCCTGGCCCGGTTCGTCGCGGGTGTAGCCGTATTTCGTCTGGAAGTCCTTTGTCAGGCTGCACAGGGTGCTGCGGAACTGCTCTTCCAGTTTGGCGATGCGCGGCGTGTAGCCGGGGTTGCCCTCGCAGGCCGCGGTGAACACATGGGGGATCTCCTCGTCGCCATGGGCATCGATGAACGCATCCACGCCATGCAGCTTCATCTGGCTCTGGGCGAAGAACACCTCGGGGCTCAGTTCGACGCTGGCGTCCTGCCAGGCGCGGTTGAGGTCCTTGCCCTTGAAGTTGGTGCGCAGGTGGCCGAGGAAGGCGCCGTCCGGGTTCATGTTGGGGATCAGGTACAGGTCGGCCTTGGCCAGCAGATCCTGGACAATCTTGTCGTTGGCCTCGAGGCGATCGATCACGCCTTCCATGAACCACTCGGCCATGTGCTCGCCCGGGTGCTGCTGGGCGATGATCCACAGCTTGCGCTTGCCGGTCGCACCATTGCCCGCGCGTAGCAGCGGAATGTCGCGCCCCTGCACGCTGCGCCCGCTGGCCAGCAGCTCGACGCCCGGGATCTGCTTGGCGCGCTCGATCAGCTGGTTGTGCCGGGCGCGCGGGTAGGGCTCGAAGTAGGCGAACCAGGCCTGCGCCTGTTCAGCCTCGAAGTCGAAGCTCAGGGCCTTGCCGTCGAACTGGCTGGGCACGCGGAACCAGGTCTGCTGGTCGTAGGAGGCCACGGCGTGGTAGCCGGTCCAGGCGTTCTTGTAGGAGGACTCGGCAGCGTTGTCCAGGCTGAAGCGATGGACCTGGCCCGGGGTCAGGCCGCTGGCCTTGAAGTGGAACCACTGGAAGTGGTCGCTGTGGCTGTCCTTGCGGATGTTCAGGTGGACGTGCGCAGGGTTGCTGGCGTCCAGGACCAGGATGTTGCCGGAGTCGAAATCGCAGTCGATGTGCAGCGGGGAGAGCGTCACGGTCATTGCCAGCCTCCTGTTGGCGTTGTTGTGACTGTACTCTACACCGCTTGGCGGCGGGGGTGCGCAGGTTAATTGGACTGGGGGCGCTCTGCGCCCCCTTCGCGGCACAAGGCCGCTCCTACAGAAGTGCGCGGTTTCCTGTAGGAGCGGCCTTTTGCCGCGAAGGGCTGCAGCGCAGCCCCAGACTCTTCAGGCCAGTAGCCCCAGCGCTACAAGCGCAGCAACACCAAGCCCGACGGCAATCGAGCAGCCACCCAGCGATAACGCCGCACGCCCTTGCCGGTACCAGCCGTCATGGCCCAATTGTCGGGCAGGGGCAAGCAGGCTGCGCCAGCGCAGTTCGGTTTCGTGGAAGGCGCGCAGGTGGTCGGGGTCGGCATCCAGCCAGCGGCGGAAGTCGATGCGTTCGCTGGCGGTCACCTGCGGGCTCTGCAGGCGCACGTACCATTGGCCGGCGATGCTGGCCAGCGCGTCGCCGGGGGCGCGGGCGGTCTGCAGGGCCTGGTTCATGTGGCGCTCGATGCTGATCAGCGGCAGGTCCAGGCGTTCAGCGATGGCGGCGAAGCCCTGCTGGTCGAGGCGGTTGAGCAGGAAGACTTGCTGGACCCGGCGCGGCAGGCGCTTGAGCGCATGCAGCAGCGCGTCCTCGCCATGCTGTTCGGCGGTGCGCGGGTCGTGCTCGAGGGGCAGCAGCAGGCGGGTCATGGACAGCTCCTTGCTCATTAAGGAAAGGGGTGGGGGCATCTTCCTTGATGCAGAATCAGCTTAAGCTAAACGAGATTGATTCTCAAGTGCTGATTCCGCAAAGATTTGTAATGAGCGTTCACGTCCTGACACAGTTTTGCTATCATCGCCGCCATCAACGATCTTCATTAGCCTGAAGAGCCAAAAAAAATGACCCGGCAAAAAGCCGGGTCAAAAACCGTGATTAGCCTGATGAGGAGATAATCTGAGCGTCCGACCTGAGGACGTTGCAGGTTATCCAGCGGGTCTCGCGACCTGCTGAGTGCAATAATAATCGTTATCATTTGCCAGTCAAATGATTTTTCCGCGATTGGCAAAAAAATATCTAACTGACGCACACCTCGTCCCCGGCAATCGGGGCTTTTGCCGTTCGTCGGCTATCACGTTCTCCCTTCACAGCCATCCCTTTCAAGCTTTGCGATTTTTGGGATATGGCTGTTCCTATTCAAGATTGCCGGGGTCGCTTTGCGACCCTTTCGCGGCACAAGGCCACTCCTACAGGAGACCGCGCGCCCCTGTAGGAGCGGCCTTGCCGAGGCGTCGGACCGGCCGGAAAAGGCTGCAAAGCAGCCCCGGCAAATCCAAGCCGGACGCCAATTATCAGCACCTTGAAAGGGCTGTCCTTCAGATCGATGCCTTTTCCGTGGCGTGGCACTGCTCGAGCAGGGCGCGGGCCATGTTGACCATGTGCATCAGCGCAAACACTACTTCCCGCGTCGTGCCCTGCAGATGGTTGCCGGTTTCCTGTGCTGTGGCCGACGCGCAGCGCAGCAGGGCCATGGCATGGTCGCAAGCCTGGGCGTTGCTGACGCCATCGCGCAGGGTCCATAGCGAACGCTCCAGGTCGCGGGGCGTGGGGGTGGGGTTGAGGTAGAAATCGAGGGCGCGGCGGGCTGCTTCTTCGTCGAGATCTGTTTCCGTTTCTTTCGAGATGCTCATCCTGATTACCTGCGAATACCAATAGGTGAAAGGTGAAGTCCGATTCTAATACCTAAAGTATTGAAATGTGTTTAGGCAAATACTACTTGATGTGTATTGAACGCAGGGAGGCAGTCCGTATCGTGCCTGCGATGAATATGGACAAATGGATAGCTCTGGTCCGGGAACGGATCGAGGAGCTCGATATCTCCCAGGAGCAGCTTGCCGAACGCGTTGGGGTTTCCCAGGGCAGCATCGGCCATTGGCTGAAGAAACGCCGTCAGCCTCGGGTCGACTCGATGAACCGCACGTTCATCGAGTTGGGCATGCCGCATTACCAGGTCAGCATGCAACTGCGTGTGCTGGGGCAGGTGGGTGAGGAGCGGGCGCGTTATGGCCTCGAGGACGACGATGACGACGGGCTGGCGAAATACTTCGTGTGTTTCCGCTATCCGGTACGTGACTGGAGCACCTTGGGTCAGCAGGAGCAGGAAGCGCCGGAGGTCTTCGAGCAGACTGACTACCTGGCCCAGGGCAAGGCGTTCTGGCTGACGGTCGAGAACGACACCATGAGTGCCGCCAGTGGCAGGAGCGTGCCCGAGGGGGTTCGAATCCTGGTCGATGATGGTGTGCCCGCCGAGCCGGGGCGTCTGGTGATTGCCCGGCTGCCAGGCAAGTCCGCGATCTTTCGGCAGTTGACCGAGGAGGGTAGGCAGCGGTATCTGAAGGCGCTCAACAATGCCTATCCGACTTTGGTGTGCGAGGAGGGCTGCGAGTTCCTTGGTGTTGTGGTGCGGATGCACGGGGTGCTCTAGATCGCCGGGGCTGCTGTGCAGCCCTTTCGCGGCACAAGGCCGCTCCTACAGGAAACCGAGCTTCCCTGTAGGAGCGGCCTTGTGCCGCGAAAGGGGCGCAAAGCGCCCCTAGCTCAACCTTCAAAGCTCGTTAAGCCTCCAACTCGACCAACACTGTCCCTTCGCTGACCATATCCCCCTCCTGGCAGAACAGTGCCTTCACTGTCCCGGAGTGCGGCGCCCGAATGCTGTGCTCCATCTTCATCGCCTCCAGCACCACCAGCGCGGTACCGGCCTCGACCACCTGCCCCGGCTCCACCAGTACCCGCACGATACTCCCGTTCATTGGCGCACCCAGCCCGCCCTGATGGCTGTGGCTGGCTTCCGCCGCCGCAATCGGGTCATGAACACTGACCGCATGCAACTCACCCTGCCACTGCAGGTACAGCGTGCCGCCCCGACGCACCGCCAGGTGACGACGGCGCAGGCCGTCCACGTCATGACACAGCTGCTCCCCCTCCAGGCGATAAGTCGAAGGCGCACTGCGCTCCAGTGCCACTGCCTGTTCATGCCCTTCGCACTGCAAATGCAGGCTGCTGCGCGCCGGTAATCCCTGGCGCAGGCCATCGCGGGCCGCCCATGGCGAAGCGCGGTCGTCCTGGCGCTGCGAAGCAGGCTCGCTTTGCAGCCACGCCTCGGCGGCAGCCTCCCAGAACTGCACCGGCAGCGCCTGGGGCGCAGGCAGCAACACATCCTGGTGACGCGGAATGAACCCGGTGTCCAGTTCCGCCTCGGCAAACGCCGGGTGCGCAAGGATGCGACGCAGGAAGGCGATATTGGTCTTCAGCCCGCCAATGGCGAACTCATCGAGCATCGCCAGCAACCGCAGGCGCGCCTGCTCGCGGTCCTGGCCCCAGGCGATCAGCTTGCCCAGCATCGGGTCATAGAACGGCGACACCACATCGCCCTCGCTGACGCCGCTGTCCACCCGGCGGCCTTCGCCCGGCGCCGACTCGCGGTACAGCGCCAGGGTGCCGGTGGCCGGCAGGAATTCGTTGGCCGGATCCTCCGCGTACAGCCGCACCTCGATGGCATGGCCGATCAGCGGCACCTGCTCCTGGGTGATCGGCAGCGGTTCGCCGCAGGCCACGCGGATCTGCCAGGCCACCAGGTCGAGCCCGGTGATGGCCTCGGTGACCGGGTGCTCCACCTGCAGGCGGGTGTTCATCTCCATGAAGAAGAACTCGCCGCGGGCATCGAGCAGGAACTCGACAGTGCCGGCGCCCACGTAGCCGATGGCCTGGGCGGCGCGCACCGCGGCCTCGCCCATGGCCTTGCGCAACTCGGGAGAGAGGCCCGGTGCCGGCGCTTCCTCGACCACTTTCTGGTGGCGGCGCTGGATCGAGCAGTCGCGCTCGTTGAGGTACAGGCAGTTGCCGTGCTGGTCGGCGAACACCTGGATCTCCACATGACGCGGCTTGAGCACGTACTTCTCGACCAACATGCGCGCATCGCCGAACGACGACTGCGCCTCGCGTTGCGCCGAGGCCAGGGCGTCGGCCAGCTGGCTCTCGTCCTCGACCACCTTCATGCCCTTGCCGCCGCCCCCGGCGCTGGCCTTGAGCAGCACCGGGTAGCCAATGCGCTCGGCGGCGGCGCGGAAGGTCTCCAGGTCCTGGGCCTCGCCGTGGTAGCCCGGCACCAGCGGCACGCCGGCGGACTCCATCAGCGCCTTGGCCGCCGACTTGCTGCCCATGGCGTCGATGGCGCTGGCCGGTGGGCCGAGGAAGATCAGACCGGCCTGTTCGATGGCGCGGGCAAAACCGGCGTTCTCCGACAGGAAGCCATAGCCCGGGTGGATCGCCTGGGCGCCGCTGGCCTTGGCGGCGTCGAGCAGCTTGTCGATCACCAGGTAGCTTTCGGCGGCCTTGGTGCCACCGAGGTCTACACGGATATCGGCTTCGCGGCTATGGCGCGCATCGCGGTCGGTGGCGCTGTGCACGGCCACGGTGGTCAGGCCCATGGCCTTGGCGGTGCGCATCACCCGGCAGGCGATCTCGCCGCGGTTGGCGACCAGCAGGGTGGTCAGCGTGGGTCGGCTCATGAGCGCGGCTCCTTGTTGTCTTGCCAGGCGGGGCGGCGTTTTTCCAGGAAGGCGCGCAGGCCCTCCTGGCCTTCGGCGCTGACGCGGATGCGGGCGATGGTGTTCTCGCAGTAGCGACGCAGGGCCGGACTCAGCTCGCCGGCGTCCACTTCGCGCAGCAGGTCCTTGGTGGCGCGCAGCGCCTGCGGGCTGTTCTGCAGCAGGTTATCGACCCAGGCTTCGACCTGGGCGTCCAGCTCGGCGGCCGGGTATACCTCGGCCAGCAGGCCCAGGTCGCGGGCGCGCACGCCGCTGAAACGCTCGGCGGTGAGGGCATAGCGGCGGGCAGCGCGCTCGCCGATGGCCTTGACCACGAACGGGCTGATCACCGCCGGGGCCAGGCCGATGCGCACTTCCGACAGGCACAGCTGCGCGTCCTCGGCGCCGATGGCCATGTCGCAGCAGCTGATCAGCCCCAGCGCGCCACCGAAAGCGGCGCCTTGCACCACGGCCAGGGTCGGCGTCTTGAGCCGGTGCAGGGCATACATCAGCTCGCCCAGCTCGTGAGCGTCGTCCAGGTTGGTGTTGAAGTCCAGCTGCGCCGACTGCTGCATCCAGGCCAGGTCCGCGCCGGCGCTGAAGTGCCGGCCACGGCCGCGCAGCACCACGAAGCGCAGGCTGGCGTCTTCGGCCAGCTGGTCGAGGGCGACGATCAGTTCGCGGATCATCTGCGCATTGAAGGCGTTGTTCTTGTCTTCCCGGCTCAGCCACAGGGTGGCGAAGCCGCGAGGGTCCTTGACCAGTTCAAGGGTGGCGAATTCGCTCATGGGTCACATCCGGAAAATGCCGAAGCGGCTCTGTTCGATCGGGGCGTTCAGCGCGGCGGACAGCGCCAGGCCGAGCACATCGCGGGTCTGCGCCGGGTCGATGACGCCGTCGTCCCACAGCCGGGCGCTGGAGTAGTAGGGGTGGCCCTGGCGTTCGTACTGGTCGAGGATCGGCTGCTTGAGCTTCTTCTCGTCTTCGCTGCTGAACACCTCGCCGCTGCGCTCGCTCTGCTCGCGCTTGACCTGGGCCAGCACCCCGGCCGCCTGTTCGGCGCCCATCACCCCGATGCGGGCGTTGGGCCACATCCACAGGAAGCGCGGGTCGTAGGCGCGGCCGCACATGCCGTAGTTACCGGCGCCGAAGCTGCCGCCGATGATCACCGTGAACTTCGGCACCTGGGCGCAGGCCACCGCAGTCACCAGCTTGGCGCCGTGCTTGGCGATGCCGCCTTCCTCGTACTTCTTGCCGACCATGAAGCCGGTGATGTTCTGCAGGAACAGCAGCGGGATGCCGCGCTGGCAGGCCAGTTCGATGAAGTGCGCGCCTTTTTGCGCGGCCTCGGCGAAAAGGATGCCGTTGTTGGCCAGGATCGCCACCGGGTAGCCGTGCAGGTGGGCGAATCCGCACACCAGGGTGGTGCCGAACAGCGCCTTGAACTCATCGAACACCGAGCCGTCGACCAGGCGGGCGATCACCTCGCGCACATCGAACGGCTGCTTGGCGTCGGCCGGGACCACGCCGTACAGCTCCTCGGCGTTGTACAGCGGCGCGATCGGCGCCTGGCACTGCAGCTTGCCCTGCTTGTGCCAGTTGAGGTTGGCGACGCTGCGCCGGGCGATGGCCAGGGCGTGCTCGTCGTTGTCTGCGTAGTGGTCGGCCACGCCGCTGGTGCGGCAGTGCACGTCGGCGCCGCCGAGGTCCTCGGCGCTGACCACTTCACCGGTCGCGGCCTTCACCAGAGGCGGGCCGGCGAGGAAGATGGTCGCTTGCTGGCGCACCATGATCGCCTCGTCGGCCATGGCCGGCACATAGGCGCCACCGGCGGTGCACGAGCCCATCACCACGGCGATCTGCGGGATCCCCAGGGCGCTCATGTTGGCCTGGTTGAAGAAGATCCGGCCGAAGTGCTCGCGGTCGGGGAACACCTCGTCCTGGCGCGGCAGGTTGGCGCCGCCGGAGTCCACCAGGTAGATGCACGGCAGGCGGTTCTGCAAGGCGATGGTCTGGGCGCGCAGGTGCTTTTTCACCGTCAGCGGGTAATAGGAGCCGCCTTTGACCGTGGCGTCGTTGGCCACGATCATGCACTCCACGCCTTCGACGCGGCCGATGCCGGCGATCACGCCGGCGGCCGGCACGTCTTCGCCGTACACCTCATGGGCGGCCAGCTGGCCGATCTCAAGAAACGCCGAGCCCGGGTCGAGCAGGCGGTCGATTCGCTCGCGGGGCAGCAGCTTGCCCCGCGAGGTATGCCGCTCCTGGGCCTTCGGTCCGCCGCCCTGACTGACCTGGGCGAGCAGGCCGCGCAGGGCCTGGACCTGTTCGAGCATGGCCGCGCTGTTGGTGGCGAATTCCGCCGAGCGCGGGTTGATCTGGGTATGCAAGGTAGCCATGGACGCCGGTTCCTTGTGCTCAGCGGGTTTCGTTGAACAGTTCGCGGCCGATCAGCATCCGGCGGATCTCGCTGGTGCCGGCGCCGATCTCGTACAGCTTGGCGTCGCGCAGCAGGCGGCCGGCCGGGAACTCGTTGATGTAGCCGTTGCCGCCAAGGATCTGGATCGCTTCCAGGGCCATCTGCGTGGCGCGCTCGGCGGTGTAGAGGATCACCCCGGCGGCGTCCTTGCGGGTGGTTTCGCTGCGGTCGCAGGCCTGGGCCACGGCGTACAGGTAGGCGCGGCTGGCGTTGAGCTGGGTGTACATGTCGGCGATCTTGCCCTGGATCAGCTGGAACTCGCCGATGCTCTGGCCGAACTGCTTGCGGTCATGGATGTACGGGACTACCAGGTCCATGCAGCTCTGCATGATGCCGGTGGGGCCGCCGGCGAGCACCACGCGCTCGTAGTCCAGGCCGCTCATCAGCACGCGCACGCCGCCGTTGAGCTGGCCGAGGATGTTTTCTTCCGGTACTTCGACGTCATCGAAGAACAGCTCGCAGGTGTTGGAACCGCGCATGCCGAGCTTGTCGAACTTGTTGCTGCGAGTGAAGCCTTTCCAGTCGCGCTCGACGATGAACGCGGTGATGCCGTGGGGGCCCTTGTCCAGGTCGGTCTTGGCGTAGATCACGTAGGTGTTGGCGTCGGGGCCGTTGGTGATCCAGGTCTTGCTGCCGTTGAGCACGTAGCGGTCGCCGCGTTTTTCGGCGCGCAGCTTCATCGACACCACATCGGAGCCGGCGTTGGGCTCGCTCATGGCCAGGGCGCCGATGTGCTCGCCGCTGATCAGCTTGGGCAGGTATTTGAGCTTCTGCTCGTGGGTGCCGTTGCGGTTGATCTGGTTGACGCACAGGTTGGAGTGGGCGCCGTACGACAGGGCCACCGAGGCCGAGGCGCGGCTGATCTCTTCCATCGACACCACGTGGGCCAGGTAGCCCAGGCCGGCGCCGCCGTATTCTTCCGGCACGGTGATGCCCAAGAGGCCCATGTCGCCGAACTTGCGCCACATGTCGGCGGGGAACAGGTTGTCGTGGTCGATCTGCGCGGCGCGCGGCGCCAGCTCGGCGGCGACGAAGGTGCGCACCTGGTCGCGGAGCATGTCGATGGTCTCGCCCAGGGCGAAGTTCAGGCTGGGGTAATGCATGGGGGCACCTTCTTGTTCTTGAAATTGGGTTACACCGTAGCCCAAGGATCTTCCGCAAACCCTGTGGGAGCGGGTTCACCCGCGAATGCGTCAGCAGGGTCACCGTCATTGCCTGAATGGTCGCATTCGCGGGTAAACCCGCTCCCACAGGGTCGGCGGCGCATTGCCGGGCTCGGCGCCGTTTTCACCTTTACGTTAACGTAAACCTGCCTTGTATTGCTGTCAATCCAGTCATCACCTTTACGTAAACGTAAATCTGCGCCAGAGTAATTGCCGCCTGCTTCAGTCATGCCCAGAACAACCACAAGAAGGGACAACCATGCCTCAACCAAGCTACACGCGCGGCCGTCAAGACAAACCATTGCTCACCCTGACCATCGGCCAGGCCTTCGATGCCACCGTCGCCCTTCATGGCGAGCGCGAGGCGCTGGTGGTGCGCCACCAGGGATTGCGCTACAGCTGGCGCGAGCTGGCCGCCGAGGTCGATGTGCATGCCCGGGCCTTGATGGCGCTGGGCGTGGAGGTGGGCGAGCGGGTCGGCATCTGGGCGCCCAACTGCGCCCAGTGGTGCATCCTGCAATTGGCAACGGCCAAGGTCGGCGCGATCCTGGTCAATATCAACCCGGCCTATCGGGTGGGCGAGCTTGAATACGTGCTGCGCCAGTCCGGCTGCCGCTGGCTGGTGTGCGCCGATGCCTTCAAGACCTCCGACTACCACGCGATGGTGCAGGAACTGGTACCTGAGCTGGCGGCCCATGCCGTGGGCGAGCTGGCCAGTGAGCGTCTGCCCGATCTGCGCGGAGTGATCAGCCTGGCCGTCGAGCCGCCCACGGGCTTCTTGCCCTGGACCGCGCTGGCCGGGCGGGCAGGGCAGGTGGAACTCGCCGCCTACGAGACCCGGCAGCAGGGCCTGCAGTTCGACCAGCCGGTGAACATCCAGTACACCTCCGGTACCACCGGTGCGCCCAAGGGCGCGACCCTGAGCCACTACAACCTGCTCAACAACGGCTACATGGTCGGCGAGAGCCTGGGCCTGACCGAGCAGGACCGCATGGTGATCCCGGTGCCGCTGTACCACTGTTTCGGCATGGTCATGGGCAATCTCGGCTGCATCACCCACGGCAGCACCCTGATCTACCCCAACGACGCCTTCGACGCCGAACTCACCCTGCGCGCCGTGGCCGAGGAGCGGGCCAGCATCCTCTATGGCGTGCCGACCATGTTCATCGCCATGCTCGACCACCCCAGCCGCGCCGCGCTGGACCTGTCCAGCCTGCGCAGCGGCATCATGGCCGGCGCCACCTGCCCGATCGAGGTGATGCGCAAGGTCATCGAGCAGATGCACATGGCCGAGGTGCAGATCGCCTATGGCATGACCGAGACCAGCCCGGTGTCGCTGCAGACCGGACCCGACGACGGCCTGGAGCTTCGCGTGACCACCGTGGGCCGCACCCAGCCGCAGCTGGAGACCAAGCTGGTGGACGCCGACGGGCGCATCGTTGCCCGGGGCGAGATCGGCGAACTGTGCACCCGGGGCTACAGCGTGATGCTCGGCTACTGGGACAACCTGCAGGCCACCCATGACGCCATCGATCCGGCCGGCTGGATGCACACCGGCGACCTGGCGGTGATGGACGATGACGGTTATGTGCGCATCGTCGGGCGCAACAAGGACATGATCATTCGCGGTGGCGAGAACATCTATCCGCGCGAGCTTGAGGAGTTCTTCCACACCCACCCGGCGGTGGCCGAGGCGCAGGTGGTGGGGATTCCGTGCAGCAAGTATGGCGAGGAGGTGGTGGCGTGGATTCGCCTGCACCCCGGGCACAGCGCCAGTGCCGAGGAACTGCAGCAGTGGTGCAAGGCACGGCTGGCGCATTTCAAGGCGCCGCGTCATTTCCGTTTTGTCGATGAGTTTCCGATGACGGTGACGGGGAAGGTGCAGAAGTTTCGGATGCGCGAAATCAGCGTGGAGGAACTGGGGGGCTAGGCATCGCCTTGTAGACCAGGTCGATCAGCTCGGCAAAGGTGGTGTACGTCTGGATTTGGTGGGGGATGAAGATGCCGAATGTCTCCTCCACGATGGCTTGCAGTTCCACCACGTCGAAACTGTCGGCGCCCAGTTCGTCCATGGCGATGTTCGGCCGGATCCGGTGCAGGCTCTGTTCGAGGAAGCCGGCGAGGATCCATTGCAGGTGGAAGGCGATGTAGAGGCGCGAGCGCATGCCTGGGGCTGCCGTCAGAGAGGAGAGTCTCTCTGTACGCGGCGCTGGGAGATTGTGCTACTGGTAAAAATACCAGGTGTGCGATTGTCTGGGTTGTGATTGGAGTGTCCCGCACAGGTGCGGGACATTCATTGGTTCGAAAAGATCATTTCTTGGATTTTTTATTAATAAGCGTGATGAGATCCCTCATCGTTTCGATTTTTTCGATCTGATCCTCATCGAAAGTGATTTCGAACTCTTCTTCGGTGGCAATGAATACTTGAGTCATATCCAAATCGTCCGCCAAGAGGTCAGTTTTGAAGTTTGCCTGCGGAATGACTTTGCTTGCTTCAGCACCAAGTTTTTCCACGATGACTTTCTTCAGTCGTTCTTCAACCTGTGTCATACCACCGTCCTCATATAAGTGATATGAGCGTTGTAGGCTTATGGAGCGCGCTTTGATACTGGCAGAAATATCAGGTGGCCCCATCTATCCCGCCACACCTTGTCTATCCTCTACCTTTCACCGGCGGCTCCTCGCTCGGCGGGTCGCCCACGGTCGGCGGCAGGGTCGGCTTGATCGGCTGCTCGTCCGGATCCTCCTCGGGCAGCGGCGGCGGCAGGGCCGGGTCGTCGATGATCGGGTCGGGTGTCTCCGGTGGAATGGGAATGTTCATGGGCCTGGCCTCGCGGGATGAATGAAGAGGTGTCGCAGGCTTTGACCCAGGCCTGCGCCCGACGCTCATTTTTTTTGAACCCCCGCGCCCGATCACGGCTCTGAACCCTTACCGCCACCAGTCCAGGGGAGCAGGTCGATGTCTGGTAAAGAGCCGTTCGAAAGCGTGCCCATGGCCAACGATCACCCGGACCAGGCCATCAGCCTGTCCCAGGCGCTGCTGGCGCCGCGCATCGTGATCGAGGACGCAAGCCCGGTGCTCGACGGTGGCACCTTCGCCGCCAAGGCGGTGCGCGGGCACAAGGTCGAGGTGACGGCCAAGGTCTACAGCGATGGCCACGACCGCCTGGCGGTGAGCCTGAACTGGCGCCAGGCCCACAGCCGGCGCTGGCACTGCGTGGCGATGCACTCGCCGGGCAACGACCTGTGGCTGGCGGACTTCACCCCCACCGATCTGGGCTTGCACCTGTTCAGCATAGAGGCCTGGATCGACCCTTTCGCCACCTACTGCCATGACCTGGAGAAGAAGTACGCCGCCGGTGTGGACGTGAAACTCGAACTGGAGGAGGGCCGGCTGCTGCTGGGCCAGGGCATCGAGCGCAGCGACGGGCTTTTGCGCGAGCAACTCGAGAGCTTGCAACAGCGCCTGCCGGATTTGCCGGTGGATGACCAGGTGATGTTGCTGCTGCACCCTGAGGCGGCCCAGCTGATGGCCGAGGCCGAGCACCGCAGCTACCTCACCCGCAGCCGCGAGTTTCCCCTGGATGTGGACCGCGAGGCGGCGCTGTTCGCCAGCTGGTACGAACTGTTCCCGCGCTCGATCACTGACGATGCCGAACGCCACGGCACCTTCGACGACGTGCACCAGCGCCTGCCGATGATCCGCGACATGGGCTTCGACGTGCTGTACTTCCCGCCGATCCACCCCATCGGCATGAAGCACCGCAAGGGCCGCAACAACGCCTTGCAGGCCGAGCCCGGCGACCCCGGCAGCCCTTACGCCATCGGCAGCCCCGAGGGCGGGCACGACGCCATACACCCACAGCTGGGCAGCCGCGAGGACTTCCGCCGGCTGGTCGCCGCCGCCGCCGAGCATGGGTTGGAGATCGCCCTGGACTTCGCCATCCAGTGCTCCCAGGACCACCCCTGGCTCACGGAGCACCCCGGCTGGTTCAGTTGGCGCCCCGACGGCAGCATCCGTTACGCCGAGAACCCGCCGAAGAAGTACCAGGACATCGTCAACGTCGACTTCTACGCCCCCGAATCGGTGCCGAGCCTGTGGCTGGCCTTGCGCGATGTGGTGGTCGGCTGGGTGGAGGAGGGCGTGAAGACCTTCCGCGTCGACAACCCGCACACCAAGCCGCTGCCGTTCTGGCAATGGCTGATCGCCAATGTTCGCAGCCACCACCCCGAGGTGATCTTCCTCGCCGAGGCCTTCACCCGCCCGGCGATGATGGCGCGCCTGGGCAAGGTCGGGTACGCCCAGAGCTACACCTACTTCACCTGGCGCAACAGCAAACAGGAGCTGCGCGAATACTTCGAGCAGCTCAACCAGCCGCCGTGGAGCCAGTGCTACCGGCCCAACTTCTTCGTCAACACGCCGGACATCAACCCGTACTTCCTGCAGACCTCGGGCCGCCCCGGCTTTCTCATCCGCGCCGCGCTGGCAACCCTGGGTTCGGGCCTGTGGGGCATGTACTCGGGCTTCGAGCTGTGCGAAGGCACGCCGCTGCCGGGCAAGGAGGAGTACCTGGATTCGGAGAAGTACGAGATCCGCCCGCGCGATTTCACCCAGCCCGGCAACATCGTTGCCGAGATCGCCCAGCTCAACCGCATCCGCCGGCAGAACCGTGCCCTGCAGACCCACCTGGGGGTGATGTTCCTCAACTGCTGGAACGATCAGATCCTGTACTTCGCCAAGCGCACGCCCGAGCGTGACAACGTCATCCTGGTGGCCATCAGCCTCGACCCGTACAACGCCCAGGAGGCCAGTTTCGAGCTGCCGCTGTGGGAGCTGGGGCTGGACGACAACGCCGATACCCAGGGCGAGGACCTGATGAATGGCCACCGCTGGACCTGGCATGGCAAGACCCAGTGGATGCGCATCGAACCGTGGTACCAGCCGTTTGGCATCTGGCGCATTGAAAGGGCCCAGTGATGGTCTTGCACGATCCCTGTGGGAGCGGGTTCACCCGCGAACACCGGCAAAGCCGGTGCCATGCACCGCGGTGTCTGCTTCGCGGGTGAACCCGCTCCCACAGGGATCGCGCAAGGCCGAGAAAGCAAATCTGCAATTGAAAGGAGTCGCACATGGCCAAGCGTTCCCGCCCGGCAGCCTTCATCGACGATCCGCTGTGGTACAAGGACGCGGTGATCTACCAGTTGCACGTGAAATCGTTCTTCGATTCCAACAACGACGGCATCGGCGATTTCGCAGGGCTTATCGGCAAGCTCGACTACATCGCCGAACTTGGCGTCAACACCCTCTGGCTGCTGCCGTTCTACCCCTCGCCCCGGCGCGACGACGGCTACGACATCGCCGAGTACAAGGCCGTGCACCCGGACTACGGCAGCCTCGCCGATGCCAGGCGCTTCATCGCCGAGGCCCACAAGCGCGGCCTGCGGGTGATCACGGAGCTTGTCATCAACCACACCTCCGACCAGCACCCCTGGTTCCAGCGCGCCCGCCACGCCAGGCGCGGCAGCAAGGCCCGGGACTTCTACGTGTGGTCCGACGACGAGCAAAAGTACGACGGCACACGGATCATCTTCCTCGACACCGAGAAGTCCAACTGGACCTGGGACCCGGTCGCCGGCCAGTATTTCTGGCACCGCTTCTACTCGCACCAGCCGGACCTGAACTTCGACAACCCACAGGTGTTGAAAGCGGTGATCGGCGTGATGCGCTATTGGCTCGACATCGGCGTCGACGGCCTGCGCCTGGATGCCATCCCGTACCTGATCGAGCGCGACGGCACCAACAACGAGAACCTCCCCGAAACCCACACCGTGCTCAAGGCCATCCGCGCCGAGATCGACGCCAACTACCCCGACCGCATGCTGCTGGCCGAGGCCAACCAGTGGCCGGAGGACACCCGCCCGTACTTCGGCGAGGGCGACGGCGACGAGTGCCACATGGCCTTCCACTTCCCGCTGATGCCGCGCATGTACATGGCCCTGGCCATGGAGGACCGCTTCCCGATCACCGATATCCTGCGCCAGACCCCGGAGATCCCGACCAATTGCCAATGGGCGATCTTCCTGCGCAACCACGATGAACTGACCCTGGAGATGGTCACCGACCGCGAGCGCGACTACCTGTGGAACTACTACGCCGAGGACCGCCGCGCACGCATCAACCTCGGCATCCGCCGGCGCCTGGCGCCGCTGCTGCAGCGCGACCGGCGGCGCATCGAACTGCTGACCAGCCTGCTGCTGTCGATGCCCGGCACCCCGACCCTGTACTACGGCGACGAGCTGGGCATGGGCGACAACATCTACCTGGGCGATCGCGACGGCGTGCGCACGCCCATGCAATGGTCGCCGGACCGCAACGGCGGTTTCTCCCGGGCCGATCCGCAACGCCTGGTGCTGCCGCCGATCATGGACCCGTTGTACGGCTACCAGACCATCAACGTCGAGGCCCAGGCCCACGACCCGCATTCATTGCTCAACTGGAACCGCCGCCTGCTGGCGGTGCGCAGCCAGCAGAAAGCCTTTGGCCGGGGCAGCATGAAGATGCTGACGCCGAGCAATCGACGGATTCTCGCCTATATCCGCGAATACACCGATGCCGACGGCAACAGCGAGATTGTGCTGTGCGTGGCCAATGTCTCGCGGGCGGCCCAGGCGGCGGAACTGGAGTTGTCGCAGTACGCCGGCAAGGTGCCGGTGGAAATGCTCGGCGGCAGCGCCTTCCCGCCCATCGGCCAGCTGCCGTTCCTGCTGACCCTGCCGCCCTATGGTTTCTACTGGTTCCTGCTGGCCAGCCACGACCGCATGCCAAGCTGGCATGTCCAGCCTGCCGAGGGTCTGCCCGAGCTGACCACCCTGGTGCTGCGCAAGCGCATGGAGGAGCTGCTCGAGTCGCCATCGCGCGAGACCTTGCAGGCAGCCATCCTGCCGCAATACCTGCCCAAGCGCCGCTGGTTTGCCGGCAAGGAAGGGCCCATTGACCAGGTACGCCTGAGCTATGGCGTGCGCTTCGCCACCACGGCGCTGCCGGTGCTGCTCGCCGAGCTGGAGGTGTACAGCGAGGGCGTCGTCACTCACTACCAGTTGCCCTTCGGCCTGCTGCCGGAGGAGCAGATCAACGCGGCGCTGCCTCAGCAACTGGCGCTGTCGCGGGTGCGCCGTGGCCGTCAGGTGGGGCTGATTACCGACGCCTTCGTGCTCGAACCGTTCATTCGCGCCGTGCTCAAGGGCTGCCAGGAGGGCCTGCGCCTGCCCTGTGGCGATGGCCTGGGCGAGCTGCATTTCCATCGCACCGAGGCATTGGCCGCGCTGCAGCTCGATGAGCAGAGCGAGGTGCGCTACCTGGGCGCCGAGCAGTCCAACAGCTCGGTGGTGGTCGGCGGCAGCCTGGTGCTCAAGCTGATCCGCCGGGTGAACCCGGGGGTGCATCCGGAGCTTGAGATGAGCGCCTACCTGACCGCTGCGGGCTTTGCCAATATCTCGCCCCTGCTGGCCTGGGTCAGCCGTGTCGATGACAGTGGCCAGCCCCATCTGCTGATGATCGCCCAGGGCTACCTGAGCAACCAGGGCGACGCCTGGGATTGGACGCAGAACACCCTGGAACGGGCGATTCGCGACCAGATGGAACCGGGTAGCGTCGAACAGGAGGCGCATACCGATGCCCTGGCCGAGCTGACCGGCTTCGCCGCCTTGCTCGGCCAACGCTTGGGCGAGATGCATCTGCTGCTGGCCGCGCCGAGCGACGACAAGGCGTTCCAGTCTCGTCCGAGCGATGCCCAGGACAGCGAGCGCTGGAGCCGGCAGACCAGCGTCGACCTGACCCGTGCCCTCGACCTGCTGGCCCAGCACCGCGACACCCTGGACCGCGACAGCCAGGCCCTGGTCGACGACCTGCAGCAACAGCGTGAAGGCCTGCAGCAGCACGTCGACAACCTCGCCCGGCAGGCCCGGGGCGGCCTGCTGATGCGCGTGCACGGCGACCTGCACCTGGGCCAGGTGCTGGTGGTGCAGGGCGACGCCTACCTGATCGATTTCGAGGGCGAGCCGGCGCGCCCGCTGGACGAGCGCCGGGCGAAACACAGCCCGTACAAGGATGTCAGCGGCGTGCTGCGTTCCTTCGACTATGCTGCTGCGATGATCCTGCGCAGCGCCTCGGCGGTCGACCTGTCCGACGCGGCGCGCCAGGCCCGGCAGCGGGTCGCCCGGCAGTACCTGCACCAGTCGCGTCACGCCTTCGTCGAAGCCTACGGGCTGGCCACCGCCGCCATGCCCCACGCCTGGCAGCATGCCGAGGGCGAGCGCGCCGCGCTGGAGCTGTTCTGCCTGGAAAAGGCCGCCTACGAAATCACCTATGAAGCCGAAAACCGGCCAAGCTGGCTGGCCGTGCCTTTGCATGGTCTGCATGGACTGATCAGTACCTGGGGGGAGGGGTGAGCCATTCCAGGTTGAACACGAATCTCTGTGGGAGCGGGCTTGCCCGCGAACACCGGCAAAGCCGGTGCCATGTACCAAGACGCCTGCTTCGCGGGCAAGCCCGCTCCCACAGGGGCCCGGATGGGCAGCATTGAATAATTTGATAAGGGGCAGTGAGATGAATGCAACCACGCGTGACAACGGCGGCCTTCGGCAACGGGACCTCGACGCCCTGGTCCGCGCCGAGCACGCCGACCCATTTGCCGTGCTGGGTCCCCATGGCGACGGTGCGGGCGGCCTGTTCGTCCGCGCTTTCCTGCCCAATGCCCTGAATGCACGACTGCTGACGCGCCAGGATGGGCAAGTGCTTGCCGAAATGGTGCAGGGCAGCGTGCCGGGGCTGTTCACCGCGCACCTCGATGAGGCACAGGCCTACCTGCTGCAGATCGGCTGGGCCGGCGGCGAGCAGGTGACCGAGGACCCCTACAGCTTCGGCCCGCAACTGGGCGACATGGACATGCATCTGTTCGCCGAAGGCAACCACCGCGACCTGGCCGGGCGCTTCGGCGCCCAGCCCACCGTTGTCGAAGGCGTCGCGGGCGTGTGCTTCTCGGTGTGGGCACCCAATGCCCGGAGAGTGTCGGTGGTAGGCGACTTCAACAACTGGGACGGCCGCCGTCACCCCATGCGCCTGCGCCACGGTGCCGGGGTGTGGGAGCTGTTCGTGCCCAGGCTCGGCGTGGGCGAAACCTACAAGTTCGAAGTACTGGGCGCGGACGGCGTGCTGCCACTCAAGGCCGACCCCCTGGCCCGTGCCACCGAACTGCCGCCGAGCACCGCCTCGAAGGTGGCCGGTGCCCTGGCCCACGACTGGCGCGATGGCCAGTGGATGGAGCAGCGCACCCACCGGCATGCCTACAGCGCGCCGCTGTCGATCTACGAACTGCACGTCGGCTCCTGGCGCTGCGAGCTGGACGATGCCGGCGAAGTCGCGCGCTTCTACAACTGGCGCGAGCTGGCCGAGCGCCTGGTGCCCTACGTGCAGGAGCTGGGCTTCACCCATATCGAACTGATGCCGATCATGGAGCACCCCTTCGGCGGCTCCTGGGGCTACCAGCCGCTGTCGCTGTTCGCGCCGACCTCGCGCTATGGCAGCGCCGAGGACTTTGCCTTCTTCGTCGATGCCTGCCACCAGGGCGGCATCGGCGTGCTCCTCGACTGGGTGCCGGCGCATTTCCCCACCGACGAGCATGGCCTGGCGCGCTTCGACGGCACCGCGCTGTACGAGTACGACAACCCGCTGGAAGGCTTCCACCAGGACTGGAACACGCTGATCTACAACCTCGGTCGCAACGAGGTGCGCGGCTTCATGCTGGCCTCGGCGCTGCACTGGCTCAAGCACTTCCACATCGACGGCCTGCGCGTGGACGCGGTGGCCTCGATGCTTTACCGCGATTATTCGCGCAAGGCCGGCGAATGGGTGCCCAACCGCCACGGCGGGCGCGAGAACCTCGAGGCCATCGACTTCATCCGCCACCTCAACGGCGTCGCCGCCCACGAAGCGCCGGGCGCGCTGATCATCGCCGAGGAGTCCACCGCCTGGCCCGGGGTCAGCCAGCCGGTGCAGCAGGGCGGTCTGGGCTTCGCCTACAAGTGGAACATGGGCTGGATGCACGACACCTTGCATTACATCCAGAACGACCCGGTGCACCGCACCTACCACCACAACGAGATGAGCTTCGGGCTGATCTATGCCTATTCCGAGCATTTCATCCTGCCGATCTCCCACGACGAGGTGGTCCACGGCAAGCATTCGCTGATCGACAAGATGCCCGGCGATCGTTGGCAGAAGTTCGCCAACCTGCGGGCTTACCTGGCGTTCATGTGGACCCACCCGGGCAAGAAGCTGCTGTTCATGGGCTGCGAGTTCGGCCAGTGGCGCGAGTGGAACCATGACCAGCAACTGGACTGGTACCTGCTGCAGTACTCCGAGCACCAGGGCGTGCAGAAGCTGGTGGCCGACCTCAACCGCCTGTACCGCGAACTGCCGGCGTTGCACGAGCTGGACTGCCAGCCCCAGGGCTTCCAGTGGCTGATCGGCGACGACGCGCATAACAGCGTGTACGCCTGGTTGCGCTGGAGCAGCCAGGGCGAGCCACTGCTGGTGGTGGCCAACTTCACGCCGGTGCCGCGGGAGGGTTACCGCATTGGCGTGCCGTTTGGCGAGCACTGGCAAGAATTGCTCAATAGCGATGCCGAGCTGTATGCCGGGTCGAATGTGGGGAATCTGGGGGCGGTAGCCAGCGAAGCGATCGCCAGCCATGGCCAGCCATTGTCGCTGGCGCTGAACCTGCCGCCGTTGGGGGTGTTGGTGATGAAGCCGGCCTGATGGTTTCCTCTCTCCCTGTAGGAGCGGCCTTGTGCCGCGAAAGGGCTGCAAAGCAGCCCCGGCGATTGATGCATCAACGCTGAAATCCTGGGGCCGCTTTGCGGCCCTTTCGCGGCACAAGGCCGCTCCTACAGGAGTGCGGTGGTCGTCTACCAACGCATCCTGACCCCAAGGCTGCCAATCAACCCATTCAGGTCATTGTCATCCACATCGGAGCTGTAGTCGGCACTGACGAACAGCGCCACGTTTGGCGTCACCCGGGCCACCAGGCCCAAGCCCAGTTCAACCGTGGCGGCGCTGCGCGAGCTGGAGATCTTGTCGACCTGGTCCAGCTTCACCGGGTCGGCGTTGCTGAAGTCGTACCAGACGTTGGTGCGCACATAGGGTTCGATGGGCATGCCGCGCACTTCGTAGCGCGCCGACAGCTTGGCGCCGACCCGGCCGCTCCAGCTGGGCTGGCTGTCGAAGGCCTGCAGGGTTTCCTCCTGCACCTGGCTACCGGGGAAGAACTGCTGGTTGATCAACTGCGCCTGGGGCTCGATCACCCAGCCGGCGCCCAGGCCGATGGGGTAGCCGCCCTCCACCGAGAAGGTCATCGCGTGGCCGCTGTCATCGAGCCGCTGGCCGGCCTGGGAGCGGCCGTTGACGTCGATGCGCGTGCCCATGGCCACGGCGTCCACGTGCCAGCCCTGCTCGTGGGTCATGCTCCAGTACACGCCCAGGCTCTCGCCGCTGAGGTTGACCGCGTCGCGCTGCTTGTCGCCCAGCAGCGGGCGCATGCCGTTGAAGGTGCTCTGCAGGTTGTTGTGGCCGACGAAGATCCCCGCGCGGTGCACGTTGCCGCCGCTGGTTTCACGCACGAACAAGTCCGGTCCGATCATCATCTGCTGGCTGGGCGCCTCCACCTGCGCCGGCGGCTGGGCGCCCGGGCGCGGCGCGCCGGGGAAGAACTGCGCCCACTGGCTGGCGATATGGTCGCTGTCGGGCTGGCCATGACGTTCACCCATGCGCTCGGAGAAGGCGCTGAGCAGGCCCTGGTTGAGGCCGCTGACGCTGACCGGATCGAGCGACAATCGTGGCACCTCGGGCTGCGCCAGGACAGGGGCGAAGGGTTCGCCCTCCTGCGATTCGAAGGCGAAGGTTTCCACCGGGGTTGCCAAGAGCAGCGACGTGGAAACCGCACAGAAAAAAGCGTCGAAGCGCGAGGGATTCGAGGTGCTTTTCATGGCGGATCTCCTGTTGATGTATGAGTGAACAGCCCAAGACCTGGCCTGATGTCACGAGCTGTACGACAAGAACAGGGGGCGACAGGTACCAGCGCACCAGCCTTCTGCAGAGCGCACGAGGGCGCGCGCTAGAGGCCCGGCACGAGTTTTTACGTCTGGTGATTACTGTTCAGCTAAGGAGAGGACGGCGCTTGCGTCAAGAAAGCGTGAAAGGATCGAAAAATGCCTGTTTGACTATTTAACTTGTTGAATTTGCGTAAATTTGAAAGACGCATATCGATAATGGTGATTTACCGCCTCGCGGCTATGCCGAATCGTTGCTACAACCGCACTTCTACCGCCAGCGGCAGATGGTCGGACAGGTGGGTCCAGGGCTTGTTGCCGAGGATTCTCGGTGCGTGGCTATCGGCGTTGCGCAGGTAGATGCGGTCCAGGCGCAGCAGCGGCAGGCGCGCGGGGTAGGTGCGGGCCAGCAGGCCGTGGTGGCGCTCGAAGGCCTCGTGCAGGCCGTGCTGCAGCCCGAGGGTGTGGTTGCCGCGCAGCTGCCAGTCGTTGAAGTCGCCGGCGATGATCACCGGGGCGTTGGCGGGCAGGGCGTCGAGCAGCCGGCGCAGCAGGTGCAGCTGTTGCTGGCGGTGGCGCTCGAGCAACGACAGGTGCACGCAGATGGCATGCACCTGGCGCTGCCCGGGCAGGTCCAGCACGCAGTGCAGCAGGCCGCGGCGCTCGGGGCCGGTGATCGACACGTCGAGGTTGCGGTGTTCGATGATCGGGTACTTGGACAGCAGCGCGTTGCCGTGGTGGCCGTCTGGGTAGACTGCGTTGCGGCCGTAGGCGAAGTCGCTCCACATGCTGTCGGCGAGGAACTCGTACTGCGAGGTCCGTGGCCAGCCGGGGTAGCGCGCGGCATGGCGGTCGTGGCTGCCGAGCACTTCCTGGAGGAACACGATGTCGGCCTCGGTGCTGCGCACCGCCTCGCGCAGCTCCGGCAGGATGAAGCGCCGGTTGAAGGCGGTGAAGCCCTTGTGGGTGTTGACCGTCAGCACCTTGACCCGATGCACGGCCGGGGCCTGGTTGACGTTGGCGAAACCTGGACTGCTCACGACGGCTCCTGCTGGTAAGTCACGTTGTGGGAGCGGGCTTTGTGGGTCCCAGCCCTTTCAAGTGTTGATAATTGGCGTCCGGCTTGGACTTGCCGGGGTCGCTTTGCGACCCTTTCGCGGCACAAGGCCGCTCCTACAGGGTACGCGGTCGCCTGTAGGAGCGGCCTTGCCGAGGCGTCGGACCGGCCGGAAAGGGCTGCAAAGCAGCCCCGGCAATCTTGAACTGGACTGGTCATCCCCAAAAATCGCAAAAACCTTGAAAGTCATGAGTGTAGGACCGAAAACGCCCATTGCAGGTTCACTCCTCCTCCCGCTGCAGCACCAGCAACAGCAACGACCGCCCCTTGACCTCGAACACTGTGTCGAACGCCAGGTGCTGCGGCTTGCGCAGCTCGGGTCGGTCGGTGTCCACCAGGCAGCTCCAGTAGTCGCCCTCCGGCACCGCCGGCAGGGTGAACGGCACCACGTCGTGATAGGCGTTGACAATCAACAGCATGGTTGCCTCGGCGCCCGGCCGGGCGATGCCGCTGACCTGGGCGCGGCCGTCCATCAGCATGCCCAGGCAGCGCCCGTGCGGGTCCTCCCACTGCTCGACGGTCATCTCGCTGGCATCCGGGGCCAGCCAGGTGACGTCCTTGACCCCGATCACCTCGTTGTAGTCGCCGACCAGAAAGCGCGAGCGGCGCAGGATCGGGTAGGCCAGGCGCAGGCGGGTCAGGCGCCTGACGAAGGCCATCAGCGCCTTGCCATCCTCATCCAGGTCCCAGTTCACCCAGCCGATCTCGCTGTCCTGGCAGTAGGCGTTGTTGTTGCCGTGCTGGGTGCGGCTGAACTCGTCGCCGGCGACGATCATCGGCGTGCCCTGGGCCAGCAGCAAGGTGGCGAAGTAGTTGCGCATCTGGCGCATGCGCAGGGCGTTGATCGCCGGGTCGTCGGTGGGGCCTTCGACGCCGCAGTTCCACGACAGGTTGTTGTTGGTGCCGTCCTGGTTGTTCTCGTCGTTGTCCTCGTTGTGCTTGTCGTTGTACGACACCAGGTCGCGCAGGGTGAAGCCGTCGTGGGCGGTGACGAAGTTGACCGAGGCATAGGGGCGCCGGCCACGGTTGTTGAACAGGTCGCCCGAGGCGGTGATGCGCGAGGCGAAGTCGGCGAGCATGCCTTCGTCGCCTTTCCAGAAGCTGCGCACGGTGTCGCGGAAGCGATCGTTCCACTCGGCCCAGCCGGGGGCGAAGTTGCCCACCTGGTAGCCGCCCGGGCCGCAGTCCCAAGGTTCGGCGATCAGCTTGGTCTGGCTGAGCATCGGGTCCTGGCGGCAGGCGACGAGAAAACCGTGACGCTCGCTGTAGCCGTCGTGATAGCGGCCGAGAATGGTCGCCAGGTCGAAGCGAAAGCCGTCCACGTGCATCTCGCCGGCCCAGTAGCGCAGCGAATCGGTGACCAGTTGCAGCACCCGGGGGTGGCTCAGGTCGAGGGTGTTGCCGGTGCCCGAATCATTGATGTAGAAACGCCGGTCGTCGGGCATCAGGCGGTAGTACGAGGCGTTGTCGATGCCTCGCATCGACAGGGTCGGGCCGCGTTCGTTGCCCTCGGCGGTGTGGTTGTAGACCACGTCGAGGATCACCTCGAGCCCGGCGTCGTGCAGGTGCGCGACCATTTCCTTGAACTCGGCGATCTTGCCGCTGGCCAGGTAGCGCGGATGGGGCGCGAAGAAGGCGATGCTGTTGTAGCCCCAGTAGTTGTTCAGGCCCTTGTCCAGCAGGTGCTGGTCGTTGACAAAGGCGTGGATCGGCAGCAGTTCGATGCTCGACACGCCGAGTTCCTTGATATGCGCCAGCAGCTCGTCGTTGGCAAGCCCGGCGAAGGTGCCGCGCAGGTGCTCAGGCACCGCCGGATGGCGCATGCTGATGCCGCGGGTGTGAGCCTCGTAGATGATCGTGCGCTCCCAGGGGATCGACACGCGCTGGTCGCGGCCCCAGGTGAAAGCCGGGTCGATGACCTTGCACTTGGGCACGAACGGCGCGCTGTCGCGCTCGTCGAACGACAGGTCGGCGTCGGGGTGGCCGATGGTATAGCCGAACAGCGCCTCGGACCACTGCAGCGTGCCGACCAGCTGCTTGGCATAGGGATCGATCAGCAGTTTGTTGGGGTTGAAACGGTGGCCGTTCTCGGGCTCGTAGGGGCCGTGCACACGGTAGCCGTAGACCAGGCCCGGGTGGGCGTCGGGCAGGTAGCCGTGGTAGATCTCGTCGGTGTACTCGGGCAGCTCGATGCGCTCGATTTCCTCCTCGCCGCTGGGATCGAACAGGCACAGCTCGACCTTGGTGGCGTTGGCCGAGAACAGCGCGAAGTTGACCCCCAGGCCGTCCCAGGTGGCGCCGAGCGGAAAGGGCAGGCCTTCGCGGATGCGCGACGGGGCGACGGAGCGGGTCTTCTTCGGGGTGCGGGGGCTCATGGCGGTCCTCATGGTCCGGGGCGTTGCCTGGGTGTCAATGCGGGCCTCTTCGCGGGTAAACCCGCTCCCACAGGTGCATGCAACTCCCCTGTGGGAGCGGGTTTACCCGCGAAGAGGCCAGTGGAGTAATCAGCCGGCAGCGGGCTTTTTCACCGCCCGCGGTTTCTTGGCTGCCACCGGTTTTTCCACCGGCGCCGCTACCTTCGGCTTGGCCGCCGCCTTCTTGCGCGGCGCAGCCTTGGGCGCCAATGCCTCGGCCTCGGCCAGCTTGCGCGCCATCTGCCAATGACGGTCCTCCTGGCCCGCCGGCTTACCCTCCGACTCCCAGATCTGATACGCAAACTCGCGAATACGCTTTTCTTCGACACTCATCACGACGCTCCTGAATGCAGTTAGGCATGTTCAATCAACAGGTTGACCGGAAACTCCATCAGCACGGCGCTCAACATCAGCTCCCTTGAAGGGGTGACAGCACCGCCGCCGAAAAGTCCCGAGCAGTTGGCAGGCGACAAGGCAAACGGCAGGACAAGCCGGGTATCGTCCCAGTTCTGTGCCGGGATCAACGGGGTGGCGGCCGGGCCCAGCAGGGTGCTGGCCAGCCGCGGTACGACGATGATGGCGCGGGCGTCCTCGCCCAGGCGGGCGAAGGCCAGCACCTTGTCGGCATGGCGCCCGCGCACGGCAAGCGGCAGGTAGGCGCCACGCTGGAACAGTTCGGGGTGGGCCTGGCGGGCGTCCAGCACCCGGGCCACCAGGGCTTGCTTGAGGCGGCCGTCGCGCCAGTGGGCGAGCAGCTCGGCCAGGGGCGTGGCATCGTCCAGGCTGGCGCGTCTTGCAGGGTAGTCCACCGGGCGGCGGTTGTCCGGGTCGACCAGCGACAGGTCCCAGTACTCGTTGCCCTGGTACAGGTCCGGCACGCCGGGCGTGGTCATGCGCAGCAGGCATTGCGCCAGGCCGTTCAGGGCGCCGGGGCAGGCCAGGCGGCGCGCCGCTTCGTGCAGGGACTGGCGCAGTTGCTGGTTCTCGTCGTCCAGCAGCAGGCCGTCGACATAGGCTGCGCAGGCCTGCTCGTAGCGTTCGTTCGGCGCGGCCCAGCTGCTGCGCAGCTTGGCTTCGCGCAGGGCCTTGCGCTGCCATTGGCGGATGCGTTCGGCATAGGCGCGCAGGGCCGCCGGATCCTGCAGGTCGAGGGTCAGCGGCCAGCTGCCGAGCAGGGTCTGCAACAGCAGCAGTTCGTCGCTGGGGCTGGGGGCCTCGCCATCGTCCAGTGCCTCGCGCAGCGGCGCGGCCAGTTCGCGCCAGTGCTCGACACGGCTGGCCAGCCAGGGGCCGTGTTCGCTGAGCACGGCCAGGCGCGCCCGGCAGTCCTCGCCGCGCTTGTGATCGTGGGTGGCGGTGGCCAGCAGGTTGTCGGGAAAATCGCGCAGGCGGCGCTGGGCTTCGTTGTGGAACCAGGTCGGCGCGGCGCTGAAACGCTCGGCGTCGAAGCCCACGTCGTTGCGCGACAGCAGGCGGGCCGAGCGATAGAACGCGGTGTCCTCGACGGCCTTGGCGGCGCTGGGCGCGGTCAGTTGCTGGAAGCGCACGCAGGCATGGCGCAGGTGCTTGCGCGGTCGGCCCGGCGGCAGGCGGCGCCACGGTTGACCACCGAGCCAGCGCTCGAGCTGCTCGAGCAGCGGCCAGTCGGCTTCGCCCAGCGACTGGCGCGCCCCGGCCAGCGCCTGCTGGAAGAACGCCTCGTCCTCGGCGGGTCGGCCACAGGCGTTGATGTAGGTGCGATACACCGGGTAGTGCTCGACCAGGGCCTGCAGCGCCCGGCGAATGGCGCCGAGGGTGAGGTCGCGGTTCATCAGGTCGTCGCGGGCCACCTGCAGCAGGGCCTGGGCCACCGACTCGCAGTCGCCGGCCAGGCTGGCGTTGAGCACCAGGTGGCGGGCGCTGCGCACCTCCTCGGTGAATTCAGGGCGCTCGCTGACGGCGCTCCACAGCTCGCCCAGCGGCCCCTCGCCAGCGGGATCGTGCTGCAGCAGCGACACCTGGTTCATGAACTCGTAGCCGGTGGTGCCGTCGGTGAGCCAGTCACGGTGCAGGTGTTCGTCGGTGCCGAGGATCTTCTCCACATAGATCGGGAAGTGTGCCAGCGCGGCATCCAGTGGCCGTCGCGCCAGCAAGCGGTCGACCCGGCGGCGCAGGTTGCGGCAGTAGCGCCGTGGCTCGGCCAGGCCGTCGATATGGTCGATGCGCAGGCCGTCCACCAGGCCGCGCTCGATCAGCTCGAACAGCTTGGCGTGGGTGGCCTCGAACACCACGGCGCGCTCCACGCGCAGGCCGCCGAGTTCGTTGATGTCGAAGAAGCGTCGCCAGTTGATGTCGTCGGCGGCGGTGCGCCAGCTGGCCAGGCGGTAGGTCTGGCGCTCCAGCAGCAGGTGCAGGCGCTTGAAGCTGGCCTCGGTGCGGCTGTCGAAGGCATCGAGGGACGATTGCAGGTTCGCGCCGGCGGTGGCCAGGCGCGCCAGTTCGTGGTGCAGGGGCAGGGCCGCGGCCAGCGGGTCGCCGGCTTCCCCGAGGGCGCTGAAGTGCGCGGCCAGTGCCTGCAGTCGCGGATCCTCGGCCTGACCGAGGATGCGCCCGTAGTCCAGGGGGCAGATCGGGAAGCGATGTTCGTGGTGGGCGACCTCGAAACGGCCGTGCTGCGTGTCGAAGGTCAGCGGGATCTCGCCGTTCTGCAGGGCCACGCCGTAGTCGCTGCCGAGGAACGGCAGCAGTAATTGCCCGGCCAGCAAGGGGTCGCTGGAATGCCACTGGATATCGAAGAATTCCGCATAGGGGCTGCGCCGGCCCCAGGCCAGCAGGCTCTGCCACCAGGGATTGTCGGCGCCGCCCACGGCCATGTGGTTGGACACGGTGTCGAGGATCAGCCCCATGCCGTGCTGGCGCAGGGCGGCCACCAGGCGTTCGAGCGCCGCCTCGCCGCCAAGCTCGGGGTTGACCCGGGTCGGGTCGACCACGTCGTAGCCATGCCGGGAGCCGGCGCGGGCGGTGAGGATCGGCGAAGCGTACAGATGGCTGACGCCTAGCCGGGCGAAGTAGGGCACCAGCGGCACCGCGTCATCCAGGGTGAAGTCGCTGTGCAGCTGCAGGCGCAGGGTAGCGGTCAACGGTTTCATCGATCACGCTCCCAGGCCTGTTCGCGGGCCTGGGCCAGCAGCTCCAGGCGGCGGGCGGCGTCCTCGTCGTCGAGCAGGTCGCGTACCGGCGCCTGGAAGCGCCGGCGCCAGTTGGGGTGGCCTTCGGTGGTGCCGGGTAGGTTGGGTTGCTCGTCGCTGCCCAGCAGGTCTTCCAGCGGCACCAGTACCAGCGGCGCGCGGGTGTGGCCAACGTAGCGGATCGCCGCGTCGATCAGCGCGTCGTCGCCGCGCAGTGGTCCGTAGTTCTGCTCCAGGGTGCGGCGCAGGCCGTCGCGCTCCAGGGCCCGGGTGTGGCGCCAGTGCAGTTCGGTGGCGGCGTCGATCAGTTGCAGGCGATGGTTCCAGTCGATGTCGCGACCCACCAGCCAGCCGGCCAGGGGCGCCAGATCATGGGTGCCGGTGGTGGCCAGGGCGTTGTCCGGCCAGTCGAGGATCGGCTTGAACTGCCCGGGCGCGGCCTGCTCGAACGGCAGCACGCGCATGCCCAGCACGGCCTTGTCGGCCAGGCGTTCGCGCAGGCCCTCGGGCACGGTGCCCAGGTCCTCGCCGAGGATGATCGCCTGGTGCCGCGCCGATTCCAGCGCCAGCAGGCGCAGCAGGTCGTCCAGCGGATAGTCCAGGTAGGCGCCTTCGCTGGGTGTGGCTCCACGGGGGATCAGCCACAGCCGGCGCAGGCCCATCACATGGTCGATGCGCAGGCCGCCGGCATGGGCCAGGTTGGCCCGCAGCATCTCGATGAAGGCGCGGTAGCCGTTGCGCTTGAGGCCCTCGGGGGAGAAGGCGCAGATGCCCCAGTCCTGGCCGGAGCGGTTGAGGATGTCCGGCGGTGCGCCGACCTTGAGCTCGGCCAGCAGTTCGTCCTGGCGGCTCCAGGCCTGGCTGCCGGCGCCGTCGGCCCCCACCGCCAGGTCGGCGATCAGGCCCACCGCCATGCCGTTGCCGCGCGCCGCGTCCTGGGCCCGTTGCAGGCTGCGCTCGGTCAGCCACTGGCAGAAGGCATGGAACTCGACCCGCGCCGGGTAGGCGTTGGCGAAGGCCTCGACCTCGGGGTGGTAGGGATCGTGCCAGGCCTTGGGCCAGCGGCGCCAGTCGGCGCCCAGGCCGGTACTGACCGCCTCGGCCTGCAGCACTTCGAAGCGGCAATGGTGCTCCAGTTGCTCGCCGGCGCTGGCGCGGAAACTGTCGAAATCCTGGCGAAGCGGATGCTCGCCCTGGCTGAACTGCCGGTAGAGCGTCTCGAGCAGGCGCAGGCGGGCGTCGGCGGCCCGTGGCCAGTCCACCAGGGCCTGTTGTTCCAGCGTGTCGAGTGTCGCCTGCAGGTCGCAGGCCTCGATGGCCATGCGCACCTCGCGCTCGCCAAAGACGACACCGGGGCTGGCGTAGAGCACGTTGCGCAGCAGCCGGCTGGAGGGCGAGTAGGGGCTGAAGTGGCGCTGGTCGAATGCCGACAGGGTGTGGATCGGGCTGATCGCCAGGGCATCGGCGCCGCGCTCGGCGGCGTTGCGCGCCAGTTGCTCCAGGGCCAGGCAGTCGCCGTAGCCGCCATCGCCTGGGCGGCGCAGGCTGTACAGCTGCGCCGCGATGCCCCAGCAGCGCGGCGGTTGCTGCTCGACGCGGTCCTCCAGGGCATGGCAGCGCGGCGGTGCCACGGCCACGCTGAAGCTGCGCCCATCGATGTCCACGCGGTGGTAGCCCAGCGGCAGCTCGCCCGGCAGGCGCGCCTGGGCGTCCAGGGCCAGGTTGCGCTGGCTGCCGTCCTCCAGGGTGCAGTGCGCCTGGCGGTCGGCGCTGAAATAGCGTTGCAGGTCCAGGGGCTGGCCGACATCGACGGTCAGCAGCGGCGGCAGGTGTTCGCTGTCCTCGGCCTGCTCGACGGCGCGCAGGCTGGCGGCGATGGCGGCGGCATCGTCGGCCGGGTGGCCGAGGCCTGCGAGCACCCGGCGCAATACCTCGTCGCTGACCTGCTGCGGGCGGTTGTTGGCGTCGATCCAGTCGCGGGCCAGGCCGACCCGCGCGGCCAGGCGATGGAGGGGCTGTTCGCTCATGGCGTCTCCTGGTCGGGGGGCAGCAGGCTGACCACGCAGCTGTGCGCGGCAAGGGTCGAGTCGGGGTGGGCGTTGTCGCTGCTGTCGTACAGGCGCCGTTGCAGGGCGGGCAGCGCGACCGGCTGGGGCTGGGCGGCGAGGTTGAGGTCGATGCGCAGCTCGCAGCCGTTGCCCAGGCGCCAGCGGGCGGTCAGCGCCTGCTCGCCGAGCACCTCGGCGCCGAGGGCGCGGGTGCCGGGCAGGTGCGCGATGACATGGCGCCGGCGCAGGTCGAGCAGTTGCTGGTACAGGCCGTGCCAGCCGGCCAGCACGTCCTGGTGCCGGGGCCGGGACGAGGCGAAGGTCGCCTCGGCATTCGGGTCGGGGATCTGCTCGCGTTTTTGCGGGTCTGCGAAAGCGTCGAAATGGGCGAACTCGCCGCGCCGTCCCTCACGCACCGCGTCGGCCAGCTCATCGTGAAAATCGGTGAAGAACAGGAACGGCTCGCGGCTGCCGTCCTCGTCGCCCATGAACAGCAGCGGGATCATCGGCGCCAGCAGCAACAGCGAGGTGGCAGCGCGCAGGGCCGGCGGCGGGCAGAGGCGGGTAAGGCGTTCGCCCAGGGCGCGGTTGCCGACTTGGTCGTGGTTCTGCAAAAACAGCACGAAGGCGCTCGGTGGCAGGTGGCCGCTGGGTTCGCCCCGTGGCGTACCGTGGCGGTCGGGCTGGCCCTGGAACACGAAGCCTTCGGCCAGGCAGCGGGCCAGCTGGTCGATCGGTCGGTCCTTGTAGTCGGCGTAGTAGCCTTCGGTCTCGCCGGTCAGCAGCACATGCAGGGCGTTGTGGCCGTCGTCGTTCCATTGCGCGTCGAAGCCCTGTTGCAGCAGCGCGGCCTGGTTGTGCTCGTTTTCCAGCACCAGCCACACCTGCCGCCCGGGCTCGACGGCGGCGCGCACCCGCTGCGCCAGCTCAACGAGAAAGTCCGGTTGGTCGATGGCGTGCACCGCGTCCAGGCGCAGGCCGTCACAGCGGTAGTCGCACAGCCACATCAGCGCGTTCTGGATGAAATACTCGCGCACCTCGGCGCGGCGAAAATCGATGGCCGCGCCCCAGGGCGTCTGCCGGTCCTCGCGGAAAAACGGGCTGGCGTAGCGGTGCAGGTAATTGCCGTCGGGGCCGAAGTGGTTGTAGACCACGTCCACCAGCACCATCAGGCCGTGGCCGTGGGCCTGGTCGACCAGGCCGCACAGCGCCTGCGGCGTGCCGTAGCTGTGCTGCGGGGCGAACGGCAGCACGCCGTCGTAGCCCCAGTTGCGCGCGCCGGGGAACTGCCCCAGGGGCATCAGCTCGATGGCGCTGATGCCCAGCTCGGCCAGGCGCGGCAGCACCTTGGCCACGCCGTCGTAGCCGCCGAGCAGGCCCACGTGCAGCTCCTGGATCACCGCCTCGTGCCAGGGTCGGCCCTGCCACGGGTGCCGCCACGGATAAGCGTCGACATCCACCAGCGCGCTGGGGCCGTGCACACCTTCGGGCTGATAGCGCGACGCCGGGTCGGGCACCTGCAGCTCATCGTCGATGCAATAGTGGTAGTGCTCGCCCGCCTGGCAGGGGCCGACACCGGTGTACCAGCCATCGCCGTCGGGCCGCAGCGCCAGGGGCGGCCGCTGCCCGATCGCCACGCTCACGCTGCGCGCATCCGGCGCCCAGAGGGCGAAGCGCGCCGACGTGGCGTCCATCAACTGTGCGCCATGCTTGTGCATCGCCGGCTCTCCGCTCAGTAGTGGGCGTGCTGCGCCTGCCTGACCAGGTCTTCGTACAGCCGGGCGTAGGGCTCCACCGCCTGGCACCAGTTGAACGGCTGGGTCATCGACAGGCAGCGCATGGCGTTCAGCAGGTTCTTCTTGCCGTACACATAGAAGGCGCGGGCCAGGGCCTCGCGGTAGCTGTCGACGGTCGAGTCGTCGAACAGGAAGCCTGTTACACCGTTGTCGATGGTGTCGGCCAGCCCGCCGGTGTTGCGCGCCACCGGCAGCGAGCCGTAGCGCTGGGCGTACATCTGGCTCAGGCCGCAGGGCTCGTAGCGCGATGGCATCAGCAGGAAATCGCTGCCTGCGAACATGCGCCGGGCGTCGGTCTCGTTGAAGCCGATGCGCACGCCGATACGCCCAGGATGACGCAGGGCCAGCTCGCGCATGGCCTGTTCCTCCTCGGGTTCGCCGCGGCCGATGATGGCGATCTGACCGCCCTGTTGGACGATGTAGTCGGCCACTCCCAGGGTCAGGTCCAGGCCTTTCTGGTAGACCAGCCGCGACACTACGGCGAACAGCGGCCCGTCCGACGGCTCCAGTTCGAACAGCTCACGCACCTGCTGGGCGTTGCGCGCCTTGCCGGCCCAGTCGTTGAGGCTGAAGTTGTGGTGCAGGTGCTGGTCGGTGGCCGCGTCCCAGCTTTCGTCGATGCCGTTGGGGATGCCGCCGAGCAGCCCTTGTTGGGCCTTGCTGGCAAGGAAACCGTCCAGGCCGCAGCCGAACTCGGGGGTGGTGATCTCACGGGCGTAGGTGGCGCTGACCGTGGTGATGTGGCTGGAGTAGGCCAGCCCGGCCTTGAGGAACGACAGCTTGCCGTAGAACTCCATGCCTTCCTGCTGCATGGCGTGGTCGGGGATCGCCAGCTCCGGGCTGCAGCCGCGGCTGTACACGCCCTGGTAGGCCAGGTTGTGGATGGTGAACAGGGTCGGCGTGCTCAGGCCGCGCCAGTGCATGTAGGCCGGGGCCAGCCCGGCCGGCCAGTCGTGGGCGTGCACCAGGTCGGGGCGCCAGTGGGCCATGCCTTCGCCGGCGGCGATTTCCGCCGCCGCCAGGCCCAGGCGGGCGAAGCGAATATGGTTGTCGGGCCAGTCGCGGCCGTTGTTGGCGCCGTAGGGCGTGCCGTCGCGCTGGTACAGCTCGGGGCAGATCAGCACGTAGATCACCAGGCCGTCGGCCAGGTCCATGCGCCCGATCTTGCACGGTGGCAGGGCCGCATGGCCGCCCAGTTCGCCGACGATATGGATGGGGTTGTCGCTTTCCATCACCTGGCGGTAACCGGGGATCAGCACCCGCACGTCGTGCAGGTGCGCCAGGGCGCGGGGCAGGGCGGAGGAGACGTCGCCCAGGCCGCCGGTCTTGACCAGGTCGGCGATCTCCGAGGTGACGAACAGGATCTTGCGCTTGTTCGGATTGTGCTGGCGCTGGGCGCCGGGTGCCTTGACTGTCGGGGCGAGCGCCGATGGCAGCGGCTCGCGGCTATCCGGGTTGAATGACTCTACGTGAGGTTCGACAGCGGCACTGATCATACTTCTCTCCGTCCCTTGTTCTGGTGTGTGCTTAACGTTGGCTCGTGGGTGTGCTCTCTGATCGTTGTTGCATCTTCGTAGTGCGGTCCTTGCCCCAGATACGTGCGCGCAGGCACGGCACGTTCGGCATTCCGGCCGAAAGACGTATGAACTGGTTGGGGTGGGCGGGCTTGACGTGAGGAAGTCCTTTTGCGTCGGCCCACTTAAGTCCTGACCTGCCCGTGTTCTGCAAAGTTCGACTTTTTTACGTCACTTTTTTATGAGCAAAACGCGGGCCGAAACTGGAGTGTAGGAGACGAAATGCGAGAAAAGTGACCCGTTGGTCATTTTTCTCGAGGGCGTTTGTCCGCGCAAACGTTGGCGAGTTGTTGCAAAATATGAGGGTCGCAGCGCAACGCAACGGGTTCGACCCGCGACGGGCGCGATACGGCAACAGGAAAGGGCGTCAGCGAGAGGGTGGGAGCCAGGGCGCTCCCACACGGGATGGGTGAATCAGAGACCGGCGGCCTTGCCTTGCACGCGGGCCTGCTCCAGCAGCAGGTTCAGCTGGGCGACCTGCTGGCGCAGCTGGTCACGTTCGTCTTTCAACTGGCGCAGCTCGTCGCGGCGCACGGTGACGTAGAGGGTCTGGGTGGGAGTGGCTGGCATCAGGGTACCCATGGCACACCTCGCATGGCTGGTGACAATTTGAAGCGTAGTCGCTTCGCGCGGCGCGCATTCTGAATTCTTCGCAGGCCCTTGGGAACTTTTTTGTTTATCGTTGTCGCCCCGTTCGTCGGTGAACCCTACGCCAGAACGCTGGACTAATCTGAAATCGTCAATTGTTGTAAAGCAAAACCAACGGGAGCGTCGTCACATGCAACTGGGAATCATCGGGCTTGGCCGCATGGGCGGCAATATCGCAAGGCGCCTGATGCGCGCAGGTCACAGCACTGTGGTCCACGATCGCAACCGCGAAGCCATCACCACCCTGGAAGGCGAAGGTGCGGTGGGCGCCGATACCCTGAAAGAACTAGTGGATAAGCTCGAGGCGCCACGGGCGGTGTGGGTCATGCTGCCGGCGGGCGAAATCACCGAGCAGACCATCGCCCAGCTGGCCGACCTGCTCGAGCCGGGCGACGCCATCATCGATGGCGGCAACACCTTCTACAAGGACGATGTGCGCCGCGCCGCCGAGCTGGGCAAGCGTGGCCTGCACTACCTCGACGTCGGCACCTCCGGCGGCGTGTGGGGCCTGGACCGTGGCTACTGCATGATGATCGGCGGCGAGAAGGCGGTGTTCGAGCGCCTGGAACCGCTGTTCAAGGCCCTCGCCCCGGGCGTCGGCGACATTCCGCGCACCCAGGGCCGCAGCGGCGAGCACGAGCGCGCCGAGCACGGCTACATCCACGCCGGCCCGCCCGGTGCCGGCCACTACGTGAAGATGGTGCACAACGGCATCGAGTACGGCCTGATGCAGGCCTACGCCGAAGGCTTCGACCTGCTGCGCAGCAAGGGCGGCCCGGAATTGCCGGAAGACCAGCGCTTCGACCTCAACGTCGCCGAGATCGCCGAAGTGTGGCGCCGTGGCAGCGTGGTCACCTCCTGGCTGCTGGACCTGACCGCCGACGCGCTGGTCGCCGACCCGCAGCTGACCGAATTCAGCGGTTCGGTGTCCGACAGTGGCGAAGGCCGCTGGACCATCGACGCCGCCGTCGAGCAGGCGGTGCCGGTGCCGGTGCTGTCCAGCGCGCTGTTCGCCCGCTTCCGCTCGCGTCAACAGCAGGGCACCTACGGTGACAAGATCCTCTCCGCCATGCGCCTGGGCTTTGGCGGCCACGTCGAGAAGAAGAAGGACTGAATGAGCAAATCGACCATCCCCGCTGCGCCGCCCTGCACCCTGTTCCTGTTCGGCGCCAGCGGCGACCTGGTCAAGCGCCTGCTGATGCCGGCGCTGTACAACCTCAGCCGTGACGGCCTGCTCGATCGCAACATGCGCATCGTCGGGGTCGACCACAACGCCGCCACGGCCGAGGCGTTCGCCGAGCGCCTGCATGCCTTCATGGCCGAGCGCGACGCCGGCAAGTGCCTGGACGAGAAGCTCTGGGCACGCCTGGCCAAGCGCCTGGACTACCAGACCGGCGATTTCCTCGATCCGCAGACTTACCAGGCCCTGGCCCGGCGCATCGACAAGACGCGCCACGGCAACGCCATCTTCTACCTGGCCACCTCGCCACGCTTCTTCCCCGAGGTGGCCCAGCGCCTGGGCGATGCCGGCCTGCTCGACGAGTCGGGCGGGGGCTTTCGCCGGGTGGTGGTGGAAAAGCCCTTCGGCACTGACCTGGCCAGCGCCGAGGCGCTCAACGCCCGCCTGCTCAAGGTGATGAACGAGCGGCAGATCTACCGCATCGACCATTACCTGGGCAAGGAGACCGTCCAGAACATCCTGGTCAGCCGTTTCTCCAACGGCCTGTTCGAATCGTTCTGGAACAATCATTACATCGACCACGTGCAGATCACCGCCGCCGAAACCGTCGGCGTCGAGACGCGCGGGGCGTTCTACGACAACACCGGCGCCCTGCGCGACATGGTGCCCAACCACCTGTTCCAGCTGCTGGCCATGGTCGCCATGGAGCCGCCGGCGGCCTTCGGCGCCGACGCCGTGCGCGGTGAAAAGGCCAAGGTGATCGGCGCCATCCGCCCCTGGTCGCAGAAGATGGCCCTGCGCAATTCCGTGCGTGGCCAGTACAGCGCCGGCAAGCAGGGCCGCAAGCAGCTGCCCGGCTACCGCGAGGAGGCCAACGTCGCCGCGCACAGCCAGACCGAGACCTACGTCGCCCTCAAGGTGATGATCGACAACTGGCGCTGGGCCGGGGTGCCGTTCTACCTGCGCACCGGCAAGCGCATGAGCGTGCGCGACACCGAGATCGCCATCTGCTTCAAGCCGGCGCCCTACGCGCAGTTCCGCGAAAGCGAGCTGGAGCGGCCCAAGCCCAACTACCTGAAGATCCAGATCCAGCCCAACGAGGGCATGTGGTTCGACCTGCAGGCCAAGCGCCCGGGGCCGGAGCTGGTGATGGAGAATGTCGAGATGGGCTTCGCCTACAAGGACTTCTTCAAGATGACCCCGGCGACCGGTTACGAGACGCTGATCTACGACTGCCTCACCGGTGACCAGACCCTGTTCCAGCGTGCCGACAACATCGAGAACGGCTGGCGCGCGGTGCAACCTTTCCTCGATGCCTGGGCGACCGAGGGCGGCGAGGTGCACGGGTATGCGGCGGGGGAGGATGGCCCCGAGGCCGGCGACGAGCTGCTGGCGCGGGACAAGCGCGAGTGGCACACGCTGGGGTGACGCCAGCGGGGATAGCGACCTGCCGCCGTTGCAGCACGGCGGCAGGTCTTCAGAGCAGCCCTACAAGGTAAACGACAGCGCCGAGAACACCATCCCGCCACTGCCCGCCCAGCCCATGCAGAACTGGCCTGGCTCGGCTTCGCCGCGGCTCATGGCATCAAAGATGCCGAAGGGGATCGACGCGGTAATGATGTTGCCGGTCTTGTGCCCGACGTGATGCAACTTGTGATCGACGCCGATCATCTGGCCAATGTGTTCCCACATCTTTGGCGAGCCGGTATGGATGAACACCTTGTGCACGTCGTCCGCGGTGAGTTTCCGCAGGTTGAAGACTTTGATCGCTTCGTTGCGCCCGTCTTCGTGCAGAGCGGCGGCATAGGAGTTGAACTGGTACTGGCCACCGGTCGGTTCGATCTTGGCGATATCTTCTTCGTTGCAGAACAGCTTCCAGTCCGGCAAGGAGATCGTCGACAAGTCACTCAGGTCAGGTCGGTTGATGTACGAGAACTTGAAGTTCCCCGGTGCCTCGTTACTCAGGATGGTGACGACGGCGGCCTCGCCAATGGTAAAACTCGGGAACTTGTAGGCCAGTTCGGCCGGTGACTGCAACGAGAAGTTCTTGGGCATCACCGGCCCGCCTTCCGACATGCCGAACTCCATGTTGACGATGGCGGCGTAGCGGATTTCACCGGCTTGCATCTTGCTGTTGATGACGTCCATGGCCGTCACCCAGCCGTTGCAGGCATCGACCACGTCGAAGTTGCGGCAGTTCAGGCCCAGGGCCTTGGCGATGAAGGTACTGTTGGCCGGCTCGATGAAGCCGCGGGTGACGTTGGGATAGATCAACAGGTCCAGGTCGGCCTTGCTGATATTGGCCTGGGCCAGCGCCGCGTCGAACGCCGCTTCCATCAGGGCCATCGGCGTCTCGTCAGCCGCCAGCCAATGGCGGGTGTCGCTGCCGCTTTTTTCCAGCAACTTGCCGATGGTCTTCAAGGTTTTCGGCAAGTCCTCCTGGAAGGTGTCCCTGGAGTGTTGTTCGACCAGGTTGATGACGTCCTGGTTGGTGACTTGGCGTGACGGCAGTATTGCGGAAAGCCCGACGATCTTCATATAACGTCCTTGTTGAGGGGGTTGATCCTGCGCGGTATGTGCGCATGAGTGGAGGCGTGCTCATCCTTGTAAGCAGCCAATGGCCTGATGCTTGCCAGTCAAGCGAAAGGGGGCTGCTCTGCGACCTTTCGCCGGCAAGCCGGCTCCCACAGGGCGCGTGCATTCCCTGAGCCTGCGCTGTATCCGTGGGAGCCGGCTTGCCGGCGATGGGCTGCGTAGCAGCCCCGGTGACGCCTACTGACTGGCATATTTCTAGCACAGGGTATTTGCGAACCAATGCCGTGGATCAATGTTCTTGCGTGTCGCCAGCGGCACAACACAAGTGCTGAGTTACGTGTTGTTCCATAGGAGATCGCGTAGGGAACTGTTATCTCTGTGGGAGCGGGCTTGCCCGCGAAGCAGGCGCTGCGGTGCCTGGCACCGGCTATGCCGGTGTTCGCGGCTAAAGCCGCTCCCACAGGTACAGCGCTCGATTCAGCGTTTGCGCGATCCTGTGGGAGCGGGTTTACCCGCGAAGGGCTGCAAAGCAGCCCCAACAAGTGCGATGAAGCGCTAACTGACTGGCATTAGGCGTCGGCGTTCTTACTCTAGGGCGAAGCGGGCGGAGACCTCCCAACAGGAACGGTCTTGATTTCATGTAGGATTTTTCGCAGCGCAGGGCTTAAACCAATGCTCAGTGGAACGACCAGCCGTAGCGAAGCATCCAACTTCAAGCCCACCCGCCAGAGGATCCCCGATGCCCGCCCCGATCGAAGACTACGCCCTCATCGGTAACTGCCGCAGCGCCGCCCTGGTCAACCGCGATGGCGCCCTCGACTGGCTGTGCCTGCCGCGCTTCGACGCCCCCGCGGTGTTCGCCGCCTTGCTGGGCAACGAGGAAAACGGCCGCTGGCGCATCGCCCCCAGCGACCCCGTCGAGCACAGCACTCGCCGCTACCTCGACGACACCCTGGTACTGGAAACCACCTGGACCACCGCCAGTGGCCGCGCCCGGGTGCTCGACTGCATGCCCTTGGGCGAGCGCAACGCCGTGCTGCGCATCGTCGAGGGCCTGGCCGGCGAGACGGCCTTCGAGATGGACCTGGTGCTGCGCTTCGACTACGGCCGCAGCGTGCCCTGGGTGGAAAAGATCGACCCGCTGACCCTGAGCGCCGTCGCCGGCCCCGATCGGCTGATCCTGCGCAGCAGCACCGAAACCCATGGCCGCGACCACCACAGCGTCGCCCGTTTTCGCGTGTGCGCGGGGCAGCGCCAGGTGTTCAGCCTCTGCCACCAGGCTTCGCACCTGCCCGTGCAGCCCGATTGCGACATCGACCATGACTTCGAACAGACCCTCGAGCAGTGGCGGGCCTTCGCCGCCCGCTGCCCTGATGTCGGGCCCTACACCGACCGGGTTCGTCGTTCGCTGCTGACCCTCAAGGCCATGACCTACGCGCCCACCGGCGGCATGGTCGCCGCCGTCACCACCTCGCTGCCCGAGCGCGTCGGCGGCGAGCGCAACTGGGACTACCGTTACTGCTGGCTGCGCGACGCCACCATGACCCTGCTGGCGCTGATGAACCTGGGCTATTTCGAAGAGGCCCAGGCCTGGCGTGAATGGCTGCTGCGCTCGGTGGCCGGCAATCCCGAGCAGATGCAGATCATGTACGGCCTGGCGGGGGAGCGTGACCTGCCCGAGTTCACCTTGCCCTGGCTACCGGGTTACGAGGGCTCGCAGCCGGTGCGGGTCGGCAATGCCGCCGCCGGCCAGTTGCAGCTGGACATCTACGGCGAACTGGCCGACGCCATGACCCAGGCGATCAAGGGCGGCCTGCCGCGCCACCCGCGCGGCGCGGCCATCGCCCGTGCGATCCTGCCGTACCTGGAAGGCATCTGGCGCGAGCCGGACGAGGGCCTGTGGGAGGTGCGGGGCGGTCGCCAGCACTTCGTGCACTCCAAGGTCATGGCCTGGGTCGCCTTCGACCGGGCGGCGGGCCTGGCCGACACCACCGAGGAGGGGCGTGAGCGCAGCCGGCATTACCGCCAGGTGGCGGACGAGATCCGTGACGAGGTCTGCCGGCGCGGGCTGGACGCCGGCGGTCGGCACTTCGTCCAGGCCTACGGCTCGGCGGAGCTGGACGCCAGCCTGCTGCAGATCGCCCTGACCGGCTTTCTGCCGGCCGACGATCCACGCTTTCTGCGCACCCTGGAACAGATCGAAAGGCGCCTGCTGCGCAACGGCCTGCTGCTGCGCTACGACAGCGACAATTGCAGCGACGGTCTGACGCCGGGGGAGGGGACGTTCCTGGTGTGTTCGTTCTGGCTGGCGGATGTGTATGTGCTGCTGGGGCGGCGGGACGAGGCGCAGGTGCTGTATGAACGATTGACGGGCTTGTGCAATGACGTGGGGCTGTTGGCGGAACAGTACGACCCGGCGGGGAAGCGCATGCTGGGGAATTTCCCGCAGGCGTTCAGCCATATCGGGATCATCAATACGGCGTTGAACCTGCACCGGGCGCAGTGTCCGGTGCGGGATCGGGCGAAGGGCGGTGACTGAACCTGCGACTTCTGACGCTGGACAATCAGTTTTTCCTCATTGCTTGTAGTCCATTTCCGAATCATCCTTTTGCCGCCTTTCAGCCATTGCTACGGCTCTCCCTGCAACCTAGGCTCCCCCGGTCGCTGCCAATTCAGCGACCGGGTCTGCAAACCCGAGCCAAAGAAGAAGGACGCCGTTGCCAGGCCCCAGGTGCATCAAGGCACCTGGAGGCTTGTTTCATGGTGGCTGCGTGCGGGAGGTCTTCGGACCTGCCGGGTTACCTTCTTCTGCCCCGGTTTTTGCAGCCTGTACGTAGCCGCCACCCCTCCACTGCAAAGGAAGGATGGCGGCGTATCCTTACCGCAGCAGAAGTCGAAATGTTGAAGATCGTCCCCGATCCACCGCCATCCAATCCTTCCCCTCATCACCTTGAAGACACCCTGATCCAGGCAGCGGAATACGTGCGCTGCGCCCTGATCGTGGCCCATCAGTCGGTGCTGGCCTCACATCCGCATTCGCTCGGTGCAACGCTGGCGCTGACGGCGGTGCACGAGATGGAAACGGTACGCGCGCTGCTGGACTGCACGTTGGCGCAGGTGCCAGCACAGGTGCAGACACGCCATTGAGTTTGCGCATTCTGCGTGGGATGCAGTGGTTGAAGTGGGCATGTCTGGCGATGATTGACGTTGGCTGCGTGGGTGGCCGCGCTGGCGCTATCGCGGGGCAAGCCCGCTCCTACAGGTGCTGTGCAGTGTCTGAGACAGGATTTCCAGCCAAGCATAGACCCTGTAGGAGCGGGCTTGTCCCGCGATACCGGCGCAGCCGGTGCCATCCGTATGGAGCATGCCCGCTCAGGTCAGGCCCCACCGAGGCGAATCGACGCGGCAGCTATGGCATGATGCCCGGCCCCGCACGCGATAGACGCCTGCCATGAAAGGAATACTCGGATGCCCTCGACCCCACCCAACGGCCTGCCGGTCTATCGCCTGATCACCGGCAAGGACGACGCCAGTTTCTGCCAGCGCATTTCCGAGAGCCTGGCGTTGGGTTATCAGCTTTATGGTTCGCCCAGCGTGACCTTCGATAGCAGCAAGGGATATGTAGTGGCTGCACAGGCGGTATTGTGGCCGGTAGCCAGGGACTGAGACGGATAGATGCCGCATCCGCCTGCGCCGGGCCATGCTCGACGACGCCGATGAAGGTGCCGTCCTGGTCGCAGAAGCCTACAGCCCCTACATCGCGAGGATCGGTCGGGCACCTGCGCCGATGCTTGATGACTATCGGCAAGTGAGGGGCAGGCCCTTTAAGGTCTTTGGGCGCGATGGCTATCGACCGAGTGAGGGCCGCCAGGTGTCCGCCGCAAGCCTTGCAGCGCCTATGAGATCGAGCGCCGCCCGCGCGGCGCATCGCGGGACAAGCCCGCTCCTACATTTGTTGCAACGTGCCGAACCTGTCAGGCCATGGTTGCCGGCCTTGGTGAATGTCTTGAGACCGGTGGGGCGGCAGTGGCGCTCATGCTGAAACTGCGTCGGGCCAACAAGGCGGACCAGGTGATGGCACAGGATTGACTGGCCCGAAACAGATGTGGGAGCGGCCTTGCGTCGCGATGCGCCGCGCGGGCGGCGCTCGATCTGATAGGCGTTGCAAGGCTTGCGGCAGGCACCAGACAGCCTGAAGCCCCCGCAACGAGCAGCTACGCTTGCGTGCTATAGGTAACGCAAGGCCAGGGAGCTGCCTGATGAAATGCCTGTACTACCTGCTGTTGTCGCTGTTGTCGCTGATCCCCGCCGCCATGGCCGACGACGCCGATGGCACAGCACCTGTCGCGGCGCAGTTGACGGTGGCCAACCGCACGGTCTTCACCTTCCACGCTAGTGTGCTCGGCGAACCCCCGACAGTGCGTGCGCAGCGCGCCCGGGCGGTGGTCGACGAGGCCCTGCGCGGTGCCGAGGGGCTGCAGGTGCGGGTCGATCCGATGATGGACAGCCAACTGGTCCTGATCGGTGACCGGCGCGCCTTCATCGTCGCCCCGCAGGACTTGCCGGGCGGCTCGGGCGATACCCGGGCGGCCGCCGAGCAGGCCGCCATGGTGTTGCGCCAGGTGGTGGACGAAACCGGCGAGGCGCGCAGCCTGCATTTCCTGTTCGTGGCCCTGGGCTACTCGCTGCTGGCCACGCTGATCTACCTCGCGCTGCTCAAGGCCACTCATGTTGCCCGGCGCAAGCTCACTGGCCTCTTGCCCAGGCTGATGCGCAACCGGGCCTACCAGCTCAAGGTGGGGCAACTGCCGTTGTTCGACATGCAGTACGTCTATGCCTTGGTCGACCGCTTGCTGCGCCTGTTCTACTGGCTGCTGGTGGCGCTGTTCAGCTACCAGTGGCTGAGCTTCGTGCTGTCGCGCTTCCCCTACACCCGCCCCTGGGGCGAGAGCCTCAACCTGCACCTGCTCGACCTGCTGCGCTACCTGCTCGACGGGATCGTCCATGCCATCCCGGGCATCGCCGTGGCGATCACCATCTTCTTCATCGCCCGTGGCATCAGCAGCTTCAGTCGCCGCCTGCTGGAGCGCCTGGCGCGCCCCGGCAGCGTGCCCTGGCTGACCGGCGAGACCCTGCAACCGACCACGCGCCTGACCTCCCTGGCCATCTGGCTGTTCGCCCTGGTGATGGCCTACCCGTACCTGCCGGGCTCGGGCACTGATGCGTTCAAGGGCTTGTCGGTGCTGCTGGGCCTGATGATTTCCCTGGGCGCCTCCAGCGTGGTCGGCCAAGCGGCGGCGGGGCTGATCCTCACCTATTCGCGCACGCTCAAGGCCGGTGAGTACGTGCGGGTCGGCGAGCACGAGGGGACGGTGACCGAGGTGGGGATGTTCAACACCACCATCCGCACCGGGCTGGGCGAAGTGCTGACCTTGCCCAACTCGATGATCACAGGTTCCGTGACCCGCAACTATTCAAGGGCGGTACAGGGGGCGGGCTATATCGTCGATACCGTGGTCACCATTGGCTACGACACGCCCTGGCGCCAGGTGGAGGCGATGCTGACCGAGGCGGCGCGGCGCACCGACGGCATCCTCGCCAGCCCCAGGCCGCAGGTGTTCCAGACCGGGCTGTCGGACTTCTATCCGGAATACCGCCTGGTCGCCCAGGCGGTGCCGAGCGAGCCCAGGCCGCGGGCAGAGCTGCTGAGCCTGTTGCACGCCAATATCCAGGATGTATTCAACGAATACGGCGTGCAGATCATGTCGCCGCATTACCTGGGCGACCCGGCACAGGAGAAACGGGTGCCGCCCGAGCGCTGGTACAGCGCGCCAGCGCAGGCGCCGGATGTCACGAAGTCCGATATGCCTGGTTGATCCCAGAGACCGGGCGTGCGCATGAGCTGCCTGTCGGCGCAGAGTGGTTAGTGGCTTTTTGATTCTATGCTTGGAAGAGTCTGTCAGTCCGCATGAACAGGGAGGTGTCAAGATGAGAGTGGATCTACTGGCTGTGATGCTCGTGCTCAGCTCAGGTGCTATCGCCCAGGATTGGGGCAAGTTTTCCAGCCCCCTCAATGTCGAGTTAATGAAGACCAATCGAGATATTCGCTTGCTTCAGGACTTCACCTATACCGGGCCCAGGCCGGGGAAACTGTTCTGGCTGGCGCCCAAAGATACGATATCCGATGGCGCCTCGATACCGAAAGTAGCCTGGGGCGTGGTTGGGGGGCCGTTAGATGGCCAGTATCGGCAGGCGGCCATCATCCATGATGTGGCGTGCGTGAAGCGAACAAGGAGCTGGCAAGATACCCATAGGGCTTTTTATACAGGCATGAGAGCTGCTGGAATCGGAGAGACTCAAGCCAAGGTCATGTATGGCGCGGTGTATCACTTCGGACCGCGCTGGGCGGAGCCGGAGTTCGTCAAGATCCCCAGAACACGGACGACAACCTTTGACACTGAGTTTGCGCAATTCAAAGCGGCGCTGCCGCCTGGCAAGGAGGCTGAATTGATAAGCGACGGTCGAGTGATATCCAGAACCGTATCGGATGGATTGTTCACAAGTGAGTCGATAGACGAGGTCGTGGGCGCAGTGGTCGAAGTGCGCGAGGTGCAACCGCCAGCCACGCAGGCGGCCTTCGACAAGATGCGCAGTGAAATCGAGCGGAGCAACCCCAGCCTGGATGAGATCGAGAAGCTACCCGTCTCGAACCTGTAGCGCGGTCAAACATCATTTTCGCGGGCAAGCCCACTGCCACAGGTATTGCGCGAACCGCTGTGGCAGCGGGCTTGCCCGCGAAGGGCTGCAAAGCGGCCCCGATAAACGACAAACCTTTCTCAAGTGAAGCGCGCAAGGCCGCTCATCCGGGCCAATTCAAAGGCGCGCCCCACAGTGATCAGGCCACCGCCTCACGACTGGCACTTGCCGCCTTGGTGTGCCAAAGGGTCGGCACCATGAACGCGATCGCCAGCACGCACGCGCTCACCAGCAGCACGAAGCCGCCGTCCCAGCCGAAGTGGTCGACGGTGTAGCCCATCGCCGCGCTGGCCGCGACCGAGCCGCCCAGGTAGCCGAACAGGCCGGTGAAGCCGGCCGCGGTGCCGGCGGCTTTCTTCGGCGCCAGCTCCAGCGCCTGCAGGCCGATCAGCATCACCGGTCCGTAGATCAGGAAGCCGATGGAGAACAGCGCGATCATGTCGACGGTCGGGTTGCCCGGCGGGTTGAGCCAGTACACCAGGGTGGCGACGGTCACCAGGGCCATGAACACGATGCCGGTCAGGCCGCGGTTGCCGCGGAAGATCTTGTCGGACATCCAGCCGCACAGCAGGGTGCCGGGGATGCCGGCCCACTCGTAGAAGAAGTACGCCCACGAGGTGGTGTCGACGCTGAAGTGCTTGGCTTCCTTCAGGTAGGTCGGCGCCCAGTCGAGCACGCCGTAGCGCAGCAGGTAGACGAACACGTTGGCCAGGGCGATGTACCACAGCAGTTTGTTGCGCAGCACGTACTCGACGAAGATCTGCTTGGCGCTGAACTCCTGCTCGTGGCTTTCGTCGTAGCCTTCCGGGTAGTCGTTCTTGTACTGCTCGACCGGCGGCAGGCCGACCGACTGCGGGGTGTCACGCATGGTGGCGAAGGCGAACACGGCCACCAGCACCGCCACGGCGGCGGGCACGTAGAAGGCGGCGTGCCAGTCGTTGGTCCAGCCCAGGCCCAGCAGGAACAGCGGGCCGATCAGGCCGCCGCCGACGTTGTGGGCGACGTTCCACACCGAGACCACGCCACCGCGCTCCTTCTGCGACCACCAGTGCACCATGGTCCGCCCGCTCGGCGGCCAGCCCATGCCCTGGGCCCAGCCGTTGATGAACAGCAGCACGAACATGATCGTCACGCTGGACGTGGCCCAATGCGCGAAACCGAAAATGAACATCACCCCGGCCGAGATCAGCAGGCCGAAGGGCAGGAAGTAGCGCGGGTTGGAGCGGTCCGAGACCAGGCCCATGAGGAACTTGGACAGGCCGTAGGCGATGGCGATGGCGGAAATCGCCACGCCCAGCTGGCCACGGGTGTAGCCCTCTTCCTCGATCAGGTAGGGCATGGCCAGGGAGAAGTTCTTGCGCAGCAGGTAGTAGCCGGCATAGCCGAAAAAGATCCCGGCGAAGATTTGCCAGCGCAGGCGACGATAGGTGCTGTCGACGCGCTCGTCGGGCAGCGGCGCCTGGTGCGCGGCAGGGCGGAAGAAGGCAAACATGTGAAGCTCCCAACTTGTTATAGGTATGCGAAAACGAATTTTACATTTTCGTTACAGAAAAAATATCTGTTTCGCGGGGAGCAGGTGTTGTTTTGTGAAAATTGCCGTGTTTCTCGACGACAGGTTGATGGCAGATACCTGACACGAATAATGGCAAAAGGCTACAGGCTAATCGGAAGTGAACCACTTTTCCGGCTCGACTATGGATAGAAGAGCCGAAACACATGGATATTCACGTAACGCAAGCCGAGCGCACCAGCACCGCCCCCCGCGACACGCAACTGCCCCTCCTGCACATCACAACGGAGCACTTGCGTGCCTGGCGCCTGGCGGTCGACGTGCTCTTCAGCACGGCGACCAGGGCAGGCGATGCATTCAGTGCCTCGCTCGAGGTCTTTCATTGCCAGCGATTTTTGTTGTGCCGTGGTTACCTGGAGGGCGCCCGCTATGGCCGTGACGCGCACCGTCTGGACGGGTGCGACCTCGATCACTATGTGCTGTACCTGCCGCTGCAACGTGGCCTGGCCGCTGGCAATGGCATGCGCGTGCGGGCGCGGGATGTGGTGGTGCTGGACCTGACACAGCCGGCGGCTTTTGCCATGGCCGGCGGCGAAGGCCTGAGCCTGGTGATACCCCGTACCGCGCTGGCGCACCCCACATGGCAGTTGCATGGCCTGCGCCTGGGACGGGAGAGCCCGATGGGGCGCCTGCTCGCCAGCCTGCTGTCGTCGCTCGCCACGGCCGCGCCGCAACTGACCCAGGACCAATTGCTACACCTGGGCCAGCCGCTGGTGGGAGTGATCGGTGCCTGCCTGATCAGCGCGGCAGCTGGCCGCCAGGTCAAGGCCATGCCCACACAGGGCGACCTCGGCCGACGGGCGCGCAGCTACATCGAGCGCAACCTGCAACGCAACGACCTTACCCCGACGGTGCTGGCCAAGGCCATGGGTACCTCGCGCAGTCAGTTGTATCGGGCATTCGAGCGATTCGGCGGGGTGCGCCACTACCTGCTGCAACGGCGCCTGCGCCGCTACCTGCAAGCGTTGGGCGAGCCCGGCAATGCCGGGCGGCGCATCGGCGACCTGGCCTACGACCATGGTTTTACCGATGAGGCGCACTTGCGCAAGGTGTTCCGCAAGGCCTTCGGCCTGTCTCCACGCGCGGCGCGTACCGCCTTGCAGCGAGGCGAGCTGGCCTGCCCGGATGCGTGGGTCGGCGAGCCGCCCTCGATGGCGCGCTGGCTGCGCGAGTTGGCCAGTCATTGATTCGGGACGGCTGACCCGATTTCCAGGACGCACGCCCCCGGACACGCCCCAGGCCCATCCGTAATCTGGGCTCACCTGGTAACCCAACCATCCATCCAACCCGGTGCCGTCGTCAGGGCCTGAACCCTGCAACGCGTGGGGCATACCGAAGCCACCCGGACGGCATCGGCACCGCATGAGACAAGGAGCGTCGGTCGTGGCGAATCAATCCCTCCATCACCTCATCCAGAGCATCGCCGGCGCGGTCGCCGAGGCGCAGGACAAGATCCAGCGCTTCCAGGTGTCGACCGTGCGCCAGTACTTCGACGAGGACAACCGGCCGGTCAGCATCGATGTGCGCCTGCCGTCCCATTCGCCCGAGGCGAGGGACGGCGAGGAGCGCGTGGTACGGGTCCCGCTGCTGTCGCTGGTGGGGGCGCGGCTGATGGCCGTGAAGGACATGGAAATCTCGTTCGAGGTAGGGCTGAACGCCGATGACGGTTCGGCTGCGAACGTCGGCCCGGCGACTGCCGGTGATGACGACTCGGGCTGGCCGAGCGAGACCCACAAGGCTCTGAACGTCGACCTGGGCGTTCGCCGCAATGGTGAAGGCGGGCCGCTGGCGCGCGTCACCCTCAAAGTCGAAACCCAGCCCCCTTCGGAGGGGATGGCTCGGCTGCTGCAAAACCTCGATAAATTGATCTAGGAGAAACACAAATGGCTAACTTCTCGATGGGTGACCAGTTCCGCGGCCTGCCTATGGGCGACCTGATCGGCGGTCCTCTCACAGCCGCTTGCGACGCCCAGGTCCGCCTGGCCAATGCCACCGCCGACTTCATCAAGGTGATCGGCTTCCTGCCTGACCCCAACAACCCGACCGACCCCAACGCGGTGGGCGATGTACGCACGGTCAGCTTCCGCTTCGACCGTCCGTCCACCAGCAAGCCCGACGACGGCACCATCCCGATGGAACGGGTGGAGCTCGAAGTCCCGCTGCTGGCGGTGGTCAAGGTGCCGAACCTGTCGATCAACAAGGTCGACATCACCTTCGACATGGAGGTGAAGAACTCCGAGCAATCGCGCGAAGCCACCGACGCCCAGGCGGCGATGTCGGCCGAGGCCAGCGTGGGCTGGGGGCCGTTCAGCGCCAAGGTCAACATCTCCGGCTCGGTGTCTTCGCACAAGGAGAACACCCGTTCGACCGACCAGTCGGCCAAGTATCACGTCGAGGTCCACGCGGCCGACGACGGTATGCCGGAAGGACTGGCCCGGGTGCTGGACATGATCTCGCAGTCGGTCGCGCCCAAAGCCATCACCCAGCAGTAAGCGGTGATCGGCCCAATGCCAGCCCTGTGCTCGTGTGAGCGCTAGCCAGGGGTTGGCCGTCAGACTTTTCCGGAAAGGAGTTCCGTGATGTTCGATCTAACGGACGTGGGATATGTGAAACGCATCGTCGTCGGCAGCACCGATCCGGAGAAGCTGACGTCGCACGAGCTGATCCAGGCGCAGACCGCGCTGCTCAACCGCTGCCTCAGCGAACCGCCCAAGGGGCGCATCGTCGGCATCGAGAAAACCTTCAACCTGCTCAACATCGGCGAGCACCAGGTGGTGCTGCAGTCACTCATCTACCACGTGGGCTTCGCCCGTCGGCCGTTCTGGCTGGCCGACGAACAGGAGGCCTCGTGATGAACCACTTCGCAGAGTTCGTCCACGCGCTGGGCGGCGCCGTGCAGTGCGCGCGGCACGCCACCGGGCAACGCTGGCCGGGGATCCGGATCGCAGAGATGCAGGTGGTGCTGGCCGCCACCCTCGAGCCCGGCGATGCGCCGGGGAGTCTGGCGCTGCGTGTCGGTCGCGCGCCACGGCGCAATGAAACCTTGCATGAGCTGAGTATCAACGTGCCCGGCGATGCCGGTGAGGCGATTGTCGTTTGCCTCGATGGCGAACTGTTCGGCCACTACGGGAGGCCCGGTGATGGCCAGGCCGACTGAGCGCTCGATGCGTTTGCTGCTTTCAACCCAGGAGACCCGAACCATGCGCACGATTCTCAAGAACAAACCAGGCCAACCGGCTCGGATGTCCACCGGCAAACGCGTGCTGTGCGCCATCGGCGCGGCCGCATTGTCGGCGCTGGTGGCGTTGGGGGCGATCCAGCCCGACCTGGCCCTGGCCATCGCCAAGTGGGCGGGGCTGGTGCTGGCGTTCTGAACCCATGAATCACCCAACAAGGAGAGTCACCATGAGACATCTGGCAACCGCACTGGCCGGTGCCCTTGCACTGGCCGGCCTGGGATCGGCGTGGGCCGACGAGTACCAGGGCACATTCAAGGACAACGGCACCAACGTGCCGGTGCTGCTGAACATCGATCCTGGCGCGGGCTTGGGCAAGAACGCCGGCAAGGTGCGCTTCGGCGCGGGATGGGCGTGCGATTTCGCCCTGGAGTTCAACGGCGCAGACGGGCCGGAGCGCAGCTACAGCCTCAAAGGCGGTGGGGCGGGCCGCTGCGGGCCGCTGACCCTGGGCTACCTGCAGAGTCGCCAGGGCAGTGACGGCCTGCAGATCCAGTTGTTCACCCAGGCCAACAAGCTCGCCTACAGCGCCACCCTGGTGCCGCCCGCCAGGTAGCCGCCACAAGCAACCGACATCCATTCGCTTCGCCATCAAGGCACGGCCTGGCCGCTGCCCCACGGGGAGCGGCTTGCCCGAAAAAAGGAGCTGACCATGTGCATCACCAACACCGTAGGGACGGGCGGCAACAACGCCACCGCCGATGTGCGCAGCCTGCAGCTGCTGCTCAACCTCAACAGCGGTCAACGCGGCTTCAGCTGCGCGCTTGGCATCGATGGCCTGTGGGGGGGCGGCACGCGCAGTGCGCTGGACAACTTCCAGCAGCTTATCGGCAGCCCGCAGGGCAAGCCGGTGGCGCCGGGCGATGCGACCCTGGCCGCCTTGCGCGTGGGCCTGCCCGGTGGGCTGGTCGCGCCCAAATTGTGGCTGGCGCTGATCAATGCCAGCGGCGCACGTATCGATGCCTTCCACCAGCCGGTGCTCGACGTGCTGACCCGCTACCGCATAGACACGCCGCTGCGCATCGCCCACTTCCTTGCCCAGATCGCCCATGAGAGCGGCTGCCTGCGTTACACCGAGGAGCTGGCCAGCGGGAGTGCCTACGAGGGCCGCAAGGACCTGGGCAACCTGCAACCGGGCGACGGGCCGCGCTTCAAGGGGCGCGGGCTGATCCAGCTGACCGGTCGCGCCAACTACCGCCAGTACGGCCAGTACTGCAAGCGCGATTTCGAGAACAAGGACGACCCCTCCCTGGTCAGCAGCGACCCGGCCCTGGCGGTGGACGTCGCCGGCTGGTTCTGGGCCAACCGCAAGCTCAACGACTGGGCCGACAAGGATGACCTGCGTGAGGTTACCCGCCGGGTCAATGGCGGTTTCAACGGCCTGGACGACCGCGCCGCGTACCTCGCCCGGGCCAGGTGGCTGCTGGTCGGCTGAACCCCATTCCCCCTTTTCGCCGGCAGCGGCGGAACCCGAGGACAACAACGTCCTGTCACCGTAAAAAAGGAGCTTCATGATGAAAAAGACTTTCGTGTTCCCACATGCACGCGTCGCGCTGGCTGGGCTGGCGGTCATCGGCAGCCTGGCGTTCAGCCTGGTGCCGGTGGCGTCCGCCCAGGCCGCCGTGGCATGCCCACAGCCCAATTCGGGCGGCGTGCCGGCGGTCAATCAACAGCATGTGTTCTGCGGCGAGGTGGCCAACAACCGGGCCAAGGGCTTCCACAGCAGGCCTGGCGGACAGTTGCCCGCCACCGTGGCCTTCACCGCGGCGACCACCAATACGCCGGTCGGGCCGGCCGGGATCTATGTCCTGCGCAGCTTCAACATCACCCAGAACGGCGTGACCGCGAGCAAGTCCATCTCCACCATGTTCCCGGACAGCTGCTCGCAAGCCAATGTGGTGGCGGCCATCCAGAATGCCTACAACAACCGCACCTCGCTGAACGGCAACGAGTTCCGCGGGCCGTCGGGGGCGCATTGCGTGGCGGGCAACCCTGGCGCATCGTTCAACATCGTCGGATATCTGAATGGGGCTGGCACGGTGGTGACCACCGCCTATCCTGACTACTGATCCTGCGTCACCCTCACCAGGGCCGGGCATCATGCCCGGCTCTTCCGTATCCCTGGCAAAGGAGCCTGCTCATGTCCAATCCCCGCCCCCCAGGCCTGCAGCAGTTTCTCGACGACGAGGTGACGGCCGTGGCACTTGAGCATTTGCTCGAGAAGGCCCTGGCCGCACGTCGCAACCGAGTGGTGGAGGCCTACAGCGGCAACGCCTACCACGTTGCCTTCGAAGAGGACGCCGTGGTGATCGAACACCACTACAGGGAGGACTGGCCTGCGCTGCGCCTGCCTTTGGACAGTTTCATCGAGACCCTGCAGGGTTGGCAGCCGAAAGCGCGTTATTGAAACCCTGCGCTGGGCCTGCACGCCGGTGATGCGTGTCAGGTTTTCGCAGGCCTGTGAAGGTCAATCGAGCACTGGCCGCAGGAAGTTGCGTTCGTAGCTGAGGATGAAGCGTTGCTCGTTGGCCAGGGCGAAGGCGGCGATGCACTGCGGATCGGTTTCCGAGGCTGTGCGGTACTGCTCGTAGGCGGCCAGGCTGGGGAAGCTGAACAGGGCGTAGGCAACATTGTTGGCGCCTTCGCTGGGCAGGAAGTAGCCGTGGTGGGTGCCGCCCATGCGGTTGACCAGGCCGATCCACAGCTTGCCGTAGGCCTCGAAGGCCGGGATCTGGTAGGGGTCGATGATGTACTTGAGGTGGCAGGTGATCATTGCACGCAATCCTTCGGGTGAGCCGGGTGGCTCACCTTACAGGGGCGGATGGCGGCCGTCACTGGGGGGCTGGTTGTCGCCAGATCAGTTGGTCGGTGGGATAGCCCTGCCGGCGTGCCAGCTCCAGCAGCTGTTCTCGGGTCTGGGCGCTGACGGTCGCTGAGCGCGACAGCAGCCACAGGTACTCGCGGTTCGGGTGGCCGACCAGTGCCACGCGATAGTCCGGGTCGTGGTAGAGCACCCAATACTCGCCCTTTGTCAGGTTCGGTGCCAGGCGGCTGAGCCAGTTGTCGAAGCGTACCCAGAGCTTGTCGGTGCGTCCGGCCACCTGCGGCTCGGCGACGCCTAGGGCTTCGTTCCACTGGCCGTCCTGCTCCAGGCAGCGATTGGTCACGTCGATACGGCCGTCCTCGCGCAGGCCGTAATGGGCCTCGGACTGCACGCAGTGGCGCTGGAAGAACATCGGCAGGCGCGCCAGTTCGTACCAGGTGCCCTGGTAGCGCTGCAGTTCGACCTGCTGCGTGGTGGGCGGCGGCTCATCGCGGGCGCTGGTGCAGCCCATGAGCACGAGGGTGAGGCAGCAGCAAAACGGCACGGCCAGGCGCATCGCCATGGGAAACCTCCTGAAGGGGGGGGAAGGGCTCACATGATGTTCGATGCGCGGGCCGGCCAAAGGTTTTACTGGGCTGGGCGTGAGGTCTCCACGCTCAGCACTTCGGTATAGATGGCTTCTACGGTCTGGTCGAGCTTGAGATTCTTCATGCGTGCCTGCAGTTCGGGGTCCTCGACCTTGACCACCTGCAGCTTGCCTTCCGGTGGCAGCAGTGTGACTTCGTGGGTGTTCAGGTCGATCTTCTTGATCTGCGAGGTGACCTTGACCTGACGGAACGCCTCGCCACCCGGGTTGGGGTTGTCCTTGGTGGCGCGGATGGTGCCCGATTCCTCGGAGGCCTTGGGAGCGCCGCCGACATTGGTGTTGAGCACATAGGCGATGGCACGGGTCACTTTGATATCGACCTGATCGCCCACCTTGAGATTGGGCAGGGCCTTGGCCTGTTCGGTGAGCTGGAAGGTCACGTCCTTGTCGTGGGGACCCTTCACCGTGACCTGGCGGTTGGGCAGGTCGATCCTGGTCACTTCAGTGGTGACATGGCTTTCCAGCGCTTCGCTGGCGATGGGCAGTTCGGCGGCGTGGGCGGTGAGGCTGGCGGCGGACACTAGCGAGGCGAAAGCAACAGCGCGTGCGAGGGTGGCAGTCATTGGCCTGTCTTCCTTGTGGTCGATACCGGTGGGTGTATGCGAGAAGAAGCATAGACACTGGTTGGCAGGTGTGTGGCCAATGCTGGCCTCATCGCGGGGCAAGTCGCATCGGCGCACCGCCGCTCCCACGTTGGCGCCGCTCTGACGGTCGTGGGAGCGGCGGTGCGCCGATGCGACTTGCCCCGCGATGAGGCCGGTTCAGGCACTACAAAGGTTGATGATCACGCTCGCGCTTGGCCTTGGACACACTCACCGCCCCCGGCAAGCTCACGGCGTTCTTCGCCGCCAGTACTTCGGCCATCACGCTCACCGCGATTTCCGCCGGGGTCTTGCTGCCGATGTAGATGCCAATGGGCCCATGCAGCCGTTCGAGCGACTGCTCGGTTTCGCCGAAGTGCTCGATCAGCCGTTCGCGGCGCAGCTGGCTGTTACGTCGCGAGCCGATGGCGCCGATGTAGAATGCCGGACCATGCAGGGCCTCTAGCAGCGCCAGGTCGTCGAGCTTGGGATCGTGGCTGACGGCGATGATGCAGGTGCGCAGGTCGGCCTTGAAGTCGCGTACCACATCGTCCGGCATGCCCTTCAGGTATTCGACGCCGGCGACCGACCAGGTGGCCATGTGCTCGGGCCGAGGGTCGCACACCGCCACCCTGAAGCCGTTGAACAGGGCCATGGTCGCCAGGTACTCGGCCAGCGCGCCAGCGCCGATCAGCAGCATGCGGTAGCCGGGGCCGAGGGTGTTGGTCATCTGCCGGCCGTCGAAACGGAACTGTTCCGGGGTGGCGGTGGGTTCGAGGTTGACCGCGCCGTCGGCCAGGGTCAGTTGGCGACGCATCAGCTGGCCGCTGTCGAGCTGCTCCAGCAGTTGTCGCAGCGAGGCGGCGGCGGGCATGAATTCGAGGATCAGCTCCAGCGTGCCGCCGCACGGCAGGCCAAAGCGGTGGGCGTCGTCGGCGCTGATGCCGTAGCGGATCACCTCGGGTGCCCCTTCGGGCAGGCCGGGGCCGCCGTAGGCGGTGGTGTAGCGGTGGATCAGGTCGTCCTCGATGCAACCGCCGGATACACTGCCGACCACCCGACCGTCGTTGCGCAGGGCCATCATCGAACCGACCGGACGCGGCGACGAGCCCCAGGTGCGGGCGACGGTGGCGAGCAGCACGCGGTGGCCGGCCTGGAGCCAGTCATGGGTGGTGCGCAGGACCAGCAGGTCGATGCTTTCCATGGTGTATGAAACCTCGTGTTGCCGAGTGCCTGTGGGAGCAACGGTCTTGCTCAATGTCTAAAAGCTGACACGATCCCTGTGGGAGCAACTGTCTTGCTCAATTTTTAGAATCTGGCGCGATCCCTGTGGGAGCGGGTTTACCCGCGAACACCGGCAGAGCCGGTGCCATCCACCGTGTCACCGGCTTCGCGGGTGAACCCGCTCCCACAGCGCTGCTCAGCGCATATGCAGGATGATCGGGCTGCTGCTGGCCGGGTCGGTATGCCCGCGCAACGCGCCCACCGCCTTGGCCTCTACCGCGCCGCCGTGATTGCCCCACGCACTGCGGGCGAAGCTCAGCACCTGGGCGATCTCCTGGTCCGATAACTGCTCGCGGAACGCCGGCATGCGGTAGGCATCCGGCACCCCGGCGGCGACGATGCGCTGCGAGCCGTTGAGGGTGATGTTGATCGCCGAGGCATTTTCCGCGGCCAGCATCGAGGTGGCGCCCGCCAGCGGCGGCATCCACTCGGCCTGGCCCTTGCCGTCCAGGCCATGGCAGCTGGCGCAGCGGGTCGCGTAGGTATGCGCCCCCGGCGTGTCGGGCCCCGCGGCTACCGCCTGATACTGCCAGGGTGCGCCGTCACGCCCCGGGTCGCCGGGCAGCGACTTGAGGTAGCGGGCGATCGCGTTCAGGTCGTCGTCGCTCATGAACTGCGTGGAGTTGTTGAACGCCTCGGTCATCGAGCCGTACACCACCGCGTGCTTGTTTCGTCCGGTCTTGAGGAACTGCACCATCTCCGGCTCGCTCCAGCGCCCGAGTCCGGTGTTGTGGTCCTGGCGCAGGCTCGGCGCGTACCAGCCATCGAGCAGGGCGCCGGCGAGGAACGGTGCGCCGCTCTCGTCCAGGGCCTTCTCGTTGAAGGCCAGGCCCCGAGGTGTGTGGCAACTGCCGCAGTGGCCGGGGCCCTGGACGATGTAGGCGCCGCGATTCCACAGCGGGTCCTGGTCGGCCTTCTGCGCATAGGCGCTGGTCGGCGCGAACAGGCCGTTCCACAGGGCGATGGGCCAGCGCAGGTTCAGCGGCCAGGGAATGTCGCTGGGGACATTGGCCTCGGCGGCCGGCTGCACGCCCTTCATGAAGAACGCATAGAGCGCCCGCACATCGTCGTCGCTGAGCTTGACGTAGGACGGGTAGGGCATGGCCGGGTACAGCCGTCGCCCACCCGGCGCGACGCCCTGGCGCACCGCGCGGTCGAAGTCGGCCAGGCTGTAGGCGCCGATGCCGTGCTCGCGGTCCGGGGTGATATTGGTGGCATGGATGGCGCCCAGCGGCGTGGCCATTTCCAGGCCGCCGGCAAACGGTGCCTTGCCCGGCAGGCTGTGGCAGGCCACGCAGTCGCTGAGCCGGGCGACGTACTCGCCACGGCTGACCAGGGCGGCGTCGGCGCTGTCGGTGGCGCTGAAGGGCGAGGCGGGCTCGCGGCTGACGTACCAGGCCAGCAGGCCTGCCGCGACCAGGCACGGCAAGGCCAGCCAGCCTGCGGTTCTTGCGAATCGGCTGTTGTTCATGGGCTGTCCTTGTCGTGTCAGCTGAAGGTATGGCGGCTCAGGGGCATGCTGCGCACGCGCTGGCCGGTGAGCTGCGCCACGGCGTTGGCCACCGCGGGCGCCACCGCCGGCAGCGGTGGCTCACCGATACCGCCCATCTTCGCCCCGCTCTCGACGATGCGCACATGCACCCGGGCCATGCGCGATGGCGGCAGCACCGGGTACAGGTCATAGTTGCGCGCCCGTGGCATGCCGTTGAGCCACACCGCTTCCTCCAGCAGCACCTGGGACAAGCCGAGGGACACCGCGCCGTTGACCTGGGCTTCGATGATCGCCGGGTTGACGATGCTGCCTGGGTCGATGGCCTGCCAGATGTCGTGCACCCTGACCTGGCCGCCCTCCAGCGATACCTCGGCGATCACCGCCGCCTCCGAGCCGAACGGCGAGGCCATGGCCACGCCACGGGCGCGCTTGCTGCCGTCCTCGGCGGTGAACGGGCCGCGTTTCCAGCCGCCGGACAATTCCGCCACCGCCTGCAGCAGGGTGGTCAGGCGAGGGTTGCCCTGCAGCAGTTGCAGGCGCAGCTCGTAGGGGTCATGGCCGCCCTTGTCGGCCAGTTCATCGAGGAACGACTCGTAGAAGAAGTCGTTCAGCGAGTTGCCCACCGAGCGCCAGTAGCCGAGCATGGCCGGGCCTTTGACGTAGATCTGCGCAATGCGCTTGTTGGCGATGGCGTAGGCCTTGCCCGACAGCCCTTCGAGGGCGGTGGGGTCGACCTTGTCACCCTGCTTGCCGGCGAGCGCCTCGGTCGGACCTTCGGTGGCGCTGATCGCCTCGATGGCCACCGGCAGGCCTTTGTCGTCCAGGCCGGCGCGGAACTTGACCACGGCCATGGGGCGCATGGCATCGCGCAGGAACTCCTCTTCGCGGCTCCAGATCAGTTTCACCGGCCGGCCCACGGCCTTGGCCAGGGCGATGGCCTGCGGGTAGGGGTTGGCCGAGTCGTACAGGAAGTGGCGGCCGAAGAAGCCGCCGAGCAGTGGCGAGTGCAGGGTGATCCGCGCAGGGTCCAGGCCGGTGCGCTTGGCGATGTCGTCGCGGAACATGTCCTGGGCCTGGTTCGGCAGCCACACCTCCAGGCTGCCGTCGGGGTTGAAACGGGCGGTGGCGGAGGGCGGTTCCAGCTGAGCATGGTTGAGGTACTGGTTGTGGTAGGTGGCCTCGACGGTGGTCTTGGCGCTGGCCAGGGCGCCCGCTACGTCGCCCTGGTTTTCCTCGTCGCGGCTCGGCCCGGTCTGGGCGGCCAGGTGGTCGCGCCAGCCGTCAGTGGAAAAATCGGCGGGCATTGGCCGCACCTGGCTGTCGGCAGCCGCCTCCTTCCAGTCCACCTGCAGCGCTTCGACCGCGCGCTTGGCGTGCCACCAGCGTTCGGCGACCACCGCCACCGCGCCGGGCAGCTGGTGCACCGAATGCACGCCCTTCATGGCCTTGACCTGTTCCTCGTTGCGCAGTCCGCCGACGCTCATGCCCAGGCGCGGCGCATGCTGCACGGCGGCGTGGAGCATGCCGTCGACCTTGATGTCGATGCTGTAGATGGCCTTGCCGGTGGACTTGTCGTAGGCGTCGAGGCGCTGTACTGGCTTGCCTATCCAGCGGAACTGGCTGGGGTCGCGCAAGGTGACGCTGGCGGGGTCCGGCACCGGCAGGTCCATGGCCGTTTCGGCCAGTTCACCGTAGCCGAGCGAACGGCCCGAAGCGGCATGCACCACCTTGCCCGGCTCGGTGGTCAGCTCGCTCACCGGCACGCCCAACTGCTGGGCGCCGGCTTGCAGCAGCATGGCCCGGGCCAGGGCGCCGAGGCGGCGCATGGTCGGGTAGCTCATGCGCACCGACATGCTGCCGCCGGTGATGCGCAGGCCGTTTTCCATGACCACGTAGGCTTCGCCGGCGGGCGCGCTTTCGACCAGGAAACGGGCAGGCTCGAGGTCCAGCTCCTCGCCGACGATCTGCGCCATGGCGGTGTTGACGCCTTGCCCACCCTCCATGAATGGGCTGAGCAGACGCACGCTGCCGTCCGGGCGCAGCTCCAGGAAAGCCGGCACCTGGGTACCGCGCTCCGTGGCGCTGGCGGCCTGTACGCGTGGTGCACCCACTGGCAGGCCGAAGCCGAGCACCAGCGCGCCCACGGTGGTGCCGACCAAAAAGCGCCGGCGCGACAGGTTGACGGTTTCGCCTGCTGGCAGTTTCAGCAAGTCTTCGGGGGTATCGATGCGTGTGCTCATCAGGCTTTACCCCCTTCGGCGAGATCGTGCACGGCGGCATGGATGGCGTTGTAGGTGCCGCAGCGGCACAGGTTGACCATGGCCGCGTCGATCTGCGCAGCGCTGGGCTTGGGCGTGTGCTTGAGCAGCGCGGTGGCCGCCATCACCTGGCCGGACTGGCAGTAGCCGCACTGGGCCACCTGGTGCTCGACCCAGGCGGCGACCACGCGCTTGCCAACCGCGTCGTTTTCGATGGCCTCGATGGTGGTGACCTCGCGGCCGACCACGCCGGCCACCGGGGTGACGCAGGCGCGCACCACGTTGCCGTCCACCAGCACCGAGCAGGCGCCGCACTGGGCCAGGCCGCAGCCATACTTGGTGCCGGTCAGGCCCAGGTCGTCGCGGATCACCCAGAGCAAGGGCGTGTCGGCGTCAGCCTCGACCTGGTAGGTCTGCTGGTTGATTCGTAGTTCCATGGGCTCACCTGCTGATCATCGGTTGTGGAAGCGGGGAATACGCTGTTCCCCAATCCAGAAACGCTAGCACAGGGGCCCATTGCGCAACCGATACACCCCACAGATTCAGAGGATCAGGCAAGCAATCCGGCGGAATGCGCAAGTAGCCTCAATCGATGCGCGGATGCTGTTGCGCGAGGGTCTGGCGCCGGGCCTCGAGCTCGGCGATCTGTGCGTCGATGTCCTCGATCTTCTGCTCGATGTTGTCGTGGTGCTCCTGCAGCAGCTCGCGGGCTTCCTCGATATCCGAGGCGGCCGGGGCGGCGCCGCGCAGCGGGCGGTTGGCGGTCTCCTTCATGGTCAGGCCGGTGAGCAGGCCGATCACGGCGATGACCATCAGGTAGTAGGCCGGCATGTACAGGTTGTCGGTGGTCTCCACCAGCCAGGCGGCCAGGGTCGGGGTGAGGCCGGCGATCAGCACCGAGATGTTGAAGGCGCTGGCCAGGGCGCTGTAGCGGATATGGGTGGGGAACATCGCCGGCAGGGTCGAGGCCATCACGCCGATGAAGAAGTTCAGCAGCACGGCGAGAATCAACAGGCCGGCGAAGATCACCGCCAGCTTGCCGCTGGTGATCAGCATGAACGCCGGGATCGCCAGCAGGAACAGGCCGACGCTGCCAATGATGATGAACGGCTTGCGTCCCCACTTGTCGCTGAGCAGGCCGATGATCGGCTGCACGAAGAGCATGCCGACCATGATCGCGATGATGATCAGCACACCGTGGTCCTCGCTGTAGTGCAGGTTGTGCGAGAGGTAGCTGGGCATGTAGGTGAGCAGCATGTAGTAGGTGACGTTGGTGGCGATCACCACGCCGATGCAGGTCAGGAGGCTGCGCCAGTGCTGGGTGGCGACTTCCTTGAACGACACTTTCGGGCCGCTGGCCAGGCCTTCGCGGTCGCCTTGCTCAAGCTTGTCGACGTGCTGCTGGAACGCCGGGGTTTCCTCCAGTGCATGGCGCAGGTACAGGCCGATCAGGCCCAGCGGCAGGGCCAGGAAGAACGGCAGGCGCCAGCCCCATTCGAGGAACTGCTCCTCGCCGAGCACCGTCGAGATCAGCACCACCACCCCGGCGCCGAGGACGAAGCCGGCGATCGAGCCGAAGTCCAGCCAGCTGCCGAGAAAGCCGCGCTTGCGGTCCGGGGCGTACTCGGCGACGAAGATCGACGCGCCGGTGTATTCGCCGCCCACCGAGAAGCCCTGGGCCATCTTCGCCAGCAACAGCAGGATCGGCGCCCAGATGCCGATGCTGGCGTAGGAGGGGATCAGGCCGATGGCGAAGGTGCTCAGCGACATGATCACGATGGTCGCGGCCAGCACCTTTTGGCGTCCGTAGCGGTCGCCCAGGGCGCCGAAGAACAGCCCGCCCAGCGGGCGGATCAGGAATGGCACGGAGAAGGTGGCCAGGGCCGCGATCATCTGCACGCCGGGGCTGGCGTTGGGGAAGAACACCTTGCCCAGGGCATAGGCGACGAAGCCGTAGACACCGAAGTCGAACCACTCCATGGCATTGCCCAGGGCGGCGGCGGTGATGGCCTTGCGCATCTTGGCGTCGTCGACGATGGTGATGTCCTTCAAACCGATGGGTTTGACGGGTTTCCTGCGTGATTTCATGGGCCGTTGTCCTTGAGGCTTGGGGCATGGCCATGGTTTGGCCAGCCTTGTACCTAGGGTCAGATACAACGGCGCGCTAAATAATTCCCTGCGGTGTCATTTGCGTCCCTGTAGGAGCGGCCTTGTGCCGCGAAAGGGCCGCAAAGCGGCCCCGGCGAATTATGCGTCTGCGCTGAGATCCTGGGGCTGCCTTGCAGCCCTTTCGCGGCGCAAGGCCGCTCCTACACAGGGGAGGGCGCATGGCTTGAGGACGGCGCTGGTCAGAGCGTGCGACACATCAACCAATGGCTATGCCCCCAGGCCTCGAACGGTTCCATGTGCGTCCAGCCGCGCTTGGCGTAATACGCATCCTGGTCATGGGTATGCAGGTAGAGCGTGGCAACTCCGTTGCTGCGGGCATGCTCGCAGATACCTTCGATCAGTTGCTCCGCCAGGCCTTGCCCACGCGCCTCTGGGGCGACGAACACGCAGGCCAGCCAGGGACCGAGGTCGCTGCGCCCGGGCAGGTCATCGCTGGCCAGGGCCGCACTGCCCAGCAGGCGGTTGCCGTCCAGGGCGACCAGGCATTGCCATTGCCCGTTGTGCTGGCCTTCGGCGAACTCGCGTTGCCAGTCGGGCAGCGGCACGTTCGCGTATTCATAGTGGAACTGTTGGTGCAGCCACTGGGCGAGGGTGTCGCTGTGGGCCATGTGGTGTTTCAGCCAGTCCAGGCGGCGCATGACGATGTCCTTTTCAGGGGCAGGAGGGGCGGACCTTTGCGCGAAGCATACACTGCTGTGCATGATCGACGAGGGTGATGGCATTTTGATTTTTTGCCTGCGCAGCCGCTATCCTTGCACCCGCATTCATCAAGGAAGAACCATGCGTCTGTCGTCCTGCCTCAAATCGGTTGTCGCCCTGTCACTGGCCGCCCTGCTCGGAGCCTGCTCCAACTACCACTACAAGGAGTACCAGGGTGACTGGGCGCCTGAGACGATGACGCCCTATGATCTGTCCGGCAACCAGGCCGACGCGCCGGTCGTGTACTTCGCCACCATCCGCTACCGCGCCCTGGGCGTGCCGTTCCATCGCCTGCTGCTGGCCACCCATGTCGATGACCAGTTGCTCGAGGGGGCCGGGCGCCGCTCGATCCTCGATATCGCGGGCAAGCAGGCGCTGCGGCTGACGCCGGGCAAGCACTCGCTGAGCTGGTGCTGGGCCTCGATGAACGCGCTGGGCACCGGTGGCGGCAAATGCGGTTTCACCGCGCGCGACGTCGAGTTCCGTGCAGGCAAGCGCTACATCGTCGATTTCGACACCGTCGATGCCATCAACGGCCCGCCCGGGCGAGAGACGATGACCATCACCATCACCTCCGAGATTCGTGACCTCGATACCCGGGAGGTGGTCTACCCGCCCAAGGGCAGCGAAGCATTGACCAAGAGCATGGACGGTTGATCGACCCGACCCGCGCAAGCTGGCTCAACGTGTGTAGATGGGTTTTCCGGCAAACCAGGTCTGCAGCACCTGGGTGTCGCGCAGCGCCTGGGGTGCGACACTGAAGATATCGCGGTCGAGTACGATCATGTCGGCCTGTTTGCCGGCCTTGAGCGAACCGATCTGCCGTTCCAGGCGCATGGCCCGGGCGGCGTTGAGGGTATAGGCCTGGAGCATCGTCTCGCGGTCGAGGGCCTCGGCGGCGTTGAGCACGCCCTTGGGGCCGACGCGGCTGATGGCCTGGTAGATGGCCTGCCAGGGATCAGGGGTGCTGATCGGCCAGTCGCTGGCGCCGGCGATGGTGGCGCCATGGGCAAGCAGCGAGTGCGCCGGGAAGGTGTGCAGGAAGGCCATGGCATCGACGTAGGGTTTGACCAGCTCCAGATTGGCCTCGTCGGCGCTGGCCCAGTACAACTGCATCGAGGCGATCACGTCCAGCTGCTTGAAGCGTGCGTACTCTTTCGGGTTGACCATCTGCAGGTGGGTGATCGAGTGCGCGATGCCGCTGGCGCGATCACGGCGGGCCTGGGCCACGCCGTCGAGCGCCGCGCGCACGGCGCGGTCGCCGATGGCGTGCACATGCACCAGCCAGCCACGGGCGTCGGCGGCGCTCACCAGTTCGCCGAAGTGCGCCGGGTCCAGCAGCAGTTCGCCGTGCTGCCCCGAGTTGCGGTAAGGCTCGAGCATCGCCGCGCTCTGCGCCGGCATCTCGGCGACGCCATCGGCGAACACCTTGATGCCGGGCAGGGTGAGGTTGGGTACGCCGAGGAACTGCCGGCGCACCTTGTCCAGCTCATCCAGGTCGGCCGGACGGGCTTTGGAATCGGCCATCAGCAGCGCGGCCACATGGGCGGTCAGTTCGCCGCGCAGGGCAAGGGCCCTGTACACCGGCAGCACGCCGAGCGAATCGTTGTGTACGTCGGCACCGGGCAGCTCGTTGGCCAGCGGGTCCATCCAGCCGGTGACGCCCAGGCTTCGATAGTGCGCCAGGGCCTGGCGCCCGGCGCTCATCAGTGTGTCGTGGGTCAGTGCCGGCAGCAGGTCGGTGACCGGGTACAGCCCGGCGTCGACGAGAAAGCCGTTCGGCGTGCCGTCCGAGTGCTGGCCGATGGTGTTGCGGGCCACGGCTGGCAGGGCGGCGATCTTCGCCGCATCGATGCCGGCATGGGCGAGCATGGCGCGGTTGGCCCAGCCGGTGTGCATGTCGTTGGCGGCGAACAGGATCGGTTGGTCGGCCCACTCGCCCTGGTTGAAGCGCTGCTCGAGCGCGGCCAGGTCGTCCCAGTAGGTTGGCGGCAAGCCGCCGACGCTGAGGAACTCGCCGCGTCGTGCCTTGCCGTCCTCACGCCACTGGCGCAGGCGTTGTTCCAGCGCGTCGAGGGGGATCTGCACACCGGCCAGGTCGGCCAACTCCAGCTGCAGGCCACCCTTGATGGCATGGGAGTGGGAGTCGAGCAGGCCGGGCATCAGCACCTTGCCGCCCAGGTCGATGGTCCGCGTGCCATCGACCTTCAGGCGCAGCACGGCCTGGTCGGAGCCCACCGCGACGATCTTCTCGCCCTCCACCGCCACGGCTTGCTGCAGTGGCTGGCCCGGCTCGGCGGTGTAGACCTTGGCGTTGTGCAGGATCAGGTCGACGGCGGCGAAGCCGGGCAGGGCGGCGCAGGCCAGGCCGGCGCCAAGCGCGATCTTCAGGAACTGCTTCATGCGATGCCTCGTGCTTGATGGGGGAGGCGGCAGGCTAGCCAAGCGGGAAGGGTGTTTAAACGGCACGGCAGGCACAACTTTATTCGCGTTCTGGAAAGAGTGCTTGCTGCTCCCCATCGATTGCCGCCTGCGCATGAATCCATGGATACTCCACGGCGCCCCACGTGTGCCAACCAGGAAGCAACCATGGACAAAATGACGGCCCTGACCATCTTCGTTGCCGCCGCCGAGCACGGCAGCTTCAGCCGTGCCGCCGAGCAGTTGGGCAAGACGCCGTCGGCCATCACCAAGGCCGTCGCCCATCTGGAAGCCGAGCTGGGGGTGCGCCTGTTCGAGCGCACCACCCGGCGCATGGCGCTGACCGAAGCCGGCACCCTCTATCTGGAAGGCGCGCGACAGGCCTTGATGCACCTGCAGCGGGTCACCGAGGAAGTGGAGCAGTTGCAGCATGAACTGCGCGGCACCTTGCGCATCACCGCACCACCGTCGTTCGGCCCGGCCTTTCTCAACCAGGTGTGCTGCCGCTTCATGCGCGAGCACCCGCAGGTGCGCCTGGAGGTGAACCTCAACGATGCCAACGAGGACCTGATCGACGGCGGCTACGACCTGTCGCTGCGCGACGGTCCCACCGACCAGCCCGAGCTGATCGTCCAGCCGCTGATCGAGAACCGCGTGATCCTGTGCGCCAGCCCGGACTACCTGGCCCGACGCGGCGAGGTCATCAACCTGGACAACTACGCCCAGCATGACTGGCTGCTGCTGCGCCACCCGTTGCTCAACCGCAGCTTCTGGTGGATCGAGCACGAGGGCCAGACCCAGCGCGTGCGCCAGCCGACGGCCAGGCTGGTCAGCGACAACTTCGACTTCCTGCTGGCCTGCCTGCTCGATGGCCAGGGGCTGCAGTTCATCCCCACCTGGTGCGCGGCACCCTACCTGGCCAATGGGCAACTGCTGGAGGTGATGCCTGATTACTGGCGGGCGCTGAGCGCGTTCGGTCCCTGGGTGCATGTGCTGTACCTGCCGCATCGGCGCAATACGCGCAAGGTGCAGGCATTCATCGCCCTGTTGCATGAGCACTTGCGCGGTCAGGGCCTGCGCGCCTGAGTTTTTCCTGGCGGGCACAAAAGTTGTGCGGGGCCTGGCGATGATCGGGGTGGGGCCTCGCCGCTAGGCTTGCCGCTTGCGTCCCATCAGGAAAGCCGCCGTGAAGATTCATACCTGCGTCACCGATACCCTCGATCCCCATGCCCGCGGCCGTCAGGTCGGCGAGCGCTTCGCCGGGCAGATCGGCGAGACCACCCAGCTGTACCTGGACTTCTTTACCCGAGTCGGCGTGACGCTGGGCGAAGCGCAGCGCATCGGCGAGAACAGCCTGGCCGCCCTAGAAGCCTGGAGCCCGGACCTGGCGGCGGAAATCGCCGGCCTGGCCAGTGGCAGCGGCCTGCCGTTGTGGCAGTTGGCGAGCCTCAACGCCCGCACCGAGGTGCTGGCGGCACGCACCCGCCACAGCGAATGCTCCACCACCGTGCACGCCCCCCGTGGCCCGCGTGCGCCGCAGACCCTGCAGACCTGGGACTGGCACGACAGCCTGTGCCCCCATGGCCTGATGCTGGCCCTGCGCAGCCGCCAGGGCCTGGCGGTCAAGCTGTTCTGCGAGTTCGGCATGCTGGCCAAGCTGGGGGTCAACAGCGCGGGCCTGGGCCTGCACTTCAACATCCTCCACCACCGCAGCGACAACACCGCTGGCGGCGTGCCGGTGCATGCCATCGCCCGACGGCTGCTGGAGGAGGCTCGCAGTGTCGACGAGGCCATCGAACTGGCCCGTTCGGCGCGGGTCAGCGCCTCCACCGTGCTCACTGTGTTCTCCCGCGAGGACCGCAGCCCACGTGCGGTGAGCATCGAGCTGAGTCCCGAGCGCACGGCGCTGGTGCTGCCCCGCGAGGATGGCTGGCTGTTGCACACCAACCATTTCCTCGACCCGCAGCTCAGTACCGGTGAGCAGGTCGCCGACCGGGCCGAGACCGAGGGCCGGCTGGCCCATCTGCAACAGGTGGTCGGCCAGATGACCAGCGCCGACCCGCGTGCCCGTGCCGAGGCCATGTGCGGCGCTGCGGGCGATGCCGCGCCGATCTGCTTCCATCCGGACCTGGCGCTGCCCGACACCGAGCGCTGGGAAACCCTGCTCAGCGTGGCCATCGACACCGAGCACGGCCATCTCGACTACGTCGCCGGCACCCCGCTACAACTGGCCAAGGCCGGCTGCCAACGTTTCTGAGCCCATCCGCATCACGAGAACAACAACAATGCATGCACAACCTTCCCGCTCCGCCTTGCGCACCTTCTGCGTCTCCGGCCTGGGCACGGCCCTCGAGTTCTATGATTTCATCATCTATGGCACCGCCGCCGCGCTGGTGTTTCCCCAGGTGTTCTTTCCCGGTCTGGACCACCTGACCGCCACCCTGGTGGCGTTCAGTGCCTTCGGCGCGGGGTTCCTCGCCCGGCCCCTGGGCGGCCTGGTGTTTGGCCATTTCGGCGACCGCGTCGGTCGGCAGAAGGTACTGGTCACCACCTTGCTGTTGATGGGGCTGAGCACCTTCCTCATCGGCTGCCTGCCGGGGCATGCCAGCCTTGGTGTGGTTGCGCCGATCCTGCTGGTGCTGTTGCGCCTGGTCCAGGGCTTTGCCGCCGGGGGCGAGTGGGGTGGCGCCGCGCTGTTTGGCATCGAGTCGGCGCCGCCTGGCCGGCGCGGCCTGTGGGGCAGTTTCACCAGCATGGGCATCGGCGTGGGCGGCATTCTCGGTGCGGCGGTATTCGCCCTGGTCAGCGCCGCGTTCGATGACAACCTGGTGGACTTCGCCTGGCGGATCCCGTTCTGGCTGGGAGGCACCCTGGTGCTGATCGGCTTGTATGCACGGCTGAAGACGCCGCTGACCGCATCCACCGTCAAACCCGTGCGGGCGCCCCTGGCGCAAGCCCTGCGGCAACGGCCACGGCAATTGCTGCTGTGCACCGGTATCGCCTTCGGTTACTGCACCATCGCCTACATCGGCAGCACGTTCTTCCTGACCTACGCCACCCAGGCGGGGTACGGCAGCACCCAGGCCCTGATGTTCGACCTGACCCTGTCGGTGGCCATCGTGCTGTCGGCGCCGCTGTTCGGGCACCTGTCGGACCGCCTGGGGCGGCGCGTGGTGATGGTGTTCGGGGCGCTGGTCATGGCGCTGGGCCTGTTCGCCTTTTTTGCCCTGGTGGACATGCGCCACTTCGGTATCGCCCTGGTCGCCTATAGCCTGGTCGGTGCACTGATGGGCGCCACACAGGGGCCGATCCCGGCGTTCCTGGGCGAGCAGTTTCCCCGGGAAATGCGCTACTCGGGCATTTCCGCCAGCTACCAGGTCGGCGCGGCACTGGGGGGCGGGACGGCGTCGAGCATTGCCACGGCGATCCTGATTCTCAACGGGCATGACCCACTGGGCGTCGCGTTGTACGGGGCGGCGGCGCTGGCGCTGGTGGCGCTGTGTTCGTTGGGCTTGAAGGAGACGGCGCGGCTGAGCATGGCGCAGATCGATGGGCTGGGCGAGGGGAGTGAAGAGGGGGGATTGTTGCGCGGTTCGGCGTTGGAGCGGTGAGGGGGATTGTGTGAGGGCAGTGAGTGGCAGGCGATAGTCCTGCAGCGCCTATCAGATCGAGCGCCGCCCGCGCGGCGCATCGCGGATGAATCCGCTCCTACGTCTGTTGCAACGTACCGAACCTGTCAGGCCATGGTTGCCAGCCTTGGCGCCTGTCTTGAGACAGGTGGGGCGGCGGCAATGCCCACCGAAAAACCGCGTCGTGCACACAAGGCTTACAACCATGGCCTATCAGGCATGGCCACGTTGCAACAAATGTAGGAGCGGATTCATCCGCGATGCGCCGCGCGGGCGGCGCTCGGTCTAATAGGCGCTGTAATACTCTCGTCGAACACCTCAATTCCAGAACAATTACTCCCCATTCCTCAGCGCAACTTTTGCGCAATTTTCAGCCAACTTGTCTCTCGCCCAATCTGCCCGCAAACCATAAAGTTGCCCCACTATTCCCCCTACGACTAAAGTCCGGTGTCTCCCGCTCGTGTCTACAAGTACCGTGGGGCCAGACAGTCATTCAGTTCGATTGTTGGACAATTCGATCGCGTCAGCCCCTATACCCGCTTTACCAAGGGCTATCAAGTGACCATGCGGTCATGCCCGTAGCCATGTGGTAATTAGCAGTCGTTAACTTTTCCGCGAGCGTTTCAACAAACAACGCTCAACTTTCTAAAGTTATTGCGCGTGTGCCGATAACCCTCGGTGACCGTGCTGGGAAGTTCCAAGTACTGCGATTCTCGCTGTGCCTTTGCCTGCGAATGGGTGTTGTATGTCGTACCTGTCTGCTGTTGATCGTCGTCAATTAATGCTGTCTGTCGTACTGGCTTGCCTGTGCGCCGGCAACCTGCATGCCGAGACATTTACCCCCGGCCAGGAAGTGCTGCGCCAACAGCAACAGCAGCAACACGACCTGCAGCAACTGCAACTGGAACAACGCCGCCGGCAACTGCAACGCGGCGCGTTCACCGCGCCCGACACCACCCCACAGACACCCAAGGCCTCGGCCCCGGATGCGCGCTGCTGGCCGCTGGCTGGGGTGCGCATCGGCGGTGTCACGCTGATCGACCGCGCCACCCTCGATGCCCGCATCGACCCCCTGGTGGCCGCGTGCATGGGCGTGGGGCAGATCAACCAGCTGCTGTCGGGCATCACCGCGCTGTACCTGGAAAAGGGCTATATCGCCAGCCGCCCCTACCTGAGCAGCGCCCCGGCGGCCGGGCAGTCGCTGGACATCCTGGTGGACGAAGGCTACCTGGAGGCCATCGAACTGGCCGACCAGCGCCTGCCGGTGTCCCTGGCCGGGGCCTTCCCCGGCATGCTTGGCGAGCCGCTGAACCTGCGCGACCTGGAGCAGGGCCTGGACCAGCTCAACCGCCTGCGCTCGGTCGACCTCACCGCCGACATCGCCCCCGGCAGCCAGCCGGGCGCCTCGCGGATCATCCTGCGCCCGCGCAGCGCAGGCCAGCCACGGGTTTCCGTGGGCCTGGGCCTGGACAATCTCGGCAGCGCCAGCACTGGCCGTGACCGCAGCGTGCTCAGCCTGAGCCTGGACAACCCGCTGGCGCTCAATGACCTGCTCAGCCTGTCGGCCAGCGATACCCTCAACCAGGGCGATCGCTACAGCCGCAACGCCAGCCTGTACTACGCGATTCCTTATGGTTACTGGACCTTCAGCCTGTTCGCCAGCCATGCCGAGTACCGCTCGCCGATCAAGCTCAGCACCCTGACCCTGCACAGCACCGGCATCACCGACCAGCTCAGCCTGCGCGGCGAGCGCGTGCTGTGGCGCGACCAGCGTCATCAATTGAGCGCCAGCCTGCAACTGGCGCACAAGGACGTCGACAGCGAATTCGCCAAGGTCCGCCTGGACGTGCAGAGCCCGACGCTGACGGTGGCCGAGGCCGGGCTCAATCTGTTCTGGCTCGACAGCGCGGTGTGGAATCTGGACCTCAACTACGCCCAGGGGCTGCACTGGTTTGGCGCCGACGACGATGCCGATCGGCCGGTGCCCGACCTGCCCATGGCGCAGTTTCGCAAGTACCGCGCCGGCCTCGGCCAGTGGCGCAATGGCCAGCTGCTGGGCCAACCCTGGCAGTGGCAGAGCCAGTTCAACCTGCAGTACAGCCCCGACCCGCTGCCAGCCATCGAGCAGTTGCTCGGCACCGACGATTCCGCCGTGCGCGGCTATCGCCTCAGCAGCCTGTCCGGGGCCAGCGGGGCGGTGTGGCGCAACACCCTGCGCCTGCCGCTGCAGCCCCAGGGGCCGCTGACCATCACCCCGCGGCTGGGGCTGGACCACGGCTGGATCAAGGCCGATCACGGCGCCGCCAGCCAGCGCCTGAGCGGCGCGAGCCTGGGCCTGAACCTGAGCTGGAAGGCGCTGCAGCTGGACGTTGACTACCAGCGCAGCCTGACCACCCCCAGCGGTTACCACCGCGAGCCTGAAGTCTGGCTGTTCAGGGCCGCCGTGCAGATTTGAGTCGCACCGAATTAGCAGTACCGACATGGAGAGTGACCTATGCCCAAGACCCCCTTTACCTTCAACCTGTCCCCGCAAGGCAAGCTGCGCTGGGCGATAGCCAGCCTGTTCCTGGCCGCGAGCCTGCCCCAGGCGCTGGCCGGCGGCGTCGTGGTCGCCCCCGGCCCTGGGGGCACGGCACAGTTGCAGACCCAGGGCGGCGTGCCCATCGTCAATATCGTCGCGCCCAACGGCGCGGGCCTGTCGCACAACCAGTTCCTTGACTACAACGTCGACCGCCAGGGCCTGGTACTGAACAACGCCCTGCAGGCCGGCCACTCGCAGCTGGCCGGTGAGCTGGCGGCCAACCCGCAGTTCCAGGGCCAGGCGGCGAGCGTGATCCTCAACGAAGTGGTCAGCCGCAACGCCTCCGCCATCAATGGCGCCCAGGAAATCTTCGGCCGCGCCGCCGACTATGTGCTGGCCAACCCCAACGGCATCTCGGTCAACGGCGCCAGCTTCATCAACGCGCCCAATGCCAGCCTGGTGGTGGGCCGTCCTGAACTGGACGCGGGCCGGCTCAAGGCCCTGGGCACCCAGGACGCCAACGGCCAGTTGCAGGTGCAGGGCGCCGGCCTGCGCAACGACGGCGGCTCGGTCAACCTGATCGCCCCGCGCATCGACAGCCAGGGTCGTCTGGATGCCCGTGACCAGCTCAACCTCACCGTGGGCCGCAATCAGGTGGACTACGTCAGCGGCCAGGCCAAGGTCGTCGACCGCGGCGCAGCCAGCGAGCAACGTATCGACGCCAGCCTGTTCGGCGCGATGCAGGCCGGGCGCATCAATATCGTCAGTACCGCGCAGGGTGCCGGTGTGCGGGTTGGGTCGGGGCAGATCGACGGCCGCGACGGCGTGCGTATCGACTCGGCGGGTGACCTGAATATCAGCGGCGCCGCCGTGGCCGACTCGCTGCAGGCGACCCGTGCCGGCGTGCGCAGCAGCCAGGGCGATGTCGAGCTGCATGGTGCCCAGGACCTGACCCTGGCCGCTGCCGACGTGGCCGGGCGCGACGTCAAGCTCGACGCCGGACGCAATCTCACCCTGAGCACCGTGCAAAGCCGCAAGCTCCAGGAAAAACGCGAGAACTGGCGCAGCGGCGCGTTGGGCATCGACTGGGAGACCTACCAGCGCACCCAGACCGACAGCGACACCCGCGAGCACGCCACCCGGGTCGTGGCCCAGCGTGATGCCGGGCTGCACGCCGGCCAGGACCTCACCCTCAGCGCCGCCAGCCTCGAGGCGCCCGGCAAACTGCGCCTGGACAGCGGCGCCGACCTGCGCCTGACCGCCGCCACCGAGCGCCAGGTGCAGACCGACCAGGGCAAGCACACCAAGGGCTTCTGGAAGGCCGACTGGGACAACCGCAATGAAACCCAGCGCAGCGTCACCAGCCAGCTCAAGGGTGGCGACATCGCACTGCACGCCAAGGCCTCGGTGCTGACCGAAGGTGCCCAGCTGACCAGTGGCCAGGACATCCGCATCGCCGGCAAGCAGGTGCAGATCAGCAACGCCTCGCGCACCGACCAGCGTGACAGCCAGAACCAGCAGAGCAAGTTCTTCGGCGTCAGCCACAACGAAGCCAAGCAGAACAGCCGGGAAAGCACCGCGGTGCGCAGCGAGCTGGTGGCCGGTGGCAGCGTCGGCCTGAGCAGCGCCGAGGGCATCGACGTGGTCGGCTCGACGGTCAAGGCCACCGGTGCGCTGAACGCCGAGGCGGCGGGGGATCTGAAGGTCGCCTCGGCCCAGGACACCCGCGAACACAACAGCGCCAGCAGCAGCCGTGGCTTCGTTGCTTCGGCCAAGGAGACCGCGCCGGGCTCCGGGCAGTATCGTGCTGGCGTCGGCTATGCGAGCGATCGCCAGAGCGCCGCTGGCAGCCAGGTCAGCCAGCAGGGTTCCAGCCTCAGCGGTAGCGAAGTACAGCTGGCCGCCGGTGGTAACCTGACCGTCAAGGGCGCTGCGGTGAAGTCCACCGCGGGCGATACCACCCTGGCCGGCAAGCAGGTGTCGCTGCTGGCCGAGCAGGACAGCCGCAGCGAGTCCCGCGACAGCAGCCATACCGGCGGTGGCGTCTACCTCACCGCTGGCCTCGACCGTGCCGGCGCCGGGGTCGACTTCGCCCATGGCACCCAGCAGGACGCCTCGAGCAGCACCACGGCGAAGACCACCGGCCTCGACAGCGCCGGCAGCGTGAAAATCAAGGCCGATACCCTGGCCAGCGAGGGCGCGCAGGTGAACAGCGCCGGCACCCTGAGCATCAGCGCAGGCCAGGTGGACAACCGTGCGGCCCGCGACACCACCAGCAGCAGCCACCAGCAGAGCAGCTGGACGGCGGATGTCGGTGTCAACGTCGAGTACAAGGACATCGCCCGGCCGATTGCCGGGGCGGTCAAGGACGTGGTGGACGGCAAGGTGTCGGTCAAGGATGCCCTTGACGGCAAGCTGCCGCTCAACGACGTCAAGGACGTGCTGGACGGCAAGACTTCGCTGACCGCCGCCCTGGGCAAGCTTGGCACGCCGAACCTGGGCGTCGACCTGGCCGTCGGCCATGCCAGCCAGCAGCAGGGCGAGCAGACCGGCACCGCGGTGGTCAGCCAGTTCAACGGTCAGGGCGTCCAGCTGGACGTGGCCGGCGCGCTGAAAGACCAGGGCACCCGCTACAACGCCAACGGCGGCGCGCTGGAGGTCAAGGCCGGTTCGCTGCAGGCCGACGCGGCCAGCAATACCCACAGCCGCAGCGAGCAGCAGGTGAACGCCGATGTGTCCGCCCGGATCTACACCAAGACCGGCGAAGACCTCAACGTGACCGCCAATGGTTCCGGTGGCAGCAAGCACCTGAACGAAGATACATCCACTGCCGTGGTCGGTACTTTCAGTGGCAACCAGGGCCTGAACATCCAGGTCGGTGGCGATGCCCGCTTCGAAGGCAGTCGCCTCGACGGTGGCCAGGGCGCGGTGGCTGTCAACACTGGCGGCAAGCTCGCCCTGGACCAGGCCAGCAACCATGAGCGTCGCGACACCGGCAGCCTCGGTGGCAGCGGTTCGCTGACCGTGGGCACCTTGCCGGTGGGCGACAGGGTCGACCTGGGCGCTGGGTTCCAGCTCGACCATGCCGGCGAACACAGTGTCGACAGCAAGGCCCAGGTGGCGAGCATCAGCGGCAACGGCTCGGTACGACTGGTCAGTGCTGGCGACCAGACCTTGCAAGGCACGCGCATCGACGCGGGCGGCCCGGTCGAACTCAAGGCCGGTGGCGCCCTCGACCTGCAGGCCGCCAGCGACACCCGGACCGTCAGCGGCAATCATCTGGGCGGTGGCCTCAATCTCGGTGGCAAGGCCGCCACCGGTGAGCAGGGCCGTGACCTGAGCGGCAAGCTGGGCGGCAACTTCAATGTGGGCCAGACCAACGAACGTTCGCAGACCCTGACCGGCGGCCAGTTGAACAGCCGCGGCAACGTGGACCTGGCCGGCCAGTCGGTGCATCTGCAGGGCACCCAGGTCGGCGCCACGGCCGTCAACGTCGGCGCAGGCGAGGGTGGCCTGGCGCTGGAGTCGGCGCAGTCCACCCAGGGCCGTACCAACTGGGGCGTCGAGGTGAAGGCCGGGAGCAACCTGAGCCGCACTACGCCGGCGGACGCCGGGCAACAGGTCAGCTCGTCCCATGACTTCGACCTGGGCGGCAAGGTGCAGGTGGATCATCTGCAGGCCACCACCCAGCAGAACAGCCATATCGCCGCTGGCGAGGTGACCCTGAACAGTGACGGTGCGGCGCAACTCAGCGGCGCACGGGTCGACGGCCAGCAGGTCGGCGGCAAGCTGGCGGGCGGGTTGACGGTCGCGGAACGCCAGGACACCACCACCTCGGTGCGGGTCGACCTGGGCGCGGGCCTGGCCGGCAAGCCGGGCGAGGCGAAGGAGGGCCAGGAGAAGCCAGGCTTCGACTACACGCCATCGTTCAATGCCCAGGGCGAGTTCGTGCGCAAGGCCGGGGTCACGCAGGCTTCGGGCATCGCGGCGCAGCGTGGGCTGGGGCTGCAGGTCAAGGGCGTGGAGCAGGGCGGTACCACGCTCGGGGCCGAGGTCAAGCCGCTCGGCTACCAGGTCAAGGCCACCCTCGACCTGCCCAAGCTGCCGGAGGCGGGCCTACCCAGCGTGTCGCTGGAGGGCGGCAAGCTGAAGGTCGGGCCGGTGACGGTCGAAGGCCAGGTTGACGGACTGACCAACAAGGGCTGACAGGGCCGCCTTGCGGCCCATCGCGGCACAAGGCCGCTCCTACAGGCGAACGCGTACCCCTGTAGGAGCGGCCTTGTGCCGCGATGGGCTGCAAAGCAGCCCCGGCAAGCCCAAGTCGGACGCCAATTTTCAACACCTTTAAAGGGCTGCCTGTTGCTGCTTGCCCTGCGCAGGATTGTCCGATCCCACCCCCCTCGCTGTCCGCCATTGCCCTGAACCCCCAGCCTGTCCCCGCCTTACTGTTGCTTCCTACCCACCACAAGAAAACGCCGTGCCCAAGCACGGTAGAAGAGGGGAGCACCATGGCGCTTTTCCCACCGCTGCTACCTGCAGCCGTCCTGACCACCCTGGCCCTGCTACTCGGCGGTTGCCGGGACGACAGCAAACCCGCCGTCACCCAGGCCCCCCCCGCGGACCCTGCGTTGGCCGCGCTGTACGCCAGCACCTGCCAGACCTGCCACGCCAACCCAGCGTCCGGCGCCCCCCTGGCAGGCGACGCGGCGGCCTGGGCCCCGCGCCTGGCCCAGGGCGTCGACCGCCTGCTGGAGCACAGCATCAACGGCTACCAGGGCATGCCGCCCATGGGCCTGTGCATGCAGTGCAGCGAGGCGCAGTTCCTTGCCCTGATCGGCTACATGTCCGGCCAGCCCCTCCACTGAGCGCAAGGTACTCCCATGACGATTCACCTTTCCCGTCGTCGCTGGCTGCAACACTCCGGCGCGGCCTGCGCGTTGCTCGCGCTTTCCGCCAACCCGGCACTGGCGCAACTGCTGCGCGCGCCGCGGCTGATCCCCTGGCGCAACTGGTCCGGCGCGCAGAGCTGCCTGCCGGAGGCGCGGCTGGCGCCGCAGAGCCTTGACGAACTGGCCCAGGCCATCCGCCAGGCCCCCGGCAGGGTGCGTCCGGTCGGTTCGGGGCATTCCTTCAGCGCCCTGGTGCCCAGCGACGGCACTCTAGTGTCGCTCGGCTATTTCAGTGGTTTGCTCGACCACGACCCCGCCACCCTGCAGGCCGAGTTCGCTGCCGGCACGCCGATGTCGGCGATGGGCGCGGCGCTCAAGGCGGTCGGCCAGGCGCTGCCGAACATGGCCGACATCGACTACCAGACCCTGGCCGGCGCGATCGCTACCTCGACCCATGGCACCGGCGTCGGCTTTGGCTCGTATTCCTCGAAGGTCACCGGCCTGCAACTGGTCACGGCCAGCGGCGAGGTCCTCGACTGCGACAGCCATCGCCACCCCGAGGTGTTCGCCGCGGCGCGGGTGTCCCTCGGCGCACTGGGCGTGGCCACCCGGATCCGCCTGCAGAACCGCGAGGCTTTCCGTCTGCGCGAGCGGCAATGGATCGCTCGCACCGACGAGTTGCTGGAGGACGTGGAGAAGAACACCCGGGAAAACCAGCATTGGGAAATGCTGGTAATCACCCATTCCGACTATGCGCTGTCCATCGCCCTCAATGAAACCAAGGATGCCGCCACCGCTGACCAGGATACGGCCGGCGGCAGTGGCAACGAATTCGTCAGCCTGATCGAGAAGCTCGACAAGTACGGCAGCGACTTTCCTGAAGCCCGGCGCGTACTGCTCAACAGCCTGCGGCATGTCGCCAGCTTCGACGAGCGGGTCGGTGACTCGTACGAGATCTTCGCCAATGTGCGCAACGTGCGCTTCAACGAGATGGAGTACTCGGTGCCCGCCGAGCATGGTCCGGCCTGCCTGCGCGAGATCCTCGCGCTGATCCGTGAGCGCGACCTGCAAACCTGGTTCCCCATCGAGTACCGCTACGTCAAGGCCGACGATATCCCGCTGAGCATGTTCGAAGGGCGTGACAGCTGCTCGATCTCGGTGCACCAGCACTACAGCATGGACCACCACAACTTCTTCGCCGCCATCGAGCCGATCTTCTGGAAATACGCCGGGCGCCCGCACTGGGGCAAGCTGCACACCCTCAATGCGCGCACCCTGCAGCCGCTGTATCCGCGCTGGAAGGCATTCACCGAGGTGCGTCAGGCGCTGGACCCGACAGGCAAGTTCCTCAATGGCCACCTGGCCTCGATCCTCGGCGTTGCCTGAGCACAAGGAGAGGTGATGAACAGACGCAAATTCCTGGTCGGCGCAGCGGGCGCCGGTGTGCTGCTGGCCGCTGCCGGCGCCTGGCTGCGCCCTGGCGCCCAAGGGGCGCCGCACGATGACTATTTCGCCAGGTTGCAGCGCGAGCTGCGCGAGCACGGGCCGATGCGCCCGGTGATGCTGATCGACCTCGACCGCCTGGACCACAACATCGATGTGGTGACCCAGTCGGTGCGCCGCGCCGGCAAGCAGCTGCGCCTGGTGGAGAAGTCGCTGCCCTCGCCGCAGCTGCTCGAGTACATCGCCCGGCGCGCCGATACCCGCCGGCTGATGTCGTTTCACCAGCCGTTTCTCAACGACGATGCGCTGCGCTTCCCCGAGGCCGACATCCTGCTTGGCAAGCCGCTGCCGGTGCGTTCGGCGCAGCTGTTCTACGAAGAGCACCGCGGCGCTTTCGACCCGGCCAGGCAACTGCAGTGGTTGCTCGACACCCCCGAGCGCCTGCAACAGTACCTGGCGCTGGCCCAGGGACTGGGCACCCGGCTGCGGATCAATATCGAGCTGGATGTCGGCCTGCACCGTGGCGGGGTCAAGGACTCGGCGCAGCTGGAGCGGATGCTGGCGATCATCGCCGCCAATCCCCGGCACCTGGCCTTCGCCGGCTTCATGGGCTACGACCCCTTCGTCGGCATGGGCGTGCCGGGTATCCTCGGATCGCCACAGGCGCTGTTCGCCAAGGTCATGGGCTTGTACGACGGCTTCGTCGACCACGCCCGCAGCCGTTATCCCGGGTTGTGGCGTACGGACCTGACCCTCAACACCGCCGGCAGCCCTAGCTACCGGATGCACGAGTACGAGCGCACCAGTAGCGAGGTATCGGTGGGTTCGGCGTTGCTCAAGCCCACCCACTATGACCTGCCGTCGCTGCAGGACCACCAGCCGGCGGCCTATATTGCCACGCCGGTGATCAAGCGCACGGGTGCGGTGCAGATTCCGGCGCTGGACGGCAAGTCGGCGTTGTTCGCCTGGTGGGACCCGAATCAGCGCGAGACCTTCTTCATTTATGGCGGCAACTGGCTGGCCGAGCCCGAGTCGCCCAGGGGACTGCGTTTCAACGGCCTTTATGGGCGCAGCTCCAACCAGGAAATGCTCAACGGCTCGGCGGCGGTGGGCCTGCAGGTCGACGACCAGGTGTTCCTGCGCCCGACCCAGTCCGAGGCGATCCTGCTGCAGTTCGGCGACCTGCTGGCGGTACGCGATGGGCGGATTGTCGAGCGCTGGCCGGTGTATGCGTAGCGGGTTGCTGCGCAGTCCATAAATTCATGCATTTCCCTGAATGGGCGGCCATCCCTTTCGCGGCACAAGGCCGCTCCTACAGGCGACCGCACTCCCTGTAGGAGCGGCCTTGTGCCGCGAAAGGGCTGCAAAGCAGCCCCGGCGATCAAGACGTAAACGCTGAAATTAGCAACTGATCGGGCCTCACAAACTAAACGGCAAACTCAGCTTGACCCACAACATCTCCCCCTCCGGCCTGTTGCGCACCGCGAACTCCTTGGCCCAGCGCGCCTCGATGCTGGCGTACTCGAGGAAGGTGTAATGCAGCGCCGGGCCAATGGCGAACACCTGCCCGCGCACCCCATCATCGACATCCTCACCCATGAAGCTCACGGTCCGGCCGAACTGCTTGTCGTCGGTGGTCTGCTTCACGTAGTAGCCATTGACCCCCAGGCGCAGGTTGTCGGTCACCCGATAGCTGGCCGAATAGTCGAAGTGGAACAGCTGCCCCGAGCGATAGTCGGTGTCATGGTTCTCTTCGTTGAAGCTGTAGGTGGCCTTGACCGACAGCTCGCTACGCTCGCTGGGCAGCCAGGTCGCCGACAGCAGCGGCTTGTAGGTGTAGAAGTTGTTGCTGGTGTTGGCCATGCGCGTGGCTTCGTAGTCGCCGGTGGGCAGGGTGATCTCCAGCGCCGCGCCCAGGGTGAGGTCCGCGCCCATGTCCCACAGGATGATCGGTGCGATGGTGACGTCGCCCTGGCTCTCGCGGCGGCTGCGCTGGCCGAACATTGCCACCTGCTGGCGCATGTAGGGCTGCGCCACGTAGCCGCCGACCCGCCCGCCGAACAGGCGCAGCGGGCTGAGGTAGTCCAGCCGCGGGATGATCGCATCGGAGGTGATCTTCACCTGCTCGACCTTGCCGCCGAGCGAGCTGATGTCCAGTTTTCGCGCCTGGTAGTGGTTGTAGTAGAGATTGAAGGCGAACATGTGCGCCGGCAGCTGGTCGACGTTCAGCGGCAGGACGAAGAAACCGTCGGTGCCGGGGCCGATGTTGTCCACGCCGTTTTCGGTGGCATGGGTCGGGAGGGCGAGGCTGGCGCTGAGCATGCAGGCGGCTGCCGGGGGCAGCCAGGCGAGGCGGGTCGGGTTCATGGTCGGGCTCGTTCTTATTGTTGTGGGCGAGCGGCGTTGTGCCGCCCTATACAAATAAGCGCTGGCCGCCTGGGGGCGCAGGGCCGTGCCGGACAGGCAGGGGGGCTTTGCCGGACACTCTGCAATATTTTGTTACTCTCGCCGTCGGGGCGCGTCCCTGCGCGATATCATGACGGCGCCGAGCGCAGTGCCCCCGACAACAAGAACCTCAGGCGCCTCGGCCCGGGAGCAGCCTTTCATGCCCAGTACCCCCCTTGACCCGCAACTCGACCTGGCGCTGGCCTCGCCGTTCATGTTGCAGACCTTGCTCCAGCTCGCCAGCGACCGTGGCCTGGACGGCGAGCGGCTGTGCCGAGGCCTGGGCTTCACCCCGGCCGAGCTGCAGGACCCGGCCCAGCGCATCGCCTGTCGCCAGGCCGTGGCACTGATCCAGCGCACCCTGCAGGCCTTGCCCGGGCAGGGCCTCGGGCTGTGGGTCGGGCATCGCAATGTACTGGGCACCCTGGGCCTGCTCGGCCACGTGCTGTCGTTGTGCAGGACCTTGCGCGATGCCTTCGAGGTAGGCGCGCGCTACCAGCACGCCAGCGGCGGCATCGCGGTCTACAGTCTTCACGAGGACGAGCGGGAGACCTTTATCGAGGTCGACTGCCGGCTGCCCTACGCCGAGATCCAGGTGTTCGCGGTGGAGGAGTTCTTCGCCAGCCTGATGGTCTACGGCCGGACGCTGATCGGTACCGAGTTCCAGCCGCTGCGTTTCGAGTTCACCCATCCCGCGCCGGCCTACCGGGACACTTACGTGCATCTGTTAGGGCCGGCAGTAGCGTTCGGCTGCCTGCACAACCGCATGGTGATCGCCAGCCGCTGGCTCGACCAGTCGTTGCCCGGGCATCAGCCGGTCGCCCTGCGCCAGGCGCTCAAACTGCTGGAGCTGGAGTGCGCGCCGCTGCAGCACAAGGCCAGCCTGCTGCAGAGCGTGGAGCGCGCCATCGCCCGCGACCTGCCCGACGGCTGCCGGATCGACAGTGTCGCCGCCGACCTCAACATGAGCAGCCGTACCCTGCGCCGGCACCTGACCGAGCACGGCGTGACCTTCGAAGGCTTGCAGGAGCAGGTGCGCCAATCGCGGGCGACGAGCCTGCTGGGCAACCCGAACATGCCCATCGAACGTATTGCCGAGGCGCTCGGCTACAGCGATGTGCGCGGCTTTCGTCGGGCGTTCAAGCGCTGGACCGGACAGAGCCCCTCGGCCTGGCGCGACAGCCCGGCCCTGTAGGGGGCGCTCAGACCGCCGAGAACACCGACCCGGTCATCCGCTCGCTCAAAAGCTCCAGCGCCCGCAGCCCCGCCAGCGAATTGCCCGAGGCGTTCAGCGCTGGCGACCACACGCAGATGCTGTAGCGCCCTGGCACCACCGCGACGATGCCGCCGCCCACGCCGCTCTTGCCCGGCAGGCCGACCCGGTAGGCGAAGTTGCCGGCCTCGTCATACAGCCCGCTGGTGGCCATGATCGCATTCACCTGCTGTGCCTGGCGTGGGCTGAGCACCTGCTCGCCGCTGTGCGGGCAGTAGCCGCTGTTGGCCAGGAAGGCGAAGCCGCGGGCCACGTCGGCGCAGCTCATGGACAGCGCGCAGTGGTGAAAGTAGCTGCGCAGCACCGCGTCGACATCGTTGTGGAAGTTGCCGAAGGCCTGCATCAGGTAGGCCATGGCCGCGTTGCGCGCGCGGTGCTGGTATTCCGACTCGGCCACCACCGTGTCGCTGACGATGCGCGGGTTGGCCGCCAGGCGGCGGACGAAGTCGCGCATCGACAGGGTGGGCGTGGCATAGCGCGACTGGTTGATGTCACAGATCACCAGCGCCCCGGCATTGATGAACGGGTTGCGTGGCCGGCCTTTTTCCACCTCCAACTGCACCAGCGAGTTGAACGCCTGGCCCGAAGGCTCGTAGCCCAGCCGCGACCAGATGTCCTCGCCGCTGTGGTTGATCGCCTGCACCAGGCTGAACACCTTGGAGATGCTCTGGATCGAGAACGGCGTGTGCGCATCGCCCGCGCAGTGCAACTGGCCGTCCAGGCTCTGTATGGCGATGCCCAGCTGGTTCGGGTCGACCTGGGCGAGGGCGGGGATGTATTGCGCCACCTGGCCCTGGACGAGCAGGGGGCGGACGTGGTCGAGGATCTCTTGCAGGAGTGCTTGCATCGGGAAACCTGGTGCGAAGGAAAGGCGCGTTCGAAAACGTTCAGGTAGACGATGGTTGCTGGCTGCGGAGCACATCGATTACACAGACGCTGCCAGCCTTCCTTTCACACCGGGTAGTCCAGGCTTGCCATCAAGGCATCGAGTCAGAACCTGCTGCGCACGGTCAGCATGAGGTTGCGCGGGTCGCCGTAGAAGTTGTTGTAGGCCGAATTGCCCACCGTCGCGTAGTACTTCTTGTCGAACAGGTTGTTGGCGTTGAGGGTTGCCGACCAGTGCTCGTCGATCCGGTAATCCAGGCTGGCGCTCCAGATCGTGTAGCCCGATTGCAGGAACTTGTAGTCGACCGGGTCGCCATCGAAGCGGCCAGTGGACGGGTTGAACGGGCTGACCGTGCCTTGCTTGGAGGTGCCGCTCTGGCTGGTCGCGCCCAGGCCGACCTTCCAGCCCTGCAGCCCGCCGGGCAACTGCCAGGTGCCCCAGACCTTGAGCAGGTGCTTGGGCGTGACGCCTTCGAAGCTGCCACGACCGTCGCTGGCGTCCTTGGCCTCGAGGCGATTGTAGGTGTAGCCGGCGGTCAGTTGCAGGCCGCGGGCGACTTCGCCGCTGATCTCGGCGTCGAAGCCCTTGCTGGTGACCTGGCCGGCGTTGAAGTAGCAGCAGGTGGCCTCGCTGCCAACCGGGCCGCTGCCGTTTTCATCGTAGACGGCGGTGTCCTGTTGCTCGATCCGGTACACCGCGAACGAGCTGTTGAGGCGACCGTCGAACCATTGGCCCTTGAGGCCGACCTCGTAGTTCTTCGAGGTGGCGGGCGCGATCTGGGCGCCACTGGTGTCGGTGTTGCCGGCCTGGGGCGTGAAGGTTTCGGCGTAGCTGGTGTAGGCGGTCCAGCGATCATTCAGGTCGTAGGTGAGGCCGGCGTAGGGGGTGAACACGCCGTTTTTGTGCTGCGTTTGCGGACGTGAGGGCGGGGTGGTTCCGTCGTAGAAGTCCTGTTTGTTCTGATAGCTGTAGTCGGTCAGGCGCCCGCCGAGAATGAACTTGAGCTCATCGCTGAGCGCCAGGCGCGTCATGCCGTAGGCGGAGCGGCGGATTTCGGGTAGCAGTTGTTTCTTGTTCGGCGTGCTGCCCAGGTCCTGCGGCGGGGTGCGTCCGCCGAGGTCCACGGGAATGCCGGAAATCAGGCCGGTGCGCTGGATCACCGAGCCGACGGTGTTGCTGTAGTCCACGCCCAGCAGCACGTCATGATGGCGGTCGAAGGCATCGAACCCGCCCTTGAGGTAGCTGTTGACGGTCTTGCGCACGCTGCCGCCCTTGTTCGGGTACTGGTGCCAGCTCGGTCCGCTGCCGGTCTGCGGGTCCACGCCGCCGAAGTAGTACAGGCCGGTGGAGTCGCGGTCGATGTCGACGTAGGTCAGGTCGGTGGTCAGCGACCAGTCACTGGTGAAATTGTGTTCCAGCCGGGTGTACAACTGCGTGGTCTTTTCCCGCACCGTGTTCCAGTTGGAGGTAAACGCGGTGTGACGTGGCAGCTTCAGGTCGGCACCGTCGCTGTAGCGCGGCAGCCCAGCGAAGTAGGGTACGCCATCGTTGTCCTGGAAGCTGCCGCCGACGGTGAGCACGGTGTCTGGCGTCAGGTCGAGTTCAAGCGAGCCATAGGTCAGCGAGTTGCGGGTATCGACGTAGTCCAGAAACGACTTGCTGTCCTGGTACGCCAGGCCGAGACGGCCACGCAGGGCCGCGCTGTCGACCAACGGTCCGGTGACATCCAGCTCGCTGCGGTAGTTGTCCCAGCTACCGGCCGAGGCGGCGAAATTCAGGTGCTGCTCGCGCAGGGCACGCTTGCGCACAAGGTTGACGGTGCCGCCGGGGTCGCCGGTGCTGGAGTACAGGCCATCGACGCCGCGCAGGAACTCGACGCGCTCGTACTGGGCCATGTCCAGCTGGCTGAGCGAACCGTAGCCGGCGATGGAGCTGGTCAACGGCGCGCCACCGTCGAGGGTGGTGTTGGACACCGCGAAGCCGCGGGAGAAGAAGTTGCTCTCGTTGCCCATGGCCGCCTGGGAGATCCCGCCCTTCTGTACCGAGACGCCGGTCATCTTGCCCATCACGTCGGTCAGGCTGTTGAGGTTCTGCTCCTCGATGCGCTTGCGGGTGATCAGCGACACCGAGTGAGGCACTTCGCGCAGCGAAGTCGCCACCTTGCTGCCCACTGTCGCGCTGGCGGCGGTATAGCTGTCGGCATCGTCTTGCAGGCTCTGGCTGTCGATCTGCGTGGCACCCAACTGTACGGCGTCGTCGTGCGCCAGGGCGACCAGCAGGTAGACGCCATTGGCCTGACGGACCGCCTGCAGGCCGCTGCCCGCCAGCAGCACGGCAAACCCCTGGTCGATACTGTAGCGGCCTTGCAGGCCGGAGGAGCGCAGGGCCCGGGTGGACGCGCCGTCAAATGACAGCGCCACTCCGGCCTGGCTGGCGAAACGGCTCAGGGTCTCGGTCAGGTTGCCGGGCGCAATGTCGTAGACCCGGGCCTGGGTGCTGCTGACCGATGCGGCCAGGGCGATGCCGGGCAACGCGAACGTGGTGCCCAGTGAAAGGTGGATGGCCAACGCCAATGCCGAATGTACCGAGTGCCGCGTGCTCATGCTTCCCTTCCCAAGTGGTTGAGTGGTGTCAGATGGAAGGAAGGGCCGAACGAGCGCACATGAAAGTGCAAACCCAGGCAAAGAAAAGATAATCAGCCGCGTGCGGTCACCGTCACCCAGTAACGGGTGCGTCGCTGCACGTCCAGGGCGAAGGCGCTTTGCAGCGCCTCCAGGGCCAGGTCGGTGTCGGTGATGGGGAAGGCGCCGGAAATCCGCAGGGCGGCCACGGCCGGATCGCAGCGCAGCACACCGGGACGGTAGCGCGACAGTTGCGCGAGCAGCTCGACCAGGGGCTGTTCGATGGCGATCAGGCTGCCGTCCTGCCAGGCGCCGACCGAGGCGTCATTGACGCGTATGCGACCGATGCCCGACGGGCCGAAGCTGACCCGCTGTCCGGCTTCCAGGCGTAGCGGCCGACTGCCCTCGGCCGAGACCCGCACGGCCTTCTCCATGACCGCCGCTTCGCAGCCCTGCTCGCCGGTACTGACAAGGAAGCGGGTGCCCAATGCCTGCACCCGCCCGAAACGAGTCTCGACCAGGAAGGGGCGAGCGGCCGGGTCCGTGCCGGTACTGATGGCCAGCTGGCCGCGATGAAGCACCAGCAGGCGCTGGCGATCATCGAAACGCACGTCGACCGCGCTGTCGGTGTCCAGGGTCAACTGGCTGCCGTCGGCCAGGGTGAAGGTGCGTCGCTCTCCCACGGCGGTATGGTGGCTGGCCCGCAGGACCAGGCCCAGGTCGCTGCGCCAGCCCAGGGTTGCCAGGGTTCCACCACCGAGCAGGCAGGCCAGGCCGTAGAGCACCTGGCGTCGTGATTGCCCGGCCGCCAGCAAGGTCGAGGCCGCCAGTTGGCCCGGCATGCGTCCGAGGTTGTCGCTGATCGCCTGCATGCGTTGCCAGGCCTGTTGGTGCAAGGGATCGCTGTCATGCCATTTTTGCCAGCGCGCCTGTTCGTGGGCGTCGGCCGTCCCTGAAGCCAGCCGCGCATACCAGCGCGCCGCTGCGCGGATCGCCTCGCGCTGGGCGGGTGACGGCGTCACGCGTGGGTGTCCCATTGCAGCAAGCAGATGTGCTCCATGGCCTTGGCCATGTGGCTGTTCACCGTGCGCAGGGAAATACCCAGCTGCGTGGCGATCTGGGCGTAGGTGAGTCCGTCGAGCTGGGACAGGATGAAGACCTGGCGAACGTGCGCGCCCAGCCCTGACAGCAGGCGGTCCAGTTCTACCAGGGTTTCAAGCAGGATGGCCTGGGTTTCGGCGCTGGGGACCTGGGCCTCGGGCAGGCTGGCCAGGGTGTCGAGGTAGGCCTGCTCCAGTGAGCGGCGCCGCAGCAGATCGATCATCAGGCCTTTGGCCACGGTGCTCAGGTATTGGCGAGGCTCGCGGATTTCCAGTGCGGTGCGGGCCCTGATCAGCTTGACGAAGGTGTCCTGTGCCAGGTCGGCGGCATCGCAATGATTGCCCAGGCGCTTGCGCAGCCAGCCACGCAGCCAGGCACTGTGCTGGGCATAGAGGGTACTGACTGCGGAGGGTAGGGCAGAGGACTCGGCCGACATGGATAAATTCTTAAATGGGAATTTATCGCATTATTGTGTATTTCCCAGGGGGCTGGCAACGGGATGCGAGCGAAGGGCCGCTCCACAGTGTCTGCCATGGAGCGGCGGGATGGCTTACGCCGTCGCCTCGAAGGCCACGTGGTATTGCACGCTGCCCTGCGGCATATCACCGTTGAAGGCCAGGGCCTGGAAGTATTCGGCGGGTACGCCCGGCAGGCTCAGGCCCGGTTGGGCTTTGAAACCGAAGCGGCCATAGTATCCCGGGTCGCCCAGCACCACGCAGCCCTGGCCACCCAGCCCGTGCAAGCGGGCCAGCGCGGCGTTGATCAGCGCCGAGCCGATGCCTTGGCCCTGGCGCTGCGGCAGCACCGAGACCGGTCCTAGTCCGTACCAGCCCTCGGCACCTGACGACAGGGTTACCGGGGAGATCGCCACATGGCCGACGATGACACCGGCCTCCTCGGCCACCAGCGATACCGTGAGCGCTCCGGCTCGGCGCAGGGCGGTGACGATGAACTGCTCGGTGTGGCTGCTGTGTTCGGCGTTGGCAAAGGCGGCCTCGGTCAGTTGGCCGATGGTGGCGGTGTCCTCCGGGCGCTCGTCGCGCAGGCTGATGCCATTGTCGAGATGCCGGCGCGTGTCGGCGTCGATCAGGCCGCGCAGGGCCTCGAACAGCGGCGTGGCGGCGGTATAGCGCTTGCCGTAGTCGAGGTTGAAGGCATAGTCGAAGCCTGGCGGGTTGCGCCCCTGGTTGTGCTGCAGCAGGGTTTCCAGCTTGTCGAGGGCCTTGACTGCCTGCGCTTCGACTGAGGTCGCTGCCTCGTATTCCTCCCACAACGCCATGATCTCGTCGCGCAGGACGGTGTCCAGACTCGACATCAGGTGCAGCAGGTCTTCGCGCTCTTGCCGGCTCTTGTCGGGGAAGCCCTGTTTGCTGACGGCCGGGACGTCGCCGCTGATGGCCTCGCCCAGGTCGTGGACCAGGCACATCTTCAGCACCTTGAGCAGGTCCAGGTCGCCCAGTTCGTCGGCGAAGGTGATGGCCATCAGGCACAGCCGCCAGGTGTGCTCGGCGGTGCTTTCGGCGCGGCCGCTGGAGGTGTGGGCGCTGCGGATGACGCTCTTGAGTTGTTCGGCCTGGCGCAGGAAGGCGAGGCGGTTCTGCAGTTTTTCGATGTTCATGGTGACTCCATGTCCTGGGGCGGGTTCAGCGTGTCTGCATGATGAACAGATGATACCCGTACTCGCCCAGGTGGTTTGTGTGGATCTCGAGTTCGCGGCGGATGTCGGCCAGGGCCTGGGAGGCGAAGTCCTCGTCCGCCAGGCTGGCCACGCGTTCGCGCAGCGGCTCCAGATAGTTGGCCCAGGCCTGCGCGCTCAAGGGGAAGTGCGACAGGGTGCGATAGCCCAGGCGGGCGATGGCGGCCAGGCGTGTGTCGACGCTATGCAGGTCGGAGTAGGCGGCCTGCCAGAACGTCTCGGCCGAGGGGGCGAGCCTGTCGGCCACCCGCACCAGGTCGCTGACCACCAGGTAGCCCTGGGGTTTCAGAAAGGCGCGCCAGTACGCCAGGGCGTTGTCGAAGCCCATGATGTAGGCGCAACCCTCGGCCCAGATCGCGTCGAAGTGCCGAGGCGCGAACGGCAGCTGGGTCATGCTCGCGCAAATCGGCGTGACCCGCGCCTGCAAGCCCTTGTCGACCAAAGTCGCGCGCAGGTAGCCCAGGCTGTGCTCGTCGTTGTCCAGCGCGGTGATGTGCGCCTGGCTGTGTTCGGCCAGCAGCACGCTGGAGGCGCCACGACCGCAGCCGATGTCCAGCAGTGTCGCGGGGGCGTGGGGCAGGGCGTGCAGTGCTTTGAGTGAATCCTGTGCCGAGCCCGGGCCGAGGTACTCGAGGCCATCGAAAATGCGTTCGAAGTCGGCCATGTAGCAGTCGTGTTCGTTCATGTCGCGGGACAGCCATTTCAGGCGCAGGGCCTGTTTCTCATTGAATCCTTGCCGGCGCAGCCACGCCAGGTGGGCGCCGGGTGCCTGCTGCTCGAGGGCCTGGTGCCAGGGGCGCATGGACGACAACCCGAGCATCGCCGCCAGCAGGTCACGCGAGCGTTGTCGGGCGGCGATCTCTTCGTCCAGGGTATGCAGGCGTTCGAGCAGGGCCGCGCGGTCCAGGCGCGCCTCCAGGCAGGCCTGGCATTCCTTCAGGCTCAGGCCGCCGGCCTGCAGTTGCTGCAACAGCCGCAGCTGCTGCAGGTCCTGCTCGCCGTAGGTGCGATAACCGTTGGCCTGGCGCCGCGAGGACACCAGCCCGAGTTTTTCGTAGTAGAGCAACGTGGAGCGGCTCAGGCCCACCTTCGCCGCCAGTTCGGAAATGCGATACACCAGTCTTCCCCTCATGCAGTGGGGCGATGATGAACTATGAAGTTATAGACAGGTAAAGCGGATTTTCGCAAAAAGAGGTGGCGCTGGTGTCCTTCAAGCCTGGGTCGACAGGGCGCAGGCCGGATCCACCCCGACCTCTTCCATGAATTCGGCGAGAAACGACGCCAGCCGCTGATGCCTGATGGCGGCCAGGCGCGCGCCTTCGCCGGTCTGCAAGCCCGAGCTGAGCTTGAGCAGTTTGGTTGGGAAGTGCTCGATGGCGAAGTGGTTGTCGCGATAGTCCCGCCCTGCGGCAGTGGGGTTCTCGGCGTCATAGAGTGCCGACCCCATGCGCCCGGACACATAGAAGCAGCGGGCGATGCCGACGGCGCCCATGGAGTCCAGGCGATCGCTGTCCTGGAGGATCTTCGCTTCCAGGCTCTGCGGCGAAAGGCCCGCCGAGTAGCTGTGGGTCATCACCGCATGGGTCACCTGCTCGATGCGCGGTTGCGGCCAGCCCATGTCGGCAAGGATCGCGGCGGCGCGTTCGGCCGAAAGCGTCGAGGCCTGCGCACGCAGGGGCGAGTTCTTTTCCACCGCCACGCAATCGTGCAGCACGGTGGCGGCGAGCAGTACTTCGAGGTCGCCGCCCTCCCTGGCCTGGATACGCCGGACATTGCTCCAGACCCGTTGCAGATGGGCGAGGTCATGGGAGCCGTCGTTACTGTCGGCGGGCAGTTGGGGCAGCAACTCGGCTGCGAGGGCCTGCAAGGGGAAGAAGGGCGTGTTGGTCAACGAGGGCTCCAGCGGATCAGGGGAAAGGCGCAATGTCGAATTGTCCCAGCAACAGCATCAGTAGCAGCAAGAGTACGACAAGGCCGATGGCAGCTGTCCACTCGGCCTCGGCGCGCTCGGTGTACCAGGCGCCCCTGGACGGATACCTGCCCAGCGTGGCCAGCTTCACCAGTGGCCAACCGAGCGGATAGCACAGGCTGCGGAACAGGACATGAACGGACAGTTCGCTGATCATCGGAGGCTCCTGCGGCCATGGTAAGGACGGTGCCAGGCTGCCCACTGCCGTCAACTGGCGTACTGGGCGATACCGTTGCCGAACGACCAGTTCTCCTTGCGCACCTCGACCAGATTGATGAACACGTCCTGTGGCCGCACCCCGGCCTCGCGCTCGAAACCTTCGGCGATGGCCTGGTACAGCGCCTTCTTTTGCTCCAGGGTGCGGCCTTCGTTGAGGGTGATCTGGATGAACACCTGGCCGTCGGAGCGTTGGATGCCCAGGTATTGCGGGTCGTTCACCAGGCGGTCGCCGTCGTGTTCGGTAAGGATCTGGAAATTGTCGTGCTCGGGCACATTGATCGTTCGCCGCATGCAGGCGTAGACGATCTGGCCGAGTGTGCGCAGATGAGCCGGGTCGGGGTGGCGCTTGATATCGATGCGTACCAGTGGCATGTGGACTCCTTGGACGATGGCCAGGCGAGACGCAGGAGCTGGTAGGGCAGGATCAGGCATGAGCCCGGACAGGCGCCGGGCTCGGGAAGGCAACTACCGTTACTGTGGCAGCAGCTTGGAGGCGCGCTCGCTCGCGTTATTGAAGACCTCGATCAGCCTTTTCGCCAGGGCGTCTTCGATGGCCGCGGCGGTGAGCAGGCCCTGGGTGAAACCGATGCCCTGCTCCTTGGCGACAGCCAGCTGCTGGCTGTTCTCTGCCTCGGCCATGTCGCCCAGGTAGTGGGCAGCACGATAGGCGTAGCGCTCGGGGAGTGTCAGCTGTTCGAGGTCTTTCAGCGAGAGGGCGAACTGGCTGGCGGCGGCGGGCTTCAGGCTGAGTTGCTCGAACTGGAGCAGGCTCAGGCGATCGGTAGTCAAGGCGAATCTCCGTTTCATTGCGGGAACACCCGGTTACTGTCCTGCCTTTTGCCGGTCAACGCAAGGGTGGCCAGGGCAGTGGCGCGAAAAGAATCCGCTTTCCCACGGCATGGGTGGTCCTGCTGGAGGGACAAGGCGGTGCTTGGCTCAGGTGCTAAAACGTTCTAGCCTTCGCGTTTTGCTCATTTTCTTAAGGAATGCCTGCATGATCCCCACCCTCAGCCGCCGCCGCGTGCTCCAGGGCGCGCTCGGCTGCTCGGCCCTGCTGACCCTGCCCGCCTGGGCGGACAATTCGCTGCGCCAGGCGATGCAACAGCTCGAGGCGGCCAGCGGCAGTACCATCGGCCTGTGGGCCCTGGACACCGGCAGCGGTCGGCAATTGGCCTGGCGTGGCGAAGAGCGCTTCGCCTTCTGCAGCACCTTCAAGGCCGTCCTTGCCGGTGCCGTCCTGCACCGCAGCGCGTCCGAGCCGGGTTTGCTGGCGCGGCGCATCGCTTATGGCGCCGAGCAACTGGTGGTCTATTCGCCGGTCACCGAAAAGCATGTCGGGCCTGGCATGACCGTCGCCGAACTGTGCGCCGCCGCGGTGCAGTACAGCGACAACACCGCCGGCAACCTGCTGCTCGAGCTGGTCGGTGGTCCACCCGGGCTGACGGCGTTCGTCCGTGGCCTGGGCGATCCGACCTTCCGCCTCGACCGTAACGAGCCGACGCTGAACACCGCCTTGCCGGGTGATCCGCGTGACACCACGACGCCCCTGGCCATGGGCATGACCCTGCAGCGCCTGCTGCTCACCGATGGCCTGCCCGCCGCCGCGCAACAACAGCTGCAGGCCTGGCTCAAGGGCAACACCACCGGCGACACGCGCATTCGCGCCGGGCTGCCGAAGGACTGGGTGGTGGGCGACAAGACCGGCTCGGGTGACTATGGCGTGGCCAACGATGTCGCGGTCATCTGGCCCAAGGGCCGGGCGCCGTGGATCCTGGTGGTGTTCAGCCGTGCTACGAAACAGGACGCGCCGTGGAACAGCGAGACGATTGCGGCGGCCACGCGGATCGTGGTGGAGGCCTGGAAGGGCTGAGCAATCGCACGGGCCTCATCGCGGGGCAAGCCCGCTCCCACAAGTGGTGGCGCGCGCGCTCACCCGCGATGAGGCCACAACAGACCATCACCCCACCCGCCGCCGCTTCTTGCGGTACATCTCGCCATCGGCATGGCTGAGCAAGGTGTCGGCATCCTCGCCATCGGTGGGATAGCAGGCCACGCCGATGCTGCAGGACGGCATCCTGACATCGCCGAATTCGGCCCCGAGCGGCTCCTCCATGACCATGGCGATCTGCTCGACCACCTCGTACACGGCGTCCTCCGACGGCACGTCGGTCAGCAGCACGATGAACTCGTCGCCGCCGATCCGCGCCACGGTGTCCGCTTCCTGTACGCTGTCCTGCAGGCGTTGGGCGATGGTGCACAGCACGCGGTCGCCGGCCGCATGGCCGTGCACATCGTTGATGCCCTTGAAGTCGTTGACGTCCAGGAACAGCAGGGCCAGCCGGCGCTGCTGATGGCGGGCGGCGCGCAGGGCCGTGGCCAGGCGGTCGTTGAATAGCGAGCGGTTGGTCAGCTTGGTCAGCGGGTCGTGATGGGCGAGAAAGCGCAGTTCCTGCTCGGCCTGGGTAAGGGCAGTGATGTTGCGCGCGACGCCGATCCGCGCCCCTACCTCGTCGGACCAGAAGGCCGCCCAGAGGATATGCACGATCTCGCCATCCTTGCGCACATAGCGGTTGCGAAAGTCGAAGTGCGGGGTGCCGTCCATGACCCGGACGATCGAGGCGCGGGTGGCCTCCAGGTCGTCCGGGTGCATGTAGCGGGTGATCGGGGTGCCGGTCAGTTCGTCGGCGCGGTAGCCGAGCAAGGCCTCGCAGGCATTGCTCACGAACACGATGGTGTCGTCCCGGTCGACCACGAACACGGTGTCCAGCATCAGGTGGATCAGCCTGGGGTAGAGCGCTTGCAGGTCGACGGGCATAGGGCAGGGGTGTCCGATACGGGTAGCCCGGTCATGGTCCGATCACGCAGGGCGGCGGCGCGAGGTCCTGCAAGCCGCCGGGGGCCGCTTGCCGCGCCCGTGCAGCATACACAGGCTCGGGGGCGCGGCACACTACCTGTGGGCAAGCAGACTGTCGGCTGCTTCAAGTGCCCCTGTCTGGCGGAAACGGCAACCGCCCCAGCAACTCGACGATTGTCGTCGCGCAGCGCCCATCGGGGTCCAGGTCGGGGTCGAAGACCGTGACCGTCATGCCCCGACGGCATGGGGCAGCCCTTCGCTCGGTTGACGGCCTAGAGTTTCCAGCATCCGGCGAAGCGCTTGCAAACCCCTTCGCGTTGGTCCAGTTCAGCCATGCTGCGCAAGTGTTCGAGTCTGATCTGGGCGACCGTCTCTTGCAGGACATAGTTGTAGTAGTGCGCCATGTCGCGCATACGCTGGGCCCTGCTGGGCAGGTGCGGGTCGTTGTTGTCACCAGCCCAGACCTGCAGTTGCTGGTCAAGGACACTGCGCAGGTAGGCGCGGTTGTCGGTGTCGTAGCGCTCCAGCGTACGAGTCTTCAGGTTGGCGAGCGCCTCGGCGAATGTCTGCAGGTTCTGCTGGTATTGCTGCCAATAGGCCTCAGTCAAATCAAGGCCCATTTCCTGTTTGCGTGCCGCTACCTGTACTTCGGGGGAGGCTTGGCGGGTGAGGACCACGGCTGTGCGCAACGTGGTCAACTGTTCCATCTCCGGTGTGACGCTGTCGCGCAGGATGCTGTCGATCAGCGCGGTGCGCCGGGCGGAATCGGGCAGGGGCGTGGGTTGTTTCGGGAACAGCGCTGACGTACCCCAGCAGACGGTTGGAACAGTGTCGATCATCGGATAGGGCTGGCGCTGGTCCTCTCCCTCGACCCGTTGCAGGCGCACCAGTTCCACCTGGCAGTAGCCAGGCGACTTGTCGAAGCTCAGTTCGTATTCGGAACCTGCCTGCGGTGTCAAGGTGAACGAGGCCGCACAGACCGTGGTGGCGCCCTGGGTGTTGGCGCGAACATGTACTGGTTTGCCGGGTTCGAGGCGGATCTCGTAGTAGCTGTTGCTGTGCGCTGGCGGCGGTACGCTCATGTCGGCGCGCCGGCGGGAGTCGGGGACGAACAGGTTGTTGAGCATGCCGGTGGTCCGCCCTTCACAGCGCTCGCTGTCGAACAGGTCGAGGGTGGAGCTGCTATTGCCCGAGATGTAGCGCAGCTTGGCGGCATCGGGGCGGGTGCTGTCGATATAGGTGCCATTGACACTGCAGGCGCTGACCAGGGTGGACAGGGCGAACAGGGCAAGCAGTCGGGTGGCGGGGGGCATGATCGTCCGTGAGTGAGGCCGTGGGGGCGCCGATGCTAGGGCGATTCCGGCGATTCGTCCAGTGGGCCATCCCTTTCAAGGTCTTTACCGGATAAGGGCCTCAAGGTGTCCGCCGCAAACCTTGCAACGCCTATAAGACCGAGCGCCGCGCGGGCGGCGCTCGGTCTCAAGAGCGCTGCAACTCTGTCGTCGAACACCTTGAAAGGCCTGGTCCAGTGGGCCGGAAATGATCAGCCCACGGTAGTGGAGCGAACCGATGAGGGCCAGGTGCTTTTCAGCTTCTACAGGCTCTCCCTACCGTTCAGGAACCATCGGCCTGGCTGGCCATCAGTGCGTTGAGTTCACCATAGCTGTGTGCCTTCAACCCGCTGGTGTCGAGTTGGCCGCTTTCCAGGAAACGCTGGGCCAGGCCGCTCATGGCGCCATAGAGAAACTCGGCGATGCTCGATCCGGCACTCAGGCGGCGAACGCCAAGCTGTTGCAATTCGGCCGGGCCGGGCAAGCCTGCGCGCCAGAGCAGATTGACCGGCAGCGTCAGCTCCCGGCACAGCGTAGCGATCTCGTCGGGCTCGACCACGCCGGCGGCGAACAGCCCGTTCGCGCCGCCAGCGGCATAGCGCGCGGCGCGCCGCAGGAGCTCCTCGAGGCGCTGCTCGGCGGGCAGCAGGTTCTTCAGGTAGACATCGCTGCGCACGTTGATGAACAGGTCGACCCCGCGCCGGCTCGCGGCGTTTCTGGCGGCGTCGAGCTTGCGCAGGAGCTGTTCGGGAGGCTGTGTGCCGTCCTCGATGTTGATCCCCACCGCGCCTGCGGCGATGACCGTGTCGACGACCTTGGCAACCTGTTCGGGGGCGTGCGAATAGCCGCCTTCGATATCCACCGTCAGCGGCACGCTGAGCACCCTTGCCATCGACTCGACGGTGCCGGCCAGCAGTGCCAGGGGCAGCTTGTCGCCGTCCTGGTAACCGTGCGACCAGGCCACGGCGGCGCTGCTGGTGGCGACCGCCTGGCTGCCCTGGCGCTCGACCAGGCGCGCGCCGCCGGCGTCCGCCACGTTGGCCAGAAGTAACAACCCTTGCTGGTGAAGACCATGAAATACGCGATCCAGTGCTGCCATGACGACATGACTCCCTTGAACATCCTGTTGATGGTTCACTGCGGGACCTAGATTGCCATTTTCCCTGGGGTTCGACGAGAGTGTTGCAGCGCCTGTGAGATCGAGCGCCGCCCGCGCGGCGCATCGCGACGCAAGGCCGCTCCTACATCTGTTTCGGGCCAGTCAATCCTGTGCCAATACCTTGTCCGCCTTGTTGGTACGACGCGGTTTCAATGTGGGCACCACTGGCGCCTCACCTGTCTCAAGACATGCACCAAGGCGGGCAACCATGGCCTGACAGGTTCGGTACGTTGCAACAAATGTAGGAGCGGCCTTGCGTCGCGATGCGCCGCGCGGGCGGCGCTCGATCTTGTAGGCGCTGCAACTCTAATGTCGAACACCTCGAAAGGACCAGCGCTCAAAGCCTGCCGATCTTTTCCAGCTCAACCCCAAGCTGATCGCGCCCGAGGCTGGCCAATGGCAGGGCCAGAAACGCCCGGCAGCGCCGTTCGATATGCGCCAGGGTGGCGCGGAAGGCGGCGTCGATGGTCTGCTCGTCGCCCACCACCTCGGACGGGTCCGCCAGTCCCCAGTGGCACTTCAGCGCCGGGCCGAAGTACACCGGGCAGGTTTCTCCGGCGGCCTTGTCGCACACGGTGATGACGATGTCCGGCGGGTTGTCCGCGAAGGCGTCGTTGCCTTTGCTGCTCAGCCCCTCGATGGCGATGCCGGTCTGTTGCAGGGTGCTCAGGCTGCGCGGCAGCACCTGGCCCCGGGGAAAGCTGCCGGCGCTCACGGCCTGCAAGCCCGGCGGCGCCAGGTGGTTGAACAGGGCTTCGCTGAGGATGCTGCGGCAGCTGTTGGCTGTGCACATGAACAGGACTCGCATGGGGCGCTCCGGGTATCAAAGGCTCAGGCGCAAGGCCAGGGCCGAGAGGGTGATCAACAGGACCGGCAGGGTCAGCAGGATGCCGACCTTGAAGTAGTAGCCCCAGGTGATGCGCATGCCCTTGCGCTCCAGCACGTGCAGCCAGAGCAGGGTGGCGAGGCTGCCGATGGGGGTGATCTTGGGGCCCAGGTCGCAGCCGATGACGTTGGCGTAGATCATCGCTTCGCGTACCAGACCCTGGGCATCGCTGGCCTGGATCGACAGGGCGCCGATGAGCACGCTGGGCATGTTGTTCATCACCGACGACAGCAAGGCGGCAAGCAGGCCGGTACCGAGGGTGGCGCTCCACAGGCCGTGCGCGGCCAGGCGGTCGAGCAGTTGCGTGAGCAGGTCGGTGAGGCCGGCGTTCTTCAGTCCATACACCACCAGGTACATGCCCAGCGAGAAAATCACCACCTGCCAGGGCGCCTCGCGCAGCACGCGGCGGGTGGAGATGCGATGGCCGCGGGCGGCGACGGCGAACAGCATCGCCGCGCACACCGCCGCCACCGCGCTGACCGGCACGCCCAGCGGTTCCAGGGCGAACAGCCCGACCAGCAGCACCAGCAGCATCCAGCCGCCGACCACGAAGGTGGCGCGGTCATGGATCGCCGATTCGGGGGCCTTGAGCGCATCGAGGGCATAGTGACGCGGCAGGTCGCGACGGAAGAACAGCCACAGCACGCCGAGGGTGGCGGCGACGCTGACCAGGTTCACCGGGACCATCACCGCGGCGTACTCGCCGAAGCCCAGGCCGAAATAGTCCGCCGAGACGATATTGACCAGGTTCGACACCACCAGCGGCAGGCTCGCGGTGTCGGCAATGAAACCAGCGGCCATGACGAACGCCAGGGTCGTGGCGGCCGAGAAGCGCAAGGCCAGCAGCATCGACATGACGATGGGGGTGAGGATCAGCGCGGCGCCGTCGTTGGCGAACAGCGCCGACACCGCCGCGCCCAGCAGCACGCAGAAGGCGAACAGGCGGTAGCCGCTGCCATTGGCCCAGCGCGCCACATGCAGGGCGGCCCATTCGAAGAAGCCGGCTTCATCGAGCAGCAGGCTGATGATAATGATGGCGATGAAGGTGGCCGTGGCGTTCCAGACGATGGCCCAGACCGCCGGGATGTCCTGCAGCGAGACCGCGCCGACGGCCAGGGCGATCAGCGCGCCGAGTGCCGCGCTCCAGCCCACGCCCAGGCCACGGGGTTGCCAGATCACCAGCACCAGGGTGAAGACGAATACCGCGATCGCGATCAGCATGGGTGTTTTCCGGGGGCAGGTTCAGCAGCAGGCGGCGCGTTGCGGGCGGCCGTCCATGTGCTGCAGGCGGGTGGTGTTGTCGTGCAGCCAGGTTTCGTTGGCTCGCAGGGTCAGTTGCAGCAGGTCATGCACCCAGGCGGGGAGCTGTGGGGCGAGGCGGTAGTACACCCACTGGCCCTGGCGGCGGTCCTGCAACAGGCCGCAGTTGCGCAGTTGGGCCAGGTGGCGGCTGATCTTCGGCTGGCTGTCGCCGAGGGCGCACATCAACTCGCAGACGCACAGCTCGCCCGACTGGGCGATCAGCAAGGTGGCACGGGCGCGAGTCTCGTCGGCGAGGCATTTGAATACCTCGGGAGGCGTGAGCATGGTGATGGCCTATACATATGGAAAATCGAATATACGTATTTCCGTATGTATCGCGCAACCCCATCGCGGGGCAAGCCCGCTCCCACACTGTGCAAGCTAAATCAGCACGTTATGTTTTGTTCCAGAGGGAAGCAGGCAGCGCGTGGGCTGTTCAGCGGCGATAGTAGCGGTGGTCGTCGTCATAGCGATGACGCAAGGCGCGCTCGTGATGGCGTTCCCAGTAGCGTTGGCGTTCCATTTCCCGGCGGTGCTGCTCCCGGCGCCATTGTTCGCGGCGCCACTGTTCCCGACGCCAGTCGTCGCGGTGATCGTGCCAGCGCTCGTCGTGCCGGTAGCGGTCGTCATGGGCCAGCAGCGCTGCCGAGGGTGCGCTGGCCAGGCTTGGCCAAGGGTTTTCGCTGGCCTGGCGGTCCGCCAGGTCGAGGGTGTGAGGTGTCGAAGTCTTCATCGGTGCGGCGGATGCCGAGCCTGCGGCCGCGAGTGCGAACAGGCCAACGAGCAGCATGCATGGGGCAGGGAATTTCATGAGAGAAGACAACCTCTGAATGGCAGGTGAGCGTGCGTTCGGTGGCTGTTGGAGCAACCGAGGAATGCACTCACCCAATAGACCGGGAAAATGGAAAAAGTTCTGGAGGGGGGGGTTGTCCCGATTCTTGTCCTCAAGGTGTTCGCCGTAACCGTTGCAGCGCCTATCAGATCGAGCGCCGCCCGCGCGGCGCATCGCGGCACAAGGCCGCTCCTACATCTGTTTCGGACCAGTCAATCCTGTGCCATCACCTGGTACGCCTTGTGAGTACCGCGCGGTTTCAGCGTGGGCACCAAGGCAGGCAACCATGGCCTGACAGGTTCGGTACGTTGCAACAAATGTAGGAGCGGCCTTGTGCCGCGATGCGCCGCGCGGGCGGCGCTCGATCTGATAGGCGCTGCAACGGTTACGGCGAACACCCCCAGAGCGAGTCAGAGCAACTGGCAAAAAGTAAATGATAAGAATTATCATAAGCACCTTTCGCCCTCCCCAGAGAGTCGCCGCATGTCTTCAACCCACCGCGACCCGGCACTGGACCTGATCCAGAACCGTGACTCCCAGCCCCAGGGTGGCCGGGCGAAGGTGTCGCGGCGAACGCTGCTCGGCAGCCTGACCGCGACCGGCGTACTTCTCGCCAGTGGCTATGGCGTGAACCAAGGTGGCGCGCTGCCAACGCTGTTCAGCGATTGCGCCACCGGCACCGGACAACGACGCGGTTGGCGACTGGCACCGGGCCTTTCGGTGCTACTGGACAGCCGCAGCGCACTGGACAACGCTGGCCGCGCCGTGACCTTGCAACGTGGGCGGGTGCTGCTGGAGGTGACACAGGGCGCCGGTGTCAGCCTGCGAACCACCCAGGTACGGATCATGCCGGGGCAGGCGGCGCGCTTGATCGTCCAGCAACAAGCATCCGCGACCCTGGTGCAGATGCTTGATGGCGTGGCATCGATCGCGTGGGGTTCGGCCGCTCCGCTGGCACTGGAAGCCGGGTGGCAGCAACTGTTCGGCGACACGGGCAGTACCCCGAGGGTCGCACTGCCAACTGGGGCCGGAGCCTGGACCCATGGACACCTGGTGGCCGAGCGCATGCCCCTGGCCGAGGTGCTCGAGGAACTCGACAACTATCGCCCAGGCGTGCTCAGGTGCGACCCGCAGATCGCGCGATTGCAGGTCAGCAGGTCATTGTCCCTCGACCAACCGGATGCCAGCCTGATGCTGCTGACCGAGACCCTGCCGGTTCGGATCCAGCGGGTACTGGGGTACTGGGCCAACGTGGTGCCGGCCTGAGCCCACTCACTTCACCTGGCCGTTGTACACCACGGTCGCGGCGCCATCCTTCTTGATGGTCAGCTTGTTGCCTTCGGCCATGCTTTCGACCATTTCCGAACAGCCGTCCACCTCAGCCTTGCCGTCCACGTACTCGCCGCTGGTATCGAAGCTGAAGACATAGGTGGACGCCGGGCAGGCATTGCCGCCTTCGCCCGTGGACACCACCAGCACATAGCGGCTCGGGCCGAAGGCGTAGGCTTTCTCGATGGCGACGTAGCCGGTGCCTTCGGCGTCGGCGACGACGGACTCCATGACGTTCATCACGCCTGCCCGGGACTGGTAGTTCAACGCGGTGCCCATTTCCATGCCCTGGACGCTGAACGGACCGGCACCTTCGTCGCTGATCGGCAGCGGCTCATAGGCAATGCTCGGCGCCAGCGGTGCGCTGACGGTAGGCTTGGCCAATAGCGCGGCTTGGGGCTGCGGGTTGACGCACTGGCCGCTTTCACAGATGCGCTCACCCTTGCAGTCGGTGTCCTTGGCGCATTGGCCGGTCGCCGCGGTGGTCTGGTCGGCCTTGTCGCAGCCGGCGATGGCCAGGGTGAGGAGGGTGAGGGCAAGCAGTCGCTTCATCAGCGAAGTCCTTTTCATGGATGAGGGCTGAGCAGTATCGCCAAACTGTGGGCCGATGTCGCGGGCTGTATCTCAATCTAGTTGTTCACCAACAACTCCGGCCCCAGGTACCGGTTGATCTGGTCGATGTCGTCATCCCCCAGGCTGCCCACCGCCGAGGCCAGGCGCAGGCGCGACATCAGGTAGCGCAGCTTGGCCTCGAACAGGTCATGCCGTGCCACGAACAGCAGCTCCTCGGCGTCGAGCACATCGGCGTTGGTGCTGGTGCCGCCGGCACTGAAACCCTTGCGTGCCGACAGCAGCGAGCGTTCGTTGGAGGCCACCGCCTTTTCCAGCGCGTGCACGCGCAGGGCGCCGCTTTGCACGCCGCGAAACTCGCGGGTGGTGCCAGTGATGACTTCCTGTCGCGTGGCATCGAGCTCGTCCAGGGCCTTGGCGCTGTTGGCGCTGGCCTGGCGGCTCAGCGCGCTGACGCCGCCGCCGCTGTACAGCGGAATGTTCAGCTCCAGGCCGATCGAGCTGTAGTGGTTGCGCTGGTTCAGCTCGGAGATCGACTGGCTCTTGCCGGCGGTGTAGCCGGCGACGAAGTCCAGGGTCGGCCAGTGGCCGGCCTTGGCGCGCTTGACCTCCTCCTCGGCCAGCGCGTAGCTGTGCCGGCGCGCCTGGATCACCGGGCTGTCGGCCTGGGCCCTGGCCAGCCAGTCATGCAGGTTGTCCGGCAGCAGCGGCGGGGTGGCGAAGTCCGCTTGCAGGGTGGTCAGCGACACGGGTGTCTCGCCGATGTACTCGGCCAGTTTGCGGCTGGCATTGGCCAGGTTGTCCTGGGCCTCGATCAGCTCGGCCTCGGCAAGGTCGCGCCGGGCCAGGGACTCGTCGATGTCGGTGATGGTGCCGGCTCCAAGCTGCATGCGTCGCCTGGCCGAGCCGAGCTGCTCCTCGAAGGCACCGAGCTTGGCCCGGGCCAGGGTGATGGTCTCGCTGGCCAGGAGCACGTCGAAGTAGCTGTCGGCCAGGCGCACGGCGGCGTCCTGGCTCTTGGCGTCGAATACCGCCACGCTGTAGTCGGCGCGTTGCTGGCCCTGGCGGTATTCGGCCATCTTCTGCTTGTTGAACAGCGGCTGGCGCAGGCGCAGGTTGGCGCCGGTGGCGTCATAGTCGAGGTCGTTGTCGATGCCGTGCTGGCGCTGGCTGCCGTCGATGCGGTTGGCGTAGGCCGAGGCGTTGACCTGCGGCAGCAGGCCGGCCTGGCCGATGGCGCGGTTTTCCAGGCCGGCCTGCTGTTCATGCACCGCGGCGCGGTAGATCGGCCCCTGGTACTGCAGCAGGTCCCAGGCCTGCTTGAGGTCCATGGCGCCGGCCGGCAACGCCAGCGTCAGCAGGCACAGGCCAAGGCAATGGCGGTTCATCTCATTGCTCCTTGAACGCGGCGTCGACGCGTTCGAGCAGGGGTTTGAGCAGGTAGCTCAGCAGGTTGCGCTCGCCGGTCTTGATGGTGACGGTGGCGGGCATGCCGGGGCGGATATGGTTGCTGCCGAGCAAAGCCATGCCGTCGGCGGTGACTTCCACCTGTGCCAGGTAGAACGGCTGCTTGCTCTCCTCGTCGAGCAGGCGGTCGGCGGAGACGGTCAGCACGCGCCCGGGAATGTTCGGCGTGCTGGCGTGGTTGAAGGCGGGGAAGGCGATGTCCACGGCCAGGCCCGGGGTCATGCGGTCGATGGCCTGCACCGGGATCATCGCGTCGACCTGCAGCGGCTCGTCGAGCGGGACGATCTCCATGATCCGGCTGCCGGGCTGGACCACCCCGCCGACGGTGGCGATGCTCAAGGCCTGGACCATGCCGTCGATGGGCGCGCGGATGATCGTATGGGTCACTTCGTAGTCCAGGGCGCGCAGGCGGTCGGCCAGGGTGGTGCTTTCCTTGGCGGTGTCGGTCAGCTGCGACTGCACCTCCTTGAGGTAGTCGTGGCGGCGCTGCAGGACGCGCAGCCTGAGCTCGTTGATCTGGCTGCGCACCCGGGCGATGTTGTTGAGGTTCTCGGCCTGGCCGGCGGAGAGGTCGGCGTTGCTGCGCTCAAGCTCCAGCAGGCGGTTGCGCGGTACATAGCCTTCGGCCGCGAGCATGCGCGTGCCTTGCAGTTCCTGGCCGAGGAAGCCGATCTGCGAGGCGCGGGCGCCATACACCTGCTGCAGGCCCTTGAGCTGCACCGCCGAGGCGGCGATGTTCTCCTCGAGGATGCCGATTTCGCCGGCCAGGCCCGCGCGCCGGGTCGCCAGCAGGTGCTGTTGCAGGTCCATGGCCGCCAACAGCCGCGGATCGTCTTCGAACTGGCGCAGCAGGGCAGGGGCGAAGGTCACCGTGTCGTGGCCGTCGCGTTCGGCCTCCAGGCGATTCTCCACGGTCTTGCTGACGATGTACTGGGCGCTGACCGCGCCTTGCTCGGCCAGCGCATGCAGGGCGTCGAGGCGCACCAGCGCCTGGCCTTTGTTCACCCGCTCGCCCTCGTGCACCAGGATCGCCTCGACGGTGCCGCCGGTCAGGTGCTGCACGGCCTTGCGGTTGCTGGTGACCTTGACCGTGCCGGTGGCGACCACGCCGGCGTCCAGCGGCGCCAGCCATGACCACAGGAGGAAACCGCCGAAGCCGGCGAGCACCAGCCACAGGCCCCAGCGCACGGGTTTGCCGACGTCGAGGTCGATCGGGTTGGCGTCGGCCGGAAGCAGTTCGGTTTGCATGGAATGGATCATGATCGGTCACTCCCGTACCTTGACGGCGGCCAGCGGGGTCGCGGCGCCAGCGGGGATCACGCTGGCCGTGCGCAGGGCGGCGAACACTTCTTCACGGCTGCCGAGCATCTGCACGGCGCCGTCGCGCAGCATCAGCACCTTGTCGACGGCGCAGAGCACGTTGGGGCGGTGCGAGATCAGCACCACCGTGGCGCCGCGGCCCTTGAGTTCGGCCAGGGCGTCGACCAGGGCTTTCTCACCGAGGTCGTCGAGGTTGGCGTTCGGTTCGTCCAGCACGATCAGGTTGGGTTCGCCGTACAGCGCGCGGGCCAGGGCGATACGCTGCTTCTGACCGCCGGACAGCGGGCCGCCGTCGCTGTCCAGGCGGGTGTCGTAGCCTTGGGCAAAGCGCAGGATCATGTCGTGCACGCCGGCGCTTTTGGCGGCGCGGATCACCGCCTCGCTGTCCACCTCGGCGAAGCGGGCGATGTTGTCGGCGATGCTGCCTTCGAACAGCTCGACATCCTGGGGCAGGTAGCCGAGCCAGGGGCCCAGTTCACGCTTGTTCCAGGTGAAGATGTCGGCGCCGTCCAGGCGCACCTTGCCGGCCTGGGCCGGCCACACCCCGACCAGCAACCGCACCAGGGTCGACTTGCCCGAGGCTGACGGGCCGATCACCCCGAGGCTTTCACCCGGGGTCAGGCCCAGGCTGACACCGCGCAGGATGGTGCTGCCGGTGCCGGGCGCGCCGGCATACACGTTCTCCACCGCCAGCATGCCCAGCGGCCGTTGCAGCGACATGCTCGGCGGGCGCTGCGGATAGTCCTGCAGCAAGCCGTTGAGCCGGCCCCAGGCCAGGCGGCAGCCGAGCAGTGGCTTCCACGCGGCGATCACCTGTTCCACCGGGCCCAGGGCCCGGCCGGTCAGGATCGAGCAGGCGATCATCATGCCCGGGGTGATCTTGCCCTCGATCGCCAGCAGGGCCCCGGTGCCGAGGATCAGCGACTGCAGGGTGATGCGCACGAAGCGCCCGATGCTGCCGATGACGGCGGCGCGGTCGGAGGCCAGGGTCTGCATCTGCAGGATGCGCAGGTGGCTCTGGAACCAGCGCTGGCTGATCGACGCCAGCATGCCCATGGCCTCGATCACCTCGGCGTTGCGCAGGTTGTTGTTGGCGTAATGGGCGCAGGCGAGGGCGGCGTGGTTGGCCTCGCCCAGGGGCTGCTTGGTGGCCTTTTCGGTGAGCCAGGCCAGTGCCGCGAGGATCAGCGAGCCGACCAGCGTGACCAGGCCGAGCAGCGGGTGGATCAGGTAGGCGACGAGCAGGTAGATCGGTGTCCAGGGCGCGTCGAAAAAGGCGAACAGGCCGTTGCCGGTGAGGAACTGACGCACCTGCGCCAGGTCCTGCAGGGCCTGGCCGGGGCTGCCACCGGCACGGCTGAGGTTGCGCTCGAAGGCGGCGCTGAACAGGCGCCGGTTGAGCGCCATGTCCAGGCGGTTGCCGACCCGCACCAGCACCCGGCTGCGCAGCATCTCCAGGGTGGTCATCAGCAGGAACAGCCCCACCACCAGCACCGTCAGCATGCCCAGGGTCGTGAGGTTGCGGCTGACCAGCGCGCGGTCGTATACCTGCAGCATGTACACGGCGGGCGTCAACATCATGACGTTTATCACCCCGCTGAACACCGCCAGGGCATAGAAACTGCGTCGCAGTTGAAACAGTGCCTCGGCCAGCTCGGAGCGGGTACCTGTCTGCCTGGTCATCGGGGGAGCCTCCCTCTGCGAAAAATGCCGGCCGCCGTTGCGGTGGTCGGGCTAAAAGCTTTGTGGTTGCTGGCCTGCAGAAGGTTTTGTCGCTCTTTTGGCGGGTTATTCCAAATACGCTGCAGGGAGCCCACAAACAGCAGAGTAGGTTGCGTAGAAATATCTTGTAATATCTTTTTGCTCTATTGATTCCTTCAAGTTCCTATTAAAAACAGTGGCTTGATAAGCATTATCGATGCGCGACATTTTTTGCTGACGAGATATTGACAATATTTTGCCGCGCAACTTTAGTCTTAATCAGTTCGTGGGAACTTTCGCCGCAGGCCAGCTGTCGCCCCGACCCCTCGCGAATCCTTGTCGACATTCCTGTGGGAGCAGAACATGACTCGTCTCCTGTTCTTGTACCGAGTGAATGGGCTCTACAGGACGTTCCCCTGCCATTCGAGAAACCATGGCCCGCCCCGGGCCCGGGAGCGCCGCGCCTGAGCGACGGCGAGCCCTGAACCTTCGCGAATCCGAGGCACGTAGCCCGCACGACGGGTAACGCTGTCGCGCACCCGTATTCGCCATAAAAAAACCAACTGCATGACCGTGCACGCCACCGACCGGGCGCGACGGGCGCCTGCGCCTCGCTCCCGACAGACAGAGGTCAACCATCATGGCCAATTTCAGCAAGTCCGACCTGCAATTCATCCTCCAGCAGATTTTCATCACCGAGGCCCACGCCAAGGGCGCCAGCCTCATCGACCTGCTGCCCAACAGCCAAGTGCCGTTCGGCCTGCGCACCGTCGATGGCAGCTACAACAACCTGGTGACCGGGCAGAGTGAGTTCGGCGCCTCGGACAACGCCTTCCTGCGCCTGATGGATGCCCAGTACCGCGCGGCGTATGCCGGCACCGGCACGGTGAGCGACAGCCAGCCGCGCACCATCAGCAACCTGATCGTCGACCAGACCGCCAACAACCCGGCCGCGGTCGACGCCAACGGCGGCGCCGCTCCGGTGCTCAGCCCCGGCATCGACGGGGTGTTCGGCACCGCCGATGACAAAGAGGTGTTCTTCATCCCCAACCAGTCGCCGGACGTCGGCCTGACCGCCGGCTTCAACGCCTGGATGACCTTTTTCGGCCAGTTCTTCGACCACGGCCTGGACCTGGTCACCAAGAGCAGCAGCCAGATGGTGTTCATCCCGCTGCAACCGGACGACCCACTGTACGTGGCCAACAGCCCGACCAACTTCATGGTGCTGCCGCGTGCCGTGCGCACTGCCGGCGCCGATGGCGTGGTCGGTACCGCCGACGACGGCCAGCCCAACACCACTTCGCCCTTCGTCGACCAGAGCCAGACCTACAGCTCGCACCCCTCGCACCAGGTGTTCCTGCGCGAGTACGCCCTCGACGCGGCTGGTCACCCGGTGGCCACCGGGCGGCTGATCACCAACCGTGACCTGGGCGCCGATGGCAAGTTCGGCACCAGCGACGATGGCAACGGCGAGAACGGCGGCATGGCCACCTGGGCCGTGGTCAAGGCCCAGGCCCGCGACATCCTCGGCATCAACCTGACCGACGCCGACGTGCACCGGGTGCCACTGCTGGCCACCGACGCCTATGGCAACTTCCTGCGCGGACCCAACGGCATGCCGCAGGTGGTGATCCGCGTGGGCAATGGCGCCGATGGCATTGCCGGCACCGCCGACGATGTCACCCAGCTGGTCGAAGGCAACCGCGCCGCGCCCATCAGCCTGGTCAATGCCGTGAGCAGCGGCCATGGTTTTCTCGACGACATCGCCCACAACGCCGAGCCGGTGCTGGTCGGCGGGGTGCTGCAGGCCGATGCCGACAGTGCCGTGGGCAATGCCCAGCCCATGGGCCCGGGCGGCAACAACCTGACCTACGACAACGAACTGCTCGACGCCCACTACATTGCCGGTGACGGCCGGGTCAACGAGAACATCGGCCTGACCGCCGTGCACCACGTGTTCCACGCCGAGCACAACCGCCTGGTCCAGCAGACCAAGGACACCATCCTCGCCTCGGGCGACCTGGCGTTCCTCAACCAGTGGCTGATCGACGATGTGGCCGCCTTGCCCGCCACGCCCGCCGAGGTGGCGGCGCTGGTGTGGAATGGCGAACGCCTGTTCCAGGCGGCCAGGTTCGGCACCGAGATGCAGTACCAGCACCTGGTGTTCGAGGAGTTCGCCCGCACCATCCAGCCACAGATCGACGAGTTCCTCGCCCCCAGTGGCTACGACACCTCGATCAACCCGGCGATCCTCGCCGAGTTCGCCCATGTGGTGTACCGCTTCGGCCACTCGATGCTGACCGAGACCGTCGACCGCTTCGACCCGGCGTTCAACCCGATCCTCAGCGACCCGGACAACCCGGACCAGCAACTGGGCCTGATCGCCGCCTTCCTCAACCCGCTGGCCTTCGCCGGCAGCGGCGCCACCGCCGATGAAGCGGCCGGGGCGATCATCCGTGGCGTGACCCGCCAGCTCGGCAACGAGATCGACGAATTCGTCACCGAGGCGCTGCGCAACAACCTGCTCGGCCTGCCCCTGGACCTGCCGGCGCTGAACCTGGCCCGTGGCCGCGACACCGGCATCCCCTCGCTCAACGAGTCGCGCCGCGAGTTCTACGCCATGACCGGCGACAGCCAGCTCAAGCCCTACATCAGCTGGGTCGACTTTGCCGACCACCTCAAGCACCCCGCGTCGCTGGTCAACTTCATCGCCGCCTACGGCACGCACGCCTCGATCACCTCGGCAACCACCCTGGCCGACAAGCGCGCCGCCGCCCTGGCCCTGGTGCTGGGCGGCAGCGGCGCGCCGTCCGACCGCCTGGACTTCCTCAACGGCAGCGGCGCCTGGGCCAACGTGACCAAGGCCGGCAAGGATGGCGTGCTGGGCACCGCGGACGACCTGAGCGGGGTGACGGTGACCGGGGTCGACGCCATCGACTTCTGGGTCGGCGGTTTGGCCGAGCAGAAGATGCCCTTCGGCGGCATGCTCGGCTCGTCCTTCAACTTCGTCTTCGAGACCCAGCTGGAGGCCCTGCAGAACGGCGACCGCTTCTATTACCTGTCGCGTACCGCCGGCCTTAACTTCGGCGCTGAGCTGGAGAACAACTCGTTCGCCAAGCTGATCATGGCCAACTCCGATGTCACCCACCTGTCCAACACCGTGTTCCTCACCCCGACCTTCACCCTCGAGGTCAACCAGGCCAACCAGTTCACCGGTCTTGGCGGCGACGGTCGCGCCGACCCCACCGGAGGGATCGAGATCAACGGCGTGGAGATCGTGCCGCTGGTCATTCGCGACAACCCCGACACCGTCGGGCCGGACGACAACTACCTGCACTACACCGGCGAGGACCACGTGGTGCTCGGCGGTACCTCGGGCGATGACATCATCCTTTCCGGCGAAGGCGACGACACGCTCTATGGCGATGGCGGCAACGACTACCTCGAGGGCGGCGCCGGCAACGATGCCGTGCTCGGTGGCGCAGGCGACGACATCATCACCGATTCGTTCGGCGACAACCGCCTGGAAGGTAACGCCGGCAACGACGTGATCGTCGCCGGCAGCATGCTCGCCGCCGGCAACCTGATCCTCGGCGGCGACGGCCAGGACTTCATCATCACCACCGAGGACATCAGCACCACCTTCGGCGGCCAGGGCGATGACTTCATCCTCGGCGCCAAGACCAACCTGCCGCCCACCGGCAACGAAGGCGATGACTGGATCGAGAAGGGCACCCAGGACGGCGCGCCGGGCGACAACTTCGCGCCGCTGCTTACCGATGAAGTGGTGGGCAACGACATCTTCGTCGGGGGCGGCGGCTTCGACGAAATGATCGGCGAGGGCGGCGACGACATCTTTGTCGGCAGCGATGCCCAGGACAAGATGGACGGCATGTCCGGCTTCGACTGGATCACCTACAAGAACGACCAGGTCGGCGTCACCGCCGACCTGAGCCTGGCCGCGCTGGCGCAGCCCCATGGCAACGCGCCGAACCAGAACGCCGGGGTGTTCAACCCGGTCGGCGCCTCGCCGGCGTCGATCCTCGATCGCTTCGCCGAGGTCGAGGGACTGTCCGGTTCGCGCTTCGCCGACGTGCTCAAGGGCGACGACGTCGATGCGGTCACCATCCTCAACCATGGCGGCACCACCGGCAGCGCCCTGAGCAATGTCGCGCTGATCCGCGGCTTGGCGCAGTTCCTCGCCGACGCGGGGCTGCCGACCACCGGCTTTGCCACCGGCAACATCCTGCTGGGTGGCAATGGCAGCGACCTGATCGAGGGCCGTGGCGGCGACGACCTGATCGACGGCGACAAGTGGCTCAACGTGCGTATCGCGGTCTACGCCGCCGATGACCTCGAGCACACCGGGCCTGAGATCGCCAGCTTCGACAGCATGGTCGAGATGATCCCGTTCATGCTCGACCGCACCTACAACCCCGGCCAGCTCAAGGCCATCCGGGAAATCCTGCCCGGCACCTCGACTGGCGGCGCGGCCTTCGACACCGCGGTGTTCTCCGGGGTGCAGGCCGAGTACGTGGTGACCCAGGACACCCGCGGCACCGCCGACCTGGCGGACGATGTGTGGACCGTGGCCGATACCGTGGCCGGGCGTGACGGCACCGATACCCTGCTGCACATCGAGCGCCTGCAGTTCGCCGATGCCCAGCGCGTGCTGGTGCCGGGGCTGAACGCGCAGCCGACCGGCAGCCCGAGCCTCAGTGACGGCAACGGTGGCGCGATCACCGTGGGCGATATCCTCAGCGTGAGCATGGCCGGGGTGCGCGACGGCGACAACGTCACGGCGGGCAACCCGCTGGGCACCCTGGCCAATGCTTCGGTGTCCTACTACTGGCAGTTCGAGGCCGACCCCGGCAGCGGTGTGTTCGAGGACATCATCCTGCTGCCGGCCGGCGACCTGGCGTTCCAGAGCGCCGATGGCACCGCGTTCAAGGTGTCGCCGGACCTGGTCGGCCTGTCGCTGCGGGTCAAGGCGATCTACCAGGACGCCCACGGCACCACCGAGGTGCTGTTCAGCGCGCCCACCACCGTGGTCGAGGCCGGCGCGCCGGTGGTGCCGACCGCGCCCACGCCGGTGGTCGATGCCAGCGCGGGGGGCGAGGGCCTGCACATGGTCCGCTCCGACCTCAACTTCATCCTCGCCCAGATCAAGATCGCCGAAGCGGATGCCGCCGGGCAGGACATCCTCTCGCTGATCCCCAACATCCGCGCGCCCTTGGGCCTGCGCGCGGTCGACGGCTCGAACAACAACCTGATGAACCTCAATGGCCATGACCACACCGAGTATGGCGCCGCCGACAATGTCTTCCCGCGCCTGACCGACCCGGTGTTCAATGCCGCCGAGGGCGCGCCCGCCGGGTTCTTCGGCCCCGGCTCGCCGGCCATCCCCGGCTCGTCGTACCAGCAGACCAGCGGTTACGTGTTCGACTCAGAGCCGCGCACCATCAGCAACCTGATCGTCGACCAGACCTCGAACAACCCGGCGGCCTACGCCAGCGCCTACGACCCCGGCGCCAACGGCGTGCTGGACTTCGGCACGCCGGGCAACGACGACCAGCTCAAGGACGGTGTGCGGGTCGTCGCCAGCCCCGGCATGGACGGCCAGTTCGGCACCGGCGACGACCATGATGTCTTCCTGTTCGAGAACACCTCGGCGGATGCCGGGCTGTCGGCGCCGTTCAACGCCTGGATGACCTTCTTCGGCCAGTTCTTCGACCACGGCCTGGACCTGGTCACCAAGGGCGGTTCGGGAACCATCTTCATTCCCCTGCAGCCGGACGACCCGCTGTACGTGCCGGGCGGCGCCGCCAACTTCATGGTGCTGACCCGGGCCACCAACCTGCCGGGGCCGGACGGCATCCTCGGCAACGCCGACGACATTCACGAGCACACCAACACCACCACGCCGTTCGTCGACCAGAACCAGACCTACAGCTCGCACCCCTCGCACCAGGTGTTCCTGCGCGGCTACCAGCTCAGCGCCAGCGGCCCCATCGCCACCGGCCGGCTTATCACCAACCGCGACCTGGGCGCCGACGGCAAGTTCGGCAGTGGTGACGACAGCGAGATCGGTGGCATGGCCACCTGGAAGGTGGTCAAGGCCCAGGCCAACGACATCCTCGGCATCCACCTGACCGACGCCGACGTCGACAACGTGCCGCTGCTGGCCACCGATGCCTACGGCAACTTCATCAAGGGGCCGCATGGCTATCCGATGGTGGTGATGAAGGGCGCCGACGGCTTGGGCGGCACCGCCGATGATGTGCTGGTCGAAGGCAACCCGTTGGCGCCGATCGACCTGACCAACGCCGTGCGCACCGGCCATCAGTTCCTTGCCGACATCGCTCACAATGCCGTGCCGGTATCCATCGGTGGCGTGCTCGCGCCGGATGCCGACAGCGCCACCGGCAACGCCGTGCCGGTCAATCCGCACACCGGTGCCAACCTGGCCTACGACAACGAACTGCTGGACGCCCACTACATCGCCGGCGATGGCCGGGTCAACGAGAACATCGGCCTGACCGCCGTGCATGCGATCTTCCACTCAGAGCACAACCGGCTGGTGGCGCAGACCCAGGACACCGTGCTCGACTCGGGCGACCTGGCCTTCCTCAACGAGTGGCTGCTGACCCCGGTCAGCGCCTTGCCCGTCAGCCAGGCCGAGATCGACGCCCTGGTGTGGAACGGCGAGCGACTGTTCCAGGCGGCCAAGTTCGGCACCGAGATGCAGTACCAGCACCTGGTGTTCGAGGAGTTCGCCCGGACCATCCAGCCGCGCGTCGACCTGTTCTTCGCCCCGACCCAGGTCTACGACGTCGACCTCGATGCCTCGATCGTCGCCGAGTTCGCGCACACCGTGTACCGCTTCGGCCACTCGATGCTGACCGAGACCGTCGACCGCTTCGACATCGACTTCAAGGTGATCGGCGATCCGGCCAGCGCCAACCCCGAGCAGCAGATGGGCCTGATCGCGGCGTTCCTCAACCCGCTGGCCTACGCCGCCAGCGGCGTGACCCCCGAGGAGGCAACCAGTGCCATCGTGCGCGGGGTGACCCGCCAGGCCGGCAACGAGATCGACGAGTTCGTCACCGAGGCGCTGCGCAACAACCTGCTCGGCCTGCCACTGGACCTGCCGGCGATCAACATCGCCCGTGGCCGCGATGTCGGCATCCCCTCGCTCAACGCCGTGCGCCGCGACATCTTCGGGCAGACCGGCGATACCCAGCTCAAGCCGTACACCAGCTGGGTCGACCTGGTGCAGCACCTCAAGCACCCGGAGTCCTTGATCAACTTCATCGCCGCCTACGGCACACACGGCTCCATCACCTCGGCCACCACCCTCGACGGCAAGCGCGCCGCGGCCCTGGCCCTGGTGTTCGGTGGCGCGGACGCGCCGTCCGACCGCCTGGACTTCCTCAACGGCAGCGGCAGCTGGGCCAACGTGACGCTGGCGGGCAAGGACGGGGTGCTGGGCACTGTCGATGACCTCAAGGGCGTGACCGTGACCGGCGTCGATGCCATCGACCTGTGGATTGGCGGCCTGGCCGAGGCCAAGACCCCGTTCGGCGGCATGCTCGGCAGCACCTTCAACTTCGTGTTCGAGAACCAGCTGGAGAAACTGCAGGACGGTGACCGCTTCTACTACCTGGAGCGCACCGCCGGCCTGTCAATGAACGCCGAGCTGGAAAGCAACTCGTTCGCCAAGCTGATCATGGCCAACACTTCGGCCACGCACCTGCCGGGCCTGGTGTTCTCCGACCCCGGGTTCTACCTGGAGCTGGACCGCAGCAAGCAGTACAACGACGGCCTGGGCAACGCCGACCCGCTTGGCGACAACGGCCAGCAGGTGGTGTTCCGCGACAGCCCGCTGACCGTCGGGCCCGACAGCAACTACATCCGCTATGCCGGTGACCAGCACATCGTGCTGGGCGGCACCCAGGGCGACGACATCCTCGTCTCCAGCGAAGGCGACGACACGGTCTGGGGCGACGGCGGCAACGACCGTATCGAAGGCGGCTACGGCAACGACCAGCTGCGCGGCGGTGCCGGCGACGACATCATCAGCGACATGGGCGGCGACGACAACATCCAGGGCGGCGACGGCAACGATGTGCTGCATGGCGGCAATGGCGTCAACCTGATCATCGGCGGCTTCGGCAATGACTTCATCGTCACCGGCGAGGATGCTTCCGAGGCCATCGGCGGCCAGGGCAACGACTTCATCCTCGGCAGCAAGGCCAACGAGCAGGACATGGGCAACGAAGGCGACGACTGGATCGAGAAGGGCACCTCGGACGGCGCCCCCGGCGACAACTTCGACCCTCTCGGCAACGATCCGGTGATCGGCAACGACGTGTTCGTCGGCGGCAACGAGAACGACAAGTTCAACGGTGAAGGCGGCGACGACATCATGGTCGGCAGCCTCGGTTTCGGCGATCGCTACATCGGCGGCTCCGGCTATGACTGGGCGACCTTCAAGGGGCTGGCCCAGGGCGTGACCGTCGACTACAGCGACCGCTTCTTCGATGTGCCGCCGGTACCGGGCTCGGGGGCTTCGGCGCTGGTGCGCTTCGACATCATGGAAGGCCTGTCGGGCTCGGCGCACGGTGACTTCCTGCGCGGCGACAACGAGGACGCCACCTCGCTGCCGACCGCCGGGGCCACCGGCAGCGTGCTCACCAACATCAGCCTGATCAACGGCCTGGCCGGGCTGCTGCCTGTTGGCGCGACCTTCTACGACGGTGGCAACATCATCCTCGGCGGCAGTGGCAGCGACCTGATCGAAGGGCGTGGCGGCGACGATATCCTCGACGGCGACAAGTGGCTGAACGTGCGCATCAGCGTGCGGGCCAACAGCGACGGCAGCGGGCCGGAGATCGCCTCGTTCGACAGCATGGAGCCGATGGTGCCACTGATGCTCAAGGGCACCTACAACCCCGGCCAGCTGGTGATCGTGCGGGAGATCCTCAGCGGTACCGACCAGTACGACACCGCGCTGTTCTCCGGCATCGCCACGGACTACCGCATCGTCGTCGAGGGCAACACGGTGATCGTCACCGACACGGTGGTCGGCCGCGACGGCGTCGATCGCCTGACCGGCATCGAGCGTCTGCAGTTCGCCGACGGCGCCCAGGCTTCCGGCGTGGGCAGCGCGCTGAACAACGGCCCCAGCGGCCACCTGGCGATCGTCGACGATGCCACCGGTCTGCGCGATGACACGCCCGTGGCCGGGCAGTTGCTGCGGGTCAGCGACCTGGCGGTGCATGACGCCGACAACCAGGGCGCGAGCAACCCCAGCGGCGCGCTGAGCGGGCCGGTGGCCTACTACTGGCAGGTGGAGAACATCCCCGGCACGGGCGTCTACGAGGACATTACCTTCGTCGCCGCCGGCGAGGTCTCGCGGGCGATCGGCAGCACCTACCGGGTGGCGGACGATGTCGCCGGCCTGAACATCCGCGTGCGGGCGGTGTACCAGGACGCCAAGGGCACCCTGGAGATCGTCGACTCCTCGGCCAACAGCGCGCCCAGCAGCGGGCCCGCCGTGGCCGGGCTGCTGGTGCAGAACCAGGTGCTGAGCGCCAACCCGGCGACCATCGTCGACGCCGACGGCATCGGCAGCGCGCCGTTCACCTTCCAGTGGCAGATGAACAACGGCGCGGGCTGGGTCGATATCGCCGGTGCCACCGCCAGTACCTTCACCCTTGGCCAGCCCCAGGTCGGCCAGCATGTCCGGGTGCAGGTGGGCTACGTGGACACCTTCGGCGTGGCCGAGCGCGCCGCCTCCGACATCCTCGGCCCGGTGGCCAACGTCAACGACGCGCCGACCGGCACGGTGCTGATCAGCGACACCACGCCGGACCAGGGGCAGTTGCTGACCGCCTCGACCGCCGGCATCGCCGACCTCGACGGGCTGGGCGCCTTCAGCTTCCAGTGGCAGCAGGGCGTGGGCGGCATCTTCGTCGACATCGCTGGCGCCACCACGGCGAGCTACACCCCGGGCTTCGCCCAGGGCAACCAGCAACTGCGGGTGATCGTGCGCTACACCGACGGCTTCGGCGCCCAGGAAACCGTGACCTCCGCCGCGACCACGGCGGTGCGCCTGCTGACCGGCGTCACCCTGGTGGGCACCAATGCGGCGAACACACTCACCGGCGGCGCTGGCAACGATGTGCTGCGCGGCCTGGGCGGCAACGACACGCTCAATGGCCTGGGCGCGGTGGACCAGCTGTTCGGTGGGGCGGGCAACGACATCCTCAACGGCGGTGACGACGCTGACTTGCTGTTTGGCGAGGACGGCAACGACACCCTCAACGGTGGCCTTGGCGCGGATGCCATGGACGGCGGCCTCGGCAACGACACCTTCGTGGTCGACAATGCCGGCGACAGCGTTGTCGAGGCGGCTGGTGGTGGTACCGACCTGGTGCAGACCAGCCTGCTCAGCTATCAGCTCGGCGCCAACATCGAGAACCTCACCTTCACCGGCAGCGGCAACTTCACAGGCTTCGGCAACACGCTGGCCAACACCCTCACCGGCGGGGCCGGCAATGACCAGCTCGATGGCGGTGCCGGCGGTGACCGGATGGTGGGCGGTGCCGGCAACGACACCTATATCGTCGACTCCACCTCGGATGTGGTGGTCGAGGCGGGTGGTGGCGGCATCGACACCGTGCTGACCGCGCTGGCCAGCTACAGCCTGAGCGCCAACGTCGAGAACCTGACCTACACCGGCGTCGGCAACTTCGTCGGCAACGGTAACGGTCTGAACAACGTCATTACCGGTGGTGCCGGCAACGATACCCTCAGTGGCGACGGCGGCAACGACACCCTGCTCGGCAACGCCGGCAACGACACGCTCAACGGCGATGCCGGCAACGACCAACTGATCGGTGGCCTCGGCGCCGACAGCCTGAACGGCGGTGGCGGTGACGACAGTCTCGACGGCGGGGAGGGCGATGACACGCTCAATGGCGGTGTCGGCAACGACACGCTGCAGGCCGGGGCGGGCAACGACAACCTCGACGGTGGCGTCGGCATCGATGTGGTGGTCGGTGGCGATGGCAACGACACGGTGCTGGGCGGTGGCGGCAACGATGTCGTGCAGGGCGGCAACGGCAACGACTTCGTCGATGGCGGGGCCGGTGACGACATCGTCAGCGGTGGTGCCGGCAACGACTCGCTGGTGGCCAACGACGGCAACGATATCTTCCAGTTCGCGGCAGGCTTCGGCACCGACCAGGTGTTCGGCTTCGACGCCGCCCCGGCAGGGGGGCAGGACCGGCTGGATATCACGGCGCTGAGCATTACCGCGGCGAGCTTTGCCGTCAGTGTCAGCATTGCCGATGTGGGCGCCGATACGCTGGTCAGTTTCGGGGGGCCTGACTCCATCCGCCTGGTCGGGGTGGGGGATGCGACCAGTGTGACGGTGGCGGACTTTATTCTCGCGTCTTGAGGGAGGGCGATGTGTTTGGCGAGAGAGTTGTAGCGCCTATGCGATCGAGCGCCGCCCGCGCGGCGCATCGCGGCACAAGGCCGCTCCTACATTTGTTGCAACGTGCCGAACCTGTCAGGCCATGGTTGCCTGCCTTTGTGCCCACGCTGAAACCGCGCCGTACTCACAAGGCGTACCAGGTGATGGCACAGGATTGACTGGCCCGAAACAGATGTAGGAGCGGCCTTGTGCCGCGATGCGCCGCGCGGGCGGCGCTCGATCTCGAGAGCGCTGCAAGACTATCGCCTGGCACCAGCCCCCCCACACCCGCTCAAAAGTCATAACTCAGGCTGGTGTAGTAGAACGCCCCCTGCGCCCCTTCGGGGCTGGTGATCGAATACTTCTGCACACCATACAGCTGCGCGCCCTCGAGCTTGTCGGGGTGGCTGTCGAACAGGTTGATCGCACCCACCGACAAGGTCAGCCCCAGCCCGAAACGGTAGGCCACGTCCAGGTCGGTCACCCACTGCGCGCCGAAGGTCTGGTCCAGCGCCGGGTTGGCGGCGTTGCGGTTCTGCCACTGGCCGTAGCGGCGTTGGGCCACGGTCACGTTCCAGCCCTGGTACTGCCAGTTGGCGCTCAGGGTCAGCTTGTCCTTGGGCGTGCCGTCCTCGATCAGCCCCTGGGTGTTGCGGCCGATGATCTGGTTGCCGGCAATGCCGCCGACATCGTCCAGCCCGGTGATGCGGGTGTTGGTGCGGGCATAGCCGCCGTTGAGGTCCAGCCGGCCCCAGGCGCCGAGGTCGAGCTGGTAGTGCCCGGCCAGTTCGATGCCGTCGGTGCGGGTGTCGGCGATGTTGCTGTAGAACGCCGCGCTCTGGATATTGGCGTAGGGCGTGCCGGCGAAGATCGGCCCGACCACCGACGCCGGCAGTTGGTCGGACAGGGTGATGCGGTTGTCGATGTCGATGCGATAGGCGTCGACGGTCAGCGACGCGTTGGCCAGCGGGCGCCACACCAGGCCGACCGAGAAGTTGGTCGACTCCTCGGGCTTGAGCGCCTTGCCGCCCAGCAGTTGCGCTTCGGGGCTGTCGGCGCGCAGGGTGCGCTGTTGCACCTCGACCCAGTTGCCGCTACCCGGCGGTTGCTCGACCACCTGCACGCTGAACGACGACAGCCCCGACTGCACCAGGGACGGTGCGCGGTAGCCGGTGCTGGCGCTGGCCCGGGCGGCGATCTCGGGGGTGAAGTCGTAGCGCAGCGACAGCTTGCCGTTGGTGGTGTCGCCGAAGTCGGAGTAGTGCTCGCTGCGCAGGGCGAAGCCGGCCTGGAGTTGCTCGGTGATCTGCCCTTCGAGGTCGAAGTAGGCGCCGATCACCCGGCGGTCGAGGGAGGCGGCGTCGACCTGGGTAATGCCCGAATAGTAGCCGGGGATGCGCCGCCCGGTCAGTGGGTCGACGGTGTTGAACAGCGGCCCGTTCTGCCAGCCCTGGGCGTCGCCGGCGCTGAGCTGGTAGTTCTCCTCGCGCCAGGCCAGGCCGGCGGACACCGTCAGTGGCTTGAACAGCAGGTCGGTGGCGAAGTCGCGGGTCCAGTCCAGGGTCAGGTTGGTCTGGTCGGCCTCGCGCCGGCCGGTGTAGATCGTCGAGGCGCTGGCCGTCCCCCAGCTGGGGTTGATGGCATCGCGGTCGGTGGAGTCGAGGCGGTTGTTGCCATGGTTCAGGGCCAGGTCGAAGTGCCCGAGGGTCTCGTCCTGGTAGCGCAGGCCGCCGGTGACGGCATGGTCCTCCAGGCCGTAGCGGGTGATCGGCAGGCGCCCGTCCGGGTAGCGCGCCAGGGCCACGCTACCGTAGTTGCTGCGCAGGGTGGTGGGCGGGTCGAAGAAGTTCTCGGCGTCGGTGTTCTTGTGCGCGTAGGTGGCCAGGCCATAGGCGCTCAGGCCATCGCCCAGGCCCATTTCGGCGTTGGCGGTGAAGTTGTACTGGTCCGAGACATTGCCCGAGCCCCAGCGCCAGTTGCGGTAGCGGTTGTTCTGCTCACGCGCAGTGTTGGTGCTGGTGGAGCCGGGGTAGAAGATCCGGTTGTCGTCGCGGGTGTCGCTGGCCGGGTCCTGGCTGCCGGCGTCGAAGGCCAGGGTGAGGAAACCGTCGTTGGGCAGGGCGAAGCCTTTCCAGCCGCTGAGCTTGCGCTGCAGGCCGTCGCCCTTGTCGTAGCCGCCGAAGCGGTAGCCGAGGTTGCCGCCTTCGTCGCGCTCCTTGAGCACGATGTTGATCACCCCGGCGATGGCGTCCGAACCGTACTGGGCGGCGGCGCCGTCGCGCAGGATCTCCACCCGCTCGACCGCCGCCAGCGGAATCAGGCTCAGGTCCACCGCCGCCGCGCCGCGGCCGTTGGCCAGGCCCTGGCGGGTGACGTTGGCGCTGGTGTGGCGGCGCTTGCCGTTGACCAGCACCAGCACCTGGTCGGAGGCCAGGCCGCGCAGCGAGGCGCCCTGGGCGATGGAACCGGCGAAGGCGCCTTGTGGTGATTGCGGGTAGTTGAACGAGGGCGACAGCGCGGTGAGGGCGCCGGACAGGTCGCGGGCGCCGGTTTCCTGGAGCTTTTCGCCGCTGAGCACGTCCACCGGGGCGGCGCTTTGCAGGGCGGTGAGGTCGCTGCGGTGGGTGCCGACCACGACCACGGTGTCGAGGCGGTCGGTGGGTTCGGCGGCCAGCGCGGGCACGGCGATGCTGCCGATGGCCAGGCTCAGGGCCAAGGGGGTGTGGTGGGGCATGGGGCTGTCCTTTTGAAGGGCAATGGGGCCTCTGCGAGGCCCTTTCGCGGCACAAGGCCGCTCCTACAGGGGCCGCGCAAACCCTGTAGGAGCGGCCTTGTGCCGCGAAAGGGCTGCGCAGCAGCCCCAGGGGGCAGAAAAATCAGAACCGGCTGGTAATGCTCATCCCCACGGTGCGCGGGTCGCCGTAGGTGATCACGTACTGCCCGGCACCGCCGTTGGGCCGGCCATGCACCTGGTAGCGGCGGTCGGTGAGGTTGTTGACGAAGCCGGTGACGCTGAGCTTGTCGTCGGCGCTGAACCAGCTCAGGCGCGCATTGGCCAGGGTGTAGTGCGGCTGGCTGAGGGTCTCGTCGGCACTGCTCTGGCGGTCGGCGAGGAAGTACTCCTTGTCGCGGAAACTCACATCGCCACCGGCTACCACGCGGCCGGGCACGTCCAGCGGCAGGGTGTAATCGGCGCCCAGCGACACCACGTTGCGTGGTGAGCGCACGAAGCTGTTGCCGCTGTAGTCGCCGGTCACCGCGCCAGTGGTGGGGTTGGTGTTCTTGAAATCGGTGTACTCGGTGTCGAGGAACGACACGGCCGCGCGCAGGTGCAGGCGTTCAGTGGGCTGGCCCTCGATCTCAAGCTCGGCGCCCTTGACCTTGCCCTTGGCGCCGTTGGTCAGGGCGGTGGTGAGCACGCCGTTGTTGACCGTCAGCAGGTTTACCTGGATGTCCGAGTAGTCGTAGTAGAAGACGTTGGCGTTGACCGTCAGGCGCCGGTCGAACCACTCGGACTTGAGCCCCAGCTCGTAGGCGTCCAGTTCTTCCGGATCGACCGTGGTCAGCTGCGCCAGGCTGGTGGAAAGCCCCGTGTTGAAACCGCCGGAACGGAAACCATGGGCATAACGGAAGAACACCCGCAGGTTGTCGTTGATGCGGTATTCCGGGGTCAGGTCGTAGGTCCAGGCTTCCCAGGTCTTGTCCTGCTGGCGGTTGCCGTTGCTGCCAACGCCGGCGATGGGGATCAGCGGGCCGTTGGCGCTGGCGCGGGTCAGCTGCACCAGGTCCAGGTCGATGTCCTTCTTCTCCTGGGTCCAGCGCAGGCCGCCGGTCACGCTGAAGTCGTCGGTGAAGTCGTAGGTGAGGTTGCCGAACAGCGCGTAGCTGTCGGTGCGATGGTCGAAGCCCAGGTCGCGAAACGCCGTGCTGCCGACCTGGTTGGAGCCGCTGCCGTTGGGTGTCGGGCCCGGGGTGACGATGCGCTGCGAGGCGCTGTCGAGGTCTTCGTGGAAGTAGTGGGCGCCGAGCAGCCAGTGCAGAGAACGGTCCTCCGGCGAGGCCAGGCGCAGTTCCTGGGACCACTGGCGATAACGGTTGTCGGTAATCGAGGCGCCATTGACCTCGTAGGGGGTGTAGTCGGCGTCGGTGGTGGAGCGGTTGCGGATGTCGTCGTAGGCGCTGATCGAAGTCAGGGTGTAGTCGCCCAGGTACCAGTTGAAGGTCAGCGAGGCGCCGTCGTGGTCGAGGCGGTAGTCCTCGTTGATGTTGAGCGAGATATCGCGACCACCGGGACGCTCATAGCCGACGTTATAGTAGCGGCCCACCGGCAGCGAGCCGTTGCTGCCGTCGCCCTTGAACTGGCGGCTGTGGATCTTCAGCAGGGCGTCCAGGTCCGGGTTGAGCTGGGCGAGGAACTGCAGGCGCACCGCCTTCTTGTTGACGTCGCCGTAGCTGTTGCCGTCGAAATCGTTGTGCTGGAAGCCGTCGCGTTCCTCGGAATACAGCGACACCCGGCCGGCCAATTTGTCGTCCACCAGGGTACCGCCGAGGGCGCCGTTGAGGATGCGCTCGTTCTTGCTGCCGAAGCCGACCGTGCCATAGCCGTCAGTGTCGAAGGTCGGTTTCTTCGAGATCACGTTGACCGCGCCGGCGGTGGTGTTCTTGCCGTACAGGGTGCCCTGCGGGCCGCGCAGGATCTCGATGCGCTCCAGGTCGAACAGCGGACCGCCGCCGGCGATGGGCGCGTTGAGGTAGACGTCGTCGGCGTAGATGCCCACCGGGTAGACCGTCGCCGCACCGGTGTCGCCGGTGCCCAGGCCACGGATGTACCAGCGCGGGCGGCCGTCGCCGTCGGGGTTCTTGGCCGAGGCGTTGGGCACGAAGGTGGTGATGTCGCCCATCGAGCGCACACCGTCGGCGACCAGTTGCGTGCCCTTGATCGCCGACACGGCCACCGGCACTTCCTGCAGGGTCTGTTCGCGGTGCTGGGCGGTGACGGTGACGGTCTCCAGGGCCGGCTCGGTCTTGTTCTCGTCGGCGGCGAAGGTGTGGCTGGCGGTGCTGCCGAGCAGTAGCGCGAGGCTGATCTGGCGGGCTAGTGGATGGCGCTGGTGCATGTGGAATCTCCCCGAGTGAACGCGTTGTTGGGGAGGACAGAGCAGGGACTGTGCCAAGCTCGTAATACACTGTTTTTATTCGTATTTATTGGTCTTTCAAGCGGTCGGTGCGGATGCTGCAGCAGTGGGGTGTTTGGCGGGTGTTGCTGGGGCAGCAGGGCCGCCCCAATCGCGGGGCAAGCCCGCTCCCACGCCCCCGTGATGCGATCAGACAGCCAATCGCGAGGTGGAGCCGATCACCTGCTCCAGCACGCTCGAATCGATCCACTCGCGCACATTGATGCGCCGCGGGATGAACCCCCAGCGATGAAGGAATTCGCTGAAGTCCTGCAACGCCGCGATGGAGCGGCCATCCAGCGCCGTGCGCAGGCGCCGGTGGGCATCCTCGCCATAGGCCGCCGCCACCCAGTACTCGCTGGTGTTCAGCTCGCGGGCGAGAAAGCGCCGGGTGTCCTCGGGGTTGGCCCAAGCCCATTGCTCGGTGCGCAGCACGGTGTCGACCAGGGTGCGGCTGGCCTCGAAATGCTCGTGCAGCAGGTGGGTGTCCACTGTCAGCGTGCGCGGCGTGCCGTTGTTGCTGCGGATCAGCGGGTCGGGGTGGCTGCCGGTGTCGACCACCACCCGCAGGCCGAACTCGTGGGCCAGCTGTACCGCGTGGGCGCCCTTGAGGAAGATCGCGTCGATGTCGCCGCGCAGCAGGCCGATCAGCTCGTTGTTGCGCCGACTCACGCGGCGGGTGTCCAGCGCCACCTCCGAGCCGTACAAGTGCTGCTTGGGTTCATCGCTGTAGGTGCCGCCGTAGGGGTAGTCGACCAGCTCGACGTCGGCCACGTTCAGGCCTTCGAGCTTGAGCGCGTTCTCCAGGCCGCGCAGGGCCTGGGCGCGGGTGAAATCGATCTGCACGTTGGCCCACTTGGGCAGGCCGAAGCGGCGGTTCTTCAGGTCGCGGATGCCGCGTACGCCGCTTTCTTCAGTGGTGAGGATCAGCTGTACCTCGTCGATCCAGCTCAGCCCCAGCACCCGGGTCTCGACGCCGCTGGCGTAGGCCCAGATCGCCGGGATGCTGCCGCCGTGGCGCACCGAGTTCTGCAGGTGGTGGTCGTAGTGGGCCTCGCGCACCTCGCGCTCGCTGGACTCGCGCAGCGACTGGATGCGCGTGCCGAACGGCGCGAAGGCCTGGGCCAGGCGCCCGGACTGCACGGCGATGCCAAGGCCGGTGGGTACCGGGCTGTGGGTGTACCAGAGGGTTTCCAGGGGCTTGCTCATAAGGCGACGGGTTTCCTGTCCATGGCAGAAGGGGCGGCAAGCAGCGCGTCCAGCGGCTGCCGGTCGATCCAGTCGCGCACCGCGAAGCTGGCCGGGATGAAGCGCCAGCGCGCGAGGAACTGCACGAAGTCCTGCAGCGCGTCGATGGCCTGTTCGTCCAGGGCGGTGCGCAGGCGCAGGTGGGCGTCATTGCCATAGGCCACGCCGACCCAGTATTCGCTGCTGTTGGTTTCGCGGGCGAGGTAGCGACGGGTCTCGTCCGGGTGCTGCTGCGCCCAGTGCTCGGCGCGCAGCACGCTGGACAGCAGCGTGCGGGCCACCTGCGGGTGCCGTTCGAGCAGATGGCTGTCCACCGCCAGCGTGCGCGGCGTGCCGTTGTTGCTGCGGATCAGCGGGTCGGGGTGGCTGCCGGTGTCGATCACGGTGCGCAGGCCGAAGGCGTGGGCCAGTTGCACGGCGCTGGCGCCCTTGAGGAAGATCGCGTCCACCTCGCCGCGCAGCAGGCCGGCCAGCTCCAGGTTGCGGCCCTCGCCCTGGCCGGTGGACACCGGCGTGCCGGCGACATTGCGCACCGGACGGTCGCTGAAGGTGCCGTGGTAGCGGTAGTTGACCAGTTGCAGGTCGCCCACCTGCAGGCCGTGCAGCTTCAGGGCGTTTTCCAGGCCGCGCAGGGCCTGGGCGCGGGTGAAGTCGATCTGCGCCGCGCTCCAGTCGGGCAGGCCGAAGCGCTGGCCCTTGAGGTCCTGCACCGTGTGGATGGCGCTGTCCGGGCGGGTCAGGATCAGTTGCGCCTCGTCGGCCCAGGACAGGCCGAGCACACGGGTCTCGCGGCCCTGGGCGCGGGCCCAGATCGCCGGGATGCTGCCGCCGTGACGCACCGAGTTGCGCAGCGTGTGGTCGAAGTGCGATTCGCGCACGGCCTGTTCGTCGGCTTCGCGCAGCGACTGCACGCGGGTACCCAGAGCGGACAGGTCCTGCTGCAGCCAGCCTTGCTGCACGGCGATGCCCAGGCCGGTGGGCACCGGACAGCGGGTGTACCAGAGGGTGTCGAGGGGTTGGCTCATGGTCGTTCTCCTCAGGCGCTGGCCTTGAGCGGCGTGGCGGCGGCCTGCTGCACCAGCGGCAGGACTTCCTGGCCGATGCGCAGGGCCTCTTCCAGGTGCGGGTTGGCCGCCAGGATGAAGGTCGAGAAGCCGGCGTCGCGGTATTCGGCCAGGCGCTCGGCGATGTTCTGGTGGCTGCCCACCAGGCCCACGGTCGGGCCGGGCTTGGCCTTGGCGAAGCCGGCCCAGAGATTGCGCGCCAGCTTCAGTTCGTCGAAGTCCTGCAGGTGCTGGTGATAGGCTGCCTGGCGCGCGCCGCCGACCGAGTCGGAGCCGCTGGCGAAACCCTTGGCAATGGCGCTGCTTTTGCCTTCGAGGCGTTCGAACTGCTGGCGCAGCTCGCGCCAGGCCTGCTCTTCGGTTTCGCGGGCGAACAGGTCGACGCGCAGGCCGAAACGCACCGTGCGGCCCTGCTTGTCGGCCAGTTCGCGCACCCGCTCGAGATGCGGCTTGAGCTTGTCGATCGGCTCGGCCCAGTTCAGGTAGACGTCGGCGTGGCGGGCGGCGACCTCCAGCGCGGCGTCGGAAAAGCCGGAGAAGTACACCCCGGGCTTGCGCTCGTGGGCCAGGCCCGGCGGCAGGCTGCCGTGCTCCAGGCGGTAGATGTCGCCTTCGTAGGAGAAGCTGTCGTTGGCCCACAGGCCCTGGATCACGTCGAGGAATTCGCCGGTGCGCTTGTAGCGCAGGTCGTGTTCGAGGAAGTCGCCGTTGGCGCGCTGGCTGGCCGGGTTGCCGCCAGTGATGATGTTCCAGTCCAGCCGCCCGCCGCTGAGGTTCTGCAGGATCGCCGCCTGCTGCGCGGCGTAGGCCGGCAGGGTCCAGGTGGCCTGGAAGGCGATCAGGAAGCGGATGCGCCGGGTCTCGCGGGCCAGGGCCGCGGCGGCGATCCATGGCTCGGGGCCGGTGGGCAGCAGGGCGCCTTCGAAACCGGCCAGCTCGGCGGCCTTGGCCACCTGGGCGATATAGTCGATGTAGGTGAAACCGTCGGCCTCGCCGCCGGGCAGGCGGCCGGGGGCGATGTGGCCCGGGCGGTGCTGCGGGTTGCCACGGGTGTGGCGATCGGTGGAGAGTTGCGGGCCGTCGGTGCCCAGGGGCAGGCGCCAGAAGAATTCGGTGGTCATGGGGGCTCCTGAAGGGGAGGTGGTCGATGGGGAGGGTGGTGCAACGGCTGTGCCATGGCACTGCAGGGCCGGAACGGCGTGGGGTGGCAAGGGTGGGGTGCTGCTGTGGCAGCAGTCAGGCAGCAGCCGTTGCCCGGTGAGCAGCAGGGGAACGCAATTTCCCTGTAGGAGCGGCCTTGTGCCGCGAAAGGGCTGCGCAGCAGCCCCGGCGATATGTGCGTTACCCTGAGATCCTGGGGCTGCTGTGCAGCCCTTTCGCGGCACAAGGCCGCTCCTACACGGGTTGCGTGGTTCCGCCAACCTGCTCCCCGGCACTGCGCAGATACGCCGCGTACAACCCTGCATACACCCCGCCGGCCTCCACCAGCGCGGCATGCCGCCCCAGCTCGACCACCTGCCCATGGCGCACCACGGCGATCCGGTCGGCGTCGCGGATGGTCGCCAGGCGGTGGGCGATGATGATCGCCGTGCGGCCCTGGCACAGCCGGCGCAGCGCCTGCTGGATGCGCCGCTCGGTGTGCACGTCGACCGCCGAGGTCGCTTCGTCGAGCACCAGCACCGCAGGGTCGGCCAGATAGGCGCGCACCAGGCACACCAGCTGGCGCTGACCGTGACTCAGGTGGCTGCCCAGCGGGCCGGCTTCGGTGTGGTAGCCCAGCGGCAGGCGCTCCAGCACCTCGTCGGCACCCAGTTCGCGGGCGGCGGCGATCAGTTGGGCGTCGTCGGCGCCGGGCCGGGCCAGGCGCAGGTTGTCGAGGAGGGTGCCGCTGAACAGCACGTTGTCCTGCAGCACCACGCCGACGTTGCGCCTCAGGTCGTGCTGGGCCAGCTCGCGCAGGTCGATGTCGTCGAGCTTCACCGCCCCGCGTTGCACGTCATAGAAGCGCGTGAGCAACTGCACCAGGGTGCTCTTGCCATGCCCCGAGTGGCCGACGATGGCCAGCACTTCACCCGCCGGGATATGCAGCTCGAGCCCGTCGATCACCGGGTGGGCGCTGGCGTTGTAGGCGAAGCCGACCTGCGCGAAGTCCACCTGGCCACGGGCCCGGCCCAGCGCCCGTGGTTGCGCGGGGTCGAGCACCTGGGCGCGGGTGTCGAGCAGCAGGAAGATGCGCTGCGCCGAGGCGCTGCCGGTGGCGTAGCGCTCGAACAGGTCCGACAGCTCCTGCAGCGGGCCGAGGAACAGGAACACGTAGAACAGGCTCTCGGCCACCTGGCCGACGCTCACCCGGCCTTCGGCCAGGCCGAAGGCGCCCACCAGCAACAGCACGGCCATGCCCGCCGTGCCCAGCAGCGCGGTGAACGGCGCGAACCAGCCGGTGCGCAGGCTGCCGTGGACCAGCGCCTGGTTGAAGGCCTCCAGCAGGTGCCGGTAGCGCCGCTGGTTGCTGGCCTCGCGCCCGCACTGCTGGATCAGCCGCACGCCGCTGACGCTCTCGACCAGGTGCGCGGTGAAGCGGCTGCGCTGCTCGGCGACCTTGGCCCAGTTGCGCTGCGACACCCGTTTGAAGCGCCAGGTGGCCAGCGCCAGCAGCGGCACGGTGGCCGCCAGGCTGTAGAAGAAGCTCGGCTCGATGCGCCACAGCATCAGCCCGGCCAGGCCGCAGCGCAGCAGGGCGCCCAGCAGCTCCGGCGGGCCTTGCACCAGCAACGGCTCCAGCGCGTCGACGTCGCGGTCGGCGCGGGCGATGATGCGCCCCGCGCGGGTCTGGTCGAAGTAGCTCACCGACAGCGCCTGGACATGGGCGAACACCTGCACGCGCAGGGCGTTGAGCACGCCGATGGCGGCGCCGCCGGCAATCAACTGCGAGACGCCCGCCAGCAGGAAGCGGCCCAGCCAGCTGGCGGCCAGGCCCAGGCCGAGCCACAGCACCAGGCGCTCGTCCAGCAGCCAGTGGCCGGCGTTCTGGATCAGCCCGCGGTCGAGCAGCTCGCGGACGAACCACGGTCGCAGGAACACGGTGAACACCAGCAGCAGCTCCAGGCCGATCACGCTCAGGATCGCCCCACGGATCGGCCGCAGCAGCGGCAGCAAACGGCCCAGCATGCCGCGGTCGAGGGCCTGGCGGGCCAGGCGCTGTTCGATGTCGATATCGCTTTCAGCCATGCTCGATCCCCAGCAGGTCGCGGTAATGGGCGTTGTTCGCCGTCAGCTCGGCGTGGCTGCCGTTGGCGCTGATGCGCCCGCCGTCGAGCAGCAGCACGCGGTCGGCCAGCAGCAGGGTGGACAGGCGGCTGGTGATCAACAGCAGGGTCGGCGCACGGCCGGTCTGGCTGCGTTGACGGCGCAGGTTGTCGAGCACGCGGCGCTCGCTCTGGGCGTCCAGGGCGCTGGTGGCGTCGTCCAGGCACAGGATGTCGGGCGCGCCGAGTAGGGCGCGGGCCAGGCACAGGCGCTGGCGTTGGCCGCCGGAAAGGGTCACGCCACGGTCGCCCAGTGGCGTATCCAGGCCGTGGGGCAGGCGCTCCAGCACGTCCTCGGCGGCGGCCTGGCGCAGTGCCTCGCGCAGTTCGCAGTCGGTGGCGTCGGGCGCGGCCAGGCGCAGGTTGGCGGCGAGCGAGTCGCAGAACAGGAAGCTTTCCTGGGGCAGCACCTGCACCCGGTGGCGCAAGGCCGCCAGGTCGAGGTCGCGCACATCGTGCCAGCCGTGAGCGTCGCTGCCGACCCGCACGCTGCCACCGTCCACCTCGGCCAGGCGCGGCAGCAGGCTGGCCAGCAGGCTCTTGCCGCTGCCGGTGGCGCCGACCAGCGCCACCACCTCGCCGGGGCGCAGTTGCAGCGAGCAGCCGTGCAGCAGGTCGCGGCCGGCATCCGGCGCACGTACGCGCACCTGCTCCAGCTTCAGGCCCAACGGCCCTTCGGGCAGTGCGCACTGACCGCTGATGATGGCGGGGCGTTCGTCGAGCAGTTGCCAGATGCGTTCGGCGCTGGCGCGAGCGTCGGCGAAGGTCTGCATGACCCGGCCGATGCCTTCGATGCGGAACACCAGGGTGGTGGCTACCAGCAGCGAGGTCACCAGCTCGCCGATGCCCAGGCGGCCGGCGGCCACCTGGTGGGCGCCGTACACCAGGATCCATACATGGCCGAGGGCGACCACCGCCTGCGGCAACGGAATGCGCGAGCTGGCGTAGGCCAGCGCCGCACGGGCGTGGCCGCTGAACAGTGTCACCTGCTCGGCGAAACGAGCGATGCGCCGTTGCTCAAGGCCGAACGCCTTGATCACCCGCACGCCGCCGATACCTTCGGCCAGATCCTGGCTGACCTGGTCATACGCAGAGGCAACTGCCCGATCAAGGGTGACAAGGCGCTCGGTCTGACGTACGAACAGCCACAGCCCGGCGCCGGTCAGCAGCAACGGCACCAGGCCCAGCAGCGGGTCGTACCAGCCCAGCAGGCCGACCGCCGCCAGCAGCACCAGTGGAGTTTCGACGATCTGCCGCCAGAAGGTGATCAGCGCATCGCGCACCTTGTCGGCATCGCGGGTGGTGCGGGTCACCAGCTCGCCCATGCCATGGCGCCAGTGGTAGCCCAGGTGCAGGGCCTGGACCTGTTCGAGAATGCGTTCGCGCAGGCGCGTCAGCAGGGCCTGGCTGAGCACCAGCGACAGCACCGCGGCGGCGTACTGCAGCAGGCCGCGGGCCAGGGCGATGGCCAGCAGGGTCCACAGCCAGTGCCAGCCCAGGCTGGCGTCGAGGCTGCCGTCGGCCAGGCGGGTCACGGCGCGGCCGGCGCCGACATCGTCGACCGCTTGGCCGATCAGCCATTGCTGCCAGGCCAGGCCCAGGTTGCCGGCGATGTACAGGGTGGTGACCAGGGTGAAGCGCCAGGGCATCTCGCGGTAGATGGCCAGGGCGCGCAGGAGGGGGTGTCTGGAGGTCATGCAGGGCTCGGGTCTGGTGGTGGCGGGAGGTCTTCGAGGTCGCCGGGGGCGCTGCGCGCCCCTTTCGCGGCACAAGGCCGCTCCTACAGGAATCGCGCGGTCTCTGTAGGAGCGGCCTTGTGCCGCGAAAGGGCTGCGCAGCAGCCCCAAGGGCGCAACCTCTCAGCGACGTGTAGCGCCTTGCGCTTCCTTGGCATTGAGCACCGCCGTGTACTCCCCCGGATCCACCCCGTTGAGGTAGTAGTTGCCGACGTTGTGCAGGCGCCAGCGGATCGGGTCGTGGGTGGTGTGCACGCGGGCATCGCGCCAGAAACGGTCCAGGTTCCACTTGCTCAGCGAGGCGCTGGCCCCCAGCAGCGAGAACAGGTCGCTGGCGATCTTCAGCGCCGCGCCATCGGCATGCGCCCGGGCGGTGGCCACCGAGAGGATCAGCTCATCCTCCAGCGCCTTGTCCGCCGGGTCGCGCTCATGGGCGTCAAACACCCGCGCCGCCTCGCGCAGCACCGACTCGGCGCCGCGCAGGGCCACGGCGTACTCGCCGACCTGGCGGATGATGTGCGGCTCGTCGCTGGCCTGCTCGACGCCGCTCTCGACCCAGGCCCGGGCGTGCTCGCGCAGGTAATCCACCGCCGCCTGCAGGGCGCCGGCGGCGATGCCGCTGTCGATGGCGGCGTGAAGGATCTGCGGGAAGGTCAGGCCGGTGCGCTTCATCGGCCCGCTGCGCAAGGTGACGAAGCGTTCGTCGAGGACGATCTCGTCGAACTTCACCGTGCCGCTCACCGAATGCTGCTGGCCGAAGGCGTCCCAGTCATCGACCAGGGTCAGGCCGGGGGTGTCGCGGTGCAGCAGCACGCCGGCGCCACCGTCCTCGCTGGCGGCGGTCAGCGAGATCCACTCGGCCAGGTAGGCGCCGGTCGAGTAGAACTTGCTGCCATTGAGCACCAGCTTGCCGTCGGCGCGGCGTTCGACGCGGGTCTTGAGGGCGAACTTGTTCTTGCCGCCGACCTCGGCCAGGGCATTGCCCAGGCGCTTGCCGGCCAGCACATCGGCCAGCACGCGGTCGCGGACCTCGTCGGGGTAGCCGCCGAGCACGCCGCGCAGCATCACGTTGTGGATCTGCAGCAGCTGGCCGACGCCGCCATCGGCGGTGGAGATCAGGCGCACGGTCTCGACGATGGTCGCGACCGAGGCGCCGAGGCCGCCGAACTGCGTGGGCACGCCGATGGCGGTGAGGCCGCTGCTCGACAGCAGCTCGGCCTGGCGGCGGGGCAGTGGCCGGTTGTTGCCCGGGTCGGCGGCGAGGGCGGCGATTTCGCCGGCGACCTGGCGGGCGATGTCGATGGCTTCGGATTCGCGGGTGATGCGCCGGGCTGGCGGGTGTTCGATGGTGGTCATGGGTTACCTCGGTGGCAGTGTATGGCCCATCGCGGGTCGGTGTGGGAGCGGGCTTGCCCCGCGATGCCTGCAAACGCCAGAGCAACTTCTTTGCCACAGCCCTGAAGTCCACGCAGTACCGGGCTTTCAGCGCACCCTTGCTGCTCCAGCAGCACCTCTGATCGTCGCTTCTGCTGATCAGGCAACACCCGCGCCGCAATCCTGCATCCTGGTCAGCAGTCGCCACCCTGGCCATCACCGAAAAGCCCGGTATTCCGGGCATCCCAGCCCTTGGCACGAGCGCTGCAACGGTCCTTGCACGACGTCCAAGGAGCCACCCATGACCCTCGCTCAAGCCACTCCCAAACCTGAAACCCTGGAGCGCCTCTGGTTCACCCGCTGCCCGGTACCCACTGCCTCGGGCATCGCCTACAAGCTCGGCTGGCTGCAAGATGAATTCGCCGCCGACGGCCTGCCCATCGATACCCTGCAGGAGGCCCGCCAGCTCGGCCATCACCATTACGATCACCAGCTTCCCGGCCTGTTCCGCGAGGGCGGCAACCTGCCGGCCCTGGCCGCCCGCGCCGCCGGTGCGCCGACACGGCTGATCGGCCTGACCTGGATCGAGGAGTGGCAGACCATCCTGGTCCGCCCCGACAGCGACATCCGCCGCCCTGAAGACCTGCGCGGCAAGCGCCTGGCCCTGCCGGCCTGGGGCGACAACCGCCCCGGCAGCATCGCCCGGGCCATGAGCCTGCATGGCTACAAAGGCGCGCTGGCCTCGGCCGGCCTGGGCTTCGATGACGTGCATCTGGTGGAGGTGGCGCTGCTCGACCAGTTCGATGCCGGCACCCCGCAACTGGGCCTGCAACGGCTGTGGTCGGGCCTGGATCCGCTGGTGCGCGGTGAGGTGGATGCGGTGTACGTCAAGGGCGCCGCCGCCGCCGATGCCGCCCGCCGCCTGGGCCTGGTGGTGGGCATCGACCTCGATGCCCTGCCTGATCCGCGCCACCGCATCAACAACGGCACGCCGCGGCCGATCACCGTGCACCAGCGCCTGCTCGACGAGCATTTCGACCTGGTAACGCGCTTCCTCGCCCAGACCCTGCGCGCCGCCGACTGGGCCGCCGGCAACCGCGACGCGCTCAACGGCATTCTCGAGGACGAGACCCGCGCCGGCAGCCAGGGCGTGGCCGAAGCCTATCGCGGCGACTTCCACACCACCCTGGCACCGGACCTGTCGCCCCAGCGCCTGGCCTACCTCGACACCCAGAAGACCTTCCTCAACCTGCATGGCTTCCTGGAACGCGACTTCGACCTCGCCGACTGGGTCGACCACCGTCCCCTGCAAGCCGCCCATGACCTGCTGGCCCAGCGCCGCGCCTGATACCGGAGACCGACCATGACCGTACTGATCAACGAACGTCCCCTCAGCACCGAGCTGCAAGCCTTCACCGACCAGGTGCTGGCCGAGGCCGAAGCGGCCTTCAGCGTGTTCCGCGAAACCCGCACCATCACCGCCAACGGCACCGTCGGCTTCATCGAGCGGGTACCCGGCGAGGAACTGCTGGTGTCGGTGAACTACGGCGGCCCGTGGAACCACCGCAAACCGCTGGAGGCGACGGTCAGCGACTTTGCCGGCAATGTCATCCTCGGCAAGGGCAAGGGAGGGCTGGGCCGCTACACCAAGCTGTTCCAGACCCACGCCGACATCACTACCGTGTCCCACGTGCACAGCCCGTACCTCGGCGCCTGGGCCCAGACCCACCGCAGCCTGCCGTTCCACTACGTGCCGGTGCAGCGCTACCAGCTGGCCCGCGAGCTGCCGGTGTACATCGACCGCCGCCAGGCCGAGGTGGATTTCATCCTCGAGCAGATCGCCGCCAACCCGTTCAACCTGGCCATTCTCGAGGCCAACGGCGGCGCCACCGTGTGGGGCAAGCAGGGCCTGCGCGCCACCGCCGAATTCATCCTGCTGCTGGAGGAGGGCGCGCAGATCCAGCTGCTCGCCGACGCCCTCGGCGGCTCGCGTCCTTACGGCCCGGGTGTGCTCACCCAGCAGTGGAAGATGAGCGGCCTGTACGAGCGCGCCAGCGAACTGGGCCTGGTGCCCGGCATCGACCGGCGCAACTGATTCCCCACCTTTCGCGCATGGAGCACGCCCATGGAGGTCAAGATCCTCTGGGGCGTGCGCCCCGCCCTGCCGTGGACACGCTGCGGCAATGCATCAGGTGAAGGCTGCGCAGGCCAGCCGCGACCTCCGTACGTTTGCAACTGCCCGCTTGCTCCGGTGCTTCACTGATCGAACGCTATGCCGCCTGGGGCAGCCCTTGGTAGCGTCGCCGTGCAGCGTCACCGAACTGCACCTGGGTGAAACGAAGGATTTCGCTGATGTCATTACGAGCCGCGTGAGACAGGCGGATCGCGGGTGTGGTCATTCTTTGTCAGCTTGCCCCAGGCACTCGCAGGCCACCTGCGCCTGCGGTTGGGCGCACTGTAGGAGCGGCCTTGTGCCGCGAAAGGGCTGCAGAGCAGCCCCGACAATCTAGGCCAGTGCGCAGCTCCCGGGGCCGCTGCGCGTCCTTTTCGCGGCACAAGGCCGCTCCTACAGGGGGCAGTGCCCAGCCTTTTAGCCAGATATTCTCGAAGCGCCAGGCACTGAACAGCGAGCGCTCTGGCTGCGCCGAGGTCAGGCCTGGCTCGGACGGGTGAGCGGGGCGCGTTGCTCACGGAAATGCGGCAGGATGTGTTCGCCGAGGCGGTAGGCCTCCTCCAGGTGTGGGTAGCCGGCGAGGAAGAACAGGTCGATGCCGATGGCATGGTATTCGCGGATCCGCGCCACCACGTTGGCGTGGCTGCCGACCAGGGCGCAGCCCGGCGGGATGCCGATGTAGCCGAAACCGGTCCACACGTTGGGATGGATGAAGAAGTCGTCGAAGGCCCGCGCTTCGTCCTGCTCGGCGTATTCGTGCTCGTAGCTCAGCTTGCGCGCGGTGCGCAGCCCGGCGTGGGCGGCGCGGGCCTTGACCGTGCCCTTGGCCACGCCCTCGTCGAAGAAGCGCTTGGCCTCGGCCAGCGCGGCGTGCTCGGTGTCGCGGGTGATGACATCGATCGACAGGCCGAAACGGATATCGCTGCGCCCGTGCTTCAAGGCGCGTGCGCGGATATCGGCGATCAGCGCGGCGATTTCGTCGGGGTGCTCGGCGCGCATCAGGTAGAAGTCGGCGTGCCGGGCGGCGAACTCCCGCGCCGCCTCGGACGAGCCCGCGGTGCAGATCAGCGGCAGCTCGGCCTTCTTCAACGGCCCGCGCAGGCCACCGCCTTCGGCGCTGTAGTAGCGGCCCTGGTAGTGGAAGTCGGGGTTGTGCCAGTAACCGCGCACCACGTCCATGAACTCGGTGGCGCGGGCGTAGCGCTCATCGTGCCCTTCGAAGTCGCCGACCTGGCGCTGGATCGCGTCCGAGCCGCCGTTGATGATGTTCCACACCAGCCGGTTGCCGGTGGCGCGCTGGTAGGTGGCGGCCTGCTGCACCGCTACCCAGGGCGTGTAGTGGTAGGGTTGGAAGGCGGTGACGAACTTCAGCGTGCGGGTCTCGCGGGCCAGCAGCGAGCACACTGTCCACGGCTCCTCGCCGGTCGGCGCGTTGACCATCAGCGCGCCGCCGAAGCCGTTGATCTCGGCGGCGCGGGCCACCTGGCCGAGGTAGTCGATGTAGCTGAAGTGATCGCCCACGGCGAAGCCCGAGACGGCCCCGGTGCTGGGGCCGCCGGCATGCCAGTCGCCGCGGTTGCGCGGGTCGCCCGGGAGGAACTGGGTCTCGCCGTGCAGCGGCAGGCGGGTGAAGAATTCGAGGCTCATGGTCGTGCTCCTGGCTTACTGGACACTGGGGTTGCAGATCGGGGTGACGGGCTGGCCGCTGATGACCTGACGGGCGAACGGGATCGAGTCCCGGAGCGAGGCGTTGACCGTCTCGCTGTGGCCCAGGCCCTTGTACAGGTGGCCCTGGACCACGGAACCGGCCTTGCAGGCGTCCTGCATCAGCGCCACCTGGGTGCTGGCGGCGGGGGTCTTGTCCTCGGCACCGGTGCCGATGAAGATCGGTTGCGCCAGCTTGAGGGTCGGGTACGACACCTGGGCCAGCCAGGCCTTGAGCTGGTCGCCCTGATAGTCCTTCTTGGCATTGGCCGGGGTCAGCCCGCTGCCGACCATATCGCTGACCAGGGCGGACAGGCAACTGCTGCGCGCCTGCTCGAACAGCGGCAGGGCCTTGTCGGTGTAGAAGTCGCGCGGGTCGATGCTCGGGTCGTACTGCTGCGCCGCCAGCAGGGTGTAGAAACCGTAGGCCAGCGCCGGGTCGACCTTGTTCACATCCTGCTCGCCGACGTTCTGCGCGCCGATGGTGTAGATCACCCCGGTGCCGATGCTGCCCTTCACCCCCAGGTCCGGCGCATAGGTGGCCGCATAGGCACCGGCAGCGAAGGCCCCGGCGCCGCCTTGCGACTGGCCGACGATCAGCACCTTGTTGGCCAGGCCCGGCACGCCGGCGACCACGGCCCTGGCCGCGTCGAGGATGCCGTAGGCGGCCATGCGGTTGTTCAGCAGCGGGTGGCCGCCGGGCACGCCCAGGCCCTGGTAATCGGTGGCGACGATGGCATAACCCTCGTCGAGCCAGCGGTTGAGGTACTGCACATCACGGTACGAACGGCCGGCCCAGGACGGCGCGCAGATATCGGCGACACCCACGGTGCCGTGGCCCCAGCTGGCCACCGGCCAGCCGCCGGCGGGCGCCTTGCCCTTGGGGATGAACAGCGCGCCGGAGACCACGATCGGCGTCTTGCCGTCGATGCCGTCCAGCGAGGTGTAGAGGATGCGTTGCGCGCTGGCGGCGTTGGGCAGGCTCAGGGCGCTGTCCAGCGGCTCGCTGCGCAGCAGCTTGCCGGGGGTGGCCGGGATGGCCTTGCTCCAGGTGTAGAAGGCCGAGACCCGGCCGTCGCCCTGCTGCGGGTCGGGCTTGGGAGCGAAGGTGTCGGCGGCCACGGCGGCGATGGACAAGGCCAGGGCTGACAACCCCAGGGCGAAAGTAACGGGCAGTTTCATGGGCGGATCTCTTGATCAGTGTTGGCTGAGCTGGGCGTCGAGGGACGGCCAGTAATGGGTGAGCTGCAGGTCGCTCAGGGCCTGGCGGGTGAAACCGGTGGCCAGGTCCGGGCCGATGTCGTAGGGCGTGCGGATCAGGCGGTTGTCCAGGGCGTAGCGGGCCAGTGCCTGGTAATGGGCCTTGAGCTGGGCATCGCTCTTCGGCGCCCAGCGCGCCTGCCAGGCCACCGGGTCGTCCTGGTCGTCGCGGCGCAGCACGCTCTCGGCCACGCCGGCGCGGGACGACAACTTGTAGTAGGCGTCGCGGTTCTGCTCCTGGGAGATCCACCAGGCGGCCTTGACCCAGGCGGTAGCCACCAGCTGGGTGAGGTCGGCGTGCTGCTCGACGAAACGGTCGGTGGCCCACAAGTCCGAGACTAGCCGCCAGTCGTCGGCGCCTTGCTTGGTCGACCAGAGGATGCGCGCCACGCCCTTGTCTTCCAGGGCATAGGCTTCGTTGAGCAGCACCGCCGCATCCACCTTGCCCGCCGACACCGCCGCCGCGCCGACCTGCGGGTTGAGGTTGGCGATCTTGAAGTCGTTCAGTTGCAGCCCCTGGCTTACGAGGAAGTTGCTGAAGGCGAACTCCCATGGCCGGCCACGGTGCAGGGCCAGGCGCTTGCCCTTGAGGTCCTGGATGCTGCGGGCGCTGGAGTTGGCCGGCACCACCAGGTACACGTTGTTGCCGCTGCCACCGGGCACCACCAGCTTGCCCGGCACGTTGCCGGCGCCGGCGATCACCGAGGGCAGGTCGCCGCGCACGGCGAAGTCCAGGCTGTCGTTGCTGAAGCCTTCGTTGATCTGCGGACCGGCGCCGGCGTGGGGCAGGGCGACCCAGTCCAGGCTGATGCCGCGCTGGGCGAGCTGCTGGGCGAGCCAGCCATCCTCGATCACCCGCCCGGGGATGCCGCCGAACACCGGCACGCCTCCCTGGGTGAAGGCAACGATGGCGATACGCACGGATTTGGGCGCCTCGCCGGCCCAGGTGGTGAGGCTCAACAGCAAGCCGAGCAGGGCGAGGCCATGGCGCCAGAGGATTTTCATGATGTTGCGCTCCCGACAGTGTGCGGGCCGCGTGTTTGGGCGGCCCAGGCGTTTGTCAGGCAGGAGCGAAATGCATGCCAGGGCGCTGCGGGCAGGGCTGCAGCCCTTGTGCGACAAGGGCTACGCGCTACAGCGAAGGCATTGGCGCGCGGTCCGGGGTGCTGATCGGCAGGCAGACCGTTGCTGACCGGTTGCTGCTCCAGCAGCACTGCAACGATTGGTTTTCTATATATTCACTAATCGAATATATAAATATTTATTAATAATTTTTCGGTCTAAATTGTTTCATGCACTATGAGGGCGCGCACACACTGCCAGGAATGCCCCCATGTCGCTGATTACCCATCCCAATGCCCGCGAGCTGACCAAATCCGTGCGCGCCACCGTGCTCGTGTTCAAGGACCCGCGCTCCCAGGAGCTGCTCAGCCGCATCGAGCGCCTGGCCCCCAGCGAAGCCAACACCCTCATCATTGGCGAGACCGGCACCGGCAAGGAACTGGTGGCCCGCCATATCCACAAGCTCAGTCGCCGTCATGGTGAGCCTTTCGTCGCGGTGAACTGCGGCGCTTTCGCCGAGACCCTGGTAGAGAGCGAGCTGTTCGGCCACGAGAAGGGTGCCTTCACCGGCGCCACCTCGAACAAGGCCGGCTGGTTCGAGGCCGCCAACGGCGGGACGCTGTTTCTCGACGAGATCGGCGACCTGCCGCTGAACATGCAGGTGAAGCTGCTGCGCGTGCTGCAGGAGCGTGAAGTGGTGCGCCTCGGCTCGCGCACCCCGGTGCCGATCAACGTGCGCCTGGTGGCGGCGACCAACGTCAACCTGGCCGACGCCGTGGTGGCCGGGCACTTTCGTGAAGACCTGTTCTACCGCCTGCACGTGGCGACCATCCGTCTGCCGCCGCTGCGCGAACGGCCCGGGGATATCCTGCCGCTGGCCGAGTTCTTCATCGAGGAGCATTGCCGGCGCCTGGGTTACGAGCGCGCCAGCCTGAGCATCGAGGCCGAGCGCAAGCTGCTGGCGCATAGCTGGCCGGGCAACATCCGCGAACTGGAGAACGCCATTCACCATGCGCTGCTGGTGTGCCGCCAGCAGCAGGTGGCGCCGGGGGACCTGCACCTGGTGGACATGCGCCCACAGGCGCTGGGGCAGCCGGAGGTGACCGGGTTGCCAGCGCCGGGCGCGGTGGCGCCGGTGAGCCTGGAAAGCGCCTTGCTGGCATTGTTCGAGCAGAATATTCCGGACCTGTACGAACACATCGAGGAGACCGTGTTCCGCGCGGCGTACCGTTATTGCCATGGCAACCAGTTGCAGACCGGGCGGTTGCTGAACATCAGCCGCAATATCGTGCGGGCACGGTTGGAGAAGATCGGGGAACTCGGAGGGCGCTGAGTGTGGTGGCGAATGACAGCCCATGCGCGTTTCCCTGTAGGAGCGGCCTTGTGCCGCGAAAGGGGCGCGTAGCGGCCCCGGCGATATCAGCTTGAGGCACAAGTTCTGGGGGCGCTTCGCACCCCTTTCGCGGCACAAGGCCGCTCCTACAGGAGTCGTGGATGGCTTGGGATATCGTTACACCTCTGCCGGCCGCTCGACTTCATCCACATAGGATTCGAAGAACCAGTCGGGAATTTCTTCGTTACGGTATTCCAGCTGCACGCCATCAGTGATTTCTGCCAGCCAAACCGCGCTCTGGCCGGAGTTGTCGAACACGTAGGCGCGATGGCTGGCGGCGATGGCCTCGGGCAGCAGGTCGAGGGAACGTTCGTAGCGGCTGCGTACCAGGTCGTCCCTGACCGGATGCCCGCCGGCGCGCACGCGAATGGCGACCCGCTCGATATTGATCCGCGGGTTCTCGGTCGAGACGAAGTAGAGGTAGGTGCGATAGCCCTGGGCCTGGGCCAGGCGCATGAATTCGATCTTGCTCGGGTGCGACATGACACTTTCGAAGGTGAAGCTCTGCTTTGCCTCCAGCAGGCGCTGGCGAATGAAATCGGCGATCACCGAGGCGAAGTACGAGTCCACCGGCACCGCGCGGTAGTCGATCCGGTTATTGAGCAGTTGCAGCAGCCGCGCCTGCGCAACCAGCTGCCGGGATGCGATCAGATGATGCTTGAGATGGAAGGCGTGTAATTCGGCCTGGGTGGCCTGAATGCCGAACGGGGCGAGGTCGATGAAGCCGGTGTCTTTCGCCTCGTGTTCGAGTTCGTCGGCATTGACGAAAAGGCGTGTCAGCGCCGCAGGCAGGCTGGCCTTGATGGTGCTCTTGCCCGAGCCGTTGGGCCCCGCGAAAACCCGCAGTCTAGGCACGCCCGCCGGCCGTCTCGTCATCGACCCTGCGCACGCTGATCACCTCGCCGACCCGCACCTTGCGCCGGGGGCTGGCCTTGCCCAGCACGGTTCGGGCGCCATCGGCCTCGACGCGCACCAGTTCGCCTTCATCGACACACAGGACGCCGCGCTGGCTGGCCTGCAGGGCACGCAGGTAGGCCGAATGCGTGGCCTCGCTGGCGTGCAGGGGGATTTGTTGCTCAAGGGCATCGAGGTCTCGTTCGGAGACTTTCTTTGCTTTTGCTGCCATCGCTGGACACCTCCGCGCAACGCGAAACCGCTTGCGCACATGGGAAGCATCATAGCGCCGACATTGTAAAAAGGCATCAAGGAGGGTCATCGGGCTGTCCTGGAGTGGAGTTGCCCTGCAGTCTGGCACAACGCTGCGCTCACGGTTTCCCAGGCTCACGTAGTCCGTTTCCTAAAGCTGAAACGGGGCCGTCGAGCGGCCCCGCAGATCCGGCGTCGCTCCTCAGAAACCGAAGTCGCTCAGCCCAGGATGATCGTCCGGGCGGCGTCCCTGCGGCCAGTGGAACTTGCGCTCGGCCTCGCTGATGGGCTGCTCGTTGATGCTGGCGTGGCGGTTGCGCATCAGGCCGTCCTCGGCGAACTCCCAGTTCTCGTTGCCGTAGGCGCGGTACCACTGGCCGCTGTCGTCGCGGTACTCATAGGCGTAGCGCACGGCGATGCAGTTGTCGGTGAAGGCCCAGAGCTCCTTGATCAGGCGGTACTCCAGTTCGCGGTTCCACTTGCGGGTGAGGAAGGCCTGGGCCTCTTCGCGGCTGCTGCAGAACTCGGCGCGGTTGCGCCAGTGGGTGTCGAGGGTATAGGCCAGGGCCACCTTGGCGGCGTCGCGGCTGTTCCAGCCGTCTTCGGCCAGGCGCACCTTCTCGATGGCGGTTTCACGGGTAAAGGGGGGCAGTGGTGGGCGGGACATCGTGGTCGATCCTTGCGGGAAGTGGGTTTGCAGGACCGAGATTAGACCCGTCGCCGGGCAGGGAGAATCGGTGCGCCGGGCACTTCATAATTGTCCTCGGAGGAACAATCCGCGCGGGAGTGCCAGGCCTGGCTGTCTATAGTTACCGCACAAGTTACCGCCAGCCCCACTGGAGCCCACTCATGAACCTGATCAGCCGCGAACCCTGGTGGCTCGTCCCGCCCAAGCCCGGGCAGACCGAGCAGGACCTGCACTGGGGCTACCTGGAAATCTACGCCGACGGCCGCACCGTGTTCGTCGACCAGCGCCCCAGTGAGCGGGAGCTGGCCGAACGCAAGAGCTGCCGCAATTTCCCCGACGCCGAAAAGCCCTGAATCAACCTTCGAGCTGGGCCAGGCGCGCCTCCAGCGCCGTCACTCGGGCTTCCAGCGCCTCGATGCGCTCGTCCGCCGCGCTGGCGGAGCGGGTGCCGCCGTCTTGCTGGCGGGCGGCGAGAATCGCCTCGATCTCGGCCGGGTCGCCCAGGGCGTGGGTGTAACGGTCTTCGCGCTGGCCGGCCTGGCGTGGCAGGTGCAGGGCCAGACCGCGTGAAATCAGGCGCTCCAGCTGGTGCTGGATCTGTTCGGTGTCATCGAACTCGTGCAGGCGGTTGCTGCGGGTCAGCAGCTCACTGAGGGTCTGCGGGCCGCGCAGGAACATCAGCCCCATCAGCACCAGCTGCGCCGGTACCAGCTCCAGGGCCTTGTCGACCCGCTGCTCCCAGCGGTCGGCGCGGCTGCCCATCTGCAGGCGTGCCATTTCCTGGTTCTCCAGGGCGCGCAGGGCCTGGCCGACCTGGCCGGGGGAGAGGTTCATGACGGGTTCGCGGCTGGTCTTCTGGTTGCAGGCCAGGACCAGGGCATTGAGGGTCAGGGGGTAGGTTTCCGGGCTGGTGGCCTGCTTCTCGATCAGCGAACCGAGCACGCGGATCTCGATGCTGCTGAAACGGCCTTCGCCGGTGGTTTCGTGTTCTGACATGGCCCTGTCTCATTGCGAGGAAAAGGCCACTAGCCTAGGTAAAGCGCCGAGCTTAAGCAATCACCGGGGGCATCGCGGGGCAAGCCCGCTCCCACAGGGCGTGGGAGCGGGCTTGACCCGCGACAGCGGCCTCAGGCGCTGCGCTGCTCCATGGCCTGGCACGCCGCCGCAGTGAACAGCACGTCGGTGGAGGAGTTCAGCGCGGTTTCCGCCGAATCCTGCAGCACGCCGATGATGAAGCCGACCGCCACCACCTGCATGGCAATCTCGCTGGGAATGCCGAACAGGCTGCAGGCCAGCGGGATCAGCAGCAGCGAGCCACCGGCCACGCCCGAGGCGCCACAGGCGCAGACCGCCGCCACCACGCTGAGCAGCACCGCGGTCGGCAGGTCCACCGGGATGCCCAGGGTGTGCACGGCGGCCAGGGTCAGCACGGTGATGGTGATCGCCGCGCCGGCCATGTTGATGGTCGCGCCCAGCGGGATCGACACCGAATAGGTGTCCTCATGCAGGCCGAGCTTTTCCGACAGCGCCAGGTTGACCGGGATGTTGGCCGCCGAGCTGCGGGTGAAGAACGCGGTGATGCCGCTCTCGCGCAGGCACAGCAGGGTCAGCGGGTAGGGGTTGCGGCGAATCTTCCAGAACACGATCAGCGGGTTCATCACCAGCGCCACGAACAGCATGCAGCCGATCAGCACACCGAGCAGGTGCAGGTAGCCGAGCAGCGCGTCCAGGCCCGATTGCGCCAGGGTGGCGCTGACCAGGCCGAAGATGCCCAGCGGGGCGAAGCGGATCACCACGCGCACGATCAGGGTGACGCCGTTGGACAGGTCCTCGACCACGGTGCGGGTGGTGTCGTTGGCATGACGCAGGGCCACGCCCAGGCCGATGGCCCAGGTCAGCACGCCGATGAAGTTGGCGTTGAGCAGTGCGTTGACCGGGTTGTCCACGGCGCTGAGCAGCAGGTTCTGCAGCACCTCGCCGATCCCGCCGGGGGCACTCAGCGCGGCATCGCTGGTGGTCAGCGCCAGGTTGGACGGGAACAGCATGCTCGCCGCCACGGCCACCACCGCCGCAGCGAAGGTGCCCAGCAGGTACAGCCAGAGGATCGGGCGGATGTGGGTTTCCTGGCCATGGCGGTGGTTGGCGATCGAAGCCATCACCAGGATGAACACCAGCACCGGCGCCACGGCCTTCAGGGCGCTGACGAAGACCTTGCCGAGGAACGCCAGGTCACGGGCCACGGCGGGGGCGAGCAGGGCGAGGAGAATGCCGGCCACCAGGCCGATGCAGATCTGCGTCACCAGGCCGGTGCGGTTGATGAGGCGGAGGATGGGGGTCATGTGCAGCGCAATCCGATTACGTGAAAGCGCGCGACTTTATCACAGACCTGCGGGGCATAGCGTGGGAGCGGGCTTGCCCCGCGATCACTGGCCGAAGCGGTTTCGCCTGAATCGCGGGTCAAGCCCGCTCCCACGCACCCTGTGTACCCGTCGGGTTACCAGTGGAACAGCTCCCGCCGCGCGCCCTCGGTGATCGCCAGGATCCCCGGGTGCTTGACCTTGCGCTCCACCGAAATGGCGTAGAACGACTCGTTCACTGCCTCGGTCTGGCCGATCAGGCGCACCCCGTACTGGCGGCAGACTTCCTCGGCGATCACGCTGGGGGCGACGAAGATGCCGCTGCCCGACTGGCCGAAGGCCTGCATCAGCGCGCTGTCGTCGAATTCGCCGACGATGCGCGGCTGCACCTGCTGCTCGGCCAACCAGCGCAACAGCCGGCTGCGCACCACGGTCTCCTGGCCGGGGATCAGCAACGGCGCGTCGTCCAGGCAGGCGGGGAAGGGCCGGGCGAGGCGTTCGGCCAGCGCGGGCGTGGCGAAGAAGCTCAGGCCGCACTCGCCGAGCTTTTGGCTGTAGCCCTTGATGTCCAGGTGGCTGGGCATGGGGCTGTCGGAGATCACCAGGTCCAGGCGCTGGATCGCCAGGTCCGCCAATAGCCGTTCGAGCTTGTCCTCGCGGCAGCTGATGCGCAGCACTTCGTCCAGCTCCATGGTCGGCGCCAGCAGGCGATAGACGATGGACTTGGGCACCACGTCGGCCACCCCCACGCGAAACAGGATCTGCTCCTGCGGCCCGGCGCGCAGCATGGCTTCCAGCTCGCCGCCGATCTGGAACATCTGCTCGGCGTAGACCAGCGCCTGGCGCCCGGTCTCGGTCAGCTCCAGCTGGCGGCCGACGCGCTGGAACAGCTCCAGGTTCCAGGTCTGCTCGAACAGGCTGATCTGCCCACTGATGGTCTGCGGGGTGAGGTTCAGCTGCTCGCTGGCGCGGGCGATGCTGCCGGTCTTGGCCACGGCCCAGAAATAATGGAGCTGACGGTAGTTGAGCATGGCCTGTCTCAGTTCGGGAAAACCGAAGTATACACGCCGAAAAAACGAATTTTCCGGATGTTTCAGCCTCTTTAGAATGCCTCCCCATCAGGCGCACGACGCGCCGCCCGGAATTCGACAAGCGAGGACCTCATGCTACAACTCAAATCCATTGGTACACCGTTGGTGCTGGTATTGGCCCTGTTCGCCATGTCCGGTTGCGACCAGGCCGAGAAATCCGCCCAGCAGATGCTCGACCAGGCCGCCGAAACCGCCAAGCAGGCCATCGACAAGACCAACGACGCCGCCCAGCAGGCCCTGAGCGACGCCATCGGCAGCGAAGGCGAGAAGGCCAAGGCCGAAGACGACAAGAAAGACACCCAGGACATCTGAGAGCAGGACTGACCAATGGAATATTTGCTGGAACTCGCCGCAAGCCCCACCGCCTGGGTTGCCCTCGCCACCCTGGTGGCCATGGAGGTCGTGCTCGGCATCGACAACCTGATCTTCATCTCGATCCTCACCAACAAGCTGCCTGAGGCCTACCGTTCCAAGGCACGCCGCATTGGTATCAGCATGGCCCTGATCATGCGCCTGGCGCTGCTCAGCACCGTGGCCTGGATCGTCCAGCTGACCGAGCCGGTGATCGAGGTGTTCGGCCACACGTTCTCGTGGAAGGACATGATCCTCATCGCCGGTGGCCTGTTCCTGCTGTGGAAGGCGACCAAGGAGATCCACGAAAGCGTCGACCCTCATGGCGCCAAGGAAGAGTCCAAGGCCGGCAACGCCGTGACCATCGGCTTCACCGCGGCGATCTTCCAGATCCTGCTGCTGGACATCGTCTTCTCGATCGACAGCATCATCACCGCCGTGGGCATGACCGAGCACCTGCCGATCATGATCATCGCCGTGATCAGCGCCGTGATCGTGATGCTGGTGGCCGCCGACCCGCTGGCCAAGTTCATCAACGACAACCCGACCGTGGTGATGCTGGCCCTGGGCTTCCTGATCATGATCGGCATGACCCTGATCGCCGAAGGCTTTGGCGCCCATGTACCGAAAGGGTATGTGTATGCGGCCATGGCGTTCTCGACCGCGATCGAGATCCTCAACATCCTGGCGCGCCGGGCGCGCTTGAAGCGTGAGGCGGCCGAGGGCAACTGAGCCGCAAGCTGCAAGTGATAAGCAAGAGGGAGCCCAGGCTCCCTCTTGTCGTTCAAGGCTCGAAGTTTGTAGTGCTGTCAATGCGCCCCGGCATGGCGCCTGGCACGGCGCACCGATGGGGCCTTGGCCACGGCCTGTGGTGGCAGGTGATGAGGGTGGGAATGCCGGCGCACGATGCGCAACACCCCCCAGAGCATGGCCGCCGCGACGCTGAGCCACATGCCGACCAACACGAGAATTGCCATTGTCAGGCTCATGTGTGCCTCCTTCTCTCTGGCGAGCCGTGCTCGCCATCCAGACACAGCTTCAGTCTAGCCTGTCGGCTGTGACGTTCCATTGACCGAAGGTCTAGTCCTTGGGCCGTTTCGTTCCAAGACCGCGCCGGGCTATACCCGCGGACGCCGGCATCCTATGATCGGGGTTCTTGGTCGGGCGCCGCCTGCCTGGCCGCGGAACAAGCGAGTGTCCACGTTGCAAAAGCTCTCCAAGTTTCGGGCCCTGGGCCCACGTCGCCTGCTGGTCGCCTGCCTGGTGGCGGCGACCCTGTCCGGCTGCGCCGGCACGCCACCGGCCGCGCTCAAGGGCCTGCCACAGCGGGTCGAGATCAGCAGCGTGCCGTTCTACCGCGGCAACGCCAACCACAGTGGCTCGATGGCCCTGGCCGCGGTGCTGTCGCAACAGGGCGCGCCGATCCCCCCGGGCCTGCTCGACAAGGCGCTGGGCCTGCCCAAGGCCGCCGAATCGCTGGACACCGGCATTCCCCGGGTAGCCCGCGAGTACGGTCGGGTGGTCTACCCGCTGGACAAGCACCTGGACGCGCTGCTCGCGCAGGTGGCCGCCGGTTATCCGGTGCTGCTGCGTTATCAGGAAGGTTCGGCCTGGTGGAGCGAGCCGCGCTATGCGGTGCTGATCGGCTACGACCGCTACAAGCAGCGGGTGCTGCTGCGCTCAGGGATGCATCGGCGCCAGTTGATGGCCTTCGATGATTTCGAGTCGGCGTGGGCCAAGGAGGGCAATTGGGCGGTGCTGCTGCAGTCGCCACGGCAACTGCCGGCCCAGGTGGATCGCCAGCGTTGGTTGCAGGCGGCGGACGAGCTGGCCCGTGCGGGGCAGGAGATCGCGGCGAAACAGGCGGTCACCAGTCTCGGGAATTGAGACCCAGCCCTTTCAATATGTTGATAATTGGCGTCCGACTTGGACTTGCCGGGGCCGCAAAGCGGCCCCGAACTGTCTTAGAAGCCCAGACGATCGCGCAGGCTGTAGTACCAGGCACCAATGGCGCTGAACGGCACGCGCAGCATCTGCCCACCCGGGAACGGGTAGTGCGGCAGGCCGGCGAACGCGTCGAAGCGCTCGGCCTGGCCGCGCAGGGCCTCGGCCAGCACCTTGCCCGCCAGGTGGGTGTAGGTCACGCCGTGACCCGAGCAACCCTGGGAGTAATAGATGTTGTCGCCGATACGACCGACCTGCGGCAGACGCGACAGGGTCAGCAGGAAGTTGCCGGTCCAGGCGTAGTCGATCTTGACGTTCTTCAGCTGCGGGAAGGCCTTGAGCATCTTCGGACGGATGATCGCCTCGATGTTCGCCGGGTCGCGCGCGCCGTACACCACGCCACCGCCGAAGATCAGGCGCTTGTCGCTGGTCAGGCGGTAGTAGTCGAGCAGGTAGTTGCAATCCTCGACACAGTAGTCCTGCGGCAGCAGGGTGCGCGCCAGCTCGTCGCCCAGCGGCTCGGTGGTGATCACCTGGGTGCCGCACGGCATCGACTTGGCCGCCAGTTCCGGTACCAGGTTGCCCAGGTAGGCGTTGCCTGCGACGATGATGAACTTGGCGCGGACCTTGCCCTGCGGGGTATGCACGACAGGGTTGGCGCCACGCTCGATGCGCACGGCGGGGGTTTGCTCATAAATGATGCCGCCCAGCGACTCGACCGCGGCGGCTTCGCCCAGGGCCAGGTTCAGCGGGTGGATGTGGCCGCCGCTCATGTCGAGCATGCCGCCGATATAGCTGTCGCAAGCCACCACTTCACGGATGCGCTTCTGGTCCATCAGTTCCAGCTGGTTGTGGCCGAAGCGCTCCCACAGGCGTTTTTGCGATTCCAGGTGGCCCATCTGCTTGCTGGTCAGCGCGGCGAACACGCCGCCGTCCTTCAGGTCGCACTGGATGTCGTACTTGGCCACGCGCTCACGGATGATACGCCCGCCTTCGAAGGCCATCTGGCCCAGCAGTTGCGCCTGCTTGGGGCCGACGGTGCGTTCGATGACGTCGATGTCGCGGCTGTAGCTGTTGACGATCTGGCCGCCGTTGCGGCCCGAAGCGCCGAAACCGACCTTGGCGGCCTCGACGATGCTCACCTTGAAGCCGTTCTCCAGCAGGAACAGGGCGCTGGACAGGCCGGTGTAGCCGGCGCCGATGATGCACACATCGGTTTCCACCTCACCCTGCAGCGCCGGACGTGGCGGCACCGGGTTGGCCGAGGCGGCGTAGTAGGACTGGGGGTAGGGGGTGTTAGCCATGCTCGAGGAACCTCGTGTTTTATATTTTTAACGAATGTACCGATGCTATCAATAATAATAAACACCCGCTAGTCGTCCGGTGAAAATCCTTTACGCCCCCCTGAAACCTGGCCTTCCTATAAATAGTTTAAGATTCAGTAGCTTAGCGTGAAAAAAAGTGTTGACAGGGTATCTGGATCGGGTAGAATGCGCCCCACACGACAGGCACATAGCTCAGTTGGTTAGAGCACCACCTTGACATGGTGGGGGTCGTTGGTTCGAGTCCAATTGTGCCTACCAAATCAGAAGAGGGCGATCCGCAAGGATCGCCCTTTTTGCATTCTGGCGCTCTACGGCCATGCACGGCCCCTGTAGGAGCGGCCTTGTGCCGCGAAAGGGCTGCGTAGCAGCCCCGGCAATTTCTGCTTTAACGCAAAAATACTGGGGCCGCTACGCAGCCCTTTCGCGGCACAAGGCCGCTCCTACAGGGATTGCGTCGCCTGGCAGGGCTGGCATTAAGCAGTTTCGCAAAGTTTTTGATTTTTTTGAAAAAAACGCTTTACAGGTACGCATTCGATCACTAATATGCGCACCACACGACAGGCACATAGCTCAGTTGGTTAGAGCACCACCTTGACATGGTGGGGGTCGTTGGTTCGAGTCCAATTGTGCCTACCAAATCAGAAGAGGGCGATCCGCAAGGATCGCCCTTTTTGTTTTGCGCAGGAAAAGACGCCCCGGTGCGGCCTCAGCGCTTGCTGCTGTGGCGTCGCACCAGTGCACCGTCATCGCACGTATGGGCAAGCGGCAGCAACCAGTCCAGCATCTGCTGGCGTTCATCGGGCTGCAAAGGGCAGTCTGGGCCGTCGAACTGAGCGCCCAGGGCCTTCAGCGCATATTCGACCACTGTATTGTTGACGACGGTTTGTGACGTCTCGATGTGGCGGTGGATCGATGCCATCAGCGCTTCGTGATCGTCTGTCGGTTCCAGGCTCAGCGACCGGGCAAGATACCTGGGCAGCCCTCGCTTGTGGCCTGCCATCATGGCGACTGCGCGGTACAGGTTGACGACATCTTCCTTGTCGATGTGTCCTGCCGAGCGGCCTGCATAGTAGCGCTCGAGTCGGTTGATGGCGTGCGGCAGGTCCGCCTGCCAGCTGCCTTGTTCTACCAGTGCTCGTTCGCGCACATCCCCGATCGTCAGCAGATAATCCAGATAGCCTGCGAAGTTGCGAGCCTCCCTGGCGTAGCGCAATCTGCGCCAGCGTGAGCCGAATTCGCGCTCCCAGGTCCAGCGCCTGACCTCGGGCAGCAGTTTCTGGTCGAGCCAGTCCAGGGTGTCCTGGCAGGGCCACCAGCCTCTGGACGAGGGTTCGCGTTCGCTGAGGTCGTGGGGCGTCCACAGCAGGTCCAGCCAATCGCTGGAAAACGCGTCGGTCGACGTATGGGTGGTGATCAGCGCGTGGTATCCGCTGTCGTGGCGGTCGGTTGCCTGTGCGTGGCAGGGCTTGAGCATGCTCGGGTGGGCGTCGAACATGTGCCAGGGGCTTGTGCCTGCGGCGTAGTCGTGCGCCTCGCAGAAGCGGGCGATGTAGCGCCAGGCGTGCTTGCGCAGCGAGCCGATCTTCACCCGGTGCGAGCCCCCGTGGGCGATAAACGCAAATCCGCTGGCGGACAGGCTGCGTTCCAGTGCCTGCAAGGTGTCGCGCATCACCACCGTGAGCGCGTCGGCGACATCGGCGAGTGCCTGGACCACGGGTTCTTCGAGTATCAGGCGGCTGTTGGGCAGGTCGATCAGGTAACGGTCCTTGTCGCCTGGCATCAGCCCGACGATGAACGGGCGCGACTGGCTGTCCAGTGGCGCGCCGCTGGCAAACAGAAAGCGCTCGAGCAGCCATTCGTGGCTGACGGTGATGGTCACGCCGCGCAGGTCGTGCTGGTGGAAGTCGAAGGCGGCGGTGGCGCGGGACGAGGTCAGGTCCGGCAGGAACACGCTCAGCGAAAACCAGGGGCCGCGGTAGTACCAGTGGCGGCCGTGATGGCCGATGCGGGTGAAGGCATCGGGGCTGCAGGCGCTATCGGGCGCATGCCTGGCGACGGCCAGGTGGTCGCTCAGCCTGCCGGGGCGTTCGACGAATGCCCTGGCTTTGCGTGCCACGTAGGGGCGCGGGTCGAAGATGGATTTGGCAACCAGCTCTGAGAACCCCACGCGTTCCATCCACAGGTTGCCGAACGTCTCGATATGCGCGCCTGGGAAGAACTTCGACAGCACGTCGGGGTGATGCTGCAGTTTCTGCGTCAGCTCATGGGCGGTCCACAGCCGCCCTTCGATGCCTGCCGCTTTCAGGCGCTGTTTCTCATTGATCCAGCGACTGGCCAGCGTGCCGATCTCGCGCTGCGCCAGGATCAGGGTGAACGAGCGCGTGAGCGAAGGCCAGGGGCCATTCAGGAAGGCATCGATGGCGCCCGTCAGCTCGCTGCTGGTGAAGTCCTTCCAGGCCTTGCATTCGAAGACGTTGAGTCGGTCGGGGCTTTCTTCGTCATGGGCGAACAGGTCGATGCCGCCTTGCCGGGTGCCGCTTTTCCCGAGACGGTGGCAGCCGCCAAGCGGTTGTTCCTTGCTCAGCAGCCACCAGCACAGCTGTTCGAAGGATTCCGCCGGCATCGCGAAATCAAGCACGAAGGTCGTACGCGGGTAGATGCGCGTGTCGGGGCTGATGCTGGCTTCGGGCTGCAGGTGCGTGGGCCACTCTTGCGGCAGTTCGGGCGTGCTGGCAGGGGTGGCTGTGGCGTTTGAAGGTTCCAACCTGAGGTCCTTGTGTCGCTGTCTGTCCATTGTGGCGCGGCGACATCTTCGGCCAGGTCGAGGGCCACAGGCAACAGACAAAGCCTGCGACAGAAGTGCCATGAGGGGATGTTCCCGGCCATGCTAGAATCCGCCCCTTCGAATCTGGAGGTACAGGCGTGCGCAAACTGGCGGTGGTAATGGCGGTGTTGGCCCTGGCGGGTTGTAACAACGAGGTCGAAGGCGTGCACAAGCAGGTGGCCGAGCACCTGAACAACCCCAAGACGGCCAAGTTCGCCAACGTGCGTTTCGACACTCAGGGCTCTATCTGCGGCCAGGTGCGCGGCAAGGACGACGCCGGGCAGTACCAGGCCTATCGCAGCTACGTGGCGATCAAGCATGACGGCCAGTACGAAATCCTCATCGACGAAACCGGCAACAACCTGCGCATCCGCGAGATCTGCGGCGGTGCCGACCTGCAGCGCCGCGCCGAGGCGCTGGCCGACCAGCCGGCGCCGGAGGGCTGGGACGTCGAGGTGATTCAGGGGCCGAACATGGGCGCCCTGACCGACATGACTGCCCGTTTGATCGAGAAGGGCATTCCGTCCTGGGTCGAGTACCGCGATGGCAAGCCGGTGGTGCTGATGGGCCCGTTCCCGGCCAAGGCCGAGGCTGATGCGCGCAAGGCCGAGGTAATGGCCAAGCTGGGCACCGACTCGATCGTCATCCAGCACGGCGTCAAGCGCTGATCGCGACGGCCATATAAATCCCTGTAGGAGCGGGCTTGTCCCGCGATGGCGTCAGAACAGGCGGAGTTGCTTCCCGGCCAGCCCGTGCAGCAGCAGCTATGCTGTCTACTGTGGGGGTTGAATGGGGGAGCGCCTCATGGCGACGCTGGAGCGGGCCATTGCGATGGCCATCAAGGCACATGAAGGGCAGTTCGACAAAGGCGGTGCGGCGTACATCCTTCACCCGTTGCGGGTGATGGAACGGGTGATCACCCCGGAGCAACGCATCGTCGCGGTACTGCACGACGTGCTGGAAGACACCCCGCTGACCCTGTCCGACCTCGCCCGTGAAGGTTTCCCGCTGAAGATCCTCGCCGCGCTGCTGGCGCTTAGCCGTCGCGAAGGCGAGAGCTACGAGGCCTTCGTCATCCGCCTGGGCGTCGACCCCCTGGCGCGCCAGGTCAAGCTGGCCGACCTGGCCGACAACAGCGATCTCTCGCGCATCCCTTGCCCAGGCCCGGCGGACCTGGCCCGGCTGTGCCGTTACCAGCAGGCCAGCGTCTACCTGCAGACGCTGGCCTGAGGGGCCTCAGCCGCAGGCCTTGAGGTTGACCGGCCCGACGAACTCATTGCCGCGCCCCATCACGCACGCCACCTGCTGGTTGCGCTGCAGCTCCCAGGCCTGCGGCGGGTAGGTCTTGTTCCAGGCCTCGAACAGCTGGCGGTCCTGCCTGGACAGCCTCAGGTCGTACTGCTTGCTCATATAGAAGTAGGTGCGCGCGATCATCCCACGGATCGACGGGCGCGGCATGACCTTCTTGGCCTTGAAGTCGACCTGGGTCAGACAGCTGCCGTACTGGCCATGCTGCTCGGGCAGCCAGCCGAAGCTGAAGTTGCTGCGGTCGCCGTTGACCTCGCCGATGCTCGGCACCAGGTTGTGCAGGTCGGCCTCGGCGCGCTGGTAGACCTTGTCGTGGCGCGTGCAGTTCTTGCGCCCGCCGTCCTGCCAGCACTGGCGCTGGTGGCCGATCTGCCAGGCCGGGACGATGTGCTCCCATTCGATGCGCGAGGCGCGGTTGAGGTTCTTGCGTGGCGCGTAGCCGCAGGAGGCCAGGTCGACCTTGTTGCCCTTGTACTTGCAGCCGCAATAAAACTCCGTGGACTGCGGCGCGTACAGCTTCCAGGCGACCTTCTTGGCCTCCTGGAAGGTGCGTGGGGCGTCGGCGTGGGCGAGGGGGGCAAGCAGCAGCAGGCAGGCGGCGAAAAGCGAAACTCTCATGCGCGGTCAGTCTTCCTTCGGCACGGTCCAGAAAATCTGCACGCCGCCATCGTCGCGGTGGGCGAGGGTGACGTTGTCGTTCTCGGCGATTTCCTCGAGCAGGGTTGCCCAGTCGTCGGGCGACTCGTGCTCCAGGCGGAAGATCAGGGCGGCGCGGCTGCGCTGGGCGGTGGGACTGTTGATGATCTTCTGGATGCGCTGACCCAGTAGTTCATAAGGGCTTGGCGACGCGGAGGCGGGTTTGGCCACGGGGCTGTTCCTTGTTTTGCTGTATGTGCATACAGTATTTCACTGTAAGCCGTTTCGCAACAGCAGGTAGGATGAAAGCCGTATAAGACCGTGGTAGAGGGATTGGTTCCTTGAATATTGGCCCTTTCGCGGGTAAACCCGCTCCCACAGGTCCAGCACAAATCCTGTGGGAGCGGGTTTACCCGCGAAGAGGCCGGTGCAGAAAACACACCGGCTAGTTTCAAGCGCCGATCAATATTCCCAGAAGATCCGCTGCAGCTCCTTGCTGTCCTGGGTCTTGGTCATCGCGACCATGGCCAGGATCCGCGCCTTCTGCGGGTTCAGGTCGTGGGCCACGACCCAGTCGTTCTTGTCGTCAGGCTGTTCGGCGTTGCGCAGCACGAAGCCGCCCTGGTTGACGTGGGACGAACGGATGATCTGCACGCCTTCCTTGCGCAGTTCCTGCAGCGCCGGTACTACGCGCGACGACACCGAACCGTTGCCGGTGCCGGCGTGGATGATCGCCTTGGCGCCACCCTGGGCCAGCGCCTTGTAGGCGGTGTCGGTCACGTTGCCGTAGCCGTAGGCGATGTCCACGGCCGGCAGCTTGCTGATGGTCTTGATGTCGAACTCGGAGTTGACCGTGTGGCGCTTGGCTGGCAGGCGGAAGAAGTACGACTTGCCTTCCACGACCATGCCCAGCGGGCCCCACTGGCTCTTGAAGGCTTCGGTCTTGATGTTGACTGCCTTGCTCACGTCGCGACCGGACTGGATCTCGTCGTTCATGGTCACCAGCACGCCCTTGCCGCGGGCGTCCTTGCTGCTGGCCACGGCCACGGCGTTGTACAGGTTGAGCATGCCGTCGGCGGACATCGCGGTGCCCGGACGCATCGAGCCGACCACGATGATCGGCTTGTCGGTCTTCTCTACCAGGTTAAGGAAGTAGGCGGTCTCTTCCAGGGTGTCGGTGCCGTGGGTGATGACGATGCCATCGACGTCCTTGCTGTCGGCCAGTTCGGCGACGCGCTTGCCCAGCTTGAGCAGGTCGTCGTTGCCGATGCTTTCCGAGGCGACCTGCATCACCTGCTCGCCGCGCACGTTGGCCAGGTCCTTCAGCTCTGGCACGCCGGCGATCAGCTTGTCGATGCCTACCTTGGCCGCCTGGTAGGTGGCGCTGTTGGCCGCGCTGGCGCCAGCGCCGGCGATGGTGCCGCCGGTGGCGAGGATCACCACGTTGGCGAGTTTCTGTTGTTGCGCGGCTTCCTTGGCGGAAACGGTGGTCGGCAGTACCAGCAGCAGCGCCAGGGCGCTCGGTGCGAAGGTCTTGATAGCGGTTTTCATCATTTCTGCTTCTCTCTTCCTGGAGGAGATGTGCGTTATGTCGCACTGGGGTAAAGGCAGATTTCGTACCAGCAACTACCGTTCGTCGTATTTCATCTTGAAACCCCTGTTTTGACTGGGGGTACTCGACGCGACCAGAGGGTCAGAGACGGTGCGCGTGTTCGGATCACCGAATTTTTGCAGGAAAGGTGTTCGGTTTTTCGGACGAATTGCGGATAATCCGACGCGCGTAGCTGTGGCTGCCTACGCAATGGATTTGACAAAACCGACGCCTGTTTCCATAGTTGCTTACCGCAAACGTTTGCGATCCGATAAAAACCACAAGATTCGGAGTCATTTCCATGAAACTGCCGTTCCCCGGCCGTCCGCTGGCCCTCGCCGTTTTCTCCTCGCTGGTCTTCTCCCTGTCCACTGCCCACGCCGAGGAAGCGCCCAAGGTCGCCCTGGTGATGAAGTCCCTTGCCAATGAGTTCTTCCGCACCATGGAAGACGGCGCCAAGGCCTACCAGAAAGACCACCCCAACGATTTCACCCTGGTGGCCAACGGCATCAAGGACGAGACCGACACCGGCAACCAGATCCGCATCGTCGAGCAGATGATCGCCACCGGCGCCAAGGCCCTGGTCATCGCCCCGGCCGACTCCAAGGCGCTGGTGCCGGTGATCAAGAAGGCCATGGACGCCGGCATCACCGTGATCAACATCGACAACCGCCTCGACCCCGCCGTGCTCAAGAGCAAGAACATCAGCGTGCCGTTCGTGGGCCCGGACAACCGCAAGGGCGCGCGTGAGGTCGGTGACTACCTGGCCAAGAAGCTTAAGGCCGGTGACCAGGTCGGCATCATCGAAGGCGTGCCGACCACCACCAATGCCCAGCAGCGCACCGCCGGTTTCAAGGACGCCATGCAAGCCGCGCAGATGAAGATCGTCTCGGTGCAATCGGGCAACTGGGAGATCGACAAGGGCAACGCCGTGGCCGCCTCGATGCTCAACGAATACCCCGACCTGAAGGCGCTGCTGGCCGGCAACGACAGCATGGCCCTGGGCGCCGTCTCGGCCGTGCGCGCCGCCGGCAAGACCGGCCAGGTGCAGGTGGTCGGCTACGACAACATCAACGCCATCAAGCCGATGCTCAAGGATGGCCGCGTGCTCGCGACCCTCGACCAGGCGGCCAGCCAGCAGGCGGTGTTCGGCATCCAGGCGGCGCTGAAGATGCTCAAGGGCGAGCAGCCGGGCGTGGATGCCGACAATGTCATCCAGACGCCGGTCGAGCTGATTACCCAGTAATTGCCTGGCGATACGCAGGCCCTGTGGGAGCGGGTTTACCCGCGAAGAAGACCACGCGATGGATGGCACCGGCTGCGCCGGTGTTCGCGGGTAAACCCGCTCCCACAGGGGCAGTCGTTGAATCAAGAAGTCGTGGTTTTTCTAGGAGAACAATGGCCATGTCAGTACCGGCCAATGAAACCGTGCTAGCCGTCAGCGGCCTGGGCAAGACCTACGCCCAGCCCGTGCTCGGCGACGTCACCCTCGAGCTGCGCGGCGGCGAGGTGCTGGCCCTGACCGGCGAGAACGGCGCGGGCAAGTCGACCCTGTCCAAGCTGATCAGCGGCCTGGAGATCCCCACCACCGGGCAGATGGTCTATCGCGGCCAGCCCTACAGCCCCGGCAACCGCGCCGAGGCCGAGCGCCTCGGCGTGCGCATGGTGATGCAGGAGCTCAACCTGCTGCCTACCCTGACCGTGGCCGAGAACCTGTTCCTCGACAACCTGCCCAGCCGCCTCGGCTGGGTCAACCAGAAGCGCCTGCGCCAGCTGGCCAGCGCGGCCATGGCCCAGGTCGGCCTGGACGCCATCGACCCGGGCACCCCCGTGGGTGAGCTCGGCATCGGCCACCAGCAGATGGTCGAAATCGCCCGCAACCTGATCGGCGACTGCCATGTGCTGATCTTCGACGAGCCCACGGCCATGCTCACCGCTCGCGAGGTGGAGCTGCTGTTCACCCAGATCGAGCGCCTGCGCCAGCGCGGCGTGGCCATCGTCTATATTTCCCATCGTCTCGAAGAGCTGCAGCGCGTGGCCCAGCGCATCGCCGTGCTGCGCGACGGCAAGCTGGTGTGCGCCGAGCCGATCCAGCGCTACAACAGCGAGCAACTGGTCAACCTGATGGTCGGCCGCGAGCTGGGCGAGCATATCGACCTCGGCCAGCGCCGCATCGGCGCGCCGCTGCTCAGGGTCGACAAGCTCAGCCGCGGCGACAAGGTGCGCGAGGTGTCGTTCGAGGTCAGGGCAGGGGAGATCTTCGGTATCTCCGGCCTGATCGGCGCCGGGCGCACCGAGCTGCTGCGCCTGATCTACGGCGCCGACCGCGCCGACAGCGGCCAGGTCGCCCTCGGCCAGCCGCCGCGGCCGCTGAACATCGATTCGCCCAAGGCCGCGGTCAAGGCCGGCATCGCCCTGATCACCGAGGACCGCAAGGGTGAAGGCCTGCTGTTGAGCCAGTCGATCAGCGCCAACATTGCCCTGGGCAACCTCGGCGCCGTGTCCCGCGCCGGCGTGCTCGACCGCGACGCCGAGCGCGAACTGGCCGAGCGCCAGATCGGCGCCATGCGCATCCGCAGTGCCAGCCCCGCCCAGGCCGTGGGCGAGTTGTCCGGCGGCAACCAGCAGAAGGTGGTGATCGGCCGCTGGCTGGAGCGCGACTGCCAGGTGCTGCTGTTCGACGAGCCCACCCGTGGCATCGATGTCGGCGCCAAGTTCGACATCTATGGCCTGCTCGCCGAGCAGGCGCGTCAGGGCAAGGCCATCGTCGTGGTGTCCAGCGACCTGCGCGAGCTGATGCTGATCTGCGACCGCATCGCCGTGCTCAGCGCCGGACGCCTGATCGACACCTTCGACCGCGATCATTGGACCCAGGACCAACTGCTTGCCGCCGCCTTCGCCGGCTACCAGAAACGTGATGCCCTGCTGCACGACGCAGCCCCCAGGATGGACGCATGAAAACCACAACAAACATTTCGGGCAGCGCGCCCGTGCGCCGCAGCGGCACCTATTTCGGCCTGGGTACCTACCTGGGCCTGGCCGGCGCCTTGCTGGCGATGATCGTGCTGTTCTCGATGCTGAGCAGCCACTTCCTGTCCTACGCCACCTTCAGCACCCTGGCCAACCAGATCCCCGACCTGATGGTGCTGGCGGTGGGCATGACCTTCATCCTGATCATCGGCGGCATCGACCTGTCGGTGGGCTCGGTGCTGGCCCTGGCCGCCTCGACGGTCAGCGTGGCGATCCTCGGCTGGGGCTGGAGCGTGCTGCCCGCCGCGCTGCTGGGCATGGCCGTGGCGGCGCTGGCCGGCACCGTCACCGGCAGCATCACCGTGGCCTGGCGCATCCCCTCGTTCATCGTCTCGCTGGGCGTGCTGGAGATGGCCCGTGGCCTGGCCTACCAGTTCACCGACTCGCGTACTGCCTACATTGGCGATGCCTTCGCCTGGTTCTCCAACCCCATCGCCTTCGGCATCTCGCCGGCCTTCATCATTGCCTTGCTGGTGATCGTCGCCGCCCAGCTGGTGCTGACCCGCACCGTGTTCGGTCGCTACCTGATCGGCATCGGCACCAACGAAGAGGCCGTGCGCCTGGCTGGCATCGACCCGCGCCCGTACAAGATCCTGGTGTTCGCCCTGATGGGCGTGCTCGCCGGCCTCGCCGCGCTGTTCCAGATCTCCCGTCTGGAAGCCGCCGACCCCAACGCCGGCTCCGGTCTCGAGCTGCAGGTGATCGCCGCCGTGGTGATCGGCGGCACCAGCCTGATGGGCGGGCGCGGCTCGGTCATCAGCACCTTCTTCGGCGTGCTGATCATCTCGGTATTGGCCGCGGGCCTGGCCCAGATCGGCGCCTCCGAGCCGACCAAACGCATCATCACCGGGGCGGTGATCGTCATCGCCGTGGTACTCGACACTTACCGCAGCCGGCGCGCGAACCGGCGGAACTGAAACCATGGCAACCATCAAAGACGTCGCGGCACTGGCGGGGATTTCCTACACCACCGTGTCCCATGTACTGAACAAGACCCGCCCGGTCAGCGAGCACGTGCGGGTGAAGGTCGAGGCGGCGATCGCCGAGCTCGACTACGTGCCCAGCGCCGTGGCGCGCTCGCTCAAGGCGCGCAGCACCGCCACCATCGGCCTGCTGGTGCCCAACAGCGTCAACCCGTACTTCGCCGAGCTGGCCCGGGGTATCGAGGATGCCTGCGAGCGCAACGGCTACTGCGTGATCCTGTGCAACTCCGACGACAACCCGCAGAAGCAGCGCAGCTACCTGCGCGTGCTGCTGGAAAAGCGCATCGACGGGCTGATCGTCGCCTCGGTGGGCGAGGACCAGGACCTGCTCGACAGCCTCGGCGGCGTGCGCACGCCGATGGTCATCGTCGACCGCGCCCTGGACGGCGTCGAGGCCGACCTGGTGCGCATCGACCACGAGCAGGGCGCCTACCTGGCCACCCGCCACCTGCTGGAGCTGGGCCACCGCGAGATCGCCACCATCGGCGGCCCGGTGGACACCGGTGTCAGCCAGCTGCGCCTGGCCGGTTTCCGCCGGGCGATGGCCGAGGCCGATGTGCGCATCGCCCCAGGCCATGTGCTGCACAGCGACTTCACCAGCCCCGGCGGGCATGCCGCCGCGGCGCGCCTGCTCGATGGCGAGCGGCCCACGGCGATCTTCGCCGGCAACGACATGATCGGCTTCGGCGTGTTGCGCGCCGCCGCCGAACGCAATATCGACGTGCCCGGCGAGCTGTCGGTGATCGGCTTCGACGACATCGAGCTGAGCCGCTACGTGTACCCGTCGCTGACCACCGTCGGCCAGTCGATCCGCGAGCTGGGCGAGAGCGCCGCCGGCCTGCTGCTGTCGCGCATCGTCACGCCGCGGCGCGACGGCGCCGCCGAGCAGCGCATCGTCGCCCCGCGCATCGTCTTGCGTGAATCCACCGGGCCGCGCCCGGACCTGTTCAACGATTACCGTTAAGGAATACCCATGAATGCCAAGGTGGTTGTGGTCGGCAGCCTGAACATGGACCTGGTGGCCCGCGCCCAGCGCCTGCCCCGGGGCGGCGAGACCCTGGCCGGCGAAAGTTTCTTCACCGTGCCTGGCGGCAAGGGTGCCAACCAGGCCGTGGCCGCGGCGCGCCTGGGGGCCAGCGTGGCGATGGTCGGTAACGTCGGTGACGACGCCTATGGCCAGCAGCTGCGTCGGGCCCTGGAGGTGGAGGGCATCGACTGCCAGGGCGTTGGTGTGTGCAGTGGCGTCTCCAGTGGCGTGGCGCTGATCGTGGTGGATGCCGCCAGCCAGAACGCCATCGTCATCATCCCGGGCGGCAATGGCCTGCTCGGGCCTGAGTCGGTGCGCCGGTTCGACAGCCTGCTGCAGCAGGCCGAGGTGATCATCTGCCAGTTGGAGGTGCCGACGGCCACCGTGGCCTGGACCCTGGCCCGTGGCCGCGAGCTGGGCAAGAAGGTGATCCTCAACCCGGCGCCGGCCAGCGGGCCGCTGCCGGTGGAATGGTTTGCCCACATCGATTACCTGATCCCCAACGAGAGCGAGGCCGAGGCCCTGGCTGGCCTGCCGGTCAACGATCTGGACAGCGCGCGCCGGGCTGGCCGGCGCCTGCGCAAGATGGGCGCGGGCAAGGTGATCGTCACCCTCGGTGCCCAGGGCGCGCTGCTGGTCGATGATGGCGAGGGTCGCCACTTTCCGGCGCCGGAGGTCGAAGCGGTGGACACCACGGCGGCCGGCGACACCTTTGTCGGCGGGTTCGCCGCGGGCCTGGCCCGGGGGCTGCCGGAAGAGCAGGCGATCATCGTCGGCCAACGTGCGGCTGCGTTGTCCGTCACCCGCGCCGGTGCCCAGCCGTCGATTCCGTATCTGCGGGAGCTGACGCCATGAAGAAGACGCCACTGTTGAACATCGCCCTGTCGCGCACCATCGCCGGGCTGGGCCACGGTGACATCCTGGTGATCGGTGACGCTGGTTTGCCGGTGCCGCCGGGCGTGGAACTGATCGACCTGGCGCTGACCCCGGGCATCCCGGACTTTGTCAGCGTGCTGCGTGTGGTGCTGAGCGAGATGCAGGTCGAGCGCCATGTGCTGGCCGAAGAGGTGTTCCAGGCTTTGCCGCCGGGGTTGGCCGAGGTCGAGCAGCTGCATGCCGGCGGCGAGCTGGGCCAGCGCCAGGTGCTCAGCCATGCCGATTTCAAGACCCTGTGTCGCCAGGCTCGAGCCGTGGTGCGTACGGGGGAGTGCAAGCCCTATAGCAATATTGCCCTGGTGGCTGGCGTTACCTTTTAGACCGAATGCGAGGGCTTTGCCCTCGATCGCGGCGCAAGGCCGCTCTTACAGAGGGGCAACCCGATTCGTGTAGGAGCGGCCTTGTGCCGCGAAAGGGCCGCAAAGCGGCCCCAGTTGAATCCATCCCCTAGCAACAAGGAGTGCTGAATGTCCCTCAAATCCCTGCTCCAAGGAGCCGTCCTCATGTCCGCGCTAGCCGCCACCGCCGTCATGGCCGCGCCCCGCGACCTGATCATCGACACTGACCCCGGCGCCGACGACGTGGTGGCCCTGCTGCTGGCCATGGCCTCGCCCGAGGAGCTGAAAATCCGCGCCATCACCACCGTGGCCGGCAACGTGCGCCTGGAAAAGACCTCGCGCAACGCCCGCCTGGCCCGTGAATGGGCCGGCCGCGAAGAAATCCCGGTATACGCCGGGGCAGGGCGGCCGATGGTGCGCACGCCGATCTACGCCGCCAACGTCCACGGTGAGGAAGGCCTGACCGGCGTCCAGGTCCACGAACCGAAAAAGCCCCTGGCCAACGGCAACGCCGTGCAGTACCTGATCGACACCCTGGGCAGCGCCGAACCCCACAGCATCACCATCGCCATGCTCGGCCCGCAGACCAACCTGGCCCTGGCGCTGATCCAGAAGCCCGAGATCGTCAACGGCATCAAGGAAGTGGTGGTGATGGGCGGTGCCCACTTCAACGGCGGCAACATCACCCCGGCTGCCGAATTCAACCTGTTCGCCGACCCCCACGCCGCCGAGGTGGTGCTGGCCAGCGGCGTCAAGCTGACCTACCTGCCGCTGGACGTCACCCACAAGGTGCTCACCAGCGACGCCCGCCTCAAGCAGCTGGCGGCAGTGAACAACAACGCCAGCAAGCTGGTGGTGGACATCCTCAACGCCTACATCAAGTTCGACATGGACAACTACGGCATGCCCGGCGGCCCGGTGCACGACGCCAGCGTCATTGCCTACCTGCTCAAGCCGGATCTGTTCGAAGGCCGGCAGGTGCACATGGTGGTCGACAGCCGCGAAGGCCCGACCTTCGGCCAGACCGTCGCCGACTGGTATGGCGTGCTCAAGCAACCGGCCAACGTGACGTGGATCAAGGAGGGCAACGCCCAGGGCTTCTTCGACCTGCTCAGCGCCCGCCTGGCTCGATTGAAATAGCCCCCTGCGGCGCGTGGCGCTCGAGCAGCTGCTCGATGAAGCTGCGCGCCGCGTCACCACCGCGGTCGCGCACCAGCAGGTCGACGGCGATCAGCATCAGTTCTTCGGGCGTCCTCGGGCTGTAGGCGCTCTGGCCCTCGTCCCACTTGACCTTGATATCGGCGTCGATGCTGTGGCTGCTCATGGGGCGGTTCTCGCTGGGGCCTGGTGATAGGTCGAATACCGCGTCCTGGCGTTCGAAGGGGAGGCGTTTCGCGCTCCGCTTCTTGCAGTAAATCATGCCTTTGCGTGACGGGACCTGCGACTTAAGCATAAGGAGCGCGGTTGGCCGAACCGACGGTTCGGTGCAAAATCCGGTCACGATTGCCTTTCGCGTCAAGTGGCCGAGTCAGGCAGAATCGTGCGGTTGTGCAACAAATGCCTGGAGGAATTGTCGCATCAGGCAGTTCCCGGATTTATTTAGGAGGATTCATGTTCCGTACCCGCGCTTCCCTGGCGACCTTGCTGGTGGCTTCCGTTCTGGCAGGTTGCAGCACCGGTGGCACCTCGGGCGGCAGCAGTGCCCAGGCCACCCCGGCCGGCAATGACGGCCGCTGCGAAGCCAGTGGCGCCGACTTCACCATCGGCAAGCTGGCCTCGCCAGAGCTGCTGGAGCAGGCGCGCAAGGCCAGTGGCTCGCAGATGGCGCGCATCCTCAAGCCCCACGACATGATCACCCTGGAATACCGTTCCGAGCGGCTGAACCTGAATGTCGACGACAAGGGTGTGGTTACCCGGGTCAACTGCGGTTGATCCCCCGGCGCTGCCGCCCCCTGTAGGAGCGGCCTTGCGCCGCGAAAGGGCCGCAAAGCGGCCCCAGGTTCTTCGCCACAACACAGATCGCCGGGGCCGCGTTGCGGCCCTTTCGCGGCACGAGGCCGCTCCTACAAAGGTGCTGCGTGATTCTGGCAGCCAATAAAAAACCCGCCACAAGTGGCGGGTTTTTTTGCAGCTATCCGAAAATTACTCCGGACGAACCTGCGCGGCCTGCATGCCCTTCTGGCCTTTTTCGGCTACGAAGGAAACAGTTTGGCCTTCTTTCAGGCTTTTGAAACCGTCGGTTTCGATGGCCTTGAAGTGTACGAACAGGTCGTCGCCGCCGCCTTGAGGAGTGATGAAGCCGAAGCCTTTCTCATCGTTGAACCACTTGACGGTGCCGGTTTGGCGATTGGACATGGGGTGAATCTCCAGAAACATGATTTTTTATCGGGGTGCAATGTCGCCGTAGCTTCAGTAGCACCGACGACACTATAGTCCATTTCTGCGTATCTAGCGCCTTTTACCTTCGCAGGATGTTGATCCAGCGCAAAAGATGCGTGCAATGGCCAGTCAACCCTGCCTATTTTGCGGTGCAGGTGGCCCGTACTGCCTGCTGGGCCTTCTGCATCAGATTGGCGTCAACGCCATCCTCCGCGGTGGTGAGGTCATTGATTTCCTTGTCGGTGAATTTCTCCTTGATCACTTTGGCGCCACATTCGCAGTGCTTCTTCGCCGTCGCCGCGTCCACGCCCTGGCCGCTCGCCACCTGTTGGCATTGAGCCATGTAGGGCGCCTCCTTGCCGGCGGGGAAATTGCCTGCGTTGGCGGCCAGCGGCAGCAGCAGGGCGCTTGCGGCGCAGGCAGCCAGAAGGGACTGAAGTCGCATAACCGGACACTCCTTGGGTAAAGGTCTCATCAAGAGTAGGTTGCTTCAGAAGGTCTGATAGGAAATTTTCTGCACAAGTTCACCCCGGCGGCGTAATTTCCAAATATTTCTGCGACCGGGTGCAACCCGCGTGCTAGCATGCTCGGCTTGCGGCTCGCCACTGGCGGCCTGCAACTTTTACCTTCCAGTCACTCTGGTTCGTCCCTGGCAGGCCGAAAGGTCTCTGCCACTGTGAGGCAGGCTTTCCCGCGGGAAAGGCAGGGCGGATCTTGTACTGGCTCATCCCAACCCACGTGACCTTTGGTAGGGGTCACCACTAGGAGAGGAGGCGCCATGCCCATTATTACTCTTCCCGATGGCAGTCAACGCACGTTCGACCAGCCGGTATCCGTAGCCGAAGTCGCCGCCTCGATTGGCGCGGGCCTGGCCAAGGCCACCCTGGCCGGCAAGGTCGACGGCAAGCTCGTCGATGCCTGCGACAAGATCGACCACGACGCCACCCTGCAGATCATCACCCCTAAAGATGAAGAGGGACTGGAGATCATCCGTCACTCGTGCGCCCACCTGATCGGCCACGCGGTGAAGCAGCTGTACCCGACCGCCCGCATGGTGATCGGCCCGGTGATCGACGAAGGCTTCTATTACGACATCGCCTACGAGCGTCCCTTCACCCCGGACGACCTCGCCGCCATCGAAAAGCGCATGCAGCAGCTGATCGACACGGACTACGACGTCGTCAAGAAGATGACCCCGCGCGCCGAAGTCATCGACGTGTTCACCCAGCGTGGCGAAGACTACAAGCTGCGCCTGGTCGAGGACATGCCGGATGAACAGGCCATGGGCCTGTACTACCACGAAGAATACGTCGACATGTGCCGTGGCCCGCACGTGCCGAACACCCGTTTCCTCAAAGCGTTCAAGCTGACCAAGCTGAGCGGCGCCTACTGGCGCGGCGACGCCAAGAACGAGCAGCTGCAGCGTGTGTACGGCACCGCCTGGGCCGACAAGAAGCAGCTGGCCGCCTACATCCAGCGCATCGAAGAAGCCGAAAAACGCGACCACCGCAAGATCGGCAAGCAGCTCGACCTGTTCCACCTGCAGGAAGAAGCACCAGGCATGGTGTTCTGGCACGCCAACGGCTGGACCGTGTACCAGGTGCTCGAGCAGTACATGCGCCAGGTCCAGCGTGAAAACGGCTACCAGGAAATCAAGACCCCGCAGGTCGTCGACCGCATCCTCTGGGAGCGTTCCGGCCACTGGTCCAACTACGCCGAGAACATGTTCACCACTTCGTCGGAAAACCGCGACTACGCGGTAAAACCGATGAACTGCCCGTGCCACGTGCAGGTGTTCAACCAGGGCCTCAAATCCTACCGCGACCTGCCGCTGCGCCTGGCCGAGTTCGGTGCCTGCCACCGTAACGAGCCGTCCGGCGCCCTGCACGGCATCATGCGCGTGCGTGGCTTCGTGCAGGACGACGCGCACATCTTCTGCACCGAAGACCAGGTGAAGAAAGAAGCCGCCGACTTCATCAAGCTGACCCTGGACGTATACAAGGACTTCGGCTTCACCGACGTCGCCATGAAGCTCTCGACCCGCCCCGCCAAGCGCGTGGGCTCCGAAGAGCTGTGGGACCGCGCCGAAGGCGCCCTGGCTGACGCCCTGAACGAGTCGGGCCTGGAGTGGGAATACCAACCGGGCGAGGGCGCGTTCTACGGTCCGAAGATCGAGTTCACCCTGCGCGACTGCCTCGGCCGTAACTGGCAGTGCGGCACCCTGCAGTACGACCCGAACCTGCCTGAGCGCCTGGACGCCAGCTACATCGCCGAAGACAACAGCCGCGTGCGCCCGGTGATGCTGCACCGCGCCATCCTCGGTTCGTTCGAGCGCTTCATCGGCATGCTGATCGAGCACTACGCCGGCGTGTTCCCGGCCTGGCTCGCGCCGACCCAGGCGGTGATCATGAACATCACCGACAAGCAGGCCGATTTCGCCCTCGAGGTGGAAAAAGACCTGAACGGTAGCGGATTCCGTGCCAAGTCGGACTTGAGAAATGAGAAGATCGGCTTTAAAATCCGCGAGCATACGTTGCTGCGGGTCCCTTATCTTTTGGTTATAGGGGATCGCGAAGTCGAAACGCAAACCGTCGCTGTGCGCACCCGCGAAGGCGCAGACCTGGGCTCGATGCCCGTCGCGCAGTTCGCTGAGCTGCTGTCGCAAGCGGTTTCCCGGCGTGGTCGCCAAGAATCGGAGTAATGACTATTAAGCGTGAAATGAGAAACGATAAACGAACTGCACCGAAAGCCCCGATCAACGAGAATATCTCGGCACGCGAGGTTCGGTTAATTGGTGCTGACGGCGAGCAGATTGGCATCGTCTCGATTGATGAAGCGCTGCGTATCGCTGATGAAGCGAAGCTGGATCTGGTGGAAATCTCTGCAGACGCGGTACCGCCCGTCTGCAAGGTGATGGACTACGGCAAGCACCTCTTCGAGAAGAAGAAGCAGGCCAACGAAGCCAAGAAGAACCAGAAGCAGATCCAGATCAAAGAAATCAAGTTTCGTCCAGGGACGGAAGAAGGGGATTACCAGGTAAAACTACGCAACCTGGTACGTTTCCTTAGCGATGGGGACAAGGCCAAGATCTCTCTGAGATTCCGCGGCCGTGAGATGGCCCACCAGGAGCTGGGCATGGAGCTGTTGAAGCGGGTCGAAGCTGACCTCGTGGAATACGGCACCGTTGAGCAGCATCCGAAGATGGAAGGACGCCAGCTTATGATGGTCATCGCCCCCAAAAAGAAGAAGTAATCTCCCGGGCACGGCAGGCCTGATGATTATTGTGTAATTTTTATTCGAATGCGGAGTTCCAACATGCCAAAAATGAAAACCAAGAGCGGTGCTGCGAAGCGCTTCCTGAAGACGGCTTCCGGCTTCAAGCACAAGCACGCTTTCAAGAGCCACATCCTGACCAAAATGTCGACCAAGCGTAAGCGTCAACTGCGCGGTGCCAGCCTGCTGCACCCGTCTGACGTGGCAAAAGTCGAGCGCATGCTGCGCGTTCGTTAATTCTGGTTAAGATAGAGGAAGTTACTCATGGCTCGTGTTAAGCGCGGCGTTATCGCTCGTAAGCGTCACAAAAAAATTCTGAAACTAGCTAAAGGTTACTACGGTGCACGTTCGCGCGTATTCCGTGTTGCCAAGCAAGCGGTCATCAAGGCAGGCCAATACGCCTACCGCGACCGTCGCCAGAAGAAGCGTCAGTTCCGCGCACTGTGGATCGCTCGTATCAACGCCGGTGCCCGCACCAACGGTCTGTCGTACAGCCGTCTGATTGCTGGCCTGAAAAAGGCGTCGATCGAAATCGACCGTAAGGTTCTGGCCGATCTGGCAGTGAACGAAAAAGCGGCGTTTGCTGCGATTGTCGAGAAGGCTAAAGCCGTACTGGCTTAAGTACCCACGACAATCATCCGGCGGCGCCTGCGCCGTCGGGTGTAAAACGTCATCGGATAGGGGAAGAGCCTTCAAAAGCTCTTCCCCTATTTTCGTATCTGGAGTCTGTACATGGAAAACCTGGACGCGCTGGTCGCCCAAGCCCTCGAGGCCGTGGAACGCGCTGAAGACATCACTACCCTGGAACAGATCCGGGTCCAATTCCTCGGCAAGAAAGGCGAGCTGACCCAGGTGATGAAGACCCTGGGCAACCTGCCAGCCGAAGAGCGCCCCAAGGTTGGCGCGCTGATCAACGACGCCAAGGAACGCGTCACCGACGTGCTCAACGCACGCAAGGCCGGTTTTGAAGAGGCTGAGCTCAACGCTCGCCTGGCCGCCGAATGCATCGACGTCACCCTGCCAGGCCGTGGCCAGACCACCGGCGGGCTGCACCCGATCACCCGTACCCTCGAGCGCATCGAGCAGTTCTTCACCCACATCGGCTACGGCATCGCCGAAGGCCCCGAGGTCGAAGACGACTACCACAACTTCGAAGCGCTCAACATCCCCGGCCACCACCCGGCCCGGGCGATGCACGACACCTTCTATTTCAACGCCAACATGCTGCTGCGCACCCACACCTCGCCGGTCCAGGTGCGCACCATGGAAAGCACCCAGCCGCCGATCCGCATCGTCTGCCCAGGCCGTGTGTACCGTTGCGACTCGGATATCACCCACTCGCCGATGTTCCACCAGGTCGAAGGCCTGCTGATCGACCGTGGCATCAACTTCGCCGACCTCAAGGGCACCATCGAAGAGTTCCTGCGGGTGTTCTTCGAGAAAGAACTGGCCGTGCGCTTCCGCCCGTCGTTCTTCCCCTTCACCGAGCCGAGCGCCGAAGTCGACATCCAGTGCGTGATGTGTTCCGGCAAGGGCTGCCGCGTCTGCAAGCAGACCGGCTGGCTGGAAGTGATGGGCTGCGGCATGGTCCACCCGAACGTGCTGCGCATGTCCGGCATCGACCCGGAAGAGTTCCAGGGCTTCGCCTTCGGCATGGGTGCCGAGCGCCTGGCCATGCTGCGTTATGGCGTCAACGATTTGCGTCTGTTCTTCGACAACGACCTGCGGTTCTTGGCTCAATTCCGCTAGGCCCAATCGACGCAACTTTCAGGAGAACAGCATGAAATTCAGTGAACAGTGGCTGCGCGGTTGGGTAAACCCGCAAGTCTCCCGTGACGAACTGGTCGCCCGCTTGTCCATGGCCGGCCTCGAAGTCGACAGCGTGACCCCCGCTGCCGGCCAGTTCAGCGGCATCGTGGTGGGCGAGATCCTCACCACCGAACAACACCCGGACGCCGACAAGCTGCGCGTGTGCCAGGTGAGCAACGGCGCAGAGACCTTCCAGGTGGTCTGCGGCGCCCCGAATGCCCGCCCAGGCATCAAGATCCCGTTCGCCATGATCGGCGCCGAACTGCCGGGCGACTTCAAGATCAAGAAGGCCAAGCTGCGCGGCGTCGAGTCGTTCGGCATGCTCTGCTCGGCGGCTGAACTGCAGATCACCGAAGAGAACGACGGCCTGCTGGAACTGGCCGCCGACGCCCCGGTGGGCCAGGACATCCGTCAGTACCTGAACCTGGACGACGCCAGCATCGAGATCGGCCTGACCCCGAACCGCGGCGACTGCCTGTCCCTGGCCGGCCTGGCCCGTGACGTCAGCGCCTTGTACGACGTGCCGGTCACCCGCCCGGTGGTGCCAGCCGTACCGGCCGCCCACGACGAAGTGCGCCCGGTCGAAGTCAGCGCCCCGGCCGCCTGCCCACGCTACCTGGGCCGTGTGATTCGCAACGTCGACCTGAGCAAGCCGACCCCGCTGTGGATGGTCGAGCGCCTGCGCCGCAGCGACGTGCGCAGCATCGACGCCGCCGTCGACATCACCAACTACGTGATGCTCGAACTCGGCCAGCCGATGCACGCCTTCGACCTCGCCGAAATCAACGGCGGCATCCGCGTACGCATGGCCGAGGAGGGCGAGAAGCTCGTCCTGCTGGACGGCCAGGAAGTCGCCCTGCGCGCCGACACCCTGGTGATCGCCGACCACACCCGCGCCCTGGCCATTGCCGGCGTGATGGGTGGCGAGCACAGCGGCGTCAACACCGAGAAGACCCGCGACCTGTTCCTCGAAAGCGCCTTCTTCGAGCCGATCTCCGTCGCCGGCAAGGCCCGTTCCTACGGCCTGCACACCGACGCCTCGCACCGCTACGAGCGCGGCGTGGACTCGCAACTGGCCCGCGAAGCCATGGAGCGCGCCACCGCCCTGATCCTCGAGATCGTCGGCGGCGAAGCAGGCCCCGTAGTCGAGACCGTGAGCGAGCAGCACCTGCCGAACATCGCGCCGATCACCCTGCGCGCCGAACGCATCACCCAGATGCTCGGTATGGAGATGGACGCCGCCCAGGTCGAGCAACTGCTCAACGCCCTGGAGCTGAAAACCAGCGCAAACGGAGCAGGGGAGTGGACTGTCACCGTCCCAAGCCACCGCTTCGACGTCAGCCTGGAAGTCGACCTGATCGAAGAGCTGGCCCGCCTGTACGGCTACAACAACCTGCCGGTGCGCTACCCGCAGGCCCGCCTGGCCCCGCAAGCCCGCCCGGAAACCCGCGGCGAGCTGCCGAACCTGCGCCGCCTGCTGGTCGCCCGCGGCTACCAGGAAGCCATCACCTACAGCTTCATCGACCCGAAACTGTTCGAGCTGTTCACCCCAGGCGTCGAGCCGCTGCTGCTGGCCAACCCCATCTCCAGCGACATGGCCGCCATGCGCGCCTCGCTGTGGCCGGGCCTGGTCAAGGCGATGCAGCACAACCTCAACCGCCAGCAAGACCGCGTGCGCCTGTTCGAAAGCGGCCTGCGCTTCGTCGGCCAGCTCGGTGACCTCAAGCAGCAGCCGATGATCGCCGGCGTCGTCACCGGCAGCCGCCAGCCAGAAGGCTGGGCCAACGGTCGCGACGGCATCGACTTCTTCGACGTCAAAGCCGATGTGGAAGCCCTGCTGGGCTACTCGGGCGCCCTGAGCGACTTCTCCTTCGTCGCTGGCAAGCACCCAGCCCTGCACCCCGGCCAGACCGCCCGCATCGAGCGCGACGGCAAGGAAGTCGGCTACCTCGGCGCCATCCACCCGGAGCTGGCCAAGACCCTCGGCCTCGACCGCCCGGTGTTCGTCTTCGAGCTGGTGCTCGGCGATGTAGTCGAAGGCCGCCTGCCGAAGTTCAGCGAGCTGTCCAAGTTCCCGGAAACCCGCCGTGACCTGGCCTTGATCGCAGGTCGTGATGTAGCTTCTAGCTCGGTGCTTGAAGTAATTCGTGACAATGCAGGCGAATGGCTCACAGACCTCAGGCTGTTTGACGTCTACCAGGGTAAAGGCATTGATCCTGATAGAAAAAGCCTGGCCGTCGGCTTGACCTGGCAACATCCATCGCGCACTCTTAACGACGATGAGGTGAATGAAACCCTGCAAACTATCCTCACCTCGCTTGAACAAAGGTTGAACACCACGTTAAGGAAATAACGGCATGGGTGCTCTGACGAAAGCTGAGATGGCCGAAAGGCTGTACGAGGAGCTGGGGCTTAACAAGCGTGAGGCCAAGGAGCTGGTCGAGCTGTTTTTCGAAGAAATTCGGCACGCGCTTGAAGACAACGAGCAGGTCAAGTTGTCCGGTTTCGGCAACTTCGACCTTCGCGACAAACGCCAGCGGCCGGGCCGCAACCCTAAAACAGGGGAAGAGATCCCGATCACCGCGCGCCGCGTCGTCACCTTTCGTCCAGGGCAGAAGCTGAAAGCCCGGGTAGAGGCCTATGCTGGAACCAAGCCATAACGACGAGCTGCCCCCCATCCCGGGCAAACGCTACTTCACCATCGGTGAAGTCAGCGAGCTCTGTGCGGTAAAACCGCACGTGCTGCGCTACTGGGAGCAGGAATTTCCGCAGCTCAACCCGGTGAAGCGCCGTGGCAACCGGCGGTATTATCAGCGCCAGGACGTGCTGATGATCCGCCAGATCCGCGCTTTGCTGTATGACCAGGGCTTTACCATTGGCGGGGCGCGGTTACGGCTCTCCAGTGATGAGGTCAAGGATGAGTCCAGCCAGTACAAGCAGCTGATTCGGCAGATGATTGCGGAGTTGGAGGATGTGTTGGTGGTGCTCAAGAAGTGACCAAAGCCGATGAGTGGAAAGTTTTTTGAAAAAAAGCTTCCATTAATCAAAAGGTTAGGGTACATTTCTTCTCGTTCTCGGCAACATTGAGAACCGCCTTGTCGGGGCGTAGCGCAGCCCGGTAGCGCACTTGCATGGGGTGCAAGGGGTCGAGTGTTCGAATCACTCCGTCCCGACCATTATTGAAACGGAAAAGCCCAGTCGGCAACGACTGGGCTTTTTTGTTTCTGGCACGCTAATCATTTTAACAAAGCTATATCACCTGAAGTTTATCTGAATGATTGTAGTTGTCGAGGCGAGCAATCGTACGACACTGGCTTTCAACAGACAGATCCCAGCTACGCTTTAGCTGCTTGGGAATTCAAACAACAAGTTTTAATAGGTTTTCAAGAAGCTCTTTGAGTTCGACACGATCTGTATCATTTTCCTGGTAAGTAGATCGTTGGAGGATTTGTTCGGCGGTCATCAGTGGCCAGAGTTTATCAATGACATCATCCGCTTTGATACCCACCGCTTTGCCAATTATTTTTTTTGCGTCGCAGGTGTCAGTAAAAGCCACCTGTATCCCCGTGTACGCCTTGATCATGTCGGGACAAAGGTAGTTTTCGATTTCCCGTTTACGTGTCGAGTAGAAAGCACGACCCTGTTCCTCGACTTCTTGTTTTCGCTTTAAAATCGAGAGGACTTGCTCTGGGCTTCCGCCAAGGTCAGAGTCTAAAAATACGCACCAAGGTAGCCCTAGATCGTTGGCAAGATTGAGGGTGACCCAGTGCTTCACGCTACCGCATCCACCAACCAAGATCGGGATAAGACCAGCGTCTTCAAGACTGGTTTGAAGATAGCCCCCGGCCTTTAGGATATTTGAGCTATGGCGTAAGAAAGTGACATCGGACTTACCTTCCACTAGGACTACGCCTTTTGCCCGCTCCATCCCAGTTTCAGGCAGTACGCCTAGGCTTTCTGCAGCCTCCTTTAGTACTTCTTGGTTGGGTAGCTTAATGATGGGGATGCCGCTCTCATTCTTAGTAACATACCGAATGCCTTCAATAGGCATCAAACCCGCTAATGCAGGGACATGGGTGGTAACAATGATTTGCCGATTTGTTTGGTTGGATAATTCCAGGAGTGCCTTCATAAGCATTATTTGGTAGTTTGGGTGCTGGGAGGTTTCAGGCTCTTCAATAGCGTAGATCACGCTGCGCGGCCCCCCCGCTACTGCTTTTCTTTCTGCCTCGGCTCGGAAAAAATTTAGCAATATAAGACGACGTACGCCGCTGCCGCGCTTATTGATGGGTATACCGTTCTCTCCTTCCAGAGTAAAGTTAAAGGTCCACTTGGGTTTCTCCTTAAAGCGAGGGTTCAACTCATTAGCCAGCTCAGGTGCCATTTCTCGAAGTTTGTTAAGCGTGCGTTCGGCTACATCTAGTACGCTGTTTTCGATTTTTCGCTCCAGCTCACTGATCTCGACTTGAAGCGCAGCCTGGGCTTCTTTGACCGCTAGTTGCAACGGATTTTTGGCCTCTGCGTCGCCATCACTGCTCTCTCGGTCAGCTTTAAAAAGAGCGAAAGTTGGCAACAGTGCCTCAATTTTATCCCAGACGGATTTGGCCTCTGTTGATAGGCCTTTACCTACATCGAGGAGCGTCTCCTCGCAGGGAACATCGCCCGTTGCATTGCGAATGGCTTGCCGCCATTGTGAGGCTACCCTCTGATCTGCTACTTGCCCAGCGACTCCAAACTGCTCGCCTAGCCTCCTTAGATCCGCCATTTTCAGGCTTAGTAGACTTGCGAGTGTTTTGTCTGCGGGGTGCTGACAGCGAATGGCTGTAGAGTCATGTTTGCCGGTACTAGCCCTGAAGGTTTTGACAACTTCAAATGCGCCTTCTCCGTTTAGCAGAAGCTCCTGCGATAATGAGGTCTGAGCATTTTCATCAAGCACTAGGGTACTCGGAAGGTTGTCGAATTCGCAGGCGATCTCGAATTTCTCATGCCCCTCCGCTAGACTAAAACAGTTCATGTCACTCTTGTCAGGCTTAATATCTGCGCTATCGAAAAATATAGCTAGGGCCTCAAGGATAGTCGACTTTCCATAGTCGTTTCGACCCACAATGCCTGTCATTGCGGTATCGACCGGAAGGATGGTGGTGGTGCGATAGCCGCGGAAATGAGTGAGTTTGACGGTCTTAAGGCGCATCGTGACTTCCTCATCTAACGTTGTGTTCAATGTTTTGCTCAGTGGAGTAGCTAATTGTAGACGTATAGTGGCGAAATGCCTTGTTGACAAACCCTTCTGATCGGAATCTATACACTGCAAGCGGCAGATGTTGGCCTATTAGGTGTCCAGCTGCTCATTGAGTAGTTTTTTGTTAATAAAAAGACCGTACAGGTTGGATGCAAACGGCTAGTCAGATTGAATGCAAATGGGTAGTAAGGTCAGGGCAAATGCCCATATTGCTCGATTCGCCTGCTCAATCCGGAACGTTCCTACCCGCTGCGGGGCGTTCGATACCCTTTCTGGTCATTGACTGTCTTTCTAGCGCCAGGGGAGACTTGGGTAGGGTTGAATATGCCGGCGTCAGTCATGTCCCTGCGTGCGGGCGCCGGACATCACGGTGCTGTTGAGTCGATGCCGGCTTAGGTGATCACTCAGGCCTAGGACGACCTGGTCCGAAGCAGGTATCATACCGCCCCAGATTTTCACTGATTATTGATGGTAGCCAAATGACCTCATCGAGCAAGACTACGCCTAGACCTATCGGCATAGACCTATTTGCAGGCGCAGGCGGATTGTCTCTTGGCTTTGAGCAAGCTGGATTCGACGTAGCTGCAGCCGTCGAGATTGACCCCGTTCACTGCGCAGTGCATGAGTACAACTTTCCAAACTGTAAGACCATTTGCGCTAGCGTAACAGACCTCAGCGGCAGTGAAATTCGCCGATTAGCGGGCTTAGGTAGCAAAGAAATTGACGTGGTTTTTGGAGGGGCCCCTTGTCAGGGATTCTCTATGATTGGTAAACGCGCTTTGGATGACCCCAGAAATCAGTTGGTCTTCCACTACGTTAGAATTGTTGAAGAACTGAAGCCAAAGTATTGTGTTTTCGAAAACGTCAAGGGACTTACGCTCGGTAAGCATTCGGAGTTTTTGAAGGAACTGATCAATGCGCTGGGTGAGGCTGGGTACGACGTAGTTACTCCATATCAGGTTCTCAACGCCGCTGACTTTGGCGTCCCCCAAGATCGGAAACGACTCTTTTTGCTAGGTACGCGCCGTGGACTTAAAACACCGCAGTACCCAATGCCTATGGAGCATAGAGTTACTGTTGAAGAAGCTATTGGGGATCTACCAGATGCGAATGCATTTGATCAATTGATCAGTGCAGATGCGGTGACGGCTAAATGGAAAACAAGTTCAACATATGGTCAGCGGCTTCGTGATTTGCAGGAGGATCCTGATAATTTCGGATATAAGCGTGACTTTGATAGAAATATGCTAACCTCTAGTTTGCGCACGGAGCATACAGCTCTGTCACAGGAACGATTTAAGGCCACGGCACATGGAAAAACAGAGCCGATAAGTCGCTTCCGAAAATTACCCCCAGATGGACTGTGCAATACGTTACGTGCAGGTACGGACAGCGCCAGGGGTGCGTTTACTTCCCCCCGTCCTATCCATCCGCACCAACCACGCGTTATTACTGTCCGAGAAGCGGCACGGCTGCATTCATTTCCGGATTGGTTCCGCTTTCATGCAACTAAGTGGCATGGCTTTCGCCAAATCGGGAATAGCGTACCACCTCTGTTGGGGCGCGCGATTGCATCATCCATTGTCAATGCCCTTGAGGTTAGCCTAATCAAGCCGGAGCAAGTTATAAAACAGGGCTCAACCGCCTTGCTTGGCTTCGATATGGGCACTGCCGCTCGATACTTCGACGTACCTAGGGACACTATAGCTCAGCGCACTCGAAAATACTCAGCAGAATCACTTGTGGAAGAAAATAATGCCTAAAGCAGCGAAGGCGCGGACGCCTAGTAAATATGGCCTAATAATAGAGGAGGTATTTGCTAGTCATTACAAGAAAGGTATGACCAGCTTTGAATTTTCAAGAGCGGAGTTTGCGCCTATTGCCAAAAAGCTGGACGTAGAGCTGCCGAAAAATTTAGGCGACATACCTTACTCCTTCCGGTACAGGAAAGAGCTGCCGGCCTCAATTTCCAGTACGGCTGCACCTGGAATGGAGTGGATCATCAAGGGGGCGGGTACTGCTCTTTATACGTTCAAACAGGTAAAGCTTAATCGGATTTTACCTCGCGAAGAACTGATTACCATAAAGATTCCTGACGCCACTCCTGAAATTATTGTCTCTTATGCACTCAGCGACGAGCAGGCACTTCTGGCAAAGGTTCGCTACAATCGGCTGATAGATATATTTCTTGGTATTACTGCTTGCTCACTTCAAAACCACTTGCGCACCCAGCTCAAAGAGATCGGTCAAATCGAAATTGATGAAGTGTATGTGGGTGTTGATAAGTATGGTCGCCAGTTTGTGGTACCCGTGCAGGCCAAGGGTGGGAATGACAAGCATGGCGTTGTTCAAACTGAGCAAGACATTCTATTCTGTCAGCGTAAGTTCCCTGAGTTGGAATGCCGCGCCGTATCCGTACAGTTCATGAGCAGTGGCCGCATCGCTATGTTTGAACTTGTCGTCCAGGACGACGAAGTGAAGGTTTTGGAGGAGCGACATTATCAGCTAGTAATGTCGTCAGATATTTCAAAAGAAGATCTTAAGGTTTACCATAAGCATGGGTGCTGATGTTTTTGTGATTGTGCTCGCTTGATAAGTAGTTTTAAAGAATTTAGCTTTGCATTGCGTGCTGTACGATAAGTTGTGCTGTGAAAATCGATTTTCGCACGGTGTGTAGATGCAGATGTTTGATCATCTTGTTGAAGGTACTTTATTTTGCCAGGCTTAAAGTCACTCATGGATCGTCGGGCAAGGCCCGAATACAGAGCTTAGGAGGTGTAACTTAACTGATTTTACCCGTTGAGCGCCTTCAGAGTTAGGCAGCTAATTTGGTTTTTGAAAGCGCCCCGGGCGTGTAAATAGTTGTCTCTAGTGCATCATGCCTAATTCAGCGTCATCCATTAATGCCTTAGCCAATGCGCAGAGGTAATGAGAGGCCCAAATTAGCTGCGGCTTATCTTCCATCAATCCGTCAATAGTCAAGTCACGTGCGCACCCCATTAGTTCAGAGGCTTGCTCACGTGCGTGCTGGCAAGGTATGCCAGCTTCGATACGAAATAAGGGGTAGGTCTGCTTTTCACCCTGGTAGAATATGGTTTTGCCAACAGTGAGTTTGGTATCGTCTGAGGCCATTTTTCAATCTCCCTGAAAATTTACTGCTTAGACTGGTTGGCTCTCAAAAGTAGTTCGTACGATCAGAGCTGCTTATTATCTGCGAAGTGTTGCAAAGATTTTTGTGGGTAGGGCCAGTCCAAACAGTATGTTGAGTGGCATTCAATAAGAAGTTCTAGGCTCAGTGGGCATCTGTAACTGGGTCAGCGCAGATTCAAGCAAAGCCCGCAGCGCCTCTATCTCATGCATCGACGCCATCATCAGAATCGACACCGGCGACTTGGGCTGTAATAACAACGCCTGTTGCACAACTGTCTCGGCACACAGTGCATAGTCGGTGGCCTGGATTAGGGTGTCTTCAAGGGTGAGCAAATTGTGAGGAGGGTCGGGAACGATCTTAAGCATGGTTTGGCTCCTGTCGTGATAGAGCAACCACCAAACGCGGCTAAACGAATAGGTGGCAGCTGTACGCGGGTTAGCCGACCGGGACGTCAGGCACCCGGCGCACCCGAAGGTGCCCCACGTACAGCCGCCATAAAGGCGCAGATGTCGATTACTCGGCATTGCACGGCTGTGGTGTCTGACGATTTCGGGCGGCTAAACCCGGTCGTTGAATACCAACGACATGCCGAGACTAGAGCTCACTTTTGGCGCGTGCAACGGAAAATCAGCGGAGAGAGTATCTTTGGGAAATGGACTACAAGGAAGGGGCTAAATCTGATTTTTTCACAACTCAACACCTTCGATGCCGCTTGCCTGTAACGACCTGTAAGCTGAAGTCAAATCACTAAACTTTGTGGCTCCGCATAAGCCGACGACTCGATAAATTTCACTCGTGACACCAGATATTACGAGGGTGGGGTGAGGCGTGTTACAACGTTCGTGCGCGAATGGTAGGTCTATACCTAACCTTGAATATGTGATAGTTGCCGCATGGGTTGCGTAGGTAAGCATCGCACCGATGGTTTAATGGTTGAGCATCGCCACGCCGGTGCACAAGATCAGTGATCTGGCGATGGTGGAGACGGATCATCTGCCTACGCTGCTGACGGCGGTGCATTACCTCAGTGGCATGGCCAAGGCGTTGGCCCAGGAAGTGAATCATGGGTTGATGTTTGGGCGGGGGGCTGAGTAGGGGGAGGGTATCTGGCTGGGGGCTTGGTTGTCTGGGCGGGCGCTATCGCGGGGCAAGCCCGCTCCCACGAATCCGCGCCTGCGAGCCCGATTCCTCGAACCTGGTCCCACAGGCCTGCTCCCGCGTTTCGGCTAGCCGTTATGGCGCCAGGTTCACGCCGTTACAGCGGCCCTTGGTGGAGAAATCGTTGATCTGCCGCGCCTTGTTCACCGACATCAGGATCGTGCAGCCGCCAGGATGGGCCACGTCGTCCCAGTAGTTGGTATGGACCATCACGTTGCCTTGCATCTCGGCGGTGCTGCCGACCACCTCCTTTTGCACGTAGGTGGTATCGCGGTACCAGCCCAACTGCACCCCGGCGCCGCCAGGTAACGGCTCCATGCGCATGGGCGGGCCGAAGAAGTCGATGGCCTGCTTGGCGTCGCGCCCTTGCCATTGGTTGCCCGCCATCAGCTCCGGCAGGGTCGGGATGCAGCCGGCCAGCGCAGGCAATAACAGGCCAAGGACCAGCAGAGGGCGCGTGCTCATCGTGGGGTATTCGCCAGCATGTCGTCCAGCTCCTGCACCGCTTGGCTGTTGGCCTGCACGCCAATCAACTGGATGAACATGGCCTGGATGGTGGCGACCATCTTCGCCGCCGGCATCTTGCCGATCGACAACATCTGGTTGCGCGCGCGGTTGTCGGGGGCGCAGACGAAGGCGAAGGTGCGCTGCAGCCAGTAGTCCTTTGGTGCGGCCCAGTCTTTAGCGTTGGTTTTCACATCGCGCACGGCGCCGTCGAAGCGACGAATCGCCCGGGCGCTGTCCAGGCGGATCTGGCGCTGTTTGCATTTGACCTGCACCTCGTAGGCGGCGAGGGTCGGGAAGGCCGGGTCTTCGAACAGCTGCATGACCTGGGCCGATTGCACGCCACCGGGCTTTTGCAGGATGCCGGCGGCATCGGCGACGTAGACCTCGTTGTGCAGGCGTTCGCCTTTGCCGTAGATGATCCAGTAGTCGCCCGCAGCTTGCTCGGCCAGGGCCGAGGTGCTGCAGGCCAGAGCCAGGATGGCTAGCCATCGGCAGGGGAGTGGAAGTCTGTGACGCATGGAGTCCTTTCCCGATTTATGTAATCCAGAAGGGACTATACGAGCGCTGGGGGAGCAGGGTCGATTAGGGCGCTTGTGCTAATGGCCAAGCGCCTTTATCACTTAAGCGCAGTAATCAAAACCTTTCGCGAACGGCTTACATTGGGACTCGCCTGTTGCTAGAGCGAGTTCGCGGTGGACTCTTACCCTGACCAAATTTATGGAATCTTGATCCCCAGGGAGTTGAGGGTGGGTGTATCCATCCTGCCATTCACGGTCAGTGCACTATCCATTTGGAAAGCCATTAACGCGCCACGAGTAGCCTTGCCCATGACCCCATCAATTGTGCCTTGATAGTACTGGCGAACCATAAGTGCAGTCTGTACGCGCTTGACCAGGTTGCTTTTCTGTTCGTTGGTTGCGCGGGTCTTTGACGTACCCGGGCTAGCCCCGGTAGTAGTGCCGGACGACTGATAAAGGCTATTGCTGCTTGAAGTACTGTGCGAAGTGCTCGGCGCACTGTAGCTCCGTGTGCTGGTTGCGGGCGGGCTGTAGTAGCGAGGCGCGCTATAGCCACCAGACCCGCTGTAATGGGAACTGTGGGAGCTATGGGACCGATGTGAGCTGTGCGAGCGATGTGCCGCATAAATGTTCACTGCATCTGGGGCATTTAGCGTATCGGCAAAGACTGGAGGCTGCAGCTTGTCGTTCGGTTGCCAGTTCGCATCGGCAAGCGGTGTATGGCCCGCCTGTGCCAATGTGGTACCAGCCATCGGCAACAAGGTGATGCCACTGATCAGGATTTTCCAGCGGTCAAGCAATTTCACTGTGCACTCCTTGCATAGGCGCTAAAGGCCTCGGTCGATAGTTGTCGTACGCCGCGGCTCTGCCAGCGGTCAGTGTGGGATTTGAAGAACCCTGAGCAATGTTTGACGGCAGCGCATTGCTGACAGGTATCGATGAACAGGTTTTTCCAGTCGGAGATACTCTGGCGGGCGAATCGTGAGAGGTGGGGTGGGATCAAACACAAGGGCAGGTTGTAGATCGAAACCGGCATCCCACGGTTGTAGAGGAAATAGGCGGTTTGGCTCAATGCCTCTTGATAATCCAGCGGGTCAATCCACAACTCCTCGTAGTGCTTTCTGGCCAGACCAGTACTTTCGATACCCATCAACGCAACGTGCCGTACGAAGGGGAGGTTCCTGAACACGTAATGGGCTAATTCAGGCAAGCGTGGTGTGGTCAGGCGACTGAGTACCACGCGTATCTCAATGATCTGGTTAGCGCGTGCGAGGTTATAGAGTCCTTGCACGGTTTCGCTGAAGGCGCCCGGGGCCTGAACTACATGGTCATGGTCGACTGCGTTGTCGGCATACAGCGGAATGCCCCAGCTCAGCTGGGGGTGGCCTAGGGCCGCGAGGGCTGCAATCCAGCTCGGATCTTTGAACAGCCGTCCATTGCTGAGCACGTGTACGGACTTCTGTGGCAAAACGGTTTTGCACTTGGCCAGAATCTCAAGCAGGCCATCACGATAAAGTGTGGGCTCTCCGCCGCTGATCCCCAGGTTTTCCTCGCCTGCGTCCATCAGGTCGATCAGTCGAAGGTTTTCCTCGATATGCCAGCGGTCATCGATATCTTTAGGCGGTTGCGAGCACATCAGGCAGAGGCTGTTGCAACGATCCGTCATGAACAGCAGGTTACTGTCTGACCCGCGTCGATAGAGCACTCTTACCAATGCATTGCCAGGGGTAATGGCAATGACATCGCCAGGTTGAACGACATCCGGATCCTTGGGGGAATGCAGGTGCAGCCTGCCGTTGTCGAAGGGGCTGGTGAGTGACCCTGGGGTCAGGAAGCCGCCCACGGGCAATGAAATCAGATGTGGATTTCGTTCAAGATCTTCGTTGGGTAACCAGAGCAGCAAATCATTGAATTGCGCGGTACCGGCGCAAACGGCGACTCCTTGCTCAATGAACTCATCCAGGGTGATGACCTTGAGCAGCTTTGGTTCATGCAGGTTTTGAATTTCGAAGTGGGTATCTTTGCGCAGCATCGTCCTTAGCCCCTGTAGCCTGGGAAGCGAACATCGCTGTATGAGCGCCTGTTCAACCAGGACAGCAGTACCCGTTGGACGTTGTTATCTCCGTCGCGTAGCAAGGCGAACAAGTGCTTTAACAGTCCCATGTTCTTCTTGCAGAAACTGCTGAACAACCGGTGTCCGACCGGATCCCCTTGGCGAGCATAATGTTCGACCGGGTCTGCGCCGCAGTAGGGAACCAATGCGCAATCCGAACAGCCCGGCAATGCTTCCGCGACGCCACTGGCAAGCAGCGCCTCCATTACGGGTGAGGCCAGAAGTTCTGACAAGGGTTGCTGGACTGTGCCCAACCTTAAACCGTCTTCGCCCATCTCCAGCAGCATCCGAGCCTCGTCCGACGGGTAGACGTAACCGTCATAGTTGTAGACCAGCGCCGCTGTACCCGCGCCGGCGGGTGAGCGCAGGTCGACATAGCCGGATGAGAAGGGCGTTAGGATGTTCTTCAACAGCAAGCTGGTGTAACTCTCCGACAGGTAGGTCCCTTGCTGGTTGATCTTCAGCAGATAGGCCAGCGCCCTCGTGTAGAAGGTCAGGTACTGCTCAATCGGATAGTCAAGGCGATGTGCACTCTTGGAAGCAAACCCGTAAGGGCTGAGCGGTCGAAGTGAAATGCTGGAAAAGCCCTGCTTTACATACTCGTCGATGATAGCTTCAGGCTGTTCAAGGCTTCGAGAGGTCAATGTTGTCAGTGCGGAGACTGCGTCGTGTCCAAGATGCTCGCGTACCCGTTTGATGCCTTCCACGGTGTGCTCGTAAGAGTCTCGTGAAGGCGTCGGGCGGTTGGCATTGTGCAAGGGCGCCGGTCCATCGAGGGAAGTCGAGAACTGGATGCGGTGCAGTTTTGCGAAGTCGAGTACTTCGTCCGTCAGGTGGTGCAGCGTTGTGGTTATGACGAACTGAATATCCCGTTGCTCGACCAGGTTTCGTGTAGCTACCCATTCGACAATCTGGCGTACACGTTCGAAGGCCAGAAGTGGCTCGCCGCCCTGGAACTCTACCGTCAGCGCGGGAGCGTTCGATTCGAACAAGCGATCAACGGCAGCGAGTGCATCCGCTTCCGATAAGTCATGGCCCGAGCCACCCAGCGGTGCTCGTGAAACTTGGCAGTACTGGCAGGTGTGGTTGCAGCGTAGCGTTACAACGAACAAGTGCAGTGCCGGGCCCTGGAAAAGAAAGTCCTTGCGGCTGCGATATTGCGCCGCCATTTCGGGAAAAGGATCGTGGCGTGTCGGTTCGTAGATGAAATGGCGAGCTAGCAGGTCCTTGTAAAAAGGTGTGCCTGCTTCTATGTCGAAGTAACTGAGGGCCCGCAACTGCGCGTCGTCCACGTGCAGATACTCGCCTGTATCGGAGGTGAGCAAAATGTCCCGGTCATTTGCGGTGTTCAGGCGCATGAAGCGAAAGGGCAGCAGACGGTAGCCGTTAGCGTCGGTGGCAATCAGTGTCACCGCGAAACTCCACATCCAGCAAGTGCTGCCCGAGCCAGCACCTCACGCAACCCAGCGGTCTCACGGTTGATGTGATCACGTAGGGCAAAGTCATTTAAATGCTGGAGGATCAGCGAATGTGCCTGCTCCTGAGTCAGCATGACTTTCGTTTTAGCTGGGAACGCAGTGAGGCTGATCTGGTCAGCTTCAATGCCGATCTGAATCGCGACTGTGTCAGCCAAGGCGTAAGCGGTTCGTTGCACCACGCTGAGGGAATAGGCTGCGTTGTCGAGTTTCAGAATGACTGGCCATGTCATTGGAACTGGTCCTTCAAATCCGTTGGGAATGTGTGGATTTTGCCGGCTAGCGAGGCATAGTGCCATCATATTTTTTTACATTTGTAACGTTGGCCCGCTCCTGATTTGCCGTAAACGATTCTGCTGTAGCATTCATCTGATCAGACCGCACATGCGGCAGTCGTCGCATGGTCCGGATGCAGGGGCAAAACATGTCCAAATCAAAGGTGAACGTGGCTCTTCTAGCCATCGAAAGCGAAGCGCAGGAGGCCCAGAAAACCATTCTTGAACTTGTGCACACAGACATGACCGAGAATCCGGAACATCTCCAGCCCATCCCTGCATCGTTGCTGAGTCGCGTGGCTGATCTTCGGGCACGGGCACAAGCGAATCGCAAGCGCACCGTGCTGTTCGAAGGTTGAGAGCGCGATAGTCAGCAGACAACCTCTGTACACTCACGCCCCCGGTCCTGCCTGTGCCATCCTCCGTTTCGCTTACACCAAAGGCTACGTTGGTCGCCCTCAGATTGCCCGCTCCAGTAGTTGGGCTTCAGCGATCTGTCCGTTCTCATAACGCAGCAGTACCTGACGCTCCCCTTGATCGAACAGCGACTGCTGCAGTTGCTGGGTGTCCTGCGGGCCTTGGGCCAAGACGCTGGTCAGGCCGTCCAGTTGCGCCGTGAAGCTTTGTTTCAGGGAGGCGTCGAGGCTGAACATACGTGAGCTGGTCAGTTCCATCTGCGAGTTGTAGATGCTCCGGCTCTGGTTGCCGATTTCCTCTAGCTGGCCGAGGCTTTCGAGAGCCTTGGCCGCCTGGGCGCGATAGCGTTGCAGTGGTTCGGCCAGGTAGCGCAAGGCACAACTGACCACCTGCAGCTGTGCGGTTTGCAGGTAACCGCTGACCCAGCCCTCCATCTTCGTCAGGCTGCCCTGCAATGCCTGGCGGGTGCTGTCCACACCGAACAATTTGTCTGCCTGCACATCCTGGGCGCGCTTCAGCTCTTCGTTCATCTTGCGAGCGAAGTACTGGGCCAGGGAGGTGATCTGGCTATGGTGATTTTCCAGTGTCTGGCGGGCAGTGCTGTCGATGCCTTCTTGCTGATAGTGATCGAGCACGCCTTGGGTGTACTCGAACATCCCAGTCAGCTTTTCCCACTGCTTTTCGTCCAGATCGTGCTGCACGGCATCCAGTTGACGTTTGACGGCGTCCAGCTTTTCGTTGATGTCGTGCAGGTGCTTCTGGCCCACTGCCGAGGACACCGCGTTCCACACCGCGCCACTGAGCAGCACGTTCTGCAGGTCTTCAGGCAGCGACAGGCTGGCCTGCTCACTGATCTTGCCGCCGGTACGCACGAAAGCCCGGACGCTGCCGTCGCCGTTGGCGTTCTTGGTCAGTGTCTCGAATGGCAGGCTGCACATCACGTAGTTGCCGCTGGCCAGCTCGCCCATGGCGGCCAGGCCGGGCACATTGGCCAGCAGCGGATTGAGCGCACTGATCCGGTCGGTTGGCAGTGGGCGGTGGGTACCTGCGGGTGGGCGTTGCACGACGTTGAGCTTGAGCAATGTGCCGCCCTGGCCGTCCTGGATCACCAGGTCGGCCGTGGTCGGGGAGGTGGTGACCACTGGCTGGGCATCGGGGCGTGCGGCCTGGGGCGTGGCGGGTGCTTCCCGGCGCAGGCGGATCCAGCCCATCTGGGCAACGAAGGGCACGGTCACGCGGTAGGCTTCAGCCACGCTGCTATGCAGGCCCACGCCGGCCGTGAAGGCAGCGCCAAAGGGGTTCAGGCGCAATCCGGTGGTCGCGGCCATGGTGAACAGTGCCGCGCTGCGCGAGGCGGAGAGGCCGATCATGCTGGCGGCCCCTTTGGGCAGAGCCTCTTCGAGCTTGAACAGCCCGGTCAGCACCTTGGTGTTGGTGGCCCGCTCGAAACGCTCGCTGTCCGGCAGCTCCCGCCAGCCTGCACCGAACAGCGCCAGGGCGATCTGGCGTTCCTTGTCCGCCACGCTGGTTGCACCGCTGCCGTTGAGCTTCTGGTAAACGTCGTTGACGATCTCGGCGTAGGGCACCGCCGATTTCTTCAATAGGCGACGGGCGAGGTTCATTGCCGAATGCCCGCCGAACTGCTGCAGCTCATGGCCCAGCAGGTCGAGTTGCTGCTCGGTATAACCCGCAGGCCGCGAGCTGTGCTTGGCTTGTACCAGCTGCCTCTTGATGTCTGCATCCAGGCCGGCGCGGCCCCGGGAGAAGTCGGTGATGATGTCCACCAGAATGTCCACTTCTTCGGGCGTGGAGCTGATGAGGCTGGTGAACAGGTCGTCGTCGCAATCGATTCCTGAGGTTGCCATCGTGTGTCCTTACCTTTTGAACGGTGTATCGGGTAAAGGGAGCGGGTGCCCCCGTACAAGGTGGGGTGGGTTCAAGGCATCAGCCAGGTGCTCGTCGGCCTGGCGTCTCGCTGAATGGCGACAGCCTGGCAGCGCTCCAGTATCGGCAGGATGTAGGTGATGACGACGGTGCCTGGACGGCCATCGGGTTGGCGACGAGCGGCGTGGCAGAGCGGGCCGGCGCTAGCTGACGTTCGACTGGAACCAATTTCCACAGCGTGTGCTTCACCGAAGTGACGGTTGCTGGCCAGGTAATCCAGCGTTTGCTGGAATGCCGCGCGGGTCAGGGTGACCGAGCTGTTGTTGGTGCCGGTTACCACCTCTACGTGGTCGTTGCTGACCGCCGCGACTCTGAAGCGGGTATTGCTGGCGTTGGAGGGCGTTTGCAGCTCCGTGCCCTGCAAGCGGCTGATCAGTGCCCAGAGAGTGTTATCGACCTGGGTAATGTGCTGCATGGCGTTACTCCTTGTTGTTCGCTGGCCGTCTTCCTAGATTAGCGTGGCTTGATGTCCGAATGGCATCATCCTTTGGACTTACCCGTGTAACGATCCAGGGAGACCCTGCAACTGCAATCGGCGTCGATAGCGCAGGCTGCAGCAGATGTCATACATGCGCGCGGAGGGTAGTGAATGATGTCTACGAGCGGCATCCGCACGAATCCTCCGCCTCAGGATGGCCGCCCTGTTCGGCTTTGGCTGGGGTGATCGGTCAGCAAGTGATTGTGGAAATTGGGGCAACAATCAGAGGAATAATTACCCGAGATAGGAATTTTTTGCTTTCCTAGACTAGCGCGATCTACCTTGCCTGGATCGCATTGCCATGACACACGCCACTACGTCTCCCACGTCCGCTTCGGGGTCGCGACACAGCGCCTTCTCTATCACGCTGCTGGCCATCGCCGCCTTCGTGATCGTCACCACCGAATTTCTGATCATCGGGCTGCTGCCGGCACTCGCTCGGGACCTGGACATTTCCATTTCCGCCGCCGGCCAGTTGGTGACGCTGTTCGCCTTTACCGTGATGCTGTTCGGCCCGCCCCTGACTGCCGCCCTGGCCCATTTCGAGCGCAAGCGGCTGTTCATGGTGATCATGCTGATTTTCGCCGCCTCCAACGCCCTGGCGGCCGTGGCACCGAACATCTGGGTGCTGTGCATTGCCCGGTTCATCCCGGCACTGCTGTTGCCGGTGTTCTGGGGCACGGCCAGTGAAACGGCCAGCCAACTGGTTGGCCCCGATCGGGCCGGTCGCGCCGTCGCCCAGGTCTACCTGGGCATCGCTGCGGCCACGCTGTTCGGTATCCCGCTGGGCACGGTGTTCGCCAACCTGATCGGCTGGCGTGGCGCGTTCTGGGGGCTGTCCGCGCTGTCGCTGCTGATGCTGCTGTTGCTCGCGCTGTACATGCCGACCCTGGCCCGTCCGGAGCGCAGCAGCATCGGCCAGCAGATGCGCATCCTGCGCGATGGCCGCTTCATCGGCAACATCGTGCTCTCGGTGGTGGTGTTTACCGCCATGTTCACCGCCTACACCTACCTGGCTGACATGCTCGAACGCCTGGCCGGTATCGCGCCGGTGGCAGTGGGTTGGTGGCTGATGGGCTTTGGTGCCATCGGCCTGGTTGGCAACTGGCTGGGCGGTCACTTCGTCGACCGCAACCCGCTGGGCGCCACGGCGGTGTTCGTGTTGATCCTGGCCGCAGGCATGTCCATGAGCATTCCCTTGGCCGGTTCGTATGTCGGCCTGGCGGTGGCGCTGACCGTCTGGGGCATCGCCTACACCGCGCTGTATCCGGTGTGCCAGGTACGCGTGATGAAAGCCGCCAGCCACGCCCAGGCCCTGGCCGGCACCCTGAACGTCTCTGCCGCCAACGCCGGCATCGGCCTGGGTGCCATCATCGGGGGCTACAGCATCGAGCAGACCGGCCTGGCCAGTCTCGGCTATATCGCCGCCACGATTGCCCTGGCCGCCGCGGTGATCTGCCTGCTGCTGGTGCAGTTCAAGGAGCGCCGCGCCACCGATGCGGGCCTCGAGCGCGCCGGGACGCTGCGCCGATGACCGCGCCGCACACCCTGCCGGCCCACGGCACGCCGGCGTACCCTGGAATGGACGCTGCGTTGGCCGCTCACCCTGCGTATGCCCGGGTGTTCCGCCCGGGACAACTGACCTTCGGCCTGATCGCGCCGCTGGAGGCCTATCCCGACAGTGCCGTTCCGCCGCTGCGCCAGCACCTGCAGCTGGTACAGCATGCCGAGGCCCTGGGCTTTTCCGCCATCTGGTTGCGCGACGTGCCGTTTCACGACCCGGATTTCGGGGACGTCGCCCAGGTCCATGATCCGATGGTCTATGCCGGCTGGCTGGCGGCGCATACCCAGCGCATCGCCATTGGTACTGCCGGGATCATCCTGGCCTTGCGCAACCCGCTGCTGGTCGCCAAGCAGGCCTGCAGTGTCGACCAGCTGCTGCAAGGGCGTTTCTTGCTGGGCTTGTCCACAGGCGACCGACCCAGCGAGTACCCGGCGTTCGGCGTGGACTACCAGCAGCGTGCCGAGCGCTACCGGGATGCCTACCAGATGCTGCAGAGCGTGGTGAGCCAGGACTACCCGGTGCATTACTCGCACTTCCACGGCACGCTGGACGGCACTCTGGACCTGGTCCCCAAACCGGTCACTGGCAGGTTGCCAACGTTGGCCGTGGGTCGCTGCGGTCAGGAGCTTTCCTGGCTGGCCCAGCACACCGATGGCTGGATCTGGCACCAGAGCGATGCCCAGGCCTTGCCCTGGGTCCTCGAGCAATGGCGCGCCTGCCAGGAGCCGGGGCAGTTCAAGCCGTATGGCTACGGCGCGTTCTTCGATCTGGAGCAGGACCCGGGCGCACCCTTGCGAGCGGGGCGGGGGCTGCGTGGCGGACGGCAGGCCCTGCTCGATCTCTGGCTGCGCCAGCGCGAGCAGGGCGTTTCGCACATCGCCCTGAACCTGCGTATCAGTCGACGGCCTGTACAGGCGGTTCTGGATGAACTCGCCGAGCATGTGCTGCCCCAGTTCGCCTGACGAGGAGGGCAGTTCGGTTTCGACCTGTTGCGCTTGCTGCTACCCTGACCGCCGTCACTACGCTGTCCGCCCTCGCAGGGCGGATAGCGAGCCCCTCGCAATCTACGCATGAAGCGTGTGCGCCCATCGCGGGCGCGGCAGTAAAAGGATTTTCAATGAGGCTTACCGAGCACCTCAAAGGCATCGAAGTTTTCGTCACCACTGCGGACGCCGGCAGCTTCACCGCCGCCGCCGCGCAACTCAACCTTTCGACCTCGGCTGTGAGCAAGGGGGTTGCCCGCCTTGAAGGCCGGCTGGGCACCCGACTGTTCGAGCGCACGACCCGCAGCCTTTCCCTGACCGACACGGGCGAGGCCTTCTATCGCACCTGCGCACGTATCCTGGCCGAGCTGGAGGAGGCCGAGACGGTCCTGGCCGCAGAGCGCCAGGAACCGGCCGGACGCCTGCGCATCGATGTGCCGGTGACCTTCGGCAAGCAACATGTGCTGCCGTTGCTGCTGAACTTCACCGAGCACAATCCACGCTTGCGCCTGCATGCCTCGTTCACCGACCGCTTCGTCGATGTGATAGAGGAGGGGATCGACCTGGCGGTGCGCATTGGCAGCGTCGACCAGCTGTCGAACTTGCTGGCGCACCAGCAGATCGGCCAGGAGCGCCTGATCTTCTGCGGGGCGCCGCAGTACCTGCGCCAGCATCTGAACATCCAGCACGGACATGAACTCGACCAGTTCGACTGCGTGATGTATGGCCGCGCCGATGGCAGTGTCAGCCCCTGGATGTTCAGTGGCCCCGATGGCCAGATCGAACGGCGCACCATGAATGGCAGGATCATCGTCGGCAGCGGCGAGGCCCAGGTGCAGGCGGTGAAGGGCGGCTATGGCATATCGCAGCTGGCGACCTGGATGATCCGCGACGAACTGCAGCGCGGTGATCTGGTGGAAATCATGCCGCACCTCTCGACACCCGGGCTGCCGGTACACCTCATCTGGCCACGCAGCCGGCAACTGCTGCCCAAGGTCGACATCATGCTGCGCTTTCTTTCCCGGCATTTGACGCCCTTGTTCCTCGATCATAATTAATTCAATTATTTCATTACTGCCGGCGCTCAGAACTTTAAGTTATGCCGCTGGCTTTTTTGTGCCCGCCTGTTATCGCTGACTCTTCAGTCACTTTTCCCGCGCCTGCAATTGAGTGTGTGTGCTGCTCATTGCGTTCTCATTTGGTTGTATTTCCAATTGTTGCCTGAAAATTGAAACAGTTTTGTCGTTTCCGCAACGGCCGGCCTGGAAACGCCTAAATTGTGGAAAAATATTCAAAAATCACTGGAATAAACAACTGAAATCAACGCCTTGATTATAAAAAAATGCACATGCTAGGATTCCTGGGAACAAATAGAACAATTCAATACTTAAACTCCATACAGCGCGTAGAGCACGTCATGAATCAAATGATTATTGTCGGCGCGGGGATAGCAGGGCTTACGCTCGCACTCTCACTGCATAAAAAAGGCTTCCGGGTAAAAGTTTACGAGTCGGCAAAAACCATTGAGCCGCTGGGCGTAGGTTTGAACCTTCAGCCCTATGCGATGAAAGTGTTTGCCGAACTTGGCTTGTTGGAAAAGTTGCAGGAAAATGCCGTCACCACCCAGGAGATGGTGTTCTTCAACCGATATGGCCAACGCCTGCACAGCCTGCCGCTGGGGCTGCGCAACGGTCACTCGGTGCCGCAGCTGTCCATTCACCGCGGGGTGCTTCAGCAGACCCTGCTGGACGCCGCCCGCCAACGCCTGGGCGCCGACTTCCTGCTGACCGGGCACACGCTGCGCGATGTCGTCCAGGATGACCAGGGTGTGATCGCCACCTTTTCCCAAGGGCCGCAGGCCCCCCTGGTCCAGGTGCACTGCAGTGCGCTGATCGGTGCGGACGGCGTGCGTTCGCAGGTCTGTCGCAGCCTGTTCGGCGAGCACCTGGCCCCGGTCGACCGGGCCGTGCACATGTGGCGCGGGGTGACGGTGGCGCCGCCGTTCCTGAGCGGTGCCAGCATGGTGCGCATCGGTGTGCCAGCACATGGCAAGCTGGTGATCTACCCCATTCGCGACCAGGTCAACGAGCGTGGCGAGCAACTGATCAACTGGGTCGCCGAACTGGACCGTGCGCTGTTCGAGCACGACCCGGAGTTCGCCCCCGACCGCCTCGAGGACCTGGCGCGTTTCTTCGCTTCGCGCAGTTTCGACTGGCTGGACATCCCGCAATTGCTCATGCGCAGCAACCAGCCGATCATCCAGACACCGATGGCCGACCGCGATCCGCTGCCACGCTGGACGGTGGGGCGCATCACCCTGATCGGCGACGCCGCGCACCCCATGGTGCCGGTGGGCTCCAACGGTGCCGGCCAGGCCATTCTCGATGCCCACTGCCTGGCAGAGGCACTGGCCAGCGGCGATTCACTGGAGCAGGCCCTGCAGCAGTACGAGGCCCAGCGCAAACCGCTGACCTCGGCCATCGTGCTCGGCGACCGCCAAGAGCTGCCCGACGCGCTGATCCACGAGGCCGACCGGCGTGCCGATGGCCTGCCGTTCGCCGACTTTGACGCCTTGATGAGTTTTGCCGAAGCCCGCCGCCTGGCCTTGCCGGACTATGCCAGCGTGACCCAGACGAACACTCCACGGACTACCTGCGCCTGACCACCGCCTTGCGCGCCTCTTGAAGGGATTCAAGTGATGAACACCGACTCGTGCACCCAGTGGCAGCGTGCGCCCTTGCCCTGGCTTTCCACCGAACAATGCCACTGGCTGTTCCTGCCCGGCTCGCTGACCCTGCACCTCAAGGCGCTGGGCCAATATCGCCTCGAGCTGATCGATCAGTACCCGACCCAGGCCTGCTTCGCCGATGCCCAGGCGTTGGGCATCGCCGCCGGCACCCCGCTGTGGGTGCGCACGGTGCTGATGCGCCTTGATCAACGCCCCTGTGTACTGGCGCGCAGCATCGCTCCGCTCGGTGCCCTCGACCAGGGTTGGGCGGTGCTTGACGGTTACGGCTCCCAGCCTCTGGGCATGATGCTGTATCAGGACCCGGACATCGTCCGAGGGCCGTTCGAATGGGGCGTGCTGGCCCTGGACGAGCCCTTGGGCAGGCTGTCGCGCTGCCTTGACGACAGCGGTCCTTGGCTGGCGCGACGCTCGCTGTTCCACCGTCACGGCGCGCCGCTGCTGATTGCCGAGTGCTTCCTGTCAGGCTTCTGGCACCACGAGGGCCGTGCCCCGTCTCCCGCTGCACGGCCCCTTGCCCGGCCTGCCGGAGCGCTGACGCAACATCTGTGAGTGCAGTGCCTTCGTCCACCCAACGTGAGAGCAGGATCCCCATGGTTTCTCTGAATCTGCAAGACGCTGTTCCTCCTTCGCGCAGCGCAACGGTGCCGTTCACTGCCGATATCGCTGAACCACGCCGTGATCCCGACTGGTCACCGGCGTCGTGGCAACAACGGGTCGCCCTGCAGCAACCCCGCTATGCCGACCGCCAGGCCATGGAGCAGGCCCTGGAGGAGCTCGCCCGGCAGCCGGCGCTGGTCATGGCCGAGGAAGTGGTCCAGCTCAAGCAGGCGCTGGCGCGAGCCCAGGAAGGCAAGCTGTTCCTGCTGCAAGGCGGCGATTGTGCCGAACGCTTCGAGGACTGCACCGGCGCGGCGATACACACGCGCCTGGAACATATGGAGCAAATGGGGCTGCTGCTGACCCATGGCCTGCGTCGCCCGATCATCCGTGTCGGGCGTCTGGCAGGCCAATATGCCAAGCCACGCTCGGCCGACAGCGAATGCATCGATGGCGTCGAACTGCCGGTGTACCGCGGCGATATCGTCAACGGGCACCGTTTCGAAGCCAGTGCGCGCGAACCCGATCCGCAGCGCATGCTGCAGGCCCATGCCCGCTCGGCACTGACCCTGAACCTAGCCCGCGCGCTGATGCGCAAAGGCTTTGCCGACCTGTACCAGCCGTCGCGCTGGGCCTTCGACTGGCTGCGCCAGAGCCCCCGGGCCGATGCCCAGGAACGCTTGCTGGGCTCCCTGCGCGAAGCCTTGCAACTGCTCGAGGCCTTGCGCCAGGAGGGTGGCGGCAGCGAGCCATCGGCGCACCTGCATATCTCCCATGAAGCCCTGCTGCTGCCCTATGAACAGGCACTGACGCACTACGTGCCGTCCCATCATGGCTGGTTCAACCTGTCGACCCACTTCCCGTGGATCGGTGTGCGTACCGCCGACCTCGAGGGGGCCCATGTCGAATACCTGCGCGGCATTGAAAACCCGATCGCGGTCAAGGTTGGGCCGGCAACCGGCAGCGACCAGTTGCTACGCCTGATCGAACGCCTCAATCCGGACGACGAACCTGGCCGTCTCACCCTGATCACCCGCATGGGCGCACAAACCATAGGCAACGCCTTGCCTGCGCTGATCGACGCGGTGCGTCGCGAGGGCCGTCGCGTGTTGTGGGTGTGTGACCCGATGCACGGCAATACCTGCAGTCTCGGCAACGGCTACAAGACCCGCTACTTCGAGCACATTCTCGCCGAGCTGGAACAGGCCGCCGGGTTGCATGCCGCCCACGGCAGTCACCTGGGTGGCGTGCATCTGGAGATGTCCGGCGAAGCCGTCACCGAATGCCTGGGCGGCGCGGGCAACCTCACCGAAGCCGACCTGCCGCGCAACTACCGCAGCAGCGTGGATCCACGCCTGAATCGTGAGCAATCGCTGGAACTGGCCCTGCGCCTGGCACAGAAGTTCGCTTGACCACGCCCCTGAAGCCTGTCGCGTGCGGGCAGTGCCCACACGTTCAAGGAAGAGACCATGATTGAAACCGAAGTCCTCGTCATCGGCAGCGGCCCGGCCGGCGCCTCGGCCGCGCTGTTTCTCGCCCGCCACGGTATCCAGACCCTGGTGGTGACCAAATACCCCTGGCTGGCCGATACCCCACGCGCGCACATCATGAACCAGCGCACCATGGAGATCCTCGACGACGCCGGAGTGGTCGAGGAAGCACTGCGCGATGCCGTGCCCAATCACCTGATCGGTGACAGCATCCTCTGCGAGTCGCTGACCGGACGCGAGATCGGACGCATCCGCTCCTGGGGCGCGGCCCCCGAGCGTCTGTCGGAATACCGCCTCACCAGCCCCCACGAAATCTGCGATATCCCGCAGAATTTCCTGGAGCCGGTGCTGGTGGCCAACGCGGTCAAGGCCGGGGCGAAAATCCGTTTCAGCAGCGAGTTCCTCTCGCTCGAGCAGGACGAGGAGGGCGTCACGGCCCAGGTGCTCGACCACCTGACCGGCGAGCAGTTCGCCATTCGCGCCAAGTACCTGATCGGTGCCGATGGCGGCCGCAGTCGTGTGGCCGAAGCCATCGGGCTACCGATGTCCGGCGAGATGGGCCTGGCCGGCAGCATCAACATCCTATTCAAGGCCGACCTCAGCCGCTACGTCGCCCACCGCCCCAGCGCCCTTTTCTGGATGCTCAACCCGGAAGCCCGTATCGGCGGGCTGGGGGTCGGCCTGCTGCGCATGGTGCGCCCGTGGAATGAATGGCTGTGCGTCTGGAGCTACGACATCAACCAGCCGGCCCCGCGCCTGGGCAATGCCGAAGCGGCGGACATCATTCGCAAGGTCCTGGGGACCGACGATGTCGAGCCGGACATCAGCTCGATTTCCACCTGGACCGTCAACCGCGCCTATGCCACCGAGTACGCCAGCGGGCGGGTGTTCTGTGCCGGCGACTCGGTGCACCGGCATCCACCGAACAACGGCCTGGGCTCGAACACCTCGATCCAGGACGCCTACAACCTGGCCTGGAAGCTTGCTTACGTGCTCAAGGGCATCGCCGCTCCACGCCTGCTTCACAGCTACAGTGATGAGCGTGCGCCGATCGGCCGCCAGATCGTCACCCGGGCGATCCGCAGCATCGGTCAGACCCGTGAGCTGCTGGCGGTGCTCGAGCCGGACGGCCAGCAGGGGCAGTTGGACCTGCAGGCGGTATTCGCTGACGACGTCGGCGGTGCTCAGGTCCGTGAGCGGCTGGCCCAGGCCATCTGGCAGAAGAACTACGAGTTCAACTGTCTCGGCGTCGAAAGCAATCTGCGTTATCGCTCCGCCGCCATCCTCGAAGCGGCCGACGCGCCGCCCGAACCGCTCGACGAGCTGGCGGGCGCCTACCATTCGCAGGTGGTCGCCGGCGCACGCTTCCCCCATGCCTGGGTGACGCGTCGGGGCGAGCGCGTGTCGACCCTGGCCCTGCTGGGCAAGGGCCGCTTCACCCTGATTGCCGGCAGTCAGGCAGGTGCCTGGGTCGAGGCGGCGGGCGAGCTGGCCCGAGCGCGCGGCATACCCCTGCACGGGCTGCGCCTGAGCGCAGCCGACGGCTTCGACGATATCTACTTCGACCTGCGTAACCGCGTGGGCTTCACCGACACCGACCTGGCCCTGGTCCGCCCGGACGGCCATGTCGCCTGGGCCGCCAAGGCCGAAGGGACGCCGCGCCAGGTACTGGCGCAGGTGCTCGAGCAACTCCTGCCCACGGCGCGCACCCACAGCACTCACGAACACCTGCACAAGGAGCTTGCATGAAACTGTTCAGTCAACCCCGCCTGGCCGTCGTCTCCGGATCGAGCAAAGGCATCGGCCTGGCCATTGCCGAGGCACTGTATGCCGAAGGCGTCAACGTGATCATCAATGGCCGTGACGCCGATGCCGTGCATACCGCCATTGCCGGCCTTCGCCAACGCGTCGGCGAGCACCAGGCCGAACTGATCCCGTTCGTTGCGGACCTCAGTCGTGCCGATGCGGTGCAGCGCCTGCACCAGGCGCATCCTCAGGTCGACATCGTGGTCAACAACCTGGGGGTGTACGGAGCCGCCGAGTTCGACGAGATCAGCGACGAGCAATGGCAGGAGATCTTCGACATCAACGTGCTAAGCGGAGTGCGTCTGTCGCGTCAGTACCTGGCCGGCATGAAGCAGCGCAACTGGGGGCGGATCGTGTTCATCAGCAGTGAAAGCGCCATCCAGATTCCCAGGGAAATGATCCACTATGGCATGACCAAGACCGCCCAGCTGGCCATTGCCCGCGGCCTGGCCGAGACCTGCGCCGCCACCGGTGTCACGGTCAACTCCGTGCTGCCCGGACCGACCCTGACCGACGGTGTGCGCGATTTCGTCCAGGGCCTGGGCGGCGGCAACCTGGAAGCCTTCACCGAGGAATACTTCCGCACCCTGCGCCCCAGCTCGCTGATCCAGCGCTTCCAGGAGCCGGCCGAGATCGGCTCGGCGGTGGCCTTCGTCTGCAGCGAGCAGGCCGCCTCGATCAATGGATCCGCCCTGCGCGTGGATGGTGGTGTGGTACGCGCCTGCTTCTGATCGCGCTCCCGTCGCAGCTCTCGAATCAAGGAACAACCCGCATGTCCAAGAATGCTTCGCGTATTTCCCGGCGCTCGCTGCTCAAGGCCAGCGCCGCCGGTGCCGCCGTCTCCTCCCTGGGCATGGCCGCCAGCGCCCGGGCGGCCACGCCACAATCCCCGCAGTGGCACGAGGAGTTCGATGTCATCGTCGTCGGCAGTGGTGCCGCCGGTGTCAGCGCCGCACTGTTTGCCCATGAGGCCGGTGCCAAGGTCGTGGTGCTGGAGAAAGCTCCGTTCTTCGGTGGCACCTCGGCCAAGTCGGGCGGCGCCTACTGGATTCCCGACAACTTCCACATGAAGGCCAAGGGACTTGCGGACAGCGAGGCCGCCTGCCTGGCCTACATGGCCCGCTACAGCTACCCCCAGCTGTTCAACCCGGATCACCCCACCCTGGGCATCCCGCAAGCCACGTATGAGCTGATGCGCACCTTCTATCGCGAAGCGTCGCCGACCATCGACAAGCTCGCGCAGATGAATGCGCTGCAGTCGATGCGTTACTCGATCTTCCCGGACGATGTGCCTGACCAGCCCGACTACGGTGACGTCATCGCCGGCTCGGTTGGCCTGCGCGGCCGGGCGCTGGGGCCGAAACAGCCGGACAACAGTCTCGGCCTGGGAGCGGAGCTCATGCGCCAACTGCGTGGCGCGCTCGACAGCCGCGCAATCCCGGTGCGCCTGGCCAGCAGCGCCGAACGCCTGCTGACCAACGCCCGTGGCGAAGTCATTGGCCTGCAGGTGTCCACCCTGGACGACAACGACGAGCCACGCCAGGTGCTGCTGCGTGCGCGCCGAGGGGTCGTCTTCGGTACGGGCGGCTATACCGCCAACCGCCAGTTGCGCGCCCAGTATCAGGTCAACCCGGTGTTCGGTGGCTGCGGCATCCCCACCTGCACGGGCGATTTCATCCGCATCGGCGGTGCCATCGGTGCACAGCTGGGCAACATGGGTGGCGCCTGGCGTGCCCAGACCCTGCTCGAGGAAGCCATCGCCTTCCCCAGCGTACCTCGGGAAATCTGGGTACCGCCAGGCGACAGCATGATCCTGGTCAACCGCTACGGGCGTCGCGTGGTCAACGAGAAGCGCAACTACCATGACCGCTCGAAGGTTCATTTCACCTGGGACCCAAGCACCGCCAGCTATCCCAACCTGCTGATGTTCATGGTCTACGACCAGCGCACGGCCGACCTGTTTGCCGGTCATCCCCCCATTCCGGCGCCGGGTACCACCGAGCGTTATGTGCTGCGCGGCGAGACTTTCGCCGAGCTGGCCAAGGCCCTCGATGAACGCCTGGCCTCGCTGGCCAGTCACACTGGTGGCTTGCGCCTGGACCCGGGCTTCGCCACGCAGATGAAGGAGACCTTGGCGCGTTTCAACCGCTTCGCCGAGAGCGGCAGCGACGAGGACCACCAGCGCGGCAAGTTCGCCTACGACCGCGACTACATGTATTTCTACCCCAGCCCCCCGCGCAAGGACCCGCGCCACCCGGCCAACGAAAAGGAAAACTTCACCATGTTTCCGCTGGCGGGCAAGGGGCCGTACTACGCGATCATCATGTGCCCGGTGACGCTGGATACCAATGGCGGTCCGGTAATCGACAGCCATGGCCGTGTGCTCGGCTACGATGACCAGCCCATCCCTGGCCTGTATGGTGCCGGCAACTGCATCGCCAGCCCCGCCCACGATACCTACTGGGCGGCGGGGGCGACCCTTGGCACGGCCATGACGTTCGGTCGCCTGGCCGGCGACCACGCGGCCCGCGAACCGATCAGGGAGGCATGAATGGACGGCATCGGCGTTTGCGCGCGGCGTTGGCGCGTGGCATGGCTGTGTGCACTGGTGACGTCTGCCTCGCCGGTGCTGGCCGACGAGGTGCCGAGTTTCAGGAAGACCATCCAGCCCATGCTCGACACCTATTGCGTGTCTTGCCATCTGCAGGGTTCGGCCCCGGAAGATCTGGTGTTGCAGCGCGGTAGCGCCTATCGGCAGCTGGTGGGCATCGCTTCGGTACAAAGCACGCTCAAGCGTGTCGTGCCCGGCGATCCGCAGGCCAGCTATCTGCTGCACAAACTCACAGGCGACCAGTTGTCGGTGGGGGGCAAGGGTGTGGCGATGCCTTTCGGCCAGGCGCAAGCCGACACCCAGCTGATCCAGGCCGTGCAGGCCTGGATCGCCAGTGGCGCACCGAACAACTGAGAGCGCTGGCGCTCATGGACAGCCTGGGCGTGCCTCATCGCGGGGCCAGCCCAGGCTGCTGGCATCATGAGCGCATGGGCGGCAGTTCGCGTTCGAAAGGCAGATCCGGGCCTGCCCGTGAGCAGGTGATCGCGGCGGCACGGATCGCGTAGGCAAGCATCGCGTCGATGGTTTCCCGCTCGAGCGTTGCCACGGCTGCCGGGCTGTCAGCCCCAAGGCGAGCGAGGCAGGCGAGCAGCGTTGCCTGGAAGGTATCGCCAGCGCCCACGGTGTCGCGAACCGGCACTGTGGTATCCGCCGGGCGCTGCCATGATCCATGCGCGCAGTGAACGCTGGCGCCATCTGCTCCATGGGTAACGAATACCAGTCGGCAGCGCTCGTTCAGCCAGCCTCTGGCCACATCACGAGTCTCCCGACCTGGATAGAGCAAGGCGATATCTTCCTCACTGGCCTTGATCACATGCGCATGCCCGGCAAACGCCTCCACCTGCCGCCGCCACAGCGCCACATCCGGCTGCGGATTAAACCGCACATTCGGATCCAGGCTGATCAGCCGTCGGTCCCGCTCGCGCTCCACCAGCGCCATCAGGGTATCGGCCACGGGCTTCACCACCAGGGTGTACGAGCCCACATGGATTCCCCGCACCCGCTCATCCAGCTCCGGCAGATGCGCCAGCGTCACCTGCCGGTCCGCACAGCCTTCACCACGAAACTGATACTGCGCCGAGCCATTGGTATCCAGCCCGACCATGGCCAGGGTGGTCGGCGCATCGCTGGTCACCACGTAGCGGCAGTCCACCCGTTCCTCGTCCAGCACCCGGCGTAGCCGGGCACCGAGGTAGTCGCTGGACAACCCGCCAAACAACGCCGACGCCACGCCCAACCGGCGCAGGCCGACGGCCACGTTGAACGGCGATCCGCCGGCAATCGCGGTAAACCCCAGCTCGCTGCTGCGGCTGCTGTTTTCCACGCTGAAGACATCGAACAGGGCCTCGCCACACACCAGGTACATGCAGTTCTCCAGAACGAAAGATTAGGGAAGGATACCCGCACTCAGCGTGCAGGCAGTTGCTCCCGATAGCGTTGATAGGCGGCCTCGTACTCGGCCTGTTGCGCCGGGCGGGGCAGGGTTCGGGTGCTTTCGTCGAGGGCGACGCAGCGTTTGCACAGGGTTTCGAGGCTGTCGCCCTGGCCCAGTTGGCGACCGAGGCTCCAGGCGGCCTGGATCGCGGCGCCCAGGGCGGCGGCTTCGGTCTGTTGGGGGCATACCACCGGCAGGCCGAGCAGGTCGGCCAGTGTCTGGCGCCACAGCTGGCTTTTCGCCGCGCCGCCGACCAGGCGGATTTCGCTGTCTTGCAGGCCGCTGGTACGTAGCAGGTCGAGGCCGTAACGCAGGCTGAAGCAGGTGCCTTCGAGCACGGCGCGGCAGAGGTTGGCGCGGGTCAGGTTGGCGCTGGTCATGCCGTGCAGGCTGGCCGTTGCTTCGGGCAAGGCGGGCACGCGCTCGCCGTCGAAGAAGGGCAGCATCAGCAGGCCGTCGGCGCCGATCGGGGCTTGGGCGGCGAGTGCGGTGAAACGGTCGAGGTCGAGCTCCAGCAGGTCGCGCACCAGGGCGCAGGCGCTGGTGAGGTTCATGGTGCAGATCAACGGCAGCCAGCCGCCGCTGGAGGCGCAGAAGGTCGCGACTTCGCCCTGGGCGCTGACGTGGGGCTGGTCGGCGTAGGCGGCCAGGGTGCCGGAGGTGCCGAGGCTCAGGGTGATCATGCCGGGGGCGATATTGCCGGTGCCGATGGCGCCGAGCATGTTGTCGCCGCCGCCCGTGGCCACCCAGGTCTGTGGGCTCAGGCCGAGTGCAGTGGCGATCTGTTCGCGCAGGGTGCCGATGCAATCGCCGGATTCGACCAGCTCAGGTAGCGCCGCCAAAAGACGCTCGCCGGGCTCGATGTGCTGAAGGACATCGGGCGCCCAGGTCCGTCGGCGCACATCGTAATAGCCGGTGCCGGAGGCGTCGCCGGGCTCCGTGCAGGCGCGACCGGTCAGCCAGTAGTTCAGGTAGTCGTGGGGCAGCAGGACATGGGCGAGGCGGGCGAACAGCTCGGGATGTTGGCGCTTGGTCCACAGCAACTTGGACAGGGTATAGCCCGGCGCGATCACCAGCCCGAGGTGTTCGAGCGAGCCTTGGGCGCCGCCGAGGGCATCGAGCAGTGCCTGGTTCTCGGGCGCGCTCTCGGTGTCGCACCAGAGCTTGGCCGGGCGCAGCACCTGGCCCTGGGCGTCGAGCATCACCAGGCCGTGCTGCTGGCCGGACACCGCCAGTGCGCGGATCGCCTGGCCATCCACACGGGCTTCTCGCAAGGCAGCGGACACCGCCGCACGCAGGGCCTCCAGCCAGTCGGCGGGGGCCTGCTCGCGCCTGCCGTCACGGCCTTGGGGCGGCGCATGGGCGGCGCTGCCCAGGCCGAGCACCTGGCCGCTGCCGGCGTCCAGCACCAGGGCCTTGGTGCCTTGGGTGCCGCAGTCGATGCCGAGGAACAATCCATCCATCTTGAAGCACTCCGTGTCAGTCGCCGAGGACCTGGCGCAGGGTTTCACCCACGCCGACTTCGCGCAAGCTGTCGTACAGGCGCTCGAAAGCGCTGACGAAGGCCTTGGACGCGGGGATGGCGGTGCCGAAGATCGCCTCGTCGCCCAGCACCCGGGCGGCCAGGCCGTCGCGCTGCACCACCCGGGCCTGGCAGTCGGCGGCGCGGGGGTCGGGGATGCTGTAGCGGTTGCCGTGTTCGTCTTCGCCGCGCAGGTACAGGGCCCAGGCGGCCACCACCAGGGCCACGCGCTCCAGCGGCTTGCCGTCGGCGATCAGGCGGTTGGCGGTGGGCACGATGAACTTGGGGAACTTCGACGAGCCGTCGGAGCACACGCGCTCCAGCTGGTCGGCGATAGCGCGGTTGGCGAAGCGTTCGCCGAGGCTTTGCTTGTAGCGCTCAAGATCAATGCCGGGTACTGGGGCCAGTTGCGGGGTCACGTCCTGGTCCATGAAGGTGCGCATGTAGCGGCGTAGCAGCGGGTCGGCGAGAGTCTCGTGGACGAAGCGGTAGCCCTGCAGGAAGCCCAGGTAGGTGAGGGCCAGGTGGCTGCCGTTGAGCAGCTTGATCTTCATTTCTTCATAGGGGGTGACGTCGCGGGTGAACTGCACGCCGACCTTTTCCCAGGCCGGGCGGCCGGCGACGAAGTTATCTTCCACCACCCATTGCAAAAACGGCTCGCACACCACCGGCCAGGCATCGTCGACGCCGTGGCGCTCACGCAGTTGCTGGCGGTGGGCGGGGCTGGTCATCGGGGTGATACGGTCGACCATGGCGTTGGGGAAGCTGACGTGGGCGGCTATCCACTGGGCCAGGTCGGGATCGAGCCGCTGGGCGAAGGCCAGCAGGGCCTTGCGGGCGACGTCGCCGTTGTGCGGGAGGTTGTCACAGGACATCACGGTGAACGGGCCGGTGCCGGCTTCGCGGCGGCGGCGCAGGGCTTCGCAGAGGTAGCCGAAGACGCTTTGCGGGGTTTGTGGGTTGGCCAGGTCATGCTGGATCTGCGGCAGGTCGGCGCGGAACTCGCCGGTGCTGTCGTCGATGCAGTAGCCGCCTTCGGTGATGGTCAGCGAGACGATGCGGATGCCGGGTTCGGCCAGTTTGGCGAGCAGCGGTTCGGCGCCGTCCTCGGCCAGCAGCATGCCGTTGATGGCGGCGATTGCGCGTACCTTGGTGTCGGGCTGGTCGCCGAGTTCGAACAGGGTGTAGAGGTGGTCCTGGCCGGCCAGGGCGTCGCGCATGGCGCGGTCTTCGCCGCGCAAGCCGACGCCGCAGATGGCCCAGTCGAGGCCTTCGCCGCAGTTCATCAGGGCGTCGGTGTAGGCGGCCTGGTGGGCGCGGTGGAAGCCGCCGACGCCGATGTGGGCGATGCCCTGGCGTAGTTGGGTTGGGTCGTAGCTGGGGCGGGCGACGGAGGGGGGCAATTGGGTGAGGTTGGGGTGGTTCAATTTCATCCTGGAGCATCCCTTTGGAGGTCATGTGTGGATCGCGTGATGGCGGCGATGTGCCTGGCGGGAGCCTTGTGGCGTTCTTGAGATCGAGCGCCGCCCGCGCGGCGCATCGCGGCACAAGGCCGCTCCTACATCTGTTTCGGGCCAGTCAATCCTGCGCCATTGCCTGGTCCGCCTTGTTGGCTCGACGCGCTTTCAGCGTGGGCACCACTGCCGCTCCACCTGTCTCAAGGCATGCGCCAAGGCGGGCAGAGGTACCCTTACAGGACTCACTGGCCCGAAACAGATGTAGGAGCGGCCTTGTGCCGCGATGCGCCGCGCGGGCGGCGCTCGATCTCATAGGCGCCACAACCCTCTCGGCGAACACCTCAGGCCACCTGCAGCAATCGCTTGTCGATCGCCTGCCCATTGCTATCAAACAGATGGCAATGGCTAGGGTCAAAGCCCAACTCCAACCCCTCGCCAAACCCCGGCGCAAAGTCCCCGCGTACCCGCACGGTCAGCATTTCCCCGGAGGCTGCACGCACATGGCAGTAGCTATCGCTGCCCAGCCGCTCACTCACATCGGCAGTCACCTGCAACGAGCCCTGGGTACCTTGCCCGGCGCGATCAATGTTCAGATGCTCGGGGCGAATCCCCAGCGTCACCTGGCTGCCGGTATGCAACTCCCCCGCGCACAGCGGCAAGGCGATGCGAGCGCCGCACTCCAGCGCCACCTCGCACTGGTTGCCTTGGTTGCGACTCAGGTGCCCACGCAAAAAGCCCATCTTCGGTGTCCCCAGAAACCCTGCGACAAACAGGTTGGCCGGATGGTGGTACAGCTCCAGCGGCGAGCCGACCTGCTCGATGCGCCCGCCGTTGAGCACCACCACCTTGTCGGCCAGGGTCATCGCCTCGACCTGGTCATGGGTCACGTAGATCATGGTCGCGGCCAGCTCCTGATGCAGCCGCGCCAGTTCCAGGCGCATCTGCACGCGCAGGGCGGCGTCGAGGTTGGACAGTGGCTCGTCGAACAGGAAGATCTTCGGGTTGCGCACGATCGCCCGGCCGATCGCCACCCGCTGGCGCTGGCCGCCGGAGAGCTGGCGGGGCTTGCGTTCGAGCAGCGGTTGCAGTTCGAGGATGCGCGCGGCGTTGTCGACCTTGGCGCTGACTTCCTGCTTGCCGACGCCGGCCAGGTCCAGGGCGAAGGACAGGTTCTTGCGCACGGTCATGTGCGGATACAGGGCGTAGGTCTGGAACACCATGGCCAGGTCGCGCTTGGCCGGGGCGGTGTCGGTGATGTCGGCGCCGTCGAGGGTGATGCTGCCGCTGCTGACCTCCTCGAGGCCGGCGATCAGGCGCAGCAGGGTGGACTTGCCGCAGCCGGAGGGGCCGACGAACACCACGAACTCGCGGTCGCGCACGTCCAGGTCAATGCCCTTGATGATGGCGTGGCCATCGAAGCCTTTGTGCAGGTTGCGGATTTTCAGGTCAGCCATGTCGAGTCACCTCAGTGGTGGCAAGGTCTTGAGGGGAGATCACAGTTCCCTGTGGGAGCGGGTTTACCCGCGAAGCAGGCGGCGCGGTGGATGGCACCGGCTTTGCCGGTGTTCGCGGGTAAACCCGCTCCCACAGGAGCAGTGGCACATATGAAGGGGCACGATTCATTTCACAGCCCCAAACGAAAGCCCGCGCACCAACTGCTTCTGGCTGATCCAGCCAAAGATCAGGATCGGCGCGCAGGCCAGGGTCGAGACGGCCGAGAGCTTGGCCCAGAACAGCCCTTCAGGGCTCGAATAGGAAGCCACCAGCGCCGTCAACGGCGCGGCGGCGGACGAGGTCAGGTTCAGCGACCAGAACGCCTCGTTCCAGCACAGGATCAGCGACAGCAGCAGGGTCGAAGCCAGCCCGCCGCGGGCAATCGGCAGCAGCACGCGGACGATCTCCTGCCAGGTGCCGGCGCCATCCAGCCGCGCGGCCTCGAGGATGTCCACGGGGATGTCCTTGAAGTAGGTGTACACCATCCACACCACGATCGGCAGGTTGATCAGGGTGTAGACGATGATCAGCGCCAGGCGCGAATCCAGCAGGCCGAACTGCTTGGCCAGCAGATAGATCGGCATCAACACGCCCACCGGCGGCAGCATCTTGGTCGACAGCATCCACAGCAGCGTGCGCTTGGTGTGGCGGGTCTCGAAGAAGGCCATCGAGTAGGCCGCAGGCACCGCGATCAGCATGCATAGCAAGGTGGCGGAGAACGAAATCAGCACCGAGTTCCAGGCGTAGGCGAAGTAGTCGCTGCGCTCGTTGATGTGCAGGTAGTTCTCCAGCGTCGGCGCAAAGATGAACTGCGGCGGCGTGGCGAAGGCGTCCAGCTCGGTCTTGAAGCTGGTCAGCAACATCCAGAAGATCGGGAAGAAGATCACCAGGGCGATGGCCCAGCACAGCAGGCCGAGCAGCGCGTTCTTCAGGGTGCGGGTTTGCTTGAGTGTCAGCATGGCGGGCTCCTCAGCTGCGCGCGGTGAGGTTCTTGCCGATCATGCGAACCAGCACGATGGCGGCGATATTGGCGATCAGCACGGCGATCAGGCCACCGGCCGAGGCCATGCCGACGTCGAACTGCAGCAGCGCCTGGTTGTAGATCAGGTAGGCGAGGTTGGTGGACGCGTATCCGGGGCCGCCGCTGGTGGTGGTGAAGATCTCGGCGAACACCGACAGCAGGAAGATGGTCTCGATCATCACCACCACGGCGATCGGCCGCGCCAGGTGCGGCAGGGTCAGGTGCCAGAAGATCGCCAAGGGGCCTGCGCCATCCAGGCGCGCAGCTTCCTTCTGTTCCTGGTCCAGCGACTGCATGGCGGTCATCAGAATCAGGATGGCGAACGGCAGCCACTGCCACGACACGATCAGGATGATCGACAGCAGCGGGTAGTGCGCCAGCCAGTCCACCGGTTGCGCGCCGAACAGGCGCCACACGGCGGCGAGGATGCCCGACACCGGGTGGAAGATCAGGTTCTTCCACAGCAGCGCGCTGACCGTGGGCATGATGAAGAACGGCGAGATCAGCAGCACCCGCACCACGCCGCGGCCCCAGAACTCGCCGGCCTCCAGCAGCGCGGCGATCAGCACGCCGAGCACCACGCTGATCGCCAGCACGCTGCCGACCAGGGTCAGGGTGTTGAGGGCGCCGGGCATGAAGCCGGCGTCGGTGACGAAGAAGGCGAAGTTCTCAAGGCCCACGAACTGGTTTTCGCCCGGGTACAGCAGGTTGTAGCGGATCAGCGAGAAATACAGGGTCATGCCCAGGGGCACGATCATCCACAACAGCAGCAGCGCCACCGAAGGGCTGACCAGGAACCAGCCGGGGCCGACGCGGCGTTTGCCGGGGCGCGCGGTGGCGAGGCTCGGGGTGTCGAGGGCCGAGGTATTCATGGCGACTCCGTGTGCTTCGGAAAGGGGCGGTCACCGCGCCGCAGGCTGGCGCGGTCTACGGCGGTGCGAGCTACTTGGGGTAACCGGCGCGTTTCATCTCGCGTTCGGTGGACTGCTGGGCCGAGGCCAGCACCTGGTCTACTTTCATCTGCCCGGTGAGCGCGGCGGCGAACAGCTTGCCGACCTGGGTGCCGATGGCCTGGAACTCGGGGATGGTCACCAGCTGGATGCCCACGTAAGGCACGGGCTTGAGGGTGGGGTGGTTGGGGTCGACGCGCTTGAGCGATTCCAGCGTGACCTTGGCGAACGGCGCGGCGGCCAGGTACGCGTCGCTGTAGGTCGAGGCGCGGGTGCCCGGTGGCACGTTGGCCACGCCTTCCTGCTCGGCCACCAGCTTGCCGTAGGCCTCGGAGGTGGCCCAGGTGGCGAAGGTCCTGGCGGCGTCCTTGGCCTTGGAGCTGGTGGGGATCGCCAGCGCCCAGGAATACAGCCAGGTGGCGCCCTTGTCGGTGACTTCCTTGGGCGCGAAGGTGAAGCCGACCTGGTCGGCGACCTTGCTCTGGGTCTTGTCGGTGACGAACGAGCCAGCGACGCTGGCATCGACCCACATCGCGCACTTGCCGCTGTTGAACAGCGCGAGGTTTTCGTTGAAGCCGTTGCTGGAGGCGCCGGGCGGGCCGTATTGCTTGAGGGTGTTCACATAGAAATTCAGCGCGTTCTTCCACTCGCTGCCGCTGAACTCGGGCTGCCATTGCTCATTGAACCAGCGCGCGCCGAAGGCGTTGGCCACGGTGCCGATCAGTGCCATGTTTTCGCCCCAGCCGGCCTTGCCGCGCAGGCAGATGCCGTACTGGCCCTGGTCGGGGTGGTTGAGCTTGGCGGCGAACTCGCCGAGCTGGGTCCAGGTGGGTTGCTCGGGCATGCTCAGCCCGGCTTTTTCGAACAGGTCCTTGCGGTAGTAGGTGATCGAGGCTTCGGCGTAGAAGGGCAGGGCGTACAGCGTGCCGTTGGCCGACAGGCCGTTGCGCACCGAGGGGAATACATCCTCGAGGTTGTAGTCGGCGGGCAGGTCGGTCATTGGTGCCAGCCAGCCCTTGGCGCCCCACAGCGCGGCTTCGTACATGCCGATGGTCAGCACGTCGAACTGGCCGCCCTGGGTGGCGATATCGGTGGTCAGGCGCTGGCGCAGCACGTTCTCTTCGAGCACCACCCACTTGAGCTGGATGTCCGGGTGCTGCTGCTCGAACACCTTGGCCAGGCGCTGCATGCGGATCATGTCGTTGTTGTTGACCGTGGCGATGGTCAGGGTCTCGGCGGCCTGGACGTGCAGCGGCAGGCTGAGGCAGGCGGCGGCCAGGCAGGCCTTGATCGAGTCGTTCATCGGTGAACTCCCTCGGGGATGACGTTATTGTTTTTGTGTCGCTCGCTGCCGATTACACCCGCGTACGGCGATGCCGACAAAGCCTGGCCTGCACCAGGACTGATACTTTTTTGCTGTGCGCGCGCCCCCTGTAGGAGCGGCCTTGTGCCGCGAAAGGGCCGCGCAGCGGCCCCAGAATTTCAGCCTTGACGCATCAATCGCCGGGGCCGCTACGCGCCCCTTTCGCGGCACAAGGCCGCTCCTACAGGAGGTTGCGCACGGCGTTCAGCCCCGGTTCTGCTCGGTCAGCCGCTGGGTCACCAGGCTGCGGTAGTCCGAAGGCGTCATGCCCTTGAGCTGCAAAAACCGCCGGTTGAAGTTCGACAGGTTGCTGAACCCCGACTCGAAGCACACCTCGGTCACCGGCAGCTCGCCCTTGGCCAGCAGCTCGCACGACTTGCTTACCCGCAGCCGGTTGACGAACTCGACGAAGCCGCGCCCGGCGGCCTGCTTGAAGAACCGCGAGAAGTACGTCGGCGTCATCCCCAGGTGCTCGGCCACCGCGTTCTGGCTCAGGTCCTGGGCGTAGTGCTGGAAGATGTAGTCCACCGCCCGGTTGATGCGCTCGACATTGTGCTCGTCGGCCAGCTGCGAGGAGGTGACGGTGGACAGCAGCTGGTAGTCGTCACAGGCGGCCAGCTGCTCCATGAGGATAAAAAAGTATCCCAGGCGGGTCATGCCGCGGCTGTCGGCGATGCGTTGCAGCAGCTGGCGACTCTCCTGGATCAGCGCCGGGTCGCGGAACTCGATGCCATAGCGCGCCCGGGCCAGCAGCGGGGCAAGCTGGGTGAGCTCGGAGAACACCTGGCCGCCGTCCTCGAGCACCTCGTCGGTGAAGTTGACCAGCATGTCGCGCTTGCCCACCACTTCGTCGGGGCCGACCTGGCTGATCCAGTTGTGCGGCAGGTTGGGGCCGGTGAGAAACAGCGTGTCGGGGGCGAAGTTGCCGATGTAGTCGCCGATGAACACCTTGCCGGCGCTGGCGACGATCAGGTGCAGCTCGTATTCCTTGTGAAAGTGCCAGCGCACCAGCGGGCTGGGGAAGCCGTGCTGGCGGTAGATCAGCGAGGCGCCTTCGTGGTCGTCCATCAGCTCGTAGGACGGATCGGTGACTTTGCTCGGTCTGGGCATGGCGGTGGCTGGGCCTGGAGGGCGAGGTGTCATCGTAGCCTGAAGTGCTGGAGCAGGGCAGATGCTTGAAGCGGGTTCCACGCGATGCCGGCCAACGTGGCCCTTGTGGGAGAGGTGATGCGTCTATGCGACTTGCCCCGCGATGGGCCTTAGCCGACAACATCTGCAGAGAATATTGCAGGTCCTACAGCATTTCTTCCGTTGATTGTGTAGTCCTTTTCCTAAAGGCACCTTTTCCCCTCGGTAGCCCGTTGTAGTGGATTGGCGCTCGCTTTAGTCTCGGCCTGCTCGTCGCGCTTCACCCACCGGGGTTGACCGGGCCACTGGGCAGCTTACCGCGCAGGGATCGCGCGGTTTGGTCTGGCGGCTCCGAGGGATGAACCGCGACGGGCTCTTTCTTTTTCCAGGGGGCAAGGTCATGGACAAGGACGAACACGCAAAGGGCACCGCAGATCTGAAGATCGTCAGCCTGGCAGGCCGCACCAAGCGCTACTCGGTGCGTGACTGGGTACAGGCGATCCCGGGGTTGCCGACCGAGGACGTGCTGCAGGAAACAACGATCATCCTGGGCTGCATCACCGGGCTGACCTACCAGGCGTTGAGCCAGCCGAAAGACGCACAGACGCTGATGCGGGCGACGTACTACCTCAGCGGCATGGCCAAGGCGATGATCGATGGGCAGTTGCCGGTGAAGCGAGAGCAAGGCGACAGCTGAACTGTCGGCACCAAGGCAAGGGCCGCTTTCGAGCAATCGAGAGCGGCTATTTTGTCGCTGATTTCGTCAGGCAGCATGGCCGAGGATGGCAGCACAGCAAGCCATATTCAGTTGCTCATGGGGCCAGAGTATCCGGGGCAGGGCAAACCCGCTCGCACGTTGCGGGAGCGGGTTTGCTCCGGCGTCAGATGTAGATGAACACCAGCACCAGCGCCGCGACCACTGCCCACTTCTCCAGGTAGTAGCGGGTGCGGTTGCGTTTCTTCATCGCCTTGCCGCGCTCGCGGATCTTGTAGATGCGCGTGAACAGGCGGTTGATGCCGCCGGTCTTGTCGTTGGCATCGTTGGGCGCGGCGGCGGCGGCCATGACGTTGCGGCTGAACCAGCGGTTGAACGCCGCGGCCCAGCGGTACTTGAGCGGGCGCTCGACGTCGCAGAACAGGATGATGCGGTTGTGCTCGGTGGTGTTGGCGGCGTAGTGGATGTAGGTCTCGTCGAACACCACGCCCTCGCCGTCACGCCAGGAGTACTTTTCACCGTCCACGTCGATGTAGCAGCCATCGTCGTTGGGCGTGTCCAGGCCCAGGTGGTAGCGGTAGGAACCGGCGTACGGGTCACGGTGGCGCACCAGCTTGGCGCCTGGCGGCAGGGTGGCGAACATCGCCGCCTTGACCGTGCCGATGCCGGCGAGCAGTTCGGTGGTGCGCGGGCACAGGGTCATCGCCGACGGGTGGCTCTCGCCGTACCATTTCAGGTAGAAGCGCTTCCAGCCGGTCTTGAAGAACGAGTTGAAACCGACGTCGTCGTAGTTGTCGGACTTCTTGATCTCGCCGGCCTGCAACAGCTGCTGGCCTTCCTTGCGGATCTCCTGCCAGTGGTCCTGCAGCACCTGCAGCTCGGGGAAGGCGCTGACCGGCAGGTACGGCTTGGCCGGATGCTTGGAGAACAGGTACAGGAAGGCGTTGACCGGGGCCAGGAAGCTGGAGTGATCGCCCAGCTGGCGGGTCAGCTTGTGACGAACCCGACCGCGCAGGTGAACATAGGCGATCGAGAGGACGAAGATCAGTACGAGTGCAATTTTCATGGACGTTTACTTGTCGAAAAATGGCCATGCGCCATGGCGTAAGCCCGCCAGCATAAACAATCGTGGCGCGGGTTTGTACTTATTGTTACGTCTTGTCTGGCCGACTTAGGTGCAATGGCTGACAGGTTGCGCAAACGATTCAACAGCTTGCGTCGCCGTTACGACTGGGTAAAGCACTACACTCGATGGCTTGAACCGCTGTCAGGGAGATTCACATGGTCCAGGATCCGCGCCCCAGCGGCGCGCCGTTCAAACGGCTGTTCTTCGCCTTGCCGGTCAGCGACCAACAATGCCGTGCCCTGGCGCAGTGGCGTCGAGGGCTGAACCTGCGCAGCGGCAAACCGGTGCCGGCGGAGAATTTCCACGTCACCTTGCTGTTTCTCGGTGACGTGGACGCCGAGCAGGTGCCGGCGATCTGCGCGGCGGTCGATCAGCTCAGGCGGCCGGTCGCACCGCCACGCTTGCTGCTCGACCGTCTGCAGGTCTGGCCGCGGGCCGCTGCGCTGGTGCTGGAGGCGCAGCAGGCGCCTGCGGCGCTGCTGCAACTGGTGTACGGCCTGCAGCAGGCGCTGTTGCCCCTGGGCGTGGAGGCGGCAAGCCGTGAGTATCGCCCGCACCTGACCCTGGCCAGGGACTTTCGCGGCCAGCCGCCAGAGGCCGGCACGGCGCCGGAATTCTTCCTTGCCGCCCGGCACTTCACGCTCTACGAGTCGCGCAAGGGCCGTTACTGGCCCTTGGCGCAATGGCCGTTGAGCGCCTGAGCGGCGATCAGAACTCAGGCGTGTACTTGACCGAGAACATCAGGTTGCGCGGCTCGCCGTAGTTGTTGCTGCCGTTGAGCTGGTTGAAGCCTGCCACCCAGTACTTCTTGTCGAACAGGTTGTAGGCGTTGACCGCCAGACTCACCTCCGGTGTCAGCTGGTAGGCCAGGCGGGCATTCCACACGGTGTAGCCGGGCACCTCATAGGTGCGCTCGTAACCCAGGGTGTGGCTCTGGCTGGTGAAGCCCAGCCCGGTGCTCCAGCGCTGGCCGTCCACGGGCAAGGTGTAGTCGGCCCAGGCGCGCAGCATGTGCTTGGGGGTCCATTGGCTGAATACGCGGCCTTCCTCTTCCGGATCGTCGAGGAACTTGGTGGTGTTGTAGGTGTAGCCGGCGAACAGTTGCAGGCCGCTGAGCACTTCGCCGCTGATCTCGGCTTCAATCCCCTGGCTGCGTACCTTGCCCGCCGCCTTGGAGCAGTACCAGTCGTCGCAGGCGAAGCCCGAGGCGACATCGGTGACGGCACGGTTTTTCTGGTCGTAGCGGAACACCGCCAGCGAGGCGTTGACGCGGCCATCGAGCAGTTCGCCTTTCAGGCCGGTTTCATAGTTGCTGCCCAGTACCGGTTTGAGCGCGGCGTTGCCCACGGCGCGTTCGGTCTGCGGAACGAAGACATCGGTATAGCTTGCGTACCAGGCCCATTCGCGGGTCAGGTCGTAGACGAATCCGGCATAGGGTGTGACTTGTCCGGTCTCGGTCATGCGGCTGGTGGGGTAGCGGTTGCCGGGGTCGGTCGGGCTGTTGAAGTCGATCGAATCCCAGCTGTAGTCGAACCAGCTGACCCGGCTGCCGAGTATCAGCGTCAGGTCCTCGACCGGCTTGACGCGCCAGGCGCCATACAGGCCCTTCTGGCGGATATCGTAGCTGGCGCGGTTGGCGCGCGCATTGCTGGAGGCGAGCAGGCCGTCGCGGCTAGGTTCCGGACGGTTGTGATCGATGTCGAAGATGCTGTCATCGGCATCGGCGGCGAAGTTCCGCCAGTAGGCATCGTCCGAGGTCAGCTTGGAGTAGTTGCCGCCGAGGGTCACCTCGTGGGCCACGGCACCGGTGTCGAAGTGCCCGACCAGGTTCATGTCCAGGCCCAGCTTGGTGTTGTGAAAGTCGGTGATCCAGTCGGCGTAGGTGATACCGGTGCCGTCGGGCGCCAGGCCTTGGCGGGTGCTCTGCACGCGCTGGTGGGTGGAGGTGTTGGTCTCGTCCATGCGCACGGCGGCGGCCTTGAACGTCCAGTCATCGTCGAAGCGGTGTTCGAGGTCGAGGTAGTAGGTGGTGACGTCGGTTTGCGCGCGGCTCCAGCGCGCGCCGGTGTAGGTCGAGCGGGGCAGGTCGATCGCCTTGCCGTTGGCGTAGCGGGGGATACCGCGCAGCATTGGCCGCGACTGCTGGCGGTTGTAGCTGATGCCGGCGCCGACGGTGGTGTCGTCGTTCAGGTCGATATCCAGCGCGCCGTACAGGGAGTGCGACTTGCTCCAGGCATAGTCGATGAAGCTGTCGCTCTGGTCCTCGTCGGCGACCATCCGCCCGCGTACCCGGCCATCGGCGGTCAGCGGGCCGCCGGCATCCAGTTGCAGGCCATAGTGGTCCCAGGAACCGGCCTTGCCGGTGACGGTGACGGTCGGTGCGGCCTGGCCACGCTTGCGCACCAGGTTGATCGCGCCGCCCGGGCTGCCGGTGCCTTGCAGCAGGCCGGAGGCGCCGCGCAGGATTTCAACCCGGTCGAAGAACACCAGGTCCTGGGTCGCCCAGTTGCCCAGCGAGTAGTTGTTGCGCGGGATCGGCACGCCGTCGTACTGCCAGTCGTCGATCTGGAAGCCTCGCGAGGTCACCACCACGCCAGGGCCGATGCCCTGGGCGCCGACCAGGCCGGTGGTGTGGTTGAGCGCATCCTGCAGGTCGGTGATGCCCTGGTCGTCCAGCTGCTTGCGGGTGATCACCGTCACCGACTGGGGGATCTCCTTGAGGGTGTGCACGCCCTTGCCCAGGGTCACCGCCCGCGCCGCGTAGGAGCCGCTGCCTTCGCTGGTGGCGTCCAGGTAGTTGTCGGTGATGCTGGTGCTGCCCAGCTCCAGCGCCTCACCGCCCTGGCTGGCGGGGGCCACGCTGAAGTGGCCGCTGCCGGTGATGCGCAATTGCAGGCCACTGCCGGCCAGCGCTGCCTGCATGGCTTGCTCGGCGCTCATCTGGCCGACCACCGCGGGGGCCTGCTTGCCGCGTACCAGCCCAGGTTCCAGGGCGATGATGGTGCCGCTCTGGCTGGCGATGCGGTTGAGGGTGGTTGCCAGGCTCGCGGCGGGCAGGTCGAACGACAGGGTCTGTGCCTGGGCGAACAGGCTGAAGCTGGTCAGGACGGCGGCAATGGGCCAGGGGTTGCGCACGGAAATCTCCCGGATGTTGTGAGTTGTCAGGAGATAGGTGGGCCGAGAAATGAAAACCGGACACCTTTGCGAATGATTTTCAAAAAAAGTTTCACGTAGCCGCTTTTGGGCCGATCAAGGTCAGCCAGGGGCCGAAGTGCTCGATGCTGACCGGCAGGGTTTCGGCCAGTGCCGAGAGGGCTTGTTGCGGCTGCTCGAGCGGGAACACGCCCTGTACCCGCAAGTCGCGCACCGCCGGGGCCAGGCGCATGTAGCCGCGCTGGTAGGGGCGCAGGGCGTCGACCACCACATGCAGCGGTTCGTCGAGCACTTCCAGGCGGCCCTCCACCCAGGCCGCGCGCTGTTGTTGCTCGCTGCCCAGCCGCTCGATGCCGTTGCTGCGCAGCAGCGCCGCCTGGCCTTGTTGCAGGTCTTGCCAGCGCCCGTCGGGCAGGCTCAGGCGCACGCTGTGTTCGAGTACCACCACGCGGGTGGCGGTGTCTTCCTGGCGGACCAGGAAGCGGGTGCCGAGGGCCTGCACCTGGCCCTGCGCGGTACGCACGCGCAACGGTCGTGCGGCGTCGGCGGCGACCTGGATGACCAGTTCGCCGTGGCGCAGCAGCACCAGGCGTTGGCGGGCATCGAAACGCAGGTCCACGGCGCTGGCGCTGTTGAGGCTCAGCCGGCTGCCGTCGGCCAGGGTGAAGCTGCGCCGCTCGCCGCTGGCGGTGTGCAGGTCGGCCAGCCAGCCCTGGGTGGCGTCGCTGCGCCAGCCGCCCCAGAGCGCCCCGCCGAGCAGGCCGAGGCTGGCCAGGGCGCCCAGCACTTCGCGACGTGAATGGCTCGGTTGCAGCAGCACCCGGCGCGCCTCGGCGGCCTGTCCGGGGGCCCGTTGCTCGAGGGCGCGCAGGGCTGCGCAAGGCCTGCCCAGGCGCTGTTGCAGCCGGTCCCAGGCCTGCCGGTGCGCCGGGTCCTGGCGCAGCCACTGCTCCAGTTGGCGCAACAGCGCATCGTCCGGCGCGCGGGCATTGAGCGCCACCATCCAGTCGATGGCCTGCTCGCCGATCGGGTCCAGGCTGCGGGCGCTCATGGTTGTACTTCGCACAGGTAGCATTGGCGCAGGGCCTGCTTCATGTAGCGGCTGACGGTGCGTTCGCAGATCTGCAGGCGGGCGGCGATCTCGACATAGCTCATGCCGTCGAGCTGGCTGTAGAGGAAAGCGGCCTTGACCATGGCGGGCAGGCCTTCCAGCACCTGGTCGATGGTCACCAGCGCTTCGATCAGCAGCAATTGCTCTTCGGCCGATGGGGCGACTTGTTCAGGCAATAGCGCCAGGCGCTCGAGGTAGGCCAGTTCCAGTTGACGGCGACGGTGGCGGTCGAAGATCAGCCGCCGGGCGATGGTCGACAGGTAGGCGCGAGGTTGCTGGATGCTGTCCGGATCGACCTGCGCGCCGAGCATCTGGCAGAACGCCTCGGCGGCGGTGTCCTCGGCGTCGGCACGGTTGCGCAGGCGTTTGTGGATGTGTTGGAGCAGCCAGCGATGGTGGTCGCTGAAGAAGAAGCCCAGCTTGCGGGTCGAGGTGCTGTCCAACGGTGGCTATCCAGTTGTGAGTGTGAATCGTTCTCAATGGTAGCCGGGAGGTTCATCGTCTCGCAATGGGGCATGTCACAACAATTCGCGCCGCTGCCTGCGCAGCGGCGCGCGCTGGCGCATCAGGCCGCAGCTTCCTGGCCTGCGAACAGGGTCAGCCCCAGTTGACGGGCTTGTGGCAGGAGGCTGGCGGGGGCTGCGCCTTCACTGTCGGTGAACAGGGTCGAACTGATGACCCGGGCACCGCAGTAGTCGAAGATACCGTGCTCGATCTGCACGCGCATGGCCTCGCCATAGCCATGGCGTTCGAAGGTGCCGGCGTCGGCGCCGGCCACGCCGACCAGGTGCGCGGTCATCCCGTGCAGCAGCTTGGTGGTGCTGCCGTCGGCGGCCTGGTCGAAGGCCCAGCCGTTGCTGAACACCCGCTCGACCCAGCCCTTGAGCAGGGCCGGCAGCGACCACCAGTAGATGGGGTAGACCATGACCACGGTGTCGGCCCGCTCGATGCGCGCCTGTTCGGCCAGTACATCGGCCGGTGGCTGGCCCAGGCGTCGATGCACGGCGTGGTCGGCCAGGCTGAAGCGTGGGTCGAAGCCTTCGCTGGCCAGGTCGGCGAACTCGCTGGTATGGCCGGCGGCGCGCAGGCCCTCGGCGACCTGCTGGGCGAGGGCGTGGGTGAGGGAGTCGGGGTCGTGGTGACCGATGACGATCAGGGCATGCATGGTGGAATCTCCAGAATCAGGATGCAGGGACACCGGGAGCGTTATATACTCGAGGTAAGTTACGCTTAGTAAGTTACTTTTGGTAGGTAAGCGATGTCAAGCGAGGAAAAGACCGCGCCGCGCAAACGCCTGTCCCGCGAGGAGCGCCGGCGCCAGTTGCTGGATGTGGCCTGGCGGCTGGTACGTGAGGAGGGCACCGATGCCTTGAGTCTGGGGTATCTGGCCGAGCAGGCCGGGGTGACCAAGCCGGTGGTGTACGACCATTTCGAGACCCGCAACGGCTTGTTGCTGGCGCTTTACCAGGAATACGACGCCCGCCAGACCGCCATGCTCGACAAGGCCCTGGTCGGCTGCCCGGCGGGCCTGCCGGAGCGGGCCTGGGTGATTGCCGAGGCCTATGTGGACTGTGTGGCGACTCAGGGTAGGGAGATCCCGGGGGTCAGCGCCGCGCTGGCCGGCTCGCCGGAGCTGGAGGCGCTCAAGCGTGGTTATGACGGGCCGTTCATGGATAAATGCCGTGAAGCGCTGCTGCCGTTCGCGCCGGGTGGCGATATCGGCGTGGCCGGGTTGTGGGTGCTGGTGGGGGCGGCGGATGCGCTGTCCCTGGCGGCGGCGGCCGGGGAGCTGACGGCTGAAGCAGCCAAGCGCGAGCTGCAGGCGACCATTGTGGCGATGGTTTTGCGCCAGTAGTTTTGGGATTTGACCTCCAATTCAAGATTGCTGGGGTCGCCTTGCGACCCTTTCGCGGCACAAGGCCGCTCCTACAGGGCGCGCGGTTGCCTGTAGGAGCGGCCTTGCCGAGGCGTCGGACCGGCCGGAAAGGGCTGCAAAGCAGCCCCTGCAATTCCAAGTCGGACTCCAGTCAGGCCGGCAGGCTCTGGTACGGCTGCTCTTCCCCCGGACTGCGGGCGAACTGGCGCTTGTACTCGCGGCTGAACTGCGAGGTGCTCTGATAACCCACCCGATGCGCCACCTGGGCCACGCCCAGCCCTTCGCCGATCAGCATCTGCTGCGCCTTGAGCAGGCGCAGGCGCTTGAGGTACTGCATCGGCGCCAGGTCGGTGCAGCGCTTGAAGTGTTCGTGGAAGGTCGACACGCTCATGTTCGCCCGGCTGGCCAGCTCTTCCACCCCCAGCGGTTCGGCGTAGTGCTCGCGCAGGTAGGCCAGGGCCGCGCCGATCCGGGCGAAATGCCCCTGTTGCTCGACCAGCGCCCGCAGCACGCCGGCCTGTGGCCCGCGCAAGGCGGTATAGAGCACTTCGCGCACCCGCGCCGGCCCCAGCACCTTGGCGTCCAGCGGGTCCTGCAGGCACTGCAGCAGGCGTTCGACGCTGTCGCGCATGGCCGTGTCCAGCACCGCCGAAGTCATCGACTGTGGCGTCTGTGCCTGCACCGCGGCATCCGGCGCCAGGTCCATGCTTTGCACCAGCTCGCCGAGCAGGGCGCGGTCGATGTCCACCGCCACGCCGAGCAGCGGCGCCTGGGGCGTGGCGAAGGTCTCGCACATGAACGGCACCGACAGCGCCTGCACCAGGTAATGCCCGGCACCGTACTCCAACGTGCGTGGTCCCAGGCGCGCCAGTTTGCTGCCCTGGGCGAGGATGATCAGGCTGGGTTCGTAGATCTGCGGGGTGCTGGCCACGTAGTGGTCCCAGGTCAGGACCTGGACTTGGGGCAGCGCGGTGGGCACGAACCCCGGGCCTGTGGCGAGGGCGCGAATCAGTGAGCAGAGCGTGGCATTGGCATCCACATGGTGAGTCAGGTGCATGGTGAACCCGGGCAGAGAATCGGACACTGGCATCTTCGCAGATTCGCGGGCTCATGCCAGAGGTTGGTGGCAAGGTCCGGAGAATCAGGCATGCATACTGGAGAATCGGCGGTGGGCGAGGCTGGTCCTGGCGCGCAGAATGCGTCGCCTGAATCGTTTCACTTGCACGAGGTGCCCCATGTACACCGCCATCGGTTACGCCGCCCAATCGCCCACCAGCCCCCTGGCCCCCATGACCTTCCAGCGCCGCAGCCCGCGGCCCGACGATGTGGTCATCGAGATCCTCTACTGTGGCGTGTGCCATTCCGATATCCACCAGGCCCGCAATGAATGGGGCATCGCCGTCTACCCGCTGATGCCGGGCCACGAGATCGTCGGCCGGGTCAGCGCGGTGGGCGCGCAGGTCAGCCGTTACCAGGTCGGTGATCTGGTCGGCGTCGGCTGCATGGTTGATTCCTGCCGCCAGTGCGAGGCCTGTCGCCAGGACGTCGAACAGTACTGCCTGGAAGGCCCGACCATGACCTACGCCACCCCCGACCGGGTCGACGGCAGCAACACGATGGGCGGCTACTCCAGCAGCATCGTGGTCAGTGAGCATTTCGTCCTGCGCATTCCCGAGGGCATGGACCTGGCCAGCGCGGCGCCGATCCTGTGCGCCGGCATCACCACCTATTCGCCCCTCAAGCACCACGGCGTGGGCCCCGGGCACAAGGTGGGCGTGCTGGGCATGGGCGGCCTGGGGCACATGGGCATCAAGCTGGCCAAGGCCCTGGGCGCGCAAGTGACCCTGTTCACCCGCTCCGCGGCCAAGGCCGAGGAAGCCCGTCGCCAGGGCGCCGACCATGTGATCGTCTCCACCGATGCCGAACAGATGCGCAGTGCGGCGGGTCGCTTCGATTTCCTGCTCGACACCATCCCGGTGCAGCACGACCTCAACCCCTACCTGCAAACCCTGAAGTTTGGCGGCGTGCACATCCTGGTCGGGCTGATCGAACCGGTTGATCCACCGGTACATGCGGCCAACCTGGTGATGCAGCGCCGGGTGCTGGCAGGTTCCTTGATCGGCGGTATCGCCGAAACCCAGGAGGTGCTCGACTTCTGCGCCGAGCACGGGATCAGCTGCGATATCGAAAGGCTCGACATCCGTAACATCAACCAGGCCTACGAGCGGATGATCGCCGGCGACGTGAAGTACCGCTTCGTCATCGACATGGCCACGCTCAAGGCCTGACCAGGCGAGCTGGGCTTGTCCTGTGAAGCGTCACGCTACCTGAGCGGCGCCGCATAGCCCTGGCGCAGGTCCACGGCCCAGCCGTCGAGCACGGCCTTGACGTTGTCGGCGGTCATTACCTGGCGGTCGTTATCCAGCGGTACGCCGGTACCCGCGAGCATCGCCTCGCCGACCACCTTGCCGCTTGCGCCCGCCTCGAACGACAGCTCGCTGGCAATCGCGCTGTCCCGGTCGCGAATGCCCGCGGCGCTGCTCACCCCGGCCGCGACCAGGGTGATCGGCAGCCACTCGTAGAAGCGCAGGCCCTGGGTGTCGGCGCTGATGCGGGTGATGGCCGGCCTGACCACCAGGGTGTTCGGGCCGGGCCTGTCGACCACCGTCATCACCTTGCCCAGTTCGTTGCGCAGTACCGCATCGTAGTAGTGGGTGATGCTGGCGAGGGTGGCCTGGGGGATGCGCGTGCTCGGCTCGGGCGCCGGGTAGAACCGGCTGGGTGCCAGGTAGACCTCGATGTAACGGCCCTTTGGCCATTTCGGGTCGGCCCAGCTGAGCACCGTTGCGCCCGAAGGCGCCTGGTGCGGGGTGAGTAATCCGTAATCCTTGAGGTAGCCGGTCGGTGCCGGCTTGTTGCTGCCGCACGCGGACAGGCCCAGGGTGGACGTCAGCACCAGCGCCATGAGGTGACGCCGGCTCATGGATGGCGCTCCTCCGGGATTGCCGCCTGCCAGGCCTGGGTGCCGACTTCCTGCGAGGAGTGGATGCGCAGTTGCCCGTGGGCCATCAACCAGTGGACCAAGTCGCGAATTGGCACGGTGTGGCTGTACTCGACCCATTCGCCGCTGGCGGGGTCGTAATGCTCGAAGTACCGGCGCAGGGTGATGTAGCCCTGGTTGTCCGCCAGCTCCAGGCTCTCCTGCTGCACGATCAGGGATCCGGTGTGCCCGCGGGTGGTGTTGCGCTGGCTGAGGATCAGGGGCATCGAACCTTCGTGCCCATCGGTGCTGTTGCGGCTGTCGGCTATTGTCATGGGAAGCCCTCGGTGATGGAAGGCTGGCAGGGTGAAGGGTTATCGTTGCCAGGTGATGTCCGCTTTGTGTCGTGCATGACGAAATGTTGCGCGATTGAAATAAATGACCCGCGTGGCGCAATGGTTTTAGATACGCCTTTTTTCCCGGATCGGTATCACCGTGAGCAGACTGTTGATCGTCGATGACGACGTCGAAATCCTCGCCTTGCTGAAGCAGTTCTTCGTCCAGCACGGCTACGAGGTGGACCTGGCCGCCGAGGGGCAGGCGATGTGGGCAGCCATCGCCCGGCAGCGCCCGGATGCGATCATCCTCGACCTGATGCTGCCCGGCGAAAGTGGCCTGGGCCTGTGCCAGAAGCTGCGTGCGCAGCTTGGGGTGCCGGTCATCATGCTCACCGCCATGGCCGAACTGAGCGACCGCATCATCGGCCTGGAACTGGGCGCCGACGATTACCTGACCAAGCCGTTCGATCCACGTGAACTGCTGGCCCGCCTGCGCGCCGTGCAGCGCCGGGTTGGTGAACAGCCACCGCGGGGCGAGGCGGCGCGACCGGTGATCGGTTTCGCCGGTTGGCAGCTGGACATCACTTGCCGCGAGCTGCGCTCGCCCGAGCGGGTGATGGTGCCGCTGTCCGGCGCCGAGTTCGACCTGCTGGTGGTGTTTCTCGAGCACCCGCAGCGCATCCTCACCCGCGAGCAGTTGATCGACCTGACCCGTGGCCACGGCCATGACGCCTTCGACCGCAGCATCGACGTGCAGGTCAGCCGTCTGCGGCGCAAGATCGAGCCCGACAGCAAGCGCCCGGACCTGATTCGCACCGTGCGCAATGGCGGCTACCTGTTCAGCGCCACGGTGACCCGCTCGTGATCCGTCGCCTGCTGGGTCGCGACACTCTGCGCAAGCGCATCGCCCTGACCATTTTCACCGCATTGCTCGCCTCGCTGGCGTTCAATGCCCTGTTCGTCCAGGTTGCCGGCAGCTGGGCACGCCCGCCCATCGAACGCACCGGCCTGCTCGAGCAGATCGCCGTGACCACCCGGGTGATCGAGACCGCGCCGGCGACGCTGCGCGGGCAGCTGGCCGAGGCGGCGAGCACGCCAACGCTGCGGGTGACCTGGAGTACCCGGCGTGACGACTTTGGCCTGCCTGGCCCGGGCACCATGCTCAATTCCGGGCAGGTGCCGGCGATGGCCCAGCTGCTGGGGCCCTCGCGGCCGATCGAAGTGTACAACCCGGATGACTGGCCCATGGGCAGCGCCGAGGCGCACTACGTGGCGCTGGTTGCCCTGGCTGATGACAGCTGGCTGCTGTTCGTGCCGCCGGAGCGCAGCTGGGGCATGAGCGCGACGGCGCGCCTGGCGGTGGTCATCGGTCTGGGGCTGGTGGCGACGTTGCTGGTGGCCTGGCTCGCCACCCGCCAGCTGGCCGCGCCGCTGCAACGCTTTGCCAGCGCGGCGCGGCGCTTCGGCGGCGACCTGCAGGCGCCGCCCATCGCCATCGAGGGGCCCGAGGAAATCCGCCAGGCAATCATCGCCTTCAACACCATGCAGGCGCAGATCCAACACTTCCTCCGCGAGCGCACCCACATGCTCGCGGCCATCTCCCACGACCTGCGCGCGCCGTTGACGCGCATGCGCCTGCGCAGCGAGTTCATGGAAGACCTGGACCACCAGCGCAAGCTGATCCGCGACGTCGACGAGATGCAGACGATGATCAACGAGGCCCTGGCGTTCTTCCGCGAAGGCACGCAACTGGAGCAGCGCACGGCCTATGATCTGTCGGAGCTGTTGCAGACCCTGGTTGACGACTACCGCGACCAGCATCTGGACATCGCCTTCAAGGGCCCGGCGCACCTGGTGCATGACGGCCGCCCGCTGGCGACCAAGCGGGTGGTCGTCAACCTGGTGGAAAACGCCATGAAGTATGCCCGCGATCCGCAGATAACGCTGCGCCGCGCCGCTCACCTGATCGTCATCGAGGTTCGCGACAGTGGGCCAGGTATTCCCGAGGAGGCCCTGCAGCAGGTGTTCGAGCCATTCTACCGATTGGAGGGCTCGCGCAACCGTGACACCGGTGGCGTCGGCCTCGGCCTCTCGGCCGCCCGTGCCAGCGTGCGCGAGCAGGGCGGCGAGCTGACCTTGCGCAATCGCGTTGGCGGTGGGCTGGTGGCGCGGGTTGAACTGCCTGACGGGTCCTGAGCGGGTCAGTACACCCAGACCTCGACCCGGCGGTTGCGCAGGCGCCCCTGCTCCAGGTCGTTGCCGGCCACCGGCAGTTCGTCGCCCATGCCCGCCACGTCCCTGACCTGCACCCCGACGCGGGCCAGCTCGCGGCGCACCGCCATGGCCCGCAGGCGCGACAGCAGCGCGGCGCGGCCCGGTGTCTCCTTGGGATCGCCGAAGCCCACCAGCACCACCTTGCCCTGTAGCTTGCCGGCCTGGCGCAGGTAGTCGCCGACCCGCTGCACATCGCGCAGGGCCTTGTTGTCGAGGCCGGCGCTGCCTTCCTGGAAGCGGAAGTTCACGCTCAGGCGCTGGGCCTCGCCGGCCAGTGTCCGATAGCGTGGCGGCATGTCGCCCTGGGCCGCGACCTGCTGTGGCTTGATCTGCTGGGAAACGAAGCCCTGCTCGGCGACGATGGCCTGGCCGGCGGGACTTTGGGCAAACTCGGCGAGCGCCTTGGCCAGCGGCGTGGGGTGGGTGGGGAGGTAGAAGAACAGGCGACGCGACAGCGGGTAGTCCTCGCTGGCCACCAGGGCACGGCTGGGTGGCAGCGCTGGTGCATCGCCCTCGGCCACGGCCAGTGCCTTGGCCCGGTGGACCGTGGCCAGGCCGCTGAAACCGATGGCCTGGCGGTCGGCCATGACCTGGGCAGCCAGTTCGTCGGCGGACTCGAAGCGCCGCGCCTGGGTGGCCAGTGTCGCTTGCTGAGGGGCAAGTACCAGGGCCTTGAAGGTTTCGAAGGTGCCGGAGCGATCATCGCGGGCATACAGGTGGATCGCCCCGCCGGGCACGCCCAGCTGTTCCCAGCGTTGCAACTGGCCGGAGAACACCTGGGCCAGTTGCTCGGTGCTCAGTTGCGTGAGCGGGTTGTCCGGGTGGACGATCACCGCCACGCCATCCAGGCCGATCACCTGTTCCGAGCCCGCGCCGCGCAGGTTGCCCAGGGCCTGCAACTGTTGCGCCTCGCTGTCGCTGATCGGCCGCGAGGCCGCGGCCAGGTCGGCCTCGCCCCGGGCCAGCGCGACAAAGCCGGTGCTGGTGCCGTGGGCGGCAATGTCGATGCGCACGGGCTGGCCGTCCGGATCGCGGGCGTGGACCTCGGTCTCGTTGGCCGTGGCGCCGGGCCGGTGCTCGATGGCGCTTGCGCCCTGAGCCTGCAGCAGCCCCTGCACCAGGGCCGGGCCAAGGGCCGCGCCGATGGTGTTGGAGCCCTGGATACGCAGTTGCGCGGGCCCGGCGCAAGCCAGGCCCGGGAGCAGGCACAGCAGAAGGAGAAGCAGGCGAGGCATGCCGAAGACCCGTGGCACAGAGTTGCGCCGCAGATTACGACAGTTGCTTGACCGAAAGATGACAGTGTCCCGTAAGAGATCGCCCAGCCTATCTGGCTGGGCCGGCGGGCAGAGAACCTGTGGGAGCGGGTTTACCCGCGAAGCCGACACCGTGGTGGATGGCACGGGCTTCGCCCGTGTTCGCGGGCAAGCCCGCTCCCACAGGGATCGCGCCAGATTCTAAAAATTAGCAAGACAGTTGCTCCCACAGGGACACCATTTCATGTGCGACAGCCCAGCCCGAGGGGCTGGGCGATCTCATGCAGGATATGTGTGAGCAACCCGGCTCAGCGCCCCTCCGGCACGATGATCCCGGCCGGCGCCTCGGCCGCCCGGCGGCGGGCCACGCAGTAGTACAGCACGCTCGGCACCACCAGGCCGATCAGCCACGACACATCCACGCCGCCCAGGTGCGCGACCATGGGCCCGGTGTACAGCTTGGTGTCGATGAACGGCATCTGCACCAGCACGCCGAAGGTGTACACGCCGATGCCCGGCCAGTTCCAGCGCCCGTAGCGGCCGTCAGGGTCGGCCAGTGCCGGGATGTCGTAGCGTTCCTTGGTGATGAAGTAGTAGTCCACCAGGTTCACCGCGCTCCACGGCACGAAGAAGGTCAGCAGGAACAGGATGAACGACTTGAACGCGCTGAGGAACGAATGCTGGCCGAGCAGGGCGACCAGGGTCGCGGCGCCGACGATGCCGAGCACGAACACCAGGCGCTGGATTCGGCTGATCTGCAGGTGACCCCGGAAACCACTGATGATCGTGGCGATGCACATGAAGCTGCCGTAGCTGTTGAGGGTGGAGATGGTCACCTTGCCGAAGGCGATGCAAAAGTACAGCAGCGCCGCCGTGGTGCCGGCGCCGCCCAGGCCGACGATGTAGGCCACCTCGCGCCCGGAGAACTGGCCGCCGGCGATGGCCGCGGCGAACACGCCGAGGATCATCGAGGCCTGGGCGCCGATCACCGAGCCCAGGCCGGCGGCGAGGAAGGTCTTGAGCGGCGAGGTATGGCTGGGCAGGTAGCGCGAGTAGTCGGCCACGTACGGGCCGAAGGCGATCTGCCAGGACGCCGCCAGCGACACTGCCAGCAGGAAGCTGGCCCAGCTGAAATGGCGGTTGTCGAGCAGCTGGCCGATGTCGGCGAGCATCAGGATGCGGCTGAACAGGTAGACGAAGGCGATGATCCCCAGCACGCTGGCCACCCGACCGATCCAGTGAATCACCCGGTAGCCGGCCAGGGTCGCCAGCACGATCACTCCGGCGAAGATGAGAATGCCGGCGCTGTCGCTGATGCTCAGCAACTGGCCGATGGCCTGGCCGGACAGCACCGTGCCGGTGGCGGTGAAGCCCAGGTACATCAGGCACACCAGGGCCATGGGGATGGCCGCGCCGTACACGCCGAACTGCACCCGGCTGGAGATCATCTGCGGCAGACCCAGGCGTGGCCCCTGGGCTGCGTGCAGGGCCATCACCGCGCCGCCGACCAGTTGTCCGAGCAGCAGGCCGATCAACGACCAGAACACATCGCCGCCCAGCACCACGGCCAGGGCGCCGGTGACGATCGCGGTGATCTGCAGGTTGGCTCCCAGCCACAGGGTGAATTGGCTGTAGACGCGTCCATGGCGTTCAGACTCGGGGATGTAGTCGATCGAGCGGCGCTCGATCACGGGTTTGCTGGACATCGGGGAGGGCTCCGCTTCGTTGTTTTTGTGAAAGGCGGCGGCTATCGGCGGGACGCAGGGCGGATGGCCGAAGCCCGATATGAGCATGTATATACAAGTCTGGTCAAGTGAAGCTTGCGCAGGGTTTTCATGAGTGTTCCGCAGCCATCACAGCCGACTGTTGCGCAAGGCTGGCGCGCAACTGTGCTGGTCCGAGGCGGCGCGATGCCCTTATGCTGTAACCAAATATGTCTATAACAAGCCTGAAGAAGGAATGCGTGCCATGCCACTCAAGGACCTGCTGATCGCCCTGGTGGTGATCATCGCCTGGGGCGTCAATTTTGTGGTCATCAAGGTCGGCCTCGACGGCCTGCCGCCGATGCTGCTGGGGGCATTGCGCTTTCTGCTGGTGGCCTTCCCGGCGGTGTTCCTGATCAAGCGCCCGAACCTGCCCTGGCGCTGGCTGATCGCCTACGGCGCGACCATCTCCCTGGGCCAGTTCGCCTTCCTGTTCCAGGCCATGGCCAGTGGCATGCCGCCGGGGCTGGCTTCGCTGGTGCTGCAGTCCCAGGCGTTCTTCACCCTGGGCTTTGCCGCGCTGTTCCTCGGCGAGCGGCTGCGCCTGGCCAGCGTGCTGGGCTTGCTGGTGGCCGCCGGCGGCCTGGCGGTGATCGGCAGCGAGGACAGCGGCCACGTGCCGTTGCTCGCACTGTTGCTGACCCTGTGCGGCGGCGCCATGTGGGGCATGGGCAACATCATCACCCGGCGCTTCGGCAAGGTCGACCTGGTCGCCCTGGTGATCTGGGGCGGGCTGATCCCGCCGCTGCCGTTCCTGGCGCTGTCCTGGTGGCTGGAAGGGCCCGAGCGCATCGGCCATGCCCTGGCCAACATCGGCTGGAGCTCGGTGCTGGCCCTGGCCTACCTGGCCTTCGTCGCCACCATGGTCGGCTACAGCCTGTGGAGCACCCTGTTGTCGCGCCACCCGGCGGGCAAGGTGGCGCCGTTCTCGCTGCTGGTGCCGGTGGTCGGCCTGAGCTCCTCGGCCGTGTTGCTGGGCGAGCGCCTGAGCGAGGCCCAGGGCTGGGGCGCGCTGCTGGTGATGCTCGGGCTGCTGATCAATGTGTTCGGGCCGCGCCTGGGGCTGCGTCTGCGCGCGGCTACCGCGCGCTGAAGGCCGATGCCCGCCGCGTCACACCAGCAAGGCCGACCACGCCGACACCAGCAGCAGGCCGGCGAGGCCCTGATTGAACACCCGCAGCGCCTGGGGCGAACGTAACCAGCGGGCGCTGCCGATGCCCATCAGCGCCCACGCGGTCATGCTCGGCAGGGCGATCAGCAGGAACACCAGGCTCAACCACCACATCGGCAGTGCCGGGCCGGCGAACAGGCCGACCATTGCCACCGCCGTCACCCACACCTTGGGGTTGACCACCTGCAGGGTCGCCGCGCTCAGCGGGTCCAGGCCGCTATCGCTGCCCGCCTGCAGCGGCGCACCGGCGCTGCGCAGCATCTTCCAGGCCAGCCAGCTGAGCCACAGGGCGCCCACCCAACTCATGGCCTGCTGCGCCAGCGGGTAGCGCAGCAGCACCTCGCCCAGCCCCAGGCCCACCAGCAGCACCACTGCCGCCGCCGCGCAGCAGGCCGTCACGATCGGCGCCAGGCTGGCGCGCAGGCCGCGCCTGGCTCCGTGGGCGAGAATCAGCAGGTTGGTCGGCCCGGGGCTGATGCTGGCGGCCAGGGCGAACAGGATGAAGGGCAACAGCGTGTGTGACATGGTCAAGGCTCCGAGTGATCGAAGCGCCATGGTCGCGGCGAGCGCCGGTTCAGTCTGGAAGGTTTGAGCAGCGCTTGCGGTAATCCGCCGGGGTCAGTCGGTAGGCGCGGCGGAACCAGCGGCCCAAGTGGCTCTGGTCGGCAAAGCCCAGGGAGGTGGCGACGCTGGCCGGCGTTTCACCCAGGGCCAGCCGCCGCCGTGCACGGGCCAGGCGCAGCTGGATCAGGTAGGCATGCGGCGCCAGGCCGAAAGCCGCCTTGAACGCCCGGGTCAGGCGGAAGCGGTCGACGCCGCACACCTGCGCCAGCTCGACCAGGCCGATGTCCTGGTCCAGGTGCGTGTGCAGGTAATCGCGGGCGACCTGGGCGCACAACGGCAAGCGTGGATCGGGGTCCAGGCGCTTGCGCCAGTGCAGGTGGCCGGTGAGGCAGGCCAGCAGGTCGTCCAGGGCGGTCTGGCGGACGATGCGCAGATCGTTGTAATGCACCGTCTCGAAGGCCCGGGCGGTGGCCCCGGCCAGGCGCGGATCCTGGTGCAGCAGGGTGCCGAAGCTGGGCAGGGCGCCCGAGGGCGCGTGTTCGAACAGGGCGCGCAGCTCGGTTTCCAGCCAGTTGGCATCCAGGTACAGGGTCGAGTAGGTGAAACCCTCAACGGTGGGTGCATGGCCGTCGTGCAGGTCGCCCGGCTCGAGCACGAACACCTGGCCGGGGGTGCTGTTGTGGCGTGCGCGGCGGCAGTTGAATTGCTGCACGCCCTGTTCGGTCACCCCGACCAGGAAGCTGTCGTGCCAGTGCGGGTCGTAGGCATGGCCGGTGAAATGGGCGCGGACCGACTCGATGCCGGTGTCGGCGTCCTGTCTGAGGTCGATCCAGTTGCTCATGGGCGCGGGCCGTGCGGGTGTCGGTAGACGACCTTAACGCAGAAACGGCCCGGGCGTTTAGAACGATTGTGCAGCCGTCAGCGCTGGGCGAATGCCAGGTTGATGCCGAGCCCGGCGAACGAGGCGGCGAAGCTGCGCCGTAGCCAGGCCTGTACCTGGGGCGAGTCGATCACGGCGCGGCGGAACAGGTGGGCGAGCAGGCCGTAGATCACGAAGACGACAAAGGTCATGGCCATGAACACCGCACTCAGGCCGAGCATCTGCACGGTCGCGGAACCGGCCTGGGGGCTGATGAACTGCGGCAGGAAGGCGAGGAGGAACAGCGTCAGCTTGGGGTTGAGGATGTTCAGCAGGCAGGCCTTGAGCACCAGTTGGCCGGCCCTGGCTGGGGCGGCCTGGGTGTCCACGGCGAAGGCCGCGCGGTCGCGCCAGGTGGCGTAGGCCAGGTACAGCAGGTAGGCGACGCCGGCGAACTTCAGGCCCTGGAAGGCCAGGGCGCTGGTGTGCAGCAAGGCCGAAAGGCCCAGCACCGAGGCCAGCAGGTGCGGGACGATACCCAGGGTGCAGCCGGTGGCGGTCCACAGGCAGGCGCGGCGCCCGGCCACCAGGGCGCTGGAGACGGTGAGGATGACCCCGCTGCCGGGAATCAGCACGATGATCAGCGCGGTAACGAGAAACTCCAGGCTCGGCATGAATGACAGCTCCTTGCAGTCGGGGGTGGATGCACTATACGCCCGGTGACAGCGGCTGCAACATGCCCTCCGGGCGCAGCGTGGCGAAGCGCTCGCGCAGCCACAGGTGCAGCTGGGCCACCGCCGGGGTGAGCTGCTTGCGGTGCGGGCATACCAGGGTCACCGGGGTCAGCTCGCCGGGGTGTTCGGGCAGCAGGACCTCCAGCTCGCCGGCGGCAACATTGGCGCTGACATCCAGCCACGACTTGTAGACGATGCCTTCGCCTTCCAGCGCCCAGCGCCGCACCACGTCGGCGTCGTCGCTGAACAGCGGCCCGCGCACCTGCACGGTGCGGTTGCCCAGCCGCCATTTGTCGTAGACCCGGCTCTGTTGCAGGTACAGCAGGCAGTCGTGCTGCTGCAGGTCGTCGGGGCTGTCCGGCCGGCCATGGCGGGCCAGGTAGTCGGGCGAGGCCACCAGCACCCGACGGTTCCACGGTGCCAGGGGCAGGGCAATGTAGTTGGCGTCCTCGTTCTGGCCGTAGCGGATAGCGACATCCACCGGGTCGCGGTAGAGGTCGGCCAGCTGGTCGGAGAGGAAGAAGCGCAGGCCGAGCCCCGGATGCTCGCGACGAAACGCGCTGAGCCAGGGCCGCAGCAGGTTGCGCCCCATGTCTGATGGTGCCGCCACCTGCAGCACGCCGCGCAGGCAACTGTGGCTGCCGTGCAGGTCCTCGCGGCCCTGGCGCAGGGCATCGAGCACGCGCTGGGCGGTGGGCAGGTACAGCTCGCCCTCGGCGGTCAGGCGCAGGCTGCGGGTGGTGCGGGCGAACAGGCGCACATCCAGTTCGCGTTCCAGGCGCTTGATCGCAGCCGCCACCTGGCCGGGCAGCAGGTCGGCCTCGTGGGCCGCAGCGGTAAAGCTGCCCAGGGCGCTGGCACGGGCGAACAGTTCGAGATCGTTGATGCGCAGCATTTTCACTCCAGGGATGAAAGTGTTGCTGCATTGTGCTGGTTTTTCTTTGCCGCCGGGAAGATAAGATGCGGCTCATTCACGATCCCTTTGAGGAATTGCCGTAGATGGATACCGTTGCCCTCGCCAAACGCCGTTACACCACCAAAGCCTACGACGCCAGCCGCAGGATTCCCCAGGCCACCATCGATGCCTTGCTCGAGCAGCTGCGCCACAGCCCGTCCTCGGTCAACTCGCAGCCCTGGCACTTCGTCGTGGCCGACAGCGCCGAAGGCAAGGCGCGCCTGGCCAAGGCCACCGACGAGCGTTTCGCCTACAACAGCCCGAAGCTGCGCGACGCCTCCCATGTGATCGTGTTCGCCGCCCGCACCAACATGACCGAAGCCCACCTGCAGGCGGTGCTGGCGCAGGAGGCCGCCGACGGGCGCTTCCGCACCGAACAGGCCCGTGATGGCCAGGACCAGACCCGCCGCGGCTACGTCGACCTGCACCGCCATGACTTCAAGGACCTGCAGCACTGGATGGAGAAGCAGGTCTACCTGGCCCTGGGCACCGCACTGCTGGGCGCCGCCGCCCACGGCCTGGACGCCACGCCGATCGAAGGCTTCGACGCCAAGGCCCTGGACGCCGAACTGGGCCTGCGCGAGCAGGGCTTCACCAGCGTGGTGCTGCTGAGCCTGGGCTATCGCAGCGAGGAGGATTTCAATGCCGGGCTGAGCAAGTCGCGGTTGGCGGCGGCAGAGGTGTTTACTTTTCTGTGATTGGCGGTAGGTAGGGCTGTACCTTGCAACTATCAGGTGAGCAGCCGTGTCTTGGCTGCCACGCCCTCCATGCCGAACGAGATCAGCCTGGCTCTACGGCTGACCGATACTGTCGGCCCCATGGTGCTTATCCTTCTCGATATCGGGAGTTTGAATTGGGCTCTTGGGCCGACGTTTAGAGGCACGGGGTTTCCTCTCCGGCCGTTTGCCTGGCCGTATGGCCCAGAGGTAGGCGTTTTCCCGCAGCCTTTCCTGGATATGGGGTGGGTAATCGTCAACGGTGGTTACTGCCGGGACGGGTTTTCCCGGCAGGCCGGCTTCACGGATGATCCTGGGCCAGCGAGGTTTCCAGCACAGCAGAAGACTCACCCAGTGGCCTGTTCCGATGATCAGGAAGGCAGGAGAGAGCAGCAGCAGGCCGCATTTGAGGACGGGTGGGGAACTGCGGAAGTAGTGGGTCAAGCCTTCGAACTGAGGCGTGAAGGCTTGCCAGGGCCAGGGGAAGTGCGAGGTGATGTGGGGGCGTGGTAGTCCTTCTGGACCTTCATCCATGAAGCGACGGATAAACTCCCATTCGGCTTGAAGCTCCGTGAAATTGTTCGAGGACTTGCCTACCCAGATCAGTTCGGTACGTAGTGTGCCGGTGAAGGCGGACGACCATGTGAGCGCCAACGGGAGACCCACACCACTTGCTATGGTAGATTTTTTATCCGCGCCGCTGGACGATACACCGTTCCACGGGAGCGTGACGATTCCACCACAGTAGGCAGGGCGGTGGAGGTAGACCTGCTGGGTGATGCGGTTGAAACGTATCAACAAGTGGCGTGACGTGAACATTTCAAAACGTGTGAAACGCAAACCATATTTCAGATAAAACCACAAGATACAAAGGGTTGTGCTAAGAAAGAAAAGTGCTAAATATAGCCTTTCACCATACGGTTCTCCTTGATAATCAGAAGCAAGGTCGATTAAAGTTTTTATCGAGTTGAAAGCAATTTCTAGTCCGCTGGTTATCATCATTATTACTGTGAGAGATAATATGCTGATTAGTCCGCGCTTATCTTCCCACATGCCGCTGCGCATTTCGAGTACATTCTGGTTGAACACGTAGACTGGGCCCCGACTTTTTGGGGCGTCGCATGCTGATTTTTTTGCGGCTGCAATTTCTTTTTCTTCCTCGCCTTCATAAATTATTCTCTTTTTTATAGTCTTGTTCTGTTTCTCAAAGGCTTCGCGCTCTTCTTTTGGGTCAATGGCAGCAAGCCATGAAAGCCATTCAAAAAAATACACTATATAACCTCGCTCATGGCGCTGAATAAGGCTTCTAGCTCTTCAGTGTCCTTCATATATCCTTTGTCTGATGGTTTAAGGCGGAAGCAGCATTTGCTACACCACTTCTCCAATGCATCATCATCGATAATGAGTAAGGTTATAGTGGTGCCGAGTACAATAGCGCCGCCTATCCAGCTTAAGCGGCTCAGGAACATCATGGCAGTACGGTTGGCTGCCAGCTTTGCAGAAAGTGTGGAAAGAGTAGTAAGTAATCTGCTGGTCTTTTCACTGGTTGCGCTGATTGATAGCCACTGGAAAAGCGCACTTGCCTGCGAAAATGCTATTCCTCCCTGCCCCAAAAGTAGGGCGATCGTAGATCCAGCTCGCAGCCAATAAGTCGCCAGCAATGATTTAGATCGAACGTCTGCTTCTCTCGCATCTGAAACGTCCCACGTAATACTGACAACGCCCCCCACCGTCGCCAACCCCGCCCCCCACAGCCGATAGCGCCCCAGGCTGATGTCCGCTCCCCGCGCAATCGCGCTGTTCCGCCCGACGCCCAGCAGGGTCTGCTCCGTCCCCACCGCGAGAAGCTCGAACCCCGCCGCCGCACTGGCCAATCCTGCGGCCACCACCTCGCTCCAGAAACGCCGGTCCTTGTCATCCCGCTGCCCCTGCAACAGGAGCAGTCCAGCCTCCAGCAGGAGCAGCCCACTGGCCAGCCGAAGCCGATAGAACGAATGAGCGTGAGCGCCCTGCAATGTCTCCACGTAGGCGCGATCAAGGCGTCGGACCATGGGGGCCGCCACCCGTCCTCGCGAGGGGGTGTCACCCTCGAGTGCGTGTTCGCTCAGGCGCAGGTTGATGGCTTGCTCGCCCAGCGAGGCGATGAGGTAGGTGCCCAGTCGCCGGTACAGCAGGCGATCCATGTTGCCGGGGGCGCCGGCCTGCAGGCTCTGGCGCCCCAGTTGACCCAGCCAGGCCAAGGCCCCGGCGGTGTTGAGGGCGCTGTGCTGGGCCAGCTGGTCGAGGTGGCCGTCCACCCGGCTGAACTGCGAGGCGAGTTCCTTGGCGTACTTGAGTGAGGTGTCCACCTGCTGCCAGTGATCGTATTCCGGCGGCAGCGCTTGCAGTGCCTGGCGTGTCTGCTCCAGCACCTCGGCAATGGCGCGCTGGTTGAAGACGAAGGAACGCAGGGCCAGGTTGTCGGGCGTCAGCGTGTCGGCGTGCCACCACTGGGTGAGCAGCCGCGCCCCGGCTGACACGCCCTCCATGCCGACCACGCTGAGCCCGGTCTGGTGGGCGAAGCACAGGCCGCTGCGCAGGTCGTTCTCGTCGTAGTAGGCCAGGGCCGCGAGCAGTTGCTCAGATTGCAGCCAGACGAGATGGTCGTCGGCCCGCACGTCGGCCAGGCGCTGCGCTTCGAGGCCGTGGGATTCGAACCAGGCAAGCTGGTCGTGCATGGCCTTGAGGTCGACGTGTGGCAGGTAGCGCGTTTCGAACTGCCGGGCGAACTCGCCGTTGTTCGCCCGGGCCTCAAGGTCCTGGCGCCTGAGTGCGCCTGCGGTATCGAGAATGCCTTCCTTGGCCTGCGCCCACCAGGCGGCCATCTGCGGGTTGGCGCCCTGGTCGGCACCGGCGAGGTGGGCGCGCATGGCGTCTTTGTGACGGTCGACCAGCGCAGCGACCTTGCGCTCACTGAATTGCTGATGCAGTTCGGTGAAGGCCTGGGCGACCAGCACCTTGCGCTCGTTGCTGGGGCCGGGTTTTCCCGCGACCGCCTCCGTGGCTTCCAGCCAATCCTTCAGGTGCTCCATGCCCGCGTTGCGCCAGGCATTGAGTTGCTGGGTGATGCCGATGGCATCTTCCACCACCACCGCGATACCACGGGCCTCGGGTTTGCCGGCAACCGGGCCCAGCATGTACCGGGCCGCTGTCAGCGAGTGGACGCTGGTTTCACTGAACAGCTGATTGTCCAGCAGCTTGCGCAATGAGCTGTCGGTTTCCGCAGCGAAATCGGCGACCAGATCCAGTTGGTCATGGCGCAGCACATAAGGCCTGGGCGTCGGGCAGCCAAGGCCGGTGAAGGCGGCGACATCCACGGCCGGCAGCCTGTCGCGTCGACGCAGCAGTTGCTGCTGGGCCGCTTCGGTCAACGGGTCGGGGCTGTAGAACAGGCGCAGCTCGGCCAGGTCTTCGAGGTCATGGACGTTGAACGCCAAGGCCGTGTTGCGAATCATGTCGCGCAGGGTGTGGACATCTGTGGCGTCCGGCTCGGACTGCCCGGGGGCAACCAGCGACAATGAACCGTTCGCCGCAATGCGATAGGGCGGGTGCAGGTTGTGCTGCCCGCTGCGCTTGCGTTTCTCCATGACGTACAGGAAGCCTTGGCGCAGTGGCCGAATGGCATAGTCGGCATGCTGGAGCGTGGCAACGCTGTAGGGATGGCGCAGGTGATCGGGCAGGGTTGGCAAGCGCAGGCGCTGGCCGGTAGTGCCGCCAACGGCCGCATAGCGCAGGGGCAGGATGGTGAAGGTGCGCGTGCAATGGACGGCGGGCCCGCTGGCGAAGGGGGCCTCCAGGGCCTCGCAGGCTTGCCGATTGATTTCGAGCAATTTGTTGAAGTCGAACATCCGATGTCCTCAGCGAAGCTGTTCATGCAGGTGTGTTTGTACCGAGCCCGTGGCTGGTTGTTGCAGCCAGCCACGGGCGACGTTACGCAGACCTGAAACACTAGCGAGGAACGGATTGTGGGTGGTCGACAGTGCTTCCCAAATCCACGTAGGACGTTTCTCTGATTTTCCTTTTCAGCGCTTATTGGCACTATTCAGTTACATCTCACCGGCGAATCCGCGCGGGCAGGCGATCCGCCGCCAAGGTTCAGAGATCCAGCACCAACCGCGCCGAGCGCGCCCGCGAGACGCACAGCATCATGGTCTGCTGCGAGGCTTTCTCCTCGTCGCTCAGGTACTGGTCGAAATGCTCGGCTTCGCCTTCGAGGATCGCCGTCTCGCAGGTGCCGCACACGCCTTCGCGGCACAGGCACTCGACCTTGGCGGCCTTGGATTTCTCGATGGCCTGGAGAATGGTCATGCCTTGCTCGACTTCCAGTTCGGTGCCGGAGCGCGCCAGTACCACGGTGAACGCCGAGCCTGCGGCCGGCGCGGCGGCGGCGAACTGTTCCCAATGCACGCGGGGCTCGGCGATGCCGGCGGCGGCGGCGCTGGCGATCACCGCGTCGATCAGCGGCTTGGGCCCGCACACATAAAGATGGGCGTCATCGGCCAGCCCCGCGCACAGCGCGGCGAGGTCGAGCTTGCGCTCCAGGCTGTCGATATAGAAGCGGGTGTTGCCGGCATGCGGGCCTTGCGCCAGGTCGCCCTGGAAGGCGCCGTGCTCGGGGGCGCGGAAGGCGTAGTGCAGCTCGTAGGGGGTAGTGCTGCCTTCGAGCTCGTGCAACTGCGCCAGGAACGGGGTGATGCCGATGCCGCCGGCGATCAGCACGTGACGTCCCGCCTTGGGGTCGAGGGCGAACAGGTTGTTGGGGGTGGAAATGGTCAGCTCGCTGCCCACCTCGACCTGCTGGTGCATGAACGCCGAACCGCCCTTGGACTGCTCCTCGAGCCGCACGCCGATCTGGTAGCTGTGCAACTGGCGCGGGTCGCTCATCAGCGAGTAGGCATTGCTGAACTGGCTGCCGCAGGCCGACTGCATCTGCACGATGACATGGCTGCCGCCGCTGAAGGCGGGCAGGGCGGCGCCGTCGGCGCGGGCCAGGGTGAAGCGCTTGATCTGCGGCGTGGCCTGTTCCACGTCGGTCACGCGCACCTTGAACATTTCGTATTGCTTGGCCATGGCGTACCTCGACAACGAAGCCCCGCGCCAGGCCCTGGCGCGGGGCGGGGAGCGTGTTCAGTCGTCCAGGTGGGCGACGGCGATCAGGTTGTGGAAGTGGGCGATGCCGTGCTCGCTCACGCCGCTGCGCTGCGAATCGACCATGATCCGGCCCTGGCCGCGGTAGCCGCGGGACTTCAGGCCCTTCTGCACGCTCTCGACCAGGCGCAGGTCCTCGGGACGGAACACTTCGCGGTACCAGTCGATCAGCTTGTGCTGCTCCTCGCTGAGGTCCTTGTTGAGGAAGTAGATGTCGTAGTGCTGCAGGGTGGTTTCGGCATCGACCGGGAACTCGTAGATCACGGTCATGAAGTTGGCCCCTGGCGGTACGTTGAACATGGTGCACGGCCAGGCCCAGAAGCCGGCGAAGGACGGATCCTTGACCGTTTCATCGAACTTGAACGACTGCTCCGACGGCTTGGCCAGGCCGTACTGCAAGGTCCAGTTGCCGTGCAGGCTATGGCTGTACTGGCCGACGTCCACCGAGTCGGAGAAGCCGGGGTGGGCCGGGGCGCAGTGGTAGCACTCGAGGTAGTTGTCGACGATCGACTTCCAGTTGGCCGGGGTGTCGCTGACGAAGCGTGCGGCCAGGTGCAGGTCGTCGATCACCGCGCAGGCCTCGCGCATGCGTTTTTGCATGCCGGGCAGCTGGTCTTCGACGGAACCGGCGTCGTTGTCCATGTTGATGAAGATGAAGCCGGCGTACTCTTCGACGCGCAGCTGCACCAGGGTGGAGTTGTCCTTGTCGAAGTTGGCCACGTTCTCGCAGTTGCGCGCGTGGGCCAGTTCGCCGTCGAGCTTGAAGGTCCAGGCGTGGTACGGGCAGGTGATGACGTTCTTGGCCTTGCCGCTGCCTTCGAGCAGCTGGTGGCCGCGGTGCGGGCAGACGTTGTAGAACGCGCGCAGCACGTCGTCGCGGCCACGCACGACGATGATGCTTTCGCCGATCACCTGGCGGGTGATGTAGGCGTTTTTTTCGGCGACTTCGCTGCGGTGGCCGACGCAGATCCAGCTGCGGGCGAAGATCGCTTCCTTCTCGTGCTCGAAGACGGCGGCCTGGGTGTAGAACTTTGCCGGGAGGGTGAAGGCCTCTTCGGGGTTGGCGCAGAAGTCGGCGGGCAGGCGTTTGAAATCGTTCATGGCTCTATCTCGGTTCTTATTGGTTAACGCGTATCTGTTGGTTAACAAGTTGGGTAAATTTTTTTGTACTGCTGCGTGACGCTGCTTCCTGTAGGAGCGGCCTTGTGCCGCGAAAGGGCTGCGCAGCAGCCCCTGCAATTCCGGGGTAGACCCCAGATCCTGGGGGCCGCTTCGCGCCCCTTTCGCGGCACAAGGCCGCTCCTACATGGTCAGTGCACCGCCGCTGCGCTGCGCGGCGCCTGCTGCTGCGGCTCTTCGCCGGCCAGGCGGGTGGCCTCTTCCTCGATGCGGTACGCCGGCACCTGGCCGTAGTCGGCCGCCAGCCACTTGAAGAAGCCGTAGATCTTCACCAGCAGGATCACCATGAACGGGATCGCGGTGAGCACCACGGCGGTCTTCATGGTCGACAGCGAGGCCTTGGCGAACAGCATGGCCAGCGGCACCAGGGTCAGTACCACGCACCAGAACAGGCGCAGGGTCGGGCTCGGGTCCTCGCCCTCGCGCAGGTTGCGGGTGCTGGTGGCGGCCACGGCGTAGGCGGCGGCGTCCATGTGCGAGGCGCAGAATACCGCCATGATGAACAGGTACGCGGCGAGGAACAGCGTGCCCCATGGCAGGGCCAGCAAGAGATCGGTCACCGCCGCTTCGCCACCGAGGGTGCCGAGCAGCTTGGGCACGTCGATCTGGCCGTTGATGAACTGGTGCATGCTGTAGCTTTCCAGCGCGCCGAAGAAGAACCAGCAACCGAAGCTGCCGCCCAGCAGCAGGGCGAACACCACTTCCTTGATCAGCCGGCCACGCGAGACGCGGGCGACGAACATGGCCACGCCCGGGGCGTAGGACACCCACCACAGCCAGTAGAACACCGTCCAGTTGCGGGTGAAGGCGCCATCGCCGGCCGGGTCGGTGAACAGGCTCATCTGCACGTAATGTTGCAGCATCAGGCCGATGGAATTGGCGGTGTTGTTCAGGGTGAACTGGGTCGGGCCGACCAGCAGGACGATGGCGGCGAACACCAGGGCGCCGATGCAGACCATCTTCGACAGGCGCTGCAGGCCGCCGTCGATGCCGATGTACGAACTCAGCGAGAACAGCAGCGCCACCGCGCCGATCACCAGCAGTTGCACGGTGAAGGTGTTGGGGGTGCCGGCCAGGTCGGCAAGGCCACGGGTCAGGGTCGAGGCGGTGAGCGCCAGCGACACGGTCAGCGCGCCCATCATGGTCAGCAGGAAGATCAGGTCGACGGCGCGCCCGACGGGGCCGGTGGCCTTGAAGCCGGTGACCGCCTCGATGATCGAGGCCAGGTTCAGGCCGCTCTTCTTGCGCACATGGAAGTGATAGGCCATGGCCAAGGAGGCCAGGGCGTAGATCGACCAGGCGCTGATGCCCCAGTGGAAGAACGAGTAGCTAACGCTGTACTCCAGGGCCTTGGCCGACATTGGCGCGATGTTCAGGCCCGGGGTCTGGTAGTAGTAGGCCCATTCCATCACGCCCCAGTACAGGGTCGAGGAACCCATGCCGGCGCAGATGAACATGAACACCCAGGTGGTGGTGGAATACTCCGGCTTGCCGGCGCCCAGGCGGATGTTGCCGTACTTGCTGAAGGCCAGGTACAGCACGGCCAGGGAACTGCCGAACACCAGGACCTGGACGCTGGTGCCGAAGGTGCGGGTGGCCACCTCGAACAGCTGGTTGGCCAGGCTTTCGGCCTGGGCGGGGAAGGCAGCAAGGCCGATCACGGTGAGCAGCACGGCCAACAGGCTCACGGCGATCAGGAACACGTCGATCTTTTTGTTATTGGGGGACATCAATTGTCTCCTGGAGCATTTTTTTTGTAGTAGGCGTCAGGCGTTGGGGAAGTCCGTATCGAGGCTGGGTTTTCCTTTCTGTTAACTATTAGATAACAAGTATCTTTTGGTTTACAGATTCTGCATTGAATCGAAGTGGGTGGCAATAGGATCGTCGGACAATCCGGATGGTTGGTTTCACCCTTTTCGCGGGTAAACCCGCTCCCACAGGGTTTGCATCCATCCTGTGGGAGCGGGTTTACCCGCGAAGCAGGCGCCGCCGTCTCAGGCCCCGAGTAGCTCGGCAATGGCCTTGCCCACTTCCTGGGTCGAGCGGCTGCCGCCCATGTCGCGGGTGGTGTCGCCGTTGGCGATCACTGTCTCGATGGCCTTGAGGATGTCGTCATGGGCCGCCTGGTAGCGGGCGTCATTGTCGGCCTGGCCGAGGAACTCGAGCATCAGCGCGCCGGACCAGATCATCGCGATCGGGTTGGCAATGTTCTGGCCATGGATGTCCGGCGCCGAACCGTGCACCGGCTCGAACAGCGACGGGAACTTGCGCTCGGGGTTGAGGTTGGCCGACGGCGCGATGCCGATGGTGCCGGCGCAGGCCGGGCCGAGGTCGGAGAGGATGTCGCCGAACAGGTTGGAGGCCACCACCACGTCGAAGCGCTCCGGCTGCAGCACGAAACGGGCGCAGAGGATGTCGATGTGCTGCTTGTCCCAGCTGATCTCGGGGTAGTGGGCGGCCATGGCGGCGGTGCGCTCGTCCCAGTAGGGCATGCTCACGGCCATGCCGTTGGACTTGGTCGCCGAGGTGACGTGCTTGCGCTCGCGGGTCTGGGCCACGTCGAAGGCGTACTTGAGGATGCGGTCCACGCCACGGCGGGTGAACACCGACTCCTGCAGCACGAACTCGTTGTCGGTGCCTTCGAACATGCGCCCGCCCAGGGACGAATATTCACCCTCGGTGTTCTCGCGGATCACCACGAAGTCGATGTCGCCGGGCTGCTTGTTCGCCAGCGGGCAGGGCACGCCGGGGAACAGGCGCACCGGGCGGATGTTCACGTACTGGTCGAAATCGCGGCGGAACTTGAGCAAGGATCCCCACAGCGAGATATGGTCCGGGACCTTGTCCGGCCAGCCGACGGCGCCGAAGTACAGGGCGTCGAAGCCCTTGAGCTGGTCGAACCAGTCGTCGGGCATCATCTTGCCGTGGGCCAGGTAGTAGTCGCAGCTGGCCCACTCGAAGAACTCGAACTCAAGGTTCAGGCCGTGCTTGCGGGCGGCGGCCTCGACCACGCGCAGGCCTTCGGGGAGGACTTCGTTGCCGATGCCGTCACCGGGGATGGCGGCGATCTTGAAGGTCTTGGTCATGGGGCGCCTCTCGTGTTCAGGGAAGATGCGGCCATGCTATAAGGCTGTGCTTCGGAGATAATCCGGCAATCCATCAATTCTTGGTGCACGAATCGTGAATAATCTGCCGAACCTGGATGACCTCAATATCTTCCTGCAGGTGGCCCGTCGCGCCAGCTTTGCCGCGGTGGCCGACGAGCGCGGCATGTCGGCGGCGTTCGTCAGCAAGCGCATCCGCCTGCTGGAGGACAGCCTCGGCGTGCGCCTGCTGCACCGCACCACCCGGCGGGTGACGGTGAGCGAGGAGGGCGAGCGGGTGTACCAGTGGGCGCAGCAGATCTTCGAGACCCTGCAACGCATGGGCGACGACCTCAACGCCGGCCAGCGCGAGCCGGTCGGGCAATTGCGTATCGCCAGCAGCCTTGGCCTGGGCCGACGCTTCGTGGCGCCGGCGCTGTCGGAACTGGCGGCGCGCTATCCGCGCCTGGACATCCGCCTGGATGTGCACGACCGCCTGGTGGACTTGATCGCCGAAGGCGTCGACCTGGATATCCGCGTGGGTAACGTGATCGCCCCGCACCTGATCGCCAAGCCCCTGGCGCGCAACCGTCGGGTGTTGTGCGCGGCGCCTGCGTACCTGGCCGAGCATGGCACGCCGCGGGTGCTGGCGGACCTGGCCAGCCATGACTGCCTGGTGATCAAGGAGCGTGACCACCCGTTCGGGCTATGGCACCTGGAAGGGCCGCAGGGCGAGGAGAGCGTGCGGGTGACCGGCGGGCTGTCGAGCAACCATGGCGAGGTGGCGCACCAGTGGTGCCTGGACGGGCGTGGCATCCTGCTGCGCTCGTGGTGGGACGTGCACGACAGCATCGCCGAGGGGCGGCTGGTGCAGGTGCTGCCGGACTACCAGCAGGCGGCGGACATCTGGGCGGTGTACACCGCGCCCTTGGCCGGCTCGGCCAAGGTGCGGGTGGCGGTGGAGTTCTTTCGGCAGTACTTTACCGAGCGGTATCGGTTGCCTGATTGAAGGCAGGAGGCCGCATAGCGGCCCCGCCGACTTCAATGACTGAACGTACTCAGAGGTTCATTCATTTGGACGGACCATTGTTGAATCTGAAGCGGAACACATTACCGTTCATGGCACCGCCTGTCTGAGTCCTCTCGATAGTGGCTGGAATACCGTTGGGGGAATCGAAGTCGGCTATCCCGAATTTACCGTATAGCTGACCTTTGAAATTCAATGTCCGGCTACGGTCTTCGTTATAGAACGTCCAATAGCTAGTGGGGGGGCTGTCTGGTGAATACGAGAAGATTCGCGCTGAACGTGCCTTGCCGCCCGCGTCGTGAGGGCAGCCTACTTCTTCAGTGATCAGGTATTCGGCAAAGGAAGTGCTAAAGCCACACATCGGACTTTTGAAGTTTTTCTCAGCAAACAGCAGGACAGCATTACCTCCATGCAGGGCATCTACAACGGCGCCATTCAGTGCTCCGCCTTTCTGCTCACGAATGTAGCCTGCGGGTACATCTTTTGAGTCGTCAATATTCTTGACCTCGGCATAATCTGCACCTTCGGCGGTTCTCTTGTAGCACACATGACGTTCTCCTGGTCCGTCATAGAGGCAAAGGCGCTGTGCGATGCCGATATTGGTCAGCCAGAAGGACCGCACAGGTTGCTCATTGCACGCGCTGGAAATATTCACTGGTTGCCCGGAACGAATCTGAAGGTAGCATTCCTTTCCCTGGGAGTCCGTTTGTTCATATAACGACAGACTGAGTGCATTGAGCGGGCCGTAGAAACTGCTCACATACTCGGCCCTCTTGTCCTCAATGAACTGCGCCATGTCATGCAGCGCGTCCCCCATGGGCTTGCCCTGATATTCCACCCTGGGGTTGGAGAAGTTGGGCAGGGCGCCGTGGGCGGTGACCATCTGGGTATGGAACTCGGGGGCGGTCTCGCGTTTGTAGCCATGGTTGAGTGGATTGGTAGGCGCGGGGTCCCAGCCAACGGTGCCACCATAGTTCTGGCCAAGTACATGGGCCAGTGACGAAGGGCAACTGATGGCGCTGTACGCGGTCTCCTTGGTCGACCAGCTGTACGCGACCCCACAGGACTCGGTGAAGGTGCCATACAGCGAGACCAGGTGTGCGCCCAGCGCGCCGCGGTATTTCCAGACCATCTTGCCCAGCTCGCTGTCCTTGCTTTTCAGCTCGTTCAGGTCACTACCGTCGCCTTCGTAGTTGGAGTCGTAGATAGCGGCAAGGTCATAGATGACGTTCATCTTGCTGTTTGCAAAGTACTGGTTGGCATCCTGTAACGCACCAATCAGTTCCTCTTTGTAGTTTGGGTTGATCTTGCGCACAGGCTTGGTCGATACCAGCAGCACGCGAACGACGTAAAAGTCAGGACGTTTGGTCTTATCGGAGGGTGGGATCTTTTCGCTGGCCCCTGGGGGCGGCAACGGTTTGGATTCCGCCGGTAGTTTCGACTCATCCACCTTTATGAGTGCATGCTGGCCAGGGTTTATGTAGTCAAGGCGATAGAGCTGCCCATCGACCACCAGCCTGCCGACGACCTTGTCCTGCTGGCGTACAAGGGAAAGATAGTAGCGCGGATCGTAATCGATTTCGTTCTTCGATTGGCTGGCGTGTTTTTTCTTCCAGTCGGAGGCCTTGTAACCTACCCAACTGTCAAATCCGCTGGCCAGGGGCTTGGAGGGGCGCAAGTGGAACTCTACGGTTTTGCCATCAGGTGTCGAGACGGCGATAGCCTGAGTTTGTGGATTGACCAACTTCGCATCCACCTTGACCAGCTTGATCTCGACGTTGGCAGGTTCAGCCAACAACCTGGCCAGGTAACCTGTCGCGGTCTTCTTCAACTGGGCGGTATCCTGCCCGGTTTCTACAGTAAACAGTGGCGTGGCCGCTTGCGCGGAAATTACCGTGACCATCGCCAGTAATACCCCCGCCCACGCTGTTTTCCAATTGCGCACTTTCATCGGATTGCTCCTGTGGTTTAACCCTCGCCCACAGCAGAGCAGTTTGTGAAATACCAGTCACCTGGCAATAATGTCAGGTGACTGGCCGGGCCCTCAGTGGCTCATCACTTTCGCGGTGGCCTTGCGGCCGGATTCATAGACCTCGCGATCCATCGGCCGCGTCTGTGGGTTGCCCAGGTCTTCCATGGCCAGTCGATGGGTCTCCGGCGCCAGGTACGCGGCGAACGCGCACACGCAGGTGACCAGGAACGCCAGCCCGCCGACCACCAGCCAGATATGCTCCGAACCTGGTGGCGCCACAGCGGCGAACAGCGCCGGCAGCATGGCGGTGATCATGGTGCCGATGTTCTGCGCGATGGCCATGGCAGAGACGCGGTAGCGGGTGTGGAACAGCTCCGGGTAGAAGCTTGGGAACACCGCGTTGTAACCCTGGTAGACCATGCCCCACATGAGAATCGAAGCGGCGAAGGCCAGCGGCACGTTCTGGATGCTGATCGCATACAGGTAGGCGAAGGCCAGCAGGCCCGAGCCCAGGCAGCCGGCGATCATGGTCGGGCGACGGCCGATCCGGTCGGACAGGTTGCCGACGAAGGGGATCACCAGCACCGCGACGATGTTGCCCACCACCGGGATCCACAGGTACACGCTCTTGTCGAAGCCGATGCCGTAGGCCGGCTGCACCGCGTAGGCCGCGCCGAAGATGGTGGCGACCACCGGAATCACGTTCATCAGCGCCATGAACATCACCAGCACCATGTGCTTCCAGCTGTGGCGGAAGGCTTCGCCGATCGGCGACTTGGCGACCTTGTCCTGTTTCTCCTCCTGGACGAAAGCCGGGGTCTCGTGCACTTCATTGCGGATGATGAAACCGGCGATCAGCACTACCGCGCTCATCAGGAACGGGATGCGCCAGCCCCACTCGTTGAAGGCCTCGCTGGGCATGAAGTAGGCCAGCGGCAGGAACACCGCCGCCGCCATCACCTGGCCGGCCTGCACGCCTTGCAGGGTGTAGCTGGCGTAGTAGCCGCGGCGGCCGAACGGCGCGTGCTCCATGATCATCGAGCTGGCTCCGGAGATTTCGCCGGCCACGGCGAAGCCCTGGACCAGGCGCAGCACCACCAGCAGCGCCGGGGCCAGCAGGCCGATGTCGTGGTAGGTGGGCAGCAGGCCCACGGCCATGGTCGACAGGCCCATCAGGAACATGCACAGCAGCAGCACGTTCTTGCGCCCGCGAGTGTCGCCCCAGTGGCCGAGCACGCAGGCGCCGATCGGGCGCGCCAGGTAACCCACGCCGTAGGTGGCCAGCGAGGCGATGATGGCCATCTTCGGGTCGGTGGAGGGGAAGAAGATCTGCGGGAAGATCAGCGCCGCGGCCTGGGCATAGATGAAGAAGTCGTAGTACTCGAGGGCAGAGCCGATCCATCCGCTGGCGGTGGCTTTCTTGGCTTGGGAGCTTGAGCGGGCCATGTTGTCTCCGTTGTTCTTGTCAGGGGCCGGATGGTCAGCGCGCGCGGGGCACGGCAACGGGGCTGTAGGGAGAAGACGAACGCGGCGGCGCGGATCGCAGGGCGAACAAGGTATGCATAGGTCGGTACCCGTTTTCTTGAACTTATTATGTGGTGACGTTGGGCGTTGCAGCGCGGGGCCCGCCGAACGACCGGCGTGGCAGCGAGAAGGGCCGGCGGGGCCTGCGACTGGTATTCATGGTTGTTCACGGGGGTGGGTGAATCAATTCGCCGGAACGGGTTTTGTTCGGTAATCGAACGAAAACTAACTGTTTCGTACAAAGTGCGTTGCCGGGGCGACTTTACCTGCGAATAATCGATCGTGCCAGACAGATGCTGTCGGGACTGGCCCTTTCGCGGGGCAAGCCCGCTCCAACAGGGGACAACGCAACACCTGTGGGAGCGGGCTTGCCCCGCGAAAGGGCCTGACCTGCCCAGGCCTCCCTCAATAACAAGGAACACCCGCCATGCACCGTTCGATCGCCACCGTTTCCTTGAGCGGCACCCTGCCGGAAAAACTCGAAGCCATCGCCGCCGCGGGGTTCGACGGCGTCGAGATCTTCGAGAACGACCTGCTGTACTACGCCGGCAGCCCCCGCGAGATCCGCCAGCTGTGCGCGGACCTGGGGTTGGCGATCACCCTGTTCCAACCGTTTCGCGACTTTGAAGGCTGCCGCCGCGACCGCCTGCACAAGAACCTCGATCGCGCCGAGCGCAAGTTCGACCTGATGCAGGAGTTGGGCACCGACCTGGTGCTGGTGTGCAGCAACGTCCAGCCCGACGCCCTGGGCGATGAGCAACTGCTGGTGGACGACCTGCGCCTGCTTGCCGAACATGCCGGTGACCGCGGCCTGCGTATCGGCTACGAGGCCTTGGCCTGGGGCCGCCACGTCAACACCTGGCAGCAGGTGTGGAGCCTGGTGCGCCAGGCCGATCATCCGGCGCTGGGGGTGATCCTCGACAGCTTCCACACCTTGTCGATCAAGGGCGACCCCAGCGGTATCCGCGATATTCCCGGCGACAAGATCTTCTTCGTGCAGATGGCCGACGCACCGATCCTAGCCATGGATGTACTGGAGTGGAGTCGACATTTCCGCTGCTTCCCGGGGCAGGGCGAGATGGACCTGGCGGGTTTCCTCGCGCCGATTCTGGCCACCGGCTATCGCGGTCCGCTGTCGCTGGAGATCTTCAACGACGGTTTCCGTGCGGCACCGCCCCGGCAGAATGCCGCCGACGGCTTGCGTTCGCTGCTGTATCTGGAGGAGAAGACCCGCCTTCAGTTGGAGCGTGAGGCGCGGGCTGCCGAGCCTGGCGTGCTGTTCGCGCCGCCGCCCGCGAGCCGCTACGACGGCGTGGAGTTCCTTGAATTCGCCGTCGACGAGGCGGTAGGCGCGCGCCTGGGTGTGTGGCTCAAGCGCCTGGGCTTCGCCGAGGTCGGCGAACACCGCAGCAAGGCGGTGCGCCTGCTGCGCCAGGGCGATATCAATATCGTGCTCAACGCCGAGCCTTACTCGTTCGCCCACAACTTCTTCGAGGCCCATGGCCCGTCGTTGTGTGCCACGGCCCTGCGGGTGAACGACGGCCAGGCCGCGCTGCGGCGCGCCACCGCCTACCGTGGCCAGCCGTTCCGTGGCCTGGTCGGCCCCAATGAGCGCGAGATCCCGGCGGTGCGCGCCCCCGACGGCAGCCTGTTGTACCTGGTAGAGCCGGACAGCGATGGCCCGACACTCTACGACACCGACTTCCACCTGGACCGGAACGCCCGGGCCAGCGGCGGGCTCAAGCGCATCGACCACATGGCCCTGGCGCTGCCGGCCGAGGCGCTGGACAGTTGGGTGCTGTTCTACAAGAGTCTGTTCGATTTCACCGCCGACGACGAGGTGGTGCTGCCCGACCCCTATGGCCTGGTCAAGAGTCGTGCCCTGCGCAGTCAGTGCGGCAGCCTGCGCCTGCCGTTGAACATTTCGGAGAACCGCAACACCGCCATCGCCCATGCCCTGGACAGTTATCGCGGCTCGGGCGTGCACCATGTCGCCTTCGACTGCGACGATATCTTCCGTGAGGTGGCCAGGGCCAAGGAGGCCGGCGTGCCGTTGCTGGAGATCCCGCTGAACTACTACGACGACCTGGCGGCGCGCTTCGACTTCGATGACGAGTTCCTCAGCGAGCTGGCTTATTACAACGTGCTGTACGACCGCGATGCCCAGGGCGGCGAGCTGTTCCATGTGTACACCGAACCGTTCGAGGGGCGCTTCTTCTTCGAGATCCTGCAGCGCAAGGGCGGTTACGCCGGGTATGGCGCGGCCAATGTGGCGGTGCGCCTGGCGGCGATGGCCAAGGCGCGCAAGTCGGTGCTGTAGCTGTAGGAGCGGCCTTGTGCCGCGAATGGGCTGCGTAGCAGCCCCAGGATTTCAGCGTTCAAGCAAGGATCGCCGGGGCCGCTTTGCGGCCCTTTCGCGGCACAAGGCCGCTCCTACAGGGACCGCGCACTCTCGACCAACACCACGCTTCCCTGCACCGCCCGGCTCACGGATAATCGCCCGGATTCCTATAACGAGCCTGTGAGTCGGTATGAGTGATTCGGTAGCCAAGCCTGAAGTCGAAGGGCTGCGCAGATCGCGCAAGAACAACCCGGAAAAGACCCGCGAGAACATTCTCCAGGCCGCCATCACCGAGTTTGTCCAGCAGGGCCTGGCCGGCGCCCGGGTCGACGCCATCGCCGAGCGCACCGCCACCTCCAAGCGCATGATCTACTACTACTTCGGCAGCAAGGAGCAGCTCTACGTCGAATGCCTGGTCAAGCTCTACGGCGACATCCGCAAGACCGAGCACAGCCTGGACCTCGACTCGCTTGCGCCCGAGCAGGCGATCCAGCGCCTGGTGGAGTTCACCTTCGACCACCACGCCAACAACGTCGACTTCGTGCGCATCGTCTGCACCGAGAACATCCATTACGGCGAGTACGTCAAGCAGTCGCCGGTGATCCGCGAAATGAGCAGCATGGTGCTCGATGCGCTGGGCAAGATCCTCGCCCGTGGCGTGGAGCAGGGCGTGTTCCGCCCGGGGATCGAGGTGATCGACCTGCACATGCTGATGAGCTCTTTCTGCTTCTACCGGGTGTCGAACCGCCATACCTTCGGCGATATCTTCCAGATCGACCTGGCCGACGAACAGGTCAAGCAGCGTCACAAGCAGGTGATCTGCGAAGCGGTGATGCGCTACATCAAGGCCTGACGGGCGATCGCGGGCAAGTCGACAGACCCGCGATGGACCTCCTGGTGGTCAGAAGCTGGCGAAGTGCGCCTGCATGCGCTCGGCATCGGCAGGGCGTCCGCTGAACAGCTCGAAGGCCTTGACCGCCTGGAACACCGCCATGGTGCCGCCATCCAGGGTGCGGCAGCCCAAGGCGCGGGCATGGCGCAACAGCTCGGTCTGCAGGGGGAAGTAGATGATCTCCGCCACCCATAGTCGAGGGTGCAGCAGTGCGGGCGGCAACGGGGTGCCGGGTAGCTTGGCCATGCCCACGGGCGTGGTGTTGACCAGGCCATCGGCGTCGGCCACCGCGCCAGACAGGTCTTCGCCGAGCACGGCACGACCGGCGCCGAAACGCTCAGTGAGATTGTCCACCAGTGCCTGGGCACGGGCCCGGTCCACCTCGAACAGCTGCAAGCGCTCGACGCCTTCGGCCAGCAGCGCATGGGCCACTGCCGCGCCGGCGCCGCCAGCACCCATCTGTACGACGCGTTGCCGCGCGACCCCAGGCAGGCCGCGTCGCAAGCCCTCGGCGAAACCCAGGCAGTCGGTGTTGTGGCCCACCCGCCGGCCATCGCGCAGTACCACGGTGTTCACCGCGCCAATGCCACGGGCTTCGTCCGACAGCTCGTCGAGCAACGGCAGGATCGCCTGCTTGAACGGGAAGGTGATGTTGAGCCCGGTGAAGCCGGTGCGTTCGGCGGCATCGAGCAGCGCGGGCAGGGCGCTGTCGTCCAGGCCCAGCTGGTCGGCGTCGATCAGCCGGTACAGGTAGCGCAGCGCCTGGGCGTCGCCTTCATGCTCGTGCAGCGCCGGGGTGCGCGAGGCCTGGATGCCACGGCCGATGAGGCCGGCGAGGATACCCGCGCCGTTCATGCCGCGTGCTCGCGCAGGTATTTGCTGAAGTAGCCCAGGGCCATGCAATAGCCCTGGCTGCCGAGGCCGCAGATCACCCCCACGGCGATGCTGGAGACGAACGACAGATGGCGGAACGGCTCGCGCTTGTGCACGTTGGACAGGTGCACCTCGATCACCGGCAGTTCGCTGGCCACCAGGGCATCGCGGATGGCCACCGAGGTGTGGGTCCAGGCGGCGGGGTTGATCAGGATGCCGTGGCAGCGGCCACGGGCGGCATGGATCCAGTCGAGCAGCTCGCCTTCGTGGTTGGTCTGGCGAAACTCCAGTTCCAGGCCCAGCTCGGCGGCGCTGGCGGCGCACAGACGGGCCAGGTCGGCAAGGGTTTCGTGGCCGTACTGGGCGGGTTCGCGGGTGCCCAGCAGGTTGAGGTTGGGGCCGTTGAGCACGAGGATTCGGGGTGTCATGACGGGGCATCGCTTTGTTGTTTTTGGATGTCTCGATAATTGTACTATCTGGTTAGTTTGGTCAAATGATTGGCTGTACAAAGCGGGCGATTATCGGCTGCCTGTACCGGCCCTATCGCGGCACAAGGCCGCTCCTACAGGCGACCGCGCCCCCCCTGTAGGAGCGGCCTTGTGCCGCGAAAGGGCTGCAAAGCAGCCCCGGCAAGTCCAAGCCGGACGTCAATACCTTAAAAGTGCTGGGTTTAAAGGCGACAACAAGCATCCTGACCATGCCCGAGCAAATCAGTCGGCTAAGCTTGATCCCGCAGGCGCACGCAATGACCAACACGGGAGAGCACATGAACATCAGCAAAACGCCCAGGTGGGCAGTCGCGGCACTGGTCCTGGCCCTGGGCCTTCACGCCCACGCCGCCGAAGGCAAGCGGGTAGATGTGCTGCTGGTGGGCGGCGGCATCATGAGTTCCACGCTGGCGGTCTGGCTCAACGAGCTGGAGCCGGGCTGGTCGATGGAGATGGTCGAGCGCCTGGACAAGGTCGCCGAGGAAAGCTCCAACGGCTGGAACAACGCCGGCACCGGCCACTCGGCGCTGGCCGAACTCAACTACACCCCGGAGAAGGACGGCAAGATCGACATCAGCAAGGCGGTGGAGATCAACGAGTCGTTTCAGGTCACCCGCCAGTTCCTCGCCTGGCAAGTGAAGCAGGGGGTGCTGAAGAATCCGCGCTCGTTCATCAACACCACACCGCACATGAGCTTCGTCTGGGGCGACGACAACATCCGCTTCCTCAAGAAGCGCTACGAGGCGCTGCAGGCCAGCCCATTGTTCAAACCCATGCAGTATTCCGAGGACCATGCGCAGATCGCCAAGTGGGTGCCGCTGATGATGGAGGGGCGCGACCCGAACCAGAAGCTCGCCGTCACCTGGACGCCGATCGGCACCGACGTCAACTTCGGCGAGATCACCCGCCAGTACGTCGGCTACCTGCAGACCCGGCCCAACTTCGACCTCAAGCTGTCCAGCGAGGTGCAGGACATCACCCGCAACGACGACGGCAGTTGGCACGTCGAGTACAAGAACCTCAAGGACGGCAACACCTCGACCACCGACGCCAAATTCCTGTTCATCGGCGCCGGCGGCGCGGCACTGCCGTTGCTGCAGAAGTCCGGCATCGACGAGGCCAAGGACTATGCCGGCTTCCCGGTGGGCGGCTCGTTCCTGGTCACCGACAACCCGGCCATCGCCCAGCGCCACATGGCCAAGGCCTACGGCATCGCCGCCACCGGCGCGCCGCCGATGTCGGTGCCGCACCTGGACACCCGGGTGCTCGACGGCAAGCGCATGATCCTGTTCGGGCCGTTCGCCACCTTCTCCACCAAGTTCCTCAAGGAAGGTTCGCTGCTCGACCTGTTCGCCAGCATGTCGTTGCACAACACCTGGCCGATGGTGCGGGTCGGGGTGCGCGAGTTCGACCTGGTGCAGTACCTGATCGGCCAGCTGATGCAGTCCGACGATGACCGCTTCGCCGCGCTGCAGACCTACTTCCCCGAGGCGAAGAAGGCCGACTGGCGCCTGTGGCAGGCCGGCCAGCGGGTGCAGATCATCAAGAAGGACGAGAACCAGGGCGGGGTGCTGAAGCTGGGCACCGAAGTGGTGACATCCAAGGATGGCAGCATCGCCGGGCTGCTCGGTGCCTCGCCGGGCGCCTCGACCGCGCCGCCGATCATGCTCGACCTGCTGAACAAGGTGTTCAAGGACAAGGTGGCCACGCCCGAGTGGCAGGCGAAGATCAAGCAGATCATTCCGTCCTACGGCATCCGCCTGAACGAGCACCCGGACAAGGTCCAGCAAGAGTGGGCCTACACCAGCGAGATCCTGCAACTGGCGACGCCCAGCGAGGTTGCCGCGCCCTAAGTGATCGCTCCCGCAGCCGGGCGCTGCGGGAGCGGGTTCCCCCCAACATGAGCCACCGGCCACTGTGAAGTGGTCGCACTGGCAAAATCTTTTTTCTCACCTGCTACAAACTCCCGAGTGCCTGATCCGCCATCCTCCTGATCGATCCCTCCGGTACCGTTTGCCCTGTTCCCTGTCTGCCCAGCCGCGAGCACAAAAAACGCCCCCCGACACCCGAGCTTTTCCCCGCCGAACTCCCGATGTTTTTTCCTCTGCCTGTCACCACAAGCTGCGAATGTTGCCTCCGTGGACAGGCCGCCAGCCCCTCTGGATCAGGGTATGCAGCCTGTGGCCACAGCAATGCGCGACCCACTCAACGTACGAACACGACGATAGGAGATTGCTTCATGTTTAAGCGTACTGTGATCGCCGCCTCCCTGGTGGCTGCTACCCTGGCTTCGGCCCAATCCATGGCTGCTGTTGTCGGTGGCGGCGCCACCCTGCCTGAGCCGCTGTACAACGGCAACGCCACCTGGGAAGGCATCCTGCCAAGCGGCTTCAGCTACACCGGCGTGGGCAGCGGCGGTGGCAAGACCGCTTTCCTGACCAACGCCCCTGCGTCGATCAACCAGCCGGCCGGCACCAACGTCGACTTCGCCGGTTCCGACTCGGTGCTCAGCGCCAGCGAACTGTCGACCTACGACACCAACCGCGCCGCGACTTGGGGCAAACTGATCCAGATCCCGGCCGTCGGCACCACCGTCACCATCCCTTACCACCGCAATGGTGTCAGCGATCTGCAGGTCAACGCTTCGCAGCTGTGCGGCGTGTTCTCCGGCAGCATCTCCACCTGGGGCCAACTGCTCGGCACCGCCGACACCACCCCGATCAAGGTGATCTACCGCAACGGCAGCAGCGGCACCACCGAGCTGCTGGCGCGCTTCCTCAACGACAGCTGCCCGACCGCCTTCTCGGTCAGCAGCACCTTCACCAGCGCCAACGTCGGCACCGAGCCGAGCACCTGGCAGGGCGTGGCCGGCAGCGCTGACGTGATCAATGCGGTCAATGCCACCGACGGCGCCATCGGCTACGTCAGCCCTGACTTCGTCGATACCGCCAACAACGCCCAGGTGGCCCGTGTCAGCAAGCTGGCCAGCGGCACCGCCGTACTGCCGACCGTCGACAACGCCCAGGCCGCCCTGGCCAGCGCCACCGCCCCGACCGCCAACCGCGCCAACCCGGCCAGCTGGGCTGTCACCTTCGGCCGTGGCGCCAGCGACAAGCCGGTCCCAACCACTGGCTACCCGATCGTCGGCTACACCAACCTGCTGGTTGGCCAGTGCTACAAGGACGCCGCCGACGCCACCGCTGTTCGTGGCTTCCTCAACGACCTGTACAGCGGCAACCACGACCTGGCCATCGGTATCCACTCCTTCGTGCCGGTTCCGGTCGCCTTCGCCGATGAAATCAAGAAGGCCTTCCTGACCAACGCAGGCAACGAAGGCCTGGATATCGCCAACACCAACGTGTGCAACGGTATCGGTCGCTCGTAACAGGCAAAACCCCGGTGGCCCGCGTCCTCGGACGTGGGCATGGGCCCTGGCGGCACCCGTGGGTGACGCCGGGGCTTTTTTCATTTTGCGTCGACCTGGCAGCGCGAGCACCGGCATTGCGCCGGGTGCAGGCGTTCGCCATACCCCAGCCCCATGAACTTTGCATGACAAAGCTTCGGTCCCCCGGTCGCCGGAGCGCCTTATGGCAAAGCGGCATCACGACCGCCATCCCCTGATCTCGAGAACCAGCACAAGGAACCCTGCGATGTCGCGCGGCATGCCCAAGCCAGCCCTTTCAGCCTCCGCCATCCAGCGTCGCGGCGAGCCGCCGCGGCTCAAGCCCCTGGCCCAGGCCATCGCCTTGCTGATGCTGGCGGGCAGCGCCCACGCGGCGCAGCCGTTCAGCTCGGGCTGGTTCGCCGCCAAGGGCGCCTCCAATGCCCCGAGCGGCGCCGCCGGTGCCGGGGGGGCAGGGCAGGTGCTGCCGGGATCGCCACCACCGCTGGCCCAGCAGCAGCGCCTGAACCAGCAGTTCCAGCGTTCGGTGAACAACCTCAACAACACGGTGGCGGCCATCGCCGCCCAGCAGGCGGCCCAGGCCAATGGCCGGACCCTGGCCCAGGTGCAGCCGCAGGTTGTGCCCAACGGCCTGGGCGAGGGTGGCCTGAAGGTCGACGAGAACCCGCTGACCCAGGGCTGGCTCAATGCCAAGGCACCGCAGCAGAGCCAGGCCGATGGCAAGACCCAGGTGCGCATCGAACAGACCGCCGACAAGGCCATCCTCAACTGGGAGACCTTCAACGTCGGGCGCGACACCACCGTGCGTTTCGAGCAGCAGGCGGACTGGGCCGTGCTCAACCGGGTCAACGACCCCGCCGCCCGTCCGAGCCAGATCCATGGTCAGATCGAGGCGCCCGGCACGGTGATGCTGATCAACCGCAACGGTGTGGTGTTCAACGGCACCAGCCAGGTCAACGTGCGCAACCTGGTGGCCGCCGCCGCCCAGGTCAGTGACGAGCAGTTCACCCAGCGCGGGCTCTACGTCGACAGCAGCGCCAGCCAGGCCACCTTCACCAATGCCGCCGGCAAGGTGCTGGTCGAGCGCGGCGCGCAGATTCGTACCCAGGCGCCGAGCAGCTCCACCAGCGGTGGCGGCTACGTGCTGTTGCTGGGCAGCGAGGTGGGCAACGACGGCCAGATCATCGCCGGCAAGGGCCAGGCGACCCTGGCGGCGGCGGACGATTTCTATATCCGTCGCGGCCAGGGCACCGAGGCCAACCGTTACTCGACCACCCGTGGCAACGAAGTGGCGGGTAGCCTGAAGCCCGGCAGCAGTGCCGGCACGGTGAGCAACAGCGGGCTGATCCAGGCCAGTGGCGGCGATGTCACCCTGACCGGTCACCAGGTGCGCCAGCAGGGTGTGGTCCTGGCCAGCACCTCGGTGGATCGGCGCGGCAGCATCCACCTGCTCAACGCCGCCAGCGATGCCACCGGCAGCGTCAGCTTCGAGCGCGGCAGCGTTACCGTCGTGCTGCTCGACGACAGCGCGGCGCTCGACAGCCAGCGCGAAGCCTCGAGGGCGGTGGTCAACGGCAGCAACGGCAACCTGGCCACGGGGCGCTTCGACAACCTCAGCACGGTCATCGACCGCCCCGAGCAGTCGCGGGTGGAAGTGGTCAGCGGCGGCACCGTGCACTTCCAGGACGGTTCGCTGACCCTGGCCACCGGTGGCCAGGTGGCGGTCAGCGCCGGCCGGCGCAGCCTGGTCGACGATGGCGCGCGCCTCGATGTGGCCGGCGCGCTTGGGGTCAAGGTGGCGATGGAAAGCAATGTCATCAAGATCAATGTCCAGGGCAACGAGCAGCGCGATGCCGCCGGCAACCGCGACAAGGGCGGGCTGATCAACAGCGATGTGTGGGTCGACGTGCGTGAGCTGGTGCACGTCGCGGCCGGCGTCAATGGTCATGCCGGCGACCGCTGGTACACCGCGGGTGGCCTGCTGGAGGTGGGCGGCTACCTGGGCACGCGCAGCCACGGCGTGGGTGAATGGATGGCCCAGGGCGGCACCGTGACCTTCACCGGCCAGGACCTGGTCACCCGCGCCGGCGCCGAGATCAACCTGTCCGGCGGCACCCTGGCGGTGCAGGACGGCTATGTGCGCCAGAGCTGGCTGCGTGGCGAGGACGGGCGCCTGTACGAGCTGTCGCGGGCGCCTGGCGACCTGCTCTACAGCGGCCTGTACCAGGGCTTCGAGGACCATTCGGCGCGCTGGGCCCAGACCCGTGTGTTCTACAACCCGCTGATCGCGCCGCAGCAGCGCTTCGAGCAGGGTTATACCGTCGGGCGCGACGCCGGCAGCCTGGTGGTGGCCACCCAGGGCGTGCTGCTCGACGGCCGGCTGGTCGGCGAGACCTGGCAGGACGAGCGCCAGGTGCAGGCGCCGGTGGCCGGGCTGGATGGCTACAAGCAGGTCCACAGTGCTCGCGCCCGAGGCGCCCAGCTGGTCATCGGCCAGCAGTTGCCGGGTTACCTCACAGGCAGCAAGGACCTGGCCTTCAGCCTGACCCCGGTGCTGCGCCAGGTGACGTTGGCTGGCGGCAACCGTGGCGCCAGTGCCGATGTGCAGTTGCAGGCGCCGTTGGACGAGCAGCGGCGCGGGCGACTGGTACTGGACAGCGAATTGCTCAACGGTTTCGCGCTGGGCGGCCTGAGCATTGCCGCCAGCGAGTCGGTGCAGGTCGACCAGGCGCTGCACCTGGCCGACGGCGGGCAACTGACCCTGTACGCGCCGCAGGTGCGGGTCGCGGCCGACCTTACCGCCAAGGGCGGGCAGATGATGTTGGGCGATGTGCTGCGCCAGCGTGACGGCGCTGATCTGCGCGATATCGCCCTGGCCACGCCGGCCGGATTGCGTGCGCAGGTGCTGGTTGGCGAAGGTGTGCGCCTGGATGTCGGTGGTGCGCGCAGCGACCGCGAAGACGCAGGGGCCATGGCCTGGCGCAACGGCGGCAGCCTGTCGCTGCGCAGCTCCGGCGATGTGCTGCTGGGGCAGGCCAGCGTGCTGGATGTTTCCGGCGGGGTGGTGCGCGGTGAGCGCAACCAGCTGCGCGGTGGCAGCGGCGGCAACCTGACGTTGCAGGCCGGCGTGTTCAACGCCAGCGGTGACGGGCGCTTGCGCCTCGATGGCGAGCTGCGCGGCCATGGCAGCAATGGCGCCGGCACCCTCGACCTGCAGGCCGAGCGCGTGCGGATCGGCGGGGTGGCCGACGCGAGCGCCTTGCACCTCGGCGCGGATTTCTTCAACCGCGGCTTCGCCCAGTACAATGTGCGTGGCACGCGACAGTTGATCGTGGCCGAAGGCGCCCAGGTGCAGGTCACCCGACCCGTGGAACTGCTCGACGCCAGCCTGTCGGTCGCTGACCAGGCCACCCTGTGGTTGCCGCCGCAGGTGCGTGAAAACGCGATCAAGGGCGAGCTGGGCCTGCGTGCCGGTGCCAGCCTGAGCCTCGCCGCCGGCGATACCCGCCTGGCCCAGGCGGACCGCGAGGCCGCGCTGCTGGAGGTGCGCCGTGGCGCCAGCATCGGTGTCGACCCGTTGCAGTCGATCGCCCTGAGCAGTACCGCGCAATTGAATCTGGACGGTTCGCTGCTGGCCGCCGGTGGCAAGGTGAGCCTGTTGCAGGTATTGCCCGAAACGGTGGTGAGCGGGGTGCAGGAAAGCCTGCACAACCGTGCGATCCGCCTGGGCAGCGAGGCGTTGATCGATGTCTCCGGCCAGGCGCTTACCGCCCTCGACAGCCAGGGCCGGCGCTACGGGCGGGTCACCGCCGGCGGCAACATCGTCATTGGTGGGCAGATCGACCACGCCAAGGGGACCAGCGACGGCGCCTACCTCTTTGTCGACATCGCCCGTGGCGCCCGCTTGCGCGCCGATGGCGCCAGCGCCGTGCTGGACATCCGTGGTCAGGGCCCACTGGCAATGGCCAGCGCCGGTGGCAGCATCAGCCTGGCCTCCAGCTATGGCCTGCGCCTGGACGGCACGCTCAGCGCCTGGTCCGGCGGTGTCGGCGCGGCGGGCGGCAGCCTCGGCGTGGCCCTCGATACCGGTCTGTACCGCAAGGATGGCCTGGAGGATGGCCTGAATGTGCCGCGCGAGCTGGTACTCGGCCGTGGAGCCGGGACCGACGAGCGCTTGCGCTATGGCCATGCGCGCCTGGATGTGGACACCGTCGAGCGCGGTGGCTTCACCAACCTGGCCCTGCTCAGCGACGGTGTGCTGGCCTTCGATGGCTCACTGGCACTGGACCTGGCCCAGGGGCTGCAACTGTACGCCGGCTCCCTGGTGCTCGCCGACGGCAGTGCCGACGACAGCCGCATCCGCCTGCGTGCGCCCTACGTGCGACTGGCAGGCAGCAACCACCTGGGCGGCGACCAGACCGTGCGCCCGACGGTCAAGGGCGGGCTGTCGCAGCAGGCGTCGCACGCACTGTTGCAGGTCGAGGCCAACCTGCTTGAAATACGCGACGAACTGGGCCTGGGCGCCCACGGCAACCTGGCCCTCAGTGGCGGGCAACAGCTTGAGTTCGACCGTCGGGGCTTTGCCCTGACGCGTCTGCGCAGTGAAGGGGATATCCGCTTCCTCGGCCGCGACATCCCCTCGATGCCGACCCAGCTGAGCAGCAATGCCGATATTGAACTGTTGGCCGCGCAACTGTACCCCGTGAGCGGTGCCTACGCCCGCGTGCTGAGCACCCGCGACGCCACCCTGCGGATCGGACGGGTCGGTGAGGCCACGCCAGGCGTGCCGCTGTCGGTGTTCGGCCGCCTGCACCTGGGCGCTGGCACGGTGGAGCAGGGTGGGGTGGTGCGGGCGCCGCTTGGCCAGGTGCTGCTGGGGGATACCGGCGAGAACGGCCAGGATGTGCACCTGCTGCCCGGCAGCATCACTTCGGTCAGCGCGGCGGGGCTGCGCATGCCTTACGGCGGCACGGTCGATGGCCTGAGCTACCTGTACGACGGCAAGCCGGTGAACCTGATCGGCGGCACCGGCGATAGCGATCACGGGGTGGTCCTGGCCGGCAAGCGCATCGATGTGCAGGCCGGGGCGCTGATCGACCTGGCCGGCGGCGGCGAACTGACCGGCGCCGGCTTCGTCTCCGGGCGCGGCGGCTCCACCGACGCCCGCTACCATCCGTTGATGCAGCTCGATGCCGATGGCCGCCTGGTACTGCCGTCGCTGTCGAGCAACCCGGTCTATGCCATCGTCCCAGGCCTGGCCGGCGACTACGCGCCGCTGGCCGGGGAGGCCGGCGTGGCGGACCCGGCCATCGGCCAGCGCATCACCCTCGACCAGGGCGTGCCGGGGCTGGCGGCGGGTACCTACACCTTGCTGCCGGCCAGCTACGCGCTGTTGCCGGGCGCCTTCCGCGTCGAGCTCAACGGCTTGGCCATGGCCGGCCAGCGAGGCATCAGCCAGGTCATGCGCAATGGTTCCTGGACCACCTCGGGCAGCCTGTCGGTGGCCAACACCGATATCCGCCAGCCGTTGTCGGGGCAGGTGATCCTCACCGCCGCCGACACCCTGCGCCGCTACAGCCAGTACAACGAAATGTCCTACGCCGCCTTCGTCAGGGCCGACGCCTTGGCCAAGGGTGTTCCGCGGGCGGCGCTCGAGGCCGATGGCAAGTGGCTGACCCTGCGCCTGAAGCCCAATGCCGATCCCGAGACCGCGTTCCGCTTTACCGGTCAGGCGCGCTTCGACGCCGCCCGCGACGGACGTGGCGGCAGCGTGGCGGTACTGGGCGTGGAGGCCATCGAGATCCTCGCCGACGGTCAGGCCAGCGACTGGTTGCAACCCAACCGGGTCGCGCTGCGCGCCAGCGACCTGAGCGCGCTCAAGGCGCCGCGGCTGAGCATCGGCGCCCGTCCGGAGGTGCTCTACGGCCAGGGTGGCAACATGATGCGCTTCAAGGAGTCGACCGCTGACATCCTCGTGCGCAGTGGTGCCGAACTGCGCGCCGGCGAGGTGTTCCTGGCTACCGACAGGGCGCGCGGCGCCATCGTCGTCGAGCAGGGGGCCGGTATCATTACCCTGGGCCAGGGGGCGGTGCCGTTCGATGCCAATGACGGTTTCCTCATCGACCCCAATGCCCACGGCTTGCTGGCGCTGTCCAACGGCCGCCTGGACGTGCTGCCGTCGGTGGCCGGCGATGTCTTCGCGCCCGGCAGCATCCTCATTGGCGATTGCCCCTCGGGCAACTGCGCGGGGGTGACCCGCCTGTACTCGGACGGCTCGCTGTTCGCCGCGACCGACCGCACCTTCAACCTCGACGACCAGGTCAGCTTCGGCACACGCCACCTGGGCCTGGCGGTAGGGCGGATCAACGTCGGCTCCGCCGCCGCGCTGGCCGCCGCGGCCAACGCCGGGGTGCTGGGCCAGGGGCTGACGCTCAACCAGCAAGTGCTCGACCGTCTGTTCCAGGGCAGCACCGAGGGCGGCATTCCCGCCCTGGAGACCCTGTCGCTGACGGCGGCCGACTCGCTGAACTTCTTCGGCAACAGCGTGCTCGACACCTATGATCCTTTGACCGGGCGCAACCGCGTGCAGCAACTGATCCTCGGCACGCCGGCCATCTACGGCCTCGGCCAGGCCAGCGAACGGGCGACCATCCACACCGGCAACCTGGTGTGGAACGGCGCCCGTACGTTGCCTGGCGCACCCATCGCCGGTGGCGCGGGCAGTGGCGACGGCGTGCTCGAGCTGCGGGTGGAAAACCTGACCTTCGGCTACGGGCCGGCCAGCCAGCCCGACGGCACCGCCAGCATGAGCCGCCAGACCCTGGGCTTCAGTCAGGTCGACATCCGCGCCAGCCGCCAGGTCAGCGCCAATCACAGCGGGGCGTTGCAGGTGTACCACCAGCGCGGCGCCTGGCAGGGCGAGGGCGGCTTCCAGTACAGCGGTGGCGATTTGCTGGTGGAGACGCCGCTGTGGACCGGCGGCGCCGGTTCGATCAACCGCATCAGCGCCGGTGGTCTGTTGCGCGTGACCGGTGGCGGTGGCGCGCTGGCCAGCGGCCGCGATGGCGTGGGCGCGGAGCTCGCGCTCAGTGGCCAGCAGGTGCTGCTCGACGGTACCTTCAGCCTGCCCAGCGGCAAGCTGAGCGTTTCGGCGCAACAGGCGCTGGTCCTGGGGGAGCGTTCGCGTATCGACCTGGCCGGGCGCAGCCTGACCTTCAACGACGTGACCCAGTACAGCTGGGGCGGTGAGCTGCTGCTGGCCAGCGCTGTCGGTGACATCCGCCAGGCCAGTGGCAGCCTGGTTGACCTCAGTGCCCGCAACAATCGCGCCGGCCGCCTGAGCGCCACTGCCCTGGGCGGGCAGGTCAGCCTGCAGGGCCAGCTCCTTGGCGCCGCCAGCGGTGATCATGACGCCGGTGGCACGCGAGTGCCGTACGACCAGGGAGCGGTGGCGATCCGTGCCCGCCAGGTGGATGATTTCGCCGGCCTCAACCAGCGCCTGAACCGTGACCAGGTGTTCGGCGCGCGCAGCTTCCAGATCACCCAGGGCGACCTGGTCATCGGCAGCGAGCTCAAGGCGCGGGAAATCAGCCTCTCGCTGGACAACGGCCAGCTGACCGTGGCCGGCACCGTCGATGCCAGCGGCGCCCAGGTCGGCAGCATCCGCCTGGCGGCCGGGCATGGCCTGACCCTGACCGCCGGGGCGGTGCTCGATGCCCATGGCAGCCTGCTGCGGGTCGACAGCAACGGTGCGATCATCGATGCGCCGAACCGGGCGCAGATCGAGCTGGCCAGCGGCGACGGCGTGCTGACCCTGAGCCCCGGCGCTCGCCTGGACCTGCGCCACGGCACCGCCGCCGCGCAACACGACGGCCGTGCCCGCGGCTCGCTGGTATTGACGGCGCCGCGCGTGGGCGGCGACATCGCCGGTGATATCGCCATCGATGCCCGTGGCAGGCTGGACATCCAGGGTGCGCAGTCCATCGCCGTGGTCGGCCAGCAGCGCTACACCGACGCGCTGAATGGCGGCACGGCGGCCAGTGGTCGGCCGTACCAGTACATCGACCAGGCTTATCTCGACGCCAAGCATGCGCGCAGCGTGCTGTTCGTCAATGCCGCGCTGGCCAACCGCGACCTGCTCGACAACCGCCTGGCCGGGCTGAACAACGCTGCCTACGCCAAGGCCCTGCACCTGCGCCCCGGCGTGGAGATCGCCAGCCGCGATGGCCAGACCGACCTGGTGGTGCGCGGCGACCTCGACCTGTCCGGTCATCGCTACGCCAGTATTAACCCGGCCACGGCGCAGACTGCGCTGCGCGGTTCCGGCGAAGTCGGCCACTTGGCCCTGCGCGCCGGCGGCAACCTGGAAGTCCATGGCAGCATCAGCGACGGCTTCCTGCCGCCGGAGCTGGCCACCGGCAGCGAACGCATGGATGGCCGTGGCTGGATCCTGATTCCCGGCAAGCAGCCATTCGACAGTGACCTGGTGATTCCACGCAGCGGCGTCGAACTGGCCGCCGGCACGCGCTACCCCGCGGGCAGCACGTTGAATTTCGACCTGCCGTTCGCCGACACCTCGCTGCCGGCCAACACCCGCTTGCCCAGCGTGTTGACCCTGGCCAGCGCCGTGACCCTGCCCGCCGGTACCGTGCTTGATGCCGCCGTGCGCGATGCTTCCGGCAATCTCCTGTATGCCGCCGGCACCTTGCTCGAGCAGGCGGTGACTCTGGCCGCCGATACCCGGCTGGATGCCGGCAGCCGCCTGCCGGTAAGCGTGGCGGTGCGCGGTGGGGTTTGGCGCAAGGGCGCTGCCCTGCCTGTGGGAGGGCTGACCCAGCGTGGCGCCCTGGCGCTGGCGGTGGGCGCGCTGCTGCCGGCAGGCACCGACGTCAAGCTGCCCACAGGTGTGTTCTGGGTCGACCTGCGCCAGGAGGTCGCCGGCCAGCAGGGACGCAACTGGGCGCTTGGGCAGATGCTGCCGGAGGGCTCGCAATCCTGGTCGATGCGCCTGGTGGCCGGCGCCGACCTGGGCGCCGCCGACAGCCGCATCACCCGCCCGGAGCCGGACGCCGGCGCATTGCGCCTGGCCGACCAGCACTACATCGCCACGCGGGTGATCGAGACTTCCAAACCCATCATCAGCTATTTCTGGACCAACCTGGCGGTTGGGCGGGTGCCCGGCCAACCGGTACCCTCCAACCTGCTGGCGCTGTGTACCGCCCGGCCGACCTGGTGCCTGAAGGTCGAAACGCCGGGCGGCGTCACCAAGGCCGAGATCACCCCGCAGACCCAGCTGTACAGCGTCTTGCGCACCGGAACCGGCGACCTTGAACTGCTCAGCGCCGGCGACTGGCGCATGGACTCGCTGTATGGGGTCTACACCGCCGGTACCCAGGCACCGGCCCTGCTCGAGCAGGGCATCGATGCGCATCAGCTGGCCCGCGGTCGCCAGGCCGATGGCAGCGTGCTTGGCGCCCTGGGCGCGGCCTACGAATCGACCACCGGCCAGTACCGGGCCTGGTATCCGCAGCAGGGCGGCAACCTGTTGATCGCCGCTGGCGGCGACCTGACCGGCAACCTGGTCGGGCCCAAGGCTACCGAGCAGCAGACGCGCCGTCAGACCGCTTCGGCGGCTGTCGGCAACTGGCTGTGGCGCCAAGGGCAGACCGACGCTGGCACGCCAGGTGCCTGGTGGCTCAATTTCGGCAGTTTCGCCCAGGACCCGGCCAGCGCACCCGGCTTGCCGTACCTGGTCGGTTTCACCGGCATCGGCACCCTGGGTGGCGGCAATCTGGATGTGCGGGTGGCGGGCGCGGCCGGCCTGTTGCAGGCCAGCGGCGCCGACCTTTCCAGCGTCGAGCGCAGCCAGGGCCTGAACCTGGTGGTCGCCAGCAGCGGCCGGGTGGACGCCGATGGGCGCCTGGTACAGACCGGCGGGGGCGACCTCGACCTGCGTGTCGGTGGCGGACTCAACCCGGGGCTGGCCGCGATCACGGCCGCGGACGCCCAGATGGACCTGCAGGGAACGCTGGTCAACCTGCGCGGCGCCTTGCAGGTGGAGGCGGCCAATATCGGGCTGTTGCAGTCGATCTACGGCAGCTACGGCATCGAGCAGGACAACAGCGAGTCGCGCGCCTACGACCCTTACAGCGCAACCCGGGCCAAGGCCTGGGGCGGCGTCACGCTGATGCCGGGTGACAGCGGCGTGCGCCTGCTCAGCCGCGGCGACCTGGTGCTGCAGGGGGTAGGCGATCCGGGCCGGGTGCCGACGTTCAACAGCACGCCGTTCACTGCCGACGATGGCACGCGGATGAGCGGGCGCGGCAACAGCTGGTTCTCGCTGTGGACCCCGCAGACCTCCATCGAAATGGTCAGCCTGGGTGGCGACCTGGCACCGAACGTTCACAACCGTGCCAGTGTCGCGACCCGCAACCTGGCGATCCATGGCGGCCGCGTGTTCTATCCGACCGCGCTCAGCGCTACCGCCGTCAATGGCAGCCTGTACTATGGCGACTCGGTGCGCAGCTCGGCGAGCCAGGCCTCGGCGGAGAGCCTGATGACCGCGCCGTCGGCCAACACGCGCTTGCAGTTGCTCGCGGGGGACTCGATCTATGCCGGCGGCTACACAGTCAGCCAGGCGGGCACCGACGCCTCGGCGCTGCCTACGCCGTGGCGCCCCGCATTCCTGGGCAGCAGTACCGGCAACCTCGTGCTGTCGACCAACCTGCACGGCGACCTGCCGCGCAATGTCTGGGAAAGTCCACTCTACAGTTTCGGCGTCAACACCTATGTCCAAAGCCGGGTGCAGCCTGCGCAGCCAGTGCGGTTCTATGCGCTGGACGGCGATATCGTCGGGCTGAACACCGGCGAGGTCATCGATTATCCCGTGCTGGGGCTCAGGCTCTATCAGGGCAGCGGGCCGCTGCGCATCATGGCCGGTCGCGACATCGTCAACGCCGGCACCGTGCTGGGCAGCCAGCGCCAGGCGGCCGGCGGCCTGGTGGCCGGTGGCGAGGGTGGCAACAACCTGTCCCGCGGCAACCTCATCATCCATGGCGACCGCCACGATGTCTCGCTGGTCAGCGCCGGTCGCGACATCCGCCTGAGCACCTTCAATGTTGCCGGCCCCGGCCAGCTCGAGGTGGTCGCCGGGCGCAACCTGTACCAGTCCGGATCGGGCGTCGACTCGGCCTATCAGGAGGCGGCGATCACCAGTATCGGTCGGGTCGGTGGCAGCGGCGCCGGTAACGATGGCGCGGCCATCGCCATCATCGTCGGGGCCGGCAAGCAGGGACCGGACTACGCCGGCCTGCTGGCACGCTACCTGGATCCGCAGCACCTGGCCGATCCTTCCCGGTCGTTGGCGGGGCAACCGGGCCAGGTCGTCAAGGTCTACGACCAGGACCTGCTGGCCTGGCTGCGCGCGCGCTTTGCCTTCGAGGGTGACGCCGAGGCGGGCAGGGCGTTCCTCGCCACGCTGCCCGCCGAGCAGCAGCGGATCTTCGCCCGCCAGGTGTACTTCGCCGAACTGCGCGAGGGTGGCCGTGAATACAATGACGTCGACGGCCCGCGCAGCGGCAGTTACCTGCGCGGTCGCCAGGCAATCGCCGCGCTGTTCCCGGAGCGGGACGTGGCCGGCAACCCGATCAGCTATGGCGGTAGCGCCACCTTCTACGGCGGTGCGGGCATCCACACCGACTTCGGCGGCGATATCCAGGTACTGACGCCGGGTGGCCAGCAAGTGTTCGGCATCGAAGGCGAGGCCCCGCCGTCCACCGCCGGGGTGATCACCCAGGGCAGCGGCAACATCCAGCTGTATTCGCAAGGCAGCATCCTGCTCGGCCAGAGCCGGATCATGACCACCTTCGGCGGCTCGATCCTCGGCTGGTCGGCCCAGGGCGACATCAACGCCGGCCGCGGTTCGAAGACCACCGTGGTCTACACCCCGCCCAAGCGCACCTACGACCGCTGGGGCAACGTCGGCCTGGCGCCGAGCGTGCCGAGCACCGGCGCCGGCATCGCCACGCTCAATCCGATCGCCGAGGTGCCCCCGGGGGATATCGACCTGATCGCGCCGCTGGGCACCATCGATGCCGGCGAGGCCGGGATCCGCGTGTCGGGCAACGTCAACATCGCCGCGCTGCAGGTGGTCAACGCCGCCAACATCCAGGTCCAGGGCGATGCCAAGGGCATGCCGGTGGTGGCCTCGGTGAACACCGGTGCGATCGCCTCGGCCAGTGCCGCGGCATCGTCGGCCAGCCAGGCTGCCGAAGAGGCGGGCCGCCAGCAGCAGGCTGCGTCCAGGCAGCGCCAGCCTTCGGTGATCACCGTGCAGGTGCTGGGTTTCGGCGGCGAGCGGCTGGTGCCGGGGCAGGACGGGGCGAGCCTCAATCCCCAGTACAACCACCAGAGCCCGGTGCAGGTGCTGGGCGCGGGGACGCTGGACGAGCGGGCGAAGGCGCAGTTGACCGAGGAGGAGCGGGGCAACCTGTTGCTATGAGAGCAAAACCGCCCAACGGCAGGCTTTTCCTGTGGTTTCTTGATCCCGCTCATGGTTTCGACGAGTGGCCCTCGTCGCGGCTTCGTGGCTGTGCTTTTCTTGCGCGGCATTTCAGACACGGAGTATCGAGCGCAATGCGAATCAGGGAAGAGACCTACTGGCAGTGGGCCGATGCGCAGTTGCACAGTCGCTGCCATGACGAGGAACTGAGCGACGGCACTAGCATCGATGTGCAGGTGCGCCTGTCCAGGGTCGGTGCCACGCAACTGTTTCTCGGGCTCTATGCCCGAGGCGGCAAGGCCTTGCTGGAGGAGTACTACCCCTCGCGGCCAGGCGAGACCATGACCCGGGCGCTGGTCTGGGGCGTGGACCGCGCTCGCGCCCTGGCCACCGGCGCCTTGCCACTGCCGGAACAGGTGCCGCGCAGACGCCAGGCCTGAGCGTGACGGATGTGGCTGGGCGATGACCAGCGACAGGCAGGTGTCAGTGCGGACTGTCGATGCAGACTCGGTTGCGACCCTTCTGCTTGGCCCGGTACAGCGCCCTGTCGGCGTTGCCCAACACATCAGCGGGTTCGCTGCCGTCTCCAGGCCGCCAGCTGGCCACGCCCAGTGACAGGGTGACGCCGCCAGTTGGCGCGAAAGGGGCGTGCTCGACGGTCAGGCGCAGGTGACCGGCGATCGCGGTCGCCACCTCCAGGCTCGCCCCTGGCAGCAGTATCAGGAACTCTTCGCCGCCGGTGCGGCACAGCAGGTCCCCCTCGCGACAGCTTCCACGCATCAAGCCTGCCAGCTGCTGCAGGACCTGATCGCCGATATCGTGGCCATGGCCGTCGTTGATCCGCTTGAAGTGATCGATGTCCAGCACCACCACGGCAAAGCCGCGCTTTTCGGCCTGTAACAGGCGTAGCGCCTGTTGCAGGCCACGACGATTGACCAGCCCGGTGAGTGGGTCGGTCTGGGCATCACGGTTGAGTCGGCCGATACGTTCCTGCAGCAGGTTGACGCCGAACAGCAGTGCGCGCTTGAGCTCGGCGGCCTCGGCGTACCAGGCGCGGACCTGATGGATGCGTTCGGTGGTCTGTTGCTGGCCCATGCCCCGGGCAACGTGGGTCAACTGTCGCAGCGGGTGGGCGATGACCTGTGTCAGCCAGTACAACAGCAGGCAGCCGAGCAGGGCCAGCGGCGCGGAGATGGCAACCACATTGAGGACCAGTTGGCGCAGCGGGGCTACGGTGTTACGCAGTGGCTGCTGGGTGACGATGGTCCAGCCGGCGCTGGGCACCGTGGCGAAGCCGGCCAGCATCTCGACGCCCTGGCTGTTGACCAGGCGCCGGGTGCCATGGTCGAGGTTCGGCAGGTCGTCGAGCAGCGCGTTGTCGCCGACCAGGGTGCCGACCCGTTTGCTGTCAGGGTGAAACAGCAGCCGGCGGTTGCGATCGACCACATAGAGGTACGAGCCGTTCTGGTAGAAGTGCGTGCCCAGCAGGCTGTTGAGCAGGTTGCGCTCGCGCAGGTAGAGGCTGCCCCCTATGTAGCCGTGGTAGTGGCCGCTGGCGTCGAAGATCGGTTGCGAGAGCACCACGAGCAGGTTGTCGGCCGCCGACAGGAAAGGTGTGGAGACCAGCGTGCGGTGTTCGCGCAGTGCTTGCTGGGCGCCGGGTGAAGTCGCCTGGCTGCCGGCCAGGTGCTGCAGCGAGGCGGGCGAGAGCGAACGCACGGTCCCCTGGGCATCGACCCGCAAGGTGGAATTGAACAGGTTGCCCTGCTGTTGCAGGCGGTCGATCTCATCCTGCACCAGGCTGTCGTCGTTCGGGTGCAGGCCACTTTGCCGGGCGCTGTAGGCCAGTTGCTGCAGGGCACTGACCAAGGTGGTTTCGGTCACGGCCGCCAGCTTGGCGGCATAGGCTCGGTTGGCCTCCAGGGCGCTGTCGATCAGCAGTTGCCGTTGTACCCGGTAGCTGGCGAAGTAGCTGGCCAGCAGCATGACCAGGGCCGTGGTGGCGCACAGGGCGAGTATGAGGGTGCGCAGGTCGGGGCGCGGTCCGTGCGGGGTGAAATATCGCAATCCTTGGCCTCGTCGGATACAGCGGAAAACGCACCTTACGCGCTTGGCGCAAGGTGGACCATGCTTGTGCGCAATTGCAGGATTGGAGGACAAGGGGAGCTCCGGTTTCCCACAAAGCTCTCGGAATTATCCTCCCTTGTTATCCAGGGTCAGGGCGCAGTCTGCTCCAGCGCCTGCAGGTCATCCTCGACCTGTTGCATGCGCTCCTGCACCAGGGCCTGGACCTTGGCGTCGCTGGCGCTTTCACGCATCAGCGTGGTGAGCTTCTCGCTCAGGCGCTTGCCTTCCTCGCTCTGGCCAAGCTCCCTGGCCTTGGCCGGGTCGCGGGTGGCCTGAACGATGAGGTCGAACTCGGCATCGCTGAAGTGCTCCTCGCTGTACAGCCTGAACAGGTCCTGGCGCTGGTCGTCGACGGTCAGGTGCTTGCGCAGCACGTCCTTGATCTTGTCCTCGGGCACCTGCGCATGGGTCATGGCCAACAGGCCTGCCATGCGCTCGATGTTGTGGTCGTAGGCTTCCTGCAGGGGCAGGTTGGCGAGGATCTTTTCCTCGCGGCTGGGTTTCTGGTCGCAGGCGGCGAGGGCGCCGAGCAGCAACACGGGCAGCAGTAGACGAGACAGGCGGGGCATGGTGGGGCCTTGGGCACGGTAAGGCCTGGGAGTGTACTGCAAACCCGTGGTGGTGGAATCAGCGTTGCAGCGGATTGCGCAGGCGCACCCAGAGGATCGCCGGCAGGGCCATCAGCAGCCATTTCAGGTAGCGGTTGACTTCGTAGTGTTCGCAGGCAACGCCGATGAGGGTGCAGACCACCACCACGGCCACGAACTGGATCATTCTTTCCATCAGCAGGTTTCCATCATTGCAGGGGCCGGAAGGGCCGCGGGGCGCACTGTAGCAGGCGACGCAGGCAGGGCAGATCGGCATGCCACACGGCGTAACACTTTTGCACCACTGGTAGGCGCGAGGTTGGCTATTGTGCGGCAATCCCGGCAGCCAAGGAAGGTAACCCCATGACCCGCTACAAAGGTGGCTGCCTGTGCGGCCGTATCCGGTTCTCCGCCAGCGGCGAGCCGCGTTTTCCGCATACCTGCTCGTGCGGGCAGTGCCAGCGACATTCCGGCAGCCTGACCCTGTGCTGGGTGGAGTTCGACAAGGCAGCGGTCGCCTGGACCGGGGAGGGTGGATTGCCTGCGCTGTACCGCTCGTCCGAGGGCTCCTGCCGTGCGTTCTGTGCCACCTGCGGCAGTTCCCTCGGGGCCATTGACGATGCGCCGACGGTGGCCTTGCTGCTGGGCTGCTTCGATGCCAAGGGCGACCAGGCCCTGCGGCCGAGTTCGCATTCGTTTCGGGCTTGTCGGCCGCGTTGGTGGAGGGTGGGGTGAAGGTTGGGGATTGGGGGGAGGCTGACAGGTGTTCGGCGAGGGCCTTGCAGCGCCTGTGAGATCGAGCGCCGCCCGCGCGGCGCATCGCGGGACAAGCCCGCTCCTACATCTATTGCAACGTGCCGAACCTGTTGGGCCATGGTTGCCCGCCTTGGCGCACGACTTGAGATTGAGTAAGGGATATCATGTGCGCCACTTTCCCATGCCGCTCAAGGACGATTGCATGCTGCAGCGCAACAAGATGGTGCCCGAACTGATCGTCAGTGACCTCGATCGCAGTCTGGATTTCTGGGTTTCGTTGTTGGGGTTCGAGATTGCCTATCAGCGCCCGGAGCAGCGCTTTGCCTACCTTGACCTGCAGGGCGCGCAGGTCATGCTCGAGCAGTTCGACGCCGAGGATCACTGGCTTACCGGGCCCCTGGAAAAACCCTTGGGGCGGGGGATCAACCTGCAGATCGACGTCGCGGCGGTCGCGCCGCTGGTCGAGCGGCTCGAGCGCCAGCGCTGGCCGCTGTTCCAGGCGTGCGAGGACGTCTGGTATCGCGCCGACGCCATCGAGGTGGGGCTGCGTCAGTTTCTGGTCCAGGACCCGGATGGTTATCTGCTGAGGCTCGCGCAACGGATGGGCGAGCGTCCGGCACAGTCGAATCTGCGGTAGAGTCCGCGTCCTGCTCATTTGCGCTGTCGCGCTGCAAGCAACCTTACCAGCATTACCAACGTGGGAGCGGGCTTGCCCCGCGATCACCGGCGCTCCACGGTCTTTCTCCTGTGCCATTACCTGGTCCGCCCTGTTGGTACGACGCGGTTTCAGCGTGGTCGCTAACGCCGCCCCACATGACTCAAGACATGCACCAAGGCGGGCAGCGGTACCCTTACAGGACTCACTGGCCCGAAACAGATGTAGGAGCGGGCTTGTCCCGCGATGCGCCGCGCGGGCGGCGCTCGATCTCATAGGCGCTGCAAGGTGCGCGGCGAGCACCTGGTGGCCTTGATACAATCAATAACCCCGCCTCCAAAGACCTTGATAGGGTTGTAAAGCACCCCCAGCCATTTCAGGCACGAAACCGCAGCACCCGCGCCCCATCATACGGATCGACCAGGTAATGAGCCTGAACCCCAAACGTCCCCAATAACCGCTCCGGCGTCAGCACCATTTCGGGCTTCCCCAAGGCCACCAACCGCCCTTGATCCAGGACAGCCAACCGGTCACAGGTCAACGCCTGGTTCAGATCATGCAAGGCCACCAGGGTAGTCACCGGCAACGCCTGCACCTGCCGCAACAGGCTTAACTGGTGCTGGATATCAAGGTGATTGGTCGGCTCGTCAAGCAGCAGCACCTGCGGCCGCTGGGCCAGGGCACGGGCGATGTGCACGCGCTGGCGTTCGCCGCCGGACAGCTCGCCCCACAGGCGCCGACGCAGGTGGCCGGCATCGGCGTCGGCCAGCGCCTGCTCGACGATGGCACGGTCGTCCGCGCCGAACGGCGCCAGGGCCGACAGCCACGGCGTTCGGCCGAGGGCCACGGCGTCATACACGCTGATGGCGTCCAGGGTGTCGGCCTGCTGTTCGACCAGTGCCAGGCTTTGCGCCACGCGCCGACGCGGCATGCGCTCCAGCGCCTCGCCCAGCAAGTGCACGCCGCCACTGCTCGGCGTGCGCAGGCCGGCGAGCAGCTTGAGCAGGGTGGACTTGCCCGAGCCGTTGGGGCCGACCACGCCGAGGGTCTCGCCGGGCATCACGCTCAGGTCGATTCCCTGCAGCACGTCGCGGTCGCCCAGGCGCAGGCTTAGGCCCTCGCAGGCAAGCGGGGCGTGGGCGATGGCGGTCATCACGGTCATGGACGCCCCCGGCGGCTGACCAGGATCAACGCGAACACCGGCGCGCCGATCAAGGCGGTGACCACGCCCACCGGGATCACCTGGCCGGCGATCAGGGTGCGCGAGAGGATGTCGGCGACGATCAGGAACAACGCGCCGCCCAGGGCGCTGGCCGGCAGCAGGCGGCTGTGCCCGGGGCCGAGCAACAGGCGCAGGGCATGGGGGATGACCAGGCCGACGAAACCGATGGCGCCGACGATCGAGACCATCACCGCGGTCACCAGCGCCGTGCAACTGATCAGCAACAATTGCGTGCGTCGCACCGGCACGCCCAGCGAGGCCGCCGAGTCGGCGCCGAAGGTGAAGGCGTCCAGCGCCCGGCGGTGCCACAGGCACACCGCCAGCCCGACCACGGCCACCGGCAGCGCCAGCCACACCGCTGGCCAGCGCACGCCGCTGAGGTTGCCCAGCAGCCAGAACAGGATGCCTCGGGCCTGTTCGGCGGTTGCCGACTTGGTGATCAGAAAGGCCGTCAGCGCGTTGAATAGCTGCGAGCCGGCGATGCCGGCGAGGATCACCTGCGCATTGTCGTGGCGACTGCCGCTGGCCCGCGACAGCACCAGCACCAGGGCGAACGCGGCCAGCGCGCCAATGAAGGCGCCGGCCGACAGCGACAGCACCGCGCCACCGAGGCCGAACAGGCCCACCGCCACGGCGCCGGTCGAGGCGCCCGCCGACAGGCCCAGCAGGTACGGCTCGGCCAGCGGGTTGCGCAGCAGCGCCTGGAGGATCACCCCGCAGGTCGCCAGCCCCGCGCCGCAGGCGGCGGCCACCAGGGTGCGCGGCAGGCGGTAGTTCCAGACGATGCCGGCGTCGATCGGATCGAGCGCATGACCGGCCTGCCACAGCTGGTTGGCCAGCACCTGCCAGACCACCTCGGCGCTGATCCGTGTCTCGCCGATGGCGATCCCGGCGAGCATGGCCAGGCACAGGGCGAGCAGCGCGAAGGCGCTGATGGGCAGCAAGCGGCTCATGGTTGTGGCGCTTTACCGCTGGCAAAGGCGCTGGACAGCACCTCCAGGCCACGGAACAGGCGGATGCCGGCCTGCATGGCGTCGGCGTCGAGGACGATGATCCGGCCTTGCCTGACCGCGTCCATGTTGCGGGTCACCGGGTCGCTGCGCAGGAACTCGAGTTTTTTCCGGTAGTCGTCGGCGGGGTAGCGGCGGCGGTCCATGCGGGCGACGATCAGCCAGGTGGGGTTGGCCCTGGCCAGGGTTTCCCAGCCCACCGCCGGCCATTCTTCGCTGGATTCGACCACGTTGCGCACGCCGAGGGTCTGCAGCATGAAGTCGGCCACGCCCTGGCGACCGGCGACGTAAGGATCGACCTTGAGGTCGGCGCAGGAGAACCAGAACAGCGCGCTGGTGTGGCTCAGGTCCTGGCCGGCCAGGCGTTGTCGGGCCTGGTCCAGCTGGCCCTTGAGCTCGGCATTGAGGCGTTCGCCGCGATCCTGCACGTCGAAGATCTCGGCCAGTTGGCTGACGCTTTTGTAGATGGTGTCGATCCTGAACGGCTGCAGGCGGGTACCGTCGGCGCCCACCAGGTTGTCCTTGCCTTCGCAGTCCGAGGGCAGCAGGTAGGTGGGAATGCCCAGCTCCGCGAACTGTTCGCGGGTGCCGACCGCGCCCTGGGCGCCGACCATCCATTCGAACTGCGCCGTCACCAACTGCGGGCGCTTGCCGACCACCGCCTCGAAGCCCGGTTCGTTGTCGGCCAGGCGCTCGACCTTGTCGTTCTGCGCCTTGAACTCGGGCAGCACGTTGTTGAACCACAGCGAGGTGCCCGCCAGGCGCTCGCCCAGGCCCAGGGCATAGAGCAGCTCGGTGCCGGCCTGGCCGATGGTCACCGCGCGCTGCGGGGCCTGGGCGAAGGTCTGCGTCTGGCCGCAGTTGTCGACGGTCAGCGGGTAGCGGGTGGCGTCGGCGTGGGCCAGGCCCGCCAGTGACAGGCCGGCGAGCAGGGTGGCGAGGCGGTGCGGCATGGTGGGGCGATCTCCTGTCGGGTGGTGCACGGAATGGCCCACGGACAGGCATCGCCAGGCGTCGTGCGCTGAGCACGCGGCCAGGGGCGGATGACCATCCCGGACACCCCGCCGGTTGGTGAATGCGTGCCGGCAGGTCTCCTGACTGGTGCGTCCTGGCCGGCGCCGGCCTTCCCGGGTCGGCAGACCCAGTGGCATCGATGGCGCAGGCTCGGCACCTACAGTTGCGGGGGCAGTTCCCTTTGGCCCGCACTCGGCGCGCCCGGGATTCCCTTTTGATTCCGTGTGGAAACCGGCGGGCGGCATGGTAGACCATCGGGCCATCGGCTGAAAACGCTTTTACAGGTACTTGAGCCAGGCGATGTCGCGCCGCCGCGCCTTGAGCCGGGCGAAGCCGCGCACCGGCAGGTACAGGGCGATCGCCAGCAGTACCGCGACCAGCCACACCGCGCCGATGCCGTCGAAGCCGAAATGGCTGCCCTGGTTCAGGCCGAACAGCGCCACGCAGGCTACATACAGCAGCTTGAGCACATACAGGTGCAGCAGGTAGAAGAACATCGGCGCTGCGCCGAACACCGCCAGCGGGCCGATCCAGCGGGCCTCGCCGGCACGCTCGAACGCGCGTAGCAGCAACAGGCCGACGCCCAGGGTAATGGCCAGGAACAGCAGTGACGGCGGGTACTTGGTGATGTTGAAGAAGCTCATCAGCGTTTGGCCGACGCTGGCGTAGAAGGTCCACGGCGCCTCGCCATAGCCGTTGAAAATACGCAATACGACGAAGCCGAGCAGCAGCATCACACCGCCGAGCAGCAGGCGGTGTTGGCGCTCGCCGGCATCGCTGGTGCGGCTGAACCAGGGGCCGAGCCCGTAGCCGAGGGCGATCACGCCGATCCACGGCAGCACCGGGTAGGAAGTGCGCAGGCGCAGGCTGTCGGACAGCTCCAGCCAGCTGCGCTCGTGCAGGATCGCCCAGGGTACATGCAGCGCCGAGTGCGGCGCGAAATGCAGGCCATCGAGCAGGTTGTGGCCGGCGACGATCAGCGCGCCCAGGGCGAGCAGCAGCGGGCGTGGCAGCCACACCAGCAGAGACAGGGCGATCATGCTCAGGCCGATGGCCCAGATCACCTGCAGGTAGATCACGCCCGGCGGCAACTGGAAGGTCCAGGCGAAGTTGACCAGGGTGAGCTCCAGCAACACCAGGAACAGGCCGCGCTTGAACAGGAATGCCGCTACATCGCCCCGGTCCTGGTGCTTTTCACCGTAGAGCCAGGCCGACAACCCGGTGAGCAGCACGAACATCGGCGCGCACAGGTGCGCCAGGGTGCGGCTGACGAACAGGCTGGGGTCGGTGGCGTCGATCGCGTCGATGGTCATCGGGTCGCTGACCTGGCGGTGCAGGAAGAAGGTTTCGCGCACGTGGTCCAGCAGCATGAACAGGATCACCAGGCCGCGCAGGGCGTCGATGCTGTGCAGGCGTTGGCTGGGGAGGGCGGTCGGGAGGCTGGTCATCGAGGCGGGTCGCAGGCAGGGATAGCATTCAAATGAAATGTTATTTTATTTCATTTGTCTGTGCCTGGATACAGGCATGCACTGGCGTTCAGTCTGGATCAGCCCTGAATCAGCGGCCCCAGCCGCTCGGCCAGGGCCTGGACCATCGCGCTTACCTTGGGCAGATGCCCGCGGTTGCGGCGCCAGGGGGCTGTTTATCTCCATCCTGCTGCTGTTCGCCGCCTTCAATGCTCTGTCGGCGCTGGCGCCGAACGTCTGGGTACTGGCCCTGGCGCGGTTCCTCGCCGCGCTGGCCCTGCCGGTGTACTGGGGCACCGCCAGCGAAAGCGCCGGGCTGTGCCTGCTGGTGGCGCTGCTGATGTGGGCCTGGCTGCCGTCCCTGCCGGCGGTTCCGGCCCGCGCCGCAGGGGAGCGGCAGACGGTGATTCTCAAGGACCGTCGTTTCATCGCCCATGTGCTGCTTTCGGCGCTGGTGTTCACTGCCTACACCTACCTGGCCGAGATCCTCGAACAGCTCGCCGCCGTGCCGGCCAACGCGGTCGGTTGGTGGCTGATGGGCTTCGGCCTGATGGGCATGCTCGGCAACGCCCTGGCCGGACGGATCGTCGATCGCAGCCCGCTGCGGGCCACGCTGCTGCTGTTGGCGATGCTGGCCTTGGGCATGGGCCTGGTCACCCCGGTGATCGGCAACCCGCTGCTGCTGGTGGGCGCCCTGGCACTGTGGGGCATCGCCTACACGGCGCTGTTCCCGGTGTGCCAGGTGCAGGTGATGCGCGCCGGCGCCAAGGCCCAGGCCCTGGCCGGGACCCTCAACGTGTCGGCGGCCAACGCGGGCATCGCCGCCGGTGCCGCGCTGGGGGGCGCGGCGATCCAGGGGCTTGGTCTGGCTGCACTGGATTATGTGGCCTGTGGGTTTGCGGTGCTGGCGTTGGTGGCCACGTTGGTACTGCAGAGAAGCGAATGAGGCCTAATCAACCATCCAGCCGATCTCGCCCTCCACCAGGGTTCCGCCATGGCTGGTGGTATCACCTTGGCGTGCAACGGCCCGGCCTTCGATGGCATGGTTCGCCGACCCTGTTTCGATGACGGCCCCACAACTGATCCTGTCGCCTACGCAGGCGACAGCCCTGCCATTGATCAATGTGGCCGTATGGCCTGAAACAACCTCGCCTGCGCCATGCAGGGGGCAGTCATGCTTGTGCCCGACTAGAACGATGGGTTTCATCACGTATGCTCCTTGTTTTCGTTAGGTGTAGGGATTTAAGCCGCGCCTTATTTGGCTTCGCTCAGGGTGATTAGCACTTCGCGGGTATCGGATTGGATGACGGTGGAGCCGCGCACTGTCGGGTTGTCGCAGTCATGGGGATCGTCGCGCCAGCATTGGTCCAGCAGGCAGAGGCGTGGTGCGTTGAGTTCCATCTCGGTCAAGAACAACCTGCTTTTACGGCTGATCAATACTGTCGAGCTCATGGGGCGCATCCTTCTCGATATCGGGAGTTTGACTTTGGCTCTTGGGCCGACGTTTAGAGGCGCGGGGCTTTCTCTCCGGGCGTTTGCCTGGACGTATGGTCCAGAGGTAGGCGTTTTCTCGCAGCCTCTCCTGGATATGGGGTGGGTAATCGTCAACTGTGGTCACTGCCGGGACGGGTTTTCCCGGCAGGCCGGCTTCACGAATGACCCTGGGCCATCGAGGCTTCCAGCACAGCAGGAGACTCAACCAATGGCCTGTTCCGATGATCAGGAAGGCAGGAGAGAGCAGCAGCAGGCCGCATTTGAGGACGCGTGGGGAACTGCGGAAGTAGTGAGTCAGGCCTTCGAACTGAGGCGTGAAGGCTTGCCAGGGCCAGGGAAAGTGCGAGGTGATGTGGGGGCGTGGTAGTCCTTCTGGACCTTCATCCATGAAGCGACGGATAAACTCCCATTCGGCTTGAAGCTCCGCAAAATTGTTGGCGGATTTGCCGACCCAAATCAGTTCAGGACGCAGTGTGCCAGTGAACACGGGCGACCATGTGAGTTCCAGCGGCATACCCATTCCACCTGGTGGAGCATACTTTTTATCAGAGCCGCTAGACGATACGCCGTTCCATGGGAGCGTGACGATCCCTCCGCAGTATGGCGGGCGGTGGAGGTAGACTTGTTGGGTGATGCGGTTGAAACGTATCAACAAGTGGCGTGACGTGAACATTTCAAAACGTGTGAAGCGGAAAACATACTTCAGATAAAACCACAAGATGCAGAGGGTTGTGCTGAGAAAGAAAACTGCTAAATATAGCCTCTCACCATACGGCTCTCCCTGATAATCAGAAGCAAGATCGATTAATATCGTTATCGAATGGAAAGCAATTTCTAATCCGCTGATTATCAGCATTATTATGGTGAGAGATAATATACTGATCAGCCCGCGCTTGTCCTCCCACATGCCGCAGCGCATTTCGAGCACATGCTCGTTGTACACGTAGACTGGGCCACGGCTCTTTGGGGTTTCGCATACTGGTTTTTTTGCGGCTGCAACGTATTCTTCGTCCTCGCTTTCGTACACCCCTCTATTCTTGATTGTTCTGTTCTGCTTTTTAAAGGCTTCGCGTTCTTCTTTGGGGTCAATGGCGGCCAGCCATGCAAGCCATTCAATAAAATACATTATATGACCTCACTCATGGCGCTGAATAAGGCTTCTAGCTCTTCTGCGTCCTTCACGTATCCTTTGTCGGATGGTTTAAGGCGGAAGCAGCATTTACTACACCATTTTTCCAGTGCGTCATCATCGATAATGAGTAAGGTTATAGTGGTGCCGAGTACAATAGCGCCGCCTATCCAGCTTAAGCGACTCAGAAACATCATGGCGGCACGGTTCGCGGCTAGTCGTGCAGAAAGAGTGGAAAGGGTGGCGTATAAGCTGCTTTTCCATGTTTGGTTGGCACTCATTGATAGCCATTGGAAAAACACACTTGCCTGTGAAAATGCTATTCCTCCCTGCCCCAAAAGTAGGGCGGTCGTAGATCCAGCTCGTAGCCAATAAGTCGTTGCCAGCAATGATTTAGATCGAGCGGTGGCTTCTCTCGCGTCTGAAACGTCCCACGTAATACTGACAACGCCCCCCACCGTCGCCAACCCCGCCCCCCACAGCCGATAGCGCCCCAGGCTGATGTCCGCTCCCCGCGCAATCGCGCTGTTCCGCCCGACGCCCAGCAGGGTCTGCTCCGTCCCCACCGCGAGAAGCTCGAACCCCGCCGCCGCACTGGCCAGTCCAGCGGCCACCACCTCGCTCCAGAAGCGCCGGTCCTTGTCATCCCGCTGCCCCTGCAACAGGAGCAGTCCAGCCTCCAGCAGGAGCAGCCCACTGGCCAGCCGAAGCCGATAGAACGAATGAGCGTGAGCGCCCTGCAATGTCTCCACGTAGGCGCGATCAAGGCGTCGGACCATGGGGGCCGCCACCCGTCCTCGCGAGGGGGTGTCACCCTCGAGTGCGTGTTCGCTCAGGCGCAGGTTGATGGCTTGCTCGCCCAGCGAGGCGATGAGGTAGGTGCCCAGGCGCCGGTACAGCAGGCGATCCATGTTGCCGGGGGCGCCGGCCTGCAGGCCCTGGCGCCCCAGTTGACCCAGCCAGGCCAAGGCGCCGGCGGTGTTGAGGGCGCTGTGCTGGGCCAGCTGGTCGAGGTGGCCGTCCACCCGGCTGAACTGCGAGGCGAGTTCCTTGGCGTACTTCAGTGAAGTGTCCACTTGCTGCCAGTGATCGCATTCCGGCGGCAGTGCTTGCAGTGCCTGGCGCGTCTGCTCCAGCACCTCGGCAATGGCGCGCTGGTTGAAGACGAAGGAACGCAGGGCCAGGTTGTCGGGCGTCAGCGTGTCGGCGTGCCACCACTGGGCGAGCAGCCGCGCCCCGGCTGACACGCCCTCCATGCCGACCACGCTGAGCCCGGTCTGGTGAGCGAAGCACAGGCCGCTGCGCAGGTCGTTCTCGTCGTAGTAGGCCAGGGCCGCAAGCAGTTGCTCAGATTGCAGCCAGGCGAGATGGTCGTCGGCCCGCACGTCGGCCAGGCGCTGCGCCTCGAGGCCGTGGGATTCGAACCAGGCAAGCTGGTCGTGCATGGCCTTGAGGTCGACGTGTGGCAGGTAGCGCGTTTCGAACTGCCGGGCGAACTCGCCGTTGTTCGCCCGGGCCTCAAGGTCCTGGCGCCTGAGTGCGCCTGCGGTATCGAGAATGCCCTCCTTGGCCTGCGCCCACCAGGCGGCCATCTGCGGGTTGGCGCCCTGATCGGCACCGGCGAGGTGGGCGCGCATGGCCTCTTTGTGACGGTCGACCAGCGCGGCGACCTTGCGCTCACTGAATTGCTGATGCAGTTCGGTGAAGGCCTGGGCGACCAGCACCTTGCGCTCGTTGCTGGGGCCGGGTTTTCCCGCGACCGACTCCGTGGCTTCCAGCCAATCCTTCAGGTGCTCCATGCCCGCGTTGCGCCAGGCATTGAGTTGCTGGGTGATGCCGATGGCATCCTCCACCACCACCGCGATACCACGAGCTTCGGGTTTGCCGGCAACCGGGCCCAGCATGTACCGGGCCGCCGTTAGCGAGTGGACACTGGTTTCACTGAACAGCTGGTTGTCCAGCAGCTTGCGCAATGAGCTGTCGGTTTCCGCAGCGAAATCGGCGACCAGGTCCAGCTGGTCATGGCGCAGCACATAAGGCCTGGGCGTCGGGCAGCCAAGGCCGGTGAAGGCGGCGACATCCACGGCCGGCAGCCTGTCGCGTCGACGCAGCAGTTGCTGCTGGGCCGCTTCGGTCAGCGGGTCGGGGCTGTAGAACAGGCGTAGCTCAGCCAGGTCTTCGAGGTCATGGACGTTGAACGCCAAGGCCGTGTTGCGCATCATATCGCGCAGGGTGTGGGCGTCTGTGGCGTCCGGCTCGGACTGCCCGGGGGCAACCAGCGACAATGAACCGTTCGCCGCAATGCGATAGGGCGGATGCAGGCTGTGCTGCCCGCTGCGCTTGCGTTTCTCCATGACGTACAGGAAGCCTTGGCGCAGTGGCCGAATGGCATAGTCGGCATGCTGGAGCGTGGCAACGCTGTAGGGATGGCGCAGGTGTTCGGGCAGGCTGGGCAAGCGCAGGCGTTGGCCGGTAGTGCCGCCAACGGCCGCATAGCGCAGGGGCAGGATGGTGAAGGTGCGCGTGCAATGGACGGCGGGCCCGCTGGCGAAGGGAGCCTCCAGGGCCTCGCAGTTCTGCCGAGTGATTTCGAGCAATTTGTTGAAGTCGAACATCCGATGTCCTCAGCGAAGCTGTTCATGCAGGTGTGTTTGTACCGAGCCCATGGCTGGCTGTTGCAGCCAGCCACGGGCGACGTTACGCAGACCTGAAACACTAGCGAGGAACGGATTGTGGGTGGTCAGCAGGGCTTCCCAAATCCGCGTAGGACGTTTCTCTGATTTTCCCTTTCAGGGCTATTTGGCAGCATTCGCTTACAGTTCTTGGGAGAACCTGCCTGAGGATGCCCCCATGCCTGAAGCCCGGGAGCAGATCGACGCCCGCATCGCCAGCCTTGCCGACTGGCGTGGTCCGCGCCTGGCCCGGCTCAGGGCGCTGATCCACCAGGCCGGGCTGCTCAATGCCAGTCTCAAGGGCGACACCCGCCGGGCCATCGACCTGCATGAAGACGAGTGGCTCGATGAGCAGGCGTTCATCGCGCTGGTGCTCAACCTGAGGCAGTCCTGAATCACCACCCGGGCCTTGCGGGGGAGCAGCCGAGTGTCACACCGCCCGGGCGTTGAGCAGGCGCACGCCCAGGCCGATGAACAGCGCGCCGGTGGCGCGCTTGAACCAGGCGGCCAGGGGCGAAGCCTTCAGGCGCAGGCCGAAGCGCCAGGCGGTGAAACAGTAGAAGGAATGCACCAGGCAGACGATCAGCGAGCCGCTCAGGTACATCGCCGCGAACTGGCCGAAGATCGGCCGCCCGGGCTCGAGGAACTGCGGCAGGAAGGCGCAGAAGAACACCAGGGTCTTGGGATTGCTCACCGAGACCAGGAAGGCCTCCACGGCGATCCGCCATTGCGTCTGGGGTGGGGTCGCGACCACCTGGGTCGCCGGGGCGGCGGGGCCTCCTTTACTCAGCAACTGGCGCAGGCCTAGGTAGATCAGGTAGCCGGCGCCGGCCAGTTTCAGCACCAGGAACGCCGTGGGCAGCGAGATCAGCAGGGCGCCCACGCCCATCGCCACGGCGGTGATCGTCAGCAGTTGCGCGGTGAGGTTGCCGAACAGGGTCATGCCCATGCCGGAGGGGCCGTAGCGCAGGGCGTTGCGCACGGTCAGCAGGACGTTGGGGCCGGGGATCAGCGAGGTGAGCAGGTAGGCGAAGGAGAAGGTCAACCAGAGGTGCAGGGCCATGGGAGCGCGTCCTTTGCGCGGGGAAAATCGAACAATGCCAGCAATCGGGGCGGGCCGCCATGGGGGCTTGCGGACACATGAGCTGTCGATCTGCTGGGGACAGCGTGGGAGCGGCGGTGCGCCGATGCGACGGGCCCCGCGAACACCCGCGAAGCGGGTGCCAGGGATTGCGTAACCTTCATCGCGGGGCAAGCCCGCTCCCTCGTTCTATGCTCTACGTCCCAGACCTAGACCTGGGTGTCAGCGTGGCAGGCGCCCGCTGACGAAGTGCGCCACATCGTTGAACCCGGGCGTCGAGGCATGGCCCGGTGTCACCAGCGAGTCGATGAACGCTTCGTCCTCCGCCGTGATCTTCACCTCCAGCGCGCCGGCATAGGTGTCCCACTGCGCCTCGGTGCGTGGTCCGACGATGGCCGAGCTGACCAGGCGGTTGTTCAGCACCCAGGCGATGGCGAACTCGACGATGCCCACGCCCTTGGCCTCGGTGTAGGCATGGATCTTCTGGGCGATGGCCAGCGACTCCTGGCGCCATTCCACCTCCATGATGCGCTTGTCCTGGCGGCCGGCGCGGCTGCCTTGGTCCGGGGTCGAGCCGGGCGCGTACTTGCCGCTGAGCACGCCACGGGCCAGCGGGCTGAACGGCACCACGCCCAGGCCATGGTAGGCGGCGGCGGTCAGTTGCTCGGGTTCGGCCTGGCGGTTGACGATGTTGTACAGCGGCTGGCTGACCACAGGCTTGGCCACGCCGAGTTTCTCCGCCAGGTTGCAGATCTCGGCGATGCGCCAGCCACGGAAGTTGGACACGCCCCAGTAGCGGATCTTGCCCTGGGCCAGCAGGTCGCCGATGGCGCGCACGGTCTCTTCCAGGGGGACCGAGTGGTCCTCGCGGTGCAGGTAGTAGATGTCCAGGTAGTCGGTGCCCAGGCGCGTGAGGCTGGCCTCGATGGCATTGAACAGGTGCTTGCGCGACAGGCCGCTGCGGTTCGGCACGCCATCGACCGGGCCGTAGCCGGCCTTGGAGGCGATGATCCAGTCGTGGCGGTTGCGCGCCACCGCCTCGCCGACGATCTCCTCGGAACGGCCGCCGTTGTAGACGTCGGCGGTGTCGACGAAATTGATGCCCTGGTCCCAGGCCTTGTCGATGATGCGCAGCGAGTCTTCGGTGCCGGTCTGCTCACCGAACATCATGCTGCCCAGGGTGAGGGCCGAGACGTGCAGGCCGGAGCGGCCGAGGGGGCGGTAGATCATTGCAGATAATCCTTTTCTGACGCCTTGAGAGGGGTTTCCCTCTTTTACACAGTTCCGTCCGGCATTGAAAGCGTGCGGCGGGCGCCGTTTCAATCCGGCCAGGCATCGATCAGATCACGCGCCTCGCGACTCGGCAGCGGCCGTTTCAGCCGCTGCGACAGCACCGCCATGGCCCGCGCGTGGCCCTTGGCGATCACCGCCTCGACCTGGTCGTCCAGGCACTGCAGGGCGATGAAGTCGCCCTGTTCCGGGGTGCCGACGTACTCGATGCGGTTCCAGCCGCTGGCATGCCCGAGCACTTCGTAGGTACGGCCGTGCTGGTAGGTCCAGAAGAACGGCACGTCGTCGTAGCGGCGGCGCTCGCCGAGCATGTTGGCGGCGGCGATCACCCCATGCTGCTGGGCCAGGCGCCAGTGCTCGATGCGCACCGGGCGGCCGGCCAGGGGAAAGGTGGCGATATCACCGGCCGCCCACAGGCCGTCGGCGGCCTGCAGGTGGGCGTCCACCGTCAGCGAACGGTCCTCGGCCAGGGGCAGGTTTTGCAGGTAGCCGGTGGCCGGGCTGACGCCGGTGCCGAGCAGCACCAGCGGGGTTTGCAGGCGCTCGCCAGTGGCCAGCAACACGGCCTCGACCCGCTCCCGGCCTTCGAAGCCGCTCACCTCGGTCGGCCCGTGGAATACCACGCCCTTGCGTTCGTGCAGCTCGCGCAGGGTCTGGCCGATGCGCTCGCCCAGCTGCCGGGCCAGCGGGATGGCGTGGCGCGTGACTACATGCACCTGCAAGCCGTACTTGCGCAGGGCACTGGCGGCCTCCAGGCCGATGAACCCATCGCCGACGATCACCACCGGCTGGCCCGGCTCGGCCAGGTCGAGCAACTGCGCGGCATCCGTGCGCGAGCGCAGCACGCAGATGCCGGGCAACTGCACGCCGGGGAGCTCGGGGCGCCTGGGTTTGCCGCCGGTGGCCAGCAGGGCGGCGTCGTACTTCAGCTTCTGGCCGTCGGCCAGGGTGATCACGCGCTTGCCGGCATCCACGGCGCGCACCTTGCCGTGCAGGCGCTGCAGCTGGCCGCGGCGCAGGGCGTCCGGGGCCAGCAGGGTCGGCACTTCGTCCACCGGCATCTGCCCGGCGATGACGAACTTGCTCAGGGCGGTGCGATCGTAGGCGTTCGGCTGTTCCTGGTCGATCCACAGCAGGCGCCCGGCAAAGCCATGCTCGAGCAGGGTGGCGATGGCGGCCGAGCCGGCGGCGCCGGCGCCCACCACGACGAAGGTGCGGGCGTCACTGTGGCGCGGCGGTGCTGTCTCGGGCAACGGCTGGTCGTCGACCCAGACCTGGCCATCCCTGAGCTCTACGGCATGGCGGCGCAGGCCGGTCAGGGCCGGCGGTTCGCAGACCGCGCCCTCGTCCACGGCGAAGGCGGCCTTGTGCCAGGGGCAGACCAGCAGCCCGCCACAGACCGCGCCCTCTTCCAGGGGCGCGCCCTCATGCGGGCAGTTGGCCTGGTAGGCCTTCACCAATTCGCCCTGGCGCACCAGGACGATGTCCTCGGTGCCGGCCTGGACGCGCAGGGGGCGGTGTTCCTCGAGCTGGTCGAGGCTGGCCACGGCGTGCAGGGTCATGGCGGATCTCCTCAGGCGTTGTGTTTCATTTGACGCCTGCCATGGGCCTGGACTGCGACGACCCGACGATCGGAGGTGGTCATTACAACTTTTCACAAAAACTTCAAATGAGACTAAATTGACTCAAATCGAATGTGTTAGTACCATTCGCGCCAAATTTAGTTAACGGCTCGGGTGAGTTCATGAGCAATTTGCGTGCAATAGGAGTGGCCAGCTGGCTGGCAGTGGCAGTAGCCCTGGCTGGCTGCGGGGCGGCCGATGAACAGCAGGTCGGCGCTGAAACGGCGTTTCCGGTGGAAATCGTGACCGTGGCCGCCGAGCCACTGGCCCTGGCCTCGACCTTGCCAGGCCGGGTCGAGCCGATGCGGGTGGCCGAGGTGCGTGCGCGGGTGGCCGGCATCGTCCTGCACAAGCGTTTCGAGGAAGGTGCCGACGTCAAGGCCGGCGATGTGCTGTTCCAGATCGACCCGGCGCCGTTCAAGGCCGCCCTGGCCCGCGCCGAGGCCGACCTGGCCCGGGCCCAGGCCGTGCAGCACGAAGCCCAGGCGCGGGTAAAACGCTATGCGCCGCTGGTGAAGATCGAAGCGGTGAGCCAGCAGGACTTCGACAGCGCCACCGCCGAGCTGCGCAGCGCCCAGGCCGCCGTGCGTTCGGCCCAGGCCGACGTGCAGACCGCGCGCCTGAACCTGGGCTATGCCACGGTCACCGCGCCGATCTCCGGGCGCATCGGTCGCGCCCTGGCGACCGAAGGCGCGTTGGTCGGGCAGGGCGACGCCACGCTGATGGCGCGCATCCAGCAGCTCGATCCGATCTACGTCGACTTCACCCAGTCCGCCGCCGACGCCCTGCGCCTGCGCCAGGCCCTCAAGGACGGCGCCCTGGGTGGTGGCGACGACAAGGCGCTGACCGCCCAGGTGGAAGGCACCGACTACCAGCGCCAGGGCGCGCTGATGTTCACCGACGTGGCGGTCGACCGCGGCACCGGCCAGGTCACCCTGCGCGGGCGCTTCGACAATGCCGACGGCATTCTCCTGCCGGGCATGTATGTGCGCGTGCGCACCCCGCAGGGCACCGACCAGCAGGCCATCCTGGTGCCGCAGCGGGCGGTGCAGCGTGGCAGCGACGGCGAGGCGCGGGTGATGGTGGTCGGCACCGGCAACCTGGCCGAGGCGCGCAGCGTGCGCACCGGCGTGATGCAGGGTTCGCGCTGGCAGATCGTCGAAGGCCTGCGCGGCGGTGACCAGGTCATCGTCGGCAGTCCGGCCGGCCTGGCCCCGGGCATGCCTGTGGTGGCGGCGCAGGCGCAGCCGGTCGCGGCGAAATAAGGCGAGGGTAGCGAGATGTCCAAGTTCTTCATCAATCGGCCGAACTTCGCCTGGGTCGTGGCGCTGTTCATTTCCCTGGCCGGCCTGCTGGTGATCCCGGCGTTGCCGGTGGCCCAGTACCCCAGCGTGGCACCGCCACAGATTTCCATCACCGCCAGCTACCCGGGCGCTTCGGCCAAGGTGCTGGTGGAGTCGGTGACCAGCATCATCGAGGAGTCGCTCAACGGCGCCAAGGGCCTGCTGTACTACGAGTCCACCAACAACTCCAACGGCGTCGCCGAGGTGCTGGTGACCTTCGAGCCCGGCACCGAGCCGGACATGGCCCAGGTCGACGTGCAGAACCGCCTGAAGAAGGCTGAGGCACGCATGCCCCAGGCCGTGCTGACCCAGGGCCTGAAGGTGGAGCAGGCCAGTTCCGGCTTCCTGCTGATCTACGCCCTGACCAGCAAGGCCGGCGACCGTGGCGACACCACGGCCCTGGCCGACTACGCCGCGCGCAACATCAACAACGAACTGCTGCGCGTGCCGGGCGTGGGCAAGCTGCAGTTCTTCGCCTCCGAAGCGGCCATGCGGGTCTGGGTCGATCCGCAGAAGCTGGTGGGCTATGGCCTGTCCATCGACGACATCAACAACGCCATCCGTGGCCAGAACGTCCAGGTGCCGGCCGGCAGCTTCGGCAGCACGCCGGGTGCCAGCGAACAGGAGCTGACCGCGACCCTGGCGGTGCAGGGCACCCTCGATACTCCCGAGGCCTTCGCCGGCATCGTCCTGCGCGCCAACCCGGACGGCTCCAGCGTGCGCCTGGGCGATGTCGCGCGCCTGGCCATCGGCAGCGAGAACTACAACCTGTCCTCGCGCCTGGACGGCCACCCGGCCGTGGCCGGCGCGGTGCAGCTGGCGCCCGGTGCCAACGCCATCCAGACCGCGACGCTGGTCAAGGAGCGCCTGGCCGAGCTTGCGCAGTTCTTCCCCGAGGGCGTCGAGTACTCGGTGCCCTACGACACCTCGCGCTTCGTCGACGTGGCCATCGAGAAGGTCATCCACACCCTGATCGAAGCCATGGTGCTGGTGTTCCTGGTGATGTTCCTGTTCCTGCAGAACGTGCGCTATACCCTGATTCCGTCGATCGTGGTGCCGGTGTGCCTGCTGGGCACGCTGATGATCATGAAGCTGCTCGGCTTCTCGGTGAACATGATGACCATGTTCGGCATGGTGCTGGCCATCGGCATCCTGGTGGACGACGCCATCGTGGTGGTGGAGAACGTCGAGCGGCTGATGGCCGAGGAGGGCCTGTCGCCGGTGGACGCGACCATCAAGGCGATGGGGCAGGTGTCCGGGGCGATCATCGGCATCACCCTGGTGCTGGCGGCGGTGTTCCTGCCGCTGGCGTTCATGTCCGGTTCCGTGGGGGTGATCTACCAGCAGTTCTCGGTGTCGCTGGCGGTGTCGATCCTGTTCTCCGGCTTCCTCGCCCTGACCTTCACCCCGGCGCTGTGCGCCACGCTGCTCAAGCCGGTGCCCCATGGCCACCATGAGAAGGGCGGTTTCTTCGGTGCCTTCAACCGCGCCTTCGCCCGCGTGACCGAGCGCTACTCGGTGATGAACAGCGCTCTGGTGGCCCGCGCCGGTCGCTGGATGCTGGCCTACGTCGGCATCCTGGTGGTGCTCGGTTATTCCTACCTGCGTCTGCCGGAAGCCTTCGTGCCTTCGGAGGACCTGGGTTACAGCATTGTCGACGTGCAACTGCCGCCGGGCGCCAGCCGGGTGCGTACCGACCACACCGCCGAGGCGCTGGAGCAATTCCTGATGTCCCGCGAGGCGACGGCCAGCTCGTTCATCGTCAGCGGCTTCAGCTTCTCGGGCCAGGGCGACAATGCCGCGCTGGCGTTCCCGACCTTCAAGGATTGGTCCGTGCGCGGCCCCGAGCAGTCGGCCGAGGCGGAAACCGCCGCCATCAACGCCCAGTTCGCGGCCAATGGCGACGGCACCATCACGGCGGTCATGCCGCCGCCGATCGATGGCCTGGGCAACTCGGGCGGTTTCGCCCTGCGCCTGATGGACCGTGGCGGCCTGGGCCGCGAAGCACTGCTGGCGGCCCGCGACCAGCTGCTGGCCCGTGCCAACGGCAACCCGGTGATCCTCTACGCGATGATGGAAGGCCTGGCCGAGGCACCGCAGCTGCGCGTGCAGATCGACCGCGAGAAGGCCCGCGCCCTGGGCGTGAGCTTCGAAGCCATCAACAGCACCCTGGCTACCGCCTTCGGTTCGGCGGTGATCAACGACTTCACCAACGCCGGGCGCCAGCAGCGCGTGGTGGTACAGGCCGAACAGGGCGAGCGCATGACCCCGGAAAGCGTGCTGCGCCTGTATGCCCCTAATGCCGGAGGCGAGCAGGTACCGTTCAGTGCCTTCGTCACCACCAAGTGGGAAGAGGGCCCGGTGCAGCTGGTGCGCTACAACGGCTATCCGTCGATTCGCATCGCCGGTGACGCCGCGCCCGGCCACAGCACCGGCCAGGCGATGGCCGAGATGGAGCGCCTGGTCAGCGAGCTGCCGCCTGGCATCGGCTATGCCTGGACGGGCCTGTCGTACCAGGAGAAGGTCTCCAGCGGCCAGGCCACGGCCTTGTTCGCCCTGGCCATCCTGGTGGTGTTCCTGCTGCTGGTGGCGCTGTACGAAAGCTGGGCGATCCCGCTGACGGTGATGCTGATCGTGCCGATCGGCGCCCTGGGCGCGGTGTGGGCAGTGATGCTCACCGGCCTGCCCAACGATGTGTACTTCAAGGTCGGCCTGATCACCATCATTGGTCTTGCGGCGAAGAACGCGATCCTGATCGTCGAGTTCGCCAAGGAGCTGTGGGAGAAGGGCTACAGCCTGAGCGACGCCGCCATTGAAGCCGCGCGCCTGCGTTTCCGCCCGATCGTGATGACCTCCATGGCCTTCATCCTCGGCGTGGTGCCGCTGGCCATCGCCAGCGGCGCCGGCGCGGCCAGCCAGCGCGCCATCGGTACCGGGGTGATCGGCGGCATGCTCAGCGCCACCTTGCTGGGCGTGGTGTTCGTGCCGATCTGTTTCGTATTCGTGCTGAAGCTGCTCAAGCGCAAGCCGGCCCCCGTGCAACACGCTGTCGAGGTGACCAAGTGATGCTCATGCGCAATCTTGCAATTCCGTTCGCGCTGGCCGTCACCTTGGCCGGCTGCTCCCTGGCGCCGACCTACCAGCGTCCCGAGGCGCCGGTGGCGACCGCGTGGGGCGATGCCGCCGGCCATCACGGCAAGGTGGTGGAGCAGTTGGACTGGCAGGCGTTCATCGTCGACCCGTCCCTGCGCCAGCTGGTGGGCACCGCGCTGGACAACAACCGCTCGCTGCGCCAGACCCTGCTGGATATCGAGCAGGCCCGCGCGCAGTACCGCATCCAGCGCGCCGACCGGGTGCTGGGCTTGAATGCCGGGGCCTCCGGCAACCGTCAGCACCTGCCGGCCGACTTGTCGAGCAATGGCCGCGAGGGTGTCAGCAGTACTTACCAGGTGGGCTTGTCGCTGCCGGAGTACGAGGTCGATTTGTTCGGCCGGGTGAAGAGCCTGAGTGATGCGGCCCTGGAACAGTACCTGGCCACCGAGGAAGTTGGCCGTGCCGCACGCATTGCCCTGATCGCCGAGGTCAGCCAGGCCTACCTGACCCTGGACGGCGCCGAGCGGCGCCTGGCGCTGACCCGCCAGACCCTGGCCAGCCGCGAGGATTCGCTGGCCCTGGTCGGCCAGCGGCGCGCTGCTGGCACGGCCACGGCGCTGGATCACCAGGAAGCACTGGGGCTGGTCGAGCAGTCGCGGGCCGAGCTCGAAGGCATCGTGCGCGAGCAGCGCCAGGCCTACAACGCCCTGGTGTTGCTGCTGGGCAGCGCGGACGCGGCCAAGGCGATCCCGGCCGAGCGCGGCGAGGCGCCGCTGGTCCTGCAGGACATCGCCCCGGGCGCGCCGTCGGCGCTGCTCGAGCGCCGCCCGGACATCCTCGCCGCCGAGCACCGGCTGCGGGCGCGCAATGCCGATATCGGCGCGGCGCGGGCGGCGTTCTTCCCGCGGATCAGCCTGACCGGCAGCTTCGGTACTTCCAGCGCGCAGATGTCCGGGTTGTTCGACGGTGGTTCGCGCAGTTGGAGCTTCATGCCGCAGCTGTCGCTGCCGCTGTTCGACGCCGGGCGCAACAAGGCCGGCCTGAGCCTGGCCGAGGCGCGCAAGGATTCGGCGGTGGCGGCGTATGAAGGCACGATCCAGACCGCCTTCCGCGAAGTCGCCGACGCCCTGGCCGCCACCGACACCCTACGCCGCGAGGAAGCGGCGCGCCGGGCCCTGGCCGACACCAGCCGGGCGACCGTGGCGCTGGCCAAGGCGCGCTACGAGGGCGGCGTGGACAGCCACCTGCGTTACCTGGATGCGCAGCGCAACGGCTATGTCAACGAAGCGGCGTTCATCGAGGCCAGCACCCAGCGTCAGCTGGCGCTGGTCGATCTGTTCCGTGCCCTGGGCGGTGGCTGGCCGGACAAGGGCTGAAACCAACTCCTTTGGTTGGGGAATCCAACCGCTCGGCCCCGGGGGATCTTTGCCCCGGGGCTATTTTTTTATTTGGGCTTACACAATCTCTGTAGGAGCGGCCTTGCCGAGGCGTCGGACCGGCCGGAAAGGGCCGCGTAGCGGCCCCGGCAATATCCGCCTCGCCACGAGATCCTGGGGCTGCTTTGCAGCCCTTTCCGGCCGGTCCGACGCCTCGGCAAGGCCGCTCCTACAGAGGGTCGTGGACAGGTTAATCCTGCAGCAGATCCGGGCTGTTGAAGTTGCTCAATCGCGGATCGTCCTCGACACACTCCAGCCCCTGGACGCTCGCCTGCAGCAAGGCCTTCTGCAAACTCCGCTCACCCACCTGCCAGGCCTGCTCCAGCAGCGGCAGCAACCGCCGCGGCAACACACTGAACATCGGCTGCCAGTACCCACCTTGGCGCACCATGGCCGCGCTGTCGTGGGCCACCGCCAGGGCCAGCAGGTCCTCGATCAAGGCCCGGTCGATCCGCGGCGCATCGCAGGCCAGCAGCACTACCCATTCATGCCGCGCCACCTTGAGCCCGCTGATGACCCCGGCCAGTGGGCCGGGAAAGTCTGCTTCGGCATCGCCGACAAACTGGTCGGCATAAACCGCATAGGCCGCCTGGTTGCGGTTGCAGGAGATCACCAGGTCGTCGCTGAGTGCCCGCACGGCACGCTGCACATGGGCCACCAGCGGCTCGCCACGCCAGGTCACCAGGCCCTTGTCGCGGCCGCCCATGCGCTGGCCACGACCGCCGGCGAGGATGAGGATGGAGCAGGGGGGGAAGGATGTGGGCATGGGGCAGGCTCTACGGGTACACGGCCTGCAACCCTCCCACTTCGTCCCTGTATTGTCCAGTGCGCTACAGACGGCGCACCTGGTATTTCTGTCAGTTGTACGGGGCGGGTTGCCGATGGCTAATAGGGCTCGCGGCCTTGGATCGAATCGAGCCATTGGCGAGCATCACGGAGAGTGTTGATGAACAAGAGCGAACTGATCACGTCAATTGCCCAATCGGCCGACATCACGAAAGTGGCGGCAGGGCGTTGCCTGGATGGCTTTCTCCGGGCAGTGACCCGGACACTGGTCGAAGGGGGGAAGGTATCGCTGGTCGGCTTTGGCGCGTTTACCGTGGCCAAGCGACGCGCACGGGTAGGGCGTAATCCGCAAACGGGCAAGGCCTTGAAGATCCCGGCGAAGAAACAACCGGTTTTCAAGGCCGGCAAGGCATTGAGGAACACGGTCAACTGAGCATTTCTCCACGATGATGGACAGGGAGGCGGCAGGTGCCTCCCTGTCCAGGTGGCATCATCGAGATGCGCTGTGTTCCAGCGTTACCTGGGGTGCCTTGCCACGCCCTGCCAGGCGCATCACCACAACGAAGAACACCGGCACGAACACCACGGCGAAGGTGGCGCTGAGCATGCCGCCGATCACCCCGGTGCCGATCGCCTGCTGGCTGGCCGAGCTGGCGCCGCTGGCGATGGCCAGGGGCACCACGCCGAGGATGAACGCCAGCGAGGTCATCACGATCGGGCGCAGGCGCAGGCGCGCGGCCTGGATCGCCGCGTCCACCGCGTCGTGCCCCTGGTCCACCAGGTCCTTGGCGAACTCGATGATCAGGATGGCGTTCTTCGCCGACAGGCCGATCAGGGTGATCAGGCCGACCTTGAAGAACACATCGTTGGGCATCCCGCGCAGGGTCACGGCGAGTACCGCGCCGAGCACGCCCAGGGGCACCACCAGCAGCACCGCGGTGGGGATCGACCAGCTTTCGTACAGCGCCGCCAGGCACAGGAACACCACCAGCAGCGACAACGCCATCAGCAGCGGCGCCTGGCTGCCGGACAGGCGCTCCTGCAGCGACAGGCCGGTCCATTCCAGGCCGGAGCCGGCCGGCAGTTGGGCGACCAGGTGCTCGATCTCGGCCATGGCCTCGCCCGAGCTGTAGCCGGCCGCCGGCTCGCCGGAGATCGACACCGCCGGGTAGCCGTTATAGCGGGTCAGTTGCACCGGGCCGGACTGCCAGTGGGCCGTGACGAAGGCGCCCAGGGGCACCATCTTGCCGCTGTTGTTGCGCACGTGGATCTTCAGCAGGTCCTCGACCTGGCTGCGCCGGTCGCCTTCGGCCTGCACCACCACCCGCTGCATGCGGCCCTGGTTGGGGAAGTCGTTGACGTAGTTGGAACCCACCGCCGTGTCGAGCACCGCGCCGATATCGGCGAACGACACGCCCAGGGCATTGGCCTGGCGTCGATCGATTTCCAGTTCCACCTGGGGGCTTTCGGCCAGCGAGGCTTCGCGCACGTTGACCAGCACCTTGCTCTTGCGCGCCGCCTCCAGCAACTGGTCGCGGGCTTCCATGAGCGCGGTATGGCCCATGCCGCCACGGTCCTGCAGGCGGAACTCGAAGCCGGTCGACTCGCCCAGGCCGTCCACCGGCGGCGGCAGCACCGCGTAGGCGATGGCGTCCTTGAGCTGGGTGAAGGCCAGGGTCGCGCGGTCGGCGATGGACTGCGCGCTGTCGTCGCCACCGCGTTCGGACCAGTCCTTCAGGGTGGTAAAGGCCAGCGCCGCGTTCTGCCCGCTGCCGGAGAAGCTGAAACCGAGGATCAGCGTGGTGTTGGCCACGCCCGGCTCTTCGCCGTTGTGCGCCTCGATCTGCTGCGCCACCTCGATGGTGCGGGCCTGGCTGGCACCCGGCGGCAGCTGGATGTCGGTGATGGTATAGCCCTGGTCCTCGGTGGGCAGGAAGGCGGTGGGCAGCTGGCTGAAGCCGTAGCCGAGCACCGCCAGCAGCACGGCATACACCAGCAGGTAGCGGCCGCTGCGGGCCAGGGCGTGGGTCACCCAGCGCTGGTAGCCGTTGCTCATGCCTTCGAAGCGGCGGTTGAACCAGCCGAAGAAACCCTTGCGCTCATGGTGCTCGCCCTTTTCCAGCGGCTTGAGCAGGGTGGCGCACAGCGCCGGGGTCAGGCTCAGGGCGAGGAACGCCGAGAACAGGATCGACACCGCCATCGACACCGAGAACTGCTGGTAGATCACGCCCACCGAGCCTTTCATGAAGGCCATCGGCAGGAACACCGCCACCAGCACCAGGGTGATGCCGACGATGGCGCCGCTGATCTGGCCCATGGCCTTGCGCGTGGCTTCCTTCGGCGGCAGGCCTTCCTCGGCCATGATCCGCTCGACGTTCTCGACCACGACGATGGCGTCGTCGACCAGGATGCCGATCGCCAACACCATGCCGAACAGGGTCAGCACGTTGATCGAGAAGCCCAGCGCGTTCATCACCGCGAAGGTGCCCATCAGCGCCACCGGCACCACCAGGGTCGGGATCAGGGTGTAACGGAAGTTCTGCAGGAACAGGAACATCACCGCGAACACCAGGATCATGGCCTCGACCAGGGTGTTGATCACCTGCTGGATCGAGACCTTGACGAACGGCGAGGTGTCGTAGGGGATGTCGTACTTCACCCCGGCCGGGAAGTAGCGCGCCAGCTCGTCGAGCTTCTGCTTGACCAGGCCCGCGGTTTCCATGGCGTTGGCGCCGGGTGACAGCTTGACGCTGAAGGCACTGGTGGCCTTGCCGTTCAGGCGCGTGCCGTACTGGTATTCCTGGGCGCCGATCTCGACCCGGGCGACATCGCCGACGGTGACGGTCGAGCCGTCGGTGTTGGCGCGCAGGACGATGGCGGCGAATTCCTCGGGGGTGCTCAGCTGGCCCTTGACCACCACGTTGGCGGTGATTTCCTGGGTCGGCCGGCTGGGCAGGTCGCCGATGCTGCCGGGGGCGACCTGGGCGTTCTGCGCGGCGATGGCCTCGGCCACGTCGTTGGGCGTGAGGTTGAAACCGACCAGCTTGGCCGGGTCGATCCAGATGCGCATGGCCCGCTCCGAGCCATACAGCTGCGCCTTGCCGACGCCCTTGATGCGGCGGATCTCGTTCATCACGTTGCGCGCGAGGATGTCCGACAGGGCGATCTCGTCGAGGCTGCCATCCTCGGAGGTGAGGGTGGCCAATAGCAGGAAGCCGGTGGACACCTTTTCCACCTGCAGGCCTTGCTGGGTCACCGGGCGCGGCAGGCGCGACTCGATCACCTTGAGGCGGTTCTGCACGTCGACCTGGGCCAGGTCCGGGTTGGTACCGGGCTGGAAGCTGGCGGTGATGGTGGCGCTGCCCAGGCTGCTCTGCGACTCGAAGTAGAGCAGGTTGTCGGCACCGTTGAGCTCCTGCTCGATGATGCTGACCACGCTCTCGTCCATGGTCGCCGCCGAGGCGCCCGGGTAGACGGCGTAGATTTCCACCTGCGGCGGCGCCACGTCGGGGTACTGGGCCACCGGCAGCTGCGGGATGGCCAGGGCGCCGACCAGGAGGATGAACAGGGCGACCACCCAGGCGAATACCGGGCGGTCGATGAAGAACTGCGGCATGGATCAGGCCCTCATTGGCCGGTGTGTTGGGCGACCGCGGAGGCGCCCGGTTGCTCGTCGACCTGGACCTGGTCGCCGGCCTTGACGTGTTGCAGGCCCTCGACCACCACACGGTCGCCCGGGGCCAGGCCCTCGCTGACGATCCAGCGATCACCCTGGGCGCTGCCCAGGACCACCTGGCGTTCGCTGATGCGGTCCTGCGGGTCGACCAGCAGCACCTTGGGCACGCCGGCGCTGTCGCGCAGGATGGCGCGCTGCGGCACGCTGATGCCCTGGGGCTGTACGGCCTGGTCCAGGCGCACGCGCACGTAGCTGCCTGGCAGCAGGTCGAGGTCGGGGTTGGGGAACTCGCTGCGCAAAGTGATCTGGTTGGTGCTTGGGTCGACGCTGATGTCCGAGAACAGCAGCTTGCCGGCCAGCGGGTAGGCGCTGCCGTCATCCTGGATCAGCGTGGCCTTGACCTGGCCCTGGCCGACCTGCTGCAGCTCGCCGGCGCGCAATGCGCGGCGCAGGGCATTGAGCTCGCGGGTCGACTGGGTGACATCGGCATGAATCGGGTTCAACTGCTGGATGGTGGCCAGCGGCGTGGTTTCGCTTTGCCCGACCAGCGCGCCCTCGGTCACCAGGGCGCGGCCGATGCGTCCGGAGATCGGCGCGGTGACGGTGGCGTAGCCCAGGTTCAGGCGTGCCCGTTCCAGCGCCGCCTTGGCTTCGCCGACCGCAGCATCGGCCTGGAGGAAGGCGGCGCGGGCGTTGTCGTACTCCTGGCGGCTGACCGCCTTGTCGTCGACCAGCTCGCGGTAGCGCTGCTCCTGCAGGCGGGCCTGGTACAGGGTTGCCTCGGCCTTGGCCAGGCTGGCGCGGGCGCTGTCGAAGTCGGCCTTGAACGGCGCCGGGTCGATCAGGAACAGCACATCACCTTGCTTGACGTCGCTGCCTTCGCGGTACACCCGCTTGAGCACGACGCCGGCTACCCGGGCGCGCACCTCGGCGGTACGCGGCGCGAGGATGCGGCCGCTGAGTTCGGTGCTGATCGCCAATGGCTGCACGGCCAGGGTCTCGACCCGGACCTGGGAAGGCGGGGCTTGTTCTTCCTGTTCGGCGGCGTCGTTGCAACCGGCCAGGGAAAGGGTCATCAGCGCCAGCAGCGCCAAGGGGCGCAGGCGCGAAGGGCAGGGAATGGACATACGGATCTTCCAGGTTTGATCCAGCGTATGCTAAAGCAGCCGTTCGGGTGGCGGCTGTTAAGCTGTGTTGGGCGTGTGTGAAAAAGTGTGAACAATCGGCGGTGGCCCGCCCAGGATTCTATATCCTGCCTTACTTCAATCTTTCGTCAAATCCCCTTATGCCGAACATTCTCCTGGTCGAAGACGACAGCGCGTTGTCCGAACTGATCGCCAGCTACCTGCAACGCAACGATTTTCATGTCCGGGTGATTGCCCGCGGCGACCATGTGCTGGACGAGTTCCGCCGGCAGAAACCGGACCTGGTGATCCTCGACCTGATGCTGCCGGGCCTCGACGGCCTGCAGGTGTGCCGCTTACTGCGCCAGGAAACCCAGGGCCTGCCGATCCTCATGCTGACCGCCCGTGACGACAGCCACGACCAGGTGCTGGGGCTGGAAATGGGCGCCGACGACTACGTCACCAAGCCTTGCGAACCCCGGGTGCTGCTGGCCAGGGTGCGCACCCTGCTGCGCCGCAGCAGCGTCAACGAGCCACGCCTGGACAGCGACCTGATCCAGGTCGGCGGCCTGCGCATCGACCTGGCCGAGCGCACGGTCAGCTGGCGCGGCGAGGAGGTGGAGCTGTCCAGCGGCGAGTACAACCTGCTGGTGGTGCTGGCGCGCAACGCCGGCGAGGTGATGAGCCGCGACCGTATCCTGCAGCAGTTGCGCGGCATCGAGTTCAATGGCACCGATCGCTCGGTGGACGTGGCCATCTCCAAGCTGCGCCGGCGCTTCGACGACAGCGCCGGCGAGGCGCGCAAGATCAAGACCGTGTGGGGCAAGGGGTATCTGTTCAGCCGGGTCGAGTGGGAGTACTGACAGGCCATGCTCAAGATCCTGGTGCGGCTGTACCTGGTGATCATTGTCGCCTATGCCGGGGCGATCGCCTTGATCCCCGACACCATCGTCGGGCTGTTCCATGAGCGTTTCATGGCCTACAACCTCGAGCAGGCCAAAGGCGTGCAGACCCTGATCGTGCGCCAGTTCCAGCAGGCGCCGCGGGAGCAGTGGCCGGCAGTGGAAAAAGACCTGGCCGGGGTGTTCAAGCCGCTGCAAGTGCGCCTGCTGCGCATGGACGAGGCCGAGCTGAGCGGCGAGGAAAAAGCCCGGCTCGAGCATGGCCTGTACGCGGTGCGCATGGCCGACTGGGGCTACTACGAAACGGTACTGGCGCCGCTGGATTCGCAATGGCTGGTGCGCCTGCACTCGCCGGACGATCCGCTGGACATCAACGTGCTGTCCTGGGGCGTGACCGTGCTGATCGGCGCGGCCATGCTTGGCTGCCTGCTGCTGTGGGTATGGCCGCACTGGCGCGACCTCGAACGGTTGAAGGACACCGCCCGGCGCCTGGGGCGCGGCGAGATGTCCGAGCGCACGTCTATTTCGCCACGCTCGAACATCGGTGAACTGGCCGGGGTGTTCGACACCATGGCCAGCGACCTGGAGCGCCAGGTCAACCAGCAGCGCGAACTGCTCAACGCGGTCTCCCATGAGCTGCGCACGCCGCTGACGCGTCTGGACTTCGGCCTGGTGCTGTTGTTCGACGAGGTGCCGCCGGCCAGCCGCAAGCGCCTGCTGGGGCTGGTGGGGCACGTGCGCGAGCTGGACGAGCTGGTGCTCGAGCTGCTGTCCTACAGCCGCCTGGACAGCGTCGACCAGGCCCGCGAGCGGGTCGAGGTGTCGTTGCTGGAGCTGGTGGACAGCGTGCTCGGCAGTTTCGCCGAGGAGCTCGACAACCGTGGCATCCGTTGGGAGGTGCGCTGCGAAACCGACCTGCCGCGCTTTGTCCTCGACCCGCGGCTGACCGCCCGCGCCGTGCAGAACCTGGTGCGCAACGCCATGCGCTATTGCGATGAAAGCCTGCTGCTGCGCCTGCGCCGGGAAGAAGACGGCGCCTGCCTGGTGACCGTGGAGGACGATGGCATCGGCATCCCGACCGAGGAGCGTGAGCGGATCTTCCAGCCGTTCTATCGCTTGGACCGTAGCCGTGATCGCAATACCGGTGGGTTCGGGTTGGGGCTGGCGATCAGTCGGCGGGCCATCGAAGGGCAGGGCGGGACACTGACCGTGGCGCAGTCGGCGTTGGGTGGGGCGCAGTTCAGGATTCGCTTGCCCGCAGGGTAATGCAGCGCCTGGGCCGGCCTCATCGCGGGGCAAGCCCGCTCCCACGCAGGTGTTGGGGGCAGGTGATGAAGGGGTGATGGAGGTTGGCGTGGGAGCGGGCTTGCCCCGCGATGGTCATTGTCCTGACAAGCTTGCCGACCAGGTCACGAAGCGGTCCTTGCCCGTGTGCTTGGCCTCGTACAATGCCTGGTCCGCCCTGATCAGCGCCATGCTCAGGCTATCGCCGCTGTCGATCCGGGCCAGGCCGATGCTGATGGTCACCGGATGTGCGCCGAGGTCCTCGCGCACCCGCCGGCACAGCGCCGCGACCTGCTGCTCGGCGCCGGCCTCGTCCAGCCCCTGGAAGAAGATCGCGAATTCCTCCCCACCCAGCCGGGCGATCTCGTAGCCGTTCATTGCCGCCTTGATATGTGCCGCCACGCGCTTGAGCACCTCGTCGCCGATGTCATGGCCGAAGCGGTCGTTGACCTGCTTGAAGTTGTCGATGTCGATCATCGCCAGGAACTGCCCGGCGTCCGCCTGGCGCAGCTGCTTTTCGGCCTTGGCCATGAACGAGCGGCGGTTGGGGATTTCAGTCAGGGCGTCGATGTAGGCCTGTTCCAGCAGCACCTTGGTCAGGTAGAAGTTGTGCAGCTTGGCCTGGCGGATGCGCAGGTAGCTGTAGATCACCAAGCCGCTGAGGAACACCGCGTAGCTGAGCAGCATCGCACCCTCGAGCTCCAGGGCCTCGATACGCGTGTGGTAGAAGGGGTTGAGCATGAGCCAGGTGATGGCCATGGCGCAGAAGAACGACCAGCGCCGCACCGGCAGCACCGACACGGTGTACAGCACGGTCGAGACACCCAGCACCAGCCACACCGGGCGCAGAACGATGGGGATGCCCTCGATCACCAGGCGCATGGCCAGGGTGATCACTGCCACGAACAACAGGTTGAGCACGTCGAAATGCTGGCTCTTGCGGGTGAAGCCCAGGACCACGCAGAGGCTGCACAGCAGGGCGATGAATATCCCCGACAGCCAGGTGAAGCCCTGGCCGCCGAGGTAACTGACGATCAGATCGAAGATCAGCCAGATGGCGATGCCGATGCAGAAGATCAGCAGGCAGAAGCGGCGCATGGCCTCGAATTCGTGCTGGCGGAACTCGGCGCGCAGGGCGGCGGGGGCGACCTGTTGGCGGATGTGGGCTTCGAGGGTTTTGTACATGGGGATGGTGTCTGTGGCCGTGTAGGAGCGGCCTTGTGCCGCGAAAGGGCCGCGCAGCGGCCCCAGGAATTCAGCGTTCATGCAAAGATCGTCGGGGCCGCTACGCGCCCCTTTCGCGGCACAAGGCCGCTCCTACAGCGAGTCCGATTTCAGCACGTCCTTGGCCCAAGGCCGGTAGCGCAAGGCGAACACAGCCTCTGCGTGGCAACCTCCGCTCAGCGTCGGCTGCGCAGGCTCCGCGCGGAACGGTTGCCCCGGCTGGCTGACCTGGCGAAACGCCTCGCGCACGATACCCACCCGGCAGGGCAGGGTCTGTTCATAACCCTGGCGCACCAGCGGCGGCAGGCGCCCGGTGCCGGCACCATCCTGCCACCACACGTTCAGGCCAAGACTCGCCAGTTGGTCCAGCCACGCGCCATTGACCCGAGGCGACAGCTGGCCGGCGCTGAAGGCGCTGATATGCAGGGGCTTGTCCAGTTGTCGGTTGAACGCCTGCAACTGCGTGTACAGCGCCTCGCGCCTGGCCGCATCGCGAAAGTGCAGGTCGTCCAGCTCCAGCGGCAGGTACCAGCCGGACACTGGCAGCGCCCAGTCGGCCTTGAGCTGCTGGTACTGGGTGAGGGAGCGGCCCAACTGCGCCTTGAAGTAGCTGTTCAGGCCTTCGCCGTCGAGCTGTTCGAGCCGCTGGTAGTAGGCCGGATCCATGTACAGCCCCAGCACCAGCTCCAGCCCCTGGGTCCGCGCCTCGCGCAGGCTGTCGGCGAGCCAGCCGTTGGCGCCGCCGAAGTCGCTGTCGCCGTAGGCGCTCCACTGCACGATCAGGGTCTTGCCACCCAGGGCCTTGGTGGCGCGCCACAGCTGTTGCCATTGCGCGTGGGTGACGTTGGCATCACGGTTGAGCGGCTGGTAGAACAGGCGCTGGTCGGCCTGGGCGGGCAGGCACAGGGCGAGCAGGCAGAGCGCCAGGAAGGTACGCATCAGAAGTTCATCTCCACACCCAGCAACACGCCGTTGGCGCGCTCGTAGAGGTTGCCGCCCAGTGCCTGCTGGTACTCGGCGCGCACTTTCAGCGAGCCACGGTAGGCGTTGTAACGGTCATCGTCGAACCACCACTGCCAACGCACGCCGACCCCGGCGCGGGCGTCCTGGCGCCAGTCGTTGCTCGGGTCCTGGCTTGAGAACTCGAGGAAGCCGTAGGGCATGATGGTCTGCGGCGACTGGCTCGGCAGTTTCCAGGCATGGCCCTGCTGGAAGCGCGACAGCCAGGCATGATCGCCGGCCCGGGTCCACCAGGCAGCGTCCAGGTAGAGGAAACGCTCGTCCCAGTCGTCCTCGTCGATGCGCCAGTCGTTGCGGTACCGGCCCTGGTCGAGGAACGAGGCAGTGGCACGCAGCAGCAGGTCGTTGCTCGACTCGGCGTTGTGGCGCAGGTCGCCCCAGTTGCCGCCGACCTTGGCCGGGCTGAGCAGCTCGCCCAGGCTCAGGCCGCTGTAGTGCGTGCTGTCGATCTGGCGCTGGTGGTACAGCTCGGCGTACAGGTTGAGGTTGGCCTGGCCGAGCGGCTTGTAACGCAGGCCGACGCCGGTGCCCATGCTCTGGGCGTAGTCGGTGCGGCTCTGGCCACCGAACAGCACGCGGCCATACACCGACAGGGTGCTGCCGTTGCGGCTGGGCTCCTCGCCCAGGGCGTGGTCCCACATCGCCAGCTGCACGTTCTGCGATTGCGCCCGGCGTGAGCTGCCGGCGCGCGCGCCGTCGTCGAGGAACTTGTCGTTGGTCGAGGTGCCGGCTGGCGACCAGGTGCTGGCCAGGGTGATGGTATCGCGGCGCGACAGCGCTTCATGGGCGCGGCGCTGACGGTATTTGCGCGCTTCCAGGCTGCCGTACTCGTCGTCGCCGTCGACCAGGTTGCGTTCCACGTCCAGCACCCGGCGCAGTTCGCGGCGGGCCGAGGCGCTGTCCTCGGCCTCGTCGTAGCGCAGCGCCAGGGTCTCGCCCAGGCGGTAGTCCTCGGGGAAGTCGCGGGTGGCGCGTTCCAGGTAGGGTATGGACTGGCGTCGTTGCTGCTTGTCTGCCGAGCCGGCCAGGCGCATGCCGTAGTCGGCCCGGTAGCGCGGCTGGTCCGGCGCCAGGCGCACGGCCTCGGCCAGCCAGGCGGTGCTCTGGGCGCTGTCGCCGGCCTGCTGGGCGGTGCCGGCGGCGGCGTAGTAATGATCGGCACGCGGGGTGTGGCGCAGGGCTTCGCGCTGGAAGGCGAGGGCCTGCTGGGTGTCGCCCTGGCGCTGGGCAATGGCGGCGCCCAGGGCCCAATCGTCGGCACTGAGGTGCGCGGCCGCGTCCCAGTGGCGGCGGGCGACATTGGCGTCGCCGGCGTTCAAGGCACCACGCGCCGCGGTCAGGCGAGCATTGTCGGTCCAGGCGTCGGCCGGCAGGCTGTTCCAGATCGGCAGCGCCGCCTCGGAGTCGCCCGAGGCCTCCAGCGCGTAGGCCAGGGGCAGGCGGCTGCCTGGGTCGCCCAGACGTTCGGCGGCCTGGTAGTAGATGACGGCTTCGCCGGGCTGGTCGGGCATGGCGCAGCGGCCCAGGGCGCGATACTGGCCAGCTTCGCTCGGGTTGGCCGGGATGGCCTTGCGCACCGCGTCGCACTGGCCGGCCTCGGCCAGGCGGGCGAGCAACAGGCCGCGGGTGGCGGCATCGACCCGCGGCACCAGGGCAAGCATGCGCGGGGTGTCCAGTGGGCCGTCGTTGCGCGCATAGAGGTTACCCAGGCGTTGCAGCAGCGAGGGCGTCAACCGACCCTGGCGGCGGTCGTAGGCGTTCTCCAGCAGCTGCCGGGCGTGTTCGGCCTGGCCGCGTTCGAGCAGCATGAACGTGGCTTGTTCCAGCGCCGCGAGGTCGCCGGTCTGGCGGTAGCGTTGCTCCCATTGTGCCGCCGTGCGTGGCTGCGGCGGCTGCGCGGGTTCACCGTACAGGCGCTGCTTGAGGATGGCGTAGCTGCGTGGATTGTCGCTTGCCTGGCACTGGGCGAGCTGCTCGCGGGCCAGCTTCAGGTCCTTGTGCGACAGCCAGTCGACGGTCTCCAGGCACGGGCGCTGCAATTCGTTGCTCAGCTGGCGCACCAGCGCCGCGTCGTCGCCCTCGCGGGCCAGTTCCCAGAGTTGCCGGCGCTGTTCGGGATGTTGCAGTTGATCGGCGGGCAGGCTCTGCAGCCAACGCTCGGCCTGCTGGTTGTGGCCCATGGCGATGGCGCGGTTGGCCATGGCCAGGCGGGCGTGGGTCGCCGCCTCCTGGGATGGCGCGCTGGCCAGCAGCTTGTTCAGGCCCTTTTCATCGACCTGCTGGATATAGGCGTTGGCCAGGCGCTGCCAGTCCTGCGGCGGCAATTCGCCCTTGTCGGCCAGGGGTTGCAGCTGGTCTATGGTCTCGCCCCAGTTGCGCAGTTGCTCGGCGAAGTTGGCCCGGGTCATGCGCAGCACCATGCCGTCGTCGCGCACCGGCAACTGGTTGAGCCACTCCAGGGCCTTGGCCGCGCCACCGAACTTGGCCAGGCTGACGCTGTACGCCTGCCACAGGCGCACGCGCTGCTGGCCCTGGCTGTCGGCCAGCCAGGCCTCCACCTGGCTCGCCGCAGGCGGGTCCTGCTCGATCCAGGTCAGGCGCAGTTCGAGCAGGGCGTCGGCGTGCTCGGGGTTGTCGTCGAGGTCCTCGGCGATGGCCTCGGCCTCCTTGTAGCGGCGCTGGTGGGCCAGGGATTCGGCCAGCAGGGCGCGGGCCTCGTTGTTGTTGGGCACGCGCTTGAGTACATGGCGGGTCAGGCGCTCGACCTCCGCCCAGTTGTCCTTCTGCGCTTCCCGGTAACCACGCTCCATGAACGGGTAGCTGGTGAAACGCTGGAAGTCGGTCATCGGCTTGGTCGGCGCGGCCAGGGTGGATGAGCACAGCAGCAGGCTGGCGAGGGTCAGGGAAAGACGGGGCGTCATGCCACCTCCCGGGTCAGTTCATAGGCGGCCTGCTGTTCGCTGGCCTGCTCGGCGAGGGCTTGCTGCAGCACCTCTTCGGTGATGATGCCGCGGGCGATCAGGTGCTCGCCCAGGCTCTGCTGCTCGGGGCTGAAATCGATCAGCGCCTGGTTGAACAGGGTCACTGGTACCATGCCGCGCACCTGCAACAGCGTGCCGAGCATCACCTGGTGGATGCCCACCTGCTCCAGCAGGGTAGCGTCGTCCTGATGACGTTCGAGTACCGCGAGCATTTCGCGGGTCTCGGGCTTCTGCCAGGGGCTCGGGTAGTGGTAGCGCAGGCCCAGGGTGACTCGACCTTGCGGCGCCAGGCGGGCGCGCACCGGGCGCTTGAGCTGGCGGCTGATCACGCCGAGCGAGACCTGGCTGACCGGGCTCTCGCTGGCCAGCACCAGGGTGTCGCCGTCTTCGTCCACCGGCAGCACGCCGTAGTGGGTGGCGAGTTTGCGCGGCAGCTTGGCGATCAGCGCAGGCTCAATCTTGAACGGGTTCAGCGGCGCCCAGGGCAGGTCCAGCTGTTCAGCCAGGGTCTCGACCAGTTGCTCGCTGCTCAGCCAGCCGCGCAGCAGCAGCTCGCGGCCCAGGCGCCGGCGGACCGGGCTGGTGATGGCCTGCTCCAGTTGGGTCTCGGTTATCAAACCTTTCTCCACCAGGCGCTGGCCCAGCGGTGTGCGCGCAGGCGCGGCGAGGGCGGGGAACTCGTGGGTGGTCTTGTCCCAGGCCACCCGCCGCGAATCGCCCATCTCCATCACCTGGCGCAAGGCGCGCAGGTTGGCGAAGAAGTTGACGAAGTTGCTCCACATCATCCGCGGCGCCGACAGCAGGCCCTCGAAGATGCCGTAGTAGCGGGTAACGAACCAGAACCGCTGGAACAGGCGGTTGAACAGCAGCAGGCCGTTGAGCCACAGCAGCGTGGTCAGCAGCTTGCTGTCGCTGAGGATCGACATGAAGCGCCACGACTCCGGCGCGATCACCGTGACCAGCCACATCGCCAGCAGCACCAGCAGCAACAGGTTGACCAAAAAGCTCAGCAGGTAGGCGAACAGCCCGCGACGGTCGCGCCAGAGGAAGTAGTTGAGCGCGCCCTTGCGGCTCCAGCCGAGGTTGCTGGTGCCCTGGAACACGATGCCGACGATCCACCGCGATTTTTGCCGGATGGCGTGCTGCCAGTCCCGCGGGAAGTGCTCGCGCACGCAGATCACCTGGGCGAACTCGCGGCTCATGCCGGGGCGCCAGTCCTGCTTGAGGGCCAGCGCCGGGTCGGTGATGGAGTAGCGGGCGAAGATGCACTTCATGCCTTTTTGCTTGAGGCGAAAACCGATGTCGTAGTCCTCGGTCAGCGATTGCACGTCGAAGGCGATGCCGTCGCCGTCCTCGAGCAGGGCACTGATCGCCCGGCGGCTGAAACAAGTGCCGACTCCGGCGCTGGGCACCTGGCCGGTGAGCGCCTCGCGCACGATGACGTCCTTGCCGTGGTTCTCGGCGAACTCGTCGACATAGTGGCCGGCGGTGAAGCCTTTCCATTCCGGGGCGTAGGGGTACACCGGGATCTGGATCATGTCCTTGTTCGGCAGCAGGTAGTTGAACAGGCGCAGTTCCATGGGCGAGATGACGTCCTCGGCGTCATGCAGGATGAACCCGGCGAACTCGATGCGCGCGTCCTGCTGGAAGCGCAGGATGGCGTCGATGATGTTGTTCAGGCAGTCGGCCTTGCTGGTCGGGCCGGGGCGGGCGCAGACCACCTTGTGCACATTGGGGTAGTGCAGGCACACGGCGTCGACGTCGGCCTGGGTCTGCGGGTCGTTGGGGTAGGTACCGACGAAGATCTGGTAGTTCTCGTAGTCGATGGTCGAGGCGGCCAGGCGCGCCATCTCGCCGACCACGCCGACCTCGTTCCAGGCCGGCACCATGATCGCCAGGGGCTTTTCCGGCACCTCGAACAGGCGCTTCTCGTCGGCCTTCTCGAACTTGTCGTAGATCCGGAAGCGCCGGATCAGCTTGCGCCCCCAGTAGCACAGGTCGATGAACAGGTCGTCCAGGCCGAGCACGAACATCAGTGTCGCCAGGATGATGGCAAGGATCTTCAGGCCGAACAGGACATAGGTAAGGAAATCGATGAAGACCAGGCTCATGCGTTGTCCCGTGCGGCGGATTGCTCGGCGAACCAGCGGCTCAGGCGTTCGGCGATGCGCTCGCTGGCGTGGCCGTCGCCGAAGGGGGTGAACACCTGCGCCATGCGCGCGTAGGCGTCCGGGTTGTCGAGCAACTGGCTGGTCTCGTGGACGATGCGCTCGGTCAGGGTGCCGACCAGCTTGACCGTGCCGCCCTTGAGCACGGCGGGACGCTCGGTGACCTTGCGCAGCACCAGCACCGGCTTGCCCAGGGCGGGCGCCTCTTCCTGCACGCCACCGGAGTCGGTGAGGATGATATGGGCGCGGTTCATCAGCCAGACGAAATGCGGGTAGTCCTGGGGCGCGACCAGGTGGATGTTGTCGCGGCCGGACAGCACGCTGTACACCGCGTGCTGCACCTGCGGGTTGAGGTGCACAGGGTAGAGGAACTGCACATCCGGGTAGCGCAGGGCGAGCTCCGCCAGGGCCAGGCAGATGCGTTCGAAGCCGCTGCCGAAGTTCTCCCGGCGGTGGCCGGTGATCAGCACCATGCGCTGGTCGTCGCGCAGCACCTTGAGCGGGGATTCGGGCGCGGGGCGCCAGTTGTCCCGGTGCAGCTTGTCGCGCATCCACAGCAGGGCGTCGATCACCGTGTTGCCGGTGACCTCGATATGCTCGGGCGGCACGCCCTCGCGGATCAGGTTGGCGTCGGAGTCGCGGGTGGGGGTGAAGTGCAGGTCGGCGAGCACGCCGGTCAAGCGCCGGTTGGCTTCCTCGGGCCAGGGCTGCTGCAGGTTGCCGGTGCGCAGGCCGGCCTCGACATGGCCGATGGGAATATGCCGGTGGAAGGCCGCCAGCGAGGCGATGAAGCTGGTGGTGGTGTCGCCGTGGACCAGGACGATATCGGGCTTGACCTGCTCGTAGGCGCGGTCGAGCTTGTCCAGCAGGTCGCGGGACAGGCCGTTGAGGGTCTGGTTCTGGGTCATCACCTGCAGGTCCTGGTCGACCGTGAGGCCGAAGGCGGTCAGGACCTGCTCAAGCATTTCGCGGTGCTGGCCGGTGGAGCAGATATGCAAGTCGACCTCAGGCCAGTCGCGCAGGACGCGGGCCAGCGGGGCCATCTTGATCGCTTCAGGGCGGGTACCGAATACCATCATCACGGTGTAAGCCATCGTGTAGTTCCTCGTTCGATTCCCTGGACGAAGTTGTACGACGTGTCGCCGCTTGCCAGTCATAGATACAAGCAGTCGATCACGGGGTTGTCCAATGCGCGGCCTGCGCCGGACGGTGCGGTGCAGGCGCTTGCGGAAGTGCCACGGAGGCGGGGGTCGTGTCGGCACTTGACGGGCCGGACGCCAGGGAGGGGTGGTGCGGAAACGTTTATGCTAGCTTTTCTTGATTGAACGGTCAGTCAATAAAGTATTTCCGACTTTTTCTTACAGCCTTCTTCTTGTAGCTTTGTAGGTCTTTTCTTCGGGGAGCTGAACATGCAAGGCAAGGCGCGCAAGGTCGTCCAGGCCATCCTTTACGAGGCTATCGCCGTGGCCTGCGTCGCGCCTGCGCTGGAGCTGGCATTCGGCGCCGGCATGGCCCAGTCGACCGTGCTGTCGATCCTCATGTCGGGCATCGCCATGAGCTGGAACATGGCCTACAACTGGGCGTTCGAGCGTTGGGAGGCACGCCAAAGTCAGCGTAGCCGCACCTTCCTGCGGCGCCTGCTGCATGCCCTGGGCTTCGAGGGTGGGCTGGTGCTGATCCTGCTGCCGCTGGTGGCCTACTGGCTGGATATCGGGCTGTGGGCGGCGCTGGTGACCAACCTGGCGCTGTTCGTGTTCTTCTTTGTCTATGCGTTCGTGTTCCAGTGGGGGTTCGACAAGGTCTTCGATGTGCCGGTGTCGGCGCAGGAAGGGGTCAAGGGGTGTTGATGGCGGGGATTGTGTAGTGGCGCAAAGGTGTTTGGCGACAGGATTGCAGCGCCTATGAGATCGAGCGCCGCCCGCGCGGCGCATCGCGACGCAAGGCCGCTCCCACATTTGTTTCGGGCCAGTCAATCCTGTGCCATCACCTGGTCCGCCTTGTCGGTCCGACGCAGATTCGGCGTGGGCACCACTGCCGCCCCGCACGACTTGAGACATGCACCAAGGCGGGCGCCGCCTCATTCACAGGAATAATTGGCCCGAAACAAATGTGGGAGCAACTGTCTTGCTCAATTTTTAGAATCTGGCGCGATCCCTGTGGGAGCGGGTTTACCCGCGAAGCAGGCGACGCGGTGCCTGGCACCGGCTATGCCGGTGTTCGCGGCTGAAGTGATCTGGTCAAGTAATTTTGGACACCGGTTAAGGTTCATGCCGCTGCCTTGAGCTTTTCCTCCATGGCTACTGGCGTTTCATAGCCGTTGTAGCTGTGGAGGCGCTTGAGGTTGTAGCGCATCAGATAAGCCTGGATATCCACTCGTGCCTGCGCTTCGGTCTCGTAACCCTCTGCCGGCACCCATTCTGATTTCAATGCTCCGAAGAATCGCTCCATGGCAGCGTTATCCCAGCATTGGCCTCGATGGCTCATGCTCTGGTTCAAGTTGTACTCATCGAGCGCGGCTCTGAATTTATGGCTGGTGTACTGACAGCCCTGGTCTGAATGAAACATTACGCCCGCCGGCCTACCCCGCGATTCAGCGGCCATGCGCAGGGCGTTACAAGCTAAGTTGGCATCTGCAATCATCGAGAATGCCCAACCCACTACGCGACGGGCATAGAGGTCAATCACGGCGGCTAGGTACAGCCAGCGCCTGCCAACCTGGATATAGGTCACATCGCCACACCAAACCTCATTGATCGCCGAAACCTTGAAATTGCGCTTCAGCTGATTCTCGGCGATCAACGCTTCTGCCCCTGATGACCGATAGCGGTGCGGCCTGCGCTGTTTGCACTTCAGGCCAGCTTCACGCATTAGCGCACGCACCTTGTATCGTCCTATTTCATGGCCTTCGTGCCGCAATTCCTGCGCCAGGGTTCGCGAGCCAGAAGCACTTCGCGATGCGTTGAAGTGCTTGATTACCAGCAGGCGTAGCGCATCTCTTGCCGGGTTTTCACGTCCTTGTCGTTTGCGCCACGCATAGAAACTGCTGCGCTTAACCCCAAGCACGCGGCAGCAGTCGACAACAGGGTATTGCTCACTCAGCTCGTTGATCAGCGAGAACGATCTTTGGAGTCCCGAAGCAGGAGAGCACTGGCCTTTTTTAGGATTTCGATATCCCGATCCTTTTGCCGAACCAGCGCTTCGAGTTCTTCAATTCGTTGCTGCTCGGGTGTAATCGCTTTGGCTCCAGCCGGAACCTTACCGGTTCTCTCTTCACGCACCTGGTCAACCCAGCGGCGAAGCGCGGTAGGGCCCAGCCCAAGGGCGGCACAGACCTCAGGAACTGACTGCCCACCGTCCAGCACCATTTCGGCAGCTTGGACTTTGTATTCTCTTGAATAAGATTTACGCACTGATTTTGCCTCCAATTGGGCGCCATCATAGCGCCCGATGAAGGTGTCCAAAATCATTAGGCCAGTTCAAAGCCGCTCCCACAGCGACCGCGCGGCCCTCAAGCCACGCGCCACGCCTGTGGGAGCAACTGTCTTGCTCAATTTTTAGAATCTGGCGCGATCCCTGTGGGAGCGGGTTTACCCGCGAAGCAGGCGACGCGGTGCCTGGCACCGGCTATGCCGGTGTTCGCGGCTGAAGCCGCTCCCACAGCGACCGCGCGGCCCTCAAGCCACGCGCCACGCCTGTGGGAGCAACTGTCTTGCTCAATTTTTAGAATCTGGCGCGATCCCTGTGGGAGCGGGTTTACCCGCGAAGCAGGCGACGCGGTGCCTGGCACCGGCTGCGCCGGTGTTCGCGGCTGAAGCCGCTCCCACAGCGATCGCGCAGCCCTCAAGCCACGCGCCACGCCTGTGGGAGCAACTGTCTTGCTCAATTTTTAGAATCTGGCGCGATCCCTGTGGGAGCGGGTTTACCCGCGAAGCAGGCGACGCGGTACCTGGCACCGGCTATGCCGGTGTTCGCGGGCAAGCCCGCTCCCACAGCGACCGTGCAGCCCTCAAGCCACGCGTCACGCCTGTGGGAGCAACTGTCTTGCTCAATTTTTAGAATCTGGCGCGATCCCTGTGGGAGCGGGTTTACCCGCGAAGCAGGCGACGCGGTGCCTGGCACCGGCTATGCCGGTGTTCGCGGCTGAAGCCGCTCCCACAGCGACCGCGCGGCCCTCAAGCCACGCGCCACGCCTGTGGGAGCAACTGTCTTGCTCAATTTTTAGAATCTGGCGCGATCCCTGTGGGGGCCTTGCGTCGCGATGCACCGCGCGGGCGGCGCTCGATCTCAAGAGCGCTGCAACTCTCCCGGCGAACACCCCGAAACACCCCACCATCCCCAATTCCCCCGATTTCCCCTTCACCCCCCACATCGCCATAATCCCCCTCCACCCTAGCCAGATCCGCACCAATGCCGCGCCCGATCATCCTGCCGCTCGCCGAGAACTACCGCCATGGCGAGCACATCGCCCCGCACTGCCATGACCGCGCCCAGCTGATCCACGCCATCAGCGGCGTGGTCACGGTCAGCGCCCGTGAAGGCAGCTGGGTGGTCCCCCCGGGGCGCGGGGTCTGGGTGCCGGCGGCGGTCGATCACGAACTGCGCATGGCCGGCGTGGTGCGCATGCGTACCTTGTTCGTCGACCCTGGCGCGCGCCCGGACCTTCCGCGCCAGTGCCAGGTGATCGAGATCTCACCGCTGCTGCGCGAACTGATCATCCGCGCCATGGACATCGCCCCCGACCATCCGGCCCAGGGGCGCGAGGCGCGGATCATGCAACTGATTCTCGACGAGCTGCGCGTGCTGCCGGTGTTCGCCCTGCATGTGCCCAGCCCGCACTCGACGCATCTGCAAGGCCTGTGCGAGGCCCTGCGCCAGGCACCGTCCGAGGACTGGAGCCTGGCCCGTGCCGCGGCCCACAGCGGCCTCAACCCGCGCACCCTGACCCGCGCCTTCCAGCGCGAGACCGGCCTGAGCCTGGTGCAGTGGTTGCGGCGCATGCGCCTGCTGGCCAGCCTTGATGCCTTGGCGGCCGGGCAGTCGGTGCTGGAGGTGGCGCTGGACCTGGGCTACGACAGCCCCAGCGCCTTCAGCGCCATGTTCCGTCGCACCCTCGGGGTGTCGCCGTCGGTCTACTTCGGCAGGGCCGCGGAGCGCTGGTAGGCCAGCCCCGGCGCCTCGTCCCAGCCGCCGCCCAGCGCGGTGAACAGGTTCACCTCGGCCAACAGCTGTGCCAGGCGGTCGCTGATCAGGCCCTGCTGGGCACTGAACAGCGAACGCTGGGCGTCGAGGAAGGTCAGGCTGCTGTCGATGCCGGTGCGGTAGCGGTTCTCGGCCAGGTCGTGGTAGCGCTGGCTGGCCTCCACCAAGGCGCGTTGGGCCTGCAACTGCTGCTGGTAGGTGCTGCGCGCCGCCAGGCCGTCGGCCACTTCCTGGAAGGCGGTCTGGATCGACTTCTCGTAGCGTGCCACCTGCATGTCCTTCTGCAACTTGGCGTAGTCGAGGCTGGCACGCAGGCTGCCGGCGTTGAACAGCGGCAGGTTGACCTGCGGCTGGAACAGCCAGGTGCCGCTGCCGGCATCGAACAGGTCGGCCAATTCGCGGCTGCTGCTGCCGGCGTTGGCGGTCAGGCTGATGCTCGGGAAGAACGCCGCCCGCGCCGCGCCGATATTGGCGTTGGCGGCCTGCAGCTGGTACTCGGCCTGGCGGATGTCCGGGCGCCGTTGCAGCAGGTCGGCGGGCAGGCCGGCGGGCACCCGGGCGATCTGCTCGTCGGCCAGCGGCAGCGCCGGCAGGCGTTCGTCGACCTGCGCGCCGACCAGGCGCTGCAACTGGTTGAGGTCCTGGGCGGCCAGGCGGGTGTAACGCGCCACGGCAGCACGGGTGCTGTCGACGCGGGTGGTGGCCTGGATCTGGTCGAGCGCCGACAGGGTGCCGGTGCGGCGCTGGCGCTGGGTCAGGCGCAGGCTCTTCTCGTCGGCCTGCAGGGTCTGGCGCGACAGGGCCAGCAGCTCCTGGTCGGCGCGCCAGGTCAGGTAGGCGCCGGCGACACTGCTGAGCAGGCTGAGCTCGGCGCCACGCCGGGCCTCGTCGGTGGCCAGGTAGTTGAGCAGGGCCTGGTCGCTGAGGCTGCGCAATCGACCGAACAGGTCCAGTTCATAGGCGCTGATGCCGACGGTGGCCGATTGCTGGGAACTGATCATGCCTTCGCCACCGGTGCGCCGCCGTGGCAGGTACTGGCGCGTGCCCTGGGCGTTGGCGGCGATCTTCGGCAGCAGTTCGGCGCGCTGGATGCGGTACTGGGCACGGTAGGCCTCGGCGTTGAGCACGGCCACGCGCAGGTCGCGGTTGTTGACCAGCGCGGTGTCGAGCAACTGGCGCAGCACCGGGTCGCGGAACACCCCGCGCCAGTCGCCGGCCACGTCCGTGGCGGGTGGCCCGCCCCGGTAGGCGACACCCGTGGGGTACTGCTCGGCGCTGGGCGAGAGTGGGCGCTGGTAGTCGGGGGCGAGGCTGCAACCGGTCAATACGAGGACAAGCAAGGGCAGGGTGATTCGCGGCATGACAGGGTCTCTGGGATCAGGTGCCGGCCATCCAGCGGGCCAGGCCATGGCGTCCGCTGACGCCGAGTTTGGCGGTGGCGCGTTTCAGGTAGGTCTCGATCGAGCTGTTCTTCACATTCAGGCGCTGGGCCATCTGTGGCACGGTGGCTCCGGTGAGCAGGCCGATGCACACTTCCTGTTCGCGGGTGGACAGGCGGATTGCCTCCTGCTCCAGGCGCTCGGTGAAGACCTGGCGCAGCGAGCCGGCCTCATCCGCCTGCAGGCTTCCCGGGCGGCGCTGGGCCGCCTGCAGGAACAGCTGGGCATGGTGCTCGACCAGAGGCAACAGGGTGTCGGACAGGCGCTTGAGCAGCGACAGTTCGGCCAGGGAGAACATCCGCTCGCTGCGCTGGCGATGACAGCAGATGACCCAGCGCCGGTCGCCGCTGCGCGACACCAGGTTGCACTGGTGCACGGGGGCGTTTATCTGGATCAGCAAGGGGTCTTCCATGCGCATGATGCTTTGCAGCAGGGGATGGCGCAGCTGCGCCTGCGCGGGCGTCGCCTCGGGCAGGCCGGCGCTGCCCAGCACCTTGACCTGGCGGATGCTGGCCTGGTCGCTGTCGAGGGTCCATTCGCTGAGGTCGAGTCGATGGATCGGTACCTGGTCGTCGATCAGCTGGAACATCTGTTCGGCGAAGGTGGCATCGCCGGTGCTGGCAACCAGTGCGCCCAACTGCAGGTACAGGTGCGGGTCGTGGCGGTGTTCGAGGCTGTCGATCAGCTTCATGTCGTTGTCTTCCTTGATCCGGTAACGCGGTGGGTCTCGCGGTCGAGTCCTCTCTGTGCTGGGGCTTGGCGCTATTGAATAGCAGGCTCCGAGCCTGCGTCTGTAGCGGAAAGCGGGGACAGGAAATGCCAAATTATCCGACAAGAAAAGTCGGTATTTCCCCGGGCTCATGCAGCTTGAATCGATGGATTGTCGGACAATTGGCGCCAGAAACCGACCAGATCGCCGGCGATTGCCCCGCCGGCTGACAGGGGTAGGCAGGTACCGGCTGCCGACTATCGTCAATTTCCTACAAAAGATTCAGCAGGCTCAGGCGGAGCGAAAAGGTATTGGCCAGTGTCCGGGTTTGGGGGGCCATACAGGGCGCGGGGTGGGTGCTTGAATCCGCGGACGATCCCGTTTCAAGGAAGACCCGCCCATGTCCGTCGCCGATAGCTTCCCCCTGACCTGCGCCCAGCGCGACATCTGGCTGGACCAGATCAGCCATGGCGACTCGCCGCTTTACAACGTCGGCGGCTATCTCGAATTCGACGGCGCCGTGGACAGTGGCCTGCTGCGGCGCGCGCTGGCGCATCTGGTCGCGCTTCACGACGGGTTGCGCACGGTGCTGGTGCGCAAGGCGGGGGACGATGGCGTGGCCCGCCAGCGCTTTGTGGCCGGTTTGCAGGTGCCGCTGGACGAGCACGACCTGCGCGGGCAGGCTGAGCCGTTCGCCGCTGCACAGCGTCTGGCCAAGACCTTGCTGCAACAGCCCTTCGCCCTTGAAACCGGACCGTTGCTGCGCATGGCATTGCTGCATGTGGGCGGCGCGCGCAGCCTGCTGATGTTGCAGGCCCATCACCTGATCCTCGACGGCTGGGGCCTGGAGCAGTTGCTCCACCAGCTGGGCCAGTACTACGGTCTGCTCGAGCAGGGCCTGGCACTGCCGGACACCGCCCCGTCCTACCGGACGTTCATCGAGGATGACCTGGCCTACCAGGGATCGGCCCGCCAGCAGCGCGATCTTGCCTATTGGCAATGCCGTTACCCGCAACTGCCCGATGCGCTGCTGCGCCCCAGGGAACAGGGCCTGCCGCCAGGTGCCACGCCCAGCCATGCGCTGGACCGCAGTTTCGACGGCGACCTGCTGGCGCGCATGCGGCAACTGGCCGACGAACTGCAGGGATCGGTCGCCCATGTGCTGCTGGCGGCCTTGCACGTGTGCTGTGCCCGGGCCTGGCAGCGGGACGACTGGGTGGTCGGCCTGCCGGTGCGCAACCGTGGCAATGCGCGGGCCAAGGCGACACTGGGCATGTTCGTCCAGGTCAATGCCTTGCGCATGGACTTCGGCCGGAGTTTGAGCTTCGCTGAGCTGGTGCGCGGTATCGGCGATGCCCTGCGGCGCGACCTGCGCCACCAGCGCCTGCCGCTCAGCGACCTTAACCGGGCGCTGGGGCTGTCCCGGGAGGCCCGGGGGCAATTGTTCGAGATCACCGTGTCCTACGAGGAAGAGGGCCACGACCTGCGCTTTGGCAGCCTCGGCGCCCACAGCGTGAAGGTATGCAACGATCACGAGCCGACGCCGCTGTCGATCTACCTGCGCAGCAACCCGCACAATGGCAAGGCCTGGCTGCACCTGGTGTACAACCAGGCCTGGCTGGCCCCCGAAGAGGTCGAGGTGTTCACTGCGCGCCTGCTGCATGTGCTGGCCCAGGGGCTGGAGCGGCCGCAGGCGGCCATCGACGACTACGACCTGCTGTTGCCCGACGAGCACCAGCGCCTGCGGCTGTGGAATGCCACGGCCAGCGCCGCCCAAGGCCCGGCCCTGATCCATCGGCGCATCGAGGCCCAGGCCGCGCTGCGCGCCGAGGCGACGGCCGCCGTGCACGAGGGGCGCCACCTGAGTTATGCCGAGCTGAACAACCGCGCCAATCAGCTGGCCACGCAACTGCAGGCCTTGGGCGTGGCGCCGGAGCAGCGGGTGGCGGTGGTCGCTCGCCGAGGCCTGGACACTCTGGTTGGCCTGTTGGCGGTGCTCAAGGCTGGCGCGGCCTATGTGCCGATCGATCCGGCGCACCCGGGCGAGCGTCTGCGCTACCTGCTCGACGATTGCGCACCAAAGGTGGTGCTGACCCAGTCCGTCCTGCGCGAGCGCTTGCCGGCCATCGATGTGCCGGTGATCGAGCTGGACCGCTTGCCATTGCCCACGGCAGTGCTTGATGACCTCGAGGTGCCTGGGCTATCGGGCGAAAGCCTGGTCTATGTGATCTACACCTCCGGCTCCACCGGCCAGCCCAAGGGGGTGATGATCGAGCAGCGCATGCTCGCCAACCTGGTCGACTGGCACTGCGCCGCCTTCGACCTGCAGCCTGGCAGCGCCACCTCCAGCCTGGCCGGCTTTGGCTTCGATGCCATGGCCTGGGAGATCTGGCCGACCCTGTGCGCCGGCGCCACCCTGCACCTGGCGCCGGTGGGCGAGAGCGGCGAGGACATCGACGCGCTGCTGCGCTGGTGGCGCGCCCAGCCGCTGCAGGTCAGCTTCCTGCCCACGCCGGTGGCAGAGCACGCCTTCGCCCAGGGCGAGGCGCATCCTACCCTGCGCACCTTGCTGGTCGGCGGTGATCGCCTGCGTCGCCTGGCCCGGGAGCAAGGCTGGCGGATCATCAACAACTACGGGCCGACCGAGGCCACGGTGGTGGCCAGCGCGGGCGAGGTGCGCCCGGGCCAGGTGCTGCACATCGGCGCGCCGGTGGCCAATACCCGCCTGCATGTGCTCGATGCCCAGGGCCGGCAACTGCCGATAGGCGCCGTCGGTGAGTTGTACATCGGCGGTGCGGGTGTCGCCCGCGGCTACCTGAATCGGCCCGACCTGACAGCCGAGCGCTTCCTCGACGACCCGTTCACCCCGCAGCACGGCGCCCGGATGTACCGCACAGGGGACCTGGTGCGCTGGTTGCCCGACGGTACCCTGGAGTACCTGGGGCGCGGCGACGACCAGGTGAAGATCCGCGGCGTGCGGGTCGAGCTGGGCGAGATCGAGAGCGCGCTGGCCAGCCACCCGGCCGTGCGCGAGGCGCTGGTACTGCTGCGCGACGGCCAGCTGGTGGCCTGGTACCTCGGCGAACACGCATCGACCCCGTTGCAGTTGCACGAGCACCTGCGCAGGCGCCTGCCGGCCGCGTTGCTGCCGAGCGCCTTTGTGGCGATGACGGCCTGGCCGTTGACCGCCAATGGCAAGCTCGACCGCCGCGCCTTGCCGGTGCCGGGCAACGAGGCCACGGTACGGCGCGCCCACGAGCCGCCCCGGGGCGAGCTTGAGCAGCGCCTGGCCGCGCTGTGGGGCGAGTTGCTGGAGGTGGAGCAGGTTGGGCGGCACGATCACTTCTTCGAGCTGGGCGGCCATTCGCTGCTGGCGGTGCGCCTGATCGAGCGCATGCGTCAGGCGGGGCTGCAAGTAGATGCACAGGTCCTGTTCGGTCAGCCGACCTTGGCGAGCCTGGCCGCATCGCTCGGCAGTACCCCTGCGCAGTCGGTACCGGCCAACCACGTGGCCCCGGGTAGCCAGCGGATCACCCCCGAGATGCTGGCCCTGACCCGCCTCGATCAGGCCAGCATCGACCGCATCGTCGGCATGGTTCCGGGTGGCGCGGCCAATGTGCAGGAGATCTACCCGCTGGCACCGCTGCAGGAAGGCCTGCTGTATCACCACCTCACCGAAGACCGTGACCCGTACCAGCAACAGGCGCTGTTCGCCTTCGCCAGCCAGGCTGCGCTGGAGGCGTTCAACCGCGCCTTGGCCGGGGTCATCGAGCGTCACGACATCCTGCGTACCAGCCTGGCCTGGGAAGGCCTGGCGCAGCCGCAGCAAGTGGTGTGGCGCCAGGCCTGGTTGCCGCTGAGGGTGCTTGCGCCCGGTTCGGGCGACGCGGCCACCCGGCTGCGCGAAGAGGCCCTGCGGCTGGACCTGCGCCAGGCGCCGATGATGGCCCTGGCCTGCGTCGAGGACAGCGCGCGGCAGCGCTGGCTGGGGCTGCTGCACTTCCACCACCTGGTCAACGACGCGGTCTCGGTGCAGGTGCTGCTGGCCGAGCTGGCGACGCTGATGGCGGGCGAGGGACACACGCTGCCAGCGCCCGTGCCGTATCGCAACTACGTCGCCCTGAGCCGCGACGAGGCCAGGCAGGCGGGGCATGAAGCCTTCCTGCGCGAAGCCCTGGCCGGGGTGGAAGCGCCCCCTAGGCTGGCCGGCATGGGCGAGGAGGGCCAGGCCACCGTCGAAACCTGCGCCCTGACCGTTCCTGAGGGCTTGGCCACGACCTTGCGCCAGCGCGTGCGTCAGCACGACGTCGGCCTGGGCAGCCTGATGCACCTGGCCTGGGCCCAGGTGCTGGGAGCCTTGGGCGGTCGCGACGAGGTGCTATTTGGCACCGTGCTGCTGGGTCGGGTGATGGCGGGCGAGGGTGCCGAGCGGGCGCTGGGCATGTTCATCAACAGCCTGCCGCTGCGGGTGTCGCTGGCCGGTCGTGATGTGGGCCAGGCGCTGGCCGGAATCCACGGCCAGCTGGCGGCACTGCTCGGGCACGAGGATGCGCCGTTGGTGCTGGCCCAGCGCTGCAGCGGCTTGCCTGCCGGGGTGGCGTTGTTCGACAGCCTGCTCAATTATCGGCATGGCGCCGCGCACGACAGCGTGGCGCTGCCTGGCGTGACGTTGCTCGATGCCAGCGAGGTGCACAGCCACGCCCTGGTGCTGACCGTGGACGAGCAGGGCGACAGCCTGCGGCTGAGTGTGCGGGCGCCTCGCGAGCTGGGCGCCGAACGGGTGCTCGGGCATGTTTGCTGCGCCCTGCAGGCGCTGGCCAATGCCCTGGTCAGCGAGCCGCCAGTGGCGCTCCAATCGCTTTCGACCTTGCCGGAGACGGAGCGCGTCTATCTGCTGGAGACCCTCAATGCCACCGAGGTGGCGCTGGATCCCGCCTATCCGCACCTGCCGGCGTTGTTCGCCGCCCAGGTGCGACGCACGCCGGATGCCGTGGCGCTGCAGAGCGAAGAGACACAGCTCACCTACCGCGAGCTCGATGCCCTGGCCAACCGGCTGGCCCATCACCTGATCGGCCTGGGCGTGCGGCCCGACAGCCGGGTCGCCGTGTGCCTGGAGCGCGGCGCCTCGCTGATTGTTGGCTTGCTCGGCGTGCTCAAGGCCGGTGGCGCCTATGTGCCGCTGGACCCCGGCTACCCCGACGAACGCCTGCACTACATGCTTGCCGACAGCGCGCCCCTGGCACTGCTGGTGCACGGAGCCACCCGCGGCCTGTTCGAGGGCCTGTCGACACCGCTGGTGGACCTGGATCACGGTGACTGGCAGGGGCATGGCGACCCTGCGCCCGAACTGCCGGAACTGGGCGGCGGGCACCTGGCCTATGTCATGTACACCTCGGGCTCCACCGGTACGCCGAAAGGGGTGATGGTCGAGCATCGCGGGTTGTGCAACCTGATGCGCTGGGGCAGCGAGCTGTGCCCGCCACAGGCCGACGACGCGCTGCTGCAACGGGCGCCGTTCAGCTTCGACGGCTCGGTGTGGGAGTTGTTCTGGCCGCTGTGCGCCGGCTTGCGCCTGGTGCTGGCGCGCCCCGACGGGCACCGCGATCCGGCCTATCTGGTGCAGCTGATCCAGACGCGCCGGGTGACTACCGTCAAGTTTGTCCCGGCCCTGCTGCAGGCGTTTCTCGACACCCCGGGCGTCGAGCGTTGCAGCAGCCTGCGCGATGTCTTCTGTGGCGGCGGCGAGCTGACCCTGGCGCTGGCGCAACAGGTGCGCCAGGCCTTGCCCCAGGTGCGCCTGCACAATGTCTATGGCCCCACCGAGGCCACCGTGGACAGCACCGCCTGGACCCTGGAGCCGCGCCAGCCGTTGCCCACCGTCGCCCCGCCGATCGGGCGGGCGATCGGCAATACCCGCCTGTACGTGCTCGACGCCCATGACCGTCCGGTGCCCGTGGGTTGTGCTGGCGAACTGCATATCGGCGGCATCGGCGTGGCCCGCGGCTATCTGGGCTTGCCGACGTTGCAGTTCGAGCGCTTCATCGCCAGCCCGTTCGTGGCCGGCGACCGCCTGTACCGTACCGGCGACCTGGTGCGTTATCGCGCCGATGGCGAGCTGGAGTTCATCGGGCGCAATGACTTCCAGGTCAAGCTCAACGGCCTGCGTATCGAGCCGGGCGAAATCGAGGCGCTGCTGGCCGCCCACCCGGTCTTAAGCCAGGCCGTGGTACTGGTGCGCGAGGAGCGGCTGGTGGCCTATGCCAGCTGTCGCGACGGCCATGCCGCGCCGACGCTGGAAGCGCTGCGTGCGTACCTGTCGGCGCGCCTGCCGGCCTATATGGTGCCTTCGGCCTATGTGCTCCTGGCCGAGCTGCCGCTGAGCCCCAACGGCAAGGTCGATCGCCGCGCCTTGCCGGCGCCGGGCGCGGAGGCGGTGATCAGCCGGGCCTATGAGGCGCCCCGCGACGAGCTGGAGCATGCGCTGGCGCAGATCTGGACGGAGGTGCTGAAGATCGAGCAGGTCGGCCGTGACGACAACTTCTTCGAGCTCGGCGGACACTCACTGCTGGCGGTCAGCCTGGTGGCGCGCATGCGCCAGGCGGGGTTGCATGCCGATGCGCGCCTGTTGTTCAGCCAGCCGACCCTGGCGGGCCTGGCGGCCAACACCCGGCGTGAGCAGGAACAGGTGGCGATTGCGCAGACCACCATTCCGGCGCTGAAGGGCAGGCGGCGGATCTGATGAGTCACGTTGACCTGGCGAGGGGGCGTGGGAGCGGGCTTGCCCCGCGAGGCGCTGCATGGCACCGGCTTGGCCGGTGATCGCGGGGCTAGAACGCCCCCACGTTGCTAGAACGCCAGATTATTTCGGCGAAATGCGATAGACGCAGCGCCGATCCCCCGAGATCAGGTGCTCGCAACGTTCCACCAGCCCCTGCTCGCCGATCGCCGCCTGGAACACCTGCAGCTCGCTGCGGCAGAACCCCTGGCAGCGGGTGGCGGCGATGCAGATCGGGCAGTGGTTTTCGACGATCAGCCAGTCATTGCCGTCGGCCTGCATCTCGGCCATGTAGCCGGCGCGCTCGCGCAACTGCACGAGGATGCGCACCTTGTCTTCCAGGCTCTGGCCATCGGCGCAGGCCTGCTGGTACTCACGGCTGTTGCTGTCTTCCATGCGGCTGATCAGGCGGTCGACCCCGTCGCTGCCGAAGACCTGCTCGACGCTCTCGATCAGTTGCAGGGTCAGCACGCTGTGGGAATCGGGGAAGCGGCGCTGGGCCGTGGCGGTCAGCGCCCATTTTTGCGAAGGGCGCCCGGCGCCCTTGGCCGGCACGCTGATGCCGCTGATCAGGTCGGACGCCTGCAGTTTCTGCACCTGCTGGCGGGTGGCTTCGAAGGTGATGGCGAGCAGCTGGGCCAGGTCGGCGGTCTTGAGCGGCCCGCGGGTCTTGAGCAGGAACAGGATGCGGTCGGCGGTGCAGTTGGTATCAACGGTGGTCGAGGTCATGGAGCGCTGGAAACCGGGCGTGAATGAACGGATCGGGCACTCTCCTGGGCCATCCTTTGCGCAGGCAAGTGGGCGAAGGATAGCCCGGATTCGCGGTGAATTGTGCAAGATGAACGATTATCGATAAGAAAATTTATATGCGATAAAAATATAAAAGGTATTAGTTGTATTTATTGGGTCTGCGTCTAGGCTCAATTGCGGAGCCTGTGCTTGCCGGTCCCAGGGAGGGGTGCGTGCAAGTCAATCGACACCTTGCTGGTAGATGCCGGGCATGGGCTCACCCACAATAACTCGACAGGGATGTGAGTGCATGAATGCCCAGAAACCCGTGACCATCTACGAACACGCCGACGAACTGAACAGTCTGCAAGGCGTGGTCGACCTGGTGAAGCTCTCCGACCAGTACCGCCAGTCCGCCATCCTGCATTCGGCGCTGGCCCAGCGTGTGTTCGACCACACCCGCCAGCCGGTCAGCGCCCAGGCCCTGAGCGATGCGCTGGGTTGGGTGCCGAACAAGGGCCGCATCTTCCTCAACGCGCTGGTAGCCATGGGCCTGCTGAAACGCACTGCCCAAGGTTTCGAGAACCTGCCGCTGAGCCAGCGTTTCCTGGTCAGCGACAGCGCCGAGTTCATCGGCCCGATCATCGATCATCAGCGTCTGCAGTGGCATAACTGGCCGCGCCTGGACGAAGTGCTGCGCAGCCGCACCTCGCTGGATTTCCAGCAGGAAAACCGTTTCAAGCACGACCTGGCGGCTCGCGATGCCTTCAACGATGCCATGGTCCGCTTCAGCCAGCCCATGGTCGACGTGCTGCGTGACCTGCCGCTGTTCGACAAGGCCCGGCGGGTGATCGACCTGGCCGGTGGCCACGGTACCTACCTGGCCGAGATCGCCAGCCGAAATCCGCAGGTCAAGGGTGAGGTCTGGGACCTGGAGCCGACCCGCGAGGCGGCTGCGGCCACCTTCGCCAAGTACCGTCTCGACGACCGCCTGGGCTTCCATGCCCGCAACCTGCTGGACCTGGCGCAGTACCAGGGCGAGCGGGCAGACGTGGTGATGCTCAACGACTGCCTGCACTATTTCACCCGCGAGCAGGTGCGCACCCTGATCGCCGGCGCCGCCGGCATGGTCGAGGGTGACGGCGCGCTGCTGGTGCTGAGCATGGCCCTGGAGGATGACGAGATCCATCCGGCGCTGTCGGCCGACTTCTCCCTGCACATGATGCTCAACACGGTCAACGGCGAGCTGCACTCGACCCGCTACCTGATCGACAGCATGGCGAAGGCGGGGCTCACCGTGGAGCAGGAGCCGATCGGCCGCTACACCCTGCTGATCGGACGGAGGGCTGTCTGATGCTGCGCTTGTTGGCATTGCATGCCGCGCCGCTCGGCGACGCGGCGGCCCAGGCCCTGGACAGCCTGGGCAGCGCAGCGGCGGCGGCGGGTTTCAGCCTGCAGGTCAGCCAGAAGCCGGCCGGCCAGGGACCGGTGGACGCGGTCTGCCTGCTGCTCGACAGCGCCACGCCGCCGGCGGCGTTGAACGCGCTGCTCAACGAGGCCAGCGGACTGTGCCGCAACACCGCGCTGGTGCTGGTCCGCGTGCAGGGCGCACTGGCGCAGTTGCCGCCTGCCAGCGGCGTGATCGCCCAGTGGCAGCAGGCGAGCCAGGGCTTCCTCTATCCCTACTCGCTGGATATCGGTGCCGGGCAGGCGCCGGAGCTGGCGATCAAGGACTGGCTGGCGGGCTTCGCCAAGTTCGCAGCCGCGACCAAGCTGTGGCGCTCGCTCGACGGCCTGGGGCTGGACGACGCGGCGCGGGCCGCGCAGCGTCCCGAGATGAACCACGTCAATATCCTCACCCGCGACCTGGAAGCCTCCAAGGCGTTCTACAGCGACATCCTCGGCGCCAACTACTGCTACAACCTGGGGCCGCGCAAGGCCGTGATGGAGCTCAACGGCTTCGACTTCTTCATCGAGCAGAGCGAGTCGTTCAGTTACCCGACCGGCTATCACATCGGTGTGCGGGCGCTGCCCGAGGACGTTCGGCGCATCGCCGAGCAGGTCAGCGCCGCCGGCACCATCAAGCTGGTCAAGGGCAACGGCCCGGCGCCGGGCTACCACCATGGGCCGGACAACGTGCGCAGCGCCGTCTACTTCGAGGACCCGGATGGTCTGGTGATCGAAGTCTACAGCGCTGAAGTGGAGATGATCGAAAGCAACCCACGGTTGCTCCTCGACCGCCTCTGATCCCACGTCGTCACAGGCCTGCCATCGGGCAGGCCTGTGCCCAGGCAGGTATTTGCATGAACAGCTACAAACAGTGGCATTGGCCACGGCTGCCCAGCCCGTTGCCCAAGGATGTCAGCGACCGGGCATTGATGGGTTACCCGCAGCATTACCAGGAGCACCCATTGCAGACGCAGGTCGCCACGGCGCTCGACGATCTGCTCCAGGCGCCGCTGGACGGCCTGCTAACGCTGCTCGAGCAGCCGCGCCAGCCGTTGGCCCGGCGCATTGCCGCCGGCGAGGTGCTGGCATTGCGTGGCGACCCGCGCATCGACACCTTCGCCCCGCAGATGATCGACATTCCCGCCGCGCGGGTGCACATCGGCCTCGATCCGCGCGCGGTCGAGCAGGTGATGGACCAGTTCGACGGGCTCGGCCTGGACCGCAGCTGGATCGACAAGGAGACCCCGCGCCACGCCGTGGAGCTGGCGGCATTTCGTATCGCCCGCTTTCCGGTGACGCACCAGGAGTACCGCCAGTTCCTGCTCGACAGCGGGCATGCCGGCATCCCTGACGGCTGGGCGTTCGGCCGCTACCCGCGGCATCACGCCAACCATCCGGTGTACAGCGTCTCGGCCAGTGACGCCGACGCCTACGCCCGGTGGCTCAGCGAACGCACCGGCCGGCGTTTCGCCCTGCCCAGCGAGGCGCAATGGGAGTACGCCGCCGCCGGCCCTGAAGGCCGCCAGTTCCCCTGGGGCGACGCCTACCAGGTCGAGCAGGCCAACACCGCCGAGCTGGGCTACCTGGACAGCACGCCGGTCGGCGTGTTCATCGACGCCGCCTCGCCCTTCGGCGTGTTGGACATGGCCGGCAATGTCGAGGAGTACGTGGCCGAGGACTACCGGCCATACCCCGGCGGACCGCAGATCGAGGACGACCTGGTGCTCGATGTCGGCACCCACCGCGTGGCCCGCGGTGGCAGCTTCACCCGTTTCCGCGACCTGGCGCGCACCGCGCGCCGCCACGGGCGTTACCCGCGACCGATCTACGTCATGGGTTTTCGCCTGGTTGAAAACCACAACTGAGCTGTTCCGTCTTCCGTGCAAGAGGTCTGATTCCATGAACAAGGATGTTTCGCTTCACACCATCGTGCCGATTTCCATTCTCGGCGGCGACGTCGACGCCCATTTCTTCGGCTTCCACGGCTTCGAGCGTGACCAGGAGCACTTCGCCGTCGGCATCGGCCGCGAGCAGTGCGACGTGCCGCTGGTGCGGGTGCACTCCGAGTGCATCACCGGCGATGTGTTCGGCTCGCAGCGCTGCGATTGCGGCCCGCAGCTGCAGGAGGCGCTGCGCACCCTCAAGGAGGTGGGCGGCTACCTGATCTACCTGCGCCAGGAAGGGCGCGGCATTGGCCTGTACTCCAAGTTCGAGGCCTACCTGCTGCAGGACAAGGGCCTGGATACCTACGAGGCCAACCTGCGTCTGAACCACCTGGCCGACTCGCGCTCGTTCGACCCGGCCGTGCAGATCCTCCGCGCCCTGGGCGTTGACCAGTGCCGGTTGCTGACCAACAACCCGGAGAAGGTCGCCCAGTTGCGCGCCGGTGGCATCGATGTGATCGAGCAGGTGCCCACCGGGGTGTTCCTGACCAATCACAACCGCAACTACCTGCAGGCGAAGGCGGTCAAGTCCAGCCATTCGATCAAGCTCTGACTCCAGCGAAAAAGGATCTTTCGATGAAACACATTGGCCCTATCAGCGGTATCGCCGCCCATGCCGCGCGCTTCGTCGCCACCGCCGGCTACGACAACCAGGTAATCCTGTGGAACGCCGCCACCGGCGAGCCGATCCACCGCGTGCACCACGACCACCTGGCCAACCAGTGCGCGTTCAGCAGTGACGGCAAGCACCTGGTCAGCGCCAGCAGCGACTACACCGCGCGCATCTGGGAAGTGCCGAGCATGCGCCTGAAAGCCGTGCTGCAGGGGCACAACGACGACGTCGAGATGGCGGTGTTCTCGCCCGACAGCCAGCGCGTGGCCACCTGCTCGCGTGACCACGTGCTGCGCATCTTCGACCTCGACGGCGTGCAGCTGCAGGCGTTCCATGGCCACCAGGCCGACGTCATCTCGGTGGTCTGGTCGCCGGACGGCCAGCGCCTGATCTCCAGCAGCGACGACGGTACCGTGCGCCAGTGGGACACCCGCACCGGCCAGCAATGCGACGAGGTGGACATCGGCGGCGTGGAAACCGACACCATTGCTATCACCCGCGAAGGCGTGGTGTTCGCCGGGGACGACGAGGGGCGTATCTCGATCATCGCCCAGGGCCAGGTGCAGACCGTGCCGGCCCACGCCGCCGGGATCAAGCGCATCGTCTGGAACGACGACAAGCGCCTGCTGGTGAGCCTGAGCTACGACCGCTCGGCGATCCTCTGGACCTTCGACGCCGGGCGTAACCTGGTCAAGCGCCGCAGCACCGCGCTGCCGAGCATCGTCTGGCCGCGCAGCTGCGCCTTCGTCGGTGACGAACAGCTGGTGTTCGCCACCTTCGGTTCGCGCTACGCCACCTGGAACTACGAGCAGGACCAATGGCAGGTGTCGGGCATCGAGCCGGCGGTGAGCATCAACGCCGTGGTGCGCAGCGACGAGCGCCAGTACAGCATCGGCGACGCCGGCATCCTGCACCGTGACGACCAGCCGGTGACCAGTGTCGGCAGCCTGTGCAACTTCCTCCTGCCGTTCGGCCCGCTGCTGCTGACCGGCGGCCAGATGGGCCAGGTGTTCGACGGCCTGTCCGGGCGCATGCTGTACCAGCACCGTTCGCCGCTCAACTGCGGCGCAACTTTCGTCAGGAACGGCGAGGACCTGGCGCTGATCGGCACCTACACCGGCGAAGGCCTGGTGTTCGGCCATGACGGCCAGGGCGGACTGCGCCTGGTGGCGTCGATCCCCATGCACGACAACGCGATCAAGGGCGTGGCCGCCGACGAGCGCCACCTGTTCAGCGTCTGCGCCTCGGCCGATGCCGCGCTGCACAGCATCGAGGATTTCAGCAGCGTGCGGCATATCGAGGGGGCGCACACGCGTATTTCCAATGGCTGCTGCCCGATCACCGGCGGCTTCGCCAGCATCGGTCGCGACCTCAAGCTGCGCCTGTGGCTGGAGACCGGCGACGAGGTGTTCGACTCGCCGCACCAGCACTCGATCAAGTGCATCGCCGCCTCCGGCGATGGCCGGGTGATCGCCACCGCGGCCTACAACGGTACCGTGGCGCTGTTCGACCTGGCCTCGCGGCGCTGGCTGCCCATGCAGCGGCCGACCGCCAGCGGCATTTCCTGCCTGACCCACGACGCCGTCAGCGACGCCTTCCTGGCCAGCTCCTATGACGGGCGCATCTACGGTATCGACGCCCGCCTGGCGTCCTGAAGGAGCAGCACGATGAGTAAGCAAGCAAGTGACTTCATGGCCCAGGGCGATTACCGCAAGGCCCTCGACACTTCGTTCGTGCACCGCTACAGCCATGGCGAGGACGAGTGGTCGTGGGATATCGGCATGATCCAGGCGGCCCAGGCCTTCCTTGAACGGCTCGACCCGCGTGCCGACCAGCATGTGCTGGACATCGGCGTGGGCCGTGGCCGTGACGCCTCCACCTTCATCCTCGCCGGGCACCGGGTCACCGGGCTGGATATCGTCGAGAACTCCAGCTGGCCGTTGCTGCGCAAGCGCTGGGGCGATCGACTGGACCTGGTGAACAAGGCCATGCAGGACTGGCAGCCGGCGCCGGGCACGGTGTTCGACGCGGCCCTGGACAATGGCTGCTTCCACCACCAGCACCCGGATGAGTGGGCTGCATACCTGGGCCATGTGCGCCGCCTGCTGCGCCCCGGCGCGCTGGTGGGGCTGAACGTGTTCGGGGTCGACGCGGCCCATCCGCAGCCGGGCTGGCGCGAGATGGACAACCAGCGCCAGGGCTACTTCTTCACCGACGACGGCATCCGCCAGACCCTCGAGGGCCATGGCTTCACCTGGCAGGGGCTGGATGTGATCGAGCGCCAGCATGGCGAGGCTCGCTACCTGCTGGCGCTGGTTCGCACGTGAGTGCAATTGATCGCCACTACCTGGACATGGCCCTGGCGCTCGCCAGCCAGGGCCTGTACAGCACCATGCCCAACCCGCGGGTCGGCTGCGTGATCGTCAACGCCGGGCAGGTGGTGGGGCGCGGCTGGCATCAGCGCGCCGGCCAGGCCCATGCCGAAGTGCACGCCCTGCGCGAGGCGGGCACGGCGGCGCGGGGGGCGACCGCCTATGTGACCCTGGAACCCTGTGGTCACCATGGGCGCACGCCGCCGTGCGCCGATGCCCTGGTGGCGGCGGGGGTGAGTCGGGTAGTCACGGCCAGCGGCGATGTCTCGCAGAGCATCGGCGCGGATCGCCTGCGTGGTGCGGGCATCGCGGTCGAGGCCTTGCCTTGCCCACGGGCACGGGCGCTCAATCGCGGGTTCTTCTCGCGCATCGAGCGCCAGCGCCCTTGGGTGCGGGTGTTGCGTCCGGCGGCGCTGGAGATCGGTGCGCTGGGCGAAGGCACGATGCTCAGCCATTGCGACGAGCAGACGCCCCTGGCGCACTGGCGGGGCAGGGCTTCGGCGTTGCTGACCACTTGTGACTGGGTGAAGGCCTGCGACACCTCGCTGGTGGCGCAGGTTGCCGGGCAAAGGGCCGAGCCGGTGGTGCCCTTGCGGGTGCTGCTCGACCAGGGGCTGGACTGCCCGGCTTCGGCCAAGGTGCTCGATGGGCGGGCGCCGACGTTGGTGCTGCATGGGGCGCAGGCGAGGCGGGACGGTCGGTATGCCCGTGCGCGTTGCCAGGAACTGGAGGATCTGGGTGGCTTGCAGGTGCTACAGGCGCTGCATGAGCTCGACTGCAACGAAGTCCAGGTCGAGGCCGAGCCAGCCTGGTGCGAGGCCCTGGCGCGCCAGGGACTGGTGGATGAGTGGCTGGTCCAGGTCTAGCGCCCTCAGGACTTGCGCTGTAATCACGATCAACGGGGCTGCTTTGCGGCCCTTACTCATTGACTTAGCAGGGACCTGTGGGAGCGGCTTTAGCCGCGAACACCGGCGAAGCTGGTGCCATCCACCGCGTTGCTTGCTTCGCGGCTAAAGCCGCTCCCACAGAATACGCGCTTGCCACTTAATCGTAGTTTTTCTGAGCGTAAGCTTCGATGATCCTAGCGACTGCAGATCAGCCCGACCTGCAGGCTGTTCTGCTCGAACAGGTCCCAATACCCAGGCGGATGCGCTTTCTTGCGGATCCCGCTGATCAGTGGGGCAATCCAGCGCACGTTGCGCAGGCCGACATCGTGGGCGGCCTGTTCGTAGACCGACTTTTGCCAGCGGTAATAGGTGAAGTCCGCAGGCGGTGTACTCATGAACTGGCCCCGGCAGCGCAGGCCGCCTTCCACCGGCTGTTCGTCCAGCACACGAATGCCGTACTCGGTGAAATTGCCCAGGGCCAGGTCGAAGGCGGGGTTCGCCGTGTAGGCGATCAGCTGTCCGTTCGGCTTGAGGTTAAGGGCGACACTCTCGAACATGCGCCGCAACTCCTCGACGCTGCCGGCGTAGTTGAACAGCCAGGCGGCGGTGACCTTGTCGAACTGGCCAATGCGGCCCATCTGCGCCACGTCGCGCACTTCGTAGGCGATGCCGTCGTTGGCTTGGCGCGCCTGGTAGATCATGCTCGGCGAGATATCCACGCCGTGTACCCGCGCCGCGCCCCAGTCCTTCAGGCGGCGGCTGAAGAAGCCATGGCCGCAGGCCAGGTCGAGAACTTCCTCGCCGGTCACTTCGCCGGCCATGTAGCGAAACGTGTCGACCTCGACCCCGCGCTGGCTGGCGTGGCTGGTGAAGTCTTCGAACTGCTCGCTGATCCGCTCGTAGACTTCCTTGGATTCCTTCATGGGCGCTCCTTGTTTTCAGAGGTGAGTCGCAGCGCCAACGGCAGCGCCAGCAGCGGCGCGCAGGCGAACACGGCGAACAGCCATAGCGCCGCCTGGCGCGCGCCTTGCTCGCCGCCGGGCTCGACCAGCCCGGCGCCGTTGGCGACCAGGCCGGCCAGGGCCGCGGCCAGGGCGGTGGCGTAGAGTTGCACGGTGGTGATCGAGGCCGAGGCGAGGTTTTCCTCGCCGGGGCGCGCTGCCTGCAGCACCCGGGTGAGCAGGTGCGGCCAGCCCAGGCCGATGCCCAGGCCGACGCCGGCCAGGGCCAGGGCGAACAGGGCCAGGCCCGGCGCGCTGGCGATCCAGGCCGGGGCGGGGGTCAGCACGGCCAGGGCCAGCAGCGCCACGGCCACCACCAGCGGCCCGCTGCGGATCTGCCAGGCGCCGCCATCGCGGTCGCGTCCGGCGCTGGCCAGGGCGCCAACCGTCCAGCCCGCGGCCATCACGGCAGTCAGGTAGCCGGCGGCCAGCGGGCCGAAGCCATGGATGCGCTGCAGGAAGTAAGGTACATAGATTTCAGTGGTGATGGCCGCCACCAGCAGGCACATCATGGCGAACAGCGCGCCCATCGGTTGCCTGAGGCTGTAGGCCCCGGTGGGCAACAGGTGATGGCGCGCCCGCGGATCGCGGCGGGCGATCAGCGCGGCGAGGGCCAGGCCCACGACGATGCCGGCCAGGTTGATCCACAAGGTATCGGCCAGGCTGGCCGCACAGATCGCCAGCACCGAGGCCACCAGGCAGGCGATCAGCCCGTAGGCCGGGCGCGCGCCACTGTCGTCCACGGCCTGGCGCGCCGGCAGGCGCAGGCAGACGATCAGCGCCAGGGCGCCAGCCACCGGCAGCAGCGACCAGAACGCCCAGCGCCAGTGTCCACCTTCGGCAAACACCCCGCCCACGGCCGGGCCGCACAGCGTGGCCACGCCCCACATCGCCGAGACCAGGGCCATGGCGCGGGGCCACAGGCGGCTGTCGAACACCAGGTGGATCAGCGCATAGCTCAGGGCGAACAGGATGCCGCCACCCAGGCCCTGCACGCTGCGTCCGAGCAGCAGCATCGGCATGCTCGCGGCCTGGGCGCAGAGCAGCGAGCCGATGGTGAACACCACCAGCGCCAGCAGGTAGGCGACTCGCGGCCCACTACGGGCCAGCAGGCGGGTGGAGAGGGTGGAACCGATGATCGAGGCGACCACGAACAAGGTGGTGTTCCAGGCATAGAAGGCCAACCCGCCGATCTCTTCGATCACGGTCGGCAGCAGGGTGGTGACGATGTAGACATTGATGGCATGCAGGGCGACGCCGCCGGCCAGGGCGATCGAGCGCAGCGCGTTGCCGCCGCTGAGCAGTTCGCTCCAGCGCGCCGGGGGCTGTTCGGGGATTGCGGTCATGTACGCTCCTTGCGTGGTCCTGCGCTGGGAGTCTAGGAGTCGGAAAATCATTATTCAAGGTTTTGCTTGTGTAATTTGGCGGTGATGTTTTTGCTAGGATCGTGCTCTTTTGTCTTGTTCCAGGAGCGTCACCCATGATCATCAGCACCACCAGCCAGCTCGACGGCCGCCCGATTGCCGAGTACCTCGGCGTGGTCAGCGCCGAATCGGTGCAGGGGATCAACTTCGTGCGCGATTTCTTCGCACGCTTTCGCGACTTCTTCGGCGGCCGCTCACAAACCCTGGAGGGCGCGCTGAAGCTGGCCCGCGAGCAGGCCACCGAGGAACTCATGGCGCGGGCACGGCAGTTGCAGGCCGATGCGCTGGTAGGCGTGGACTTCGAGATCAGCATGCCGTCGGTACAGGGCGGCATGGTCGTGGTGTTCGCCACCGGCACGGCGGTGCGTCTGAAGTAAGGCCAGTTGCCACTGGTCGGACCAGGAAATTTTGTCCGACTGGTCTGCAAATGACCGGCTAGTCTCACTTCAACGGACCGCCGCTTCACTAGGCAGGCGTATTGCCTGCCGGCACGGTCGCCATTGGAGGGAGACAGGGCATGAGCGAATCCTATTTCGAAGACCTGAACGATGCGTTTCCTATCAACAGCCAGGTGCGCTGTGGCCAGGCAGCCGTGCGCCTGGGCTTTGCCAACATGACCCTGGACGAGTCGGAGCAACTGCAACCGGCGCACCTGCAGCGGGCCAAGAAGGGGCGTTTCACGCCGCGTGTCCCGTCGAAGAAGTAAATCCGCGCTGAATCCCCATCGCGGCGCCCACAGGTCCTGTGGGCGCCGTCGCGTTCAATGGGCCCCGGCGCCCTTGCTCAGGTCGCTCTTCGTGGTTGGCCAGGATCACCACCCCCCCCGGCGACCTTCTGCAGTGCCGCGGGGCCCGCTACCGGTCGGACCTGTACCAGGATGCCTGCCGCCATTGCCAGGGCGTGGCGCTGGCGCAGGTGATCATCGTCGAGGGGCTCGCCCCCTGATCAGACCCGCAGGTGCGGGTCTTTCTTTTCCGGGTTTTCGCCGGCAGGGCGTGGAGTCGCCGGCTTGTCCGTGGTGGGCAGCGGCGTGTCCTGCACGGCGTCGGTATCGGCGGGTGGCGACTGGTCACGGGTGCGCAGCAGTGACAACAGCACTCCGCCCAGCAGCAATCCGAACGTCACCCCCAGCGATATCCCGGCCGGCACCTTGCCCACCAGCCCGTGCCAGAAGATCTTGCAGCCGATGAAGATCAGCACCAGCGCCAGCGCGTACTTGAGGTAGACGAAGCGGTGCATCAGCGCCGCCAGGGCGAAGTACAGCGAACGCAGGCCAAGGATGGCGAAGATGTTCGAGGTGTAGACGATGAACGGGTCCTGGGTGATGGCGAAGATCGCCGGCACGCTGTCGACGGCGAACACCAGGTCGGCCAGCTCGATCAAGACCAGGGCGAGGAACAGCGGCGTGGCATAGCGGATCGCCCGCGTCGCCCCGGGCGGCGTGAGCTGGACGAAGAAGTGCCGGCCATGCAGCTGGTCGGTGACGCGCATGTGCCGGCGCACGAAGCGCAGCACCGGGTTGTTGGCCAGGTCCGGGTGGGCGTCGTCCTTTGACAGGGCCATCTTCACCCCGGTGAACAGCAGGAAGGCGCCGAACAGGTACAGCACCCAGGCGAAGTGCTGCACCAGCGCGGCGCCCACGCCGATCATGATCGCCCGCAGCACCACCACCCCGAGGATGCCCCAGAACAGCACGCGATGCTGGTAGCGGCGGGGGATGGCGAAGAAACTGAAGATCATCGCCATGACGAACACGTTGTCCATCGACAGCGACTGCTCGACCAGGAAACCGGTGTAGAACTCCAGCGCCGGCTGCGCGCCCAGCTCATGCCAGACCCACAGGCCGAACAGCACGCCGACGCTGAAGTAGCCCGAGTACAGCAACAGGCTTTCGCGCATCTCGATCTCGCGGTCCTGGCGGTGCAGCACACCCAGGTCGAGAACCAGCAAGGCGATGACGATGGTGATGAAGACCAGCCACAACCAGGCGCTGGTGCCGAGAAAAGGCGTGAAGAGGAAATGCTGCAGAGCCGTCATGAGCCCCTCCTTGATTGTCGACGTTGCAAGGCAACAGTGATTCCGACATGGCGGCGCAAACCGTCAGAGGGGCCCGGCATCACATGCTTCTGAGCCTAGTCGCGATCGCCGGGCTTGCGAATGGCAGGCTGTTACATTTCTTTGCCTGAATCCAATGGTTGCGAAGTATCCGCCGGCTGGGGCGCCAACATCGAGGCGTGGTGAGTATCCCGAGTCCGACCCGAAACGGGGCTCGGAAAGTGTTCGTCGCAACCTTTGCAGCGTCTGCAAGATCGAGCGCCGCCCGCGCGGCGCATCGCGGATGAATCCGCTCCTACATTTGTTGCAACGTACCGAACCTGTAAGGCCATGGTTGCCAGCCTTGGCGCCTGTCTTGAGACAAGCGGGGCGGCGGCAACGCCCACCGAAAAATCGCGTCGAGCGCACAAGGCTTACAACCATGGCCTATCAGGCATGGCCACGTTGCAACAAATGTAGGAGCGGATTCATCCGCGATGCGCCGCGCGGGCGGCGCTCGGTCTGATAGGCGCTGCAACTCTAACGTCACACACCTTGAAAGACCTGGTACTCAGGCGCAATCGCTGACGGTGCCGGCGGCCTTGTGCCCCCGGCTCACCCACCAGCCAAACCCCGCCGCCGTGAAGAACATGATCAGGCTGTAGATCGCCGCCGGCACCGCCATGGTCGCGTTGTTGAGCAGCGTCGGGCTCAGGGCCAGGGCGATGGCCAGGGTGCCGTTGTGGATGCCGATCTCCATGCCGATGGCGATCGCCTGGCGCTTCGGAATGCTCAGCAGGCGCGGCACCCAGTAGCCCACCGCGAGGCTGAGCAGGTTGAACAGCAGCGCGGCGCCCCCGACGATCGGCGCGTACTCGACCACGGTCTGCCAGTCCTTGGCCAGGGCCAGGACGATGGTGAAGGCCAGGAACAGCGCCGCGATGATCTTCATCGGTTTTTCCATGCGCGCGGCGAAGCGCGGCGTCCAGCGGCGAATCAGCATGCCCAGCGCCACCGGCAGCAGGACGATGGCGAACACCTGCATGACCTTGGCAAATTGCAGCGGGATGGCCTGGTCCGATTCCATGAACCAGATCAGCGACAGGTTGACCAGCAGCGGCATGGTGAGAATGGCGATCAGCGAGTTGACCGCGGTCAGGGTGATGTTCAGCGCCACGTCGCCATGGGCCAGGTGGCTGAACAGGTTGGCGGTGGTGCCGCCCGGAGAGGCGGCCAGCAGCATCAGGCCTACCGCCAGCGCCGATTCGAGGCCGAAGCCGTTGGCGATCAGGAAGCACACCAGCGGCAGCAGCAGGATCTGGCAGACCAGGCCGATCACCACCGGCTTGGGGTACTTCACCACCCGGGCGAAGTCGGCCAGGGTCAGCGACAGGCCCAGGCCGAGCATGATGATACCCAGGGCCAGCGGCAGAAGGGCGGTGAGCAGCGGGGAGGCGGTCATGGGCGGTCTCTCGGGCGAAGGATTCCGAGGAGTGTAGGTGGTGGCGCAACGATAGCTAATCGCAACTGGCCTACCTTGGTAACCGATTGTTACCGGGGCGAGCGGCCCTGTGTCGCGTTGCGGTGCATCGCACGGCGCAGTAGCATTCGACCTTTTGCCGAGGATTCGCCTGTCATGCCGTTCCAGCCAGGTCTGCTTGCCACTCCGGTGCCGGCCCATGCCCGCCACCTGTTCTTCGCCCTCGACTCGCTCGAGGCCTTGCCCGCCGTCCTCGACCAGCTGTTGCCGCAGGTCGATGGGCAGAGCCTGATCCTGGGCGTCGGCGCGCCGCTGGCCAAGGCCCTGGGCCGCGAAGTGCCGGGCCTGCGCAGCTTCCCGCAACTGGATGCGGTGGTGGAGAACCCGGCGACCCAGCACGCCCTGTGGCTGTGGCTGCGCGGCGCCGAACGCGGCGAGCTGTTCCTGCGCGCCCAGGCCCTGCAGCAGGCGCTGGCGCCGGCCCTGCGCCTGGTCGACAGCGTCGACGGTTTCCTGCACCGCGGCGGCCACGACCTGACCGGCTACGAAGACGGCACCGAGAACCCGGTGGACGAAGACGCCGTCGCCGCGGCCATCGTGCCGGGCGAGGCGCCTGGCCTGGCGGGCTCCAGCTTTGCCGCGTTCCAGCTGTGGAAGCACGACCTGGAGTACTTCAAGTCGCTGCCCCAGGCTGAACAGGACAACATCATTGGCCGCCGCCTGAGCGACAACGAAGAGCTCGACGATGCACCCGAATCGGCCCACGTCAAGCGTACCGCCCAGGAAAGCTTCGCGCCGGAGGCGTTCGTTGTACGTCGTTCGGTGGCGTGGACCGACGAGCGTGGCGCCGGCCTGGCGTTCGTCGCCCTGGGCTTCTCGCTGGATGCCTTCGAGGTGCAGCTGCGGCGCATGAGCGGGCTCGAGGATGGCGTGATCGATGGCCTGTACCGCTTCAGCCGGCCGTTGACGGGGGGGTACTACTGGTGCCCGCCGTTGGCTGAAGTCGGTGCCGACCTGCGCCTTCTGCTGGGCTGATGGATCCTGGGGCTGCTGCGCAGCCCTTTCGCGGCGCAAGGCCGCTCCTACAGCAGAATGCGCGTCCCTGTAGGAGCGGCCTTGTGCCGCGAACGGGGCGCAGGGCGCCCCCGGTACCCCTTCAGAACGGCACCGCCACCGTCAACTGACTATAAACGTTGGTTCCGCTCCCCACCTGGTTGCCGCCATTGCTTTGATCCTTGCGCGGCTTGAACAGCCCCAGCAGCGGGGTGACGATCAGGTGCTCGTTGACCGCCCACTCCACATACAGGTCCAGCTCCTGGGCATCCAGGTTCAGGGTGTCGCGGGTGCGCACGGTATCGAAGTCGAAGAACAGCGCGCCGACCGTGAGGTCGTCCCGTGGCGTGGCCTTCAGGCCGATGTGGTGGATGCCGCTGTTGGTGTTGAACGGCCCGGCATAGTTGCCGGCGACCTCGCCCTGGATCCAGGTGCCGTAGCCGCTGGACAGGCCGGTGAACAGCAGGTCCCAGCCCGCCGAGTAGCGGGTGTAGCGGTAGGTCAGCTGCGGCGCCCATGGGGCTTCGGCGAAGGTGTAGGCGGCCTCGGTGTACCAGGCGGTCTCGCGGCCACCGCGCTTGTCCTGCCAGGCGTACTCGAAAGCGAAGCGGGTGTTTTCCAGCCCGACGCCACCTTCGCCGCGCAGGCTGTACACATCCATGCCCTCACGGGCCTTCTGGAACTCGCTGGCCCACTGGTCGGTCACGTCGATGCCGTGGATATAGGTCAGGCCCAGGGTGCCCAGTTCATGAGTGTAGTCCAGGGTGCCGGCCGCCAGCTCGGTTTCGGCCTGGGCACGGTTGTCGGACTTGAGCCACAGCACGCTGCCATGCAGCCCCTGCTTGCCGCCCAGGAGCAGCACCGCGGTGCGGTCGAAGGCGTGGCGCGCGCCCAGGTAGAAGCCGCCGCCGCGGTTGAGTTGGCCGTCGGCCGGGCCCTTGCCCAGGTTGGGGCCGTCGTCGTTGATCAGGAAACCGCTGCCCAGGCGGATCACCTGGCGGCCGCCGGACAAGTCAACGCCATCCTTGCCCAGCAACGGGAACAGATCACCCGAGCGCCAGCCCAGGTAGGCGTCCTCGATCTTGGTGGTGCGTTCGGAGCCGTCCTGGTTGCCGCCGGCGTCGCCGTCGCCCCAGGCGCCGGAGCTGACCCAGTTGAAGGCGCCGTACAGGCTGCCGTTGCCGCCCAGGCCCTGGTCGCCGCTGAGGCCGTACTTGATGAAACCCTCGCGCCAGGTCGAGCCGCCGGGAGTGCCGTCGTAGTTGTGGCGGCTATTGAACATGCCCCAGACCGCGAGCAGGTCGGCATTCAGGTGGCTGTCGTCGGCGGCGTACAGCTCGTAGGCCGGGCTGGCCGGGCCATGGACCAGCAGGGCCAGGGCCGCGGCCATTGCGGTGCGACGTGGGGTGAGACGCATGGATCGATCCTCGTTTGTTGTGTGCGGTCTTGGGTGCCGCGTTGTTGTGGAGGCAGTGTCGAAAGGCGACGGGCTATTAGCGCGTGGAACGCTGGCGGCGGTCTTGCCCGTGGCTGCCAGCGGTCTTGCATATCACCGCCATCACAGGCTCGCGGCGCTCTCCGGCAAGGTCGCGCCGCCGTCGACCACCAGGGTCTGGCCGGTGATGTAGCGGGCGGCGTCAGAGGCCAGGAACAGCATCGCCGCGGCGATATCGGCCGGCTCGCCCAGTCGCCCCAGGGGCACGCCGGCGGCGATCCGGGCGTTCAGGGCGGTATCGCCGAGGTTGTCCATGGCCGGTGTGCGCACCATCCCCGGTTCCACGCCGTTGACCCGCACGTTGAACGCCGCCAGTTCCAGCGCGGCATTGCGAATGAAGCCATTGACCCCGGCCTTGGACGCCGCGTAATGGCTCAGGCCCGGGTAGGCCACCCGGGGCCCGGTCACCGACGAGGTGGCCAGCACGCATCCATCACCCTGGCGGCGGAACAGGGGCAGGGCGCCCTGGACAAGCCAGAACAATGCGCCCAGGTTCACCGCCAGGGTGCGCTGCAACAGTGCCGGGTCGATCTCGGTGAGTGGGGTGAGTGGAAAGTAGGCGGCGTTGTGCACCAGTACGTCCAGGCGTTGCAGTCCGGCCAGCGAGGCGCGGATCCCGCCGGGGTCGGCCAGGTCGAGGACCTCCCCACGAACCTCGTGCCCCAACGCCACCTGGTCCTCGACCAGGCGCTGCAACGCCTGCGGGTCGAGGTCCAGCGCCAGCACCCGGGCGCCGCCACGGGCGAAACCCTCGACGATGGCCTGGCCGATGCCGCCCGCCGCGCCGGTGACCAGCACCGTGCGACCTTTGAAGTCGTAGCGCGCGTTCATGCCGATGGCTCCAGGCGGGTGTAGGCCAAAGTCGGCACGTCGACCACGGTCGAACCGCCATCGGCGGTGATCACCGCGCCGGTGACGATGCTGGCCTCGGCGCCGACCAGGAACTGGCATACGGCGGCAATCTCGTCGCTGCTGGCCGGGCGACGCAGCGGCACGTCGGCGGTGACCCGGCGGTAGGCGGCGTCGAGGTCTTCCTGGTAGTGATCCATCAATGGCTGCATCTCCTGGTTGGCCATGGGCGTGCGCACCCAGCCCGGGCAGACGCAGTTGACCCGCACGCCGAATGGCCCGTAGTCGCGGGCCAGTGAGCGGGTCAGGCCGACCAGGGCATGCTTGACGGTGGTGTAGCCGCAGACCTCGGGGCCGGCCGCCAGCGAGGCGATGGAGCCCAGCAGCACCAGGCTGCCGCGCCGCTCGCGCAGCAACGGCAGGCAGGCCCGGGCAGTGTGGAAGGCGCTGTCGAGGTTGCCGCGCAGGGCCTCGCGCCAGGCGGCGTCGCTGGTCTGCTCGGCCGGTCCCAGGCCATGGCCGCCGGCGCAGGCGATTACCGCGTCGAGGCCGCCGAAACGGGCGCGCACCTGCTCGATGAAACCGGCCCAGGTGGCGCTGTCGGCGGCGTCGCCGGCCAGCACCAGGCCATCGCACAGCCGCGCGACGCGCTCCAGCGCCTCGCGGCGACGGCCTACCAGCGCCACCTGCCAGCCCTGGCCGGCCAGGCGCAGGGCGCAGGCTTCACCGATGCCGCTGCCGGCCCCGGTGATCAGCACGCCGCGGCTCACTGCGCAGGCTCCGTGCGGTTGAGCACCCGGCAGTGGGACGACACCGGGAAATTGGCCAGCGCATCGAAGCCGCCGCCCTGGTAGCCGAAAATCTTGCCGTCGCTGCGGTGGTGCGCCAGGTCGATCATCACCAGGCCCAGGGTGGGCACGATCTTCTCGCACCAGACGAACAGGTACAGCTGCTCGGCGATCTTGTAGTAGTACGCCCGGTCGGTGTCGCACAGGCCCTGCTCGACGCCCTTGAGGCACTGCCAGCTGTAGTAGTTGGCGTTGAGGTAGATGTGCTCGTACTCCTCGGTGGGGCTGTAGCGGTAGTGGTTGCGCAGGCCGACCAGCTCGGTGGTCGGCGCGTGGGGGCAGGCGCCGGCCTGCCAGGGGCGGTCGAGGCTGCCGTGCAGGAAGCTGGCTTCGACGCCGGTCAGCGCTTCGCCGGCCAGGGCCAGGGCGTACAGGCCGCGCTGGGTGCGGGCCTGGTCGGGCAAGCGGCCGAGCACGGCGGTGAAGGCGTGCTCGAGGGTGTCGAGCACCAGCGACACCGACCAGGCCTGGCCGGCCTCGTGCTTGATGAAGTCGACCAGGTAGATGCCGGGGCGCACCGAGGTGGCCCGGTAGCCGGCGCTGCCGCTGCTGTGGCCGTCCGCCGCGCGCCAGTGCAGGCGCTCGCTGTCGAAGCGGTGTTCGATGACCCAGCCATTGGCGAAGTGCAGGGTGAGCGTGCGCCCGGACAGGTCGGCCAGTTGCGGCAGGATGAAGGCCTCGGGCGCGAAGCCGTCGGCGAGGGCGCCCACGGTGATCCAGTCGGCAGTGTTGGGCATGGCGGTGACTCCTGTGGTTGGGGTGGCCACAGGGTGCAACGGCGTGACAGGCGGCGGTATCAACCGGAAGGTTGAGTCACAGGTAGAGGCTGGCCACCAGCTCGGTGCGGTTGCGCACGCCGAGTTTGCGGAACAGGTTGATCAGGTGGGTCTTCACCGTCGGCATGCCGACGCCCAGGGCGCGGGCGATCAGTTTGTTGCTGCTGCCGTGGCGCAGCAGCTCGGCGATCTGCCGTTCCCGTGGGGTCAGTTCGACGGGCGCGGGCGCGCTCGCCAGCGGCTGGCTGGCCACGGCGAGCTGCATCAGCCCGTGCAGGGGCAGCAGGCGTTCGAGCTCGTCGCTGCGGAACTCACCGAGGCTGGCACAGCGCAACAGCGAGACGCCGGCCACGGGGCGGCCATCGGCCTGGGCGATGATCTCCACCACGTCCAGCACCTGATGCTGCGCGAGGAAACGCCGGTAGGTCTGGCCCTTGGCTTCGGGCAGGCAGGCCAGGCCCTGGCGCAGCGACACCACCGGTTGGCCGATGGCCAGGCAGCGCTCGGGCTGCAGCGGGTCGAAGGCCCGGTAGTGCTCGAGGTAGCGGGCATGCATCGGTGCCTGCAGGTCCTGCAACAGGAAGTCGCAGGCCTGCTGCCCGGCATCGATGCGGTAGAACGCCGCCAGCGAGGCCGGCACCTGCTGGCTGAAGGCCTGCAGGCAGTAGCGGCCCAGGTCGTGGTTGGCGTGGGTCATGGTCAGTAGCGGATCATCACCGACTTCAGCTCGGTGAAGTCGTCGATGAAGGCCGAGCCGAACTCGCGGCCAATACCCGAGGCCTTGATGCCGCCGAACGGCACCGCCGGGTCGAGCAGGGTGTGCATGTTGACCCACAGGGTCCCGGCCTGGATCTCCGGGATCAGGCGCATGGCCTTGCCCAGGTCGTTGGTCCACAGGCTCGCGCTCAGACCGTAGGGCGAGGCGTTCATCAGGTGGATCAGTTCGTCCTCATGGTCGTAGGGCAGGAAGGTCGCCACCGGGCCGAAGGTTTCCTGGTTGAGCAGGGTGTCGCCCACGTTGTTGGCGAGGATGACCGTGGGCTCGACGAAGCAGCCTGGGCCGTCGCCGAGGCGTCCGCCATGGACGATGCGGTTGCCCTCGGCACGGGCAGTGGCGAACAGCTCGCCGAGCTTCTGCTGGTGCGGTTTGTTGGCCACCGGGCCGAACTGGGTGGCTTCGTCCAGGGGTGAGCCGATCTTCAACTGGCCCAGGCGCTGGGACAGGGCTTCGAGCAGCGGGTCGAGGCGCGAGCGATGGACGTAGAAGCGCTCGCCGGCGGCGCAGATCTGCCCGGAGTGCAGGAAGCCGGCCTCGATGATGCCGTCCACCGCCTTGTCGACGGCGACATCGGGCAGGAACGCCACCGCGTTCTTGCCGCCCAGCTCCAGGGTCGCCCGGGTCAGCTTGGCGCCCATGGCCGCCTGGCCGACGGCGATGCCGGTGGGCACGGAGCCGGTGAACGACACCTTGTCGGTGCCGGGGTGCTCGACCAGCGCCTTGCCCACCAGGCCGCCGCCAGTCAGCACATTGAGCGCGCCCGGCGGCAGGCCGGCCTGGCTGGCCAGCTCGGCGATGCGCAGCAGGGTCAGCGGGGTGAATTCGCTGGGCTTGAGCACGATGCTGCAGCCGGTGGTCAGGGCCGAGGCCAGTTTCCACAGAGCAATCATGGTGGCGAAGTTCCACGGCACGATGCCCACCACCACGCCCACCGGCTCGCGCAGGGTGAAGGCGCTGTAGCGCTCGCCGGCGAAGGAGGGCAGGGACGGGGTGATGGTCTGGCCGGTGATCTTGGTGGCCCAGCCGGCGTAATAGCGCAGGAAGTGCGCGGCCTGCTCCACCTCGAAGGCGCGGGCGATGCCGATCAGCTTGCCCGACTGCAGGGTTTCCAGCTGGGCCAGTTCCTCGCGGTTGGCCTCCAGCAGGTCGGCCAGGCGGAACAACACCGCGGCGCGGGCGGCGGGGCTGGTGCGCGACCAGCTGGCAAAGCCCTGGCGGGACGATTCGACGGCGCGCTCGACATCGGCCAGGTTGGCATCGGCGACCTGGGCGATGGCTTCGCCGTTGGCCGGGTTGTGCACGGTGATGCGGGCGCTGGATTGGCTGGCGACCGATGCGCCATGGATGTACAGACCGTGGTCGCGGGCCAGGAAGGCGCTGACGCTGGGGAGGAGGGGGATATCGCTCATGGCAGGGCTCCGGGTAATGGCGAGATGCGTTGATCCAGGCGCTGCGCTGCTTGGCACCGGCTGTGCCGGTGATCGCGGGGCAAGCCCGCTCCTACAGGGATCTGTGGCGCTGGTTTGTTGCAGGTTACGACGCGCAGCCCTGTGCTTCTTGTCTGCCCGTGCCGCCCCCATGACCCTGCCTGCCAGGCGCCACGAAAAGTGCAATCCGAGGTGCGGAAGTTGCATTTTCCACCTCGCCCACGGCTCCCATACTGACCCGGCATTCATCAGCGAGCGGCCCCTTCCAGGCAGCGTTCGCCAGGGTCCAATAACAATGAGCCAGACCATGAAAAAGCCAAACTCCCTGCTCGAAGACCTCAAGCCCCTGTTGCCGGCCATCGCCGCCCGCGCCGACCAGGCCGAGCGCGAGCGCAGCGTGCCCGCCGAGAACATCGCCGCGCTCAAGGCCATCGGCCTGCACAAGGCCTTCCTGCCCAGGCATTACGGCGGCCTGGAAATCAGCCTGCCGCAGTTCGCCGAGTGCATCGCCGCATTGGCCGGCGCCTGCGCCAGCACCGCCTGGGCGATGAGCCTGCTGTGCACCCACAGCCATCAGCTGGCGATGTTCCCGGCACGCTTGCAGGACGAGATCTGGGGCCGCGACCCGGACGCCACCGCCAGCAGCAGCATCGCGCCGTTCGGCCGCACCGAGGAGGTCGAGGGCGGTGTGCTGTTCAGCGGCGAGATGGGCTGGAGCAGCGGCTGTGACCACGCCGAGTGGGCGATCATGGGCTTTCGCCGGGCCAACCCCGAGGGCGGCCAGGACTACTGCTTCGCCGTGCTGCCGCGCAGCGACTACCAGATCCGCGACGACTGGTTCGCCACCGGCATGCGCGCCAGTGGCAGCCGCACGCTGATCGTCGAGCGTGCCTTCGTGCCCGAACACCGCATCCAGAAGGCCAGGGACATGATGGAGGGCCAGTCGGCTGGCTTCGGGCTGTACCCGGACAGCGCGATCTACTTCAACCCCTACCGGCCGTACTTCGCCAGCGGGTTCTCCACGGTCAGCCTGGGCATCGCCGAGCGAATGCTCGAGGTCTTCAGGGACAAGACCCGCAACCGCGTGCGCGCCTACACCGGCGCCGCCGTCGGCGCGGCCACCCCGGCGCTGATGCGCCTGGCCGAGTCCACCCACCAGGTCGCCGCGGCGCGGGCGTTGCTGGAAAAGAGCTGGGAGCAGATCGCCGAGTACAGCGCCCGGCACCAATACCCGACCCGCACGGAACTGACGTACTGGCGCACCAACCAGGGCTACGCGGTCAAGCTGTGCATCCAGGCCGTGGATCGGCTGATGGAGGCGGCCGGCGGCGGCGCCTGGTTCGACGGCAACGAGCTGCAGCGGCTGTTCCGCGATGCGCACATGACCGGCGCGCATGCCTACACCGACTACGACGTCTGCGCGCAGATCCTCGGGCGCGAGCTGATGGGGCTGGAGCCGGACCCGGCGATGACCTGATCTGCAACCGATAAACATGGACGGAACAACGTGGGAGCGGGCTTGCCCCGCGATAGCGCTCGACCAGACAAGCCCGCGCCCGCAAACCGACCCAGCCCGATAACAATGACGGAGCCTTGCATGTCCACTCCCTTCGATAGCCGCGCCTTCCGCCGCGCCCTGGGCAACTTCGCCACCGGCGTCACCGTGATCACCGCCGCCGACGCCTCCGGGCGCAAGGTCGGCGTCACCGCCAACAGCTTCAACTCGGTATCCCTCGATCCGCCGCTGGTGCTCTGGAGCATCGACAAACGCTCAGGCAGCCATGCGGTGTTCGAGGCCGCCGGGCACTTCGCCGTGAATGTGTTGGCCGCCGACCAGATCGACCTGTCCAACACCTTTGCCCACCCCAGCGAAGACCGCTTCGCCGGAATCGAACACGAGACCGGAGAGGGTGGGGCGCCCTTGCTGCCAGGCTGCGCGGCGCGTTTTCGCTGCGAGAAGTTCCAGCAGATCGATGGCGGCGATCACTGGATCCTCCTCGGCCGGGTGCTGGCCTTCGACGACCTGGGCGGCTCGCCGCTGCTCTATCACCAGGGTGCGTACTCCAGGGTCCTGCCGCACACGCTGATGGAACGTCGTACCGAGAGGTAGCGTATTCAAGGCGTTCGCTGCACGCCTTGTAACGCCGGCCAGATCGAGCACCACGCGCACAGCGCTCGATCTGACCGGCGCACAATCCCTTGCGGTGAATACCTCGCCACCCTGGCCCCATTCCCCAATGCTGGGTCCACCCGCCCATCTGCAACACTTCGCCGGATACCGGTCAGGCACGCTGGAACCCTTGATCCAGAGCCATTTCTCAAGGCCATGGGAAACCTGGCACAACAGTTGCCGATGCCTCTGCAGACGCCCCAACCCATGGGCCCGTTTGCAGGAGGAAGCAACTCATGCACCGACCGACTCCCCACCCGCTGGCCGTGGCGATCTTCGCCGGCCTGCTCCAGCTACCGGCCCAGGCTGCGCTGTATGCGGTCGACAGCGGCCCGTATACCCTGCCCACCGGCAAGTTCCCCGCCTGGTACCAGGACAGCCATGGCCGGGTGCTCGACCTGTGCCTGTCCAAGGCGGTGAGCTCACGGGTCGCCGGCGCCCCCGGCGCGCCGTCGTACATGTGCACGCTGCTGCCCACACCCGGCGTGTTCGACGATACCCGGCCGATCGTCTTCCCCAGCAACTTCCCCGACGAGGCCTTCTGGTTTACCGCCGACGCCGCCATCGTCGATGCCGCCCGCGGCATCGACCTGAGCTTCGGCTCGGCCATCGAGGCCGCCTTCAGCGCCGAGGAGCCGGTGGATGGCGACCAGGTCAGCTTCGCTCGGGTGCGCATCCGCGTCGATGTGCCGGTGGCCGGCACCTACACCATCACCCATCCCTACGGCGTCGACGTGTTCGACGTGCCGGCGGGCGGGCGCCGGGCGATCAACATGACCCGCGATATCGGCATCGGCTCTCCCGGCGACTACAGCGGCGCGCTCAAAGGCGACGTCGGGCCGTTCCTGCGCAGCGTCAACGGCCCCTACACCGAAACCAACCCCGGCACCGGCGCCAGCGAAAGCTACATTGGTGACCCGAACCTGGAAGAACCGGTCACCGGCAGCCCGTTCAACACCAACTTCGTGCGCATCGAAGGGCCCAACGGCATCGACCTGCGCACCGAGCTGTTCGCCATCTCCGGCAAGCTGTCCACGGTCAACCGGCCGACGCCGTTGATCCCGCAGCGCAGCACCTACTCGCGGCACACCGTCAACGGTGACCTGCGGGCCCAGCAGGATGTGTTCGTCATGGCGCCGCCGGCGCCGGCCACGGTCACCCTGACCAGCCAGACGCCGACCCTGCCCCTGGGCGAGGCCAACGGCACCGGCGCCTGGTACGGCCAGTCGGCGCTCAACCCGACCCTGCCGCTGACCCTGCAGGTAACCGCCGACAACAGCCTGGCCATCACCACCAGCACGCCGACCAGCGCCGCCATGCCGCTGACCGACCTGGTGACCATCAGCCGCGCCGAATACAGCCTGGCCAGCGGCCAGCTGACCCTGGTCGCCAGCAGCAGCGACGAGACCAGTCCGCCCGCACTCACCGCCCGCACCGGCAACGGCACGCTGATCGGCAACCTGAGCGGCAACGGCGCGGTCAAGTCCCTGACCACCGGGCTGTCACCCATCCCGCCGGCGGAGGTGCAAGTCACCAGCAGCCACGGCGGCAGCGACAACGAAGACGTGGTGCTGGTGCCATGAACAGACACCGCCTTCAAGGAGGCCGCATGAATACTTGGTCGCGTCGGGCGCTGTGCGCCGCCGGTTTCACCCTTACCGTCAGCAGCGCGGCCTGGGCCGCGCTGAGCGAGGTCGATCCCGGCCCCTACACCTTCGCCACCGGGGGCTACCCGATGTGGTACAAGGACGCCAACAACCTTGCCCTGGAGCTGTGCCAGTCACGCGCCACCAGCTCGCGGGCACCGGGTGCGCCGGGCGCCCCGGCCTACATGTGCACGCTGCTGCCCGAGCCCGGGGTCTACGACGACACCCTGCCGCTGGTGTTCCCGGACAACTGGCCGCCGGAGATGTTCTGGTTCCTGGCCGAGACCGAGATCCCGCAGGTGGGCAACAGCGGCTACGAGCTGGAAGTCTATGTCGCCGGCCTCGAGGCGGCCTTCGCCGCCGAGAACCCGGTCAACGGCGACCAGCAGAGCTTTGCCCGCATTCGCATCCGCGCCTCGGTGCCGCGCACCGGCACCTACACCATCACCCACCCGTTCGGGGTCGAGACGGTCAACGTGACCACCGCCGGCCGACGGGCGATCAACATCACCCGCGACATCGGCATCGGCGCGCCGGGCAACTTCAGCGGCGCCCTGAACGGTAACCTCGGCCCGTTCCTGCGCGGCGTCGGCGGCCCGTACACCGAGGTCAACCCGGACACCGGTGCCACCGAGACTTTCGTCGGCGACCCGAACATCACCGAGGCGGTGACCGGCAGCCCGAACAACACCAACTTCGTGCGCATCCAGGGCCCGGCGGGCACCATCCAGACCAACGTCTTCACCGTCTCCGGCAAGGTCCTCGACCAGCGCCAGCAGACCCCGGTGACGCTGCAGCGCGCCACCTACCAGCGCAACGCCGCCGGCACCCGCGTCGAGGTCTTCGCCAAGGCGCCGAACAGCGCCAGCCTGTGCCTGCGCAACGGCCTGGCGCTGATCGGCTCGCCGCCCTCGCCATGCCAGTTCAGCATGCTCGCCGACAACAACGGGCTGTTCTTCAGCCAGCAGCTGAGCCAGGCCGTGCCACCGTCGGTGGTGGTGGTCACCGCCAGCAGCCCGGCCGGCACCACGCGGCCGACGGCGCTGTCGAGCAAGCTCAGCGATGTGGTCAAGGTCGCCACCGCACGCTACGACTGGAGCGCCAAGCGCCTGCTGGTCGAGGCTCGCTCCAGCGATGAAGTGGTGGTGCCCGACCTGCTGGTTCAGGGCTTCGGGCGCATGTCCAAGTCCGGCGTGCAGCAGAGCCTGACGGTCAACGACCTGGCCCAGCCACCCGCCAGCATCACCGTCAAGTCGGCCCACGGCGGTATCGACGTGGAGCCGGTGGTGGTGGTCGGCAATGCCCCGGTGCCCACCGAGAACCAGGCCCCCGTGGCCCAGGCCGACAGCGCCAGCACCAGTGTCGGGGTGCCGATCACCCTCAACCTGCTGGCCAACGACAGCGACCCGGACGGCAACGTGCCACTGAGCATCACCGACCTCACCCAGCCGGGCACCGGCCTGGGCGGCGTGGTACTCAACGGCACCACCGCGGTGACCTACACCCCGCCGGCCGGCGCCACCGCGCCAGTGGTGGCGACCTTCAGCTACCGCGCCCAGGACGCCAAGGGCCTGAAGTCGACCCCGGCCACGGTGACCGTCAACGTCGCGCCGAACCGTCCACCGAGCGCGGTGGCCGACAGCGTCGCCACCCTCGGCGTGCCGCTGACCATCAACGCCCTGGCCAACGACACCGACCCGGAAGGCAACCTGCCTCTGACCATCGCCAGCGTTACCCAGCCGACCCCGGCCGGGCGCGGCACGGTCAGCACCGACGGCAACGTGATCACCTACACGCCGCCGGCCACGGTGAGCGCGGCCTTCAGCACCAGCTTCAGCTACATCGCCCGTGACTCGATCGGCGCCACCTCGACGCCCGGCACGGTCACCGTGCAGGTGTCGCCACGGCCGGCCCAGGAAACCTTCGCGGTCACCGCGGCGACGGTCACGGCGCGCTCGAACAACCGCTTCAACTGGGATATCAGCGGCACATCCTCGGTGACCACCGGCAACACCATCACCGTGCGCGTGACCACCACCACCGGCGTGCAGACCCTCGGTACCACCACCGTGCCGGTCACCGGCCGCTGGCGCCTGACGGTGAGCAACAGCACGACCTTGGTGCCCACCGCCGCGCCGACCGCCACGGTGACCAGCAGCCAGGGCACCACGCGCACGGTCAACGTGGTGGTGCAGTAAACGGAGGGATGCCATGAACGCCCTGTACCCACTGCTGCTGAGTCTGGCCCTGACCGGCCAGGCCCTGGCCGACGACCTGATGGACAACGCCGACCTCGCCGTCGGCAGCGACCTCGGCGAGCCGCTGGTGCTGCGCCTGCTGCCGACCGCTGCCGGCCAGGTTGCGGTGATCGAGCAGCTGGGCACGGGCAACCGCGCCGCCCTCGACCAGAACGGCCAGGCCCTGCTGGGCCGGATCGTCCAGGCCGGGAGCGCGCAGGAGGCGTACATCCTGCAGGAAGGCAGCGACCTGACGGCCGCGATCAGCCAGCAGGGCCAGGGCAACAACGCCACGATCCGCCAGAACGGCAGCGACAACAGCGCCGCCATCGAGCAGATCGGCAACCACAACAGCGCCACCATCGACCAGCGCGGCACGGGGCTGAACAGCACCGTGACCCAGGCCGGCAACGGCCAGCAGGTCCATGTCAGCCAATACCGCTAGGCCCAACACGACAGATCTGGAGGCAACACCATGCACAAGCTCGCCCCCCTGAGCGCTGCCATCGTCCTGGCCCTTGCCGGCCAGGCCATGGCCGACGACAGCATCTCGACCCAGTCCCAGCAGGGCAACCAGAACATCGCCGAGGTCAAGCAGAGCCAGGCGCCGTTCGCCTCGGCCACGCAGAACCAGACCGGCCACGACCACAACCACATGGCGCTGCAGGACAACAGCACCAGCCATATCCAGCAGAGCGCCACCGGCTCGTTCAACGCCGGTTACGCCGAGCAGTTGTACGAGAACGGCAGCCAGATCACCCAGCAGTCCGGCGGCAGCCTCAACGACGCCTTCGCCAGCCAGTCGGTGGGCGAGAACAACGAGTCCCTGCAGATCCAGCTGGGCAGCGGCAACCGTTCGGTCATCTGGCAGGACACCCAGCTGGGCAGCCAGGCCACCACCTTGCAGTCAGGCCATGGCAACGACGCCACGGTCGAGCAGCTGTTCGGCGGCAGCAACAACAAGAGCGTGATCATGCAGGGCGGCACCGGCAACCAGGCGGCCGCCGAGCACATGACTCACCAGGACGGCGATATCGCGATCTACCAGGAGGGCAAGCAGAACTGGGCCTATGGCGACCAGCGCGACGGCCTGGGCGGCACCATCGGCATCGACCAGTACGGCACCGGCAACTCGGTGGAGGTGTGGCAGGACAACCAGGCCGCCAGCCAGGCCAGCGTGTACCAGAATGGCCAGGCCAACGAAGGCTACATCGACCAGAGCTTCGGCCAGGGCAACAGCGCAGGCCTCAGCCAGACCGGTCGCGGCAATGCCAGCTGGTCGGACCAGTACGAGACCAGCCAGGCGGTGACCAGTATTTCCCAAGTAGGCAACAACAACCTGCATTTCACCTACCAGACCGGCGACAACCACAGCCTGACCATCAGCACGGCGGGCAATGCCAACAAGATCATGGCCAGCAACTGGAAGGGCGAAAAATCCGGTGGGCAGTTCGGCGTCGGCCAACAGGCGCAGATCAACCAGACCGGGAATGGCAACGGCGTCAACATCACCCAGGAAGGCAACGCCCAGGTCGCGCGGCTGGACCAGAACGGCAACCGCAACCAGATGGAAACCCGCCAGGCCGACAGCAACAATGAGCTGTACTTCGAGCAGAACGGCAGCGACAACCTGCTCATCGCCGACCAGCGCGGCACCGCCAACTACGCCGAAGGCCTGGCCGCCGGCAATGGCGGCAGCATCACCCTCGACCAGTCGGGCAGTGGCAACCAGAGCTACACCTACCAGCTGTACGGCAATGGCAACGAGGCCACCATCAAGCAGACCGACGTGGCCAACCTTGCCTACGTGACCCAGGGTGGCAACGGCAACCAGGCGTTCGTCGACCAGAGCGGCGCAAGCCAGACCGCCACCATCACCCAGTACGGCAATGCCAACTCGGCGACTGTAACCCAGCAGTGACAGGCTCCCCCCTTGGACCGCGGTGTTTGCTCTCCCTGGCGCCGCGGTTCCTTTTTCCCCGCTTTGCGTGACCATCCGTCGGTAACGGCACAAGGCCTGTCGAAACATTCGCTACCCGTTCGACCACCTGGTGAACCCCCAGCGTGGAGTCACGCCCATGAGCCATCCCATCCCCAAGCATGCCGTGGTCACGCGCAGCCAGTGGCTTGCCGCCCGCCAGCAACTCTGGCTGCATGAGAAAGCCTTCACCCATCAACGCGATGAACTCGCCGCCGCCCGCCGCGCCTTGCCCTGGGTGCGGCTGGAACAGGACTACCGATTCCACGGCCCGCACGGCGAGCTGGGCCTGACCGAGCTGTTCGCCGGACGCAGCCAGTTGCTGGTCTATCACTTCATGTTCGCCGAAGGCTGGAACGAAGGCTGTCCGGGTTGTTCGTTCCTCGCCGACCACTTCGACGGTGCCAACCTGCACCTGGCCCACCATGACGTGTCCCTGGTGGCGGTGTCGCGGGCGCCCTATGCCGAGTTCCAGGCGTTCCGCCAGCGCATGGGCTGGCGCTTCCCGTGGTACTCCTCGCATGGCAGCCCCTTCAACCAGGACTTCGGGGTCAGTGTCGCCACCGACGGCAGCGCCCAGTACAACTACGAACCCTATACCGGCAACGAGGCGGAGCTGCCCGGGCTGAGCGCGTTCTACCGGGAGGCCGACGGCAACCTGTACCACACCTATTCCACCTATGCCCGGGGGCTGGACATCCTGGTCAACGCCTACAACTTCCTCGACCTGGCGCCCCTGGGGCGCAACGAGGAAGGGACGATGGACTGGGTGCGGCATCATGATCGCTATGAGGACGCCCAGGACAAACCCCACTGTTGTGGGGACTGAGAGAGTGCCATCGCGGGGCAAGTCGCGATGGCCGTATCAGATCGCCCGCAGCGCCAGCAACTCCGTCAGCACCTCGGCCAGCGCCTTGACCATCACGTCCGCCGTCGGCCGATGCACGATCACGATCTCGTAGCTGTCCACTTCAGGCAGCCCTTGCTCGGCACCCAATACCCGGTGCTCGGCCAGCGCCGCGCGTGGAGGAAGCAGGCTGATGCCCATGCCGTCGGCCACCGCTGCCTGGATCCCGCTGAGGCTGGAGCTGGTGAAGCTGATGCGCCAGCGCCGGCCCATGCCTTCGATCGCATTGATCATGTCGTCGCGGTACAGCCCGCGTGGCGGGAAGGTCACCAGCGGAATCGGATCGAGTTCGAAGGACGGTGTGCGTACGCTGTCGATCCACTGCAACCGCTCCGGCCAGCAGGCCACGCCCTCGCGACTGTTGCGCCGCTGCTTGAGCAGCACCAGGTCGAGCTCGCCGTTGTCGTAGGCCTGGCTGAGGTCGCGGCACAGGCCGCTGGTAACCTCCAGCTTGACCTGCGGATGGCGCCGGCTGAACGCGGACAGCGCGTTGGTGGTGCGTCCGCCGACGAAATCCTCCGGCACCCCCAGGCGCACGGTGACGCCGACCATGGCCCCGGCCAGGGCTTCGAGCATCTGGTCGTTCAAGGCCAGCATGTGGCGGGCATAGCCGAGCAAGGTCTGCCCGGCATCGGTGGGCAGCACGTCGCGGTTGCCGCGCACCAGCAGGCGATGACCGACCATGTCTTCGAGGCGGCGAACCTTCTGGCTGATGGTCGACTGGGTGGAGTGCAGCCGTGCGGCGGCGGTGGTGAAACTGCCGCAGTCGGCCACCACGACGATGGCGCGCAGCAGGTCGAGGTCGAACAGGGCCCTATTCGGTTTTACGCTGGAAGACATCTTGGTATTCAGCTTCTGAATGACAAACCTGACTTCTACCATGGGAACCGCTACCCGGCAACATGCGCAAATACACTGGGTTGCATCCAGATAATTCACTTCTGCTACAACGATCAGGGCCCTACATTGGAGCTTCGTCGCACAAGGAACCGATGCCCATGCGCCTGCCGTTCGCCGCCTTGCTGTTGAGCCTGAGCCTTGCCACCCATGCCGAGACCACGACCATGAACACCGCCTTGCTCGATGCCGCCCAACGGGGTGATGCGCCAGTCGTGCGCCAGTTGCTGGAGCAGGGCGCACCGCCGGACACCCGCGACGAGCAGGGCCAGACCGCGCTCTTGGTGGCGACCCACGCCAACCAGGTGGATGTGGCCAAGGTGCTGATCGAGGCCGGGGCCGACGTCAACGCCAAGGACAATATCAACGACAGCCCCTACCTGTATGCCGGCGCCCGCGGGCTGAACGACATCCTGCGCCTGACCCTGGCCCATGGCGCCGACCTGAGGAGTACCAACCGCTACGGCGGCACCGCGCTGATCCCGGCGGCCGAGCGCGGCCATGTCGAGACCGTGCAGCTGCTGATCGATGCCGGCGTCGACGTGAACCATCTCAACCGCCTGCACTGGACCGCGCTGCTCGAGGCGGTGATCCTCGGCGATGGCGGCCCGCGGCATGTGGAGATCGTGCGCCGGCTGCTGGCGGCCGGGGCGGATCCACGGATCGCCGACAAGGATGGCGTGACCGCGCTGGAGCATGCCCGCCAGCGCGGATACCAGGAGATGGTGGCCCTGCTGCAAAGGTAGGGTCCGTTCAGGCAAGCGACCTGTTTGCGGGTTGCTGATGACCCGCAATCAACTGATGAAAATGATCTTCGACACCAACTCCGCGCTGTTCTTCGCCTGCAATTTTTTCATCAGCCGTGCCCGATGCACTTCCACTGTCCGATGCGAGATCCCCAACCGCCGCGCCACCTCCTTGCAGGTCAGCCCATTGACGATATGCAACGAAATTTCCCGCTCACGCGGCGTCAGTTGCACCGTCGGCGCCGGCTGCCGGTCGAGCCGTTCGAAATGCCAGATCATCAGCTTGAACGGATCCTCCACCGTCAGCGTGAAGCCCTGGGCCCGGGCCCAGAACACCTCGCCATTGCGGTGCTGCATGAAGCGTTCGTCGGAGTAGAAGGCGCCCAGCCCGTTGCGCAGCCAGTGCTCGCTGCGCTCGCCGATGCTCTGGTAATCAGCGTGGGAAGGGTAGAGCAGCAAGGTCAGATGCCCGCGCAGTTCTTCACGGGTATAGCCGAACAGCCGGGAGAAGGCCTCGTTGCAGTCAAGCATGCGCCGGTGGCCGGTGATCAGTTGCGGCGCCGGTGAAACCTGGAACGCCAGGCGTTCGAGGTCCGGGGAGGCGTGGGTGGGTACGGTCATCAGGCTTCCTGCCTTGGTGCTTGTGGTGGTGTCCCGTACGGCTCACTACTTACTCGCGTACGTAGTTGCCCCAACTAGCGTGGGATTCGGGTACTGCCACATTGTATGCAATACCCGCTTCAAGGACAGAAGAAAACCACCATGCTCCACGATTCCATCTCCATCGTCGCCGCCGCGCACAGTCCCTTCGGCCGCCTGGATGGCCTGAACCTCGAGGACCTGATCGTCCAGGTCACCCGCGATGCCCTGCAGGACGCGGCCATCGACGCCGCCGAGATCGACGCGCTGTTCCTCGGCCACTTCAACTCAGGCCTGGTGGCCGACGGCTTCCCGGCCTCGCTGATGCTGCAGGCCGACCCGCAACTGCGCTTCAAGCCCGCCACCCGCTGCGAAAACGCCTGCGCCTCGGGCTCGGCGGCGATCCAGGCCGGGATCAACGCGATCCGCAGCGGCGCCGCCGAGCTGGTGCTGGTGGTCGGCGCGGAGAAGATGACCGGCAACAGCACGGTCGAGGTCACCCGGGCGCTGGCCGGCGCTGGCTACCAGAACGACCTGGCGGAAGCCGGGCTTAGCTTCGCCCAGCTGTTCGGCCAGGTAGCGCAGCAGTACACCGAGCGCTACCACAGCCCGTTGGCGTCGATGGCGGCCATCGCCGTGAAGAACCACGCCAACGCCATGGCCAACCCGCTGGCGCAGATGCACCGGGTGATGGACTTCGAACACTGCAACCAGGTGTCGCCAAGCAACCCGCTGATCGCCGCGCCCCTGCGCCTGACCGACTGCTCGCTGATCAGCGATGGCGCGGCGGCGATCGTCCTGGCCTCGCCCGAGCGCGCCCGCTCGATGCGCCGCCAGGTGGCGATCCGCTCGATGGTCCAGGTCAACGACTTCCTGCCGCTGTCGCGTCGCGACATGCTGGCCTTCGAGGGGCCGCAACGGGCGATCCACGGGGCGTTGCGCGAGGCGGGGGTGACCCTGAACGACCTGAGCTTCGCCGAGGTGCACGACTGCTTCACCATCGCCGAACTGCTGATCTACGAGGCCATGGGCCTGGCGCCAAGGGGCGAGGGGCACCGGGCGCTGGACGATGGCATCGTGCGCCAGGGCGGACGGCTGCCGGTGAACCTGTCCGGCGGGCTCAAGGCCAAGGGCCATCCGGTGGGCGCCACCGGGGTGTCGATGCATGCCCTGGGCTTCGCCCAGTTGACCGGCAAGCCCATCGGCCTGGGCGTGCCCAACGCCGAGTTCGGCCTGCTGTTCAACATGGGCGGCATGGCGGTGGCCAACTATGCCAGCGTGTTGCAAGCGGTCAGGGTCTGAGGATGAACATCGCCCATTGGCTGCAGGATGCGGCCCAGCGCTGGCCCGAGCGTCCGGCGCTGTTCGACGGGGAGCGTCAGGTGGCCGATTACCGGATGTTCGCCGCCCAGGTGCGGGCACGGGCACTGGAACTGCGTGACGTGCATGGCATCGAACCGGGCGACCGGGTGGCGTTGCTGATGAAGAACAGCTGCGTCTACCTGGAACTGCTCTACGCCATCTGGTGGAGCGGGGCGGTGGCGGTGCCGATCAACAGCAAGCTGCACGCCCTGGAAGCGGCCTGGATTGCCGGCAATGCCGGGGCGCGCCTGATCTATACCGACGAGGGCGAGCTCTTCGACAGCGCGACCCTGCCAGTCGGCTGCCGTGAGCTGGCTGCGCCTGTCCTGGCCGCGCCCGGCGCGCTCGACAGCGATCAACTGGCGCAGCCGCACCCGCGTCAGGACAGCGACCTGGCCTGGCTGTTCTACACCTCCGGCACCACGGGGCGTTCCAAGGGCGTGATGCTGTCCCATGGCAACCTGGTCGCCATGTCGCTGTGCTACCCGCTGGACGTCGACCCGGTAACCGCCGTCGATGCCGTGGTCTACGCCGCGCCGATGTCCCATGGCGCCGGGCTGTACAACTTCGTCCACGTGCGCTGCGGCGCCCGGCACGTGGTGCCGCTGTCCCGGGGCTTCCAGGCCGTCGAGCTGTTCAGCCTAGCGCAGACTCTGGGACAGATCTGCCTGTTCGCCGCGCCGACCATGGTCAAGCGCATGGTCGAGCAGGCCCGCCAACAGGGTTATGACGGCGCGGGCATCAAGACCATCGTCTACGGCGGTGGCCCGATGTACCTGGCGGACCTCAGCGAGGCCCTGGACACCTTCGGCCCGCGCCTGGTGCAGATCTACGGCCAGGGCGAATGCCCGATGACCATCAGCGCGCTGTCGCGTGAGGTCATCGCCGACCGTGAGCACCCCGACTGGCCCGCCATCGCCGCCTCGGTGGGGCGGGCCCAGGCCTGTGTCGAGGTGCGTGTGGTGGACGGCGCGGGCCAGCCGCTGGCGGCCGGCGAACCCGGCGAGATCAGCGTGCGCGGGCCGGTGGTGATGCAGGGTTACTGGAATGATCCGCAGGCCACCCGGGAGGCCCTGGTGGACGGCTGGCTGCGCACCGGCGACATCGGTTTTCTCGACGAGCGCGGTTACCTGAGCCTGACCGACCGCAGCAAGGATGTAATCATCTCCGGCGGCAGCAACATCTACCCGCGCGAAGTCGAGGAGGTGCTGATCCAGCATCCCGAGGTGTTCGAGGCCTGCGTGGTGGGGGAGGCCGACGCCGAGTGGGGCGAGTCGGTGGTGGCCTTCGTCGTGCCGCGCACGCCCGGCAGCCTCGATGCCCAGGTGCTCAACCAATGGTTCCTGGCGCGCATGGCCTCGTTCAAGAAACCGAAGAAGTACCTGTTCTGCGCCGAGCTGCCGAAAAACAGCTACGGCAAGATTCTCAAGACCCAGCTGCGCCAGTGGCTGCAGGACGCCGACGGGGCGTTCGCCAGCCACTGACCCTAATGCCAGTCAGTTAGCGCTTCATCGCACTTATTGGGGCTGCTTTGCAGCCCTTCGCGGGTAAACCCGCTCCCACAGGATCGCGCAAACGCTGAATCGAGCGCTGTACCTGTGGGAGCGGGTTTACCCGCGAAGGGTCGCGCAGCGACCCCAATTGGCTTAACTGACTGGCATTAGCCACTGACCCGCATCTTTCATGGAAAGCACCACGACAGGAGTTCCCGACATGGGCATGTCACCCGGCAACACCCAGCGCCAGCGGCGCCGCGCCTTTATCGGCGCCACCACCGGCCACTTGATCGAGTGGTACGACTACGGCGTCTACGGCTTCCTGGCCTTGTACATCGGCAAGGCCTTCTTCGTTTCCGACGACCCCACCAGCAGCCTGCTGGCGAGCTTCGCGGCCTTCGCCCTGAGCTTCTTCATCCGCCCGCTGGGCGGCTTGTTCTTTGGCCCGCTGGCGGACAAGATCGGCCGTCGCCGCACGCTGATCACGGTGCTGGTGATGATGGCCGGCTCCACCTTCCTGCTCGGTCTGCTGCCGACCTACGCCAGCATCGGCATCGCCGCGCCGGTGATCCTGGTACTGATCCGCTGCGTGCAGGGTTTCTCCGCCGGCGGTGAGATCGGCACCATCACCAGCTTCATTTCCGAATACGCCGGCCCCGGTCGACGCGGCTTCGCCACCTGCTGGCTGATGGTCACCGCGGTGCTCGGCCTGCTGCTGGGCGGCGCCGTGGCCAATGGCATGACCTGGGCGCTGGGCGCCGAGCTGATGCAGGACTGGGGCTGGCGGATCCCGTTCCTGATCGCAGGTCCCCTGGGCTTCATCTCGCTGTACATTCGTCTCAAGCTCGAGGACAGCCCCGAGTTCCTCGCCCTGGTGGAAGCCGGGCAGACCTCCAAGGCGCCGCTGCGCGAGGTATGGCAGTGGAAGCGCTCGATCGCCCTGGTGTTCTTCATCATCACCCTGCACAGCTCGATCTTCTACCTGGTGCTGACTTTCGCCTCGACCTACATGTCCAACACGCTGAAGTTCGACAGCGGCACCACCTTGCTCTACGTGTTCGTCGCCAGCCTGTCGGCGGCGCTGGTGATGCCATTGGGCGGCGCCTTCACCGACCGCTACGGGCGCAAGCCGTTCCTGATGGTGATCGGCACCCTGGCGACCCTGGCCATGTACTGGTTCTTCAAGACCGCGCCCGGCGCCACCCCGGCCACCCTGTTCTGGCCGCTGATGGCGGTGGCGATCCTGTTCGGGCTGTACGCTTCGTCGACCTACGCGTTGATGAGCGAACTGCTGCCGACGCGCATCCGCTCCACCGGCATCGCCATGGCCTACAACATCCCGGTGGCGGTGTTCGGCGGCAGTGCGCCGTTGATTTCCACCTGGCTGATCAAGGTGACCGGGGATATCACCGCGCCGTGGTACTTCTACGTGGGCACCGGTGTGGCGTCGCTGGTGGCGCTGGTGGTGCTGCGCAAGGAGGATTTCGTCGCCTGTGGCCACGATGCGCGGCAGTCTGTTGATCCGAGCCCTTTGAACCTGCGCTCGGTTTAAGGCGAAGGGACCTCTGTGGGAGCGGGTTCACCCGCGAAGCAGGCGGCGCGGTGGATGGCACCGGCTCTGCCGGTGTTCGCGGCGGTGCGGCGGTCCGATAAACCCGCTCCCACCGGTAGGGATTTCGAGCCTTGTATCCGGGGCAGGACAGCATTCTGTTACAGTCGCCGCCTCAATCTATCGGTCTGGGGATGCAGGCCGCACCCAACTGTGCGCGCCTGATGAGCCGGCTGTTCACTGTTCAGGCCAAGACGGCCTGAGACAAACATCTCCAATAGGTATACCGCCATGGCACAAGCCACCGACCAGGCCTTCTACGACCGCGCTGATGCGCATATCGAGCTGGCCAACCAGCAGATCGAGAAGCTCGAAGACCTCGGCAAGGTCAGCGCTTCGATGACCTTCGCCGCCAGTCGCTTCAATGCCTGGATGACGGCGCGCAGCTTCAAGTCAGCGCAGGAGATGGCCGCGGCGCGGGAGGAGTTGTTGAAGTACTTCTGCGAGCAGTACCGGATGATGCTCGAGGACAACCTCGACGAGCATATCCAGCACTTCGACCGCTATGTGCTGGGCCAGGACAGCTGAGGCCTACCCGGAAAATTCAGCCATCTTCACACGACCTTGACAATCGCTGGAAGGAACATTGACAGACCCTCGCTAGAGTGCGCGCCAGTTGAAATGCGCCGGGCAATCCCGGTGCGTTTCCCGCAGCGTCGAAAACTTTATCCAGCGAGTCATGATCATGTTCGAATCAACGTCCATCAGGAAGATACTGGGCACTTCGCTTGCCCTCAACGCGGCACTTGCCTGCAGCCAGGCCAGTGCCCAGGAAAAGACTGCGCCGGACATCATCTGGGGCGACGAGACCCAGGTCACCGCAGGCTTCGCCCTGCATGCCGCGCCGCGCTACATGGGCGCGAAGGGCAGCCAGGGCCACCTGTTGCCATCGGTGACCCTCCAGCGCGGCATCTTCTTCGCCGACAGCCTCAAGGGCGTGGGCGTCCAGCATCAGTTCGACAGCGGCTTCAGCGCCAGTCTCTCGCTCGGCTACGACTTCGGTCGTGCCGACGGTGACAGCAAGTACCGCGCTGGCTCGGACGATTTGAAAGGCATGGGGGCGGTAGGGGGAGCGACGGTGGTCAACATCGACCTGGCCCAGCAGGTCCTGCCCTGGCTGGCGGTCACCGCCGGCGCCGAGTTGCGCACCGGTGGCTACAAGCGCGGCAACAGCTACCAGTTCGGCCTGCTGAACACGCTGCACCAGAGCGACGCCGACATGGTCACCCTGGGCCTCAATGCGCATGCGGGGCAGGCCAAGTACAACCAGACCTACTTCGGCGTCACTGCCCAGCAAAGCGACAACACCGATTTCGATCGATTCAAGGCGGACAAGGGCATCCATGCCTACTCGGGCGAGCTGTCGTGGATGCACCGGTTCGACCCGCACTGGTCGACCATCGCCAGCGTGAACGTGATGCACTACACCGACCAGGTCCGCCACAGCCCGATCATTCGCCAGGACACGCCGGTCACCTCGACCGTCGGGGTGCAGTACGCATTCTGATTCAGGCTTGCGGGAGGAAGGCATCCTCGATGAAGGTTTCGAGCGCCTGTGCCTCGATGATCTCGATCGAGAAATGCCCGAAACGCTTCGGCAGCCAGATGATGCGGGCACCGGCAGGCGACTGCAGGTGCTCGCGCGCCAGCGGCTTGCCGTTCTCGTCCTCGGGCTGGATGCCGTTGGCCGTCAATTGGTCATAGGCCTGTTCGATGTCCGGCGTGGAGTAGCAATGGCGGTAGATCATCCCTTCGCCATGGCTGTCGAGCAGGTCCTTGAGGTTGCCCGCCAGCGGCTGCACCAGCATGAAACGCTCCTGGCCGATCCGGGCGATGGCGTAGTGCACATGCAGGCCGCCGCGCTCCCAGACGAGCGTGCGCGAGATCTCGGCGCCCAGCACCTGGGCGTAGTAGGTACAAGCGGCCTGCAGATCGGCGACCAGCACATCCACGTGGCTGAATTTCAGGTCCATCGCATCGCTCGCTATGTCGGCAGGTGTTGTCATTATCAGGCTCAGGGCTGTGCGGGGGAGGTGCTGTCTGCCGTGGCCTGCTCGGCGCCCAGGCTGGCTTCGGCCGCCAGTTTCAGCCGGTCGGCCTTGGAGATGTAGGTGTTGCGGTTTTTCGGCGCCAGTTTGGCGCTGGCCTTCTTGGCGTGGGCTTTCAACAGCTGGTTGATCTTTTTACGACGGTTCATGTTTTTTCGCTTCATTGGCGCCTGGTGGTACGGCAGGGACGAACGATACAACAAAGCGCCACTGACGAATCGTCATATTCGCGCTACACCATCACCTGACGGGTTTGTACGAGCGACAGGCACGGAGCCTGTCGAACCCGACAAGGAGGTCATCATGCAAGGATCACCACGGCATTGCGCTTGGGTCAGAACGCTGCTCTGGGGCTGGCTGGCCGCCGCCTCACCGATCTTCGCCGAGGAAATCTGCGCGTTGCCCGACGCCGTCGAGCCCGCGCCGGTGCGCCCGGTGGACTACGTCAACAAGGACCTGCCCACCGACTACCTGGCGCTGGTGCTGTCCTGGTCGCCGGAACACTGCGAGAGCCAGCGCAACAAGCCCAAGGCGCAACGGGACAAGCATGCCTTCCAGTGCTTCTCGGGCAATCGTTTCGAATGGGTGGTGCATGGCCTGTGGCCGCAGAACCGTTATGCCAAGTCCAATCAGGACCATCCTCGCAACTGCCAGAGCGTCGGCTCGCTGCCGGCGCCACTGGTCAGGCAGCACCTGTGCATGATGCCGGGGCCGGACCTGATGCAGAACGAATGGCAGGCCCACGGCACCTGTGGCTGGTCGTCCGCCGAACGCTACTTCGCCGATATCCAGCGGGTGTACGACACGCTGCGCCGTCCCGACACGCAAGCCATGCTCGGCAGCAACCCTGGCCCTAATCAACTGGTTAACGCCAGGGTCAGCGACATCAAGCAGGCCTTCCTGGCCCGCAACCCTGCATTGCCGGCACAGAGCCTGCGGGTCTCGGTGGGTTCGGGCAACCGTCTGAAGGAGCTTTGGGTGTGCCTGGACAAGCAGCTCGCTGCGATCCCGTGCCCGAGCGGCGGGACCCCCGACAATCAGCAGATCAAGGTCAGGACGCCGTTCCAGTAACCGGCCTGCAAGGAGTGCACCCATGCGAGCATCCGCCACTGGCGACTATCTGCGGGTACGGGCCATCGCCGGCACCCATGTCGTGTTCCTGGCCTGGGACTTCGTCACGCCGCCGAGCCTCGAGACCCTGGTCGGCGAGCAGAACCTGCTGGGCTTTGCCGTACACCGTCGGTACTTCGACGCGGCCGGCAAGCTGCGGACCCAATACTATCTGCGCGGCCTCAAGCGCTTCGCCGACAAGGACAAGGGGCTGCCACCGGGCACGCTGGTGCCGACCAGCGAGCATCCGATCCAGAGTTTCCTGTGGGCCGACTACACCGTCGCGCCCGAAGGGGAGTACGCCTACACGGTGCAGCCGGTATTCGGCGAACCCAGGAACCTGCGCATCGACGACGCCCGGGGCGTCGCGGTGCGCGTGCGCTGTGAGCCCACGCTTGCGCCGGGCGGCGAGGGCCTGAGGCACGATATCCATTTCAACCGCGGCGTGATCGGCTCCCAGGCTTATGCCAGGGAATTCGATAACGTCGCTCCCGATCCCGATGCGCCGGCCTCCAAACCGATGAAATGGCTTTCGCGGGGCCTGTACGAGGCCCTGCTCGACTTCATCGGGCGCGGCGGCGCGAAAGGCATGGGCCTGCGCGCGGCATTCTACGAGTTCCAGTACCTGCCGGTCGCCCAGGCCCTGCGCGAGGCCGCCCGTGAAGGCGACGTGCAGGTCGTCTTCGATGCCCAGAGCAAGTACAAGGCGAACAACCTGGCCACCATCGAGCAGGCCGGCCTGCAGGCCTGGGTGCATCCGCGCACGGTCAGCGAAGGCATCCGCCACAACAAGTTCATCGTGCTGCTCAAGGATGGCCAGCCGGTCAGCGTCTGGACCGGCTCGACCAATATCTCGGCTGGCGGGATCTTCGGCCACTCCAATGTCGGCCATGTTGTCCACGACCCCATCATCGCCCGGCAATACCTGGACTACTGGACGCGGCTGCAACAGAACATGACCTCAGCCAGGCTGCGTGCGCCCAATACCCAGGCTACCCCGCTGCCCGCCTTGCCGTTGCAGCCGGGCACCTACCCGCTGTTCAGTCCCCGCGAGCGCAAGGAAACGCCCCAGGCGCAGAAGACCTTGCAGTGGTACGCGGACCTGGCCGACGCAGCCCGTCAGCTGGTGTGTTTTACCGCCGCGTTCGAGATCGCTCGGGAGTTCCAGGAGGTGCTCCAGGCGCAGAACGACGTGCTGCGCTACGTGATCAAGGACGACCCGCTCAGGAAGACCGAGAACATCGGCACCGACGGTGACGTGATCTTTGCCGCCGGCAGCTTCCTGGGGGAGGACAACCCGCTGACCAACGCGCTCAAGGAGCGTGACAACCCGCTGAACAGCAACGACTACGTGCATACCAAGTACCTGCTGGTCGACCCCCTGGGCGAGCAGCCCACGGTGGTGACCGGGTCGGCGAACTTCAGCGCCGCCTCCCAGGAGAAGAACGACGAGAACATGCTGGTGATCCACGGCGATACCCGGGTGGCGGACATCTACTTCGGCGAGTTCATGCGCCTGTTCGATCACCACTATGCGCGCTACCTGGCGGCGAAGTACCAGGCCCGGCCCGGGAGCACCGGCAACTACCTCAAGCCGCAGGCCGGGCAATGGCTGCCCGCGCACCTGGATCCGGCGAACTACCGGTCGAAGCGGCGGCGCTATCTGGTCGGCTGACAGTCCCCTCAGGCCATACGCAATCCCTTGTAGGAGCGGCCTTGTGCCGCGAAAGGGCTGCGAAGCAGCCCCAGGATCTCAGTGTTGATGCAAAGATCGCTGGGGCCGCTGCGCGCCCCTTTCGCGGCACAAGGCCGCTCCTACAGGGCCATGCGCCGCCTGGGCATGTAGGTGATTTGCTCCATGATGGGTAGGAGAAGCATAGCGATACTGTATGAATATCCAGTATTCATTGGGGTTTCTCCAAACGACCGGCGTCAGTGCGCAAAATCGCCCCGTGGACAATAAATCCAGCTCCGTTAATTTGAAGACCTCTTCCTAGGAAAGGGAGAGTTCTCAAACCTTATGGAGCTATGAACATGAACCAACCACAAAACCAGAACCCGCTTCGCCACGGTCGCGTCACTTCTCCGGCCTCCCGCGGCGCCGTCGCCATCGACCTGGGCGTGCTCAGCGGCTGGCAGGTCGACGAAATGGAAGGCGGCAAGAACTTCCCGGCCCTGGCGGCCGGCCCGTTCCCCGCACCGTTCCAGTCGGACAACCCAAGCGTCGCCCCGCCCGCCGACGGCTACATCCTCAGCGGTGGCAAGACCGACGCCCGTGACTGCGTCAACTTCACCGACGAGGAGATGAGCAAGAAGCTCAACCGCGCCTTCACCTGGCCGCTGGTGAACGTCGACCCCGGGCAGCTGTTCAAGGTGACCTGGCGCTACACCGCGCCGCACACCACCCGCGGCTACCGCTGGCTGATCACCAAGGACGGCTGGGACCCGAAACAGCGCATCACCCGTGCGCAGCTGGAGGACAAGCCGTTCGCCGAGGACTTCTACCCGCAGGTGCCGTACTACAGCCATGCCGGCGAGCTGAAGGCCAAGGTCGACCACGAAGTGAAGCTGCCGGCCAACAAGAAGGGCCGTCATGTGATCGTCCTGATGTGGATCGTCGCCAACACCGGCAACGCCTTCTATCAGGCCTTCGACGTCGACTTCAAGTAAGTCCGCGGATCTTCCACACGTTCTAAAGGATTGGAACATGTCAAAGATTGATTTTACCCAACTGAAGGCCGCGCGCGACGACGCCGCCTCGCGCATGCCCAGCCTCGAGGGCAAGAAGATCCTCATGGGCTACTGGCACAACTGGCCGGCGGGCCCTGCGGACGGCTACCAGCGCGGGCAGTTCGCCAACATGAGCCTGGAGGAGGTGCCGCGCGACTACAACGTGGTGGCCGTGGCATTCATGAAGGGCAGCGGCATTCCGACCTTCAAGCCGTACAACCTGTCCGATGCCGAGTTCCGCCGCCAGGTCGGCGTGCTCAACAGCCAGGGCAGGGCAGTACTGATGTCGCTGGGCGGTGCCGATGCGCATATCGCGCTGAACCCGGGCCACGAACAGCCGCTGGCCAATGAAATCATCCGCCTGGTGGAAACCTACGGTTTCGACGGGCTGGACATCGATCTTGAACAGAGCGCGATCGACTTCGCCGCCAACAAGACCGTCCTGCCCGCCGCGCTGAAGCTGGTGAAGGATCACTATGCCGCCGAGGGCAAGCATTTCATCATCAGCATGGCACCGGAGTTCCCCTACCTGACCAGCGCCGGGCGCTACGTCGACTACCTCAAGGCACTGGAGGGCTACTACGACTTCATCGCCCCGCAGTTCTACAACCAGGGTGGCGACGGGTTGTGGGTGCAGGAGGCCAACAACGGCAGGGGCGCCTGGATCGCCCAGAACAACGATGCGCTCAAAGAGGACTTCCTCTTCTACCTGACCGAAAGCCTGGTCAGCGGCACCCGCGGCTTCACCCGGATTCCGGCCGACAAGTTCGTCATCGGCCTGCCGGCCAACGTCGATGCCGCCGCCACCGGCTATGTGGTCAACCCGACGGCGGTGACCAACGCGTTCAAGCGCCTGTACGCCAAGGGCGTGTCGATCAAGGGCCTGATGACCTGGTCGGTCAACTGGGATAATGGGGTCAACAAGGACCACGTGCCCTACAACCAGGAGTTCAGCCGACGCTACGGGCCGCTGATCAACGGCACCAAGGCGCCCGCACGCACCCGCAAGGCACCGACCGCCTGATCGAACCTGCATCGGGCAGACGTGCCTGATGTCCGGCAGTCGAGGCCTGCCGATGTGATCGATCGATGAGAATCCGATGCCGCAAGGCATCGGATTTTTTGTTGTCTGCAGGACAGGGGAAACCCTGCAAGCCATATGTCCGAAAATGGCGAGCCTCAAGCGAATCCAGGGCATAGGATGTCGCTCATGACCAACCTAATCGATTCTCCCGAAAGCGATGCCTGCTACCTGGCCTTGAAGGCGCACGATGCGCGCTTCGATGGCGCCTTCTTCGCCGCGGTCACCAGCACCGGCATCTATTGCCGGCCGGTGTGCCGGGTCAAGACGCCACGGCGTGACAACCTGCAGTTCTACCGGCATGCCGCCCAGGCCGAGGCGGCGGGTTTCAGGCCGTGCCTGCGCTGCCGCCCTGAGCTGGCGCCGCGTGCGGTGGCGTGGAGCACCGAGGATGCCTCGCGCATCCTGGCCGTGCAGGCGGCGCGCATGCTGGACGAGCCGCAGAACGTACGTACGATGGTCGATATCGCCCGGCACCTGGGGGTGAGCGACCGCCATCTGCGACGCATCTTCGAGGCGCATTTCGGGGTTTCGCCGCTGCAGTACCTGCAGACACGTCGGCTGCTGGCGGCCAAGCAACTGATCGCCGACACGCAGCTGCCGATGACCCAGGTGGCGTTGGCCAGTGGCTTTGGCAGTGTGCGGCGCTTCAACGATGCGTTCTCCCAGCACTATGGCCTGAATCCCAGTACGTTGCGTCGCGCCCGCTCGACCGCCAATGGGCAAGGGGTGAGCGTTCGCCTGGGCTGGCGCCCGCCCTATGACGTGGAGGCGATGCTGGGCTTCCTGCGCCTGCGCGCCATCCCGGGCCTGGAATGGGTGGAGGGCCGGCAGTACATGCGCACCCTGCGCCTTGTGCAGGGCCAGCAGGCGTGCAGCGGCTGGCTGAGTGTGAGCCTTGACGACCAGCGTGCCCAGGCGCAGGTGACCATCAGTGACAGCCTGGCAGGCGTTTTGCCCACGCTGATCAACCGCGTGCGGGCCGCGTTCGACCTGGATGCCGACCCGGTGGCGGTCCACAGTGTGTTGCAGGCGACGTTCCCGGCGAGCGAAGGCATGCGTGTGCCCGGTACGCTGGACGGTTTCGAGCTGGCGGTGCGTGCCGTGCTTGGCCAACAGATCACCGTGGCCGCTGCGCGCACGCTGGGCGCGCGCCTTGTCGCGGCTTTTGGCGAGTCTATCCAGACGCCCGTTGCAGCGCTGGACCGTCTGTTTCCCACACCGACCAGCCTGGCGGCGGCCAGTGGTGACGCCCTTGGCCGACTGGGCATCACGCGCCAGCGCCAGGCCGCCCTCAAGGGCTTGGCCGAGGCCGTGGGGGAGGGGCGCCTGCTGCTGAGCCCCGGTGTCGATGTCGCGGCCACTTGCGCCCAGTTGCGGGACTTGCCCGGCATCGGCGACTGGACGGCCCAGTACATTGCCTTGCGCGCCTTGCGCTGGCCCGATGCGTTTCCGGCGGGTGACGTGGCACTGCAGAAGGCCCTGGGGGTGAACAGCGCCAGGGCCGCGACACAGGCTGCGCAGGGTTGGCGGCCCTGGCGTGGCTATGCCGTGTTGCGTGCCTGGCAGGGGTTGGCAGATCCGGCGCGTCCGTGAGTGTCTTGGCAAACGCTGTGCGGCGGGCTCAGGGATCCTGCGGATCATGCCCCAGCGATTGCAGGAACAACGAGAACAACTCCGGTTGCGACGAGATATCCAGCTTGGCGTAAAGATGCCGACGATGGACCTTGATGGTTTCCGGGGAAATGGCCAGGCGCTCGGCCATGGCCTTGGATGAATAGCCACGCAGGATCAGCCGGGCGATCTCCAGCTCGCGCTCGGACAACACCTTGGCGCCGAACAGGCTCATGGCGTCGCGCACCTGATGGGCCATGCCTGCCACGGGCGCCGGGCGCAGGCTCTGCTGCAGCCAGTGCTGGGCCATCAGCGCAACCACCCACGGGCAGACCACCGCCAGCAAGCCATGGCTGGCGCTGTCGAACCGCTCGCGGCGTCCCAGCGACAGCGACAGGGCGCCACTGTCCCCCAACTGCACGATGAACTGCACCTCGTCTTCCAGCACATGGTCGTGGAAGTACTTGAGGTAGTACTCGCTCTGGCGGAACTGGTCCGGTGCCACTTCCTCGAGCCTGTGCAGACCGTCGCCGATGCGCTCCTGGCAGGCCTGGTAGAACGGGTCGAGCTGGTACAGGCCGCTCAGGTACAGGGCCATGGCCTCGGGGTTGCCTTCACCCCGGGCATCGAAGATCTCCAGCGCCCGGGGCAGGCCGGCGCGGGGGTAGAACATCGCCAGGGCGTTGTCGAACACCAGCCACTGCTGCAACAGCAGGATCAACTGGCGCCAGAAACGCGGCTGGCCGATCTGCTCGACGGTGCGGGCCAGGCCTGCGTGAGTGCTGGCTTCGGTGAACAGGTTGTGCATGAGACCCCATTGCTGGCGACTGTTACTCGTCAGTTGGCTGGAATGAGGGGGGCGTGGGAGCGGGCTTGCCCCGCGATATTGCAGGGTTGCCTGACGCTACGCCATCGCGGGGCCAGCCCGCTCCCACAAAATTCAACCTGCGAATGCGCAGTCTTGTGAGGTTTCCTGCTCCCCGTCAAGAGGCGTACCCCCTTTGGGTAATTGGCCCAGTCGCTGCGCCAGCCTACAGTCCAGCCCAGGTCCAGCGGCCGCGTGACCGGTTTTCCCCTCACAACCAATAACAACCAGAGGAAAAACGCCATGAGCTCCAGCGCAGCGCCCACGGGCGCACTCCAGCAACGGCTGGGGGTGTTCGACGTGGTCGCCATCACCGTGTCGGCGGTGACCCCGGCCAGTTCCGTGTTCGTCATCGCCCCGTTCGCCATCCAGCAGGCCGGCAGCGGCGCCTTTCTCTCGTTCATCATGGCCGCGGTCCTGGCGCTGATGTTCGCCTGGTGCTACGCTGAGCTGGGGCGTGCCCACAGCTCCGCCGGTGGCGAATACGTGTACGCCAAACGGGTGTTCGGCGGGCTGGCCGGCTACGCCACCTTCCTCACCGTGCTGGCCTCGATGCTGTTCATCCCGCCGGTGCTCGCCGCTGGTGCCGCCACCTACCTGAACAACGCCCTGGGCACCAGGTTTGACACCCAGGCGGTGGCCCTGGTGATCGTGGTGTCGAGCTATGCGCTGGGCATTCTCAATATTCGCCTGAACGCCTGGATCACCGGGTTGTTCCTGTTCTGCGAAGTCGCCGCGCTGCTGGTGATCGTGACACTGGGTTTCGGCAACGCCAGCCAGCCGGTGGCAAGCCTGCTGCAACCGCAGATGCTCGAGCAGGGCAGCCTGGTCGTCGCGCCCTGGGCGCTGGTGCTGGGGGCGGTGGGCATGGCCCTGTTCGCCTTCAACGGCTACGGTGGCGCGGTGCTGCTGGCCGAGGACATGAAGGACCGTGGCCGTACCGTGCACCGGGCGGTGCTGTGGTCGTTGGTGGTCGTGGTGGCGATCGAGGTGATTCCGCTGGCGGCGCTGCTGATTGGCGCGCCGTCGCTGCAGGCGATGCTGGCCAGCGGCGACCCGATCGGTTACCTGCTCACTGCCCACGGCAACCAGACACTGGCGCGGCTGGTGAGTGCCGGGATCTTCCTCTCGGTGTTCAACGCCATCGTCGCCATCGTCATCCAGGTCGGCCGGGTGGTGTACAGCAGCGGCCGCGATGCGATCTGGACGCCAACCCTCAACCGCGCCTTCACGCTGATCCACCCGCGCTGGGAATCGCCGTGGCTGGCGACCCTGTTCCTGGCCGTGCCGTCGGCGTTGCTGAGCCTGTCCGGCAGCCTGGAACAACTGACTTCGTTCACCGTGCTGCTGTTGTTGCTGATCTACCTGGTGGTGGCGGCCTGCGCACTGTGCAGCCGGGTGCTGCGCCGCGACCGTGAGCACCCGTACCGCATGCCGCTGTGGCCGTTGCCGGCGTTGCTGGCGGTCAGCGGCGCCGGTTGGCTGCTGGTGACCTTGCTGCGCGAGGCATCGCTGCGCGACCTGTTGATCATTCTCGGGCTGCTGGCCGTGTCGATGGTGTTGTACAGCACCCACGGCCGCCTCAGCCCGACTTTCCAGAAATTGTGAGCATCCAAGGAGTACACATGCGTGCGCGTCAACTGGGCATCACCCTCGGCCACGGCACCCCGGGCCCGTTCAATGCCATCACCGACGTTCCAGGGGTACGGGTCGGCCACAGCACCCTGATCGACGAGCAACGCCCGGCGCCGATCCGCACCGGGGTGACCCTGATCGAGCCGCGCGCGGGCGCGGCCCGTCAGCAGCCGTGCTTCGCCGGCTGCCACGTGCTCAACGGCAACGGCGACGCCACGGGGCTGGAGTGGATTCGCGAGGCCGGGCTGCTGACCACGCCGATCGCCATCACCAACACCCACAGCGTCGGCGTGGTGCGCGACGCGCTGATCGGCGCCGAGCGCGAGCGTCTGCCGGACGACGCGGTGTACTGGTGCATGCCGGTGGTGATGGAAACCTACGATGGCCTGCTCAATGACATCTGGGGCCAGCACGTGACGCCGGCGCAGGTGCGCCAGGCGCAGCAGGCCGCGGAGTCAGGCCCGGTGCAGGAAGGCCCGGTGGGCGGTGGCACGGGGATGATCTGCCACGAGTTCAAGGGCGGCATCGGCACCGCCTCGCGGCGCCTGGAGGACGGGCAGGGGGGCTGGACGGTCGGTGTCCTGGTCCAGGCCAACCATGGCCAGCGACGCGAGCTGCGGGTCGACGGCTATCCGGTCGGGCGCCAGTTGGGGCATCTGCCGTCGCCCTTCGCCGAGGCCGAGGCGGGCACGCCGGGGATGGGCTCGATCGTGGTGGTGATCGCCACCGACGCGCCGTTGCTGCCACACCAGTGTCAGCGCCTGGCGCAGCGGGCGTCGATCGGCATCGCCCGCACCGGTGGCGGTACCGAGGACTCCAGCGGCGATATCTTCCTGGCGTTTTCCACCGGCAACCAGGGATTGCCGCCCGCTGACTACGGGCGCAAGGGGCTGGCCCAGTGCACAGGCGTGCAAATGCTCAACAACGACCATATCTCGGGGTTGTTCATGGCGGCGGCGGAGGCGGTGGAGGAGGCGATCGTCAATGCCTTGCTGGCGGGGCGGACGATGCAGGGCAAGGGCGGGGTGGTGGTGCCGGCGCTGGAGGGGGACTTGCTGTTGACGGCGTTGCACGAGGCGGGGTGGAAGCCTCGTAACTAGCAGTACCGTTTCCCCCCTGTAGGAGCGGCCTTGTGCCGCGAAAGGGCCGCGTAGCGGCCCCGGCAATTCATGCGTCGACGCTGAGATCCCGGGGCTGCTGCGCAGCCCTTTCGCGGCACAAGGCCGCTCCTACACAGAAACCACGTTACGAGCGGGCACCTGCCAAGGCAGCACTACCACCCCGCGAAACCCGCAACGCCACCAGGCTGCCGACCACGATCAACCCCGCCAGCGCATACAGCGCCGCATCGGTCGACCCGGTCTGGTCCTTGATGAAGCCCACCAGGTAAGGGCTGAGGAAACCGGCCATCTGCCCCACCGAGTTGATGATCGCCAGGCCCGCCACGGCGGTGCCGGCGGTCAGCAGCGCGGTGGGCATCGGCCAGAACATCGGCAGGCCGGTCAGCGCGCCCATGGTGGCAATGGACAGGCCGAGGATGGCGATGGGCGGGTTGCCGGCGAAGTTCACCGCGATCAGCAGGCCCAGGGCGCCCATCAGCATCGGCACCACAAGGTGCCAGCGGCGCTCGTTACGCAGGTCCGCCGAACGGCCGACCAGGATCATGAACACTCCGGCCAGCAGGTACGGAATGGCGCTCAGCCAGCCGATCAGCAGCGGGTTGTCGAAGCCCATGTTCTTGATGATCGACGGCAGCCAGAAGTTGATGGCGTAGACGCCGCTCTGGATACAGAAGTAGACGAAACCGAAGGTCCAGATCAGCGGGTTGGTCAGCACCGACAGCACGCTGTCACCGCGGGTGGCCGGCTTGCTGGCGGCGTCGGCCTTGAGGTCCGCCTCGATCAGCTGGCGCTCGGCCGGGCTCAGCCACTTGGCGGTCTGGTAGCCGTCACTGAGCAGCACGATGGCCAGCGCGCCGAGCACCACGGTGGGCAGCCCCTGGATCAGGAACATCCACTGCCAGCCGGCCTGGCCATGCTGGCCGGCGGCGAAGTGCTCGAGGATCCAGCCGGAGAAGGGTCCGCCGAGCAGGCCGGACACCGGAATCGCCGACATGAACAGGGCCATGATGCGGCCGCGGCGGTCCGCCGGGAACCAGCGCGAGAGGTACAGCACCACGCCTGGGAAGAAGCCCGCCTCGGCGGCGCCGGTGAGCAGGCGCAGGGCATAGAACTCGGTGGGGGTGGTGACGAACAGCAGGCAGGTGGACAGGCTGCCCCAGGCGATCATCATCAGCGCGATCCAGCGCCGCGGGCCGAAGCGGTTGAGTGCCAGGTTGCTGGGCAGGCCGCAGAGCACGTAGCCGATGAAGAAGATGCCGGCGCCGAGGCCGTACACGGTTTCGCTGAATTTCAGCGCGTCGAGCATCTGCAGCTTGGCGAAGCCGACGTTGACGCGGTCCAGGTAGTTGAACAGGTAGCAGATGAAAATGAACGGGATCAGCCGCAGGGTGATGCGCCGGTACAGCGCGTTGCGGGTGATCTCGATGCCTTGGTCAGGGGCGGGGCTGTGTGCCATGATCGGGTTCTCTGTTGTTATGGTTGTCACCGCGTCGCCTGTGCCGGCGCTCGCCTTGAGCAGTCTCGGGGAGTGTAGCGCGGCTGTCTTTGTGCTTTTGCACAGTGTCAGGTGCAGGCTGCTGTGCCGCCGACCAAAGTCGAAGGACCCTTGCAATGTTCGAGCTGGACCACGACCTGGCCCAGGACATCGTCAACCGGGCGATGGCCATCCTGCCGTGCAACGTCAATGTGATGGACAGCCAGGGCCTGATCCTCGGCAGTGGCGAGCCCGAGCGCATCAATACCCGTCACGAAGGCGCGCAACTGGTGCTGGCCAACGGCCGCATCGTCGAGCTGGATACGGAAGCGGCCAAGTGCCTCAAGGGCGTGCAGCCCGGCGTCAACCTGCCGCTGATGCTCGATGGCCGGCTGATCGGCGTGCTGGGGCTGACCGGTGATCCGCAGCAACTGCGCACCTACGGCGAGCTGGTGCGCATGACCGCCGAGATGCTGCTGGCCCAGCGTCACCTGCAGGTGGAGCAGCAATGGCGCCGCCAGCGCTGCGACGACCTGCTGGCGCTGCTGCTGGGCGGCAGCGGTGAGTCACCGCGCCTGGTCGACGAGGCCCAGCAACTGGGGCTCAAGCCCAACCTGCCACGGATTCCCTGCCTGTTCGAGCTGCGCGCCGGGCCGCCTGCCGAGGCCCTGTCAGCCTGGCTGATGAGTCGCTACCCGGACAGTTGGTGCGTCAGTCCCGCACGCCAGTCGCTGCTATGGTGCCGCCCGGCGGGCGTGGTGCTGGACGAGCCGCGCCTGTTCGAGCGCCTGCAGCGCCATGGTTGGGACGTCGAACGCCTGGCCCTGGGCAGCCCGGCGCAGAGCCTGGAGCAGTTGCGCCGTGGTTATCGGCGGGTTCGCGACCTGCAGGCCTACGGCCGTGAAGTGCTGCCTGACGAGCGTCTGCTGAGCCTGGAGCGCTACCGCTTGCCGGCTTTGCTCTGGCGGCATCGCAACGACGATGCCCTGGATGAGCTGCTCGAACCGTTGCAGCGCATCCGCGCCAAGGACGCCAGTGGCCAGTTGCTGCTCACCCTGCGTGCCTGGTGCGCCCATGACGGGCAGAGCCAGGCCTGCGCCGAGGCCCTGGGAATCCATCGCAACAGCCTGCGCTATCGGCTGGAGCGGATCGCCGAGCTGGGGGAGGTGGACCCGTTGCGGATGGAGGGGATGCTGAGCCTGTATTTGGGGTTGCAGTTGTTGCCGGCAAAGGGGCTGTAGAGGCATCCGCCCAATCAACGCCCCTGGGTTTTGTGCATCCGACCGAGGCTGGCGTGGCGTACACCTGTCAGCATGCGCGACAACAGGACAGGAGAATCCCCATGAAGATCGTCATCGCCCCCGACTCGTTCAAGGACAGCCTCGATGCTGCCGGTGTCGCCCGCGCCATCGCCGCCGGCCTGGCCGAAGTCTGGCCGGCGTCCGAGCGCATCGAATGCCCGATGGCCGATGGCGGCGAAGGCACCATGGAGGCGATCGTCGCCGCCAGCCATGGCGAACTGCGTCGCCAGGTGGTGCGCGGCCCGTTGGGCGAGACGGTCGAGGCGGGTTGGGGTTGGCTGGCCGAGAGCCGCACGGCGGTGATCGAGATGGCCCAGGCCAGTGGCATCCAGCTGGTGCCCAACGGCCAGCGCGACGCTTGTCGCAGCAGCACCTGGGGCACCGGCGAACTGGTGGCGGCGGCGTTGGCGGCCGGTGCCTCGCGCATCGTCCTGGCCATCGGCGGCAGTGCCACCAATGATGGCGGTAGCGGCATGTTGCGGGCGTTGGGCCTGCGCTTGCTGGATGCCCAGGGCGAACCGTTGGCCGAGGGCGGACTGGCCCTGGCGCAATTGGCGCGCATCGACGCCAGCGACCTGGACCCGCGCCTGGCGCAGGTCCAGGTGGAGGTTGCCGCCGATGTCGACAACCCGTTGTGCGGGGACAACGGTGCTTCGGCGATCTTCGGCCCGCAGAAGGGCGCCAGCCCCGAGCAGGTGCAGGCCCTGGACCAGGCCCTGGCACATTTCGCCGACCATTGCGCAGGCCTGCTGGGCACGGATGTGCGTGACCAGCCGGGCAGCGGCGCGGCCGGGGGCATGGGGTTTGCCGCCAAGGCGTTCATGGGCGCGCAGTTCCGCCCGGGCGTCGAGGTGGTCGCCGAGCTGGCCGGGCTCGATGGCCTGGTGCAGGGCGCGGACCTGGTGATCACCGGCGAAGGACGCTTCGATGCCCAGACCCTGCGCGGCAAGACGCCGCTTGGGGTGGCGCGCGTGGCCAGGCGACATGGTGTACCGGTGGTGGTTTTGGCGGGGACCCTGGGGGCCGGTTACGAGCAGTTGTACGCACAGGGCATCGACGCCGCCTTTGCCTTGGCCAGCGGACCGATGACCTTGGAGCAGGCCTGTGACCAAGCCGAGACGCTGCTGAAGGCGCGGGCCGGGGATGTGGCGCGGTTGTGGCAGGTGGCGCGCCAGCGCTGATCAGAACACCGTCCGGGTCGGGGCGGTGTTCTCAAGTGTGTAGATGACCTGTGGGAGTGGCCCCCCACAGGCACGTTGACGATGTCAGCCCTGATACAAGGCGTCGAGCAGCGCCTTCAGCTGGTCGCGGCCCTGGGCATCCAGCCCGAACACCGGCCGGCGCGGCTCGCCCACCGGCAACCCGGTCATCTCCAGGCCAGCCTTGATGGTCGCCGGCAAACCTCCCTTGAGAATGAAGTCAAGCAACGGCAGTTGGCGGTAGAACAGCGCCTTGGCCTGTTCCAGCTCACCGTTCTGCACCGCCTGGTACAGCCGCAGGTTCAGTTCGGGAATCAGGTTGGCCGCCGCCGTGCACCAGCCCGTGGCGCCCGCCACGAAGGCTTCCAGCGCCAGCGGGTTGCAACCGTTGTAGAACGGTACCTGGCCTTCACCGAGCAGTTGCAGCTTGTGCATGCGCTGGATGTCGCCGGTGCTCTCCTTGACCATGGTCACGTTGTCCACCTCGCGGACGATGCGCAGGATCAGCTCCACCGGCATGTCGGTGCCGCTGGTGGCCGGGTTGTTGTAGAGCATGATCGGCAGGTCGATGGCCGCGCCGATGGCGCGGTAGTGCTGGACGATCTCGGCTTCGCTGAGTTTCCAGTAGGCCGCCGGCAGCACCATTACCGCGTCGGCGCCGTGCTGCTGGGCGAAGCGGGCGCGGCGCACGGCGCCGGCGGTGGTCAGGTCGGAGACGCTGACGATGCTCGGCACGCGCTTGCCGATGCGCTCCAGGCTGTACTGGGCGACCTGCTGCCATTCGCCGTCGCTCAGGTAGGCGCCTTCGCCGGTGCTGCCCAGCGGCGCGATGGCGTGGACGTCGCCGTCGATCAGGCGGTCGATGGAGCGGCCCAGGGCCGGCAGGTCAAGCTGTTCACCGTCCTGGGTGAACGGGGTGATGGTGTAGCCGATGATGCCGTGGAATCGAGTGGTCATGGTGTGTGGCTCCGCAAGCAAGGCAAGATGGGGTCAGGCGAGGCAATCGGCGTGCTGGCGCAGCGCCTGCCGGGCGTAATAGTTGAAGGCGGCGCCGTGGCGCTTGGGCCGGTCGATCCAGTCGTGGGCGTCGCGGCCGAGCTCCGGGGCGATCGGCTTGATGGTGCCGGCGGCCATCGCCAGCAGTTGCAGGCGCGCGGCGCGCTCGATCAGCTGGGCGTAGACGCAGGCTTGCTCGATGCTGGTGCCGGTGGACAGCTGGCCGTGGTGCGAGAGCAGGATGGCGCGCTTGTCGCCCAGGGCGGCGCTGATGATCTCGCCTTCCTCATTGCCCACCGGCACGCCCGGCCAGGCCTCGAGGAACGCGCAGTCCTCGTACAGCGGGCACAGGTCCATGTGCGAGACCTGCAGCGGCACTTCGAGCATGGAAAGCGCGGCGACGTGGGTGGGGTGGGTGTGGATGATGCAGTTGACGTCGGGGCGGGCGCGGTACACCCAGCTGTGGAAGCGGTTGGCCGGGTTGGGCATGCCCTGGCCTTCGAGCACTTCGAGGTCTTCGTTGACCAGCAGCAAGTTGCCGGCGGTGATTTCGTCGAAGCCCAGGCCCAGTTGCTGGGTGTAGAAGGTGCCCGGCTGCGGACCGCGGGCGCTGATCTGCCCGGCCAGGCCCGAGTCGTGGCCGTTATCGAAGAGAATTCGGCAGGTCAGGGCCAGCTTTTCGCGCACAGTCCACGTATTATCGGCAAGCGAGCCTTGCATCTGTGTCAGTGCCTTTTGCACCAGCTGGTCTTTGCTGAGGGTAAGGGTATTGGCCATGGGGAGCTTTCCTCTGTGGCGTGATGACGGATGTCAGGGCTGGCTCGCCCCCGAGCTTTGGACGGTGAGGGGGCGAGCCATCAGATGACACAAATAATCCTATATGACACAAAGTGTCATAAGCAAGTGCGTTTGTTCGGGAAACCCGCGTCACATGTCTATCCGACTGAAACTGCTGAGAAAGAAACTGGGCATCACCCTTGAGCAACTGGCCGACAAGTCCGGCATGACCAAGAGTTACCTGTCCAAGGTCGAGCGCGGCCTCAACACGCCGTCGATCGCCGCCGCGCTGAAGCTGGCGCGGGCGCTGAACGTCAATGTCGAGGAGCTGTTCGACGGCGAGCACGACGGCCAGGCGCGCTACAGCCTGGTGCGCCGCGGCGAGCGCCAGGCGCTGGTGGGTGGTGGCGAGGGGCCGGGATATGCGGTGCTGACCTCCCAGGTTGGCCAGCGCAGCCTGCTGCCGTTCCTGATCCAGCCACCGACCGCGTTCAGCGACCCGACTTTCAAGGAGCACGAAGGCGAGGAGTTCCTGTTCGTCCACGAGGGCCAGGTGGAGGTGGACTTCATGAGCGAACGGGTGTTGCTGGAGGCGGGCGATGCCCTGCATTTCAATGCCCAGACCCCGCACCGCCTGCGTTCGGTCGGCGAGCGCCAGGCGCAGTTGCTGGTGGTGGTGCAGGGCGGCGAGGGGTGAGGGCGGGGCGATGATCGAGGTCTCGCGGTTCTGGCGTGATCCGGCATTGCCCTTTGTCGAAGCCCGGCGCGTGGGGGACGGCCGCCAGGTGTGCTATGCGGCCCATTCCCACGAGAGTTTCTCCATCGGCGTGATTACCGGTGGGCGCAGCACCTACCTGACCGGCAACGCCCGGCATGAGGTGGCGGCGGGGAGCACGGTGCTGATGAACCCGGGCGTGGTGCACACCTGCAACCCGATCCAGGGCGAGCCCTGGTCGTACCTTATGCTGTTCGTCGACATGCCCTGGCTGCTGGCGCGTGGCTTCGCGCTGCCCTCGGCGACCTTGAGCACATCGGCGGTGCTGTACGGGCAGTTGCTGGCGCTGTTCGCCGGGTTGTTCGAGCCCGGCAACGAGGGTCGGGAGGCGCAGCTGGAGGCGTTCTTCAGGGGCTTGGCGCAGGTGCTGGAGGCGGACGCGAGCGGCCAGCCACCACGCCATCCACGTCTTGAGCTGGCCGCCGCGTTCATCCGTGCCCATCGCCTCGACCCGCTGACGCTGGAGGACATCTGCGCTGCGGCGGGGCTGTCACGGGCCTACCTGATCCGCGCGTTCGGCAAGCGCTTCGGCCTGACGCCCCATGGCTACCTGCTCGACCAGCGGGTGCAGCACGCCCGGGCGCAACTGCGGGCCGGCAGGCCGATTGCCGAGGTTGCGCTGGAGGCGGGGTTCGCCGACCAGGCGCACCTGCAGCGGGCCTTCAAGCGCCACCTGGCGACCACGCCGGGGCATTATCGCAATGGCTGAGACAGGAGGGAGATCGCCCAAGACTTCGGGCTGTGTTGTCGCGCAAGGAACTGTGCCCCTGTGGGAGCAACTGTCTTGCTCAATTTTTAGAATCTGGCGCGATCCCTGTGGGAGCGGGTTTACCCGCGAAGCAGGCGACGCGGTGCCTGGCACCGGCTATGCCGGTGTTCGCGGCTGAAGCCGCTCCCACAGCGACCGCGCGGCCCTCAAGCCACGCGCTACGCCTGTGGGGTTTACCCGCGAAGCAGGCGCCGCAATGGATGGCACGGGCTTCGCCCGTGTTCGCGGGCAAGCCCGCTCCCACAGGAATTACGCAAGCTATCAGACTTTGAGCAAGACAGTTGCTCCCACAGGGCCAAGCCAAGTCAATGGGTTACGTGGTGTTCTGTGGGAGCGGGCTTGCCCCGCGATAGCGCCCGGCCCGATAACCTCACACCATCAGGTAAACCGCGCTCGCCACCAGCAACCCCGCCAGCACCCGATTGAGCAGGCGCATCCGCCACGGCTCGGCCAGGTACTGGCGGATCACGCTGCCGGCCCAGGCCCAGCTGGCCACGCAGACGAAGCAGATCGGCCCGTAGATCCAGGTGAATAGCCACAGCAACTGCTGCTCGCCGCCGGTAAAGGCGCCGATCCCGGCCACCGCCGCCAGCCAGGCCTTGGGGCTCAGCCACTGCATGGCCGCGCCGTGCCAGGCGCTGGGCGCTCGCCGGTTGTCGTCGGCACCCAGTCCGCCATCGTCACTGGCCAGTTTCCAGGCCATGTACAGCAGAAACAGCACGCCACCCCAGTGCAGCAACCGCCCCAGCAACGGCCAGCGCAGCAACAGCTCATGCACGCCCAGCCCCACCAGCACCAGCAGCAGGCAGAAACCCAGGGTGGCGCCGGCGGCATGCCCGATGCTGGCCCGCAAGCCATGGCGTGCGCCGCTGCCGAGGGCAACGATGTTGACCGGGCCGGGGGAGATGGAGGCAGCCAGGGCAAAGGCTGCCATGGACAATGTCAGGCTCATTGGAGGTTTCCATGCAGGAGGAGGGTGTGGCTATCCTGGCTAAGACCGTGACGGGCGTATTGAACAAAAATGCCCTGCCGCACCTGTTACAGCTTTTGTAATAGTTTTGCGCTATCAGAGAAATCTGCTTCGATTGTAGGATCGACATCCCTATTTTCTATCAAGGTCTATATGAGCACCTTCGCGGAGCCCCCCAGTCCCTGGCCGTCCCGGCCTTCCTTCCCCCGTCCTCGTGACGCCGCCCCTGTGAGTACCCGCTAATGGAATGGCTAGCCGACCCCACGGCCTGGCTGGGCCTGTTGACGCTTATCGTCCTCGAGCTGGTGCTGGGTATCGACAACCTGGTGTTCATCGCCATTCTTGCCGACAAACTGCCGCCGCACCAGCGCGACCGCGCCCGGGTGATCGGCCTGTCGTTGGCGCTGATCATGCGCCTGGGCCTTTTGGCCAGCATCTCGTGGATGGTGACCCTCACCGCGCCGCTGATCGAGGTGTTCGGCAAGACCTTCTCCGGCCGTGACCTGATCATGCTGTTCGGTGGCGTGTTCCTGCTGTTCAAGGCCACCATGGAACTGCACGAACGCCTCGAGGGTCATGTCGCCCAGAGCGGCGGCGTGACCCGTCACGCGGCGTTCTGGCCGATCGTCGCGCAGATCGTGGTGCTCGACGCGGTGTTCTCGCTGGACGCGGTGATCACCGCCGTGGGCATGGTCGAACAGCTGTCGGTGATGATGATCGCGGTGATCTTCTCCATCGGTATCATGATTGTCGCCAGCAAGCCGCTGACCCGCTTCGTCAACGAACACCCGACAGTGATCATGCTGTGCCTGGGCTTCCTGATGATGATCGGCTTCAGCCTCACCGCCGAAGGCCTGGGCTTCCATATTCCCAAGGGCTACCTGTACGCGGCCATCGGCTTCTCGCTGTTGATCGAGCTGTTCAACCAGCTGGCCCGCGCCCGTCGCAAGCGCAGCCTGCATCAGCACCGGCCATTGCGTGAGCGCACGGCCCACGCGGTGCTGCGCCTGATGGGTGGGCGCCGGGTCGAGGCCGACGAGGTGGGCGAGGAGATCGCCGACCTGGTGGCCGGTGGTGACGAGCAGGTGGTCTTCGACCGCCGTGAGCGGGTGATGATCAGTGGCGTGCTCAACCTGGCCGAGCGGCCGATCCGCACGGTGATGACGGTGCGGGCCAAGGTCGATGCCATCGACCTGTCGCAGCCGGCCGAGGCGATCACCCAGATGCTGGTCAACTCGTCGTACTCGCGCCTGCCGCTGATCCGCGACGGGCGTATCGAGGAACCGCTGGGCTACGTGCACAAGAAGGAGCTGCTCAAGGAACTGCTGGGCGGTAACCAGCCGGCGCTGGAACATCTGGCCCGGGCGCCGTTGAACCTGCTGGAGAGCTTCAGCATCCTCAACGCCCTGGAGCAGATGCGCGCCCAGTCCACCCACATCGCCTTCGTGGTCAACGAGTTCGGTGACTTCACCGGGGTGCTGACCATGACCGACATCCTCGAGTCGATTGCCGGCGAGCTGCCGGATGCGAGCGAGGTGGAGGGGCCGGGCGTGGTCGAGGAGGCGGGCGGTTTCGTGGTCAGTGGCGCCCTGAACCTGGCTCAGGTCCAGGCGCGCACAGGCTTCGCCGCCCGTGCCACCGAGGACTACCAGACCCTGGCGGGCCTGGTGATGAGCCTGCTGGACCGCCTGCCGGTGGTGGGTGATCACCTGGCCTGGAACGGCTGGACCATGACCGTGGTGGCGGTGGAGGAGCGTCGGGTGCGCCAGGTGCGCCTTACACCGAACGCCGACGCTGACGCAGTAGGTGCTTGATGCCTTCGAGCACCAGCACCAGCACGGCGCCCCAGATCGGCAGGTAGGTCAGCCACTGGTCGGGGCCGATGGTCTCGCCCAGCAGCAGGGCCACGCCCACCAGCAGCACCGGCTCGACGTAGCTGAGCAGGCCGAACAGGCTGAACGGCAACAGACGGCTGGCCAGCACGTAGGCGATCAGGGCACAGGCGCTGATCGCCCCGAGCAGCGGGATCAGCCCGTACAGGCCCGGGTGCTCGGCCAGGTCCGCCGCCGACAGCGGGCCCTGGATCACGAAGTACAGGGCCCACGGCAGCAGCAGGCACATGTCGCACCACAGGCCGCCCAGGTGGTCGGTGCGGCAGCGCCGTCTGAGGACGAAGTAGATCGGGTAGCCGATCATCACCAGCAGGGTTTCCCAGGCGAAGCTGCCGTGCTGGTACAGCTCGTGGCCAACCCCGAGCACGGCGAAGCTCACCGCGACCTTCTGCAGGCGCGACAGGCGTTCGCCGTACACCAGCCGCCCGGTCAGCACCATGGCCAGTGGCAGCAGGAAGTAGCCCATCGACACTTCCAGGCTGCGCCCGTGCAGGGGCGCCCAGAGGAACAACCACAACTGCACGCCCATCAGCCACGAAGTGCCGACCATGCCGAGCAGCAGCAGCGGTGCGCGGCGCACCCGCCCGAGCAGCTCGCCGACCCGTTTCCAGTCTTTCGAGACCAGCATGAACAGCGTCAGGCAGGGCAGGGTCAGCAGGGTGCGCCAGCCGAAGATCTCCTCGCCGTCCAGGGGCTTGAGGAAGGAGGTATAGAAGTACATCACGGCGAACAGGCAGGACGCCATGACCGACGAAAGAATGCCTTTTGACACGAATGCCTCGGAAAACGGGAAGTGAGCGGGCGGATCAGCCGCGCATGATCTCAGGGCCATTGCCCGGCGGCAACTGCGGGCTACTGGGCTGGGCGGCCAGGGCCAGCAGCAGTTCGTCGGCGGGCATCGGCCGGGCGAACAGGTAGCCCTGCTGGAAGTCCACTTCGTGGCGTGCCAGGTAGTCGCGCTGCACCTCGGTCTCCACGCCTTCGGCGACGATGCCCAGGCCCAGCTTGGCCGAGAGATCGATGATGGTGTCGAGGATATGCTGGGACAGGGCGTCGCCGCCGATCATGGCGACGAAGCTCTGGTCGATCTTCAGGTAGTCGACCTGGAACTGGCGCAGGTAGTTGAGGCTGGACTGGCCGGTACCGAAGTCGTCCAGGGCGATCATCACGCCCATGGCGTGCAGTTTTTCGAACAGTTCCAAGGTCACCGGAGTCGGCTCGATCAGCTTGCGTTCGGTCAGCTCCAGGGTCAGTACCACGCGCTTGGGCGGGAAGTGCTGGAGGAAGGTCTGGCAGTCGTCGAGCAGGCCCAGGTCGCGGCAATGGTCGGCGGTGATATTGATGCCGACATGGAAACCGTCCTCCAGCAGCGCCGCATGCGGGGCCAGGGCTTGGGCGGTGTGCAGCATCAGGGCCCGGGTCATGGCGACGATCTGGCCGCTATGCTCGGCATAGGGAATGAACAGGTCCGGGCGCACCAGCCCTTCGCGAGGGTGCTGCCAGCGCATCAGCACCTCGACACCGGCCCAGCGGTAATCCCCCTTGCGTACCACCGGCTGGAAGTACGGCAAGAACTCGTCGGCATCCAGGGCCCGGTCCAGCTCGCCCCGCGATGAGCTGGCGCGGCGGATCTGCCAGCGGCAGGCGGCGCCGGCCGCCACGCCCAGCATCAGCAGCAGGCTCAGCAGGGCGGGGTAGCGCGAGCGCATCAACGCGGCCTGCTTGCCTTCTTCGTAGCCAGCGTGCACATCGAACGGATAACGGGTAGAGGCATACTGCGCGGCGGCGGTGGCCGCGAGCGGCGGCTTGCCGTCGTGAACCTGGCCATCGCTGCCCATCCAGTGATGGCCGACATGCACCTTTACCAGGTTGTCGGCGCCGATCAGGTGCAGCGCGGTGAGCAGGTGGCGGCCATCCACAGTAGTGATCGCGCCACGGTCGCCACGGCCTTCCTGGCTGACCCGGTAGACCAGCAGGGCCTGTCCCGGGGTGACCGAGTTGCCATTCATCAGCCACAGTTGGCCATTGGTGTAGTCCTTGGCATCCACCGGCTCGTCGAAGTCGCCGAACAGCGAGGTGCAGTACAGCCGGTCGTGGTCGAACAGGTTGGTCGAGCGCACGAAGGCGTTGCGCGTCACCTCGATGCGCAGGGCCAACTGCACCTCGTCGCAGGGTAGTCCGGCCTTGGGCAGCAGGTGATGGGCGGCGCTGGACAGGCTGTCGAGGATTGCCTCGACATGGCCGCCCACTTCGCGGGCCGTGGCCTGGCTGCTGGCTTGCAGTTCCTGTTCGGTCTGCCAGCGCATCACCGCCAGCCCGCACAGCAGCGGCAGCACGCCGACACCCCAGGGCAGCAGGGCGCGCCAACTCCAGCGGGCGGGGCGTTTGGCGGTCAGGGGCATGTGCGGGTGGACCTTCTGCAAGGCGACGGGATGCTGCTGAGAATAGCCGTTTGTCGGAACAACCTGCGAACTAAAGCGCGACAAACAAATTTACGCACTGTAGAATCGGGTTACGAATACAACAATAAGGTTCTCCGCCTCCCGGGGAATCAAGCCCGCCGAGAATGGGTCCATATGACATACCATGGGTTCAAGCTGATCATTGGTGACTTCCTGGCCCGCAGCGTGCGCGGGATCCCCTGTTCACCACCACGCCATCTCCACATCCAAAGCCTGTAATAAACCGTTTTTCGCTTATAGATGAGGACACCCACATGGCAGATATCTTCGACAACCCGATGGGCCTGGAAGGCTTCGAATTCATCGAGCTCGCCTCGCCGACCCCAGGCGTGCTGGAGCCGGTATTCCAGATTCTCGGTTTCACCAAGGTGGCCAGCCACCGTTCCAAGGATGTGCACCTGTATCGCCAGGGCGGCATCAACCTGATCCTCAACAACGAGCCCCAGAGCATCGCCTCGTACTTCGCCGCCGAGCATGGCCCATCGGTGTGCGGCATGGCCTTCCGCGTGCGCAACGCCCATGAAGCCTATGCTCGCGCCCTGGAACTGGGCGCCCAGCCGGTGGAAATCGAGACTGGTCCGATGGAGCTGCGCCTGCCGGCGATCAAGGGTATCGGTGGCGCGCCGCTGTACCTGATCGACCGCTACGAGGAAGGCAGCTCGATCTACGACATCGACTTCAAGTTCATCGAAGGCGTGGACCGCAACCCGGTTGGCGCCGGCCTGAAGATCATCGACCACCTGACCCACAACGTCTATCGCGGACGCATGGCCTACTGGGCCAACTTCTATGAAAAGCTGTTCAACTTCCGCGAAATCCGCTACTTCGACATCAAGGGCGAGTACACCGGCCTGACCTCCAAGGCGATGACCGCGCCGGACGGCATGATCCGCATTCCGCTCAACGAGGAATCGTCGAAAGGGGCCGGACAGATCGAAGAGTTCCTGATGCAGTTCAACGGCGAAGGCATCCAGCACGTGGCCTTCCTCACCGACGACCTGCTCAAGACCTGGGACGCGCTCAAGGGCCTGGGCATGCGCTTCATGACCCCGCCGCCGCAGACCTACTACGAGATGCTCGAGGAGCGCCTGCCGGGTCACGGCGAGCCGGTCGACCAGCTGCAGGCCCGCGGCATTCTGCTCGATGGCGCCTCCGCGCCGGGCGACAAGCGCCTGCTGCTACAGATCTTCTCGGAAACCCTGCTGGGCCCGGTGTTCTTCGAGTTCATCCAGCGCAAGGGTGATGACGGCTTCGGCGAAGGCAACTTCAAGGCGCTGTTCGAGTCGATCGAGCGTGACCAGGTGCGTCGCGGTGTGCTGAGCGTCGAGTAATACGCTTTACCTGCAAGATCCATCGCGGGGCCAGCCGCTCCCACGCCATGACGGGCGTGGGAGCGGGCTGGCCCCGCGATGCTTTTGTGGGAGCTGCCGGTTGCGCAAGTAGCGAATCACCGCCTCGGCCACCCCGGCGGTGGATGCTGGATTCTGCCCGGTAATCAGGCTGCCATCCTCCACCACGTAGGGCGCCCAGGGGTCATCCGCCTTGCTGTACTCGCCGCCACGGGCGCCCAGCTCGTTTTCGGTCAGGAACGGTACCACCTCGTCCAGTTCCGCCAGTCTCTCCTCGGTGTTGGAGAAACCGGTGATCCGGCGTCCCTTGAGCAGCAGGCTGTTGTCGCTGAGCTTGATATTCAGCAGGCCCACCACGCCATGGCAGACCGCAGCGACCGCACCACCGCTTTCGTAGATGCGCCGTGCCAGCTCTTGCAGCGGTTGGTTGTCGGGGAAATCCCACATCACACCATGCCCGCCGGTGTAGTAGATCCCGCTATACTGCTCGGCCTTGACCTGGCCAGGGCTAAGCGTGGCGCCCAGGCGGTTCATGAACGTCTTGTCGTCGTACCACTTCCAGTCCAGCTCAGGCGCCATGCGCAGGCTGTGCGGGTCTATGGGCACATAGCCACCCGCCGGGCTGACATAGTCGACGGAAAGACCCTCCTGCTGCACCTTGTCGACGAAGTGCACGGCCTCGCCCAGCCACAGTCCTGTGGCGCGCGGGATGGTGGGGTATTTGGCGGTATTGGTCAGCACGACCAGGAGCTTCTTGTTCATGTGTGCATGCCCGTCGAATCCATGGGAAAACGGTTGGCCAGCAAGATCCAAAGCCCTATGAGCATAGCCCGCGCCAGACAATGCGCCATGACCGGTGGGCGCTGTGCTAGTCTGCTGCAAAGTCGACGTACTACCGGGGAAAACCATGGACCAGGGCACTTCCGCTTTCCTGCAGGCCGCCATAGACGAAGCCCGCAAGGGTCTCGAGGAGGGGGGTATTCCGATCGGCTCGGTGCTGGTGCACGATGGCAAGATCATTGGCCGCGGCCATAATCGCCGGGTGCAGAACGGCAGCGCCATCCTGCATGGCGAGATGGACGCCCTGGAAAATGCCGGCCGTCAGCCAGCCCGGGTGTACCAGGAGTCCACCCTCTACACCACCTTGTCGCCTTGTGCCATGTGCAGCGGCGCTATCCTGCTGTATGGCATCAAGCATGTGGTCATTGGTGAGAACACCACGTTCTTGGGAGAGGAAAAACTGCTCGGCAGCCGGGGTGTACGCCTGGAAGTACACGACGATGAAACCTGCAAGGCGCTGATGCGCCGATTCATCGACGAAAAACCCGAGCTGTGGGACGAAGATATTGGCCGCTGACCTGCATGCCGGCGAGGGCGAGATCCAGGTCATTCACCTGGCGCCGCCTTCCTCCCCGCTGGCCGCCATGGGCAAGCCCATCGCCGACTTCGACTGGTTCACGACCCCGCTGGGGCCGCTGGCGTCCTGGCCGCCCACCCTGCGGATCGCCGCCGACATGGTGCTGCTGTCACCGTTTCCCTGTGCGCTGGTCTGGGGGCCGGCGCTGACCGTGATTCACAACGAACCCTACCAGGCCCTGCTGGGCGCAGAGGTTGTCCATCAGGGGCGGTCCTTCGATGCGCTCTGGGCGCAGAACTGGGAGGGCATGGGGGCGGCGGTGTTCAAGGTGCTGGAGGGGCAGGGCAGCTTGATCGAGGACGCGCCGTTGCCTGTCAAGCGAGAGGGCTTTGCGGCGACGGCCTGGGTAACGGGTTGCTATTCACCTATCCGAAATGACCAGGGTGAGGTTGCCGGCTTCCTGCATGCCCTGATCGAGACCACCGCCAGTATCGAGACCGGGCGTGAGTGGCGTGAGCTGGCGCTGTCCTTCGAGGCGCGCCTGGAGCAGTACCTGAGCGATCCGCAACATACCTGGCAGCTGTCGCCCGACGTGATGCTGATGCTCGATGCCAACCTGCACGTGCGCTCGTCGAATCCGGCCTGGCATCGCTTGCTGGGCTGGGGCGAGGCGTCGCATCTGCAGGTGACGTTGCCTGAACTGTTTCACCCTGCCGATCGCACCGAAGCCCAGCTTGCATTGAAGTTGCTGCTGCAGGGACAGGGCATGACGGCATTCGATGCTCGGGTCAGGCACAACGAAGGGCACTATTGCTGGTTCCGCTGGACCGGGGTTGCCGCTCCGGCATTGCCCGCGCTGGTGGGAAGGGACCTCACCGCGGACCGCCAGGCGGTCCAACGCCTGGCCGAGGCGGCGGTGCGGGACGGCCAGCGTATGGAAACCGTGGTGAAGGTGGCGGGTGGCCTGGCGCATGAAATGAACAACGTGCTGTCCGGTGTCGGCAGTAGCCTCGAACTGCTCGAACGGCGCCTGGCCCAAGGGCGGATGGAGCGTGTCGAGGAGTATGTGCAGATGGCCCGGGAATGTGCCCAGCGCGCCATTGGCCTGACCCAGAACCTGCTGGCCTTCGCCCGTAGCCAGCCACTGTCGCCCTATCCACTGAACATCAATCACCTGCTGCGGGAGATGGAGCCTTTGTTGCGCCAGACCCTCGGCGCCGAAATGCACCTGGATTGGCAGCTGGATGTTGCGCCCTGGCTGTTGCAGGTCGACTCCGATCAATTGCGCAACGCCCTCCTGCATCTTTGCAGCAATGCCCGGGATGCCTGTCTTGGCAAGGGCACCCTGACGATCAGCACCTCCAACGAGCGCTTGGCGTCGGGTTGCGAGGGGCCGGCCAGTTTGCCGGCGGGCGACTACGTCACGTTGCAGATCGAGGACGATGGCCACGGCATGTCCCGGGAGGATGTGGCGAGGGCCTTCGAGCCGTTCTTCACCACCAAGCCGTTGGGGCAGGGGGCGGGCCTGGGGCTGCCCATGGTGCATGGTTTCGTGCGCCAGTCGGGGGGGCAGGCGTGGATCGAATCGACCTTGGATCAAGGGACGCGGGTGGTGCTGATGTTCCCGCGCCATTCGGGTGTGATGCCCGAGAGCATCGCCCCGCAAGCGCTGCCGGTTCAGGCCCGGGGCGAGCGGCTGCTGTTGGTCGATGACGAAGTCAACTTGCGCGGCCTGATGAAAGAGGCGTTGGTCGAATGCGGCTTCGAGGTGTGCGATGTGGCCGATGCCAATGGCGCACTGGGCGAGTTCCGGCATCGCGGCCCGTTCGACCTGGTGATCACCGATATCGGCTTGCCGGGAGGCTTCAGTGGGCGCCAGGTGGCCAAGGCGCTGCGGATGATGAAGCCGGAGCAGAAGATCCTGTTCATTACCGGCTTCACCAGCGACCCGGTCGAACAGGCGTTGCTTGACGAGCCGGGCACGGCGTTGATGTTCAAGCCGTTCTCGTTGCAGACGCTGGTCGTGCAGATTCAGCGCATGTTGCAGGCCTGATAGAGGGGCTCAGAGCCCCTGCTGCAGGTAGGGGTCGTCCGGGTTCTGCCGTTCCAGTTCGGCCAGCAGGACCTGGACATTCTGCAGTTGGCCGGTTTCCTTCCAGTACTCGATCAGCAACACCCGCGCCCGGCGGTTGGCGGGCTGGCGGTTGAGCACGGTTTCCAGCTGCTTCTGCGCGGCATCCACCTGTTCCAGCTGGTGCAGGGTGACGGCCAGGGTATAGCGGTATTCGTTGTTTTCCGGTTCCAGTTCGACCGCGCGTGCCAGGGCCAGCAGGGCGTATTCCTGTTGCTCGTGGCGGGTCAGCCAGCGCCCCAGTTCGTATTGCAGGAACGCCGAGTCGGGGCGCAGCGCCAAGGCCTTGGCCAGCACTTCACGGGAGGCGTCGTGGCGGCCTTGCTGTTCCAGCAGGCGCACCTGGGTGGCCAGGGCGTCCAGCCCCTCGGGCGCCACCGCCAGGCTGCGTTGCAGGGCCCTGGTGGCCGCGTCGTAGGCTTGCTCATGCATGTACAGGCGGGCCAGGTGCACCTGGGCCGCGGCGTCGTCAGGCTGTTGCTCCAGGGTCTGCTCGTATTGCTCCAGGGCATCCTGCAAGGGGCCAAAGTACAGGCCGATGGCGTCGGGGTCGAGGCCCAGCAGCGCGTCTACCGCAGCGAAACGCACGCTTTGCTCGTCATCTTCCAGCAGCGGGCCCAGCACCAGGCTGCGCTGGGCGGCCGGCAGCAGGCGGCGGATGCTGGCGATGGCGGCGCGGCGGACCAGTGGGTCGGCGTGCTCCAGGTCTTGCTGGGCCAGCTTCAGTGCCTGTGGCGACGGATAATGGGGCAGTTCGGCGTACAGCGCGGCGCGGCGGATCGCTGGCAGGTCGTCGCGTTGCAGCTGCTGGTAGAGCACCCGGGCGGCGCCCGGCAGGCCGTCGTGGGCCTGGCGCAGGGCCTTGGCGTAGCTGTGCGGCGGCAGGCTGGGCGCCGCGGGCTGCTGGTCACGCCACAGGTAGCCGATCGCGATGGGCAGTACCAGTACAAGCAGCAGGGCGATCTGGATCAGGTGGCGTCGTTGCATCTGGCGGTCCGGGGTGGCGGTACCGCAGAGCTTGGGGCAGGCGGGGGGCAATTGCAATGATGGGGGCTCGCGGGGTGGCTGTTGGGTGTTTGGCGATGGTTTTGCAGCGCCTATGAGACCGAGCGCCGCCCGCGCGGCGCTCGATCTCACAGGCGCTGCAACTTTCCTGTCGAACACCCGACAGCTCCTGCCATTGTCCCCCCTTCCCATGTCAGCCCGTCCCACCTCGATCCATTAGCGTTCCGAGCATTTCCGACTGGCTAAAGCAGGATGCTTACCAATGCTCTTCAACGAACTCATGGCAGCGCTCTCCACCCGTGCGATCCGACTCCAGCGCGAGGAGGCCGACCTGATCGTCGAAGGCGATGAAGACACCCTCGATGACGCCCTGTGGGATGCATTGGCGGCCCACAAGCCGGCGCTGCTGGAGATGCTCGCCGGCCTGGACCACGGTTGGCTGAGCCCGGCGTTGCGCATTACCCCCGACATGCTGCCCCTGGCCGGCCTCGACCAGGCGGCCATCGACCGCATCGTCGCCACCTTGCCCGGCGGCGCGGCCAACCTGCAGGACATCTACCCGCTGGCACCGCTGCAGGAGGGCATGCTCTACCACTACCTCACGGCGGCCGAGGGCGACCCCTACGTGTTGCAGGCGCAGTTGCGCTTTGCCAGCCCTGTACGCCTGCAGGCGTTCGCCGAGGCCCTCGACTGGGTGATCCAGCGCCACGACATCCTGCGCACGGCGCTGGCCTGGGAATACCTCGACCAGCCGCTGCAGGTGGTGTGGCGCAAGGCGCCGCTGGTCTGCGAGGCCGTCGAGCTGAACGACGACGGGGATGCGCTGGGACAGTTGCGCGAGCGCTTCGACACCCACCGCTATCGCATGGACCTGGGCCAGGCGCCGCTGTTGCGCCTGGTGCATGCCCAGGCCCGCGACGGCGAGGTTCTGGCCTTGCTGCTGTTCCATCACACCGTCATGGATCACACCGGGCTGGATATCGTACGCCGCGAGATCCAGGCCTACCTGGCGGGTGAGGGCGAGCGACTGCCGGCCCCGGTGCCGTTCCGCGACCTGCTGGCCAGAAGTCGGCAGGCCCAGGATGAACAGGCCCATGAGGCCTTCTTCGGCGCCATGCTCGCCGATATCGACGAGCCGACCCTGGCCTTTGGCGTCCAGGAGGTGGCCGGCCAGGCCATGGAGGAAGCCAGGCTGACCCTGGCTTCCGGCCTCAGCCAGCGCCTGCGAGCCCAGGCACGGCTGCTCGGGGTGAGCCCGGCGAGCATCATGCACCTGGGGCTGGCGCGCCTGCTGGGGGCTCTGTCCGGAAGTGAGTCGGTGGTGTTCGGCAGTGTGCTGCTCGGGCGCATGGCGGCGGGTGAGGGCGCTGAACAGGCCCTGGGGATGTTCATCAACACCTTGCCGCTGCGCGTCGACCTGCGCGGGCAGGGCGTGCGTGAGGCGCTGTTGGTCACCCATCGGCAACTGACGGCGTTGCTCGGCCATGAGCAGGCGCCCCTGGCCCTGGCCCAGCGCTGCAGCGGCGTGCTGGCACCGACGCCGCTGTTCAACAGCATGCTCAACTACCGCCACAGTGCCGCGGGCGATGCGGCCGAGGTGATCGCGGTGGCGCCGGGCATCGATGTGGTGGGGGCCGAGGAACGCACCAACTACCCTTTGAGCCTGGCCGTCGACGACCTGGGCGAGGACCTGCGCCTGACGGTCCAGGCGCTCGCCGAGTGGGGCGCCGAGCGCGTGTGCGGGCAGTTGCGGCAAGTCTTCGAAGGGCTGGTGGAGGCGCTCGAGCAGCAGCCCGAGCGGCCTTTGCTGGACCTGCCGGTGCTGACGGTCGAGGAACGCCATCACCTGCTGGTGGACTGCAATGACACGGCGGTCGACCATGACCTGGACCTGCCGCTGCACGCCCTGTTCGAACACCAGGCGCAGCTGCGCCCCAGCGCCGTTGCGCTGGAGGCCGATGGCGAGAGACTGAGCTATCGCCAACTCGACGAGCAGGCCAACCGCCTGGCCCATCACCTGATCGAACTTGGGGTAAAACCTGACGACCGGGTGGCGATCTGCATCGAGCGCGGCGTGTCGATGGTGGTCGGCATGCTGGCCATCCTCAAGGCGGGTGGCGCCTACGTGCCGCTCGATCCGGGTTACCCGGCCGGGCGCATCCGTCATATGCTCGAAGACAGCGCGCCGCTGGCGGTGCTGGTCCACAGCGCTACCCGCGAGATACCGGGCGAGGTGGCGGTACCGCAGGTCGACCTCGACCAGCTGACCTGGGAAGCCTTGCCGGCCACCCGCCCACGGGTGGCCGGGCTCACCCCACGACACCTGGCCTATGTGATCTACACCTCCGGCTCCACCGGCACGCCCAAGGGAGTGATGGTCGAGCACCGCAGCGTGGTCAACCTGGTGCGCTGGGCCGCCGGGCTGTGCCCGACCAGCGCTGACGGCGCGCTGCTGCACAAGACGCCGATCAGTTTCGACGCCTCGGTGTGGGAGCTGTTCTGGCCGCTGGGCAGTGGGTTGCGCCTGGTGCTGGCGCGAGCGGACGGCCAGCGCGACGCGGATTATGTCGCACGGGAGATCATCGAGCGGCAGGTCAGCGTGGTGCAGTTCGTGCCGGCGCTGTTGCAGCAGTTCGTCGAGCAGGCGCGCAGCGCGCAGTGCACGAGCCTGACCGATATCGTTTGCGGTGGCGGCGAGCTGACCGAGTCCCTGGCGCGCCAGGTGCGCGAGCGACTGCCGCAGGTGCGCCTGCACAACGTCTACGGACCCACCGAAACCACGGTCGACTGCACCGTCTTCACCCTGGAGCCCGGACAACCTGTGCCCCACGGCGCGCTGCCGATCGGCCGCCCCATCGACAATACCCGCCTGTACGTCCTCGACGACGCCGACCAGCCGCTGCCGTGGGGCGTGGCCGGGCATCTGCACATCGGTGGCGCGGGGGTGGCGCGGGGTTATCTGGGGCTGGCCGGGCAGCAGGCCGAGCGCTTTATCGACAGTCCGTTCGTAGAGGGCGAGCGCCTGTACCGCAGCGGTGACCTGGTGCGCCAGCGCGCGGACGGGAACCTGGCGTTCCTTGGCCGTAACGACCACCAGGTCAAGCTGCGCGGCCTGCGTATCGAGCCGGGCGAGATCGAGGCCTGCCTGAACCGTCTGCCTGGCGTGCGCGAGGCGCTGGTGCTGGTTCACCAGCACCCGCACAGCGGCCCACGCCTGGTGGCCTACCACAGCGGTCAGGCCCAGGTCGCGCAAGAGCTGCGTGAGCATCTGCTGGGGCAATTGCCCGAGTACATGGTGCCGGCACTGTTCATCCACCTTGAGGCCATGCCGTTGACACCGAACGGCAAGGTCGACCGCAAGGCCCTGCCGGCGCCCGAGGCGCCGACGCGGCAGTACCAGGCACCCGAGGGGCCGGTCGAGACCGCCCTGGCGGCGATCTGGACTGACCTGCTCGGGGTCGAGGCGGTAGGCCGAGACGACAACTTCTTCGAGTTGGGCGGTCACTCGCTACTGGCGGTGCGTCTGGTCGAACGCATGCGCCAGCAGGCGCTGCAAGCCGATGTGCGGGTGCTGTTCAGCCAGCCTACCCTGGCAGCGTTGGCCGCATCGGTGGGCGGGCATGCGGCCGTCGCCGTGCCGGCCAACCGCATCCCCGCCGATTGCACGCGGATCACCCCGGATATGCTGCCCCTGGCCAGCCTCGACCAGGACGCCATCGATGCGCTGGTGCGGCAGATCCCCGGTGGCCTGGCCAATGTCCAGGATATCTACGGCCTGGCGCCGTTGCAGCAGGGCATTCTCTACCATCACCTGGCCAGTGAAGGCGCCGACCCCTATGTGGTGCAGGCGCGTTTCGCCTTTGCCGGGCAAGCCGAGCTGGACGCGTTCGTCGCGGCACTGAACCAGGTCATCGTCCGTCACGACATCCTGCGCACCAGCCTGCACTGGCAGGGCCTCGACGAGGCGGTGCAGGTGGTCTGGCGCGAGGCGCCGCTGGTGCCGAGCCCGGCGCTGGAGACGCTGCGGCTCGACCTGGGGCAGGCGCCACTGTTGCGCCTGAGCAGCCAGGTCCAGGCCGGGCGCCTGGAGGCGACCCTGCTGCTGCACCATATCCTCCTCGACCACACTGCCGTGGAGCAGCTGGTGGCCGAGATCGGTACCTTGCTGCAAGGGCAGACGGCGCTGCCGGACAGCGTGCCGTACCGCAACTATGTAGCCCAGGCGCGCCTGGGCGCCGATCCGCGGGCCGACGAGGCGCTGTTCCGCGAGCTGCTGGGCGATATCGACGCGCCGACCGAGGTGTTCGGATTGCGTGAGGCCGAGGTTGATACTCGCCAGGTCGGTGAAACCCGTCAGTCGTTGGAACCGGAACTGGGCGCACGCCTGCGTGGCCAGGCGAGGACGCTGGGGATCAGCGTGGCCAGCCTGGTGCACCAGGCCTGGGGTCAGGTGCTGGCGCAGTTGTCCGGCCGCGAGGAAGTGGTATTCGGCACCGTGCTGCTCGGTCGCCTGCAGGGCGGCGAGGGCGCCGACCGGGCGCTGGGCATGTTCATCAATACCTTGCCGCTGAGGGTCAGCGTGGGGGCTGCGGGCGTTGCCGATGGCGTGCGTCTGACCCATCAACGCCTGGCGCGCCTGCTGGCCCACGAACAGGCGTCCCTGGCCCTGGCCCAGCGTTGCAGTGGCGTGCCGGCGTCCCAGGCGCTGTTCACCAGCTTGTTGAACTATCGCCACAGTGCCGGTCAACCCGAACACGGGCCAGCCTGGGCCGGGATCGAGCTGCTGACCGCGCAGGAGCGCAGCAATTATCCGCTGGTGGTCAGCGTCGATGACTACGGCAATGACTTCAGGTTGACGGTGCAGGTCGTGGCGCCAGTGGACGGTGGCCGGGTCTGCCAGCTGCTGCGCATGGCGCTGCTGCAACTGGTCACGGCGCTGGAACAGGCGCCGATGAGCGCTTTGCACAACCTGCACCGCTTGCCGGAGGCGGAGCGTGAGCGCGTGGTGCAGCAGTTCAACGGCACGGCACGGGACTACCCGCGTGACCTGGCCGTGCACCGGTTGTTCGAAGCCCAGGCTGCGAACTCCCCGGATGCGCTGGCGGTAGTCCATGGTCAGCTTCGATGGACTTTTGCCCAGCTTGAGTCCCAGGCCAATCGTCTGGCCTATTACCTGCTTGAACAGGGCGTTCGGGCCGGTGACCGCGTGGCCTTGCTGCTGCCTCGCTCGTTCGATCTGCTGGCGGCCCAGCTGGCCGTGAGCAAGTGCGCGGCGGTGTACGTGCCGCTGGACGGCAATGCGCCGGTCGAGCGTCAGGCGTTCATGCTGGCCGACAGCCAGGCGCGGTTGGTGCTGACCCACAGCGACCAGCCCCAGGTGGACGGCGCACGCCGAGTCGAACTCGACCGCCTCGACCTGAGCGGTTATGCCGATGCGCCGTTGGGCCTGGCGGTGGACGCCGGCAGCGCGGCGTACATCATGTACACCTCCGGTTCCACCGGTACACCGAAAGGCGTGCAGGTGCCGCACCGGGCCATCGTGCGCCTGGTGATCAACAACGGCTTTGCCGATTTCAACCGCCAGGACCGGGTGGCCTTCGCCTCCAACCCGGCGTTCGACGCCAGCACCCTGGAGGTCTGGGCGCCACTGCTCAACGGCGGCGCGGTGGTGGTGATCGACCAGGACCAGGTGCTGTCGCGCCAGGGCCTGCGCGAAGTGCTGCTGGAGCAGGGTGTCACCGTGCTGTGGCTGACCGCTGGCCTGTTCCATCAGTTCGCCGGCGATTTGCTGCCGGCGTTCCGAGAGCTTCGCTACCTGATGGTCGGTGGCGATGTGCTGGACCCGGCGGTGATTGCCCGGGTACTGCGCGATGGCGCGCCGCAACACCTGCTCAATGGCTACGGCCCGACCGAGGCCACCACCTTCAGCACCACCTACGAAATCACCGAGGTGGGCGAGGGCAGCATCCCGATTGGCAAGCCGATCGGCAACAGCCGCTGCTATGTGCTCGATGCTCGCCAGCAATTGCTGCCGGTGGGAGCGGTGGGCGAGTTGTATATCGCCGGTGACGGCGTGGCCATGGGGTATCTGGGCCAGCCGGAGCTGACCGCTGAGCGCTTCCTGCCGGATCCGTTCAACGGCGGCACGATGTACCGCAGCGGCGACCTGGTGAGCTGGCAGGCCGACGGCACCCTGCGTTACCTGGGACGCGCCGACCAGCAGGTCAAGCTGCGGGGCTTCCGTATCGAGCTGGGCGAGATCGAGGCACGCCTGGGCGAGTGCCCGGGTGTTCGCGACGCCGCCGTGATCGTGCGCGAGGATGTGCCGGGCGATAAGCGCCTGGTGGCCTATTTCACTGGCCATCAGGCAATCGCTGAACTGCACCAGCAACTGCAAGGCCAACTGCCGGACTACATGTTGCCGTCGGCCTATGTACAACTGGACGCGCTGCCGCTGACTGCCAACGGCAAGCTCGACCGCCGTGCCTTGCCGCAGCCGGGCAGCGACGCGTTGGTCAGCCGTGCCTTCGAGGCGCCGCAAGGTGAAATCGAAACCGCGCTGGCCGCGATCTGGGCCGATGTACTCAAGGTCGAACAAATCGGCCGCCATGACCACTTCTTCGAGCTGGGCGGCCACTCGCTGCTGGCGGTGAGCCTGATCGAGCGCATGCGCAAGGCCGGGCTGGATGCCGACGTGCGCGTACTGTTTGCCCAGCCGACCCTGGCCGCGCTGGCGGCGGCTGTGGGCTCCGGGCGTGAAGTGGCAGTGCCCGAGAACCGTGTGCCGCAAGGCGCGACGCAGATCACGCCGGACATGCTCAGCCTGATCGAGCTGGACCAGGCCAGCATCGACCGTATCGTCGCCAGCGTGCCGGGTGGCGCGGGCAACGTGCAGGAAATCTACCCGCTGGCGCCCTTGCAGGAAGGCATTCTCTATCACCACCTCAGTGCCGAGCAGGGCGACCCGTACCTTTTGCAGTCACGCCTGGCCTTCGACAGCATCGAGCGTTTGCGGGCCTGGGCTGCGGCCTTGCAACAGGTCATCGACCGCCACGACATCCTGCGCACCTCGGTGGTCTGGGAGGGGTTGGGCGAGCCAGTGCAGGTGGTCTGGCGCGAGGCCCGCCTGGCGGTCAGCGAAGTCACCGGGCTGGGCGAAAAGGCGGTAATCGAGCAACTGCAGGCCCGTTTCGATGCCCGCCAGCAGCGCCTGGACCTGACCCGGGCGCCCTTGCTGCGCCTGGTCTATGCCGAGGATCCGCGCCAGGGCGAGTGGGTAGCCCTGTTGCAGTTCCACCACCTGACCCTCGACCACGCCGCCATGGCCGTGGTCGGCGAGGAGATGCAGGCGCTGCTGGACGGGCGTGGTGTCACGCTGCCTGCGGCGGTGCCGTATCGCAATTATGTTGCCCAGGTCTGCCTGGGCGACGATCAGGCTGGCCACGAGGCGTTCTTCCGCGCGCAACTGGGTGATATCGACGAGCCGACCCTGCCGTATGGCCTGGCCGATGTGCAGGGCGATGGCGGGCGCGTCGAACATGCTGCCCTGATGTTGCCGGCCACCCTGGCCCATGGCCTGCGCGAGCAGGCGCGGCAGCGCGGCGTCAGCGCCGCCAGCCTGGTGCACCTGGCCTGGGCCCGTGTGGTGGGCGTGCTGGCGGGGCGTCGCGACGTGGTGTTCGGCACCGTGCTGATGGGCCGCCTGCAAGCGGGCGAGGGCGCCGACCGGGCGCTGGGCATGTTTATCAACACCCTGCCATTGCGGGTGGATATCGCGCTGCCGGTGGACCAGGCGCTGCGCCTCACCCACCAGCGGCTGTCGGCCCTGCTCGGTCACGAGCACGCGCCCCTGGCGCTGGCCCAGCGTTGCAGCGGCGTGGCCGCTTCGGCGCCATTGTTCAGTGCCTTGCTCAACTACCGCCACAGTACCGAGGGCGTCGCTCGCGACGGTGAGGGCATCTGGCAGGGCGTGCGGCTGCTCGGTGGCGAGGAGCGCAGCAATTACCCGCTGACCCTGAGCGTCGACGACCTGGGCGAGGGTTTCAGCCTGAGCGTGCTGGCCGCCGAAGGGCTGCCGGCGGCGCAGATCGGCGGCTGGATGGTCAATACCCTGGACCAATTGCTGCAGGCCCTGCAGCAGTGCCCGGGGCAAGTGGTCGCAGGCTTGCCGATACTGGATGACGAGGCTTCGCGCCAGGTGCTGGGGGACTTCAACGTCACGGCCGTGGGCTATCCGCAAGGGGAGACCGTGCACGCACTGGTCGAGGCCCAGTCGCCCGAAGCATTGGCCGTAGTACAGGGCGAGCTGAGTCTGAGCTATGGAGAACTCAATGAGCGCGCCAACCGCCTGGCTCATCATCTGATCGAGCGTGGCGTGGTCCTGGGCGACCGCGTGGCGCTGTGTCTGGAACGTGGCCCGCAACGGTTGGTGGCGATGCTGGCCGTGCTCAAGGCCGGGGCGGCGTATGTGCCGGTCGATCCGGGTTATCCGGCGCAGCGGATTGCCTACCTGCTCAGCGACAGTGCGCCAGCGCTGGTGCTGGTCGAATCGGCCACTGAAGCGTTGGTCGGCGATGCAGCCAAAGTCATGCTGGATGGCGATGACTGGCTCGGCCACGCGGCCAGCAATCCTATGGTTGCAGGGCTGGACGAGAATCAGCTGGCCTATGTCATCTACACCTCCGGTTCCACCGGCCAGCCCAAGGGTGTAATGGTCGAGCACCGCACCCTGGCCAACCTGATCCACTGGCATTGCCAGACTTTCGGGTTGGGCGAGGGCAGCCACACCTCCAGCGTCGCCGGCTTCGGCTTCGATGCCATGGCCTGGGAAGCCTGGCCGGCGCTGAGCACCGGGGCGGTGCTGCACCTGCCGCCGGCGTCCATCGGCGGCGAGCATGTCGATGAACTGCTCGACTGGTGGCTGGAGCAGCCGCTGCAAGTGAGCTTCCTGCCGACGCCGGTCGCCGAGCAGGCGCTGCGCCGCGAACGCCAGCACCCGACCCTGCGCACGCTGCTGGTCGGCGGTGATCGCCTGCGCCAGTTCGACCGCGATCCGGGCTTTGCGCTGGTCAACAACTATGGCCCGACCGAGACCACCGTGGTGGCGACGTCGGGGCAACTGCAACCGGGCGGTGCGCTGCATATCGGCAAGCCGACCGCCAACACCCGCGTCTATGTGCTGGACGAGCAGCGTCAGCCCGTGCCGGTCGGTGTGACCGGCGAGCTGTACATCGGCGGTGCTCAAGTCGCTCGGGGCTACCTCAACCGCCCTGAACTGACCGCCGAGCGCTTCCTCGACGATCCGTTCAACGGTGGCCGGATGTACCGCACGGGCGATCTGGTGCGCTGGAATGCCGATGGCACGCTGGACTACCAGGGTCGCAATGACGACCAGGTGAAGATCCGTGGCGTACGGGTCGAGCTGGGCGAGATCGAGGCCGCGCTGAAGGCCCAGCCGGGCATTACGGACGCGGTGGTGCTGGTGCGTGACGAGCGTCTGCTGGCCTGGTTCACCGAAACCGCCGTGGTCGATCTCGACACCTTGCGCCAAGGTCTGCAAGTCAGCCTTCCGGGTCACTTGGTACCGCAAGCCTTCATGCGTCTGGAGGAACTGCCACTGACCAGCCACGGCAAGCTGGACCGCAAGGCCTTGCCGGAACCGGCCATGCTCACCGGCCAGGCCTACGCCATGCCGCAAGGCCCCGTGGAAACCACTATCGCGGCACTCTGGGCCGAGGTGCTGGGCGTTGCGCAGGTCGGTCGCCACGACAACTTCTTCGAACTGGGCGGTCACTCGCTGCTGGCGGTGAGCCTCACCGCGCGCCTGCGCCAGGCCGGTTTGCAGGCCGACGTGCGCACGTTGTTCGGCCAGCCGACCGTGGCGGCACTGGCGGCGACCCTGGGCCATGGCCGCCAGGTCGAGGTCCCGGCCAACCGGATCCCCGTCGGCTGCACCCAGATCACTCCGGACATGCTGCCACTGGTGGACCTTGAACCTGCTGCCATCGAACGCATCGTCGCCACGGTGCCGGGCGGCGCGGCCAACGTGCAGGACATCTACCCGCTGGCGCCGTTGCAGGAGGGCATCCTCTACCACCACCTCAGCTCGCCGGAGCACGATCCCTATGTGCTGCAGTCGCGCATGGCGTTCGACAGCCCGGCGCGCCTGGAAGCGTTCGCCAGGGCCTTGCGCCAGGCCATCAGCCGTCACGACGTGCTGCGCACCGCCGTGCTCTGGGAAGGCCTGGAGCAACCGCTGCAGGTGGTCTGGCGCGAGGCGCCACTGCTGGTCGCGCCGCTCGACGGCCACGACCTGCAACGCCTCGACCTGGCCCGGGCGCCGCTGATCCGCCTGCTGTATCGCGATGAGGCCGGCAGCCAGCGCATCGAGGCACTGCTGCAGTTCCACCATATCGTTCTCGACCACACCGCCCTGGAGATCATCGGCGCGCAGCTGCTCGGCTACCTGCAGGGCAGCGCCGTGCCAGTGCAGGCCCCGGTGCCTTACCGCAACTACGTGGCCCAGGCGCGCCTTGGCGTCAGCCAGGCCGAGCACGAGGCGTTCTTCCGCGCCCAGCTGGGCGATATCGACGAGCCGACGCTGCCCTACGGCCTGAGCGATGTGCAGGGCGACGGCCAGGCCATCGAGGAAGCCCACCTCTGGCTGGACCAGACCCTGGCCGCGCGTTTGCGGCAACAGGCCCGGCAGCTGGGCATCAGCCCCGCCAGCCTGTTCCACCTGGCCTTCGCCCGCCTGTTGGCGGCCGTCAGCGGCACTGATCGAGTCGTGTTCGGCACTGTGTTGCTGGGCCGCCTGGAGGCCGGCGAGGGCGCCGAGCGGGCCTTGGGCATGTTCATCAATACCTTGCCGCTGCGCCTGGACCTTGCAGGCATCGACCTGCAGGACGCCGTGCGTCAGACCCAGCAGCGCCTGAGCGCCTTGCTGGTGCACGAGCATGCGTCGCTGGCCCTGGCCCAGCGTTGCAGTGGCGTGCCGGCTCCGGCGCCGCTGTTCAGCGCCATGCTCAACTACCGCCATGGCCAGGCGGCGAGCGAGGCCCGGCGCCTGGAATGGCAGGGCATCGAGTTCCTCGATGGCCAGGAGCGCAGCAACTACCCGCTGAGCCTGAGCGTGGACGACATGGGGGAAGACTTCCGCCTAGTGGCAATGACCCCGGCGAGCGTCGGCGCCCAGCGGGTCTGCGGGCAGTTGCGGCAGGTGCTGCAGGGCATGGTGGAAGGTCTGGAGGCTCAGCCACGGCAAGCGCTGCTGGCGCTGCCGGTATTGCCGGACGATGAGCGTGAGCATCTGTTGCAGACCTGCAACGCCACGGCCCAGGCCGGCAATCTCGAACAGCCTGTCCAGGCGTTGTTCGAGCAGCAGGTGGCGCGCGATCCCGAGGCGATCGCCGTGCAGTCTGACGACGGACAACTCAGCTATCGCCAGCTGAATGCCGAGGCCAATCGCCTGGCCCACCACCTGATCGCACTGGGCGTGCGGCCCGACGACCGGGTGGCAATCTGTGTCGAGCGCGGCCTGCCGCTGGTGGTCGGCCTGCTGGCGATCCTCAAGGCCGGCGGTGCCTATGTGCCGCTGGACCCGGACTACCCGGCAGAACGTATCGGCCACATGCTCGCCGACAGTCAGCCGCGAGCGCTACTGGTGCAACAAGGCACGCGGACGCTGGTCGGCGAAGCGGTGGTGCCGCAGGTCGATCTCGATCAGCCCAGCTGGGACGGGCAGCCGGACAGCGACCCACGGGTGCCCGGGCTGAACGGCGCGCACCTGGCCTATGTGATCTACACCTCAGGTTCCACCGGCCTGCCCAAGGGGGTGATGGTCGAGCACCGCAACCTGGCCAACCTGGTGCACTGGAGTGCCCGCCGGTTCCCGGCCGGCGGCGCAGTGTTGCACAAGACCCCGGTGAGCTTCGACGCCTCGGTGTGGGAGCTGTTCTGGCCTTTGTGCAGCGGGCTGCGCCTGGTGCTGGCCAAGCCGGATGGCCAGCGCGACCCGCAGTACCTGGCCGGGCTGATCCGCCAGCAGCAGGTCGGCGTGGTGCAATTCGTGCCCGCGCTGTTGCAGCAGTTCCTCGACCAGGACGACAGTGCCGCCTGCGCCAGCCTCAGCGATATCGTCTGCGGTGGTGGCGAGCTGACCGAGGCCCTGGCCCGACAAGTACGCCAGCGCCTGCCACAGGTGCGCTTGCACAACGTCTACGGCCCCACCGAAACCACGGTCGACTGCAGCGCCTGGACCCTGGAGCCCGGACAGCCGATTCCACCCGGCGCGTTGCCGATTGGCCAACCCATCGACAACACCCGCCTGTACGTCCTCGATGCCCACGACCAGCCGGTACCCTGGGGCGTCGCCGGCCAGCTGCATATCGGCGGCGCCGGGGTGGCGCGTGGCTACCTGGGGCTGCCGGAGCAACAGGCCGAACGCTTCATCGCCAGCCCGTTCGTCGAGGGTGAGCGCCTGTACCGCAGCGGCGATCGGGTACGCCAGGCCGCCGACGGCAGCCTGACGTTCCTTGGTCGTACCGACCACCAGATCAAGCTGCGCGGCCTGCGCATCGAGCCGGGCGAGATCGAGGCCTGCCTGAACCGCGTGGCCGGCGTGCGCGAGGCCCTGGTGCTGGTCCACCGGCACCCACACGGCGGTGATCGCCTGGTCGCCTACCACCGTGGCGAGCCGCAGCCGGCCGACGCGCTGCGCCAGGCATTGCTGGCGCGGTTGCCGGAGTACATGGTGCCGGCGCTGTTCATCCACCTCGACAGCTGGCCGCTGACCCCCAATGGCAAGCTCGACCGCCAGGCGCTACCGCTGCCGGACGTGCAGGCGCGCCAGTACGAGGTGCCACAAGGCGAGACCGAGGTGCTGCTGGCCGAGATCTGGTCGCAACTGCTGGGCGTGGAGCGGGTAGGGCGGCACGACAACTTCTTCGAACTGGGCGGTCACTCGCTGCTGGCCGTGACCCTCACCGCGCGCCTGCGCCAGGCCGGCCTGCAGGTGGATGTACGCACCCTGTTCGGCCAGCCGAGCGTGGCCGCGCTGGCGGCTACCCTGGGCCAGGGCGGCGCGGTGGTGGTGCCGGCCAACCGGATTCCGGCGGGCTGCACCCTCATCACCCCGGACATGCTGCCGCTGGTCGACCTGGAACCGGCCGCCATCGAGCGCATCGTCGCCGCGGTGCCGGGTGGCGCGGCCAATGTCCAGGATATCTACCCCCTGGCGCCGTTGCAGGAGGGCATCCTCTATCTGCACCTCAGCGCCGTGGGCGTCGATCCCTACGCCCTGCGGGCACGGCTGCGCTTCGACAGCCCGGCGCGGCTGCGGGTGTTCGCACAGGCCCTGGAACAGGTCATCGCCCGGCACGACATCCTGCGTACCGCAGTGCTCTGGGATGGCCTGCCGCAGCCGGTACAGGTGGTCTGGCGCCAGGCGCCGCTGCAACTGGCGCCGCTCGACGACGCCCACCTGGCGCGCCTGGACCTTGGCCAGGCGCCGCTGATCCGCCTGCTGCATCGCACCGAACCGGGTGGCCAGCGGGTCGAGGCGGTGCTGCAGTTCCACCATATCGTGCTCGACCATATCGCCATGCAGGCGGTGCAGGCCGAGCTGCGCGGCTACCTGCTGGGGCAGACCGAGCCACTGCCGGCCTCGGTGCCGTACCGTAACTATGTGGCACAGGCACGCCTTGGCGTCAGCGAGGCCGAGCACGAGGCGTTCTTCCGCGCCCGCCTGGGTGATATCGACGAGCCAAGCCTGCCGTTCGGCCTGCGCGAGGTGCAGGGCGAAGGTCAGGCCCTCGATGAGGCCGAGGTGGAATTCGACGGCCTTCGCTATGGTCGCCTGCGCGACCAGGCCCGCCAGCTGGGGGTGAGTACCGCGAGCCTGGTGCACCTGGCTTGGGCGCGCCTGCTGGCGGTGGCCTGCGGCAAGGACCGCGTGGTCTTCGGCACCGTACTGCTGGGCCGCCTGCAGGGCGGCGAGGGCAGCGAGCGGGCCCTGGGCATGTTCATCAACACCCTGCCGTTGCGGGTCGAGCTGGATGGGCTGGGCGTGCGCGACGGCGTGCTGGCCACCCACCGCGAGCTGTCGGCGCTGCTGGTCCACGAGCACGCCTCGCTGGCCCTGGCCCAGCGCTGCAGCCAGGTGGCCGCGCCGCTGCCGCTGTTCAGCGCCATGCTCAACTACCGGCAGAGCACCCGCGCCGCGCCGCAGCCACAGGCCTGGGAGGGGATCGAGACCCTGGGCAGCGAAGGGCGCACCAACTACCCGCTGAGCCTCAACGTCGATGACTTCGGCGATGGCCTGCGCCTGGGCGTGCAGGTGTCGGCCCAGGGGGGCGCACAGCGGATCTGCGCGCAGATGCTGCAGGTGCTCGACGGTCTGTTGCTGGCGCTCGAGCAGCATCCGCAGCAGGCGCTGAACCGCTTGCCGGTGCTGAGTGCCGAGGAGCGGCGCCAGGTGCTGGTCGAGTTCAATGACACGGCGGTGGCGTACGACCTGGAGCAGACCCTGCACGGCATGATCGAGGCTCAGGTTCGACGCACCCCGACCGCTGTGGCGGTGAGGGCGGAGGAAGGCGAGCTGACCTATCGCCAGCTCGACGAGCAGGCCAACCGCCTGGCCCATCACCTGATTGCGCTGGGGGTAAAACCCGACGCGCGCGTGGCGATCTGCCTCGAGCGCGGCCTGTCGATGGTGGTCGGCCTGCTGGCCATCCTCAAGGCCGGTGGCGCCTACGTGCCGGTCGACCCGGACTACCCGGCCGAGCGCATCCGCCACATGCTCGATGACAGCGCGCCGCTGGCGGTGCTGGTGCACGGTGCCACCCGCGACGTGCCGCAGGCGAGCCCGGCGACGCTGATCGACCTCGACCGACCGACCTGGCAGGCACAGCCGGCGCATGCCCCACAGGTGCCCGGGCTGACCCCGCGCCACCTGGCCTATGTGATCTACACCTCCGGCTCCACCGGCCTGCCCAAGGGCGTGATGAACGAGCACGCCGGGGTGGTCAACCGCCTGCTGTGGATGCAGGACGCCTACCGACTGGGCGCTGGTGACGTGGTGCTGCAGAAGACCCCGTTCAGCTTCGACGTGTCGGTGTGGGAGTTCCTCTGGCCGCTGCAGACCGGCGCCCGCCTGGTGATGGCGCGCCCTGGCGGACACCGCGACCCCGAGTACCTGCGCGCGGTCATCCGTGAAGAGCAGGTCAGCACCTTGCACTTCGTGCCGTCGATGCTTGATGTGTTCCTCGCCCATGGCGAAGTCCTGCCACATCAGCTCAAGCGTGTGCTGTGCAGCGGTGAGGCCTTGCCCGGCAGCCTGGCAAGGCGTTTCCACGCACAGCTGCCGACGGTCGAGCTGCACAACCTGTACGGCCCGACCGAGGCGGCGGTGGATGTCAGTGCCTGGCACTGCGTGGCGGCACCGGACAACACGCCGATCGGCAAGCCGATCGCCAATACCGCGCTGTACGTGCTGGACGCCCAGGGCCAGCCGGTACCGGTGGGTGTGGCCGGCGAGCTGTATATCGGTGGCGTGCAGGTGGCGCGGGGGTATCTCAACCGCGAGCAACTGACCGCTGAACGCTTCCTCGATGATCCGTTCTCGCTCAGGGCCGGTGGCCGGATGTACCGCACCGGTGACCTGGCCCGCTATCTGGCCGACGGCAACCTGGAATACCTCGGGCGCAACGACGATCAGGTGAAGATTCGTGGCCTGCGCATCGAACTGGGCGAGATCCAGGCCTGCCTGACCCGTATCGAAGGGGTCAAGGAGGCGGTGGTGCTGGCCCGCGAGCAGCGCCTGGTGGCGTACTACACCGGCGCCCGGCAGGCGCCGGACACGCTGCGCGCTGCGCTGCTGGGCCAGTTGCCGGAGTTCATGGTGCCGGCTTCCTGTACCCACCTCGAGGCGCTGCCGCTGAGCCCCAACGGCAAGCTCGACCGCAAGGCGCTGCCGCAGCCGGAAACCACGCAGCAGGCCTATGAGGCGCCGCAAGGCGAAGTCGAGACCCTGCTGGCGCAGCTGTGGAGCGAACTGCTGGGTGTGGCTAAGGTCGGTCGCCATGACAACTTCTTCGAGCTCGGCGGCCACTCGCTGCTGGCCGTGACCCTGACCGCGCGCATGCGCCAGGCCGGCCTGGCGGCGGATGTACGGGTACTGTTCGGCCAGCCGAGCCTGGCCGCGCTGGCGGCGGCGGTGGGCGGCGAGGCGACGCTGGAAGTGCCGGCCAACCGTATCCCGGCGGGCTGCACACGCATCACCCCCGACATGTTGCCGCTGGCGCGCCTGGAACAGGCCGCGCTCGACAGCCTGGTGCAGAGGATTCCCGGCGGTGCGGCCAATATCCAGGACCTGTACGCCCTGGCGCCGTTGCAGCAGGGCATTCTCTACCACCACCTGGCCAGTGCCGAGGTCGACCCCTACGTACTGCAACTGAAGTTCGCCTTTGCCGGCGAGGCCGAGCTGGAAGCCTTCGTCGCGGCGCTGAACCAGGTCATCGCCCGCCACGACATCCTGCGTACCAGCGTGCACTGGCAGGGGCTCGACGAAGCGGTGCAGGTGGTCTGGCGCGAGGCGCGCCTGGACCTTGAGCCGGCACTGGACAGCCCGCGCCTGGACCTGGGCCGCGCACCGTTGATGCACCTGAGCAGCCATATGCAACAGGGCCGCTTGCAGGCGACCCTGCTGCTGCACCATATCCTCCTCGACCACGCTGCCATGGAACTGCTGGTGGTCGAGGTCGGCGATGCGCTGCTGGGGCGCACGCCCGAGGGCGACAGCGTGCCGTACCGCAACTATGTGGCCCAGGCGCGCCTGCGTGACGACAGCCAGGCGCAGGAGGCGCTGTTCCGCGAACTGCTGGGCGATATTGACGAGCCGACCGAAGTGTTCGGCCTGCGCGGGGCGCTGGGCGATGGCAGCCACGTGCTCGACCACCGCGAGCGCCTGGACGAGCCACTGGCCCTGCGCCTGCGTCAGCAGGCACGGTTGCTGGGCATCAGCGTCGCCAGCCTGGTGCACCAGGCCTGGGGGCAGGTGCTGGCGCAGCTGTCAGGCCGCGAGGAAGTGGTGTTCGGCACCGTGCTGCTCGGTCGCCTGCAGGGCGGCGAGGGCGCCGAGCGGGCGCTGGGCATGTTCATCAACACCTTGCCGTTGCGGGTCAGTGTGGGGGAGATGGATGTGGTCGACGGCGTGCGTCTGACCCACCAGCGCCTGGCGCGCCTGCTGGCCCACGAGCAGGCCTCCCTGGCCCAGGCCCAGCGCTGCAGCGGCGTGCCGGCCTCCCAGGCGCTGTTCACCAGCCTGCTCAACTACCGCCATAGCGCGGCCTCCGGGGCGCAGCGCGCACAGGCCTGGCAGGGCATCGAACTGCTGGCCGCCCATGAGCGCAGCAACTACCCGCTGGTGGTCAGCGTCGACGACCTGGGTGACGGTTTCATCCTGACCGTGCAGGCCGTGCCGCAAGTGGATGGGCTACTGGTCTGCCAGCTGCTGCAGACGGCCCTGGCGCGGTTGGTCGATACCTTGGCGGACACGCCGGCGGCGCCGTTGAACCGTATCAACGCCTTGCCGGACGCCGAACGCGAGCGCGTGGCGCGGCAGTTCAACGCGCCCCGTCGCGACTATCCCCGCGACCTGCCCGTGCATGCCCTGTTCGAGGCGCAGGCCAAGGCCAGCCCGGATGCGCTGGCGGTGGCCCATGGCACGCGGCGCTGGAGCTACCAGGCGCTTGACCGGCAGGCCAGTCGGCTGGCCGGGTACCTGCTGGAGCAGGGGGTACAGGCGGGTGACCGGGTAGCCTTGCTGCTGCCTCGCTCGTTCGATCTGCTGGCGGCCCAGCTGGCTGTAAGCAAATGCGCGGCGGTGTTCGTGCCGCTGGACGGCAACGCGCCGGCCGAACGCCAGGCGTTCATGGTGGCCGACAGCCAGGCGCGGCTGTTGCTGACCCACAGCGACCAGCCGCAGGTGGACGGCGCACGCCGGGTCGAACTCGACCGCCTCGACCTGAGCGGCTACGCGGATGCGCCGTTGGGCCTGGCGGTGGACGCCGGCAGCGCGGCGTACATCATGTACACCTCTGGCTCCACCGGTACACCGAAAGGCGTGCAGGTGCCGCACCGGGCCATCGTGCGGTTGGTGATCAACAACGGCTTTGCCGATTTCAACCGCCAGGACCGCGTGGCCTTTGCTTCCAACCCGGCGTTCGACGCCAGCACCCTGGAAGTCTGGGCGCCACTGCTCAACGGCGGCGCGGTGGTGGTGGTCGACCAGGACACGGTGCTGTCGCGCCAGGGCCTGCGCGAAGTCCTGCTGGAGCAGGGCGTCACCGTGCTGTGGCTCACCGCCGGCCTGTTCCACCAGTTTGCCGACGATTTGCTGCCGGTGTTCCGAGGCCTGCGCTACCTGATGGTCGGTGGCGATGTGCTGGACCCGGCGGTGATTGCCCGGGTACTGCGCGATGGCGCGCCGCAACACCTGCTCAATGGCTACGGCCCGACCGAGGCCACCACCTTCAGCACCACCTACGAAATCACCGAGGTGGGCGAGGGCAGCATCCCGATTGGCAAGCCGATCGGCAACAGCCGCTGCTATGTGCTCGATGCCCGCCAGCAATTGCTGCCGGTGGGAGCGGTGGGCGAGTTGTACATCGCCGGTGACGGCGTGGCCCTGGGGTATCTGGGCCAGCCGGAGCTGACGGCTGAGCGCTTCCTGCCGGATCCGTTCAACGGCGGCACGATGTACCGCAGCGGTGACCTGGTGAGCTGGCAGACCGACGGTACATTGCGTTACCTGGGCCGTGCCGACCAGCAGATCAAGCTGCGTGGTTTCCGTATCGAACTGGGCGAGATCGAGGCACGCCTGGGCGGGTGCCCGGGTGTGCGTGATGCCGCCGTGATCGTGCGCGAGGATGTGCCGGGCGATAAGCGCCTGGTGGCCTATTTCACTGGCCATCAGGCAATCGCTGAACTGCACCAGCAACTGCAAGGCCAACTACCGGACTACATGCTGCCTTCGGCCTATGTACAACTGGACGCGCTACCGCTGACCGCCAACGGCAAACTCGACCGCCGCGCCTTGCCGCAGCCGGGCAGCGACGCGTTGGTCAGCCGTGCCTTCGAGGCGCCGCAAGGTGAGATCGAAACCGCGCTGGCCGCGATCTGGGCCGAGGTGCTCAAGGTCGAACAAATCGGCCGCCATGACCACTTCTTCGAACTGGGTGGCCACTCGCTGCTGGCGGTGAGCCTGATCGAGCGCATGCGCAAGGCCGGGCTGGATGCCGACGTGCGCGTGCTGTTCGCCCAGCCGACCCTGGCCGCGCTGGCGGCTGCTGTGGGCTCCGGGCGTGAAGTGGCAGTGCCCGAGAACCGTGTACCGCAGGGTGCGACGCAGATCACGCCGAATATGCTCAGCCTGATCGACCTGGACCAGGCCAGCATCGACCGTATCGTCGCCAGCGTGCCGGGTGGCGCGGCCAACGTGCAGGAGATCTACCCGCTGGCGCCGCTTCAGGAAGGCATCCTCTACCATCACCTCAGTGCCGAGCAGGGCGACCCGTACCTGCTGCAGACCCGCCTGGCCTTCGACAGCCTGGATCGGTTGCAGGCCTGTGCCGATGCCTTGCAACAAGTCATCAACCGCCACGACATCCTGCGCACCTCGGTGGTCTGGGAAGGGCTGGGCGAGCCGGTGCAGGTGGTCTGGCGCCAGGCCCAGCTGGCGGTCAGCGAGGTCACCGGCCTGGGCGAAGAGGCGGTGATCGAGCGGCTGCACGCGCACTTCGATGCCCGCCTGCAACGCCTGGACCTGACCCAGGCGCCGCTGCTGCGTCTGACCTACGCCCTGGACCCGGCCCTGCAACGGGTGGTGGCCGTTTTACACTTCCACCACCTGGCCCTGGATCACACGGCGATGGAGGTGATCGTCCACGAACTGCAGGCGATCCTCTCCGGTCGCCGGCACCTGTTGAGTGCGCCCGTGCCGTACCGCACCTACGTGGCCCAGGTACGCCTGGGCGCCGCCGAGGCGGGGCACGAGGCGTTCTTCCGCGACATGCTCGGCGATGTCGACGAGCCGACCCTGCCGATGGGCTTGGCCGATGTGCAGGGCGACGGGCGCGATATCGAGGAGTCGCGCCTGCCGCTGGATCCGGCCTTGTCGCGCCGGGTGCGCGAGCAGGCAAGGGCACTCGGGGTCAGCGCCGCGAGCCTGATGCACCTGGCCTGGGCCCGCGTGATGGGCGTGCTGGCGGGGCGTGCTGACGTGGTGTTCGGCACCGTGCTGATGGGCCGCCTGCAAGGCGGTGACGGCGCCGACCGGGCGCTGGGGGTGTTCATCAACACCTTGCCGCTGCGCATCGACACCGCCAAGGGCGCCCGCGATGCGGTGCAGGCCACCCACCAGCGGCTGTCGGCGTTGCTTGGGCATGAGCATGCGTCGTTGGCACTGGCCCAGCGTTGCAGCGGCGTGCCGGCCTCGGCGCCGCTGTTCAGTGCCTTGCTCAACTACCGCCATAGCCCGACGGATACGGCCGGTGTGGATGTCGCAAGCTTCCAGGGCATGCATCAGCTCGGCGGTGAAGAGCGCAGCAACTACCCGCTGACCCTGAGCGTGGACGACCACGGGGAAGGTTTCAGCCTGAGCGTACTGGCCCAGCTGGGGATCGGTGCCGAGCGGGTCGCAGGTTGGATGACCGCTGCCGTGAGCCAGTTGATCCAGGCGTTGGAGCAAGGTGGCGCGGCGCAGGTCGACAGGCTGCCCATCCTCGACGGCATGCAGCGACGCCAGGTGCTAGAAGGTTTCAATGCCACGGCCGTGGATTATCCCCAGGGGCAGACCGTGCACGCGCTGGTCGAGGCCCAAGCGCCTGAAGCATTGGCCGTTGTACAGGGTGGGCTGAGTCTGAGCTACGGCGAGCTCAACGCGCGCGCCAACCGCCTGGCTCATCATCTGATCGAGCGCGGCGTGAGCCTGGGCGACCGCGTGGCGCTGTGCCTGGAACGTGGCCCGCAACGGCTGGTGGCGATGCTGGCCGTGCTCAAGGCCGGCGCGGCCTATGTGCCGGTCGATCCGGGCTATCCGGCGCAGCGGATTGCCTATCTGCTCAGTGACAGCGCACCGGCATTGGTGCTGGTCGAATCGGCCACCGAAGCGTTGGTCGGCGATGTAGCCAAAGTCATGCTGGATGGCGATGACTGGCTCGACCACGTGGCCAGCAATCCTGTGGTTGCAGGGCTGGACGAGAATCAGCTGGCTTATGTCATCTACACCTCCGGTTCCACCGGTCAGCCCAAGGGGGTGATGGTCGAGCACCGCACCCTGGCCAACCTGATCCACTGGCATTGCCAGGCCTTCGAGTTGGGCGAGGGCAGCCACACCTCCAGCGTCGCCGGCTTCGGCTTCGATGCCATGGCCTGGGAAGCCTGGCCGGCACTGAGCACCGGGGCGGTGCTGCACCTGCCGCCGGCGTCCATCGGCGGCGAGCATGTCGATGAACTGCTCGACTGGTGGCTGGAGCAGCCGCTGCAAGTGAGCTTCCTGCCGACGCCGGTCGCCGAGCAGGCGCTGCGCCGCGAACGCCAGCACCCGGCCCTGCGCACGCTGCTGGTCGGCGGTGATCGCCTGCGCCAGTTCGACCGCGATCCGGGCTTCGCGCTGGTCAACAACTATGGCCCGACCGAGAGCACCGTGGTGGCGACGTCGGGGCAACTGCAACCGGGCGGTGCGCTACATATCGGCAAGCCGACCGCCAACACCCGCGTCTATGTACTCGACGAGCAACGCCAGCCCGTACCAGTGGGGGTGACCGGCGAGCTGTACATCGGTGGTGCGCAGGTCGCCCGAGGTTACTTCAAACGCCCTGAACTGACTGCCGAGCGTTTCCTCGACGATCCGTTCAACGGCGGCCGGATGTACCGCACGGGCGATCTGGTGCGCTGGAATGTCGATGGCACGCTGGACTACCAGGGCCGCAATGACGACCAGGTGAAGATCCGTGGCGTACGGGTCGAGCTGGGCGAGATCGAGGCCGCGCTGAAGGCCCAGCCGGGCATTACGGACGCGGTGGTGCTGGTGCGTGACGAGCGTCTGCTGGCCTGGTTCACCGAAACCGCCGTGGTCGATCTCGACACCTTGCGCCAAGGTCTGCAAGTCAGCCTTCCGGGTCACTTGGTACCGCAAGCCTTCATGCGTCTGGAGGAACTGCCACTGACCAGCCACGGCAAGCTGGACCGCAAGGCGCTGCCGGACCCTGATCCTGCAGCCCTGGCACGCCAGGCCTATGTCGCTCCAATCGGCGCGACCGAGGAGGCCATGGCTGCAATCTGGGCTGAAGTCCTGGGCATCGAACAGGTCGGTCGCCACGACAACTTCTTCGAACTGGGCGGCCACTCGCTGCTGGCGGTGAGCCTCACCGCGCGTCTGCGCCAGGCCGGCCTGCAGGCCGACGTGCGCACCTTGTTCGGTCAGCCGACCGTGGCGGCACTGGCGGCGACCCTGGGCCATGGCCGCCAGGTCGAGGTCCCGGCCAACCGGATCCCGGTCGACTGCACCCGGATCACCCCGGACATGCTGCCACTGGTGGACCTTGAACCTGCTGCCATCGAACGCATCGTCGCCACGGTGCCGGGCGGCGCGGCCAACGTGCAGGACATCTACCCACTGGCGCCGTTGCAGGAAGGCATTCTCTACCACCACCTCAGCTCGCCGGAGCACGATCCCTATGTGCTGCAATCGCGCATGGCCTTCGCCAGCCGTGACCGGCTGCACGCCTTCGTCGATGCCCTGGGCAAGGTCATCGCCCGTCATGACGTGCTGCGTACTTCGGTGCTGTGGGACGGCCTGCCGCAGGCATTGCAGGTAGTCTGGCGCCAGGCTGGGCTGGCGCTGTTCGAGGTGGCCGACGAGACTGCGGTGCCCCATGCCCTGGCCCTCGACCAGGCGCCACTGGTGCGCCTGTTCCACTGGCCGGACGCGCAGGGCGCCGGACGGCAGGCCGTGCTGCAGTTCCACCATATCGTCCTCGACCATACCGCGCTGGATGTGCTCGGCCGGGAACTGGTCAGCTATCTGCAAGGCGCGCCGGTGCCCGCCGAACAGGGCGCGCCGTACCGCAACTACGTGGCCCAGGCGCGGCTGGGCGTCAGCCAGGCCGAGCACGAGGCGTTCTTCCGCGAGCAGTTGGGCGATATCGACGAGCCGACCCTGCCGTTCGGCCTGGGCGACGTGCAGGTCGACGGCCTCGGCATCGAAGAGGCCCAGCTATGGCTGGACGAACCCCTGGCCACCGGTCTGCGCCAGCAGGCACGGCAGCTGGGCATCAGCGTCGCCAGCCTGTTCCACCTGGCCTACGCCCGCCTGCTGGCCGCCGCCAGCGACCGTGACAGCGTGGTATTCGGCACCGTGCTGCTCGGTCGCCTGGAAGGCGGCGCGGGAGCGGACCAGGCGCTGGGCATGTTCATCAACACCTTGCCGCTGCGCCTGGACCTTGCAGGCATCAACCTGCAGGACGCCGTGCGCCAGACCCAGCAGCGCCTGAGCGCCTTGCTGGCCCACGAGCATGCCTCGCTGGCCCTGGCCCAGCGTTGCAGCGGCGTGCCGGCCCCGGCGCCGCTGTTCAGCGCCATGCTCAACTACCGCCACGGCAGCCAGGCGGACGAGGACCAGCGCCAGGCCCTGCAAGGCATCGAGACCCTGGACAGCAACGAGCGCAGCAACTACCCGCTGAGCCTGAGCGTGGACGATATAGGCGAGCGCTTCCGTCTGGTTGCCCTGGCGCCGGCGGCGGTCGGCGCGGCGCGCGTCTGCGAGCAGATGCGGCGGGTGCTGGAGGCCATGGCCGAGGCCTTGGCCCATCAGCCACGGCAAGCGCTGCTGCAACTGCCAGTACTGTCGGCCGAGGAACGCGACCAGCTGGTGCACGACTTCAACCGCACGGCGCAGCCCCACGACCTGAACCGGACCCTCCAGGACCTGTTTGAGGCCCAGGCGTTGCGTAGGCCCGAGGCCGTTGCGCTCAGCGCCGAGCAGGGTGAACTCAGCTATGAGCAGCTCAATGCCCAGGCCAACCGTCTGGCCCATCACCTGATCGCGCTGGGTGTACGGCCCGACGATCGGGTGGCGATCTGTGTCGAGCGCGGTCTGTCGCTGGTGGTCGGCCTGCTGGCGATCCTCAAGGCCGGTGGCGCCTATGTGCCGCTCGACCCGGATTACCCGGTCGAACGGATCCGCCACATGCTGGTCGACAGCCAGCCACAAGCGGTTCTGGTGCAGGCGGCCACCCGGGCGCTGATGGGGGATCTGCCACTGACCCAGGTCGATCTCGACCTGGCGGACTCGATCCGTGAGCCGGAGCACAACCCGCAGGTGCCGGGCCTGACCGCCGCCAACCTGGCCTATGTGATCTACACCTCCGGCTCCACCGGGCTGCCCAAGGGGGTGATGGTCGAGCACCGCAACGTGGTCAACCTGGTGCACTGGAGCGCCGGGCTGTTCCCGGGCGAGGGCGCTTTACTGCACAAGACCCCGGTGAGCTTCGACGCCTCGGTGTGGGAGCTGTTCTGGCCGCTGTGCAGCGGCGTGCGCCTGGTGCTGGCCAAGCCGGACGGTCAGCGCGACCCGCAGTACCTGGCCGAGCTGATCCACCAGCAACAGGTCGGCGTGGTGCAGTTCGTGCCGGCGTTGCTGCAGCAGTTCCTCGAGCACGAGGCCAGCGCGGCCTGCGCCAGCCTCACCGATATCGTCTGCGGTGGCGGCGAGTTGACCGAGGCCCTGGTGCACCAGGTGCGCGAGCGCCTGCCACGGGCAAGGCTGCACAACGTCTATGGGCCGACCGAAACCACGGTCGATTGCAGCGTCTGCACCTTGCACCCGCAGGATCCGTTGACATCGGGCGCAATGCCGATTGGCCGGCCGATCGACAACACCCGCCTGTACGTGCTCGACGGCCACGACCAACCCGTGCCGTTGGGCGTTGCCGGTCAGCTGCATATCGGCGGCGCCGGGGTGGCGCGTGGCTACCTGGGGTTGCCGGAGCAACAGGCCGAACGCTTCATCGCCAGCCCGTTCGCCGACGGCGAGCGGCTGTACCGCAGCGGCGATCGGGTACGCCAGCGCCCTGACGGCAGCCTCGAGTTCCTTGGCCGCACCGACCACCAGATCAAGCTGCGCGGCCTGCGCATCGAGCCGGGCGAGATCGAGGCCTGCCTTGCCCGGGTACCCGGGGTGCGCGAAGCCGTGGTGCTGGTGCACGACGCCCAACCGACCGGCCCGCGCCTGGTGGCCTATGTCACCGGCGCCGCGCCGCCCGCCGAGGTTCTGCGCGAGGCGCTGCTGGGGCAACTGCCCGAGTACATGGTACCGGCGCTGTTCATGGCCCTCGACGCCTTGCCGCTGACCCCCAACGGCAAGCTCGACCGCAAGGCACTGCCGCAGCCGGACCTGCCGGCGCGCGTCTACGAGGCGCCGCAAGGCGACACCGAGCAGCTGTTGGCGCGTATCTGGGGCGAGCTGCTGGGCGTGGAGCAGGTAGGCCGCCACGACAACTTCTTCGAACTGGGCGGCCACTCGCTGCTGGCCGTGACCCTCACCTCGCGCTTGCGCGAGGCGGGCCTGGAAGCCGACGTGCGCAGCCTGTTCGAACACCCGACGCTGGCAGGCTATGCCGCCATCACAGACAGAATGGAGATCGTCCTGTGAGCATCAACGAACTACTGGCGACCCTGGCCGCCAACAATGTCCAGCTGGCCCTCAAGGATGGCCAGCTGGTGGTCCAGGGCAATCGCCAGGCCCTGAGCGACGCCGCGCTGGTGGCGCGGCTGCGCGAGCACAAGCCGGCGCTGCTGGGGATGCTCGAACGTGGCGAGTACGTGGCGGCGCGCCAGGGCAGCGTCGAGGTACCGGAAAACCGCATCCCCGCCGGCTGCGCGCGGATCACCCCGGCCATGCTCAGCCTGGTCGAGCTCGACCAGGCCAGCATCGACCAGTTGGTCGAAGGCGTGCCCGGCGGCGCGGCCAATGTGCAGGACATCTATCCGCTGGTGCCTTTGCAGCAAGGCATGCTGTTCCACCATGCCAGCGCCGGCGACCATGATCCCTACGTGATGCAGGCGCGCTTCGTGTTCGCCAGCAGCGCCCGGGTCGAGGCCTTCGCCCAGGCCCTGCAAGGGGTGATCGACCGCCACGACATCCTGCGCACCTCGGTGCACTGGAAGACACTCGAGACGCCGGTGCAGGTGGTCTGGCGCCAGGCCCGGCTGCGGGTCACCCAGTTGGCCGAGGGCCAGCTGCCGGACAGCGGCTTCGACCTGACCCAGGCACCGTTGATCCGCCTGCAATGCCAGGCGGCGCAGGCGGATGGGCAGGTCCACGCGACCCTGCAGTTCCACCACGTGGCCATGGACCACAGCGCCCTTGAGGTGGTGCGCCACGAAATGCTTGCCTTCCTGCTCGGCGAAAGTGCCCGGTTGGGCCGTCCGCTGCCGTTCCGCAACCATGTGGCCCAGGCCCTGCTGGGCGTCGGCGAGGCCGAGCACGAGGCGTTTTTCCGCGACATGCTCGGCGGCGTGGACGCGCCGACCCTGGCCTATGGCCTGGCCGATGTGCAGGGGGATGGCGCGGCGCTGAACGAGCACGCGCTGGACCTCGACCTGGCGCTGTGCCGCGCGCTGCGCGCCCAGGCCCGCAGCCAGGGGGTGAGCGTCGCCAGCCTGTTCCACCTGGCCTGGGCGCGGGTGCTGGGCGGCCTGACCGGGCGCGACCAGGTGGTGTTCGGCACCGTGCTGATGGGCCGTCTGCAAGGCGCCGAGGCCACCGACCGGGCGCTGGGCATCTTCATCAATACCTTGCCGCTGCGGGTGGACCTGGACGACGCCGACCTGGCCAGCGCGATCAAGGCCACCCACCAGCGCCTGAGCACGCTGATGCGCCATGAGCACGCGCCCCTGGCCCTGGCCCAGCGCTGCAGCGGCGTGGCGGCGCCGACGCCGCTGTTCAATGCCTTGCTCAACTACCGCCACAGCGCGGCCTCGGGCTCCGAAGCGGTGCTGCGCGCCGGCTGGGCCGGGATCGAGATCGTGCACGCCGCCGAGGCCACCAACTACCCCTTGACCCTGAGCGTCGACGACTTCGGCGAAGCGTTGCGCCTGACCCTGCTGGCCAGCCCCGAGGTGCCGGCACGGCGTGTCTGTGCCTACCTGGAGCAGACCCTGCGCAGCCTGCTTGCGGCGACGTCCACCGCTGAAGTCAGGGCGCTGCCGATGGTGCCTGCCGACGAGCGTGAGCAACTGCTGGAAACCTTCAACCAGACCCCGGGCATCGAACAGCCGCACGGTCCGTTGCATCGGCGTATCGAGGCCGTGGCCCAGGCCCATCCCCACGCCCTGGCCGCCACTGCCAATGAGCAGTCGCTGACTTATCAGCAACTGAACCAGCGCGCCAATGCCCTGGCTCACCACCTGATCGGCCTCGGCGTGCGCCCCGACGACCGCGTGGCAGTGTTCGCCCGCCGTGGCCTGGACACGCTGATTGGCCTGGTCGCGGTGCTCAAGGCCGGCGCCGGCTACGTGCCGGTGGACCCGGCCCATCCGGACGAGCGTGTGCGCTACCTGCTCGACGACAGCGCGCCTGTGGCCGTGCTGACCCAACAAGCGTTGCGCGGCCGCCTGGATGGGATCACGGTGCCCGTGCTGGCGCTCGATCAGCCTGACTGGCCGCAGCGGCTGGATGATCCAGCCGTCGCCGACCTGGGACCGGAACACCTGGCCTACGTGATCTACACCTCGGGCTCCACCGGGCAGCCCAAGGGGGTGATGGTCGAGCACCGCACCTTGAACAACCTGGTGGACTGGCACTGCCGGGCCTTCGACCTGTGCCTGGGCCGGCACACTTCGAGCCTGGCCGGCTTCGGCTTCGACGCCATGGCCTGGGAGGTCTGGCCGGCGTTGTGCGCCGGGGCCACCCTGCACCTGGCACCTGCCGGCGAAGGCCACGAGGACCTTGATGCGTTGCTGGCCTGGTGGCGCGACCAACCGCTGGATGTCAGCTTCCTGCCGACGCCGGTGGCCGAATACGCCTTCAGCCATCAGCTCGGGCACCCGACCCTGCGCACCCTGCTGATCGGCGGCGATCGCCTGCGCCAGTTCAACCGCACCCAGACCTTCGCCGTGGTCAACAACTACGGCCCGACCGAGACCACCGTGGTGGCCAGCTCCGGGGTAGTGGAGGCGGGGGGCGCGCTGCACATCGGCGGCCCCGTGGACAATGCCCGCCTGTACGTGCTCGACGCCGGGTTGCAGCCGGTGGCATTGGGCGTGGCGGGCGAGCTGTACATCGGCGGCGCCGGGGTCGCCCGTGGCTACCTTGGCCGCCCGCAGCTGACCGCCGAGCGCTTCCTCGACGATCCGTTCGTGGCAACGCCGGGCGCGCGCATGTACCGCACCGGCGACCTGGTGCGTTGGCTGGCCGACGGCACCCTCGATTACCTGGGACGCAACGACGACCAGGTGAAGATCCGTGGGGTACGCATCGAACTGGGCGAGATCGAGAACCGCCTGAACAGCCTGCCGGGCATCGGCGAGGCCGTGGTGGTGGCCCGCGAGGACCAGCCTGGCCAGCCGCGCCTGGTGGCTTACTTCACCGCGCAGGCCGGCCTCGAGGCACCCTTGCCCGAGGTCCTGCGCACGCAACTGCTGGCCCATCTGCCGGAGTACATGGTGCCGGTGGCCTTCGTTGCCCTGCAGGCGCTGCCGCTGACCGCCAACGGCAAGCTCGACCGCCGCGCCTTGCCGGCGCCTGAGCGTTCGGCGCTGTTCGAGCGTGGCTACGTGGCCCCCGAGGGCGAACTGGAAACTGCCCTGGCCCAGCTGTGGGCCGAACTGCTGCAGGTGGAGCAGGTTGGCCGGCATGACCATTTCTTCGCCCTGGGTGGCCATTCGCTGCTGGCCATGCGCATGGTCTCCCAGGTGCGCCTGCACCTTGGCGTCGAGCTGACCCTGGCCGAGCTGTTCGCCAACCCCGAACTGGCCGCCGTGGCCCAGGTGCTGGCGAGCGCCGGGCACAGCGCGCTGCCGGCCATCGTCGCGGTGCCCCGCGAGCAGCCCCTGCCGTTGTCGTTCGCCCAGCAGCGTCTGTGGTTCCTGGCCCAGCTGGAGGGCGGCAGCCAGGCCTACAACGTGCCGCTGGCCCTGGGCCTGCGTGGCTCGGTGGATGCCGACGCGCTGGAGCGTGCCCTGCTGTGCATCGTCGCGCGCCACGAAGGCCTGCGCAGCCGCTTCGTACCCGCAGGCGACAGCGCCGAGGTGCACATCGCCGCCACGCCGCTACCGGGCTGGCTGCGGCGCCTGAGCCTGGCGCCCGATGACCTGGCAGCGCACCTGCAGGACGAGGCCAGCGCGCCGTTCGACCTGGTCGAAGGACCACTGTTGCGCGCCAGCCTGCTGCGCCTGGAGGATCAGCACCATGTGCTGCTGCTGACCCTGCACCATATCGTCGCCGACGGCTGGTCCCTCGGCGTGCTGACCCGTGAGCTGGGCGCGCTGTACCCGGCCATGTGCCAGGGCCTGGACGATCCGTTGCCGGCTCTGGCCATCCAGTACGGCGACTATGCCGTGTGGCAGCGACGCTGGCTGGCCGGTGAGCAACTGCAACGCCAGGCCGACTACTGGCGCCAGGCCCTGGATGGCGCGCCGACCCTGCTGAGCCTGCCGAGTGATCGGCCACGACCGCCACGCCAGGACTTCAGCGGCGCCAGCCTGGCGCTGCAGCTGGATGCGCGACTGGGGGCCGGCCTGCGGGCCCTGGCCCAGCGGCATCAGGCAACACTGTACATGGTGCTGCTCAGTGCCTGGGCCGCGACCCTGGCGCGCCTGTCCGGGCAGACAGAGGTGGTGGTCGGCTGCCCGGTGGCCGGACGCGGCCATGCCGAGCTGGAGCCGCTGGTGGGGCTGTTCGTCAACACCCTGGCGCTGCGCATCGACACGTCGGGCGCGCCGAGCAGCGAGCGCCTGCTGGCCCAGGTGAAGGCACGCCTGCTCGACGCCCAGGCGCACCAGGACCTGCCGTTCGAGCAGGTGGTGGAGATCGTCCGCCCGGCGCGTAGCCTCGGCCACACGCCGTTGTTCCAGACCACCCTCAACTGGCTGGCCACCGAGGGCGTCGCGCCGAGCCTGGCGGGTTTGCGCCTGGAGGGCGTGGCCCAGGCCAACCAGGTGGCCAAGTTCGACCTGTCGCTGAGCATGGGCGAGCAGGGCGAGGCGTTGGTCGGCAGCCTCGAGTACGCCACGGCATTGTTCGATGAAAGCAGCGTGTGCCGTTTCGCCGGTTACTTCGAGCGTCTGCTGCGGGCAATGATCGCCAACGACCAGGTGCCTCTGGCCGAGGTGGAGTTGGTCGGCGGCGCCGAACGCCGACGCCTGCTGCACACCTTCAACAACAGTGCCCGGACATTCCCGGTCGGCCAGACCCTGCCGGCCCTGATCGAGGCCCAGGCGGCCCGTGCCCCGCAGGCGCTGGCCGCCGTGGCCGGCGATGCACGCCTGAGCTACGGCGAGCTGAACCAGCGCGCCAACGCCCTGGCCCATCACCTGATCGAACGCGGCGTAGGGCCGGACGACCGGGTCGCGGTGGTCGCCCGGCGCGGCCTGGATACCCTGGTGGCGCTGCTGGCGGTGCTCAAGGCCGGTGGCGCCTATGTACCGGTGGACCCGACGCATCCGGATGAGCGCCTGCGCTACCTGCTCGGGGACAGCGCACCCGTGGTGGTCCTGGCCCAGCAGGCGCTGCTGGCGCGCCTGGACGGGCTGACCTTGCCTGTGCTGGCCCTGGACCGGGCGGACTGGCCGGCGCGTACGGACAATCCCGAGCTGTCCGGCCTGCTGGCCAGCCACCTGGCCTACGTGATCTACACCTCCGGCTCCACCGGGCAGCCCAAGGGCGTGATGGTCGAGCACCGTACCCTGGCCAACCTGGTGCACTGGCACTGCAAGGCCTTCGAGCTGGGCGCCGGCGAGCACACTGCCAGCGTCGCCGGCTTCGGCTTTGATGCCATGGCCTGGGAGGTCTGGCCGGCCCTGTGCGCCGGCGCGGTGCTGCACCTGCCACCGGCCGAGCTGGGTAACGAGCAGCTCGACGGCCTGTTGGCCTGGTGGCTGGAGCAACCGCTGAAGGTGGCCTTCCTGCCGACACCGGTCGCCGAATATGCCTTCACCCAGGGGCTGCGCCATCCGACCCTGCGCACCCTGCTGATCGGTGGCGACCGCCTGCGCCAGTTCACCCGCGACCCCGGCTGCGTCGTGGTCAACAACTATGGCCCCACCGAGGCGACGGTGGTCGCCACCTCCGGCCTGGTGCTGCCGGGCGGGGCGCTGGACATCGGCCGGCCTATCGCCAATGCCCGGGTCTACCTGCTGGACGAGGCGCGGCAACTGGTACCGTGTGGCGTGACCGGCGAGCTCTACGTGGGCGGTGTCGGGGTGGCGCGGGGCTACCTGAACCGTGCGCATCTGACGGCCGAGCGCTTCCTCGACGACCCGTTCAGCGAGCAGCCTGGCGCACGCATGTACCGCACTGGCGACCTGGCCTGCTGGAACGCTGACGGCACCCTGGACTACCTGGGCCGCAACGACGACCAGGTGAAGGTGCGCGGCCTGCGCATCGAGCTGGGGGAGATCGAGGCGCAGTTGCTGGCCTTGCCTGGCGTCGCCGAAGCGCTGGTGCTGGCCCGCGAGGATCAGCCCGGCCAGCCGCGCCTGGTGGCCTACTACATCGCCGGCCCTGAGGCGCAGCCGGTCGGCGCCCTGCGCGCCGCCCTGCAACAGCGCTTGCCGGGCTACATGGTGCCGACGGCCCTGGTGCGCCTGGATGCCTGGCCATTGACCGCCAACGGCAAGGTTGATCGTCGCGCGCTGCCGTTGCCCGAGCGCGAGGCGTCGGCCAGCCAGGTCCACGAGGCTGCCGAGGGCGCGCTGGAAATGGCCCTGGCCGAACTGTGGTGCGAGCTGCTGCAGCTGGAACGGGTAGGGCGCCAGGACCGCTTCTTCGAACTGGGCGGCCATTCGCTGCTGGCCATGCGCATGGTCGGCCAGGTGCGGGTGCGCCTGGGTCGGGAGCTGTCGCTGGGCGAGCTGTTCGGCGACGACCGCCTGCTGGCGGTGGCGGCGACCCTGGCCGAGCGCGGTGGCGAGGTGCTGCCGGCCATCGAGCCGACGCCCCGTGGCCAGTCCCTGCCGCTGTCGTTCGCCCAGCAGCGCCTGTGGTTCCTGGCGCAGATGGACGATGCCAGCGCCGCCTACCATATTCCCCTGGGCCTGGCCTTGCACGGCCCGCTGGACCGCGCGGCGCTGGAGCAGGCACTGGCGCGCATCGTCGAGCGTCACGAGAGCCTGCGCAGCCACTTCACCCAGGAAGGCGCCGAGGCAAGGGTACGCGTGGCCCCGGGCCGCGGCGGCTTCGCCCTGGCCTGGCACGACCTGCGCGGCGCCGCGCAGCAGCTGCCCGAACTGATGCAGGCCGAGGCGCTGCTGCCCTTCGACCTGGCGCACCAGTTGCCGGTGCGTGGCCGCCTGCTGTGTCTGGCGGCAGAGCATCACGTGCTGCTGCTGACCTTGCACCATATCGTCGCCGACGGCTGGTCGATGGGCGTGTTCACCCAGGAGCTGGCGGCGCTGTACCAGGCCTTCAGCGAAGGGCGCGACGATCCGCTGCCGGCGCTGGCGATCCAGTATGGCGACTACGCCCTGTGGCAGCGCCGCTGGCTGGCCGGCGACGCGCTGCAGCGCCAGGGCGAATATTGGCAACAGGCCCTGGCCGGCGCGCCGGTGCTGCTGACCCTGCCCACCGACCGGCCACGGCCAGCCCGCCAGGACTACCAGGGTGACCGCGTCGAGATACGTTTGGACCGGCGTCTGAGCGAAGACCTCAGGGCGCTGTGCCTGCGCCACGGGGTCACCCCGTTCATGCTGTTCGGCGCCGCCTGGGCGGTGCTGCTGGCGCGCCTGTCCGGCCAGGCCGAGGTGGTGATCGGCACACCGGTGGCCAACCGTCGGCAGGCCGAGGTCGAAGGGCTGATCGGCTTGTTCGTCAACTCCCTGGCCCTGCGCATCGATACCGCCGGACTGCCCGACGTCGGCGCGCTGCTGGCCCGGGTCAAGGCCTGTGTCAGCCAGGCCCAGGACCATCAGGACCTGCCGTTCGAACAGGTGGTGGAACTGCTGCACCCGCCGCGCAGCCTGGCCCATACCCCGCTGTACCAGGTGTCGCTGGCCTGGAACGGCGTGCCGGGCGAGGCCTTGCAACTGGGCGACCTGCAACTGGAGGCGCTGGGCGGCGCGCAGATCTTCGCCAAGTTCGACCTGACCCTGAGCCTGGGCGAGACCGCCGACGGCTACGGCGGCGCCCTGGAGTTCGCCACGGCACTGTTTGACCGGGCGACCATCGAACGCCATGTCGGCTACCTGGAGCAACTGCTGTGGGCGATGGCCGGCAGCGACCAGGCGGTGCCGGCGAAGGTCGAACTGCTGGGCGCCGCCGAGCGTCGCCAGGAGCTGGTGACCTGCAATGCCAGCGAATTGGTCGGCGGCTTGCAGCAACCGGTGCAGGCGTTGTTCGAGGCGCAGGTGGCGCGTATGCCGCAGGCGTTGGCGCTGCAGGCCGAGGACGGCCAGATGAGCTACCGGCAACTGAACGAGGCGGCCAACCGCCTGGCCCATCAGCTGATCGCCCAGGGCGTGGTCGCCGACAGCCGGGTCGCGGTGTGCCTGGCCCGTGGGCCGCAACTGCTGGTCGGGCTGCTGGCGGTGCTCAAGGCCGGCGGCGCCTACGTGCCGCTGGACCCGGGCTACCCCGACGAGCGCCTGGCCTACATGCTTGCCGACAGCGCGCCGCTGGCGTTGCTGGTGGATGCCGGCAGCCGCGGGCGCTTCATCGACAGTGCCGTGCCACGCCTGGACCTTGACCAGCCGACCTGGACCGGCCAGTCGCCGGACAATCCGCAGGTGAGCGGCCTGGGTGCCCGCCACCTGGCCTACGTGATCTACACCTCCGGCTCCACCGGCACGCCGAAAGGGGTGATGGTCGAGCACCGCAGCCTGTGCAACCTGGTGCATTGGAGCTCGCGGCTGATCGCCCCGACCGTCGAGGGCGCGCTGCTGCACAAGACCCCGGTGAGCTTCGACGCCTCGGTGTGGGAATTGTTCTGGCCGCTGTGCGCCGGCCTGCGCCTGGTGCTGGCGCGTCCGGACGGCCAGCGCGATCCGGCCTACCTGGCGGCGCTGATCCAGCGCCAGCAGGTCAGCGTGGTGCAGTTCGTGCCGGCGCTGCTGCAGCAATTCCTCGCCCTTGGGGCCAGCGCGGCCTGCGACAGCCTCACCGATATCGTCTGCGGCGGCGGCGAGCTGACCACGACGTTACTGCAACAGGTGCGCGAGCGCCTGCCGCAGGTACGCCTGCACAACGTCTATGGCCCGACCGAGGCCACCGTCGATTGCAGCGTCTGGACCCTGGAGCCCGGGCAACCGCTGCCTGAAAGCGCGCCACCGATCGGCCGGCCGATCGCCAATACCCGGCTGTACGTGCTTGATCGCAACGGCCTGCCGGTGCCCCGTGGCGTGGTGGGCGAGCTGCACATCGGCGGCGTCGGCGTGGCCCGTGGCTACCTGGGCCTGTCGGAACTGGACGCCGAGCGCTTCGGCGACAGCCCGTTCGTGGTCGGCGAGCGCCTGTACCGCAGCGGCGACCTGGTGCGCCGCCGCGCCGACGGCGAGCTGGAGTTCCTCGGCCGCGACGACTTCCAGGTCAAGCTGCATGGCCTGCGTATCGAACTGGGCGAGATCGAGGCCTGCCTGGCCAGTCATCCCGCGATTCGTGAAGTTGCGGTGCTGCTGCGTGGCGAGCGGTTGGTCGCCTGGTTCACCGCCCACGACGACGCGCCCGGGATCGAGGCGTTGCGTCGGCATGCCCTGGCGCAGCTGCCAGACTACATGGTGCCGTCGGCCTATGTGGCGATGCCGGCCATGCCGCTGACCGCCAATGGCAAGCTCGACCGCCAGGCGCTGCCCGAGCCCGGCGCCGAGGCCGTGCTCAGCCGTGCCTACGAGGCGCCGCAAGGGGAAGCCGAGACCCATCTGGCGGCACTGTGGGCCGAGCTGCTGAACGTGCCGAGGGTAGGGCGCCAGGACCACTTCTTCGAACTGGGTGGCCACTCGCTGCTGGCGGTGACCCTGATCGCCCGCCTGCGTGCCGAAGGCCTGGAGGCGGACATCCGCGTGCTGTTCGCCGAGCCGACCCTGGCCGCCCTGGCCGCGACCTTGGGCCAGCATGGCGGGACCCGGGTGCCGGCCAACCGTATTGGCGTCGACTGCCGCCGCATCACACCGGACCTGCTGGCGCTGGTGGCGCTGGAGCAGGCGGCCATCGACCGCATCGTCGCCCAGGTCCCGGGCGGCGCCGCCAACGTGCAGGACATCTACCCGCTGGGGCCGTTGCAGGCGGGGATTCTCTACCACCACCTGGCCAGCGAGGGGGATGATCCGTACCTGTTGCAGGCGCGTTTCGCCGTGGCCGACCGCGCGCGGCTGGAGGCGCTGCAGCGGGCCTTGGACCAGGTGATCGCCCGTCACGATATCCTGCGTTCCTCGCTGTACTGGGACGGCCTCGCCGAACCCGTGCAGGTGGTGTGGCGCCAGGCATCGCTGCCGGTACAGGAGGTGTCGCCGGGGGCGCCGCAGGTCTTGCGCCTGGACCTGACCCGCGCACCCATGCTGCGCTTGCTGCACAGCCAGGACCCGGCCAGCGGGCGCATCACCGCGACCCTGCTGTTCCATCACCTGGTCATGGACCACGTGGCCCAGGATGTGCTGCGCGCCGAACTGCAGGCCTGCCTGCTCGGCGAGCAGCGCCAGTTGCCCGCGCCGGTGCCGTACCGCAACTACATCGCCCAGGTGCTGCAAGGCGCGGGCGAGGCCGAGCACGAGGCGTTCTTCCGCGAACAGCTGGGCGACATCGACGAGCCGACCTTGCCCTATGGCCCGCATCCGCTGGCTCATCAGGGCGCCGAGGCCGAAGCCCGGATACTGCTGGACGACGGCCTGGCGCGACACCTGCGCGAGCAAGCGCGGCTGCTGGGCGTCAGCGCCGCCAGCCTGATGCACCTGGCCTGGGGGATGGTGCTGGGGCAGTTGTCGGGGCGCGACAGCGTGGTGTTCGGCACCGTGCTGCTCGGTCGCCTGCAGGGTGGCGAAGGCGTGGAGCGCGCCTTGGGCGTGTTCATCAACACCTTGCCGCTGCGCCTGGAGGTGGGCCGCCTGCCGGTGCGCGAGGCGCTGCTCGACACCCACCGCCGGCTTACCGGGCTGCTGGTGCACGAGCATGCGCAACTGGCCCTGGCCCAGCGTTGCAGCGCGCTGCCGGCCGGCGCGCCGCTGTTCAGCGCCTTGCTCAACTACCGCCACAGTGCCACGGCCCTGCTCCGTGACGGTGCAGCTGGGCGCGCCTGGGAAGGCATCGAGCTGCTGCATGCCGAGGAACGCAGCAACTACCCGCTGGCCCTGAGCATCGATGACCTGGGCGAAGGCTTCGGCCTGACCGCGCAGTGTGCGCCGGGCCTGGATGCGCGACGACTGTGCGGTTATCTGCAACAGGCCCTGGAAAACCTGGTCGAGGCCCTGACTCAGGATCCCGAACGAGGCCTGGAACGGCTGGAGATCGTGCCGGCCGAGGAACGCCGGCGGCTCCTGGTGGGCTTTAACGCCACGCAACGTGATTACCCGCGAGCGTTGCCGGTGCAGCGCCTGTTCGAGCAGCAGGTGGCGCGGCACCCGCTGGCGCTGGCGGCGCGCCACGATGAACGCCAGCTCACCTATGGCGAGCTCAACGAGCAGGCCAACCGCCTGGCCCATTGGCTGATCGGCGAGGGCGTGGCGGCAGGCGATCCGGTGGCGATCCTGCTGCCGCGCTCGTTGCCCTTGCTGGTGGCGCAGCTGGCCGTGCTCAAGTGCGCGGCCATCTATGTGCCGCTGGACATCAACGCCCCGGCCGAACGCCAGGCGTTCATGGTCCAGGACTGCCAGGCCGTGGCGCTGCTGACCCTCGGCAGCCTGGCGGCGGAATGCGAGGCGCGGCGCATCGACCTGGACTGCCTGGCCCTCGACGACCAGCCGGCGCACAACCCGAACCTGGCGCAGGACGCCGACGCGGTGGCCTATGTGATGTACACCTCGGGCTCCACCGGCACGCCGAAGGGGGTGCGGGTGACTCACCGCGGCATCACCCGGCTGGTGCTGAACAACGGCTATGCCGACTTCGATGCCAGCGACCGTTTCGCCTTCGTCTCCAATCCGGCGTTCGACGCCGCCACCCTGGATGTCTGGGGCGGCCTGCTCAACGGTGGCCAGGTGCTGGTGATCGATCACCAGACCCTGGTCGAGCCAACGCAGTTCGCCACCGCGTTGCGCCAGGGTGGCGCCAGCGTGATGTTCGTCACCACGGCGCTGTTCAACCAGTATGTGCAGCTGATCCCCGAGGCCCTGGCCGGGCTGCGGGTCCTGCTGTGCGGCGGCGAGCGTGGCGAGCCCGCCAGCTTCCGGGCGTTGCTGGCGCGGGCGCCGAACCTGCGCCTGGTGCACTGCTACGGGCCCACCGAGACCACCACCTTTGCCACCGCCTGCACCGTGCGGGCCGTGGCCGACGGCGCCGAGCATGTGCCGATCGGCGGCCCGATCGGCAATACCACGGCCTATGTACTCGACGCGCACGGGCGCCTGCTGCCCGAAGGCGTGACCGGCGAGCTGTACATCGGCGGCGACGGCGTAGCGCTGGGCTACCTGAATCGCCCGCAACTGACCGCCGAGCGTTTCCTCGACGACCCGTTCGGTGCTGGGCCCGGCGCGAGGTTGTACCGCACCGGCGACCTGGCCCGCTGGCGTGATGACGGCCAGCTGGAGTGTCTGGGGCGCACCGACGACCAGGTGAAGATCCGTGGTTTCCGTATCGAGCTGGGCGAGATCGAGCAGCACCTGGCCCAGTGCCCGGGCGTGGACGAGGTCGTGGTCATGGCCCTGCGCCTGGAGCAGGGACCGCTGCGCCTGGTGGCCTGGTACACCCGTACCGACGCGGCCCTCGACGGCGTGGCGTTGCGCGGTTTCCTGCGCGAACGGCTGCCGGAGTACATGTTGCCGACGGCGTTCGTCGCGCTCGAGGCGTTGCCGTTGACCAACAATGGCAAGGTCGACCGCCGGGCGCTGCCGCTGCCGGGCGCGCAGGACCTGGCCGTGGCGGTGTTCGAGGCCGCTGCAACACCGGTGGAACAGGCATTGGCCGCGCTGTGGGCGCAAGTGCTGGAGGTCGAGCGGGTGGGGCGGCATGACAGCTTCTTCGAACTGGGCGGGCATTCGCTGTCGGCGATCCGCCTGGTAGGCGAGATGCGCCAGGCCGGCCTGCACACGACCCTGGCGGAGCTGTTCCAGCACCCGACCATCGCCACCCTGGCAGCGCGCCTGGGCGAGGGTGCGCACGAGGACGAAGGCCTGGTCACGGTGCGCGCCGCAGGCAGCCAGCCTGCCTTGTTCCTGATCCACGAGTTCAGTGGCCTGGACCTGTACTTCCCGGTCCTGGGGCGGCATATCGAAGGTGATTTCCCCGTCTACGGCCTGGCTGGCGTCGCCCCTGGGGAGGCGCAGCTGAATACCATGGAGTGTCTGGCGGCACGCCTGGTACGGCGGATCCGCGCCGTGCAGCCACACGGGCCGTATCGGCTGGCGGGCTGGTCGTTCGGCGGCGTGCTGGCCTACGAGGTGGCCGCGCAGTTGCTGGGCGCGGACGAGCCGGTGGCCTTCGTCGGCCTGATCGACACCTACGTGCCGCGCCTGAGCGACCAGGGCAAGGCGCGCTGGCAAGGGCCGCACCTGCTGCAAGGGCAGCTGTTGCTGCATTGCCGGGTGCATTGGCAGGCCCAGGGCGAGGCGGGGGCGGCGCAGTTGGCCGAGATCGAGGCATTGCAGCCCGGGGCGCTGGCGTTCGAAGCACTGCTCGCCCACTGCCGTGATCGCCAGCTGCTGGTGCCCGGCCTGGTCCAGGCCAGCGACGGGCAATTGCGCCACTTCTTCGAGCGTCACCTGGCCCATGGGCATGCCCTGGCCCACTACCGGCTGGCACCGTTGCCGGTGCCGCTGCACCTGTTCGTGGCCGAGCAGCGCAGCGCCGGCATCGTCACCGACAGCCCGACCCTGGGCTGGGCCGAGGCCTTGCCGGGGCAGGCGTTGCATTGCCTGAGCGTGCCGGGTGATCACCAGAGCATGGTGCAGGATCCGCAAGCGGCGGTGCTGGGCCAGGCCATCGCGCAGGCGTTGCAGGCCGCACCCGGTGGCGTTCGGCCGACACACCAGCCGCTGCTGGCGATCCAGAGCGGCACGCCGTCCCATGTCCCGGTGTTCTGCGTGCCGGGGGCCGGCGACAGCGTGACCAGCTTTATCGGCCTGGCCGAGGCGCTGGGGCCGGATTGGCCGGTGCATGGCCTGCAGGCCCGGGGCCTGGCCGCGGGCGAGGTGCCGCACAGCACAGTGGAGGCCGCCGCCGACTGCCATGTCCGGGCCATCGAGGCGCTGTACCCCGAGGGTCCGTTGAACCTGGTCGGGCATTCGTTCGGTGGCTGGGTGGCCCACGCCATGGCGGCACGCTTGCAGGCCAAAGGGCGCGAAGTGCGCTCCCTGACCCTGGTCGACAGCGAGGCGCCAGGCGCGGGGGGCAGTTGCGGCAAGCCGTACACCTTTACCCAGGCCCTGCAGCGGCTGATCGAGTCGCTGCAACTGTCCACCGGCAAGTCGTTGGGCATCGAACCTGCGGCCTTTGCCGAAGCCGACGATCAGGAGCAACTGCGCCAGTTGCACGCGGCCATGGTGCGGGTCGGCCTGATGCCGTCACGCTCTTCGGCGCAGGCACTCGAGGGCGTGGCGCGGACCTTCGCCACGGCCCTGCGCACGGTGTACCGTCCCGAGGGTGGGTTCAACGGCCTGGCGCGGCTGGTGCTGGTGGCTGATCCGAGTCTGGACGTCGCCGGCAACCAGCGCGAGCAGCAGGCCATGGAGGAGGGCTGGCGCGATTGGCTGCCGCAACTGGAGGTGTGGCAGGGGCCGGGTAACCATTTCAGCATCCTCAAGGTGCCGGATGTGTTCAGCCTGGCGGCGTGGTGGCATGACGGGCAGGCCCTGCATCACGGCAGGGTGAAGCAGTAACACCGTCGTGGGCGCGGGGCATGCCCGCGCCCACGGGACCTCATCGGATTCTGGAAGAACGGTTTTATGGAAAAGACGAAGTTTCGCAAGATCACCCTTGGGGTCGCCGCGGCCCTGGTCGCCGGCATCGTGCTGTACGCGGTGCAGGCCCCGGCCAAGCCGCCGCAGTACATCACCGCCACGGTCGAGCGTGGCGACATCGAGAACGCGGTGCTGGCCACCGGCACCCTGGAGGGCATCCGCCAGGTAGACGTCGGTGCCCAGGTTTCCGGGCAGCTCAAGTCGCTGAAGGTCAAGCTCGGTGACAAGGTCAGCGAGGGCCAGTGGCTGGCCGAGATCGACCCGCTGGTGCCGCAGAACACCTTGCGCCAGGCCGAGGTCGACGAGGAGAAGCTGCAGGCCGAGCGGCGCTCGGTGCAGGCCAAGCTCAAGCAGGCCAAGCGGGTCTACGAGCGGTACGAGGTGCTGCAGGACGACGAGTCGATCTCGCGCCAGGATTTCGAGAGTGCCGAGTCCGAGTTCGAGGTGCAGCAGGCCAACCTGCGCTCGCTGGACGCGCAGATCAAGAGCGCCCGGGTGCAGATCGACACCGCCAGGGTCAACCTCGGCTACACCCGCATCGTCGCGCCGATCAACGGCCATGTGGTGGGCATCGTCACCCAGGAAGGCCAGACGGTGATCTCCAACCAGTTGGCGCCGGTGATCCTCAAGCTGGCCGATCTCGACACCATGACCATCAAGGCCCAGGTGTCCGAGGCCGACGTGATTCACATCAGCCCCGGCCAGCAGGTGTACTTCACCATCCTCGGCGATGACCAGCGCTATTACGCCAAGCTGCGCGGCACGGAGCCTGCGCCGCAGAACTACCTGGAAAGCAGCGACAAGAACAGCGGCGCGGCCAAGCAGGCCAGCGCGGTGTTCTACAACGCACTGTTCGAGGTACCCAACCCCGAGCACCGCCTGCGCATCTCGATGACCGCCCAGGTGCGCATCGTCCTCGACACCGCCCAGGGCGTGCTCACCGTGCCGGTGGCGGCGCTGGGGCCGCGCGACGCCGACGGCAGTTTCCCGGTACGGGTGATCGACGGCAAGGGCTTCGCCCAGGTGCGCAAGGTCCAGGCGGGGATCAACAACAACGTCAAGGTGCAGGTCAAGGGTGGCCTGGCCGAAGGCGATCGGGTGGTGATCGGCGAGCCGGTGTCGGGCGAGGCGGGGGCGTGAGCATGAACATGACCGTCGAGCTTTCACCGCACCTGGCGCGGCCTGCTGACCAGAAGCAGCCGTTGCTGCGCCTGCAGGGGGTCAGCCGCAGCTTCATGGCCGGCGACCGTGAGTTCCTGGCGCTCAAGGGTATCGACCTGCAGATCCATGCCGGCGAACTGGTGGCGATCATCGGCGCCTCGGGCTCGGGCAAGTCGACCCTGATGAATATCCTCGGCTGCCTGGACCATGCCAGCGCCGGCAGCTACCAGGTCAGCGGCCAGGAAACCCGCGACCTGGACGACGACGCCCTGGCTGCGCTGCGCCGCGACCATTTCGGCTTCATCTTCCAGCGCTACCACCTGTTGCCGCACCTGGATGCCCTGCGCAATGTGGAAATTCCGGCGGTCTATGCCGGCGTGCCCCAGGCCGGACGCCATGCCCGTGCCCGTGAACTGCTGGGGCGTTTGGGCCTGGGCACCCATCTGGCCCACCGGCCGAGCCAGCTGTCCGGCGGCCAGCAGCAGCGGGTGAGCATCTGCCGGGCGCTGATGAACGGCGGCGAGGTGATCCTTGCCGACGAACCCACCGGCGCCCTCGACACCGCCAGCGGCAAGGAGGTGATGAACATCCTGCTGGAGTTGCACGCTGCCGGGCACACGGTAATCCTGGTGACCCACGACCCCAAGGTCGCCGCCCATGCCGAGCGGATCATCGAGGTCAGTGACGGGCAGATCGTCAGCGACCGCCGCACCCGACCCGAGACACCGGCGCCAGCCGCCGAGGCCACGCCGGCTGTCGAGCAGGCGCCGCGGCGGCTGGTGGCAAGCCTGGGCCTGTTCCGCGAGGCCTTCAAGATGGCCTGGATCGCCCTGGTCTCGCACCGCATGCGCACCTTGCTGACCATGCTCGGGATCATCATCGGCATCACCTCGGTGGTGTCGATCTCGGCCATCGGCGAGGGCGCCAAGGGCTACGTGCTCAAGGACATCCAGGCGATCGGCAGCAACACCATCGACATCTATTCGGGCACCAGTTTCGGCGACAGCCGGGCCAAGGCCATCGAGACCTTGATGCCGGCGGATGTGACGGCGCTCAACGCGCTCTACTACGTCGACAGCGCCACTCCGGTGATCGGCCAGAGCTCGCTGGTGCGCTACCGCAACATCGATGCCGACGTGCAGCTCAACGGCGTCAGCGAGCAGTACTTCCAGGTGCGCAACATTCCGCTGGCCTCGGGGATCGTGTTCAGCGCCGACGACGCCCGGCGCCAGGCGCAGGTGGTGGTGATCGACCACAACACGCGCAAGCGCCTGTTCGGCGACGGGGTCAACCCGCTGGGGCAGGTGATCCTGGTCGGCAAGCTGCCGTGCACGGTGATCGGCGTGACCGCCGAGAACAAGAACCTGTTCGTCGCCGGCAACACGCTGAACGTGTGGATGCCCTACGAGACCGCCGCTGGGCGGGTGCTCGGCCAGCGCCACCTGGACAGCATCAGCGTGCGGATCAAGGATGGCATGCCGAGCAAGCGGGTCGAGGAGGAGGTCAACAAGCTGATGCTGCAGCGGCATGGGACCAAGGACTTCTTCACCAACAACCTCGACAGCATCATGCAGACCGTGCAGAAGACCAGCCGCTCGCTGACCCTGCTGTTGTCGCTGATCGCGGTGATTTCGCTGGTGGTGGGGGGGATCGGGGTGATGAACATCATGCTGGTGTCGGTCACCGAGCGGACCCGGGAGATCGGCATTCGCATGGCGGTGGGGGCGCGGCAGTCCGATATCCGGCAGCAGTTTCTGGTGGAGGCGGTGATGGTCTGTCTGATCGGTGGGGTGATCGGGATCGGGTTGTCCTATGGGATCGGGTATCTGTTTGCCTTGTTTGTCAAGCAGTGGGAGATGGTGTTTTCGTTGGGGTCGGTTGTTACGGCGTTTGTTTGTTCTACGTTGATTGGGATTGTGTTTGGGTTTGTGCCGGCTCGGAATGCGGCGCGGTTGGATCCTATTGAGGCGCTGGCTCGGGATTAAAATATGATGGTTTGAGTTGGTTTTAGTTGGGGTTGGGTTGGTATTGGAAGTTGTATGCGCATTCATTTTTGATGTCGACGCTTATTCACCTTTCCGCCCTTACGGCGGGTTACTTTGGTCTTGGCCAAAGTAACCAAAGCCGCCTCGCTCCATTCATCCGGCCCTACGCTTCGCTCCGGGTTCCCTCACTCCGGCCTTGCTCCCGGGAGGACCGCGCTGCAGGGCCCATCCTGGGCCCCAGCGCTTGACGGGCATCCATGCCCGTCACCTCCCTCCGCAAGTCCTGCGTTCGGCCTCCTGAAGTCGCGAAGTTACGGGCGGCGCCTGGACTCGCGCAGCTGTCGCTAGTGGGAGCTTAATTAATCTCTCGATCACATCGCGGGGCAAGCCCGCTCCCACGCTGTAGGAGCGGGCTTGCCCCGCGAAAGGGCCGGAACAACCGATGCATAACTAATGCTCAAACAACTAACTTCGCATTTCGTGCTCTTGCTCTTGCTCTTGCTCTTGCTCTTGCTCTTGCTCTTGCTCTTGCTCTTGCTTCTAAGCGCGCGGTAGTTCAGGCGCCGCCAATTGCGACTTCAGGAGGCCGAGCGGAGTTCTTGCGCAGGGAGGTGACGGCCATGGATGGCCGTCAAGCGCTGCGCCCCAGGATGGGGCGTTCAGCGCGGTCCTCCCGGGAGCAAGAACGGAGCGAGGGAACCCCGGAGCGCAGCGCAGGGGCCGTATGAATGGAGCGAGGATTTTTTGGTTCCTTTTTGATCCTTCAAAAAGGGACCCGCCGTAAGGGCGGAAAGGTGACTAGATGTCGACATATTCAAAGAATATGAATGCAAAATTCAAAACAATCACATCCAATCCTGACTCCAAACAAAAAAATTCCTTTAGCCCCCTAATCAAAGCTTTGACATTCACTGCCTAAGCAGTAATATTTTCACACAATTCAACGAGCAGCCCCAATGCCCCACTACACTCCGGAAACCTTCCAGACCTGCGCCATAGGCATGCTGCTCGGCCGCGCCGCACTCCTCAAGGACCGCATCCTCGACTGGCACCTGGAAGCCGACGGCGTCACCGCCGCCCAGTTCAAGGTGCTGATCATCGTCACCCAGTACCAGGTCGACACCCCGGCCGAACTGTGCCGCTACCTGGGCCTGGACAGCGGCTCGATGACCCGCATGCTCGATCGCCTCGAGCAGAAGGGCCTGATCCTGCGCAACCGCTGCCCCGACGACCGCCGCCAGGTGCGCCTGGCCCTCACCGCCGATGGCCAGCGCCTGGCCGACCGCCTCCCGCAGGTCGGCGCGGCGGCGATGAACGAACTGGTCGGCGTGCTGCAGCCCGAGGAACTCAAGACCCTCGAGCAACTGCTCGCCAAGGTCCTGATCAACGCCGGCGACCCGCTGACGATCCGCCGCTTCGGCGATCGTTGATCCCTGTCACGCATCTTCCAAGGTATTGTCATGGCCACTCCCGCTGACACCTCCATCCCGGCCCCCGCGCCTGACAACACACGCAAGCGCAAGGTCTGGCTGCTCGCCCTGTTGCTGATACTGGTCCTTGCCGGTGCAGGCACCTGGGCCTGGTACAGCCTGGTCGGGCGCTGGTACGAAAGCACCGACGACGCCTACGTCAACGGCAATGTCGTGGAGATCACCCCGCTGGTGACCGGCACCGTCACCAGCATCGGCGCCGATGACGGTGACCTGGTCCATGCCGGCCAGGTGCTGCTGCAATTCGACCCGGCCGACAGCGAGGTCGCCCTGCAGTCGGCCGAGGCCAAGCTGGCGCGCAGCGTGCGCCAGGTGCGCGGGCTTTACAGCAATGTCGACTCGCTCAAGGCGCAACTGCAGACCCGCCAGGCCGAATTGCAGAAGGCCCAGCAGGACTACAACCGACGCAAGGTGCTGGCCGACAGCGGCGCCATCGCCGCCGAGGAAGTGGCCCACTCCCGCGATGACCTGACCGTGGCCCAGGCCGCCGTCAACAGCGCTCGCCAACAGCTCAACACCAGCACCGCGCTGGTCGACGACACCGTGGTGTCCTCGCATCCGGAAGTGATGGCCGCCGCAGCAGACCTGCGCCAGGCCTACCTCGACCATGCCCGCACCACGCTGGTGGCGCCGGTGACCGGCTATGTCGCCAAACGCACCGTGCAACTGGGCCAGCGCCTGCAACCGGGCACGACAACCATGGCGGTGATCCCGCTGGACGAGGTGTGGATCGACGCCAACTTCAAGGAAACCCAACTGCGCGACATGCGCATTGGCCAGCCGGTCGAGATCACCGCCGACCTGTACGGCAGCGAAGTCAGGTACACCGGCACCGTCGACAGCCTCGGCGCGGGCACCGGCAGCGCCTTTGCCCTGTTGCCGGCACAGAATGCCACCGGCAACTGGATCAAGATTGTCCAGCGCGTACCGGTGCGCATCCACCTTGATCCCGAGCAACTGAAGAAGCACCCGCTGCGCATCGGCCTGTCCACCGTCACCGAGGTCGACCTGCACGACCAGAGCGGCCCGGCCCTGGCCCAGCAGCCACCGCAGCAGGCCAGCTACATCACCCAGGTGTATGACCGTCAGCTGGTCGAGGCCGACGACCTGATCGCCCGGCTGATCCACGAGAACAGCGCCACCGGCAAGACGGCTCAGCGATGAGCCAGCAGGCCCCCGCGCAGTTCACCCCGCCGAGCCTGCTGCTGACCACCATCGGCCTGTCGCTGGCGACCTTCATGCAGGTGCTCGACACCACCATCGCCAACGTGGCGCTGCCGACCATTTCCGGCAACCTCGGCGTGAGTTCGGAGCAGGGCACCTGGGTGATCACCTCGTTCGCGGTGAGCAACGCCATTGCCTTGCCGTTGACCGGCTGGCTCAGCCGACGCTTCGGCGAGGTGAAGCTGTTCATCTGGGCCACGTTGCTGTTCGTGCTGGCCTCGTTCCTGTGCGGCGTCGCCCAGTCGATGCCCGAGCTGGTGTTGTTCCGCGTGATCCAGGGCGTGGTGGCCGGCCCGCTGTACCCGATGACCCAGACCCTGCTGATCGCCGTGTACCCGCCGGCGAAAAGGGGGATGGCCCTGGCGCTGCTGGCGATGGTCACGGTGGTCGCGCCGATTGCCGGGCCGATCCTCGGTGGCTGGATCACCGACAGCTACAGCTGGCCGTGGATCTTCTTCATCAACGTGCCGATCGGCCTGTTCGCCGCCGCCGTGGTGCGCCAGCAGATGCGTGCGCGGCCGGTAGTCACCAGTCGCCAGCCGATGGACTACATCGGCCTGCTGACCCTGATCATCGGTGTCGGCGCGTTGCAGGTGGTGTTGGACAAAGGCAACGACCTGGACTGGTTCGAGTCGTCGTTCATCGTGATTGGCACGCTGATCTCGGTGGTGTTCCTGGCGGTGTTCGTCATCTGGGAGCTGACCGATCGCCATCCGGTGGTCAACCTGCGTTTGTTCGTGCACCGCAACTTCCGCATCGGCACCCTGGTGCTGGTGGGCGGCTACGCGGGGTTCTTCGGCATCAACCTGATCCTGCCGCAATGGCTGCAGACCCAGATGGGCTACACCGCCACCTGGGCGGGCCTTGCGGTGGCGCCGATCGGCCTGCTGCCGGTGCTCATGTCGCCCTTCATCGGCCAGTACGCCCATCGCTTCGACCTGCGCTTGCTGGCCGGCATCGCCTTCCTGGCGATCGGTACCAGTTGCTACATGCGTGCCGGCTTCACCAACGAGGTGGACTTCCTGCACATCGCCCTGGTGCAGTTGTTCATGGGCATCGGCGTGGCGCTGTTCTTCATGCCGACCCTGGGCATCCTGCTGTCGGACCTGCCGCCGCACCAGATCGCCGACGGTTCCGGGCTGGCCACCTTCCTGCGCACCCTGGGCGGCAGCTTTGCCGCGTCGCTGACCACCTGGATCTGGATTCGCCGGGCCGACCAGCACCACGCCTACCTGAGCGAGCACATCAGCAGCTTCGATCCGGCCACCCGGCAGACCTTGGAGCAGCTGGGCGGGGCCACTCCGCAGAGTTACGCGAAGCTGGAACAGATCCTCAACAGCCAGGCCTACATGATGTCGACGGTGGACTATTTCACCTTGCTCACCTGGGTGTTCGCCGGGTTGATCCTGCTGGTATGGCTGGCCAAGCCGCCCTTTACCGCCAAGGCCGGGCCGGCTTCGGCGGGGCATTGAACCAATGATCCTGTCCATGCAGCACCTGCCCCGTTTTCAAATGATGGCATTTCCCCTAATCTTGTAGGCCTTTACCTGGCTACTTGGCAGACTCATGGACAAGGTCATCGTCATCACCGGCGCCAGCCGGGGCATCGGCGCCGCCACCGCATTGCTGGCGGCGCAACAGGGTTACCGCATCTGCATCAACTACCACGCTGACGACCAGGCCGCCGAGGCGATGCTGGCGCAGGTCCGTGCGCTGGGCGCCGAGGCCATTGCTGTGCGCGCCGACGCCAGCGTCGAGGACGAAGTGGTGCGGCTGTTCCGCTGCGTCGACCAGGAGCTCGGGCCGGTTACCGCGCTGGTCAACAATGCCGGCACCATCGGCCAGCAGAGTCGCGTCGAGGACATGTCCGAGTTCCGCCTGCTCAAGGTGATGAAGACCAATGTGGTCGGCCCGATCCTCTGCGCCAAGCACGCCTTGCTGCGCATGGCCCGCCGCCATGGCGGCCAGGGCGGGGCGATTGTCAACGTGTCGTCGATGGCCGCGCGGCTGGGCTCGCCCAATGAGTACGTCGACTATGCCGCCTCCAAGGGCGCTCTGGACACCTTCACGGTGGGCCTGGCCAGGGAAGTAGCCGGCGAGGGTGTGCGGGTCAACGGCGTGCGGCCGGGCTACATACACACCGGCTTCCATGCCCTGAGCGGCGACCCGGACCGCGTCAGCAAGCTCGAGCCGGGCTTGCCGATGGGGCGCGGTGGCCAGCCCGAGGAAGTGGCCGAGGCGATCCTGTGGTTGCTGTCGGAAAAGGCGTCCTACGCGACCGGCACCTTCATCGACCTGAGTGGCGGACGTTAGGCTCTGTACGAAATGTATCTGCACTCGCCCATACTGCGTTGAAACGGGGCTCGGAATGCTCATGTACTCCAGTACAGTCGGGCGCGACCCCGGCCGTTCCTCCCCCCGTTTCGCCTTGTCTGGCCTTCGCGCAGACACATTTCGTACAGACCCTAGGCTCGTCAGTCGCGCAGCAACAGATCGACCTGATCCACCAGCTTTTCGAGGTCGAAGGGCTTGGTCAGTACACGCATGCCTTGCGGCAGGGGCCCATCCTCAAGCACCGCGTTGGCATCGTAGCCGGTGATGAACAGCACCGGGATCGAAGGCAGTCGCCCGCGCATGGCCTGGGCGACCTGGCGGCCGTTCATGCCGCCGGGCAGGCCGATGTCGGTGATCAGCAGGTCGAACCCCAGGTCTGCCTCGAGTGCCGCAGGTCCGGTGGCGTAGCCATCGACCTGGTGGCCCAGCTCCTCGAGCACTTCAGCGATCACCAGGCGCAACGCGGCCTGGTCTTCGACCAGCAGTACCCGCTTTCCGGGCCCGCGAGCGGACAGCAGTGACGCAGCTTTTGCAGGCGCAGGCTGGGCAACGGTGTCATGCCTGGGCAGGTAGAGGTGGATGCAGGTCCCTTCGCCCGGCTGGGAGCAGATCTGCAGTTGCCCACCTGACTGACGGACGAAGCCATAGACCATGGAAAGGCCCAGTCCGGTGCTTTGCCCCATGGGCTTGGTGGTGAAGAAGGGTTCGATCGCGCGATCGATCACCTCCGCTGGCATTCCGCGTCCGGTGTCGCTGACGCTCAAGCGCAGGTAGGGCCCGGAAGGCAGGTCCAGTGACTGGGCTGTAACCTGCGTCACCTCCAGCGCGACGCAGCGGATGTCGATGTGACCGCCGGCAGGCATGGCGTCGCGAGCATTGATGCACAGGTTGAGCAGGGCGCTTTCCAGTTGCGGTGGATCGATGAACACCGTGCCGTTTTCCTGCTCGAAATCGCTGCTCACCTCGATGGCCGGGCCGACGCTGCGGCTGATCAGGTCTTCCATGCCCCCTACCAGCGTGCTCAGGCGGGTGGCCTGGGGCAGCAGGGTCTGGCGGCGGGAGAACGCCAGCAGGCGTTGCACCAGCGTGGCGGCCCGTTGCGCGGATTCACAGGCGCTGTTCAACAAGGGCGCGATTTCAGCGTGACGGGCCTGCTGCAAGCGTTGGCGTATCAGTTCCTGGGCACCGAGTATGCCGCCAAGCAGGTTGTTGAAGTCATGGGCGATGCCGCCGGTGAGCTGGCCTACGGCCTCCATCTTCTGGACCTGGCGCAGGGCCTCCTCGGCCTCGAGCAGCCGCTTCTGCTCGCTGACCTGGCGGGTGATGTCGTAGACGAACAGATAGGCACCGACAATCCCGCCGGTGTGGTCACGCAAGGGGGTGAAGCGCAGTTCGAAATGCCGCCTGTCATTGCCGCGACCGTATTCGATAACTTCGGTATAGCTTTCACCGGACAATGCCCTGCGCCATAGCGCCACCGATCGTTCGCATTCCTCGGGGAATCCCTCCAGGCGTTCGAGCAGGCTGTCGCCCGCCTTGATCCTGCGTCCGAACAGGTACTCGAAATCCTTGACTGCACGGGCATTGATCGCGAGCAAGCGCAACGCGGTGTCCACCACCTGCACCCGGGCGACACTGTGTTCGACCAGCTCGGCAAACAGGCTGCGTTCGGCCAGGGCTGCGGTGACCCGTTGCTCGAGCTGGTCGTTGAGTTGTTGCAAGGCGGTTTCTGCGCGGCGTCGTTCGGTGACATCCTTGAACAGCACCGCCACCTGGTGTTTCCCGGCGGGCTCGATCCGGAAGGTGGTGACCGACAGCACCCGGCCAGTGGCAATCAATTCCTGCTCGAACTGCAGAGGCTCACCGGTGCGTAGCACCTGACCATAGCGGGCCACCCAGTCGTCGGCCTCGTCGGGCACCATCTCGCGCAGCTTCTGCCCGACCACGTTGGGAATCCCCGCATGGCGGGCATAGGCGGCGTTGGCGAGGATATGGATGTAGTCGCTCAGTGGGCCGTGCGGGCCGTCGAAGAATTCGATGACGCAGAACCCTTCGTCCATCGTGTCGAAGAGAAAGCGGAACAGGTCGGGATCATGCCGTGGTGGATTGGCCAGTTCGGCCTCCAGCAAGGCATTGCGCTGGCGTAGGCGTTCAACTTCCAGGCGCAGGGACTGCAGTTCGCGCGAGGGCATGCGGGCATCCGTCGATGTGAGGTCAGATACGCTAATCGCCTGTCGGTGTGCCTGTCCAGTCGCGCGGCTCAAGGCCTTGCGCGGGGCTTGCTTCGCGCGGCGTTCAGCAGTTGCTCCACGCTGCTGGTCAGCAGTGTCAGTTCGAAGGGTTTGTGCAACAGGGTCATGGGCGGCGAGCCCTTGATCCGGCGGGTATCGATGGCACCATCGTAGCCGGTGATGAACAGGGTGGGCAGATGCTCGTCGATAGCCCAGCAGGCATTGGCGACCTGGTATCCGTCGATATCCCCCGGCAGCCCGATATCCACCACCAGCAAGTCTGGGCGAGCGCCTTCGTCCAAGGCGCACAGGGTCGTGCGGCCATTCTCGAAGTCCTGAACCTGCAAGCCCTGTTCCTCGAGGATTTCCCGTATCACCAGACGCAGTGTCGCTTGATCTTCTACCGGCAGGATGAGCGGTTGCCTGGGCCTTGCTTGCGTGATCACCTGCTGCATATCGTCTGCTTGCGCTGCACTGCCTGCATGAGCACGTGGTAAATACATGTGGATGCAGGTGCCGCGCTCTGGTGAGCTGTCGATGCTCAGTTGGCCGGCTGACTGGCGCACGAAGCCATAAGCCATGGACAGGCCCAGCCCGGTGCCTTGCCCCAGGGGCTTGGTGGTGAAGAAAGGTTCGGCGGCACGCTCGCTGATCTGCTGGGTCATGCCACAGCCGGTATCTTCGACCTGAATGTGCAGATACTGTCCGGTTTCGAGCTGAAGGGCTGCAGCCTGCGCGGCATCCAGCTGGCAGTTGTCGGAGCTGATGCGCAGGGTGCCGCCCCGCGCCATCGCGTCCCGGGCGTTGATGCACAGGTTGAGCAGTGTGCTTTCCAGCTGCGATGGATCGACGCAGACCAGCCATTGGCCGGCGCGGGTGGCATCGACGAACGTTATATGGGTGTCAAGGGAACTGCGGATCAGTTCGCGCATACCGGCGGCCAGGTGGTGCACATCCAGCGGCTGTGGCGTCAGCGCCTGCTGGCGGGCGAAAGCCAGCAGGCGCTGGACCAGAGAAGCCGCGCGCGAGGTGTTCTGCCGGGCAATGTCGAGCAGATGCCTGCTGTCCTGCTGACGCCCCTGCGTCAGGCGCTTGTCGGCCAGCTCCAGCGCGCCGAGAATACTGCCGAGCAGGTTGTTGAAGTCATGGGCGATGCCGCCGGTCAATTGGCCGATGGCTTCCATCTTCTGCGACTGGCGCAAGGCTTCCTCGGCCTGCCTCAAGCGCTCCTGTTCCTGCACGCGGGCGGTGATGTCGTAGGCGAACAGATAGCCGCCACGGATTTGGCCTTTGCCGTCGCGCAGTGGGTTGTAGCGCATTTCGTAATGTCGGGGCTGCTCAGGCATGCCCAGGCTGACCATCTCGACGAAAGACTCCCCGGTGATAAGGCGGGGCCAGATCGGTTGGAGCTTCTCCATGATCTGTGGCAGACCTGCCAGGATGTCATGGACATGGTCGCCAACCTTGGGCGAAATGCCATGCAGGCGCTCGAAGGTTTCGCGCGCCGTGCGGTTGATCGCCACCAGGCGTAAGTTGCAGTCTGCGGCGAACACATTGGCCAGGCTGTGGTCCACCAGCTCGCCGAGCAACCTGTTGTTGGTTTCGGCCTTGTCCATGCGCTCTTCCGTTTGCTCGTGCAGCAGCTGGCGCGCCTGTTCGCTGGCCGGGACACCGGTAAACAGTACGGCCACTCGTCTGTCACTGGCCGGCCCCAATCGATAGGCGCAGACGTCGAGCAAACGGTCGGTGATGTCCAGGCGCTGTTCGAAGCGTACCGGCTGGCCGCTGCGCAGTACCTCGGCAAAGCGCGGCACCCAGGCATCGGCTTCGTCCGGGATCAGCTCGCGTACGGTCTGCCCCATCCGCTTGTCATGGCCTGTATGGCGCAGGCAGGCGTCGTTGCTGAGGATGTAGCGGTAGTCGCTCAATGGCCCTTGGGGGCCATCAAGCAGTTCCAGGACACAGAAGCCTTCGGCCATGCAGGAGCGTAACAACTCGAAACAAACCAACTCCAGCTCATGCCTCGCCACCTGCGTCTCGAGGGTCTGGATACGGGCCTGCAACTGCTCTGAAGGTGGCAACGGGGCTGGCATAGGCTGGATCCATCCGATGGACCCTAACACTATAGTTGTGGTCCATGCTCCCAGCCATCAAGCCATCAAAACGAACGCACGATCCGCCCCAGGGTCTCCATGGCCTGTTCCGCGCCATCCCCCCAGGGGCTGCCGTAGTTCAGGCGGATGCAGTTGCCGAAGCGCCGGGTCGGCGAGAAGATCGGCCCCGGCGCGATGCTGATGCCCTGGGCCAAAGCCATGTGGAACAGCTTCAGGGCGTCCATCTGCTCGGGCAGCTCCAGCCACAGGAAGTAGCCCCCGGAGGGTTGGCTGACCCGGGTCTGCGCCGGGAAGTGGCGGGCGATGGCGGCCAGCATGTTGGCCTGTTGGCCCTCGAGGGCGTAGCGCAGCTTGCGCAGGTGGCGATCATAGCCGCCATGTTGCAGGTAGTCGGCGATCGCCGCCTGGGCCGGCATCGAGGCGCACAGCGAGGTCATCAGCTTGAGTCGCTCGATCTTCTGCGCGAAGCGTCCGGCCGCCACCCAGCCGATCCGGTAGCCGGGGGCCAGGCTTTTGGCGAACGAGCCGCAGTGCATCACCAGGCCTTCGGTGTCGAAGGCCTTGGCCGGTTTCGGTGCCTGCTGCGAGTAGTACAGCTCGGCGTAGACGTCGTCCTCGATCAGTGGCACCTGGTGGCGACGCAGCAGTTCGACCAGTTCCTGCTTCTTGGCCTCCGGCATGCTGGCGCCCACCGGGTTCTGGAAGTTGGTCATGCACCACACGGCCTTGACCGGGTGTTTCTCCAGGGTCTGGGCCAGCACGCCGAGGTCCATGCCCTCGCGCGGGTGCACCGGGATCTCCACCGCCTTGAGTTTGAGGCGCTCGAGCACCTGCAGGCAGGCATAGAAGGCCGGTGCCTCGATGGCCACCAGGTCGCCGGGCTGGGTGACGGCCTGCAGGCACAGGTTCAGCGCTTCCAGGGCGCCGTTGGTGATCAGCAGTTCCTCCATCGGCAGCATCAGCCCGGCGACCATGTAGCGCAGGGCGATCTGCCGGCGCAGTTGCGGGTTGCCCGGCGACAGGTCGGTGACCACCATGCGCGGGTCCATGGCCCGGCTGGCACTGGCCAGCGAGCGTGACAGGCGCTGCAGGGGGAACAGGGTCGGGCTGGGGAAGGCCGAACCGAACGGCACGGTGTGCGGATCCTTGATCGAGTCGAGGATCGAGAACACCAGGCCGCTGACATCGACATCGGTGGACTCGCTGGCCGGCGCCTGGGGCTGCGGCTCGCTGAACGGGCGCGGCGCATGGGCGTTGACGAAGTAGCCCGAGCGCGGCCGGGCGCGGATCAGGCCGCGCCGCTCCAGCAGGTAATAAGCCTGGAACACCGTGGACGGGCTGACCCCGTGGGTCTGGCTGGCGTAGCGTACCGAAGGCACCCGCTGGCCGGGGCCAAGCACCCCGGAGCGGATCAGTTCGGCAATGTCGTCGGCGAATCGTTCGTAGCGTTTCATTATGGTCTGGGCAGGCAAGGTGGTGATCAGTTTAAGGGATCAGCGATTCATCGGCGCGACGAAACGGCTGTGCGCGGTGCTGCGGATGCCCGGCTGGTCGCTGTCCTGGATCTCGAACGTCAGCTCCTGGGAGCTGCTGCTCGGGCGGTCGGTGAGCATCGCCACCGACACCGGCAGCTCGCTCATTTCGCCAGCGGCGAGGGTGAACTCGGTGCGCCCGTGCAGTTCGAAACCATCGGCGTCCACCAGGCGCAGGCGATAGTGCTGCGGTTCCTGGGTCTTGTTGATGATCTTGAGCAGGTAGATGTTCTCGATCTGGCCCAGGGCGTTCTCGCGGAACAGGCCACGGTCCTTGATCACGTCCATCGACACCATCGGGCGCATCTGCAGGGCGACCACCAGGGCGCCGATCATCACCGTCAGCGCGGCGGCGTAGCCCAGCAGGCGAGGGCGCAGCCAGTGGGTCTTGCCGCCTTGCAGGTTGTGCTCGGACTTGTAGCCGATCAGGCCGCGGGCGTAGTTCATCTTGTCCATCACCCCGTCGCAGGCGTCGATGCAGGCGGCGCAGCCGATGCAGGCCATCTGCAGACCCTCGCGGATATCGATGCCGGTGGGGCAGACCTGCACGCACAGGGTGCAGTCGATGCAGTCGCCCAGGCCCTGGCTGCGCGGGTCGCTGCCTTTCTTGCGCGGGCCACGGGCTTCGCCGCGGCTGGGGTCGTAGGCCACCGCCAGGGTGTCCTTGTCGAACATCACGCTCTGGAACCGCGCATAGGGGCACATGTGCATGCACACCGCCTCGCGCAGCCAGCCGGCGTTGAGGTAGGTGGCGCCGGTGAAGAACAGGATCCAGAACAGCGCAACGCCGCCCAGCTCGAAGCTGAACAGCTCGGCGGCCAGTGGGCGGATCGGGGTGAAGTAGCCGACGAAGGTCAGCCCGGTGAGCAGGCCGATGGCCAGCCACAGGCCGTGCTTGAGGCCGCGCCGGGCGATCTTTTCGACGCCCCAGGGCGCGGCGGCCAGCTTGATGCGCTGGTTGCGGTCGCCTTCGGTGATCTTCTCGCACCACATGAACAGCCAGGTCCAGGTGCTCTGCGGGCAGCTGTAGCCGCACCAGACACGCCCGGCGAACACCGTGATGGCGAACAGGCCGAAGGCGCAAATGATCAGCAGCGCCGACAGCAGGATGAAGTCCTGCGGCCAGAAGGTCGCGCCGAAGATGTGGAACTTGCTTTCGGCCAGGTCCCAGAGCACGGCCTGACGGTCGCCCCATTGCAACCAGGCGGTGCCAAAGAACAGTACGAACAGCAACCCGGCGAAGGCAATCCGCAGGTTGCGGTAGAAGCCGGTGAAGCTGCGGGTGTGGATGCCATCGGCCACCTGGCTTTTGCTCTTGTTGGCGGCGGGGGCAATCTCGATGACTCGGAAGGGGATTCTATCGCTCATGGTTCATCGCTCATCAGGCCTCGATCAGGCCAGGGCACTATGGCCCCCGATCTGTTTTCAGCACAGGCCCAGGTATTGAGAGAAAAACCATATCAGATGATTGGTTGATTTGCTCAGGCCTTGGATTTAGCAGCCTTGAGCAATTGGTTGCAGATGCCTGCGGCTATCCACCGCACCTTCGTCGCAGCGTGCTTGGGGCCGTTGGGCGGGGTGCAAGGCACGAGGTGCTTGTGTCGCGGTCATCTGTAGGAGATCGCACAGGGAAGCACACCCTGTGGAAGCGGGTTTACCCGCGAAGAATCCAAAGAGGTGGATGGCACCGGCTGCGCCGGTGTTCGCGGCGGTCCGATAAACCCACTCCCACAGGGGCGCGAACTGCGCGACAGGCGATCTTCCACAAGGATCGGGGACACCGGAGGCAAGCGATGGACACATTCTGGCAATCGATGCTCGAGGCCTTGCAGACCGAGTTCGCCGATGTCACCGACGAGCGCGAGGTGGCCCGCATCCTGATCCGCCTGCTGATGGCGGCCCTGCTGGGGGCGGTGCTGGGCTTCGAGCGCGAGAGCAAGGGCAAGGCGGCCGGAGTGCGCACGCACATGCTGGTGTCGATGGGGGCGGCGTTGTTCGTGCTGGCGCCGAGCATGGCCGGCGCCGACGAGCAGGCGTTGAGCCGGGTGATCCAGGGTATCGTCGCCGGCATCGGTTTTCTCGGGGCGGGCACGATTCTCAAGGGTAACGGCCAGGACGCCAGCCACGTCAAGGGCCTGACCACCGCCGCCGGGCTGTGGATGACTGCCGCCATCGGTACGGCCGCAGGTATGGGCCGCGAGGCCACGGCACTGGTGAGCACCGTGCTGGCGCTGCTGGTACTGGCCAGCATGCCGCTGCTGGTGGACAAGGTCGAGGGCGAGGCGAGGGAAAAGAAAGGCGAGGAAGACGAGGAGGGCAGGAAGCACTGAGGGGAGCCGAAGCTCCCCTCATAAGCGTTGTTGCCTGCTCTTTTCTTATTATTGGAGACGGGCCTGTTGTTGTTTTTGTCGGCACTTGTCTCTGCATTGCGGGGCCCCCAACCGGGGCCAAGAGCAAACGTATTTTTTTGAGCGCTGACCTGCGTTCATGCAACGTGATCCAACCTTGACTGCCGCTACCTTGGAGGTAGTTTTATTGTTCTGTGTCAGGCTGCGGGGCCGAAACCCCTGGAAAGCACGTCGACTCCAAAAAAATCTGCTTGCTACGCCTCTGCCGTGTTGTTCTTGTTATGTCAGAGCCGTTTACTGTTGTTTTTATTGGGTATCGCGTTTTTTGTTCTTGTTATGCCAAAAGATATAGCAGGTGGCGTGCCAACTTTTTAAAGTCCTTTAAAATCAATGATTTGATGATTTTTGAGGGAAAGCTGGCACGTGAAATTCTGTCGAATTGTTTCCCTGTTACCCGATTTTTTTCTGCAAAGCGTGTAGGCGGTAACACTCCACCCACACCTGTGTGACAGGCGTATGACTCAGCGCACGCCACGTGCCCGCGCCACCCGTGAACCAGTGGCGCGCCCCAGCACTTCGCTGATGCGCAGGCCGGCGGCGATCAGCTTGTCCAGGTCGATCCCGGTCTCGATGCCCAGCCCCTGCATCAGGTACACCACGTCCTCGCTGGCGACGTTACCGGTGGCACCCTTGGCGTACGGGCAACCGCCCAGGCCCGCCACCGAGCTGTCGAATACGCTGATGCCTTCCAGCAGGCTGGCGTAGACATTGGCCAGGGCCTGGCCATAGGTATCGTGGAAGTGCCCGGCCAGTTGCTCGCGGGGTACCTGGGCCGCGACCACCTCGAACAGGCGGCGGGTATCACCGGCGGTGCCGGTGCCGATGGTGTCGCCCAGCGACACCTCATAGCAGCCCATGTCGTGCAGGGCGCGGGCCACCGGCGCGACCTGCTCGGCGCTGATACGCCCCTCGTAGGGGCAGCCGAGCACGCAGGACACATAGCCGCGCACCCGCACACCCTGGCTGCGGGCGGCGTCCATGATCGGCTCGAAGCGCTTGAGGCTGTCACTGATCGAGCAGTTGATGTTGCGCTGCGAGAAGGCTTCCGAGGCCGCCGCGAACACCGCCACTTCCTTCACCCCGGCGGCCAGGGCATCCTCGAAACCGCGCAGGTTGGGTGCCAGGGCCGCATAGGTGACCCCTTTGCGCTGGTAGATACCGGCGAACACCTCGGCGGAGCCGGCCATCTGCGGCACCCACTTGGGCGAGACGAAACTGCCCACTTCGATATAGCCGAGACCGGCGTCGGTGAGGTCGTCCACCAGCCGCACCTTGTCGGCGACGCTGATGGGCTGGGCTTCGTTCTGCAGGCCGTCGCGCGGGCCGACTTCGACCAGGCGGACATTCTTGGGCAATGACATGGCGGGCTTCCTGTGGCGGATCAACGGTGGGGGTGCGACGGGTTCAGGGTGGCGGCCAGGGCCTGCTCGCAGCGCTCCTGGGCGGTGTCCAGCTCCAGGTGCATCTGCTGGATGTCGAGCATCTGCTGTTCGAGCTGGGCACGGCGTTCGGCGATCTTGGCCAGCATGCTGGTGAGCTGCTTCTGGTTGCCGCTGGTGGGGTCGTAGAGTTCGATCAGCTCCCGGCACTCGGCCAGCGAGAAGCCGATGCGCTTGCCCCGCAGGATCAGCTTGAGGGTGACCTTGTCGCGTGCCGAGTAGATGCGCTCCAGGCCACGGCGCTCGGGGCTGAGCAGGCCCTGTTCCTCGTAGAAGCGGATGGCGCGGGTGGTGATGTCCAGCTCGCGGGACAGGTCGGAGATGCTGTAGGTCTGGCTGCTCATGCTTGGGCTCGGGGGAGGGAATGCGAGTAACCTAATGCCAGGTTGACGTATACGTCAAGCAGGCTGCCAAGGGATTTGGCTCTCTGTAGGAGCGGCCTTGTGCCGCGAAAGGGCCGCTGAGCGGCCCCAGGATTCAGCTTTTAAGCAAAGATCGCCGGGGCCGCTCTGCGGCCCTTTCGCGGCACAAGGCCGCTCCTACCGGGACTGCGCAAGTTCAGGTATTGACCGACCTGCGATATTCCTTGGGCGTCTGGCCATCGAGCCGCTTGAAGAACCGCGCAAAGTAGGTCGGATCGCTGAACCCCAGGCTGTCGGACAACTGGCCGATGCTCATGCGGGTATACGCCAGGTTGCGCCGCGCCTCGAGCAGCAGGCGCTGGTGGATCACCTGCAACGCCGATTGCCCGGCCAGCGTGCGGCACAGCTGGTTCAACTGCAGGCTGGTGATGCCCAGCCGACCGGCGAATACGTCCACGGCCAAGTGCTCGCGGTAATGCGCCTCGACCAGGCGCAGGTAACGCCCCAGCAGTTGCTGGTCCCGTTCGTCCTGATTGCGCGCCGGCAGGGCGCGCTGCTGGCGGTGAATCCAGACCATCAACGCGGTGACCAGCGCCTGCAGCATGGGCCCTCGCGCCGGTGCGCTGCCCTGGTACTCCTGCTGCAGCGTGTCGATCAGCCCGTGCAGGCGCACACGGTCCTGGCCCAGCGGGTAACAGCGGGGGGCCGCCAGTACGCTCAAGGGCGCGCCGAGGCGCTGCTCCAGGTCGACCACCAGGGCCGTGCCGAAGGTCAGCACATGCCCCTGGATATCGGCGCTGAAGCGAAAGCCATGCACGGTGAGCGGCGGCACCACCTGGATCGCCGCCTCGCGAATCACCCGGCGCTCACCCTCGATCTCCACCTGGGCCTCGCCCCGCTGCACATAAAGAAGCTGGAACAGTTCGGCATGCCGATGCGGCTTGATTTCCCAATGGTGCAGGCGGCTGCGCGCCGGGATCGACTCGCAGTGCAGTAGGTCGGTGTCCGGCCAGGCGTGGTGTTCGCCGTACAGCTGGAACAGCGGGATACCGGGGAGCGGGGTGTTCATGAAAGGCTGTCCGTTAATCGAACGAATTTTGTAAAAGTGCAGTTTTTAGCGCAAATATCACACGTTTCGCGCCAGGTTAGCCAGTAAAAATACAGGTGCAAACCCTAACAGCAGATGTGCGGCCATTGCCAGTACCGGCCGGCATCGTCATCGCGAGACAACAACAATGAAGACTCAGGTTGCAATCATCGGCGCCGGCCCCTCTGGCCTGCTGCTGGGCCAGCTGCTGCACCGTGCGGGCATCGACACGCTGATCGTCGAACGCCAGGCCCCGGACTATGTGTTGGGGCGTATCCGTGCCGGGGTGCTCGAGCAAGGCACGGTCGACCTGCTGCGCGAAGCCGGGGTGGCCGAGCGCATGGACCGTGAGGGGCTGGTGCATGAAGGCGTCGAACTGCTGGTCAATGGCCGTCGCCAGCGCCTCGACCTGAAGGCACTGACCGGCGGCAAGACGGTGATGGTGTACGGCCAGACCGAGGTCACCCGCGACCTGATGCAGGCGCGCCAGGCCAGCGGGGCGCCGATCATCTATTCGGCGGACAATGTCCGCCCCCATGCCATCGACGGCGAGCGGCCCTACCTCACCTTCGACAAGGACGGTCGCCAGCACCGCGTCGACTGCGACTACATCGCCGGCTGCGACGGCTTCCACGGTGTAGCGCGCCAGAGCATTCCGGCCGATGTGCTGAAGGTCTACGAGCGGGCCTACCCGTTCGGCTGGCTGGGGCTGCTGGCCGACACCCCGCCGGTCAACCACGAGCTGATCTACGCCCACCATGAACGTGGCTTCGTGCTGTGCAGCCAGCGCTCCCAGACCCGCAGCCGCTACTACCTGCAGGTGCCCTTGCAGGAGCGGGTGGAGGACTGGTCCGACGCGCGCTTCTGGGAAGAGCTCAAGGCACGCCTGCCGGCGGAGGTGGCCGCGCAGCTGGTCACGGGGCCGGCGCTGGAGAAGAGCATCGCGCCGCTGCGCAGCCATGTGCTCGAGCCCATGCAGCATGGCCGCCTGTTCCTGGTCGGTGACGCTGCCCATATCGTCCCGCCCACCGGTGCCAAGGGCCTGAACCTGGCGGCGTCGGACGTCAACTATCTGTACCGGATCCTGGTCAAGGTGTACCGCGAGGGTCGCACCGACCTGCTGGCCGAGTATTCGCCGATGGCCTTGCGACGGGTATGGAAGGGCGAGCGATTCAGTTGGTTCATGACCCGGCTGCTGCACGATTTTGGCGAGCACCAGGATGATTGGGACCGCAAGATGCAGGAGGCGGATCGTGAGTATTACCTGGGCTCGTCGGTCGGCCTTGCCAATATTGCCGAGAACTATGTGGGGCTGCCATTCGAGGCGGTGGAATAGGACCGGCGAGGATCGCGTCGAGGTTCAATCGTCGGCACGCAGGCCCCAGGGCATGCAGCAGGGCTGGCAGGGAGCGGCAAGATCGGCGGCAGGCTGTGGCAAGACCCCGCCTGGGAGGAGGCCGCAAAGTGAAGGGGTAATGCCGGCAATGGGTGTCAAGCTCATCGCGGGGCAGGCCCGGCGTTCGCCAGCACTTGCGGCGCGCCGGGCAAGCGATCATCTTTCCCTCGTCCACCCAGGGCCTACCCATGACAATAAACAATAAGCTCACCGAGCACCTCAACCGTGGCAGCGTCGGCTTCCCAACCGCGCTGGCCAGCACCGTTGGCCTGATCATGGCCAGCCCCGTGATCCTCACCGCGACCATGGGTTTCGGCATTGGCGGCAGCGCCTTCGCCGTGGCCATGGTGATCGCCGCGGTGATGATGCTGGCGCAGTCGACCACCTTCGCCGAGGCGGCGGCGATCCTGCCGACCACCGGCTCCGTCTACGACTACATCAACTGCGGCCTGGGTCGTTTCTTCGCCATCACCGGCACCCTCTCGGCGTACCTGATCGTGCATGTGTTCGCCGGCACCGCCGAGACCATCCTCTCCGGGGTCATGGCCCTGGTGAACTTCGAGCACCTCAACACCCTGGCCGAGTCGGCTGGCGGATCCTGGTTGCTGGGAGTGGGCTTCGTGCTGGTGTTCGGCGTGCTCAACGCTTTCGGCGTAAGCGCCTTTGGCCGTGCCGAAGTGGTGCTGACCTTCGGCATGTGGACCACGCTGATGGCGTTCGGCGTGCTTGGCCTGATCGCCGCGCCGGCGGTGGAGCTGGACGGGCCGTTCGGCGTGTCGCTGGTTGGCACCGACCTGATGACCATCCTGTCGCTGGTGGGCATGGCCATGTTCATGTTCGTCGGCTGCGAATTCGTCACCCCGCTGGCCCCGGAACTGCGCCGCTCGGCCTGGGTCATGCCCAAGGCCATGGCCCTGGGCCTGTTCGGCGTGGCCAGCTGCATGTTCATCTACGGCGCGGCGATGAAGCGCCAGGTGGAGAACGTCGTGCTCGACGCCGCCAGCGGCGTGCACCTGCTGGACACGCCCATGGCCATCCCGCGTTTCGCCGAGCAGGTGATGGGCGATATCGGCCCGGTGTGGCTGGGCATCGGCTTCCTCTTCGCCGGCGCCGCCACCATCAACACGCTGATGGCCGGGGTGCCGCGGATTCTCTACGGCATGGCGGTGGACGGGGCGCTGCCCAAGGTGTTCACCTACCTGCACCCGCGCTTCAAGACGCCGTTGCTGTGCATCCTGGTGGTGGCGCTGATCCCGTGCCTGCACGCCTGGTACCTGGGCGGCAACACCGACAACATCCTGCACCTGGTGCTGGCGGCGGTATGCGCCTGGAGCACCGCGTACCTGCTGGTGACCCTGTCGGTGGTGATCCTGCGCATCCGCCGCCCGGACCTGCCGCGGGCCTACCGTTCGCCGCTGTTCCCGCTGCCGCAGATTGTCTCCAGCATCGGCATCCTGCTGGGCATGTGGTTCATCACCCCGCCGGGGATGAACCCGGCCGATGTCTACCTGCCGTTCGCCGTGATGCTCGGCGCCACTGCGGCCTATGCGCTGTTCTGGACGCTGTGCGTGCAGAAGGTCAACCCGTTCCGCCCGGCGCGGGTCGAGGACGTGCTGGAGAAGGAGTTCGCCGCCGAGCCCGGTCATTCTCTCAACGAGCAGGTGCAGCATGTCGGCAAGCTGGCTTGAACGCCTGACCGGCCCGCGCGCCCCGGCTGGATACCGGCCTGGGGCGACCTTGCAGCGGGTGGGGCGAAACCTGGGATTGACGGATTTGCAATCCGCAACATCGTTTACCTACCGCGAGGATGGCCCTCGGATCGAAGTGCGTGAGCGCACCGAAAGCCACCTGCTGATGCACCTGGTGATGTGCGAGTTCATCCTGCGCGTGCCTGCCCGCGACCAGGGCAGGCTGCGGGCGGAACTGCACCACACCGGCGTGCTGCGCCGCAGTGGTGTTGCCTGCCGACGGCGGGGCGGCGACCAGGCCTTGTTCGAGCGCCTCGACGCGCGTCTCGCAGCGGTTCACGCCATCCTGATGCCCCTGGATTTCAAGCGCCTGGCCATCGATTGCCAGGACGGCCTGTGGCAGGTAACCCTGGAGCACATGGGCGCCAGCGAGGTGGTCAACCGGATGCCCGCCTTGCGCCGCTACATTCCCCTCGACGCTGAACAGCGCAAGCACCTCTGGCAGGTATTTGATGCGTTGGAGCGCATGCTTCGCGATCTTTGAACCTGGGGCCGCTTCGCGCCCCTTTCGCGGCACAAGGCCGCTCCTACAGACGATCGCCTCCTCCTGTAGGAGCGGCCTTGTGCCGCGAAGCGCTCCCACCGTCCTAAAGCCCCCCGCGAACGATGACAGTTGTACGCTCATTGATAACATGTTAACAATTAGCGCATAACAACAACGCCCGCGTGTGGAGGTTGCCATGCCCCAACCCGTCACTCAGTGCAACGCCAGACCCGCCCTGGACGGCCTGGAGCGCTGGACCACGGCCATGCAGAAGGTCTGCGGCCGGTTCCAGACCGAACTGGCCTTCAACCGCTCGCTGTTCATCGGCGAGATCTCGACCTACAACCGCGCCGGCCTGGCCCTGGCCAACCTGCGCACCAACGCCGGCACCATCCGCCGCTTTGGCGACAACCCCGACCGCGACGACGACCAGCATTGCTTTTTGGTCAGCCAACGCATGGGCTACTCGCAGATCACCCAGGACGGCGTGAGTATCCAGCTGTCACCGGGCGAGCTGCTGTTGATGGATTCGGTGGGCCCGTGCGAGATCACCCCGTTCGGCCTGATCGAGCATGTTTCGCTGTCGTTGTCTCGCGAACAGGTGCGCAAGCATGTGACCGGGCAGGGCGCGACCTTCGGCAAGATTTCCTCGACCAACGCCTGCGGGCGCATGCTGCACCTGCTGATGGACCAGTTGTGCCGCGAGGGCGATGAGGCCGGGGCAACCCAGGGCGAGGCGCTGCAGGCGGCGTTCATCGCCTTGCTGGAGCCGGGTTTCGAGCGCGGCGACGACAATCCCGGGTCGCTCGCCGGGCTCAGCGGCGCCAGCCTGCGCGGCTACGTGCAGAAGGTCATCGACGAATCGCTGGGCCAGCCGGGCCTGACCCCGGCCAACCTGGCCGAACGCCTGAGCATCTCGGTACGCCACCTGTACCGCCTGTTCGAGGAGGAGGGCGACAGCGTCTGCCGCTACATCCAGCGCTCACGCCTGAAGCGCAGCGCGGACGACCTGTCCAACCCGTTCCTCAAGCGCGAGTCGATCACCTCGATCGCCTACAAGTGGGGGTTCACCGACTCGGCGCATTTCAGCCGGGCATTCAAGAAGCACTTCGAGCAGTCGCCGAAGGATTTCCGGGCCATGGCCCTGATGCCGGGGCGGTAATGGTCATCGCGGGGCAAGTCGCATCGGCGCACCGCCGCTCCCACAAGGTACTCATCGAACCCGTGGGAGCGGCGGTGCGCCGATGCGACTTGCCCCGCGATAGTATTAATCTGCCTGACGAGGATGTATCGGCGGCCGCTATCGCGGGGGCGTTTCGTCAGGCGATCGCCAGGTAATGCTTGACGAAGGTCTCGCTCAGCACTTCCCACAGCACCGGCGTGCCCTTGGTCACGAACCAGGCATCGCCTGCCTTGTACCGAGTCACCTGACCGGTGGATTCATCGGTCAGCTGGATCTCGCCGGTCACGATCACCGCCTGCTCGCTGAACGGGTAGACCATGCGGAACTTGCCCTGGGTGGTGCCGAAGTAGGCGCTGCTGACCGGGTCGGTGGGGGCGCCGTGGGTCATCTTGCCGTAGCACTTGACCTCGCCTTCGAGGATGGTCGAGCCGAGGTCGGCAACGGTGCCCCAGGCGTCGAGTTCGGACAGTTGCACACCCTGGCGGACGGCGGTGAGGGTCATGGTGGTTCTCCTGGTCTTGTTCAAAAGGAATCAACGGCGGCCGTTGAAGAAGCCCGACAGCTGATGCACGGTCTTGCCGGCGGTCAGCAGCAGCGGGCGGATGTGGTCCTTGCCGAGGATGCGCGCATGCTTGACCGAGCTGATCAGCTCGTAGCGGCTGGAGCCTTCGCTCATGCCTTCGGCGAGGATCTTGCAGATGATGTGGCTGGGGGTGACGCCGAAGCCCGAATAGCCCTGCACGTAGAAGGCGTTGGGACGGTTACTCAAGGTGCCGATCTGCGGGAACAGGTTGGCGCTGGTGGCCATCGGTCCGCCCCAGGCCAGGTCGATGCGCACGTCCTTGAGGTAGGGGAAGATCTTCAGCATCAGGTTGCGGTTCCAGGCCTTCAGGTCCTTCGGGATGTGTTCCACGAACGGGGTGGCGGCGCCGAACAGCAGACGGTTCTCGCGGGTGACGCGGTAGTAGTCGATCACCGGGCGGATGTCGCTGTAGGCACCGCGGATCGGGCTGATGCGCAGGATCTGCTCGTCCGACAGCGGTTCGGTCATCAGCTGGAAGGCGTAGGTGTTGACGGTGCGCGCATGCAGCTCGGGTTCGAGCTTGTTGAGGAAACTGTCACAGGCCCACAGCAGTTTGTTGGCCTTGACCGAGCCGCGTCCGGTGCGCACGGTGATCCGCTCGCCGTAGTGCACCTCCAGGGCCGGGCTGTGCTCGAAGATCCGCGCGCCGTGGCCGACCAGGGCCTGGGCTTCGCCGAGCAGCAGGTTCAGCGAATGCACGTGGCCGCCGCCCATGTGCAGCAGCGCGCTGCTGTAGGCGTCGGAGCCGATGATCTGCTTGACCTCCGAGCCGGCGAGGAAGCGGATCTCATCCTTGCCGTTGATCGCCTTGAAGTCTTTTTCCCAGGCGCGCAGGGTCTTTTCCTGGCGGGCGTTGAAGCCCATGTAGCCGTAGCCGTGGCAGAAGTCGGCGTCGATCTGGTAGCGGGCGATGCGCTCCTTGATGATGCCGGCGCCCAGTTCGCTGATCTCGAAGATCTCGCGCAGGCCTTTCTCGCCGACGCTGCCCTTGATCTTCTCCAGGTCGTGGCCGATGCCGGCCATGATCTGCCCGCCATTGCGGCCGGTGCCGCCGAAGCCCAGGTAGCGGGCTTCGAGCACGACGACGTTGGTGATGCCTTTCTCGGCCAGTTCCAGGGCGGTGTTGATGCCCGAGAAGCCGCCGCCGATCACCACGACATCGGCGTCGATGTCGCTTTCCAGGGTGGGGAAGCTCAGGTTGTACTTCTTGGTGGCGGTGTAGTACGTGGGCGTTTCGATGTTGATCATGGCGCAGCCTGGACAGTTGGAATTGTTGGACAGCAGGGCTTGCACAAGCGCTGGCGGTTGCAGGCATTGAGCACCTAACGACAGGTAGGTGTCTTGCCTGGGGCTGCCAGGGTTTTGCTTCAGGCTGCCAAGTGTGTCCATCTCTGAGGGCGTACGGCGACAGCATGACCTCCACAGGAGGTGTGGTGATCATGCGCCTCATGAACATGTTAAGTAAATCACCGCCAGCGGCTGCATTCCCTGTAGGAGCGGCCTTGTGCCGCGAAAGGGCTGCGCAGCGGCCCCAGGATCTCAGCGTAGAGGCAGAATTCGCTGGGGCCGCTGCGCGGCCCTTTCGCGGCACGAGGCCGCTCCTACAGGGATGGCGAATGGCTTTTACTTGAAATCCCACTGCATCTGCGTGGCGATGCTCACACCGCTGGACGACCTGACGCACACGTCCAGGTAGTCGGTGAAGCGTGGCGGCACGGCGATGCCTTCTTCCAGCAGCCGGCTGTTGTCGAACAGGTAGTTGAGGTCGGCGAAGCCGCTGTACAGGCGCAGTGCGCGCAGCACCAGGCGCGGGTTGGCCGGGCCGATGCGGGCTTCGAAGCGGCTGGCCAGCGACTTCAGGTCGTCGACATCGACCTTGCGGTAGCGCTCGCCCACTGGTTGCGCGCCATTGGCCAGGGCGAAGGCTTCGTCGATCTCGGCGAAGGTGCAGGCCGAGTGATGGCCGGCGGAGATGTGGTACAGGTCGTGACTCAGGCGTGGCTTGAGGGTCAGGCCGATCAGCGCCTCGGCGCAATAGTCCACCGGGATCACATCGATCTGTTCGTCCAGGCCGCAGGTGAAGCTTTCCAGGGCGAAGCCCATGCGGAACACCCAGAAGATGCTGCCCGACGCCTGGCAACCCAGGCTGCGGTGGCCGACCACGATGGACGGCCGCGCCACCACCAGGGGCAGGGCGGGCAGCTCCTCACGCAGACGTCGCTCGATCTCAGCCTTCGAGGCGGTGTAGTCCACCAGCTGTTGGGCGGCCTCGGGGAATTCCCAGGACTCGCTGATTGGCGACTCGCGCTGCGGGCCGCAGCACATGGCGGTGCCCACGTGCAGGAAGCGCTTCAGGCGCGCGGAGCGGCTCAGCACCTGGGCAAAGGCGAAGGTGCCCTCGACGTTCACCGGCCAGATATTGGGGTTCTTCGAGAACGACGCCACGGCGGCGCAGTTGATTACCCTGTCGACCTGCATCAGCCGCGGGGTCTCGCGGGCCAGCCAGGCGGTGTCGAGGAAGTCGCCGCAGATGATCTGCGCCTCGCTCAGCGCCAGGCCCTGGCGCTCATCGACGCCATGCTGGCTCAGGTTGTCGCGCAGGCGTTGCAGGCCCTGGGCCGGGTTGTCGGCGCGGACCAGGAAGCACAGGGCGCCGGCATGGCCTTCGGCGATCATCCGGGCGGCGACGGCGCCTCCGAGAAAACCTGTGGCGCCGGTCAGCAGGATACGTTCCTGGGTTGAAGGGACAGCGTCGAGCGCGACGGTGGCAGGGGTGTTCATAGGTTTCCTCGGTCAATGACGGGCCCGGCTTACACCCCGTGACGGGGTGTAGAAGTCGTGTGAAAGTTGGGCCGAACAGCAGTTTCAGGCGCACAGCCATACGCACTCTTGAGTCAAGAGAAGGCAGCCGTACCGGGTTGGTTTGAAACCACCATGCCCAGGTAACGCGGGACGTTACCAGGGGCAGGGGTATTTAATTGTCTGGCCCGTGGCCTGTTAATTCAATTAACAGTTGTGGCCGATATGGAGGTTTTTGGTGAAAGTATTTTAATGGGTGTTGAACAGCTGTAAGTGCGCGTAGCCAATATGTAAAAAGTTTTAAAGTTGTTGCTCGATCAAGTACTCGTCGGGGGCGCGGCGGCCCCCGACGGGTATCTCAACTGCGCAAGAATGCCAGCAGGTCCTTGTTGATCACGTCGGCGTGGGTGGTCGGCATGCCGTGGGGGTAGCCCTTGTAGGTCTTCAGGATGCCCTTGGGCAGCAGCTTGGCCGACAGCGGCCCCGAGTTCTCGTAGGGCACGATCTGGTCGTCGTCGCCATGCATCACCAGCACCGGGACGGTCACTTTCTTCAGCGACTCGGTGAAGTCGGTCTGGGAGAACGCGACGATGCCGTCGTAGTGTGCCTGGGCGCCGCCCATCATGCCCTGGCGCCACCAGTTGAGGATCACCCCCTGGTCCGCCTTGGCCCCGGGGCGGTTGTAACCGTAGAACGGCCCCGCCGGGATATCGTGGTAGAACTGCGCCCGGTTGGCTTTCAGCTGGGCCTGCAGATCATCGAACACCGACTTGGGCAGCCCGCCGGGGTTGCCGTCGGTCTTGACCATCAGCGGCGGAACCGCGGCGATGATCGCGGCCTTGGGCACCTTGTCTTCGGGATGGCGGGCCATGTAGTGGATCACCTCGCCACCGCCGGTGGAGTGGCCGACATGGACCGCACCCTCGACGCCCAGGTGCTTGACCACGGCGGCCACATCGTCGGCGTAGTGGTCCATGTCGTGGCCATCCCAGACCTGGCTCGAACGACCGTGGCCACGGCGGTCATGGGCGACCACGCGATAGCCTTCGGCGACGAAGAACAACAGCTGGGCATCCCAGTCGTCGGCGCTCAGTGGCCAGCCGTGGTGGAAGAAGATCACCTGGGCGTTACGGGGTCCCCAGTCCTTGTAGAAGATTTCGACACCGTCTTTGCTTGTGACGTATCCCATTTCGCTTCTCCTGTCTCTAGGGTGTGGAGCGGGCAGGCCGGTGATGGTTCACTGGCCACCGGACAACACTAGGATTAAAGTGCGCTTGAAGGTCAATGCAATTTCAAAGGTGCCGGATGAGAATAGGAGAGTTGGCCAAACTTACCGGGCTGGCCGCGTCGCGTATCCGCTTCTACGAAGCCAGCGGGCTGATCAGCTCGGTCGAACGCAAGGCCAATGGCTATCGCGACTACGATGCCGACGCGGTATGGGTGCTGGAAATGATCACCAACGCCCAGGCTGCCGGGTTCTCGCTGGAGGAGATCCGCCAGTTGCTGCCTGCCAAGAGCAAGGGCTGGCAGCATGACGAACTGCTCGGCGGGCTCAGGCGCAAGGTCGAGGAGATCGAGCGACTGCAGGAGCGCCTGGCGCGCAACAAGGCGCAGTTGCTGCTGGTGATCGAGGGGATCGAGAGCAAGCCTGAAGGCATGCCCTGCGTGGACAACTCGCAGCGGGTGCTGGAGCGGTTGCGCGAGGAGCTTGCCCAGGACAAGGCCCGGCAAGCTACTGACTTGTAGGAGCGGGCTTGCCCCGCGAACACCGGCCTCGGCCGGTGCCATGCCACTGCATAGTCATGGCCGGCCTCATCGCGGGGCAAGCCCGCTCCTACAGGAATCGAGCACCGTCAGTTCCGTCTCAGTCGCTCGAGCCCAGCGCCGCCAGCGGCCTGGGCGCATACAGCGCGCTCTGGAACTCAGGCACATACTCGTACTTGACCATCCGTCCCAGCTGCAGATCGCGGATATAGCGCGACAGCTCGCCATCCCCAAGCACCAGCTGCGCCGAATCCCCGCTCATGCTCGAGGCATGCAGGGTCTGGCGCGAGGTGGCGTAGCCGTAGGCCAGCCGGCCCTGGTGGTCGAGGTTGGTGAAACTGTTGGTCACCAGGCCTGGTTCAGCGGACAGCCCCTCGAGCTTCTTCGCCCTGAAGATCACATCCACCTTGCCGCTCTGCGCGTCGCCGATGTCGTAGGTCACGGCCCGCGCATCCTCGCGGCGGTCGATCGCGGTCAGCCACTTGGGCAGGTTGTAGCCCACCACGCCGCGCACCCGCGCCAGCTCGGTATTGACCGGCAGCTTGAGTACATAACCCCAGAAATCCTTGGCCATCGACTGGCCGACCAGGGAGAAAGGCCCGAGATTAGCCTTGCCGGGCTTGCTGGTAATGATCGACAGGGCGATCTCGTTGTAGCTGTCGTTGTCGCAGTAGTCGTAGGTGTAGGCGGTAAACGCCACCAGCCCGCGCCCCGGCCACACCTGCAACGGTTGCACTTGTTCCAGCACTTCGGCGGGCATCAGGGCGCGCAGGCGGTCGAGGTCGGCGGTGTAGACGGCGGTGACGCGACTGTTCCTGTAGTAGAAGTTCGGCGAGTAGGAGGTAAAGCCCATGTCGACCCGGGTCTTCTCCAGGCCCTTGAACCAGCTCAGGTCGATGCCCGGCGCCTCGGCCTGGATCACGGCCAGCGGCGGGTTGGAACGGTAACGGTCGTACAGCCCGCCCTTGAGCACTGGCACCGAGAGCCCTGCGATGTCGATCTGCGTGGTTTCGGCGTGTTCAGGGAGGCCATTGGCGGCGTGGGTGACGGGCATCAGCAGGGCGCCGGCCAAGGCGGTTGCGCTTGCGAGTTTCACGGTGCGGTATCTCCAGGGGGGGTAAGGGCTGTCGCTGCGCAATCACCCTAACGTTCAACCCAACTTGAGAGTCAATGATCAAATTTTCGCCAACCCAGGGCTTGACCTTAAAGTTGACTTCAAGGCTAACGTCTGCGGCACGCCACTTTTTCGAGGTATTGCCGATGGACGTGTTCTCCCCCCTGACCCTGCCCAATGGCGCGGTCGTCCCCAATCGCATCGCCAAGGCCGCCATGGAGGAAAACATGGCCGATGCCGACCATGCCCCTTCGGACCGGCTGATGCGCCTGTACCAGGCCTGGGCGCAGGGCGGCGCCGGTCTGCTCATCAGCGGCAACGTCATGGTCGACCGGCGCGCCATGACCGGCCCCGGCGGCGTGGTGCTGGAAGATGACCGGCACCTGGAGCGTTTTCGCCAGTGGGCCGCCATCGGCCGCTCGAAGGGTGCGCAGTTCTGGTTGCAGATCAACCACCCCGGCCGGCAGATGCCGGCGAGCCTCGGGCAGCAGACCTGGGCACCCTCGGCCGTGGCGCTGGACCTGGGCAACATGTCCAGGCATTTCTCCACCCCGCGGGCGATGCCTGCCGAGGTGATCGACGAGGTGATCCGGCGCTTCGCCAGCTCCGCGCGGCTTGCCGAACAGGCCGGCTTCAGCGGCGTGCAGATCCATGCGGCCCATGGCTACCTGCTCAGCCAGTTCCTTTCGCCGCTGAGCAACCAGCGCACCGACCAGTGGGGCGGCTCCCTGGACAACCGCGCGCGGCTGCTGCTGGAGATCGTCAAGGCGGTACGCGCGGTGGTGTCGCCCGGCTTCGCCGTGGCGGTCAAGCTCAACTCGGCGGACTTCCAGCGTGGCGGCTTCAGCGCCGACGATGCCCGGCAGGTGGTGTGCCTGCTCAATGAGCTGGCGGTCGACCTGGTGGAACTGTCCGGTGGCAGCTACGAGGCGCCGGCGATGCAGGGCCAGGCCCGGGATGGCCGCACGCTTGCGCGTGAAGCGTACTTCCTGGAGTTCGCCCGGGACATCCGCACGGTGGCGAAGATGCCGGTGATGGTCACCGGCGGCATCCGCCGTCGACCGGTCGCCGAGCAGGTGGTGCAGAGCGGCGTCGAGATGGTCGGCATCGGCACTGCCCTGGCCATCGCGCCGGCCTTGCCCCGCGCCTGGCAGGCAGGGGAGGCGGCGGTGCCGGAACTGCGCCCGATCACCTGGAAGAACAAGGCCCTGGCTTCGCTGGGCAACATGGCCATGGTCAAGTTCCAGCTGCGCAGGCTGAGCGAGGCCAAGGCGCCCGAGCCTGGGGTATCTCCATTGTGGGCTTTGCTGCGCCAGCAATGGACCGACGCCGTGCGCGCCAGGCAGTACCGGCGGCGCATGGCGCAGGCCTGACACCCCGGGACGTCAAGGAGATGCGATAATGGCCGCGCTATCACAAGAGGCGCACCATGCTGACTATCTCCAACAATGTGCATCTGCCGGATGCCGAGATCGAACTGACCTACATCCGCGCCCAGGGCGCCGGCGGGCAGAATGTCAACAAGGTCTCCAGCGCCGTGCACCTGCGCTTCGACATCCCGGCCTCGTCGCTGCCCGCGTTCTACAAGGAGCGGTTGCTGGCGCTGCGCGACAGCCGCATTACCGCTGACGGCGTGCTGATCATCAAGGCCCAGCAGTACCGCACCCAGGAGCAGAACCGCCTGGACGCGCTGGAGCGTCTGGCCGAGCTGATCATCGGCGCCGGCAAGGTCGAGAAGAAGCGCAGGCCGACCAAGCCGACCCTCGGTTCAAAGACCCGCCGCCTCGACTCGAAGTCCAGGCGTGGGACGATCAAGGCGGGGCGCGGCAAGGTGGATTTCTAGAGACCTGGCATTTATGTCAGTTGTGCCTCTTTCGCTAGCCCTAGTAAATAAAGCATCGAATGAACTTTGGTGCTTCTGTTTGCTGTCTGGCACCGGTCTTTCTCGCCTGAACATTCAAGGAGAACCGTAATGGCCAGTGCAAACACCGCCTCTGCTCCCTCGCCACAAAACGTTTCGTCTTCTGCGGTACCGTTTAAAATCACCACCCAGCCCGATGGCTACCTGCCGGACATGACAGGCTTCGAGCTTGAGCGCCTGGGCACGCTGGAAAAGGGCTGGCACACCCTGTGCCCGATCCGTGCCGGACGCGACCTGGTCGAGGGCGAGGTGATCAGCGCCTGCCTGGTACGCGAGCGTGACGGCGAGTTGCAGCGGTTCGACTACACCGCGGTTGCCGGGGCGCTGAAGGCCGACCAGTGGCCGCAGGCGTTCGCCAGCTTTATCGTCGCCCAGGGCAAGGGCATCAGCGCTGGCGGCTGGAACGCGAATGGCGGGTTGACCTGCGAGGGTACGGTGGACTTGCGGCTGTGGTGCCGCAACCTCTACCGCGCGTTCAGCACCGCGCCATTCGCCAACAATCTGGTGCACTCGGCGTCATGCAACTGGCGCAGTGCCTCAAGTGCTTGTCGCAACAGCGGCTCTCCAGCCTCTGCCATCCCAATCAGGGTACGTTTCACGGCAGCCTCCTCGACGACGTTACTCACGAACAATACGCCCTGAGGCCAACGCTTTGCTAGGTTGGCGCGGGTGACGCACAATTATTAGAGTCTATCTGCCATCGCCCCGGTCCATTCTTCTATGGTGCCAAAGCCCTGCTTAGCCAGGCGTTTCCACTGCTCCCCTGCGCATCTGTGCCCGTCCAAATAGTACACTCGCAGTGACTTGTACTGGGACTGGTCCTGCCTCGGGGTAAACCATGCGAATTACAGCCTCTCACATCGTCGATTGGGCCAACACTCATGCGAAGGAGGCGCAAGCGGCGCTGCCACGCTTGATCAGGCGGCTTTGCTACGAGCCGTCGGTGACGGCTCTCCTATCGTTCCCAGCAGGCGACTCCACCTACGTCCCCGGGTGGGATGGAACAGTTTTCCATCAAGAGGGTAATGCCTGGATTCCGCTCGGCTTGTCCCGCTGGGAAATCGGCTGCGATCAAGACGTCCAGGCAAAAGCCAATTCGGATTATCAGAAGCGTGTTGAAAAAGTAGATCAGCAAGAGCGTTCTAAAACAGCTTTTGTTTTTGTGACGCCGAGGCGTTGGGTAAAAAAAGCTGATTGGTTGGCGCAAAAGAAGGGCCAACGAGAGTGGGCAGGCGTTCGAGCCTATGACGCGGATGACTTGGAGCAATGGCTGGAGCAAACCCCGGCAGTGTCCTTGCAATTTGCCGAAGAGATGGGTCTTGCCGGTTGGGGGGTTGTAAGCCTTGCGCGCTTTTGGGATGGCTGGGCTCGCCAATGCGTTCCCGAGATCACTCCTGATGCACTGGTTATGGGGCGGGCGCTGGAGCTGAATGCTCTGAATGAAAAACTTCGGTCCGCAACGGCTGATACCGATGTGATGAGTCCGCTATCGATCAGAGCTGACAGCATGGATGAAGCTGCAGCCTTTGTGGTGGCGGCGACAATGGCTTCGGGAGAGTTGAGGCATCAGTCACTGGTAGTAGTTGATCCTGCTGGCTGGCGATATGTTGAAGCCAACCCTCAGATTCGTATCGCAATCGCCGCTCGCGCAGAGATAGCCAGTCACCCCATCATGCGTAAAGGGCTTCGACTGATCGTTCCCTACGCCTCTGGTGATATGGCGGGTAGGCCGAACGGAGACGAACTGGTACTGGAACGACCGAGTATTTACGATTTCGAAAAGGCTCTCGTTCATACCGGGATGGAAGAGTCCGATGCCAAAAGGTATGCGCTCAGTACAGGGAGGTCCTGGACGGTACTGCGTCGTCAACGGGCTACCAACCCCGCGATCCGTCGCCCTGGTTGGTTGGATTCCCCTCACTCGGCAAGCTTGCCTCTTCTGTGTCTGCTTGGGGCTTGGAAGTCTGATTGCCTGGCTGACAGACAGATAATTGAGCGCATTGCCGATCGGACGTATGAGGAAGTAGAGGCAGATTTACGCCAACTCGCCAGAGTGGATGATGCACCGGTGCTGAATATCGGTATGGTCTGGAAGGCTAAATCACCGCTGGAGCTCCTCACTCAGTGTGGCGACCGAATCACTAGCGGTCAGCTAGATAGATTTTTTGCTGTTGCCCAGGAGATCCTCAGTATCCCTGATCCGCAGTTGGAGCTGCCGGAAGACGAGCGTTGGCTGGCTCAGGTTCGTGGTCGAGTACATCAATATTCCAGTCTGCTGTTCGAGTCGATTTGTGACTCGCTTTTGAAGCTGGCGGTGCGCGGCGAGGAGCAACCAGGGCTTCAGTCGCTCCACATAGAGCAGCGCGTTTCGTCGCTCATCTTGAGTTTGCTCGATGGTGCCGATGGTCGTCGCTGGTTGTCGCTAGCCTCGTACTTGCCGACTTTGGCTGAAGCAGCACCCGATGAATTCATCCGTGCGGTTCAAAAAAGTCTCAGCCTGCCGGGTGCGCCTGTGACTCGACTCATTACCGAGTCAGCAAGCTCGGGTGGTTTGGGCGGTCGTTGCTGGCACGCCGATCTGCTCTGGGCGCTAGAGATGCTCGGCTGGGCGCCGCGGCGGCTCGGCCCAGTTTCACTGATTCTTGCTCGTCTCCGTGATGTGCCCATGAAAGGAAATTGGGGAAACAAACCTAGTGAGAGTCTGCTTAGTTTGTTCAGATCGTCGTATCCCCAGACAGCGGCCAGTTTGGAAGAGCGCATCAAGGTCCTTGATTTTCTGATCAACAAAGCACCCGACGCGAGCTTCAGCTTACTGCTGGCCCTGGTCGGGCGTGGGCCTAATGGTGTGTTTCTGACCCACAGACCAAAGTGGCGGGATGACGATGCCGGTGCTGGTCGTGGTGTTAGCGGAGAGGAGGTAGCCGCGATGGTCCTCGCCGCGAAAGAAAGGTTGTTCACGATGAGCGCGGGGGATGCCTCCAGAACGGTGCGGGTCATCAAGAAAATTCATCTTGTCGATGAGTTGGATAATTCGCTTTTACTCCTAGCGCCATTTTTGTTGGATGGGGCTGCCGATGGGGACCGTGAAGCTATCCGTGCAGAGCTGCGGCACATAATTTACTGGCATAAAAACTATTCAGATGAACCAGTCGCAGAGCTGGAAAGTAAATTGCAAGCTATAAGCGGTATTTATGAGCAGCTTGTTGCTAAAGACGTGGTGCTGCGACACCAATGGTTGTTTGACAACCACTGGTTGGACTTGCCTGAAAAAGATGAGTACGATGGAATTTAAGCCAAGGGGCTGGTCGTACTAAAACTGCGGGTCTCGGCATTGAATCAGATACACGAGGCCTATTCAATACAAGGGGTGAATCGCCTCATATGCGAATGCGCTGAGCCTGGCATTGTTGGATCTACGCTGACCAGGGTTGAATGGATAAATTCAGTTGAAATTGCCGATTGGCTATTTTCGGTAGGTGCGGATTTTGCGAAATCTTCATCGGTGGCGAGATGCCTGGTTGGGATATTTGAATCGTATTCAGTGCCAATCGCCGACGAGCTTCTCCAAAAACTGATCTGTTTAGGGATGCAGCATAAGTGGGAAGTGGACAGGTTGGCCAAGTTGCTGACTTTGGCAGTGGCAAGGCCTGCTACATGGCGGATGGTGGAGGAGTGCGGGCCTGAGGTTTCGGCTGCCTATTGGCAGCAAGTAAGTGTCCATCCTAGAGCAGATGAGATTCCAGGGTATGTTATGGAGCAGTTGCTGGCAGTCAAGCGACCATTAAGTGCGCTTCATTACTGTCAGTATGCGATCGAAAAAGCAGACCCGCATCTGCTGCTTGCGGCCCTTGAGCTGTTCTTAACCCAAGGTGCAGAGGGGGAGATCAGGCTCGAAAGCTGGCATCTTGAGAAGATGATCGAACGTTTAGAGGCCTGCAAAGAGATAGACCGGATGACGCTGGTGCGACTTGAGTTTGGCCTATTCCCGTTGTTTCGTTATGGTCGAGAAAGCAAGGCGGCGCTTCTTTATGAAGCCCTTATGACTGAGCCCGAAATTTTCAAAGAATTTATTTGCATGGTGTTCGCTCCGGAGAATGGAGAGCGGAAACCAGTTGACGATCTGGCTAAGGCTGCTGCGGAACGTGCCTACAGTATTCTGCACTCATGTCGTCGGTTGCCTGGTGTGCAGGATGATGGGCGCATCGATAGAGACGTTCTGCTTGAGTTCGTCAGATCGACCCGCGGTCTGTGCCGTGACGCCGACAGGCTAACGATGTGTGATCAGACATTAGGCGAAATACTTGCGCATGCTCCTGCAGATGCAGATGGGGCCTGGCCGTGCGAACCAATCAGAGAGGTACTGGATGACTTCGACGCAGAGCAAATGAGGGAAGGGTTTTGCATTGGTTGCTTTAACAAACGTGGTGTAACCATCAGGTCCATGTGGGATGGCGGAGAGCAGGAAAGGACCCTGGCGGAGACGTATCGAGGACACGCCGAGCGGGTTCGTTTTTCACATCCCAATGTGGCTGCTGTTCTGGATGACTTGGCCAAAGGCTATGAGCACGATGGCCGGCGGGAGGACACAGCGGCAAACTTGAGGAAAGAAGGCCTCTGATTAAGGTCACGGCTATCCTGCACAGGAAATAGGATTCAATTGCTGTATTATTATTGTTGCTGTGGCTGATATTGATTTCAGGAAGAAGAGTTGAAGTTTATGAACAAGGTAACTATTTCAACGTGGGCGACAGATGCTTTTCTAGGGCTCTCAGCCTGCAGTCCTAACATGCCCTTGAATTGGTCATCTGAGTGGGTGTCGAGGGCGGGAAATTTCGTAGAATCATTCGTGCTGTACGATAAGGTTGTGCTGACGGAAGGCTTTGAGAATCATTCGGTTTTGAAGTATCTTGACCCTGATGGAAAAATTTTTGAGTTCATTAAAAAGAGTGATCTCTTACACTCAACTAACCTTCAGGATGGCCTTACTTTTGACCTGAATTTAAATGTCGAGAATTTTGAGATTCTCGAGAGAGACGGTGCCAAGTGGTTTGCTCAACATGATGGTCTGCTCGGGGAGGCTGATTATCATGAGATTTTGAGTGAAGGATGCACGCCAATGACTTTTCTTAGATTTTGGCAGCAAAGCCTAGTGAATGAGATAGCAGAAAAAACGCATTCTTCCTTGATACTTCCGCTTTCTTTGCAAGGATTGGAGGTATCAAAAAGCGAGTTTAAACCTATCCCCTACCATGTCGAACAGCTGCAGGTGCTCGATGAGCATTTCAGGGGAGCTTTGAAAAGCATTGTAAGCGTGGTCGGAGACTCGTTTGAGAGCATAATTGATAATGTCCCTCCATTCTTCTTGCTTTTGATTGACCAGACGTTCTCTGTGGATATGTTGTTGGACAATCTTATCAACCTGCGACGCGACCATGAAGAGCTCAGGCAGCTCACTGGTAAGCTCAAGCGTGAAGTCGAAGCACAGAAGGGTGTCTCAGCCAAGAGTGAGGTAGTGGCGGAGTGGGCTAAATCGTGGGATATCGTTGTGAAGAGCGGGTTCAAAAAGCCTCGCTTGTTGCGTCGAAATTTATCGTCCTCTGACCTCTCGAAGGCACTTGTTAAGCCTACTGCGACAATTTCCACTGCAATACAAGCAGCAATGGATTACTCTCAAGAGTCAAAGGCATACAAACGATTCGCTGTGTATGGCAGGCTATATGAGGAGCTTGATAGCATAGAGGCTACAGAAGACAAGCTTAAGAAAAACCTTAATGTAAACATCACTCATAGATTGAGTGGCTGACGCTATGCTCATCTAAGTCTAAAGTTTTTTAAGGTTGCTAGAGGCATGGCTTGCGTGCCTGCTCTTTGATTTTGCCCATGGCAATTACGGCATTCGAGGTGCCAGTTTGTATGGAGCTTGCCATGACCTCAATTTCTTGGGTCGATTGGTGCGTCCGGTAGCGGTCTTGAGAGGGGAATGTGCTTGTCACGTGATCTAAGCTGCGCCGTCAGGGTCGCCTGAGTCTTGAATGCCTAGTGCCCAGCACTATCGTCGAGTGAGTAGGTCATTACCAATCCATGGCCGGTAGTGACCTCTCTGATTAGATGCCCAGCGCGCGTTCACGCAGTTCTCTGTTGAGGATGTGGTCATTCTCGCTGTAATTGACTGGGCAGTCGATCACGTGCACGCCTTGGTTGGAGATGCAGTGGTCGAGTAGGGGCAGCAAGGCGTCGGCGCTCTCAACGCTACAGCCATTGACGCCGTAGACTTCGGCTTCTCTGACGAAGTCCGGATTGCCGTAGTCCAGGCCGAAATCGGTGAAGCCTATATTGGCCTGCTTCCAGCGGATCATGCCGTAGCCGTCGTCAAGCAGGATCACCACGGTAGTACTGCGGTTTCCAGCTCCTATTGTTCCATCATGAAGCCGCCGTCGCCGCAGACCGAGATCACCGGGCGATCCTGATATACCAGGTGCGCGGCCATGGTCGCCAGGGCGTTGTCGAGCAGCACGGTTAGGACAGCTTTGCTTGCCTATAGCATTCATGAATAAAAAACAGGATTGAAATTACCAATTGCACTGATCATCAGGATCAATTTAGTGATCGGTCACGGGCTCCTTACCCTTTTCGAGGCGCATCAAGACGCCTGAAAGAACCCTTAGGAGTACCCCATGATCCCTTTGCTCAAGCTGTTCCAACCCGGTCGCCTGCTGGTGGCGGGCAGCCTTGCCGCCAGTCTGCTGTCGCTATCCGTGCAGGCCGCCACCCTGACCCGTGACAACGGCGCGCCGGTTGGCGACAACCAGAACTCGCAGACCGCCGGCCCCAACGGCTCTGTGTTGCTGCAGGACGTGCAACTGCTGCAGAAGCTGCAGCGCTTCGACCGTGAACGCATCCCCGAGCGCGTGGTGCACGCCCGCGGCACTGGCGCCCATGGCCAGTTCACCGCCAGTGCCGACATCAGCGACCTGAGCATGGCCAAGGTGTTCCGCCCCGGCGAGAAGACCCCGGTATTCGTGCGCTTTTCCTCGGTGGTGCACGGCAACCACTCGCCGGAAACCCTGCGTGATCCGCGCGGTTTCGCCACCAAGTTCTACACCGCTGATGGCAACTGGGACCTGGTCGGCAACAACTTCCCAACCTTCTTCATCCGCGACGCGATCAAGTTCCCGGACATGGTCCACGCCTTCAAGCCGGACCCGCGCAGCAACCTCGATGACGATTCGCGCCGCTTCGATTTCTTCTCCCATGTACCGGAAGCCACCCGCACCCTGACCCTGCTGTACTCCAACGAAGGCACGCCGGCCAGCTACCGCGAGATGGACGGCAACAGCGTGCACGCCTACAAGCTGGTCAACGCCAAGGGCCAGGTGCACTACGTGAAGTTCCACTGGAAGAGTCTGCAAGGGCAGAAGAACCTCGACCCGAAACAGGTCGCCCAGGTCCAGGGCCGCGACTATAGCCACATGACTCACGACCTGGTCAGCGCGATCAACCAGGGCAAGCTGCCGAAATGGGACCTGTACATCCAGGTGCTCAAGCCTGAGGAGCTGGCCAAGTTCGACTTCGACCCGCTGGACGCGACCAAGATCTGGCCCGACGTGCCGGAGCGCAAGATCGGCCAGATGGTGCTCGAGCGCAACGTCGACAACTTCTTCCAGGAGACCGAGCAGGTGGCCATGGCGCCGTCGAACCTGGTACCAGGTATCGAACCGTCCGAGGATCGCCTGCTCCAGGGGCGCCTGTTCGCCTACGCCGATACCCAGATGTACCGGGTCGGCGCCAATGGCCTGAGCCTGCCGGTGAACCGCCCGCGGGCTGAGGTCAACACCGTCAACCAGGATGGCGCGATGAACGCCGGGCACACCGACAGCGGCGTGAACTACCAGCCGAGCCGCCGCCAGCCGCGTGACGAGCAGGCCGACGCGCGGTACGTGCAGACCCCGCTGAGCGGCAGCACCCAGCAGGCGAAGATCCAGCGCGAGCAGAACTTCAAGCAGGCGGGCGAGCTGTTCCGTTCCTACGGCAAGAAGGACCAGACCGACCTGATCAATAGCCTCGGCCAGGCCCTGGCGACGGCGGACGAGCAGAGCCGCTACATCATGCTGTCGTTCTTCTACAAGGCGGATGCGGACTACGGCACCGGCCTGGCCAAGGTGGCCAAGGCCGACCTCGAGCGGGTCCGGCAGTTGGCGGCGAAGCTCAAGGACTGAGCGGCGCGGATCTGCAGGAGCGGGTTTATCCGCGAGCACCCGCGAAGCCGGGCGCGTCATGGATAAATCCGTTTCTCCCCCAATATCGCGCCCGAGGTTGTAATGATGGCTAAAGAGTGTCACCTTTCTGCAGTTGTTGACAATAGTCTGTCTGGCTCAGCGAGCGCAGACTTCATTCTTGTAAGGAAACGTGAACCAAATGACAATTGCCGCCCATGATCTCAAGGAAATGAATCAACTTTTGGAGAGTGGAGTAAATATTTCTGAAATTGCCGAAAAATTTCCGAGCTATGACTACTTGGAGATTTACGGTAGCGTGAATGACTACAGCCTGCTGGGCAGAAAGCGCATTATCACCAATCGCCTGAATTCCATCAAAAAAAGCACTTCAAAGAGCGAACGGATCGAACTGATTGAAGAGGTTAATAGGCTGGTGACCGAAATGTACGAGCTCGCCAAAAGCAATGGGAAGAAGCTGGTGGATATCAGTAAGGTCTTGAAGCGTTAGTTGCCAATGTCTCAGCGATACAAGGTGCAGCCGGGTAGAGGGAAAGCGTAACGCCATGGAAAAAATCGAAAGAGCTCTACGGGCTGATAATATTGATTTCGAGGGGCGAAAAATTAGTGTAATCAGGCGCATCTTATTGGTGATCTCCTGTATTGCCGCTCTGAGTCTTTTCGCTGCATTCATGTCGGTTAACGAAGGGCATCCGGATCTTGGTTTTGGTCTGATGGCAGTGTTCGTGTTCTTGGGAGTCTATGTTTTCATCGCGACATTGGAAACGACCGTCCTGAGAAACCTGGTAGAACTGCGTGCGTCACTCGTGGCCTGGCTGGCGATTTTTTCGTATGTGGCGTTCTTGGCGAAATCCAATGCGGCCATCGCCATCAATGACATATTTCATGTGGATGCTTCGGTTTTCCCGATGACGTTGTTGGCGGTGACCGCGCTTCAGACGCTTGGGATGTTTTTTTGGTTTGTTGTGGCAATTTCTGTGCTCCTGATTATAGTCGCTTGGCTGGGGCGCGATAGTTTTTCAGGCTCCAGGGATGGTGTTGCGATTATTGTAACTATCATAATCAGTGCGGCGGCACAGCTTTTTTTTGCACTGATGATCCACGCTTGGATTAATGATGAAGAGCAGAGTCGTAACTCCATCTATCGGATTGCGCATTTTGCTGACTTCAATGCAAGGAACAGTTGCAAGGGAGTTGCAAGTGACGAGCTTGTTGTCTATACGGATGCGCAACGAAGTAAGGTGCTTATAGCGCCCAAGCTCGAGGAACGTGTGGGCTGGAACGCTGACAAGAAGGCCTCGTGGTTGCAGCCTGTGACAATTCCAGATGAGTTTCCGCAACAGGACTGTATCCCGTTGGAAATCAGTCGTTCCGTCGAGGAATCTTTGCCGCCCAATCTGTCCAGCGAGTGGCAGTAGAGGGGTCAAGCCGGGTGGTTGCGCGAGCAACTGCCCCGGGGACCATCGACCACGTGACGATAGGCGCAAAGCGCGGCCAGCATCGCCACCAGCGAGGCCAGCACGCCGATCAGGAATACCGCGGGTACCCCCTGCTGGCGGGCGAGCAGGCCGGCCAGCGGTGCCGTCAGGCCGATGGAAATATCGAAGCAGGCGTCATAGAAACCGATGGCCAGCCCCAGGCTGTGCAATGGCACCGCACGCAGCGCTACCAGCGCCAGCAAGGGATAGATCATCGACACACCGAAGCCGCTCAGTGCCGCCCCCAGCATCGCCTGGGCGGGGCTCGCCGCCAGCCACAGCAGCAACTGGCCGATGGCCTCAATGGCCAGCATCGACAAGGCCATGTCCGGCCCCGCAGTGCTGTCCACCCGAGCGCCGAACAACAGGCGGGCGCAGACGTAACCGGCGCCGAACGCCGCGAGGGCATAGCCGGCGCCGTTCCACTGATGGTGTGCGTAGGTAAGGGTGATGAACGACGACACCGACACATAGCCCACGGTTGCCAGCGCGAACACCAGGCCGGGGCGCCAGATCCGGGCCAGCAGCGCCGCCAGGGGCATCGACGCGCCCGACGCGTGGACGAGGCGGGCCGCCGGCGTGCGCAGTGCAACGAGCAGGCCGAACAGCGGAATGATCGCCGTCACCGCCGACACCCAGGCAAAGCTTGCGACTTCACCCAGCTGCGCTGCCACCGCCGCGCCGCAGGCGATGCCGGCGAACATGGCGATGCCGATCCAGGACAGCGCCTTGCCGGCCTGCTCTGCGCCGAACAGGGCGATCGGCCAGGTACTGCCACCGGTAAACAGCAGGCTCTGGGCAAAGCCCATGGCGATTCGCCCGGCGATGACGGCCGCCAGGCTGGCCGCAGGGGTGTCCTGCAGTTGCGCGGCCAGCAGGTAGCAGAGGCCGGAGACCGCGCTGCCCAGCAGACCCAGAACCACCGCCCGTTTCGGGCCGCGACGATCCGCGGCGGTCCCGGCGAAATGACGGGTGAGCAGGGTGGCCAGCGACTCGACGCCCATGACGCACCCCACCATGAGCATGCCGTAGCCCAACTGCCCATGGACCCACAGCGGCACGCTGGCCAGCGGCATGCCCATGGTCATCAGGCCGAGGAACACCGCGGTGGCCACCGGTAGCAAGCGGCCGGTTTCCGTGTGCTGTGCAGGTTGCGTTTCAATGGTCATGGTCCAGGTCCCTGGGCAGGTGAAGGGGGCAGGTAGACGCTTGGGCCCACCTTGCTTTTTGCCGTAGCCTATTGGAGAACCCAGGATTGATCTGGGCGATAAATTCCGCCGGTAGCGGAATTTTCGTCATCAATGGAGTGGCTGATGTACGCATCCGAACGGTTGAAGGGAATCGACGTCTTCGTCGCGGTGGCCGAGATGGGCAGCTTCAGCGCTGCCGCCGGGCGCCTGAGCCTCAGTGGCTCGGCGGTAAGCAAGGGGGTGGCGCGGCTGGAGGCGCGCCTGGGGGCACGATTGTTCAACCGCACTACCCGCAGGCTGTCGCTGACCGAGGCGGGCGCGCTGTTCTACAAGACCTGCACCAGCGTGCTGGCCGATCTGGAAGAGGCCGAGCAGGCCATCTTCGCCGAAAGCGACACCCCCCACGGCAAGGTACGCATCGATCTGCCGGCCGCCTTTGGCCGACTGCATGTGTTGCCGCTGATCGTGGCGTTCACCCGGGCGCATCCGCGGTTGCAACCGCATGTGTCGTTTTCCGACCGCTACATCGACCCGGTGCAGGAGGGCGTGGACATCCTGGTGCGCATCGGCGGCGCGCAAGCCTGGCCTGCGGCCCTGGGGCACCGGTATTTCGGTGCCCAGCGCCTGGCGTTCTGCGCTTCGCCCGACTACCTGGCGCAACATGGCACGCCACAGGACGAGCAAGCCCTGGAGCGCCACCTGTGCATCGGCTATGGCGAGGCCGCAGGTCTGGTCACGCCGTGGTACCTGGGCGGTGGGTTGCCGGGCGAGATCAGGCAGCGGATCGTCCAGCCACACCTGGCCATCGGCGATGGCGAAGGCATGCTCGACACGGTCCTGGCGGGCCTGGGCATTGGCCAGCTGCCGACCTGGCTGACCCGAACGCATATCGAGTGCGGCACGCTGGTCGAGGTGTTGCCGCAGCTCACCTCGCAGGGATTGCCGATGAATCTGGTCTGGCTGAAAAGGCGGGAGGGGTTGCCCAAGGTACGGGCGTTGCTCGATTACCTGTTGCCCCGATTGAGTGCCGAAGGCTGCTCAGGGAGAGCGGAGTAAATTCACGGGGATCTACCCAGCTGTCTGGCGCACCTACTTTCTGCTGAACTTGTCACCTGGCACATGCAGATACGACATCACGCTTTCGGTGAGTTCGGTGGCCAGTTTCACCGCCTCCTTGTTGCGCGCCATGACCCCGGCCACCAGGCCCTCGATCAACGCCAGCACGGCGATGTTGGAGCTGGTCAGCACCGGATGATCGGCGGTGGCATACAGCACGTGACGGGCCAGCGGCGCCAGCGGCGAGGCCGGGGAGTCGGTGATGGCCAGCACGGTGGCCTTGCGCTCATGGGCGAAGCGCGACAGCTGCAGGGTGTCCTGGGAGTAACGTGGCAGGGCGATGGCCAGCAGCACGTCCTGTTCGGTGATCGCGGCCAGGCGGTAGGCGGCGTTCTCGTTGCCGCCTTCCATGCTGATGGCGCAGGTGTCCTTGCAGAACGGCACCAGGGTCGAGGCGGCGAGGCCCGCCAGGTAGACACTATTGCCGAACCCCAGCACATAGACCTTGCGCGCCTCGAGCAGGCAGCCGACGAACGCCTCGAAGGCGTCGGCCTGGTTGTTGCTGGCGGTGGTCGCCAGGTTGCTGCTGGCGCTCTGGATCTGCTCATGCAGGCCGAACTCGCCACCCGGGCGCTGGGCCAGTTCGTTGCGCAGCTTGTCCACCGGCGAGACCATCTGTTGCAGGGTCGCCACCAGCTCGGCTTTCATGCCGCTGTAGCCGCCCAGGTCCAGGGCCTTGGCCAGGCGGTTGACCGCGGCCGGTGAGGTGGCGGTGGCCTGGGCCATCTCCTCGATGGTCAGGGTCGCGGCCTTCAGCGGGTGGCGCAGGATGTAATCGGCGACCTTGCGCAGGGACGGCGGCAGTTCGCCCAGGCTCTGCGACAGCTTGCGCATGACCGCGGAGGCGTAGACGGTGGTGTTCTTGGTATGGCTCGACATCCGGCGCGACGCTCCCTGAAAGTTGCCGGTAGTGTATCCCAAGGCGCCCGGCGGCGGAGCCGTTGAGCGCCCTGGCGCTTACTTCAGGCTGCCGGCGAGGAACTGGCGCAGGCGTTCGGACTGCGGCCGGGCCAGCACTTCGCGTGGGTCGCCGCGCTCCTCGGCCTGGCCCTGGTGGAGGAACAGCAGCTGGTTGGACACCTCGCGGGCGAAGCCCATCTCGTGGGTGACCACGACCATGGTGCGGCCTTCCTGGGCCAGGTCCTGCATGACCTTGAGCACCTCGCCGACCAGCTCCGGGTCGAGCGCCGAGGTCGGCTCGTCGAACAGCATCACCTCGGGCTCCATGGCCAGGGCCCGGGCAATCGCCACCCGTTGCTGCTCGCCACCGGACATGTGCGCCGGGTAGGCGTCGCGGCGATGGCCGACACCGACCTTGGCCAGGTAGTGCTCGGCCTTGTCCCGGGCCTCCTTGCGGTTGATGCCGAGCACGTGCACCGGGGCTTCCATGACGTTGTCCAGGGCGCTCATGTGCGACCACAGGTTGAAGTGCTGGAAGACCATGCTCAACCGAGAGCGCAGGCGCTGCAGTTGGTGCGGGTCTGCCGCGCGCAGCCCGCCGCGGGCGCACTCGCGCAGCTTGAGCTGTTCACCGTTGACCAGGATCTGCCCGGCATTGGGTTGCTCGAGCAGGTTGATGCAGCGCAGGAAAGTGCTCTTGCCCGAGCCGCTGGAGCCGATGATGCTGATCACATCACCGGCGTCGGCCTGCAGTGAAACACCCTTGAGCACCTGGTGGTTGCCGTAGCTTTTGTGCAGGTCGTGGATTTGCAGTTTGTTCATCAGTCGGTACTCGCAGGGGTCAGTCGCTGAGCAAGCGACCTTGGCGGATGGAGGTGCTGCCGGCGACCTTGGCCAGCCACAGGCCGGGCTGGGCGAAGCGCAGGCGTTCGCGGGCATAGAGGATGCCGTCGGTGGTGGCCCTGACCACGCTGTGGCGGTCGCTGAGCGGATCGAGCACTTCGAACAGCGGATCGCCGACCCGCACCTGCGCGCCCAGCGGCTGCAGGTAGCTGACCACCCCCGGGTGCTCGGCGTAGGCATACTGCGCACCGGCGAAGGGCGTGGGTTGGCAGCAATGCTCCGGCGCGGCCGGCCACGGCCCGCTGATCAGGCCCTGGTCGGCGAGGTAGCCGAGGATCTGCTCGGCGCTGGCCTGGCACTGCTCGCGTTCGGTGTCGGCCATGCCGCGCAACTCGATGGTGGTCGCCACGCAGGCCAGGGGAATCTCGGCCTCGGGGAAGTATTCGCGCAGGTGCAGCCACGGCGCCGCGCAGGCTTCATCGAAGGCATCTCCACCGGCGCCTTCGGCCAGCAGCGCCACTTGCGCGCCGAGGCGGGCGGCGAGCGGGCGCAGCTGGCTCCAGTGCTGCGGCATGGCGTACAGCAGCATCACCGATTCGAAATCGCAGTGCAGGTCCAGCACCAGGTCGGCGTCGCAGGCGTGGCGCAGCAGCAGGCGGCGCAGGCCGTCGAGCTCCGAGTCGGGCGCGGGCAGTTCGTCAAGAAGCTCGAGCATGGCCCGGCGGATGGTTGCCACGTTGGCCTGGCCATCGCTGCCCAGGCGGCCTTCCAGGTGGGCGGCCAGCGCTTCGGTCAGCGCTGGGAAATCGCGATTGAAATTCTTGCCGCTGTTGAACTCGAAACGGCCCTGGTGGGTGGCCTGGAACATCTGGCCGATGCCGATCGGGTTGGCCAGTGGCACCAGTTCGATCACCGCAGTCAGCCGGCCTTGCGCCTCGAGTTCGAGCAGGCGGCGCTTGAGCTCGATGGCCACGCGCATCCCCGGCAGCTCGTCGGCGTGCAACGAGGCCTGGATATAGGCCTTGCGCGGGCCGCTGCCAAAGCGCAGCACGCGCAGCGAGCGTTGGGTGCCGCAGGCGCTCCAGGGCAGGATATGGTCGATGTGCTGCATGGAAGTTCCTTAGTGCTTGCGGGGGGCGAGGTAGGCCAGCCAGTGGCGCTCGGCCAGCTTGAACAGGCGCACCAGCAGGAAGGTCAGGACCAGGTAGATCAGCCCGGCGGTGATGAAGGCCTCGAACGGCAGGTAGTAGCGCGCATTGAAGGTCTTTGCCGCGCCGGTGATGTCGACCAGGGTGACGATCGAGGCCAGGCTGGTGGTCTGCAGCATCATCAGCACCTCGTTGCCGTACTGCGGCAAGGTGCGGCGCAAGGCCGAGGGCAGCAGGATGCGCCTGTACAGCGTCAGCCTCGACATGCCCATGGCGCGGGCCGCCTCCACCTCGCCACGCGGCGTGGCGCGCAGGCTCCCGGCCAGCAACTCGGCGCTGTAGGCGCTGGTGTTGATGGCGAACGCCAGGCAGGTGCAGAACGTGGCGCTGGACAGGTAGGGCCACAACGGGCTCTGGCGCACCGCCTCGAACTGGGCCAGCCCGTAGTAGATCAGGAACAGCTGCACCAGCATCGGCGTGCCGCGGATCACATAGGTGTAGAGCCAGGCGGGGTAGCGCAGCAGGCACGCGCGCGAGACCCGCATCAACCCCAGCGGGATCGCCAGGGCCAGGCCGCAAGCCAGCGAGATCAACAGCACCTTGAGGGTCAGGGCGATGCCGTTCAGGTACAACGGCAGGTTCTGCCAGATCAGCGGATAGTCGAGTGTCATCGGGCAGATCCCCTAGAGCTCGGCGGCTTTGAAGCCGACCGAGTAACGTTTCTCCACGCCGCGCAACAGCAGCAGCGAGGCACTGGTCAGCAGCAGGTACAGCGCCGCCACGGCGAGGAAGAAGGTGAACGGCTGGTGGGTGGCGTCGGCGGCGTTCTTGGCCTTGAACATCATGTCCTGCAGGCCTATCACCGAGATCAGCGCGGTGGACTTGGTCAGCACCAGCCAGTTGTTGGTGAAGCCCGGCAGCGCCAGGCGCACCATCTGTGGCAGGCTGATCCGCACAAACACCTGCAGGGCGCTCATGCCGTAGGCCATACCGGCCTCGGCCTGGCCTTTGGGGATGGCCAGGAAGGCGCCGCGAAAGGTCTCCGAGAGGTAGGCACCGAAGATGAAGCCCAAGGTGCAGACCCCGGCGACGAAGGGATTGATGTCGATGTACTGCTCGTAACCCAGTGCCAGCGCCAGGCGGTTGACCAGGTCCTGGCCGCCATAGAACACCAGCAGGATCAGGACCAGGTCGGGAATACCGCGCACCACCGTGGTGTAGACCTCGCCCGGTACCGCCAGCCATTTCAGGGGGGACAGGCGACAGGCCGCACCGAACAGGCCCAGGCCGATGGCCAGTGCCATCGCCAGCAGGGCCAGGTGGATGCTCAGCCAGGCGCCATCGAGAATGCTCGATCCGTAGCCGTGAAGCATGATGAAAACCCTCGTCAGCCTGCGCTATTGGCCGTAGATGTCGAACGGGAAGTACTTGCGCTGCACCTGCTGGTAGGTGCCATTGGCGCGGATCGCGGCGATGGCGGCGTTGAGCCGCGCCAGGTTGGCGCTGTCGCCCTTGCGCACGGCGATGCCGGCGCCGCGGCCGAAGTAGTGCGGGTCGGCGATGTCCGGGCCGACCAGGGCGAAGCCCTGGCCGGCCGGGGTCTTGATGAAGCTCTCCTCGGTGTTGACGATATCGGCGAGGGTGGCATCCAGGCGCCCGGACACCAGGTCGAGGAAGGCTTCGTTCTGCGAGGCGTAGCGCACGATCTCGACCCCCGCCGGCTCCAGTTGCTCGGTGGCGAAGCGGTCATAGGTGGACGAGCGCTGCACCCCGACCTTGCGGCCCTTGAGGTCCACCGCCGGGGTGTCGAGCCGGCTGCCGGCCTTCATCGCGAACTTGCCGGGGGTCTGGTAGTACTTGTCGGTGAAGTCGACCGACTTCAAGCGATCCTCGGTGATCGACATCGACGACAGCACCGCGTCGATCTTGCGCACCTTCAGCGACGGGATCATGCCGTCGAACTCCTGGATCACCCACTGGCACTTGACCTGCATCTGTGCGCACAGGGCATTGCCGATGTCGTAGTCGAAGCCGGCGAGCTCGCCTTCAGGGGTGCGGTAGGAGAAGGGCGGGTAGGCGGCCTCGATGCCGATGCGCAGGCTGGCGTCGTCGGCCTGGGCGAAGGCGCTGCAGGCACAGAGTGCCAGCGCGCCGAGAAGTCCTGTCTTGTTCATATTGTTGACTCCGGTGGGTGGGGCGTACCGTCCAGGGCTTTGCTTGGGAGGGGCCTGGGTACGGAGAAGAACATGACATGAAATATTTCATTTATCAATATGGTGAAAATAAATGTGTCAGAACGGTGGTCGATGGTGTTCGTCGACAGGGTTGTGGCGCCTATGAGATCGAGCGCCGCCCGCGCGGCGCATCGCGGCACAAGGCCGCTCCTACATCTATGGTTACCCCCATTTCTGCAATACTGTACTGAGATGTGCGTGAGTTTGGTTTGCGTCAATCTATACGGCGTCGTGTGGGAGGTTGGTCCCGCGCCTCGATGAAAATCGCGCCCGACGAGCCTAGATATTTGTTCGGCTTCTGAAGCCGAGTAGGAGCTCAGGTTGATCGCCAGGCCGGTATACCGTTCACGTCATCTGTGTGCAGCATCGCAAAACCAGGTGGGTTGTTACTCGTGTGTCTGCAGGGTCAAGCGTTCATGGCGCTTGACCCTGCATTAAATTCGCTGTGGTGTGCCGTGATGGCCCAGGCGATTCGGGCCAGTTTGTTGGCGATAGCGCACACCACCAGGTTGGGGTGGTGAACACGTAGCAAGCCACGTACCCAGTCCGCCAGCTTGCCGGTTTTGCGCTCCAGCCCAATCAGATAGACCCTCGCGCACTGGATCAGCAGTCGTCGCTGATTGCCGTCGCCCCGCTTGCTGATTCGCCCCAGGCAAGGTTTGCCGCCTGTCGTGTGCTGCCTGGGAACCAGGCCTATGGAGGCTGAATAATTTCGCCCACAGCGGAACTGCTTACCATCACCCAATTCCGCAGCCAGGGCGGTAGCGGTGATCGGGCCAATACAAGGTATCGACATCAAACGGGAAGCAAGATCATCGCTAACGGCCTGGCTATGCACTTCCTTGTCCAGAGCCTTGATCCGATCATCGAGATAGCGGAAGTGGGCATGTAGGTCCAGCAACAGCTTCTTGATCAACGGTGAGAAGGTACTGTCGTCCAGCAGAATGGGGAGCTCCCGGACCGCCTTGAAGGTGGGTGCCAAACTGACCCCCACCTCGAGCAAATAAGCGTGGATGCGGTTCATGGTGGCAGTACGGTCTCTGATGAAGCTGTCGCGCAGTGAATTGAGCATCGCCAGCGCCTGCTGGGCCTCGGTTTTGGGAGGCACGAAGCGCATCTGATCGCGGGTTGCCGCCTCACCGATAGCGGCAGCATCGGCAAAGTCATTCTTGTTGCTTTTCACGTAGGGGCGAACGAACTGTGCGGGAATAAGTTTGGGCGTATGACCCTGTCTCGTCACCTCTCGCGCCATGAAATGAGAGCCACCACAGGCCTCCATCGCCACCGTGCAGGGCGCAAGATTGGCAAGGTGGCGGATGAGTGACTCACGGTTGAACCTGCGGTGATAGAGCTCATGACCCCGATCATCCTGAGCGTGTACATGGAAGCTCAACTTTCCCAGGTCGATGGCGATGATGGCGACAGTGTTCATGGCGTTGCACTCCGATAGGCACCCTGTGAAAGCTTAGAGGGCTGACACAGGGTGGGGCGGGGGTAGCCATTTCATTATTTGTTGCAACGTGCCGAACCTGTCAGGCCATGGTTGCCCGCCTTGGCGCATGTCTTGAGACAGGTGAGGCGACAGTAATGCCCACGCTGAAATTGCGTCGGACCAACAAGGCGGACCAGGTAAGAGCACAGGATTGACTGGCCCGAAACAGATGTGGGAGCGGCCTTGTGCCGCGATGCGCCGCGCGGGCGGCGCTCGATCTGACAGGCGCTGCAAGGGTTGTGGCGGACACCTGGTATCCGCCTAGTCGGCAACATGCACGCCCAATCCATCCCGGCCAGGCGCAAGCTCTGGCCGCAGGGTCAACGCCGGAATCACATAATCCCCACCGTTCTGCCGCCGGAACGGGATGGGCGCATCACGCCACAAATCATCGTCTCGCCCGACGGTGAAGGTTTCACGGGGCCCACCGACGACGCCCTGGCCGAGCAGGGCCTGGCACACAATGTGGTGCTGTCGGTACCGCGCTTCTCGGGGCTTGCGGCGATGCTGGTCGACAGCGACCTGGTGGCCATGCTGCCGCCGCGCCTGGTGGCCGGGAACCCGGCCCTCAGGGTGGTGGAGGCGCCCTTGGTGGTGCCGGGCTTCGAGATGCTGATGCTGTGGCCGGAGCGGGTGCACCGCGATCCTGCGCATCAGTGGTTGCGTGAACAGTTGGCCCGGGCGGTACCGTTGCAGGCGCCTTGAGCTGTTATGCCGGCACCATGGCAAAGCCCACGCCGAAGCGGTTCCAGGCATTGATGGTGGCGATGGCCAGGGTCAGGTTGGCAATCTCCTTGGCGCTGAAGTGCTCCAGCAGCGCCTGGTACTCGTCCTGCGGCGCGCCGCGCTCGGCCAGGCGGGTCAGGCTTTCGACCCAGGCCAGGGCCGCCCGCTCGCGCTCGCTGAAGTAGCGGGTCTCGCGCCAGACGCTCAGGGTCTGCAGGCGTGCTTCGGTTTCACCAGCCTTGCGCGCATCGTTGGCGTGCATGTTGACGCAGTAGGCGCAGCCATTGATCTGCGAGGCGCGCAGGCGGATCAGCTCGAGCAGTGAATGCTCAAGGCCCGAGGCGACCAGCGCCTGCTCGAGGCCGATCATGGCTTTGTAGGCTTCCGGCGAGTGTTTGGCCCATTCGATACGGTCATGCATGGTGAGGCTCCAGTTCGACAAGAGGAAAGTGGCACTACCTTAGGGCCAGTTCGCGCCGCGCCGAATAGCCAATCCCGCGCTTTGCCAGGAGGCCAATCCGTCATTCGGATGGGCACTGACAGGCATCCAATCTCTTCATTTCTGCCAGGGCGGCCGAGGCGGGATAATGGGCAGGTCTTCACCTGAGAACCGTTTCATGTCCGCAGATCGATTCATGCGCGAGGCCCTTGAGCTTGCCCGCGCCAATATCCAGGCCGGTGGCCGCCCCTTCGGCGCCGTGCTGGTCCACCAGGGGCAGGTGATCGCCCGTGCCGTCAACCAGATCCACAGCACCCAGGACCCCACCAGCCACGCCGAGATGCAGGCCATCCGCCAGGCCGCCCAGGTGCTTGGCCGGGCGCGCCTGGACGGTGCCGAGATCTACGCCAGCGGCCATCCGTGCCCGATGTGCCTGGCCGCCATGCACCTGTGCGGCATCGAGCGCGCCTGGTTCGCCTACGACAACGACGAGGGCGAGCCCTATGGGTTGTCCACCGCCGCAGTGTATGCGCAGATGGCCCGCCCGCCACAGCAGCAGAGCCTGCCCCTGCGCCCGCTGAAACCGGCGGGTGAAAGCGGCCTGTACCTTGAATGGCAGCAGGCCGGCGAAGCATGAGGGGCGCGTTGAACCTGTTGCTGGTGGTGCTGCTGGCGTTGAACCTGCGGCCGATTCTTACCAGCATTGGCCCACTGCTCGAACCGATGCGCCAGAGCACCGGCCTGGGCTACCAGCAGGCGGCGCTGCTGACCGCGTTGCCGGTGCTGTGCATGGGCCTGGTACCGCTTCTGCAACCCTGGCTGCGGCGCTGGCTGAGCGAGCATGGCGGCATGCTGGCGGGACTGGCGGCCATCGCCCTGGCGTGTCTGTGGCGCCTGCAACTGGACAGCGCCTGGGCGCTGATCGTAAGTGCGGTGGTCGCAGGCCTGGGTGTCGCCGTGGTGCAGGGCATGATGCCGGGGCTGGTCAACCGCTGGTTCCCCGGCCGCCTGGCGGCGACCATGGGGCTGTATTCGGCGGCGTTGATGAGCGGCGGTGGCCTGGCGGCGGTGCTTGGCCCATCGATCACCGCGCACTTCGGCCATTGGCAGTTCGGCCTTGGCCTGTGGGCGTTTCCGGCGCTGCTGGCGATCGTGGCGTGGACCGTCCTGCGCCCGCGCCAGGATGCACCCAGCCTGGCCGGTGGCGGGGGCGGCCATTGGTTCGGCAACCGCCGGGCCTGGCTGCTTGCGCTCTATTTCGGGCTGATCAACGGTGGCTATACGAGCATGGTGGCCTGGTTGCCGGCCTATCACCTCGAGCACGGCGGCACGGCCCAGGGCGGCGGCGAGCTGGTTGGGCTGATGACCATCTTCCAGGTCTGCGGTGCCCTGGGCCTGCCGTTGCTGCTGCGGCGTCTGGTCGATCGGCGGCCGGGCCTGTGGCTGGCCTTGCTGATCCAACTGGCGGGCTTCCTTGGCCTGCTGCTGGCGCCGGCCAGCGCCATGGGCCTGTGGGTGGCGCTGATCGGCCTGGGCCTGGGCGCGTGCTTCAGCCTCAGCCTGACGCTGACCTTGGAGCACCTGCGCACGCCCGGCGAAGCCGGCAGCCTGGCGGCTTTCGTCCAGGGCGTAGGTTTCATCGTCACCGGTATCGTGCCGTACGTCACCGGCTGGTTGCGTGATGTCAGCGGCGATTTCCAGGCCTCCTGGACCCTGCTGGCCTGCACCGTGCTGGCGATGCTGCTGGTGACCGTGCGTTTCGCTCCGAAAGGCTATGCCCGGGCCATCGCCCGTGAGGGACGAGTCGCTGAGGCAGCGCTCAACTGAGGCGCTGCAGGGTGTCACCGACCCGGTCCAGCGCCGGGTCGATGTCCAGCAGTTCGATGGCACCGAAACCGAACAGCAGTCCCGGCCTGACCGGCGCTTCGCTGAAGAACGGCGCCAGCGAGTAGAGGCCGACTTCCACCTTGCGCGCCAGGTTGATCAACAGCTCGATATCCACCCCGGGCTTGGCCAGCGCGCTCAGGTGAAAGCCGGCGCTGGCCGGCACCGTGTCGAACCAGGGCGCCAGGTCGCCGCCCAGGCGTGCCAGGATCCGCTCGCGGCGGGCGCTGTACACCTCATGGCAACGACGGATGTGCTTGTTCAGGTGACCTTCGCTGATGAAGCGTGCCAGGGCCCATTGTTGCAAGGTCGGGCTGTGCCAGTCGCTCAGGTGCTTGGCCACGCAGGCGGCCTGCAGCACGGCCGGCGGCAGCACCGCGTAGCCCAGGCGCAACTCCGGCAGCAGGGTCTTGGAGAAGGTTCCGACATAGGCCACCAGGCCATGTCGATCCAGGCGCTGCAAGGCTTCGGCGGCTGGCCCCTGGTAGCGGAACTCGCAGTCGTAGTCGTCCTCGATGATCAGCGCGCCGAGCTCGGCAGCCCGCGCCAGCAGCGCCTGGCGCCGCGGCTCGGCCATGGGCATGCCAAGCGGAAACTGGTGCGAGGGTGTCACGTAGATCAGCCGGGTGCCGTCCTCGATCTGCTCGACGCACAGCCCCTGGTCGTCCACCGCCACCGACTGCAGGCGCGCGCCCAGGGCCAGGAACAGTTGGCGCGCCGGTGGGTAGCCCGGGTCCTCCATGGCCACCTTGCAGCCGGGTTCGACCAGTACCCGGGCGATCAGGTCCAGGGCCTGCTGGGCGCCGTTGCATACCAGCACGTCACTTGCGGTGCACTGGATGCCGCGGGTGAAGGCAATCTGGTGGGCGATGGCCTCGCGCAGCTCGGGCAGGCCCTGGGCGGAAAACTGTCGGTCGGGGTGGCGCTGGCTGCGGCGCAGGGCGTAGTTCATGCAACTGCGCCAGTGGTCGTAGGGGAACTGCGCCTTGCTCGAGGCGCCGCCGATGAAGTCGTAGCGCGACGGCGCGTCCAGCGCCCGTTGGCCCAATACCGTGGCGCGCTGGCGCCAGCGCTCGAGGGTTTCGGCGGCGGCCAGGGGGATGTTGTCGCTGTCGCTCTGGCGCGGCGTGTGGCGCGGGGTGATGAAGGTGCCGCGACCGACCACGCCACTGAGCAGGTTGTCGTAGGTCAGGCGCGAGTAGGCTTCGGCCACGGTCTTGCGCGAAACCCCCAGCTGCTCGGCCAAAAGGCGCGTGGGTGGCAGTTGGGTGCCGGCCGCCAGGTGGCCGCTGTCGATGCCGGCGCGCAGTTGCTGGTAGAGCTGGTCGGCCAGGCCTTTGCGGCCTTCGAGGCGGATGTGCAGTTCCATCGGGGCAGGGGGTCCGAAGCGCAGGGGGTGTAAAAGCTTCGGGTTTTATCGACAAAGCTGCAAGGGGCCCTACTGACGATCGCGCAGGGAATAATACCCGAGAGCGAGTGGCATACCCTGTGGGAGCGGGTTTACCCGCGAAGCAAGCAACGCGGTGGATGGCACCGGCTTTGCCGGTGTTCGCGGCTAAAGCCGCTCCCACAGGTTCCTGCTAAATCAACAAGTCATGTGCAGTTCCATGAGAGCTGGTCGGCCAGGCCTTTGCGGCCTTCGAGGCGGATGTGCAGTTCCATCGGGGCAGGGGGGGCGAAGCGCAGGGGGTGTAAAAGCTTCGGGTTTTATCGACAAAGCGGCAAGGGGCCCTACTGACGATCCCGCAGGGAATAATACCCGAGAGCGAGTGGCATACCCTGTGGGAGCGGGTTTACCCGCGAAGCAAGCAACGCGGTGGATGGCACCGGCTTTGCCGGTGTTCGCGGCTAAAGCCGCTCCCACAGGTTCCTGCTAAATCAACAAGTCATGTGCAGTTCCATGAGAGCTGGTCGGCCAGGCCTTTGCGGCCTTCGAGGCGGATGTGCAGTTCCATCGGGGCAGGGGGTCCGAAGCACAGGGGGTGTAAAAGCTTCGGATTTTATCGACAAAGCTGCAAGGGGCCCTACTGACGATCCCGCAGGGAATAATACCCGAGAGCGAGTGGCATACCCTGTGGGAGCGGGTTTACCCGCGAAGCAAGCAACGCGGTGGATGGCACCGGCTTTGCCGGTATTCGCGGCTAAAGCCGCTCCCACAGGTTCCTGCTAAATCAACAAGTCATGTGCAGTTCCATGAGAGCTGGTCGGCCAGGCCTTTGCGGCCTTCGAGGCGGATGTGCAGTTCCATCGGGGCAGGGGGTCCGAAGCACAGGGGGTGTAAAAGCTTCGGATTTTATCGACAAAGCTGCAAGGGGCCCTACTGACGATCCCGCAGGGAATAATACCCGAGAGCGAGTGGCATACCCTGTGGGAGCGGGTTTACCCGCGAAGCAAGCAACGCGGTGGATGGCACCGGCTTTGCCGGTATTCGCGGCTAAAGCCGCTCCCACAGGTTCCTGCTAAATCAACAAGTCATGTGCAGTTCCATGAGAGCTGGTCGGCCAGGCCTTTGCGGCCTTCGAGGCGGATGTGCAGTTCCATCGGGGCAGGGGGTCCGAAGCGCAGGGGGTGTAAAAGCTTCGGGTTTTATCGACAAAGCTGCAAGGGGCCCTACTGACGATCGCGCAGGGAATAATACCCGAGAGCGAGTGGCATACCCTGTGGGAGCGGGTTTACCCGCGAAGCAAGCAACGCGGTGGATGGCACCGGCTTTGCCGGTGTTCGCGGCTAAAGCCGCTCCCACAGGTTCCTGCTAAATCAACAAGTCATGTGCAGTTCCATGAGAGGGACGGCGTGTTCACAGGCGAGCGGTACTGATGGTGATGTAGCCTTTTTCCGGCAATGCGATGCGGATCACCGTCTCGTCCTCGCAGGCCTTGCGTTTCTGTTGGATGCATACGCCATCCACCGCTGCTTCGCGCATGCGCGCGGGGATGGCGCGGCCCTTGGCATCGAAGAAGGCTTCGCTGGCGAGCAGCTCGACACGCTCGATCAGCTGGCGGGTGTGTTCGTCGGTGGCGCAGAAGAACCGCACCCCGGACAGGTGCGGGTTGTCGTCGGGGTTGCTGACCTCGTGGGCCAGCAGTTGACGCAGGGTGTGGCGCAGTTCGCGGGTAGGGCGATGAGCATTTGTGGGCATGGCATGGCCTCGTCTGGATGGGGTTGGCCGCGCCGGGGCGGCGGTCACGTCTCCAGTCCTGATGATGTTTTGCCGAGGGTGGGGCAACAATCTAGAAGCTTCCGTACTTTCGGTAGGAGGGTTCCGAAATTACAGGCACCAGGTTGAACATCGCCTTGATCCGCGTCAGGTGCGGGGCACAATTTCCGCGGCCTCGAAAGCGCCGGGCTCAAGTGCCGCCTCGACGATTTCGATCCAGTGCCGCACCGGCGTGCGACCGGCGCCGCCGAGGTGCAGCTGGCAGCCGATGTTGGCAGTGGCGATGACCAGTGGGTTGTCGCTTTCCAGGGCATTGAGGCGGTTGTCGCGCAGCTGGCGCGCCAGCTGCGGCTGGGTCAGTGAATAGGTGCCGGCCGAGCCGCAGCACAAGTGGCTATCCGGCACCTGGGTGAGATGAAAGCCCAGCCGGGCCAGCAGACCTTCCACCGCGCCGCCAAGCTTGAGGGCGTGCTGCAGGGTGCAGGGGCAGTGCAATGCCAGGCGCTGCTCGGCGCATAGACCCAGATGCTCCAGTGGCTCGGCCTGCAGCACCTGTACCAGGTCACGAGACAGGGCGCTGACCCGAGCGGCCTTGGCGGCGTAGCGTGGGTCTTGTTGAAGCAGGTGGCCATAGTCGCGGACAAAGGCGCCGCAGCCGCTGGCGGTTTGCACGATGGCCTCGGCGCCGGCCTCGATGGCCGGCCACCAGGCGTCGATGTTGCGTCGGGCGCGGTCGAGGCCTCGTGCCTGGGCATCCAGGTGATAGTCCACGGCGCCGCAGCAACCGGCCTGGTGGATCGGTTCGACGCTGATGCCTAGCCGGTCGAGCAGGCGAGTGGCGGCGGCATTGGTGTTGGGTGAAAGGGCCTGCTGCACGCAGCCTTCGAGCAGCAGCACGCGACGGGTGTGGCGCGGCATCGGACGTTGGCCCGGGGTGACGACCTGCGCCGGCAGCTTGTCCTTGAGGCTGGCCGGGAGCAGGGGATACAGGGCCTGCCCGGCGCGCACAAGCGCCTTGAATGCGCCCGGCCTCGGCACCACGGCGCGCAGGCCCGCGCGCAGCAGGCGTTGCCCCGGCGGCCGGGGGACCTGCCGTTCGACCACGGCGCGGCCGATGTCGAGCAGGTTGTGGTATTCCACCCCCGACGGGCAGGTGGTCTCACAGTTGCGACAGCTCAGGCAGCGGTCCAGGTGCGCCTGGGTGCTGGTGCCCGCCGGTTCGCCTTCGAGCACCTGCTTGATCAGGTAGATGCGCCCGCGAGGCCCGTCCAGCTCATCGCCGAGCAACTGGTAGGTGGGGCAGGTGGCGGTGCAGAACCCGCAGTGCACGCAGGAACGCAGGATACGTTCGGCCTCGTCGGCGCGGGGCAGCTGGCGGGTGGACTCACTCAGGTGGGTTTGCATGCCATGGCCTCACAAGTGCGCGTATAGGCGGCCAGGGTTGAACACACCCTGGGGATCGAGTTGGCGTTTCAGCGCCTGGTGATAGCGCAGCGTCAGCGGATCGAGTGGGGCACTGCTGTCGTCGCCGGGCGCGTAGGCGGTGGCATGACCGCCGGCCTCGGCCGCCAATGCCCGGATGACGGACGTCGGGGCGTCGGACTTGAGCCAGCGCTGGGCGCCACCCCAGTCGATCAACTGCTGTCCCGGCAGTTCGAGTGCACCGCAGGCAATGGGCAGGGACAGCCGCCACAGCGTTGCGGGTGCGGTGAAGAACGCCAGGCGCTGCTCGCGCAGGTCTTGCCAGAAGCCTGTGTCGAACGCTTCACCACCCAGGCGCTCACGGGCCGAGCGCACCGAACCTTCGCCGCCCTCCAGGCGCAGATGCAGCGCCTCGCCGTCATGGCAGGCGGCGCTGACTGGCAGCGCTTGTCGGCCCCATTCGGCGAGTGCGGCGAGTGCCTGCTGCGTGCTCATCTCCAGGCGCAGGCCCAGGCATTGGCGCGGTTGCGGCAGCACCTTGAGTGACACTTCGGTGAGCAGCCCCAGGCAGCCGAAGCTGCCCGCCATCAGCCGCGACACGTCGTAGCCGGCGACATTCTTCATCACCTCACCACCAAAGCGCAGGAGCTTGCCGTGGCCGGTGATCAGCCGGGTGCCGAGGACATAGTCACGCACCGACCCGGCCCAGGGCCGGCGTGGCCCCGACAGCCCGGCCGCGACCATGCCGCCCAGCGTCGCCTCGGGGCCCAGGTGCGGTGGCTCGCAGGCCAGCATCTGCCCGGCCTCGTGCAGCGTCGCCTCGACCTCCCGCAGGGGCGTGCCGGCGCGGGCGGTGAGCACCAGCTCGGTGGGGTCGTAGCCGACGATGCCGCGGTGGCCACGGGTGTCGATGACCTGCCCGGTCACCGGGCGACCGAGCATGGCCTTGCTGTTGCCGCCCTGGATGCGCAGCGGGGTGCGCCGGTTCAGCGCCTGGTTGACCTGCTCCAGCAGGTCCTGGCCGAGGTCCCTGTCCATCAGAAACGCTCCAGGTCGGGGAAGGGCAGTTGCCCGTGGTGTACATGCAGCGCGCCGAACTCGGCGCAGCGCTGCAGGGTGGGGATGTTCTTGCCCGGGTTGAGCAGGCCCCGTGGGTCGAAGGCGGCCTTGACCGCGTGGAACAGGGTGATCTCGTCGCTGTTGAACTGCGCGCACATCTGGTTGATCTTCTCCCGTCCTACGCCGTGTTCGCCAGTGATGCTGCCGCCGACGGCCACGCACAGTTCGAGGATCTGCCCGCCGATGGCCTCGGCGCGCTCCAGTTCACCGGGCAGGTTGGCATCGAACAGGATCAGCGGGTGCAGGTTGCCGTCGCCGGCATGGAACACATTGGCCACCCGCAGGCCGTACTGCCGGGAAAGCGCGCTGATGCCCTTGAGCACCCGCGGCAGCTCGCGGCGCGGGATGGTGCCATCCATGCAGTAGTAGTCCGGGGAAATGCGCCCCACCGCCGGGAAGGCATTCTTGCGCCCGGCCCAGAAGCGCACGCGCTCGGCTTCGTCGCAGGCCAGGCGCACCTCGCGGGCGCCGGCCTTGCGCAGCACGGCATCGACCCGGGCGCAGTCGTCCTGCACGTCGGCCTCGACGCCGTCGAGCTCGCACAGCAGGATCGCCGCCGCGTCCAGCGGGTAGCCGGCATGGATGAAGTCCTCGGCGGCGCGAATCGCCAGGTTGTCCATCATCTCGAGCCCAGCCGGGATGATCCCGGCGCCGATGATCTCGGCCACCGCGCCCCCGGCATCCTCGACGCTGTCGAAGCTGGCCAGCAGTACCCGCGCCACCTGCGGCCTGGGCAGCAGCTTGACGGTGACTTCGGTGACGATGCCGAGCATGCCCTCGGAGCCGGTAAACAACGCCAGCAGGTCGAAACCGGGGCTGTCCAGGGCGTCGCTGCCCAGTACCAGGCGTTCGCCTTCGACGGTGAGGATCTCCACCTTGAGCAGGTTGTGCACGGTCAGGCCGTATTTCAGGCAATGCACGCCACCGGCATTTTCGGCGACATTGCCGCCGATCGAGCAGGCGATCTGCGAGGAAGGATCGGGCGCGTAGTACAGCCCATGGGGCGCCGCCGCCTGGGAGATCGCCAGGTTGCGCACGCCAGGCTGGACCCGGGCGAAGCGGCCCTGCGGGTTGACTTCGAGGATGCGGTTGAAGCGCGCCATCACCAGCAGGATGCCCTGGCTCAACGGCAGGGCGCCGCCGGACAGGCCGGTGCCGGCGCCGCGCGCCACCACCGGCACGCCGCGCTGGTGGCAGAGCCGCATTAACGCCTGCACCTGCTCCAGGCGCTCGGGCAGCGCCACCAGCAGCGGCAACGAACGGTAGGCCGAGAGGCCGTCGCACTCGTAGGGCTTGAGGTCTTCGCTGCGGTGCAGGATCTGCAGATCGGGGAGGGCCTCGCGCAGGGCGGCCAGCAGTGCCGGCTTGTCCACGGCCGGTAACGGTCCATCGACACGTTCGTCGTAAAGGATGTTCATGCAGGCTTACTGCGCCAGGTGCCGGATCATCGCCACCGTCAGGTACAAGCGTGGCGCCACGCTGGCGATCTCCATGTACTCGTCGTCGCCATGCAGGCCGGCGCCGACCACACCCAGCGTTTCCAGCACCGCCGGCTTGTCGCTGTCGGGCACGTAGGCGTAGCCGGCGTCGGTGCCGAAGCGCATGGCGATCGGCTGCAACTGCCGGTCGATCTTGCTGTAGAGCTGCCGCGCCGTTTGCGCAAGCTCCGTGGAGGCGTCGTTTCTGGCCAGCGGCGGGCGGCCTTTTTCCACGACCAGCTCGACCTGGGTATCGGCTACAAGCTGTTTCTTGATGATCCGCAGGGCGTCTTCCTGCACCCGCTCGGTCTCGCTCAGGTCGGAGTAGCGCATGTCGGCCTCGGCGCTGGCCTGGGCGGGAATGATATTGGCCTTTTCCCCGGCCTTGGCCAGGGTCCAGTTGACGGTGGTGCCCTTGCCCTTGTCGCCGAGGTCGTTCAACTGCAGCAACTGGTGCGCCAGCTCCACCAGCGCGTTGCGCCCGGCTTCCGGGGCGGAGCCGGCGTGGGAGGCGCGGCCCTTGACCTCGAGCTTGAGGCGGTTGATGCCGTTGGTGGCGACGGTGACCGCGTCCTTGTCCGGCGGCTCGTAGGAGAAGACGAAATCGTGCTTGCGCGCCAGCTCGGCGATCAGTTGCCGCGAGCCGGCCGAGCCCATCTCCTCGTCCGGGTTGAACAGCACGGTGAGGGTGCGGTAGCCCTTGTACTGCTGTTCCTGTAGCAGTTTCAGCGCATGCAGGATCATCGCCACGCCGCCCTTGGCGTCGGCCACGCCGGGGCCGTAGGCGCGTTCCCCATCGATCCGGAACGGGCGCTTGGCCACGGTGCCGGGGCCGAACACCGTGTCGTAGTGGACCATCAGCAGGAAGTCCTTGTCGCCGCTGCCCTTGAGGGTGCCGACGATATTGTCGCCCACCGAGGGCGTGGCCGGCTGGGTGCTGACCTTGGCACCGAGGGCCTCGAGGCGTTTCACCAGTTCGCTGCCGACCTGTTTCAGACCGGGTTCGGTGCCGGTGCCGGTGTCCACTGCCACCAGGGTCTTGAGGGTCTCCAGGTAATGAGGCTGTTCGGCCTGGGCCTGGCTGAACAGTTCCTGGGGCGTCGGGTCGGCGGCCTGGGCGGTGGCACAGGCCAGGGCAAGGGCCAATGAGCAGAATCGCAAGGGCATGGGCAGGGATCTCGTTGTCGTGAACCCTTCAGCGTAGACCCTGCCATCCGATTACCGAGTCATTTGCCCCCGGCGACAAAGCTGCCGTGCAGCCTGAGAGGGCTGAAAATCATGACAACTCATAGTGATGCATGACATTACATATAGTTAATAAGCTATTGAATATAAAGAATTTATCTTTTCGCTATCGCGTGTTGTACGCACTGCTCGTAATACGTCTGCTTGATCGCCGCCGGCTTCAGCCGAGACCGGCTGTTGTAGGTCTGCTCGGTGATGCCGAAGGCCGTCATGCGCATCCACGGCTTGGCGAACTTGCGCGCCTGGAGCTTCTTGCGCGTGGCGTACAGGGTGACGCCGGAAAGCTTGGCCTGCTGCGCCTCGGCGGCGATCTGCGCGCCCCAGCCGCACACCTGGCGATCGTTCTGGCTCAGTGCCCGGGCCTGGGCGCCGAAGGCGGCGGTGGCCAGCAGGCAGCCGGCCACGGTTGCTAGAATCACTCGCATGTTGCTGTCCTAAGCATCTGAAGGAAAACAAAGTTTGCCTTTGCTTCCGACGCCTGGGGGCCAGCAGTTTGCCGTCAGGCGATGGCCATTTGCAGGCCACCGTGCTGGCGCCTGCGCAGCGACTGCAGGGCCAGGGCCGCGATCCACAGCACGCCGACGCCGTAGTTCAGGCGCTGGTAGAGACCGAACAGTTCACCGCTGTGCACGGCCTGGGTCATCAACACTACGGTAACCACCGCCAGTACAGCGCTCAGCAGCGACCCCCAGGCCAGCCCCGGGGATCGGGCAAGGCGCATGCCCAGGCCGATCCACAACACGCTGGCGAGCGTCAGCGAAAGGAACATCAGCAGGCCGCCTAGGTTGTGCATCTGTTGCGAGAACGATGGCTCCAGCGGCGCGCAGCCCTGGTCACAGGCAAACCCGCCGGTCACCAGGCTGCCCAGGCCATGCAACAGCACCAGCAGGGCGCTCAGCCGTGCCAGCTTCGAGCGCCGCCAGCGCCGCGCCAGGCCCCAGGCGAACAGTGCGAACAACAGGGCCAGCGGGAAATTGTTGGCCCAGGGCGACAGCCCGTGGGTGGGGGCGCCGACCGCGCCGAGCTGGCTCATGGCTTGTTGCAGGTGGTCGTAGCCGGGGTAGGCCAGCGCCGTCAGGGTGACGCCCAGCAGCAGCCAGAGGGGGATGAGCAGGCCGCTGGCGAGCAGCAGGCGATCGAACGTCTTCATGCAGTGCCTTCCTTGGTGAGTGCAGGACGCAGCCTACCGCGTCGCCGTGGCCATTCGCCAGCCTTAGCGGCCGTTGACCAGCATCACCAGCAGCACGCAGGCCAGCAGCGCCAGGTAGGCCCGGGCATGCACGCTGTCGGGGATGCGCCCGAGCAGTGGCGCGGCCAGGTGCATGCCGAGCCAGGCGCCGACGGTCATCACCAGGGCCGCGCGCAGGTCGATGAAGCCCAGCAGGCCCGGGCCAAGGTCGAGCTGGCCAGCCGGCAGCAGCGCATAGACCAGCGTGGCCGCCAGGGCCATGGGCAGCGACAGCGGGTTGGCCATGGCCGTGGCGGTTCGCATGCTGGCGCCGCGGCGGCGCATCAGTGGCACGGTCATCACGCTGCCGCCCACCCCGAGCAACGCTGCCAGGGCGCCGATGGGCACGCCGACCAGGCTGGCGCCGGTACTGCCCAGGGGCGCCAGGCGATGTTCGCCAGCGCGGACGAAGCCCGGGCGCAGCCAGGCGTCCATCAGGCTCAGCGCCAGGTAGGCGATGAACAGCCAGCGCAGCCAGGCGCTGGCCAGGTACAGCGCCGCCCAGGCCCCGAGCAGCGCGCCGAGGGCGATGGCCGGCGCCAGTGGTCGCACCAGGTCCCAGCGCAGGCTGCCCGCGCGGTGATGGCGCCAGGTGGCCAGCGCGCTGCTGAAGATCATCACCGTGGCCGAGGTGGCCACGGCGATCTGCATGGCGTGCTGGGCCATGGCGGTCCCCGCGCCATGGCTGGCCAGCAGCAGGGCATAGAACAGCGGCACGGCGAAGAACCCGCCGCCGAAGCCAAACAGCAAGGTGGTGACGCCGGCGCACAGGCCGAACAGGCCAAGCAGGGGATAGAGCATGGTGTGGGCCTCGGGCCAGGGTTGAGGCGGTCAGGGTAGGGGTATGCCTCTTGGCTGGCTTGCGCAACCTGGCCAATAATCGTCGTGTTTCGGCCAGAGCCTCCTTTCATGCGCAATGTTCCCCTGTCCGAGGTCGATGCCACCCCGCGTGCGGTGCTGGCCATCGCCACCGACTATTCGCCCGATACCTTGCTGCCCAGGCATGTCCATCGCCGGGCGCAGTTCCTGTATGGCATGAGCGGGCTGATGGAGGTGCTGACCGATGACGGCGCCTGGGTCATCCCGCCCGGCAGCGGGGTATGGATTCCGCCCGGCAAGCCGCATCAGGTGCGCATGCGTGGCGTGAGTACCCGCAGCCTGTACATCGAACCGACCGCGCTGCCCAGGCCGGGTGGCGTGTGCGAGGCACTGCGGGTCGGGCCGCTGCTGCACCAGCTGTTGCTGGCCAGCGCCGAGGTGCCGGCCCTGCATGACGAGGCGGGGCGCGATGGCCTGCTGCTGCGGCTCGTGCTGCATGAGCTGGGCCAGGCCGAGCGTCTGCCGCTGTTCGCGCCGCTGCCGGCCGAGCCGCGTCTGGCGGCCCTGTGCCAGGCGTTCCTGGCGCAGCCGTCGGTCCACACCCGTGGCGACACCTGGGCAGGGCAGCTCAACTGGAGCCCGCGTACCTTCAGCCGGCGCTTTCGCGAGCAGACCGGGCTGTCGTTCGGCCAGTGGCGCCAGCAGGCATGCCTGATGGCCGCGGTGACACGGCTGGCGACCGGCGAGGCGGTGACCACCATCGCCCTGGACCTGGGCTATGAAAGCCCCAGCGCGTTCTCCAGCCTGTACCGACGAATCATGGGCCAGCCGCCGTCGGCGGCACGCCAGGGCAGATGAAAACCCCGCTGGACGTATGTGATCGTACAACTGCTTGCGCTATCATCACGCCTGTCTTTCACAACCAGACATACAGGGCATGACAGAGCAGCAGGTACAGGCACGGACCCGGCGCAAGCCGCGCAGTCTGGCCCAGGAACTGGTCACGGTGCTGACCGAACGCATCCGCAGCGGCCAGCTCAAGCGCGGCGACAAGCTGCCCACCGAGTCGCAGATCATGGTCGAGGAGGGGGTCAGCCGCACCGTGGTGCGCGAGGCCATCTCGCGGCTGCAGGCCGCCGGCCAGGTCGAGACCCGTCATGGCATCGGCACCTTCGTGCTGGACGCGCCGAGCACTGGTGGCTTTCGGATCGACCCGGCGACCATCGTCACCTTGCGCGAAGTGCTGGCGGTGCTGGAGTTGCGCATCGCCCTGGAGATCGAAGCCGCGGGCCTTGCCGCCCAGCGTCGCGGCGATGAGGAACTGGCCGGCATGCGCGCGGCGCTGGACGAGCTCAACGAGGGCGCGGCCCACGCCTCGGATGCGGTGTCGGCGGATTTCCAGTTCCACCTGCGCATTGCCCAGGCCAGCGGCAATCACTATTTCGCCGACATCATCAACCACCTGGGTACCAGCATCATCCCGCGCACCCGGCTCAATTCGGCGCGCCTGGCCCATGACGACCAGGCGCACTACATGAACCGGCTGATGCATGAGCACGAGGCGATCTACGAGGCCATCGCCCGACGCGACAGCGAAGGCGCGAAGATGGCCATGCGCATGCACCTGAGCAACAGCCGCGAGCGCCTGCGCCAGGCCCATGAAGAGGCCGAGGCGCAAGGCATTTGATCTGTACTGGTCCCTTCGCGGGTAAACCCGCTCCCACAGGTTCTTCACAGCGCGCTGGCAAACGCTGATCCCTGTGGGAGCGGGTTTACCCGCGAAGAGGCCGACGCAGGCACCCTAAAAGAGCCCAGGGCTCTCAGACCGCCCCGTCACTCCACTGCCCATTCACCAATCGCCGCAGCCCCAGCGGGTTACCATCGCGCAATGCCTCCGGCAGCAGCGCCTGCGGGTAGTTCTGGTAGCACACCGGGCGCAGGAACCGATCGATGGCCAGGGTGCCGACCGAAGTGCCGCGGGCATCCGAGGTCGCCGGGTAAGGTCCGCCATGGACCATGGCGTCGCACACCTCGACCCCGGTCGGGTAGCCATTGACCAGGATCCGCCCGACCTTCTCCTCCAGCAGCGGCACCAGCCAGGCAAACGCCTCGAAGTCTTCCGGCTCGCCGATCAGCGTGGCGGTCAGCTGGCCGCGCAGACCGAGCAGGGCGGCGCGCAGTTGCTCGCGGTCGCTGACTTCGACGGCCACCGTGGCCGGGCCGAACACTTCTTCCTGCAGCAGCGGGTCGGACTCCAGCAGCAGACGGGCGTCGGCCTTGAACAGCTGGGCACGGGCCTGGTCGCCCTGTTGCGCCTGACCGGCCAGGTGCTGGATGCCGGCATGGGCGTGCAAGTGTTCCAGGCCGGCGACATAGCTGCGCAGGCCGCCGGCGTTGAGCAGGGTCTGGCCAGCCTGTTGCTCCAGATGCCGGCCCAGGTCATTCAGCAACTGGCTGAAGCCAGGCGACTGCAGGCCGATCAGCATCCCCGGGTTGGTGCAGAACTGCCCGGCGCCCAGGCACACGGAGCCGGCCAGCTCACGGGCGATGGCTTCGCCGCGCTTGGCTAGCGCGCCCGGCAGGATGATCACCGGGTTGATGCTGGACATCTCGGCGAACACCGGGATCGGTTGCGCCCGCTCGGCAGCCATGCGGCACAAAGCGTCGCCGCCCTTGAGCGAGCCGGTGAAGCTGACCGCCTGGATGGCCGGGTGCTTGACCAGCCACTCACCGACACCGCCACCGAACACCATGTTGAACACGCCCTTGGGCATGCCGGTGCGTTCGGCGGCGCGCAGGATGGCGCAGGCCACCAGGTCGGCGGTGGCCATGTGGCCACTGTGAGCCTTGAACACCACCGGGCAACCGGCGGCCAGGGCTGCGGCGGTGTCGCCGCCGGCGGTGGAGAAGGCCAGCGGGAAATTGCTGGCGCCAAATACCGCTACCGGGCCGACGCCGATACGCATCTGGCGGATGTCCACCCGTGGCAGCGGCTGGCGCTCGGGCAGCGCCAGGTCGATGCGCGCACCGAGGAAGTCGCCACGGCGCAGTACCTGGGCGAACAGGCGCATCTGCCCGCTGGTGCGGCCGCGTTCGCCCTGGATACGCGCGGCGGGCAGGGCGGTTTCGCGGCAGACGATGGCGACGAAGCTGTCATCGAGTTCGTCCAGTTCGGCGGCGATGGCGTCGAGGAATTCGGCGCGGCGTGCCGGGGGGAGCTGGCGGAATTCGCCGAAGGCGACGGCGGCGGCTTGGGCGGCGCGGTCGACTTCGCCCTCGGTGGCCTGGGCAAAGCTGTAGGGCAGTGCCTCGCCGGTGGTGGCGTCCAGGCTTTGCAGGCGTTGCGGGCCGACGGCACTGCGTTGGCCGGCGATGAAGTTGTGGCCGAGGATATTGGGCATGGGGTGCTCCTGTAGGTCAGAAAGAGGGGACATTCACCGACCCTGTGGGAGCGGGTTTACCCGCGAACACCAGCGAAGCTGGTGCCAGACCATGCGGCGTCTGATTCGCGGGTAAACCCGCTCCCACAGGGTTTGGCGCGTGCCTTCAGGTGATCGGTGCCGGATTGAACAGGGTGATGTCGTTGTGCAGACCATGCTGCTCGGCCCAGGTGCGCTTGCGACCACTGGCCACGTCCAGGTAATAGCGGAACAGCTCCCAGCCAAGCTCCTCGATGCTCGCCCGGCCACTGGCGATGCGCCCGGCGTCGATGTCGATCAGGTCCGGCCAGCGCTGGGCCAGTTCGCTGCGGGTGCACACCTTGACCACCGGTGCCATGGCCAGGCCGTAAGGCGTGCCGCGACCGGTGGTGAACACATGCAGGTTCATCCCGGCGGCCAGCTGCAGGGTGCCGCAGACGAAGTCGCTGGCCGGGGTGGCGCAGAAGATCAGGCCCTTGTGCGTGACCCGTTCGCCCGGGCCGAGCACGCCCTGGATGGCGCCGCTGCCGGACTTGACGATCGAGCCCAGGGATTTCTCGACGATGTTGGACAAGCCACCTTTCTTGTTGCCTGGCGTGGTGTTGGCGCTGCGATCCGCCGCGCCCTGTTGCAGGTAGCGGTCGTACCAGTCCATCTCGCGCACCAGCGCCTCGGCGACTTCCGGCGTTTCGGCGCGGGAGGTGAGCATGTAGATGGCGTCGCGCACCTCGGTGACTTCCGAGAACAGCACGGTGGCTCCGGCGCGCACCAGCAGGTCGGCGGCATGGCCCAGGGCGGGGTTGGCGGTGATGCCGGAAAAGGCGTCGCTGCCGCCGCATTGCATGCCCAGGATCAGCTCGCTGGCCGGCACGGTTTCGCGGCGGCGCTGGTCAAGCTTGCGCAGGCGGGTTTCGGCCAGGGCCATGATCTGCTCGATCATCTCGACGAAGCCCAGCGAGGCGTCCTGCAGGCGGTATAGCCAGGGTTCGCTGAGGTCCACGGACGGGTCGTCCTCGTGCATCACCTGGCCGGCCTGGAGTTTTTCGCAGCCCAGGCTGATGACCAGCGCCTCGCCGCCCAGGTTGGGGTTGCGCGCCAGGTTGCGCACGGTGCGAATCGGGATGTAGGCATCGCGGGCGTTGATCGCCACGCCGCAGCCGTAGCTGTGGGTGAGGGCGACCACATCATCCACGTTGGGGTATTTGGGCAGCAGTTCGTCGCGGATACGCTTGACCGCGTGGTCGAGCACGCCGGTCACGCACTGCACGGTGGTGGTGATGCCGAGGATGTTGCGGGTGCCGACGGTGCCGTCGGCATTGCGATAGCCCTCGAAGGTGAAGCCTTCGAGGGGCGCCTGGGCGGCGGGCACGGCGTCGCAGCGCGGCAGGCTGTCGAGCTCGGGGGCGGCCGGCATCGCCAGTTGATCTTCCTTGACCCAACTGCCCTGGCGCAGGTCTTCCAGGGCATGGCCGATGACCTGGCCGTAGCGGCGCACCGCCTCGCCCCGGCGGATATCCGCGGTGGCGACCTTGTGGCTCTGCGGAACGCCCTCGACCAGGGTCAGGCCGTCGGCGAAGCGCGCGCCTTCGCCCAGGCCGCCGTCGTTGACCACCACCACGACATTGTCGTCAGGATGCAGGCGCACGTAGCGGGGCGACTCGGAATGTTCGATCAACTGCATGGTCAGGCCCTTCTTGTCGTTTCTTTCAGGCTTCTTGTACGCCAGCCTGCGCCCGGGCAGGGCGCAGGCGTGTTTCACTCAATGGCGCGAAGTGGCGAGTTCAGTGGTGGGTGCTGCTTCCTGCTTCGGGTTGTCCTTGAGCTCGATGCGCTTGATCGGACCGACGATCACCAGGTAGCTGAACACTGCCACCAGGGCGTTGGCGCCCACGTACACCAGGGCCCACTTGAACGAGCCGGTGGCGCTGATGATGTAGCCGATGACGATCGGCGTGGTGATCGAGGCGATGTTGCCGAAGGTGTTGAACAGCCCGCCCGACAGCCCGGCGATCTGCTTGGGCGAGGTGTCGGCGACCACCGCCCAGCCCAGCGCGCCGATGCCCTTGCCGAAGAACGCCAGGGTCATGAAACCGACCACCATCCATTCGGCCTCGACGTAGTTGCAGAAGACCATGGTGGTCGACAGCAGCAGGCCGCAGACGATCGGCAGCTTGCGCGAGAAGGTCAGCGAGTTGCCGCGGCGCAGCAACCAGTCCGACAGCACGCCGCCAAGCACGCCGCCGATGAAGCCGCACACTGCCGGCAACGAGGCGATGAAGCCGGCCTTGAGGATGGTCATGCCGCGTTCCTGCACCAGGTACACCGGGAACCAGGTGAGGAAGAAGTAGGTGATGGCGTTGATGCAGTACTGGCCCAGGTAGACGCCCAGCAGCATGCGGCTGGTCAGCAGTTGCTTGATATAGCCCCATTTCGGGCCGTCGTTGCCGCGTTTCTGGTCCATGTCCACCAGGCCGCCGTTCTGTTCGATGTGCTCGAGCTCGGCGGCACCGATGCGCGGATGCTGGCGCGGGTTGTAGATGGTCTTGAGCCACACCGCCGAGAACACGATGCCCAGCGCGCCCATCACCACGAACACATGTTCCCAGCCGAAGGTGAAGACGATCCAGCCCATGATCGGCGCGAACAGCGCGGTGGCGAAGTACTGCGCCGAGTTGAAGATCGCCGAGGCGGTGCCGCGCTCTTGCGTCGGGAACCAGGCCGCGACGATCCGGGCATTGCCGGGGAACGACGGCGCTTCGGCGAAGCCGACCAGAAAGCGCAGGGTGAACAGCGTGACCACCGCCCAGGCCACCGGCAGGCCGCCGACAAAGCCCTGCAGCAGGGTGAACAGCGACCAGGTGAAGATGCTGAAGGCGTAGACGTTCTTCGAGCCGAAGCGGTCAAGCAGCCAGCCGCCGGGGATCTGCCCGGCCACGTAGGCCCAGCCGAAGGCGGAGAAGATGTAGCCGAGGGTGACCGCGTCGATGCCCAGGTCCTTCTGCAGGCTGGAGCCGGCGATGGCGATGGTGGCGCGGTCGGCGTAGTTGATGGTGGTCACCAGGAACAGCATCAACAGGATCAGGTAGCGCACATGCGTCTTTTTCGTCGCTTGCATGCTGGTTACTCCCACTCGTTATTTTTATACGGGGATCGGTTGTGGGCCGGAGCAGGGTGGCCCTGCTCCGGCGGCGGCATCGGCAGGCCGCAGGGCGTTCGCTTATTGCGGGCCCATCTTGTCCATCAGCGCGGCGAGCATCTCGTACTCCTGCGCGGTCAGGTCGGTCAGCGGCGTGCGCACGGGCCCGGCGTCGTAGCCGGCGATCTTCGCCCCGGCCTTGACGATGCTCACGGCATAGCCGGCCTTGCGGTTGCGGATGTCCAGGTACGGCAGGAAGAAGTCGTCGATCAGCTTGGCCACGGTGGCGTGATCGTCGCGGGCGATGGCGTGGTAGAAGTCCATCGCCGTCTTCGGCACGAAGTTGAACACCGCCGAGGAGTACACCGGTACGCCCAGGGCCTTGTACGCCGCAGCATACACCTCGGCGGTAGGCAGGCCACCCAGGTAGCTGAAGCGATCACCCAGGCGGCGACGAATCGACACCATCAGCTCGATGTCGCCCAGGCCGTCCTTGTAGCCGATCAGGTTCGGGCAGCGCTCGGCCAGGCGTTCCAGCAGGTCGGCGTTCAGCCGGCAGACGTTGCGGTTGTATACCACCACGCCGATATTCACCGCCTTGCACACCGCCTCGACATGGGCGGCGACGCCGTCCTGGCTGGCTTCGGTGAGGTAGTGGGGCAGCAGCAGCAGGCCTTTGGCGCCGAGGCGCTCGGCCTCTTTGGCGTATTCGATGGCCTGGCGGGTCGAGCCGCCGACGCCGGCGAGGATCGGCACCGACGTGGCGCAGGTGTCGACGGCGGTCTTGATCACCTGGCTGTACTCGCTGGCGGCCAGGGAGAAGAACTCGCCGGTGCCGCCGGCGGCGAACAGCGCGCTGGCGCCGTAGGGGGCGAGCCATTCCAGGCGCTTTACGTAGCCGGCCGGGTTGAAGTCGCCGTGGGCGTCGAAGTCGGTGACGGGGAACGACAGCAGGCCGTGGGAGAGGATGGATTGCAGTTCTTGTGGGGTCATTGTTGTAGGCATCCTGTGGCGCTTGGAGGAGGGGGAACCAAGGTGAGAGGTAAGTTATCGTACAACTTGTGCGATGACTAGTCCCCCCCTGCACAGAATTTTGAATTCGTTTCAGCCATGACAACGCAATCCCTGTAGGAGCGGCCTTGTGTCGCGAAAGGGCCGCAAAGCGGCCCCGGCGATTGATGCGTCTACGCTAAGACCCTGGGGCCGCTGCGCGCCCCTTTCGCGACACAAGGCCGCTCCTACAGGGGAAAGCGTAAGCCCTATTTATTCGGTAGAGTGATGTTGTCGTATGACTTTTGCGGAAGAAAAAAGATCGCGGAGACAGGCACAAGCCCGCCGCCCGCTTCCACGGGAAGTGTTCTGGGACCAGCAGAGGGTGACCGGGGAAACGGGGGCGGTATTGCACCGCCCCGCGATCAAAGCTAACGAAGCTTCAGTGGATCAGGCAGCCTGGTGGTGCTTGACCTGGGACTTGCGGACCTGGGCGCGGCAGGCGTCGCCGAAGGCCTGGAACATCTTGATCGAGTCGGGGTTCTTCGCCGCCTGCCACTCCGGGTGCCACTGCACCGCGAACAGGAAGGGCGACAGGCTCGGGGCGTGGATCGCCTCGACCAGGCCGTCTTCGGCATGGGCGATCGGCTCGATGCCGGCACCCAGGTTGCGCAGGCCCTGGCCGTGCAGCGAATTGACGCGGATCTCGTCGGTGCCCAGGGTATCGCGCAGCCAGCTGCCTGGCTTGATCTTCACGCTGTGCACCGCGGCGTACTGGACCTCGACCGGATCTTCCGGGTTTTCCCGGTGGTCGTTGAAGCCGGGCTCGGCGTAGACCTTCTGGTAGATGTCACCGCCCAAAGCCACGTTGATTTCCTGCATGCCGCGGCAGATGCCGAAGATCGGCAGGCCGCGCTTGATCGCGGCCTTGACCAGCGGCATGTCGAACAGGTCGCGGTCCTTGTCCTGGCCCTTGCCGGGGGTCTGGTTTTCCTGGCCGTAGAGGCTCGGGTCGATGTTGCTGCCGGCACCGGTCAGGTAGACGCCGTCGGCCATGTCCAGGTAGGTCTCGAGGTCTTCGACGCCACAGCAGGTGGGCACCAGGACCGGGACGCAACCGGCGAAATCGACCAGCGGGGTGATGTATTTGTGGGTCATGACCTGATAGTCATGGCCTTTGCGCTCTTGGCTGCCCATGGTCATCAGGACGACGGGTTTGCGCAGGGAGGGTTGCTTGTTGCCAATGTTGCTGTTGGACATATGTCACCTTGAGACAGGTCATGCCTGTCGTTGTTGTGCAGGCGCACGGCCGGGGCCTTCAGTGCTGCCTGGAGCCCCGAGCACTGCCGGCTCGCCTTGCAGGCGATGTCGGTCGGGGCCTGACTCCTAGCTTGCCAGAGCCGTTCGATATGTCAAACGAGTGGCGGGGCGCCCAGGCGCCGGTTTCCGGGGGATTGAGATGTTCAAGGCCTTGGCTGGCAAGGGTTTGGCGGGGGTTTAGGTCAATAATATTTAACGATGCAGTTGGCTCATTGCGCCGGTGCAATGATCGCTCGTGCACGTTGGTTTTTCGCCGACAAGCAGGCGTACGGCACAGTCCGGGCCGTGTCTGTCTGCAGGCATGCCTGCAAGGGAAGTTGGACTTGTCGGCGAAAGGGCCGCAGAGCGGCCCCATTACAGCAGGAGGCGTTTCAACCGATCTGCTTGCGCAGTAGCGCCATGGCCCGATCGATCTGTTGCTCGTCGTTGAGCAGGCTGGGCGCAAAGCGGATCACCGGCCCGACGTCGCGGTCCACGGCATCGACCATGACCTTGTTGGCGTTCAGGTAGGCCGCCACGGCATCGGGATCGCGGTCCTTGATGCGCAGGAAGGTGAAGCCGGCGGAGAACTCACGGCTGACCGGGGTCACCAGCTCGATGGCGCGGTGCTCGGCCAGGCGTGCCTTGAGGTAGTCGTTGAGCTGATGGATACGCGCCTGGACGTCGGCCTTGCCCAGGGCAAGGTGCAGCTTGAAGGCCTCGCCCAGCGCCCAGCGGTGCTCGAAGGCGTGGTAACCGCCCGGGGTCATGATGGTGCCGAAGTCCTCGTTGCGCGAGAAGGTGGCGAAGGTCGGTGTCAGGTGCTGCATCTGCTCCGACGCCGCGCAGATGATCCCCGTGCCCCGGGGGCCGAACATCCATTTGTGGGTGCCGGCGATGAACCAGTCGCAGTTGAAGTCGGCGAAGCGCACGTTTTCCACGCCGAAGCCGTGTACGCCATCGACCACGTAGAGAATGCGCTCGGCCTCGTCGCGGTTGCGGTTGTGCTGGCGTACCAGTTCGCCGATGGCGCCCACCGGCAGCTTGACGCCGCTGCCCGAGTGCACCCAGGTCATGCCCAGCACCCGGGTCTCGGGGCGGATGCTGCGGTCGATCAGGCTCAGGACCCGATCAGTGGAGACCTCGCCGGGTTTGTCGAACAGGCGCAGCTTGCGCACCTGGGTGCCGTGCTGGCGCTGGCGGAATGCCAGGCAATTGTGGGTCGAGTAGTGCTCGTGTTCGGTGGTGAGGATTTCCTGGTGCGGCGCCACATGCAGGCCGCCGTAGATCATGCCCAGGCCCTCGGTGGTGCTGCCGGTCAGGGCAACCTGGCGCGGACGCACATCCAGGTAGCGGCCCGCCCATTCGCGGACCTCGTCCTCGCGTTGCCATTCGTACTGGCTTTCCCAGTCCATGCACAGGGCCGGGTTGCGGTCGAGGGTGGCGCGGTGGCGGTCGATCGCTTCCTGCACCGGGCGCGGGTGGGCGGTAATCAGGAAATTGGCGAAGTGCGCGACATCGGGGGCCAGGGGGAACAGTTGGCGCAGTTGGCGCCATTTGTCCGGGCCTTGCAGTGTCGGGGCTGCCGGCTCGGCGGCCAGGGCACCGGGCAGCAAGGGCAGGCTGGCGGCCAGGGCGGCGGCCTGCTTGAGGAAGGCGCGCCGGTCAGTCATGGCGAGCTTCCCGGTTGTTGTCGAGCAGGGCCACCGGGTTGGCGGCTTTCTGCACTTGCCCCCACACACGCAGGAAGTTGCCCGCCCAGAGTTTGGCGATATCGGTTTCGGAATAGCCGCGGGTCAGCAGCTCGGCGGTGACGTTACGGATCTCGCCGACGTTCATGAAGCCGGTGACGCCGCCGCCATCGTTGAAGTCGGAGCTGATGCCGACATGGTCGATACCCATCTTCTTCACGGCGTAGTCGATGGCATCGACGTATTCCTTGAGGCCGGCACGGGGCTCTTCGTCGACGATGGCGTAAAGGCTGCTGGCGTATTCGCCGAAGCGCGCCTCGGGCCAGATGGCGATGATCGGGTCGCCTGGCATCAGCGCGTTGGTCAGGCCTTGCAGCGGTTGCAGGTCGAAGCGCGCGCGCAGGGCCTCGAGTTTTTCCAGGGTCGGCTTGCTCAGCGGCTTGAGGTAGGTGGTGAAGGCCACGACCTGGAGCACGCCGCCGCTGTCCTTGATCAGTTGCATCTCCTTGTCGGAGAGGTTGCGCGGGATGTCCACCAGCGCCCGCGGCGCCGAGTGCGAGGCGACGAACGGGGCGCGACTCAGGCGGGCCACGTCTTCCAGGGCCAGGGTGGACATCTGTGAGACGTCGATGATCACGCCCAGGTCGTTGAGCCGCTTGACCGCCTGCTCGCCCAGTGGCGACAGGCCGCCGAAGGCGTCGGGGGTGTCGTTGAAGAACGGCAGCGGGCGCGAGGAGTCGGCCCAGGCGTTGTTGCCGGTGTAGCTGAAGCCGAACATGCGCATGCCGCGCTTGCTCCACAGGTCGAGCTGCGACAGGTCGTTGCCCAGCGGGTAGGCGTTGAGCATGCTGATGAAGATGGCGAACTTGCCTTCGCCGTTCAGGCGGCGGAAGTCCTCGGGGGTGTAGGCGATGCCGACCTGGTTGGGGAAGTCACGCACGATCCCGCTGATGATCTTGTAGCGCACTTCCTGCTGGTTTCGGGCCTCGTCGACGAAGCCCGGGGTCGGACGGTGCGGTGCGTTCGGGCCGTTCCACAGCTCGGGCCAGCCGAAGACGGTCAGCGCCGCGCCCGACAACCGGCCCTTGGCCGCCTTGGCCAGGTCGAACTGACCACGGCCGTCCTTGTCAGCCTCGTAGCCGTCGCTGCCGTAGCCCAGCGGCACGGTGACATGGCTGTCGAAGGAGAGCATGTGTTCGTGCAGTTCATTGGCCTGCTGCACGATGGCGCGGGGATAGCCGCTGTCCTGCTTCCAGAAGTAATAGCCGGCGGCGCCACCCAGGGCGGCCACCAGGGCCAGGGGCAGGCCGATGTACAAGGCTTTGCGGGAACGGGTCTTGGTCATTGCCATCTCGTTGCGGGGCTGATCGGGTCGGCCTGTCGGGTCGCCAGGGGCGCCAGGGCATGGCTCGGGTATGTGGTGGACGAATGACGAGGGGGTAAATTTATCGGCGTAAAGCCATCAAGTCTGCCGTGGCGCGGCCGATAGCGCTGGTATTGAAAGGACCCACCACGGAGGATTAGGGAATGGTAGGTATCAACAGTGCGACGATGGGCGTGATCACCAGTGTGGCCAACGCCCAGCCCGCAGAAAAGAAAGAAAAGCCGTTGACGAGCGTCGCGGTGGACCTGTCGGGTGAAACCACCCCGGGCAAGGCCGAGGAGGCCAAGCAGGCCGAGGGTGGTGAGGGCAGCGGCGAGCCGGGGCACATTACCCAGCTGCGCGACATGATCAAGCAATTGCAGAAGCAGCTTGCCGAAGAGCAGAAGCAACTGGCGATGATTGCCGAGCAAGAGATGGACGAAACCTCCAAGCTGGCCATGATCACCGCCAAACAGGCGAGCATCGCCACCCTGAGCGGGCAGATCCTGGCCGCCACGCAACAGTTGCTCGAAGCGTTGACCAAGACTGGCGGCAGCAGCGCCGGTGGCATGATCGCCACCCAGGCCTGAGACCCATACCGGTAAAGCAAGACGCCCCGCATCATGCGGGGCGTCGTCGTTTCAGCGGTGTGTCAGTCCTGCGCCAGGCGCGCGCGGCTCTGGCGCTCGCTCTTGTACTGCATGGCCACCGCCGGCGCCGGCTTGGCGCTGCCGGTCTCCAGCCACTGGCGCATGCGGCTGGCATCGGCGAAGTGGGTGTACTTGCCGTAGGCGTCGAGAATCACCATGGCCACCGGACGGTTGTCCATCTTCGTCAGCAGCACCAGGCAATGCCCCGCTTCGTTGGTGAAGCCGGTCTTGGTCAGGGCGATGTCCCAGTTGCTCTTGTTCACCAGGTGGTCGGTGTTGCGAAAGCCCAGGGTGTAGTTGGGCTTGCGGAACGCCACGGTCTTCTCGCGGGTGGTCGACAGCTCGCTGAGCAGCGGATACTTGCGCGAGGCCATCAGCAACTTGGCGAGGTCGTGGGCGGTGGACACGTTCAGGGTCGACAGGCCGGTCGGCTCGACGTAGCGGGTGCGGCTCATGCCCAGGCTGCGGGCCTTGGCGTTCATCGCCTTGATGAAGGCGCCATAGCCACCGGGGTAGTGGTTGGCCAGGGTGTTGGCCGCGCGGTTTTCCGACGACATCAGGGTGATCAGCAACGTCTCGCGCCGGTTCAGCTCACTGCCCAGGCGTACCCGCGAGTACACGCCCTTCATCTCCGGGTTGTTGGCGATGGTCATGCCGAGCATTTCGTCCATGGGCAGCTTGGCGTCGAGCACGACCATCGCGGTCATCAGCTTGGTGACCGAGGCGATGGGGCGCACGCGATCGGCGTGGCTGGCATACAGCTCCTTGTTGGTGTTGAGGTCGATCAACAGGGCGCTGCCAGAGGCCAGGTGCAGCTTGCTTGGGTCACGCTGGACCTGGGCCGGGGGTTGTGCAGCAGCGGTCGACGGTAGGGTCGCGGTACCTGTGAGCAACAGCAGCAGGCTGAGGATGGACAGGGAAGTTTTCACGTTGAGGCTCACTAAATGTTGGTATGTCGTTGGCTGTGCAAGGGTTTCCCCCCAAAAAACCTTTGCATTTTGGAGTATGGTCGAACCGCTGTCGAATGCCTTATATCTAAAGGGCGCAACGTGAAGTAAATTTAATCCGGCGCGCTTTGCGCCGCCTTCCTACGTGGTCAACCGGACGACCTGCCATGACGCTCACGATCGATTTCACCGACCAGGCCACCAGCCTGCACCACGATGCGATTCTCAAACCCCTGCGCGCCTTCAACGACAGCGTGATCGGTTCGCCCGGCGCGGCCACCGTCGCCTGGACGCTGCGCGATCCCGACGATGATGAGGTCGTTGGCGGGCTCTACGCCAGGCTCGGAGGGGGCTGGTTGTTCGTCGAGCTGCTGGTGGTGCCCGAGCGCATGCGCGGGCAGGGCAGCGGACGCGAGCTGATGGCCCAGGCCGAGGCGCTGGCGAGGGAGAAGGGGTGTTGCGGAATCTGGCTGGATACCTTCAGCTTCCAGGCGCCGGACTTCTACCGCAAGCTGGGGTTCGAGGTGTTCGGCGAGCTTGCCGACTTTCCGCCTGGGCATACCCGCTATTTCCTGCATAAACGGTTGGCGTAGCATCTCGCTCCTCACAGCCGGGGCTGCTTTGCAGCCCTTTCGCGGCACAAGGCCGCTCCTACAAGGGTCAACCCACCCGCAACCAGATCGCCGAGGCGTCGTCGCTCATCTTGAACCGCGGGTAGCGCAGGCATGCGGCATCGTCGTGCTCGATGCCGCGCAGTGTCCGTGCAAGATCATCCAGGCCGTGGCTTTGCAGGCGCTCGATGAAACCTGCCGGGTCATAGGCCCGGTAGGTATCGAACAGCGCCGCGAAGCCATCGCTCATCAGCAGCACATCGTCACCCACGGCGACTGGCGCTCGGCTGTAGAAGGTGCCCTCACGGGACAGCTCGGCATCTACGCCGAGCACGGCCCGGGGCCGCTCGCGAGCGCTGCGGCGGTCGGCCAGCACCGCTGGGGTGCGCACGCCGTGGGCGCCGGTGCCGGGGCCGAGTGCGGCGGCTTCGGCTTGCTCGGCCTCGCGATCGGGCTCGGGGGTGAGGAAGCGGATGCCTTGCGCGCTGCGATGCAGCACCACGCAGTCGGCCAGGTGCGCGCAGACCAGTTCTTCACCTTCGATGGCCACCGCGGCAAAGGCCGCGCGCGGCAGTTCCCAGGTGGCCAGGGGCTCGCGTCGGCGGTCCTGCCGGTAGGCCTGGGCAATCGAATCGAAGACCGTCTCGCAGACCTGCCGCAGTGGCCCCGAGGCCGTGGCGAAGGCGCGCTGGGTCGTGGCCGAGAGCCACGCCGCGCCGCCGCGCTCGCCGAGCAGGCCGGGGGCGCCGAGGTCGGTAGCGCCGTCGATGACCCAGGCGTGGCAGTCGGCGTTGCCGATACGGTCGTCATTGGGCACATCGGGCTTGCCAGCCAGGCACAAGCTCTGGATCAGGTCGAAATGCATGTCGGGCTCCAGGTCGGTGGGATCACCGACCTTGAGCCCTGCGCCGTCGCGAGTCAAATTTCACGGTCTGGGCGTGCGGTCCCAGCAATGGCTGTCCAGGTCGCAGACGCCGAATTGCCGGTCCATCAGCGCCATGCGTCGCAGGTGGGCGTCGAGGATGTCGCGGCCTACTTCGCTGTCGATGATATAGCGGCTGTAGCGCTCGATCAGGCGTTGCTTCCAGGCATCGCGGGTAGCCGCGTCCAGGGTGTCGGGCGCACTGGCCAGGCGTTGCAGGGTGGTGTCGTCGACGCGCTTGAGCTGGTCGCTGAAGGTGGCGATGTAACGGGCGCGCTGTGCTTCCTTGTGACGGGAGGCTTCGGCATCGAAGGTATCGAGATTGCGTTGCCATTGCGCCCAGTAGGCATCCGGCAACTTCAGGTCGCGCTTCTGGCGCAATGCGTCGACGATCTGCGCGTTGCTCTCGCGCGGTGGTGGCTGTCGGTCCTGGCTGGCCAGTGGGTCCTGGGCCAGGATCTGCGTGATCCAGGCCGTGCGGGCTTCGCTATCCGGTTGAATCGGACCGAGCGGCGCTGAGTCGGTGGCGTTCGAGCTTGGCAGGCCGTTGCAGCCGGTGAGTGACAGCATCAGCGACAGTGCCAGCAGGGCTGGCAGGTTGTGGCATAACATGAATCTTCCTTGAGTAACTGCACAATCGTGCATCCGATCGGATGCACGAGGGGTATCGGCTCTTGCCTGGCCGACTTGAGCGTTCAGCCGAGGGCCTTGGCCATTTCCGTGGTTGCCGCCCAACCCAACCCGGCGTAAACCGGCCTGCCCACGTCGGTGGCATGAAGCACGGCGAAGTCCAGGCCGCGCTCGGCGAACTCCGATTCGGCGAGGCGCATCAGTTTCGAGGCCAGGCCCTGACGCCGATGGGATGGCTCGACATAGACATTCAGCACGTAGCCGCGCTGTTCCTGATGGGGGTGGGCCGGATGCGGCGGCCACTCGATCGTCATCAGGCCGATCGCGGCCACTGGTTGCATGTCGCCCAACAATACGAAACCGTAATAGCGACCGTCCGCCAGGCGCGTCCATAGCCAGGGCCCAAAGTGCTCGGTCATGGTCTTCAGGCGATGCGGGTCGCCACCGGCTTCCAGAAACATGGCCTCGCGATGGGCGCAGACCATGGCATGGTCGCCCGGCAACAGACGGCGCAGGGTCAGGCCGGGAAAGTCGATGGCGGGCGGCAGGTCGTTCATGGCAGTTGCCTTGGGTCGAAGACCTCGATCCTAGGCGTGTACGGCGCCAGCGGTTAGATACAGATGGCCGGCAAACGCGGCATACAGCCCCTTGCCGCTCCCCGGGTTTGCGGCGATGATCCGCCGCAAACCGTTTACCGACGAGGAGGTTCCGCATGCCTGTTGCCCCGCTTTTGCGCTGCACCGACCTTGACGCCACCCGCCGTCATTACCGCGATGTGCTGCAATTTACCGTCGCCGACACCGCGCAATCGACCCTTACCGTCCAGTTGCACGACTGCCGCCTGCTGTTCACCGAGGACGACCTGTGGCGGCTGCCGCCGGGGTGTGCCGGGACCTTCTATCTGGTGGTCGAGGATGTCGACGGCTATTACGCACAAGTTCGCGAGCTGGCGGATATCGCCTGGCCGTTGCACGACACGGAGTATGGTTCGCGGGAGTTCGGCGTGCGTGATTGCAATGGCTATTACCTGGCCTTCAGCCAGCGGCACGCCGACGTCGCGCAAGCCGCACGGGTTGCCTCGTGATCCTGCGCGGCCGAGCATTGCTGGCGATGTTGCTGCTTGCCGGCCCGGCCTTGGCCATGGACGGCAAGGGCAACTCGAGCGACCACTTCACCGTCGGCTCGAGCCTCGCCACCGCAGCGGTAAGCGGCTCCACCAGCCATCCGACGCGTACCTACCAGGCCGCCCGCGACGATGCGTTGCTGTTCATCGCCAGCGACGGGCGCCTGCGCGGCGCACGGCTGGAGCAGGCCTTGGACGAGTACCGCCAGCTGCATCCGGTGAGCGCGCTGAGCGATCGTGAGCTGGCCCAGGCGTTCGCCTGCCAGGGCTGATGGCTTGAGCCGCTGATCGGTCCGCCCTGGCATGCCAGGACAGGCGGCTAGACTCGTGGGCAACGAGTCCCGCCAGGAGTCCGATCATGACCGCCAAGAACAGCATTTGCCTGTGGTACGACAGCGACGCCGAGGTGGCGGCGAACTTCTACGCCAGCACCTTCCCCGACAGCCGGGTGACCGCCGTGCACAAGGCGCCCGCCGACTACCCCTCGGGCAAGGCGGGCGATGTGATCACGGTTGAGTTCACCGTGATGGGCATCCCGTGCATCGGTCTCAATGGGGGCAAGGCGTTCAGCCACAGCGAGGCCTTTTCGTTCCAGGTGGCGACCGACAGCCAGGAGGAAACGGATCGCTACTGGGACGCCATCGTCGGTAACGGTGGCAGCGAGAGCGTATGCGGCTGGTGCAAGGACAAGTGGGGGCTGTCCTGGCAGATCAGCCCGCGGGTATTGACCCAGGCGGTGGCCAGCCCCGATCGCGCCCTGGCGAAGCGGGCGTTCGAGGCGATGCTGCAGATGGGCAAGATCGACATTGCCACGATCGAGAAGGCCATCAAGGGCTGACGGCGAGGCGCCTCAATGCACGGTCTTGCGTTCCCTGACGCACGCCCTTGCCTGTTCCGTCAGGACGTCCAGCCGCTCGTCGCGCAGGCGCTCGGCATCCACCATTGCCTCCTCGCCCTGTTGCTTGAGCAGGTAGGCGTGGATCTGCCGGACTTCGACGGTCTGGTAGATCGGCGCGATGTCCAGCCGCCCGATCAGTGCGCCGCTGGCCTGCCCGGTACTGCTCATCAACACCTGTGGGCCGGTACAGGCGACCACCTGCAGGCCCATGTTCTCGAACCATGGCACCTGCTGGGCGAAAGTGCTCAGCTCGACGCAGGCATAGCGTTCACGCACTGCGTCCAGCAGGCCACGGGCGATGCCCTGACGGCGGTGGCTGGGCGTCACTGCAAGGTAGGCCAGGGCGCAGGCCTGCGGGTTGTCCTGGGCCGGCAGTACCAGGGCGAAGCCGAGCAACTGGTCCGGCGCCTCGGCATCCAGGGCCAGGGTCAGCTCGACGGCCAGGCCACGGGTGCCGTCCAGTGCCATCAGGTACTGGTGCACCTCCAGGCCGACTCCGTACTGGTACAACGGGTAGAGCGGATTGTCCGGGCTGATGGCGACGCTGCTGAGCTGGCCGACATGGTCGATCACCAGCTGGCGGATCTGGTTCTGGAAGGATTCGGGCGGCACGCCATCAAGGCGGCGGAGGATGAACATCGCGGGTCGGGCTCCGGCAGGATTGAAACACCCGCCCCGGAACGAGGCGGGTGATCATTCTAGCGCAGCCCGGCCAGCATGAGGTCGAGGTTCTGCACCGCGGCGCCCGAGGCGCCCTTGCCCAGGTTGTCGAACACCGCAGTCAGCAATACCTGGCCATGCTCGGGGTTGGCATACACGGCCAGGCGCAAGTCGTTGCTGTCGTTCAGCGCCTGCGGGTCCAGCGCCTGAGCTGGGCCGTGCTGGTGCAGAGGCATCACCTGCACATGGCGGGCACCCTGGTAATGCCGCTCCAGGCAGGCTTGCAGCTGCTCGGCGCTGACCCCGGGCAGCAGGCGCAGTTGCAGCGGGATGCTCAGCACGATGCCCTGGCGGTAGTCGCCGTAACCCGGCACGAACACCGGCCGCGCGCTCAGCCCCGCATGCTGCTGGATCTCTGGCACATGCTTGTGGGCGAGCTCCAGTCCGTATAGCTGGAGTGTCGGCAGGTAGGCGTCGCTGCGCTGCTCATGCCGCTCGACGGCGGCCCGGCCGCCACCGGAGTAGCCGGAGATGGCATGGATGCTCAGCGGATAGTCCGCCGGCAGCAAGCCTGCCTTGACCAGCGGATGCAGCAGGGCGATCGCGCCGGTGGGGTAGCAGCCGGGGTTGCTTACCCGGGTGGCCCGGGCAATGCGTTCGGCCTGTTGTTCGTTCAGTTCCGGCAGGCCATAGATCCAGCCGGGCGTGGTGCGGTGCGCGGAGCTTGCGTCGATCACCCGCACCGCCGGGTTGTGCAGGGTGGCCACGGCCTCGCGGGCGGCGTCGTCGGGCAGGCAGAGCACGGCGATATCGGCGCTGTTGATCGCCTCGCTGCGCCGCGCCGGGTCTTTGCGCTCGGCTTCGGGCAGGGTGAGCAGGCGCAGGTCCTGGCGGCCGTGCAGGCGGGCATGGATCTGCAGGCCGGTGGTGCCTTGGTCGCCGTCGATGAAGACGAGGGGCTGGTGCATGTCGGTGTTCCAGTGAAGAGAAGGAATGGCGTTATCCTCGTCGTTCGCTGGACGAAAGAAAATTTGAATATCATGATTGCCATGTTCAGTAATCCTGAATCTAAATCGCATGCCCCTGTAGGAGCGGCCTCGTGCCGCGAAAGGGCTGCGAAGCAGCCCCAGGGTTGCCCGTTTGGCGCGAAAGTGCCGGGGCTGCTGTGCAGCCCTTTCGCGGCACAAGGCCGCTCCTACCTGAGATGTGCCAGCCGCTATTACTTCATCCGTGCCGAGACCCCATGCGAGAAATCAGCCTCGACCGCCTGCGCACCCTGGTGGTGATTGCCGACCGTGCCTCCTTTGCCGACGCCGCCCGTCAGCTCAACCTGGCGCCTCCGACCATCAGCCTGCACGTGGCCGAGCTGGAGGCACGCATTGGTGCGCCCTTGCTCACCCGCACCCGCGGCCAGGTGCGCCCCACGGCCATTGGCGAGACCTTGCTGACCCGCGCCCGGCGCCTGCTGGCCGACGCCGACCAGGCCCTGGACGAAGTGCGCCGCCAGGTGCAGGGCCTGACCGGGCGGGTGCGCCTGGGCGCTTCGACTGGCGCCATCGCCCACCTGTTGCCCCAGGCCCTGGAAACACTGCGGGTGGACCATCCGGGAGTCGACGTGCAGGTTCAGGTGCTCACTTCACAGGCCTCCCTGGCGCGACTGCGCGAGGGCACCCTGGACATCGGCCTGGTGGCGCTGCCGCAGGTGGCGGGCAAAGGGGTGAGGATCACACCGTGGCGGCGTGACCCGATCATGGCCTATGTTCCCGCCGACTGGCAGCCGCCTGCCCGGGTCACGCCGGCCTGGCTCGCGGCCCGGGCGCTGATCCTCAACGACAGCTCCACGCAGTTGTCGCGGGTGACCTCGGAGTGGTTTGCCGCGGCGGGGCTGTACCCCGAGCCGCGGATCGAGCTGAACTACAACGATGCGATCAAGAGCCTGGTGGCGGCGGGCTACGGCGCCACCTTGCTGCCGCAGGAAGGGGAGGTGCAGCAGTCGCCGCCGCGCATCGCCCGGCGGCCGTTGCGACCGGGGATGTGGCGCCAACTGGGGATCGCCTGTCGCGAGGGGCAGGTGGAGCGGGCGACGGAACATGTACTGGAGGCGTTGGGGCGGCTGCGTCAATGAAAAATGGCAGTACAGGCTGTCACTTGCCATTCACTGGAGAATGCTAGTGCAGGATCTGCTTGAGAAACGCCTGTGCCCGCGCCGTGCGCGGCTGGCCGAAGAACACCTCGGGTGGGCTGTCCTCGATAATCTTCCCGCCCTCGAGGAAAAGCACCCGCTCGGCCACCTGCCGGGCGAAGCCCATCTCGTGGGTGACGCACAGCATGGTCATGCCGGTGCCGGCCAACTGCACCAGCACATCCAGCACCTCGGCCACCATCTCCGGGTCGAGCGCCGAGGTCGGCTCGTCGAACAGCATGATCCTCGGTTTCATGCATAGCGCCCGGGCGATCGCCACCCGCTGCTGCTGGCCACCGGACAGCTGGCTGGGGTACTTGTGCGCCTGGCTCTCGATGCCGACCTTGCTCAAGTAGAAGCGCGCCCGTTCCTCGGCCTCCCGGCGCGACAGGCCGCGCACGCTCATCGGCGCCAGCAGGCAGTTGTCGAGCACGCTCATGTGCGGGAACAGGTTGAAGTGCTGGAACACCATGCCGATCTCGCTGCGCACCTGGTCGGCCTGGCGGCCTTTGCTGGCGAGGTCGGTGCCGGCCACGCGGATGCTGCCCTGCTGGGCGATTTCCAGGCGGTTGATGCAGCGGATCAGCGTCGACTTGCCCGAACCCGACGGGCCGCAGAGCACGATGCGCTCGCCCTCGCGCACCGACAGGTCGATATCGTGCAGCACATGGAAGGCGCCGTAGTGCTTGTTCAGGCCCTCGATGCGAATCAGCTCCGGGCGCGGATCGGGGGCAGGGTGCAGGCTGGCAAGGCTCAGGGGGGCGGTCATCTTGTTGTTCTCCCGCTCAAGGTTCAGTCGAAACGTGCGGCGCTGTAGGGCGCAGGGTCGGTGAAGGGGTGCTCGCCGGTCATCAATTCGGCCAGCAGGCGGCCGCTGACCGGGCCCAGGGTCAGGCCGTGGTGGGCATGGCCGAAGTTGAACCACAGGTGCTTGTGCAGGGGCGCCGGGCCGATCACCGGGCGCATGTCCGGCAGGCAGGGGCGGCGGCCCAGCCAGGGCTTGTCGTCCAGGCGCTCGCCCAGGGCCGGGAACAGCTGGCGCGCCAGGGCCTCGCAGCGGCGCAGCTGGATCTCGTTGGCGGCGGCATCGCTTGCGGCGAATTCGATGCCGGTGGTCAGGCGCACGCCACGGGCCATCGGCGCCAGGACATAGCCGCCCTGGGTGTCGCAGATCGAGTGGCCCAGCTCGGCGCCGTCGCGGGTGGCGTAGTGCATGTGGTAGCCGCGCTTGATGCCCAGCGGAAAGCGGTAGCCCAGCCGCTCGTAGAGGTCGGCCGACTGCGGGCCGAGGCAGGCCACCACCTCGTCGGCCGTCACCGTCCCTCGACGGGTGTCCAGCTGCCAGCCGTCCTCGACCTGGCGCAGGCTGCGCGCGTCGCCATGGAGGAACTGCCCGCCGCGCTGGACGAACAGCGCCGCGTAGCCACGGGTCAGGCCGCCGGGGTTGCTCACTGTCTTCGGGTCGAGCCAGTGGATGCCGCCGATCACGCCACCGTCCAGTTGCTGTTCGCGGGCCTGCAGTTGTTCGCGTTCGAGGATCTCGTACTGCAGACCATAACGGGCCAGGCCCCGCAGGTCGCGCTTGGCCTGTTCGAACAGCGCACTGTCACGGTACACCTCGATCCAGCCCTTGGCCTGTACCAGTCCTTGCAGGCCGGCGGCCTCGATCAGTGCATCGTGTTCTTCGACACTGCGCTGCACCAGCGGCAGCATGTCGGCGGCGGCCTTGGCCAGGCGGCCGGGGGCGGACTGGCGCCAGTAGCTGAGCAGCCAGGGCGCGACCTTGGGCAGGTGGGTCAGGCTGTAGCGCACGTCGGGCTGGCGGTTCAGGCCGTAGCGCAGCAGGGCGCTCCATTGGCGCGGGAAGGCGTAGGGGATCACGCTGGAGCGCTCGATCAGCCCGGCGTTGCCATGGCTGGTGCCGCTGCCCGGTTCGTCGCGGTCGACGAGGGTCACCTGGCGTCCGCGGGCCTGCAGGTGCAGGGCGGTGCTGACGCCGACGATGCCGGCACCCAGGACGATGGTCTGGCAATGCATGTAAGGATTCCTTCAATCAGTTCAGGTGGCGGCCCAGGCGGGCCTCCAGGTGTTTCAGGGTGCGCCGGACCACCTCGACGATCAGCAGGTAGAGCACCGCCGCCCACAGGTAGATCTGGAAGTCGAAGCTGCGCGAGAAGGCCAGCTTGGTCACCCCCATCAGGTCGTAGATCGTCACCAGCGAGGCGATGGCGCTGGCCTTGATCATCATGATCAGCTCGTTGCCCAACGGGCCGATGGCCACCAGCAGCGACTGTGGCAGCACCACCTTGAAGAAGGTGGTCGAGCGCTTGAGGTTGAGGGCCTTGGCCGCCTCGTACTGGCCCGGCGCGACGGCCATCAGGCTGGCGCGGAAGATCTCGGCCTGGTACGCGGCGGTGTTGAGGGTGAAGGCGAGCAGGGCGCAGTACCAGGCCTCGCGGAAGAACCACCACAGCCCCAGGTCCTGCCAGAAACCCTTGAGCGAACCGAGCCCGTAGTACAGCAAAAACAACTGCGCCAGCAGCGGCGAGCCGCGAAAGAAGTACACGTAGCCCGCAGCCAGGCGTCGCAGCACGAGGCGCTGCGACATCCGCGCCAGGGCCAGGAGCATGCCCAGCAGCGCGCCGAGGGTGAAGGAGATCGCCACCAGCTTGGCGGTGACCAGCAGGCCATCGACGAAGCGCGCGCCGTAGCGCTCCAGCAGGTCGGGATCGAGCACGTAGGCCAGCAGTTGCTCCGGGCTCATGGGCGGGCTCCTTGCAAATGGCGGTTGCTGCGCCGCTCCAGCAGGGTGAAGACCCTGCCCGACAGCGCCGAGAACAGCAGGTAGACCAGGCAGGCGACGCCGTAGAACAGCATCGGCTCCTTGGTCACGCTGACCGCTAGGTTGGTCTGGCGCATCAGGTCGATCAGCGAGATGGTCGAGACCAGCGAGGTGTCCTTGAGCAGGCTCAGCCAGTTGTTCGACAGGCCCGGCAGGGCGATGCGCGTCAGTTGCGGCAACACCACCTTGAAGAATCCGGTGCGCTTGCTAAGGCCCAAGGCCGCGCAGGCTTCCAGCTGGCCCTTGGGCAGGGTCTTGAAGGCCATCAGCCAGATCTCGCTGGAAAACGCGGCGAACACCAGGCTGAAGGCGGCCATCGCGGCGAGGAAGGTGTTGATCAGCACCTCGCCCTGGTAGCCCAGCGCGGCGAGGATCTTCTGCGCGGCGATCTGGCAGCCGTAGTAGATGATCAGCAGGGTCAGCAATTCGGGCAGGCCGCGGAACACCGTGGAGAACGTGGTGGCCCAGGCCCGCGGCAGGCGTTTGCGCGAGCGCGCGGCCAGCGCCACCAGCAGGCCCAGCGGCAGGCCGATGGGCAGGCAGGCCAGGGCCAGCGACACGGTCACCAGAGCGCCGGCCAAGAGCGCCTGGCCCCAGCCGCCGCTGGCGAAGGAGAGCAGGGAGAGTTGATCGAGCATGGGTAACCCCCGGGATACAGACGACCCCGTGGGAGCGGGCTTGCCCCGCGATAGCACCTGGTTGACGCAGGACGCCATCGCGGGGCAAGCCCGCTCCCACGAGATTACTGGTAGATATCGAAGGCGAAGTATTTGCTCGCGATCTTCTGGTACGTGCCATTGGCCACGATCGCCGCCAGGGCCTCGTTCAGCCGCACGCGCAGGGCCTCGTCATCCTTGCGCACGGCAATCGCCGCGTCGGCCTTGGTGCCGTCGACGTCGCCGAGGATCTTGCAGCAGTCCTTGCCATTCTTGTTCAGCCATTCGTGCAACGGGAACTTGTCGGCGATCACCCCGTCCAGGCGACCGGCGGCGAGGTCGGCATTGGCCTCGTCCAGGGTCGGGTACAGCTTCACGTCCGCGCCGGCCTTGCCGTACACGTCCTCGGCGTAGATCGCCTGGGTCGAGGCGGACTGGGCACCGACGGTGTAGCCCTTGAAGTCGGTCTGCGCGTCGCTGATCTTGCTGTCCTTGGCGACCGCCACGGTCAGCGGGGTGCGGTAGTAGCGGTCGGTGAAGGCGATCTTGCGGCGGCGCTCCTCGGTGTCGATCATCGAGGCCACCACGGCGTCGTACTTGCGCGCCATCAGCGCGGGGATGATGCCTTCCCAGTCCTGGGCCACCAGGGTGCACTCGACTTTCATCTGCTCGCACAGGGCATGGGTGATGTCGATGTCGAAGCCGTGCAATTTGTTGTCGGCATCGACGTAGTTGAACGGCGGGTAAGCGCCTTCAGTGGCAAAACGCAGGGTCTCGGCACTGGCGCCGGCCGCCAGCAGCAGGGCGCACGCACCCACCACAGCCATGGTTCCTTTCATCTCGCACCTCGGTAGTTGCACTCTTGCTATTGTTGTTTGCCCGCCGGCCACGAGGTGTAGCCGACGAACTCGTTATGTAGAGCGGCAGTTGCTTCCAAGCGTCTTTCAACATCCGGTCCGAGCTTCTTGCAGACCTCGTTGACCATCAGGTGCACCCACGACAGCATGGTCGCGGTGGATTCCCAGAACAGGTTGAATTCGGTGGGGATGCGGAACACCTCGTCGGCGTTGGCATCGGCCCAGTCACAGAAGGTGTCGGTGACCAGGGTTACCGGGATGCCCAGCTCGCGGGCTTTGTGGCACAGCTGCAGGGCATGGCGGGAATAGCGGCGCGCCTCGAACACCACCAGCGCGCAGTCCTGCGGGCGCCCCAGCAGCACCTCGGCGAAGTGCCCGGCGCTGCCGTCGACCAGTTGCACGCCGTCGCGCAGGTATTGCAGCAGGTGGCTCATGCACATGGCCACGCCGCGTTCGGTCTGAAAGCCCGCGACGAACACCCGCGGTTTTTCCGCCAGGCGCCGGGCGACCTGCTGCCAGGGTTCGCCGCGGCTGTATTCGTGCACGCGCACCAGCGCGGCCATTTCCAGCTCCAGGCTGCCCGAGCGCTGGTCGTCCTCGGGTTGCTGGCGGAACTCCTGCAGGCGGTCGCCCACCAGCCAGGGGCCGTCGCCCAGGTCGCTCTGCAGGTCCTGCTTGAGCGCCTTGAGGTGTGCGTAGCCCAGCGAGCGGCAGAAGCGGCCGACGCTGGATTCACTGACGCCCAGCTTGGCGGCGATGCTGGCCGAGGTCTGGAACGGCAGTTCGTGGAGGTTGGCGAGCATGTAGCTGGCGATCTGGCGGCCCGAGGCGGCAGCGGTGTGCAGGCTGCTTTCCAGGCGTTGCTTGATCGATTGGCTCATGGTCGGTTCCGGTTGATTTCTGGCGTGGAGGCCAAAATGGCTGTTTTCTGTCATTAAGTCAATATTTGACAGATAGCTGTCATTGGCGGGAAAGTCTGTGCAGTTGCGCTGTAGCGAATCCAATTCCAAGAAAGGAGCTCCAGATGTCTTCACCTTCCACCGGCCCTGTCGTGCGCGTGCCTTTTACCGAGCTGCAGGCGTTGCTGCAGTCGATTTTCGAGCGTCATGGCTGCAGCGCGGCGGTGGCCGCCGTGCTCGCCCACAATTGCGCCAGTGCCCAGCGCGACGGTGCCCACAGCCATGGGGTGTTCCGTATTCCCGGTTATGTCTCGACCCTGGCCAGCGGCTGGGTTGATGGCCGCGCCGAGCCGTTGGTGACCGACCTGGCATCCGGCTATGTACGGGTCGATGCCAAGGGTGGTTTCGCCCAGCCGGCGCTGGCGGCGGCCCGGCCGCTGCTGGTGGAGAAGGCCCGGGCGGCCGGCATCGCGGTGCTGGCGATCCACAACTCGCACCATTTCGCCGCGCTGTGGCCGGATGTCGAGCCGTTCGCCGACGAAGGCCTGGTGGCCTTGAGCGTGGTCAACAGCATGACCTGCGTGGTGCCACACGGTGCGCGCAAGCCGCTGTTCGGCACCAACCCCATTGCTTTTGCCGCGCCTTGCGCCGGGCATGATCCGATCGTCTTCGACATGGCCACCAGCGCCATGGCCCATGGCGATGTGCAGATCGCCGCGCGGGCGGGCGAGCAGTTGCCGCCGGGCATGGGCGTGGATGCCGATGGCCAGCCGACCAGCGACCCCAAGGCGATTCTCGAGGGCGGCGCCTTGCTGCCGTTCGGCGGGCACAAGGGCTCGGCGCTGTCGATGATGGTCGAGCTGCTGGCGGCGGCGCTGACGGGAGGCAATTTCTCCTGGGAGTTCGACTGGTCGGGCCACCCAGGAGCCAAGACCCCCTGGACCGGGCAGTTGATCATCGTGATCGACCCGAGCAAGGCCGAGGGCGAGCGCTTCGCGCTGCGCAGCCGTGAACTGGTGGAACAGATGCAGGCAGTCGGGTTGACGCGGATGCCGGGCGAGCGGCGTTATCGCGAGCGTGAAGTGGCTGGGCGAGAAGGGGTGGCGTTGAGTGAGCGGGAGTGGGGGGAGTTGCGGGGGTTGGCGGGCTGAACTGGCCCCATCTGGATCGGGATGGGGCGCAGGTCCTCAATCCCGATCGCGATCAAAAAAGTGCGAGCGATCAAACAGCAGGGTCGTGCCGAGCACGACGAAGAATAGAGCCCATTGCCCACCATCGAGTTTCATGAACTCGCGTTGCCCCAGCTGTGAACAGGTACTGATGCCCGCTACCATGAAGACGATGTACAAGATTCTGCGAAGCAGTACTGACCTGCAAAGCCAGTCGAACAGAAGGATTGCGACCGGCAGATAGATCAGCAGGTAAAGCATGTTCATGAATGCCTCCTCTATCGGTTTCGCTCATACCAACTCGAGCGTTCGAACAGCAGAGGAAATCCGGCGAGTGAAAAGAACAGGCCCCATGCCCCTCCATCCCAGTAAAGAACCTCCTGGGCACCGAGTTGTGTGCAAGCGGTGATGCCTGTGATCTGGAAAACCAGGTAGAGCCACCTGCGCACCAGAATCGGCTTGCAGATCCAGTCGAGGAACCAGCCTGTCAGTGCAGTACATACAGCCAGGTAGATGTAAGGCATCGTATGGTCCTTGTCTTTGGACGCGCCCTTCAAGGCCTTTGGCGAGAAGGCAATTGATCGCGTGATGGCGGCCAAGGGTTTGGCGATGGTCTTGCACCGCTCTCGAGACCGAGCGCCGCCCGCGCGGCGCATCGCGGCACAAGGCCGCTCCTACATTTGTTGCAACGTGCCGAACCTGTCAGGCAATGGTTGCCCGCCTTGGCGCATATCTTGAGACAGGTGGAGTGGCAGTAGTGCCCACGCTGAAAGCGCGTCGAGCCAACAAGGCGGACCAGGCAATTGCACAGGATTGACTGGCCCGAAACAGATGTAGGAGCGGCCTTGTGCCGCGATGCGCCGCGCGGGCGGCGCTCGGTCTAAAGAGCGCTACAACTCTCCAGTCGTACTCAGAAAATCAATAGCGACAATGGCAGGCCGCCACAGAGGGTGCCTATTCATCCGTTTCCGTAATTGATGTGGGAAATGTCTTTGCGTCGTAACGCTCCCTCGTGCACCCCTGCATCGACTCCTTGCACATCGGTGATGTTCCTGACGCCCCACTGCGGGTATCCTCGCTGGAGCCTTCCCTGAACTGTCCTGATTTCCAAGGAGCTGCACGCTGTGTTCAAACATGTCGATGCCTATGCCGGCGACCCGATCCTCTCGCTGATGGAAACCTTCAAGGCCGACCCGCGCGCCGACAAGGTCAACCTGAGTATCGGCCTGTACTACGACGAAGCTGGCGTGGTGCCGCAGCTGGCGGCGGTGGGCGAGGTGGAGAAGCGCCTGGCCGGTCAGCCCCACGAAGCCTCGCTGTACCTGCCGATGGAAGGCCTGGCCGCCTACCGCCAGGCGATCCAGGCGCTGCTGTTCGGCGCAGATCACCCGGCTGTGGCCGATGGCCGCGTGGCCACCGTGCAGACCGTCGGTGGTTCCGGCGCGCTGAAAGTCGGCGCCGACTTCCTCAAGCGCTACTTCCCGGGCTCCGAGGTGTGGGTGAGCAACCCGACCTGGGACAACCACCGGGCGATCTTCGAAGGCGCGGGTTTCAAGGTGCACAGCTACCCGTACTTCGACACCGCCAGCCGTGGCGTCGATTTCGCCGGCATGCTGGCGACCCTGCAGACCCTGCCGGCCAACAGCATCGTCCTGCTGCACCCGTGCTGCCACAACCCCACCGGCGTCGACCTGAACCAGCAGCAGTGGCAGCAGGTGGTCGAGGTGGTCAAGGCGCGCCAGCTGATTCCGTTCCTCGACATCGCCTACCAGGGCTTCGGTGAAGGCCTGGTGGAAGACGCCTACGCCATTCGCGAGATGGCCCGTGCCGGCGTGCCGTGCCTGGTCAGCAACTCATTCTCGAAGATCTTCTCGCTGTACGGCGAGCGGGTAGGGGGCCTGTCGGTGGTCTGCGACGATGCCGCCACCGCCTCCAGCGTGCTCGGCCAGCTCAAGGCCACCGTGCGCCGCAACTATTCCAGCCCGCCCGCGTTCGGCGCCCAGCTGGTAGCCGGCGTGCTCGGCGATGCCGCGCTCAATGCCCAGTGGGCGGCGGAAGTGGAGGTGATGCGCAAGCGTATCCTCGACATGCGCCAGGGCCTGGTCGACCTCCTCGGCGAGCTGCTGCCGGGCCAGGACTTCCAGTTCTTCCTGCGCCAGCGCGGCATGTTCAGCTACACCGGTTTCAGCGTGGAGCAGGTGCGTCGCCTGCGTGACGAGTTCGGCGTGTACCTGATCGACAGTGGCCGGGTGTGCATGTCCGGGCTGCGTCCGGCCAACCTGCGCCAGGTAGCCGAGGCGTTTGCCGCCGTTCAGCGGTAACCGGCCTGGGGCCGCTCTGCGGCCCTTTCGCGGCACAAGGCCGCTCCTACAGGGAGGTTTGCGTTTCTCTGTAGGAGCGGCCTTGTGCCGCGAAAGGGCTGCGAAGCAGCCCCTCCAGCACAACCCGCTTGTAAAGACAAGTGCAACCGTCCCTCGGGCGGGGCTTCCCCAAGTGCAACCTTTGCATGCACAATCGCGCCCCTCTTCCCCGGTTGAGTTGGGCGAATCGTCTATTTCGCCATTCTCAGCCTGTTGCAGTCTTGCGAGTGGAGCGTCACCCGGAATGAATGAGCAGGCCCCAAGCGTTGAACAACGCTTTGTAGAATCGACCCCCGCCACCCTCGGCAGCTGGTCGCGTCAAGACACCACCTGGATGCTGGGCCTGTTCGGCACGGCCATCGGCGCCGGAACCCTGTTCCTGCCCATCAACGCCGGCCTTGGCGGTTTCTGGCCGCTGCTGGTCCTGGCCTTGCTGGCCTTCCCCATGACCTACTTCGCCCACCGCGGGCTGACCCGCTTCGTGCTCTCCGGCAGCAAGGGCGGCGACATCACTGAAGTGGTCGAGGAGCATTTCGGCATCACCGCCGGCGCGCTGATCACCGTCCTGTACTTCTTCGCCATCTTCCCGATCCTGCTGATCTACAGCGTGGCGCTGACCAACACCGTCAGCAGCTTCATGGAGCACCAGCTGCACATCGCGCCGCCACCGCGGGCGATCCTGTCGTTCGTGCTGATCCTCGGCCTGCTGGCCATCGTGCGCTGCGGCGAACAGGCCACGGTCAAGGTCATGAGCCTGCTGGTCTACCCGTTCATCGTTGCCCTGGCGCTGCTGGCCCTGTACCTGGTGCCGCACTGGACCGGCGGCATCCTCGACACCGCCACCCAGGTGCCGTCCGGCTCGGCCTTCCTGCACACCGTGTGGCTGGCGATTCCGGTGATGGTGTTCTCGTTCAACCACTCGCCGATCATCTCGGCCTTCGCCGTCGACCAGAAGCGCCGCTACGGCGAGCACGCCGATGAGCGCAGCGGTCAGATCCTGCGTCGCGCGCACCTGCTGATGGTGCTGATGGTGCTGTTCTTCGTGTTCAGCTGCGTGCTGACCCTGAGCAGCGCCCAGCTGGCCGAGGCCAAGGCGCAGAACCTGTCGATCCTGTCGTACCTGGCCAACCACTTCGAGCAGCCGGCCATCGCCTTCGCCGCGCCCCTGATCGCCTTCATCGCCATTGCCAAGTCGTTCCTGGGCCACTACATCGGTGCCAGCGAGGGCCTCAAGGGCATGATCGTCAAGTCCGGCATGCGCCCGGGTGCCAAGGCCCTGGACCGCATCGTCGCCGCGCTGATGCTGGTGGTGTGCTGGATCGTCGCCACCCTCAACCCGAGCATCCTCGGCATGATCGAATCCCTCGGCGGCCCGATCATCGCCGTGCTGCTGTTCCTGATGCCGATGTACGCCATCCGTCGCGTGCCATCGATGCGCAAGTACAGCGGCGCGCTGTCCAACCTGTTCGTGGTGGTCGTCGGCCTGGTGGCCCTGACCTCGGTGGTGTACGGCCTGCTGGCCTGAGTCCCGTCACGTAGGAAAAGCGCCCGGGTCGACGCCAGTCACCCGGGCGTTTGTCTACAGGAATTGCCCGAACGTAGGACAATTTCATCTTTGCCCATAGGCACTTGCGTCCCTTCATGGTTAACTCTGAGTCCTTTTCCAACCCCGTATAAGGATTTCCGCCATGGCTCAAGTGACTCTCAAAGGCAACCCGGTCAAGGTCAGCGGTGAACTGCCGAAGCAAGGCGCCGCGGCACCAGCCTTCTCCCTGGTCGCTGGCGACCTGTCGAACAAGTCGCTGGCCGACTTCGCCGGCAAGCGCAAGGTGCTGAACATCTTCCCGAGCGTCGACACCCCGACCTGCGCTACCTCGGTGCGCAAGTTCAACGCCCAGGCTAATGACGTGACCAACACCGTGGTGCTGTGCATCTCCGCCGACCTGCCGTTCGCCCAGGCGCGCTTCTGCGGCGCCGAAGGTCTGGAGAACGTGAAGAACCTGTCGACCCTGCGTGGCCGCGAGTTCCTGGAAAACTACGGTGTGGCCATCGCCGACGGCCCGCTGGCCGGCCTGGCCGCCCGCGCCGTGGTGGTGCTGGACGAAAACGACAAGGTGCTGCACGCCGAGCTGGTGGGCGAAATCGCCGACGAGCCGAACTACGAGGCGGCACTGGCTGTCCTGAAGTAAGTGACGCTGGGGCCGCCCTGCGGCCCTTTCGCGGCACAAGGCCGCTCCTACAGAAAACGCTGATTCCTGTAGGAGCGGCCTTGTGCCGCGAAAGGGGCGAAGCCCCCCAGGGGTTACACCCTGTAACGGCCTGGACCCTGTTCCAGGCCGTTTTCATTTAAAGTTCACCCCTTTGCCAACGTCAGCCGAAGGTAAAGCACTGGTAAAGCCCCTTTGCTAAAGCGATGCCAGTGCTTATCGTTCACGCTCTCCACGCCGTCTTTCTCTGAACAAGGTTCGTTCGACCCATGCAAGCCTCCAATTCCCGTTCCCCTCGTCGCTGGCTGTTCGGCCTGCTGATCCTGCTGCTGGTGGCCCTGCTGGCCTGGTGGCTGTGGCCCGCGGCGACCGTCCACAAGGAGGACGCCGGGCACCGACCGGGCAAGGGCGGGCGACCGGGCTTCGGTGCCTCCACCGAGGCGGTGCCGGTACGGGTCGAACCCGTGCGTGTCGGGGACTTCCCGCTGTACTACAAGGCCCTCGGCACCGTCACCGCGACCAACACGGTCAACGTGCGCAGCCGGGTCGCCGGCGAGCTGGTCAAGGTCCACTTCAAGGAAGGCCAGCAGGTCAAGGCAGGCGACCTGCTCGCCGAGATCGACCCACGTTCCTATCGCATCGCCTTGCAGCAGGCCGAAGGCACCCTGGCGCAGAACCAGGCACAGTTGAAGAACGCCCAGGTCGACCTGGCCCGCTATAAAGGCCTGTACGCCGAGGACAGCATCGCCAAGCAGACCCTCGACACCGCCGAAGCCCAGGTCGGGCAATTCCAGGGACTGGTCAAGACCAACCAGGCCCAGGTCAACGACGCTCGCCTGAACCTCGAGTTCACCCAGATCCGCGCACCGATCAACGGCCGCGTGGGCCTGCGCCAGCTGGACCTGGGCAACCTGGTGGCGGCCAACGACACCACGGCGCTGGTGGTCATCACCCAGACCCAGCCGATCAGCGTCGTCTTCACCCTGCCGGAAACCCAGCTCGACACCGTCCTGGCCCGCTACCGCAGCGGCGCCAGCCTACCGGTCGAGGCCTGGGACCGGGGCGACCAGAAGCTGCAGTCCACCGGTGTGCTGGGCAGCCTCGACAACCAGATCGACGTCGCCACCGGCACCCTGAAGTTCAAGGGCACCTTCCAGAACACAGACCATGCGCTGTTCCCCAACCAGTTCGTCAATGTGCGCCTGCTGGCCGACACCCTCAAACAGGTGGTGCTGGCTCCGGCTGCGGCGATCCAGTTCGGCAACGACGGCACCTTCGCCTATGTGGTCAACGCCGAGAACACCATCAACGTGCGCAAGCTCAAGGTCGGCGCCAGCGATGGCGAGAACACGGTGATCGTCGAGGGCCTGGCCGCTGGCGAGCGCCTGGTGCTGGAAGGCACCGACCGCCTGCGCGAAGGCACCAAGGTCGATGTGGTCGAGGATAGCTCGCAAGTGCCGACCACCCCTGGCCAGCACCTGCAGGGGCAGGGCGCCAAGGGCTCGGCCCAGGCCGCTGAACCAGGCACCAAGGCGGGCGCATGAACCTTTCGCGCCTGTTCATCCTGCGGCCGGTCGCCACCACGCTGAGCATGCTGGCCATCGTCCTGGCCGGCCTGATCGCCTACAGGCTGCTGCCGGTGGCGGCCTTGCCCCAGGTCGACTACCCGACCATCCGCGTCATGACCCTGTACCCCGGCGCCAGCCCGCAGGTGATGACCAGTGCCGTCACCGCGCCGCTGGAACGCCAGTTCGGGCAGATGCCGGGCCTGGAGCAGATGGCCTCGACCAGCTCCGGCGGCGCCTCGGTACTGACCCTGCGCTTCAACCTCGACATGAACATGGATGTCGCCGAGCAGCAGGTGCAGGCCGCGATCAACGCCGCCAGCAACCTGCTGCCCAGCGACCTGCCGGCGCCGCCGGTGTACAACAAGGTCAACCCGGCCGACACCCCGGTGCTGACCCTGGCCATTTCCTCGAAGACCATGCCGCTGCCCAAGCTCAACGACCTGGTCGACACCCGCGTGGCGCAGAAGATCGCCCAGATCAGCGGCGTCGGCATGGTCAGCATCGCCGGCGGCCAGCGCCAGGCCGTGCGGATCAAGGTCAACGTCGACGCCCTGGCCGCCAACGGCCTGAACCTGGACGACGTGCGTACCTTGATCGGCGCCTCCAACGTCAACCAGCCCAAGGGCAACTTCGACGGCCCGACCCGGGTGTCGATGCTCGACGCCAACGACCAGCTGCGCTCGCCCGAGGAATACGCCAACCTCATCCTCAAGTACAGCAATGGCGCGCCGCTGCGCCTGAAGGACGTCGCCGAGATCGTCGACGGCGCCGAGAACGAACGGCTGGCCGCCTGGGCCAACCAGAACGAGGCGGTGCTGCTGAACATCCAGCGCCAGCCCGGCGCCAACGTCATCGAGGTGGTCGACCGGATCAAGGAACTGCTGCCGTCGATCACCGACAACCTGCCGGCGGGCCTGGATGTCAGCGTGCTTACCGACCGCACCCAGACCATCCGCGCCGCCGTGCGCGATGTGCAGCACGAGTTGCTGTTCGCCATCGCCCTGGTGGTGATGGTCACCTTCGTCTTCCTGCGCCGCTTCAGCGCCACCATCATCCCCTCCATCGCCGTGCCGCTGTCACTGATCGGCACCTTCGGGGTGATGTACCTGGCGGGTTTTTCGGTCAACAACCTCACCTTGATGGCCCTGACCATCGCCACCGGTTTCGTGGTGGACGATGCCATCGTCATGCTGGAGAACATCTCCCGGCACATCGAGGAGGGCGAAACACCCATGCAGGCCGCGCTCAAGGGCGCCAAGCAGATTGGTTTCACCTTGATCTCGCTGACTTTCTCGCTGATCGCCGTGCTGATTCCGCTGCTGTTCATGGCCGATGTGGTCGGGCGGCTGTTCCGCGAGTTCGCCATCACCCTGGCGGTGGCCATCCTGATTTCCCTGGTGGTGTCGCTGACCTTGACGCCGATGATGTGCGCGCGCCTGCTCAAGCGTGAACCCAAGGAAGAGGAGCAAGGCCGCTTCTACCGCGCCAGCGGTGCCTGGATCGACTGGCTGATCAAGCACTACGGCACCACCCTGACCTGGGTGCTCGAGCGCCAGCCGCTGACCCTGCTGGTGGCCGTGGCCACCCTGGCATTGACCGTGGTGCTGTACCTGATGGTGCCCAAGGGCTTCTTCCCGGCCCAGGACACCGGGGTCATCCAGGGCATCTCCGAGGCGCCGCAATCGACCTCGTTCGCCGCCATGAGCGAGCGCCAGCAATCCCTGGCCAAGGTGATCCTGCAGGACCCGGCGGTACAGAGCCTGTCCTCGTATATAGGCGTGGACGGCGATAACGCCACCCTCAACAGCGGCCGCCTGCTGATCAACCTCAAGCCTCACGGCGAGCGCGACGTCACCGCCGCCGAGGTGATCAACCGCCTGCAGCCGCAGCTCGACAGGCTGGTCGGCATCCGCCTGTTCATGCAGCCGGTGCAGGACCTGAGCATCGAGGACCGGGTCAGCCGCACCCAGTACCAGTTCAGCCTGAGCTCGCCGGATGCCGACATGCTCGCCGAATGGAGCGGCAAGCTGGTGCAGGCGCTCAAGGACCGTCCCGAACTGCAGGACGTGGCCAGCGACCTGCAGGATCAGGGCCTGCAGGTATTCCTGGTGATCGACCGCGATATGGCCAGTCGCCTGGGGATTACCGTGGCGCAGATCACCAACGCGCTGTATGACGCCTTCGGCCAGCGGCAGATCTCGACCATCTACACCCAGGCCAGCCAGTACCGCGTGGTGCTGCAGTCGCAGACCGCGGCCAGCCTCGGCCCGCAGGCCCTGGAATCGATCCACGTCAAGGCCACCGACGGCGGTCAGGTGCGGCTGTCGGCCCTGGCGCGCATCGAGCAGCGCCAGGCCCAGCTGGCGATCTCGCACATCGGCCAGTTCCCGGCGGTGATGATGTCGTTCAACCTGGCTCATGGCGCGTCCCTGGGCGAGGCGGTCAAGGTGATCGAGCAGGTGCAGCAGGACATCGGCATGCCGATCGGTGTACAGACCCGCTTCCAGGGCGCCGCCGAGGCGTTCCAGGCCTCGCTGTCGAGCACCTTGCTGCTGATCCTGGCCGCGGTGGTGACCATGTACATCGTGCTGGGCGTGCTCTACGAGAGCTACATCCACCCGGTGACCATCCTCTCCACATTGCCGTCTGCGGCGGTGGGGGCCTTGCTGGCGTTGCTGCTGAGCGGCAACGACCTGGGCATGATTGCCATCATCGGCATCATCCTGCTGATCGGCATCGTCAAGAAGAACGCGATCATGATGATCGACTTCGCCCTGGAGGCCGAGCGCCACCAGGGCATGAGCCCACGTGACGCGATCTACCAGGCGGCGCTGCTGCGCTTCCGGCCGATCCTGATGACCACCCTGGCCGCGCTGTTCGGCGCCATGCCGCTGATGCTCGCCACCGGCTCCGGCGCCGAGCTGCGCCAGCCGCTGGGCCTGGTGATGGTCGGCGGCTTGTTGGTCAGCCAGGTGCTGACGCTGTTCACCACGCCGGTCATCTACCTGTACTTCGACCGCCTGGCGCGCCGCTGGCGCCCGGCTGACGATGCGCGGCAGGCCGAAGCATGAACCTGTCCGGACCCTTTATCCGCCGGCCGGTAGCCACCATGCTGCTGAGCCTGGCGATCATGCTGCTGGGCGGGGTGAGCTTCGGCCTGCTGCCGGTGTCGCCGCTGCCGCAGATGGACTTCCCGGTGATCGTGGTGCAGGCCAGCCTGCCCGGCGCCAGCCCGGAGGTCATGGCCTCCACCGTGGCCACGCCGCTGGAGCGCAAGCTCGGTGCCATCGCCGGCGTCACCACCCTGACCAGCAGTTCCAACCAGGGCTCGACCCGGGTGATCATCGGCTTCGAGCTGGGCCGCGATATCGACGGCGCGGCGCGCGAGGTGCAGGCGGCGATCAACGCTACCCGCAACCTGCTGCCCAGCGGCATGCGCAGCATGCCCACCTACAAGAAGATCAACCCGTCCCAGGCGCCGATCATGGTGCTGTCGCTGACCTCGGACGTGCTGTCCAAGGGCAAGCTCTACGACCTGGCCGACACCATCCTGTCCCAGAGCCTGGCGCAGGTCAGCGGGGTAGGGGAGGTGCAGATCGGCGGCAGCTCGCTGCCGGCGGTGCGCATCGAGCTGGAACCGCAGCTGCTCAACCAGTACGGCCTGTCCCTGGACGACGTGCGCAATGCGGTGGCCAACGCCAACCAGCGCCGGCCCATGGGCTTCGTCGAAGACCATGAGCGCAACTGGCAGGTGCGCGCCAACGACCAGTTGGAGACCGCCGAGGACTACAAGCCGCTGGTGATCCGCCAGCAGAACGGCGCGATCCTGCGCCTGTCCGACGTGGCCAAGGTCAGCGATGGCGTGGAGAACCGCTACAACAGCGGTTTCTTCAACGACGAGAGCGCGGTGCTGCTGGTGGTCAACCGCCAGACCAACGCCAACATCATCCAGACCGTCGAGCAGATCAAGGCCGAGCTGCCGGCCTTGCAGTCGCTGCTGCCGGCCAGCGTCAAGCTCAACGTGGCCATGGACCGCTCGCCGGTGATCAAGGCCACCCTGAAGGAGGCCGAGCACACCCTGCTGATCGCCGTGGTGCTGGTGATCCTGGTGGTCTATCTGTTTCTCGGCAACCTGCGCGCCTCGCTGATCCCGAGCCTGGCGGTGCCGGTGTCGCTGGTGGGCACCTTCGCGGTCATGTACCTGTGCGGGTTCTCGCTGAACAACCTGTCGCTGATGGCGCTGATTCTCGCCACCGGCCTGGTGGTGGACGACGCCATCGTGGTGCTGGAGAACATCTCGCGGCATATCGAGAACGGCGAAAACCCCATGCGCGCCGCCTACAAGGGTGCGCAGGAGGTGGGCTTCACCCTGCTGTCGATGAACGTCTCGCTGGTGGCGGTGTTCGTCTCGATCCTGTTCATGGGCGGTATCGTGCGCGGGCTGTTCAAGGAGTTCTCGATCACCCTGGCCGCGGCGATCATCGTCTCGCTGGTGGTGTCGCTGACGCTGACGCCGATGCTCTGCTCGCGCTGGCTCAAGGTCCACGGCCCGCAGCAGCAGACCCGCCTGCAACGCTGGAGCGACCGCATCCACCAGCGCATGGTCGCCGGCTACGACAAGAGCCTGGGCTGGGCGCTGCGCCACAAGCGCCTGACCCTGTTCAGCCTGCTGGCCACCATCGGGCTGAACATCGCCCTGTACGTGGTGGTGCCCAAGACCCTGATGCCGCAGCAGGACACCGGCCAGCTGCAAGGTTTCATCCGTGGCGACGACGGCCTGTCGTTCACCGTGATGCAGCCGAAGATGGAAATCTACCGCCGCGCCCTGCTCAAGGACCCGGCGGTGGAAAGCGTCGCTGGTTTCATCGGCGGCAACAGCGGCACCAACAACGCCTTCGTGCTGGTGCGCCTCAAACCGATCGCCGAGCGCAAGGAGAACGCGCAGAAGGTGATCGACCGCCTGCGCAAGGACCTGCCGAAGATCCCCGGCGGGCGTCTGTACCTGATGGCCGACCAGGACCTGCAACTGGGCGGTGGCGGTCGCGACCAGAGCACCTCACAGTACCTCTACACCCTGCAGAGCGGCGACCTGGCAGCCCTGCGCGAGTGGTTCCCGAAGGTGGCCGCCGAGCTGCGCAAGCTGCCCGAGCTGACCGCCATCGACGCCCACGACGGCGCCGGCACCCAGCAGGTGACCCTGGTGGTCGACCGTGACCAGGCCAAGCGCCTGGGCATCGACATGGACATGGTCACCGCGGTGCTGAACAACGCCTACAGCCAGCGGCAGATCTCGACCATCTACGACAGCCTCAACCAGTACCAGGTGGTGCTGGAGATCAACCCGAAATACGCCTGGGACCCGAGCACCCTGGAGCAGGTGCAGGTGATCACTGCCGACGGCGCCCGGGTGCCGCTGTCCACCTTCGCCCGCTACGAGAACAGCCTGGCCAACGACCGCGTCAGCCACGAAGGGCAGTTCGCCTCCGAGGACATCTCGTTCGACGTCGCCGAAGGCTACAGCCCCGACCAGGCCATGGCCGCGCTGGAACGCGCGGTGGCCAAGCTCGGCCTGCCCGAGTCGGTGATCGCCAAGCTCGGCGGCGACGCCGACGCCTTCACCAAGACCACCGAAGGCCAGCCGCTGATGATCCTCGGCGCCCTGGTGCTGGTGTACCTGGTGCTGGGCATCCTCTACGAGAGCTACATCCACCCGCTGACGATCCTCTCCACGCTGCCCTCGGCCGGTGTCGGCGCCTTGCTGGCGCTGTACCTGACCGGTGGCGAGTTCAGCCTGATCTCGTTGCTCGGGCTGTTCCTGCTGATCGGCGTGGTGAAGAAGAACGCCATCTTGATGATCGACCTGGCGCTGCAGTTGGAGCGCCACGACGGCCTGTCGCCGGAGGAGTCGATCCGCCGCGCCTGCCTGCTGCGCCTGCGGCCGATCCTGATGACCACCCTGGCGGCGATCCTCGGCGCGCTGCCGTTGCTGCTCAGCCGCGCCGAGGGCGCCGAGATGCGCCAGCCGCTGGGCCTGACCATCATCGGCGGCCTGGTGTTCAGCCAGATCCTCACCCTCTACACCACGCCCGTGGTCTACCTGTACCTCGATCGCCTGCGCCACCGGTTCAACCGCTGGCGCGGCGTGCGCACCGACGCTGCCCTGGATACCCCGCTATGAACTTTGCCCACACCCGAATCCATCGTGCCCTCAAGCGGCTGACCCACGGGCGCGGTTCGCGCCTGGTCAGCGCCGGGTTGTGCGTGGCCATGCTCAGCGCCTGTACCCTGAGCCCGGACTACCAGCGCCCGGAAATCAGCACCCCGGCGCAGTTCAAGCAGGCCGAAGGCTGGACCCAGGCCAATCCGTCCGACGCCATCGCCCGCGGGGCGTGGTGGGAGATCTATGGCGACAAGCAGCTTGACGCCCTGGTGGAGGAGCTCAATCGCAGCAACCAGACGGTGGCGCAGTACGAGGCGCAGTACCGCCAGGCCCAGGCGCTGGTGCGCAGCAGCCGTGCCTCGCTGTTCCCTTCGCTGAACCTGACCACCAGCAAGAACCGTTCAGCCCAGGGCACCGGCAGTTCCAGCTCCAGCCTGTCGAACAACAGCAGCGGCATCCGCGACACCTACAACGCCCAGCTCGGGGTGAGCTGGGAGATCGACCTGTGGGGCAAGTTGCGTGAAACCATGAACGCCAACGAGTCCAGCGCCGAGGCCAGCCTGGCCGACATGGCGGCCATCCGCCTGAGCCAGCAGTCGGAGCTGGTGCAGAACTACCTGCAGCTGCGGGTGATCGATGCGCAGAAGCGCCTGCTTGAAGCCACGGTCGCAACTTATGAGCGGTCGTTGAAGATGAACGAGAACCAGTACCGCGCCGGGGTTGCCGGGCCGGATGCCGTGGCCCAGGCGCGTACCCAGCTCAAGAGCACCCAGGCCGACCTGATCGACCTGGCCTGGCAGCGGGCGCAGTACGAGAACGCCATCGCCGTGTTGATGGGCAAGGCGCCGGCTGATTTTGCCCTGGCGGCGAGCAACGATATTCCGGCGTTGCCGCAGGTGCCGCTGTCGCTGCCGTCGCAGCTGCTCGAGCGGCGTCCCGACATTGCCTCGGCCGAGCGCAAGGTGATGGCGGCCAACTCGAACATCGGCGTGTCGCGGGCGGCGTATTTCCCGGATCTGTCGCTGAGCATGAACGGGGGGTACTCCAGCAGCAGCTTCAACAACTGGATCGAGTTGCCCAACCGTTACTGGTCGGTCGGGCCGCAACTGGCGTTGACGCTGTTTGATGCCGGCAAGCGCAGTGCCGAGGTCGACCGGACGGTGGCGGTGTACGACCAGACCGTGGCGCAGTATCGGCAGACGGTGCTCGACGGATTCAAGGAGGTCGAGAACTACCTGGTGCAGCTCAAGGTGTACGGGGACGAGGCGGCGGTGCGGCAGGAAGCGCTGGACGCGGCGCGGGAGTCGTTGCGGTTGACCGAGAACCAGTACAAGGCGGGGTTGATCGGGTATCTGGATGTGGTCAATGTGCAGACGACGGCGCTCAGCAACGAGCGGAGTGTGTTGACGTTGTTGCAGGGGCGGTTGGTGGCGAGTGTGCAGTTGATTGCGGCGCTTGGGGGAGGGTGGGATGTTGGGCGGGATTTGGTAGTGGAGTAGAGTTGGGTTTTTTTGGTTTTTTTTGGTTTTTTGATTGTTTTGTAAGTTGTAGGCGCATTCATTTGTGATGTCGACGCTTATTCACCTTTCCGCCCTTACGGCGGGTTACTTTGGTCTTGGCCAAAGTAACCAAAGCCGTTGCGCTCCATTCATCCGGCCCTCCGCTTCGCTCCGGGTTCCCTCACTCCGGCCTTGCTCCCGGGAGGACCGCGCTGCAGGGCCCATCCTGGGCCCCAGCGCTTGACGGGCATCCATGCCCGTCACCTCCCTCCGCAAGTCCTGCGTTCGGCCTCCTGAAGTCGCGAAGTTACGGGCGGCGCCTGGACTGGCGCAGCTGTCGCTAGTGGGAGCCTAATTAATCTCTCGATCACATCGCGGGGCAAGCCCGCTCCTACACGATAGTCGCCGTTATATATAACCCTGTAGGAGCGGGCTTGCCCCGCGAAAGGGTCGGAACAGCCAATACATAACTAACTGTAAAACAACTAACTTCGCATTTCTTACTCTTGCTCTTGCTCTTGCTCTTGCTTCTAAGCGCGCGGTAGTTCAGGCGCCGCCAATTGCGACTTCAGGAGGCCGAGCGGAGTTCTTGCGGAGGGAGGTGACGGCCATGGATGGCCGTCAAGCGCTGCGCCCCAGGATGGGGCGTTCAGCGCGGTCCTCCCGGGAGCAAGAACGGAGCGAGGGAACCCCGGAGCGAAGCGCAGGGGCCGGATGAACGGAGCGGAACGGTTTTGCCTACTTTTCCCTAGAGAAAAGTAGGTCGCCGTAAAGGCGAAAAGGTGACTAAATGTCGACATCACCTACGAATGCGCATAAAAACCTCAAAACAATCACCAGAGAACCAGAGAACCAGAGAACCAGAGAACCAAAACCCTACCCCAAAGCCCTCTCCACAGCCCCCCCCACCAAACTCTCCATCAACCCAACCCCCTCCACCTCACCCAGCCCCTTCCCCCGCAACATCCCAGGCAACTGGTTCAACAGCGTCGCCAGCACATGCCCGGTAGCCGCCAGGACCTCGGCCCCCAGCCGCGCCTGTGGCGCAATCAACCGCAGGAGCCCGGTTTCATAGCGCTCCCGCAGGCCCGCCAGACGCGCCTGCTGCTCCCCGGTCAGGCAGCAAAAATCCCGCTCGGCCAGACGAAACTGCAACGGTCGCTCCGCATGCAACTGCCAGTGCGCGGCAATCAGGCAAGCCAGCACTGGCCGGCCCTGGGCCCGCGCCCGACGGCCCAGGTCCAGGGTGGCCTGCAACTCCTCGTACAACTCCTCGATCAAGTCATACAACAGGTCCTGCTTGCTGGGGAAATGGTGGTACAGCGAGCCCGCGGTCAAGCCCACGTGCGCCGCCAGCTCACGCATGCTGACCTGGCCGAAGCCTTTTTCGGCGAACAGGGCCATGGCCCGGTCACGCCGCTCCTCGAAGTTGGCGCAGCGCAGCGCCGCGTTGACCGGGGGCATCACGCGGCTCCTCTAGTAGGTGAAGAAGCCGCGGCCGCTCTTGCGCCCGAGGTAACCGGCGGCAACCATCTCCTTGAGCAGTGGGGCGGGGCGGTACTTGCTGTCGTTGAAGCCTTCGTGGAAGGCCTCCATGATCGCCAGCAAGGTGTCCAGGCCCACCAGGTCGGCCAGGGCCAGCGGGCCGATCGGCTGGTTGCAGCCCAGGCGCATGCCGGTGTCGATGTCCTCGGCGCTGGCCAGGCCTTCCTGGAACACGAAGATCGCCTCGTTGATCATCGGCACCAGGATCCGGTTGACCACGAAGCCCGGACGGTTGCCGGCAGTGATCGGGGTCTTGCCGAGCTTCTCGGTGACCAGCAGCGCCTGGGCGTAGGTCGCATCGCTGGTCTGCAGGCCCCGGATGATCTCGACCAGCGCCATCATCGGCACCGGGTTGAAGAAGTGCACGCCGATGAAACGCTGCGGCTGCTCGATGCTGGCCGCCAGTTGGGTGACCGACAGCGACGAGGTGTTGGTGGCGATCAGGCACTCGGCACCGACATTGGCGGCCACCTGCTGCAGGATGCGCTGCTTGAGGGCGAGGTTCTCGGTGGCCGCCTCGATCACCAGCTGCGCGTCCGCCAACTGGGCGTAGTCGGTGCTGGTGCGGATGCGCGCCTTGGCTGCGCTGGCCTTGTCGGCGTCGATGGTGCCCTTGCCGACCTGGCGCTCCAGGTTCTTGCCCAGGGTCGCCACGCCGCGCTCCAGCGCGGCGTCGGAGACGTCCACCAGCAGGATCTGGTAGCCGGCCAGCGCGCACACCTGGGCGATGCCGTTGCCCATGGTGCCGGCGCCGATCACGGCGATGCGTTCGATGTTCATGTTGCTGACTCCTTTCAGACGCGTTCGAAGACGACGGCGATGCCTTGGCCGCCGCCGATGCACATGGTGGCCAGGGCGTAGCGGCCCTGGACGCGGTGCAGTTCATGGATGGCCTTGGTGGCGATGATCGCGCCGGTGGCGCCGACCGGGTGGCCGAGGGAAATGCCCGAACCGTTGGGGTTGACCTTCTCCGGGTCGAAGCCCAGGGCGCGGGCAACGGCGCAGGCCTGGGAGGCGAAGGCTTCGTTGGATTCGATCACGTCCAGGTCGGCGACCTTCAGGCCGGCCTTCTCCAGCACCTTCTGCGTGGCCGGGATCGGGCCCAGGCCCATCAGTGCCGGCTCCACGCCGGCGTGGGCGTAGGCGACGATCCGCGCCAGTGGCTTGAGGCCCTGGCGGCGCATGGCGTCACCGGTGGCCAGGACCAGGCCGGCGGCGCCGTCGTTGATGCTGCTGGCGTTGCCGGCGGTGACGGTGCCGTCCTTCTTGAATACCGCCTTCATGGCCGCCAGCTGTTCGGCGCTGGCGTCGCCGCGCACGTTCTCGTCCACGGCGAATTGCACGGGGCCTTTGCGGGTCTTGATCTCGATCGGCACGATCTGGCCGTCGAAGCGGCCCTCGGCAATGGCGCGGGCGGCACGGCGCTGGCTGGTCAGGGCGACCTCGTCCTGCATCTCGCGGCTGATGCCGTGGGCCGCCGCGACGTTCTCGGCGGTGATGCCCATGTGGAAGTGCTCGAACGGGTCCTGGAGGATGCCGACCATGTAGTCGATGCCCTGCAGGTCGCCCATGCGCGCGCCCCAGCGGGCCTGTGGCAGCAGGTAGGGGCCGCGGCTCATGGATTCGGCGCCGGCGGCCAGGGCGATGTCGCTGTCGCCCAGCAGCAGGCCCTGGGTGGCTGAAACGATGGCCTGCAGACCCGAGCCGCACAGGCGGTTGACGCTGAAGGCCGGGGTTTCCTTGGGGATGCCTGCGTTCATGGCCGCGACCCGCCCCAGATAGGCGTCGCGTGGCTCGGTGGGGATCACATTGCCCATCACCACATGGCCGATCTGCTCGGCGGCGATGCCCGAACGCTCGATGGCGGCGCGGGTCACCTGGGTGGCGAGGTCGGCCAGTGGCAGGTCCTTGAGCGAACCGCCGAAGCTGCCGATGGCCGAACGTACCGCGCTGACGACAAAGATTTCTGTGCTGCTCATGGGGGCTCCGTTTGCGAAGGCGTGGCGGGGTGGGGGTGGCTCTGCGAGAATGGCGGCCGCACCCTCCCGGGGTGGATCGAGTCTAGGCAAAGGCCTTCAGGTGGCCTATGCCGGATCTGTTCAATCAACCTGGTATTTTTTGCCACTCAGCATAGACAGCGGACTTCTGCCATGCGCGATAGCGATACGGTCGCGGTGTATTTCCTCAATGCCATGCTCCACGCCCTGCGTGAGCGGCCACAGGCACGCGACGCCCATCTGCGGGCGGTGGGCATTGATCCGCAGGTGCTGGCCGAGCCCCTGGCGCGGGTGCCGGCCAAGGCTTTCGCGCAACTGTGGCTCGCGCTGATCGACGAGCTGCACGACGAGTTCTTCCATCTCGACAGCCACGGCATGCCCCTGGGCAGCTTCGCCCTGATCTGCCGCGGGCTGATCCAGGAACCCACCCTGGGCAAGGCACTGCGCCAGTGCCTGGGCAGTTTCGCCCTGTTCCTGCGCGACCTGAACGGCAGTGTCACGGTGCGCGGCGCGCGCACGGTGATCAGCGTGCAGTCGAACATCGCCGATCCGCTGACCCGGGTCTATGCCGAGGAAACCTACCTGGTGCTGGTGATCGGCTTGTTGTGCTGGCTGGCGGGAAGGCGCATCGCCATCGACCGCACCGAACTGGCCTTGGCGCGGCCGGCGCAGGAGGACGACGCGTTGCTGTGGGGGCCGGACTTGCGCCTGGGCAGCGGGCGTACCGAGGTGGAGTTCGACAGCGCCTGGCTGCGCCTGCCGGTGGTGCAGGACCTGGCGGCGCTGAAGGGTTTCCTGCGCAGCGCGCCGCAGGGGCTGGTGATTCGCTTTCGCAACCAGAACGGCCTGGCGGCCGAGGTCTACCGCCACCTGCGCGCCCGCCACTACGGGCAGTGGCCGACCCTCAACGTCATGGCCGAGCGGCAGGGGCTTGGCGCCAGCAGCTTCCGCCGCCGGCTGGAGCGGGAAGGGCGCTCGTACCAGCAGATCAAGGACGAGGTGCGTCGAGCAATGGCTTTCGAGCTGCTGCGCGAAGGGTGCCTGAGCATTGCCGAGATCGCCGAGCACACCGGTTTCCAGGAGCCCAGCGCGTTTCACCGAGCGTTCAAGAAATGGACCGGGCAGAGTCCGGGCAGTTACCGGGCCAAGGGGAAACATGATTCGTGGTGTACTACGTAGTACAGTACAAGACAGTTGCTCCCACATTTGTTGCAACGTGCCGAACCTGTCAGGCTATGGTTGCCCGCCTTGGTGCATGTCTTGAGACAGGTGGGGCGACAGCGCTGTCCACGCTGAGACCGCGTCGGACCCACAAGGCGGACCAGGTAATGGCACAGGATTGACTGACCCGAAACAGATGTGGGAGCAACTGTCTTGCTCAATTTTTAGAATCTGGCGCGATCCCTGTGGGAGCGGGTTTACCCGCGAAGCAGGCGACGCGGTACCTGGCACCGGCTATGCCGGTGTTCGCGGCTGAAGCCGCTCCCACAGCGACCGCGCAGCCCTCAAGCCACGCGCCACGCCTGTGGGAGCAACTGTCTTGCTCAATCTTTTAGAATCTGGCGCGATCCCTGTGTGGGCCTTGCGTCGCGATGCGCCGCGCTCGATATCATAGGCGCTGAATTTCTCTCGGCGAACACCCCAGTGCCCAAACCAGCCACTGGCGCAGCATCGTCGGGGTATAGAGGTTGCCGGCGCGGAACGAAAACACGCCGTACTGTTGCGCCTTGCGCGCCTGCCCGGTCATCGCCGTGCGCCAGAAGGCGCGGGGCGGCACTCATTGGTAGGGGTTCATGGGTTATCCGTGCAGCTCGAGGCTGTAGATGAGGTCGTCGTGCCAGCGGCCACCGAGCCGGTAGGCCTCGGGCACACGGCGGGCGAGGGTAAAGCCGCACTTCTCCAGGACCCGGCAGGAGGCCGTGTTGCCGTCGGTGACGGTGGCCTCCAGCGAGGTGAGACCGGTGGCGCTGGCGAAATCCACGATCACCCGCAGCGATTCACTGCCCAGGCCCTGGCCGTGCCACTCGGGCAGCAGCAGGTAGCCGCACTCGGCATGCCCTGGGCGCAGCAGGCGCAGGCCGGTGACTCCGACGTCCCGGCCGCTGGCCTTGTCGGTCATCACCAGGCACAGCCAGTGTTCGGCGCCGGGTGACCAGTCCGGCAGGCGATGCTCGAACCCCCGGCGCACTTCGCTTTCCGGCAGCTCGTCGAACACATGGCGCATGGTCTCGGGCTCGCGGTGGAGCCTGAGGAACAGCGGCCAGTCGGCTTCGGCCAGGGGGCGCAGGTACAACCGATCGGTGTGCAGCTCCAGCATCCGGTGCTCCTTGCGGGATTGGGAGGGCTGGAGGATTTGTACGCCGGGTTGCCTTGAGGTTCAAGCCTTTGTCCGCTGTTTGCGCGATGTGCTGAACAAGCGTCACGGTCCGATGCGCCACGGGCTTGCGGCTCTACTAATCTCAAAGGGCTATTCAAATAACCTTGCGTCCCACCGGAGGTTGACCATGAGAGGCTTGAGCCGCGCACTGGATGATTTTCAGAATGACATCGTCGGTGGCGATTACCTGCACGCCATCAACTGCATGAACGAACTGCTGACCGAGTACCGCCAGGGGCTGTCCGACACGCTCTGGCGGGAAAGTGTGGTCGATCAGTGTCGTCAGCACCCGATATTCCAGTTGCTCAAGCAAGATCCCTATACATCACGCGCCTTCGACAAACCCAGAGGTTATCCGGGGGATGCGGTGATGCTGGACTACGCCTACTACCAACAGCCGCCATCGGATGCCAGCGAGCTGGGCAAGCGGATCTTCAACGTCGTGACCTCTAGCCCGAATGCGCTCAGTGTGCGTTGGCGGCGCGAGCATATCGCCTGGTTGATCGAGCAAATGGCAGGCCAACGGGAAACGTTGGCGCTGATGAGTGTGGCTTGCGGACATTGCCGGGAGCTGGAGCTGCTTACGCCATCGACCCGCGCGCGCATCACCCGTTTCGTTGCCTTTGACAATGATGCCGAGACGCTGGCTCAGGCTAGGCAAGTCTCTCCCGAGATCACGACTTGGCAGTGCAATGTCAAGAGCTTGCCTGAAAACGGTGAGCACAACGGCTTCGACTTCATCTACAGCATTGGTATCTACGACTATCTCAGCCACGCCCAGGCAGCGAAGCTCACCACCTGGCTGATGGCCAGACTCAATCCGGGGGGGGCGAATGCTGATTGCGAACTTCACTGCGGACAACTGGGGGCGGGGCTACATGGAAGCGTTCATGGACTGGAACCTGGTGCTTCGATCACGCGAGCAGATGAGAGGGTTCATACCCCAAGGCGCGTCAACGCACACCTGCCTGTACTTCGATCCCTACCGGAATGTCATCTATCTATTGCTCAGCCGACCCGCCAGCTAGGCCGTCAGGCACCTGACCGGACTCCGTGATTAAACGATCAGCTCCGTGTCCATCCTTTGGTGCGCTGGGGTAAAATCTGCACTTCACCCCGGCGCCAACACCCGTCAGACAAAGGACTGTATGCCCGCCATCCCGCTACTGCGTCGTCTTTTCGCAGGTTTTGTCCTTGCCGCGCTTACCGGCTGCCAGCCCGACCCTGCACCGCCCCTCGACCAGCAACTCTACATCTGGCAACGCCAGTGGCGGCCGATCCACGAACAGGCCCTGGCCGATAGCCGCGCCGACTTCTCGACCCTGCGTGTGCTGGCCTTGCAGGCCCAGCCCAAGGCAGGCTGGAGCAGGGCGCTGGTCAACCTGCATCAGCTCAAGGCCGATGGCCGCCCGGTGATCGCCGTGGTGCGGCTGGACGGTCAGCTGCCCGCGCTCGACCTGCAGCTGGCCGGCACCCAGATCGCCCAATTGCTGGCCGACTGGCAGGCCGCCGGCTTGACCCCAAGCGGGCTCGAGATCGACCATGACAGCGGCAGCGCCCGCCTGCCGGGCTATACCGAATTCCTCCTGAAACTGCGCGAGCAACTGCCGTCGGGCCTGAAACTGAGCATCACCGCGCTGCCCGCCTGGCTCGACAGCCCGCACCTGCCGGCGTTGTTGCAGGCGGTGGACAGCAGCGTGTTGCAGGTACACGCGGTGAGCGATCCCCGTCGAGGCCTGTTCGATCCGCTGCAGGCGAAGAGCTGGGCCGAACGCTGGAGTCGTGTCGGCGACAGGCCGTTCTACCTGGCCTTGCCCGCCTATGGCGTCGCGCTGCTGCCGGATACCGGTGGTGCGCCGGTGGTGGAAAGCGAAACCCCATTGAACCGGCCCGGCGAGCGCCGCGAACTGCTGGCCGATCCGCAGCAACTGGCGGACCTGGGCAGGCAACTGCGGGACAAGCCGCCCGCGCACCTGGTCGGGCTGATCTGGTTCCGCCTGCCATTGCCCGGCGACCGCCGGGCCTGGAGCCTGACCACCCTGAAGGCGGTGGCGCGCGGCGACACGCTCGCCAGCCAGTGGCGGGTCGAACTGTCCGGGCAGGGCGGGCTCTTCGACATCAGCCTGGTCAATGTCGGCAATCTCGACTTGGCGGTGCCCGCGCGCGTGGAACTGAACGTCGAATCCTGCGACGCCGCGGATGGGCTCAACGGCTACCGCCTGCAGCAATCCCCCCAACACCTCGTCTTCAACCGCCAGTCCAGCGTGCGTGTGGCCGCTGGCGGCCGGCGCGTCCTCGGTTGGGCGCGCTGCCATGGAATCGATCAAGGAGCATGGAATGTCTACCCCTGACTGGACCCGACGCTTGCTGTGCCTGTCCCTGAGCGTGCCGGTCGGCACGGCGCTGGCCTGTGGCCCGGACTTCCCGATGCGCCTGCTGGATGACCGGGCGCAGACCCTGGCCGAGCTGCCGGAAGGCAATTTTGGCTTCGAGGTGAATCGCCTCGGCGAGCAGCTGGCAGGCCTCAAGCCCACCACCGAGATGACCCTGACCCCTTACTGGGACAGTGACGACAACGACCGACCTTACCGTGAGCAGCGCAGCCGGATCGAGGCCGATGAGTTGCCGGAATCGCTGCGCGAAAAGGTCGCGCAGTTGCGGTCCCTGCAGGATCCGCGACAGGTGCTGGAGCAGGGTGCCGAACTGCCGGATGAACTGCGCCTGTACATTGCCGGCGCAGTGGCCTTCGACACCGAGGATAACGCCCTGGCGGCGGACTATTTCGCCAAGGTGCTGGCCCTGCCGGCCGAGCAACGCAAGTTGCGCAGCACCTGGGCGGCCTACTCGCTGGGGCGGGCGCTGATGGCTCGCAGCTTCGAGGCCAGCGATGATCCGCAACAGACGCCGCTGGCCCTGCAAACCCAGGCACGCGAGGCCTTTCACCAGGCCCGCACACTCAGCGCCGAAGGTTTCAGCGATCCGTTGGAGCTGGGGGTGGCCAGCCTTGGCGAAGAGGCCCGCCTGGCCAAGCTCGCTGGCGACTGGAGCAGCGCCATCCAGTTGTATGCCAGCCAGAGCCGCCTGGGCTCGGGCAGCGGCTACAGCTCGCTCAGGCAGCTTGCCAACGAACTGGTGAGCCTGCCGGATGAACAGCTGAAGACACTGCTGGCACAGCCGATGCCACGCAAACTGCTCACCGCCTACCTGCTCAGCCATGTCGGCTGGGATTACGACGGCCAGCCGCCGACCCAGGCCCGGCGCCTGCCCGCATTGCTGCAGGCCAGTGTCGGCGACAAGCTGGAAGACGCCGACCGCCTGGCTGCGTTGACCTACCAGCAAGGCAACTATGCCGCGACCAGAAGCTATCTGCAGCAGGCAGGCGACACCGGCCTTGCCTGGTGGCTGCGCGCCAAGCTGGCCTTGCGCGACGGCGACAAAAAACAGGCAGCGGCGGCCTATGCCAAGGCCGCCGCCGCATTCCCACGCGAAGAGTCATGGGGTTCGCGACAGACACCCGATTGGGACTACGAAAGCGTGAAGCCTGGCTGCCGCGTCGAAGGCGAAGGCGCGATCCTGGCGCTGGAGCGCGGCGACTACCTGCAGGCCTTCGACCTGCTGTACCGCAGCCAGGAGATCTACTGGCAGGACACGGCCAGCGTGGCCGATCGCGTGCTGACCCTGGATGAGCTCAAAGGCTACGTTGATGCCCATGTGCCGGCGCCGCCAGCGCCCAAGGCAGAGGAGGGCGGTTACGTGCCGCGACCAGTGGCGACGCAACTGCGCGAGCTGCTGGGTCGACGCTTGCTGCGCGAGGGGCGCTACGACGAAGCACCCGGCTACTTCGCCACGCCGCAGTTGCAGGCAGATGCCAAGGCCTACGGCCAGCACCGCCAGGATGCCGTCTCACGCTGGACACCTACCGGCCGGGCTGAAGCACTGTACGCCGCAGCGACTTTGGCGCGCAGCGCGGGCATGGAGATCCTCGGTTATGAAATGGCGCCCGACTACGCCTGGCTGGGCGGCAGCTACAGCCTGGGCAGCGCCGAAGTGCAGCCAGGGCCGTTCCTGGCCGCGGGCGAAGTGCAGCGCCAACTGGCGACCGAGGCCAAGCCCGATCAGCGCTACCACTACCGCTATGTCGCCGCCGACCTGGCCAACCAGGCCGCTGACCAACTGCCACGCAGCAGCCAGGCCTTTGCCGCGGTGCTGTGCACGGCGGCCGGATGGGTGCCCGGCAGCGAACAGGAAAGCGCGTTGTACAGACGCTATGTCCAGCAGGGGCCGTTCGTGCAGTGGGCGGAAGATTTCGGCAAGCAGTGCGAAGAGCCCCGGTTCGATCAGGCCAACAAGCGCTACCTGACCGAGAAGCTCGATAGCGTGCGCACGGCGTTGCGGCCGTACAAGGCGCAGGTGCTGCCGGTGGGGTTGGTGGTGCTGGCGGGGGTTGCCTGGGCGTGGATGCGGCGGCGCAAGGCTAGGGGTTGATATGAGGGGCGGCGCTGGATTCTCGAGGTGTAGGACGAGAGAGTTGCAGCGCCTATCAGATCGAGCGCCGCCCGCGCGGCGCATCGCGGGACAAGTCGCATCGGCGCACCGCCGCTCCCACATTTGTTTCGGGCCAATTATGCCTGTGAAAGTACCGGCGCCTGCCTTGGTGCATGCCTTGAGTCATGTGGAGCAGCGTTAGCGACCACGCCAAAACCGCGTCGTACCAACAAGGCGGACCAGGTAATGGCACAGGATTGACTGGCCCGAAACAAATGTGGGAGCGGCGGTGCGCCGATGCGACTTGTCCCGCGATGCGCCGCGCGGGCGGCGCTCGGTCTCAAGGGCGCGACAAGACTACTGCCAGGCACCTGTCCGCCACAACGCGGTCAAAAGACAGCCATGAGCCGCCCCACGGGTTTCAGTTCTGCGCGGTCTTCTGCCCAGGCTCCAGCTTCACTGTCTCCTCCAGGGTGAAACGCCCCAGCGGGTTCTGCAGGAAGTTCTGGATATTGCTGCGCGAGATGTTGATGTACGGGCTGTAGTACAGGTCGATCCAGTGCACGTCCTGCTTGGCCAGCTTCTGCAGGTCCTGGTACATCTGCTTGCGCTTGACCGGATCGGTTTCCACCCGGGCTGCGGCCACCAGGTCCTTGACCTTGTCGTTGTGGTAGCGGGTCATGTAGTTCATGTTGGTGTCATGGCCCAGCACGAAGGTGGTCTTCTGGTCCGGGTCGAGCACGTCGTTGGTCCAGTACATCACCGACAGGTCGTAGTCGCCGTCGACCAGCATCTGCCAGCTCTGGGTCGGGTCGACCTTCTGCAGGTTGGCGGTGATGCCGACATCGGCCAGCTGCTTCTGCACCAGCACGGCGATCTGCTCGTCGGCCTCGTTGCCGGCGTTGACCACGTAGTTGACCTTCAGTCCCTCGGCGCCGGCTTTTTTCAGCAGCTCGCGGGCCTTGGCCGGATCAAACGGGCGCTGCGGGTTGTCGGCGTTGTGGTAGAGCGCGCCCTTGGGAATGTACGAGTAGGCCATTTCGCCATGGCCGAAGGTCACCGTGTCCACCAGCGCCTTCTTGTCGATCGCCAGGTCGATGGCCTCGCGCACTTCCTGCTTGCCCAGCAGGCCCTTGGAGTGGTTGATCAGCAGGTGGTCTTCACGGGTCGAGGGGTCGATATGGATGGTGATCTTCTTGTCCTTCTGCAACTCGTCCACCTGGGTGAACGGCACGAAGATCGCCGAGTCCAGTTCGCCGGCCTGGACCTTCATCATGCGCGTGCGGTCATCCGGGATGGAGATCCACTCCACGCCATCCAGGCTGACCTTGTCGGCCTGCCAGAACTCCGGGTTCTTCTCCAGGATCACCCGGTCGCCCCGTAGCCATTCCTTGAGTTTGAAGGCCCCGGACACCACCGGGTTCTGTGCGTATTCCTCCTCGCCGAGCTTGTCCATGGCCTTTTTCGACAGGATCGAGATGTTGGCGGTGGCGAGCTGGGCCAGGAACGGCACCGACTTGCTGTGCAGGGTCACCACCAGGGTATGCGGGTCGGCGGCCTTGGCGGTGTCGATGATCTTGTACGAGTCGGCCCAGAGCGAACCCGGGTTGTCGCGGATGCGCAGCAGGGAGAAGGCGGCGTCCTCGGCGGTTATCGGCGAGCCGTCGGAGAACTTGGCCTCGCGCATCTTGAAGGTGTAGGTCAGGCCGTCGTCGGAAACCTTCCAGCTTTCGGCCAGGCCCGGCACCAGCCGGGTGCCGCTGTTGTCGACGCGGATCAGCACGTCGTAGACGTTGGCGAATACCCAGCTGTCGCGGTTCTGCGCGCTCTTGATCGGGTCGAAGGTGGTGCTTTCCTCACGGCAGCCGATGGTCAGCACGCCGGCGGCCTGGGCCAGGCCGCTAGCCAGGGTGCTGGCGGCCAGCACGGCGGCGGTGAGAAGTTTCAATGCGGCGGGTTTCATGCTCAAGCTCCGTTTGATGGTCATGGTGGTGATGTCAGCAGGGCAGTTGCGAGTGAACGCAGGCGTGGCGCCGGGCGCCCTGGATATGCTCGGGTGGCGCGGTTTCGCCGCAGCCGGGCAGCGCATGCCGGCAGCGCGGATGGAAGGCGCAGCCGGAGGGCAGGTTCAGCGGGCTCGGCGGCTCGCCGGCCAGCGGGTCCTGGGGCAGGCGCCGGGCCGGGTCGATGTCGGCGATGGACTGGATCAGCGCGGCGGTGTAGGGGTGGCGCGGGGCGGTAAAGACCTCATGCACCGGGCCTTCCTCGACGATCTGCCCCAGGTACATCACCGCCACCCGGTCGCACAGGCGGCGCACCACGCCCAGGTCGTGGGTGATGAACAGCAGCGCCAGGCCCATGCGCTCGCGCAACTCCAGCAGCAGGTTGATGATCTGCCCCTGGATCGACACGTCCAGCGCGGCGACGCATTCGTCGGCGACGATCAGCCGGGGCTCGACGGCCAGGGCCCGGGCGATGCCGACCCGCTGGCACTGGCCACCGCTGAGCGAGCCGGGCCTGCGCTCGGCCAGTTCGGCGCGCAGGCCGACCAGCTCGAGCAGTTCGCCGACCCGGGCCGGAATCTGCGCGGCGGGCACCTTGCGCTGCACTTGCAGCACTTCGGCGAGGATCTGGCCGATGCGTTGGCGTGGGTTGAGCGCGCTGTACGGGTCCTGGAAGATCATCGCGGTCTCGCGGCGCAGGCGGGCGATATCCGCCGGGTTGCCCTGGTTCATGTCGGTGCCGTCGAACAGCACCTGGCCGCCGCAGCTCGGGGTGAGCTGGAGGATGGCCCGGGCCAGGGTGCTCTTGCCGCAGCCCGATTCGCCCACCAGGCCGAGGGTTTCGCCGGCGGCGAGATTCAGCGAGGCGCCGTTGACCGCGCTGACCTTGCGCGGACGCAGGTTGAACAGGCCGCTGCCGGCGGCGGGAAATTGAACCTGCAGGTCCTTGACCTGCAACAAACTGGTCATGACAGGCCTCCGGCCAGCAGCGGGACATGGCAGGCCAGGCGGTGGCCGGGGCTTGCCTCCAGCAGTTCGGGCAATTGTTGCCGGCAGAGCGGCATGGCCTGGGGGCAACGTGATTCGAAGCGGCAGCCCGCCGGCAGGTCATCGAGCAGCGGTGGCTGCCCGGCGATGGTGGTCATGCGCCGTGCCTCGGGTTGCGCCGCCGGATGGCAGGCCAGCAGCCCGGCGCTGTACGGATGTCGAGGCCGGGCCAGCATTTCGTGCTTGGCGCCGTGTTCGCAGAGGCGCCCGGCGTACATCACGGCGATGCTGTCGCAGGTCTGCGCCACCACGCCCAGGTCGTGGCTGATCAGGATCATCGACAGCCCGCGGCGGTCGCGCAGCTCCAGCAGCAGGCGCAGGATCTGCGCCTGCACGGTGACATCCAGGGCCGTGGTCGGCTCGTCGGCGATCAGCACCTTGGGGTTGCAGCCCAGGGCCACGGCGATCATCGCCCGTTGGCGCATGCCGCCGGAAAACTCATGGGGATAGTTGTCGACCCGGGACTTCGGGTCGGGGATACCGACCTGGCGCAGCACCTCGATGGCTTCGGCCCGGGCCTCGCGACGCGAAACGCCCTGGTGCAGGCGGATGCCCTCGGCGATCTGCTCGCCGATGCGCATCAGCGGGTCCAGGTGGCTGCTGGGGTTCTGGAAGATCATCCCCAGCTCGCGCCCACGCAGGCGGCGCATGCCGGCTTCGTCCAGCTGCAGCAGGTCGTGGCCCGCCAGGCGCACGGCCTGGCCCTCGACCCGCAGGTTCGGCGCCGGCAGCAGGCGCATCAGGCCCCGGCAGGCCAGGGTCTTGCCCGAGCCACTTTCACCCACCAGGCCGAGGATCTCGCCTTCGCCAAGGTCGAAGGACAGCCGGTCGACCAGGGTGATATCCCGTTGGCCGGCACGGGCGATGACGCTCAGTCCGCGAACCTGGAGCAGGGGCGTGGTCATGAGCGGTCTCCCAGGCGTTCGGCGACGCCGTCGGCCAGCAGGCTGAAGCCCATGGCCAGGGTCACCACCGCCAGGCCCGGGAAGGTGCAGATCCACCAGGCACTGGTGATGAAGCTCTGCCCCTCGGCGACCATGGTGCCCCATTCCGGGGTCGGCGGTTGCACACCGAGGCCCAGGTAGCTGACAGCGGCGCCGTTGAGCAGCACCAGCACGGCGTCCGACATGCAGAACACCACCGAGCCGAACAGCGCGTTGGGCAGCAGGTGGCCGAACAGCGTGCGTCGGTGGCTGAAACCCAGGCTCCTGGCGGCCAGGGCGAAGTCGCTCTGCTTGAGCACGAGGATCTGCGAGCGGATCAGCCGCGCATAGGACACCCAGCCGACCAGCGCCATGGCGATGTAGAAGCTGCCCAGGCCCGGGCCGAGAATGGCCATGATCGCCAGCATCAGCACCAGGAACGGAAAGGCCAGGACAATGTCGATCAGGCGCATGCAGGCGTTGTCCAGCCAGCCGCCGACGTAGCCGGATACCGCGCCGATGCAGGTGCCGAGCAGGAACGGGAAGATCACCCCGATCAAGGCCATCTGCAGGTCGACGCGGGCGCCCCAGATCACCCGCGAGAGCACGTCGCGGCCGAAGTTGTCGGTGCCGAAGGGATGCGCCAGGCTCGGCGCGGCCAGGCGCAGGTCGCCGTTCTGCAGCAGCGGGTCGAATGGCGCAACCCACGGCGCGCACAGCGCCAGCAGGCACCAGCCGAGGACGATGGCCAGGCCGCAGTACAGGGTCAGGCGACCATCGCCGAGGTTCCAGGCCAGGCGTGCGCGCAGGGCGAGGGTGGCGCTCATTGGATCTTCACCCGCGGATCGAGGACGGTGGTCGCCACGTCGGCGAGGAAGTTCACCGCCACCGTGGCGCAGGCCAGCACCATGGCAACGCCCTGGACCACCATGTAGTCACGGGTGAAGATGCCGCGCACCAGCAATTGGCCGACGCCCGGCAGGGAGAACAGGCTCTCGATCACCACCGTGCCGCTGATCAGCCAGCCGATGTTGACCGCCAGCAGGTTGATGGTCGGCACCATGGAGTTGGGCAGGACATGCCGGCGCAGGATCGCCCCTTCGCCCAGGCCCCGGGCACGGGCGGCGGTGACATGGTCGGCCTGCATCTCCAGCAGGATGCTGGCGCGCAGGTTGCGCACCAGCACCGCCGACAGCGCCAGGGCGATGGTCAGGCAGGGCAGCACCAGGTGGTGCAGCTTGTCGGTCCAGGTACGGCCATAGCCGGACACCGGGAACAGCCCCCAGTGCACGCTGAACAGCAGGATCAGCATCAGCCCCAGCCAGAAGGCCGGCAAGCCGAGGCCGGCGGTGGTGAACAGGCGGATCAGGTTGTCGGCCCAGCCGCCCTTGTGGCGGGCGGCGAGGATGGCCAGCGGCACGGCGATCAGCAGCGCCAGGGCGACGCTGCCCAACACCAGCATCAGGGTCGGCTCGATGCGGCTGGCGATCAGCGGCAGGGCGTCGACCTTGTACAGCAGCGACTTGCCCAGGTCACCATTGAGCAGGTTCTTCAGGAAGTACAGGTATTGCACCCAGATCGGCTCGTCGAGGCCGAACTGGGCGCGGATTTTCTGGATCGCGTCCGGTGTGCTGCGCGCGCCCAGCAGTACCCGCGCCGGATCGCCCGGGATCGAGCGCACCAGCACGAAGGTGATGATGCTGATGCCCAGCAGCACCGGCAGCAGTTGCAACGGACGGATGAGGACGAACCGGTAGCGGGCCAGGCTCATCGATCAGCCCCGGTTACGTTGCAGGAAATCCAGCAACACCGGGAAATAGGCCTGGGGCTCTTCGTAGAACGGCATATGGCTGCTGTTGGGGAACACGTGCAGCTCGGCGCGCTCATGCAGCGCCAGCTTCATGCGCATGGCGCAGGCCGGGGTCAGTTCGTCGTGCTGGCCGGTGGTGATCAGCACCGGCATGCGGAACGAGCCCATTTGCTCGAGGCGGTTCCAGTCCTTGAGGTTGCCGATATAAAGGAACTCGTTGGGGCCCTGCATGGTGGCGTAGGGGCCCATGTTCCAGTCGCCCAGCGAGCGCTGGATCGGCGCCGGCCATTCATCGAGCCGGCAGACATGGCGGTAGTTGAGCAGGGTGATGGCGGCCTGGTACTGCGGGTGGTCGAGGGTGCCCATGGCCTCGTGGCGCTGCATCATCGCCACTGTTTCGCTGCCCAGGGCGCCGCGCAGGCGCTCCAGCTCGGTGATCAGGTGCGGAATGTCGCCGACGGTGTTCTCGAGAATCAGACTTTTCAGCGACTGCGGGTGATGAATGGCGTACTCGATCGCCAGCCAGCCGCCCCAGGAGTGCCCGAGCATGTGCACACGGCCCAGGTCCAGGGCCTGGCGCACCTGCTCGACCTCGGCCACGTAGCGGGTGATGTTCCACAGGCTGTCGTCATCCGGGCGGTCGGAGGCGCCGGTGCCCAGCTGGTCGAAGGCGACCACGCGGATACCCTTGTCCTTGAGCCAGGCATGGGCGTCGCGCAGGTAGTCGCAGGGCAGCCCCGGCCCGCCATTGAGGCACAGCAGCACCTCGTCCCCTTCACCAAAGCTGTACACCACGAGATTGTGGCCATCGACCGATACGTTGAACTGCTGGTCAGGTTGCATCTCACGCCACATCGCTACTCTCCTGTTGGCCATGGCTTGCAGCTATAACTAGCGCAGGAGTTTTCGTCGCCTACAAGCTAGTGTTTCCTATAGGTTTCGTATGGCAGTCCCGCGCCAAGCCGTGGCATTCTACGTGCCGGACTTCGAGATGGAAATCCAAAAGGAATCACAGGGAGTGTCAGGTATGCAGGCCAAGATGGCTGAACTCAATGCGCGTCTGGCGTCGGACGATAGCCTCGACGAGCAGATGGACAGCGTCGCCGAACTGGCGGCGGAACTGGGCTTCGATGCCCTGGTGTACGACTACAGCCCGGTGCCGCTGGATCATGTCGGCGAGCTGATCACCCCGAGTGTGGTCCGGCTGCGCCAGACCCCGAAGGACTGGCAGGACCTGTGGTGCTCCGAGGGCTTCTACCAGATCGACCCGGTGCAGCAGGTGGCGGTGTCCTCCATCGCGCCCTTCGTCTGGTCGTACCTGCCCAAGGGCGAGACCGTCCTGCAGCGCCACATCGACCAGCGCCACGCCCCGGTGGTCGGTTACCTGCACGACGCGCAGCTGACCTGCGGCGTGACCGTGCCCATCCACCTGCCACGGGGCGGGCTGGCGACCCTGACCGGCCTGCGCCCCCAGGCCAGCCAACGCGACCTGGACGACGCCCGGGAGCACCTGGGCGATTTCAGCCTGATCGCCCATGCCTTGCAGGAGGCGGCCTATCCCTTGCTGGCCAAGGCCTCCGCCACCCGCGTCATCCGCCTGACCCGCCGCGAGGTCGAATGCCTGCGCTGGGCCGCCGAAGGCCTGACGGCAGGGGAGATTGCCGAGAAGCTCAACCGCTCGCTGGCGACGATTTCCCTGCACCTGACCTCGGCCATGCACAAACTGGGGGCGAAAAACCGCGTCCAGGCGGTCGCCCGGGCGGTGCACTACCGCCTGCTGGACCAATGAAGCAACAAAAAAGGTCGAAAACCTAGAGAACTCTCTAGTTATGCCGCGCCGCGCGTGAGGTTATTGTGTGCTCCATGATTCGCACGGAGCCGGATGACATGGAACTCACCCAATCGCGTGAAGGTTTTGCCCCCTTCGGCAACTACAAGACCTGGTACCGCGTTACCGGTGACCTGGACTGTGGCCGCACCCCACTGGTCATCCTGCATGGCGGCCCGGGTTGCACCTACGATTATGTCGACGCCTACAAGGATGTCGCCGCCGGTGGCTACCCGGTCATCCACTACGACCAGCTGGGCAACGGCCGCTCGACCCACCTGCCGCAGATGCCGGCATCGTTCTGGACGGTCAAGCTGTTCCTCGAGGAGCTCGACAACCTGCTGGAACACCTGGGCATCAGCGAGCGCTACGCGCTGCTGGGCCAATCCTGGGGCGGCATGCTCGCCAGCGAGCACGCGGTGCGCCAGCCACGGGGCCTGCGCTGCCTGGTGATCGCCAACTCGCCGGCCGACATGCGCACCTGGGTACGCGAGGCCAACCGCCTGCGTGAAGAGCTGCCCAAGGAGGTCCAGGACACCCTGCTGCGCCACGAGGCCGTGGGCGACTACACCGCAGCCGACTATATCGCCGCCACCCGGGTGTTCTACGACCGCCACGTGTGCCGGCTCAAGCCCTGGCCGGAAGAAGTGGCGCGCACCTTCGCCCAGGTGGATGCCGACCCGACCGTGTACCACGCCATGACCGGGCCGAACGAGTTCCATATCATCGGCAGCACCAAGGACTGGACCATCGTCGACCGCCTGCCGCAGATCAATGTGCCGAGCCTGCTGATTTCCGGGCGTTATGACGAGGCCACGCCGCTGGTGGTCAAGCCGTACCTGGACCTGATCCCCGGGATCCGCTGGGCGCTGTTCGAGAACTCCAGCCATATGCCCCATGTCGAGGAGCGGGTGGCGTGCATGGGCACGGTGGTGAAGTTCCTCGACGAGAGTCTGTAGCGCGTAGCATTCGACCGTTTTCCCTTCCTCAGGCCTGTCCGGGCGTTGCCCGGCGGGCCTGAGTTTTTTGCGCGGTGTTGTCAGGTAGGGGCCAAGCCATCCACGCGCAAGGCGTCTGCGCTGAAAGACGCTGTTCAGGGGGCATCAGCTGGAGGGCTTGTCGCTAGCGTCCTGTCCTTGCTGGCCGAGATGCTGCCGGGCGGGTGACGGGGCGTCACCCTTGGCAACCTGCTCGGCCGCCTGCTGGCGTTGCAGCGCAAGTTGGTCGCTGCGTTCCCTGAGGCGGTCGGCGCCGCCTTCGGCAAAGGCCGAGGTGGCCGAGATCGTTGCCAGCAGGGCGAGTGCGCACGCTACGGATTTCATCACTGGAGTCTCCATCGATTGACCTGAAGGTCGGCCGCCTGGCGGCCGGGTTGAGGCAAGGATGGCGTGCGCGGATTTTCCCAGGATTAACAAGCCGTTCAGTTGGCCAGCAGTTGCTCGTGCACCCAGCCCTGGGCCGTAAGGACCATGGATCGGGTTTCCTCCAGCGGCTTGGCGGCGCTGGCGACCGCCTGGCCAAGCCCGGCGATATCGGCCTGGACCGCCGCGTCGTCGGCCCACCCCGGCAGTTCGGTGATCTGGTAGCTGTAGGTCACCCGGGACTGCTGGCGGCCATCGTGTTCGACAGGGGGGCTGAAGCCCTTGATGGTGGTGACCTGTGCCTTGCCGAAGCACAGGCCGCCGGTACTGGCGCCGTTCGCCTCGCGCCGGGCATCGGCCTTGTAGTGGCGCCGGCCCTCGTCGGTGAGGTCGTAGGCGTAGTAGATGTCGGTCCGCGCCGGCTGCCACAGGCGCTCCGGCACCTCGGTGCGGGCGACTTCCCGTTCGCTGACCACGCCGACCCGGGCCAGGGCGTGCAGGGCCTTGTTGGTGCCTTCCACATCGAAGTCACGGGTGCGCGTGGGGAAGGCGCTGATCACGAAACAGTGCGGGTACTGGGTGTCGAGGTAGGCCTGGGCAGCCTGGCGCAGGTCGGCTTCGCGGGGCTGTTGGCCGTCCGAGCAGCCGACCAGGGTCGCCAGCAGGGCCAGCGGTATGATCTTCCTGTCCATCGTAGGGCTTCCTTGAGTTGCCAATTGCAGGGATGCGCGCCGGCCGGGCCGGCTGGTGCGGGATTAGAACCCGCGGGCCAGAGCCCCCGCAATCGTGGCAAGACGACATATCCTCCAAGCTGTGCGCTGTTTCGCAGCACCCGCGCAGCGCAATGCCCGGCAAAATGCCGCTGCTCATCCATACTCCTTTGATCCGCCCTGGCGCCGTCGGGGCAACCGGCAACGGACAGACCTGCAACGCACACAGAGGAGCCGCCGATGGCCAAGGGCGAGGGCAAGAAACGCAAGGGCGATGCCACGGACAGACTCGGGCGCAAGAGCTACGAGGCAGAACTGCGACGGTTGCACGTCGAGCTGGTCAAGCTGCAGCAGTGGGTGGTGGAGAAGGGCCTGAAGGTGTGCATCGTCTTCGAGGGCCGCGACGGCGCCGGCAAGGGCGGCACCATCAAGGCCATCACCGAGCGGGTGAGCCCGCGGGTGTTTCGCGTGGTGGCGCTGCCGGCTCCCACCGAGCGCGAGAAGACCCAGATGTATGCCCAGCGCTACCTGGTCCACCTGCCGGCGGCGGGCGAGGTGGTGATCTTCGATCGCAGCTGGTACAACCGCGCCGGCGTCGAGCGGGTGATGGGCTTCTGCACTGATGAGCAGGCCCACAAGTTCCTCACCGTGGTGCCGATGTTCGAGCGCATGATGGTCGAGTCGGGGATCATCCTCATCAAGTACTGGCTCGAGGTCAGCGCCGAGGAGCAGACCCGCCGCCTGCAGGACCGCATCAGCGACGGGCGCAAGCTGTGGAAGCTGTCGCCGATGGACGTCAAGTCCTACAACCGCTGGGACGACTACACCCGCGCCCGCGACGACATGTTCGCTGCCTCCGACTCGTCCTGGGCGCCCTGGTACATGGCGCGTTCGGAGGACAAGCGCAAGGCGCGGCTGAACATCATCAGCCACCTATTGCAACAGATCCCCTACAAGGACCTCAGCCACGCGCACAAGGTGTCGCTGCCCAAGCGAGGCAGGATCGGCAAGCACAAGGCGCAGCCGTATCCGTTCAAGATGGTGGCGGAGCGGTTCTGACGCATGGATCGACGCAAGCCGTGGCGGCGACTGTTCCGAGCACACGGGCAAGGTGCACGTTGTGCTCCCCGGACAATCAGCCAGCCGACTGCATTTGCTCGACCAGGTCCCACAACCGCGGGTCGTCATAGTCGTCGACCACCAGCCTTGCCCCGGCTTCCAGCAACCGCTCGGCGGACTGTGTGGTCGCCAGCCCGACGGTGAAGATGCCGGCATCGACGGCGGCCTTGACGCCTGGCAGCGAGTCCTCGAATGCCAGTGCCTGTCCGGCCTTGGCGTCCAGGCGCTGCAGGCCGGTGAGGTAGGGCAGGGGGTCGGGTTTGGGGCGCGCCAGCTCGTCTGCTACCAGCACATGCTCGAAACGCGTGGCCAGGTCCATGGCGCCGAGCATGTGCTCGGCGTTCAGGCGGGGCGCGTTGGTCACCACGCACATGCCGATGCCATGCCGCGTGGCGTGATCCAGCAGGCGCAACAGGCCGGGCATCGGCGCCAGGGTCGGTGACAGTTCGCGGAACAGCGCTTCCTTGCGTTCGGCCAGGGCCTGGCGGCTGGCGGCATCGGCCTGGGGGAACAGTTCGGCGAACAACAGGCCGTTGGAGCGGCCGCTGACCTGGGTGTTGAACTGCTCCTGCGTCAGCTCGCGGCCGTCATGGTCGAACAGCAGCTGGCGGAAGGCTTGCAGGTGCAAGGTGTCGGTATCGGTGAGGGTCCCATCGAGGTCGAACAGCAGGGCGGTCAGCATCGGGCATCCTGGGGGTGGAGAAACCATTCAGCATCATAAGGGATCAGGGGGGGGAAATGCACTTGGCTGGGGGCGTTCGAGGTGCTCGGCGGGAGCGCCGCCCGCGCGGCGCATCGCGACGCAAGGCTCACAGGTACTACGCCAACCTGTAGGAGCGGCCTTGTGTCGCGAAAGGGCTGCGAAGCAGCCCCGGGATTTCAGCGTTGTCGCAAAGATCGCCGGGGCCGCTTTGCGGCCCTTTCGCGACACAAGGCCGCTCCTACAGAGATCATGCCGGTTGAAAAATCTCAGCAAGACAGTTGCTCCTACATTAGTTGCAACGTGCCGAACCTGTCAGGCCATGGTTGCCTGCCTTGGTGCATGGCTTGGGAGTGGTGGGCAGCAAAGATGCCAGCCGTTTGTACGTTAGTATGAGCGGCCAGGCATTCCCAGCACGGAGCACATAACGCCATGCCTTTTGTCACTACCAGGAAAATTCTGTTTGGCGACTGCGATCCTGCGGGGATCGTCTATACGCCGCGCATCTCCTATTTCGTCATCGAGGCGATTCATGAGTTTCTCTCCCACCGCCTTGGCGGCGAAGGCCTGCGCAGGTTGTTCGCCATGGGCGTGATGCCGCCGGCGCGGGCCCTGTCCATTGAGTTCCTGGCGCCCATGACCTGGGATGACCTGATCAGCGTGCAGGTCAGCAGTGGCGTGCCTGGGACGACCTCGTTCAGCTTTGCCGTCGAGGCACGCGGCGCCGGCGGCGAGGTTTGCTTTCGCGCCAGCATGACCCAGGTGTGCGTCTGCCCTGAGAGCAAGCAGCCAGTTGCAGTGCCCGAGGCATTGCGCCAGGCATTGAGCGAGCACATGGACTAGCGGGACACCGCGACGAATAGTTTTCCAATAAAAGAACAAACGTTTCAGCATCAATCGGATATAAAGTCCGAACGTGACCGGTTATTCAGTTGGCGTTTTTCGACCAATTAAGGTGTTGGCCACTGGTTGCTCTTGGGGAAAGCTGTTAGTTTCGCCACCGCTACGAAGCAAACAAGCAGGCCTGCAATGCGCCGCTTGCCGCCAGCCGACGCATCAACGGCTGGCTTGACAGGGAACGATAATAAAAATCCTAGGGAGGGATAACCGGATGAATCTGTACATCCGCCTGTTGCTGGCTGTCCTGCGCGGTTTCTTCAAGCCGCCCATGGCCCTGACCGACACGCTGCACCGCACGCTGCGGGTCTGGCCGAACGATATCGACATCAACAAGCACATGAACAATGGTCGTTACATGACCATCGCCGACTTGTTCATGCTGGAACTTTGCCTGCGCGCGAAAATCCTCATTCCGGCCTTCAAGTTGGGCTGGAAGCCGATGCTCGGTGGCAACTTGGTTGTCTACAAGAAGCAACTTTCCATGTTCGAGAAGTATACCGCCGAATTCAGCATCTGCTGCCTTGACGAGAACTGGACCTACTTCCAGTACAGCTTCTTCAACAGCGCAGGCGAGGTGGTCGTGACCGGCTACTCCAAAGGCGCCTGGGTCGGTCGCAAGGGCCTGGTCGCCAACGCGGTGATCGCCGAGAAGCTCAAGGTCCAGCCCACCACCGCGCCGATGCCCGAAGCCGTGAAGAAGTGGCTGGAGGCTGAAGCGCACGTCCTCGGCAAGGCCTGAGCCAGGCCGCGCCGCGGCCTCCTTGCCAGCCACCTGATACCTGCAACGCCTGTCCATTGCTCCACCGTCCCCGGCCTCTGGCCCGGACGTGCGCGGCAGGCTTTGCCGTGCCCGGCGTTCGCGCCGCACGTCGATCCATGAATGAGTAGGGAAACACCTCATGTCGAACACCTTGCTGTTGATGCTGGCCTTTTTCGCCGCCTTCCTGCTGGTCGCCGAGCTGTTCAGGCGCTACCGCCTGGTGGGCCTGACCTTCTTCGTCCTGTCGCTGCCGGCGCTGCTGGTGCCCAACGCCAACCTGTTCATGCGCATCAAGACCATCAGTGTGTTGCTGCCCATGTGCTTCCTGGCCTATGCCCGCTACAAGCCAAGGATCGAAGGCTTCATCTACAAGCTCATCTACGTGGTGATCGTGCTGAACATCATCGAAGCCTCGGTGATCGACTGGCAGACCGGAAACATCCTCAACATCGTCGCCGCCGTGGGCCTGATCGTCTGCCTGCCGTACTCGCGCAAGCATTGGGAGATCTCCGGCCGTCACAGTGATTTCGTGGTGCGTGTCCCGGCCTACTGGCCCTACCTCTACACCACCTGGAACCTGTGCTTCCTGTACTCGGCACGGATCACCACCTTCGGCTACGCCCTGCCGCTGTTGCTGGCACCGGTGGCCTACGCCTTGCTCCTGCGTCGTTCGGATCTGTACTTCCAGGCCCGTGCCTACACCTTTGGTTTTTACCTGTTCGTGCGCACGCTCGCCGGCGACACACCGTTGATGAACCTGCCGGCCTTCGACCTGACGGGCTGGTACAGCCCCGACGCGGCCCTCGCCTGGAGCGTGGCCAACGTGATTTTCACAGGCGCCTGCCTGTACAGCTACGGCGCAAGCCGCAACAAGAACAAAGCGATCGAACAAGGAGTTTGAAGCATGTTGGAAGTCATCCTGCTGGCGTTTTTCATCACCGTCAGTCCCGTGATCATCCTGATGAGCAAGACCCGCGCCGAGCCGTTGAAGCATGTGTACGTGGGCCTTTACTACGTGAAATTCGTGCCGCTGCTGCTGTCGCTGTACGCGATCAACCTCGGCACCAGCTTCCTGGCCTGGAAGTGGGTCCAGTTGAAATGGCTGCTGCCTCGCTACTTCGGCTACCGCCACTACAACCGCGATTCCATCTCGATGGAAAGCACGCCGATCCCGGGCACCGACTACCACATGGGCTACATCCCGAAAAAGCTGCCCGCCGAGCTGGTCTACCGCTGGAGAAAGGACAAGGTCTACCACAACTACATCCAGTCGATCATCAAGGCCAACCGCGACTACTACAAGGTGCCGCTGGGCCAGTTCCCGCAACCGACGGCCATCTCGGACGAGGACCTGCGGGTGTTCCTGATGTCGTCGCAGATCACCCACTACCTGCAGACGGTCGATGGCGTGTCGACCTTCGACATGCGTGACTTCACCCGCGAGATCCGCCTGTCCAGCTCGGTGTTCGACGTGGCCAGCATCGCCATTGCCGAGGATTTTGCCGCCGACAGCATGCGCATCACCCTGCGCGACGGCTTCAGTGTCGGCCCGGGCGAGCCGCACTGGGACCTGGCCAAGGTGTACTTCATGTCCAACACCATGGTGTTCTTCATCCTCGGCGCGCACCTGCACCACCACCTGTTCTTCGCCGAAATGGGCGCGGCGTTCCTGTTCAACCTGGTGCCCAGGGAGTCGAACTTCCACAAGCTGATGGACCCGCATACCGCCTACATCCTGATGCTCAACCACCAGTTCAAGGAGTCGCCGCTGTCGCTGCGCGAAACCACCGGCATCGCCGACAAGTTCCTCTACAGCTGCATCGGCTATTACTCGGCGCAGACCTTCTACAAGGTCGGTTATGAAAACGCCCTGAACATGTACAACAAGCGCGAGACCGAAGACCAGGCGCTGACCCAGAAGTTCGAGATCAAGTTCGCCATCCCGTTCGACCAGTACCTCAATGGCCAGCACGCGCTCAACGCCCAGTACCGCGACTACTACGCGGCGGTGCTGAAGTTCGTCTCGGCCAGCTACGACGACCTGCTGCGCGACGGCTCCGAGCCCTACATCAACAACTGGGTCGCCGAGCTGTGCCGCTACGTCAACCTGCCGTGCCAGCCCGGCGACAAGGCCTTCAACATCGAGGTGATCGCCACCTATATCTGGTACGTGTCGTTCGTCCACTCCCTGGAGCACTACCAGTTCCACAAGTACAAGATGAACTACTGCCTGCTGACCCGGGTGCCGTTCTCGGTCGCCAGGCACCTGCCGCAGGACCAGGTGTTCAGCCAGTACGACATCTGGAAGTCCAAGCACATCGTGCACACCTTCGGCAAGAACCACCTCAATGCCGGCGTGTCGGAAAGCTATGCCGACCTGGACTACAAGTTCCGCGACCTGGCGCTGATCGACCGGCAGGAGCAGTTGAAGAAAGAGGTGCTGGGCCTGCTGGACAAACACCAGACCCCGAACGAGGCGATCGCCTTGTCCATTCGCTACTGAGGCAGGGCGGGGAGGGCCGGCGACGAAGGGGACTGTTCAGTGTTTTGAAAAAAGAGTACAAATGTACTCCATGGACACTTTATCCCCCAAACGCCGCGCCATCCTCGGGTTCATCCGCGAGCGCATCACCGATCAAGGCCAGCCACCGTCGCTGGCCGACATCGCCGAGCGCTTCGGTTTCGCCTCGCGCAGCGTGGCGCGCAAGCACATCACCGCCCTGAGCCAGGCCGGGTTCATCGACGTCACGCCCAACCAGGCGCGTGGCATCCGCCTGGCCGAGCCCCTGCGCCGGCCCGAGATCCTCGAGATACCGGTACTTGGCCAGGTCGCCGCCGGTGCGCCGATCGGCCCCGACCTCGATATCCACGAGCAGTTGCTGCTCGACCCCAGCCTGTTCCGACGTACCCCCGACTACCTGCTCAAGGTGCGCGGCGACTCGATGATCGACGACGGCATCTTCGACGGCGACCTGGTCGGCATCCGCCAGCAGGGCGAGGCCCGTGACGGGCAGATCGTGGTCGCCCGGCTCGACGGCGAGGTGACCATCAAGCGCCTGCAGCGCACCCACGACGGTTATCGCCTGCTGCCGCGCAACCCGGCCTATGCCCCCATCGACGTGAGCCCCGGGCGCGAGTTCTTCATCGAAGGCGTGTTCTGCGGCCTGCTGAGGCGTGACTGATGGGCGCCGTGGTCGAACTCGACCGACTGCTCGACCAGCGCCAGGTATGGCGTGGACGGCAGGCCCAGGCGCGTGCGCAGGGCCTGCAACCCACCGGGCATGCCAGCCTCGACCATCGTCTGCCGGAAGGTGGCTGGCCGGCGGCGGCACTGAGCGAGCTGCTGCTGGCCAGCCCCGGCTGCGGTGAGCTGCAACTGCTCTGGCCGACACTCGCCCGGTTGACCGGGGAGGGGCAGCGGGTGGTGCTGGTGGCGCCGCCGTTCATTCCCTACGCGCCGGCCTGGCAGGCCGCTGGCGTTGACCTGCGCTGGCTGGTGCAGGTTGACGCCGAGGCGGCCGATGCCTTGTGGGCGGCCGAGCAGTGCCTGCGCTCGGGCAGTTGCGCCGCCGTGCTGTGCTGGCCAGGGTACGCCGACGACCGTGCCCTGCGGCGTCTGCAGGTGGCCGCGGAGACCGGCGACGCGCTGGCGTTTGCCTGTCGCCCGCACCAGGCCGCGCTGAACCCATCACCCGCCGCCCTGCGCATCGCCCTCGACCTGCGTCCGGCGCAGTGGCGCGTGCTCAAGTGCCGGGGCGGCCTGGCGCCGGCCACGCCCATCGCCTGCCCGGGACGGGAGTGATGCGCCATGCTCTGGGCCTGCATTTTGTTGCCACAGCTGGCGCTGGACACCGTCCTGCGCGAACGCGACGACCCCGAGGCACCGCTGGTGCTGCTCGGCGGGCCGCTCCAGCGCCGGGTGCTGCGGGCGGTCAACCCGGCGGCCAGTGAGCTGGGCCTGCGCGCCGGGCAGACGCTGACCGCCGCCCGCGCCCTGGCTGACGGTTTCAGCTGCGTCGAGGTCGAGCCGGCGCGCATCGAGCAGTTGCAGCAGTTGCTGGCAGCCTGGGCCTACCGCTTCAGCGCCCAGGTCAGTCTTCACTATCCCCGTGCGTTGCTGCTGGAGGTGGGCTCGAGCCTGCAATTGTTCGGCCCCTGGCCATTGTTCGAGGCCCGCCTGCGCGAGGAACTGGCGGCATTGGGGCTGCGCCAGCGCATTGTCGTGGCCAGCAATCCGGTGGCGGCGAGGATGCTCGCCAATGGCCATGACGGCCTGGCGCTGACCTGCCCGCAGGCCACTCGCGCCGCCTTGCTCGAGATGCCCGTCGAGCGTGTCGGCCTGCCCGCCGAAGCGGCCGAGGCCTTCGCCCGCATGGGCCTGCAGCGGCTCGGGCAGGTGCTGGCATTGCCGCGCGATGCCTTGGCCAGGCGTTTCAGTGTCCAGGTGCAGTTGCACCTGGACCAGCTGCTCGGCCTGCGCAACCTGGGGCTGGACTTCTACCAGCCGCCCGATCGTTTCGAGGCGCGGCTGGAGCTGAATTTCGACGTCGAGTCGCATCAGGCGTTGCTGTTCCCCTTGCGTCGCCTCATCAGCGACCTGGCGGCTTTCCTCGCCGGGCGCGACTGCGGCGTGCAGCGTTTCGAGCTGCACCTGGAGCACGCCGAAGGCGCCGACACCGTGCTCAAGGTCGGCCTGCTGGCCGCCGAGCGTGACGCCTCGCTGTTGTTCGAGCTGGCCCGTGGTCGCCTGGAACCGCTGCGTATCCCGGCGCCGGTACGCAACCTGCGCCTGTTGGCCGCCGACCTGCCGCCATTCGTGCCGCAACGCCAGGCGCTGTTCGACCCGCGCGCACAGCAGGCCCAGCCCTGGGAGCAGCTGCGTGAACGGCTGCGGGCGCGGCTCGGTGACGAGGCGGTCAGGGGCCTGCGCGCCGAAGCCGACCATCGCCCCGAGTGCGCCTGGCAAGGCGTGGAGCAGGGCGCCCAGGGCCAACGGGTGATGGCCCCTGGTCGTCGTCCCGGTTGGCTGCTGCCCACACCCCAGCTCTTGAGCGAGACCGGCCTGCAACTGCTGGGGCAGGCCGAGCGCATCGAGTCCGGCTGGTGGGACGGTGGCGACGTGCGCCGTGACTACTACCGCATCGAGACCCGCGACGGCCTGCGCGGTTGGGCCTTCCGTGACCTGGCGAGCCCCGGGCCGCTGTGGTTGCAGGGCTGGTTCGCATGAACAGCCCGGATTATGCAGAGCTGCACTGCCTGTCGAATTTCAGCTTCCAGCGCGGCGCCTCCAGTGCCGACGAACTGTTCCGCCGCGCCCGCGAGCAGGGCTACCAGGCCCTGGCGATCACCGACGAATGCACGCTGGCGGGGATTGTCCGGGCCTGGCAGGCAGCGAAGCAGCATCAGCTGAAGCTGATCGTCGGCAGCGAGGTGCGGGTGCACCAGGGGCCGAAGCTGGTCCTGCTGGTGGAGGACCTTGCCGGCTACCAGAACCTCTGCGCGCTGATCACCCGCGCCCGGCGGCGTTCGGAGAAGGGCCGCTACCAGTTGCTCGCCGAGGACCTCGAGGCCCATCACCAGGGCCTGCTGGCGCTGTGGGTGGCCGAGCCCGACGATGGCGTCGGGGCCTGGTTGCGGCAGCTGTTCGGCGAGCGCCTGTGGCTGGCGGTGCACCTGCACCGCGGGGCCGATGACTGCCAGCGCCTGGCGCAGCTGCGCGCCCTTGGGGCGCGGCTGGATATCCCGCTGGTGGCCTGCGGTGATGTGCACATGCATGTGCGCGGGCGGCGGGCTTTGCAGGACTGCATGACCGCCATCCGCGAACATTGCGCGGTCGCCGAGGCGGGGCGTTTCCTGTTCGCCAACGGCGAGCGTCACCTGCGCTCGCTCGACCAGCTGCGCGAGCTGTACCCCGACGATCTGCTCGCGCAGACCACCCAGGTTGCCGGGCGCTGCACCTTCGACCTGTCGCAGCTGAAGTACCAGTACCCGCGGGAGCTGGTGCCCGAAGGGCATACCCCGGCCAGCTGGTTGCGCGAACTGTGCCGGCGCGGCCTGCCCGAGCGCTGGCCCCAGGGCCCGAGCGACAAGGTGCGCACGGTGCTGGAGCGGGAGCTGGCACTGATCGAGGAACTGGGCTACGAGAGCTACTTCCTGACCGTCCACGACATCGTCGCCTTCGCCCGCCGCCAGCGCATCCTCTGCCAGGGGCGCGGTTCGGCGGCCAACTCGGTGGTGTGCTTCGTCCTCGGCATCACCGAGCTCGACCCCATGGAACACCGCCTGCTGTTCGAACGCTTCCTTTCCCGCGAGCGCAACGAGCCGCCGGACATCGACGTGGACTTCGAGCATGACCGCCGCGAAGAAGTGATCCAGTACGTGTTCCGCCGCTATGGCCGGCACCGTGCGGCACTTACCGCCGTGGTCAGCAGCTACCACGCCGCCGGGGCGGTGCGCGACGTAGCCCGGGTGCTCGGCTTGCCGGCCGACCAGGTGGACGCCCTGGCCAAGTGCTGCGGGCGCTGGAGCGATCGCATCCCCGATGCCGGGCGTCTGGCCGAGGCCGGTTTCGACGCCCACAGCCCCTCGCTGCGGCGCATCCTGGTGTTGGCGGGGGAACTGATCGGCTTTCCCCGGCACCTGTCGCAGCATCCCGGTGGCTTCGTCATCTGCGAGCAGCCGCTGGACCGGCTGGTGCCGGTGGAGAACGCAGCGATGGCCGAGCGCACGGTGATCCAGTGGGACAAGGACGACCTGGACATGGTCGGCCTGCTCAAGGTCGATGTGCTGGCGCTGGGCATGCTCAGCGCGCTGCGCCGCTGCTTCGACCTGATCGCCCGGCACCGGGGGCGCGAGTACACGCTGGCGACCCTGCCCAAGGAGGACCCGGCCACCTACGCCATGATCGGCCGTGCCGAGACCATGGGCGTGTTCCAGATCGAGTCGCGGGCGCAGATGGCCATGCTGCCCCGGCTCAAGCCGGTGAAGTTCTACGACCTGGTGATCGAGGTGGCCATCGTCCGTCCCGGGCCGATCCAGGGCGACATGGTCCACCCGTACCTGCGCCGCAGGCTCGAGCAGGAGCCGGTCACCTATCCATCGGAAAAGCTCAAGGCCGTCTTCGAGCGCACCCTCGGCGTGCCGCTGTTCCAGGAGCAGGTAATGGAGCTGGCCATGGTCGCCGCCGACTACAGCCCGGGCGAGGCCGACCAGCTGCGCCGCAGCATGGCCGCCTGGAAGCGCCATGGCGGGCTGGAGCCGCACCGCGAGCGGCTGGTCGCGGGCATGCTGCGCAATGGCTACGAACTGGCCTTCGCCGAGCGCATCTTCGAGCAGATCAAGGGTTTCGGCAGCTACGGCTTCCCCGAGTCCCACGCCGCCAGTTTCGCCCTGCTGTGCTATGCCAGCAGCTGGCTCAAGTGCCATGAGCCGGCGATCTTCACCTGCGCGCTGGTCAACAGCTGGCCGATGGGCTTCTACAGCCCCGACCAGCTGCTGCAGGAGGCCCGCCGCCAAGGGATCGACGTGCGCCCGGTGGATGTGTTCCATAGCGACTGGGACTGCACCCTGGAAGCCGTGGGCGAGGGCGCGCTGGCCATCCGCCTGGGGCTGCGCCAGATCCGTGGCTTCGCTGAAGACGATGCCCGCCGCCTGGCGCAGGCGCGGGCACAGCGTTCGTGGCGCGATGTCGAGGACCTGTGCCTGCGTGCCGGGCTCGATGCTCGGGCCCGTGCGCGCCTGGCGGATGCCGGGGCCTTGCGCGGGCTGGCCGGTGACCGCCACCAGGCGCGCTGGCAGGTGGCGGCGGTGCAGGCGCAGTTGCCGCTGTTTGCCGAGGTCGACTCCGTGCCCGAGCAGGCGGTGATGTTGCCGCTGCCGAGTGTCGCCGAGGACCTGGCCGCCGACTACGACAGCCTGGGCACCACCCTCGGTCCGCATCCGTTGACCCTGCTGCGTTCTCGCTTGCGGGCGCTGGGTTGTCGCAGCTCGACGGAACTGGCGGGGGTCGAGCATGGCGACACGATTGCCGTGGCCGGCATCGTGGTCGGCCGGCAGCGCCCGCAGACCGCCAGTGGCGTGACCTTCGTCACTCTCGAGGATGAGCACGGCATGGTCAACGTGGTGGTCTGGCGCGACCTGGCCGAGCGCCAGCGGCGGGCGCTGGTGGGCTCGAAATTGCTCAAGGTGAGCGGGCGCCTGGAGCAGGAGAGCGGGGTGCGCCACCTGATCGCCCGGCGGCTGGAGGACATCAGCCCCTTGTTGCAGGGGCTGGATGTACGCAGTCGAGATTTTCACTAACAGGTAATGCTGGACCTCAGCGTAGCTCGACCTGCGCGCACAGTCCCCCTTCGGCACGGTTGCGCAGGGTCAGGCTGCCGCCCATGGCCTGGGTCAGTTGCTGGGCGATCGCCAGCCCCAGCCCGGTACCGCCAGTGCTGCGGTTGCGCGAGCCCTCGACCCGGTAGAACGGCTTGAGTACGTCGTCGAGTTCCGCCTCGGGGATGCCCGGGCCATCGTCGAGCACGCGGATCAGGGTCACGCCGTTCTCGCAGCCCACCTCCAGCTGCGCGGCGCCGGAGAACTTGAGGGCATTGTCCACCAGGTTCACCAGCACCCGGCGCAAGGCATGGGGACGGGTTTGCAGGGTCGCCTGGGCGCTGCCGTGGCGGTCCACCCGGGCGCCGCTGTCCTGGTAGTCGAATACCAGGGAGTCGAGGAAGGCGTCGAGGTTGACCCGGCATGGCGCCTCGGTGCCGCTGTCCATGCTGCGGGCATAGGCCACGCCTTCGCGCACCAGGTGCTCCATGGCGTCCAGGTCGTGCGCCAGCTTGTCCTTCTCCTGGCCGTCGTCCATCTGCTCGACCCGCAGCTTCATGCGCGTGATCGGCGTCTGCAGGTCGTGGGAAATGGCGGCGAGCAGCTGCATGCGCTCCTTGAGGTAGGCGCCGATGCGCGCCTGCAGCGCATTGAAGGCCACGGCGGCGTAGCGCACCTCGCGCGGGCCGCTCTCGTCGAGCTGCGGGCCAGGGCTGTTCGGGTCGAGGTTGTCCACCGCCTGGACCAGGCGGGTCAGCGGGCCGATGGCCAGGCGCACGGCCAGCCAGGTGCAGGCCAGCAGCACCGCCAGCTGGATCAGCAGCACCACCGGCAGCCAGGTGGCCACCGGCACCGGGGCAGGGGTGACGTCGATGGTCAGCGGCGCGCCGTCGGCCAGGCGCAGGTGAGCCTGGAAGTGCGCGTTGGGGCCGGGAATTTCCTGGAAGGTCAGGGCGTAGCGGTCACCGATGGCCTTGACGATGGACTCGGCGGCCATGGGCGGGTCGGCGCTGGGCATGGCCTCGCCGGGCAGGCCGCCGTTCAGCCGGTAGCGGTAGGTGCGCCGTTCCAGGCGCGACAGCCAGGCCGGGCGCTCGGCGGCGGGCAGGCGGTCGAGGATGGCCACCGAGGTCGAGACATCCAGCTCCAGGTTGCTGAGCATCATCGAGCGGCTGCTGACGTACCGTTCGTAGGCCTGCAGGCTGAACGACAGGCCATAGGCCAGCACCAGCCCGGTGAAGAAGATCAGGGCCAGGCGCGAGGCCAGGGTGCGCGGCCATTTCATGCCGGCGACTCCAGCAACTGCACCGGTAGCGAGAACACGTAGCCTTCGCTGCGCACGGTCTTGATGCAGGTCGGCTCGCGGGCGTCGTCGCCCAGGCGCTGGCGCAGGCGGCTGACCAGCAGGTCGATGGAGCGGTCGAAGATGTCCGCCTCGCGGCCCTGGGTGAGGTTAAGCAGTTGCTCGCGGCTGAGCACCCGCTGCGGATGGTCGAGGAACACCCGCAGCAGGCGGTACTCGGCCCCCGACAGCGCCACCAGGGTACCTTCGTTGTCGAGCAGGTGGCGGGCGGTGGTGTCCAGCCGCCATGGGCCGAAGGCGATCAGCCGGCTGCTCTCGCTGATGGTCAGGTTCGGCGGCAGCATGCGCGTGCGGCGCAGCACGGCGTTGATCCGCGCCAGCAGCTCGCGGGCGGAGAACGGCTTGGTCAGGTAGTCGTCGGCGCCCATCTCCAGGCCGATGATGCGGTCGGTCTCGTCGTTGCGCGCGGTGAGCATCAGCACCGGCGTGTTGCGGTGCTTGCCGGCGCGCAGTTCGCGGCACAGCAGCAGACCGTCGTCGCCGGGCATCATGATGTCGAGGACGATCAGGTCGACGGCGTTGTTTTCCAGGAAGGCGCGCATCTGCCGGCCATCGGCGACGATGCTGGTGCGCAGGCCGTTCTTCTTCAGGTAGTTGCCGACCAGTTCGCGGATCTCGCGGTCGTCGTCGACGATCAGGATGTGATCGGCGTGTTCCATCGGGGTGTCCTTGTACGTGGGGAATGGGCGCAGTGTACCGAGTGGATCCGGGCTTGCCTGCCCGGGTTTGTATTGCAGTGTATCTGCTGGCGACACAGATACAGGAAGAAGCACGGCGGCCCCTGGCCGGACACATGCGCGATACCTGGCAGGCGTGAAATGGTTCTCGACCGGGGAGTAAAGCCTTCCCAAACCAGAATCCGCACAAGGAGACACGCCATGAACCTCAAGACCCTCGCCAGCGCCGCCCTGTTTGCCGTCCTCGGCCTCGGCGCCCTGACGGCCCAGGCCAGCAGCAGCTCGCTGAACGACGCCAGCGTGATGCAATACCGCTACGGCGACCGGCTGGATGTGAAGAAAGTGCTGTCGGTGAAGGATGAGCCAGGCACCACCTGCGGGCCGGTGAAGACTCGCATGGACTACCTCGACTCCCAGGGCAAGCCGCAGAGTGTCGAGTACCGCTCATACGCCACCAGTGGCTGCCATGACAACTGAGGTGCGCGGCAAGCGCCGCCTGCTCAAGGCCGGCGGCGTGGCCCTGGCCCTGCTCGGGCTGGGCCTGGCCGGCCACCTGCTGGCCAGGGACAGCTACGGCCCCATGCCGTCGCTGGCGGGGGCCGAGCAGTGGCTCAACTCGCCGCCGCTGGATGGCACCGCGCTCAAGGGCAAGGTGGTGCTGGTGGATTTCTGGACCTACGACTGCATCAACTGCCGGCGCAGCCTGCCCCATGTCAATGATTGGGCGCAGCGCTACGGCGAGCAGGGGCTGGTGGTGGTCGGGGTGCATACGCCGGAGTATGACTACGAGCACGACCTGGGCAATGTCCGGGCCCATGTGCAGCAACTGGGCATCGCCTACCCGGTGGCGGTGGACAATGGCTACCGGATCTGGAACGCCTGGGGCAACCAGTTCTGGCCGGCGCATTACTTTGTCGATCGCAAGGGGCAGGTGCGCCATGTGCACTTTGGCGAGGGGGATTATGCGGGGCAGGAGCGGGTGATTCGCGAATTGCTGAATGAGCGGGGGTAGAGCGACCTTGTGTTGTTAAAGGGTTACGCAGCAGCTCCAGGATCTGTGATTGCGGGTGAGTCGCCGGGGTCGCGTTGCGACCCTTTCGCGGCGCAAGGCCGCTCCTACAGTTGCGATAGGGCGCAGCAGGGTCATTCCCCTAGCCGCTGCTCGCGTGACGGCGGATAGCCGAAATACGCCGCATAGCACTTGCTGAAGTGCGAGACCGAGACGAACCCGCAGGCCACCGCCACCTCCATCACCGACAGGTCCGAATACTGCAGCAGGCGCCGGCTCTTGGTGATGCGCAGTTCCATGTAGTAACGCCGGGGCGAGGTGCCCAGCTGGGCCTGGAACAGGCGGTCGATCTGCCGCCGGGAACGCCCGGAGTAGGTGGCCAGCTGGTCGAGGCTCAGGGTCTCCTCGAGGTTGTTCTCCATCAGCTCGACGATGGTGCGCAGGTGCAGGCTCATGGACTTCTTCGCCCCTGGCCCGACCTGGCGATAGCGCGCCCCGGAGAACGACAGGATCTCCTCGACGCCTTCGGCCAGGGCATCGCCGTACAGCCGCCTCACCAGCCCGAGCATCAGCTCCATGGCGCCGTTGGGGCTGGCGGCGCTCAGGCGGTCGCGGTCGAGGGTGAAGCTGGCCGGGGTGATGCGCGTCTGCGGGCTGATCTCGGCCAGGCTGGCGCGCTGCTCGGGGTGCACGCTGCAACCATAGTCGTCGAGCACCCCGGCGCGGCCGAGGAACCAGGCGCCGTTCCACAGCCCGCCGAGGGTCATGCCGTGGCTGGCGCAATCGCCCAGCAGGCGGTCGAGGTCGGGGTATTTCAAGGGTGTGCGCAGGCCGCCGCAGATCACCAGCAGGTCGAGGTCCTGCAGGCTGCGCGGCGCCAGCGGACTGGCCACCAGTTCCAGGCCCAGGTCGCTGAGCACGCGATCGCCCGCCAGGGACAGCGGGGTGGAGGTGAAGCTGTCGGTGCGCAGCAGGTTGGCGGTGACCAGCACGTCCATCGCCACGGTGAAGCTGGCCATGGAGAAATGCTCGAGCAGGACGAAGTCGACGCGGTAGGGGCGCTGGTTGCCGGCATCGCCGGACTTGAGCCGCAGCATGTTGCTGGTGCTGGTCTTCTTGCTGAACTGGCGTGGCGTGGGCACTGCGGACTCCGCTTCCTGGCTGGCGCGCACGAGTGTGCGGCGGGACGCGGGGAAAGACAACAGGGGCGCTCGCTGGTGCTCAAAGCAAAGCGCCCCCTCGAGAGGGGGCGCCGGTCATGCAACGCGGGGCTTAGAAGTCGCCGCGCAGGGTGAACATGTAGCTGCGCGGGGTACCGTAGGTGGTGCCGCGGGTCCAGTAGCCCATGGAGTCGAAGTACTTGCGGTCGAACAGGTTCTCGACGTCCACGCCGACGGTCCAGTGCTCGTCGAGCTTGTAGGCGGCGCGGGCGTCGAAGATCGCACGGCCGCTGTTGTAGGCCTCGTTGTAGGCATCGACGTAGGAGTTCTGCGCCGAGACACCACCGCCGACGCTCAGGCGGTTCCATTCACCCGGGAAGGTGTAGTTGGTGTTCACGCGCACCATGTGTTTCGGGGTCTGCGCCGAGATCGGGCCGCCCTCGGACGAGCTGGTGGTGTTGTAGGTATAGCCAGCCGCGACCTGCAGGCCCGGCAGCAGTTCGCCGGTGGCCTCGGCTTCGAAGCCCTTGCTGCGGTTGATGCCGTCGCCGTTGACCCAGCAGCGGCCTGCAGAGTCCGTTGGGCACTTACCACGGTTATCAGGGTTTGGATCCTGCTTCGCAACGTCTTCTTGCTCGATGTAGAACACCGCGAAGGAAACGTTCAAACGCTTGTCAAACAGCTCACCCTTAATGCCGGTTTCATAGTTGGAACCGATGGAGGGGTCCAGTACGCTGCCACTGACGGTGCGGTAGTTGGACTGCGGCAGGAAAATGTCGGCGTAGCTGGCGTACCACGACCACTGATCGTTCAGGTCGTAGATCGCACCGACGAAGGGGGTGAATTCCTCGTCCTGTCGGCTAGTCGTCACCTTCGGACCGTTCCAGGCTTCGTTCTTGTACCAGCTCAGGCGACCTCCGAGGACAAAGCTCAGGTCTTCGGTCGCGTGCAGGCGGGCGCTCAGGTAGGTGCCGTAGCGGGTGTCGATGGTGTCATCCATGGACTTCCAGCCGTTGCGCTGCAATTCCGGGATATTGCTATGGTCGGGATCGAAGACATTGAGCGGGATCGTGCTGGGTAGATCTATGGTGTTGTCCTTGTCGTTCATCTTGCGCTTGGACCAGTTGGCGCCGAGGGTCAACTGGTGGGTCAGGCCGAAGGCCTCGAAGGTGCCGTCCAGGTGGCCGTCGACGGCATTGGAGGTCACATCGAACTTGTGATAGCTGACGGTGTTGACCCTAGGTCCACCGGGGGCACCATACTCCAAGGTGGGATCAGTTCTGCCCACACCCCACTCGATGGCGCTGCGGTTGTAGCCACCCTCGGAATGGGACAGCGCCAGCTTGGCGGTCCAGTTGTCGTTGAAGCGGTGGGTGAGGTCGGCAAACACCTCGTCCATGTCGGTCTGCAGCTTGGTCCAGTCCTGGCCCAGGTAGGTCGAGCGCTTCAGGTGCGGGTTGCTGCCATCGGGGTTGTTGGGGATGCCCAGCACGCTGTAGCCGTCGATGCGCGAGGTCTGGCGGCGCAGGCCCAGGGCGACGGTGGTGGCGTCGTTCAGGTCGGCCTCGACGATCCCGTACAGCAGTGGCCGCTTGGACTTGGTGACGTCGGTGAAGTAGCCGCGGTCCTCATAGGAGGCGACCATGCGCCCGCGCAGGGTGCCCTGGGGGTTGAGGCGGCCACTGGCATCCAGGTCCAGGCGATAGTTGTCCCAGGAGCCGGCGCGGGTGATCACGGTGAAGCGCGGGTCGGCGGTCGGGCGCTTGCGCACCAGGTTCACCGCGCCGCCCGGGTTGCCGGCGCCGACCAGCAGGCCGGAAGCACCGCGCAGCACTTCGACGCGGTCGAAGATCGCCATGTCCGGGGTCATCCAGCCGGTGTAGGCGTAGGCCTGCCCGGGCACGCCGTCGACCATGTAGCTTTCGTCGGTAAGGTCGAAGCCACGGGAGCTGAAGTGGTGGTTGCCGTAGCCGCGGTTGGCGCGGGTGATACCGGTGGTCTGGGCCATCACCTGGTCCAGCGAGACCAGGTTCTTGTCGTCCATCAGCTTGCGGGTGACCACGGTCACCGACTGCGGGGTTTCACGCAGCGATTGCGCGGTCTTGCCGATGGTCACCGCACCGGTGGTGTAGGAGTTGCTGCCCTCGGTGGTGGCGCCGAGCACCTGGCCGTTGATGGTGGTGGCGTCCAGGGTCATGGCCGAACCGGACTCTGCCGCGCCGCTGATGATCAGGGTGTTGTCCTGCACGCTGTAGCGAATCCCGCTGTTCCTGAGCAGCTCCCCAGCTGCCTGGGTTGGCGAGAAGCGGCCCTTGACCGGGCTGCTGCGCAGGCCCTGGACGGTTTCCGGGCTGAACAGCACCTGCAGGTTGCCCTGGCGACCCAGCTCTTGCAGGGCGCTGGCCAGCGACTGGGCCGGGATGTCGAAGTCCTGCTCCTGGGCCTGCACCTGGGCGGCCAGCGGCAGGGACAGGGCGAGGCCGAGGGTTGCCATGGCCGGCGAGGAGCGCAGCATCCGGCGCAGCATCAGCGCTTTGCTCAAAGGGGTCAGGGTGTTGGCTGGTATTGGCATTTTTATGCTCTGGCTCAAGGTACGCAAAGTAAATGAAAATTATTCCGTTGCGAGTAGGACGCATGCGAATGCCAAAACCGGAAAAATAATTATTGCGGTTGGTAGAGGCGTGACCTGCGACTTCCCTGTAGGCAGGGTTGATTCAGCGTGCGGCAATAGGGGAACGAGCGGTGCGGCGGGGAATTTAAGCGGCGCGGGCGGTGACAGGGCCACCGCCCGTGGAGGAGGGGTCAGGCGGGCAGGGCCGGTTCCTGGTTGCGTTCGACCAGGATCTTGCCGCTGTGCATGCGCACCAGCTGGTCGGCCACCGGGAAGTAGCGGTCGTCGTGGGAGATGACGATGATGGTCTTGCCCTGCTGCTTCAGCTCCGGCAGCAGCTCGGTGTAGAACACCCGGCGGAAGGCCGGGTCCTGGTCGGCGGCCCACTCGTCGAACACCAGCACCGGGCGCTGGTCGAGCCAGGCATTGATCAGCGCCAGGCGCTTGCGCTGGCCGGTGGACAGGTCGGTGGTGGTGAAGCTGCCGTCGCGGATCCCGACCTTGTGGGCGATGTCCAGGCGTTCGAGGTACTTGGCGGCCTCCGGCGGCAGCTCGGCGAGGCCCGGCAGCGGTTCGTCGAACAGGTAGTAGTCGGCGAAGATGGTGGTGAACAGCTGGCGGTAGTCGTCCAGGCGCTGCGGGGTAACTGTCTCGCCGTTGAGGCGGACCTCGCCCTGTTGCGGGGTGTACAGGCCCAGCAGCAGCTTGATCAGGGTGGTCTTGCCGCAGCCGTTCTCGCCGACGATGAAGACGATGTCGCCCTGGCGGATGGTCAGGTCCACCGGGCCCAGGTGGAACGGCTGGCTGCCTTCGACCTGGGGATAGTCATAGCGCAGCTGGCGCAGTTCGATGGAGGCGACCTCGGTCACCTGCGGTGCGCGGTCGCTGACCAGCAGGTGCGGCTCGGGCGACGAGAACCGCTGGGACAGCTCGGCGATCCGGCGCAGGGCGATCTGTGCCCGGCTGATGCTCGGCAGGTTGGTGATCAGCTGTTCCAGCGGCCCCTTCATGTACAGCATCACCAGCACGAAACCACCCAGCACGGTCTTGTCGGTGCTCGGCCACAGGGCCTGGAAGGCGATGGCGATGCCGATCACCGCGAAGAACAGCATCGAGCCGAAAGTCTCGGCGCTGACGAAGATGTTCGCCGCGCGGATGTTGGCCTTGCAGATGCGTTCGGTGGCGCCGTGGATCAACTGGTCGTGCATGTGCTGGCGGCGCTGGCGCTGGATGCGCAGCTCCTTGGCGCCGCCGGAAAGGGCCTGGTAGTGCTTCTGCAGCTCGTCTTCGTTGTTGCGCGCGGTAAGGATGTTCTTCATGCCATGGCGGTGGGCGATGAATTGCGCGCCGGTGCCGATCACCACGGTCAGCACGGTGACCAGCAGGATCTGCCAGGACAGCAGCGCCAGGTAGGACAGGCAGCCGAGGGTGACGGTGAAGGCGATGACCATCGGCGCCACCGACAGGGCGAAGGCGCTGATGGTGCTGACGTCGTTGAGCAGCACCGGGATCAGGCGGTGGGCGCGGTAGCGCTCCAGTTGCGCGATCGGCGCCACCAGCACCTTGGCGGCCAGTTCGCGGCGCAGGCGCGCCACCACCTTCTGTCCGACGTAGTTGGTCAGCAGGTTCGAGCCGGTGGAGCAGGCCAGGGTCAGCAGGCACAGGCCGCCGAACAGCAGGGCGGTGCGGGTGTCCGGCCCGCCCACGGCGTTCATCGCACTGTTGATGGTGGCCAGCAGGGCGGTGACGCTCAGGCCGCTGACCACGCCGAGGGCCGCCGAAAGCGCGACCAGCATCCAGAACGGCTTGAGTATCCGCAGGGTTTCCTGGGCGAGGCTGGGGGTCTTGGACGTCATGGAGTCATCTCGTGAGTATTCGTTGGCGCAGGGCGGCGGACCAGGCCCTGATCTTGGTAGACGAGAGGGTTTTGCGCGGATTTAGTGGCGAGGCGGATCCGGCGCCAGGGGCGCCGGAAGTGGGGAGGGCTTAGAGTTCGCGGGCGACGCGGAAGCCGATCCAGTCGCCGCGCAGGGTGGAGCTGCGTTCGTTGCGATTGCCCGAGCGGGAGAAGATCGGCGCCTCGGTGTAGTCGTTGCCGCGGATCACCCGGCGGTCCTCGCATTCGCTGCTGTTGGTCTGCGGGCTGCCATCGGTGGGGGCGGTTGCGTAGCTGTCGACGTAGCAGTCGCGGGTCCACTCGTAGACGTTGCCGTGGCCGTCGTAGACGCCGAAGGCGTTGGGCGGGAAGCTGCCGACGGGCGAGGTGAAGGAGAAGCCGTCCGTGGGGCCGTAGGTGTTGGCGTGCTTGGAGATCTGGTACTTCTGCTCGTCGTTGTCATCGAGCGGGAAGGGGAACGGCCCGGTGCTGCCGCCGCGCACGGCGTATTCGCGCTGGGATTCGCTGAGCACCTTGTAGACCTTGCCGGTCTTCTTCGACAGCCACGAGGCGTAGGCCTCGGCCTCGTGGAAGTTCAGGCACACGGCGGGTTGGCGGTCACCCTGCTGGTAGCGCGGCACGCCCGCGATGCATTCGCGGCCCGGGCGGGTGTCGCCGTTGGGGACCTTGTAACCGCTGGCCTTGAGGTAGGCTTTCCATTCGCCGTTGGTGATCTGGTATTGGCTGACGGCAAAGGCCTTCTTGAAGGTCACCTGGTGCAGCGGGCCTTCGTCGTCCTGGCGGCCTTTCTCGTCATTCGGGGTACCCATCATGAAGCTGCCAGCGGGCAGCACCACCATTTCCGGGCAGGTCTTGGCGCAGTCGCGGAACACCGTGCCGGGTTTGTGCGCGGGCGCCGCGGCCAGGGCCGGCAGGCTGCAGGCGACCAGCAGGGCGGCCAGGGTGAGGCGGTTCAGGGGTGCGGTCATGGGGAAGCCTTGTTCAGGGTTGCTGGGCAGACAGCGGGAGTTCGTGCTGATGAACGAAATGAACGAGGCGATGTTTAAGGGTGGGTTGTAACAAGTGTTTGGCGGGAGAGGTGTGGCGCCTATCAGATCGAGCGCCGCCCGCGCGGCGCATCGCGGCGCAAGGCCGCTCCTACATCTGTTTCGGGCCAGTTATGCCTGAGAGTGAGGCGGCGCCCGCCTTGGTGCATGCCTTGAGGCAGGTGAAGCGGCAGCGGTGCCCACGCTGGAACCGCGTCGGACCAACAAGGCGGACCAGGTAATGGCACAGGATTGACTGGCCCGAAACAGATGTAGGAGCGGCCTTGCGCCGCGATGCGCCGCGCGGGCGGCGCTCGATCTCGAGAGCGCTGCAAGGCTACAGTCAAGCGCTAGCGCCTCAACTCAACCCAACTCAAGCCAGATCGGCGCATGGTCCGAAGGCTTCTCCATCCCCCGCAGCTCATAGTCGACCCCGGCGGCCTTGACCCGTGGCAGCAAGCCCTGGGAGGCCATGATCAGGTCGATGCGCAGGCCGCGCTTGGGCTCGTCCTCGAAGCCGCGGCTGCGGTAGTCGAACCAGCTGAAGCGGTCGGCCACCTCCGGGTGCAGGTGACGGAAGCTGTCGACCAGGCCCCAGCCCTTGAGCCGCTCCATCCACTCGCGCTCCTCGGGCAGGAAGCTGCACTTGCCGGTCTTCAGCCAGCGCTTGGCGTTGTCCGCGCCGATGCCGATGTCGCAGTCCTGGGGCGAGATGTTCAGGTCACCCATCACCACGACGGGCTGGTCATTCTTGAACTGCCCTTCGAGCAGGGCCTGCAGGTCGCTGTAGAAGCGCTGCTTGGCCGGGAACTTGGTGGGGTGGTCGCGGCTCTCCCCCTGGGGGAAGTAACCGTTCATCACGGTGATCGGCGTGCCGTCGGCATCGGCGAAGGTGCCCCAGATGAAACGACGCTGGGCGTCCTCTTCATCGCTGGCAAAGCCTTTGAACAACGACAGCGGCGCCTGGCGCGAGAGCAGGGCGACCCCGTAGTGGCCCTTCTGGCCGTGGTAGTGCACGTGGTAGCCGAGCGCCTCGACGTCGGCCAACGGGAACTGATCGTCGCTGACCTTGGTTTCCTGCAGGCCGATCACGTCCGGCTGGTGTTTGTCGATCAGCGCCGCCAGCTGGTGCGGTCGGGCGCGCAGGCCATTGATGTTGAACGAGACGATCTTCATGGAAAGATGATCCTGGTAAAAGCCACGGATGCTAGCCGACATCGCCGGCCACGGCCAGCATGGCGCCGCGCGGCGGGCACTGCTAACGTGCTGGAGGAGGTGAACCCAGCGCCGGAATCTGGCTCCAAGGCACTGTAAGCCCATTCCAGGAGGACTGCCCGCAATGCCCGACGTCATCGCCGCCCCGGCCCGCACCTGTCTGCTCGACGCCGGCTACGCCCGTGAGGCGCGTTCGCTGCTTTACCATGCCTATCGCCACGAGCCGACCTTCGCCTGGCTGTTCGAGGGCCAGCGCCCCGGCTACGAGCGTCGCCTGCGGGTGATGGTGCGCGAATGGGTGCGCCAGCACTTCTATCTGCAGTTGCCGGCGATCGGCCTGCTGCTGGAGGACCGCCTGGTCGGCCTGGCGCTGATCGTGCCGCCGCAGCGGCGCCTGGGCGTGGCCGACAGCTGGGCCTGGCGCCTGCGCATGATCCTCGGCACCGGCCTGCGCTGTACCCGGCGCTACCTGGACTACCAGGCCGCGCTGGCCGGCTGCCTGCCGGGCGACAATGTCCACGTCCTGCCGCTGCTGGGCGTGCACCCGCAGTTCCAGGGCCAGCACTATGGGGAGCAACTGCTGCAGGCCGTGCACGACTGGTGCGCGGAGGACGCCAACACCGAGGGCGTGGTGCTGGATACCGGCAATGCGCACTACCTGGCGTTTTACCAACGCCAGGGTTATGAAGAAATCGGCGAGATCGCGGTGGGACCGATCAGGGAGCGGGTGTTCTTCCACCCCAATCCCCGTTCATCCAGGGTGGCGAACCTGTGACAGGCGTTTGCCGACAGCCCTCTTGACCCCTTTGCTCTGGTAGCATGCCGCGCATGACGTATTCAGGAAGACTTGGCTGGGGCCTGCTGTTGCTGGCCGCCAGCTCCATGGCATGGGCGCAGAGCGAATTGCTGGTGCGGGTCAAACCCGCCAACAAGGCGCTCAAGTCCAATATCGAAGGGTATATCGGCAGCCTGGGCGATCGCGACGAAGAAGCCCTGCTGCGCTTCAGCCGGGGCGCCGAGGAGCAGACGCGCAAGGCGGCCCAGGCCTTGGGCTACTACCAGGCGCGGGTCGAGACCGAGGTCAAGGCACCGGGGGACAACGACAAACCCGCGCAACTGATCATCCGGGTCGAGCCCGGCGAGCCGGTGCGCCTGCGCAACGTGACCGTGCGCATCGACGGGCCGGCCAGCGAGCTCAAGGCCTTTCGCATCCCCGACAGCAAGGCGCTGCGCCCGGGCGAGCAACTCAACCACGGCACCTACGAGGATGCCAAGCGGCTGATCCAGAACCAGGCGTCGCGCTACGGCTTCTTCGCCGGCCGTTTCGAGCGCCAGCGCCTGGCGGTGGACCCGCAGGCCGGCGTGGCCGACATCGAGCTGATCTACCTGAGCGGCCCGCGCTACCGCCTGGGCGCGGTGACCTTCGGCGGTGACGCGCCGCTGGACAACGACCTGCTGCAGCGCATGGTGTCGTTCAAGCCCGGCACCCCCTACGACTCTGAACTGATCGCCGAACTCAACAACGACCTGCAATCGAGCGGCTACTTCGACAGCGTGCGGGTGGACGCCGCGCCCACCGCCGCGGTGGGCGAGGACATCCCGGTGGATGTGCGCCTCGATACCCGCAAGCCGCGCACCCTGGGCCTGGGCCTGGGCTTTTCCACCGACGTCGGGCCGCGCGGCAAGGCCAACTGGACCCGCCACTGGGTCAACCCGCAAGGGCACAGCTATGGTTGGGAAACCGAGCTGTCGGCGCCCCGGCAGAACGTCGGGCTGTGGTACGACATCCCGCTGGACCCGCCGCTCACCGACAAGCTGCGCTTCGCCGGCGGCTACCAGAACGAGGAGATCTCCGGCACCGACACCCTGAGCAAGCTGCTCACCGTTGGCCCCGAGTGGCACAGCAAGCTGCCCAGCGGCTGGCAACGGGTGATCTCGCTCAAGTACCAGCGCGAGGAATATCGCCTGGGTGACGACTCGGGGCTGAGCAACCTGCTGATGCCGGGCGTCAGCTTTTCGTACCTGCGCAGCGACAACCGCATCGACCCGCATAACGGCTACCGCCTGCAGTTCGACCTGCAGGCGGCCAAGGAAGGCCTGGGCTCGGACACCAACCTGATCCACGGCAACGTGCTGCTCAAGGGCCTGACTACCCTGGGCCAGAACCATCGCTTCCTCGCTCGCGTGCAGTTCGGCGGCAGCGCCACCAACGGCTACCAGCAGAACATCCCGCCGTCGCTGCGCTTCTTCGCCGGTGGCGACCAGAGCGTGCGCGGCTACGACTACCAGTCGCTGTCGCCAAAGAACAACCAGGGCGACCGCATCGGCGGCCGCTACCTGGTGGCCGGCAGCGCCGAGTACCAGTACTCGATCGCGGAAAAATGGCGCCTGGCGACCTTCGTCGACCAGGGCAACTCGTTCAATTCGCTGGAGTTCCCCAGCCTCAAGACCGGTGTCGGCATCGGTGTGCGCTGGGTGTCGCCGGTCGGGCCGCTGCGCCTGGACCTGGCCCGCGCGCTGGATGATGACGGTGGTTTTCGCTTGCACTTCTCCATGGGGCCCGAGCTGTGATGCGTGTGTTCAAACCGATCCTGCTGGTGCTGGCGGGCCTGCTGGTGCTGATCGTCCTGGCGCTGGGGCTGGTGCTCGGCACCCAGGCGGGGGGCCGTTGGGCGCTGGCGCGGGTGCCGGGGCTCGAGGTCAGCGATTTTACCGGGCGCCTTGGCGGCAGCTGGCAGGCCAGCCTGCTGCGCTGGTCCGCCGGCGACGATCGGGTCGAGCTGCTGGCGCCACAATTGGCCTGGTCGCCGGCCTGTCTGCTGCGTGCCACCCTGTGCGTCGAGCGCCTGCAGGCCGAGCGCATCGACATGGCCTTCGCGCCGGGAGAGGACAACCCCAACAGCGGCCCGCTGCAATTGCCGGCGCTGAACCTGCCGCTGGCCATCGAACTGGGCGAGGTCAAGGTGGGCCAGTTGCGCCTGGATGGCAGCGAACTGCTGGGCGACCTGAGCCTGGCCGCGCACTGGACCGCCAGCGGGCTGCGGGTGGACAGCCTGCGACTGCGCCGAGACGATCTGCACCTGGATGTCCAAGGCGACCTGACGCCCCAGGGTGACTGGCCGCTGCAGCTGCAGGGCACGCTGCAACTGCCGACAGTGGATGGCAAGCCGTGGCAGTTGGCATTGAACGCCAAGGGCGAGCTGCAGCAGACCCTCGTCATCGAGGCCACCAGCAGCGGTTACCTGGATGCCCGGTTGAACGGTGAATTGCAGGCCCTGGCCGAGCACCTGCCGGCCCGCCTGAGCATCCGCTCGGAGGCCTTCAAGCCCGCCGGCGAGTTGCCCGACACCCTGCAGTTGAACCAGCTCAAGCTCGATGCCCAGGGCGACCTGCTCAACGGTTACCAACTCTCAGGTTCGGCCACCTTGCCCGCCGAGCAAGGGCCGGTGGGCCTGGTGCTGGCCGGCAAGGTGGACGCCAAGGGAGCCCGGATCGATGCCCTGGACCTCAACGCCAGCGACACGCAGCGGCTCAAGCTGCAGGCCAGCGCCGACTGGCAGCAGGGCCTGAGCGCCGACGCCAGCCTCGACTGGCTGGACTTCCCCTGGTTGCGCCTGTATCCGCTGGAGCAGGCGCCCCAGGTCAGCCTCAAGCGCTTCAACGCCCAGTTGCAGTACCGCGACGGCAACTACAAGGGCGCGTTCAACGGCGACCTGGACGGCCCGGCGGGCGCTTTCAGCCTGGCCAGCCCGTTCGAGGGCGACCTGGGCCAGGTACGCCTGCCACAGCTGCTGCTCAGCGCGGGGCAGGGCAAGGCCGCGGGCAGTGTCGCCTTGCGTTTTGCCGACACCCTGGCCTGGGATGTCGACCTGCAATTGTCGGCGCTGGACCCGGCCTATTGGCTGGCGGAGCTGCCGGGCACCCTGGCCGGGCCGCTGCGCAGCCAGGGCGAGCTCAAGCACGAGCAGTTGGCGCTCAAGGCGCAGCTGGACCTCAAGGGTCGCCTGCGCGGCCAGTCGGCGCTGGTCAAGGTCGACGCCGAGGGCGCTGGCGAGCGCTGGACCCTGGGCAGCCTGGCGGTGCAACTGGGTGACAACCGCATCAGCGGCAGCGCCAGCCTGCAGCAGCGCCTGGCCGGGCGTATCGACCTCGACCTGCCGCGCCTGGGCCAGCTCTGGCCGCAACTGCAAGGGCAGGCCAAGGGCCGCCTGGACCTGGCCGGTACCCTGGCCGCGCCCCAGGGCACCCTGGCCCTGCAGGGCCAGCAACTGGGCCAGGCCGACAACCGCGTGCAGCGCCTGGACCTCGACGCGCGACTGGACAGCGCCCAGCGCGGCCAGCTGACGCTCAAGGCCGGCGGGATCCGCCTGGGGGACACCGCCCTGGGCAGCCTCGATGTGCAAGGCAAGGGCGATATCCGCCAGCAGGCCGCGACGCTGGCCCTCGACGGCCCGCAACTCAAGCTCGACCTGGCGCTGGATGGCGCCTTGAGCAAGGGCGACTGGCGTGGCCGCCTGGCCAACGGGCGCATCCAGGCCGGCGGCCAGGATTGGCAGTTGCAGGCACCGGCGCGCCTGCAACGCCTGGCCAGCGGCCAGCTCGACTTCGGTGCCCATTGCTGGCGTTCCGGCCAGGCCAGCCTGTGCGGCGAGGACCAGCGCCTGGCGCCAGAGCCGCGCCTGCGCTACCACCTCAAGCAGTTCCCGCTGGACAGCCTGGCGCAGTGGCTACCCAAGGACTTCGCCTGGCACGGCCTGCTCAACGCCGACATCAACCTCGACATCCCGTCCAGTGGCCCCAAGGGCAGCATCCGCATCGATGCCGGCGGCGGTACCCTGCGGGTGCGCGACAAGGACCGCTGGATCGACTTCCCTTACCAGGTGTTGCGCCTGGACAGCACCCTGGCGCCGCGCCGGGTCGACACCCGCGTGGATTTTCGCGGCGAGCGCCTGGGCGAGCTGAACCTGAATGCCCGCATCGACCCGCTGGGCCGCAACAAGCCGCTTTCCGGCGACTTCCGCCTGGCCGGGCTCGATCTGTCGGTCATCCGCCCGTTCCTGCCGATGGTCGAGCGCCTGGCCGGCCAGCTCAACGGCAGCGGACGCCTGTCGGGCAGCCTGCTGGCGCCCCAGGTCAATGGCAACCTGGCCTTGAGCGGCGGCGAAGTCAGCGGCGCGGAACTGCCGGTCAGCCTCGAGGACCTGTCGCTGCAGGCACTGATCGCCGGCGAGCAGGTGCAGTTGAACGGCAACTGGCGCAGCGGCGCCGCCGGCCGTGGGCAACTGGCCGGTCACCTGACCTGGGGGCAGGCGCTGGGCATGGACCTGCGCCTGCAGGGCCAGCAACTGCCGGTCAGCATCGAACCGTACGCGGCGCTGGAAGTGGCGCCCGACCTGACCATCCGCCTGCTGGACGACCGCCTGGCGGTGACCGGCAAGGTGCTGGTGCCCAAGGGCAAGATCACCGTGCGTGAGTTGCCGCCGTCGACGGTCAAGGTCTCCGACGACACGGTGATCGTCGGCCACCAGACCGAGCAGGGCAAGCCGCCGATGGCGGTGGCCATGGACATCGATGTCGAGGTCGGCAGCGAAAAACTGTCGTTCAAGGGCTTCGGCCTTACCGCCAACCTGCTGGGGCATGTGCATATCGGCGACAACCTCGATACCCGCGGCGAACTGAGCCTGGCCGACGGGCGCTATCGGCAGTATGGGCAGAATCTGACCATCCGCCGCGCGCGCCTGTTGTTCGCCGGGCCCATCGACCAGCCGTACCTGGATATCGAGGCCATCCGCAAGGTCGATGACGTAATTGCCGGCATCCGCCTGAGCGGCAGCGCCGAACAGCCGACCACCAAGGTGTTCTCGGAGCCGGCAATGAGCCAGGAGCAGGCATTGTCCTACCTGGTGCTGGGCCGGCCGCTGAACAGCTCTGGCGAGGACAACAACATGTTGGCCGAGGCGGCGCTGGGCCTGGGCCTGATGGGCAGCGCCGGCCTCACCGGCGGCCTGGCCTCGAACCTGGGCATCGACGACTTCCAGCTCGACACCCAGGGCACGGGCAACAAGACCAGCGTAGTGGCCAGCGGCAATCTCACCGAGCGGCTTAGCCTGCGTTATGGCGTCGGCGTATTCGAGCCGGCCAACACCATCGCCTTGCGCTACAAGCTCAGCAAGAAGGTCTACCTCGAGGCCGCCAGCGGCCTGGCCAGTTCCTTGGATATCTTCTACAAGCGAGATTTCTGAGCCCGGTGGAGTGCCTGCTCATCGGGCATGGCACTCTTGGCGACGAATGTTGCCGATCTGCCGCAGACTCAGACCGTACTTGTTGGCCAGTAGGCTGCGCGACAGCCCGCTGGCGCTTTCCTTCTGGATCTGCTGGTTGCGCAGCTGGCGCTGGAAGTGATCGGGCTTGGGAATTTCCAGGGCCAGGCCGGCATAGCGCTCGATCAGCGCGTCGAGCGCCGCCGATGGCAGCACATCGGCGAGCTTGCTGCGGTCGCGGTGCTTGGGAATGTACTTGGGGCGCCCGCCGAAAGCGCAGGTCAGGCGATAGGCGCTGTCCAGGCCGATGCACTCGATCAGCGCCTGCAGCGATTGAGGCAGTTGGGTGATGTCGATATTGCTCAGGTCTGGCTTTTCCACGAAATGGTTCCTTCCGTCATGTAGGTTTGGCAGACGCCGAGGCCCGGTTGGCTGCGGCGTGGTCGGCCACAGGTGGCGGTCCGAGTGGCGTGGTCCGATTTTCGAACAGCAGCGGAAAGGGTCGCTAGGCGTGAAGCGGACCGGAGCTTGTAGTCGCAACTGCCTGTTGTTTGCGGGCAGCCTGATAGCGTGAAGTAGGAAACGCCTTCACCCTTTAGCTACAGGCCCCAAATCGTCTAGTGAAGGGGTTCCATGATGGCGGTTTGGGTGGATGACCCAGGCGTTCGCGCGCAGACACGCCCGGGGGTCCTGGGGTGAGGAGGTATGTGCAGGAAAAGGAGGCAGGCAGGAACTTCAGCGGGGGAAAAGCGGGCGAGGTATCATGGCGTCGGCTCCGCTGGAGCCTCATGTCCCCGATGTCGCAAGGAATTTTCGATGACCCACGTGCAGCGCCTCAAATACTCGATCCTGATCATCCTGGTGGTCCTGGGGATCATGCTCGGCCTAAGCTACCTGCAGAAGCAGGGCACTATCAGCGAGCAGACGTTCCAGTACATCGCCATCGCCATCGCGGTGGTCGTGGTGGTGATCAACGGGATCCTGCGGCGCAAGGTCAAGCCCTGAGACGGGCGGGCCGGCATATCCCTGCCGGCCAGGCGCTCAACGCGAGACGGGTTGCTCGAGCACGGCCCAGGCCTGGGGGTTCAGGCTGTAGCACTTGTCGCTGCCCAGGCTGATGACGCCTTCGCTGCACAGGCGCTTGAGCACCTCGCGCACACTCAGGAACGACAAGGGAATATCCAGTTGCTCGAGTTGCGCATGCACGCCGCGCACGCCAATGCTGCGGCCACTGCGCCCGGCGGTGTGCAGGGCGTCGATGACCTTCAGGCGGATCAGGCTGGTGCGCAGGCCATAGGCGCGCAGCAGCTCGCGGATCTGTTCGTTGCCCACGCGTTCCTCCTGGGGGGCGGCGGCCTGGCCTGGGGCGGGCGGCGCCGATAGCGTTTGTTGCGGGTTGTACATGTGAATGCTCCTTTTCGTGGACTGTCCCGAAATCATGGGTGCCTCACATCTAAAGACGAATGAGATCGACAAAACTGCAACCCTCGGTGAAAAAAATCTGACACGTTCTGTTGAGAACGTTGCAGCCTCACGTCGAACGTAAAATTTTCATCCGGCCATTCGTCTGTTCGGGATGACCCCGATAGCACGAGGAGTGCCTGTGATCCCTCTTCCCCTGTTCCGCCTGGGCCTTGCCGCTGCCCTGGTTGCCTCCAGCCTGGCTGTCCAGGCACGGGAGGTTGCCGACGAGGCCTCTGCGCAGATCCGTCGCACCAGCTTCGGCGTGCCGCATATCCTGGCCAAGGACGAACGCGGCCTGGGCTACGGCATCGGCTATGCCTACGCCCAGGACAACCTGTGCCTGCTGGCCAACGAGGTGCTGACGGTCAATGGCGAGCGCTCGCGCTATTTCGGTGGCGACGCCAAGACGGTCGAGCAGCGCGACAACCTGTCCAGCGACCTGTTCTTCACCTGGCTGAACGAATCGGCGGCAGTGGACGCCTTCCTGCAGGCGCAACCGGTGGCGGTGCGTGACCTGCTCGACGGCTACGCCAGCGGCTATAACCGTGCCCTGGGCGAGCGGCGCGCCCAGGGCCTGCCGGCCGAGTGCGGGGCAGGGGACTGGGTGCGGCCGATCAGCAGCCGCGACCTGGTCAAGCTGACTCGACGCCTGCTGGCTGAAGGCGGTGTCGGTCAGTTCGTCGAGGCGGTGGTGGCCGCGACCCCGCCGAAGCTGGCGGCGCAACGCCCGGTGGTCGACTACAGCGTGGCCCTGGCGCGCCAGGCGCAGTTCGCCGCCGAACGTGGCAGCAACGCCGTGGCGGTGGGCAGCGAGCGTTCGGCCAATGGTCGCGGGCTATTGTTGGCCAATCCGCATTTCCCCTGGATCGGCGGCATGCGCTTCTACCAGATGCAACTGACCATCCCCGGGCAGCTGGATGTGATGGGCGCGGCCCTGCCGGGCCTGCCGGTGGTCAATATCGGTTTCAACCGCCATCTGGCCTGGACCCATACCGTCGACACCTCGAAGCATTTCACCCTCTACCGTCTGCAACTGGACCCCAAGGACGCCACTCGTTACCTGTATGACGGCCAGTCGCTGCCGCTCGAGCGCAAACAGCTCAAGGTCATGGTGAAGGGCAAGGACGGCACGCTGAGCGAGGTGGAGCGCACTATCCACCTGTCCAAGTTCGGCCCGGTGGTGCAGTGGCCAGGGCGGCTGGACTGGGACAACCAGGCGGCCTACAGCCTGCGCGACGCCAACCTGGACAATACCCGGGTGCTGCAGCAGTGGTACCGGATCAACCGCGCCGATAGCCTGGAGGCGCTCAAGGCTTCGGTGGGGCAGTTGCAGGGTATCCCCTGGGTCAACACCCTGGCGGTGGATGCCGCTGGCCAGGCCCTGTACCTGAACCAGTCGGTGGTGCCCTATGTCGACCAGGCGCTGCTGGCGCAGTGCAGCAATCCGGCGGCCTCCGGCCCGCTGGTGGTACTTGATGGTTCGCGCAGCGCCTGCCAGTGGAAGGTCGATGCGCAGGCGGCCCAGCCGGGGATCTTCCCGGCGAACCTGCTGCCGAGCCTGGAGCGCCGTGACTATGTGCAGCACGCCAACGACTCGGCGTGGATGGCCAACCCGGCCCAGCCGTTGACCGGCTTCTCGCCGCTGGTCAGCCGTGCCGACCAGCCCTTGGGCATGCGCAGCCGTTTTGCCCTGCAGCGCCTGCAGGGCAGGGACAAGCTGGGTGTCGCCGAGCTGCAGCGCATGGTGTTCGACGACGAGGTGTACCAGGCCAGCCTGCTGTTGCCGGACCTGCTGCAGTGGTGCAAGGGCGCGGGGGCGGATCTTGAGTCAGTGTGCGTCAGCCTGCGGGACTGGAATGGCAAGGCCGACCTGGATAGCGGCGTCGGTCTGGTCCACTTCATCAATATCGCCGGCGCGCTGGCCGAGCACCCGCAAAGCTGGCGCGTGCCGTTCGACCCGGCCGACCCGCAGCACACCCCGCGTGGCCTGGCGGTGGAGCAGGCCGCGGTAGGCAAGCTGCTGCGCGAGGCGGCGCTGGCGTCGCTGGAGCGGGTGGGCAAGGCGGGCATCGCCGCCGATCAGCGTTGGGGGCAGATCCAGCAGGCTGCCGATGGCACGCCGGTGCCTGGCGGTCCGCAGGCCCTGGGGGTCTACAACGCGATGGTCAGTGTGCCGGTGGGGCCGGGCAAGCGCATGGTGGTCAGTGGTTCGAGCTATCTGCAGGTGGTCAGCTTCACCGAGCAGGGGCCAAAGGCCCAGGGATTGCTGGCGTTCTCGCTGTCGAGCGAAAAGGCGTCGGCGCATGCCGCCGACCAGACGCGTGCCTTCGCGGCCAAGCAACTGGCGCCGATCCCGTTCACCGAGGCGCAGATCAAGGCTGATCCGCAGTATCGGCAGTATGTGATCAGCGAGCGGGATAAGGGGCGCGTGGTCATCGCCCAGTAATCAGGCGTCCTCTGTAGGAGCGGCCTTGTGCCGCGAAAGGGCTGCAAAGCAGCCCCGGCGATCTTTGCATAATCGCAGATATCGGGGGGCCGCTTTGCGGCCCTTTCGCGGCACGAGGCCGCTCCTACAGGGGGCTGTGCGTTTGTCGTTCAGGAAAACTCGAACGGCGCCAGCTGGAAGCCCTGTTCGTCCACCTGCAACGCCCAGCCCCGACGATCCCAGTCCCCCAGCACGATACGCCGCGCCGGCTGGCCGTCGACCACCAGCTTGTGCAGCGCCGGCCGGTGGGTGTGGCCATGAACCAGGGTGCGCACGCCGTGGGCGGCCATCACCTTGGGCACTTCCTCGGGGGTGACGTCGACGATCTCGGTGCTCTTCATGCGCGTCTGCGAGCGGCTTTCGCTGCGCAGCTTGCGCGCCAGCTTGTGCCGCGTGCCCAGTGGCAGGTGCCGCAGGATCCACAGGGTCAGCGGGTTGCGCAGGTAGCGGCGCAGCTTCATGTAGGCCACATCGCGAGTGCACAGGGTGTCGCCGTGCATCAGCAGCACCGCCTCGCCACCCAGCTCGACCACGCTGGGGTCGGCCAGCAAGGTGCAGCCGGCGGCGTCGCAGAACGCCTGGCCGATGAGGAAGTCGCGGTTGCCGTGCATCAGGTAGATCGCCGTGCCGCTGTCGCTCAGCCGGCGCAGGGCCTGGCAGATCGACTGCTGGAACGGCGTCATCGCATCGTCGCCGATCCAGGCCTCGAAGAAGTCGCCGAGGATGTACAGCGCCTTGGCGTGGCGGGCGCGGCCGTCGAGCAGATCAAGAAACGCCCGGGTGATGTCCGGGCGTTCTTCTTGCAGGTGCAGATCGGAGATCAGCAGTATCACTCAATGATCTCGGCTTTCTCGATGATCACGTCGTCTTTCGGCACGTCCTGGTGGCCAGACTTGGAGCCGGTGGAAACGCCTTCGATCTTGTCGACGACGTCCTGGCCTTCGGTCACCTTGCCAAAGACGGCGTAGCCCCAGCCCTGGACATTCTTGCCGCTGTGGTTGAGGAAGTCGTTGTTCGAGGCGTTGATGAAGAACTGCGCCGACGCCGAGTGCGGCTCCATAGTGCGGGCCATGGCGATGGTGTACTTGTCGTTCTTCAGGCCGTTGTCGGCTTCGTTCTGGATGCTGGCACGCTTGTCACGTTTTTCGTTCATGCCTGGCTCGAAACCGCCGCCCTGGATCATGAAGCCCTTGATCACACGGTGGAACACAACGTTGCTGTAGTGCCCGGCCTTAACATATTCGAGGAAGTTGGCCACGGTGATCGGGGCTTTTTCGTCATTCAGTTCAATGACGATATCGCCGTGGTTGGTGCTCAGTTTGACTTTGGACATGCTGAAATTCGCTCTTTCAAGGCATTCGGGAAATAGGGTGCGCGGTGCGCTCGGATGACCTGACGCAGGATCAGGCCGCCGCGGCACACGCCACTGGGGCGCCATTGTGCCGGATTGTAGACCGCTGCGGCGACAAAACGCGCCACTTTGTCGGTGCTCCGGCTGTCAGCAGCTTGACTGCTTCGGCTATGATAGGCGCTTTGATTCAATCGGCCTACCCGGGCCGGCTACCTGCATTCAAGGACACTATGAGCAAGCCCACTGCCGACAACGCGCCAAACGCCGCTGCCAAAGGCGCACCCGCCGTCCCTGTGAACTTCCTGCGGCCGATCGTCCAGGCCGACCTGGACTCGGGCAAGCACCAGAGCATCGTCACCCGTTTCCCGCCGGAGCCCAACGGTTACCTGCATATCGGTCACGCCAAGTCGATCTGCGTCAACTTCGGCCTGGCCAAGGAATTCGGCGGTGCCTGCCACCTGCGTTTCGACGACACCAACCCGGCCAAGGAAGACCAGGAGTACATCGACTCCATCCAGCGTGACGTCAAATGGCTGGGCTTCGAGTGGGCAGGCCCGGTGCGCTATGCCTCGGACTACTTCGAGCAGCTGCACGCCTGGGCCGTGGAGCTGATCAAGTCGGGCAACGCCTATGTCTGCGACCTGACCCCCGAGCAGGCCAAGGAATACCGCGGCAGCCTGACCGAGGCTGGCAAGAACAGCCCGTTCCGCGAGCGCAGCGTCGAGGAGAACCTGGACCTGTTCGCGCGCATGAAGGCCGGCGAGTTCAAGGACGGCGAGCGCGTGCTGCGCGCCAAGATCGACATGGCCTCGCCGAACATGAACCTGCGCGACCCGATCCTGTACCGCATCCGTCATGCCCACCACCACCAGACCGGTGACAAGTGGTGCATCTACCCCAACTACGACTTCACCCACGGTCAGTCGGACGCCATCGAAGGCATCACCCACTCGATCTGCACCCTGGAGTTCGAAAGCCACCGTCCGCTGTACGACTGGTTCCTCGACAAGCTGCCGGTGCCGGCGCACCCGCGCCAGTACGAGTTCAGCCGCCTGAACCTGAACTACACCATCACTTCCAAGCGCAAGCTCAAGCAGCTGGTGGACGAAGGCCACGTTGAGGCCTGGGACGATCCGCGCATGTCGACCCTGTCGGGCTATCGCCGTCGCGGCTACACCCCGGCCTCGATCCGCAACTTCTGCGAGATGATCGGCACCAACCGTTCCGACGGCGTGGTCGACATGGCGATGCTCGAGTTCAGCATCCGCGACGACCTCGATCGCACCGCGCCACGCGCGATGTGCGTGCTGCGCCCGCTGAAGGTGGTGATCACCAACTACCCCGAGGGCCAGGTCGAGCAGCTCGAACTGCCGCGCCACCCGAAGGAAGACATGGGCGTGCGCGTGTTGCCGTTCGCCCGCGAGCTGTACATCGACCGCGACGACTTCATGGAAGAGCCGCCCAAGGGCTACAAGCGCCTGGAGCCGGCCGGTGAAGTGCGTCTGCGCGGCAGCTACGTGATCCGCGCCGACGAGGCGATCAAGGACGAAGGCGGCAACATCGTCGAACTGCGCTGCTCGTACGATCCGGACACCCTGGGCAAGAACCCCGAGGGCCGCAAGGTCAAGGGCGTGATCCACTGGGTGCCGGCGCAAGGCAGCGTCGAGTGCGAAGTGCGTCTGTACGACCGCCTGTTCCGCTCCGCCAACCCGGAGAAGACCGAAGACGGCGGCAGCTTCCTCGACAACATCAACCCCGATTCGCTGCAGGTGCTCAGCGGTTGTCGCGCGGAACCTTCCCTGGGCCAGGCCCAGCCAGAAGACCGCTTCCAGTTCGAGCGCGAAGGCTACTTCTGCGCCGACCTGAAAGACTCCCAGCCGGGTCGCCCGGTATTCAACCGGACCGTGACCCTGCGCGATTCGTGGGGCAGCTGAGGAACCTTCGTGCTTACCATCTACAACACGCTGAGCAAGACCAAGGAAGTTTTCAAGCCGCTGGACGGCAACAAGGTGCGCATGTACGTGTGCGGCATGACCGTGTACGACTACTGCCACCTGGGCCACGGCCGCAGCATGGTGGCCTTCGACCTGGTCACCCGCTGGCTGCGCAAGAGCGGCTATGAGCTGACCTATGTGCGCAACATCACCGACATCGACGACAAGATCATCAACCGGGCCAACGAGAACGGCGAGTCGTTCGACGCGCTGACTGCCCGCATGATCGATGCGATGCACGAGGACGAGCGGCGCCTGAGCATCCTGCCGCCGGACCTGGAACCGCGTGCCACCGACCATATCCCCGGCATGCACGCGATGATCCAGACCCTGATCGACAAGGGCTATGCCTACGCGCCGGGCAACGGCGACGTGTACTACCGGGTCGGCAAGTTCGTCGGCTACGGCAAGCTGTCGCGCAAGAAGATCGAAGACCTGCGCATCGGCGCCCGCATCGAGGTCGACGAGGCCAAGCAGGACCCGCTGGACTTCGTCCTGTGGAAGGGCGTCAAGCCCGGCGAGCCTTACTGGGATTCGCCGTGGGGCCCGGGCCGTCCGGGCTGGCACATCGAGTGCTCGGTGATGTCCACCTGCTGCCTGGGCGAGAGCTTCGACATCCACGGCGGCGGCAGCGACCTGGAGTTCCCGCACCACGAGAACGAGATCGCCCAGAGCGAGGCGGCCACCGGCAAGCAGTACGCCAACGCCTGGATGCACTGCGGCATGATCCGCATCAATGGCGAGAAGATGTCCAAGTCGTTGAACAACTTCTTCACCATCCGCGACGTGCTCGACAAGTACCACCCGGAAGTGGTGCGCTACCTGCTGGTAGCCAGCCACTACCGCAGCGCGATCAACTACTCCGAGGACAGCCTGCGTGACGCCAAGGGCGCGCTCGAGCGCTTCTACCACGCGCTGCGCGGCTTGCCGCGGGTCGCGGCCAAGGGTGGCGAGGCATTCGTCGAGCGTTTCACCGTGGCGATGAACGACGACTTCGGCACGCCTGAAGCCTGCGCCGTGCTGTTCGACCTGGTGCGCGAGATCAACCGCCTGCGCGACAGCGACCCCGAGGCCGCCGCCGGCCTGGCCGGTCGCCTGCGCGAGCTGGGGGATGTGCTGGGCGTGCTGCAGCTGGAGGCCGATGACTTCCTGCGTGCCGGCGCCGAGGGCAAGGTCGATGCCGCCGAAGTGGAGGCGCTGATCCAGGCGCGTCTGCAGGCACGCACCGACAAGAACTGGGCCGAGTCCGACCGCATCCGCGACCAGCTGACCGCCATGGGCGTGGTGCTGGAAGACAGCAAGGGCACCACCACCTGGCGCCTGGCTGACTGATTGGCGCCACTGGGGCTGCTGCGCAGCCCTTTCGCGGCACGAGGCCGCTCCTACAGAGCTGCGTGGTCCCCTGTAGGAGCGGCCTCGTGCCGCGAAAGGGCCGCAAAGCGGCCCCGCTCTTTATTGAACTACCCCAACCAATGGGCAATGCAACACCAACTTGGCTCCACCCCACTCGCTGGCCCCCACCTCCAATCCAAACCCATGCAGGTCGACGATCGCCGCGACGATCGACAGCCCCAGCCCGAACCCCGGGTGGCGATGGCCTTCCTCACTGCGGTAGAAGCGCTTCAACACCGCCTCGCGCTCATCCGTCGGAATCCCCGGCCCGCTGTCCTCGACGGCGATATGCACGCCTTGATCGTCTTCGCTTGCGACCATGCGCACCTGGCCGCCTTGCGGGGTGAACTTGATCGCATTGCCTACCAGGTTGGCCAGGGCTTCAAACAGCAATTCCCGATCACCATGCAGGGCCGCCAGTTGCACGGGCTGCTCCAGCTGCAGACGGATGCCGCCATCCTCGGCCAGTGGCAGGTAGAAGTCGTGCAGCTCCACCAGCAAAGCCTGCGGGTCGAGTTGGACGAAGCCGGCGCGGCGTTGGCGGTCTTCCAGTTCGCTGATACGCAGCAGGCCACGGAAGCGCGCCATCAGCGTGTCGGTCTCGCCGATCGCCTGGTCCAGCGCTTCGCCTTCGGCAGAGTCGGCGCCGCTTTGCTGGCGAATGCGATAGAGCTGCGCGCGCAGGCGGGTCAGGGGCGTGCGCAGGTCGTGGGCGATGTTGTCACAGACTCCCTTGACCTCATGCATCAGCCTTTCGATGCGGTCGAGCATCGCGTTGACGATGGCGGCCAGCATGTCCAGTTCATCGCGGCGCACCGACACCGGCAGGCGGTGGGTCAGGTCACCGGCGACGATAAGTTCGGCCTGGGCCTGGATCGCCCGGATGCGTTTGAGCGGTCGGCGGCGCAGCAGGTACCAGCCGGCGAAGCCTGGAATCAGGGTCAGGGAAATGCCCCAGAGCAGCGCGTCGAGAATGATCCGGGTGACCACGAACAGCGAGCCGTTGTCGCGCACCAGCACCAGCCAGCGACCGTCCTGCACCTTGATCGCCACGGCGTCGCAGCTGTCGCGGGGCAGGTGGGGGTCGTCGGCGTCCAGGCAGCGCTTGAGCTCGTGGACCTTGCCGTCCAGGCCCAGCTCCGAGGGTATCGTGCGGATGCGCCCGCCGATCGGGTTGAGCTGGGTGTCGAACAAACCGTAGGCGTCGAAGCTGCGTTCCTCGAAGGCCTGGCTTGCGATCAGCGCGTCGTCCAGCTGCTTGCCGCTCATGTGGGCGAACAGGTGCTGGCGTTGCAGCATGGAGTGGCGGGTGAGCTTGTTCAGGTAGCTGGTGACCTCGAAGTACAGCACCCCCATGAGGATGCTGCTCCAGGCCACGAACAGGAAGCTGTACAGCGCCAGCAGGCGGCTGGTGGAAGAACTCCAGCCCTTAGACGGGTTCGGCAATGGCATAGCCGGAGCCCCGCACGGTACGGATCAGCGGGTTCTGCCCGGGCGAGTCGATCTTCTTGCGCAGACGGCCGATGTGCACGTCGATCAGGTTGGTGCCAGGGTCGAAGTGGTAGCCCCAGACCTCCTCGAAGATCATCATCCGGGTGATCACCTGGCCGGAGTGGCGCATCAGGTACTCGAGCAGCTTGTACTCGGTGGGCAGCAGGTTCAGCGCCTGTTCGCCGCGGCGCGCCTCGTGGCTGATCAGGTCCAGCTCGAGGTCGGCGACCTGCAGGCGGGTCTGGGTCATCGGCACGCTGTTGCGACGCAGCAGCACCTCGACCCGGGCGGCCATCTCGTCGGAGGCGAACGGCTTGGTCAGGTAGTCGTCGCCGCCGGCGCGCAGGCCGCGCACGCGCTCGTCGACGTCCGACAGGGCGCTGATCATCAGGATCGGCGTGGTGATCTTCAGGTTGCGCAGAGTGGTGACGATGGTCAGGCCATCGACCTCGGGCAGCATGCGGTCGAGGGTGATCAGGTCATAGCCGCCGGCGATGGCCTTGGCCAGGCCTTCACGGCCATTGTCGGCCCAGTCGACTTCCAGACCGTGGCTGGACAGTTCGGCGACGATTTCCTGGGCGGTGACGGCGTCGTCTTCGATGGTCAGTACGCGAGGCATGCTGGTTCCTGGGCGGCGAGTGGAGACCTGATTGTGCCAAAGAATAGACAACCGGCGATTTAAGAAAAATTCATCTACGCGACACCACGACGCCCTGTGGGAGCGGGCTTACCCGCGAAACAAGCGCCGCGGTGTCTGGCACCAGCTCTGCTGGTGTTCGCGGGTGAACCCGCTCCCACAGAAGGGCGTGGTGCGCTTGTGATTAGTTTTCCTGGGGGATCTTTTCAGAGCCCATGCTCAAACAAAACGGGGCATGCCATCGCTGGCATGCCCCGTCTTCACTGCAGGCTGGCGCCTCAGGCGACCTTGACGATCCAGCCCGCCGGGGCTTCGACGTCACCGCTCTGGATACCGGTCAGCTCGGCGTAGAGCTTCTGGGTGACCGGGCCGACTTCGGTTTCGCTGTGGAACACGTGCAGCTTGCCGTTGTACTGGATACCGCCGATCGGCGTGATCACCGCGGCGGTGCCGCAAGCGCCGGCTTCGACGAAACGGTCGAGCTTGTCGATTTCCACGTCGCCTTCGATCACCTTCAGGCCCAGGCGCGATTCGGCCAGTTCCATCAGCGACAGGCGGGTGATGCCCGGCAATACCGAGATCGACTTCGGCGTGACGAATTCGTTGTTGGCGGTGATGCCGAAGAAGTTGGCCGAACCGACTTCCTCGATCTTCTTGTGGGTCAGCGGATCGAGGTAGATGCAGTCGGCGAAGCCGGCTTTCTTGGCCTCGTAGCCCGGTTGCAGGCTGGCCGCGTAGTTGCCGCCGACCTTGGCTGCGCCGGTGCCTTGCGGGGCTGCGCGGTCGTAGTCGGAGATCAGGAACTTGTGCGGGGTCATGCCGCCCTTGAAGTACGAACCGACCGGGATGGCGAAGACCGAGAAGATGAACTCGGGGGCGGTGCGCACGCCGATGTTGTCACCGGTGCCGATCACGAACGGACGCAGGTACAGCGCGCCCTTGCCGTGCGGCGGAACGAATTTCTCGTTGGCCTTGACCACCTGCTTGCAGGCTTCGATGAACTGTTCGGTCGAGACCCGTGGCATCAGCAGGCGGTCGCAGCTGCGCTGCATGCGCGCGGCGTTCTGGTCGGGGCGGAACAGGTTGATCGAACCGTCCTTGCAGCGGTAGGCCTTCAGGCCTTCGAAACACTGCTGGCCATAGTGCAGGGCGGTGGAGCCTTCACTGATGTGCAGCACGTTGTCTTCGGTCAGGGTGCCCTTGTCCCACTCGCCGTTACGCCATACGGACAGGTAACGTTTGTCGGTCTTGATGTAGTCGAAACCCAGCTTGTCCCAGTTAATGCTTTCGTTACTCATGACACCCTCATTGCTCTTGCCCGAACACGGCGGGCTGCTTTTATATGCGCACCCCGCCACCATAATACATCCGGCGCGGATCGGGAACGGCCAGTCACACAATCCGCCGGGCGTGTACGTTCGGGTCAGTCGCTGTCGCGATGGCGATTACGATGAACGAACAGGCCTGAGCCTGTGCAGAACTGCACATCCACATTCCTTGGAATTTACCTTGGCCAGGAACATTGCCGTGCAGGGGGATGTTGCTAAAGACCCCGACTTCCGAATGATGTGTAGGAGGATTCTGAAGGTTGTCGGATGTTAGTCAGACATGTCTTTGTGTATTCAGCCTAAACGCCAGGCCTTTCAAGGTGTTCGCCGTAACTCTTGCAGCGCCTGTCAGATCGAGCGCCGCCCGCGCGGCGCATCGCGACGCAAGGCCGCTCCTACATCTGTTTCGGGCCAGTCAATCCTGTGACATTACCTGGTACGCCTTGTTGGTACGACGCGGTTTCAGCGTGGGTACCACTGGCGTCCCACCTGTCTCACGACATGCACCAAGGCGGGCAACCATGGCCTGACAGGTTTGGCACGTTGCAACAAATGTAGGAGCGGCCTTGCGTCGCGATGCGCCGCGCGGGCGGCGCTCGATCTGATAGGCGCTGCAAGCGTTAAGGCGAACACCTGGTAGCCCTGATGCGGTCAATAGCCCTCGCGCCAAAAGACCTTGAAAGGGATGAGCCTAAACGCAGATAGTCCTTCAGAATCAGGTTTTCCAGAAAAACGTGGTCATGCGAGACCACCAGCAGCGCCCCCTTGAACTGGCGCAACAACTGCTCCAGCGCCTCGAGCGACGGCAGGTCGAGGTGGTTGTTCGGTTCGTCGAGCAGTAGCAGGTCCAATGGCTGTTCACGGTACAGCACGGCAGCCAACGCGACCTTGAGCCGTTCGCCGCCACTGAGCAGGGCACCGGGCAGTGCGATGCGTGCCGCATCGATGCCCAGCTGCGCCAGCCGACGATGCAGTTCGTCGCACTGCAGGCGAGGATTGGCGGCGCGCAGGTGTTCCAGGGCGCTCTGTTGCGGTTCCAAGCGGCTGCCGTGCTGGTCGAGCAGGGCCACTTCGCCGGTCAGCCGCAGGCTGCCCGCGCGCGGCGCCAGTTCACCGGCCAGCACCCGCAGCAGGGTGGACTTGCCACTGCCGTTGTCGCCCACCACCCCCAGTCGCTGGCCCAGGCACAGGCGCATATCCAGCGCATCCGTCGTGCCCCGTGGCAGGCACAAACCCTCCAGGGCCAGCACCTCGCGCCCCGCATGCCGTTGCGGCGTGGGGGCGTGCAGCATGATCGGCACCTCGCGCTCGACCTGGCACGCTGCCTGGCGCACCTGTTCGTCCAGCGCCACCTTGGCGTCTTGCTGCTCGCGGCGCTGGCGCCCGGCGGTGGCCTGGCTGCGCTGTTGCTGGCGGTCGAGCAGAATCTGCGCCTGGTTCGCCTGCCTGGCCTGGCGCCCGGCGCTGGCCTGGTGACGCTCGAGGTTCTCGCGCTGACGTTGCAATGCCTGGGCCTGGCGTTGACGCTGCTGCTTGAGGCGCAGCAGTTCCTGCGCGGCCAGTTCGGCCTGCGCGGTGCTCTGCTGCCGGTAGAAGGCGAAATCGCCGCCGTAGGCGCGCAAGCCAAGGGGCGACAGTTCGACGATGCGTGCCATGTGCCCGAGCAGTGCCCGGTCGTGGCTGATCACCAGCAGGCCTTTTTCCCAGCCCTGGAGCATGTCCAGGAGCATGGCCCTGGCACTGCTGTCCAGGTGGTTGCTTGGCTCGTCGAGGATCAGGTAGTCGGCCTCGCTCAGCCAGGCGCCGAGCAGGGCGACGCGCATGGCCTGGCCGCCGCTCAGGCGATTGGCCGGGCAGTGCGGGTCGAGATGACCCAGGCCATGGCGTTGCAACTGGGCCTACAATCGCGAACGGATGTCCCAGCGTTCACCAACCGCATCGAAGTCTGCCGGGTCGATGCTGCCACGCTCGATCCGTTCGAGGGCGCGCAGGGTGCCACCGATCTGGGCCAGGTCAGCGAGAGTGGCGCTGTTGGCGAGCACCTGCTGGTCGAGATGATGCACTCGACCATGGCGCAGGCAGTGGCCCTGGCTGGGCTCGCGCAGGCCGGCCAGCAGTTGCCCGAGCAAGCTCTTGCCCACGCCGTTGCGTCCGACCAGGCCGGTGTGGCGCAGGTCGAAGGATTCGTTGAGGTCGGTGAAAAGTGGCCTGCCATCGGGCAGGACCAGGGTGACGCTGTCCAGCGTCAGGATCGACGAGTTCGTCATGCACAACTCCACTCATGCCGCGACATCCCCGGCGTGAGCCGGAGGCTGAAGACTGGCCGTCAGGCTGACGGCGGCATCAATGGCGCATTGGACGAATACCTTGTGGTGTGGAGTGGGTGCAAGACTAGTCCAGCAACGCGTTGGAAGGCAACGTTTTCGCCTATGCGCGTCGTCAGCACATGCGCAATCCCCTGTAGGAGCGGCCTTGCCGAGGCGTCGGACCGGCCGGAAAGGGCCGCTAAGCGGCCCCGGCAATATCTGCTTCGGCGCAGAGGTCTAAGGACTGCTGCGCAGCCCCTTCGCGGCACGAGGCCGCTCCTACAGGGACCGCGCAGGGCTTGAAGGGCTCAGCGCAAACGCCGGTTCCAGTCGCCGCCATGATCGCGCCAGCAGGCTTCTTCGCTGTCGAAGCGCACATGCCAGGCCACATGGTCCAGCTCGATCCCCGCGTCGCTCAGCGCCTGGGCCGTCAGCGCGATCATCCGCGCCTTGTCCGTGCCGGCCAGGGCCCGGGCCTTGTCGGTGTCGTCGGTGAACACCCAGGTGATGCGCAGGCTGGCGGGGAAGTCGTCGAGGTCCACCTGATGGGTGAGCCAGGCGAAACCGACGATCTCGCCCTGGGCGGTGGCGCAGGCCTCGGTCAGGCAGGCGACCATCTCCCGCTCCAGGCGCGCCAGGGCACGCTTGCCGCCGGCCATCAGACGTTGTCGATCTGCTGGCAGAAGCGCAGGCGGTTGCCGAACGGGTCGGCGACCTGCATCTCCAGGCCCCAATCGACTGCCTCGGCGTGCGGTCGCGCATAGCCGTATTGTTTGGCCAGCAGTTCACGCTCCAGGGCCTTGAGGTCCTCGACCCGGGCGAACACTGCCGCGCCCGGCGTGGCGTCGCCGTGGTGCTCGGACAGGTGCAGGATCAGACCGTCGCGGTGGACCTGCATGTACAGCGGCAGGTCCGGGGCGAAGCGGTGTTCCCAGTCGAGCTGGAAACCGAGGAAGTCGAGGTAGAACTCCCGGGCCTTGTCGACCGAAAAGATCCGCAGGATCGGAATGGCGGGGGCGAATTGCATGGGGGCGTCCTTGGCTCGAAAAAGGGCAGGGTGGTCACTTTAGCGCACTTCGCCATCGAGGCTGGCACCCGAATTGCGCGCCGGGGCGCAGCCGCTCTGGGCCGCAGCCTTGCGGCATGACTGACGGTTCGAAAGTTTCATCATCGTTCATCTGCGCAGTTGGCCCGCTCCCTGCTATATCCCATCAGCGAATATTGATCGAGTGGTCAGCCCGGCGTGCCCGCAAGCCCCCGCGCTTGACCCTCAATCCGGCCGCCAGGCCACGGATTTCAGGGGTTCCAGGATGTCGTTGGCGCAACAGATCGACCCACCGCAGGCAGACCCGGGCTGGAGCGCCCATCTGCAGTTGCGCTTCGTCCAGCGCGAGGGCGTGACCCGCCTTGGTGCGCGCCGTCATGTCGGACCTCTTTTGGTGCAGCGACCCTTCTACCCGGAGGGCGCGCCGTGCCATGTCTATGTGCTGCACCCGCCCGGCGGGATCGTTGCTGGTGACCGCCTGGAGCTGGACATCCACCTGGAGACCGGCAGCCACGCCTTGCTGACCATGCCCGGCGCCAGCAAGTTCTACCGCAGCATTGGCCCCACCGCGCGCCTGGCCCAGCGCTTTCACCTCGCCGCCGGCAGCACCCTGGAGTGGCTGCCCCAGGACAGCATCTTCTTCAACGGTGCCCGAGCCTGCCTGGACAGCCGTTTCACCCTCGAGCCCGGTGCCCGCCTGCTGGCCTGGGAGACGCTGTGCCTGGGCCGCCCGGTGATGGGCGAGCGCTTCGAACAGGGCGCCCTGGATAGCCGATTGCGCATCGAACTGCCCGGTGAGCCCGGCCTGCACGAGCGCCTGCGCATCCAAGGCGGGCACCTGGACAAACTGGCCGGGCACCCGCTGATCGCCACGTTCTGCGCCGCGCCGGCCGACCAGGCGCTGCTCGACCAGGTGCGCCAGGCCCTCGACGAACTGGCCACGCCCGCCGGCGCGACCCTGCTCGGCCCGCTGCTGGTGATCCGCCTGCTCGACCATGACAACCAACACCTGCAACGTAACCTGCAGCGCCTCTGGCACCTGCTGCGCCCGGCCGTGCTCGGCCTGGCGCCGTGCCCGCCGCGCATCTGGGCCACCTGAAGAGAGCCGCCATGGAGCTGACCCCGCGAGAGAAAGACAAACTGCTGCTGTTCACCGCCGCCTTGCTGGCCGAGCGGCGCCTGGCCCGTGGCCTGAAACTCAACTACCCGGAAGCGGTGGCGCTGATCAGCGCCGCGGTACTCGAAGGCGCCCGCGATGGCCGCACGGTAGCCGAGCTGATGAGCCTGGGGCGCGAGGTGCTGGTGCGCGAACAGGTGATGGCCGGTGTGCCGGAGATGCTGCACGACGTCCAGGTCGAGGCGACCTTTCCCGACGGCACCAAGCTGGTGACCGTGCATGAACCCATCGTTTGAGGAAGCCGGCATGATCCCCGGAGAAGTCCAGGTCGCCGCGGGCGACATCGAGCTCAATCTCGGCCGCCAGACTGTCAGCGTCAGCGTGGCCAACCATGGCGACCGCCCGGTGCAGGTGGGCTCGCACTACCACTTCTATGAAGTCAACGACGCCCTGGTATTCGAGCGCGAGCCGACCCGTGGCTATCGCCTGGACATACCGGCCGGCACCGCGGTGCGCTTCGAGCCGGGGCAGGCGCGCACCGTGCAACTGGTGGCCTATGCCGGCAAGCGCGAGGTGTACGGTTTCCAGGGCAAGGTGATGGGCGCGCTGGAGGGCAGGGCATGAGCCGCATTTCCCGCCAGGCCTACGCCGACATGTTCGGTCCCACCGTCGGCGACCGTGTGCGCCTGGCCGATACCGCGCTGTGGGTGGAGGTGGAGAAGGACTTCACGATCTACGGCGAGGAGGTCAAGTTCGGCGGCGGCAAGGTGATCCGCGACGGCATGGGCCAGGGGCAGATGCTCGCGGCGCAGGCCATGGACCTGGTGCTGACCAACGCACTGATCATCGACCACTGGGGCATCGTCAAGGCCGATATCGGTGTCAAGCACGGGCGTATTGCCGCCATCGGCAAAGCCGGCAACCCCGATGTGCAGCCTGGTGTCACGGTGCCTGTAGGGCCGGGTACCGAGGTGATCGCCGCCGAAGGCAAGATCGTCACCGCCGGCGGCATCGACTCGCATATCCACTTCATCTGCCCGCAGCAGGTGGAAGAGGCGCTGACCAGCGGCGTGACCACGTTCATCGGCGGCGGCACCGGCCCCGCCACCGGCACCAACGCCACTACTTGCACCCCCGGCCCCTGGTACCTGGCGCGCATGCTTCAGGCCGCCGACTGCCTGCCGATCAACATCGGCCTGCTGGGCAAGGGTAACGCCTCGCGGCCCGAGGCCCTGCGCGAGCAGATCGCCGCCGGTGCCGTGGGCCTCAAGCTGCACGAAGACTGGGGCTCGACGCCCGCCGCCATCGACTGCTGCCTGGGGGTGGCCGAGGAGATGGACATCCAGGTGGCGATCCACACCGACACCCTCAACGAGTCGGGCTGCATCGAGGATACCCTGGCCGCCATCGGCGAGCGCACCATCCATACCTTCCACACCGAAGGGGCGGGCGGCGGCCACGCGCCGGACATCATCCGCGCGGCGGGGCAGGCCAATGTGCTGCCGTCCTCGACCAACCCGACGCTGCCCTACACCGTGAACACGGTGGACGAGCACCTGGACATGCTCATGGTCTGCCACCACCTGGACCCGAGCATTGCCGAGGACGTGGCCTTCGCCGAGTCGCGCATCCGCCGCGAGACCATCGCCGCCGAGGATATCCTCCACGACATGGGCGCCTTCGCCATGACCTCCTCCGATTCCCAGGCCATGGGCCGGGTCGGCGAGGTGGTGCTGCGCACCTGGCAGGTGGCGCACCAGATGAAGCTGCGCCGCGGCCCGCTGGCGCCGGACGGCGCCTACAGCGACAACTTCCGGGTCAAGCGCTACATCGCCAAGTACACCATCAATCCTGCGCTGACTCACGGCATTGCCCACGAAGTCGGTTCGGTGGAGGTGGGCAAGCTGGCCGACCTGGTGCTGTGGGCGCCGGCGTTCTTTGCGGTCAAGCCGGCCCTGGTGCTCAAGGGCGGGATGATCGCCACGGCGCCGATGGGCGATATCAACGGCTCGATCCCGACCCCGCAACCGGTGCACTACCGGCCGATGTTCGGCGCCCTGGGCGCGGCGCGGCATGCCACGCGCATGACCTTCCTGCCCCAGGCCGCCGTGGACCGTGGCCTATCCCATGAACTGAAGCTGCAGAGCCTGATCGGCGTGGCCCATGGCTGCCGGCGGGTGCGCAAGGCCGACATGGTCCACAACACCTTGCAACCGCTGATCGAGGTCGATGCCCAGACCTACCAGGTGCGCGCTGACGGCGAGCTGCTGGTGTGCGAGCCGGCCCACGAGCTGCCGCTGGCGCAGCGCTATTTCCTGTTCTGAAGGAGCGAACATGATTGTCCTTACCCGTCGCATCACCCAGGCCGAGGCCATCACCGGCACCGTCACTCTCAATGTCGACAGCCGCATCAAGAGCCGCCTGCGGGTCACCCTCGACGATGGCCGCGAGGCCGGGTTGATGCTCGAGCGCGGCCATCTGCTGCGTGGCGGCGAATTGCTGGGCGACGCCGAAGGCACTCAAGTGATCCAGGTACTGGCCGCGCCGGAGGCGGTGTCCACGGTGCGCTGCACCGACCCGCACCTGCTGGCCCGCGCCGCCTACCACCTGGGCAACCGCCATGTGCCGCTGCAGATCGAACCGGGCCTGTTGCGCTACCAGCACGACCATGTGCTCGACGACATGCTGCGCGGCCTGGGACTGGAGGTGGTCGCCGAACAGGCGCCGTTCGAGCCCGAGGCCGGTGCCTACCAGAGCGCGCCCCATGGTCATTCCCATGGCCACGCCCATCCGTTCGTACGCCTGCCAGCCCATTCCTGACCTCACCCTGGAGCCCACAATGAAAAAGACTTTCGCCCTGGTACTGCTGATGGTGGCCCTGCCGGCCTTCGCCCACCCCGGCCACGACGCCAACCCGCTGCAGGACGGCCTGCTGCATCCGCTGACCGGGCTCGATCACCTGCTGATGCTGCTCGGCACCGGCGTGCTCGCCGCCCTGACCCGGCGCAACCTGACCTTGCCGCTGGCGACCCTGGCGGCGATGTTCGGCGGCGCGGTGTGCGGCCATCTGTTCGGCGACGTGGTCGGCATGGAGCAGATGATCCTCGGCTCGCTGCTGGTGGCCGCTGCCGCCATGCTGCTGCCGAGCCGCCAGTTGCTGCTGTCGCTGATCATGCCGGTGTTCGCCCTGTTCCACGGCTGGGCCCATGGCGTGGAAGCCACGCCCAGCGCGTTCTGGCAGTTCAGCGTCGGCTTCGTCACGGTCAGCGGCTTGCTGCTGGCTGTAGGCTTCGGTGTCGGCTGCCTGCTGCGCCGCCATGCCGGCCTGCAGAAAGCCTTTGGCGGCGGCCTGCTGGCCGGTGCCGCGCTGGTGCTGGCCGGTTGATGACCAGCGACCTGGCGCTGCTGCGCCTGCTGCAGCTGGCCAGCCCCGGGCTGCCCGTGGGTGGCTTCACCTATTCGCAAGGCCTGGAGTGGGCCGTGGAAGCTGGCTGGGTGAAGGATGCCAAGGGCTTTGCCGCCTGGCAGCGCGAGCAGTTGCACGACACCCTCGGCCATCTTGATTGGCCGCTGCTGGCGCGCCTCTACCGGGCCTGCCAGGCGGACGATGCCGAGGCCTTCGCCCACTGGAGCCTGTTCCTGCTGGCCAACCGCGAGACCGCCGAGTTGCGCCTCGAGGAGCGCCAGCGCGGCAGCGCCCTGGCGCGCCTGCTCGATGGCTGGCAACTGGCGCAGGCTCCGGCCTGGCGCGCCAGCCTCGAACTCAGCCAGCTGGGCGGCATGGCCTGGCTCGGCGCGCATTGGTCGATCCCGTTGCGCCAGCTCGCCCTGGGCCATGGCTTCGCCTGGCTGGAAGGCGCGGTGATGGCAGGGGTGAAGCTGGTGCCGTTCGGCCAGCAGGCCGCCCAGACCTTGCTGCGCGACCTGGGCGAGGCGCTGCCCGCCGTGCTCGACCATGCCCTGGCCCTCGATGACGACCAGCTCGGCGGCGGCCTGCCGCTGCTGGCCATCGCCTCATCGCGTCACGAAACCCAATACACCCGATTGTTCCGTTCCTGAGGACTGCCTAGATGGAAAACTACCAGCAACCCCTGCGCGTCGGTGTCGGCGGCCCGGTCGGTTCCGGCAAGACCGCGCTGCTCGAGTGCCTGTGCAAGGCCATGCGCGACCACTACCAGATCGCCGTGGTGACCAACGACATCTATACCAAGGAAGACCAGCGCATCCTCACCGAGGCCGGGGCCCTGGCGCCCGAGCGCATCGTCGGCGTCGAGACCGGCGGCTGCCCGCACACCGCGATCCGCGAGGACGCCTCGATGAACCTGGCCGCCGTCGAAGATCTGGCGCGCAGGTTCGGCAACCTCGAAGTGATCTTCGTCGAGAGTGGCGGCGACAACCTCAGCGCCACCTTCAGCCCGGAACTGGCCGACCTGACCATCTACGTGATCGACGTCGCCGAGGGCGAGAAGATCCCGCGCAAGGGCGGGCCGGGGATCACCAAGTCGGACTTCCTGGTGATCAACAAGACCGACCTGGCGCCTTATGTCGGTGCTTCGCTGGAAGTGATGGAGCGTGATACCCGGCGCATGCGCCCGGAGCGACCGTGGACCTTCAGCAATCTGAAGAAGGGTGAGGGGTTGCAAGCGGTGATCGACTTCATTGTCGAGCGGGGGATGTTGGAGAAGGATAAGTGATGAAATTGGTGTCTAACTCGGCATTTTCGACATATTTCCTACGGTTTAGGCGTTGATTTCCGGGTTATGGATGGGCCTTTGGTGAAAGCCGTTTCCTGCGACAAGGGATATCGTGTGTCGGACTGATGACAGGGCGGAATGAGAAGTTTCACTTGTCGCGGTTAAACCACATTATTTACTGAAGGAAACTGTTATGAAAATGTTCGCATTTGTCGCTCTGTTGGCCACTGCTGGCTTAGCTCAGGCTCAATCGTCCTGGTTGCCGATGCCGATCGAATGCCCAGAGGGTTACTACCCGACGGCAATGGGATCCTGCCAGCCTGATTTCGACTTCGACTAAGTCAAGTCAGCTGTTTCAATGCGATACCCGCGCCGCTGGGCAGTCATGCTCAGCGGCGCTTTTTTTGCTTGCTGGCCTTTCTCCTGAGCGTGGGCTGCCCACCCTCAAAGCGAATTGTTTCAACTCAGCGCCAATGTCAGCACCATTGGCAGCGTCACGGCGGCGATGATGGTCTGCAGGGCGATGATGGTCGCCATCAGCGGCGCGTTACCACCCATCTGTCGGGCCATCACGTAGGATGACGAGGCGGTGGGCAGGGCCTGGAACAGCACCGCCACCACCGCCGCCTGGCCGCCCAGCCCGAGCAGCTGGCACAATGCCCAGGTGGTCAGTGGCATGACCAGGAACTTGAACAGTGCCGAGACTACCAAGGGCTTGGCCTGCTGGCCGATCCGCGCGCCACCCAGTGCTGCGCCAACGCAAAGCAGTCCTAAAGGTAACGCCGCCTGGCCCAGGGCTTTGACCGTGGGCTCCAGGCCTGCTGGCAGGCCCACGCCCGTCAATCGCAGCAATAGCCCCCCGGCACAGCCGATGATCAGCGGGTTGGCAAAGATCGCCTGGAGTACCACGGCCGGCGAGCTGTGGCGTGCGCTGAAGCGAGCGAAGACCAGCACACAGAGCAGGTTGACCAGCGGCACGATGGCGGCGTTGGCCACGGCCGCCAGGGCGATGCCGGCCGTGCCGTAGATACCGGCGGCCAGGGTCGCGCCAATGTAGTTGTTGAAGCGCACGCCACCTTGGAATACCGAGGTGAAATCGGCACCGTCATAATTGGCAACGCCCTGGTAGAGCACCAATAACAGGGCGCCAAGCAGCGTCGAGAGCATTAACACGCCCACCATGCCCAGCACCGGCACGCCGTCGAGGTTGGCGGTGGCCAGGCCGTGGAGGAACAGCGACGGCAGCAGCACGTAGTAGCTCAGGCGCTCGGCGCCGGGCCAGAAGGTTTCGGCGAGAAAGCCACGCACTCGCAGCCAGGTACCGAGGGTGATGAGCAGGATGATCGGGACGAGGGTGGTGAGCAGCAGATGAAGCATGGGGGCGGGTCCGTGGTCGGGTACCGTCACAGACTAGCGGAGTGGAGTGAGCAGAAAAAACGGTGTTTTCTTGAGCGACTGTTGAGAAAAACTGCACGAACTGAAAGCCCGCGCTCCATGACCAATGCGTGACTCATTGATTTAATTTTATCCTGTGGGAGCGGCTTTAGCCGCGAACACCGGCGAAGCCGGTGCCATCCACTGCGTCGCTTGCTTCGCGGCTGAAGCCGCTCCCACTGGGTGCGCGCTGACCGCGCAATCATGGTTCGCGGCGCGACACTGTGATCAGGCCTCCAACGCGGTCCTCAACACTGCACTCAAATGCCGGCGCTGACTCTTCTCATGCTCCAGCAGCACCATACGCCGGATCAGCTGCGGTTCGCCGAAGGGCAGCACGGTGGCTGCTGGCAGCCGCTCGAGGTCGTCGTCGCTCATGGGAATCACCGCCACCCCCAGCCCCATGGCCGCCATACGCGCCAAGGCCTCCTGGCTGTCCAGTTCCATCTGCTCGTTCACCTGCAGCCGCTGGCGACGCAGCTCCTGCTCGATCTGCCGACCGGCCCAGGCGCGTTTGTCGAAGCGCAGGAACGGCTGCTCGGCGAGCAGCGTCGGCAGGTTCTGGTCGGCCAGTTCCGGGCTGGCGATGGCCCAGAAGCGGTCCTCGAACAGCGGCGTGTACTGAAGACTCTGCGGGTAGGGGCTGACCGGCTCGGTGGTGATCGCCGCGTCCAGCTCCCCATCCTCGACCCGTCGGGCGAGCTCTGCCGACATGCCCGAAACCACACTGACATGCAGTTCGGGGTGGTGCGCCTTGATCCACACCAGCGCCTTGGGCAGGCGCCGGGCAAGCACGGTATGAATTGCGCCGATGCGCAGGCGCCCACGCAAGCTTGGGCCGCTGGCCAGGGTGTCTGCCAGCTCGTCGTAGGCGGCCAGGATGCCTTCGGCACGGACCACTGCGAGTTGGCCAGCCTCGGTCAGCATGACCTGGCGGCGGCTGCGGTCGAACAGGGAGACCTGCAGTTCGACCTCCAGGGTCTTGATATGCAGACTCACCGCCGAGGGGGTCAGGCTCAGCAGGTCGGCGGCGCGGGCGAAGGTGCCGTGGCGAGCGATGGTGACCAGGGTGCGCAAGGCTTTGAGGGACACGCGGGGCAGGCTCCGGTTCGTGGCTTGGCAGGTTGGGCCGTGCAGGAGGGGGGAGGCGGGTACGATACGCGAAAACATGGTTCCACGCTGAAGGCGAGCGTTGGCCTGAGGTCTGATCACGCGAAGGATGCTGGAGGACAAGATTGTGGGAACACTGATGGGCGAAGTCTTGGCTCAGATGGACCGATTTCATTGTCGTACGAGGCGCCCACGGATCAATGTCGGACTGCCGCCGGTCATCATCGGGCTAGCGCTTGGTTCGGTTTGTAGAACAGGAAGTGCGTGGTCTCGGCCGTCTTGCGGTAGGCCTTGGCCCAATCCGGGTTGACGTTGCGGTCGTGAAAATACAGCGCGCCGCCGGTGGGGTCCTTCAACTGCTGGTTGAGGGCCTTGCGGGCAATTTCCTTGGCCACTGCATAGCGTTCCTCTTCTTCCACCTGATCGGGGCGTCCATCGCACCACCAGGAAAACTGGCAGCTCTTGCTCTCTACACCTTGCTTGACCACCGCGCAGATGCTGTCGGGAAAGCCCTCGTGCCCCAGGCGATTGAGCACCACGCTGGCTACCGCACCCATGTCCTGGGCATTGGCACCCTTGGCCTCCCAGTAGATGGTGCGCGCCAGGCAGGTGATGCTGTCATCCATCGGCGACTGGCCCGCCGGGTCGACCGCCTGGACTTCTCCAGGGGTCAGGGTCTCCTGCTTTTTCGGCGGTGGTGCATCCTCGGCCACCTTTTCTTCCAGTACCTGAGCCTTGTCTTCGGCGACCGCGGCTTTCTGGCTGTCAGCGGCGGGGAGGAGGCCTGCGAACAGGGCGAGGGACAGGCCGAACAGAATCCACGGTAGGCGCATGGTCGATATTCCTGAGGGTGGGCTGTCCACAGTCTAGCTGCACGGCTTCAACTCAGCGCCCAGGTCGTCCATAAGCCTGGCTGATGCGGTCGATGACCATCGCCAGGGCGACGATCGCCAGCCCCGCCTCGACGCCCTGGCCGACGTTCAGGGTCTGGATCCCGGCCAGCACGTCTTCGCCCAGCCCGCGGGCGCCGATCATCGACGCCACCACCACCATCGACAATGCCATCATCACCGACTGGTTGAGCCCGGCCATGATGCTTGGCAAGGCCAGCGGCAGGGCGATGCGGCGCAAGCGCTGCCAGCGGCTGGCGCCCAGGCCGTGGGCGGCCTGCAGCAGCGACGGGTCGATCTGTGCCAGGCCCAGATCGGTCAGGCGAACCAGCGGCGGCAGGGCATAGATGAGGGTGGCAAACACCGCTGGCACCTTGCCCAGGCCAAACAGCATCAGCACCGGGATCAGGTAGACGAAGGCCGGCAGCGTCTGCATCACGTCGAGCACCGGCAGGATCAGGCGCCGGGCCAGGGGGCGAGTGGCCAGCAGGATGCCCAGCGGCACGCCGACCAGCACGCACAGGCCGGTGCTGACCAGCACCAGGGCGAGGGTCTGCAGCAGCTTGTCCCACAGCCCGAGCATGCCGATCAGCGCCAGCAGCAGCGGCAACACCAACGCCCGTGCCAGGCTGCGGCTGGCGTGCCAGGCCAGCAGCCCGACCAGCAGCAACAGCAGCCACCAGGGCAGTAACCGGAGCAGGTTCTCCAGGCCCACCAGCAGTTGCAGCAGTTGGTCGGAGATGCTGCGCAGGTGATCGCCATAGTGCAGCACCAGCCAGTCGACCAGGCGGTTGACCCAGGCGGCGAAGGAGAATTGCAGGGCTTCGGGGAAACCACCACTCACAGGCCGGCCTCGACCTTGGCGGCGTTTTCGGCGGGCATCCAGGCCTTCCACACAGCGGGGTTGTCGCGCAGGAAGGCGAGGGCGGCCTCGCGGGGCGGCTGGCGGGTTTCGCTCATGCGTGCCAGGGCCTTGTTCAGGGTGGCGATGGGCAGGTCGACCTTTTCGAACACCGCGACCAGCTCGGGGTGGGCGTCACGGAATGCCTTCGACACGCCGATCGAGAGCTTGGCCGGCAATGAGCGGCTGCCTTTCGGGTTGGGGTTAGCGGCATCGGTCAGGGTGGCCCAGGCGGTGGCATCGAACGCCGGCTCCTCCAGGCGAACCAGGTCGTAGCGGCCCATCAACGGGGTCGGGCTCCAGTAGTAGAACAGTACAGGCTGACCTCGGCGGATCGCCGAGCCTATCTCGGCGTCGAGGGCGGCGCCGGAGCCGCTGCGGAAGTTGTTGTACAGCCCGTCTAGGCCGTAGGCCTTGAGCTTCTGGCTGTTGACGGTCTCGGAGGTCCAGCCGCTGGGGCTGTTGAGGAAGCGGCCTTTGCCGGGTACCTCGGGGTCCTTGAACACTTGGGGGTAGTCTTTGAGGTCGTAGACGCTGCGCAGGTCCGGGGCCAAGGGTTTCAGGTCGCGTGCAGGGTCGCCCTTGATCACGTAGGCCGGCACCCACCAGCCTTCCTCGGCGTTCTTCACCGTGTCGCCCAGGGCGAACACCTGGCCGGCCTGTTCGGCCTTGACCCAGGCGGGGCTGCGCCCGGCCCATTCCTCGGCGATTACCTGCAGGTCGTTGCGCGCCAGGGCCACTTCCATGCTGACGGTACTGCCGGGGAGGGTGTCGGTGGGGTAGCCGTAACCGTGTTCGACGATCAGGCGCAGGATCTCTGTGGTCAGGGCACCGCTTTCCCAGCCGATGGCGCCGAAGTGGATGGGGGCGGGTTGGTCCGCAGCAGCGGCAGAATCGGTGCTGGCCAGGCCGAAGGCGAGGAGCAGGCTGGCCAGAAGGGTGGGGACTTTCTTCATCGGGGCCTCGTCGGTTGCCGGTCCTTGGGTTCGGGCAGAAGTGTAGACGACGAAGTTGCCGGGGCCGCAAAGCGGCCCCGACGGGGTGGAATCAAACGCGGAACTGATCCATCAGCCCCTGCTGCTGGTTGGCCAGGCTGTTGAGCGACTGGCTGACCCGCGCCGATTCGTTGGCCTGGCCGCTCAGCGACTCGGTCACGTCACGGATGGTGGCGACGTTGCTGTTGATCTCCTCGGCCACCGCGCTCTGCTCCTCGGCGGCGCTGGCGATCTGCAGGTTCATGTCGGTGATCACGGTCACCGCCTGGCCGATGCGCTGCAGCGCGGTGACGGCCTGGCCGACCTGCTCGACGCCGCCCTGGGCCTGGCGGTGGCTGCTGTCCATGGCGCCGACCACTTCCTGGGTGCCGGCCTGCAGGGCTTCGATCACCTGGCGGGTTTCCTCCACCGACTCCTGGGTGCGGCGGGCCAGGTTGCGCACCTCGTCGGCGACCACGGCGAAGCCACGGCCGGCCTCACCGGCGCGAGCGGCCTCGATGGCGGCGTTGAGCGCCAGCAGGTTGGTCTGCTCGGCGATAGAGCGGATCACCTCGAGCACCGAGCCGATCTTCTCGCTGTTGCGCGCCAGCCCCTCGACCTGGGCCATGGCGCCGCTCATGTCGGCGGCCAGGGTGTCGATGCTGGTGGTGGTGCGGTCGATCACCGCCAGGCCTTCGCGGGTCGCCTGGTCGGCTTCGCGCGCGGCCTGGGCGGCCTGGGCCGCGCTGCGGGCAACGTCCTGGGCAGTGGCGCTCATCTCGTGGGAGGCGGTGGCCACCTGGTCGACCTGGCGGTATTGCTGCTCCATGCCGGCGCTGGTCTCGGCGGCAATCGCCGCGGACTGGTCGGCGGTGCCGCGAGCGGCCTGCACCGAGCGTTTCACCTCGGCGATGGTCGGCTGCAGCTTGTCGAGGAAGCGGTTGAACCAGCCGGCCAGCTCGCCCAGCTCATCCTGCTTGTCGTACTGCAGGCGGCGGGTCAGGTCGCCTTCGCCGCTGGCGATGTCCTTGAGCATGGCGGCCACGCCGAGGATCGGCCGGGTCACGCCGCGGGCCATCAGCCACACCAGCAGCAGGCCGGCGATGGCGGCGGCCAGGCCCAGGCCCAGTTCGAGCAGGGTACCGCTGGTGTTGAGGGCGTCGAGTTCAACCTTGAGGGCCTCGGCCGGACCGGTCAGGGCGCTTTCCGGCACGTCCAGCAGCACGCCCCATGGCTTGCCGCCAGGGATCGGCTCGAAAGCGGCCAGCACTTTCAGGCGTTGCTGGTCGTGAAGGATCTGCAGCTTGCCGTCGGCGAGCTTGCGCACAAGCTCCGCGCCCTGGGTGCGGTCGACCTGGTCGAAGCGCTGGGCCAGCTTGCCGGCGTCGGCGCTGTAGCCGGCCAGCAGGCCCACGGGGCTGAGGATGCCGACGGTGGTCTGGCCGTCGTAGAGGCTGCGGCTGGCGGTCTGGCTCAGGGCCTGCAGGCTGTTGAGGTTGATGTCGATGGACAGGGTGGCGATGACCTTGTCGCCCGCCTTGAGCGGGAACACGATGCTGGTCATCAGCACGCGCTGGCCGTCGATGTCATAGAAGTACGGCTCGACCACGCACACCGTGCCGGTGCTGCGCGGGCACACCCACCAGGTGTTGGCCGGCTGGCCGCTGGGGCCGATCTCGGTGTTGGCCATGTCGTGCTCGGGCAGGGCCATCGAGGTCAGCTGGCCGACCCGCGGCTGCGACCAGTACAGGGCGAAGCGCCCGGTCTCGTTGCTGCCCAGTTCGCTCTGGCCGGCGAACAACTTGTCCTTGCCATCCAGCGCGCCCGGCTCGAACACCAGCGACAGGCCGAGCAGGTCGGGGTTGGCCTGCAACGCGGCACGCACCTGGGCGGTCATGTCCTGGCGCAGGTCGTAGGCGTCGAGGAAGCGTTTCTCGGCCTGTTCGCGCAGGAACAGCACCTGGCGGGCGAAACCGGCGCCGTACTGGTAGGCGTCCATGAACTGGCGGCGGATGTTCAGGGCCTGGACCTCACCCTGGGATTCGATGCGCGACTGGGCCGAGTCGGAGAGCATGCGCATGCTGCTGGCTTTCACCAGGTCCGAACTGTGGTCCATGCGGTACAGCGAAAGGCCGACGAGCAGGGTGACGATGGCCGCCAGGCACAGGCCCGCCAGCAGGGTGATCTTCCATTGGATGGAGAGTTGTCGCAGCAAAGGCATGGGGAAAATCCCTTGTAATAGGTTTGATGCTGCCGACTGTGTCGGCCTGCTCGGATTTTTCTTTATTCAAACGTTCAATTAAACCCTGCGACTTTCGTCTATTCCCTACGCGATGTTGCGGCGCAGACGCTTTTGACTTCTGCCGGCCTGTGCTTCAGAGTGTGCGCCCTTCATAACAACATCCCCTGGTCCGGCCACTGCCTGCGCGCAGTCTGTCGCCGGAATGCCCGCTTTTTGTCTGTCGTAACGAGGTTCGCACACCATGAATGCAGTGATTGCCGCGGTCGGGCTCATGCTGATCCTGAGCCTGTCCCGCGTGCATGTGGTCATCGCCCTGATCATCGGCGCCCTGGCCGGAGGCCTGGTCGGTGGCTTGGGTATCGAGGGTACGCTCAAGGCCTTTAATGGAGGCCTGGGTGGCGGGGCCACGGTGGCCCTGTCCTATGCCTTGCTCGGCGCCTTCGCGGTGGCCATCGCCAAGTCCGGACTGGCCCATGCCCTGGCCGACCGGGCGCTGGCGATGATCGATCGCCAGGGCCATGCCGACGGTGGCAAGGTCAAGTGGCTGCTGGTCGGCCTGATGCTGGTGGTGGCGGTGTCGTCGCAGAACATCCTGCCGATCCACATCGCCTTCATTCCCTTGCTGGTGCCGCCGCTGCTGTACGTGCTGACCCGTCTGCGCATCGACCGCCGGCTGATCGCCTGCGTGATCACCTTCGGCCTGATCACCCCGTACATGTTCCTGCCGGTGGGCTTCGGCAACATCTTCCTCAACGAGATCCTGCTGGCCAACGTCAGCCGCGCCGGGGTGGACGTCAGCGGCGTCAACGTCACCCACGCCATGGCCATCCCGGCGGCGGGCATGCTCGCCGGTCTGTTGCTGGCGGTGTTCTTCAGCTACCGCAAGAAGCGTGACTACGACCTGGAACGCATCGAACAGGTCGAGCAGGTCAGCGTGCAGTACAACCCGGTGACCCTGCTGGTGGCCGGGGTGGCGATCGGCGCCGCGTTCATCATCCAGCTGTGGCTGGATTCGATGATCATCGGTGCGATGGTCGGCTTCCTGATCTTCTCGCTGTCGGGCATCGTGCGCTGGAAGGACACCGACAGCCTGTTCACCGAAGGCATGAAGATGATGGCGATGATCGGCTTCATCATGATCGCCGCCTCCGGCTTTGCCGAAGTGATGAAGGCCACCGGCGAGGTCAAGAGCCTGGTGGAAGCCTCGGCCCAGTGGATCGACCACAGCAAGGGCGTCGGCGCGCTGCTGATGCTGCTGGTGGGGCTGCTGGTGACCATGGGCATCGGCTCGTCGTTCTCCACCGTGCCGATCCTGGCGGCGATCTTCGTGCCGCTGTGCGTGCAGCTGGGCTTCGACCCGCTGGCCACCGTGTGCATCGTCGGTACCGCCGGCGCACTGGGTGATGCCGGATCGCCGGCGTCGGACTCGACCCTGGGGCCGACCTCGGGGCTGAACGTGGACGGACAGCACCATCACATCTGGGATACCGTGGTGCCGACGTTCATCCACTACAATCTGCCGCTGCTGGCGTTTGGCTGGTTGGCGGCGATGACGCTCTGATCTGCTGTCACAGCCGCACGCTGTCTCTGTAGGAGCGGCCTTGTGCCGCGAAAGGGCCGCAAAGCGGCCCCGGCGATCTTTGCGTAAACGCTGATACCCTGGGGCCGCTGCGCAGCCCTTTCGCGGCACAAGACCGCTCCTACAGGGGCAGAGGGCGCAGCTTCAGCTCAGCCGCGGGTCGGCGCGGGGACGATGCGGTTGAGGACGGTGCTGCCGTCCTTGCTGCGGGTCAGGTACACCGGCAGCACCTTGGGCAGGGTGTCGACCAGGCGTGCGACCTCGCGGGTGCTGTAGACACCGCTGATGCGAATGCTGGCGGTGCTGTCGTCGGCCACCATGAGCGGCTTGTCCAGGTAGCGGTTGATCACCGGCAGGGCCTGGCCGAGGCTGAGGTTGTCCAGCACCAGCTTGCCGCTGCGCCAGGCCAGGCTGTTGCCGTAATCGTCGCTCTGGTTCAGTTCGGGTTCGAAATCGCCCTTGTGGTAGCTGGCCTGCATGCCCGGGCCAAGACGGTAGCCGCCAGTGTTGCCGCCGGCGCTGACCAGCACCGAGCCTTCCACCAGCGTCACCTTGACCTGGTCCTGATACTTCCACACGTTGAACTGGGTCCCGGTAACCCGGGTCTGGCCGTTGGCGGCGTGGACGATGAACGGGTGGTTGCTGTCGTGGGTGACCTTGAAGAACGCCTCGCCCTTGACCAGGGTGACCTTGCGCTCGTCCTTGTAGTTGAGGAAGCGCAATTCGCTATGCAGGTTCAGCTCGACGCTGCTGCCGTCGCTCAGGCGCACGTGGCGCAACTGGTCGGTGGCTTCGAAGTGCTGGTAGCCGTTGGGCAGCCAACCTTGCTCCCAGCCGACCCAACCGGCCAGGGGCAACGCGAGCAGGGCGATGGCGGCAGCCGAGGCGAACGGGCGCCAGTGACGCGTCGGCGTCGCTTGCCGGGTGGGCAGTGGGATCACCTGGGCGCTACGTGGGAGCAGGTCGGCGGTGTCCCAGATTTCCAGCATCGCCTGGTATTCCTCGGCGTGCCGCGGGTCGCTCGCCAACCATTGGCCGAACGCCTCGCGCTCGCCCGCCGTGCAGTCGTCGGCGTGCAGGCGCATGCACCAATGCGCGGCGGCATCGGTAATGGCATCTTCGTCGCTTGGAATGTGGCGGTCCTGGTTCATCGCGGCTCCCGGTTTTGCGGCATTCTACCCCCGGGCGGGTGCTTCCGAGAACGAGTTAATGGCGAATGACTATCAATTGTGCAGTTTTTCGTCGTATCTGAGGTTGGGTTTCATCTGCGACAGGGTGAGTTGCCGGTTTGCGTGGGCGATCCCCTGGCGCATGGCACCGGCTGCGCCGGTGTTCGCGGGCAAGCCCGCTCCCACAGGGACCGCGATGCGATGCAGGAAACAATACTCGAGCGCGCATCGGATACCCTGTGGGAGCGGGTTTACCCGCGAAGAAGGCAATGCGTTTTATGGCACCGGCTGCGCCGGTGTTCGCGGGTAAACTGATCTGGTCAAGTAATTTTGGACACCGGTTAAGGTTCATGCCGCTGCCTTGAGCTTTTCCTCCATGGCTACTGGCGTTTCATAGCCGTTGTAGCTGTGGAGGCGCTTGAGGTTGTAGCGCATCAGATAAGCCTGGATATCCACTCGTGCCTGCGCTTCGGTCTCGTAACCCTCTGCCGGCACCCATTCTGATTTCAATGCTCCGAAGAATCGCTCCATGGCAGCGTTATCCCAGCATTGGCCTCGATGGCTCATGCTCTGGTTCAAGTTGTACTCATCGAGCGCGGCTCTGAATTTATGGCTGGTGTACTGACAGCCCTGGTCTGAATGAAACATTACGCCCGCCGGCCTACCCCGCGATTCAGCGGCCATGCGCAGGGCGTTACAAGCTAAGTTGGCATCTGCAATCATCGAGAATGCCCAACCCACTACGCGACGGGCATAGAGGTCAATCACGGCGGCTAGGTACAGCCAGCGCCTGCCAACCTGGATATAGGTCACATCGCCACACCAAACCTCATTGATCGCCGAAACCTTGAAATTGCGCTTCAGCTGATTCTCGGCGATCAACGCTTCTGCCCCTGATGACCGATAGCGGTGCGGCCTGCGCTGTTTGCACTTCAGGCCAGCTTCACGCATTAGCGCACGCACCTTGTATCGTCCTATTTCATGGCCTTCGTGCCGCAATTCCTGCGCCAGGGTTCGCGAGCCAGAAGCACTTCGCGATGCGTTGAAGTGCTTGATTACCAGCAGGCGTAGCGCATCTCTTGCCGGGTTTTCACGTCCTTGTCGTTTGCGCCACGCATAGAAACTGCTGCGCTTAACCCCAAGCACGCGGCAGCAGACGACAACAGGGTATTGCTCACTCAGCTCGTTGATCAGCGAGAACGATCTTTGGAGTCCCGAAGCAGGAGAGCACTGGCCTTTTTTAGGATTTCGATATCCCGATCCTTTTGCCGAACCAGCGCTTCGAGTTCTTCAATTCGTTGCTGCTCGGGTGTAATCGCTTTGGCTCCAGCCGGAACCTTACCGGTTCTCTCTTCACGCACCTGGTCAACCCAGCGGCGAAGCGCGGTAGGGCCCAGCCCAAGGGCGGCACAGACCTCAGGAACTGACTGCCCACCGTCCAGCACCATTTCGGCAGCTTGGACTTTGTATTCTCTTGAATAAGATTTACGCACTGATTTTGCCTCCAATTGGGCGCCATCATAGCGCCCGATGAAGGTGTCCAAAATCATTAGGCCAGTTCAAACCCGCTCCCACAGGGGTGGTTGCCTGCGTGGGAGCGGGCTTGCCCCGCGATGGGGCCCTTCAGACGGTACGCAGGCGCGCCTTTTCCACCTGCTGCATTTCCACGCCATCGAGCAACGCCTCGACTACCGCCTTGGCCGCGTCCAGCCCGTGGTCGTTGCCCAGCAGCAGGTCGTGACAGGTGCCGGTCGCCAGCTCCATGGCCTTGAGGTTGGTGGCGAATGCGCCCTTGAGCAGGGTGGACAGGTGCACCAGCACATCTTCGAAGTCCACGCCTTCACGCACGGCGAACAGGGAAGGGTGGCTGCATTCGCAGTTGCCGAAGCTGGAGTGCGCCGTGGTGGCGCGAGACGGAGGATCAGGTAAGCCTTTTGTCATTATGTCGCTCCTTGATTCAATGGAGCCGCCACTCGACGTGACCAAACGAATGGGTGGCGACTGTACGCGGGTTGGTCAACCGGGAATCAAGGAAACCGGCGCGCACAGAGGCGCCCCACGCACAGCCGCCATAAAACGAGACAGCCGGGCACAAAAAAGCGCCAACTGAATCGCAGAGCGGGCGCTTGTGCGCCTTGATGTTCGCGGGTGACCAAACCCGGCTGCTGGACTTACAGCAGCGCGCAAAGGTTACCGGGGCAGGGCGAGGGTTTCAAGGACGGATGTGTAAGGAATTAATCCAAGATGACACGGCTCAGGGTTTACTTCGAAAATCCTCAATTGCAAACTTGTAGGCATCTATAAGGACTTCCCTGGCTTTTCCATAGTCGGACTTTTCTTCTAGGTATTTAGCTTTGTTCGACTCATTGGGAACAGCAGAATAGACTTTGTACGCCTCACGTGCTCTCGACCCTTGGAGCACTACATCTTCAAATCGCTCTTGGTCAATACGTAGGATTCCCAGAGAGGGTGTTTCCAAGCGCACTTTATCCTGGTGTACTCGGTCTTTGTTGGGTAATGCGAGAGCATGAAATAAGGCGTTCTCAGCAGTGGTCTTTATGACCAATGGCGCAAACTCCGGGCTTGAGTTTATCAGGTTAGCCATCTGGTCGTATGAAGTGGCGTTTATTTGAAGGGTTAACTCTTTTGTCGCGGAAGCGTTCGTCAAGGCTGGATCAGACACGAGTGCTGTTGGACGCTTGGTCATTCTCCCATCAGGATCCACATGATTCACCGGATCCCCCCCGCAATACCCATAGGCATTGATCCCACCCGCCGCAAAAGGGCTGAGCCCGTCCGGCGAGTGGAACCGCATCAATGTCGGGCTGAACGCACGATGCCCATTGCCGAGCAGGTAACAGCCCGTCAACAGTTCCCGTATCACGCCATTGAAGCCAAGCTGCGCGCGGACAACCGCCTGGACCGGATCATGGCCGTAAACCGAGAAAACGAACCCATGGCGCAATGCCCCTCGCGACGCGATCAGCACGGAGCCTGCCAAGTCGCCTGCCAGCAGCCTGGTATCTGGACTAACCACCTTCCCACCCACTGTTCAGAAATGACCAATCCACGTTAACGTGCGCCCCAGGCCAGTGAAACTGGCAAAAATGCCAGGTATGGCACTACCGACAAAGAGGACTTGCAATGCCAGAACCCTCCAACCTGCTGGCCTTCGCCCTGATCAGCCTGGGCATGGTGCTGACGCCGGGCCCCAACATGATCTACCTGATCTCCCGCTCCATCTGCCAGGGGCGTGGCGCCGGCTTGATCTCGCTGGGTGGCGTGGCGCTGGGCTTCGTCTTCTATATGCTCTGCGCCGCGCTGGGCATCACCGCGCTGGTCATGGCCGTGCCTTTCGCCTACGACGCCCTGCGCATCGGCGGCGCGCTGTACCTGCTGTACCTGGCCTGGCAGGCGCTGCGCCCGGGCGGGCGTTCGCCGTTCCAGGTCCGCGCCCTGCCGGCCGACAGCCCGCGGCGGCTGTTCATGATGGGGTTTCTGACCAACCTGCTGAACCCCAAGATCGCGGTCATGTACCTGTCGCTGATGCCGCAGTTCATCGAGCCCGGCCACGGCAGCGTGCTGGCGCAGTCGCTGGTGCTGGGCAGCACGCAGATCGCCATCAGCGTCACGGTCAACGCGCTGATCGCGCTGATGGCCGGTTCCATCGCCGTGTTCCTGGCCGGCAGGCCGGTGTGGCAGCAAGTCCAGCGCTGGCTGATGGGCACGGTGCTGGCGGCGCTGGCGCTGCGCATGCTGGCCGAAGGACGCCGTTGATCGTCGGCGTCGATCCGATGGAACGTTTTGCCACCGGGCGACTTCTTACCCTCAGAGGAAAGAAAACGTGCCCGGGAAAACCGAGACATGAAAGCGCGCCAGGAGAGCAAGACGGTTAACCTGCAAGCACTGCCGAGCTTCCTGGGCGGCGGTGGCGAAGTCAGCTGCCTGTTGCAGGCGATGGACTGGCGACAGTCTCCGCTCGGAGTGCCGGATGGCTGGTCGCCAGTGCTGCAGTCGGTGGTGGCCATGCTCCTGCCGGCGCAGGCGCAGATCGTGCTGTTCTGGGGGCCGCAGTACATCGCGTTGTACAACGATGCCTACTGGCCGACCATCGGCAGCAAGCACCCCGCGGCCCTGGGCCGGCCCGGACAGGAGCACTGGAGCGAGTTGTGGAACGACCTCGAGCCGCTGCTGCGCGGAGTGCGTGAAACCGGGGTGACCTTCTCGGCCCGGGATCGGCCGTTCTATATCGAGCGACATGGCCCGGGCGAAACCGCCTATTTCGATGTCTCCTACTCTGCCGTGCGCGAGGCCGACGGTGGGGTGGGCGGCGTGCTGTGCATCGTCACCGACACCACCGAGCGGGTGCGTTTCCAGCAACGCCAGGCGTTTCTCCAGGAGTTGCGCCAGGCCTTGCCGGGCCTGGGCGAGGCCGAGCGCATCGAGGCCCATGCGGTGCGCCGCCTGGGGGAGGAACTGGGCGCGGCGCGGGTCTGCTTCGGCGAGGACCTGGGCGATGGCCGACGCTATCGAGTTGCTCAGGAGTGGGCCGCCGAAGTACCGTCGATGGTCGGCTTCAACCAGTACTCGGCCTTGGACCCGACCCTGCGCGAGGCGCTACTGGCCGGTCAGGCGGTGCAGCGCAACTATGAGGCGAGCCAGGGCGTGCCGCCCCGGTTCAAGGGCCTGTGCGCCACGCTGCACGTTCCGGTGCTGCGCGCTGAACGCCTGGAGGCCATGCTCGCGGTGCATTTTCATGCACCCCACGCCTGGGGCGAGAGCGAATGCCTGCTGGTGGAAGAGGCCGCCCGGCAGGTCTGGGCGGCGGTCACTCACGCCCGTGCCGAGCGCGCCCTGCACATGCTCAACGAAAACCTGGAGGAGCGGGTGGCCAACATGCTTGCCCAGCGCGAGGCCGCACTGGTGCAACTGCATGAAGCACGCAAGATGGAGATGATCGGCCAGCTTAGCGGCGGCATTGCCCACGACCTCAACAACATGCTGACGCCGATCATCGCTTCCCTGGAACTGCTGCGCCGCCATCCACAACCGGAGCGCGCCGAGCGCCTCATCGATGGCGGCCTGCAGGCGGCCGAGCGCGCGCGCAATCTGGTCGGGCGCCTGCTCAGCTTCGCGCGGCGGCAGACCCTCAAGCCGACGACGGTGTCGCTGGCGGCACTGGTGGGGGACATGCGCGAGCTGATCGCTCGCTCGCTGGGCCCGACCGTTGCCATGGAGGTCAGTGTCGAGACGGCACTGCCGGGGGTGCTGGTGGACCCGCACCAACTCGAACTGGCTTTGCTGAACCTGGTGGTCAATGCCCGCGATGCCATGGGCGAGGGCGGGAAGTTGACCATACGCGCCGGTCTTGGCGGCGACGGTACGCCTGGTCCGCCCGGTCTGCAGGCAGGGCCACAGGTGTGGCTGCGGGTCACCGACAATGGCTGTGGCATGAGCGAGGAGGTGCTGGCGCATTGCGTCGAGCCGTTCTACTCGACCAAGGGCGTGGGCCGCAGCACCGGGCTTGGCTTGCCGATGGTGCAGGGCCTGGCGCTGCAGTCCGGCGGCGGCTTCGGCATTCGTTCGCGCGTGGGTGAGGGCACCGAAGCGACCTTGTGGCTCCCGGCCAGCGAGCAGGAAGTGGTTGATGAAGCGGCCAAGCCGCTCGAGGTTCCCCGGGCGCAAGGCCAGATCCGCGTGCTGCTGGTGGACGACGAGCCACTGGTGCGTCAGGCCACGCTCCTGCAACTGCGCGCCCTCGGCTACGAGGTGACCGAGGCCGAGGGGCCGGCCCAGGCGTTGGCGTTGCTGGACAAGGGCCTGCTGCCCGATGTGCTGCTGACCGATCATGTCATGGCCGAGACTACCGGCGTGCGCTTCGCCCAGCAGGTGCGCGAGCAGCTGGTGCAATTGCCGGTGCTGATCATTACCGGTTACACCAACCTGACGCCGCGTGAGTTGCATGGCTTCGAGGTACTGCGCAAACCGTTTCGCCAGGACGAGCTGGGGCAGAGTCTGGCGCGGCTATTGGCGAGGCGAAAGTGAACGCTGTGGAGGAAACCTCGAACATCATGCAGCCCGCTCCCATGCCATGGTGAGTTGATACGCCTCACCGACTAGCCAGTACATCCCCCAGCATCTGGCACACCTGTTCGGCCGAATAGGGCTTGGCCAGGAACGCGAAGCCCTGGTGGCCACCTTCGGCGATCGCTTCGCTGTAGCCGGAGGTGAGAATCACCGGCAGTTGCGGTTGGCTGCGCCGCAGTTCCCTGGCCAGGGCGAGACCGCCCATGCCCGGCATCACCACATCGGAGAACACTGCGTCGAATCCGCCGCGGGCCGCCGCGATCTGGGCCAGGGCATCCTCGGCCGAGGTCGCCCAGCTGATCTGGTAGCCATGGTCACGCAGGATCTGCGCGGTGAAGCTGCCGACATCCGGATTGTCCTCCACCACCAGGATGCGCTTGCGCTCGCCGGGCAGGACCAGCGGCACCGTCACGTCAGGTGTTTCGCCATCGGCCTGCGGCACCTGGGGCAGATACAGGGTGAAGGTGGTGCCCTGGCCTGGCACGCTGAGCACCTGCACATCGCCACCGGATTGCTTGACGAAGCCGAACACCTGCGACAGGCCAAGCCCGGTACCCTGGCCGGCGGCCTTGGTGGTGAAGAACGGATCGAAGATGCGCTCCAGCAGGTGCGGGGCGATGCCAACGCCACTGTCGATGACCGAGATCGCCGCGAACGGCCCGTCCTGCGCCGCCTGTCCACGCAACGCCGGCAGTCGCTGATTGGCCTCCAGGCGCAGACGCAGCGTGCCCGCGATGCCGTCCATGGCGTCGCGGCCATTGATCATCAGGTTGATCACCGCGGTTTCCAGCTGGCCGAGGTCGGCGTGCACGTGGCAGGGCGTGTCGGGCAGTTCCAGGCCGACCTGGATGCGGGCGCCGGTGGCGGTGTCGAGCATCTCGGCCATGGCTTCGAGCCTGGGACCGGCCTCGAACACCTGCGGGCTGAGGGCCTGGCGCCGAGCGAAGGCGAGCAGTTGTCCGGTGAGCTTGGCGCCGCGGTCGACGGTGTCGGAGACGGTCTTGAAGTAGCGGCTGCGCCGAGTCTCGTCGAGGTCCGCCCGCTGCAGGAAGTGGATGGAGGAGCGGATGATGGTCAGCAGGTTGTTGAAATCGTGTGCCACGCCGCCGGTCAATTGGCCGATGGCCTCGAGCTTCTGCGCCTGGCGCAGCACGGCCTCGGTGTGCAGCAACTGGCTGGTGCGCTCCTCCACGCGTTGCTCGAGGGTGGCGTTGAGGGCCTCCAGCGCCGTCAACGCCTCGCGCACCTCGGCATTGGCCTGGACCCGCTGGATATGTGCCCAGCAGCGCTCCGTGGCCTCACCGATCAAGGCCCTCTCGTAGCGGGTCCACGTCCTGGGCGCCTTGTCATGGATGGCCATCAGCGCCGTCAGGCGGCCTTCCTTGATCAAGGGCATGCAGATGGTGGCGGTAATGCCGATGGCCTGGAAGGTCGCCGATTCATGGGGTGACAGTTGCGCAAGGTTGTCCTCGATCACCAGCGCCAGTCCGGCGCGCAGGCGGCTGACGGCCAGATCGCCGAAGTCGGCAAGGCGGTACTGGCCAAGCAGGCGCGGCGAACCTGGCGCGACCCAGTCGCCGCAGATGGTGAAACCGTCCTCGTCAGGGTCCATGACCGCATAGGCGCAGCTCGACAGGTGCAGGTGCTCGCCCAGCAGGCGCGTGGTGGTGGCCATGACCCGTTCAGGATCGATGGCGTTGGCCGCCGCCCGGCTCAAACTGTCGAGAAAGTTCAGGCGCTGGTTGGCCACCACGCTGGCGGTGGTCTCGGTAACCGTGTCGATCATCCCCACCACCTGCCCGTCGTGGTCGCGGATGGGGCTGTAGCAGAAGGTGAAGTAGGCGCGCTCCGGGCTGCCGTGGCGCTCGATCATCAGCGGGAAATCTTCGATGTATACGGCTTCGCCGTCGAGGGCGCGCTGGGCCAGGTGGCGGATATCGCTCCAGGCTTCCTGCCAGACCGCGCTGAAGGGGCGGCCCAGGGCAGAGGGTTTGTTGCCGAGGATTTCGCTGAAGGCGTCGTTGTGCAGGGTGATCAGCGCGTCGCCCCACAGCACGGCCTGGGGAAAGCGCGAGGCCAGGCACAGGGCAACCGTGGTCTTGAGCACATCGGGCCAGCTGGCAAGGGGGCCCAGGGTGGTCGACGACCAGTCGTGGTTGCGGATGCGTTCGGCCATGAGGCCGCCGCCGTCGAGCCATTTCGCCATGTGCTTTGCGGGTCCTTGTGCGTGAGAGCATCAGGGTGCACCGAGACGCGGCGCTTGGCGAGGGGTTTTGTGTCGTCTGGGGGGGCGCCATCGCGGGGCAAGCCCGCGCCCACGGTATGCATCTCTGGAAGAATCACGTGGGAGCGGGCTTGCCGGCGATGGAGCGCAGGGCGACCCGAATCAGACCTTGAACTGCGCCACCAGCCCATTGAGTTCCAGCGCCAGGTGCGACAGGTCCTGGGCCGATGCGCTGGTCTGGTTGGCCCCGGTCGTGGTCTGCATCGACAAGTCGCGGATGTTCATCAGGTTGCGGTCCACTTCCCGCGCCACCTGGGCCTGTTGTTCCGAAGCGCTGGCGATCACCAGGTTGCGCTGGTTGATCGAGGCGATGGTCCGGGCAATCAGTTCCAGGGCCTGGCCGGCCGATTGCGCCACCTCCAGGGTGCCGCTGGCACGGCCCTGGCTGCTGTGCATGGCGCTGACCGCGCGCTCGGTGCCGACCTGGATGCCGCCGATCATCTGTTCGATCTCGGCGGTGGACTGCTGGGTGCGATGGGCCAGCGCCCGCACCTCGTCGGCGACCACGGCGAAGCCACGCCCGGCTTCGCCGGCACGGGCGGCCTCGATGGCGGCGTTGAGGGCCAGCAGGTTGGTCTGCCCGGCGATCGAGCCGATCACATCCAGCACCCGGGTAATCTCGTTGGCGCTGCTGGCCAGCTGTTCGATCTCCCCGGCGGTACCGGTGACATCGTCGACCAGATGCTGGATCGAAGCCAGCGCCTGGTTGACCTGGTCACGGCCGTCCCGGGTGGTCTGGTCCGCGCCTTGGGAGGCCTCGGCGGTGCTCACCGCGTTGCTCGCCACTTCCTCGACGGCGCTGGTCATCTGGTTGACCGCAGTGGCGGCCTGGTCGATTTCGGTGCTTTGCTGCTGCAGGCCGCGGCTGGTGTCCTCGGTGACGCTGTGCAGCTCTTCGGAGGCCGAGGCCAGGCGGTCGGAGGACGCGGCGATCTTGCCGATGGTGTCGCGCAGGCTCTGCTGCATGCGGCGCAGGGCGTGCAGCAGCAATGCCGGCTCGTCGTGGCCGACTACCGTGATCTCGCGGGTCAGGTCGCCGGTGGCGATGCGCTCGGCCACCATGACGGCGTCGGCCAGCGGCGCGACGACGCTGCGGGTGAACAGGGTGGCGATGGCGATCAGTGCCAGGACGATCAGCACCAGTGCCGTGATGATCACCGCATACGCCTGGTCGCTGACCGTGTCGCTGCGGTGCGAGGCCGTTTCCGCGCCTTTGTAGTTGAAGGCCACCAGTGTTGCCATGGCGTCCATCATACGGTCGGCGCGCTGGATCAGCGGGCCATTGATCAGGCGTCTGGCTTCGGCCATGCGCCCGGCGCCGATGTTCGCCAGCACCTGTTGCTGTTGCTGGGTGTATTGCTGGCGCGCCACCAGGAAGGCATTGAACAGGCCGCGGTCCTGGGGGTCGGAGATGGTCTTCTCGTAATCCTTGAGGTCCTGCTGGATCGCTTCCTCGATACTGTTGAGCAGGTTGACGCTGGCGTTTTCGTCGGTGTCTTCCTCCAGCGCCGCGCGCAGCGTGGCGGCGCGTTCCTGGGCCAGGGTGCCGCCGATCTCGTTGAGGGCGATCACGGCCGGCAGCCAGTTGCGGCGGATCTCGTTGGTGGCATCGTTCATCTGCCGGGTTTCGTACAAGGCCACCAGGCCCATGGCCAGGACCAGGCCGGCCAGCAGCGTGAACAGGCTGGTCGCCCGTTTACCGATCTTCATGTTTCTCAACAGCATGGATGTTCCTTGACGTCAGAATGCAAACGTCAGGAGCATGATTCCGGGGGCTGCGGGGAGATAGTCGCCAGGTCGCACGTATTGCGGCGGATTTTCCTATTTGCCGGTACCTGTCCCGGCGTAGGCGGGCTCCCAGCGGACGGCGTCATCCGCTGGTAGCCCGGTTGAGCGGCAATGTAATGCGCTTGCTCAGACTTTGAACTGCGCCACCATCCCGTTCAGCTCCACCGCCAGGCGTGACAGGTCCTGGGCCGCCGCGCTGGTCTGGTTGGCGCCGGCCGAGGTCTGCATCGCCAGGTCGCGGATGTTCACCAGGTTGCGGTCCACCTCCCGGGCCACCTGGGCCTGCTGTTCGGAGGCGGTGGCGATTACCAGGTTGCGCTGGTTGATGGTGGCGATCGCCTCGGCAATCAGCTCCAGGGCCTGGCCGGCCGACTGCGCCACGGCCAGGGTGCCGTTGGCACGGCCCTGGCTGCTGTGCATGGCGCTGACCGCACGCTCGGTGCCGGACTGGATGCCGCCGATCATCTGCTCGATCTCCGCGGTGGACTGCTGGGTGCGGTGGGCCAGGGCACGGACCTCGTCGGCGACCACCGCGAAGCCGCGGCCGGCCTCACCGGCGCGGGCGGCCTCGATGGCGGCGTTGAGGGCCAGCAGGTTGGTCTGCCCGGCGATCGAGCCGATGACGTCCAAGACCTGGCTGATCTCGTTGGCGTGGCTGGCCAGCTGCTCGATTTCCCCGGAGGTGCCGGTCACGTCATCGACCAGGTGCTGGATCGAGGCCAGCGCCTGGTTGACCTGGTCGCGACCGTCGCGGGTAGTGCGGTCGGCGCCCTGGGAGGCGTCGGCGGTGCTCACGGCGTTGCTCGCTACCTCTTCGACGGCGGCGGTCATCTGGTTGACCGCCGTGGCGGCCTGGTCGATCTCGGCGCTCTGCTGGTGCAGGCCGCGGCTGGTGTCCTCGGTGACGGTGTGCAGCTCCTCGGAGGCCGAGGCCAACTGGTCGGAAGACGCGGCAATCCTGCGCAGGGTGTCGCGCAGGCTATGCTGCATGCGGCTCAGGGCGGCCAGCAGCAAGGCCGGTTCGTCGCGGCCGAGCACGACGATTTCGCGGGTCAGGTCGCCGGTGGCGACCCGCTCGGCCACGGCAACGGCGTCGGCCAGGGGCACGACGATACTGCGGGTGAGGAGGGTGGCGATGCCGATCAGCGCCAGGGTGATCACGGCAATGGCGGCGATGATCAGGCTGAAGGCTTCGTCGGAGGCCGCGCTGCTGCGCAGCGAGGCTTGCTCGGCGCCCTTGGTGTTGTAGTCGATCAGTTCGGCCAGGGCCTTCATCATGCTGTCGGCGTACTCGGCCAGCGGGCCGTTGACCAGACGTCGGGCCTCGTCCAGTCGGTCATCGCCGGCGGCGCTGCGAATGGCTTGCTGCAGTGCGTGATAGCGTTCGCTCAGGCCCATGAAGGTGTCGAACAGGGCGCGGTCGTCCGCGGCGAAGATGGTGCGCTCGTAGGCCTTGAGGTCGTTTTCGAGCTGTTGGTTGACCTGGACGATCTTGTCCAGCGTGGCATGGCGGGCGCTGCTGCTGTCCTCAAGGACACTGCGCAGGGTCAGGGCGCGGGCCCGGCCCAGGTTGCTGCTGACCTCGCCCAGGGCGAGCACGGCGGGCATCCAGGTGAGACGGATTTCGTCGGTGGCGCTGTCCATCCGCCGGGTTTCGTAGAGGGCGACCAGGCCCAGGGCCAGGACCAGGATCCCGAGCAGGGTGAACATTCCTGCTGCCCGAATACCGATCTTCATGTTCCGTAACTGCATGCGACGCTCCTTGACGGTGGCTGGCAGGCGTCAAGAGCGCGGACTGACCGGGCTCGGCTGGAAAGGCTCTCGATGCACTGCGAAGGGGGTTATATCCTCACGGTTCATGTTGTTTTTTCTGAATGATGACATAACGCCACTATTATTGACCAGTCGTTCAATGTAATGACGCATACAAACAGGCCCGTCACTTCCGTGACGGGCCTGTTGTTTTCGTTCACTCGACGATCGGAATCAGCGGGTCGGCCGCCGCCAGGGCCAGGGCGCGGTCGGCGGCCGGCGGGTAGATCCAGACCGAGTTGATCTGGCGCTTGAGGTCCTTGCCTTCCTGGCCCTGCAGCTTCAGTTCGCGGGTCCAGCCTTCGCTGTACGCGGCGCCCCAGTCGCCCAGGTCCAGGCAGGTGACGTACTTGGGCTGGCGGTACGCTATCGGCGTCTGGCCCAGCAGGTCGGCCATGGCGTTGTTGCCGCTGTGGCGACCCATGGGGATGGCGTGCTGGCAGGTCATCAGGGCGTGGTTGCCCAGCTCGTCCACCGCGGCCCAGGCCACATCGCCGGTGGCATAAATGTGCGATTGGCCGATCACCTTGAGGTGGTCGTCGACCCGCAGGCGACCGAAGCCGTCACGCTCGCCGGCGACCTGCGCGGTCAACGGGCTGGCCTTGACGCCGGCGGTCCAGATCACGGTCTTGCTGGCGATGTACTCGCCGTTGTCCAGGGTCACGCCGCCGGCATCCACCGCCACCACCGAGGTGCCGGTCAGCCATTCGACGCCCGCCTGCTCGCTGGCGGCGACGATGGCCGGGGTGATCCCGGCGCCGAGGGCGGCACCGACGCTGGCGCCACGGTCGATCAGCACCACGCGGGCATGGCCTTCACCGAGGATGGCGCGCAGGCGCGGCGGCATCTCGGTGGCGGTCTCGATGCCGGTGAAGCCGCCGCCGCAGACCACCACGGTGTTGCGCGCCGGCGAGGCGGGCAGGCTGGCCAGGCCGTGCAGGTGCTGTTCCAGGCGCACGGCCGACTCCATCTGGTCGACATCGAAGCTGTGCTCGGCCAGGCCCGGTACGGCAGGGCGGGCCACCTGGCTGCCGGCGGCGAGGATCAGGCGGTCGTAGGCGAGCTGCTGCGGCAGGCCATCGGCATCGCGGTAGCCGACCTGGCGGGCGGCGCTGTCGATGCTGTCGGCGGTGCCAGGGATGAACTCCACGCCCACCACGTCGAACAGCGCCTCCAGCGGTGCCTGCAGCGTGTGGACGTCGGCCTCGTAGAAGCGTGGACGGATGCGCAGTTGCGGCTGCGGGGCCAGCACGCTGATGCGCACGTCGCCGCGTTGTGCCTGGTCGAGCAGGCGGGCGGCGCTCAGGGCGCTCCAGACACCGGCAAAGCCGGCACCGATGATCAGGATACGAGAGGTCATGTGGATGCTCCGCAAGGACAGGAAAAAGGTCTTCGATGAGGCGTTCACGGCCCGTCGAATAACTACGACTGTATTGATCGTAGTTTAAATCGGCAAGTGTTATTTTTCGGGTCGTCCTTTCGCAAACGCAGGTGTATCGGCTGTATCCAGCGTGTTTATTGGCTTCTGCGGGGATGTTGATATGCTTGCACGGCGACGACCGGCTTTGCCTGCCACCGATTATGGGCGTACTATTTGCGACAGAATTAGTCGGAGATTGATATGTCCCTTTACAGCGCCGGCGTCGAATACGGCATCCATTGCCTGCTGTTCCTGGTGGACGAGCGCGGCGACAGCCGCGAATCCAGCGTGCGCGACCTGGCCGAGTTGCAGGGCGTGCCCCAGGAATACCTGGCCAAGGTCTTCACCAAGCTGGCCCGCGCCGGATTGGTGGCGGCGACCGAAGGCGTGCGCGGCGGATTCCGTCTGGCGCGGCCTTCCGACGAGATCACCGTGCTGGATATCGTCACGGCCATCGACGGGCCGAAGAAGCTCTTCGACTGCCGGGAGATCCGCGAGCGTTGCGCGGTGTTCGAGGGCGCCGCGCCGGTCTGGGCCACCGAAGGCACCTGCGCGATCCATGCGGTGATGCTGGGGGCGCAGAAACGCATGGAGGAGGCGCTGGCCCAGCAAACCATCCTCGACCTGGCGCGGCGCTTCGGGCGCAAGGCTCCGGCCGAGTTCGGGCAGAAGGTCAATGACTGGATGAGCGAGCGGCGCGACGGCAAGGGCGCCGGTGGGGACATTCCGCTGCAGGCCGTCTGACGAGCTGGGTCGGTTGGGCGGCGCAACGGAAAATTGTGCTCAACCCCAAGGTAAATCCTTGCCTGTGCGATCGGCCCACAGGTGCCAAGCCGAGGTAAGCTGACAGAAAAATTCCGTGCGCCGCTCCCGGCGCCAGAGAGGTCAGCGTGGCTTCCTACACCTTGCGCCAACTCAAGTACTTCGTCACCACGGTGGAGGCCGGCAGCGTCGCCGAGGCCTCGCGCCAGCTGTATATCGCCCAGCCGTCTATCTCCACCGCGATCAAGAGCCTGGAAGAGAGCTTCGGTGTGCAGCTGTTCATCCGCCATCACGCCCAGGGCGTGTCGCTGACGCCCAGCGGCAAGCGCTTCTATGCCAAGACCCGGGCCCTGCTGCAGATGGCCCATGAGTTCGAGCAGAACGCCCTGGCCGACAACGACACGGTGGCCGGGCAGATCGACATCGGTTGTTTCGAGACCGTGGCGCCTTTGTACCTGCCGCGACTGATCGCCGGTTTTCGCCAGCGTTATCCCGGGGTGGACATCCGCCTTCGCGACGGCGAACAGCAGGACCTGATCCAGGGCCTGACGGCGGGCACCTTCGACCTGGCGTTCCTCTACGACCATGACCTGGACGGCACCATAGAGACCGAGCCGTTGATGCCGGCGCAGAAACCCTATGTGCTGCTGCCGGAAAAGCACCGTTTCGCCGGCCAAACCCAGGTGTCGCTGCGCGACCTGTGCCCGGAACCGATGATCCTGCTTGACGTGGCGCCTAGCCGCACCTACTTCGTCAGCCTGTTCAACGAGCTGGGGCTGACGCCGAACATCGTCTTCAGCTCGCCGTCGATAGAGATGGTCCGGGGCATGGTGGGCCAGGGTTTCGGTTTCTCGCTGCTGGTGACCCGGCCGCATTCCGAATTCACCTACGACGGACAGCGCCTGGTGACCCTCGACATCACCGAGCCTGTAGCGCTGTCGGGCCTGGCGGCGGCGCACCTGAAACGTGTGCAGCTGACCAAGCCGGCGCAATTGTTCGTCGAGTTCTGTCGCGAGGAACTGGCACGCCTGTAGGCGTTGACCATCCGTCGCCAACATGGCGCTGGCGAGCGAACGTTGCCATGCCAGCGGTTTCTTCCACTAAGGTGCTAGAGGCACTTCGACGTTGTCATTGCCTGGGCGAATGGACCTGCACCCGGGCATGGGCAATATCAATTGGCAGCCTGCCAGTCGAGGGCGTACCAAACCCAACAGGCCATCCAGTACAGAGAGGGTCGTACCATGTCGTTGATTGGCGTTTCAATGCTTGAGATGCGGCAGATGATCGAACAGGCCTGCCTGCCTGACCGCTGCGAGGTGAGCTGCCCGGACGGCGAACACCTCACCATTCGCCTGGGCCAGGGACAGAGCCTGGACGACTGCCTGACTGTGACCGGCGTGCCGATCGCCGAGCTCAACAGCTGTCATGACCTGCTGGGCCTGGTGGCAAGGGTCAAGGCGCAGCGCAAGGCCCCGGCCACCGTGCGCAAGGTCAGCGCCTGAGGTCATAAAAGTTCAAGCAGCAGGTTGATGCCACCGTCACCGCATTTGACATGCTCGCGGACCACGCCGCGATAGTTGCGTCCTTCCCAGGCGAAGGCGACGCTGTGGGCTTTCTCGACCTTGCCCGGCAGCGGCGGCTCGATATGCAGGCGCAGTGCCGGGCGGCCTTGCAGACTGAGGGCCGCCAACTGCACCTGGCACTCGGCGCGCTGGGCCACCCGACCGAACAGGGTGTCGCGGACAAAGTCCAGTTCCAGCAGGACGCAGGGTGCGCGGCAGGGCATCTTCATGGTGGCTTTCCGGCGAAAGAGGCATACCTCGAACGTTGGAAGCTTAAAAGCGCAAGACGTTCAAATTATTTCAGCCTGTGCCTTTCGCTGGGCGCCTGTAGGAGCGGCCTTGTGCCGCGAAAGGGGCTTCTGCGTTGATGCATCAATTGCCGGGGCTGCTTCGCAGCCCTTTCGCGGCACAAGGCCGCTCCTACAGGCCAGGCATGGACGGCGCGCCGAGAATCTCCAGCACCTTATCGCGCAGTTGATCGATGCTGAACGGCTTGCCGATCAGGTGCATGCCCTCGGGCACGGTGAAACTCTCGGCATAGCCGCTGGCGAACAGCACCGGCAGCAGTGGCCGGGCCTCGCGGGCCTTGGCGGCCAGTTCCTCGCCGCGCAGGTCGGGCAGGCCGACGTCGGTCATCAACAGTGCCAGGGACTGCTCGGGATCCTCGATGATCTTCAGGGCCGCGCCGGCGCTGTCGGCCTCGATAGTGGTGTAGCCCAGTTCGCCGAGCACTTCGACTATCAGCATGCGTACGATGTCGTCGTCTTCGACTACCAGAAGGTGCATTGTGCGGATCCTGTTTCGGTGGATTGTCTCTACTCTGTGCGCAAGGCGGTGGCAGAAGTTCCCAAGCTTAACGGCACCGGCAAATAGATGGAACGATTGCCGCAGACAGGCTTCAAATACTGGCTAAATGCCCTGCCAGATCCGCCAAAGCTGGTTAGACTCGCTGTATTCCCCCGGTCGGTCTGGCGCAGGGCAACCCTTACACGATGTAGACGCCAGTCTGTTCAATGGACTTTTTTCACTCGGGCACTTTCAGATGATTCAAGCAGCCTCGATGGACCAACGCAGCTTTCGCAAACTGCTGAGCCGCAACGTCGGCCTGCCCCTGGGCGTAGGGCTCCTGGGCGCCGTGGCGTTTGTCGCGGTGATCAACTACCTGCTCTCGGCCATGCAGTGGGTCGAGCACACCGACCGGGTGATCGGCAATGCCAACGAGACGATCAAGCTGTCGATCGACATGGAAACCGGCATGCGCGGCTACCTGCTGACTGGCGAGGAGCGTTTCCTCGACCCCTATGAGGTCGCCAAGCCGCGTATTTTCGGCAGCCTGGACAGTTTGAAGGAAATGGTCGCGGACAACCCCCAGCAGGTCGACCGCATTGACCGCATCGCGGCCTTGCAGCGCGAGTGGAATACCTTCGGCAGCGAGATGATCAGCCAGCGCCGCAGCCAGGGCGACGTGCAGGCGTCGATCGGCCGTGGCCGCGGCAAGCGCCTGACCGACGAGATCCGCAAGGAGTTCGACACCTTCATCAACACCGAGCAGCAACTGCGTACGACCCGCAACGAGACGGTCAGCACGGTCACCATGACCGCGATCTCGGCCTTCGTGCTGTTCATCGTCGCCCTGAGTGCCTTGCTTGCCTACCTGGGGCGCCGCGACCTGCTGGCGCTATCGGCCAGCTATGTGTCGAACCTGGAGGCCCAGCAGCGCGCCGCCGAGCGCCTGGAGCAACAGGCCTGGCTGCGGGCCGGGCAGACCCAGCTGGCCGAGCAGGTGCTGGGGCAGCTGACCTTGCCCATGCTCGGCGACAATATCCTGCGTTTCTTCGCCGGCTATCTGGGCAGCGTGGTCGGCGCGTTGTACGTGCGCGACGAGCATGGCCAGCTGGTGCGGGTCGCCACCTATGGGCTGGACGCCGAGCAGCAGGGCAGCGAGCCGCGTCTGGGCGATCATGCCGGCCTGTTGGGCGAAGCGGTGATCCAGAGGCGCCTGCTGCGCCTGGACGAACTGCCCGAGGATTACTACCGCCTGAGCTCTGGCCTGGGGCGCGGCCTGCCACGCAGCGGCGTGCTGGTGCCGTCCCAGGACGACGGGCGGGTCAACGGCGTACTGGAGCTGGGCTTCCTGCGCACGCTGCAGGAGCGCGACGTCGAACTGCTGGAGCGGATCACCGAGAACCTGGGCATCTCCATCGAGAGCGCACGCTACCGCCAGCGCCTGCAGGAAGTACTGGCCGAGACCCAGCAGCTCAACGAAGAGCTGCAGGTGCAGCAGGAAGAGCTCAAGACCGCCAACGAAGAGCTCGAGGAGCAATCGCGGGTGCTCAAGGAGTCCCAGGCCCACCTGGAGACCCAGCAGGCGGAACTGGAGCAGACCAACGAACAGCTGGCCGAGCGCACCGAGGCCCTGGATCGCAAGAACAGCGAGCTGAACCAGGCCCAGGTCGAGCTGCAGGCCCGCGCCGACGACCTGCAGCGTTCGAGCAAGTACAAGTCCGAGTTCCTCGCCAACATGTCCCATGAGCTGCGCACGCCGCTCAACAGCTCGCTGATCCTGGCCAAGCTCTTGTCCGAGAACGCCGAAGGCAACCTCAGCGAGGAGCAGGTCAAGTTCGCCGAGTCGATCTACTCGGCCGGCAACGACCTGCTGAACCTGATCAACGATATCCTCGACATCGCCAAGGTCGAGGCCGGCAAGCTGGAGGTGCGCGCCGAGAGCACGCCGCTGGAGCGCCTGGTCGAAGGGCTGCGGGGCATGTTCCAGCCGCTGGCCCAGGACAAGGGCCTGGCCTTCGAGGTGAAACTCGAGCAGCCGTTGCCGGCGAGCCTGTTCACCGACCGCCAGCGCCTGGAGCAGATCCTCAAGAACCTGCTGTCCAACGCCATCAAGTTCACCGAGCGCGGCCAGGTCAGCCTGGGCATCAGCCACCAGGCCGGCCTGGGCATCGTCTTTGCCGTGCGCGACACCGGTATCGGCATTGCCGCCGACCAGCAGCAGGCGATCTTCGGCGCCTTCCACCAGGTCGACGGCACCAGTAACCGCCGCTACGGCGGCACCGGTCTGGGCCTGTCGATTTCCCGCGACCTGGCGCACCTGCTGGGCGGGCAGATCAATGTTGACAGCAGCCCGGGGCAGGGTAGCGTGTTCAGCCTGATCCTGCCCGAGCACTTCGAGCCGTCGGCGCAGCAGGTAGAGGTGCACAGCCTGCGCCCGGCGGTCGACGAACTGCCGCCGGCGCCGCCGGTACCGGCGCCGGTGCGCACCGAGCGCCCGGCCCCGGCCTTTGCCGACGACCGCGCCCAGGCGCCGTTCGCCAACCGCTGCATCCTGGTGATCGAGGACGAGCCGAACTTCGCCCGCATCCTCTTCGACCTGGCCCACGAGCTGGGCTACAGCTGCCTGGTCGCCCATGCCGCCGACGAAGGCTTCGAGCTGGCCGCCCAGTACCTGCCCGACGCCATCCTGCTGGACATGCGCCTGCCCGACCATTCCGGGCTCACCGTGCTGCAGCGCCTGAAAGAGCAGGCCGGCACCCGGCACATCCCGGTGCACATCATTTCGGTGGAAGATCGCGTCGAGGCGGCCATGCACATGGGCGCGGTGGGCTACGCGGTCAAACCCACCAGCCGCGAGGAGCTCAAGGCGGTGTTCGGCCGCCTGGAGGCCAAGCTCACGCAGAAGCTCAAGCACATCCTGCTGGTGGAGGACGATGACCTGCAGCGCGAGAGCATCGCCCGCCTGATCGGTGACGACGATATCCAGATCACCGCCGTGGCCATGGCCCAGGACGCCCTGGCGCTGCTGCGCGAGAACATCTACGACTGCATGATCATCGACCTCAAGCTGCCCGACATGCTCGGCAACGAGCTGCTCAAGCGCATGACCGCCGAGGACATCCGCAGCTTCCCGCCAGTGATCGTCTACACCGGGCGCAACCTCACCCGCGAGGAAGAGGCCGACCTGCTCAAGTATTCGCGCTCGATCATCATCAAGGGCGCGCGTTCGCCCGAGCGCCTGCTCGACGAAGTCACGCTGTTCCTGCACAAGGTCGAGTCGCAGCTGTCCAACGAACGCCAGCGCATGCTCAAGACCGCGCGCAGCCGCGACAAGGTGTTCGAGGGGCGCAAGGTCCTGCTGGTGGACGACGATGTGCGCAACATCTTTGCCCTGACCAGCGCCCTGGAGCACAAGGGCGCCATCGTCGAGATCGGCCGCAACGGGCGCGAAGCCATCGAGTGCCTGGAGGCCAACGATGACATCGACCTGGTGCTGATGGACGTGATGATGCCGGAGATGGACGGCTACGAGGCCACCCGCCTGATCCGTCAGCAGCCGCGCTGGCGCAAGCTGCCGATCATCGCCGTGACCGCCAAGGCGATGAAGGATGACCAGCAGCGCTGCCTGCAGGCCGGGGCCAACGACTACCTGGCCAAACCGATCGACCTGGACCGCCTGTTCTCGCTGATCCGGGTCTGGCTGCCGCAATTGGAGCGAATCTGAAATCTTGACCAGTGAACGCAACACCGATATCGAGATCCGGCTGCTGATCGAGGCGATCTACCTCAAGTACAGCTACGATTTTCGCGATTACTCCGGCGCCTCGATCAAGCGCCGGATCCTCCACGCCGTGCGCCAGTTCGACTGCCGCACGGTGTCGGCGCTGCAGGAGCGGGTGCTGCACGACCCGGGCATGTTCCTCGAGTTGCTGCAGTACCTGACGATCCCGGTCAGCGAGATGTTCCGCGACCCCGGGCATTTCCTTGCGCTGCGCAACGAAGTGGTGCCGCTGCTGCGCACCTGGCCGTCGCTGAAGCTCTGGATCGCCGGCTGCAGCACCGGCGAGGAGGTATACTCCATGGCCATCCTGCTGCGCGAGGAAGGCCTGCTGGAGCGCACCATCCTCTACGCCACCGACATCAACCCGCATTCGCTGGAGCGCGCCAAGCAGGGTATCTACTCGATGCAGAGCATGCGCGAGTACGAGGAGAACTACCGCAAGGCCGGTGGCCGGCGGGATTTCTCCGAGTACTACACCGCCGCCTACGGCAACGCCATCATGGACTCAAGCCTGCGCGACAACGTGACCTTCGCCGACCACAGCCTGGCCACCGACAGCGTGTTCTCCGAGACCCAGCTGGTGTCGTGCCGCAACGTGCTGATCTACTTCAACAAGGACCTGCAGGACCGCGCCCTGGGCCTGTTCCACGAGTCGCTGTGCCACCGCGGCTTCCTGGTGCTGGGCAGCAAGGAGTCGGTGGACTTCTCGGCCTACAGCGAAGGCTTCGAGCCGCTGGTGCGGCCCGAGCGGATCTACCGCAAGACATGAACGGCGTGCGCGCGATCGTCATCGGCGCCTCGGCGGGCGGCGTCACGGCGCTGTTCAGCGTGCTTGGCGCGCTACCGGCGGACTTCGCCATCCCGGTGTTGTGCCTGCTGCACCTGCCGGACGACCGCCACAGCCAGCTCGCCGAGGTGCTGCAGCGGCGCCTGCGCCGGCCGGTGCGCGAAGCCTTCGACAAGGCGCGGATCGAGCCTGGGCTGATCTACGTGGCGGGGCCGGGCTATCACTTGTCGGTCGAGCGCGACCTCAGCTTCTCGCTCAGCCAGGAAGCGCCGGTGCATTTCTCGCGCCCGGCAATCGATTTTCTCTTCGAGTCGGCCGCCGATGCCTATGGCCCGGGCCTGCTCGGCGTGCTGCTCACCGGCGCCAACGAAGACGGCGCCCGGGGGCTGTTGCGCATCAGACAACGCGGTGGCCGGACGGTTGTCCAGGACCCCCGCGACGCACAGGTGGCGTTGATGCCGGAGGCCGCCCTGGCCCTGCACGACCCTGACCATATTCTTTCCCTTGGCGGTATCGGGCAGTTGCTCGCTACCCTGGAACCCAGCGCATGCTAAGCCACATTACCGCGAAACTGCTGATCGTCGACGACCTGCCGGAGAACCTGCTGGCCCTCGACGCCCTGATCCAGGGCGAGGACCGCGAGGTGCACCAGGCGCAGTCCGCCGAGCAGGCGTTGTCGCTGCTGCTCGAGCACGAGTTCGCCCTGGCCATTCTCGACGTACAGATGCCGGGCATGAACGGCTTCGAGCTGGCCGAGCTGATGCGCGGCACGGAAAAGACCCGCAGCATCCCCATCGTCTTCGTCAGCGCCGCCGGGCGCGAAATGAACTACGCCTTCAAGGGCTACGAGAGCGGCGCCGTGGACTTCCTGCACAAGCCGCTGGAAACCCTGGCGGTGAAGAGCAAGGTGTCGGTGTTCGTCGATCTGTTCCGCCAGCGCAAGGCCCTCGACCGACAGTTGCAGGCCCTGGAGCAGAGCCGCCAGGAGCAAGAGCTGCTGCTGGCCCAGTTGCAGGTGGCGCGGGGCGAGCTGGAGCACGCGGTGCGCATGCGTGACGACTTCATGTCGATTGTCTCCCATGAGGTGCGCACGCCGCTCAACGGGCTGATCCTGGAAACCCAGCTGCGCCGCCTGCACCTGTCCCGCGGCAACCTGGCGGCGTTCAGCGAGGACAAGCTCAAGGCCATGGTCGAGCGCGACGAGCGCCAGATCAACAGCCTGATCCGCCTGGTCGAGGACATGCTCGATGTATCGCGGATCCGTACCGGCAAGCTGTCGATCCGCCCGCGGACCTTCGACCTTGGGCAACTGGTGCGGGGCCTGGTGGAGAACTTCGCCACCCAGGCCGGCGCCGTGGACACGCCGCTCGAACTGCAGCGCTGCGACCCCTTGCAGGGCGACTGGGACGAGTTCCGCATTGAACAAGTGGTGGCCAACCTGTTGTCCAATGCCTTGCGCTATGGTGAGCGCAAACCGGTCCAGGTGCGGGTGTTCGAAGCGGGCGAGATGGCCTGCGTGCAGGTGCAGGACCATGGCATCGGTATCGATGCGCAACACCTGCAGCGGATCTTCCAGCAATTCGAGCGCGTTGCCGCGCAGCAGGCCACGGGCGGGCTGGGCCTGGGCCTGTACATCTCCGAGCAGATCGTCCTGGCCCATGGCGGGCGGATCCAGGTCGACAGCCAGGCCGGCATCGGCTCGACCTTCACCGTGTATCTGCCGCTGTCGGCACAGTCGCAACATTGTGACCCGGCCCGCGCAACCTCTGCGTAGTGCTGGGGTCTGATGGCCAACCTGTTGAATGCGAAGGCGTTGTCATGAGTGAAGATGCACAAGACGTGGTACTGGTGGTCGAGGATGAACCGGCGATCCGCATGATCCTGCGCGATTACCTGGCCGGCGAGGGCTACCACGTGCTGGTGGCCGAGGACGGCGAGGAGGCGTTCGCGATCCTGGCGAGCAAGCCGCACCTGGACCTGATGGTCACCGATTTCCGCCTGCCAGGCGGGATTTCCGGGGTGGAAATCGCCGAGCCTGCGGTGAAGCTGCGCCCGGACCTGAAGGTGATCTTCATCAGTGGCTACCCGGCCGAGATCGTCGAGTCGGGCAGCCCGATCGCGCGCAAGGCGCCGATCCTGGCCAAGCCTTTCGACCTCGACACGCTCCACGAGCAGATCCAGACGCTGTTGCGCTAGGCGCATGCGAACCGGCCAGTTTTCCAGGCCGGTGGTTGCTTTTATCGCCGTTCGCGTGCTCTCAATGAGGTCACCGATTCGCCACCGACGCCCCAGTTGTCGGTGGGCACTTCCTCGATCACCACGAAAGTGCTCGCCGGCGGCTTGTTCAGGACCTTTTCCAGCAGGCGGGTGGTGCCTTCGATCAGTTGACGCTTGTGTTCGGCCGTGACGCCTTCATCGGTCACGCGGATATGGACATAAGGCATGTGCGTCGCTCCAGGTTCAGTGCCAGGTACCGGCGGTGCTGCCACCGTCGACGGGGAGGATGACGCCGCTGACGAAACGGGCATCGGTCAGGTACAGCACGGCGTCCACCACATCCTCTGGCTTGCCGGTGCGACCGCTTGGCGACAGTGCGCCGAGCCCTTCGGTGTGGCCGCTGTGCAGCGGCGTGTCGATGATGCCTGGGGCCACGGCGTTGACCTGCACGCCGCTCGCTGCCAGCTCCAGGGCCAGGCCCTTGACCGCCTGGTTCAGCCCGCCCTTGACCAGCACCGGCAGCAGCGCCGGGACGCGGGTGTCCGGTTGCAGGGCCACCGAGGCGGTGATGGCGACGATATGACCGTGGCCCTGGGCCTTCATGACCCGGGCTGCTGCCTGGGCGGGGTAGAAGAAACCTTTGAGGTTGGTGCCGACCAGCGCATCGACGTCGGCCTCGGTGTAGTCGGTCACGGGCTTTGGAATGAAGATGCCGGCGTTGTTGACCAGGATATCAACCCGGCCAAAGGCTTCCTGGGCGGCGGCGAATAGCCGCTCGGCGGTGGCTTTTTCGGCGATGTCGCCCGCCACGCCGATAAAGGCGGCCGGATTTCCCAGGCGCGCTGCGGCTTCGTCCAGGCGAGCCTGGGTGCGGGCGTTGCCGACCACGTTATCGCCACGCTTGAGGTAGGCCTGGGCCAGGGCGAAGCCCAGGCCGCTGGAGGCGCCGGTGATGATGACGGTTCTTGCGTTGCTCATGGGAAACTCTCCGGTGATGCGAGCCGTTGCTCGGGTGTGGAGCCACTTTAAGTTGCAATCTCGGCTTGAAAAATGAGGCGCAGGGCATTTCAATCGATACATCATGTAATTAATAGAGCCCGCCATGACCCGCCATTTCGATGACCTGCAACTGGGCAGCCTGGAGTTGTTCTGCCTTGCCGCCGATGCCGGCAGCTTTACCGAGGCGGCCACCCTGGCAGGGGTCACCCCCGCGGCGGTGAGCCGCTCGGTGGCGCGCCTGGAGGAGCGTCTGGGCGTGCGCCTGTTCGTGCGCACCACCCGGCAGATGCGCCTGAGCGAGGCCGGCCAGGCCTATTACCAGCACTGTCGGCAGGCGCTGGGGCAGTTGGTCGAGGCCGAGCGGCAAGTCACCGGTGGCCAGCTCGAGCCCGCTGGCCGCCTGCGCATCAGCGCACCTACGCCCTATGCCCATCACCGCCTGTTGCCACTGCTGCCGCGTTTTCGCCAGCGCTATCCAGGGGTGCAGGTGGATGTGCATGTCAGCAATCGCAACGTCGATTTCGCCGAGGAACACTTCGACCTGGCGATCCGTGGCCGCGCGCCCGCCGATTCGCGGTTGGTGGCCCGGCGCCTGGAGGACGCCGAGCTGGTGGTGGTCGCCACCCCCGGCTACCTGGCCCGGACCGGTACGCCACAGACCCTGGAGGACCTGGCCGGGCATGAGTGCATCCAGTTCGAGCTGCCCAGCAGCGGCAGGCGTCCGCCCTGGAGCTTTCGCCGTGACGGGCTGTTGGTCGAGCTCGAGACCCAGGGCGCGCTGACTTGCCTGGGCGATTTCCTCGCCACCACGACCCTGGTGCGCCATGGGGGCGGCCTGATGCAGGCGTACCGCTTTACCGTGCAGGATGCGCTGGACAGTGGCGAACTGGTGGAGGTGCTGGCCGGGCATGGCGGGACGTCGCGGCCGTTCATGCTGGTGTATCCGCAAGCCCGGTACATGCCGTTGAAGGTGCGGGTGTTCATCGACTTCCTGATCGGCGAGGTTGCACGACCGTTGGGCTGAAGCACCGTCGGGCATGCACGGGCGGACTAAGCTCTGTTCTGCGTCGATTTCCCAGGAGAACACGCCATGAAATCCATGACACTGCTAGCGATCACCTGCGTACTGAGTTTCGCCGCCCAAGCCGAGGATGGTCCGGCGACCAATTGCGATGCCAAGATCAATGATCTGGAGTACATCAGCAAGACCGATGGCCAGGCACTGCATGGCGGCATGGCCCATGACTATCACGAGCTGCTCAAGGAGGCCAAGGACGCCCGGGACAAAGGCGACATGGCCAAGTGCCAAGCCTCGGCCGACCGCGCCAAGACCATCTACAACAAGGCGCGGGGCAAGTAACGGTTGGCCAATGCGGACCCTGTGGGAGCGGCTTTAGCCGCGAAGCAAGCGACGCGGTGGATGGCACCGGCTTCGCCGGTGTTCGCGGCTAAAGCCGCTCCCACAGGTACTACGCCAACCTGTGTAGGAGCGGCCTTGCCGGAGCGCCGGGCCGGCCGGAAAAGGCTGCGAAGCAGCCCCCGGGATTTCAGCGTTGTTGCAAAAATCGCCGGGGCCGCTTTGCGGCCCATTCGCGGCACAAGGCCGCTCTCATGGAACAAAACACAATACATTGATTTAGCTGGGGCAGCGTGGGAGCGGGCTTGCCCCGCGATGCGGCGTTTGGCACCGGCTCCGCCGGTGATCGCGGGGCAAGCCCGCTCCCACGCTGGAACCCTGTTCCCTTCGCGACAGCGCAGCCCGGAAGGGCTGTGTGATCTCCTACAGAGATCGCGGCAGCTGAAAAAACTCAGCAAGACAGTTTCTCCCACAGGTAATGCGGTTGGGCCCTCAGGCGCTCTGGTGTAAGCTCTGGCGGATCTTTCAACGAGACCGCCGCATGACCTCGCCCAGCCCGCGCCTCGACAGCCTGCTCACCGGCTGCGCCCGGCCGTTCACCCGCCCGGGTTCGCACAGTGCCATCGACAAGCAGCCTCGCCAAGGGCCTCTGGCAGTGACCTTCCTCGGTATCGTCGGCGACGAACAGGGTGATCTGCGGGTACACGGTGGTGTCGAGAAAGCCATCCACCATTACCCCCGCGATCACTATCCCGACTGGACTGCCGAACTGGGCGAGCATCCCTTGCTGGACCGGCCCGGCGCCTTCGGCGAAAACTTCAGCAGCACCGGCTGGCGCGAGGGCGATGTCTGCCTGGGCGACCGGGTCCGCGTCGGCACGGCGTTACTGGAAATCTCCCAGGGGCGCATGCCGTGCTGGAAGCTCAACGACCGCTTCGACGTGGCGCAGATGGCGTTGCGGGTGCAACAGAGCGGGCGAACCGGTTGGTACTACCGGGTGCTGGAGGAGGGCGTGATCGAGGCCGGCGATGCCCTGCAACTGGTCGAGCGCCCGCACGGCGAATGGTCGGTGGCGCGGCTTTCGGCGGTGCTGTTCGACAAGCGCCTGGAACCCGACCTCTTGCGCGAGTGCCTGGTGCTGCCGCTGGTGCCGAACTGGCGTCGGACCCTGGAGAAGCGCCTGGAGCAACATCAGGTCGAAGACTGGACCTCGCGCCTGCAGGGCCGCAGCGAAGGCTGAGCGGCATCGCGTACAACGTTATCAATACAAGGAAAGCCCCATGGCCTTCGAACTGGATGATCGGCTGGTCATCGGTGTCGCCTCCAGTGCGGTGTTTGACCTCAGTGAATCGGACGCGGTGTTCCGTCGAGAGGGCGAGGCACAGTTCCGCAAATACCAGGAGCAGCACCTGGACGTGCCGTTGGGAAAAGGCATTGCCTATCCCTTCATCAAGCGCCTGCTGGCCCTCAACGACCTGCGCGGCGATCCCGAGGACCCGCTGGTGGAGGTGGTGCTGTTGTCGCAGAACGACCCGGACACCGGCATGCGGGTGATGAAGACCATCGGCCATTACGGCCTGAACATGACCCGGGCGATCTTCACCCAGGGCCGCTCGCCGTACGAGTACATCCCGGCGCTGAACATCGCCCTGTTCCTCTCCGCTGACAAGCAGCACGTCGATGCCGCGATCAAGGCCGGTTATCCGGCAGGGCAGGTGCTGGATTCGAAGTTCGATGACGACGAAAGCGACGACAACCTGCGCATCGCCTTTGACTTCGACGGCGTGCTGGCCGGGGACGAGTCGGAGGCGGTGATGCAGTCAGGCGGGCTGGACAGCTTTCACGCCCATGAGGTGATCAACGTCACCCAGCCGCACAACCCTGGCCCGCTCAAGGAGTTCTTCGTGCGCATCGCCCGCATCCAGGCGGCCGAGGAACAGCACAAGCTGACCCATCCGGGCTACGAGAACCGCCTGCGGGTATCGATTGTCACGGCGCGCAACGCGCCCTCCCATGAACGAGCGCTCAACACCCTGAAAAGCTGGGGGGTGATGGCCAACGATGCGTTCTTCCTCGGCGGCATCGAGAAGCGACGGGTGCTTCAGGTGCTCAAGCCGCACATCTTCTTCGACGACCAGTCGGGGCACTTGAAGAGCACCAGCACCGTGGCGCCGTCGGTGCACATCCCGTTCGGGGTGACCAACCGGGCGCGCTGAGCAGGCAGGGGCCGCATGGGCGGCCCCGGGTTTCTTGCGCTCAGTGATCCGCCAAACCGTCATCCTGCGACAGTAGCGCCCGGGCCAGTTCCTCGTCACTGGCCTGCAGCCCGGGATTGGCCTGGCGTACATGGGCCAGCGCCGACTCCAGGTAAGCCCCGCGAATGGCACCACCACTGGCGACGAAGGCCGACAGTTCGTCACGGGCCGGAATGATCCGTTTGTCGTCCTTGAAGGTCGAGTACAGCGATGCGGAGATCCCCGCCGAGGTGGCGACATCCCCGGCATCGACGCGGGCCAGGGCGAAACCTGCGGGGAGCAGGAGAAGCAGTGCGGGAACGAGCAGTAAATGGCGCATGGCGAGTCCTCCGGAAAGGTGATGCCCAAGGGAGTTACTGCATGATGTTAAGAGCGCAAAGGGTCGCCGGGAGTTCCACTCCCCACAATCGCCATGATGGGCAGTGGAAAAGGACAGGATCAAGGAAAGGCGCAAGCGAATATCGTTGAATGGCAAGCGACAGTAGCGCGCACAGTCGTTGCGGGTCTAGGATCTGTTCGTTTGACAGACGTTCAACAATCAAAGGACGCTGATACCCATGGCCGAATACACGCTCCACTGCTTTGCCGAATCCGGCAACGCCTACAAGGTCGCATTGATGCTGGAACTCACCGGCCAGGACTGGGCGCCGGAGTTCGTCGATTTCTTCCACGGCCAGACCCGTGGCCAGGACTGGCGTGATGCGGTCAATGAACAGGGCGAGGTGCCCGTGCTGGAGCACGCCGGGGAGAAGCTCACCCAGTCGGCGCTGATCCTCGACTACCTGGCCGAGCGCACCGGCCGCTTCGGCCCGCGTGACGATCATGAGAAGCGCGAGATCTGGCGCTGGATGCTGTTCGACAACCACAAGTTCACCAGCTACTACGCGGCCTTGCGTTTCATCTATTGCCTGAAGAGCATGGGCGAGTCGGATGTCACCCGCTTCTTGCGCGAGCGGGCCAAGGCGGCCTACCAGATCGTCGATGCGCACCTGGCAAACACGCCGTTCATGGTGGGTGGGCGGCTGACCATTGCCGACCTGTCCCTGGCGGGATATGTGTACATGCCTGAAGACACGGGGTTGGCGCTGGAGGAGTTCCGCCATATCGAAGCCTGGAAGGCGCTTATCCAGGCGGTTCCAGGCTGGAAGCACCCCTACGACCTGATGCCGCGGGCGGCCGGCTGAGGCAGCCCTGCACGTTCAGCAGCAGGCGTGACGACGTACCGCAGCACGGATCGCGACAGCGCACGTGGCGTTCGGCCATTTCTCGTGCACACTGTGTAAGGCCACGTTGTCAGTGGCGTAATCCATAGTACGAGGAACGCAATGAACGGACGTTGTCTGGGCGTGTCTGTGATGTTGTCGTTCGCCCTGGCGATGGTGCCCAAGATCAGCGTCGCCGCTGACGCCTGCCAGCACCTCACCGCCACCGGCAATCCGGAGTATCCCCCTTACCTCTGGCGGGACCCGCAGGACCCCGAGCGCCTGATCGGCGCCAATGCCGACCTGCTCAAGCAGGTGGCCAAGGAGCTCGGTCTGGTGGTGGACGTGGTGTATGTCGGGCCTTGGTCGAGGGCCCAGGAAGAGGTGAGCAGCGGGCGCGTCGACATGCTTGCCGGGTATTTCCACACCCAGGCGCGGGAACTGCTGGTGGATTTCGTCAATCCGCCATTCCTGTTCAACTCCAGTGTGGTCTGGGTGCGCAAGGGCGAGGGCTTCGCCTACAGCGACTGGTCCGACCTCAAGGGGCGACGTGGCGGAACGCTGGTCAACAACAGCCACGGCCAGGCCTTCGACGACTACGCCCGGGCGCAGCTCAACCTCGAGGCCGTGCCCAGCGTCACCCAGGCTTTCCAGAAGCTGCTGCTCAAACGCAGCGACTATGTGATCTTCGAGCACTATCCCGGGCTGGCCCTGGCTCGCACGCTGGGCAAGGAGCAGGCGCTTGAGGTGCTCGAACCGCCGGTCTCCAGCGAAGGGTTGTACCTGGCGTTGTCGCACAAGTCCGGCTGCAACAAGCCGGCGCTGCGCGAGCAGCTGGCGCGCAAGATGAAGGCACTGGTTGCGGGCCCGTTGCCCGAGCAACTGGTGGCCGAGAACCTGCAACGCTGGCAACGCCAGCAGACCGGCCAATAGGTTTTGCGTCATTTGCGCGAGTGCCGTCCAGTGCCTTTGATCTAAGGCGCGCCAGCCTATGGCCTATGCTGTTGCGGCGAATCACATCCCTGTTTCCCTAGCGAAGGTGTTCATCCATGAGCAAGCCAACGGTCGTATTGGTACACGGTTTCTGGGGCGGTGCCGCCCATTGGGGCAAGGTGATCGTCGAGCTGGCGCGCAAGGGCATCACGCAAGTCCGCGCCGTGGAGCTGCCGCTGACCTCCCTGGCGGACGACGCCGAGCGCACGCGCAAGATGGTGGCGCAGGTCGGCGGACCGGTGCTGCTGGTCGGCCACTCCTATGGCGGGGCGGTGATCACCCAGGCGGGCAACCAGGCCAATGTAACGGGGCTGGTCTACATCGCTGCCTTCGCACCCGATGCGGGTGAAAGCCCGGGCGGATTGACCCAGCAGCATCCACCGCTGGCGGCAGCGAACCTGGCGCCGGACAGCGACGGCTACCTGTGGATCAAACCCGACAAATTCCACGAGAGTTTCTGCCAGGACCTGTCGGCGGATGAGGCGCTGGTCATGGCAGTGACGCAGAAGGCGCCGCTGGCGAGCACCTTTGGCGACACCATCGTTGATCCGGCGTGGAAGCACAAACCGTCGTGGTACCAGATCTCCAGCCAGGATCACATGATCGCGCCGGCCAACCAGCAGATGATGTCGGCGCGGTTGAAGGCGCGCAAGGTCATCACCCTGGATGCCAGCCACGCGTCGCTGGCCTCGCGGGCCACTGAGGTCGCCGCGCTGATCGAAGAGGCGCTGGGCTAGCTCAGCCTTTGCACTTGGCCACGACGACCTGGCAGGTATGCGGCGTGCCGCCCGACCTGCCGGCGTAGCGCACGCAGCTGGCCAGCGACTTCTTGCTGGCCATGGCGAGGGTGGGGCCGAAGGCCAGGCCACCCTCGCCACTGCTGGGCAGGGCCTTGGCATAGCAAGCGGAGCCTTGTGCCGCGTAGCGGGTGGTGGTGTGTTTGCTCGAACAGCCGGCAGTCAGCGACAGTGCGAGGGCAAGCAGGGCGAGCAGCACTGCCTGCCTGGGGCGGGTGGCCATGGCGAGCTCCTGGGGCGGCGTGGTTTCACGGTGTTGGCCTGTTTAGATTAGCTGGAGTCGCTTCGCCTGGCTTGGGTTTCGTCGTGACGCTATCGCGGGGCAAGCCCGCTCCCACGCCATCTTCCAGGTCATTCAGGCATGTTTCACAGCGTGGGAGCGGGCTTGCCCCGCGATGAGGTCCGAGACGACAAGTGGCAATATGCCTTCAATTACTGGGCAATGCGCTCTAGCCCAGTCCCTGCGGCGCCTCCGGTCAATCATTGGATCCACTCAGACCCGCGAAAACCCCGTGCGTTTCGCCAAAGCTTGAGTACAATTATCGGCTTTTCCCGGGCCGTCCGTCGGCCTGTTCCTGGAAGTGCGAATGCTGATCGGTAGTTACTCATCCTCGCTGGTGTTGATTTCGCTGTGCGTGGCCATCCTTGCCTCCTATACGGCCCTGGACCTTACCGGGCGCATCGCCACGGCCAAGGGGCGGGCGGTGTACCTGTGGATGGGTGGCGGGGCGTTCGCCATGGGCATCGGCATCTGGTCGATGCATTTCATCGGCATGCTGGCGTTCAGCCTGCCGATCGAGCTGGGCTATGACACCGCCCTGACGGCCTTGTCGCTGCTGATCGCGGTGGCCTCCTCGGGCTTTGCCCTGTGGCTGGTGAGCCAGCCGAAGCTGCCGTGGCTGCAGCTGGCGTTCGGCGCCTTGATCATGGGCACCGGCATCGCCTGCATGCACTACATGGGCATGGCCGCGCTGCGCATGCAGCCGGGTATCGACTACGACCCGACGCTGTTCGGCGCGTCGCTGGCCATCGCCGTGGGCGCGTCGGCGGCGGCGCTGTGGATTGCCTTCCGCCTGCGCCAGCACACCCCCTATGTGCGCCAGATCCGCGGCGTCGCGGCAGTGGTGATGGGCATCGCCATCGTCGGCATGCATTACACCGGCATGGCCGCGGCCAACTTCCCGGCGGGCAGCTTCTGTGGCGCGTTGGCCACGGGCCTGGCCGGCGACGGCCTGGACTACCTGGTATTGATCACCACCCTGGCGGTGCTGGCGGTGGCCCTGCTGACCTCGGTGCTGGATGCCCGCCTGGAAGCGCGCACGGCGGAGCTGGCACGCTCGCTGACCCTGGCCAACCAGGAGCTGACCCAACTGGCCCTGCACGACACCCTGACCGGGTTGCCCAACCGCACGCTGCTGGCCGACCGTATCGACCAGGCCATGGGCCGGGTGGCGGAGCAGGGCGGCTGCTTCGCCCTGATGTTCATCGACCTGGACGGCTTCAAGCCGGTCAACGACGCCTTCGGCCACCATGTCGGCGACCTGTTGCTCAAGGCCGTGGCGGCGCGCCTGCGCGGCCATCTGCACAGCCAGGACACCCTGGCGCGGATCGGCGGCGACGAGTTCGTGTTGCTGGTGGAGCTGGAAGAGCCGGACGACGCCATGAATGTCGCGGTCAAGCAGGTCAACCTGATGGCCAGGCCGTTCCGCGTGGCCGAGCACGACCTGCAACTGTCGGCAAGCCTGGGCATCGTGTTGTACCCGGGCAACGGCCTGGACCAGCACGAGCTGCTGCGCAACGCCGACGCGGCCATGTACCACGCCAAGAGCGCCGGCAAGAACGGCTACAGCTTCTTCGACGCCTCGATGAACAGCAACGCGCGCCAGCAACTGCAATTGCTGCAGGATCTGCGCACGGCCCTGGAGCACCAGCAGTTCCGCCTGCACTACCAGCCCAAGTTCGACGCCGTGCAGCGCCAGCCCATCGGCGCCGAGGCCCTGCTGCGCTGGGAGCACCCGCTACATGGCCTGATGCTGCCGGACCGCTTCATCGGCCTGGCCGAGAAGACTGGGTTGATCATTCCGATCGGTGAGTGGGTACTGGGCGAAGCCTGTCGGCAGATGCGCCAGTGGCTGGATGAGGGCAACGACGACTGGCGTATCGCGGTCAACCTGTCGGCCATTCAGTTCTGCCATGCCGGACTGGTCGACAACGTGGCCCAGGCGTTGAGTGAAAATGGCCTGCCGGCCAACCGCCTGACCCTGGAAATTACCGAAACCACTGCCATGCGCGATGCCGACGCCAGCCTGCATGTGCTGCAGCGCCTGTCGGACATGGGCGTTGACCTGTCCATCGACGATTTCGGCACCGGCTACTCCAGCCTGATGTACCTCAAGCGCCTGCCGGCCAACGAGCTGAAGATTGACCGCGGCTTCGTGCGCGACCTGGAGCAGGACAGCGACGATGCGGCGATCGTCTCGGCCATCGTCGCACTGGGCCAGGCACTGGGCTTGCGGATTGTTGCCGAAGGCGTGGAGACCGACCGCCAGCAGGACTTCCTGACCCGCCTGGGTTGCGACTCGCTGCAGGGCTACCTGCTCGGCCAGCCGGTGCCGCCCGAGCAGTTCATGAAAGGGTTGCAGGCGTTGAAAGCGCGTCAGGAACAGGCAATTTAGACAGCGCTGCGCATGGGGCCGGCCAGCAGGTCGAAGGTTTCCATCTCGGCCTCCACCGCCTCGATGATCCGCTCGACATCGGCGGCGGGCATGATGGTGGCGCAGGGAATGCCGGCGATCGCCAGAAGGGTTTCGCCAGTGGCCCGGTCGAACAGCCGGGCGACCATGCTGCGCGGGGCATCCATGCTGGCCTCGAAACCCAGCGGATGGAAATGCCAGCGCATCACCTGGCAGGCGTTGGGGAACGTCATCTTGTTCATGCCAGCCTCCTTGTTCGTATCCTGAACGCGGTGATTGCGTAGCGGTAATACTGTGGCCGTCCTGGCCGTCGGGACTCTAACCATAGCACCTGCCATGGCAGTGTTCGCCGGAAAATATGGCAGATGTACTAATGCATGACGGCGGTCACAGTCCTGTCACGATGAACGGTGGGTGCTCGTTGGCTGGGCAAACGTTTTCCCCGTGGGTGGACGGCTGGCAGCGAGGGTTGCTCTGCTATGTTTATCTGCAGCGCTTTTCGGACCAACGGTGCCGGCCGGCAGACAGGGAGACAGTCATGCGTTATTCCACGCTCACCCAACGTATTGCCGGCCATGCAGTCGCCGCCTGGGACATTCACTACCAGGCCCTGGAGCAGCGCCGACAGGGGCGAGAGATTATGCTGCTGTCGGTGGGCGACCCCGATTTCGACACTCCGGCCCCGGTGGTCGAGGCCGCCGTGGCCAGCCTGCGCCGCGGCGACACCCATTACAGCGATGTGCGCGGCAGCCTCGCCCTGCGTGAGGCGGTGGTGCGCCATAGCCAACTGCCCCTCGATCCGGTGCAGGTGGTGGTGACCGCAGGGGCACAGTGCGGTCTGTTTGCGACCTTCCAGTGCCTGTTCGAACCCGGCGACGAGGTGATCGTCGCCGAACCCATGTACGTGACCTATCACGGCGTGTTCGGTGCCTGCGGTGCACGGGCCGTGCAGGTCGCGGTGCGGCCGGAACAGGGGTTTCGCCTGGATCCTGCGGCGGTGGCCAGGGCGATCACCCCGCGCACCCGGGGCCTGCTGCTCAACAGTCCGCACAATCCGACGGGCGCGATGATCGACCAGGCCGACCTGGAGCGCCTGGCGCAGTTATGCCGGGAGCATGATCTGTGGTTGATCTGCGACGATGTCTACCAGTCATTGCTGTACGACGGTGAGGCGCCCAGTCCGTTGAGCCTCCCGGGCATGGCCGAGCGCTGCGTGTCGATCGGCAGCCTGTCCAAGTCCCATGCCATGAGTGGCTGGCGGGTCGGCTGGGTGATCGGGCCGCCGCTGTTCGCCAGGCACCTCGGTACCCTGGTCATGAGCATGCTGTTCGGCCTGCCGGAGTTCGTCATGCATGCTGCCTGCGTGGCCCTGGATCAGGCAGGGGATGACGTGCGGCGGATGCGCGAGATCTACCGGCAGCGGCGTGACCGGGTATGCGCGGTGCTGGAGGGCTGTCCTGGCATTCATGCCCATCGGCCGGCCGGTGGCATGTTCGTGATGCTCGATATCCGCGGCAGCGGGCTCGGCGCCCAGGCGTTCGCCCAGCGCCTGCTGGACGAGGAGGGCGTGGCGTTGCTGCCGGGGGATGGTTTCGGACCGAGTGCCGCGGGGCACCTGCGCCTGGGGCTGGTGCTGGAAGCCGATGTGCTGGAGCAGGTGTGCCGGCGTATCGCTGCCTGCGCGCTGCGGGTGCTAGCCGAGCAGTCCGGCGGCGATGTTGATGGTAAAGCCGAGGATCGCCGTGTTGAACACGAAACCTACCAGTGAGTGGGCCAGCACCACCCGGCGCATGGCTCGGCCGGCGACACCGATGTCCGAGGTCTGCACGGCGACGTTGATGGTGAACGAGAAGTAGTGGAAGTCCCAGTAGTCCGGGTTGCGTTCGCCGTCGGCAAAGCGCAGGGGCGGCTCATGGCGGTCGCCGGTGTAGAACAGCCGGGCGTAGTGCAGGCTGAAGATGCAGCCGATCAGCAGCCATGAGCCGGCCACGGTCAGCCCGGTGTACAGGTAGTGCAGGGCCAGGGCGCCGCCCTCCAGGCCGCGGCTGGACACCAGTTGCAGGGTGACGGCGGCCAGGCTGGCGATGGCCGAGACGCAGACGGTGATCAGCACCAGGCCGGCGTTTTCATCCTCGATCCGGGCGACCTTGCGCACCCGCTCGGCATTGGCCCGCAGGCTCAGCCACAGGACCATGGCCAGGTACAGCCAGACGCCGAGGTTCCAGCCGGCGAGGATATGCTGCACGGTGTCGCCGGCGGGGATCAGCCAGCCACCGAGCAGGCCGGCCAGGGTGGCGATACTGAGACGGGGGTGGGTGCGGGTGAGGTGGTGGAAGGCCATGCGGTCCCTTGGCGGATGGGCGTGGGTTGAACTGTAGACCAGATGCGCCCCTATCGCGGGGCAAGCCCGCTCCCACGCAACTCATTCCATGCGCGCAGCCCATACAGGTCGTTCAGCCCGGCATGCCATCCACTCGCGCTCGCAGCAGGATAGGCAGGTAGTGCCAAAGGAACAGCAGCAGCGCGGCGCTGCCGAACAGCACCGACAACCCCAGCCCCAGCGCCGTGAACGGCACCACCACGACCCGGGCCAGCGCCGCCAGCTGGATCAGCGCGAACGCCCAGCCAATGCTGCGCGGCACCGCCAGCGGCCGCCCGGTATGCCCCAGGCTGACCCGGGCCATCATCGCCACGATCAGTCCGGTCATGGCGCCGACCGTCAGGGCGTGGGCGGCCAGGCTCGGATTGATCGCCAACCCGGCATGCCACAGCGCCAGGCCCAGGCAGGCCGGGATCAGCCAGGCGTAGGCCAGGTGCAGTGACCACAGCAGCGGCACCCGCCACAGGCCACGGTCATGCCACAGCGCCAGGCGCACGCCGTGCAGCACCGCCAGGGCGGCGAACAGCGCGGCCATCAGTGGCTGCGGCGCATCGTTGAAGCCCAGTACGTAGGTGAGCGGCAGCGCCACGCTGCCCAGCAGGCAGGCACGATCCAGCCAGGGCCGGGCCGGCGCCGGGCTCATGTTGCCCAGGCCGCGACGGGTGAAGAAAGGGATCACCCGCCCGCCGATCACGCTCATCATCGCCGCCACCAGCCACAGCCCGGCCAGCACACCGCGGCGTTGCCACACCTCGTTGCCCAGCAGCCCGCCGGCCAGGGTCAGCCACTGGCAGGCGGCGATCAGCAGCACCAGGACCACGATGGGGTAGTTGTTGCGCAGCCGCCGCTGGATGATCGGTCGGGCCAGGGCCAGCGCCACCAGGGGCAGGAAGGCGCCTTCGATGAGGACCAGCAGCCAGGCCGGCAAGGGCAGGAACCAACTGATCCGGCCCAGCAGCCAGAGCAGGAACAGCCCCTGCAGCGGCCGGCCGCTCAGGCCCGGGATGCCGCTCCAGTTCTGTACGGCGGTAAGCAGAAAACCGGCGACAACGGCCACCGCGAAGCCGAACAGCATTTCATGGCGGTGCCAGGCGAGCATGCCGCCGGCCGGGTCGAGCTGGAACGCGCCGGCCAGCACGCCGGCCCACAGCAGCAGGGCGAGCAGGGCGAACAGGCTGCCGCCGAGGAAGAACGGACGAAAACCCAGGGCCCAGAGGGCCTGGCGTGGGCGAGCGGTGATCGGCTGGACGAGCATGGCGGGGACCTTGGTTCGATCGGAGCGGTTGAATGGGGTACCATCACGAACCATGCCAGCGTTCAAAGGCCTTGAATATCAAGGTGATGGCACTGTGTGAAGTCATTATGACTCTTTTTGTTTGTAGTCTTTTTGACCTTGATCAGGGTCGAAACGACTCGCTTTGCGCCGTCTTGCGCCGCCGCGCATTCGGCTTTGCTACAGGATCCCCGCTGTGACCGACCTCCTGCGCAATCCGCTGCTGCAGTACCTTGCCCGCCTGGCCCCGTCCAGCCAGCTGACCATGCGCTACATCCTGCAGGATGCCGCCGACCGCCTGGGCTTCGCCGATGGCGATATCGCCGAGGTGCCCTGGCACCGTCTCGAGCCCGGCCATGTGATCGCCCTGGTCGCGGCGTTACGCGCGGATGGCTACGCGCCCAATACCTCATCGCTGTACGTCAATGCCGTGCGCGGGGTGATGAACGAGGCCTGGCGCCAGGGGCTGATCGACCACGAGCAGTTGCTGATGATCCGCGAGGTCAAGCCAGCCAGCGGCAGCCGCCTGCCGCCGGGGCGCAACCTGCGGCGTAACCTGATTCGTGAACTGATGGATGTCTGCGCCGCCGACCCGCGCCCCCAGGGCGTGCGCGACGCGGCGATCCTGGCGCTGCTCTACGGCACCGGCATGCGCAAGTCGGAATCGGTGGACGTCGACCTGGACCAGGTGGACTTCCAGGAGCGCAGCGTGCAGGTGCTGGCCAAGGGCAACCGCCAGTTGCTCAAGTACGCCCCGGCCTGGGCCTTCGACAAGCTGCAGGCCTGGCTCGACCTGCGCCGCGAGCACCTGCCCGCCGGCGAGCGCGACGACAGCTTCCTGTTCAACCGCATCCGCCGCGGCAGCCATATCACCCGTGCGCGCATCACCAAACACGCGATCTACTACATCGCCCGCCAGCGCGGAGCGCAGGTGGGGGCGAAGATCATGCCCCATGATTTTCGCCGGGCGTTCATCACCCGGGTAATCGAGGAGCACGACCTGTCGATCGCGCAGAAGCTCGCGCACCATGCCAACATCCAGACCACGGCGAGCTATGACCGGCGCGATGACAACGAGCGGCGGCGGGCGGTGGAGCGCTTCGACTACTGAGAGGGATCGAGGGCGTCAGGACACCTCGGCATAGCGCAACACCCGGCCACGCCCCTGTTGCTTGGCCGCATACAGCGCCCGGTCGCCCATCGACAGCAGCCGCGACAGCTCGCCTTGCGCGGCCGGCTGGCTGACGATGCCGATGCTCACGCCCAGCAGCCCCGGCTCCAGCAGCGCCAGCCCGGAAAACCCGGCGCAGATCCGCTGTGCCACCTGTTCGCCCTCGGCTTCGCTGGCGCCACGCAGCAGGCAGGCGAACTCCTCGCCACCGATGCGCGCAAACAGGTCGTCCCGGCGCAGGTGACGAGCGGTTTCCCGGGCGAACGCCAGCAGCACTTCGTCCCCGACGGGGTGGCCGAAGCGGTCGTTGATGCGCTTGAAGTGGTCCAGGTCGCACAGCAGCAGCGCCACCGGTGCCTGGCCTGCCGCGCAGTCATGCAGCAAGCCTGCGCCGCGCTCCATGAACGCCCGGCGGTTGTCGATGCCGGTCAGCGGGTCGCTGTAGGCCGCGGCGCGGAGCATGATCTCGGCGCGTTCGCGGACCATCGCCAGGGTCACATAGGAGATGCCGATGGCGAACAGCATCGACTCGAACAGGATGAAGGCGAAGAAGCCCGGGCTGGCGCCGCCGCTGTTGATGGCGTGGTCGAGGGCGACACCGTCCTCGAGCAGCGTGCGCATCAGGTAGAGCGCTGCATGCAGGGTGGTCAGGATCAACGCCGGGGTATAGGACACCTGCAGGCGCACCCGTGGCCGCAGCAACTCGCCGATGCTCAGGCAGGTGTAACCCAGGGTCAGCAGCGAATACACTTTCACCCGCAGGCCGAGATCGCCGTAAAAACCCGGCCACAGGCTGAACAGCCCCCAGAACACGGCACCGGCCAGCAGCAGCGGCCAGTGCGGCTTGCGCCCGCCGAGCACGCGCATGGCCGTCCAGCCCAGCCCGGTGCCGACCAGCAGGACGATGTTGCCCAGCACCAGGGCCAGGTAGTCCATGTCAATGCCACGCAGGGCATTCAGGCTGACCCCCAGGGCCGAGAGCAGCAGCATCGCGCCCAGGTAGCCCAAGCTCGGATCGCTGGCGCAACGCCGCCAGGCGTGCAGGGTCAGGATGCCCGTAAGGGTCAGGATGAAAACGGCGACCAGGATCAGGGTCGGCAGGCTAAGCGGCACGATACAAGGGCTCAAAGGGCAAACCGGCGATGCTAAGCCATGCGCATGGCCATTTGCTACCTTGCTCAGTGAATGCTCGACGCCAGCTCGAAGATCGGCATGTACATGAGGATCACGATCAGCCCGATCAGCAGGCCGATGAAGGTCATCAGCAAGGGCTCGAACAGTTTGACGAACCACTCGACCCAGCGGCCGATCTCCTGGTCGTGGAAGTCCGCGCAGCGTTCGAGCATTTCGCCCAGGTTGCCCGACTGCTCGCCGGCGCGCAGCAGGCGTAGCGAAACCGGCGTGACCAGTTGCCCGGCCTGCAGCGCATCGGACAACGGCAGGCCTTCGGCGACCCGCCGGCTGGCCTGCTCCAGGCCTTCGGCCGCGCTGCTGCCCAGCAGCCCGCGGGCCATGCCCAGGGCGGTGAGGATGGGAATGCCGCCTTGCAGGAGGATCCCCAGCGAGCGGTAGAAGCGCGCCAGTTCGTACATCATCAGGCGCTGGTGCAGGGCCGGTAGCCGGCGCAGCAGGCGACCGGCGCCACGGCGCAGCGCCGGATGGCGACGCAGGGCGACCAGCGCGCCGATGCCGGCGAGCGTGCCCAGCCCGAGGGGCAGTTGCTGGGCATGCAGGAACAGGCCGATGCGCATCAGCACCCGCGACAGCCAGGGCAGCTCGGTGCCCATGCCCTCGAACACCAGGCTGAAGCGCGGCACCACATAGCCCAGCAGGAACAGCACCACGCCGCCGCCCACCAGCAACAGCAGCAGCGGGTAGACCGAAGCGCCGACCAGCTTCTGGCGCACCAGGTCCAGCCGCTGGCGATAGCCGATGTAGCGGTTCAGGGCGTCGCCCAGGGCGCCGGTGCGCTCGCTCGACTGCACCAGGGCCACGTACAGGGCGGGAAACACCCGTGGCTGCTGGGCCAGGGCCTGGGACAGCGAGCGCCCCTCATACAGCTGGCGCACCAGTTGCTCCAGGGTCTTGCGCGTGGCGCCGCCCGGGGCTTTCTCGGCCAGGCTCTCGAGGGCGTCGATCAGCGGCAGGCCGGCGCCGAGCAGGGTGGCCAGTTCCTGGCTGAACAGCATCAGGTCGAACGCCGCCGGGCGGCGGCGCAGGGCCAGGCCCTGGCGGCGCACGCTGAGCACGCGCAAGCCCTGGTCCTCGGCCTGGCGCCGGGCCTGGTCGCTGTCCTCGGCCTCGACCTGCAATTGCACCACGCCCTGGCTGCCCAGGGCCTTGAGCTGATAGCGCATGGCCGGGCTCCTCACTGCCAGCTGGTGATCTCGGCGTTTTCCCCGTCACCGCCGGGTTGGCCGTCCTTGCCCATCGACAGCAGGTCATACTCGCCGCCGTTCTCGCCGGGCTGCTTGTAGATGTAAGGGCGTCCCCAGGGGTCCTGGGGAACGGCTTTCTGCAGGTACGGCCCCGACCAGCGCGCCTCGCCGCCGGGTGCGACCACCAGAGCCTGCAGGCCCTGTTCGCTGCTGGGGTAGTGGCCGACTTCCAGGCGATAGAGGTCCAGGGCCTTGCCCAGGCCTTCGATCTGCGCTCGCGCCACCTTGGCCTCGGAGCGGCCCAGCTGGCTGAAATACTTGGGCGCGACGATGCCGGCCAGCAGGCCCAGCACCACCAGCACCACCAACAGTTCGAGCAGGGTGAAGCCGCGTTGGTTGTGGATGTTGCGCTGCATGGTGAAACCCTCCAGTGCGTTTGCCCCTGCCATGCAACAGCCGTGCACGTCTGCGTCGGGCCCTTGCGCCGTGCGTGATGGCGGGCGGCACGGCGCTTGCGTCATAGCTGAAAAGCCCGGATCGACGGGGCATATCCCCCACATCGGGGGCCACTCTTGATCTTGTGCGACGGGAGGCGACCGACATGCGTGGACTGATCCTGGGACTGGCGGTGGGGCTGATGGCGTTTGGCGCCCAGGCCGACATCTACATCTCCAGCGATGGCAAAGGCGGCTTCGTGCTGTCCAACGTGCATCGGCCAGGACGGCACTATGAGCGGGTGATCCAGGAGAACGGGGTGGCTGGCGGGCCGGTCAACGCCCAGCTGGTCACCGGGAGGCCCTATGCCGACCTGGTGGCGGCCGCGGCCCTGGCCAACGGTGTGTCGCCGGCGCTGCTGCATGCGCTGATCAAGGCCGAGTCCGGCTACAACCCCAAGGCCCGCTCGGCCAAGGGCGCGGCGGGGCTGATGCAGCTGATGCCGGACACGGCGAAGGAGATGGGCGTGGCGGATGTGCTGGACCCGGCTTCCAACGTTCAGGGTGGGGCGCGCTATCTCAAACGCATGCTCAAGCTGTTCGACAACGACATCACGTTGGCGGTGGCGGCCTACAATGCCGGGCCCGATGCCGTGCTCAGCCGGGGGCGGGTGGTGCCGCCGTTTGCCGAGACGCGGCGGTATGTGCCGGCGGTGTTGCGTGAGTATCGGTTGTTGCGGGGGTTGGCTGAGGATGCGCCGCTTTGATCGGGGTGGGGTTTCTAGGTGTTCGCCGAAAGTTTTGCAGCGCCTACAAGATCGAGCGCCGCCCGCGCGGCGCATCGCGACACAAGGCCGCTCCTACATCTGTTTCGGGCCAGTCAATCCTGTGCCATTACCTGATCCGCCTTGTTGGTACGACGCGGTTTCAGCGTGGGCATCACTGCCGCGCCACCTGTTTCAAGACATGCGCCAAGGCGGGCAACCATGACCTGACAGGTTCGGCACGTTGCAACAAATGTAGGAGCGGCCTTGCGTCGCGATGCGCCGCGCGGGCGGCGCTCGATCTCATAGGCGCTGCAAGGCATTCGGCGGACACCTGGCAGCCCCCACACGATCAATAGTCCCACCGACACCCATGCTTCCCCCAACTCTGGGCTATAACCTCTAGAGGTGCCCAGCCGCGGAGCCCGCCATGGACCTCGCCCCACGTCCCGACACGTTGCCGCCCGCCGACACCGGCCCGGCGCGCAAACCGTTCAACATGTTGCGCTGGTACGCCTGGGTGAGCCTGGCCATCATCCTCTCGGTGGGTGTCGGCCTGGGCCTGATCTCCAGCCGCTTCATCATCGACGAGAGCGTCGAGCGCGACGCCTTGCTCACCGCGCAGTTCATCACCTCCATCGCCGATGCCGAAGTGCGCCATGTGTCGATCCCCAACGTGCGGACCATGGGCGAGCTACTCGATCCGCGCACCGACCACGCCCTTTCGGACGTCGATCCCGAGGCCCGGCGCCGGGCCCGGGGCGAGTTCCTCGACCATATCGCCCACCTGCCGGACATGCTCCTGGCCAACATCTACGCCCCCGACCGCACGGTGATCTGGTCGAGCAACCCGGCGCTGATCGGCAAGCTGATCGAGTCGGACGACGACCTCGACCGGGCGTTCGAGTACAAGATGCGGGTGTCGGCCAGCTACCACGACTTCGAGCAGGCGCGCAGCGAGCAGAAGTTCGTCACCCCGCCCGAGCAGCTGTTCATCGAGAACTACATCCCCCTGTTCGATGCCGACGGCGAACATGTCACGGCCATGGTCGAGATCTACAAGGAGCCCCACGACCTGATCGTGCGCATCGAGCACGGCCTGCTGCTGATCTGGCTGGCCATTGCCGTGGGGGTCGGCCTCGTCTATGTCGGCCTGTACGGCATCATGCGCCGCGCCGCCCGGTTGATGGCGGTGCAGCAGAAGCGGCTGATCGGCAACGAAACCTTCGTCGCCCTGGGCGAAGTGTCGTCGGCTGTGGCGCACAGCCTGCGCAACCCGCTGGCGAGCATCCGCTCCAGCGCCGAACTGGCCCAGGCGTTCGACGAAGGCCCGGCGCAGAAGAACATCAGCGACATCATCAACCAGGTCGATCGCATGTCGCAGTGGGTGCGCGAGCTGCTGCAGTCGCTGCGCCCGCTCGGCGACGAGGCTGTGCCGGTGGATGTGGCCCAGGCCCTGCGCGACAGCCTCCAGGCCCATGGCCAGGCGCTGCAACAGGGTGGTGTACGGTTGGTCCTGGCCGACCTGCCGACGGTCCGGGTGCTGGGCCAGCCGGCCTTGCTCGGGCAGATCTTCAACAGCCTGATCGCCAACGCCCTGGAATCGATGGAGGCGGGCGGAGAGTTGCGCGTGGAGGTGGTGCGCCACGACCGACGCACCCTCAGCCTGCGTCTATCGGATACCGGCAAGGGCATGAGCGAGCAGCAGCAGCGCATGGCCTTCCGGCCATTCTTCACCACCAAGCAGGGTGGCGTGGGGGTAGGGCTGATGCTGGTCAAGCGGATCATGGAGTGCTTTGGTGGTTCGGTGCGGTTGAGCAGTCGCGAGGGGATGGGGACACGGGTGCTGTTGAATTTTCGCGTCGCAGCAGTGTGATGTGTAACGGTAGAAATGTCTCTTAATGAATTGTTTTATAAGCAATTTATTGGATGTGGGTAGCAATTCCCCAAAAGTGGGGGGTTTTTCAACATTTAGCATTAACAAATTTATTTAAGTCTATGATTTATAATAAAAAATAGAATATTGAATGTACTGGCTGAGTTTTTGCTAGACCTGATACAGGCCTGAGGCGGCATCGTCTGTCCGGGCTCAATGGAGTCACTTTGCTACCACCGGTAGCAAGGGCATGCCGATAGCCCTCATCGGCCCCAGGCGGGAGCGACGCGATGCAGACGCTCGAAAACGAAGCCCCAGACAAGCCCGGCGCCTCCGCCAGCGGGTTGGCCGCGCCGCTGCGCGAGTTCAACCTGCTGCGCTGGTTCTCGCTGGTCAGCCTGCTGATCATCGCCTCGGTCGCCGGCGGGCTGGGGTACGTCTCGACGCGTTTCGTGGTACGCGACAGCGTCGAGCGCGACGCCATGCTCACCGCCCAGTTCATCCAGGCCATGGCCCAGGCCGAGGTGCGTCACTCGCAACTGCCGCCGGGCATCACCATGGGCGAGTTGCTTGACCCGCGCCTGGACCAGCAACACCTGCAGTTCACCCCGCAGTTGGCGGAGTCGACCCGGGTCGAGTTTCTCGACCACGTCGAACACCTGCCCGACACCCTGCTGGCCAATGTCTACGCCCGCGACCGCCTGGTGGTCTGGTCGACCAACCCCAACCTGATCGGCAAGCGCATCGACGAGGACGACGACCTGGAGCATGCCTTCCACTCGCGCAAGGCGGTATCGGCCAGCTACCACAAGGCCGACGAGGACCGCGAGGAACAGAAGTTCCAGCGCGAGCCCCGGCACCTGTTCATCGAGAACTACATCCCGCTGTTCGACAGCCAGGGTGAACAGGTGCTGGCCATGGTCGAGATCTACAAGGAACCCCAGGACCTGGTGCGACGTATCCAGCGCGGCTATGTGCTGATCTGGGCCTCGACCCTGGTCGGCGGGGCGCTGATCTACTTCGGCCTGTTCTGGATCGTGCGCCGCGCCGCCAGCCTGCTGCACCACCAGCAGGACCGCCTGGTGGCCAGCGAGACCTACGTGGCCCTGGGCGAGATGTCCTCGGCGGTGGCCCACAGCCTGCGCAACCCGTTGGCCAACATCCGCTCCAGCGCCGAACTTGCGCAGGACATCGCCAGTCCGGCGGCGCAGAAGAACATTGGCGACATCATCACCCAGGTCGACCGTATGTCGCGCTGGGTCCGCGACCTGCTGGTGTCGCTGCGCCCGACCAGCGACGAAGCCGAGTCGGTGGACCTGGTGGCGGCCATCGAGGATGCGCGCCAGGCCTTCGCCCCGCAGATCGAGCGCAACGGCGTACGTTTCGCCTTCGACGGGCCGCCGGCGCAATGGGTGGCCAGCCAGCCGCTGCAACTGACGCAGATCCTCAACAGCCTGTTCGCCAACGCCCTGGAGGCCATGCCCCAGGGTGGCGAGCTGCGCGCCGAGGTGCGCCAGCTGGAGGGCCAGCAGGCCCAGCTGCAGCTCAGCGACACCGGCAAGGGCATGAGCGAGCAGCAGCGGCGCATGGTGTTCAAGCCGTTCTTCACCACCAAGCAGGGCGGGCTGGGTGTCGGCCTGGCCTTGGTCAAACGGATCATGGAACGCTTTGGCGGCGCGGTCGAACTGACCAGCCGCGAAGAGGAAGGAACCCGCGTCAGCCTGACTTTCAACATTGCAGCGGGAGGGGACCATGGAGCACAGCATCCTGGTGGTAGAGGATGATGAAATCCTTGCAGACAACATTCGCACCTACCTGGGCCTGAAAGGCTTCGAGGTCACGGTGTGCCACAGTGCGGAACTGGCGCTGGAGCAGATCAAGCGCGCCCAGCCGGACGCCGTGCTGACCGACAACTCGCTGCCCGGCATGAGCGGCCACGACCTGCTGCGCACGCTGGTGGCAAAGGCGCCGGAGCTCAAGGTGATCATGATGACCGGCTACGGCAACGTCGAGGACGCCGTGCTGGCGATGAAGGAGGGGGCGTTCCACTACCTGACCAAGCCGGTGGTGCTGGCCGAGCTCAAGCTGATGCTGGACAAGGCCCTGGCCGCCGAACGCATGGAGCGCACGCTGTCGTTCTACCAGGAGCGCGAGGCGCAGAAGTCCGGGTTGCAGGCGCTGATCGGCGAGTCGCCGGCCATGCTCGAGCTCAAGCACACCCTGCGCCAGCTGCTCGACGCCGAGCAGCGCATGGCCAGCGGCGACCTGCCGCCAGTACTGGTGGAGGGTGAGACCGGCACTGGCAAGGAGCTGGTGGCCCGCGCCCTGCATTTCGACGGCAGCCGGGCCAAGGGTCCGTTCATCGAGTTCAACTGCGCCTCGATTCCCGCCAACCTGCTGGAGGCCGAGCTGTTCGGCCATGAAAAGGGCGCCTTCACCGATGCCAAGGAACGTCGCGTGGGCCTGGTCGAGGCGGCCGACGGCGGCACTTTGTTCCTCGACGAGATCGGCGAGATGGACCTGGTGCTGCAGGCCAAGCTGCTCAAGCTGCTGGAGGACCGCACCATCCGCCGCATCGGCGCGGTCAAGGAGCGCAAGGTCGACCTGCGGGTGATCAGCGCCACCAACTGCAACCTCGAGCAGATGGTCCAGCAGGGCAAGTTCCGCCGCGACCTGTTCTTCCGCCTGCGCATCATCGCCCTCAAGGTACCGCGCCTGTACGCGCGCGGGCAGGATATCCTGCGCCTGGCCCGGCATTTCCTGGCTCATCACGGGCGGCGCTACGGCAAGCCCAACCTGCGTTTCTCGGCCGAGGCCGAGGCGCTGATGCTGGGCTACGGTTGGCCGGGCAATGTACGCGAACTGCGCAACATGCTCGAGCAGACGGTGCTGCTGGCCCCCAGCGAGGTGATTGGCGCCCATCAGCTGAACCTGTGCCTGACCCTGGTCGACGAGCCGCCGGCGCAACCCGCGCAAGTACTGGCGTTCGAAGCGCCGCGCCACGAGCCTCCGGGCGCCGCCAGCCTGCCGGACATGGAGCGCGACATGGTCTGCCGCACGCTTGATCGCACCGACTGGAACGTCACCAAGTCGGCACGGCTGCTGGGGCTGTCGCGGGACATGCTGCGCTACAAGATCGAAAAACTCGGCCTGACCCGTCCAGACAAGCGCCAGTGGTGACCAGCCCAGCGCGATCCCTGTAGGAGCGGCCTTGTGCCGCGAAAGGGCCGCACAGCGGCCCCGGCGATATTAGCTTGATGCACGAATCCTGGGGGCGCTTCGCACCCCTTTCGCGGCACAAGGCCGCTCCTACAGGGACCGAGTAGCGTTGTGAGCTCAAGGTTTCCCGCCAGTCCCTGACCCACCACCGTCACGCCCCTGTGCCTGACCCTGGTCGACGAGCCACAGGCGCAACCCGCGCAGGTGCTAGCGTTCGAAGCACCGCGCCACGAGCCTCCGGGCGCCGCCAGCCTGCCGGACATGGAGCGCGACATGGTCTGCCGCACGCTTGGGATCGCACCGACTGGAACGTCACCAAGTCGGCACGGCTGCTGGGGCTGTCGCGGGACATGCTGCGCTACAAGATCGAAAAACTCGGCCTGACCCGTCCAGACAAGCGCCAGTGGTGACCAGCCCAGCGCAATCCCTGTAGGAGCGGCCTTGTGCCGCGAAAGGGCCGCACAGCGGCCCCGGCAGGCCTAAGTCGGACGCCAATGATCAACACTTTGAAAGGGCTGATGTTAAAGACGAAAACGGCGCCGCTTAGTACCTAAGAGGCGCTGCGGACTTGCGCCATAGGATAAAACGTATGAAGCACTGCTGTTATCAGCTTGTCATTGTCCTCAGGATCATACTCACGCAGAGGCATTGGTTTACCATCCTCTGAAAGCTGATTAATCAGGTGGGCCTTGGGTGCTCTGAGCTTTCCCATGACTGCAATAACCGGTCTGTTCAATGTATTGGCGACAATCTGCGCAGCGGCGGTCCCTGCATAGCATGCGAGCAGCATGAAAGGCTTGTTTGGGGCTTCGCGGTAGGCTTTCAACCCCTTCAGCCTGGGACCGATTTCCTCCCTAGCCACTGATTTCGCATTATTTAGGTTACCGAACTCATCCATCAATAGCGGGCTGCCTAGTTTGGAGTGTGTAACGAAACCTGCCATTCCACTACGTAGTACCTCTTTATGGAACACGGTTGGCGCAATCTGGTCATTACCTTTGAACAGAACCTGGTATGACCCTTCGAATTCAACCCTTCCGGTAATAGCATTACGGACTTTCTCCAAGATATGCCCGGACGGGTCGGTATTGTTGACCGGATCACCCGCGCAGTAGGTGTAGGCATTGATGCCTCCATCACCGAACGGGCTTTTACTGTCGGCGGAGTGGAAGCGCATCAAGACGCTATTGAAGGCGCGATAACCATTGCCCAGAAGATAGAGGGGGATGGGCAGTTCCAGAGGCTGCCCGTTGAACCTCAACAACGTTGAGTCGTTACGTTCAGGTAGGTAGCCGTAAGGGCAATAGGTGAATGTGGAGGGCTGTGATACATGGCTCCTCCTCAATATAGTGGCCTGCCGGTCGACAGCCAGTATTCCCGGGGCTGCTGAACGGCCCCGGTTTGATTTGTCCATGTGTCGCCCCCGACCAGTATTACCTGGTAATACTGGTGCGCCACTGGGTGCTGTACAACTGGTAAAAATGTCAGGTGGCAGGGCTCAGGGCTTGCTGCTCCCTGAGCTTCCCCCGTCACGCCCCATCCCTTCCGATCCACTACCTCCCATCCCCGGCAGATCACGATCATCGTTCTGTTCGGCCGGCGGACTTTCCGGGTCATTGCCCTTGATCCGCGGGTCGGTATCCCGCGGCATGGGCTTCTCGATCGGGTTGAGGGTGCTGTCGACCCCCGGCTGTGGCGCCGGATTGTGCGGATCGTCAGGGTAGGTGGCGCCGGTACCGGCGGCCAAGGCCAGTGGCGAGGCGAGCAGGGCGGCGAGGAGGAAGGCGTGTTTCATGGGGCAGGCTCCTTTGCGACGGAGAAAGCGGCCCTGCCTGCGCAGGGCCTCTGTCTCACTTGGGCCTGTGGCCCGTCAGCAAGGTGCCATGACGGCGACCAACGGTCACACCACCAGCGACAGCAGCATGATGAAGATGATGCCGACCACCGAAAGGATGGTCTCCATCATGCTCCAGGTCTTGAAGGTCTCGGCCACGGTCATGTTGAAGTACTGCTTGACCAGCCAGAACCCGGCGTCGTTGACGTGGGACAGGATCAACGAACCTGCGCCAGTGGCCAGCACCAGCAACTCCCGGTTGACCCCCGGCACCAGGTCGATCACCGGGGCGACGATGCCGGCGCCGGTGATGGTGGCCACGGTGGCGGAGCCGGTGGCGATGCGAATCACCGCCGCTACCAGCCAGGCCAGCAGGATCGGCGAGATCTCGGCCTGTACCGCCATCTGCCCGATCACGTTGCCGACGCCGGTGTCCACCAGCATCTGCTTGAAGCCGCCGCCGGCGCCGACGATCAGCACGATGGCGGCGGTGGGCGCCAGGCTCTGGTCGAGCATCTTCATGATCTGCTGGCGGTTGAAGCCGCGGGCCGAACCGAAGGTGTAGAAGGCCAGCAGCAGGGCGGCGAGCAGGGCGGTGATCGGATGGCCGATCAGGTCCATCCACTGGCGCACGATGTGCTCGGCCGGCAGTACCACGTCGGCGAAGGTTTTCAGCAGCATCAGCACCACCGGCAGCAGCACGGTGATCAGGGTCACGCTGAAACTCGGCAGGTTCTGCTGGTTCGACTCGCGGGCGATCTGGTCCATCAGCTCCTGGGACGGGTTGCCCGGGATGTAGCGCGAGATGAAGTTGCCGAACAGGGGGCCGGCGATCACCGCGGTCGGCAGGGCCACCAGCAGGCCGTAGAAGATGGTCTTGCCGATGTCGGCGTGGAAGATGCCGATCGCCAGCAGCGGCCCCGGGTGCGGCGGCACCAGGCCGTGCACCACCGAAAGGCCCGCCAGCAGCGGGATGCCGATCTTCACCAGCGACACGCCGGAGCGGCGGGCGACGATGAACACCAGCGGGATCAGCAGCACGAAGCCGATCTCGAAGAACAGCGGGATGCCCACCAGGAAGGCGGCGAACATCATCGCCCAGTGCACCTTCTGCTTGCCGAAGGCGCGGATCAGGGTCTGGGCGATCTGGTCGGCGCCGCCGGAGTCGGCCATCAGCTTGCCGAGCATGGTGCCCAGCGCCAGGACGATGCCGACGAAGCCGAGCACGCCGCCGAAGCCGTCCTGGAACGATTTCATCACCTTGGCCACCGGCATGCCGGAGGTCAGGCCGAGAAAGCCTGCGGCCAGGGTGAGGGCGACGAAGGGGTGGACTTTGAAATGGGTGATCAGCAGGATGAGCCCGACGATGGTGACCAGTGCGTCGAGCAACAGGAAGGTATCGGTAGCCAGTCCGAACATGGTTCGTGAACCTCGGTCTTTTCGTTGTTGTTTTGGTGTCGCGTGTCTTGCGTCATTGCGTCTTGAGAAGCATGGAGACAGCGCTGTCTTTGGTGAGCCGGAAAAACCGCCGGATCAGGCAGTCCGCGCCAGCGCCTGCTCACCGCAAGGCTTTAGCCATTGGTGCACGTCCTCGGCCAGGGTAATCAGCGGGCGGGTGGCATCCAGGGCCAGGGTCAGGGGCTCGGCGTGCGGCGGTTCCAGCGCGGCGAACTGGCTGTCGATCAGGCTGGCCGGCATGAAGTGGCCGGGGCGGGCCAGCACGCGCTTTTCCGCTTCCTGCGGGGTCAGTTCGAGGAACACGAAGCACAGTTCGGGCACGGCCTGGCGCAGGGTGTCGCGGTAGCGGCGCTTGAGGGCCGAGCAGGTCAGGATTGGGCGTTCGCCGGCGGCCAGGGTGTCTTGCAGCTCCTGGCCCAGACGCACCAGCCAGCCGGCGCGGTCGTCGTCGTCCAGGGGAATACCGGCACTCATCTTGGCGATGTTCGCGGCGGGGTGGAAGGCATCGCCTTCGATCAGGCGGCCGCCGCTGCGGGTGGCGATGGCGGCGCCGACGCTGCTTTTACCACAGCCGGCTACGCCCATGACCACGATCGCGGACAGGGTAGGGTTCATCTGTACCTCCTGCTGGGTGAGATAGCGCTGTCTTGGCCGGGACGAGCCGAAGGTCATGCGCCACCCTCCCGGGTGTTATTGATCTTGTCTTTGGCAGTATGGACGCTGAACGCATGCCTGCCAGGCTCTGTCCGAAATGTATCTGCACTCGCCCATACTGCGTTGAAACGGGGCTCGGAATGCTCATGTACTCCAGTACACTGCGCTTGCTCCCCCCATTATCGCCTTGTCTGGCCTTCGCGCAGACACATTTCGTACAGACCCTACCAAGATTGCATTGCCTGCATTCAGAGACAGCGCTACCTTAGTGACCGTTCCCCATTCCTGCAAGCGGTAAAATTACAATACTCATGTCCCGCACTGGCTCGCGCACTACCGGTCGTCCCACCCTGGCGGAAGTCGCCAGGCTTTCCGGGGTTTCCCCCATCACCGCCTCCCGCGCCCTGCGCGGCGTCAGCACGGTCGCGCCGGAACTGGCGCAGAAGGTCATGGCCGCAGCGGCCAGCCTGGGCTACGTCGCCAACCCGGCGGCGCGTGCCCTGGCCTCGGCGCGCAGCCAGTCGGTGGTGGTGTTGATCCCGTCGCTGTCCAACCAGCTGTTCATCGATACCCTCGAGGCCATCCACGAGGTGATGCGCCCCCGTGGCCTGGAGGTGCTGATCGGCAACTATCACTACGATATCGCCGAGGAAGAGAACCTGATCCGCAACTACCTGGCCTACCAGCCGTGCGGCATGCTGCTCACCGGCTTCGAACGCAGCGACGCCTCGCGGCAGATGCTCGCCGCCAGCCGGGTGCCGTGCGTGCATATGATGGAGCTGGGTGGTGAGGCCGATGCCCTGTCGGTGGGCTTCTCCCAGCACGAGGCCGGGCGCGCCGCGGCGCGTCACCTGATCGAGCGCGGCCGGCGGCGCCTGGGCTTCATCGCCGCGCAGCTCGACCCGCGGGTGATGCAGCGCGCCGAGGGCTTCCGCCAGGCCCTGGCCGAGGCCGGACTGCAGGCGCCCGAGCTGGAAATGCTCGATCCGCAGCCGTCGTCCATCGGCCTGGGCGGCACGCTGTTCAGCCGCCTGCTGGCCAAGGCGCCGGACGTAGACGGGATCTTCTTCTGCAACGACGACCTGGCCCAGGGCGCGGTGCTGCAGGCGCTGCGCGAGGACGTCGAGGTGCCTCAGCGGGTGGCGATGGTCGGCTTCAACGACCTGCCGGCCTCGGCGCACATGGTCCCGCGCCTGACCTCGATCCGCACCCCGCGCTCGGCGGTCGGCCGCGGCGCGGCCCAGGCGCTGCTGGCGCTGCTCGACGGCAAGCGGGTGGCCACCGGGCAGCAGGACCTGGGGTTCGAGCTGATGGTGCGGGAGAGCTCCTGAGCATTGAGCTGCGCTTTCTTGGGAGGGCGCACTGCGCGGCATTGCTCACTCTCAATTATTGAAGTTTGCTGGCCGGGCGAAGTCGCGGGACATCGTCTGCTGGGAATGACGCGGCGTTCGGCTTGCTCAAAAGCCATGAAAGCGCGTGACGATGCTGTACCAGAAACGCGACGGTTTGACCCCTGCCTTGCATGAACTGACCTTGGGGCAAGTGTCCTGTCTCAAAAAAAGCTGTTCACTTCTGGCGGCGCCTTGGCCGCATTCTTCGAGATGGGGCAGTAGCGCAAACCTGTATGTGAATACACGTCGGCCCTGAGGGCGATAGCCCGTGAGGTGTATACATCACTGGGCAACCTATCAGATTTACCAGTTGTAAATGACCGAAGGAGGCCGGAGCCTATGATTTTCAGATAGGCCTACCAAAGATCATGGCTACTCAACTCATGCAAGTGGACATCCTTGGGACAGTAATGCACGCCGTTGGTGGGTCCAGCCTGTTAGCCTATACGGTCTATGGCCACGGCAGCCTTGCAACTGGGCCATGCCTGCGATTCGGCGGGCAGCTTCGTGAATTGATCTCTGGTCATTACCTGCTGGGCAATGGCTATCGTGCTTACAATCCGGTGCTGATGCGGTTCAACTCGCCTGATAGCTACAGTCCTTTTGGGGCAGGCGGGGGGAATTGTTACATGTACTGTAGTGGGGATCCTGTTTCTCGGATCGATCCGACGGGGCATGTGGGTGGGCAACCCACCTCAAAAAGCATGGTGTCTAAAAATACGTCGTTTTTAACAGCCGCTGATAAAAGAAGAATATTCCTTGAAAATGGAAAGATGAAGGCTGTCGATGACAATACACCCGTGCTGGGACTCTCGAAGAGAAGAAAGGTATTCCATGAAAATGGAAGGGTGGAGGCGGTCACTGAGTCGGTTGAAAGTTCAAGTGAAGCAATAATTGAGAAGAGAGTAAATGTTAAGCCAGAGCCAAAAAACGCATGGTCAAGCACCTCTGCGGAGTTTTATATAGACTCAAATTCTTCCTCGAGGCCTTCAATTTTGCTATCCGCTGTAAATTCGGTGCTTGTTGCTAACAAGTCTGCCTCTAACTCCCCCAAAAATCCTAACAATCAGGGTTCCGCTGTCCGTGAGTCCAACAACTTTAGTCCTGTCTAGTCTGCTGTCTCGGAAATAACCTGTTCGCTTTTGGCGGGTGGCTTTAATGTGCGATCAAGGTGCGGCGACGACTCATCGCATGACCACGACGGGGCGTTGAGTGTTACTCGGTCACCGCACTTTCCGAGCAAGCACCGGCAAAACCAGTACCAGCCATCCCAGCGCGCCTGGCGCTTTCATCTCTACCGCAAGCGTGGAAGTAGCGCCCCATCAGCGCACCGCAACACACAAGGAGCCTGCACAAAACGGATAGCACTCTGCACAATCCGGATATCCCCGTCCCACCCAGGGACCTAACCTGACCCGGCCTGAACAATAACAACGGAGGCCCTGGCCATGTCCCTGGGATTCGACTATCTCAATGCCTTGCTCGAGGATGACCGGGAGAAGGGCGTCTATCGCTGCAAGCGGGAGATGTTCACCGACCCGCGCCTGTTCGACCTGGAGATGAAGCACATCTTCGAGGGCAACTGGATCTACCTGGCCCACGAAAGCCAGATTCCCGCCAACAACGACTTCCTCACCCTGACCATGGGGCGCCAGCCGATCTTCATCGCGCGCAACAAGGACGGCGAACTCAATGCCTTCCTCAACGCCTGCAGCCACCGCGGCGCCATGCTCTGCCGGCACAAGCGCGGCAACCGCTCCAGCTACACCTGCCCGTTCCACGGCTGGACCTTCAACAACAGCGGCAAGCTGCTCAAGGTCAAGGACCCGGGCAACGCCGGCTACCCCGACAGCTTCAACTGCGACGGCTCCCACGACCTGACCAAGGTTGCCCGTTTCGAGTCGTACCGGGGCTTCCTGTTCGGCAGTCTGAATGCCGAGGTCAAGCCACTGGTCGAGCACCTGGGCGAGTCGGCGAAGATCATCGACATGATCGTCGACCAGTCGCCCGAGGGCCTGGAAGTGCTGCGCGGCGCCAGCTCCTACATCTATGAAGGCAACTGGAAGCTCACCGCCGAGAACGGCGCCGACGGCTACCACGTCAGCTCCGTGCACTGGAACTACGCCGCCACCCAGAACCAGCGCAAGCAGCGCGAGGCGGGCGACGAGATCAAGACCATGAGCGCCGGCGCCTGGGCCAAGCAGGGCGGCGGCTTCTACTCCTTCGAGCACGGGCATCTGCTGCTCTGGACCCGCTGGGCCAACCCCGAGGATCGCCCGGCCTACGAGCGCCGCGAGCAACTGGCCGCCGATTTCGGCCAGGCCCGCGCCGACTGGATGATCGAGAACTCGCGCAACCTGTGCCTGTACCCGAACGTCTACCTGATGGACCAGTTCAGCTCGCAGATCCGCGTGGCCCGACCGATCTCGGTGAACAAGACCGAGATCACCATCTACTGCATCGCGCCCAAGGGCGAAAGCGCCGAGGCCCGCGCCCGGCGCATCCGCCAGTACGAGGACTTCTTCAACGTCAGCGGCATGGCCACTCCGGACGACCTGGAAGAGTTCCGCTCCTGCCAGACCGGCTACGGCGCAGGTGCCGGCTGGAACGACATGTCCCGGGGCGCAAGGCACTGGATCGAAGGCGCCGACGCGGCGGCCAGCGAGATCGCGCTCAAGCCGTTGCTGTCGGGCGTGCGCACCGAAGACGAAGGCCTGTTCGTGCTGCAGCACAAGTACTGGCAGGACACCATGGTCCAGGCTTTGAAGGACGAACAAAAGCTGATCCCCGTGGAGGCCGTGCAATGAGCCTGCATGACACCGTGCGCGATTTCCTCTACCGCGAGGCGCGCTACCTGGACGACGCCCAGTGGGACCAGTGGCTGGAGCTGTACGCCTGTGACGCGACCTTCTGGATGCCCTCCTGGGATGACGACGACACCCTGACCGAAGACCCGCAAAGCGAGATCTCGCTGATCTGGTACGGCAACCGTGGCGGCCTCGAGGACCGGGTGTTCCGCATCAAGACCGAGCGTTCCAGCGCCACGGTCCCGGATACCCGCACCTCGCACAATCTCAGCAACATCGAGATCGTCGCGGCGGACGAGGGCAGCTGCCAGTTGCGTTTCAACTGGCACACCCTGAGCTTTCGCTACAAGACCACCGACAGTTACTTCGGCACCAGCTTCTACACCCTCGACCTGCGCGGCGAACAGCCGCTGATCAAGGCCAAGAAGGTGGTCTTGAAGAACGACTACGTGCGTCAGGTCATCGACATCTACCACATCTGATTCACCGCCGAGCCTGTCGGTGTGCCTGATGGCGCGCCGCGCCCAGGCTCGCCTGCGAGGTGCACCATGAGCTACCAGATCGCACTGAATTTCGAGGACGGGGTCACCCGTTTCATCGAGGCCGCAGGCCACGAGACCGTGGCCGACGCCGCCTACCGCCAGGGCATCAACATCCCGCTGGACTGCCGCGACGGCGCCTGCGGCACCTGCAAGTGCAAGGCCGAGTCCGGGCACTACGAGCTGGGCGACAACTTCATCGAGGACGCCCTGAGCCAGGAGGAAATCGCCCAGGGTTACGTGCTGACCTGCCAGATGCGCGCCGCCAGCGATTGCGTGGTGCGCATCCCGGCTTCGTCGCAACTGTGCAAGACCGAGCAGGCCAGCTTTGAAGCGGCCATCAGCGACGTGCGCCAGCTGTCGGCCAGCACCATCGCCCTTTCGATCAAGGGCGAGGCGCTCAGTCGCCTGGCATTCCTGCCGGGGCAGTACGTCAATCTCAAGGTGCCGGGCAGCGAGCAGAGCCGCGCCTATTCGTTCAGTTCGCTGCCCAAGGACGGCGAAGTCAGCTTCCTGATTCGCAATGTGCCGGGCGGGCTGATGAGCAGCTTTCTCACCCAGCTGGCCAAGGCCGGCGACAGCCTCAGCCTGGCCGGGCCGCTGGGCAGCTTCTACCTACGGCCGATCCAGCGCCCCTTGCTGCTGCTGGCCGGCGGCACGGGCCTCGCGCCATTCACCGCAATGCTGGAGAAGATCGCCGAGCAGGGTAGTGGGCATCCGCTGCACCTTGTCTACGGGGTGACCAACGACTTCGACCTGGTCGAACTGGATCGCCTGCAAGCCCTGGCCGCGCGCATTCCCAACTTCACCTTCAGCGCCTGTGTGGCCAACCCCGACAGCCAGTATCCGCAAAAGGGCTACGTCACCCAGCACATCGAGCCACGCCACCTCAATGACGGCGATGTCGATGTGTACCTGTGCGGCCCGCCGCCGATGGTCGAGGCGGTCAGCCAGTACATCCGCGAGCAGGGCATCACCCCGGCCAATTTCTACTACGAGAAGTTCGCGGCGGCGGCCTGAAGCTTTTATGGGGCTGCCTGCATCGTGCGGGTGGGGTGGCCTCTTTTTATCCATGAATTTCGAGAGCGCCGGGGCCGCGTTGCGGCCCTTTCGCGGCACAAGGCCGCTCCTACAAGGGATCGCGCTTTTCTGTAGGAGCGGCCTTGTGCCGCGATGGAGGGCGGAGCCCTCCCGGCATTTCCGGATCAAGCAGGAGATCTACATGAACAACCGATTCCAAGGCAAAGTCGCCCTGGTCACCGGCGCCGCCCAGGGCATCGGCCGCGCCGTGTGCTGGCGGCTCAAGGCCGAGGGCGCGCAGGTGGTGGCGGTGGACCGCTCCGAACTGGTCCACGAACTGGCGGGCGAGGGCGTGCTGACCCTCACCGCCGACCTCGAACGGCATGCCGACTGCACCCAGGTCATGGCCCGCGCCGTCGAGACTTTCGGCCGCCTCGACATCCTGGTCAACAACGTCGGCGGCACCATCTGGGCCAAGCCCTTCGAGCATTACCAGGTCGAGCAGATCGAGGCCGAGGTGCGCCGTTCGCTGTTCCCCACCCTGTGGTGTTGTCACGCGGCGCTGCCGTACATGCTCGAACGCGGCAGCGGCGCCATCGTCAACGTCTCGTCCATCGCCACCCGCGGCGTCAACCGCGTGCCTTACGGCGCGGCCAAGGGCGGCGTCAACGCGCTCACCGCGTGCCTGGCCTTCGAAACCGCCGGGCGCGGCATCCGGGTCAACGCCACCGCTCCCGGCGGCACTGAGGCGCCACCGCGGCGCATTCCGCGCAACGAGGCCGAGCAGAGCGCCCAGGAGCGGGCCTGGTACCAGCAGATCGTCGACCAGACCCTGTCCAGCAGCCTGATGAAACGCTATGGCAGCCTCGACGAGCAGGTCGGCGCGATCCTCTTCCTGGCTTCTGACGAGGCCTCGTACATCACCGGCGTGACCCTGCCGGTGGGCGGTGGCGACCTCGGCTGAAGGCCGCCCCGGCAAGGTTTCTCTGCACACAACAAGAACAACGGAGACAGATGCCATGCGAACACTCGACGTCCACGCGATCATCGACAATGCCCGCTTCACCCCCTTCCACTGGAGGGTCATGGCCTGGTGCGGCCTGCTGCTGATCTTCGACGGCTACGACCTGTTCATCTACGGCGTGGTGCTGCCGGTGATCATGCAGGAGTGGGCGCTGACCCCGCTGCAGGCCGGCGCCCTGGGCAGCTACGCGCTGTTCGGCATGATGTTCGGCGCCCTGGCGTTCGGCAGCCTGGCCGACCGCATCGGGCGCAAGAAGGGCATCGCCCTGTGCTTCGCGCTGTTCTCGGGGGCGACCATCCTCAACGGCTTCGCCAGCAGCCCCAGCGAGTTCGGCCTCTATCGTTTCTTTGCCGGCCTCGGCTGTGGCGGGCTGATGCCCAACGCCGTGGCGCTGATGAACGAGTACGCGCCCAAGCGCCTGCGCAGCACCCTGGTGGCGATCATGTTCAGCGGCTACTCGCTGGGCGGCATGCTCTCGGCGGGCATCGGCATCCTCCTGCTGCCGCGCTTCGGTTGGGAGTCGATGTTCTTCGCTGCCGCCGTACCGCTGCTGTTCCTGCCGGTGATCCTGTTCTACCTGCCGGAGTCCATCGGCTTCCTGGTGCGCCAGGGCCGCGTCGATGAAGCGCGCCAGTTGCTCAAGCGCCTCGACCCCGATTGCGGTGTCACCGAGCACGATGACCTGGTCGTGGGGGCGGGCTTGCCCCGCGATGCCGGTAAAGCCTCATCAGTGCTCGAACTGTTCCGCAACGGCCTGGCGATCCGCACCCTGGCCCTGTGGCTGGCGTTCTTCTGCTGCCTGCTGATGGTCTACGCCCTCAGCTCCTGGCTGCCCAAGCTGATGGCCAGCGCCGGCTACAGCCTCGGCTCGAGCCTGTCGTTCCTGCTGGTGCTGAACTTCGGCGGCATGGCCGGGGCGATTCTCGGCGGCTGGCTGGGCGACCGCTACAACCTGGTCAAGGTCAAGGTGGCGTTCTTCCTCGCCGCCGCGCTGTCGATCAGCCTGCTGGGGGTGAACAGCCCGATGCCGGTGCTGTACCTGCTGATCTTCATCGCCGGCGCCACCACCATCGGCACGCAGATCCTGCTGTATGCCGGTGCCGCCCAGCTGTATGGCCTGGCGGTGCGCTCCACGGGCCTGGGCTGGGCCTCCGGCATCGGCCGCAACGGCGCCATCGTCGGGCCGTTGCTGGGCGGCGCGCTGATGGGCATCAACCTGCCGCTGCAACTGAACTTCATCGCCTTCGCCATCCCCGGCGCCGTCGCCGCGCTGGCCATGGCCGTGCACCTGGCCAGCGGCCGGCGGCACGCCCTGGCCGCGGCGGCCTGAACCCCCACCCTGACTGAACTGGAGCCTGCATGACACGCCCGACCATCGACCGGCTGGAGACGCTCATCGTCGACCTGCCGACCATCCGCCCGCACAAGCTGGCCATGCACACGATGCAGCGCCAGACCCTGGTGATCCTGCGCCTGCGTTGCAGCGACGGCGTCGAGGGCATCGGCGAGGCCACCACCATCGGCGGCCTGGCCTATGGCTACGAAAGCCCCGAGGGCATCAAGGCCAATATCGACGCGCACCTGGCGCCGGCACTGATCGGCCTGCCCGCAGGCAACATCAACGCCGCCATGCTCAGGCTGGACACGCAGGCCAAGGGCAATACCTTCGCCAAGTCGGCGATCGAGACGGCCTTGCTCGACGCCCAGGGCAAGCGCCTGGGGCTGCCGGTCAGCGAGCTGCTCGGCGGGCGGGTACGCGACAGCCTGGAGGTGGCCTGGACCCTGGCCAGCGGTGACACCGCCCGGGATATCGCCGAGGCCGAGCACCTGCTGGAGATCCGCCGTCACCGGCTGTTCAAGCTGAAGATCGGCGCCAACCCGCTGGAGCAGGACCTCAGGCACGTGCTGGCGATCAAGCGCGAACTGGGTGAGCGCGCCAGTGTGCGGGTCGACGTCAACCAGTACTGGGATGAGTCCCAGGCCATCCGCGCCTGCCAGGTGCTGGGCGACAACGGCGTCGACCTGGTCGAGCAGCCGATCTCGCGCATCAACCGTGGCGGCCAGGTCCGCCTCAACCAGCGCAGCACGGCACCGATCATGGCCGACGAGTCCATCGAAAGCGTGGAAGACGCCTTCAGCCTGGCCGCCGAGGGCGCGGCAAGCGTCTTCGCCCTGAAGATCGCCAAGAACGGCGGCCCCCGCGCCGTGCTGCGCACCGCGCAGATCGCCGAGGCCGCCGGCATCGCGCTGTATGGCGGGACCATGCTCGAAGGGGCGGTGGGCACCCTGGCCTCGGCCCATGCCTTCCTCACCCTGCGCCAGCTGACCTGGGGCACCGAGCTGTTCGGCCCGTTGCTGCTGACCGAGGACGTCGTCTGCGAGGGGCCGGTCTACCGCGATTTCCACCTGCACGTTCCGGCCACCCCCGGCTTGGGCCTGACCCTGGACGAGGCGCGGTTGTCGCGCTTCGCCCGCCGCTGAAGAAACACCCAGTCCTGTAGGAGCGGCTTCAGCCGCGAAGCAGGCGACACGGTGGATGGCACCGGCTGCGCCGGTGTTCGCGGCTGAAGCCGCTCCCACAGGGTCCCTGCCTGAATGATTCCGTCATACGTAAGGAGAGACGCCATGCTGTTCCACGTGAAGATGACCGTGAAACTGCCGGTCGACATGGACCCGGCCAAGGCCGCGCAACTGAAGGCCGATGAAAAGGAACTGGCCCAGCGCCTGCAGCGCGAGGGCACCTGGCGCCACCTGTGGCGCATCGCCGGCCACTACGCCAACTACAGCGTGTTCGACGTGCCCAGCGTCGAGGCGCTGCACGACACCCTGCTGCAACTGCCGCTGTTCCCCTACATGGACATCGAGGTCGCCGGCCTGTGCCGCCACCCCTCGTCGATCCATGCCGACGACCGCTGACCCCACACGACAAGAACAACACGAGGTACCTGATCATGACCGTGAAGATTTCCCATACCCCTGAGGTGCAGCAGTTCTTCGAAGAGGCCGCGGGCCTGCACAACGACAACGGCAGTCCGCGCCTCAAGCGTATCGTCCAGCGGGTGCTGCAGGACGCCGCGCGCCTGATCGAAGACCTGGAGATCAGCGAGGACGAGTTCTGGCACGCCGTCGATTACCTCAACCGCCTCGGCGGACGCGGCGAGGCCGGTTTGCTGGTGGCCGGGTTGGGCCTGGAGCACTTCCTCGACCTGCTGCAGGACGCCAAGGATGCCCAGGCCGGCCTGGGTGGCGGCACCCCACGCACCATCGAAGGCCCGCTGTATGTGGCGGGCGCGCCGATCACCGAGGGCGAGGCGCGCATGGACGATGGCAGCGAGGAGGGCGTGGCCACGGTGATGTTCCTCGAGGGGCAGGTGTTCGGCCCGCAGGGCCAGCCACTGGCCGGCGCCACGGTCGATCTGTGGCACGCCAACACCCGGGGCACCTACTCGTTCTTCGACCAGAGCCAGTCCGCCTACAACCTGCGTCGACGCATCGTTACCGACGCCCAGGGCCGCTACCGCGCCCGTTCGATCGTGCCGTCGGGCTACGGTTGCGACCCGCAGGGGCCGACCCAGGAGTGCCTGGACCTGCTCGGCCGCCACGGCCAGCGCCCGGCGCACATTCACTTCTTCATCTCGGCACCGGGCTACCGCCACCTGACCACCCAGATCAACCTCGCCGGCGACCGCTACCTGTGGGACGACTTCGCCTATGCCACCCGTGAAGGGCTGGTGGGCGAGGTGGTGTTGCGCGACGACGGGCAGGGGCGGGTTGCCGAACTGACCTTCGACTTCCAGCTGCAGCAGGCGCAGGACAGCGAGGCCGAGCAACGCAGCGCAAGGCCACGGGCCTTGCAGCAGGCCTGAGGGTGTCATCCGCCCCATTGATCTGACGCAACCTCTGTAGGAGCGGCTTTAGCCGCGATCACCCGCGAAGCGGGTGCCAAATACCGCGATGCCTGCATCGCGGCTAAAGCCGCTCCTACAGCTCCTGTGTTGTCCCGTTTTGCCATGCCCAGGAGGAGGGCATACCAGAGTTAACCCCCGTTCCAGCACTTCATCACATAACAACAAGATCAGAGAGCTTCGGAATGAACCACACCCCTTGCGTCGTCCTGGGCCTGACCCTGCTCAGTCCCTCCCTGCTGGCCGCCGAAGGCGGCTTCCTCGAAGGCGCCAAAGCCAGCCTCGGCGCGCGCAACTACTATTTCAGCCGCGACTACGGCGACATCGTCGGCGCCAGCCGGCAGTCCCGGGCCGAGGAGTGGGCCCAGGGCTTCATCCTCGATTTCAAGTCCGGCTATACCCCCGGCACCGTCGGTTTTGGTGTGGACGCCCTGGGCCTGTTGGGCATCCGACTGGACAGCAGCCCCGATCGGGTCAACAGCGGGCTGCTGCCGGTGCACGGCGATGGCCGCGCCGCGGCCGAGTACAGCCGCCTGGCGCCGACCTTCAAGGCGCGCTGGTCGAAGAGCGAACTGCGCCTGGGCGAGCTGCAACCCAACCTGCCGGTCCTCACCTTCAGCGATATCCGCCTGCTGCCGCCGACCTACCAGGGCATCAGCCTCAGCTCCGCCGAACTGGAGGGCCTGACCGTGCAGGCCGGTCATCTGGGCAGCACGCACCTGCGCAACGAGGGTGGCGACGGCAGGATGAGCGCCATGCTCGGCCATGTGCCCATGCGCCAGGCACAGAGCGACGCCTTCGACTATGCGGGCGGCGACTACGGGTTCAATGCCGGGCAGAGCAGTGTCAGCCTGTGGTATGGGCAACTGCAGGACATCTACCGGCAGGGCTTTGTGGGTCTCAAGCACAGCAAGCCCGTGGGCGACTGGGTGCTCAGCGCCAACCTCGGCTACTTCAGCGCCCGCGAGGCGGGCGACGCGCGGCTGGGGCGGATCGACAACCAGGCGTTCTTCTCGCTGCTGACTGCCCGGCGTGGCGGGCACGGCTTTCATGTCGGCTACCAGGGCATCTACGGCGACAGCCCGTTTCCCCGGGTGTTCGCCAACATCTCGCCGCTGGGCAACGAGGTGCCGACCTACGAGTTCGCCTACACCGACGAGCGCTCCTGGCAGCTGCGTTACGACTACAACTTCGCCGCCCTGGGCATCCCCGGGTTGACCGCGACGGTGCGCTACATCACTGGCGACAATGTCGACACCGGGCAGGGCTTCGAAGGCCGGGATCGCGAGCGCGACATCGACCTGGGCTACGCGGTGCAGAGCGGGGTGTTCAAGGGGCTGGGGATCCGGGTGCGCAACGCCATTGCACGTTCGAACTATCGCAGCGACATCGACGAGAACCGCTTGATCCTGGTGTACACCTGGCAGCTGTTCTGACTGCCACGATGGCTATTTGCATATTCACTGGCGAAGCAGGTAGCTTGCGCAGGTCTCGCTCAGGAACCGTTCCCTTTGGACTCACTCACCCAAGCCGTACTCGGCGCCGCCCTGCAGGGCACCGTGCTGGGCCGCCTCCAGGGGCGCCGTGCGCTGCTCTACGGCGCCGCCCTTGGCACCGTGCCCGATCTGGATGTGGTGATCCGCTACGCCGATCCGGTGTCGCAGATGACCTTCCACCGTGGCTTTTCCCATTCGATCTTCGTCCTGACCGGCCTGGCCTTGCTGCTGGCCTGGCTGGTCGCCTGGCGCTGGCCGGACAAGGGCTACACCCGGCCCCGGCTGTTCCTGGCCTTCTGGCTGGCGCTGGTCACCCACCCGATTCTCGACGCGTTCACCGTCTACGGTACCCAGCTGTTCTGGCCCTTGCACCTGACGCCGGAAAGCTGGGCCGCGGTGTTCATCATCGACCCGGTATACACCGTGCCGTTGTTGCTGGCGGTCGGCTATGCGGCGGTCAAGGGCCTGAAGGGCAGGGCGACCGTGTTGCTGTCCCTGGCGCTGGCGTTCAGCACTGCATACCTGGGCTTCGGCCTGGCTGGGCGGATGGCTGCCGAGCAACGTTTCGCCATGGCCCTGCAAGCGCAAGGCGTCAGCAACAGCGAGGTCCGCGCGGTGCCCATCGCCTTCAACAGCCTGATCTGGCGAGTGCTGGCGAAAACCCCGGAGGGCGACTACTACGAGGGCGTGAGCAGCTGGTTTGATCGCGAGCCGCCCGAGATGCTGCGTCAGTCGCGCAACCTGGAGATGGCCGGGATACTGGCGGGAGCCGCGTTACACGAGCGGCTGCGCTGGTTCACCGATGACTGGTTGCGCTACGACATCATCGGCGACTCGCTGGTGGTCACCGACCTGCGCATGGGCATGCCTGGTAGCTACAGTTTCCGCTTCGAGATGGCCCGGCGTGACGCTGCCGGACAATGGGCGGTCTCCCAGCCCCGGGGCTGGATCGGTGGCGGAGCCGCGTCCCTGTTCGATGGCGGCAGGTTGGCCTTGATCTGGCGTCGCATCCTCGAGCAGCAACCGCCGCTGCCTTTGGCGGCATGGGCGACGCCGGGCTCCGGGCACTTGTGAGGCAAAAAAAGCCCGCCATGACGGCGGGCAACAAGAGGCGTAGGGAGCAACGCACAACAAATTCGGGGTCAGGCGGCGAACGTCTCGCCGAGCAGGTGGTCGGCCAGGGTCTCGGCCGAGCGGCGGCTGGTCAATGGGCCGCTGATGGTTTCACCGTTGCGCAACAGGTACCAGCAGGCCAGCAGGCCTTGTTGGCGCAGGCTGCTGGGTACCGCGCTGCCGACAACGGACATGATCTGGATCGGGGCCATGGTGTATCTCCTCTCGAACATGGCCCCACCTTACGCAGATGCCCTCAGGGTTTGAAATCAATGTCCTCGATAGTGGTCATTGCTTTTATCAACTATGCCCCCTTACCAGCGTGGCGGACCGTAGTACACCGGTGGCGGGCCGTAGTAGCGACGGTACACCGGTGGCGGCGGGGCGGGGACATAGCGCTCGACCACGTAGGGCTGGTAGTAGACCGGCGGCGGTGGCGCCTGCACGTAGACCGGTGGCGGCGGGTAGTAGGCCGGCTGGCGCTCGACATAGACGGTACGGTCGTGGCCGCCCGATACCGCCGCCCCGACCACCGCGCCCACTACCGCCGCGCCGATCACTGGCCCCGGGCCATACCAGCCGCCACCATGGGCCGATGCCTGCCCGCTGATGGCCAGCGCACCGACCAGCAGGGCGATTCCGGGGATGAAACGCTTCATGGCGAACACCTCGCAAGACAACCCCACGCACGGGGCCTGATAACTATGACCGCAGCCACGGTAAAGTGCGTGCCGGCAAAGGGTAAAGGTTGTGTAAGGGGCGATCGGCGGCAGGGTCTGGTACGCTGGAAAAATCGATTCAGCCACATGACAGAGGAACCGCGATGAGCCATTCTCCGAGCCGGGACACGGTGCTGTGCATCTCCCTGGCAGGGCGCCCCGGGACGTTCGGCGTGCGCTTTCACAACCACCTCTACCGCCAGCTCGGGCTGGATTACTACTACAAGGCCATGACCACCCGTGACCTGCCCGCCGCCGTGGCCGGCATCCGCGCCCTGGGCATCCGTGGCTGCGGCGTGTCGATGCCGTACAAGGAGGCGTGCCTGGCGCTGGTGGACGAGCTCGATCCGTCCGCCGCGGCCATCGCCTCGGTGAACACCCTGGTCAACACCGATGGCCATCTCAAGGCCTACAACACCGACTACCTGGCGGTGCGCCAACTGTTGGCCCGGCATGAGGTCGATCCGAGCACCGCGTTCGCCCTGCGCGGCAGCGGCGGCATGGCCAAGGCGGTGGCCAGTGCGCTGCGGGACGCAGGATTCCGTGAGGGCACCATCGTCGCCCGCAACGAGCAAGCCGGGCGGCAGTTGGCGGACACCTGCGGGTACCGCTGGTTGCCGGACCTGGGCGACCGGTGTCCGCCGATGCTGGTCAATGTCACGCCGATCGGCATGGCAGGAGGGCCTGAAGCCGAGCAGTTGGCGTTCAGCGAAACCGCCATCGCGGCGGCGCAGCAGGTATTCGACGTGGTGGCCATGCCCGTGCGCACGCCCTTGATCCGCGCCGCCGAGGCGCTGGGCAAACCGGTGATCACCGGGCTCGATGTCATCGCGTTGCAGGCGCTGGAGCAGTTCGTGCTGTATACCGGGGTGCGGCCGACGGCCGAGCAGGTGGCGGTGGCAGTGGCGCATGCCCGGGAGATCTGACCTGAAACCTTGCCCAGAAACATCAGACTTAATCGCTTTCTTCTGACCCTGGTCGGGGTGGTGGAGAGCGACCCACGCATGGTCTGGGCCGCTCACTATCTCAGTGCCCTGGCCAAGGCGTTGATGGACGATGCCGAACTGGGCCCGGCTTGTAATCGCCGGGGCTGCCTTGCAGCCCTTTCGCGGCACAAGGCCGCTCCTACAGGGGCGCGCTATCCTCTGTAGGAGCGGCCTTGTGCCGCGAAAGGGTCGCAAAGCGACCCCGGCAATCTTGAAAACCGCAAAAGCCTTGAAAAGCGGCGCAAAGCGCCCCCGTCTTTGGGGCAGCCTCCCCAATACTCTCCACTTGTTTCTCCAACACACTGATTCAAAACACTTTTATTGATGGCATAACGCTTGCTTCCACCCTCCACAGAACCCTTGAGCCCCGTGGAGGTGCAGCATGGTCATCCCGCTCGAAGGCGCTGCCCCGTGCGCGCCCACCCCTGCCAGCGGAGCGCAGGCATGAACCGCAAGCTGCGCCCAGCCTACCTGGGCCTGCTGCTGGGCACGGCGCTGATCGGCCTTGGCGTCGCCTACGAAAAGCTCTGGTGCGACCCCCGCGAGCTGCTGCAGGAAGCCGCCGACCCCCAAGCCCTGCATACCCTCAACCGCGATGGCGTGACCGTGGAGTTCGAGGCCCGCCCCCTGAGCGGGGGTGAGCTGCGCGAGGGGGATTTTGCCAACATCCGCTTCAAGGTCAGCGACCAGACCAGCGGCCAGCCCTTGTCGGGCATGGCCCCCGGTGCCTGGCTCGACCCCGCGCAATCGGCGCCTGTCGGCGATCGCGACAGCAGCTGCAAGGCGCGAGTGGCGTTGTTCCTCAAGAGCAGCATCGGCGCTCGTCCTTTGCTCGACCTGAACAGCTACTTCCTGCTGGTGCTGAACAAGGACGCGAGCCTGACCGTGATCGACCCGACCGTGTCGGTGGGCGGGGTCACCAGCACCCTGGCGCGCATCGACCTGCCGGGGCGGCCCATGGACTGGGTGGCCACCGGCGATGACAAGCAGGTGTTCGTGTCCATGCCCGAACGCAACCAGGTGGCGCTGATCGACACCGAGACCTTCACCCGCGTGGCCACCCTGGAGGCCGGCGAGCAGCCGCTGCGGGTGGCGCTGCAACCCGACCAGCGCCTGCTGTGGGTGGGCAACAACAGCCAGGACCCGGCCAAGGGCGGGGTAACGGTGATCGACGTGCCCAGCCGCACCAAGCTCAAGTCGTTCGTCACCGGCTCCGGCCACCACGAGATCGCCTTCAGCGCCGATTCGCGCTTCGCCTTCGTCAGCAACCGTGACGGCGGCACCCTGAGCGTCATCGACACCGCCCAGATGCGTCTGGTGAAGACCCTCGAAGTCGGCCCGCATCCGCTGTCGGTGGCGTACTCGCCCTTGTCGCAGGCGGTGTATGTGGTCGATGGCCAGGAGGGCTCGGTGCGGGTGATCGATGCGCGCAGCCATAGCCTGCGCCACACGGTCAAGGCCGAGCAGGGCCAGGGGCCGATGCGCTTCAGCCACGATGGCCGCTACGGCGTGGTGCTCAATACCCTGGAGAACCAGGCGTTGGTGATAGATGCCAGTACCGACCAGCTGATCCACCGCATCCCGGTGGCCGCCGAGCCTTACCAGCTGACCTTTACCAAGGCCTACGCCTACGTGCGCGGCCTGGCCTCACCGAAGGTGAGCATGATCAACCTGGCAAGCCTCGGGCAGGGGCGCACGCCGATCGTCCAGGGCTTCGAGGCCGGCCCGGCGGCGCCGCGCCAGGCCGGCGACCTGCCGCTGGCCCAGGGGGTGAGCATCTCCCGCGACGACAACTCGGTGTTCGTGGTCAACCCGGTGGACAACACCACCTACTTCTACGCCGAGGGCATGAACGCACCGATGTCGGGCTACAACAACCGCGGCCACCAGGCCCGCGCCGCGCTGGTCGTCGATCGCAGCCTGCGCGAGGTGGCGCCGGGGGTGTATGGCTCGACGGTCAAGCTGCCGGCGGCCGGCACCTTCGACGTGGCGTTCCTGCTCAACCAGCCGCAGATCATCCACTGCTTCAGCACCGAGGTCGCGGCGCTGCCGCAGTCGAGCCTGCGCAAGCGGGCCCATGCCGAGTTCATCGGCACCGCCCGGCCGTTGCAGCAGCACGCGCCCTACATGGCCCAGGTACGCATCCTCGGCGAGGACGGCAGGCCGCGCCAGGGGCTCGATGACCTGAGCCTGCGCTACTTCCTGGCGCCTTCGTCGCTGCCGCGTGACGTGGCGCTGGTCGAGGTGGGCGACGGGCTCTACCAGGCACCGCTGGAGCTGGCCGAGGCCGGCGCCTGGTACCTGCACGTGCAGTCGCCCAGCCTCGGGCGCGCCTTCACCGAAGACAACTACACCAGCCTGCGCGTCCTGCCGGCCGCAGCAAAGCCCAGTACTTCCCAAGGGGAAGCCAGGAGTGTGCGATGACGCGTCTGCATGGCGGAAAACTGCTGGGCCTGAGCCTGCTGCTGGCCAGCAACCTGGCCCTGGCCCACGCCGGTCACGATCACGGCGGCCAGCCCGAGCAACCCCCGGCCGCACGCCAGGAGAAAGCCAGCGTGCGCTTCGCCGACGTGGCGCTGCTGGACCAGGACGGCATGCCTGTGCGTCTGGAGCAAGACCTGGTGGGCGATCACCTGGTGGTCATGGGCTTCATCTACACCAGCTGTACCACGGTGTGCCCGGTGGTCTCGTCGATCATGAGCAAGGTCCAGCAGCAGCTGGGCGGGCGGGTGGGCGAGGAGATCCGCCTGGTATCGATCAGCGTCGACCCGCAGCGCGACGACTCGAAACGCCTGGCCGGGTACGCCCGGGCGTTCCAGCACGGGCCGGGGTGGAGCTGGCTGACCGGTTCGCCCTACGCCATCAGCGAGACGCTCAAGGGGCTGGGCAGCTTCAGCGCCAACCTCAGCGAGCACCCGCCGCTGATTCTGGTTGGGGACGGCCGCAGCGGACACTGGACGCGCTACTACGGTTTCACCGACCCCAACGTGCTGATCGGCGAGATCAACCGCCTGAGCGCGCGCCGGGTGCACGCCAAGAGCACGGCCATCGCCGGCCAGGAGGTGCGGCCATGAGCGCGCAGACCTCCCGCCATGCCGGCATGCGCAGCCTCGACTGGCTGGTGCTCGGCGGCTGCCTGTGGATCCTCGCTTCGGTCGCGTTCGCCCACGAGGGCCACGCGCCGGCACCGCAACCCGCGCCGCAGCCCATGGTCAGCGGCGGCGGTACCCGCGATGCGCAGACCTGGTTCACCGACACCGTGCTCAAGGACCAGGACGGCCGCGAACTGCGCTTCTACAGCGATGTGCTCAAGGACAAGGTGGTGATGCTCAACGTGATCTTCACCCACTGCAACGATGCCTGCCCGCTGATCACCCGCAAATTGCGCGAGGTGCGCGAAGCCATGGGCGCCGAGCTTGCGGCGCAGGTGACCTTCGTCTCGGTGAGCAGCGATCCGCTGAACGACACGCCCGAGGTGCTCAAGGCGTTTGCCCGCAAGCAAGGGGTGGACGGGCCGAACTGGCTGTTCCTGACCGGCGACAAGGCCAGCGTCGACCTGGTGCTCGGGCGCCTGGGGCAGTTCCTGCCCAGCCCCGAGCAGCATTCGACGCAGTTGATCGCCGGCGACGTGGCAGGCAAGCGCTGGAGCAAGATCCGTCCGGACGCGCCACCGGCGGCGATCGCTCAGCGCATGCAACTGCTGGCCCAGCCGCTGGCGGGGCGGTGAACATCATGAAGCCCTGGGCAATCGGGCGGTACGGCCCCTGTGGGAGCGGGTTTACCCGCGAATGCGTCAGTGAGCCCAGTGCAGCATTCGCGGGTAAACCCGCTCCCACAGGAGGCGCTGCAGGCATCAGAAATGGCCTGCCCCTGTACCTGATGTTGATCCTGATGATGTGCAACACCTCGCACGCACTGGATCTGACGGCCCAGGAGCAAGCGGGCAAACGCCTCTACCGCGAAGGCCTCTCCAGCAGCGACGCCCAGTTGCTGGCCCGGGTCGGCCCCGCTGACATGAGCGTGCCGGCCAGCGTGCTGCCCTGCGCCAGTTGCCACGGCAACGACGGGCGCGGCCGCAGTGAGGGCGGGGTGCGACCGCCGAGCCTGGACTGGCAGCGCCTGGCCCTCGGCCCAGGCGATCGCGAGGTCAACAACCGACGCTACCCGGCCTATACCGAAGCCAGCCTGGCGCGGGTTGTGCGCAGCGGCGTCGATCCCGCCGGCAACCACCTGGACCCGGCCATGCCACGCTTCGAGCTGAGCCTGGCCGACCAGCGCAACCTGGCGGCCTACCTCAAGCGCCTGGGCGAAGACCGCGACCCGGGCGTGGAGGAGGGCACCCTGCGCCTCGGTACCTTGCTGCCCGAACAGGGCCCGCTGGCCGAGGCCGGGCGAACGGTGCGGGCGGTGCTGGAGGATGGTGTCGCTCAGCTGAACCAGGCGGGGGGCATCCATGGCCGTCGACTGCAGCTGATCGCGCTGGACCCTGGGCCGGATCCGGCCAGTACCGCACAGGCGCTGGACCAGCTGATCCAGCGCGAGCAGGTTTTCGCCCTGATCGCGCCCGTGGCACCACTGCTCGACAGTCGCCAGCTGGAACAGGCGAGCCTGCCGCTGATCGGCGCCACGCCGCGCAGTGGCGGCAGCGCGCAGGTGTTCGACCCTTTGCCGGGCGTGCCCGAGCAATTGCTCAGCGTGGCCTTGCATGCCCGCGACAGCCTTGGCCTGGCAGCCGATGCCGTGCAGGTGATCTACGCCGGTGACGACCAGGCCGAGGCGGCGCAGGTTGTACAGCAGCGCTTGCGCCAGTTGGGCTTTACCGGCGTATCCGCGCAAGCGTTCACCGGCCAGGCACTGGCGGGCGAGGGCATCATCTTCCTGGGGCGCGCCCAGGCGTTTGCCGAGCTGGCCGCCAGCCTGCAGGCCGCCGGCCGCAACCCATACCTGCTGGCCGCGTCGAGCCAGGTGGCCGGTGCCGTGCCGGGGCTGGCACCGGCCTGGTCGCGACGCGTGCTGCTGGCCTATCCGTTCGTGCCTGGCGACTGGACCGCGAGGGGCCGGGCTACCCTGGCCGGCGTGCAGCAGCGCCAGGGCCTGGAATCGCGCCAGGCGTCGTTGCAGGTCAGCACGCTGTGTGCCTGGCAGTTGCTGGTCGAAGCCCTGAAACAGGTGGGGCGCGACGCCAGCCGTGAACAACTGCTCGGCGCCCTGGAACAGTTGCATGACGTCGAGACCGGGCTGACGCCGTTGCTGGGCTTCGGCCCTGGGCGCCGCCAGGGCATGGCCGGCGCCCACGTGGTGGTGGTGAGCCTGCCGGGGCCGGGCTATGTCGAGGTGGCGCCGTATCGTCCGGTACCGGACTCACCATGACCCTTTCAGGAGTGGATGACCATGCGCGTACTGATTGCCTGCCTGCTGTCACTGCTTGCCCTGGCAAGCCACGCCGACACGCCGGCGGCGCGGGTCAATGGCGTGGACATCGGCGTGCTGCGTCTGGAGCGCTACTTCAGCGAATACCTGCAGGCCCAGGGGCGGGCGGTGGCGAGCATCCGCAACCCCAACCTTTACCAGCGCCTGCGCGAGCAGGCCCTGGATGAACTGATCGACAAGGAGCTGCTATGGCAGGAGGCCAAGCGCCAGGGCGTCGAGATCAGCGAGGCGCAGCTGACGGCCCGAATCGGCGAGGTGGAGGTGGCCTTCGGCAGTCCCGCGGTGTTCGAGCGCCGCCTGGAGGAGGCGGGCTTCGATCGGCGCAGCTTCGCTGACTACACTCGTCAGGAGATGGCCGCCCAGCAGGTCTACGCCCGGCTGACGGCGGTGGTCGAGCCCAGCGAAGCCGAGGTCGCGGCCTTCCATCAGGCCAATCGGCAAAGACTGCAAGGGATGCAGAACCAAAGTGATAATACTTCTGTCTTACCTGAACACGGCCTGCGCCTGGCCAGGGCAGCGCTCGTCGCGCAATTGCAGGCCCAGGCGCGTCAAGCGGTGCGCCAACGTTTGCGTGATTCCGCTACAGTGGAGCGCGGCGATTGAAGCCGCGCCAGGGCGTTCCCCCACTGTTGGGGAATGCCCCAAAGGCAAAGTGCCATCAGCTTCCCCGGTTGTGGGGGGACGGCCTGCCGGCACGGCTTGAAGTGGATTGAAAGCAACAACGATATCAATGACTTGAAAGCGGTGCGCAATGACTTTTCATGCCTGGCACGAAGCCTGCTCAAGCCTCTACAAGGCCGCACTTCGCAGACCGGGAAACCGGGCAGTTCATGGGAGTGGACCTTGGTGAACAGAGTATTGGTAGTCGATGACGAACAGACCCTTGCGCAGAACCTGCAAGCGTATCTGCAGGCGCAAGGCCTGGAGGTCCATCTCGCCCATGACGGTGCCAGCGGCATCGATCAGGCCGAGAACCTGGCACCGGACGTGATCGTGCTGGATTACCGCTTGCCCGACATGGAGGGGTTTCAGGTCCTGGAGACCGTGCGCAGGAACAGGTCGTGTCATTTCGTGCTGATCACCGCCCACCCGACCGCCGAGGTCCGTGAGCGCGCCGCCGAGCTGGGTGTGACCCATGTCCTGTTCAAGCCGTTCCCGCTGATGGAACTGGCCCGCGCCGTCTTCGACCTGATGGGCATCGAGCGCCAGCGCAGGAGCACCGACCAGCCGGCCACGGGGTTCGTCGAACGACGCCAGAACAGGAACGAGTCGTTCCCCTTGCAGTTGTACGATGGCAGCTGGGTCCTGGCCGACCGCCGACGCAACGGCGCCAGGCCAGGCGAACCTGACGACGAACAACTGCTCACCGGGGAATAGCGGCGCCCAAGGTCCCCCGGCCTGCGGCGCCGCCCCTGAGCGGAGTCGCAGGCCATGTCCCAGGCAATCGATACAACCTCGGAAGATCCGCTGTCGGTACCGGCCTCTTCGCGGGTAAACCCGCTCCCACTGGGCCCCCATGCTTTCCGCCATTGCGCCGAACCTGTGGGAGCGGGTTTACCCGCGAACGGGGCACAGGTGCTTCCAGGCTATTCCCGCGACCTCCTGGCCCAGGCCCGCCAGCAAGCCGGCGAAGAGCGCCTGCTGGCCTGCCTGGAGCGCCTCTGCAGCGACACGCCCGCCACCTTCACCCAGCGCCTGGCCGCCACCCTGCATTACCCGGCACTCGCCACCCAGACCCTGTTCGCCTGCGCCCCGGCCTTCGACCAGGTCAGCCTGGCGCAATGCCTGAAGCGCGAATTCGCCCTGGTCGAGCACAACGGCGAGCGGGTCGGCGTGTTCGCCGACCCCTTCGACAGTGCCCGCCTGGCCTGGATCGACGACTGCCTGCAGGGCGCGCCGCTGTACCTGGTCCACGCCGCCGACCTGGCCGCGTTCCTGGCCCGCCACGAAGAGAGCTTCCACGCCGTCGACGCCCTCGGCCACGACGCCGAGGCCGGTGGCGAGGCCGACCCGCTGCAGCGCCTGTCGCTGACCAGCATCAGCGAAGACCAGAGCCGGGTGGTCAAGCTGGTCAACTCGACCCTGTACGACGCCCTCAAGCTGCACGCCAGCGACATCCACTTAGGGATGACCGGCCAGGGCCTGACCATCAAGTACCGCATCGACGGCGTGCTCAACGGTGCCGGCAAGGCCAGCGGCAGCGCCTTCGCCGAGCAGGTGATCTCGCGCATCAAGGTCATGGCCGAGCTGGACATCGGCGAGAAGCGCGTGCCCCAGGACGGGCGCTTCAAGGTGGCCATCGGCGAGCGGCAGATCGACTTTCGCGTCTCGATCATGCCGAGCATCTTCGGCGAGGACGCGGTGCTGCGGGTGCTGGACAAGCAGGACCTGTCCGACCAGGTCAGCGGCGTGCAACTGCAGGCGCTGGGGTTCGAGGAGCACACCCTGCGCGCCCTGCGCCGCCTGGCCAGCGAACCCTACGGCATGATCCTGGTCACCGGGCCCACCGGCAGCGGCAAGACCACCACGCTGTACGCCATGCTCAGCGAGATCAACCATGGCGTCGACAAGATCATCACCATCGAAGACCCGGTCGAGTACCAGCTGCCCGGCGTGCTGCAGATCCCGGTCAACGAGAAGAAGGGCCTGACCTTCGCCCGCGGCCTGCGTTCGATCCTGCGCCATGACCCGGACAAGATCCTGGTCGGCGAGATCCGCGACCCGGACACCGCGCAGATCGCCGTGCAGTCGGCGCTCACCGGGCACCTGGTGTTCACCACCATCCACGCCAACAACGTGTTCGACGTGATCGGCCGCTTCAGCCAGATGCAGGTCGACCCCTACAGCTTCGTCTCGGCGCTCAACGCCGTGCTGGCCCAGCGCCTGGTACGCCTGGCCTGCCCGCATTGCGCGGTGCCCTGCGAGCCCGACGACGAACTGCTGGCCGCCTCGGGCCTGGCCCGTGACGCGGTGGCCGGCTGGCGCTTCGTGCGCGCCCAGGGTTGCGGCCAGTGCCGTGGCAGTGGCTACCGCGGGCGCAACGCCATTGCCGAGCTGCTGCACCTGGACGACGACCTGCGGCAGATGATCGTCGAACGCCGCCCGCTCGCGCAGATCAAGCAGCTGGCCTGCCAACGCGGTCTGCGCCTGCTGCGTGCCTCGGCCCTGGACCTGGTCCGCAACGGCCGCACCACACTCGAGGAGATCAACCGTGTCACATTTATCGCCTGATCGGTATTGCGCCGTACTCGGCGCCGAGGGTGTCGGCCTGGGCCGCTGGCACGGTCATCAACACCAGTGGCTGGGCAGTCGCGCCTTCAACTGCGACGCCGCCCAGCCGGCCTGGGCCGCGGCCCTGGAGGCCCTGGCCGGCCTGCTCGACGAGCACCCGGCACGCGGCGCGCAACTGCGGGTGCTGCTCTCGGCCCGCTACAGCCGCTTCTGCCTGGTGCCCTGGAGCGACGCCATAGGCACCCCGGGCGAGCTGGACAGCTACGCCCGGGCCTGCTTCGAACATCTCTACGGCCAGGCCCTGGACGATTGGCGCATCGTCCTGTCGCCGGAGCCGGCAGGCGCCGCGCGCATCGCCACCGCGCTGCCCGAGGCGCTGCTCCAGGGCCTGCAGGCCCTGGGCCGGGAAAGCCGGCTGAGCCTGCGCTCGGTGCAACCTTACCTGATGGCCGCCTACAATCGCTGCTCGGCACAGCTGGCCCAGGGCGACTTCCTGTTCGTGCTCGCCGAGCCGCGCCGCAGTGTGCTGCTGCTGGCCGCCGGCGGCGCCTGGCAACAGGTGCTGGCCCAGGGCTGCGCCGACAGCGACCAGGCCCTGCAGGCGCTGATCGAGCGCACCTGCGAGCTGTACGGCGAGCAGCTGCCGCGGGTGTACCTGCACGCGCCGGGACGCACGGCGGCCTCGCAGCTGGCGGCGGTGCAGCTGTGCGCGCCTTGCGCCGAGGCCGACCCGCTGTGCGCCATGTGGCGGGCGGTGGCCTGACATGCGCCGCCTCGACCTGGAATTCCAGCCCCGTCACAACAGCCCCCTGGCCTGGTCGCTGCTGGCCCTGGGCGGCGCCGTGCTGGCAGTGCTGGTGCTGGCCCAGCAGCAACTGGTGAGCGAGCAGGTGGACCTGGAAGGCCGCGTGCACCAGCTCGAACTCAAGCTCGGCCGGCGCCCGGCCACCGCCGCCGTGCAGAGCAGCGCGGTGATCCGCGAGCAGGCCGAGCGCCTGGCACAGATGCGCAGCGTCTCGCAGCAACTGCAGCGGCCCTGGCAGCAACTGTTCGCCATGCTCGAGGCGATGCCCCAGGAAGACGTGGCGTTGCTCAGCCTCACCCCAGACGCACGCAAGGGCCAGGTCCGCATCAGCGCCGAGGCGCGCAACCTCGAGGCGATGCTGCAGTACCACCAGCGCCTGGAGCGCAGCGCCGAGCTGTCCGACGTGTCGCTGCTCAACCACGAAGTGCTGGCCGGGCAGGCCGAGCATCCGGTGCGTTTCAACCTCACCGCCACCTGGGAGACCGGCCATGCGCGTCCCTAGCCTGATTGTCCACGAAGCGCTGCGGCGCCTGGGCCGGGCAGGGCTGGCGGCGCTGCTGGTTGGCGCCCTGGCGCTGGCCATCGCCCTGGCCGGGGTGCTGCCGCACTGGCAGGCGGTGCGCGAGCTGCGCGCCAGCGAGGCCGATGCCAGTGCCCAGGTGCAGCGTCTGGCGCGTGGCGAGCTGAAGGTCCAGGCCCGACCCGAGCAGCAGGCCCTGGACGAACTGCGCCAGCAGTTGCCCGGCCAGCCCCAGGCCAGCGAGCTGATCGAGCGCCTGTACCACCTGGCCAGCGCCGAGCGCATCAGCCTGTCCCGCGGCGAGTACGCCCTGGGGGTGGACCCCAGGACCCAGCTGGCGCGCTACCAGATTGTCCTGCCGGTGCGTGGCAGCTACCCGCAGATCCGCGGCTTCCTCAAGGCACTGCTCGGCCAGTTGCCGACCCTGGTGCTGGAAGACCTGGAGCTGCAGCGCAAGCGGATCGGTGACAGGGAACTGACCGGTCGTGTGCGCATGACCCTTTACCTGTCGAGGTCGTGATGAACACTCAGCGTGCGGTGATGTGGGCCGGGTTCCTCGGGGTGAGCGCCGCGCTGGCGTGGGCGCCGGGGCACTGGTTCGGCCTGGAGGACGAGGTGGCCCCTTTCGCGGGTAAACCCGCTCCCACAGGGTCCCGGGATGCAGCTGACCCTGTGGGAGCGGGTTTACCCGCGAAGAGGCCGGAACAGGCTTCCACAGACCTGTTCCCCAGCCAGCAATGGAGCCCACCCCAGGCCCTGGCCACCGTCACCGAGCAACCCGTGGTCACCGCCCCGGTGGCCGCCGCGCCCACCGCGCCGACACTGCCGTTTCGCTTCATCGGCCGCATGGGCGAGCGCGACGACCTGCAGATCTTCCTGCAGAGCGGCGACAAGCTCTACGTCGTGCGCCAGGGCGACGTGATCGATGACACCTACCGTCTGGACCACGTCTCGGCCACCGAGCTGAGCCTGGTCTACCTGCCACTGCACCAGCCACAGACCCTGTCTGTCGGGAGCGCCCCATGAAATCGTCGAAGTTGTGCAAGCCTGCACCGTTCATGCTCCTGGCCCTGTGCGTGGCCATCGGCGGATGTGGCTCGAGCGCCGCGCGCAAGGACAGCCAGGAGCTGATCAAGGAAGGCCAGTACGAGGCCGGGATCGCCCGCCTGGAAGAGGCCCTGCGCGAGGACCCGCGTGACACCGAACTGAACATCGCCCTGGCCCACGGCCGCCAGGCCGCGGTCGAGGCGCTGCTGACCCAGGCCGACAGCGACCGCGTGCGCCACGACTTCGCTGGCGCGCGCATGGGCTACGGCCGGGTGCTGACCATAGAGGCCAACAACCGCCGTGCCCAGGAAGGCATCCGCCAGCTGGAGCTGATCCGCACCCTCGACGATCGCGTCGCCCTCGGCCAGGCGGCGTTGCGCCAGGGCGACCTGTTCGGCGCCGAGCGCTACATGCGCGAGGTGCTGCGCCTGGATCCGCAGAACCAGAAAGGCCAGATGCTGCGCAGCGACATCGAGAACGTCCAGGCGCGCACCGCCACGCCGTACCCGCAGCTGCGCAGCAAGCTGGAGCGCCCGGTGACCCTGGAGTTTCGCGATGCTGACCTGAAGACCATCTTCGAGGTGCTGGCCCAGGTCGCCGGGATCAACTTCATCTTCGACAAGGACCTGCGCCCGGACATGAAGGCCACCATCTTCGTGCGCGAGGTGCGCATCGAGGACGCCGTGGCCCTGCTGCTGGAGCAGAACCAGCTGCGCCAGAAGATCGTCAACGACAACACCCTGCTGATCTACCCGGACTCGCCGCAGAAGACCAAGGACTACCAGGAACTGGTCATGCGCACCTTCTACCTGACCAGCATCGACGCCAACACCGCGCTGAACATGGTCAAGACCATGCTCAAGACCCGCGACGTGTTCGTCGACGAGCGCCTCAACACCCTGACCATGCGTGACACCCCCGACGCCGTGCGCATGGCCGAGAAACTGCTGCAGTCCCAGGACCAGTCCAACCCCGAGGTGGTGCTGGAAGTGGAGGTGATGGAGGTGGCCACCTCGCGCATCCTCGACCTCGGCCTGCAATGGCCCAACACCTTCGGCGTGCTGACCAGCGACGGCAAGTCGGTGAGCGTGCTCGACCAGCTGCGCGGCATCGACTCCAGCCGGATCAGCATCTCGCCGGCGCCGCAGGCCAAGATCAACGCCCAGGACAAGGACATCAACACCCTGGCAAGCCCGGTGATCCGGGTCAGCAACCGCGAGCAGGCGCGCATCCACATCGGCCAGCGGGTGCCGATCATCAGCGCTACCTCGGTGCCCTCGACCCAGGGGCCGGTGATCACCGAGAGCGTCACCTACCTGGACGTCGGTCTCAAGCTCGAAGTGCAACCTACCGTGCACCTGAACAACGAGGTGGCGATCAAGGTGGCCCTGGAAGTGAGCAACGCCACGCCCCTGGAGGCGACCCGCCAGGGCACCATCCCGGTCCAGGTCGACACCCGCAACGCCCAGACCAGCCTGCGCCTGCACGACGGCGAGACCCAGGTGCTGGCCGGGCTGGTGCGCAACGACCACAACGCCAGCGGCAACAAGATCCCGGGGCTGGGTGACATTCCCGGCCTGGGCCGGCTGTTCGGCAGCAACAAGGACGACATGAGCAAGTCCGAACTGGTGCTGGCGATCACCCCGCGCATCGTGCGCAACCTGCCGTACCAGAGCCCGTCGGACATGGAGTTCGCCACCGGCACCGAGTCGGCCCTGCAGGTGCGCCAGTTGGCCCAGCCGGTGCCGGCCAGCGCGGTGCCCACCGAGGTGCCGGGCAGCGAGTCGCAGGAGGCGCCGCTGGTGGAAGGGCAGATGGCCGTGGTGCCCGCCAGCCCGAGGCCACGGCCATGACACGCCGCCAGCAGGGCTTCAGCCTGATCGAGGTGGTGCTGACCCTGGCGCTGCTCGGGCTGCTCGCCAGCATGGCCGCGCCACTGACCGAGACCGTGGTGCGCCGGGGCAAGGAGCAGCAACTGCGCGAGGCCCTGTACCAGATCCGCGACGCCATCGATGCCTACAAGCGCGCCTTCGACGCCGGCTACATCGAGAAGCGCCTGAACGGCAGCGGCTATCCACCGAACCTGCAGGTGCTGGTGGACGGCGTGCGCGATGTGCGCAGCGCCAAGGGCGCGAAGTTCTACTTCCTGCGGCGCATCCCCCACGATCCGCTGCGCGCCGCCAAGGCCGACGACCAGGGCGGCTGGGGCCTGCGCGCCTACGACAGCGCGGCCGACAACCCGCGCGAGGGCGAGGACGTGTTCGACGTCTATTCCACGGCCGCCGGCAAGGGCCTCAACAACGTTCCCTACGGGCAATGGTGACGGCGATGAAACCGAGCAAGGGCTTTACCCTCATCGAACTGCTGGTGGTGATGGCGATCATCGCCACCCTGATGACCATCGCCATGCCGCGCTACTTCAACAGCCTGGAGGCCTCCCGCGAGGCCACCCTGCGCCAGAGCCTGGCGGTGCTGCGCGAGGCCCTGGACCACTACTACGGCGACACCGGGCACTACCCCGATTCCCTCGATCAGCTGGTGGAGCAGCGCTACCTGCGCAACACCCCGGTCGACCCGATCACCGAGCGCCGCGATGCCTGGCAGCTGGTGCCGCCGCCCGAGGGCGTGGCTGGCGGGGTGGCCGACATCAAGAGTGGAGCCAGCGGGAGGGCGCGTGATGGCAGCCTCTATGCCGAATGGTGAAACCGGCTTCACCTACCTGGGCGTGCTGCTGCTGATCGCCGTCAGCAGCGTGGCCCTGGCGGCCACCGGCACCCTGTGGGCCACCAGCGTGCAGCGCGAACGCGAGCGCCAGTTGTTGTGGGTGGGCGGCCAGTACGCCCAGGCCCTGCGCAGCTACTATCGCGCCTCGCCGGGCCTGGCCCAGTACCCGCAGGACCTGGGCGAGCTGGTGGAGGACAACCGTTTCCCGGCGCCGCAGCGCCACCTGCGCAGGCTCTACCCGGACCCGGTCGGCGGCGGCGAGGCGTGGGGCCTGCTGCGCGCGGTCGATGGCCGTATCACCGGGGTGTACAGCCGCTCCGAGACCGCGCCGCTCAAGCGCAGTGGCTTCGACGCCCAGTGGAGCGCTTTCGAAGGGCTGGAACACTACAGCGACTGGCAGTTCGTCGCCGAGCAGGCCTTTGCCGAGAGTGCCGGCGGCGCCCGTCAACACGCAGGCCCGGGAGAGGCGCCATGAAACGCCTGGCCACGTTGCTGTGCCTGTGCCTGGCCCTGCTGCAGGGTCAGGCCCGGGCGGGTGCCGAGGACGAGATGATGGGTTTCATCGTCGACAACACCATCTCGCACATCGGCCACGACTTCTATCACGCCTTCAGCGACCGGCTGCGCGCCACCAGCCGGCTCGACTTCAACCTGGTGGTGCGCGAACGCCCGGATGCCCGCTGGGGCAGCCTGGTGACGGTGGAATACGAGCGCGAGGTGCTGTACCGGCGTTTCCTGCCGCCTAACACCACGCAACTCAACGACGAGGCCATCGCGGCCGCCGACCTGGTCAGGCAACAGATCATCCAGCGCAAGCTGCAACGACTGCTGCAGGACACAACCGATCTGGAGAGGGACGAGCTATGAGCACCCATCTTGCACGACGCATCGCCGCCTGCCTGCTGGCTGCCGGCCTCGGTGGCCAGGCCCTGGCCACCGAGTTGGTGTACACCCCGGTCAACCCGTCCTTCGGCGGCAACCCGATCAATGGCACCTGGCTGCTGAACAACGCCCAGGCGCAGAACGACTACGACGATCCCGACCTCAAGGACCGCAGCTCGGCATTCGCCGGCACCTCGGCCCTGGAGCGCTTCAGCAACCAGCTCGAGTCGCGCCTGCTCGGGCAACTGCTGGACAACATCAGCAACGGCAACACCGGCAGCATGTCCACCGACGCCTTCCTGATCGACGTCATCGACGACTCGGGGGCGCTGAGCATCAAGGTCACCGACCGGGCCACCGGGGAAGTCTCGATCATCGAGGTCAGCGGCCTGAACCCCTGAGAGGGACGGGTCTTTACTGGGGAGAGAACGCCATGAAACGCCTGCTGAGCACACTGCTGGTCCTCGCCGCCCTGGGTAGCCTGCCAGGCTGCGGCCTGCGCGAGCCGATGCCCGCCGAACAGGACCCCGAGACCCCGACGCTGACGCCGCGGGCCTCGACCTACTACGACCTGGTCAACATGCCTCGGCCCCGCGGCCGGCTGATGGCGGTGGTGTACGGTTTCCGCGACCAGACCGGGCAATACAAGCCGACCCCGGCCAGTTCGTTTTCCACCAGCGTCACCCAGGGGGCGGCGAGCATGCTGATGGACGCGCTCAACGCCAGCGGCTGGTTCGTGGTGCTGGAGCGCGAGGGCCTGCAGAACCTGCTGACCGAGCGCAAGATCATCCGCGCCTCGCAGAAGAAGCCCGACGTCGCGGAAAACATCCAGGGCGAGCTGCCGCCGCTGCAGGCGGCCAACCTGATGCTCGAGGGCGGCATCATCGCCTACGACACCAATGTGCGCAGCGGCGGTGAGGGCGCCCGCTACCTGGGCATCGGCCTGTCCCGCGAGTACCGGGTCGACCAGGTCACGGTCAACCTGCGGGCGGTGGACGTGCGCACCGGCCAGGTGCTGGCCAACGTGATGACCAGCAAGACCATCTACTCGGTCGGGCAGAACGCCGGGGTGTTCAAGTTCATCGAGTTCAAGAAGCTGCTCGAAGCCGAGGTGGGCTACACCACCAACGAACCGGCGCAGCTGTGCGTGCTGTCGGCCATCGAAGCCGCGGTGGGCCACCTGCTGGCCCAGGGGATCGAGCGGCGGTTGTGGCAGGTGGCGGGGGATGGGGCGGGGGACAAGGCGGTGCTGGACAAGTACCTGAGTCAGTATCAGCAGCCGTAAGTCGAGGTTACGCGCTTGCCTGTAGGAGCGGCCTTGCGCCGCGAAAGGGCCGCACAGCGGCCCCGGGATTTGCGCGCTAATGCAAAGATCGGCGGGGCTGCTTTGCAGCCCTTTCGCGGCACAAGGCCGCTCCTACAGGGGAAGTGCATTGCGGGGGGATCCTGGGTCCGGCCTCTTATCGTAGCGTTGCCGAGCTTGAACTATCGCCGGCATGTTCGACTCCGCCCAATGCGCCAGTTGTTCCACCGTGCCGCCCAGTGTCGCGCCCAGTTCGGTCAGGGCGTATTCGACGGTGGGCGGCACGGTCGGGTGTACCTGGCGTTCCACCAGACCATCGCGCTCGAGCCTCTTCAGGGTCTGCGACAGCACCTTCTGCGAGACCCCGGCGATATCCCGGCGCAGCTGGTTGAAGCGCACCCGCTCGCCGGCGCTGAGGCGGTCGATGAGCAGCAGCACCCATTTGTCGGCCAGCCGATCGAGCACCAGGCGTGCCGGGCAGTTCGGGGCAAAGACGTCGTAGGCCGGGCATTCGCGGTAGTGGGCCATGGGTTACTCCAGGGTAATCAGGTGAGTGAAAAGTGCCTTCTTGAGCGCTTGGTCGGGGCTGGTTAGGCTGTTGTCCATGGTTCGCGGCCGCGCCATGCCCCCTTGTAAACGCACTGAAGGAAATCAGGATGAACACCGAAACCAAGGCTTCGGCGCTGCGTGCCGCCCGCTGCATCTCCATGCTGCTGCTGACGGCGGCGGCCAATCTGGGCAACGCCAGTGAGCTGGTGACGCCGGCCACGCTGGTGGTCGACCAGAGCCTGCCCGAGGCCCAGGCGCAGCAGCAGATCCTCGCCGCCCGCCGCTACGACACCTTCTGGAACACTGGCGACGAGGCCATGGCCCGCGCCGCGCTGGCCGCCGACTTTCGCGACAACACCCTGCCGCCGGGGCGGGTGCAGGGCGTCGAAGGGCCGCTGAAGGCTTCCCGGGCATTCCGCGCGGCGGTGCCGGACCTGCGCTGCGAGGTGCTGCAGATGATCGTCGCGGGTGACCGGGTCACCGCGGCATTGCGCTTTACTGGCCATTTCACCGGCACACTGGGCGAGCACCAGGGTCAGGGCCAGGCCATCGACTTCATCGCCATGGACATCTATCGCATCGCCGATGGCCGTATAGCCGAGGACTGGCATCTGGAGGACAACCTGGCATTCATGCGTCAGGCGGGGCTAGTGGGGCTGTAGGAGCGGCCTTGTGCCGCGAAAGGGCCGCGAAGCGGCCCAGCAATATCTGCCTTGAGGCTGAGATCCCGGGGCTGCTGCGCAGCCCTTTCGCGGCACAAGGCCGCTCCTACAGGTTGGGTCTGGCCTGCGATCAGCTGAACACCCGCGGCGGATTGACCGGCGCATCGCCCTGGGCCAGGGTCCAGCGGGCGATGTCGTCCTTGCGCATGAACGCCACCCCGGCATGGCTGCGGGCATAGGCGAAGAACTGGTCCAGCGCCCGCACCACGGTGGGCGTGCCGCCGATGCGGTCATGGGCCGACAGCGACATCAGCCGGCGGCGCTGGCGGCCTTCGGCGTACAGCACGTCGAATTCGTCCTTGAGCTCCTGCAGCAAGGCGGCGCCGGTCATCGCCGTGGACCCGGCGATGCGGCCGATGTCGTTGTTGCGCAGGGTGTAGGGCACCACGGCGAACGGCTTGCCGCGCACCGGGGTGATCGACGGCTCGTCGCGGGCCAGGTCGTCGATGTGGTAGAGGAAGCCCAGGTCCTGGAGGATATTCAGGGTTTCGCGGGAGTGGCGCATCCAGAACGCGTTGAAACCCAGCGGACGTTGCCCGGTGACGCGTTCGATTATGCCGCTGGCCTGCTGGTACTGGCGGCGCTCCTCGGCGGGCGTCAGGCTGTACTGGGGCGCCCAGTGCAGGCCGTGACCGGCGGCTTCGTGACCACGCCGGACCACCTCGGCCGCCAGCTCCGGGTAAGCTTCCACGGCCTTGCCGACCATGTGCGAAGTAACCTTGATGCCGTGCCGGTCGAACAGCGCGAGCAGGCGCGGCACGCCTTCCAGCGGGCCGTAGCGGTACCAGCTGGGGGCGATGGTGTCGGGGTAGCGTGGGTCCAGGGGCGGGAAGGGGCTTTCGGCATGCTCCGGCTGCCCACCCGATTCGAACTGCAACGACACCGATATCACCAGTTGCGCGCCGTTGGGCCAGAACGCCTTGCCATCGCCGCTACCTGGCGTCGTCCCGTTGGTGCTGCCTGGCTCGCTCGCCAGTGCCGCGCCCGCCGCCACGGCGATGCCGCCGGCAAGGGTGCCTTTCATGAAGTCTCTTCTGCTGGTCATCGGTTCGCTCCTGAGTGCGTGGGTTTCGATGCCGGGCAGTGTAATTAGCGAGAAAATCGCTAATAATCAGCCGAAAGACAAAATCATATTTCGGAAAAGTCGAAAGCCATGCTGGATCAACTGGCGTTGTTCCTCACCATCATCGAAAAGGGCAGCCTGTCGGCGGCGGGCCGTGAGCGCGGGTTGTCACCGGCCACGGTGTCCGAGCGCCTGTCGGCGCTGGAGGCGCATTACGGGGTGACGCTGCTGACCCGCAGCACCCGCTCGCTCAGCCTGACCGACGCCGGTCGGCTGCTGGCCGACGGCGCCCGGCGCTTGCTGGCCGAGGCCGACGAGCTGCAGAGCCAGCTGCGCCACGGCCAGCAGAAGATCTCCGGGCTGGTGCGCCTGAGCGCCCCGGTGGACCTCGGCCAGCACTGCATCGCGCCGCTGCTCGACCGCTTCCTTGCCGAACACCCCGAAGTGTCGATCGACCTGGACCTGACCGATGGCTACGTCGACCTCGTAGGGCAGGGCATCGACTTCGCCATCCGCTACGGCACATTGGCCGACAGTTCCCTGCGCGCCCGGCCCCTGGGCGACAACCGCCGGGTGGTGTGCGCCGCGCCCGATTACCTGGGCCGGCACGGCACACCACTGCACCCGGACGACCTGGCGCGGCACGACTGCATCGTCATGCGCTTCGGCATCCACACCGAGCGGGTCTGGCCGCTTCGCCTGGGCTCGGCGGCCTATCCGGTCAGCGTGCGCGGCCGGCGGGTCGCCAACAACGGCGAGCAGGTGCGGCGCTGGGCCCTGGCCGGGCATGGCCTGTGCCTGAAGTCGCTGCGCGATGTACGCGATGACCTGGACAGTGGCAGGCTGGTGGAGGTGCTGGGAGACTTCAGCGCCGGGCAGGTGGCGCTGCAGATCGTCTATCCGCCGACCCGGGTGCAGCCGAGGCGGGTGCGGGCGCTGATGGAGGCGATCGTAGAACAGCTTGGGTCATAGAGTCGAATGGTGCCTTGTAGGAGCGGCCTTGTGTCGCGAAAGGGCCGCAAAGCGGCCCCGGCAATCTTTGCTTAATGCTGACATCCTGGGGCCGTTGCACGGCCCTTTCGCGACACAAGGCCGCTCCTACAGGAGATAGACAGTGTCCTGGCTGAACTATAGTGATGGGCGGCTAGTGCGTGACGACAAGGGACTTTGATGGCAGCAGCCAGGAAACACACTGATGACAGCGTCTTCGCGGTGACCGGCGAGGGCCGCGCCGTGTCGTTGTTCCGCCTGGTGCTGGGTTTCATGGCGGTGGTGATGCTGGCGTTCGTGCTGATCGAGGGCTGGCGGATCTGGCGCGAGTACCGGCAGGCGTTCAGCGACGCCGAGAACGCGGTCACCAACCTGGCCAGGGCCACCGCCCAGCACGCCGAGGACGCCATCCGCCAGGTGGACGCGATCACCGCCGTCCTGGCCGAGCGCCTGGAAGGCGATGGCTTCGCCCATGTCGATCGACCGCGCCTGCACGCCCTGCTCAAGCAGCAGGTGAAAATCATGCCGCAGTTGCACGGCCTGTTCGTCTACGGCGCCGATGGCAGCTGGATCGTCACCGACAAGGACGCCGTGCCGCCGGGTGCCAACAACGCTGACCGCGACTATTTCATCTACCACCAGACCCACGCCGGTCACCAGGTGCGTATCGGCTCGGTGGTGCGCAGCCGTTCCACGGGCGACCTGATCATCCCCATCTCGCGGCGCCTGGACCTGCCCGATGGCCGCTTCGCCGGGGTGCTGCTGGGCACCATCAAGGTCGACTGGTTCGTGCGTTACTACGGTGATTTCAAGATCGATGAACGTGGCGCCCTGGTGCTGGCCAAACGCGACGGTACCATCCTCGTGCGCCGGCCGTTCGTCGAGCAGGTCATTGGCCGCAGCCTGGCGGGCAGCGAGATCTTCCGTCTTTACCTGCCCTACGCCAGCGAAGGCGTGACCGAAGCGGTGGCGGTGGTTGATGGCACCACTCGGCTGTATGCGTTCCGGGCGCTGTCCAGCTACCCGCTGGTGGTACAGGCGGGCTTGTCCCGCGAGTCGATCGTCGGGCCCTGGCGGCATGACATGATCAAGTCACTGGCCGTGCTGGTCCTGCTGCTGGTCGGCCTGGCCGGCTTCGGCTGGATCGTCCTGCGCCAGTTGCGCGAGCGCATCGCCATCGAGCGCGCACTGCACCAGGCCCACCAGACCCTAAAGGCGCTGGCCCTGAGCGACAGCCTGACCGGTTTGGGCAACCGCCGACGCCTGGACGCGGTGTTCGAGCCGGAGATCCGCCGGGCACGGCGCCAGGGCCGGCCGCTGGCCCTGGTGATGCTCGACCTGGACTACTTCAAGGCCTACAACGACCGCTACGGCCACCCGGCGGGCGACCAGTGCCTGCGGCGTTTCGCCGAGCTGCTGCGCCAGGCGCTCAAGCGCCCGGGGGACCTGGCGGTGCGCTATGGCGGCGAGGAGTTCACCCTGTTGTTGCCCGATACCGATGGCCAGGGCGCCAGCCAGATCGTCCAGGAGATCCTGCAGCTGTTGCGCCGGCTGGCCATCGAGCATGCCGGCAGCCCGCTGGGACACGTCTCGGCCAGTGCCGGTATTGCGGTGGGCGCGCCGACGCTGGAGACGGTGACCCCGGAGAACCTGATGGCGGCTGCGGATGCGGCGCTTTATGAAGCCAAGCGCCAGGGGCGGGATCGCTATTGCCTGGCGGGCAGCGTGGCGCAGCATCCGGCGCATTGAGGCCGCAAGGTCCAGCCTTTTCCAGGGGTTGAGAGTGGCGTCCGGCTTGGAGTTGCTGGGGCTGCCTTGCAGCCCTTTCGCGGCACAAGGCCGCTCCTACAGGCGATTGCGTCCCCCTGTAGGAGCGGCCTTGTGCCGCGAAAGGGTCGCAGAGCGACCCCGGCAATCTTGAATCGGAGCGTTGATATCCAAAAGGGGCTGGCCACAAGGCCTGCTCACTCCACCTCTACCAACACCCCATCACGGCCAAGCCGATAACGCTGCAGGTCCCGGGCCAGGGTCAGGTGCCCGTTGTAGTGCGCCTGCGCCTCTTCGCGTACCTCCTCGATGGAGCCACCACGCCCGCCGCCCGACTGGTAGCGAGCACTGAAATGCGTCAGCACCAGGTTCCTCACGCCCGCCGTTTCGGCGAAGCGCGCCACTGCGGCGGCGGTGCTGTGGCCGAAGGTCGCCTGGGCACGCTCGACCACCGGCTGGGTGAAGGTCGCCTCATGGACCAGCACATCCACGTTCGCCGCCAGCGTGCTCAACAGCTCCGGGCGGTCGTTGTCGCCGCAGACGATCATCCGCTGCGCCGGGCGCGTCGGTTGCAGGTAGGCCTGCGGGTCGAGCTGGCGTCCCTCGTGCTCGACAGTCCTGCCACGGGCCAGTTGCCCCCACAACGGCCCGGCGGGGATGCCGTCGGCCTGCAGGCGCTGGGTGTCCAGCCGTGGCTCTGGGTCACGCTCCTCGAACACGAAACCGTAGGACGGTACCCGGTGCGACAGCTCGACCACACCGATCTGCACATTGCCATGTTCCAGCCCGGTGAAGGTCTCGACCGGCTGCATCTGCAGCTCGAAGGGCAGGTAGGTATCGCTGACCGCCAGGCTCTGGCGCACCCAGGCCTGAAGCTCGGCCGGCAGCACTAGCTGTAAGGGTTCCTTGCGCCCCGACATGCCGGCACTGGCCAGCAGCCCCGGCAAGCCGAAGCAGTGGTCGCCGTGCACATGGGTGATGAGGATGGCGCGCAGGTCGCGCACCGACAGCGGGCTGTGCAGCAACTGGTGTTGGGTACCTTCGCCGCAATCGACCAGGTACCAGCCGGTGCCTGAGGATTCGATGACTGCGGTCGCACTGACGTTGCGGGCCTTGGTGGGCACACCGGAAGAGGTGCCCAGAAACTGCAGGTCCATTGCCTGACTCCTTGATTCGATGTTGTTGCGACCCCGCAGGACGAGGCGCGCGGAGGCTAGCATGGCACTGTCGCAGGGGCCAGTGTGCTCCCAACATCGAGCTTACGCGCTACCAGGCCGGACTAGTAGACACCGCCCTGGGCGCTGGCAGCGGCCCCGTCCTTGAACTTGCCCGCCAACGTCTGCAAGCCGCGCATCAGCACCGTGGTGTCGACCCCGACCGCGACGAACGCCGCGCCCAGCTCGATGTAACGGCGCGCCAGCGCCTCGTCGGCGCTGAGGATCCCCGCCGCCTTGCCGGCACGGCCGATGCGCACGATGGCGTCGTCGATGGCCGCCTGCACTTCGGGATGCCCCGGGTTGCCCCGGTGGCCCATGGCGGCGCTGAGGTCGGCGGGGCCGATGAACACGCCATCGACGCCTTCGACGGCGCAGATCGCGTCGAGGTTGGCCAGGCCTTCGCGGTTCTCCACCTGCACCAGCAGGCACATCTGTTCGTCGGCCTGGTCCAGGTAGTCGGGCAGGCTGTTCCAGCGCGACGCTCGTGCCAACGCGCTGCCGACGCCGCGCACGCCGTGGGGCGGGTAGTGCATCGCTCGCACCAGCTGGCGTGCCTGCTCGGCGCTTTCGACCATGGGCACCAGCAGGGTCTGCGCGCCGATATCCAGCAATTGCTTGATCAGCGCGGTGTCGCCGATCACCGGGCGCACGATGGGTTGGGCCGGGTAGGGCGCCACCGCCTGCAACTGGCCGAGCAGGCTGCGCAGGTCGTTGGGCGCGTGCTCGCCGTCGAGCAGCAGCCAGTCGAAGCCGGCATTGGCCGCCAGCTCCGCGCAGTACGGGTCGGCCAGGCCGAGCCACAGGCCGATCTGCGCCTGGCCAGCGCGCAGGCGTTGTTTGAAGGTGTTGATGGGCATGTCCATGGGCGGTCCTCGTTGAGCGTGTGGGGTCGCAGGTACACTGTGGGAGCGGGTTCACCCGCGAATGCGATGGTGATGCTGATGATGCTTTCGCGGGTGAACCCGCTCCCACAGGAATCTCTGCTGTCTGGGCAGGCGTCAGACGAATCGACAGGCGATCGAACCGAGTTGATCGTAGTCGACGTGGAAGGTGTCGCCAGGACGGGCGGCCACCGGGCGGGTGAACGAGCCGCCGAGAATGATCTGGCCGGCTTCGAGGCCCACGTCGTATGGCGCCAGCTTGTTGGCCAGCCAGGCCACGCCCTTGGCCGGGTGGTTGAGCACCGCCGCCGACACGCCGGACTCCTCGATCACGCCGTTGCGGTACAGCACCGCCGGCACCTTGCGCAGGTCGACGTCGCCCGGGCGCACGGCGCGACCGCCCATGACCACGCCGGCGTTGGCAGCGTTGTCGGAGATTGTGTCGAACACCTTGCGGGTGGCGCCGCTGAGCGGGTCGACCTGCTGGATGCGCGCATCGATGATCTCCAGGGCCGGAATCACCCACTCGGTGGCGTCGAGCACGTCGAACAGGGTCACGTTCGGCCCCTTGAGCGGCTTGCCGAGGATGAACGCCAGCTCCACCTCGACCCGGGGCACGATAAAGCGCTCGAAGGGAATGTCGCTGCCTTCGTCGAACAGCATGTCGTCGAGCAGCGCGCCATAGTCCGGCTCGGTAATGTTCGAGGAGACCTGCATGGCCCGGGAAGTCAGGCCGATCTTGTGGCCGACCAGCTTGCGGCCGTCCTTGATCTTCTGCGCCACCCAGGCACGCTGGATGGCGTAGGCGTCCTCGATGCTGATCGAGGGGTGTTCCAGGGAGAACTGGCCGACCTGTTCGCGGGTGCGTTCGGCCTGGTCGAGGCGGGCGGCGGCTTGCTGGATGATGCGGGCGTCGAGCATGGAGACCTCAGGGCTGACGGGTGAACAGGGGATGCAGGCTGCTGTGCTTGGCGTCGTACACCTGCGCCTGGCTTTCATCGATCTGCAGGGTCAGCCCGACCGGGCGACGTTCCAGCAGCGCGTCCAACTGCCGACGCAGCACCGCCAGCAGCGCATCGCCGACCTGCCGGTGCACTGTGGCGCTGCGACCGCTGCCCATGCGCAGGTTGGCGTAGACGAAGCCGTAGTCGCCACGACCATCGGCGATCGCCGCGTGGGCGGCCGGGTAGGCCAGCACGCGGGTGCCGCCGGTGGGGAACACCTGGCGATCATGTTCGTCGCGCTGGGCGAGCATGCAGTCGGCCAGGGCGCGGCACAGGCCGGGCATATCGGCGTCGGCTTCGATGTCCGGGCTGTAGAGCAGGACCAGATGAGGCATGACGGTACTCCTTACAGGCGGCTGGTGGCGGTGACGCCGGCCGGGTTCGAGGCCTGGGCGGCGGGGATCGCGCTGCCGTCCTGCGGGGTGACCGGGAAGATCGCGTTGATCTGGCCGGTGCCGGAGGAGCCGAAGTACGGCGTCACCACCTCGGCCTTGGCGTCGTACTGGGACCAGCCCAGGGCGCCGAGCAGCATGGCGGTGTCGTGCATGAAGCCTTCGCCGTGGCCCTTGACTGCGTACTCGGGCAGCATCGCGCAGAAGTCGGCCCAGTCGCCGTCCTGCCACATGCGCACCACGCGGTGGTCGAGGGTCTCCAGGAACGGGCTCCAGACCTTGGTGGCAAAGTCCGGGGCCTGGCCGTTCTGGGCGAAGCGGTGCGACAGCGAGCCACTGGCGAGGAAGGCCACGGTGCCGTCGTAGTGGTCCTCGACCGCCTTGCGCATGGCCCAGCCCAGGCGCGCGCTGTCATTGAGATAGTGCGAGGTGCACAGGGCCGAGACCGAGATCACCTTGAAGTGGCGGTCGGCGTTCATGTAGCGCATCGGCACCAGGGTGCCGTACTCCGGGGCCAGGGTGGTGGCGTCGTGGGCCATGGTCTCCACGCCCAGGCGGTTGCATTCCTCGGCAAGGATCCGCCCCAGCTCGGGGTTGCCGGGGAAGCCGTAGTCCATGTTGGCGATGAAGTGGGGCAGTTCGTTGCTGGTGTACAGGCCTTCGAAATGCGCGGCGCAGTTGATGTGGTAGTTGGCGTTGACCAGCCAGTGGGTGTCGAACACGACGATGGTGTCCACGCCCAGTTCACGGCAGCGCCGGCCGATCTCGTGGTGGCCGTCGATGGCCGCCTGGCGAAAGCCCTGGCGCGGGCCGGGCAGTTCGGACAGGTACATCGAGGGAACATGGGTGATCTTGGCGGCGAGAGCGAGTTTGCCCATGGTATGTCTCCTGTTGAAGGTTGTTGTTCTTGGTGTCCATGGCGAGGGCTGCGCCCTCGATTCGCGGGTAAACCCGCTCCCACAGGTTCAGCGCTGTTCCTGTGGGAGCGGGTTTACCCGCGAAGGGCTGCAAGGCAGCCCCGGCGATTGGAAGCGTTACACTCCCCAGCGCGGAATGTGATGGCTACCCATGGATATACACACGTTCTTGATCTCGGCGAAGACCTCGAAGCTGTATTGCCCACCTTCGCGCCCGGTACCCGAGCCTTTCACCCCACCGAACGGCTGGCGCAGGTCGCGCACGTTCTGGCTGTTGATGAACACCATGCCCGCTTCGATGCCACGGGCCAGGCGGTGGGCCTTGCCGATGTCCTGGGTCCAGATGTACGAAGCCAGGCCGTATTCGGTGTCGTTGGCCAGTTGCAGCGCCTCGGCCTCGTCCTTGAACGGGATCAGGCAGACCACCGGGCCGAAGATCTCTTCCTGGGCGATGCGCATCGAGTTGTTCACGTCGGCGAACACCGTCGGCTGGATGAACTGCCCCTTGGCCAGGTGCGCCGGCAGCCCGGCCGGACGCTCCAAGCCGCCGGCCACCAAGCGTGCGCCTTCCTCGAGGCCGATGCGGATGTAGCCGGTGACCTTGTCGTAGTGCTGCTGGGTGATCATCGAGCCGACCTGGGTCTGCGGATCGGTCGGGTCGCCGACGATCAGGCGCCTGGCGCGGGCGGCGAACTCGGCGACGAACTGCGGGTATACGCTCTCCTGGATGAAGATCCGGCTGCCGGCGGTGCAGCGCTCGCCGTTGAGCGAGAAAATGGTGAACAGCGCGGCGTCCAGGGCACGGTCCAGGTCGGCGTCTTCGAAGATCAGCACCGGCGACTTGCCGCCCAGCTCCATCGAGTACTTCTTCAGGCCCGCCGTCTGCATGATCTTGCGGCCGGTGGCGGTGCCGCCGGTGAAGGAGATGGCGCGCACGTCCGGGTGGCGCACCAGGGCATCGCCGGCGGTGGCGCCGTAGCCCTGGATCACATTGAGTACGCCATTGGGGATGCCAGCCTCGACCGCCAGGCGGCCCAGCTCGTTGGCGGTCAGCGGCGACAGTTCGCTCATCTTCAGCACCGCGGTGTTGCCCAGGGCCAGGCATGGCGCGGTCTTCCAGGTGGCGGTCATGAACGGCACGTTCCAGGGCGACACCAGCCCGCACACGCCCACCGGCTGGTAGAGGGTGTAGTTGAGCATCTGGTCGTCCACCGGGTAGGTGTGGCCGTCCATGCGCGTGCACACCTCGGCGAAGAAGTCGAAGTTGTGCGAGGCGCGGGGAATCAGCACGTTGCGCGTCTGGTGGATCGGCAGGCCGGTGTCCAGGGTCTCCAGTTCGGCCAGCTGCGGCACGTTCTGCTCGATAAGCTCACCCAGGCGGCGCATCAGCCGGGCGCGCTCCTTGGCCGGCGTGTTGGCCCATTTGGGGAAGGCTTGCTTGGCCGCGGCCACGGCCTGGGCGACTTCCTCGGCGCCGCCGCTGGCGACTTCGCCGATGGCTTCGCCGGTGGCCGGGTTGTAGTTGATGAAGGTGTCGCGGCTCTCGACTTCGCGGCCGTTGATCCAGTGCTTGATCATGCTGTTGCCTCGTGTGCTTTGCGGGCGAAGAACTCGGCTTCGCTGACGATTCGGTTGACCAGGCGACCAACGCCTTCTACTTCCACCACCACCTCGTCGCCCGGTACCACGTCGGCCAGGCCTTCCGGGGTGCCGGTGGCGATCATGTCGCCGGGCTGCAGGGTCATGAAGCTGGAGAAGTATTCGATCAGGTAGGGGATGTCGAAGATCATGTCGGCGGTGCTGCCTTGCTGTTTCAGCTCGCCGTTGATCCAGGTGCGCAGCGTCAGCTTCGACGGATCCGGCACGTCGGCGACGTCGACGATCCACGGGCCCACCGGGGTGGTGGCGTCACGGTTTTTCACCCGCAGGTTGGGGCGGTAGTAGTTCTCCAGGTAGTCGCGGATGGCGTAGTCGTTGCACACCGTGTAGCCGGCCAGGTAGTCGAGGGCGTCCTCGCGCCTGACGTTGCGCGCCGGCTTGCCGATCACCGCCACCAGTTCGCACTCGTAGTGCATGTACTTGACGTTGTCCGGGCGCCAGGTGACCTGGTCGTGCCCGGTGTAGGTGCCCGGCGACTTGATGAACGCCAGCGGTTCGGTGGGCGGGGTGAAGGCCAGCTCGGCGGCGTGGTCGGCGTAGTTCAGGCCCAGGGCGAACATGTTGCCGGTGGCCGGTGGCAGCCAGGTGACCTGGTCGGCATGGACCAGGCGGCCATCGGCCAGGCGCAGTTGCTGGTCGTCCTCGACGGTGACCTGATGGACCTGGCCGTCGAACTGGATACGGGCGTGCTTCATGGGGCGAGTCCTTGTTCGGCGACGATGGGGTTGGTCAGCTGGCCAAGGCCGTCGATCTCGACCGTCACCCGGTCGCCGGGCAGCACATCGACGCGGCCTTCGGGGGTGCCGGTGATCAGCACGTCGCCGGCATGCAGGGTCATGAACTCGCTGATCTCGGCGATCAGCCGGGCCACGCCGCGCACGCAGTTGGCGGTGTTGTTCTGCTGGCGCAGCTCGCCGTTGACCCACAGGCGGATGCCCAGCGCGTCGGGGTTGCCGACCTGCGCGGCCGGCACCAGCTGCGGGCCGATGGCGCAGAAGCCGTCGCGGCACTTGGCCTTGACCGCCGGACGGTAGTAGCTGTCCTCGGGCAGGCTGAACTCGTTGACGATGGTGTAGCCGGCCACATGCGCGAGGGCGTTTTCGACGCTGACGCGGCTGGCGTCCTTGCCGATCACCACGCCCAACGCGGGGCCGGGTTGCAGGCGCTCGACTGCCGATGGGTAGGTCACCGGGCGGGCATGCTCGTTGCGGGTGTTCGGGGTCTTGATGAACAGCACCGGTTTGACCGGCGGCTGCTGGTACGGCGCTTCATGGAAGGATGCCAGATGCTGCTGCAGCAGGCCCTGATAGTTCAGGGCGACGCCGAACAAGCTGCCGTTGGCGACCTCGTGCAAGGCACGGCTCATGCTTTTCTCCTGCGGTGATTGAGGCGACCAGGGGCGCCTCGTGGTGTTTTTGTTAATGTGTTAACGTTATATTTAATATGTTAACGATCGTCAAGGCGTCTACCGCTGGCCGGTGGTGCTACGATGGTTTCCCCGGCGCGTTTCACTGCTGCGAGAACAACAATGAAAGAACGACAGCCGATTCCCAACATCAACATCGGTCAGGTGTACGACCAGCGCTATAGCGACAGCGAGGTGCACTACGACCGCCTGGGCAACCTGGCCGGATTCTTCGGCCGCAACATGCCGGTGCACCGCCACGACCGCTTCTTCCAGGTGCACTACGTGAAGACCGGCAGCGTGCGGGTGTACCTGGACGAGCAGCGCTACCACGAGTCCGGGCCGATGTTCTTCCTCACCCCGCCGACCATTCCCCATGCCTTCGTCACCGAGGCCGACGCCGACGGCCATGTGCTGACCGTGCGCCAGCAACTGGTCTGGCAACTGCTGCAGGCCGAGCCTGGGCTGGCGCTGGGGCCGCGGCTGCAACCGGCGTGCGTTGCCCTGGGTCACCTGCAGGGGGCGGCGGCCGGCGAGGTGCGGCGCCTGGAGCAACTGTTCGACCTGCTTGGCGACGAAATCGGCCATGGCCAGGCCGGGCAGGGCACCGCCGTGCAGGACCTGGCGCGCCTGGTGATGATCAGCCTGCTGCGCCTGGGCGCCAATTCGCTGGAGGCCACACCTGCGCGGCACGAGGACCTGCAGCTGTTTCATCGCTTCAACGAGCTGATCGAGCGCCACTACCTCGACCACTGGACACTGCCGGCGTATGCGGCGGCGCTGGGCGTGACCGAGGCGCGCCTGAACGATGTGTGCCGGCGCATGGCCGACCTGCCGTCCAAGCGTCTGGTGTTCGAACGGCTGATGCAGGAGGCGCGCCGATTGCTGCTGTACACCGGCGGTTCGGCCAACGAGATCTGCTATCGGCTGGGGTTCAAGGATCCGGCGTATTTCAGCCGCTTCTTCCAGCGCCATGCGCAGATGACGCCGGGGGAGTATCGCCAGCGCCAGGCGGGATTGCGTTGACATGGGGCGATCAGCTCCGGGCTACAGGCTTCAACTGATCGTGCAACGAAGGCGGCGCCTGGAAAATAGGCGTTTGCCGGGAGCGCTGGTACTTTTCACAGGGGCTGGACAGCACGGGTGAAAATGGTTTTCACTTTATTAATATCTTAATAAAACCAGCCGTTTATCCTGATGACCACTCCTAGACCTTCCCTGACGTTGACCCTGTTGCAGGCCCGCGAAGCGACCATGGCGTTCTTCCGCCCGGCCCTCAATGCCCATGACCTGACCGAGCAGCAGTGGCGGGTGATCCGCATCCTGCGCCAGCAGGGCGAGCTGGAAAGCCACCAGCTGGCGGACCTGGCCTGCATCCTCAAACCGAGCATGAGCGGCGTGCTCAAGCGCCTGGAGCGCGACGGCCTGGTGGGCCGGCGCAAGTCGCCGGAGGACCAGCGGCGGATCTTCATCAGCCTGACCGTGCGCGGGCAGCAGGCGTTCCTGGCCATGAGCGAGGAGATGGAGCGCAATTACCAGGAGATCCAGCGCCAGTTCGGCGAGGACAAGCTGGAGCAGTTGATGGGGTTGTTGAACGAGTTGAAGAAGGTCAGGCCCTGATGCCGTGCGCAATCCCTGTAGGAGCGGCCTTGTGCCGCGAAAGGGCTGCGTAGCAGCCCCGTCGATTGATGCGTCAACGCTGAAATCCTGGGGCCGCTACGCGCCCCTTTCGCGGCGCAAGGCCGCTCCTACAGGGGTTGCGCACAGATACAGAGAATCATCGAGAATCTTCAGCAACGAAGCCGCCCGCCGCGCATACACCGCCGGGTTCGCATACAGCAGCTCCACATGCAGGCTGTCGATGATCCCCAGGTACGCGTCGCCATACAGCTCCAGCTTGTTGCCATCGCTGCGGGCCCAGGCGTGGCGCTCGCGCAGGGCCTGGCAGAAGCCCAGGCGGATCTGCTCCAGGTAGGCCTCGAAGCCGCCGGTGACGATCGCACGGATCGGTGCCGGCGGCAGGAACGCCGTGCGCAGCACGAAGCGCAGGTTGGCCGAGGCGGCGTAGCGCTCGGCCAGGTGCAGCGGGTGCCAGTGCCCCGGCGCCTCGCGGCCCGCCGCCTCATGGCCGAATCCGGCCTCGACGTAGGCGGTCTCGTCCGCCAGCGCCCGTTCGAAGGCGCGCACGAACAACGCGTCCTTGTTGGCGAAGTGGGCATAGAGCGAGGCCTTGCGCATGCCGGCCAGGACGGCGATCTCGTTCAGCGACGAGCCGTCGTAGCCGTGTTCGGCAAAATGCTCGACAGCATGGTCGCAGATGCGCGCGGCGGAAGGGGTCAGGGCTTTCAAGGCGGTCACTCCGGATTGGCGCTGGGGTAGGGCGAGGCGCTGATTGTCTTTGCCACGGCGGCGCGGGTCAAACCGACGATGACCAGGGCAGCGGCCGCCAGCAGCCAGGCCCAGGCCAGCGGCCCCAGCGTTGCCAGGTGCCCGGCCAACGGTGTGGCACTGGACGAGATCACCAGTTGCAGGGCGCCGAGCAACGCTGCGGTGGAGCCGACGTCACGTTGTTGCGACGACATCGCCAGGGCCATCAAGGTGGCCTCGCAAATGCCTAAGCCGAACAGCGCCAGTACCACGCCCGCCAGCAGCAGCACCAGGTCCGCGTCGCTCAGCCCGGCAAGTACCGTCAGCAGCGCGCCGCCGCCCATGCACAGCGCGCCCCACCAGGCCACGCGAGCCACGCCGTGGCGCGTTACCCAGTAGCCGGACAGCGCCGCGCCGAGCAGGATGGCCACGCCACAGCCCCCGAACAGCAGACCGAAGTGGGCGCTGGAGAGACCGAAATGCTGCTGGTACACGTAGGCGGAACCGGCGATGTAGGCGAACAGGAAGAAGAACACCGCCGACAACGCCAGGGCAGGGCGCAGGAACGCGCCGTCGGCGGCGATGCGCGCATAGGTGCGCCATACACTGGTCGGCGCCAGGCGTACCCGCTGCGCCACAGGCAGGGTCTCGTCGAGCGTCAGCATCGAGTTGAGCAGGGTCAGCAGGCCCAGACCGGCCAGCACCAGCATGATCGCCCGCCAGCCGTAGGCCGCGTCGATCACCCCGCCCAGCGCCGGGGCGAGGATCGGCGCCAGGCCTTCGATGGTCATCAGCAGGGCGAAGATCTGCGCCGCCCGCGCGCCGTCGGCGCTGTCGCGCACCATGCTCATGATCACCACCAGCGTCAGCGCGCTGGCCAGGCCCTGGACCAGGCGTGCCAGCAGCAATGTGTCCAGCGATGGCGCGGCGGCGGCGCCGAGGGAGGCCAGACAGAACACCATCAGGCCCGCGAGCAATGGACGACGACGACCCAGGGCATCCACCACGGGGCCGAACAGCAGCTGGCCGGCGCCCATCGCCAGCAGGAACACGGTCAGGGTCAGTTGCACCTGGGTATAGCCGGTGCCGAAGTCGCGGGCCATTTCCGGCAGGCTGGCCAGGTACATGTCGATGGCCGAAGGGCCGAGGGCGCCGATCAGGGCGAGGGAGGCGGCGAAGCGCAGGTTGGAAGCAGGCATGACTGGAAAATCCGTTGGCAAAATAAACCTACCGACCGGTAGGTTGTGCGAATTATGCCAGAGTGCGTGAAGGGGTCAACCATGCCTGCGTCCCCTTGCGTCCCAGATACAGGGCATCGGCATGTTTAGCGCCACCGGTCCGATCACTCCGGAATAATCCGAATCCCTCCTTATCGCCGTACTCCCAACCATGTACGGCATGCAGCCGTGCATCCCACAGCCACATGAGGTTTTGCAACCATGGCCAATAAAGACAGCAACATGACCGGTCGCCAGGACAGCAACAAGACCGGCAGCCAGGGTGGATCGAAGAACCCGGGCAACTTCGCCAACGACCGCGAGAAGGCATCCGAAGCCGGCCGCAAGGGCGGCCAGAGCAGTGGCGACAACCGCCAGACCGAGTCCGGCCGCAAGGGTGGCCGCTCGTAAGTGAAGGGCACGCGGTGCCGGGTTCGCCTGGTACCGCGCATATCCCGACTTGGATCGGCCGAAAACATCGAGTAAACCTTTGACATGCTGTGCAGTCATTCCTTGTATGAGCCCCTACATGCGGGCCAAGGAGGTGGCTGATGAAACTCGTCTGCCTGTTGCGTGGCTGCCAATGGCGCAGCCTGCTGGTCCGGGAAATCGCCGGGCTTGACTGCCAGTGCTGCGAGCGCTGCGGCGCGTTGCGCTACAGCCAGCCCGGCCAACCGTTCGACGCGTAGGAGCCGACCATGCCCCGGGCAATCTGGAAAGGTGCGATCAGCTTCGGCCTCGTGCATATCCCCGTCTCCCTCAACACCGCCGTGCGTACCGAACGCGTCGACTTCGACTGGCTCGACAAACGCAGCATGGAGCCGGTGGGCTACAAGCGGGTGAACAAGGTGACCGGCAAGGAGATCGACAAGGCGCACATCGTCAAGGGTGTGGAGTACGAGAAGGGCCGCTATGTGGTGATCAGCGAGGAGGAGATTCGCAAGGCCCGGCCCGAGGCGACCCAGACCATCGAGATCTTTTCCTTCATCGATGCCGGGGAGATCCCGCTGCAACAGTTCGACACGCCTTACTACCTGAGCCCTGACCGCCGCGGCGGCAAGGTCTACGCCTTGCTGCGCGAGACCTTGCACAGCACCGGCAATGTCGCCCTGGCCACCGTGGTGCTGCACACCCGCCAGCACCTGGCGCTACTGCGCCCCCTGGAGGACGCGCTGGTGATGATCACCCTGCGCTGGCCCGAGGAGGTGCGCGGCCTGGAGTCGCTGGAACTGGACAAGAGTGTGACCAACAGCAAGCTGGACAAGCGCGAACTGGACATGGCCAGGAAGCTGGTGCAAGACATGAGCGGGCCATGGACGCCCGACGAGTACCATGATGCCTTTCGCCAGACCATCCTCGACCTGGTGGAAGAGAAGGCCAGCAAGGGCAAGATCGAGACCGTGGACAAAGGCGAGGGCGCGCCGGCGGAGAAGGGCGCTGACATCATCGACCTTACCGAGCTGCTCAAGCGCAGCCTGGGTGGCAAGGCCAGGGCGAAGAAACCGGCGACCAAGCGACCGCGCAAAGCGTCATAGCGGTTGCGCAGAGGTTACGGCAGTTGCCCTTCCAGTCCATTCAGGTAGTCCCCGAAGCCCTGGCGAGCGCGGCTGTTCCGGCGACTGCTGGTGGCCACGCTGTGCGCCGCCGTCCAGACGATCTGCGCGCCACTGGCCTCGAGGGCCAGCACCAGTTGCACATCTTCGTGGGCCGGCAACGGCTGGAATCCGCCGACGCGCTCATAGGCCTTGGTGCAGACGCCCAGGTTGGCGCCGTGAATATGCCGGTGCCCGTCCCGGGCCTGGTAACGGCTACGGTACAACTGGCGCAGGGCGGCGCCGTGCCAGGGCTGCCAGCGCTCGATGTGCACCGTGCCGCAGACCGCGTCGGCATGCCATTGCAGTTGCGACACCAGCCAGTGCCCAGGCACGCGGCTGTCGGCATCGGTAAAAGCCAGCCACTGGGCGCCGCGCTCGATCATCCAGGCCGCGCCCAGGCGCCGGGCGAAGCCGACGTTGCCGGCCTGCAGTTCCAGGGTGTGCACGCCATGACGACGAGCGATGCGCGCGCTGGCGTCGACGCAGCGATCGAGCACCACCAGCACCTCGACCACCAGGCCCGCCGCCTCGGCCCGCGCCACCGCCAGCTTGACGGCGGCCAGGCAGTGCCCGAGGCGGCGGGCCTCGTTGTGGGCCGGAATGATGACGGCGATCATGGGCAGGTCTCGTCCAGGTCCACGAGGCTGGGCTGGCACGACCAGTACTCGAGCAGGAAATCCGCCTCCTCGTGGCACAGCAGCGGGTACAGCGGCAGGTGTCGGGCCAGCAGACCATGGACTTCGCGACCATCCTGCGGGCAACCGGCGATGGGATGGCGCCAGTGGCAGGCCAGCAGGCCGCCGCCATGGCTCAGGCTGGCCACCGATTGCTCGATCACCTGCAGCCACTCGGTGGGGTCCAGGTAGTAGCCGATCTCGCTGAGCACGATCAGATCGAACTGCCCGCCCGGCCAATCGCCCGGCAGGTGTCCCTGTTCGACGCGGGCATGGCTCACGCCTGCCAGCCGCTGGCGGGCCAGGGCCACGGCGGTGGCGTCGATGTCCTGGCACAGCAGGTCGGCGCAGCGCCCGGCCAGCAGGACGCTCAATTCGCCGTTGGCGCAGGCTGGCTCGAACACGCGCGCGTAGCACTGGCGCGGCAGGCTGGCCAGGGCCAGGTCGCGCTTGCGTCGTTCGTACCAGCGGGTGCGAAAGGCCCACGGGTCATCGTTGCCGGCATACAGGTCGGCGAAGTACTGCGCGTCGAGGCTCATGGCGACTCCATTGACAGGAAGACCAGTTCGAAGGGTTGCAGCAGGCAGGCCTGCAGCTGTTCGGGCAGTACCGGCGGACGATCGCCATCGGGCTGCAACTGGCTGGCATGGGCGGCCAGGGCCTCGCGCTTGCGCGCCAGGCGCGTTTCGTCGAGCTGGAGGCGATATGCCTGGGGCCAAGGCAGGCGCGGATCGTCGGGAACGGCCCAGTGCCAGGCCCACACGGGTACCTCGGCCAACTGCGCGCGGCGCGACTGGGCCGCCCGGGCGCAGGCGCGGCCGGCGGTTTCATGATCGCAGTGCCCATCGCCACGCCAGGTGGTCAGCAGCAGGTAGTCGGGTTGGAGCAACTGTTCCAGGTGCGTGACCAGGAAAGCCTCGTCGCGTGGCAGGGCGCCGTCCTTGAGATTGAGTCGTCGCCAATCGACGCGGTTGAGGTCCAGCTCCAGCTTGTGCAGGGCATGGCGGCTCTCAAGGGGGCGCTGATGGCGCAGGCGGTGCTCGGTCCACTGGCTGGAATGCGGATGGCTGGCCTCGCCGTTGGTGGCGGAAATCAGCACCAGGTCCTGTTCCCGGCCGTGGAAGCTGGCCAACAGGCCGCCGGCCATGAGGATTTCGTCGTCCGGGTGCGGCGCCAGCAGCACCAGCCGTCTGCCGGGCGGGCACAGTCGGTCGGGTGTCAGCCAGGTGGCCCGGGCCAGGTGCGCGGATTGCTGCCAGGCGCTCCATGGCGTGCCGTCAGCGGTCTGAATCAGATTCTGGCTCATAGTTGCCATGCTCCTGCAGGCATGTCGGTCAGTTGCCGCCCCAGCTCGGCCAGGTCGCGTTCTGCGTGACTTTGCCGCAGGTATACCGGCAGGTCGGCGCTGAGCCGGGCAAAATGGCTGCTGCAACAGAACGGCGTGGCGCCCAGCGCCCGGCCGACATGCTGGATGACCAACTCGACCGCCTGCTCGACCTGGGCGCGGGTGCGGCGTACCTCGAAACTGGCATCGTCGTGAGGGTGCCGGTCGATCCAGGCGGCGCATTCGCGCAGGGCGGCACGGGCCCCGAACAAGGCGGCATCGACCGCGCCCAGGTGGGCATCGGCGTGCGGGTCGGGCCGGGGTTTGCGGCAGTGTTCGCGCAGGTAGTCCGCCAAGGCTTCGGCGGCGCCGTACCAGCACGCGGCGATGCCCGCGCCGCCGTGCCAGAAGCCCGGACGGGACAGGTACTGGCCGGGCTTGCCGATGGCCAACCCCGGCGAGTCGTCCAACGCGATGGCGACACTGGTGGTGGCGGCCATGCCGACGGCCTGCCAGTGGTCGGCCTGGATGCGCTGGCTGGGATGGCGCAGCTCGATGGCCACCAGTTGAGGCTGGTCGTCTTGCCAGGCGGTCAGCAGCGCACGGTCGATCTGTAACGCCCCCGAACACCAGGCCTTGCGGCCTTGCAGGCGAACCTGCTCGCCGTTCCGTTCGACGATGAGGGTGCGGGCATCCGGCGGTTCGGCAGCCCACACGCCCCAGGTCCCTTCACCGGCATGATGAGCGGCGCCGCACTCGGCAAGGATCGCCAAGGCGTCGGTATGGCCTTCGTAGAGTTTGGCCAGGCTGAGATCGCAAGCGGCGACCCGCGCCAGGGCCCGCCAGCGCTCCAGGGTCTGCCCCTGGCCCGGCAAGGGGAGCAGGTCGAGGTGTTCGCGCTGCAGAGCCTGCAGCAGTTCCGGCAGCAAGGGTTCGAGTTCGAGGGGCTGCGAACGAGCAGCGACCCGGTGTAGCAGCTGATCAAAGTGGGTCGATTCCATCAGGCAATCCCCAGTTGCTTGCGCATGCGCACGGTGATCGACTGGCGGGTCCTGGCCATGTCGGCCCACGGATCGTCCACCTCGGCAAGCCGGGCCTGCAGGTTGCCGATGTTCCATTGGTTGGCGCCTTTAAGCTGAGTCAGTTCCTCGCGCCAGATCGGCACCGACACTGGCAATCCCTCGCGGGCGCGCAGCGAGTAGGCGGCCACGGTGGTGGCGCCCTTGCCGTTGCGCAGGTAGTCGATGAAGATCCGCCCGACCCGGTTCTTTGGCCCGGACACGGCGCTGAGGCGATCGGGGAACAGGCCGGCCATGTGCTCGACCAAGGCGTGGCTGAAGTCCTTCACCTCGTCCCAACCGGCGCGCCGGGTCAATGGCACGACAAGGTGCATGCCCTTGCCGCCGCTGGTCTTGAGGAACACCTTCAGGCCCAGCTCATCGAGCAGGGTGAGGGTCAGTTGGGTGGCCTCGAGCATGGCCTTCCAAGGCAGTGCGGGATCAGGGTCGAGGTCGAGTACGAAGCGGTCGGGCTTGTCGAAGTCCTTGGTGGTGGCATTCCAGGTGTGCAGTTCGAGGGTGTTCATCTGCACCGCGCCCAGCAGGCTGTCGGCGCGGTTGAGCACCATGGCCGCCTGGCCGGCCTGGGCCTTGCTGTAGCTGAGCACGTGGGGGATATGCAGCTGGCCGGCGTTCTTCTGGAAGAACAGCTCGCCGCCCAGGCCATCCGGTGCCCGGACCAGGGCCACGGGCCGATCCTTGAGCTGCGGCAGTAGCCAGTCGGCGACCTGGGTGTAGTACTGTGCGACGAGGCGCTTGGTGGCCCCGGTGGTTGCGTCGACCACGCGGTCGGGGTGGGTCAGGCGCAGGGTGCCCAGGCCCTCGGGTTGTGCTACGTGCTTGGCGGGCATCGCTGGCTCCAGGTCGATGGCGGTGGCGGGCTTGTCGTCGCGCAGACCGTGGAACACTGAATGGCGCACGATGCCTTCGCGGGTCATCTGGGCGTAGGCGACTTCTGCCAGCAGTTGCGGTTTGAGCCAGTGCACGCCGCGGGCTTCGGCTCCGGTGGGAGGGCTGGCCAAGGGCGGCTTGGCGGTCTGCAGCGGTTTCAGTCGGGTGAGGATGCTGTCCAGGGTGGCGGCGCTGAAGCCGGTGCCGACCTTGCCGGCGTAGCGCAGCTGGCCGCTGTCATGGTCGTGCAGGGCCAGCAGCAGGGCGCCAAAGCCGTGGCGGCTGCCCTTGGGGTCGGTATAGCCGACGATCACGAATTCCTGGCGCTGCTTGCACTTGAGCTTGATCCAGTCGCTGCTGCGCCGGCCGACGTAGGGGCTGTCGGCACGCTTGCCGATCAGCCCCTCGAGTTCCAGCCGACAGGCGCTGTCGAGCAGCGAGTCAACCGGCTCGTTGAAATCGGTGGAATACCTGAGCAGCGGCGAAGCGTTGTCTTCCAGCAGCTTGGCCAGGGTGGCGCGACGGGCCTGTAGCGGCAGTTCGCGCAGATCCTCGCCGCCCAGCCAGGGCAGGTCGAACAGGTAATAGGTGATGCGTTCGTCGTGCTCGGTGTCGAAGGCGTTCTGCAACGCCTGGAAATCGGCCACGCCGTTGTCGTCGACCACCACCATCTCGCCGTCCAGCCATGCCGCGTCGAGCCCCAGTGCCTTGAGCGCCTTGACCTGACGAGGCATCTTCGCGCTCCAGTCGTGGCCATTGCGGGTAAACAGGCGTACGTCGTCACCGTCGATGCGCGCCAGGATCCGGTAGCCATCGAACTTGACTTCGTAACGCCAGTCGCCGCTGGGAGGTGAGTCAAGCAACGTCGCCAGTTGTGGCTGGAGCAGCGCCGGCAGGGCTTTGCGACCGGCCTTGCGCTTGCGCGTGGAAGCGGTTGCCTTGGTCGGGCGCCGCGGTGGCAGGGTGCGGTCGCTCAGCACACTGTCCGGCAGGGCCTCGACGATGCGGTAGTCGGATTCGCTGCGCGCCTGTCCGTCATGGGATTTGACCAGCATCCACTGCTCTTTCTTGCCGGCCAGGTGGGTGCGGAACAGGTTCCAGATTCCCGACAGCTTCTCGCCTTGCAGGCGAAAGCGCAGCTTGCCCTTGGCATAGGTTTCATGCGGATCGCCCTCGGGCTCCCAGACACCCCGGTCCCAGACGATCACATCACCGGCGCCGTAATGGCCTTCGGGAATGTGTCCTTCGAAGTTGGCGTAGTCCAGTGGGTGATCTTCCACGTGCACCGCCAGGCGCCGGACCTTGGGGTCGAGCGAGGGCCCCTTGGGGATCGCCCAGCTCTTGAGGGTGCCGTCGAGTTCCAGGCGAAAGTCGTAATGCAGGTGGCTGGCATCGTGCTTCTGGATGCAGTACTGCAGGGCGTGGGCCGAGCGTGGCCTGGCGCGCTTGCCAGCCGGCTCGGGCGTGGCGTTGAAATCGCGCTTGCGCTGGTACTCCTGCAGGGGCTTGGCCATGGCGGGCTCCGGGACGGTTCGCGGGGTCTCAGGATTGGGAGGCGGCGGTGCGGCGCGGAGTTCAAAAAAAGCGCGGGGCGGTGCCTTTTGAAGAAACTCTGAATCATTGCTTGGTGGGGGCAGTCGACCGTGTGAAGCCCACTGACGGAGAACGTTCATGCCTAGACCCGATGACCCAAGACCGCAGGTTGATATAGACGACACCGAGGACCGCATGGGCAGCGTCCACGAGCTGGATTTCAGCGAGCGCCGCGATGAGCGCCAGGGGCGTGTCGGCGACGAGCGTCCGGCGCGCGAGATCGCCGAGGACTACCCGCCCCGGCGCGTCGCCGAAAGCGGCATGACCGGTGGCGAGACCCTGGGCGACAGCCTGCACGAGGACAATGTCACCCTCGACGATTTGAGCCCGGATACGCTGTTCGATGAATCCGGCGCTCGAGACCCGCATGAACCTGGCACAGGCAGCGGACCTGCCGACCAGACCCTGCGCCAGGTGGAGGCCCACGAGATCGGTGGTGGCATCGGCCTGGACGAGGCCGAACTGGCCCGCTCGGCGCCGTTGGATGGTGAGCCGTGGGTCGATGAGGTGGTGCCTGATGACGACAGGAGAGAGCCGTGATGAATGAGCAACGCTGTTCCTGCAACCACTGTTCCTGCACCGTGGATGCCAATGCCGTGGTCCAGGATGGCAAGGCCTATTGCTGCGAAGCCTGTGCGACGGGGCATCGCGATGGGGAGCCTTGTCGTATGGCCGATTGCAAATGTGGTGAGATGACCCGGCCGAAGGAGAGTAATGTCGATAACGCGCTGGATGAAACATTCCCGGCGAGGGATCCTATATCGCCATAAGGTTCTTTCACTCTCGACGGCCCTTTCGTTGAAATCTCCGGCGAAGAGCGAATTGCTACATCAATGTACGCACAGCAGCAGTAGTTATTTTGATCTTGATCTTGATCTTGATCTTGATCTTGATCTTGATCTTGCTTCTAAGTGCGCGATAGTTCAGGCGCCGCCAATTGCGACTTCAGGAGGCCGAGCGGAGTTCTTGCGGAGGGAGGTGACGGCCATGGATGGCCGTCAAGCGCTGCGCCCCAGGATGGGGCGTTCAGCGCGGTCCTCCCGGGAGCAAGAACGAAGCGAGGGAACCCCGGAGCGAAGCGTAGGGGCCGGATGATGGAGCGAGGATTTTTTGGTTCCTTTTTGATCCTTCAAAAAGGGACCCGCCGTAAGGGCGGAAAGGTGACTTTGCGTCACCATCGCAAATGAATGCGCATATAACTTTCAATACACATGCTCTAGAAGTCAAAGTCAAAGTCAAAGTCAAAGTCAAAGTCAAAGTCAAAGTCGGCCGGTGCTGGTTTTAAGGGTTGTAAGTGCATTCATTTGCAATGTCGACGCATAGTCACCTTTTCGCCCTTACGGCGAGTTCCTTTTTGAAGGATCAAAAAGGAACCAAAAAATCCTCGCTCCATTCATCCGGCCCTACGCTTCGCTCCGGGTCCCCTCACTCCGGCCTTGCTCCCGGGAGGACCGCGCTGCAGGGCCCATCCTGGGCCCCAGCGCTTGACGGGCATCCATGCCCGTCACCTCCCTCCGCAAGGCCTGCGTTCGGCCTCCTGAAGTCGCGAAGTTACGGGCGGCGCCTGGGCTGACGCAGCTGTCGCTAGCGGGCTATGGGGCTAAACTATTGATCGGCAACGGCAACGGCAACGGCAACGGCAACGGCAACGGCAACGGCAACGGCAACGGCAACGGCAACGGCAACGGCATAGCGCTGAGCTTGCCTCGTTGGGACGTCGGCGTTGTTGCGCTCACAATCGCTACGCGCCTGGCCCAGGCTCGGGGTGTCGCAGTGATAGGTGATGATCCGCGCATCCTTGGGCACGGCAGGGCGGGTGGAGGGCTCGTCACGCCCTGCGGCATTGGGGTTGGCCAAGTACCTCCCAGGCCCGAAGGCCCTTCAGCGCTTGTCGAGGGCCGGCCCGGCCTGTTGGCGCAAGGCCTTGGCGCGCTTCTCGAGGATCAGGTAGGTGACCACCGCCAACAGCAGCGGAATCAGGTAGTACAACGTTCGATAACCCAGCAGCGCGGCGACCAGCGTGCCCTGGCCGAGCTGGCCGTGGAGCAGGGCGAGGAACACGGCCTCCAGCACGCCAAGCCCTGCGGGAATATGCGCGACCACGCCCGCCACGCAGCTGATCAGCAATACCCCCAGCACCGAGGGATAGAACAGTTCCGGCGGCAGCAGCAGGTGGATCAACGCCGCCATCAAAGCCCAGTTGCTGGCCCCCAGGACCACCTGGCCCAACGCCAGGCGCAGGCTCGGCAGAGTGACTTCGTGCCCGCGCAGCTCCCACGTTCGCCGCTTGGCGAAGGCACAGGCGAACAGGTAAGCCAACGTGATCGCCACCATCATGACGCCTATCAGGCGCAGGCCGCCGGCGCCCACCGCCCAGCTATCCGGCAGCTTGACCAAGCCCAACGCGAACACCGTTCCGGCCAACAGCAGGTAACCCATCCAGTTGGTCAACAGGCCCAGGGTGAGGATGCGCGTGATGGTCGGGGTATCCAGCCCCAGCCTGCCGTACAGGCGATAGCGCAGGGCCACCCCGCCGACCCAGGTGGTAAAGTTGAGGTTGAACGCATAGCAGACGAACGCCACCGGCAGCACCTGGCGGGCCGGCAGGCGATGGCCGGTGTAGGCGCGGGCGAGCAGGTCGTAGCTGGCGAACACCAGATAGCTGCACAGGGCCAGCAGCAACCCCAGGGCCAGGGTCGAGGGTCGGTAGGCCAGCAGTGACTGGCGCACTTCGTTCCAGTCCAGGTTACGCGCCAGGGTGAACAGCAGCACCGGGATCAACACCAGGAACAGTACGGTCAGCAGGCGTTTGCCCCAGGTCTTCCAGCGTGGCGTGGCCATCAGGTCTTGCCCCCGTGGTAGTCGGCCGGGGCCTCGCTGGCGGCTTGCAGCGACTGCAGGCGCTGCCGATGCGCGGGGAACCAGCCGGCGATACGCGGGAAATAGCGGGTGATGTGGAAACCCAGGAAAATCAAGGGTGCGCGCCACCAGTAGCCACGCACCATGCGCTCCAGCGTCACGGTCTTGCAGTGTTCGCGGGTGAGCTCGCTCAGGTGTTGGTAGAGCACGTCGTTGAACGCCCGGTCGCGGATCAGCAGGTTGGCTTCGAGGTTGAACGACAGGCTCAGCGGGTCGAGGTTGCTCGAGCCCACCGTGGACCAGTCGTCGTCCACCAGCGCCACCTTGCCGTGCAACGGACGCTGGCAGTACTCGTGGATACGTACGTCGTCGCGCAGCAGGTAGTTGTAGAGCAGCCGCGAGAGGGCGCGTACCCAGCGCATGTCTGGTTGCCCCTGGAGGATCAGGGTCACCTCGACCCCGCGCCGGGCGGCGTTGCGCAGTTCGCGCAGCAGGCGATAGCCGGGGAAGAAGTAGGCGTTGGCCACGACGATACGTTGCCTGGCCTCACGGAAAACCTGCAGGTAGCAGACCTCGATATCGTTGCGATGGCGCCGGTTGTCGCGCTCCACCAGCACGGCGCTGGCCGGGCCTGCGGCGGTGCAGGTCGGCTGTACCAGGCTGGTGGTATCCAGCACTGGTGCGAGCATGCGGCAGGAGGATGCGTGCACCTGGGCCACCACCGGGCCGACGACCTCCACCGCGTAGTCCTGCTTGGCCTGCGGACCGAAATCACCGAGGTGGTCGGCGCTGTAGTTGATGCCGCCGATGAACGCGCGTTGCCCGTCGATCACCAGGATCTTGCGGTGCAGGCGGCGGAACAGGTTGGTGCGCATGCCGGCCAGCCGTGGTTGCGGATCGAACGAATGGAAACGCACCCCGGCCTCGGTCATCGAGGCGATGAAGTCGTCGGGCAAGTCCGCGGTGCCGTAGCCGTCCACCGCCACCTCGACCCGCACCCCGCGCCGCGCGGCGTCGATCAGGGCCTGGCGCAACGGCTGGCCGACCTTGTCGTCGTAGATGATGAAGGTTTCCAGGAGGATTTCCTTGCGCGCCTGGGCCACGGCCTCGAACACGCGCGGGTAGTACTGCTCGCCATTGATCAGCAGTTCGACACGGTTGCCGTCGCTCCAGGACTGCTTCATAGCGTCACCTGCGCCACCAGCGGGGCATGGTCGGAGAGGTGCGACCACGGGTACCTGGCCAACACTTGCGCCTCGCAGGCCTGAGCATTGCGCAGATAGATGCGATCCAGGCGCAGCAGGGGCAGGCGGGCGGGAAAGCTGCGCGCTGGCTTGCCAAAGGCTTCGCGCAGATGGCCCGACAGCCGCGCATCCGCTTTCAGGCGCCAGTCGTTGAAGTCGCCAGCGACGATGACCGGTTCGTCCGCCGGCAGGCTGTCGAGCAACGCCAGCAGCAGGTCGACCTGGCGCTGGCGATGGTCTTCGCGCAGCCCCAGGTGCACGCAGATCGCGTGTACCTGCTCATGGCCGGGTACTTCGAGCTGGCAGTGCAGCAGACCGCGCTCCTCGTTGCCGTGGATCGAGACGTCCAGGTTGTCGTAGGCGCGGATCGAAAACTTCGACAGCAGGGCGTTGCCATGATCGCCATGGGGATAGACCGCGTTGCGCCCGTAGGCGAACTGCGGCCACATGCTGTCGGCGAGAAATTCGTACTGTGGGGTCTGCGGCCAGGTGGGGTGGCGCTCGGCATGCTGTTGATGGCTGCCGTGGACCTCCTGCAGAAACACCAGGTCGGCGCCTGTCGAGCGGACCGCCTCGCGCAGCTCCGGCAGGATGAAGCGGCGGTTGAACAGGGTGAAGCCCTTGTGCACGTTGAGGGTCAGCACCGTCAGGCGGTGCACGGCCATCGTCTGCTCCCCGGTATGGCCAGAGGCGGATACGGGGCTATTCATCGCACGGTCCCCGAGCATTCGGGAAGTTCGCTATGACATGCGTTCACGTTCGCGTCCCTGACAGTCGTTATTGCATAGCGACCGGCTGCCAAGCGTCTGGGTTCAGCCCGATGGATGAGCGGAATTACGGTGGAACTTTAGGGGCAGGCGCAGCCTCCACCGCTTGCCGGGCAGAGAACCTGCACGAGGGTTCGCGATGAAATGCGACCTGCAGGACTTGAAGCCGGTCGAGCTGCATGCCCTGCGCAGGCAGTACCAATGGCTGGGCGTGCGCGGTGACGATCCGCACGGCGCCGACTGACCTGGAGGACGCAATGGCCAGACACATCATCCATTTCACCGGCCCGATCAACTCGGCCACCTGCGGCAATCTCATCAACACCTGCTCGCGAGCCTTGCAGCAGGGCGCCGAATTGTTGCAGCTGAACATCGCCACCATGGGCGGCGAATGCAGCTACGGCTTTACCCTCTACAACTTCCTGCGCGCGTTGCCGGTGCAAGTGCACACCCACAACCTCGGCACGGTCGAGTCGATGGGCAACATCCTGTTCCTGGCCGGCAGCCACCGTACCGCCTGCGCCCTGAGCAAGTTCCTGTTCCACCCCTTTCACTGGACCTTGCACGGCTCGGTGGACCATGCGCGCATGGCCGAGTACGCCATGAGCCTGGACTATGACCTGCGCCTGTATGCGCAGATCGTCGCCGAACGAACCGAAGGCGCCAATGAGGTGCTGGATGTGCCGCGCTACCTGATGGCCTATCCGCGCATCCTCGGGCCCGACGAGGCGCTTGCCTGCGGCTTGATCCATGCCATCGACGACTTGCCGATCGAGCCCGATGTCACGCAGTGGAGCGTGCATGCGTGAGGCGTGTCTTGTCTGACAATTTTTTTGAATTTTCAGCGCACAGGGTGATCTGTCAGAGAGTCATCCATGGAGAAGAGGAGGGCCTGCGTCGATGCCAAGTCCCCAGCTGTACACCATCGAATACCGGCTGCACGGAGAGCCGCGGCGTTTCATCATCCGCCAGGAGCACATGGACAACGCCGAAGCCTGGCACTGGGCCAGTTGCGATGCGGGGTTGGGGATCATCCCGAAGTTCGGACGGGAAAAGATCAAAAAGGTCAGCCGGCCGATGGCCGAGCGGCATGGCATCACCGATGTGCACTGGCGGGTCTGAACCAGACGCTTACCCGCACAGGGAACAACGCCCGACAGCGAGTCACATATCCTGTGGGAGCGGGTTTACCCGCGAATAAAGCAACGCGGTATATGGCACCGGCTGCGCCGGTGTTCGCGGGTGAACCCGCTCCCACAGGGCCCCGCGACAGCTGACAGCCCGATCTGCGCTTAATTGCCCGAATATTTGACCGCCGCCGCCGTGCGGGTCGGCACATTGAGGGTCTTGAGCAGCGAAGACACATGAATACGCACCGTGAACGGCGAGATATCCAGCGCCCGTGCGATCTCCTTGTTGGTCTTGCCTTGGGCGATCAGGCGCAACACGTCCTGCTGGCGGTGGGTGAGCTGTTCCAGCTCGCTGGAAGCCCCCAGTTGCGGCAGCAGGCCGCTGGGCAGGTAGTTGACCACCACCTCGCCGGCGCGGATGGCGAGGATGGCCGTGCCGATCTCCGCGGGGCTGACGCTCTTGCCGATGAAACCATCGACGCCGGCGGCCATGACTTCGCAGATCACCTCCGGGTCGTCGACCATCGACACCACGATCAGCGTGGTACGCGGCAGTTGCCGGCGCAGCTCGGCGAGGCGACCGATGCAGGTCAGGCCGGGAAAGCGCAGATCGAGGATCAGGGTATCGGGCGTTGTGCCCAGGGTCGCCAGGCGCAGCACGTCGGCCAGGCTGCCGGCTTCCTCCAGCCGGGCTTCGGGCAGGATGCGCCGCACGGTGTTGACCATGGCTTCCCTGAACAGCGGATGGTCATCTGCCACGATGATGCGACAACTCACGTCGAGGAACTCCCTGTCGTCCGACACATGCTAATTTAGCAGTCAACTGCGGCATTTTCCCATGATGCTTGCCGCAAATGCCGACTGGCGCACAAGGACGTTACCCCATGAAGTTCGAAAAGAACAACGAACTGGACCAGGCCAACCTGCGCATCATCGTCGCCTCCTGCGCGATCAGCTACGTGGCGCTGCTGGGCTTCCTGCCGGGTCGCTCGCCGGCCACCTATCTGCCGGTGATACTCTACTACGCCGCTTTCGTGGTGGTTTCGATCGGCATGCGCCAGGCTATCAAGCGCTGGCCGGGGCATTATCCGGCGCGGCGGATCTTCGGCATGCTCGGTGACTACACCGGCACCAGCTTCGGCCTGGTGGTCGGCGGCGAAACCGCGCTGCCGCTGTATGCGGTGATGGTGTGGATCAACCTGGGCAACGGCATGCGCTTCGGTTCGCGTTACCTGGCCATTGCCACGGTGCTGGCCCTGGGGGCGTTGTTGGTGGTTTGGCGGCTGACCCCCTACTGGCAGGAGCAGCCGTTTCTGCTGCCGATGCTGCTGACCACCAGCACCCTGATCCCGTTCTATGCCCACCTTTTGCTGGAGCGCACGCGCAAGGCCACGGCCCTGGCCGAGGCCGCGACCCGCGAGAAATCCCGCTTCCTGGCCCAGGCCAGCCACGACCTGCGCCAGCCGATCCACTCCATCGGCCTGTTCACCGCCTGCCTGCGCGAGGCACGCCTGGGCGAGGAGGAGCGGCGCCTGGTGGACAGCATCGACCGCTCGCTGCTCAACGTCTCGCAGCTGTTCCGCTCGATTCTCGACCTGTACACCCTGGACAACGGCCGGGTGCAGCCGAAATGGGAGACCTTTGCCGTGGACGGCTTCCTGCGCGAGCTGCTGCGCCAGAACAGCGAGGCGGCGCGCTGGGCCGGGGTGGAGATGCGCCTGGTGCCGAGCCGTCACTGGATCCGCGCCGATCCGGGCATGCTGGCGACCATGGTGCAGAACGTGTTGTCCAACAGCTTCAAGTACGCCACCGGACGCCGGTTGCTGATCGGCGTGCGGCCTTGCGGGCAGGGCCTGGCCATCGTTGTCTGCGACCAGGGGCGGGGGATTGCCGAGGAGCACCAGGACCGGGTGTTCGAGGAGTTCTACCGGGTGCGCGAGGCACGCGACAAGGATGTCGAGGGGGTTGGCCTGGGTCTGGCCATCGTCAAGCGCCTGGGGCGGTTGATGGGCCTGCAGGTCAGCCTGCGCTCGCGCCTGGGGCATGGCACCTGCGTGACCCTGCAGGGGTTGGCCAGGGCCCCTGCGCAAGTGCCGCGGGCCACGCTCGACCAGGCCGTGCAGGCGGGCCTGCTCACCGGGCTGCGGGTGTGCCTGGTGGAGGACGACCACAACGTGCTGCAGGCCACCAGTGCCTTGTTGCAACGCTGGGGATGCGAGGTGCAGGCCGAGAGTTCGCCCCATGGCCTGGTCAGCGACTGTGATGTGATCGTCGCCGACTATGACCTGGGACCGCAGGCTACCGGCATTGACTGCATCGACCAGTTGCGCGCGCAGCGCGGTGCCGATGTGCCGGCGCTGATCATGACCGGTCACGACATCGACAGGCTGCAGGGCGCCTTGCAGGCGCGGGGCATCGCGGTGTTGGCCAAGCCGGTGCGACCTGCCGAGTTGCGCGCGGCGTTGCGTGCCCTGCGCGAGACGGCAGCGGCGCCGGCGGTTCAGGCCGGCGCTTGAGGGTGTCACTGGAAGACGGGGGCCTGGCCTTCCTTCCAGCAGGTTGGTGACGGGGTGTAGATGCCCATGCCGGCCACGGCGACCAGGCCGCCGCTGGGCACCTGGCAGTCAAACTGGCCCTTGGAGGTGCTGGCGGTGAAGTAGGTGGTGTTGGAGTCGCTGCGCAGGTTGCTGACCTTGCTTACCGGCACGCCGAGGGTGACCTCGGTACGCTGCTTGAGGGTGTCGGCGCTGGGGCTGGCGGTCTGGCAACCGGCCAGGGTGGCGAGGCCGGCAAGCAGGACCAGGGACTTGAAGGGGAAGGACATGGGGATCATCGCGTTGCTTCCTTGGCATTGTTCTCGGTACGGCGCACCCACCGCCAGGAAGGGGGGCTGGCGGTGGGGCGATGGGCCGACTATAGCGCCGAGGGAGCATTGCGCGATGTAGGGCGGATGTGCGAGGTGGCATAGTGATGGCAATTTCAAGGTGCTGAGACTTGGCGTCCGGCTTGGAATTGCCGGGGCTGCTTTGCAGCCCTTTCGCGGCACGAGGCCGCTCCTACAAGGGGGCGCGAATCTCCTGTAGGAGCGGCCTTGTGCCGCGAAAGGGTCGCAAAGCGACCCCAGTAATCGCAAGACCTTGAAAGGGATGGCCGCCTATCGCCAAGCCCCTCGCAACCCAACCACGCTCACCGCTTCACCACCAACGTCAAGATGTCATAACTGGCCACCAGCTCACCCAGCTGGTTGGTCACCTCCACATCCCACGCCACCACCCCTTGCGCCTGCCCCTGCGGGCTGGTCTTGCCCTGGTCGATCTTGCGCTTGCAGGTCAAGCGCGCCTGGATGGTGTCGCCGATCCCCACCGGGGTAATGAAGCGCAGGGTGTCCAGGCCATAGTTGGCCAGCACTGGCCCTTCGCCCGGAGAAACAAACAACCCGGCCGCCGCCGACAGCACGAAGTAACCGTGGGCGATGCGCTTGCCAAACTGCGACTGCTTCGCCGCGATCTCGTCGAAGTGCATGTAGAAGTGATCACCCGACAGGCAGCCGAAGTTGACCAGGTCGGCCTCGGTCACGGTGCGGCGGTGGGTCAGCAGCGACTCGCCGATGCGCAGGTCGTCAAAATGGCGGCGGAACGGGTGCACCTCGGTCTCGATCACCTCGGCGCCGCGCACGTATTCGCCGGTCACCGCCATCAGCATGCTCGGCGAGCCCTGCACGGCGGCGCGCTGCAGGTAGTGCTTGACCGCGCGCAGGCCGCCCAGCTCTTCACCGCCGCCCGCACGGCCGGGGCCGCCGTGCTTGAGCTGCGGCAATGGCGAGCCATGGCCGGTGGATTCCTTGGCCGCCTCGCTGTCGAGCACCAGCAGCCGCCCGTGCCAGGCCGCCGCCACCGGAATGGCCTTGGCCGCCACGGCGCGGTCGGCGGTGACCAGCGATGCCACCAGGCTGCCCTTGCCGCGGGCGGCCAGGGTCAGGGCTTCGTCGAGGTCGTCGTAGGCCATCAGCGTGCTCACCGGGCCGAACGCCTCGATATCGTGGGCGCCGCCCTCGGCATGCGGGTCGCGGGCCAGCAGCAGGGTCGGGGCGAAGAACGCGCCCTCGGCCACGCCTTCACCCACCGGGGTGAAACCGTCACTGGCCCCCAGCAACTGCTCGCAGCTGTCCAGCAATTGGCGCACGCGCTCGCCGACATCGCGCTGCTGGTCGTGGGAGGCCAGCGCGCCCATGCGCACGCCTTCGACCGCAGGATCGCCCACCATCACCTTGCGCAGCCGCTCGCGCAGGCGGGTTGCCACCGCGTCGATGTGTTTGGCCGGGACGATGGCGCGGCGGATCGCCGTGCATTTCTGCCCGGCCTTGGTGGTCATTTCCCGCGCTACTTCCTTGATGTACAGCTCGAACTCCTCGCTGTCGGGGCTCACGTCCGGGCCGAGGATGGCGCAGTTCAGCGAGTCGGCCTCGGCGGTGAAGGGCACCGAGTTGCGGATCAGGTTCGGGGTGACGCGCAGCTTGGCTGCGGTGTCGGCGGAGCCGGTGAAGGTCACCACGTCCTGTCCCTGCAGACGGTCGAGCAGATCGCCCGTGCTGCCGATCACCAGTTGCAGGCTGCCGGTCGGCAACAGGCCCGATTCGTTCATCAGGCGTACCACGGCTTCGGTCAGGTAGCTGGTGGACGTGGCGGGTTTGACGATGCACGGCATGCCGGCGAGGAAGGTCGGGGCGAACTTCTCCAGCATGCCCCAGATCGGGAAGTTGAAGGCGTTGATATGCACGGCCACCCCCGTGCGCGGCACCAGGATATGGCTGCCGGCGAAATGGCCTTGCTTGCCCAGCGCGATTGCCGGGCCTTCATGCACTAGGTTGCCCGACGGCAGTTCGCGCCGGCCCATGCTGGAATAGGCGAACAGCGTGGCGTTGCCGCCCTCGATGTCGATCCAGCTGTCAGCGCGGGTGGCGCCGGAATGGTGGGACAGGGCGTAGAGCTGCTCCTTGCGCTCGGCCAGGTACAGCGCCAGGGCCTTGAGCCGGGCGGCGCGCTGCTGGAAATCCATGGCCAGCAGCTGCTTGAGGCCCTGGGCCCGAGCGAAATCCACGGCCTCGGCGAAGTCCGGGCGCTCTTCGTGGCTGTAGGCCAGGATATGGCCATCCAGGGCGCTGCGCAGGGCCTGGGCGCCGTGCTGGCCGATCCAGCGGCCGGCGATGAAGCTTTGCAGGGTAGGGGCGGCGGACATGCTGTTCTCCATGCGGTTCTAATGGACAGGGGGCGCGGTTACCACAGCGCCACGGTGTAGCCGATGATCAGGCGGTTCTCGTCCACGGCATTGGTCAGGCCGTTGCTGGAACGGAAGGTGACGTTGCGCCAGCGCAGGCTGACGTCCTTGAACGGGCCGCTCTGGATGACGTAGGTGATGTCGGTGTCGCGCTCGCGCTCGCGGCCATTGCTGAGCGTGGCGGTCTCGGCGTGGCGGCCGTCGGTGTAGCGGGTCATGAAGCTCAGCCCGGGGATGCCCATCGCGACGAAGTCGTAGTCGTAGCGCACCTGCCAGGAGTCGAGCCCGGCGCGGGTGAAGGTGTTGTAGGTGACCAGGTTGACGGTGTACGGATCGCCGCCGTTGAGGAACGGGAAGGCGCTGTCGCCGGACATCTGCTGCCAGGTGGCGGTGAACTTGTGGGCCTTCACGCCCAGGGTGAACATGGCGTTGAAGTTGCGGTTGTCGATGCGCCCGGCGCGCTCGGCGCCGTCGCCGCGGCTGTCGAAGTAACGCAGGTCGCTGCGCAGGCTGACACCTTCGGCCAGGGGCTGGGTATGCAGCAAACCGATGTATTGCTGGCGGTAGATGTCTTCGAGCTTGGCGTAGTAGTAGCTGACGCTGACCTGCGGGGTGATGGCGTAGCTGCCGCCGGCGAAGTCGAAGTGGTCGCTGCTGGCGGCGCCGTAGCCGATGTCGTCGCGCCCGGAGGAGTCGCGCAGGTTGGCCTTGGTCAGGCGGCCGCCGTTGAAGGTCAGGCCGTCCAGCTCCTGGCTGGTCAGCAGGCCACCCTGGAAGGTCGAGGCCAGCAGGCGGGTGTCGTTGTACACCACCACCGGCAGGATCGGCTGCAAGGTGCCCAGGCGCAGGGTGCTCTTGGACACCCGCAGCTTGCCGGTCAGGCCCAGTTCGCTGTAATCGTCCACCGGTTCCAGGCTGCGTGGCCCGTAGGGCAGCAGGCCGGTGTTGCGCCGGTCGCGGCTGGAGTCGAGCTTGATGCCCAGTTGGCCCATGGCGTCCACCCCGACGCCGACCGGCCCCTCGGTGAAACCCGATTCGAAGCGGGCGGTGAAGCCCTGGCCCCATTCCTCGGCCTTGCTCTGCGGGGCGTTGCTCTGGCGGAAGTCGCGGTTGATGTAGTGGTTGCGCAGTTCGAGGCGTGCGTGGCTGTCAGCGACGAAGTCCGCCATGGCCGGCAAGGGCAGGGCGAGGGTGGCCAGCCAGGCGGCTGACTTGAGGTGCGTGCGGTTCATTGTTGTTGTACCCGACATTGTTATTGTTCTTGAGGTCAGTGCTTGCTGGCGCCGGCGGCGCCGATACCGGTCATCGAGCGGATGAACTGGGCCAGGTAGCGCCCGCGTTCTTCACGTGCCCGCTCCGAGCCGTCGGTGACCGAGAAGGCCCAGGCTGCGAGGAAGGCCAGCGACATGGAGAACAACGCCGGGTTGCTATAGGGGAACAGCGCCCGCTCGTTGTGCAGCACGTTGACCCACACCGCCGGGCCCAGCACCACCAGGACGATGGCCGAGACCAGCCCGGCCAGGCTGCCGCCCACCGCCCCACGGGTGGTCAGGCCTTTCCAGAACATCGAGAGCAGCAGCACCGGGAAGTTGACCGAGGCGGCCACCGCCAGCACCAGGCCGGAAAGGAAGGCGATGTTCTGCGACTCGAACAGCAGCCCCAGCAGCACCGCGAACAGGCCGATCCCCAGGGTGGCCAGGCGCGATACGCGCATCTCTTGCTGCTCGCTGGCCTGGCCCTTGCGCACCACGCAGGCGTACAGGTCGTGGGACACCGCCGAGGCGCCGGACAGCGCCAGGCCCGCGACCACGGCGAGGATGGTGGCGAAGGCCACCGCCGAGATGAAACCAAGGAACAGGTTGCCGCCCACCGCCTGGGCCAGGTGCACCGCGACCATGTTGCCGCCGCCGATGATCGCCCCGCTGGCGTCGCGGTAGGACGGCTCGGTGCCGACCATGACGATGGCGCCGAAGCCGATGACGATCAGCAGCAGGTAGAAATAGCCGATGAAACCGGTGGCGTAGAACACGCTCTTGCGCGCTTCCTTGGCGTCGCTGACGGTGAAGAAGCGCATGAGGATATGCGGCAGGCCGGCGGTGCCGAACATCATGCCCAGGCCCAGGGAGATGGCGTCCACCGGGTTGGACAGCAGTGCCCCCGGTGCCATGATCGCCTGGCCCTTGGCGTGCACGGCCACGGCGCTGGCGAACATCGCCTCGGTGCTGAAGCCGAAGTGCCTGAGCACCATGAAGGCCATGAAGGTGGTGCCCGACAGCAGCATCACCGCCTTGATGATCTGCACCCAGGTGGTGGCGAGCATGCCGCCGAAGGTGACGTACAGCACCATCAGCACGCCCACCAGCATCACCGCGTACAGGTAGCTGATGCCGAACAGCAGTTCGATCAGCTTGCCGGCGCCGACCATCTGCGCCACCAGGTACATCAGCGCCACGGCCAGGGTGCCGAAGGCCGAGGTCAGGCGCACCGGGGCCTGGGCCAGGCGGTAGGAGACCACGTCGGCGAAGGTGTACTTGCCCAGGTTGCGCAGGCGCTCGGCGATCAGGAACAGGATGATCGGCCAGCCGGCCAGCACGCCCAGGGCGTAGAGCAGGCCGTCGTAGCCGTTCATGAACATCATCGCCGAGATGCCGAGGAAGGAGGCGGCGCTGATCATGTCGCCGGCGATCGCCAGGCCGTTCTGCATGCCGGTCAGGCCGCCGCCGGCGGTGTAGAAGTCGCTGGCCGAGCGGGTGCGCAGGGCGGCCCAGCGGGTCACCAGCAGGGTGAAGCCGACGAACACCAGGAACATCGAGATGGCGGTCCAGTTCATCGCGCGCACTCCTGCTTGACCACCTCGTTGAGCGGGTCGATGACGCGGTTGGCGCGGTGCATGTAGATGCCGGTGAGGGCGAAGGACAGCAGCACCATCAGCACGCCCACCAGCATGCCGACACTGGTCACGCCGCCGCTGAGCGATTGCCCGAGCACGCCGGGGGCGAAGGCCACCAGCAGGACGAAACCGTAGTAGGCGACGAGCATGGCCAGGGTCAGCGAGCCGTTGAGGCGGCGCTTGCGCTGGATCAGTTGCACGAAGGCGGGGTGCTTGCTGATGGATTCGAGGTGTTCGGGTGTCATGGGGAGCGTTCTCTCTGGCTGTTGTAATTGTTTTTTCAGGTCACGCGGGTGTTGCCGGTATCTGTGTTGGCTTCTTCGCGGGTAAACCCGCTCCCACAGGGACGGCGTTGGTCTTGAGGGCGCCGATGTACCTGTGGGAGCGGGTTTACCCGCGAAGCAGGCGACGCGGTGCTAGAGCTGATCGAAATCGAGCACCACCTTGTCGCTCAACGGGTAGGTCTGGCACGACAGCACATACCCGGCCGCCACTTCGTAGTCCTCCAGGGCATGGTTGCTGTCCATCTCCACCTCGCCCTCGATCACCTTGCACTTGCAGGTCGAGCACACCCCGGCCTTGCACGACCAGGGCAACTCGGCGCCGATGGCGTTGCCGGCCTCGAGCACGCTGCGGGTGTTGCGCGGCAGGTCGAAGGCCAGGGCGCGGCCGTCGCTGATCACGGTGACGTGGCTGACCGCCGAATCCACCTGGCGCGCCGCCTCGCGGGCTTCGCGACGGGCCTCTGCACCGGCGGCGGCGAACAGCTCGAAGTGGATGCGCTCCCTGGCCAGGCCATTGGCCTGCAGGCTGTCGCGCACGGTCTCGGTCATCGCCTGCGGGCCGCAGATGAATGCCGCATCGAGTGACTTCACGTCGAGCCAGCGGGCGAACAGCTGGCCGCACTTGTCGGCGTCGATGCGGCCGTTGTACAGGTCGACATCCTGCTGCTCGCGGCTGAACACGAAGATCAGGTTGAGGCGGTCGAGGTACTGGTTCTTCAGGTCTTCCAGGCGATCGCGGAACAGCGCGCTGTTGCTGGCGCGGTTGCCGTACAGCAGGGTGAAGCGGCTGTGGGGTTCGCAGGCCAGGGTGGTGGCGACCAGCGACAGGATCGGGGTGATGCCGCTGCCGGCGGCCACGCCCAGGTAGTGACCTCGGCGCGCCGGGTCCAGCGGCACGAAGAAGCTGCCCGACGGCGGCATTACCTCGAGCTGCTGGCCGGCCCTGAGCACTTCGTTGGCGAAGGCCGAGAAACGACCGCCCGGCACGCGTTTGACCGCCACGCGCAATTCGCCGTCCTGCACCGCGCTGCAGATCGAATAGGAGCGGCGCACTTCTTCGTCATCCAGTCGGGTGCGCATGACCAGGTACTGGCCCTGGGTGAAACGAAACTCATCGTGCAGGTGCGCGGGCACGTCGAAGGCGATGGACACCGCGTCGCGGGTCTCTTGGCGCACTTGCTTGACGGTCAGGCTGTGAAACTGGCTCATGGCGTTCTCCACGGCTCAAAGGCATTTGAAATAGTCGAACGGCTCCAGGCACGCACGGCAGCGGTACAGGGCCTTGCAGGCGGTGGAGCCGAACTGGCTGAGCAGTTCGGTATCGCTACTTGCGCATTGCGGGCAGCACACCGTGGGCGAGGCCCCCCGCAGGCTGGCACTGCCGACGGGCGGTGCGATGCCGTAGGCGCGCAGGCGCTCGCGGCCCTGGTCGCTGATCCAGTCGGTGCTCCAGGCCGGGGTAAGCCTGCGCTCCAGCGCGGGCTCGGCGAACCCGGCCTGTTCCAGCGCCTGGCGGATATCGCCCTCGATCACCTCGGTGGCCGGGCAGCCGGAGTAGGTCGGGGTGACCACCAGGTGCAAGTGGCCGGCGCGCCAGTCGAGGTCGCGCACGACACCTAAGTCGACCACGCTGACCACCGGTACCTCCGGGTCCATCACCTCGGCCAGCACCGCCCAGGCCTGGGCCAGGTCGCCGTCGCGCAGGGCGCGGGCGCCGCGGTCACCCGCGATCAGCTCACCAGGTCGCATCGGGGTAGGCTCGCGGCAGGAACTGCATCTCGGCCAGCAGCAGGCCCAGGTGCTCGGTGTGCAGGCCCTTGCGCCCGTCCAGGTAGAAGTGGCTGGCGGCTTTGGGCAGCGGCAGCTCGATCGAGGCGAAGATCGTTTCCACCGTGGCGTGCCAGCGCTGGGCGACCTGCGCCGGGTGGGCGGCGATGCCGGCCTGGGCCAGTTGCACTTCACTGTCGCTGGCGACCGTCAGCTCGACGGTGAAGCGCCACAGCACGGGGATGGCCTCGAGCATGCGCTGGCGGCTCTCTTCGGTGCCGCCGCCCAGGCGCTGCACCCATTCGCCTGAGCGGCGCAGGTGGTAGGTCACCTCCTTCAGGGCCTTGGCGGCGATACCGGCGATGCGCTCATCGTTCGAGGCACACAGACCGTCAAGCACAGCGTGGTGCCAGGCGTCGTAGAGGAACTGCTTGAGCATCGTCACGGCATAGTCGCCGTTGGGCTGTTCGACCAGCAGCAGGTTGCGGTAGGCGCGCTCGTCGCGGCGGAAGACCAGGGCGTCGGCATCGCGGCCGTCGTCCTGCAGTTCGGCGGCATAGTCCAGCCAGTTGCGCGCCTGGCCGACCAGATCGAGGCCGACGTTCATCAGCGCCAGTTCTTCCTCCAGCGCCGGGGCCTTGCCGCACCACTCGCACAGGCGCTGGCCCTGGACCAGGGCGCTGTCGCCGAGCAGCAGCAGGTATTGAATCAATGCTTGCTTGTGCATGGCGCGCCTCACATGTGTCCGACTTCTGCCGGCAGCTCGTAGAAGCTGGCGTGGCGATAGACCTTGTCATCCGCCGGGGCGAACAGCGGATCCTTCTCGTCAGGAGAGGAGGCGGTGATCAGCGCCGAGGGCACCACCCACAGGCTCACCCCCTCGCTGCGGCGGGTGTACAGCTCGCGGGCATTCTCGATGGCCATGGCGGCGTCGGCGGCGTGCACGCTGCCGACGTGCTTGTGGTTCAGGCCGTGCTTGCTGCGCACGAAGACTTCGAACAGGGTCCAGACAGACATTGGGGGTATCTCCGCATCATTCGCCGCTTCAGGCGGCGTTCTTGTTCTGTTGCTTGCGGGCATAGGCCACGGCGGCCTCGCGCACCCAGGCACCGCTTTCGATGGCGGTGCGCCGGGTGGCCAGGCGTTCCTGGTTGCACGGGCCGTTGCCCTTGATCACTTCGTAGAACTCATCCCACTGGATCTCGCCGAAGTCGTAGTGGCCACGGGCCTCGTTCCACTTGAGCGCGGGGTCCGGCGCGGTGCAGCCGAGCAGTTCGAGCTGGGGCACGGTCTGGTCGATGAAGCGCTGGCGCAGTTCGTCGTTGGTCTGGCGCTTGATCTTCCAGGCCATGGATTGGGCGCTGTTGGGGGAATGCTCGTCGCTGGGGCCGAACATCATCAGCGCCGGCCACCACAGGCGGTCGATGGCGTCCTGGACCATGTCCTTCTGCGCCTGGGTGCCGTGGCGCATCATGGTCAGCAGCAGCTCGTAGCCCTGGCGCTGGTGGAAGCTCTCTTCCTTGCAGATGCGGATCATGGCGCGGGAGTAGGGGCCGTAGGAGGTGCGCTGCAGCACCACCTGGTTGACGATCGCCGCGCCGTCCACCAGCCAGCCCACCGCGCCCATGTCGGCCCAGCTCAGGGTCGGGTAGTTGAAGATGCTCGAGTACTTGGCCTTGCCACTGTGCAGCTTGGCGATCTCTTCGTCGCGGTCGGCGCCGAGGGTTTCCATGGCGCTGTACAGGTACAGGCCGTGGCCGGCTTCGTCCTGGATCTTGGCCATCAGCTGCAGCTTGCGCTTGAGCGACGGGGCGCGGGTGACCCAGTTGCCTTCCGGGAGCATGCCGACGATTTCCGAGTGGGCATGCTGGGAGATCTGGCGGATGAGGGTCTGGCGGTAGGCCTCGGGCATCCAGTTCTTGGCTTCGATCTTTATTTCGGCGTCGATCTTCTCCTGGAAGGCGCGCTCTTCGGGCGACATCTCCTCCAGGGACTTGAGGCGCTTGACGCCGGTTTCTACGAGCTGTGCGTACATGTTCAGGCTCCCGGTTGTGGGCTGCTTGGGGCGTGGGTCATTTATAAGCGATACAAAACACAACATCAAACAGTATTTGATGTATCGAATAAGAATTATGTATCACGTTCCAGTCAAGCAGCAGTGATCCCTGTGGGAGCGGGTTTACCCGCGAACACCGGCAGAGCCGGTGCCATCCACTGCGGCGCCTGATTCGCGGGTAAACCCGCTCCCACAGGGGATGTGAAATTCAGGCCAAAAAAAGCCCCGGACCATGCCGGGGCTTCCTTCTCAGCGCTTGCCGTCAGCCAGCCAACCGCTTGTCATACACATGACAAGCCTTGCCCTCCGAACGTTTCAGCGTGCCGCAAGGCTGCAACTGGACCTGCGTGCTGATACCGATATAGGTCTTGATCTGCCGCGCCAGCTCGCCCACCACCTGCTTGCGCTGGCCCTCGTCGAGGTACTGGCTGTCGCTGCGCAGTTCCACATGCACGTCGACGCTGTCGAGGTTGCCATTGCGATACAGATGTATCTCATAAAGCTCTGAAAGCTGTTTTATCTTGAGCACCTGTTCCTCGATCTGCGTGGGGAACACATTGACCCCGCGGATGATCAGCATGTCGTCGCTGCGCCCGGTGATCTTGCCAATGCGCCGCATCGGCCGCGCCGTGCCGGGCAGCAGGCGGGTCAGGTCACGGGTGCGGTAGCGCACCATCGGCAATGCCTCCTTGCTCAACGAGGTGAACACCAGCTCGCCAAGCTGGCCGTCCGGCAGCACGTCGCCGCTGACCGGGTCGATGATCTCGGGGTAGAAGTGGTCCTCCCAGATGGTCGGGCCATCCTTGGTCTCGAGGCATTCCATGGCCACGCCCGGGCCCATGATTTCCGACAGTCCGTAGATATCCAGTGCGTCGATGCCCAGGCGCTGCTCGATGGAGCGGCGCAGTTCGTCGGTCCAGGGTTCGGCGCCGAAGATGCCCAGGCGCAGCTTGAGGTCGTGCGGGTCGATGCCCTGGCGCTCGATCTCGTCGGCCAGGTTGAGCATGTACGAAGGGGTGACCATGATGATGTCCGGCTGGAAGTCGCGGATCAGCTGCACCTGCTTCTCGGTCTGGCCGCCGGACATGGGGATCACCGTGCAGCCCAGGCGCTCGGCGCCGTAGTGCGCGCCCAGGCCGCCGGTGAACAGGCCGTAGCCATAGGACACATGCACCTTGTCGCCACGACGCCCGCCAGCGGCGCGGATCGAGCGCGCCACCACGTTGGCCCAGGTGTCGATGTCGTTCTGGGTGTAGCCGACCACCGTCGGCTTGCCGGTGGTGCCGCTGGAGGCGTGCAGGCGCACCACCTGGTCCTGGGGCACGGCGAACATGCCGTAGGGGTAGTTGTCGCGCAGGTCGTTCTTGCCGGTGAAGGGGAACTTCGCCAGGTCGTCCAGCGAATTCAGGTCGTCGGGATGGGCGCCGCAGGCGTCGAAGCGCTGACGATACAGCGGCACATTGGCGTAGGCGTGGTTCAGGCTCCAGCGCAGGCGCTCCAGCTGGTGCTGGCGCAGCGCGTCGAGGCTGGCGGTTTCCATCGGGTCGAGCAGGGCGCGGTCGGCATCGTGGTAGAGGTTCATGGTTTCACTCGAGTTGTTCTTGTCGTGGGCCGAAGCCCTGAGTGTCATGGCAGGCAGCATACTGCCCGCGTCGCTTGGCGTCTCTGGCGGCTGATCAGAGGCGTTCGAGCACCAGGGCGATGCCCTGGCCGACGCCGATGCACATGGTGCACAGGGCGTAGTGGCCGCCGGTCTGCTCCAGCTGGTGCAGGGCGGTGGTGACCAGCCGTGCGCCGCTCATGCCCAGCGGGTGGCCCAGGGCGATGGCGCCGCCGTTGGGGTTGACCCGGGGATCGTCGTCGTCCAGGCCCAACTCGCGCAGCACGGCCAGGCCCTGGGCGGCGAAGGCTTCGTTGAGTTCGATCACGTCCATGTCGGCCAGGGACAGGCCGGTCAGTTCCAGTACCTTGCGGGTGGCCGGCACCGGGCCGATGCCCATCAGTCGCGGCTCGACGCCCGCCACCGCGAGGCCAAGGACCCGGCCGCGAGCCTTGAGGCCATGTCGCCGGGCTGCCGCGGGGCTGGCCAGGAGCAGGGCGCAGGCGCCGTCGTTGACCCCCGAGGCATTGCCGGCGGTGACGCTGCCACCGTCGCGAAACGGCGTGCCCAGGCGCGCCAGCTGTTCCAGGGTGGTGTCGCCACGGGGATGTTCGTCCTGCTCGATGCGCTTGGCCGGGCCTTTGCGCTGGGGGATCTGCACCGCGACGATCTCCCGGGCCAAGCGGCCATTGGCCTGGGCGGCGGCGGCCTTGAGCTGGCTGCGCAGGGCGAAGGCGTCCTGGTCCTCGCGGGAGATGGCGAAGCGCTCGGCGACGTTCTCGGCGGTCTCGGGCATCGAGTCGATACCGTAGTGCGCCTGCATCAGCGGATTGACGAAACGCCAGCCGATAGTGGTGTCGAACAGCTGCGCGCTGCGGCCGAAGGCCTGTTCCGACTTGCCCATGACGAAGGGCGCCCGCGACATCGATTCGACGCCGCCGGCCAGCATCAGCCCGGCCTCGCCGCAGCGCAGGGCGCGGGCGGCGTTGCCGATGGCGTCCAGGCCCGAGCCGCACAGACGGTTGAGGGTGGTGCCGGGCACCTCGATCGGCAGCCCGGCCAGCAGGCCGGCCATGCGCGCGACGTTGCGGTTGTCTTCGCCGGCCTGGTTGGCGCAGCCAAGGATGACATCGTCCACGGCCGCCCAGTCCAAATCGGGATGGCGCGCCATCAGCGCCTTGATCGGCACTGCGGCAAGGTCATCGGGGCGCACGCTGGACAGGGCGCCGCCATAGCGGCCGATGGGCGTGCGCACGGCATCGATGATCAGCGCGTGGGGCAGGGTGGCGTCAGTCATGGGAGGTCTCCGGCGACAGCACGGTGCCGCGCACTTTGTAGGATTTGCCGTGGAACAGGGCGATCAGCTCGCCCTGCTGGTTCTCGATGCGCACGTCGTAGTTGCCGGTACGGCCCTTGCGGCTCTGCTCGCTGGCGGTGGCCAGCAACTGATCGCCCAGGCGTGCCGGCGCCACATAGTCGATGCTGCAACCCAGGGCCACGGCCGCTTCATCGTAGCTGTTGCAGGCAAAAGCGAAGGCCGAGTCGGCCAGGGCGAACAGGTAGCCGCCGTGGCAGGTGCCGTGGCCCTGGAGCATGTCGGCGCGCACGCGCATGCCCAGCCGGGCGCTGCCTGGGCCGGCGTCGAGCAGTTCGATGCCCAGGCCCTGGCTGGCGGCGTCGCGGGCGAACATGGCCTGGGCGCAGGCGCGGGCCAGGGTGTGTGCGGATTGTTCAGCCATGCAGGCGGCCTCCTTCGGCGTGGGTGCGGCGCAGCAGCAGGGACGGGCGATAACGTTCCTCGCCGTAGCTGCGTTGCAGGTTGTCGAGCACGTTCAGGGTGTAGCCGACCCCCAGGTCGTCGGCCCAGGCCAGCGGGCCGCGCGGGTAGTTGACCCCGGCGCGCATGGCCAGGTCGATGTCGCCGGGCGTGCCGACGCCTTGCAGCACGGCGTCAGCGGCTTCGTTGGCGAGCATGGCCACGGTGCGCAGCACCACCAGGCCGGGCAGGTCGGCCACCGGGCAGGCGCTCAAGCCGGCCCAGGCGAGCAGGGCAACGGCCTGGTCCAGGGCCTCGGCACTGCACTCGGCGCCGTGACTGATGGCCAGGCGCGTGGCGCTGGTGTAGTCCAGGGCCAGGTCCAGCAGCACCAGGTTGCGCAAACCGTCCTCGCGGGCGCGCTGGCTGGCCAGGCGGCCATCGGAAAGCGCCAGGGTGGCGTCTCTCACCCGCAGCAGGCCGCTGCCAGCGCGCTCGGTGACGTCGATACCCTTGGCGCGCAGGCGCTCGACCAGGGGCCGCAGGACACCGAGGTCACCTTCCACCGTGCAGCGCTCGACAGGCGCCTGGCTGGTGAGTGCCGCAGGCGCTGGCCGCTCGGCGCCTTCGGCGTAGCTATAGAAGCCCTGGCCGGTCTTGCGCCCGAGGCGCCCGGCGTCGACCAGCTCTTTTTGCACCAGCGATGGCTGGAAGCGGAAGTCGCCATAGAACGCCTCGAACACCGAGCAGGTCACCGCGTAGTTGACGTCATGGCCGATCAGGTCGGTCAGCTCGAAGGCGCCCATGCGAAAGCCTCCGGCGTCGCGTAGCAGGGCATCGAGGGTGGCGCAGTCGGCGGCGCCTTCTTGCAGCAGGCGCAGGCTTTCGGCGTAGAAGGGCCGAGCCACGCGGTTGACGATAAAGCCTGGCGTCGAACGGGTGTGCACCGGTTGCTTGCCCCAGTTGCGGGCGGTGTCGTACAGGGTGCTCGCCAATGTCGGCGCCGTGGCCAGTCCGGACACGACCTCCACCAGCGCCATCAGCGGTGCCGGGTTGAAGAAATGCATGCCGATCACCCGTTGCGGGTGCCGGAGCCCGGCGGCAAGGCTGGTGATCGACAGTGACGAGGTGTTGCTGGCCAGGATGCAGTCGTCGGCGCAGTGGGCTTCAAGCTGGCGCAGCAGCTCCTGCTTGATCGGCAGGCTTTCGACGATGGCCTCGATCACCAGGCGGGCATCGGCCAGGTCGGCGAGGCTGTCGATCGGTTGCAGGCGAGCGCGGATGGTGCTGCGGGTGTCGGGGGTAAGCCTACCTTTCTCCACCAAGCGGCCGAGCTGTCGGTCGATACCCTCGATGGCCTGCGCGGCGGCGCCGGGGCGGTTGTCATACAGGCGTACCGGGTGGCCGGCCTGGGCCGCCACCTGGGCGATACCAGCCCCCATGGCGCCGGCGCCGATCACTGCCACCAGGGCGTTGTTGTCGAGTGCGGCCATGGTCAGCGCCCCTTGAACACAGCTGTGCGTTTGTTCATGAAGGCGCCGACGCCCTCGCGGTAGTCCTCGCTGCGCCCAGCCAGGCGTTGCAGGTCGCGCTCCAGTTCCAGCTGTTGGTCGAAGCGGTTGTCGAAGCTCTGGTTGAGGGCGCGCTTGATCAGGGCCAGGCCATAGGTGGGCTGGGTCGCCAGGTGGCGGGCGAGCTTGAGCGCTTCGTCGCGCAGCGCGGCATCGTCCACCACCCGGTGGATCAGCCCCCATTGCTCGGCCTGCTCGGCGCTCAGGCGCTCACCGAGCAGGGCCAGCGCCTTGGCCCGGGCCATGCCGACCAGGCGCGGCAGCAGCCAGGTGCCGCCGGAGTCCGGCACCAGGCCGATCTTGCAGAACGCCTGGATGAAGCTCGCCGAGCGCGCCGCCAGCACCAGGTCGCAGGCCAGCGGCAGGTTGGCCCCGGCGCCGGCGGCCACGCCGTTGACCGCGCAGATCACCGGCAGCGGCAGGTCGCGCAGACTGCGCACCAGCGGGTTGTAGAACTGCTCGATGGACTGGCCCAGGTCAGGCAGCTCGGCGCCGGGGGCGACATTGCGGTCGGCCAGGTCCTGGCCTGCGCAGAAGCCACGGCCTTCGCCGGTCAGCAGCAGCACCCGGGCGGTTTCGCTCTGGCGTACCTGCTTCAGCGCCTCGCGCACTTCCAGGTGCATGGCGCTGTTGAAGCTGTTGAGCTGCTCGGGCCGGTTCAGCGAAAGCAGGGCGACGCCGTCGTCGCCGATGGAAAACAGGATGTGCTGGAAGGACATGACTGGCTCGCTCCGTCAGTCGGTGGAAGGCTTACAGCCCTTGGAATCGGGCCGGGCGTTTGGCCTGGAAGGCGCGGATACCCTCGTCGCGGTCGGCGGTGCCGGCCAGCAGGGTGAAGGCGTGGCGTTCGAAGCGCAGGCCGCAGGCCAGGTCCATGTCCTGGGCCTTGAGCAGCGCCTCCTTGGCCAGGCGCACCGCCAGCGGTGCCTTGGCGGCGATGGCGGCGGCCACCTGCAGGGCGCGCTCGACGGTGAGTTCGGGCTGGGTGACTTCGCCGACCAGGCCTGCCTGCAGGGCGTGACGGGCGTCGATGGCTTCGCCGCCGAGGACCATCTGCATGGCCAGCGGCTTGCCCACGGCGCGCAGCAGGCGCTGGGTGCCGCCGGCGCCGGGGATGATGCCGAGGTTGATTTCCGGCTGGCCGAAACGGGCGTCGCTGCCGGCGATGACGATGTCGGCGCACATCACCAGTTCGCAGCCGCCGCCGAGGGCGAAGCCGTTGACGGCGGCGATCAGCGGTTTGCCAAAGCCGGCGATGCGCTGCCAGTGGGCCACGCGCGGGTCGTTGAGGATGCCGACCAGGTCGCGCTGGGCCATTTCGTTGATATCGGCGCCGGCGGCGAAGGCCTTTTGGCTGCCGGTGATGACCACGGCGCGGATCTGCGGGTCCTGGTCGGCGGCGTCCAGTTGTTCGGCCAGCTCTTCCAGCAGCGCCGTGTTCAGGGCGTTGAGGGCTTGCGGGCGGTGCAGGGTGATCAGGCGGACGCCGTCCGCCGGGGCCTGCACGATGAGGTTGCTTGGCATGGGGGTACCTCAGGCTGCACGTTCGGCGCCGGCTGGGGCCGGCTTTTCTTGGAATTGTTCGTGGTGCTGGGGCAAGTATATGTTCAAAGTGATACGTAAAATCAACATTGAAATTGTAATTACGTATCTATATTTGAGGCGAGCGACGCTATCGCGGGGCAAGCCCGCTCCCAGGCTGTCTCGCTGTTGTAGCCATTTGTTGGTGCTGGCTTGCCCAGCGATTAGGTCATCACTGTGCTGACGCTTTGTGAGGAAAGCGATACACCAGCAAGGCATTGACGAAGTGATTTGATCTGATACAGGATCGCTTGATCAACTGAATCATATTGAGAGCCAAACCCATGCCCTGCTATCGCCTCGACGGCCTGACCCCAGTGGTTCATCCCAGCGCCTACGTACACCCCAGCGCCGTGCTGATCGGCGACGTGTTGATCGGCCCCAACTGCTACATCGGCCCCCTGGCTTCGCTGCGCGGCGATTTCGGGCGAATAATCCTGGAAGAGGGCGCGAACCTGCAGGACACCTGCGTGATGCACGGTTTCCCCGGCGCCGACACAGTGGTCGAGCGCAACGGCCATATCGGCCATGGCGCCGTGCTGCACGGCTGTCGGATAGGCGAGGACGCCCTGGTCGGCATGAACGCGGTGGTCATGGACGGCGCGCATATCGCCCCACGCTGCATCGTCGCCGCCACGGCCTTCGTCAAGGCGGGATTCACGTGTACGGAACAGTGCCTGGTGGTCGGCGCGCCGGCCGAGGTCAAGCGCCCGATCAGCGACCAGGAGCTGGCCTGGAAACAGCGCGGCACTGCCGAATACCACAGCCTGGCCCGGCGCTGCATGACCGCGCTGGTGGAGTGCCCACCGCTGACCGCGCCCGAAGCGGACCGCCCACGCATGTGCGACTCCGGCTTCCGGCCCAAGGCCGAGGGCGGCGCATGAGCCTTGCGCGGTCGCGGCAGGCAGGTATAGTCGAGGCTTTAGCCGCGCCTCGTTCCCCCATGAGCAGCCTTGCCCCCCTGAACCACCTGATCACCCGTTTCCAGGAGCAGACGCCGATCCGCGCAAGCTCCCTGATCATCACCCTGTACGGCGATGCCATCGAACCCCATGGCGGTACGGTCTGGCTGGGCAGCCTGATCAACCTGCTGGAGCCGATGGGCATCAACGAGCGGCTGATCCGTACCTCGATCTTCCGCCTGACCAAGGAAGGCTGGCTGACCGCCGAGAAAGTCGGCCGGCGCAGCTACTACAGCCTGACCGGCACCGGTCGGCGGCGTTTCGAGAAAGCCTTCAAGCGCGTCTACAGCGCCAGCCTGCCGGCCTGGAACGGCGCCTGGACCCTGGTGCTGCTGGCGCAGCTCGACGCCGGCAAGCGCAAGGCCGTGCGCGAAGAGCTGGAATGGCAGGGCTTCGGCGCCATGGGCACGAACCTGCTGGGCTGCCCGCGCACCGACCGCGCCGACCTCGCCGCGACCCTGCGCGAGCAGGACGCCGAGGACGACTGCATCGTCTTCGAAACCCTCGCCCAGGAAGTGCTGGCCTCCAAGGCCCTGCGCGCCCAGGTGCGGGAAAGCTGGAACATCGAGGAGCTGGGCCAGCACTACAGCGAGTTCATCCGCCTGTTCCGCCCGCTGTGGCAGGCCATGAAGGACCTCGAGGCGCCGAGCCCGCAGGATTGTTTCCTGGCGCGCACGCTGCTGATCCATGAATACCGCCGCCTGCTGCTGCGTGATCCGCAACTGCCGGACGAGCTGTTGCCGGGTGACTGGGAAGGGCGCGCGGCGCGGCAGCTGTGCCGCAACCTGTACCGGCTGGTGCAGGGCAGGGCGGAGGAATACCTGGCCTGCGCGCTGGAAACGGCGGATGGGCCGTTGCCGGATGCCAACGAGAGTTACTATCGACGCTTTGGCGGGCTTGGCTGAGCGGCACCTAACTGATGGGTTCAGCAGGGACCTGTAGGAGCGGCTTTAGCCGCGAACACCGGCAAAGCCGGTGCCATCCACCGCGTCGCTTGCTTCGCGGCTAAAGCCGCTCCCACAGGGTGCGCGCCAGCCGCGCAATCGACAGCACAGGGCCGATAGTCGGGTGTTTTTTCTTCAGATCACAAAGAACCCATGGGTCCCATCCCGCCCCAACTGGTCCACCAACCCGAACTCCCAATCCAGATACCCCTGCATCGCCTCCCGCGGATTGTCGGTGCCTTCATAGGGACGTCGATAGCGATCGATGCGCGGCGCGCCCAGGCGCTGCTCGCCTTGCTCGGTCGCCAGCCCTTCGGCACTCCAGGCGCTGTTGCCGCCTTCAAGCACGAACACCGACTTGCCGCTCAGCGCCGCCACCTCCGGCGCGGCATAGCGCGCCAGCTGGCTCGAGCCGCAGGTCAGGACGAAGTGCCGTGCTGCTGGCAATGAGGCCAGTACTTTCTTCAGCTGGCTGCGCAGCGCCCATACGGCACCGGGAATATGCTGCCTGACATGGTTGGCGCTGGTGGTGAGGTCCAGTACCTGGGTATCCGGCTCCGATAGCCAGTCGGCGAGGAGGGCGGGGCTGATGGTTTCGACCTGGGGCGGCGTCGGCACGGGGGCGACCCAGGCACCGGTTTGCGTGAAGTCGTCCGACGACAACCCATCGAGCACCGCCACCTCCCAGTCCATCTGGGCCAGCCACGACGCGCTCATGTTGGCGCGCACGCCATCGTCGTCCGCCAGCACCAGGCGCGCGCCGCGTACACTGGCGACATGGTCGGTCTCCTGCACCAACTGGCCACCGGGCGTGGAGCGGGCGCCGGGCAGGTGGCCCAGGGCAAACTCCTCTGGCGTGCGCACATCGAACAGGTAGGTGGTGCGCTGCGCTTCGGCCTGCCATCGGCGCAGGCCTGCCAGATCGATGCGCGCCACACCGGCACGGTCGGCCACCTGGCGGGCGCGTTGCGCGGCGCTGTCACGGGTGGCGGCGGTCACGGCGCGGAAACGGCGCGACTGGCCTTGCTCCAGCGTCTGCCCGGCGAGGGTCCAGCCGATGGTGCCGTTGCGCAGGGCCGCCACCGGGTTGGGAATACCGGCATTGACCAGCGACTGGGTGCCGATGATGCTGCGGGTGCGCCCGGCGCAGTTGACGATCACCCGGGTGGCCGGATCGGGGGCCAGTTCCGCCACGCGCAGCACCAGTTCGGCGCCGGGCACGCTGATGCCGCCGGGGATGCTCATGGTCTGGTATTCGTCGAAGCGGCGGGCATCCAGCACCACCACATCGGCGTTGGCGTCCAGCAGCGCCTTGACCTCTTCGGCAGCCAACGAGGGCGTATGGCGTTCGGCCTCGACCAGTTCGCCAAAGGCCTTGCTCGGTACATTGACATCGCGGAACAGTTCGCCGCCCGCTTGGCGCCAGCCGGCCAGGCCGCCTTCGAGCAGCGCCACGTCGGTGTAGCCGAGGCTGAGCAGGCGCTGCGCGGCGGTCGACGCCAGGCCTTCGCCGTCGTCGTAGACGGTGAGGGGCGTGTCACGGCGTGGCACTCGGGCGTAGATCTCCAGCTCCAGGCGTGACAGCGGCACATTGGCGGCGAACAACGGATGGGCCTGGGCGAACGGGTCTTCCTCGCGGACATCGAGCAAGGCCAGCTCCTGGCCGGCAAGGAGGGCGGTGCGGATGGCGTGGTAGCTGCGGTGGGTGGCCTGGCTCATGCGCGGTTCTCTTTCGTCAGATCCCAGAGGTTGGGCAGGTAGCTGTTGGAATAGCCGGAAATGAAGGGCTTCTCTGTGCCCTCGGCGGTGTACACCGCACGCCGCACCGCGCCGATATTGGCGCCGTAGACATGGATGCTGATGGAGGTGCGGTCGGCATGGGCGTTGCGCACCTGGTGCAGGTCGCCGATGCGCGGCGACACCGCGATCACCTGGCCGGGCTCCAGTCGTTCGGCCGGCCCCTCCTGCTGCAGGCCATCCTGCGCCAGGGCATAGCCCTGGCTGATCTCGCTGCCGCGCAGCATGCCGATCAGCCCCCAGGTACGGTGGTCGTGCACCGGGGTTTCCTGCCCCGGCCCCCAGACGAAACTGACGATGGAGAAGCGCTGGCTGGAATCGGCGTGCAGCAGGTATTGCTGGTAGCGCTCCGGGTTGGGCCGGGCGTAGTCGTCCGGCAGCCAGTCGTCGACACTGACCAGGTCGCGCAGCAGCCGCGCGCCGTGGTCGAGCAGGCGCGGCTCGTCCGGCGCCTGGGCGAGGAGGTCGGCCAGCTCGCCGATGAAGCCGCGTAGCCGTCCGAGGTTGGGCGTTTGAGACATGGGTTCCCTCGATGTCCATGAGATGAGGCAGCGCCGGGCGCTACCGTGGCGAGGGAAAAGGTATTATTCTTGTTGCGTATTTTTCCAGATATTTATTATGCGAATTAAGAATGAAGATAGATGATATCGATGCATTCGTGGCCGTCATCCGCAGCCAGTCCATCAGCCAGGCGGCCGAATCGCTGCGCCTGACCCAGCCGGCCATCACCCGTCGGGTGCAGAACTTCGAGGAGGCCCTGGGCGTCAGCCTGCTGGACCGCAACACCAAACCGCTGAAACCCACGCCCATGGGCATGCGCGTCTACGAGCAGTGCCGGGCAGTACTGCGCGAGATGGACGCGCTGCGCGAGCTGGTGCTGAGCGACTCTTCGCCCAGTGGCGCCCTGCGCCTGGGGGTGCCGCAGACCGTCGGCGACGTGGTGCTGCTCGACGCCCTGAGCCAGCTCAAGGCGCTGTACCCCGACCTGCAGACCCAGGTCGCCACCGGTTGGGGCAGCCATCTGCTGGGCAAGATGGAAAACGGCGAGCTGGACGCCGTGGCGGCGCTGTTCCCGGCCGGCAAGGTATTCCCCGAGGGCATCGTCGGCCGTTCGCTGGCGCGTATGGACCTGGTGGTGGTGGCCGCCCGTGGCGAGGTGGGCAAGCGCAGTTGCAAGCTCGCCGACTGCTACCAGCGCGGCTGGGTGCTCAACCCCGACGGCTGCGGCTTCCGTGCCGGCCTGCAGCGGGCGCTGAACGACGAAGGGCTGTCGCTGCGGATCAACCTGGAGACCTTCGGTACCGAGTTGCAGTTGGGCTTGATCGCCAATGGCCTGGGCTTCGGCCTGGTGCCGCGGCCGTTGCTGGACAACAGCCGTCATCGCGAGCGCCTGGAGATCGTGCAGGTGAGTGATTTCAAGCCGGTGATTGACCTGTGGCTGATTCATCCGCGTTTTCTTGGGAATTTGCAGGCGCCGGTGGCGTTGTTTGGCGAGACGGTGGCGCAGCGGGTGGTGAGTCAGGGGTGAGGTTTTGGGTTTTGATCGTGTTTAGGCGAAGAGGTGCCTGGCGATAGCCTTGCAGCGCCTACGAGATCGAGCGCCGCCCGCGCGGCGCATCGCGGCACAAGGCCGCTCCTACATTTGTTGCAACGTGCCAAACCTGTCAGGCCATGGTTGCCCGCCTTGGTGCATGCCTTGAGACAGGTTAGGCGGCAGTAGTGCCCACAAGGCGTACCAGGTAATGGCAAAGGTTTGACTGGCCCGAAACAGATGTAGGAGCGGCCTTGCGTCGCGATGCACCGCGCGGGCGGCGCTCGATCTTGAGGGCGCTGCAAGGGTTGCGGCGGACACCTTGCGGCCATAACACGATCAAAACCCCTGCGCCCGAATACCAAAAATATTATTTATATAACAACAATAAATAAATGCACATTCTGTATATTAGGTTAGAAGCAGATCGAATTTCACGCCCCTTTTTAAGATCGATAGCATAAGGATCAAGCCAGGCACCGGCGGGCTCGATCCACACTCCCGCCACCGCCAGCAATCAATGGAACGGCCTTGAGCGAGGAGATGGAATGTCCCGGTACAGCAACACCCTGGTACCCATCACAGCCCTGCTGCACTGGCAGGGCTTTCGCAACCTGGGCCTGCGACTGGTCAGCCCGTTGCTGCTGCTGGCGGCCTGGGAGCTGGCCTCGCGCAGCGGCATGTTGCCGCCGCGAATCATCGCCGCGCCCAGCGCCATCGGCGACACCCTCTGGCAGATGATCGTCAGCGGCGAGCTGGCCGGGCACCTGTGGGTGTCTCTCCAGCGCGCCCTGAGCGGCCTGGCCATCGGTGTCAGCGTGGGCACTCTGCTGGCCTTGCTCGCAGGCCTGTCACGGCGCGGCGAGCTGGCCATCGACTCGCCGGTGCAGATGCTGCGCACCTTGCCGTTCCTGGCCATCGTGCCGCTGTTCATCCTGTGGTTCGGCGTGGGCGAGACGCCCAAGATCGCCCTGATTGCCCTGGGTACCACCTTCCCGGTGTACCTCACCCTGTTCTCCGGCATTCGCGGCGTCGACCCCAAGTTGGTGGAGGCCGGGCAACTGTTCGGCCTGGGCCGCCTGGGGCTGGTCTGGCATGTGATCCTGCCCGGCGCGCTGCCGGCATTCTTCGTCGGGCTGCGCTATGCCTTCGGCATCAGCTGGCTGGGCCTGGTGGTGGTCGAGCAGATCAACGCCAGTGCTGGCCTAGGTTACCTGGTCAATGACGCGCGCGACTTCATGCGCACCGATGTCATCGTCATCTGCCTGATCGTCTACAGCGTGCTGGGCCTGTCCATCGACGCCCTGGTGCGCCTGCTCGAACGCCTGGCCCTGGCCTGGCGCCCCACCTTCATAAGGAACTGACCATGGAAGTCGCACTGCAACGCCTGCGCCCCCCGGTGCGGGTGCGCGGGCTCACGCGCAGGTTCCAGGGCCACACGGTGCTCGACGGCCTGGACCTGGACCTGGCACCCGGCGAGTTCGTCGCCTTGCTCGGCCGCAGCGGCTCGGGCAAGACCACCCTGCTGCGGGCGCTGGCCGGGCTCGACCGGGTGGAGGCGGGCACCCTGGAGGTGCCTGGCGCCCATGCGGCGGTGTTCCAGGAACCACGGCTGATGCCCTGGAAGCGTGCCTGGCGCAATGTCGTGCTGGGCCTGAGGGGCGCCGAGCCGAAAGCGCGTGCCCTGGCGGCGCTGCGTGAGGTGGGCCTGGCGCACCGCACCGAGGCCTGGCCGGGCACCCTGTCCGGCGGCGAGGCCCAGCGCGTGGCCCTGGCCCGGGCATTGGTGCGCGAGCCGCAACTGCTGCTGCTCGACGAGCCTTTCGCCGCGCTGGATGCCTTGACCCGCATCCGCATGCACCAGTTGATCCTCGAACTGTGGCGCACCCATCAGCCGTCGGTGCTGCTGGTCACCCACGATGTCGACGAGGCCTTGCTGCTGGCCGACCGCGTGGTGGTGCTGGAGGCGGGGCGCCTCGCCGAGCAGATCCCGATCCGCCTGCCGCGTCACCGCGAGGTGGCCAGCCGTGGCTTCCAGGAACTGCGCCAACACCTGCTGGCCCTGCTCGGCGTCGAAGCGCCCGCGGCCAGCCATGCCCACACCCTCGCACGGACCGCCCAACGATGAGCCTCGACCTGCACACCAGCGCCAAGGCGCCCGATCTCGATTCGCCGGCCTTCGCCGACCTGCTGGCCCGCCTGAGCGACGAATTTGCCGCCAGCGCCGCCGAGCATGATCGCCGGGGCAGCTTCCCCCACGCCAACCTGCGCCGCCTGCATGAACACGGCCTACTGGCCCTGACCGTGCCGCGCCGCCTGGGTGGCAGCGAAGCGACGCTGGCCCAGGCCCGGCGGGTGATCGCCGCCGTGGCCCGGGGCGAGCCGTCCACCGCCCTGGTGCTGGTGATGCAGTACCTGCAGCATGCCCGCCTGCAGCAGAACCAGGCCTGGCCCGAGCACCTGCGCCTGCGCCTGGCCCGCGAGGCGGTGACTGACGGCGCGCTGGTCAACGCCCTGCGCGTCGAGCCGGAGCTGGGCACCCCGGCGCGGGGCGGCCTGCCGGGCACCGTCGCCCGGCGGGTGGCCGAGGGCTGGCGGATCAGCGGGCGCAAGATCTACTCCACCGGCATCCCCGGGCTGACCTGGCTTGCGGTGTGGGCACGCAGCGACGAGGCCGAACCGCGGGTCGGCACCTGGCTGGTGCACCGCGACACGCCGGGCATCCGCATCGAGGAAACCTGGGACCACCTGGGCATGCGTGCCACCTGCAGCCAAGATGTGATTTTCGATGATGTACTGGTGCCCGCCGAACAAGCCGTGGATGTCCTCCCGGCGCACCAGCCACGCCCGTCCGAGCTCGACCACAACGGCGTACTGTGGCTGGCCGTGCTGCTGTCGAGCATCTACGACGGCGTCGCCCGGGCCGCCCGCGACTGGCTGGTGGGCTGGCTGGCCGGGCGCACGCCGGGCAACCTCGGCGCGCCGCTGTCGAGCCTGTCGCGATTCCAGGAACTGGTGGGGCGCATCGATGCCTTGCTGCTGTCCAACCGGGTCCTGCTCGACGCCGCCGCCGAAGGGCGCATCCCGGCGAGCGAGGCCACCCAGGTCAAGTACCTGGTGACCACCCAGGCCATCAGCGCTGTCGAGCTGGGCGTGGAGGCCATCGGCAACCCGGCGCTGGCCCGGGGCAACCCGCTTGAGCGGCATTACCGCGACGTGCTGTGCAGTCGTATCCACACACCACAGAACGACGCGGTGCTCGGCGCCGCCGGACGCGCGGCGTTCGCCTTGCCCAGCCGTGGCGGCCAGGCATGAGCGGCGTGCGTATCGCCAGCCAGCTGGACGCGCGGTTCAATGCGTTGCTGGCCGACGCCGTGCCGGGCGTGGAGATCCTGGCGCTGCCCAGGGGCGTGCCTCATGGGATGCCGGACGATGTCCGGGTCCTGCTGGCCGCGCCAGACCCGGGCTTGCGTGATGCCGTTGCGCCGCCCTCGGGCTGGCCGTTCGGGCTCGGCTTCGTGCAGCTGGTCAGCTCCGGCATCGACTACTTTCCCGGCTGGCTGCTCGAGCCGCTGCCTGTGGCCAGTGCTCGCGGGGTGACGGCGGACAGCCTGGCCGAATTCGCCCTGGCATCGATGTTCGCCGCCGCCAAGCAACTGCCGCAACTGTGGATCGACGAACCCGGGCAATGGCAACCACGTCCGCTGGCCTCGCTGGCCGGCAGCACCTTGGGTCTCTACGGCTTCGGGCGGATCGGCCAGGCCCTGGCGCGCAAGGCCCTGGCGCTGGATATCGAAGTGATCGCCCTGCGCCGCTCGGTCAGGCCGTTCGAGGTGCCCGGCGTACGGGGCGTGGCCAGCGTCGAGGAGCTGTTCGCCCGCGCCGATCACCTGGTGCTGGCGGCGCCGGCCGACCCGTCGACCCGGCATGTGGTCGATCGGCGCAGCCTTGCCCACGCCAAGCCTGGCCTGCACCTGATCAATATCGCCCGTGGCGCCCTGGTGGACCAGGACGCCTTGCTCGAGGCCCTGGACAGCGGCCAGGTGGCGTTGACCAGCCTCGATGTCACCGAGCCCGAGCCGCTGCCGGCAGGGCACCGACTGTACAGCCACCCCAAGGTCCGGCTGAGCCCCCACACCTCGGCCAACACGCCGCAGGTGTACCGCAACCTTGCCGCGCTGCTGGCGCGCAACCTCGATCATTTCCGTAGCGGACGACCGCTGGAGAACCTGCTGGCCCAAGGAGAGACCGCATGAGCGCCAGGCTGAGCCGCCTACCCACCGCCTATTCATTGCCCCGCGACGGCCACACCGTGCATCGCTGGCAGGACCCGCCGCAACAATCGACCCACGAGGCCGAGCGGTTGCTGCGCAAGCAGCGCCTGGCCGGTTCGTTCCGGCTGTTCGCCCGGCACGGCTTCGACATGGGCGGCGCCGGCCATATCACCGTACGCGACCCTCAGCATCCCGATCACTTCTGGGTCAATCCGGTGGGCGTGTACTTCGGCCATATTCGCGTCAGCGACCTGCTGCTGGTCAACCCACGGGGCGAGATCGTCGAAGGGCAGGGCGCGTTGAACCTGGCCGCCTTCGCCATCCATGCGGCGTTGCACGAGGCGCGCCCGGACGTGGTGGCCGCCGCCCATGCCCATTCGTTGTACGGCAAGGCCTGGTCGAGCCTGGGACGCCTGCTCGATCCGCTGACCCAGGACGCCTGCGCCTTTCATGGCAAGCACGCGCTGTTCGACAACTTCACCGGGGTGGTGCTGGAGGCCAGCGAGGGTGCGCGCATCGCCGCCACCCTGGGGCCGGACAAGGTCGCGCTGATCCTGCAGAACCATGGGCTGCTCACCGTCGGGCGCACGGTAGAGGCCGCGGTGTGGCGCTTCATCGCCCTGGACAACGCCGCCCATGCGCAACTGCTGGCCGAGGCCGTCGGCACGCCGCGGCCGATCCCGGCGGCAGTGGCCGAGCACACCGCGCGCCAGGTCGGCACCGAGTTCGGTGGCTGGTTCAGCTTCCAGCCGTACTGGGACCGCCTGCTGCGCGACGAACCCGATTTTCTCGACTGAGTGCAAGGAGGCGCCATGAATCGCCGTCGTTTTCTGCAGTACAGCGCCCTGGGCGGGCTCGCCTGCGCGCTGCCCGGCGCCTTTGCCCGCGACTGGCAGGGGCTGACCCTGGGCGTGGCCACCTACAAGGGCGCCGCGCCGACCTTCTTCGAGGAGGCCGGCATCGAGCGCCCGCCCTACGCGGTGAAATACGCCGAGTTCAACGGCGGCAACCTCGGCTTTGAAGCGTTGATCAGCGGTACCCTGGACCTGGCGCCGATGAGCGAGATCCCGCCGATCTTCGGCATCCGCAACCAGGCGCCGGTCAGGCTCATCGCCGTGCTGACCGGTGACGTCAACAACCAGGCCTTTGTCGTGCCCAAGGGCTCGACCATGCAGTCGCTGGCCGAGCTGCCGGGCAAGCGGGTGGGGTACATCCGCTCCACGTCCTCGCACTACATGCTGCTGCGCGCCCTCAAGGACCAGGGCCTGACCCTGGCGGACATCCAGCCCCTGGCGCTGACGCCCCAGGATGGTTTCGCCGCGTTCCAGAACGGCAACCTGGATGTCTGGGTGACCTTCGGCTACTTCATCCAGCTGGCCGAGCTGCGCAGCGGGGCGCGGGTGCTGCGCACCGGGCAGGGCTACCTGTCGGGCAACTACGTGATCGCCGCCAACCAGCGGGCGATCGAAGATCCGCGCAAGCGCGCGGCGATCGAGGACTACGTGCGCCGCGAGTACCGCAGCTGGCAGTGGGTGCAGCACCACCCCGAGGCCTGGGCCGCGCGTTGCGAGCAGGTGCTGGGCATTCCCCGGGAAGTGTTCATCGCCCAGTACAAGGCCCAGAGCGGGCCGCGGGTGCTGCAGGCGGTGGACGATGCCGCGGTGCGCTCGCAGCAGGATGTGGCCGACACCTTCTACGCCGCCGGCGTGCTGCCCCAGCGCCTGGATGTGGCGCCGTTGTGGGATCGGAGTTTTAGCTGGGCTTCGTGATTAACGCGGCCGCTCTCATGGAACAAAACATAATTCTTTGATTTGACTGGGTAGCGTGGGAGCGGGCTTGCCCCGCGATGCGGTGTATGGCACCGGCTTCGCCGGTGTTCGCGGGGCAAGCCCGCTCCCACGCTGGAACTCTGTTTCCTGCGCGACAGCGCAGCCCGTAAGGGCTGTGTAATCTCCTATGGAACAACACGTAACCTATTAATTCAGCTTGACTCTGTGGGAGCGGGTTTACCCGCGAAGAATCCAGCGCGGTGTATGGCACCGGCTGCGCCGGTGTTCGCGGGTGAACCCGCTCCCACAGGGTGAGAGTTCCCTGCGCGACTGCGTAGTCCGAAGGGCAGGGACCGTGTCTGGCATAAAGGAATCCCATGCCTCGTTCAACTCGATATGCCTTGCTGCTGGTACTGGCCTGCGGCTGCGCGCTGGCCGATGTCCGCGCCCTCCACGAACGCCTGATTGTCCTCGACAGCCACCTGGACACGCCCATGCAACTGGCCCGGCCCGGCTGGGACATCGGCCAGCGCCACCGCTATGCCGACGACCTGTCCCAGGTCGACCTGCCGCGCATGCGCGACGGTGGTCTGGACGGCGGTTTCTTCGCCATCTTCACCCCCCAGGGACCGCTCACGCCCGAGGGCCGTACCCTGGCCAGCGAGCATGGCCTGGCGGTGATGACCCGGATCCGCGACATGGTCGCCGCCCGGCCGGACGCATTCGCCCTGGCCACGCGGGCGCAGGAGGTGCCGGCGATCGTCGCCTCCGGCCGGCGGGTGGTGCTGATCAGCATGGAGAATGCCGAACCGCTGGCGGCCGACCCCGGCCGGTTGGCCACTTACCACCGCCTGGGTTTGCGCATGCTGGGCCTGGTGCATGCGCAGAACAACGACTTCGCCGACTCGGCCACCGCGTTGCCGAATTGGCATGGGCTGAGCCCGGCTGGCCGCGAACTGGTGCAGGCGGCCAACCGCCTGGGAATCCTCATTGACGTGTCCCATGCCTCCGATGCGGTGTTCGACCAGGTGCTGGCGTTGTCCAGCGCCCCGGTGATCGCCTCGCATTCCGGGGCCCGGGCCATCGGCCCGCATCCGCGCAATCTCGATGACGAACGATTGCGCCATCTCGCCGCCAAGGGTGGAGTGGTGCAGGTCAACACCTACGCCAGCGACCTGGTGCCGCGTGCGCCGAACCCCGAGCGGGACAAGGCCCTGGCGCCGCTGTACCGGGAGTTCCGCCTGGCGGCCAGCCTGCCGCCGGCGCAGGTGGCGGACCTGGCCCGGCGCATACGCGAGGCCGAAGCCCGGCATCCGTTGCCGGCGACCAGCCTGGACGACTTCATGCGTCATCTGCTGCACATCCTCGACGTGGTTGGCCCGCGGCATGTCGGCATCGGCGCGGACTGGGACGGTGGTGGCGGGGTGGAGGGGCTGCGCGATGTCAGCCAGTTGCCAGAGATCACTGCGCGGTTGCTGGCGGCGGGGTACCGCGAGCAGGACCTGGCGGATATCTGGGGTGGGAACCTGTTGCGGGTGATGGAAGAAGCGCAATCCACGTGTTCACTGTAGGAGCGGCCTTGTGCCGCGAAAGGGCTGCATCGCAGCCCCCAGGCATTGGTGTCACATCGTCGATCGTCGGGGCCGCCTTGCGGCCCTTTCGCGGCACAAGGCCGCTCCTACAAAAAAGCAGGTGTTTCAAAATAATTATGCGTTCTGCGCAGCATGCAAAGCTTAAGACATTACACATTTTAATATTTGCATATGCTCAAAATGTATTTCTCTTAGCTCATCCCGCTCTCTAGGATGGCTCCACATAGAGCGTTTTCGTAGCTTGAAAACATCCAGTCATAACCGAAAGCGATAACCGTGGACCAGGGAGAGTGCCCGCGATGCCATTGACCAGACGCCAGCTCATTGCCCGTATCGGTATGGTCGGTGGCCTGCAAGCCGCCACGGCGGCCCTCGGGTTGTTCGGGCCGCTGGCCCCGGCGCGGGCCAGCCAGGAGAACTACGCCCAGCTGCCGCTGGCCCGTGTCGGGCAGGGCGCCACTGTCACCGTGGTCGGCGCCGGCATCGGCGGCCTGGTGGCCGCCTACGAGCTGCGCAAGGCCGGCTTTGCCGTCACCCTGCTGGAGGCCCGCGAGCGGGTCGGCGGGCGCAACTGGACCGTGCGCCGGGGTGACCGGGTCGCGTTCACCGATGGCAGCGTGCAAACCGTCGAGTTCGACGATGGTTTCTACCTCAACGCCGGCCCTGGCCGGTTGCCCAGCCATCATCAGCTGATGCTCGGCTACTGCCGCGAACTGGGGGTGGAGCTTGAAGTGCTGGTCAACACCAGCCGCAACGCCCTGGTGCGTCCCGACCTCGACCAGCCACCGATGCAGATCCGCCAGGCGGTCAACGACAGCCGCGGGCACCTGGCCGAACTGCTGGCCAAGGCCGTCGACCGCCAGGCCCTGGACCAGGAGTTGAGCCTGGACGACCGGCGCAACCTGCTGGGCTTCCTGCGCACCTGGGGCGACCTGTCGGAGAAGCTCGAGTACCTGGGTTCGGCGCGCTCCGGCTACAAGGTCTGGCCCGGGGCCGGCGACCAGCAAGCCCTGCGCAACGACCCGCTGCCCCTGCGCACCTTGCTCAACCCGGCGCTGGGCACGGCGCTGATGATCGACGAGTACCCGGAGTTCTCGCCGACCATGTTCCAGCCGGTGGGCGGCATGGACCGCATTCCCCTGGCGTTCCAGCGCCACCTGCGGGATGCCCTGCGCCTGGGGGCCGAGGTACGCTCGATTCGCCATTTCGACGACCGGGTGGAGATCGGCTTCCAGCAGCATGGTCAGCCACGGCGCATCACCAGCGACTATGCGGTGATCGCCTTGCCGCTGCCGTTGCTGGCGAAGCTCGACAGCAACTTCAGCGCCCCGGTGCGCCAGGCCATCGCCGCCGTGCAGTTCGGTCATGCCAACAAGGTGGCCTGGCAGTCCCGGCGCTTCTGGGAGACCGACTACCAGATCTACGGCGGCCTCTCGTTCATCAACCAGGCGTCGTCCGGGCTGTGGTACCCCAGCGGCGGCTTCAACCAGGCCGAGGGCATTCTCGTCGCCGCCTACAACAACGGCGAGACCGCCCGCCAGTTTGCCGACAAGTCGGTCGCCGAGCAGATCGCCCTGTCGCGCCAGGCCGTGGAGCTGCTGCACCCGGGGCACGGCCACGAACTGCGCAAGCCACTGGTGGTGGACTGGGGACGCATACCCCACAGCCTCGGGCCGTGGATCAGCCACCCGCTGGCCGACGCCGACTACAACCTGCTCAACCAGGCCCAGGGCCGGGTGCACCTGACCAGCGACGCCCTGGCCCACAGCGGTATCGGTATCTGGCAGGAAACCGCTGCCGGAGCCGCCCGGCGGGTGGTGCGCAACCTGTGCGAGCGTGCCCAGGGCACCTCGCAGAGCCGGCAGACAGCCTGACTACTACACAACTAAAACCATCTGCCAGGTAGCGGACCTCCGAGGCTGGCGCCTACACATCAGTGGAGCTTCGCCATGCCTTTCAAGCACGCCCTTCTGGGGTTGGGGGTCCTGTTCGCCGCGGCCAGCCAGGCCGCCGATATCGAGCGCGTCCCCTCGACCTATCCCAACTCGCCGATCCTGCAGTCAGCGACCCTGCCGCCGGGCACGGCGCTGACCTTCGTCTCCGGCATCCTGCCCGACCCGGCCGACCCCAAGGCGGCCAAGGACGAGCTGCGCGCCAGCGGCGACACCGAGGCGCAGACCGTGGCGGTGCTGCGCAAGGTCGAGGCCGCCCTGGCGCCGCGCGGGCTGGGCCTGGGCGACGTGGTGCAGTTGCGGGTGTACCTGGTGGGCGACCCGGGGTTGCAGGGACGCATGGATTTCGACGGCCTGCAGCGCGGCTTCCGCCAGTTCTTCGGCAATGACCGTCAACCGTTGAAACCGACCCGCACCACGGTGCAGGTGGCCGGGTTGGTGTTGCCCGGCGCCCTGATCGAAGTCGAGGCGGTCGCCGCCAAGGCCCGTTGAACCCCGAACCCGATAGCGGCGGCCGGGCCATGGTCGCCACAAGGAATATCCGCAGATGCCCAAGACCTTCAAGCTTTCCCCCGTGGCCACCGCCCTGGCCCTGAGCCTGGCTGGCGAGGCCATGGCCGCCGAAGACCCGGCGCTGTCCACCGTGGTGGTGACCGGCGTGCGTGGCAGCCAGCAGCGCACCGTGACCGACAGCCCGGTGCCGGTGGACGTGATTTCCGGCGAGCAGTTGCGCACCAGTGGCCAGAACGGCCTCAAGGACATGCTCACGCGCCTGCTGCCCTCGTTCAACGCGCCGACCATCAACGGCGGCGGCACTGCATTCCTGGTGCGCGGCATCAGCATGCGCGGCCTGGGCGGCGACCAGGTGTTGATCCTGGTCAACGGCAAGCGCCGGCACAACACGGCGATGATCAACAACAACGCCCGGGTCGGCACCGCCGCGGTGCCGGTGGACCTCGACCTGATTCCCACCGCGGCGATCGAGCGCATCGAGGTGCTGCGCGACGGCGCGGCGGCGCAGTACGGCTCCGACGCCATCGCCGGGGTGATCAACATCATCCTCAAGCAGGATGCCGAGGGCATCACCTCCGACAGTTCGGTCGGGCAGTACTACGCTGGCGACGGCACCAGCGGCCATGAGGCGGCCAATGCCGGCTTCGGCCTGGGCGACGGCGGTTTTCTCAACCTGTCGTTCGACGCCAAGGTGCAGGAGCCCTACGACCGCGCCGGCGCCGTGCGCGGCAATTTCACCACCCTGGCCAACGGCCAGCCCGACCCGCGCCTGACAGAGCGTCACGGCTGGGGCGAGGAATACGGCCTGGGCCGCGACCGCACCTACAGTGGCGCCTACAACCTGGAACTGCCGCTGGGCGAGGAACTGAAGCTGTATTCGTTCTCCACCCTCAGCTACCGCGACGGCAAGAAAGTCCTCGGCCACCGCGCGCCCACCGACATCACCGCCACCAACTGGCTGCCCAACGCGCCTTATCCGAAAGGCGGCCAGGCCACCCGCGAAGTGGAGGAGACCGACTACCAGGTGCTTGCCGGCCTCAAGGGCCTGGCTGCCGAGTGGGATTGGGACCTGTCGACCACCTATGGCCGCGACAAGGCCAAGCTGTACACCGACAACAACCTCAACCTGTCCAACGACCCGTTGCTGAGCCAGCGGCGCTTCCACCTGACCGACGAGATCTTCGACCAGTGGACCACCAACCTGGATTTCAGCCGGGCCCTGGACATCGGCTGGAGCAGCCCGCTGGAAACCTCGTTCGGCGTCGAGTACCGCTGGGAGAAGTACGAGCTTACCGAGGGTGAGCCCAACTCCTACAATTACGGCAACTACGTGATCCCCAGCGGCCCGCTGGCCGGACGCCGCCCGGACCCTGGCCTGTTCTCGGTCAACGGCACCACCCCGGAGGACGCCGGGCAGATGATCCGCCACAGCGGCGCGGCCTATGTCGATTTCGGCATTAACCTCACGCCGCAGTGGTACAGCGCCTTCGCCCTGCGCTACGAGCGCTACAACCAGGAGGTCGGCGAGACCGTCAGCGGCAAGTTCACCACCCGCTACGAGTTCGCCCCGGGCTATGCGGTCAGGGCCGCGGTGAGCAATGGCTTCCGCGCGCCGTCGCTGGCGCAGAACGTGTTTTCCTCGACCAGTTCGGTGACCATTTTCGGCGCCGGCGGCAGCACCAGCACGGCGCGCACCAAGCAGATGCGCCCAGGCTCGCCCGAGGCCATCGCCTTGGGTGCCCAGACCCTGGAGCCGGAGAAGTCACGCAACTACAGCCTGGGCTTCACCGCCGAGCCCACCGACCGCCTGCGCCTGACCGCCGACTTCTACCTGATCGACATCGACGACCGCATCCTGCAGACCGGCGTGCTCACCGGCCCCGCCGTGTCGAGCATCCTGGTGGCCAACGGCCTGTCGCCGGACCTCTCGGGGCAGTACTTTGCCAACGCCGCCGACACCCGCACCAAGGGCGTCGACCTGGTGGCCGAGTACCGCCAGCCGCTGGCCGAGTACGGTACCGTGCGCTGGAGCCTGGCCTACAACCACAACAAGACCAGCATCCGCGACCTGGCCGACACCCCGGCGAGCCTGTCGAGCCTCGGTGCCGGCTACGTGCTGTTCGACCGCCAGCAGCAGATCGACCTGACCAAGGCCACGCCCAAGGACAAGTGGATCCTCAACAGCAACTACAAGGTCGACGACTGGACGGTGAACCTGACCCTGACCCGCTACGGCGAGTACACCGAAGGCTCGAACATCCCGGCCAACGACCGAACCTACGGCGCCAAGTGGATCACCGATATCGACGTGGCCTACGACCTCACCCAGAACATCACAGTGGCTCTGGGCGCCAACAACCTGTTCGACAAGTACCCGGACAAGATCGGCATCGTGCCCTGGGCCGGGACCTACGAGTACGGCATGTTCTCGCCTTATGGACTGGGTGGGGGGTACTACTACGGCCGTGTGAGCCTGGCGTTCTGATGGGTACTCGCGAAGCTGACGGCTTTCCTGTGGGAGCGGGTTCACCCGCGAACACCGGCATGGCCGGTGCCATCCACCGCGGTGTGCCATTCGCGGGTAAACCCGCTCCCACAGGGGCGTGGCTCGCTGGCGTGTTGCTGTGCCGGGCGTGTCACACGCCGGCCAGCCATGGGAGTTTCCTGCATGATTGAGCGTGGGAGCGGGGGGCGTTACATCCTGGCGGGGTTGCTGTGCCTGATGCTGGGGATCGCACACGCCGAAGAAACCCTGCGCGTCTCCAGCCAGAAGAACTCGCTGCAGGTGCTGCTGCAGGCCGCCGGCGAGCTCGAGGATGTGCCATACCCCCTGGAGTTCGCCGCCTTCGGCGCCGCCGCGCCCACCGCCGAAGCCCTGGCGGCCGGCGCGGTGGATATCGGCACCCTGGGCACCGCGCCGTTCGTGTTCGCCACGGCGGCCGGCGCCGGGCTCAAGACCGTCGGGGTGGTGCGCCTGCAGGTGACGCCCACGGCGGTGGCAATCGTCGTGCCCGACAGTTCACCCCTGACCGACGCGGCGTCGCTGGTGGGCCGGCGCATCACCACCACCCGTGGCTCCATCGGCCATTACCTGGCGCTGGCCGCATTGCGCGCCAGCGGCCATAAAGGCCGCGACGCCACGTTCGTGTTCCTGCAGCCGGGCGAGTCGCGCAGCCTGCTGGCCAACGGCGGCGCCGATGCCTGGGCCACCTGGGATCCGTACACCAGCATGGTCCAGCTCGAAGGCGGCACGCGGGTGCTGGTCAGCGGCGAAGGTTTGTTCGCCGGCAACATGCTGCTGGTGGCCAACCCCGCGGCGATTCACGACAAGCCGGCGCAACTGCGGGATTTCCTGCATCGGGTCGGCCGCGCCTGGGACTGGGCCAACGCTCATGTCGAGCAATTCTCGGCGATCCAGGCCCGCCAGAGCGGGCTGCCACTGGAAGTGCACCTGCGCTCGAACCGCTATTCACAGCCACGCCGGGTCGCAGTCGACGACGCCCTGGTCAGGGACCTGGCCGACACCGCCAGGCTGTACCGGGACGAGGGGGTGATCGGTCCGGGCTTCGTTGCCGAACAACAGGTGGACAGGCAGTTCAATGAGGCGCCGGAAGTTCAGTAAAAGTTATCCGTAACACATGAGCCAAGTTGTCATTTTTATAATGTTCATGCGCATTGCTGATAATGGTTGAAGTTGCTCTGTAATATTTTGAAAAAGTTTTGACGCTAGAGAAAAACGATATTTCACAAGTGCTTGCCGCTTGTTGAAGATGGCCTGGCGACCATCGGATGTCGCCGGTTATCCGCCCATCACAGGTGCAGTCAAACCGTTCAGGAATAGGCGAGGGAGTGTTCATGCTGACAATTACCACGGTCGAGGAGTTGACCGCCGCACAGTTAGACGATGTGATTCACGCCCGTACACTGGGCATCCTGATCAAAGGCTTCGCACCCGCCGATACCGTGGCCCTGGCCCTGGAGCGCCTGAGCCATCACGAACTGCGCGGCGCCTTCAGCGAACAGACCGAGTTCGTGCGCCTGGGCAAGGCCTATATCGAGATCAAGGACGAAGCCAGCCGCGCCGAGTATCACGGCCAGGCCATCGGCAACATCCGCAAGATCCGCAGCGCCTTCGGCCCGCTGGCGTCGCCCATCGATCACCTGCGCCTGCTGCTCGACGAGGTCTGGCCCAAGGGGGGCGGCTGCTGGATGTGAACGGGCAGAAGTGCTTCGTCGGCATTGCCCGCTTCCAGGGCAACAATGTCGACCTCACGCCGCATACCGACGACCTGGCGCGCAACGCCCCGGCCGACCACCAGCCGCGGCTGCTCACCCAGCTGTCGACCAACATCTACCTGCAGATCCCCGAGGACGGCGGCGAGCTGGAGATCTGGAACCTGCACCCGGACGAGGCCGAATACCAGCGCCTGCGTGGCCAGCGCGCCTACGGCATCGAGCGCCACCTGCTGCCGCCGCCGGACCTGGTGGTCAAGCCCGAGCCGGGCGACCTGATCTTCCTCAACCCGCGGCTGATCCACGCGGTGCGCCCTTCGGCCACCAGCACCCGGGTCACCCTCGGCGTATTCATCGGTTATTTCGGCGACGACCAGCCTTTGGCCTACTGGAGCTAAGCGACATGAGCAATGTGGAAGCGATCAACCTCAAAGCCTATTTCAACAAGGGCGGCGAAGAACTGGACTTCACCGGCAAGCGCTGCGTGCTGGCGGTCAGCGTGGGCCAGGAATACCACGAGGAGCACAAGCTCAGCTCCACCGTGCACCTGATCAACAAATCCGGCTTCAGCCAGGTGAAGGTGGTGGTGGCCGACACCCTGCAGCGCCACAACAAGCACGGCAAGTCGCCGGGCGAGGCGCTGTCGGCGTCGATCCGCGACGGCGACGCGTGGTTGGCGCGCAATCGCAAGTACCTGGCCGGGCTCGAGGCGCCGGTGCGCATCAGCCGCTGGAACCAGGAGCTGGCCTCGGACCGCTACGCCGAGCTGCGCCAGCAGGTGAACCAGCTGTACCGCGACAGCGAGGACCTGCGCGGCGCCATCGAGGCGACCATCGGCGTGTTCATCGAGCGTTTGCGATTGCGCGACCCCGAGGCGGACCTGGAGCGCGCTGCCGCCCAGTGCCGTGAGTACATCCTCGAGGAGGTGCCGATCATCCTGCCGCAGTGGGCCGAGGAGGGATACGACTACGTGATCTACCCGCAGCAGATGACCGATGCCATGGCCACCGCCCGGCGCCTGCTGGTCGAGCCGCACGCGCCGGAGCGGGTGCACTGGTTGCCGCTGAAGTTCAAGAAGCGCGGCATCCCGATTCCCTTCACCCTGCCAGGGGCGGCACACCCGGCCTGGGCCGCCAGCGCCATTGCCATCTGAGTCTTCGCAATCCCGGCCCCACGCCACACGGACGACGGCCTTCATACTGAAATCCGGAACAGGAGTTTCCATGGGCGTTTTTGCGCAACAGCAACGCAAATGGTGGGCTTTGCTCGGTGTGAGCATCGCCAGTTTTCTCGGCTGCGTCGACTTCACCATCGTCAATACCGCGCTGCCGGCGCTGCAGGCCGACCTCGGCGCATCGGTGGACAGCCTGCAGTGGGTGATCAACGGCTTCATCCTGGCGCTGTCCAGCGCCATGGTGCTGGTCGGCCGGCTGGCCGACCTGAAAGGCCGCCGACGGGTGCTGAATATCGGGCTGGGAGTGTTCGGACTGGCCTCGCTGGCGGCGGGGCTGGCCACCGGCATCGACACCCTGGTGGCGGCCCGGGTCGCCCAGGGCCTGGCCTGCGCGGTGCTGTACACCGCGTCGGGGGCGATCGTCGCGGCCACCTTCGCCAGCGAGGAGCAGGGCAAGGCCTTCGGCGTGCTGTTCGGGGTCAACGGCATTGGTCTTGCCGCGGGGCCGGTGCTGGGCGGGCTGATCACCAGCGCCTTCGGCTGGCAGTGGATCTTCCTGGTCAACGTGCCGTTCGTGCTGCTGAGCCTGGCGATCATCGCCGTGGCGGCGGACGAGTCGCGGGCCGGCGAGGAGGGCGCGCGGCTCGACTGGCTGGGCGCGCTGCTGTTGCTGGTGGGCTTGCCGAGCCTGGTGCTGGTGATCGTCCAGGGCGCCGCTTGGGGCTGGACCTCGGCCAATACCTTGGGCCTGCTGGCGGTGGCGCTGCTCGCCTTGCTGGTCTTCGTTGGGGTCGAGTTGCGGGTCGATGCACCGATCATCGACCTGCGCCTGTTCGCCAACCGCCGTTTCGTCGCGGCGGTCACCGCCAGCTTCGGCCTGGCGGTGTTCTATTGCGTGGCATTCTTCGTCATGCCGCTGTACCTGGCGTTGATCCGTGGCGAGAGCGTGCAGGCCAGCGGCCTGCTGTTGTTGCCGACAACGCTCGGGGTGGCGTTGCTGTCGCCGCTGGTGGGCCGCCTGGTGGACCGCAAGGGCCCGGCGCTGCTGGTGCAGGCCGGGCTGCTGCTGTTCGTGCTGTCCGCCGTGCTGCAGGCAGCATTCGGCGAGCACACCTCGCTGGTGCATCTGTTGGGCGCCTTCGCTGTGATGGGACTGGGCTGGGCCTGCATCCTCGGGCCCTCGACGGTGCTGGGGATCTCGTCGGTGCCGCAGCAGGTGAGCTCGGTGGCCATGGGCTCGCTGATGACCCTGCACAATGTCGGCGGCGGGCTGGGGCTGGCAGTCGGGGTGGGGTTGTACCGGGCGGTGGCGGTCGACACGCTGTCCGCAGCCACGGGCGTGCCCGTGCAGACCGGCTGGCTGGCCCGGGCGGCGGCTGCCCCGGAGCAGGGTGCGACCTTGTTGGCCGAGCACCTGGGGCAGGGCGACGATGTCCTGCAGGGCTGGGTGCATGCCGCGTTCCTCGACGGTTACCAGGCGCTGATGGTGTTCCTCGCCGTCAGCCTGTTGCTGGTCTGGGGTGGCGTGACCCTGCTGCTGCGAGCGAAGAAGGCAACCGTACCCGCCCAGGAGCCCAGCCATGGCAAGGCGTGACGGCCGCCTGCGGCTGGGCGCCTTTCTCTCCGGCGCCGGCGCTCACGCCGGCAGTTGGCGACATCCGCAGGCGGACGCCGATGCCTCGATCAACTTCGAGCGCTACCGGCAGTACGCCCAGACCCTGGAGCGCGGGCGTTTCGACGCGCTGTTCCTCAACGACAACGTCGCCGTCGGCGAGCTGGACCCACGGGTGCTGCGCAGCAGCGCCTACAGCCTGCGCTGGGACCCGCTGACCCTGTTGCCGGCGCTGGCGGTGGTAACCCGCCATATCGGCCTGATCGCCACCGCCAACACCAGTTTCAACGAGCCGTACAACATTGCCCGCACATTTGCCTCCCTCGATCACTTGTCCGGTGGCCGCGCCGGCTGGAACCTGGTGACCGCGCTGATCGGTGGCGAGAACTTCAACCAGGGGGCGCACCTGCCCCATGCTGATCGTTACGCCCGCGCCGAGGAGTTCTTCGATGTGGTCACCGGGCTCTGGGACAGCTGGGCGGACGATGCCTTCCCGCTGGACAAAGCCTCCGGTACCTGGCTGGAGCCTGCGCGCATGCGGGTGCTCGACCACCAGGGCGCGCATTTTCGGGTGCGTGGCCCGTTGAATGCCCCACGCCCCGTGCAAGGCTGGCCGGTGATCGCCCAGGCCGGTTCCTCGCAGGCCGGCCGGGCGCTGGCGGCGCGCAGCGCCGAATTGGTGTTCACTGCCCAGCAGACCTTGAACGAGGGCCGGGCGTTCTACGCCGACATGCACCAGCGCCTGGCGCTGGCCGGGCGGGAGCCGGAGTCGTTGCTGGTATTTCCGGGCCTGGCACCGGTGGTGGGGCGCACGGTCAGCGAAGCCCAGGAAAAGCACGAGCAACTGCAGGCGCTGGTGGATCCGGAGGCGGCGCTCAAGGCGTTGTCGTTCCTGCTGGACATCGGCATCGACCTGGAGCAGTTACCGGCGGATGCCCCGGTGGTGCTGCCGGACCCTTTGCCGTTGACCGAGCGGCACCAGAGCCGCCAGCAGTTGGTGGTGGACCTGATCCGCCGCGAACGGCCCACCGCCAGGCAGTTGCTGGCCAGGCTCGGCGCGGGCGGGCACCGGCTGCTGGTGGGCACGCCGGGGCAGATCGTCGAGGAGATGGCCTGCTGGTTCGAGGAGGGGGCGGCGGATGGCTTCAACCTGCTGTTTACCCACCTGCCGGGTGGGCTGGACGATTTTGTCGGGCAGGTGGTGCCCGAGTTGCAGCGGCTGGGGTTGTTCCGGCAAGAGTATGAGGGGCGTACGTTGCGGGAGAACCTGGGGTTGCGGTATGTGCCCAATCACCATTTTTCGAACTGAGCATGGCACCTGTGGGAGCGGGCTTGCCCCGCGATGGCGTCATTAGCGAACTGACGCTATCGCGGGGCAAGCCCGCTCCCACGAATACCTGTACTGACCCGGAGGGGCAGCTCAACCCCGCTGATCGAAGAAATGCCCCATCAGCTGCAACAACGGCCGCCGCCGGTTCTTCACCGCGAACTCCCACTCATGGGTCTGCGACGGCGCATGGCCGACCTCATGCTCGCTCAGCAGCTTCTGCACCTGGGCCAACCGGTACCACGGCACCGAGGGGAAGGCGTGGTGGACGATATGCAGGTTGAAGTTGAGGATCACATAGCGCGACCACAGCGGCAGGTCCTTGCAGTCATGGGACACGCCGTCCTGCTCCCAGAACTGCAGGCGGTCGGCGTCCCGCGCAAGCAACGGTGCCTCGGCGTGGTGGGGGAGGTTGAGCAGCTCGACCATGAAGAACAGGAACAGCCAGGTGATCCCGTAGAACAGCACCAGGTCAAGCAGGTGCCCCAGGCTCCAGGCCAGCACGGCCGCCGCCAGGTAACCGGCCAGGTACAGGCGGGCGAAGCGGATCTCCTTGAGAATCCTCGGCGAACTGTCGCCCTTGGCCCGGGCAATGAACGGCGCGCGCCAGTTGAGCAGGAAATGGTTGGCGGCGATCATCGGGATCCAGTGCTTCCAGACGAACTCCAGGGTGCGCTCCTGCTTTTTCGTCATCACCGAGAAGCGCTCGATCATGCCGCGGTTCTCCGGGTCGTTCACCGGGTGTGCGGTCCAGGTGTGGTGGGCCATGTGGAAGCGCCGACGGACCAGGAACGGCAAGGCGATCAGCCAGCCGTCGCAGTGGCCGATGAAGTCGTTGAGCCGACGGTTGGCCGAGGCGGCGCCGTGGGTCGCCTCGTGCATGATCAGGTAGAGCTGCACGGTGGCCAGGCCTGCCAGCACCAGGCCCAGCAACTGCAAGGCGGTGGAGTCGGCGAGCCACAGGTTCCAGGCCACCGCCAACAACGCCAGGTCGGCGACCCAAAGCATCACGGTCCAGGGTTCCCGGGCGCCGTCGGGGATCTGTTTTCTTACACTAAGCCATTGGTCCTTGGTCACTTGCAAAAACTCCGATCGGTTAGCTGGCGGCCCGGGAAGCCGGGGCCGCGGGAAGGCTGCAGAGGTTGTTGGCCAGGTGCGCGTAGGCCAGGTCGAAGCGGGCGATGTCGTCGTCGAAGCCGTGGCTGCGCGGCGCCACGTCGAAGTCCTGGAACACCAGCTGGATGCAGTCGTAGCGCGTGCCGTTCTCCAGGTGCCAGGCCGGCAGGTAGGCGGTGATGGCAAAACCCAGGCGGCGCAGGCTGGCCAGCAGTTCGAGCTTGTCGGCCAGGATCACCAGGCTGACATACTCGGCCTGCGCATGTTGGCGCAGCAGTGCGCCCAGCTCCGCCAGCACGGCTTGGCTCGACAGGTAGCGACCGCACTGGCCCGACAGCATCAGCGCGCGGGCCTTGGGATCGTGGGTGTAGCTGAGCTGGCCATGGCGTTCGGCGCCGGTGGGGCCGCTCAGAAAGGTCTCCGGGTAGCTGCCGGGGGTGACGCCGAGGCGCAGGGCGGGGTAGAGCAGGCGGCGGACGAAGTCGGCGGCGCGGGTGGTCACGTACCAGGGCGCAACATGGACAAAACCGGCCTGGAGCACCGGCTGGATGGCGGTCAGGTGATATTCGCGCAGGCCGTCGACCGTGTCCGGGCCGCCGTCATGCCCCACCAGCACGGCGGGGCGGATCTTGTTCATGACGCCATGGCTGGCAATGTTGCGGGTGATGTAGAAGCCCAGTTCCACGGGTTCGGGCCGGTGGGTCTCGAAGCCCAGGCGGATCAGGCTGGAGATGGCGCCGGTCCTGCGCGCATCGGGGTGGATGACCCCGTGGCAGACTTCCCACGAGCGGTTCCAGGGGCGACGGGCGATGCAGCAGCAACCGAGCAGCTGGCCCTCGGCCTCGGCAACGAACCACTGTTGTTGCCCACTGCCCATGGAGTGGCGGATATAGCCCGGGTTCTGGCAGGGGTGGGTGGTCTGCCCATACACCTGCTGGAACAGCGCGGCGAGGGCTTCGATATCGGCGGGGCTGGCCGGGCGATAACGCAGTGATTCGGTTTCCGGCAACGGCGCAACGGCCGTTTGCGGCGAACGGGTCGCAGTCATGACGCACCTTTTGTCTTTATTGAAGGCGAACGAATGCAGTGACCGCCCAAGGCGGGTCACAGGCACGTGGCGGGGCGGGTGCAGGGGTCAGTGACGGGGATGTCGTCGCAGGTCGGCGCGGCTGGGTGATGCGTGTAGAGGGTGAGGCGAGGGTGCGTCATCCGTGAGCATGGCCATCATACGACTCCTGTACATGGCGGGTTCTTGTCCAAGGCCAGCGGAAATCCTTGCCGCTGCCAGGAAACGGACTATAGAGCCACGCCATGGGCCGTCAAACGGGGGGCGACCGGTGTCTGCAACGCGGTGCCCCGTCACGGTACCGAGGCGGCGGGCAGGCCCGCCCCCTGTTTTTCGGCACGCAAGGTCCCCAGGTGACACGCTGTAGGAACAGGCTTACATACAAGTGGCCGTATGGATGACTCTGCGTTCAGATATCGCTGCCCTTGAGGCGGGCAAGGCCGCTGTCGCGCTCGGGCATTGCATGGCCCTGCAGCCGCTCCGGCAGGGGCTGCCCAGCCGTGCTGTAGACCTTGGTGTGACTGCCCAGGCCGTCGATCAGGGGGCCTTGCAGCGGGGATCGGCTTGGCGGTTTGTTGCGAGACTTGAGGTCAGCGATCACCTCGTCGAGCAGGGCGTCGATCTGTGCGCTGTCCTGATGATGGGCAGTGGTGATCAGGTGCGCGGTGTCGCCCGAGGTGGCCAGGCAATGGCGTTTCCACACGCTGGCCGAGGGGCAGGGGAACACCACGGTGATCGAGTTGGGGTTGCGCCAGGCCTCGATGCCGGCCGCCCGCAGCCGGTCCACCGCGTGCTGGGCCAGATCCAGGCAGCGCTGGATGCGTGCGCGCCAGTCCTCCCGCGACCGGCTGCACAGGGCGGCCCACATCAGCAGTGGCGTGTGACCATTGCGCGAGCCGCTGATGGTCTGGTCGCGGGCGCTGATGTAGTCGATTTCCACCGAGATGCGCTCGACGTTGCCACGCCGCGCCACGACGATGCCGCAGGGCATCGGCGAGCCGATCATCTTGTGTCCGGAGACGCAGATCGAGTCGATGCCGTCGGCGAACGAGTAGGGCTCGGGGGCGTCGACGAAGGGCAGGATCATGCCGCTCAGGGCCGCGTCGGCATGCAGGTAGTAGTCCTCGCGGCGGATGCCGGCCCGGGCCAGGCGTTGCTGGATGGTGGCGATGTTGTCGGTGGCGCCGCGCAGGGTGGTGCCGATATTGGCGAAGATGATCGGGTGGCGCTCGCCATCGGCGGCGATCCGCGCGACCAGGTCGTCGTAGTCCATCTCGCCATTGGCCTGAGACTCCACCACCTGGGCCTTGATGCGCAGCAGGCGGACGATCTTGGCCACCGAGTAGTGGGTGTCCTTGGAGTAGTAGAGGGTGGCGGCGGGGAACAGCTCGCGGGCCAGGTAGCAGCCGAACATGTTGCCTTCGGTGCCGCCGTTGGTGACGTAGCCCCAGCTGTCCTCGAACGGGATGTGGAACAGCTCGGCGAAGTAGCGCATCACCTCGCGCTCGAAGTCGAAGGAGTTGAGCAGGTAGTTGCTGGGCTCGTTCCAGTCGCCGCAGTTGTTGATGGAAAAGCGCATGAAACGGTGCAGCAGGCTGTAGTCGAAGTCGGCTGACTCGGGGTAGCCGACATTGAAGTACTGGTGGGTGAGGCAGTATTGCCAGAAAGCCTCGAGACGCTTGTGGTTGGTGGGTGAGAATGTCATGTCCAGCTCCATGGTGCGCGCTCGGCCAGCCAGGGCCGAGCGCGGTGCGGGTGAAAGTCCTTGTCAGTGCCGCATCAGGCTCAGGCGGCCAGGGTGGCGCCGCCGTCGACCACGATATCCTGCAGGGTCACGTGGCCGGCCTGCTCGCAGGCCAGGAACAGCACCACATTGGCGATGTCGTCGGGCGTGGCGATCTTGCCCAGCGGCACGCCGAGCTTGAACTGCCCGGGCAGGCCGTCGACCAGCTGGCGCTCGAGCGCCGGGTCGCCGAGCATGCCGGCGAGCATCGGCGTGCGCGTCGAGCCCGGCGAGACCACGTTGCAGCGCACGCCATAGGGCGCCAGTTCCAGGCCCACGCAGTGGCTCAGGCTGACCAGAGCGGCCTTGGAGGCGCAGTAGGCGGCCATGTTCAGGCGCGGCACGTGGGCGGCGTTGGAGGCGACATTGACGATGGCGCCGCGGCGCTGGCGGCGGAACACCGGGGTCCACTGGCGCATCAGGTAGAACGGCGCGCTCACGTTGACATCCAGGCAGCGCTGCCAGTCCTCGCAGGACACTTCGTCGCTGCGCCCCAGGCGCAGCACGCCGGCGACATTGACCAGTACGTCGAGGTACTGCGCCTGCTCCTTGAGGCGGTCACAGACCCGCTGCACGTCGGCCGGGTCGGTCAGGTCGACATGCAGCAGCGGGAACGGCACCTCGGCCTCCTCGCAGTCCAGGCCGATGACCTCGGCGCCTTCGTCGAGAAACTGCTGCGCCACGCAGCGGCCGATGCCGCTGGCGGCACCAGTGACCAGCACGCGCCGGCCGGTGAAACGGGCCATGGCCATCAGGCGGCACCCCGCGCTTGCACCAGCGACCACCAGCCGTCCAGGGTCGGCGCGTTGGCCAGTTCCTCGAAGCTGACGGCGATGCCGCGCTGCTTGAGCTCAGCGGCCAGCTTCATCACCTGCAGCGAGTCCAGCCCGTAGAAAATCAGGCTTTCCTGCGGGTCGAGGTCGCTGTCGTCCTCGATCATCTGGCGCACCCGGCCGTGCAGCCAGTCGCGGGTGGTTTCGCCCGCGGGCTGGGTCAGCAGGGTGGCGGTGTCGGTCACATGGCCGCAACGGGTGGCGACGTACTTCAGGGCCAGGCGGTGCTCCTCCTCGGAGAAGTCGGCCACCGCATCGCCCACCAGGAAGGCCTGGATATCGTTCATGAAGGCGTCGGCGGCGGTGATCATGCAGCCGATATGGGCGTACACGCCGCCGATCAGCAGCTGGTCACGCTGCCAACCGCGCATGCGCTCGAGCAGGTCGGAGCGCTGGAAGGCGCTGTAGCGCCACTTGGTCAGCACGGTATCGCCCGGCTGCGGCGCCAGGGCGTCGATGATCGGTTGCTGCTCGGGGCTGGCCGCCGGCAGGCCCGGGCCCCACATGGCGTTGAGCAGGGCGCGGTCCTCGGGCGGCTGTTCATGGGGCTGGGCGGTGTAGACCACCGGGATGCCCTGCTCGCGGGCCCACTGGATCAGCCGCGACAGGTTGTCCACCAGGGCGGTGAGCAGGGCGCCGTCGGGCTGGTAGAAACGCAGGAAGTAGCGCTGCATGTCGTGGATCAGCAGCACGGCGCGGGCCGGGTCGGGCTGCCACTGGGTCTTGTTGGCCGGGTAGCTGGCCCGCTGTGGCATGGCATAGTCGTGGATGGTTGGAATGGTCATGTCGGGTCCTTGGACGGTCAGGCGGTCGGGGCAACGGCGAGCAGCGCGCGCAGTTGCTTCTTGTCGATCTTGCCCACTGCGGTCAGCGGCATGGCGTCGATCAGCCGGATCCGGTCCGGGAGCTTGTACTCGGCGATGCCCAGGCCCATCAGGTGACGGCGCAGGGCAATCGGCTTGAGCTGCGGATTGCGCGAGACGATGAAGGCGCAGCTCTTTTCGCCGAGCAGGTCGTCGGGCAGCGCCACCAGGGCGGCGTGGGTCACGTCCGGGTGCATGACGATCAGGTTCTCGATCTCTTCCGAGGCGACCTTTTCGCCGCCGCGGTTGATCTGGTCCTTGACCCGGCCAACCACCCGCAGGTTGCCGTCGGCGCTGCGCTGGACGATGTCGCCGGAGTGGTAGAAGCCGTCCTGGTCGAACACCTGGGCGTTGTGCTCGGGGCTTTTATAGTAGCCGCAGAAGGTGTAGGGGCCGCGGGTGGCGAGCATGCCCGGCTCGCCGTCGGCGACCGGCTGGCCCTGTTCGTCGAGGATGCGCACTTCGTCCAGCTCGCTTATCGGCCGGCCCTGGGTGGTGAACACCTGCTCGTCGCTGTCATCCAGGCGGGTGTAGTTGACCAGGCCCTCGGCCATGCCGAACACCTGTTGCAGCCTGCAGCCCAGCACCTCGGGGACCTGCCGGGCCAGGGCCTCGGCGAAACTGGCGCCGCCGACCTGCAGCAGGCGCAGGCTGCGCAGCTTGGCGGCGTGCCCGGGGGCGGCCTGCAGCCACAGGGCCACGGCGCTGGGCACCAGGGCGGCCATGGTCACGGCATGGCGCTCGATCAGGGCGAAGCAGTTGAGCGGCTCCGGGTTGGTCGCCATGACGATGCAGCCGCCGGCGTGCAGCACGCCCAGGCCACCGGGGGAACTGAGGGTGTAGTTGTGCGCCGCGGGCAGGGCACAGAGAAAGCGTGTGTCGCTGTCCAGGGCGCAGATCTGCGCGCTGGCGCGCACGCTGTAGGCGTAGTCGTTGTGGGTGCGCGGAATCAGCTTGGGAGTGCCGGTGCTGCCGCCGGACAGCTGGAACAGCGCCACTGCGCCGGCTGGGCTGGGCGCGTAGTGGGTGCCGCGCACATCGGCGCTGGCGCTCCAGTCGTCGAGGGCATCGAGCATCAGCGTCAGCTTCGGGCGCAGGCCTTCCTTGGCCAGGTCGTCGAGGAACGCGTCGTTGCGGAACACTTCGTGCTCGGCCGAGGCGATCAGCAGGGCGGGGTGGATCTGCCGGGCAAAGGCGCCCAGCTCGTGCTGGCGGTGGCTGTAGAGCGCGTTGACCGGGGCGATGCCGGCCTTGAACAGGGCGAACAGCACGATGTAGAACTCGGCGACGTTGGGCAGCTGCACCAGCGCCGTGTCGCCCTGGCCCAGGCCGTGGGCGGCCAGGCGCGAGGCCAGGTTGGAGGCGCGCCGGTCCAGTTCGCCGTAGCTGATGCGGCGCTCACCGCAGAGGATCGCCGGTGCTTGTGGCTGCGCGGCGGCGCGCTCGATCAGCAATTGGCTGAGCGGCTGGTCGTTCCAGTAGCCGGCGGCGCGATAGCGCTGCGCCCGGTCCGCGGGCCAGGGGGTGAATTCGATAGTCATGAAGGTCTCGGAAAACGGATTTGAGGTCAATGGTCCAGGCCGCAGGCACGCAGCATGGTGCCGAGCTTGGTCTGTACTTCGTTCCATTCGGTGTCGGGGCTGGAGGCCTCGACGATGCCGGCGCCGGCGAACAGGCGCACGCGCTGGCCGTTGAAGGTGCCGCAGCGGATGGTCACTACCCACTCGCCGTTGCCCTGGGCGTCGCACCAACCGACCATGCCGGTGAACAGGCCGCGCTCGAAGGGTTCGACGAAACGGATCAACTGGCGGGCCCGCTCGGTGGGATAGCCGCACACGGCGGGGGTCGGGTGCAGGCGGCAGGCCAGTTGCAGGGCGTCGATATCGGCCGTGGCCAGTTCGCCCTCGATGCGGGTGGACAGGTGCCACAGCGCGGCAGTGCTGATCAGCGACGGCCGCTCGGGGACCTGCAGGCGGCTGCACAGTTCGCCGACGCGCTGGGCGATGTCCTCGGTGACCAGACGGTGCTCGTAGTGGTCCTTCTCCGACGCCTCCAGCCATTGCGCATTGGCGCGGTCGGCCTCAGGGTCGGCCATGCGCCGCACCGAGCCGGCCAGCGGGTTGCTGACGAACGCCGTGCCTTGCTTGTGCACCAGCAGCTCCGGGCTCACACCCAGCAGGGTGGCGCCATCGGCCAGGGGCACGCGGAAGTGGTAGCCCTCGCGGTTCAGTGCTTTCAGGTTGGCCTGCACCTGTGCCGGGTCCACGGGTGCGGCAAAGTGCAGTTCACGCTGCACCGAGAGCACGGCCTTGCGCACATCGCTGTGCTGGAAGTTGACGATGGCGTGGCGCACGGCGCGCTTGAAGCCGTGTTCGTCGGGGATGTTGGCCTGGCTGAGCAACGCCGGCAGTGCGCCGGCCTGGGCGGGAGCCGCGGTGCGCGCCTGCCAGGCATAGGCCTGGGGGACGTACAGGCTGCAAGCCTGGGTGGTGTCGAAGGGGATGGCGCCGACCACGATCGGGTTGTCCTGCCCCGCCTGGCGGGCGCGTTCGAAGGCCTGGTCGATGCTGCGCCGCAGTGCGCCGCCGGCCAGATGGCTTCCTTGCGCCGGGGTGTCGATACGCTCGCGCAGACCGCTGACGCTTAGTTCGCGGTCGCCGGATGTGAATGAAAAGCTCGAGTCCTCTTGGCTGAGCGGCACGGTGTCCCTGTCTTGCAAACGCAGGGTGCCTGTCTTCATGGGTAGCCTCCTTGGCGATGGGTGAGAAAGAAAACCTTGAAATATAATCATTCTCGTTAGTAAATATGAGGACGCGAAACACATGGATTTGTCAACCACGCGGGTAAGCGATGAGAGAGTTAACTTCGATGCAGGCCGCCTGTTGGATCGGGCGGGATGCACATGCGGCACTGGGTGGCGTCAGCGCTCACCTGTATGCCGAGTTCGATGGCCAGGCCATCGATGTGGCGCGCCTGACGGGCGCACTTGAGGGGCTGTACCGGGCGCATCCGATGCTCAGGCTGCGCATCGACGGTCAGGGGCGGCAGAGCATCAACGAGGCGCTGTGCGCCCAGCTGGAGCTGGAGGATTTCAGCCACCTGGACGGGTCGGCCGTGGAGCGGCGCCTGCTGGAGAAACGTCGCCAGTGGAGCCACCAGCGCCTGGACCTGAATGTCGGCCAGGGCGCACGCTTCGGCCTCAGCCTGCTGCCGGGCAATGCCAGCCGGCTGCATGTGGACACCGACATGATCGCGGTGGACCCGTCGAGCTTCCGGGTACTGATGGAAGACCTGGCCCGGCTGTACGACACCCCTGGAACCGTGCTGCCGACCACGCCGAGCTACTTCGACTGGCTGGACCAGGTGCGTGCCGATGCCGACCTGCGCGCCGCCCGCAGCCGTGACCGCGGCTGGTGGCGAGCACGCCTGGCGCATATCGCCCCGGCGCCCTCATTACCCTTGCTCCCGCCAGGGCCGGCGCGCAGCGAGCGCCTTGCCGCCCGGCTCGAACCTGCCCAGTACCGCGCCTTGCAGCAGGCGGCGCGGGCGCAGCGGATCACTTCGTCGGCGTTGCTGCTCGGGCTGTTCGCCAGCGCCTTGGGCGAACACACCGGGGACCGCCGCCTGCGCCTGAACGTACCGGTGTTCTGGCGCGAGCCGGTGCTGGAGCCGGTGCAACGGATCGTCGGCGAGTTCGCCAACCTGGTGCTGGTCGATGTCGACTTCACCGGCGTCACCAGCCTTGCCGCGCTGTGCCAGGACCTGCACCGGCAATTGGTCGAGCGCCTGGCGCACAGCGCCTATCCGGGCGTGGACCTGATGCGCGACCTGTCGCGCCATCACGGCACGCCGCAATTGGCGCCGGTAGTCTTTACCGCAGGGCTGGACCTGCCCGGTGGCGAGCTGTTCTCCGAGCGCGTGGGCCGGGTGTTCGGGCCGATGGACTGGGTGATCTCCCAAGGTCCGCAGGTGGCACTGGACGCGCAGGTGGTCCAGGTCGATGGCGGTCTGCTGGTCAACTGGGATGTGCGCCTGGACGCACTGCCGGCGGATTGGGTCCAGGCGCTGTTCGAGCGCTTCATTGCCTTGGCCGTGGCGGTGGCTGCCGACACGGGCGCGCTGCAACAGCCTTTGGCGATCGCGGCCAGCCGGGATTGTCCCTTGAACGCCTTGCAGCAGGCCTACCTGCTGGGGCGAGGCGAACATCTGCCGCTGGGCGGCGTGGCCATGCAGGAGTTTCGCGAGTATCGCGGGCGCATGGACCTGGCGCTGCTGCGCAGCCGCCTTACGGACATGGTGCGCCGCCACGACAGCCTGCGCACCCGCATCGACGCCCAGGCGCTGACCCAGTCGGTAAGCGACCAGGTGCAGGTCAACCTGGAGGTGATCGACCTGCACGCCTTGACGGCCGAGCAGGCCCAGGCACAGCTCGACGTTCGTCGTGAGGTCTACGCCCATGCGCTGTCCGACCTTGCCGGGCCGCCCTGGAATGTTACCGCCTTCCAGCTGCCGCAGGGCGAGCTGGTGGTGTTCGTGCGCTTCGATGCGCTGATCCTCGATGGACGCTCCATCGCTACCCTGATGGTCGAACTGTTCGACGGGCACTGCCAGCCGCTGACCGCCAGCGAGCCGACGGCGGCTGTTAACGACCAAAGCGAGGTGCGCAAAGCCGATGCCGAGTATTGGAAGTCAAAGCTGGCCGAGGTTGATGGCGCGCCACGGCTACCGTGGCGCTGCGCTCTGGACAAGGTCGGCGTGGCCCGGTACGCACGCCAGCGTCAGGTGATCCCGGCCCCGGCGTTCAAGGCGCTGAGCCGCGCCGGTGCGCGCGAGGGGCTGTTCAAGAACTCGACGATCATGGCCGTGGTACTGGAAGTGCTCGGCCACTGGCTCGATGAGGGCAGCCTGTGCGTGGCGGTGCCGGTGGCGCCGCCCCAGGACGGCGCGTTCGCCAACCGTTCCAGCTTTATCGCCCTCGATTGGCAACACCGCCTGCCCACGCTCGCCGAGCGCGCCAAGCGCCTGCAGGCCGATGTGCTGGAGGGGCTGCAGCACCTGGCGTTCTCCGGCGTGGACCTGGCCCGCCTGCTGTACGACAGCAACGGCCCGGGCCCGGCACTGCCGGTGGTGTTGACCAATGGCCTGTCCTGGCCGGTGGGCGCGGTCGATGGTCCGATGACCTTGAGCGCGGGCCTGACCCAGACGCCCCAGGTGGCCATGGACATCCGCTTCTGCAACACCGCCGAGGGAGGCCTGGCGTTCGAGATCGACTATGCCCGCGAAGCGGTCGATGGCCGCTGGGTCGTACAGTTGCTCGCGGCCCTTGGCCAGGCGGTGGAGCAGTTGGCCGGGCAGGCTGCCTTCGAAATTCATGCACGGCAGTTCATCGACCTTGGTCACTACCGCCTGAACAGCACCGAGGCGCAGGCCGAACCTGTCGACATCCTCGGGCGCATCGCCCACAACCTGTTCGGCCCGGACAATGGGCGCATTGCCTTGCTGCACGGCGAGCGGCGGATCAGCTACGCCGAACTGGGCGAGGGCGTCGCCCGTATCGCCCAGGCTTTCAAGGCCCGGGGCCTGCAGCCTGGCCAAGTGGTCGCGATCTGCCTGCCGCGCGGCCCCGAGCACAGCATGACGACCCTGGCCTGCGCCCTGAGCGGGCTGGTCTGGGTGCCGATCGACGCGGCGGCGCCCGAGGAGCGCCTGCGCTACCTGCTGGACAACTGCCAGCCGGCGCTGGTGGTCGACGCAGTCGGTCCACTGCTGGCGAGTCCGCCGGCAACCCTGGACCTGGGTGGCCTGGCGGCCTTGTCGGCCAGCAGCGCGCCGGCCTACTACCTCTATACCTCTGGCACCACCGGCAAGCCCAAGTGCGTGGTGCTGAACAACCGCGCCACCGCCAACGTCATCGGCAGCACCCTGGCACAGTGGCAGGTCAGTCGCGACGATGTGTTCATCTCGGTGACACCGCTGCACCACGACATGTCGGTGTTCGACGTGTTCGGCAGCCTCTGCGCCGGGGCGACGCTGGTACTGCCCGAGCCCGGCGAGGAAAAGGACGCGCTGCGCTGGAACCAGCTGGTCACGCAGCACGGCGTGAGCCTGTGGTGTTCGGTGCCGGCCATCCTCGAAATGCTCCTGGCCTGCCGCCAGGGCGATGGCTTGCGCAGCCTGCGCCTGCTGGCCCAGGGCGGCGACTACATCAAGCCGGCGGTGATCGCTGAGCTGCGCGAGCAGTTGCCGGCGGCACGGCTGGTGTCCCTTGGCGGGCCGACCGAGACCACCATCTGGAGCATCTGGCACGAGATCGGCGACCAGGACCGCGCCAGGGTGCCCTATGGCCGACCACTGCCGGGCAACCGCTACTGGCTGCTGGACGAGCACGGCGAGCATTGCCCGCAGGGCGTCGCCGGGCGTATCCACACCAGTGGGGTGGGCCTGGCCCTGGGCTACCTGCAGGACGGCGAACTGGTGCAGAACGACTTCGTCAGCGTGCGCGACGAGCACGGTGCGCCGGTGCGGGCTTTCCGTACCGGCGACCGTGGCCGCTATCGCGAGGACGGCGTGCTGCTGTTCGACAGCCGGGTCAATGGCTATGTGAAGGTGCGCGGCGTGCGCGTGTCGCTGCCGGACATCGAGATCGAGCTGATCCGCCATCCGGCGGTGCAGCAGGTGCTGGTGGTGGACTATGGCGACACGCAACAGGGCGAGGCCTGCATCGGCGCGCTCTATGTGCGGCGCAACGGCGCGCCGCCCGGCGCCGTGGCGCTACGCGAGCATGCCCGGGCGCTGCTGGCGCAGTCCCACGTGCCCACGCGCTTCATCGAGGTGGCCGAGTTGCCGTTGACGGCCAACGGCAAGCCGGACCGCCGCCGCGCCCGCACGTTGCTGGAAGGCGAAACCGAGCAGGCGCCGGCAGCGACGCCCAGTGACCCGCAGCGTTGCGCCAAGGTGCTGGCGATCTACCAGCAGGTGCTCGGTGCCACGCAGCCGGCCTTGGACTTCCTCGCCATGGGCCTGCGCCCGCAGCACCTCAAGCCCCTGGCGGCACGCCTGGGCGAGGCCTTTGCGGTGCGCTTGTCGCCCGCACAGTTGCTGGCGTGCCGCACGGTCGAAGACGTCGAACGCCTGCTCGCCGCCACGCCTGCCTGAATCAACCGCCCTGGGTCGCACCCAGGGCGCCATCCGTAGTTTTTGGGAAATCATCGAGCATATGGACATAGCAACCGTAGACATCGCCGGCATCGGCGTCGGACCGTTCAACCTGGGCCTGGCCGCGCTGCTGTCGCGCCACCCGGACCTGCGCTGCGCGTTCCTCGAGCGCAAGGCGGAATTTCGCTGGCACGAGGGGCTGCTGCTGCCGGGCACCACCTTGCAGGTGCCGTTCCTCGCCGACCTGGTGACCCTGGCCGACCCTTGCCACCCGTTGAGCTATCTCAACTACTTGCACCAGCACGACCGGTTGTTCCAGTTCTACTACTACGACCACTTCCAGGTGCCCCGGCGCGAATACGATCACTATTGCCGCTGGGCCGCGCGCCAGCTGCCAGCCTGCCACTTCGGCGAAGAGGTCACCGGGGTGCGCTACGATGGCGGCAGCGAGCGCTTCGTCATCGACAGTGTGTCGGTGTCGGGCCTGGAGCGGCGCTACAGCAGCCGCGACCTGGCCATCGGCCTCGGCACCCGGCCGTGGCTGCCGGCCTGGGCGCGCGCGCGCAGCCAGGCACCGGTGCTGCACTCTGCGGAGTTCGGCAAGCGCCAGGCCGAACTGGAGCAGTGCCGGCGCGTGGTGGTGGTCGGCTCCGGGCAGAGCGCGGCGGAGTGCGTGCTGGCCCTGTTCAATGCGTTGACGCCGGAGCAGGTGGAGGCGGGGGCGTCGATCCACTGGATTACTCGGTCGGGGGGCTTCCATCCCATGGAGTACTCCAAGCTTGGCCAGGAGTGCTTCACCCCGGCCTACATGAACTACTTCCACACCCTGGACCGCGACAAGCGCCGCGAGATCGTCGCGGAGCAGGGCCTGCTGTACAAGGGCATCAGTTTCTCCACCATCGGCGCAATCTACGACCTGATCTACGAGCGTTCCATCGGCGGGCGCGAGCCGGGGCTGACGTTGTTGTCCAACTGCGACGTGGAGACGGTCGAGGACCTGGCCTCGGCGGGCCTGCGCATGACCTTCCGCCACCGCCAACTGGACCAGCGGGCGACGCTGGAAACCGATGCGATCGTCGCGGCGACCGGCTATGCCCATGCCTGGCCGCAGTGGTTCGAGCAGCTCAAGGGCACGGTGCTGGCCACCGACGCGCACGGTGACTGCATCGTCGGTGAGGATTTCACCGCACAGCGTTGCGATGGCGGCAGTGGCCGGGTGTTCGTGCAGAACGCGGAGATCTTCCAGCATGGCGTCGGCTCGCCGGACCTGGGTCTGGGGCCGGTGCGCAATGCGGTGATCCTCAACCAGTTGCTGGGCCGGGCGCAGTACCGGGTGCCGCAGCGGTCGTCGTTCCAGCTCTACGGGTTGCCGCAGGACTGAGCCATGGGGCTGCTTCGCAGCCCTTTCGCGGCACAAGGCCGCTCCTACAGGGGAACGCGTACCTCTCTCTGTAGGAGCGGCCTTGCGCCGCGAAAGGGGCGCAAAGCGCCCCCGGGGTGCTACAACACCACGTCGCCCAGCGCCCGCCGGCCGGCATCCACCTCGGCAAATACCCCGAACGCCGCCGAAATCATCGCGCACAGGCGCTCGACCTGGACAGCGCTGTAGCGATCACTGCGGTAGGTGACCACCAGTCGCAGCGAGCGCTGGCCGTCGAACACATCCTCCATGATCTCGAACTGCAGGCCGAACATCGACTCGCTCTTGTCCGGGTCGATCTGCTTGTAGCGGATCGCCTGGCCCTCGGGCGTGCGCAGGGCGCCATTGAGGGCGTTGTTGGCGTGGATCTGCACGTACACATCGAACATCAGGCCCTCGGCGGGCGTCATGCCCAGTGCCTGCTGGATGGTCTCCATGGGCACGTCGGCATAGGCCATCGAGTCGTTGATCATCCGCGTCACATCGCCCAGCAGCTCACCCAGCGACTGCTCGGGGGCGAACTGCACACGGTGGGCGACCATGGTGGTGAAGTAGCCGACGGTGTCGAAGAACGCCGGATCCGTACGCCCCGAGGCCGAGGTGCCGATCACCAGGTCCGAGAGGTTGCCGAGCTTGTGCAGCGACAGGGCGATGGCGGTATAGATCACGCTGAACAGCGATGATTGGTGCTGCCGGGCACTGGCGCCGAGTTGCTCCAGCACGCCGGGTTCGGGGCGCAGTTCCAACCAGCGTGCGCGTGTGGTGGCTTGTTCGGCGGGAACGCTCGGGGCGTCGGCGCAGGCGGGCAGGGCAAGGCCACGGGTGGCGTCGCGCAGCAGCTCGGTCCAGTACGCCAGGTGGCGCGGGTTCGGGCCCTGGACACTCTGGGCGAGGGCGAATTCGTGGAAGGTGCGCGCCGGCGCCGGCCATTGCGGCGCCCGGTCCTGGGCACGGGCCAGGTAGGCCTCGGCCAGTTCGGCCATGATCACGTTCAGCGACCACTCGTCGATGGCCATGTGATGGACCAGGAACGACAGCACCTGGTGGCCGCTGTGCGGGTCACGCAGCAGACGCAGCCTCAGCGGCAGCTCGCGGGCCAGGTCGAAGCGGTGCTTGGCCTCGCTGGCAAGGCTTGCCCCGGTGCTCTCGGCGCTGCTCCAGAACCACTTGTAGCGGCCCAGTTCGGCCAGCGGCACGATGCGCTGGCAGGCGCTGTCGCCTTCGCCATGGTAGGTGGTGCGCAGGCTGGCGTGGCGCTCCAGCAGGTCAGTGAAGGCCTGTTGCAGCAGCACTTCGTCCACCGGGTCGTGGAAGTCCAGGGCAAAGGGCAAGTTGAAAATGGTGCCGTAGTCGAAGGCCGCGCAGGCGCGCCACAACGATGCCTGGGCCAGGGCCATTGGCGCCTGCTGGATATCCCCGGCCTGATCGCTGGCCTGGTTGGCTTGCCCTTGGCTCAGCTTGGCGCGGGTGGCCAGCGCCGACGCGCTGGGCGAGGCGAAAAAGTCGCTGAAGCGCAGTTCGATACCGTGCTCGCCCTGCAGGCGACCGATGATCCGCGTGGCCAGCAGCGAGTGGCCGCCCATGTCGAAGAAGTCGTCGTGCAGGGTCATGCCAGGCTCCGCCAGTGCCTGGCGGAACGCGTCGAGGATGCGTTGCGCGATGTCCGTCGAGGGCGCCTGCGACAGCGGTTCGAGCAGCAGTGGCTGGTCGCCGGCCTGGGCGTCGTATTCGGCGCGGATGCGTTCGAGCAAGGCTTGTGGCGACTGGCGCAGCACCGCATGGCAGAGCAGGCCGAGCGCGGCCTGCTGTTCGCCGGCCAGCAGCAGGGCCTCGAACGGCGGCTGCCTGGTGGAATCCCAGGGCGCCACCTGGCGCGCCCGCAGCAGGGCGTCCATGCCCTCGGCCGCGCTCCGCTCGATGCGCAGGCACGGGTACCAGCCGGGTTCCTGGGTCTTGTACAGGTCGCCGTCGTCGCTGAAGTGGTAGCGGCTGTTCAGGCCCGGCGTGGCTTCGACCACCGCCTGCACGGCCAGGGCCAGCAGCGACAGGTCGGCCCGGGGGCCAAGGCGCCAGGCGCCCAGTTGCCGGTGCAACCGCTCGGGTTGCTGCTGCTGGGCGAACCAGGCGAGTTCCTCGTGTTCGTCAAGGACCTGGGGCGAGGGTGGGGTGGTGTTGCGTTCCAACATAGCTAGCTTCCTGCTGTTCGATCGTTCAAGGCCCGCGTCGGCCTCACTGCCATCCATGGATCGCGGTGAGTGGCCGCGCAGAGGGGTTGCACCACCGGGGTGCATTGCGTGAATCCCGGGGATTCGTTATGGTGTGAAAGATGCAAATAATTATCATCTAGATTGGCGCACGTCAAAGCAAGCCGTCTGGAATGCACCACGCTCAGGGAGAGGTACCGTGGACAACGGAACGTTCGCGCTTCGTCAGCAGCTGCACCAGCTGTATCAGGATCATCACGGCTGGCTGTGCGACCTGCTGCGGCGCAAGCTCGGCAACTCGGTGGACGCGGCGGACCTGGCCCACGACATCTACCTGCACCTGATGAACAAGGGCCAGGTGCCCAGCGCCGAGCAGTCGCGCTGCCACCTCACGCAGATCGCCAACGGCAAGGTCATTGACCTGTACCGCCGTCGTCAGCGCGAAACCCGCTACCTCGAAGACCATGGCCTGCTGCCCGAGCCACGGGTGCCGTCGGAGGAGGCGCGGGCGTTGGTGGTCGAGGCCCTGGGGGCAATCGACAGCGCCCTGCAGCGGCACTCGCCCAAGGCGCGCCAGGCCCTGTTGCTGTGCCGCCTCGACGGCATGGCCCATCGCGCCATCGCCGCCGAGCTGCGGGTTTCGGTGTCCTCGGTGGAAAAATACATCGCCGCCGGCCTGCGCACCTGCAGGCGCTACCGGCTGGGCGGCGCCTGAGCGTGCGCAGATTTTCTTGCGGGTTTGACCGCCTCGTGCGGAATACAGGTTGAGAAGGACACGCGGGCAGGGCGCCCCTGGGACGGCCCGGCCCGCCCCTCGTGCTGAAAAGGAGCATTCATGAGTGTTGAACAAGGGGTGGCGGAATCGTCCGCCCGTGGGCCGGTCGCCGCAGTGCTTGCGCCGATACGCGGCCGATTGATCGTCGCCGGGCTGCTTGCCGCCCTGGGCGCCATGCTGACCCTGGCGCCCCTGGCGGCGATCGCCGAAGTCGCCCGGCTGGCCTTCGCCGGCGGGCAGGGCCTCGACCAGGCCTGGCCGGTCATCGCCGTGGGGCTGGGTTGCCTGTTTGCCGGCATGGCGCTGATCTCGCTGGGCGACCTGGTGGCGCACCTGGCCGACAACCACATCACCGGCACGCTGCGCCTGGCGATCATCCGCCGCCTGGCGCGGGTGCCGCTGGGCTGGTTCACCAGCCGCGCCTCGGGCGAGGTCAAGCAGGCCATGCAGGACGACATCGGCATCTTGCACAGCCTCACCGCGCACTTCTATACCACTCTCGGACGCAGCGCCGGGGCGGTGCTGGCCTCGATCGTCTACCTGTTCGCCATGGACTGGCGCATGGCGATCGTGTCGATGCTGCCGTTCCCGCTGTTCTTCCTGTTCTTCGCCCGCGCCCACCAGGCCAGCGCCCGCAACATGCAGGCCTTCGGCGCCGGCATGGGGCGGATCAACCAGGCGGTGGTCGAGTTCGTCAACGGCATCCCGGTGGTCAAGGCCTTCGGTGGCCAGCGCAAGGCCCATGGCAGCTACCGCGAGGCGGTGGACGCCTTCGCCGCGGCCTTCACTGACTTCACCCGGCCGCTGGTCAGCGCCATGGCCAACGCCAACGCAATGATCGCCCCGGTGTCGGTGCTTGGCGTGGTGCTGGCGTTCGGCACCCTGTTCGTCGGCCTGGGTTGGATCACCCCGGTTCAGGTGCTGCCGTTCGCCCTGGTGGCGCCGGGCATCTGCGCACCGTTGCTGTTGCTGGCCTACATCACCCACGACCTGAACAACGCCACCGGCGCCGCCCAGCGCGTGCAGGCGCTGCTGCGCACGCCGGTGCTGGAGACCGACGACCAGGGCGCCGGCAAGCTGCCGGCCAATGCTCGGATCGAAGTGCAGGGCCTGGGCTATCACTATGACCCGCGCAATCCGGTGCTGAGCGAGGTGTCGTTCAACCTCGAGCCCGGCACGGTGACGGCGGTGGTCGGTGCCTCGGGGGCCGGCAAGTCGACCCTGGCGCGCCTGCTGCTGCGTTTCTTCGACCCCAGCGCCGGACGCATCACCCTGGGCGGCGTCGACCTGCGCCAGATCGACAGCGCCCAGCTGTACCGACGCATCGGCTTCGTCCTGCAGGACGTGCGCCTGATCCATGCCAGTGTGCGCGAGAACATCGCCCTGGGCCGGCCTTCGGCGAGCCAGGAGCAGATCGAGGCGGCGGCACGGATCGCCAACATCCACGAGCGCATCCTCGCCCAGCCACGCGGCTACGACGCGGTGATCGGCGAGGACGTGCAGTTCTCCGGCGGCGAGCTGCAACGGCTGAGCATCGCCCGCGCCGTGCTGCTCGACCCGCCGGTGCTGGTGCTCGACGAAGCCACCGCGGCGGCCGACGCCGAGAACGAAGTCAAGCTGCAACAGGCGCTGTCGCGCTTCGCCCAGGGGCGCACGCTGCTGGTGATCGCCCACCGCCTGGACACGGTGATGCACGCCGACCAGATCCTGGTGCTGGACCAAGGCACGGTTGCCGAGCGCGGCAATCATGACGAACTGCTGGCCCGGCGTGGCCTGTACGCCCGCTTGTGGGCTGCCGGGGGTTATGCGAAGGCGCGGGCGACCGCACAGGTGGAGGAGCACTGATCATGCTGGGGATTTTCGTTCGACTGCTCGGCGCCGACGCCGTGTTCCTGCGCCGCTACCTGCGCCTGGCACTGGTGTATGGCGTGCTGTGCGGGCTGACCATCGTCACCCTGGTGCCGATCCTGCGTCACCTGCTGGGCAACCAGCTGGAAGCCGCCGGCCAATGGCTGGCGCTGCTGGCCGTGGGCGTGGTGGTGTGCTGGTACCTGCGCCGGCGGGTGGAGAAGGCCGGCATCGCCGTGGGCATCGCGGTGCTGCGCGGCGGCCGCCAGCGCCTGGGCGAGCATGTCGGCACGCTGCCGGTGGGTTGGTTCAGCGCCGCCAATACCGCGCGCCTTAGCCATGTCACCACCCAGGGCATGATGGAGATCGCGCAACTGCCAGCCCACGTGTTCACGCCGCTGTTCACTGGGGTGGTGACGCCGCTGGTGATCCTCGTCGCGCTGTTGCTGGTCGACCTGCGCCTGGGCCTGGTGGCCCTGGTCAGCCTGCCGCTGCTGGCCCTGGTGATGCTGGCGACCATGCGCCTGGGCCAGCGTGCCGACCAGCGCTACCAGCGCGACACCGCGCAGACCAGCCAGCGCATGGTCGAGTTCGCCCAGGCGCAGTCGGTGCTGCGCGCCTTCAATGGCGAGCAGGGCGGCACGCGCTTCCTGGAGCAGGCCGTGGCCCAGCAACAGCAGGCGGCGCGCAAGCTGATCCAGCTCTCGGCGCTGTCGTCGGTGCTCAATGTCTGGGCAGTGCAGGCCAGCTTCGCCGCCTTGCTGGTGGTCGCCACGCTGTGGCTCGGCGAGCAGGCCGGCGCTGCCTTCGACAGCGCGACGGTGATCGCTACCCTGGTCGCGCTGGTGCTGGCGACCCGCTTCATCGATCCGCTGCTGGACGTGGCCGGCTACAGCGAGGTACTGCGTGGCACCCGTGGCCAGTTGCAGGCGGTGGCCGAGCTGCTGGCCGTCGAACCGCTGCCCGAACCCGCTGCGCCGCAGGCGCCGGCCGACGGTTCGGTGCAACTGGAACAGGTCGGTTTCCGCTACGGCGATGACCAACCCGAGGTGCTGCACGAAGTCAGCCTGGATATCGCGCCCGGCAGCATGACCGCACTGGTCGGCGCGTCGGGGTCGGGCAAGACCACCCTGGTGCGCCTGATCGCCCGGTTCTTCGATGTCACCCAGGGCCGGGTCAAGGTCGGCGGCGTGGATGTGCGGCAGATGTCCGCCGAACAGCTGGCCGGGCAGATCAGCCAGATCTTCCAGGACGCCTACCTGTTCCAGGGCAGCATCGCCGACAACATCCGCCTCGGCAAACCCGATGCCAGCGAGGCCGAGGTACTGGAGGCAGCGCGGCTGGCCGGGGTGCAGGAGATCCTCGAGCGCCTTCCCGAAGGCTTGCACACGCCGGTGGGCGAGGGCGGGGCGCGGCTGTCCGGCGGGGAGCGCCAGCGCATTTCGATTGCCCGTGCCTTGATCAAGGACGCGCCGATCCTGCTGATCGACGAGGCCACCGCGGCGCTGGATGCCGAGAACCAGGCGGCCATCGCCGAGGCGCTGGCACGGCTGCGCGGCAAGCGCACGCTGATCGTCATCGCCCACCAGCTGTCGACGGTGGCCATGGCCGACCAGATCGTGGTGCTGGACCAAGGGCGCATCCGCGAGCAGGGTGCCCATGCCCAGCTGGCTGCCGAAGGTGGGCTGTACGCGCACTTCCTTGAGCAGCGCCGGGCCGCCAAGGGCTGGCGTATCGGCGAGGCGGCGGGTGATGGAGTGACCGCTTGAGTCGGGTGCTGCTGCCAACGCTGTTGTTGCTGCTGTGTGGCGTTTCACTGATGGTCGGGGCCAGCCAGATGTCCTGGTCGGCCTTGTGGTCGGCCAGCGACGATGCCTGGCTGACCCTCACCGCCAGCCGCCTGCCACGCCTGGCGGCGCTGGTGCTGACCGGTGTCGGCCTGTCGATCTGCGGGGTGATCCTGCAGCAGATCGTGCGCAACCGCTTCGTCGAGCCGGCCACCTGCGGCGGACTCGACGCGGCCAAACTGGGCATCCTGGTGGCCCTGACCGTGCTGCCCGGGGCCGGGGCCAGCGGGCGCATGCTGTTCGCCCTGGTGTTCTGCCTGCTGGCGAGTCTGGTGTATGTGGCGATCATCCGCCGCATCCGCTTCACCAACCTGGTGCTGGTGCCGGTGATCGGCCTGATGTACGGCAGCCTGCTAAGCGCCATCGCCGAGTTCTACGCCTATCGCCACAACATCCTGCAGAGCATGCAGGGCTGGCTGCTGGGCGACTTCTCGCGGGTGATCGAGGGCAACTACGAGATCATCTACCTGATCCTGCCGATTGTCGTGCTCACCTACCTGTACGCCCAGCGCTTCACCGTGCTCGGCATGGGCGAGGGCATGGCCACCAGCCTCGGGCTCAACTACGCGGCCACCGCCATCCTCGGCCTGGTGCTGGTGGCGGTGACCGTGTCGGCCACGGTGATCACCGTGGGCGCGATTCCCTTCGTCGGCCTGGTGGTGCCTAACCTGGTGGCGCTGCGCTACGGCGAGAACCTCAAGCGCACCCTGCCCATCGTCGCCATGTGCGGCGCGGCGCTGCTGCTGGCCTGCGACATCCTCGGCCGGCTGCTGATCCACCCCTACGAAGTACCCATTGGCCTGACCGCCGGCAGTGTCGGTGGCGTGCTGTTCCTGTTGCTGATCCTGTGGAAGTGCAAATGATGCGCCGCGCCGCCTGGTTGTTGTTGCCGGCCCTGGCGCTGGCGTTCCTGCTGCTGGGCTCGGGCCTGGACTTCAGCTACGTGATCCCCAAGCGCCTGGTGCGCCTGGGCGCGATCGTCGTGGCCGGGGTGTGCATCGCCTTGTCCTCGGTGATCTTCCAGACCCTGGCCGGCAACCGCGTGCTGACCCCGGCGATCATGGGCTACGAAGGCATCTACCTGTTGTTCCAGGCCCTGCTGGTGCTGTGGCTGGGCACCGCCAGCGTGGCGCTGCTGGGCGCCCAGGGCAACGCGCTGCTGTCGATCGCGCTGATGCTCGGTTACTCGTGGCTGCTGCAACGCTGGCTGCTGCGCGAGGGGCGGGGTGATGTCTACCGCCTGTTGCTGCTGGGCCTGGTGCTGACCATGGTGCTGGGCACCTTCACCCAGTTCATCCAGCTCAAGACCAGCCCGGGAGAGTTCTCCATCCTGCAGAGCCTGGGCTACACCAGCTTCAACCGCGCCCAGCCGGCCCAGGTGCTGTACTCGGGCCTGCTGGTGGCGGCGGTGGCGCTGCTGGTGGCGCGCGGCACGCGGGTGCTCGACGTGCTGGCGCTGGGGCGCGACCAGGCCATCGCCCTGGGCCTGGACCATGGCCGCTGCCTGCGCCTGCAGATGGCGCTGATCGCCGTGCTGGTGGCGGTGTCCACCAGCCTGGTGGGGCCGACCGCGTTCATGGGCGTATTCGTCGCCAACATCGCCTACGCCCTGGCGCGCAGCGCCCGGCACCAGGTGACCCTGCCACTGGCCTGCGCAGTGGCCATCGGCATGTTCCTGCTCGCCCAGATGCTGGTCGAGCACCTGTTCAACTACCGGACCAGCGTGAGCATCCTCGTCAACCTGGTGTGCGGCGCGTACTTCCTCGCGCTGATGGTCCGCACCCGAGGCACCCCATGATCACCCTCGAACACCTGCACAAGGCCTACGGCGAGAAGACCGTGCTCGACGATGTGAGCCTGGCGTTTCCCGCAGGCCAGGTCACTTCGCTGATCGGCCCCAACGGCGCCGGCAAGAGCACCCTGCTGATGTGCATCGCCCGGCTGCTGCCGGCCAATCGCGGGCGGATCCTGCTCGACGGCCAGGACATCGGCCGCATCGCCATCGCCGACTACGCCCGCCGCGTGGCCACCCTGCGCCAGGTGCTGGACTTCAACCTGCGCCTGACCGTCGAGGAGTTGATCGCCTTTGGCCGCTTCCCGTACAGCCGCGGCCTGCTGACCGCCGACGACCAGCAGGTGATCGACGAGTCGCTGGATTTCCTGGGGCTGCAACCCCTGCGCGGGGCTTACCTCGACGAGCTCAGCGGCGGCCAGCGGCAGATGGCGTTCCTGGCCATGACCATCGCCCAGCGCACCGACCTGCTGCTGCTCGACGAGCCGCTGAACAACCTCGACATGAAGCACGCGGTGCAGATCATGCAGGCGATCCGCAGGCTCTGCGACGAGCAGGGGCGCACGGTGATCCTGGTGGTGCACGACATCAACTTCGCCGCCAACTATTCCGACCACATCGTCGCCATGAAGGGCGGCGCCGTGCACAGCCACGGGACGGTCGCCGAGGTGGTCACCCAGGCCAACCTGCGCGCGCTGTTCGGCCTGGCCTTCGAGATCCTGCCCAGCGCGCACGGTTTCGTCTGCAACTACTTCAACCCATCACTATCGAGAGAGCTGGTATGAACGGAATCTGCAAGATACTGCTGGCCGCCGCCGTGGCGGCTGCGTTGCCCGGCTGCGACCAGGCCCCGCCGGCACAGGCGCGCGCCGCCAGCGCCGACTACGCCCCGGTGAAGGTCGAGCACGCCCTGGGCACCACGCTGGTCGAACACCAGCCGCAGCGCGTGGTGGCCTTCGACATGAGCGAGCTGGACACCCTCGACCAACTCGGCGCGCCGGTGGTCGGCATCGCCAAGGACTATGTGGCGGGCTTCCTGGTCAAGTACCGCGACGACCCGCAGGTGGCCGATGTCGGCACCACCATCCAGCCCAACCTCGAGCGCCTGCATGCGCTCAAGCCCGACCTGATCCTGATTTCGCCGTTGCAGGCGCAGAGCTACCAGGAACTGAGCCAGATCGCCCCGACGGTGCACTATGACATCGACATGGACAACCGCCAGGGCAACGTCATCGACACCGCCAAGCAGCACTTGCTGACCGTCGGGCGGATCCTCGGCAAGGAAGAACGGGCCCGGGAAACCGCCGCGCGCATCGACGCCAAGGTGGCCCAGGTACGCCAGGTGACCGACGGGCGCCCGGAAAAGGCGCTGGTGGTGCTGCACAACAACGGCGCGTTCACCGCCTACGGTGTGCGCTCACGCTATGGCTTCATCTTCGACACCCTCGGGGTCAAACCGGCCAGCGACGACATGCAGGCCGGCCTGCACGGGCAGCCGATCTCCAACGAGTTCATTCACCAGGCCGACCCGGACATCCTCTACGTGATCGACCGCACCGCAGTAATGGAGCGCCGGGCCGCGCTGGACCGCGAGACCCTGGACAACCCGCTGCTGCGCCAGACCAAGGCGTGGAAAAACGGCCATGTGGTGTTCGTCGACCCGCAGACCTGGTACCTGTGCACGGCCAGCGTGACCTGCCTGGAGCGGGTAGCGGACGAAGTGGTGAAGGGGTATCAGGGCTGATCCTGCCATTTGACACACTCCCTGTAGGAGCGGCCTTGTGCCGCGAAAGGGCCGCAAAGCGGCCCCGGCGATCTTTGCGTCAACGCTGAAATCCTGGGGCCGCTGCGCAGCCCTTTCGCGGCACAAGGCCGCTCCTACACGGATAGTGGCCAAATGACTGTAATTTCTGTTGAGGGATTCACCGCCTCGTACGGAATGACTAATGAGAAACATTACCATTCCGTCCCAAAGGAACCCCTCATGTCGCCACTGCAATACCCCAAGGCCCCAAACCTGCCCCGCAGGGCCTTGCACATAACCCTGCTGCTGGGCATGGCCACCCTTGCCGGCAATGCCTTCGCGCAACCGCCACGCCCCACCTCCTCGGCGCAGCAACAGACCCCCGATGTGAAGGAAGAGGGCCTGACCCTGCCGGAAACACTGGTACAGGACACCCGCGACGCCCTCGGCGCTCCGCCGCCGGAATATGCCGGTGGCCAGGTCGGCTCAGGCAGCCGGCTCGGCCTGATGGGCAACAAGGACTTCAGCGAAACGCCGTTCAACGCCATCAGCTACACCAAGGAATACATCGAGAACCGCCAGGCCCAGGACATCGGCTCGGTGATCGGCGCCACCGATCCGTCGGTCTACGTGCCGAGCAAGCGCGGCATCTTCGAAACCTTCTTTATTCGTGGCCTCTACAGCACCGGCAACGACATTACCTTCAACGGCCTGCCGAGCATGGCGCCGAACATGCGCGGCTCCACCGAGCTGGCCGAGCGCATCGAAGTGCTCAAGGGCCCGTCGGCGCTGCTCAACGGCATGCCGCCCGACGGCAGCGTCGGCGGCAGCATCAATATCGTGCCCAAGCGAGCCGGCGACGAGCCCCTGGCCCGGCTGACCGCCTCCTACGAGTCCGACGGTCTGGCCGGCATGCATGCCGATATCGGCCGCCGCTTCGGCGACCAGAAGCAGTTCGGCGTGCGCTTCAACGGCGTCTACCGCGACGGCGACACCCCGGTGGACGACCAGCAGCACCGCATGCAGTTGTCGTCGCTGGCCCTGGACTGGCGCGGCGAGCGGGCGAGGGCGTCGCTGGACTACTACCACCAGCGCGAGCGCATGGACGGGGTCAACTATTTCGGTATCTCTTCGATCAGCCCCGGGGTGACCCACCTGCCCAAGGCCAAGAAGGGCGATCACTCGCTGGCTCCGGAGTGGGGCTACACCGTCAACGACACCGACACCGTGGTGCTGCGCGGCGAGTACGACCTCAACGACTCGCTCACCGCCTTTGCCGGCTGGGGCCATAGGGAAGGGGGCTACAACGCGCTGATGACCAGCGGCATGCTGCTCAATGATGCCGGCGACATCTCCGCCACGCCGATCCGCTCGGCCCGTGATGGCGAGCAGAAGTCCGGCGAAGTCGGCCTGCGCGGGCGTTTCGCCACCGGCCCCGTGGACCACGCCTGGTCGCTGGCGGCCACCCGCTACGACTCCGAGAACAGCTTCAAGGACAAGCGCCTGCCGACGCGCATCCTCACCAACTACTACAACCTGGACTACGGCCCGCGCCCGGAGATCGGCGAGTACGGCAATGTCACCTCGCGCATGCGCGCCCGGCTGAGCAGCGAAGCCTTGCTCGACACGATGTCGTTCCTCGATGACAAGGTGCAGTGGACCGTGGGCGCACGTCACCAGAACGTGCGAGCGTCGAACTACGACGGCAACCACCAGCGCACCTCCAAGGCCTACGATGAAAGCCGTGTATCGCCGGCCACGGCCCTGCTGGTCAAGGTCTCCGACGAGCTGTCGCTGTACGGCAACTACATCGAAGGCCTGAGCCAGGGCGGCATCGCGCCGGACAACGCGCGAAACGCGGGCGCGATCATGGCGCCGTACCAGACCAAGCAGTACGAGCTGGGCGCCAAGCTCGACCTGGGCACCTTCGCCCACACGGTCAGTGTCTACCAGGTGAAGAAGCCAAGCGCCTATACCGACCCGGCCACGCAGATCTACGGCGTGTACGGCGAGCAGCGCAACCGTGGCCTGGAATGGTCGTTCTTCGGCGAGCTCGAGCCGGGCCTGCGCCTGCTGGGCGGTGCGTCCTACACCAAGGCCGAGCTGACGAAATCGATACGCAAGGAAAACGAAGGCAACCAGGCCACCGGCGTGCCCAAGGTGCTGGCCAAGCTCGGCGTCGAGTACGACTTGCGCGCGCTTCCCGGCCTGACCCTGACCGGCAACGCCAACTATGCCGGCCGGCGCTACGCCACCGATGCCAACAACCTGTCGCTGCCGTCCTACACGATCTTCGACCTGGGCGCCCGCTACAGCCTGAAGATCTCGGACAAGCCGGTGACCTTGCGCGCTACCGTGCAGAACGTGGCCAACAAGGCCTACTGGATTGGTTCGTGGAATGGCGGTGATGGCAGTGGTTTGTCCGGTGGGCTGGGGACGCCGCGGTCGTTGTTGTTCTCTACCTCGGTGGATTTCTAGCCAATCCGCAGGCCGCGCTGGGTGGGAGCGGGCTAGTCCCGCGATCACCGGTGCCGGGCTATCCAAACCCTTGACGCAGGATAACTATTCACTATGATTGATTTTCAATCAAATCGCTGAAAGACTGCTCAGATCGCCAATAAAGGTGCTCATCACCAGCAGGCTCGCTTTCAGCCAAGCAAGTGAGGAGCGCCCATCATGGCGACCACCGTCAAAACCCGCTCTGTCACGGCTCACGTGCCGGTGCAACTCGCTGAAAAAGTCGATTTGCTGGCCGAGCGCCTGGAGCGCTCGAAGAACTGGATCGTCAAGCAGGCCCTGATTGCCTGGATAGACCAGGAAGAAGAGCGCAGCCGGCTGACTCGCGAGGCATTGGCCGATGTTGATGCCAACCGTGTGATCGACCATCAGGCCGTTCAGGCCTGGGCCGATAGCCTCGGCACGGACACACCATTACCCGTGCCCCGCTGATGGACTTGAAGTGGACCAGCAAGGCGCTCTCCGATATTGCCCGACTGTATGAGTTTCTTGCGGCGGTCAATAAGCCGGCTGCCGTGAGAACCGTTCAGCAACTTACCGGCGCTGCCTCCATGCTTTTGGCCAATCCGCGTATCGGTGAGCGTCTGGAAGAGTTCGAACCACGGGATGTGCGCCGGATCCAGATCGGCCACTACGAGATGCGTTACGAGATAGCGGACTCCACGCTCTTCCTGCTGCGGCTCTGGCACACCCGCGAGGATCGATAGCCCTACGCACCCTGTGGGAGCGGGTTTACCCGCGAAGCAAGCAACGCGGTGGATGGCACCGGCTTCGCCGGTGTTCGCGGCTAAAGCCGCTCCCACAGGTCCTTGCTAAATCAACAAGTTATGTGTTGAACCAAGAGGGCAGGCAGCCCCCTCACACCCGAAACCGCGACACACTCGTCTGCATACCCTGGGCAATCTCCCCCAACCGCTGCGCCGCCGAGGCCAGCTGCCGCGTGGTGTCGGTACTGTCCCGCGACATGCGGGCAATCAGCTCGACCTGCTGCGCCACCTCCTGGCTGGCCTTGGTCTGCTCGCCGATGGTCTGCGAGATCTCCTCGACCACCGAGGCGGCGCGGCGCGCCCCTTCACGAATCTGCTGGATCGACGCCCCGGCCTGGGTGGCCAGCTCCACCCCGGCGCGTACCCGGGTGACGCCAGTCTGCATGCTGTCCACGGCATTGCCAGTGCTGTGGCGGATGCGCTCGATCATGTCGGCGATTTCCCGGGTCGACTGCGCCGTGCGCCCGGCCAGGCCGCGCACCTCGTCGGCCACCACGGCGAAGCCGCGTCCGGCGTCGCCGGCGCGAGCCGCCTCGATGGCCGCGTTGAGGGCCAGCAGGTTGGTCTGCTCAGCGATGGTATTGATCACCTGGATGATCGAGTAGATTTCCTCGGAGCTTTGCCCCAGCACAGTGATGGTTTCGGAGGAGCGATTGACCGCCTCGTCGATCCCCTGCATGCCGCCGACTACGCTGAGGATGACTTCGCCACCGTCGCTGGCCAGGCGCTCGGACTGACCGGAAATGGACTGCGCATCCCGGGCATGTTCGGCGATCTGCGCCAGGTTGGCGATCATCTGCTCGGTAGCCGAGGCCATGCTCACGGCGCTGTCGGACTGCTGGCTGGTGCGTTCCACCAGGCTGCTGGAGGCCTGGCCCAGTTCATCGGCTACCTCGCGCAGCAGCAGGTTTTCTTCGTGGATCGCCTTGATCATGTTGCCCAGGCTGTCGCGCATGTCGGCCAGCGAGCGCAGCAGGTGCCCGGTCTCGTCGCGGTCATGGACCTGGATCTGAGTAGTCAGGTCGCCCTGGGCGATGCGCTCGGCCACCGCCATGGTCTGGCTCAGGGGGCGCAGGATCGAGCGCAGCAGCAGGACGGTGCACAGCGCCAGGACCAGGGTGGCCAGGATCATCCCGCCGACCAGCACGGCGATGCCCTGGTGCAGGGTGGCGGTGCTCTGCTCGCGGCTCTTGTCGGCGTTGCCGGCGATCAGGTCGCTGAGGGTGCTGTTGCGCTGCGCCAGCTCCTTGAACGCCGCGACGAAGGCCGGCAACTGCGCCTGTGCCTGCTCGGGCGACTTCAACGCCAGCTGGATGATCGAGGTGGCGCTGGCGATGTACTGCTCCAGCAACGGGCCCAGGTCGCTGATCGCCTGGTGCAGATCGGTGTCCAGGGGCAGCTCGAGATTGCTCTGCACGACACTGCGGAACCACTTGGCGTGCTCGTCGAGGTCGGCCAGCACCTGGTTGGCGGTATCAACGTCGTCCGGCTTGACCAGCAGGGCGGCGAGCACGTCGGCACGCAGTGCGTCGTGCATCATGTCGCCTTCCATGTGATTGCGCAGGGCGGCCATGCTGTCCTCGCTGCGCTTGAGTGCCTGGTTCTGGTCATGCTCGGCGAGCAGGCCGCTGCCGCCGAGCAACAGCGCGGCGAGGATGCTGACCAGACCGAACCCGATGGTTTTCTGGCGAATGTCCATTTCGAACGGCTCCATGAGGTAGGTCTGGTGAGCATAGATTGCTGGGTGTTTTTCGCCGTCGCTGCAGATTTTTCTATGATGCGAGGCAACGGTGTAGCGGATCGAACTTCTGGCGCTACGGTCGCGCGGCTATCGACCGGAGCTGTCTTCCTTGATAGCCGTCAATGGGCAGTGACCGTTGGCCCCAGCGGCGTCCGCCTGCGTTGGCGTGTAGAGTCCACGCTCCAGCATCGCTTGGCTGCTTGGCCAGACGTCAGGGCGTGGTAGCGGTGTATAGAAGGTCAGCGTCGGCTCGGCAACGGACTGGCAACTGAAGCCGATATGGCGAATGAGTACTTCCTGGTGGCGTTGCCAACCGTCAGGTAGTCGTGCCAGCAATCGGGCGTCAAACGGCTGCCAGAGTTGACCTGACGATGGATGCCAAGGGTAGGTCAAGTAGATTTCGATAGCTTGCCCCTGACGGTGCTGTACCCAATAGCCGCCCTGGTCGAGCAACCGCGTATCGCGCAGCAGCGCTGCTAGAAGGTCGCGATGAACGGCATGCACCTGATGTAGCAAACGGTGATGCTCGCCCGACTGGCTCAGGCGCGCACTGCAGTATTCGCTGCGCTGCAAGTTGTCGCCATCCCAGGCAAGGCCAAGGCGACGCTCGCCGGTTTCATCGCGGTAGTGCATGAATAGCGTGCCGCGATTGTGCCGAGCGTCAAGGTCGACCGCGACACCTTGATAGCGTGAAGTGACCGAGTACTGTCGGTGCAGTTCGAGCCAAGCCGACGGGCACTCCAGGGCTGACAGTAGACCGTGCAGCCGGTCGAAGTCGACGCGGCTGTGACGGTGGGCCGCCCCGAGCCAGAACATGGGCTTGGGGCGGGTTTGCAGGCGACCGTCCAGCAGCCGCCACGAACATTCCAGGCGCAGACCTGGCAGGGCAGCGAGGTGCTGCCCCAGCAACTGTAGTCGAGGCATGTGCGGCGACGCCATTACAGACCTTTGGCGAGCTGCGTGAGGCTGACCTGGCTCCAGTTGCGCAAGTGCTCCGAGCCTGCCAACGGCTCTAGGATTTGTGGGTTGTCCAAGCACAATGCATGGAGTTCCGCCAACGTGAAACTGTAGCCCAGTGCTTCGCTCCAGCGCAGCAGCCCGTGCCAGTCGCCGGGGGCGAGCAAGGCGAAACTGGGGCCGACCTTGGCGAAGAACGCCGGGTCCTGGAGTTTCCGGACAAACGAATTCAAGGCATCGCTATTGCTCATCAACATAACCTGTTCCCCTACCAGTTCGATGGGTCGGCGTAATGTGTCACGGTATCCCACGTGCTTTGCGCAAAGCTGGCGAACGCTCCTCCTATTGTGTTGAAGGCACTCTCCACTTCGCTCGCCGCATAGCCCGCGCCCTGCAGAACGGTATTGACCGCATCGGGCGCAAGGTTGAAGACGTCGCTCAAGGCACGGGCGGTCGCCTCGGCCCCGTAGCCGACCCCGCGCAGCGCGGAGGCCACGGCCTGGGAAGAAGCGCCATAGGCCGTGGACAGCGCGCTGGCGACCTGGTCGGCGCCATAACCCAGGCCATTGAGCACGGTTGCAGCCGCGTTACCCGTGAGGTCGAAGACCGATTTGAGCGCACTGGCGATCTGATCGGCAGCATAGCCGGCCGCCTGCAGGGCCTTGGCCACCTCCTGGTCGGTCGCCTGGTACGCTGTAGTCAGTGCGCCCGCGACATCGCTGGCTGCGGCACCGAAGGTGCTCCTCAGAGCATTCGCAACTTCATCCAGCGCGTACGTCGACCCTCTTAGCAAGTAACCGATTTCATCAAGCGTCTTGCCGAAAGCATTCTTCAGCACATTGACTACGTACTCGGCGCCTTGAACGGCAGGCAGGATCGCATTGCTGTAGACCGCCTGCGCCCATCTGCCGGCATCGCCAAGCAGGCCGGCGAACAGCTGCTGTACATTGTTCAGTACCCAGTGCTCGATTGCCGCGAGTACGTCACTGAGCCCGCTGATGTCGATGTCAAGGTCGAATGGGCCGATGGTGCAGGTGAGCCCCTCGAAGTCGAAACCACCCGCAGCGCTGAACACCAGGTTGCTGGTGGAGGTGGACAGCCCCAGTGTAGTGTCGATCTGCGCGGTCAGGTTGATATGGCCCAGGCTCAGGCCGGCAATCGTCGGCAGTGGAATGTCGAAGTTGGGGCCGTAGGCGAACTGGCCGCTGAAGTTGTGGAAGTCCTTTAACACGCAGGCCATCGTGCCGGAAATGATGGCGCCGTAGTCGAGTGAGAAACGGATGCCGTTCTTGTCGATGGTGGCGTCGATACTGTCATGGAAACCGAGAAACGCGAGGCGGGCATCGAGCTTGAAGTAGGGCGAGTTCGACGTGCTGATCTGCAACTGTGCGCCACCGGGCGCTACCAATTGCTTACTGGTCGCCTGGTCGATAGCCTGTTTGGCTGCTGCTGACCTTGGAATGGTATTGTTGGCAATCGGGTTACCGCTGGCATCGACCTTGATGCTAACGCCGCTGCCATCGCCGCTGAGGGAAAACACCGGGCCAAAGGAGAAGGGTGCAAGTTCGGCCTTGCCTTGCACGCCGTTATTCAGGTCTATCGACAGGTCGGCGTAGAAGCCGAGCCCAAACAGATCCATCGCGGCGCTGAACCCGTACCCCATCGGCGCGAGGCTGCCATCCGGCAGGGTGACAGGCTCCATCGGGTTTTCCGCCCAATGCAATGACAGGTCGCTGAACTGGACCGGTACATCGATGTTGCAGGCCTGGTCGGTGAACAGGGTGATGACCTGCATGAGGCTCAACTGTGGCACGTAGAAGGCAAGATACAACGGATTGGGCACCTCACCCTGCAATGCGCACACCACCGCGAAGGTGTCGTCATCAAGCTGCACCACCTGGTTGCCTTCACCGATATGGAACTTGCCCTGGACACCCAGCGCAAAGCCAGGCGGCTCGAAGAACAGCCCCATGCCGACGCCGAACTGATCGAAATGCAGCCCCTTTATACCTGGCGGTGTGAGTAGGGTATGGTCGTTGCCATCTAGAGTCACGCCGATTTCCGCCTCGACGTTGTCGATAGTCATCGCGGCGATTGCGTTGAAGGTCGGGCTGTTGAACAGCGAGAACGGCATAATGGCCTTGATCTCGAATACCACGAACTTGAACAGGGGGAGGAGCGACAGCATTACCGTGGGTTTGTCCAGTTCGATCGTGCTGCTGCCCCCAATCGGAATGGACAGGTTATCGAACAGGCACTGCAGTTGCGTGCTGCCCACGGCAAGACCGGGCTCCAGGTCGACAACCACGGTGAAACGGAGGGTTGGCGAAGGCAGGATGGCCAACACATGGTCTAGCACGCCGCTGTCAAACGTAATGTCACTGAGCGTGAGCTGGCCACCGAGCTGAATGCGCTGGTTGGCCTGCGAGCAAAAGAACTTCGAGAGGATGATATCCGGCAGGCCAGAAGGCCAATCGATGCCCATGTATTGAAGCAGCGTCGACAAGCTGTAGCGCTGTTGGTCGGGAGGCAGGTTGCGTGTGGCCGGGGTGCGCGCCAGGGCAACCATCACCAGCATGTAGGAGATGTAGGAGCAGGTGCTATAGTCGGCGCTGTTCCTGAAGAAGGCATCGACGTCCTGGGCGCTGCTCTTGCCACCTTTGATCAACACGTTGAATTGCTGCACGAGCGGGTGGGTTGGGCTGTCCTGCATCAGTTTTACGAAGTTCTGCGTGGTGGCGATGACATCGAGGTCCGCCTGGTTCACCTCGAAGGTCTGCGGGGCCGTGCCCAGGGTGAACACACGCTTGACCGGCGTGTTCTGGCTGTCATAGAGGATGTAGGTGGAAATGGGACCGTGGATCGGCGTAAAGGCAGTAACGTTTGCCGCGCCCACACTGCCTAGGCTGGTCAGGGTGCCAAAATAGTTGGCGAGGCTCGTGTCATTGGTGTTGTCGACAAACGCATCGTAGACCGAGACCGGTCCGGCGAGCTTGTTGTCGATGGTGATCTGCGGGTAACTGGCCATGGACGATCTCCGCGAAACAGGGGCTGGTGTGCCCACCGCCGTTCAGGCGGCGGGCCTGATCGAAGCAGTGCTCAAACGGCGGCTTCGACCTCTATACCGATTTCCTGCTCGTACGCTTCGATACTTTCGGCTTCGGCAAGCGGTTCGTACTCGGCATTGATCTCTTGCCATTCGCTGGCACTTGTCTGGGCTTCGGCCAACGCTTGCGAGGCGTTTTTCAACTCTTGCACGGCAGCGGCATGTTGTTCGGCGTCGAGGGTGCCGATCAGCGTCTCCACCCGCTGCTGGGCTGTACTGATCTCAGTCAGTGCCTGTTGCAGATTGGCCTGGCCGGTGGCGCTCTGCGCATCGATGACCGCTTGTTGCAGTTGCTCGAAGGCGTTCTCGAACTCCGTTGTGGGAGTCAGCAGGCCGTCATTCATCTGCGAGGCGATCCACTCGTTGACCTGCGCACTCTTGGCCAAAGCCTCGTTCAAGGTCTGCGCTTGTTGCTTGCCTGCGGATTGACCGATCTGAGCGATCTGTGAAGTCAGTTTCCCCAGGATCAGGTCATCGGTGACCTGCTCGAAATTATCGACCTTGAGAATGCCGCAGACCTTGTTCTGGATGGCCTCGATCAGCGCTTCCTGCGTGGCTGTGCCGAGCGTCAGATCGATTTGGGCTTTTTGTACCATCGCCTCGTTGGCAAGCAGCGCCAAGTGTTTGGGCAAAATACCTTCCGGCAGTTCCGGCGTGTCGGTGACCGGGTTGCCCCGATGGACGAATTCATTGGTATTGCTGCTGTCGTAAACCTTATCGCCGACTTGGGGAGGGACGCCACGCAGTACGGTCTTGTCGTAGCAGAGCTTACCGTCCTCGTTGACGCTCCAGTGATCAGCGGGGTTCTGGGTGGAGTAGCGCTGGTCGGAGAAACCGAACGTGCGTTGCGATTTGTAGGTGGCGAAAGTGCCGTTGTTGCCGCTCATGCTGGTGCGACCAAGTTCCAGGCGAATGCGGGAGAACTGCTGAGTGACGCTGTCGTACTGGTAGTAGGAGGCATTGGCGTCAGTGGGCTGGGTGAACCAGGAAATGATCATACGCGTATCCTTTTGCGTTTGGGGGAACAGGCCGCAACCGCTCAGGCGGTTGCGGTATACGGGTCAGAGAGCGTCGGGGATTTCTTCGGTTTCCGGCGTGGTGTCTTCTTCGTTGAAACCCGAGTCGTTTTCCTCGTTGTTCATGTTTTCTTCGTACTGGTCCTGGGCCTCGTTGAGAGCGTCGGCCTGGCGGGTGGCTTCTTCAATGGCATCGGATGATTGCTGCAGCGCATCGACCTCCGACTTCTGCATTTGCTGAGCGCTCTGCTCGATGGTGGCCTGCATCGAGGTGGACGCTTTTGCCATGGTTGCGCTGGCATCCGTGAGGTTGCCCTGTTCGATCTGCTGCTGTGCCGTCTCGAATGACTGCTGCGCACTCGAGTAGGCGTTTTCGAAGTCCTGCGTCGGCGTCATGCCGTCTTCCAGCTGTTGATTAATCTCTTCGTTGAACGTCTGAGTTTCGTTCTCGATGGTCTGGGTGAGCACATCCTTCTGCTGGACCTGCGAAGTTTGTGCATAGCCATCAGCCACTCCCGCGCTGTCCTGGCTGATGATCTCGGCGCTATCATTGAAGGTCTCGGCATTGTCGCTGGCCGTGGTCTTCTCGATTTCTTGCACCTTATCCTGGTAGTCCGACTCGCTCTTGGCATCGGATTTGGCTTGCTCTTCCTGGCTCTGCTGGCCTTTCAGGCGTTTCTCGGCGATCTCGTACAGCATGACCAGACCCACGATCAGGCCCACCACCTGGCAGATGGTGCCGAAGGTCTGGCTGGAGGAGCCTGCCGCCGGTTTTTGTCCTGCGCTCTTGCTTGGCAGAGGGATCAGGGTCTGCGTCGAAACCACCTTTCTGCCGGCTACAGTACCGGTAAGCGTAGGGCCAGCGATGTAGCTCGTGGTTGGGGTGTTGTCGACCATGGTGGTCTGGATCACATTCATCCACACTGGCGTCAGCGACAGGCTCACATCCTGGCCGGGGTTCTGGTCGGTCAGCGTACCGTCACCGGCCATTACCGCACTGGAGGTCTGTTTCGGGCTAAGTGGCTGCAGGTTGCCGCTACTGTCCTGGGTGCACAGGGTCAGCGTTGCCGCGTTGCTGCTGGTACTTGAGGCGATGTTGAGCGTTCCCACAAGCGCCGGTACATAGCCCTGCGGCAATGGGTTTGGCGCGGCTTCGTACAGGTAGTAGGGGCCTTGCCAGCCTGAGGTGAACATGGAAAGCCAGGTCATGACGGCGTTCCATGAACTCAAGGTGCAGTTCTTGAAGTTCAGGGTGCCGGCGAAAAAGGTATTAATCGCGTTAGCATCGCCACTTTTCAACGCGATGTTGAGGTTCTTGGTCAGTGCTGAATCAGGGTTGGCCATTGCGTACTTGTGGAACAGAAACGACTGGATCATCGACTGCCGGTCGCTCTCGCCCACGGTGTAGCTCAGTGGCGGGGGATTGCCGAAAGTGAACTGAGTGCCGGACATGAATTTGAGCGGGAACTGGTAGTAGTACCAGCTTTGCAGTTCATCGATCGGACCGGTGTACATCGCCTCCAGTTGCGCGACCTGTCGAATGGTCGTCACGGTCCCGGTCGCGCCCGCGGCGATGGTGCCGAGCTTGGTGTAGACATAAGGCGCGCTCAGGCCGCTGGCGGCGGGGTTGAACACATCGTAGATGTCGATGGGAACCTTGAGCTGGTTGGTGATCTGTACCGGGATGCCGGAGAAATCACTGGACTGGCTGCTATTGGCGGTTGTTGCGACTTGGATGTTCATGATGGCTTCCTTGATTCCATGGGAAGTGAAACCCTGTCTGGGTAATTTGCAGCCAGGGACGAGCGGGTACGAATACAGCGCGATGTCTCCGGGGCAACACGTCACCTGCCGACGGTCAGTCAGCATCGTTGCTTGCGTTGTGATGAACGAGTAATGGACTTAGAAGCGCACTTCGCCGAACGGCGGCGCGTTGATCAGTTGCGAGCCGATAATGTCGGATGAAACGTGGAGGCAAGCGGCTGCGATGGGTGAGGGTGGCACGCTGGCGGCAGACATTGCCAAGCCCGTTGCGTGACGTGATCGACTCGAGAGCTTGGTCATTTTTCCTTCCCTGGGTGAAGAGCAACCAAACTGAAATGAACACTTCAATGTGTTCACGGTGTTTCACAGATATTTTTACCGAGGTTCTACATGACGGGTGGCAATAAGCCAGCAATCAGACGTTAGCCGGACCTGCCCTGGCTTTCCATGACAAGCGACGAACGGAGAATGTCCTTTGCCTGGAAGTTCTCGTTCCCCGTGTCTTGACACATTGCTGGTCATGACCTCGACGGAATCTGCAAGAGCCGATAGGTGAGGGGATGAGCATGACGTTGTCTGGCGTCTTCATATATAACTCAACTAAATGAATATTTAGTTGAGTTATAATTAATGATCATCAAAAAAAACGGGCAGGGCACCTTTACCCATCAATCATGTGAAGTTTTCGCCCAGCTCGCATACCCTGGCAAAACCTTCAAAGGAATGAGACACCTTCATGCGTGGATTCACCGTCTTACCGCTGTTGTTTGCCCCCATGATCGCCTGGGGCGACTGCACGCAGCACCTGCAAACCTGGGCCCACCACCTGCATCCAACCTTGAAGCTCGCCAGCGAGTTTGCGGTCTGCAAGGTCAATCCTGCAGACGCCAGCCAGGTCCTGGCAGCCTTGCCCGTGATGATGAACGTCGATGAGTACGGGCAAGGCGATTATGGCCTGGATGTCCTGGTGGCCGAAGCTGTCAGCGGCAAGATCATTGCTCGCAGTTACCAGGAGGCAGCGATCGTCTCCGACGCGGTGCAGTTTTCAGGCCTGACGCTGGACACGGCGCGTTATCAGGTTGCGCCTGGGCAGCGGGCATTTGGCGTGCGCATTCGTCATACAGGCTCGTCGCGGGTCAATCCGTTCAGCAGCGAGACACTGAGTCTCTACGTGAACGACGGCTCGCAGTTGCGCCGGGTCATGGGAGGCCTGGTTGTAAGCAAGGGCAACGGTGAATGGGATGGTTCCTGCGCCGGTGAGTTCGGCGAGACAAAACGCACGCTAGCGATTGGCAAACCTGGCAAGGATGGCTTCAACAGGCTGCGGGTGACCGAGATATCGACTGGGAGTCGGAGCGTGCTCAAAGGCGAGGATGACTGTCAGGAAATCGAGAGCAGTACGTCGACGAAGACGTTCGATCTGGATTATGACGGTGGTCGGTATAGGGTACCGGAAGAACTGACGTTCCAGTGAGCTGGATTGGCATCAGGGCTTTGATGGAGGCTGAGATCTGGCCTCCCACTGGGCGTGGTGCTCAATGCAAATATACGCATAATGTATATTATGTTAAATCAGGTATTATGGCAGAAATGCTCATGAGCCTCGTAAGACAGTATCCGCTCCATGAAACCCACATTCCAACTGAATAGCTGACGCCCGATGCTGCGCTCCCGATTTCTTTCTGGAGCCCGCAAGTCATGATGCGCCCCGACAGCAAAGTTGAAAAAGTCTACCTCTATCCCAAACCCGTGGACTTTCGAAAGTCCATCGACGGCCTCACCGCGCTGGTCGAGCTGGATATCAAAGTCGCGGTATTCGACCCCGTACTTTTCGTCTTCCTCAATAAAGCCCGCAACCGCATCAAGGTGTTGTATTGGGAGCGCAACGGCTTCTGCCTTTGGCTCAAGCGCCTCGAAGCCGAGCGTTTCAAAACCTCACCCGACGCCACCGACGAAGCCATCGTTCTGACCGTCCAGGAACTGAATTGGCTCCTCGACGGTTTCGATCTCTGGCGCAACCGTCCGCATCAGGTTTTGACACCCCGTTTCGTCGCCTGACCCGGTATAATCCGGGACATGATTTCAGTACCCGATGACCTTCCTGACGACCCTGACGCGCTCAAACTACTGCTTACGCAGTTGTTGGCCGAGCGCACGGTCGATAAAGGCCAGATCGTCGATCTTAAAGAACAGGTCAAGCTGCTGCGCGATCGACTGTTCAATCGCAAGTCCGAGCAAACCGTCGAGTCCAACACACCCCAACTGGCGTTGTTCAACGAACCCGAAAGCCAGTGGGTACCTGCCGCTGATGATGCCGACGAAGAAGTTGTTGCGCCAACCAAAAAACGCGGCAAACGCAAACCACTGTCGGCCGACCTGCCACGTATTGAAGTCATTCATGACTTGCCTGAGCACGAACTGACTTGCGCCTGTGGTTGCCGCAAGCATGTGATTGGCGAGCAAACCAGCGAACAACTCGACATCGTGCCGATGCAGATCCGTGTGCTCAAACACGTGCGCAAAGTCTATGGCTGCCATGGTTGCGAAGCCGCGCCGGTCACTGCTGACAAGCCGGCCCAGTTGATCGAAAAGAGCATGGCCAGTCCCAGCGTGCTGGCCATGTTGCTGACCACCAAGTACGTTGATGGTCTGCCACTGCACCGCTTCGAGACGGTGCTGAACCGACATGGCATCGAGATCCCTCGGCAAACCCTGGCCCGCTGGGTCATCCAGTGCAGCGAACACTTCCAGCCACTGCTGAACCTGATGCGTGACCGCCTGCTGGAAAGCCCGGTGATTCATTGCGACGAAACACGAGTGCAGGTGCTCAAAGAGCCGGATCGTGATCCGACCACTCAATCCTGGATGTGGGTGCAGGCCAGTGGCCCGCCTGATCGACAAGTTGTGCTGTTCGATTACACCACCAGCCGCGCGCAGGATGTGCCGCTGCGCCTGCTGGAGGGCTATCGCGGCTACGTGATGACCGATGATTACGCCGGTTATAACGCTTTGGGGTTACAGCCAGGCGTTGAACGACTGGCGTGTATGGCGCACGCCCGCCGTAAATTCGTCGAGGCGCAGAAAGTGCAGCCCAAGGGCAAGACCGGTCGCGCCGATGTCGCGCTGGCGATGATCAACAAATTGTATGGCATCGAACGCGACCTCAAGGATGCCAGCGATGAACAGCGATTCATTGGTCGTCAGGAACGAAGCCTGCCGATCCTCGAGCAGTTGAAAAGTTGGCTCGACAAGACACACTCGCAAGTGACACTGCAAAGCGTACTGGGCAAGGCGGTGCATTACCTGGCAAACAACTGGAACCGCCTGGAGCGCTACGTCGAGGCGGGCCACCTGCCGATCGACAACAACCTGGCAGAGCGGGCCATAAAGCCGTTTGTGATCGGGCGCAAGGCTTGGCTGTTCAGTGACACGCCCAAGGGAGCCACGGCCAGCGCTCGGATCTACAGCTTGGTCGAAACCGCCAAAGCCAACGGCCAAGAGCCCTATACATGGCTGCGCCACGTATTTGAGCGACTGCCCCATGCGTCGTCAGTAGCAGACTACGAAGCGCTGCTGCCATGGAACTGTTCGCCAGAGGTGCCACGGTAACCTTGGTTCCCACCTTGCGGTAGGTGGGGTTCATGGATCGGTTACGTAAGACACTGATTCGACAAACCCGCTTCTGACGTCCACTCTCTCAACGGGTCATGTCCTTTGAGTTCATGGCGAGTCATTGAATCAGGTGGCTGCCGATGAAGCTGATCAGTGTCGTTTCTCTTCAGGTCAGCGTGTACCGCTGCTCGTGCAGGCTGGTAACGCCGCACCGTTGCCCAAACTCATTCCGTTCATTTTCGTCCAACTCAAGCTCAGACATCGCGCTTATAGCACTGCTGCGGCTCATCTACGCGCGATTCAGGCTTTCTACAGCTATGCCGAAAGTCGAAACCTAGATATCGATGAGGCGATCTTGGCCTGCCACTTTGAGGCGATTCTAATGAGCATTCCGAGGCTGTGTAAACGCTGCATCACCGAGTCTCAAGGCTTTTCATACTCAGCCTAAGGCACACCCATAGGCCACCAGGCATCCAACCATCATGAGCCATATCCAGGGCTCCAACTTAGACTGTGCCCGCGTGAACGAGCATCGGCAGATGCTGCATTTCAAAGGGCAGGTGGCAAATTGACAGCCTTCACGGGTGATCTAGAATCAACTACTACAACGTCGTCCCCTCAGAACAGACGCAACTCAAGACTCGCCCTCCTCTTCTTTGGGGAAGCGTATTGATTGCGCAGCGCCGAAAACAAGCAGCAGAACCTTTAAACACATGGAAGAGCCAGTTTAAATGACACCTTGGAAAATTATTTTCATCCTGCTCCCGCTTGTCGCCAGCGTCGGCTGTTCCAATCGCGTCTACTTTGGAACTTCCACACGCTTTGCGCTTGACGCGTCTTCCACTACGGTAGGGCTTGGGTACAAGGCCGCCCAATTCGCTTATATCCCACCCAAGCAAGGCGGAGGCGAGTACTCCGTGCTGGGACGGTCTGATGTCGACATATCGATTACAGATATAGTAGTCAATGAGGAGTTCGCCACGGGTCAAGCGGCAGACTGTGCTGCGGCCGCCTCGTCATCGGTAAAAATGGCACTGGTAAGCGAAAGCAGTAAGGACCCAAAGAAAGGAAACCTGGTTTTCGGATCTTATTTCTCCATGTCATTTCTTGATATAAATTTTGGCTCTTCAAACCCGTTTGCAGGTGCATCGATAGGGTATAAGCGTGAATCAGCAACCGTCATACCGCTTACGGAAAACGGTCATTTGCGATCTGTGTATGCAGATACAAAAGTCAATTCCCTTGCACACTCGACCAATGAAGATGATGGTACGAGAACAAACGGAATACGGTTCAAACAGGTCTTCGCAACCGGGATAGCAGCCGTGTATATGGCCAAGAATAACGTGGCTTCCTTAACCAAAAACAAAATAACCGATGCCTGCACGCCAGAATGAGCCGAATAATCATAGCCGTCGCCGCTACACTTTTACTGAGCGGCTGCTCTCTTACTTATAGAGATAACGATGGCGTAGAGCACTCCTTTGGCCTTGTGCACCAAAAAATAAAGACCACTGACGAGATGGTTTATATAGAGAAAAGTTATTATGGCGCAAGCCTCAGTTTAACCCCTGACGATGGAGGGGCATCTCTCGGGCACAAGAAAACTGTCAGGGTATTCGTGCCTGAAGATTCAGTTCTAGCTATTGACAACCAAAAAGGCGAAATCAACACCAACCTTGAAAAAATGCATTGACTCAACGAATAAGCTCTCGCTTCACCTGGGCAGATTTCCGGCGCGCGGAATAGCTGATCCTGCACAACTGTATCAGTCTGCGGTTGCCTACACGAAAGACGCAGCTGCCGTGGGGGTTGAGCAAGGACGATCAGCGCATCGAGGTCAACGTCCGCATCAGGAGCATAATATGTTTCAGATCTCTGAGCCCTACTATAAAAAACTTACTTTAGGCAGGCCTAAGTTAGCAACCATCTTCATTGCATTACTGTCTGGCTGCACATCAATAGACGACAAGCCTGATCTCGGTCGAACCGACGGAGAAATACCAGACCCGGCACGCTATGAGGAAAGAAGCGCAGCCCTAAGAGCTGCTGAGAACTGTCATCTAAGGTCTTATCGCGATAAACTTAGCCAAAACGCTAATGGCAAAACCGGCACCTGCACAGGTAAAGAAATCACAGGGTATCGACCGGAACTTGGAGTTTCTTTATCCGGTGGGGGAATGCGGTCTGCTACCTTTTCTATCGGAGTCCTCGCCGGACTGCAAAAGCAAGGCATACTTAACCAAATAGATATTGTGTCCTCGGTGTCCGGCGGTAGTTATGCCAACCTTTGGCTTGTCCAGCAACTGTACGGCCTCGCAAACTACCCAAGTCAAAATACCTCAGCTGACGAGTTGTTCAAAAGCTATTATGTATATGAAGCGATCAGAGACAGTCCTGGCATTGAGCCAATGCCAAGACCCAAAAACGCTGATCAGACCAGTAGACGATTTCAAACCTACATAGAGAACAACAGCTATTTAATAACAAAATCACAGGACTCCTATTACGGTCAATTCATTGACAATACCAGCTATGTAAGCGAGATGACCGCTCGAACTGCATTATGGATACCCTCCGTTCCACTGAGTCTCATAGCGAACGGCGTCTTCAGATGGCAGGCCAATCTCAACCCATGGGAGTCAGCATACAGACACGGGATAGAGCGAACGTTTGGAACATACCCGACCGACTGGCATTCAGCTTCGAAGGATGCACAGCCAAGTTATCATGAGCTTGCCGGTGCGGCAAAGCGCGGAGAAATTCCTTTCTTTGTAGTTAATACAACAGCAGCCTACGGAGGAAAACTTGAATGGTTGCGAACTTCAGATTTTGCTGGGTTTAACTCTGACCTGGCGAGTGTAGTATATGAGTTCACACCCTTAGCCTACGGAAATACTGCTTTTGGATACTGTGACTATCAAGACAGAAAAACCAGGGAGAGTTATGGAGTGCCCTGCTACCCTGCTGGCGCTCCTGAACTTGCTGAAGCAGTAATGATGTCGGGAGCTGCTGTTGACGCATTGAAACTGTCCGACTTTCCATTGGCCTACGTTGGGCTAGATGCCGCAGCTGACGCATTAAATTTATCTTTAGGTCGGTACATTCCAAATCCGCGCGTCGAACCAACTACAAGAGCCTGGCATAAAGCTCTACCATTCCCGTTCTATTTGGCGGCCAATCAAAAATACGATGAAACACGAGACTCTGTTTATCTAAGTGATGGAGGGCATTCTGAAAATCTTGGCATGTACGCATTGGTTAAGAGACGTGTAAAAAATATCATCGCAATTGACGCAGAACACGAAGCGACTAGCGTCGGCGATAAACGAATGGCTGTCTTCGATGCTTTACAGCGCTTACGCTGCCATTTGGGCAAGGAGGAACGACTGAAATTTTACAAGGTGGTAGGCACTGCAACCATTCCTGATAAATTTCTAGACTCAAATGCCTGTGAAACTTTCTCTAGAAAAGATATTGGGTTTGACTTTGTCAATGCCAACCCATTTTTCCGCTTTGACATTTGCCCGATTGAAGGGTGCACTCCAGAGAATCGAATCCGCGTTCTGTACGTGAAGCTATCAACAAACTATGCCGCAATGCCTCCAAACCCTCAGTGGAGTACCAGGCTAACTGGCTGTGACGGTGACAGTGATTTTTCCTGTGAGGCAGTTTGGCTTTACATGCAAGGGTTATCTGCCTGTAAGCGTGACTGGGTCGGCGAATGTGACCGCTTTCCTCAGGTAGCTACTAAGGACATCAATTACCCTAGGACACAGGTAAACGGCCATCGCGGTCTTGGTTATGACATCGGACGCAGAGTCTCCCTCTCAGATCAAGGCCCTGTAGGAAAGCCTTTCATACCGTGGAATCAAATAGAGAAATTTTCCACTAACCAACCAGGTTTTAACTGATTCGACCTCTGAGATCCAATCCCGCATCCTTATCTCGATAAATGCGAACCACGCCAGCCCTCTAGGACTGGCGCGGAGCTTAATACCACGGCGATGGGCCGCAAAGCGGCTCCGGGGTCTAACAGACTGACACCAGCCAGAGCGGCAACAGCGGGTCTTGACCGCCCTCCTCTGCAGCTTCGCCGAAATGCCCAACGCCGGTGGTGGCGAGTTTCCTGATGCGCGGGATTTGCAATTCCTTATCCATACCATTCCTCCTGCGGCCCCGCGAACGGCGCGGGGCCTGATCGGTGAACTTCAAGTGCGAGCCCAGGCTCGCTGGATCAATGCTGGGATTGCACGCGACTCAGCGCCACCTCCACCAAGGTGCGGGCACTGTCGATTTCGTGCATGGCGGCGAGGGTCAGGACCTGGCCTGGGGGTTTGGCGTGGAGCAGGACGGTCTGCTGGCTGACGGTCAGGGCGCAGACGAGGTATTCGGAGATCTGGACCAGGAGGTCTTCGAGGGTGTGGGTGGTGTATTTGTCGTGTAGAGGTGGATCGGGGACGATCTTTAACATGATAAAGCTCCGATATCTGACTGGAGCTACCACATCTCTGCTGTCAAACAAATGGGTGGCAGCGGTACGTGGGTTGACAGACCGAGGATATCGGAACTCGGCGCACCGAAGTGCCCCACGCACAGCCGCCATAGAGCGTTGTGCATGATCCGTATATCAGGGGACGGTCTGTCAAAACCGTGTCGTCGAATTTGCGGCGACTTGGCGAGACTAGATGGCTGATGGGGCCGCTGCAACGGCTGAAAGGCGGTGGGAGTATGTTTCGGAAATGGACTACAGAGAAGAGGGAAAATCCGATTCGGAGCACATAGAAAGTGTTCTCTTGTCGTCAACATAAGGCTGGTTGCGCCCCTGGATGTTCCCGAGCTGCACCACGGGTCAATTTTCCGCCTCGGGCGCCCGAAATGCTTTGCTGTAATAGCCGGACGAGTCGAAGCAGCAAACCGCCTTCTTGCCGCTCGCAAGCATATCGCAGGCATCCCCAATTCGCTTTTCACGCGTCTTGAGCTGCTTCGCTGAAGTAATCCAGTGGATCCAGTCCACCCGCGCAAGGGTCGTCGTACTGTTCCAAACCTTTTGAGCCTCAGGTGTGCTTGCCAGGGCTTCCTCGAAATCCACTGGGATATCAGGCTCGGGCTCCTTCTTCACCGGGATCAGTTCGAGGGTAACGATATCGCCAACAGCCACACCTGCCGCGTCAAGCAAATCGCTACTGACCTTCAGCCAATGACTCAACTGACCATCGGGCTCAAGGGTTGCCCGGAAAGGATGCCCATTGATCGTACCTTCAACGCTCGTCCTTCCCCGCCTCGGAAGCCGTTCACTCGCGTCCCTTGGAAGTACCGCGAACGCCCACGACCTATCCTCCCCGGGCTTTGCCGGACGAAGAAGCTTGGCTTCGAATCGAGACCTCGCATCGTCTGTTGTCATTGCAAGTTCTCCAACCGAACGTTCAGTTGACCATCACCTCGTCCAGCGCCTGCTCAAGTGTGCTGACCGTACGCTCGATATTGTGCAGCTTTTCGAGCCCGAACAGCCCGATGCGGAAGGTCTGGAAGTCAGCCGGCTCGTCACATTGCAACGGCACGCCGGCGGCAATCTGCAGACCGTGGCTGGCGAACTTCTTACCATTCTTGATATCGGCATCATCGGTGTAACTCACCACCACGCCAGGGGCCTGAAAGCCTGCCGCAGCCACGCTCTTGATCCCTTTGCGGGTCATCATTGCGCGCACCCGGTCACCCAGGGCCTGTTGTTCGTCGCAGACCTTGTCGAAACCGTAGGCTTGGGTCTCTTTCATCACTTCGTTGAACCGCGCGAGGGCATCGCTGGGCATGGTCGCATGATAGGCGTGGCCGCCCTGCTCATAGGCCTGCATGATTTGGAGCCACTTCTTCAAGTCGCAGGCGAAGCTGGTGCTTTGCGTCGATTCGATCCGCTCCAGGGCCAAGGCGCTGAGCATCACCAGGGCGCAGCAAGGTGAGGCGCTCCAGCCTTTCTGCGGAGCGCTGATCAGCAGGTCGACCGCGCATTTGTGCATATCAACCCAGATCGCGCCTGAGGCGATGCAGTCCAGCACGAACAGGCCACCCACCGCATGCACGGCGTCGCCCACGGCCCGCAGGTACTCATCGGGGAGGATGATCCCTGATGACGTCTCAACGTGGGGGGCGAAGACAATCTGCGGTTTCTGCGACTCGATGGCGGCCAACACTTCGTCCAGAGGGGCCGGGGCGTAGGCAGCCTGGCGCCCCGCTTCAACCGGCCGGGCTTTCAGCACCGCTGTCGCCGCCGGGATATTGCCCATCTCAAGGATCTGGCTCCAGCGATAACTGAACCAGCCGTTGCGTATCACCAGGCATTGCTGGCCGGTGGCAAACTGCCGTGCCACCGCTTCCATGCCGAATGTGCCACTGCCCGGAACCACCGCAACCGCCTGGGCGTTGTAGACCTGTTTCAGGGTGGTTGAAATGTTCTTCATCACACCTTGAAACGACTGGGACATGTGGTTGAGCGAGCGGTCCGTGTAGACCACCGAATACTCGACCAGCCCCTCGGGATCGATACCGGGATAGATCTTCGACATGGTGCGGTTCCTTTGGCAGAGAGGTCCATGGCATCGACCCTGCCCTAAGCTATTGCAAATGACAAGATGGCGCTGGATTGAGTTGCCACTTCTGTTTTTGTCATCATAGAACCATTCCCTCGACCCACACGCAAAACCGGCAGGACCGGCGATGGGCCGCAAAGCGGCCTCACGGTTTAACCGACTGGCACCAGCCAGAGCGGCCACTGCATTCCTACTCAGCCCTCCGGCCAACCATCAACTCATCATCCACATCCTGTGGCGAACGCCTTGGCCATGCCACTGAGGTAATGCACCGCCGTCAGCAGCGCAGGCAGATGATCAGTCCCCACCATCTGCGGACTTCACCGCTCGTGATGAACAAGAGCTTGACACACGTGCAAGAGGTCAAAACGGAGATCGCCTTGGCTCCCGCTAAGGCCCATCTATACCGCTACAGCGAACCGTTGAGCGTCCAAGGCAGACACCGCCGAGAACCCGGTCCCTTTCTTAAAGCTCATGTTGTGGACAAAGTTCTTCATCGCGTCCGAAGGATCAATCGTCTCAAGGTTGAGGCCGTCGACTGTTGACCGGGAAAACGCGACGCTGAGGATGGGCTGATCTTCCATGTGCCCTGTCGAACTGTTGAGCACGTTATCCACCGCAGTCACGATGACCAAGTCGTCCGGGAGGATCGCCAGTAGCTCGCGACCAACCCTCAAGGCACAGCTACTGACATAATCTTGGTGAAGCTCATTGAACCGCCCCGCAGGCATCGCCTTGGTTGAAAGCTTGCCGCTTTTGAGCAGCGATTTAATCTCCGTGGGAATGACGTGTGAGCCGTGGATGGCCAGCTTTGCTTCAAAGACACCACCTTCATGAACGATCATCTGGATAGATGATCCCAGGTGTGAGATTTCCTCAAAGGACTCAAAAGCTTCAATGGCATCGAGCTTCGCCTGGTGATCGCCATCAAGAATTCGAAGGGCGATGTCGCGCTCCTCAGTCCAATCGGTATGGATTGTTTTCCATTCATCAAATTGTGTCTGGAAAAGTTTTTCGTCTTCGGCAGCGGCAATGGCGATTTTCGCCAAAAGCGCTTCGCGCTGTCGACGCTCCAGCTTGAAAAGCCGGGCCCAGAAGTTGGGACGATAGGTTTCCGATGCATGCAGCGCGGCTAGCTCAAGCGCTCCGGTCTTGAGGGGCTTTAGGGGCTCTGGCGTCGAAAGGATCTTCTTCCATTGCACCAGCTCAGCGCATTCTTTATGCATGGAGAGCAGGAGATCAATGTGGTTTTCATAGACCTCTACCTCATACGCTGCTTGCTCCATAGCCTCCATCTTGTCGAACTCATTCTGTCGCTTCTCAAGCTCACGCTGCCGCCGATGAGCGTTGCGCTCTGCTCGTCTGGCCGATGCCTGCAGTGATCTTACAGTCCCTTTCCAACCCATCACGATGCTCCATATCGATTGCGTGATGGCACATTAGCATATGCCATTGCACCCTCGGCATGTTGGTTTGGGCGCCGCCAAAATAAAAACATATCTCACATTGCTGGGCACTGGTGAACAACCACGGCCTCGTAACCAGGACGGTCAGATCCGCGAAAAGTGAAGTGATGCAGGTAAACCTCGCGCCAAATGATGACGGGCAGGTCAGCAGCGAACAGATGCGTTGCTGACCTTATTGATCTCCGTGAGTGCATCGTGGTGCGTGCGCAGCAAGAAGCACCATTGCTTTAAGCTCAAACAATAAGGGGCGCTATCACAGCGCCCCTCCGGATATCACTCAACGTTTCGGGCTATCGCTTTTTCGATGCGCTGACGGCCCGCATGGGCGAGCTTACCGACCCCAGCTTCCTTGGCCACCGCATAAACCAGTCCCTCTCCGACGTGTCCATTTTTAGACATTTCGACTACCAGGGCACGCAATTCAGGTAAGCAGATTTCAGTGAGTGGGCGAGTTGAATCGTCATCACCTGGTCTACGGAAGACGACGTTCGCATCCGATGCGAGATGTGCGGGCCAGAAGAAGGTTCCAGATTGCTCCTCTTCATGGGAGCGGAATCGTGCCCGCGCAATTTGATCGACACGATCGCGAATACGTGAGCCGGTTCTGACCCAGCCATGAGCGCGCGCGATACGCCGTGCAAGCACCGTATCGAGCACAGGCCCCTCTCCTGCCACCACGTGGGCGATCATCTGCTCCAAAGTAACCGTGTAGCTCGCTTCGAAGAATCGGTCTGGGTCAACTCCTTCCACAGCCTCCGTAGGGTCTGCTTCCTTGTAAACCAGGTACTCGACTGGCACATAGGGAACCACGGCCACTTCTAGTACTTGAGCCGCAGCAACTCTGGCGTATTTCAACTCAGGCAATGCGCCGGACGAATCATTGGCTTCGGCAACAGAGGTTGAAGCTACAACAGCAACCTGATCCATCACTTCAATTACTTCAGTCATCGCGGCATCGACTTTCAGGCGCTCCGCCTCATGCGCAGCATCGATGACGGCTTGCTTGGCTCGGGACTCAGCAAGCAGTTCACTCAAGCGCTGATGAACCTTTTCCGCGGTCCCTACAGCGTCAACCCACCAGTCGGTCGACCAGATCCGCACGATTTCCCAGCCAAGTCCTCGTAGTACAAATTCCCGCAGCTTGTCGCGATCACGCGCAGTCGCACTGCGGTGGTAGGTAGCACCATCGCATTCGACGCCGGCGAGGAAGCGCCCTGGAGCGTCGGGGTGCACGACACCGAGGTCGACTCGGAAGGAAGACACACCAATTTGAGTGTGGACCTGCCAGCCCTTCTTGGCCAAGGCAGCAGCGACCGCCTCTTCGAATGGACTATCAAATCCACCCACGCTTCCAAAGTTCGCCTCTGCCAAAGCCCGTGGGCCCCGCTCGGCAAACTCGAGGAAGTGCTTCAGATCACGTACCCCGAGCGCTTGCGTCCGGGCAAGGTCAATGTGCTCTGGCCGCAAGGTCGAAAACAACACCAATTCCTGGCGGGCACGCGTGATGGCAACGTTGAGCCGGCGCTCGCCACCCGGACGGTTCATCGGGCCAAAGTTCATCGACATCACGCCGGCAGCATCTTTCCCATAGGTAGTCGAGAAGTAGATAATGTCTCGCTCATCACCCTGAACACTTTCCAAGTTCTTCACGAACACAGGCTCAAGCTCTGACTCAGCGAAATACGAGTCGAGCGACGGATCTTTCCGGCATGCCTCATCCAGCATGTCCATGATGAGTTTCTGCTGCTCACCGTTGAACGTGACGACACCCACGGTGCGACGGCTCTCACGGAAGGCCGGCGACTGAAGACGGGCGACAAGGTCAGCGACCAGGGCTCTTGCTTCAATAAGGTTGGTACGTGAACCGCCCTTGTCGTATACGCCTGCCACAGGGTACAACCGAACGGCTTTGTCAGCCGTGAACGGCGATGGGAAGGTCACCAGCTTCGAGCCGTAGTAACGCTGGTTCGAGAAGGCAATCAGGCTCTCATGGCGGCTACGGTAGTGCCAATTCAGGTTGCGCATCGGCAGGTTCGCACTGATGCATTCATCCAGGATGCTCTCGAGATCGGCTTCGACATCCTCATCATCAGCCGTAGACTCGGCACGGTCGAAGAACGAGGTCGGCGGGAGCTGTTTCGGGTCGCCCACCATCACAACCTGCTTTCCTCGCGCCATCGCACCAATCGCATCCCAGACCGGAATCTGAGAGGCCTCGTCGAAGATGACCAGGTCGAACGGAGTCGAAGCTGGCGGCAGGTACTGAGCAATGGAAAGTGGGCTCATCAGCAAGCACGGCGTCAGCTTTGTCAGCGCTTCTGGAGCTCGCGTCATCAGATCTCGTAATGGGATGTGCTTGGTTTTCTTGCCCATCTCATGGCGCAGCAAACCCCACTCAGAAGTGCGACTCACGCTGTCCTGACTTGGCAAGTCGGCGCACAGCCGAGCACGGAGCCAGTCCTTCGTCAGCTCGGTAAATTTATCATCCAGTGCGCGGAAGTCGCGAATACGCTGTTCGTGCTCTACGCTGACGAACGTCCGAATGACCTCCTCGTTGTCTACGGTGGTATTCAGCCACCAGCGCGCGTAATTTACCTCGAGGACGCGGCGGACTTTTCCGGAGGTGATCGCCCCGCTTTCCATTGCCTGAACAATCGGTGCGAGTCCAACGGCGAAGGCTTCATCGCGAACCTTCCTCCATGCACACCACGCCTTGAGTCGTGACTCAGAAGCAACTACGGTTTCACAATTTTTCTTGAGGCCATTCAGCGACAGGTGAGCGGTCTCATCAGCACCGGCTTCAGTGAAGTGGCCAATCGACGTCAGATTTGATGAACGCTCGTGCAGCAGCCCAAGCTTTTCACGGAGGGCAATACCAGCAAGGGCTATCGCTCCTTCCGGTTCCAGCAGCGCGTTACCATCGCCCAGGAGTGTTTGCAGAGGGGCTTTGTAGGCAGCAATCTGCTCCGGGTTCAGCGCGAGCTTTGCAACAGCGGTCGCTACCTGCCCCTGGAACTCCACAGCCTGACGCGCTATTTCAAGCTTGGTCTTCAGGTCACTCCAGACAGGTACCAACTCTCGCAGGTCAGTCAGGTCGGAAAGATCACGCTCAACCGCTGCCCGCTGCTTTAACAGATCGAAGTCACCCTTGAGGAGCGATCCACAGCGGCCCTCTTGCACTTCGGGGTGATCATCAACGAGACGACCGCGCTCTTCGATATCCCGGCGCTCGGCCTGGAAGCGCATCGCCGCGCTAAGGTGATCGATGTTAGTGTCCCTGCCGCACCAAAGCTGCTGAGTGCTCGTGCCAAGGTCGGACAATGTCGACATTTCTGCATCAAGGCGAGTCAGCGTGCGAAGCCGCCGGAGGTCTTCCTTCAATGCGTCACCCAGCTGGCCCTGTTCGACCAACTGAAACCCCTCATCAATCCAGTCCGAGTCAGTTTGTTGAAGCCGAATGGCCTCTTGAAGCTTGATCGACGTCGATAGCTGCTCAACGTCAGATTTCGAACCTTGCCAAACGGCAACGCACTCAAGCCCGGGCTCGAGCTCATCTATAGCGCGGCGCACGGTGCGGATCTCTGCCCAGGTGGCCAGATCTTTACCGTGATCGGCTTCGCCTGCAGCGGTTTGAGACGGAGTCAATAGACCTGCGATACGGCGCTTTCCGAACCAGGACTTTGGCCAAAACGCTTCCTCGGCTTCCTTCCACTCACGCAGCAACAGATCGATGTCGAGCGACTCAATCGTATCCCCATAGGTCGCACTGAGCTGCTGCTTGTGCTCTGCTATTTGGCCAAGTAGTGATACCGCCTGAGCAAGCACATTGGTAACACTCTCCGGCCATGCCGGGCTGAGCTCACCGAAGGTGGTACGACGCTCCCGCAGCAGTTCAATACCCTGCTTCGCATCGGCCACAACGCGCGAAGGCCAGAGCGGCGAAAGCTTTGAGTTGAGCTCTCGGTGCTGTTCAATCCATGCACAACCCTCACTCAGCCGTTGGGAAATGGAGCGGGCATCAGGCCGCAACGTGAATCGCCAATCTTGTCCTGCTGCTGCGGGAAGTGCCTGGGAAAGCACTGATAGCCCCACAAGTGCAGTCGGGCTGTATTCCGACGCTGGGAGTCCAGCCAGTTCAACGAATCTATCAGCCGCCCGCTGAACCTCCAGCACAGCAGGCAACACATCACGAGCGGCCTGCACGAACTGTTGTTGCCAATGGGGTGACCATTCTGCCTGGCCTACAGCGGACATCGCATTGCCAGCAAGCTGACTATAATCAACCGCTTGCGCGTTAACTTCGAGGCGATCGCCCAACTCTCGAAGCTCTAGCATGGCCTTCTGGTCGTGCGTGTCTGGTGAAACCCAGCCAACAGGCGCGACAGCTTCATCACCACCAGAAGTGACTGTGCCGATCGCATCGTAGATGGTGTAACCGTTCCGATGTCGCCGGTGCAGGCGCTCGACGTAGATGTTCAGGCTATCGCGCAGCGTAGCAAGGCGCTGCGCCTCAATCTCCCAAGCCGCGGAATCCACTTGCCCCTTGGCTTCCCATGCTGATTGCAGCTGGGCAAGGACGTCGGTCTTTCGAGCCTTGCTCGAGTGCAACTCAAGGCAGAACTCACCCAGTCCAATCTCACGTAGGCGACGGTACACAACATCCAGCGCTGCTATCTTCTCCGAGACAAACAGGACCCGACGCCCTTGGGCAATCGACTGAGCGATCATGTTGGAGATCGTCTGGCTCTTGCCAGTACCGGGCGGGCCGATGAGTACGAAATCTTTGCCCTTGGCAGCCGCCATCACTGCCGCAAGCTGAGACGAATCAGAAGGCAACGGACAGAAAACATCGGTCGGGCCGTAATCACGATCCAGCGACTGCGCCAGTGGGAACGGTGTATCCGAAACGAACGAGTCGCGCGGTGTATCCAGAAGGTGCTGAACCACTGGGCTCTGCCGCAGGTGCTCGGCGTTCTCGGCTAGATCCTTCCACATGAGGTACTTGGCAAACGAGAACATAGACAGCACAACGTCTTCGCTCAGCTCCCAGCCTGGAATGTCCTTGATGGCATGACCAACTTTGTTCCAGATGCCGGCGATATCCAGACCTGAATCGTCCCGAGGCAGCTCGTGCTCCAGCGAACCCAAGCCCAACTCGAAATCCTGCCGAAGCATCTCAATCAGCGTCGGGTTGAAGCGCGGCTCATCGTCGTGGAGCACCATGGTGAATCCGGAGCGAGCGCTCTTGCGCTCCAGAGTGACCGGAACCAGGACAAGGGGCGCCTTGTACTTCTGCCCTACCCTATCCTCTCGCGTCCAGCTCAAGAAACCAATGGCCAAGAACAGCGTATTGGAACCACCTTCTTGAAGGGCTGTGCGAGCACCTCGGTACAATTCAGTGAGTCGAGCGTCCATCTCGTTGGATGTCAGCGCGACGAAGACTTCTCTTCGCTTGAGTGCATCCTCGGCATGGCGGCGGCGAACATCCTCTCGCTCACGCTGTTCATAGAGCGCGCGTTCCCGCGGGTCGGCCCCATCCATGAGATCAGGCCGTGTCAGCAGCTTCAGCGACTGCCCGCTTGCCAGAAGATCCTCGAGCGCGCCCGGGTCGGGCGACTCAAGCTTCAACGCCCGCTTGCCCATCTTGAAGTTGAGCAAATTGTTTCTAAGAGAAAGATCCAGCAATTTGCGCTGCCAACGGCCTAGACGATCAGCAGGGTCAAGCTTGGAAAGATCCTCGACAACAACTTCATGCACTTCATCTGGAATGTCTGCTCCGTCTTCAACCAGCAGCGGTGGTGCATCATCTGGTACCTCCGAAGCGACTCGCGGTATCTGAATCTCGGAGCTCGCTAGTGGTTTGATGCGCTGCAGGCGGGCGCGGCGAATGTCGAGCAGTATCTCAAAGTCGCTGTCCGCGCCTTCGTCAATTTGCTTTGCGCCCCGCTCGACGGCGTAGGAGAAGGACGGAGCTATGTTCTGCGTAACCAGTGTGGTCTCGAAAAGCACCAGCTCACGCAGTTTCACCCGTTTGCGCACCGCGGTCACATCATCCACAAGCGCTGTCGTAAACTCTTCTGGCTTCATCCACAGGCCCACAAAGGCATGCCCTCGGGTGAAGACGATCACGGGGTTCAGGCCAATTTGCTCAAGAGCAGCACAGAAAAGCAGGGTAAGATCCATACAGGTCGCCAAACCGGTGTCGGCGATCTGGCTTGGACTGCGCACCTTTTGCCCTGTCTGCTCGAAGCTCGCCGGCGGCAAAGCGTAATCAAGCTTCATCCGTGCCACGGCGCCCCAGACCGCCGACGCCAGTTGCCAGGCACGCTTCGCGCCGCCCTCGTAGCCATCGAGCGCCGAAGATTTCTCGCTGAGTCGTAGCAATTCAGCCGTCTGCTTCAACAACCGGTCAACAGCTGGATCATTGGGCTGTACGAATGCGGCTGTCATATCAGGGATATGATGAAGCCCTCCCCACTGGTTGCGTGGCAGAAGGTCAACAACCTGCTCCAAACGAGCGACTTCCTTCCGACCACTCTCGGACGCTTTGTCATCGGCCTCAAGCACGAAGGTGAAAGTAGATAACTCTGCCTCTGTGAGGCGATTCAGCAAGGGGCCGTCTAAGACAAGGTCTAGCCCCGGAATGACTCGGAAACTGTCCGCTGTTATTTCGTCTATCCGCCAGATTTTGGATTTAAAGACCTCGGGCTCTGACGACAGCGTGAGCGTCGCATTGACAAAGCGATCATCGGTCTCGTTCGAGATTCGAAGTTCTCGAATTACCGGGATGGCGTTCTGGAAATCCGCAAGGTTCAGCTTGGCAACCAAAGTGGCGAGGATCTTCACCTCTTTTGGCGGAATATCTTCTAGTGACGTGAGTGACTGAACGATCTCGTCCATGCACAACCTTCCTTGTCGTTATACCCAAGGGAGTGCCGGATGCGGCCGGCCAAGGGGCTCCTCTTGAGCTGATGGCGGGATGATAGCGCTTCCAAGTTCAGGAGTAATGATCCTTTGGTCGTTGAACACCATGCAAAAACTGTTGGGGTTATCTGCATTCCTTGAACATCTGAGAGAAATCTGCAGATGCCGAGAAACGACTCTCTCCCTTGACCCACACGCAAAACTCCTTGTCCCACCAACCCCTTTTTCCCATCCCCGCCTCCACCCAGAATCCGCTCCTGACACCATTCCCCGTTCAGGAGCCCGCAACTTGCGCTACTTCAACCCCCTGCTACTCACCCTAGCCCTGGCCACCACCGCCCAATCCACCCTGGCCGCCAACTGGCAATCCTCCCCCTACGGCCCAAACGACGAAATCGGCGCCGCCAACCTCCTCACCCCCGAGGTGGTCAAGCAAGCCGTCACCCTGGTCAAGACCGGCAAGACCTATCCCCTCGCCGTCCCCGTCAGCAAGGACCTGCCCGCCTTCCGCCACCGCAGCTTCCACCTCTACAACATCCAGCCCGGCGAACAGGCCGGCCAGACCCTGGGCAAGAACAAGTTCAGCTTCAACGACGAGCTGGTCAACGGCTGGACCGGCGTCGGCACCCAGCTTAACGGCATCGGCCATATCGGTATCGACAACGTCTACTACAACGGCAACAAGGCCGCCGACTTCGTCACCGTCGAAGGCGTGACCAAGCTTGGCTTGGAGAAAGTGCCGCCGATGGTCACCCGTGGCGTGGTGCTGGACATGACCGCCTACTACGGCAAGGCCATCGTGCCGGGCGGGACGTCGTTCACCGTCAACGACATCAAGGCGGTGCTGAAGCGGCAAGGCATCACCCTGCGCAAGGGCGACGTGGTGCTGTTCAACACCGGCTGGCTGGAGCTGATCGGCAAGGACAACGCACAGTTCCTCGCTACCGAGCCAGGCATCGACCTGCCGGCGGCCGAGTGGCTGGCCGACCAGGGCATCGTCGCCTTTGGCGGCGACACCTGGGCCTCTGAGGTCTACCCGAACCCTACCGGTGAGGAGTTCCCGGTCAACCAGTTCATGCTGGCCAAGCGTGGCATCTACAACCTGGAGCTGATCGACACCCGCGCCCTGGCGCGTGACAAGGCCTTCGAGTTCCTGTTCGTGCTGGGCCAGCCGCTGTACAAGGGTTCGACGCAGGTAAATATCAACCCGGTGGCCATCTATTGATCATCAGGCCTTGAGGTGTTGTACCTCGCCTCCCTGGGGCTGCTTTGCAGCCCTTCGCGGGTGAACCCGCTCCCACAGGTATAGCGCCAACTCCAGAAATTGGGCGATCCTGTGGGAGACAGCTTGCGGCCGGAGTAAATCGCTGGCCGCACTGTTTACGGAGCCGGGTAGAAGCCTCTGCATTCACGTCCTAAGGGGCCGTCTGCAAAAGTGTTGCCGCTGCAGCAGTCCAAGCCGTCACGCCCCACGTAGGTCTCCGCCCTACAGGCTGCCGGCAGCAGCTTCCTCCAGGTTTTAGTCCCTGCGTCGTTTCTGCCCGTGCCATTGAGCTCGTAGGTGCAGTCATGCTTACGCTTTTCTGCATTCGGCACCTGTTGGTTATAGGCTGCTTCCCCCAGCTGGAGACATTGCTTGTACTTGGGGAGATCCAGTTCGCGTTTGGCCTTCGCCTCTGCAATGATTGCGGTGCATTTGGGGTCACCAGGTGTAGCGAGGCAGTTGATTCGCCCACTCAATGCCTTGGCTCTTTCCCTCAAGCTTACGCACTCCTTTGCCAGCACAGGCTGCGCCGGTGTGCTGGCGCAGGCTTGCTGATAGAACGCCGGGGTGAAGTCGAACGTATCAGGGTGCGGGCCGCTCCCCCGATACATGACCTTCAAGCACTGCTTTTCACCGGACTCGAAGCAGATGCGACACTCTTCTCCCTTCACACACTTGCTGTACTTGGTACCTTCCTTGTGAGCGAACGCTGTTCCATTCATGGCTTTGGAGAAGACGACATGTGCGTCGCAGTTGGCGGGACAAGAAACCCCATCGTCGTAGATCGTGAGTTTTTTGACCTCTGCCTGGCTGGCCGGCACCGCCGCTACGAGGAACAGCATTGAGAACAGGAGTCGGATAAGCATGTGACCCTCCGTGGAACATGTATGAACCGCTGCTACTTCGGCCTTGCCCTCCTCGATAGGCAGGAGAGGCATTTACAGAGCCTAGCAGCCGTACTGGCACAGTGCCCTTGGTGCTTCACCCCGTCACCACCTCATACCTCACCCGATGCGCCTCGGTCGGCAGCGGCACCTCCCACTTGAACAGCATCCGCCGTATATCGTCATTGCGCAGCGACGTGTCGCGTCGCTGGTTACGCCGCATGATCTCGCCCTCCGGCCGCTCCAGGTAGACGATCTCCACCTGCGCACCATAGCCATACAGCAAGTCCAGCGTACGGCTGCGCATCTGCGCCGACAGGTGCGTCGAGTTCCACACGAAGGGCCTGCGCTCGCGCAGCAGCGCCTTGGCCCGGTCGATGGCGTAGTGGGCGGCGGCGCCTTCGTTCTGGCCGTGGCGCAGGCCCAGGGCCTGGCGTGCGTCGTCGAACGACACCACCGGCAGGTCCGGGTGCTGTAGGGCGGTCCAGGTGTCCTTGCCGCTGGCCGGAAGGCCCGAGAGCATCACCACCTGGGAGCCCTGGGGCTCGTGCAGCGCATAGTCCGGATGCACGCGGGCGCCACGCAGGTATTGAATGCGCGTGTACTCGTCGGCAAACGCCCGTGGGCCGTACAGGCACCCCTCCTCTGCCGCCAGCTCGCGCCACAGTTCGATAGCGGTCAGCACATCGGCCTTGCCGGCATAGTGGCGACCCTGCATGTCGGCCTCGGCCACCGCGCAGAGCATCCACACCGGCAGCTCCCAGGACAGCTTGTGCAGCAGGAACTCCGCGCTGCGCCCGCTGCGGTCGCCCTGCAAGGCAAAGAACGGCAGTTGATGCACAGTGATGATCCGGCAGATCTGTTCGCGCAGCGCGAACGGCACGCCGGCGCGCCACAGCAGCAGGCGCGCATCCACCGCGCCTCGGCGCGAGTGGCCGGGTTGGCCGATGCGCCCGGTCTGCGGGTCGATCACCGTGGTGTCGGGCTTGGCGATGTCATGCAGCAAGGCAGCGAAGAACAGCACGAAGCGCTGCTCGGCGCTGGCGTCGCGGTAGGCGCGCTGCGCCAGCAGCGCCTCGACCACCAGGCGGGTATGGACCCATACATCGCCCTCGGCGTGATAGGTCGGATCCTGCGGGGTGTCGGCCAGGCGTGCCAGGGCCGGAATGGCCGCGAGGCAAGCGGCGCTGTCCATGTCGTGCCCGGGGTCGGGCACCAGTTGTTGCAGTTGTCGAATATCCATTTCAGGAAGCTCCTTCAGTCGCCGCGGCGTTGGCCGTGCCAGTCCAGGGACAGGCGCGGTGCGTAGAGATCGACGCCGGCGGCCAGTTGATTGGGTATGTACGGTTGGTTGGCATGGTGCTGGTCGGCGTCGAGGATGGCCTGGACGAAGTCCTGGCGCACCCACTTGAGCCGGCCCAGGGTCTGGCGCTCGTCTTCGAGCTTCAGGTACAGCCCCTCCATGCGGCTCGAGCGGTCGCACTGGCGCCAGGCACGGGCCAGGTCGAGGCCTTCGCGGCGTACCACCTGCTCGAACACTTCACGCCATCGCGCAGTCTTGGCCAGCGAGTCGCCGAGCAACGCCATCAGCTCGGTGTAACGACGCGGTGCCGGGCCTTCGTACAGCACCGGCACCGACAGCACCGGCCCGTCGGCGAGCAGGCGTCGACGCGCCGCGGTGGACAGGAACAGCCCCGTGGCGCGGTCCCACACGTCGAACTCGCAGAAGAAATGCGGCAGGTGGTCGTAGAACACCGAGTGCTTCTTGTGCAGCCACTCGCCATACAGCACGAAGCGGTCTTCAAGACGCTCCAGCAACCAGTGCTCGTGGGCCACGGCCCATTGCTTGAACAGGTTGAACTGGCGCTCGCGGCCACCGCCGCTGAGGTAGTGGCCGCGCGATTGCAGGCGTAGTTCGCCACCGTTGGTAAAGCTGATGCCGGCGTTGGCGCCGTCGAGTTTCTCTTCCACCACCAGCCATTGGCCGGCCAACGAGCCATAGGCCACCTGGCCAGCATCGCTGTCGCCGTCCTGCAGGCGCGAGCCTTGCAGATGGGGTGTGCGGGGGTATTTGAGCAGTTCGAGGGAATGCGCGTCGGCACGAAAATCCATGTTCATGGGTTTCTCCTTGGAAATAGGGAAAAACCGACGACAGGATCAGGCAGGTACGAGGATGAAGCGCCGCCGCGCGCAAGCACGGGCAGCCATCAGGCACGATGGACCGTCGTCGGTATCAGGCGTGTTTGATGGCGCAGGGCACTGGCTTCACCACTTGGCAAAAGGTTGCGGGGATTCGAGGGCGCATATTCAACAGCAGGTACCGGTAGCGGGTCAAGCCTTCAATAGCATCAATGTGATAGCATCCGCGTGCCCCTGGAGGGGCAATCTTTTGAAACCCCGCAAGGAACATGCTTCGTGAAAGACTTCGTCATCAGCGTCAACAACATCGTCCTCTACATCTCCCTGGCCGTTATCTGGCTCTTCGCGCTCATCACCCTGTTCACCGGCGGATTCCTGCCAGCCCTGGGTGTGTTCGTGGCCGGCAGCCTCGGCTGGTGCATCGTTTCCGGCTTCTGGTTCGTCCAGTCCGCCACCTACGAAGAGCTGCGCAAGCTCAACGCCAGCAAAGACTGACGCTCTGCTCGGTACGCGCGCTCATGGCGCGCCTTCCGGCAAGCGTCGGAAGAACAGGGTGATCTGGCCAACCTCCACGCCCAGCTTGCTCATGCGCGAGCGGTTGATCAGGGTGTCCTCGTCCATCAGGTACATCCAGTCGTCCAGGTCCACCTGCCAGTGCCGCCCGTCCACGGGCAGATCCAGCGTGTAGCGCCAGCGCAGTGCGTTACCGGCCACTTCACCGCGCGCCTCGCCGATCACATCCCCCGCCGTGCCGCGCCAGCGATCGGGGCCGTCCGGCACCAGCGTCCAGGTGCGCCGCTGGCGTGTGCCATCGCTGTAGAGAAACTGCTCGTCGAGGATCAGCCGTTCGCCTTCCCGGCGGCTGTCGATGCGAACGTGAAAGCGCTTTACCACTTCCCCGGAGCGCTTCTGGAACATGCCCCAGGCCTGCACCGGGCGCGAGAAGAAGGCCGCCAGGTCGAAACGGGGTTGCTCCTCGGCGTAGCGCTCGACTTCGACATTGCCGCAACTGCCCAGTACCAGGCAGGCCGCCAGCAACAGCATTCTGTACATGTTCAGGATCCTCCTCGAGGCTTGCCGGCCAGGCCGAGCAGTTGCAGGCGCAACTGGGCGTCCCGAGCCCGCGGGTCCAGCCAGATGGCGAAGAACGCCCGGGCAAAGGCCGGGTCGGCAAGGGTGCGGGTGGGCTGGTCATCGACATAGAAGCGGCCGCCCTGCCCCGGCAGGTACAAGCCTGTGATGCGCATGCCGGGGCGCACATCCACGAATGCCTCCTGCAGTGCCTTGGCCCAGGCTGCAAGCTGTTGCGGCGTCACACGGCCGGCGCCTAGTCGACGCATCTCTTCAAGGCTGGCTTGCACCAGCGTGTCCCGGGACAATGAGCGGTGGTAGGTCAGTTCCAGGGCGAAAGGTTGGTTCCAGTCATGGCGCGAACCCTCGGTCCACAAGCGGGCGCTGTACAGCCGCAGGCCGAACCAGGTGAAGTCGCCACCGCCCAGTTGCTGGGCCGCCGGCAGCGCTGCACGCCAGTCCGCATTGGCCACTGGCATCGACATCAGCAGCAGGCAGAGACAGGCCCAGCGCGCAAGGAATGCCATGGCGAATCTGCAAGGAGAGAAAACCTATACAATACTAGGATTTTGTATAGATAAAATCAAATCATGTATAGATCAGCGGGTGCACCACTGCGCGATGCCGGTTGCCCGTTGTGCCTCACGGGTGAGGCGCAACGGTAGTGGATATCGGATCAAGGAAGACCAGTTGCAGCGGCTCCGCCAACAGCAGGTCGGCCTGTTCGGCAAAGCGCTGGAAGTGGCCGGTGGCCAGGTGCGTGTCCAGGGCCTGCTGGTGGTCGAACGCCTCACGCATGTAGAACGTCCCGGGCTCATCGCTGCGCTCGAAGAGCATGTAGTCGCGGTTGCCGGGTTCCGCCCGGGTTGGTTCGATCAAGGCCAGCAAGGCGGCTTTCAGCGAGGCTGCGTGGCCTGGCTTGGCCTTGAGGATGGCAAGGGAAACGAGGGGATGGTCTTGTTGGTTCATATCTGGCTCCTGGTCAGTTGCGGATCGACTGGCCTGCGGTTGTTTGTGCATGGGCTATTGACCGTGTGTGGGCCGTTGGGTGTCCGCCGCGATTCTTGCAGCGCCTATGAGATCGAGCGCCGCCCGCGCGGCGCATCGCGGGACAAGCCCGCTCCTACATCTGTTTCGGGCCAGTCAATCCTGTGCCATTACCGGGTCCGCCTTGTTGGACCGACGAAATTTCTGCATGGGCACCACTGCCGCCCCGCACGATTTTAGGTATGCACCAAGGCGGGCGTCGCCTCATTCACAGGAAAAATTGGCCCGAAACAGATGTAGGAGCGGGCTTGTCCCGCGATGCGCCGCGCGGGCGGCGCTCGATCTCAAGAGCGCTGCAAATCCAACGTTGAACGCCCTGAAAAGATGGGCTTCAGAACCCTTCCAAAACAATCTTGCCGCGCGACTTGCCGCTCTCGACCAGCGCATGGGCACGGCGCATGTTGGCGGCATTGATGGCACCGAAATGCTCGCCCAGGGTGGTGCGCAGGATGCCCTGGTCGATCAGCCCGGCTACGCGCTCGAGCAGCTCGTGCTGGCGCACCATGTCGTCGGTCTGGTACAGCGAGCGGGTGAACATCAGCTCCCAGTGCAGCGACAGCGACTTGCGCTTGAGCGGGATGACATCCAGGGTCTGCGGGTCGTCGATCACCCCCAGGCGACCTTGTGGCCGCAGCACCTCGACCAGTTGCGCGAAGTGCTGCTCGGTATGGGTGAGGCTGGCGACATGGCTCACCGACTCGATCCCCAGGGCCTGCAGTTGCCCGTGCAGTGGCGCGCTGTGGTCGATGACATGATGGGCGCCCAGTTCGCGCACCCAGTCGGCGGTCTCGGCGCGGGAGGCGGTGCCGATGACCGTCAGACGGGTCAGTTGCCGGGCCAGTTGCACCAGCATCGAGCCGACGCCGCCGGCGGCGCCGACGATCAGCAGGGCATCGCCCTCGCCGCCGCCTTCGACTACTCCCAAGCGATCGAACAGCAGCTCCCAGGCGGTGATGGCCGTCAGCGGCAGCGCTGCCGCTTGCGCCGCACCCAGGCTGCGCGGTTGGTGCCCGACGATGCGTTCGTCGACCAGGTGGTATTCGCTGTAGCTGCCGGGCCTGGCGATGGAGCCGGCGTAGTACACCTGGTCGCCGGGCTTGAACAGGGTCACCTGAGGGCCGACTTCACGGACGATACCGGCCGCGTCCCAGCCGAGTATTTTCGGCTCGCGCGTGAAAGTACCGGCACGCACCTTGGTATCGACGGGGTTGACCGACACGGCCTTGACCTCCACCAGGATGTCCCTGGGCCCTGGACTCGGCCTGGGCATGTCGATGTCCTGAAGGGACGCAGGGTCTTCGATGGGCAGGCCGTTCTGGGTATAACCGATCGCTTTCATAGGCACTCGCTGCTGGATATGGTTTGATTCGTGAACCCAGTCTGGCGTGTCCGGTCGTTGGGAAAAACGGGTTGTACCCGTGAACACTTTCATTGCAGGAGTGAAAATGATCCGCCTCGACGACCTGGCCATCTTTGTTCGCAGCGCCGCGTTGGGCAGCTTTACCGCAGCCGCCCACGAAACCGACCTGCTGCCCGGGCAGGCAGCCGAGGCGGTCAAGCGCCTGGAGCGTGAGCTGGATGTGCGGCTGTTTGCCCGTACCACGCGCAGCCTGCGCCTGACGGCCGAGGGCGAGCAGTACCTGCCCTCGGCCTTGGCCGCCCTCGAGGCCCTCAGGCAAGGACGGGACAACCTGCAGCAGGAGAGCGCCCAGTTGAGCGGGATCCTGCAGGTGGCCGCGCCGTCCGACCTGGGGCGCAACGTGCTGCTGCCCTGGCTCACGGCGTTTCGCCGCGAGCACCCGCAATTGAACCTGCGCCTGTTTCTCTCCGACCAGATCGCCGACCTGTTCCGCGATCCGGTGGATATCGCCATCCGCTACGGCCTGAACACCGACGCCAACTACATCGCCCTGCCACTGGCACCGTGGAACCGCAAGGTACTGGTGGCCTCGCCCGAGTACCTGGCGCGGCAAGGCCCGCTGCAAGCCCCCGCAGAACTGCGCGAACACCAATGCCTGCTGTACATGCAGCAGGGCCGGGTCTACGACAAGTGGCAACTGGGGACGCAGACCGTGCAGGTGCGTGGCGCCCTGCTCTGCGACGATGCCGATATTGCCCGCCGATGGGCCGTGGCGGGCGAAGGGATCACCTACAAGTCCTGGCTGGATGTGAGCGACGATGTATTGGCGGGGCGGCTCGTCGTGCTGTTGCAGGATCACCCAGGGCCGAGCATGCCATTGAGCCTGGTGTGCCCGCACCGCAAGCAGTTGTCGCCTGCCGTGAAGCAGCTGCACGCCTGGCTGTCGAGCCGTATCGCCGCGCTCGAACGCTACTGATCAGCCTGCTGGCAGCACGCCCTGGATCGCCGATACCACCTGCCGCGTCGCCGCTTCCAGGGTGTCTTCATTGCGGCACAAGAACCAGCCTTGATCGGCAACCGCTCGCTCGAATGCTTGCGTGCAGGCCACGTGTTCATCCAGTTCATGCATCACGGTACTGCCTAGCCCACGCGAGCGCGCCGCTGCCCTGCCCCAGGAAATTTCAGGGTCGGTGATCACGCCCACATGCAGGTCCGGCACCCGCACGTCGCATTCGATGTTCAACCGTAGAATCTCGGCAAACGGCACCAGCCGGCGAAACGCGGCATCGGACGGGTACCAGCGATCGATCAGGATGATGCTGTCCTTGGGCTGTCTGGCCAGCACATGCCGGGAAATCCAGGCCCGGCTGTGCGCAAGGCGCTCACAGACCTTCATCTCCAGTTCCCGGCAGGGATGCCTGACAAACTGGTTGACCAAAACCATGGTTTCGCCCCGATAGGGATCGCTTTTCTTCTCGCTGATGCGGATCACCTTCCTGTTGTCCGCCCTCAGTGCTTGGGTAACGGACTCCAGCAGCGTGGTCTTGCCGGTGCCTTTTGGCCCGTCCAGGGAAATGAACAGCGAATGATTCATGCTTCACACAACGATTGGATTCCTTCATCAACTGACATCGACTCACATCAGGCAGTAGAACTCGCTGACCTCGGCGACGATCTCCCGGGCGGCATTGTACAGCCTTGCCTCAGGTGTCAGGGCCATGGAGCGGGCTTCGAGCACATAGCGCTGGCCGGCCTGGAAACCGGCGTAGTCGAGGGTCAGGTAGCATTGGCGGACCGTGGTGCCGCCCATCATGCTCAGCCCGCCTCCGCCGCTCGTTTCGTAGTCGAACCTGACCACCAGCTCATGGCTGCCGGGAGTCACCTGGAAGAAGCGGCCTTCGACAAGGCGCTGCTTGTCCAGGCGTTCGGCCAGCAGGACGCGGTCGTTGGGGAACGGCAGCGAGAGGTCGACCCAGGCCATCTGCGGGTTGGCGGCGGGCATTGGCGCCTGGCAACCCGGGATGGCGGTGATCAGCAACAACAGCATCAGCCGGCGCATGACAAAGACTCCTCTGGGGCCTGTATCAAGGATAGCGCCGTGGCCTTTGCAATGGAGGGGTTTGTCAGGCTTCAGGCACCCGTGGCAGGGATTCGGCCTGGGCGGTGCTCTGCGCAGCCGGCGGGGTCAGGCGCAGCACCCGGTCGCGGCCACCCTCGGCGAGCAGATAGCCGCCCCTGCCGTCCGGGACGATGGCCTGGGGCGCCTTCAGGTAGTTGAGCACCGTGTGACGGGTGCCATCGCCGTCGATACGCAGCAGACGCGCACGGTGGGTCGAGTCCTCACTGATCCACAACCCACGCTGATCGCACAGCAGGAACGTCGGATTGCGCAGGCCTTCGACCACCACCGGGTCGGCGCCTTCGGCATTGTACGCACGAATCTTGCCGGTGGCTTTCTCGGTGTACAACAGGCGCCCGTCGGTGCAGCGGGTCAGGCCTTCGGTTTCGGTCAGGCCCGCACGCAGCACATCGAGTTCGCCGCTGCGCCAGTCGTAGCGCATCAGCCGGCCATCGCCCTTGCGGTCCTCGATGGCGTAGAGATGCTCGCCATCGTTGTACAGGCCCTGCACGTTGTTGCCTTCGAACAGCTGGCTGACCTGGCCGTTGCGCGACACGCTGACCGGCGCCCCGCCCACTTCCTGGCTGAACGCCCAGCCACCGTCGACGGCGACCATGCCGTCGGGCTTGGACAGGCCGTCGAGCAACACCACCCGGTCGCCCTCGGCGGTGATGCGCATGATGCTGCCCTTGCCGCCGTTGAGTTCGCGGCTGACCAGCAGGCTGCCATCAGCCTGGGGCAGCAGCGAGGCAGCCCGGGTCACCGAGTTGTGCAGTACTTGCACGCCCCAGCCTTCGGCGGCCTGCACCGGGTAGAAGGACTGCCAGCCGAAGAAACCCAGGGTACAGGCTACCAGACCTCCGGTACCGGCCAGAGCGAGGCGGACAGCACGTTTGCGCAAGACAGGCATCATCGATTCAGCTCCGTGGAAGTGCTGGCGATGCTAGCAAGGTGATGTGAAAAAAATGTCATTGCCATAAAGCCTGGGAAACTTCCTACACCCGCACCATGAGAATACCGTCATCACATTCAGCAATTGGATACCGGGTATTCCAACATTTAATTTGTAGATGGCACAGCCACGCCCCTATGCTGGCGGTGCATCCCCTGCACGCACCGGCCGGTGTGGTCCAAGGCATGGGGAGAGAACAACAAAGTCGAGACCGTTCATGTCGAAACCTTCCTACTTCGCCCCCCACGGTGGGCACCCGGCTCAGACCGAGCTGCTGACTGACCGTGCCATGTTCACCGAAGCCTATGCCGTCATCCCCAAGGGCGTGATGCGTGACATCGTCACCAGCCACCTGCCGTTCTGGGACAAGATGCGCATGTGGGTCATCGCCCGCCCGCTGACCGGTTTCGCCGAAACCTTCTCCCAGTACATCGTCGAAGTCGCCCCCGAAGGCGGCAGCGAGCGCCCTGAGCTGGACCCGAACGCCGAAGCGGTGCTGTTCGTGGTCGAGGGCGAGATCGATATCACCGTCGAAGGCAAGCACCACACCCTGGTGCCGGGCGGCTACGCGTTCCTGGCCCCGGGCGCCGACTGGAGCCTGCGCAACAACAGCAAGGCCAATGTCACCTTCCACTGGCTGCGCAAGCACTACCAGAAGGTCGAGGGCCTACCGGTTCCGGAGTCGTTCGTCACCCACCGCGACAACGCCACCGTCATCGAGATGCCGGGCACCGAAGGCGCCTGGAAGACCACCCGCTTCGTCGACATGGCCGACATGCGCCACGACATGCACGTGAACATCGTGACCTTCCAGCCGGGCGGGGTGATTCCGTTCGCCGAGACCCATGTCATGGAACACGGCCTGTACGTGCTGGAAGGCAAGGCGGTGTACCGCCTGAACCAGGACTGGGTCGAGGTCGAAGCCGGCGACTTCATGTGGCTGCGCGCCTTCTGCCCGCAGGCCTGCTACTCCGGCGGCCCGGGCCCGTTCAGCTACCTGCTGTACAAGGACGTCAACCGTCACGTGCACCTGACGCTCAATCCGCAGCGCTGAGGGCTTCAAGGTGACTCTGCAGGTGCCGCCAGGCCCTGCAGGTTACCTGTGGGAGCGGGTTTACCCGCGAATGCGTCGGTGAAGGCACTGCCGCATTCGCGGGTAAACCCGCTCCCACAGATCGGTGGCTGCAACACCATGCATTCCCGGCCATACTGAGCGGACCACCCCTCCCGGCCCCACGCCATGCGCCTGCCTCGTCTCCTGCTTGCCCTGCTGCTCCTGCTGCCGACCACCGCATCGTTGGCAGACGACTGGCAACTCGCCCACCAGGAAGACGGCATCGATGTCTACCTGAGAAGTGTCGACGGTTCGCCCTACCAGCAGTTCCGCGGCATCACCCGGATCAAGGCCAGCGTCCGTACCCTGACCGACCTGCAGGAGAACCTGCGGGTGGCCTGCAAATGGCTGTACGCCTGCGCCGACATGCGCCTGCTGGAGGTGGACGGCGACACCACCTGGGTCTACCTCACCACCGCCCTGCCCTGGCCGGCCAAGCCCCGCGACATGGTGCTCAAGGTACGCACCGAGCGCCTTGACGACGACACCCTGGTCCGCCACCTGAGCGCCGAACCCGGGCGGGTGCCGGCAACACCTGGGCTGATCCGCGTGCGCCGGCTCAGCGGCGAGTGGATCATGCGCCCGCTGGGCGAGCGCGAGACCGAGGTCACCTATCAGCTGCGCGCCGACCCGGCCGGCGATGTGCCGGGCTGGCTGGCCAACCGCTTCGTCGTCGATGCGCCGATGGTCACCCTGAAGACCCTGCGGGCGGTGGCCGAGCGTCAGCCGTAATCGCTAGCGACTGCGCAGCAGCAGGGACGCCAGCGCACAACCGAGCAACGCCACGCACGACAGGTAGAACGCATCCGAGTAGGCCATCAGGTAGGCCTGCTCGCGCACGCTCTGGTCGATCAATGCCAACGTCTGCATCACCTGCGGCGACTGCGGGTCGACCATGCCGCCGGGCAGGCGTTGCTGCAGCGCGCCGTCGAACAGCGTCAGCCCTTCGCCCACTCGCACCGAATGAAAGCGCTCGCGCTGCGACACCAGTTGCGTCAGCAGCGCCGTGCCCAGCGCACCACCAAGGTTGCGCAGCATCGAGATAAGCGCCGAGGCGGAGCCTGCCTGGGCCTTGTCCAGGCCCTTCACCGCCAGCACCGACAACGCCACCATGATCAACGGCTGGCCGATGCCGCGCACCACCGTCGAGGGGATGATCACGTTGCTGCCCGAGTCCACCGTCAGCGTCGACCCCAGCCAGCAGCCCAGGGCCATGATGGCGAAGCCGCTGGCCACCAGCAGCTTGGCATTGAGCCAGCGCATCAGCCGTGGCAGCAACGGCGCCAGCAGTAGTTGGACCATGCCGTAGGCGATCAGGCTCTTGCCGATCTCGCTGGCGCTGTAGCCCTGCACCAGCGACAGGTAGTTGGGCACCAGGAACACCAGGCCGAAGGTGGCCGCGCCGAACACTGCCATGGCCAGGCTCGACACGCCGAAGTTGTAGCTGCCCAGCAGACGCAGGTTGATGAATGGTCGCGCGCCCCACAGTTGGCGCTGGATGAACAGCGCCAGGGCGATCACCGCGACGAGGCTGAAGCCGACGATGAAGCGCGATTCGAACCAATCCTTGCGCCCGCCCTCCTCCAGCACCACCTGCAACGCCCCCAGCCCCAGCGCCATGGCGACGATGCCCAGCCAGTCCGCCTGGCGCAAGGCGCCACGATCACCGGCCTGGCCCTTGATCGACCAGGCCACCGCCGCCAGCAGGGCCATGCCCGGTGGCAGTTGCAGCAGGAAGATCCAGCGCCAGGAGTACATGTCGGTGAGCCAGCCACCGATCGACGGCCCGGCGGCCTGGGCCACGCTGTTGGACAGGCTGAACAGTGCCATGCCCAGCGCCAGGCGGCTGGCCGGCAGCTCGGTGATGATCAGCTGCATCGATAGCGGGATCAGCACCGCGCCGGAGGCGCCCTGGATCACCCGCAGGCTGATCATCGCCTCCAGGCTGCCGGCCATGGCGCAGCTCACCGAGCTGACCAGGAACACCGCCGAGCCCACCAGCATCACTCGGCGCAGGGAGAACACCTGCACCAGCCAGGCCGTCAGCGGGATCATGCTGATCTCGGCCACCAGGTAGGCGGTGGATATCCACGAACCCTCCTCGAAGCTGGCCCCCAGCGCGCCTTCGATCTCGGGCAAGGCGGCGCTGGTGACATGCACGTTCATGCCGGCCATGAAGCAACCGAACAGGCCACCGATCACCGCCACCCAGGCGCGCAGCGAGACTTTGTCTTCAGCGCTCATGGCGGGCCTGCCGGGTGTCGACGGTGGCGATCACCGACATGCCGGGCAGCAGTCGTGGGCTGTCGTCGCCCTCCGGGTCGAGGTGGATGCGTACCGGAAAGCGCTGGACGATCTTGGTGAAGTTGCCGGTGGCGTTGTCCGGCGGCAGCAGCGCGAACACCGCGCCGGAGCCAGGGGAGACGCTGTCCACCGTGCCGCGCCAGTGCTGGCCGAAGGTGTCCACCTCAAGGGTCACCGGCTGGCCGGGGCGCATCTGCGCCAGCTGGGTTTCCTTGAAGTTGGCCACCACGTAGGCCTGTGCCACCGGCACCACCGCCAGCAGCGGCAGGCCGGGGGTGACGTACTGCTGCTGACGCACCTTGCGCTGGCCGACCACGCCGTCGAACGGCGCGCGGATCTCAGTGTCGGCCAGGGCGCTGCGGGCCAGATCGGCCTCGGCGCGGGCCTGGTCGAGGTCGGCCTGGCGTTGCAGCAGTTCGGCTTCCAGTTGCTTGCCCTGCTGTTCCAGCATCGCCTTGCGTGCATGCTGGCGGGCCAGTTCGGCGTCGGCGGCGCGCTGCATGGCCTGGGCCTGGATGCGGGTGGCGCGGGCCTGCTCCATGCGCTGCACACTGGCCGCCTGCCATTGCGCCAGGTGCTGGTAACGCTGCCAGTCGGCCTCGGCCCGCTGCGCCTCGCCGCGGCTGCCACCGCGTTCGGCGTCGGCGCGGGCGATGGCGTGGGCCTGCTCGTCCTGCTCGGCGACGAAGGCGCGCAGGCGCATGCGCTGCACCTGCAGCGCCGCCTCGCTCACTGCCAGCTGCGCCTCGGCCTTGCGCAGGCGGTCGCGAAAGTCTCGTTCGTCCAGGCGCACCAACAGGTCGCCGGCCTTGACCGTGGCGTTGTCCGCCACCGCCACCTCGGCCACATAGCCACTGACCCGGGCACTGATCGGCGCCCAGTCGGCGCGCACGTAAGCGTCGTCGGTCTGCTCCAGGTAACGGCCGTCAAGCCACCAGTAGCCGCCATAGGCCGCCACCAGCAGCCCCAGTCCCCCGGCCAGGCCGAAGCGCAGCAGGCGCTGACGACGCCGCGCGCGGGTTTGCTCGAGGGTGTGCTGGGGATCTGGGCTGACCGCCTGGTTCATGCTGGGCTCCATCCGTTGGGGGGGAGCGACAGGGTACGGAATCTGAGATTGTCGTTCGCTCGCGAATCGGCAAGCAATCGTCGCGAAATGGACAGCAGATCAGCGAATAGAGGTCCTGTAGGAGCGGCCTTGTGCCGCGAAAGGGCCGCAAGGCGGCCCCGGCGATCTTTGCGTACAGGCTGACATCCTGGGGCCGTTGCACGGCCCTTTCGCGGCGCAAGGCCGCTCCTACAGTAATGCTCAATCCTGCAGGAACGCCAGCACCTGCTCCGTGGCCATCGGCGGGTCTTCCTGCATGAAACAGTGCCCACCGGCCACCTGCTGCGCGCTCACCTGGGCATTGAGCCCCGCCAGGCGCTGTACCGAATGTGGCACGAAGGGATAGGTCTGCTCGCCGTACAGGATCCGCGTCGGCGTCTGGATACTGCCCAGGTGCTGCCACATGCGCTCTGGGAACGAACTGAAGATCTCCACCTCACGGCTGGGCCGGCACTTGAGTACCACGCCTTCGCCGCAATTGCCGATGGCGTGCTCCACATAAGCCTGCAAGGCCGCATCGCTCCACCCCTTGAAGATCCCGCGCCCCTGCAGCGAGGCCTGCGCCGCCTCGCGGTCGGGCCAGTGGCTGCGGCGGGTGGCGGCCTTGCGCGCCAGGGCGTGGCGCCGGTGCAGGCCGACCATGGCGGCGGCGCCCATTACCCCGATCATGCGCCGGCTGAACAGCACCGGATCCAGCAGCACGGCGCGCTGGAACAATTTCGGCTCGCTGGCCAGGATCAGCCCGGTGAGCACGCCGCCGAAACTGTGGCCCAGGGCGTAACGCGGGACATCGCCATACTCGCCGCGCCCGGCCTCGAACGCCTCCACCGCCAGCGCCGCGCTGCGGTTCCAACCGCAAAAGGCGCCGCCGTGGTCACTGTCGCCATGGCCCTGCACATCGCTCAGCCACAGGTCGAAATGCTCGCCCAGGCGCATGAGCATCGGTTGGTAAACCAGGCTGCAGAAGCCGTTGCCATGCAGAAAGTGCAGCAGCGGCTTGCCGCTGGCGGGGGTTCGCCATCCACGCAGGCTAAAGCCTTCTGCGCATTCATGGGACCAGGGAATCAACTCCATCGACGGCACTCATCGGCTCTATGAAAACGCCGATTCTACAAACAGCAGCGGATACAGTGAAATCACCAGCAGCACGGCCATCAGGACATTGAACAGCACCACCGCGCGCGGATTGCGCAGAAGGTTGCGCAAGGCGCTGCCGAACATCACCCAGACACCGACGCTGGGCAGGTTCACCAGGGCGAACACGGTGGCGATGACGATCACGTTGAACACGTAACCCTGGGCCGGCGTATAGGTGGTGATCGCCCCGATCGCCATCACCCAGGCCTTCGGGTTGACCCACTGGAACGCCGCGGCGCCCCAGAACCCAAGCGGCTTGCGGCTGGCTGCGCTGTCGCCGGACATCGGCCCGGAGGTGGCGATCTTCCAGGCCAGGTACAGCAGGTACGCCGCGCCCGCGTAGCGCAGGATGCTGTACAGCGGCGGCCAGGCCTTGAACACCTCGCCCAGCCCGAGGCCCACCGCCAGCACCATCACCATGAAACCGGCACTGATGCCCAGGGCGTGGGGAATGGTGCGGCGCACGCCGAAGTTGACCCCCGAGGCCAGCAGCATGGTGTTGTTCGGACCGGGGGTGATGGAGGAAACGAAGGCGAACAGGACGAACGCACTGAGCAGATCGAGGGAGGCAAGCATGGCGGCGGTTTCCGGCTTTTCTGATTATCGAAAGGCCACAGTAGCGGAGGGTTGGAGGGAATGACCGGTACAGTTGTGTGAAATTGAGTGGATACACATTTCTGAGCTGGTTGTATGGCTTGAGGCTTCTGTCGTCCTTGAGATCGAGCGCCGCCCGCGCGGCGCTCGGTCTCACAGGCGCTGAAATCTCAAGACGAACACCCCTACAACCAGATCGCATCCCAGTGCGGGTAGCTACCCACCCTGTCCACTAACCCGGCTCGCAACGGATTGGCAATGATGTACCTTGCAGCCATGACCACATCGTCCTCCTTGCGTAAGGCACGATCGTGATAACCGGCTTGCCAGACGGGTGTTGGGCTGCCCCCTACCTTGTGCAGTTCTTGACTGGACCGCGCCTTGAAGTAACGCATCAACGTGCTCAGCGTCACATCCTTCAATTCAACCAACCAATGAAGATGGTCAGTCATCACAACCCAGGCCAGTGACTGGCAACTACCTTCCTGGTCAGCCAGGCGCAGATACTTGATTACCGTGCGTGCATAGCGGAGATCGAGAAACAAGGGTCGGCGATGATGAGTCACTGTGGTCAGCAGATAGAACCTACCGGACTCTGAGTATCTGCCACGACACAGGTGGCTACCTTTGGGGATTGGCATGTAGGTCGTCCATGAATGGCGTACCCCGAACCAGCCTAGCGTTAGTGATCGTTGGCTGGGCAGAGGAGTCTTTTCAGTACTTTTCGAAGGAGACTTGCGCTCCCTCCCACAGGCCGCACAAATCTTCCGCCAGACACCTGGCGGCCTTACCTCATCTTCCCTGACACTACCGACCTATCAATTACAAGGAAGCCCCACCATGCCCGTGACCATCCGCCCTGCAGTCCGCAGCGACGCCGCCCAGATCCTGGCCTTCATCACCGAGCTTGCCGACTACGAGCGCGCCCGCCACGAAGTGGTGGCGACCCTCGCCGACATCGAGCACAGCCTGTTCGACGAGAGCAGCACGGTGCGCAGCCTGGTCTGCGAGCGCGACGGCCACGCAATCGGTTTCGCCGTCTACTTCTACAGCTACTCCACCTGGCTGGGACGCAACGGCATCTACCTCGAGGATCTCTACATCACGCCCCAGCAGCGCGGCGACGGCGCCGGGCGCAACCTGCTGCGGCATATCGCCCGCGAGGCGGTGGAGAACGGCTGTGGTCGCCTGGAATGGAGCGTGCTGGACTGGAACGAGCCGGCCATCGGCTTCTACCGCTCGCTGGGCGCCGAACCGCAGGACGAGTGGATCCGCTACCGCCTCGACGGCGAGCGGCTGCGTCAGTTCGCCGAAGGCTGAGACGCCTCACCCCAGAACGACGCCTGCGTGAGCACCGGCACCTCGACGCGGCTGCGCTGACCGCCGCGCTCGATCACCAGGCCGCGGCCTTCGATGGCGACCAGGCGCACGCCGCGGGCCAGCTCCTCGCCGCTGCGTACGGCACGTGCCGGGGCACCGTCGACACTGACGATGGCCACCGCGCCCTGGCTACCGGCCATCACGCCGCTGACCTGAATCTGCACCTGCGACGGCAGGTCAGCGAACCAGCGCCCGGCCGGCGTTTCGCTCGACGCCAGGGCCTGGGCGGGTTGCAACCGAGCCACGTCCGCCGTGGACTGCAACAACAGGCTGGCCCAGGTCGCCAGTCCGGCGATAAGGGCCAGCAATCCCAATCCCTGCAACCACAGGCCGAGGGACAGGTTCGGACGGGTAATACGCATGGTCACGCGCTCCTTGTGTACCTGCGACCGAGCATACCGACCTATTCTCACGGTTTTGTTTCACACGGCGATCATCTTGCTCGGGCAATCTGCCTGGCAGGACAAGGAGCGCCCCGTGAACGGACAACGTGGTTTCACCCTGATCGAACTGATGGTGGTGCTGGTGATCGTCGGTATCGCCAGCGCCGCCATCAGCCTGAACATCCGCCCCGACCCGGGCAAGCACCTGCGCGCCGACGCCGAGCGCCTGGCACGCCTGCTTGAACTGGCGCAGAGCGAGGTCCAGGCCGACGGCCAGCCGCTGCGCTGGCAAAGCGATCGCGACGGTTACCGATTCGTGCGCGCCGATGGCCAGATGCTCGTCGATGGCCCGCTCAAGCCGCGCCGCTGGCAGGCCGAGGCGGTCAAGGTGCAAAGCGAGCCCCGTGGCGCGGTGTGGCTCGACGGCGAGTGGATCGGCACGCCGCTGACCCTGCGCCTGCGTAGCGGCGCGCTGCGGGTGGAACTGGCGCGCAACGCCGCCGGCCAGGTGCGGGTGAGCCAGCCATGAACCGGCAAACAGGCTTCACCCTGATCGAAGTGATGATCGCCATCCTGCTGATGGCGGTGGTCAGCCTGATCGCCTGGCGTGGGCTGGACAGCGTCAGCCGCGCCGACCGCCATGTGCGTGAGGCCAGCGAAGACCAACAGGCGATCCTGCGAGTGTTCCAGCAACTGGAGCGCGACCTGGCCCTGCGCGCCACCGTCGAACTGGTCGAGCCGCCTCTGCCCGGCCGCGAACCGCCCGGGAAACCGTTGCTGCCTGCGGTGCGCGCCCGTGCCGATCGACTTGAACTGGTGCGCTCCGGCGCCGTCTCCGGCAGCGGCTTGCAACGGGTTCGCTGGTACCTGCGCGACGGTACCCTGTATCGCGCAGCCGCGCCCCTGCGCGAGCGCTTTCCACTGCCCGCGCCCAAGGCCGCGGTGGCTGTACTGGACAACGTCAGCGCCTTCGACCTGCGCAGCTGGCAAGCCAAGGGCGGCTGGCGCTCACCGGCCAGCGAGGCCGACGACAACCCCGCCGGACTTGAGGTACGCCTGACCCGGCGCGGCCCCCAAGGCGAGGAGCGTTACCGCCAGGTGCTGGGCCCGTTCAACTGACCAGCACCACGCCGCCCGGCAACTCCAGGCAGCGAGCGCCATAGGCGACGCGGATCAGTTCGGCGGCCTGGCGCAACTGGTCGAAACTGAACCGCGCCTGTACCCGCCGGCGCCCCAGCGTGGGGTTGAGCAACACCAGGCGTCCCGGGCGGTAGCGGTTGATCTCGTCGATCACCCGGGCCAACGGCGCGTCGCGGAACACCAGCATGCGCTCACGCCAGGCCATCACCTGGCCCGGGTCGAACGACTCCGGCATACCGATGCCTTGCGCGCCATAGCGCAGTTGGCGACCTGCCGGGAGCACCTCGATCCGGCCCTGGACGGCCACGCGCAACTCACCGCCCAGACAGGTGACGCAGACCCCCTCATCGTCCTCGCGCACGTTGAACCGGGCCTGCTCGGTGCTGATCACCCCATCCTGCGCCCGCACCTGAAGGGGCTGGCCGGCCTGCACCTCGATCTCGCCGGCGAGCAGGGCGATACCCTCGGCCTCGCGGCTGACCCGGGTGCGCACGTTCAGCTCAAGCTCGATCCCGGGCGTCAGCACTACCCGTTGCTGCTCGCCGATATCGGTGGCAAACGCCGGTGCCGGCGCCATGGCCTCCTCGAGCAGTCCGCCACGCCAGGCCAGCAGCGCCACCGACGCCGCCAGCGCGCCGCCCAGCAACGCCCGGCGACCGAGCAGCGGCGCGCCATGCCCGGCTTGTCGTGCTGCTGGGCCGAGCAGGTGCCAGAGCTGGCGGGCCTGGGCAAAGGCCTCGGCATGCGCCGGGCTGCGCGCGCACCACTGGCGCAGGGCTCGGGCATCGGCCTGGGTGGCCTGGCCGGACGTCAGCCGCAGCAGCCAGTCCTGGGCCTGGCGCTGCAAGTCGGAATCGGGCGGAATCTGGGACATGGGGCTCACATGAAGAGGTCGACTATCGTTCAAGACGGTTTTCCCGCGCCGGGACCGAACCGCTGAAACACTTTTCTGTCCAGGCGCATCGCGCAATGCCCCAGCGCCGCCTTGAGTTCCTTCTCCACCGTGCGCGTGGAGATGCCGAAGCGCTGGGAGATTTCCAGGTGCGAGGCTTCCTCCAGGCGGGCGGCGATGAAGATCCGACGACGCCGGGCCGGCAGCTCGTAGAGGGCGCCCAGCAGGTTCTGGATCTCGCGCTGGCCGCCGACGATGCGCGCCGGGTCCTGGTCTTCGGCCACCTGCAGCAGCGCTTCGATCTCGGCGCCAGTGAGCAGCCGGGCGTCGGCCTCGCGACGGTCGGCGGCGACGTTCAGGGCCATGCGGTACAGGTAGGCGCCGGGACGCTGCAGGTCGTGCGTCGCGTCCATGCGGTCCACCCGCAGGTAGGTTTCCTGCAGCACGTCGTTGGCCAGGTCGTCAGAACCGAGCCGACGCCTAAGGCGTACCCTGAAGGCGTCATAGGAGGTCAGAAACAGCTTGACCAGCGCACTGTCCCGAGGTTTGTTCATGCCGCCGCAGCTCCTTGCGAAAGTGGGCAATCCATAGGTTCCGGACGCAGCAGCAGGGTCAGCGGCTGCGCCAGGGATGTCGGCGGCGCCTGTTCCAGGCGCACCGTGCGCAGGCGCTCGACCAGCGCGGCGTCGCGGGCGAAGTCGCCGGTCGAGGCCAGCAGGCGGCTCTGCACCAGTTGGCCGCCGGCATCGATCCACACCTGCAAGGCCGCCCGGTAAGCGCCTGGCCGGGTCAGCGGCGAGGCGCACAGGGCGCGTTCGACCGCGTGTTGCAGCGCCAGCGCATAACTGCCCGACGACAGGCCGCCGTTGCGCCCACGCCCAGCCGTGCCGCGCAGGCGCAGCGGTTGCAGGGTGAAGCCGCCGCCACTGTAGTGCGCCTGCAAGCCGGTGCCCTGCAACAGTCGCTGCAGGCCTTCACGTGCCGGGTAACGGCCCAGGACCTGGCTGGAGCGCTGACCGGCGAGCAACGCCTGGTCGACCAGCACCGCCAGGCCGCTCTGCCGAGCGAAGCTGTCCAGCGCCCGGTCCAGCGCCTGGGCCGGGATATCCAGGGTCAGCAGTGGCTGGCCACGCAGACCGGGGGCCGCCAGCAACCAGGCCAGCATCAGCGCGCCGACCACGAGCAATGCACGCACAGATATCCGGGCCTCCTTGCTGGCCGCCGTCGCCGGGGAAACGTCATCCTGGGGCCTGTGTATGACGCTGTGGTGACAGCCTGCGGCAACCAAAACTTCACCTCGATTGCGGCCTGCGAGGGCTAGACTGCGCCGAGGAACGATTGCCCGGAGACCCGCCATGGCCCGCCTGACCCTGACTGCCCTGCCCTTGCTGCTGACCTGCGCCCTGCCGGCCTACGCGGAACCGCCCAAGGGCGGCCAGGGTTGCATCGATGTGCAGGTGGGCCAGTCACGGGCCCTGGCCTATGACTGCCTGACCCAGCAGCTGCAAGGCACTGATCCGCGCGCCGCCAAAGGGCTGCGCGAACAGCTGGATCCGGCGCGGCAGATGCAGCGCCGGGCGCCGAACCAGATGGGGTTGGCGACGCCGGCGGCGACGTCGACGCGCATGGGTAATAGTTTTGGCAGTTCGGTGGTGCCGCAGCGGCCTTGATGGGGTTGGCGAAGTCTGCTGGGTTTCCGGAGATAAAGTTGTAGCGCCTACAAGATCGAGCGCCGCCCGCGCGGCGCATCGCGACGCAAGGCCGCTCCTACATTTGTTGCAACGTGCCGAACCTGTCAGGCCATGGTTGCCCGCCTTGGTGCATGTCTTGAGACAGGCGGGGCGGCAGTAATGCTCACGCTGAAACCGCGTCGTACAAACAAGGCGGACCAGGTAATGGCACAGGATTGACTGGCCCGAAACAGATGTAGGAGCGGCCTTGCGTCGCGATGCGCCGCGCGGGCGGCGCTCGATCTCATAGGCGCTGCAACTCTCCTGTCAAACACCAACCAACCACTACTCCCCCTCCCTGCGCAACAGATAGGTATCCATGATCCACCCCTTGCGCCGCCGCGCTTCCTCGCGCAACTGCACGATGCGCGCCTTCACCGCCAGCAACGGCCCGCTGACCAGCAGCTCGTCCGGCGTGCCCAGGTAGGCGCCCCAATAGATCACCAGTTGCGGGTCGTCCAGGGCAGCAAAGGCGCACTGGCCGTCGAGCATCACCAGCACGTTGTCGATCCGCGCCTGTTCGCCCAGGCGTCGACCCGGCAGCACGGTCAGCGGCTCGCCGATGCGGTTGAGGGGGATCTGGTGGCGGGCGGCCAGGGCCTGGATGCTGCTGATGCCGGGAATCACCTGCAAGGCCAGCGCCACGCCGCGTTGGCGCACCAGGTCGAGAATACGCAGGGTGCTGTCGTACAGCCCGGGCTCGCCCCAGAGCAGGAAGGCGCCGATGTCATCGGCGCCCAGTTCATCTTCGATCAAGCGGGCATACAGCGCGGCGCGCTGGATGTGCCAGTCCTGCACCGCGCCGACATAGTCCGGCGCCTGGCCGTCCCGACGCGGGTCTTCGACCTGCACCAGGCGGTAGCCGCCCTCGGGCCGGTAGCGCTCGAGGATGGCCCGGCGCAGGCGCACCAGTTCATCCTTGTCGCTGCCCTTGTAGAGGACGAAGAACACCGTGGCGCGGCGCAATGCCTCCACCGCCTCATAGGTGACCTGGCGCGGATCGCCCGGCCCGATGCCGATCAGAAGAAGCTGTTTCATCGCCTGCCCTGCCTGGTTGCCGATGGTCATTGTCGACCGACCACCGGCCCTTTGGCAAAGCGGCTCAGAAGATCGAGAAGTTGTAGCTGACGATGACCCGGGTCTCGTCCATGTCACGCGCCCACTTCTCGTAGTTGCTGCGGTAGGTGGAGTTGCGCAGGCGCACGCTGACGTCCTTGAAGGTGCCGGACTGCACCTGGTACTTCAGCTCGCTGTCGCGTTCCCATTCCTTGCCTTCGGCATTGCTGCCCGGGACCTTGACGTTGTCGCCGTTGATGTAGCGGGTGAAGAAGGTCAGGCCGGGCACGCCCAGGGCCTTGAAGTCGTAGTCGTAGCGCACCTGCCAGGAGCGTTCCTGGGCGGCGGCGAAGTCGTTGACCTGGGCGTAGTTGACCAGGTACGGGTTGCTGCCGTCGAGGTACGGCATGGCGCTGTCGCCGTACATGCGCTGCCAGCCGGCGCTGAGCTTGTGGCCACCGAGGCTGTAGCCGAGCATGCCGCTGAAGGCACGGTGGTCGATGTGCCCGGCGCGGGCGTTGCCGATATCGTCGCTCTTGATCAGCCGCAGGTCGGCCGACAGCGTGCCGACCTCCAGGGGCTGGCTGGCGACCAGGCCGAGGAAGTGCTGGCGGTAGATGTTCTCGAGCTTGGAAACCTGGTACTGGGCGCTGACCCGCTCGTTGACGCGGTAGTCGACGCCGGCCAGGTCGAAGTGGTCGGCCTCGATGTCGCAGGCGTAGCGCTTGTTCTTGCAATGCACGCGGATGTCCTGGCGGTCGGTGGAATCACGCGCGGTGTACTGGTTCAGGCGCGCCAGGGTGAACTTGAGGTCGCGCACTTCCTCGGAGGTCAGCCAGGCACCGTGGAACATGGTCGGCAGCAGGCGGCCGTCGTTGTACTTGAGCAGCGGCACGTCCGGCATCATCGAACCGTACTTGAGCACGGTGTTGGACACTTTCACCTTGCCGGCGACGCCCATCTTGGCGTACTGGTCGGCAGAGTGACGCGGATCGTGGCCGGAAGACGGCAACAGGCCGCTATTGCTGTCGGCGGGGCTGGAGTCGAGTTTGAAACCGACCATGCCCAAGGCATCCACACCAAAGCCGACCGGGCCCTGGGTATAACCGGACTGGACATTGAGGATAAAGCCCTGCGCCCACTCTTCGCGTTTCGACGCGCCCTGTTTGGAACTGCTGTGGCCGTCACGGAAGTCCCGATTGAAATAGACATTGCGTGCTTCGACCTTGGCACTGCTGTCTTCAAGAAAACCGGCGGCCTGGGCGTTGACACCGGCACACAGGAAGAACAGGCCGGCAACTCGGCGCCCGGGGGCGAGGGGGAAAGGGGCAAACATGCGAGGGAACATCCAAAAGAAAGGCGAAAAACCATCCGGGCAGTCATCTGCACCGGCACTACGCGATGAACGAATACACTTCGACCATCATCCATAATTTTCCGACAATGGCTCTAGCCCGCGCCATGGGACCATGGTCTAAGGCGTTTGGCAGGGTCTTTTCGAACAGCGCGCAAAAAACCGGCAAAGTTCCCGACTAATTGATTGAAAGTTTGCTGTTTACCCCCTTGCGAGCGACTACTACACTCTCGCTTAGCGAACAGCTTCACCCATCCCCGTGGCCGGCGTTCAGTCTGGTTTCATGTTCGTCACGTCCCGCCACGACAGACTTACAGGAGTGATGACAGTGTCCAGACTTGCAGAGTTTCGTGCTGCCGAAAAAGCGCTCAAGGAACAGATGGCACAACTGGAAGCGCTGAAAAAGGATGCCGGCCTTAAACGCGAAATCGAATTCGAGCAGAAACTAGTCGGCCTGATGAAAAGCTATGACAAGAACCTGCGCGACATCATCGCCATCCTCGATCCGAAGGCCGTGAGCCGCGCTCCGGCCCAGGTCAAGCAGCAGCGTCGACCACGGGTGGTGAAGGTCTACCAGAACCCGCATACCGGCGAGCGGATCGAAACCAAGGGCGGCAACCACCGTGGGCTGAAAGCCTGGAAGGAACAGTACGGTGCGCAGACGGTGGAAAGTTGGGTGCGCTGATGAAACCTCGACACCCGCTTCACACTTTTTTCACATGCGCAGGCCCAGTATCGAACCAGCTAAAGGACTAGCGACCCCATCACGCGCCCGCACATGCGGGCCTCTAATTCCGGCGCCCCGCACTCGTGCGGGGCGCTTTCATTTGCGCTGAAGGCTGACTTCCGTATCATGGTCCACCTGTTTTAGGCCCCGATTCTGGAGTACCCATGAGCCTGCACGATCTGCAAACCCTGCCCGGCGTTACCGCCCAGCCGGACACCGCCACCGCCCAATTCGTGTTCAACCACACCATGCTGCGGGTCAAGGACATCGAGAAGTCCCTGGACTTCTACACCCGCGTCCTCGGCTTCCGCCTGGTGGACAAGCGCGACTTCCCCGAGGCGGCCTTCAGCCTTTACTTCCTGGCCCTGGTCGACCCGGCGCAGATTCCGGCCGACGACGCCGAGCGCCACCAGTGGATGAAATCCATCCCCGGCGTGCTCGAGCTGACCCACAACCACGGCACCGAGAACGATCTCGAGTTCGCCTACCACAATGGCAACACCGACCCGCGTGGCTTCGGCCACATCTGCATTTCGGTACCGGACGTTCGTGTTGCCTGCGCTCGCTTCGAGGCGCTCGACGTGCCGTTCCAAAAACGCCTGCAGGATGGCCGCATGAACCACCTGGCCTTCGTCAAGGATCCGGACGGCTACTGGGTGGAGATCATCCAGCCGACCGCACTCGAGGCCTGATCCTCGTCGGTTGCGCTCGTCGGGCCGGGAACTCCCGGCCCTTCGCTGTGGTATTTAAAGGGAACGCCTGTTCCCAGCCACAGCGAGGTAAGGACGATGCAAACCCTTCACTGTGAATACCGCGACCACACCATCACCGCCAGCGTGATGCCCCACCCCGACTCGCCCCTGCCCTACGCGGCCGGCTGCGTGATCACCGATCCCGCAGGCCATAGCAGTCGACGAATCTCGATACCGATGAAGTTCTTTGCCGACCTGGACAATGCCCAGCATGTGTCCCTGGCCCATGGCCGGGCGCTGGTTGACCGGCAACTGGACCAGGCTGACCAGCGAGTGTTCTGAGTTGGGGCCACCCGCGTCCCTTTGAATCGCGTTGCGTCACGCCAGCGTCTGGCGCTGCAACCCTACCGGCAAATACCGGGTGGCCTCCCTGTTGCCAAGAGGCCACCCGGTTCATTCACTGCGCCGGCGCCGTGGCCGGCGGCGCTTCGTTGGTCACCCGCAGGATCCCCCACAACCCCGAGGCATTGCCATAGGCGGCATAGTCGCGGAACAGGTAATCCCCCGGCACCGCGTTGGCGCCCCCGGCGCTGGGCAGCATAAAACTGAAGTGCGCCGCCGGCAGCACGCTCTCCTGCGCACCCACGTACATCGCCATCGGGTTGTAGCCGTAACGCACCGAGCCGATGCCTGGCAAGCCCATGGGGTAGCCGTGCACATCGCTCTTCTCGGCCTGGTAGTTGTGCAGCGGCCACAGGTGCCCGTCGAGCTGGTAGGTGATGCCGCGGCTGCCGCCGCTGGGCATCAGCACATGGCTACGCGCAGGCTGGCCCGGCCTGGCCCAGAGCACCGGGGTCTGCGGATCACCTCCAACCAGGGCGTTGCTGTAGGCCATGTGGGCGTTGGGCACGTCGGCGAAGCCGAAGCCATCGGCATGGCCGAACGGCGCGTCCGGCGCCAGGCCGAAGCGCAGCCACAGCGGCTCGGTCTTGTAGTTCATCGCCATGTTGCCGTTGTCCTTCGGATCACCGGGCACGCCATTGCCCTCGGTGGCGATACCCTCCACCGGCCGGCCATCGGCCCAGCGCATATTCAGCGAACGCTGCCACACGGTGACGAAGTCGCGGTAGTCCGCCTGACCACTGACCTTCACCGTGGCCTGGGCGCGGCTGGCGTTGTCCTCGGTCCAGGTCGCGCCCTGCGCCAATACGCTCATGGCGCCCACCAGGCCCTTTTGCGGCTGCTTGATGACATCCGCCGGGGTCAGGTTGAGGCCGCCGAACTCGATGGCCGTGGTGTTGATGTTGTCCACCGTGCGGCCCAGTTGCAGCACCGGCTTGCCTTCACGCTCCAGATGCCCGGCGTAGTACTGGTACACCCGGCTCGGGTAGGCGAAGCTGGTGCCGGCGCGCGGCGGCACGGTCTGCACCGGGTTGAGGCCGACGTTGACGCCATCCGATTTGGTGATGTCGTAGGCCAGCAGCTGCGCATGCAGGCCGACGTGGCTGGACGGGCGCATCAGGTTGTTGTTGAACGCCGTGGAGCCCTCGCCGCCGGCCCGGTCGCGCTTGACCACGTTCTGCATCACCGCGGTGCTGGGCAGGTCCGGCATCATCAGCGGCAAACGGTTCTCCAGGGTGATGCTGATGCAGTCGCCGGCATTGGCGCGCAGCACCAGGGGCTCGACCGGCACGCCAGCCTTGAGCTTGCCGGTACTCGTATCGAGGTCGGCCTTGCGCACGTAGAGCACCGCGGTCGGGTCGTGCAATGGCGAGCTATGACCACCGACGGTGAAGGTCGCGCCGTCCTCCTCGTCGGTGACCGTGGCCATGGGGATATCGACCTTGCGGCTGTTGAACACCAGGGTGCCGCCATTGGCCTTGAGCGCGCCGCCCACGTGCTGGCCGATCCCGGCCGGGTCGCTGATGCTGACCCCGTGGCGATTCTCGAGGATGTCGTTGGCCAGGGCCGCGACGATCTCGTAGCTGCGCTTGACCGTAGGCCGGGTGCCGATGCCATTGGCGTTGGCCGTGGTTTTCGGGCAGATGCCGTCGAAGTTGACGGTGTTGCGCATGGCCACCGGCTGCGGGTTGTTGGGCAGGGCGAACAGGTCGGCGCGCTGGGCGGTGTAGTTGCGCATGATGCCCCAGATGCCGTTCCAGTAGCCTTCCAGCGCGGCGTCCAGCGAGTACAGGTAGTCGCCATTGGTGGCGGCGGAGCTCGAGATCATCGACACCGGCGCCATGAACCCGAGCTGCTCGGAGATGCCCACCATCTGCGACGACTTCCACCCCGAGTTGGAGCTGTTGCCGAAGCCTGAACCGTTCTGCAGCCACTTCACGCCGTGCAGGGTGACGTTGTGCTCCTCCTCATGGCCACCGGCGTGCATGCGCAGGCGCACGTTGTCGCCGGAGTAGGTGCGCAGCAACGGCGTGAACGGGTCACCCGGCTCGCTGCCCTTGTTCACGTGCGGCGGGAACAGCGTGGTGCCGCCGGTGGGGCCGGTGGCCTGGGTGATCGCCGAAGGCGCCAGGTTCATCGCCGGGATGGCGCGGTCGGTGCGGCTCTGCATGGCGTAGGCCAGGTCGCCGCCCAGGCCGTCGGCCTGCATGCCGCGCTTGCCGTCCGGGCCGACCTTGTTCGGGTCGAACACGCGCAGGGCCAGCGGCTCGTTGCGGTAGTTGACGACGAACATGCCCGGGTCATCCACAGAGATCGCCTGCGGGCACGGCCGCGTCGGGCAGCCCGGGCTCAGCCCGCCACGGGACTCGACCACCGATTCGAGCAGCGTCGAGGCTTTCTGCCGCACCGGCGGGTTGATCGCGTAGCGGAAGCTGTCGGCGGTGGCCGGGTAAGCCTGGCCATCCGGTATGCCGTTGGGGCCGGCCCCCACATACACACCAGCCTCGTAGGCATGCTGGAAGTCGCTGTACTCGAGGAAGAACTCGCGGTAGCTGTCGTTTTTGCCGTCGCCGTCATGGTCGCCGGTCTGGATCACCGCCTGCCACGAGGTCGGGCCGCCGTCCTGGCGAGTGGCCGGGTTGTACAGCTGTTCGCCGGTCTCGGCGTGGTACCAGGTGGAACCGGCGGGCTCGGCCAGCACGGTCGCGTACAGCCCCAGTTGCTGGTGGGTCGATGGGCCGAGGTGGTCATGGGTGAAGATGGTGCCCAGGCCACGGTCGACGTTGTGCACGTTCACCAGCGGGTCGGCGAACCAGCGCTGCATGGCGCTGCGCGCGCCGAGCCAGTCGGCCCGGCCGAAACGCCCGAAGTACGGGTGCTGTTTGGCTTTCGGGCACGCGGCAGTGCCGTCGCGGGCGTCGCCCTCGGTGCAGTTGTTGAAGCTGCGGATGGCATGCACACGCTCGACCACGCTACCGGGCGAGAGGATGCCGTCCTCGTAGTTCCAGCCATTGGCCGAACCGTCGGCGGCGGTCAGGTCCCACTTGGGCAGGTGGATATGCTGGCCGATCACGTCGGTCGGCGTGCGCACCTGGTAGTCGTCCATCTCGTAGAACGACGGAATCAGGTTGGTGTGCACGTACTGGGTGCAGTCGAAGGTGTTCATGCGCATCACCAGCGGCTCCGGCGGACGCTGCTTGGTGATCACCGGCCAGGCGTCCTCCCACAGGGCGAGGATGCGCGCCTGCGGGAAGTGGTAGCCGACCTTGTTGTACACCGCGTCGAACTGGATGTTGGCGGCCTTGTAGATACGCGGGCGGTCGGCGGTGAAGGTGGACGAACCGCGGAAACTCATGCCGCTGAGGTTCTCACCGCTGAAGAACTCGCCGATGCCCGAGGACTGGGTCAGGCGCTTGCCACGGTCATCCATGCATGGCTCGTAGAACGGCGCCCCTGCCGTGGGCAGCGCGCCGTTGGTGCGGAAGGCCTTGGCCACCGGCGCGCTGCCGGGGATCAGGGCAAAGCTCGGGTGCTCGGCCTTGGCGTGGAACTGCATGGCGGCCTGCTCGACCTCGGTGCCCTCCTCGGGCAGGTAGATCGGCTTGGCCTTGTGCACCACCTTGGAGAAATCCAGCTTGGTGGTGGTGGTCACCGCCTCACCGCCGGCCGATACGCCGTCCAGCGCGTGACGACCGAGGCCACCGTCCCAGCCGTCGACCTGGTTGGGGTCGAGGTTGGCCCACAGGGCCTTGCCACTGTCCTTGAGCTGGCGAGCCAGGGCCGGGTCGAGCATGTCCAGCGGCGGGGTTGGTGGGCGCTGGCCGACGCTGCTTTCCATGCCGCCGATCCAGAACGGGTAACCAGGGTTCTTCAGGCTGCCGTCGGCGTTGCGGTTGGTCTCGCTGCGGTCGACCAGGGCCAGGGAGCCGACCGCGCGCGGGGTGGCTGGCACGTGCGGATGGTCGTCGCCCTCCTCCTCTTCGTCGTCATCTGCATGCCCGGCGACCAGGGTCTCGGACAGCTTGGGCACCACGGTGACCTTGCCCGGCATAGGCGCCATGGCCTTGCCCGGCAGCGGCACGATGGCCGGGATCGGCGTGCCGGCAATGATCTCGCCGTCCGGCAGCGCCCGGGCGCCTTGGGCCGGCTTGCCATTGCGCAGGGCGAATGGCGTGCTGTGGAAGCCGTTGGCGCCCTCGCCGCTGACTTCCAGGCGGGTACCCGGCTCGAACACATCGTGCACCCGCCACATGGCCCACATGCCCTGGGCGAAGTGCGGGTAGAAGTGGCAGTGATAGATGGCGTCGCCCGCCACCCGATTGCGGTTGCCCGAGCCACCGTTGGCGATCTCGTAGGTGTAGCCCACCCCCGGGCCGATGCCCTGGGCGTCGATGTAGTCGGAGTTGTCGTCGTTGGGGTTGAACAGCCACTGGTGCCCGTGCAGGTGGAAGATGTGCTGCTCGTGGCCGTTGTGGGTGTTGCGGAACTTGGTGAAGTCGCCGATGTAGCTGTGGTGCACGTTGGCGGGCTCGGCCGGGTACAGGGCCATGGTCGCCTTGACCCCGGTAGCGCTGGCCGGCGGCGTCTGGCCAGGGCGGATGTTCTCCAGCCCGACGTTGGCCGGGATATCCACCAGGGTGCCGATATCGCCCACGGTGTGGGCACTGAGGAAGAACTCCTCGTAGGCGCACGACAGGCAGTCGTGCATCGGCCCCACGCCCAGACGGTTGGCCACCACCTCGGCGCCCATGCCACCGGAGCCGTAGTTGATCATGAACGAATCGCGGGTCGGCTCGAGCACATGGCCCATGACCGGGTCCGCCCAGTAGGCGGGGAACGCCTGGGTCGCGGCCACCTCGTCGGCGAATTGCGAGGCGAAGTCGCGGAAGGCCTCCAACCGATTGGGCAGCGCCGGGTTGCGCTTGCCAACGCTTTCCAATGGGTAGGTGCTGGCCGGGAAGCTGCCGTCGGGGTTGGGGCCCATGACGATGGCGTCGGTCTCGCTGCTGAGGATCTCGTTACCATCGAGCATGGCGATGATCGGCTTGCCGGCCTTGCCCTCGGCGATCCACGGCTCGGCGTTGGGGTAGCGGGCCTGGTAGTCGATCACCGGCTGGCCGGTGGCCGTGCGCCCCGTGGTGGCCAGGCGCATCTCTTCCTCGGTCAGGGTGTTGCGGTAGGTACGCCCGGCCTTGGGCACCACCACCACCTGGCCGAACAGGCCGTTGGCGACGTTGCCGGCGCCGCCCTGGCCGCCGAAGGTGGCGCCCTGGCTGGTGACGGCGAACGCGCCTTCGCGCTCGGCGTACAGGGTGTAGCTGCGGGTGCCGCCCGGAGCGACCAGGAAGTTGCCGTTGCGCCCGGTGTTGGCGGCGATGTCGCCGATGCTGTTGACCGCCTGCAGGCCGTTGACCTGGAAGCCGACATGGCGGTCGGTGACCTGCTCGTCGGCAACGAAGTGTTCGTCACCCTCGTTCTCGACCTCGGCGCCCTCTTCTTCCTCGCCTTCGACTTCGGTTTCGTCGTGGTCGATGCCGTGCTTGTTGGGGTTAGCCTGGTAGGCCAGCAGGTTGGTCAGGTTGACCGTCAGGCAGTCACCGGCGGCGACCCGCAGCACGATCGGCCGCGGGCGCTTGTCCGGGCGCAGGGTGACCTTGCCCGGTACCGCCGCGCCGCCCTTGCTCAAAGGCACCCGGTGCTCGTCCACCACATCGTGGCGCAGGGCGTACATCATGCCGTTGGCGTTCTGCGCACCGAGGCGGTTGAACATCAGTGGCTGATCCAGCGCCACCACGTTGGCCACCAGCGTGCGCTGGCACTGCACCGCGGCTTCGCTGGAGACCTGCCAGCCCAGCAGGGCCAGCAGGAAGGTGGACAGGACCGGGCCTTTGCGAGGGGTCGACATGGGGCACCTCCGGGGACACAGGGATACTGCGGGGAGGTGAGCAAGGCTTGTGCCATGAATTTAATTGTTATAAATCAGTCAGTTGTGAAGTTTAGAAAGAATGAACTGGGCGCTTTCACCCTTAATTGGGGGGCTTTGCTGGAACCGCGTGGGAGCAAGATCTCTGTAGGAGCGGCCTTGTGCCGCGAAAGGGCTGCACCGCAGCCCCGGCGTTCTTTGCAACAACGCTGAAATCCCGGGGCCGCTACGCAGCCCTTTCGCGGCACAAGGCCGCTCCTACAGGTTGGCGTGGTACCTGTGTGCCGCTCCCACGCAATCGAATCAATAGCATTTAGTGATTGAACACCCGCGCAAAGGTGCAGTAAGCTCGGCCTCAATCACTGGAGAGCAACATGTCGAAACAAACCCGCAACCACGCCAACCACACCGGTCGCTCCGCGCACCGCGTGCTGGCCGTTGCCGGTCGTAACGCCGTTGCCAGCTTTTATTTTGGGTATTGGTTTAGCCACTAGGCGCCGATGACCCATCCGGCGCCCACCTTCGAGGGGCCGCCGAACATGAGAATACTCAAACCCCCGGTCGGCTCCCCGACCGGGGGTTTTGCTTTTCCGGGCCCACGAAACACACCGATTACCTTGAGGACAGCGTCATGAACTACACCACCTACTACCGCACCTATGCATGGCGATTTAGCCAGTTCCGTTCGGGCCAGCCTGCCGCCTCCGTTCGGTCGATTTCCGGTGGCAATGCCGCACAGACACCCCATTTGACGATCAGTCGAACACCTCGATAGGGCCGACGACGCGGGCCAGAACCCGCCGTCCGCCCAGGGAAAAAACGCCATGCAAGCCTCGAACCTCGCCCTGCCCCTGACCCAGCCGCACGCTGCCAACACCACCGTCAGCCAGCGCCTGCCCAGCCCGCACCTGCTCAAGCAGCAGATGCCGCTGTCCAGCGAACTCACCCAGCAAGTCCACGCGCACCGCCAGGCGATCCGGGCCATCCTCGAAGGCCGCGACGAACGTCTGCTGGTGGTGGTCGGCCCCTGCTCGATCCATGACCCGCGCTCGGCCCTCGAATACGCCGACCGCCTGGCCGCGCTCAGCCGCGAAGTCGACGACAAGCTGCTGCTGGTGATGCGCGCCTACGTAGAGAAGCCGCGCACCACCGTGGGTTGGAAAGGCCTGGCCTACGATCCCCACCTTGACGGCAGCGACGACATGCACGCCGGCATCGCCCTGTCCCGCGGCCTGATGCTGGGCATGCTCGAACGCGGCCTGCCGATCGCCACCGAGTTGCTGCAGCCGATGGCCGCCGGCTACTTCGACGACCTGCTGGGCTGGGCCGCCATCGGCGCACGCACCACCGAATCGCAGATCCACCGCGAGATGGTCAGCGGCCTGGAGCTGCCGGTCGGCTTCAAGAACGGCACCGACGGCGGTATCGGCATCGCCTGCGACGCCATGCGCAGCGCCGCCCACCCGCACCGCCACTTCGGCATGGACGCCCAGGGCCACCCGGCGATCATCGAGACCCTGGGCAACCCCGACACCCACCTGGTGCTGCGTGGCGGGCACAAGGGTCCTAACTACGACGCCCAGAGCATCGCCCTGGCCCGCCAGGGGCTGGCCAAGGCAGGTCTGGCGCCACGGATCATGGTCGACTGCAGCCACGCCAACAGCGGCAAGGACCCGGCGCGCCAGCCGGCGGTGTTCGAAGATGTGCTGGCCCAGCGCCTGGCCGGCGACCGTTCGCTGGTCGGGGTGATGCTCGAAGGTCACCTGTTCGATGGTTGCCAGGCCCTGGGCAAAGGCGCGCTGAAGTACGGCGTGTCGATCACCGACGGCTGCCTGGGCTGGGACGCGACCGAGGCCCTGCTGCGCGAGGCTGCCGCACGCCTGTAAGCCTGCATGGCAAGCCTTGCGAGACACGGCACGAACAAGTGCGCTAGGCTTGCCTTTTTGATCCCAAGGAGCAGTACCCATGGCCCGAGCCACCGCCCGCCACATCCTGGTTGCCAGCGAAGAGAAGTGCAACGAACTCAAAGCGCAGATCGAAGCCGGCGCCGACTTCGCCGAAGTCGCCAAGGCCAACTCCACCTGCCCGTCCAGCCGCCAAGGCGGCGACCTGGGCTCGTTCGGCCCGGGCCAGATGGTCAAGGAATTCGACACCGTGGTCTTCAGCGCGCCGCTGAATGTCGTCCAGGGTCCGGTGAAGACCCAGTTCGGCTACCACCTGCTGGAAGTGACCAGCCGTCAGGACTAAGTCATCGCAGGCGATGATGTCCCCTGTGGGAGCGGGTTTACCCGCGAATGCGCCCGTACATGCAACATCGTTGCCTGAGCTGACGCATTCGCGGGTAAACCCGCTCCCACAGGTGCTGTGTTGCATGATCCTGTGGTGCTCGCTCTCGTTAGCCCACGCCGCCCCCACCCACGCCCTCACCGTCTACGCCGAAGCCCCGCGCTACCCTGCGAACTTCCGCCATTTCGACTACGTCAACCCCGACGCCCCCAAGGGCGGCAGCCTGCGCCGCTCGGCCATCGAGATCGGCAATTTCGACCATATCCTGCCCTACATCGACAAAGGCATCGGCGTCAGCCAGGTCGATGGCTGGCTGTACGCACCGCTGGCCGTGCGCTCACTCGATGAACCCTACACCGTCTATGGCCTGATCGCCCAGCGCATGGAACGCGGCCCCGACGACGCCTGGCTGCGCTTCTACCTCGACCCCCGCGCCACCTTCGCCGACGGCAAGCCGGTACGGGCCGAGGACGTACGCTTCAGTTACGAATTGCTGATGAACCAGGGCAGCCTCAAGTTTCGCACCCAGTTCGCCGATGTCGCCGCGGTGGCGGTCGAAGGCCCGCGCCAGGTGCGCTTCGACTTCAAGCAACCCCATGGCCGTACCCTGGCCCTTGAACTGGCCGGCCTGCCGGTGCTGCCCGAGCACGACTGGCAGCAACGCGACTTCGCCAACGGTGCCGGTTTCGACAAGCCAGTGGGTAGCGGTCCGTACCGCATCGGCAGGATCGATAACGGCCGCAGCATTACCTTCGAGCGCGATGCGAGCTGGTGGGCCCGGGACCTGCCGGTCACCCGCGGGCTGTACAACTTCGCGCGTATCGGCGTCGAATTCTTCGGCGACACCGAAGTGGCCCGCCAGGTACTTAAGGGCGGGGGCTACGACTACAACCGCGAGTACTCCGCTACCGCCTACACCCTCGGCTACAAGGGTGCGCCTCTGGATGACGGGCGCCTACAACGCGCCCACCTCGCCCCGGCCAAGCCGCAGATCGCCCAGGGCTTCGTGTTCAACCTGGACAAGCCGCAATTCAAGGACCGCCGCGTGCGCCAGGCCCTTGGCATGCTCTGGGACTTCGAGTGGAGCAACCGGCAGATGATGCGCAACATGTACATCCGCCAGCAGAGCCTCTACTCCAATACGCCTCTGGCCGCCCGCGCCCTGCCCGACGCCGAGGAGCTCAAGCTGCTCGAGCCACTGCGCAGCCAAGTGCCGGACGAAGTGTTCAGCCGGGTGTTCAGCGCGCCGGTCACCGACGGCTCCGGCATCATCCGCCAGCAGCAACTGCAGGCCCTGGCCTTGCTGCAGGACGCCGGCTGGCATCCCCAGGGCGATCGGCTGGTCAACGCCCAGGGCCAGCCGCTGAGCTTCACCTTCCTCAATGGCCAGTCGGGCCTGGAGCGCCTGCTGCTGCCGTGGAAGCGCAACCTCGCACAGATCGGCGTCGAGCTGAACATCCGCAACGTCGACTCCGCCCAGTACGTCAACCGGGTGATGGCCCGCGACTACGACATGATCGTCACCGGCTACCCGGTAACCCTGTCCCCGGGCAGCGAGCAGTACAACTACTTCGGTTCCGCCGCGGCCAACGATCCGGGCTCGAACAACCTGATGGTGCTCAAGGACCCGGCGGTGGACCGCCTGCTCGACGGCCTGGTGCGCGCCACCAGCCAGGCCGACATGCTGCGCCACGCCCGCGCCCTGGACCGGGTGCTGCAATGGAACTACTACTGGATTCCCAACTACTACCCGCCGGGCAGCTCGACAGTGTGGTGGAACCGCTTCGGCCTGCCCAAGGTACAGCCGGCCTATGACGAGGGCCTGGACACCTGGTGGGAAGTCAGCCCCCGGGCACTGACCAACTCGCAGATGGCCGAACGGCTGCGGAGCGCGCCATGACCACCTACATCCTGCGCCGCCTGCTGCTGATCATCCCCACCTTGCTGGCGATCCTGCTGGTGAACTTCGCCATCGTCCAGGCCGCGCCCGGCGGGCCGGTGGAACAGGCCGTGGCGCGCCTGCAGGGCATCGGCGGCGGCGCGCCGGGCGCCCGGGTCGAGGCAGTGCAAGGCGAGTCCCGGGCCACCCGCGGCCTGGACCCGAAGCTGATCGAGGAGATCAAGCGCCAGTACGGTTTCGACAAGCCCGCGCCCGAACGGCTGTGGCTGATGCTCGGCCAGTACGCACGGCTGGATTTCGGCCAGAGCTTCTTCCGCGGCGCCACGGTCACCGAGCTGATCGTGCAGAAGCTGCCGGTGACCCTGTCGCTGGGCTTCTGGGCCACGCTGATCACCTACCTGGTGTCGATCCCGCTGGGCATCCGCAAGGCGGTACGCCATGGCAGCCGTTTCGACGCCTGGAGCAGCGCGTTGATCGTGATCGGCTACGCCCTGCCCTCGTTCCTGTTCGCCCTGCTGTTGATCGTGTTGTTCGCCGGCGGCACCTCGCTCAACTGGTTCCCGGTGCGCGGCCTGGTCTCGGAGGACTTCGACCAGCTCAGCCTGCTGGGCAAGGTCGCCGACTACTTCTGGCACCTGGTGCTGCCGGTCGGCGCCCTGGTGATCGGCGGCTTCGCCACCCTGACCCTGCTGACCAAGAACGCCTTCCTCGACGAGATCGCCCGCCAGTACGTGGTCACCGCCCGGGCCAAGGGCCTGAGCGAGCGCCGGGTGCTGTACGGCCATGTGCTGCGCAACGCCATGCTGCTGGTGGTGGCCGGCCTGCCCCAGGCGCTGATCACGGTGTTCTTCGCAGGTTCCCTGTTGATCGAGGTGATCTTCTCCCTCGACGGCCTCGGGCGCATGAGCTACGAGGCGGCGGTGTCGCGGGACTACCCGGTGGTGTTCGGCACGTTGTTCATCTTCACCCTGGCCGGGCTGCTGATCCGCCTGCTGGGCGACCTGTGCTACACGGTGCTCGACCCGCGCATCGATTTCGACGCGAGGGGCCGCTGATGCTCTCGCCCATCGCCCGGCGCCGCCTGCGGCGTTTTCGCGACAACCGCCGCGGCTGGCTCTCGCTGTGGCTGTTCGCCGGGCTCTTGCTGCTGAGCCTGGGCGCGGAGCTGGTGGCCAACGACAAGCCTTTGCTGCTGGGCTACCAGGGTGAGCTGTACACCCCGGCGCTCAAGCGCTACACCGAGCAGCAGTTCGGCGGGCAGCTGCCGTTCCAGCCTGACTACCGCAGCCAGTACGTGCGCCAACTGATCGAGGGCCAGGGCGGCTGGATGCTGTTCGCGCCGATCCCGTTCAGCGCCGATACCCCCAACTACGACCTGCAGGTGCCCACCCCCAGCCCGCCCAGCGCGAGCAACTGGCTGGGCACCGACGACCAGGGCCGCGATGTGCTGGCGCGGGTGCTGTATGGCACGCGGATCTCGCTGTTGTTCGCCTTCGCCCTGACCCTGATCAGCGTGCTGATCGGCGTTAACGCCGGCGCCCTGCAGGGCTACCACGGCGGCTGGGTCGATCTGCTCGGCCAGCGCTTGCTGGAGGTGTGGTCGGGGTTGCCGGTGCTGTACCTGCTGATCATCCTGTCGGGGTTCGTCGAGCCGGACTTCTGGTGGTTGCTGGGGATCATGGCGCTGTTCTCCTGGCTGGCCCTGGTCGATGTGGTGCGCGCCGAATTCCTCCGCGGGCGCAACCTGGAGTACGTCAAGGCGGCACGGGCGCTGGGGCTTTCAGACACCCAGGTGATGCTGCGGCATATCCTGCCCAATGCCCTGAACGCGACCCTGACCTATGTGCCGTTCATGCTCACCGGGGCGATCACCACCCTGACCGCGCTGGATTTTCTCGGCTTCGGCATGCCCGCCGGGAGCGCCTCGCTGGGCGAGCTGGTGACCCAGGGCAAACAGCACCTCGAGGCGCCTTGGCTGGGCTTTACCGCATTCTTTGCCCTGGCGTTGATCCTGTCGTTGCTGGTATTCATCGGCGATGCGCTGCGCGAGGCGTTTGATCCTCGCATGTAGGAGCGGCCTTGCCGAGGCGTCGGACCGGCCGGAAAGGGCCGCAGAGCGGCCCCGGGATTTCAGTGGCGACGCAAAGATCGCTGGGGCCGCTTTGCGGCCCTATCGCGGCACAAGGCCGCTCCTACACGTTCGGCATATATTTCGATTACGGGTATCCCTTCCATGCACGACAACCTCAAGGACTACCCCCAGGTCCGCCAACTGGCCATCCGCTCGCTGTTCGAGATCATCGAGCAGTCCAGCGAAGGCACGGTGATCGTCGACCGCCAGGCGCGCATCGTCTGGATGAACGAGCGCTATGCCCGCCGTTTCGGCCTGCAGGATGCCGCCAGCGCCATCGGCCAGCCCTGCGAGGCGGTGATCCCCGGCAGCCTGATGCGCGAGGTGGTGAGCAACGGCAAGCCGATCCTGCTGGACATGCTCGACACGCCGAACGAGCCGCTGGTGGTGATGCGCCTGCCGATCCACGACGGCCAGGGCGCGCTGATCGGTGCCATCGGCTTTGCCCTGTTCGACGAACTGCGCAGCCTGTCGCCGCTGCTCAAGCGCTATGCCAGCATGCAGCAGGAACTGGCCTCGACCCGCTCGCAGCTGCGTGCGCGCCAGGCCCGCTACAGCTTCGCCCAGTTCGTCGGCAGCAGCCCTGCCTGCCTAGAGGCCAAGCGCCGCGCCCGCCGCGGCGCGACCAGCGACTCGCCGGTGCTGCTGCTCGGCGAGACCGGCACCGGCAAGGAGCTGCTGGCCCACGCCATCCATGCCGCCTCGGCGCGGGCGCACAAGGCGTTTGTCAGCATCAACAGCGCGGCGATCCCCGAAGCGTTGCTGGAGGCCGAGTTCTTCGGCACCGCCCCCGGCGCCTTCACCGGCGCCGACCGCAAGGGCCGCAGCGGCAAGCTGCAACTGGCCGAAGGCGGCACCTTGTTCCTCGACGAGATCGGCGACATGCCCCTGGCCCTGCAGAGCAAATTGTTGCGTGTGCTGCAGGAGAAGGAATACGAGCCGGTGGGCAGCAACCAGATGCTGCGCAGCGACGTGCGGATCATTGCCGCCACCTCCATCGACCTGCAGGCGGCCATGGCCCGGGGGGCGTTTCGTGCCGACCTGTACTACCGGCTGAACGTGCTGCCGGTGCAGGTGCCACCGCTGCGCGAACGCCTGGAAGACCTGCCGGCGCTGTGCGAGGCGATCCTCGCCGAGTTGGGCAGCCAATATGAGCTGGAGGCCGAGGCCCAGGCATTGTTGGGGCGGCATGCCTGGCCCGGGAATATCCGAGAACTGCGTAATGTGCTGGAACGGGCGACCTTGCTGGCGGATCAGCCGCGCTTGAATGTGTCGGACTTGGTCAGTGCATTGGGGCCGTTGAGCCCGGTGGCCGAGACAGCGCCGCAATTGGGGTACCGGGAGGCCTGCGCGCAGTTTGAACGCGGGCTGATTGTGCAGGCCTTGGCACGCAGTGGCGGGAATGTGCCGGAGGCGGCAAAGGCATTGGGATTGGGGCGCTCGACGCTGTACAAGAAAATGGTGGTGCTGGGGATACTGTCTCAATAAAGAGATTTAAGTTTCATAATAGAGACTGTTGCGAGGGCTTCGCCCTCGATCGCGGGGCAAGCCCGCTCCTACAGGGATTGGTGATACTCGCAAATACACCGCCCCCTGTAGGAGCGGGCTTGTCCCGCGATGGCCTTCAGCCCATATGCATCTCTAAACAGAGACAAAAAAAACAGCAAAAGAACATTTATTCAATAAAATCAATTAGTTATAAGCATGGCACGATTCCCGCTATCTCCCCGGCAACCATAAAAACAACACCCTGGAGATCCCCCTCGATGACCGTGCTCATCGCCCTCGCTGCCCTGGCCCTGCTGATGCTCGCCGCCTACCGCGGCTACAGCGTAATCCTCTTCGCCCCCATCGCCGCCCTCGGCGCCGTGCTGCTCACCGACCCTGCCGCCGTGGCCCCGGCCTTTACCGGGGTGTTCATGGAGAAAATGGTCGGCTTCATCAAGCTGTACTTCCCGGTGTTCCTGCTCGGCGCCGTGTTCGGCAAGCTGATCGAACTGTCGGGCTTCTCACGCTCGATCGTCGCTGCCGCCATCCGCCTGCTTGGCACCCGCCAGGCCATGCTGGTGATCGTGCTGGTCTGCGCCCTGCTCACCTACGGCGGCGTGTCGCTGTTCGTGGTGGTGTTCGCGGTGTACCCGTTCGCCGCCGAGATGTTCCGCCAGAGCAACATCCCCAAACGGCTGATCCCGGCGACCATCGCCCTGGGCGCGTTCTCCTTCACCATGGACGCCCTGCCCGGCACCCCGCAGATCCAGAACATCATTCCCAGCACCTTCTTCAACACCACCGCCTGGGCCGCGCCCTGGCTGGGGCTGATCGGCACGCTGTTCGTGTTCTGCGCCGGCATGCTCTACCTGCAACGCCAGCGCAACAAGGCCCAGCGCAAAGGCGAAGGCTACGGCAGCAACCTGCGCAACGAGCCGGAAACCGCCGACGATATCGCCCTGCCCAACCCCTGGCTGGCCCTGGCGCCACTGCTGCTGGTGGGGGTGATGAACCTGCTGTTCACCCACTGGATCCCGCAGTGGTACGGGACCAGTCACACCCTGCAGTTGCCGGGCATGGCCACGCCGGTGCACAGCGACGTGGCCAAGCTCACGGCGATCTGGGCGGTGCAGGCGGCCCTGCTGGTGGGCATCCTGATGGTGCTGGTGTGTGCCTTCGGCACCATTCGCCAGCGCCTGGCTGAAGGCACCAAGAGCGCGGTGAGCGGCGCCCTGCTGGCGGCGATGAACACCGCCTCGGAATACGGTTTCGGCGCGGTGATCGCCTCGCTGCCGGGCTTCCTGGTCCTGGCCGACGCCCTGCGCGGCATCCCCAACCCGCTGGTCAACGAAGCCATCACCGTCACCCTGCTGGCCGGCATCACCGGCTCCGCCTCCGGCGGCATGAGCATCGCCCTGGCGGCCATGAGCGACAGTTTCATCGCCGCCGCCAACGCGGCGAACATCCCGCTGGAGGTGCTGCACCGGGTCGCCGCCATGGCCAGCGGCGGCATGGACACCCTGCCGCACAACGGCGCGGTGATCACCCTGCTGGCGGTTACCGGGCTGACCCACCGCGAGGCCTACAAGGACATCTTCGGTATTACCCTGATCAAGACCCTGGCCGTGTTCGTGGTCATCGCCACGTTCTACGCTACCGGCATCGTATGAAGGAGAACGGCATGACGCTCAAAGGCAAGACCGCACTGGTCACCGGTTCCACCAGCGGCATCGGCTTGGGAATAGCCCAGGTGCTGGCCGAGGCCGGCGCCGACATCCTGCTCAACGGCTTTGGCGACCCGGCGGCCGCCATTGCCGAGATCAGGCAGCACGGGGTCAAGGTGGCCCACCACCCCGCCGACCTGTCCGACGTCGCGCAGATCGAACAGATGTTCGCCATGGCCGGGCGCGAGTTCGGCGCGGTCGATATCCTGGTCAACAACGCCGGCATCCAGCATGTGGCACCGGTCGAACAGTTTCCGGTGGAGGCCTGGGACAAGATCATCGCGCTGAACCTGTCGGCGGTGTTCCACGGCAGCCGTCTGGTGCTGCCAGGCATGCGCGCGCGGGGCTGGGGGCGGATTGTCAACATTGCCTCGGTGCACGGCCTGGTGGGCTCCACCGGCAAGGCCGCCTACGTCGCCGCCAAGCATGGCGTGGTCGGCCTGACCAAGGTCATCGGCCTGGAGACCGCCACCAGCAATGTCACCTGCAACGCCATCTGCCCGGGCTGGGTGCTGACCCCGCTGGTGCAGAAGCAGATCGACGACCGTGCCGCCAACGGTGGCGACGCGCAGCAGGCGCGGCACGACCTGCTGGCCGAGAAGCAGCCTTCGCTGGCCTTCGTCACGCCCCGGCATCTCGGCGAGCTGGTGTTGTTCCTGTGCAGCGAGGCCGGCAGCCAGGTGCGTGGCGCCGCCTGGAACGTCGATGGCGGCTGGCTGGCCCAGTAAGCGTCTAGAATGATGGTCGGGGTTGCGCATTCTCTGTGTGTAGGAGCGGCCTTGCGCCGCGAAAGGGCCGCAAAGCGGCCCCGGCGATCGATGATGTGACACCAATGGTTGGGGGGCTGCGATGCAGCCCTTTCGCGGCACAAGGCCGCTCCTACAGGGGGAGCGCAAGCCCTGAAGAAGCTTGTTGATCAGCAATCACCGAGGGTCCCGGCATGAACGACGTACTCTGGCGCCCCTCCACCTCCCGCATCGAAGCGAGCCGGATGGAAGCCTTCCGCCGCCGGGTCAACCGGCGCTTCAATCTCCAGCTCGACAGCTACGCCGCCCTGCACCGCTGGAGCATCGAGCAGCGCCCGCAGTTCTGGCAGGCCCTGGCCGAGTACTTCCATGTGCGCTGGCACACGCCACCGACGAGCATCCTCGAGGAAGGCGAGCACATGGCCGACGCTCGCTGGTTCCGCGGCGCCACCCTGAACGTCGCCGAGCATCTGCTGCAGCGCCGCGACGACCGCCCCGCCGTGGTGGCCGTGCGCGAGGACGGCACTCGCCACCGCCTCACCCACAACCAGCTGGCCGCCCAGGTCGCCGGACTGCAACAGGCCTTCAGGCAGGCTGGCATCCAGCCCGGCGACCGTATCGCCGCGGTAATGCCCAATACCTGGGAAACCCTGGTGGCCATGCTCGCGGCCACCAGCCTCGGTGCGGTCTGGTCCAGCTGTTCACCGGAGTTCGGCAGCCACGGCATCATCGACCGTTTCGGCCAGATCGCGCCCAGGCTGCTGGTGGCCTGCGCCGGTTATCAATATGCCGGGAAGGTCATCGACCAGGTGGAGAAAATCAACCAGGTCGTGGCCCAGCTACCGAGCGTCAAGCAGTTGCTGGTGGTGCCGCATACCCGACCGCAGACCCGCACCGATGAGTTCATCGGCGCGCCGACGAACCTGTGGGCCGATTACTTCACGCCCGGCGGGACGCCGATCTTCACCGCGCTATCCTTCGATCATCCGCTCTATATCCTGTACTCCAGCGGCACCACCGGCGTGCCCAAGTGCATCGTCCACCGTGCCGGCGGCGTGCTGCTGCAACACCTCAAGGAACATGGCCTGCACAACGACCTCAAGGCCGACGACGTGCTGTTCTACTACACCACCTGCGGCTGGATGATGTGGAACTGGCTGGCCAGCGGCCTGGCGGTCGGCGCCACCCTGGTGCTGTACGACGGCTCGCCGTTCCACCCAGGCCCCGCGCGCCTGCTCGACCTGATCGACGCCGAAGGGATCCATGCCTTCGGCACCAGCGCCAAATACCTTGCCGCCCTGGAACAGGCCGGTGTCGAACCGGCCAAGTCCCACCGCCTCGACAGCCTGCGGCTGATTCTCTCCACCGGCTCGCCCCTGTCACCGCACAGCTACGACTATGTCTATGCCAAGGTGAAGCCCGACGTGTGCCTGGCGTCCATGTCCGGTGGCACCGATATCGTCGCCTGCTTCGTGCTCGGCAACCCGCTGCTGCCGGTGCGCCGTGGGGAAATCGCCGGCAAGGGCCTGGGCATGGCGGTGGATGTTTGGAACGAACAGCGACAGTCGATCAGCGGCGAGAAAGGCGAGCTGGTCTGTACCCAACCCTTCCCTTCGATGCCGCTTGGCTTCTGGGGCGACGACGATGGCAGCCGCTACCATGAGGCGTATTTCAGCCAGTTCGAGGGCATCTGGTGCCAGGGCGACTATGCCGAGCAGATACCCGGCGGTGGCCTGGTGATCCACGGCCGTTCCGACGCCGTGCTCAACCCCGGCGGCGTGCGCATCGGCACCGCGGAGATCTATCGCCAGGTGGAAAAGGTCGAGGAAGTGCTGGAGAGCGTGGCCATCGGCCAGGACTGGCACGGCGACGTGCGCGTGGTGCTGTTCGTGCGCCTGCGCGACGGCCTGCAACTGGACGATGCCCTGCGCCAGCGTATCCGCCAGGTGATCCGCCAGTACACCACGCCGCGCCATGTGCCGGCGGTGATCGCCCAGGTCGACGACATCCCGCGCACCCTCAGCGGCAAGCTGGTGGAACTGGCGATCCGCAATGTGGTGCATGGCCTGCCGGTGAAGAACACCGATGCCCTGGCCAACCCCGAGGCGCTGGAGCAGTTCCACGACCGTGCGGAATTAAGGTAACTGGAGAACCTCGTGGGAGCCGCGCTGCCCCAGGTTCTCCGACATCAGGCATAATGTCGGCTTTTTGCCCTGAAGCACAGGTACCCCAATGAAAGCCCAAGCCCGCCATATCCTGGTCAAGACCGCTGACGAAGCCGAAAAGCTCAAGCAGCGCATCGCCAACGGCGAGGCCTTCGACGTGCTGGCGAAGAAATTCTCCACCTGCCCGTCCGGCAAGCGCGGCGGCGACCTGGGCGAAGTGCGCCCTGGCCAGCTGGTCGGCGCCATCGACCAGGTGATCTTCAAGAAGCCCCTGCGCGTGGTGCACGGGCCGATCAAGAGCAAGTTCGGTTATCACCTGGTGCAGACGTTCTACCGCGACTGACAGGCGGCGGCCACTGGCTACCTGACATTTCTGCCAGTTGTGCCCCTCTCCCAGACCTCTATACAACCGGGTTGAGCCTGCATGCGCTGCGGGCCTTCCCGGAACCATGGAGGTCTACCCATGCGAACGCGCCTGCTGCTGACTCTCGCCACCCTGCCCCTGCTGAACGTGCCCACCGCCCAGGCGGCCTGCAGCTTCACCGCCGGAGCAGGTGACGATACGTACATCTGCGACAGCGGCACAGCAGCCACGTTGATTGACACCAATGGCAACAACAGCCTGGGCGTGCCAGTCGGTGGGACAGGCCTCATTACTGGCGATGTGACCTTCGGCGCCGGTGCGGACCGTATCGACATGGCCTCCGGCAGCATCGGCGGCAACGTCGACCAGGGTTCGGGCATCGACGACCTCAAGATCAGCGGTGGCGTAATCGAGGGCAACCTCAACCAGGGCGATGGCCTGGATACCTTCCGCATGACCGGTGGCTGGATCAAAGGCACCTTCGACAGCGGCGACCATGCCGAAATGAACGCCGGGCGAATCGGCAACGTCAACATGCGCCTGGACGAAAACACCTTCATCATGCGCGGCGGCGTGATCGACCGGAACATCATCACGGCCTTCGACAAGGACTATGTGGAGATCTTCGACGGCGCCGTGGGTGGCAATATCAGCGTCAGTGGCGGCGACGACCGGGTGCTGGTGCATGGCGGCCGAATTGGCGGCGATGTGTTGCTCAGCACGGGCAATGATGCCTTCACCTGGGACGGTGGGCACATTGCAGGTCAAGTGGACCTGGGCCCCGGCGATGATACGGCTCTCCTCAAGGGACTGGACCAGCATGTACTGATCATCCCGCTCGACGGCGGCACAGGCAACGATACGTTGACCTTCAACGCCAGCCGGAGCACCGGGGGCGGCCAGTACCTGAACTGGGAGCGGATTGCGCTGAACGCGGGTAGCCACCTGGAGCTGACCGACACCTTGCGCCTCGGCGATGCGGATACCGGTCGTGGCACATTGAGCATCGATGCCGACAGCACCCTCGTTTCCCGGCAAGGCATCATCTCTGCCGTTGCCACAGGCCAGCCGGCGACTGTGAGCAATGCCGGCACCATTGACCTCGGCACGGGCCAGAACAAGCTCGGCACGTTGACGATCCAAGGCAACTACGAAGGCGCCAACGGCACCCTGCGCCTCAACAGCCAGCTGGCTGGGGACGATGCGGCTTCCGACCGTCTGGTGGTCAGCCAGGGCGCCATCACCGGCAGCACCCGGTTACTCGTCAACAACCTCGGTGGCACCGGCGCCGCCACCACCCAGAACGGCATCCAGGTGGTCGAGGCCCGCGACGGTGCCACCAGCAGCGCCAACGCCTTCGTGCAGACCCAGACACTCTCGGCCGGCGCCTACGACTACCGCCTGTTCAAAGGCGGCGTGACTGCGGGTAGCGAGAACAGCTGGTACCTGCGCTCGACACTGGTCGCGCCACCTGCGCCCGCGCCGGGTGAGCCGCCCGTTACACCGCCCGTGCCGGCGCCGGCGCCCGGTCAACCCGATCTTCCCGACCCGGTGGCCGGCGAGAGCGTGCCGCTGTACCGCCCGGAAGTGCCCGTGTATGCCGCGGCCCCTCGAGGCGCCGCGATCATCGCCCGCCAGGCCCTGGGCACCTTCCACCAGCGCCAGGGCGACCAGCGGTTGCTGGCTGGCCAGGGCGCATTGCCGGCCAGTTGGGGCCAGGCCTATGGCGGCGCATTGCGCCAGCGCTGGAGCGGTACCGTCAGCCCGAGCCTGGATGGCGACCTGCAGGGCTTCAAGGTGGGCCAGGACCTCTATGCCACGGTCAGTGACAATGGCTATCGCCAGCAGATGGGCGTGTACGTCGGCCACAGCCGGCTGGACGCTGACGTCAAAGGCTTTGCCCTGGCCGTGGAAGACCGCCGCGTCGGCGACCTGGTGCTCGATGGCAAGAGCGTCGGCGTCTACTGGACGCTGGTCGCGCCGCAAGGCGGGTACCTCGACACGGTCGTCCAGTACACCGACCTCGATGGCCGGGCGCGCTCGGACCGCGGCGGCAAGCTGGAGCTTGACGGCCATGCCTGGAGCGCGTCGGTTGAGTCCGGCTTGCCGATTGCCTTGTTCGAGCGCTGGAGCCTGGAGCCGCAAGCGCAGCTGATCGCCCAGAAGACCTCACTGGACAGCGCCAGCGACGGCGTCTCACGCATCAGCCATGACGCCCAGGTGGAATTGACCGGTCGCCTTGGCGTGCGCCTGGAAGGCACTTTCAAGGTCAGCGGCGATCGCCTGCTACAACCTTACGCACAACTAAACCTGTGGCATGGCGACGGCGGTCGCGACACCTTGACCTTCGATGGCGTGGACAGGATCAAGACCGACTACCGTTACACCTCGGCGCAACTCGAAGGCGGCCTGGTGGCCCAGGTCAACCGGGCCTTGAGCCTGCACGGCGGCATGCAATACACCAGCAACCTGGATAGCCGCCAGCAGGAAGCCAGCGGCGTGAACCTGGGCGTACGCTGGCAGTTCTAGCGCCGTGCGGCGAGCAGGCCGATACCGGCGCAGCCGAGCAGCGACGCGCTGATCCGATTGAACAGCCGCCGTGGCCCGGGCCGCTCGAACCAGCGCTGCAGGTAGGCGCCAAGCCCCGCGTAGATGGCGATGGCCGCCCACTCCAGCAGCAGGAACAGCACGCCCAGTTGCAGGAACTGTTCGCTCACCGGCGTGGCGCTGCCCATCGAGACGAACTGCGGCAGGAAGGCGGTGAAGATCAGAATGGCCTTGGGGTTGCCCGCCGCCACCCAGAACTCCTGGCGCGCCAGTTTCCAGGTGCCGCGCGGCTGCTCGCCAGCCACCGCCGTCTCGCCGACCGGCGCTCGCCACAGCTGCCAGGCGATATAGAACAGATAGCCCGCGCCCAGCACCTTGATCGCCAGGAACAGGTACTCGCTGGTGTGCAGCACCACGGCCAGGCCCATGGCCGCCAGGGCGATCATGCCGCTGAAGGCGAGCAGGCGCCCGCCGCCGGCCACGCAGGCGGTGCGCAGGCCATAGCGGCTGGCGTTGTGCAGGGACAGCAGGTTGTTGGGGCCCGGCGCCATGTTCAGGGCGAAACAGGCGGGGATGAACAGCAGCAGGCTCGACAGGTCCATTATTCTTCTCCAGCGGGGACCGTCGCAGCGTCGCGTCTGGCGGGCGTGCGCGTCAAGCACAGCGGCGCGGCAAATGGCCGGAACAGTAGGTAGACGCTAGACTGGCGCCCTGCGTCCATTTCCAGGCTCCCTCGACATGCCCCTTCCGAGCAGCGAAATCTGGCACGATCCGGCCTTGCCCTATGTCGAGAGCCGACGCGCCTGCCACAGCCGCGCCTGCTACAAGGCCCACAGCCACCCAAGCTTTTCCATCGGCGCGGTGGATGCCGGCCAGAGCCGCTTCACCGGGGCTGGCGACGGACAGGTGCGCCTGACGCCTGGCACCCTGGTGTTCGTGCCGGCCCAGCGGGTGCACGCCTGCAATCCCGAACCTGGGCAGGCCTGGAGCTACCAGATGCTGCACCTGGACGCCGACTGGCTGCGCTGCCTGTGCCTGGAGTCGGGGATCGCCGCCGACCAGCCCGGCGCAGCGGCCCGGATCAGCCGCTCGGCAGCGCTGTACCGGCAGTTCTGCGCGCTGAACACCCTGCTGTTTTCCAGGGCGACGGCGTTCGAGAAAGAGGCGGCACTGGTGGCTTTTCTTGGCGACAACGACTTCTCCATCCATCCGGACCTGCCACCTGCGCCACCCATGCCGCCTTCGACACTGCGCGACCTGCTGGCCCATGCCGAGGAGCAGGCGTTGGCCGAACTAAGCCTTGATGGCCTGGCACGGCTGGCGGGCATGGGGCGCTATCAATTGATCCGCTCCTTCAACATCGCCACCGGCATGACACCCCATGCCTACCTGCTCAACGCCCGGATAAACAAGGCCCGGCAACTGTTGCGCCAGGGCCGGCCGCTGGCTGAAGTCGCGTATCGCCTGGGCTTTGCCGACCAGAGTCACTTCCAGCGAGTGTTCAAGGCGCATGCGGGGGTAACGCCGGGGGCCTACCGCGCAGCCTTGCAATAATCTTCAATACCCGCCCTATTGCCCGGTCACAGACTACGGTTTCCTCGTTCTGGAAGCCCGCCCATGCAACTGTTCCTGCTCATCGCCACCGCCCACTTCCTCGCCCTGCTCTCCCCGGGTCCGGACTTCTTCCTGGTGGCCCGCACCTCGGCCAGCGCCGGTTGGCGGGTGGCCAGTGGCGCCTGCGCAGGCATCGCCCTGGCCAATGGCGTGTTCATCGGCGCGGCGTTCGCCGGGGTGTCGTTTCTGCGCGACGGCAGCCCGCTGTTCGTCGCCTTGCAACTGGCCGGCTGCGGCTACCTGCTGTACATCGGGCAACTGTTCCTGCGCCATGCTGGAAAGAGCGGCCTGACGGGGGCTTGCGCCAACGCTTCATCGCGCGCCAGAGGCTGGCTGAACAGCCTGGGCATGGGCTTCGCCTCGGGCATCCTCAACCCGAAGAACGCGCTGTTCTACGCCAGCCTGGCGAGCATGATCGCCAGCAGCAGCACCTTGGCCAAGCTGGCCTACGGCACCTGGATGTTCGCCATCGTCCTGGCCTGGGACCTGCTGGTGGCCGTGGCCATCGGCAATCAGCGGGTGCTGCGCCGCTTCGCCCGCGCCCTGCCCTGGCTGGAACGCGCCTCGGGGGTGATGCTGATCCTGCTCGCCAGCGGCGTGCTCATGCACCTGGCCCTGGGCTGAGCAACGTCAGCCCCCGCAGTTCGAGCAGGCTGAAATGGCCACGGCTCCAGCCGCCGGTGTCCAGGTGCCAGACATTGCCCAGCACCTTCACCTCCAGCACCGGCGTATGCCCGACCAGCAAGGCCCGCAGGCCCTTCACCGGCCGGCTGTCGCCCTCCTTCAGGCGCCGTCGCGACCACTGGCACACCTCGCGCACCTCGGGGTCATCCCCGGCCTGCAGGTTCACGCACAAACGCTCCCAGTCGTCGAACGGGCTGTCGGCGTGCAACAGCCCAACCGGACCGTCGGGTGTGTCGACCTGCAACGCGATCGGCAACCGCTCGAACACCTCGACGAATCGCGCTTGCTCAGTTTTCGGCAGGTCGAGGAACCAGCCGCCGCCGGCCGCCCGGTACATGTCCAGGTCGACCCGACCACCGCGCAGGTGATTGACCGCCAGCGACTCGTGGTTGCCCTGCACCGCGTGGAACCAGGGCTTGGCCAGCCATTCCAGCGCCTGCGGGCTGGCCGGCCCGCGGTCGACCAGATCGCCGACGCTGAACAGGCGGTCGACCGCTGGATCGAATTCGACAGCTTCGAGGCATACTTGCAAGCGCTCGAAGTGCCCGTGAATATCGCCCACGGCCAGGTCACGCCCGCGGGTATTGGCGGTTATCCGCCGAAAAGCGCTCATTGCATCAGTCCTCTGCTTATGCCCCGTACCGGCGTAAAATAGGCCGGCAAGCCGCCCCACCCCGGAGGTGCATCATGCGTACCACCCTGGCCAGCGCCCTGTTGCTGGTGCTGGCATTCGACAGCATGGCACAGGGCACCCCGACCGCGCAGGTCGAGGTGCGTTTCGACCACCCGGAAAAATTCCGCGATGCCAGCCTCGACAACCGCGGCTACCCCCAGGGCGCCGACCCGCAGGTGATGAAGGCCATCACCCAGCACCTGCAGAAGCTCGGCCAGCGCTACCTGCAGCCTGGCCAGCAACTGGTCATCGACATCCGCGACATCGACCTGGCCGGGCGTTTCGAGCCGTGGCACAGCCAGGCCTACGATGTGCGCTTCATGCGTGAGGTCACCTGGCCCAGCATCGACCTCGACTACACCCTCCAGCAGCCCGGGCAACCCGCGCTCAAAGCCCAGGAACACCTAAGCGACAAGATGTACCTCAGCCGCCCGGGACGTCTGGGCAGCAACGACCGGCTGTATGCGGAAAAGGCCATGCTTGGTGATTGGTTCCGTCAACGCTTCGCGCCGCCGTCCTGATCGTCACAACGCCAGCCGGCGCAGGGCGATGGGCGCGATCAGCCGATGGAACGGCGCCACCGGCAGCATATACAGGCGGCCCAGCCAGTTGTGCGTGCGCACCACGGTGCTGACCAGCACCTCGCACCGCCCGGGGGCCGTGGGGCGGCGCATCAAGGCAATATGCACGTCCAGGTGATGATCACAGTCGACCAGCAGCACCTCATTCACGCTGTTGCTGAGCAACGTGAAGATGCCCACCCGCTCTCCGGTTTGGTAGCTGTCCGGGGTGCGGGCCGGGTCGATGGCAGTCAACCGCCCCAGGTTCTTCAGCCCGAACAGCCCGACCAGGCGGTTGCGCAACACCATCATGTCGTCGATCCAGCCAGGCATGCTCGCCATCAGGCGCAGGAAGTGCGCCATGGCTGGCTGCCCATCGTCCGCCAGGTCGATTGCCCGGCAATGACGAAAGCCCGCCTGCGCGGCATGGGGGGCGATCAGCGAGTCGGCGGGGATGGCTGCGGCATGGGTCATTGTGGTCTCGTCCATGAAATCGACACATCGGCGCTGGGAGTCTGCGCCCGTCGATTGTATCCTCGTCAATCGACGACATGCCAAGGACGGATGCACCATGAGGATCTGCACACTGCGATCGGCGCCACAGACGGGCACTGCCGGGTTATCGGCCATATGAAATACGTGCTGGTGATCCTGGCCAGCTATGCCAGCGTCTGGTACCTGGTGGGCACCCTGATTCGCGGGCGCCTGGCCGATATCGCCGAAGGCCTTCGCCATCGCCCGGACGCCCCACCTCCAGGCCAGTACCTGCGAGAGGTCGAAGCCCACGCCCGCCGCGCCCACCGCCACTACAGCCTGTTCGCTGGCACGCTGCTGGCCCTCGCGTTGGCGCTGCTCTGCTTCTGGCTCGGCTGACGCCTAGAAATCCAGCGCCAGGCTCTGCCGCCCTTCCAGTGCCAGCAGGAACTGCTTGGCCGGCAGGCCGCCGGCGAAACCGGTGAGGCTACCCGAGGCACCAATCACCCGGTGGCATGGCGCGATGATCGAGATCGGGTTGCGCCCGTTGGCCGCGCCCACCGCTCGGACCGCATCAGGCTTGCCGATCTGCCTCGCGATCTCACCGTAGCTGCGGGTCTGGCCGAAGGGAATGGTCAACAGCGCCGCCCAGACCTCACGCTGGAACTCGGTGCCGGCGAAATCCAGTTGCAGCTCGAAGCGCTGGCGTTGCCCGGCAAAGTACTCGCCCAACTGGCGGGCAGTCTCGCGCAGCACGCCGTGCTGGTCATCACGGTGCAGGTCGCCCAGGCGCACCCGGTTTTCCCGCTCGTGCTCCCACAGCACGGCGGCCAGCCGCTCGCCCCGCGCCACCAGGGTCAGGGTGCCGACAGGCGATTGCATGAGGGTGAAGGAACAGGACATGACAGGCTCCGGCAAGACGACGATCACTGCACTGTACCCATCGCGGCGTGCCGGCGCATCCGCTTTCTTGCCAGGTCATCGCCACTGGCCAGCCTGGACCTGCGCCCCGTACACTCAGGCGCCACTCGTTTTTCAAAGGATGGAAACACAGTGACCGACGCATCGCCCGACATCGTCATCGAACGGTTTGCCGAGCAGCACTTGCAGGGCATCGCCGCGCTCTACAATGAACCGGCCGTGTGCCGCCAGGTACTGCAGATGCCCTATCAGTCCGTCGAGGTCTGGCGCGAACGCCTGGCCGCCTATCACGAACGCCAGGTCCGCCTGGTGGCGGTGCACCAAGGCCAGGTGATCGGCAATATCGGCCTCGACCAGAGCACACGCATCCGCCAGGCGCACCTGGGCGAGCTGCTCATGGGCGTTGCCCAGGCCTGGCAAGGCAAGGGCGTCGGCTCGCGGCTGATGACGGCCATCCTCGACATTGCCGACAACTGGATGAACCTGCGCCGGGTCCAGCTCACCGTCTACGCCGACAATGAACCGGCGCTGGCGCTGTATCGCAAGTTCGGCTTCGAGACCGAAGGCCGGCTGCGCGATTACGGCGTGCGTGACGGGGTGTACGTCGATGCGCTGTGCATGGCGCGGATGCGTCAGTCGTAGAACACCATGCCCGCGTAGGGTTTGACCCGACAGGCCGCCAGCCGCGACTGCAGATCGCCGACATGGGCTTCGAGCTGGTGGCCGTCCGGGTCGAGGAAGTACAGTGAGTCGCCCTCGCTGCTGTCCTGTTTCCACAGGCTCACAGCATGCTCATGCAAACGCTGGGCAAATGCCGCGAAATCGGTCTGGCGGATGGAAAATGCGTAGTGGGTGTAGTTGCGCTGCAAGTCGCCCGCCTCGATCTGGTCGACCGACAGGCACAACCAAAGGTCGCCCAGACTCAGGTAGGCACCACGGTCCCAACGTGCATCGAGCTTGAAGCCCAAGATCTGCTGATAGAACACGATGCTGTCCGGCAGGTTCGAAACAGCCAGGGTGAGATGGTTGAGTCCGTTCAACATGAGGGGCACCTGAGGTGAAGTGGGGCGGGATCGCTTCACGAGGCGCGATGGAAACTGGCGCGCCCCGCTAAGCTGCGATCATACCCGCGAACACATCAGCGCGGCATCGAGCAGGCGCCCCTTGTCATACCAGGCATCCCGCTGATACGCCGAGAACTGCTGCCGCCCGGCGGAGCCTTGAACCTTGACCAGCCCCTCGGCCTTGTTCGGGTCAGTGCTGGCGACAAATAGCTCCAGGGCGTCCTGGTTTTGCACGACATAGGTCGTGGCCGTGTCGGGAAGCTCGGCCTTGACGCAGTTCAGGTACTCCGGCGGGCTTTTCGCGGTCATGCCGAAGGTGTTGTCGCGGCCCGCACGGATATCGGGATCGTGTGCGCAGCCCACCAGCAACAGGCTGGCGGCCACTGCCATCATCAAACGGCTCATACAGACTCCAACCACCCCAGCAGGAAGCCCTGGACAGGGTCAGACACCTACCACCCTTTTTAATAGTCTGCTTACGATCTACAAGACTAGCTCCGGGTGATGGGCGCGGTAGGCCGGTTCGCTATATCGCATCGCTTTCAGGCCGGCCTGTCGATTCGGTAGAGCACGTGCGGCCGCAATGCATTGCCTTCAGGCACCGTCGGGTCGGGGAAGTCCTCCGCCGGATCCGAACGCATACCCAACCGCTCCATCAAAGCCCGCGACGGGGTGTTAATGCTGGAGGTGTAGCCGATGACCTGCCTTAGCCCAAGCGTTGACCACGCGTGCTCCAGACACGCGCTGGCCGCCTCGAAGGCGTACCCCTGCCGCCAGTGGCTGCGCCCGAGGATCCAGCCGATTTCGACCTGCGGGTCGCCCGGTATCTCATCCCCGGTCAGGGACAGGCCAAGCCCGCCGACCAGCGCGCCATCGACCTTGCGTTCGACGGCGACGAAACCGAAACCATGGACCTGCAGATGGTGATCGCAGTCCGCGAGCATCGACCGGGTTTCATCGGGAGACAGTATCGCGGGATAGTAGTAGCGCCTGACTTCGGGGTCGGCATTGACGAGGGCAAAAGCCTCGATGTCCCGCTCGGCCCAGGGGCGCAGGACAAGACGCGGTGTTTCGATGAACATGGGTAAACTGAAACTCCCTTCTACCATGCACTCCTCGCATCGCCCCGGGCAAAAAACCACCCGTTCGATGCCTGCAAGGCGAAGGAATCTAGCACAGTCACAGGATTGCAGACGCAAGACTCCGGTCATCGATCGGCCGGAGTCCATGCAGGTCAAGCGAACCCGATCAAGGTTTTCCGAACACGTAGAAACTCAGGTTGGCCGAACTCTTGCCGGCGGCGAACAAACCACGCAGATTGCTCATCGAAACGCTGCGAATGTTGAAGGTCTCCTGGGCGGAGTAGTTCGCATCGATACTGACGTACTGCAGGTTCTTGTCGCTGCCACCAGAGTAGTCCAGGCGCACCATGAACGTGCCCGCACCGGCGGTGGTCCTGAGGATGAAGGATTTGTACTGCTGGATCTGCGCTTCGACGAAGTTCGCGCCGGCCCGCTCTCCTTCCTTGCCCTTCACATCGCAACGACCGCTGCTCAGGTAGGTATAACCCGGAGGTACCTGAACATCGGCGGCCAGTTCTTCATCAAAAGCCTTTTGTTGCTGTGCCATGACTCATGCTCCTTATGAGTGGGACTTGCTTACCGCACGGGTGAGTGTACTAGCGTCCAGTGGATCGGCTGGTCCAGCAGACAAGCGGAACACTCAAACGAATACTTATTCGAATCAACAAACGCCCAGATAGATAAAGGGCCTGCCGTGAATGTTCAAAGGCCGGTATAAACTCCATGCCAAACAAGAAGGTTGCAGGAAGCAAAGCTACAGGCATCACCAGCGTGGGAGCGGGCTTGCCCCGCGATGCAGTGCATGGCACCACGAAGGTCACTCAGGGTCGTTTGTTGATCCGGACTGTCACGGCGCCGAAGAACATGAGCATCGAACCGACATACAGAAACACAAGATCAACGCCGGGGAACGCGGCCGTTCCTGCAAGCCAGGCGACCAACAGGCCCGCACCGACAATGCAGCGTTGCCGAGCGGTGAATCGCTCACTCGTGGCTTTTACACGGTCCATCCACGCCATCCACAGACTCCCGATCAGGTAAGCGGCGCAGCATATCACCCTGGCCACGCGCTACCACCTCGAGGTGAGCGCTAATCAATCAACCCTGAACCGAACGACCGCCGTGCGCCTGGCCCCGATTCAGGGGGCTGATCCCCAGGATTGGGATCAGGCACTGGCTTGCAGGAACATGAAGATCGCCACCACATCCACAGCCAGCACGGCAGCCACGACGAAGCTCATGAAATAGAAGTCATCCTGGAACATGTCTGCTCTCCCCGCATGATCGGTTTCCTGGGTTCAAGCAACTCCCATTCCAGCCTGCCTGCGCCAGAATCACGTCCATTGGTCAGGCGAGACAGGCGTTTCGGGCAAACAGGCGTTTACTGATGGTCGTGCCCTCCGGCTCTACGCAAGGATGCCAATCGAGGTGTACCCCGATGAGACGCATCCAGAAGATCATCCAGCAGCGCCGTCGGCAGTTGCACGTGCACCTGCCGCCCAGCGAATTGATGGGAGTGAATTGTGGCGATGGGCCCAGCGGGGCGAAACCGATGCCGCAGCGAGCGGTCAACCTGGCAGGAATGAGAAGAGCTACGTTTGAAGGTTCGGCCGGCGACTGAACAGGTCCTGCTCGACCTGATAGAGTGAGCCGGGAGCCAGATCCGGAGAAGCCCAGTGCACCCGGATGGCCATGGACTCACGCCCGACCAGGCGCCGAACCCTACAGGCAATGCCAGGAGGCAGGCAATGCAGCCAATCACTTTGCGCAAAGCGCTTCCTCAGGATGCCCTTTGCCTTGCCGCCCTGGGTATTCAGGTGTTTCTCGACACCTATGCCACTGAAGGCATACGCGATGCCATCGCCCAGGAGGCCTTGGAGTCTTTTTCGCCAGAGAACCTTTCGAAGGTGATTGCCAGACCAGGGACCCTCATCACGCTCGCAGAGGTTGACGACCACTTGGTCGGCTTTGCCCAGGTCGCACTGAACACCAACCACGAACGGATCGCCAGCCCTCGGGCAGGCGAACTTCAACGCCTTTACCTGCAAGAACGATTTACCGGGCAAGGCATTGGTTACCGCTTGCTGGAGGCAGCCGAGCAACAGGCCAGGCTCGATGGCGCATCGCTCCTTTGGGCTACTGTCTGGGCGGGGAACGATCGAGCGTTGGCATTCTATCCTCGACAAGGCTATGAACACTTTGGCTCGCAACCGTATACGTTCCAGAACGAGACGCATGAAAACCAGCTGTTCGGCAAGTTCTTGTGAGTGCTGGGACAGCCCACAAAACCCGCCGCGATGGGATTGCTCGAAGACAATGGCATCATTTGCCGGGACGGCGAGAACGCTCGACCACGGGCAATGATCCAGCAGCAAATTGCCTCGCTGATCAGTAGGTTTCTGGAGCAGTCATTCAACAACTGACGATCGCTGACACTGCTCGACGACCTATCCTTTGAGTTCAAGCAGGAGGGATGGGAAATGTGCGGCAGGCTGAGCCAGTACCGCGGAATCCATGACTTCGTAGAGACCCTGAGCATGCCACAGGCCTGGCGCAACAACGTCGGTGAGCAGCCGCTCGGTCACTACAACGTTGCACCGACCACGCAGGTCGCTGTGCTTCGGGTAGACGACGCCGGCCCGCGTGCGGACCTGGTAAGATGGGGGTGGCGCCCGCACTGGGCGACCGACCGCGCCGCGCCGATCAATGCCCGCGTCGAGAAGGTGGCTCACGGCGTGTTCTTTCGGGCGATATGGCCGCATCGGGCGATCACGCCGGTGGACGGCTGGTATGAATGGGTGGACGAAGGCGGGCCGAAAAAGCAGCCCTACTACATCCACCGTTGTGACGGTCGCCCTGCCCTGTGCGCAGCCATCGGCCAATTCGCCGGCAACGATCACGACGGGTTCGTGATCATCACCGCCGATGCCCAGGGCGGCCTGGTAGACGTGCACGACCGGCGTCCGGTGGTGCTGTCATCTGATCTGGCTGTCGAATGGGTGGCGGCGTCTTTACCCAGCGAGCACGCCGAGCAGTTACTGCTCAACCTGAGTGAACCGGCAGAAGCTTTTGTCTGGCACCGGGTGGGAACTGCAGTGGGTAACATCCGCAACCAAGGACTTGAATTGATCAAGCCGATTCCGTGACGGATGAGCGGCGGCGGCCCAGGGCTCAACGCTCAGCACCCCATGCGAGGTCCACGGGGATGAGGAAGAACGATGCGCAGAGCCTTCATGAGGGACACCTTCAGTCAGCTTCAGAGGCCGGCTTGTCCATTACTCCAATGGCTGCTTGTGATGGCTATAGCGCTCGGCATTGGATGCCCTCGATGGGTCCGGCGGCCCTTGCCTATGCCCGCGACGAAAGGGGTGATTGTCGATGTGGCCATCACGATCCTCTGGAAGCACTCTTTCGCTCTCGACGTCTTGACCACCTGGCGAACCATCGCTTTTCGCAGGCTTGCTACCCAACCGATTGTTATCTATCCCATACCTGTCTCTGGTCATACTCACCTCTCAATGCTCAGAAGCTCTGAGCGAATTCGAGTGTGCGCCTTGGGCGCCCAGAGAAGTTTTATATCGGACCACCGGGCACGACAGAGCGATCCCTCAGACTAGAGCATCGCCATGGCCCATGCCTGGGCCTTCCTCATAAACTCATCCTTTTGCATAATATCTCCGGTCTTGAAGGGACACGGCGCTAGTTTTTTTATCGGCACTGGATCAGCTATTCAGACATCGTCACCAGGCGGCAGGAAGCAATTAGGAATGGATCCCCTGAAAACACTAGGTATGTTGCTGGCGTTGGCCAGCGCTCCATCCGTGGCACACGAAAACAATGATCCCATCGAAAGAGCGATGTTCATCACGACGATTGTTCCCACGCTTATTGTCGGCGGCACCACTGCACTAACGGTCTATGGCCCTTCGAACATGAAGTCGGCAAAGGCCGACGCGCTGGCGTTCATCGGCTCAGATGGCGAGATCCGCGGCGCTCAATTTGAGCAAGCGGTTCGTTACTACCACGCGGCGTATCGCCAGCCGTATATGTCTGACAAGCAGTTGGCGTTGGCAATCGCAACGTCGCTCTGAGGCCTCTTCTCCTCTCGTCATCTACCGGGTGTCCTGTCTTGGATACACGTTCTCTTTTGGCGAGTGAAGCATCAGCCCTTGCGATGACCCCGGTGCCGGCCAGATCCCCCCTGGGCGGACGAGTCAGATACGTTAAAAATTGCAGGTGTATTCATATTCGAAGGGAAAGAAAACTGTGTCGACCACCAGGGAAAACGGCGCGTCCATGAGTAAGAACGGGATCAGCTTTCCCTTGGATGTGCCTACCAGCCACCAATCGAACCTGAGTCCGATGTAGGGGCAACGGTGCTTGTCATAGTCCATCCGCATCGCGGTTGCCATGCACCCGCTCAAGCTGGCCATCAGCACCAGTAAAGTCACCTTCCGAACCACGTAACGTCCTTATTATTCCTTGCACCGACCCGCATAGACGCTATTGCGTAGCGTTAGTCACCCCTTTCCCCCGACGCCGTCCGAATTCACGGCCATTCGCGCCCGACGGCAACCAACGGAGCGAATGAGTGTACGCGGGTTTGGTGGGATCAACGCATACCGCTCCGGCGGCGGCATGTGCAGATTGCCCATTTGTGCTCCAACCGAGCAAAGGTGGGCTGTGGATCAACGAACCAAGTGTTACAATCCGCCTTTCAAATCAGCGCCCAAGGCGTTGGACATCCGTGAACGCCGGCAGTACGACACCCGCCACACCTACGCAACCATGTGCCTGAGAGCTGGGATGAACCGAAGCGTTCATCGCGAACCTGCTCGGCCATAGCGTCGAGATGTTGCTCTCTACCTACGCGAAATGGATCAGCTCCTCCTCGGACTGGAGGGAGCTGGAGAAGCTGCCGCCCCGAGTCGAATTGGCCAAGAACTGGCCCAAAACTGACGAGAGGGCCTAAATACACCTCTGGAACCCCCGCAGGACAAGCACTTGATTTCTACCGCCAACATCACCATGCAGTTCGGCTCCAAGCCCCTGTTCGAAAACGTCTCGGTCAAATTCAACAACGGCAACCGCTACGGCCTGATCGGCGCCAACGGTTGCGGCAAGTCGACCTTCATGAAGATCCTCGGCGGCGACCTGGAGCCGTCCGGTGGCCAGGTGATGCTCGAGCCCAACACCCGCCTGGGCAAGCTGCGCCAGGATCAGTTCGCCTACGAAGAGTTCGCCGTGATCGACACGGTGATCATGGGCCACGAGCAGCTGTGGAAGGTCAAGGCCGAGCGCGACCGCATCTATTCGCTGCCTGAGATGAGCGAGGAAGACGGCATGGCCGTCGCCGAGCTGGAAACCGAATTCGCCGAGATGGACGGCTACACCGCCGAGTCCCGCGCCGGCGAGTTGCTGCTGGGCCTGGGTATCCCGCTGGAACAGCACTTCGGACCGATGAGCGAAGTAGCCCCGGGCTGGAAGCTGCGCGTGCTGCTGGCCCAGGCGCTGTTCTCCGATCCGGACGTGCTGCTGCTCGACGAACCGACCAACCACCTGGACATCAACACCATCCGCTGGCTGGAAACGATCCTCACGGCGCGTAACAGCACCATGATCATCATTTCCCACGACCGTCACTTCCTCAACAGCGTCTGCACCCACATGGCCGACCTGGACTACGGCGAGCTGCGTCTGTTCCCGGGCAACTACGACGAGTACATGACCGCCGCGACCCAGTCCCGCGAGCAGCTGCTGTCGGACAACGCCAAGAAGAAAGCCCAGATCGCCGAACTGCAGACCTTCGTCAGCCGCTTCTCGGCCAACGCCTCGAAAGCCAAGCAGGCCACCTCGCGCGCCAAGCAGATCGACAAGATCCAGCTGGCCGAGGTCAAGCCATCGAGCCGGGTCAGCCCGTTCATCCGCTTCGAGCAGACCAAGAAACTGCACCGCCAGGCAGTGATCGTCGACAAGATGGCCAAGGCCTTCGACGACAAGGTGCTGTTCAAGGACTTCAGCTTCACCATCGAAGCCGGCGAGCGCGTGGCCATCATCGGCCCCAACGGTATCGGCAAGACCACCCTGCTGCGCACCCTGGTCGGTGAGATGACCCCGGACAAGGGCGAAGTGAAGTGGACCGACAGCGCCGAGGTGGGCTATTACGCCCAGGATCACGCCCACGACTTCGAAGACGACGTGACCCTGTTCGACTGGATGGGCCAGTGGACCAGCGGCGAGCAGGTGATTCGCGGCACCCTGGGGCGCATGCTGTTCTCCAACGATGAGATCCTCAAGTCGGTGAAGGTGATCTCCGGTGGTGAGCAGGGCCGCATGCTGTTCGGCAAGCTGATCCTGCAAAAACCCAACGTGCTGGTGATGGACGAACCGACCAACCACCTGGACATGGAATCGATCGAGGCGCTGAACCTGGCGCTGGAGAACTATCCGGGCACCCTGCTGTTCGTCAGCCACGACCGTGAGTTCGTGTCGTCGCTGGCCACCCGCATCATCGAGCTGACGGCCGATGGCGTGGTGGACTTCAGCGGCACCTACGACGACTACCTGCGCAGCCAGGGTGTAGTGGTCTGATGTAACCAAGCTTGCCTGGTGGTCTTGCGGCGACCGGGTTGGCCCTTTCGCGGGTAAACCCGCTCCCACAGGTATCGCGCTGCGGCCCAGCACAGCGCAGCCCTGCGGGAGCGGATTTACCCGCGAATGCCTCAGTGAAATCCTTGGCCAGGGCGGCCAATTAGTTAGCCTGCTTTCTTTTCCGTCGCGCAGCGGCCATGATGGGCACAGCCCCACCGCCCGCCCGCGAACGAGCCCCATGACCGCGCCACACGCCTCCAGCGTCACCCTGCAGATCCTCTCGATCGTCTTCTATACCTTCATCGCCTTCCTCTGCATCGGCCTGCCGATCGCGGTGCTGCCTGGCCATGTGCACGACCAGCTGGGCTTCGGCGCGGTGATCGCCGGCCTGACCATCGGCCTGCAGTACCTGGCCACCCTGCTCAGCCGGCCCTTCGCCGGACGGGTGGCGGACACCCTCGGCGGCAAGCGCGCGATCCGCTACGGCCTGTACGGCATCGCCGGCTGTGGCGTGCTGACCCTGCTGTCGGCCTGGACCTTGACCCTGCCCTGGCTGAGCCTGGCACTGCTGCTGGGCGGCCGGCTGTTGCTGGGCATCGCCCAGGGGTTGATCGGCGTCGCGACGCTGAGCTGGGGGATCGGCCAGGTTGGGCCGGAACATACTGCCCAGGTCATTTCCTGGAACGGCATCGCCTCCTATGGCGCCATCGCCATCGGCGCGCCCGCCGGCGTGCTGCTGGTGGGTGGCCTGAGCTTCGCCGTGCTCGGTCCGGCACTGCTGGGCTTGGCGCTGCTGGCCCTGTTGGTGCTGCGCACCCGGCCGGACGTGGTGGTGGTGCGCGGCGAACGGTTGCCGTTCTGGTCGGCGTTCGGCCGCGTCGCGCCCTGCGGCGTGGGACTGACCCTGGCGTCGATCGGCTACGGCACCCTGACCACCTTCGTCACCCTGTACTACCTCGAGCGAGGCTGGGTCGGCGCCGCCTGGTGCCTGAGCGCCTTCGGCCTGTGCTTCATCCTGTCGCGGCTGCTGTTCGTCAATGCGGTCAACCGCTTCGGCGGCTACAACGTGGCCATCGTCTGCATGGCCACCGAGGTGCTCGGGCTGACCTTGCTATGGCTGGCGCCGTCGCCGTTGTGGGCGATGGTCGGTGCCGGGCTGACCGGCTTCGGCCTGTCGCTGGTGTACCCGGCCCTGGGCGTCGAGGCGATCCGCCAGGTGCCCAGCAGCAGCCGTGGCGCCGGGCTGGGCGCCTACGCGGTGTTCTTCGACCTGGCGCTGGCCATCGCCGGCCCGGTAATGGGCGCGGTGGCGGTGCACCTGGGGTATGCCTCGATCTTCTGCGTCGCCGCCCTGCTCGCCCTGTCAGGGGTGGGCCTGACCCTGCTGCTGGCCCGCCGCGGCTGAACGCTCGGCGGGCTCCGGCGCGCCCAGTGCCTGGCTGAAGAAAGCGCTGGTCTCGCTGCGCAGCGAGCGATGGATATGCCGACGGTCGACGCCCTCGGCGTCCTTGCACAGCACCGGCATGCGCTGGTGCTGCTCGTCGTCGCAGGGGGCCATGAACACGAAGTGGCCGGCGCCGGTCAGCAGGCGGTAGTCAGGCGTGACCGGCAGCTTGCGCGCCAGGGCATCGGCATTGTGCTCCAGGGCCAGGAGCTGGTCGTTGTCACCGCTGTAGATCAGCGCCGGCACCTGCACGCCGGCCAGGGCGTGGCGGCCGAACATCAGGCTCAACGGCGCCATCAGCATCACCGCGCCCACCCGGGGATCGGCGCGAGGCGCCAGCTCGCTGTGGTCGGCGATCAGCACGCCATGGGTCTTGCAGGCATCAGCATCACCAGGGCGTTGCTCGCAGTAGCGGCGCAGGCGTTCGAGGTCGGGACGTGCGCCGGACAGGATCAGCGCGGTCTCGCCGCCAGCGGAATAGCCGATCACCCCGACCTTGCCATCGTTCAGGTACGGCGCGAGCAGCTTGTCGTTTCTCGCTGCGGTGATCGCGGCGCTGATCTGCAGGGGGCGGCCATAGAGGTTGCTGAGGGTACCCAAACGACTGTGGTCGCGGTTGTTATCGCCGGGATGAACCACCGCCACTACCACGAAACCCTGGCGGGCCAGGCCATTGGCCAGGTCGTGCAAGGCCATCGGGCTGCCGGTATTGCCGTGGGAGATCACCAGCAGCGGGAACTGGCCCATGGCTACCGGCGCCTCTTCGGCGACACGGGTCTGGTAGCCCTCGATGCGCACCGGATGCGCCTCGCCACTGGAGGGGTAGAACACCAACGCCTGCATGGGCCGGGCGTCCACCGGGTCGCTGAAGGTCAGGCGGTGCAAGCCGGCTGCCCACGGCGCCGCGTCGGCGCGGGCCAGCAGGCCGCCCAGCAGCAACAGCGCCATCAGCATGCGGGTTCGCTTCATCGCAGGGCGCTCCTCGTCGCAAGGCACTGCGCGGTGCTCAGGTATGGATGCCAGCATAGAACCCGGCGCGCCGGCGACACATGAAAACTGGATGAAAAAAGCCGACTGGCGCGCTGGGCGGCAGTCGGCTTTGGGTACGTAATGGCGATCAGGCGGCGGCGAACAGCTCACCTGCGATCTGCGCCTGGGCGGCGTCGATAGCCTTGGCACGGTGTTCCGGGCCGTAGGCCAGGCCATGGGCGCGGACGATTTCCAGGTCGGTGATGCCGATGAAGCCGAGGAACACCTTGAGGAAGTCTTCATGGCCGACGCCGGTAGGCTGGCCCTGATGCAGGCCGCCAGCGGTGGACACCAGGATCACCTTCTTGTCGCCGCACAGGCCTTCAGGGCCGGCCTCGGTGTAGCGGAAGGTCTTGCCGGCCACCGCCACGCGGTCGATCCAGGCCTTGAGCTGGGTCGGCACGGTGAAGTTGTACATCGGCGCGCCGATCACCACGGCGTCGGCGGCGAGGAATTCTTCCAGGGTCTCGGCGCTCAACTTGGCCTCGTGGGCCTGGGCAGCGTCGCGCATCTCTTCCGGGGTGCCGGCGGCTACCAGGGTGGCGGCGGAGAAGTGGCTGATAGCGTCGGCGGCCAGGTCACGGTAAACCACTTCGAGGCTCGGGTCAGCAGCTTTCCAGGCCTCGACCACTTCGCGGCTCAGCTGACGGGAGGCGGAATTGTCGCCCAGGATGCTCGAATCGATATGCAACAGTTTCATGGGACTCTCCTGTGAATGAAGACCGCGGCGGTGGGCGATCACGATGGGAGCAATCCTATAGGCACATCGAATAGCTGATAAGTCGGTAAAAACGCGTTAGTTTGTTCCACTGATGGAACAATGAGACAGCCAAATGCAAGACCTCAACGACCTCTTCTACTTCGCCCGGGTGGTCGAAGCCGGTGGTTTCGCCGCCGCCGGGCGCCAGCTGGGCATCCCCAAGTCACGCCTGTCGCGGCGCATCGCCGAGCTGGAGGAGCGCCTGGGCACCCGCCTGCTGCAGCGCACCACCCGCCAGCTCAAGCTCACCGCCGTGGGCGAACGCTACCTGAACCATTGCCAGGCCATGCTGCTGGAGGCGGAAATGGCCGACGAGGTGGTGGCCAGCATGTCCAGCGAGCCCCGCGGCCGCCTGCGGGTGTCCTGCCCGGTGGCCCTGGCCCACGCCTTCCTGCCGGATGTGGTCAGCCGCTTTCTTGCCCAGTACCCCCTGGTGCAGCTGGACATGGTGCTGCTCAACCGCCGGGTCGACCTGATCTCCGAGGGCATTGACGTGGCCCTGCGGGTACGCGACCTGGGTGACGAGGACCCGGCGCTGGTCACCCGCCGCCTGCGCCAGGCGCAGATGCAGCTGGTGGCAGCGCCTGGCTTCGCCGACCATATCCGCGAACCCGCCGAGCTGGCCAGCCTGCCAGTGCTAGGCGCGGCCGAGGCCGACCGCCTGGTGCACTTCCGTTTGCATGGGCCGCACGGGCGCCAGGAGGACGTTGCCCTGGAGCCGCGGCTGGCCATCGACGACTTCGTCGTGCGCAACGCCGCGGTACGCGCCGGGCTGGGCTTCACCGCCCTGCCGTCGATGTTCTGCGAGGAGGAACTGGCCCGTGGCGAACTGGTGCGCCTGCTGCCAGACTGGTCGCTGCCCGGCGGCTACCTGCAGGCGGTCTACCCGCACCGCCGCGGCCTGCTGCCGGCGGTACGCGCGTGGATCGATCACCTGGCGGTCTCGTTCGAGGCCTGTGGAGAGCGTTATGTCTGAGAAAAGGATGTCCGAGGATCAGGTGGCGGCGCTGTGCCTGGCCCTGCCCGGGGCGCGGGAAGACTATAAATGGGGCGGCATCCGGGTGTTCTCGGTGGCCGGCAACAAGATGTTCGCCGTGCAGGACCTGGGCGGCGCCGGCTTGTCGTTCAAGGTGGCCGACGAGCTGTTCCTCGGCTACTGCGACCGCCCCGGCATTCGCCCGGCGCCTTACCTGGCGCGGGCGAAATGGATCAGCATGCTGCCGCCCTACCCCATGGGCCGCGACGAGCTGAGCGACCTGCTGCGCCGGTCGCACCAATTGGTGGTGGGGCGGTTGCCCAAGGGTCAGCAGGTTGGGTTGTTGCTTGGGGCGGACGAGGTTCCTTAGGGTGATCGGCGTTGTAGTTGCAGCGCCTGTCAAATCGAGCGCCGCCCGCGCGGCGCATCGCGGCACAAGGCCGCTCCTACATCTGTTTCGGGCCAGTCAAACCTGTGCCATTACCTGGGCCGCCTTGTGGGCACTACTGCCGCCTAACCTGCACCAAGGCAGGCAACCATGGCCTGACAGGTTTGGCACGTTGCAACAAATGTAGGAGCGGCCTTGTGCCGCGATGCGCCGCGCGGGCGGCGCTCGATCTGATAGGCGCTGCAAGGGTTGCGGCGGACACCTGGTAGCCTCACTCGGTCAACGCCCAACAACCTTGACGGCCTGCCTCTAAAACTCCCTACCCAACGGCGGCCCCTTGAGTTCGACCCGATTGCCATCAGGGTCATAGCAATACAGCGAGACACCCTCGCCTTCAGCCCCGTAGCGTTTCTGCGCGGCCTCGACCCGTACCCCGGCATCGCGCAGCAGTGCGCTCAGCGACGGTTCGTCGAACGGCTCGATGCGCAGGCAGAAATGATCGACATTGTGCCCGGTCGGGCCGGGCTGCGCGCCGCCCTGGCGCCCCAGCGGGCCGTCGATCGCCACCAGGTCGATCAGGCCGTCGCCGGCCCCCAGGTGGATCATGCCCAGCGAATCCCGGCGTTTGCGCACCGGGCAGCCAAGCAGTTCATGGTAGAAGGCCAGGCTGCGCTGCAGATCGCCGACGCGCAGGACCAGGTGGTCGATATGCAGGATGGTGAAAGCTGGCATGGCAGTGCTCCACGTTCAGGCTTTGTCTAGACCATAGCAGCGTCCCCGCCGACTGACCCTAGGCCGTCGCCGTCAATGGCCGAAGGTGAGTCCGCCGCAGGTGCTGTGGGCCAAACGGTCTGGGGCGTGTCAGCCATCACCCTGGCGGCGGCTCAATTATGTACCGCCCGAGACCTTGCCACCTGCACTTGAATGGCCGCTCCCCTTCATTGGAATGCGACCATGCATAGCATCGACCCGCCCTACCACCGGCAACAGATCCTGCGCAGCCTGCCAGGCTGGACCAGACAGCTGCAGCCAGCCCACGCTCAAAGGTTGTTGCGCCGCGCCCACCGGGAGCACGTCCAACCGGACGGGCAGCTCGCGGACTGGTTCGTCCTGGCGTCCCCTGTCCGACAAGCCGAATTGCGCGAAGCCATCAAGCAGCGTGCGGCCAGCAGCAAGACACTGGCCAAGGCCTTGCAGGGCCTGCAGGGCATTACCGAGTTCTGCGAACCTTTGCTGAAGGCGCGGTTGGGCGTTCAGGTTTCCCTCACGCAAGCGCAGTTCAGCCGTCAACCATTCACCCAGGGTCTGGAGGGTGAGCTCCCCGATCCAGATGCCTCCCATGACAGGCCTCGCCCAGCGATCCCGAGCGAACAACCGTCCGGCGCCGCCACCCTCACCAGCCTGCTCGAAGCCGCCCTGCACAACTTCGAAGGCATGGCCGAAGTCGGCCCCTTCAGCACCTTGCAGCTCAGCGTCGACGACACCACCCCGGTCCCAGGTCTGAGTACCAGCGCTTTTGTCGGCCACTGCCGTGCGCTCGACCTGGGCAAGCGCTATCAGCAGCACCTGCGAAGCTTCTATGGCGGTAGGCGAAAAAACGTGCTGCAACCGCTGTGGAGCCAGGCGCGGCGCGACGAACTCACCGCGCAGGCGCTGATCGCCCATATGCGTGGGCACCTGACCGATGTTGGTCTCCAGGCTTTGCTCCAGCTCTGCACCAGCGACCAGGCGCCAGGTTACGGAGCGGCAACAGCCTCTGTGCGGACCTTGAGCATGCTGGGCACGCAACTGCACGACCTGTGGCTGTTGGCGGCAGACGGACAGTCCGATCCCGTCTATATCGCCTACCTGCCCTTCGACGACGATCGGCCTGTACAGGAATTCATCAACCTGCTGGCCTTCGGCAGGTACCTGCGTCGCCGCTTGCTGGAGCCCGACTATCGCGAACGTTTTCTGGAACATGTCGCCCTGAAGGATCGCCCGGAGCTGGCAAGAAAACTCAAGGCCAGGTTGTTCGAAGGCCCACTGGCCGAAGTGCCCCCTCTCGAGACACCTTCCCCGGCCTTTGCCGAGACCGAGCCCGCCACGCATCCCTGGCAAGGAAGGGAGATTGCCAGCGAATCAGATGATCAGTCAGCACCGCGTCCCGTCCGCTTCCCCGCGCTGGCGGTACATGAAACGCCCATTGCCTTCCCGGTGTGGCCCAAGCTGTTCAACGACCATGTGCAGCGGCTGCTGGACGACGCTCGCAGGGTAGCGGTACCGACGGCGGATATCGACACCAAGGCCCGGGAGGAACGCCTGATGCTGTGGGGCGAACGCGGCCTGACCCTGCTGGGGGTGGCGGCCATGTTCGTTCCGGGCCTGGACGTCGCCATGCTGGCCGTAGGCGCCGGCCAGGTGATGAGCAGCATCTTCCACGGTTTCGAGGCCTGGTCCGAAGGTGACAACGCCCAGGCCGTGAGCCAGGTCGAGTCGTTGCTCGTCAACCTTGGCAGTGTGGTCGCCATCGCCGGTGTCGCCAGGCTGGCCAAGGCCTCGGGCTTCGTCGACTGGATGGAAAGCCTCCGGCTCGATGACCAGGAACGGCTGTGGCAGCCTCAGCTCGCGCCCTATCGCAGCCCGGTCGAACTGCCGGTGGACCTGCAGCCGGACGATGAAGGCATCCTGCAGTATGACGATCGGCATTTCCTGGAACTGGACGATGCCCTCCACGAGGTCCGCAAAGATGCCGGGGGAGACTGGCGAATCCTCCACCCGGACGATCCACAGGCCTACCAGCCACGCTTGCACGGCAATGGCAACGGCGCTTGGCGCGTGGAGCACGAGCGGCCTCAGGCGTGGCCTCGGGTCAAGCTGATGCGTCGCCTGGGCCCACTCTGCAAGGGGTTGACCGATGAGGACCTGCTGGCCGCACTCGACAGCAGCGGCCTGGAGCGTGGCGTGCTGGAACAGGCCCACGCCGACGGCAGACGCCCTGCGCCATTGATCGAGGACGCCCTGCGACGGTTGAACGCCGACAGCACCGCCGACACCATCATCGCCCGAACCCGCCAGGGCCGTCCGCTGGCCGCCTACAAACAATTCGCCATCAGCGTACTCGGCGAACTGCCCGGCTGGCCCGAGGATGTGGCGCTGGAGGTGTTCGACGGTGCCGAGCCCATGGGCAGCGCCACCCGCTATGGCCGCAACCGGCTCGGCGACCAGGTGATACAGGTGACCCGCAGCGACCTTGAGAATGGATACCTGGCCAGGATCGTCCTGGAAAACCTGGACGAAGAAACGGTGGCGGCACTGTTGCCTGAAGGGACCCCAGGCGATCAACATCAACAGGCCTTGCAGACGCTGATGGCCGACCGGCTGAGTGCAAGGCGGGCATCGCTGTTCGACAGTCTGTACAGCAACCAGCCCAAGGCAGCTTCCCCCGCGACCCTGGCCATCGCTCGGCAGTTTCCCAGCCTGCCCTGGCGGGCACTCGACGAACTGGCCGGCCAGGCCAACAGTGCCGAACGGGACAGCCTGCTTGCAGGCCGGGTGCCGCTGCGTATCGCCGAGGAAGCACGGCTGCTGCAAGCCCGCGTGCGACTGGACCGTGCAATTCTGGGCCTGTACCGCAACAGTTTGGCCAACACCGATAGCCAGCTCATCAGCGACAACCTGCTGGCCCGTCACCCGCAATGGTCCGCGCAACAGCGCTATCACGCGGCACTCGCCGACCGATCCGCCGCCGCCCGGCTGATTGGCCAGCAACCCATGCCCACCGGCTTTCGCTCGCCACTGCGGCTGAGCGATGGCCGGTATGGCTACCCGCTCAGCCCTGGGATGTTCGCCTCCCGTGCCGAGCGCGAGTTGCACGCCTTGTACCCCGGGCTCACGGGGCGCGAGATCCGACAATTGCTGGGCACCCTGCGCGCCAGAGGTAGCGCGACCGAGCAGATACAGGTGATGCGCACTCAACTGGCAGTGCTGCGCGAGCAACTTGGCGCCTGGGCCAGCGCAGGCGCCAACGACTGGGGCGAGGAAGTCGGCGCGTTTTACACCACCACCACCGACCGGCTGATCCGGGCCTGGCAACGCCTGGACGGCGAGATGCTCAGCCTGTCCAATGTCGCCCTCGATGCACTGCCGCCGCTATCGACACGTTTCGATCACATCACCACGCTGACGCTGGAGAACCTCAATGTGATCGAGATGCCTGCCGATTTTTTACAGGCCTTCCCGTCATTGCGCCGAGTCGATGTACGCAGCAGCCCGCAACTCAGCGCCACATCGGTCCTGCGAGCGCTGCGCAATGCCCCGCAACTTCGAGAACTGCGCTTGAGCAGTGCGCGCCTGGGTGAGCTGCCGGTCACCGCCCACGAAGTATTGCCGACCCTGAACAATCTGCGCAGCCTGGAACTGCCCCGCAACCGTCTGACCCTCACCCTGGCGGACCTGCAGATGATCACAGGCCTGCGCCTGGAGAACCTGGACTTGCGGGCCAACCGCATTGCGCTGGATGCGGACATGGCGGGCGCGTTCCGTTCAATGCGCGAATTGCGGCACTTGCACCTGACCCTGAATCCGCTGGGCCTCAGTCCAGACCTGAGCGGCCTGGAAAATCTGGCCACCCTGCGCCTGGACAGCGGCCAACTTCAGCAGTGGCCCACCGGGCTCAGCACCTTGATGCAACGCACCCCCTGCATGCTGCGCGAAGTGGACCTGAGCATGAATCGCATCGGGCAGGTTCCCGATTTCGACACCCTCCTGAACTCTGCCTATTTCGACCATCTGCTGGCAAGGCGCGCCAATTATCGCTGGCGCTTCAATTACAACCCATTGGATGAACGGACCCGAGAAAGTCTCAGAGTAATCGGCGCCTCCGTCGAGGAAGAAGCAGTCGCGGAACCTCTTCCAGCTTCAGCGCAGCGAACAACCTGGCTGAACAACGCCAGCAATGCCCAGCAAGCCACCTGGAACGCACTATTTGAAGGCGACCGCAATGCCTGCCTGCGTGATGTGGTCGAACAGGTCGGCATGTCGGCCAGTGCGCTGCGTCAACCCGAGGTCTTTGCCCGCCAGGTCTGGACGCTGCTTGACCGGGCAGCTGCCAGTAGCCGCCTGCGCAGGCGGCTGAACGAGGTGGCCGCCGCATTCCCGGTCAGTTGCGGTGATGCCGGTGCCGATGGGTTCGGTACGCTTCAAATCGAAGTCATGGCCTACGATGAAACCGCAGGCATGGAGATTGCCACACCACCTCTGTTCCAATTCTTCCGGCGCCTGTTCCGGCGTGATCAGGTGAACGCCCTGGCACAGGACCTCTATAACGCGCGACTGGCGCGGCGCGATGCACTGCGAGTCTTGGACGCCTGGCAAGCCCGGCCGCTGGGCGAGCGTGGCGCCAGGCCTGCGCTGCCGGACCTGCATCGCTTCGATACGCTGTCGGACGACGTGTTGCACAACGGCCTGGGCGAAGGTCTGGATCTGATCGAGATCCGCCTGGCCCTGCGCACCCGCTTGTCTAGGCGTCTCGATTTCCCCGAACCGCAGCAGGAGATGCTTTACCGGCAAACCGCCGAGGTCTCTACGTGGACCGAAGACGCGGTACATGACGAGGTCGAGATACAAGACGCCAGCGCAGACTTGCGTCGCCAATGGATCTCCCGTCACCCAACCTGGCGCCGTCTACTGCGCCGGGAGTACAGTAACCGCTTCGATGCGCTCAGGCGCCGCTGGGACGTCGGCTTGGATTACCTGGAAGGCAATGAACTGGACGACACGCTGGAACCCCCGGTAATCGAGGCCCTGACCCAGGCACTGGGCCGCAGCCCCCTTGGCGAAGATGGCCAGCCCCTGCGCCAGGCCATCACCAACGAGCCTTACATCGCGGGCATGAAACGCATGGCCCTGGGCCTGGAGGAGGACGAAGACGGCCTCTACCTGCGCCTGACCACCCGCCGCGATCCCAACGACTGAAGCTACTGGCCGCGCAGGTCCTCGAAGAAGACCTGCCGGCCCTGCACCTGGCTTGATGCGCGCGGCTGCCCGGCAGCCTCGCCGCTGGCCTTCTCCACATGCCAATAGCAATGGCGGACCGCCCGGGTGACCGCCACATAGGCCAGGCGCTGCACCTCTTCCTTCTGCGCCGTGTCGAACGCCTGGGCATCACCTGGCTTGCCCAGGCCGGCCAGGCGGTAGACCTGGTTCTTGTACGGCGAGCTGGTCAGGTACTGGCAATCGCCCAGCATGAACACCGCATCGGCCTGCAGGCCCTTGGCACTGTGATAGGTCAGCTGGCGCAGGCGGCGCTGGCCAGGCGGCAAGCTAGAATCAGCCTTAATAACTGCCGATAAATGCTTTTCAATCAATAACTTATCGCTTGTTTTTCGAAACAACATCATGACCGTTTCGCCACGCTGATAGTGTTCGATCACGGTTTCGGCCAGTGCCGCCTCGTCGCGGTCGAAGACCCGAACCGGCGTCAGCGCTAGCTCGGCCGCAGGCCCCGCGGCCCTGGCCTTCTTCCCGGTGATGGCCGGCGCGCCTTTGACCAGGTGCTCGGCGGCATCGATGATGTGCTGCTGACTGCGGTAGTTTTCCACCAGCATCACCCGCGTGTTGGCGGGGGACAGAAACGCCTTGGTGAACTCCATGAAGTACTTCGGCGAGCTGCCGCGCCAGCCGTAGATCGACTGCCAGTCATCGCCCACGCACATCAGCGACGAATGCTGCGCCACCCGTCCGGCATGCAGGGTCGGCCCACGGCGGCGAATCTCGGTCAGGCTCGCACGCAGCCAGCTGACGATCTGCGGCGAGACATCCTGGAACTCGTCGATCATCAGGTGCGCCAGGGGGCGCAGCAGCGGGTCGGGCAACAGCCCGAGGTTCTCCGGGTTGTTCTCGCCGAACAGGGCGAACATGCGGTTGTAGGTCATAACCGGCGGCGACTGGGCCAGCAGATGAGCCTCCAGCGCCTTCCAGTACAAGGCCAGGGCTTCGAAGAAGACCGCATCGGTGTCGCCGGACGGGAAACTCATGGCCGCCACTGCGGCATTGACGTCCAGGCCCAGGTTCTCGATAAAGCTTGCCGCGGTGACGAAGGCGTCGAGCAGCGGCGCCGGGGCCAGCTCGCCCTTGACCTTGTACTCGAAGCCAGGACCCGCCACGGCATCACCCGCCAAGGATGCCGCCAAGCGCTTTGCCGATGAGTAGTTATCAAGCCATATCAATGGCTTATCACAGAAAGCTTGAAACAGGGTGCGTTTAACCGCCCATTCCGCACGCACCGCCAGCTTGGCGCCAGGGCGCTGGTACTGGCCGCTCTCGGCTGGGTCGAAGCCCAGTACCACCCAGGCATCCAGCCCTTCCAGGCGACCGTGCACATGGAAGCGGCTGCCACGGATCTGCACCGTGTCCCGGCACGGCTCGATGCCCTTGATCGGCCAGGCGCCGGCGGCGAACCACAGGTCCTCGATCACATCGCACAACTCCTCGTCGCGCTGGGCCGCCAACTGGGTCACCTGGGCGCGTTTCTGCACGTCCGGGTGATCCGGATCCAGCGGTTTGAGCAGCAGGGCTTCCTGGCGCAGCGCCCCGATCAACTGGGCAAAACGCGGGCTCTGGCCCATCAGGTCGCGGTAGCACAGGTTGAGTTGCTGGCGCTGGGCGTCGTTCAGGCGCAGGTCGAACGGATTGCTGTCGGCGCTGGCCTCGCTGCCAACGGGCATCTCGCTGCCCAGGGTCTCGAACGCCCGTACCTGGGCGAAACCCGGCAGGCTGCGCACCAGTGGCAGGATGCGCGAGTGGAAGGTGCGCACCAGCTCGCGCCCCTGGGCCGGTGACAGCTCAACCTGCCACAGGGCGAACACCTGCAGCAGGCGCTGGATGAAGTCCTTGCGCGACTCGCGGGTGAAGGTCACCACGGTCAGGGCATCGAGTTCGAAGCCCAGGTAGTGGCGCAGCAACAGGATGCGCAGCACCAGCGAGGTCGACTTGCCCGCCCCGGCACCGGCCACCACGCAAGTGGACGGCGTGTCGCTGAAGATCAGCTTCCACTGCGCCGCGCTCGGTTGCGCCTCGGCAGGCAGGCGCTGGGCGACATCGGCCTTGAAGCGCTTCTTCAGCTCGGTGGTCAGCGGCAGGCGCCAGTCGTCAAACAGGTTGTCGTCCTGGCCCGGCACGGCGACATGCTCGGGGCGTGTATCGCGGATTACCAGGACCTGGCGCCCGGCCTCATAGCCATCCACCCGGCCCCGCTCATAGCCTTCGCGCAGGCCGTCAGAATGGCCGTTGCGCTGCCCCGTGGCGTGGCCCAGGAACCAGGAGTCACGGTGCTGCGCCTGCAGGCGCGACAGGCCACGCCCTAGCAGGCGGGCCGCCAGGCGGCGCAGCCAGGGCAACTGGGCGGGCGGGGTCAGGTCGGCCGGGGCCTGGGGATGCTCGTGAGGCACGGTCACTCCATTGAAAGTCGAAACAACGGGCATGTTCGCCTCATCCACGCAAAAGTGCCAGCGAATGCTTATGGATCAGGGCATTAGGCGATGAAACGCATGCTGATTCACACCAAATATTATCGAATTATCAGATCATATAAAGCCGATATTTACGCTTTTTATCGATCTATTAAAGCCGCATCATGGCCCCATTCCACCGAATCAGAGGAGCATTACCATGCTGCAACTGCGACCCTTCGAGAGCCTTGGCCACGCCAACCACGGCTGGCTGGACGCCCACCATCACTTCTCGTTCGCCGAGTACCATGACCCGGCGCGTGTGCACTGGGGCAACCTGCGGGTCTGGAACGACGACCTGATCGCCGCCGGCGCAGGCTTCCCGCCTCACCCGCACCGTGACATGGAGATCATCACCTACGTTCGCGAAGGTGCCATCACCCACCAGGACAGCCTGGGCAACAAGGGCCGTACCGAGGCCGGCGACGTGCAGGTGATGAGTGCCGGCAGCGGCATCGTCCACAGCGAGTACAACCTGGAGAAGGTCGACACGCGGATCTTCCAGATCTGGATCATCCCCGAGAAGGTCGGCGATGCGCCGTCCTGGGGTACCCGGCCGTTCCCCAAAGGCGAGCGTGGCGAGGGTTTCGTGACCCTGGCCAGCGGTCGCGAGGGCGATGAGCAGAGCCTGCGCATCCGCACCGATGCACGTCTGGTGGCCGCTACCCTGCGCGCCGGGGAAAGCGCCGAGTACCGTCTCGATGAAGGGCGCCGTGCTTACCTGGTACCGGCCAAGGGGCTGGTCGAAGTGAACGGGCTGCAGGCCAAGGCGCGCGACGGCGTGGCGATCGAGCAGGAGACGGTGCTGAAGGTGACCGCGCTGCAGGACAGCGAGATCGTGCTGGTGGATGTGGCCTGATCCACCTCGAACACGGGGCAAGCCCACTTGGGTTTGTCCCGCGCTTTGGCTAGCCTCGCCGCTTGAGCGTTTCCGACGGCAACTCACCGAAACGCTGGCGATAGCTCTCGGAAAACCGCCCCAGGTGCAGGAAGCCGTAGTCCAGCGCCAGTTCGGTGACGCTGCGCACCGCGCAGCTGGGATCGCTCAGGCAGGCCTGCACGCGCTCCAGCTTGCGTTGGCGGATGTACTGCCGGGGCGTGGTGCTCAGGTGGCGATCGAACAGCGCATACAGCGAGCGCACGCTCATGTTCGCCTGCTCGGCCAGCGCTTCGGCGCTCACCTCCAGTTTCAGGTTGCGCTCCACATAGTCCAGAATCCGCTCCAGACCCATGCCCGCCCCGCCCAGCGTCTCCATGCGCACATTGGTGGTCATCAGCGTCAGCAACTTGCTGGCGACGATCTGGCTGTAGTGCCCCTGCACCCGCGGCAGTGAGCCGCTCACTTCGGCTTCGTTGCAGATCATGCCCAAGAGATTGAGGAAACCGCCCAGTTCCTCCAGCCGGTAGTGGTTGCGCAGGAAGCGCACACCGCCACTGGGGCGCTGCCAGCGTTGTTCGGCGCAGATACTGTCGAGCAGGTGCACCGGCAGCTTGAGGATGAACTTCTCGCAATCCTCGGAATAGGTCAGGTCCACCGGGTCGTCCGGGTTGATCAGCAGCAGCTCGCCCGGCACCAGGTGGTGCTCGCGCTGGTGCCCGCGCCACAGGCAATTGCCGTTGAGCAGCACCTGCAGGTGGTAGATGGTTTCCAGTGCCGGCGAGGTAACGCGAACGCTGCCGCCGTAGCTGATGCGGCACAGGTCCAGCTCGGCGAACTTGCGGTGGCTGAGGCTGGCCTGGGGGTGGGTGGTGCGGGACAGGCCGATATGGTGCTGGCCCACATGCCGGTTCACATAGTCGGACACGGCATAAGGGTCGGCGTGGTGGAACACGCAGCTTTGCTCGCTCAGCAGGCGGCTTTCCATGGACAAGGCACTCGCCATCGTTATTGTTATGGGCGCCGCCTGCGGCTACCGAGGGGTGCGCAGGTGGTCGTTCACGGTCATTCTATTCAGCCACGCGGAGTGTGTCGGGGCAGGTGACGGTCGGCTGGCAAAGCCCACACTAAGCAAAAACCCGGGGTCTGGGCAATGCGCAGGCGACAAACGCCGGGCGGACAGCGGACAGTGACCCGGTCAGCTTGTGCGATCAGCGGACATGGATCATTGCACCGGCAGGAAATTCATCAGCAGCAGGCTCTGCGCATAGTTCAGGCCGATCCGTCGGTAGCGCTCATCGAGCATCTGCGCCAGCAGGTCCAGGCGGGCGACGACCTTGCCGAACTCCACGGCGAAGCTCAGGTTGCTGCCCTGCTCGGAGATCTCGTTGGAGAACAGCAGCAGCACGCCGTTGGCATCCTGGCGCTGGCTGAGCATCCAGGTGGCCTTCTCGATGTTGCGGGCGGCGTTGTTGATGAACAACGGGTCAAGGGTGTCGGTCATGTAGAACTCGGTGCGCCCGCCATGGGCGGTAACCAGCATGCTGCCAATGGCGTAGATGAACGCGCCGACCCGATCACCGCGAAATTCAGGGCTCAGGGCGTAGCTCAGGGCAGCCAGGTCACGGCGCTCGCCCAGTTGCGGCAAGGGTTGGCGCTGCTCGATGGCGATGCGGATCTGCCGCGCCGCCGTGGTGGCGTCGAGGTACCCGGACTGTTTCCACTGGCTGGGGTTACGCAGGTACAGCTTGTTCATCAGCAAGTAGAGGCTTTGCAGGTTGTCGCGCATGGCCAGGGTCGCCATGCGGTCGACACTGGTCTGGAACAGCTCGTCCGGCTTGCCGTTGCCGAACTGGGTGAGCATGTCGCGCCCCTGTTGCTGGGTGCAGGCGGCCAGGCACACCAGGGTACCGGCCAGCAGCAGGCGGCGGGGAAACTGAGCATGTCGTCGTACGGCCATCGGCACCGGTGGAAGTCGTCGGCCCAGCCGGGGATCGGCGGGGCCTGGCCATGCATAGAACGCACAAATGCGAAAAAGTGCGATGGCGAGGCCGATTGCGGGCGCACAGCATTACATGGCGTGACGCAGCATCTCCACCACCTGCGCGTGCAGCGCCGGATCGCCGCAGGCCACCACGCAGCCACCGTCCTGGGCCGAGCTGCCATCCCAGGCGGTGATGACACCGCCCGCCCCTTCGATGATCGGCATCAGCGCCTGCACGTCGTACGGCTGCAGGCTCGCCTCGACGATCACATCGACGAACCCCGAAGCCAGCATGCAGTAGGCGTAGCAGTCGCCGCCGTAGCGCATCAGCCGCGCCTTGCCGGCGACCGCCTCGAAGGCCGCCTTGCGTGCCGGGGTGTCGAACATGTCAGGGGTGGTGCACATCAGCGTGGCCGAGGCCAGGTCGACGCAGGCGCGGGTCTTGAGCTTCGTTTCGCCGCGCCATGCGCCTTGCGGGGTGCCGATGAAGCGCTCGCCGGTGAACGGCTGGTTCATCACGCCGACCACCGGGCACTCGCCATCGTTGAGAGCGATCAGGGTGCCCCACAGCGGCAGGCCGGTGATGAAGGCTCGGGTACCGTCGATTGGGTCGAGCACCCAGGTCAACGGGCTGCTACCCTGTGCGGCGCCCTGCTCCTCGCCGAGGATGCCATGCGTTGGATAATGAACCTGGATCAGCTGGCGCATGGCCTCTTCAGCGGCCTTGTCGGCGACCGTCACCGGGTCGTACAGGCGTCCGCCCTTGTCCTCGACATCCAGGCTGGCGCGAAAGTACGGCTGGATCGCGGTGGCGGCGGCCTCGGCCAGCTGTTCGGCGAAATGGCGGAATTCGACGATCTGGTCAGCGCTCAGGGACATGGGGCGGGCCTCGTGATGGGAAAGGATCGGCATCATACCCGACTGCACGATAAGGCGGATGCCCGGCGGGATCGATGATATTGTTATGCCATTATTCCTGCTTCATTTAACCGTCACTCAATCGTTGTACTAGGATAGCAAGCAGCTCCAACGGCCCCGCCGGCAGTCAAGGACGCTGGTCACTGGCGTGCGCGGGCCCTTTGTTCCAACGCCTATCATGGATGACACGATGAATTCGCACCTGCTCTTCCCGCAGATCGGCAAAGTCATAGCCAGTACCGGCAGTCGCCATTTTCCGCGGCATCTGCACGACCTGATCCAGACCCACCTGACTATTGATGCCACACACATTCGCCAGTTGCGCGACCCGGTTTGCGCCACCCGCCCGGACGCGACGCTGATCAGCGAGACGGTGTTCAGTGCCGGTGATTCGGGCGAAGACTTCGACGACCCTGCCCGCCTGCACCTGGCGCGACGCAAGGATGGTTACCGCTACGAGATCACGGTGTTGCGGGCTGACCCGCGGGTTGGCTTTTCGGCGACCGAGCGCAGCCGGCTTGAAGACATTTCGCCGTTGCTGATGCCGATGCTGGAGAAGCACATCAATGCCTTGCAGCCAGTTGCGCCTGAACCGGTGGATGTCGACAGCCTTGGACAGCGGTTTCTCGAACGGCTGCGCCAAACGGGGATCAGCTTGTCGGAGCGGGAGATGCAGGTGTGCGAAGGATTGTTGGCCGGGCGTACGGCGCCGCAGCAGGCCGAGCATTTGCGGCTCAAGGTCAATACGGTGGAGAGCTACTTGCGCAGGGCGGCGATCAAGTTGGGGATCAGTGGGCGGCATTCGTTGATGAGGTGGATGTATGCTGAGGGGTGAGTTGGGTTCTTTGGTGCTTGTTTTGAGTTTTTTATGTGCATTCGTAGAAGATATCGACATTTAGTCACCTTTCCGCCCTTACGGCGGGTTACTTTGGTCTTGGCCAAAGTAACCAAAGCCGCCCCGCTCCGTTCATCCGGCCCCTGCGCTTCGCTCCGGGGTTCCCTCGCTCCGTTCTTGCTCCCGGGAGGACCGCGCTGAACGCCCCATCCTGGGGCGCAGCGCTTGACGGCCATCCATGGCCGTCACCTCCCTCCGCAAGAACTCCGCTCGGCCTCCTGAAGTCGCAATTGGTGTTGCCTGAACTATCGCGCGCTTAGAAGCAAGAGCAAGAGCAAGAGCAAGAGCAAGAAATGCGAAGTTAGTTGTTTGACCATTAGTTATGTATTGACTGTTCCGGCCCTTTCGCGGGGCAAGCCCGCTCCTACAGGGTTTTATATAACGGCGACTATTGCGTGGGAGCGGGCTTGCCCCGCGATGCGATCGAGAGATTAGTTAAATTCAAACTAGCGACAGCTGCGCCAGTCCAGGCGCCGCCCGTAACTTCGCGACTTCAGGAGGCCGAACGGAGGTCTTGCGGAGGGAGGTGACGGGCATGGATGCCCGTCAAGCGCTGGGGCCCAGGATGGGCCCTGCAGCGCGGTCCTCCCGGGAGCAAGGCCGGAGTGAGGGAACCCGGAGCGAAGCGGAGGGCCGGATGAATGGAGCGAGGCGGCTTTGGTTACTTTGGCCAAGACCAAAGTAACCCGCCGTAAGGGCGGAAAGGTGAATAAGCGTCGACATCATAAATGAATGCGCATACAACTTTAAAAACCATCAAACAACAACAACAACAACAACAACAACAACAACAACAACAACAACAACAACAACAACCCTCAGATCACGAACCCCCAACGCCCCGCCAAGAACAGATAATCAACCCAAAACACCTGATGCACAAAAACAATCCCCCAGAACACCACCTGATAGGCAACCTTCCGCGTCTTGTGCCGAAACACCTGCTGCGCCAGCAACGCCCCCGGCCATCCCCCCAGCAGCTCGCTGGCATGCAACACCTTCTCCGGCGTGCGCCAAGCCTGGTTCCGCGCCTGCTGCTTGTCCTGCCAGTACAACATCAAGCTGACCAGGCTCACCAGCGGATACATCGCCAGTGGCAGCCAGGTCCCATCACTCAACCCCATTCGCAGGCCACCCACCACCGGCAACAGGCAAAGCACCATCAGTACCAGCCATTTCAGGCGTGCATGGCGCACGCCCTCCTCGCCCCGAGGCGCACGCTGCATACGGGCCATGTCAACCGTGCGCCGTCGACCAGTCGACCCAACCGAACTCCCAGGTCGCCAGGATCAGCAGGCCAAAGGCAATCCGGTACCAGGCAAACACCGCGTAGCTGTGGTTGGCAATGAACTTGAGCAACCCACGCACGGCGATCATCGCGAAGATGAACGACACCACGAAACCGAGGGCGAACACCGGCAGGTCGCCCGGCTGGAACAACTCACGGTACTTGTACCCCGAATACACCGCCGCGCCGACCATGGTCGGCATGGCCAGGAAGAACGAGAACTCGGTGGCCGCCTTGCGCGACAGGCCGAACAGCAGGCCGCCGATGATGGTCGAACCGGAGCGCGAGGTGCCCGGAATCATCGCCAGGCACTGGACGAAACCGATCTTCAGCGCATGGCTCCAGCGCATGTCGTCGACATGATCGACTTCCACCCGATGCTGGCGACGCTCGGCCCACAGCATGATCACCCCGCCCACCACCAGTGCGGCGGCCACGGTAATGGGGTTGAACAGATACTCGTGGATCAGGTCGGCGAACAGCACGCCAAGGACCACCGCCGGGAAGAAGGCGATCAGCAGGTTGGCGGTAAAACGCCGTGCCGGCACCTGTGTGGGCAGGCCCAGCACCACGTCGAAGATCTTGCGTCGAAACTCCCACACCACCGCCAGGATCGCGCCCAGCTGGATGATGATGTTGAACGCCATGGCGCGTTCGCCGCCGAAGTTGATCAGGTCGGCGACGATGATCTGGTGCCCGGTGCTCGAAATGGGCAAGAACTCCGTCAGCCCCTCGACCACGCCCAAGATGATTGCCTGCAAGGCACTCCAAAAATCCATCTTTCCCCCAAGTGCGACGCTGCGCGTGGCAGGCCGCTTGTTTTGATTGACTCAATGATGCCGCACGCGGCGCGTGCTTTTTACAGCGACAGTGGCTCTCAAGGCCAGCTGAAAAGCCCAGCAGCCTAAAGGTTTCATCTGGCGCGGCCGAAATCCTAGCAGAGCCTGTGTTTCAAGGCTTGCGTTACCTGCTACACAGGATGTCAAGAAAGACTCATTAGCCGTTGGTCGAGTGGGGGCCGGCGGCAAAGCATGCTTGGATGCCCTGGATAAAAAGAACAAAGACTGGAGTAACGCATCATGAAGACCCTGAGGTCGATGTCGATCAGCCGCCGTCTGTGGCTGATCCTGCTGGTGGCCGTGGCCATGCTGCTGGTGTTGGGCCTGCTGATGCTGCGCCAGCTCCACGGCGACCTGTACCAGGCCAAGGCCGAAAAGACCCGCCACGTGGTGCAGACCGCCGCCGGCATCCTGACGTATTACCAGGGCCTGGAGGCCGCCGGCACGCTCACCCGCGAAGCCGCGCAGCAGCAAGCCCTGCAAGTGGTGCGCGGGCTGCGCTACGACCAGAACGACTACTTCTGGATCAACGACCTGCAACCGAAGATGGTCATGCACCCGGCCAACCCCAAGCTCGATGGCCAGGACCTCTCGGCCATCCGCGACCCGGATGGCTTTGCCGTGTTCAACGAGATGGTCGCCCTGGCCCGCAGCCAGGGTGCGGGGCCGGTCGACTATCGCTGGCCCAAGCCCGGCGCCAGCGACCCGGTGGAGAAAACCTCCTACATCCAGCTGTTCAAACCCTGGGGGTGGATCATCGGCTCGGGCGTTTACGTCGACGACGTGCAGGCCGAGTTCGCCCGCCAACTGCGCGACGCCTCGCTGGTCGGCCTGGGCATCGCCCTGCTGATGGCCCTGCTGGTGATGCTGATCGCCCGCAGCATCGCCCGCCCGCTGCAGGAGGCGGTACAAGCCATGGGCACCATCGCCAGTGGCGAAAGCGACCTGACCCGGCGCCTGGACACCCATGGCCGTGATGAAATCACCCTTCTGGGCGAACACTTCAACCGTTTCAACGGCAAGCTGCAGGGGGTGGTCGGCCAGTTGCAGGGCGCTGCCCATCACCTGGCCGAATCTGCCGGCCATGTCGGCGACAACGCAGGCGCCGCCCAGGCCCGCAGTACTCAGCAATCGCTGCAGATGGACCAGGTGGCCACCGCGATCAACGAGGTTTCCTACGCCGTGCATGACGTGGCCAAGCACGCCGAACAGGCCTCCAGCGAGATGCGCAACGCCCAGACCCAGGTCGGCCATGGCCAGCAGGCGATCCACGGCAGCCTGCAGCAGATCGACCGGCTTTCGGCAACCATCGAGCAAGCGGTGCAGGTGATCCGTGAACTGGCCAGTCACAGCACCAAGATCGGTGGCGTGCTCGAGGTAATCCGCTCGATCGCCGAGCAGACCAACCTGCTCGCCCTCAACGCCGCCATCGAGGCCGCCCGCGCCGGCGAGCAGGGCCGCGGCTTCGCCGTGGTCGCCGACGAGGTGCGTCTGCTGGCGCAGCGCACCGCTCAGTCGACCGCCGAGATCCAGACCATGATCGAGCACCTGCAGGGTCAGTCCGAGGCCGCAGTGCGGGCCATCGACACCAGCAGCGAAGCCTCGCGCCAGACGGTCGAGCAGGCTCGCGAGGCCGGTAGCAGCCTCGATGCCATCAGCCAGGCGCTGGGCAACCTCGGTGCGCTCAATGCCTCGATCGCCAGCGCCACCCTGCAGCAGTCCCACGTGGTCGAGGAGATCAACCGCAACGTCACCGAAACCGCCGACCTGTCGCAACAGACCGCCGAGGCCGCGCGCCAGTCCAGCGACGCCGGAGTAGCCCTGGCGCGGCTGAGCGAGGACCTGGAGCAACTGCTGCGCCAGTTCAGGGTTTAGTGGCGGCAAGCGACAAGCTGCAAGCGGCAAGAAAGAGCGCCCCAGCAGTGTCCCCGCCACTGCAGCTTGCTGCTTGCCGCTCGAAACTTGTAGCATCCCGCCCTTTCCCCGCTCAAGGATCGCCGATGTCCGGCCTCGAACTCTTCGCCGCCGCGCTCGGCGTCATCGCCGTCTGGCTCACCGTCAAGCAGAACCCCTGGTGCTGGCCGATCGGTTTGGTGATGGTGGTGCTGTACAGCTGGATCTTCTACGAGGTGAAGCTGTACTCGGACATGCTCCTGCAGTTGGTCTACGCGGTGCTGCAGCTGTACGGCTGGTGGCAGTGGACCCGACCTGACCGTATCGAGGATGCCCGCCAGGTGACCCGCCTGGCCCCTGCGCCGATGCTCAAGGGCCTGGCGGCCGGCCTGCTGGCCAGCTTGCTGCTGGGCGCGGGCATGGCGCACTGGACCGACGCCGCCCAGCCCTGGCTGGACGCCGCCCTCACCGGCTTCAGCCTGGTGGCGCAGCTGTGGATGGCGCAGAAGCGCCTGCAATGCTGGGCGTTGTGGGTAGTCGTGGACGTGATCTTCGTCGGCCTGTTCCTGTACAAGGGTCTGTACCTCACCGCCGCGCTCTACGCCCTGTTCACCCTGATCGCCGTGCGCGGCTGGCTGGAGTGGCGCCGCGACCCGGCGCTGGCAACGGTATGAAAGTCCTGGTGCTGTGTGGCCCGGAGTCCAGCGGCAAGAGCTGGTTGAGCGGCGAAATCCAGGCGCATTTCGGTGGCGTGCTGGTCGGCGAGTACGTCCGCCATTTCATGGAGCGCGAACAACGCGACACCTGCTATGCCGACATCCCCACCATCGCCCGCGGCCAGCTGGCCTGGGAAGATCAAGGCCGAGAGCAAGCACCGGCACTGCTGATTCTCGATACCCACCTGCTCAGCAACATCCTCTGGAGCCGGGCACTGTTCGGTAACTGCCCCGCCTGGATCGAAGAAGCGCTGACGGCGCGCCATTACGACCTGCACCTGCTGCTGCGCCCTGAGGGCGTCGAATGGGTCGGTGACGGGCAACGCTGCCAGCCCCGCCTTGAGGAGCGCCAGGCGTTCTTTGACGACAGCCTGGCCTGGTTGCAACGCCATCAACAGAACGTGCAGGTCATCGACGGAGACTGGCCACAGCGCAGCGTCACGGTACTGGGCGCGGTGCAACGCTTGCTTGACGGAAAATGCCCGGCCTTCCCCACTGAATGTTAAACCGCTGATACACACCGACTGGCCTTAGTCCCCGGATTTGCGCGTATTGCCGCAGTTTCGGGGGCAGTGTCACATCGCTGATACACCGCCGTCGCCTCCCCTTCGAAGCCCGATAATACGGGCTTCGCCCCCTTCCTTGCCGGGGATCTGTCTCAGCACTGATACACCAACTCTCTGACGCACGAGCGCTTCGCACACAAGCTCCTGATTCTCAAGCAATAACAAAAACCGGCACAGCTTCTGCTCTCCTTCTGGCAACGCGGCCCCTGGCCCAAACGCCGAAGAAGGAATTGCCATCGTGGGGAAACCAGAAAAAGGCAAGATCTGTCACCTCCTGCTGCTTGGTTGCGCTTTGGGATCCAGCTTCAGCCTGCCCGCCCAGGCAGACAACGGCATCGTCGTCATCACCCGCGAAGTGCAGACGCGCAGCGCGATACGCGCCCCCATGATGCCCGACCCCAATCCGGTCACTGTCAACACCAACCCGTCCGCGCACATCCTCAGGCAAACCAGTGAGCTGAGCGACGGCGACTTCGCCGGCATCACCAGCGGCGCCGGGATCAACTCGCTGATCACCCAGCAGACCAACACCATCGGCAGCAACATCGGCAACCAGACCCAGTTGCCCAACATCGCCGGCGGACGTGGCTCGGGCTCGGGCGGCAACGGCATCGCCAACATGGTCAACTCCAACGTCCAGCAAGGCCTGGGCGCGTTGAAAGTGCTCGGCGGAGGCCAATGACATGAGGCATTCGCTGCTGATCCTGGCCACGCTGTGCAGTGCTTCGGCCTTCGCCCAATCCCCCGTGATCAACAATGCCACCATCGACAGTTCCGGCGCGCAATACCAAGGCAACCTGGGCGTCAACCAGGCAGCCGGCGACCAACAGCAACAGGTCAACGCCCGGGCCATCGCCATCGGCCACGACGCCAACGCCAGCACCCAGATCCGCCAGCGCCTGCGCACCCATGTCGACCCTGCGCTGGACGCCCAGTCCAGCATCCAGGGCACGGCCTTCAGTCATGGCAACGGCATCCTCGGGGTCAACCAGAGCGCCGGCGCCAGCAACCAGCAAGCCAACGCACTGCGCATCAGCGTCAGTGCCCAACCGCAAAGCATCGACGACAGCGTCCTTCTGCAACAGAACGTGGCGCTGGTCAACAGCTCGGATCCAACTGCCCAGACACCCGGCCATCGCCAGGTCAGCACCAGCGACCAGGCATTCACCGGTAGCCGTGGCGTGGTGCAGTTGAATCAGAGTGCCGGGGTGGGAAACCGAACGGCCAACACCCTGAGCATCCGGGTCGCGGATTGACCCAAACAGGTAACAACAACACTTAACCTAAAATAAAGTACGGAGAACCACCATGAAACCCTCGATGGCACTCAAGCCTCTGGTTTTCGCAATTGCTGCGATCATGGCTGTGGCTGTACAAGCTGGGCAGAATGATCGGCGTGGCAACGACCATCACAATGGTCATCACAACAACGGTCATCACACCCCTCCTCCTACCAAGATCCCGGTGTATGCAACCGCCAATGCCTGGGACAAGCAAAGCAGCACCAACAACCGCATCAGCAATGAAGGCACCGTGAACGAAGCCGAAATGAGCAGCTCGGCTTCCGGCACCAGCGGCAACGTCGGTGTCAACGTGGCCGCCGGCGCCGGCAACCAGCAGGACAACGCCGCCGCCATCGCCAACGCCGGTGCCGACTCGAGCCTGGACAACACCTTCGTGTTCGGCTCCGCCTCGGCCACCGCCGATGTGCGTCAGTACAGCAACAACAACAAGGTCAACAACTACGGCGTCACCAACTCCGGCATCATGAGCGGCTCGGGCAACAACGGCAGCGGCAACATGGGCATCAACATTGCCGGTGGCGACCTGAACCAACAGAAAAACACCATGGCCATTGCCAACTCCAATGCGCCACTGGGTAATGCCACCGCCACCGCCTCCGCCGACCAGAACGGCCCAGGCCTGGTCGTGAACAACAACGCCGACCGCACCTTCCGGGTCGATACGCTGACCTTCACCACCACGAAAAGTGGCAGCGCCTCGTACGACAAGGACTCCAGCTTCAGCAAGGAAGGCAGCTCCTCGTCGAGCTGGGAGGCCGCCGGTGCCAACAGCTGGAGTGCCAGTGGCTCGAAGAGCTCGGACGCCAGTGGTTCGCGTAGCCATGAGTCGAGCTCCTCGGCCAGTGGTTCTCTGAACGCTTCGCTGGATGCCTCGGCAAGTGGCAGCGTGACCCACACCCAGGACTTCGGCCGCCACGAGCGCAGCCGCACCGATTCGTTCGATGCGTCGCTGAGCGCCTCGATCGACGCCTCGTATGACAAGTCGCGCGACAAGTCTTCCAGCTCTTCGTTCGAGAAGTCCTACGACTCTTCGTTCGAGAAGGCCTACGACTCTTCGTTCGAAAAATCGGGTAGCAAAGCCTCCGAGTACGCCAAATCCGGCTCGAAGAGCTACAGCGAGTCCAGCTCGTACGACCTGAGCAACACCGTGTCCTTCCAGGTGCTGACTCCTACCGGCTGGGCTAACCCTGTGACCAACACCGCCACCCTGAGTGGCTCGGTGAATGGCGGCAGCGGCAACCTCGGTGTCAACGTGGCAGCCGGTGTGGGCAACCAGCAAAGCAACTCGCTGGCCATCTCCAACACCTCGTTCTGACAGCTGTGACCTTGAGGCCCCCTTCGGGGGGCCTTTTCCTCAACAGGATCGGGGGACAAGACCATGCGTATGATCGCCTTGGCGTTTTTGCTGTGCATGGCCAGTTACAGCGAAGCGGCGCAGATGCCGCTTTCGGTTTTGCCGGGGGGTGCGGTGATCTACAAGCCCATCCAGAGCATCCGCGAGCGCAAATTCGCCGACCTGGTGCAACAGAAGACCGATTTCAGTTGCGGCGCCGCAGCGCTGGCAACCATTCTGCGCCAGGCCTACTGGCTGGACGTGGACGAACACACGATCATCGAGGGCATGCTGGCCCACGCCGACCAGGACCTGGTCAAGGTCCAGGGCTTCTCGATGCTCGACATGAAGCGCTATGTGGAAAGCCTCGGCATGCGTGCCCGCGGCTACCGGGTCGCAGCCGACACCCTGACCAGCGTGCGCATTCCCGTGGTGGTGCTGATGGACATCCGTGGCTACAAGCACTTCGTGGTCCTGCAACGGGTCGACAAGGGCTGGGTCTACATCGGCGACCCGGTGCTCGGCCACAAACGCTACAAGGTCGAAGATTTCCTCAAGGGCTGGAACGGCATCATCTTCGCCGTGATCGGCCAGGGCTACGACAAGACCAACGCCTTGCTCGACCCGCCCCTGCCGCTGAGTGCCAAGGACCGCATCAATTCCTTCACCCCGGTCAAGGATGCCGAACTGATGGACTTCGGCTTCATCCGCAGCGACTTCTTCTAATGATAATCGAGCGCGACGCGTCGGGAGCATCCCATGAAGACTCCAGCCTGGCTTACCCTGATCTGCCTGGCCACCGCCCTGCCCATCCAGGCAGAGACGTTCAAACCCATTGAACTGAAGGATCAGGAGTTGGCCAACCTGCGCGGTCGCTATGTGCTGCCGGGGCGAATCGTCAGCTTCGGCGTGGTCATGAGCAGCACCTGGCAGAACGCCAATGGCGATGTCATCGGCGCGAAGACCTCGATGCAGGTGCAGCAGTCGACCATCAAGCCGCAGTTCTACGTGTCCATGATCGACGAGAAAGGCAGTGGTTCGTCCAGTTCCAAGGGCACCGGCACCGTCACCGGTGGCGGCGGCCTGGACACCACCGTCGGCGTCACCCAGGTGGTGCGCGCGGCCGGTGACAACAACATGGCCAACAACAACGTCGATATCAACGTCACCAAGGCCAACCAGGCCCCCGAGGCGCCACAGCAAGGCCAGGTGCTGGCTGCGGGCTCGACATTGGTCGGCAGCAATGCCGCAGGCTCCCTGAGCGTCTCCGCGAGCGGTACCGGCGTGCAAATGAACGTCGTGGCCAGCAACAACCAGGGCAGCACCCTGCAGCAGATCGCCCAGGGCGGGCTGATGCAGAACGCCACGCTGCTGGGCAGCGGCAACCAGGTCAGCAACCTCACTTCGCTCAACGTCGTGTTGCGCGACAATGTCCCTGCCGCCGCGCTGAACGGCAATCTTGACCAGCTCAAAGGTCTTCGCGCCCTCGGATACTGATCTACGCTCAGTCTCATCGTATGTAGTCAGAAGGGACGGCTAACCCATGCAACGATCGTTGACGTTCAGAGCTGTAATCTGTTTGAGTACATTGGCCCCTGCGACAATGCTTAACGCGGCTCCGGACCCTCAGGTCGAGGCACTGAAGCAGGAATTACGCGAACTGAAGCAACGCTACGAAGCCCAGCAGAATGCCCTGATGGTGCTTGAGCAGCGTGTGCGCCAGGTCGAGGAAACCCCGGCAGCCCCGCCGCCCAAGCGCCTGACCAAATCCCCCTCGTCACCGGCCAAAGGCGCACAGACCGTGGCATCCGGCGCACCGGGCAGCACTGGCAGCTCCTACGGCCAGTCGCTCAAGGACGATTCGGAACCCGCGCAAAGCGTTTCCAACCTGTATGACGAGGCCAGTGGCTTCTTCGGTGGCGGCAAGTTCAGCGTCGAGACCGGCATCACCTACACCCACTACGATACCCGCGCCCTGACCCTCAACGGTTTCCTCGCCCTCGACTCGATCTTCCTCGGCAACATCAACCTGGACCGGATCAAGGCCGACAACTGGACCTTGGACCTGACTGCCCGCTACAACATGGATCAACGCTGGCAGTTCGATATAAACGTACCCATCGTTTATCGCGAATCGACCTATTCCTCCGGCGGCGCCGGCGGTGCCGGCCCGGTCACCTCCGATGCGTCGGTCACCCGCGACCCGGCCATCGGCGACGTCAACGTTGGCGTGGCCTACAAATTCCTCGACGAATCGGAGAACTGGCCCGACGCGGTGTTCACCCTGCGGGTCAAGGCGCCCACCGGCAAGGACCCCTATGGCATCAAGCTGGTCGAGGACCCGACCAACAACAACCTGTCGGTGCCCGAGAGCCTGCCGACCGGCAACGGCGTCTGGGCGATCACGCCGGGCATTTCGCTGGTCAAGACCTTCGACCCGGCGGTGCTGTTCGCCAGCCTGTCGTATACCTACAACATGCAGGATTCGTTCAGCGATATCAGCCCCCAGGTCAACAGCAAGGTCAAGGGGGACGTGAAACTGGGCGACTCCTGGCAGATCGGCGGCGGTATCGCCTTTGCCCTCAACGAACGCATGAGCATGTCGTTCTCGGTCACCGACCAGTTCGCCAGCAAGAGCAAGATCAAGCCGGACGGCGGCGACTGGCAGTCGATCACCAACAGCGACTACAACGCCGCCAACTTCAACATCGGCCTGACCTTCGCCGCCACCGACAACCTGACCATCGTGCCCAACCTGTCCATCGGCCTTACCGAGGACTCGCCGGACTTCTCGTTCAGCCTGAAATTCCCCTATTACTTCTGACCCTTCCGCCGGGCCCGATCCAGGGCCCGGGATTTGGTTACCGGTTTTGTAGCGACCGACTTTCCCGGCATCGGCCTGTTATCATCGTGCACAGTTTTGTGACGATTTAATGGCATTAAGGAAAGTTTCGTGAACAACCTGCTCGGTCACCCTCGCGCCCGCCTTGCCACGCTGGCAATCCTGGTGCTGGTGATTCCGCTGACCGCGCGTGCCCTGCTGGGCTGGTCCAACCCCTTCGGCTACCTGTCCGACCTGGCCATCGGCAGCCTGCTGTTGCTGCTCGGGCAGCGTCGCGCCTGGTGGCTGGCCCTGCCGCTGCTGCTGGCCTGGGGCGGCCTGTGGGTGGCCTCCGCCGAGCTGGTCAGTGCCGTCGGCCGGCTGCCCACGGTCGACGACCTGGCCTATCTGGTCGACCCGCAGTTCATGGAGAACTCCACCGCCGGCGCCCTGGCCCATCCCTGGCTGCCCGCCCTGTTGGCCGCCGGCCTTGGCGGCTGGCTGGCGAGCGTATGGCGCTCACCTGTCGGCGCGCCATTGCCACGACGCCTCTGGGCCGTGCCCGTGGTGCTGTTCGGCCTGCACTGGGGCGGCCAGCAGTTGACCCCCTCCGATGCCGACCAATGGCGCCAGTACGGTCTCACCCACCAGGCGCTGTCGGCGGCGGTGGGCAAACTCCAGCACCAGGCCCTGAGTGGCATGGGCCAGGCGCCAACGGTTACGGCGCTGTCCAGCGCCGGCCTGACCCAGTCCGACCTCAATGGCGTCAAACTGCTGGATGCGCCAGGCAAGGCGCGCAACCTGCTGATCATCACCGTCGAGGGCATCCCCGGCGCCTACCTGCGCCCCAACCGCGAGGCACTGGGCAGTCGCTTCGAGCAGGACCTGATGCCGCGGCTCAGCCAGTGGGCCGAGCGCGGCATGAACACCCCCGACTATGTTCTGCACACCCACCAGACCATTCGCGGTCTCTACGCGATGCTCTGCGGCGACTACGACAAGCTGGCCAACGGCACGCCCAAGGGCGTCGAGCTGCTGACCCAGCAACAACGCAACCAGGCCTGCCTGCCGGCCCAGCTGCGCGAGGCCGGTTTCGCCACCCATTATCTGCAGGGCGCCGGCCTGCGCTTCATGGCCAAGGACCGGATCATGCCGCACATCGGTTTCGACTCGGTGCATGGCCTGGAGTGGTTCGCCAACGACAACTACCTGGAGTTCCCCTGGGGCAAGGACGACCGCGCCTTCTTCGAAGGCGCGCTCGACTACGTCGGTGAGCTGCGCAAGCAACCCCAGCCGTGGATGCTCACCCTGCTCACGGTTGGCACCCACCAGCCCTATTCGGCGCCTGACGCCTACCTGCAACGCTTCGATACGCCAAAGCAGGCCGCGGTGGCCTACCTCGACGATGCCTTGGGCGGCTTCCTCGACAGCCTCGAGAAACAGGGCGTGCTGGAAGATACCCTGGTGATCGTCACCTCGGACGAATCCCATGGCATCGATGGCGTGCGCCTGGCCTCGGCCTGGGGCTTCAACCTTACGTTGGCGCCGGAACAGGCCCAACTGCCCAGGCTCAAGCAGGGCACCTACGGCCATATCGACCTGAGCACTTCCCTGCTCGACTACTTCGCCCTGCCGATCCCGGCAGCCCTGGGCGGACGTTCGCTGTACCGCGATTACGACAGCGGCCGCGAGATGATCTCCTTCACCAATGGCATGCTGCGCTACCACGACGGCCAGGGCACCTTCAGCGAGTGCGACTTCCAGCAACGCTGCCGACGCTATGCCAGCAGTGGATTCATTGCCGACCAGGCCAAATTCCTCGGCCGTGGCGACGACAGCCTCGGTCCGCAGCTCAATCTGCTGGCAGCGAGCCTTGATCAGTCGCTGCTGCAGACCCCGCTCAACCTGCGCTACCAGTTCGGCGGGCCATCACCCATCGCCCTGGCCGAGCGCATCAAAGATGACTGGGCGGACAACCTGATCGGCGCGCAGTACCTGGAAATGCCTGAGGGCTCCCGCACCCGCGTACGCTTGAAGGTACGGGCGCTGGATCCCCGGCATGCGGCGTACATCCGCCTCAAGGCCAAGGAACTGGAGCAGGACGTGCAGCTCGGGCTGCCTGAAGAGATGCGGGTGACGGCCGACGAACCGCTGGAAATGGAGTTCGACTTCGACAACCCTACCGTCCGCAAGGCGTTTTCCTTCCACCTGCTGGGGTATGGCGGTGGAGAGGTGGAAGTCAGCGACTTCAGCGTGATCACTGCACTGCCGGATGAGCCGGAGACGGTGGAGGAACTGGCGGATGGGCATCTTGCCCAGTCGAGTTGAGGGATGGTTGTAACGGTCATCCCTTCAAGGATTTTGCATTTATTGCCGGGGTCGCTTTGCGACCCTTTCGCGGCACAAGGCCGCTCCTACAGAGGACCGCGCCCCCTGTAGGAGCGGCCTTGTGCCGCGAAGAGGGCTGCAAAGCAGCCCCTGGCGTCAACGAATCTGATGCTTGTGCAACAACCGATAAAACGTCGGCCGCGACACCCCAAGCACCTTGGCCGCGATGCTCAGGTTGTCGCTGTGCCGGTTCAGCACATCGCACAGCGCCTGACGCTCGGCCCGGTGCTTGTAGTCCTCCAGCGTGCCCAATGGCTGGTCCTGCTCCTGCAGCTCCTGCAAGCCCAGGTCCTGCGCTTCAATCTGCCGCCCCTCGGCCAGCACCAGACCGCGTCGCACCCGGTTGGCCAGCTCACGAACATTGCCCGGCCATTCGTGCCGCCCCATGGCCGCCAGGGCACCGTCGCTGAACGAGCGCGGTCGCCGGCCCGTTTCGGCGCTGTAGAACTGGGAAAAGTGACTGGCCAGCATCGACAGGTCGCCATGCCGATCGCGTAGCGGCGCGGTCACCACCTGCAGGACATTGAGCCGGTAGTACAGGTCTTCACGAAAGCGCGCCAGCGCGATGGCCTTCTCCAGGTCCACATGGGTAGCCGCCAGAACCCTGACGTCCACCGCGATAGGCTGATTCCCCCCTACCCGCTCAATGTGCTTTTCCTGGAGAAAACGCAGCAGGTTGGCCTGCAGCTCCAGCGGCAGGTCACCGATCTCGTCGAGAAACAGGGTGCCGCCATTGGCCGCCTCGATACGCCCCACCTTGCGCTGGTGCGCACCGGTGAACGCGCCTTTTTCATGGCCGAACAGCTCGGACTGGATCAGGTGCTCGGGGATGGCGCCGCAGTTGATGGCGATGAACGGCTTGTCGCGCCGTTGCGATTGCCGATGCAGGGTACGCGCCACCAACTCTTTACCCGTACCGCTTTCGCCACGGATCAGCACCGGCGATTCGGTTGGCGCCAGCTTGCCCAGCAGCTTGCGCAACTCGCGGATCGGCCGGCTCTCACCCAGTAGTTCATGCTCGGGCTCATCCACCCGTACCGCGCCCTTGCCGCGCAGCCGCGCCATGCCGAAGGCGCGGCCCAGGGTAACCTGCACTCGCGAGACATCGAACGGCAAGGTGTGGAAGTCGAAAAACCACTCGCAGACGAAATCGCCGACATTCTGCAGGCGCAGCTCTTCGGCGCTGAGCACGGCGATCCATTCGGTATTGCTGCGCTTGATCAGGTCCTTGAGCGCTTCGGGGTGCAGCAGGTGCGAGGCCTGCAGGCGTACCAGGCCGACGTCGCAGGGCTGCTCCATTGCCGCCTCGAGCGTGCTACTTCGCACATCCCAGCCGACACTGCGCAGGCCCGGTAAAAGGCGGTGGCAATCATCGCAGGGGTCGACAATCAGCAAGCGGCGTAGGGATGCGGTATCGAGCATGACCTTTCCTTGGCGCCAGATTTAGGTTTTTTAACTATAAACAGACAGTTGCGACGCCCGAATTAACAGTAGCAATGAACTTGACGCCCCCCACTACCGTTGGTCAGCCCGCTAAGAAAGCGTCATGCCGCGCCGGGAATTTTCCAACTCAATTGCCGTCTTAGGTGCGCTGGGCAGGCAGGAAAACATCATCGATATAAAAAAATTTCAACGGCCATGTGACTTGAACCCTGATCTGGAGCATCAGTACAAATAACCCCGCGCTGTACACTTTTGTGGAATAACACCGCGGCACCTTATTTCGCTGTTTGGGACCATAAGAGAGACCGAACCATGAACGCCCCGCTCCGTGTCAACGAAGCACTGCTGATCGCCGACCACGCCTTCGAACCCTTCCAGTGCGTAGCCTGGGATGCACCCAACGGTACTGGTGAACTGAGCCTGGCAGTGATCGACCGGACCAGCACCCGTATCGGCAGCAAACAAGTGTCCTCGCGCGTCTATTCCGACCCCGCGCAATGGGCCAGCCTGATCGAGGAAGTGCGCGCCGAACTGTCCGGCAAAGGTTACGACCTGCAACCTTGGTCAATGCCGAAGTAAAAGAGCACTGTGCCGCCAGTGCGTGGTTGCCACGCACTTGTGCAAGTTTCCCCACTTTCGGGGATAACTTTTTCTATTGCGACATCCTGTCGCAGTTACATCCTTATTTGACCACCGCGAACTGCTCGATATGCCGATAGTCGGCCTGCAGTTGTTCGGCAAGTTGACGTGCCCGGCCCACGCGCACCGCCGCTGTTTCCATATCCACCAGCAACGTCACGCAAGGTAGTGGCTGCAACACAGGGCCCTGTTGCAGGCGACCATCGGTCAACACCAGGCAGCGCTGGGTTTCATGGGGAAGGCGCTTGCTCCGGGCCAGCAACCACTGACGCGCCTCTTCCAGTGCCGCCGGCAACGGTGTACCGCCGCCCGCCCCCAGCGCCTGCAACCAGGGCTGCAAGGCCGCCGAGGCTTTCAGGCCGTGGCGTTGCCATTGCGGACGGTTGCCACTGGCTGTCAGCAAGGCCAGGCGTGCGCGCTGACGGTAGGCCTCATCGAACAACCCGGCCAGCAGACCCTTGGCCTGGGCCAGCGCCTGATTGCGCCGGGTCGAAGCCGACGCATCGACGATCACCAGCCACAGTTCCGGCGCCTGTGCCTGGCGCTGCTGCCAGCACAAGTCGCGGCGCTGGTGTGGCCGCCCTTTGAGCAAGGTTGCCAGCCAGGCGATGCGCCCGCTATCGCTGGTGCGCGGGCGGCCCCGGGAAGTCCCCGTCAAATGACCGACGCGAGGCCTGGCATCCGCCACCCGATCATGGGGCGAACGGATGCTCAGGGCTTTTTTGCCCAGTTCGGCACCTCGCGCCGAGCTCCCGTGGCCACTGGCTGGGCAGGCAATGCCCCCCAGTCGCCCTGACCGCCCGGTGCCTCCTGCGCACTCGCCTGCCCGCCCGCCGAAGTGGCCTGGGGTGGCGGTGCCTCAGCACGGCGCCGATGGCGCAAGGCAAACTCGGCAACCGTCTGTACATCCACCTCCTCGATCACCGAATTACCCCGCCAGGCGGCGTGGGCCCGCGCCGCGCGCAGCCAGACCAGGTCGGCACGCAAACCGTCCACACCGGCGGCGAAGCAGCGCTCGGTGATCCACGCCAGGGCCTGGTCGTCCAGGGCGATAGATACCAGGCGCTCACGGGCCGACCGGCAGCGTTCGCGCAACGCCGCCTGCTGCCCGGCCCATTGTTCGCAGAACGCCATTGGATCGCTGTCGAAAGCCAGCCGGCGACGAATGATCTGCTGGCGCGCCTCCGGCGCCGGCAAACCTTCCAGGGCCACGTTGAGGCCAAAGCGGTCGAGCAGTTGCGGGCGCAGTTCGCCCTCCTCCGGGTTCATGGTGCCGATCAGCACGAAACGGGCCGCGTGCCGGTGGGAAATGCCGTCGCGCTCGATGCGGTTGGTGCCGCTGGCGGCCACGTCCAGCAGCAGGTCTACCAAGGGGTCGGGCAACAGATTGACCTCATCGACGTACAGCACGCCTCCGTCGGCATGGGCCAGCACGCCCGGTGAGAACCGCACTTGGCCCTGGCCGAGCGCGACATCCAGGTCGAGGGTGCCGACCAGGCGCTCCTCGGTGGCCCCCAGCGGCAGGGTCACGAACGGGCCGTCGCCAAGCAGATCGGCCAAGCCCCGGGCCAGGGTGCTCTTGGCCATGCCACGTGGGCCTTCGATCAGCACGCCGCCGATCTTCGGGTCGATGGCTGTCAGGCACAGGGCCAGCTTGAGGTCGTCGGCGCCAACCACGGCGGCCAGGGGGAATTGCACGGGTTCGCTCATGTTCAGCTGTCTTCCTCGCCGGCGAGCAACTGCTGCTCGAGGCTTTCACGATAGTCGCCCGGCTCCTGCCACAACCCGCGCTGCTGGGCTTCCAGCAGGCGCTCGGTGAGGTCACGCAGGGCTTCGGGGTTGTGCTCGCGCATGAAATCACGGGTGGCCGGGTCGAGCACATAGGCATCGGCCAGCCCTTGGTAATGATGATCGTCGATCAGGTGGGTGGTGGCGTCGAAGGCGAACAGGTTGTCGACCGTGGCCGCCAGCTCGAACGCACCTTTATAGCCATGGCGCTTGGCGCCGTCGATCCACTTGGGGTTGAGCGCCCGGGCGCGAATGACCCGGTTGAGTTCTTCCTTGAGGGTGCGCACCCGCGGCCGGTCGGCCTGGCTATGGTCGCCGTGGTAGCTGGCCCGCGAGGTGCCGGCCAGGGTTTCGGCGGCCGCCAGCATGCCGCCCTGGAACTGGTAGTAGTCGTTGGAGTCGAGCAGGTCGTGCTCGTGGTTGTCCTGGTTCTGCAGCACTGCCTGCACCTGCGCCAGGCGCTGGGCGAACGCGGCGCGGGCCGGGGTGCCTTCGTCGGCGGCGCCATAGGCGTAGCCACCATGGTTGAGGTAGACCTCGGCCAGGTCGTCGCGGCTGTGCCACAGACGTCCGTCGATGGCGTTCTGCACACCGGCCCCGTAGGCGCCGGGCTTGGCGCCGAACACCCGCCAACCGGCCTGCCGCGCCGCCTGCTCGGGTTCGACGCCAGCGCCGAGCAGCGCTTCACGCTCGGCGCGCACCCGCGCGGCCAGGGGGTTCAGGTCGTCCGGCTCATCCAGCGCCGCCACCGCCTGCACGGCAGCGTCGAACAGACGGATCAGGTTACCGAAGGCGTCACGGAAAAAGCCCGACACCCGCAGCGTCACGTCCACCCGTGGCCGGTCGAGCAGGCTCAGCGGCAGGATCTCGAAGTCATCGACCCGCTGGCTGCCGGTGGCCCACACCGGGCGCACGCCCATCAACGCCATGGCCTGGGCGATATCGTCGCCGCCGGTGCGCATGGTCGCCGTGCCCCACACCGACAGGCCCAGCTGGCGCAGGTGATCGCCATGGTCCTGCAAATGGCGTTCGAGGATCAGGTTGGCCGAGGCGAAGCCCAGGCGCCAGGCCGTGGCCGTGGGCAGGTTGCGCACATCGACGGTATAGAAGTTGCGCCCGGTGGGCAGCACGTCCAGCCGCCCGCGGCTGGGCGCGCCGCTGGGTCCGGCGGGGACGAAGCGCCCGGCCAGGGCCGCCAGCAGGCCATCGATCTCGGCAGCGCCGCAGGCATCCAGGTCGGGGGCGACCTGCTCGACCAGTGTGCGCAGTACCGCGCGCACCGCGTCCCACCCTGCTTCGTCCGGCAGCGCGACAGCACCCTGCAGGGCCTGCTCGATCAGTGACAAAGCCAACAACTCCAGGCGCTCGCGGGTATCGCCGCAGGTTCGCCAGAGGCTGGCGTCGAGTTGTGCCAGCAGGTCCGGGCGTGCCCCGTTCCAGGTCTGCCCCAGATCACAATCCAGCGGATCGAAGCCCAGCCCCAATGCCCTGGCCAGTTCACGGATCAGGCTGGCGTTACCGCCCTTGCCATCGCCCCGTGCCACCCGCAGCAACGCCAGCAGCGTATCGCTGCGCAAACGCCCCTGCGGCGACTGGCCGAACACGTGCAGGCCGTCGCGGATCTGCGATTCCTTCAGGTCGCACAGGTAGGTGTCCAGCCGCGGCAGCCACACCGCCGCGTCCTCCATCTGCCCTTCGAGCTGCAGCTCGCGGTCGATATGATGGGTCTTGACCAGTTCAAGGATGTCCCGTTGCAGCTCGCGGGCGCGGCGCGGATCGAGCAACTGCGCCTCGTAGTATTCGTCGGCCAATTGCTCCAGGTGGCGCAGCGGGCCGTAGGTCTCGGCACGGGTCAGCGGCGGCATCAGGTGGTCGATGATCACCGCCTGGGTGCGGCGCTTGGCCTGGGCGCCCTCGCCCGGGTCGTTGACGATGAACGGGTAGATGTTGGGCAACGGGCCGAGCAAGGCATCCGGCCAGCACTCGGCGGACAGGCCCACGCCCTTGCCCGGCAGCCATTCCAGGTTGCCGTGCTTGCCCACATGGATCACCGCGTCGGCGGCATAGCCGTTGCGCAGCCAGAAGTGGAACGCCAGGTAGCCATGGGGCGGCACCAGGTCCGGGTCGTGGTACACCGCGCTGTGGTCCACCTGATAGCCCCGCGCCGGCTGTATGCCGACGAAGGTCAGGCCGTAGCGCAGGCCGGCGACCATCATGCGCCCACTGCGGAACATCGGATCCTGCTCGGGCGGCCCCCAGCGCTCCAGCACGGCGCGTTGGTTGGCCTCGGGCAAGGCGGCAAAGGCGCGCTGGTAGTCGGCCAGGGCCAGGCTCTGGGCGCAGGGGCGCTGGTCGAGGTGGTCAAGGTCGTTGGTAACCCCGCCGAGCAGTTGGTGAATCAGCTCGGTGCCGCTGTCGGGCAGCCCGGCCACCGGGTAATCCTGCGCTTGCAGGGCCCTGAGGATATTGAGCGCCGCGCCCGGCGTGTCCAGGCCGACGCCATTGCCGATGCGCCCGTCGCGGGTCGGGTAGTTGGCCAGCACCAGGGCCACGCGCTTTTCCTGGTTGTCCAGACGCGCCAGGGTCACCCAGCGCCGTGCCAGTTCGGCGACGAAGTCCATGCGCTCGGGATGGGCCCGGTAGCAGACCACATCGGCCTGGCTGCGCTCGCTGCGCCAGGCCAGGTCCTTGAAACTCACCGGCCGGGTGATGATGCGCCCGTCAAGTTCCGGCAGGGCGATGTGCATCGCCAGGTCGCGAGCGCCCAGGCCCTGTTCGCTCTGCTCCCAGCCAGGCTGGTTGTCCTGGGCGCAGATGGCCTGCAGCACCGGTACATCGCGGCGCAGCGGGCGCAGGTTGGGTTGCTCGGGGCTGGACAGGGCGAAACCTGTGGTGTTGATCACCACTTCGGCCTGCACCTCATCGAGCCAGGCCTCGACCTGGTCCAGGCAGGCGCGCTCCTTCAGGCTGGCCACGGCGATGGGCAATGGGTTCAGACCGCAGGCCTGCAGGCGCTGGCAGAACACATCGATGAACGCGGTGTTGGCCGCCTGCAGGTGCGAACGGTAGAACAGCAACGGCGCCACCGGATGCTCGGGGTTCCACTCGGCGTACCAGTCCTCGGGACAAGCCGTGCCCTTGGCTGGATGATAGACCGCCGTGCGCGGCAAGGGCTGTGGCTCGTCCCACGGGTAATCGCGCCCCAGCCACTGGCTGGCCAGGCAGTTGAACAGGTTCACCGCGTTGGCCTTGCCGCCCTGGCGCAGGAAGTGCCAGAGGCGTTCGGCCTGTTCGCCGCGAACCGTGCCCAGGTCGGTGAGCTCAGGGTCGGGGCGGTCGTCGCCGGGCACCAGGATCAGCTGTACCCCTCGCCCCGCCAGTTCGACCAGTTGCTCGACACCATAGCGCCAGTAACCGACACCGCCATGCAGTGATATCAGGATCACCTTGGCATGGCGCAGCACCTGGTCGATATACAAGTCGACCGAGGCGTGGTTCTGCACCTGCATCGGGTTGGCCAGGCGCACGCTGGGGAAATCCGCCGGCAACTGCTCGGCGGTTTCGGCGAGCAGCGCCAGGTGTGAATCGCCGCTGCAGAGGATCACCAGGTCGGCGGGGGTCTGGCCGAGATCGGCGATGCTGTCGTCCGGCACGAAGCCGCCGGGCTGGGTCCGCAGCAGGTGCATGGATCAGGCGCCCAGGGCCTGGCGCAGGCGCGCTTCCAGCTGCGCCGCGTCGAGATCCTGGCCGATCAGCACCAGGCGGGTGATCCGGGGCTCGTCGCTGCGCCAGGCACGGTCGAAATGCTTGTCGAAGCGGGTGCCCACACCCTGGATCAGCTGGCGCATCGGCTTGCCGGGGATGGCGGCGAAGCCCTTGGCGCGCAGGATGCCGAACTCGGTGACCAGCTGGGTCAGGGCATCGAGCAGCAGGCTCTCGTCGGCCTCGGGCAGGTCGATGGAGATCGAGTCGAAGGCGTCGTGGTCATGGTCGTCATGGTCATCGCCGTCGTGATGCGAGTCGTGATGGGTACGGCGACCGTCGATATGCGCCTCGGACTCGGCGCCCACGCCCAGCAACACTTCCAGCGGCAGGCGGCCGCTGCTGGCCTCGATCACCTTGACCGCCGGCGGCAGTTCCTCGGCCACCTCGGCACGGACCTTGGCCAGGCCCTCGGCGTCGATCAGGTCGGCTTTGTTCAGCACCACCAGATCGGCGCTGGCCAGCTGGTCGGCGAACAATTCATGGAGCGGCGACTCATGGTCGAGGTTCGGGTCGAGCTTGCGCTGGGCGTCGACCTGGTCCGGGTAGGCAGCGAAGGTGCCGGCGGCCACGGCCGGGCTGTCGACCACGGTGATCACCGCGTCGACGGTGCAAGCGTTGCGGATTTCCGGCCACTGGAAGGCCTGTACCAGCGGTTTGGGCAAGGCCAGGCCGCTGGTTTCGATAAGGATGTGGTCGAGGTCGCCGCGCCGGGCCACCAACTCGCGCATCACCGGGAAGAATTCTTCCTGCACGGTGCAGCACAGGCAACCGTTGGCCAGTTCGTAGACGCGGCCATTGGCCTCTTCCTCTGTGCAACCGATGCTGCACTGCTTGAGGATCTCGCCGTCGATGCCCAGCTCGCCGAATTCGTTGACGATCACCGCGATGCGGCGGCCCTGGGCGTTGTCGAGCATATGGCGCAGCAAGGTGGTCTTGCCTGAGCCGAGGAAGCCGGTGACGATGGTGACGGGAAGCTTGGCCAGTGTTTTCATGTCGCGATGCCCTTGGCAGCAATGGCGCGGGCATGCAGGACGACAGCCACGGCCATGCCGGCCTGGCGCGTTCGCCACCGGATCACCCCGCCCGGTTGAAAGTCGAAAACGTCACGAGGCAGGTCTCCTGGCTTGCACCGCTGCGGCTCGCTGGCCGGTGGGCCGGCGCCTTCCCGCGCGCCTGCGCAGTGGCTGTGCCGAACCCTTCAGTGCTTACAGTTGCGGGGGCAGCCGCGGCTTGTACCGCGTTCCCGTCTTAGCTCGGGCCAACGCCCGAGAACCTCGCAGCGGCAAGGCTACGCAGTGCCTGCCTGGCGGTCAACCGCCGCGGCGATTGACGCGGGCCCGGCCCCGTGATTTGCTAGCGCATTGCGTTCAGGTGCCCCCACGGGGGTGAAACGGGAAACCGGTGCGTCGCGTCTCCATTCCAGGAGCCGACAAGGCCGGTGCTGCCCCCGCAACGGTAAGCGAGAGAAGCGTCCGGACCACTGTGCCAGCCTCAAGGCATGGGAAGGTGACGCCATGGAAGGAGCCTTGCTCCACCTCGCGAGCCCGGAGACCGGCCTGACGAGCTCACAGTACACCCCGCGGTGGGCGGGCGTCGTCGTATCACTCGGGCCAGCCGTGCCCGGGGTCGTCGCGCATGCCCGTTGCCACAACAAAAGCAGCAGAGGAACGCGTCATGCCCATCACCAGCGCCAAACACAGTATCGCCACCCCCGTCAGCCTCAGCCAGCGACTGATCGTCGCGGTCGGCGCCAGCCTGCTGGGGCTGTGCCTGGTGTACTTCGCCGGTTTCTCGCACATCGAGGCGGTGCACAATGCCGCCCACGACACCCGCCACAGTGCCGCCTTCCCTTGCCACTGAGTAAATCCGCATGATTACGCGCATCGCCCGTACCGCGGGTTTCAGCGGCCTGCTCGCGGCCCTGTTGCTGACCCTGCTGCAAAGCTTCTGGGTCGCCCCACTGATTCTCCAGGCGGAAACCTACGAATCCACTGCCCCGGTCGCCGAACAGCATGAGCACGGCGACGCCGCAGCGCCCCATGAGCATGAACACAGTGCCGAGGCCTGGGCGCCGGAGGACGGCTGGCAGCGCGTGCTGTCCACTACTGGCGGCAACCTGGTGGTCGCCGTCGGTTTTGCCCTGATCCTGGTCGCCCTCTACAGCCTGCGCGAACCGAACCGCGTGGCCACCGGCGCACTGTGGGGCCTGGCCGGCTTCGCCGTGTTCTGCCTGGCACCGACCCTGGGCCTGCCACCGGAACTGCCCGGCACCGCCGCCGCCGACCTTGGCCAGCGCCAGACCTGGTGGATCGGCACCGCCGCAGCCACCGCCGCCGGCCTGGCGCTGCTGGTGTTCGCCCGGCACTGGTTGTTCAAGGTGCTTGGTGTGGCCCTGCTGGTGATCCCGCACCTGATCGGCGCGCCGCAACCCGCAGTGCATGAAAGCCTGGCGCCGGAAGCCCTCGAGACCCAGTTCAAGATCGCTTCCTGGCTGACCAACGCCGCGTTCTGGCTGGCCTTGGGCCTGCTCAGCGCGTGGCTTTACCGTCGTTCCAGCCAGGCCTGATGCGCGATCTGCCCGTGCAGCCGGCGATGTTCGCCGGCTTTGGTTGCCGCCGTGGTTGCCCGGTCGAGACACTGGCGGTGCTGCTGCGCCAGACGCTCACTCGCCACGCCCTGCCCCTCTCGGCCCTGCGCGCCATTGCCAGCATCGAGCCCAAGGCTCGTGAACCCGGCCTGCTGGCATTGGCCGAGCGCCTCGGGCTGCCTTACATCTGCTTCGACGCCACGCACCTGACGGTCTTCGAGCCGCTGCTCAGCCATCGTTCGGCCACGGTGTACGCCCAGACCGGCTGCTGGGGCGTCGCCGAAAGCACCGCCCTCGCCCTGGCTGGCGAAAACGGCCGCCTGCACGTGCCCAGGCAGGTACTCGGCGGCGCTACCCTGGCCTTGGCGATCGGCGGATAATCCGCGCCATATTTCTGCAAGGAACCCCCATGACGGTTTATTTCATCGGTGCCGGCCCCGGCGATCCGGAGCTGATCACGGTCAAGGGCCAGCGCCTGATCCGCCAGTGCCCGGTGATCATCTACGCAGGCTCCCTGGTCCCCGCCGCTGTACTGGAAGGTCACCAGGCGCACACCGTGATCAACAGTGCCGAACTCCACCTGGAACAGATCGTCGAGGTGATGCGCCAGGCCCACGCCAATGGCGAGGATGTGGCCCGCGTGCACAGCGGCGACCCCAGCCTGTACGGCGCCATCGGCGAACAGATCCGCCACTTGCGCGAACTGGGCATCGGCTACCAGATCGTCCCCGGCGTCACCGCCACCGCCGCCAGTGCCGCGCTGCTCGGTTGCGAGCTGACCTTGCCCGATGTGGCACAGACCGTGATTCTCACCCGCTTTGGCGACAGTTCGCCGATGCCGGCCGGTGAACAATTGGCCGACCTGGCCCGCCACGGCAGTACCCTGGCCATCCACCTGGGCGTGCGCCACCTGGCCCGCATCGTCGAGGAGCTGCTGCCACACTATGGTGTCGACTGCCCGATCGCGGTGGTCCATCGTGCCACCTGGCCGGACCAGGACTGGGTCAAGGGCACCCTGGCGGACATCGGCGAACGCGTGGCCGCCAAAGGCTTCCGACGCACCGCGCTGATCCTGGTCGGCCATGTGCTGGGCGACGCGCCGTTCGCCGACTCGGCCCTGTACCGCGCCGGTCATGCCCACCTCTATCGCCCAGGCTCGTGAAACGATTGCCGACCGGGGGCGCGGCGTAGCACACTGGATTTTCCAACTGGACGGAAACCAAGCCCATGCTCGAACTGCGCCCCAACTGCGAATGCTGCGACACCGACCTGCCCGCCAATAGCCCGGATGCACTGATCTGCTCGTTCGAATGCACCTTCTGCCGTGCCTGCAACGACCAGCACTTCCACAACCGCTGCCCGAACTGCGGCGGCCAGCTGGTGATCCGCCCCACCCGTGTCGGCAAGGTACTGGACAACAATCCCGCCTCGACACAACGTGTGCACAAGCCGCACGCACCCTGCGCCTGAACCTTCCTTGTAGGACTTTTCTACAGGTTGGTGCAGGTATTTCAACACACCTATACTCGCCTATTACCAAGGCTCCTGAATATCCGTAAGGTGCGCGCTGCCCAGCAAGTCCGCTGCCCAGCGCCTGTAATCGTAGGCTGGAAGCGCGCTGCACTTTGACAGGAGTTACCTGAATGACGTCCGTGCTGTTGGTCGATGACCATCACATTGTTCGACTTGCCGTACGCATGCTGCTCGAACGTGAACGCTTCACCGTCGTGGGGGAAACCGGTAAAGGCAAGGAAGCCGCCCGTTTGGCCGAGCAGACCAAGGCGGATGTGGTCATCCTCGATATCGGCCTGCCGGACCTCGACGGCATGGAGGTGATCAAGCGCCTCAAGCTGATCGACCCGCCGCCGCGGATCATGGCCCTGACCGGCCAACCCGCCGACCTTTACGTGCGCCGCTGCATGGACGCCGGCATCTCGGCCTTCGTCAACAAGGACGAAGACCTCGACGCCCTGGTCTTCGCCCTCAAGGCCCTGGTCAAGGGTTACTCGACCTTCCCGCAGATGGCGGTCAACAGCAACACCCTGGAAAGCGAGACCGAGCGCCTGAGGCTACTGTCCAACCGGGAAGTGGAAGTGCTGCGCCGGCTCAGCGCCGGCCAGAGCAACAAACTGATCGGCGAGCAGATGAACCTCAGCGCCAAGACCATCAGCACCTACCGCGGCCGGATCATGGAGAAACTCAAGGTCGAGTCGCTGGTGGAAATGGTCGACCTGGCCAAACGCAACAACGTGGCCTGAGCCATGCACCAGGGGACATCGCTTTGCCTGCTGCTGGTCGCGCTGCTGTCGCTGCCCACCCAGGCGCAAGTGCACAGCGAGCCCCGCCACCTGCTGGCCCGCGCCCTGAGCGTGGCGCCGCCGCTGGCGGTGGCTGCTTCCGACCGCCAGTGGCTCAATGAACGCAGGCGCCTGGTACTGGGCAGCTCGCACCCGGACTACCCGCCCTTCGACATCAACATCAGCCAGGCCGACTACGAGGGCCTGAGCGCCGACTACGCCGGTCTGATCGCCGAACAACTGGGTGTGCCGATCGAGGTGCGCCGTTATACCAGCCGCGCCCAGGCCCTCGACGCGCTGCGTGCGGGCGAAATCGACCTGCTGGGCAGCTCCAATGCCTTCGAAGCCAGTGATGCCGACCTGGTACTGAGCACGCCCTATGCCGACGACCTGCCGGTGATCGTGTCGCGACAGAACCAGAGCCTGCCCGAGGGTGACGACCTGGAAGGCCTGCGCCTGGCCATGGTCGACCATTACCTGCCCATCCACACGGTGCAGCAGCTCTACCCACGCGCGCAGTTGAACCTCTACCGCTCCACCCTCGCCGGTGTCGCCGCGGTGGCACTGGGGCAGGCCGATGTCTACCTGGGCGATGCGATCAGCGCCGACTACGCGATTGCCAAGGGTTTCCAGGAACGGGTCAAGGTCGATCACTTCGTCAAGGCGCCAACCAGCACTTTCGCCTTTGCCCTGGCGCGCGACAACCAACGCCTGCTGCAACTGGTCGACCTCGCCCTGGGACGCATCGCCGACAGTGAGCGACTGAACATCCTGCGACGCTGGACCGGAGGCAGCACCAGTGTCCTGCTCGACCGTCGCCTGGACGCCCTGACGGCCGAGGAGCGCGACTGGATCGCCCGACACAGGCAGATCAAGGTGATGATCAACACCTCTCTCGCGCCGCTGAGCTTTACCGATGCCCAACAGCAACCACGGGGCATCGCCCTGGACTTGCTGGAGCGTATTGGCCTGCGCACCGGCCTGCGCTTCCAGGTCGTCGAGTCGGAATCGTTCGAGGACATGGTCGAGCAGGTTGCCCAGGGCAAGGCCGACATGATCGCTGCCATCGGTTACGGTGTGCTTCGCGCCCAGCGCATGCGCTACAGCCGCCCCTACATGATCAGCCCACGGGTCCTGGTCACCCGCCAGGACGCGCCAGCGCTGGACGCCGTGCAACCTCTGCAAGGCCAACGGGTGGCGTTGCTGCGCGGCTCGCCTTCGCTCGAAGGGCTCGAACGCCAGTACCCAGGCCTGCGCACCGTCGAACGGGAAAACCCCCTGCAACTGATGGAGGCCGTGGCCAACGGTGACGCCGATGTCGCCCTCAGCTCGCAGATCAATGCCACCTACTTCATCAACCAGGTGTTCAACGGCCGGCTCAGGATTGCCGGGTTGCTGGGCGACGAACCGGCGCTGGCGACCTTCGCGGTAAGCCCGACGGAACACCAGTTGCAGGCGATCCTCGACAAAGCGTTGCTGAGCATTCCACCCGACGAGTTGGAGCAACTGGTCAATCGCTGGCGCACCAACACCGTGGTCAGCGACAGTCCCTGGCGCAACTACCGCACCCTGGCCCTGCAGGTCCTGGTACTGGCCGCCCTGCTGCTGACTGGCGTGGTGTTCTGGAACACCTACCTGCGCAAGTTGATCCACCAGCGCAGCGAGGCCCAGCGCGCGCTGCAGGAGCAGCTGGCGCTCAGCCGCGGCCTGCTCGAACAATTGCGCCAGGCCAAGGACGATGCCGAACAGGCCAGCCGGGCGAAGAGCACCTTCCTGGCGGTCATGAGCCATGAGATCCGTACGCCCATGAACGCCGTCATCGGCCTGCTGGAAATGGCCCTGGAGGACAGCCGGCACGGTCATAGCGATCGCCAGGCCCTGGAGGCGGCCCACGACTCGGCGATCGGCCTGCTCGAGCTGATCGGCGATGTGCTGGACATCTCACGCATCGAGTCCGGCCACATGACCCTGCAACCGGTGGCCATCGACCTGGTCGAGCTGATTCGCTCCACCCTGCGGATCTTCGAGGGCAGCGCCCGCCTCAAGGGGCTGGCACTGCGTGCGGTGCTGCCTGCCGCCCCGGCCTGGGTGCTCGCCGACCCGCTGCGCCTCAAGCAGGTGCTGTCGAACCTGCTGAGCAATGCCATCAAGTTCACCGACCACGGTCAGGTCGACGTGTCGTTGCTGATGACCTCGCTCGATGGCGGCCTGCAGCAGGCCAGCTTGCAGATCAAGGACAGCGGCGTAGGCATCGGTGCCAGCGACCAGGCGCGGCTGTTCACCACCTTCTCCCAGGTCGATGGTCGACAGGCGCGCCAGGGTGCCGGCCTGGGGCTGGTGATCAGCCGCGAGCTGTGCGAACTCATGGGGGGCGAACTGACCCTGCACAGTATCGAGGGCCTGGGGACCCAGGTCGATGTCCGCCTCACCCTGCCCGGCGCCGAGCCCAGCGCCGACGCGATGCCCGACAACGCGGTGGTCGCAGCCCTCAGCGGGCCGCTAAAGGTCCTGGTGGTGGACGACTACCCGGCCAACCTGCTGCTGCTGGACAAACAGCTGCGCTTGCTGGGCCACCAGGTGAGCCTCGCCGACCAGGGCAAGGCGGCGCTGGCACTCTGGCAGGCGGATCATTTCGACGTGGTGATCACCGACTGCAGCATGCCGGTCATGGATGGCCATGAGCTGGCCCGCGCCATTCGGGCGCAGGAGCGCGAGACTGGCTCATCGGCCTGTCGCATCATCGGCGTCACCGCCAACGCCCAGGCCGAAGAGCGTCAACGCTGCCTGGACAACGGCATGGATGAATGCCTGTTCAAGCCGATCGGCCTGCAGGCGCTCAAGGCCTGCCTGCCACTGGCTGCCGCGCCCCAGCCTGACCCGGCTGGGGAAGCGCCGCGCTCCAGCGGCTTCGACCTGGCCGAGCTGCGTCACCTCACCCAGGACGACAACCAGCTGATCAGGCGCCTGCTGGAGCAACTGGCACGAAGCAGCGCCGAAGACCTGCAAGCACTGCAGGCGCTCGGCGCCAATCCGTTACCCGAGGCCCTGGTGCCCGTGGTCCACCGGGTCAAGGGGGGCGCCAAGATGCTCAAGGTCAGGGGCGTGAAACAGGACTGCGAGGCCCTGGAGCAGGCCATCGCCCAAGGCGAACCGGTGGACCGGCTGCTCGCCCGGCTCCAGGCCAGCCTGCGCAGCCTGGAGCTGGAACTGCGCCAGAGCCTCAGTGCAATTGAAGGGTCGAACTGATCTGGCTGATGGCGTCCACCACGTGCCGCGAACCCTGCTGTATCTCCATGATCACCGTGCCAGCCTCGTTGGCCAGCTCCACGCCAAGCCCCGTACGGGTCAGGCTCGATTGCATGCTGGCCACTGCGGTCAGTGACAGGTCATGATTCTGTCGCACCACCTCGACGATCTCCAGGGTCGCCTTGCTGGTACGCGCCGCCAGGTTACGCACCTCGTCGGCGACCACGGCGAAGCCCCGGCCATGCTCGCCGGCCCGGGCCGCCTCGATGGCGGCGTTGAGTGCCAGCAGGTTGGTCTGGTCGGCGATGCCGCGAATGGTCAGGACGATCTGGCCGATCACCTCGGACTGCTTGCTTACCGCGTCGATGGTGCGGGCGGCATCGTTCAGCTCGGATGAAATCTGCTCGATCACCTCCACCGCCTGCTGCACCACCTGGGTGCCCTTGCGCGCGCAGGCGTCGGTCTGCATCGAGCTGGCGTGGGCGGCATCGGCAGCGGTCTGCTGGGTGCTGATCTGACGGGTGATGTCACTGGCGAACTTCACCACCTTGTACAACCGGCCCTTGTTGTCGAAGATCGGGTTGTAGGACGCCTCCAGGTACACGGTCTGGCCTTGCTTGTTGACGCGTTCGAAGCGGTGCGAATGGTACTCGCCGCGGTTGAGCGAGGCCCAGAAGTCGCGGTACTCGGCCGACTCGCGCTCATGGGGCAGGCAGAACAGCCCATGGTGGCGCCCGACCACTTCCTCCAGGCGATAGCCCATGGTATCGAGGAAGTTCTGGTTGGCCTTGATCACCCGCCCGGCCGGGGTGAACTCGATCACCGCCATGGAGCGGCCGATGGCCTTGAGCAGGCTTTCGCTCTCGTGCTCCTCGATCACGTGGCGGGTGATGTCGGAGGCCACCTTGATCACGCTGGTGACCTGCTGGCGCTCGTCGATCACCGGCATGTAGCTGGCCTCCAGCCACACCTCGCGACCGGCCTTGTCCAGGCGTTCGAAGGTGCCGCTGATGGCCTTGCCCTCGCCCAGCTCGCGCCAGAGCTGCTGGTACTCGGCGCTCTTGGCGTAGGTCGGGTCGCAGAAGATCCGGTGGTGCTTGCCGCGGATCTCGTCGGCGCTGTAGCCCATGGTCTTGCAGAAATGCTCGTTCGCCTCGAGGATCGTGCCATCCGGCGCGAACTCGATCATCGCCATGGAACGGCTGATCGCGGCCAGCTTCGCCTCCATGCCCGCCAGGGCCTGCCGGGCGCGCTGGATTTCGACCAGATCGGACTTGCGATGGTATTCGAACATGGGCCGGGGCTCCTGTATCCACGGGATGCCCTGAGCATAGATCGGCCCAAGCGCCATGCAAGCGATCTGATATCACTTTTGGATTAGGCATTTGTACCGTCTGTCCGTTCGCAGCTTGGCGATGCCAACAAGCCCCAACCCGAGGCCGCGCAAACACTCTCTATACTCAGGCAACGGCGCATTACCGGAGAGGTACGCATGAAGATCGTGGTCACCAGCATCCTCGTCGACGATCAGGCCAAAGCCCAGGCCTTTTACCACCATGTCCTGGGTTTCGAACCCAAGCACGACATCCCCATGGGCAAGCACCGCTGGCTCACCCTCACCTCCCCCAACGACCCCAACGGCGTCGAACTGCTGCTCGAGCCCGACGCCCACCCTGCGGCGAAGACCTACAAGGCCGCGCTCAAGCAGGACGGCATTCCCGCCACCTCGTTCGGCGTGCGCGACATCCAGGCCGAGTATGAGCGGCTGTGCAAGGCCGGCGTGAAGTTCACCCAGCCGCCCACCGCCATGGGCCCTGTCACCGTGGCCGTGTTCGACGACACCTGCGGTAACCTGATCCAGATCGCCCAGCGGCATTAGCGGCCAAGTGTCCGCCTGAAACCTGCGTGGCATTCCCCGCAGGCTGCTACATTGCTGGCTTCCCCCGGCGCAGCCAGAACAAGGACAACCCATGCGCTACGAATTCAGTGAAGTGCTCAACGATCTGATCGACTATTTCCTGCTTGGCGATGTTCAACTGCTCGAACAGTTCAAGGAAGACCACGACCTGCCCGACGACCTCGCCCGCGCCTTCACCAGCACCGACAGCGGCGACCTGGCGGTGGCGCAAGGGGTGATCCTGCCGCTGGCCGGAATCGATAACCTGCCTTATCGCATCCTGTTCACCCTCGACGAGCGCACGCCGGCACTGCTGGAGCCCGGCAGCCGTCTCAAGCATCGTCGTGCGGGGTATGTGCTGCGGGTCGAGAACCGTGCGCTGATACTGTTCACCTGGCGCGTCCTGCAGCACTTCACCAACAAGACCCTGGGCGACCTGCTGGCGCGCTACCAGGAGCCGGGGCGGCCGATCATCGAGCTGGACAACGGCTGGTACGTGGTGGAGGTACTGGCGGGCGCCGTGGTGCGCGACGGGTTGTACGAACCGGCGATCGAGTTCGTGCTGAAGAGAACCTATGCCAAACCGCAGATGGCGGCGGTGGATGTCGGGTACCGATTTACCTTGCGTGGGTACTTCGACTGATCAACCGTCATCGCGGGGCAAGCCCGCTCCCACGAGCGTGTGGAGCGGGCTTGCGGGCGGTCAGGTGTGGTTGATGTCGCGATCCTTGGTTTCCGGCAGGAAGAAGATCCCCAGCACCGCGGTCATCACCGCGATCACGATCGGGTACCACAGCCCGTAGTAGATGTCCCCGGTCGCCGCGACCATGGCGAAGGCCACCGTCGGCAGGAAGCCGCCGAACCAGCCGTTGCCGATGTGGTATGGCAGCGACATGGAGGTATAGCGGATCCGCGCCGGGAACAGCTCCACCAGCCAGGCAGCGATCGGGCCGTAGACCATGGTCACGTAGATCACCAGGATGCTCAGCAGCAACAACACCATCGGGTAGTGGATCTTCGCCGGGTCGGCCTTCTCGGGGTAGCCGGCTTCCTTCAGGGCCGCCGTCAGGGTGGCGGTGAAGGCATCACTTTGGGTCTTCAGGTCCGCCGCGGCCAGGCTGCTGCCCTCGAAGCTCGGGATCACCCGCTCACCAATGCGGATCTGCGCCACGCTGCCAGGCTCGGCTTTCTCGTTCTCGTAGGGAATGGCCCGTTTGGCCAGCAGGCTCTTGGCGATGTCGCAGGAGCTGGTGAACCGGGCCTTGCCCACCGGATCGAACTGGAACGCGCACTGCCCGGGGTCGGCCACCACTACCACCGGGTTCTGCTCCTGGGCGACGAACACGTCCGGGTTGCCGTACTCGGTCAGTGCCTTGAAGATCGGGAAGTAGGTCAGCGCGGCGATGATGCAGCCGGCCATGATGATCTTCTTGCGCCCGATGCGGTCGGACAGGCTGCCGAAGACGATGAAGAACGGCGTGCCGATCAGCAGCGAACCGGCAATCAGCAGGTTGGCGGTCTGCGGGTCGATCTTCAGCGTCTGCAGCAGGAAGAACAACGCATAGAACTGCCCGGTGTACCACACCACCGCCTGCCCGGCGGTGCCGCCGAGCAGCGCCATGATCACCACCTTGAGGTTGTCCCAGCGGGCGAACGACTCGGTCAGTGGCGCCTTCGACGCCTTGCCTTCGGCCTTCATCTTCATGAATACCGGCGACTCGTTGAGCTGCAGGCGGATGTACACCGAGATCGCCAGCAACAGGATCGACAGCAGGAATGGTATGCGCCAGCCCCAGGCCTCGAACGCCTCGGTACCCATGGCGGTACGACAGGCCAGGATCACCAGCAGCGAGAGGAACAGGCCAAGGGTGGCGGTGGTCTGGATCCATGCGGTGAAGAAGCCGCGCTTGCCCTTGGGCGCATGTTCCGCCACATAGGTCGCGGCGCCGCCGTACTCGCCGCCCAGCGCCAGCCCCTGCAGCAGGCGCAGGCTGATGAGGATCACCGGCGCGGCCACGCCGATGGTCGCGTAGCTGGGCAGCAGCCCCACCACCGCGGTGGATATACCCATGATCACGATGGTGATGAGGAAGGTGTACTTGCGCCCGATCATGTCGCCCAGGCGCCCGAACACGATGGCGCCGAATGGCCGCACGGCAAAGCCGGCGGCGAAGGCGAGCAAGGCGAAGATGAACGAGGTGGTCTCGTTGACCCCGGCGAAGAAGTGCTTGGCGATGATCGCCGCCAGTGATCCGTAGAGGTAGAAGTCGTACCATTCGAACACGGTGCCCAAGGACGAGGCGAAGATGACTTTGCGCTCCTCCCGGGTGATGCCACGTTGGGGCGCGCTACTGCCCGTGGATGCGCTGTCTAGGACCGCCATGGGTCGCCTCCGTCTGGTTGTGGTAGACCGGAGTGCTCCAGCAGATCCCAAAGCACGCACCCAGGCCCAAGGGCATTGCAGGCTGCGCGAAGCACGACGAGGCATCGGCCTCGGATCGCGGCAAGTCACCTCAAGCATAATCGGCCTTTGAACGATATCCACTCGCATGAGTGTTTATGGGCCAATTTGGATAGGAAGCAGGGATGAACGAACGACAGGACGGCGCTTGGCGAGGTCGACTCTGGCTGGCCGATGACCATTGCCTGCTGTTCGGCACGCCGGGCCGTACCAGTGCACACGCCCACTATGCCCATCAGGTGCTGCTGCCCCTCGAGGGCAAGGTGTGCGTTGAGATCGCGGGCGAGCAGCGCAGCGGCAGGTTGCTGGCCATCGGGTCGCTGCAGCCCCACGCCATCCTCGCTCATCAGCCGCCTTGCATCACTCTGTTCGCCGAACCTCTGGCGTTTTCCCTGGAGACCTTGCTCGACGTCTGCCAACAGGCACCCCGTAGCATCCCCGGTCTGGCCCAAGCACTGCGTCTGACACCGCGCCGTTCGCTGGACCCTCGCCTGAACCGGGCACTGGCGCGGATCCGTGCGCTGGACGACCAGCGTCTGCCTGCCACGGCGCTGGCGCAGGAGGCCGCGCTGTCGATCAGCCAGCTGGAACGCTTGTTCAGCGACAGCCTCGGCCTGTCGGTACGACGCCTGGTGCTGTGGCAGCGTCTACGCCAAGCCCTGCGCCAAGCCCTGACCGGCGCCTCCCTGACCGAAGCAGCCATGGCCGCGGGCTTTGCCGACTCGGCGCACCTTTCACGCAGCCTGCGTCAGCAGTTCGGTATCCGCGCCAGCGAGGCCCTGCGCCACCTGCGCTCAGACTCGCTGGTCTAGGGCCTGGCGCAGGCCGCGTGGCAGTGGTGCCGGCGGCTGCGCCGTGGCTGCCGGGCGAAACGGCTCACGCAGCTGTGCCAGGTATGCTTGCGGGTAGTCCGGGCGATCACCAATGCCCATGTCGTCATCGGCCAGCCCATAACCAGGCAGATGCAGCGCGGTCCCCAGCAGGCGATCCCACAGCGGGAAGAACAGGGCGAAATTGACGTCACCCAGCGTGCCGTACTTCAGATGGTGCAGCCGGTGCACGGGCGCCCAGGCGAACAGATGGCGCAGGCCGCCGATGCGCATGTCGACATTGCTGTGCTGCAGCAGCAACTGCACCGAGATGCTGAAGGCCAGCAGCGCCGCGATATCCTGCGGCAAGCCCAGCAACAGCAACGGCAGCACACCGCCGAGGGCCTCGGCCAGTTGGTGCAGCGGGTGCTTCATCAGGCCGTTGAAGCCGTACAGCCGGGTCACGCTGTGATGCACCGCGTGCAGGCGCCAGAGCAGCGCGCTGCGGTGGCTGGCGTAGTGCACCAGGGTGATGCCCAGGTCGGCCAGGGGTATGGCAAGCAGCAATTGCCACAGCACCGGCCAGTGGCTGGGCCACAGCCCGCTGGCCGGCAGCCAGCCGGCGAACAGTGGAATCGTGGCGATGCTGGCGACATTCAGGGTTTCGTTGACCAGCGCGTGCAAGCCATCGCGCCCGCCCTCCCCGTCAGCCTCGCTCCAGGCAGGCTTGTACGGATACAGCGCTTCGCAGGTGAACGACAGCAGGATGGCCACGCCGAGCAGGGGCAGCAGCCAGAGAATGTCGGCGCCGAGGTTGATCAGGTAGACGGCTGTGCCGATGAAACCGAGGAAGAAGCATGGGGCATAGAGGATGCGCATGGAAGGCTCCGGTCATGGATGGAGCCGCGAGTGTTGCCTGGTGCCTGAACGTGACGCTTGAACGAACGGCGCATTTCCTGCCTCAGGCCTGCACACGTCCCTGTAGGAGCGGCCTTGTGCCGCGAAAGGGCCGCAAAGCGGCCCCGGCGATCTTTGCATCGACGCTGAAATCCTGGGGCCGCTACGCAGCCCTTTCGCGGCACAAGGCCGCTCCTACAGGGGACCGTCGATCGCGCCTTGGATTCGTGCCGCCAACTGACGACGCATCTCGTCATTGGCGCCCTGGGCCTGGGCCAGTATCGCCCGCAACCCTTGCACCTGGGCGTCACGCTGCTGCAATTGCTCGTCCAGCAACCTGCTCTGTGCCGTCGCCTGGCGCTGCTCGGCCAGCAGGCGCTCATTGTCGCGGTGCAGGCGGGTCAGCTCATCCTGGCGGGCGATGGCGCCCTGCTGCAGGGTCTGCAACTGGCCCTGCAACTGGCGGACCTGGGTCTCGCTCCGGCGTTGCTCCTGCTGGCGCTGTTCGAGGCTGGCGCGCAGTTGCTCGTCCTTGTCGGCCAGGCGCGCCTGCAGTTCGCCCTGGGACTGGCTCAGACCGGCACTGCGCAACTGTTCGGCCTGCAGGTTGGCCTGGCTGGCGGCCAGGCGTTCGGACTCGACGTGCAGCGCACCACTCAAGGTCTCGACCTGGCGCAGCGCGCCGGCCAGTTCGCGCTGGACCCGTTGCAGCTCAGCCTGCATCGCCGCGCAATGGGCCTGTGCGGCAGCCTCGGCGGCATCGATGCGTGCCTGCCCTTCCTCCTGCAATTGCGCGGCCAGTCGCTCGACCATCCGCCCCAGCGGTTCGCTCAGCGCCGTACTGTTGCCCAGCAGCGACACAGGCTGGCGATCGAGTTCCTTCAGGTAGCGGTGGATGGTGGTCTTCGACCCGGTGTTGCCCAATTCGATACGTATCGCATCGATACTCGGATTCTCACCCCGGGCCATCAGCGCCTGCCGCGCTTGCTGAACCGCTGCCTTGTCGATGCCTATACGGGCCATTGCTCACTCCACCATTACATACCATGGCATGTACCATGTAATTTGCTGAATACTGCACGTCCCGCGCCGCCTTTTCAAGCGCGTCGGTTGCAGGTCGTCCATTACGGTCGCTTTGATATAGTACAGCCCGCTTGAACACCCGCCCTTCATAGATGATATCTATCACCTCATCCAGCCTATCGATTTGACCGCGTCAAATTGCCTCAGCTAACGTGCCGCCCGCTTCGAAGCCTTCCCCGCTGCTGCCAAACCCCGATCCACGGCCTGAGCCGTCGTCCTTGCGTTCGAGTTGTTGAAATGTCTGTGAATACCCCCTCCCGGATCACCGAGCTGGTCATAGAAGCCGGCACCCGTAAAGCCCATCTACCCACCCGCGCCACCCTGATCCTCGGTTTCCTGGCCGGGGCGTTCATCTCCCTGGGTTTCCTGTTGGCGATCCACGTCAGCACCATGATCCCCACACCATGGGCCTCGTTCGGCACCCTGCTGGGCGCCGCGGTGTTTCCCATCGGCCTGATCCTGGTGATCCTGGCCGGGGGCGAACTGCTTACCGGCAACATGATGAGCCTGCCCCTGGCGATGTTCGCCGGACGTATCCGCCTGTGGGCGGTGGCGCGCAACTGGGCCCTGGTGACCCTGGCCAACCTGCTGGGCGCGCTGTTCGTCGCCTACTGCTTCGGCCATCTGCTCGGACTGACCGAGGGGCCGTACCTGGGCAAGACCCTGGCGGGCGCCACCAGCAAGGTCAGTGCCGATTTCCTGCATGCCTTCGTCTCCGGCATCGGCTGCAACTGGCTGGTGTGCCTGGCGGTGTGGCTGTCGTACGCCAGCCGTGAGATGAGCGGCAAGATCCTCGGCATCTGGTTCCCGATCATGGCCTTCGTCGCCATCGGCTTCCAGCACGTGGTGGCCAACATGTTCCTGATCCCGGCGGCGATCTTTGCCGGCTACCTGAGCTGGGGGCAGTTGCTGGAAAACCTGGCGGCGGTGTTCCTGGGCAATGCCGTGGGTGGGGCGATCTTCGTCGGCTTGGCCTACTACGTCTCGTTCGGCGCACCGGCTCAGGAACAGGGCGCGCTGCAGTAGCTGGCCTCAGCCGGCCACCGCCTTCGCAGCCTGGGCCAGACGCTGCACGGCCTGGCGGATCTCGTCCGGATCCAGCGAGGCGAACCCCAGGCGCAGGGCATTCTCGGGTTGGCCGGCGGGTGAAAACTGCCGGCCGGCACGCACCACCAGGTCCAGTCGCAGCGCCTCGACCGCCAGCCGACCCACGTCGATCGACGGGGCGAACCTCACCCACAGCGCCAACCCGCCCTCCGGCACCTGCACTGCGATACGCTCGCCAAAGGCCTCCCGCAGGCAAGCCAGCAACATATCCCGGCGCTGCCGGTATTCCCTGGATACCCGCCGCAGATGCTTCCTGAGCTCACCAGCCTCGATCAGGTCGGCGAGCATCCGCTGCATCACCGCATCACCCTGCCCCAGGCTCAGCGCCGCGGTGCGGCTCAGCGTCTCGACCACCGCCGGCGGCGCGACGATGAAGCTGCAACGGAAGGTGCTGCCCAGCGACTTGGACAACGAGCCGACATAGATCACATGGCGCTGCAGGGGATCACTGGCCAGCGGCAGGTAGGGCCGCCCGGCAAAGTGGTACTCGTGGTCGTAGTCCTCCTCGATCACGCAGAAATCATGGCGCCGCGCCAGTTCCAGCAACTGCCGCCGGCGACCGGCGCGCAAACTGACGGTGGTGGGAAACTGGTGGTGGGGCGTGACATACAGAAAGCGCACCGGATGCAGCCGGCACAGCGCTTCGATCTGCTCGACGCGACAACCCTCCTCGTCCAGGTCCACGGTCTCCAGCCGGGCACCCAGCTGGCGAAAGATCTCCCAGGCCGGCGGATAGCTCAGCCGCTCCACCAGCACCACGTCACCGGGCCTGAGCAACACGCTGGCGGCCAGGTACAGCGACATCTGCGTGCCCTGGGTGAGGCAGATGTGCTCGGCCCCCACGTTCAGCCCGCGCTCCTGGCGCAGCATGTCCGCCAGCACCCGGCGCAGGTGATGGCCGCTGCCGTCGCTGCCATGGCGCACGGTATTGGTGGCGAAGCTGTGACGCAGGGCCTTGCGGTAGTAACGGTGCAGGACCGCCTGGGGCAACAGGCGATGGTCACAGGCGCCATTGTCGAAGAACAGTGCCCCGGGGCGCTGGTGCCACGCCGTTGCCTGCTCGCTCGCCGCGAAATACGCAGTGGCAGGCGCATCGCGCAATTTCGGAGCGAATGGCTGCGCCACCTGGCGCGCCGGCGTCGCCTGCGCGGCGAGCTGCTGGCTGACGAAGGTTCCCCGGCGCGGCACGCTGTACAGCCAGCCCTTGGTCGCCGCTTCCTCGTAGGCAAGGATCACCGTCTTGCGATTGACGTCGAGCAGTTGCGCCATGTCCCGGGTACCCGGCAAGGGGGTTCCGGGAAGCAGGCGGCCATCGCTGATCGCGCTGACCAGTCCTTCGACGATCTTTCGATAGGAGGCCTGCGGCTCGCCCCCGTCCAGGTTGAGCAACGGCCGCCATTTGCGTAACTGGACCATGTGAATTATCCAAAACTGGAGGTTTTCCTGGTCCAAGTCTACCGCAACAATCACCGCTCCCACTGCCGCGAGGTCGCCATGCCCAACCACCATGTCATTGAATTGTCGCCCTCGGGCAGAACCTTCGAGGCCGGCGACGAGCTGCTGCTCGACGCCATGCTCGCCAGTGGCCTTGCCGTGCCCTTCTCGTGCCGTCGCGGCGCCTGCGGCTCGTGCAAGGTCAAGGTGGTCGCCGGCCAGTATCGCGACAGGCTGCGCGACGCGGATACGCCCGCGCCCTCCTATCCCCTGGCCGCCGACGAAATGCTGCTGTGCCAGAGCCACGCTTGCGGCGACATGCGCCTGGCGATTCCCGGCTGGTCACTGGACACGCCGACGCTGGCCTTCAGCGCGCGGGTACTGGACAAGCGCTCCCTGAGCGTCGATATCACCGAGCTGGTGCTGCAACCCGAACAGCCCGTCGAGGTACGTGCCGGCCAGTACCTCAGGTTCCGCCTCGACAACGGTGACAGCCGCTGTTTCTCCATCGCCAACCTGCCGGCGCAGGACCAGGGACGGATGCTGTTTCATATCCGCAAGGTCGCTGGCGGCCTGTTTTCCGAGCACCTGCTGCCATCACTCGGCATAGGCGACGTGCTGAACCTCGAAGGCCCGGTGGGGGCCTGTACCTGGCAGCATGAAGATGAACGCCCCGTGGTGCTGTTCGCCACAGGGACCGGCTATGCCGGCATCAAGCCCCTGCTGCTGACGGCCCTGGCACGCAATGCCGAGGTCACGCTGTATTGGGGCGGTGCCTCGCCGGCCGATTTCTACGACCGTGCGTTCCTCGACCAGTGCAGCCAGGCGCACCCTCGGTTTCGCTGGCATCCGGTCCTGGCCACCCAGGCCCGCGTGCAGCAGGTGGCACTGGCCCAGTCACATTACTGGGCCGATACCCAGGTCTACGCCTGCGGCAACGGCACGATGATCCAGCAGGTCCGCGAGCAATGCCTTGGCGCAGGCGTGCAGGCCCATCGCTTCATCGCCGAGGCCTTCGTGCCCAGCGGCGCAGCGCTGCCGTCCACGGCACTGGACCCGCAACTGGAGAAAGTCGGCCCGCGCTACTCGCTGGACGGCATGCTCGCCGCCCGCGAACAGACGGTACGGGCCCTGGCCGCCATCGCCAGCCAGCTGGAAGTCGGCATGACCACCGCCCAGGCCTTGGCCATGGCCGAGCGCACCTTGCGGGCCATGGGCGCCTCGCACACCTGGCACCCGACCTACATCCGCTTCGGCGACGACACCGTGCGCACGCCGCGCCAGGGCATCGACCCGCAGCGCAGGCTGCGCGCCAGCGATATCGCAGTGGTCGATCTCGGCCCGGTATGGGACGGCTACGAGGGCGATTATGGGGATACCTTCGTGTTCGGCGACCGCCCCCTGCACCACGCCTGCGTCGAAGCGCTGCATGCCGTGTTCGACGAGACGCGCCTGGCCTGGCGCCGCGGACTGACCGGGCGCGAGCTGTACAACGTCGCCGAGCGCAGTGCCCAGGCCAAGGGCTGGTGTCTGGAGCGCAACCTGGCCGGGCATCGCATCGCCGACTTCCCCCATGTCCTGTACGGGCAGGAGAAGCTGGCCGACCTGCAGATCGTGCCGGGGGAGATGGTCTGGGTGCTGGAAATCCAGCTGTGCCATCCCAGCGAACCGGTCGGGGCGTTCTTCGAGGATATCCTCATCGCCAGTTGACCCTGCCGGGCTGATCGTCAGCTGTACTGTTGGATGTTAATGATTTGCATTGAGGTTTTACCGTGCTGGGTCGGAAAGCCTAGTGAATGCCTTCACTCACTTGCGAATCGAAAGGAATCCAGCATGTCGCAACAGCGTGTCAGCCCGGCGCAGCAGCCGGCTGTGCCCCACTTCGACCTCAATCGCACCTTCGCCGCCGTGCACATGGCCTTGTTGCTCGGCCTGGGCGGTGTCTCCATGAGCGTGACCGCGGCGCAGACCGTGGAACGGGCCGAGGAAGTGGAAAAAAACCGCCAAGGCCAGGCCAGCGGCAGCCTCGAGCTGACCGAGACCCGGGTCGAAGGCGACCTTGACGCCCCGAGCGCACTGCCCCCCGCCTACGCCGGCGGCCAGGTGGCCTCGGGTGGCCGGGTCGGCCTGCTGGGCAACAAGGACTTCATGGAGACGCCGTTCAGCACCATCAGCTACACCGACCAGTACATCCAGGACACCCAGGCCCAGACCGTCACCGACGTGATCGCCGCGACCGACCCCGCAGTCTTCAGCAACGGCCTGAAGGGCACCTACAGCGAGAACTACTCGATCCGCGGATTCAACTCCAACATCAACGATGTGAGCATCGGCGGCCTGTACGGCATGGCGCCCTACTACCGGATCTCGCCGGAGATGTACGAGCGCATCGAGGTGCTCAAAGGCCCGTCCGCCCTGCTCAACGGCATGCCGCCGGGCGGCTCGGTGGCCGGCAGCATCAACCTGGTGCCCAAGCGCGCCGGCGCCGAACCGCTAACCCGAATCACCACCACCTACATGTCCGACGCGCAGTTCGGCGGGCACCTCGACGTCGGCCGCCGCTTCGGCGAGCAGCAGCAGTTCGGCGTGCGCTTCAACAGTGTCTATCGCGACGGCGACACCGCGACCGACCATCAGCGCATGAAGGCCGAGCTCAACGCCCTGGGCCTCGACTGGCGCGGCGAGCGGGCGCGCCTGTCCGCCGACCTGTACGAAAGCGAGGACCGGGTCAGGGGCCAGAACCGCGGCATCGGCCTGGCCGCAGGCGTGCCAGTGCCCCGGCCGCCGAAGTCCGAGACCTTGCTCAACCCGGACTGGGGCTTCGTCCAGACCCGCGACAAGGGCGTGATCGTGCGCGGCGAGTACGACCTCAACGACAACCTCATGGCCTATGCCGCGGCCGGTACCAGCAAGACCGACTATGCCTACAGTGGCACCATGCTCGCCGAGGTGTTCAACACCGCTGGAGACATGGAGACGAACATGGGCCAGTTGAAGATCGACCTCAAGAAGACCTCGGGCGAGGCCGGCCTGCGCGGCCATTTCGACACGTTCGGTGTCGGTCACCAATGGTCGCTCAACGCCACGCACTACTCGGACAAGCAGCACGATTATGGCCGACGCAACGTCCCGGGGGCCGAGTGGATCAACAACATCTACCACCCTGTCTGGGGACCGGAGGCCGCCAGGAGCTACCCGCCGATCTCCCACACCGAATCGCGCCTGAGCAGCTACGGCCTGGCCGACACCCTGTCGTTCCTCGACGAGCGTCTTCAACTCACCTTGGGCGTGCGTCGCCAGCAGGTGCTGACCGACAGTTTCGACGTCAGCAACGGCGCGCATACCACGCGCTACAACGAGAGCGCCACGACCCCGGCGGCGGCAGTGCTGGTCAAGGTCACCGACGAGGTGTCGCTGTACGCCAACTACATCGAGGGCCTGAGCAAGGGCGCCATCGCGCCGTTCAACACGGCCAATCGCGGGGAGGTCTTCGCCCCCTACAAGTCCAAGCAGAAAGAAGTCGGCATCAAACTCGACCTCGGCGACTTCGCCCACACCCTGAGCCTGTACCAGATCGAACGCCCTAGCAGCTTCACCGACCCGGTAACCAGGGTCTTCTCCTTCGGCGGCGAACAGCGCAACCGCGGGCTCGAGTGGAGCTTCTTCGGTACTCCGCTGACCGATGTGCGCCTGATGGGCGGCGTGGCTCGCCTGGACCCCAAGGTGACCAAGGCCGCCAGCGGCTCGGATGAAGGCAAGACCGCCACCGGCCAGCCGAAACTGCAGGGCAAGCTGGGCGTGGAATGGGATACCCCGCTGCTCGATGGCCTGACCCTGACCGCCAACGCCAACGCCGTGTCGAAGCAGTACATCAGCAGCGACAACAGCCAGTCGATTCCCGGCTACACCATCTACGATGTCGGCGCCCGCTACCGGCTGCAGGTGGCCGACCACCCGGTGACCTTGCGCAGCACAGTGGAGAACGTGACCAACAAGGCCTACTGGGGTATGCCGTTGCTCACCAGCCTGGGGCTGGGTGCGCCGCGTACGGTACAGCTGTCTGCCAGCATCGATTTCTGACCTCAGTCCGCCTTGCCTACCGGCATCGGTTGCCCCGCCAGGACACTGGCGGGCGTGACCACCTGCCCCAGGTCGATGTGACGGAAATCCGGCTTGGCCCCCAGCCGCGCATTGAAACGCACGTTGAAGGTGAACGGGTCGTCGGTCGGCATGTCCAGCGAACGGCCGTAGCGCGCGCTCACGGCCGTGCCGTCATAACCCATCAGCTTGAGCAGCGTGGGGAACAGGTTGTAATGGCTGGAAGCGTTGCGGTTGGCCTGCAGATGGGCCTGCCAGTCCAGCGTGCGCAGGCCCTCGCCCTGGATCACCACCAATGGCACCAGGCCCTCTTCCGGCACAGGATCGCTGTCGCAATGGGTGTTCAGGCCAGGATTGCCGCGCTCATGCAGGTCCTGGCCATGGTCGGAGGTATAGAGCACCACGGCCTGGCTGAGATCACCCTCGGCGAACAGCCGGCGAAAGAATTCGCCGACATTCCACAGCACGGTGTTCTGGTAGGCGTTGCGATACAACACCCAGTCCTGCGGACGGCCATCGAATCCATCGCGGGTGCCGGTGTCGGCGATATCGACGTAACGCCCCCGAGGCAAGGCGGGCTGGTACTTGAGGAAGTCATCCGGATACTTGTCATGCACCGGGAAGTGGGCGCCGACCTTGTTCACCACGATCAGCTGCGGCCTGCCGTCCTTGAGCAACGCCACCAGCCGCTCCAGCGCCGCCATGTCGCGCTGCACCACGGGGGTGTCGTCGAACTGGATGAACTGGTCGATATCACGCTTTTCGGTCTCGGTCATCAGGTTCTGCAGGTTGCCGCCGGTGCGCTGGCCATCGATATACACCGTTCCCAGGCCCGCGCGTTTGGCGTACTGCCAGATCGACGGCTGGGTCGAGTTGATGCGCAGGTAATCGGTGCGGGTTCCGCCATAGCGCAGGGTGACGTTGGTGTCGGCACTGCAGTTGGCGATGGACGCGGCATAGCCGAAGTTGACGATGGACACGCCGGACTGGGCCTGGCCCAGGTGGCTGGTGACCCCGGCCGGGGTGTTCAGGTCCAGGTAGTTGCCCGAGATGCTCTCGTCGATCAGCAGCACGATATCCCGCGCCATCGCCGGCCCCGCCTGGGCCAGGGTCACTGGCTGGCGCGGCCCGACATGGTCGTGCAGGGTCTCGTAGCCGAACAGGCTGAGGTAGGCCAGCGGCGTGTACATCACCGGCAGCCCGCGGGCGCCCTCGCCGGCGCGCACGAACAGGATGGCGATCAGCACCAGCAGACCCAGCACCGGTGCCACGGGTGGCAACAGCCACGGTAGCCGAGGGGTCGGCCCCGGGCGCAAGCCAAGACCAAACAGCAGCAACAGCGCCCGTGCCGCGGCCAGGGTAATAGCGTAGTGATATTGCTGCAGGGCCTCCTGGACGAAACCGCCGGCATAGACCATGGACACGAATGCGCTATAGGTCAGGTAGGAGTCGGTGATGCGGTTATAAGCGTCGAGAAAGATCGCACTGACCGTGAACGCCAGCGCCAGCGACCAGCGCAGCCAGCCGGGGCGGCTGAACGCGGCCAGCAGCAGGGCCAGAGCCAATACAGCGAACACCCCCAGGTACAGCACCAGTGGCAGGCCAATACCCAGGGCTTCTATGCGCTCGCGGTAATAGGCATGAAAGCTGGCCAGATAGACCAGCAACAGCAAAAGCTTGATCCATCCGCGCATGTTTCGGCCACTCCGGTCATGGGAATCTCTTCAAACCGTAGCAGCTGTGAAACAAACTACAACGCAAAAAAGTCAAAATTCCGACGACATACCGACACCAGAATCTGGCACCTGCCGCAAGTTGTTGTTGATTCTCCCTATCGTCCGCAACCCGCTTATTTCGGTGCGTCCAACCGTTCATCGGTTCGTCGAACGGCCAATTGCCACTAGCTATGCGCGCTAACACACGGATTGGAAACAGGTTGGTGGCAGAACGCCCGTTTCGCCAGGGTCTGTAAATTCGACGAAACATGCCATTGCTTTGACGCAAATCCACCGGGCTGAGCTATACCCAATTCACACCACTGTTTCATCTCCCTTACTCATCCATACGAGGCACCGCGCATGGACGTGAGCGTTTTTGGCACCGGTTATGTCGGACTGGTACAGGCAGCAGCCCTGGCGGACGTAGGTCACCGGGTCCTGTGCGTGGATGTCGATACCCACAAGATCAACCAGTTGCGCCAGGGTGTACCGCCGATCAGCGAGCCGGGCCTGTCGGACCTGCTCGAGGACAACATCAAGGAAGGCCGCCTGCTGTTCAGCACCCAGGCCAGCGACGCGGTCAGCCACGCAGAGCTGATCTTCATCGCCGTCGGCACGCCGCCCGACGAGGACGGCTCGGCCGACCTCAGCCATGTGCTCAACGTCACCCGGCAGATTGCCGCGCTGATGGAGACCGACCATACCCTGATCATCAAGTCCACCGTGCCGGTGGGCACTGCCGACCAGGTCATGGCCCTGGCCCGCGACGAACTGCAGCGCCTGGGCAAGGGCCAGCTGCAGGTGCGCGTGGTGTCCAACCCCGAGTTTCTCAAGGAAGGCAGCGCCCTGGCCGACTGCATGCGCCCGGACCGGATCATCGTCGGCACCCTCGACGAAGTCGCCCATGACCAGCTGGCAGAACTGTACGCGCCGTTCTGCCGTAACCACGAAAAGCTGATGTTCATGGACAACCGCAGCGCCGAGCTGACCAAGTACGCCGCCAACGCCATGCTCGCCACCCGCATCAGCTTCATGAACGAGCTGGCCAACCTCAGCGAACACCTGGGCGCCGATATCGAAGCGGTGCGCCGCGGCATCGGCTCCGACCCGCGCATCGGCTACCACTTCATCTATCCAGGCTGCGGTTTCGGCGGTTCGTGCTTCCCCAAGGACATCAAGGCCCTGCTGCACACCGCCGCCCACAGCGGCATGCCGCTGCGCCTGCTGCAGAGCGTCAACGAGGTCAACGATCAGCAGCGGCGCATCCTCTTCGCCAAGCTCAAGCAGCGCCTGTCGGGCCTGGCCGGCAAGTCCATCGCCCTGTGGGGCCTGGCCTTCAAGCCCAATACCGACGACATGCGCGAGGCCCCCAGCCGCTACCTGATGGAGGCCCTGTGGGCTGAAGGCGCCACCGTGCGCGCCTACGATCCTGAAGCCATGGACGAGTGCCGGCGCCTGTACGGCTACCGTGACGACCTGCACCTGTGCGCCACCCGCGACGACACCCTGCAGGACGCCGATGCCCTGGTGATCTGCACCGAGTGGAAGAACTTTCGCGTGGTCGACTTCTCGATGCTGGCCAGCAAGCTGCGCGAGCGGGTGATCGTCGACGGGCGCAACCTGTACAACCCCGAGCAGGTTGCCGCCCATGGCCTGCACTACAGCGGCATCGGCCTGCGCCAGATCGCCCCGCAGGCGGATGCGCCATGAAAGTGCTGGTGACCGGCGCGGCCGGTTTCATCGGCGCCCACACCTGCCGTCAGCTGTTGCTCGAGGGGCACCAGGTGGTGGGGCTGGACAATTTCAACGACTACTATGAGCCGGCGCTCAAGCACGCCCGCGTGCACTGGGTGCGGCAGACGGTCGGCGACTTCCCGCTGCACTGCCTGGACCTGGGCGATCGCGACGGCATGGCCCGGCTGTTCGCCAGCGAGCGTCCGGAGGTGGTGGTGCACCTGGCGGCCCAGGCCGGCGTGCGCTACTCGCTGCAAAACCCGCAAGCCTACCTGGACAGCAACCTGGCCGGTTTTCTCAACATTCTCGAAGGTTGCCGCCGCCATCCGGTCAAGCACCTGCTGTACGCCTCGTCCAGCTCGGTGTATGGCGCCAACCAGCAGACGCCCTATCGGGTGCAGGATCCGGTGGACCACCCGCTGTCGCTGTATGCCGCCACCAAGAAGGCCAACGAGGCCATGGCCCACAGCTACAGCCACCTTTATGGCATCCCCTGCAGCGGCCTGCGTTTCTTTACCGTGTACGGCCCCTGGGGCCGCCCGGACATGTCGCCGATGCAGTTCGCCAAGGCGATCAGCGAAGGCCGGCCGATCCAGTTGTTCAACCATGGCCGTCACCAGCGCGACTTCACCTACATCGACGACATCGTCGAAAGCCTGGTGCGGCTGATCCCCCTGCCCCCGGTCGCCGACCCGCAGTGGAACGCGCTCAACCCGGACCCGGCGAGTAGCCACGCGCCCTGGCGCCTGTACAACATCGGTGGGCAGCGCCCGGTGGAGCTGCTCGACTACCTGGCCCTGCTGGAAAAACACCTGCAGCGCAACGCGGTGATCGAACTGCTGCCGCTGCAACCGGGCGATGTGCTGGCCACCTGCGCCGACGCCAGCGCCCTGGCCAGGGTCACCGGTTTCACCCCACAGATAGGCCTTGATGAAGGGCTCGGGCGCTTCGTCGCCTGGTTCAAGAGCTACCACTCGCCCGCCGCCAGCGAAGCGGCGCCCACGGGCGAGCAGCCAGATCAGCGGAGGGCGGTATGACAGGACAACCCAAGAGCGCGCAACTGCAGGCGCTGTACCAGGACAAACGCATGGACCCGGCGCACCGGCAGCGCATCGATGCCGCCATCCACATGCAGGGCCGCGGTTGGATGACCGGCCGTGCCGGGGGCCGCCCGTGGACGCTGTCGCGGACCAACCGCGTGCTGTCGTGCCTGGCCGCGCTGACCCTGCTGCTGCTGCTGTCGCCGGTCTTCCTGGTGCTGGCGCTGCTGATCAAGCTGTCGAGCAAGGGCCCGGTGTTCTTCGTGCAGAAGCGCACCGGCTACCGGGGCCGCGCCTTCGGCATGTACAAGTTCCGCACCATGGTGGCCAACGCCGAGGCGCTGAAGGACTCGCTGCGCCACCTGAACAAGCACGGCGCCGAATCCATCGACTTCAAGATCGACAAGGACCCGCGCATCACCTCGATAGGCGGCTGGCTGCGCCGCAGCAGCCTGGACGAGCTGCCCAACCTGATCAACGTGGTTACCGGCGACATGCGCCTGGTCGGCCCGCGCCCCACCTCGTTCAACGCCTACCGCTACCACGACAACCACCTGGCACGGCTGTCGATCTACCCGGGCATGACCGGCCTGTGGCAGATCTCCGGGCGCAGCGATATCGACTTCGACCAACGCGTAGAGCTGGACCTGAGCTACATCAACGAACAGAGCCTGATGCTGGACCTGAAGATCCTGCTCAAGACCCCGTTCAAAGTGTTCACTGGCCACGGAGCAAGCTGAGATGGACGGTTCATCCTCAAGAAGTCTGACCATCGCTACCCCAAGCGAGACCAACCTGACCTCCACCGTGCTCGACCTCGACCAGCGCACCCTGCTGCTGACCGCGGCCAACACCGGCAGCGGCACCAGTACCAGCGCCCTGGCCTTTGCCAGCCAGCTGGCATTGATGAGCGCGGGCAACGTGCTGCTGATCGACGCCAGCCTCAGCCCCGGCGGCCTCAGCCAGCAACTGGGCCTGGGCAAGCTGCGCGGCTACAGCGACCTGCTGTTCAACCAGGACACACCGCCGCTGGCCCAGGACTGCATCGTGCGCCTGTCCGACCAGCCGTTCGACGTGCTGCCGGTGGGCACCTGGAAACGCGGCCGCGACCGCCTCGACCACGAGCAGTTGCGCGTGCTGCTGCACCAGCTGAGCAACCAGTACCGCTTCGTGGTGATCGATGGCGAAGCCATCTACGCCAGCGCCGACAGCCTGGTGATCGGCACCCTGGTCGACGGCGTGATCCTGGTGGTCTGCGCCGAGGAGACCCGCTGGGAAGTCGCCCAGGCCGCCAGCCAGCGCCTGACCCAGGCCGGCGCGCGACTGATCGGCAGCGTGTTCAACAAGCGCAAGTACTACATGCCCAAGTGGCTGTACGAAAATCTCTGAGAGGCCGCACAGGATGAACGCCATGAGATACCCATCGATTGCCCTGTGCGTGCTGGCCCTGGCCGGCTGCGCCAGCCAGGAAGACCGCCAGATGCCGGTGCAGATCCTTACCGCGCCACCGGCCGAGAGCCAGGCCACCGAAGTCGCCCGCCGCGAGCAGGTGCTGCGCCCGCAGGACGTGCTGGAGGTGATTTTCCACGTCAGCAACCGTTCGGCCGGGGTCTACCGCATCCAGTCCGGTGACACCCTGGACCTGAACTTCATGGCCGCCAGCGGCCTGAACGGCAACCAGCTGGTGCAGCCCGACGGCAGCATCACCCTGCCCAGCACCAACGCTGCGGTGCGCGTCGAGGGCATGACCCCCGGCGAAGCCGAGAACGCCATCCGCCAGGCCTACCAGGACAAGCGGGTGTTCAAGCCCAACCGTGACCAGGTCACCGTGCGGGTAATCAGCCCGATGACCGACGAGGTCAACCTGAAGAACGCCCTCAACCACCCCGGCACCGGCATGAGCCGCGACATCACCGTGGGCAACGACGGCCGCGCCACCTTCCCGGAAATCGGCTCGGTGCCGCTGCAGGGCATGACCGTCAACCAGCTGCGCGACTACCTCAACGAGCGCTACGCCACCCTGCCCGGGCGCATGAGCGTGGACGTGCTGCTCAAGTCCACCGCCGCCAACGAGATCTATGTGCTCGGCGAAGTCGGCCAGCCCGGCGCCTTCCAGATCCGCCGCCCAATATCGGTGCTCGAAGCGCTGACCCTGGCCCGCGGCCCGACCCTCAAGGCCAAGCTCGGCTCGGTGGTGATCATGCGCCGTGAAGGCAACACCGTGCACGCGGTCAACTATGACGTCGACCAGGCGCTGTCCGGCGGCACCCAGAAGCTCGCCTACCTGCAGCCCGAAGACATGCTCTACGTGCCCAAGACCAAGCTGGCCAGCGCCGCCGAGCTGTCCCGGCAACTGGCCGACGTGGTGCTGTTCCAGGGCTTCGGCTTCAGCTTCAGCTACCGCGTCGACAACAAAGAAAGCGACGACTGACCGGGGGACGAACCATGACCACGCAACCCAAAGAAAACTATGTACATGAGTTCTTCCGCATCTTCTTCGCCAACCGCCAGCTGGTGAAACGGGTGTTCCTGGTGTTCGCGGTGATCGCGGTAATTTTACCGCTGGTGCTCAAGCAGAGCTTCGACATCACCGCCGAAGTCATCGTGCAGTCCAAGAAGCTCTCGCAGAGCGACACCACCTCGGCGCTCAGCCAGCAGGCCGACCAGTTCATCCCGCCGTCGCTGGCCGACATGGAGACCGAGAGCAACATCCTGCGCTCGCCGACCCTGATCCGTCAGACCATCGGCGAGCTGCGCAAGGAAGGCCACTATCCGGACGAGCCCGGCCTGCTGCGCCGTACCGTGCTCGACCCGGTGCGCCACGCGGTATTCGACCCGCTGCACCGGCTGTTCGGCAACAGCGTGGCCGATGACCGCGACACCCAGCTCGACACCCTTACCGACCAGGCGGTCAAGGACCTCAAGGTCGAGACCCTGCCCGGCTCCAACGTGATCTCCATCACCTACAGCGCCGACGATCCGAAGCTGGGCACGCTGTTCGTCAGTCGCCTGCTGGAGAACTTCCTGGCCAACCGCCAGGACCTGCAGTCCAACGAGCTGCCCGAAGCGTTCTACGAGCAGAAGAAGCTGCACTACCAGGCCCGCCTGGGCGACCTGGAAAGCCAGCGCCTGGGCCTGCTGACCGCCATCGGCTCGTCGGACCCCAAGGAAGAGATCACCTTCCGGCTGAACGCCATCAACACCGAGGAGCAGGCGCTCAACCTGCAACGTGACCGCCAGTTGCAGAACCAGAAGTGGCTCGACTACCTGCAGAGCAGCCTGGCCGCGGCCAGCAAGGCGAGGATGGCCGACTACGCGTTCCCCTACACCTTCACCACCACGGTCGACAACGTCGCCTTCGAGGACCGCGAGATCAAGCAGCTCGGCGAACAGCTGACCACCCAGCTGGCCCGCTACAACGGCGACGCCACGGTGTTCCAGCCAGGCTCCGACCAGATGGTCATGGCCCGCCAGCAAATCGCCCAGTTGCGCGCGCAGTTCCTCAAGATCGTCGAGAACCGCATCCGCGAGCGCCAGCAGGACCTGGCCGTGACCCAGCAGGTGATCGAGCAGAAGACCCAGCGCATCGCCGACTACAGCAAGCGCATCCTCCAGCTGCGCGAGACCCAGAGCAAGACCCGCCAGCTGGACACCGAGATCGATGCCCTGCACAAGGCCTTCTCCACCTACGCCCAGCGTTACGAGGAAAGCCGCGGCCAGGGCCTGCTCGACGGCAGCCAGTCCAACGCGCGGATCCTCAGCGCCCCCTACGAGCCCACTGCGGCGAGCTTCCCGAAACCTGGCCTGATCATTCCGTTCGGCCTGGTCACCGGCCTGCTGCTGGCGATCGCCGTGGTCTACGTCAGGGAGTTCTTCGACCATCGCTTCAAGCATCCGGCGCAGATCAGCCACGAGCTGGGCCTGCCGGTGCTGCTGGTGATCAACGACCAGGCCCCGGCGCTGCCCAACCCGCACAAGAGCTGGTCGCTGCCACGCCTGTGGCACTGGGTGCGCAATTGAACGCCGCGCTGCACGCCGGCCGGCCGATCCTCCACCTGCTAGGCAGTGGCGGGTTCTACGGCGCCGAGCGCATGCTCCTGGACCACTGCCAGGCGACCCCCGGCCAGCATCGGGTGCTGTTTCTCGATGCCCCGGCGGAGCTGGTGGCGCGCTTTCGCGAGGCGGGGGTCGAATGCGACACCTGCCGGGGGCTGGGGGCGGTGCTCAAGGTACTCGGCGCGCAGCGCGGCCAACGTCCATTGGTCAACAGCCACAACTTCAAGGGCCAGCTGTTCGGCTGGATCGGCGCCACCCTGTGGCGCCTGCCGATGGTCAGCACCCAGCATGGCTTCACCCCGCGCAGCCGCAAGCAGCGCTTCTACACCTGGCTGAGCCTGCAACTGTGCCGCACGCCGACGGTGGACACGGTGGTGTGCGTGGCCGAGAGCATCGCCCGCATCCACCGCGATGCCGGCGTTCCCGAGGCCAAGTTGCGGGTGATTCCCAACGGCCTGCCCGAGGCCTGCACGGCTGATGAAGATCATGTAGGAGCGGCCTTGCGCCGCGATGGGCCGCAACGCGGCCCCAAGGCCACCCACGCCGATAAGTCAGGCACATCGGATTACCCCGCAGCGGCGGCCGCTTCGCGGCCGATCGCGGCACAAGGCCGCTCCTACAGGGATTGCGATCATGACAAGGCCCCCTGGCTCGCCGCCTACGTCGGCCGCCTGTCCAGCGAAAAAGGCCCCGACCTGTTCCTCGACACCCTGATCCCGGTGTGCCAGCGCCACCCACAGGTCCACGCCGTGATGCTCGGCGAAGGCCCCGAGCGCGACACCCTGCAGGCCCGCATCGACGCCGCCGGTCTCACCGCGCGCATCACCCTGCCGGGCTTCCAGCGCGACATGCGCGGCTGGATGAAGCGCCTGGACGCCCTGGTCATCAGCTCGCGCACCGAAGGCACGCCGATGATCTTGCTCGAGGCCATGCAGGACGGCGTGCCAGTAGTGGCCTTCGGTGTCGGCGGTATTCCCGACGTCATCGAACATGGGCGCAACGGTCTGTTGGCCGCCCCGCTGGCCAGCGCTGAACTGGGCGAACACCTCGAGGCCCTGCTCGTGGATCCCGCGCAGGCCGCCGAGCTGGTCGCCGGCGCCCGCCGCACGCAACGCGAACGCTACCACCTGCCGACCCTGGCACACCGCTGGGCCCTGGTGTACCGGGGCACGGCCGAGGAGGTTGTCGCATGATCATTCCCCTGTCGCTGGTGGCCCTGGTGGCCTTGCTGAGCCTGGGGCTGCTGGCCAGCCCCTACCCATTCCTGGCCCCCGGCGGCGTGATCGGCCTGGCCGGCGTACTAGTGCTGTACCGCAAGCCAGCCTGGGGCCTGCTGGCGATCGCCACCCTGGTGCCGTTGGAGGGATTGCTCAAGGACGGCCTGGTGTCCGGCGCCAAGCTGGTGGGCATCGGCCTGGTGCTGATCCTCAGCCTGCAGCTGGCAGTGCGCCAGTTGCCCGGCGAGCGCCTGCGCAGCAACCAATGGCGCCTGCTGCTGCCGTTCATGGCCCTGTACCTGCTGAGCCTGTGGGCCAGCGACGACCTGGCGCTGTCGGGCGGTCACCTGCGCGAGTTGCTGGTGGGCCTGGTGGTGTTCGTCATCACCCTGCTGGTCGGCCGCGACCTCAACCTGCCGATGCTGGCCCGACTGATCACCGTCAGCGTGTGTGTCACCTGCCTGTTCGCGATCTTCTCCACCAAGTACCAGGAACAGGGCCGCGCCTCGGCCATGCTCGACCCCAACGCCTTCGCCCTGCTGATCACCATCGCCATGCCGCTGGGGCTGTGGCTGGCGATCAAGGCCCGGCAGATCCCGGTCAAGCTGTTCTGGGCCGGCAGCTGCCTGTTGCTGCTGGTCGGCATGACCAAGACCGAATCGCGCTCGGGGCTGGTGGTGCTGCTGATCAGCCTGGGCATCGTGCTGTACAACTACCGCGAACAACTGACCCGTATCCGCCCGCGCCACCTGGGCTTCGCCATGCTCGGCCTGGCCATTGTCCTGCCCCTGGGCGTGGCCCTGATGCCGGCGGGCTACGCCGAGCGCATCCAGTCGCTGATGCTGCTCAAGTCCGGGGTCAACGCGCACCAGGACGAATCGCTGGGCCGCCGCGCCTCCTACCTGGTGGTGGGCAAAGAAATGATCAGCCACAGCCCGCTGCTCGGCACCGGGCCCGGCACCTTCCCGCTGCACTATGCCGACACCGGATTCTCCAAGGCCTTCGCCCCGGTCAACAGCAAGACCACCGACCTTTACCGCCGCGCCCACAACACCTATCTGGAGCTGTTCAGCGAGGTCGGCCTGCCGGCGGGCCTGCTGTTCGTCGGCATGATCGCCCTGGCCCTGCGCAACTTCTGGCAGGCCCGCGCCGCCTTCCGCGCGGCCGGCGATGCGGACCGCGCCGACCTGATGACCCACCTGACCATGAGCATGCTGGCCATCGGCCTGTTCCTGATGTTCCTCAGCGCCCCCAGCCACAAGTACCTGTGGCTGATGCTGGCGCTGTCCAGCGTGCTGCTGGGCCAGGCCCGTGAACAACAGCCAGTGGAGGTGGCCCGATGAGCCGGGTGAGCATCGTCATCCCGATGTTCAACGAGGCCCGCCATATCGGCCGCACCCTGGACGCCGCCCGGCGCTCGGCCAGCGCGGCGGGCCTGGCCTGCGAGCTGATCGTGGTCGACAACGGCTCCAGCGACGACGGCCCGCGGATCGCCCGCGAGCACGGCGCCCAGATGCTGACCCTGCCCGGGGTGGCCATCGGCGCCCTGCGCAACGCCGGCGTGGCCGCCAGCCACGGCGAATGGCTGGCCTTCCTCGACGCCGACATCGAGGTGCCCGAGCACTGGCTGGACCTGCTGCTGGACCTGCAGCGCCGCGGCGAAGGCGATGTCTTCGCCCTCGACTGCGACACCCCACGCCACGCCCCGTGGTTCGCCCAGGCCTGGCAACGGCGCACCCTGCGCACCGGGCAGACGGTTCAGGACTGCACCTGGCTGCCCAGCCCCAACCTGCTGATGCGCCGCAGCTGGTTCGAACAGGTCGGCGGATTCGACGAGCGCCTGCGTACCGGCGAGGACAAGGACTTCACCCTGCGCCTGCACGAGTCCGGCGCCCGTCTGCGCGTGCTGCGCCAGCCCGCAGTGCTGCACTGGGGCTATGAGGCCAACTGGCGCGAATGGCTGGGCAAGGAGATGTGGCGCCAGGGCAGCCACCTGCAGCTGCTGCGCAGCCATGGCGTGAGCCTGCGCCTGCTGCGCTTCCCGCTACTATCAGTGGGGGCGTGGGTGCTGGACGCCATGGCGCTGTCGGCCCTGCTCGACGGTTTCCCCCATGTGGCCCTGTTCTTCCTGCTGGTCAGCGCCCTGCCCGCGCTGTTCCTGAGCCTGCGCCAGAGCCGCCGGCACCGTGACCCGCTGCTCACCCTGCAACTCTGGGGCCTGCACTGGCTGCGCCTGCACCTGGCCGGCGCGGCGTTCATCCTCAGCCTGTTCAACCGCACCGCAAGGAGGCCCGCCCGTGGCTGAGTTCATCTTCTGGCTATGCCTGCTGCTGCCGTTGTACGCCTGGGTCGGCTATCCCCTGCTGCTGACCCTGGCCGCGCCGTTCTTTACCCGGCGCACGCATTCGCCGTTGCCGGCGCAGCGGGTGAGCGTGGTGATCGCCGCGCACAACGAAGAGCGGCATATCGAAGCCAAGCTTACCAGCGTGCTCGGCCAGGGCTATCCTGCCGCCGAGCTGCAGGTAGTGGTGGCCAGCGACGGTTCCAGCGACCGCACCGTGGCGCTGGCCCGCGCCCTGGGTGACCCGCGGGTGCAGGTACTGGACCTGCCGCGCCTGGGCAAGGCCGGGGCGCTGAACAGTGCCGTGCAGGTGTGCACGGGCGACCTGCTGGTGTTCACCGACGCCGACAACCAGTGGTCGGCCGACACCCTCGGGCTGCTGCTGGCGCCGTTCGCCGACGCCCAGGTCGGCGGCACCGCCGGGCACATGATCATCCCCGACCCGGGCAAGGGCCTGAGCATCGGCGACAGCCTGTACCGGCACTACGAAGCCTGGGTGCGCAAGGTGGAGAACCGCACCGGCTGCATGGTCTCGGCCGACGGCGCCCTGCTGGCCCTGCGCCGGGCGCTGTACCAACCGATTCCCAAGCAGGTCAACGACGACTTCTTCATCAGCACCTGCGCCCCGGCTGCAGGGCTGCGTATCGTCTACGTGCCCGAGGCGGTGGTGCTGGACCAGGGCGTGGACGAGGCCGACAAGCAGTTCCGCCGGCGCCAGCGGGTTACCGTCGGCGGCCTGTTGAGCCTGGCCGCCCGCCGCGAACTGCTCAACCCGGCGCGCCACGGCCTGTACGCCATCGCCCTGATCAGCCACAAGCTGATCCGCCGCCTGGCCCCGGTGCTGCTGCTGCCACTGCTGCTGGCCAACCTGTGGCTGGCCATCGAACCCGGATTCTACCGCCTGACCCTGGCCCTGCAGCTGCTCGGCTACGCCGCCGCCATCGCCGGCCTGCTCGACGCCCGCCGCCGCCTGCCGCGCCCGTTCCGCTTGGCCGCCTTCGTGCTGGTCACCCTCGCCGGCATGAGCGTGGGCCTGTGGCAGTTCCTGCGCGGGCACAGCTACAGCCAATGGAACCCCGACCAGAATCGATGAGCGACGGACATGCCGATCAAGACCCATATCAAGCAGGCCAGTGGCTGGTTCTATTTCAAGTCGCCGCGCGGGCGCGCCGAACTGCGCGGCGCCGGGGTGATCCTCATGCTGCACCGGGTGCTGGCCGACGACGCCAGCGCCGCCCTGCCCCATCGCAACGAGCTGTGCGTCGGCCCCCGGGCCTTCGAAGGGCTGCTGCGCTGGCTGCCCCGGCATTTCGACTGCGTCAGCCTCATGGACCTGCTCAAGAGTCACGAGGAGCCCCGCGGCGACACCCGCCCCAAGGTGGCCCTGACCTTCGACGACGGCTGGCGCGACAACGCCGTCAACGCCTTCCCGCTGCTGCAGCGCCACCAGGTGCCGGCGAGCATCTTCCTGTCCACCGACTTCATCGGCAGCCGCCAGCGTTTCTGGTGGGAAAGCGTCGGTGAAACCCTGTGGGGCAGCCATGGCGAGGAGGCCCGTCGGCAACTGATCGAGCGCCTGCGCAAGCTTGGCCGGCCACTGCCTGCGGCCTACTTCATGCACGACCACAGCAAGGCCCGCAGCCTGGTGCTGGCGCGCTACCTGCAGACCCTCAAGAGCCTCAGCCCCCAGGCCCTGCATGTGCTGACCGACGCCTGCCCGCCGGAGTCGCTGCCCCAGGCCATGGACTGGCAGCAGGTGCGCGCCCTGGAGGATTCCGGCCTGGTGCGCTTCGGCCCCCATGGCGCCAGCCATGCCCTGCTGCCGTACCTGGATGACCACCGCCTCAACGAAGAGCTGCAACGCAGCCACGCCGCGCTCAACGAAGGCTGCCGCGAACCGCTGCCGGTGTACTGCTACCCCAACGGCGATCACGACGAGCGCGTGCGCGCCCGTGTCGCCGCGCACCGCTACCCCTACGCCCTGAGCACCCGCCCGGGCATCTGCCAGGGCCAGGACGACCCGCTGGCGCTGCCGCGCATCGGCGTCAGCCAGCGCAATGCCAGCCGGCCTTCGTTGCTGGCCTGGCGCATCAGCCGCGGAGAACGCTGATGAACCGCAACAGCTACCTGCGCCACCTGGCGCTGAGCATGGGCACCAAGCTTGCGATGATCGCCCTGCGCCTGCTGCGCAACGTGCTGCTGGCGCGCATCCTCGGGCCCAGCGAGCGCGGCCTGTTCGCCCTGCTCAGCACCCTGCCCGACCTGCTCAGCGCCGCCACCAGCGGCGGCCTGAACAGCGCGGTCGGCTACCAGGCGGCCAAGCAGCGCGACATGGGCCTGCTGCTGACCCAGGTGCTGGTCTACGGCTGCCTGCTGGCCGGGCTGCTGACGCTGGTCTGCGTGTTGCTGGTGCGCGAGTTCGGCAGCGACCTGGAAATTACCGTGCAGCTGGGCCTGCTGGCCTGGCTGTTGTTGCTGGCGGTGCCGATGACCGTGCTCAAGAGCGGCCTGCTGACCCTGCACAACGCCAGCGGCGGCGTCGGTGCCTTCAACGCCCTGCGCCTGACCGAGTCGCTGGCGCCGCTGCTGCTGTTCCTCGGGCTGTTCTGGATGTGGCGCGACGAGGCCCTGGAGGCCGCGCTGATCAGCTGGCTGTGCGGCATCGCCCTGGTGCTGGTGCTGGGCCTGTGGTGGCTGCGCCGCCAGCACCCGCTGGCCCTGCGCTGGGATCGCGGCGGCCAGCGCGAACTGCTGAGCTACAGCGCCAAGAGTCACCCTGACCTATTGTTCCAGCAGGTGATCCTGCGCTCGGACTACCTGTTCATCGGCGCCATGCTCGGCAGCACCGCCCTGGGCCACTACGCCATGGCCAGCGCCGCCGCCGAACTGCTGCTGATCGTCCCCGAGGCGGTGACCACGCCGCTGATGAAACGCCTGCTGCAACAGGACGCCGGTATGGAACGCCTGACGCCCCTGGCCCTGCGCCTGACCGCCACGGTGATGCTCGGCGCCTGCCTGAGCATGGCGCTGATCGGCCAGTGGCTGATCGTCACCCTGTTCGGCGCCGACTACGCGCCGGCCTATCCGGCGCTGCTGGCCTTGCTGCCGGGCCTGCTCGGCCTGTGCTACGCCAGCATCCTGCGCCTGGACCTGCTGGGCAAGAACCGCCCCGGCACGGTGTCGCTGCTGATGGGCGCGGGCGCCGCGCTGAACCTGGTGCTCAACGTATTGCTGATCCCGACCTGGGGCATCGTCGGCGCCGCGGCGGCCTCGTCCATCGCCTACCTGGCGGTCACCGTGGCCATGCTGGTGCTGTATTGCCGCCTCAGCGGCGTGCCGCTGGGCCAGACCCTGATCATCCTGCCCGCCGACCTGGCGCCGCTGCGCCAGATGCTGCAACGGAGGGCGGCATGAGAGCCCTGCTGCTGTGCACCGCGCTGCTGGCACAGTCGGCGCTCGCCGCGCCCGTGCAATGGGGCGAGATCCGCGATGGCAGCCTGTACCTGCTCCCGGCCCGCGCCGACGAGCTGCGCATCCAGTGGCGCCCGGCCTGGCAGGCCGACGCCAACCCGGAGCGCCTGTACCTGCTGGACGGCCAGGGCCGCCTGACCGGCGAACGGCGCATCGAGGCCGCGCAGGTGCGCGGCGAGCAGCGCTGGCCCCTGGCAGCCGGTGGCGGTACCTATCGCCTGGAAGTGCCCGGCTACAGCTTCCGCGACTACCGCATCCAGCACGATGCCAGTACCCGTGCGCTGTTCGCACCGGCCAAAGTGCACTTCAGCGCCGAGGTCGGGCCGGGTGTCGAGCTGTACTTTCGGGTCAAGGCCGGCGAACGGGCGGTGTTGGCCGGCAAGCACCACGGCGGCGTCCACGGGCTGTTCGCCGAACGTCTCAGCGATGGCCGGCGCGTGCAGTTGCCACTCAAGCCCTACCGCGCCTACTGGCGCTTCGACCAGCTAGCACTGCCCGTCAGCGGCCGCGACGAGACCTGGCGCCTGGGCCTGCAAGGCAGCGGCAAGGCGGCGTTCTGGCTCGACGGCAGCGCCAACCTGTTCGCCCAGCGCGCCGACGACCTCGGTGACCTGCCCCAACAGCAGGGCCAGGTACGCCTGACCCTCGGCACCAAGCTACTCGGCCCCACGCCGAGGCTAGGGGTGGCCCTGCCCTATGTGCTGCCGCCGGCCTCGAGCTTTGCCGCCCTCGACGCCCTGCGCCCCCAGGCCGCCGGTTTCTACAGCTTCGTCGACGTGCTGCAACGCCAACCCGACTTCGAGAATGCCTGGCGCAAGCTCTACCAGGAACGCTTCGGCATCCTCCAGGACATCACCCTGCTGGCCGGCAGCGCCCGGGTCGCCGACCTGCGCAGCGACCGCACCAGCAGCGATGGGCTCGGCGCCTGGCTCGAAGCGACCAAGGCCCTGGGCGGCAAAGGCATCCACTACCTGGCCTTCGCTGACGAGCCCAATCTCAACTACCGCGACTACGCCAGCTATCGTGACTTCTTCCAGGCCATGGCCAAGCGCGTGCGCGAGTATCCGGGCGCCCGCGAGGCCGGTGTGCGCATTGCCATGCCGGCCTCCTCGCGCCTGCTCGGCGGGCCCTTCACCGACGACGGCAAGCAACGCCGCGGCATCGACTGGGCGCGGCGCCTGCTCGCCGAACAGGGTGCGCAGATCGACGCCCTGGCCTGGCACGAATGGATGGTCCGCGACCTGCTCGCCACCCGCAGCTACCGCGACAGCGTGCGCCAGGCCGCCGAGCTGGTGGGCCTGGACAACCAGGGCCGGCCGCGCAAGGCGTTGCTACTGGACCAGACCAACCTGTCCAGCGGCTCAAGCCTCAGCCCCTACGAGCAGAACACCCATTACGCCGGGCTGTGGTGGACCTCGGTGGTGATCAACGCCGCCGGCGACGGCCTGCTCGACATGCTCAACTGGTTCCATGTCGCCGACGAGCCAGAATGGCCCAAGGGCATGCTGCGCGATGCCGGCGACCAGCGCTACGAGCTCAAGCCGGTGGGCCTGGCCCAGCAGTTCATCCAGCGCCACTGGCTGGACCAGGTACTGACCCTGGACAACGACGCCTTCGAGGTCGACGCCCTGGCCATGGCCCGCCAGCACCAACGTAGCCTGCTGGGGGTGAACAAGGCCGAGCGCCTGCAACAGGTGGCGCTGGTCCTGGGCGACTGCCCGGCCGGCCAGCTCGAACTGTTCGGCCCCGACAACCAGAGCCGCCGCGCCAGCTTCAGCTGCGCCGATGGCCAGGTCCGTTTTCAACTGCCAGGGCAGACCGTATTCGCCCTGACCTGGAGCGCGTCATGAGACGCACCTCGATCAGCCATGCCCAGGAGGCACCATGACTGCATTTGCCAAGATCCAGGATCGCATCAAGCGCAAGGGACTGCGTGACACCCTCGGTAGCGCCTTGCGGCACTACGTCTTCTATCATTGGGAGCTGCTGTGGATGGAGCGCGACCTGGTCAGCCCGGTGCCGCCGCACCGGCTCAAGCCTTACGGCAGCCTGCGCGTCGAGGGCATCACCGTGCACAACGTGCAGGCCTTCGCCCGCCACTTCGGCGACCGGGTCGAGACCATGCGCGAGCTGGCCGCCGAAGGCCACACCGGGCTGATGTTCCTCGACGACGACAACGACGCCGTGGCCTTCATCTGGGGCAGCAGCCGCCACTATCACGACCGCCACTACTACGGCTGCTGGTTCCCGGTCGGACCGGGCGAGTTCTTCGAGTTCGGTGGCGAGTTGATCCGCAAGTACTGGGGCACCGAATTGTCGGTGGACCTGCAACTGGCGCTGTGGAAGGCCATGGCCGCCCAGGGCTGCACCAAGGTGGTGGACGTGTGCGAGCAGCACAACATCCCGGCGCTCAAGCTGCACCTGCGCATGGGCTATCAGGAGCAAGGACGGATCATGAACGTGTACTGCCTGTTCGGCCGCTGGAGGTTCTACCGCGAGAGTCGCTACACCACCTCGCGCCTGGAGCCACTGCGCAAACCGGAGGCCCCGGCCTCCTCGGCCACGGCGGGCTGAAGCCATGGCCCTGCAGCTCAGATGGTGCGCCTCGCTGCGCAGCGACGACTTCCCCGCCGCCGACTACGAGGCGCTGCGCCGGCGCCTGCCCGGCAGCACGCCGTTCAACCACCTCGGCTGGCTGCGCGCCGCCGAGGCCGCCCTGCTGCCCGGCCAACGGCTCGGTGTGCTGCTCGGCTACCAGGACGAACGCCTGTGCCTGTGCCTGCCCCTGGTCCGCGCCCGGGAGCCCTTCGGCCCACTGTTCGCGCCGGTGGTGCGCCACCTGGGCTATCCGCTGAGCGACCGCATCGCGCTGCTCATCGACCTGCCGGCGCTGTACGCCGACCAGGTCCTGCAGGCCATCCGCAAACACCTGCCCCATGCCCTGCTGCAACTGAACGAGGTGCCGGACAACGCCGAGCACGAAGGCTGGTTGCGCCAGTGGGCCGGCGCCAGTTCCACCTGGCAGCAGCGCCTGACCTGCCGCGTGCCGGTGCACCGCATCAACGAACAGGATCGCCAGGAGGTCAGCGGCGATCCGCGCTACAAGCTGCGCCGCGCGCGCAAACGAATCAACGCCTGCGGCGCCAGCGTGCGCCGCGTCATGGCCACGGCCGAGAACATGGGTGAACTGCTCGACGCCATCAGCGCCGTCGAGGCCGTGAGCTGGAAAGGCGACGACGAGGTCGGCATCTTCTCCGGCCCCCTGCGCCGCCAGTGGATGGAGCAGGCCTTCATCGCGCTGGCCGGCGAAGGCCTGGTGTGCCTGGTGCTGCTGGAGCTGGACGGGCGCTGCATCAGCTACCGCCTGGGCCTGGTGGAGCGCGGCCGGGTCTACGACTACAACCTCGCCTTTGTGCCCGAACACCGCGACCTGGGCAGCGGCCGCGTACTACTGGAGGAGTGGATCCACTGGGGCCTGGACGCCGACTGGAAATGGATCGACGCCTCGCGGGTCAGCCTGGACAATTCCAGCCACCAACTGCACGAACGCATGACCGGCCAGCTCGAACAGTGGCGCCTGAGCAGCTACAGCTGGCGCCCCGACGGCGTGCTGCTGGGCCTGGCGCAGCGCTGCTGGCACTGGCTCAAACCACGCCTGCGCAGGCGCTCGCCGCGCAACGAAGCCGATGTTGTCGCCCCCACCCCGCCACAGGAGCGCCCGGATGCCATCCCAGGTCATAGTCAACGCTGACGATTTCGGCCTCAGCGCCCACACCAACGCGGTCATCCTGCACGCCTTCCAGGCCGGGCTGATCAGCTCGGCCACGGCCATGGCCAACATGCCGGCCTTCGCCACCGCCTGCGCGCTGGCCCAGCAACCGGCGCTCAAGGGACGCATCGGGCTGCACTTCAACCTCACCTACGGCCGCCCGCTGAGCCAGGCGATCCTGGACGAGCCGCGCTTCTGCACGCCCCACGGCGAGTTCGACCTGCGCCTGAAGCAACGCACCCTGCGCCTGTCGCGCCGCGAGCGGGCCGCAGTGGAAGCGGAGCTCGAAGCCCAATGGAAACACTGCCTGGACCACGGCCTGATGCCCAGCCACCTGGATTCGCACCAGCACGTGCACAACATCTGGCCGGTGGGCACCGTCGTCGCCCGCTTCGCCCGCGACCAGGGCGTGCCGGTGCGCCTGGCGCGCAATCTGGGGCACAACATCGGGCCGGCCAAGCGTGCGTTCAAGACCCTGCTCAACTGGCGCCTGCGCCAGCTCGCCGGGAGCACCGCCGACTTCGTCTGCACCCCGGCCGACCTCAAGGCCGGCCTGGCCCCCGAGCATGGCGTGCTGGAGCTGGTGGCCCATCCCAGCGCGCTGGGTGGGCATGATTTCGGCGACGCCTACCTGGCCAGCGGCGAATCGCTGCTGGCGCTGGTCGAGCAGCGCCTGGGGCAGGTGCCGCGGGTGGGGTATGCGAGCTTGGGTATGCAGGAGGAGATGAGTTGATGGCCGCCGGGTGTTCGACGTTAGAGGTGCATTGCCTATGAGATCGAGCGCCGCCCGCGCGGCGCATCGCGGGACAAGCCCGCTCCCACAGGCATAGCGCGTGGCTTGAGGGCCGCGCGGTCGCTGTGGGAGCGGCTTCAGCCGCGAACACCGGCGCAGCCGGTGCCAGGCACCGCGTCGCCTGCTTCGCGGCGGTGCGGCGGTCCGATAAACCCGCTCCCACAGGGATCGCGCCAGATTCTAAAAATTGAGCAAGACAGTTGCTCCCACATCTGTTTCGGGCCAATTCATCCTGTGCCATTACCTGGTCCGCCTCGTTGGTACGACGCGGTTTCAGCATGGTCGCTACCGGTGCTCCACATGACTCAAGACATGCACCAAGGCGGGCAACCATGGCCTGACAGGTTTGGCACGTTGCAACAAATGTGGGAGCGGCGGTGCGCCGATGCGACTTGTCCCGCGATGCGCCGCGCGGGCGGCGCTCGATCTGATAGGCGCCAAACCTGTATCGACGGGCACTCGCCCCCCTGCCACTAACGCCCCGGCGGCCGATGCCGCCGTTCATGGTTGTCGTCCAGCCAGCGGCGCAAAGCCTCGGCCGGCATCGGTCGTCCGAGCAGGAAGCCCTGGCCCTGGTCGCAGCCGGCATGGCGCAGGAAATCGTACTGTTCCTGGGTTTCGATGCCTTCGGCGGTGATGCGAAAACCCAAGGCATGGCCCAGGTCGATGATCGCCCTGGCGATGGCTACCGCATCGTCGTCCCCGGGCAGGTCCTTGATGAAGGCGCGGTCGATCTTCAGGTGATCGATCGGCAACGCGCGCAGGTAGGCCAGCGACGAATAGCCGGTGCCGAAGTCGTCCACCGCCGTGGCCACGCCCATGGCCTGTAGCTGCGCCAACACCGCGCAAGCCTGCTGCTGGCTTTCCATCAGCAGACTCTCGGTGATCTCCACTTCCAGCAGGTTGGCCGGCAGGCCATGGCGCTCCAGTGCCGAGGCCAGGCTGGTGACGTAGTCGCTGCGCTCGATCTGCAGGGCCGCGACGTTGATCGCCAGCGGTCCGGGCAGGCCATCGCCGGCGCGCCACTCGGCCAGTTGCGCGCAAGCCAGCTCCAGCACCCGCTCGCCCAGCGGGATGATCAGCCCGGTGCGCTCGGCCAGGGGAATGAACTCCCCCGGCGAGACCAGGCCATGTTCGGGGTCACGCCAGCGCAGCAGGGCCTCGACGCCTTCCAGCTGCCCGCTGAACAGATCGACCTTGGGCTGGTACCACAGCTCGAATTCGTTGTGTTCAAGCGCCCGGCGCAGGTTGCGCTCCAGCTCCAGGCGCTGCTGCAGACGCTCGGTCATGTCCGGGTGGTAGGGCCGCCAGGCATCGCGCCCGGCTTCCTTGGCCGCATACATGGCGGTGTCAGCGTGGCGCAGCAGGCTGTCGGCGTCCTCGCCGTGCTGCGGGCACCAGGCCAGGCCGATACTGCCGGTGACCAGGGCGGCGTTGCCATTGAGGTCGAATGGCCGCTGCAGACAGCGCAACAAGGCACGGACCTGGTGGTTCACCTGGCCCTGGGCGCCTTGCAACATGAACACGAATTCGTCACCGCCCAGGCGGCACAGACGGTCCTGGCTGTCCAGTTCCTGCAAGAAGCGCGCGGTCGCCTGTTGCAGCAACAGATCGCCCATCGGATGCCCGAGGCTGTCGTTGACTTGCTTGAAACCGTCGATATCAAGCATCAGCACCGCCAGGCCATGCCCCTGCAGGATCGCCGCGCCCAGCTGCTGCTGGAACAGGATCCGGTTGGGCAGCCCGGTGATGGTGTCGTAATGGGCCAGGCGTTCGAGCTGGGCCTGGTAGCGCTGCAGCTCGCGGTTGCGCTGCTCGAGCAGGCGCTGCTTGCGGTTGAGCTGGGCGACGAACAGGCTGAACAGCCCCGTGCAGCTCAAGGCGAACAGGAACAGCGGCGAGCCGAACAGGTCCAGCCCCGACCAGCCACCCCGTGGCGCCGCCACCAGTTGCCAGACACCGCCCGGCACTTCCACGGTCATCTTCACCTGCGACGTGTCGAACAGCTTCGGATCGCCCCAGATCAACGCACCCTCGGCGCCCTTGCCGTCGCCGCCGCGCACGGCGACCTCGAACTCGGTATCCGGGCGCAATCCCGCCGTCAGCAGCAAGCGGTCGATGTCGGCGACGATCGACACATTGCCCCAGTAGAAGCGCACGCCGCGCTTGCCAGTGACGAACACCGGGCGCCGGTAGATCAGCGCCCGGCCACCCTGGTACAGCTGCAGGGGACCGGCCAGCACCGGCTGGGCCTGGTCGCGGGCCGAGCGCACCAGCGGGAACTGGTCTGGCAGCTGGCGATAGTCCAGCCCGACCAGCCGCTCATTGCCCGCCATCGGGTAGACATCGCCGATCACATCCCCCGGCGCCAGTGCGATATGACGCATGTAGGGGACCGACTGCAAGGCATCGCGGGCCATGCCGTGAAAGTGCGCCGGACTGATGCCACCGTCGGCGCTGATCAACTGGGCGATGCCTTCGGCCTCGCCAAATGCCGCACCCAACTGGGCTTCCAGGGCGCCGCGCATCCCTGCCAGGCGGGCCGCAAGGTTGCCAAGTTGCTCACTGCGCTCGCGCTGCGCATCCAGGTGCCCCAGGACCACTGACAGGCCGATACCCACCAGGGCGAGACCGACCGGCAGCAGGCGATTGAGCGATTGGCGCAAGGTCCCGGCTGGGGCTGGCGTGGGGTCTTGTGGGGGCTGGGAAGTGATCATAGGCAAGCGATGGCAGGCAATTACGCAGTTATCGGCGCTGCGCGGCCAATGTTGAGGCCTGTTTTACCAGTACAAGCATGTACCACCGACAGCTCCGATGCAGCTGCTCTGATGTGCGCTTTGCAAGGAGCCACAGATGACAGCGAATATCCCCCACTCACACCATGCCCTTCTGCAACGCCGACTGCCCGCCTGGACAAGGGAGGCGAGAGCCGAACACTGGCAGCAACTGAGCGACGCCATCCTGCCGGCGCAGGGCCTGCCCGGCGCCGAGGCGGCCTGGTTCGCCAATGCCGCGCCACACCTGCGCGAGGCGGTCCAGACCAGCCAGACACGCCTGATGCAGGCGCAACGTGCGCTGGCACGGCACCTGCGCGGCTTGAAGAACATCAACGAATTCGCCGAGCCCCTGCTCACCGAGCGCTTGCGCACGCAACACGGATTCAGCGCGCCGTTGCGCAGCACGTCGCTGGTCTGGGTGAAGCACCTCTACAGCTTCCAGGTCTACCTCACCCACCACGAACACCGCAGCCTGCTCGAAGCCGCCCTGCACAACTTCAGCGACGCCGTGACCTTCAGCCGCGACAGCGCCCTCGCCCTGGACAGCGACTGGCAGGTCAGCCAGACCGTGGTCACCGGCAAGACGACCCTGGGCGACAGCGAGACCGAAGTCGATATCGACCTGCCTTCGGAGCAGATCCAGATCAAGCCCCTGGCGCTGACACCCGAAGCGTTCGCCAGAACCTGCCGCGAGCTGGACCTCGGCCAGGCTTACCAGGATCACCTCGATACCGCCTTCGCCGCGTCCGGCGTGCGCCCGGCGGCGCTGCGCGTGTACCAGGACAGCCTGCGTCTGGCGGCTGACCTCGCCCGAGTCCGCAACCGCCTCAGTGGTGCGGGATGGGATGCGCTGCAGACCTTGCTGGAAAATGGCAAAGCATTGCCCAGTAGCCAACTGAGCCTGTTCGGCATCACCCTGCACGAGGCCGTCCTGATCGACACCGGCACTCCGGGCATCGTGCTGTACCTGCCGGAACAGACAGACCACCTACGTGCCTTCGACAACCTCGAAACCCTGCATGACCAGTTGCGCAGCGACTTGCAACAGGAGCCATTTCGCCAGGGTTTCATGGCTTATGTGCCAAGCGAGCAACAGGACCAGTTCACCAGCCGCCTGCGCCAGAATGCCGGTGGCGACCTGCGCTTGCGTACCCTGCCCATCGCCGTAGACCTGTACGACTTCCTCCACGACGACCACTTTGCACGCCTGAAATACGAAGCCCGACAACTGGCCGTGCCTACCGCGCAGGCCGACGAACAGGCGCTCAAGGCGCGCAAGGCCCTCTGGGCCAGCGCCGGCCTCGACATGCTGATGATCGCCGGCCTGTTCGTCCCCGCCTTGGGCACGGTCATGACCGCGGTGATTGCCTACCAACTGTTGGATGAAGCCTACGAAGGTTATGAATCCTGGCAGGTCGGTGACCGCGCGCAGGCCATGGCCCACCTCAAGTCGGTGGGCCTTAACCTGGCGCTGATCGGCGGGCTGCATCTGGCCGGCAAGGCCGCGTCACGCTTCGCCAGCAGCCCGTTGATGGAGAGCCTCGAACCCGTCACCCTCGAAGACGGCAGCCAGCGCCTGCGACGCGTCGATCAGCGTGACGAGAGCGTTTTGAAGAACGCCCTGAAGGGGCTGTATCTCCCCGAGCAAGCCAGCCTGCTGAGCGAGCGCCTGATCATCAACGCGATGCCGCAGCTGCCTGGCTGGCCAGAGCAACTGCGCCTGGAACTGCGGACCGCGTCACCCCAAGGCCCGCTGCTGCTTGTCGCCGGCACCCAGGACGCCAGCCGTGTCTGTACCGTGCTCAAGTCAGCCGAGGGCTACGAAGCCTACCTCGGAGAACGACCGGTCCCCTTGCAACAGGACCACGACCTCTGCCGTGCCATCGTGCAGGCCCTCTCCTCCGGCGACCGTGCGGCCCTTGGCCTGACGGCCACCAACATCGATGAACTGCGCCGCAAGATCCACGCGCTGGCCCTGTCGGAGCGAGCCATGGCCGGACGTCTACTGAACGACTCGACGTCGGGTTGGGGCAACCATGGTCAGTTACGCGGCGGTATGGACGAGCCTGCACCACCCGCACAGCGCATCGACGTCGGCGCGTTCTTTCGCCGCTACCGCGCGCTCTACCCCGAAACAGCCGATTACCAGGTCAACGAGCAACTGACCCAATGGTTCGAGGCCGGCCTGGATCCGGCACAGCAGCTCGCCGAACTGGAACGGCAACTGCTGGCGTTCCGCGACCAGATGCGTGCCTGGGCAGGCAACAACCCGCTGCGCCAGGCCGCCGCACGCCGGCTGGTAAGCAACTGGCAACGGATCTCGGAGTACTCAGAGGAAGAAGGCCGGGTCATCCACCTGATCAGCCTGACCGACTTGAACCTGACCAACCAGGACCTGGCCTCGCTGGCGTTACCTGATCGCTTCACCCATATCCAGCGCATCGACCTGGGCGCCAACCCCGCCCTGAGCGAGCTGCCCGCGGAGTTCCTCGAACGCTTTCCCGACTTGCAACGCCTGCACCTGATGAACTGCGGCTTCGAGCAAATACCAGCGGTCGCGGTGCCGCGCTCACTGGAATGGCTGGATATGCAAGGCAACAGCATCCTCTGGAGCGACGCCAACCAGATTGTCCTGGATCGCCTCGACAACCTTCGCCTGCTCGACCTGTCGCACAACCCGCTGGCCCGCAGCCCGGACCTGAGCCGCCTGGCCGCGCTGGACATGCTCAACCTCAACACCTGCGAACTGGCGGACTGGCCAGCCGGCCTCCGCAACGATGACGACTGGCGCCCCATCGTTTTCGATCTGCGCGATAACCGCTTCACCCATTTGCCGGACGACCTGCACCTGTCGCGGGTGGCGGGCCAGGCCCTGTGGCTGGAGAGCGCCGAACTCAGCGAGCGCGTCAGCCAGCAGATCCAGGCCTACTACGAGCGCAATGGCGTCGACCTGCTGGTGGCCGACGCCGAGTACGAAGAGATGCTGGAGGACACCGGTGTCGACGACTGGAGCATCTGGAACACCTTGCCGCTGCAGTATCGCCGCGATCTGCGCGGGCTGCAGGACCTGCCGGACTACACTCAGCCGCAACTGTGGCAGCGCCTGCGCACGTTCGCCGACCCTCGGGCCATGGACTATGGCCTGTCGATCGGAGCGATGCGGCTGATGGACGCCGAGGTGTTCCCGCCGCCCTTCGAGGAATGACCGCGTGCGGCTGCGCCAGGCTGGCAATTTTCAGCCGGTCGGCGCATGCTCGCAGGCTGAAGCGTTTCACCATCCGGATTTGAGAGGTGCAGTACCCATGGACCGTCTGCTCGATTCGCTGTTTCCCGCCCCCGAGGACATCCCCGAAGCCTGGCGCCTGGGTGCGCCGCTGGAGCAACGCGACTACCTGGTCGGCGGCGAGCTGCGCCGCTGGGACGGGCCGCTGGCCACCGTGCGCAGCCCGGTGTGGCTCAAGGAAGGCGACAGCGAACGCCAGGTGATCCTCGGCAGCGCGCCGCTGCTGGACGCCGACACCGCGCTCACCGCCCTCGACGCGGCCGTGGCCGCCTACGACAAGGGCCGCGGTGCCTGGCCGAACATGCGCGTGGCCGAGCGCATCCAGCATGTCGAGGCTTTCCTGGCGCGCATGCGCGAGCAGCGCACGGCGGTGGTCAAGCTGCTGATGTGGGAGATCGGCAAGAACCTCAAGGACTCGGAAAAAGAGTTCGACCGCACCTGCGACTACATCGTCGACACCATCGACGCGCTCAAGGACCTCGACCGCCGCTCCAGCCGCTTCGAGCTCGAACAGGGCACCCTCGGCCAGATCCGCCGGGCGCCGTTGGGCGTGGCGCTGTGCATGGGCCCGTACAACTACCCGCTCAACGAAACCTTCACCACGCTCATCCCGGCGCTGATCATGGGCAACACCGTGGTATTCAAGCCGGCCAAGTTCGGCGTGCTGCTGATCCGCCCGCTGCTCGAGGCCTTCCGCGACAGCTTCCCGCCGGGGGTGATCAACGTCATCTACGGGCGTGGCCGCGAGACCGTCAGCGCGCTGATGGCCAGCGGCAAGGTCGATGTGTTCGCCTTCATCGGCACCCACAAGGCCGCCAGCGACCTGAAGAAACTCCACCCGCGTCCGCACCGCCTGCGCGCGGCCCTGGGCCTGGATGCCAAGAACCCCGGCATCGTCCTGCCCCAGGTCGACCTGGACAACGCCGTCGAAGAGGCCGTTACCGGCGCCCTGTCGTTCAACGGCCAGCGTTGCACGGCGTTGAAGATCCTGTTCGTGCACGAAGACGTGGTCGATGCGTTCCTCGACAAGTTCCAGCGCAAGCTCGCCGCGCTCAAGCCGGGCATGCCCTGGGAGCCGGGCGTGGCGCTGACGCCGCTACCGGAGCCGGGCAAGGTCGACTACCTCGACGGCCTGGTGGCCGACGCCACCGCCAAGGGTGCGCGGGTACTCAACGAAGGCGGTGGGCACAGCCGCGGTTCGTTCTTCTACCCCGCCCTGCTCTATCCGGTCAGCCAGGACATGCGTGTCTACCACGAGGAACAGTTCGGCCCACTGGTGCCGGTGGTGCCCTACCGCGACCTGCAGACGGTGATCGACTACGTGCTCGACTCCGACTACGGCCAGCAGCTGAGCCTGTTCGGCAACGACCCCGAGACCGTCGGCGCGCTGGTCGACACCTTCGCCAACCAGGTCGGCCGGATCAACCTCAACGCCCAGTGCCAGCGCGGGCCGGACACCTACCCGTTCAACGGCCGCAAGAACAGCGCCGAGGGGACCTTGTCGGTGCATGATGCATTGCGGGTGTTCTCCATCCGTACTTTGGTGGCGACCAAGTTCCAGGAGGCGAACAAGGAGCTGATCAGCGAGATCATCCGTAACCGGCAGTCGAGTTTCCTGACGACCGATTACATCTTCTGATCACCACACACTCCCCCTGTAGGAGCGGCCTTGTGTCGCGAAAGGGGCGCGCAGCGGCCCCAGGTTTTCAGCGTAAAAGCATCAATCGCCGGGGCTGCTACGCAGCCCTTTCGCGACACAAGGCCGCTCCTACCCTGACCGCATCAGTCCCAAAACCGGGTTTTTAATCGACAATCGATATAACGCGACTGTCGATTTTCCATCCGCCTAGACGACTCTAATCACCAGGCTGTTGCAAACAACAACCCACGTGAAAGGAGTTTACGAAAATGGCAGTCAAACCTATCCCCGAAGGCCAGCGCAGCATCACCCCTTACCTCGGCATCAAGGACGCCGCCAAAGCCATCGAGTTCTACAAGAAGGCCTTCGGCGCGGTCGAGATGTTCCGCCTTGAAGACCCCCAAGGCCGCGTCGGCCATGCCGAACTGAAAATCGGCGATTCCTCGCTGATGCTCGGCGACCCCTGCGACATGCCGAACACCCTCAAGCCGAGCCAGACCATCGAACATCCAGCCGTCGGCCTGCACCTGTACGTCGAGGATTGCGACAAGGTCTTCGCACAGGCGATCGCCGCTGGCGCCCAGCAGTTGAGCGAGGTGAAGGACCAGTTCTACGGCGACCGCAGCGGCACCTTGAAGGATCCGTTCAACAACATGTGGTTCGTCTCCACCCACAAGGAAGACCTCACCCCCGAGGAAATCCGCGCCCGCGCCGCGAAAATGTTCGGCGCCAACTGAGCGGCAAGCTTCAAGCCGCAAGCTTCAAGTTGAAAGCCGCTGCGCTTTGCTTGAAGCTTGAGGCTTGTAGCTTGGAGCTGCCTCTCAATGCGTATCATCGAAAAATCCGGCGCGCAGGTGCGCAGCCTGACCCTGGCCGAAGAGGAACTGTTGGCCAGCTTCGCCACCGGCACCCTGGCCGGCCCCCGCCTGCTGCAAGCCAACCAGTGGCTGATGAAAGTGCGCAGCGCCAACCAGTGGTTGGCCTGCGATTGCCGCCAGGATGCCCTGCCGGTGCTCAACGTGTCGCTGAACGGCAACACCGGCACCCTGTTCCTGCGCAACAACCCCGACACCCCGGAACACACCCCGGGCTGCCCGTTCAGCAAGGATGAACGCGAGACCGGCGCAAGCGCCGAGGACAACACGCCTCCCGCGGCCTGGCTGGCGCCGGATGCGCCGTTGCGGCTGCTCGGCGACTACCGCCGTGCCATTGACGGGGAAACGGCCGCCGGACCACGCGACCCCGGCGAGCGCCGCGAGCAGCAGCGCCTGTTGTCGCTGCTGCTGACCTGGATCGAGGCCAGCGGTCTGAATGTCTACGCCACCCACCTGAAGAAGGACCTCACCGCCCAGTTCGCCGAGCTGCGCGGCGTCGCCGGCCGCTACCCGCTGCTGGAACGGGTGCCGGCCAGCAACTACCTGGAAACACGCCTGGACATGAAGCACATGATGATGCTCAAGGCGCGCCTGCGCGAGGCCACGGTGTTCGGCAACCATCGCCGCCATGGCCTGCTGCTCGACTGCGTCGACCAGGTCAAGGGCCGCAAGCTGTTCAACAACCGCAGCGAGGACGGCTTCGACTTCCAGGGCCACCACCACTACTGGGGCGGCAACCGCGCCTCAGGCCCCTTGCTGGCCCTGGCGCTGTACTCGCCGGCCACCGCCGGCAGCCATTTCTACGAACTGATCCATGTCGCCAGCGTACCGGTGCTGTCACGTGGGCACCTGTTCCCGGTGTACCGCGACGAAGAGCGCGAACCGCTCAAGGCGCTGGTGTCGCTGATCGACTGGATGGCGAGCAAGGGCGTCAAGGTATTGATGCGCCGCCCGGTGATCGGCGGCCAGGTGATGGACGAGCTGGTGCTGACCTCGGACCAGGACCGGGTGCTGTCGGTGTCGTTGCTGGAGCAGCCGATCGGGCCGGAACCGGATGCCGAGAACTTCAAGCGCTACGCCGACTTCAAGAGCCTGGAGACCTTCCGCAAGTACGTGGCCGGGTTCTTCATGCGCGAACGCTGAGCAAGCCCCCCAGGGCCAAATTTCGTGGTTCTGGTAGAAGATCGCCCAGCCCTTTGGGGCTGCGCTGTCGTGCAGTGAACTGTGATCCCTGTGGGAGCGGGCTTGCCCGCGAAGCAGATTCCGCGGTGCCTGGCACCGGCTTCGCCGGTGTTCGCGGGTGAACCCGCTCCCACAGGTCCATGCTAAATCAATGAGTTACGGTTTGTTCCATGAGAGATCGCCCAGCCCTTTGGGGCTGCGCTGTCGTGCAGGGAACTGTTATCCCTGTGGGAGCGGGTTCACCCGCGAACACCGGCGCAGCCGGTGCCATATGCGGCGGTCCGATAAACCCGCTCCCACAGGGTCAATGGGCTTGCCCCGCGATGACGCCGGGCTAGAACGCCGCCTTGAAGATCGCCTCGATCTCCACCTGGCTGGCCACCCGCGGATTGGTCAACCCGCAGGCATCCTTCAAGGCATTGGCCGCCAGCACCGGCACATCCTCGACCTTGGCCCCCAGCTCCGCCAGCCCGGCCGGAATGCCGATGGCCGCCGCCAGGTGCTCGATGGCCGAGATCGCCGCCCCGGCGCCCTGCTCCGCGTCCAGCCCGCAGACCTTCACCCCCATGGCCTTGGCCACATCGCGCAGGCGCGCGGCGCTGACCTTGGCGTTGAAGCGTTGCACATGGGGCAGCAGCACCGCGTTGCACACACCATGGGGCAGGTCGTAGAAGCCGCCCAGCTGGTGCGCCATGGCGTGCACGTAACCCAGCGAGGCATTGTTGAACGCCATGCCCGCCAGGAACTGGGCATAGGCCATGTTCTCCCGCGCCACCAGGTCGCCGCCGTCGGCGACGGCCTGGCGCAGGTTGTCGCTGATCAGGCTGACGGCCTTGAGCGCGCAGGCGTCGGTGATCGGCGTGGCGGCGGTGGAGACATAGGCCTCGATGGCATGGGTCAGCGCGTCCATGCCGGTGGCGGCAGTGAGGCCCTTGGGCATGCCGACCATCAGCGCGGGGTCGTTGACCGACAGGATCGGCGTGACGTTGCGATCGACGATGGCCATTTTCACATGGCGCGCCTCGTCGGTGATGATGCAGAAGCGGGTCATCTCGCTGGCGGTGCCCGCCGTGGTATTGATCGCGATCAGCGGCAGCTGCGGCTTGGCCGAGCGATCCACACCTTCGTAATCGCTGATATGCCCACCGTTGGTGGCGCACAGGGCGATGCCCTTGGCGCAGTCATGGGGCGAGCCGCCCCCCAACGAGACCACGCAGTCGCAGCCCTCGCGACGCAGCATCGCCAGGCCCGCCTCGACGTTGGCGATGCTCGGGTTGGGTTTGGCGCCGTCGAACACCCGCGAATCGATGTCGCGCATGGCCAGCATCCCGGCGATGCGCTCGGCGACGCCGGCCTTGGCCAGCCCGGCATCGGTGACGATCAATGCCTTGCGCAGGCCATAGCCGGCGATCGCGGTCATCGCCTCGTCCAGGCAGTCGATGCCCATGATGTTCACGGCGGGGATGAAGAACGTGCTGCTCATGGCCGGATCCTCTCAAGCTGACGGTAGGTTTTCAGCATCCGCCGGAACGGGCGTGGTGGCGTTGATCCAGGGCAAGACTGATGCAGGCCGGGGTTCGAAAAAACGAATCTAGTTGTGTCCGGCCGGATTCTTTTACCCAGTAATAACAATTAATAAACACCAACTAAGAAACATCCTACAAACCCACAAAAACAAGAACGCAAAGTTTATTTAATTATTTGAAATAGCGTTCTAGCCTAGGCCTTCGTATTTGCCAGGGGCATTTTCTTGCTCGCCATTAACAGGGTCCTACGGACTCTACGGCAGCCCTGACAATTCCAGATAACAACTAGTTACATATAAACACTGGAGTGCCATGACCCGCCAATCCGACCTGAGCTACCGCTTCGAGCCCCTGGCCAGCCAGGACCCGTTCGAAGTGGTCTCCTTCACCCTCGACGAAGCCCTCAGCACCCCGTTCAGGCTGGTGCTCGAACTGGTCAGCTACGAAGACAACGTCGACTTCGCCCACCTGCTCGACAAGCCCGCGCTGTTCACCATCCTGCGCGGCCAGCGCCCGATGCGCCATGTCCACGGCCTGATCAGCGTCTTCAGCCAGGGCGACACCGGCTCCTGCCGCACCCGCTACCAGGCCGTGATCGAGCCCAAGCTGGCCCGCGCCGGGCTGCGTTCGAACTGGCGCATCTTCCAGCAACAAAGCGTGCCGCAGATCCTCGAAACCCTGTTCAAGGCCCAGCGCATCACCGACTTCGAGCTGGGCCACAGCTTCCCCCACGCCCCCCGCGAGTTCTGCGTCCAGGCCGGCGAAACCGACCTCGCCTTCATCACCCGCCTGGCCGCCGAGGAAGGTTTCATCTACCGCTTCGTCCACAGCGCCAAGGGCCATCGCCTGCTCGTCAGCGACCGCGTGCTGACCCTGGGCATGATCAGCTCCAGCCTGGTCAAGCCCGATGACGATGACGACGACGAAGGCTTCGTCGACGACGACTACCCCGACCCGCTCGCCGTGCTCTACCACGCCAACAGCGGCGGCGACCAGGCCCGCCCCTGCCTGCGCCGCCTGCACTACCGCGAACAGGTGCGCACGGCCCGCCAGGTGCAACGCGACTACTCCTTCACCCACCCGGCCTACCACCTGCAGCAGGAGTTCAACGCCAGCGACCTGCAGCACCAGGCCGACGACTACGAGCGCTTCGACTACCCCGGCCGCTACAAGCGTGACGAAGTCGGCATCCCCTTCACCCGCACCCGCCTCACCGCCCTGCGCCACGACGCGCGCATCGCCGAGGTCGAGGGCGACGACGTGCGCCTGCAGCCGGGCCTGAGCTTCGACCTGGTCGAACACCCCCGCGCAGACCTCAACATCCATTGGCGGGTGGCCAGCGTGCGCCACGAGGGCGCGCAGTTCACCAGCCTGCAGGAGGAAGCCGCCGGCGCCGAACAAGGCACGCGCTACATGCAAAAGGCCCTGCTGGTGCCCGGGCGCATCGAGTGGCGCCCCGAGGCGCCGCCCAAGCCGCGCATCGACGGGCCGCACATGGCCACGGTGGTCGGCCCCGAGGGCGAGGAGATCTTTTGCGACGAGTGGGGCCGGGTCAAGGTCAGCTTCCCCTGGGACCGCGAGAGCCGCGACAACGAGTACAGCTCCTGCTGGGTGCGGGTGTCCCAGGGCTGGGCCGGCGGCGGCTGGGGCGCCATGGCCATCCCACGGATCGGCCAGGACGTGGTCATCCAGTACGTCAACGCCGATCCCGACCAGCCGATGATCACCGGGCGCACCTACTGCGGCAACCAGCGGCCGCCCTACGAACTGCCCAAGCACCGCACGCGCATGACCATCAAGAGCAAGACCCACAAGGGGCAAGGTTTTAACGAGCTGCGCTTCGAGGATGAGCTGGGGCAGGAAGAGGTGTTCATCCATGCGCAGCGAGACCTCAACGCCAAGATCAATCACGATGAAAGCCACACCGTGGGCAACGATCGCACCCTCTCCACCGGCCGAGACAGCAGCACCTGCATTGCCCGCGACGCGACACTCAGCACCGGTCGCGACCGCCGCGACCATGTGCGCCAGGACTGCTTCACCCACATCGACCGCAACCTGGTGCACAACATCGGCAACGCCTGCAGCGAGACGATCGGCAGCGACCACCACCTGAGCATCGGGCGTGACCAGACGCTGATCATCGAGGGCACCCAGACCCTCGAGGCCCGCACGGCCCAGCGCCTGCTGACACCGTCGTACATGCTGCAGGGCACCGAGCGAATCCATATCCGCGGCCCCGCCGGCAAGATCATCCTGGACGCCGACGGCATCACCCTCGAAGCCCCCAACATCCGCTTCAAGGGCAACGTCACCTACCATCCCCCGGTCCAGGCCCAGGTCGAGGCCATCGAAGCGGCAATCCGCGAAGGGACGCCCCTTATCGAGGAATGCCCATTTGCCGGGGAGGACGACGCATGAGCCTGCATCGGCAACTGAGCGAGGCCGGTGCGCCAGCCTGCGCCGACCAGCCTCTGTACCTGCTGGCAGAGGCCTGCGCCGTGCCTGGCCTGCCGGGGCGGCTGGAGTTCCATGGCGCGCATTACCAATACCTGTGGCACCTGCACCTGCGCCCAGGCCTGGAAAACCATGCGCCACTGCTCCTGCAGCTGTCACCCGGCACTGACCTCGATACCTGGCTCGCAAGCCGACAGACGACGTTCGCCTGCTCCGTGGTCCAGAGCACTCTGCCGCTCGCGGAACTGGCATCGCACTTGCGGCGTTTCGGCAAAGTGCAACAGGGTCGACATCGTTACTTCCTGCGCCTTGGCGATCCCGCTTCGCTGCACCTGTATGTGGCCTCATTGGCGCAACAACCGCAGGCCCTGGCAGACCTTTTCGCCCATGGCCGCATACGCCAGCTGTATTTCCATGTCCCCCAGACCGGCCTGGCACAAGGCGTTCAACCCTTGTTCGAACAAACCGCGCAAGACTGCGAACAGGACGGCTGCCTGGCCTGGCTGGCACCACCCATGGAGGTCGCCCGGTGAAACTGCCCACCCTCGACCTCGACGCCCTGACCACGGCCTCCCGGCAAAACGCCAATCGCCAGCTTGTCCGTTACCTGAAAGAGCACTTCGATGCGCTGGCGCATCTACCCATTACCCAGAAGCGTCTTCCCCACCTGATCGACCAGGCGGGCAGCATCACCTGGAGCAGTGACTCCCCCGACGCCACGGAGTACGCCACGCAGACCTTGATCCACGTGCTCCTGGGGCTCGCCTGGTGGAACGACCCCAGCTGCCAGCCACTGTGCTCGCTGCTTGAAGTTGATGGGCTGCACCATGACCAACGGCTGCACCTGCTGACCGCGCAGGCGATTGCCCAGGGCAAGCACCAGCAGGCTGTGCTGCCCGGCATGCTTGCCGTCCTCCTCGACCTGCTGGGCTGGCATGACGACACCTGGGAGATGGATCGGCTCTGGGACACGCTGGCCCGGCTCATGACCCTCCGAGGCCCGGCGCTGGAGACGCACGAGAAAATCTACCGCACCTACGAAACGGATGCCTGTGAGCGCTATGGCCTGCCGCCCCTGGTCCATCGCGAGCTCAATGGCCAGGAAGTGCTCGCCTACCGTCATTACGGCTGGCGCATCCCGAAGCTCTCCGATGCGTTGACAAAACAGCCCGCACTGCAACGTAACCAAATAGTGCAGCACATCCTGCTGGCAATCGTGTTCGGCCGCGCCTTCTTCCTCAGCGCAGCGTTCACCGAGTGGATGGTGGCACTGGACCAGCAAGCATCCTCCAGGGAAAGACGCGCCACGCTGGCCGGGCTACTGACGACTTATCAACGCACGCTGGTGGAGGTCGTGCCCCATGCCTGAAACAGCTATTTCATCCCAGGACAAGATCTACCAGGACGTTCTCGACGGCAACCTGCCCAAACCCGTCGAGCTGTGCATCCCCTGCACCCTCCCCGGCGCGATGTTCTCCCTTGAGGGCGACGAGGGCTGCGACTTCCTGCTGGGCATTCCACGCCAGGGCGTCGGCCCCGCCTGGTTCCGCGACAACCCATGGATCCGCGACACGGCCCGCAACCACCGCGACACCTTTCTGCAGCAGGTCCTTGAGCAGGCCGGCAGCACCTACGGCGACGCCTGGCTCGCCGAGTTCCATGCCTTCGCCGCTCGCGAAAAACTGCAGCTGGTCTGCGTCGACGAACAGATGCGCCTGGACGACCTGGCGCCGCCCGTGCTCGACCACATGGGCGTGCGCACCCACCAGGGCATGGGCTTCGAACTGCACAGCAATTTCTTCTTCGCCGACCACAGCATCTACTTCGCCACCTTCACCCACGCCCGCTGGTCCGAAGCACCTCGCGAGGAGTACCTGGACGACCAGGGCGAACGGCACATCAGCCCACCCTACACCTGGCACTCGCCCAGCGGCCTCTACCCCGTCGACCAGGCCTGCACGCAACTGGCCGCCCACTTCGCCGAGGCCAAGGCCAGGTCACGCACCTGGGAGGGCGTCAAGGGCGCCGCCGAACTCGCCCTCGGCCTGCTGGCCACGGTACCGGTGGTGCGCGGCATTCGCGGCGGCGTCAGCGCCGGGCGCTACGCCTTCCTCGCCCTGGAGGGCGCCCTGGCCGCCGACGCCATGGTCGACGGCAGCAGCCGCATGATCACCGGCGAAGGCCTGAGCATCGGCGAGGCGTTCTTCACCGAACTGGCCAGCCTGGCCAACCCCACCACCGCCGAGGCCCGTGGCAAGCAGGTGTTCATGGCCATCAACCTGGCCCTGCTGCTGCCCAACGCCCTGGGTGGCGCGCGCTGGTTGATGCACAAGCTGCGGCCCGGCAGCGTCACCACGGTACGCCTGGACAACGCCGCACTGACCGAGGAACAGGTACGCCGCCTGGCCCGGCGTGAGGCCGGTGAGGTCAGCGTGCTCGAGACCCGCATCGACCGCCCGGCCCGCGACGGCGGGCTGGCGGTGCGCGCCAGCGAGCTGCACGCCATCGACCGCAACGCCAGCCGGATAGCGCTGGAGGTGGTCGGCGGCCGTGCCGACTACGCCTACATGGCCACGACGATGCGCGACCGCCTGGTGGCGCTGATCAGCCACGCCGTCGGGCCGGTGCGCATGGGCGGCGGCCTGACCCGGGTGGTGGCCGATGCGGGCGAAGAGGCACTGGCCGCGGCGCTGGTCAACCACTGGAAGGTCAAGCCGGAGAACATCCTCGGCATGAGCACCCATCCCTCGCGCGCCAGCCAGTTCGGTTTGAAGAACAAGAGCGACCAGGGCATCGACATGCTGGTCTACGTGCCGCCACCGCCATCGATGAGCGTGCGCAATCCGACGAACCAACAGATGCGGCATCACATCGATGGGATCAAGGGGGTGGCGCCGTTGGAAGAGTTGCAGTTTGCCGAGGGGACGCTGTTGGTGATCGAGGTGAAGACGACGTTGGGGAAAACCAAGACGCCGGGGTTTCTGAAAACCCAGACAAACGGTGGAGTACAGAACCTCAAAAGAATTCAGCATCTCATTGAAAACAAAAAACAAGGATGGAATGAGGCCAAGCTTCGGGCAATGGATTCTAACTTCTCCAAAAAACTCGGAGCCGTGATGGATAGCTATGGAGCAGAACAAATAACTTACATCCACGCACAGGTTTTCTTCGACACAAATGGCAACCTAAGTAGGTTAACCAAAAATAACAATGGCATCCAACTAAATACCTGGAACTAAGAATGAAAACCAAACAGAAAAATCGCTTAAATACCAGCAAAGCAAATATCACCGACTGGGCTTCCGACGACCTGATAGTCAGAGAACACATTCTAAAATCTTATTGCGAGACGGGAAATAATTTCCCAACAGTCTGCAACGAACTTTTTAGAACAGGCATGAATGCGGTAGGCAAGAGTATGCACCTGGCTTTGACAGCAGCGCCTCGCAATGCGGCTTTAAGTCTAGGATCAGCAACCATGAAAATGCTAATAGCAAACTCCATAAGAATTTCTAGCCTTAAAGGAACCTCGAAAAAATCCACACAGGATCTGGATGGAGTCACTCATGTGATGCTCTGTGCCTTATCCACAGGGCAGTTCAACACTATCGAACCAATGTATCGAGCGATACTCTCCGCTATCGATAATGGCTACGGAGTTGACGACGGACATAACTTACCTCTAGGAACCACTCTGCGCTACGCTGCCTTCGGGCTAACGATCATTGGCAACTGGCTCGGCAAACCGTTGGACCTCAACAAACACGCACTGCCCCGTGACCCGGCTTGGGGCCAACTGGTTGCCCATTGGCGCGAGCCCGATCCAGAGAAACTGCTGCCTACTCTGATGGCAGCCTGCGACACCCATGTCGAGCGCATCGCCCTCAACTCCCGCGAACTTGATTCAGGTAACTTCGAATTCGGCTCTCCCTTCGAGGCCGTCTACCCTGCCGAGATTCTCGCCATCCTGAACCTGCGACGATCACTGAAGCTGGCCAATCCCTTCATCGATCACCCATTGATGACAACCCCCTATGCAGCGCTCACCTGCCCGCCGGGCACCCGACTTGATAAAGACGAGTTGCTGGAACGCTTTCTGATCGCTGTCTGCAAGTACAACCCGGAGGCCATGCCAGAGGGGCTCTACGAAGCAGCACTACAGAAACCGTCATTAGGTTGACCCCAGCAATCATCCCATACGTCCACGGAGCACTGGTCAGCCACTCGGAGAACATCCTCTATGAGAAAGTCACCCAGCACACGCCTCGCGAAAAGCCTAGCCAATATCAAGATCTGGGCAGGTGGTGGTCTTATCGCCGATTTGGACACCATAGAATATTATACAAACAAGAACGAGCGCTTGGTGGTTGCCTGCGACGAAATATTCCTACTTGGAAAGAATGAGATAGGTGCCAGCCTACAATCCGCACCAGATCAGTCACATCTCGAACAAACTAATAAACTAGCAGCCGGAATACGTAAAATACTGATAGCTGACAGCATGATTATTCGAACCCTGTTGGATTCTAATTCGACAGGGATCGACGATCTGGACAACGTAACACATATTATGTTTTGTGCCCTTGCGACGGGACAATTTGCGATTATTGAGCCATTCCACCGGGCAGTATTCGCCGGCATTAACGGTGGGTATGGAATTGAGGACGGGCATAACCTACCTCTAGGAACCACGCTACGTTACGCCGCCTTCGGTCTAGCAATCATTGGCGACTGGCTGGGCAAACCACTGGACCTCGACAAGCATGCCCTGCCCCGTGACCCGGCCTGGGGTCAACTAGTCGCCCACTGGCGCGAGCCCGATCCAGAGAAACTGCTACCCATCCTGATGGCAGCCTGCGACACCCATGTCGAGCGCATCGCCCTCAACTCCCGGGAACTTGATTCAGGTAACTTCGAATTCGGCTCTCCCTTCGAGGCCGTCTACCCCGCCGAAATCCTCGCCATCCTCAATCTGCGACGATCACTGGGCCTGACCAATCCCTTCATTGATCACCCACTGTTGACAACCCCGTACGCGAAGCTCACCTGCCCGCCAGGCACCCGGCTGGAAAAAGACGAGTTGCTGGAGCGTTTTATGGCTGCAGTCTGCAAATACGATCCACAAGCCATGCCGGAAGGACTTTACCAAGCCGTCATGCACACAACCGAGGAGTCTTGAGGCATGGCCCGACACGGCGCGATTCGCAAGGGTGACCGTCACAGTGGTGGCGGTCGGATGCTCGAGGGCCGCGGTGTACTGATCGATGGTGTGCCGCAGTGTGTGCTTGGCGATCGCGCAGCCTGCCCGCTGCACGGTGGTGAGTTCGCGCTGGTATCCAGCGCTGACAACACCGTGCTGTTCAACGACATCCCCTTGGTGTTCGAACCTGCGCAGCTGGCGTGTGGCTGCAGCGTTTTGTCTTCCTGTAGGCCGGGTAATGCCAGAGCGTAAGCCAACCTGAAAAGGTTGGCTGGCAGCGCCGACGCCATCGCGGGGCAAGCCCGCTCCCACGCTGGTATGTGCAGCACTGGGAGCTGTAGAGCGCCCGCAACGCCAGTGGCGTCATAGCGTAAGCCGACCTGGGGAGGTTGGCTGGCAGCACCGACGCCATCGCGGGGCAAGCCCGCTCCCACGCTGGTATGTGCAGCACTGGGAGCTGTAGAGCGCCGGCAACGCCAGTGGCGTCATAGCGTAAGCCAACCTGGGGAGGTTGGCTGGCAGTGCCGACGCCACGCGGGGCAAGCCCGCTCCCACGCTGGTGTGTGCAGCGCTGGGAGCTGTAGAGCGCCGGCACCGCCAGTGGCGGCATGTTTACCCCATGAACAGCCGGTACGCCGGATTCTCCGTCTCGTCCCAGTACTGATAGCCCATCTCGTCCAGCGCCTGTGGCAGCCCGGCCAGCTCGTCGTCCGGCACCTCCAGCCCGGCGAACACCCGCGCCTGTGCCGCGCCGTGGTTGCGGTAGTGGAACAGGCTGATGTTCCAGCGCTTGCCCAGGCGCTCGAGGAAGCCCAGCAGCGCCCCAGGACGCTCGGGAAACTCGAAGCGCAGTACCCGCTCGCCGGCCCCCGGCGCCGCGTGGCCGCCGACGGTGTGGCGCACGTGCAGCTTGGCCAGTTCGTTATCGGTCAGGTCGAGCACCTGGTAGCCCTGCTCGTGCAGGCTGGTTAGCAGTTGCTCCCGTGGGTCGTGCTGGGGGTGGGTCTGCACGCCGACGAACAGGCGCGCCTCCTTGCCCGGGTAGTAGCGGTAGTTGAACTCGGTGATCTGGCGCTTGCCCAGGGCCAGGCAGAAGGCGCGGAAGCTGCCGGGGCGCTCGGGGATGGTCACGGCGATGATCGCCTCGCGCTGCTCGCCCAGCTCGGCGCGCTCGGCCACATGGCGCAGGCGGTCGAAGTTGACGTTGGCACCGGAGTCGATGGCCACCAGGGCCTGGCCCTGCAGGCCCTCGCGGGCCACGTAGCGTTTGATGCCGGCCACGGCCAGGGCGCCGGAGGGCTCGGTGATCGAGCGGGTGTCATCGTAGATGTCCTTGATCGCCGCGCACAGCTCGTCACTGCTGACCGTCACCACCTCGTCGACGAAGTGGCGGCAAAGCTCGAAGCAGTGCGCGCCGATCTGCGCCACCGCCACGCCGTCGGCGAAGGTGCCGACCTGCGGCAGGATCACCCGCTCGCCGGCGGCCATGGCGGCCTGCAGACAGTTGGAGTCCTCCGGCTCGACGCCGATCACCTTGACCTCGGGGCGCAGGTACTTGACGTAGGCGGCGATGCCGGCGATCAGGCCGCCGCCGCCGACCGGGACGAAGATCGCATGCAGCGGGCCGGGGTGCTGGCGCAGGATCTCCATGGCCACGGTGCCCTGCCCGGCGATGACGTCGGGGTCGTCGAACGGCGGCACGAAGGTCGCGCCGTCGCGATCGGCCAGTTGCAGGGCATGGGCCAGGGCGTGGGGGAAGCTTTCGCCGTGCAGCACCACATGGCCACCCCGTGAACGCACGCCTTCGACCTTGAGCGAGGGTGTGGTGGTGGGCATGACGATGGTGGTCTTGATGCCCAGGTGCGAGCCGGCCAGGGCCACGCCCTGGGCGTGGTTGCCGGCCGACGCGGTGATGACGCCGCGTTCGCGCTGGGCGGGAGTCAGGCGCGACAGCCGGGTGTAGGCGCCGCGGATCTTGAAGGAGAACGTCGGTTGCAGGTCTTCGCGCTTGAGCAGGACCTGGTTGCCCAGGCTGGCCGACAGGGCCGGCGCCACTTGCAAGGGGGTTTCGATGGCCAGGTCGTACACCGGGGCCGAGAGAATCCGGCGCACTTGTTCGGACAGCAGTTGCTGGGGCGTTGCCGGGGTACGCAGGGTGGCGCTGAGGCTGGTCATCGATGACTCCTGGTTTTTTTGTAGTGCCCAGGAGTCAGAGAGAAGAAACCCGCCTCCAGGGCGGGTTCAGTGCATGTGTGCGCTAGCCCGCCAAGCTGATAATGGCGGTAATAATGCTGAGGGCGCGACGCTGCGGGAATAGGTTCATGGGGTGGGAAGCTAGCGTGGGGGACAGGCGCAAGTCAAGGACTTCAGCTTTGGCTCAAGCGTGTTGGTTTGAGTGTTTGTATGCGCATTTATTGGCGAGGGCGATCATCAAGGCGGGCCTGGAGATGGCCGGGCTGCCGGTCGGCGAGCCACGGCGGCGGGTGTTCGGGCTGGATACCCAAGGCCGCGACCAGATGAAGACGCTGCTCGAAGCCTTGCGTCAGGGCTAGTGTCCTGTCTCGGAAATAAGCTGTTCACTTTTGGCGGCGTCTTGGATGCCCGGCCGGCGTTGCCACTCCTCGCCATAGCCCTGCTATGACTCGTCGCGGCGCCTTGGCCGGACACCCAAGCCACTCGCCAAAAGAGAACGTATTCCCGAGACAGGACACTAGCATCAGCGACGTGCCTGTGGGCGTTCGCTCCCACAGGCCATCTGCACGCTTGAGAACTCAACCCCGAACCCGGAGAATGTACCGACCCAAACGACCAGAAGCCATGGAAAAGGACCTTTCCAGTGAACCAGAAACAACGCGACGCCCTCAGCAAATTCCTCAGCTACGTACTGCGCCATGCCCCCGAATCCATCGACCTGTCCCTGGACCGCGACGGTTGGGCCGATGTCGACGCGCTGATCCACGGCGCCGGCCGGCAAGGCCATGCCTTCGACCTGCACGCCCTGCGCGAGGTGGTCGAGACCAATGACAAGCGCCGCTTCACCCTCTCCGACGATGGCCGCCGCATCCGCGCCGCCCAGGGCCACAGCAGCGCCCAGGTCGAAGTGCGCCACGTCGCCAAGACGCCACCCGCCCTGCTCTACCACGGCACCGCCAGCCGCTTCCTGGCCTCCATCGAAGCCCAGGGCCTGATCCCCGGCAGCCGCCACCATGTGCACCTGAGCGAGGATCCGCAGACCGCGCTGGCGGTGGGCAAGCGATATGGTCAGCCAGTGCTGCTTGGGGTCGATACCCAGGCCATGTGCGCAGCAGGAACGGTGTTCTATCAAGCCGACAACGGTGTCTGGCTGGTAGACCAAGTGCCGCCGGCCCATCTGTCACGCCAAGCAGAGAAATAAACCCAACCCGTCCCCCTGTAGGAGCGGCCTTGTGTCGCGAAAGGGGTGCGAAGCGCCCCCAGGATTCGTGCATCAAGCAGATATCGCCGGGGCTGCTCTGCAGCCCTTTCGCGACACAAGGCCGCTCCTACAGGGGAATGTGCAAAGCCTGGGACTAGTGCGCCATCCCAAGCTCCGCATCATCCATCAGCGCCTTGGCCAAGGCACTGAGGTAATGCGCCGCCCAGACCATCCGCGGGTCTTCGTCCATCACCCCGATCAAGGTCAGGTGCCGCACATAGTCCATCGCAGCAATTTCCAGTGTTAACCTGGCCCTGCCCTTGCCCCTTCGTCCTCCGGCGAGATGAACATCAATAACCCTTCAGTGCCTCATATGCACACCAGATGCAATCGCGAACTTGCGCTGCGCCAAGATAGTAATCTGGATCGCTCTGAAGCAAACGCTCACTCTTCGTAAACGCATCAAGATCGCCGAACAGCTTATCCAGCACGCCATAGGTCTCCTCTAGAAGAGGGGACTGCTCGCGCTTGAAACGCTCAAAGTATAATTCGGAGAATTGCTCAAGCGAATACTCCCCGTCCAAACACCCCTTGATCAGGGTCATATAAGGCAATATTGCCTCATCCATCTTCATCACCATAAACAAAGGGGTCCGACAGACTTAATCCATCACCGTTTCGCAAGGCAGGATTACCGCTGTGAAAGCGGGCTTGCTGCGCCCCAACTTCCCCGCCCTCAGCACCCTGGGTGCCCATCAGCCAGCACCTCCCGTACCTTGCGCAACCAACCAGCATAATCCAGCCCCTCTGAATCTGGCGCAAAGAAGCAACCTATTTCCTGTGCCACGAGATGTTCAAGCGCCTTTTCAGAAAAATTTAAGCTTAGCACCTCATCAATCTCTCGCACGCCTGCTACATGCATTTCCCTTGGTTCATCCACAAGCATGTTGCGCAACGCTTCAGCGCTGTCGGAATATTCTTCTGGCCAGTCCTGATGAAAGTAACAGCCCAACAAGTGAGAGAGCATGGGGAGCTTCATAAATGCCTTAACTCGAAGAGGTGAAAGACGGGCCAAAAAGAGGACAGTTTTATTCCTTGCACTCATTTTTGACACATCCGCTTCCAACGCTCGACTACATCAGCACTTTCTTAGCACCAGACTTCGCAGTCGTCTTGATCATGCAACAGCAGACATTAGAATAGAGAAAACAAACCTGCCCCTCCTCCTTTTCTCCGTTGTGACTCAAACACCGGAATTCAAGAATCGCTCTATCATGCCCCTATCGACTTCCCTGAATAAAATTTCAAGCTTATGTTCGCCCCCAGATCCCAACTAAGAGTTGCATCTCGCAAAACTTCTAAATAGACCCTCAACTCACTGTCCGGTAAGGCAGGCACCCCCTCATGAGCGATGATCACTTTTCGACAGGGAATCCACTCAAGGTCTGTCAAACAATCATACAACGCATTCCAGTTAAACCCAAAATATCCAGGAAACCAAAGTCCATAATAAAGCGCCCTCAGTAATTCGGCTGGCAACGCTATTCCGGGGTCTATACGCACATAGAAAGCTTTGGCTGTATCGTAGCCCCTATGACTATCGAAGAACACAAACGGTGCTTGCTTATCCGAATTCATTTTTAGTCGCAAGAGCCAACCTCACTCAAAAAACCTCTTACCAACAGTCGATCAGATTCATTTTTTGCGGCCTTACCCAGAACAGGAGTCAGATAGTAGAGCAGCAACACTCTATCAGAAGTGCTAGCTGGAAGGTTGTCCCTGACACACTCAATAAATGTCTTTACTGACATAAACGAGGAAAACACCTCGTACCCTCTCGCGCTCGAAAACGGTATCTTCTTAAAATAGTAGCTAGCCAATCGCCTTTGATCGGATCGCTTCCAAGAGCGGTGAGGAATCAGCAACAGCGCCTCACCATATTCCATGGATTCTAACGGATAGGTCCTCATTAGCCATTCAACAGCCTGCTCTGAGCTCAGCGCTGCAAGCTGTTGACACAGCTGCTTCTGCTGTGAATTCATAACACCACCTACCTTGGCTTCAATACATCCTGCGGCAAGCCCGAATCTCTACTCAGCGTAGCAGGAGGCTGATGATAGCAAGAATTGTTAGTCCATTGGGTTACAGCCCCGCGAACCTGCCCGTCATTATTACCAAAGCGTATAAAACCTGCATAACTTACCTTTCCTCCGCCACTTCAAACCAAGATGGGTTGAGAAGTCCTGATTCACATTTAGCCTGTATCCAACGCATCCCATCATGCCCACTGATATTCGCCCCGTGCGTTGGAGCATCACTCACGACAGTTTATCTCGGGTGCAGTGCGCCCTTGCACAGGCACCGGCAAGGTCTGTTCGACCTGCGCCAGGCGCACCAGCTTGCGTACTTCGAACACACACCGCCACTGCCCTGTACCCTTGCTGTTCCACGGTGTGTCGATACCCACCGTCACCTCGTACTGCTGCCCTGCCTCCAGTCGATAGACCTTGCTCTGTTCCGGGCAGCTCACCGAGCTGATACTGCTGTCAGCGGCAACGGAGCGGTTGGTGGAAAACATGAACGGCACCGACACCGGGACGCGATACTCCGTGACCACGGGCTGGTAAGGCCCGGCTGACGCCTGCCGGATACCACTGATAGCCGGTAACAACGGCATGACAGGGGGCGACATGCCAACCGAAGCACTCTGCCTGGGAAATGCCGGATAAGCCGGGCTGACCTCATCGAACCCACGGCCCGCCATGGCCATCAGGTGCCTTACCTTGGGTACGCACGAACCTGCGAGGGAGTCGCCATACACATCGGTATTGGAGGTTACGCGTACCAACGCCATGTCGGCAGGGGGGGTCGGCTCAAGATAGGGGACAGAATCGAAGCCGGAGCAGCCAGCGAGTAAGCAGGCCAACAAAAACAGAATGCCGCGTATCATGGAAAATCCTTTTACACCCTAGTTAAAAATTACACCTTAAACACTGCACTCAGACTATGGATATATGCCAGCCCGCTCAAGCTCGCAAAACAAAAAAACCATACCCTCCCGTATACTGCATGCATCCTTTCTTATTACAACACCCTTGGTCGCCGACACATTCAAAACAAAAGTATAAATATTACCCCCTCGCTCACCGTCCACCTTAAATATAAAGAACCCTTTATTCTTCACTGCCACCAGCTCAAGAACCTGAACAAAACCCTCAAGCTCGACACAACTCATATTTGGCAAGCCGAAACGAGCCGCATACCTGTCAGAAAGTTCATTAGAAGACACTAACCCAGCCCCTCAATGCTTTGTAAATATCTTGAACATTCGTCAGCTTCCCCGTCACAACCTTGCCTACAACATTCCAAACAACTTGTTTCGGCGGGCCATCTACTCTATTTTCTATCAGCAAAATGGGACAGCTTTATTTCCCCACTCTAATTTTTACCGCCCCTGCATGACTGCTAGATCCCTTCATCTGCAGGGACCGAAATTAGAGCAGAGAAAATAAATCCACCCCCTTTTCCTTGCCCCTTTATTCCAGTCATATAAATCGAAGCTTCCAATAGTCATTACCCGCCACTATCCAATACCGCTCGCTAGCAGGAATCAAAAAGCTAAAATCAAAGCATTCAGCAGTCCAACCTGGATAAGCTAGACTTTCATGAGCGCGCACATCATCCATATGCATAAAAATTTTCCTGTCAAAATTTATGTAGAACCTAGGAAATCTGGAGTGAATAATATTGACCTGTTTATACAGAGCGGGGGTCAAACCCTCACCGGTTAAAAAATAATATTCAACTTTTTCAAAAACCTCAGGATCCGCCCCTATGAAACCGTCCAACTCCTCTGGAGAAATTATTTTTCCATTCGATATATTCAAATATTGCGGAAAATTTTCCGCCGTCATTTTTAGGATACCACCTCTAAAGTCTTTACATGACTGCTCATATTGCTCCTGGGTTATATAGCCATCTTCAAGATAGGCACGGTAGTCTTTTTCCGCATCAAGAGAGAAATTATATTTCTCATCTACAACCCAGTAACATTTTCCAGAATGCACAAAAAAACATAGACTTTTCTCCCCACGCCAAAGATCATCAAAAACCGTCTGACTCATCGTCATTTCTTGAACTCCTTTAAAAACTCATCTTGCGTATAAACCCGGGCGTTACTCGAACTCTTTTCGAGAAGCGCCCCCAAACTTCAGGCAACTCAAGAGAGTAACCAGGCTGATCTTTGTCTACTCTTTTCAGCGCATTAGGGTCCTTCGTTATTCCAGCGACAGGCCGCTGAGGTATTACTTTTTCCATAATTTTCTTATGAAGGCTAGCATCAATGTCAAAAACCACCACAGAACCATCTGGTCGCTTATTCGTCAGGTAGTACGTGGCATAAAAAAGGGGACAGATTTATTTTCCATGCTCCAACTTCAGCGCGCCCCGCCTCCAACGCCCAACCTCCTCACCGAGACCTTAAGCACCAGGCTTCGCCGTCGCCTTGGTCATGCAACAGCAGAGATTAAAGTAGAATAAGTAAATCTATCCCCTTTTCAGCCCACCCCTTTCAATCTTTCCACTTCGCATCAAACTCAACGAGAACGCCTGCAAACCTATACCCTATAGCCCACAAGCCTCATGTGTGCAAGCACCATTTCATCGAATACTTCGTCAGACACCCCCCTATTCGACCTGGCACTCTTCCAATTCCAAACAACCGGAAGAATTTTACTATCCAAGAGATCGCACTCCCCAAGAAAAATATTAGCCAAATCATATTTATCCAATCTTGGATTTTTCTCCAGCACTCTATTTAGCACAACGCTTGGTAGCATCCCGCCCAGAATTTGCGCCAACAAATCGTTATTTTCCGAAAGTAGCATGGATCACCCCATTAACGTCCTCAACTTTTAAGACCTTAATATACCCATACTTCTGAGACATCCGACCAGCCCACGTATTCAAAGCAGCATTTTCTTTTGTCATTCCATTCGCGACATTCTGTAAATACTGAGCAAAAAGGGGACAGATTTAATTTCCATGCCCTAACTTCTGCACGCCCCGCCTCCAGCGCTCGACCGCCTCACCGATACCTTAAGCACCTGGCTTTGCCGTATCCTTGCCATGCAACAGCAGAAATTAGACTAGAACAAATATATTTGCCCTTTTCTATTTAACCTCGCTCACTCATCTACCGGACAATTTTCAGCTCAACAATTGAAGGACCCCCTTTATACCGACCGGCGACTTACAGCTTGATAAAGGGAAAAACCTCTCTAAATGAATTCTCGATATCGAATGATGCTTCAAGGTGAGCAAGTGCTTCGATCGGAATTAAAGGCATATCGCAAGGCTCAAAACCTCGACGAACTGCAACACCATACAAAGCATACTCGTCAATATCCGAATGCTCCCAACAGGGCACGAAGCCAATTATCTTATACACCTTAAAAATTTCATCCTGAAACTCCATCAGGTCATATATATATGCCGGAGCTTTATCCAGCGATAACGCTTCAGCACACCAAACATTGAGCTCTTCTTTGCTGATAGCCCCACAAAACAGGTAAGTAATGACGAAGGCCATCAGCTCATCACTAAAAATATCAAACTCAATAGATTTCACATTCCACCCCCATAGCTTCTCCGCCAATATGTCCTGTCTTTTTATGAACCAATTCAGGAACCAACTGCATTCGCCCGCTATCTTGATGGTGATGCCAAGTATAGCCATGAAAAAGGGGACAGATTTATTTTTCACACTCTAAATTTCGACTTACCCCGCTTCCAGCGCTAGACGTCCTCACTAGTATCTTCAGCATCAGCTTCGTCGCCGTCTTGGCCATGCAAAGGCAGAAATTAGAGTAGAAAAAATAAACCTGTCCCCTTTACGCTTAATACTATCCCTCAATTGAGTTCTTTGCGAGTATTATTGAATCTAAAAACCCAGCCAAGGGAACCTTCAGGATTGAGCTATTTAAGTCAGCAAACACCTCAATCTCTAAACTACCCACTCCTTGTTCCTGATTAACTTGCGCTATCGGCTCCCCTCTGTACTGGATTTCAATAGTCAACTTCTCGTAACGACTATCGCTAAATCCAATGACCTCAAAGTCAGGATTACTATTAATTTTCATGGCTGCACCTTTGGATCTAAGAACCCAGACAATGACCCATCGCTATTGAACCGAAGCCCTCTACCATCCAGAGCTCTCACCTCTAGCCCACCTCGCCTCAAATTTTTATAGCTTGCATCAGGATGCTTGAGGATTTCATTAACAATTCCTTGGGCGGTAGCGTTTTGTTTTCCAAGCCCACCTGACAGCTTAGGGAATGTCCCCGTTGAGCGCTGCCCAGAAGCATGTTTTGTCAGTGATCTAGTGGCCTCTGTGAGACCTTCCTTGTTAATAGGATTTGCAGTAGCTGAGGCTAGGTCATCAACAGTGCGACCGCCGAAGTTCTGCAACGCACTGGAAGTTGCTTTTGCACCGACTAGCCTTGGTGTCCGTTAAAAAACCTCATGCCTCAGCAACTTAAAACCACCACCTTGGCTAATCAATTTTTCTATATCAGCTGAACGATTTGTAGCGTTTATATAGAGCAAGACTTTATAGCTCGCGTAGTTCTGCTCTACTGGATAGCCGTCCAAAGGATCAACATTCAATTTTAAAACAAAATTCTCTGAATCACTCCTACCCCACATATAGTAGACACCACCCTGATAAGAGCTATCCCTTTCCTCAAAAATCTCTCCCAGCGCTCTTTCCACATCACTTCTCGCCGACAGAAGACATGATTTTTCCGCACCGTAGAGATCATACACAATAGTCAATTCGGTAACACCGCACTCGGAGCACGACTTGCGGCTGTTGCCGCAGAGTCATAGATCATAAAATTAATTTCGCGTCCTGTTTGGGCGCTCATCTTACTCGACAAATCTTTCAGGCCAAGGGCTTGCAAGTCTCTTGCACTCAACGGGCCCGTACGAGTTCCACCACTCCTCAAACCTATTCCTAAGGATTGAGCGCGTTGCAAAATTTCTGGACTTGCCAGCGCAACATCAAAGTCACTCACCCCGCCAACGTCAAATGCCTCCCCAGTTTTAAAATTTTTTCCTGTTACGGCACTTCCTTGAAGAATTGGCTCTACATTTTCATAGCCAGCACGTGCCAAACCATCTTGCGTATCTGTGCCAAAGCGCACGAAATCATCTGCATTTGAAAAACCTTTTGGAATTACAGCCCCTTTTGCACCGAGGCTATCGCCCTTATGTCACCGGCCTAAAATCATCAATCGTCTTGTTTTTCTCTTTCAATAGAAACGCAACGAAATCGGGATTGAAAACCATCAAAAACTCAATAGCATCATAAATTTTCCAGCGATGTATTTCGGGATGATCAATTATGGCGACAAGGTGCTTTTCAACAAGAGGCACATATTCTGAGTAGTTTTCACTACTCGCGAAATCAAAAATTTTGGCTATTTCAAACGGTTCACTACTCGCCAAAGCAATGATTTTCGATAGAGGGGAATAGATCTGGACTCTCGCAGCCTCAATATCTCCACGATCAGCCACGTTGGCAAAATACCGAGTCACAGCCAAGAGTATTTGGTGATAAGTGTCGTCGTATCCGTGTAGTCGATGGAAATAGACTCCTTCGATGCCCCCAGGTTTGTCCATTCTCCCCTCCAAGGCAATCAACCCTTCATGGATGCCCCAACTGGTCAGTAACTTCGCAGCCAAGAAGTGCTCCTCATCGTTATTCGCATGACGAAGCAAATCCAGCACGGCGTCAATTCTATCCTGTGGAATATCCTCTGGATCCAAATCTCCTGCACTCACGGCATAATCCGCATGTTTTGGAATGTGATTCAAAAGTTCGTATGTTTTCGGCTCCATAAAAAACCTATTTTTTTACCGTTTTAATATAGTCGGCCGGCACACAACCCTTGATCAAACACTCACCATCGCGCGTAGCGTTCCCCAAATCTCTCTCTGCGTTAATCAACGAATCTTTGTTATTTCGAGATGGGTTGTTTGTATACCTTGCACGAGCCGCATCCACTTTCGATTGCAATTCTGCTGCCACCTGTTGGTTCGTCAAAAACTTGGTATCTGGAAGTACACCGGAATCAATGTCCTTCTGCAAGCGCTTTACGTCGATCTCAATTTTATCGGTGCCATAATTTTTCGGCTTCGACGTTGCACTTGGATCAGTAACAGATATATACGGCGAATTCTCAGGATTACCACCACGCACGTGCGTTTGGACGCTACCAGTCCCATTGATGTTGGGTGGAACCAAATCGCCGTTTTCATTGATATACGCTTTGGGTTTGCCGCTTCCGTTGACTGTTGCGCTGAAATCGTTATCGCTGCGCACAACGATCTGACTTGGCCCTTTTGCACCACCAAAGCCTGACGTACCCGCCTCCGGCCTGGATGCAATGATATCCCTTTCCGCCGCCGCCAGCTCAGCAAGGTTCCCCCCCACCTTCGGCTTGAGTCCTGACTCCGTATAGAAGTACAGCTTCCCGTCCGAAGCAAGGTATTCAAAGCTGCCTGTCCTGCTGTTGAATACGGTCTGGTATCCATCCAGCTTGGCCACATTGGCGCCAACCCCACTGGCATCGCGATACCAGGCAGGTAGCCCGGCCACCTCTCGAGCTGTAGCGCCCGCACCAACCAAGGTGCCCGCCTTCGCTGCCTCCTCGCTGGCGGTCAGCATCCTGGCAACCTGCCCCAGTTTGGCCACCCGATTGACCGCGACAAAGTTCATGTAGAACTGCATCTGCCAGTCCATCTCGACCCTTGCCGCTTCCTCGGGCTTGCCCTGCAGACGCAGCAGGCTTGACTTGACCTCCGCATCCTGCTTGGCCTGCAGGAACGACTTGACGACGTCCTGGGGATTGCTGGCCGAGCTGATCAGTTGATGCAGGATGCCGGTCGTGGTGCGCTCAGGCTGTTTGACCAACCCCTCGGCCAGCCCGGCAAGGTCCTTGAGGAAACTACCCAGGGCGTCGCCAATGCCTTTGCCCGCACCGACGGCGTCAGCGCCCAGGTCGACCTTGCCGAAGTTCAGGTTCTTCTGGTAGTAGTCGGCCCCCTTGCCCTTCAGCATGAACTCGCCATACAACGTGTCATCATTGAAGGCGACGCTGTGGTTGATCGCGTAGGCATTGAGCAAGCCGAGCGTCTGCTCCGTGGTGTAATGCTTGTCCGGGTTCTCGATTACCGGTACGTCACCCGTGGCCTCGGGCACGTCGTAACGCTTGGCCAGTGGCGTCAGTGCCTGGGCCAGATACCTCATGGTGACGGTGTCGATGACCAGGCCTTCCTTGGTCAACATCTCCTGCCATTGTTTGTCGGTGAGGTAGGCGAATGCCCGGGCCATGCGTTGCTCGGCCTCTGCGGGGCTGATGCCCTGCGCCTTGGCCAACGCCTCGGCCTGGCCCTTGATCAGGCGCATTTCGTCCGGGTGCGCCTGACGGTTGTACTGGTCGGCCATCTGCGCGACCCACGAACCCTTGTGGATATCGCCCCCGGCCAAGCCGGCCGAGGTCATGCCGATCAGCTGGGCGAATGCCTCTCGCAACTCAGGCTTGGATGCGAAACGCTCCTTGAGCACACCGGCCATGGCCTGGCTGGCCCCCGCCGCCACGGCACCCGTGGTGAAGTCGCCCCCCGTCGCCGAAGAGATGGCACCACCGGCCAGTGCGTGCAGCGCGGTGCGGCCAATCCCCCCCTCTTTCCACATCGCCGCGGTGCTGTTGTCCTTGGCCGACTCCGCCAGGCTGACCTGCTTGTCGGCATAGGTCCCGATGTTGTTGAAGGCCACTGCAGCCGCGACGGTCGCCGCTTGCGAGACCAGCCCCTGGAGCAGGTTGTCGCTGAGGCTGCCGCCATTGACCGCCGTCTTGACCAGCCCGGACGTCAGGCCGATGGCGCCGGCATGCAGGCTGAAGCCACCGATACCTTCCAGGGTGCCCAGGTTGAAACCATTGGTTTTGCTGAACGCCGCATCGGTGCCGCGCAACGCCGGGGTGATGAACTTCTGCGCCAGCCCGGCGACCGCCATGGAAATCGCGGCATTCTTCAGGCTGTCCTTGCTGAACGTCTCCTTGAGCGCCTTGCCCAGGTTGCCCTTGTTGTTGATGGTGCTGACCGCGCCGGTAGTCGCCAGGCTGGTGGCGCCAGCCAACGGCGCACCTGTCAGGCCCAGTCCCGCCGGGCCCAGGGCTACGGCCATCAGAATCGCGATGGCCAGCTGGGCGGCCGGGCCAAGGCCCGAGTTGTTGTACTTGAAGCTGGTATGGATCTCCTGCACCTGGCGCCAGTCGACGCCGCCTTGCGCTTCCAGGTCCTTGAGCCAGGCCAGCTTCGGATCGGCCTTGACCATCGCGTCGATGGACTCATGCACCGACTGCTGGTTGACCTGTCGTACATCCGCGCGAATCTTGCCGACGGCGTTGATCAGTACTTCGCCCTGGGCCACCAGTTCGCTCTGACGCAAGGTTTCGTCGCTACGCCCCTTGCCCTTCATGCTGAACCAGCCAGCGTTGGACTTGCTCTTCTCGTGGCTCTCGTCGTGCAGGTCCTTGACCCCTTCGAAGGTGATGTCACCCCCGCTGTCCAGGGTCAGGTCGTCGCCGCTGGTGAGCTTGGCCACCTGGTAACGCTGGTCGCCGCCACTTTCCAGGGTGAGGTCACCACCGGTGCTGATCTCGCTGCCGACATGGCGCACGTCGGTGACTTCATCGCGGCGGGTCTTCTTCTTGCCCCAGCTGCCCTTGCTCTTCTTGTCGTACAGCGAGTAGTCGCTGTCGGTCTCGGCCAGCAGTTCCAGCTGGTCGCCGGCATAGAGGTAGGCCTCGTCGCCGGCGCTGACGCGACTGGAGATCAGCTTGAGGTCCTCGCCAGCGCTCAGCGAAATGTCGCCTGCGGCGTTGACGCGGGTGCCGACCTGGCGGACATGGTCCTCCTGGCGGGTGACTTTCTTGGTCTTGGAGTAGAAGTGCTCCTCGTTGGCCGCCGAGGACAGGGTCATGTCGTTGACGGCGCTGATGGCGATGTTGCGCTTGGCATCCAGCTCGCTGCCGATGGCAGCGAAGTCATTGCCGGCCTTCATGCCGATGTCGCGCCCGGCGCTGATCTGCGAGCCGAACTGCTGCACCGAGCTGCTGCGATTGTTATGGCCGTTCTGGTAGCTGTAGGTCTGCTCGGCCGAGCCTATCAGCAGGTCGCGACCGGTGCGCACGTCTACGTCGCGGCCAGCCTGGAGCATCCCGCCCACGTTCAGGAAATCACGGCCGATGCCCAGTGACAGGTCATTGCCAGCCTCGATCCGCGCGGCGTTGTCGAGACGCCCTTCGGTAACGAACATGCCACCCAGCATCGTCTGGGTGCGCTCGTTGATCAGGTCGCCAAGCACGGTGTTGAGGGCGACGTCGCGCCCACTGATGATGCCACCGGCGCCATTGAACAGGGTGCCGCCGGCCAGCAGGTCGACCCGGCCACCGGCCTGGATCAAACCGGCATTGACCAGGTCCTTGCCGGCGCTGGCCGACAGGTTGTTGCTGGCGCGCAGGGTACCGCTGTTCCTCAGGCTTTCGCCGGCGACCAGGTTGATGTCCTTGCCTTCGATCAGCGCCCCGGTCGGCGCCAGTCGATCATTGGCATGGGCCAGGTAGAGCACCGGCACCAGTACCTGCTCGCCCTTCACTTCATGCTTTTCGAGCCAGACGATGTCCTTGGTGAGCGCCGCCACCTGGGCGGAGGTCAGGGTGACGCCCAGCGACAGACCCAACTGCTCGCGGCTGGCCACGGCGTTGTCCATCAGGTGGCGATACAGTGCCTCGTCGGAGGTCTGGCCATCGATGAAACGCTTGCCGGTGCGGGCGGTCACCGCCTGCTGGATCAGTTGCTGCTCGTAATACCCATCGCCCAGGCGTTTCCAGCTCTGGTCCGGGTCGTAGCCGAGGTTGCCGAGCAGGTAGTCCGAACTCATGAACTGCTTGAGATCGGTGAGCACCGGGTCAGTCTCGACCAGGTACTTGTGCGGCTGCGGCGCGCGGCTGTTGGCTGGCAGGCCCTGGACCCGGGCGATGGTCTGCGGACTGACCGCCGTGGCGGCGCTGGACACCGTCTGCGCCGCAGCCATGCGCACGTCCTGCGGCGCCGGCGCGGTGCCTGGCTGGACGATCGGGGTGGCGGTGTTGCGTTCGAGCGGAACGGCGGAGCTGCCGCCGCTGGGGCGGCTGATGTCCAGCGCGGCCAGGCCGGGGCCGCTGACCTGGGTCTGCTCCAGCGGGGTGCCGGCGCCGATCTGGGTGCGGCTCGGCAGGTTGTCCGGGCCCTGGGCCTGGCCCACCGCCGCGACACTGGCCACATCGGCCCGGTTGTCCAGGCCAAGGCCCTGGCGCTGGTTGGCCGCGAGCTGGCGCTCGGTGCCCTGGATGGCGGTGATCGCGGCGATGTCCACCGTGCGCCCCTGGACCACCGGCAACAGTTGCTGGCGCTGGGCCAGGTCGATGCTGGCGCCGCCCAGGGTCCAGTTGCTCGGCGCCGGCGCGGCGGTGCTGGCACCGGCCTGGCTGGCGGCATCGGCGCTCAGGCGGAACAGGCCGGTACCACCGGTGGGCAGAGTGAAGCCGGGCAAGGTCAGCGGGTTGACCTGGCGCTGGGCAAGATCAGGCGGCAACTGTGCGTTGATCTTGACGACATTGTTCCTGACCTGGCTGGCGGCCTGGGTGTCGACGCCATTGAGTGCCAGGCTGGAATAACCGGTGTTGCTGCGAGTCACGCCATTGTTCAGGGTCTTGGTGGCCGTAATCGACACCAGACCTCCCGCCTGGATCACCGCACCGGCGGCAACGCCGGTGTTGATCTGGGTTTCAGTCTTCGATACCTCTTCATAGGCCAGCAGCTGCGCAGGCAAGGCGTAACCGGAATTGGGCCGGTAGTAGGGGTTGGCCTGGCCTGTATCCTGCTCCCCCATGCCGAGGGTCTCTTTAGCGACATCCTCCCGGCCACGACGCTTGTAGATGTATTCGAACTTGGTCTTGGAGTTGTACTTGGCGTATTCGGCGACCGCTCCACCGGTACCAACCAACCCCCTCCAGACCCCGCTTCGCTCACTGTCGTTCGGGTTACGGAACTGGCGTGTACGGATCAGACTCTCGGTCGAGGCGCCCTCGTTGTTGAACGTATCCGCAGCGATGTTGATCGACGTTGCCGCGCTGATCGAACTGTGCTTGTTCTCGAATGCCCCGGCCTGCACGCTCAGCGCGCCGCCGGTACTGATCGATGCCGCAGGCGAATCGCCTGTGGTAATGCGCTCGATCTCCTCGCTCACGTAATAGTAGAGGTCGTAGTATCGACCCTTGCAGTTCAGACACTGGTACTTGATGGTCCCGGAGATCAGCCGCTCGTTGACCGCGAAGTTGTCACGCTTGTTGCTGAAGGTATCGGCATACAATCCCATCGCCCCGTCACTCTGCAGCGTGGCGGAAACGTTCTCGATCAGGCTGGCCCGCCCCTGCGCGGCATTGGCAGCCACCATCAGGCCGCCGAGGCTGTATACGGTGGCGAAGCGGTTGGTGAAGCTGCCGGTCAGCAGACGCATGTCGCCGCCGCTGGAAATCAGGCTCTGGCCAGCGGCGCTGCCTTCGTTGCGCAGTACCTGGCTGACCAGGTCGAGCTTGCCGGCGCTGCCCACGGTGCCGCTGTTGCCGAAACTGCCGGCATTCAGGGTCATGTCGCGACCCGAGGTGATCCGCCCCTGGTTGATGAAGGCGCCGCCACTGCTGACCTGTACATCGCCGGCACCGGCAATGCGCCCGCCGCCCAGTACCTGCACGCCGGCGGCGCTGAGGTTGAGGTTGCCCAAGCTGGTGGCCTGCCCGCTGCCGGCGTACTGGCCGCTCAGGGCCAGGTCGAGCGTGCCGTTGCTGGCAATCAGGCCGTTGTTGGTCCAGTTGCCGCCGCGGCCCACCAGGCTGGTGCTGGCCAGCAACTGGCCGCTGCCGGTCAAGTTCAGTTCACCCACGTTGACGGTCAGGCGCCCGGCCTGGACCGCGCTGCTGTTGGTCCAGCTGGCGGCGTTCAGGGTCAGGCCACCCAGGGTGACGATATCGCCGCCGGCATTGCCCAGGTTGGCCATGCCGATCTGCAACTCCCCTGCCCCGCCATGCAGCAGGCGGCCGCCACCGTTGAGGAAACTGGCGGCCTGCAGGGTGAAGTCCTGGCTGGCGACTTCCAGCACGCCATTGCGGTTGTCCAGCACGCCAGCCAGTTGCAGCGTGGTGGTGCCAGCGCTGCCCAGGCTGCGCAACTGGCCGCCCTGGTTGTTCAGGCTGACGGCGCTGAGGCCGATGCGGGTATCGCTCTCGACGATGCCGCCGACGTTGTCGAAGGCGCCACGCAGGGTGAAGTCCAGCGCCTGGCCGGCCAGTTGACCACCGGCGCCGTTGTCCAGGTCGGCGGCGTCGATGTTGACCTGGCCCAGGGCGTACAGGCCGCCACCGCGGTTGTTCAGGTTGCCGGTATGGATTTGCAGCGTGCCGGCTTGCGCGGCCAGGCGGCCGCCGCTGTTGTCCAGGCCGCCCAAGGCGATCAGCTTGAGCTGTCGCGCCTGCAGCGTGCCACCCAGGCCGCTGCGCAGCAGCCCACCGACCTGGGCATCGAACAGCCCCTGCAGGCTGGCGAGGATGCCGCCCCGGTTGTCGACGCTGGCCGCCTTGAGCAGCAGGTTGCCGTCCTGGGCGATCAGCTTGCCGCCCTGGTTGTCGACAGCGCCGCTGGTGACGTCGACGGCGCCCTTGGCCTGCACGATGCCGGCCTGATTGCTCAGGCTGGCGGTTTTCAGGGTGATGGCGCCGGCCTGGCTGTAGAGCAGGCCGTCGCGGTCGTTGTGCAGTGCGCCAGTGAGGTTCAGGCCCAGCGCCTGGTTGGCGGCCAGGGTGCCTTTGTCGCTGTTGTCGAGGCTCGCACCGTTGAGATCGAGGTAGGTCCGGCTGATCAGGCTGCCGCCCTGGTTGGCGATGGCCGCGCCGCCGCGAATCTGCAAGCCGCTGCTGGCCAGCAGCGTGCCCTGGGCATTGTCGAGCTGGCTGGCAAGGTCGAGGGTCAACGTGTTCAGGCCGACCAGGGTGCCGCCGCGGTTGTTCAGCGCATTGGCTTGCAGGCTGAACGCGGCACCGGCGTCCACGCGCCCGCCCTGGCTGTTGTCCAGGCTGCCACCGCGCAGGTCGAGCTGTTGCGCCCCGGTGCTGGCGAGATAACCGCCCCGGTTGTCCAGGCCAGCAGCCTTGATGCGTAGCTGGCCCAGGCTGACCAGTGCCCCCCCGGCACTGTTGTCCAGCGCTCCGGCCAGGGTGATACCCAGGTCGCCGTCGCGGCTGGACAACGTGCCGTTGTTGCGGTTGTCCAGGCTCGCGGCATTGACGGCCAGGCCCTGCCAGCCGGAGACCAGGCCGCCCTGGTTGATCAAGGAAGTGGCGCCCAGGGTCAACTGTTGGCTGCTGATCAGCCGGCCATTGCTGTTGTCCAGCGTGCGCGCGGCGAGGCTGAAGCCCAACGGACTGGAGATCTCGCCCTGACGGTTGTCGAGGTCGCGTAGGTTGCTCAGGGTCAGCTGGCCCTTGGTGTGGATCAGGCCAGCGCGGTTGTCCACGTCGCCGCCGGCGATGCCCAGCAGCAGCGCCAGGCTGCGCTCACCGAGCAGACGACCGCCCTGTTGGCTCAAGCTGTCCGCGCTCACCTGCGCGGCGCCCTTGGCGGAGATTTCACCGCCAGCATTGCGCAAGGCGGCCGCGCCCAAGGTCAGGCTGTCGAGGCTGTTGATCAGCCCGTTACCGCCATTGTCCAGCGTCCCGGCGCTGGTCAGCGCCAGGTGCGAGGCGGCGAGCAGCTTGCCGCCCTGGTTGTCCAGGCCTTTGCTGGTAACGTTCAACTGCCGGCTGGCGCTGATCTGCCCGCCCTCGCGGTTGATCAACTGACCGTCAATATCCAGGGTCAGGTCGCCACGGCTGGTCACTGCCCCGCCGCTGTTGTCCAGGCGCTGCGCCTGGACCGACAGGCTGGCGGCGGCGATCTGGCCCTTGACGCTGGTCAGGGCGCGTTCGACCACCAGGGTCAGCCCCTGCTGGCCGAGCAGCTTGCCGTTGCTGTTGTCCAGGGTCGTGGCGGCCAGGGCGAAGGCCTTGGCGCTGGAGATCTCGCCGCCGCGGTTGTCGACCTCGGCAAGGCGCTTGAGCAGCAATTGGCCGGGGGTGTTGATCAGGCCACCCTGGTTGTCGAGCTGGCCGTGGTTCAGGTCCAGCTCCACACCCGCGTCGGAGTACAGGGTGCCGCCGTGCTGGCGCAGGCCGTTGACGTTGGCGACCAGCGCCTGCCGGGCGGTGATGCGTCCGCCGCTGTTGTCCAGCAGGCCGGTGTCGATTCGCAGCAGGCTGGCGCTGGTCAGGCGTGCGCCGGCCTTGTTGTCGAGGCTGTCACTGGTGATGCGCAGGTCGCCCTTGGCGCTGACCAGGCCCGCCTGGCCGTTGTCCAGGTGCATGCCGCTCAAGGTGATCTTGCCATCGCCCAGCAGCTTGCCGCCCAGGTTGCTCAACGCGCCCTGGCTGGACACGACCAGATCGCCGGCGCTGGACACTTCGCCACCGGCATTGCTGATGCTGGCAGCCGCCAGCGACAGCGCGCCCTCGCTGGCAATCGTGCCCTTGTCGTTGTTCAGCGCGGCGCTCAGTTGCGCACCGATGCCCTTCTCGGCGCGCACCTCGCCCTGAGCGTTGTCCAGGCTGGCCCCACGCAGGGTGAGCCGGTCTTCGCTGGCAATCAGCCCAAGGCGGTTGAGCAGCGTCTGCTGCTCGACCGTCAGTGCCCCCTTGGCCTTGACCAGGCCGCCGTCGCCATTGTCCAGGGTCAGGCCTGCGAGATGAACGACGCCCTGGCCAGAGATTTCGCCATTGCGGTTGTCCAGGCTGACGGCCTTGACGTCGAGCAGGCCGGTGGCGGCCAGCAGGCCCTTGGCGCGGTTGTCGACTTTATCGGCGGTCAGGTCCAGCACGCCGCTGGCCTCAACTGTGCCGGCCTGGTTGTCCAGCTCACCCAGTTGCGCGCGCAGGTCGGTCCTGGCCGACAGCTTGCCCTTGCCGTTGAGCACATTGGCCGCCTCGAGCAGCAAGCGGGCCTCGGCCGAGACGATGCCCAACTGGTTGTCGAGCCGGCCCTGCACTTTCAGGTCGATATCGCTCAGGCTGTTGAGCGTGCCCTCGGCATTGTTCAGGGCATTGGCGCGCACCAGCAGGTGGCGCGCGCTGATCATGCCGGCGACGTTGTCCAGCTGTCTGGCGATGCGCAGGGTCAGGCCCTGGCTGCCAAGCAGCTTGCCGGCGCTGCTGTTGTCGAGGCTGTCGGCAACCAGTTCGTAGCCCTGGTTGCTGTTGATCTGGCCGCCACGGTTGATGACTTCGCCGAGGTTACGCAGCAGCAACTGGCCTGGGCCACGGATCAGGCCATTGCTGTTGTCCAGCCGGCCATGGTTGAGGTCGAGGCTCAGATCCTCGAGGCTGAACAGTTCGCCGCCCTGTTGGTCGAGGCGGGAAACGCTGGCCAGCACCTGGCGCCCGGCGATGCTGCCGGCGGCCTGGTTGCCCACCGTGGTCGCGACGAGGTCCAGGCGCTGGCCGCTGCTGAGCAGGCCACCCTGGCCGTTCTCCAGGGCGCCGGTGCGCACCGTGCTGTTGCCTTCGGCGGTGATACGGCCCTTGTTGCGGTTGTCCAGGCTGGCGGCGCTCAGTTGCAGTTGGCCGTCGGTCTCCAGGGTACCGCCCTGATTGTCCAGCGCCGTGGCGCTGGTCACGCTCAGGTCGCCCTTGCTGCTGACCTTGCCGCCCTGGTTGAGCAGCGTGACGCCCTCGAAGGTCAGGCTGCCACTGCTGTCGATCAGGCCTTTGTGGTTGTCGATCACGGCATCGCGCAGCGGCTGGCCACGGTCCTCCAGGACAACCAGCAGCGAGCGCCCGGCGCCCAGGCTGCCACCTTGGTTGTCCAGGCGCGCGCCACGCAGCTCGACGTCGCGACCGGAGACCAGGCCCTTGTTCTGGTTGACCAGCCGCGCCACGGTCAGGGCCAGGCGGTTGTCGGCGATCAGCCGGCCGCCTTCGCTGTTGTCCAGTTGCTCGGCCTGCACCAGCACCTGCGCCTGGCTGGCCACCCGGCCGCCTTTGTTATCGATGTCGCCCACCTGCAGGTCGACACCGGCATTGCCAACCACCACGCCTCCGACGCGGTTGTCGAGGGCGGTACCGCGCAGCGTCAGGCTGCCTTCGGCGACCAGTTCGCCGCCCTGCTGGCGCAGCGTGCCGACGCGGGCATCGAGGTTGGCGCGGCTGGCGATTCGCCCCTTGCCGTTGTCCACTTCCTCGGCCTCGAGGTCCACTGCCGCGGTGGCGCTGAGCAGGCCTTCGCGGTTGTCCAGGTGCCGGCCTTTGAACACCAGGGTGCCGCTGCTGCGCAGTACACCGTTGCGGTTGTCCAGGGCATCGACGAACAGTTGCAGTTGGCGATCGGCGTGCAACACGCCTTTGTGGTTGTCGGCGCTGGCGCTGCGCAGGGTCAGCAAGTCCTTGCCGGACATCACCCCGCTGCGGTTGTCCAGGCGACCGAGCAGCAGTTCGATCAGGCCCAGGGCGCGCAGTTCACCGCCCTGGTTGTCGAGCAGGCCGCCGACCTGCGCCTTGATCCGGCCATCGCTGGCCAGGCTGCCACCGACGCGGTTGTCCAGGCTGGCGGCGGTCACCTGCAGGTCCTTCTGTGACAGCAGCGTGCCGTTGCGGTTGTCCAGCGCTCCCTGCACGGTGAGCAGGGCCGCCTGGTCGCCGATGATGCCGCCGTCACGGTTGTCCAGGCTGCCGGCCTCGATACGGGTGACCGCGCCACTGGACAGCTCACCGCCGACGGTGGCCAGCGCGCCGCTCACTTTTACGCTCAGGCCATGCTCGCCACTGACCGTGGCGTCATGGTTATCCAGGCTGGCCGCACTGACTTCGACCCGACTACCGCTGACCAGGCCATTGACGTTGCGCAGCACCTCGGCGACCCGCACCACCAGTGCCTGGTCACTGCGCACGCTGCCATCGCCGTTGTCCAGGCTGGTCGCCGCCAGCTCGAAGGCCTGGCTACTGGAGATTTCGCCGCCCCGGTTATCAACGCTGCTCAAGCGCTTGAGCAGCAACTGCCCGGCGCTGCGGATCAGTCCGCCCTGGCTGTCCAGATGGCCGCCGGCAAGGTCCAGGGTCAGGTCGCCGTCGCTGGTCAGCTTACCGCCGCCCTGCTGGTCGAGACGCCCGACGTCGACCAGCGAGGCGCCGTGGGCGCCGATGCGGCCATGCTCGCTGTTGTCCAGCTCGCCGGCCTTGAGGGTCAGCGTGTCGCCACTGGTCACGACGCCCTTCTGGCGGTTGACCAAGGTGTCGGCCGTCAGGCGTATCGGGCCCTTGCCGGTGAGCAGGCCCTTGTCGCTGTTGTCCAGGCGCTGGCCGGTGAAGGTGACGGCCTGGCCGCCGTTGACCACGCCGGCGCGATTGTCCAGCTGACGGGCTTGCAGGGCGATGTCGCCCTGGGCGGCCAGACGGCCCAGGCGATTGTCCAGATTGCCGCCGAGCGTCAGCGCCAAGCTCTCACGGGCCTCGATGACACCGCCTTGGTTACCCAGGCTCGCCGCCTGGAAGTCGAGTACCTGCCCGGAGATGCGCCCCTTGGCGTTGTCCAGCGCCTGGGCGATGCGCAGGGTCAGCGACTGCTTCGAGAGCAGCTTGCCATCCTGGTTGTCGAGTGCCTCGGCGGCAAACGTGTAGGTCAGATCGCTGGATATCTCGCCGGCGCGGTTATCGACCCGTACCAATTGCTGCAACAAGAGCTGGCCCGGCGCATTGATCAGGCCGCCCTGGTTGTCAAGCAGACCGTGGTTCAGGTCAAGGAGCAGGTCCGCGCCGCTGAACAGCTGACCGCCGTTGGCCTGGCGCAGGCCTTTGATACGGGCGACCAGCGACTGGCCGGCGTGGATACGCCCGGCGTCGGTGTTGTCCACCTGGCCGGCGCTCAACTCGAGCCCCTGTGCCGCGTATATCTGCCCGCCGGCGTTGACCAGGCCCGCGGTGCCGACCTTTGCCTGGCCCTGGCTGCTGATCTGGCCTTGGTCGTTGGCCAGCGAACCGCTGTCCAGTTGCAACTGCTCGGCGGCCACCACGGTACCACTGCGGTTGTCCATGGCCCCTACGCTGGCAACCGTCAGCTGGCGGTCACCCTGCAGGCGCCCGGCACGGTTGTCGACGCTGCCCGCGCTCAACGTCAGGTCGGCGGCGCTGATCTCGCCACGCTGGTTGTCCAGCGCGCCGTCCAGGCGCAGCCGGGACGCCTCGCGCGCCTTCAGCTTGCCGTCGGTATTGAGCAGATTGCCCGCCTGCAGGTCCAGGCCCTGGGCCGAGACCAAGCCACGGGTGTTGTCCAGCAGCTGGACGACACGCAAGGTCAGCGCCTGCTCGGAAAGCAGCTTGCCGTCCTGGTTGTCGAGGCTGTCGGCAGCCAGGCTGAAGCCAAGCTGGCTGGAGATCTCGCCGCGGCGGTTGCCAACCGTGGCCAGGTTGCGCAGCAGCAAGGCGCCCGGGCTCTGCAGCGTGCCGCCTTCGTTGTTCCAGTGGCCACGGGAGAGGTCCAGGGTCAGGCCCTGGGCGGCACTGATGCGCCCCTGGCGATTGTCCAACCCGGTGCTGGTCAGCAGCAGGCTGCCGTTGCCGGCGATCTGCCCCTCCAGGTTGACCAGGCTGCCGGCCTGTAGCACGAAGGCCTGCTCGGCCAGCAACCGGCCACGGCTGTTGTCCAGCTGGCCGGCGACTGTCAGTTGCAGGCCGCCGCGCGCCTGCACGGTGCCGTCCTGGCTGAGCAGGGTCGCGGCGCTCAGGGTCAACTGGTGGCCAGCGATCAGGCCGGCGGTGTTGGCCAGTTGCCCGGCAATCTGCACCCGCAGGTCGTTGCCGCCGAGCAGCTTGCCGGCGCTGTTGTCCAGTTGCCGCGCCACCAGCGCATAGGCCTGGCCGGCGGAGATCTCGCCGCCGCGGTTGTCGACGGTCCCCAGGCGTTGCAGGGTCAGTTGGCCCGGGGTGGTGAGCAGGCCGCCCTCGCTGTTGTCCAGGTGGCCGTCCGCCATGTCCAGGGTCAGCACCTTGGCGCCGTGCAACTGGCCCCCGCCGCGCTGGTCGAGCTGGCCGAGGCGCGCCGTGGCCTGGCCATCGCTGGCGATGCGCCCGGCATTGCGGTTGTCGACGCTGGCGGCCTGCAGTTGCAGGTCCTGCCCGGCAGCCAGGGCGCCGGCGCGGTTGTCCAGGCGCCCGGCGACGGTGATGTCCAGCGCCTGCCCGGCGCTCAGCCGGCCGCTTTGGTTGTCCAGCTGGTTGGCGCCCAGCGTGTTGCGCTGCGCCGACAGCTCGCCGCCGCGGTTGTCCAGGGTCTGCGCGGTGACGCGTTGGGCCTGGCCGGCGCTGATCAGGCCGTTCTGGTTGCCCAGGGTCTGTGTCGCCTGCACGGTCTGGTCGCGCCCCGCCAGCACCCTGCCCTGGGCGCTGTTGTCCAGGGCGGCGCTGGTGATCCGGCTGTCCTGCCCGGCACTGAGAGTACCGCTGCGGTTATCCAGCTGCCCTTGTACCGCGAGGTCCAGGTCGCGGCTGGCGACGATGCTCTTGCCGCTGTTGAGCAACTGCCCGCTGGCGATGCTCACGTCACCCTGGGCGTTGCGGCTGCCATCGGCATTCACGCCGGCCTCGATCACACCCTGGTTGGCCAGTGTGCCTGTGGCCTGGACGCTGATTCGGTTGCCGGCAGTGATCGCCTGGCGAGAGGTCAAGTCGGCACTGCTGCGCACCTCGACCTGGCTGGCGCCATGCACCGGCCCTTGCAGGTCGACGCCGGCGGCCTGCAGCTTGACTGCACCGCTGGCACTGGCCTGGGCCAGGCTCAGCTGGCCGTTGGCGTCCAGGCGGATATCGCCGCCACTGGCCGCCACGTCCCCGGCCAGGCGCACACCGACGCCCGCCTCGGTACCTACCAGGCGAATGGCGCCGGCGTACATGCCACCCAGGGCGCTGGAGTCGATGGCCAGGGCCGGCGCATCGGCCGCGTTGCCAGCGCGCGGTGTCGTGGCCAGGGTCTGGGCGTCGACATCGTTGCGCCCGGTGATGACTTTCAGTTCACGAGCGCGCAACTGCGCGTTCAGGCGCGCCGAGCGGGTGATGATGTCGAAGCGTTCGACATTGTCGGCATTCAACCCCGCCCCTTCCAGCGCCACGCTGCCGCCATCGACCTGATAGCCACTGAGCGCGCCACGGCCGTCGAGCACCGGCTTGCCGGTGCTCAGGGTCACTTGCGGCGTGTTGATGAAGCCACAGCCATCACAGGTGATGCCGTGAGGGTTGGCGACGATGACCTTGGCCGTATGCCCGGCCACTTCGGTATAGCCGCGCAGCTGGCTGGCGTTGGCGCCGTTGACTTCGTTGAGGATGACATTGGCCGCCGCCCCTTGCAGGTTCGGGTTGCCGACGATGATCCCGCCCAGCTGGGTGGCCTGGGTGCGCTCGGTGGCGTTGTTGAGGATCAGCCCCTGCTGGCCGACGTTGTAGTCGCTGAACTGGTTGTGCGACAGCCCGCTGCCGTTAGGCGCGGCGATGTTGATGATCGGCACGCCGTTGCCCGCCTGGCCGAGGCTGGTGCCTGGTCCGCTAACCACCACACCTTCGGCTGCCTGCGCCCACAGCGGCTGCCAGAACATCGCGTTGGCCAGCAGGAAGGCCAGGCCACGCTTGGGCAACCCGCAGAAATGCTCACGGGGCTGAATTTCGGCCGAGCGTTGGCGGGCCAGGAAGGCAAACAGGCGAACGTCCATGTCAGGTCTCGTGAATCAGGCGGTCAGATGAAGAAGTCCAGGCGGAAATACACCGGGCGTTCCTTGTCGGTCAGCACGTCGGGGCGTTCCAGGCTGTGGGCGAAGGTCACGCTGGCGGCCATGTGCTGGCCGCGGGCGAACAACTCCAGCGAATGGCTGCTGGCACGGCCGTGGTACTCGCCGTTGTAGCGATCGTTGCGGATCACCCCGAGGTCGTAGCCCAGGCCCAGGCCGTACTCGGCCACCAGCGGTTGCAGCAGCGGCCAGTTCACCGGGCGGGTCCAGCGCAGGTCGTTGCGCCAGTAGCCGCCGCTGTCGCCGGACAGTGACTGGTCCTTGAGGCCGCGCACCGACGACAGCCCGCCCAGGCTAATGCGCTGCGGGCTGAACAGTACATCCTCGCTGCGCTGGCCGGTGGCCAGGCTGCTGAAGCTCAGGCGCTCGCCGAAGAGCTGGAAACCCTGCACGTAGCTGAGCGTGGCGCTGTACTTGCGGTAGCGCGCCACCGGCTGGCCCGGGCGTGGATGGCCGTTGTCCTGGGCGTCGAAGGCACCGATGCCCTCCTGGGTGCCCAGGTCGAGGTTGACGAAGGCATTGCCCAGACGCCGGCCATGGTTGATGCCGAACTGCGCCTCGCTCAGGCGGTTGCTGCTGCCGGCCAGGCGGCTGTCCTCGATATAGTTGTTGGTGCGCAGGTGAGCCATGCCGGCATTGAGCGAGGTCTTGCTGGTGGCGTCGCGGTGCACCACGCGCTCGGCGCGCAGCTGGTGGTTCTGGCTGTCGCCGGTCTGCTTGAAGGCAAAACCGTTGGCCTGGGCCAGGGAGCGGTATTCGCTCTCGCTGTAGCTGTAGGTGAAGTTCCACCAGCCCCACGGCAGGTTGTAGAACAGCACGCCGTTCTTCGAGCCCTGGGTATGGTCGCTGACCACGTCATGACCGCCGCGCAGCATCAGCTGGTCGGCCAGCCCCAGTGGGCTGTCCCATTCCAGGCCAAGGTTGAGCATCTGCTCGCCGGTGCTGCGCTGGCCTTCGTTGTTGCGCGACAGCGAGGCGCGCCAGGGTTTCTGCTGGGTGTTGCGCACCAGCACTTCGCTGCCGCCGACGGCCTTGCCCGGGGTCAGCTCCATCTGCGCCTTGTTCGACGGCAGGCGGTTGAGCTGGTCGACCATCTGCTCGATCTCGCGCAGGTTCAGGCGCTGGTCGATATCGCCGGGGAAGGCCATGGCCAGTTCGCGGTCGCTCAGGCCGCTGGCCGGGTCCGGGCGCAGCCCTTCCAGGCGCCCTTCCACCACCAATACCTGCAGGTGCCCCGAGGACAGGTCCTGCTGCGGCAGGTAGGCGCGGCTGGTGACCAGGCCGCGCCCCAGGTAATGGTCGGTGATGGCCTTGAGCAAGGCATTGAGCTGGGTGACGCCCAGGCACTGGTCGATGAAGGGTTTGAGCAGGCGGTCGCGGTCGGCGGCGGACAGGCTGTCGGCGCCCTTGAGCTCGATGGTGTGGATGGTGAAGCAGCGGCTGTCGGTCGTCGGTTGCGCTTCACCGGGTTCGGCGGCCTTGCCGGGCAGGTTGCGCAGCTCTTCGAGGCGGCGCTGCTGCTCTTCGAGCAGACGGTCCTGGCGGTCGCGGATCAGGTCCTGGTCGCCGGGTGAAACGGCCCAGGCCGCAGGGCAGCACAGCAGGCTCACAAGCGCACAGAGGGCCGTTTTGCGCCCTGAAACTAGACGTCCCGCCATGACCGATCCCTGGTGAACAGTGCAAAGTGGCGGGCATACTATTTTGACATCAAATTGGCGTCAATTTGCCATCATTGAGTTTTTTGTAACACGGCTCCGCGTATTGAATGAAACCATTGAGATAGAGCCGTTTCGCTACAGAGAAAAATTTTCGCCCTGTCGCCGTGAACGACGTGGAGCTGCCGTGCAGCCCCACGACTTGGGCCCTACGGCATCACCGGCGGCACATACTGCAAAGTCGTGCCCAGCGCCCACAGCAGCACCAGCACCAGCGGCACATGCACCAGCAACTGCACGAACGAGAAGCCGATCAGGTCACGCGCCTTGAGCCCCAGCACGCCCAGCAGCGGCAGCATGTAGAACGGGTTGATCAGGTTCGGCAGCGCCTCGGCGGCGTTGTAGATCTGCACCGCCCAGCCCAGGTGGTACTGCAGGTCGTTGGCCACCAGCATCACGTATGGCGCCTCGATGATCCACTTGCCGCCGCCGGACGGAATGAAGAAGCCGAGCACCGCCGAGTACACGCCCATCAGCAGCGCATAGGTGTCATGGGTGGCGATCTGGGTGAAGAACACCGAGATATGGTGGGCCAGGGTCTGGGCATCCGCGCCCTTGACCTGGGTGAGGATGGCGGCGATCGAGCCGTACAGCGGGAACTGGATCAGCACCCCGGTGGTGGTCGGCACGGCGCGGGTCACCGCGTCGAGGAAGCTGCGCGGGCGCCAGTGCAACAAGGCGCCGAGCATGATGAACAGCAGGTTGTAGGTGTTCAACCCGGAGATCGCGGTGATCGCAGGCTTGGTGGCGAACTCCTGGTACAGCCAGCCGGCGGCCAGGGCGACCAGCAGCAGGATCAGGATCGGGCTGTATTCCAGCCACTCGCCGGGGCGGGTGCGCTGTGGCGAGGGTGGCGCGCTGAAGCTCGGGTCGACGCCGCAATCCTGGGCGCTGCGGGCGCTGTTCGGCCCCGGGGCGGTGGCATAGGCCACGACCAGCGAGACGACTACCAGCGCGGCGAGCATCACCCCGGACTGCCAGAGGAAGATGGTCTCAGTGAACGGAATCACCCCGGTGATCGACAGGATCGACGGCGGCAGGCTGGCCGGGTTGGCCTGCAGCTGCGCGGCCGACGACGACAGGCCCAGCGCCCACACCGCGCCCAGTCCCAGGTAGGCGGCGGCGCCGGCGGCGCGGTAGTCCATCTTCAGGTCGCTGCGCCGGGCCAGGGCGCGCACCAGCAGGCCGCCGAACACCAGCGACAGGCCCCAGTTGAGCAACGAGGCAAGCATCGAGATCAGCGCCACCCAGCACACCGCCGAGCGGCCGTTCTTCGGCAGCCGCGCCAGGCGGTCGATCAACCGGGCGGCGGGCGGAGAACTGGCCACCACATAGCCGCCGATGACCACGAAGGCCATCTGCATGGTGAACGGGATCAGGCTCCAGAAGCCATCACCGAAGGCCTTGGCGGTGTCGGTGGGCTTGCCGCCCATGGCCAGGGCGCCGAGGGACACCAGCATCACCGCCAGGGCGGCGAACACCCAGGAGTCGGGGAACCAGCGTTCGGCCCAGTTGGAGCAGCGCAGGGCAAAGCGGGCGGAGCGGCTGTCTTGGATATCAGCGGCCACGATGTTTTCCTTTTTTGGTTTTATTGGTGGATTTTTCAACAGGTATTGCAAAACCCCTGTAGGAGCGGCCTTGTGCCGCGAAAGGGCCGCGAAGCGGCCCCTCGATCTCAGCGCTGATGCCGAAATCGCGGGGCTGCTCTGCAGCCCTTTCGCGGCACAAGGCCGCTCCTACAGGGGGGCGGTGCGGTGCGGGTGATTAGAACGTCATTTCCTTTACATCGTCCGCCACGATCAGCTTGCCGGCGGTCTTCTCGATGATCTCCTCGACGCTCACGCCCGGGGCGGTCTCGCGCAGGATGAAGGCACCGTTTTCGATCTCAAGGTACGCCAGGTCGGTGAGCACCTTGCGGATGCAGCCGGCACCGGTCAGCGGCAGGCTGCACTTGGGCAGCAGCTTGGATTCGCCATCCTTGGAGGCGTGGGTCATGGTGACGATGATGTTGTCGGCACCGGCCACCAGGTCCATGGCGCCGCCCATGCCCTTGACCAGCTTGCCGGGGATCATCCACGAGGCGATGTTGCCCTGCACATCCACCTCGAAGGCGCCGAGCACGGTGAGGTCGACATGGCCGCCACGGATCATGGCGAAGGATTGCGCCGAATCGAAGATCGACGCGCCACGGCGGGCGGTGACGGTCTGCTTGCCGGCGTTGATCATGTCGGCGTCAATGGTGGCCTCGGTGGGGAACTCGCCCATGCCCAGCAGGCCGTTCTCCGACTGCAGCATCACCTCCATGCCCTCGGGCACGTAGTTGGCCACCAGGGTGGGGATGCCGATGCCGAGGTTGACGTAGTAGCCGTCCTTCAGTTCACGGGCGACGCGTTGCGCCATTTGTTCGCGGGTCAATGCCATGGTCAGGATCTCTTTGTTGTTCTTGAGGGCGGCGCTCAGGCCTTGACGGTGCGCTTTTCGATGCGCTTCTCGAAGGTGCCGACGATGACCCGGTCGACATAGATGCCCGGGGTGTGGATCTCGCTGGGCAGCAGCACGCCGGGCTCGACGATCTCCTCGACCTCGACCACGGTGATCTTGCCGGCGGTGGCGGCCAGCGGGTTGAAGTTCTGCGCAGTGTTGCGGTACACCACGTTGCCGTAGTGGTCGGCCTTCCAGCCCTTGACGATGGCAAAGTCGCCGGTGATGGACGCTTCGAGGATGTACTTGCGACCGTTGAACTCGCGCACTTCCTTGCCTTCGGCGACCGGGGTGCCGTAGCCGGTGGCGGTGAAGAAGGCCGGGATACCGGCGCCGCCGGCACGCATCTTCTCGGCCAGGGTGCCTTGCGGGGTGAGTTCCACTTCCAGTTCGCCGCTGAGCAGCTGGCGTTCGAACTCGGCATTTTCGCCGACGTAGGAGGCGACCATCTTGCGGATCTGCCGGTCTTCGAGCAGCACGCCCAGGCCGAAGCCGTCGACGCCGCAGTTGTTCGAGACCACGGTCAGGCCCTTGACGCCGCGGCGCTTGATCTCGGCGATGAGGTTCTCGGGGATGCCGCACAGGCCAAAGCCGCCGGCCAGCACGGTCATGTCGTCGGTCAGGCCCGCCAGGGCCTCTTCATAAGTTGCTACACGCTTGTCCAGTCCGGCCATGCTCAGTCGCCTTTTGTAGTTGTTGGAACCGTACGGTCATCTTCACTGTAGTCGACTGATTTGTTAATTTTGTTTTCGTCATCGATTGATAACTTTTACAAAACAAAGGGCCCGCCCCATGAACGTCAAGCAGCTGCGCGCCTTCGTCACCGTGGCCAAGTACCAGAGCTTCGCCCAGGCCGGCGAGCACCTGCATGTATCGCAACCGGCCCTGAGCCTGACCATCAAGGCGCTGGAGGACAACCTCGGCGGCGCCCTGCTCACCCGCACCACCCGCAGCGTCAGCCTGACCCCCGAGGGCGAAGTGCTGCTGCCCCTGGCCCGGCGCCTGCTGGCCGACTGGGACGACACCGAGGAGATGCTGCGCCAGCGTTTTACCCTGCAGCTGGGGCGGGTCTCGGTGGCGGCCATGCCGGCCTTTGCCGGCAACCTGCTGCCGCAGTCGCTCAAGGTGTTCCGCCAGCGCTACCCCAAGGTCAACGTCACCGTGCACGATGTGATCAACGAGCAGGTGCTGGAACTGGTGCGCCACCGCCGCGTCGAACTGGGCATCGGCTTCGAGCCCGAGAGCAGCGAGGCGCTGCGCTTCCATCCGCTGTACCTGGACCGTTTCGTCGCGGTGGTGCCCGCCGACTCGCCCCTCGCCCGCCAGCCCCAGGTGCGCTGGCCGCAGCTGCTGGCCGAGGATTTCATCGCTCTGCAACGGCCTTCCGCGGTGCGCCTGCTGCTGGAGCAGCACCTGGCCGCCAACCATGGCAAGCTGGCGGTGGCCTTCGAGAGCCACCAGCTGTCGACCATCGGTCGCATGGTCGCCAGCGGCCTGGGCGTGAGCGCGGTGCCGGCGCTGTGCATCGGCCAGATGCAGGAGCTCGGCGCCCGCTGCGTGCCGTTGGTCGAACCGACCGTGGAGCGGCGCATCGGCGTGATCGCCCTGAGCGATCACAAGCTGTCCAGGGCCGCCGAGGCGCTGCTCGATGTATTGCTGACCCATACCCATCCACAGGAGGTGACATGCGTTACGTGAATCTGGCGGGTTCCCGCGTTCCGGCCATCGGCCAGGGCACCTGGTACATGGGCGAGGACCCAGGCCGCAGGGCCGCCGAGGTGGCGGCGCTGCAACAGGGTATCGAACTGGGCCTGGGCCTGATCGACACCGCCGAGATGTACGCCGAGGGCGGTGCCGAGCGCGTGGTCGGCCAGGCCATCGCCGGGCGCCGCGACCAGGTGTTTTTGGTCAGCAAGGTCTATCCGCACAATGCCAGCCGGCGCGGCGTGCCCGCCGCCTGCGAGCGCAGCCTCGAACGCCTGGGCACCGACTGCATCGACCTGTACCTGCTGCACTGGCGCGGCCAGTATCCGCTGGAGGAGACCGTCGAGGCCTTCGAGCGCCTCATCGAGCAGGGCAAGATCCGCCGCTGGGGCGTGTCCAACTTCGACCTCGACGACCTGCGCGAGCTCGACAACCCCGCCTGCGCCACCAACCAGGTGCTGTACAACCCGGCCGAGCGCGGCATCGAGTTCGACCTGCTGCCCTGGAGCCAGCAGCAGGGCCTGCCGACCATGGCCTACTGCCCGCTGGCCCAGGCCGGGCGCCTGCTGCGACATCCCGTGCTGGGCGATATCGCCGCACGCCATGGCGCCACGCCGGCCCAGGTGAGCCTGGCCTGGGTCACGCGCCAGGAGGGCGTGATCGCCATTCCCAAGGCCACCGACCCGGAGCATGTGCGCCTGAACGCGGCGGCGGCAGGGCTGATATTGAGCGAAGCAGACCTGCGGGCCATCGACCAGGCCTTCCCCGCGCCGACCTGCAAGCAACGCCTGGCAATGGTCTGAACCCCTACAGGGGCCGGCATGATCGACAACAAAGCAAGATCGTTCAAGCCGCCCCCGCGCCGCTCTGTCATGCTGGCCTGCCCTGTCGATTCGTTGTCGTTCCCATGTCCAGCCCACCGCTCGCCCGCAATGCCTTCCTTCACGGCGCCATCGCCATCCTGCCGCTATCCCTGGCCGTCGCGCCCTGGGGCCTGCTGGCAGGCTCCATGGCCATCGAGGCCAACCTCAGCGCCTGGCAAGGCCAGGGCCTGTCGGCCATCGTCTTCGCCGGCGCCGCGCAGTTGGTGGCCATCGGCATGCTCAAGGGCGGCGCCAACCTGCTGTCGATCCTGCTCACCACCCTGCTGCTGACCTCGCAGCACCTGCTCTATGGGCTGTCCATGCGCCCGGTGATGTCCGGCTTGCCGACCCGCTGGCGCCTAGGCCTGGGCTTTCTGCTCACCGACGAGTTCTTCGCCCTGACCAGCCACCACGACCAGCAGCAGTTCAACCGCTGGTACGCCCTGGGCGTCGGCCTGACTTTCTATGTGGCCTGGAACCTGTTCACCCTGGCCGGCATCGTCCTCGGCCAGAACATCCCGCACCTGGACCAGCTGGGCCTGGACTTCTCCATCGTCGCCACCTTCGTCGCGCTGATCGCGCCGCTGGTGCGCAACCTGCCGACCGTGGTGTGCGTGGCGGTGTCGCTGTTCTGCTCGGTGCTGTTCAGCTACTGGCACTGGGAAACTGCCCTGGTGGTGGCAGGCTTGCTGGGCATGGCCGCTGGCTTTATCTGCCAGAAATTCTCCGGAGGCCGCTCATGATCTGGCTGCTGATCGTCGCCATGGGCGCGGTGGTGTTCCTCAACCGCTACGCCTTCCTTGAACCGCGCCTGCCGCTGCGCCTGAGCTCCAATGCGCGGCAGTTCCTCGGCTTCGCCGTGCCCGGCATGCTCACCGCGATCTGCGGGCCGATCATCTTCCTGCCCGGCCACCAGCTCGAGCTGAGCCTGCTGAACCCTTACCTGCTCGGCTCGCTGGTGGCGATCGCCCTGGTGCTGTTGACCCGCAGCGTGTTGCTGAGCATGCTGGCGAGCATGCTGATCTTCTTCCTCCTGCGCAGCTGGCTGGCATGACCACGCCCCTGCGCGAACAGGCCCACCTGTGGCAGGCGCCCGCCCTCGGCGACGTCGAGATGCTGCACGCCCGCTACATCCAGCAGCGCTTCGCCCCGCACGTACACGAAGGCTACGTGTTCACCGTGATCGAATCCGGCGCCCAGCGTTTCTGGCACCGTGGCAGCGAGCACCTGGCGCCGGTCGGCAGCATGGTGCTGATCAATCCCGACGAGCTGCACACCGGCGCCACCGCCCACGAGGCGGGCTGGCGCTATCGCGGTTTCTACCCCGAGCACGAGCGGGTTACCGGCGTGCTCGACGAGCTGGAACTGGGCCGCCACGGCCTGCCCCGGTTCAAGGACAGCGTGATCCAGGACCCGACCCTGGCCGCCGCGTTCAGCCAGCTGCACCAGTTGTCCGAGTCCTGCGCCAGCGCCCTGGAGCAACAGACCGCCTGGCGCCAGGCGGTGCTGGCGCTGGTGCAGCGCCACGGCCACTGCGCCGAGCCCGCCGCCCCCGGCAACGAGCCGCTGGCCGTGGCCCGCGCCCGCGAACTGCTGGAGAGCCGGCTGGCCGAGCCGCCCTCGCTGGAAGCCCTGGCGGCGGCGGTGAACCTGTCGCCGTTCCACTTCGCCCGGGTGTTCCGCCAGGCCACCGGCCTGCCGCCCCACGCCTGGCTCAAGCAGCGCCGCCTGGCCCGCGCCCGCGAGCTGCTGCGCAGCGGCCTGCCGGCACTGGAGGTCGCCGTCACCCTGGGCTTCGCCGACCAGAGCCACCTCAGCCGCCAGTTCAAGCAGGCCTATGGCGTTACGCCGGGGGCCTATCGCCAGGCCTGTCTGGGCCTGTAGCTGCGCCCCGGTTCCAGGCGCCTGGCGTGATGCCGGTCATGCCGCGAAAGAACGCAATGAAGGCACTGTCGCTGGCGAAGCCCAGGTCGTCGGCGATGGCGCCCAGCGGCCGCTGCAACGCCAGCTGTTCCATTGCCCGCAACAACCGCCACTGCTGGCGCCATTGCTGATAGGACATGCCGGTATCCCGGCGCAGCAGGCGGCTGATGGTCTTCTCGCTGGCGCCAACCTGCCGCGCCAGTTCACCCAGCGCTGGCGGCAGGCGCTCGAGCCGCTCGACCAGCCCAACCAGGCGGCGATCGCCTGGCAGTGGCAGGAACATCGGCTGGCGCGGCGCCAGGCGCAATTCGCCCAGACACAGCGCCAGCAGGTGCACCTGGTCACCTCGGTCCCAGGCCGTGTCGAACGGCGCCTGGGCAATGCGTTCGAGCAGTTCGCGCAGCAACGGGTTGACGCTGATGATCGTCACGTCGTCGGGCAGCTCCACGTTGAGCACGGCGCTGAAATACAGCGAGCGGTAGTCTACCGTTTCGCGCATGCGCGCCCGATGCTCCAGCCCCGCCGGAATCCACGCAGCCTGGGTCGGTGGCAGCAGGCACAGGCGTCCGGGCGTCTGGATGCGCACGCAGCCCTGGCGGGTGAACAGCACCTGGCCGCGGCCATGGCGGTGGCGCCCCGAGTCGTGGTCGCCCAGAGCCGAGCAGATGCCCAGTACCGGCGCGTCGAAAGCATCGGGGTCGAAGTGGGTGTCGGGAGCTAACCAGGCCATGGCTGTAATTGTCCGATTTCAACGATAGAGCAACGGAATCGCGATAATAGCTCACGGCACAACGTCCCTACCATGAGCGCCCGTTTGTGCTGCAAGGCGTTCACTCCCATGCTTTCCCGTTCCTGGCTGGCCCTGGCCACCGCCCTGCTGATGTTTCCGCAAGTCGCCGAAACCCTCTACAGCCCTGCCCTGGTCTCCTTGGCCGAAGCATTCGCCGTCAGCGCTGCCCAGGCTTCGCTGACCCTGTCGCTGTACTTCGTCGCGTTTGCCGTCGGCGTGCTGGCCTGGGGGCGTGCCTGCGACCTGTGGGGGCGGCGCCCGGCCATGCTTGCCGGCCTGTCGCTCTATACCACCGCAGCACTGGCGGCGCTGCTGGCGGTCGACTTCAGCCAACTGCTGCTGGCGCGGATCGTGGCGGCCTTCGCGGCGGCGGTGGGCTCCGTGGTCACCCAGACCATCCTGCGCGATCGCCACGCCGGCCCTGAACTGGCCCGGGTGTTCTCGTTGATCGGCGTATGCCTGGCGCTCAGCCCGGCGCTCGGGCTGATCAGCGGCGCCTGGCTGGACCGGCTGTTCGGCTATCACGGTGTACTCGCCGGCCAGTTGCTGATGGCCGCGCTGCTGCTCGCCTGGACCTGGCGCGGCCTGCCCGAGACGCGCCCCGCCGCGCAGGCGACGCCCGCGCTCGGCCAGGTGCTGCGACGCCTGCTGCGCGACCGTCGCGTGCTGCTGGCCAGCGCCCTGGTGGCAGTGTTCAACATCAGCGTGTTCAGCTGGTACAGCCTGGCGCCGTTTGTTTTCGAGCGCCTCGGCGCCAGCCCGTGGATGGGCTACTCCGGCGCGGCGCTGGCGCTCGGCTCGCTGCTGGGCGCGCGACTCAATGCACGACTGTTGCAGCGCGGGGTGGCCACGGCGCGCCTGCTGCGCCTGGCGTGCCTGCTCGACCTGCTGGCGGCGCTGGCACTGCTGGGGCTGGGCGACAGCCTGTGGACGGTGCTGGCCATGGCCCTGGTGATGTTCGCCTTCGCCATGGCGATTCCGCTGGTGCTGGGCTCGGCGCTGGTCGACTACGCCGACTGCCGTGGCACGGCGGGCGCGTTGTTCGGCTTGTTCTACTACCTGCAGATTGGCGCGGGACTGCTGCTGGCGGGTGCCTGCCAGGCTATGGGGGCGACGCTGTTTGTCTGTGCGCTGGCGGGCTGGGCACTGGCCATCGGCTACGAGCAGCCTGGCCGGGCGCTGCTACACTCAAGGGGCTGAATGGAGGATCGCGTCATGTCCGAACGAGAAATCACCACGCTCCTGTCGCTGATGAGCCAGCGCCAGGCCTGCCTGAGCAGCGCCTGCAAGGAGATCGCCGACTGGATCGACCGCCAGGGCGATGTGCCCGCCGCCGGGAAGATCCGCGCCAGCCTGAAGGCGCTGGAGGCCGAGGATGCACAGGTGCGCAAGACCCTGACCTCGCTGAACATCGAACGGCCGTTGCCACGTTTTCGTAGCTGACGGGCCGCTGGGGCTGCTTTGCAGCCCGTTCGCGGCACAAGGCCGCTCCTACAGGGGACTGCGATTTCCTCTGTAGGAGCGGCCTTGTGCCGCGAACGGGCGCAAAGCGCCCCCGATCCACGATCAGTGGTTCATATGCATATGGTCATGCCCACCGCCGGCCTCGGCGTTGAGCGCGCGCACCGGTGCCTGTACCTGCAGGGTTTCCTTGGCGCCCTTGGCATCGATGATGGTCAGGGTCAGCGGTACCTGCTCGCCTTCCTTCACCTGCTGGTTCAGGCCCATCAACATCACGTGGTAGCCATTGGGGTCCAGCTTGACGGGCTTGCCCGCCGGCAGCGCGATGGCATCGACAGGCCCCATCTTCATCACATCGCCGTTCATGACCATCTCATGCACCTGCACGTCCTTGGCCACGGGTGAGGCGACGCTCACCAGCTTGCTGTCGCTGCTGGCAGTCAGGGTCATGAAGGCGCCGGTCGATTGCTGGTGCGGTACGCTGGCGCGCACCCAGGCGTCGCTCACGGTGGTCTGGGCGAACGCCGGCAGGGTCATGCCCAGCAGGGCCAGGGCGGCCAGACCGCGTTTGATCGGTTGCATCGACATTCAGCAGATCTCCATCAGGGTGACCAGGTCCTCGGCACATTCCTTGGCGTTCAGGGAATGGCCCAGGCTCAGGCGCAGGGTGCCACGTGTGTCGTAGACGTAGCTGGTGGACGAGTGAGAGACAGTGTAGGTGTCGCCGGCCGGGACCTTTTCGTAGAACACCTTGAATTCCCGGGCCACCTCGGCGATTTCCTCGGGGGTACCGGTCAGGGCAACGATCGACGGGTCGAAGGCCTTGACGTAGGCATCGAGTATCTCGGGGCTGTCGCGCTCCGGATCCAGGGTGATGAACACCGGCTGGAACAGGTCACGGTCACGGCCGCGCAGGATCTTGCGGATCTGCGCCACGCGCGCCATGGCGGTCGGGCAGACGGCCGGGCACTGGGTGAAGCCGAAGAAGATCATCGGCATCGAGCCGTAGAAACTCGACAGGGTGCGCTCGTTGCCTTGAGTGTCCTTGAGCTTGAATTTGCGCCCGAGGATCTCGTTGCTCATGTTCTTGCCGTACTTGAAATCCAGGCCCCGGGCCGGGTTGCAACCCGCCAGCAGGCCAAGCCCCAGTACGCCCATCCCGGCGACAACCGCGCGCCGGGTCAACAGATCATTCATGGAACCATCCTTTACAGGGAAGGTGCCGACCCCTGGGATGGGCCGGCCAGAAAACCGGGGCATTCTGTCACGCCACCCCTGCACCATCCACCCGATATCCGGCCGACCAGGCTGCAGCCCTTTGTTTACGGGGCGCGACCGGTTGTCGCAGGGGTTGAATCCGTAACACTTTGTTGCTAGGGATCAATGCACAACACCTGAAAACATCGCGGGGCAAGCCCGCTCCCACGCATTGATCCAGGCATGGCCCAGGCGTGGGAGCGGGCTTGCCCCGCGATGGCGTCACCACTGGCGATCAGTAGTACGCGTTTTCCTTCTGGCTGTGGTCGGTCACGTCACGCACGCCCTTGAGCTCCGGAATGCGTTCGAGCAGGGTGCGCTCGATGCCTTCCTTCAGCGTCACGTCGGCCTGGCCGCAGCCCTGGCAGCCGCCGCCGAACTGCAGCACGGCGATGCCGTCGTCGACCACGTCCACCAGGCTCACGGCGCCGCCGTGGCTGGCCAGGCCCGGGTTGATCTCGGTCTGCAGGTAGTAGTTGATACGCTCGTTGATCGGGCTGTCTTCGTTGACCATCGGTACCTTGGCGTTCGGCGCCTTGATGGTCAGCTGGCCGCCCATGCGGTCGGTGGCGTAGTCGACCAGCGCGTCCTCGAGGAACGGCACGCTGACTGCGTCGAGGTAGGCGGTGAAGCTCTTCAGGCCCACCGGCTGGTCGTCGGGTTTCTCCTCGCCCGGCTTGCAGTAGGCGATGCAGGTCTCGGCGTAGGTGGTGCCCGGCTGGGTGATGAAGATACGGATGCCGATGCCAGGCGTGTTCTGCTTGGAGAGCAGATCGGCCAGGTAATCATGGGCGGCGTCGGTAATGGTTATAGCGCTCATGGAAGTTCCTCACAGACTTGCCGGCAGTGTACGCCAACCCGGCCCTCGAACAAAGTCCTAGCATTTGACTCGGGATAGCGCCAGCGCAGGCTCCTGGGCGCCACGCCCCGCGAATCCGGCCTTGAGCCGCCCGTATAGGCCACGCTCCAGCCAGTGGTAGCTGAGCCACGACATTAGTCCGATTGACGGCACGCACAAGGCGAACACCAGGTACGGATTCAGGCGCAGGCGTTCGCTGGCGAACAGGCCGCCATACAGCACCAGCACATGCACCAGGTAGACCGAATAGGAGCAATCCCCCAGCGCCTTGAGCACCCGGTTACCCTTGAAGAATGGCTCCAGGGCGATGAACGCCAGCACCACCAGGGCGCTGGGCAGGCCCCAGTGCAGGAGGCGCTGCGAGGCGTCCAGGTGATACAGCGCATACCCCGCCACGCCGAGCAGCCCCAGCGGCAGCCACAAGCCCTGGCGAATCAGCCCGCGGCGGTACAGCACGCCCAGGCCAATGCCCAGCAGGAACTCGTAGACGATGTCGTTGCTGTAGAAGCGGCTGAGCACGCCGAGGCGGCCCAGTACCTCGCTGACCAGCAGCAGCGCCGCCGTCACCAACAGCAGGTGGTGGCGCTGGCGCACCAGGAACGCCAGGCCGAACAACAGGTAGAAGAACATCTCGAAGTTCAGCGTCCAGCCGACATTGAGGGTCGGATACAAGCCGTAGCCACCCGGATTCTCCGCCGGGATGAACAACAGCGACAGCAGCAGGTGCTGCCATTCGAACACCTGGTGCGGCATCCAGCGGCTGGCGACCAGCATCAGCGCTGCCATCAGCAGGGTATAGAACCAGTAGGCGGGCACGATGCGCAGGGCGCGGTTGAGCAGGAACTGTGCGGGCGCGATGTCCTTGTCGCGGGTCGAGAGGTAGATCACCAGGCCACTGATGACGAAGAAGATGTCCACCCCCACCGCGCCGCGGTCGGCGAGCAGTTGGCCGAAGGGGCCGGTGGCGTGGAAGTCGAAGAAGATCTGCATGAAGTGGTGGCAGACCACCACCCAGGCGGCGAATGCCCGAAGAGCCTGAAGCGAATACAGCATGAAAAACCCTGCGTTGACCGGTGCGTTGAGGCTTCGGCAATCAGGCTATGTCATCGCGGGGGTAGGAGCGGCCTTGTGCCGCGAAAGGGCCGCTGCGCGGCCCCAGCAATCTTTGCAGCGTTGCTGGAGGCCCCTGGGGCTGCTTTGCAGCCCTTTCGCGGCACAAGGCCGCTCCTACCCCGGCGATGGCTGCAGAGCCATTTCAACCGAAACCATCCAGCAGTTCCGACCGCAACAGGCCGGGAAAGTCCCGGCCAACCGATCAGAGGTTCTCGTAGCGGTTCATGTCCAGCACCCCCGCCTCCACCGGCTCGGTCTGTTTGATGTAGCTGTTCAGGTCATGGAAGTAGCGCCAGAACTCGGGATGGCTGCGACGCACGCCCCAGCGCATGACGATGCGCTCGAACTTCGCCGTGTCGTCCCGCGCCGCTTCCATGTCCTCGACGAACTCCGGCACATCGGCCACCGGGATGTTGAAGATGAAGTTGGGGTAGCTGCTGAGCACGCCCGGGACCAGGGTCAGGGTGTCCAGCCCCGGCTGGTAGCGGTAGGCCTCGCCGAGCAGGAACGCCACGTTGCTGTGGGCGCGGTTGCGCAGCAGGCTGTAGACCTGGCGATGACCGCCCTGCCCTTCGATGCGCAGCATGGTCGCCTCGGGCAGCTGGCCGATCACCTTCAGGCCCGCGGCCGGGCGCGACACCAGGCGGCTCAACGACTGCTCGACGTCGCGAAACTCCTGGGACAGCCCGGGTCGCGAGCAATAGGCGCCCTGGCAGCGGTTGATCGGGTCGGGGGCCACGTTCAGGCTGCCGGTGCGCTGCAGCAACTGCAGGCCGAAGTCACGCTTGGGATCGTGCTTGTCCAGCTTCAGCGCGCTCGGGGTGCTGGTGTCGATGTCCTCGTAGTCCATCCACATCTTCACCTTGCCACTGTTCTGGTACCAGTTGCCGAGGATCTCGCTACGCTTGCCGGCCGGCATCAGGCGCAGGAAGTTGACCTCGGCGCCATTGCGGATCAGGTCGAAGTACAGGCGTGTCTGCAACTGGTGAGAAACGTTGCCGAACACGTCGAAGTTCACCGCCAGCTGGTAGTAGGTACGCTCGAACAGCGGGTAGTCGAACAGCCACATGGTCAGCGGCACGTCACCGATCAGGCCCTTGGTCACCGAGGCGCTGTCGAAGTGGCGGAAGATGCTCAGCAGCGCGTTGTCATTGCCCGCCCACAGGGTCGACCAACTCGGCGCCGGCTGCTCGGCATAGGCCTCGCGGCGCAGCGCCTCGTACTCGTTGCGTTTGTCGCGGTAGGCGTGCCACAGGCTCAGCACGCTGCCGACGTCGTCGATCTGCCCGGGCATGGCCAGCAGCGGCGTGGCCTCGCCCCGGTACTCGGCATCGGTGATGTACAGGTCGTGGGCCGGCTCCTGGAACAGTGCCCAGAAGTTGTCGCGGATCACGTCGGTGGCGATCTGGCCACGGCATACCGGGCCGCGAATGAAGGTGCGGACGAAGTACTCGGCGTTGTCCAGCATGAACTGGTAGCGGGCCACCGCCGGGATCGCCTCGAAGGTCTCGAACGGGTTGGCGCGGTGGCGCGGGCCGTAGCCGGGCAGCGACGAGGCATGCCAGTCGCCGCTGTAGAACAGCTGCTTGACCCGCTTGAGCTTCTGCGGCCCCATCGGGTAGGTGATGTGGGTCTTGTGGACGATCACCCCCTGCACCGGGATCAGCCGGTAGTAGAAATCGGTGCCTGGCGGGTCGTTGGGGCGACGGGTGGCGATCAGGTCTGCCGGCTGGCCGCTCGGCGTGCGCGAACGCACCCACTGGAAGAAGTGGCCCGGCTCGCCGCCGACGAAGTGGATGTGGGCGAGGAACAGGTGCTCGTACAGCCAGCGGCCGACCAGTGCCTCGGTCGAACCGGGGCGGTTGAGCAGCTCTTCCCAGTCGGCGATCTGCTTTGCCTCGACCGCGCTGGGCTGGATCGGCGTCTTCTCGACCGGAGCGCCAGCCGCCAGCCAGCGCTGCAGGGTCTGGTACTCCTGGTCGGTCAGGCCGGTGACCGCCAGCGGCATGCCCTCTTTGGGGTGGGCGCCGGCGTAGGCGTCGAACTCGTGGGGCAACGGGCACATGTTGTTGCGGTTGAGCCCCAGGACGATCTCCTCGGGCAGCTTGGCATTGGGCGTGAGCGGGGTCTTGTGGCCCAGCTCGAGCATGCGCGCCATCAGCGCGGCCTGGCTGCCCTGCTTGTCCAGCACCGAGTAGAAGCCCTGCTTGCGCCAGCCGGCTTCGTCACGGGCATCGTAGAACAACCGCGTGGTGGGCACCGCCTGGCTGCGCTCGCCCTGGTAGACCGGCACCTTGGAAGCACCCCGCTCGGCGCCCTCGGCGCTGCCCAGGTTGAGCTGGCAGGCAGCGTCGTTGCAGGCGTGGCAGGCCACGCACTTCTCGGTGAAGATCGGTTGGATATCCCGGGTGTATGAAATCGTCGGGCTCGCTTGGGGGGCCTGCCCGAACGCCGCGCCACTGATGAGCAAGGCGAAGGCGCTGGCAAATATGCGATGCAGCATGTGCCGAAAGTCCTGGTTACTTGAAGCCATCACGATGTGCCTGGCGGGTCCTGAGGTGTTGGGGCGCCGCACCAACATGAAGTAAATTCATGCAAATCGGCGGTACGCCTAAAATCCGTGCAGCTTTGTTATTATTCGGCACCTTCTGATATTCGCCCGACCAGGTAGTTCCTATGTCCGACCGCAGCGCTCGTTACCAAGCACTCCAGAAAGCACTCAAAGAGCGCATCCTGATCCTCGACGGCGGCATGGGTACTATGATCCAGAGTTACCGCCTCGAGGAACACGACTATCGTGGCACGCGCTTCGCCGATTGGCCAAGCGATGTCAAAGGCAACAACGATCTGCTGCTGCTCAGCCGCCCGGATGTCATCGCCGCGATCGAGAAAGCCTACCTGGACGCCGGCGCCGATATCCTCGAGACCAACACCTTCAACGCCACGCAGATTTCCCAGGCCGACTACGGCATGGAAGCGCTGGTGTACGAGCTCAACGTCGAGGGCGCGCGCGTTGCCCGCCAGGTGGCCGACGCCAAGACCCTCGAGACCCCGGACAAGCCGCGCTTCGTCGCCGGCGTGCTCGGCCCGACCAGCCGCACCTGCTCGATCTCCCCCGACGTCAACGACCCAGGCTATCGCAACGTCACCTTCGATGAACTGGTGGAGAACTACATCGAGGCCACCCGTGGCCTGATCGAGGGCGGCGCCGACCTGATCCTGATCGAGACCATCTTTGACACCCTCAATGCCAAGGCGGCGATTTTCGCCGTGCAGCAGGTGTTCGAGGAGGACGACGTCGAACTGCCGATCATGATCTCCGGCACCATCACCGACGCCTCCGGCCGCACCCTGTCTGGCCAGACCACCGAAGCCTTCTGGAACTCGGTGCGCCACGCCAAGCCGATCTCCGTCGGCCTGAACTGCGCCCTGGGCGCCAAGGACCTGCGTCCGTATCTGGAAGAGCTGGCGACCAAGGCCGACACCCATGTGTCCGCCCACCCCAACGCCGGCCTGCCCAACGCCTTCGGCGAGTACGACGAGACCCCGGCGGAAATGGCCGCGGTGGTCGAGGAGTTCGCCGCCAGCGGCTTCCTCAACATCATCGGCGGCTGCTGCGGCACCACCCCGCCGCACATCCAGACCATCGCCGAGGCGGTCGCCAAGTACAAGCCGCGGGCGATTCCGGACATCCCCAAGGCCTGCCGCCTGTCGGGCCTGGAGCCGTTCACCATCGATCGCCAGTCGCTGTTCGTCAACGTCGGCGAGCGCACCAACATCACCGGTTCCGCCAAGTTCGCCCGGCTGATTCGCGAAGAGAACTACACCGAGGCCCTGGAAGTCGCCCTGCAGCAGGTCGAGGCCGGCGCCCAGGTGATCGACATCAACATGGACGAAGGGATGCTCGACTCCCAGGCCGCCATGGTCCGCTTCCTCAACCTGATCGCCGGCGAGCCGGACATCTCCCGGGTGCCGATCATGATCGACTCCTCCAAGTGGGAGGTGATCGAGGCCGGCCTCAAGTGCATCCAGGGCAAGGGCATCGTCAACTCGATTTCGATGAAGGAAGGCGTCGAGCAGTTCAAGCACCACGCCCGCCTGTGCAAGCGCTACGGCGCCGCCGTGGTGGTGATGGCCTTCGACGAGGTCGGCCAGGCCGACACCGCCGCGCGCAAGCGCGAGATCTGCCAGCGCAGCTACGACATCCTGGTCAACGAGGTGGGCTTCCCGCCGGAAGACATCATTTTCGACCCGAACATCTTCGCCGTCGCCACCGGCATCGAGGAGCACAACAACTACGCGGTAGATTTCATCGAGGCCTGCGCCTACATCCGCGATCACCTGCCGTATGCCCTGAGCTCGGGCGGCGTGTCCAACGTGTCGTTCTCGTTCCGCGGCAACAACCCGGTGCGCGAGGCGATCCACTCGGTGTTCCTCTACCACGCGATCCAGAACGGCCTGACCATGGGTATCGTCAACGCCGGCCAGCTGGAGATCTATGACGAGATCCCCGCTGCCCTGCGCGAGAAGGTCGAGGACGTGGTGCTCAACCGCACCCCGCACGGCACCGACGCCCTGCTGGCGATTGCCGACGACTACAAGGGCGGCGGGGCCACCAAGGAAGTCGAGAACGAAGAATGGCGCTCGATGCCGGTGGACAAGCGCCTCGAGCACGCGCTGGTCAAGGGCATCACCGCCTACATCGTCGAAGACACCGAAGAATGCCGCCAACAGTCGGCACGTCCCATCGAAGTCATCGAAGGCCCGCTGATGAGCGGCATGAACGTGGTCGGCGACCTGTTCGGCGCCGGCAAGATGTTCCTGCCGCAGGTGGTGAAGTCCGCCCGCGTGATGAAACAGGCCGTGGCCCACCTCATTCCGTTCATCGAGGAAGAGAAAGGCGACAAGCCGGAGGCCAAGGGCAAGATCCTCATGGCCACGGTCAAGGGCGACGTGCACGACATCGGCAAGAACATCGTCGGCGTGGTGCTCGGTTGCAACGGCTACGACATCGTCGACATGGGCGTGATGGTCCCGGCCGAGAAGATCCTGCAGACCGCTCGCGAGCAGAAGTGCGACATCATCGGCCTGTCCGGCCTGATCACCCCGTCGCTGGACGAGATGGTCCACGTCGCCCGCGAGATGCAGCGCCAGGACTTCCACCTGCCGCTGATGATCGGTGGCGCCACCACCTCGAAAGCCCACACCGCGGTGAAGATCGAGCCCAAGTATTCCAACGACGCCGTGGTCTATGTCACCGACGCCTCGCGCGCGGTGGGCGTGGCCACCCAGCTGCTGTCCAAGGAGCTCAAGAGCGGCTTCGTCGAGAAGACCCGCCAGGAATACGTCGAGGTGCGCGAGCGCACCGCCAACCGCAGCGCCCGCACCGAACGCCTGAGCTACGCCCAGGCCATCGCCGCCAAGCCGCAGTACGACTGGGCCGGCTACCAGGCCGCGGTGCCCTCCTTCACCGGCGTCAAGGTGCTGGAAGACATCGACCTGCGCACCCTGGCCGAGTACATCGACTGGACGCCGTTCTTCATCTCCTGGGACCTGGCCGGCAAGTTCCCGCGCATCCTCACCGACGAAGTGGTCGGCGAGGCTGCCACGGCGCTGTACAAGGACGCCCGCGAAATGCTCGACAAGCTGATCGACGAGAAGCTGATCAGCGCCCGCGCGGTGTTCGGTTTCTGGCCGGCCAACCAGGTCGAACACGACGACATCGAGGTGTATGGCGGCAACGGTGACACCCTGGCCACCCTCCACCACCTGCGCCAGCAGACTATCAAGCCCGACGGCAAGCCGAACTGGTCGCTGGCCGACTTCGTCGCGCCGAAGGACAGCGGCGTGACCGACTATGTCGGCGGTTTCATCACCACCGCCGGCATCGGCGCCGAGGAAGTGGCCAAGGCCTACCAGGACAAGGGCGACGACTACAGCTCGATCATGGTCAAGGCCCTGGCCGACCGCCTGGCCGAGGCCTGCGCCGAGTGGCTGCACGAGCAGGTGCGCAAGGAGCACTGGGGTTACGCCAAGGACGAGCACCTGGACAACGAGGCGCTGATCAAGGAGCAGTACAGCGGTATCCGCCCGGCCCCCGGCTACCCGGCCTGCCCGGACCACACCGAGAAGGAAACCCTGTTCCGCCTGCTCGATGGCACCGCCATCGGCGAGACCGGCCCGAGCGGCGTGTTCCTCACCGAGCACTTCGCCATGTTCCCGGCGGCAGCAGTCAGCGGCTGGTACTTCGCCCACCCGCAGGCGCAGTACTTCGCCGTGGGCAAGGTGGACAAGGACCAGATCGAGCGATACAGCGCGCGCAAGGGCCAGGATGTCAGCGTCAGCGAACGCTGGCTGGCGCCGAACCTGGGCTACGAGGGCTGAATCCGGCCCTGCGCTGCCCCCTCTGTGTAGGAGCGGCCTTGCGCCGCGAAAGGGCTGCGTAGCAGCCCCAGGATCTCAGTGTTGATGCAACGATCGCTGGGGCCGCTCTGCGGCCCTTTCGCGGCGCAAGGCCGCTCCTACAGGGAAATGTAAGTCAGCTTTTCCTTCCCCGACACATGCACAAGGACCCCCGCATGTCCCGCAGAATCCTGGTGATCGGCGCCTACGGCAACTTCGGCCGGATCATCTGCCGCCACCTGCAGCAGATGCCCGCCGTGCAACTGGTGATCGCCGGCCGTAACGCCAACAGCCTCGCCCAACTGGCCACCCAGCTGAGCGGCAGCGAAAGCTGGTGCGGCGACGCCATGGCCCCCGGCTTCGCCGACGCACTGCGCGCCCTGCGCATCGACTGGGTGATCCATACCGGCGGCCCCTTCCAGGGCCAGCCCTACAGCGTGGCCGAAGCCTGCATTGAGGCCGGCGCCAGCTATTGCGACCTCTCCGACTGCCGGGTGTTCGTCAACGGCATCGAGCGCCTGGACGCCCGCGCCCGCCAGGCCAATGTCGCGCTGCTCAGCGGCTGCAGCTCGGTGCCAAGCCTGTCGTCGGCGATCCTCGACGAGCAGCGCCATCACTTCAGCCGCATAGACCGTATCGAGCACGGCATTTCCTCCTCGGCGAAGATGCCCGGCCTGTCCACCATCGAGGGCGTGCTGGCCTACGCCGGCCGGCCGATTCGCCAGTGGCGCGACGGACGCCCGCACACCGTCGACGGCTGGCTCGGCCTGCAGTTGCGCCACCTGCCCGGCCTGGGCTGGCGCCTGCTGAACAACGTCGATGTGCCGGACATGGACATCTTCGCCGAGCGCTACGGCGCCCGGGACCTGGCGTTCAAGGCCGGCTCCGGGCTCATGGCCGGTGGCCTGGCCAATGCCGCGCTGGCATTGCTGGTCAAGTACGGCCTGGTGCGCGATCCGCTGCCCTGGGCGCGGCGTCTGCATCGCCTGGGCGGCCATTTCGAGCGCTTTGGCGATGGCATGAGTGCGATGTACCTCGATGTCCGCGGCCTGGACATGCAGGGCCAGCCACTGCGCCTGCAGGCCCAGGTCAGCGCCCGCGACGACAAGGGCCCGGAAATTCCCAGCTGCGCGGCGGTGGCGCTGATGGCCAGGGTCATCGAGGGCTACACCCCAGCCCCGGGCGCCCGCCCCTGCGTCGGCGAGATCAGTGTCGAGCAGTACCTGGCGGCCATCGGCGAACCGGACAAGGTGCGCTACAGCGTCAGCTTCCAGCACGGGCGAGGCTGAGATGAGCTACCTGCTGCTCAAGTACCTGCATGTGATCGCTGCCGTATTCCTGTTCGGTTTCGGCATGGGCTCGTACCTGTACCTGATCGCCGCGAACCGCAGCCGCGATCCACGGGTGATCGCCGCCGTGGCCAGGATGGTGGTGCGCTTCGATGCCTGGATCACCACACCCGCCGGCGTCCTGCAACTGCTGACCGGCTACGCCATGGTCAGCATGACCGGCATGCCGTGGTCCACGGGCTGGCTGCGTGGCGCACTGCTGATCTTTTTCACGGTGGGCGCCCTGTGGCTGCCGGTGCTGCTGTTGCAGACGCGCATGCAGCGCCTCGCGGCCCAGGCGGTCGAGCATGGCACCGCGCTGGGTGAGGACTATCAGCGGCTGTACCGCCCCTGGCTGTGGATGGGGGTGGCGGGGTTTGCCGGCATGTTCCTGCTCGTGCTTGTGATGATCACCAAGCAGGCACCGTGGCAATGGCTCTGACCCAGGGAAGAAAAAAATTCTAAATACATAGCGAAAAAGAATAGAATTTTTTTCGAAAATCGCCCTGGAACGGGAAAAAGAAAAAACATTCATATCGGCAGTTGCCTAGGATGATGTCCATGGATGCCGACAGGCGGCGTCCACGCACGGACCCGCCCGCGATCATGCCCAGCACCCCGCTCTACTTCGATTACGCCGCCACCACTCCGGTCGATGACCGGGTCATTGCCGCCATGCTCACCTGCCTGGGACGCGAGGCGAACTTCGGCAACCCCGCCTCCAGTGGCCACGCCCACGGCCAGGCGGCCCGCGAGGCCGTCGAACAGGCCCGCCAGCAGGTGGCCATGCAGGTGGGCGCACTGCCCGACGATCTGGTCTGGACCTCCGGCGCCACCGAATCCAACAACCTGGCGCTCAAGGGCGTCGCCCAGGGCTTCGCGCAGCCGGGGCACCTGCTGACCAGCCAGCTCGAACACAAGGCCATCCTCGACACCGCCGCCGAACTGGAGCGCCAGGGCTGGACAGTGACCCGCCTGGCGCCCGACGCCCATGGCCTGATCCAGGCCGAAGCCGTGCAGGCCGCCTTGCGCCCGGACACGCGCCTGGTGTCGCTGATGGCGGTGAACAATGAACTGGGCACGGTGACTGACTTCGCCCGTATCGGCCAGCTGGTCCGCGAGCATGGCGCGCTGCTGCATGTGGACGCGGCCCAGGCCGTGGGCAAGGTCCGCATCGACCTGGCGCACCAGGCCGTCGACCTGATGTCGTTCTCGGCGCACAAGGTCTACGGCCCCAAGGGCATCGGCGCCCTCTACGTCGGCCCTCACGCTCGCCCGGTCATGCGTGCGCAGATGCACGGTGGCGGCCATGAACGCGGCCTGCGTTCCGGCACCCTGGCCACCCACCAGATCGTCGGCATGGGCAGCGCCTTCGACTTGGCCGGCCAGCCCGGCGAGACGGAGTACCAGCGCCTGGAACAGCTCGCCCGGCGCCTGCGCGACGGCCTGCTGGCCTTGCCCGGAGTGACGCTCAATGGCTGCGCGATGCAGCGTATTCCCCACACCCTCAACCTGCGCATCGACGCCAAGGGTTTCAACAGCCTGGCCCTGGCCGGCGAGCTGGCGCTGTCCACCACCTCGGCCTGCAACTCGGCGAGCAACGCGGCGTCCCATGTGCTGCTGGCTCTTGGCCTCGACGAGCACCAGGCGCGCAACAGCGTGCGTCTGAGCCTCGGGCGCTACACCAGCGAAGCGGACGTGGACACGGCGCTGGCGGTATTCGGCCGGGTTGTCGGAGCAGCAGCGGTGGCACTCTGGTAAGACACGCTGCAATCCCTGCAGGTCAAAATGGTGCCGGTGATACAGTCTCCACGTTGACCGCAGGGTCACAACCTTCTTCTGTACCTTGCAGCAATAGCGCGCCAACAACGATCGCACTTTTTCGCCGAGCAGCGGTCTACTCCCTCTTTTGCCAACCGCATTCGACTGCCAAGGCCCGCCTTTTCACACTGCACATGGCCGGGCCAAAAGCCTTGCCGTTGTGTAGGATGGGCAGCGCAGATCCAGACGCTGCCAGTTACAGGGAGATCCACATGCGCGTCCCATCCGTTGCCTGCCTCGTCGGCCTGACGCTGGGCCTGCTCGCCGCTACCAGCGCCCAGGCCTTCACCGGTGAAGAGGCGCAACTGATCGATACGATCAACGTCTACCGCAGTCAGGCCCAGCGCTGTGGTGGCGAAGCCTCGCTGGAATTGCCGCCGCTCAACAGCGACACCCGCCTGGCGCTGTCGCCCGAAGGCACCCGCGACCTGCAGCAGGCCATGACCCGCGCCGCCTACCCGATGGTCAACGTCCAGGCCATCAGCCTGTCCGGCCCACGGGACGCCCAGGCAGCGATGAAGGCCATCGAGGAGAGCTTCTGCCAGGTGGTGCTCGACCCGCAGTTCGTCGACATCGGCGTCAGCCAGGAGGGCCGCGACTGGCGCATTGTCCTGGCCCGACCGCTGCTCAGCGCTCGCCTGGGTGACTGGCAGGCCGAAGGGCAGAAGCTGCTGCAGGAGATCAACGCCGCGCGCAACCTGCCCCGCCAGTGCGGCGGCCAGCCCTACCCCGCCGCCCCGGCGCTGGCCTGGAGCACCACCCTGGCGGGCGTCGCCGCCAACCACACCCGGGCCATGGCCAACCAGAACTTCTTCGACCATCTCGACCGCGAGGGCCGCACCCCAGGTGATCGGGCGGAGCTGGCCGGCTACCTGTACCGGCAGATCGGCGAGAACATCGCCGCCGGGCGCGACACCGCGCGCAAGGTTGTCGACGGCTGGCTGGCCAGCCCAGGGCACTGCGCCACGCTGATGAACCCGGACTTCCGCGAGCTGGGGGCGGCGTATGCGGTGGACCCGAAGAGCGATGCCGGGATCTACTGGACGGGGTTGTTCGGTACGCCGCAGTAAACCCTGCCAGGCACCGTCCCTGTAGGAGCGGCCTTGTGCCGCGAAAGGGCCGCAAAGCGGCCCCGACAATTTCAGCGTTTCTCCGAGACAGGGGCTGCTGCGCAGCCCTTTCGCGGCACAAGGCCGCTCCTACAAGGACGGTGCATGGCCCGAGTTGCGCAACGCCAGCGCCGTGCAACCAAACCGCCGCCGTACCCACTTGCCCAGATAGCTGGCATCTGCCATCCCCACCTCATCGGCGATTTGCGCCAGGCTGTGGCTGGAGTTGAGCAAGCGCCAGCGCGCCTGCTGCAGGCGCAGTTCCTGCCACCAGGCCTTGGCGCTCATGCCATGGCAGGCCTGGAACTGGCGGTCGAGCTGGCGTCGGCTGATGCCCAGCTCTGCCGCCAACGCCTCCACTGGCATCTGCGCCGCCAGGTGGTGGCGCATCAGCGCCGTGGCCCGCCGCACCTGGCGCCCCTGCCCGGCGCCGGCCTCCAGCGAACGCAAGGCATGGAGGCTATCGCGGCTCTCGTCCACCAGCATGTCGGCCAGGCCCTTGAGCGCCCGGGTGCGACCACTGGCGCGGGCAATCAATTCCACCGCCAGGTCGATGGCTGCCGTGCCGCCGGCACAGGTGATGCGGCCACCGTCGAAGCAGAACAGCTGCCCGGTCAGCAGGCGCACGCGGGGAAAGGCCAGGCGAAACTCCGCCTCATGGCGCCAGTGCACCACTACCTGGTGACCCTCCAGCAGGCCACAGGCGGCCAGCAGGAAAGCCGCGTTGTCAACGCACACCAGCTTCACCCCGGCCTTGGTCGCCTGCTTCAAAAGAGCCCTGTAGCGCGGCGCCAAAGCCGCCGTGGCACTGGCGTTGCGCCCGCCGAACAGCACCAGGTGGTCGTAGTCGCCCCAGCGGATGTCCGCAGGCGCCGCCTCGACCTGAACACTCGCCGCGCTGCTTGAAACCACGGGCTCCCGGTCCAGCCCGAGCACGGTCCAGCGGCAATAGCGCTGGCGGCTGTAGTCCTCGTCGTCGGCGGAAAAGCGCAGCTTGTCGAGGAACGCGCCGAACGGCAGCAGGGCGAACTCCGGTAACGGCAGGATCAGCAGGCGCAGGTCGGGTGTCATTGAGGTATGTCCAGATATAACCATTCAATGGCCAGATACTACCCTGTATTCCCACTGCCCTGCCCTACACTGACGCCCTGCACATAAACAAGGCTCCCCCATGGCACTCGACACCTGGCTCATCTACCTGCTCGCCAGCATCGGCCTGTCGCTGACCCCAGGTCCGAACAGCCTGCTGGCCCTGACCCATGGCGCGCTGTACGGCGCCCGCCGCACGCTGTTTACCATCCTCGGCGGGGTGCTGGGCTTCAGTCTCCTGATCGCCCTGACCATGTTCGGCCTGAGCGCCCTGTTGCAGGCCTCAGCCTCGGTGCTGACGGTGCTCAAGTGGGTCGGCGGGGCCTACCTGGTCTGGCTGGGGATCCAGCTGTGGCGCACCCCGGCGCTGCACCTGGAGCAACCGCGCGGCAGCGTGGCGCTGAGCAATGCCGGGCTGTTCCGCCAGGGCTGCCTGTCGGCGCTGGCCAACCCCAAGGTGCTGCTGTTCTATGGCGCGTTCCTGCCCCAGTTCATCGATCCGCAGCGCGGCCTGCTGGTGCAGTTCGTGGTGATGGCGGCGACCTTCGCCAGTGTCGAATGCCTGGTGGAGTACCTGCTGGCCCGCCTGGCGTTTCGCATCCGCCCGTGGCTGGCCAAGGGCGGACGTGGGTTCAACCGCTGCTGCGGGAGCCTGTTCGCGCTGATCGGCGTGGCCCTGCCGCTGGGACGATAGAAGCCCCAGGGATCAACGCCGGGAAACGACCAGGAACACCACCAGCGCCAGCGCCGGCAATCCCGCGCCCAGCAACGCCACGCCGCTCCAGCCATACTGCGCATACACCCCACTGGCCAGCGCCGAGCCCAGCGCCCCGCCGAGGAAGATGCTGGTCATGTACAAGGCATTGAGCCGGCCACGGCTGGCCGGATCCAGCGCATACACCTCACGCTGGCCGATGACCATGTTCATCTGCACGGCGAAATCCAGCAGTACCCCGGTCAACCCCAGGCCGATCACGCTGGCGCCCGGCGCGCTCAGGCCCAGCAGCAACGCCAGCGGCGCCAGGGCCATCGCCAGCAGCGAAGCGCGTCGCGCATGGCCCGCATCGGCCAGCCGACCGGCCAGCGGCGCCGCCACCGCGCCCACCGCCCCGACCAGGGCAAACAGCGCGATCTGGCTCTGCGACAGGCCGTGCTCGCCGGCCAGCGCCAGTGGCACCGCCGTCCAGTACAGGCTGAACGCCGCGAACATCAGTGCCTGGAACAGTGCCCGCTGGCGCAACACCGGATAACGGCGCAGCAGCACCAGCAACGAGGCCATCAGCCCGGCATAGCTGGCCGTGTGCTCAGGCACCCGGCGCGGCAAGGTCAACGCCAGCAGCAGGATGATCGCCACCATCACCCCGGCGGCACCGACAAACACCGCGCGCCAGCCGAAGTGATCCGCCACCAGGCTCGCCAGCGGCCGTGCCAGCAGGATGCCCAGCAGCAACCCGCCCATGATGTTGCCGACCACCCGGCCACGCTCGCGCTCCGCCGCCAGGTGCGCCGCCAGCGGTATCAGCATCTGCACCGCCACCGAACTGAAGCCGATCAGCAGCGCGTACAGCAGGAACACCTCGCCCTGCCCATGACCGCTGGTGCCGGCCAGCAACAGGCTGCCGGTGGCCAGCACCGCCGTGGCGATCATCAGCCGGCGGTTCTCCAGCAGGTCGGCCAGCGGCACCAGGAACAACAGGCCCAGGGCGTAGCCGATCTGGGTCAGGGACACGATCAGGCTGGCCCGTTCGGCGGGCAGCCCCAGGTCCGGCGCGATCAGGCCGACGATGGGCTGGGCGTAGTAGATGTTGGCGACGATGGCGCCGCAGCAGAACGCCAGTAGCGTCACCAGGGTGCGGCTCAGGCCTGGGGCCGATGCCTGGGCGACGGCGAGGGAGGGATTCATTCGAGGGTACCTCGGCTTGCGAAAGGATGTGCGCGAAGGGTGACGGACAACCGCCCCGGCGAGAATCCATCGCCCGCGCAACGGGCCTTTGCGTGGCGCGCAACACCTCAGCCGGCCAGCAGCCCCTCGCAGAAGGCGACGAACGCCATGACCCGGCGCGAGCCTCGGTGGTTGGGCAGGTACAGAGCGTTGATGCTGGCGCTGGCCGCCCCCGGACTCACCGTCCAGTCGGCGAACAACCTTTGCAGGCGCCCGGCTTCGACATCCTCGCGCACCAGCCAGTCGGCCAGCAGCGCCACGCCGCTACCGGCAATGGCCGCCTCGCGCAGCAGGTCGGCGTTGGCGCTGCGCAACGGGCCGCTGACGTCCAGTTCCAGGCGCTGCTCGCCCAGGCTCAGCCGCCAGGGCCGTGCCGACTGGCCGTAGCGAAAGCGCAGGCAGGCGCACGCGGCCAGTTGCTGCGGTTCGGTAAGCACTGGCTGCTGGCTCAGGTATGCCGGGCTGGCCACCAGCCAGCGCTCGAAACGCCCCAGCGGGCGACACACCAGTTCGTCGCTGGGCGCCGGCTCGCCGAGGCGGATGCTCAGGTCGTAGCGACCATCGAGCAGGTCGTCGAAGCGGTCGCTCAGGTCGATGTCCAGTTCCAGTGCCGGGTGGCGGGCGAGGAACGCGCCCAGGTGCGGAGCGATGACCCGGCGACCGAATTCCACCGGCAGGCACAGGCGCAACACGCCGACCGGTTCCTCGCCGCGGTCGGCGACGCTGGCGTCGGCCTCGGCCAGGGCCTCGAGGATCTCGCGGGCCCGCTGGTAGTAGCTGGCGCCGGCTTCGGTCAGGCTGACCTGGCGGGTCGAGCGGTTGAGCAGGCTGGCCCCCAGCTCCAGTTCCAGGGCGTCGACCTGGCGGGTCACCGAGGAGGTCGCCACCCCCAGCCTGCGCGCAGCGGCGGAAAAGCCGCCGACCTCGGCGGTGGCCATGAACACCTTGAGCGCCAGCAGCTTGTCCATCGTCAATCTTCCATGGGGCAAAGGCCGAAACCTTCCTACAATCACCGGCTGGAATCAACCATGCGCGAGGCGCCCATGCCCGACAACCTGTTTACCGCCCTGCCCCCGCTCGCGCCCGACGCCGACGAGCAGTTCACCGACCTGCTCCGGCGCCCGGGTCTGCGCATCGAGCGCATCGTCTCCAGCGGCCAGGCCAGCCCGCCAGGGTTCTGGTACGACCAGACCGAGGGCGAATGGGTGGTCGTGCTCAGTGGCAGCGCCGGGCTGCGCCTGGAGCATGAGCCGCGCACCCGCGTGCTGCGCCCCGGCGACCATCTGGACATCCCGCCCGGTTGCCGCCACCGCGTGGAGTGGACCGAACCCGGCGTGGCCACGGTATGGCTGGCGGTGTTCTATCAGGGCTGAGCCAAGGTCGCTGCGGCAGGCATCGCCTGCAGGCGATAGAACCGCCACGGCAGCAGCACCGCCGCCACGGCCAGGCCACAGGCGAACCCGACCCACACTCCCACCGCGCCCAGCGCGGAGTGGAAGGCCAGCCAGTAGCTCAGCGGCAACGCCAGCAACCAGTAGCTGATCATGGTCACGCCCACCGGCCAGCGGTAGTCCTGCAGGCCGCGCAAGGCGCCCAGCGCGGTGGACTGCAAGCCATCGGCCACCTGCATGGCCGCGACCACCACGAACATCGGCACGGCGATGGCGATCACCTGCGGGTCGTCGCTCATGGCCTCGGCGATGGAGCGGCCGAACAACGCCAACAGCACGGTGGCCACCAGCATCCAGGCGCTCACGCTGGCAAAGGTGGCGCTGCCGATGGCACGGATGCGCGCCGTCTCGCCGCGGCCCTGGGCCTGGCTGATGCGGATGCTCACCGCCGCGGCCATGCCCAGCGGCAGCATGTACAGCAACGCGCCGATCGATTGCACCACCTGGTTGGCCGCCAGTGCGGCATTGCCCAGCCAGCCCAGCATCCAGGCGGCGATCACCACCGCGCCGGCTTCGGCGAGATAACCCAGGCCCAGCGGCCAGCCTTCGCCCAGCAGCGTGCGCCAGCTCAGTCGCGCCCCCTGTGGCGCCAGGCGGTAACGCGCCAGCGATGGCGCCAGGCGCCAATAAGCCAGGGCCAGCAACACCGCCAGCGATTCGGCGATCACCCCGGCGATACCCGCGCCCAGCAGGCCCAGCGTCGGCAGGCCGAAATGGCCGTGGATCAACCCGTAGCTCAGCGGAATGTTGAACAGCACCGCGCTCATCACCAGCAGCACGCCCACCCAGGGCCGGCCGATGGCTTCCAGCACATCCTTGAACACCACCGCCAGGCAGTACGGGATCAGGAACACCGCCATGGCCTGCCAGTACGGCGTCAGCAGCGCCACGTCGGGCAGCGGCACGCCCAGCCATTGCACCAATGGCAGGCAGGCCAGCATCGCCAGGCAGCCGAGGATGCCCACCAGCAGGCCATAGCCCAGCCCGGCGCGCAGGGTGCGCGCCACGGTGCCGGGGTCGTCGGCGCCGAAGGCATGGCCGACGCGCACGCTGAGGGTGGCAAGCATGCCGTAGAGCCCGGCATGGAAGATCAGCCCGGCGCTGCTGGTCAGCGCGACACAGGCCAGCACCACGGTGCCCAGCGAGGCCAGCAGCACGGTATCGGTCAGGCTGATCAGCTCGGCCGCCGACAGGCCCAGCACCAGCGGCAGCGCCAGGCGCAACAGACCGGGCAGCTCACCCAGCCAGGCAATGTTCTTGCGTGAAACAAGGGCAGTCACGGTAGTAACCTCCAATTGACATACGCCGCGTATGCTAATGCCATTTATTGACATACGCAACGTATGCTAATTTGCAGCCATCGCTTTTCACCCGGAGCCCTCCATGCCCACCCCTCGCCGCAGCCGCGCCGCCATGAGCGCGGATACCATCGAACGGCTGATCGCCGTCGCCCGCCGCCAGTTCGCCGAAAAGGGCTTTGCCGCCGTGGTGATGGACGAACTGTGCGCCGAAGCCGACCTCACCCGGGGCGCCCTGCACCACCATTTCGGCGGCAAGGCCGGGCTGTTCACCGCCGTGGTGGAGCACCTGCTCGAGGAGATCAACCAGGCGCTCGACGCCCGCTACGCCACCCACGACGACCCATGGGAGGGCTATATCGACACCTGCCTGTACTACTACGACCTGCTGCACGAGCCGGCCCTTCGGCGCATCCTGCTGCAGGACGCCCCCGGGGTACTCGGCCCGCGCCTGCGCGAACTGGAGGAAGCCAGCTACATCGGGCCCATGGCCCAGGGGCTGGTGGAGTTGCAGCAGGCCGGCAGGCTGCGCGCCTTCGACGCCGTGGCCATGGCGCACCTGATCAACGGCGCGATGGGCGACAGCGGCATGTGGGTGATCGCCCAGGACGATCCGCAGGCGGCGGCGGAACGGGTGAAGGGGGCGTTGCGCTGTTTGATGGAGGGGTTGCAGGTCTGAATGGCTACGCCCACCTGTAGGAGCGGCCTCGTGCCGCGAAAGGGCTGCGCAGCGGCCCCAGGATTTCAGGACTGAGCAAAGATCGCCGGGGCCGCTTTGCGGCCCTTTCGCGGCACAAGGCCGCTCCTACACGGGAGGATTACGGCCTATAGAAATTTTGCTCGCCGCAAAATGTACTAACTTGTTAATTAGCTTGCTAAGGGCTTAAACTTCTCGCATTCCACCTGCGAGATCCCTGGCATGAAAGACTCACCCCGCGCCTCCGGCGCCTCAACCTTCATCCTGGTCGGCCTGGGCGTCGTCATCGCCCTGCTCGGCCTGCTCCTGGCTGCCGGCGGCGTCAAGCTGGCCGGCCTGGGCGGCTCCTGGTACTTCCTGGGCGGCGGCCTGGCCATGGCCATTGCCGGCATCCTCATCGCCCGTCGCAAGCCCGCTGGCGCCTGGCTCTATGCGCTGTTCCTCGCCGGTACCGCGATCTGGGCCGTGGCCGACGCCGGGTTGGTGTTCTGGCCGCTGTTCTCGCGGCTATTCATGTTCGCCGCCATCGGCCTGGTGGTAGTGCTGGTGTATCCGCAACTGGTCCGGCGCCCGGCGCGTGGCGCCTACGGCATCGCCGGTCTGCTGGGCGTGGCGCTGGCGATCGCCGCCGGCAACATGTTCGTCGCCCACCCCAGCGTCGCTCCTACCAGCAAGGGCCCGGGCCTGACGCCAGTGGAACCCGGCCAGCAACAGAAGGACTGGGCCCACTACGGCAACACCGAGGGCGGCAGCCGCTTCGCCGCGCTGGACCAGATCAACCGTGGCAACGTCGACCAGCTCAAGGTGGCCTGGACCTACCACACCGGTGACGTCGCCCTCAGCGACGGCAACGGCGCCGAAGACCAGCTCACGCCGCTGCAGGTGGGCGACAAGGTGTTCATCTGCACCCCGCACAACAACCTGATCGCCCTCGACGCCGACACCGGCAAGGAGCTGTGGAAGAACGCCATCAACGCCCAGTCCAAGGTCTGGCAGCGCTGCCGCGGCCTGGCCTACTTCGACGCCAGCGCGCCGATCGCCCAGCCGACCCGGCCCGACAGCACGCCGGTCAGCGTGAGCAGCGTGCCGGCCGGCGCCAACTGCCAGCGCCGCCTGCTGACCAACACCATCGATGCCCGCCTGATCGCAGTCGATGCCGACACCGGCGCGTTCTGCGAAGGCTTCGGCGACAACGGCCAGGTCGACCTCAAGGCCGGCCTGGGCAACGTGCCGGACTCGTACTACCAGCTGTCCTCGGCACCGTTGATGGCCGGTACCACCGTGGTGGTCGGCGGCCGCGTCGCCGACAACGTCCAGACCGACATGCCCGGCGGCGTGATCCGTGGCTTCGATGTGATCACCGGCGCCCAGCGCTGGGCCTTCGACCCGGGCAACCCGCAGGACCGCGACGCCCCGCAAGACGACCGGACCTACGTGCGCAGCACACCCAACAGCTGGGCGCCGATGTCGTACGACCCGGCGATGAACACCCTGTTCCTGCCGATGGGCTCCTCGTCCACCGACATCTACGGCGTCGAACGCAACAAGCTTGATCACACCTACGGCGCCTCGGTGCTGGCCCTGGACGCCACCACCGGCAACGAAAAGTGGGTGTACCAGACCGTGCACAACGATCTCTGGGACTTCGACCTGCCGATGCAGCCGAGCCTGATCGACTTCACCAAGGATGACGGCAATACCGTGCCCGCCGTGGTGATCGGCACCAAGGCCGGGCAGATCTACGTGCTCGATCGCGCCACCGGCAAGCCGCTGACCCAGGTCGACGAAGTACCGGTAAAACCGGGCAACATCCCCAACGAGCCGTATTCGCCGACCCAGCCGAAGTCGGTGGGCATGCCGCAGATCGGCGCGCAGACCCTGACCGAGTCGGACATGTGGGGCGCCACCCCGTACGACCAGCTGCTGTGCCGCATCGACTTCAAGAAGATGCGCTATGACGGCCTGTACACCGCGCCGGGCACCGACCTGTCGCTGAGCTTCCCGGGTTCGCTGGGCGGCATGAACTGGGGCAGCCTCTCCACCGACCCGGTGCATGGCTTCATCTTCGTCAATGACATGCGCCTGGGCCTGTGGATCCAGATGATCCCTTCGCAGAACACGGGTGCGGCAGCGGGCGGCGGCGAGGCGCTGAACACCGGCATGGGCGCGGTGCCGCTCAAGGGCACACCGTATGCGGTGAACAAGAACCGCTTCCTGTCGGTGGCCGGTATCCCGTGCCAGGCGCCGCCATTCGGCACCCTCACCGCCATCGACATGAAGACCCGGCAGATCGCCTGGCAGGTACCGGTCGGCACTGTCGAGGACACCGGCCCCCTGGGCATCCGCATGCACCTGCCGATCAAGATCGGCCTGCCGACCCTGGGCGGCACCCTGTCCACCCAGGGCGGCCTGGTGTTCATCGCCGGCACCCAGGACTTCTACCTGCGCGCCTACGACAGCGGCAACGGCAACGAGATCTGGAAGGCCCGCCTGCCGGTCGGCAGCCAGGGCGGCCCGATGACCTATGTGTCGCCGAAGACCGGCAAGCAGTACGTGGTGATCACCGCCGGCGGCGCACGCCAGTCGACCGATCGTGGCGACTACGTGATGGCATACGCCCTGCCCTGAACCGCGTCGCCCTCTTCGCGGGTAAACCCGCTCCCACAGGACTTTCACTGGACTGCAACTTGTGCGGTCCCTGTGGGAGCGGGTTTACCCGCGAAGGGGCCCTATACACAACCCGAGATTACGCAATGCCCCGTGCTTTTCGTTTCACTCCCTTCTTTCTCTTGCTGACCAGCACCGCGTCTCTCGCCGACGATAACACCCTGACCGGCGACTGGGGCGGCCTGCGCCACCGGCTCGCGGCAGACGGCATCAGCTTCACCGGCGACTACAGCGGCGAGACCGCCTACAACGCCCATGGCGGCCTGCACCGCTCGGCCCGCTACTCGCAGAACCTCAAGCTGGGCGTGCAGTTCGACCTGTCGAAGCTGTACGGCCTGGACAACGGCGGCAAGGTCCAGCTGACCATCAACGACCGGCGCGGTAACAGCGCCTCGGAGGACCTGGTGGGCAACCGCCTGCCGATCCAGGAAAACTACGGCGGCCTCTACACCCGCCTGACCGAACTCAGCTACGAGCGCAACCTGTCGCCCGCGCTGAACCTCAAGCTCGGCTACATGGCCATGGGCAACGACCTCGGCGGCCTGGACAGCGGCATCCTGTGCAACTTCATGAACGCCGGCTTCTGCGGTCACCCGCTGAACATGTCCGGCGGCAGCGGCTGGACCAACTACCCCAACGCCCACCTCGGCGTACGCTTGAAATATGACCTGACGCCCGACTGGCAACTGCGGGTGGCGGCGTTCAACGTCGACCCCGAGAGCAACGGCAATTCCAGCCGCGCCTGGCACCTGGGGCCCAAGCACACCACCGGCACCGTGGTCCCTGTGGAACTGGTGTACAAGCTGCGCGGCGAACTGCCGGGCGAGTACAAGCTCGGTTACTACTACGACAGCTCGAACGCGAAGCGCATCGGCAGCAGCGAGGAAGTCGCCGGTCGTGGTGGGCATTACCTGCTGGTCGACCAGGCCGTGTGGAACGACCCGGTATCGCCCGGGCGCAGCCTGCATGCCTTCGGCCAGTACTCGGCGTCGAGCAAGGCCGCCTCGCCGTTCACCAGGTGGTATGGCGCAGGCGTGGTGCTGTACAAGCCGTTCGCAAGCCGGCCACGGGATACCGTCGCGCTGGGGTATGGCCGCGCGGTGCCGAACCCGCGTAGCCGCGATGTGCTGGAAGATGCGGCCGTCGATGCCGGGCAGCCCGTCCCCAACCTCGACAGCGCCGAGCAGCTGGTCGAGCTGAGCTATGGCTACCAGGCCACCGCGTGGCTGAACCTGCGGCCGGATGTGCAGTACATCGTCGAGCCGGGGGCGTTTTCCGGGAAGGACATCGACAACGCGCTGGTGTTCGGCTTGCAGGTCAAGGCGACGTTCTGAAACCAAGCCTGGCGTGACCTGTAGGAGCGGCCTTGTGCCGCGAAAGGGCTGCGCAGCAGCCCCTGGGTTTTAGCGTTAAAGCATCAATCGCCGGGGCTGCCATGCAGCCCGTTCGCGGCGCAAGGCCGCTCCTACAGGTCGGCGTTGGCGCGCATAGCTTTTTCCTGCCCAGCAACCACATATTTACTAATTTCCCCGCCCCGCCCCCTGTCCCAGTATCTGGCGCAACTACAACAACAAAGAGCGGGGAAACTGTCATGAGTGCAAGTGCGTCCGTGCCTGCCAGCGTGCAGCACGATCAAGCCGGCTTTCGCCGGGTCCTGGGGCTGGGGTCGCTGCTGGCGGTGGCCGTGGGCCTGGTGGTGTCGCAAGGGGTGATGGTGATGATGCTGCAGGGGGTCGGCGCCGCCGGCCTGGGCTTCATCGTGCCGTTGGGGCTGGCCTACCTGCTGGCCCTGAGCTACGCCTTTTCCTTCTCCGAGCTGGCCCTGCTGGTGCCCCGCGCCGGCAGCCTGTCGAGCTACACCGAAGTGGCGCTGGGGCACTTCCCGGCGATCCTGGCGACCTTTTCCGGCTACGTGGTGGTGGCCATGTTCGCCCTGTCGGCCGAGCTGCTGTTGCTCGACCTGATCATCGGCAAGGTCTACCCCGGGGTGTTCCCGCAGTACTCGGTGGCCTTCGGCGTGCTCGCCCTGTTCACCGGCCTCAACCTGATGGGCATCGACATCTTCGCCAAACTGCAGAGCGCCATGGCCGTGGTCATGGTGATCGTACTGCTGATCCTCGGCATCGCCGCGATCAGCGAAGGGCATGCCGAGGGTGTCACCACCACCCTGCTGCAGGGCGACTGGAACCCCATGGGCGCCGGGGTGCTGGCCCTGACTGCCATGGCCGTGTGGGGTTTCGTCGGCGCCGAGTTCGTCTGCTCGCTGGTGGAGGAAACCCGCAAGCCCGAACGCAACATCCCGCGCTCGATGATCATCGGCCTGACCGTGATCTTCGCCACCATCGGCCTGTACGGCTTGGGCGCGCTGTTCCTGGTGCCCCGGGAAGCCCTGAGCAGCGACGCCCTGCCCCACTACCTGTTCGCCACCACGGTGTTCGGCAAGACCGGCGAGGTGTTCCTGGTGATCGCCGCGGTGACCGCCACCTGCAGCACCCTCAACACGTCGCTCGCGGCCATTCCACGCATGCTCTACGGCATGGCCTGCAACGGCCAGGCGTTCCCCCAGTTCAAGCAGCTCAGCCCGCGGGCGCGCACGCCCTGGGTGGCCGTGCTGTTCGTCGCGGCGATCACCGGCCTGCCGATCCTGCTGATGGGCCAGGACGCCGCGGCAATCAACCTGTTGCTGCTGGCCGCCGCGCTGGCCTGGCTGCTGGCGTACATCATCGTGCACCTGGATGTGATCGCCTTGCGGCTGCGCTACCCACATCTGGCGAGGCCATTCCGCACACCGTTCTACCCACTGCCGCAGCTGTTCGGTATCGGCGGGATGCTGTACGCGATCTGGCATGCCTCCCCCAGCCCGGAAATGAACCTGAAGGTCTTCGGTACGGCGGGAGTGGTACTGGCGGTGGTGTCGCTGATTGCCGTCGTGTGGATCAAGGGCGTGATGAAGAAACCGTTGTTCAGGCCTGAGCCGCTATAACCTTGTCGCGGGGCCAGCCCGCTCCCACAGATGCCTGCGCAACCTGTGGGAGCGGGCTGGCTCCGCGATTGTCATGCCTGCTTCAGATGATCCACCAACCGCCGCAACATCGCATCGCATCCCTGCAACTGCTCGACACTGACAAACTCGTCGGGCTTGTGCCCCTGGTCCATGCTCCCGGGCCCGCAGACCACCGTGGGGATACCCGCCTGATCGAATAGGCCTCCCTCGGTGCCAAAGGCCACAGTACCGAAATCGTCCGAACCGCTGAGCAACGCCACCAGTTGTGCAGCCTCGCTCTCGGCTGGCGTGGCCAGGCCCGGGTAGGCGCTCAGGGCGCGCAGGCGAATATCGCTGGCGCCACTGACGGCATGCATGCGCGGCAGCAGCTCGGCCTCGGCGTAGGTCTGCAGACGGTCGGCCACGGCCTGGGCCTCGAAGCCGGGCAAGGCGCGCACTTCGAAGTCGAACTCGCACTCCTCGGGGACGATATTCAGCGCCCGGCCGCCCTTGATCACCCCGGTCTGCACCGTGGAGAACGGCGGGTCGAAGCGCTCGTCGTGATGCTCGGGACGCGCCAGCTCGTCACCGATCTCGCCCAGCTTGCCGATCAGCCGCGCCGCGTACTCGATGGCATTGACGCCGTAGGGCGCATAGGCCGAGTGGCAGGCGGCGCCATGCACCTGGCAGCGCATGGCCAGCTTGCCCTTGTGGCCGAGCACCGGCTTGAGCTCGGTGGGTTCGCCGATCAGGCACAGCCGCGGCTTGTGCGGACGCTGCGCCAGGGCGGCGAGCATCGAGCGAACCCCCAGGCAACCCACTTCTTCGTCATAGGAAAAAGCCAGGTGCACCGGCAGCTTCAGCGGCTGGGCGAGAAACGCCGGCACCGCCGCCAGCACCGAGGCGATGAAGCCCTTCATGTCGGCCGTGCCACGGCCGTACAGGCGTCCTTCGCGCTCGGTGAGCAGGAACGGTTCGACGGTCCAGGCCTGGCCCTCCACCGGTACCACGTCGGTGTGCCCGGAGAGCACCACGCCGCCACGGTCGGCGGGGCCGATGGTGGCGAACAGATTGGCCTTGGTGCCCGCCTCGTTGTGGAACAGCTCGCTGGCAACGCCAAGTCCGGCCAGGTATTCGCGGATGAAGGCGATCAGCTCGAGATTGGAATCGCGGCTGACCGTGGCGAACCCGACCAAGCGCTCCAGCAGCGCACGGCTGGAAACCTCATTCATCGCCCGGCACTCCATAGCTCGGCGCGGCGGTCGGGTTCAGGGCGCGGGTCACATAGTCCTGCATCTGCGGGCGGTAGGCCTGCCAGAGGCTGTCCAGTTCACCGATGGGATCGTGCTCGGTCCAGTCCACGCGCAGGTCCACCAAAGGCCAGGTCAGCTCTCCGGCGATCTTCAACGCCGCCGAGTGCACCGGCCCCGCCTCGCCACCGGCAGCCATGGCCGCGTGCATCGCCGCCAGCAGGCGGTCGGCCAGGTGGCCGCCGGCCTGCTCGAACGCCGTCACCATGGCCTCGATCACCGCCCGCGACGACAACAGGTTGCCGGCCGCGGCGCATTGCTCGCCGGCCACGGCGTTGTGCACGCCCAGGGCCTCCTTGCCGGTGAACAGCGCCACCTGGCCCTGGCTGTCGATCACCGTGACCTGGCGATACTCGCTCCAGCCATTGGCGCTCAGCACCCGGTCCAGCGCCGCTGCGGGCGGCAACTGGCCCTGTTCGAGGGCGTCAAGGATCTGCGGGCCGAGGGCCGGCAAGGTAATGTTCTGGGTCGACACCGCCCCGACCCCGGCACGTACCCACGGGCAGCGGGCGCCAACGGCGATGCTCGAAGAACTGATGGCGATGCCGACCTGGCCGGTTTCCTGGCAGCGGCCGATGATGGAGAAGGTCATGGTGCAGCTCCTGTGTTGAGGTTACCGGCATTCTCGGTGGGCCCCGGGAGCTGCGAAACCAACATTTTCCTCGGTACTGGGCAGGAAAAAACTAAGGCGCCTGCGAATGCATCCTGTGTAGGAGCGGCCTTGCCGAGGCGTCGGACCGGCCGGAAAGGGCTGCAGAGCAGCCCCGGGTGTATGCCCACCTCAAGATTGCCGGCGCCGCTTTGCGGCCCTTTCGCGGCGCAAGGCCGCTCCTACAAGATCCTGCGCAACCCTGAACATCCGCGCCACAACACAGGCCTTCGCCAATTTATCGGCAAGCCCCAGCTAAATACTATTTTCGCGATTTCCCGCCCATCCCTAGTCTGGCTCCAGGCAAAGGCGGTCCCCACCGACCTGAACAAGAACGCCGCTGAAGAAGGGCTGGGACATGACACTGAACAACATCGAAATCGACACCCTCGTGGTCGGCGCCGGCCAGGCCGGCGTGGCCATGAGCGAACACCTGAGCAAGCTCGGCGTGCCGCACCTGGTGCTGGAGCGCAAGCGCATCGCCGAGGCCTGGCGCAGCGGACGCTGGGATTCGCTGGTGGCCAACGGACCGGTCTGGCACGACCGCTTCCCTGGCCTGGAATTCGACCTCGACGCCGACGCCTTCGCCGGCAAGGAGCAGGTCGCCGACTACTTCGAACAGTACGTGCGCAAGTACAACCTGCCGGTACGCACCGGGGTCGAGGTGAGGAAGGTGGTGCGCAACGCCGACCGCCCGGGCTTCACCATCGACACCAACCAGGGCGTGATCCGCGCCAACCGCGTGGTGGCTGCCACCGGCCCGTTCCAGCGCCCGGTGATCCCGGCCATCGCACCCAAGGACGAAAGCCTGCACCAGATCCACTCCGCCGCCTACTACAACCCCGAGCAGTTGCCTGAGGGCGCGGTGCTGGTGGTCGGCGCCGGCTCCTCGGGGGTGCAGATCGCCGAGGAACTGATGCGCGCCGGGCGCCAGGTGTACCTGTCGGTCGGCGCCCATGACCGTCCGCCGCGTAGCTACCGCAACCGCGATTTCTGCTGGTGGCTGGGCGTGCTTGGCGAGTGGGACGCGGAGATCGCCAAGCCCGGCCGCGAGCACGTGACCATCGCCGTGTCCGGCGCCCGCGGCGGCCACACCGTGGACTTCCGCGCCCTCGCCCACCAGGGCATGACCCTGGTCGGCCTGACCCAGTCGTTCGAGGGCGGCGTGGCCCGCTTCCAGGACAACCTGGCCGAGAACATCAACCGCGGCGACGAGAACTACCTGGCCCTGCTGGACGCCGCCGACGCCTATATCGAACGCAACGGCCTGGACCTGCCGGAAGAGCCCGAGGCACGCAAGCGCCTGCCCGACCCGGCCTGCGTCAGCCAGCCCTTGCCGGAACTGGACCTGGCCCAGGCCAAGGTCAGGACCATCATCTGGGCCACCGGCTACGGCGTGGACTTCAGCTGGCTGCAGGTGGACACCTTCGACGCCAACGGCAAGCCACAGCACCAGCGCGGCGTGTCGAGGGAGCCGGGCGTGTATTTCCTCGGCCTGCCCTGGCTGTCGCGCCGTGGCTCGTCGTTCATCTGGGGGGTGTGGCACGACGCCAAGCACGTTGCCGGCCATATCGCCACCCAGCGCACCTACCTGGCTTACCGCGACCGCGAGCAGCGCGCGGCGGATGAGCAGCAACCCTCGATCAGCAACGTCAGCACTTTCGGAGCCCTCTGATGCCTACCCACACTCGCATCCGCATGTTCAACACCAAGGCCACCTACCCCAACCAGACTCTGGATAACGACCTGTGCCAGGCGGTGCGCGCCGGCAACACCATCTACGTGCGCGGGCAGGTCGGCACCGACTTCGAAGGCCGGCTGGTAGGCCTGGGCGATCCGCAGGCCCAGACTGAACAGGCGATGAAGAACGTCAAGCAACTGCTCGAAGAAGCCGGCTCGGACCTGTCGCATATCGTCAAGACCACCACCTACATCACCGACCCGCGCTTCCGCGAGCCGGTGTACAAGGAAGTGGGCAAATGGCTCAAGGGGGTGTTCCCGATTTCCACCGGGCTGGTGGTGGCAGGGTTGGCCCAGGCTGAGTGGTTGATGGAGATCGATGTGATCGCGGTGGTGCCGGATCAGGAGTAACGACATGCGATACCTGGGGCTGCCTTGCGGCCCCTTCACCCTTTCAAGGATTTTCGCTGAACCAGCGTTGAGCCAACTGATAGTTCTGCCAGTTGTCGGTACAGGCAACCCACTCCATAGTCAGCTTTTCGAGTTTGCCAAACTCAGGAGCGGCCATGTCTCATCCAAACTTCCTGCCATCCACAAGGCTGCTGGTGACAGATATTGCCGGCTCGGTTTTGAAACGACTTAGTGACCAGCCGCCAGATGTGTTTGTCTACTGTGCCTTTGGACACCTGGGATCTGCGCGAGCAGTAGCGCCCCTGCTCGGTTTCAATAGCCAGCACCGCGAGCCTTCGACCGGTGTTTACCTGCTTGGAAACGGTTATCGAAGCTTCAACCCAGTACTGATGCGTTTTGTCTCCGCCGACGATATGAGCCCATTTGGTGATGGAGGTATTAATGCTTACTCCTATTGCCATAACGACCCCATCAATCGAGCAGATTCCTCGGGCATGAGCAGCACAATGAATTTATATATTGCGGCAGTAGTAACAACCGCTGTTACCAAGTTCCGAGGATTGATTCATCAGCCCTTCCCCGCGAATGGCAAAAACGGTAACGCGTCTCTACGTACGACCTCCATGCCACCTCGCATATTGCCCACCGTGGCGGTGTCGCCTCGCCCTCGCACAGGGACCGAGCCAGCCACTCAACGCAGTGTGGCAGTGATTTCCTCAACCCTTCCCGCCCGACCGGCAAATGACTTGGTGTCGCCACAGCCAGGTTGGACAAACGCTCCCGCTAACAGATCGTTCATATCGTTGCCACCCTCGACCCAAACACGTAGGCCCATGGCGATAGTACGTCCAGTACAAGCACAAACATCTGCCAACGTGGCATACAGCCCCGAGGCACGTACGGCCGAGAACAATTACTCACGATCCCGCAGCAGCTCGATTGAATCAACAGATTCCTGGGATGAGTGGATTCCCAATCAGGAGGCATTGGATGCTCGTAGACAGGAATCAACAGCTAGGCAAAATGGGGGCGTGCGTACCTCAATCTAGTGTGGTGTTTCTGAAACACCACACTAGGCATTATTTCAGCAGAGGCGGCCCATGCAGCTCCTTTGCCGCATTTGTCAATAGATACCACGCTCGACACCGCCTACCTGCCCAAACCGCCCGGCCTGGAAATCATCGAACGACTCGGCGATTTCCGCCTGACTGTTCATCACGAACGGCCCGTAGCCAACAATCGGCTCGTCGATCGGCTCGCCGCTGAGCAGCAGCACGCTGACCTCTTCCAGCGCCTCGAGGCGCACATCGCTGCCATCGCGCTCCAGCAGCACCAGGCTGGCCGGGCCGGCCTCGCGCTCGTCGTTGACCCGCAGGTTGCCGCGCAGCACCACCAGCGCGGCATTGCGCCCGGCGGCCAAGGGCAGTTGCAACGTGGCACCGGCCTTCAGCCGCAGGTCCCAGACGTCCATCTCGGTGAAGGTGCGCGCCGGTCCCTGATGATCCAGGTAACGTCCGGCGATCACCCGCAGGTTGCCCGCCTCGCCTGCCAGCGCCACCACGGGAATGTCGTTGGCCAGCAGCGTCTGGTAGCCCGCCGCGGCACGCTTGTCCTTGGCCGGCAGGTTGACCCACAGCTGCACCATTTCCAGGGTACCGCCACTACGGGCAAAGGCCGGGGAATGGAACTCCTCGTGGATGATGCCGCCCGCGGCGGTCATCCATTGCACGTCACCCGGTCCGATCAAGCCGCCGGCGCCGGTGGAGTCACGGTGCTCCAGCTCGCCCTGGTAGACGATGGTCACCGTCTCGAAACCGCGATGCGGATGCTGGCCGACGCCGCGACGGGCCGTGGTCGGGGTGAAGTCGTGGGGGCCGGCGTAGTCCAGCAGCAGGAACGGGCTGATGTGCCGGGCCAGATGGTCGTAGGTGAACAGGCTGCGCACCGGGAAGCCGTCGCCCACCCAGTGGGCGTGGGGGCTGCGGTGGATACCCTGGATCTTTTTCATGAGAAGCCTCCTCTTGGATAGGTATAACCTTACCGAGGAGGCTAATTAAGCGGTAGACGGAGAAAATGGCATGGATCGTTCTACTGGCAGAACAATTACGCGATCCTGTGGGAGCGGCTTCAGCCGCGAATCAGGCGACGCGGTGCCTGGCACCGGCTGCGCCGGTGTTCGCGGCTGAAGCCGCTCCCACAGGGACCGCGCCGACCTTGTACAACGACGTAGATCAGGCGATCGCCGCGTCCACCAGCACCTGGGCTTCGGCCACCAGGCGCGCCAGGTGCGCCTCGTCGATGAAGCTCTCGGCGTAGATCTTGTAGATGTCCTCGGTGCCCGAAGGGCGGGCGGCGAACCAGCCGTTCTCGGTCATCACCTTCAGCCCGCCGATGGCCTGGTTGTTACCCGGCGCGTGGCTGAGGATCTGCTGGATCGGCTCGCCGGCCAGTTCGGTGGACTTGACCTGCTCCGGCGCCAGCTTGCTCAGCAGCGCCTTCTGCCGCGCATCGGCCTTGGCCTCGACGCGGGTGGCGTACGGCTTGCCCAGCTTGGCGGTGAGGTCGGCGTAGATCTGGCTCGGGTTGCGCTTGGTGCGGGCGGTCATTTCGGCCGCCAGCAGCGCCGGGATCAGGCCGTCCTTGTCGGTGGCCCAGACGCTGCCATCCTTGCGCAGGAACGAGGCGCCGGCGCTCTCTTCGCCGCCAAAGCCCAGCGAGCCGTCGAACAGGCCCTGGGCGAAGAACTTGAAGCCCACCGGCACTTCGTACAGCTCACGGCCCAGCGCGGCGGTGACACGGTCGATCAGGCCGCTGGAGACCACGGTCTTGCCCACCGCCGCATCGCTGCGCCATTGCGGGCGGTTGCGGTACAGGTAGTCGATGGCAACGGCCAGGTAGTTGTTCGGCTGCAGCAGGCCGTCGGCGGTGACGATGCCGTGGCGGTCGTGGTCGGGGTCGCAGGCGAAGGCCACGTCGAAGCGCTCGCGCAGGCCGATCAGGCCCTGCATGGCATACGGCGAGGACGGGTCCATGCGGATCTGGCCATCCCAGTCGACGGTCATGAAGCGGAAGGTCGGGTCGACCTCGGTGTTCACCACTTCCAGGTTCAGCTGGTAGCGCTCGGCGATGGCCGACCAGTAGCGCACCCCGGCGCCACCCAGCGGGTCGACGCCCAGGCGCAGGTTGGCACTGCGGATCACCTCGAAGTCGATGACGTTTTCCAGGTCAGCGACATAGCTGCTGACGTAGTCGTGACGCTGGGTGGTCGGTGCCGCCAGCGCCTGCTTGTAGTCCATGCGCTTGACGCCGGCCAGGTTGGCCGCCAGCAGTTCGTTGGCCTTGGCCTCGATCCACTTGGTCACGTCACTGTCGGCCGGGCCGCCGTTGGGCGGGTTGTACTTGAAGCCGCCGCTCTGCGGCGGGTTGTGCGACGGGGTGATGACGATACCGTCGGCCAGGCCCTGCTGGCGGCCACGGTTGTAGCAGAGGATGGCGTGGGACACTGCCGGGGTCGGGGTGTACTCGTCATCCTGGCTCAGCATCACCTGCACGCCGTTGGCGGCCAGCACTTCCAGGGCGCTGGCGGCGGCCGGGGCAGACAACGCGTGGGTGTCGGCGCCGATGAACAGCGGGCCGTCGATGCCCTTTTCCTGGCGATACAGGCAGATGGCCTGGGTGATCGCCAGCACGTGGTATTCGTTGAAGCTCAGCTCGAACGACGTGCCGCGGTGGCCCGAGGTGCCGAAGGCCACGCGCTGGGCCGCCACCGCGGCGTCGGGACGGCCGGTGTAGTAGGCGGTCAACAGGCGGGGGATATCGACCAGCACGCTGGCCGGAGCCGGCTTGCCTGCCAAAGGACTGAGCGTCATGCGGAACCTCGAAATCAACAGAAGTAGGTGTTGGAACGCGCAGTGTACTGGGAGTTTCAGCGCCAGGCGATGGCGGCGTTCACCCCAACTGCCACCAACTGGGGAACATCTGCCGCACCCGGGGCTCGGCGAAGCGCTCGTCGATCAGCATCAACACGCCACGGTCCTGATCGCCGCGGATCACCCGGCCGGCGGCCTGAATCACCTTGCGCACGCCCGGGTACAGGTAGGCATAGTCGAAACCGGCGCCGAACTGACGGCCCAGGCGCTGCTTGAACTGCTCGTTGACCGGGTTGACCTGGGGCAGCCCGAGGGTGGCAACGAAGGCGCCGATCAGGCGCGTGCCCGGCAGGTCCACGCCCTCGCCGAAGGCGCCGCCGAGCACGGCGAAGCCCACCCCCCGCCCGTGCTCGACGAACCGCGCCAGGAAGGCCTCGCGCCCGGCCTCGTCCATGCCGGGCGCCTGGCACCAGATAGGCAGTGCCGGATAGCGCTCGACCAGCAGCCGCGCCACCTGCTCCAGGTATTCGAAGCTGCTGAAGAAGGCCAGGTAGTTGCCCGGCTGGCCGGCAAACTGGGCGGCGATCAGCTCGACGATCGGCGCCAGCGACGCCTGGCGCTGCTGGTAGCGGGTGGACACCTCGCTGACGATGCGCACCTGCAACTGCTCGGCCCGGAACGGCGCGGCAACTTCCAGCCAGGCCGTGTCAGCGGGCATGCCCAGCAGGTCGCTGTAGAAGTGCCGCGGGTTCAGCGTGGCAGAAAACAGCGTGACGCTGCGCGCCGCGCTCATCCGTGGCCCCAGCAGCCGCGCCGGCACCACGTTGCGCAGGCACAGCGTGGCCAGGCGCCGCCCCCGCGGGCCGTTGCGCGGGCTGATATCGAACAGGAAGTGCTCGTCGAACAGCTCGGCGATGCGGCTGAACTGCAGGGCCTGGAAGAAGAACTCCAGCACCTTGGGCTCGACTTCGGCGGGCGCCTGGTTCATGCGCTCCTGGATCAGCCCGATGCACTGCTGCAGGGCACGCAAGAAGGCGTCCGGCAGTTGTTCGCTGGCCTGGTACGGCGCCACCTGGGCCTTGTACAGCGCGTTCCACTGCCGGTTCAGCCGGTCGAGGGCACTGCCCAGCCCGGCCGGCTTGCTCTGGCGCAACGCCAGCAACTGCCCCTGGTCGAGGCTGGCGCTGTACATCTGCCGCCCCCGCTCGACCAGGTTGTGCGCCTCGTCCACCAGTACCGCCGTGCGCCACTGGTTGGCCTGGGCCAGGCCGAACAGCAAGGCATGGGCGTCGAAGTAGTAGTTGTAGTCGGCCACCAGCAGGTCGACCCAGCGCGCCATCTCCTGGCTCAGGTAATAAGGACAGACCTGGTGCGCCAAGGCCACCTCGCGCAGGCTGGCACGGTCGAGCAGCGACACCTGCGCGGCGGCTTCGCGGGCGGCAGGGAGGCGGTCGTAGAAGCCCCGCGCCAAGGGGCAGGATTCGCCATGGCAGGCGTTCTCGGGGTACTCGCAGGCCTTGTCGCGGGCGATCAGCTCGAGGCTGCGCAGGGCTGGTTGCGGCGACGCCCGGGTGATCTGGCGCAGTGCATCGAGGGCCAGGGCCCGGCCTGGGGTCTTGGCGGTAAGGAAGTAGAGCTTGTCCAGCTGCTGCGGCACCACGGCCTTGAGCAGCGGGAACAGGGTACCGAGGGTCTTGCCGATGCCGGTGCTGGCCTGGGCCATCAGGCAGCGGCCGGTGCTCACGGCCTTGTACAACGTCTCGGCCAATTGGCGCTGGCCCTGCCTGAATTCGCGATAGGGGAATGTCAGCGCGCCAAGATCCAGGTCCCGCTCCCTCAGCCGCCGCTCCTGGGCCTGCGCCCAGGCCAGGAAGCGCTGGCACTGGGTCTCGAAGAAGTGCTTGAGCTCATCGGCTTGGTAACGCTCGCTGATCACGGTCTGGCCGTCACTGTCGACATCGAGATAGACCAGCGCCACATCGATCTCCGTCAGCTGCCGTGCCTGGCACAGCAACCAGGCATAGACCTTGGCCTGGGCCCAGTGCAGTTGGCGGTGGTTGTCGGGCTGCCTGGCCAGATCGCCACGGTGGGTCTTGATCTCCTCCAGGCGATTGCGCGCCGGGTCGTAGCCATCGGCGCGACCGCGCACCCGCAGCCCCTGGTACTCGCCCTCCAGCGCCACCTCCGCTTCATAGCCGGCGGCGCGCCGCGCCACCACCCGGCGGTGTCCGGCAATGCCCTCCTGGGCGGTGGGCGACGGGGTGAAGCGCAGGTCAAGGTCGCCAACCTTGGCGCTGAATTCACACAAGGCACGCACGGCCACGGTGTAGCTCATGCCGGCACATCGCTCCAGCGCACATGGCAGACCGCGACCGGCAGCCCGTGGGCATGGCAGAACTCGAGCCAGCGCAGCTGGTTGTCCTGCAGGCGGTCACCCGGCCCCTTGACCTCGATCATGCGGTAGCCGCCCTGCCCCGGCCAGAACTGGATCAGGTCGGGCATGCCGGCGCGGTTGGCGCGGATATCCTGCAGCAGGCGCAGGAAGCAGGCTTTCAGGTGCGCGGGCGGCAAGTGCTCGAGTGCCTGTTCGAGCAGCGGCTCGTCGAGCATCTGCCAGAACACGAAAGGCGACTGCAGGCCTTGCTTGGCCTGGAAGCAGTCGCGGATGGCCTGACGATGGCTGCCATCGTCCAGGCGCCCGAGGCAGGCGTCGAACAGTGCCGCGCGACGCTGCTGGAAGTCGACGTCGTGCAGGTCCTGCGGCCCGCTCTGGAACGGGTGGAAGAACGCCCCCGGCACCGGGGCGAAGATCGCCTCCCAGCACAGCAGGCCGAACAGGCTGTTGAACAGGGTGTTCTCGACGTAGTGAACGCTGCCGCCTTCCTGCTCCAAATGCTGGCGCACCGCCTCTTCCACCCCCAGTGCTGCCATTTCGGCCGGCAGTTCCAGTTCGATAAGTGTCACTGCCTCGCTGCGCCGGCGCGGCTGTGCCGGACCGCCAAGCTTGCGCGCCAGACGTGGCAGCAGGCGTTCCAGGGCTTGGCGTTCCAGAGCGTTGGCAGGTGCCTGGGCCATATGCCGAGCCAGGGCATGAGCCTCTGGCCATTGCTCGCTGCGCTCGTGGACCCGGACCTGACGAATACGTGCCTCGGGGTGCGCGCAGTCGGCGTAGATCCGCAGTGCCAGGTCCCAGTCCCCCAGGCGCTCGCACTGTTGGCCGATGCTGAACAGCAGGCGCGCCCGGCGCCGGGCCAGCCAGGGGTTGCTATCGTCGAACCCGTCCAGTGCCGCGAGCAGCTCGGCAGGCGGGGCGCCCTGCTCGAGGTGCTCTGCGCACTGGTGCAGGGTCATGGCCAGGTCGACCTCGGCACGCTGGCGCAAGGCCCGCGAGTCGTCGCTGAACGCCACCTGTTCGTAGCGGAACACCCCGAGGTCGGCAAGCACGAAGTCCGACCAGCTCTGGTACAGGTTGCCGAAGAACAGCAGGCGCAGGCGGTCGCACAACGGCTGCTGGCACCAATGCAGGATCCGCACCGGGAAACCGGGGCACCACTGGGCCAGCGGGCCGGCCGGCAAACCCAAAGCCTGCAACTGCTCCAGCAACCCGGCCTTGCCGGCCCGCGGCCGGGGAAGCCGCCCGGCGAAGCACGTCGCCAGCTCGTCCTTGCGCAGCAACGCCCACAGTTGCTCCACCGTCATCGGCGCGTCGTCGACCACCCAGCCCAACGCCAGCAACGGCGCCAGGGCCACCTCGGTGTCGCCAATCTCGGCATAGTCGAGCTTGTCACTGCGAAACAGCTCACCCTTGCGCATGACCATGCGTACCAGCAGGGCCTGGCTGGGCACCGGCAGTTCGCTGAAGACCTGGATGAAACCGTGCTCGTCGCGGTCCAGCAGGTCGGCATAGCGCTGCCCGACCCAGCGCAGGACCTGGCGGAAGTTGTGCAGGTAGTACAGGGGATCATCGACGGAATGGGCGATCACGGTGCTAGTCGGGTGCTGAGGAACAAGCACTGGTTATACATACAGATCACATGCCTGGGCAAGCGCGCTGGATCGACGGTCACACGATCGTTAAGAGCACTCGCCCAGAAAGCAGGCCTACTCGACGGCGCGCCACAGCGGATAGCCGCCACCCGGGCTGGCCGGCAAAGGCCGCAGCCACAGGTCGCGCCGGCCCAGCAGCTGGAACAGGCGCCGGGCCTGGTGGCTGAGCGTGCCGGCATACAGCCCCCGCAACTGCGCCAGCTGCAGGCCGCTGGTTTCAACCAGCCACTGGCTGACCGGCTCCGGGCAGGGACGACCCTGCAAGGCACGGTGCAGGTACGGCAGTGCGACGCGCATGCCCGGATGACACCGCAGCACGAAGGTCTCGAGGTTGTGCCCTTGCGCCTCGAACGGGGTGAACAGCTGGCAGACCAGTTGCGCCTCGCTCACACCATAGGCGCCAGCCAGGCGCGTCTGTGCCTCGCCGCGCAAGGCCCGCCCCTGCGGCCAGGCGGTCGACGGCTGGCGCAAGCGCTGGAAGAACGCCTGGGTGCCCTCGCGATAGCTGCGCTGATCCAGGTACTGCGCCTTGAGTCCATGCAGGTGGGCCAGCGGCAAGGGATCGAACAGCCCTGACGGCCCCTGGGCCTGACTGCCCTTGACGTCCTGCCGGCCGAGCATGCGGTCCAGCGCTCCACCGTCGTCCGGGTGGCGCAACAGGTCCTCGACCATCACCAGGCGCGGCTCGCCGCCGGGCTGGCGCAGCACGGGCGAAGTCGGTGGTTGCCAGGGATCGGCCAGCACCTCGCCCAACTGCTCGAGACCCGCCGCCAGCACATTGTGAGGCGTCAGGGCGTGGGCCACCTCCACGGTATGGCGCAGGCAGCGCCGCCCCCAGGCCAGCAAGCGGTGGCGCTGTGAAAACGGCACGGCGCTGATCAGGATCTGCTCGCCGGCCTCCCCGGCCAGCGCCTGGCCCAGGCTGTTGGCCAGCTCCAGGTAGCCCCTGGCACCGAGCATCGCGTCCGGCTGCCCGCCGACCAGATGGCCGAACAGCAACCAGGCGTTGCCCGCATCGGCCAGTTGCTCGGCCGTGCAGGCCTGGCGGGCACAGAACGGACCGAGCTGCCCGCCATCGGCTCGCAGCAGCTCCACCCGCGGATCGTCATGCAGGAACAGCGCGCTGAAGCAACGGTCGTGAAGGGCCAGGGCGGTATCGTCGAGGGTCGGCAGGCGGGCCGCCAGCACGCGCAGGCGGCAGGTGGCGCCATGGCGCAGGGCGATGCTCAACTGCGCGGCGCGCAGGCAAGCCAGCAGATGCGCGCTGCGCCGGTCGACACCGTGCAGCACCAGCACCCGGACGTTGCCGACGTAATCCTGGCCGCCGGCGATGACCAGCAATCGCTGGACCAGCAACTGCACCGAGGCGCGCTGGGCCTGGGTCATGTGCTCCAGCAGGCGCTGCAGGACTTGCTGGTAGACATAATGCATGGCTTGGTCGTGGGTCTCGGTCATGCTATCGCTCCATCTCCCTGACGGCTTCGAATTGAAGTCCGATTCTGGCAGATGAATAGCAAACCGAGCTTGAAGGAAACTTCCTAAAGCCTAGTAGGACATTTAGCTAAATTTGCCTGACGTCCCTGTAGGAGCGGCCTTGTGCCGCGAAAGGGCTGCGTAGCGGCCTCAAGGTTACAGCGTTGACGCATCAATCGCCGGGGCCGCTTTGCGGCCCTTTCGCGGCACAAGGCCGCTCCTACAGGGATCACACGTGGCTTCAGTGCACACCCATATCCAGCACCACCCGCCCACCACACGGACACTCGTCCATGTGCCGGTGCGCCTCGACCACCTGCTCGAACGGATACACCTTGATGATCTGCGGCGTCAGCAGCTGGTCGGCGGTGAACTGGTTGATGTCGCGCAGCGCCCGCTGCAGGGCCACCTGGTCCTGGGCGATGCCCAGCTCCGGCTTGCCGGTGAAGTTGCCGATGCAGTGCACATGGAACTGGATGTTCTTCTGGAACGCCGCGCAGGCCGGGAACGGCGTCTGGTTGCCGCCCTGCAGGCCGTACAGCACCAGGCTGCCACGCGGCGCCAGGACATCGCCGAGCAGCGACATCTGCGGGCCGCCCATGCCGTCGAGGACCATGTCCACGCCACGGCCATCGGTGTACTTGCCGATCTGCATCAGCAGGTCCTGTTCCTCGGTGACGATCACCTTGTCGGCGCCCAGGCCCAGCAGGTACTCGCGCTGTTCGGGCTCCTTGGTGGCGGCGAACACCTTCAGCCCCAGGGCCTTGCCCAGTTGCACGAAGGCCGGCCCCGCGCAGTGGCTGGCGTCGGTGACCAGCGCGGTCTGCCCGGCCTTGGCCCGCGCCAGGTCGACGAAGGCGAAGTAAGCGATCAGCAGCGGCGTGTAGTGCACGCTGGCCTCGATCGGGGTCAGCACATCCGGGTAACGGGTGATGGCGCTGCGCGGCAGGACGATCACATCACCATACACAGGGTGGTCGTTGGCGCTGGTGGCCGGGAAGCTGGCAACCCGGTCGCCCACCGCGATATCGTCCACACCCTCGCCCACGGCGGTGACCACGCCGGCCATCTCGTGACCGATGCCGGCCGGCAGCCGCGCCTGGGACGGCGCCAGGTTCTGCCGCCAGAGCACGTCGTACCAGCTGACGCCGATCGCCTCGACGCGAATCTGCACCTCGCCGGTAGCCGGGGACGGTTCGGCCTGCTCCTCGCATCGGAGCACATCGGCCTGGCCGAACTTGTGGAAACGGATCATGCGGGACATCGCATACCTCGCCTGTGTGAATCTCGTATTACCACGGACTTTATCCGGGCTTTCACGGTTGGACCATCAGTGGCTGTTAATAGTCGACATGCCTGTCATTGATTGGGCCCCTGACAAATCTGTGCATTGGCACCCGGAAATCGGTGCAGGGTACCAGCCTTTGGCCTTAAGATTCACCCCTGCCCCACTTCAGGCGAGCCGCATCGAATGAATCGTAACGACTTGCGTCGCGTAGACCTCAACCTGCTGATCGTGTTCGAAACGCTCATGCACGAACGCAGCGTGACCCGCGCCGCCGAGAAACTGTTCCTCGGCCAGCCGGCGATCAGCGCCGCGCTGTCGCGCCTGCGCAACCTGTTCGACGACCCGCTGTTCGTGCGCACCGGCCGCAGCATGGAGCCCTCGGCGCGGGCCCACGAGATCTTCGCCCTGCTGTCACCGGCGCTGGACTCGATCTCCACCGCCGTCAGCCGCGCCGCCGAGTTCGACCCGGCCACCAGCAACGCGGTGTTCCGCATCGGTCTGTCGGACGACGCCGAATTCGCCCTGCTGCCGCAGCTGCTCAAGCGCATCCGCGCCGAAGCCCCCGGCATTGTCCTGGTGGTGCGCCGGGTCAACTACCTGCTGATGCCCACCCTGCTGGCCTCGGGCGAAATCTCGGTGGGCGTGAGCTACACCAACGAACTCCCCGCCAACGCCAAGCGCAAGGTGCTGCGCCGCAGCATGCCCAAGCTGCTGCGCGCCGACAGCATGCCCGGCAGCATCACCCTGGATGACTTCTGCGCCCGGCCCCATGCCCTGGTGTCGTTCGCCGGCGACCTCTCGGGGTTCATCGACGAGGCACTGGACGAGATCGGCCGCAAGCGCCACGTGGTGTTGGCGGTGCCGCAGTTCAACGGATTGGGGAGTTTGCTGGCGGGGACCGATATCGTCGCCACGGTGCCGGACTACACGGCCGATGCGCTGACTGCGGCGGGTGGGTTGCGGGCAGAGGACCTGCCGCTGGAGGTGCGCACCTTCGAGCTGCACATGGCCTGGCGTGGGGCGCAGGACAATGATCCGGCGGAGAAGTGGTTGCGCTCGCGGATACAGATGTTCTTCGGCGATCCGGACAGCCTGTAGGTCGAAAGTCCCATTCGCGTGCCCAAGCGCCGGTTCGGTAACGCGGTGCAATGGATCTCGCTTTTTACGCTATCGAGTCTGTGGATGGTGAGCAGCATTTTGTGGCTGCTGTACACCACCCTAGGCGCAACCTTTGTACCTGACGCAGTAACATGATCGCGCGCATGATGAATGAAGACTCAAGCCGCATCCACTGCGGCGAGACTACGATACTGTCCCTTGAAATACAGCAGTGGCTGCGCGGCGTCGGCGTCCTGCACGTTCAATGCCTTCACCTCGCCAATCACGATCAGGTGATCACCGGCAGCGTGTTCGGCGTGAATCTCACAATCGAGCCAGTGCAGGCTGCCGGCAATGATCGGGTTGCCCAGCGGCGATGTCTGCCAGTCGATGCCTTGCCACTTGTCCGTGCCTCGCCGGGCGAACTGGTTGGAAATCCCGACCTGCTCGCCTGACAGGATGTTGACCGCGAAACGGCCGGCCTGGCGAATTCCGGGATAGCTGGCCGAACTGGACATGACGCTGAACGACACCAGCGGCGGATTCATCGACACGCTGTAGAACGACTGGCAGGTAAAGCCAAGCGGTTCGCCATCACTGTGCGAGGTGATCACCGTGATGCCGGAGGCGTAATGCCCGAGCGCTTCGCGAAAGCGCAACGGCTCGATAGCAGTACAGGGAAGCGACATAGTAAATCCTGAATGTTAGGTACAACCCGCCAACAATGGGAAAGGGCTGAAGCTGCACGCCCCTGCCCTCTCACATCGCGCTCGGTTTTACTTCAAGAGTTCCCGGCGAACGATCTCTGCACCTGCACTCAATGCATTGAGCTTGCCGCGTGCCACGGCACGCGGCAGCGGGGCCATGCCGCAGTTGGTGCACGGATAGAGCTTGTCGGCATCCACGAACTGAAGGGCCTTGCGCAGGGTGTTGGCTACTTCTTCCGGGGTTTCGATGGCATGGTTGGCCACGTCGATGGCCCCGACCATCACCTTCTTGCCGCGGATCAGCTCGATAAGCTCCATCGGAACGTGGGAGTTGTGGCACTCCAGCGAGACGATGTCGATCTTGGATTTCTGCAGCTTGGGGAACGCCTCCTCATACTGGCGCCACTCGGAACCCAGGGTCTTCTTCCAGTCGGTGTTGGCCTTGATGCCATAGCCGTAGCAGATATGCACTGCCGTTTCGCATTTCAGGCCTTCGATCGCCCGCTCCAAGGTGGCAACGCCCCAATCATTCACTTCATCGAAGAAGACGTTGAAGGCGGGTTCGTCGAATTGGATGATGTCAACGCCGGCAGCCTCAAGCTCGCGGGCTTCCTCGTTGAGGATCTTGGCGAATTCCCAGGCCAGCTTTTCGCGGCTTTTATAGTGCGCGTCATACAGCGTATCGATCATCGTCATGGGGCCTGGCAGCGCCCATTTGATCGGCTGCGAGGTTTGCTGACGCAGGAACTTGGCGTCCTCCACGAACACCGGCTTCTGACGAGCCACGGCGCCCACGACCGTCGGAACACTCGCGTCGTAGCGGTCACGAATGCGGACGGTTTCGCGCTTCTCAAAATCAACGCCACTCAGGTGTTCGATGAAGGTCGTCACGAAATGCTGACGGGTCTGCTCACCGTCACTGACGATATCGATACCGGCGAGTTGTTGTTCATGCAACGACAGGCGCAGCGCATCCTGCTTGCCCTCGACCAACACCTGGTCTTGCAGCTTCCAGGGCGACCAGAGGGTTTCCGGCTGTGCCAGCCAGGACGGTTTGGGCAGGCTGCCGGCAGTCGAAGTGGGGAGTAGTTTTTTCATGACGCAAGGCCTTGTGTATTCGATCGTTCAAACAGCGTAATGAGCGGACCACTGCTGCAGCACGGCGTGGTACGGCTTGATGAATTGTTCTTCGGCATACTTGCCTTGCTCTATGGCCAGACGGCTGCGCTCTTCGCGATCGTAGACAATTCGAGTCAACGAGTAGTCCTGGTGTTTCAGGCTGGGTTGATAGGACTTGCCTGCCGCCGAGTTCGCGTTGTAGATCTCGGGGCGGTAGATCTTCTGGAAGGTGTCCATCGTGCTGATGGTGCTGATCAGCTCGAGATTGCTGTAATCACCCAGCAAGTCGCCGGCAAAGTAAAACGCCAGGGGCGCGACACTGTTCGGCGGCATGAAATAGCGCACCTTCAGGCCCATCTTGGCGAAGTACTCATCGGTCAATGAGTACTCATCCTGCTGGTATTCATGACCCAGGACCGGGTGCTGATTTTCAGTGCGGTGATAGGCCTTGCTGCTCGAAACGCTCAGGCAGATGACCGGCGGCTTGTTGAAGTGTTCCTTGAAAGCGCTCGAATTCACGAAGCGCTTGAACAGTTTCCCGTGCAGCTCGCCAAACGCCTCCGGCGTACTGAAACCGGACTGCCCCTTGTTGTGCTCCAGCAACAGCACGCTGAAGTCATAGTCCCGCACGTAAGAGGAGAAATTGTTCCCGACAATGCCTTCGATGCGCTCGTTGGTCTTGTGGTCGACAATGCTGGTTTTCAGGATCTCAATCAACGGCAAGGCATCGCCTGCCTGTTCACCCGCGATCTTCATCTCGACGGAAACGATATCGAGCTCTACCGAATAACGGTCACCCTTGGGGTTGTCCCAATGCGCCAGGGCATTGAAGCGATTGTCGATCATCGCCAGCGTGTTGCGCAGATTCTGTTGGCGGCTCGCGCCCCTGGCCAGGTTGGCAAAGTTGGTGGTTATACGCGTATTGTCCGCGGGCAGATAATCTTCGTCGAAACGAATACTTTTAATGGCGAACGTGAAGGTTTTATTCATTGTGACCCGGCACCCTGATTCCCGAAGTAGATCCTGAAAAGTCTTCCTGCTTGCCCGGCTTCGAAGGAAAAATTCAATGGGGGGATTGTCAATAAACGGCCACAATGAGACAAACTCATTTTTCTTGAGATGATCTTTAATTCCACTCATGATCAATCCAAGGCACCTGCGCACGATGCACGCCTTGCGCGATATCGATAGCTAGCACGATGCCGCTGCCCGCGCTGGAGCGCGGCGACCTGGCCAGCCAGACGCTGATCACCTACCCCATCGAGCGCCACCGCCTGGACATCTTCACTCGTTTTTTCGAGCCCGCGGACATCGAGCCCGCGCAGGTGCGGACTTCGGAGCTGACGGCCAAGGACATTTCGTTTGCGACGCTGGAAGGTGTCAATGTCGTATCAGGGCTGGCGATATGAGGCCCATGATCACCGACCGTTGTACCCCGATGAATGCCCGCTGATACCGCCAATTCCGCTTTCACGAATCGCCATGTTCTTGAGGCATCCGGACAGACTTTGAGTGATGTCCAAGGGCAACGTCGTGGTCTGACGTGGCGCCATTGCAGGGCGATCGGTTATACTTACCAGGCAATGACTCGAGGGCAAATGATGGATAAGCTGAGTTTGCAAGCCAAGAAAGCTTGTTTCGCCAAGTATCGAAAATCCAATTTCGCGGCCAGCCTGCGCCTTGAGGGCATTGTGCCATCCCCTACCGATGGCGAAGTGAAGCTGCCTACCCGCGCTGCGGCTCTTCATGCCGTCCGACGCATCAAAGCTTGAGCCGAGACAAGTACGGTACTGACCAAGCACCGGATTGCTACCCGGGTAGCGACGTGCTTATAAACTTGCTTGATCTGCAAGATGCAGATGACCTTGAAGAGGCCGAGCGGTACCTCAACGAAATTGCCTTGCAAACGATGGACTTTGTCCAGCCGCCCTACAACCTCGACGCTCTGAAGCGGGTGCACCATGCCTTGTTCTGCAATGTGTATAGCTGGGCAGGCGAGACCCGAACGTTAGCAATCAGTAAGGGCGAAACAAGGTTCTGCAGTCCAGAGTTTATCGAGTCCGAAACCGAGAAAGAATTTTCGAAGATGGCCGACGCGCACTGGTTTGAAGGGTACTCCCGAGAAAAACTGGTTTCCGCTGTTGCGCAATCCTACGGTACGTTGAACGTCGCGCACCCATTCCGGGAAGGCAACGGACGAACACAGCGCTACTTATTTGAATGTCTGGTATTCAACGCAGGTTACATTATAAATTGGGACTTGGCCAACCGTGAAGAATGGGTCAATGCATGTATTGCATCCTACTACGGCAACGATGTCCCTCTGGCCGCAATCTTCGATAAATGTATCGGTTCTGAAATCATGGAAGTGGACTTTTGAATTGAGCACCCAGCGCGCTCAAGCTCACACTAGTGTCCTGCCTCGGAAATAAGCTGTTCACTTTTGGCGGCGTCCTGGGCGCCCGGCGCGCGTTGCCACTCCTCGCCATACCCCTGCTATTCCATTCAGGATAGTAAGCTACCGGCGCCCCGTGATGCCCCCTCACATCTCGACCTGGGTCCCCAGTTCGATCACCCGGTTCAGCGGCAGCTTGAAGTACCGCAGGTTGCTGTTGGCATTCTTCAACAGGAAGGCGAACAAGTGCTCGCGCCACTTGGCCATGCCGATTCGCTTGGTCGGCACCACGGTTTCCCGGCTCAGGAAGTAGGTGGTGCGCATGGGGCTGAAGTCCAGCTCGGTCGTGCTGCTGTGGCTGAGGGCAAGGGGCACGTCGGGCTCCTCCATGAAGCCGAAGTGCAGGTTGACCCTGAAGAAGCCCTGGCCGAACGCCTCGACCTCGAAGCGCTTGTCCTGCGTCACCCGCGGCGAATCCTCCGACACCACCGTCAGCAGCACCACCTGCTCGTGCAGCACCTGGTTGTGCAGCAGGTTGTGCAACAGCGCGTGGGGCACCGCATCGGAGCGGGCGGTAAGAAACACCGCCGTGCCCTGCACGCGATGGGGCGGCTGCGCCTGCACGCTGGCGATGAACAAGGGCAGCGGCAAGGCGGTTTCATCCAGGCGCTCGACGATGATGCTGCGCCCGCGCTTCCAGGTGGTCATCAGCACGAACAGCGCCAGGCCGGCGATCACCGGGAAGGCGCCGCCCTGCAGGATCTTCGGCGCGTTGGCGGCGAAGTACAGGCCGTCCACCAGCAGAAAGCCCAGCAGCAAGGGAATCGCCAGCCAGCGCGGGGTCTTCCATAGCAACAGCACCACCGCCGAGGCCAGCAGCGTGGTGATCAGCATGGTGCCGGTCACCGCGACGCCGTAGGCCGCCGCCAGGGCGCTGGACGACTCGAAGCCGACCACCAGCAGCACCACGCCGACCATCAGCGCCCAGTTGACCATGCCGATATAGATCTGCCCCTGCTCTTCGCTGGAGGTGTGCTGGATGAACATGCGCGGCACATAGCCCAGCTGGATGGCCTGGCGGGTCAGCGAGAAGGCGCCGGAGATCACCGCCTGCGAGGCGATGATGGTAGCCAGGGTGGCCAGCGCGACCATCGGCAGCAGCGCCCACTCGGGGGCCAGCAGGTAGAACGGGTTGCGCACCGCTGCCGGGTTGTCGAGGATCAGCGCACCCTGGCCGAAGTAGTTGAGCACCAGGCCCGGCAGCACCAGGATGAACCACGCGCGGGAAATCGGCTTGCGGCCGAAGTGCCCCATGTCGGCATAAAGCGCCTCGGCACCGGTCAAGGCCAGCACCACGGCACCCAGAATCGCCACGCCGATGCCCGGATGGGCGACGAAGAAGTGCGCCGCCCAGGACGGGTTCAGCGCCTGCAGCACCTCGGGCCGCTGCACGATGCCATGGATGCCTAGCGCCCCCAGCACCACGAACCACAGCACCATCACCGGCCCGAACAGGATGCCGATGCGCGCGGTTCCGTGCTTCTGGATGATGAACAGCCCGACCAACACCACCACCGCCAGGGGCACGACCCAGTGCTCGATGCCGTCGATGCCCAACTGCAGGCCCTCCACCGCCGACAGCACGGAGATGGCCGGGGTGATCATGCTGTCGCCGTAGAACAGCGCCGCGCCGAACAGCCCCAGCAGCACCAGCACCTTGCTCAGCCGCGGATAAGGACGTGCCGCCCGCCTGGCCAGCGCGGTCAGCGCCATGATCCCGCCCTCGCCCTGGTTGCTGGCGCGCAGGATGAACAGGACGTACTTTACCGAAACCACCCAGATCAACGACCAGAACACCAGCGACAGGATGCCCAGCACCCCCTCAAGGTTGGCCTGCACGCCGAAATGGCCGGAGAACACCTCCTTGAGCGTGTACAGGGGACTGGTGCCGATGTCGCCATAGACGACGCCGACGGCGGCGACCAGCAGGCCGACGCCCGTGCTTTTGTTGGCGTGGGACGGGTTTTCAACGGTTGCGGATTGGCTCACAGGTAACGTCTCGTCAGTATCGCGTAAACACTGAATGCGGGCAGGCAGGCTGGGGGGGGCAGAAAAACCGCGCCAGTATCTTCTCAAGCTGCAAAGGCCGGCATAAAGAAAGCGTAAAGAAACGCCATTCCCCGATGAGCGCTCGACATCGGAGGAAGACTGCTGGCCACCTTGCGCTCCGTCGGCCAGGTCTCTCTTTTTACGCTTGAGTGCATCCAGATCCCGTTCTGGTGGGTATTCAACTCAGGGCAACAACTGAATGCCCTGCCATGCCCCCACCAGGAGATCGCTCGATGAACATCGCACACGTTTCGTTCCTGACCGCCTGCGGCCTCGCCCTGGCCATGCTGGTGCCGACCGCCCACGCCCAGACCGGGGTCCCCGATGCCGTCAAGGTGCCGGACGGCCACAAGGTGGCGCTGGAAACCGTCGGTGTCGGCGAAATCACCTACGAATGCCGCGACAAGGCCGACGCCCCCGGCCAGACCGAATGGACCTTCGTCGGCCCGAAGGCCGTGCTCAAGGACCGGGCCGGCAAGACCGTGGGCGACTACTTCGGCCCGCCCGCCACCTGGCAGGCCAAGGACGGCTCGAAGATCACCGGTACCCAGCTGGCCATCGCCCCGGCGGCCAAGGGTGACCTGCCGTACCAGCTGGTCAAGGCCAATCCCGCCGAGGGCAAGGGCGCCATGAGCGGCGTCAGCTTCGTCCAGCGCCTGGCCACCCGTGGCGGTGTCGCCCCGCAGACCGCCTGCACGGCGCAGAACAAGGGCGAGAAGCAGATCGTCAAGTACCAGGCCGACTACATCTTCTGGGCCGCCAACTGAGGGCCTGCGCGCAAGGCGCGCCAGCACCCTTGAGCTACGCTCATCGACAGTCCCCGGCCGACCGGCCGGGGCTCCCGGTAGCATGAGGATCGGCCCGACCTTGAACCTGCCCACGACGCCATTCGACTACGAGCGCTGTCTCCAGGCCTGTGCCAGGGGCGATCGCGGCGCCCTGCAGGCGCTTTACGACCAGGAGGGTGCCCGGCTGCTCGGCGTGGCCCGGCGCATCGCCCGCGACCACGCCACCGCCGAGGACATCGTCCATGACGCCTTCATCCGCATCTGGACTCGTGCGGCCAGCTTTGATCCGGCCCGAGGCTCGGCGCGTGGCTGGGTGTACAGCCTGACCCGGCACCTGGCCCTGAATTTCATACGCGATACCCGCCGAGAAGTGGTGATCGACGATGTTGCCACCGTCGATATCGCGCCCTATCACGATGACATGACCTTGCAGGCCGATGCACCGAGGATTCACCGCTGCCTCGACCAGCTCGACGCCGCGCCGCGCAAGTGCATCCTGCATGCTTACGTCGACGGCTGCAGCCATGCCGAGATCGCCCGCCTGCTCGACACCCCGCTGGGCACGGTCAAGTCGTGGATCAAACGCAGCCTCAAGGCGCTGCGGGAGTGCATGGGATGACCAACGAGCCGGGTAACGAAAGCACCGATGACCTCGAGCAACTGGCCGGGGAGTACGTGCTAGGCACGTTGTCGGCCGAACAGCAGGAGACCGTGCTCAAGCGCCTGGACAGCGACCGTGCCTTGCGTGACGCCGTGGACGCTTGGGAGCAGCGACTGCTGGGCTTGAACGCGCTGGCCACGCCACTTGCGCCCAGTCCCCGACTGTGGCAACGGATCAACCGTAGCCTGGGCGACCGCCCTGCCCAGCCCTCATGGTGGCGACGCCTGGGGCTGTGGCAAGGGCTGGCCGGTGCCGGCCTTGCAGCCAGTCTGTTACTGGGTCTTGCACTGCTGACGGTACAGTCGCCTGCCACCACCTATATGGTCGTGCTGGTGGCGCCTGCCACCCAGGCACCTGGCTGGGTGGTCCAAGCCCGTGGCGCTGATCAGGTCCAGCTGATTCCCTTGGGCAAGTCCGAGGTCCCGGGAGGCAAGGTCCTGCAGTTCTGGACCAAGGGTGAACAGTGGCCAGCACCAATCTCGCTTGGGCTGATCAAACCTGGGGAGCAGGTCACCGTGCCGCTGGAGCGCCTGCCTGCGGTAGAGCCCAACCAGTTGTTCGAGCTGACCCTGGAGAATGCGGGTGGCTCTGCAAGCGGACGTCCGAACGGGCCTGTGCAGTTCATCGGGCGGGCGGTCAAAGTGCTCTGAATTGGCGTCCGGCTTCGAATCGCCGGGGCTGCTTTGCGGCCCTTTCGCGGCACAAGGCCGCTCCTACAGGGGGGCGCGATCGCCTGTAGGAGCGGCCTTGTGCCGCGAAAGGGTCGCAAAGCGACCCCGGCAATCTTGAATTAGAGCGGCCATATCCCAAAAAACGCAAAAACCTTGAAAGGGATGGCTCCAAGGGCCCACAGGGCTCCACCTCGGGTAGCCTTTTCGCCCGGGCAGGCAATACTTCCCTGTACAGGCGCGCGTGTTGCGGGTAACGCGAGCCACGAGGAGGTGCGAGGTGAACAAACTATCAATCGTGGGTGCCGGTATCGTCGGTGAGGCAGCGGCCCAGGTCATCGCCCGGGACGCGCTCTGCCGTGAACTGGCGCTGATCGACGTCCAGGGTGAGCTGGCGCAGGGCAAGGCGCTGGATGTCTGGCAGGCGGCGGTGGAGTCCGGGTCCGATACCAAGGTGCACGGCGGGTCGGATGCCCAATTGCTGCAGGATTCCGACCTGGTGGTGATCACCGCGGGCGTGCCGCGCAAGCCTGGCCAGTCGCGCCAGGATGTCCTGGCCATCAACCTGCCGATACTCGACGGCATCATGCGCGATGTGAAACAGCAGGCGCCGAGCGCGACGGTGCTGGTGGTGTCGAATCCGGTCGACGTGCTCACCTACCGGGCCTGGAGCCTGAGTGGACTGGGCCGCGACAAGGTGTTCGGCCAGGCGGGGGTGCTGGATACCGCGCGCATGAAATGTTTCATCGCCGAGCAGACCGGGTTTTCGGCACGGGATATCACGGCGCTGGTCCTGGGTGGGCACGGCGACAGCATGGTGCCTTTGATGCGTTATTGCATGGTCGGTGCGGTGCCGCTGGCGCACTTGCTGTCCAGTGAGCAGATCGAGCAGATCGTTGAGCGTACCCGTAAAGGTGGCGGCGAGATCCTTGCCCTGAAGAAGGTCGGCAGCGCCTGCGATGCGCCGGGCGTGGCGATCGCGCAGATGGTGGATGCGATTGCCAACGGGCGCAGCCGCATCCTGCCGGCGGTCGCGATTCTCGAGGGCGAGTACGGACGCACGGATATCGCCATGGGAGTGCCCTGCGTGCTCTCGGACGCGGGCATCACGCGGGTGATCGAGCTGCCGCTGGATGCGCAGGAACAGGCGATGTTCGACCGCTCCGCGGATCAGGTGGCGCGGGATATTGCGGAGATGAAAGCGCTGTAGGTAGCCATCACAGGTCCAGGGCGCCCCTGATCAACGCATCAAGCATGCCGGGCGCCTGAGGATCACACTCATCCAGCAGACACACCGGAATCCCCTGCAGCATCGCCTGCGAAGCCCCCAGCCCCTCGCCCACCAGCGCCAGCGGGCAAGCGATCTCCATCTGCAACGAACGCAGTCGTTTCGCCAAGGCCGCGCTTACCGGCCCCCGCACCGCAACCACCAGCACCGCCGGCTGGATTGCCCTGCACACCAGCGCCAGCTCCTCCAGCGGCTGGCCACACCCCAGCACCTCGATGCGTTGGCGCCGATCACTCAGCAGCAGGCCGGCACACAGCAACTGCAGCTCGGCCAGGCCCTCGGCGCCGGCCAGCAGCACCCGTGGCGCATCGGCCTGGTTCATGTGCAGGCGCAGCAGCAGACGGGCGCGCAGGAAAGTGTCCAGGAACAGCCACTGGCTGCGCTCGCCGAAAGCCTCACCTTCGGCCAGCTCGCGCCACACCGGCATGAACACCTCGTGCATCACCGAGGCCTTGGGCAACAGCGTGAACAACTGCCCGTGAATGCCTTCCAAAGCCTGCGCGTCGAACGCCTTGGTCGCCCGGACAACGGCCAGGCGCCAGTCGTGAAAGGCATCGTCCTGCGCGGGGGGCGCCTCGGGCTGGCCGGCGAGCAACCCGCCAACCTTGCTGATAGGCACGCCATTGCCGGTCCAGCGCAGTATGTCGCGAATGCGCTGGACATCCCTGGCCGTGTACAGCCGGTGCCCGCCTTCGGTGCGCTGCGGGCTGATCAGGCCATGGCGGCGCTCCCAGGCGCGCAACGTCACGGGGTTGATGCCGGTCAGGCTGACCACGTCGCGCATGGGCAGCAAGTCGAAGGAAGGGGCGTCGGTCATGGCCAGGGTTCGAATGGGTGAAGACACATTCTAACCCCATGGGTACCTGTTGCGGCGAGCCTGCTTGGGTCATCATGGTCGGCACACGCGCCCGAGGTTCTCGCACGGAAGCTACGCTGCGCATTCGCACACACGATCCGACAGGTGAGCTCCATGATCAACGCGAAACTCCTGCAACTGATGGTCGAGCAGTCCAACGATGGCATCGTCGTCGCCGAACAGGAGGGCAACGACAGCATTCTCATCTACGTCAACCCGGCCTTCGAACGGCTCACCGGCTACGCCACGGACGACATCCTCTACCAGGACTGCCGCTTTCTCCAGGGCACCGACCATGACCAGCCGGGCGTCGCCGCCATCGGCCAGGCGATCCGCGCAGGCCGCCCCTGCCGCCAGGTGCTGCGCAACTACCGCAAGGATGGCAGCCCGTTCTGGAACGAGCTGTCGATTACCCCGGTGCGCAACGAAGCCGACCAACTGACCTACTACATCGGTATCCAGCGCGATGTCACGGCCCAGGTAGCCGCCGAGGAGAAAGTGCGTGAACTGGAAGCGGAGGTCGCGCGCTTGCGCGAGGCGCTGGCGGCAGCCGGACGCTGACGGCAAAATCTGTACAAGAAGATTGTGTTTGTACAATTTTAGTCCTAGGCTTCAGTCATACCTGTACAACTCGCCATCGTTGTACAGGATTGCCCGGAGCCGCGCATGTCAGACTACCTGCAGCAGTTCGCCGAATGCTTCGCCCGCCTGCACCGGGGCAACCTGGACTCGCTGGAAAACCTGTACAGCGAAGATGTCAGCTTTCGCGACCCGCTGCACCGGGTCGATGGCCTGCCGGCCCTGAAGGCGTACTTCGCCCAGCTCTACGCCAACGCCCACGACATCCGCTATGCCTTCACCGGCGCCGACGAGGTCCGGCCCGGGCAGGGTTACCTGCGCTGGACCCTGCACTTTCGCCATCCACGTCTGGCCGGTGGCCGGCCCATCAGCCTGCAGGGCTGCAGCCATCTGCAATGGCAGCAGCGGGTACAGGTTCACCAGGATTACTTCGACGCCGGTGCCCTGCTCTATGAACATGTCCCGGTCATGGGCGGCGCCATCCGCTGGCTCAAGGGTCGGCTGGCATGAGCCGCTACTGGCTGACCGGCGCCAGCAGCGGCATCGGCGCGGCGCTGGCCGCGCAACTGCTGGAACAGGGGCACCAGGTAGCCTTGGGAGGCCGCTGCGCCGAGCGCCTGGCGCCCTTGGTCGAACGTTTTCCCGGGCAGGCGCTGGCGGCCCTTGGCGATATCGACGACCGCGAACGGCTGGCGTTGATCGCCGGGGAACTGCAGCAAGCCTGGGGCGCACTCGATGGCGTGATCCTCAACGCCGGGACCTGTGAATACCTGGAGCCGGGTCGATTCGACCCTGACCTGGTCGAGCGCGTGGTGCGCACCAACCTGCTGGGCCTGTGTCATTGCCTGGCCATCGCCCTGCCCTTGCTGCGCCGTGGCGAGCGCCCGCATGTGGTGGTGATGGGCAGTTCGGTGGCCTGGCTCGCCCTGCCCCGGGCCGGCGCCTATGGCGCATCCAAGGCCGCCGTGCGTTACCTGGTCGAATCGCTGCGCATCGACCTGGCCAATGAAGGCATCGATGTCACCCTGGTCAGCCCCGGCTTCGTCGATACGCCCCTGACCCGGCGCAACGACTTCCCCATGCCCCAGCGCTGGACGGCGCAGCGCGCCGCCCGCCATATCGCCCGGCGCCTGCCCGGGCGGCCGCTGGAAATCAACTTCCCCACTGCGTTCACCCTGGTCCTGCGCCTGCTCGGCGCGCTGCCGCCGCGTTGGCGCCTGGCGCTGGGTCGACGCCTGGCAAGACGGCCACAGGAATAGCCCGCCATGCGCATCGCGATCATAGGCAGCGGCATCGCCGGCCTGACCTGCGCCCACCTGCTGTCGCGCCGCCACGAAGTCACGGTGTTCGAGGCCGAGGACTGGATCGGTGGCCACACCCATACCGTCGAAGTGCCCTGGCACGGCGAGCGCCACGCAGTGGACACCGGCTTCATCGTGTTCAACGACTGGACCTACCCGAACTTCATCCGCTTGCTCGACCAGCTTGGGGTCGCCTCGCGACCGACCCAGATGAGCTTCTCTGTGCATGACCCGGGCAGTGGCCTCGAATACAACGGCCATAACCTCGACACCCTGTTCGCCCAGCGGCGCAACCTGGTGTCGCCAGGGTTCTGGGGCATGCTGCGCGACATCCTGCGTTTCAACCGCCAGGCCCTGGCCGACCTGGACCGCGAGCGCATCGACCCGTCCACCACCCTGGGCGGTTACCTCCAGGCACAGGGCTATGGCCGGCGCTTTATCGAGCACTACGTCGTGCCGATGGGCTCGGCAATCTGGTCGATGTCACGGGCGGACATGCTCGATTTCCCCCTGCAGTTCTTCGTGCGTTTCTGTCGCAACCATGGGCTGCTGTCGGTCAACCGGCGTCCGCAGTGGCGGGTCGTCGAGGGTGGTTCGCGCAGCTATGTCGCACCGCTGTGCCGACCGTTCGCCGAGCGCATTCGCCTGGCGTGCAAAGTCGACCGGGTGAGCCGCGACGAAGGCGGCGTCACCCTGCACGGCAAGGCCGGTAGTGAGCGCTTCGACAACGTGGTGTTCGCCTGCCACAGCGACCAGGCCCTGGCCCTGCTGGAAGCACCCAGCGCCCAGGAGCGCGCGGTGCTTGGGGCCATCACCTACGCCAGCAACGATGTGCTGCTACACACCGACACCCGCCTGCTGCCGCGCCGGCGCAAGGCCTGGGCCAGCTGGAACTACCGCCTGGGCGGCCCCGAACAGGCCCCAGCCGCGCTGACCTATAACATGAACATCCTGCAGGGCATCCAGGCCCCGGTGACCTTCTGCGTCAGCCTCAACCAGACCTCACGTGTAGACCCGGCGCAGATCATCGCCCGCTACCAGTACGCCCACCCTCAATACAGCCTCGCCGCCACCGCCGCCCAGGCCCGCCAGGCCGAGCTGCAGGGCCAGCACCACAGCTACTACTGCGGCGCCTACTGGGGCAACGGCTTTCACGAAGACGGCGTGGTCAGTGCGCTCAAGGTCGCCGAACACTTCGGAGAGCAATTGTGAACAGCAGCCTGTGCCCGGGCTGGGTCAGCCATCGACGCCTGGGGCCCCGGTCGCATGCCTTCCGCTACCGGATCGGCATGTTCTACCTGGACCTCGACGAGCAGGCCCGGCTGCTGGGCCTGTCGCGCTGGGTGGGGCGCTGGCGACTGGCGCCCTTGAGCTGGCGCGAGACCGACTACCTGCCGGCGCTGACCGGCAAGGGCGAGCCGCTGGCCCAGGCCGCCCGCCGACTGGTCGGCCAGGCCACCGGCCAGGTTCCCGAAGGCCCGGTGCGCCTGCTGACACAGTTGCGCAGTTGGGGGCTGTCGTTCAATCCGGTGAGCCTGTACTTCTGCCATGACCGCGACGAGCAGTTGGCGGCGATTCTGCTGGAAGTGCGCAACACGCCGTGGCGCGAGCGCTTCCACTATGTGCTGCCGGTGCGGGACGGCCTCGAGCAACCGTTCACCATGGCCAAGGCCTTCCACGTATCGCCCTTCCTGCCGATGGCCATGGACTACCGCCTGCACTTCCATCTCGATACGCAGCGGATTCACGTGCACATGGAGAACTGGCAAGACGGCCAGAAGGTCTTCGAAGCCGACCTCGCCGTGCGCCGCCAGCCGCTGGACCGCGCCGCGCTGCATCGCTACCTGCTGTCCTTCCCCTGGATGAGCCTGCGCACCGTCTCGGCCATCTACTGGCAAGCACTGCGCCTGTTGTTCAAGCGTGTCCCCGTTCACGACCATACCGCCAGCCAGGGCACCCTGGCGCTCGGCCATCGCCGCGAGGAGCCCGACCATGTCGAACCCCACCCTGAGCGTTAGCAAATCTGCAGGCCTCACACCGCTATTGGGTGGACTGGCCCGCAGCGCGGTGCTGGCGCAACTGGGCAAGCTACGCCACGGCCACCTGCGGCTGCGCGAGCGGGGACGGCAATGGAGCTTCGGCGACACCGACAGCCCGTTGCAGGCCGAAGTGGAGATCCTTGAAGGCGCGGCCTGGAACCTGGTGGCCGGCAATGGCTCGATCGGTGCCGGCGAAGCCTACATCCATGGCTACTGGCACAGCCCGGACCTGGCGGCCGTGACCCGGCTGTTCGTGGCCAACCTGGAGGTATTGGACGCCCTGGAGGGTGGCCTGGCGCGTCTGGGTCGCCCCCTGCTGCGCCTGCTGCATCGCCTGAACCGCAACAACCGGCGCGGCGCCAGACGCAATATCCTGGCCCACTACGACCTGGGCAACGTCCTGTTCGAACACCTGCTCGACCCGACCATGATGTACTCGGCGGCCCGGTTCGAACACCCCGAGCAACCCCTGGAGCAGGCCCAGCTGAACAAGCTGGAGCAGATCTGCCGCAAGCTCGAACTGCGTGCGCAGGATCACCTGCTGGAGATCGGCAGCGGCTGGGGCAGCCTGGCGATCCACGCCGCGACCCGGCACGGCTGCCGGGTCACCACCACGACGCTCTCCGAGGCCCAGTACGCCTTCACCCTGCAGCGCGTCCAGGCGCTGGGGCTGGAGCACCGTGTGACGGTGTTGCGCCAGGACTATCGCGACCTGGCGGGCACCTTCGACAAACTGGTCTCGATCGAGATGATAGAGGCCGTCGGCCACCGTTACCTGCCTGTGTACTTTCGCCAGTGCGCTACGCTGCTCAAGCCCGACGGGCTGATGCTCCTGCAGGCCATCACCATCCGCGACCAGCGCTATGCCCAGGCCTGTCGCTCGGTGGACTTCATCCAGCGCTACATCTTCCCCGGCGGCGCCCTGCCGTCGCTGAGCGTGCTGCTCGACACCGCCAGCCGCCAGACAGGACTGAACCTCGTGCACCTGGAGGACTTCGGCCTGGACTACGCCCGCACCCTGCGGCACTGGCGCGACAACCTGCGCCAGGCCCGCGGTGTGCTGACGGCGCTCGGCTACGACGAAATGTTCCAGCGCCTGTGGGAGTACTACCTGTGCTACTGCCAGGGCGGTTTCGAGGAGCGCGCCATCGGCGTCGCCCAGTTGCTCTGGGCAGCTCCCCTGGCACGGCGCGCTCCGTTGCCCGGGCACTGACCCATGCGCCGTGGCTGGCTGATCGCCAATGCCCTGTGGCTGCAGGCCGGCTGGTGGCTGTGCGTGCTCGGCGCTCGATGGCCCGGGTTGCTGCTGGTGGTGCCGCCGGTCATGGCGGTGCATGTATACCTCTGCCAGGATCGCCCTGGCGAGGCTTGGGCGCTACTGCGCGTGACGCTGGCCGGCTGCCTGGTGGACAGCCTGTTGGGCGCGATTGGCGTGTTTACTTTCGACAGCCGTCCGCTACCCGTGTGGCTGGTTTTGATGTGGCTGGTGTTGGCCAGCGGCCTGCGCCATAGCCTGGCCTGGGCCGGCCAGCCGTTCTGGCGCGGGGCGGTGCTGGGTGCGTTGGGCGGGCCGCTGGCCTATCTGGCCGGTGCCCGGTTGGCACAGGTCGACCTGCCGTTGGGCGCGGTCACCACCGCCCTGCTGCTGGCGCCGATCTGGGCGCTGCTGCCCGCGCTGGTACGCCTGGCAGCGTGGCGCTGAGCGGCGAAATCGATTGTCCTAATGCCCTGCGTGCAATGCTAATTTCATTCGCCCCCGGTGAACGCTCTAGACTGCCGACTCACAATTCAAGGAGCCCAGGCGATGCATGGCGAAACCTCGATTGAAAAACTTCTCCAGTCCATGAGGCCCGAACTCAATGATGGCGAATATGTCTTTGCCACGGTCACTGACGCCTCGCAGCTGCAAGACCTGAACATTGTAGGCAGCTTCAGGGAGCGCGAAGGCTGGACGGTCATCCTGGAGCGAACGGTCGCGGACGCGATGCAGCTGCCCTACACCTATGTCTGCGCCTGGATCACGCTGACCGTCCACTCTTCCCTCGAGGCCGTGGGCCTGACTGCGGCGTTCGCCACCGCGCTGGGCAAGGCGGGCATCAGCTGCAACGTAGTGGCGGCCTATTACCATGACCACATCTTTGTCGGTGTCGACGACGCCCAGCGCGCCATGGCGGTGTTGAAGGCGCTGTCAGACAACGCTGGATAATCATAAGTCAGGCCTTTCGCGGCGCAAGGCCGCTCCTACCCGGATCGCGTACCCCTGTAGGAGCGGCCTTGCCGAGGCGTCGGACCGGCCGGAAAGGGCCGCAACGCGGCCCCAGGATCTCAAGCCAGACTCAGCGTCTGCCAACCATCCCCGCCACCCGATCCACCGCAATACGGGTCTTCTCCACCAGCTCATCCAGCTCGCCTCGGCTGGCCACCAGCGCCGGCGCCATGATCATGCGCCCCAGGGTGGAGCGAATGATCACCCCCTCTTCAAAGCCGAACGTGCGGCACTGCCAGGCCAGGTCGTTCTCATTGGCGAAACGCCTGCGCGTGGCCTTGTCCTCGACGAACTGCAACGCCGCCACCAACCCGGCGCCCTGCACCTCGCCGATCAGCGGATGATCAGCGAATACCTCGCGCAGGATGCGCTGCAGGTATGGCCCGGTGTCGTCCTTGACCTGGCGCACAATGCCTTCGTCGCGCAGGGCCTTGAGGTTAGCCACCGCCACCGCTGCTGCCACCGGGTGACCGGAATAGGTCAGGCCGTGGGCGAATACCCCGCCCCGCTCCACCAGCGTCTCGGCGATGCGCTTGCTCAGCACCAGCCCGCCCATGGGCACGTAGCCACTGGTCAGGCCCTTGGCGATGGACAGGGTGTCGGGCTCGAAACCGAAGTGCTGGTGGGCAAACCATTCGCCGGTGCGACCAAAACCGCCGATCACCTCGTCGGCGCACAGCAGCACATCGTACTGGCGGCAGATGCGCTGGATTTGGGGCCAGTAGCTCTCGGGCGGGAAGATCATGCCGCCGGCGCCCTGGAACGGCTCGGCAATGAAACCGGCAACGTTCTCGGCGCCCAGCTCGAGGATCTTCTCCTCCAGTTGCAGGGCGCAGCGTCGGCCGAACTCGGCCGGGGTCAGCTCGCCGCCCGCGGCGAACCAGTACGGCTCGTCGATATGCGCAACGTCCGGGATCAGCCCGCCCATCTCGTGCATGAACTTCATCCCGCCCAGCGCCGTGGCCGCCAGGGTCGAGCCGTGGTAGCCATTCCAGCGGCCGATCATGATCTTCTTGCTCGGCTGGCCGACCACCTGCCAATAGCGACGCACAGTGCGGATCAGCACCTCGTTGGCCTCGGAGCCGGAGTTGGTGTAGATGGCGTGGCTGTAGTGGCCCGGCAGCAGGCTGAACAGCAGCTCGGACAGTTCGATCACCGCCGGGTGGGTGGTGTGGAAGAACATGTTGTAGTACGCCAGCTGGTCCATCTGCGCGGCGGCGGCGGCGGTCAGGTCCTTGCGGCCATAGCCGAGCTGGGTGCACCACAGGCCGGACATGCCGTCCAGGTAGCGGCGGCCGTCGTTGTCCCACAGGTACAGGCCTTCACCCCGGGTGATGACCCGTGGCCCCTCGGCGTTGAGCGCCTTCTGGTCGAGGAAGGCGTGGATGTGGTGGGCGGCGTCGCTGGCCTGGTAGTCGCGGGTGTCGCGTTTGGGCGCAAAAGGTGCGTTCATTGTTGTTCTCCTCGGGTGAATGTCAGCGCAGCTGGATCCAGGTGGTCTTGAGCTGGGTGTACTTGTCGAACGAATGCAGCGAGAGGTCGCGGCCAAAGCCCGACTGGCGCCCGCCGCCGAACGGCACGGTCACGTCCAAAGCGTCGACGGTGTTGACCGACACCGTGCCGGCCTTGAGCCGCCGGGCCACTCGGTGGGCGCGGTTGAGGTCGTCGCTCCAGACCGACGCGGCCAGGCCGTAGACGCTGTCATTGGCCAAGGCGATGGCCTGCTCCTCGTCATCGAAGGCGCTGACCGCCAGTACCGGGCCGAAGATCTCCTCGCGGGCCAGGGCCATGTCCTGGCGCACATCGGTGAAGATCGTTGGCGTGATGAAGTTCTGCGAGCCGTTGACACTCAGCCGCTCGCCGCCGCACAGCAGGCGCGCGCCCTCGGCCCGGCCCTGGGCGATGGCCGCCTCGATGCGCGCGGCCTGCCCTGCATCGACGATGGCGCCGGCGCGGCTGGCCGGATCCAGCGGGTCGCCCGGCAGCCACTCACGGGCCTGGCGCAGCAGGCGCTCGACGAACTCGTCATGGATCGAGCGCTGCACATACAGCCGCGAGTTGGCCGAGCACACCTCGCCCTGATTGAAGAAGATGCCGAACGCCGCTTTCTGCGCTGCCAGGTCGAGGTCGCGGCAGTCGTCGAACACCAGGTTCGGGCTCTTGCCGCCGCATTCGAGCCACACCTGCTTGAGGTTGGACTGCGCCGAGTACTGCATGAAGTACTTGCCGACCTGGGTGGAGCCGGTGAACACCAGGCAGTCCACGTCCGGGTGCAGCCCCAGGGCGCGGCCCGCGGTTTCACCCAGGCCCGGCACCACGTTGAGCACGCCTTCCGGCAACCCCGCCTGCAATGCAAGCTCCGCCAGGCGCAGGGCCGAGAATGGCGACTGCTCGGCGGGCTTGAGCACCACGCTGTTGCCTGCGGCCAGTGCCGGGGCGACCTTCCAGGCGGCCATGTCCAACGGGAAGTTCCACGGCACCACCGCGCCGATGACGCCCAGCGCCTCGCGGCTGATCATTGCCACGGCGCTGGCGGCGGTCGGCGCGACCTGGTCGTAGAGCTTGTCCAGCGCCTCGCCATACCAGGCGAACACATGCGCAGCACCGGGCACGTCGATGCTGTAGGCGTCCATCACCGGTTTGCCCATGTTCAGCGAGTCAAGCAGCGCCAGTTCCTCGCGGTGGGCCAGCATCAGCTCGGCCAGGCGCAGCAGCACGCGCTTGCGCTCGGCCGGCGCCATGCGTGCCCAGGGCCCGTGCTCGAAGGCGCGACGGGCGGCGCGCACCGCCTGATCGATCTCGTGGTCGGCGCAGGCGGCGACCTGGGCCAGGCACTGCTCGGTCGCCGGATTGATGGCGGCGAAGGTGGCACCGTCACGAGCCGCCACCGGGCGGCCGTCGATCAACGCGGTGGTGATGAAGCTTTGCCGTGCAGCGCGCTGCTGCCAATCGCTTTTCGTATGCACGCAGGTCTCCCCTCCGGCCACACGCGGGGCCGGTGATTGTCGTTGTCTGGATGAGGTGAAACGGTGGTTCAGCGCCGCCGCAGGTAGCTTTCCAGTGGGTCCTTGCTCAGGCCTTCCTGGGCCTGGGCCAGCGAGGCGATGAACAGCGAGAACAGCTCGGCCTGGGTGGCGATGTCGAGCTTGGCGTAGAGGTTCTTGCGGTGGGTCTTGACGGTGTCCTCACTGATCCCCAGGCGCTCGGCCAGCGAGCGCGTGGAATGGCCGCGCAGCAGGTATTGGGCGATGTGGCATTCACGCTCGGTGAGCAGGGATGAGCCGAAATTGTTCAGCGCGGCGTTGATCTGCCGCCCCAGCGCGCTCTCGAAGCGTCCGCCCAGGGCCTCGGCATCCAGCTGCCCCCAGTGTCGGCGCACCACTGCCACCACCCAGGCGGCAACGCACTTGAGCTCGGCCACCTGGCGACTGCCCAGGCGCCGGGTGCTGCCCAGGGCCACGGCGATGGACAGCTGGGCGTCCAGCGGCACCAGGTAGTTGAGCTCGTCCTCCAGGTGGGCATGCTGGTAGAAGGAGGTGTAGTACTCGCTGCGCTTGAAATGATCGGGCGCGACATCGCTCAGGCGGTAGCAGCCGGCGGGCATGCCGTCCATGCAGGCGCGGTAGAACGGGCACAGCAGGTAGTAGCCTTCGAGGTACTTCTGCACATTGCCCTCGGGCAGCCAGGGCCCCTCGTCGTCCTTGGCGAACAGCGCCGACGGCAAGCCCTTGCGCGGGTACAGGAACACCGTGATGGCCTGGCACGGCGCCAGCTGGTTGAGGGCAGCGAACAACGCCTCGACGAAGCCGGGCGTGCCAATGGCGTCGACCACGCGGGCCATCTGCGCGTACCAGTCGGGCGAATTCAGCTGGGCGTTGCTCATTGTTGTTGTCCCCGCCAGGGTGAGTGCTGGGCGGGATTGTTTCATGGGGGGGACGGGGCGGCTATCACCCTTCGGGGTGAGGAGCCAGTCTCAATTGCTGCACGTCCCCCTGTAGGAGCGGCCTTGTGCCGCGAAAGGGCCGCAAGCGGCCCCGGCGACCTTCGCATCAGTATTGAAATCCTGGGGCCGCTTTGCGGCCCTTTCGCGGCACAAGGCCGCTCCTACAGGGGGCGTGGAGTTGCTACAGTGCTGCATCAGACTTGGAATGCGCATGGCGACAAAAATGCAGGGTAACCCTGCAGATTTGCCAATTGTGCAGGGTAATTTTGCATGACAGGATCGTTCGATCCGCCCGCGCATTCCAGGACTTCACTTGGAAAATCAATAACAAAGCAGGGAGACCGCGATGACCGCGCACGCTCAACCCTCGGCAACGGATCAGGTACTGGCCGAGGTCCGCAACCACATTGGTCACCTCACCCTTAATCGCCCCACCGGCCTCAACGCCCTGACCCTGGACATGGTACGCAGCCTGCAGCGCCACCTCGACCAATGGGCCCAGGATCCGCAGGTGCACGCCGTGATGCTGCGTGGCGAGGGCCCCAAGGGCTTCTGCGCCGGTGGCGATATCCGCTCGCTGCACGACAGCTACAAGGCCGGCGAGAAGCTGCACGAGGACTTCTTCGTCGAGGAATACGCCCTGGACCTGTGCATCCACCGCTACCGCAAGCCGGTGCTGGTGCTGATGGACGGCTTCACCCTCGGCGGCGGCATGGGCCTGGCCCAGGGCTGCGACCTGCGCATCGTCACCGAACGCAGCCGCCTGGGCATGCCCGAGGTGGGCATCGGCTACTTCCCGGATGTCGGCGGCAGCTACTTCCTGCCCCGGGTACCGGGCGAACTGGGTATCTACCTGGGCGTCAGCGGCAGCCAGATCAAGGCTGCCGATGCCCTCTACTGCGGCCTGGCCGACTGGTACGTCGACAGTGAGCAGCTCGCGGCCCTGGATGACGGGCTCGACCGCCTGACCTTCGGCGCCAACCCGCTCAAGGACCTGCAAGGCTTGCTCGCCAAGCAGGGCACACAGACCTTGGCGGACGCGCCGCTGGCGACACTGCGCCCGGTGATCGACCACTTCTTCGCCCTGCCCGACCTGCCGAGCATCATCGAGCAACTGCGCGCCGTGACCATCGGCGACAGCCGCCAATGGGCGCTGGACACCGCCGACCTGCTGGAAACCCGCTCGCCGTTGGCCATGGCGGTCACCCTGGAACTGCTGCGCCGTGGCCGCCACCTGGCCCTGGAAGACTGCTTCGCCATGGAACTGCACATCGACCGCCAGTGGTTCGCCCACGGCGACATCATCGAAGGCGTGCGCGCCCTGATCGTCGACAAGGACAAGCAACCCCGCTGGAACCCGCCGACCCTGGCCGGCCTCACTGCCCAGCGGGTCGACCAATTCTTCGAAGGCCTGTGAGCCCGGGAGTACACAGATGCAAGACCTGGAACTGAGCGAAGAGCAGATAATGATCCGCGACATGGCCCGCGATTTCGCCCGCGGCGAGATCGCGCCCCATGCCCAGGCCTGGGAAAAGGCCGGCTGGATCGACGATGACGTGGTGCGCAAGATGGGCGAACTGGGCCTGCTCGGCATGGTCGCCCCGGAGCAGTTCGGCGGCAGCTACACCGACTATGTCGCCTACGCCCTGGCGGTCGAGGAAATCTCCGCCGCCGATGGCGCCACCGGAGCGATGATGAGCATCCACAACTCGGTGGGCTGCGGCCCGCTGCTGGCCTACGGCACCCCCGAGCAGCAGCAGGCTTGGCTGCCGCAACTGGCCAGTGGCGAGGCGATCGGCTGCTTCTGCCTGACCGAGCCCCAGGCCGGCTCCGAGGCCCACAACCTGCGCACCCGCGCCGAGCTGGTCGATGGCCAGTGGGTAATCAACGGCGCCAAGCAGTTCGTCAGCAACGCCCGCCGCGCCAAGCTGGCCATCGTCTTTGCCGTGACCGACCCGGAGCTGGGCAAGAAAGGCCTCTCGGCCTTCCTGGTGCCGACCGACAACCCGGGTTTCAAGGTCGACCGCAGCGAGCACAAGATGGGCATTCGCGCCTCCGACACCTGCGCGGTGACCCTGGACGACTGCCGCATTCCGGCCGCCAACCTGCTGGGCGAGCGCGGCAAGGGCCTGGCCATCGCCCTGTCCAACCTCGAAGGCGGACGCATCGGCATCGCTGCCCAAGCCCTGGGCATTGCCCGCGCGGCGTTCGAGGCGGCGCTGACCTACTCCCGCGAGCGCATCCAGTTCGGCAAGCCGATCAACGAGCACCAGAGCATCGCCAACCTGCTGGCCGACATGCAGGTGCAGGTCAACGCTGCTCGCCTGCTGATCCTGCATGCCGCGCGCCTGCGCAGCGCCGGCAAGCCTTGCCTGTCGGAGGCCTCCCAGGCCAAGCTGTTCGCCTCGGAGATGGCCGAGCGGGTCTGCTCGATGGCAATCCAGGTACATGGCGGGTATGGCTACCTGGAAGACTACCCGGTGGAGAAGTATTATCGCGATGCGCGCATTACCCAGATCTACGAGGGCTCCAGCGAGATCCAGCGCATGCTGATTGCGCGTGAGTTGAAGCATTACACGGTCTGAGGCGAGGCATCAGGTCCTGTAGGAGCGGCCTTGTGCCGCGAAAGGGCCGCAAAGCGGCCCCGGCAATCTTTGCATTTACGCTGAAATCCCGGGGCTGCTGCGCAGCCCTTTCGCGGCACAAGGCCGCTCCTACACGGGGCGTGCCCCTTTATGAGATTTATTCGTCTCATATGATACAATTGTGGATATTTCGTCGCCGAACCCCGACTCGAGGTCCCACATGCGTAGAACCCTCCAGGAAGAGCGCCTGCTCAAGGCCCTGGCCCAGGCCATTGTCGTCCACCCCCGCGCCACCCTCAAGGAGCTGGCGGAAACCGCCGGGGTCAGCAAGGCCACCCTGCACCGCTTCTGCGGCACCCGCGACAACCTGGTGAAACTGCTCGAGGACCATGGCGAGCAGGTGCTCAACCAGGTCATTCTTGAAGCCGACCTCGAGCGCGTCGAACCGCTGGCCGGCATCCGACACCTGATCGCCGAACACCTCAAGCATCGCGAACTGCTGATGTTCCTGATGTTCCAGTACCGCCCCGATACCTTGCTCAACGACGCCGAGGACCTGCGCTGGCAGGTCTATATCCAGGCCATGGATGCGTTCTTCCTGCGTGCCCAGCAGTTGGGCGTGCTACGCATCGACATCAGCGCGGCAGTGTTCACCGAGATATTCATGACCATGATCTACGGCATGGTCGATGCCGAGCACCGCGGTCGCGCCGCCAGCGCCAACACTGCGCAGACGGTCGAGCAATTGTTCCTCAACGGTGCCCGGCCACAGGGCTGACGACTATCGATCGGTGCCGCCAGCCAGCTCCTCGATGCTGATCTCGCGCATCCTGAACTTCTGCACCTTGCCGGTCACCGTCATCGGGAATGCGTCGACGAAGCGGAAATGACGCGGCACCTTGAAATGCGCGATGCGCGCCCGCGCCCAGTCGCGCAGCTCGTCCGCGCCCAACACCTGCCCCGGATGCAGGCGGACCCAGGCGACGATCTCCTCGCCATAGCGACTGCAGGGGATGCCGATCACCTGCACATCGGCCACCGCCGGGTGGGTGAAGAAGAACTCCTCCAGCTCCCGCGGGTAGATGTTCTCGCCGCCGCGGATGATCATGTCCTTGCTGCGGCCGACGATGCGCACATAGCCTTCGTCGTCCATCACCGCCAGGTCGCCGGTGTGCATCCAGCCATCGGCATCGACGCTCTCGGCGGTGGCCTTGGGGTTGTTCCAGTAGCCGAGCATCACGCTGTAGCCACGGGTGCACAGCTCGCCGATCTCGCCGCGTGCCAGGGTGCAGCCTGCGCTGTCGATCACCTTGCTCTCCAGCCACGGCTGGGTGCGACCGACGCTGGTCACCCGGCGCTCCAGGTCGTCGGCGGCGCCGGTCTGCAACGACACCGGGCTGGTCTCGGTCATGCCGTAGGCGATCTGCACCTCGCTCATGTGCATCTCGTCGATCACCCGGCGCATCACCTCGATCGGGCAAGTGGCGCCGGCCATGATGCCGGTGCGCAGGCTGCCCAGGTCGAACTCGTGGCGGCGCGGGTGGTCGAGCTCGGCGATGAACATGGTCGGCACGCCGTACAGCGCGGTGGCGCGCTCCTCGGCCACGGCCTGCAGGGTCAGCAGTGGATCGAAGGCATCGTTGGGGTAGATCAGGGTGCTGCCGTGGGTCATGCAGCCGAGGTTGGCCATGACCATGCCGAAGCAGTGGTACAGCGGCACCGGCACCACCAGCCGGTCGTGCTCGGTCAGCCCGAGGCTTTCACCGACCATGTAGCCGTTGTTGAGGATGTTGTGGTGGCTGAGGGTCGCGCCCTTGGGGAAACCGGTGGTGCCGGAGGTGTACTGGATATTGATCGGCTCGTGCCGGTGCAGGCTGGCCTGGCGTGCGGTCAGTTGCCCGGCGTCGGTTTCGCCGGCGCGGGCCTGCAACGCCGGCCAGGCCAGGAAGCCGCTGGGTGGCGTATCGGCCAGGCTGACGACCCCGCGCAGTTCGGGCAGCCGGGTGCTTTGCAGCTCGCCCGGTCGGCAGGCACCGAGCTCGGGCACCAGGTCCAGCAGCATGGCGTGGTAATCGGAGGTCTTGAAGGCGTCGGCGCAGATCACCCATTGGCAGGCTGACTGGCCCAGGGCGTACTCCAGCTCGCTGGTGCGGTAGGCCGGGTTGATGTTGACCAGGATCGCGCCGATCTTGGCGCTGGCGAACTGGGTGATGCACCACTCGGCACAGTTGGGTGCCCAGATGCCCAGGCGATCACCGGCCTGCAGGCCCAGGGCCATCAGGGCGCGGGCGTGCAGGTCGACAGCGTCTGCCAGTTGCCGCCAGGTGTAGCGCAGGTGCTGATGGCGGACCACCAGGGCTTCGCGGTCGGGGAAGCGGGCGGCGGTGACGTCGAAAGCGTCACCGATGCAGTGGGTGAGCAAGGGAGTGGCTTTTGAGCCTTGGGTATGGCTGGGCTGGGGCATAGGGGCTCTCTTGTTGTGCGATCCCTGTAGGAGCGGCCTTGTGCCGCGAAAAGGCTGCAAAGCAGCCCCAATCTCGCTGTGACGCTGAAATCGCCGGGGGCGCTGCGCGCCCCTTTCGCGGCACAAGGCCGCTCCTACACGGGGATGTATATTTCCCGGTCCTCTAGCGAACGAACACCTGCGGCGTGGTGGTCGACATGTCGCCACCGGGCAGCTTGATGTTCTTCACCTTCTCCAGCGTGTTCGGGTCGAACACCGCCAGGTCGTTGAAGGTGCCGCCCAGATAGAGCTTGTCGCCGGCCTTGTCGAAGGTCACGCAGTAGTAGGTATGGTCGAGGTTGGCGGCCTTGACCAGTTTCTTCTGCTGGATGTCATAGCGGGCCAGGCGGTTGAGCACGCCGTACATCTGGTTCGGATCCTTGGGCGAGCGCAGGCCGGTGAAGTACAACTCGGTCAGTTCGGCGAACTCCTGGGTGTGGGCCTTGCCGGTCTTCAGGTCGATGCTCAGGTAGCCGTACAGCGGCTCGGCGGTGGCCGGGTCCTGCTTGGCATCCTTGAACTTCGCAATGGTGTAGAGCATCGAGAACTCATGCAACGAACTCTGGTGCGGCCAGAAGTACAGCACGTCGGGGGCGCTGTAGCCTGGGCGGTTCCAGCTGCGCAGTGGCAGCGCGATGCTGTACTGGCCGGTCTTGACGTCGAGCTTGTAGATGTCCGGCCCGGCCACGTACAGGCTGCCGTCGTCGGCGGCGCGCATCAGGTAGACCTGGCGCGGCATCGGGAAGCTGCGCACGGGCTTGGCGTCCAGGCCGTCGCTGGTGCGAAAAACCTCCAGGCGCGGCGGCTTGACCACGTAGTGGTCGTTCAGGCGCTGGCTCGGGTTGACCGTGGCGTAGACCTCCTTGCCGTCGGGGCTGATGGCGAAGGAGTACATGGCCTTGCCGACCTCGCCCGGCACGCTGGAGAGGTTGGCGTGGAAAGTGGTCTTGCAGCTGTCCAGGTCGATGCCGTAGATATCGGCGAAATGGTTGTTCAGCACGTAGGCGGTGCGGTTGTCCGGCGCCATCATCGCCGTGCCGGGGCCGAACGAATCGGGCATGCGGCAGGTCTTGTACAGGGTGTCGCTGGCCACCTCGACCACATGCAGGTTGTTCGGGTAGTTGGTGGCGATCAGGTATTCATGGCCGGCCTTCAAGGCCGGGCCTGCATCATCTGCCTGGGCCGCCCAGGCGCAGGCCGTGGCGGCAATGGTGAGCGCGAGCTGCGCGCAGAATCCAGCTTTCATGCGGTTTCCCCTTGTCGTTCTATTTGTCTTTCGGGAATACGGTGCCGAGGTTGCGCCAGTCTTCGGCGGAGTTGGTCGCCTGGGCGTTCCAGTCCTGGTAGGTGCTCATCATGTCCGGCACCTGGGCCGGCCACCAGCAAGGGTCGGAGCAGCCGTAGAGGTCGGCCTCCATCGGCTGGCACAGCGAGCTGACGCCGCCGAAGGCGTCCACTTCCCAGCCCGGGTCGGTGGTGGCGGTGCAGCCGGCCACGGCGCTCATGGCCAGCACTTCGTCGACGCGGTCTTCGGCGGCGGCCTGTTCGAGGATGCGCGCCTTGTTGTTCAGCGGTTTGAGGTGCTTCATGTCAATGCGCCTTCCTGGGAGTGATGTAGCGATCGATGAAGGCCGGGTTGGCGGCCAGGATGCGGCTGTAGACCTCGATACCGAAGTCGACCCAGTCGCGCATCAGCTCGCAGTAGTGGTAGGTCGGGTGCTGCGGATCGCCATAGCGGGCGTAGCTCTCGTGGTAGCAACCACCGGAGCACAGGTTGCGGATGCGGCAGCTGTCGCAGCCGGTGCCGCTGCGGTCCAGGCGCTGCGAGAGAAAATCATTGAGCTGCGCCTGTTTCACGCCCTGGTGCACGTTGCCGAAGGTCGGCAGGCTGGAGCCGGTAAAACGGTGGCACAGGTTCAGCTCGCCCTCGTGATCGACCGCCAGCATCTTCAGCCCGGCGCCGCACGGTAGGGCCTTCTTGTGGCCCTCGTGGATATCGGTGATCAGCTGGTGCAGGTTGGAGAAACCGATGTTGCGATGCTCCAGCGCCGCCTCCAGGTAACGCCGGCCCAGGGCCTTCATGTTGGCGAACACCTGCACCAGCTCGTCGCCGGTGAGGTTGTAGTCGGCCATGTCGCCGGAGGTCACCGGGGCGAAACCGACCTCGGCGAAACCCAGTTCGTTGAACAGGTGGTTCCAGATGGTCTCGATATCGGTGATGCCACGGGTCAGGGTGACCCGCGCGCCCACCGGCCGGCTGCGGTAGCGCGACAGCAGCATGTCGGCCTTGCGCCGCACCACGTCGTAGGTGCCCTGCCCGCCCACGGTGATGCGGTTGCGGTCGTGCACGGTCTTGGGCCCGTCGATGCTGACCGACAAACCGAAACGGTGAGCGTCGAGCCAGTCGACGACTTCCTCGGTCAGCAAGGTGGCGTTGGTGGTCATGATGAACTCGACCTGCTTGCCCACCTCGGCGAAGCGCCGCTCGCAGTAAGCCACCATGTGCTCGATCAGCGCCCGGTTGGACAGCGGCTCGCCACCGAAGAACACCACGCTGTAGCGCTGCTCGTCGGGCGACTCCTTGAGCAGCATCTCCACCGAGGCCTCGGCGGTGGCCGTGTTCATCTTGCGCCCGGCCGAAGGCTTGTCGAGGTCTTCCTTGTAGCAGTAGGTGCAGCTCAGGTTGCAGCCGGTGTTGACGTTGAGCACCACGGTGTTCAGCGCCGTGCGCTCGACCTGTTTCAGGGCGATCTCCGGGGTCAGCGGCGAGCCGTCGCTGACCACTTCCAGGGCGATCAGCTCGCGCAGGGTTTCCTCGATGTCCTGTCCGGAAAACTGCTGGCCGAGGCGTTGCATCAGCTCCTCGGCGGAGCAGCCCTGGCGGCGCAGGGCGTCGATGATGCCGCCGGTCACCGCGTCGGCGGCGAACAGCGAACTGCTGGGGATATGGAACAGCATGCGGTCGGCATCCACCTGCACTTCGTGCAGGTTGCGTTCGACCAGGTTCAGTAGTGCGCCCATGGCGACCTCCCGGGATTCGATGCGTCAGGTTGATGCCTATGGCAGTGGCGGATTGTTCCAGCGTTGCACGGTGACGATCATGTGACCCTCGCCCTGCTGGCCGCCGTCGGCGAGGGTGGCGATCACCTTCAGGTTGCCGGCGTTGTTGGTCATCATCTTGCGCGCCGGGTTGGGCCCTGCCCCGCCCGGCACGAACACGCCGTCGGCCTGCATCTGCCCGGCGAACTTGACGTCTTCGTCCTCGACCGCCCGTTCGTTGAACGGTTCGACTTTCCAGGTGGCCGGCAGATAGCCGATGCGCAGCGGCTGGCCGCTGGCGTCCTTGCCCCAGGCCTCGGCCTCGAAGCGGCCCTGGACCTTGGGCACCGAGGCGCCGTTCTCGCCGATGCGGGCAATGGAGAATGCCGGCACCACCTTGACCTCCTCGACCTTGTCGTACACCGCCAGTTGCACGCCCTTGAGCGCGCCCACCGCGACCTCGCGCTGGCCAGCGGCGGCGTCCCTGGCGGCACGTGCCTTGACCCGGATCAGCGTCGGCGTCGACTCAAGCACCTCGGTCACCTCGACGCCCGCGCCCAGGTCGGGCTTGCCGGACAGGTCGCTGCCCACCAGGCTGATCTCGCTGTCGCCGCCGGCCTTGATGAACGCCGGCTGCACCGCCAGCAGACGGCCCTGGCCGGCCTTGGCGGCGCTGAAGTCCAGGCCGCGCTCGTCATGCTCGGCCTCGAACATGCGGCCCTTCATCTGGCCTTCGATGGCGGCGAACACCTGGCGCAGGTTGGCTTCGCCGACCTTGACGTTGCCGCGCCACTCATAGCCGTTGTAGAGGATCGCCGAGCCGCTGCCGTTGAACGGCGTGCCATCGGCATAGGCGCCCTTGAGTTCGACCTTGAAGATGTCGCCCTGCTCGGCGCTGACCGTCATCACCCCGCGCACGTCGCCCTTGGCCAGCATGTGGCCGCTGAACGCCCATTGCCCGGCCAGGACCTTGGACTCGGGCCGCGCCTTGAGCCACTCGGCCCAGGCCGGATTGTCGAGGGGGAAGCGCTTGGCCAGGTCCGGCACCATCTGCTTGAGGGCGATGTCCAGCCAGTCGCGGTCGCGGGCCTGGGCCTGGTACTCGAGGGACGGCCACTGGCCGAGGTGGAAGTTGACCAGGTGTTCCCATTCCTTGGCCGGACGCCGCTGCAGGACGACCCGGGCGCCGGAGTGGCAGCGGCCGCACATCTGGCTGAGCTGATCGTCGAAGTGCTCGACGGTGTTCAGCCGCCGCTCCATGGCGTAGCGCACGCCCTCGGTCTCGCTGGGCGCCAGGCCCTGCTTGTCGGCCAGGTACTTGACCAGGGTGCGACGGTCGTCGTCGCTGATCGAAAGGCCATGCATCACCTGCATGCGGGCGATGCTCATCAGCCAGCCTTCCGGGGTCTTGCGCTGGTGGCTGATGCGGCTGTAGCTGTCGTTGCCTTCGGGGATATGGCAACCCATGCACTTGTTCTGCAACAGGCTCGGGCCCTGCTCGGCCGCCATGGCCTGGGCGGCCAGCAGTGCGGTGGCGACCAGCGCCAGTGTGCCCGCCTGCCGCCGGAGTCGAGTCGTCTTCAAGGTCAGACCTCCACGGTGTTGTTCTTATCGTTATTCGCACGCTTGGGTACAGCGGTGTGCATGTGACAGTTGCGATACAGGAAGTGTGCCAGTTGCAGCAAAAATGTTTTGGATCAGTGAGTTACCTTGGTTTTGCGGGTAGGGGCCAGCGTTTGGGATTGTAGGTGAACGTCCCATTTCGCGACTGGGTGTTTCACCTTGAGACAGTTGCCGGGGCTGCTTCGCAGCCCTTTCGCGGCACAAGGCCGCTCCTACACAGGAGACCGCGATCCCCTGTAGGAGCGGCCTTGTGCCGCGAAAGGGCCGCACAGCGGCCCCAGCACCCGTGAATGTGTGTCACACGACGTCTCACCCGATCTCAATATGCAACAGACCAACCCTGATTCTATTCACTCCCAATCCGGCAAAAGCCACCACTAGCTGGGCCTACCCGCCATCCGAGTCCTTTGGCACGCCCATTGCCCCAGCCCTGGTCACAACCATGACAAGAGGCACCGCCCCCATGCATTCCGAACTGCCGATCCTCCCCGCCACACGCGACTTCCTCGCACGCAAGCTCAGGATGCGCATCGGCGCCGACTGGCAGGACGCCGCCAGCGGTCGCACCATGACCTTGCGCAACCCGGCCACCGGCGAGGTCCTCGGCGAGGTGCCCGCGGCCGAGGCCCAGGACGTGGACCGCGCCGTGCAGGCCGCGCGCCAGGCCTTCGACAACTCGGCCTGGAGCCGCACACGCCCGCGTGAACGGCAGTACCTGCTGTGGCGCCTGGCCGACCTGATGCAGCGCGATGCCCGGGAGCTGGCCGAGCTGGAATGCCTGAACAACGGCAAGAGCGCCGCCGTGGCCCAGGTGATGGACGTGCAACTGGCCATCGATTTTCTGCGCTACATGGCCGGCTGGGCCACCAAGCTCGAAGGCAGCACGGTCGAGCCCTCGCTGCCGCTGATGCCCGACGATGAGTTCCACGGCTTCATCCGCCGCGAAGCGGTCGGCGTGGTCGGTGCCATCGTCGCCTGGAACTTCCCGCTGCTGCTGGCCTGCTGGAAGCTCGGTCCGGCCCTGGCCACCGGCTGCACCGTGGTCCTCAAGCCTGCCGACGAAACCCCGCTGACCGCGCTGAAGCTCGCCGAGCTGGTGAGCGAGGCCGGCTACCCGGATGGCGTGTTCAATGTGATCACCGGCACCGGGCTGAACGCCGGCGCCGCCCTGAGCCGCCACCCGGGCGTGGACAAGCTGACCTTCACCGGCTCCACCGAGGTCGGCAAGCTGATCGGCAAGGCCGCCATGGACAACATGACCCGCGTCACCCTGGAGCTGGGCGGCAAGTCGCCGACCATCGTCCTGCCCGACGCCAACCTGCAGGAAGCCGCCGCCGGCGCCGCCACCGCGATCTTCTTCAACCAGGGCCAGGTGTGCTGCGCCGGTTCCCGGCTGTACGTGCACCGCAAGCACTTCGACAACGTGGTGGCCGATATCGCCGGCATCGCCAACGCCATGAAGCTGGGCAACGGCCTGGACCCGACCGTGCAGATGGGGCCGCTGATCTCGGCCAAGCAGCAGGACCGGGTCACCGGCTACATCGACCTGGGCCGCGAGCTGGGCGCGACCATCGCCTGCGGCGGCGAAGGCTTCGGCCCGGGCTACTTCGTCAAGCCGACGGTGATCGTCGATGTCGACCAGCGCCACCGCCTGGTGCAGGAGGAGATCTTCGGCCCGGTGCTGGTGGCTATGCCGTTCGACGACCTCGACGAGGTGGTGCGCATGGCCAACGACAACCCCTACGGGCTGGGCGCGAGCATCTGGTCCAACGACCTCGCCGCGGTGCACCGGATGATCCCGCGGATCAAGTCCGGGTCGGTGTGGGTGAACTGCCACAGCGCACTGGACCCGGCGCTGCCGTTTGGCGGCTACAAGCTCTCCGGCGTCGGCCGCGAGATGGGCGCGGCGGCGATCGAGCACTACACCGAGCTGAAGTCGGTGTTGATCAGGCTCTGAGTCTTCCTGCACTGGCCTCTTCGCGGGTAAACCCGCTCCCACAGGATTCGCTCGATCCCTGTGGGAGCGGGTTTACCCGCGAAGAGGCCGGAACAGCCCCTACAGAACACACAATAAAAACATGGAGCACAACCATGACGCACAAGCTCGCCTGCACATTGGCCCTGTTGCTGGCCTCGCCCCTCACCCAGGCCCATGAACTCTACAACAACGCCGGCACCACCCTGGACGCCAACCTCGAAGCCCTGTTCGGCGTCTTCCACAGCGACGAAAGCTTCGACCAGTTCGGCAACCGCCAGCCCGGCAGCAGCAACTGGCGCGAGGGCTACGTCAAGTACGGCCTGAGCGCCAGCCAGGCCCTGGCCGACAGCGGCACGCTGTACGGCGCCTTCAGCCTGCTCAGCTCGGCCACCTGGGGCGATGGTGACGCCGCCGGTTTCACCCTCGGCAACGAGCGTCGCACCGGCATCGAGGACGCCTACCTCGGCTGGCGCTCGGGCAACCTGTTCCCGGCCCTCGGCGAGGATGGCATCGACCTCTCCGGCGGCCGCCAGGTCATCACCCTCGGCGACGGCTTCCTGATCCAGGGCGACCCGGTCAATGCCGGCAATGTCGACCTGGGCGCCAATTTCGACCGTGGCGGCGCCTACTACCTGGCGGCGCGCAAGGCCTTCGACCGCACCGCCGTGCTGCGCCTGGGCGGCAAGCAAGGCTGGCGTGGCGACCTGATGTGGCTCAAATCAGACAACCCGTTCCAGGCCGACACCGCCATGGCGGTGGCCAACCTCGAACATGTCAGCGATGCGGGCACCGTGGGCCTGAGCTGGATCCACGGCCTGGATGTCGACCGCCGCTACGCCGAGATCCTCGGCCTGGAACACCGCGACGGCATGGATACGGTGAGCCTGCGCGGGCGCGGCAACCTGGGGGTGAAGGACCTGGAGCTGGCCGCCGAATACGTCACCCAGGACCGCACCGGCGGACGCGAAAACGCCTGGTACCTGGAGGGCAACTGGACGTTCTCCGAGCTGCCCTGGGCGCCCACCGCCACCTACCGCTACAGCCGCTTCTCGGAGCATTTCGACCCGCTGTTCTATGGCCTGAGCCGAGGCTACGGCACCTGGTTCCAGGGCGAAGTGGCGGCCAACTACGCCGGGCCCTTCAACAGCAACACCCAGGTGCACCATGTGGCGCTCAAGGCCACGCCGCGGGAGGGCCTGACCGTGGGGGCGCTGTACTTCGACTTCGACACGCTCAAGACCGACCAGGGTAACCTGGGTGGGCGCGAGGTGGACCTGTATGTGGAGTGGATGGTCGACGAGCACTGGCTGATCAGCCCGCTGGTGGGGTTCTATACCCCGCAGCGCAGTGCGCAGGATGGCGGCGTGCAGTTGGGTGGCCGGGATAGGGGGACCTATCTGCAACTGGTGGTCGGGACCTTCTTCTGATTCCAGATTATGGGGCCGCTGCGCGGCCCTTTTCGCGGCACAAGGCCGCTCCTACACAGGAGACCGCGATCCTCTGTAGGAGCGGCCTTGTGCCGCGAAAAGGGCTGCGCAGCAGCCCCACAGTCTCAAGGACACCCCTGCTCCAACAACCACCGCCGCACCATCATCTGCTGCTGTGCAGGCCGATCACGCAACAACGCCTGCAGCGACAGCCCCGCCTGCACCCCACGGACCACGGGCGCCAACTCAACCCCTTGCAAGTGCCACACCCCCAACGGCTGGTCTGCCGTCACCACCACCTCGGCCTCCTCCACGAAGCCATTACGCAACACCGGCCGACGCTCCACCGTCACAGCGCTCCAGGCGGCCTGGGCATGGATCGGCTGCGTATCCGGCCATTCGCGGCGCGCAGCCCAGAACGCGGCCGTCGCCCGCGACTGCTCCTGATCGTGGAAATCCCGGCCAATACGGGCAAAGCGCAGGAACAGCTGCTCAATCCGTTCCTGGTGAAAGCGCAGCGCCTGGGCCGCGTGCTCAGGCCGCTGCAACAAGGTGTTGATCACCGCCGGCGCCTGCAAGGCCGATGACAACGACTGGAAGATCCCGTTACCCGACAGCGGGTCTACCGCCATCGCCGCATCCCCCACTCGCAGCCAATCATCGCCTGCGCAGGTGCCGGCCAGGATCGCGGTGCTGCTACGGGCATGCACCTGCGCAGGGGCGAAGGCCTGCTCGCCGAACAGTTGCTCCACCAGCGCCGAACCACGCCGACGCTCGGCACAGTATTCGGGCAAGGCCGCCTTGCCCGGCAGCTGTGCCGCCGTCGCATCCAGCGTCACCTGCCAGTAGCAGCGGCCATCGGCCAGTCGCGCCATCCAGGCCCAGCCGTCGTCCAGGCTCTCCACCGCCGAGGCCGGCGTGCCGGGCGCTGCCTGCCAGAGGTTGAGCAGGCTGACGGTCTCCGGTCCGCGCAGGCGACCTTCGCTCAACGGCGCCTGGCGACCACGGGCCTCGACCAGGAAGTTACCGTGCAAGGTGCGACCGTCGTCCAGGTGTAACCGGTACCCCTGCCCCCGCGCCACCTCGCGCACACGCCCTTCGACCAGCTCGACACCGGCGCGGCGCAGGTCGTCGCGCAGGGCCTGGTCGAAACGCTGGCGATCGAGCAGGCATTCCTGGTTCGGTTGCAGCCGCTCGCCGTTCCAGTGCACCTGACGCGCGGCCGGCGTGGTGGCCTCGGCCAGGGCGGCGCCCAGGCCGGCATGACGCAGGCCCTCCAGCACCCGCTGCGACACGCCTTCCACCGCGGCGAAGCGGCGCCAGTCGGACACCACCGTGACGGCATAGCCCATCCGCCGCAGCCCCAGCGCCGTGGCTGCGCCGGCAGGTCCGGCACCGAGTATCAGGATGCTCGATTCAGACATTGATCAGCCCCTTGCGCTCAGGGCCGGCAAACGCCGCGTGGGTTTTCAGCCACCGCAACAGCGCCTCCCGGGTCATGCCGGGCTCCTCGCGCAGCAGGGCCGCCACCCGGCCGCTGAATGCGGCGCAGGCCAGGCTGGCTCCTGCCCCGCCATCGCTGCCGACCGCCGCGCCGAAATCGGCCTGGGCCGTGTCCAGCCACGACCACTGCCCGGCAGCGCAGCGGGCATCGCCGGTCACGCGGATGACCCCGGGGTAGCTGGCCGGGTACACCGGCTCGCCCCGCGCCGGGCTGGAGGCGCACAGCAGCACCCCGGCGGCCACGGCCTCGGCGCAGGCCTGGCGCAACACCGGGCGGTCCTGGCGCAGGCCCAGGCTCAGGTTGACCACGCTCGCGCCGGCCTCCACCAGCCACAACAGACCAGCCGCCACCTGCAAGGCACTGGTGCTGCCCTGCCCGGCGAACACCTGGGCCAGCAGCACGGGCTGGGCGCCGGACTCGGCGCGCAGCCGCGCCAGCACGGCGCTGCCATGGCCCAGGGCGTCCGGCAGCGGGTCACCCTCGCGCAACATGCCCTCTTCGAGCCAGAAGCGACGCGCATCCAGCAGGCCGGCCGCCTGCTCCGGCGAGCAGCCGCTGTCGATCACGCCGATGCACGGTTCAGCGGCCATGGTCGGCGGGCTCCTTGCTGCGCAACTGTCCGTCCAGCAGTTCTAGGTGCAGGTCGGCATCGGCGAGGGTCGAGGCGCGGTGGCTGATGAGAATCCGCGTGCGCCCGGCGAACAGCTGGTCAATGGCGGCGATCACCTCGCGCTCGGTGGCTTCATCCACCGCCGAGGTGGCTTCGTCCAGCACCAGGATCGCCGGTTGCTGCAGCAGCGCCCGGGCGATGGCGATGCGTTGCTTCTGCCCACCGGACAGCTGCTGGCCACGCTCGCCCAGCAAGCCGTCGAGCCCCAGCGGCAGGCTCTGCACCAGGCTCTCCAGACGGGTCAGGCGCACCACCCGCTCGAGGTCGTCACGGCTGGCCTGGGGCGTGCTGTAAGCCAGGTTCTGCGCCAGGGTGCCGCGAAACAGCACGATGTCCTGGCTGACCACGGCGATGCGTCGCCGCAGGGCCTGCAGGTCGAGCTCGCGCAGGTCGACGCCATCGAGCAGGATGCGCCCGCCATCGGGGTCGTAGAAGCGTTGCAGCAGGTCGATCAGCGTCGACTTGCCGACGCCGGAGGCGCCACTGATGGCGACCTTGGCCCCGGCCGGCAGACTGGCATCGACCTTGTCCAGCACCTTGCCCTGGCGCCCGTCGTGGGCGAAGCTCACCGCCTCCAGGCGCAGCTCGCCGGGCCCCTGCGGCATGGGCTTGGGATCATCCGCCTCGCGCACCGCGACCGCCTCCTGCTTGAGCTCCATCACCCGGGCCAGGCTCACGGCCATCCGCTGCACCGCCACGTACAGACCCAGCAGGCTCTGCACCGGGCCGACGGCCATGCCCATGTAGGTGGAGAACGCGATCAGCGCACCCAGCTGCCAGGTCCCCTGGATCACCCACCAGCCGCCGACCAGGAATGCGCACGCCCGGCACCAGGAGGTCAGGGTGCCGGGCACCGCCTGGGTGAAGAACTCGGTGACCTGCACCTTGAGCAACTGCCCCATGTAGCCCTGGCCCAGCCGGTCGAGGCGTTCGGCCTCGCGCTGCTGTTGGCCGGCGGCCTGGATGAACTTCATCGCCGGCAGCGTCTCGACCAGGAACGACGACACGTCCGCCGAGCGCTCGCGCAGGCTGCGCACCTCGCGCTCGACCTTGCGCCGCATCCAGCGCAGCCACAGCACCTCGATCGGAATCAGCAGCGCCAGCAGCAGCGACAGCTGCCAGGACAGCATCAGCATCAGGGCCACGGCGCCGACCAGGCCGATCAGCGCCGACACCGCCGAGAACAGCGAGTCCACGGCAAACCGCTGGATCTCGGCGACATCGCCGTCCAGCCGCGACAGGATGTCGCCGGTGCGCCGCCGGCCGTAGAAGGTCGGCGACAGCCGTTGCAGGTGGCGGTACAGGTCATCGCGCAGGGCGAACAGGATGCGCCCGGACAGCCGTGTATGCAGGTAGCGGTTGACCCCGGCCAGCACGGTGCCGAGCAGGCCGGCGACGATCATGATTGCCGCCATGTGCCAGAGGGTCTGGTAGTCCTTGGCCAGCAACCCCTCGTCGATCAGCGTCTTGACCAGCCAGGGTTGCGCCAGGGCCAGCAGCGAGGCGCCCAGGGACAGCGCCAGCAGCACGCCGATGGCGCAACGGTGTGGACGCACGAAGCCATACAACCAGGCCAGCGCCTGACGCATCAGCGCCGGGTCGCTGGATTCGATCAGCCGGGAAAACAGTCCGCCCATGGCTCAACCACGCAACTGCTTGAGCTTGCGGTACAGCGTCGCGCGGCTGATGCCCAGGGCCTCGGCCGCGGCCGAGACATTGCCCTGATGGCGGGCCAGGGCAGCGCGGATCAGCTCCAGCTCGTTGTCGCGCAGGCTGCCGGACGGCGCGGCGCCGCTGGCCAGTTCATCGAGCAGGCAGTCGGTGAGATGGTCGAGGGTCAGCACCTGCTCGCCCTCCTCGCGCATCGCCAGGGCGGTGCGCACCACCATTTCCAACTGGCGGATGTTGCCCGGCCAGTCGAAGTTCTCCAGCAGCGCCACCAATGGTGCATCGAGGCTGACGCCCCTGGCCCCGGACTTGTCCAGCAGGCCCTGGATGAGTGTCGCCAGGTCGTCGCGCTCGCGCAGTGCCGGCAGTCGCAGGGATACGCCGTTGACCCGGTAGTAGAGGTCTTCGCGGAACTGCTGGTCGGCGACCAGGCGCTTGAGATCGCGGTGGGTGGCGCAGATCAGCGCCACATCGATGTCCTGCTCCTCGCCGGCCCCCAGCGGCGCCACCCGGCGCTCCTGCAGGACACGCAACAGGCGCGCCTGCAAGGCCAGAGGCATGTCGCCGATCTCGTCGAGGAACAGCGTGCCGCCATGGGCCTGCATCAGCCGCCCGACCATGCCGCCACGGCGCGAGCCGGTGAAGGCGCCCTCGCGGTAACCGAACAGCTCGGACTCGATCAGGCCCTCGGGAATCGCCGCGCAGTTGACCGCCACGAACGGCTTGTCGGCCCGCGGGCCGGCCTGGTGCAGGGCACGGGCGGCGACTTCCTTGCCGGTACCGGTTTCGCCCAACAGCAGCACCGGCAAGCCATTGGCCAGGCCCTGGCGGGCCATGCGCAAGGCTCGGGCCAGGCGGGCATCGCCGCCGGCCAGGGCCTCCAGAGCCTGGGCCTTGGCCGGCTCAGCCGGCTTGGTGGTGGACGCCGGACCACTGATGCGGCCATGCCGTGGCAACTGCAAGGCGCGGAAGAAGAATTCGCCCTTGGCGGTCTGCACGCTGCTGACACCGCCCTGCCACAGGCGGGCGATGAATGCTGGCGAGCGCTCGCCCAGCAGGTCGCTGCTGCGCCGCCCAAGCAGCGCCTGGCGCGACATCTGCAGCAGCTGGCAGGCGTTGTCGTTGGCCGCCAGCACCTCGCCTTCCAGGCTCAGCGCCAGCAGGCCCTGCCAGGCACTGGCCAGGTACTGCGGCCGACTATGGAAGGCCAGCACCAGGTGCTCGGGGTGATACAGCCCGAACAACCGGCTTTCGATATTGCCGGCGGCCAGCAGCAGCGTGGAGAGGCTGTCCTGGGGCTGGGCCATGACGCCTTCACGGGTCACATCAAGCACACCGATCACTTCGCCACGCGGATCGCGCAGGGGCACCGAAGTGCAGGAGAACGGGCTGAGCCGGTCCAGGTAGTGCTCGCCGCAGTTGATCAGGGTCGGCTGGCCCTCGACCACCGCCGTGCCGATGGCGTTGGTGCCGCGCAGGGCCTCGCTCCAGCAGCTGCCCGGGTGCAGGTCGCGCAGGCCCTCGCGCTCAAGTGTCTGCTTCTGGCCCTCGATGGCCAGCACGTTGGCCTGGGCGTCGCCGAGGATGACGATGCCGCTCTTGCCCTGGCGCTTGACCAGGTAATCCAGTTCGGGGGTGACCGCGTCGATCAGCAGGCGGTTGTGCTCCAGCAGCGCACGCAGGTCCAGGCCATGGCGGATGCCCAGGCCTACCTGCTCGCCCTGCAGGCAGTCCAGGCCGTGGCCGAGGCTGCGGCGCCAGGAGGCGTCGATCTCGTCACGCAGCATGCCGGAGGGCAGCTCGCCTTCACTGGCCAGCTTCAGGCGGACCAGGCGGGATTGCTGCAGCGGGTCGTTGGCGTTTGTTGTTGGAAGTTGTCGCGCCATTGCGTGCTCCAGGGGTGCCCCGCTCAGGCGGGGCAATGGGCATCGGTTTTTTCGGCAGTGTGCGTCAGAATTCGTTGGCAGTCATCTAGTACGCGCAAGCCACGCCAGCAGCCGTGGACCTTGCAATCCCCCCGCCGCACCGAGACAATGCGAGCAATTACCATTTACATCATGGATCCCGCTCTATGTCGACGCTCGACCGCTCGGCGCTGCACCAGCTGTACAGCGAGAACAACGGCTGGTTGAAAAGCTGGTTGCGCGCGCGCCTGGGCAATACCGCCGATGCGTCCGACCTGGCCCACGACACTTTCCTGCGGGTCATGACCGCCCGCAACCAGGCGCCCATCCGCGAGCCGCGCAGCTACCTCAGCGCCATCGCCCGCGCACTGCTGATCGACAAGGTTCGCCGCCGCGCCATCGAGCAGGCCTACTTGCAAGCCCTGGCCCTGCGCCCGGAGCCGGTCGAGGTATCGCCGGAGATTAGCCTGTCGATCATCGAGATGCTGGTAGCGGTCGATGCAATGCTCGACGAGCTCGGCCCCAGGACCCGCGACATCTTCCTCGCGGTGCAACTGGAAGGGCTGACCTATGCGGCGGTCGCCGAACGCTTCGACGTCTCGGTGACCACGGTGAAGAACCATCTGATCCGGGCCATGACCCGCTGCCTGCTGGTGGTCGAGAGCTGAGGGCCCGGGCTATGGATATGAAGACACTCGAAGCGGCCGCGACCTGGTACGTGCAGCTCAATGACGGTGATGCCGACGTTGCACGGACCCGGGCCTGGCAGGCGTGGCTGGCAGCAAGCCCGGCGCATGCCGAAGCCTGGACGCGGGTGGAAAAGCTCCAGCAGCAGTGGGCTATGGTGCCGCGCCAGGCCGCGCTGTCGGGTTTGGGCGCGGCCCAGGCGCAGCGCCGCGAGGTGCTGAAAGTACTGGGCATGCTGCTGGCCGTCGGCGGCGGCAGCTGGCTGGCCAGCGAACAGGTGCCCTACAGCGCCCTCCTCGCCCAGCAGCGCACCGGCAGCGGCGAACGGCGCTCGCTGCGCCTGGAGGATGGCTCGCAGCTGGAGCTGAACGTCGACACCGCGCTGGATGTGCGTTTCGATACGCAGGTACGGGCGATCCAACTTTATCGCGGCGAGATCCTGGTCAGCACCGCCAGCGACCCCGCCCGGCGCCCGTTCATCGTGCACACCGACAACGGCAGCGTGCGGGCGCTGGGTACGCGGTTCAGTGTGCGGCAGCTAGCGGAGCAGACACGGGTCGGTGTGTTGCAGTCGGCCGTCGAGATTCGGCCCAAGCACCATCTCGACCAGGTGCTGCGCCTGGACGCAGGGCAACAGGCCGGTTTTGACCGCGACACATTTGCCCGCGCCCACCCCCTGCCCGCCGACTCGACGGCCTGGGTCCAGGGCATGCTCAGCGTCAACGACTGGCGCCTGGGTGACTTCATCGACGAGCTGGGCCGCTACCGAAGCGGGGTGCTGCGTTGCGCCCCGGCCATTCGCGGCATGAGCATTTCCGGCTCGTTCCGTATCGACGACACCGATATCGCCCTGGCGAACCTGCCCAAATCCCTGCCGGTGAAGGTGCGCTACCTGAGTCGCTACTGGGTCAGCGTGGAGCCTGCCTGAGCGAAAAAAGTTTTCCGCAATCTTGCTGATTTCGATTCTCGTCCGTCCATGACACAAGCCGCGACGACAGCGACTTTCCGCCATGACACGCAAGGATCACCCAATGCCCGCTCCCCACCCCACCGCCCGCCTGCACCTGGCCATCCGCCGGTTCGCCTTCGGCCTGTCCCTCGCCTCCGTGCCCTGCGCGTTGTTCGCGCCGGCCCATGCCATGGCCAGCAGCCAGAACACCTACCATATCGCCGCCGGCCCCCTGGGCAACGCCATTACCCAGTTCGGTGTGCAAGCGGGAGTGACCATCTCGTTCGACACCGAGCAGACCCGCCACCTCAGCACCGCCGGGCTCGACGGCAGCTACAGCGTCGAGGAAGGCCTGCTGCGCCTGCTCGCCAGCAGCGGGCTGCAAGCCCAGCGCCAGGGCAACGGCGGCTATGTGCTGGTACCGGCCGACAATGGCGCGGCGATGGAACTGGGGCCGTTGACCATCGACGCCAACCGCCTCGATGCCACCAGCGAGGGCACCCAGTCCTACGCCGCGCGCGCGGTGACCATCGGCAAAGGCGTGCACAGCCTCAAGGAAACGCCGCAGTCGGTCACCGTGATGACCCGCAAGATGCTCGACGACCAGAACCTCAATACCCTGGAGCAGGTGCTGGACAAGACCCCCGGCATCACCGTCTACGACTCGCCCATGGGCGGCAAGTACTTCTATTCCCGTGGCTTCAACCTCGACGGCCAGTACCAGTACGACGGCGTACCGCTGGATGTGGGCGGCAACTACGTGCAGGCCAACAGCTTCTCCAGCGACATGGCCTTCTATGACCGGGTCGAGATCCTCAAGGGCGCGGCCGGCATGATGAAGGGCTCAGGCTCCTCCGCCGGCGGCGTCAACTTCGTGCGCAAGCGCGGCCAGGACAAGGCCCACACCACGCTGACCCTGTCCGCCGGCACCTGGGACAACTACCGAGGCCAGGTGGACGTCGGCGGCCCGCTGAACGAATCGGGCACCGTGCGCGGCCGCGTCGTGGCGACCCTGCAGGATCGTCAGTATTTCTACGACAACGCCAAGCGCCAGGACCAGGTGCTGTACGGCGCCCTCGACTGGGACGTGACGCCCGACACAACCCTGGGCGTGGGCCTTGCCTATGAAGACGTCGACGCCTCGCCGTGCTATACCGGCCTGCCCCGTTATGCCGACGGCAGCGATCTGAAGCTGTCGCGCTCCACCTGCCTGGGCGCCACCTGGAATGACCAGCAGAGCCAGCGCATCACCGGCTTCGCCGACCTCAAGCATCGCTTCAACGACGACTGGACGCTGAACTTCGCCTCGGTCTACACCCACAACAACCAGAACATCGAATACGGCTATTCCGAGGGCGCGGTGCCGGTCGGCGCCAGCAGCGCCGGAATGCGCCGTATTGTCGGCCGGTTCGATTACGACCAGGACGACTACGGCTTCGATAGCTACGTCGACGGCAAGTTCGAGGCGTTCGGCCTCGAGCACGAGCTGATCGTGGGCGCCAACGCCAGTCGGCAGAAGACCCACGACTACTTCGCGCTGATGCCGCTCGGCGGCACCCAGAACCCCTTCGACCCGTCAGGGGCCTTCCCCCACCCGTCCAAGGACCAATTCCTGGCCAACCCCAGCCGTGGCGGCAGCGCGCCCAGCGACTCCACCACCAGCCAGTACGGCACCTACGCCACCCTGCGCCTGAAGCTGGCCGAGCCGCTGACCCTGGTGCTCGGCACGCGGGTGAGCTGGTACCGCAACCAGAGCGACTCCTACACCCAGGCCTGGGATTACTGGGTACACAACCGCAGCCAGGAAAACGGCCAGGTCACGCCCTTCGCCGCGGTGCTCTATGACCTCAACGATGAGTGGACCGCCTACGCCAGCTACGCCGATATCTTCCAGCCGCAGAGCAACCTGGTGAATGCCCAGGGCCAGGCCCTGCAACCCAAGACCGGCGCCAACTACGAGCTGGGCATCAAGGGCGAACTGTTCGGCGGCGCGCTCAACACCGCCTTCAACCTGTTCCGCACGGTCGAAGAGCACCGCGCCGAAACCGACTACGCCGCCACCTGCATGGGCTCGGGCGACCAGTACTGCTACACCGATAGCGGCAAGGTCCGCGCCCAGGGCTTCGAGGCCGAGGTCAGCGGCTCGCCCATCGAGCGCCTGGAACTGCTGGCGGGCTACACCTACACCCAGACCAAGTACCTGAGCACCATCAACCAGACCGACCCGACCGAGCTCAACTTTACCTCCAGCTTCATCCCGCGGCACATGCTCAAGGTCTGGGGCGACTACCAGCTCGACGGCGCGCTCGAGCGCTGGACGGTCGGTGCCGGGGTTTCCAGCCAGAGCGACAACTTCCGCCGCCAGGGCAACCTGAGCATCGAGCAAGCGGGCTACACCCTGTGGAGCGGCCGCGTGCAGTACCGCCTCGACGAGCACTGGAGCCTGGCGTTGAACGGCAACAACCTGTTGGACAAGCGCTATTACGCGACCATCGGGGCTGCTGGCTGGGGCAACCACTACGGTGAGCCGCGTAACTTCATGGTGACGCTCAAGGGGAGTTTCTGATGGGGGCAGGATCGGCGTTCTAAGCGCCGGGGCTTTCAGGGTGTTCGCCGCGAAGGCTTCTGCGCCCATGAGATCGAGCGCCGCCCGCGCGGCGCATCGCGACGCAAGGCCGCTCCTACATCTGTTTCGGGCCAGTCAATCCTGTGCCATCACCGGGTCCGCCTTGTTGGTAAGGCGCGGTTTCAGCATGGGCACCACTGCCGCTCCACCTGTCTCAAGACAGGCACCAAGGCGGGCAACCATGGCCTGACAGGTTCGGCACGTTGCAACAAATAATGAAATGGCTACCCCCGCCCCACCCTGTGTCAGCCCTCTAAGCTTTCACAGGGTGCCTATCGGAGTGCAACGCCATGAACACTGTCGCCATCATCGCCATCGACCTGGGAAAGTTGAGCTTCCATGTACACGCTCAGGATGATCGGGGTCATGAGCTCTATCACCGCAGGTTCAACCGTGAGTCACTCATCCGCCACCTTGCCAATCTTGCGCCCTGCACGGTGGCGATGGAGGCCTGTGGTGGCTCTCATTTCATGGCGCGAGAGGTGACGAGACAGGGTCATACGCCCAAACTTATTCCCGCACAGTTCGTTCGCCCCTACGTGAAAAGCAACAAGAATGACTTTGCCGATGCTGCCGCTATCGGTGAGGCGGCAACCCGCGATCAGATGCGCTTCGTGCCTCCCAAAACCGAGGCCCAGCAGGCGCTGGCGATGCTCAATTCACTGCGCGACAGCTTCATCAGAGACCGTACTGCCACCATGAACCGCATCCACGCTTATTTGCTCGAGGTGGGGGTCAGTTTGGCACCCACCTTCAAGGCGGTCCGGGAGCTCCCCATTCTGCTGGACGACAGTACCTTCTCACCGTTGATCAAGAAGCTGTTGCTGGACCTACATGCCCACTTCCGCTATCTCGATGATCGGATCAAGGCTCTGGACAAGGAAGTGCATAGCCAGGCCGTTAGCGATGATCTTGCTTCCCGTTTGATGTCGATACCTTGTATTGGCCCGATCACCGCTACCGCCCTGGCTGCGGAATTGGGTGATGGTAAGCAGTTCCGCTGTGGGCGAAATTATTCAGCCTCCATAGGCCTGGTTCCCAGGCAGCACACGACAGGCGGCAAACCTTGCCTGGGGCGAATCAGCAAGCGGGGCGACGGCAATCAGCGACGACTGCTGATCCAGTGCGCGAGGGTCTATCTGATTGGGCTGGAGCGCAAAACCGGCAAGCTGGCGGACTGGGTACGTGGCTTGCTACGTGTTCACCACCCCAACCTGGTGGTGTGCGCTATCGCCAACAAACTGGCCCGAATCGCCTGGGCCATCACGGCACACCACAGCGAATTTAATGCAGGGTCAAGCGCCATGAACGCTTGACCCTGCAGACACACGAGTAACAACCCACCTGGTTTTGCGATGCTGCACACAGATGACGTGAACGGTATACCGGCCTGGCGATCAACCTGAGCTCCTACTCGGCTTCAGAAGCCGAACAAATATCTAGGCTCGTCGGGCGCGATTTTCATCGAGGCGCGGGACCAACCTCCCACACGACGCCGTATAGATTGACGCAAACCAAACTCACGCACATCTCAGTACAGTATTGCAGAAATGGGGGTAACCATAGATGTAGGAGCGGCCTTGCGTCGCGATGCGCCGCGCGGGCGGCGCTCGATCTCATGGGCGCTGCAAGGCTTGCGGCGAACACCTCGAGGCCCTCAATCGGTCAGTAGCCCTCGCAGCCAAAGACCTTGAGAGGGCGGCACGCCAACGACTCATTGCCCGCGCTCTGCTCCCGGATTGAGGAAGGTCACAACAGCACTGGCAAACCGCTCCGGTTGATCGAGCATGACGAAATGAAAACTGTCATCGATGCGGGTGAAATGGATATCAGGTGTCGAGGCATAGGCCCGACGGAACGTTGCATCGACGCTGGATGCAGGCACGCCGTAAAAAGCGTCGTATGCATACACGACTTCGACCGGCGCGCTGATACGACCGAGTTCAGGACGCAGATCAGTGACCATCAACTCATACACCGCATCCGCCACAGTCTTGCGATCTGAACTGATCCCCGCAGAAACCAGCCCTGGCCTGACCGCCTCGGTCTTGGCGAGTCGGGCGATGGATGCCTTCTGCATCGCTTCGCTCTGCTCCGGCGATGCAGCCAACAGCGAACTACGCATTGCTGCAGCCTGCCCGCTAGCAGTTTCGCTGGTGGCCGAAGGATCGATCAGCAACGTATAGAACGGCAACGCGTCGACGATCATCAAGCGACCAACCTGATCGGGATAGCGAGCCCCCAGCATCAATGCAACCTCTCCCCCCAACGAGTGACCGATGATCACGGGGGCCTCGATATGCTGGGTGCGAATGTAATCAGCAATTGCCTCGGCCACTGGAGCGACCACTGTCCCTTCGCTATCGGTCACCGCAGGCGAACCGGCGAAGCCTGCGAGCTGCACGAGGTGAAGGCGGTGGTTCTGGCGTAAGCGAGTGGCAAGGTCAGCCCATACCTCGCGGGACGATGCCAGCCCCGGAATCAGGATCACATCCCTGCCCGCGCCTTCGACCTGTACCGAGATACGCTGCTGGTCAGCGTGCCCTAGTGGCGAAGACGGAGGCTGGTTGGATGACGCCGATAGCGATGCAGACATCAGCGACAAAGTGGTCCCGACTGTCGCAAGGATCATTGCGATACGCATCGGATTCCCCTCTCCAGGCGATATGTTGCTTGTTTCATTGGCCACTCCTTTGACAGATGAGAGCTAGGCACTATACGGACTTGTCGCCACGATTGAAGGTGTTGAGGACATTCGAGTGTGGTCTGGGGCGGTGGGGTTGCCCGCCCCAGACCGCCGTGTCTGCTTCACACCTTCTTCAAAATCCCCATATGCGCATCATCCATCAGTGCCTTGGCCATATCGCTCAGGTAGTGCGATGCCCAGACCAACACCGGTTCGTTGTCCATCACACCGATGAAGGACGCCCGACGGGCGCTGTCGAGCAAAACGGAAGCCTGCTCCATGGCATGGCTTGCACAGTTGCCGGGCTCGACACGGAACAGGCGCGTGCCTTTGGTGGCACCTTCCAGGCAGGTGCAACTGCCGACGGTCCAGCCGAGCTGGCCGTGGTCTGCTGGGGTTTCGTTGTCCATTTGCGAAATCCTCTCTCGTGGAAAAGCCATAACTCATTGATTTAGCTAGCCCCTGTAGGAGCGGCCTTGCGCCGCGAAAGTGCTGCGCAGCGGCCCCGACAATCTTGATTGCGGCGCGGAACCTGGGGCCTGTGGCAGCTCTATCAGTGCAATGTGTATGACGGCGGTCGCGCACTCATCTGGAGCTGAGCCAGTGCCGACTCCAGCAGCATGCGGGTGGCATCAAGCTCGTGCATCATCGTCAGCATCACCAGAGTGGCCGGTGATTTCGGCAGGTGGCTGAACGACTGATGGGCGACGGCCAGTGCGCACATGACGTACTCGGTGGCCTGGACGAGGGTGTCTTCAAGGAGATGAGGGGATTCAGCGGACGGGGGTGGATCTGGGACGATCTTCAACATGACTTCATACTCGACGTTCATGAATGATCAACCAGACACCCATTCACCTGCAGGAGGATGGGTGGCGGCTACGTGCGGGTCTGCAAGTCCGGGGAACATCGAGCGATAACCCGGCCGGCCCGAGGGCCAACCGCACGTAGCCACCATTGAGCACAGCCACTGGAAAACGCCAGCGACTCGAAGGTGAGTACAGTTCGATGTTCAGACGGACTTGCAGGCCCGGTCGTTGATTTGGCAACGACCCAGCGAGACTAGCCGCCAGTTCGAGGGCGCAACAGTGGGCGAAGCATGCTTCGGAAATGGACTACTCGAAATAGGGAAAATCTGATTCATCCCTGTAGGACGCACCAACAAATCATTGGCCGGGCTCCGCACTGCTTACTTTTTGAGGAAGGTTTCTACAACGCTGGCAAACCGTTCCGGTTGATCGAGCATGACGAAATGAAAACTGTCATCGATGCGGGTGAAATGGATATCAGGTGTCGAGGCATAGGCCCGACGGAACGTTGCATCGACGCTGGATGCAGGCACACCGTAAAAATCGTCGTATGCATAAACGACTTCGACCGGCGCGCTGATGCGACCGAGTTCGGGACGCAGATCAGTGATCATCAACTCATACACTGCATCCGCCACGGTCTTGCGATCAGAGCTGATCCCCGCAGAAACCACCCCTGGCCTGACCGCCTCGGTCTTGGCGAGTCGGGCGATGGATGCCTTCTGCATCGCTTCGCTCTGCTCCGGCGATGCCGACAAGAGCGAACTACGCATTGCTGCCGCCTGCGCCGTAGCGGTTTCGCTGGTGGCCGAAGGGTCAATCAGCAACGTATAGAACGGCAACGCATCGACGATCATCAAGCGCCCAACCTGATCGGGATGACGAGCCCCCAGCATCAATGCAACCTCTCCCCCCAGTGAGTGACCGATGATCACGGGTGCCTCTATATGCTGGGTGCGGATGTAGTCAGCAATTGCCTCGGCCACCGGAGCGACCACTTTCCCTTCGCTATCGGACACCGCAGGCAAACCGGCAAAGCCTGCGAGCTGCACAAGGTGAAGACGGTGGTTCTGGCGTAACCGAGCGGCAAGGTCAGCCCATACCTCGCGAGACGATGCCAGCCCCGGAATCAGGATCACATCCCTGCCCTCGCCTTCGACCTGGACCGAGATACGCTGCTGATCAGTGTGTAACGGAGACGAAGGCTGGCCGGGTGACGCCGACAGCGACGCCGACATCAACGACAAGGTAGTCCCGACTGCCGCGAGGATCGTTGCGATACGCATCAGATTCCCCTCTCCGGGCGATGTGCTGCTTGTTTCATGGCCACTCCTTTGACTGATGACAGCTAGGCACTATACGGGCTTGTCGCCACGATAAAAGGTGTTGAGGGCATTCGAGTGTGGTCCGGGTCGGTTCGGCTGACCACCCAGACCACCGGGGTCTGTTTCACACCTTCTTCAACATCCCCATATGCGCATCATCCATCAATGCCTTGGCCATATCGCTCAGGTAGTGCGATGCCCAGACCAGCACCGGTTCATTGTCCATTTGCGAAATCCTCTCTCGTGGAAAAGCCATAACTCATTGATTTAGCTCAACCCTGTAGGAGCGGCCTTGCGCCGCGAAAGGGCTGCGCAGCGGCCCCAGGTTCCGAGCCGCCATCAAAATCGCCGGGGCTGCTGCGCAGCCCTTTCGCGGCGCAAGGCCGCTCCTACATGGCTAGATGATCGCCTAGGGGGCCGTGGCAGCCCTGTCAGTGCAATGTGTATGACGGCGGTCGCACACTCATCTGGAGCTGGGCCAAAGCCGACTCCAGCAGCATGCGGGTGGCATCAAGCTCGTGCATCATCGTCAGCATCACCAGAGTGGCCGGTGATTTCGGCAGGTGACTGAACGACTGATGGACAACGGCCAGTGCGCACATGACGTACTCGGTGGCCTGGACGAGGGTGTCCTCGAGGAGATAGGAGGATTCGGTGGACGGGGGTGGATCCGGGACGATCTTGAGCATAAACACCTCGCAATGCATTAGTCAGACCGCCACCTCTTCACTTGCAGGTGAAGGGTGGCAGCTACGTGCAGGTCTGCAAGACCGGGGCATTACGAGGCGAAAACCCGGCTGACCAAAAGGCCACCCGCACGTAGCCACCATAAAGCGAGACCCACGACTCGACGCCGAGGCTCATGGTGAGCACCATCGTAATACCGCGCAGGCTTGCAGACCCGGTCGTTGATTTGGCAACGACCCAGCGAGACTAGCCGCCACTTCGAGGGCGCAACAGTGGCCAAAGCATGCTTCGGAAATGGACTACTCGAAATAGGGAAAATCTGATTCATCCCTGTAGGACGCACCAACAAATCATTGGCCGGGCCCTGCCCTACTCACTGCTCACCCCTTGGCAGACATTCACAGCCAAAAGCAGTAAGTTATGTGAGCTTCAGCAGAGCGAGAAACTGAATGTTCAACCGGCTATCAATTGCCAGTCACAAGTCCAAGTACAGCCAAGGTTACTACCCAACCTTTGCGATTGACGGATCACCCCTTGAGGTTTGGCTACCCAGACAGAATGCGGATGCCGAATTCCACCTTGTAGCCGCCCACTCCGGTTTGCACAGTGATGAAGACACCTTGTTGATCTGGGATCGGATCTATTCCACGGTGCCAGGATGGAAGACCTTGGTGCCGTTGCTGGTCTGCGCGGATGACCTGGACCTCACTTGCACCGTGATTGTCGCTGAGCAATGCGCCCATGAGCATGCCGTTCACTGGAGTCGATTTGGCTTGCTGAAGGACCTGATCATTGTCGAAGCCCCTGCTGTTGACTGGTTCGACGCGATACCCTGCCTGACTTTTGAAAGGTCGCATTTTCACAGCGTGCTGGATGAGTTCAGAGTGCAGGAAAACATCGAAATGTACTGGGACTAGCCTGGCCGGCAAGCGATGTGAGATCCGCTACTCCCGGAGAATCCCTAGCTTGCGTACCCTTCCCCTGATGAGGGCAAGGCCTATTGAAGGCGCGTGCCTTTGGTGGCACCTTCCAGGCAGATGCAGCTGCCGACGGTCCAGCCGAGTTTGCCGTGGTCTGCAGGGGTTTCGTTGTCCATTTGCGAAATCCTCGGGTGTCTTTTGCATAGCGGTATCGACGTTTGGGTTGCCATGCGCCTGCAGGAAATTGCCCAGCCCTACGGGCAACGCTACCGCGTGGGAACTTGGTTCGCAGGTAGTCCACATCCCCCTGTGGGAGCGGGCTTGCCCGCGAACACCGGCAAAGCCGGTGCCAGCCACCGCGGCGCCTGCTTCGCGGGCAAGCCCGCTCCCACAGGGAAACAGCTCCCTGCTGACCTGTGGCAGCTCTATCAGTGCAATGTGTATGACGGCGGTCGCGCACTCATCTGTAGCTGAGCCAGTGCCGACTCCAGCAGCATGCGGGTGGCATCAAGCTCGTGCATCATCGTCAGCATCACCAGGGTGGCCGGTGATTTTGGCAGATGGCTGAAAGACTGATGGGCGACGGCCAGTGCACACATGACGTACTCGGTGGCCTGGACCAACGTGTCTTCAAGGAGATGAGGGGATTCAGCGGACGGGGGGGGGCCGGGACGATCTTGAGCATGATGAAATTCTCTAGTTGCGCTGATCGGACCGCAGCCCATCGCTTGCAGGCGATAGGGTGGCGGCTACGTACGGGCCTGCAAGACCGGGGCAACTAGAGTAAGCCCGGCTGACCCGAAGGCCACCCGTACGCAGCCACCATAACGCACGGCCAATGGCTTGAGACCAATGGCAAGGGGTGGCGCTGATCTAGTTGTCCCGCTCAGGCTTGCAGACCCGGCCGCTACTTTTTGCAGCGACTCAGCGAGACTAGACCTCTGTTGGAAGGCGTAAAAGCGGTCAAAGCATGCTTCGGAAATGGACTACTCGAAATAGGGAAAATCTGATTAATCCCTGTAGGACGCGACGCGGGTCTCTCCCCTGCCCGTCTACCCAGCCCCAAAAAAGACGGTTTACATCTCACCCAGAGCTTGTAGAGAATCCCGCCACTTTTGGTCATCAGGTCTGAGAAGCTGCATATGCCTTACATCATGCAAGCTGTCATCCTTCTGATACTGGGCGCACTCCTCGTTCAGTTTCTGAAACCATACCCCTTACGCAAGTGGCTGGGCGTGGCGCTGTTGGCTGCGGGCCTGGTCGGCATTTTCAAAGTCGGCCAGCAGCAAGTGCTGGGCTTTGACCTGGAGCTGCTGGCACTCCTGGCAGTGCCATTGGGCGTGGTGCTGTTCGTGACGCGGCGGCGGTTCACGGAGTTGGGCTGAAGCCCAGGTCCGGCTCTTGTAGGAGATCGCCGGGCCCTATGGGCTACGCAGTCGTGCAGGGAACAACGTTACAAGCATTACCAACGTGGGAGCGGGCTTGCCCCGCGATGCGGCGTATGGCACCGGCATTGCCGGTGATCGCGGGGCCAGCCCGCTCCCACGCTGTCCAACAATCAGGCTGCGTTGAAAACACGGTCTTGGAGCAATGTTCGCCTCGGATCGAAACAAATAGCCCGAGCGTGCGCGCAATCTCTCGGGCCTTGCCTGTGCAGGCTTTAGATTGATAGACAGCAAGAGCACTTCAGCCCGATCAGGCGGCCCCCTTCGCCTGCTGCTCCAAATGCACCTGCAACGTCGGATCGATCCCCAACGCACTGGCCAATTCATCAAGGTAGGCCCGTTCAGCGTCCTGTTGGTCATCCACCAGCATCACACTGGCCAGGTACATTTCCGCAGCCATGCCCGGGTCCTGGGCCGACTGTGCCACCTCGGCGGCATCGAGGGGCTTGCTGACTTCCTCATCCAGCCACTGCTGCAGTTGCGGGTCGCTGGTGTGACGTTTGATTTCGGCGTAGATCAACTGTTCTTCCTGCGGGTCGATGCGACCGTCAGCCTTGGCTGCCGCAATCAGCGCACGCAAGATCGCATGACTGTGATCCTCAGCCTCGGGGCCGGACAATTGATCCACCGTACGCACGGCCTGTTGCGGCGCGGCCGCCTGGCTGCGCTGCCAGCTTTGATAAGCCTGGAACGCCATCATGCCCAATGACGCCAATGCTGCGTAATTGACGCCACCAGATGAGCGCCCCTGAGTAGAGGCGCCGGCGTTGCCACCACCGCCACCCAGAAGGCCGCCAAGTAAACCACCAAGGCCACCACTGCCCCCTGCTCCACTGCCGCCGCCAAGCAGCCCTCCCAGCAATCCACCCAGGCCATCTTGCGCTGACATGCCGCCGCGCCCTTGTTGCGCTTGCGAGCCCTGCCCGGCCCGAAGCAACTGTTCCAGTAGATCACTCGTGTTCATGGCACCGCCCTCGGTCGGTAGTCGTCGCCCAGACAAGCAACGATAGCCCCCGCAAGGCGAACCGCCATTACCGTCTGGCCGACGGGTAAGCGGGAGCTTACCGAGTGCAGCGAAATAGCATGGACGCACCCTGCAACTTGAACCCGAAGCAGGGGCTGGACCGCCTCTATTGCGGCAGTTTCGCGATCACCTTGATCTCGAAATCGAAGCCGGACAGCCAGGTCACGCCAAGAGCGGTCACCGTGGGATAAGGCGCCTCACCCCAATACTCGGCCGCCACCTCCCAGATGGTTTCGAACTTCGAATCGGGGTCGACCATGAAGATGGTCGTATCAACCACATCCTCGAAACTACTGCCGGCCTCGGCGAGAATCGCGTTGAGGTTAGCGAAGGCCAGGCGAACCTGCGCCGCCAGGTCCGGCTCGGCCGAACCATCCTTGCGGCTGCCGACCTGACCGGATACGAACAGAAAACCATTGGAGCGAATCGCCGGCGAGTAGCGGTGCAGCTCGTACAAAGCATGGCGATCGGGTGGGAAAACGACATCACGTTTGCTGGACATTACCTACCTCGTTCTAGGCCATCGCGGCCCGGTGTTTACGGTAAGGTCACTTTAAAAAGGCCACCTACCTGGATAAACGGGCAGCTCTGGCCAGGACTGTTTGTATACTCCAAACAATCCAGGTGCGAACGAGGCGTGGAATGGACCGATTCGATGCAATGCAGGCGTTTGCCCGAGTGGTGGAAACCGGTAGTTTCACCAAGGCGGCCGCCACCCTGCACATGAGCAAGACCACCGTGACGCAGCTCATTCAGCAGCTGGAAGCGAGGCTGCGCGTACGCTTGCTCAACCGCACCACACGCAAGGTCAATGTCACCGCCGACGGCGCGGCCTACTACGAACGCGTCGTCCGGCTACTGGTCGACATGGACGACGCCGAGACCAGCTTGTCCAGCGCGTCGATGGCACCGCGCGGACGGCTGCGGGTGGATGTCCCCAGCCCGCTGGCGCGAATGCTGCTCATACCCGCCTTGCCAGAGTTTTTTGCACGTTATCCAGAAATCCAGCTGACCGTGGGCGTCAGCGATCGCATCGTCGACATCATTGGTGAAAACGTCGACTGCGTGGTGCGTGGCGGCGAGATCACTAATCAGTCTCTGGTGGCAAGGCATGTGGGCGATTTGCAGCTCGGCATGTATGCCACGCCCGGCTACTTGCAGCGCCTCGGTACACCGGTACACCCCCGTGAGTTAGAGGAAGGCCAGCACAAGACCATCGGCTTTCTTTGGTTTCGCACAGGTAAAACCTTGCCCTACGCGATGCAGCGTGGCGAGGAGCGCATAGAGGTCCAGGCCCGCCCGCAACTGACGGTCGATGACGGCAATGCCTACCTTGCCGCCGGGCTGGCTGGCCTGGGGATGCTCTGGCTGCCGCAGTACATGGCCAAACCGCACCTGCTCAGCGGCGAACTGCTGCCGCTGTTTGAAGACTGGCACATGTCGCCAATGCCGATGTACCTGGCCTTCCCGCCGAATCGCCATGTCAGCGCCAAGGTGCGGGTGTTTATCGACTGGATAATCGAATTGATGGCCGAGCATGCGCCGGCGGTTGGGTGAAACCGCTTTGGGTGATCGTAAACGGCATACCAAATTCCTTGACTGTCTGATTTGCAATGAGGATGCGGGATCAATACTCCGTAACACTGGAGAGCCTTACCCCGATTCACAGAGCGGATAAAAATTTACGGCTCACACAGGTTAGACATTGAATCAGCTACTTCTTTAGCCGCTCTCCCGGTTGCATCACTGCGCAAAGTCAGCTTTATCAAGTCAAGCGGTTGAGGTTTGATTACCTTTGCGCCTGGCGCACTCTTGCAGGTGACCTTGATCATGTCGTCAATATCCTGCAAAGGCAGGTCTTCAGCACCCTTGGCATCATCGACCAAAAAATTTTCCCAATGCCCAAGCACCACCAGCCGCGGCTGAGTGCGGGCGAGTAGCACACTCGGATAATCGTCGACCTTCTGCCAAGAGCTCACTGCCAATATCTGAACGTCTACAGCATTGCCGTCGTCCTCGAGCACTGGCAACCCGAAGGGTGGAGTGCTTGCCGAGTCCAGATAGTGAATCCGCAGCACCGTCTTGCCTGCGTCATCCAGCAGGTCAATCATCCACGCCAGCACCTGGCCTTGCTTCCAGCCCAAGGCTGTAGATGGCAACTCAGTGAGGTCGGGGTCATCGTCATAACTGCCACTGGCCAAGGTATACCCGGCAAAATGCGGCGCATGCATGCTCTGAATCGGCATCGCGCGAAAATGCTTTCCGGTGGATTCGATCCACTTACCCCTATCCGCTGGTTTGCCCGCTTGTACCCTGGCCATCTTCCGTTGGGCATCGACCACGCGTCCTGGCGCGATGACCGCGCGCAGGATGCGCCCAACCGTGACCGAGCCGTAGGCGATTGCGTTTGGCGCACGGTGCTGCATTATCCAGGGCACATCAAGCAGATGATCGTAATGACCATGACCGATCAGCAGCATGGTGACATCGTCGGCCACCGGCATCTTTCGGGAGAGTTTCTCCTCGTCCGGCTTCATTGAAAGCGTAAAGGGCGAGGGATGGCTGAACAGCGGCGCTATCAGCAAGGCCTCGCCACGCCAGCGAATCAGATAGCCGCCTATTCCCAGGAACTGGAAGGTCGGCGTCGATGCGGTGTCCGATGGCCCGGCGACTGCGAATGCAACGCGAAGATCGAAGACCAGAAGCAGTAGCGTCAATTTCCAGTAACGGACCATGCGCGCCCCCAAGGCTGTTGCTCAAGGATGCTGCCCAACGTGAACGCCGAGTGCTGAAAAACTGTTTTTTCGGGGCAAACGCATCTACGGCCAACTCAGCGTCAGTTCGGCAACTTTCAACAGGTTTACCTTTTTATTTAGCGCTCAAACTTCTGACTCATACACTAGCACCGCCTGGGGAAACTGGCCGTATGCGCAAAGATCCATTTGTAATTTAACGGCTGGTCCGTCCAACGTGTGTGCGCTCACGATCAGGCAGCGACTACCCTGAGTGGCAGGCATGCCACGCCGCCAGCGGCATAAGGAGGCAAACTTCATGAGCACGAAATGGGGCACCGTACTGTTCACCTTCGAGACCCCGTCGCTACGTGACGGCCTGTCGGCTGTCGAGCGCACAGGCGACTCGCTGTGGCTGGCGAATGACGAGACCACGAGCCTGGAGCGCCTGCAGATCGGCAAGGCAACGGACACGGGAGCGATCACCTGCAACGAGCACCGGGTCTTCCCGTTGCGGGAGTTTCTGAACCTGCCCGTGAAGCAGGATGACGCCGAGATCGATATCGAGGGGCTGGCCTACGACGCCCGCGAGGGATATCTATGGCTGACAGGCTCCCATAGCCTGAAACGCAAGAAGGCCGACGCCAAAAAAACCGCCCACAAGAACATCAAGCGCTTGGCGACGGTGGAGGCCGATGGCAATCGTTACCTGCTTGCCCGCATCCCCGTGGTGTTAGAAGACGACCACCATGCACTGGCCGACAAGGTCGACAGCGACGGGCGGAGCGCGGCGCAGCTGCGCGGCGACGACACCGGCAACGAGCTGACTGCGGCAATCGCCGAAGACGAACATCTGCGCGACTTCCTGCGCATCCCAGGCAAGGACAACGGGTTCGACATCGAGGGGTTGGCGGTTAATGGCCCACGACTGTTGCTGGGGCTGCGCGGACCCGTGTTACGCGGCTGGGCCGTGGTGCTGGAGATTGAACCCGAACAGGACGACAACTCGCCCGGCACCCTGCTGCTCAAGCCGATCGGCTCGGATGGGCGGCCCTACCGCAAGCACTTCTTCGACCTCGAAGGCCTGGGCGTGCGGGACCTGTGCTGGCAGGGCGACGACCTGCTGATCCTGGCCGGCCCAACCCTGGACCTCGATGGCCCGGTCACGGTGTTCCGCTGGCGTGGCGCCTTGGCCTCTGACGAGGAAAGCGTGGTGTTTAGGGTCCAGTTGGAGAAGGTACTCGAGGTGCCATTCGGAAAAGGCGACGACCACGCCGAGGGTCTGTGCCTGTACGAGCCGGGCGATGGAACGGGCGCAGTGCTGCTGGTCTACGACGCCGCCGCCGAGCAGCGTAAACAGGGTGCGACGGGGGTAGAAGGCGACCTGTTCATCGTCAATTAGCGCGCCGGGTCTGGACAGGCGCGCGGAGTCTGCCCCTTGAGCTGCTGGCTGCTGTGTACGCGAGATCGCCCACGGAGAACATCTCCGCCCGGCCAGGCGGCCTCCTTGGCCTGCTGGTCATCCACCAGCATCACGCTGGCCAGGTACATTTCCGCAGCCATGCCCGGGTCCTGGGCCGACTGTGCCACCTCGGCGGCATCGAGTGGCTTGCTGACTTCCTCGTCCAGCCACTGCTGCAGTTGCGGGTCGCTGGTGTGACGATTGCATGGCTGTGATCCTCAGCCTCGGGGCCGGACAATTGATCAACAGTACGTACCGCCTGTTGCGGGGCTGCCGCCTGGCTGCGCTGCCAGCTTTGATAGGCCTGGAACGCCATCATGCCCACGACGCCAGAGCCGCGTAATTGACGCTGCCAGCAGAGCGTCCCTGAGTGGAAGAGCCGGCGTTGCCACCACCGCCACCCAGAAGGCCGCCCAGTAAACCACCAAGGCCACCACCGCCACCTGCTCCACTGCCGCCGCCAAGCAGCCCTCCCAGCAAGCCGCCCAGGCCATCTTGCGCTGACATGCCGCCGCGCCCTTATTGAGCTTGCGAGCCCTGCCCGGCCCGAAGCAACTGTTCCAGTAGATCACTCGTGTTCATGGCACCGCCCTCGGTCGGTAGTCGTTGCCCAGACAAGCAACGATAGCCCCCGCAAGGCGGTCCGACATGACCGTCTGGCCGACAGGTTGCCGATTGGTATTGGGCCGGCGCGGCCGGCAGAAATCGGCACCGGCAATTTCTACAGGGCCACGACCCTGGCAAGTGACAGCCGATTCGGTCTGATTTGCAGTGTGCTGATGGCGAACAAGAATCACCGTTATCGTCTACAACTTGAGTAGATGAGACTTCGCTATCGACTCGGATTGTGCTCGGTTTTGCATTTGGTTGTTCCCCAACCCATGAACCGACCCATTCCGGCCAACTGACACAACCAGCAACATGGAGTGCACCATGACCAAACGCCTTGTCGTTTGCTGCGATGGGACCTGGAACAATCCACAACAAGAAGACAACGGGCTGCCCGCTCCTTCAAACGTCTTCAAGATTCACAACGCCATTGCCCTCCCCGATAACGACAAATACTACCACCCCGGAGTCGGCGGCGAGGGTGGTATTATCCGGCCTATTGTCGGTGGGGCCGTCGGCGCCGGTATCTCCAGACATATTTGCAGCGCTTACCATTGGCTGGCGAGCAACTATGAAGAGGGCGCCGATATTTACCTCTACGGTTTCAGTCGCGGCGCATTCACCGCTCGCAGCCTTGGCGCCTTTCTCGGTCGTGGCTTGTTGGACCTGGCTGGCGTCAAGCCAGCTGAAGCCTGGCTGCGCGTTCACAGGGCCTACGAGGAAGGTTATCGAGCCGAACGCTCGGTGAAACAGGTCAATAGAAACTGGAAAATGTTCCATGCCGGCGCTGCTACGCCAGTGCGCTTGATCGGGGTCTGGGACACCGTGGGTGCGCTAGGCGTGCCGGATGACTTCGAGTTGCTCAATCTTTTCGATAACCCCGCTGCCTGGCGTTTTCACAATACTGACCTGGGCGATCATGTACAGACCGGCCGACACGCCATGGCGATCGATGAAATGCGCTCAAGCTTCTGTGTCACCCGCTGGACCAATCGCCATACCCATAAAGACGTGTCCGAGCTGTGGTTCCCGGGTGTGCACTCGGATGTCGGCGGCGGTTACGCCAGCAGTGGACTATCCGATGGCGCCTTGTTGTGGATGATCAGGGAAAGCGAATTGGCCGGTCTGCCCTTCCACTCTCACGTTCAAGCGGCCATTTCTCCCAACCCTTTGGGCGTTTTGCATAACTCATACAAAGGTGCTTTCGCCAAGCTCCGCTCAAGGCCCAGAAACCTGCCGGCGATGCACTCTACGTCCCAGGAATTTCATGAAAGCGCACTGGCGCGACAAAAGAACTCGCCCCTCGAGTATCCTGCTTACTACCCGACAACCATCCTCGGCAATGACGGTGACAGCACCTCGTTCAACGTCTATGCGAATCAGCACTGGAATCGCTCTGACCTATATCTGGAAGCAGGGATAGAATACACTTTCAATGCAACTGGTGAATGGCAAGACAGCGAGGATGCCTGCGACTGGAAAGGCACTGAAGACACTAAATTGACCATGGGCGACATCATCCGTAGCGTCTCCGGGTTTATGGGCGCCGCGGAGCCTATCTACAGCAAAGTCACCGGAAACCATGGTGCGGACTTTATATTCACCAAACGCATCGAAGACAAAAACTGGTTCACCTTGATCGGAGCAATCGCTAACGACAACGGTGGTGTTGCAGCTGTCAACAACGACGGAAGTCCCCTTCCACACCAGTATGTCGAGTTGTATCAGCATCGAAAGAAACCGCTGGTGTTGAAGCATCCAGGCTATCTCTACTGCTTCCCCAACGATGTGTGGGGCTTGTATGGCAACAATTCCGGAAGCTTGCGCTTGACGGTGACTCGGGTGCGCAAGGCGCCTTAGCGTTTGTACGACAGGCCGCCGAGCGGCGATCAGGCAGGGCGAAAACAGGCGAGGAACGGTCGCAGTCGCACTCGACTTTGCTGGATGCAAATGAGCATTTCGAGCCTGTTTCAACACAGCATGATTGTCGCGCAGGCACTTTTCGTACAAAGCCTAAAAAAACTTGCAGTTTTAAAGTAGAGGCAAGTACTTGAGATCGGCGCTTGTGTTTTTTTCACAGCCTGGACCTCTAACCGCCCTACTCCTCTCTAGGCGAGAGCCATGAGCACAAGGAGAAAACTTACTTTTTAGTAAAACACCCCACAGAGGAAGGCGTACGGATTACTTTTTATTCTCCCGCTCATTCTTTTTGGACAACTCCGCCTCGAAGTTCAACTTCTCCAACTCAAGTCGCTTCAGCTCTATCTCCTTCTCTAAAAGCTTGTATTTAACAACCAGGCTGCGCCCTGAAGAGTCAGAAACACTATCTCCTGATCCACTCCAAGCAAAACTTCCACCAAGGGCCTTAGGGTTTTCCGCCCACCACCTCTCCCTTTTTTTATTATTATCGAGAGCCACCCTAAGATCCTTCTCGGACTGCTCAATAACCGCATCAACAGCAGCCAAAAACTTTGGATCACTATTCAAGCTTTCGCCACGAGAAACCTTATATGCAAATAAAAACTTAATAGCACCGATAAGATCGCCATTATCATACGCACGTTTCCCTTTCTCATAGTAGTCATTCCCCGACTCCTCACCGGCGTCTGCACTCCGGGTCTCGACTGGGACGACAAAAGAAAGCACCACCAATAGCAGCAACGCGGATCTGCTTTTAATCATAATGAAAACACTCTTTCTTAAGTCAAGTAGGCGGCTTACCCGGCAACGTATACTGTGGCGATACCGGCCCTGGAGTGACTGAGAGGTCACTCCCCCCCTCATACTCCAGGCCTCTAAACAAAGTAACAACGATCACAATAGCACCTAGAACAGCAAAAAATGTTCCAGGCGCCGCTTGCGACAATACGATTCGAAATTCTTTATGCTCGGCCTCAAGATTTCCGGACCGACCCCAGACACCAGCCATAAATAGTCGGTACCCCATATATGACAGACCCACCCCAGCCGCAAGCGATGCCACCTTATAGAACGCCATAGATACAACCAGAATAACACTCTGCTCCATACACCACCTTAAGATAGCAAGTATCACAACAGCAACCGGCATCCCATAGCCCTAAGTATCGCCGTGCTGGCCAGACCCGTCGCCCACGGACATCCAACCTCTACATGGTTCAGCCCCAATAGCATTCATCCTTGCCGCACCCTGCGGCCCTGCCTGCCAGAGTATAGTTCTAAACCAGAGTTCAGGTATATTAGGAATGACAGAAGAAGCTCCCATTCGTAGTATTCGCCTTACACTGGATAGTAGACTGGATGTGAGCTATTTGCCGGTTGTTACCTAAGCCATTGCCCCCATGGTTCGAGAGTGGTCGATCAAGGTTGGCTGTCTTCGCCCCATGAGAGCCCCTCGATGATCGTCGAAATACCCCCTGCAAGAACCGAAATCACTCTATCGACGGTTTGATTTCGCAGCACACCTCACGTACAGATCGCTGACCTTTCTTGTACAAGCCACGAACGCTTCCATCGAGGGAAGCGCAGCGGACAGCAAAGTCAAAATTAAAAACCTTATCGATCATCGTTAATTCGTCGACTTCCTCACTTGCGTCCAACGTGTTTCCTCCTGCCCCACCACGGGAGACTCGCTAGGCTACCAGTCCGGTACTCCTATTTTTTCATCCGCACGGGGAATACTTCGGTGCCATTGTTAAGAACGAAACGAAAAGCGCGTGAAAAACGATCCTGATCATTGGCCATGGATGATGATTCCTTGAGGAAGGGGTCTACAAACGGTAGCTTATCTATGCCCTTTCGAGGGAAGCAAACACCGACCGGGTCCACTTAGGGTCGATAGCAGCCGGTCGCGAGTAACTACTTTCTCCCCAGTACGGACACTCGCTTCCCCCACCAGATCCAGCCCTGCCCCTCCGTGCACATCAGCTCTGTCATCAACACCCTACAACGAGACACCTGACTCAGCCTCAACCCGCGCTTGAATCCACTCAACAAACGCACGCACCTGCACTCGCCGCAGGTTCTCCCCCCGACCAACCAGGTAATAAGCAAACCGCGAGGGCCAAGCCCGATCCACCGCCACCACCAACCTGCCACTTCGCAGATCCTCTTCAGCATGCTGCGCCTGTACCAGAGCAATACCCTGCCCACTGACAGCCGCACGCACCAACAGCAGATCCTCATCAAAGCTCGGCCCCCGGCGGCTACGGTGATCGGGCTCGACACCATGAGCCTGCAACCACAGCGTCCAGTCGGCACGCTCGGCATCCTGCAGAAGTGGGTAGTGCAGGCAGTCCTGCGGCTCGTCCAGGGCCGGCCCGCCAGCAAGCAGGCCAGGGCTGGCCACCGGCAGCAGCACAGGCGCCAGCAGCGGTATCGACTCCAGCCCCGGGTAATCGCCCAGGCCATGACGCAAGGCAATATCAACAGGCTCCCGGTGCAGGTCGACAAGCTCGGCCGTGGACTGCACCTGCACGTCGATCTCCGGATGCAGCGCATTGAAGTCCGCCAACCGCGGCACCAGCCAGCTGGACGCGAATGACGGCTGGGTACTGATCGTCAGGGTGTTGGTCCGTGTCAGGACTTGAAGATCGAGCAGCGCGCTTTCGATCTGGCCAAACCCACGCGACAGCCCCGGATACAGACTCGCGCCCGCCTCTGTGAGCTGCACGCCATAGCGGCTGCGGGTCAGCAAGGTAACCCCGAGGCGATCCTCCAGCAGGCGAATCTGTTGACTGATAGCACCCGGGGTCACGCCCATGCGCTCGGCGGCGGCCTTCAGGCTGCCCAGGCGAGTGGTTTCGGAAAAGGCACGCAACGCAAGCAACGGCAACACGGCACCCATGCAATACCAACCTTAGAAAAACTGATTTAAGCAAGTGGAATGATCGTTCGTAAACCACCTGGATGATACCTAGCATAGCGTTGTGCCAGAGACATTCGAATCAGTTTTATTAAGGTGAACAACATGACGGACCCTGCGTTTGTGCTTTACACCGACAGCTCCCCCAACGGTTTCAAGATCACCATTGCCCTCGAGGAACTGGGGCTGCCTTATCGCCTGGTCCACGTGAACATCGACCTGGGCGAGCATCGCCACGAAGACTTCCTGGCACTCAACCCGGCAGGCCGCATCCCGGTGCTGATAGACCGCAAGGCCGGCATTGTGCTGTTCGATTCAGCCGCGATTCTGTTGTACCTGGCGCAACACAGCGGCCAGCTGCTCGAACAGGCCGCGCAACCGCGTTGGGCGGCAATCACCTGGCTGATGCACCACAGCGCCAGCATGGGCCCCTTGCTGGGTCAGCGCGTGCACTTCGAGTGTTTCGAGCCCATCCCCAATCCTGCGGCGCAGAAGCGCTACCGCGCCCTCACCGAGGATGCCTTCGCACTTCTCGACCAGCAGCTTGCAACCCGCCCATGGTTGGCCGGCGAATCCTATTCGATTGCAGATATCGCCAGCTTCGCCTGGCTGCACATCGCCGAGATCGTTGGCTTCGACTTCAGTTCCTACCGCCATCTGAATCGCTGGTACCGGCAGATCGAGCAGCGTCCCGCCGTGCAACGCGGCATTCGTCTCCCGGCGCCCGCCACCGGCCCCTGACTCCCCGACCAAGGAATGTCCATGACCCCTATCAGCACCCAGGGCGCCAGCGCCGATGCCTTCGCCCTGCATCCCGGTTACCGTCGTATGTTCGCCCACGGTCAGTTGACCCTGGGCATCTTCCTGCCGCTTCGTTTCTATGACGGCGATATGGGCGTGCTGCACGGACAGGCGCAACTGCTCAGCGAGATCGACCGCCTGGGCTTTGCCGCCGCCTGGGTACGTGATGTGCCCTTGTACGACCCTGCCTTCGGTGATGCCGGCCAGGTATTCGATCCGTTCACCTACCTGGCCTATCTGACGGCCCATACCCGCAGGATCACCCTGGCAACCGGCAGCGCGATTTTCACGCTGCGCCACCCCATCGACCTGGCGAAAGCCGCGACCAGCGTGGACTGTCTGTCAGGTGGACGCCTGGTGTTGGGCATCGCCTCGGGCGATCGACCGGTGGAGTTTCCGGCCTATGGCCTGGCCCATGACGGCCGAGGGGAGCGCTTCGCGCAGAGCGTGGACTACTTCCGCCGACTGCTGGCCAACCATCCTGCGCCGATCCATTCGCCACTGGGACAACTCGATGGCGCCAAACTGCTGCCCAGCGCCGTCACTGGACGGATCCCGCTGCTGGTGACCGGTTCATCACGCCAGTCGTTGCAGTGGCTTGGCGAGCAGGCCGACGGCTGGATCACCTACCCCGACGCCACCCACAATATCCTTGGGCCTCGGCGCCTGGCCGAGAAGATCAGTGCCTGGCGGGCGCTCATTCCCGGTGGAGGCTTCCGCCCGCATGTCACCAATGAATGGATCGACCTCGATGAGGACCCGACCTTCCCGCGCACGCCGCAACAAGGCGGCTACGTGTTGCGCACCGGTCGAAACGGCCTGATCGATCTGCTGCATGAGTGGCGTCACGCCGGGGTCAATCATGCGGCACTGGGCATGCAGATGGCGCGGCGCCCGCCGCTGGAAATCATCCAGGAACTGGCCGAAGAAGTGCTGCCGCTGTTTCCTGCGCTGACAGGTCCAGAACACCACGCGCAAGGCTGGTAGTCGGGGCCAGACCATCACTGACGCTGATGCCAACGTCAATTTTTAGAATCTGACGCGATCCCTGTGGGAGCGGGCTTGTCGGACCGCCGCACCGCCGCGAACACCGGCGCAGCCGGTGCCATACACCGCGCTGGATTCTTCGCGGCGGTGCGACGGTCCGATAAACCCGCTCCCACAGGGTCTAGCTAAATCAATGAGTTACGATTTGTTCCAGGAGAGGCGCAACGGCTACACCCTACTCAATCGCTTGCGATAGTAACCGGCTTCGTCTGGACAAACCTGCTTGCAGGGCGAACGCAATGATTACAGTCGATGGTGCAGAAAAGCTGCCCAGCCCACCGCCGGCAAACATCAAAGCCAGCCCCGATGCGGTGGCGCCAAACCAGGCCGTCAAGCCGACAGCATTCCATGCGGGCTCCTCGTCGAGCGCAACCACATCAAGACGTCCCAAAAGAATCTGCGCTAATGCCACACCGACCCAAGCCACGACAAAGATGCCTTGGTAGGCCAACGCCTTGAGCAAGTATGCGAACACATCCGCGAGCATCAGGCCATACACGATCAGCCCAACCGCCAGCGCCCACATCAGGTACGAACCCCGCAGGCCGAAACGGCAAAAGAACGCCTGCATGTTCAAGGTCGCCAGGTAGTAATTGGCCGTGTTGATCCGGGTTTGCGTGGCCCAGACGAACAACAGCCCCCACAGCCCCATCAACTGCAGGATCGCCATGACCACCGACACTTCGTTCAGCGCACCTTCGTGGGGAATGCTGCTGACCAGATAGATGCCCGCCGCGCCATTGAGCAGGAAAGTCACCATGTAGAACGGCATGCCGAAGTTCCAGCGACCATGGTACTCGGCGTCTTCGGGTTTGCCGAAACGCGCGTAGTCGAAGGTGAACAGCATCAGGATCCAGACACCCATGTAGGCCACGAAGCAGTCCCACCAGCCGAAGGCAGCGGGAGTCGCCGGGCCGAAGTCCAGCCATTGCGCCTGGTAGCCATAACGGCTGATCGACAACCCCACCGCCGCCAGCAGACCGCCTAGGTAGACCGGCAGCAGCACACCGTTGAGCTTGTCCAGCCAGTGCTGCACGCTGCCCAGTACCATCGGCACGCTGTACAGCACCACCAGCAATGCGGCCAGCGGATACACCAACTGGGGGTACAGGTAATTGAGCGCCACGGCGATCACCGAGCCCTCGAATACCGCATAGTAGATCGCCGTGGAGAAGAAGATCAGCGTCGCCAGGCACGCACCGGTGCTACCGAACAGCAGCCGCGAAAACAGCGCCACCGACAAGCCGCTGCGCATCGCGAAGCGACTGAGCACGCTGTTGACCAGGCCATAGCTGATCACTGACAACAGCATGCCGATCAACGCATTGCGCGCGCCGTAGGACAGCGCCAGGGAAGCACCGACCACGATATAGAACATTGCACTGCACACCGCCCACCAGGCCATGGTCAGCGACAGTCGCCCCATGCGCGTATCGGTCGCAACGGGATGATTGGCCGGGTCCTGTCCGGTTTGACTCGATTGCGATAAAGCAGCCATATGCGTGAACTCCAGAGCCAGTCAGAGGTTGAAGCGCGGGCAGCCGCCCCCGCACCGAAGGGCGGTGTTGGCTTGCCTTTTTGGCTTTACCCGCGTAGTGCGGCGGGCAGGTCAGGAAGGGAACAGCTTGCTCAGACAGCTGAGTTTTTTCTTGTAGGAACGTCGGGCTTGCAGCGCCTCTTCCAGCGTCACCGCAACGAAACGGGCCTTCTGGTTGGGTTGCATCTGGCCGACCAGGTCGAGGTCAGCGCTGATCACCGTGCCGATCATCGCGTAGCCGCCACCGGACACCGCATCGCGGTGCAGAATGATGGGCTCGAGCCCTGCCGGCACCTGGATCGAGCCGATCGGGTAGCAGCTGTCGACGATATTCGAAGGGTCGGAGCCTGCGCCGAATGGCTGCTCGCGAGGCTGGAAGCTCAGCGGGCTGCCACCCTTGAAGCGATAACCGATGCGATCTGCCTCCGAGCCGACGGTCCAGGCTTCGGCGAAAAAGCTGTCCGCCGCCGCCAGGGTCAGGCGATCGTAGTACAGCCCCGGTACCACCCGCAGGGTGATCTCCCCTCCCAGCGACTGTCGCAACGCCATGGGCAGACTCGCCCCGACACGCCCCTTGCCGCTGGCGGTGCCGATCGGCAGTTCATCACCCATCACCAGCCTGCGCCCCTGAAAACCACCCAGCGCCCCCAGCGCGTAGGTAGAACGACTGCCGAGCACCACCGGCACATCGATACCGCCGGCCACCGCCAGATAAGCCCGCGCGCCAGCCTTGGGAAAATCGAAACGCAGCACTTGCCCGGCCTTCACTTCGAAGGCGGTGTCCAAGTGCATGTCCACGCCATCGACCTTCGGCGTCATCTGCGCACCACATACCGCCACCAGGGCGTCCTGCTGAAACTCCAGCTCCGGCCCCAGTAAGGTGCACTCCAGCGCCGCCGAATTGACCGGATTGCCCACCAACTGGTTGGCCGCGCTCAGGGCGTACTGGTCCAGCGCCCCGGAAGGCGGGATACCCAGATGGTAGTAGCCTTCGCGGCCGAGGTCCTGCACCGAGGTGGCCAGACCGGGTTTGAGCACCTTGATCATGCCAGCACCTCCTGCAGCGACTTGGGATAGCCGATCGGGTCGGCGAGAAACGCATCGAGCGAGAACTCGATTGGACGAATGCGCAGATCGAAGCGCCCGGCTTCGACCTCGGCCACGGCGTGGTCATAGGCATCGCGGTCCATCGGCTTGAACTGCACGATGTCACCGGGACGGAAGAACACCATGTGCTCCTTCAGGTACGCCAAGCTCTGCTGCGGGTCGTAGATCGGTGCCGGAGTGACGCCAAACATCTGGTAACCACCGGCGCCACGTACCGAGTAAATACAACCGAAGCAGCCGCCATGGCCCAGGGTCAGCTTCGGCGTGTCGGTACGCGGTCGCAGGTACTTGGGCACCTGCAACTGGCGTTCGCGCTCGACCATCTGGAACATGAACGGCAGGCCCGCCACAAAGCCCACCATCGACACGAACCACGGCGCGCCACTGTGGGCGGCGATGAACGCCTCGACGTCGGCCAAGCCGTTGATGCGCGCGGCGTACTCCAGGTCCGTGGCATTCGGGTCCTGGTGGCGGTCGCGAAAGCGCATCAGGGTTTCGTGGGTCCAGGGATCGTTGTAGAGCACCGGGATTTCGATTATCCGGGTGTGCAGGGTGCGCTCGGCCACGGCCTGGGCCTCGGCCCCCTTCACCGCTTCAAGCAGATCGGCCGGCGCGATGCGATCCGGGTCAAAGCGGATCTGGAACGAGGCGTTGGCCAAGCACACGTCGAGCACGCCATCGAGGGCCAGACGCTCCACCGCGCGGGTGACCGCCATGCCCTTGAAGAAGGCTTCAAGGGACATGCTCTCGCTGACTTCGGCAAACAGATGTTCGTCGGCGCCAAAGCTGTAGCGAATCGGACTGCTCATGCTGCACCTCCACTGCGGCGTTCGGCCAGCCAGGTTTCCAAAGTGCCGGTGTGGAAATCGGCGGTGTGCAACCAGGGTTGCTCCAACAGTTCGCCATGCAACGACAAGGTGCTGGCCATGCCGGTGAGCGTGGTCTGCTCGACCGCCAGTCGCGCGCGGGCCAGAGCTTCGGTGCGGTCACGGCCATGAACAATCAGCTTGGCCAGCAGCGAGTCATAGTATGGCGGTACCCGGTAGCCCTCATACAGATGGCTGTCGACACGCACGCCCTCGCCTTGTGGCCAGTTGAGCGCTTGCACAAGCCCTGGGCTTGGGAAGAAATCCCGCGCGGGGTCTTCGGCGTTCAGGCGCATCTGCAGGGCTGCGCCGTTGAGCTCGATATCGCTTTGCTTGAGTCCCAGTGGCTCGCCACCGGCAATGCGCAACATGGCTTGGACCAGATCGATACCGGTGATCAGCTCGCTGACCGGATGTTCCACTTGGATCCGTGTGTTCATCTCGATGAAGAAAAACTCGCCAGTGACGTCGTCGTACAGATACTCAAGGGTGCCGGCGCCCTTGTATCCCAGCGCCTCGGTCAGGCGCACGGCGCTCGCGCACAGGGCCTCGCGCTGCTGCGCATCAAGGACCGGCGACGGTGCTTCTTCGAAGATTTTCTGGCGACGGCGTTGCAGCGAACATTCGCGCTCGAACAGGTGCACCGCCTGCTTGCCGTCGCCCAGCACCTGCACTTCGATATGCCGGGCCCTGCCGATGAAGCGCTCCAGATACACCGCGCCATTGCCAAAGGCGGCCTGGGCTTCGCGCTGGGAACGGGGGAATTCTTCGCGCAACTGTTGCAGGTTTTGCGCCAGGCGAATGCCGCGTCCGCCGCCTCCGGCCGAGGCCTTGATCAGCAGCGGGAAACCGACGGAGCTGGCGGCCTCGACCGCCGACTCCACATCGAACAGTTCATCGGGAGAACCGGGCACCACCGGCACGCCCGCCGCTTGCGCGGTGCGCCGGGCTTCGGCCTTGTCACCCATGCGGCGGATGGTCTCGGGGCATGGGCCGACGAAAATCGCCCCAGCCGCGAGTACCGCTTCGGCGAATTCGGCGTTTTCCGAAAGAAAGCCGTAACCAGGGTGCACCGCGTTGGCTCCGGTGGCCTTCAGGGCACCGAGCAAGGCCTCGACATTGAGGTAGCTCTTGTCAGCGCGGGCCGGGCCGAGGACGTGCACTTCGTCGGCCATGCGCGCGGCCTGGGAATCGATGTCTGCTTCGCTGCACGCCGCCACGGTTGGAATCCCGAGCGCTTTCGCGGCACGGATGATCCGCACGGCGATCTCGCCACGGTTGGCGATCAGCAGTTTACCAATGCCTTGGGTCATGGTCGTGCCCTCACGCGTCTTCGAGTGTAGCGATGGCCTGACCCGGCTCCACCGGATCACCGTCTTCGACCAGAAACGCGTCCAGACGCCCTGCCGTACCCGCGGTCAGTTCGGAAAACTGTTTCATGACCTCGATCAGGCCAATCACTGTGTCGGCGCTGACGCTGGCACCGGCCTCGACGTAGTTCGGCGACTCCGGGGTGGCCTTGCGGTAGAACGTCCCCGGCAATGGGGTGATGACTGTGTGCTGCGCCATGTCTGTTCCTCTTGGAATAGTTGTAGAAAGGCAGGCAAAAAATCTGTGTGTCGAGCAAACCCTGGCGTCTGCGTGCCAGGTGTCTTCGGTTGCGTTATCGCGGTGCGCGCACCTCGATCCCCGCGCCATCGAGCGCTTTGCGGGTGGCCTCGACCAGTGCCAGGGCACCGGGTGTATCGCTGTGCAAGCAGATGGAGTCGAACTCGATCGCCAGGTCTTCACCCTCCACCGTGCGCACCACGCCTTGCTGACAGGCACGCAGTACCCGCGCAGCGACTTGCGCGGGGTCGTAGGCACGCACATTGCGGGTGAAGACGATGGAGCCGCTGATGTCGTATTCGCGGTCGGCGTAGAACTCGCGGATCACTGGCTGGCCAAGCTCCTTGGCGATGCGCCAGATCGTCGAGTCGGGCATGCAATACAGCAGCAGTTCAGGCTCCAGGCGCTGCAGGTTTTCTACCAGCAAGCGCGCCGTTTCTTCGTCCCGGGCCAGGTGCATGTACAGCGCACCGTGAGGTTTGATGTGTTGCAGGGCCACGCCTTGAACTCGGGCGAGCTCACGCAGGGCGCCCAGCTGATACAGCATGTCGTCCACCAGCTCCTGGGCCGATGCAATGATGTGGCGGCGGCCGAACCCGACCAGGTCACGAAAGCCCGGATGGGCACCGACGGCCACGCCCAGGCGCTTGGCCTGCTCGACCGTGCGGCGCATGGTGCCGGGGTCGCCGGCATGGAAACCGGTGGCGATGTTGGCCGAGCTGATGAAGCCCATCAGTTCGTTGTCGACCCCGTCGCCGATCGTCCACGGACCGAAGCCTTCGCCCATGTCCGAATTGAAATCTACTGCCTGCATGACACGTGCTCCTGACGCTTGTGACTTCATGCAGAGCACGTTAAGTTCCAGCCACCCCCTTGGGAAGATCTATTATCCGAGGGGATATCTTCTGAAAATCAGATACCCATCAAGCGGAGTGCTCATGTCTCTGACCCTGCGCCAGGTTCGCTACTTCGTCGCCACGGCCGAGATCGGGCAAATCTCCCAAGCTGCGATTCATCTGAATATTTCCCAGTCGGCGGTAACCACTGCGATCAAGGAACTGGAGGGCATTCTCGGCACGCTACTGTTCCAGCGCTCGGCCCAGGGCATGAGCCTGACCGATGCCGGACGGCACTTTCTCAACCGGGCCTACGTGATCTTGCGTAGCGTCGACGACGCCCTCAACAGCCCACTGCCGGACGTTCGCGCCACCGGCCTGTTGCGGGTAGCGGCCAGTTACACGGTGATCGGCTACTTCCTGCCCCATCACCTGCAACGCCTGGAACACTGGCACCCGGACGTGGCCATCGAAGTGCACGAACGGGAGCGCCAGGCCATCGAGCAAGGCCTGCTGGAAGGCGAATTCGACATGGCAGTGGTGCTGACCTCGAACCTGACCCACCCGGACATCGTCTCGAAAACCCTGTTCAATTCCGAGCGCCGGCTGTGGCTGCCCAGCCATCACCCGCTGTGCGAACGCTCGGCCGTGAGCCTTGCCGACGTCACACAGGAGCCCTTCATCCTGCTTACCGTCGACGAAGCCGAACAAAGCGCCATGCGCTACTGGGAACATGCCCACCAGCAGCCCAACGTGCGAATCCGCACCAGCTCTGTGGAAGCGGTGCGCAGCATGGTGGCCAACGGCAGCGGCGTGGCGATCCTCTCCGACCTGGTACACCGCCCCTGGTCGCTGGAGGGTAAACGCATCGAAACAGTGACCATCACCGACAAGGTCACCCCCATGAGCGTCGGCCTGGCCTGGCATCGCGAGCGGGAGTTCAGCCCGGCGATGCACGCGTTCCACAATTACTTCCACGACGCCTTCCTGGCGCCGCAACAACTTTCCGCACGGCGCTGAAAGCAACGAAAGCCTATTCGAGTGATGGGCGGACGTGACGTTGCAAACGACCACTTTCGGTGGCTGTGAAATGGCGATTAAGACAGGCTGAGGAATGCGTACATACTGGTGTCCTGTTGTGATGCCGCTATCGCCCCATAGCCGGGCAGCTAACGGTCAGACACCGTCAGCTTTCAGCGCCGAAACTGCCTCAGCCAGTTGGCCATCGAAGTACTCGGTGTCATCGCGGGGCTCTGAATCCAACCGCCGCATCGCCTCGACCAACAGTTGAGGAATTGCGATTCGCTGGCTCAGAAAAGTAGCGACCATGAGATCTGAAAGCTCTTCAAAAGGCGTGTCCCAGGCATCTCGACAACGCTGTAGCAACGTTGTCGACGCCGCACCTTTCCAAGGGCCGATGAGGCTGGAGACTGTCGTCATTTGATCCATCGCTCCGATAGTAATTGCGCAATTTCTGACCCCGAACGGTTGTGTGAGGACTGTTTGCTCAGAAAAATGAGCGTACTCGCTGCCATTCCTTCCAGCACTCTTCTGGAGCGATGTCTTCATAACCCCGCTCTTTTTCCAACGCGACGGCGACACTGAAGGGTATTGCTGTCGCGGTTGCATTATCGCGAATCTCAAGCACCTCATCCTCGTTGAGCTGGGAGCCTTTGCGATCCTCCGCCGCCTTAAGCAGGGATACAAGCGCCGGAACAAAAACGAGACACAGCGGATCTGTGGACAAAGGTTTACCTCTTGCGAAGTTGATTGGGACTAAGGTTGCAGCTTATAGACCCGGGCAAGCACACGCAAAGCCCAACTACACCTTGGCTGCTTTGTCAGGCAGCCACGGCGATTCGCTATGGGTCGATGGAGCTCACTCGAGAATGGCCGCTTTCGACCCATAGCTGCCGTTCGAGGTGTCTACGAAACCGAGGTCAATTCAGTCCTAAATAATCACGATGAATCTTGCTAGGCCATCAATGAATCGGATCAGGCAGACTGCCGGCTTCCAACAACTGGAAACTAACTACGGCGCGATAAAGAGAATCTGCCAGCAATCTGAGCCGTTCTACCTCCTCCGGAGATTCCCCGCCATCTTGAGCATCTCGATGTGCCTTCATCGCTGCAAGGGCTTCGAGCATCAGTGGTTCGCCTGCTCTGGGCCTCTCTTCTAAGCTTCGTTTCATTCTCTGTTCATATCTCGCAGAATAATAATTAGGGACAGCAGAAGGCCGCTATCAAAACCTGGTATTCAGAAAATCAGCTTGTAAGCCGCTTTCATGCCGGAAGGTGGCGGTGAGCTTAGACTAAAAAGCTTGACGGGGCCTGAGCGTTCCCAGCCCTCCATGCTTCGATAGTCAACCATTACTTACATCAAACTAATCTAGGCCGGCGAATAAAAGAGCTCCTCTCTGCCTAACTCACAGCCACCTAAAACATGATGCTCGCCCCTGAGCGAGCGTGCAGTTACTATGAAAGCACGCTGGATGAGATTTCAGTCTTGGCTCGTCTGGCTAGCACGTAGTACATAATCCCCGGAAAAATCAGTCCAATGATCCAAGATATGTCCACACCGCCCAGAAGCTCGACCAAGGGACCGGCATACAAAGTAGTTGCGATGAAAGGCATCTGTACCAAAACACCTACCACATAGGTAACGATGCCGACTCCATTCCACCGGCCATATTGCCCATCAGGGTCGAAGAGCGCCTTAAGGTTATACTCTCCCTTGTTGATGAAATAGAAATCAACGAGGTTGATCGCGCTCCAGGGCGTGAAAAACGCGAGCAAGAATAAAATGAACGATTTGAACGCTGCGATGAATGAGTCTTCGCCGACAAGTGCGACAGCCGTCGAGGCGCCTACAATACACAGCACGAAACCTATACGGTGCGCTTGGCTGATTACGACACTGCCTTTAAAGCCGCTTATGACGGTAGCTGCACACATGAAGCTACCATAAGCATTCAAGGTGGAGATAGTCAGCTTTCCGAACGCAATGCTAAAGTAAATCAACGCTGCGGCGAGGCCGGTGCTCCCTAGCCCTACGATAACCGATACCTCATGACCCGCAAAGTTTGATCCGGCTAGCGCAGCAGCGAACACCCCCAGAACCATGGAAGTCTGAGCTCCGATAACCGACCCAAGCCCAACAGCAAGAATAGTTTTGACTGAAGATGTTTCGCCCGGCAAGTAGCGCGAATAGTCTGCCACATAGGGTCCGTATGCGATCTGCCAGGAAGCCGAAAGCGACACCGCAAGTAAAAATCTGCCCCATTCAAAATGCCGGATGGCCAGAAGTTGAGCGATATCGTGGTTCAAAGTTAGGCGAGCGAAGAGGTAGCAGAACGCAAGCACACCTACGACGCTCGCTGCTCGTCCAGCTAAATGGATAAACCGATACCCCATAATGGTCATCAACATTGTGAGGAAGGCGAAAATAAGGATGCCGCTGCTATTGCTGATACCAACCAGTTGGGCGACCGCCTGACCGGACAGAATGGCGCCGGTTGCATTGAAGCCCAGGTACATGAGCGCTACGAGAACGATGGGAATTGTAGCACCATAGACCCCGAACTGCACCCGGCTGGAAATCATCTGCGGAAGACCTAACTTTGGTCCTTGAGCGGCATGTAGGGCCATTACGCCTCCACCAAAAACCTGCCCAACCAGCAAACCGATCAGCGACCAAAAAACATCACCGCCGAGGACCACTGCCAGCGAACCGGTGAGTAGCGCTGTGATCTGTAAGTTGCAGCCTAACCACAACGTAAATTGACTATAGAGACTTCCATGTCGTTCGGACTCTGGAATATGATCTATAGAACGAGTTTCAATGAGCACTGGCTGCTGCGAGTCAATCTTGGCACTGGGCATATGCTCTCTCCACGGGCATAAAGACACTCCCGTAATTATTGTCAAGGCAAGAAATGGGCAGTAGCGAAAGCTGTTTGTGTTTTGAAATTACTTGCACTGCATTTCAAAGTGCTGTTTAACCATGATCAAATGCCCTCCGCAGTTGCTTGGTATCCTGGTCGTCAACTTTGGCTATTTTCTAGTCACGAGCTCGCAGTTAGGGAAGCTTTAAATCTTAGTATCGCGGGAAACGTATGGGATCTTCTTTTTTGAATCGACCCCCGCGAATCCCGCCAATGAGTAGGTCGTGGTACCCGACGAGATTCGCAAAGGCCGAACCGGTTGCTGCACTTAGCTATTTAGTGATTGTTAAGGCAGCCCATACTTAAGCTTCACCTACCAGTTAGCGTCGTGGATGCGACTGCAGAAAGCTAATCCACTTAGTTTATAATTGGTCGCAGCTTGCATAGCTTACTCAACAGCGCGATCAATGCACCACTCACAAGAGCAAATATGCCCAAATACCAAGCGGTGTAGATATCATCCGGCGAAACCGGACTAGCTCCGGCCAGATATCCAATATAACCCAGAACCAGCATCGCGAGAACAGCAGGCGCCGAGAGCATCAGAGCAACTTTCGGAGCATTTTTTTCCCAAGTTAAAACCAAAAATGCGATCAGAGCAAATACATAAGAAAGTACGAGAGTGATCGTAATCACATCGTAGTACCAGATGATATTGCTAATTGGCTTCCACCAAACTATAGCGATGCCTACAGTAGTCACCAAAGCAAGAGTTAATCGAGGCGCCTTGAATTTGTTTACAGCGCACAGTGCGGAAGGTAGATGGCCTTCTTCGCTCATCCGGTAAAGCGTTCTCGCCGCTGAGTTCGAAGAAATCTGCAAGCCAGCACAAGCAGACGTAATTACAACAAACAGGGCGACCCAGGACATTGATGAGGGCAAGTAAGTTTCCGCGATCGCCGAAATCGCGCCACCATTGCCGCTTTCTACGATAGAGGCAAGTTTATCTACGGGCACTGCGAATTGCCATCCAATCGCCGCAATACTGTAAATAATAAACGCAGATGTCAAGACGATCAATAGCGAGCGCTGAACGGTTCGAACTGGAACCTTAGCTTCTTCAATGTAATTGATAGCCGAATCGAAGTTTGCCAACATCCATACACCAAACAATACGCCGGGGGCTACTGCTGACCAATTATTCGCGGTAACCGAGTACATCGTGGCAACGGACAGATCGCTGACTTGCGGATTGATGATCCCCAACATACCCAGGCCTGCGACGACAACTATTTCAAATACAAGGAAAGTAGCTGCTACCCGTGCAGTCACAGCCACACCTCTGGATGAGACCATAAGAAACGTCAAAATCAACAGCGTACCAATTATCTTTGCCTGTAGCTCACCTTGAAGCGCGGGGAACAGCGCTTGAATGTACTGGGTTCCAATCAATGCACACATGGGTGTTACCGCCATGCACGCCAGGGCGTAGGTCCAGCCGAGCACTACTCCACAGCTGGGATGAATGAACCGGGAACAGAATGTGAACACTCCACCGGCGGACGGGGCATACCGAGTGAGCGAAACCAAGCAAATCGCTAGTACCAGCATGGGAAAGAAGAAGGCTATCAAAATTGCTAGGGGCGCCTGGTGACCGGAGATAGAGTACAGGATCGACATCGAAGATGCGGCAACCCAGGCTGGTGCATTGAACCCGAGAGCGGAGAAGACTATGTCTCTCGTACCAAGCTTGCCTTTGTTCAAGCCAGTCTCGATCTCCTTGATCGTGCCATTCCGGTCATACCCGATAAGGTCGTGTAGTTTCATGCTTGCTAGGTCTCGCTGTTGTTTTTAGATAACCCTACCCTGAAGGTACGGCCATACTCTGCAAGCACAAATCCTGAGAACCGAAAGTCAGCTTTTCGGAAAACGAAAATGCGTGGGTACTTTCGCGTCGGTGAAAGTCAGGTTGCGCATCACGGGATTTATTCCCTCTACCTCGCCTACCATCATGATTCAGCCCGCCGTGCTCTCAAAAAGGCCAAAAAATGCACAGGGACAAGCGATTGAGCCTTCACTGTCTGTGAGGCCATGACATTTGCTCTGCATTGTGCCGCTGAGAGCTCTGGTAACGCTTATCGGATCTTTCATTCGCGAATGTGCGCTCCTGAGGGCGCGCACATGGAGTAGACATATGCACAATGACTTCCCCCAGCCGCTGGACGCCGCTCTTATTCCGCGCTTTGCTGGCATCCCCAGCTTCATGCGCCTTCCTATCTTCGAAGACCCGAGCAGGGTGCAACTTGCGCTGGTGGGTGTCCCTTGGGACGGCGGCACAACAAATCGTGCCGGTGCGCGCCATGGGCCACGTGAAGTGCGAAACATGTCGAGCCTGATGCGTAAGGTCCATCACGTAAGCCGAATCGCCCCGTACGATCTCGTGCGCATTGGTGACCTGGGCGACGCTCCCGTTAACCCAATTGACCTGCTGGATTCGTTGAAGCGCATTGAAGCCTTCTTCCGCCAGATACACGAGGCCGGTACGGTCCCTTTGTCTGTGGGTGGAGATCATCTGGTCACGCTCCCTATTTTCCGGGCCTTGGCGCAGAACGGACCCATCGGGATGGTGCATTTCGATGCCCACTCCGATACCAACGATCGTTACTTTGGTGACAATCCCTATACCCATGGCACACCATTCCGCCGAGCAATCGAGGAAGGTTTGCTAGATCCGAAGCGAACCGTGCAGATCGGTATCCGTGGCTCGATCTACTCAGCTGACGACGAAGCCTTCGCAGAAGAGTGCGGGATTCGTGTTATCCATATGGAGGAGTTCAGCGAAATTGGAGTGGAAGCGACCATTGCCGAAGCACGCCGGATCGTCGGTGACGGACCTACCTACGTCACGTTTGACGTCGACGTTCTCGACCCAGCATTTGCCCCAGGTACCGGTACTCCCGAAATTGGCGGCATGACCACACTGGAGGCACAACAGATTATTCGCGGCCTGCGCGGTTTGAATCTGGTTGGTGCGGATGTAGTGGAGGTCTCCCCACCTTTCGACCAAGGTGGTTCGACTGCGCTGGTGGGGGCCACAATGATGTTTGAGTTGATGTGCATCCTTGCTGAATCGATCGCCAAGCGTTGAGCGCCCGACCATTCTATCTCCACCACGTCTGACCAGCCCCAAAACCTAGAAGGCGTGTGTAGCTGAGGAGTACTTCTCCAATGATCATCTGGCCCAACAACAAACGCTTTGCTGCCACGCTCTCTTTTGACCTTGACGCGGAATCCTCCTGGGAGTCATCCAGCCTAAATGGCCGCCGTCTGTCGTTGCTGTCAATGGGAGCTTATGGCCGTCGCGTCGCAGTGCCTCGCTTACTTGACTTGCTCGAGCGATACAGCATCCAGGCACAGTTCTACATCCCTGGGCGGATTGCAGAAATTGATCCCGAGGTGGTACGTAGTATCGCCAAGGCCGGCCATGGCATCGGTTGCCATGGATTCTTTCATGAGCGCGTCGATGAAATGAACCCGGCCGAGAACCTGATAATTCTTAGGGACAGCAAGAATATTCTCGAGCAAACCATTGATCGGGAGGTCTGTCACTACCGAGCCCCCCTCTGGGAAATCACCCCAGATGTAGTTCAGTCACTGATCGACTTGGGATTCCATACCGACAGCAGTTTGATGGGAGATGATCGTCCATATCTCGTAGGCGGGCCTGAGCAGAGCCTTCTTGAATTACCCGTTAGCTGGCTGCTCGATGACTTCGAACAATTTGCCTACTCCGCCGAGCCTGCTGTTGGCGGGGTGATTGAAGAGCCAGACAAGGTCTATCGCATGTGGGCAGCTGAGCTTGCCGGCATGCGTGAGTTTGGCAGTCACTTCATGCTCACCATGCACCCTGAAGTGATCGGCAGACCGTCGCGACTAATGATGTTGGAGAACCTGATCCAGCTGATGCGCTCTCAAGAGGACCTATGGTTCTGCACCCCCGACTCTGTCTACTCACACTGGAAAGCCGGGAACATTGAGTTGCCCCTTCAGCCCTATTGAGGTTTCAACAAATGAACTATTTGGTAACCGGTTCAAATGGCTTTTTGGGCCAGGAAGTGGCACGTCAGTTGTTGGCTGCTGGTCATGCAGTACTGGGCTATGATCGAAGCCTTACCAGCGCGATCTCCGACAAAAAATACAGCTATGTCCAAGGGGATCTTGCCGATATCGCAACGCTGCTCCAAGCGTGCCAAGCGTTCAAGCCATCAGCGATCATCCATACCGCCGCGATTTCCCACCCTGTGGACTCTCGAAGGATTCCGCTCCAGACCGTACTCACAAATGCAGTCGGGACAACACATGTCTTCGAAACTGCTCGAATTAGCGGAGTTGGCCGGATTGTCAATCTAAGCTCGGAGTGTGCCTATGGCCATAATCTGGAACTTGGCGTAATAGACGAGTCCGCCGACCTTCAGCCCACCACCCCTTATGGTTGCACCAAAGTTTTCACAGAAAAGCTTGGCAAGGTATACAACGACCTGTATGGGATTGATGTGATTTCGCTCCGCCCCGGTTGGATCTATGGTCCAGGTCAATTCATGCAATGCTATCTCAAGTCTCTTCTGCGCAGCGCCATTGATGGTACCCCACACCATGATGAGGAGGGCGGTGACTACCTATTGCAATATGTACACGTCTCTGACGTCGCTAGAGCTTGTATCCTGGCTGCTGAAGTCCCAAGCGATCATCTGAAGCAACGCGTTTTCAACGTGACTGCAGGTGAACAAGAAAGCTATTCAGATGTGGCTCGTCGAGTAGCCCGTATGTTCCCCGATGCCAACATCGATATCGGCCCTGGGACCATCTCCGTTTTGGATTCGAACGCACGCTTCAGTATTGACGCGGCAATTGAGCAGTTGGGCTATAAGCCCCATTACACTTTAGGTGATGGCCTGGCCGGCTATGCAGACTGGCTAGCTCTTCATACTTATTGAACTGGATACTTGTATGAAAACTTATCTCGTAACCGGCGCAGCAAACGGAATCGGAAGGGCTATTGCATTGCGTTTAGGCAACGCCGGAGATACTGCAGTTTTGAATGACTTGGGTGATAGCGAGGCTCTTCAATCTCTCGTAGATGAATTACATCGTCGAGATATTAAGACTAACATAGTGCTCGGCGACGTATCCGATCCGGGTGCCGCTGAATATGCATTCACTGGTTTGGAACGATTGGACATCTTGGTCAACAATGCCGGGATTCTTTTCGAAAAGCCGATCACTGAGCTCACCTTTGAGGAGTGGGATAGGATGATTTGCGTTCATCTCCATGGCGCATTCCTATTTTCGAAAGGGGCTGCTGTCCTCATGCAGCGTCAGCGGAGCGGTGCAATCGTTAATATCTCTTCAGACCTTGGTCAGCTTGGCTGCGCCGATTTGTGCCATTACGCTGCCGCAAAGGGTGGAATCATCGCGTTCAGCAAGTCTCTAGCCCGGGAACTCGCCTCTTGGAATGTGCGAGTGAACTCCGTGGCACCTGGAGGCACTCTGACACCGATGGTCACCCGACTGGGTGAGGACTACATCCGAGAGGAGGCCGCGCGTTACCCTCTGCAGCGTTTGGGAACTGCCGAGGAAATTGCTAACGTGGTAGCGTTTATTGCTTCCGAGGAGGCCAGTTTCATGACCGGTCAAGTCCTTGGGGTGAACGGCGGTGGGGCGATGGTGGGCTGACGAACCATAGCGCTAGTCCGATAATACTCAATCTCTACGATGAGCAGAAAATATGCTAAGTACGCTGACTGATGTTGATCTGCGGATGTTACGAATTTTCTGCTCCATCGTTGAAGCAGGCGGTTTCACCGCCGCTCAAGCCCGATTGAACACCAGTCTACCGCGCCTGAGCGTGCTAGTGAGGGACCTAGAAATTCGCCTGGGATACTCCCTATGCTCGCGCGGCAAAGCGGGTTTTCAGCTAACAGAAGAAGGCCAGGCCACATACGTGGCGGCCCAAGAGCTGTTTGCCGATATCAATCGATTCCGCCAGCGTACGACAACTCTGCACGGTGGCCTACCTGATTTTCTGCAAATCGGGACGGTAGACAGTCTAATTACATGCGTAGAGGCGCCGCTTTCTCGGGCAATCGCTCTGTACAGAAAGGATTGTCCCACTACGCGTATCGACTTGCATATCATGCGGCCTGACGAGTTGGAGCAAGGCGTCCTCGAAGGGCGACTGCAACTTGCTATAGGCGCTTTTCACCATCGGCTCTCAGGACTTCACTACCAGTCGATGTTTGAAGAGGAGCAAAATCTTTATTGCAGCAGCGAACACCCGTTTTTCAGCCGTGATGACTCAGCACTCGGTATCGAAGAGATCTGTGCAGTTGATTACGTAGATCGTGGTTATATGGCGGAAAATCGTCGACCTCACGATCTGCGATTCAGTAAATCGATTAAAGCTTTCTCTATGGAAGCAATCGCGACATTGCTCCTATCCGGTACCTATATTGGCTACCTGCCTACACATTACGCGGCTGCTTGGGTAAAGGAAGGAAAACTTCGTGAATTACACCCGGAACGATTGTCGTACCGTTCGGAATTTCACTGCGCTACTCGTCAAGGGCAAGAGTCAAGGCCAGCGCTGACAAAATTCCTAGAGTGTTTATTTGGCTGCTGAAGCATTCAATAGCTTGTATTGCTGCAGCAATTAAATACTAATTTGATATCTTCGAATCCATTTCGACAGAGCTAGTCGCGCTGCGGTCTTCGCGCACCCAACGAAGGCTAGGCGCCTAACTTTCAAATCGATGAAAGTCGGCTTTTGAATCGGGGGATTTATCCCACAGTGCATTCGCAACATTCTATGTTGACCCGTGGAACTTTAGAAAACGCCCGTCGCGAAAAGAGGACGCGCATCCCCTGACTTATCTGAATAAAAACCTAAGCCAGATGAGTCTCCCATCACATACTTGGACCTGTATCATGAACATGAATCATCCTTCCTTACAGTCTGAACTGCAGACTCATCCGCTTAAGCTGAATTCGCACTGGCTACCCTTTTCCGCCAACCGAAATTTCTTGCGGGATCCGCGGATAATTGTCGCCGCCGAGGGTAGTTGGTTGATCGACGATCAGGGTCGTCGAATTTACGACAGCCTCTGCGGTCTTTGGACCTGCGGCGCCGGTCATTCGCGCAAGGAAATCCAGGAAGCAGTGTCCAAGCAATTGGGCACGCTCGATTACTCTCCTGGCTTCCAGTATGGTCACCCACTTTCCTTCCAGCTTGCTGATCGGATCACCAATCTCATTCCAGGTGAACTGAATCATGTGTTCTTCACCGGCTCAGGCTCCGAAAGTGCTGATACCTCCATCAAGATGGCCCGTGCATATTGGCGCCTGAAGGGGCAGCCGCAGAAGACCAAACTGATTGGCCGCGCACGTGGCTATCACGGCGTGAACGTCGCGGGTACTTCTTTAGGCGGCATCGGTGGCAATCGCAAAATGTTCGGCCAATTGATGGACGTCGACCATCTGCCGCACACCCTCCAGCAGGGTCTAGCATTCACTAAGGGCGCAGCAGAGACGGGCGGTGTGGAGCTCGCAAATGAAATGCTGAAGCTAATCGAATTGCACGATGCATCTAACATCGCTGCCGTTATCGTCGAGCCGATGTCAGGTTCCGCAGGTGTTCTGCCACCGCCAGTTGGATACTTGCAACGCCTGCGTGAGATCTGCGACCAGCACAACATCCTGCTGATCTTCGACGAAGTGATTACTGCCTTCGGTCGTATGGGCAAGTGGACTGGGGCCGAGTATTTTGGCGTGACTCCGGATCTCATGAACGTGGCCAAGCAGATTACCAACGGCGCCATCCCCATGGGCGCGGTGATTGCAAGCAGTGAGGTCTATAGCACCTTCATGAGCCAGCCGATCCCGGAATACGCAGTGGAGTTCCCTCACGGCTACACCTACTCCGCGCATCCGGTCGCCTGCGCCGCTGGCTTGGCCACTCTGGACCTGTTGGAAAAAGAGAACCTGGTACAGCAGTCCGCCGAGTTGGCACCTCACTTCGAGAGGCTCATTCATGGCCTCAAAGGCGCCAAACATGCCATCGACATTCGCAACTGCGGCCTCGCCGGCGCGTTGCAGTTAGCTGCACGCGATGGCGACCCAGTCGTCCGTCCGTTTGAGGCGGGAATGGCCCTGTGGAAGGCGGGTTTCTACGTTCGATTCGGCGGCGACACCCTGCAGTTTGGCCCGCCCTTCAATGCAACTGTGGACGAACTCGACCGCCTATTCGATGCGGTCGGCCAAACGCTGCAAGCCATCAATTAATCACCACCTTTGCACCGAGAGCGATGCACTAAACCTATTTTCGAGGGAATCAAGATGACCACCGTGCCGCATCTTATTAACGGCGAATACATCACTGACCAAGGCCGCAGCACCGAGGTATTTAATCCGTCCACCGGCGAGGCCATTCGCAAAGTCGAGTTGGCCAGCCGTGCCACCGTACAGAAAGCGATCGACTCGGCTAAGGCCGCCTTCCCGGCCTGGCGCAACACACCGCCAGCTAAACGTGCTCAAGTGATGTTCCGCTTCAAGCAGCTTCTGGAGCAGAATGAAGCGAAGATTGCGCAGATGATTAGCGAGGAGCACGGCAAAACGGTAGAGGACGCCGCCGGCGAGATCAAACGTGGAATAGAGAACGTCGAGTTTGCGTGCGCGGCCCCAGAGATCCTTAAAGGAGAATACAACCGCAACGTCGGTCCGAACATCGATGCCTGGAGTGATTTGCAGCCACTGGGTGTGGTTGCCGGTATCACCCCGTTCAACTTCCCTGCCATGGTGCCGCTTTGGATGTACCCGCTGGCCATCGCTTGTGGCAACTGTTTTATCCTAAAGCCGTCCGAGCGTGACCCAAGCTCGACCCTGTTCATCGCCCAACTGCTTCTGGATGCGGGCCTGCCACAGGGCGTGCTGAATGTGGTGCATGGCGACAAGGAAGCCGTGGACGCGCTGATCGAGGCGCCGGAAGTGAAAGCTCTGAGCTTCGTTGGCTCCACTCCGATCGCCGAGTACATCTATAGCGAAGGCACCAAACGCGGTAAGCGCGTGCAAGCTCTGGGTGGTGCGAAGAACCACGCAGTGTTGATGCCCGATGCCGACCTGGATAATGCCGTCAGCGCACTCATGGGCGCAGCCTATGGCTCCTGCGGAGAGCGCTGCATGGCAATTTCCGTGGCCGTCTGTGTCGGTGACCACGTGGCTGATGCGCTTGTCGCCAAGCTGGTTCCGCAGATTATGGGCCTGAAGATCGGTGCCGGCACCAGTTGCGGCCTGGACATGGGCCCGTTGGTGACCGCCGCCGCCCGTGACAAGGTTGTCGGTTACATCGACGACGGTCTGGCTGCCGGTGCCGAACTGGTGGTCGATGGCCGTGGTCTGCGGGTTGCCGGTCATGAAGATGGCTACTTCGTCGGCGGCACCCTGTTCGACCGCGTCACCCCCGAGATGCGCATTTATAAGGAAGAGATCTTCGGACCGGTGCTGTGCGTAGTGCGGGTGAACAGCCTGGAGCAGGCCATGCAGTTGATCAATGATCACGAATATGGCAACGGCACCTGCATCTTCACCCGTGACGGTGAAGCAGCGCGTCTGTTCTGCGACGAGATCGAAGTCGGCATGGTTGGTGTCAACGTGCCGCTGCCGGTGCCAGTGGCCTACCACAGCTTCGGCGGCTGGAAGCGCTCGCTGTTTGGCGACCTGCATGCCTATGGCCCGGATGGTGTGCGCTTCTACACCCGTAAAAAGGCTATCACCCAACGCTGGCCGCGCCGCGCAAATCACGAGGCTGCGCAATTTGCCTTCCCCAGCAATGGTTGATTAACAATCCTCCCTTAGGACGCATTGAGTAGTGCTTCGAATTTGAAGGTGCTTTTGATGATTGTCCATAGCCGTGGTTCACTTTCGTGGCCACGGCTTTTTTGGTTCTGCTGCCTAGAGCTCCCCTTTCTCAATTCTTCATTTCTTGACGCAGCAGGAAGCAGTGATCGTGTCCCGGGAAGTGGTGTAACTGAACCAGCCAAAGGCGCCTCGACAAGCACCCTACTCTCGCCTCTCAAATCGTCGTCTGCTCAGGAACAACCCTATACCGACCGGCACTGCAAGGGCAGACATCAATCCCAGGTCAAAGCCCTGCAAACGGGCCTGGCTCAGCGCCACACAACCCATCAGCCCAGCAATGACCAGCGCAACGCCTAGCCACTTACGCAGCAGGTACGGTTTCATGAACCGTTCAAACAGAAAAGCCAGCGCAACGAAGACGACTGCCTGGGTAATCTCGGACATGTGCACTTCCTCTCAAGCCCTGATGATCAGTGATTCGGCAGTACGCTGCGGGCCAATCCCACCATTCACCTGAGCCTGGATGCTCACGACAACGTCGCCGGCATGGTAAGTGGGTAAAACCTCATTGACGTAAGAGCGCACACCCATTCCTACAGCAGTACCGGCGGCGAGCCCTGCTACTGGCCCGGCCAGATTGCCCACGGTACGAGCAGCCCCACCAGTTAGCAATGCTGGTGCGCTGGGTATTGAGGGTGTCTGCTTGTTGACGGGTCTGCGGTTTGGAAATGCCGACCATCACCACACAAGGCAGGTTCTTGGCCTGTATCTTGTCGTATACCTCTACGACTTTGCTATTCACCCATCAGGCCAGTCCTGCCCTGCGCCCTTCTGCATTCTTGTCGCTACCCAATTAATCTCATATGATACTAAGTCTCATTTGCACCCATTCCGTGGCAGCTCATGGCATCCATCGATACCGCTCAGCTCACTGCTCTCTACCAACAGCAACACCGCTGGTTGCGTAGCTGGCTGTATCGGCAATTGAGCTGCTCACACCGCGCCGCTGATTTGATGCAGGACACCTTCATGCGTCTGTTGGCCAGCAACGAGGCGCTTGAAATCCGCCAGCCTCGGCCTTTTCTGGCCAAGGTGGCACGCAGTGTCCTGTCCAACCACTACCGCCGCGCACGCCTGGAAAAAGCCTATCTGGAGGCGCTTCAGACTGAAGACCAAAGCGTGCTGCCGGATCTGGCGACCCAATTGATCATTTTCGAGACGCTGGTTCGACTCGACGAAGCACTGTGTGAACTGGATGTCGCCGTCAAGAAGGCTTTTCTCTGGTCGCAACTCGATGGACTCAGCCACGCAGAAATTGCCGAGCGACTGGGTATTTCAATCGCTACCGTCAAGCGCCATATCATCAAGGCGGGTGCGCGATGCATGCTGGTGACGGAAGCACTGTAATGACTATCACCGCCAACACCTTTGGCCGAGAACCCGCGCTATCGCCGAAAATGTGTGAGGAGGCGATGGAGTGGTGGCTCGATATGCAGGAGGCCAATTTCGATTCCCCCGCACAGGCCGCTTTCATGGCGTGGCGTCGTGAACACCCCTTGCATGAACTGGCCTGGGAAAAAGCCTTGGCGCTGGGGGAGCAGCTCGATTCATTGCGCACCCAAGGCGATCCAGACCTCGCCCGACAGGCCCTGTTACTCCCCTCCCAGGAAGGGCTGAGCAGGCGTCGGGCAATAAAGGGCCTGGCCTTGCTGCTGGCTGCAGGTACCGGTGGCTGGTTGAGTCGAGATAGCGAGTTGGTGTCGCGCATGAGTGCCGACTACACCACGGGTGTGGGCGAGCAGCGACGTGTTGCGCTGGCTTCGGATCTGTTGCTTGAACTCAATACCCGTAGTGCGATAAATGCTCGCGCGACTGACCAGCGCTGGCACCTGCGATTATTCAGCGGCGAGGTCTTGATCAACACCGCCTTGAACCCGGCGCTGTTTATCGAAACCGCTCAGGTTCGGGCGCAGGCGTCCTCGGCGCGTTTCACGATGCGGCAGTTTGACAATGGCTCGACCCAGCTGGCGGTCTATCGTGGCTCGCTTGAAGTAAGCCCCAATCAGGCCAGCACCTGGACGACCCTGCAAGCCGGACAGTTGGCGCGTTTCGGGCCGCTCGGGATGCTCGATCAGGATGTATTGCAAGCATCCGCCCCTGCCTGGGCCGAAGGCATGATCGTCGCCAACGGCCAACCGCTCCAGGCGTTCCTCGATGAACTTGGCCGGTATCGTCATGGGCATCTGGGGTGCGACGCCGCCTTGGCCAATCTGCGCGTATGGGGCACCTACCCGCTGGCAGACAGCGATCGAATCATCGATGCCGTCGCCCACACACTGAAACTGGATGTACAGCGTTTCACCCGACTGTGGGTCAACCTGCGTCCCCTGCCCGCTAACGTTTGAAGTTTTTTGCGTCCTCGATGAGCCGTTTTGATTTCTGGCGAGACTCATAGGCCATACATCAAAAATCATCGGGAAACTTCACATGCATCATCGCAGTATTTCCTCCTACTACGTAACCTCGCTCGCCACTACCGCGGCGGTTCTGCTCGCCACTTCATCGCCAGCCTGGGCAGCCGCCGATAGCCGCGTGCAGCACTACGAAATTGCCCCGGCGTCGCTGGGCGCTGCGCTCAATCAACTGGGCCAGCAAGCCCACTTGTTGTTGTCGTTTCCCAATGAGTTGATTGCCGGGCGAAACAGCCCTGGCTTGAGTGGCGATTACACGGTCGACGGTGCTTTACAGGCGCTACTCGAGGGCAGCCAACTGATTGCGGTTCGCCAGCCGGATGGGCGATACACCCTCCAGCGCGCACCGGCCCCTGCCGCCCTGGAGCTGCAGAGCATTTCCATTTCGGGCAAGGCTCCCGGGTCGACTACAGAGGGCACCGGACTCTACACCACCTACTCATCCAGCAGCTCGACCCGTCTGAACCTGACCCCCAAGGAAACCCCGCAGTCACTGACCGTCATGACCCGCCAGCGCCTGGATGACCAGCGCCTGACCAATCTCAGCGATACCCTCGATGCCACACCGGGCATCATCGTGCTGCGCGACGGACAGGGTGCCGAATCCGACGGTTACTTCTCCCGGGGCTTCGAGATCCAGAACTTTGAAATCGATGGTGTGCCCACCGTCAAGCGCATGGACAATTACACCCAGAGCATGGCCATGTATGACCGTGTGGAGGTGGTGCGCGGTGCCACCGGCCTGATCAGCGGCCTGGGCAGCCCTTCGGCGACGATCAACCTGATCCGCAAGCGCCCGACCGCCGAGGCTCAGGCCAGCGTCACCGCTGAAGCCGGCAACTGGGACCGCTACGGTACCGGCTTTGATGTGTCCGGCCCGCTGACCGAAACCGGCAACGTACGCGGTCGCCTGGTCGCCGACTTCAAGACCGAGCAGTCCTGGATCGACCGCTACAAGCAGGACTCGCAACTGATCTACGGCATTACCGAGTTCGACCTGACTGAAGACACCCTGCTGACCATGGGCTTCAGTTATCAACGCACAGACGTCGACTCGCCCATGCGCTCCGGCCTGCCGACCCGCTTCACCGACGGCTCTCGCACAAACCTCAAACGCTCGCTCAATTCGGCTCAGACCTGGTCATACAACGACCATGAACAAACAAGCTTCTTCACTTCCATCGAGCAGCAGTTCGCCAATGGCTGGAGCGGCAAGATCGAACTCACCCACTCCGAAAACAAGTTCGATGAAGTCTTCAACTACGTCAACGGCAGCCTCAACCCGGACGGAAGTGGCACCACGCAGTTGCCCGTGCGCTTCTCCGGTATCCCGCGCCAGAACAATATCGATGCCTACCTGACCGGCCCGTTCGGTCTGTTGGGCCGCGAGCACGAGCTGATCGCCGGCGTGACCTTGTCCAACTACTACGAGAACGTGCCGAGCTACGGCGGGTGGAAGTACGACTATTCCGGCTCTCCGGCCGGCGCGATCGACAACCTGCTGAACTGGAACGGCGCCTCGGTGAAACCGCAATTCGACGTCACGGGTAAATCCACTGTCGACGAAACCCAATACGCCGCCTACCTCGCCACGCGCCTGCACGCCACCGACGATCTCAGTATCTTGCTGGGCAGCCGCGTGATCGACTGGCAGCGCGACATCGAGGATAAACCCTATAACGCTGAACACACCAAGACCAAGGAGTCGGAAACCGGCGTCTACATTCCGTATGCCGGTGTGGTGTATGACGTCAACGACACGTGGTCGCTGTATGCCAGCTACACGAAAATCTTCAACCCTCAGTCGTCCTGGGTTCGCGACATCGACAACAAGCCACTGGACCCGATGGAGGGCACCGGCTATGAAGTCGGTGTCAAGGGCAGCCACTTCGACGGCAAGCTGAATTCCAGCGTCGCGCTGTTCAAGATCGAGCAGGACAACCTGGCGATCTGGATCGATACCCCAGGCGGCAACACTTACAAGTCCGAACAGGGCACCACTACCAAGGGCGCTGAATTCACCCTGGACGGAGAACTGGCCGAAGACTGGCAGGCCTCCGCCGGCTATGCCTATGCGGTCAGTACCGACGCTGACGACCAGCGTATCGTGACCACCCTGCCCCGCCACAGTCTCAAGACCTTCACCAGCTATCGCCTGCCGGGCATTCTGGACAAGGTCACCATCGGCGGCGGCGTGAACTGGCAGAGCAAGACCGGTGCCGACCTGCACACCTTCACCCAGGGCAGCTACGCCGTCACCAACCTCATGGCTCGCTACGACTTCAACCAGCATCTGAGTGCGTCAGTCAATCTGAACAACGTGTTTGACCGTGAATACCTCAGCTATGCCGGCGACCACGGCATGTACGGTGCTCCAAGGAACATCATGACGGGTATCAAGTACACCTTCTGACGTTCGCAGGCTACGGGCTGAGCCAGGGCCATCGGTTTCAATCCAGTATTAACGGCTGCAAAACCAAGGGCAATTTGCACGCCTGGAAATCGATGGCTCCGGCACTCGACACCTAGTTGCGCGGCGGTATGTTCAGCATACTGTCCTGCGCCACCCCGGAAGGATGTACAGGAATGCCTGCGCCGAGCTTTCTCAGCACGACATAGAACACCGGCGTCAGGAACAAGCCGAACAACGTCACGCCAAGCATTCCGCAGAACACCGTGACGCCCGTGGCATGACGCACCTCGCTACCCGCACCGCTGCCGAGCAGAAGCGGTACGGCGCCAGCGATGAATGCCACCGAGGTCATCACGATCGGCCGCAGCCGCAACCGGCAGGCCTGCAAAGCGGCATCCACCGTGCCTCGCCCCTGCATTTCCAGCTCCCGGGCAAACTCGACGATCAGGATCGCGTTCTTGCAGGCCAGCCCCATGAGCACCACCAGGCCAACCTGGACGAACACGTTGTTGTCCCCACCGACCAGCCAGACGCCGCTCAGCGCCGCGAACATGCAGATGGGCACGATCAGGATGACCGCCAGCGGCAAGGTCCAGCTTTCGTAGAGTGCCGCCAGCACAAGGAAGGCAAGCATGACCGCGACTGGAAACACGATCGCCGCGGTATTGGCCTGGGTGACCTGCTGATAGCTCAGGTCCGTCCATTGCAGCTCTATGCCCCGTGGCAGCGTGCGGGCCGCGATCGCTTGCAGCTTGGCGATGACCTCGCCCGACGACATCACAGTCGGGTCGGCATCGCCGATCAGGTCTGCAGCGGGATAGCCGTTGTAGCGCATCACCGGATCCGGGCCGAAGGTCGGCACGATATCGACAACCGCGCCGATGGGGACCATGTCGCCCCGGCGGTTTCGCACATGCAGGTTACCGATGTCCTGCGCCGTCTGGCGCAAGCTCGAGTCGGCCTGGGCGACCACTCGATACACCCGGCCAAACAGGTTGAAGTCGTTCACGTAGACCGACCCGAGGTAGGCCTGCAAGGTCTCGAAGATGGCCGTCAGTTCCACGCCTTGAGCTTGCGCCTTGGTACGGTCGACCTTGACGTCAAGTTGCGGAATGTTGGACTGGTAGGAACTGACCGGGAAGGTCATGCCCGGGGTACTGGCAACCTCGCCCTGGAACCTGGCGAGCGCCTGCTGCAACGCGGCATAGCCCAGCCCGCCCCGGTCGGTGAGAAACAGCGAGTAGCCGGAGCCGTTGCCCAACCCCTGGATCGGCGGCGGCAGCAACGCGTAGGCGGCACCGTCCTTGATCGCCGCGAACCTGGCGTTGAGCTCGGCATTGATATCCGCCGCGCTGCGCGTGCGCTCGGCAAAGGGCTTGAGCAGGACATACGCGGTCACCAGGTTCGGCGTGGTGGTGCTCTGCAGCGCATTCAGGCCGACATAGGAGTTGGCGTAATCGACGCCCTCCACGCTCGAGGCGATTGCCGACATCTGCCGGGCGACGGCCTCGGAGCGGGACAGCGACGCACCGGGTGGCAGTGTGGCCCCGGCAAACAGGTAGAGCTTGTCCTGATTGGGAATGAAACCACCCGGTATCGTCTTGAACAGCACCCCGGTAGCCCCCAGCAATGCGGCGTAGACCACGAACACCAGCCCTTTGCGCGGCAGCAACCGCGCAACGCTGCCTTCGTAACGTGCCGAGCTGCGATTGAAGAACCGATTGAACGGGCGCAACAGCCAGCCCAGGGTGTAATCCATCCCACGGGTCAGCCGATCCCTGGGGCTGTCGTGATGACGCAGCAGCTTGGCCGCCAGGGCGGGCGACAGGGTCAGCGAGTTGATCGTCGAAATCACCGTGGAAATGGCGATCGTGACCGCGAATTGCTTGTAGAACTGCCCCGTGACACCGCTCATGAATGCCATCGGGATGAACACGGCACACAGCACCAGGCCGATAGCGATAATGGGGCCTGACACTTCACGCATGGCCTGGTGCGCCGCCTGGAGCGGCGCCAGGCCAAGCGCGATGTTGCGCTCGACGTTTTCCACCACGACGATGGCGTCGTCCACCACGATACCGATGGCCAATACCATGCCGAACAAGGTGAGGGTGTTGATCGAATAGCCGAGCAGGTAGAGAAACGCGAACGTGCCGACAATCGAGACCGGCACGGCGATCAGCGGGATGATCGAGGCGCGCCAGGTCTGCAGGAACAGCACGACCACCAGCACGATCAGCACCATCGCTTCGAGCAAGGTGTGCTGGACGGCGTTGATCGATTCACGAACGAACACCGTCGGGTCCCAGACCGGGGCGTAGCGCACACCCTCGGGGAAATCCTTGGCCAACCCGTCGAGCTTCGCATACACCGTGTTGGCGACATCGATGGCGTTGGCCCCGGGCGTCAGGAAGATCCCGATGGCAACTTCCTGGTTCTTGCCGCGAAACACGCGCATCGTGTAGTCGCCCGAGTCCAGTTGCACGCGGGCGACATCGGCAAGGCGGGTGACCTGTCCGTCGCTCCCGCTCTTGAGGATGACATCGGCGAACTCCTGTTCAGTCTTCAGGCGGCCCTGGACGTTGATCGAGACCAGGAACTCCGTATCCTGCGGAGCAGGCTCGGCCCCCAGCTGGCCCGCGGAAACCTGCACGTTCTGCTGGCGGATCGCGCCGATCGCATCCTGAGCGGTGAGGCCACGGGCGGCCAACTTGTTCGGGTCGAGCCAGATGCGCATGGCGTAGTCGCCCGAACCGTAGAGCACGACGTCGCCGATGCCTTGGATGCGCGCCAGCTCATCCTTCACGTGCAAGCGCAGATAGTTGCGCAGGTAGAGCGCATCGAACTGGTCGTTGTCGGAATACATGTCCACATACATCAGCGGCGTCGGTGACTGCTTCTGGGTGGTGATGCCATATTGGCGCACCGACTCCGGCAAACGCGAAAGGGCCTGGCTGACACGGTTCTGAACGCGAACGGCAGCGGTGTCGGGGTCGACCTTCGAATTGAAGGTGACGACCACCTGCAGGGTGCCATCGGAGCTGGCCACGGACTTCATGTACACCATGTCCTCGACCCCGGTGATCGACTCCTCCAGCGTAACGGCAACCGACTCGGCAATTTCCTTGGGGTTGGCGCCAGGATAGGTCGCTTTCACCACCACGGTGGGCGGCACCACTTCCGGGTACTCTCCGACCGGCAACAGTGGCATGGCGATCAGGCCCGCAGCGAAAATAACGACCGACAGGACGATGGCAAAGATCGGCCTGTCGATGAAGAATCTAGAGAAATCCATGGTGGGAGCCTTTGCGGATCATCGTCCGTCATGACGGGTGCTGGAAACTTTCAGCTCATCGTTTTCAGGCGCGAGCACATTGGGCAGGACCGGGGTTCCCGAGGCATAGATCTGCTGCAGTCCGGAAACGATGACCTGCTCGTCCGAGGCCAGGCCCACCGTGATGACGCGTTGCTTGCCGAGCAGCCTGCCGGTTTCGACGTAGCGCTTTTCGGCCGTCTTCGCGCCGCTGAGCACATACACATACTGCTTGTCCTGGTCGGTCAGGATGGCCCGATCAGGTACCACGACGACTTGCACCGCCTCGCCTGGCGAGAACCGGACCTTGGCGAACAGGCCTGGGGTCAAGTGCCTGTCCGGGTTGCGCACGGTGGCGCGCGCGCGGATCGTACCGGTCGCGGCGTCCACTTCGTTGTCCACGAACGTCAGCTCACCTTCGTACGCAAAGCCGTCGTCAGTCGCCAGGCCAATACGCACCGCGGCCTTCGCCGAGGTCGTGAGTGTTTTGCGGTAGTTCAGGTAACTGTGCTCATCGGGGTCGAAGTAGACATGGACCGGATCCTGCGACACGACCGAGGTCAGCACGGACTGATCCGCTACCGCGAGGTTGCCAACGGTCAGCCGAGCGCGGCTGGTACGGCCGTCGATGGGCGATCGAACCTCGGTGAACTCAAGGTTCAATGCCGCGGTGGCAACTGCAGATTCGGCGGCGTGTACCTCGGCAACGCCCTGCTCGTAGGCCGTGCGCCGCTGCTCGGCGAGTTCCTTCGAAACGGCGTTGGCGCTGATGAGCTTTTGCGCGCGCAGGTCTTGCTGCCTGGCAAACGCCAGCGAAACACGCGCCCGCTCCAGCTGGGCGCGCGCGCTGTCCAACGCGGCGCGGTAGGGACGCTGGTCGATGACGAAAAGCAGATCGCCCTTGCTGACCTCGCGCCCTTCGCCATAGGCCACCTTGGTGATGTATCCGCCCACCCGGGGAAGGATCGCCACCGACTCCATGGCTGCCACGCGACCATTGAAGCTGTCCCAATATCTGACGCTTCTGACCTTCGCGTTCACGACATCGACAGCGGCAGGGCTGGCGACGATCGACTCGGGTTCTTTGCTGCAACCGCTGGCAAGCAAGGCAGCGATGATGATTGCGGTAACGCTGACGGAAGGGGCGCGCACAGGGCTGTCCTTTCTAAATCGGTGAATGACGAGGGCGTTTGCAGGTCAATCTGCAGTCGTTGCATGGCTCGCCGGGATATCACCGGACGCCCTTTCCATTGACGGTTCTAAGGCCTCACGCTCACGTTGCTCACGCGCGGCGCGATCCTTGGCCTGTTGCGCGAACACCGCCTTGTTGTGATCGTGAAAGCGCTTCGCGGCCTGCGCCCCATCTTCGGCATGGGCGAACAACGGCAACGCCAGCGCAACGATTGCCGTGAAGTTGCTGAGTGGGTTCATGTCGTTTCCTCGAATGGCGCGCGCAGAACGGCGCCAACTGAACTTCATCAGTTTGCAAACGGGATCTATGGAAATACCGGGTGGAACTCAGTCGGCGAGCAAGTGAAATGCCGAGCTCCAGCGGGTGGGCTTACTGCGGTTGCATGGCGAAACCAACGCCAAAACGGTTCCAGGCGTTGATAGCCGCGATGACGAACGTCAACTCGGACAGTTCCTGCGGGTTGAACTGGGTGGCCACGGTTTCGTAGATCTCGTCGGGGGCATGCCGCTCGGCCACCAGGGTCAGTGTCTCGGCCCACAACAGGGCCGCACGCTCACGCGCATCGAAGAACGGCGTTTCCTTCCAGACACTGATGGCCATCAACCGCCGTGGGGTTTCTCCGGCTTTCAAAGCATCACTGGCGTGCATGTCGATGCAGTAGGCGCAGCCGTTGATCTGCGAGGCGCGAATCCGTACCAGCTCACGCAACGCGGCGGGCAGGATCGATTGGGAGACCGCCTTTTCCAGGCCCATCATGGCTTTCATCGCTTGAGGGGCCGCTTCGTAGTAGTTGATGCGTTTGTTGCTCATGGGTGTTCTCCGACAGTTTGGCCACGACGTGCCGTGGCATGGGCGTACTGTAGGAAAAGCAAATACTCGGATAAACTAGGTTGAATCGTTTTGTTTTTACGGAAATACGGACAATGGCTTTGGACCGTTTGGAGGCCATGCGCGCGTTCTGCCGTATCGTCGAGGTAGGCAGTTTCAGCGGCGCAGCAGAGTCGCTGGGTTTGGCCAAGACGACGATCTCAGGGCAGCTGCAGGCGTTGGAAGCGCTGCTGGGGATCAAGCTTCTGCACCGCACCACCCGCAAGGTCTCCCCTACTACAGAAGGCGCCGCGTACTACGCCCGGGCGCGCGCGGTCATCGACGACGTAGACGAACTGGAGGCCTCGGTATCCCAGAGCCGCAACGTCGTGCGTGGCCGGGTGCGCATCGAAATGCCGTCACCGGTCGGGATATTGTTCATCGTGCCGGCGCTGCCCGATTTCACCGCCAGGTTCCCGGAGATTCATCTCGACATCGGCTGCAGCGAGCGCGTCGTGGACCTTGTCCAGGAGGGCGTCGACTGCGCGATTCGTGGTGGCGTGGTCGCAGACCAGGACCTGGTCTGCCGCCCGATAGGCCAGATGCGCTTCTGCTTTTGCGCCTCACCCTCCTACCTGGCGGCGGCAGAGCCGATCCAGACGCCTGTGGACTTGCCACGACACAAGCACCTGGGCTTCAAGTTTCCCGCCACGGACAGGCGATACGTCCCGACCCTTACCCGCGGAACCGAGCACTTCACCCTGGATCATCCGCCAAGCATGTACTTCAACAACGGCAGTGCCACGGCCGCCGCCACGGTCGCCGGCCTGGGCGTCGCATTCCTGCCCAGGGCGGAGGCCGAGCCTCACTTCAGAAGTGGCGCCCTGGTCGAGGTCCTGCCGCACTGGCAGATGGCGAGCATGCCCCTGTCCATCGTCTATCCCTACACGCGGCATTTGTCGGCGAGAGTAAGAGCGTTCGCCGACTGGGTGACTGCGTTGATGGCGAGCGATCCCCTGTGGTCGCAGTTTGAAAAAGCATCGTAAGCAGCCGGTTTCGAGTGGTCGAACAGCGTTATGGCTGACCATCACCACCGCCTGAGACCGACCTCGAGCAACGCCGCAATGATAAACGGCCCCTTCTTCTCCAGGTACTCAGCCATACCGCCGGTGTTGGTAGCCTCCAGCTCGATCTTGAGGTCTTGGTATCGCTGCCGGAGAGAGGCGTCGTTCCTGAGCAGATCCCTGAACGTCAGCATCTGGATGACTGAATCGTGACCACACCTACAAATGTGGATCTTGTGGGTGCGAACCTCGCCAACATTGCGACGGTAGAAATGGTGTCCTGGCGACAGATCACTGCCGCGTACATACCCCAGGCTGAGCAACACCTCGTCTCGGGCTGCCTCATTGCGATGCTCTGAAACCTCGATCAGCACATCGATCTCAGGCTTGGCCGCGAGTTGCGGGACAGCCGTGCTGCCCACATGGTGGATGGCGAGAAGTTCATCACCGAATGCCGAAGCGAGCAGCACTTTGTCCGCCTGGTACCGTTGCGCCCATTCAGGGTTGTAGGTCGTGATCTTGCTGGTCAGCGCCATGGGCCATCCTTGGGCAGGTTAAAACGTTCTGACACGCTTCACGGCAGACGTCTGCCGCCAATCAAGCGCAATCGAGTCTCTAGTGGCCTTGCACTGCCTGATCAGGCTGCGCACCCAGACTCGCGAGAAAAACCTCGGTATCCCGATTCGACCGCAGGCAGACCACGCGACACCCAGACGGCGCCGTCGCCACGAATCGCTTCATCGCCTCCCGAGACGAGGTTTTCGTCCGCCACATGAACCTGAAGAACTCCGGCAGGTTGGCCAGCAGTTCCGGACAGTCGTCCGGCAGGTCGGGCCGAGAGCGACCGCGGTTCAGCGCCGTTCTGAGGAGCACGCGCCAGAATCGAAGCGGCGCCGAGCGATCGATCCATATCAGCATGTCGGCGCGGGCCAGCCGGTTGTTCCATGTGGTCGAGTGTCCGCCTTCGAAGATCCAGCGCTCACGGGCCTCGACCTCATGGCAAAGACGCGTCTTCTCGTCCCGGCTGCGCTCGACCCACCCTGGCTGCCAGTGAATCGTGTCGATATGCACGACCGGCAAGCCCGTGCGCTCGCCAAGCTTACGCGCCAGAGTACTTTTCCCGGACCCTGGCTGGCCAATGATCATCACCCGTTGCATTGAAGCTCCTTCTCGCCATGCCTGCTGAATTTTGGGCGCGCGATTCTACGGCAATCAGCGACGCGGTCAACTGCATGCGTACTTGCAAGGGCATCGGTACAAGACGGGTGAAGCGCCACCCCAGGCCTTTGATCAATATTGGTAGCGCAAGGTAACCGCAAAATTGCGAGGATCACCGTAGTACAGGCCACCGAAATTGTTCGAAGTGGGTAACGACTGGTAGTACGTCTTGTCCAGCACGTTGTTGAGGTTGTACTGCACACTGAACTGTTGGTTGATCTGATAATGGGCATGCAAGTTGAGCAAGGCGTAGCCACCCTGTTCAATCGTGTACCCGGTCACATCGGCGGCGGTGCGGCTCTGGGCATACACATCACCGCCCACACGCCATTGGTCGAGGACACCGGGCAAGCGGTAGTCTGTCGACACCTTGAGCAGGCGCCGCGGGATCTTGCGATAGTAGTCCGAGCCCTTGTTACCGCCGGCCACATACTCCGGATCACTGTAGGTGTAGCCCGCGCTGACGTTCCAGTTCTCCAATGGTTCGCCTGAAATCTCCAGCTCGAAGCCGCGGTTACGCACTTTTGCGCCGGCTTCATAGCACTTGCTCGTACCGGTCACGCCGCAGGTGGGCGACACCGACAGTGCCTCGGGCATGTTTTCCAGGTTGGTCTGGAAAATCGCCAGGGAGGTGTTCAGGTGGCCGTCGAAGTACTCACCCTTGATACCGGTTTCGTAGTTCTCGCCTTCGATCGGATCAAGCAGGGTATTGCCGACACCATAGTAACTCTGTGTCTTGTAGATCTCGGTGTAGCTGGCATACCAGGTGTGGTGTTTGTCCAGGTCCAGTACCAACCCCGCGTAGGGCACCAGCCGGCCATTCTCGCGGTATTGATCATTGGTATAGGGGCTGCCCACCTTGTAGTCCGACCAACTCACCCGCGTGCCGAGGATCAGACTAAGGTCATCAGTGAGGCTGAAGCGCGAGGCGCCGTACAGGCCACGCTCCTTGCGCGTGTAGTTGTAGTCCGCGCCGATGGCATTGAGGATGGGGCTGGGCAGCGCACTGTAGTCGAAGTCGGTGATGTTGATCGTCGGGTTGTTGGTGGCACTCTTGATCACCGCGTCGAACTGGTCCTGGCGCGTGTTGGCCCCAAGCATCAGCTGATGTTTGCGCCCGAACAGCTCGAAGGGGCCGGTCGCGTAGAGATCCAGCGCAAACTGGGTGTCTTCGTAGTCGGCCTGGGAGACGGTCATCCGATAGTTGTCACCCGATACCCGGTTCGGATACGCGGAGAGAAAGTCGGCGTCCGACCAGATCGCGTTCATGGCCAGGGTCACCTTCCACTCGTTGTCGAAGGTGTGCGTGACATCGCTGAACAGCGTGTAGTTGTTGCGATCCAGATGGGCCCACTTGCCGTTGAGGTTGGTGGAACGCGAAAGCGGATAGAAAGAGCCGTTACTGCGGGTATTCAAGCCGCCCCAGTCATAGCCGTTCTGGTTGTCCTTCTGGATCGTGGCGCCGACCGTCAGCACGGTGGCGTCGTCAAGATCCGCTTCGCCGACCAGGTAGAGCAACTGGTTGTCCCGTCCGGAGCCGTCCTTGTAGCTGTTGGCGTTGTTGTAATAAGCCACTGCGCGGCCGCGAACATTGCCCGTGGGGGTCAAAGGCCCGGACACATCCACCTGGCTACGATAATTGTCCCAGGAGCCTGCCCCCAGCTCCGCGCCCAGGCGAAAGTCCTGGGTCGGTCGCTTGCGCACCAGGTTGATTGCCGCCGACGGGTTGCCCGTCCCCTGCAGCAAGCCGTTGGCCCCGCGTACGACTTCGACACGGTCGTAAATCGCCATGTTCGAAGTGGACATGACGTCCATGGAGTAGTTTTCCGAGATATTGGTCGGAATACCGTCGTATTGCAGATCGCTGATCTCGAAGCCGCGCGAGTAATAGGTAGAGCGGTCAGTGCCGATCTTGGTGAGGGTGATACCGGTCGCCGTGCGCGCGACATCGTCCAGGTTCTGGATGTTCTGGTCGTCCATCTTCTTGCGGGTGATCACCGTCACCGACTGCGGTGTTTCGCGCAGGCTCAGGGCGAGCCTGGTCGCCGTATTGGTTGAGCCCGTTGTGTAGGATCCGCTGCCCTCGGTAGTCGCGCCGAGCACCTTGCCGGAAATGGTGGTCGCCCCGAGCTCGAGTGCGTCTGTAACCGGCGATGCCTGCAGGAGTTGATAACCATCCTGGGTCGGGCTTGCCACCAGCCCCGAGCCCAGCAACGCCTGGGCAAAACCGCCTTCGATGGTGAAGCTGCCTCGAACGCCCGGGCTGGTCAAACCTTGCACCTGGCGGGATTCGAACGAGATGGGGGCGCCGCTGGCCTGTGCGTAACGACTGAGTACTTCACCCAATGGGCCGGCAGCGATGTCATATCGCTGCACGATCTGCTCGGCCAAGGCGCTGGCAGGCAGCACCAGCGGTGCCGCACAAAGGGCCAGGCGCACGGCCAGGCAGAGGCTGCGCGAGGTGGAACGCGGCAGCGCTCGAATCGGCGAGTTCATGTTTTCGATACTCCTGATGGTGTTGGCCATGGGAGGACGGGCGAAAATCGAAAACACGAAATGATTATTGAAATTATTTACTCACCGCATTGGGCTTCAGGGTCACCCGGGTTATCCACGGGGTGTACTGGCTGACCTCGATCGGCAAGGTGCGTTGCAACAGCCGCATCGCCTGGCGTGGATCGTCCAGCGGCAGCATGACCGTGACCCGCAGGCCTGCGAGGGCTTCATGGTCGGCCCACAGCACACCGGGATAATGGCGCGACAAACGCGCGAGCACATCGCTCAGCGGCTGGTCGTCTGCCAGCAGCTGGTGCTTGCGCCACGCCTGCTCAAGGGGTTCTGCCTGCACCTGCTCTACCTTGCCAGGGCCTTCGGCGCTCAGGCGCACGCGTTGGTTGGCGGTCAGGTGCAATGATTGCCCGGCACTGCTGATGGCGGTGGTCGACTCGAACATGACCACCTGCGTCGAGTCGTCCTGTCGCTCCACCGTGAAACGCGTGCCAAGGGCCTGCACACGCCCATGCGCCGTGACCACCACGAACGGGCGAGGATCCTTGGCGACATCGACCAGGACTTCGCCGCGCAGCAGTTCGATCCTGCGTTCGCCAGCGTCGAAGTGCACATCCACTGCCGAGCCCGCGTCCAGGTGGATCTGGCTGTCATCGTCGAGTCGGTGATCGAGCCAATCCCCTGCCGAGGTGCTCAGGTCCGCCAGCAGGTAGCCCTGTTGCCAATAGGTCGTTGCAGCCCACGCCATTGGCACCAGGGCGATCGCCAAGGCCAGTGCCTGAACCTTGTGGCTCAGGGCTTTGCGCGGTGCGTGGCGCAGGGCCGTGACGGCCGCGTGGCGGGGAAGCTGTTGCAGCGAACCCAGACACCCCTGCAAGCGGGCGACCGCCGCGCCATGCTCGGGCGACTCGGCCAGCCAAGCCTGGAATGCTGCCTGCAAGTGCTCATCGGCCTGGTTGTCGAGCAGCACCAGCCATTGCGCCGCTGCGCGCAGGACGGGATCGGCCGTCGTCTCTGCCATCAGCTCATCCCCATGGCGGCATCGCACGCCAGCATGGCTTCGACCAGGTCGGCCTGCACGGTCCTCACCGAGATGCCGTGATGGCGTGCAATGTCATCCTGGGACCAGCCTTCAAGGTGACGCAGGATGAAGGTCTCCCGGACCCTCGCCTTCATGCGTGACAACGCCCGGTCGATACGTTCGAGCAGCTCGATGGCCTGCAGGATCTGTTCGGGAGAAAACGCCTGATCCATGTGCTCGATACTGCGCTCGAGCTCCTCTCTGTAGGCCTGTTCCAGCCGCAAGCGGCGACCGTTGTCGATCAGGATACGACGCGCGATGGTGGCCAGGAACGCTCGAGGTTCACGAGGCGGATCGTAGTGCCCGGCCGTGAGTACACGGTAAAAGGTGTCCTGGGCAAAATCCGAGGCCTGGTGAGGACATTGCAGGCGACGGCGCAGCCACGTCACCAACCAGTGATGGTGCCCTGCATACAGTTCGCCAATTGGGTCGGATGAGGTGGATCGCGGTTTGTCCATGAAAACGGGCAATAAATGAGAATGAATCTAAATTAGCATTTTTGCTTCGCCCTCGCCATGGCCTTGTCGACGACAGCTGTGGGTCGATGACGGCCCCTGGTGACCGGCTGCTCTCGCCCCATAGAGGCCATCCGATGTTGGCCGCTGGCGGCCCAAAGCCGCATTAGGCACTGTACGAAAAGTAATGTCGTAAACACCGCCGCCAGCAAGCCAGCGTAACCATCGCAGCGAAGCTTTCCGCTAGCTTGCAGTAGCGTGTACCCAGGCGGCGGTGCTCCTTCAACCAACCAAATAGCCGTTCGATAGCGTTCCGCTGCCGATACTTGGGCTTGTGTCAAACAGGCGCGGTAAGCCCGGCTTCGGCTTGCGCTTCATGTCACGCAGCGGAATCACCGGCTGCATCCGATAGCGGTCGCAGTATTGCCGCAAGGATTCTGCATCATAGCCTTTGTCGGCCAAGAGCCAGCGGCAGCGCTTGCGTGGCCTACCTCGATTCGAAGGGATGTGGACACCGTCCAGCAGTCGCTGAGCATGGGAGATGTCGCTGGCGTTACCACCTGAGAGCGTGAAGTGGAGTGGGATGCCACGGGCGTCACTGACCATGTGAATTTTCGTCGTCAACCCGCCCCGGCTTCGTCCAAGTGCGTGGTCCGTTGGTTCTTCAGCCCCCCTTTTTTGCCTGCTCCGGCAGAGGCACGGGTGGCCCTCACGGCGGTTGAGTCGATGCACCAGGTGGTCAAGTCAATCTGGCCCTGTGCATTGAGTTTGAGGTGTAACCGCTTGAGCATCTTGTTGAAGGTTCCTTGGTTTCGCCAGTCTCGAAATCGTTGATAGACCGTCGACCAAGGCCCGAATCGTTCAGGCATGTCCCGCCAGGTTGCACCGGAGCACAGCACCCACAACACGCCGTTGAGCATCAAGCGATCGTCAACTCTTGGGCGTCCTGTACGTCGATGTGCGGTAAAGAGATCCGCGACTATTTCCCATTCTGCGTCGGAAAGTTCGTATCGCTTGGGCATGGCAGAATCCTTCGCCTAAAAAGCGAGAACTCTACGGAAAATCAGGCTTCCAGAGGCTCCGGTGAGGTTTCAAAGGTTTTCATACAGAACCTAGAGCGTCTGAAAGGATGTGCAACCCTCCGTTTTGTGTTGGGCATAGCGTTATGTCTGGAGATTTTTCCGTCGGATCATGGTGTACGGACTAACCTTGATGAGAACGTTCCTCCAGCTACCAATTCTTTTGGGGGCGAATATCATGCTTGCAGCGTTGTGGCTGGTGGTTTTGATGGCTTCTAGTACCGGCGTCGGTCAGGTGCCGTAGGACTTCAGACAGATCCTAAGGTATCTCGATCTGTGCCCAATACTGGGTCGCAAATTCACGATGTATTCCAACCGGCGTGCTGATCAATCGAACTTTCGAACCGCGCGGCACGGTGCCCAGACTGGCACGCCCTTGATAATACTGCGAGTCATTCGCTGGCAGGCCGTCGCGAACCACCATGTTACCGAGCACCTGATAGGTAGTGCCTGCCTTCAAGTTTCCAGGCGCAATGACGATGGGTTGGCCTGTCTCAAGCGCCCCGAGTTTAAGCGCACTCCACGCGTTGTCGTAATTGCCAATAAATATATAGCCCTGGCGTGAACCCGGAGAAATTCTTGAAAACTGTGCGGACTGGTCAGACACCGTCTGAGCGGCCTCAGCAATGGCTGCTTGAACGATAGGGGTTTGTGCGCTTGGCGTGCGAGCCTTTAACTCTTCAATTGCGGTCAGCGCAGCATTGAGCTTACTTGCCAAATCACTGACCTCACTTTTGGTTTCCTGAGTAAACTTTATACCTTCAACGCTCAACTCCGACACCACGCCAAATTTTATGCCTAAGGTATGCGTGGCCACTATCAGAGCCAGGAGAATTGAAAACACGGTCAGCGGGTATTTTAGAAGCTCGGTCAAGTTCACTCTCTCATTGTTCATGGCGCGCTCCAACAAGGCATTGTGGGTATCCGTAGTACCCGTTATTAAAGTCACCCATCATCCGAACTGGCCGTGCCACCGAAGCCGGATGAGTCAATAGTAGTTGAGGCTGGAAGATAAAGTAGTCGCTGCATGGCTGCCAAAGAATGGGAATAAATCGGTCTATCCTCCTCACCGACAGACCATCAGTAGCAGAGGCGGCTGCCAACGACCGCAAAGAGATCATGAGCATCGTCCAGGCGTGCATTGTCAGGGAGCAGGAGGCCCCTTGCGCTCGCTTAACACTGCGCGGGCACCATCGTCCTCGATACGGGAGGGGGGCGCCGTGTAGGCTGGGCGCGGACTACCGGATTGCGCGTCAATGCCTATGGCAAAAAGCAGTCCAAGCCCCTGAATGTACTGGACGTGTTCAGCATTCTTGTTGTCGAAAGGAATCATGTCGCCAGATGCCATTTCGAATGCGAGCCGCTTTGGATCAAAAATGACATTGTTGTATTTTTTTTCTATTTCATGCGTATCACGGGTAACGGCAACAGTGCGTTCAATCTCCGCAAGGACTCCTTTTTGACGGAGCTCAAGTAGCTTGTTCAGGTGCTGTTGCGAGAGAAAAGCAGGTCGATAACCGACTGGCAAGGGCCGAGGATCAGTCAGTGATACCTGTGTTGTCGCAGTTCTTCCTCCGTCGATCTTTGCGGTACCGAGCACATCCAGCGAAATGCCGGCGGCACCTAGGACGTCTCTGAGCACACCTAACTTCTTCATGACCTCGTCCAATCGCACTTCGCCTCCGAGCTGACCCGAGCGCTCGACAGTCGCAATCGTTTCGATCGTTTGTTTCGCTGTGAAGACTTGCCCCAACACCAACGCCGCGTTGCCAGAGCCTGGTTGCCGCATAAGTTTCCCGATCGCCGCACAAGCCCGGAGGTTTTTTTTGAATGCAGTCATCAACGCGACATCCGATGCCACGTGAGCCGAAACGTCACGAAAACGAATGGTGACCGAATCGCCCATCTTGACGCCGACACCACCTCCAACCCTGGCCGCTTCTGTGAACTGCGCCTGCACGTTCCCGGACAGATTACCAGCCACGCTTTCCACGGCCTCCTGGAAACGGGATTCTTCCTTGTCGACACTTACATTGTTGAAGCACTCTGCCTGTCGGGCAACATAGCCGCCGAACACATCACGGTACACGTCTCCTGGCTTCTCGCCTGCGGGAAGAAATATTGGAATAACGGGGTCTGGCTGATTACGAAAATAATCGAAGAGAATCGCTTTGAAGTCCTTCAGCGCACCTTCCAATGGTGCGGCATCCGCAGGAGGGGACGCCGACAAACACGCGAACAGGGCAGTGGCGAGTAACGTTTTCATCAGACGCTTCCTTCAGGGCTCCGCTGCCCCAGCACTAAGCCTTAATCTACTGCCCCCCCAGCCATCGTAGATCACAATGCGCCGGATTGTCGGTCTATCTGGTTTAGCCTGACCACCTGCAGGCAACAGGCTGTGAGGCTTTGTTGGGAGGCGTACAGAGGTGTTCTCAAAGCGTCCTATCGATCTGGCTGATGGGATGGCGCACCACCTTCCTGGTCACCGCGCTGGTGGGCATACCGGTGCTGCTGGCGCAGATATTCCTGCTGCCGCGGTTGACCCCGGACAAGGCCATCCGCATCAGCGACCTGCCTGCCCTGTTCGTCAACCCGAAGCAGCGCGGGGCTGTTCAGCCTGGCCACGGCCCTGGTGGGTTGCGGCTTCCTCACGGTGCTGGTGCTGGGGCGTAACGTCAGCAACAGCCTGGCGGCCCAGTTGTCCTGAACGCGCTGCGCAAGAACGTGTGAACCAAGGGGCCGCCTTGCGACCCATCGCGGCTGAAGCCACGCCTGCACATCAGGCGCGCAGCAGGTGGATACAAAGCCCCGCCAGCGCGCTTGCCAGCAGCACCTGGATCACACCACGCTTGTAGCGCAACAGCGCGACCGCGGCGGCGATTGCAATCACCGCTGAAGGCCACTCGAAGGCTCCGGCGAAACCCTGCGGCCACATGACGTGGTAGGCAAAAAACAACGCGAGGTTGATGATCACACCCACCACCGCGGCCGTGATGGCCGTCAGGGGAGCGGTGAATTTCAACTCGTCGTGCGTCGCCTCCACCAGCGGCCCGCCTGCCAGGATGAACAGGAACGAGGGCAGGAAGGTAAACCACGTCACCAGGCTGGCGGCGACCGCGCCCGCCAGAAACGGATGATCGGCTCCGAACATCGGGTGGACATAACCGCCAACGAACCCGACAAACGCCACCACCATGATCAAGGGGCCTGGAGTCGTTTCGCCCAACGCCAGGCCATCGATCATCTGCGTCGGTGATAACCAGCCGTAGTGCCCCACTGCTCCTTGGTATACATACGGCAGCACGGCGTAAGCACCGCCAAAGGTCAACAGTGCGGCCTTGGTAAAGAACCAGCCCATCTGGGTGAGCGTACCTGCCCACCCATATACCAGCGTCAACAGCCCCATCGGCAGCATCCACAGGCCGGCGCCGACCATCAGCAGGCCGACCAGATAGCTCCAGCGAAAGCGTGCATGCACCGGTGTGGGCGTGTCGTCGTCGATCACGGCAGCGCCATGGCTGGCCTTGACTTCACCCTGCTTGCCGCCTGTCGCGAACTGCCCAGGTAGCAGCCTTCCACCCAGGAAGCCGGTGATGGCGGCAATCAGCACAATCAACGGGAAAGGCAGGTTCAGCGCGAATATCGCGACAAACGACGCAGCGGCAATTCCCCACAACCAGCCATTCTTCAGGGCCCGCGAACCAATGCGATGCGCGGCCTGCATGACAATGGCCGTGACCGCCGGCTTGATGCCATAGAAAAGGCCCGCGATCGCAGGTACCTCACCGAAGGCAATGTAGACCCAGGACAGGCCGATCAGGATGAACAGTGAAGGGAGCACGAAAAGCGTCCCCGCAATCACCCCGCCCCAGGTGCGATGCATCAGCCAGCCAATGTAGGTTGCCAATTGCTGGGCTTCCGGCCCTGGAAGCACCATGCAGTAGTTCAAGGCATGCAGAAAGCGCTTCTCGCTGATCCAGCGGCGCCTCTCAACCAGTTCCTGGTGCATGATGGAAATCTGCCCTGCCGGGCCACCGAAACTGATGAACCCAAGCTTGAGCCAGAAGAGGAAAGCCTCGAGCAACCCTATGGAGGGCTGCTCGGCAACACCCTGTGAGGTGGATTCAGCCATCGGTTCTCCTCGGCGGCAAAGGGGGGGATTGTCATTGCTGATGGCCTTACGTGCCAGGGCACGCTCGATGCCAACCGCCTCAGGTAGCTGGGCTACACCAGCGCCTAGATGATAAGCACCGGTCAAGCCAGCACAAGCGCTCATTGCCTGGCGGCCAGCGCAAAGGTCAGGCGAACGCGGGTTCCCTCGTTCGGTGTGCTCTGAATATCCACCTGCCCGCCGAAGCGCTCCATGATGCGTTTGACCATCACCAGCCCCCCCAGACCTCCCTGCTTGGTCGTTGTGAAGGGCTGAAAGAGTCGTTTGCGCTTCGTCTCCAGCCTCTTTCTGGCGATGCCCAAACGCCAGGATCAGGCACCTGTGGCACGGGGCGCGGCCTGGGCGACGTGCCTCGTGTCGTGATCATCGCCGGCGCGTTGTTCTTCGCCACGGCGGTACTGCGCAGCGCGAGTACCAGCTGCAGCTGTGGCTCGACGCGATCGCCGCCGAGCAGGCGGCGAGCACCTTCGCCGCGGTGGGGCTCGTCAATGCCTTGCTGGTCGTCTTGCTGACGCAGTCTCTGATCGCGTTGACCGCTCGTTTCGGCACACTCGCCAACCTGGCCCTGGCGGCCATGTTCTATGGCATCGGATTCGGTGCCTATGCGCTCGTCGAACACACAGCGTTGATCCTGTCGTTCTTTTCTGGACGATGGGCGAGATTCTCGGCGTCACCCAAATCACCGCGTTGATCTCTCAGGAGACCTCATTGCAGACCCAGGCCCGTCTCTTTTCCCTCATCCCCATTCTCCTGGCGGCCGCCAGAATGGTCTCGGTGGGGTTGGGCGCTTCGTTGATTGCCGGCGTCGGGTTCACGCTGAGCTGGAGCCTCTACGGCACGCTGGGGTTGCTGTTCGCAGGCGCCTGCTTGTTGTGGTTCAGCCGTAAAGACGCAGCAGCGCATGCCTCGTCGGCGCAAGAACGTTGAGCAAGGAAGCGAGCAGCCTGTTCCGACTGACCGCTCGCCACACCATTCGACGGCCACGCATCACCCATGAATCCAGAACGCACTCTCGGCGAACTGCTCGCCATTCCACCAGTTGGCCGTCCCTGTTTCCATGCGGAAGTTCCTTGCCCCGGCCTGGCTCTGCAGCGGCGCCAACACTTCGCCATTGGCATCACGCCTCGCGCTCTTCTGCGCCGTTTCAGGGACGACGGCAACGATGTGCCCGGATTTTCCATCCGCCTTGCGCCGCGCGACGATCAACGCCACGCCGCCCTGGTTGGCGGCCTGCTGCAATTTGCTCAACGTGCCCGTCTGGCGCCAGCCGAAGTCGGGGCCAAAATCGCGCAGCCAGCGGAACAGGTCGTTTGCCCGCATTTCGCGGAGTGTCGTGCCGATCAGCGGCTCGACCGGCTTACCCTGCGACAGCGTGATCAGGGCTTTCTCCGTCCACCACACGCGCGGCAGGTATGCACCTGCCAGCATGCAGTAGTCATGGCAGTAGATATTGCAGAAGGTCATGCCGTCCCTGGGTTGGAAGCGCTTGTGAGACGGCTTGTCCACCGCCAGCCAGTCAACGATCGCCGCCAGTTCAGCGCGCAAACTGTCGGCCGAGTCACCGCGCCGCTGCGGCATGCTCGCTTCGTTGAGTGAGTGGGCACCGGCGAAATCGATCCGCCGCGTCACTACCCCTGGTTTGTGTGGCATGGCGACGGCGGTGATACCGCTGGCAGGTGAGGATACAGATGGGGCGACAACCGGAATGTCCCTCACTGTTGAGTCTGCAATCAGGAATTTCTGCGCAACGAAACCGCGCAGCAAGGCACCATTGAGTGATGTCTCCACTTCCAGGAAGCCATTGCGCGCCTTGCCGGTGAGGGCTCGCACTGGCTGGCCGTCCGGCAGGTTGGCGATCACGTTGGCTTGCGCCGGGTCGCTTTTGCGCGGTTCGCTGCGCATGCGCAACGGGCCCTCGCGCGTGTCGACCCTGAAGAGTTCGCCTTGTGCCGTCAGCTCGCTGGGAGGGGGCACCAATGAGCGTCCCGGCGCAGGCTGAGGCATCAGTGGGGGCTGGCCGTCCACGGCAACGGTGTGGGCCAGGCGGATGAAGTCGAAGAGGTTCTCGCCGTAGAACCGCTTACCGTCGAAAAAGCCCTGGCGCAGCCCTTTGCGGGGATTGAAGCCGCCGGTATTGTAAGCGATGCCGACCGCCGCAAGCTCCATGTCACTGAGGGACGATCGCTTGGTCAGACCGAGTTGCTTGAGGCCGCGCTTCAATTCGGCAACGCTCAGTTGCAACGCATCGTCGAAGTTGACGTAGCGCCGTTGCAGGAAGTAGTCGGGATCGGTCTTGAAGAACTGCAAATCACGTTGGAAGATCCCGAATCCATGGCAAAGCTTGTCCGGGTTGCGGGCGACTTTGGCGTAGCCGTCAATATGGTTGGCCATGTCCACCAGGGCCTGATGGGCAATGTCGAACATGGCCTGGCCGTTGGGAGCGGCCAGCAGTGCCGCCTTGTCCTTGGGGAAGGCCTGGCGCCCCTTCTTTGTATCCTGCTTGTTTACATCCAGGGTGTCGCCGACACAGAGCTCCAGGATTTCGGGCACCGGCAGGCCTTTGTTGCGCAGAACCGGCCAGACCTGTCCCGTTTCCTGACACGCGATCGCAGCCATGAAATCCACCGTCAGGGGCGTATTGGCTAGCGCAGGCGACATCTGGCTCTGAAACTGGTTCTTGAACCACTTCACATCGTTGGCATTGGGCATGTGGGGGATCCTTGACCGGTGAGTCGCCGGTCCGCTTGCGCCCCCATCGCAAACTGCTGAGAAATGAATGACCTGACGTCTTCATTAAAGTCTCGAATGTTCGAGTGTCAAGTTCATGGCGCATCTCGCCGCTCAGCGGCCTTGAAACCATCGGAGGCGGTGAATGCTGAATGCGCGAAAGCCGCTAAAGTCATTTTGACATCACCCCAACCAGACGGAATACATCGCTCCACGGAGGACTCCATGCTCAGGCTCACGCAAGCAGGTTTGACGACACTGTCCGCGCTTTTGATGCCCATGGCCATGACCGCCTGCACCTCGACGGATCGCGTCATGACGCCCTACGAGAACAAACTGGAGGTAGATAGCGTCAACGCAGTGAAATTCCACAGCATGCTCTATTTCCCCTCCGGAACAGCCCTCCACTACCCCGGTTACGTGGTCGCGCTCGAAAAGAGCCCACAACCGATCATCGGTGGGCCCAAGGTCAGCAACGAGAGCAAACAGCTGTTTCACGGCGACGCCAATTACTTCAGGGAAGAAGAAGATACCGCTAGCAACACGTCTCACCAGATCAAACGCATCCAGCAGTGGGACACCAAGGCGATGTTCGTCTCGCACATACTCAAGAATGGCGTGCTGTTGGACCAAGACACAGGCTACATGGCCAAGTCCCATTGCTTTGTCTACAACGCCTATGCAGCCGACGCCTTGGCTGGCATCCGCAAAGACTACGACCTGAAGAAAGTGAGCGATTGGAATGCCTGCGATGCCTCACGCAATCTGGAGCAGACCCACTCAGACCTCACGAACTTGTACCAGGAGAGCGCACGAGCGCTGAGATCGCTTGAGCAAAACCTGACCAGGGACCTTACCGGTTCACGCTACACCCATGTCGTCGTCGTGGTCATGGGCTGGAACACTGCCCAGGACGAGGCCATCCGCAACATCAACGACATCACGGGCAACCTGATGGCTGCCGCCTATGAAGTTGGCCAGGCGCAAAAGGCGCCGCTCAACCAGGCCAAGGCGTTGCAGAGCAACCAGATCTTCCAGCCAACAGGCGAAAAAGGTATTTACACCACGCCCAAGACAGACGTCCTCGACACTGCTCGATTTCGCCCTCTCGTCATCGGTGTGACCTGGCCATCGTTCTGGTCCAATTCGGTCACCAATTTCTTCAGCTATGGCAACAAGGCCAATGACGCCGACGAGATCGGCCTGACTTGGTTGAACATGCTCGTCAACCAGAGTGTGCCCAACGCGCTTGCGGCGTCCAAGAGCAAGGCCAAAGTCGTCACCATCGGCCACAGCTTCGGTGCACGCGCCATGATGCGTGCGCTGTTCAGTTCGCCCGCGCTGGTGCCACAGCAGGCCTATCCGCAAAGCCATGTGGACCTGGCGGTAGGCCTTCAGGGCGCGGTCAGTATCAATCGCTTCACCGTGGGTGATGGCAAGGAAGGCGCCCCCTATCGGGATTTTGCAAAACTGCAGAACACCCACATCGCGCTTACCGCCTCGGAGCATGACGGCGCTGCCGGCGGCCCGGTGTTCTGGTACGACCCGTCCGGCTCGATCAAGTCCTGGAACCAGGTGTGTGGGGCGTTAGCTCCGGCGAGGTCCGCCACGTTCGACTGCTTGAAAGCCAGCGATACCTCCGCCTCCCTGAATGGCCTTTTCAGCCTGTGCAAGGTAGGTGACAGCCATTGCACGGCATCGACGCTGAGTCGGAACAAGGTCAGCTACATCGACGCATCCAACGGAATAACCCAATTCAACTCACCGGGTTCGGGAGGGGGCGCTCATAGCGACATCTACCGGCTTCCCATGGGCAGATTGTTGTGGCGCCTGATCGAGCAATATGCACCGAGCGCCGAGCCTCGGGCCGAGACGCCGCTAGCGGCCCAGTAAATGCTGCGCATCACGCCGGGGCCTGCCGCTGGCGACCGTCAGCGGCAGCGAATGGCGGTAGACCTCAATCGGCACCGTTGGGAAACGGGAGCCGCGCCAGGATCCCGACGATCACGGCGGCAAATCGTCCGTCAGGGTCGAGGTCAGGATCAAATACGGTAACGGTCATGCCCCGGCAGCGTCGGTCGGCCACAAAGGGCGTCATGATCTTCACCAGATCGTCCGGCGTGAGCCCTGGAGTGCCTGGGGAATCGACAGCGGGCATCGTGGCTTGGTCCAGCACATCGACATCGAGGTGAATCCAGAAGCCTTGGGCGGGAGCTTGGTCAAGTACATCGCCGATGCGCCGCACAACGGCCTCGGGGCCGATCGCCAACGCCTCGAAGACATCAATCCGGTTGATCGACGTGTGGTTGATATCGGGCCATGCGAAATCCTCGTCACGGTTTTCGCGCTCCCCCAGTTGCACGACGTAGGTATCGTCAAACAGCGGGGCCGGTACACCCGGCCAATGCGTTGCCAGCGCCTTCGCCACGCCCGGTCGCCAGGGCAAGGTCCATGCCCGCCACGGTGCCCAGCGTTTGCTCGGGGTCATAGTTGCCGGGATGACGAAAATCGCTGTGCCCATCGATGTGGATCAGTGAAAGCGGCCCGGCCTGCCGCGCGCCTGCAAGCGCCCCCAGTAGAATCGAACAATCGCCGCCGATCACAAGCGTGAATTCGATCGTGTCCCAGGAAGTGGTGTAACTCATCATGGCCTTGACCACTGAGTTTGCCGTTTAGTTGATCACGGCCGACAGCTTGGCCTGTGGATTATCGCTGACTGCCTCGAACGCCTCCAACTGCATATAGCGCCGTTGCAGGCACCACTCGTCGTTCTGCTCCAACAGCATCGCGCCTACCAGCCGTGTGATGGCAGGATCGTTGGGAAAGATGCCCACGACGTCGGTGCGGCGTTTGATTTCAGCATTGAGCCGTTCCAGTGGATTGGTGCTGTGCAACTGCTGTCGATACGCTTTGGGAAACGCCATGTGGGCCAGCACTTCATCCTCGCAACCATCCATGAGCGCCGCGATCTTGGGGTACTTTTCGCGCAACTGATCGACGACCAGGCGCCACTGCTGGTGGCATTCGGTGCGGCTGTCCTGGGCGAAAACCGTACGCAAAAGCGCCGCCACCATGGTGCGCTGGCCCTTGCCCACATGGGCCATGGCGTTGCGCATGAAGTGCACGCGGCAACGCTGCCAGGTCGCGTTGAAGACCTTGGAAACAGCTGCCTTGAGCCCTTCGTGGGCGTCGGAGATGACCAGCTTCACGCCACGCAGGCCACGCCGCATCAGGCTTCGCAGGAAGTCCGTCCAGAACGGTTCTGCCTCCGAAGGGCCAACCCGCATGCCCAAGATCTCGCGCCCGCCATCGGTGTTCACGGCCACGGCGATTATTACAGCGACCGAGACGATGCGCCCGGCCTCCCGCACCTTGACGTACGTGGCATCAATCCACAGGTAAGGCCAATCGCCTTCCAGGGGACGGTCCAGAAAGGCGTGGACACGCTCATCGATCTCGCCGGCCAACCGTGACACTTGGCTCTTGGAGATGCCGGTCACGCCCATGGCTCTGACCAGCTCGTCCACCGAACGGGTTGAAACGCCTTGAATGTAGGCTTCCTGGATCACCGTAGCCATCGCCTTCTCAGTGGTGCGCCGAGGCTCAAGAAAGCCAGGAAAGTAGCTACCTTGGCGCAACTTCGGGATCTTCAGGTCAACGTCGCCAGCACGGGTTTGCCAGAGGCGATCCCGGTAGCCGTTACGGCTGTTTGTCCGGTCGGGGCTTTTGACATCGAAGCCGGCGCCGCACAGGCCTTCGACATCGAACTCCATCATACGTTGGGCAACGAACTGGATCATTTGCTTGAGCAGATCAGCGTCTGCCCCTTTCACAACCAACTCGGTCAATGCGATAGTGGGCTTGGTCATTGTGGTTTCTCTGGTGAAGGTTAAGTCCGCAAACTCAACGTTAGCCAAGAACCACGATGACCATCCTCTTTCGCCCGCAGGGCGCCTTCGGTTGGTTTAGTTACACCACTTCCTGGGACACGATCCAATTGATCGACAGTACACAACAGCACGCCGTTTCAGAGTCGTCGCCTATTTTCACTCGGCGCCATCTACTCCAGGCCGGGATGACCGGGATTGCCGTCAGTGTGCTTTCACCGTGGTCGTCATGGGCGGCACCATCGGGCGTCCTGGTGAACGATGTGACGATGCTCAATCCGATTTGGGTCAATCGTTTGCTCGCACCTCGCACCACGGGCGAAATACAGCGGGCGCTCGCGATGTCGTCAGGCCCAGTCAGCATCGGTGGTGGCCGCTATAGCATGGGGGGGCAGATTGCTACCGAAAACAGCCTGCACCTCGACATGCGTCAGTTTAATCAGGTAATCCGATACTCGCCTGAGAGCAGAGTCATACGCGTGCAAACAGGGATGCGTTGGCGTGACCTGCAGTCGGTCATAGACCCGGACGACCTCTCGATAAAAATCATGCAGAGTTATGCCAACTTCACCGTCGGCGGATCGCTGTCAGTCAATGCTCATGGACGCTATGTCGGCGCAGGTCCAGTCATCAACTCGGTGCGTTCTCTGCAACTGGTGCTTGCAGACGGTTCGGTAGCAGAAGCGTCCCGCACCACAAATTCCGACCTGTTCTACGCGGCTATCGGTGGCTACGGTGCGATCGGGGTGATCACTGAGGTCGAACTGGACCTTGCGTCCAACATCACAATTGAACGTCAGATACGCCGCATGCCAGTTGCTGATTACCCGCGTTTTTTCAATGAGCACGTCCGCGAGAACGAACAGGCTATCCTGCATAATGCCGATTTGGCCCCCCCTTATTTCGACATGGCTACTTCCGTCACTTGGTGTGCCTCGGACAAAGCGTTGACCGTAGCAGAAAGGCTGGTAGCGCCGGGGCAGTCGTACAAGATCAACCAGACCGTCATGTGGAGTGTGACCAAGCTTCCCGGTGGCCCAATGATTCGCAAGGATGTGATCGATCCACTGCGCTATCTCAATCAACCGGTCGTACGGCGCAACTACGAGGCCAGTGCGGATGTCGCTTCGCTTGGCCCCATTGCAACCCGAAACAGTACCTATGCGTTGCAAGAATATTTTGTGCCAGTGACACAGCTCAATGCGTTCGTAACGCAAATGGCCGCCATTCTTCAGGCGCACAGCGTTGACGCCGTTAATATCTCCATCCGACACGCTCCGGCCGACCCCGACTCGCTTCTGTCCTGGGCACGCGAAGAAGTGTTTTCATTCGTGCTCTATTATTGGCAGCGCGTCGGGGTGGATGATCGCGAGGCAGTTGGCGTGTGGACACGCGAACTCATCAACGCGGCGCTGTTGCTTGGCGGTACTTACTATCTGCCCTACCAACTGCATGCCACGCCGGAACAGTTCTCAAGTGCCTACCCAAACGCGCGCCGTCTGTTAGCACTCAAAGCGCAAGTCGATCCAGGAGGGCGATTCCGGAACAAGCTCTGGGACAAGTACCACACGGGGTAGTGTAAAGCTCGTGGCAAGGGTGTCTGAGCCCAAGCGGGTGTTGATCCGAATCCGTTGTTTCGGCAATTGCCACTTCATTCGCAGGCATATCCGAGCGGTCGCATTTGGCCGATTACTGCGCTTCATGATTGTCCGCTTTGGGTCGGAAGCAGCCGCTCACGTGTATCCGTTAACAATTCAAAATGGGTATTGAATCGGGCAGCAAGTGATATCCATTGAAAGCGGAACAAGAACCAGGCAGCCTCAGCGCACAGCCTCAAGCACCTTGCGTATCTCCTGAGCGACCAGCGCCTCGATACGCCCCTCATCCAAGGCCCTCGAAAACACTGCGCAACACGCGATGGCCTCCCCAACCGCACATCGATAGACCGCCACCACACTGCCGGGGCCACACCCGGTATGCCCGGCCAGCGTCAGGCCGCCCTCGATCGTCCCTCGCATCAGACCCAGGGCATAGCCTGGTGCGATCCACGGCCGGCCGGCCATTGGCCCACCCAATACCTTCGTTGCCTGCATTTCCTGGAGCAGGTTGTCCGGAAGCAGTGTCCCGGCAAGCAGGCGATCCAGGAAAAGGGCAGCCTGGGAAACAGGGCCGATCAGCAACCCGTGGTAGACCCAGCCAGGGTCGTAGTTCAACGAATGACCGAGGTAGTCACCGTGCAGGTCTGAGCGTTTCGTTGCCAAGCGAACCGACAAGATGCCAAGTGGAGCCAGAACTTGCTGCCTGAGCGCCTCTTCAAGCGGCAGGCCTGTGGCACGTTCGATGAGCCTGGCTACCAGCATGTAGCCCACATTCGAGTAGCGCCAACCCGCTCCTGGGGCGTAGCGAAGTCGAGCGCCATCCAGGCGCTGCATCATCTCGTCCGCGGACCACGCGGATTCATGATTGGCAACCGCCGCGTGGTACGCGGGAAGCTCGCCATAATCCGCAAGACCCGCTTCGTGACGCAGCAGCTGACGCAGGGTGTAATTGGTTTCAGGCAGCGCGGCATCCAGGGCGAGTCGTCCGTCGCGCACCAGAGTCAGGGCGGTCGCGGCCAACACCGTCTTGGTGAAACTCCACCATGGCACACAGGGTTCGGCCTGGAGCGATGGCGTAATGAATCGACCGTTGGAAAGCGTGGAAATCAGCATCGAGTACTCAAGCAGTGATGACAGGCCAGTAAACAAGCGCAGAGGCAACAACATACCCCACTCCGGCGATGCAAGCCGTCAGTCGGCCTCGGGACAATAACGGGATGGCGTATACCAGGGCACCGCAGAATCGATGTAGACGTGCTTTTGCTTGCGTGGCTGGAACGGTGTATCAAGTGTACCCAGCGCGATAGAGATCCAGTCGGCGAACTCACCTTCGGGTCGTGACCAGAACAACGTCGAGCCACACGCCCCGCAGAACTCGCGTAACACTGTCTGCGAAGAGGCGTAGGCCTTGATGCTGTCGGCCCCGCGATGTATGCGAAGTGCGCTGCGCGGCACGCTGCCATATGACGCGAATGCAGCCCCGTGGCCTTTGCGGCACTGGCTGCAGTGACAATGACTCACGGCCTTGGGTGGCGTGAGCAGCTCGTAGCTGACCGCTGCGCACAGGCAGCTTCCTTGATATGCCTCTGTCATATGTCCTTCTGTGCTGGTGAAAAATTGTGATGCCTGTCAGTCAGCGTACTGGGGCTGCGTTGCAGCCCTTTCGCGGCACAAGGCCGCTCCTACATGGGGTACGCGATCCCTGTAGAAGCGGCCTCGTGCCGCGAAAGGGTCGCAAAGCGACCCCGGCAATCTTGAATTGAGCAGTCATATCCCGACAATCGCAATACCCTCAAAGGGATGGCCAAACGCTCTACCCCAAGCCACCCATCGATCCCACTGATGATTACTATCAAGCCGCCCGCCTGTCGAGCTGCAAAATCCACCCCCTATAATCGCCTCCCCGTTTTCCCCTCGCTGCAGCGCCTGTCCCAGGCGACAGTCCCCTATGGAAGCCCGCACCATGCCAAGCCCCACCCCGTCCCCCCACAGCCCACCCGAACACAGCCAGCAGAGCGTCCGTCAGCAGTGGCTGGCGATTCTCTCGGTCGCCGTGGGCGCTTTCGCCCTGGTGACCAGCGAGTTCCTGCCGGTGGGCGTGCTCAACGATGTCGCCGCTGATCTTGGCATCAGCGCCGGCCAGGCCGGCCTGATGGTGACCCTGCCCGGCATCATGGCGGCCCTGGCCGCGCCCTTGCTGTCGGTGGGCATCGGTGCCCTCGACCGACGCTACCTGCTGATCGCCCTGACCCTGATCATGATCGTCGCCAACGCCGTGGTGGCCTACGCCACCGACTTCGGCCTGCTGCTGTTCGGCCGGGTACTGCTGGGCATCAGCATCGGTGGCTTCTGGGCGACCGCGATCGCCCTGAGCGGCCGCCTGGCGCCCAAGGGCGTGGGCGTGGCCCAGGCCACCTCGATCATCATGGTCGGCGTGACCCTGGCCACCGTGCTCGGCGTGCCCGTGGGCACTTGGCTCAGCGGGCTCATGGGCTGGCGCATGACCTTCCTGGTCACCGCGCTGGTGGGCCTGCCGGTGCTGCTGGCGCAGGTCCTGCTGCTGCCGCGGCTCAACCCGGAGAAGGCCATCCGCATCAGCGACCTGCCGGCGCTGTTCATCAACCCGCAGGCGCGGGTCGGCCTGATCGCGGTGTTGCTGATCGGCCTGGCGCACTTTGCCGCGTACACCTACGTCGCGCCGTTCTTCAAGCACAACGCCGGCTTCGACGGGCCGATGATCGGCTCGCTGTTGCTGCTCTACGGCGTGGCCGGGGTGCTGGGCAATGTCTTCGCCGGTTTTGCCGCCAACCAGAGCGTGCGCTACACCCTGATGCTGGTCGCCTTGATGATCGGCGTCGGCACCGCGCTGTTCCCCTACTTCGCCACCAACCTCACCGGCGCGGCGATGCTGATCGCGCTGTGGGGCTTCGCCTTCGGCGCCTTCCCGGCCTGCGCCAGCATCTGGATGTTCGTCGTGGCGCCCAAGGATGTGGAGCGCGGCATGCCGCTGTTCGTCGCCATGTTCCAGGTGATCATCGCCCTGGGCTCGTTCTTCGGTGGGCGGATCGTCGACCAGATGGGCAGCGCGGTGCTGTTCAGCCTGGCCACGGCGCTGGTGGGCTGCGGCTTTGTCACGGTGCTGGTGCTGGGGCGCAGCGTCAGCAATCGCCTGGCGGCCCAACCGTCCTGAGAGATCGCTGTGGGAGCGGGCTTGCCTCGCGATGCCGTGTATGGCACCGGCTACGCCGGTGATCGCGGGGCTAGCCCGCTCCCACGCTGACGTTGTCTAGCCTGAAAGGCGCCTGTTGTTTCATAGAGCGGTGGCGGGCCGATTTTACCCGCCACGCTTTATCAACTCTTTACGCCGACGAGCCGCAAACCGACAGCAACTTGATACGCAACTCAATACCCTTTGCCAGGTCTTTGGCGTATCGAGAGTGCAACATGACGCTGTACGCGAATCCCCTGCCTGGGCGGGCCGGCATTCAGGATGAACGCATGCCCCCTTCCGGGGTGGGAATGAACACCCCCGCCGAACCACTGGCGCAGCAGCTCAGGCAACAGGGTATCTGCGAGGTCGAATGCGTGGTGAGCGACTTTTCCGGCATCGTCCGCGGCAAGGTCGCCTCCCTCGACCGCTTCCTCGACGAGGGCGGCATGCGCCTGCCGGAGAGTGTGCTGCTGCAGACGGTGACCGGCGACTTCGTCGACGACGAGGTCTTCTACGCGCTGCTGGACGAAGCCGGCATCGACATGCACTGCCGCCCCGCCGCCCATGCCATCTACCGCCTGCCGTGGCTGGCGGAGCCGACCGCCATGGTCATCCACGACAGCTTCGACCGGCACGGCCAGCCCATCGAGCTATCGCCGCGCAATGTGCTTAAGCGCGTGCTGGCCCTGTACAGCGACAGTGGCTGGCAACCGGTGGTGGCGCCGGAGCTGGAGTTCTACCTGACCAAGCGCAGCCATGACCCGGACCTGCCGCTGGAAGCGCCCGAAGGCCGCTCGGGCCGGGCGGAGACGGGTCGGCAGGGTTTCTCCATCGAAGCCACCCACGAATTCGCCCGGCTGTTCGAGGACGTCTACCACTGGTGCGCCGTCCAGGGCCTGGACCTGGACACGCTGGTCCACGAAAGCGGCCCTGCGCAGATGGAAGTCAATTTCCACCATGGCGACCCGCTGCGCCTGGCCGACCAGTTGATCGTTTTCAAGCGCACCTTGCGCGAAGCGGCGCTGCAGCACGGTATCAGCGCGACCTTCATGGCCAAGCCGATCGCCCATGAACCTGGCAGCTCGATGCACATCCACCAGAGCGTGCTGGACAGGGCCACCGGCGCCAACCTGTTCGCCAGCGCCCACGGCACACCGAGCGATCGGCTGCTGCACTACATCGGCGGCCTGCAGAAGTACCTGCCCCAGGCACTGGCGCTGCTCGCCCCGAACGTGAATTCCTACCGCCGCTTCCTGCCCGACGCCTGTGCCCCGGTCAATGTCGAATGGGGCGAAGAAAACCGCACCGTGGGCCTGCGCGTGCCCACCGCGACAGCGGCCGCCCTGCGCGTGGAGAACCGCCTGCCCGGCGCCGATGCCAATCCCTACCTGGCCATGGCCGCCAGTCTGCTGTGCGGCTATCTCGGCCTGCTCGAACAGGCGGCGCCCAGCGCGCCCGTGCAGGGACGCGCCTACGACCATGGCGGCTTGCGCCTGCCGGCCACGCTGGACGAGGCGCTGGCGCGGCTGGAGGGTTGCGAGCTGCTTGGGGAGTACCTGGGCGACCGGTTCGTGCGCGGGTATGTGGCGGTCAAGCGCACCGAGCTGCAAAACTACCGGCAGGTGATCAGCGCCTGGGAGCGTGAGCACCTGCTGCTGAGGGTCTGAGGCTTTGAATACCTACAACTGCGCCAGCCAGTAGGCCACGTCCACCTCATCGATCTGCTCGGGGCGCAGGAACTGCTCGGCATACTGGCGATACACGCCGGTGTTGAGGAACAGCCGCAGCAACTGCCCGTCGATATGGTTGTCACGGGCCATCGACACCAGGATCTTCACCGACTCGGACAGGGTCTTCGGCGCCTTGTACGGCCGGTCCGCCGCGGTCAGCGCCTCGAAGATGTCGGCAATCGCCATCACCCGCTCGGGGATGCCCAGCGCATCCTTGCCAAGCCGGCGCGGATAGCCGCTGCCGTCCATCTTCTCGTGATGGTTGCCGGCAATCGCCGGCACGCGCCGCAGCTGACGCGGGAACGGCAGCGCGCTGAGCATGATGATGGTCTGCACGATGTGCTCGTTGATCTTGAAGCGCTCCTCGTCGTTGAGGGTGCCACGGCGGATCGACAGGTTGTACAGCTCGCCGTGGTTGCTGGCATGGGCCGGCAGGCGCATGTCGAAACCCCAGTGGTTGCGCGGGTCGTCCTTGGCCACCGGTGGCTTGCGCGGCCCCCAGGGCACCTGGTGCTCGTCGCGGTCGGCAAGCAGCGGCTCCTCCACCGGCAAGGGCGCGACTGGCGTGTCGGCGAAGCGCGCGGCCTCGTCGCGGGAGATGCCCAGGCGGTTGTCGAAGTGCCGCAGCCAGCGGCGCTGGCCGATGCGGCGAAGGCGCTCGATGTCGGCCTCCTGCATGAACTCGCCGCCGATATTGGCGTGGGCGACGAAGGCGAATTCGTCCTGCAACTCGGCCCGGCACTGCTCCAGCGCCTGGCGCAGCAGCAACTCGTCATCGCCGTTGGCCACGCCTTGCCAGTAGGCGATCTCGGCGTCGCGCCAGAGCACCTCGAAGCGCATGCGCACCTCATGCACACGGTTGTACAGGGTCTCGAGCTTGGTCGCCTTGTCCACCACGTATTCGGGGCTGGTAATCTTGCCGCAGTCGTGCAGCCAGGCGGCCACGCGAAACTCGTAGCGCTCGTCCTCGTTCATGCTGAAGCCGGCATAGGGGCCGCTTTCGGCCTGCACGGCCTGGTCCAGGAGCATCTGCGCCAGCTGCGGCACTCGCTCGCAATGGCCGCCGGTATAGGGGCTCTTGGCGTCGATGGCGTCGGCCAGCAGCTTGATCATGGCATCCAGCAGGCGCTGCTGGGCCTCGACCAGTTGGCGGGTCTCGATGGCCACGGCGGCGGCGCCGGACAGTTCCTCGACGAAGCGCCGGAACGCCTGCCCGGCGTGTTCGTCCTCCAGTTGCAGGACCAGAATGCCGAGGAGCGACTGGCCGCGGTCGTTGAGCACCACCGCCAGGCTGCGTCCCTGCAACGACAAGGCCTGGGTCACGGCATTGGCGAGGTCTTGATGGTCGTGCTCATGTACCGCCAGTTCAGCCGGATAGTCCTGGGCCCGGCAGGCCGCAGCCAGGCGCAGGCGTGCGTTGTCGGCATCGTACAGGTACACCGCGCCGGCACTGGCGCTGGCAGCCGCCACCAGGTGGTTGAGCACGCCGTCGAGCATACGCTCGAGCTGGGTCTCGCGGCTGAGCGTGAGGGTGATCGCCTGGAAGTTGCGGATGGTGCCGGACATGCGGCTGAGCACCCGGCTCAGTTCACGCACCTCCGACACCCGCGAGAGCACACCCACCTCACGGCTGAAATCAAAACCGGCCAGGCCCTGCACCTGCTCCGTAAGCCGGCGCAACGGGCGGCCGATGCGCCGGCCGAGCAAGCCACCGAGCAACAGCAACACCGCCGCCAGCGCGCCGGCCCAGAGCAGTTGCTCGAACAACACCTGGCGCGCGCCGGCCAGCAGCTCGTGGGCCGGCACGGCAATCAGCACCTGCAGGTCCTGCCCGGCCACGGTGGTCAGCGGCACGCGCATGCCATACCAGGTCTGCCCTTCAACCTGATACGGCTGTGGCCGGGTACCCTGGAGGGTATCAGCATGGATCCGTGCGAGGCTGGCAATGCCCAGTTCATCGATGCGCGACAGGCGCACGCCCTCGCCTTCGCGGACGATGACCCGCTGCAGGTCCGGATAGGCCACCACGCTGCCCTGGTCATCGACCACGGCGATCTCGGTGCCAGCCGTCATGCGCAGGTCGCGGCTCTCGCTGGCCAGGTCGGTGACCGAGACGTCCATGCCGATCACCGCCGCGCCATCGACGCTACGCTGGGCCATGGTCAGGCCGATCTCGCGGGTGGTGAAGAACACATAAGGGCGGGTAAGCACGGTGGTGGCTTGCGCAGAGGCTTCGACGAACCAGGGGCGCTGACGCGGATCGTAGCGGTAGTCCGGCTTGGGCTGGTGCAGCAGCAGGGTCATCGCCTGGTCGTAGAAACGCCATTCGCCATGCAACGCACCGTCTTCGCCCAGGCTGACGGTCTGTACCAGGAACATCGTGCCTGCCGGTGCCGCGAAGCGCTGCAGCAACTGTGGGTCGCGCAGGCGGCGGACCAGCAGGAACTCGCCATTGGGGTAGCCGAGGTAGGCGGCGCTGAGCATGCGGTTGGCGCGCAGGCTCTCGACCAGTTGCGGCAGGCGCTCCAGGTGCTGCGCCATTGTGCCCGCAGCGGTATCGAAGGCCAGCAGGCGGATGCTGCTCTGCACCGGATCGACCAGGCGTCGGGCGCGCTCGTCGATGGTCCGGCCGATCTGCTGGGCGGCATCGCCGGCGGCGGCCACCAGGGTCTGGCGCACCCCCAGGTAGCCCTGCCAGGCCAGGGCCGCGCCCAGCGCCAGCATGCCCAGCATGATTGCCAGCGCCACCAGCCATTGCAGGGAGATACTCCGGCCACGGTTGTTCATGAACGCCTGCCCCGTGCAGACGCCAGCCTTGCCGCATGCCCCATCAACGCGCAGCCCATCCCAGGTACTCCCCGTGTGGCGATTTCCAAAGTGTAATCAGCCCGCGCGAACCTGCCGGCCTGTGACAGTGGCTGGTAGCGAGACAGTCGCATACCGGCGCAACGACATCAATCACGCCCTGAATCATTGTGGGAGCAACTGTCTTGCTCAATTTTTAGAATCTGGCGCGATCCCCGTGGGAGCGGGCTTGCCCGCGAACACCGGCGCAGCCGGTGCCATACACCGCGCTGGATTCTTCGCGGCGGTGCGGCGGTCCGATAAACCCGCTCCCACAGGGTCAAGCTAAATCAAGTTTGTTCCATGAGAGTGGCCCGTCCCGCAGTCGTCAGAATTGCGGCAAAAAACTCGTATACAAAAAAAAGAAATTCTGTTTACACTGCCTCACGCCTACGACAACGGTCATCGCCGTTGCGTATTGCGACAGGCTCAAGCCATGCGACATCCGCTATCGCCCAACCTCTCCGGGCCCCCTTCTCGAATGCCGTGCGTCCTGAACGCCGTATCCGCCCTGCTGCCATCGACCCACACGCCCGATACGCCCTCGCCAGGGCCGATCCTGCGCGTGCGCGGTTCTGCTCCAGCCTTCGACGCCGGGCTTCGCCACGGCGCCTGACGCTTCCCTACAATCAGAAAACACACCCCAAGCGGGAGGGACACCCATGCCCAAGACACTACTGGTCAAGAACGCCGAATTGCTGGTGACCATGGACGGCGAACGCCGCGAGATCAAACGCGGCGGCCTCTATATCGAAGACAATGTGATCAGGCAGGTCGGCCCCAGCGATACCCTGCCGCAGCATGCCGACGTGATCCTCGACATGACCGGCAAGGTGGTCATCCCGGGCCTTGTCAACACCCACCACCACATGTACCAGAGCCTCACCCGCGTGGTGCCGGCGGCCCAGGACGGCGAGCTGTTCAACTGGCTGACCAACCTCTACCCGATCTGGGCGCGGCTGACCCCGGAGATGATCTCGGTATCGACCCAGACGGCCATGGCCGAGCTGATCCTCTCGGGCTGCACCACCTCCAGCGACCACCTGTACATCTACCCCAACGGCTGCAAGCTCGACGACAGCATCCACGCCGCCGAGGAGATCGGCATGCGTTTCCACGCCGCGCGCGGCAGCATGAGCGTCGGCCGCAGCCAGGGCGGCCTGCCGCCGGACTCGGTGGTGGAGAAGGAAAGCGACATCCTCAAGGAGTCGCAGCGCCTGATCGAGGACTACCACGATGCCAGCCACGGCTCGATGCTGCGCGTGGTGGTGGCGCCCTGCTCGCCGTTCTCGGTCAGCCGCGACCTGATGCGCGAGGCGGCGGTGCTGGCCCGTCAGTATGGCGTGTCGCTGCACACCCACCTGGCCGAGAACGTCAACGATATCGCCTACAGCCGCGAGAAGTTCGGCATGACCCCGGCCGAGTACGCCGAGGACCTGGGCTGGGTCGGCCACGACGTCTGGCACGCCCACTGCGTGCAGCTCGACCAGCACGGCATCGAGCTGTTCGCCCGCACCGGCACCGGGGTCGCCCACTGCCCGTGCTCGAACATGCGCCTGGCCTCAGGCATCGCGCCGATCCGCAAGATGCGCGACCACGGCGTGCCGGTGGGCCTGGGGGTCGATGGTTCGGCGTCCAACGACGGCGCCAGCATGATCGGCGAGGTGCGCCAGGCGCTGTTGCTGCAACGGGTCGGCTTCGGACCGGATGCGATGACTGCCCGCGAGGCGCTGGAGATCGCCACCCTGGGCGGCGCCAAGGTGCTCAACCGCAACGATATCGGCGCCCTCGCCCCGGGCATGGTCGCCGACTTCGTCGCCTTCGACCTTGGCCATGTAGCCTATGCCGGCGCCCTGCACGACCCGTTGGCGGCGCTGGTGTTCTGCACCCCGACCCATGTCGACACCAGCGTGATCAACGGGCGTGTGGTGGTTCAGGGTGGGCGCATCACCACCGTCGACCTGCCGCGAGTACTGGAGCGTCACAACCAGCTGGCGCGTCAGTTGGTCATCGGCGAGTAACACCCAGCCCATCGCGGGGCAGGCCCGCTCCCACGCCAAGCTTCGCGATCAGGGCTGGCCAGCTATGGGACAGCCACTTCCCTGAGCCGCCGCGCCAGTTCCAGGGCCACCCGCCCGCTGGCCGGCGTCGGCACCAGCTGGGTGAACGGGATATCGATCATGCGGTTCTCGCGCACCGCCCGCAGGCTCGAGAGCACCGGATCACGGGCCAGCAGCTGACGCTTGCGGCTGGCCGGCGACCACAGGGCGTCGGCCAGCAGGATCACATCGGGGTCGCTGCTCAGCAGCGCCTCGCGGTTGACCGTCACCCGGTACTGGTCAATCCCGCCGAGCACATTGCGCGCCCCGGCGGCGGCCAGCAATGGCGTGACGAAACCCCGCCCGCCTTCGCTGTCCAGCCCCCGGACTTCACTGTCGAGGTAGAACACCGACAGCGGCTTGCCGATAGGCGCGATCGCCCTGGCCCGCGTCAGGTCCGCCTCCATCGCCTCGATCAACGCCTGCGCCCTCGCCTGCCTGCCGAGCATTTCGCCAAGGAGGGTCAGGTCACGCCGGACATGGGCGTAGTAGTCCAGGGAATGACCGGCACAGGCCGACTCGAGCAGGTAGGTGGCGATCCCGTTGCCGGCCAGCCGGGTTCGCGAGCTGACCCCATCGCCGAAAGCCGTGGCGAATCCGCCGACCACCAGGTCCGGCCTTTGCGCATACAGCACCTCGCTGGCCGGATACTCCCGGGCGATCACCGGCACGCCCTGGTAGCGACCCTGCTTGTAGGCGGCGCCGTTGTCGTCCAGGTAGGCCACCCCGACCATCGATGGCCCGGCGCCAAGGGCGAGCAGCAGGTCGGCCGCGTGCTGGTTGAGGGCGACGATACGCGCAGGCGTCGCCGCGGGCCGTTGCCAGTCTTGCCCGCAGTTGCGAAAGCGCTCGGCCAGGGCCGGTGTGCCACAGCACAGGGCTAGCGACAGCAACCAGGCTTTACGCATCGCATGTCCCTCCCTTGATCAGCAATCTTTCGGCGATCCTTCCGCCCTCTAGATGCGTTTTTACCAACTCCTCCACCTCCCGATCATCACGTACCCGATACCAGCAGCCGTCCGGGTGCACCGTCAGTACTGGCCCCAGGTTGCAGGGGAACTGGCAACCGGTACGGGTCAGCAGCACGCCGCCTGGCGTCTCGATCAAGTCACGCTCCAGCAACTGGCGGCGCAGGCGTTTCCACAACGGCAAGGCACCGCGCCGCACGCAGCGTGGGCCGGTGCACAGGAACACCTGGCGGGCATGCTCGGGTACCCGCGACCAGTCCGGATCGCTGGCCACCGCGTTGACCTGGTCGCATGGCAGGTGACGGGCATGCTCGCCGACGCTGGCACACGCCGCCCGAGCATCCAGCCCGCGCCGGCCCAGGGCCTGGGCCGTGACCCAGATGCCGGCGCGACCTTGCGCCAGGCGCCCCAGTTCATCGCGCAGCCAGTCGAGGTAGGCGCTGTCCGAGGTGGGTTCCAGGTCCACTACCAGCAAGCGCTCAATGCCCAGGTCAAGGGCCTCGCGGATAACCACCCACAGCCCGTCGAAGCCCTCCAGGGTATCGACGATATCCCGGTCCACCTCGCGGCCACGCAGGTCGCGAACCTCGGCGCCGAACGCCTCGGCCACCGAGCCACTCGCCAGACCGGGGCCCACGAACAGCACACGCTGATAGTCCATGCTCACGCCCCTCAGAAGGTGTAGGTGTACCGCAGTTCGCTGGTGAACGGCCGCCCGAGGTTGTCGACATTGCTCGCCCGGCTGGTGACATAGTCGCGGTCGAACAGGTTCTCCACCAGCAGGCTCAGCCGGTGCTGGCGGGCGCCATCCAGGTAGCGATAGGCATCGGCATCGACCACCGAGTAATGGCCATAGTCGACGCCCTTGGAGCTGACCACATCGCGAATGTAGCGAATGGCCCCTCCGGCACCCCACCTGCGGTCTGCCGATTCGTAGCCGAGCCGCGAGCGGGCGAAGAAACTCGGCACGTCGTTGATCGTCGCCCCGGTGCGCGACTCGGTGAGGTTACGGGTCATGTCGGCCTGCAGGCTCCATTGGTCGTCGAGCTGGATACGTGCATCGGCCTCGAAACCACGCATCTGCACCTGGCCCTGGCCGTTCACCCACTGGCTGCCGTCCAGGGTGATCAGGTCAGTGATCTTGCGCCGGAACACGGTGACGCTGGCGCTGAACTCACGCGCCAGCAGCAGGCCGTGGTAGTCCAGGCCAAGCTCGGCATTGCGGCTCTTCTCGGGCTTGAGGTCGCGGTTGCCGATCTCGTCGCCAGGCTCGTTGACGAACAGCTGCTCGGCGTTGGGCAGCTTGTAGGCGCTGCCGTACTGGCCGCGCAGCTGCCAGTTGTCGTTCAGGTCGTACAGCGAGGTGAGCATGCCGACGGTGGCGCTGTCGCCGCCGCTCATGGCTTCGTGGCGCACGCCGAGGCTCGGGTGCCAGTTCGGCAGGGCCTCGATCCTGGGCCTCAATTGGGCATACAGCGCATTGGCCTGGGCCTCGTTGTCGTCGATCAACAGCACGTCGTCCTGGCCCTTGAACCACTGGTTGTCGGAACCGAACACCAGCACATGGCCGCCGTCGAGCTCGGCCTTGCCCTCGGCCTGCACACCCCAGTCGGTGAAGCCCCAGTAGTCGTTGTGGTTGACCACGTTGCGGCTGCCGTCGGCGCGGTTGTTGATGCGGGTGTAGCGGGTGTCCCAGTCGTTGACATGGCCCTTGACGAAGTAGCTCAGGCGCTCGTTGAGGCGCTGCTCGAAGGTGGCGGTGGCGATCTGCTGCACGCGGTCATTGGTGGTTTTGTAGTTGTTCACCGGCCGGGCGAAATCGAGGTTGGCGTCGGTGTACTGGTAGAACAGCTCCAGCCGCGCAGCGTCGCCGAAGGCCTGGATTGCCTTGCCGCCGAAAGTGCTCACCTCGTAGCCGCGTTTCTTGTCGCTGACGTTGCCGCTGTAGTCACGGTTGCGAAACGGTTGGTAGCCGTCGGAGACGTTGTGACTGACATAGGCCAGCAGCCCCAGGTCGCCGAAACCATTGCTGAAGATCCGCTCGACGCGGGCGTCCTTGCTGTTGCCGGCGAAGCTGTCCAGGCCCAGGTTGACCTCCCCCGAAGCCTCGCGGCGCTGCGGGCTGCGGGTGACGATATTGATCACCCCCGCCACCGCCTGGGTGCCGAACAACAGGCTCTGGCCGCCCTTGAGCACCTCGATGCGCTCCACCGCGTTGGCCGGCAGGGTGTCCAGGTACAGGCCACCGTACAGGCGGTTGTTCAGGCGCACGCCGTCGAGCAGGATCAAGGTGTCGTCGTTGCGCCCGCCCAGCAGCGAGTAGGTGCCGTAGTCGAACGGGCCGTTCTTCGGCGCGACGTAGAAGCCGGGGATGAACATCTGCATCACCCGGGTGATGTCGGCGCCGGGGCCGGCGCGCTCGATCTGCTCGCGGCTGACGATCTCGACCTTGCTGCCGTACTGGGCCATGGCGGCGACCGTGGTCGACTCCACCGAGGGCGCGGCGACGATCTGCTGGTCGAGGATCAGAGGGGTGTTTTCGGCCAGTGCCAGGGGGCTGGCCAGGCAGCCCAGAAGCAGGGTCCGGGCCTTGGGGGAGAAACGTCGGGAGTGAATCACAGCAATCATGCTCTTCTCGAAAGTGACTTTCGCAGAAGCACGCAGGAGCAGGGATCGCGCACAGCCAATACCGGCCCATGCCCGCCCACCGCAGGAGTTTGCCTACCACATTCCAGGCCGGTCTCCGGGCTCGCAAGACAAGACACCTTCACCTTCCCATGGCGCACTGGCCACAGTGGTCTGTCGAAGGCATCACTTGCATACCGTTGCGGGGGCAGCACCGGACTGGCGCGAAGCGCGTACCGGTTTCCCGTTTCACCCCATGCGCGGCGGCATGGGACACCTGAAATCGGTCGGCATCTGAACACCTGGGGCCGAGAGGCGTCAAGCCAGCCAGGTGAATCGATTCGAATGTTTTTTATCGGCCGAGCACTCTAGGCAGATGTTTCAAACGCTGTAGAATCCGCACGCCGAACCTATTCTCATTCCCTTCGAGCTTTGCCGATGAAGCTGGCCCGCCACACACGATCGCAAGTCGCCTGGGTGCTGTATTTCAGCATCCTGTTCGGCTCGTTGCTGTGCGCCATGGGCCATGGCCAGATGGCGGGCTTGCGCCTGGCCGGCCTGGATGACGCCGCCTGGTGCGCGGCCGACAGCAGCGGCGTGTTCAAGGGCGACCAGGACATCAGCGACCCGGTGCTGCCCGCCGGCGGCGACTGCGTGATCGCCAGCCTGTTCAGCGCCACCCTGCTGGCCGTGTTCTTCGGCCTGCTGGCCTTGCTCGCCGGGGAGTCGAGCAAACCCTTACCCAGGCAACCCGCGCCACCCCTGCCCAAGCAGCGCTGGCCACTGGTCAATCCGCGCGCCTCTCCTGCTTCGCTTCTCGCGTTCTGACATCGCCACGCCCTGCGCTGCCTGATCGGCAGCGGGCGTGCGCTAACCGATTTCAGCCAGGAAGCCTTGCATGTTTCGCATGACCACTTTGGCGCTGCTCGTTGGCAGCGCAACCTGCGCCTGGGCGCAGGATGACACCCTGACCCTGCCCGCCAGCAACGTCACGGCCACCGCCGACCAACCCAAGGAGGCCACCGGCCTCGACCTTGACCGCCCTATCGAAAGTGGCTCGCGGCTGAACCTCAGCGCCCGCGAAAACCCCGCCTCGGTCAGCGTCGCCGACCGCAAGACCATGGAACGCATCGGCGCGCGCAACTTCCAGGACGCCGCCAACGCCCTGCCCGGGGTCAACGCTTCGGCACCGCCCGGCTGGGGCGGCTACGTGTCGTACCGCGGCTTCAACGGTGCCCAGGTCAGCCAGCTGTTCAATGGCATCAACCTGCAGTACGGCGCTGCCGGGCGACCGGTCGGGGCGTGGATCTACGACCGTGTCGAACTGCTCGGCGGCCCCTCGTCGTTCCTCAACGGCAGCGGCGCCGTCGGTGGCAGCCTGAACATGATCACCAAGCTGGCCAACCGCGACGAAGACATCTTCGAAGGCCGCGTCAGCTATGGCCGCTACGACACGATGGAGACCTCGGTCGGCTTCAACAAGGCGCTCAACAGCGGCGACGGCCCACGCCACTACGCCCGGCTCGACTACAGCCGCACCAGCACCAATGGCTATATCGACCGCCAGGAGAACGGGGCCGGCAACCTGGCCTTCTCGCTGCTCAGCGACATCAACGACCAGTTGTCGCACACCCTGGCCATCGAGTACCTGGAAGAAAAAGAGGACAGCCCGTACTGGGGCTCGCCGGTGCTGCAGCCGGCGGTCGGCACCCTGCATATCGACAAGCACAATCGCTTCAACAACTACAACGTCGAGGACGGCCGCTACGAGCAGCGCACGCGCTGGCTGCGCTCGATCACCGACTACCGCATCGATGACAGCAACCAGCTGCGCAACACCTTCTACCACTACAACGGCCAGCGCGATTACCGCAACCTCGAGGTGTACCGCTACAACGCCGGCAACACCGCCATCGACCGCTCCGGCGGCTACCGCCAGCGCCACGACCAGGAGGTCAACGGCAACCGCGTCGAGCTGACCCACCAGGGCCAGCTGTTCGGCCTGGCCAGCGACTGGGCGTTCGGCGTGGACTACAACCGCAACCAACAGACCAACTACCCACTGTCCAAGGGTGCTTTCGACCGCATCGACCCGAACGGCTTCCAACCCGATCACTTCCTCGACATCCCCGGCATGGACGCGCCGCGGGCCAAAGGCCGCAGCACCAACACCGACACCACCGCGGGCTTCGTCGAAAACCGCACCCGCCTGACCGACCAGCTGTCGCTGATCACCGCGCTGCGCTACGACCATATCGACTTCGACGTGGTCGACCACGTGACCCGGGCCAAGCTGGACCGGCGCTGGGACGCCTTCACCGGCCGCCTGGGCCTGGTCTACGACCTGACGTCCAATGTCAGCCTGTACACCCAGTACAGCACCTCGGCCGAACCGCCGGGAGGCTCGCTCACCGGCGCCTCGATCAGCCAGGTCGGCGACTTCGACCTGAGCACCGGCCGCCAGGTGGAAGTGGGCAGCAAGTTCGACTTCCTCGATGGGCGCGGCTCGGCCACTGCAGCGGCCTATCGCATCGTGCGCAAGAACATCTCGGTGCCCTCCTCGACCGTGCCCAACACCACCGAGCAGGCGGGCCAGCAGACCTCCACCGGCATCGAGCTGGCGGCCTCGTTCAAGGTCACGCCCAAGCTGCTGGCCGCGGGCAACTTCAGCTGGGTCAACGCCGAATACGACGAATTCAACGAGACCATCGGCGGCGTGGTGTACTCGCGCAAGGGCAAGAACCCGGTGAACATCCCCGACCGGGTCGCCAACCTGTGGCTGACCTACGACCTGGCGCCGGGCTGGCAGGTCGGCGCCGACGCCCGCTATGTGTCGTCGGTGTACGCCAATACCGCCAACACCGCCTGGGTGCCGTCGTACACCGTTTACGGGCTGTCGATGACCCACGACCTGGACCAGCACGTGCAGCTCAGCGCGCGGCTGCGCAATCTCACCGACGAGGTCTACGCCCGCTTCATCCACCAGACCAACACCCAGTACTACCTGGGTGAGCCGCGCAGCCTGGAAGTCGCTGTGCAGTGGCGCTACTGATGGGCCTGAAACGCCAGCTGTACCTGTGGCACCGCTGGCTGGGTATCGTCGCCTGCCTGTTCATGGCGCTGTGGTTCGTCTCCGGGGTGGTCATGCTGTATGTCGGCTACCCCAAGTTGACCCCGGCCGAGCGCCTGGCCCACCTGCCGGCACTGCCGGCGGGTTGCTGCGCCGAGTTGCCGGCGCAGTGGGCGCAGCAGCCGTTGAAGGCACTGCGCCTGACCAGCCTGGGCGGGCGGGCGCACTACCTGCTGGAGCTGGCCGACGGGCGCCGCGTCACCCTCGATGCCGCCAGCGGCGCGTCCCTGGCTCAGGCCGATGCCGCCTGGGCCCTGGCCAATGCCCGGCAGTACGCCGGTGACGCGGCACTGGCCTACCAGGGTACGGTGGACGAGGACATGTGGACCCACTCCCGGGCACTGGACGGTGACCGGCCCTTGCACCGGGTGCGGGTGGACGATGCCGCCGGCACCTGGCTGTACCTGTCCGGGCGCAGCGGTGAAGTGGTCCGCGACGCCACCGCGCAGGAGCGCGCCTGGAACTGGGTCGGTGCCTGGCTGCACTGGCTCTATCCCTTGCGCGGCGGGTTCGGCTTCGACAACGGCTGGCGCACGCTGGTGATCGGCCTGTCCGTGCTCGGCACGCTGATGGCGGTCCTGGGCATCGCGGTGGGCATCCTGCGCCTACGCTTGCGCAAGCGCTATCGCAGCGGCTCGTGCAGCCCTTACCCGAGCGGCTGGCTGCGCTGGCACCACATCGGCGGGCTGCTGTTCGGCGGCGTGCTGGTGTTGTGGGTGTTCAGTGGCCTGATGTCGATGCGCCCCTGGGGCCTGACCGACAGCCGTTCGCAGATCGCCCTGCAACCCGGCCCGCTGCGCGCCGCCGACCTCAAGCTGCCGATCGCCACCGCGTTGGCGCGGTTGCGCGATGAGGCAGGCTTCAATGCCGTCGAGTTGCAGTGGCAGCGCCTGGCCGACGTCACCTACCTGGTGGCACGCAACGCCAACGGCGACAGCCGCATCCTTGAAGCCGGCGCGCCACCGGCCCGGGCGTTTGCCCGGCAACGTCTGCTGGCGGCCGCGCAGGTCATGGCCCCGGGCATTGCGGTGCAAGACGACTGGCAGACCGCCTACGACTTCCACTACTTCGCCCGCGATCCGCAGAGCATGTACGGTTTCCAGTCCAGGCCGTTACCTGTGCTGCGCCTGCGCTTCGACGACCCGGCCGGCACCTGGGCCTACATGGACCCGGCCAGCGGCATGCTGGTGACCAGCCACGACCGGGCGCAACGCACCGGGCGCTGGTTGTTCAACCTGTTGCACAGCTGGGACTGGCAACCGCTGCTGGCGCGGCCGCTGTTGCGGGAAGGGCTGATCATCGTCCTGAGTAGCGGTGGGCTGGTGATTGCCCTCAGTGGTGTGGTGCTGGGTTGGCGGCGTTTGCGCAGGACGCTCCGTTAGCGTCTGCGTCCAAGGTATGGCATCAGGTGCGTCACTTTCTGGTGGGCTCCTATGGGACGACATGTAACCCATTGGTTTAGCTTGACTCTGTGGGAGCGGGTTTACCCGCGAAGAATCCAGCGCGGTGAATGGCACCGGCTCCGCCGGTGTTCGCGGCGGTGCGGCGGTCCGATAAACCCGCTCCCACAGAAATAACAGGGCTGGACGATCTCTCATGGAGCCAAACGTAATTCTTCGATTCGACCAGGACAGCGTGCTACCCCCGCTTCTTCTTCACCCCGCCCTGCCTGGCCTTGAACCGCGGATTGGACTTGCAGATCACATAGATCCGGCCACGACGCTTGACCACCTGGCAATCACGATGACGGCGCTTGGCCTGCTTGAGTGAGGACAGTACTTGCATGGGAACCTCCAGTTACGTAATAACATTACAATAACGCGAATCATTCCCATCTGACAATCACGCCGTAAACCACAGCTCCCTATGGCGTCAGAGCAATGGTAAATGTTACGTTATTACATATTAATTGGAGATCCCCCGTGAACCCTCGCGCACCGCTTCTGGCCGGCCTCACCCTGGGCCTGTTCGGCCAACCCCTCTCGGCAGCCCAACCCCTGCTGCTGGAGGAAACCTCGATCACCGACGCCTACCTCGAAGAGCGTGCCGACGGCCCGGTGCAAGGCTATCGCGCCACCCGCTCGGCCACCGCCACCCGCACCGACAGCGATATCCGCGACACCCCGCAGAGCATCCAGGTGGTGCCCGCCCAGGTGATCAAGGACCTCAACACCACCCGCATCGACCGCGCCCTGGATTTCGCCGGCGGCGTGTCGCGGCAGAACAACTTCGGCGGCCTGACCTTCCTCAACTACAGCGTGCGCGGCTTCACCACCGGCGAGCTGTACAAGAACGGCTTTGCCATCAACCGCGGCAGCTACAGTTCCCCGGACACCTCCAGCATCGAGCGCATCGAAGTGCTCAAGGGCCCGGCCGCCAGCCTCTATGGCCGTGGCGACCCTGGCGGGCTGGTCAATATCGTCAGCAAGCGCCCCCAGGCCGAGACCTTCAGCACCCTCAGCCTGAGCGCGGGCAGCTGGGACCGCTACCGCACCGCCCTGGATGCCAACTCGCCCCTGGACAGCGAAGGCAACCTGCTGGGCCGGATCAACCTGGCGGTCGAGGACAACGGCAGTTTCCGCGATCACGTGAAAAGTGAACGACGCATCGTCAGCCCGTCGCTGAGCTGGCAGCTGTCGCCGGACACCCGGGTGATGCTCGATGCCGAGTTCTCGCGCACCGAATCGGTGTTTGATCGGGGCATTCCGGCGGTCAACGGCCAGATGGGTTCGGTGCCGCGCTCGGCCTTCATGGGCGAACCCAACGACGGCAAGATCCGCAACGACAACCAGACCCTCGACCTGGCGCTGGAGCACTTTCTCAACGACGACTGGAAGCTGCGCCTGGCCAACCACTACACCCAGGGCACGCTCAAGGGCAACAGCTCCGAGCCCCAGGCTCTGGTCGGCAACACCCTCACCCGCTTCTACCGCGAGCGTGACTTCGAGTGGAACGACAACATCACCCAGGCCGAGCTGCACGGCCAGTTCCAGCTGCTCGGCTGGCAGCACCAGAGCCTGATCGGGCTTGAATACGAAAACTACCGCAACAGCCAGAAGTACCCGCAAAGCGCGACCTCGGCGGGCTATGGCCTGGACATCTACAACCCGGTGTACGGCAAGCCCAAGCCGGCGCTCACACGGGCCAACGACTTCTTCGAACGTACCGAAAGCCATGCCCTCAACCTGCAGGACCAGATCGCCTTCACCGAGCGCCTGCGCGGCCTGCTCGGTGTGCGTCTGGAGCGCATTGAACAGACTGCGCAGAACCGCTCCACCGGGGTCAGCAACAGCCAGGCGAAGGATGTCGCCACGCCGCGCATAGGGCTGCTGTACCAACTGACCCCGCAAGTGGGCGTGTTCGCCAACGCCTCGACCTCGTTCAAGCCCAACACCATCGGCACCCAGGGCCAGGTCTACAAGCCTGAAAAAGGCCTGGGCTACGAGACCGGACTAAAGCTCGACCTGCTAGACAACCGCCTGGGCGCGACCATCGCGCTGTTCCATATCGACAAGGAAAACGTCATCACCACCGACGCACTCGGCGAAAGCGTGGCGGCGGGCGAAGCGCGCAGCCAGGGGCTGGACCTGCAGTTCAGCGGCCAACTGACCGACGCGGTGCGGGTGATCGGTGCCTACGCCTACATCGATGCCGAGGTCACTAAGGGCGACGCGGCCCTGCCCAAGGGCAGCGACTTGCTGGGCATTGCCCGCAACAGTGGCAGCGTGATGGGCGTGTACGAGTTCCAGGACGGCGCCCTGCGCGGCTCGGACATCGGCGCGGCGTTCAACTATGTCGGCGAGCGCTCCGGCCAGGCCGGCAGCCACTTCACCCTGGATGCCTACAGCACGGTCGACCTGCTGGCGCACTACAAGGCAAGCGAACAGGTCACCGTGGGGCTGAACCTCAACAACCTCTTTGATCGCAAGTACTACGAACGTTCGTACAACAGTTCGTGGGTGCTGCCCGGCGAGCCGCGCAACGTCAGCGTAAGCCTGACCCTGAACCTCTAAACCTCTGATTCAAGGGACTGTCATGCATCCATCACTGAAACTGGCCGCCCTGCTGGCCATGACCATCAGCGCCGACGCCGGCGCCCACGGCCTGTGGACCGAGCAGCGACGCGGCAATATCGAGGCGGTATACGGCCATGGCGCCGAGGATGACGCCTACAAGGCCGAGAAGATCAAGCGCGCCTGGGCGTTCGACAGCGCCGGCAAGATGATTCCGGTCAGCGTCGAGCGCCTGGCCGACCATGCTCGCCTGCAACCGCTCTCCCCGCCCGCGGCGCTGGCCGTGGTACTGGACAACGGACCGTGGTCACAGCGCCCGGACAAACAATGGGTCAACCAGGACCGCAACCAGGTCAAGGATGCCATCGCCTCGACTCACAGCTTCAAGTACAGCCTGGCCATCTACCAGGGCAGCGCCCGTTTGCCCAAGCTGGACATGCTGCGCCTGGCCATCGTGCCGCTGAGCGACCCGCTCAAGGTGGGGCCCGGCAACCTGCTGGAAGTGCAGGTCCTGATCGACGGCAAGCCCGCGCCGGGTATTCCCCTGCAGGGCGACTACCGGGGCGCGCCTGATCAGGTCAGCGCCACGACCGGCGCGGACGGCCGGGCGCTGATCAAGGTGCGCAACGAGGGCCTGAACATCATTGCCGCCCAAGCCACGCAGCCTTTGCCCGAAGGTTCCCCCGTGGCGCAACAGAGCCTGTTCAGCTCATTGACCTTCCTGGGCGAACCGCACCACGAATAGCCACGTCACACCAGGCCGCAGCGACCGGGGTGCCGATGAGAAAGTTGGCGAACAGCAAACCGCAACAGGTGTGCAGCCATGAAAGGGATTGGGTGATGGTTTTCTGCTTCATCCCAGGCGCTGCGGCAGTTGCGGCCAGAAGCCGATCAGCGCCAACAGCACGGCGGCGACGATGCGCGAGAGCATGGGCCAGGAGAGGTTCACGGTTTGCAATCCTTGGGGGCGCGTTGCGCCCCTTTCGCGGCACAAGGCCGCTCCTACAGAAGATCACGTCCCTCTGTAGGAGCGGCCTTGTGCCGCGAAAGGGCTGCGCAGCAGCCCCGCTTGTCATCAGAACGAGGTGGTCACCGACGCATAGAACGCGCGCCCCGGCTCGTTGTAGGTGGCGGCGCCGGCGCGGGTCCCCGCCCCTTCGCGGTAAACGCGCTTGTCGAACAGGTTGCTGATACCGGCGCCGAACGACAGGTTCTTGTTCAGCGCGTAAGTGCCACCGATGCCCCAGACATGGTACGGATCAAGGGTCTTCAGCTCGTTCTGAGCCGTAACGCTGACCTCGCGGGTCGGGTTGAACTGCCGCGGCTCCTGCTTGCCGTAGTAGGTGCCGGTCAGGCTCAGCGACAGGGCCTCGGTCACCTGCCAGTCGAGCATGGTGTTGACGGTGTACTCCGGCACCACCGACAGCGGGTTGCCGTCACTGTCCTCGATGGCGAGGATGCGCACCGGGGCATGGGAAGCAAGAGCCGACTGCATGGATTACCCTGCGAATGATAATGATTGCTTATCGCGTATTCTGACAAATCCCATCCCTTCGGCACAAATCCGATCGTTCCCAGCGTTCCATGAAGGAAACTTCATATTTGCCGCCAACCCCCTGGAAGCGGGGCCGAGCGGCGTTGCGTGGTGGCTGCGCGGCTGGGCTCGCCTTGAGCCCCCCTGCCCGCCCGCGTAGCATCCCGACCCCATTGCGTGACACCACGAAGCCCATGCCCCAGCCCATTCCCCTCAAGGACCACGAAACGGAAAAGCACCTGGTCAACCGCCGGTTGCTGGCCTGCGCCCTGCTGGTGATGAGCCTGGTGGCGGTGCTGGTGGGTCGGCTCTATGTACTGCAGGTGCTGCAGCACGACCAGCAGAGCGCGGTGTCGGAGAACAACCGCGTGCACGTGCTGCCGATTCCACCGGAACGCGGCCTGATCTATGACCGCAACGGCGTGGTGCTGGCCGACAACAAGCCCAGCTTCAACCTGACCATGACCCGCGAGCGGGCTGGCGACCCGGCGCGGGTGCTCGACAGCCTGGCGCAGATCCTCACGCTGTCCGAGGACGACCGCCAGCAGTTCGACAAGGACCTGCGCCGCGGACGCAAGCCGTTCGAGCCGGTGACCCTGCTGGTGGGCCTGAGCGAAGAGCAGATCGCCCTGATCGCGGTCAACCAGTTCCGCCTGCCGGGGCTGGAGGTCGAGCCGCAGTTCATCCGCGAATACCCGCTGGCCGAGCACTTCGCCCATTCGGTGGGCTACGTCGGGCGCATCAACGAAAAGGAAGCCAAGGCCCTCGACAGCACCGCCTACCGCGGCACCCAGTCGATCGGCAAGACCGGTATAGAACGTTTCTACGAGAACGAACTGCACGGCCAGGTGGGCTACGAAGAAGTCGAGACCAACGCCCAGGGCCGGGTGATGCGCGTGCTCAACCACCACGACCCGGTGCCGGGCAAGGACATCGTGCTGAGCCTCGACGCCCATCTGCAGCAGGCCGCCGAGAAAGCCCTGGGCGACCGGCGCGGCGCGGTGGTGGTGCTCGACCCGGCCAACGGCGATGTGCTGGCCATGGTCAGCAACCCGGCCTTCGACCCCAACCTGTTCGTCAAGGGCATCAGCTACAGGCAGTACGCCGCCCTGCGCGATTCCATCGACCGGCCGCTGTTCAACCGCGTGCTGCGCGGGCTGTACGCCCCCGGCTCGACGGTCAAGCCCGAGGTGGCCATCGCCGGCCTCGACAGCGGCGTGATCAACCCCGCCAGCCGGGTCTTCGACCCCGGCTACTACGAGCTGCCCAACTACGACCACAAGTACCGCAACTGGAACCGCACGGGCGATGGCTGGGTGGACATGTACACGGCGATCATGCGCTCCAACGACACCTACTTCTACGACCTGGCGCACAAGCTGGGCATCGACCGCCTGCACGACTACATGGCCGAGTTCGGCCTGGGCCAGAAGGTCTCGCTGGACATGTTCGAGGAAGCCCCCGGGCTGATGCCGTCACAGGCCTGGAAGCGCGCTACCCGGCGTCAGGCCTGGTTCCCCGGCGAGACGCTGATCCTCGGCATCGGCCAGGGCTACATGCAGGTCACCCCGCTGCAACTGGCCCAGGCCACCAGCCTCTTGGCCAGCAAGGGCGCCTGGCACCGCCCGCACCTGGCGCTGACCATCGGCGGCCAGGCGCCGGTCGACCCCAACCCGATGCCGGATATCGTGCTGCACGACCGGCACGCCTGGGACCAGGTCAGCCAGGGCATGCAGATGGTCATGCACGACCCGCGCGGCATCGCCCGCGCCGCCGCCGCCGGCGCGCAGTACCGCATCGCCGGCAAGAGCGGCACGGCGCAGGTGGTGGCGATCAAGCAGGGTGAACGCTACAACCGCAACAAGACCCTCGAGCGCCACCGCGACAACGCCCTGTTCGTCGGCTTCGCACCGGCCGAGCACCCGGCGATGGTGGTGGCGGTGATGATCGAGAACGGCGAGGCCGGTGGTCGGGTGGCGGGGCCGGTGGTGCGGGAGGTGATGGATGCGTATTTGCTGGATGAGCAGGGGCATTTGAAGGCGCAGTATGCGGGGATGGTCAAGGCTGTTCCGCATACATAGGGCCGTGCCTGAATCGAGGCTTGGATACTTGGCGCAAAGTGGTAGAAAGCGGTGAGACGAAGCGTCGCCCGCGCTGCGCACCGTGAATGATTTCCTTCGCTGATATTAAATATTGACCTCAGCTTTCCCTGACCAGGGGGGTACTATCCTGCACAAAATTCACGTTTCCAATTTCGGGATCAAGCGCTTTTAAATACATACTGGCGCCCATCTTGGCTATTTCCTTGGCCCGCTTGTCCAAGGTTTTCAGAACGTCTTTCCCACCAGTCCCCTCCCTAGATATCGCTTCCTTGCGGTCAGCTATCCCCTGCATTTCATTTACGTGGAAATCGTTGACAAGGATGGGTTCGCCCTGGTTGGACTCGAACACATAAAGCTTAACCACGTCCGACGTAGCCTCGTAGGATTGCGCTTCATGCACGAGATTCACGGTATCTCCAGTGCGGTTTGAGACCTTTTGTAGGCTAGGGACATACTCTCCGCCGGGAACTGGTCCGCTGGGACGGTCGATCTTGATCTTTATCTTGTAGGTAAGCGTGTGTCCTGATGGATCGACAGCGTTCACTGGATCTCCGCTGCAATAAACGTAAGCGTTTGGCCCCCCCTCGCCAAAGGGACTCAGGCTGTCAGGTGACAAGAAGCGCATCAACATCGGGCTGTACACCCGGTAGCCATTACCAAGCAGATAATCTCTGATGTTCAGCTCTTGCATTTGGCCATTGAACCCCAGCACCGAGGGCAGTTCATTGGCAACAGGCCGAAACCCGAATGCTGTATAGGGAATTGGGAGACTGGCCTGTACTGCGTGCTGACGCAGTACCGAGCCATGCCGGTCGGTTGCCAGCAATGCAGTATTCGAGGTGATGGTCGAGTCCGGCATGAAAACTCCTGAACGAGTTGTCTATCCGTATGACTCTGCGTGCAACACAACAGGCCTGCAACTGGCAAAAATATCAGGCCTGGTCGCCGGAGAACCAGCGACCACCCCAACGCAGGGAAAACAGCTAAGCCACGTTTGAAGCAGCGCTACAACGCGCCAGCAACCACCGATCAGGCACAAAGCCGCAGCGGCTCCAGGGTCCGACAGAGCACATCGAGCACCTGGTCTTCATGCTCGTGGATGAAGAAATGCCCGCCGGGGAATTTCGCCAGCGAATGCGCACCCACGGTCTCCCGCCCCCAGGCCTGCAACTGTTCGTCACTGGCGCGGTCATCCTCGCCGGCAAGTACGTGCAGCGGGCATTGCAACGGCTGGCGCTGCTGGTAGGCGTAGCGGCCGCAGAGCAGGAAGTCCGCCTGCACGATCGGCAGGGTCAGGCTCATCAGCTCCTGGTTGGCCAGTACTTCCTCGGGGGTGCCGCCCAGCTTGCGCAGTTCGGCGATCAGCTCGGCGTCGCCACGGGGTTCGGTCCACTTGCCGCCGGCGTAGTCCTCGCGGCGGGTCGGCGCCGCGGTGCCACTGGCGAACAACGCCAGCGGCGGTGGACAGCCCAGCGCCCGCAGCTCGTGGGCCAGCTCGAAGGCGACCAGCGCCCCCAGGCTGTGCCCGAGCAGGGCGTAGGGTGCCTGGGTGGCGGCGCGCTGCTCATGGGCCAACTGCCGGGCCAGGCCGCGCAGGTCGGTGTGCAGGTCATCGCCCATGCGCGCGCCGCGACCGGGCAGTTCCACCGGGCGCACCTGCAGCCAGGCCGGCAACTTGCGTCGCCAGCGGCTGTAGACCATGGCGCTGGCGCCGGAGTACGGCAGGCACAGCAGGTTCAGGCTCGACACCGGCTTACTGCGCCGCGGCTTCGGCCATCTTCTGGCGCAGGCTCAGTGGGCGCATGTCGGTCCAGACTTCATCGATGTAGGCCAGGCAGTCCTTCTTCAGGCCGCTCTTGCCCACCGCGCGCCAGCCGTTGGGGATCGCCTTGTAGTCGGGCCAGATGGAATACTGCTCTTCGTGGTTGACCACTACCTGGAACTGGATATCGTCGCGGTCGAAAACGGAAGTCATTGCCTGTCTCCTTGAATGATGAGTGCCGAACGCGCCGGGCGCAGGGCGGCTTCCATGAAAACGAAGGACGCTTGGGGAAAATTAGGGGCGCTCGACGATAGCATTGCGCGGCGCTCAAGATCGAGCGCCGCCCGCGCGGCGCATCGCGGATGAATCCGCTCCTACATCTGTTGCAACGTGGCCATGCCTGACAGGCCATGGTTGCCAGCCCTGTTAGTACGACATGCATGACCGATAGGTGCTACTGCGCCGCACTCCCCCACCCCAACGCCTTGTACAGCGCAATCGCATCCAGGTACGAGGCCGTCTCCGCCTCGGCCACCTCGCGCTTGATCGAGAACAGCGCACGCTGGTTCTCCAGCACCGCCAGGTAGGTCCCCGCGCCGCGCCGGTAGCGCTTGTTGGCAATGTCGATGGCCTCGCTGCCGTGGCCGGCGGAGGCCACCAGGCTTTGCAGCCGTGCCTGGTTGCGCACCAGTTGCGTCACCGCGTTTTCCACCTCTTCGCGAGCCAGCAGCACGGCCTGCTGGTAGCGTGCCTGGCTGCCCTCGGCCAGCGCCTCGCGCACCCGCAGGCGGGCCCGGGCGTTGCCCAGGCGCAGCGCCGGCCAGGTCACCACCGGCGCCAGCTCGTAGGCACGGGCGGCACTGCCCAGGTCGCCGCTGCGCAGGGCGAAGAAGCCGATGAAGCCGCCCAGGTCCAGGCGCGGGTAGAGCTCGGCGGTGGCCGCGCCGACGTCCTCGGTGCTGGCTGCCAGCTCACGCTCGGCGCTGACAACATCGGGGCGCTGGCCGATCAATGCGTCGACATCGCCCAACGGCAACTGGCGCGCCAACGGCGGCAGGAACGGCGCGGCGCCCTGCTCCTGGCTGCCCGGCACCTGTCCGGTCAGCACGTCGAGGCGGTAGCTGGCCTGCTGGATCGCCGCCTGCAACGGCGGCACCGCCGCCTCGCTGAGCAACAGGTTGGCGTGGGCGTTCTGCTGGTCTTCGTACTGGCCACTGCCGGCGCGCACCTGGGCGCTGGTCAGTTGCAGGGTCTCGCGCCAGGCCTCGACCTGGTCCTCGGCCACGGTCAGGCTGCGTTTGAGCCCAAGCTGGAGGTAGTAGTTGCGGGCCACCTCCGCGGCGATACTCAGCCGCGCCTGGCGCAGGTCTGCCGCCGCCGCGTCGGCGCGAGCCTCGGCGGCGTCGGTCAGGCGCTGCAGGCGACCGAACAGGTCGATCTCCCACTGCACGTCGAAACCGGCGCGGTACTGCTCGGTGCGCATGCGTCGCGGGTCGCTGCCATCGGCCGGTTGCTGCTGCTCCAGGCTCTGGTTGTAGCCGGCGCGGGCAGTGACCCAGGGATAGCGGTCGAGGCTGCGGTCGTCGAACAGCGCCCGCGCCGCCAGCAGGTTGGCGTGGGCCTGGCGGATGTCGTGGTTGTTGGCCAGGGCCTGGTCGACCAGGCGCACCAACTGCGGGTCATCGAAGAACCGCCACCACTGCGCCGGCAACTCGCCACGGGCGGCGAAGGCCGCGCGCTGCGGGCTGTGCACGCCAGTGGCCGGTACCTCGGCCTTCTGGTAGTCGGGGCCGACGCTGCACGCAGTCAAGGCCAGGGCCATCAGGGAAACGACGAATACAGGCTTCATGGCTGGCCCTCCAGGGTTTCGGCCAACGACCGTGCCCGCGCCGAATGCGCGGTGCTGGCATGGTCACGGGCCAGCAGGCTGTAGATGGTCGGCAGCACGAACAAGGTGAACAAGGTCCCCACCAGCATCCCGGTGACGATCACCACGCCCAGCCCGAACCGGCTGGCGGCGCCGGCGCCCGAGGCGAACAGCAGCGGGATCAGCCCCACCACCATGGCCGCCGTGGTCATCAGGATCGGCCGCAGGCGGATCTGCGCCGCCTTGCCGATCGCCGTGCGCCGGTCCAGGTGCTGCTCGGCCTGCAGGGTGTTGGCGAACTCGACCATGAGGATGCCATGCTTGCTGATCAGCCCGATCAGCGTCACCAGGCCGATCTGCGTGTAGATGTTCACCGTGGCCACCCCCAGCGCCAGGGGCAGCAGCGCGCCGCTGATCGACAGCGGCACGGTGATCAGGATGATCAGCGGATCGACCAGGCTCTCGTACTGCGCCGCCAGCACCAGGTAGATCACCACCACGGCGGCGAGGAAGGCCAGCATCAGGGCGTTGCCCTCCTGCTGGTACTGGCGGGCGTCGGACTGCCAGTCGATGCTGAAGCCAACGGGCAATTCAGCCGCGACCTGTTCGAGGAAGGCCACGGTGTCGCCCAGGGTGACCCCGGCCGCCGGGATGCCCTGGAAGGTCGCCGCGTTCTGCTGGTTGAACTGGGTCAGGCGGTTGGGCTCGACCTGCTCGCTGACCTGCACCACGGTGGACAGCGGCACCAGCCGGCCCTCCTCGCTGCGCACGTACTGTCGGGTCAGGGCCTGCGGGGTCAGGCGCTGGTCACGCGGGCTCTGGGCGATGACGTCGTAGGAACGGCCGTCGAGGCCGAAACGGTTGAGGTAGTTCTCCCCCACCAGCACCGCCAGCGACTCGCCGATGTCCTGCATGCGGATACCCATGCTGTTGGCCTTGGCCCGGTCGACCCGCACCTGCACCACCGGGTTGTTGTAGTCCAGGTCGCTGTCGACCACGGCGAACAGGCCGCTCTGCCGGGCCTTGGCCTTGACCTGCTCCATGGTGTCGAACAGCACCCGGTAGTCCTGGGAGCTGCGCAACACCATCTGCACCGGCAGTCCACCGGTGGAGCCCGGCAGCGCCGGCAGCTGGAAGGCGAAGATGCTGGTGCCCTCGACATCGTTGACCGCCGCCTGCAGGTCGAGCTGGATCTGCGAGGCGTTGCGCGCGCGCTCGTCCCACGGTTGCAGGTTGATGCCGCCGATGCCCGAGGCGATGCCGTCGCTGCCGTTGATGATCCAGGTGCTGACGGTCTCCGGCAGGGTGCGGTAGACCGCGTCGAGCTTGTCGGCAAAACGTTCGACATAGGCCAGGTTGGCATGCTGCGGCGCCTTGATCGCGGTGAGCAGCCCGGCCTGGTCCTCGGTCGGCGCCAGCTCGCGCTGCGGCAGGCTGTACAGCAGCGGCAGGCTGACCAGCACCAGTAAGGCGAAGCCGACGCTGATCCAGCGATGTTTCAGTGAGAACCCCAGCACATGGGCATAGCGCTCGGCCAGCCAGTCGAAGAAGCGGTTCGCGGCATGGGCCATGCGCCCCTCGGACTGGCGCGCATCGAGCAGGAACGAGCTCATCACCGGCGACAGGGTCAGCGCCACCACGCCGGAGACCACCACCGCGCCGGCCAGGGTCAGGGCGAACTCGCGGAACAGCGCGCCGGTCAGCCCGCCCATCATGCCGATCGGCGCGTACACCGCGGCCAGGGTGATGGTCATGGCGATCACCGGCCCGGCCACCTCGCGGGCTCCGATCAACGCCGCCGCCACCGGCGTGCGCCCCTCCTCGATATGGCGGTGGACGTTCTCCACCACGACGATGGCATCGTCCACCACCAGCCCCACGGCCAGCACCATGGCCAGCAGGGTGAGCAGGTTGATGCTGAAGCCGAACACCAGCATCAGCGCCGCCGCGCCAAGCATCGACAGGGGAATGGTCACCACCGGGATCAGCACCGTGCGCAGCGAACCCAGGCACAGGTAGATGACCACCACCACGATCGCCAGGGCTTCGAGCAAGGTCTTGGTGACCTCGTCGATGGAGGCTTGGATGAAGCGCGCCGTCTCGAAGGCAAGCTCGGCCTTGACGTCCGGCGGCAGGGTCTGGCGAATCTGCGGCAGCAGCTGGCGGATGCCCTCGACGATCACCAGCGGGTTGCCGCCCGGGGTGGCGAACAGGCCCAGGTGCACCGCCGGTACGCCGTCCATGCTGGCGCTGGTCTCGGCCGAGGCGGCGCCGAGCTCGACGGTGCCGATGTCACGGATGCGCACCAGGCCATTGCCGTCGTTGCGGATCACCAGCTCACGGAAGTCGCCGACCGAGGTCAGGTCGGTGTCGACGCGGATATTGGCAATCACATATTGGCCCTTCACCTTGCCGGGCGCCGCCTGATAGTTGTTGCGCCGTACCGCCTCGGCCACGTCGGCGGCGGTCAGGCCCCGGGCGGCCAGGCGCGCCGGGTCGATCCACAGGCGCATCGACAGGGTCTGGCCGCCGAACACCTGGACCTTGGCCACGCCCTCGATGGTGCTGAGCAAGGGCTCGACCACCCGCGTGAGGTAGTCGGTCATGGCCGGGATCGGCAGGCTCGGGCTGGCGAAGCCGATATAGGCCACCGCCGTGGACTCGCCGGCCGAGCGCTCGATCACCGGGTCATAGGCGCGCTCCGGCAGGCGGTAACGCACCTGGTTGACCTTGGCCATCACCTCGGTCAGCGCCTGGGTCGAGTCGCGGTTGAGCTCCATGCGCACGGTCACCAGGCTGCGGCCCTGGACCGAGGAGGACGACAGGTAGTCGATGCCTTCCACCGACGACACCGCCTGGGCGATCGGCTGGGTGACGAAGCCCTGCATCAGCTCGGCCGGGGCGCCGGGGTATTCAGTGGTCACGGTGATGGTCGAGCTTTCCAGCAGCGGGTACTGGCGGATCGGCAACTGCAGCAGCGACAGCAGCCCAAGCAACAGGATCAGGGTGCTGACCACCAGCGCCAGCACAGGCCGGCGCACGAACAGGTCGGTGAATGTCATGGCATGTTCTCGCTGGGGTCAGGCGCCGCTGGCCGGGGCCTGCAGGGTGTCTTCGGTGGCTTGCACGGCGGTACCGTCGCTCAGGCGCAACTGCCCGGATACCACCACCTGGTCGTCCTCGTTCAGACCCTGCTCGATCACCACACGGCCGGCCTGGCGCTCGCCGGTGCGCACCGCCACCCGCTGCACCACCAGGGCATCGGCGGCGTCATCGCGGCGGGCGACGAACACCGTGTCGCCATAGGCGGTGTAGGCCACCGCGGTTTCCGGCACGGTCAGCACCTGGCCGTCATCGGGGCTGGCCACCTGCACGCTGGCGTACATGCCGGCCGCAAGGCGCGCATCAGGTTTGGCCAGGGTGGCCTGGACCTGCACCGTGCGCGACCGCCCGATCAGCGGGTCGATGGCCGTGATATGGGCGGTGAACGGCGTGTCGGGGAAAGCGTCCAGGCGCACCTCGACCGGCTGGCCGGGGCGCAGCTGGGCGCTCAACTGCTCTTCGAGGGAGAAGTTGACGTACAGGCTGCGAGTGTCGATCAGGCTGACTACCGGATCGCCGACATTGAGGTACTGCCCCTGGTTCACCCGGCGGATGCCCAGGCGCCCGTCGAACGGTGCGCGCACCGCCTTCTGGGCGATCACCGCCTCGGTGCGGGCCAGCTCGCCCTGGGCCATGTCGCGGGCCGCCAGGGCATTGTCCAGCTGTTCCTGGGTGGCAGCGTTCTCGCGCAGCAGGTCCTTGACCCGCCGGTGGTTGGTCCGCGCATTGTCCAGCTGGGCCTTCAGGCGCAGGCGCTCAGCCTGCTCCGGGGCATCGTTGAGGGTGACCAGCACATCGCCCTTGCGCACCTGCTGGCCGGATGTGAAGTTGATCGCCGTCACCCGTCCGCCGATTTCGGCCGAGACCAGCACCTGGTGCACCGCCTCCAGCTCGCCGACGCCGGCGAAGGCGCGTTTTTGCGGTGCTTTCTGCACCGTGGCCAGGGCCACCTTGACCAGGTGCCGCGCCGGTGTCGCCGTGGCCTGGGCCTGGCCGGTGTGGCGCCAGGCCAGACCGCCGGCGGTGACCAGCGCCAGTACCAGGGCGCTGCCAAGTATCGTCTTGCTATTCATCGCGCGTCCTCGCCTCAGGCCCAGTTCAGGTTGAACAGGAAGAACGCCAGGATCGCCCACAGCACCAGCACCAGATGGGTGAGCTGCAGGCCTTCCTGGCGAATCCAGTAGCCGAACCACAGGCCACCGAGCAGCATGGCGAAGGTGAAGGCTAGGAACGCGGCGAGCGCCAGGTTCAGCCAGGCGCGGGCCATGAGCGGATCCTGGGCGACGATCAGCCCGTAGCAGCCGACCCAGGCCGCCAGGCTGGCGACGATCTGCAGCAGCAGGATCACCAGCAGTGCGGCGCGGGCCAGGCCGGCCGACTGGCAGGCCCGGCGCAGCAAGGGGAAGTCGATGGCCGGCGGTTGGCGCAGTGGCGCCATGGCCAGGGTGGCGCCGATGGCGCCGACGGAACTGGCGAAAGCCTGCAGGTTGTTCAATACCGCGATGCTCAGCCATAACGCCAGGCCCACGGCCTGGATGGCCTGGAACAGCCACAGGGAGGTGTGCAAATCCATATCAACGTCCGTATTGATGGCCTGGCCAGGGGGAACAGGCAATTACACAAGAAAACGCCTGGATATTAGTGGCAGCCTTGCCGATGCACAAGCGCCCCTATTACAGGGGCGCTGGTTGCCAGGGGGATTGATGCGGATCAGTCGGGAGAGATTCCCAGGGGTGGAGGTGCCGGGAAGCGGGTTTTTTCTGTAGGAGCGGCTTTAGCCGCGATGCAGGCAACGCGGAGCCTGGCACCCGCTTCGCGGGTGATCGCGGCTAAAGCCGCTCCTGCAGAGGTCGCGGTTCAGGCCTGGCCGGGAACTCGCGTCAGGGCTTCGCGAAAGCGTTGGGTGCTGGCCAGCGCCAGCACCAGGCCAACGACGGCGACGCCGCCACCGACCAGGCCGATATGCGCCACGCCCAGCTGGCTGCTGACGATGCTGCCCAGCAGCGCGCCGCCGCCGATGCCGATGTTGTAGATACCCGAGAACAACGCCATGGCCACGTCGGTGGCGTCCGAGGCGAGCTTGAGGGTCTTGGACTGCAGGGCCAGGCTGAAGCTCAGGATCGCCACGCCCCAGACCATGTTCAGGGCGGCGAACACCTGGAAATTGCCCGACAGCGGCAACAGCAACAGCAGGCACGCGGCAAGCGCGCCGATGGCGCCCACCAGGAAGCCATGGGGGAAGCGCTCGCTGTAGCGGCTGAACAGCACCGAGCCGAACACGCCGGCACCACCGTACAGCAACAACAGCAACGTGGTGTGTTCACCACTGATCTGCGCCACGTGCAGGGCGAAGGGCTCGATGTAGCTGTAGGCGGTGAACTGCGCGGTGATCACCAGCGTCACCAGCACGTAGGTGATCACCAGCGCCGGGCGCTTGAACAGGATAGGCAAGCTGCGCAGCGAGCCGGAGTTCTGGCTCGGCAGCAGCGGCAGCGACTTCATCAGGCACAGCATGGTCGCCAGCGCCACCCCGGCAATGCACAGGAAGGTAATGCGCCAGCCCAGCGCCTCGCCCACCACCCGCCCCAGCGGGATGCCCATGACCATCGCCAGGGTGGTGCCGGTGGCCAAAAGGCCCAGCGCCTTGGCCTGCTGGCCGGGCGGCGCCACGCGCACCGCCAGCGACGCAGTGATGGCCCAGAACACCGCGTGGGCCAGGGCGATGCCGATACGGCTGACCAGCAGCATGGCGAAGCTCTGCGACAACCACGACAACAGGTGGCTGGCGATGAACACCAGGAACACGATCAGCAGCAGGCGCCGCCGCTCGATATTGCGGGTCATCAGCATCATCGGCAGCGACGCCAGCGCCACCACCCAGGCATAGATGGTCAGCATCAGGCCGACCTGCGCGGTGGTCATCTCGAAGCTGCGGCCGATATCGCTGAGCAGCGCCACCGGGACGAACTCGGTGGTGTTGAAGATGAACGCCGCAAGGGCCAGGGCGATGACGCTCAGCCAACTGCCATTGCCGGCTGTGGGAGGCATGGAGGTAGGTACGGGTCCATTCATGTGATGAGGTTTTTCTCCGCGGGCAAGGCAACAGGACGCACATCGCCTGCCCAGGTGCCAGGCCGGTGACGCACGTTTGATTATTGGAAGGATGCCCAGCATGGTACGCATCAAGCCCGGCCCTCACAACCTCGGGTGCGGACGGAGTACCATGCACCCTTTTGTGGCATCGCCACCCCCCCCTGCGGAACAAGGAGTTCGATCCGCCCATGGACAAGCAGCACCCCCAGCAGCAGTGGCGCGAGGCGGTCATCGCCTACGCCGAGGCCATCAACCGCTATGTCGCGCAGGGCCGTGCGCAAGGCTGGGACGATCTGGAAGAGCCGCAGGCAGCGGCCACCGAACACCTGCTCGACGCCTGGCTGGCGGCGCTGCGGGCCATCAACCGGCCCGGCGTCGACCCGGCACAGCGCCAGCTGTTCCGCGAGGCCTGGCCGCCGGCGCACCTGCCACTGGTGCCCTTGTTCGAGGAACAGGCCCAGGGCATCGGCAGCCTGCTGCTGCTCGACGACGGCAGCCTGCTGGCGCGCATCGGCATGCCGTTCGACCGGGGGCAGGTGCTGCGCATCGACGACCAGGGCGTCACCCCGGTGATCGGCGTCGAGCATTTCGGCCGCTGCCCGCAACGGCGCTACTACGCCCTGGCCAATGCCGAAGGGGTGCGCGTGACCGATGGCTGGGGCGGCCCGCAGGTGGCCAGGCTGGCCTGGCCCCATGGCCTGGAAGGGTTGCCCGCCGGCTACCCGTTCGACCCCCTCGACCTGCCGCCGATACCCACCGCGCTGCTGCCCTTCCCCGATGGCCAGCGGGTCCTGCTGGTCAGCAGCGACGGCATCTTCGTGCTCGCCGCCAGCGGTGCCACGCGCCTGTTGCCGCGGCAGGCGGACATTCTCGATGAACTGCGCCAGGGCACCGATCCGGACGACATCGTCCTGGGCCTGGCCATGGAGCATGCCGCGCTGTCACCGGATGGCCGGCTGATCGCCCTGGGCGAGCAATGCGGCCGACACCTGGTGCTCGACGAGCAGTTCAAGCCCATCGCCGAAGTGGGCCCGGCCAGCGAATACCCGCACTTCGCCCTGTTCAACCGGCGTGGCGACCAGCTGATCCTCAACGCCTGCCACTTCTACCGGGGCGGCACCGTCGGCGTGCGGGTGGCCGACCTGCCGGGGCTGGATACCGGTTTCTACAGCGAGGACCCGCGCACGCCGCTGTTGCAGGACGGCGCACGGATCTACGCCGGCGTGGCCCGTGAAAGCGAGTACATCGTCGGCGACGCCCATGGCTACCTGCGCGCCTTCGGCGAGGACGGCAGCGAGCACTGGCAGCACTACCTCGGCTCGACCATCAGCGCCATGGACATCAGCGCCGATGGCCGCACCCTGGCGGTGGCCAGCCATGCCGGTTTCATTTCACTGATCGCCCTGGACAGCGGCAGGCCGCAATGGCAGATCGGCACCGGGGCGCATGGCGAGGTGAGGCGCTGGTTGTGCTGGAAGGGATTCGAGCATCCGCTGGCCTGGTAGGCCGGCGGCGCCTGAAGGTCGAGGAGAGGCGTGAAGCTCAGCCCCGCCGCCGCTTCAGCTGTTGCTTCAACACCCGCAAGGGCGGCGCGTAGAAGAAGCCGAACGAAACGCTGCCCTGGCGCCCCTTCACCGCATGGTGCAGGCGATGCGCCCGATACAGGCGCCTGAGGTAGCGGTTGACCGGTTTCGGTGCTCGCGGCCAGTGCCGGTGGAAAAAGCCATCGTGGGCCAGCACATAGGCTACGCCATACCCCGCTACCCCAGCGCCAACCCATTGCAACGGTGCATGCCCGGCCTTGCCCAGGGCCACCAGCGCCGTGGCGATCAGGCCCAGGGCCAGCAGGTAGAGGTCGTTGGTCTCCAGCATGCCCAGCTGCGGCTCATGGTGCGAGCGGTGCAGCCACCAGCCCCAGCCGTGCATGACATACTTGTGGGCCAGCGTGCCGACGCCCTCCATGGCCACCAGGGTGCCGAACAGCACGGCGAGATTGAACAACATGGATCGGTCCGGGGGGTTGGCAACGAAAGGCGCAAGGGTACCATTGCCGCCAGGTCATTCGGAGGGATTTTCCATGAAGGATGTACACGTCTCAGCCAGCACCGGCTACACCCGCCAGTCGAGCAACTACGAGCAGGGCCGGCCCGACTATCCCAGCGCCTTGCAGGGCTGGCTGCGCGACACCCTGGGCATCGGCGCCGGCACCCCGGTCCTCGACCTGGGCGCTGGCACCGGCAAGTTCACCCGCCTGCTCGCCGCGTTGGCGCCGCGCCTGACGGCGGTGGAGCCGGTGGCCGCCATGCGCGAGCGATTCAGCGAGCGGCTGCCCGAGGTCCCGGTGCTCGAAGGCACCGCCCAGCACATCCCGCTGGCCGACGCCAGCCAGCAGGTGCTGGTCTGCGCCCAGGCCTTCCACTGGTTCGCCGACGCCGCTGCCCTGCGCGAAATGCACCGGGTGCTGGCGCCGGGCGGCCGCCTTGGGCTGATCTGGAACGTGCGTGACGAAGCGGTGGACTGGGTGGCGCGGATCACCGAGATCATCACCCCCTACGAGGGCGACACCCCACGCTTTCACACCGGTCGCTGGCGCGACGCCTTCGCGGGCAGCCGCTTCAGCGCGCCGCAACTGACCACCCTGCCCCACGTCCATGAAGGCAGCCCGCAGACGGTGATCCTCGAACGCCTGCGCTCGGTTAGCTTCATCGCCGCCCTGCCCCAGGCCGAACAGGACAGGGTCATGGCCCGGTTGCAGGAGCTGATCGACAACCACCCGGACCTCAAGGGCCGCGAGCGCATCGCCTTCCCCTACCGGACCCAGGCCTACGTCTGCCAGCGCCTGGTGTAACGCAATTGTCATGATTCACGCCTTGACCCTGCGCGGGTCGAGGCGTATGGTCCGCCGCGCACTCGAGCATCCCCCACACAGGAGTCCCCTGCATTGGACAGTAGCCCCAGTCGATTGCGACAGGCCCACACGGCGAGCTAGTCCGGCAGCGTTCCTGCCACTGTCTCGCCGCACACGGTAGACGGTGGTTCCCTTCGGCCCTGCGGGGCTGAACATTCCTCCTTCCTTTCCTGCCCTGCCACCTGGCATGGCACGTGGTCCTGCGCATTCCTCGCTTTCATTCGCGCCGTCTGCGGTCGGTGCTCGTGCGGGCCATCGCCCGCGGAACGGAGTTCGCTATGGATTGGAAAATCTTTCTGCTGCGCGTCAGTGTGGCCCTGCTGCTCGGTGCCCTGATCGGTGCCGAACGTCAACTGCGCCAGCGCCTGACGGGCCTGCGCACCAACGCCCTGGTCAGCACCGGCGCCTGCCTGTTCGTGCTGATGACCCAGGCCGTGCCGGGCATGGCACCCACCGATGCCTCACGCATCGCCGCCTATGTGGTGTCGGGCATCGGCTTTCTCGGCGGTGGCGTGATCATGCGCGACGGCTTCAACGTGCGCGGCCTGAACACCGCCGCCACCCTCTGGTGCACCGCCGCGGTCGGCGTGCTGTGCAGCCTCGGCTTGCTGCTGGAGGCCTCCCTGGGCAGCCTGGTGGTGCTGTGCGCCAACATCCTGCTGCGCGACCTCGCCCAGCGCCTGGACCGCCAGGACGTGGTGCCGGCCAGCGAGGTCGAGCAGCGCTACGAGGTGCGCATCGTCTGCCGCGCCGAGGACGAGATCCAGGTGCGCAGCCTGATGCTGCACAGCCTCAGCGACCCGGGCCTGCGCCTGCAGTCGCTGCACAGCGAGGACCTGGCCGATCCGGCACGCCTGGAAGTGCGCGCCGAGCTGCTCGGCACGCCGCAGGCGCCGACCCAGCTGGAGCGCCTGGTCGGGCGGGTGAGCCTGGAGAAAGGCGTGAGCGCGGTGCGCTGGCAATTGCAGGCCCAGGGTCTGCCCTCTGACTAGACGTCGTCGCGCACATGCCGTTCGCGCAGCTCCTGGCGTTCCTTGGCCTCGACGCACAGGGTGGCGGTGGGCCGCAGCAGCAGGCGGCGCAGGCCGATCGGCTCGCCGGTTTCCTCGCACCAGCCGTAATCGCCCCGGGCCAGGCGCTCCAGCGCCTGGTCGATCTTGTCCAGCAGCTTCTTCTCCCGCTCCAGCGAGCGCAGTTGCCAGTGACGTTCCTCCTCGGCGCTGCCGATGTCGGCGGGGTCGCTGTGCACTTCCTGTTCGCGCAGGGCGCGGAACTCCTGCTCGATGCGCGTCTGCAGCTCGCCGCGCTGGGTCAGCAGCAGGTTGCGGAAGAACTGGCGCTGGGGTTCGTTCATGTAGGCGCTGGCGGGTTGTTGCAGCAGTTGCTCTTCAGTCATGGGGGTAACTCCAGAATGCTGGGGGCGCGAGACCGCCCTCATGGAACAAAACGTAACTTGCTGACTTGAACAGCGTGGGAGCGGGCTTGCCCCGCGATGCGGTGTATGGCACCGGCTTTGCCGGTGATCGCGGGGCTAGCCCGCTCCCACGTTGGTGATGCGTGCTCTTCTGTTCCGTGCGCGACAGAGCAGCCCGAAGGGATGGGCGATCTGGGGGGATTCAGCGGTCGAACATCAAGGGCAAGCCCTGGCATTGGTCGCGTACCCGCCCCTGGTGCCAGGCCAGTTGCCCGGACACCACCGTGCTGCGCACCACATGGTGGAAGGCGCGCTGCTGGAACGGCGTCCAGCCGCAATGCGCCAGGATCGGGTCGTCCGCCACCGCCCGTGGGCTGGCCAGGCGCTCGACGATGGCGAAGTCCGCCCAATAGCCCTCGCGCAGGAAACCGCGTTCGCGGATAGCGAACAGTTCGGCCACTGCGTGGCTGGTCTTGTTCACCACCTGGGCCATGCTCAGCACCCCTTCGCAGACCAGCTCCAACGCCGCCGGCAAGGCATGCTGCACCAGCGGCAGGCCCGACGGCGCACGGGTATACACCCGGCGCTTTTCCTCCAGGGTATGCGGCGCATGGTCGGTGCCGATCACATCGATGCGATCGCGAGCCAGGGCCTTGCGCAGGGCATCGCGGTCGGTGCCGGTCTTGATCGCCGGATTGCACTTGATCAGGTGGCCGAGGCTGGCGTAGTCGCTGTCGTCGAACAGCAGGTGGTGCAGGCACACCTCGGCGGTGATGTGCTTGCCGCTCACCGGGCCCGGTTGGAACAATGCCAGTTCCCGCACCGTGGTCAGGTGCAGCACGTGCAGGCGCGTGCCGAAGCGCCGGGCCAACTCCACCGCCAGGCTCGAGGAGCGGTAGCAGGCATCGGCGTCGCGGATCAGCGGGTGCGCGGCCGGGGGAATGAACTCTCCGTGGCGGGCCCGCCACCAGCCCTCGTTCTCGAGGATGCTCGGGGTGTGCTCGCAGTGCGCCAGGACGATGGTCGGCGCATAGACGAAGAGCTTTTCCAGCACCTGCGGATCGTCCACCAGCATGTCGCCGGTGGAGGCCCCCATGAACACCTTGATCCCGGCCACTTCGCGCGGGTCGAGGGCGGCGATGGTGTCGAGGTTGTCGCGGCTCACGCCGAAGTGGAAGCCATAGTTGGCCCGCGAACTCGCCGCCGCCCGTCGCTTCTTGTCGGCCAGCGCCTCCAGGGTCAGGGTCGGCGGGTTGGTGTTGGGCATGTCCATGTAGCTGGTGATGCCCCCGGCCACCGCCGCCCGCGACTCGCTGGCGATGCTGCCCTTGTGCGGCGCCCCCGGCTCGCGGAAATGCACCTGGTCGTCGATCATCCCCGGCAGCAGCCAGGCGCCCCGGGCATCGATCTCCAGCGCCGCCCGGGCATTGTCGAGGCTGCCGGCGATCCGCTCGATGCGCCCGTGGCGCACCAGCAGGTCGCCTTCGAACTCGCGCCCTTCATTGACCAGCCGTGCGTTGCGCACCAGCAATGTGTCCATGTTCAGAACTCGTTCTGCAGGGCCTTGTAGCCCTGGACCAGGTCGATGTTGGTGCGCGCCACGTCCTCGGAGAACTCCGAGGCCGACACGCTGACCGGCGGGTAACGCTCCAGGTCGGTGTGCGGGCCGATGTGCTCGGTGGGCGGCACATAGAAGCGCGGTGGCAGGTCGCGACCGTCGACCACCGAGTTGTGCCGCACCACGCTGCCGTCGCCGACCTTGCAGTTGAACAGCACGCTGTTGAAACCGATGAACACCCGGTCACCGACCTCGCACGGACCATGGACGATGGAGCGGTGGGCGATCGAGCTGTACTGGCCGATGCGCACCGCCGCGCCGGACTTGGAGTGGATCACCACGCCGTCCTGGATATTGGAGTTGGCACCGATGACGATCGGCTGCATGTCGCCGCTGCCGTCCACCTCGTCGGCGCGGATCACCGCATAGGGGCCGACGAACACGTTGTCGTGGATGATCACCTTGCCGCAGATGATGGCGGTGTGATCGATATAGGCCGATTCGGCGATTTGCGGGAGATGGCCGGAGGGGTTTCTGCGGATCACGGTGGAGGCCCTGGATGAAAGGAAGACCATAAATGTTACGTTATAACAATTACAATGCAACACCTTCACACGCCGATCTGGCAAACTCCACTCTTCCTGCGCAGATTGGAACAGCGTGGGAGCGGGCTAGCCCCGCGATCACCGGCAAAGCCGGTGCCAAGCACCGCGACGCCTGCTTCGCGGCAAGCCCGCTCCCACAGGGGTACAGTTCTTTATGCAACAGCGCAGCCCAATGGGCTGCGCGATTTCCTACAGGCCCTGATCCACCATGCACGTGCGCCCCACCCTCGTCAGCGACATCCCCCTGCTCCCTACCCTGGAACGCTCTGCGGCCCAGGCTTTCCGGCAATTGCCGCACCTGGCCTGGCTGGCCGACAGCGATGTGATGAACGAAGCCGAGCACCTGACGTTCGTCACCGAGGGCGGCAGCTGGGTTGCCGTGGATGGCCGGGACCTGCCGCTGGGTTTTCTCTGCGCCAGCACCACAGGCGACGCCCTGCACATCCATGAGATATCGGTCCGCCAGGAAGCCCAGGGCCAGGGCCTGGGTCGCGGCCTGCTGGACCAGGCGCGTACAGCCGCGCGCCTGAACGGCCTGGCCTGGCTGACCCTGACCACCTTCGACGATGTCCCCTGGAATGCCCCGTTCTACGCCCGCTATGGTTTCGAGCGCATCCCCGCGCCGCAGCTTGATGCGCGCCTGCAAGGCATCCTTGCCGGCGAGCTGGCCCATGGCCTGGGCAATCGCTGCGCCATGCGCCTGGCGCTCGGCGTTTGAGCGATGATTTCATCCAAACGGCCATTGACGTAGAGTCGGATCACCTGCGGTAACGGACAACCCGATGGACAAGTACGCCCCCCGCCAGTGGCTCCCCCATGAGAAGCCCAGCCTGCCCGGCTCGCCCTCGACGCCGCTGCACGCCCCGGCCAAGCGCCTGGCCTTCGGCCTGGTCGGCCTGCTGGTGGCCATCACGGGCGGCCTGGGCAACGCCCTGGTGGTCGCCAACCTGCCGTTCCTGCAGGGCGCGCTGGGTGCCACCAGTGCCGAAATGGCCTGGCTGCCGGCGGCCTTCGTGATGACCAACGTGTCGATGAACCTGCTGCTGGTGAAGTTCCGCCAGGAGTTCGGCCTGCGCGCCTTCACCGAGGTGTTCCTGGTGCTCTATGCCCTGGTCACCCTCGCCCACCTGTTCGTCAACGACCTCAACTCGGCCATCGCCGTGCGCGCCGCCCATGGCATGGTCGGCGCCGCGCTGAGTTCGCTGGGCCTGTACTACATGATCCAGGCCTTCCCCGCGCAGTGGCGGCTCAAGGCGATGGTCCTGGGCCTTGGCGCCTCGCAGCTGGCGGTGCCGCTGGCCCGGGTGTTCTCCGAGGACCTGCTGCAGATCGCCGAGTGGCGGGGGCTGTACCTGTTCGAGTTGGGCTTGGCCCTGGCCGCGCTGGGCTGCGTGCTGCTGCTCAAGCTGCCCCCCGGCGATCGCTTCAAGACCTTCGAGCCCCTGGATTTCCTCACCTTCACCCTGATGGCCAGCGGCACCGCCCTGCTCTGCGCGGCGCTGTCGCTGGGGCGCATCGACTGGTGGCTGGACGCGCCGTGGATCGGCGTCGCCCTGGCGTGCTCCATCGCCCTGATCCTCTCGGGCCTGGCCATCGAGCACAACCGCAGCAACCCGCTGCTGATGACCCGCTGGCTGGGCAGCGGCGCGATCATCCGCCTGGCCCTGTGCGTGATCCTGATCCGCATGGTGATCTCCGAGCAGTCCACCGGCGCCGTGGGTTTCCTCCAGGCGCTGAACATGGGCAACGAGCAGATGCGCGCGCTGTACGCGGTGATGCTGCTGGGCGCGGTCACGGGGCTGACCACCAGCGCCCTGACCATCAACCCCCAGCACCTGGTGCTGCCGCTGTTCATCTCCCTGGCGGCCATGGCCACCGGCGCTTTCATGGACAGTACCTCGAGCAACCTGACCCGTCCGGCGCAGATGTACCTCAGCCAGTTCCTCCTGGCCTTCGGCAGCACGTTCTTCGTCGGCCCGTCGATGGCGCTGGGCATCGGCCATGTGCGCGCCAACCCGCGCAACCTGGTGAGCTTCTCGGTGCTGTTCGGTATCTGCAACAACCTCGGCGGGCTGATCGGCTCGGCGCTGCTGGGCACCTTCCAGACCGTGCGCGAGAAATTCCACTCCAACCAGCTGATGGATCGCCTGAGCGCCCTGGAACCCTTGGTCAGCGCCCGCGTGCAGGGCGGTGGCGCCGGTTACGCCGGGGTGTTCGCCGACCCGGCGCTGCGCAACGAGGCCGGCATGCGCCTGCTGGCCAACGCTGCGACCCGCGAGGCCAATGTGCTGGCCTACAACGATGTGTTCATGCTGATCGGCGCCATCGCTATCCTGACCATGATCTGGATCTTCATCCGCAGCCTGTACCTGCGCTACAACCACTCCACCAGCGGTACCCCGAGCCGATGACCCAAGAGACGCCAACGACCACCACCACCGCCATCGCCGAAACCCCGGAAGGCGCGCAACCACCCAGCGAACCGACCAGCCCGGCGCGCAGCCGGCGGGTGCGCCTGCTGTCGTCGCTGAGCTTCGCCGCCGTGGCCCTGGCCGGCATCCTGCTGGTGCTGTACGCCTGGCGCCTGCCGCCGTTCAGCAGCGCCATCGAGAGCACCGAGAACGCCCTGGTGCGCGGCCAGGTGACGATTATCGGGCCACAACTGGGCGGCTATATCGTCGAGGTGCCGGTGCACGACTTCCAGTTCGTCAAGCAGGGCGACCTGCTGGTGCGCCTGGATGACCGTATCTACATCCAGCGCCTGGCCCAGTCCATCGCCCAGCTCAAACAGCAGGAGGCGGCGCTGGCCAACAACCTGCAGCAGCGCAACAGCGCCGAGGCCGGCATCGCCCAGCGTCAGGCCGCGATCAGCGACGCCGCGGCCCAGGCCGACAAGGCCAAGGCCGACCTGCAGCGCAACCAGGCGCTGGTCAGCGACGGCTCGGTGTCGCGCCGCGAACTGGACCTGAGCCGCGCCAGCCATGCCGCCGCCGTCGCCAGCCTGGCCCAGGCCAGGGCCGCGCTGGAAATCGCCCGCCAGGACCGCGAGACGGTAATCGTCAACCGTGCCGCGCTGCAGGCCTCGGTGGAGAATGCCAGGGCCGCCGTGGAGCTGGCCCGCATCGACCTGGACAACACCCGGGTCAAGGCGCCGCGGGACGGCCAACTGGGGCAGATCGGCACCCGGCTGGGCGCCTACGTCAATCCCGGCGCGCAGTTGATGGCGCTGGTGCCGGACACCTTGTGGGTGATCGCCAACCTGAAGGAAACGCAGATGGCCAAGGTGCGCATCGGCCAACCCGCCACCTTCACCGTCGATGCGCTCAACCACCTGAAGCTGCGCGGCCACGTGCAGCAGATCTCCCCGGCCACCGGCTCGGAATTCGCCCTGCTGCAGGCCGACAACGCCACCGGCAACTTCGTCAAGATCGCCCAGCGCATCCCGGTGCGGATCACCGTCGATGGCGACCAGCCCGAGGCCAGGCAGCTGCGGCCGGGGATGTCGGTGGTGGTGAGCATCGATACCCGGGACAGGTGACTGGCCTACAGGCTGACGCCGAGCGCCCGGCGCACCTGCTCGCCACGGGCATCATCCACCGCACTGACCAGGGCGAAGTTGTAGTCGCCGTGGGACCAGTAGCGGGCCTGCAACTGGCCGTCGGTGCGCTGGCCGCTGGGCATGCGCTCGAAGTGTTCGCCGGGCGAGCGCAGGAACAGGCTGATGCGCAGCCCTTGGCGGTCCTGGAACACCAGCAGCGCCGCCGGCCCCGCCTCGTTGCTCAGCAGGCGTGCGCCCACCGGCTGCAGACCATAGCCAGACAGGTCCGGCAATTGGCCGACACGGTTGAAGTGACGTCCCAGCCAGGCCTGCAGCCGCGCCGGATCACTGGCCTGGATATCCAGCGTGCTTGCATCGGCGAACAATCGGTGGGCCTCCACCGCATCGGCCATGGGCAACATGCCGGCGAACAGCGTCGCCTCACGTGCCTGCCAGCCGCCCAGGCCGCCCAGGCCCACGGCCAGCAGCAATACCGCCGCCTGTGCCAGGCGCCATTGCCGACGCTGGCGCAGGCGGCGGCGCAGGGGCGCCAGGTCCAGCGCCGGATCGCTGGGCTGCTCGCCGAAGCCGGCCAGGGCCGCCCGCAGGCGCCGGGCATCGCCGCGCCAGGCCTCGATCCGCGCCGCATCCTCGGGATTGACCGCCAGCCACGCCTCGACCTCGGCCCGGCGAGCCGGCTCCAGGCGCTCGTCGACATAGGCGTGCAACTCGTGCTCGGTGGGGATCAGGCGCGTCATTTGAGTCTCCGCAGGGCCGGGGGCGTGGGGTTGCCCTCGGTCAGTTCACGCAGGGCGGCACGGGCACGCGACAGGCGCGACATCACCGTGCCGATGGGAATGCCGAGGGTGTCGGCCGCCTCCTTGTAGCTCAGGCCTTCGACGCTGACCAGCAGCAACAGGGCGCGTTGCTCCGCCGACAGCCGGGCGAAGGCGCGCAGATCGGCCTGGGCCAGGACGATGCTCTCGATCTCGCCACCGGCCGGTTCCTCGGCCTGGCCCCGACCGAACCAGGCCAGCCAGCGGGCGTGCAGGCGCTCGCGGCGCTTGCCGTCGAGGAACAGCCGGTAAAGGATGGTGAACAGCCAGGGCCGCAGGCTGTCGGCGTCGCGCTGCTGGCCACGGCGGCTCAGGGCACGCTCGACCGTGGCCTGGACCAGGTCGTCGGCGCCGCCGGGCTCGCGGGTCAGCCACAGGGCGAAGCGGCGCAGGCGTTGCAGCAGCTCGCGCCATTGTTGGTCGTCCAGATCGTGCATGGTCGGGTTCCGGGCCCCAATGGGCAGTCAGTGTAATGGGCAGACGGCCCGGCACGAAATCTATTCCCCCGGCGGGAATAAATCGTTCGCCCTTGCGTCGTACCGGCTCATCCCACCTGACCGGAGCGTCCCCATGACCACTCCCCTGCATGGCACCGCCAAGGCCCTGCGCCTGGCCGCCATCGGCGCCACCCTCGCCGCCCTCGGAGCGGGCTTCGCCTATGCCGCCGGCTGGATCGGCGCGCCAGGGCTGACCCCGCAGCGCATCATCGACACCTTCGAGGCCCAGGCCGGCCATTATCCCGGCTATCGGAAAAACCATGCCAAAGGTCTGTGCGTCAGCGGTTACTTCCAGGCCAGCGGGCAGGCTGCGGCGCTCTCCAGCGCCCGCGTCTTCAGCCAGGCCCAGGTGCCGGTGATCGGTCGTTTCGCCATCGGCGGCGCCAACCCCTTCGCCCCGGACACCGCCATACCGGTACGCAGCCTGGCCATCCAGTTGAGCAGCGACGACGGCCAGGTCTGGCGCACCGGCATGAACAACCCGCCGGTGCTGGCGGTGAGCACGCCCGAGGCGTTCTACCAGCAGGTGCTGGCCGGGGCGCCCGACCCGGCCACCGGCAAGCCGGACCCAGCGAAGCTGCAGGCGTTTTTCGCCAGCCACCCGGAAAGCGCGGCGTTTCGCCAGTGGGCGGCCAGCTACAAGCCCAGCGACAGCTTCGCCAGCACCGCCTACAACAGCATCAATGCCTTTCGCCTGATCGATGCCCAGGGCAACGCCCACCCGGTACGCTGGGCCCTGGAGCCGCAGACAACGTTCGCCGCCCTGCCCGCCCAGGTCGATGACCAGCAGTTCCTCCAGCACGACCTGCAGCAACGCCTGGCCCAGGGCCCGCTGCGCTGGACCCTGCGCCTGACCCTGGCCGAGCCCGGCGACCCGGTGGACGACCCTGCCCGTCCCTGGCCCGTCGAACGTCGCAGCATCGACGCCGGCACCCTGGTGCTGGAACGGGTCGACGGCCCCGAGCAAGGCGCTTGCCGCGACCTGAACTTCGACCCGCTGATCCTGCCCCACGGCATCGAACCGTCCGCCGACCCGATCCTCGCCGCCCGCTCGGCCGCCTATTCAGTGTCGTTCAACCGCCGCAGCCACGAAGCGCTGAGCGAAGGAGCCCGCCCATGACCGCCACCGCCTTCCACCCCCTGGCCCGCCTGCTGCACTGGCTGATGGCCGCGCTGATCCTGGCCATGCTGTTCATCGGCGTGAACATGGTCGGCGACCTGTCGCCACGGCATCCGCTGCTGGTCGAGCTGCACAAGGCCACAGGCCTGGCCCTGCTGGTGCTGGTGATCCTGCGTATCGCCTTGCGCCTGGCCCTGCCACACCCGGCGCTGCCCGGCGACCTGCCGCGCCTGCAACGGCTGGCCGCCGGCGCCTCGCACCTGCTGCTGTACGGCCTGATGCTGGCCATGCCGCTGCTCGGCTGGGCCATGCTCTCGGCCGGTGGCTATCCACGGCCCCTGCAACTGCCCGCCATCGCCCCCCACGACTTGCAGTTGTACGCCATACTGCGCCAGGCCCACGGCTGGGCCGGCTACCTGCTGTTCGCCACCGTGCTGCTGCACCTGGGGGCGGCGTTGGTGCATGCCCTGGTGCGCCGCGACGGCGTCTTGCGTAGCATGTGGCCAGGCCCGCTGCGCCGCAGTGAATGAGCATTGCCGGGGTCGACACATGTAAATAATTATTACTAACATTGGCGCTCATTTCGTCGAACTGCCCCGGACTGCCCCATGAACGTTGCAAAGGACCCTGCCGCCTTGACCCCGTCCAGCACCCTGGACCTGCGTCCACTGATGCTGGTGAACATGGCCTGCACCATGTCGATGATGGCCTTCGTCGCCCTGATCGGCCCCATCGCCCGCCTGCTGGGCATGGCCACCTGGCAGGCCGGCGCGGCGGTGACCGTGGCCGGCGTGGTCTGGGTGCTGCTGGCGCGGCCCTGGGGGCGCCTGGCCGACCGCTATGGCCGGCGCCGCGTACTGTTGCTGGGCAGCGGCGGCTTCACCCTGGCCTACTGGGTGCTGTGCCTGTTCATCGACGGCGCATTGCGCTGGCTGCCGGGCGCGAGCGTGGCGTTCTTCGGGCTGATGCTGGCCCGCGGCCTGATCGGCGCCTTCTATGCCGCGCTGCCGGTGGGCGGCAATGCCCTGATTGCCGACCATGTCGAGCCCCAGCGCCGGGCGCGGGCCATGGCTTCGCTGGGCGCGGCCAATGCCGTCGGCCTGGTGGTCGGCCCGGCACTGGCCGCGCTGCTGTCGCGCTACAGCCTGAGCCTGCCGTTCTATGCCATGTCGCTGCTGCCGGCCACGGCGTTCGTGGTGCTGCTGTTCAAGCTCAAGCCGCAGCCACTGGCACACGTTCATGCGCCCAATCCGGTGCGCCTGTCCGATCCACGCCTGCGCCGCCCGTTGCTGGTGGCCTTCAGCGCCATGCTGAGCATCACCGTGTCGCAGATCGCCGTCGGTTTCTTCGCCCTCGATCGCCTGCACCTGGAGGCCGGCGACGCCGCCCAGGCCGCGGGCATCGCCCTGACCTGCGTGGGCGTGGCGCTGATGCTGGCGCAGGTGTTCCTGCGCAGGCTCGAGTGGCCGCCGGCGAAAATGATCCGTGTCGGCGCCAGCATCTCCGGCCTGGGCTTCGCTGCCGCAGCGCTGGCAACCCACGCACCCTGGCTGTGGAGCGCATTCTTCGTCGCTGCGTTTGGCATGGGCTTCGTCTTCCCGGCATTCTCCGCCCTGGCGGCCAACGCCATGCACGCCAGCGAACAGGGTGCCACGGCCGGCTCGATCGGCGCCGCCCAGGGCATGGGCGCGGTGATCGGGCCGCTGGCCGGCACCCTGGTCTATGCCCTCGACCCGCGCCTGCCGTTCCTTGCCGTGGGTGCCCTGCTGTTGTTGGTGGGGCTGTGGCCGGCAGCGAGCGACCAGCGTCACTGAGACGCACAGCGCGCAAGCCTGCAGAGTGTGTTTTAATGCCTCGCCCATTATTTTTGACACCTCTGCAAACAAGGCGGCTATGGACACGGGGACACGACTCAAACTGGTGCGTGAACGCAACAACCTCTCCCAACGGGAACTGGCCCGCCGCAGCGGGCTGACCAACTCGACGATCTCGCAGATCGAGCAGAACCGGGTCAGCCCTTCGGTCAGTTCCCTCAAGAAACTGCTCGAAGGGATCCCCATGTCCCTGGCGGAGTTCTTCAGTTTCGACGAGCCGGTGCGCGAGGAACGTTACGTTTTCCGTGGCGGCGAGCAGCCCGACCTGGGCCGTAACGGCCTGCGCATGCTGCTGGTCGGTGCGAGTGTCGAAGGCCGGCAGATGCGCATGCTGCGCGAGCTGTATGCGCCGGGCGCCGATTCCGGCGAGCCGATCGTCCACGCCGAAGGCGAGGAATGCGGCCTGGTCACCCGAGGCACCATGGAGCTGTGGGTCGATGGCCAGGTCAGCGTGCTTAACGCCGGCGATGGTTACTACATCCCTACCACCCTGCCCCACACCTTCAAGAACATCGGCCCCGACGAGGCCGAGATCATCAGCGCCAATACCCCGGCGAACTTCTGATCCGCCCATGACCACCGTCGCCAGCCGTGAGGCGTACCAGTGCCTGCGTGACGCCGCCCTTGGCGTCCGATCGCTGGTAACGGTCGCCCGCCTGGCCGGCGGGCAGGTCGAGGTGCTAGTCGACGGCTGGCGCCTGAGCCTGGTGCTGGACAGCGAGGGACTGGCCCACTGCAGCCACTGCCAGAGCCCGGATGGGCGCCAGGGCACGCTGGACGACTGGCACCGCTATGGCACCAATCCGGTGGATCACCTGAGCCTCTGGGAACGCGATCAAATAGAACGACTGTTGGTCTGATCCATGTGCAATCCCCTGTAGGAGCGGCCTTGTGTCGCGAAAGGGGCGCGAAGCGGCCCCAGGGTTCAGCGTTGACGCAAAGATCGCCGGGGCCGCTTCGCGCCCCTTTCGCGGCACAAGGCCGCTCCTACAGGGGGGTGGCATGGCCAGATCGTCATGCCTGCCGGGCCAAAGCCTGCTCGACGAAATCCAGCCGGTCCTGGCCGAAGAACATCTGCCCGTCGACGAAGAATGTCGGCGCCCCGAACACGCCACGTTCGACCGCCTCCTCGGTAGCTTTGCGCAAGGCGTCCTTGACCTCGGGCCGCGCGGCCAGTTCCTGGAACATCTCGGCCTCGAAGCCTCCTGCGGCCAAGGTCTCACCCAATACCGCAGGGTCTCCCAGATTGCGTCCGTGCACGAACAGCCCCTCGAACAGCACCTTCAACAGCGCCTCGAATCGCGCTTCGGCAAACAACTGGACGCCAGTCAGCCCGCGCATCAGGTTCAGGGTGTTTACCGGAAACCCTGGCGGCAGGGTCAGGGGCACGCCATAGCGGTCGGCGTAGCGCTTGAGGTCGATGCGCATATAGCGCCCCTTGGCCGGCACCATGACCGGCGAGGCGTTGCCGGTGGCCTGGAACACCCCGCCCAGCAGAATCGGCTTGTACACCAACCGCGCCCCGTGACGCGCGCACAGGGCGGGTAGCTGGGTCGAGGCCAGGTAAGTGGCCGGGCTGCCCAGGTCCAGGAAGAACTCGACGGTCTTGCTCATGATTCGTTCCTTGTATGAGGGTGGGACTTACCAGCGCTCCATCCACGGGCGCAGGTCAAGTTCGAAGGTCCAGGCATCCCGTGGCTGGGCATGCAGGAACCAGTAGCTGTCGGCGATGTGCGCAGGGTCCAGGATGCCGTCCTGGTCCTTGAGCGCATAGCGTTCGGGGAAGCTGTCGCGGATGAACGCGGTGTCGATGGCGCCGTCGACCACCACATGGGCGACATGGATGTTGCGCGGCCCAAGCTCGCGCGCCATGCTCTGGGCCAAGGCGCGCAGGCCATGCTTGGCCCCGGCGAAGGCGGCGAAACCGGCCGCCCCGCGGGTACCGGCGGTGGCGCCGGTAAAGACGATGGTGCCGCGCTCGCGGGTCACCATGCGCCGGGCGACCGCCTGGGCGGTGAGAAAGCCGGCGAAGCAGGCCATTTCCCAGATCTTGAAGTACTTGCGCGGGGTTTCCTCGAGGATGCTGCACGGAACATTGGCGCCGATATTGAAGACAAAGGCGTCGATCGGGCCGATATCCCGCTCGATGGTCTCGACCAGCTCGGCGACCTCTTCTTCCTTGCGCGCATCGGACCCGAAGCCATGGGCCTGGCCACCTGCGGCGCGGATCTCATCGACCAGCGGCTGCAGTTTTTCCACCTGGCGCCGGGTCACGCAGGCGACATACCCCTCGCGGGCGAAACGCTTGGCGATCTCGCCCCCGGTGGCGTCGCCCGCGCCGATCACCAGCACGACCTTTTGTTGTTCTGCCATGGACCGCTCCATTGATGAATGATCGTTTAGTAAACGAACGCTATGCTACGATCAGCCTATCGTCAAGCCCGCGCCAAGAGGTTCCGCGCATGCGCTACAGCACCGACCACAAGCAACAGACCCGCGAAAAGCTGCTGGCCAGCAGCGGCGCCCTGGCCAAGCGCGGGGGTTTCGCCGCCACCGGTGTGGCCGGGCTGATGAAGGCCATCGGCCTGACCGGCGGCGCCTTCTACAACCATTTCCCGTCCAAGGACGACCTGTTCAGCGAGATCGTCCGCCGCGAACTGGCCAACAGCCCGTTGGCGCGTCTGGTCGAGCGTGGCACCGATCGGCCCCGGCTCAAGCGCCTGCTCGAGCAATACCTGAGCCTGGCCCACCTGCACAATGCCGAGGGCGGCTGCCCACTACCGCCACTGGGGGTGGAGATCGCCCGCGCCGAGCGACCGGTGCGCGAACAGGCCGAACACTGGCTGGTGGAGCTGCACCAGGCGTGGAGCGAGACCCTCGACGACTCCGAGCTGGCCTGGGCCTTGCTCAGTCAGTGCGTCGGCGCACTGGTGGTGGGCCGTATGCTGGCCAGCGAGCCGGTGCAGGCGCAGGTGCTGGACGCCAGCCGCAAACTGGTCGGACGGGTCTTCGATGAGGCTCGCTAGTACGCTGCTGGGACTGCTGTTGACTCTGCCCGCCTTCGCCCAGGACAGCTGCCCGGTCGGGCAATACCAGGTATGCCTGGTGGTGTGTTTCTGCGCGCCCATCGACCCCAACCAGGGCGGCCAGGTGCTGCAGGATGTCGAGCGCATGGCCAGCGGCAGCCTGGTGTTCGCCCTGCGCCAGGCCCGTGACGAGGCCACCGCCAGCGGCAGCCAGCCGATTCCCCTGCATATCCGCGCCCAGCTCGAGCCCTGGTACGATTTCGCCGTGCTCGACGCGGCGCGCTACCGGGTGGGCGATGAACAGCAGATCAGCGCCGCCAACGCATTGCTGCAGAACCCGGACGTCAACGCGGTGACCCTGATCGACACCATCATTTTCCGTCGCAGCGCCGATGCCGAGGACAACGTGGCGCTGTGGGCCCATGAGCTCAAGCATGTGCAGCAGTACCAGGAACTGGGGGTGGAGGAATTCGCCAGGCGCTATACCCGGGATTACCAGGCACTGGAGGGGCCGGCCTACGATATCGAGGCGAAAGTGGCCAAGGCGTTGCGTGAGAAGGCATCCGGCGGGCCACGCTGACTGCCGAATTACACCGCCCCTATGGAATACGTAACTTATTGATTTGGCTTGATCCTGTGGGAGCGGGTTTACCCGCGAAGAATCCAGCGCGGTGTATTGCACCGGCTGTGCTGGTGTTCGCGGGTAAACCCGCTCCCACAGAGATAACAGTTCCCTGCGCGACAGCGATGTCCTATACGAAATGATTCCAGACCAAAACCATGCGTCCGGATCGATGACGGCACCCGACCTATCATTGCGCGTGATAATAACCTTCGCTCCGTTTGATTCGTGCGCCACGCGCAAGACACTCACACTCCGCCCACTACTAATACATTGGCGGAGTTCTCCATGGATCACTCACTCAAACCCTTGCGCTTCCCCCTCGCTGCCCTGGCAGTGGTGGTGCTCAGCGCTTGCGGTCGCACCCCCGACGCCGTGCAGGCTCCCGCCGCGCCCAAGGTCAGCGTAGCCAAGGTGATCGAACAGCCGATCAACGAATGGGACGAGTTCACCGGCCGCCTCGAAGCGCCGGAAACCGTCGAAGTACGTCCACGGGTGTCCGGCCAGATCGACCAGGTGGCCTTCACCGAAGGCGCCCAGGTCAAGAAAGGCGACCTGCTGTTCCAGATCGACCCACGCCCGTTCCAGGCAGAAGTGCGCCGCCTCGAAGCCCAGCTGCAACAGGCCAAGGCCACCGCCATCCGCAGCGCCAACGAAGCCCGCCGTGGCGAGCGCCTGCGCGACAGCAACGCGATTTCTGCGGAACTGGCCGAGTCGCGCAGCAGCGCCGCCGCCGAAGCCCGCGCCGGGGTCGACGCGATCCAGGCCCAGCTCGACCTGGCCCGCCTGAACCTGAGCTTCACCCGCGTTACCGCGCCGATCAGTGGCCGCGTCAGCCGCGCCCAGTTCACCGCCGGCAACATCGTCAGCGCCGACGTCACCCCGCTGACCAGCGTGGTCTCCATCGACAAGGTGTACGCCTACTTCGACGCCGACGAGCGCGTGTACCTCAAGTACAGCCAGCTCGCCCGCGACGGCCAGCGCGGCCAGAGCACCCCGGTGTACCTGGGCCTGACCAACGAGACCGGCAACCCGCACCTGGGCCAGATGAACTTCGTCGACAACCAGGTCAACCCGCGCACCGGCACCATCCGTGGCCGCGCCGTGTTCGACAACCGCGACGGCCAGTTCACCCCGGGCCTGTACGCGCGCCTGAAGCTGGTCGGCAGCGCCCAGTACGACGCCGTGCTGATCAACGACGAAGCGGTCGGCACCGACCTTGGCAAGAAGTTCGTGCTGGTCATGGACAAGGACAACAAGGCCGCCTACCGCGCCGTGGAACTGGGACCCAAGCTCGAAGGCCTGCGCATCGTGCGCAGTGGCCTGGCCAAGGACGACCGCATCGTGGTCAAGGGCCTGCAGCGCGTGCGCCCGGGCTCGCCGGTCACCCCTGAGGAAACGCCGATGGCCAGCGAGCAGACCCTCGCCGCCCTCGCCCAGCAGCGCCAGGCCCTGGAGGCCAGCAACCCGGCGCCGAAGGTTGCCGGCGCCAATGTCAAAGTCGCCAGCGCCCAAGCGCCGCGCGGTTAAGGGACAACACCGATGAACTTTTCGAAATTCTTCATTACCCGGCCGATCTTCGCCGCGGTGCTGTCGCTGGTGCTGCTGATCGCGGGCTCGATCTCGCTGTTCCAGCTGCCGATCAGCGAATACCCCGAAGTGGTGCCGCCCACCGTGGTGGTGCGCGCCAACTTCCCCGGCGCCAACCCCAAGGTCATCGGCGAGACCGTCGCAGCGCCCTTGGAGCAGGCCATCACCGGTGTCGAGAACATGCTGTACATGTCCTCGCAGTCCACCGCCGACGGCAAGCTGACCCTGACCATTACCTTCGCCCTCGGTACCGACCTGGACAACGCCCAGGTGCAGGTGCAGAACCGCGTGACCCGCACCCAGCCCAAGCTGCCGGAAGAGGTGACGCGCATCGGCATCACCGTCGACAAGGCCTCGCCCGACCTGACCATGGTCGTGCACCTGACCTCGCCGGACAACCGCTACGACATGCTCTACCTGTCCAACTACGCCATCCTCAACATCAAGGATGAGCTGGCGCGCCTGGGTGGCGTGGGTGACGTGCAGCTGTTCGGCATGGGCGACTACTCGCTGCGGGTGTGGCTCGACCCGAACAAGACCGCTTCGCGCAACCTGACCGCCAGCGACGTGGTGGCGGCCATTCGCGAGCAGAACCGCCAGGTCGCCGCCGGCCAGCTGGGCGCCCCGCCCGCCCCGGGTTCGACCAGCTTCCAGCTGTCGATCAACACCCAGGGCCGTCTGGTCAACGAGGAAGAGTTCGAGAACATCATCATCCGTGCCGGTGCCAACGGCGAGATCACCCGCCTGAAGGACATCGCCCGGGTCGAGCTCGGCTCCAGCCAGTACGCCCTGCGCTCGCTGCTGAACAACCAGCCGGCGGTGGCCATCCCGATCTTCCAGCGCCCAGGCTCCAACGCCATCGAGATCTCCGACGAAGTGCGGGCGAAGATGGCCGAACTGAAGAAAGAGTTCCCGGAAGGCATGGACTACAGCATCGTCTATGACCCGACCGTGTTCGTTCGTGGCTCCATCGAAGCCGTGGTACACACCCTGTTCGAAGCCCTGATCCTGGTCGTGCTGGTGGTGATCCTGTTCCTGCAGACCTGGCGCGCCTCGATCATCCCGCTGATGGCCGTGCCCGTCTCGCTGATCGGCACCTTCGCGGTGATGCACCTGTTCGGCTTCTCGCTCAACGCGCTGTCGTTGTTCGGCCTGGTACTGGCCATCGGTATCGTGGTGGACGACGCCATCGTCGTGGTGGAGAACGTCGAGCGTAACATCGGCCTTGGCCTGAAACCGCTGGAAGCCACGCAGAAGGCCATGAGCGAAGTGACCGGCCCGATCATCGCCACCGCCCTGGTGCTGTGCGCCGTGTTCGTGCCCGCCGCGTTCATCTCCGGCCTCACCGGGCAGTTCTACAAGCAGTTCGCCCTGACCATCGCCATCTCCACCGTGATCTCGGCATTCAACTCGCTGACCCTGTCGCCGGCCCTGGCCGCCGTGCTGCTGAAGGACCACCACGCGCCCAAGGACCGTTTCTCGCGGTTCCTGGAAAAACTGCTGGGCAGCTGGCTGTTCGCCCCGTTCAATCGCTTCTTCGACCGCGCCAGCCATGGCTATGTCGGCGGCGTGCGCCGGGTCATCCGCTCCAGCGGCATTGCCCTGTTCGTCTATGCAGGCCTCATGGGCCTGACCTACCTGGGCTTCTCGTCCACCCCGACCGGCTTCGTCCCGGCCCAGGACAAGCAGTATCTGGTGGCCTTCGCCCAGCTGCCTGACGCCGCCAGCCTCGACCGTACCGAGGCGGTGATCAAGAAGATGAGCGAGATCGCCCTCAAGCAACCGGGTGTGGCTGATTCGGTGGCCTTCCCGGGCCTGTCGATCAACGGCTTCACCAACAGCCCGAACAGCGGCATCGTGTTCACCCCGCTCAAGCCGTTCGACGAGCGCAAGGACCCGAGCCAGTCGGCGGCGGCCATCGCGGCAGCCCTGAACGCCCAGTTCGCCGATATCCAGGACGCCTACATCGCGATCTTCCCGCCTCCGCCGGTTCAAGGCCTGGGCACCATCGGCGGCTTCCGCCTGCAGATCGAGGACCGCGGCAACCTGGGCTACGAAGCGCTGTACAAGGAAACCCAGAACATCATCGCCAAGAGCCATAACGTGCCGGAACTGGCGGGCCTGTTCACCAGCTACCAGGTCAACGTGCCGCAGGTCGATGCTGCCATCGACCGGGAAAAGGCCAAGACCCACGGCGTGGCGATCAATGACATCTTCGACACCCTGCAGGTCTACCTGGGCTCGCTGTACACCAACGACTTCAACCGCTTCGGCCGTACCTACCAGGTCAACGTCCAGGCCGAGCAGCAGTTCCGCCTCGACGCCGAGCAGATCGGCCAGCTGAAGGTGCGCAACAACCTCGGCGAGATGATTCCGCTGGCGACCTTCCTCAAGGTCAGCGACACCTCCGGGCCTGACCGGGTCATGCACTACAACGGCTTCATCACCGCCGAGATCAACGGTGCCGCGGCCCCAGGCTACAGCTCCGGCCAGGCCGAGGCGGCGATCGAGAAACTGCTCAAGGAGGAACTGCCCAACGGCATGACCTTCGAATGGACCGACCTGACCTACCAGCAGATCCTCTCAGGCAACACCGCGCTGTTCGTGTTCCCGCTCTGCGTGCTGCTGGCCTTCCTGGTGCTGGCCGCCCAGTACGAGAGCTGGAGCCTGCCGCTGGCGGTGATCCTGATCGTGCCGATGACCCTGCTGTCGGCCATCACCGGGGTGATCGTCTCCGGTGGCGACAACAACATCTTCACCCAGATCGGCTTGATCGTACTGGTGGGCCTGGCGTGCAAGAACGCGATCCTGATTGTCGAGTTCGCCAAGGATGAACAGGCCAAGGGCCTCGACCCGCTGGCTGCGGTACTGGAAGCCTGCCGCCTGCGTCTGCGGCCGATCCTGATGACCTCGATCGCCTTCATCATGGGCGTGGTGCCGCTGGTGTTCAGCTCCGGCGCCGGTTCCGAGATGCGTCACGCCATGGGTGTGGCGGTGTTCTCGGGAATGATCGGGGTGACCGTGTTCGGCCTGTTCCTGACCCCGGTGTTCTTCTTCCTGATCCGCCGTTTCGTCGAGCGTCGCCAGGCCCGCAAGGCCGGGCACGCAGTGGCCCTGGAGAACCACGCATGAAGTTGCTCAAACCCCTGACCCCGAGCCTGCTGGCACTGGCCCTGGCGGCCTGCGCGGTGGGCCCGGACTACAAGACCCCGGCCACGGAACCGGCGCAGCTCGACAGCAGCCTGCAAGCCAAGGCCTTCGACCGCAGCCGCTTCGAGAGCGTATGGTGGAAGCAGTTCGACGACCCGGTGCTCAACCAGTTGGTACAGGCGTCGCTGGACGGCAACCGCGACCTGCGCGTGGCCTTCGCCCGCCTGAAGGCGGCGCGCTCGATCCGCGAGGACGCCGCCAACGACCAGTTGCCGGTGGTCACCAGCCGCGCCAGCAGCGACCTGGGCAAGGGCCAGGTGCCTGGCCAGACCGAGCGCCGGGTCAACAGCGAGCGCTATGACCTGGGCCTGGACATGGCCTGGGAGCTCGACCTGTTCGGCCGCATCCAGCGCCAGATCGAAGCCAGCGAAGCGCAGGAAGCGGCCGCCGAGGCCGACCTGCAGCAGCTGCAGGTCAGCCTGATCGCCGAACTGGTCGACGCTTATGGCCAGTTGCGCGGCGCCCAGTTGCGCGAGCAGATCGCCGTGGCCAACCTCAAGACCCAGCAGCAGTCGCGGGACATCACCGTAACCCTGCGCGATACCGGGGTCGGCAACGAGCTCGACGTGGTCCGCGCCGACGCCCGCCTGGCGGGTGTCGAAGCCACCGTGCCACAGCTGCAGGCCGAACAGGTACGGGCGAAGAACCGCATCGCCACCCTGCTCGGCCAGCGCCCGGACGCCCTGAGCGTGGACCTGGCGCCCAAGGCCCTGCCCGCCATAGCCAAGGCCTTGCCGGTGGGCGACCCCGGCGAGCTGCTGCGCCGCCGCCCGGACATCCGCAGCGCCGAGCGCCAGCTGGCGGCGGCCACGGCCAACGTCGGCGTGGCCACCGCCGACCTGTTCCCACGGGTCAGCTTGAGCGGATTCCTCGGCTTCACCGCCGCGCGCGGCTCGCAGATCGGCTCCTCGGCTGCCAATGCCTGGGCGCTGGGCCCGAGCATCACCTGGGCAGCCTTCGACCTGGGCAGCGTGCGCGCCCGCCTGCGCGGCGCCAAGGCCGATGCCGAGGGTGCCCTGGCCAACTACGAACAGCAGGTGCTGCTGGCCCTGGAGGAATCCTCCAATGCCTTCAGCGACTACGGCAAGCGCCAACAGCGCCTGCTGGCGCTGATGCGCCAGAGCGACGCCAGCCGCAAGGCGGCGGAACTGGCCTCGGTGCGCTACCGCGAAGGTACGGTGGACTACCTGGTGCTGCTCGACGCCGAGCGCGAACGCCTGAGCGCCGAAGACGCCCAGGCCCAGGGCGAGGTCGAGCTGTACAGCGGCATCGTCGCGATCTACAAGGCGCTGGGCGGCGGCTGGCAACCCGACGTGGTGGCCAGCTCGCGCTGATCGCCCCCTGATGTGAAGACTCCTTTGGTTGGTTCCTCCCCCAACCGTTTGCCCCGAAGGCCTTGGTCTTCGGGGCTTTTTTATGCTGCTCCAAAGGCCCTGCACGCCCCTCTGTAGGAGCGGCCTTGTGCCGCGAAAGGGCTGCGTAGCAGCCCCGGCGATTGATGTGTCAACGCTGAACCCCTGGGGCCGCTACGCAGCCTTTTCGCGGCACAAGGCCGCTCCTACAGGGGAAACGGTCAACGTGCGTGCCACATCTGGACAGCCCGTCAAAAAGCAACCTCCCTGGCCCGCGCAATCGCCGCCTGTATCGCCCCCCGCGCCTGCGGGCTGTTCTTCCAGCAACTGCTGCCCACCAGCCCGGCCGCCTCGCTGACGATCTGCAGGGCATCGGCCCCGGCCAGTCGCGCCAGCGAGTCATAACCCAACTGCTCGAGCCGCTGCACCACGGTCGGCCCCACGCCCTTGACCGCCAGCAATACCGCCCGCTCATCCGCGCTGAACGCCATCTTCACCTCCCTGTGCCGCCATGGCTTTGCAAGTCCCGCGAATAATGGCATATATCGTGATCTGCCCGCCCACCTTCCCCAGGAGACTTCCCATGCTCGGCGTGACCGACTACGGCGCTTTCGTGATCGCGTTCCTCATCCTCCTGGCGATCCCCGGCCCCGGCAACTTCGCCCTGATCACCGCCACCGGCAAGGGCGGCATCAAGGGCGGCCTGGCCGCCACCTTCGGGGTGATCCTCGGCGACCAGGTGCTGATGTGGCTGGCGGTGGCCGGCGTCGCCACCCTGCTGGCCACCTACCCGGCCGCCTTCCATGTGGTGCAGTGGGCCGGCGCCGCCTACCTGGCCTGGCTCGGCCTGCGCATGGTGCTGAGCAAGCCCGGCGGCGCGCCGCGCGACAGCGGCATGGCCAGCGGCCGCTACCTGCGCCAGACCATGATGATCACCCTGCTCAACCCCAAGGCGATCATGTTCTACATGGCGTTCTTCCCGCTGTTCATCGACCCGGTGCGCCACCAGGGCGTGGTGACCTTCGCCTTCATGGCGCTGACCGTGGCCGGCCTGACCCTGCTCTACGGCCTGGTGGCGGTGCTGCTCACCCACCGCCTGGCCGAGCGCATGCGCGCCAGCCCGCGGGTGACGCATGCCCTGGAGCGCCTGGCCGGTGTCTGTCTGGTGGGCTTTGGTATCAAGCTGGCGGCGATGCGCTGAGGCTCAGGCGTCGCGCAGCAGGTCGTGGGCGTCGAGCAGGCGGAAGGCTACCTGCGGATTGCGCTCGAGGCCACGGCGAATGGCGGCCGGGATCGACTGGCGGGTCTTGCGGCACAGCCCTGTCTGCGCCGCAAGCTCGATGACGATGCCGCGCATGGTGCGCACTTCGTTGAAGCCCGGGGCGATATACACGCGGATGCCCAGTTGTTCGTAGAGGCGCGCTTGCAGGCGCTGCAGGTCCTCCAGATCCTTGAGGTTTTCCAGGCGTTCGACCAGGCGCTTCTCCTCCTCGCGGGTGAGCAGCAGGATGCGTCGCTCGGGGCCGTCGGCCAGGCGTTCGCGGCCGCAGTCGCAGGCGCCCGGTGGACAAGGATGGCGTTGGGGAGGCGGGTTGGTCATGGGGCAAGGATAGTCGTTACTCGACGACTGCAGGAAGAGGCCGCAACCTGTCCTGACTATCCTCCCGCCAACAGACTCCGGTCGAACATGAACGCCCCGCTCCCCTGCGGGGTATGCCGGTACAGTTGCTGTGGCCGCCCCAGCCTGGGCTGGTTCTTCTCTCCGGTGTCCTGCACCCAACCTTCGCTCTTCATGCGCTCCAGACGTTTGCGCATTGAGGTGTTGTTGACCGGCTGTCCCAGGCACGCCTGCGCGGCGGCCAGGGCGTCCAGCACGGTGAACCGCTCGGGTGCCAGGTACAGCGGCAGGTTGGTGTACACGGCCTTGGCCGCCAGCCGTTCGTAGGCGCGCTCGACCAGCAGACGATGATCGAACGGCAACGGCGGCTCATTATCCAGGACGCCTTGCAGATCGAAGAAGGCAATCTGCGGATCCTCGACCACGACCGCAGGGTCGAGCAACGCCAGGTAGTAAGTGCTCAATGTCCAGCCCCGCGGGTCGCGGGAAGCATTGCCCTCGGTGCCAACCTGCTCCAGGTGGCGCGGGCGCACCTTGGCCTTTTCCGAGAGAGCCCGGCAGGCGGCGACATCCAGATTGTTGTCCGCAGTACTGCCATTGACGATGACGCCCGGCAAGGCCCACTGGCCCTTGTAGGGCTCGCGCTCGCGCGGGGACAGCAACACCTCCAGGCGCTGGCTGTGTGGCGACAGGCGCAGGGTGACGATATCGACACTGGCCAGGACTTCAGCTGTGCTCACGGAACGGTTCCTTAATCAACGTCCGCCTATATTCCACCAGGGCGATTAAATAGAGCAAGTCTGAACCCCTGGATAAAATAATCTTGACACACTTAATTCACCAGGTGAAATATATAGCCATTCCAGCCGAGGAGCTTCCTCCGATGAAAATCGCCAGTTTCGATGTCGACGCGCAGAACGGCTTCACCGCCAACGCCCCCCATGAGCTGCCGGTGCCCGGCGGCCACCTGATCGCCCCCGCGCTCAACGCCATGGCCCAACGCGCCTCGCTGCGCCTGGGCAGCAAGGACGCCCACCCGGCCAACGCCGCCTGGGTGGTCGCCGAGCCGGGCCAGATGCTGCAACCACTGACCTTGGCCAATGCCGACCTGACCTGGGTCCGCCACTGCGTCCCCGGCACCCCGGGGTTCGAGCTGCTGCCCGGCCTGCCCGCCCCCATCGACTACGACTACTTCGTCTGGAAAGGCGTAGAACCCGACCTGCACCCCTACGGCGCCTGCTACCACGACCTGGCCGAGCGCCGCTCCACCGGCGTCATCGAGTACCTCAAGGTGCAGCAGGTACAGGCGATCATCGTCGGCGGCCTGGCACTGGACTACTGCGTGCGCACCACTGCCCTGCAACTGCGCCGCGCCGGTTTCGAGGTACTGCTGTACCTGCCGGCCTGCCGCGCCCTGAGCGCCGAGGGCGCACAGGCGGCCTGCGATGAAATGGCCAGCACCGGCATCCACCTGTGTGCCGACGAACAGGCCCTCGATACCCGGCTCGACCAACTCAAGGAGGCCCGCCCATGAGCGACAGCGTCTTTGGTCCACGGATCATCCAGAACCTGCTGGATACCGATTTCTACAAGATCACCATGATGCAGGCAGTGCTGCACAACTACCCCAACGCCGAGGTGGAATGGGAGTTCCGTTGCCGCAACGACGAGGACCTGGCGCCCTACCTCGCCGAGATCCGCTACCAGGTCGAGCAGTTGGCCGATGTCTCGGTCACCCACGACCAGTTGGCCTACCTGGAGAAGATCCCGTTCATCAAGCCGGACTTCATCCGCTTCCTCAGCCTGTTCCGCTTCAACCTGCGCTACGTGCAGGTTGGCCTGGACGATGCCGGGCAACTGGCGATCCGCGTGCGTGGCCCGTGGCTGCATGTGATCCTGTTCGAGATTCCGTTGCTGGCGATCATCAGCGAGGTACGCAACCGCTACCGCTATCGCGAAGTGCTGATCGAACAGGTCGGTGAGCGCCTGTACCAGAAACTCGACTGGCTCAGGGCAGAAGCCAGCGACGACGAGCTGGCCGGTCTGCAACTGGCCGATTTCGGTACCCGCCGGCGATTCTCCTACCGGGTGCAGGAAGAAGTGGTGCATATCCTCAAGCGTGATTTTCCCGGGCGTTTCGTCGGTACCAGCAACGTGCACCTGGCCCGCGAATACCAGGTCAAACCCCTAGGCACCATGGCCCATGAGTGGTTCATGGCCCACCAGCAGCTCGGTCCGCGCCTGGTCGACAGCCAGGTCGCCGCGCTGGAATGCTGGGTACGTGAATACCGTGGACAATTGGGCATCGCCCTGACCGACTGCATCGGCATGGATGCGTTCGTGCACGACTTCGACCTGTACTTCGCCAAGCTGTTCGATGGCCTACGCCATGACTCGGGCGATCCGCTGGCCTGGGCCGAGAAAGCCATCGCCCACTATGAGCGGCTGGGGATCGACCCGAAGGGCAAGACGCTGATCTTTTCCGATGGACTGGATTTCCAGAAGATGCTTGAGCTGTACCGTGCGTTGAATGACAGGATCCATGTCAGCTTCGGCATTGGTACCAACCTCACCTGCGATATCCCCGGGGTAAAGCCGATGAACATGGTGATCAAGATGACCGCCTGCAACGGCGCGCCGGTGGCGAAGATCTCCGACAGCCCGGGCAAGACCCAGTGCCGGGACGAGAATTTCGTGGCGTACCTGCGGCATGTGTTCAAGGTGAGGTGACCTTCGTGGGAGCGGGCTTGACCCGCGATGCCTTACCGGCCCTGATCGCGGGGCAAGCCCGCCCCCACAAAGCCCCCTCCTACAAAGGCCACTCCCACGATTGCCAGCCAGGCTTTTTCACCCGCCCCCTCGTTGCCACGCACATTTGCTTGTATGGTGTTGTCCAAGAAGGATGTTTTACCCGCACAGGAAAGACCAGATGCCCCAACGCAATGTCATCAACGCCTCCGTCAGCCCCAAGGGCAGCCTGGAGACGCTGTCGCAACGTGAAGTCCAGCAACTGAGCGAAGTCGGTACCGGCAGCCTCTACACCCTGTTCCGCCAGTGCGCCCTGGCCATCCTCAACACCGGCGCCCATGTCGACAACGCCAAGACCATCCTTGAGGCCTACAAGGACTTCGAGGTACGCATCCACCAGCAGGACCGCGGCGTGCGCCTTGAACTGCTCAACGCCCCGGCCGACGCCTTCGTCGACGGCGAAATGATCGCCAGCACCCGCGAGATGCTGTTCAGCGCCCTGCGCGACATCGTCTACACCGAGAGCGAGCTGGCCAGCCAGCGCATCGACCTGGAAAGCTCGCAAGGCCTCACCGACTACGTCTTCCACCTGCTGCGCAACGCCCGCACCCTGCGCCCGGGCGTCGAGCCGAAGTTGGTGGTGTGCTGGGGCGGGCACTCGATCAGCAGCGAGGAATACCAGTACACCAAGAAGGTCGGCCACGAGCTGGGCCTGCGCAAGCTGGATGTCTGCACCGGCTGCGGCCCGGGCGTGATGAAGGGGCCGATGAAGGGCGCCACCATTGCCCATGCCAAGCAGCGCATGCACGGCAGTCGCTACCTGGGCCTGACCGAGCCGGGCATCATCGCCGCCGAGGCGCCCAACCCGATCGTCAACGAACTGGTGATCCTGCCGGACATCGAGAAGCGCCTGGAGGCCTTCGTCCGCGTCGGCCACGGCATCATCATCTTCCCCGGTGGCGCCGGCACCGCCGAGGAGTTCCTGTACCTGCTCGGCATTCTCATGCACCCGGACAACCAGGACTTGCCGTTCCCGGTCGTGCTCACCGGGCCGCGCAGCGCCGAAGCCTTCCTGCAGCAGTTGCACGCCTTCGTCGGCGCCACCCTCGGCGAGGCCGCCCAGCGTCACTACCAGATCATCATCGACGATCCGGCCGAAGTGGCCCGGCAGATGGTCGAGGGGCTCAAGGTGGTCAAGCAGTTCCGCCGTGAACGTAACGACGCGTTCCACTTCAACTGGCTGCTGAAGATCGACGAGGGCTTCCAGCACCCGTTCGACCCGACCCACGAGAACATGGCCAACCTGGCCCTGCGCCGCGAACTGCCGCCCCACGAATTGGCGGCCAACCTGCGCCGTGCGTTTTCCGGGATCGTCGCCGGCAACGTCAAGGACAAGGGCATCCGCCTGATCGAGGAGCACGGGCCGTACCAGATCCGCGGCGACGCGGCGATCCTCGACCCGCTCGGGCGCCTGCTGCAGGCGTTCGTCGACCAGCACCGCATGAAGCTGCCCGGTGGGGCGGCGTATGTGCCGTGCTATGAGGTGGTGGCTTGAGGTAGCCGCTGCAATGGAGCAAAAAGTAATGCTGTGATTTAGCTGGGGCAGCGTGGGAGCGGGCTGGCCCCGCGATCACCGGCAAAGCCGGTGCCATCTATCGCATCGCGGGGCAAGCCCGCTCCCACGCTGATAAATGTTGCAACGCTGTTCCCTGTGCAACAGCTTAGCCAGATGGGCTGGGCAGTTTCCTGATGGGGATACGGCCAGCAACATCCTGCAGACATTTCCTGCGCCAAGCAGTGAACCTGCCTACAAAAAAACGGTCTTTCGCTGACGGTCAATCCACCCGACCGGATCGCCGGCCCAGTCATCGGGCCTTCATTCGTCCTGTTTCAGCGAAGACCAGCATGCCAGACATCCAGCCCGCTTCCCCTGCCCTCACCGCCCTGCGCGGCGGCCTGATCGCCGCCCTGATCGCCCTTGCCGTTCCGGCCCACGCCGAAGAGCCGGCCAGCGATGCGCGCTGGGTCAGCGACAGCCTGAGCACCTACGTGCGCAGCGGTCCCACCGATGGCCACCGCATCGTCGGCACGCTCAAGTCCGGGCAGAAGGTCAGCCTGGTGACCAGCCAGGGCAACTACAGCCAGGTGCGCGGACAGAGCGGCGACCTGGTGTGGATCCTCAGCAACGACCTGCAGGCCGTGCCCGGCCAGAACGAGCGCCTGCCGCAGCTCGACGCCCAGGTGGCCGAGTTGTCCGGCCAGTTGAAGAACATCGACGACAGCTGGAAGAACCGCGTGCAGGGCATGCAGGAGACCCTCGACTCGCGCAAAGCGCTGATCGACGAGCTGGAAAGCCGTAACAAGGCGCTCAACGAGCAACTGGCGCAGAGCCAGTCGACCCTGCGCGACACCCAGGCGCGCCTGGGTGACGAGAACAAGCAGGTGATGATGCGCTACATGGTCTACGGCGGCAGCATCGCCGGGGCCGGGCTGCTGGCGGGGTTGATCCTGCCGGCGCTGACCCGCGGCCGTAAACGCAACGACCGCTGGTTCTGAGTGGTGGGGCCGGGGGCAAGGTCGTGCAGACCCGTTGCCCCCGGCCACTGCTCAGGGCTCCTGGATACCCGTGGTATCGCCGATCAACGACTCGGCCTTCAGTGCCGGCGGCGCCTGCTTGCGCAGTTGCGCCACCTGCCCCGCGTTCACCGCCGGTGCCTGGTTGCCCCAGCTGGCGCGAATGAAGTTGACCACATCGGCCACCTGCTGGTCCGACAGGCGCCAGCCGAAGCCCGGCATGCTGAAGGTCGAGGGTGCCGTCGCCGTGGCCGGCAGGGTCGCGCCCTCCAGCACGATATGGATCAACGAGGTGGCATCCTCGCCCTGCACCACCGGGTTGCCGGCCAGCGCCGGGAACACCCGGGCGTAGCCCTTGCCGTCGGTGCGGTGGCAGGCACCGCAGTTGTCGACGTAGAGCGCCGCGCCGGTCTTGCCGTCATTGCCCTGCCACAGCGCCTGGGCGACGGCAGGATCCTCGCGCAACGGCTTGTCGTCCGGGTTCACCGGCGGCAGGGTCTTGAGGTAGCGGGCGATGGCGGTCAGGTCGGCGTCGCTCATGTACTGCATGCTGTGCTCGACCACGTCGCTCATGCCGCCGAACACCGCGGTGCGCTCGTTGCGCCCGGTCTTGAGGAAGGCAACGATCTGCGCCTCGTCCCAACTGCCCAGGCCATCCTTGTGATCACCGCGCAGGCTCTTGGCAATCCAGCCCTCCAGGGGCGCGCTGCCGGACAGGAACGCCGCGCCGTCGCCGGCATCCAGGGCTTTTTCCTGCATGGTCAGCGCCCGCGGCGTGTGGCACGCGCCACAGTGCCCCAGCCCTTCCACCAGGTAGGCGCCGCGTGCCACCAGCGGATCGCGTCCGGCGGCTTCGAACGGCTTGACCGGCGGCGCGAACAACCCACGCCAGAACGCCAGCGGCCAGCGCATGCTCAGCGGCCAGGGGATGTCGCTGCCCTTGTTCTGCTGCTCCACCGGCTGCACGCCGTGCATGAAGTAGGCGTAGAGCGCCTGCATGTCCTGGTCGCTGACCCGGGCGTAGGACGGGTACGGCATGGCCGGGTACAGCGTGCTGCCATCCTTGCCGATGCCCTGGCGCACGGCACGCTCGAAGTCCTCGTAGCTGTACTGGCCGATGCCGCTCGCGTGGGGGGTGATGTTGGTCGAGTACAGGGTGCCGATGGGCGTTTCCATGGGCAGCCCGCCGGCGAATGGCTTGCCGCCCTTGGCGGTGTGGCAGGCCACGCAGTCACCAGCGCGGGCCAGGTATTCGCCTTGCCTGACCTGCGCCGGGTCCACCGCGTCGGCGGCCTGCAGCAAGGTGCTGGCGCCCAGGCCCAGCATGGCGATGAGCAATGTCTTCATGTTGGCTTTCCTCACGCCTGCACCAGTGGACCGGGGTTCTTCAGGTAGCGCTCGCGGATCGCCCGCGCCGACCAGTAGGTCAGTGCCGCCACCAGGCCAGTGGGGTTGTAGCCCAGGCCCTGGGGGAAGGCCGAGGCGCCGGGGACGAACACGTTGTGCACGTCCCAGCACTGCAGGTAGCGATTGAGTGCGCTGGTCTTGGGATCGGTGCCCATGATCGCGCCACCGTTGAGGTGGGTGGTCTGGTAGGTGGAGGCATCGAAGTGCTGGCCGAAAGCTTTCTTGCCCGCGCTGATCGCCTTGGGCCCCATGGCCTCGGCGATCTTGCCCATGCGCTCGACCATGAAGCGGTTCATCTTCACGTCGTTGTCCTTCCAGTCGAAGGTCATACGCAGCAGGGGCAAACCGTAGGCATCCTTGTACACCGGGTCCAGGTCGAGGTAGTTGTCGCGGTAGGACTGGTGCGCGCCATGGGCGTCCATCGACAGCATGTGCCGGTAGCTGTCGGCCACCGCGGCCTTCCAGCCACTGCCCCACTTCGGCGTGCCCGGCGGCACCTTGGTGCCGGAAATCGGCTTGGCGCCGGCCTGGTTGACCCAGAACGGCGAACCGCCGACGAAGCCGTGGGGGCCATGGTCGAAGTTGTCGGCGTTGAAGTCGTCCACCGCCACGCCGTTGCCGCCGGCGCCGATGAAGGGGTTGGTGTGGTGGCTGTCGCGGTCGAAGAACGCGGTCACGGTGGAGATGTTCTGGTAGGCGAAGTTGCGTCCGACCACCCCTTCGTTGCTCACCGGGTCGTAGGGTTTGCCGATGCCCGAGAGCAGCATCAGGCGCACGTTGTTGTACTGGAACGCGCCGAGGATCACCAGGTCGGCCGGTTGCTCCACCTCTCGCCCCTGGCTGTCGACGTAGGTCACGCCGGTGGCCAGGCGCTTGTCGGCGGTCAGGTTGACCCGCAGCACATGGGCGTTGTTGCGCAGCTCGAAGTTCGGCACCTGGCGCAGGGCCGGGAGGATGTTCACATTGGGCGAGGCCTTGGAGTACATGTAGCAGGCATAGCCGCTGCAATAGCCGCAGAAGTTACACGGCCCCATCTGCGCGCCATAGGGGTTGGTGTACGGCCCGGAGGTGTTGGCCGAGGGCAGGTTGTAGGGGTGGTAGCCGACCTCGCGGGCGGCCTTCTCGAACAGCTGCGCCGACACGGTGTTCTTCTGCGCCGCCAGCGGGAAGTCGCTGGAGCGGTCGGCAGCGAACGGGTTGCCGCCCTTGTCGCGGCCTACCACCTGGCCCTTGATCGACCAGGCCGTGCCGGAGGTGCCGAACACCTTCTCGGCGAAATCGAAGTACGGCTCCAGCTCTTCATAGCTGACGCCGAAGTCCTGGATGGTCATGCCCTCGGGAATGAACCGCTTGCCGTAGCGCTCCTCATAGTGGCTGCGCAGGCGCAGTTCTACCGGGTCGACACGAAAATGCACGCCGGACCAGTGCAGCCCTGCTCCGCCGGTGCCGGTGCCAGGCAGGAACGCGCCGAACTGACGGTACGGCACGGCCACGTCGTTGATGCTGTGGCGCAGGGTCACGGTCTCACGGGAGATGTCCATGAACAGCTTCTTGCGCGAGTTGTAGGTCAGCTCGTCCATGGTCTGCGGGTAGACGCCGTCCGGGTAGGTGTCGCGGGCCGGGCCGCGCTCCAGGGCCAGCACCTGCAGGCCGGCCTCGGTCAGTTCCTTGGCCATGATCGCCCCGGCCCAGCCGAACCCGACGATGACCACATCGACTTTCTTCATCACTTGGCTCATGGCTCAACCTCGCTCGCCGCTGATGGACACTGACGGGAAGGGATAGCGCTCGTCGCGCTCCACCCAGTCCATGAAGTCGGCGCGGGCGCCGGGGAAGCCGACCAGCTTCCAGCCGGCCAGGCCCTGGTTGCCGCCGTGCAGGGGGTCGCTGAAAAAGCCCTCGCGGGTGTTGAGCCAGAGCATGCCGAGGAAGGTGGCCGCCGGCACCGTGGCAAAGACCGGCTTGCCGCCGTCCAGGGCCTCGAGCACCTGCTGCTGTTGTTCAAGGCCGAGCTGGGCGAACGCCTTGCCGAACTGCGCCTGGCACCAGGCGTCGGTTTCGGCGATGCCCAGCCGGTAGATCTCCTGGGGGCTGAGCTTGAGCTGGTAACCCAGCTCGGTGGGCGCGTCGGGGCGGAATGGCCCCTGCATGTACCACAGCCCACCGCTGCCGTAGCGGGTGTTGAGCTGACGGTCGATGAACTCGGGCACGCCGGCATCGGCCGCACCGGGGCCGAGGGCGTCGGTGGGGATCAGCACGGCCACGGCGGCGCTGACGAAGGCCCACTCCTCGCGGGTGAAGAAGCTCGGCTGGTAGGCCCGTGCCGGGGCCGCTCGGGCCGGTTCGGCAGGTGCCGGGGTGACGCTGTCGGCGAGCACTGCGCTGCCCAGTCCCGTGCCGGCGAGGGTCGCCACCGGGATCAGGGTCAGGGATTGGCGCAGGAACGCCCGGCGCGCCGGTTGCACGGAGGCGGGTTGGTCCTTGGACATGAGGATGTCTCTCTGTTGATCAGGTCATACGGAAATCGTCGCCCTTTTCACCGCTGAAGATCCCGGAGCCACAGGCCGAGACAGCGCTGTCTCGGCGGAGCGGCCTTGTTTTGCCAAAGGGTCGCGGCGCGACCCCGGGATATCGAATCGGGCAAGGGCTGTTGTTATGGCAAGCACAGTGCTCGCCCCGCTCATGGGTTTCGCCGCGACCAGGCAAGCGGGTTGACCAGGTTCTGCGGCCGCTCGCCGGCCAAGGCGGCCAGCAGGTTTTCAACGGCGCAACGGGCCATGGCCTCGCGGGTCTCCTCGGTGGCCGAGCCGATGTGCGGCGTCACCACCAGGTTGTCCAGTTGCAGCAACGGCGAATCGGCCGGCAACGGCTCGCGCACGAACACGTCCAGGCCGGCGCCGCGAATGCGCCGCTCGGCCAGGGCCTGGAACAATGCAGCCTCGTCCAGCACCCGACCACGGGAGATATTCACCAGGACCGCCGACGGTTTCATCAGCGCCAGTTGTGGTGCGCCGATCAGGTTCTCGGTCGCGGCGGTCAACGGCAGGCACAGGCAGACGAAATCGGACTCGGCCAGCAATGCCTCCAGGCTGCGATGCGCGGCGGCGAACCGCGCCTCCACCTCGGGCCGTGGCTGGCGGGTGTGGTACAGCACGCGCATGCCGAAACCGGCATGGGCGCGGCGGGCCAGGGCCTCGCCGATACGGCCCATGCCGACGATGCCCAGGGTCTTGCCCTGCACATCGCAACCGAACTGCGCCGGCCCGATACCTGCCTGCCAGTGGCCGGCGCGGATCCAGCCGTCGAGCTCGACGACCCGCCGGGCACAGGCGAGGATCAGGGCGAAGCCGGTGTCGGCGGTGGTTTCGGTGAGCACGTCGGGGGTGTTGGTCAACAGCACGCCGCGCTGGTCGAAGGCGTCGATATCGTAGTTGTCGACGCCGACCGATACACTGGAGACCACTTCCAGCTGCGGCGCCAGGTCGAGCAAGGGGGCGTCCAGGCGCAGGCTGGCGCCGAGCAGCCCATGGGCGCCCGGCAGCGCCGCACGCAGGCGGGCGAGGCCGTCGGCACTGGGCGATTCGACCATGGTCACCTCGGCGTGCGCCTGCAGGCGGGCCATGAGCGCGTCGGAGAGGCGTTTGTAGAGGACGATGCGTTTCTTCATTGCACGGTACCTATCGGCTGGGCGCCAGGCTTTGCCGGCGTGTCTGTTGCAAGGGGTTGAGAACGGCGGTCAGGGCCACGGCCAGCAGCAGCGCCACGCACATGAACAGGTAGGAGGCGCCGGGTCCGCCGGTGGCGCCATTGAGGTAGCCCACCAGCCACGAGCCGGAAAACGAGCCCAGCGCGCCCATGCTGTTGATCAGCGCCATGGCGCCCCCGGCGACGTTGGCCGGCAGCAGCTCGGGGACGATGGCGAAGAACGGCCCGTAGGGCGCGTACATGCAGGCCCCGGCGATCACCAGCAAGGCGTAGGACCACCAGAAATGCTCGGTGCCCAGGCTGTACGAGCCGTAAAACGCCAGGGCGGCGATCAGCAGTGGCGGCCAGACGAAACGCTTGCGCTTCTGCAGGCGATCCGAGGCCCAGGACACGCCGAGCATGGCCACCACCGCCCCCAGGTACGGCACCGCCGACAACCAGCCGGCGGTGACGATGTCCAGCGCCGCCGCCTGCTTGAGGATCGACGGCAGCCACAGCACGAAGCCGTACACGCCGATGCTCCAGCAGAAGTACTGCAGCGACAGGATCAACACCGTAGGCGAGCGGAACGCCTCGCGGTAGTTCTTCACCGGCTTGATACCCTGCTGCTCGGCGTCCAGCGCCTGGCGCAGCGCCGCCTTCTCGCGGGCGTCCAGCCACTTGGCCTGCTCCGGGCGGTCATCCACCAGGCGCCACCAGATGAAGGCCCAGAGAATCGCCGGCGCGCCTTCGATGATGAACATCCAGCGCCAGTCGAACTGCTGCACCAGGTAGCCCGAAACCACCGACATCCACAGGATGGTCACCGGGTTGCCGAGGATCAGGAAGGTGTTGGCCCGCGAGCGCTCGGCGCGGGTGAACCAGTGGCAGAGGTAGATGAGCATGGCCGGCATCACCGCCGCCTCCACCACGCCCAGCAGGAAGCGGATGACGATCAGCAGGTAGACGTCGTGCACCACGCCGGTCAGCGTCGCCAGGCCACCCCAGAGGATCAGGCTGGCGAAGATCAGCTTCTTCACGCTGCGCTTCTGCGCATAGAGGGCGCCCGGCACCTGGAAGAAGAAGTAGCCAAGGAAGAACAGCGCGCCGAGCAGCGACGACAGCGCCGGGGTGATCTTCAGGTCGTCGGCCATGCCCGAGGCCGCGGCAAAGCCATAGTTGGCCCGGTCGAGGTAGGCCAGGCTGTAGGTGATGAAGACGATGGGCATGATGTACCACCAGCGTCTGGGAGCGAGTCGATCAAGCTGCATGGGGATTCTCCTGGTCTTGTTGTTCTTGTCACATCAGGTGCCGGACGGTCCGGCGATTCAGCGTGGTTGGATCGAAGCGTGTTCGTGCAGGTCCAGTTCGTGGCGTTGCGGCAGGCCTTCCATGTCGCCCCGGCTCTGCACCGCCCGGCTGCCGCACCAGTTGCCCCGGGCCACGGCCCGGCGCAGTGGCAGGCCCTCGAGCAAGGCGCTGATCACGCCGACGGCGAAGGCGTCACCCGCGCCCACGGTGTCGACCACCCGGGCCACCGGAAAACCGGGGACCACACCGTGCTGACCTTGGGCGTCGCGCCAGTAGGCACCTTCGGCGCCGAGTTTGATCGCTACGCATTGCACGCCCTGCTCGAGGTAGAACTCGGCAACGGCCTGCGGCGAATCGCGGCCACTCAGCAGGCGCCCCTCCTCAAGCCCGGGCAGGACCCAATCGGCCTTGAACGCCAGGGCGTTGATCTCGCGCACCATGGTCTGGCGGTCCGGCCACAGCGAAGGCCGCAGGTTGGGGTCGAAGGAAATGCTGCGGCCATGGGCGCGCATGTCGTCCAGCAACTGGTGGCAGAGCGCGCGGCAGCTGGCCGACAAGGCCGGTGGAATGCCAGTGGCGTGCAGGTGTCGGGCCTCCAGCAACGTGGGTTGCAGTTGAGCCGGCGACAACCGGCTGGCCGCCGAGCCACGACGGAAATACTCGACTTTCGGATCGCGGCCGTCATCGCAGCGCTCCTTGAGCTGGAACCCGGTGGGATGCTCGTCATCGATCTCGACGCTCGAACAGTCCAGCCCTTCCTGGCGCAGGGTGTCGAGCACGAAGGCGCCGAGCGAGTCGTTACCCACCCGGCTCAGCCAGCGCACCCCCAGGCCCAGGCGCGCCAGGCCGATGGCCACGTTGCTGTCGGCACCGGCGATGCGCTTGCCGAAACCCTCGACCTGGGCCAGTTCGCCCGGCTGCGCGGCCACGAACATGGCCATGGTTTCACCGAAACACAGGACGTCGCGCTCAGCCATGGCACACCTGCCCTTCCAGCTGCGCCAGTTGCGCGACCTGCCGCGCGGTCAGCGCCAGCAGGTCATCACCGGCCAGGGGGTATTCGATGGCCCGCGGCAGGTCCGGGGCGAAATAGGTCATCAGCTCGCGCCACTGGGCCAGGTCAAGCGCCTGGGGCACGACCGCGACCAGGCGCCCGTCTGCACGCCGGGCCACGGCCTTGCAGTGCACATAGCGCACCCAACGGCCCAGCAGCTGTGCCGCCAGCAGCGGTGATTCGTCATGCCAGTACCAGTTACCGATATCGAAGGTCATGCCCGGTGCCACGCCCTGCTCCTGCGCCTCGCGGAAGAATCGTTCCAGGACCTGCAGCCGTCCGCCGTAAGGCGTCTGGTCGTTTTCCACATACAGCGCTGTCTTGTGCCCCAGCAATGGCGCCAGGGCCTGCAAGTCACAGCCTGGCTGGTAATGCCCCAGCGACACCTTCAGCGCCACCGCGCCGATTTCGCTTGCCAGTTGCAGGCGCTGGGCGATGGCCGGCTCCAGGCTGCCATCCTCGCGCCACAGCTCCAGTGGCGTGGAGTAAAGGCTCTGCAGGCCATGCTCGGCGGCCAGGTTGGCCAGGGTGGTGGCAGCGGGCGTGGCGTCGAACAGTTCCTCACGCCATTCCACCCGCCGCGCACCGGCGGCGGCCAGCAACGGCAGGTAGCTGGCCTGACCCAGGCGCCGCACGGCATCGGCACCGAAACTCGACAAGCTGATGGAGACAATGGGCGATTGCATGTGTGTGGTCCTTGTTCTTGTAGATAAAACCGGTTTCATTTTTCGCCAGCAGCATCGGCGTCAAGGACGCCGTCAGGCTTGTGATCGGGTGGAGCCTCGCGGGATCAGCTCGGCTTGCAAATCCAGGCGCCGCGCCGGCGAACCGCTGCCTTGCAGGCGCTCCAGCAGGCATTGGAACGCTGCGGCACCGATCCGCCCGGTGGGCTGGGCCAGGGCGGTGATGCCGCTGCCCACCAACGGGTACCAGTCCAGCTCGTCGAGCGCCAGCAGGCCGACGTCCTGGAACAGCGTTCCGCCACGGGCGTGCAGCACGCGTACCACCTCCAGGGTGGCAACGCCGTTACAGGTGAACAAGGCCTGCGGGCCGTGCCCCGCCCCGGCGATGAAGCTGCCCAGCTGCTCCGGCAAGTCCGCGCCCACCGCCAGCACCTGCCCACGCAGGCCAGGGCGCCGGGCGATGGAGGCCTGGAAGGCGTCAACTCGCTCCTGGCGGGAGCTGGTGCCGTCGAGCGGCTCGGTCACGGCGAGGATGTCGCGATAACCGCAACGCTGCAGGTGATCAAGGGCCTGCTCGACGGCGTCGCTGTTGTCCAGCCCCACCAGGTCGACTGCCAGGCCGGCCAGTTGCCGGTCGACCAGCACCATCGGCAGGTCGAGGGCCAGCTTGGCCAGCTCGTCGGCGCGGTGGCCGAGGGTGTTCACGATCAGGCCGTCGACGTTGTACGACTGCAGGGCTTGCAGGTGGCTGCGTTCCTGATCGTCGTCGTAGTCGGTGTTGCACACCACCAGGCTGTAGCCGTGCTGGCGGCAGGCAGTCTCGACGCCGTGCATCACCGCCACCGAGTAGGGGTTGCGGATATCAGCCAGGAGCATGCCGATCAGCCCGGTGCGGCCGCGCTTGAGGGCGCTGGCCATGCGGTTGGGGCGATAGCCGAGGCGTTCGACGACGGCCTCGATGCGTTGCGCGGTGGCTTCGGCGAGCAGTTGCCGGTCCTCGCCCATGTAGCGCGAGACCGTGGCCTTGGAAACGCCGGCGGCCTTGGCGACTTCGCTGATGGTGACCCGACCGCGGACGGATGTTGGCTCTTTGTTCACCCTGTTTCCTTCTTGTTTGCGCTTTTGCAGGGTTGATGAAAACGGTTTCAATGAAATCAGGGATGGGGGGTGGCGTCAAGTGACGGGCTTTCTGCCAAAGCGGGTGGATTCAGTGCCAATCGCTTGTCCTGGCGCTTTGCATGGGGGGCTTCGGGGTTATGGTGGTTTCATGGAGTTCGTTCGCCCTGCCTTGGAGATGGCCATGACCACGCTGTTCAGGATCAGTCTGATTTTGCTGCTTGCCGGTATGGGGATGGGGGATATCGTGGTGGCCAGTGTGGGGTTGGTTGGGTTGTGTGGGGGGGCTGTGGTGCTCAGTGTTCGGCAGGATGATGGTGAGGTACGGGGGGGTGGGGAGTCGGAGTTTATTGCTTGAAGGCTCTGGCTCTTGGGTGATTGTTTTGATTTTTGTGTGCGCATTCGTAGAAGATATCGACATTTAGTCACCTTTCCGCCCTTACGGCGGGTTACTTTGGTCTTGGCCAAAGTAACCAAAGCCGCCCCGCTCCGTTCATCCGGCCCCTGCGCTTCGCTCCGGGGTTCCCTCGCTCCGTTCTTGCTCCCGGGAGGACCGCGCTGAACGCCCCATCCTGGGGCGCAGCGCTTGACGGCCATCCATGGCCGTCACCTCCCTCCGCAAGAACTCCGCTCGGCCTCCTGAAGTCGCAATTGGTGTTGCCTGAGCTATCGCGCGCTTAGAAGCAAGAGCAAGAGCAAGAGCAAGAGCAAGAGCAAGAAATGCGAAGTCAGTTGTTTTACAGTTAGTTATGTATTGGCTTTTCCGGCCCTTTCGCGGGGCAAGCCCGCTCCTACAGAGTTATATATAACGACGACTATCGCGTGGGAGCGGGCTTGCCCCGCGATACGATCGAGAGATCAACTAAGCTTTCAACTAGCGACAGCTACGCCAGTCCAGGCGCCGCTCGTAACTTCGCGACTTCAGGAGGCCGAGCGGAGGTCTTGCGGAGGGAGGTGACGGGCATGGATGCCCGTCAAGCGCTGGGGCCCAGGATGGGCCCTGCAGCGCGGTCCTCCCGGGAGCAAGACCGGAGTGAGGGAACCCGGAGCGAAGCGTAGGGCCGGATGAATGGAGCGCCACGGCTTTGGTTACTTTGGCCACGACCAAAGTAACCCGCCGTAAGGGCGGAAAGGTGAATAAGCGTCGACATCGCAAATGAATGCGCCTACAACTTACAAAACCATCCAACAACAATATTTTTCAAATCGCTGACAACTAAGGCACCATAAAAATCACCAGGCACGCAATAAAAATCGGGTAGAACCCAACGCCCCACCCGTTCCTCATCACCCACCAACCTCAAGCCTTACCAGCCAACCGCCCCACCAGCCCATCGACAAACGCCACGGCATTGATAACCCCCTCATGCCCATCAGCGATCACCGTAGAACTGGCCAACCCGTTGACCGAAGCCTGCGCCAGCAACCCCGCCTCCCCCATACGCACCCGCTCCAGGCTACGACTCTCGCTGGCCCACCAGCAATCCACCCGGACCGCCAGCGGCCGCAGGCGAAACGCCTGGCTCAGTTCGACGTTGCGATCAAGGACAGCGAAACCATCAACGATCTCCCGCTGCAGATGCACATCCTCGTGAATGGCCCGCAGCCGCTCGGCACTGACGCCCCCCGCAGCGGCCACCTGCTCGATGACCCACTCGGTCCTGTCGACCCCGGCAGGCAGACGCCCGGCCTCATCGATAAAGCCGACGATACGGGCTTCACCAACACCCGGAGCGAAAGCCAGCAGCCCCCGCAGCAGGCTCTCGTCCGCCCGCGCCACCTGCACCACCTCGACGGGCTCGGCCTCAAGGCCGGACACGTCCTTCGGCAGCAGGGTATCGACCAGGCCGACGAAGCCCACTTCCTGGCCTGCCTGCTCCAGGGCGTGAGCCACCTCCAGCGCCAGGGCGCCGCCCAGGGACCAGCCCAGCAAATGGTAAGGGCCATTGGCCTGGGTACGACGAATCTGCTCGACGTAGTAGCCGACCATCGCCTCCCAGGACTCGTCCACCCAGCCCGGCTCGGCGTAGCACTTGTTGACCAGGCCATACACCGGACGCTCGTCGGCCAGGCGGCTGGCCAGCGGGTAGTAGGCGTAGGCACCGCCACCGCCCGGCGGCAGGCAGAACAGCGCCGGACGCTGCAGTTGGCAACCGTTGAGGTTGATCACCGACGATTTCAGGCGATCCTTGCCGCCACCGATGAAGTTCGCCAGTTCCTCGAAGCTCGCCATCAGCATGAACTCATGCAGGCTGATGTTGGTGGCGAAGGCTTCGCGCACCCGGTTTACCAAAGTGATCACCAGCAGCGAGTGACCGCCCAGTTCGAAGAAGTTGTCGTGCAGACCCACCTGCTCGACCTTCAGCACTTCGCTCCAGATCGCCGCCAGCTGTTGCTCCAGCTCCGTACGTGGCGCCACGTAGCCTTGTTGCAACTGGCTGGCGTCCGGCTTCGGCAGGGCCTTACGGTCCAGTTTGCCGTTGGCGGTCAGCGACCACTGCTCCAGCACCAGAAAATGAGTCGGAACCATGTAGTCCGGGAGGTTAGCTTTCAGGTGCTGTTTCAGCATGTCACGCAACGCTGCGTGGTCTGCATTTTCGTCTTGAGCGATCAGGTAAGCCGCCAGTTGCTTGCCCCCTGCCCCGTCGATATCCAGCACCAGCACTTCGCGTACGGCGGCATGTTCTTGCAGGCGCGCCTCGATTTCGCCCAGTTCGATACGGAAGCCACGGATCTTCACCTGATGGTCGATCCGGCCCACGTATTCGATCACTTCCTGGCCGCGATAACGGGCCAGGTCGCCGGTGCGGTACAGGCGCCCGCCTTCGCTGGAGAACGGATCCGGTACGAAGCGTTCGGCGGTCAGCGAGGCACGGTTGTGGTAACCACGGGCCAGGCCGGCATGGCCGACGTGCAGCTCGCCTGTGCAGCCCTTGGCCACCGGATTGAAGTCGGCATCCAGTACATACATCGACAGGTCCGGGATCGCCGCACCGATCGGGCTACCCGGCTGTTGCGTATCGGCAAAGCCGATTGGCCGATAGGTCACGTGGACCGTGGTCTCGGTGATGCCGTACATGTTGATCAGGTTGTCGCAGTCTTCACCGAAGCGCTCGAACCACGGTTGCAGTGCAGCAACGTCCAAGGCTTCGCCACCGAAGATCACGTAGCGCAGCGAAAGATCGGACTCACTGTCACAGGCCACCCGCATCAGCGGCTTGAACGCCGACGGGGTCTGGTTGAGCACGGTCACGCCCTGCTCCACCAGCAGTTGGTGGAAATCTTCCGGCGAGCGCGTGGTTTCACGCGGCACGATCACCAGGCGACCGCCGTGCAGCAGCGCACCGAAGATCTCCCAAACGGAGAAGTCGAAGGCGTACGAGTGGAACAGCGTCCACACGTCCTGCGGGCCGAAGCCGAACCAGGCATCGGTGGCCTTGAACAGGCGCAGCAGGTTGTGGTGCGGCAGCAAGGTGCCTTTGGGCTTGCCAGTGGAGCCCGAGGTGTAGATCACATAGGCCAGGTTATCCGGCTGGCTCAGGTGCTCGGGATTCTCATCGCTGTAGCCGGCCAGATCATCTTCCAGCTTCAGGCTGCGAACCTGCGCCGGTACGGGCAGATCGACCAGCAGATGGCCTTGCGTCAGCAGCAGTTGAATGCCGCTGTCTTCCATCATGTAGCTCAGGCGGTCCTGCGGATATTCAGGATCCAGCGGCACATAGGCGCCACCCGCCTTGAGGATCGCCAGCAGGCCGACAATCATCTCGAAACCGCGATCCACCGCGATACCCACCAGCACATCCGGCCCCACGCCCTGCTCGCGCAGCTTGTGCGCCAGGCGATTGGCGCGACGGTTGAGCTGGTCGTAGCTCAGCGCCTGCCCGGCGAAGGTCACGGCAACCGCTTCAGGCGTGCGCGCCGCCTGCGCTTCGATCAGCACATGAGCACAGGCTTCGCTCGGGAAACTGGCAATCTCCTGCTCCGCCGCCCCGCTCAAGGCCAGGTCACCCAGCGCCCGCTGCGACGAGTCCGCCAATCCTTCCAGCAGCTCGACGAAGTGCGCCGCCAACTGTTCGACGGCCGATTCGGCATAACTGGCGCGATCAAACTTGAAGCTGGCCAGCAGCTTGTCACCCACCTGTGCCACCAGGGTCAGCGGATAGTTGGTCTGCTCCTGGCTGACCACTTCGCCAAACGCCAGCTCCTGGGGCGCACCGGCTTGAAGCGCCTCGGACACCGGATAGTTCTCGAACACCAGGATATTGTCGAACAGCGCCTCGCCGCTCCAGCCGGCCCAGCGCTGGATCTCGTACAGCGGCGTGTGCTCATGCTCGCGCAAGGCCAGGTTCAGCGCCTGGACCTGCTGCACCCAGTCGCCCACGGTCTGTTCCGGACGCGGGGTGGCGATCACCGGCAGGGTGTTGATGAACAGCCCCAGCTGCTCCTCGACACCCGGCAACTCGGCCGGGCGACCTGCCACGGTGGCGCCGAAGGTCACGCTGGACTGCCCGGTATAGCGCTGCAACAGCAGCAGCCAGGCCGCCTGGACCAGAGTGTTAAGGGTGACCCGCTGTTCCCGGGCAAACTCGCCCAGGCGCTGGGTGCGTTGCGGGTCGAGCAGCACCGGATATTCACCCTGTCCCTGCCCATGAGCCTCGGAGCGGAACGCCTGGGCCAGCCGGGTGGGTTCGTTCAAGCCGGCGGTGCGCTCGCGCCAGAAGCGCTCGCTGACTGTCTGGTCCTGGCGTTGCAGCCACTGGATATAGTCGCGGTAACGGCTGGTCTTGGCCGCAGGCACAACACCGGCGTAACGCTGCAGCACCTCGCCGAACAGCCGCGAGCTGCTCCAGCCATCCAGCAGGATATGGTGGTTGGTCAACACCAGCTGGTAGTGCTGCTCGCCGGTACGGATTACCGCCAGGCGCAGCAGCGGGCCGCAGGCGAGGTCGAAGCCGGCGCGCAGGTCGGCCTCGGCCCAGGCCTGCAACGCCGTCGGCAGGTCGGCCTGGTCGCGCCAGTCCAGCTCCACCAGCGGCAGGCGTGCCTCGCGCAGGACGACCTGCAGCGACTGGTCGTAACCGCTGACAAAGCTGCTGCGCAGTACCTCGTGGCTGTCCAGGGTGGCCTGCCAGGCCGCGACGAAGCGCGGCACATCCAGGCCCTGCACCTCGACCCGCAGCTGGTTGATGTAGTTGCCCGCCGCCTGCTCGTAGAGGCTGTGGAACAGCATGCCCTGCTGCATCGGCGACAACGGGTAGATGTCCTCGATATTGCTCGCGGCCACCGGCAACGCCGCCAGCTGGCGCTGGTCAAGGCGGGCCAGCGGGAAGTCCGACGGCGTCACGCCCGCCACGCCAGCGGTGGTGCAATGGGCGATCAGCAGGCGCAGTTCCTCGGCGTATTCGTCGGCCAGGCGCTGGATCTGTCCGCGCTCGAACACCGCGCTGCTGAAGCTCCAGTCCAGGGCCAGCTCGCCGGCGTAAACCTGGCCATCGATGCTCAGCAGGCTGCCCAGCGGCGCCTCCGGGCTCTGCCCCTGCCCCGCGCCTTCCGGCGCCGGGACGAACAGGCCCTGCTCGCTGTCGAAGCTGCCGTCGAACTGCCCCAGGTAGTTGAACACGATGCTGCCCTGGGCCAGGGCGCCGAGGGCCTGGCGGGCCTGCTCGTCGCCCAGGTAGCGCAGCACGCCGTAGCCGATACCCTTGGCCGGCACCGCGCGCAGCTGCTCCTTGACCGCCATGATCGACGCGCCCATCTCGCTTGCCGGGGTCAGTTTCAATGGATACAGGCTGCTGAACCAACCCACCGTGCGGGTGATGTCGAGGTCGTCGAACAGGTCTTCACGGCCATGGCCTTCCAGGCGGATCAGCGCATGCGCCTCGCCGGTCCAGCGGCGGATGACCCGGGCCAGCGCCGTCAGCAGCAGGTCGTTGACCTGGGTGCGGTAGGCGGCTGGCGCCTCCTGTAGCAGTTGCCGGGTCAGCTCGGCGTTCAGCTGAGTGCGCACCGAGATCTCATGCTTGCGCTGCTGGCCGCCCTCAGGGTTCGCCCCAGGCAGGGCGTCGCTGACACCCTGCAACTGCGCCTGCCAGTAAGCCAGCTCGGCCACCAGCGCGGGGCTGCGGGCATGCTCGCGCAGGTGCTCGGCCCAGGCCTTGAGCGAGCTGCTCTTGGCCGGCAGTACCGGCGTCTTGCCGGCCGCCAGGGCCTGGCAGGCCGCCTGCAGGTCTTCGAGCAGGACGCGCCAGGACACGCCGTCGACCACCAGGTGATGGATCACCACCAGCAGGCGCTGCTGGCCTTCGGGCAGGTCGATCAGCACCACCCGCAGCAGCGGGCCATGCTTCAGGTCCAGGCTGCGCTGGGCCTCGTCGGCCAGTTCCGGCAGGCGCGCCGCATCGTCCAGTTGATGCACCCACAGCAATTGCTGCGCATCGACCGGCGCGAACTGCCCCTGCCACTGCCCCTGCTCCTCGCAAAAACGCAGGCGCAGGGCGTCGTGCTGCGCCACCAGCAGCTTGAGCGCGGGCTGCAGCAACGCCACCGTCAACGGCTGGCGCGGGCTCAGCAGCACCGCCTGGTTCCAGTGGTGACGCTGGGGAATCGCGGTGTCGAAGAAACGCGCCTGGATCGGCAGCAACGGCAGACTGCCGCTGACCTGCTCGACCACCTCGGCCGCCGGTTTCTTCTCGATCAGCTTGGCCACCGCCGCCAGTTGGCCGATGGTCTGCTTCTCGAACAGCTGCTTGGGGCTCAGCTTGATGCCCTGGCGCTTGGCCCGGGCGATGATCTGCAGGCTGAGGATCGAATCGCCGCCCAGCTCGAAGAAGTTATCGGTGCTGCCCACTTGCTCGCGCTTGAGCACTTCGCACCAGATCGCGGCAAGTTTCTCCTCGATTTTGCCCACCGGCGCGGTGTAGCGCTGCCTGGCCACTCCCGGTTTGGGCAGCGCCTTTTTGTCCAGCTTGCCGTTGGCGGTCAGCGGCAGGCGCTCGAGCAACAGCACTTGAGCCGGCACCAGGTACTCCGGCAGGCGCGCCTGCAGGGCCTGGCGCAACGCCTCGGCCTGCAGCTCCACGCCCGCCGCCGGCACGGCCCAGGCCACCAGTTGCAGGCGCGTCGGATCGCTGTCCAGGGGCAGCGCCAGCACCACGGCCTCGCCGACGCCGGGCAGGCCTTGCAGCACCTGACCGACCTCGCCCGGCTCGACCCGGTAGCCGCGGATCTTCACCTGGTCGTCGCCGCGGCCCAGGTACTCCAGCACGCCCTGATCCAGGCGCGCGCGGTCACCGGCACGGTACAGCCGCTCGCCGTTGTGGCCAAAGGGATCGGGGACGAAACGCTCGGCGGTCAGGCCCGGCTGGCCGACATAGCCCTGGGCCAGGCCCTGGCCACCCAGGTACAGCTCGCCGGCCACCCGCTCGGGCAGCGGGTTGAGGTAGGCATCCAGCACCCGCGCCTGGCCGTTATCCAATGGTCGACCCACCGGCACGCTGCGCCAGCCGGGCAGGCGTTCGCCGACTTCGTGGGTGAGGATGCCCACGGTGGTCTCGGTCGGACCGTAGTGGTTGATGATCCGGCAACCGGGCTTCAGGCGCCGGACCTGCTCGATCAGGGCCCAGGAGCTGGCTTCGCCGCCAAGGATCAGCAGCTGTTCGGGCAACACCCGCTCAGGCTGCGCGGCCTGCAGCAGGCCTTGCAGATGACTGGGCACGATCTTCAGCACATCGACCCGGTGCTCGGCCATGTAGCTGGCAAAGCCGTCCGGGTCGAAGCCCTGGTCGTGGCCCAGCAGGTGCAGCAGCCGGCCCGAGGCCAGCGCGCCGAACAGCACGGTGTGACCGAGGTCCGCGGCCACGGTGGAGACCATCGCCAGGCTGGCGCCGGGTTGCAGGTCGAGGCGTTGCAGCACGCCCTGCAGGTAGTTGGCCAGCGCGCCGTGGCTGATCACCACGCCCTTGGGCTGCCCGGTGGAACCCGAGGTGTAGATGATGTAGGCCGCTTGCTGCGGTTCGATGTGTACCGCCGGTGGCTGGTCGCTGCAGTCAGCGTGCTGCGCCGCGTCATAGGCCAACGCCGGGCATACGCCCAGCCCCGCCGCCTGGGCATCGCCCAAGGCATGCACCAGCAACCGCGCGCCACTGGCCTGCAGCAGTTGCTGCAGGCGTTCGGCGGGCTGGCGGCTGTCCAGCGGCAGGTACACCGCACCCAGCTTGAGCACGGCCAGCAGGCTGGTCACCCACTCGATGGAGCGCTCCTGGCACAGCGCCACGGTCATGCCGGGGGCGATGCCCTGCGCCGTCAGATAGTGAGCGAAGCGATTGGCCTGCTGCTCCAGCTCTGTGTAGCTGACCATCCGATCACCCGCGCGCAGCGCCGGCTGCCCGGCACCGACCTGCAAGCCCTGGCGCCACAGGGCGAGGAAGTCCGGCTGCGACCAGTCCCGCAGGTTGGTCTCGACCTGCGCGGCCTGGGTATCGGGATGCTCGAACAGCGCCGCCTCAGGATGCTCCACGAGGGTGCGCAGCACCGCCTGGAACGAAGCAGCGATGCGTTCGATGGTCGCGGCTTCGAACAGGTCGGTGCTGTAGGTGAAGTAGCCTTGCAGGCCGTCGGGGGTTTCGGAGAAGTCGAAGGCCAGGTCGAAGCGGGCATCGCGGCCTTCGACCGAAAAACCGCTGACGCTCAGGCCGCCCAGCGTCTGCCGGGCCTGGGCGGCGGCTTCGCTGTCGGCCAGGTTCTGGTTGATCTTCACCTGGAACAGTGGGTTGTGGCCCAGCGAGCGCTCCGGCGCCAGGGCATCCACCAGGTGCTCGAACGGCAGTTCCTGATGTGACTGCGCTCCACTGACGGCCTGCTTCACCTGTTCCAGCAGGGCCGCGCCGCTCTGACACTCGTCCACCTGCACCCGCAGCACCTGGGTGTTGATGAAGAAGCCGATCAGGCCTTCGACTTCCTTGCGGTTGCGCCCGGCGTTGGGCGCGCCGATGCGGATGTCGGCCTGGCCGCTGTAGCGCGCCAGGGTCACGGCCAGGGCCGCGAGGGTCAGCATGAACACGGTCTGGCCCTGGCTGCGCGCCTGGGCCTTGAGCTTGGCCGACAGCGCCGCCGGCACATCGCTGCGCAGGGTCGCGCCGCGGTAGCTGGGGTGCGCCGGGCGCTCATGATCCAACGGCAGTTCCAGCACCGGGTGCTCATCCCCCAGCTGCTGCTTCCAGTACTGCAACTGGCGCTCACCCTCGCCGGCCTCGAGCCAGGCGCGCTGCCAGATCGCATAGTCGGCGTATTGCACCTCGAGCGGTGGAAGGTCGGCGGCGCGGCCCTGGGACAGCGCCTCGTACAGGTGCACGAACTCCTGCACCATCAGCTCGCCCGACCAGCCGTCGGAGACGATATGGTGCATGCACACCGTCAGCACATGTTCGCTGGGCGCCAGGCGCAGCAACCGGACCCGCAGCAGCGGCCCTTCGAGCAGGTCGAAGGGCGCATCCAGCGCCTCGCGCACCGCGCCGCGCAGGCACTGTTCGAGATCTTCGCCCGGCCCGGCCTGCACCTCGCGCAGCTCCAGGCTCACACCCGACTGCTCAAGGACCTGCTGGTGGAACTCGCCCTCTTCGGAGACGAAGCGCGTGCGCAGGCTCTCGTGGCGCCGCACCAGCGCGTCCAGGGCCTCGGCCAGGGCCTGCTGGTTCAGCGAACCACTCAGGCGCACCGCCATCGGCACGTTGTAGAAGCTGCTCTGCGGCTCCAGCTGCCAGAGGAACAGCATGCGCTGCTGGGCATAGGACAGCGGGATGCGCGGGCTGTCGTGGCGGGTGACGGCGATCGGCAGCAGGCGGAAGCTCTGCCCGGTCTCGCGCATCTTGTCGAGGATCTGCCGACGCTGCTCCAGGGCAAGGCCCACAAAGCGCTTGGCGATACGTTCTGCTGTGCTCTTGTCCATCTCAGACGCCCGCCATTTCATTCATCATTCTTTCGATATCGGACAAGCCGTCCTCGCTCAACGACAGGCCGGTGGAGGCACAGGCCTGGGCAAAATCATTCAATTGCGGTTTCTCGAATAGCAGGCGCAGCGGGATGTCGATCCCCAGGCCCGAGTTGATCTTGGAAATCAGCTGGGCCGCCAGCAGCGAATGCCCGCCCAGCTCGAAGAAGTCATCCATCAGGCCCACCCGCTCGACCTCCAGCACCTCGGCCCAGAGCGCCGCCAGCTGCTGTTCCAGCTCGCTGACCGGGGCCACGTAGGCCGACTGCGCCTGACGGGTATCGGGGGCCGGCAGCGCCTTGCGGTCGAGCTTGCCGTTGGGCAGCAGCGGCATGCGCTCGAGCAGCACCAGGTACATCGGCACCATGTAGTCCGGCAGGCTGGCACCCAGGTGCGCCTTCAGTTCGGCGCGCAGGCCAGCGTCCTCCTCGGGCATCGCGTCGGGCACCAGGTAGGCGGCCAGCTGCTTGCCGCCCGGGCCATCGATATCGACCACCAGCACCTCGCGCACTGCCGGGTGCTCGCGCAGACGTGCCTCGATCTCGCCCAGTTCGATACGGAAGCCGCGGATCTTCACCTGATGGTCGATGCGCCCGGCATACTCGACCACACCCTGCTCGCGGTAGCGCGCCAGGTCGCCGGTACGGTATAGACGCCCACCCGGTGTGCTGGCGAACGGATCGGGGATGAAGCGCTCGGCAGTCAACCCCGGGCGGTTGTGATAGCCGCGGGCAAGCAATTCGCCACCGACCAGCAGTTCGCCGATGGCCCCAGGCAGGGCCAGGTCACCGTCGGCGTCCACCAGGTGGATCGAGCGGCCGGCCAGGGCCTTGCCGATCGGGATCTGCACCGGCAGGGGCTGCTCGCCGGTGACATAGGCGCTGCAGTCATGGCTCATGACACTGACGGTGGCCTCGGTCGGCCCGTAGGTGTTGAGCAGACGCACATGGCCAAGCCCGGCCTGTTGCCAGGCCAGCACCGCATCGGCGGCCATGGCCTCGCCGCCCATGTGGATGCGCCGCAGCTGGCCGTAGTCCCGCGGGCCCTTGGCCGCGAAGTCCTTGGCCAGCAGGTGCCAGTAGGCGGTCGGCAGGTCGGCGAAGGTGATGCCGTGGGTCACCACTTCGCGGTAGAAGGTCTCGCTGTCCCACAGCGTCGGGCCACGCACCACCACGCTGGCGCCGCAGATCAGCGCCGGGTACAGCTGCTCGACGAAGGCGTCGAAGTTGAAGGTGGAGAACTGCAGCACCCGGTCGGCCGCCGACAGCCCGCAGAAGCCCTTGGCGACATGGGCGTGCCGGCTCAGGGCCGCGGCGCTGATGCCCACGCCCTTGGGGCGGCCGGTGGAGCCGGAGGTGTACATGATGTACGCCAGGTTGTCGGGGTCGCCCAGTTCAGGCAGCGCATGGTTTGGCCAGGCGTCGAGGGGTTCGCTGTCCAGGCACAGGCAGCGCACCTGCGGCGCCACCGCCAGGCCTTGCAACTGCGTGCTGTGGCCAAGCAGCAGGACGATGCCGCTGTCATCCATCATGTAGGCCAGGCGCTCGTGCGGGTAGTCGGGGTCCAGCGGCACATAGGCGCCGCCGGCCTTGAGCACCGCCAGTAGACCGACCACCATGTCCAGGCTGCGCGGCAGGGCGATGCCCACGCGCACGTCCGGGCCGATGCCTTCCTGGCGCAAGCGGTGGGCCAGCTGGTTGGCGCGCTGGTCCAGGGCCTGGTAGCTGAGCTGCTGCCCTTCGCAGATCAGCGCCGTGGCCTGCGGCGTGCGCGCGGCCTGGTCGGCGATCAGCTGCTGCACGGTGCGCTGGTCGGGGTAGACCGCCTCGTGCCGGCTCCATTGCTCAAGGATGGTCTGGCGCTGCGCCGCGTCCAGCAGCGGCAGCTCGACGATGCGCTGGGCCGGCTGGGTGCTGACCGCCTGCAACAGGTTGAGCCAAAGCGCGGCCATGCGCTCGATGGTGGCGTGCTCGAACAGGTCGCTGACGTAAGTCAGGGTCGCACCCAGGCCATCCTCGCTTTCGAAGGTGTCCAGGGCCAGGTCCAGATGCGCCGTGGGGTTGCCCCAGCTCAGGCCTTCGATGCTCAAGCCCGGCAACTCGCGGGCCTGGTCCGGGCGCTGGGCCTGGTGGTTGAACATCACCTGGAACAGCGGGTTGTGGCTCAGGCTGCGCTCTGGCTGCAGCGCCTCGACCAGTTGCTCGAACGGCAGGTCCTGGTGGGCCTGGGCCTGCAGCGCGGTGTGCTTGACCTGCTGCAGCAGCTCGCTGAAGGTCGTGTGCAGCTCGAACTGCGCCTTGAGCACCTGGGTGTTGACGAAGAAGCCGATCAGCCCCTCGGTCTCGGCCCGGGTGCGGTTGGCGATCGGCACGCCGACGCGGATGTCGGCCTGCCCGGTCTGGCGGTGCAGCAGGCTCTGGAACGAGGCCAGCAGCAGCATGAACAGCGTCACCCCTTGCTGGCGCGCCTGGGCCTTCAGGGCCTGGACCAGCGGCGCCGGTACCTCGATGGCGAGGCTGCGTCCGGCGTGGCTCTGCACGGTGGGACGCGGGTGATCGGTGGGCAGTTGCAACACATAGTGCTCGCCGCCCAGCTGGGCCAGCCAGTAATCGAGCTGGCGGGCCTGCTCGCCGGCCGCCATCCATTGGCGCTGCCAGGCGGCATAGTCGGCGTACTGCACGGCCAGGGCCGGCAGCTCGGGTTGGCGGCCCTGGCTCAAGGCCAGGTAGGCGCTCACCACCTCATCGACCATGATCGGCATCGACCAGCCATCGGCGACGATATGGTGCAGGGTCAGCACCAGCACATGCTCGTCCTCGGCCAGGCGCAGCAGGCGCACCCGCAGTAGCGGCCCCTGGGTCAGGTCGAAGGGGCGCTGGATCTCGCGGGCCACGCGTTCGCGGACCGCCTCGGTGGAGGTGTCCTGCAGCGACTCCATCACCAGGGTGAAGGTCGCGGGCGCCTGGATATGCTGCCGCGCCTCGCCACCGAGCTGCTCGAAGATGGTACGCAGACTCTCATGCCGCGCGACCAGGGCTTCGAAGGCCTGGCGCAGCGCCTCCAGGTTGATCCGGCCCTTCAGTTGCAGGGCTGCGGGGATATGGTAGGCGGCGCTTTCAGGCTCCAGCTGCCAGAGGAACCACTGGCGTTGCTGGGCGTAGGACAGCCGCAGCGGTTGGTTGCGATCCACAATCGTGAATGCCGGCGCCTGGCTGGCCGAACCCTGGCCGGCAGCCTGGGCGAAAGCCTGCAGGTCGGCGGACTCGAACAGGCTGCGCAGCGGGACTTCCAGGTCCAAGCGCTGGCGGATGCGCGAGGTTACCTGGGTGGCCAGCAGCGAGTGACCGCCGAGTTCGAAGAAGTTGTCGAGCAGGCCGACCTGCTCGACCTTCAGCACTTCGCTCCAGATTGCCGCCAGTTGCTGCTCCAGGTCCGTACGCGGGGCCACGTAGCCTTGTTGCAGTTGGCTGGCGTCCGGCTTGGGCAGGGCCTTGCGGTCCAGCTTGCCGTTGGCGGTCAGCGGCCACTGGTCCAGCACCAGGAAGTGCGTCGGAACCATGTAGTCCGGCAGGTTGGTTTTCAGGTGCTGCTTCAGCGTGTCACGCAGCGTTGCGTGATCGGCGGATGGATCCTGAGCGATCAGATAGGCAGCCAGTTGCTTGCCCCCTGCCCCGTCGATATCCAGCACCAGCACTTCGCGTACGGCGGCATGTTCTTGCAGGCGCGCCTCGATTTCGCCCAGTTCGATACGGAAGCCACGGATCTTCACCTGATGGTCGATCCGGCCCACGTATTCGATCACTTCCTGGCCGCGATAACGGGCCAGGTCGCCGGTGCGGTACAGACGTCCGCCTTCACTGGAGAACGGATCCGGCACGAAGCGTTCGGCAGTCAGCGAAGCGCGGTTGTGGTAACCACGGGCCAGACCGGCATGGCCGACGTGCAGCTCACCCGTGCAACCCTTGGCCACCGGATTGAAATCGGCATCCAGTACATACATCGACAGGTCCGGGATCGCCGCACCGATCGGGCTACCCGGCTGTTGCGTATCAGCAAAGCGGATCGGCCGGTAGGTCACGTGGACCGTGGTCTCGGTGATACCGTACATGTTGATCAGGTTGTCGCAGTCCTCGCCGAAACGCTCGAACCACGGTTGCAGTGCAGCAACGTCCAAAGCCTCGCCACCGAAGATCACGTAGCGCAGTGCCAGATCATCAGCGCTGTCACAGGCCACTCGCATCAGCGGCTTGAACGCCGACGGGGTCTGGTTGAGCACGGTCACGCCCTGCTCCACCAGCAGTTGGTGGAAGTCTTCCGGCGAACGCGTGGTTTCACGCGGCACGATCACCAGGCGACCGCCGTGCAGCAGCGCACCGAAGATCTCCCACACCGAGAAGTCGAAGGCGTACGAGTGGAACAGCGTCCACACATCCTGCGGGCCGAAGCCGAACCAGGCATCGGTGGCCTTGAACAGGCGCAGCAGGTTGTGGTGCGGCAGCAGCGTGCCTTTCGGCTTGCCGGTGGAGCCCGAGGTGTAGATGACGTAGGCCAGGTTATCCGGCTGAGTCAGGTGCGCAGGGTTCTCATCGCTGTAGCCAGCCAGATCGTCTTCCAGCTTCAGGCTGCGGACCTGCGCCGGCACAGGCAAATCAGCCAGCAAGTGACCTTGCGTCAGCAGCAGTTGAATACCGCTGTCTTCCATCATGTAGCTCAGGCGATCCTGCGGGTACTCCGGATCCAGCGGCACATAGGCGCCCCCGGCCTTGAGAATCGCCAGCAGGCCGACGATCATCTCGAAGCCGCGCTCCACGGCGATGCCCACCAGCACATCCGGCCCCACGCCCTGCTCGCGCAGCTTGTGGGCCAGGCGGTTGGCGCGGCGGTTGAGCTGGTCGTAGCTCAGCGCCTGCCCGGCGAAGGCCACGGCAATCGCCTCAGGCGTACGTGCCGCCTGCGCCTCGATCAGCACATGAGCGCACTCGGCGCTTGGATAACGCTGCACATCCGCTTGCAGCTCGACCAGCTCTGCCGCATCGAGCAACGGCAACTGCGCCACGCGCTGGCCGCTGTCCTGGCAGATGCCCTGCAGCAGGTTGCGCCAGTACCCACCCAGACGCTCGGCCGTGGCCGGGTCGAACAACGCGGTGGCATAGCTCAGGATGGCGCTCAGCCCGGCGCCATGCTCGACCGTGTTGAGCACCAGGTCGAACTGGGCGGTGCGCTCTTCCCAGTCCAGCCCCTCGATCCGAAGCCCGGCCAGCTCCTGGGCCATGCCGGAATTTTCCGCCTTGTGGTTGAACAACACCTGGAACAGCGGGCTGTGGCTCATGCTGCGCTCGGGCTGCAGCGCCTCGACCAGTTGTTCGAACGGCAGGTCCTGGTGCGCCTGAGCCTGCACGGCGGTCTGGCGGACCTGTTGCAGCAGCTCGGCGAAAGTGGTGCGCAGGTCAAAGCGTGCGTCGAGCACCTGGGTGTTGACGAAGAAGCCAATCAGGCCCTCGGTCTCGGCCCGGTTGCGGTTGGCCACCGGCACGCCGACGCGCACCTGCGATTGACCACTGAGACGGTGCAGCAGTGTCTGGAACGAGGCCAGCAGCAGCATGAACAGGGTCACGCCCTGTTGCCGTGCGGTAGCCTTGAGGGCCTCGACCAGCTCGCGCTCCAGACGGATGTCCAGGCGGGCGCCGGCGTGGTTCTGCTGCAGGGGCCGCGGACGGTCGGTCGGCAGCTCCAGCAACGGTTGCTCATCACCCAACTGTCGGCGCCAGTAGTCGAGCTGGCGAGCCTGCTCGCCGGCTTCCATCCACTGGCGCTGCCAGGCCGCATAGTCGGCGTACTGGAACGCCAGGGCCGGCAGTTGCGGGGTAATGCCCTGACAATGAGCGGCATACAGGCGCACCACTTCATCGACCATGACCGGCATCGACCAGCCGTCGGCGACGATATGGTGCAGGGTCAGCACCAGCACATGCTCGTCGGCGGCCAGGCGCAGCAGGCGGGCGCGCAGCAGCGGGCCGTGCTCCAGGTCGAATGGCTGGGCGGTTTCCTCGACGATACGTGCCTGCAGGGCTTCAGCGCTGACCGTTTCGACAACCAGGTCGAAGTCGCTGGCCAGGTGGATGCGCTGCCAGGCTTGGTCGCCTTCCTGATGGAAGGTGGTGCGCAGGGTTTCATGACGAGCAATCAGCGCGGCGAAGCTGCTGCGCAGGGCCTCGATGTTCAGCTCGCCCTTCAGGCGCAGGGCCGAAGGGATGTTGTAGGCGGCGCTGTCCGGCTCCAACTGCCAGAGGAACCACTGGCGTTGCTGGGCGTAGGACAGCGGCAGCGGCTGGCTGCGGTCCACGACAGTAAACGCCGGCGCCTGGCTGGCCGAACCTTGGCCTGCGGCCTGGGCAAAGGCCTGCAGGTCGGCGGACTCGAACAGGCTGCGCAGCGGGACTTCCAGCTCCAAGCGCTGGCGGATCCGCGAGGTCACTTGGGTGGCCAGCAACGAATGGCCGCCGAGTTCGAAGAAGTTGTCGTGCAGGCCGACCTGCTCGACCTTCAGCACTTCGCTCCAGATCGCGGCCAGTTGTTGCTCCAGCTCCGTACGTGGGGCCACGTAGCCTTGTTTCAGCTGGCTGGCGTCCGGTTTCGGCAGGGCCTTGCGGTCCAGCTTGCCGTTAGCGGTCAGCGGCCACTGTTCCAGCACCAGGAAATGAGTCGGAACCATGTAGTCCGGGAGATTGGCTTTCAGGTGCTGTTTCAGCATGTCACGCAACGCTGCGTGGTCTGCATTTTCGTCTTGAGCGATCAGGTAAGCCGCCAGTTGCTTGCCCCCTGCCCCGTCGATATCCAGCACCAGCACTTCGCGTACGGCGGCATGTTCTTGCAGGCGCGCCTCGATTTCGCCCAGTTCGATACGGAAGCCACGGATCTTCACCTGATGGTCGATCCGGCCCACGTATTCGATCACTTCCTGGCCGCGATAACGGGCCAGGTCGCCGGTGCGGTACAGGCGCCCGCCTTCGCTGGAGAACGGATCCGGTACGAAGCGTTCGGCGGTCAGCGAGGCACGGTTGTGGTAACCACGGGCCAGGCCGGCGTGGCCGACGTGCAGCTCACCCGTGCAACCCTTGGCCACCGGATTGAAGTCGGCATCCAGCACGTACATCGACAGGTCCGGGATCGCCGCACCGATCGGGCTGCCCGACTGCTGGGTGTCGGCGAAGCGAATCGGCCGGTAGGTCACATGGACCGTGGTCTCGGTGATGCCGTACATGTTGATCAGGCTGTCGCAGTCCTCGCCGAAACGCTCGAACCACGGTTGCAACGCCGCCACATCCAGGGCTTCGCCGCCGAAAATCACGTAACGCAGCGCCAGATCGGCAGAGCTGTCACAAGCCACCCGCATCAGCGGTTTGAACGCCGACGGGGTCTGGTTGAGCACGGTCACGCCCTGCTCCACCAGCAACTGGTGGAAGTCTTCAGGCGAACGCGTGGTTTCACGCGGCACGATCACCAAACGACCACCATGCAGCAGCGCGCCGAAGATCTCCCACACGGAGAAGTCGAAGGCGTAGGAGTGGAACAGCGTCCATACATCCTGCGGACCGAAGCCGAACCAGGCATCGGTCGCCTTGAACAGGCGCAGCAGGTTGTGGTGCGGCAGCAGCGTGCCTTTCGGCTTGCCGGTCGAGCCCGAGGTGTAGATGACGTAGGCCAGATTGTCCGGCTGAGTCAGGTGCGCAGGGTTCTCATCGCTGTAGCCAGCCAGATCGTCTTCCAGCTTCAGGCTGCGGACCTGCGTCGGCACGGGCAGATTCGCCAGCAGGTGACCTTGCGTCAGCAACAGTTGAATACCGCTGTCTTCCATCATGTAGCTCAGGCGGTCCTGCGGGTATTCCGGATCCAGCGGCACATAGGCGCCACCCGCCTTGAGGATCGCCAGCAGGCCGACGATCATCTCGAACCCGCGCTCCACGGCGATGCCCACCAGCACATCCGGCCCCACGCCCTGCTCACGCAGCTTGTGCGCCAGGCGGTTGGCACGGCGGTTGAGCTGGTCGTAGCTCAGCGCCTGCCCGGCGAAGGTCACGGCGACCGCCTCAGGCGTACGTGCCGCCTGCGCCTCGATCAGCTCATGGGCACAAGCCGTGCCTGGATATTGCTGCACATCAGCTTTCCACTCGCCCTGCTCTGCCACATCGAGCAACGGCAACTGCGCCACACGCTGCGCGTGGTCCTGGCAAATGCCCTGCAACAGGTTGCGCCAATGCCGGCCGATGCGCTCGACCGTGGCCGGGTCGAACAGCGAGGTGGCGTAGGTCAGTGCCGCGATCAGCCCGCCGTCGTGTTCGGCGGTGTTGAGGATCAGGTCGAACTGGGTGGTCTGCCCTTCCCAGCTCAAGCCCTCGACCTGCAGCTCGCCGAGCTGACGGGCCATGCCCGGGCTTTCGGCCTGGTGGTTGAACAGCACCTGGAACAGCGGGTTGTGGCTCATGCTGCGCTCGGGCTGCAGCGCCTCGACCAGTTGCTCGAACGGCAGGTCCTGATGCGCCTGGGCCTGCAGCGCGGCCTCGCGGACCTGCTGCAGCAACACGGTGAAGGTGGTCTGCGGCGCGAACTCGGCCTTGAGCACCTGGGTGTTGACGAAGAAGCCGATCAGCCCCTGGGTTTCGGCCCGGGCACGGTTGGCCACCGGCACGCCGACACGGATATCGGCCTGGCCGCTGTAGCGGTGCAGCAGCGTCTGGAACGACGCCAGCAACAGCATGAACAGGGTCACCCCCTGCTGACGCGCCAAGGCCTTGAGCGCCTGGGCCAGGGAGGCATCGATATCGATGGCCAGCCGCGCGCCGTGGAAGTTCTGCACCGACGGCCGCGGACGGTCGACGGGCAGCTCCAGCAGCGGCTGCTCGCCGGCCAGCTGCTGGCGCCAGTAGCCGAGCTGACGCTCCTGCTCGCCCGCCTCCATCCAGTCGCGCTGCCACAACGCGTAGTCGGCGTACTGGATCGGCAGCTCAGCCAGGGTAACCGGCGAGCCCTGGCGCAAGCCTTGGTAAAGACGGATCAGCTCGTCCACCAGGATCGGCGTGGACCAGCCATCGGAGACGATATGGTGCACGGTGAGAATCAGCACATGCTCATCAGGCCCCAGCACCAGCAGCCTGACCCGCAGCAGTGGGCCCTGTTGCAGGTCGAAGGGTTGCTGCACCTCGGCCTCCACCCGTGCACGGATGGCCGCTTCCAGATTTGCCGGATCGGCAACCGCGAACGGCTCAACCGCCAATGCCAGCGGCAAGGGCGGATGGACGACCTGCACCGCGCCGTCACCCTCCTGGCGGAAGGTGGTGCGCAGGGTCTCGTGGCGCGCCACCAGGCTGTCGAAGCTGCGCTGCAACGCCTCGATATCCAGCGCGCCCTTGAGCCGCAGCGCCGCCGGAATGTTGTAGGCGGCGCTGTGCGGATCGAGCTGCCAGAGGAACCACTGGCGCTGCTGTGCGTATGAAAGCGCTGCCCCGTCCGCAGATTCCCTTCTGAAGATCGGGGTGACCCCGTAGAGGTTGACACCCTGGCGCTTGAGCAAGGCTGCCAATGCCTTGCGCTCCCTGGTGGACAGCGACTTTACGGAGTCGAGCAGCTCTTGCACTTTGAATGTCTCCCGCTAAGCGATCAGATTATCTATTTCCTGTGCAGTAAGACGTTTCAAGGCCTCCAGGGATTTAGTCAGTTCGTCATGGGCGTTGGCGACCTGCCCCGACTTGCGTTCGACCACCTGGCTGAAATCGGCCAGGGTGGCCTGCTCGAACAGCTCGTTCAGGCTCAGGTCGACGCCCAGTTGCTCGCGCACCCGGCCGATCACCTGGACAATCAGCAACGAGTGCCCACCCAGGTCGAAGAAGTTGTCCTGCAGCCCCACCCGCTCGACATGCAGCACCTCGGCCCAGATCGCCGCCAGCTTGCGCTCCAGCTCCGTGACCGGCGCCACATGGGCCGGCTGCAGCTGGCTGGCGTCCGGCAGCGGCAGGGCCTTGCGGTCCAGCTTGCCGTTGGGGGTCTGCGGCATGCGCGCCAGGCCCACCAGGTGGCTCGGCACCATGTAGTCCGGCAGCCCGGCCTTCAGGTGCGCGCGCAGCTCGCCGCGCAGCGCTTCCACGCCTTGCTGCGCGTCGTGCAGCACCAGGTAAGCCGCCAGCTGTTTGCCGGTCGGGCCGTCGATATCGATCACCGCGGCCTCGCGGATCGCCGGGTGCAACAGCAGGCGCTCCTCGATTTCGCCCAGCTCGATGCGGAAGCCACGGATCTTCACCTGGTGGTCCAGGCGCCCGACATACTCGATCACGCCGTCGTCGCGGTAGCGGGTCAGGTCGCCGGTGCGGTACAGGCGCGCGCCCGGCTCGCTGGCGAACGGATCCGGCACGAAGCGCTCGGCGGTCAGGCCCGGACGGTTGTGGTAGCCCCGCGCCAGGCCATCGCCGCCGATCAGCAGCTCGCCGCGCGCGCCTTGCGCCAACACGTCGAGCTCGTCACTGACCACGTGCAGGCGGGTGTTGGCCAGCGGACGGCCCAGCCACACATCGTCGCTGGCGGTCAGGTAGTGGCAGGCCGACCAGATGGTGGTCTCGGTCGGGCCGTAGACGTTCCACACATGCCCGGCCTGGGCAATCAGGCGCTGGGCCAGCTCGGCGCTCAGCGCCTCGCCGCCGCACAGCACCTTCTTGCCGGCGAAGGCACCGGGCGCCGCAGCATCCAGCAGCATGCGCCAGGTCGATGGCGTGGCCTGGACGACGCTGACCGCCTGGGCCTGGATCACCGCCATCAGGGCCTGCGGGTCCTTGTTCACCTGCTCGCCCAGCAGCACCACGCTGGCGCCGCGCAGCAACGGCAGGTACAGCTCAAGGCCGGCGATGTCGAACGACAGCGAGGTCAGCGACAGCACCTTGTCCTGGGCGTCGATGCCCGGCTGGCGCGCCATGCTGCACAGGAAGTTGACCAGCGCGTCGTGGCGGATGGTCACGCCCTTGGGCTTGCCGGTGGAGCCGGAGGTGTAGATCACGTACGCGAGGTTTTCCGGCAGTGCCAGCTGGCGCGGATTGTCCTCGCCGTGCTCGGCTGGCAGCGGCTGGTCCAGGCACAGGCTGTGCACCTGCGGCGGAATCGGCAGGCGCTGCAGCAGGCTGGACTGGGTCAGCAGCAGCGTGATGCCGCTGTCCTCCATCATGTAGGCCAGGCGGTCCTCGGGGAACTGCGGGTCCAGCGGCACATAGGCGCCACCGGCCTTGAGCACCGCCAGCAGGCCGACCAGCATTTCCAGGCTGCGCTCCACGGCGATCCCCACCAGTACATCAGGGCCGACGCCCAGGCTGCGCAGGTGATGGGCCAGGGCATTGGCGCGACGGTTCAGTTGCTCGTAGCTCAGCGACTGCTCGCCCAGCACCGCAGCGATGGCCTGCGGCGTGCGTGCGGCCTGCGCCTCGATCAACTGCTGGACGGTCTGCCCGCGTGGATAGTCGGCGGCGCTGTCGTTCCAGGCGTACAGGGTGCGTTCGCGCTCCTCGCGGTTCAGCAACGGCAGTTCGGCAACCCGCTGCCCGGCGTCCTGGCAGATGCCCTGCAACAGGTTGCGCCAGTGCTGGGCCATGCGCGCCACGCTGGCGGCCTCGAACAGGCTGGTGGCGTAGGTCAGGGTCGCGCTCAGGCCGCCTTCGTGCTCGGCGGTGTCCAGGGTCAGGTCGAACTGCGCGGTCTGCTTGTCCGAGACCAGACCCTGCAGGCTGAGGCCCGCCAGCTCGCGGGATTCGCCCAGCACCTGGGTCTGGTGGTTGAACAGCACCTGGAACAGCGGGCTGTGGCTCAGGCTGCGCTCCGGCTGCAGGGCCTCGACCAGTTGTTCGAAGGGCAGCTCCTGGTGCGCCTGGGCGCCCAGGGCGGTGTGCTTGACCTGTTGCAGCAATTCGTCGAAGCGCAGTTGCGGCTGGAAGCGGGCATCCAGTACCTGGGTGTTGACGAAGAAGCCGATCAGCCCTTCGGTCTCGGCCCGGGTGCGGTTGGCCACCGGCACGCCGACGCGGATGTCGGCCTGACCGGAATGACGATGCAGCAAGGCCTGGAACGAAGCCAGCAGGAGCATGAACAGGGTCACGTCCTGTTGCCCGGCCAGCGCCTTGAGCTGGGCAACCAGGCCCGGCTCCAGGCTCACCTGCAGGCGAGCACCGTCGTATTGCTGCACGGCGGGACGCGGGTGGTCGGTGGCCAGCTCGAGGATCGGCTGGCTGCTGCCCAGGCGCGCTTGCCAGTAGTCCAGCTGGCGCTGTTGCTCGCCAGCCTCCATCCACTGGCGCTGCCAGGCGGCGTAGTCGGCGTACTGGAACGCCAGGGCCGGCAGCTGCGGGGCCTTACCCTGCAGATGGCTTTCATAGCCGCGCACCAGTTCGTCGACCATGATCGGCATCGACCAGCCGTCGGCGACGATATGGTGCAGGGTCAGCACCAGCACGTGGTCGTCGGCGGCCAGGCGCAGCAAGCGGGCGCGCAGCAGCGGACCGTGCTCGAGGTTGAACGGCTCGCGCACCTGGGCCTCGACCCAGGCCTGTAGCGCCGTCTCATCCAGGGCAGCCGACGCGACCTGCAGCGGAACATCGAGCGTCGGGTGCACCACCTGTTCGGCACTATCGCCCTGCTGCCTGAAGGTGGTGCGCAGGGTTTCGTGACGAGCAATCAGCGCGGCGAAGCTGCTACGCAGGGCCTCGATGTTCAGCTCGCCCTTCAGGCGCAGGGCCGAAGGGATGTTGTAGGCGGCGCTGTCCGGCTCCAACTGCCAGAGGAACCACTGGCGTTGCTGGGCGTAGGACAGCGGCAGCGGCTGGCTGCGGTCCACGACAGTGAACGCAGGCGCCTGGCTGGCCGAACCTTGGCCTGCGGCCTGGGCAAAGGCCTGCAGGTCGGCGGACTCGAACAGGCTGCGCAGCGGGACTTCCAGCTCCAAGCGCTGGCGGATCCGCGAGGTCACTTGGGTGGCCAGCAACGAGTGGCCACCGAGCTCGAAGAAGTTGTCGTGCAGACCCACCTGCTCGACCTTCAGCACTTCGCTCCAGATCGCGGCCAGTTGTTGTTCCAGCGCCGTGCGTGGCGCCACGTAGCCTTGTTGCAGTTGGCTGGCGTCCGGCTTCGGCAGGGCCTTGCGGTCCAGCTTGCCGTTGGCGGTCAGCGGCCACTGCTCCAGCACCAGGAAGTGCGTCGGAACCATGTAGTCCGGCAGGTTGGTTTTCAGGTGTTGTTTCAGCGTGTCACGCAGCGTTGCGTGATCGGCGTTAGTGTCCTGTGCGATCAGGTAAGCGGCCAGTTGCTTGCCCCCTGCCCCGTCGATATCCAGCACCAGCACTTCGCGCACGGCAGCGTGCTCTTGCAGGCGTGCCTCGATCTCGCCCAGTTCGATACGGAAGCCGCGGATCTTCACCTGATGGTCGATCCGGCCCACGTATTCGATCACGTCCTGGCCGCGATAACGGGCCAGGTCGCCGGTGCGGTACAGGCGCCCGCCTTCGCTGGAGAACGGATCCGGCACGAAGCGTTCGGCAGTCAGCGAAGCGCGGTTGTGGTAACCGCGGGCCAGGCCGGCATGGCCAACGTGCAGCTCGCCCGTGCAGCCCTTGGCCACCGGGTTGAAGTCGGCATCCAGCACGTACATCGACAGGTCCGGGATCGCCGCACCGATCGGGCTACCCGCCTGTTGCGTGTCGGCAAAGCCGATTGGCCGATAGGTCACGTGGACCGTGGTCTCGGTGATGCCGTACATGTTGATCAGGTTGTCGCAATCTTCACCGAAGCGCTCGAACCACGGTTGCAACGCCGCCACATCCAGGGCTTCACCACCGAAGATCACGTAGCGCAGTGCCAGATCATCAGCGCTGTCACAGGCCACTCGCATCAGCGGCTTGAACGCCGACGGGGTCTGGTTGAGCACGGTCACGCCCTGCTCCACCAGCAGCTGGTGGAAGTCTTCCGGCGAACGCGTGGTTTCACGCGGCACGATCACCAGGCGACCGCCGTGCAGCAGCGCACCGAAGATCTCCCAGACGGAGAAGTCGAAGGCGTAGGAGTGGAACAGCGTCCACACATCCTGCGGGCCGAAGCCGAACCAGGCATCGGTCGCCTTGAACAGGCGCAGCAGGTTGTGGTGCGGCAGCAGCGTGCCTTTCGGCTTGCCGGTCGAGCCCGAGGTGTAGATCACGTAGGCCAGGTTATCCGGCTGGCTCAGGTGCGCAGGGTTCTCATCGCTGTAGCCAGCCAGATCGTCTTCCAGCTTCAGGCTGCGGACCTGCGCCGGCACAGGCAAATCAGCCAGCAAGTGACCTTGAGTCAGCAGCAGTTGAATACCGCTGTCTTCCATCATGTAGCTCAGGCGATCCTGCGGATATTCCGGATCCAGCGGCACATAGGCGCCCCCGGCCTTGAGGATCGCCAGCAGGCCGACGATCATCTCGAAGCCACGCTCCACCGCGATGCCCACCAGCACATCCGGCCCCACGCCCTGCTCGCGCAGCTTGTGAGCCAGGCGGTTGGCACGGCGGTTGAGCTGGTCGTAGCTCAGCGCCTGCCCGGCGAAGGTCACGGCGATCGCCTCAGGCGTACGCACCGCCTGCGCCTCGATCAACTCATGGGTGCAAGCCGTGCTCGGATAGCTGGCCACTACCTGCTGGTCTTCCACCGGCAGGCTGAGCGCACCCAGTGCACGCTGAGCGTCAGCCGCCAACTGCGCAAGCAGGTGCTGGAAGTGCCCCGCCAACTGGTCGATGGCCTGTTCGCTGAAGCACTGGCGATCGAAACTGAAGCTCGCCTCCAGGCGCTCACCCACTTGCACCACCAGGGTAAGCGGGTAGTTGGTCTGCTCCTGGTTGAGCACCTCGCCGAACTGCAGACCCTGCGGTGCGCCCTGTTGCAGCGCCTCGGCGACCGGGTAGTTCTCGAAGACCAGAATGTTGTCGAACAGCGCCTCACCGCTCCAGCCGGCCCAGCGCTGGATCTCGTACAGCGGCGTGTGCTCGTGCTCGCGCAAGGCCAGGTTCAGCGCCTGGACCTGCTGCACCCAGTCGCCCACGGTCTGTTCCGGGCGCGGGCTGGCGACCACCGGCAAGGTGTTGATGAACAGCCCCAGCTGCTCCTCGACACCCGGCAACTCGGCCGGGCGACCGGCCACGGTGGCACCGAAGGTCACGCTGGCCTGGCCGGTGTAGCGCTGCAACAGCAGCAGCCAGGCGGCCTGGATCAGGGTGTTGAGGGTAACGCGCTGGTCCCGGGCGAAGTCCGCCAGCTGCCGGGTCTGCTGCGCCTCGAAACGCAGCGCCAGGACGCCATGGCCCTGCCCCTGGGCCGAGGACTTGAACGCCTGGACCAGACGGGTCGGTTCTTGCAAATCGGCCACCTGCCCCCGCCAGAAGGTTTCGCTGGCCTGCTGGTCCTGGCCTTGCAGCCACTGGATATAGTCGCGGTAACGGCTGGTCTTGCCGCCCGGCGTCGCGCCGCTGTAGCGCTGCAGCACTTCGCCCAGCAAGCGCGAGCTGCTCCAGCCGTCCATCAGGATATGGTGGCTGGTGTAGATCAGGTGATGACTGTCATCGCCTGTGCGGATCAGCGTCAGGCGCAGCAGCGGACCGCTGGCCAGGTCGAAACCGGCCTGGCGCTCGGCCTGGGCCACGGCATCCGGATCCTGGGACTGGTCGAGCTCGACGAAAGGCACCTGCACCTGGCGCCGTACCACCTGCACCGGTGCCGGCAGATCCTGCGGGAAGCAGCTGCGCAGCACTTCGTGGTTGTCCACCACCGCCTGCCAGGCCGCCCGGAAGCGCGCCATGTCCAGCCCGCGCACATCCACGCGCAGCTGGTTGATGTAGTTGCCCGCCGCCTGCTCGTAGAGGCTGTGGAACAGCATGCCCTGCTGCATCGGCGACAGCGGGTAGAGGTCCTCGATTTCCCCGGCCGCCAGCGGCAGACCATCCAGTTGCGCCTGGGTCAGCTCGGCCAGCGGGAAGTCCGATGGCGTGACGCCCTGGTGCGGCGCCTGGGCGCAGTGCTCGACCAGCTCGGCCAGCACCTGCTCGTAGCGGCGCGCCAGGGCCTCGATGGTCTCGGGACGGAACACCTCGCGGCTGAAGCTCCAGTCCAGCTCCAGCTCGCCCTGGTAGACCTGCCCGGTGATGCCGAGCCAGTTGCCCAGCGGGCTGTCCATATCCTGGGTAGCACCGCTGGCCTCGCTGGCCGGAGTGAACAGCGCGCCCTCGGCCTCGGCGAAGCTGCCGTCGAACTGCCCCAGGTAGTTGAAGGTCACCCGTGGCTGCGGCAATACCGCCAGGCGCGCGCGCAGGTCGGGCTCGCCGAGGTAGCGCAGCACGCCGTAGCCGATGCCTTTGTTCGGCACCGCACGTAACTGCTCCTTGACTGCGCACAGACCCGCGCCCAGCCCATGAGCTGGCGTCAGGCGTACCGGGAACAGGCTGCTGAACCAGCCCAGGGTGCGGCTTAGGTCCAGTTCCGGGAACAGGTCCTCGCGGCCATGGCCTTCCAGCTGGATCAGCACCGATTTCTCTTCGGTCCAGTCGCACAGCACCCGCGCCAGGGCCGCCAGCAGCAGGTCGTTGACCTGGGTGCGGTAGGCGGCGGGCGCCACCTGCAGCAGCTTGCGGGTCAGCGCGGTGTCCAGGCGCGACGAGGCATGGGCGACGTGACGGTTGGTCTGGGCGCCCGACGGATTGTCCCGTGGCAATTCATCGCCAGCGGCTGCGAGGCCGTCCAGCCAGTAATCGGCTTCGGCCAGCAGTTCGGGGCTGCGGGCATAGGCGCCAAGGCGCTCGGCCCAAGCCTTGAGCGAACTGCTCTTGGCCGCCAGCGCCAGCGGCTTGCCCGCGACCAGGGCCGTGTAGGCCAGTTGCAGGTCCTCGAGCAGCACCCGCCAGGACACCCCGTCGACCACCAGGTGGTGGATCACCAGCAGCAAACGCTGCTGGCCTTCGGGCAGGTCCACCAACAGCGCTCGCAGCAGCGGCCCCTTGGCCAGGTCGAGGCTGCGCTGGGCCTGCTCGGCCAGGGCCGGCAGCTCGGCCATATCGTTCAGCTCACGAACCCAGAGCATGTCGTCGGCCTTGCCGGCCTGGAACTCGGCCTGCCAGGTATCGCGCTGGGAGAAGCGCAAGCGCAGTGCGTCGTGTTGGTCGACCAGCGCCTGCAACGCGCCCGTCAGACAGTCAGCGCGCAGCGGCTGGGTCGGTTTGAGCAGCAAAGCCTGGTTCCAATGCTGGCGCTCAGGGATGTCGGTTTCGAAGAAGCGTGACTGGATCGGCAACAATGCCAGCGTGCCGCTGACCTGCTCGACTGTCGCGGCCTTTTTCTCGATACGCTTGGCCACCGCCGCCAACTGGCCGATGGTCTGCTTCTCGAACAATTGCTTGGGGCTGAGCTTGATGCCCTGGCGCTTGGCCCGGGCGATGATCTGCAGGCTGAGGATCGAGTCGCCGCCCAATTCGAAGAAGTTGTCGGTGCTGCCGACCTGGTCGAGCTTGAGCACCTCGGCCCAGATCGCCGCCAGGGCCTGCTCGATCTCGCCGACTGGCGCTGTGTACTGGCGCCGGGCGACACCCGGTGCCGGCAGCGCGCGCTTGTCGAGCTTGCCGTTGGCGGTCAGCGGCAGGCGCTCCAGGAGCAGGATCTGTGATGGCACCATGTAGTCCGGCAGGCGGTCCTGCAATTGCTGGCGCAAGGCTTCACCCTGCAGCCCCTGCCCCACGCACCAGCCCACCAGTTGCAGGCGGGTCTCGTCACCGTCCACCGGCTGGGCCAGGACCACCGCTTCTGCGACCCCGTCCAGCCCCAGCAGCACCCGCGCCACTTCGGCTGGTTCGACACGATAACCGCGCACTTTGACCTGGTCGTCGGCGCGACCGATGAATTCCACCTGGCCCGCACGGTTGCGCCGCACCCGGTCGCCGCTGCGGTACAGGCACTGGCCAGGCCGCGTCGGGTCCGGCACGAAGCGTTCGGCGGTCAGGCCCGGCTGACCGAGGTAACCCTGGGCCACGCTGGCACCGCCGATATACAGCTCGCCCGCGACCTGGTCGGCGACCGGGTTGAGCACATCGTCGAGCAGCAGCACATGGGCGCCCGGCAGGGCCGTGCCCACCGGCACGGCGCGGGCCTCGGCGGCGAGGGTCGTGACCTCATGGGTCAGCACGCCGACCGTGGTCTCGCTCGGGCCATAGTGGTTGATCAGGCGGCAGCCCGGCTTGAGCCGGCGCACCTGCTCCACCAGGGCGGGCGTGCAGGCCTCGCCACCGACGATCAGCGCCTGCTCGGGCAGCACATCGGCGGGGTTGCCGGCCTGTAGCAGCGCCGCCAGGTGGCCAGGGACGATCTTCAGTACGCCAACCCGGTGTTCGGCCATGTAGCGGGCGAAGGCGTCCGGGTCGAAGCCCAGCGCCTCAGGCAGCACATGCAGCAGGCGCCCGGCGCACAGGGCGCCGAACAGCACGGTGTGGCCCAGGTCGGCGGCGATGGTCGAGACCAGCGCCATACTCGCCTCCGGTGCTGGCGCCAGGCGCTTGAGCAGGCCGGCGACATAGCTGGCCAGGGCGCCATGACTGACCAGCACGCCCTTGGGCTGGCCGGTGGAGCCGGAGGTGTGGATCACATAGGCTGGCGATTCAGACCACAGCGTGATGGCCGGCGCGCTGGCCGGCAGGTCCTGCCATTGTTCGGGCACATAGCCCACGGTCAGGCGATCGGCGGCGGCCAGGCTGGTCAGGCGCGCATCGCCGGCGGCGCACAACAGCACCTTGGCCTGCGCCGCATCGAGCATCTGCCGCAGACGCGCTTCAGGCGCCTTGGTGTCCAACGGCATGTACACGGCGCCGGCCTTGAGAATGCCGAGCATGCAGGTCAGCCAGTCCAGCGAACGCTCCATCAGCACCGCCACCGGCTGGCCGCGGGTCACGCCCTGGCGTTGCAGGTGGTGAGCCAGACGGTTGGCGGCCTGGTCCAGGGCGGCGAAGCTCAGGCTGTGCTCCAGGCTACGGGCGGCGAGCGCCTCGGGCTGGCGGCGTACCTGTTGCTGCCACTGCTCCAGCACCAGCGCCGGCGCCTCGCGCTCCGGCGCCTGCCCGACAGGCAGCGGCGCGGCCAGGCGATGCAGCGGCAGCTGCGGCGCGTCGAGTAACTGGCCCAGCAGCTCGATGAACGCCGGGATGAACGCCTCGACCGTGGCGCGCTGGTAGAGGTCGCTGGCGAAGGTCATCTCGCCGTGGATCAGCTGGCCGTCGTCGGTGATGTCCAGCGCCAGGTCGAAGTGGGTGCCGACCTTGTCCAGCGGGTACTCGGCGACGCTCAGGCCCGGCAGGGCCAGCGAGCGCTGGCGTTGCATGCCGACGTTCTGGTTGAACTTGACCTGGAACAGCGGGTTGTGGCCCAGGTTGCGCTCCGGCACCAGTGCGTCCACCAGTTGCTCGAACGGCAGTTCCTGGTGCGCCTGGGCGCCAAGCACCGCCTCGCGCACCTGGGCCAGCAGGTCGTCGAAGCTCAGGCGCTCGTCCACCTGGCAGCGCAGCACCTGGGTGTTGACGAAGAAACCGATCAGCCCCTCGACCTCGGCGCGGCCGCGGTTGGCGTTGGGCACGCCGATGCGGATATCACGCTGCCCGGCCTGGCGCGAGAGGAACAGCGAGAAGCCCGCCAGCACCAGCATGAACAGGGTCATGCCCTGGGCGCGGGCGTAGCCGCCCAGGCGTCGGGACAGCTCGGCACCGAAGTCGAAGCTCAGGGTCTGGCCGTCGAAGCTCTGGGTCAGCGGGCGGGCATGGTCAGCGGCCACCTCCAGCAACGGCTGCTCCTCGCCCAGCTGCTGGCGCCAGTAGCCGAGCTGGCGCTCGCCCTCCCCGGCCTCCAGCCAGCTGCGTTGCCAGATCGCATAATCTGCGTACTGCACCTCCAGCGCCGGCAACTGCGGTGCCTGCCCCTGGCTGAAAGCCTGGTAGCTGTGCACGAACTCCTTGACCATCACATCCATCGACCAGCCGTCGGAGACGATGTGGTGCATGCACACCAGCAGCACGTAGTCCTCGGCCGCCAGCCGGTAAAGGGTGGCGCGCAGCAGCGGCCCGTGCAGCAGGTCGAAGGGCTGGTGGCTGGCCTCGCGCATCTGCGTGGCCAGCTCGGCCTCGCGCCGGTCGCTGGCGACACCGGTGAGATCGACCTGCGCCAGGGGTACGGCCTGGGTCGCGAGGATCACCTGGCGCGGCTGTTCGCCATCGACCTGGAACACCGTGCGCAGCGCTTCGTGGCGCGCCACCAGGTGCTCGAACGAGCGCTGCAGGGCCGCCACGTCGAGCCGGCCGCTCAGGCGCAGGCCGGCCGCCATGTTGTAGGCCGCGCTGTGCGGCTCCAGCTGCCAGAGGAACAGCAGGCGCTGCTGAGCGAAGGACAGGGGGATGCTGGCAAAGTCGTGACGCGACTCGACCACCGGCAACAGGCTGAAGTCCTTGCCGTCCTCGCGCAGCTTGGCGAGGAACTGCCGGCGCTGCTCCAGGGGCAGGCTGACGAACCGTTTTGCAATGCGTACCGCCATGTTGCCACTCATGCCTCAACCCCTTCCAAGGAACTCATGAACGCGTCCATATCCGACCAGTCGTCATCTTTATCACCACCCTCCAGACGGCCCAGCTCGGCGGCCAGGTCGCCCAGCGCGGGGTGTTCGAACAGGCTGCGCAACGGCAGCACCAGGCCCAGTTGGTCCTTGATCCGCGCCAATACCTGGGCGGCCAGCAACGAGTGCCCGCCCAGTTCGAAGAAGTGATCGTCCAGGCCGACCTTGGTCACGCCCAGCACCTGCATCCAGATCTGCGCCAGTTGCTGCTCGATGGCGCTCTGCGGCGCCCGATACTCAACCTGTAGTGCACTGGGGTCCGGTGCCGGCAGGGCCTTGCGGTCGAGCTTGCCGCTGGGCGTCAGGGGCAGGCGCGGCAGCAGCAGCAGGTGGCCGGGTACCATGTATTCGGGCAGGCGCGCCTTGAGCAGGCTGCGCACCTGCTGGCGGAACCGCGCCTGTTCGGCGGCATCCTGCTCGGCGGCGTCGGGCACTACATAGGCGACCAGTTGCAGGCCGCCGGTCATCGGCAGGGCCAGCACCACCGCTTCGCGAACGCCCGGGCACTGCTGCAGGCGCGCCTCGATCTCGCCGAGCTCGATGCGGAAACCCCGGACCTTGACCTGGTGATCGACACGGCCGATGTACTCGATGGCGCCGTCAGCGCCCAGGCGCGCACGGTCGCCGGTGCGGTACAGGCGCTCGCCATGGGCGAACGGGTCGGCGACGAAGCGCTGGGCGCTCAGCGCCGGTTGACCGTGGTAGCCACGGGCCAGGCCCGGACCGCCGATGTACAGCTCGCCCACACCGCCCTGCGGCAGCAGTTCGAGGTCATCGTCGAGGATGTACAGCCGGCGCTGCGCCAGGCCCTGGCCGATGGGGATGCCGCGCCAGGACACCGCCTCGTGGCCGAGCCCGGTGCAGTCGTGGATGGTCGAGACCACCGTGGCCTCGGTCGGGCCATAGGTGTTGAGCAGGCGCACATGGCCCAACCCGGCCAGTTGCCACAGGCGCAACCCGTCCACCGCCATCGCTTCGCCGCCGACGTGGATCTGGCGCAGCGCGCCGTAGCTGGCCGGTGGACGCGCCGCGAAGTCTTGCACCAGCCAGTACCAGTAGGCAGCCGGCAGGTCGGCCAGGGTCACGCCGTGGCTGATCAGCACCTCATGCAGGGCGGCGCTGTCCCACAGGCGGGTATCGCGCAGCACCACGCAGGCGCCGTGGCACAGCGGCGGGAAGAACTGCTCGACGAAGCCGTCGAAGCTGCTGGTGGCAAACTGCAGGACGCGGTCGCCTTCGCGCAGGTCGCTGTAGTCGATGGCGCGGGCGATGAACTCACTCAGGGCGCCGTGGCTGATGGCCACGCCCTTGGGCCGGCCGGTGGAACCGGAGGTGTAGATCACATAGGCCAGGTTGTCGCGCGTGACGGTCAACGCCAGGTCGTCCGCCGGCTCGTCGTCCAGCGCCAGCTGGTCCAGGCACAGGCAGCGCAGCCCACCCTGCACCGGCAGCCCCGGCAACTGGGCGGTGGTGGTCAGCAGCCATTGCAGGCCGCTGTCCTCGAAGACATGCCCCAGGCGTTCGGCCGGGGCCTGCAGATCCAGCGGCACATAGCCGCCGCCGGCCTTGAGCACGGCCAGCAGGGCCACGGCCAGGTCCAGCGAGCGATCCAGGGCCACGCCCACCAGCACATCGGGGCCGACGCCCTGATGGCGCAGGTGATGGGCCAGGCGATTGCTGCGGGCATTGAGTTCGGCATAGCTCATTGATGGCGCCGCGGCGCCGTCGGCCAGGATCAATGCCAATGCCTCGCCGCTACGAGCGGCCTGGGCTTCGAACAGCCGTTGCACCGGTACCAGCGACGACACCTCGGCCACCGGGCACAGCAGCGCCTGGCGCTCGGCCTCGGCCAGCAGCGGCAACTCGCCCAGGCGCTGGCGCGGTGCCTGGCAGACCGCGCGCAGCAGGTTGCGCCAGTGCCCGGCCAGGGCGGCGATGGTGGCTTCGTCGAAGAGGTCGGTGGCATAGGTGAAGGCGGCGAACAGCTGCTCGCCCTCCTCCCGGGTGTCGAGCATCAGGTCGCTGGTGGCGGCATGCTGGCGGCGGCTGCCGGCCAGCTGCTCGGCGCTCAGGTAGCCCACGCGCAGGCCGCAGTCCAGACGCACGTCATTGAGGTCGGTGACCAGCGGCTGGTGGTTGAACATCACCTGGAACAGCGGCGTATGGCTCTGGCTGCGCTGGGGCTGCAGGGCTTCGATCAGCGCGTCGAACGGCAGGTCCTGGTGCGCCTGGGCGCCGACGGAGGCCTGGTGCAGGCTGCGCAGCAGGTCGCTGAACGGCGTCTGCGCGGTGAACTGGCTGCGCAGCACCTGGGTGTTGACGAAGAAGCCGACCAGCCCTTCGGTCTCGCTGCGGTTGCGGTTGGCGATCAGACCGCCGACACGGATGTCGGTTTGCCCGCTGTAGCGGTACAGCAGGGTCTTGAACACGGCCAGCAGCACCGTGGACAGCGTCACGCCGTGCTGCTGGGCCAACTGCTTGAGATCCTCGCGCAGGCCCGCGTCGAGCGTCAGCTCCAGGCGCTCGCCGAGGTGGCTGGGCTGGGCCGGGTAAGGCCGGTCGGTCGGCAGCTCCAGCAACGGGTGCTCTTCACCCAGCTGCTCGCGCCAGTAGTCCAGCTGGCGGTCGCGCTCGCCGGCCTCCAGCCAGCTGCGCTGCCACAGCGCATAGTCGCGATAGTGCACCTTGAGCTCCGCCAGCTGCGGCTCGCGCCCCGCCACCAGGGCGTCGTAGCTGCGCATGAATTCGTCGATCAGGATATTCATCGACCAGCCGTCGGCGATGATGTGGTGCAGGGTCAGCAACAGCACGTGTGCCTGGGGCGCCAGGCGCAACAGGGCGATGCCGAACAGCGGCCCGTCTTCGAGGTCGAAGGCCTGGGTGGCCTGGGCCGCCATCTGCTGGTGCGCGCGCTCCCAGCGCGTGGTTTCGGGCAGGTCGGCCAGGTCGAACAGCTGGATGTTCACCGGCGCAGGCTCCGCCACCCGCTGCAACGCCCGCTCGCCGTCCTGGGCGAAGGTGGTGCGCAGGCATTCGTGGCGGGCGACCAGCAGGCTGAACGCCCGCTCCAGCGCCTCGACCTGCAGCTCGCCGTCGAGGCGCACGGCCATCGGCAGGTTGTAGGCGGCGCTGTGGGGTTCCAGCTGCCAGAGGAACCACATGCGCTGCTGGGCGTAGGACAGGCCGTCGCGCTCGCTCAGACCGGCACAGGACGACATGGGCAGCTGCGCGAAATCGATACCCTCGCGTCGCATCCCTTCGAGGAACAAGCGGCGCTTGTCCAGGGGCAACTCGATGAAACGGCGGGAAAGTTTCTGGGCGTCTGCGGCATTCATGTGTGAGGTCCTTGCTGATCGGCGGTGCGACCGGAAGGTCCGGGCGCATCAACAAGAACGAATGGGCGGGGGGATGATTTAGCGAGGGGCTCGACGCGGGAGTGATGGGGGCGCTGTGCGCCCCTTTCGCGGCACAAGGCCGCTCCTACAGGAGGTCGCGCCGGCCTGCAGGAGCGATCGGCAGGTCAGGCCTGCTCCAGCGAATGCCCCTCGGCCATTGCCACGATCACCTTGCGCGGGCCTTCGAACGGCGCACGGGCATGGGCGGCGAGCATGTTGTCGAGCATCATCACGTCACCTTCCTGCCAGAGGAAACTGATCTTGCAGTCCTCCAGCACCGCACGGATCTCATCGAGCACCTCGTCCTCGATGGGCGAACCGTCGCCGTAGTAGACGTTGCGCGGCAGGTCTTCCTCATCGACGATGTCCAGCAGGCTTTCCCGCACCTCGGGCGGCAGGTTGGAAATATGGAACAGGTGCGCCTGGTTGAACCAGACCATGTCGCCGGTCACCGGGTGCTCGGCCACCGCCTGGCACACCTGGCGGGTACGCAGCTCGCCGTCATCTTTCCATTCGCAGGTGATGCCGTGAGCCTTGCAGTAGGCTTCGACCTCCTGCGGGTCATCGGTATTGAATACATCCTCCCACGACACATCCAGCCCGTTGCCGAAGTTGCGCACGTACATCAGGCCCTTGCTGACGAAACGCTCGCGGACATGCACCGGCACCCGCCGATAGACTTCGCGACTGTCGGCAATCGGCGTCTGACCACCGGATTTTGCCGCGATCATGCTGTAGAACCAGATCTTCATCGGCCAGTCGCGGGAGTAGGCCTGCTCGTTGTGCAGCGGAATATGCTGGTGCGCCGGGTACTCGGTGGAGGTGTAGACCCCCTGGGTGACGTTGGTGCGCGGCGTCGAGCCGAACTCGTAGTTGAGCAGCGGATGACCGAAGCTGGCGGCGAACTGGCGGAACTGCTCGGCGCCCTCCAGGCGAAACCCGCGGAACAGGATGCCGCCGTCGCGCGGCAGGTGTTCATCCACCAGCGCCTTGAGCTCGTCGAACACCTCCAACAGGCTGGTGTCGTCGTCACCCGCCTCCACCAGCAACGGCAAACGTCCCTGCTCCGGCAACAGCGGACGCACTGTAAATCCCACAGCAACACCCATGACGGGCCTCCTGTACACATTCGATGAAAGGGACCGACGGCCCAGGGGCACGCTCGCGTCCGGTGATAGGAGGACGTTTCGAGGGGCAGGCAAATTAGTCCCTTTGCAGGAGCGATGCAGGCACTGTGGCGCCTGGCACCGGCACTGCCGGTGTTCGCGGGGCCAGCCCGCTCCCACGTGGGCCTGCATCGCCAGCACGGCCACCCTGGAAACACTTGCTTGCAAATGATCCATCAGGTTTTGCCCTGCTCATGCGTCTCTTTCAGATACGGCCGGGCTTTTGCCCCTGAACTTCGCCATTGACACTGCGTACCCCATGTCGAAAAAGTCACGCTCGAAAATCTGGTTCCTCGTGCACAGCTGGCTGGCCCTGCCCATCTGGTTCTTCGTGCTGATCGTCTGCGTCACCGGCACCCTGGCGGTGATCAGCCGCGAGATCGTCTGGCTGGCCAATCCGCAAACCCGCGCCAACCCGCCTTCGGACGAGGCCCGGCGGCTGAACTACGACGAACTGCTGGTGGCCATGCAGCGCGACCAGCCCGGTATCGCCGTGGCCAGCCTGATGACCCTGAGCGAATCGCACTTCGCCATGCTGTCGGATGTCACCTACCCCGACGGCCGTACCCTGAGGGTCTACGTCAACCCCTATACCGGGCATATTCAGGGCGTCCCGCCGCAGTTCAACTTCGAAGAGTTCACCCGCGCACTGCACGGCTGGTGGCTGGTGCCGCATACCAACGGCTACAGCTGGGGCTGGTACCTGGTGTCGCTGCTCGGGCTGCCGATGCTGGCCTCGCTGGTCACCGGCCTGGTGATCTACAAGCGCTTCTGGAAAGGTTTCTTCAAGCCGACCCTGCGCTTCAACCAGGGCGCACGGATCTTCTGGGGCGATTTCCACCGCCTGAGCGGCATCTGGTCGATCTGGTTCATCGCGGTGATTTCCATCACCGGTACCTGGTTCCTGGTCAAGGCGCTGCTCGCCGACAACCATATCGCCATTTCCAGCCAGCCCATCATTCCGGTGATAGCCCGCGAGACGGTGCCACTGACCGCCGACGGCAGCCCCGCGCCGATGATCAGCCCGGACGAAGCGGTGAGGATCACCCAGCGCGAGATTCCCGGCTTCACCGTCGACTATGTCGGTTTTCCCAGCAACGCCTATGCGCACCTGAGCATCGGCGGCATGAGCTGGTATCCGCTGGTGTACCAGAAGGCCGAGATCAACCCTTATACCGGGGCGATGGAGGCCAGCCGCCTGCTCGGCGATCGCAAGGCGGTGGAGATCTTCACCGAGTCCATGCGCCCGCTGCACACCGGCGAGTTCGCCGGCCTGACGAGCAAGCTGATCTGGTTCTTCTTCGGCCTGCTACTGAGCATGATGGTGCTCAGCGGCCTGCTGATCTGGAGCAAGCGCACCGCCCTGGCCACCGCCAACGCGCTCAAGCGCAGCCTGAAGCAGGCGCGCGCGGCCAAGGCGCCGGTTTCGACGGAGGTCACGTCCAGTTCTTGAAACATTTTCTTTCATTTGCTTTGGCAGCTTTCTGATTCTCATTCGTCCTTACTTATGCAGCCTTCCAGGTTGAGCACAGACTCGACCGTATTTTTATATGCAGAAGACCGAGCGATGGCCCGACAATCGAGAAAGAAATCCAATTCCAAGCTGTGGTTCCTGGTCCACAGCTGGCTTGCCCTGCCGATCTGGTTCTTCGTCCTGATCGTCTGCTTCACCGGCATGCTCGCGGTGGTCAGCCAGGAGATCGTCTGGCTGGCCAACGCCGACGTGCGCGCCAGCAAGCCCGACAACGACAGCCAGCGCCTGAGCTACCAGCAGGTGCTTGACGCCATGCACAAGGCCGAACCGGACCTGGCAGTGCGTTTCTTCAGCCAGCCGGACGGTTCGCACTTCGCCCTGCAGGCCTCGGTAACCCGCGCCGACGGCACCAATGCGCTGCTCTACGTCAACCCGTACAGCGGGGCCATACAGGGGCAGCGTCCGGACTTCGACTTCGAGGCCTTCACCCGCGCCCTGCACGGCTGGTGGCTGGTGCCCTTCACCAACGGCTACAGCTGGGGCTGGTACCTGGTGTCGCTGCTCGGGCTGCCGATGCTGGCCTCGCTGGTCACGGGGCTGGTGGTGTACAAGAAGTTCTGGCGCGGTTTCTTCAAGCCAGTGCGTACCGGCCACGGCCCACGGATCTTCTGGGGCGACCTGCACCGCCTGGCCGGGGTGTGGTCGATCTGGTTCATCGCGGTCATTTCCATCACCGGCACCTGGTTCCTGATCCAGGCGATCCTCGGCGACAACCATGTGACAGTTTCCACCGAGCCGATCGTGCCGGTCATCGCCCGCGAGCAGGTACCGCAGACTGCCGACGGCAGCCCGGCGCCACGCATCGACCTGGACCAGGCAGCACGCATCGCCACCGAGAAAGTACCCGGCCTGGACATCAGTTTCATCTCGCTGCCGGCCACCGCCTACAGCCACTACAGCATGGGCGGGCGAGGCTGGTATCCGCTGATGTTCCAGACCGCCGAGGTCAACCCCTACACGCGCAACGTCGACAGCCAGTTCCTGCTCGGCGACCGCTCGGCCCTCGAGTTCGTCACCGAATCCATGCGCCCGCTGCACACCGGTGATTTCGGTGGCCTGGCGATCAAGCTGATCTGGTTCTTCTTCGGCCTGGTACTGACCCTGATGGTGTTCAGCGGCCTGCTGATCTGGACCAAACGCACCACCCAGGCCACCCTCGCCGCCCTCAAGCGCAGCGAGCGTCCGGCACGCAAGCGCGCCGCGGCCAGCCCAACCACCCTGGAGGCCCAACCTTGAGCCAGACCGATACCCTGCCGCCCAGCGGCCTGAAGCAGCTGTGGCTGAAATGGCGCTTCCACCTGAACATCCTGCTGATCCTCGTGCCGCTGGGCTTCATGCCCAAGTACTTCGCCGACGCCAGCCTGTTCCGCGGCGACAGTGGCCTGGGTGCCAACATCGTCGAGGATATCCAGGTCGGACGCTGGACCCTCGACCTGGCCGAACTGCGCGACGAGGCGCCGCGCGCCGAGGGTCCGGCCGGCTACTTCAAGGCCTTCAACGCCGCCTGTGGCACCTGCAACGAAGGCGCCAAGGCCATCTACCTGCGGGTGGGCAAGCCGCGCAGCCTGCGCGCCGCCGGCACGATCTTCTTCGGCGCGCCGGCGCGCATGGGCACCTCGCTGCCGATCCCGCCACGCACCCGACCTGACGCCGACATCTGGATCACCATCGAAGGCTGGGACGGCAAGATGTACCAGGCCGCGGTGCCGCTGGCCAAGGCATCCCCCGCCACCGCGGCCTGGCTCGAGAAACAAGGAGGCAATAAATGAAACAGCTGATGCGCAGGCTCGCCCTGCCCCTCTTGGCCCTGGCCGCCACCCCGGCGCTGGCGCACAACCCGATGTGCGAGTGCACCGAGCACGGCGAGCAGATCACCTGCAAGGGCGGCTTCTCCGACGGCAGCGGCGCTCCCGGGGTGACCCTGGACGTGATCGGCTACGACGAGCAGGTGCTGGTGGCGAGCAAGCTCGGCGACGACTCGACCCTGACCTTCAAGCGCCCCGACGGTGAGTTCTACGTGCTGTTCGATGCCGGCCCCGGCCACGTGGTGGAAGTGGACCACGCCGACATCGGTGCGCCATGAGCCGCGCCCAGGTGGTGCGCCCGGCCGGCGCCGGGCACGAGACCCTCTACGTGCTGCTGGCCGCGCTGCTGATCGTGGTGCTGGCCGCCAGCGTGGTGGCCGCGCGCGGCGAGCGTGAGGATGAACAGGCCATCGCCGCCCACCAGCTCGACGCCCGCCGCGACCTCAATGCCGCCGAACAGGGCATCCACACCGACCTGTGGGTGGCCGTCGAGGAGATCCGCGCCCTGCGCGAGGACAACGGCACCGCCCCGGACGCCCAGGCCCTGGCCGACGAGGGGCTGCCGCCGTTCGTCAACGACGCCAGCAGCCAGAGCCGCGGCAGCCACCAGTGGTCGCTGCTGGCCAACGGCGCCTACCTGGGCCGCAGTCAGGACACCCAGGTGGCCGGCAGCTTCCTGGTGATCCTGCCCGCCGCCAGCGACGCCCAGCCGGATGTCTGGCTGCGCCGCGACAGTACCGCCCTGCCCCCGGACGCGCTGGACAGCGATGCGCTGATCGCCGCCGGCTGGCAGCAGATCGCCACCCACTACGACGCCGGGGTCACCCGCCAACACCGTCACTAAGGACCTGCCCATGCTCCGCTTCGCCCGCCGCACCCTGGCGCTGCTCCTGGCCTGCGCCCTGCCCGCCGTGGCCCTCGCCGACAATGGCAAGCCGCTGCGCATCGGCATCACCCTGCACCCCTACTACAGCTACGTGAGCAACATCGTCGGCGACAAGGCCGAGGTGGTGCCGCTGATCCCGGCCGGCTTCAATCCCCACGCCTACGAGCCCCGCGCCGAGGACATCAAGCGCATCGGCAGCCTCGACGTGATCGTGCTCAACGGCGTCGGCCACGACGACTTCGCCGACCGCATGATCGCCGCCAGCGAGAAGCCCGACATCAAGACCATCGAGTCCAACGCCAACGTGCCGCTGCTGGCGGCCACCGGCATCGCCGCCCGCGGCGCCGGCAAGGTGGTCAACCCGCACACCTTCCTGTCGATCAGCGCCACCATTGCCCAGGTCAACAACATCGCCCGCGAACTGGGCAAGCTCGACCCGGACAACGCCAAGTTCTACACGCAGAACGCCCGGGCCTACGCCAAGCGCCTGCGTGCCCTGCGCGCCGAGGCCCTGGCCAAGGTCACCCAGGCACCTGACGCGACCTTCCGCGTCGCCACCATCCATGCCGCCTACGACTACCTGGTGCGCGACTTCGGCCTGGAAGTCACCGCCGTGGTGGAACCAGCCCACGGCATCGAACCGAGCCCGGCGCAGCTGAAGAAGACCATCGACCAGCTCAAGGCCCTGGATGTGAAGGTGATCTTCTCGGAGATGGACTTCCCCTCGGCCTACGTCGACACCATCCACCGCGAGTCCGGCGTGCGCATCTACCCGCTCACGCACATCTCCTACGGCGAATACACCACCGAGAAGTACGAGGTGGAGATGAAGCGCAACCTCGACACGGTGGTCCAGGCCATCCAGGAGAACCGCACGTGACCGCCGCCGCCAACCTCACAACCGCCAGCGGGCCGCGTATCGAATTCGACGGCATCGACCTCACCCTTGGCCGCACACGCATCCTCGAGAACGTGCGCTTCAGCGTCGCCCCCGGCAGCGTGCACGCCATCGTCGGCCCCAACGGTGGCGGCAAGAGCTCGCTGATCAAGACCCTGCTCGGGCAGATGCCGCACCAGGGCCAGCTGACCCTGCACTGGCCCGCTGAGCGTGAAGTGATCGGCTACGTGCCCCAGGCCCTGGAATTCGACCGCGGCCTGCCAATGACCGTGGACGACTTCATGGCCGCCATGTGCCAGCGCCGCCCGGCGTTCCTCGGCCTGTCCCGGCGCGTGCGTCCGGCGATCGACGCGGCGCTGGCGCGAGTGGGCATGCTCGACAAGCGCAAGCGGCGCATGGGCGCGCTGTCCGGTGGCGAGCGCCAGCGCGTGCTGCTGGCCCAGGGGCTGATCCCCGAGCCGCAGCTGCTGGTGCTGGACGAGCCGATGTCGGCCCTCGACGAGGCCGGCATCCAGGTGTTCGAGCAACTGTTGCACGGCTGGCGCCAGGCCGGCACCACCGTGCTGTGGATCGAGCACGACCTGGAAGCGGTGCTGCGCCTGGCCGACCGGGTCACCGGGCTGAGCCGCCAGGTGCTGTTCGACGCCCCGCCGGCCCAGGCCCTGACCCCCGAGCGCCTGCTCGGGCTGTTCTCCGTCCACCCGCGCAGCGAGAGCCTTGCCTGATGAGTTTCGAATCGTTCCGCCAGCTGGTCCAGGACTGGGCCACCGCTGGTTACCTGCCGGAGGCGCTGGCCTACGGCTTCGTGGTCAACGCCCTGCTGGCAGGCCTGATGATCGGCCCGGTGCTGGGCGGGCTGGGTACCCTGGTGGTGGTCAAGCGCTTCGCCTTCTTCTCCGAGGCGGTCGGCCATGCCGCGCTGACCGGCGTGGCCATCGGCATCCTGCTCGGCGAGCCCTACACCGGCCCGTACGGCAGCCTGTTCGGCTACTGCCTGCTGTTCGGCATCCTGCTCAACTTCCTGCGCAACCGCACCGGCTTGTCCCCGGATACGCTGATCGGCGTGTTCCTCTCGGTGTCGCTGGCCCTGGGCGCGAGCCTGTTGCTGATGCTGGCCGGCAAGATCAACGTGCACATCCTCGAGAACGTGCTGTTCGGTTCGGTGCTCACCGTCAGCGCCCACGACCTGCTGGTGCTGGGTATCGTCGCCGTGCTGGTGCTGGCCCTGGCCCTGCCGCTGTACAACCGCATCATGCTGGCTAGTTTCAACCCGCAGCTGGCGGCGGTGCGCGGGGTGGCGGTGAAGACCCTGGACTACCTGTTCGTGGTCCTGGTGACCCTGGTCACCGTGGCCTCGGTGAAGGTGATCGGCGCGATCCTGGTCGGCGCCCTGCTGGTGATCCCGGCGGCGGCGGCGCGGCTGGTCAGCCAGTCGCTCAAGGGCTTCTTCTTCGTCTCGGTGATCATCGCCACCCTGAGCACCCTGCTCGGCATCCTGCTGCCGATCGTCTTCGACCTGCCGGTGCCCTCGGGCGCGGCGATCATCCTGGTCGCCGGGATCTGCTTCGCCCTCGCCGCCCTGGCCCGCGCCCTCGTCCCCCGCCTGCAAGGAAACCCGGCATGACCCTGAAGAAACTGACCCTGGCCCTGGCTCTGAGCGGCCTGCCGCTGGTGGCCGGCGCCACCCAAGTGCTGACCACCCTGCCGGTAACCCACAGCCTGGCCAGCGCATTGCTTGACGGCACCTCGGTGCAGCTGCAGCGCGCCGCCCCGGCCAATCTGCCGGCCAGCCGCCAGCCGTCGTACTTCAGCGGCCGTGGCGGCGCCAGCCTGCAGAAGGCGGCGTCGAAGGCCGACGCGGTGATCGGCGTGCGCTCGATCTGGCGTGACGACCCGCTCTATCCCACGGCCCGGCGCAGCAATATCCGCATCGTCGAGATCGACGCCGCGCGGCCGGTGGATGGCGCCCTGCCTGGTATCGCGGTCAAGGGTGATGAGGCGTTTACCGCCTACCCCTGGCTGAACCCGACCAACCTGGGGCGCATGGCCGATGTCGTCGCCAACGACCTGGAACGACTTGCGCCAGCCGACAAGGCGAAGATCCAGGGCAACCTGGCCGGCCTCAAGCGGCAGATGCTGGAGCTGACCGCCAACAGCCAGACACGCCTGGCCGAGGTCGACAACCTGACTGTGGTCAGCCTGTCCGAGCGCCTGGGCTACCTGGCCAGCGGGTTGAACCTGGATGTGGTCGAACAGCCACTGCCCGCCGACGACAAATGGGACGAGACGGCGCTCAAGGCGCTGGGCGAGCACCTCAAGGCGCAGGATGTGGCGCTGGTGCTGCATCATCGTCAGCCGGACGCAAAGGTGGCCGAGATGATCGCCGCTTCCGGGGCGAAGTTGCTGGTGCTGGACAGCGATCCGGACGACACCGTGACGGGGCTCAAGGCCAGTGTCGAGCAGGTGGTCAAGGCACTCGGCGACAGTTGAGCGCCTTTGCAGGAAATCGCGAAGGGAACAAATACCCTGTGGGAGCGGGTTTACCCGCGAAGAAAGCAACACGGTGCATGGCACCGGCTTCGCCGGTGTTCGCGGCTAAAGCCGCTCCCACAGGCCCCGACTAAATCAATGAGTCATGTTCAATACCATAGGACCACCTCAGCGTTTCATGCACCGCTGATACCGCTCATCCACCCTGCCGGCAAACCACGCCGTGGTCAGCTTGCGGGTGATCTTCGGGCTCTTCAGCTCGATCCCCGGCAAAACCGCACGTGGCAACGCCTTGCCCGCCTTCGCTTCGGCCAGGGCGAACACCCCGCGATACAGCGTGGTGTCCTCCAGTTCCAGACCATTCTCCTTCTCCAGCTGAGCCCTGATCTGCGGATTGCGCAACCCCAGCTTCGTCCCCAGCTTGCGCGCCGCCTGCTCGGTGGTGCCGGGCAGTATGGCGCCGGGGGCGATCAGGTCGCCATCGAGCGCCAGCGCCACCCCGCTCGCCCGGCTCAAGGCCGCCTGGAACGCCGCATTGCGACTGGCGTACCAGCCCGCGTTGAAGTCGGCGAAGCGGTACAGTTGGCGTTCATAGTGGGTGGGGTAGCCGAGCAGGTGGGCGATGCCGAAGTACATCCCGCCACGGCGGCTGAACACCTCCTGGCGGATGCTGCCCGAGTGGTCGTAGGGATAGCCCTTGGCGTGCCGCTCGGCGAAGTCCACGCTGACCTGCATCGGCCCGCCGGTGCGCACCGGGTTCAACCCGCCCAGCAGCGAGCGCCCCAGCGGCAGGCCGCCGATCACCTCGTCGTACAGGGCACTGAGCTGCTTCTCGCTGCGCACGGCGAGCAGCCGTTGCTGGTAGGTCTTGCCGTTGGCCGAGGGCGTGTCCAGGGCGCCATCGACCAGCAGCCGGGGCACATGCAGGCGCGCCGCCCGGCGGTCGATCTCCTCCCGGGCGATGCGTCCCAGGTTTGGCACCTGCGGGTCGGCGTTGAAGGTGGATTCCTGCTCGGTCACCGCCAGCACCGCGCACAGGTTGCTCTTGCTCGGGCTGATGCCCTGGGCCTGGAACGCCACCTGGATATCCTCGGCCCAGCCCTGGCGATCCTTGACCTGGGCCGGCAGCAGGCGCACGAGCTGGGCGCGAACCTTGGCCGGGTCGGCCTCGGCGGCTTCCTCACGTCGCCCGGCGCAACCCTGGAGCAGGCCCAGGGTCAGCAGCGCGGTGGTCAGCAGGCGGGCGTTCAGGGCTGTTCACCGACCAGGTAGGTCTTGCTGATCTGGCGGAACAGCGGGTGGCTGGAGCTGCCCAGCAACTCGAACAGCACCATCTCGCGGGTGACCACCTGCGCCCCGGCATCACGCATGCGCGCCAGGCCCGCAGCCTTGCTCTGTGGGGTGCGGCTGTCGCAGGCGTCCTCGACCACGAACACCTGCTTGCCCAGGGTGCGCAGGCCGAGCACGGTCTGCAGCACGCAGACGTGGGTCTCCATGCCGCAGACGATTACCTGTTCGCGTTCAAGCAGGCTGTTGGGCAGGCATTCGGCGGCTACGCAGGAGAAGTGCAGTTTCTCGACGATCTCGGCGGCTGGCGCTGCGGCCTTGAGGGCGGCCAGGGTGTGGCCCAGGCCCTTGGGGTATTGCTCGGAGATCACCGTGGGGAGTTTTAGTTCGGCGGTTGCCGCGAGCAGCCAGCGGGCGCGGGCTGCGGTGCCCTCGGGGTCGCTCATGGCGCCGATGAGTTTTTCCTGGATGTCGATGACCAGCAGCGTGGACTTGCGGGGATCGATCAGCATTGGTGGCCTCATGCCTTGAGTGGAAGGGGTAGCCTTACCCAGGCGGGGGATGGCGTCAATTGGGGGCTGCTGGTTTTGCAGGTGGACTATGCGTTGGGCGTGTAGCTGAGGCCGGTTGTTTTGATAGTTGTATGCGCATTCATTTGCGATGTCGACGCATAGTCACCTTTTCGCCTTTACGGCGACCTACTTTTGCTCTTGGGCAAAAGTAGGCAAAAACCGCTGGCTCCATTCATCCGGCCCCTGCGCTTCGCTCCGGGGTTCCCTCGCTCCGTTCTTGCTCCCGGGAGGACCGCGCTGAACGCCCCATCCTGGGGCGCAGCGCTTGACGGCCATCCATGGCCGTCACCTCCCTCCGCAAGAACTCCGCTCGGCCTCCTGAAGTCGCAATTGGTGTTGCCTGGACTATCGCGCGCTTAGAAGCAAGAGCAAGAGCAAGAGCAAGAAATTCGAAGTTAGTTGTTTTACAGTTAGTTATGTATTGGCTGTTCCGGCCCTTTCGCGGGGCAAGCCCGCTCCTACAGGGATTTATATAACGGCGACTATCGTGTAGGAGCGGGCTTGCCCCGCGATACGGTCGAGAGATCAACTAAGCTTTCAACTAGCGACAGCTGCGCCAGTCCAGGCGCCGCCCGTAACTTCGCGACTTCAGGAGGCCGAACGCAGGTCTTGCGCAGGGAGGTGACGGGCATGGATGCCCGTCAAGCGCTGGGGCCCAGGATGGGCCCTGCAGCGCGGTCCTCCCGGGAGCAAGGCCGGAGTGAGGGAACCCGGAGCGAAGCGGAGGGCCGGATGAATGGAGCGAGGCGGCTTTGGTTACTTTGGCCAAGACCAAAGTAACCCGCCGTAAGGGCGGAAAGGTGAATAAGCGTCAACATCGCAAATGAATGCGCATACAGCTCTCTAAACAATCAACAATCAATAACCGCACCAAAGCCTCACCCAGAAACCACCGGCTCACACCGCACTTCAGTCTTCACCGAATTGGCAATAAAACACTCTTCATGCGCCAGATGATGCAACCGCTCCAGTTGCTTAAAGTCAGGCCTCCGCTCCCCGGAAAATTCAACCAAAGGCCGCAAGGTGACCACGGTCATGGCCATCCGCCCAGCCCCATCAAGCGCCATTTCCCCCAGGGCATCATCAACATACCGCTCGACACAAAACCGCTGCTTGGCCGCCAGGGACAGGAACCACAGCATATGGCAACTCGACAACGCCGCGACGAACGCCTCCTCCGGGTCCACCGCCGAGGCATCCGACATCGGCAAGGGCACCACATGGGGCGAGGACGAGCCCGGCACCTCCACCCCACCATCAAAACGCCACAAATGCCGCCTGCTGTAGCGGTTACCGAGAAAATCCTGCCCGTCACGATTCCAGGTCACTTGTGCGGTGTACTGCGCCATCCGATACCTCCTTGATCAAATAAACACATTGTTCAGCGCTTGCGCGCACAGATGCCAAAGGCCATGTCGCCTATATAGACGCCCCGGGACTGAAGCCGCTCGGCCTCCAGCCGCGCGTGCAGCGTATCGATCCCGACCTGCCTGGCCGTAGCCACGCCATGGCTGATGATCCGCGGCAGGCAGGCACGAATGATATCGGCCAGGGGATAGGCGCTGTCGGGCGTCTGCACCAGGCCTTCGGCCCGCAGGTCCTCGACCGCCAGCCCCGCCTCGCTGAACAGTCGATGCAGGTTGAAACCGATATGCAGATCAGCCCCCTCATGGGCCAGCATGCGTTGCAACCACTGCTGGGCCTTGCGATGCAACGCAAAGGGTTCCAGGCTGGCCGGGGTCAGGCTGCTGTCGTGTTCCTGAAAGACCATCAGCCCACCGGGCAACAGATGCCGGGCCAGCAGACGCAAAGCCTTGACCGGCTCCGCCTGGTACATCAGCACCCGCCGCCCGACGATGGCATCGAACAACCCCAGGGACTCGGGCAGTGCCTGCAGGTCAGCCTGGACGAACTCAGGTATCGCCGCGCCCTTGGGTGTCTCACGAGAACGTGCAAGCTCCAGGGCATCAGCCGCCTGGTCAACGCCAACCACCGCGCCATCGCCGTCCACCAGGCGAGCCAGCAGCCAGCTCACATCACCGCTGCCACACCCGACGTCAAGCACGCGCATGCCCGGGCCGATACCGGCCTCGACCAGCAGGCGCGTGGTGAAATCCGCTTTCGCAAGTGCCATGCCATGCTCCTTCGCAGGTGCGCCAGTGTGCAGAGCAAAGCCCCCCGGACACAAGACTGGCCTATGCTGGTGTGGTGTTTCACAAATAACGACCATAACTCGCGACACTTTTTGCGCTCATGCGGCGTTGTCGCTCCTCGCCGTAGCTGGGCTACGACTCGTCGCGACGACTTGCCTGAGCGCAAAAATCGCTCGCGATTTATTGGTCGTATTTGCAAACCATCACACCAGAACCACCCGCCCTTATCGGACCCGAGCATGCCCACCACCGATCCCCTGCTGGACAGCTGGCAGCACAACGCCCAGGCCTGGATCGAAGCCGTACGCTCCGGCACCATCGCCTCCCGCCGCGAGGTCACCGACCAGGCGATACTGTTGGCCGTGCTGGGCCGTCAGCCTGCGCGGGTGCTCGACCTGGGTTGCGGCGAGGGCTGGTTGCTGCGTGCCCTGGCGGCACGGGGCATCGACACGGTCGGCGTGGATGGCGATGCGACGCTGGTCGCCGCCGCGCACTCGGCGGGCTCGCCCCAAGTACACCTGGCCAGCTACCAGCAGCTGGCCGAAGGTGCGGTGGACATCGGCCATGGCTATGACCTGGTGTGCGCCAACTTCGCCCTGCTGCAACAGGACATCATCCCCCTGCTCTGCGCCATGCGGACCTTGCTGCTGCCCGACGGCACGCTGCTGATCCAGACCCTGCACCCGTGGACGGCGGCTGCCGGCCAATACCAGGACGGCTGGCGCGAGGAATCGTTTGCCGGGTTCACCGGTGACTGGCGCCCCATGCCCTGGTACTTCCGCACCCTGGGCAGTTGGCTGAAGGCGCTGGAGCTGGCCGGGTTCGGCCTGCTGGAGTTACAGGAGCCGCAACATCCGCAGAGCCAGGTGCCGCAATCCCTGCTATTGGCGGCGCAGAGCCTGGACTGACGCCCCTGCGGCCACTCGTCGCAGCCTTTTCCTACTTGGCAAATCCTGCACAGGCCTTAAAATCCCGCCTCCTTTTCGCCCGTCGCCCCAGCCGGTGGCAACCGCCCGCAAAGACAGCGTCCGTGCCTCATCACATCGCGCATGTGCCACAGGCTCAACCGCCCCCGCCCGACCTGCCTGCATCAGGTCCGCGGTTGAATCTTGCCAAGGTCGCAGCCCGCCCAGGCCGTACTGCACGCCGCCACGACCCGGCCCGTGCAGCCGAAAAGGTGCATCTGAGCTCTTTTCAACCTTGAGGTAACTATGTCTGTGCGTTTGCTGGCGATGGCGCTGGCACCCCTGCTCGGCCTGTTCATCATTGCCCTGGGCAATGGCGTGCTGTCTTCCCTGACCACCCTGCGCCTGGGCGCCGCCGGCGAATCGGCGACCACCATCGGCGTGGTGTCCTCGGCCTACTTCATTGGCCTGACCCTGGGCGCGATCTTCAACGACCGCCTGATCCTGCGCATCGGCCATATCCGCGCCTACAGCAGCTTCGCCGCGCTGATCGGCGCGACCATCCTGCTGCAGGGCCTGTTCTACGACACCACCTGGTGGTTCGCCCTGCGCCTGATCAACGGCTGGGCCGCGGTCGGGGTGTTCCTGGTGATCGAGAGCTGGCTGCTGCTGGCCGGCGACGCCAAGATCCGCGGACGCCTGCTGGCGCTGTACATGATTGCCTTCTACGGCGCCGGGGTGATCGCCCAGGCCGGCCTGGGCGAGGTCACCGGCTGGGGCGACACCGCGCCGTTCATGGTCGCCGGCATGCTCGCCACACTGTCGGTGCTGCCGATCGTGATCCTGCCACGGGTGTCGCCGCTGCTGGATCAGGTCGAGCCGCTCAAGCCACGGCAGTTGCTGGGCGTGGCGCCGACCGGGCTGGTCGGCTGCTTCGGCTCGGGGGTCGCCATCGCCGGCATCTACGCCCTGCTGCCGCTGTACCTGCAGCGCATCGGCCTGGATGTAGGCAAGGTCGGCGACATGATGGCCTGGGTCATTCTTGGCGCCATGCTGCTGCAGTACCCGGTCGGGCGCTGGTCGGACCGCAAGGACCGCCAGGACGTGCTGATCGCCCTGGCCGCCCTGTGCACCGTGCTGTCGGTGCTGATCGTGCTGCTGCCGGCCGACACCGTGCTGCTGCCGGCGCTGCTGTTCCTGCTCGGCGGCGGCGTGTTCGCCCTGTATCCGGTGGCCGTCAGCAGCGCCGCCGACCGCGCCCCGGCCGATGCGCTGGTGCCGATGATCCAGGGGCTGCTGCTGATCAACTCGCTGGGCTCGGCCATGGCGCCGCTGGCCATTTCGCCGATGATGACCGCTTACGGCGAGGCTGGACTGTTCTGGGCCTTCGCGGTGATCAACCTGGCCATGGTCGGCTTCTTCCTCTGGCGTCGTGGCAAGCGCCCGGCACCGGAGCACCCGGCGCCATTCGCGCCGACCGCGACCTTCTCGCCGACCGGCGCGGAACTGCGGGTGACCGAGGACCTGATGCACGCGGCCCAGGAGCACCCGACGCTGGAGGCAATGGACGCCACGCACGGCCAGCAGTCGCCGCGTCCCGACGCCCACTGAAAGCCCGCGCCAAGGACCGCCCGTCGCTTGACGGGCACCTTGGCGCCACCGTGGCAGCCCAACGATGACAGGTCATTCGACAGGAGATTCATCATGGTCAATCCACGCCCCCTCGCATTGATGCTGGCGCTGCTGCTCGGTGGCGGCGCCACCCTCAGCCTTGCCGCGACCGACATGAACGATGGCAACGGTCACAGCGGACAGGCCACGGACCAAGGCAAGACCGCCGGTGAAGACGGCAGCATCAACAACCCCGGTGGCAGCAAGGACAACGACAGCAGTGACACCGGAAGCGATTCCGATGCTGCCGACGGCGCTGCTGGAGGCTCCAACAGCACAGGTGAAGCCACAGGCTCCGGGGCCGGGGCGTCAGGTGGCAGTGCCGAGGATCAGGACAGCCGTTGACAAGGTGATGATAATTGGCGTCCGACTTGGATTTGCCGGGGCTGCTTTGCAACCCTTTCGCGGCACAAGGCCGCTCCTACAGGCGACCGCATGATCCTGTAGGAGCGGCCTTGTGCCGCGAAAGGGTCGCAAAGCGACCCCAGCAATCCTGAGTTGGAGTCATATGCAAAAATTGCAAAAACCTTGAAAGGACTTGCCCCGCGATATGCGTCAACGCCAGTAGCGAGGCTCATCCACCACCCGCTGGTGCTCGGCAAACAGCAACGGCAACTGCTCCTTGAGAAAGTCCAGCCAGGTACGCACCTTGGCATCCAGGTAATGCCGCGACGGATAGATCGCATAGATCTCGCGCTGGCGCAGCCGGTGCGGCGCCAGCAGCCGGCACAGGCGCCCCTCCTCCATGGCCTGGCTCGCCGAGTAGTACGGCAGCAGCCCCACGCCCATGCCCAGTTCGGTGGCCTTGAGCATGGCGTCGGCGACGTTGGTGAGGAAGGTGTCCTGGGGCACGATCACACAGCTGTCGGGCTGGCCCTCGAACGACCAGTCCTCCTCGAACAGCGGGTCGACCGTGCGCAGGCAGATGTGCTCATGCAAATCCTCAGGCCGCTCAGGTACGCCGTGGCGGGCCAGGTACTCCGGGGAGGCACATAGGATGCTGTGGATGCTGCCCAGCGGGATGGCGATCAGTTGCGAGTCCGGCAGGCCCTGGCCGATGGTGATCACCACATCGTGCCCCTCGGCTAGCGGGTCGGGGTTGCGCTGCGACAGGGTCAGTTCCATCACCACTTCCGGGCAGGTGGCGTTGTAGCGTGCCACCAGCGGCATCATCAGCAACCCCAGGCCATGGGTGCAATGGAAACGCAGGTGGCCGCGAGGCGTGAGGTGGGCGCCACGGGCCTCGTCCACCGCCTCCTCGGTGAGCAGCATGATCTGCCGGGTGCGCTCGAGAAACCGCTCCCCCGCCTCGCTCATGCGCAGGCGCCGGGTGGTGCGGTGCAGCAGGCGGGTCTGCAACTGGTTCTCCAGCTCCGCGACGATCCGCGACACCTGCGCCGCAGAGATATCCAGGGCCTGGGCCGCCGCGGCGAAGCTGCCGCACTCCACTACCCGGGCGAAGGTTCGCATCGCATGCAGCATGTCCATGGGCAGGCAGCCTCATTCATACATGAAAGGCAGCAATCTATCACGTGATAGCCCATTTATTGTGAAACACAAATGAATGGATCATTAGCTATCCGCAATAAATGAGGAGCCTGTCATGAAACGTTCGATCGCCCTGCTTGCCCTGAGCGCCACCCTCGCCTCGTTTGGCGCACTGGCCGACACCACTGCCAGCACCTACGAATACGGCATGCCGCTGGACATCGCCAAGGTCATCTCGATCACCCCGGCCAGCAATGACGCCGACTGCCAGGTGGGCACCGCGCACATGGTCTACGTCGACCACCAGGGCCAGACCCGCGAAGTCGACTATCGCCAGATGGGCAACTGCTCGCAGCTGTAAGCCCTGGGAAAAATACCAGCCATCTTGCTGAAAGTGCATTTGCCCGCCGGCGACACCGCCGCATGATCTGCCGGGACAACAACAAGAACGTCCCGGACCATGAATACGATAGAAACCTCCACGGCCACGTCCGTGCGCGCCTGCGACGCCACCCATGCCCGCATCACCTGGCGGCTGATGCCGCTGCTGCTGGTGTGCTACCTGTTCGCCCATCTGGATCGCATCAACATCGGCTTCGCCAAGATGCAGATGAGCGCCGACCTGGGCTTTTCCGACACGGTCTACGGCCTGGGCGCCGGTCTGTTCTTCATCGCCTACGCGCTGTTCGGCGTGCCCAGCAACCTGGCGCTGGAGCGGATCGGGCCGCGCCGCTGGATCGCCACCCTGATGGTGGTCTGGGGCCTGTTGTCCACCGGCATGATGTGGGTGCAGGACGCCGCCGGTTTCTATGCCCTGCGGTTTCTTTTGGGGGTGGCTGAAGCGGGTTTCTTCCCCGGCATCCTCGTAGTGCTCAACCGCTGGTACGCGGCACGGCGTCGCGCCCAGATCACCGCGCTGTTCGCCATTGCCGTGCCCTTGGCCGGCGTGGTCGGCGGACCGTTGTCCGGCGGCATTCTCCAGGCCTTCCATGACCAGGGCGGCCTGCGCGGCTGGCAGTGGATGTTCCTGATCGAGGGCCTGCCGGTGGTGCTGCTCGGGCTGGTGGTGCTCAAGTGCCTGCCGGACAGCTTCGAGCAGGTCGCCTGGCTCGATGCCGGGCAAAAGCATGCGTTGCGCGAGGAAATGACCGGTGAGGAGCGGCACAAACCCATCAGATCGCTGGCCGGCCTGCTCGGCAATGCGCAGGTCTGGCTGCTGGTGGCGGTGTATTGCGCGGTGATGCTGGCGGTCAACACCCTGGCTTTCTGGATGCCCAGTCTGATCCACGGCGCCGGTATCGGCAGCGATGGCCAGGTCGGCCTGCTCAGCGCCATCCCCTATCTGGCCGGATGCCTGTTCATGCTCGGTTGCGGGCGCTCCTCGGATCGCCAGCGCGAACGCCGCTGGCACCTGTGCGTGCCGCTGCTGATGGCCGCCGCCGGCATCGCCCTGGCCGGGTCGGCGCCGGGCAATGCCTTGCTGGTGATGACCGGGCTGGTGATCGCCGGCATGGGTGCCAGCGCCGCGCTGCCGATGTTCTGGCAACTGCCGCCGGCGTTCCTGGCCGGTGGCACGCAGGCCGCCGGTATCGCCATGATCAGCTCATTCGGCAGCATTGCCTCGTTCGCCGCGCCCTACCTGATCGGCTGGATGCGCGACAGCACCGCCAACCCTGGCCTGGCCCTGCAGGTGCTGGCCGTGGCCATCGTCTTCGGTGGCATGCTGGTGCTGAAGGTGCCCGCCAGCGTGGTCAACCCGATATGAATGGGCTCAGGCCTGATGCCAGTCAGTAAAGCCAATTGGGGTCGCTCCGCGCCCCTTCGCGGGTAAACCCGCTACCACAAGTACAGCGCTCGATTTAGCGTTTGCGCGATCCTGTAGGAGCGGGTTTACCCGCGAAGGGCTGCAAAGCAGCCCCAATAACTACGATGAAGCACTAACTGACTGGCATTAGGCTCAGGCCAGCAATTCGCGGATCCAGCCGGCCTGGCGGGTGATGTCGAGCACCTTGTCCTCGGGCACCGGCTGGCGTGCCCGGGCGAAGTTGTCCAGGCTCTGCTGCTTCTGGCGCAGCATGCGCTGCCACTTGAACAGGAAAGCCGGGCTGCGTGCCTGCATCAGCAGCGGGCCGAAGTACAGCTGCTCGGCCGTATAGGCGACCGCCTCGGTACGTTCGGCGACGATGATTTCGTAGTCGAAGCGGTTTTCCCGCAGTACTTCCTCGCCGACGATCCGGTAGCCGTTATCCATCAGCCATTGGCGCAACGCCGGCTCGCCGCCGTTGGGTTGCAGGACCAGGCGCTCGTGCCCGCCCAGGTGCTGCTTGCCAGCCTCGAGAATGTCGCGAATGGTCTCGCCGCCCATGCCGCAGATACTGATCGCGGTAATCCCATCACCCGGCTCGATGGCCGCCAGGCCACTGGCGTGCCGCACCGTGATGCAATCATCCAGGCCATTTTCGCGCACGGTACGCCGTGCGGCCTCGTAGGGCGTGAGCGCCACCTCGCCGGCCACCGCTGCGGCAATCGCACCGCGGCGCACCAGCGCCACTGGCAGGTAGCCATGGTCCGAGCCGATATCGGCCAACCGCGCCCCGGTCGGCACATGGGCGGCCACGCGCTCCAGCCGCATGGACAATGTGTGTTCGTTCAACGCAAGCCTCTTCTGACAACCTGGGCCCGGCGCCTGTGGCCGGGTCGGGGCGCGATTCTGACCGCCCGCGCCGCGCATTTCAAATGCCCGCGACCAGCCGCCACGCCTCGACCTGCTTGACCCGCTCGCGTAGGCTTGGCGGTTTCCTTCCGTTGCAAGGCGAAACCCCATGGCTAACAGCGACATCATCTACACCCCCGACCCGGACGCCGACTCGATCTCCTCGGACGTTGCCGAGTACAACGGCATCCTGGTCAGCACCCAGATCCCCGTGCAGGCCGACGGCAGCCTCGAACTGGGCGATATCACCACCCAGTGCGAATGCACCCTGCAGGCACTCAAGGTCGCCCTGGAACGCGCTGGCAGCTCGATGGACCGAGTGCTGCACCTGACCATCTACCTGACCGACATGGCCGACCGGGCGGCGTTCAACGAGGTGTACCAGCGGTTCTTCAAGAAACCATGGCCTGTGCGCGCGGCGGTGGGCGTGGCTTCGCTGGCGTTCGAGGGGATGCGTGTCGAGGTCACGGCAATGGCGGCCAAGGGCTGATCGACTTCCAGAGGGCCGCCATCATGGGGCCCTTTGGGAATTGATTGGCTATACATTCAAAACAGCGGGTGCACTGTTTCTTCTCCTGTCATGACCTGCGCCATCCACAGTGTCCGTACCACGTGTTACTGCCATGACATCGCCCACACCTCTAGCCAGTGCCTTAGCGACTATGCGGAGTGTAGAGTTATTCGCTGGTGCAGTTGTATTGTCCTGAGACAGACCTGCAAGGTGAGCGTCCAGCGCAGTCAACTGATCTTCGTAACTTATCCTTGGTTTCGGCAGCATCGACTCGAGCACATAGGTAGCCACATGCATAGCAAAAACACCACCTGTTAAAAGCCCTGACTTAACCGAGGAGCTTGCAGGGTCCTCTGCTGACGTCTTAACAATAGCGCCCACTGCCGATCCTGCCCCCGCTTTCAACAGGTTGGCACCAAGACTCGCTTTGTGACCTTTTTTTACCGCGTTGGAAATCCCCTCTCCAGCAAGTTCAGCATGCCCCATGCCAATCAATTTCTTCCGCCGACTCTCAACCATCGAGATCGCCAGCAACGTCTGCACCTCTTCTTTAACCTTTTTTGCAGCAGACGCAGCTATGAAAAGATTCACCGCAACCAGAAAACCGTCCGTGCCATTCGGGTCATAGAAATTGATCGGATCCCCATTGCAGTACGCGTAGGCATTGATCCCCCCCGCCCCAAATGGACTCAACCGATCTACTGAATTGAACCGCATCACGAACGGATTGAAGGTCCGATGCCCGTTGCCCAAGTGATAATGGCCCGTCAGCAAATCGCGGGGCTGGCCGCAGTAAGCCAACAGAGCACCACGCTGATCGGAAACGGCCCCATATGGCGTGTAAGCCCTTGGTAAGCTTGAGCCTCCCAGCACCGATTGCTGCTGGTCGATCACGGCCAAACGCGTGGAAGTCATCGCATAACCTTTCCCAGAAAGATATTGAACCCGACGCTATCACCGCAACGCTGCACGCATAACTGACAAAAATACCAGGCCAACCGCCCAGGCTCCGCCGCCGTTTCGGGCGAGTTCATCGGTTATGGATGCCCCCGCCCCGATTCACCGCTACAATGCCCGCCTTACCGTGACAGCCCGAACCTATAACGACATGTCCCTTCCAAAGCACCACCTGGAACTGCTCAGCCCTGCCCGTGACGTGAGCATCGCCCGCGAGGCGATCCTGCACGGCGCCGACGCCATCTACATCGGCGGCCCGAGCTTCGGCGCGCGCCACAACGCCTGCAACGAGGTCAGCGATATCGCCGAACTGGTGGAGTTCGCCCGGCGCTATCATGCCCGCGTATTCACCACCATCAACACCATCCTCCACGACAACGAGCTCGAACCTGCCCGCAAGCTGATCCACCAGCTGTACGACGCCGGTGTCGATGCGCTGATCGTGCAGGACCTCGGGGTGATGGAGCTGGATATCCCGCCGATCGAGTTGCACGCCAGCACCCAGACCGACATCCGTACCCTGGAGCGGGCCAAGTTCCTCGACCAGGCCGGTTTCTCCCAGCTGGTGCTGGCCCGCGAGCTGAACCTGCAACAGATCCGCAGCATCGCCGCCGAGACCGACGCGGCCATCGAATTTTTCATCCATGGCGCGCTGTGCGTGGCCTTCTCCGGCCAGTGCAACATCTCCCACGCCCAGACCGGGCGCAGCGCCAACCGCGGCGACTGCTCCCAGGCCTGCCGCCTGCCGTACACCCTCAAGGACGACCAGGGCCGCGTGGTGGCCTTCGAGAAGCACCTGCTGTCGATGAAGGACAACAACCAGACCGCCAACCTGCGCGACCTGGTCGATGCCGGCGTGCGCTCGTTCAAGATCGAGGGTCGCTACAAGGACGTGGGCTACGTGAAGAACATCACCGCCCACTACCGCAAGGAACTCGACGCCATCCTCGAGGACCGCCCTGAACTGGCCCGTGCCTCGAGCGGCCGTACCGAGCACTTCTTCGTGCCGGACCCGGACAAGACCTTCCACCGTGGCAGCACTGACTACTTCGTCAGTGATCGCAAGATCGACATCGGCGCCTTCGACTCGCCGACCTTCACCGGCCTGCCGGTGGGCGTGGTGGAGAAAGTCGGCAAACGCGACCTGCTGGTGGCCACCGATGTCCCGCTGACCAACGGCGACGGCCTCAATGTGCTGGTCAAGCGCGAGGTCGTGGGTTTCCGCGCCAACATCGCCGAACTCAAGAGCGAATCCGAGGAAGACGGCCAGAAGCGCTACCGCTACCGCGTCGAGCCCAACGAGATGCCCGAGGGGCTGTACAAGCTGCGCCCCAACCACCCGCTGTCGCGCAACCTCGACCACAACTGGCAGCAGGCGCTGCAGCGTACCTCCGCCGAGCGCCGGGTCGGTGTCGAGTGGCATGCGGTACTGCGTGAACAGCGCCTGATGCTCACCCTCAGCAGTGAAGAGGGTGTCAGTGTACAAGTGGCTCTGGATGGGCCGTTCGGTGCCGCCAACAAGCCACAGCAGGCCCTGGACCAACTGCACGACCTGCTCGGCCAGTTGGGCACCACGATGTACCACGCCACGGCCATCGAGCTCGATGCGCCGCAGGCGTACTTCATCCCCAACTCACAGCTCAAGGCCCTGCGCCGCGAGGCCATCGAGGCGCTGACCGAAGCGCGGGTCAAGGCGCACCCACGGGGCGGGCGCAAGGCCGAGACCACGCCGCCGCCGGTCTACCCCGAGTCGCACCTGTCGTTCCTGGCCAACGTCTACAACCAGAAGGCCCGCGACTTCTACCACCGCCACGGCGTGCAACTGATCGACGCCGCCTACGAGGCCCATGAAGAGCACGGCGAAGTGCCGGTGATGATCACCAAGCACTGCCTGCGCTTCTCTTTCAACCTGTGCCCCAAGCAGGCCAAGGGCGTGACCGGCGTGCGCACCAAGGTGGCGCCCATGCAACTGATCCAGGGCGACGAAGTGCTGACCCTGAAGTTCGACTGCAAGCCTTGCGAGATGCACGTGATCGGCAAGATGAAGAGCCATATCATCGACCTGCCGACCCCGGGCAGCGCGGTGGCCCAGGTGGTCGGGCACATCAGCCCGGAAGACCTGCTCAAGACCATCCCGCGCGCGCCGCACTGAGGCGTGACCCGCCGTCGCTTCAAAAGATTTAACCGGCGGCGGGTCTAGACTGAACAAGGGGCTGCCACACGTGGAGGTGTGAGATGAGCCAGTTCAAGCGATTGTTGGTCATGCTCGGCCCGCAGATGCGCCACACGCCTGCCCTGCAGCGCGCCGCGGCGCTGGCCGAATCCAGCGGGGCCCTGCTGGACCTCAATGTCTTCGTCGACGATGTCGACACTTTCGGCCTGATGAGCGACAGCCGCGAGCGCGAACGCCTGCTCGCGGACAACCGCCAGTGGTTGGCCGACGAGGCCGAACAGCTGCGCACGGCCGGCCTGGATGTCTCCACCGAACTGCTGCTGACCCGCGATCCATTGAGCAGCGTGCTGGAGCAGATCGAGCGCCTGGGCTGCGACCTGCTGGTCAAGGACGTACAGCACGAACCCATCCTCAAGCGCCTGCTGGTCACGCCGCTGGACTGGCAACTGCTCAAGGACAGCCCGGTGGCGGTGCACCTGGTCAGCGACATCCGCCTGCCCCTGCCCCGACAGATCGCCGCAGCGGTCGACCTAAACAGCCATGGCAGCGGCGAGCACCTGGACGACCAGGTGATCCGCAGCGCCCACGCCCTGGCCCTGCAGTGCAATGCCGAACTGCATCTTTTGCATGTATGTGATGCCGCCAGAACCCATATCGCCGACTTCGGCGCCGGCACCGTGACCATGCCCGGGTTCGACACCAGCGTGCGCACGGCCCAGCGCACGGCATTCAACCGCTTGGGCGACCACTACCAGATTGACCTGGAGCGTCGTCACTTCCTCGAAGGCCCGGCGGTCAAGGCGATCACCCAGTACATCGCCGCCCACCGGGTGGATGTGATCGTCATGGGCAACCACCGGCACGATGCCTTGCAGGCGTTTCTCGGCGGCACCACGGCGCATGTGCTGGAGCACCCGCTGTGCAATGTGCTGGCGATCAAGGCGGTGCGTTGAAACGCCCGCGTGGACAGGCGCAAGCGGGTGAAGCAGCCCGCTGCGCCGATGCCCGACCGACGCGCCACCTGGCAATTCTGTCAGTTACCCGAGGTTCAGACCGATGCTAGCGTGAACATTCCTGTGCAGCGGAGCGACTTCCTTGGCGACCCTCAATCTGTCGATCACTGACTGGCAGCAGTCTGTACTGGGGAGTACGGGATACTCCAGGGTGTATACACCCTATGGTGTGCCGACAACAGTGTCGGGACCGCGTTTGGCCTATTGTGGCGAGCTGCGCGATGCAGTGACCGGTGTCTATCACCTGGGCAATGGCCACCGCAGCTACGATCCGAGGCTGATGCGCTTTCACTCTCCCGACCGGTTGAGTCCGTTCGGGGCCGGCGGTCTTAATGCGTATGCCTATTGCCAGGGGGATCCGGTGAATTATCGAGATCCGACAGGCAGGGTGCAGTGGGCCAACTTGGTGCCGGGAGCAGCAATGTCCCAGCTAGGCCGGTTCGACAAAAATGTGATTGTTGCCTGGGATGTGATCACAACCAATCGGGTGGTGGATCAGGCAAGGAAAAAGGGCATCCCTGCGTCCCTGCTCCCTGAACGCTTCACGCTCTACGAGGTAACCAAAGCTGTAGTATCCCCATTGGCCGATCTCATCAATGCTGGCACTTCGGTTGCCAATCTCCTGATGCCTGGAGAGCAGCCTGCCTTGATGGCCCTTAACGGCGCTACCGCATTGGTGGATGGATGGACGAACAATTGGAGCGCCAACCATGCAATGGACGCCGATAGCCGGGCGACTCAAGCCAGGAATGCTCTTAACGCAGCTGTGGATGTCGAAGCTGCGCAAGTTAATCAAACCACCCCAGATCACAACCAACACACTATCTACTTCGTAGAAAATGAAGCAGTGCAAATCAGGCGTAGTTCTTCTGTAGCAAGCAGACTCAGTGAAAATGGACAGTGAAGCAAAATGAGCTCAGCGGCTGGTTACCCAGCCGAAGCCTCCGATCTGTCGACACTCCTCCTGCGCAGAGAGTCTCGGTTCAGAACCCTTTGCTATAGAACAGCGAGTACGACTCGATCCCATCGTTAGGCTGCTTCAGCCCAGCGTTGGAATAGTGCATCGCACGGATGCCGACCTTCTGCTCCGCCGGCAGTTTCAGGCCAAAACCGATCCGGTCCTCGAAGTTCACCGACGAGCCCAGGCGCTGGTCGCCCACGTCGGTCTTGGAGAATGCCGCCAGGCCGATACCGGCCTCGATGAACGGGGTGTAGGTAAAACCGCTGAACTCATAGACGAACACCGGGCTGAACGACAACGAGTGGGCGCCGCTGGCCTCGCCGCCTTCCCAATAGGTGTAGGCCGCGTCCCAGTAACCGGTCAGGTGGCCGGTGCTGCTTTCCAGCCATTTCTTGTCCCAGTCGAACGACATCCCGATACGGTAGGTCATGTCGCCCTGGCCAGTGGCGCCCACGGCACCGGACACCTGGGCGGCCTGGGCCAGGTTGGCGCCGGCGAATGCCAGCACAGCGGCAGCCAACGTAGTGGCGAGACGGGTCTTCATCAAATGACTTCTCCTGATGGTCTTCACGGGCAGGCGCGCGACCTGGCGCGTGCCTGCGGGCAAGTGGGGGCTGCGCCCCTCGTTGTGCACCAGCGCCCCGGCACATCCAACCGGGTTACAAGTGGTAATACTTCCTCGATTATTGTCCGAATGCTCTGAAAGTGAAAAGTGATTTGCCACTATTGGCTAAGGACACTGCGTTCCATTCAAGGGTTCATTCGTCTTGGTGTTCGCCGCGAAGGCTCCTGCGCCTATGAGATCGAGCGCCGCCCGCGCGGCGCATCGCGGCACAAGGCCGCTCCTACGTCTGTTTCGGGCCAGTGAGTCCTGTAAGGGTACCGCTGCCCGCTTTGGCGCATGTCTTGAGCCATGTGGAGCGGCGGTAGCGACCACGCTGAAACCGCGTCGTACCAACAGAGCGGACCAGGTAATGGCACAGGAGAAATGGGCCCGAAACAAATGTGGGAGCAACTGTCTTGCTCAATTTTTAGAATCTGGCGCGATCCCTGTGGGAGCGGGTTTACCCGCGAAGCAGGCGACGCGGTGCCTGGCACCGGCTGCGCCGGTGTTCGCGGCTGAAGCCGCTCCCAAAGCGACCGCGCGGCCCTCAAGCCACGCGCTATGCCTGTGTGAGCGGCCTTGTGCCGCGCGGGCGGCGCTCGATCTCACAGGCGCTGCCAGCCTGACGGCGGACACGTGGTAGCCCTCACTCGGTCTATCGCCTGGCGCCCAAAAGACCTTGAAAGGGCTGGCCCTCAGCGCCAGTTCAGATCAACCCGCGCCGGCGCCTTGCCATCCACCGTCACCTGCTGTTGCACGGTACGGCCATCGGCATTGCCGATCACCCGATAGTGCCCCGCAGGCAACTGCACGAAGATCAGCGGCCCGACGTCCTGCAGCGCCAGCACCGATTGCCCCTGGGCCGACTGGATATCCAGCGCGGCACCGCTCTGGAACTTGCCGTCCGGGCCGGTCGAGAGGGTGATGTGCAAGTCATAGCCGGGCGTGCGGCGCAGGGCATTGGCCTCGTCCTGGCCGATGCCGCCCTGCAGGTAACGGATGCCGTTCTGTTCCTGGGGCTGCAGCTGCACGCCTTGCGAATCGATGGGCGCGTTCAGGTCGGCGGCCGCCGCCAATGTCCAGGGCATGGCCAAGGCCAGCAACAGCGCCGCGCACAGGCCGTAATGATGGGTACGCATGGTGCATTCCTCCCGCTTGGGGATGGTCTACACAATTTGGAGGATTTTCCGAGGCTGGGGTTCGCATCCCGGCGCACCGTTAGTCCGTCAGGGCGTAGGCAGCTCTCGACGCTCTTCCAGCAGCTTGATGAACATGCTCAGGCTGCGCGACACCGTGCCCCGCCGCCACACCAGCCAGGTCTTCAGGTAGCGGAAGTCCTCGGCCATCGGCCAGGCACTGACCGTGCTGCACCCCGGCATGTTGTCGAGCATGCTGCGCGGCATCATCGCCAGGCCCGCGCCGGCACTGACGCAGGCCAGCATGCCGTGGTACGACTCCATCTCGTGGATCTTGCCCGGCACCGCCTGGTCATGGACGAACCAGCTCTCGAAATGGTGGCGATACGAGCAGTTGGCACGAAACGCGTAGATGCTCGAACCGTTCACATCACGGGCACGGGTGACCGGTGGGTGGTTGAGCGGCGCGATGACCATCATCTCTTCTTCGAACACCGGCATGCCCTCGAGCGTCGGGTGCAGCACCGGGCCATCGACGAAGGCCGCCACCAGGCGCCCGGACAGCACGCCTTCGAGCATGGTCCCCGACGGGCCGGTGGACAGGTCCAGGTCAACCTTGGGGTAGCGCTGGTTGTACGCCGCCAGCAAGGCCGGGATGCGCACCGCCGCCGTGCTTTCCAGCGAACCCAGGGCGAAGGTGCCCTGAGGATCCTCGCCCGCCACGGTCAGCCGCGCCTCATGCACCAGGTCGAGGATGCGCCGGGTGTACTCGAGGAAGTTCCAGCCCGCCGGCGACAGGCGCAAGCGGCTTTTCTCGCGGATGAACAGCTCGACGCCCAGGTCCTCCTCCAGCTGCTTGATGCGGGTGGTCAGGTTCGACGGCACCCGATGGATCTGCTGGGCGGCGGCGCTGATGCTGCCGTGCTCGGCCACGGCCTTGAACATCTCGAGTTGCACCAGGTCCACGGTCATTCTCCAAACGTGAATGTTTCGCTCATTATTATTCAGTTTTCATTAAAGCACGCTACCCCTAGTCTGGGCTGACCCGATCAAAACAATGAGAGTCCTGCCATGAGCGAGATCAGCAGCCTGACCCACGCCATTTCCGTCGACCCCTACAGCGGCGAACGGATCGGCCACTACGCCTTCGACACCGACGCCGCACTGGACGCGGCGCTGCAACGCGCCAAGGCGGGCTACAACCAGTGGCGCAACGTGTCGCTGGGTCAGCGCAGCGAGTATCTGGTCGCGCTTGGGCAAGCCCTGCAGGCCAACGCCGAGGCCTTCGCCCAGATGATCGCCCGCGAGATCGGCAAACCGATCAGCCAGGCCCGCGGCGAAGTCAACAAGTGTGTCGGCCTGTGCCAGTGGTACGCCGAACACGGCCCGGCCATGCTGGCGCCGGAGCCGACCCAGGTCGAAAAGGCCCGCATCGAATACCGCCCGCTGGGCCCGATCCTCGCCGTGATGCCGTGGAACTTCCCGGTCTGGCAGGTGCTGCGCGGCGCGGTACCGGCGCTGCTGGCGGGCAACACCTACGTGCTCAAGCACGCGCCCAACGTGATGGGCAGCGCCTACCTGCTGGCCGACCTGTTCAAGCGCGCCGGCCTGCCTGAAGGCGTGTTCGAGGTGCTCAACGTCACCCCCGAAGGCGTCACCCGCGCCATCAACGACCCGCGCATCGCCGCCATCACTCTTACCGGCAGCGTGCGCGCCGGCATGGCCATCGGCGCGCAGGCCGGCGCCGCGCTGAAGAAGTGCGTGCTCGAACTGGGCGGTTCCGACCCGTTCATCGTGCTGGCCGACGCCGACCTCGATGCCGCGGTCAAGGCCGCCGTGATCGGCCGTTACCAGAACACCGGGCAGGTCTGCGCCGCCGCCAAGCGCCTGATCGTCGAGCAAAGCATCGTCGAAGCGTTCACCGAGAAGTTCGTCGCGGCCACCCGCGCGCTGACCATCGGCAACCCACTGGACGACGCCACCTACATCGGCCCGATGGCCCGCTACGACCTGCGCGACGAACTCGACGGCCAGGTCCAGGCAACCCTGGCCGAGGGCGCCACCCTGCTGCTGGGCGGCAGCAAGATCGAAGGTGTGGGCAACTTCTACGCGCCTACCGTGTTCGCCAACGTCACCCCGGACATGACCGCCTTCAAGCAGGAACTGTTCGGCCCGGTGGCGGCGATCATCAGCGCCCACGATGCAGACCACGCGGTGGAGCTGGCCAACGACAGTGAATTCGGCCTGGCCGCAACGATCTACACCGCTGACTATGCCTTGGCCGAGCGCATGACCGCGACTTTGGACACCGGTGGTGTGTTCATCAACGGTTACTGCGCCTCCGACCCTCGCGTGGCGTTCGGCGGTGTGAAGAAGAGCGGGTTCGGCCGTGAGCTGTCGCACTTCGGCGTGCGCGAGTTCACCAACGCCCAGACGGTGTGGCTGGACCGCAACTGACCCTCTGCCTCAAACCCTGCGCGATCCCTGTGTAGGAGCGGCCTTGTGCCGCGAACGGGGCGCGTAGCGCCCCCAGGGCCTGCGCCACAAGACAGATCGCCGGGGCCGCTCTGCGGCCCGTTCGCGGCACAAGGCCGCTCCTACACAGGAAGTTCGGCAACTGCCGGAAACCGCCCAAGCAGACCTTTCGTAATCAGTTTCCCCGACCACGCCTGAGCGTCTCGCTCGGCAGTTCGCGGAACAGCTGGCGGTAGCTTTCGGAAAACCGCCCCAGATGCCAGAACGACCAGCGCATGGCCACCTCGGCCACCGTGGCATCGCCCGCCAGCAAGTCGCGCCGCGCGCCGTTCAGCCGCCGCAGGCGCAACCAGTGTGCCGGCGGCAGGTTGGTGAACCCCTTGAAGGCTTGCTGCAACTGACGCACGGAAACCCCGGCGACCTTGGCCAGCTCCACCAGGTTGAGGGTCTCGTCGGGGCAGTCGGCGGCCCATTCGCTGACCCGGCGCATGATCGCCCGCTCCTCGTCGCGCCGTCCGAGCGCCTCGCCCTGCAGACGCTGCCCGGCATTGTCGAGGATGAACAGGCAGTCCTCCAGCAACTGCTCGGCCAACGCCCTGCCCTCCAGCGGGCAATCGGCCTGGCCCAGGCGGGTCAGGGTGGCGCTCAGCCAGTTGCCGAACAGGGCATTCTGCTGGCAGGTCAGCGGCACCATGAACAGGCCGCGCAGACGCTCCAGGTCAAGGCCATGGCTGGCCAGGAACGGCTGCTCGAACACCACCGCCACTTCCTGGTAGTTCTCCGGGGTGATCCAGATGTTGCGGCTGTCTTCGTTGAGCAGGTAGAGGCTGTTCTCGCTACGGTCGAAGCAGAACGCCAGGGCACCGCTGGGGGCGCGGAAGAACTGCTCGACCCGGGTGTTCAGGCGCTCCTCGTACACCTCGACGCCGTCGAGCCCCAGCCAGCGCAGCTGGCCGTTGAAATGCCCGGGGGACATCTGCCGGTACTGCTGCTGCCATCCCGGGGTGGCACGGGTCTGTTCGGTCACGTCGGTGGTGCGGATGTCCTGGACCTGCAAGGCGGTTGGCGTTGTCACGCGCTGTCCTAGTTGCACTCTTTTGGTGCATTGATAGCTGAAGAAAGTGGATAGATCACCCCGGGGGGCAGCGACCAAGATAGTCCTCAGCGTCACCTGTGGGAAGTGCCCTGCGGCGATGAACGCCTTGCGTCCCACCACAACTACCCAACCAAGAGGTTTGTATGAACGCCCCCTTCGATCAGCTGTCCACCTGGCTGAAAGAACACCGGATCACCGAAGTCGAATGCGTGATCAGCGACCTGACCGGCATCGCCCGCGGCAAGATCGCCCCGACCGCCAAGTTCCTCCACGAGCGCGGCATGCGCCTGCCCGAGAGCGTGCTGCTGCAGACCGTCACCGGCGACTACGTCGATGACGACATCTACTACAGCCTGCTCGACGCCGCCGACATCGACATGGTCTGCCGCCCCGACCCCACGGCGGTGTACCAGATCCCCTGGGCCATCGAACCGACCGCGATCGTCATCCACGATACCTTCGACAAGCAGGGCAACCCCATCGAGCTGTCGCCGCGCAACGTGCTGAAGAAGGTCCTGAAACTCTACGCCGACAAGGGCTGGCAACCGATCGTCGCGCCGGAGATGGAGTTCTACCTCACCCAGCGCTGCGAAGACCCGGACCTGCCGTTGCAGGTGCCGCTGGGCCGCTCTGGGCGCGCCGAGAGTGGCCGCCAGTCGTTCTCCATCGATGCCGCCAACGAATTCGACCCGCTGTTCGAGGACGTCTACGACTGGTGCGAGATCCAGGGCCTGGACCTGGATACGCTGATCCACGAGGACGGCCCGGCACAGATGGAAATCAACTTCCGTCACGGCGACGCCCTGGACCTGGCCGACCAGATCACCGTGTTCAAGCGCACGATGCGCGAGGCGGCGCTCAAGCACAACGTCACCGCCACCTTCATGGCCAAGCCGATCACCGACGAGCCGGGCAGCGCCATGCATCTGCACCAGAGCGTGGTCGACATCGCCACCGGCAAGCCGATCTTCGCCAATGACGACGGCAGCATGAGCGAGCTGTTCCTGCACCATATCGGCGGCCTGCAGAAGTACATCCCCAAGCTGCTGCCGATGTTCGCGCCGAACGTCAACTCGTTCCGCCGCTTCCTGCCCGACACCTCGGCGCCGGTGAACGTCGAATGGGGCGAGGAGAACCGCACCGCCGGGCTGCGCGTGCCAACGTCCAGCCCCGAAGCGATGCGCGTGGAGAACCGCCTGCCGGGTGCCGACGCCAACCCCTACCTGGCCATCGCCGCGAGCCTGTTGTGCGGTTACATCGGCATGGTCGAAAAACTGGAGCCCAGCGCCCCGGTGCAGGGCCGTGCCTACGAGCGACGCAACCTGCGCCTGCCGATCACCATCGAGGACGCACTGCAGCACATGGAAGACTGCGAGAAGGTCCAGCAGTACCTGGGGCAGCAGTTCGTCCAGGGCTACGTCGCGGTCAAGCGCGCCGAGCATGAGAACTTCAAGCGGGTGATCAGCTCGTGGGAGCGGGAGTTCCTGCTGCTGAGCGTTTAAGCCCCCTCGGGGGCGCTTTGCGCCCCTTTCGCGGCACAAGGCCGCTCCTACAGGGGCTGCGCGCGTTCAGTAGGAGCGGCCTTGTGCCGCGAATGGGCTGCGCAGCAGCCCCTACACCACCGAATTCGAAGAACAAGACCAACGAGGTGTCGACATGCGTCATCCGCAAGCTTTGATCCCCGCAACCTTCGCCCTGCTGTTCGGCGCCGCCGTCCAGGCCCAGCCGACGGTCAGCGTGTACAACTGGACCGACTACATCGGTGACACCACCCTGGCTGATTTCCAGGCCAGCAGCGGGATCAAGGTGGTCTATGACGTGTTCGACTCCAACGAGACCCTGGAGGGCAAGCTGCTGGCCGGGCGCACCGGCTACGACGTGGTCGTGCCCTCCAACCATTTCCTCGCGCGCCAGGCCCAGGCCGGCGCGTTCCTGCCGCTTGACCGCAGCAAGCTGCCGAACTGGCAGCACCTGGACCCGCAACTGCTCAAGCAGCTGGAGCAGAACGATCCGGGCAACCAGTACGCCGTGCCGTACCTCTGGGGCACCAACGGCATCGGTTACAACGTCGACAAGGTCAAGGCGGTGCTGGGCATCGATCGGATCGACTCCTGGGCGGTGCTGTTCGAAGCCGAGAACCTGAAGAAGCTCAAGCAATGCGGCGTGGCGTTCATGGACTCGCCGGACGAACTGTTCCCGGCCATGCTCAACTACCTGGGCATGAACCCGCGCAGCGAGAAGGCCGACGACTACCGCAAGGCCGAGGCCCGCCTGCTGGAACTGCGCCCGTACATCACCTACTTCCACTCCTCCAAGTACGTCTCGGACCTGGCCAACGGCGACGTCTGCATCGCTTTCGGCTATTCCGGCGACGTGCTGCAGGCCGCCCACCGCGCCGAGGAGGCCGGCAATGGCGTCAAGGTCGCCTACAGCATTCCCAAGGAAGGCAGCAACCTGTGGTTCGACCTGCTGGCCATCCCCAAGGACGCCAAGAACCCCGAGCAGGCCCTGGCCTTCATCAACTACCTGCTCGACCCCAAGGTGATCGCCAAGGTCAGCGCCACGGTCGGCTACGCCAACGCCAACCCGGATGCCAAGGCCGACATGGACCCGGCGCTGGTGAACAACCCCGAGATCTACCCGCCCCAGGACGTGCTGGACAACCTGTATGTCTCGACCATGCAGAGCCCCGGGATCCTGCGGCAGATGACCCGCTCCTGGAGCAAGATCAAGTCCAACCGCTGAGCCGAGCCCGCCCATGCCACAGATGAACGAACACACCGCCTCCTACTACGCCGCCTCGGCGCGCCTGGCGGCCACCTACCCTGCGCTCGACCAGGACCTGCAGGCCGATGTCTGCGTTGTCGGCGGCGGCCTGACCGGGGTCAACGCCGCCCTCGAACTGGCTGAGCGCGGCCTCTCGGTGATCCTGCTGGAAGCCCGCCGCATCGGCTGGGGCGCCAGCGGGCGCAACGGCGGCCAGCTGATCCGCGGCATCGGCCATGACGTGTCCGGTTTCGCCCGTCACGTCGGCCAGGACGGCGTGCGCTACCTCAAGCAGGCCGGCATCGATTCGGTCGCGCTGGTGGCCCGGCGCATCGAACAGTACGGTATCGAATGCGACCTGCGCTGGGGCTTCTGCGAGCTGGCCAACACCCCCGCCCAGTTCGCCGCCTTCGAAGACGAGCAGCGCGACCTGGCCGAGCTGGGCTATCGCCACGAGACCCGCCTGGTCAACCCCGAACGCATGCGCGAGATCGTCGCCAGCGACCTGTACGCCGGCGGCCTGGTGGACATGGGTTCGGGCCATCTGCACCCGCTCGATCTGGTCCAGGGCGAGGCCCGGGCCGCCTTCGGCCTGGGTGTGCGGATCTTCGAGCAGAGCCCGGTGCTGCGCATCGAGCATGGCAGCACGGTGACCCTGCACACCGCCCGGGGCAAGGTCCGCGCCCAGAGCCTGATCCTGGGCTGCAACGCCCATCTCGACGCGCTGGAGCCGCGCCTGTGCGGCAAGGTGCTGCCGGCCGGCAGCTACGTGGTGGCCACCGAGCCCTTGCCCGAGGCCCTGGCGCGCACGCTGATCCCGCAGAACATGGCGCTGTGCGACCAGAAGGTGGGGCTGGACTACTACCGCCTGACCGCCGACCGCCGCCTGCTGTTCGGCGGCGCCTGTCACTATTCCGGGCGCGACCCCAAGGACATCGGCGCCTACATGCGGCCCAAGGTGCTCAAGGTGTTCCCGCAACTGGCCGAGGTGCGCCTGGACTACCAGTGGGGCGGCATGATCGGCATCACCGCCAACCGTTTCCCCCAGGTCGGCCGCCTCGGCCAGCACCCCAACGTTTACTATGCCCAGGGTTACTCTGGGCATGGACTTAACGTCACCCACTGGACCGCGAAGCTGCTCGCCGAGGCCATCGCCACCGAGCACAGCCAGGGCTTCGATGTGTTCAGCGCGGTGCCGCACCTGACCTTCCCCGGCGGCAAGGCATTGCGCTCGCCGCTGCTGGCGCTGGGCATGCTGTGGTACCGGTTGCGCGAGGCGCTGGGCTGACAACCCTGCTTCAGAGGATGGCCTGCAGCCCCTTGTCGGCAATGATGTTCAGTAGCTTCAAGGCAGGCCCGGCCGGGCGTGTTTCGCCCTGTTCCCACTTGCGCACCGTCGATGCACTGGTGTGCAGGTGGAGGGCGAATACCGGCTGGCTGAAGTTCAGCGCTTCGCGCAGGTGGCGGATGTCCTGGGCGCTGAATGCCCGCACCGGGGCCGGGCAGATCGCCTCGAAGTCGCGCAACGTGACCTTGCCGACGGCACCTGCCTGCTCGAGGGCCGAGAGGTCGGCACGCAGTGATTCAATGAGTTTGCTGGTCACAGTGGACCTCCAGAATAAACATACCCGTGGAGGGCATACCTTCACAGTGTCAGAGCCCCATCGATAGTCAGCGTATTCCGGCAATACAGTAGGAAACGGCAACCGTCGCCATCCGAACACTGGCCTTCGGCCAACCACCTGCTAGCGTTGTTCTGGCCACTTCCCTCATGGACCTCGTCATCATGAAGCACCTGCCTCGCACCACCCTGCTGTGCGCTGCTCTGCTGGCCCTGGTTGCCTGCTCCAGCAACCGTGTCGATCCCAAGGACTATTCCGGCTTTCTCAAGGACTACAGCCGCCTGAAGCCCGCCGAGAGCGTCTCCGGCGCGCCGGTGATGCGCTGGATCGATCCGGGTGTGAAGGCCAGCCAGTACACCAAGGTGTTCATCGAACCGAGCCAGTTCTATCCCAAGCCGCAGCCGACCAACGTGATCTCGGCGCAGACCCTGCAGGAGATCACCCGCTACTTCAACGAAGCGATGCGCCGCGAACTGGGGAGCGTGCTCACCCTGGTCAAGGAGCCTGGCCCGAACACCATCGTGGTGCGCCCGGCGATCACCGCAGTGTCCACCAGCACCGAGGGCCTCAAACCCTACGAGGTGATTCCCATCGCCCTGGTGGCCGCGGCGGTGAACACGGCCGCCGGCGGCCGCGACCAGGCCGTGGACATCGCCGTGGAGGCTGCATTCCTCGACGGCGGCAACCAGAACGTGCTGGCCCAGGTGGTGCGCAAGGGCAGCGGCAAGGAGCTGGAGAACGACAGCACGCAACTGGCCCTGAACGACGTCAAGCCGGTGCTCGATGGCTGGGCCAGCGACATGCGCCGCAGCTTCGTGGCGTTGCAGCAGAAGTCGAAGTGAGTCCGTCCAGCCCGTAGCTCATCGCGGGGCAAGCCCGCTCCCACGAAACGGGAGCCGGCTTGCAGGCCTGATTGACACCACTCGTCGGACATACTGCAAAAAGGCCATCACTGCATTTTTTGCCTGCTTAACTCAAGCGAGCTGCCAGGCAGGCGGCACCGCACTTCAGGGATGGCTGCACAAGCCGGCTGCCAACAGCCGCTCGCACCGGGCACGCCAGTACATCCGCCCGTCTACCTGCCTCTCCCCCTTTTCTCCCCCGTCCGCCTGCGCAAGCGTTGGTTACGGTATCTCATTCATTGAATGCAACGGAGGCAATCATGTCTGTATCGCTGACCGCACCGTCGGAAGGCCTGTTCCCGGTGTCCTACCTCATTGGTACCAATGCCCCGGGCGCCCCGCGCCTGCAGCTGGACCTGCTGGTCTACACCCCAGACCGCAGCGTCAACGGCCACGCGCTGATCACCCAGACCACCAACCCACCGCTGGAGCTGGGCCTGGATGCCTGGGGCAGCTACAGCTACCTCACCGTGCAACCACCAAGCGAAGGCAAGATCCTGCTGACGGTACGTGGCAACCACGGTGGCCCACACGCCAATTCGCCGGAGCAGTTCGAACTGCGCGCACTGCTTGACCTGGACTGGCAGAAAGGCACGGCCAGCTACCGTTACGACAACGGCCAGCGTTGGATCGAGGTGGACAACGTACCCGTCGTGCTTGAGCTCAAGCGCATCCAGACGCTGGCGAACGTCGACCTGACGACCGAACTGCACAACGCCACCCTGGAGGCAGTGATCGCCACTGGTGACGTCGCGCAACTCAAGCAACTGGCCAGCGGTGCCGTGGGCAAAGCCCTGGACCAGGCCCTCGCCTCGACCAAGAGCCCGGCCGCCAAAGCCGCCAAGAAAGCCTGAGCAGACAAGGAGAATCAGCATGTCCTTCGGACTTTTTCATACCCGCCTGAACGTCAGCAACGGGCTGCTCGGCGCACCTATCCTGACCCTCGACCTGCTGGTCAATACCGTGCAGAAGAAGGTCACCGGCAGGGCCTCCATCATCCAGGCCACGCATCCGGTCCAGGTCTTCCACGCCAAGGTGTGGGGCGGCTACAGCGAGCTGCCGTTCGCGCCCGTAGGTAGCCCGTCAATTGTCCTGCACCTGGATGGCAGCCCAAGCGGCCCGCTCAGCCAGATCGCCCAGAGCTTCCACCTGCAGGGTCTGCTCGACCAGGGCTGGAACATCGGCACCGCCAGCTACCGGTACTTCAGCAACGGCCACTGGGTCGACCAGCATGGCCGCGTGCGCAAGGCGCCGGACATCACCCACCAGGATCAACCGCAACCCGCGGAACGCCTGAAGGCGGTGATCAAGCACCTGGAAAACGCTTGACCTGAACCGTCGCGGGGCCAGCCCGCGCCCACATCAAGGTGTGGGAGCGGACTGGCCCCGCGATCATCGGTCAGGCCATGAAGCTATAGGCGATCGCCGACAGCGTGATCAAGCCGATCAAGACCACGAATACGTTCGACAGCTTGCCCGAGTACTGGCGCAACGCCGGCACCTTCTGTACCGCATACATCGGCATCAGGAACAGCAAGCAGGCGATCACCGGCCCACCCAGACTTTCGATCAGCCCGAGAATGCTCGGGTTGAGGGTCGCCACCGCCCAGCAGGTCACCAGCATGAACAACGCCGTGGCGCGCTCCAGGCGCTTGGCCGGCCAGGTCTTGCCGCGCCCGCGCAGGCTCTTGACGATCATGCCCTGGAAGCCTTCGCTGGCACCGATGTAGTGGCCAAGGAACGACTTGGTGATCGCCACCAGCGCGATCAGCGGCGCGACGAAGGCGATCACCGGGGTCTGGAAGTGGTTGGCCAGGTACGACAGGATCGAGATGTTCTGCGCCTTGGCGGCGGCCAGGTCGGCCGGGCTCAGGGCCAGCACGCAGCTGAAGCAGAAGAACATCACCGTCAGCACCATCATCACATGGGCGGTGGCCAGGGTGCGGCCGCTCTTGCGGTCGGCGTCATTGCCATAACGGTGCTTCTGGTCGACGGCGAACGCCGAGATGATCGGCGAGTGGTTGAACGAGAACACCATCACCGGGATCGCCAGCCACAGGGTCAGCAGCAGCTTGGAGGCGCTGATGCCTTCGTTGGCCTGGGCGAAGAACGCGCCGTTCCAGTTGGGAATCAGGCTCAGGGCCAGCAACAGTAACGAGGCAACGAAGGGATAGACCAGCAGGCTCATGGCCTTGACGATGATCTGCTGGCCGCAGCGCACCACGATCATCAGCCCGCAGATCAGCAGCAGGGCCAGCAACGCCCGCGGCGGCGCGCCGATGTGCAGCTGGTGTTCGAAGAAGCTGGTCAGGGTGTTGGTCAAGGCCACGCTGTAAACCAGCAGGATCGGGAAGATGGCGAAGAAATACAGCAAGGTGATGAGCTTGCCGGCGCCCACGCCGAAGTGCTCTTCCACCACCTCGGTGATGTCCTCGTTGCCACCCTTGCGCCCGGACAGCACGAAGCGGGTCAGGGCCCGATGGGCGAAGAAGGTCATGGGGAACGCCAGCAGCGCCAGGATCAGCAGCGGCCAGAAACCGCCGACCCCGGCGTTGATCGGCAGGAACAGGGTGCCGGCGCCGATCGCCGTGCCATACAGGCCCAGGGCCCAGGTGGTGTCGTGGCGGTTCCAGGTGGTCGAGCCGCTGGCCGAAGCCAGGGCAGCCGAATCCGCACGAACGCTCGTGGTGCTTTGTACATCAGTCATTGGGTATCGCCTTGTAGTTGTTTTTGTCGCAGGTGCAGCGGGTGTTGCAGGTTGATACCGCTCCCCTGTAGGAGCGGCCTTGTGCCGCGAACGGGCTGCAGTGCAGCCCAAGAATTTCAGTGTGGGAGGAGTATCGCCGGGGCCGCTTTGCGGCCCTTTCGCGGCACGAGGCCGCTCCTACAGCGGGGTCCGTACGGAGCCATCAGCACTCGACGAACGCGACAGCCAGGCCGCCGCGGGAGGTTTCCTTGTAGTTGGCGTGCATGTCCGCGCCGGTGTCACGCATGGTGCGGATCACCCGGTCGAGGGAGATGAAGTGCTCGCCGTCACCGCGCAGGGCCATCTGCACGGCGTTGATGGCCTTCACCGCGGCGATCGCGTTGCGCTCGATGCAGGGGATCTGCACCAGGCCACCGACCGGGTCGCAGGTCAGCCCGAGGTTGTGCTCAAGGGCGATCTCAGCAGCGTTTTCCAGCTGTGGCGGCGTGGCGCCCAGCACCTCGGCGAGCCCCGCGGCGGCCATCGAGCAGGCCGAGCCCACCTCGCCCTGGCAGCCCACTTCGGCGCCGGAGATCGAGGCGTTCTTCTTGCACAGGATGCCCACTGCTGCGGCGGCCAGGAGGAACGCCACCACGTCGTCGTCGCAGGCACCGGGGTTGAACTTCATGTAGTAATGCAGCACCGCCGGGATGATCCCGGCCGCGCCGTTGGTGGGCGCGGTGACCATGCGCCCGCCGGCGGCGTTCTCTTCGTTGACCGCCAGGGCAAACAGGTTGACCCATTCCATGGCGCTGAGGGTCGAGCCGATCACGTTGGGCTTGCCGACCTCCTGCAGGCTGCGGTGCAGGCGTGCCGCCCGGCGCTTGACCTTCAGCCCGCCGGGCAGGATGCCTTCGTTGCGCAGGCCGTTGTCGACGCACTCGCCCATCGCCGCCCAGATCTTCAGCAGGCCTTCGCGCACCTCGCTTTCCGGGCGCCAGGCGCACTCGTTGGCCAGCATCAGCTGGCTGACGCTCAGGTTGTGGGCCTTGCACAGGGCCAGCAGTTCGGCGCCGCTGGAGAATTCGTAGGGCAAGGCGACCAGGTTGTCGCTGCCTTGCGGCGCATCGATCTCGCTTTGCTCGACGATAAAGCCGCCACCCACGGAATAGTAGGTCTGGCTGAACTGGCTGCCCTGCCCGTCGAAGCTTTCCAGGGTCATCGCATTGGGGTGATAGGCCAGGTTCTCGTCGAGCAGGCGCATGTCACGGCTGTACTGGAACTTGATCGGCTGGCTGCCGTCGAGCATCAGGCACTGCTCCTGCATCAGCTGGTCGATGCGTGGCTCGATGCTGTGCGGGTCGATGCGGTCCGGCCACTGGCCCATCAACCCCAGCAGGCAGGCGCGGTCCGTGGCGTGACCGACACCGGTGGCCGACAGCGAGCCATAGAGGCGCACCTCGACTCGCCGCACCTGGGCCAGCAGGCCGCGTTCACGCAGGGCCTGGGCGAAGGTCGCCGCGGCGCGCATGGGGCCGACGGTATGGGAGCTGGACGGGCCGATGCCAATCTTGAAAAGGTCGAAAACACTGATAGCCATGCTAATGCCTGACCGTGACAACCATCTAGGATATGCCACGGCTCTCTGGAAAATTTGAGCGGTATTGCCAAGTTGCGCGATACTGCCCCTCTCAGGCCAGCTTGACCAACGAAACTTCCTACATAAGCCTTTAGCAGGACTAAACGATGAAAGGCCCACTCAACGGCCAGGTGTTCGTCTGGCTGCACGTGTTCTCCTGTGCGGCGCGGCACCTGTCGTTCACCCGCTGCGCCGAGGAGCTGCACATCACCCCCGGCGCGGTCAGCCAACAAATGCGCCAGCTCGAGGAACGCCTGGGCTTTCGCCTGTTCCTGCGCCGCGCCCGCGGCGTCGAGCTGTCCGCCGAAGGCCAGCGCCTGGCGCAGACCGTGGCCGAGGCCTACGGCAGCATCGAGGCCGAGCTGCTGCGCCTGGATGCCGGTGAGATCCGTGGCACCCTGCGCCTGCGCTCGATCCCCTCGTTCCTGGCCAAGTGGCTGACACCGCGCCTGCCGCGCTTCCAGCAGCGCTACCCGGACATCGAGCTGCGCCTGGTGGCCGAGGACAGCAACCAGGCGCTGCACCCGGAAGACTTCGACCTGGCCATCGACCTCAACGACGGCAGCTATCCGGGCATGCTCTCCACCCCGCTGCTGGACGAACAGATCTTTCCGGTCTGCTCGCCGGCCCTGCTGCGTGGCCGCCCGCCGCTGCATGGGCCGGCGGACCTGGCCCACTACCCGCTGCTGCACGACATCACCGCCTGGCGCGGCAGCTCGGAGTACGCCGAATGGGAGTTCTACCTCGACGGCATCGGCGCCGGCGGGCTGGACGTGCGCCGCGGGCACACCTTCAACCGCAACCACCTGACCATCGAAGCGGCCATCGCCGGTGTCGGCGTGGCCATCGCCCGGCGCACCCTGCTCAACGACGAGCTGGAGCGCGGCGCGCTGATCGTGCCGTTCGGGGTGCCGATCGCCAACCACAAGCGCTATGTGCTGCTGTATCCGCCGGGCGGACTGAGCCAGCCTGGAGCGCGTGCGGTGCATGACTGGCTGGTGGAAGAAGCACAGGGTTTCCGCGCCTTGCATCCGCTGAAGCTGCCCGCCAACTGAAGGTATTCGCACCGCACTGCGTCCTCAATCGGCAAACGCCTGCACCAGCTGGTCGATCACTGCCCGCACCCGCGCCGTGTGGCGCAGGTCCCGATGGGTGACCATCCACACCTCGTAGGGCTGGCTGCGCGCGCGCTGCGGCCAGACCCGCAGCAGGCCGTCGCGCTGCCCCAACGCCACGGGGATCTCGCCCAGGCCCAACCCTTCGGCAATGCCCCGGCGCAGCATCATGCTGGCATTGGCCGCCATCACCACCCTGCCCTCGCCCATGGGCACGTCCACCAGGGTCGGTACCCCGCGATCACGCCAGTACGGCTCGTACACCACCAGGTCATGGCCGGCAAAACTGCCCTCCTGCGGCATGCCGCGACGCGCCAGATAGTCCGCCGAGGCGAACAGGCCCATCTGCCAACTGGCCAGCTTGCGCAGCACCAGGTCGGGGTTGTCCGGGCGCTGGTTGCGGATGGCGATGTCGGTTTCGCGTTGCGACAGGTTGACGATCTCCGAGCTGCCGCTGAGCACGATGCGCACCTCGGGGTGATCGTCATGCAACCGGCGCAGCGCCGGGATGACGAACTCCAGGGCCAGGGAATCGGTGGTGGCGATGCGCACCTCGCCGGCCTGTTCGTTATCGCTGCCCCGGGTGCGACGGGCCAGCTCCAGGGCAGCCTGCTCCATCTTCTGCGCCAGCTCCACGGCCACTTCGCCGGTGGCGGTCAACTGGTAACCGGCGGGGGTGCGCAGGAACAGGGTCGCGCCAAGGTCGGCCTCCAGCGCCGCCACCCGCCGGCCCACCGTGGCCTGGTCGACGCGCAGCACCCGGGCGGCGCGGCGCAGGGTCAGTTCGCGGCTCAAGGCCAGCAGCATGCGGGCGTCATCCCAGTTCATTCGCTCACTCCATCATTCGTCGGGTAACGAGAGCCTGTGGGAGCGGGTTTACCCGCGAAAACGGCAGTGGGTTCACCAGCGTATTCGCGGGTAAACCCGCTCCCACAGGACAGGTACCGCGACACAAATCTCACCTGAAGAAAATCTGCAAAGGTGCATCGCAAAATCGCCGCGCGACCGCGCAGCGTGGGTTTCATACCCTGTGACACACCGGGCCAACGCGGCCTTTCCTCAGAATGACAGAGGTCTTCATGCGTCACATCCCCACTCACATGACCGCCATCGATATTACCCAACCTGGGGGCCCCGAGGTCCTGCAGGCCGCCACCCATGCCACGCCTCGACCAGGCCCCCGGGAGGTGCTGATCCAGGTCCATGCCGCCGGTGTCAACGGCCCCGACCTGCTGCAGCGCAAGGGCCTGTACGACCCGCCCGCCGGCGCGCCGGACATTCCGGGGCTGGAGATCGCCGGCAAGGTCGTGGCCACCGGCGAGCAGGTCCGCCACTTTGCCGTGGGCGACGCGGTGATCGCCCTGGTCCAGGGCGGCGGCTACGCCGAGTACGCCGTGGCCGACGAACGCACCACCGCGCACCTGCCGGACAACCTGTCGATGGTCGAGGGCGCGGCCTTGCCGGAAACCTTCATGACCGTCTGGGTCAACCTGTTCCAGCGTGGCGGCTTCAAGGCCGGTGAAAGCGTGCTGATCCACGGCGGCGCCTCCGGCATCGGCACCACCGCCACGCAGCTGGCCCGGGCCCTGGGCGCGGCGAAGATCCTCACCACGGTCAATGGCGCCGGGCAACAGGCCGCCAGCCTGGAACTGGGCGCCGACGTGGCCATCGACTACACCCGCGAGGACTTCGTCGAACAGGTCATGCTGCACACCGAGGGCAAGGGCGTGGACGTGATCGTCGACATCATCGCCGGTGACTATGTGGCCCGCAATTTCAAGGCCGCGGCCATGGACGGACGCATCGTGCAGATCGGCGTGGTCAAGGGCCCGGCCACCGAGGTCGACCTGTTCCCCCTGTTGACCAAGCGCCTGACCCATATCGGCTCGACGTTGCGCGCGCGCAGCGCCGACGACAAGGCAGCGATTCTCACGGACCTGCTGGCCAAGGCCTGGCCTCATGTGCGCAGGGGTTCGGTCAAGCCATTGGTTCACGCGACCTTCCCGCTGGCGGCGGCCAGCCAGGCCCATGCCCTGATGGAGTCTGGTCGGCATATCGGCAAGGTGGTGTTGACGGTTGCGCACAACGGCTGAGTCAGTCGAGCGCGCCGCTGCCCAGGGCGATCCTGATCGCCTGGGCGGTGGTGCTCACCCCCAGGCGCCGGCGGGCGGCGCGAAGATGGTTTTCCACGGTGCGCACCGACAGGCCCAGGGTGGCGGCGATATCCGCCTGGCGCTGCCCGGCGGCGGTCCAGGCCAGCACCTGGCGCTCACGCGCCGACAGCTGACCCTCGCCGGGCGGTGCCTCCAGCAGCCGCCGTGCACCGAGGAACGCGGCGTTGGCCAGCAGGCTCAGGGCCAGGCGCGCCGGCGCCGAAGCGTCGATGCGCACACCGCCCAGGCTCATCGCTCCCTCCAGGCCCGCCGGGCCGAACACCGGCACTTGCAGGCCATGGATGCCCGGCCCGCATGGCACCCGCACCACCCGATAGCGTTCACCTTCGTCGCTCGGCTGCTTGCTCCAGAAGAACGCTTCACGGGCCGCCAGCAGATGGCGGGTCACCGGGCAATGGCGTACGTAGGTCCGGGCATCGACCGCCTGGCCGTCACCGAACCAGTCTCCTTCCACCCAGTGGATGCGCTCGACCACCTCGTCCCGCGCGGCGCTGGCGCTGAACAGCACAAAGCGGTCATAGCCCAGCGGCCGGGCGACGTTGCGCACGGCCGTCTGGATCGTCGCCAGGGCGGTGGCCTGCTCGATCTGCCGGACCGCCTGCACTACCTTGTCGAACGGCATGCCGCTCACCCGCCGTTGACCGCCTTGAGCAATACCGCTGCGGCCAGCTTGCCCAAGGCGTTGCCGGCCAGCGGGCTGTCGCCGGTGAGCAACCGACGGTCCTGGTGGACGGCGCCGGAGATGCCGTCGTTGACGATCTCGACACCCTGGGCCTGCAGGCGTTCGCCGAACTTCCAGGTCAGGTGACCGGGCATGTAGCCGATGTCCGGGGTCTTGGCATCCAGTTCATCGGGGAAGGCGCAGATCTTGTAGCCATCGAACAGCTTGCCGCCAGCCAGCAGCGCCGCCGGACCGTGGCACAGGGTGATGACGAACTTGTCGTGATCCGCCGCCCATTTCAACACCTGGGCGACTTCTTTGCTTTCCGGCAGGCCGATCAAAGCGCCGTGACCGCCGGGAATGAATACGCCAATGTAATCGGAGTCGTCACCCAGGGCACTGTCGATCACCTCGGCGAGCCTGCGCGGCTGCTTGAAGGCTGGCTTGTAGCGCTCGAACAGGCCGAGCACCTGCTGGTCCTCGCGCGGCATGGCCCAGTATTCGAACTTGACCGGGTTGCCCGACAGGGTCGCGACGTCGAAGCCGAAGCCGGCCTTGTCCAGGTGGTACATGGGCAGCAGGGTTTCCACCGGATGGTTGCCGGTGGAGAACAGCGTGCCGTTGTCGGTGAGCAGGTAGCGCTCATCGGCGCCGATCAAGAGGATTTTCCAGCGTCCGCCCTTGTAGGCGTCGGGGTAGTCGGCGCCGCTGAGGTCAGACTTGGGTGAGGTGAATTGGCTGAGGGAGAACGGCGAGGGGAAAAAGGCGTTGTCCTCGGCCGGGTCGGGGGTCGGGCGTTTGTCGTCGTTGCTGTTGGTCATGGCTGTGCTCCAGTGCCTGGGGGTTGACCGGATCCATGCTAGGAGGCCACCGGATGAGCGGCAATGAGGGTTTTCCCTCAATGGCTGTCCGTGGCATCGGTACAAAGTCCCGGTGTAGGAGCGGCCTTGTGCCGCGAAAGGGCTGCGGCAGCAGCCCCAGCGATATTGATGGTGACTCGGAGCCTGGGGCCGCTTCGCGCCCCTTTCGCGGCACAAGGCCGCTCCTACACCGGGACCGCAAAATGGCTCAGGGCAGTCTAGTCGAGCGCAGCGGGTGTATCGACGTCGCGCAATACACCTGCGTCGTCTACCTCGACCACCTGCAACTGTTGCCGATGCCGTTGCAGCACCGAACGCGCGCCCTCATCGCCGGCCATCAGTGCGAGTTCAGGCCAGTAGTTGCGCCCAAACAGCACCGGATGCCCATTCTGCCCCAGATGACGCGGCACCACGATGACCGCAGGGCCAGCGCTTGCGATCAACCGCCGGAAGGTTGCGGGCAGAATCCACGGCATGTCCCCCAACAGGATGGCGACCGCCTGCGCCTCGCTGTCACCCAGCGAAGCGGCGCCCGCCGCCAGGCTATGGCCCATGCCCAGCCCGGCATCGAGGCTATGGACAATTCGGCAGCCCGCCGGCAACCCCAGATCCTCGCCCCGTTCGCCAGCGCGCAGCACCACGCGCACCTCGTCGAACGCCGCCAGGGCGCGCTCGACGCTATGCTGCAACAGGCTGCGACCATCGCCCAGCGCGGCCCGGCGCTTGTCCGCGCCGAAGCGCGAACCCTGGCCGGCCGCCAATACCAACGCGACGACGCTCACAAAGCCTCGCGGGCGATGCCGCTGCGGGTACGGAGGATATCGGCGAGCACCGCCAGGGCGATCTCCGCCGGCGTCTTGCTGCCCAGGTTGAGGCCGATGGGGGCATGGATGCGCGCCATCTCGGCATCGTCGAGCCCGCCGATACGGCGCAGGCGTTCACGGCGCTTTTCCGAGGTGGCGCGCGAGCCCATCACGCCGATGTAGAAGGCTTCGGTATGTACCGCTTCGAGCATGGCCAGGTCGTCGATCTTCGGGTCGTGGGTGAGCGCCACCACCGCCGTGTCGCGGTGGCAGCCACCGTTGGCGATGAACAGCGAGGGCAGTTCCCGACGGATTTCTATCCCGTCGAGCACCACGTTGTCCATCACCTCGTCGCGAGGGTCGCACAGCACCACCTCGAAGCCCAGGCCCTTGCCGAACTCGGCGCAGAAGTGCGCGACGCTCGAGTAGCCCGCCAGCAACAGGCGTTGGGCGGCGCCGACGCGCAAGCGCACGAACTCGCCGCCCTGCACCACCCGTGGCCCCTGGCTGTGGTCATCCAATACGCGACGTTCGCCCGTGCGCAGGTCGACCTCGCGCAGCAGCCGGCGACGGCCCAGCAAGGCCGCCTCCAGCTCCCCCAGGTGTGCCTGGGTCGCGCAGTCGCCCGGCAGGTTCTCCACCAGCACATCGAGGATGCCGCCGCAGGGCAGGCGGATGTTGCCGCGGGTGTCGCTGCCGTCGCCATAGCGCACCACGGCGACGGCCCCGGCGAACTCGTCGGCGGCGACGCGTTCGAGGAAGTCCTCCTCGACGCAGCCGCCGGACAGCGAGCCGACCCAGTGCCCCTGATCGTTGACCGCCAGCAGCGAGCCCGGCGCGCGCGGCGCCGAGCCATAGGTGCAGAGCACCGTGCACAGCCACACGCGCAAGCCGTCACGCGACCACTGCGCCGCCTGGCGCACCACCTGCAGGTCGAGATGCTGCACGGGTCAGTCCGCCTTCAGCTGGGCCAGCTGCTGGGTGGTCAGGTCGCCCGGCAGGCCGCCCCAGGCTTCGCGCAGGTAGTTGACCATATCGGTCAGCTGCCGGTCGTCGAGCTTGTCGGCGAAGCCCGGCATCGGCTGCATGCGCTCAAAACCGGTGAACTGCTGCTCGCGGATGCCGTCGACGATGGCCTTGACCAGGTTGCGCGAGTCGGCCTGGCGCAGCACGGTGTTACCGCGCATGGCCACGGCGATGTGCGGCTTGCCCTCGCCCTCGACACCGTGGCAGCCGGCGCAGACGTTGAGGTACTGCTGGCGGCCGCGCTTGGCGCTCTCGCCCATGGTTTCGTGGGCGACCGCCTGCACCACCTTGGCCGCCGGCGGCTGGTCGCCGAGCAGGTAGGTGGCCATGGCCGCCAGGTCGCTGTCCTGCAGATGCTGGGTGCTGTGGTGCACCACCGGGTACATCTCGTTGAACATGCTGCCCTGGGCGCTGACCCCGTGCTTGAGGAAGGTCGCCAGATCCGCCTGGTTCCAGCCGCGGTCGGCCAGGTCCTGGGCCAGCAGGCTTGGTGCCAGGTAGCCCAGCAGCAAGCCGCCGGTCAGGCGCTTGTCCTGCTGCAGCGCGCCAATCGGATTGCGCGGGGTGTGGCATTCGCCGCAGTGGCCGAGCACCTCGACCATGTACTGGCCGCGCTTCCACGCCTCGCTGTTGCCCTTGCCCTCCTCCAGCTGCACGCTCTTGCCATACAGCAGGTTCCAGCCGATCAGGCCGGTGCGTACGTTGAACGGGAAACTCAGGCTGGTTTCCGGGGCCGGACGGTTGATCGGCGCCACGCTCATCAGGTAGGCATGGATGGCGTCGGAGTCCTCGCGCTTGACCAGGTGGTACGAGGTGTACGGCATGGCCGGGTACAGGTTGGCGCCGTCCTTGCGCTTGCCCTCGGTGAGGGCGGCGAAGAACTCGTCGCTGCTGTAGTTGCCGATACCGTACTGCTTGTCCGGGGTGATGTTGGTGCCGTAGATGGTGCCGAACGGCGAATGGATCGGCAGGCCGCCTGCATACGGCGCGCCGCCTTCGGCGGTGTGGCAGGCCATGCAGTCGGCGGCGCGGGCGAGGTATTCGCCGCGCTTGATCAAGGCCTCGTCCGCCGCCTGGGCGTTGAAGGTGACCAGTGCGCCGATGGCCAGGGCCAGGCTGCTCAGAACACGCGTCATGCTCAACCCTCCTTGACCAGGCCGAGGTCACCCAGCACTTCGCGGGTCGCCTCGTAGTAACGCACGTAGCCGGTGCAGCGGCACACATGGTGGCCGAGGCTGGCCTCGATGGCGCCCTCCAGCTCACTCTGCTTCAGCGGCTTGCGCTGGGCCTTTTCCACCAGCACCGTGGCGGCGTTGACGAAGCCCGGCGCGCAGTAGCTGCACTGGAAGGCGAAGCGGTCGACGAACTTCTGCTGGATCGGGTTCAGCTCGCCGGGGTTGCCGGCTTCGTCGAGCTTGGCGTGGCCTTCGATGGTGCGGACTTTCTTGCCCTCGAAGTAATGCGCGCCGGTGATGCAGGTGCGCACTTCCTCGCTGGTGCCGTCGGGATTGTCGACGATCACCACGCAGGCATGGCAGATGCCCTGGCCGCAGCCAAGACGCGAGCCGGTGAGGTTCTGGTATTCGTGCAGGAAGTCGATCATCGCCAGGTCATCGGGGACCACTTCGGTGACGACAGGTTGACCGTTGAGGGTCAGTTGCAGCTTGCGGTCAGCCATTGAGGGCCTCCTTGACTCGGGCGGGGGTGATGGGCAGGTCGCGCACGCGCTTGCCGATGGCATGGGCCACGGCGTTGCCGATGGCGCCGACCACCGGGATCATCACCACTTCGGCGATGCCCTTGGACGGATCGGTCGGCGACAGCGGCGGCAGGATCTCCGAAGTCTGCTTCCATACCGCCACATGTTTGGCCATCGGCAGGCGGTAACGGTTGAAGTTCCAGTCGCCCTCGCCCGGGCCACCCTCGTACAGCGGCATTTCTTCCAGCAGCGCATGGCCGATGCCCATGGCGATACCGCCCTCGAGCTGGCCCTTGACCAGCTCCGGCACCAGCACCCGGCCGCACTCGACCCAGCTGTGGTGGTTGAGCACGCTCACTTCACCGCTGCCCTTGTTCACCTTGACCTCGACGATCGTCGCCACCGGGCTGTAGTAGGTGACCATGGCGTTGTTCAGTTGGGTGGCCGGGTACTCGGCGTTCTGCCGGTCGAGCAGGTGGAAGCCGGCGCTGTTCATCTGCGCCTTCTTCGCGTTCACCGCGCCGTCGCCGTACTTCACCGCCACGGCATCGAGCGGCAGGCGCTCGCGCACGCCGTCGATGACGTAGTCGGCCTCGGCCCAGCTCCAGCGGTTGAAACCGTGCACGCTGACACCGGTGACCAGGCCCATTTCGTGGGCTTTCTTGGCCAGCGTGGCGAACGGGATCGGTGCCAGGCCGTTGCCGGTCAGCTCACCGTTGACCCACACCGCGTTCTCGCGGCGCACCACCAGCGGGTTGGCCTGACCGCCATACGGGCCCTGGCTCCACAGGGCCATGGCCGCCGGCCACAGGCCGTGGTTGAACAGCACGCGGGCCGCTTCGCGGGTGGCGTGGCTGAAGTAGAACGCCGAGTTGGTCGCCGACGAAGGCGAAGCCAGCTTGCCGACCCAGCGCGGGTTGCGCAGCGCGGCGTCCTGCTCGGCCTGGCTGATCAGGTAGGGGTTGCCGCTGGTGGTCAGCGCCAACTCCGGCCACTCAGTCTGGGCGGTCATGACCTCGTCGGCGACACGGCCGAGGAAGTCGCTGACCACCAGGGCCTGGGAGGTGGACATACCGGTGCCCAGTTCGGTGCCGATATGGCGCAGGCTGATACGGCCGTCAGCGGTGAACTCGACTGCCGCCATCGGCGCCTCGGAGCCGGTGCCGAAGTCTTTCTGGGTGATGGCAAAGCCCACGCCGTACCAGTTGTCGTGGTCCTTGGCGTCTTCGGCCTGCTTGCGCGCCTGGCGGTTCTTCCACCAGTCGTGCGCGGCGGCCTTGTCGAGGATCTCGTGCAGGCGCAGGGCACCGGCGGGCACCGCGCCCTGGGTGTTCTTCATGCCCGACTTGAGCGCGTTCTTGCGGCGCAGCTCGATGGCGTCAACGCCCAGGCGGTCGGCGATCTCGTCGACCATCATCTCGGTGGCGGCCATGCTCTGCAGGGTGCCGTAGCCGCGCATGGAGCCTGCCTCGACGCCACGGGAATGGTAGGCGGTCACCGACAGGTCGTTCTGCGGCATATAGTAGATCGACTGCGCCGCGGTGGCGCCCACGGCGGCCACCGACGGGCTGTAGTTGATGCGCCCGCCGCCGTCGACGCTCATGTCGGCGCGGAAAATCTTGAAGCTCATGTCCTTCTTGTCGACGGCCAGCTGGTAGCGGATGTCGAACGGGTGGCGCTTGATGCCACTCTGGAACTGCTCATAGCGGTCGTTGGCCAGGCGGATCGGCACGCCCGCGCCGTACAGGGCGGCGACGGCGGCGTAGAACACGAAGATGTTGTTGTCCTTGGAGCCGTAGCCGACGGTGTAGCCCGGGTGCATGTTCAGGTGCTTCAGGCCGAAGCGCGACGGCTTGATCATGTGCACGCATTCCTGCGCCACTTCGAACGGGCACTGGGTGGCCACGACGAAATGCAGGGTGCCGGTGGCCGGGTCGAACCAGCCGTTGCCGTTGTCCGGCTCGAGGGCCGCGGGCTCGATCGACGGGGTCTTGTAGCGTTCGTCGAACAGCAACCAGTCTTCCGGCGGCTGCTTGAGCTGCTCGTCGATGCGCTGGGCGTAGAACATCCCCTGCTCGGTGAGGGTGCCGTGCTGCTTGGGCTCGGCGGTCCATACCGGCTTGCGCGCCAGGATGGTGGGGAACAGCATGGTGTTCTTCAGGCTCGAGTATTCGTCCTCGTCGAACGGCGTCTTGCCGCCCACGCGCACGAAACGGAAGCTGCCGTAGGGGTCGCGCTGGTACAGCGGCGCCTGGGCGCCATAGCGGATTGCCTGGTCGTTGAACTGCAGCTTGAGCTTGGCCTTGCGGAAACGCTCGAAGTCGTTCCAGATCAGGATCGCCACCGGGTGGCCGATGAACATCGGCACCTGGCCCGGCGGCAGCAGCGGGTCCGGCGAATGGGCTTCGGGCCAGGCGATGCCGTCCTTCTTCAGGTCGTCGGCGGTGACGATACGGTCCGGCTGCAGCTCGGCGCCCAGCAGCGACAGGTCATGGCCTGCGTAGATGCGGTCGGCCTTGGTGGCCTTGAGCAGCATGGCGTGGCCCTGCTGCTGCGGCCAGCCGGGCATGTCCTTGGCGCGGATGTCGCGGGCGAACACCTTGTTGCCACAGACCTTGGACAGCGCGTCGTTACGAAAACGCGCCTTGCCGTCGTGGTTCATCCACTTCTGCGGCGAGGTGGTGACCTTGTTTTCCATCAGGGCGGCGAAGGCCTGGCTGCCGAGCGGCGCCAGGGTCACGCCGACACCGGCGATCAGCCCGCCTTGCAGGAACGAACGCCGGGAAATATCACGGTTGGACATGGTTGATCCTCTGGGTAGCTCTTGGGCTGCCCATGCTTTTTCTGGTGCTTGAGAAACTGGGAGGGCGCGCACGATCACAAAAACTGACTGCGAAGTCAAGTTGACGATCGTAGGGTACCTCTGCAAGTCAAGCAGACAACTTGTCGCGGGGTGGGGCCTTCGATTGGATAGGGCCCATGGCGAGGGCAAGCGAGGCATCGCTACTGCTTGGCACGGGCGTTGCCCGTGATCGCGGGACAAGCCCGCTCCTACAGGTGGGGGGGGCGAAATCGGGGGCAAAAAAAAGACGCCTCATTGGAGGCGTCAAGACATTCACCTGTAACCAAAGGAGCACGTGGGCTTCTCAAGGTGAATTCGGGAAATGCTCAGAGGATCGACAGGGGGTACTCGACGATCACCCGCACCTCGTCCAGGTCCGATTCGAAGGCCGTGGCCCGGGTGGTGGCCTGGCGCACGCGCAGCGACAGGTCCTTGGCCGCGCCGGTCTGCACCACGTACTTGACCTCGATGTCGCGCTCCCAGCGCTTCTGGTCGGTGAGCGGGTCGCCGTTGTCATCGCGGCGCATGTAGTAGGCGTTGGCGTGGCTGTAGTCGGCGTCGCTGCCACGGCCGTAGCGGGTCATGAACGACAGGCCCGGCACGCCGTAGGCGGCCATGTTCAGGTCGTAGCGCAGCATCCACGAGCGCTCCTTCGGCGAATTGAAGTCGCTGTACTGGATGGAGTTGTCGAGGAAGATCGAGTCGGACTGGCGCAGGTAGTCGAAATCGTCGTCACCGTTGTTGCGCTGATGGGTCAGCGCGAGGGTGTGGGCGCCGTAGCGCACGCCGAGCTTGGCGCTCCAGATGTCGTTGTCGAACTGCCCCAGGCGCTGACGGCCTTCATCCTTGGCATTGTAGAAATTGAACCCGCCGATCAGCGCCAGTTCGTCCGACAACGGCCAGGTCACGCTGGTGCCGGCGTAGTACTGGTTCCACACGTCCTTCAGGCGGCTGCCGAACAGGCTGACGCTGACGTTTTCGTTGATCGCGTAGTCGCCGCCGCCGTAGGCGATCCATGGCGAGTCGACCGGGCCGCCGTAGAAAGTCACGAAGTTCTCGCGCAGGTCGCTGGATACCGGCTGGCTCATGGCATGCAGGCGCCCGGCCTGCAGCGTCAAGCCTTGCAGGCTGGTGTTCTCCAGGGTCACCCCGCGAAAGCTTTCCGGCAGCAGCCGCGAGTCGCCGGCAGCGACCACCGGGTTGACCGGGAACACATCGCCCACCCGCAGCACGGTGTCGAACAGGCGCACCTTGGCCGCGCCCCCGACCTTGCTGTATTCGTCGCGGGCCTGGCCGTCACGGTCTACCGGCAGCACGTCGAACGAACTGCGCCCGCCGTTACGCCCGCCACCGGTGTCGAGCTTGAGCCCGAGCATGGCGAAGGCATCCACGCCGACGCCCACCGTGCCCTGGGTGAAGCCGGATTCGAAGCGGGTGATGATGGCATGGGCCCAGGCTTCGGAGTAGCCGTTGTCGCTGGCCTTGCCGGGGTTGTAGGTGGGCGCGCGACCGTCGCGGTGGTCTCGATTGAAGTAGTAGTTGCGGTTGAGCACGCTCAGGCGGCTGCCCTCGATGAACCCTTCCTGCTGCTCTTGCGCGGCCCAGGCCGCCGGGCCGAAGCCGGCCAGCGCCACCAGGGCGGCCAGGGAAAGTGTTGGATTGCTTGTCATCCGTTGCTCCTTCGATTGCGGCTGTTCTTGTTGTCGGGCCTTGGCGCTGGAGCGTCCCTGGTCTGGCCAGATGCGTGCGCACCCAGCCCCGTTGGCCGAGCCTGATGCTCGCCGCTGGCGGATAACGGGAAGGTGATGGGGGGATTACAATCGTGTCATTCGCGGCCGTGGGATCGGCATCCCCGGCCACCTTTCATATCTGTAACCCGGGCGTCATGCCGCTGTCGGCTGCCCGTCGCTAGCGTGGACTGCGAAACGAACCTTTCGGAGACACGCACCATGCTACGACCGACCCTGATCGCCGCCCTGCTGGCGCTTTCCCTTTCGGCCCAGGCCACGGGCTTTTCCAGGCTGGACAACGAGCAGCTGCTCGAGGACCACCAGCAGGCCGTGGCGGCCTACGCGGCGCAACGCGCCAAGCCGATGCCGGAGATCGTCGACTATCGCTATGGCATGAAGCTCGACGTCGCCCGCCTCGTGCGCCAGTCGGGCGACCCGCGCACCTGCGAGGTGGTGCCCCGGCTGATGACCTTCGAGGACAGCCAGGGCACCCTGCGCACCGTGCGCTATTCGGTGCAGTCGCAATGCATCAACAACAAGTAGCTCAGCCGCGCAGCCCGTCCACCAGCTGCAGGCTATTGCGCCCGCCGCGCTTGGAGGCGTACAGCAGCACGTCGCCCTGCTCGATCAGGGCCGCCAGACTGGCCGGTGGCCGGTCGAACAGGTTGGCGCCGATGCTCAGGGTCACCGCTTCGGGGGTGCGGAACAATTGCTCGGCCGTGGCCTGGAACTGCCGGCGCAAGGTATCGGCCAGCTGTTCAATGGCCTGGCGCGACGCATCACCCAGCAGGATGACGAACTCGTCACCACCGAGGCGCGCGGCGATCGCCCGCTCCGGCAGCAACGCCCGGATCATTTCGCTCAAGGCCACCAGCAGGCGGTCGCCGGCGGCATGCCCGTGCAGGTCGTTGACCAGCTTGAAGTGGTCGATGTCGATCAGCAACAGAGCACCCGGACGTTGCGGCGAGACCTCCTTCAGCAGGTTCGCCGCCCGCACCTCCAGGGCGCGACGGTTGTACAGCGCGGTCAGCGGATCGCGCGCGGCCAGGCGCTCGATGCGCTCCTCGCGGCGGTAGCGCACAGTGCCGGTCATCGACAGGGCGATCAGCATGATCGCCATGGCACCCTCCACCAGCGACGCCTGGATGATCTGCCCGCGGAACGCCGTGAGGTCGATCAGCGTCCCCGGCAGCAGCGCCGGCAAGGTCTTGGCCAGGTAGAACAGGCCATGCAGCAGCAGGATGTAGCGCAGCTGGACCGCCCCCACGCTGAGGGACTTGCCGTGCGGGCGCAGCAATGCACTGGCGTACAGGGTGAAGCTGGCGACCAGCAGCGAGTTGACCACCAGGAAAGTCTTCGACCACAGCGGCCATTGCGGCAGCAGCAACAGACCGAGCCAGAGCAGCGGCGCCAGGTAACAGGCCCGTGACAGGCGCGCCTCGGTGAAGCGCGAAACCCCCAGTAAAAACAGCCAGTGGGCGGCGACCAGCATGCCATTGGCGAACCAGATGCCGATGAACAGATAACCACTGCCGCGCAGCAGGGCAAGCGAGGAGCCGACGCTGATGGTGGCGAAGCTGGCGCTCCAGCACAGCAAGGAAGACTCGCGCACACTGATCCATTCCACGGCCAGGTACAAGGCGGCGACTGCGGCCAGGGCAATGGAGAGGGTCAGCAGGGTGGAAGCGTCGAACGCCATGGGTGGGAGTGGCCTGTGATTTACCGTTCAGAGCGCTGATTGTATGTGCTCGACAGCGTTTGCACAGGTACATTTGATATCCAAATGATGGCATTTCGACGGGAAACACATCCGTCCGCGCTATTGCCCGGAAAGGAAGCTCACCAGCTGCCGCCCATGGGAGCTCAGCGCCTCCCAGCCACGAAAGCAGATGCGCAGTTCCAGGGTCGCCCAGCGCTCCTCCAGCGCCACCCGGCGCACCGCCAGTTCCTGTTCGGCGCGTACCGCGGCGGTCTCGGGCAGCATGGCGATGCCGGCGTGCTGGGCCACCAACTGGGCGATGGCTTCGAAGCTGGGGGCGCGTACCCGCACCTTCAGCGGCATGGCCAGGTTCATCGCCAGCTCCTCGACGAAACGCTGCATGGCGCGCTCGGCCGGCAGACAGACGAAGGGAAAACCCAGGGCGTCCGCCAGGCGCAGCTGGCCACGCCCGGCCAACGGGTGATCGAGCGGCACCAGCAGCACCAGCCGCTCGGTGCGAAACGGCAGCGACACCAGGCCATCGTTGACCAGGTTGCCGTCGTACACGCCGATCTCGCACTCACCGGCCAGCACCACCCGCAGCACATCGATGCTCTTGTGCTCGACCAGTTGCAGGTCCACCTCCGGGTAGTCGGCCAGGAACGGCCCGAGCACCGCCGGCAGCAAGGTGCTGTTGGTCACCGTGGAGGCCGCCAGGTGCAGGGTAATGCGCCGCTGGCCGGCCAGCTCGCCTAGGGTGTCGTGCAGCTTCTGCGCCTCGCCCAGCACGCCGCGCGCCGACTCCAGCACCAGGCGCCCGGCGGGGGTCAGCTGCATGCCGTCGGCCTTGCGCAGGAACAGGGTCAAGCCACAGCGCGCCTCGAACAGGCGCAGCCGGGTGCTGGCGGCCGACACCGCCACCGGAAAGGTCGCCGCCGCCTTGCTCAGGCTGCCGGTCGCGGCGATGGCCGCGAGCAGGCGCAGGTCCACGAGGTCGAAGTGCATCGAGGTTTCTCCAAATCAGAACGCCATGTTCGAGAAAAAGCGATTCTAGCCTGCCTGCGTTCTGCGCAGAATAAGCCACGCCCCTTTGCCGTCACGGACCTGTCATGACCCGCCTACCCGCCCCGCTCCACCGCGCCCTCGCCAACGGCAGCCTGTATGCCGTGCTCGCGGCCCTGGGTTTCAGCTTCAAGGCCATCTTCGTCAAGCTCGCCTATGCCGCCGGCCCCGTGGACGCCATCAGCCTGCTGGCGCTGCGCATGGCCTTGTCGCTGCCGCTGTTCGCCTGGCTGGTGTGGGCCAGCCGTGGCCAGGACGGAGCGCCGCTGAGCGCCGGCGATGGCCTGCGGGTCGCCCTGCTCGGCCTGTTCGGCTACTACCTGGCCAGCCTGTTCGACTTCTATGGATTGCAGTTCATCAGCGCCGGCCTCGAGCGCCTGATCCTGTTCACCTACCCGACCCTGGTGCTGGTGATCCAGGCCGTCGTCCAACGCGAACGCCCCACCTTGCGCACGCTGGCGGCCATGGGCCTGTGCTACCTGGGGCTGGGCATCGCCTTCGTGCATGACATCGGCAGCGCGGGCGGCGGCAACCAGGTGCTGGTCGGCTCGTTGTGGGTGTTCGCCAGCGCGGTGACCTATGCCCTGTACTACTCCGGTACCGGGATGATGCTCAAGCGCATGAACTCGATGCGCCTGGCCGGCCTGTGCGGCAGCGCCTCGTCGCTGATGGTACTGGCCCACTACCTGCTGGTGGCGGATGTCGCGCCGTTGCTGCAGTTGCCGAGCGCGGTGTGGCTCAACGCGGCACTGATGGCGTTGTTCTCCACGGTGCTGCCGATCTACTGGGTGGCCCTGGCGATCCAGCGCATGGGCCCCACGCACACGGCGGCGGTGGGCAACCTGGGGCCGGTGCTGACCATGCTGGCGTCTTGGCTGATCCTCAGCGAGGCGGTCTCGCTGTACCAGGTGGCCGGGCTGGTGCTGGTGTTGTTCGGGGTGTCGCGGCTGAAACCCGCGAAAAAGCCCGCGCCCCAGCCCGCAGCCCCTGCACGGACCGTGTAGGAGCGGCCTTGTGCCGCGAAAGGGCTGCATGGCAGCCCCGGCGATTGATGCATCAACGCTGAAACCCCGGGGCCGCTTCGCGCCCCTTTCGCGGCACAAGGCCGCTCCTACACAGAGCATGTCGCGCTTGTGACTATTGGCGAATCCATGGCATAGAAAGCAGTCCACCTGCATAGCGCCATACTGGAGATTCCCCATGAGCAAGCCCTACGTTCCGCCCAAGGTCTGGACCTTCGAGGCGCCCTCCGGCGGCCAGTTCGCCAGCATCAACCGTCCGGTGGCCGGGCCCACCCACGACAAGCCGCTGCCCACCGGCAAGCACCCGCTGCAGCTGTACTCCCTGGCCACGCCCAATGGCGTCAAGGTCACAATCCTCCTGGAAGAGCTGCTGGCCCTCGGCCACGGCGGCGCCGAATACGACGCCTGGCTGATCCGCATCGGCGAGGGCGACCAGTTCGCCAGCGGCTTCGTGCAGGTCAATCCCAACTCGAAGATCCCCGCCCTGCTCGACTGCGGCGTCGAACCGCCGGTGCGGGTGTTCGAGTCCGGTTCGATCCTGCTGTACCTCGCGGAAAAGTTCGGCGCCTTCCTGCCCAAGGACATCGCCACGCGCACCGAAACCCTCAACTGGCTGTTCTGGCAGATGGGCTCGGCGCCTTACCTGGGCGGAGGTTTCGGCCACTTCTACGTCTACGCGCCGGAAAAGTTCGAGTACGCCATCAACCGCTTCACCATGGAAGCCAAGCGCCAGCTCGACGTCCTCGACCGCCGCCTGGGCGAAAGTGCCTACCTGGGCGGCCCCGAGTACAGCATCGCCGACATCGCCGTGTGGCCCTGGTATGGCCAGCTGGTGCGTGGCAACCTGTACGGCGCGGCGGAGTTCCTCGCGGTGCACGAATACCCGAACGTACAGCGCTGGGCCGAAACCATCGCCCAGCGCCCGGCCGTACAACGCGGCACCCGGGTCAATCGGACCTGGGGCGAGGAAGCCAGCCAGGTGGCGGAACGCCATTCGGCGGCGGACCTTGCCTGATATCGAACGGGGTCGATTGCCGGCCCTGCTCCCAGGGCGATATCAATTTAATGGCATCGCATCCTAAAGTTCCCTGCAACGCGGCCGTCATCCTGCTCAGATTTCACACCTGTGCAAGGAAGTCCCACGTTGAACACACTGCTGCGAGCCGCCACCCTGGCGGCTCTGCTGTCCATGACCGGTTGCATTTCCTATAACGTCACCGGCCCCGTCGGCACCCCGCCACACCCTGCCTCGGTCACCAGCCCACGCACCGCGCAGATTGCCGACGTGGTGGTGTCCGCCCCCGGCATCGACGAAGCCACGCGCACCACCATCAGCCGCTCGCTGACCAGCCAGCTTGGCCAGTACGTGGAAAAAGGCGGCTACTTCAAGGCCATCAGCGAGTACCCCACTCGCCTCGACGAGCAGGACGTGCTGCTGAAGTTCGACATGACCTCCCTCAAGGGCCGTCGCGCCCCGCACCCGGGCTACTTCCCCGGCGCCCTGCTGACGCTGACGCTGTGGATCTGGGTCAATGGCCCGATCTATGTCGACAGTTTCGATGTCGCCGGCGACCTGGTCATTGTCGACCGCAACGGCAGCGAGCTGGCCAGGGCCAAGGACCAGGTCAAGCTCGAGCGCAATGTCGGCCTGTATGGCCGCGAATACTGGGCACCGACCATGGGCTCGAAACAGCTCAACCAGCTGGTGACCGAACTGATGGACACCGCCACCGTGCAACTGGCCAAACGTTGAAAGAAGGGATCACCCCATGAACGGCTTCAAACACCTGCTGCTGCTCGGCGCACTGCTGCTCGGCGGCTGCGTCTCCTACTCCACCGGCGACCTGCCCCCGGTCGGCACCTGGCCGCCCAAGGCCAGCGTCGAGGCGGTCAAGCCAAGTGCCTACCTGCGCAGCACGTCGCTCTTCAAGGCCAACAACAACCCGGCCACCGCCGCCGCCGGCGCCCAGGCGCAGATGTGGGAAAAGACCCTCACCGAGACTTACCAGGAGTCCGGACGCTTCACCCAGGTGACCACGCAGAAAGGCACGGCCGACCTGTACGCCGAATCGACCCTGACCAACCATGAGCAGTTCGTCGTGGCCTCGGCGTTCATCACCGGCTTCACCTTCTTCATCGTGCCGTCGACCGCCAAGAACACCTTCACCCTGGAGACCGTGTTCAAGGACAAGGACGGCAAGGAAATCGGCCGTGTCAGCAAGAGCGAGTCGGTGCGCACCTGGATGCAGCTGGTATTGATCGTCGGCCTGCCGTTCCAGGCCGATACCCGCGACGTGGTCCGCGAACTGGCCCGCAGCACCCTGGACGAGGCGGTACAGCGCAAGTTGCTGTAATCAGCAAAGCCCATCGATAACGGGGGAGCGGCGGTTCGCCGCTCCCCGGTTATTCAGCCCTGCCCCGCAAGCGCCTGAATGCCGCGCTGCAACGAAGCATTTCGCCACTGCATGCCTGCGCCCATCGGGACCTTCTTGCTACACTCGCGCCATGATTTTTCCACCTGCACAACTGTGGTGACAGCATGATCGAGGTAACCGAGGTTTCCATTGCCGAGCTGCGCGACGCGCTCGAGTCCGGCCGCACGACCGCCGTCGAACTGGTCAAGGCCTACCTGGCGCGCATCGACGCCTACGATGGCAAGGACACCGCCACCGCACTCAATGCCGTGGTCGTGCGCAACCCTGACGCGCTCAAGGAGGCCGAAGCCTCCGACGCCCGCCGCGCCCGTGGCGAAACCCTCGGCCCGCTGGACGGCATTCCCTACACCGCCAAGGACAGCTACCTGGTCAAAGGCCTGACCGCCGCCTCCGGCAGCCCGGCGTTCAAGGACCTGGTCGCCCAGCGTGACGCCTTCACCGTCGAGCGCCTGCGCGCCGGCGGCGCCATCTGCCTGGGCAAGACCAACATGCCGCCCATGGCCAACGGCGGTATGCAGCGCGGCGTCTACGGCCGCGCCGAGAGCCCGTACAACGCCGCCTACCTGACCGCGCCCTTCGCCTCCGGCTCGTCCAACGGCGCCGGCACCGCCACCGCTGCCAGCTACAGCGCCTTCGGCCTGGCCGAGGAAACCTGGTCCAGTGGCCGTGGCCCGGCCTCGAACAACGGCCTGTGCGCCTACACCCCGTCGCGCGGGGTGATCTCGGTGCGCGGCAACTGGCCGCTGACGCCGACCATGGACGTGGTCGTGCCCTACGCCCGGACCATGGCCGACCTGCTGGAAATCCTCGACGCGGTGGTGGCCGACGACGCCGACAGCCGCGGCGACCTGTGGCGCCTGCAGCCCTGGGTGCCGATCCCGGCCGCCTCCAGCGTGCGCCCGCAGTCGTACCTGGACCTCGCCGTGGGCGCCGAGTCGCTCAGGGGCAAGCGCTTCGCCGTGCCACGCATGTACATCAACGCCGACAGCGAAGCCGGTACCTCGCAGAAGCCCGGCATCGGCGGCCCGACCGGCCAGCGCATCAACACCCGCGCCAGCGTGATCGACTTGTGGAAGCAAGCCCGCCAGGCCCTGGAAGCGGCCGGTGCCGAAGTGGTCGAGACCGACTTCCCGCTGGTGTCCAACTGCGAGGGCGACCGCCCGGGCGCGCCGACCGTGTTCACCCGCGGCATCGTCAGCAAGGAATTCCTCCATGACGAACTGTGGGAGCTGTCCGGCTGGGCCTTCGACGACTTCCTGCGCGCCAACGACGATCCCAAGCTCAACCGCCTGGCCGATGTCGACGGCCCGCGGATCTTCCCCCACGACCCGGGCACCCTGCCCAACCGTGAGGACGACCTGGCCGCCGGCATGGACGAATACGTCAACATGGCCAAGCGCGGCCTGAAGACCTGGGACCAGATCGCCAGCGTGCCCGATGGCCTGCGCGGCCTGGAAGCCACCCGCAAGCTCGACCTGGAAGACTGGATGGACGCCCAGGGCCTGGACGCGGTGCTGTTCCCCACCGTGGCCGATGTCGGCCCGGCGGACGCCGATGTGAACCCCGCGTCGGCGGACATCGCCTGGAGCAACGGCATCTGGGTGGCCAACGGCAACCTGGCGATCCGTCACCTGGGCGTACCGACCGTGACCGTGCCGATGGGCGTGATGGCCGATATCGGCATGCCGGTGGGCCTGACCTTTGCCGGCAAGGCGTACAGTGACAACAATCTGTTGAAATTTGCTGCCGCCTTCGAGTCGACCGGCTCGCGCCGCATGATCCCGCCGCGCACGCCAAAGCTGGCTGACCCACAAGGCTGAAGTACCGGCCACATCCTGTAGGAGCGGTCTTGTGCCGCGAAAAGGCTGCGTAGCAGCCCCAGGTTCAGTGATCAGGCAAAGATCGCCGGGGTCGCTGTGCGCCCCTTTCGCGGCACAAGGCCGCTCCTACAAGGATCGCGCAAGGCTTGAGGGGGCGTGATCAACGAGCACGCTGGTAAAACTCAACAAATCATGCAAATATCAACTTTATGTTGATATTTGCATGATGCCATGACCCTCCTCGAAGAACGCCAACTCACCCTGACTGTCCTCCAGGCCACCCTGCAGGCCCTGGGCAGTGTCGTCCCACGCAACGTCGAAATCCTCCTGCACGACCTCGATCACCCGGAGCGCTCGGTGGTGGCGATCGTCAACGGCCATCTCTCCGGCCGCCGGGTTGGCAGTCCGATTCTCGCCGCCCCCGAGCAGGACCAGGGCTTCAAGGCGCTGATGCAGGCCTCGGCCGACCAACAAGGTTGCGCGCCAGTGGTGCTGCCCGACTACCCCACCACCCTCAAGGGTCGCAGCCTGCGCAGCGCCACGGCGATCTTCCGTGACCGCGACGGCCACCCCTTCGCCAGCCTGTGCGTGAACACCGATGTCACCGGCCTGGACGCGGCCATGGCCTTTCTCCAGCACTTCCAGCCACTGGGCGCCACACCGGCGGCGACCGACGAGGCGGCCGACATGACCGCGCTGATGGCCGGGATCATCCAGGATGCGTTGCAACGCAGCGGCCAGGGGCGGATGAACAAACAGGCCAAGGTCGAGGCCGTGCGCATCATGCAGGAGCGCGGCCTGTTCATCGTCAAGGGTGGCGTGGAGAAAGCCGCCGAGGCCCTCGGCGTGACCCGCTATACCGTCTACAACTACCTGGAGCAGCTGCGCGGCGAACCCGCCACGGCTGCCCGCGACTGAACCCCGGAGCCCATCATGCCGCTGCACATTCCTACCCCACTGATCGAATCCCGCCCGCTGTCCCTGAGCGCCGGCCGCCCGGTGTGGCTCAAGCTCGAAGCCCTGCAACCGTGCGGCTCGTTCAAGCTGCGCGGCGTCGGCCATGCCTGCGAGGTCCACCATGCCCGCGGTGCCCGGCATTTCGTCTCGTCGTCCGGCGGCAACGCCGGCCTGGCGGTGGCCTATGCCGGGCGCAAACTCGGTGTGCCGGTGACCGTGGTGGTGCCCGAGACCACCACCGAGCGGGCCAGGGAACTGCTACGCCTGGAAGACGCCAGCGTGGTCGTGCGCGGCAGTTCCTGGCAGGAAGCCAATGAGCACGCCCAGACCCTGGTCGGCGCGGACGACGCCTTCATCCACCCGTTCGACGATCCGCTGCTGTGGACCGGCCACGCCAGCATGATCGACGAAGTCGCCGCAGCAGGTTTCAAGCCCGACGCGGTGGTGCTTTCGGTTGGCGGCGGCGGCCTGCTCTGCGGGGTGGTCGAGGGCTTGCAGCGCAACGGCTGGCACGACGTACCGGTACTGGCGGTGGAGACCGACGGCGCGGCGTCGCTGCACGCCGCCATGGCCGCCGGGCATACCGTGGAACTGCCGCGCATCGCCTCGGTGGCCACTTCGCTGGGCGCCAAGCGGGTCGCCGAGCAGGCGCTGGCCTGCACCCGCCAGCAGCCGGTGCTCAGCCACCTGGTCAGTGACCGCGAAGCCCTCGACGCCTGCGAGCGGCTGCTGCGCGACCATCGCCTGCTGGTGGAGCCGGCCTGCGGCGCCGCGCTGGCCCTGCTCGAACACCCCGAGGCCATGGCGGCCTACGGCAATGTGCTGGTGATCGTCTGCGGCGGCGCCACCGCCACGCTGGAGCAGATCCGCGCTTGGCGAGCGACCTGCTGATTCGACACAGACCCGTTCTGCTGGAACAAAACCTAATTTTTGATCCAGGGCAAGCCCGCTCCTATGGAACAACACGCAACCCATTGATTTAGCTTGGCCTTGTGGGAGCGGGTTTATCGAACCGCCGCACCGCCGCGAAGCATCCAGCGCGGTGTATGGCACCGGCTGCGCCGGTGTTCGCGGGTGAACCCGCTCCCACAGGGATAACAGTTCCCTGCGCGACAGCGTAGCCCGAAGGGCTGGGTGATCTGCGCACAGGAATCCGTGCTGCTATCGGCGAGCACGCCACCGCTATATACTTTTGAACATATCGATTCAGAAGTACATGTTTGCCATGCCCAGTATCCGTGACCGCAACCTGCAACTGATCCTTGCTGCCGCCAGCGAAGAGTTCGCCCACCACGGCTTCGCCGCCGCCCGGGTCGATGACATCGCCGCCCGCGCCGGCCTGCCCCGGGCCAATGTGTTCTATTACTTTCGCAACAAGCGCCTGCTTTACGCAGCCGTGCTCGACCTGGTGATGGAGCCGCTGCTACGCGCCGCGCGCAGCCTGGTGCCGGACGCTCACCCCGAGCAGGCCCTGCCCCGCTACTTCAAGGCCAAGGCCGAAGTGGCGCGGCGTCATCCCGGTGCCGTGCGGGTATGGCTCAAGGAAATGCTGCATGGCGCCCGGCAACTGCCAGGCGAGCGCGCCGAGCTGCTGCAGCAGAGTGCCCGGCAGACCCTGGCCTGTCTGGCGCAGTGGATGGACCGGGGGCTGATCGTGCGGACCGCGCCAGAGCATCTGCTGCTGTTCCTCTGGTCCACGTCGCTGGCGACCTTCCGCTTCGGCATGGCCCCCGGCAGCTCGGGGCAGATCAAGCCGACCCATGCATCCACCCAGGCCCAGTCCGACCTTCTGCTGCGCAGCCTGCGCCCGGAACCATGGCCTTTGGGCAGGATCGCCTGATCGCTATATCAATAAAAATATAACGACTATCTTACCTGCAATGCATTGAATGATCGCTCTCTTCCCGCGCTCATCGGATTCTCCCTGCGCCCGGGAACAGCCGATTACGATAGTCACATTCGTTTGTTCAACTTGCTGTTGCCCCAGCAGGAAAAGGCTGTCGGTCGGCCATTGCGGCGCGGACCGGTCCGGCACCAGGGACGGCACAGCCGCGGGCCTGATGGCGCTTCGCTAACGAAGAGCAGCGCAACTCGGACGAAATGCGTCTCGCGCCCTTTCGTAGCGCGGCAAGTGAAGGCACAATGCGTGTCCTTTTTTTGGCCGGCCTGGCCGGGGGCCTTTAAATGATCAAGACGCCGTACTACCTCATCGATAAACAGAAACTGCTGGGCAACATGGAAAAGATTGCCTATGTGCGCCAGCAGTCCGGGGCCAAGGCCCTGCTCGCCCTCAAGTGCTTCGCCACCTGGTCGGTGTTCGACCTGATGCAGCAGTACATGGACGGCACCACTTCCTCCTCGCTGTACGAGCTCAAGCTCGGCCGCCAGAAATTCGCCGGCGAGACCCACGCCTACAGCGTGGCCTGGGCCGACGATGAAGTCGAAGAGATGCTCGAGAACTGCGACAAGATCATCTTCAACTCCATCGGCCAGCTCGAGCGCTTTTCCGAGCAATCCGAGGGCAAGGTGCGCGGCCTGCGCGTCAACCCGCAGGTGAGCAGCTCCGACTACCTGCTGGCCGACCCTGCGCGCCCATTCAGCCGCCTGGGCGAGTGGGACCCGGAAAAGATCGAGAAGGTGATCGAGAAGATCTCCGGCTTCATGTTCCACAACAACTGCGAGAACGGCGACTTCGGCCTGTTCGACAAGATGCTCACGCACATCGAGGAGCGCTTCGGCCACCTCCTGCACAAGGTGGAGTGGGTCAGCCTCGGTGGCGGCATCCATTTCACCGGCGAAGACTACGCGGTGGACGCGTTCTGCGCGCGCCTGAAAGCCTTCTCGGAAAAATATGGCGTGCAGGTCTACCTGGAGCCGGGCGAAGCGGCCATCACCAACAGCGCCTCGCTGGAAGTGACCGTGCTCGACACCCTGTACAACGGCAAGCACCTGGCCGTGGTCGACAGCTCGATCGAGGCGCACCTGCTCGACCTGCTGATCTATCGCCTCAACGCCAAGATGGCGCCCAACGACGGCGCGCACACCTACATGGTCTGCGGCAAGTCGTGCCTGGCCGGCGATATCTTCGGCGAGTATCAGTTCGACAAGCCGCTGCAGATCGGTGACCGCCTGTCGTTCGTCGACACCGCCGGTTACACCATGGTCAAGAAAAACTGGTTCAACGGTCTGAAAATGCCGTCCATCGCGGTCAAGCAGCTCGACGGCAGCGTCGAGGTGGTGCGCGAGTTTGGGTTCGACGACTACGTTTCGAGCCTGTCGTAAGACAGGCTTTCATGAAGGAGAGAAGCTGAATTGAAGAAGAACGTTCTTATCATTGGTGCAGGAGGTGTCGCCAAGGTGGTGGCCCACAAGTGCGCACAGCATAACGACGAACTGGGTCGTATTGCGATTGCGTCACGGAACATCTCCAAATGCCAGGCCATCATCGACAGCGTCAAGGCCAAGGGTAGCCTCAAGGTACCCGCCGACATCCAGGCCTTCTCGCTCAACGCCCTCGATGTCGAGGCGACCAAGGCACTGATCCGCGAGACCGAATCGCAGATCGTGATCAACGTTGGTTCCGCCTTCCTCAACATGTCGGTGCTGCGCGCCTGCATCGATACCGGTGTCGCTTATCTTGACACCGCGATTCACGAAGAACCGGGCAAGATCTGCGAAACCCCGCCCTGGTATGGCAACTACGAGTGGAAACACCTCGAGGAATGCCAGCAGAAGAACATTACCGCCATTCTCGGTGTCGGCTTCGACCCGGGTGTGGTGAACAGCTACGCGAAACTCGCGCAGCAGCAGTATTTCGACCGCATTGATTCGATCGACATCCTCGACGTCAATGCCGGTTCCCACGGCAAGTACTTCGCCACCAACTTCGACCCGGAAATCAACTTCCGCGAGTTCACCGGGCAGGTGTGGAGCTGGCAGAACAGCCAGTGGACCAGCAACACCATGTTCGAAGTCAAGCGTACCGACGACCTGCCGGTGGTGGGTTCGCAGAACCTGTACCTGACCGGCCACGACGAGGTGCACTCGATCTCGAAGAACCTGAACGTGCCAAACGTACGTTTCTGGATGAGCTTCGGCGAGCACTACATCAACGTGTTCACCGTGCTGAAGAACCTCGGCCTGCTTTCCGAGCAACCGGTCAAGACCGCCGAAGGCCTGGAAGTGGTGCCGCTGAAAGTGGTCAAGGCCGTGCTGCCGGATCCGGCCTCGCTGGCCCCGGGCTACACCGGCAAGACCTGTATCGGTGACCTGGTCAAGGGCACCAAGGATGGCCAGCCGCGCGAAGTGTTCATCTACAACGTGGCTGATCACGAAGAAGCCTACGCCGAGACTGACAGCCAGGGCATCTCCTACACCGCCGGCGTGCCGCCGGTGGCCGCCGCGCTGCTGGTCGCCCGTGGCGAGTGGGACGCCGGGCGCATGGTCAACGTCGAGGAGCTGACGGCCGAGCCGTTCCTCAAGGCGCTGGACGTGATGGGCCTGCCGACCCGCGTCAAGGATGAAAAAGGCGATCGTCCGTGGGACGCTGAAGCCTAAGCTGCACGACGAAGGGGCGCCAGATGGCGCCCCTTCTGTTTTTACGGCACCGCGCGCTGCACGGTCCCGACAATGATGCCCTGCTCGCGCAATTGATGCAGCAGGTGCAACCCCTGCTGCAGATGCTGATCGCCCAGCGCGCGCAAACGCTCGCGGCCGGTGCCGGGCAGGCCCATCAGCAGCTGCCAGGCCAGCGGCGCCAGGCGGGCGAAACGTACCTGCAGGTCGGCGTCGCGGTAGACCAGCAACAGGGTAGGCTGCTCCGGCGCTTCGCTCGGCTGGTGGTCCGGGCCGATGCGTTCCACCGGCCAACGGTAGGCCAGTACCCGCGCCACACACGACAGCAGCGGCTCGCCTTCGAGCAAGTCGCCGCCCGGATCGTGCGGCGGATCCTCGGCATCGCTCAGGTACAGCTGCGCCTCGATCCATTCATGGTGCGCCAGTTCCAGCTGCCAGGGCGTATCGGGCTCGATACCCTGCAGGTAGTCGAGGAATGCCTCGGCTACTTCGGTGAACAGTGGTGTCTGGCTGCGGTAATGGGCGTAGAAATCACGCACCCGCGCATGCCAGCGCTGATCGCCCAGGGTCCGGCACAGCACCGGGAAGCTACCGGCCAGCAGTCCTTCGATGGCGCCGTAGAACAGCTCGCGATAGACCTTCAGGCGCCGTGCCTCAATGCCGGGCGGCGGTGGGTTGGCGGCCGGGTCGCGCAGGTGGCGCGCCAGGGTGAACTGCTGGGTGCGCAGGGTCTCAGTCATGGCCTGGCGCTCCGTGGGCACGTTGCAGGCTGCGGATCCGCGCCGTTTCAGCCAGCAGTTCGGCCAGCGGCGGGTAATTGAAGTCGCGCTCTAGCACGGTGGGCTGCGTCCCGAAGCGTCGGCAGGCGTCGGCGAACAACGCCCAGACATCCTCCTTGACCGGCGCGCCGTGGGTATCGACTTTCAGGTCCGGTGCCTCGTCGTAATGACCGGCCACATGCATGCTCACTACCCGCTCGCGAGGCAGGCCGGCGAGGAAGACCCGTGCGTCGTAGCGGTGGTTGCAAGCATTGACGAAGACATTGTTCACATCCAGCAGCAGGTCGCAGTCGGCCTCGTCAAGCACGGCGCGGATGAAGTCCAGTTCGGGCATCGCCTGGTACGGCGCGGCGTAATAGCTGATGTTCTCCACGGCGATGCGCCGGCCAAGTACGTCCTGGACCTGGCGGATGCGTGCGGACACATGGTGGACGGCCTCTTCGGTGAAGGGAATCGGCATCAGGTCGTAGAGATGGCCGTCGTCGCTGCAATAGCTCAGGTGCTCGCTGTACATCCGCACCTGGTGGCGGTCGAGGAACTGTCGGGTGCGCTCGAGGAACCTGCGGTCCAGCGGCGCGGTACCGCCCAGTGACAACGACAGGCCATGGCAGGCGATGGGAAAGCGTTCCGCCAGGCGCGCCAGGCCCTGGCCGAAGGCGCCGCCGACGCCGATCCAGTTTTCCGGGGCGCACTCGAGAAAGTCCACCGCGCCCGCCTCCATCGTCAGCAGGTCGGACAGCAGGCCACGGCGCAGGCCGAGGCCGGTGTGCAATTGGGGTTGGGGCATGATCGGAGGGCTCCGTGGGGCGTTGAACGGCATCGCGGGGCCAGCCCGCTCCCACAATGTCATGCGTGGGAGCGGGCTGGCCCCGCGACAGGCTTCAGGACTTGCCGGTCAGGTGGCTGAACAGCCCATCAGGCATGGCCTTGCCGTTGGCCTTGTAGATCGCCGCCAGGTGATCGTGGGCCTCCTGCTCGGAGATGAAGCCGTCGTGATTGCGGTCGATCTTGTCAAAGTCAGCCGCGCGGTCCTTGGCCACGGCCAGGAACTCTTCGCGGGAGACCTTGCCGTCGTGGTTGCTGTCGGTGCGGGCGAACGAGGCGTCGCCACACTTGCCCTCACCGCACTTGCCCTCGGCTCCGGCCTTGGCGCTGGCGCCACACTTGCCTTCACCGCATTTGCCTTCGCTCTGCGTGGCCTTGCCGCCGGCACCGCACTTGCCCTCGCCGCACTTACCTTCGCCCGGGGTCTTGGCGGCGGCCAGCTGGTAGCCCTGGGCCAGGGGTTCTACGGCAAAGGCACTGTTGCCCAGGACCATGCCGCCGAGCAGGGTGGCGCCGAGCAGGCCGAGGGTTTGACGGGTCGTTTTCATGGTGTCGCTCCACTGTGGTTGGAAAGTGGAGCCATTGAGCCGCAGCGGTGTGTCGCGGATGTATCGAGGCAGGCGATGTTTTGTATGCCAGTGGGTCGCGGCGAGGCACAGATACACAGAGATACACGAACGGCCCCCTGATCACGCAGAGGGCCGTGGCAGAGGTGTCAGTCCTCCAGCGGCTTGGGTGGTGCGGCAGGTTTGGCGGGCTTCGCAGGCTTGGCCTTGCTGTCCTTTGCCTTGGGCTCGGCGGGCGCGGCGGCGACGGGCTCGGGAGCGATGACCGCCTTCTCGCTGGCCGGCAGTTCGTCGACCGCCTTGAAGATCACCTGCGGGTCGAGCTTCGCGCCGCTGTCGTCGTCCTTGAGCATATGGCGCTCGCCGTCCCTGCCCACCAGGATCACCTTGGTGCCCTTGCTCGCGCCCAGCTTGAGCTCGCGGATCAGGGCCATGGTGGTCTGCTGCTCGAGGTTCTTGTCCTCACGCTTACCCATCATCTGGGCCACGCTGTACAACACCAGGCCACGCTCCTTGAATCCGGCCTGGGTGGCGGGATCTTTCAGCGCCTCTTCCAGGCCGCGTAGGGTCGGGTCGGCCGAACTCGGGGCAATGACCACCAGTGGCCTGGCCTTGCCCAGTTCCTTGGCCAGGGGCGCGTCGCTGTCGGCGGCATACAAGGGGCCTGCTACGGCGAGCAAGGTGGCGAGGGTCAGTAACCGGACGAGCATGGGCATCTCCTTATTCTCTCGATAAAACCAAAGACTGCGGATCAGGGAGAAAGATCCGACGCGGGAGCCTAAACCACCCGGATAGACCGGTGCTTGGGCTAAAGGTAACTTGCCATTACCGGATCCATCCTGACTGGCCGTTGCCTCCCGGAAACCGTCTACGGCTGAGCTGAGCATAGTTCAATGCCCGCGCCCGTGAGGCCCGTCAATGCAGCGGCACCTGCCAGCTAAGCGCGTTCCTGGCCAGCGCCTCGCGGGTCAGCGCCACCAGGGTGTCGTGCTCGCGCCGCAGGAACCGTGCATGCAGGCGGTCAATTGCCTCCTCCGGGGCATCCAGGGCCAGCAGGTCGTCCAGGGTGTCGTGGTCGGCCTGGGGAACCCGCAGGCGTTCGGCAAAGGTCGTTTCCAGGTATTGCCGCCAGAAACGCAGGCCCACCATCCACTCGCTGATCGCATTCTCGGTCTGCGCCGCCCGGATCCAGTTGCGCGCCCAGGCGAGGTCTGCCGGTTTGAGGTTGGCCACGCCACGGTAGAGCATGTTGCTGAGCTCGACCGGCAGGCCCAGCTCGTCGCGCAGGTCGATCCGATAGGCCAGCGCCACCTCCAGTGACTCCACGCCCGCGGTGGGCATGAGTTCGGCGTGGGTCCAGGCCAGTTCGTCGAGTCGCTGCAGGCGCCAGAGCTGGCCGCCCAGGTGCAGCAGGGCCTGTTCGCGCTGGCCCGGCAGCGTGCCCTGCTCGGCCTGCCAGACCTTCAGGCGTACCTCCAGATCGCTGAAGCGGAACGTCGCGCTGTCTTCGCAGCGGGTCACCGCCGAATTGGCGAACAGTTCCTCGCGCAACGCCGGGCTCTCCTGCATCGCTTGCAGCATGCGCAACAGCCGGGCGCCCAGGTAGCGGGCGCCAAACTCGCTGTGAAAGTCAGCGGAGTCGGTGAGTTCGGCCAGCAGGTTGAAGAATTCCGCGGAATTCACCTCACTCTCCAGCTGAACCCAGACCGCCGCCATGTCATCTCGCACGTCCCCGTCTACCAGGTCGAGCCAGCGCAACTGATAGGGCACCCGGGTTTGCGTAACAGGGTTCCACGTGTCCATCGCGTCCACACTCACGGCCAGTAGATTGCCGAACAGCCTTACCCTGCCCTCGCGCCACAGATGTGACTGGTGAAAGCCCTCGGGCAGCGCCTCGATACCGTTGTCGCTGAGGTCCAGAGTATGCAAGCGTGGGGCCTGCAGTGCGCCGTCGGGCAAGGCGGTCGCCTCGGTGCGGCTGAGCAACAAGGCATTCAGGCGCGGCATGCCACGGACGGAAAACGAACTGCGCAGCGGGTTGTGCGACAGGTTCAGGTAGATCAGCGCCCTGCAGTTGGCCAGGATCCGTTCTTGCTCGGCATCCAGGGTGATGCGGTTGCCGGACAGGTCGAGCACTTCAAGCTGCTCGTTGAGCGCTGACGGCAACTGCTGCAGCTTGCAGTGGGTAATCTCCAGTGTGCGCAAGTTGGGGAAGGCCCGCAGGAACGCGTCCGGGACCTCACGCAGCCGCATGGCCCTCAGCGCCAGGCTCGACACATGGGGAAAACTGACCTGGGCAGGTAGGCTCGGCAGTTGCCGCAGGCGGCTGCGGGTCTGGGTCAGCAGGTAGCCTCCGGTCGGCAGCGCACCATTGGCCTGCTCGGGAACCAGGAACCGCCAGCAGTCCATCAACCCGCGCCCCAGGTCGCGTCGCGCCTCCCATTCGCTCGTAGCGAACGCTTTGCGCTTCCAGGTGGTCAGTGTCTCCTGCAGCAGGGCATGCTGCTGTTCCAGTTCACCCAGCGTGGTATCGGCATCCCGGCCGCTCTGCTGCAATTGTTCGAGCCATTGCTGGAGCTGGGTATCGCTGTACGCCGGATACAGATCGCGCAGTCTGGCCGTCAATGCGCGCGGCCGGTTGTTGCTGATGCCCAACCAGCGGCGCCAGCCGCTGAGTGGATAACCGAGGCGACCGTCCTCGAGCCGTTGCGGGGCCATGAACGAAACCGGTGCGCGATCCAGGCCCAGTACGCTCGCGACGGACTGACGTTGCTGCAACGCCTGCCGGGCCAGCGCCGCCTGCAGGGACTCGGCGAACGGCTCAGCAATACCCATCGCCGCCCGCTGACCGGCGTCGTAACCCTGTGCCAGCACCGCGAACAGCTCACCCGGCTGGCCGATGGCCGCGCCGTCGTGGTCGGCAAGCTGGAAGACACCGGTGCGATGCACCAGTTGCAGCTCTCGCCCCGTGCCCGAGGTGCTGAGCAATGGCTCGCTGGCGGCGCCATCGTAAAGCCGCCAGGCCGGTGCGGTGGCCGCGCCAGGCATCTTTTCGAGCAGCGCCAGGACCACCCTGGCCAGATCGAGGTTCTGCGGGGTATCGAAGGTCAACGCCTCCAGCACCCTGGCCAGGCGAATGCGCCGAACCCGGGTGCTGGCCGCCAGGGCCATTGCCACTGGTACCCGGCGCTCATCGAGCAGCCGTTGCCGGTCGCTGTCGCTGGCCTCGCGCAGCAAGGTCTGCGCGGCCGGCCGATGCAGGCTGGCGAAGTCCCGTCGCAAAAGCTGGGTGGACTCGGTATCGACATTCTGCTCATCGTACAGCTGTCGGAACACGATCCGGCGGTCGTGCCACAGTTGCCCGGTCAACGCCTGGTCGCTCATCTCCCCGGCTCCCGGCAGGCCTCTGGCCTTTTCCAGCACCGCCAGGTCAACCACCTGGGCGCCTGCACGCAGTTGAGTTGTCACCTCCCGGATCCGCTCGGCCAGCTCCATGCGCGCCACCGTATCGGTCAACTCCGCCTGCGCTGCCCTGCCATACACGTGCAAACCTCGCAGTTGTCCGGCATCCATCCCATGGATCGCCATGGCCTGGTCTACCTGCGCATCGTCCAGGCGCTCGAACGCACCGCCCAACCGGCGAAACATCCTGTGTCGGTTATCCCACTCGCTCGGCGACTCGCTCCACAGCCGCCAGGCGCCAGCGTCGTTATGGCGCAGCAATGGCCCGTGGCCCTGGTGCGGGCACAACTGCCATTGCTCGTCACTCGCCCGCAGGCGCACCGGGTAGTAGTGCCCCTCCATGCGGATCCAGCGCTGGTTGCCCAACTGATAGACGCCCTGCTCGTCCACTTGCGCGGCGGCAGGCGGCGCGTCACTGCGAAAGGGCGTGAGGTCGCCGCTCCACAGTTTCTCGCTGCCATCCTCCAGCCGTGCCGGCAGCAGTTCGTCCACCAGGCTCCAGGCTCGACGCAGCACCACCACCCCGGCCACCGTCGCCCCAACCAGCGCGGTACTCTTGCCTACCGTCAACAGGTGATCCAGGGCGGCATTGGTGTCGCCTTCGCGCCAGTCCTCGACGGCCTGGAAGGTCTCCTTCAACAGATCCCAGGCCATCACCGCCAGCAACGCGATACCGACCTGGGGTATGAACAAACCGGCCAGGCCAAGCAAGGTCCAGCCTTCGGCCGCCAGGCGCTTGTCGTGCTCGGCCTGCAACGCCCGATCAAGCCGGGCCACGGGTGGCGCGATCATCGCGGCGTCGTCCTTGATCTGGGCGATACGGGCGCTGGCCAGATGCTCGAACAATGGGCCTGGGTAGGCATGCATGTGCTCGTCCAGGTCTCGGGTCGCCCAGTCGGCCAGATTACCCACACGCTGCTGGACACTTGAGAAGAACACCTGGCAGTCACGCCTGCGCACAAAGCGTGCGAAGAAGCGCTGGTATTCGACCTTGCGCAGGCGCTTGCCCAGCACTCGCCGGGCAAAGTCCTCCAGGTCGTCACGGGCACTCCAGGGGCCGTGGGGGTCGTCTGGGATGTACACCAGCACGCGCTTGCTGGTATCGCGCAACCAGCCCTTGTCGATCACATCCAGCACGACGATCTGCTGCAGCTCGCAACCGAATGCTTTCATCTGTTTGGCGATCACCGGGGCACCGGCAAGCGTGCCCGGTTTCCCATCGTGATAGAGGCCAATGATCAAGGCCAGTTCGGCATCACTCAGCACGCCTTCGACCCTGGCCTTGCAGGCATCGATCAGCAGGTTGGCCTGCTGTGATTGCCTGAGCAGCACCTTGACGTTCTGCCCGGCGACATCCGACCCCAGCACTTCGTCGAGATGGCGTTGATACTGTGCGCCCAGGTCGAGCGTCCGACACAAGCTGGCAAAGCCCTTGGCGTCCACGCCAGACAGGACCTGCCCCGCTTCGTCGACCACCGCACTGTGCCGCGGCTGTCCGTTGGCGCCAGCTTCTTGCGCCGTGAAGTTGCACAGGGCCGCTTCGAGCAAAGGGATCTCGTAGTTACTCGACCCCTGAAGTGGATAGCGGCCGGCAATCAGGCCAGGTTCGTTGGCAAAGTGGAAATACTGTCGGCGAAAAGACAAGTCATCGACGGGCTGGACGACACCATGGCGGTCGCCCAGCGCTTGCTGCAACAGCGGCCTGGCAAACTGGTCGATAGCCTGGATCCGCGTCAGCGCCATGCTCAATCCCTGACGACAGCGCAGGCTGGTCTTGAGCGCCTCGCCCAGCACGGCGAACTGTGCCGGGTTCAGGCCACTCAGCCACGGCGGCAGGCGCCGGGCGATCAGTTGGTCCTGGTAGGCCTGCTCCATGGCCAGCGTATCAATGCTTCCTGCTGACCTTTTGACTGCGCTGTTCATGTCGTTGCTCCGGCTCGCAAAGGTATAGGAGCCTATCCGACGCATCGGCTTGCCTGGCGCTAGCTAATTACCACCTTCACGCATTCCAGTTTGCTCATGAAGCGCCCAGCGATATTGTCCTGGCCCGGCCCATGGCTTCGCGGGTCAACTGCAGCATCACCTCATGCTCCCGTTGCTGGTTGTCGATATGCAGGCGCGCGATCTCCTGGTCCCTGTCGCCAAGTTCCATGAGCCGCTGCAGCTCTTCATGCATACCTGATGGCACCCTGAGCCTGCGGGCGTAGTTGGCCCGCAAGTAGTCCTGCCAGTATGGTTGCCTGGCCAGGTACTGGGCCAGGTTGTTCGCCGATTGCTCGGCGATGACCGCATGCGTGGCATTGTGCAGGTCCCAGGGAGTGAGGTTGGGAATGCCAAAATAGAGCATGTCATCCTGCTGGATCGGCAGGTCGAGCTTGCTGCGCAACGCAATGCGATAGGCCAGCGCGAACTCGATCGACTCGCTGCTCGCGCCCGCCCTGAGCGCATGCTCAGCCGCGAACTGATCCAGCACGTTCATCCGCCAGAGCTGCCCACCCAGGTGCAGCAGCGCCTGTTCCGGCTGACGTGCCAGTTCGCTGTGTCGCGCCCGCCACACCCGTACACGCAGTTCGAGGTCTGTGAAGCGAATCGTTGCGTTGTCCTGGCAATCAGTCACGGCTGCGTTGTCGAACAACTCCCGCTTGAGCACAGGGTCTCGGCTCATGAATTCGAACATGTCCAACAGGCGCACCGCGAAGTTCCTGGCCAATGGCGCCGACTTGAAGTTACCCGATGAAGTCAGCGCGGCCAGCGTATTGAAAAAGTCGGCAGAACCCTGCTCCGCTTCCAGTTGCGTCCACAGGGCAGACATCTCGTCACGCCTTTCGACCGGCACGACATCCAGCCAACGCAGGCGGTAAGGCACGCGACTGGCTTCCAGCCAATGCCATCGACTCAAAGACTCCGGCGCTGCGGCGAACAGGTTGCCACGCAGGTTCACCCTGCCCACCCGCCACAGATTCGACTGGTGAAAATCCTCAGGCAAGTCGTAAAGCGCGTTGTCCCTGAGGTCCAGTGTGTGCAGCTCCGGGCTGTCCATGACGCCGTAGGGAAAGGTGTCCAGCTGGCTGGCTTGAAGGTGCAAGGCATTGAGCCTGGGCATGCCGAAGACCGAAAAACTCCTGCCCAGTGGATTGAACGAGAGGTTGAGATACACCAGCGACTGGCAACTGGCCAGGACCAGGGCTTGCCCCTCATCCAGGGCGATCTGGTTGCCCGACAGGTCGAGCACCTCCAGCTGCCCAGTGAGGGTTTCCGGCAGGGGCAGGCGCCTGAGCCGACAGTGGGTGATCTCCAGGCTGCGCAAATTGGGAAATGCCCGCAGAAAGTCATCCGGAATCGACTCCAGGCGCATGTCATGCAGCCCGAGAATCGAGATATGGGGGAAGCTGACGGACGACGGGATGCTCGGCAAGCGCTGCAGCCGACTGCGGACCTGGAACAACATGTAGCGTTGCGACTCCGCCAGGCCGCCTTCCAGTTCCGGTACCAACCAGCGCCAGCAGTCGATCAGACCCTTGCGAAAGGCACGCCGGGCCAACAGTTCGAATGTGGGAAATGCACCTCGAACCCACTGGTTCAGGTGGTTGTTCAGTACGTTGTATTGTTGCTCCAACGCGTCCAGGCGCGCCTGTGCGTCCTCTCCTTGAAGCCATCGCCCGATCTGCTCGTCGCTGAACGCCGGATAGAGGTCTCGCAGCCGTGCCTGAAGGGCCCGCGGCGGGCGCTGACCCATGGTCGCCCAGAATCTGCCACCGCTCAACGGATAGCCTACCCTGCCGTCACCAAGCGGCAACGGGGCCAGAAACGCACCGTTTGGCTGATCCGCGCCCAGCCAGGTCGCGATCAGGGTCCGCAGGCTGCCGGCATCCGCCGCCAGTCGTGCGCGCAATGCGGGCGCATGGGGTTCGTCAAGACCCAGCGAGGCCCACTGCTCATTACCGTAGGCTTTGCCCAGGATGTCGAACAGCTCGCCCTCGGTCGCCAAGGGCTCAGCGCCTGCCACACGACAGCTGAACACGCCATTGCGGTGGATCAGATCGAAAGGTGTTCCACGCCCCGCGATGCTCACCAACGGCTGGTCTGCATCGCCATCGTACAGCCGCCAGCCGGGCCTGGTCGCAGCCCCCTGCAATCGGCCGAGCAGATTCAGGACGACCCGTCCGAGGTCCAGTGTCTGCGGCGTATCGAATAGCAGCGCCTCGTACACGCGCGCCATACGGATGCCCATGACCTGGCGCCTGGCCGACTGGGCCATGGACAACGGCACCCGCCGCGTATCCAGCAATGCAGCCTGGTCATCGGCACTGGCCGTACGCCAGACTTCATCTGCCGCCAGACGGTGCAGACTGGCGAAACTGCCGCGCAGGATCGAACTGGCTTCGGTATCGGGAAAATCCGAGTCATACCATTGCTGCAGCAGGACACGGCGCTGACGCCATACCACATCGGCCAGGGACTGACCGTCCTGCCCCTTTGCCCCAGGCAGACCGCGTGCGCGCCGAAGCAGCGTGGCGTCGGTGACGGCCGCGCCACTGCGCAACTGCTGAGCCAGTTCCCCGATGCGGCTGGCCAGCAGGATGCGGCTGGCCGTATCGGTCACTGCCGCATCCGGGCGCCGGTCATAGACATGCAAGGCCCGCAGGTGATCTTCCTGCAAATCGTGAATGGCCATGACCTGGTCGATCTGCTGTTCATCGAGCGAACTGAACGGCCTGCCCAGCCGGCGAAACATCATGTGCGAACCGCTCCACTCGGCCGGTTGCTCGTGCCAGAGCCGCCAAGCCCCGGCATCGTTGTGACGCAGCTGCGGGCGGTGTCCGCGATAAGGCAATAGTCGCCAAGGCTGGCCAGCACGGTCCTGGCCGACCCGATACCAGTGCCCCTGCATCTCGACCCAGCGGCTCGCTCGATGCCGGTGGATACCCTGTTCGTCGATGACCGCGTCACTCGGCGGCCCTTCGCCGCGGTAGGGCTGCAGATCACCGTTCCACAGTTTTTCACTGCCATCGTCCAGCCGCGCCGAGACCAAGCGGTCCACTTTGCTCCAGCCGCGGCGAACCACGGTGACGGTTGCGGCAGCCGCAGCCAGCGTCACCACGCCCTTGCCAACGTTCAGCCAGTGCTCGAGGGCGGCATCACGCTCGTCGTTGCGCCAGTCGTCGATGGCTTGAAAGGACTCGCGCAGCAACTCGTAGACCATCAGCGCCGCCAGCGCCGCGCCAAGCAATGGCACGAACAGGCCGGCCACGGTCAGCAACATCCAGCCTTCGGAGCGCAGGCGCCTGTCGTGTTCGGCCTGCACCTGACGGTCCAGTTGCGCCACGGGCGGGGCGATCATTGCGGCATCGTCCTTGATCTGTGCAATCCAGGCGTCTGCCAGATGATCAAACAGCGGCAGCCGGTAGCCTGTGGTCTGCTCATCGAGATCCCGGGTCGCCCAGCCCGCCACGTCATCCAGGCGCTCGCTGACCGCCGTAAAGACCCGGTGGCTGTCACGACGGCGCACGAAACGGCTGAAGAAACGACGGTAGTCATCCTTGCGCAGTCGCTGCCCCAGCACGCGACGCGCATACTCCTCAAGATCGTCACTGACGCTCCAGGCGCCCAGTGGGTCGCCCGGCACGTACACCAGCACTCGCTTGCTGGTATTGAAGACCCACCCCTCATCGATGACATCCAGCACAACGACACGCTGCACCGGGCAACCGAAGATCTTCAGTTGCCGGGCATGGACCGGCGTACCCTCCAGACTGCCAAGCTTGTCATCCCGGCACAGCCCGATCACCAATTGCAGCTCGGCCTCGCTCAGCCCTCCCTGCGCCTTGGCCTGCAAGGCGTCGGCAAGCATGCTGCTGCGCAGGAACTGCGCCAGCAGTGTCTTGACACTGTATGCGTCGGTGCCTGCAAGCAGAACCGAGTCAAGGTGATCCTGATACTGCTGCCCCATGTCTAGCGCTCGACACAGTCTGGCCAGGGTCAACGCGGACAACCCCGGCTGACGAACGCCTTTGCCATCGACCACGGCATTGCGCCGAGGCTGTTGCCAACACTCGGATTCAGTGAAGTTGTAGAGCGCGGACTCCAGCACCGGCATATCGTAGTAGTCGCTGTCCGGAACGAGCACACGACCTGCCAGGTAGCTGACCGTGTTTGCCTCATAGACATACCAACGCCGAAAGTACATAGCCGCGGGGTCAAGATTGCCGTGAGCTTGGAGCGCCTGTTGCAGCAATGGCTTGCTGAAGACATCGATATGCCTGATCCGGGCAAACGCGGCCGAAAGCTTTTGCTCGCAGTCCAGGAGCCTGCGCAGGGCATCACCGAGCAGCGTGAACTCGGACTCGCTCAACCGCGTGACCCAGGCTGGCAGCCGTTTGGCGATCAGTTGGTCCTGGTAGGCCTGGGCCACGGCCAGGCTATCGACTGCAACCGATGGCTGCTGGTTACTGCTCTGCATGCTGACCTCCATAGTGCGTGGAGGCCCGAGGCTAGGCAAAGCGAGGCGCTAGCAATGATTAGATAGCTACCACCCACTCAGAACAGCAGCAGTTGGCGATCGGTCAGGCGGGTGAAGTCATCGTTGACGAACGGCAGGATGGCATCCGCCACCGGCTGCAGCTGGCGGCTGAGGTAGTGCTGGTAGTCGATCGGCGCCTGCAGGTTCTCCAGCGGCTGCGGGCCGGCGGTGGTGATCAGGTAGCTGATCCAGCCGCCGCGCTGGTACTGCAGGGGCCGCCCGAGACGGCTGTTGTACTCGTCCGCCAACCTTGCTGCGCGCACATGCGGCGGGACGTTTCGCTGGTAGTCGGCCAACGGCCTGCGCAAGCGCTTGCGGTAGATCAGCAGTTCATCCTGCTCACCGGCCAGCGTGCGTTCGACGTAGCCGCGCACGTAGTCCCGGTACGGCTGGCCCCGGAACACCCGGCCATAGAGTTCCTGCTGAAACTGGCGAGCCAGCGGCGACCAGTCGGTGCGCACCGACTCCAGGCCCTTGTAGACCATCTCCTCGCTGCCATCGGCGCGGCGCACCAGACCGGCGTAGCGTTTCTTGCTGCCCTCGTCGGTACCACGGATGGTCGGCATGAGAAAACGCCGGTAGTGGATTTCGTACTGCAGCTCCAGGGCGCTTTCCAGGCCCAGGGTGTCGGCCAGGTGCCGCTGCCACCACTGGTTGACCTCGGCCACCAGTTCGCGGCCAATGCGCGCTGCGGCGTCCTCGTCGTGGGCGTCCTTGAGCCAGACGAAGGTGGAGTCGGTGTCGCCATAGATCACATCAAAGCCCCGCGCCTCGATCAGCGCCCGGGTCTGGCGCATGATCTGGTGCCCGCGCAGGGTGATCGACGAGGCCAGGCGCGGGTCGAAGAAGCGGCAGCCACTGGAGCCGAGCACGCCGTAGAAGGCGTTCATGATGATCTTCAGTGCCTGCGAAAGCGCCGCGTTGCCTGCGCGCTTGGCCGCCTCGCGCCCCTGCCAGACGCGCTCGACAATCGCCGGCAGGCAATGCTGGCTGCGCGAGAAACGGCCACCGCGAAAGCCCTCCACCGAGTGCGCGTCATCCGGCTGGCGCAGGCCCTCGACCAGGCCCACCGGGTCGATCAGGAAGGTGCGGATGATCGAGGGGTACAGGCTCTTGTAGTCAAGCACCAGCACCGAGTCGTACAGCCCGGGCCGTGAGTCCATGACGAAACCGCCCGGGCTGGCCTCGCCCTCGCCGCCGACGAGGTTCGGCGCGACATAGCCCAGGCGGTGCATGTACGGGATGTACAGGTGGCAGAACGCGGCCACCGACCCGCCGCTGCGGTCCACGGCCAGGCCGGTGACCGAGGCGCGTTCGAGGAGGAAGTCCAGCAAGCGGGTATGGGCGAAGATCCGCGTCACCAGTTCGCAGTCCTTGAGGTTGTAGCGGGCCAGGGCCGGCTTGTCCTCGGCGAAGCGGCGGTTGATCTCGTCCATGCGCTGGTACGGTGTATCGATGGCCTTGCCCTCGCCCAGCAACTGCTGCGCGACGCTCTCCAGGCTGAACGAGGGGAAGCTCCAGGTCGCCGAGCGCAAGGCCTCGATGCCGTCGATCAGCAATCGGCCCGGGGCCTCGGCGAAGAAGTGGCTGCGGCTGCCATGCTCGCGCAGGTGCATTGGCGCGCCGTCGCGGCCCAGGCACAGCGGCACATTGAGGCGCTGGGCGTGCTCATGCAGCAGGCGCAGGTCGAACTGCACCAGGTTCCAGCCGATGATCGCATCGGGGTCGTGGCGGACCAGCCACTGGTTGAGGCAGACGATCAGCTCGGCGCGATCGGCGCAGTAATGCAGGTCGAAGTCCAACTCGCCCGCCTCGCCGTTGGCCGGGCCAAGCATGTAGACCTGGCGCTGGCCGCAGCCTTCCAGGGCGATGCTGTAGAGCTCGCCGCGTTCGCTGGTCTCGATGTCCAGCGACACCAGGCGCAACGGCGGGCGGTAGTCCGGGTCGGGCTTGAGCTGGGCATCGTGCAGGACGCCCTGGTTGTCGGGGCGGCCATCGAAGCGCACCGGGGCGGTGATGAAGCGCTCCATCAGGTAGCGCTCCGGGGGGCGGATGTCGGCTTCGAACACCTCGACACCGGCGGCGCGCAGGCGCTTTTCCAAGGCGATCAGCTGGCGGTGCTGGCGGCAGTACAGGCCCATCACCGGGCGCAGATCGAAGTCGCGCAGTTGCAGCGGCTTGAGTTCGACGCCCTGTTCGTCGGCCAGCAGCGCCCGGGCGTGGGCAGCCTGTGCCGCGGGAATGAACGCCACCGAGGGCTGGGCGGCCAGGCGCAGGCGCCGTGGGCCCTGGTCGGTGGCCAGCCAGAACTCCACGCAGGTGCCTTCGGGCGTGTCATGCCAGTGGCGGGTCAGGACGAAGCCTTGTTGCAACGGCACTGCGGGGACCTCGGATCGCTGCTTTTCTCATATAGGCGGATTGTACCGTTCCTCCTGGCATAAAGGGGTGTTTCCAGGCCTGGCCCCATCGCGAGGCAAGCCCGCTCCCACGCCCAGCCATGCCCTGCCCCTTGTAGGAGCGGCCTTGTGCCGCGAAAGGGCTGCGTAGCAGCCCCAGGATCTCAGTGTTGATGGAAGATCGCCGGGGCCGCTTCGCGGCCCTTTCGCGGCACAAGGCCGCTCCTACACGCTTGCGTTCCCCCGGGCTAACGTGCGCCCGCGACGAACCCGGTCCGCCGCCCGCTCAACACCAGCAGCCACGCCAGCGCCACCAGCCCCAGCACCACCGCGCCAAACGACCCGACCCCGGCGCCGACCAGCAGCAGCCCGCCAATGATCCCGCCCAGGGCGATCGCGCTGTTCCACACCGTCACCAGCATCGACTGCGCCACATCGCCGCCCTCGCCCGCCGCATCGGCGCAGGCGGTCTGCAACAGCGTCGGCGCACCGCCGTAGGTCATCCCCCACAGCGCCACGCTGACATGCACCAGCCAGGCAGCGCCCCGTGCCTGCCCCAAGGCCAGGGTTGCCAGGGCGAACCCGGCCAGGCACAGCAACACCAGCCCGCGCAGATGACGGTCGACACCCAGGCCCACCAGCACGATGCCGGCCAGCGAGGCCAGGCCGAAGGTCATCAGCACCTGGCCCACCTCGGCCGCCATGCCCGCCGCCGCCAGCAGCGGCACGATGTAGGTGTAGAGGATGTTGTGGCCGAGGATCCAAGCCAGGATCACCAGCAACACCCGCGCCACGCCCGGCGTGCGCAGCACCACCAGCGCCGCGGGGCGCTTGCCGGCGGCCTGGCCGGGGAAATCCGGCACCGCCCGCACCACCCAGACGATCAGCAGCAACGCCGCGACCGTGACCACCACGAAGGCCGCGCGCCAACCCAACCAGGCGCCGAGCCAGGTGCCGATAGGCAGGCCCAGCGACAGCGCGATGGGTTGCCCGAGCATCGCCACCGCCATGGCCTTGCCCTGCTGGGCCGGCGCCACCATGCGCCGCGCATGGCCGGCGATCAGGCCCCAGGCCAGGCCGGCGGCGGCGCCCGTGAGAAAGCGCAGGCACATTGTCAGGGTGTTGTCAGAGGACAGTGCGGTGAGGCCGTTGAACAGAATGAAGCCAGCGATGGCCAGCAACAGCGCGCGGCGCCGCCACCAGCCCTGGGTCAGGGTCACCAGTGGAATGGCGGTGAGCAGCGAGCCCAGGGCATAGGCCGTGACCCACTGCCCGGCCATGGCCTGGCTGATCTGCATGCCGTCCGCGATCTGGTCGAGCAGGCCGGCCGGCAAGGTTTCGCTGAGGATGGCGATGAAGCCGGTCAGGGCCAGGGCCAGCAGGCCGCTCAGGGGCAGGCGTACGGCGCTGGCGGGGGATGCGGCGACGCTCGCCGTCGGGGAAGGTGAATGCATGGTTGTCTCCGGCTATCGATCAAGGCAGGCATGGTGCGCCGCTGGGGCATTGCGGAAAAAGCCGGGTACAATTCCGATCAGTCAGGACATCGATGTCCGCAATCGGAGTGCAACATGGACAGCCTCAGCGGTTTCATGGTCTTCAACCGGGTCGCCGAAACCCGCAGTTTCGTCGCCGCCGGCCAGTCGCTGGGGATCAGTGCGTCCGCCGTGGGCAAGCGCGTGGCACGGCTGGAGGAACGCCTGGGCGTGCGCCTGTTCCACCGCAGCACGCGGAGCATCACCCTGACCGCCGAGGGCACACTGTTCCTCGAACGCAGCCGGCGCATCCTCGCCGAGATCGAAGCCACCGAGCAGGAACTCTCCCAGGCCAGCGGCGCGCCCCGCGGGCGCCTGCGGGTCAGCCTGCCGCAGGTGACCGGGCTGGTGATGCCGGCGCTGGCCGAGTTCATGGCGCGCTACCCCGAGATCGAACTGGACCTGGACTTCAGCGACCGCATGGTGGATATCGTCGGCGAGGGCTTCGACGTGGTGATGCGCGGTGGCCAGCCGCTGGACTCGCGGCTCAACGCCAAGTTCCTCGGGCACTTCCAGCATCGCCTGGTGGCCTCCCCCGAATACCTGCGCGAGCGCGGCACGCCGCAGCATCCCCGCGAACTGGCCGGGCACAGCTGCCTGCACTACCGCTTCCCCAGCAGCGGCAAGCTGGAAACCTGGCCGCTGCGCCGGGAGCACCCCGAGCAGGACTACACGATCCCCATCTCGATGGTCTGCAACCATGTCGAGACGCGCATCTGTTTTGCCCTCAACCACCGCGGCATCACCTGCCTGCCGGACTTCAGCGTGCGCAAGGAACTGGCGGCCGGCAGACTGGTGAGCGTGCTCGAAAGTTTCATGGAGCGGCGCGGCAGCTTCTACCTGCTGTGGCCATCGGGGCGGCAGATGCCGCCCAAGCTGCGGGTGTTCATCGACTTCATGCTCGAACGGGTGCTGCCGGCCACCGACCTCAGCCGTACAGGTAGCTGATGTCCTTGTGCGACAACCCCGGCACCTGCGCCACCAGGTAGTCGCGCAGCTTGTGCATCTGGTGGGCCTTGGGGCTGGCCTTGAGCCAGGTCATGTAGTAGCCATCGCCAGTGGCCACCGCGTGGGGGAACGGCGTGACCAGGTTGCCCGCGGCCAGGTCGGCGCTGGCCAGCACCAGGTCGACCACCGAGATGCCCAGCCCCTGCTGGGCGGCCGAGATGCCTTGGTCGAGGGTATCGAACACCTGGCCCTGGTCGATGCTGATGTCCAGCGCGTCCATGCGCGCCAGCCAGCGCCGCCAGTCACGCCGGTCCGGCGAGGGGTGGAGGAATTCACAGCTGGAGAGCACCGACAGCTCCGGCCGGGCCTGCTCGAGGTAGCTCGGGTGGCACACCGGGATCAGCCATTCATCGAACAGCTTCAGGCTCTCCACGTCTGCCGCAAAGCGCCCGTTGCCGAGCAGGATGGCGCAGTCATAGGGTTCGGAATAGAAGTCCACCGCGTCGATGTCCATCCACACGCTCGACAACTGCACCGAGCAGCTGTTGTCGACCCGCTTGAAGCCGTCCAGGGCCCGAAGCAGCCAGCGCACGGTAAGCGTGGAAGGTGCCTTGAGGCGCACGCCATAGCGGTCCTGGCGCAGCAGCGCGCAGGCGTTTTCGATGATCTTGAAACCGACCTTGAGCTCCTGGGCCAGCAGCCGGCCGTGCTCGGTCAGGCGCAGCTTGGGGCCGCGGCGTTCGAACAGGTCGCAGCCGAACAGGGCTTCGAGGGTCTTGATGTGGTGGCTGACCGCGCCCTGGGTCAGGGCCAGCTCCTGGGCCGCGCGGGTAAAGGAGCCGTAACGCGAGGCCACTTCGAAGGCGCGCAAGGCGTGCAAGGCTTGAATCCGTTCCGACATGGCGCCTTCCAGAGCATGAGTGAAGCTAATAGTAGGTCATAGATCCAGGCGTTTTACAACGCGGGAACCATCTCGGAAAATGCCGGTAAATAACAATTAAATATAGCAAACCTGCCGAGTTGTAATGAAAACGATCTATTGAACGAGAAGTCCTACTAAACACTGCATACGGATATGCCTGGGGAAATCATGTTTACGGGTTATGGAAACTGCTACCGCCTGGATGCGCTGGAGCTCGCCGATGAACATGTCCAGAACCGCCACCACTGGACGCACAAGACCATAGAACACTTCAAGGAAACCCTCGCCAACCCCGACTTCCCGTGCCTGTTCGGACGCAAGGCGGTCAACGCGCGCACCTGCCACATCGTCTTCGCCCGTGCCGAACGGCTGGCCGACGATATTGCCCGGGGCCTGGGTGACTACATCCGCACCATCGAGCCGATTCCGCTCAAGCAGCGCATCGGCAACCCGCTGCTGGTGTTCCTCGAGACGGCGCCCGACACAACGCTGCAGGCGCAACAGACACTGGCCTGGGATGTGCTGAACCAGGTCCATGCACGCGACCCGCAGCCCTGGCCCGAAGAGGTCCCGCAGGACCCGCACGACACGCGCTGGTCATTCTGCTTCGCCGGCATGCCGCTGTTCATCAACATGAGCTTCCCCGCCCACCGCTTGATGAAAAGCCGCAACCTGGGCCGGCACATCGCCTTCGTCATCAACCCGCGGGAAAGCTTCGACGAGGTCGCCAGCGCCAGCACCGAAAGCGGCCAGCGCATCCGCGCACGCATCCGCGAACGGGTGCGCCACTACAACGACGGGGTGATGCCCGACACCCTGGGCTTCTTTGGCCAGGACGACAACTTCGAATGGAAGCAGTACCAACTGCAGGAGCCCGGCTCGCCGAGCCCGGCGCGCTGCCCGTTCCATGCCCATGCAACCGCTGCAACCCTCACCGAGAACTGATCGTGAATACCGCACTGACCGCCACCTACGCCCTCACCGTCCTGCTGCTGATCGCCACGCCCGGCCCGGTGGTGGCCCTGATCGTCAACACCGCCGCCGCCTCGGGCTCGCGCAAGGCCCTGTTCACCGCGGTCGGCACCAACTGGGCGTCACTGGTGCTGATCGGCGCGGCCGCCTGGATCATCCTGACCAGCGCGGCCATCGACAAGGCCTGGCTCAGCGGCATGAGCCTGCTGGGCTGCCTGTTCATCGGCTACATCGCCCTTGGCACCCTGCGCGAGGCGCTGCAAGCACCGGTCGACAGTGCCCCGCAGCCATCGGCCAGCGCGCAGCCGGGTCGTGGCGGCCTGTTGCAGGGCTTCATGGTCGGCATCTCCAACCCCAAGGACATCATCTTCTTCATCGCCTTCTTCCCACAGTTCATCCAGATCACCGAGTCGTTCGGCAAGAGCATGGTGGTGCTGTCGCTGCTGTGGATCGCCATCGATTTCGCCGTGCTCAGCCTGTACATCTTCGCCATCGGCAAGATCGCCTCGCCGCGCAGCAACCGTGTGATCAGCCTGGCCTCGGGGGTCGCCCTGCTGCTGATCGCCGGCGTCGGCCTGGCCTACAACCTCAAGGAGCTGGCCGCCTGAGCCAACCCCCAAAAGAAGGAGCGCCCATGACCCCGATCGACCCCGCCGCCACCGGCAGCATGGGCACGCCCGACCCCCTGGCGCAGGACTACCAGCGCTTCCTGCAGTTGGGCAGCCGCCGCGCGCCGCACACGCTGTACGTGCACGAGCGCGGCTATCGCTCCGGCACCATCAACACCGATGCCCTGGGCATGCGCTACAGCCATTGCGCCGGCAAGCGCTTCTCGGTGGCCGAGCGCGGTGGCGCGGCGCGGGTCAACCTGCTGGTGGGCGGCTCCACCGCCATGGGCATCGGTGCCAGTTCCGACGAGCACACCGTGGCCTCGTACCTGTCGGTACTGACTGGCGAGATCTGGCTGAGCCTTGCCGGTTGCGGCCTGAACGCCACCCAGGAATTGCTGATGTTCCTCACCCACCAGCACCGTTTCGGCCAGATCGGTCACGTGGTGGTGCTCAGCGGCCTGAACACGCTGGCCCAGGAGGCCCTCGCCGAGGTGTTGTCCGGCGCGCAGGACCCGCACCGGGCGCAGGCCTACCAGGATTTCCTCAACCGCTTCAACGAAGGCGTGCAAACGCCAGGCGAAGCGCGCCGCGAATCATTCTGGCAACGCCTGGGCCAGCTCCTGGCGCCGGCCCGGGAAGCACACTGGCCGCAGGTGGAACCGCTATCGAGTCCGGACAAGCGCCTGATCCGCGCCGCCGCTGCCGTGGGCCGCACCCTGCGCCAATGGGACCGCCTGCTGGCAGACGGCCACACCACCCTCACCTTCATCCTGCAGCCGCTGCTGCCCTGGTGCCGCGAGGCATTGCCCAAGGCGGAACAGGCCATGCTCGGCAAGCTTGAGCGTCAGCCGTCGAATTTCGACCGTTTGCTCGGCGACACCTTCGACAGCCAGTTGCACATGGCCTTCTTCCGTCGCATCAAGAGCCAGGCCGACCCGGTCCCCTGCTACGACATGAACAGCATGCTCAGCAGTTCGCCGGTGTTCGCCGAGCACCTGTTCGTCGACCGCCTGCACTTCAATGATTTGGGTAACAACACGCTGGCCAAGGTGATCACCGCCAAGCTGGGGCTGGCCCAGGAAAGACAGGCCCTGCGCAAGGTCGCGCCGATCAAGCTGGTCTGATGGCCGCACGCCGGGCTTTCGGGGAACGCACGCGGATGGATAGAATAGGCCGTCGTCGCTCCTGATTTGCCCGAGGCAACCGCGTAACCGCCATGACCATTCCTGCCGTCCCCTCGCTTCTGGCCCGTCCCCGCGCCTGTCTGGTCGCGTCGTTGCCGTTGCTGCTGGCCGCCACAGGCGCCCAGGCCCTGGACGTGAACATCGACCCCCATGCCGACCTGCTCTATCGCCAGGCGTTGCCGCTGCTCGAGCAGGCTGACAGCCAGGACGACGGCGCCAGCCCGCTGCGCACCGCCGGCGGCGACCCCGAGCTCAGCCGCCAAGGCCAGGCGATGGCCCACACGCTGCCAACGGCGGTGGCCCTGCTGAAGAGGTCGGTGGCCCTCGGCCACCCGGTGGCGCAGTACCGCCTGGCGCTGTACTACACCACCTATCTGCCGGCAGGACAGATCGCCGAAGCCGCCTGCCCGTTGCTGGAGGCCAGCCTCAAGCAAGGCTTCGCCCCGCCCGCGCTGGCCATCGCCCACTGGTGTTCGCCCTACAATGCCAGCCCCGCCTACCGCGAGGCCCTGGAGGCGGTGCCCAGCATGGCCACCCTGTACGCCGCCTACTACCCACAGCCGGCCACCCGCCTGGCGTGCAGCCGCACCCGCCCGCAGGGCCTGCAAATGCAGTGGGGGCGCCAGCGCGACTACCAGGCCGAGATCTACCGGCTGCTCGGTGAGCTCGACCCCCGCCAGCGCCAGGCCTTCCTGCAGAAGGCGGTGGACATCAACGGCTGCGCGGCGGCGCAACAGCGCCTGACCAGCAATCGCTGAGCCTCGCTACACAGCGATACATAACCCCATCGCCCCCGACACACTGCCGATACCCCCGCCCTGCACACTCCCGGCCACAACAGCGCGACGGCACCCCGCCGTTGCCGCCTACACCGGGAAGCCTGCCCATGAAAGCCCTGCCACTGTTTGCTGAATGGAAGCTGTTCAACGCCCTTGATCACACCGGCAACTGGAGCGCCGACCTGCCGCTACGCCTGTTCCTGGCCTGGGAGTTCTTCGAATCGGGCCTGGAGAAGTTCAACGGCGCCAACTGGTTCGCCGACCTGCAAGGCAGTTTTCCGTTCCCGTTCGACCTGCTGCCGGCGGACCTCAACTGGCAGCTGTCGATGTGGGCCGAATTGATCTGCCCGCTGCTCCTGCTGCTGGGGCTCGGTACCCGGCTGGCCTCGGCGGTGCTGATGGTGGTGACGGTGGTGGCGATAGCCGCGGTGCACTGGCCGAGCCAGTGGTCGAGCCTGGCGGAACTGGGGCGGGGGTATGCGATCACCGACCAGGGCTTCGGCAACTTCAAACTGCCGCTGATCTACCTGGTGGCGTTGCTGCCGTTGCTGTTGAAGGGGGCTGGCAGGTTGAGTCTGGATCACTGGCTGCGCAGATACCTGTAGGAGCGGCCTTGTGCCGCGAAAGGGCCGCAAAGCGGCCCCGGCGATTGTTACATAAATGCTGAAATCTGGGGCCGCTGCGCGGCCCTTTCGCGGCACAAGGCCGCTCCTACAGGAGATAGCGTTACATACCTTCTGCCAGGTTGTCCTCATCCCGCCGATGCGCCCACTGATACAACGCCGGCAACACCAGCAAGGTCAGCGCCGTCGACGACAGGATTCCGCCGATCACCACCGTCGCCAGCGGCCGCTGCACCTCGGCGCCGGTGCCCGTGGCCAGGGCCATGGGAATGAACCCCAGCGACGCCACCAGCGCGGTCATCAGCACCGGCCGCAGGCGGGTCAGCGCGCCCTCCTCCACCGCGGCGCGCAGGCCCCGGCCTTCCTCACGCAGGTTGCGAATGAAGGCAATCATCACCAGGCCGTTGAGCACCGCCACGCCCGACAACGCGATAAAGCCCACCCCCGCCGAGATCGACAGCGGGATATCCCGCAGCCACAGCGCCAGCACCCCACCGGTCAGTGCGAAGGGGATGCCGGTGAACACCAGCAGGCCATCCTTGAGGTTGTTGAACATCATCAGCAGCAAGGCCATGACCAGCAGCAACGAGACCGGCACCACCACCCGCAGGCGCTCGGCCGCTGACTGCAGCTGCTCGAACTGGCCACCCCAGCGGGTCCAGTAGCCCGGCGGTATCTGCACCTGGTCGATCAGCGTCTGCGACGCCTGTTCGACGAACGAACCGAGGTCACGCCCGCGCACGTTGGCGCTGACCACCACCACGCGCTTGCCATCCTCGCGGCTGACCTGGTTGGGGCCCAGTTGCAGGTTCAGGGTGGCCACTTGCGACAGCGGGATGAAACCAATCTGCGAAGCACCGGCGGCGGCGCTGGCCGGTACCGGGATCAGCAGGCTGGACAAACCGTCGACATCGGTTCGCAGCGCCTCCGACAGGCGCACCACCATGTCGAAACGGCGATCGCCTTCATAGAGGGTGCCGGCAGTGCGACCGCCCACGGCGATGGCGATGGCGTCCTGCACGTCGCCCACATTCAGGCCGTAACGGGCCGCCTTGTCACGGTCGATATCGATGGTCAGCACCGGTAGGCCGGTGGTCTGCTCGACCTTCACCTCGGAGGCGCCCGGCACCTGCTGCAGGCTGGCGGCGATCTGCGCGGCGGTGCGGTTGAGCACCTCCATGTCGTCGCCGAACACCTTCACCGCGACATCGCTGCGCACCCCGGAGATCAGCTCGTTGAAGCGCAGCTGGATCGGCTGCGACAGCTCGTAGTTGCTGCCCGGCACGCTGGCGGCGGCGCGCTGCACCTCGGCGATCAGCTCATCGCGCGGCTTGCCCGGGTCCTGCCATTGCTCGCGGGGCTTGAGCATCACGTAGGCATCGGAGATGTTCGGTGGCATCGGGTCGGAGGCGATCTCGGCGGTGCCGGTACGGGCGAACACCCGCTCGACTTCCGGCACCTGGGCGATGATGGTCTTCTCCAGGCGCTGCTGCATGTCCACCGATTGCGACAGGCTGGTGCCCGGCACGCGCAGGGCCTGCAGGGCGAAATCACCCTCGCTGAGGCTGGGGATGAACTCGCTGCCCATGCGGCTGGCCAGCACGCCGGACAACAGCACAAGGGTGGCGGCGCCGGCGAAGGCCAGGTTGCGTCGGCCCAGCACCCAGTCCAGCACCGGGGCATAGCGACGGCGGGCGGTGCGCATGACCACGCCCTCCTCTTCTTTCACCTTGCCGGTGACGAACAGCGCCAGGGCCGCCGGCACGAAGGTCACCGAGAGGATCATCGCCCCCAGCAGTGCCATCACCACGGTGAAGGCCATGGGGTGGAACATCTTGCCCTCGACCCCGGTCAGGGCAAAGATCGGCAGGTACACCACCATGATGATCAACTGCCCGTAGATCAGCGGGCGGCGTGCCTCGCGGGCGGCGGCGAACACTTCGTGGAAGCGCTCGGAGCGGGTCAGCATGCGGCCATGATGCTGTTGGGCGTGGGCCAGGCGGCGGATGGCGTTCTCGACGATCACCACCGCGCCGTCGACGATGATGCCGAAGTCGAGCGCACCCAGGCTCATCAGGTTGGCGCTGACCTTGTTGCTGAACATGCCGGTGAAGGTGAACAGCATCGACAGCGGGATGACCATGGCGGTGATCAGTGCCGCGCGAATGTTGCCCAGGAACAGGAACAATACGGCGATGACCAGGATCGCGCCTTCGATGAGGTTCTTCTTCACCGTGGCGATGGCTTTTTCCACCAGGTTGGTGCGGTCATAGACGGTGATCGCCACCACACCCTTGGGCAGGCTGCGGTTGATCTCCTCGAGCTTGGCCGCCACCGCCTGGGACACCGTGCGGCTGTTCTCGCCGATCAGCATGAACACCGTGCCCAGCACCACCTCGCGGCCATTCTCGGTGGCCGCGCCCGAGCGCAGTTCCTGGCCCAGGCCGACCTGGGCCACATGACTGACGCGGATCGGCGTGCCATCGACGCTGGAGATGACGATATTGGCGATGTCCTCGGCCGAGGCCACCTGGCCCGGGGCGCGGATCAGCAACTGCTCGCCGTTGCGTTCGATGTAGCCGGCGCCGACGTTGGCGTTGTTGCGCTCGAGCGCCGCGACCAGGTCGTTGAGGGTCAGCTTGTAGGCCGCCAGGCGCTTGGGTTCGGGAGCGATCAGGTACTGCTTGGCATGGCCGCCGATACTGTTCACCTCGGCCACGCCCGGTACGTTGCGCAGCTGCGGCTTGATGATCCAGTCCTGGATCACCCGCAGGTCGGTGGCGGTATAGGGCGTGCCGTCATCCTTTAGCGCGCCCTCCTTGGCCTCGACCGTCCACAGGAAGATCTCGCCAAGGCCGGTGGAGATCGGCCCCATGGCCGCCTCGATACCCTCGGGCAACTGCTCGCGAGCCACCTGCAGGCGCTCGTTGACCAGCTGGCGGGCAAAGAAGATGTCGGTACCGTCATCGAAGATCACCGTCACCTGCGACAGCCCCGAGCGCGACAGCGAACGGGTCTGCTTGAGGCCCGGCAGGCCGGCCATGGCGGTCTCGATGGCGAAGGTGATGCGTTGCTCGGTTTCCAGCGGTGAATAGCCGGGCGCGGCGGTGTTGATCTGCACCTGCACGTTGGTGATGTCGGGCACGGCGTCGATGGGCAGTTTCTGGTAGCTGTGGATGCCCACGGCGGCCATCAGCACCACGGCGAGCATCACCACCAGGCGTTGCTCGATGGCGAACTGGATAAGGCGTTCGAACATGAATGGCGTCCCCGGTCAGTGGCTGTGTTCGGCCGAGCCTTTGCCCAGCTCGGACTTGAGGACGAAGCTGCCGGCGGCGGCGACCACGGTGCCGGCGGCCAGCCCTTCGCGCACTTCCACCTGGCCGGCGTCACGACGCCCGGTCTTCACCGGGCGGGCCTCGAAGCCCTCGTCGGTACGGGCGAACACCACGGTCTGCTCTTCCCAGGTCTGCAGGGCGCTTTCCGGCACCACCACGGCGGCGTCGAAACGCTCGACGGTGACCGCGATGTTGACGAACAGCCCGGGACGCCAGGCGCCATTGGGGTTGGCCAGGGTGGCGCGCACGGTGGCGGCGCGGTTCTGCTCGCCGAGCAGGCTGCCGACGTAGTTGACCTTGCCTTCCACCTGGGCACCGAGGTCCGGCGCGCTGACGCTGACGCCACGGCCGCTGACTACCTTGTCCAGGTCGCGCGGGGCCACGGCGAAGGTGGCCCAGACCCGACTCAGGTCAGACAGCGTGAAGGCATTGCTGGTCTCGTCCACCACCTCGCCCACGGTCAGGTGCTTTTCCACCACCACCGCGTCGAACGGTGCGCGCAACTCGTAACGATTGCCCTTGCCGGCCGGCGCCACGGCGGCGACCTTCTGCCCGGTGTTGGCGGCGGCGATCTCGGCCTCCTGCAGCGCCTGGCGGGCCTGCAGGTAGTCCTGCTCGGCGCTGATGCGCTCCTGCCACAGCTGCTTCTCGCGCTCGAAGGTCAGGCGCGCCAGCTCCAGGCGGCGCTGGGCGGCCTGCTGCTCGCTGCGCAGTTCGGAGATCTGCTGGCTGGCGATCACCGCCAGCACCTGGCCGCGCTTGACCGCCTGGCCCAGCTCGGCCTGCACCGACTCGACCACGCCGGGGACGCGGGGCACCACGTGGGCGGTGCGGTCCTCGTCGAAGCGGATCTCGCCGGGGAAGCTGATGGCGGTACCCAGGCTTTGTGGGCCGGCAGTGGCCAGTTGCACGCCGGCGGCCTGGATCTGCTCGGCGGAGAGGTGCAGCTGGCCCTCTTCGTCGGCATGCTCCTCTGCCTTTCCTTCTTCATGGCCATGGCCTTCCTCGCCATGGTCGTCGTGCTGGGCCTGGCCGCTGCCGGCCTTGCCAAGGGTACCGGTCCAGGCCGCGCCACCGAGGCCGAGAACGGCCAGGGCAGCGGCGAGGATGGCGAGCTTGCGTGGGTTGGTCATTATTGCTCCTGCTGGAAAAGTCGTTGCAGTTCAGGGCCCATCGCGGGGCAAGCCCGCTTCCACGCATTCCCGTGGGAGCGGGCTTGCCCCGCGATGGGACGAGGCTCAAAGCTCGCCGTAGATCCGCTCCACCTGAGCCCGGGCATCGGTCGCCTGGGCCAGCGCCTCGAGGTACAGCCCGCGCGCCTCGATCAGCGTGCGCTGGGCATCGAGCACATCGAGGAAGGCGAACTTGCCCATCTCGAAGCCGCGGGTGGCGGTGTCCACCGCCTGCTGGGCGGCGGGCAGGATGGTGCGGTCGTAGGCCTGGACCTCGCCCATGGCCGTGCCCCACTGCTCCAGGGCGCTGCGGGTTTCGCTGCGCAGGCGCAGATCCACGGCGTTGCGCAGGTCGCGGGCCTGGTCGGCGCGGCGGGCGGCGGCCAGCACGTTGCCCTGGTTGCGGTCGAACAGCGGCAGCGGCATCGACAGCCCGACCACGTTGACCCGCTCACGGTCCTCGCGGCTGTACTGGCTGCCGAGGCTGACGGTCAGGTTGGGGATGCGCTGGGCCTTCTCGGAGCCGAGGCTGGCATCGCCACGCTCGATCTGCGCCGCGGCCAGGCGCCACTCGGCAGTCTGCTCGACCTTGGCCAGCAGGCGCTCGGTCTGCGGCGCCGGGCCAGGCGAGAGGTTGCTCGCGTCGAGCCGGTCGAAGCGGGCCTCGGCACTGCCGGTCAGGCGCGCCAGGGCCTGGTTGGCCACGCCACGTTCGGTGCGCGCCCGACGCACCGCCGCCTCGGCCTGGGCCAGCTGGACCTGGGCGCGGGTGGCCTCCACCGGCGAGGACTGCCCGGCCCGCACCCGCCCGTCCACCACCCGCAGGCCGCGTTCGGTCAGCGCCTGCGACTGTTGCGCCAGCTCCAGCGCGGTCTGTGCCCGCAAGGCGGCATGGAAGGCCTGGATCACCTCGGCGCGCAGGCTGTTGCGCTGGCGCTCGAGCTCCAACCGGGCGATCGCCTGGCCGGCCTCGGCGACTTCGATCCGCGCGCCGCGCTTGCCGCCCAGCTCCAGGGCCTGGCTGAGGGTCACGGTGGTGGTGCTGGTGTCGCGGCGGGTGTCCTCGACTTCCCAGGACAGCTCGGGGTTGGGAATCAGCCCGGCCTGGCGGCGCTCGCCCTCGGCGATGCCGATCTCGCGGCCGATGGCGGCGAAGTCCGGGTTCTGGGCGAAAGCGGCGTCGAGCGCCTGCTCCAGACTCAGGCCCTGGGCACCGGCAGGGCCGGCCAGCAACAGGCAGAGCAAGGCGATCTTGCGGGGGATGGGCACGGCGGAAGTCCTCGTCGACAAGCGGCGGAATGCTTTGGCGAGGGACTTTAGGCAGCGGTGGTTATCGGGGGGGTGGCGGGAAGATTACAATTTTGTAATCAAGGGGTGCCGAGGGTGGATCGTCTTGAAATGAGGGTCTTTGAGGGTGTTCGACGTTAGAGTTGCAGCGCCTGTGAGATCGAGCGCCGCCCGCGCGGCGCATCGCGACGCAAGGCCGCTCCTACATTTGTTTCGGGCCAATCCCTCCTGGGCCATCACCTGGTCCGCCTTGTTGATTCGACGCGATTTCAATGTGGGCACCACTGCCGCCTCACCTATCTCAAGACATGCACCAAGGCGGGCAACCATGGCCTGACAGGTTCGGCACGTTGCAACAAATGTAGGAGCGGCCTTGCGTCGCGATGCGCCGCGCGGGCGGCGCTCGATCTCATAGACGCTGCAACACTTTCGCCAGGCACCTCTGCGCCATCACGCCATCAAAACCACCTGCAAACACTTGCTATCAGCCCAACGCCGAAATACTGTATGCATGAACAGTAAAATCGGATTACCCCATGCAGCTCATCGCCAAGCTCGGCATCCTCGCTGATGCCGCCAAGTACGACGCGTCCTGCGCCAGCAGCGGCGCCCCCAAGCGCAGCTCCCGTGGTCGCGACGGCCTCGGCGCCACCGACGGCATGGGCATCTGTCACAGCTACACCCCCGACGGGCGCTGCGTGTCGCTGCTCAAGGTGCTGCTGACCAACTTCTGCCTGTACGACTGCCAATACTGCGTCAACCGCCGCTCGAGCAACGTGCCGCGGGCGCGCTTCAGCCCCGAGGAAGTGGTGCGCCTGACCTTGGACTTCTACCGGCGCAACTGCATCAGCGGCCTGTTTCTCAGCTCCGGCATCATCCGCTCGGCCGACTACACCATGGAGCAGCTGATCCGGGTGGCGCGCCTGCTGCGCGAGGAGCATGGCTTTCGCGGCTACATCCACCTCAAGACCATTCCCGACGCCGACCCGCTGCTGATCGAGGAAGCCGGGCGCCTGGCCGACCGCCTGAGCGTGAACATCGAGCTGCCCACCGACGCCAGCCTCGAACGCCTGGCCCCGGAAAAACGCGCCAGCACCATCCGCCAGGCCATGGGCGTGATCCACCACGGCCAGCAGGCCGTCGCCGGTGAACCACGGGCACCACGCTTCACCCCCGCCGGGCAAAGCACCCAGGTCATCGTCGGCGCCGACGCCACCGACGACAGCGCCCTGCTGCGCAACGCCGAGTCGCTGTACCAGGGCTACGGCCTCAGGCGCGTCTACTACTCCGCCTTCAGCCCGATCCCCGACAGCCCGTCCAGCGTGCCCCTGGCGGCCCCGCCGCTGCTGCGCGAACACCGCCTGTACCAGGCCGACTTCCTCCTGCGCGGCTACGGCTACAAGGCCGGCGAACTGCTGGGCGAAACCGGCAACCTGGCCCTGGACATCGACCCCAAGCTGGCCTGGGCGCTGGCCAACCGCGAGGTGTTCCCGCTCGACGTCAACCGCGCCGAGCCGGCCCTGCTGGCGCGCATCCCCGGTATCGGTCTGCGCAGCGTGCAGCGCCTGGTGGCCCTGCGCCGTGAGCGGCGTATCCGCTACGACGACCTGATTCAGTTGCGCTGCGTGCTGGACAAGGCCCGCCCGTTCATCGTCACCAGCGACTACCGCCCGGCCCAGGCCGAGCTGCGCAGTGGCCTGCTGCGCGCCCGCCTGCGTGAACCCCAGGCACCGGTGCAGATGGGCCTGTGGGGATGATTGCGCTGGATTGCGGCGACGACTTCGCCACCTGGCGCGACCAGGCGCGGCAACTGCTCGGCCATGGCATCGACCCGGCCACGGTGACCTGGGGCCAGGCACGTATGGACGACCTGCTGGCCGTGCCCACGCCCCTGCCCGTCGGCCCCGGCCCGTTCCGCGCCCGCGTGCCGGCGGCGCTGCTGGCCCAGCTGGAACAGGCCGGTCGCTACCGCGGCGAGCAGCGCTGGAACCTGCTGTACGAAGTACTCTGGCGCGTCGCCCACGGCGATCGCACCGCCATGCTCGCCGGCGACCGCCTGGGCAGCGAGATGCAGCGGCGCATCCGTCAGGTCGGCCGCGAAGCCCATCACCTGCATGCCTTCGTGCGCTTCGTGCCGCTGCCCGAGGCACTGGCCGAACAACTGCAACTGGACCTGGTCGCCTACCACGAACCTGCCCACGACATCCTCGACAGCGCTTGCGGGCATTTCGCCGATCGCCTGGGGCGCCAGCGCTGGTTGATCGCCACGCCCCTCGATGGCGTGCGCTTCGACGGCCAGCACCTGGACTACCAGCGCCAGTGCCCGCAGGCGTGGCAGCAATGGGCGCGCAACGCCGAAGACCCCGGCGCCGAGCTGTGGCTGGCCTACTACCGGCACACCTTCAACCCCGCCCGGCTCAACCCCGGTGCGTTGCGCCAGCACCTGCCCGGGCGCTTCTGGCGCCACCTGCCGGAGGGCCCGCTGATCCCCGAGCTGGTCGGCCAGGCGCGACATGGCAAGCAGCGCGACGGGCAGGCACTGGAGGTCGGGCGTCAGCGTGGCAAACGGATTACGGTGGCTGATCCACTGCCATAACCGTCACCTGCAGGAGATCGCCCAGCCCTTCGTGCTGCGATATCCCACAGGGAACAGGGTTGCCAGCATCACCATCGTGGGAGCGGGCTTGCCCCGCGAAGCGGTGTATGGCACCGGCATAGCCGGTGATCCGGGCGGTGCGGCGTTCCGACAAGCCCGCTCCCACGGGTATGACTCCACAAGAAATAACTCAATCGAATTGAATTTTTGAAAAATTCATCAATTCAGATTCGGATGCATTGTTACGAGCCTGATAATCCGACACACTTATTGCTAATTATTCTCATAAGCACTAGCAATAAGGATAAAGCCCGGCATGTCACCGCACCTCTCCCCTCACCGTTTCACGCCCAGCCGCAACCTGCTGGCCATGGCCATCTGCATGGCGACCCTCACCCCGGCGCTGGCCGAGGAGCAAGCGCCGGCCGTGATCGAGCTGGGCGCCACGGCCATCAACGACAGCAGCCTGGGCAGCACCACCGAGGGGTCGAAGTCGTACACCACCGGCTCCATGTCCACCGCCACCAAGCTGCCGTTGACCATGCGCGAAACGCCCCAGGCGGTGACCGTGATCACCCGCCAGCGCATGGACGACCAGGGCATGACCAGCATCAATGACGTGGCCAGGTACACCCCGGGGCTGTTCCTCAACCAGTCCAACGGCCCGGGCCGGCAGACCTACAAGGCCCGCGGCTTCGACGTCGACAACATCATGTACGACGGCATCCCCAGCGCCTACACCGGCTGGGTGGTCGGCGCCCAGCCCAACCTGGCGATGTTCGACCGGGTCGAGGTGGTGCGCGGCGCCACCGGGTTGGTCACCGGTTCCGGTACGCCTTCGGCGGCCATCAACCTGGTGCGCAAGCGTCCGCTGGCGGAACAGAAGGTCACTCTCACCGGTGCCGCCGGCAGCTGGGACAACTACCGCGGCGAACTCGACGCCTCCAGCCCGCTCAACGACAGTGGCACCCTGCGCGGTCGCGTGGTGGCCTCGTACCGCGACGCCAACGGCTTCCGTGACGGACAGCAGGAAGACCACGGGCTGTTCTACGCGATCACCGAGGCCGACCTGGGCGAGGACACCACCCTGACCCTTGGCCTGTCCCACCAGAAGGACAAGACCAACGTGTTCTGGGGCGCGATCCCCACCGACCTGAACGGCCATCACCAGGACCTGCCCCGTTCGTACAACCCGGCCACCGACTGGGAGGTCAAGGACCAGGAGATCAACACCCTGTTCGCCGAGCTGCGCCAGCGCCTGGCCAATGACTGGAAGCTGCAGGTCAACGCCATCTACAGCGAACAGAACGCGCTGTTCCGCGGCTCCTACCAGTCGCGCTGGGACCTGGCCAAGCCGCTGAGCCGTACGGTCTACCAGTCGGCCCACGACGAGAACCAGCTGGGCCTGGACACCTTCGCCAGCGGCCCGTTCGAGGCCTTCGGCCGCACCCACGAGCTGGTGGTGGGTGCCAGCAAGCGCATCTACGACATGACCGAGCGCAACTACAGCCCCTACGACCTGGACTACCCCATCGACGGCGGCAAACCGGACTTCCTGCACACCAGCAGCAGCCGCTACCTGATCAACCAGGAAGGCGTGTACACCACCACCCGCCTGAGCCTGGCCGACCCGCTCAAGCTGATCCTAGGCGGGCGCCTTGACTGGTACGACTACGACCAGCGCGGCAGCAACGAGGGCGACTACAAGGTGACCCGTAACGTCACCCGCTACGCCGGCCTGATCTACGAGCTGGACGAGCACCACTCGCTGTACACCAGCTACACCGACATCTTCCAGCCCCAGGACAACAAGGACCCCAGCGGCACGCCGGTGCGGCCGATCGAAGGCAAGAACTACGAGGTGGGCATCAAGGGCGAGTACTTCGACGGCGCGCTCAACGCCAGCCTCGCGGTGTTCCGCATTGATCAGGAGAACCGCGCGGTCGAGGTGGACAAGAGCCTGTGCCGGGCCGGTCAGTTCGCCTGCTACGAGGCCTCCGGCGAAGTGCGCAGCCAGGGGATCGACTTCGAGGTGCAGGGCGCGCTGACCGAGCAGTGGCAGATCGGCGCAGGCTATACCTATGCCCGCGTACACACGGTCAAGGACGCCAAGAATCCAGAGAAGGTCAACAAGCCGTTCGAGTCCGACACGCCGCAGCACCAGTTGAAGCTGTTCACCACCTACCACTTCCAGGGCCCGCTGGAGAAACTGCGGGTCGGTGGCGGCGTCACCTGGCAGAGCCGCATGTACAACGACTTCACCGTGGCCGACGGCGGCAGCTACCGCCTCGAGCAGGGCGCCTACGCCGTCACCGACCTGATGGCCGGCTACGCGGTCAACCAGCACCTGGACCTGCAGCTCAATGCCAACAACGTGTTCGACCGCAAGTACTACTCGTCGATCTCCAAGTCGGTGAACTATGGCAGCGACACCTTCGGCGATCCGCGCAACCTGATGCTGACGGCCAAGTACAGTTTCTGAATCCCGAGGCGCAGGGACGCGCCTCCAGGCCTCACGCGCTCCCCCTGTAGGTGCGGCCTTGCCGAGGCGTCGGACCGGCCGGAAAGGGCCGCGTAGCGGCCCCAGGATTTCAGCGTTGATACAAAGATCGCCGGGGCCGCTTTGCGGCCCATTCGCGGCACAAGGCCGCTCCTACAGACATCAGGCATGTACCCAACGCCGATGCAGCCCGCGCGCCAGGGCATCGAGCATGAACCCCAGCACCCCGATCAGCAGCACCATCGCCATCAGCTCCGAGTAAGCCAACCGGTCACGGGTATCGAGGATGAAATAGCCCAACCCGGCGCTGACACCGAGCATCTCGCACGGCACCAGCACGATCCACAGGATGCCGATGGCCAGGCGCACGCCGGTCAGCACATGGCCGATCACCCCGGGGATGATCACCTTGCACAAGGTCTCCCAGCGCGTGGCGCTGAGGCTGCGGCTCAACTGCAGCCAGCGCGGGTCGAGCTGGCGTACCCCGGCAGCGGTGTTCAGCAGGATCGGCCACAGCGCGGCGAAGGCCAGCAGGAAGTAGATCGGCTGGTCGCCCACGCCCATCAGCATAACCACCACCGGCATCCACGACAGCGGCGAGATCATGCGCAGGAACTGGAACGCCGGCGTGGTCGCCGCCTCCAGGTGACGGTAGCTGCCCACCAGCAGACCCAGCGGTACGCCGATCAGCAGCGCCAGCAGCAGGCCGACGAGGATGCGCTTGAGGCTTACCCAGATATGCCCGTAGACCTCGCCCTGCCCCAGCAGCTCTACCAGGCTTTGCAATGTGGCCTGGGGCGAGAAACGCGCCGACAGGCCATCGGCGGCGCCGAACAGGCGCACGCCCGCCCACCACAACAACAGCAGCGCCGCCAGGCCCGCCAGGCCCAGGGCGCCATGCACGACATGCCTGCGCATCAGACCGCGAACTCCTCGCTACGCTGGAAGTTCTCGGCGATGCCGAACGCTGTCGGGCCACCCACGGCGGCGATGGCGTTGCGCACGAAACGCTCGTCCACCAGGTCACGGGCGGTCTGCGCCGGGTCCAGGGCGGCGAGGAAATCGCTCTCGCCGACGATCAGGGTGTTCTTCAGGCGCTTGACCAGTTCCTCGGTGTAGCTGGGGAACGGGTAAGGCTGGAAGTCGATGCGCTTCTCGTCCCATTGCTGGTGCTGGATCGCGCCGCTGGCGATGTAGCCGGCGCGGTCTTCGGCGGAAGGCGCCAGCACCTTGGTCAGCACCGCCGGCTCGTGCGGGGTGTACTTGTTGGGGCCGGCCTTGGACAGCAGGGCTGCGGCCTCGGCGCGGTGTTCGCGGGTCCACTGCTGGGCCTTGACGATGGCGTTGACCACCTTCTGCGACCACTCAGGACGGTTGTTCAGGTCGTGCTCGTGCATGAACACCACGCAGCAGGCATGGTTGCGCCAGACATCCCCGGTGAAGCGCTGCACGCGGCCGACCTTGAGGTTCTCGGCCAGGGCGTTGAACGGCTCGGCAACGATGTAGCCGGCGATGCGCTTGCTGGCCAGGGCCGGTGGCATGTCCGACGGCGGCAGCACCAGCAGGTTGACCTCGTTGTCCGCCAGTTGCGCATCGGCCGGCTTGGACACGGGCTTGAGGCCATTGTCGGTGAGCATCTGTTGCAGCACCACGTTATGGATCGAGTACCAAAACGGAATCGCCACGGTCTTGCCGCCGAGCTGCTTCATCTCGGTGATGTCCGGGGCCACGGTCAGGCCCGAGCCGCCGACGTGGTTCCAGGCCACGACCTTGGCCGGCACCTTGCTGCCGTAGCGCGCCCACACGGTCATTGGCGACAGCAGGTGGATGACGTTGACCTGGCCAGAGATGAATGCCTCGATCACCTGCGCCCAGCTGCGCAGCAACACCGGGCGCTCGGCCTTGATGCCCTCGGCCTCGAACAGGCCGTTGTTGTGCGCCACCAGCAAGGGCGTGGCGTCGGTGATCGGCAGGTAGCCGATGCGCACCGGCGCGTCCGGCTCGGCGGCGGCGCGGGCCTGCAGGCTCGACAGTAGCGGCACGGCGCCGGCGGCGGTGAGCATGGCGCTCAGCTTGAGAAAGTCGCGACGGGACGTCGTGGAACAGCAGTCATCCATGCACATGGACAGCCTCCGAGGGCAAGGGGAATGGAGTGGGTTCGGCTGTGCGGCTTGCCCGCCGAAGGGTTTTCAGTATCTCGATGCGCAGCGCGCCCAGTTCCTCGACCCGCTGCGCGCGGGGCTGCGGCAGATCGATGTGCCACTGGCCGAGGGTGCGCGCCGGGTGGTTGCCCAGTAGCAGCACGCGATCGGACAGCAGCAGGGCTTCGTCGATGTCGTGGGTGATCAACACGGCGGCGGTGTTGTGGGTGGCGATCAGCTGCAGCAGCAGTTGCTGCATGTCGGCCCGGGTCACCTCGTCCAGCGCGCCGAAGGGTTCGTCCAGCAACAACACCTCGGGCTGGCGCGCCAGGCAGCGGGCCAGCGCGGTGCGCTGGGCCATGCCGCCGGACAGCTGCGCCGGGTACTGGCCACGGGCGTGGGCCAGGCCCACCGCGTCGATGGCGTGGTCGATCCGTGCGCGCCGCTCGGCCGCCGGCAGCCTGGGCTGGCGGGCGAAGTCGAGGCCGAAGGCGACGTTCTTCTCAAGGCTCAGCCAAGGCAGCAGGCTGGGGTCCTGGAATGCCACCGCCAGGCGCGGATGCGGCCCCTGCAGCGGCTCGCCGCGCAACTGCACGCTGCCGCCACGGGCCTGCTGCAGGCCGGCCAGCACGCGCAGCAGGCTGGACTTGCCGACCCCGCTGGGGCCGAGGATGCTGACCACCTCCCCCGGCGCCAGCGCCAGGTCGAACTGCTCCAGCACCGCCTGCCAGCCACCCTCGCGCGGGTAGCCCAGGCTGATGTCGCGGGCTTCGAGTAGCACGTCGGTCATGCAGAGGCCGCCTGGCGTTGCAGCTCGGCGCGCAGTTGCACCAGGCTCGGGGTGACGATCGGCACGAACGCCGACTCGCGCCAGCGGCGGGCGAAGCCCTCGCCGTAGGCGGTCAGGTAGGCCTTGCCACCGCTGGCCTGCAACTCCAGCTGCACGGCGTCGGCGGCGCATTCGGCGAGGGTGATGCGCAGTTTGAACAAGGCGGCCGGCTGGCTCTGGAAGCGGCCGTCGAGCAGCCCCTGCTTGAGCTCGGCGACGGTGTTCTCCAGACGCTCGGCGAGCACCTGACGCGCCTCATCGAGGAACGCGCCACGCCCCTGCAGGTGTGCCTGTGCCTCCTCCAGGGCGCGGCGAGCCAGGCCGATGGCCATGCCGCACTGCAGCGCCAGGAACGCCGGACGCACCCTGGGCAGGAACTCGCGGGCGTTGTCGTGCAGCAGCCAGTCGCGGGCCAAGGGTACCTGGTGGAAGGCCAGCGCCGCGGTGTTGCTCGATTGCAGGCCCATCAGTTGCAGGTCGTCGGAGCGTTCCAGGCCCGGCGCGTTCGACGGGATGGCGACCACGAACGGCGCGCCACCGGCGTCATCCTCGATAGCCGCGGCCACCACGAAGCCGCGCTTGCGCAGGTTGGTCACCCAGTGCAGGCGCCCTTCCAGGTTCCAACCGTCGCTCGCGGCGCGGCCACGCACCTGCAAGGCCTCGATGCCGGAAAGGAACTTCATGGCGTTGGACAGGCCGGTGGCCCCGGCCAGTTCGCCCTTCAGCAGGTCGGGCAGCAGCCGTTCGCACAGCGCCCGGTTAGGGCTTTGCAGCAGGTATTCGATGAAGGCGCGCTGGCCCCAGCAGACAAAGGCCGCGGCCAGCGAACGGCTGGCGATGGCGGCGATGGCCTCGACCGCCGCGCTGACGTCGCCACCCGAGCCGCCCAGGGCCGGGGCGACGCCGATGCGCAGCAATTGCGATTCGGCGATATGCGCCAGCACCAGGTGTGGATCGCACTGGCCCTGGTCGATGGCCTCGGCATTGGCATCCAGCCATTGTCGAAATGCATGATCAAGCATGTCCCTACTCCTGTTGAAACGCCGGACGCGCCGGCATCAGGCCTTGATCAGGCCGAAGGCTGCCAGCGATACTTGCCGAGCTCGTCGTTGAGCGGCGTCTGGGCGAACACATTAGCAAAGTTGCACAGGGTTGCGAGGCTCACGCCGAGAATCACTTCCAGGGCGTTGCCTTCGCTGAAACCGGCGTCACGGAATGCCTGATAGGTGGCATCGCCGACGTTGCCGCGGGTGGCGATCACTTCACGGGCGAATTCGGCGAGGGTCTCGTAGCGGGCGTCAGGCAGCTCGCCGCGGGCACGCAGGGCATCGACTACTTCCTGGGGCAGCTTGGCCTTGTTCAGCGCCACGGCGGTGTGGCCGGCGACGCAGAAATCGCAACCGTGCTGGGTGGCGGCGATCAACTGCACCACCTCGCGCTCGGCCAGGGTCAGCTCGGACTTGCCGTTGAGCGCCGAGACGGTAACGTAGGTTTCCAGCGCCGCCGGGGCGTTGGCCAGGATGCCCAGCAGGTTGGGGATGAAGCCGGAGTTCTTCTGCGCGTTCTCGAGGAATGGGCGGGCGGCTTCCGGGGCGGTCTGCAGGCTGTGTAGAGTGATGCGTGCGGACATGGAGTGGTCTCCTTTGATGTAGGTCGCTACAGTCTGTTGGTTATAAGAAGTAGCATCCATATTCATCAGTCGCCTTTCCTTGCTCCAGAGTCCTTGCATTAGATGATTTCTTCCAGCCCCCTCGTCGATTGGTTATTAGAGAGTCTGGAGCTCGACGCCAGCCTGTTCCATGTCGGCCGCTACTGCGGGGGCTGGCACGCCAGCACCCAGGGCATGGGCCGGGCCAGTTTCCACCTGGTGGTGCAGGGCCATTGCTGGCTGCATATCGATGGCCAGGCGCAGCCGCTGCGCCTGGAGAGCGGCGATGCGGTATTCCTTTTGCGGGACCTGGCCTATCGACTTTCCAACGACGAGGATGCCGCCGACGCCTGTGCCCAGCCGCGCCGGAGCATGCAGGCGCTGGACCTCGAAGCGGGCGACGGCGTGGGGCTGGTGTGCGGGTTCTTCCACTTCCAGTCGGGGTTGTCGTCACTGATCGTCGACGGGCTGGCGGACTGGATCCTGCTGCGCGCCAGCGAGCCGGCCGGCAGCGCGGCGCGGGCGCTATTCGGGCTGATCCTCGAGGAATGCCGTCGCCCGCAGCCCTCCCAGGCGCTGCTGGAACGCCTCACCCACCTGCTGTTCCTGTATGTGCTGCGCCAGCAGGTGCACGCCGGCCACTCGCTGGGCGGGCTGGTCGCCCTCGCCCGCCAGCCGGCCTTCGCCGGCTTGCTGGAACGCTTGATCGAGGAGCCGGGGCAGGCCTGGACGCTGGAGAACATGGCGGCCTGCACGGGGCTTTCGCGCTCGGCCTTCTTCAAGCGCTTCAACGAGTTGGCCGGGCAATCGCCCGGGCAGGTACTGCTGGCGCTGCGCATGCGCCATGCCTGCCAGTTGCTCAAGGCGGGCAATACCGTCGAACAGGTGGGCGCGCAGGCGGGGTATCAATCGGTGGCGGCCTTTACCCGGGCGTTCGCCAAGGCGGTCGGCGTGCAACCCGGGGCCTATCGCAAACAGCAGGGTGCTGGCTGAGGAACATGCCCCTCACGCCCTTCGCTGCATCCAGGCCGCCCCCAGCCCGCTGAGGCAGATCACCGCAATGCCGACCAGGCTCGTGCCATCCGGGACCTGGCCGAACACCACCAGCCCCAGCAGCCCGGCGAACACGATCTGGCAATAGCTGAACGGCGCCAGCAATGCCGGTGCGGCATGGCGGAACGCCTGGGTCAGCAACAGGTGCGCGGTCATCCCGCAGCCGCCCAGCGCCAGCATCAGCGGCACATGGGGCCATTGCGGCACCTGCCAGAAGAACGGCACCAGCGCCGTCAGGATCAGGGTGTTGCACAACCCCGCATAGAAGTTGCTGGTGGTTGGAGTGTCGTGGGCGGCCAGCTTGCGCGTCAGCAACTGGTAGAAGCAGAACCCCAGCGCCGAGCCGAAGGGGAACAGGATGGCCGGAGTGAACATCGCCCCGCCCGGGTGCACCACCACCAGCACACCGATGAAGCCCATCACCACCGCCAACCACTGCCCCGGCGTCACCCGCTCCTTGAGCAGCGGCACCGACAGCGCGGTGACCAGCACCGGCGCGAGGAAGTTGACCGCGGTCGCCTCCGCCAACGGCAAGTACTGCAAGCCGGCGGTAAACAGCAGGCTGGTGCTGAGCAGGCTCAGCGCGCGTAGCGTCTGCAACAATGGCCGGCGGGTACGCAGCACCGCGAGGCCCGCCTTGGGCAGGAAGATCCCGGCCATCAGCAGGGTGTGCACCAGGTAACGCACCCAGACCACCATGATGATCGGGTAGATCCCACCGAGGAGTTTCGACAGTGCATCGTGGCTGGCGAACAGGAAGGTGGCCACCACCACCAGGGCGATGCCACGCAGCGGCTGGTTGACTCCGGACAGCGGCGAACTGGAACTCATGAGGCTCTCGGGCGATGGCCCCGGCATGGTGCCGGGGCATGGGCGGATTCTAGAAGAGAACCCGGGGACGCGACAAAGCCTTGTGGTCCAACCGGTACATTTTGTTCGCTGATCGACCACTTTTGCCGAATGCCTTGCGGATTCTGTAGGAGCGGCCTTGTGCCGCGAAAGGGCTGCGCAGCAGCCCCAGGATTCAGCATTGCTGCAAAGATCGCATGGGCCGCTTTGCGGCCCTTTCGCGGCACAAGGCCGCTCCTACAAGGGCGTGCAGAACCCGTCAGGACCGCGGCATCACCTGCGTCAAGCGCTCGCTCGCCGGTGCCGGTCGGCCGTACAGGTAGCCCTGGAAATGCGAGCACCCCTCGGCCAGCAGACGCTCCATCTGCTCGGCCGACTCCACCCCTTCGGCCGTGGTCTTGATCATCAGGCTGTTGGACAGCTCGGTGATGGCGCGGATGATCGACATCGCCTCGCGGCTTTCGCACATGTCGTGGACGAACGACTTGTCGATCTTGATCCGGTCGAAGGGGAACGAGCGCAGGTAGCCGAGCGAGGAATACCCCGTGCCGAAATCGTCGAGGGAAATCGACACACCCAGATCCTTCAATGCCCGCAGGGTGCGCACGTTCTCCTCGCTGTTGCCCAGCAGCACCGACTCGGTGATCTCCAGCTCCAGGCGCGTGGCCGGTAGTCCCGAGTCAGCCAGGGCCAGGGCCACGGTGTGCACCAGGTTGGCGTTCTTGAACTGCACCGCCGACAGGTTGACCGACACCGTCTGCGCGGTGCCCCAGCTGGCCGCCTCCTGGCATGCCAGGTTCAGCGCCCGGGCGCCAATCTCGTGGATCAGCCCGGTCTCCTCGGCGATGGGGATGAAATCCATGGGCATGATCATGCCGCGGCTCGGGTGCTCCCAGCGCAGCAGGGCCTCGTAGCCGGTGACGCTGGCGCTCTGCTGGTCCACCACCGGCTGGTAGTGCAGCTGCAGCTGGCCCAGGTGCAGCGCGGTGCGCAGGTCGGTCTCGACCAGGCGGCGCTGGCGGGCGGCGACATCCAGTTCGACATGGAAGCACTCGTAGCGGTTGCGGCCATTGCGCTTGGCCTCGTACAGGGCCATGTCGGCGTAGCCCAGCAACTGCTCGGCCTGGTCGTGGTCGTCGGGCGCGACCGCCACGCCGATGCTCACCCCCACGCTGAACTGGTGCCCTTCGATATGGAACGGCGGGCAGATCGCCTCGATCAGGCGCTGGGCAGTGTTACGCGCCGCGTCGCCGGTCTCCAGGCCCGACAGCACCACGGCGAACTCGTCGCCACCGAGCCTGGCCAGGGTGTCGTGCTCGCGCAGCTCGCGGCGCAGGCGCTTGCCCAGGGCGCGCAGCAGCTTGTCGCCGAAAGCGTGGCCAAGGGTGTCGTTGATGTTCTTGAAGTTGTCCAGGTCCAGGCACAGGGCGGCGGTCAGCTTGTCGCTGTCCTCGCCGCGCAGCAGCGCCTGCTTGAGACGCTCGTGGAACAGGGTACGGTTAGGCAGCCCGGTCAGCGCGTCGTGGTGGGCCATGTGATGGATCTGGGCATGGGCGGCCAGTTCCTCGGTGGCGTCCTCGGCGACGAACAGCACGTAGTCCCCCTGCCCTTCGCGGTTGTCGCAAAGCGTGGCCCGGCTGCGCAGGGTGCGCGGCCCCGTGGCGGTGTCGACCCGGGTTTCGGCGGCATAGCCCTTGGTACTGCGCGCCCCGCGCGCCAACTGCTGTTCGAGGTAGTCGACGGCCGCTGGCACCAGGCACTGGCCGGGCAGCTGGCCGACCATGCGCGTGCCCTGGCGGCCAAACAGGTGCTCGGCCTGCTGGTTGGCCAGGAGGATCTGCTGACTCTGCAGGTCCTGGACGATGACGCTGGCAGGAATGTTGGCGATCACCGAGTCGAGGAACTGCGACAGGGTGGTCATCTCCTGGCTGTACTGTTCGGCCAGCTCCTTGGCCTTGAGCAGCTCCAGCTCATGTTGGCGGCGCTCGGAGATGTCGCGGGTGATCTTGGCATAGCCGATCAACTGGCCGCTGTGTTCGTCCTTGATCGGTTCGATCACCACGCTGGTCCAGAAGTGCGAACCGTCCTTGCGCTGGCGTAGTCCTTCGGCCTGGAAGCGCCCCTCGTTACGCGCGGTGTCCAGGCTGAGCGCCGGCAGGCCGGCATGGCGGTCCTCGTCGGTATAGAACACCGAGAAGTGCTGGCCGATGATCTCCTCGGCCTGGTAGCCCTTGGCCCGCTGCGCGCCCGGGTTCCAGTTGGCGACGATGCCCTCGGGGGTGAGCTGGTAGATGGCGTAGTCCGCCACACTCTGGATCAACAACCGGTACATCATGTCAGGATTGGCGGCGAGCGGCATGGGAATGACCTGACTCCTTCACAGCAGGAATAGGAAACCTCCGGACCGTACGTCGGAACAGTCCGAAATAACGAAGTGCTGGCATTATGCCGCTCGACGCAGGGTTTTTGTGAAGTGCGTCACAAAAAATCTGCGGGGTGGTCAGTGCCGCCGTCGGGTCACCAGGAAATTGCGCAGTGGCGGCTCGTCATCCAGCGCGATCTCCCGCACCGGACGCGGCAGGTCCGCCAGCACTGCCTGGCAGAACGCCAGGGCCGGGGCATCCTCGCGATAGCAGCGCACCAGCCAGTCGCTGTCGCCTTCGCACAGCGTCTGCCGCGCCACCGCCAGGCCCACGCCCTGGCGGCGGTACTTCTTGAGGATGAACAGGTCGGCCAACTCGCAGGCCTCGATGCCGGGCAGTTCGCTGCGCTCGATAAGCATGAAGCCGGCGATGAAGCCGTCCACCAGGATCAGGTTGGCGCTCCAGCCGGGGGTTTGCCAGTAGCGGGCGAAGTGCGGCTCGTGGATGTAGAAGCGCCCGTCCACCTCGACGTCCTCCTGCTCCCAGTCGGAGGACTCGTAGGCGTAGAACTGGTAGAGGTTGCGCATCAGTTCGACGTGCTCGGGGCCGGTCTGGTGCAGTTCGACAGGGGCGGTCATGGCGCAGGCTCGATCGATTGGCAAATCGCGAGTCTACCAGTCCATCGTGGGCAGGGCTTGCACGCCCCCCTGCAGGAGCGGCCTTGTGCCGCGAAGGGCCGCAAAGCGGCCCCGGCGATTTCTGCTTTAAATTGGAACCCTGGGGCCGCTACGCGCCCCTTCGCGGCACAAGGCCGCTCCTACAGGGATTGTGCAGGGCCGATCGCTCACGCCTCGGGCAGCGCCGCCACCGCATCCACTTCCACCAGCATCCCGTCCAGCGCCAGGCGCGGGACCGGAATCAGCGTGCAGGTCGGCGTCATCCTGCCACCCCAGGCGCGCTCGGCCTCGGCCACCCACTGGCTCAGGCGCGCCTCGGAATGATCGACCACCAGCAAGGTGAGCTTGAACACGTGCTCGAGAGTGGCCCCACGGGAGGCCAGGGCAATCTTCAGGTTCACCAGGGCCTGGCGCGCCTGCTCGTCGAATCGCGCCGAGAGATTGCCCTGCAGGTCCTCGCCGCCCTGCCCGGCGATGCACAGCAGGCGGCTGCCGGCACGCACTTCGGCGACATGGGAATAGGCATTGCCACTGGGGTCGTAGAGGCCTTCGGGGTTGCTCAGGGCGAAGGCGGCTGGCTGGGTCATGGTATCGCTCCGTCGATGGAATGAGCGGCCGAGTATCAGACCTCAGGTTAGGTCGAGGTCAAGCCCCCGACTCCCCGGTGCTTGTCGCCTTCCGGCCCCACTGGCACAGTGGCGCCCTCGCACCGTCGTCCTGGAGCCCCCATGCCGTTCGATCCAACCTTGCTCACCCAAGCCCGCCACGTGGTGGTGTTCACCGGTGCCGGGGTATCCGCCGAAAGCGGCATCGCCACCTTCCGCGACAAGCTGACCGGGTTGTGGGAGCGTTTCGACCCGGCGCAACTGGCCAGCGCCGAAGGCTTTCGCGCCGACCCGGCGCTGGTCTGGGGCTGGTACCAGATGCGCCGAGCGGGAATCGCCCAGGCCACGCCCAACCCCGCTCACCAGGCCATCGCGGCGCTGGCGGCGCGGGTACCGAAGCTGACCCTGGTGACGCAGAACGTTGACGACCTGCACGAGCGCGCCGGCAGCCAGGACGTGCTGCATTTGCATGGGCGGCTGGACGCGTTCCGCTGCCTGGACTGCGCACGGCCGGTGGACGCGCCTGTGGCCCTGCCCGAGGACGCCCTGCAAGGCCGGCGCATCGAGCCACCGCGCTGCAGTCGCTGCGCCGGGCCGCTGCGACCTGGTGTGGTGTGGTTCGGCGAGATGTTGCCGGAGCAAATACTGGAGCGGGCATTCGACGCCGCGCAGCAGTGCGACCTGCTGTTGTCGGTGGGAACGTCCGGCGTGGTGCAGCCGGCGGCCTCGATTCCACGGCTGGCGCTGGCGGCGGGGGCGACGGTGGTGCATGTCAATCCGCAGCCTGAGAGCGAGGGGCATCCGCGAGAGTTCGCGCTGGCCGGCAAGGCGGGCGAAGTGCTGCCTGAGTTGATGCGCCAGGCGTTTTCCTGAATCTGCCGCGCTGTCGCTGGTGGCCCTTTCGCGGGGCAAGCCCGCTCCCACGAGGCTCGCCTGCACAGGGCCATCGGTTCAGTGGCCGGCCTGCTCCAGCGCCGCTTTCAGGTCATCGGCAGCGGTATAGGTCTTCTGCCCGACCAGTACGCCCTTGTCCAGCGAGAGCCACAGCACCTTGCCCTCCTCCCCGGCATAACGACTGGCGACCTGGCCTTCCCGGTCCAGCAGCACCCGGTAGCTGTAGTCGCGCATGGCCGGGATGGCGAACAGCTTGCTGATCAGCGCCGGCATGCGCTGGATATCCGCGACGAACACCGCATTGCGCGCCTCCAGGTAGCCCTTGGGCTGCTCGGCCAGGGCCGCCTTCATCAGCTTGGCACCGTCCATGTCGCGGGCGACCAGCAGGATGCGGGTGTCGCTGCCCAGGCTGTAGGGCTGGTCGTACTGGTCAAGCAGGGTCCAGGGCGCGAGGGTTTCCCCGGTCTGCGCAGCGTGAGCCAGGAACGGAAGCAGGCTGAGCAGGAGTGCGGCGGCGTATTTCATGGTTGTCGGTCCGGTTCGTAAGGGCCGTCAGCATAGCCCAAGCCGCCGCCGTTGACAGGTTCAGCGCAATTGCCCGGCAATCAGCCCCACGGCGATCAGGATCATCACGCCGCCGGACAACCGCCCCACCACCCGCGCCGCCGCGGGCCGGGTGCGCAGTACGGCCTTGGCGCCGTAGCCGACCATCAGGTAGATCACCAGCGAGCTGCCCAGGTGCACCAGCCCCAGCAGCAGGATCTGCAACGGCAGCGGCCAGCTCGACTGCGGGTCGGTGAACTGTGGCAGCAACGCCAGGAACAGCAGGAAGACCTTGGGGTTGAGCCCGCTGACGCACAAGCCCTTGAACGCCCAGCGCGACCCCGAATCACGCTCGCCGCCCTCGCCCGCCTCGGGCACCGACGGGCTCAACAGCAGGTTGCCGCCCAGCCACAGCAGGTAGAGGCAGCCGGCCAGGGTGAGCAGGGTCAGCGCCAGCGGATGGCCGGCGAGCAGGCTGCCGACCCCGGCCGCCACCACCAGGGTGACGAGGAAATGCCCGGACAACATGCCCGCCACCGCCGGCACCACCCAGCGTCCGCGCATGCCGGCCGAGATGGCATAGGCCCAGTCGGCACCGGGGGTGATCACGAACAGCAGGGAAACGGCCCAGAACGCCGCCAATACACTCATGGTCATTTCGATCCTTCCTTTCACGCAGGTTTCGGTGAAAGAAAGACTACGGATATCGCCCGGGGATTTTCTTTCGTATATTCCCTCTACCAAGCCAATCGATGGAAGATTCTCCCCCATGGATCGAACTGATCGAAAGATCCTTGCCGAGCTGCAAAAAGACGGGCGCCTGTCGGTCACCGAGCTGGCCGAGCGCGTGGGCCTGAGCCTGTCGCCCTGCCACCGCCGCCTCAAGGCCTTGGAGGAATCCGGCGCCATCCTCGGCTACCACGCCCGCCTGGCCCCGGCGGCCCTGGGCCTGAACTTCGCCGCGCTGGTGTTCGTGACCTTGCGCGAAGTGACCCGCCAGCCAGTGGCGGATTTCGAGGCGGCGCTCGCGGACATTCCACAGATCGTCGAGGCCCAGCGCCTGTTCGGCGATCCGGACTACCTGCTGCACGTGGTGACCAGGGACCTGCCGGCGTTCCAGAAACTGTACGACGAACAGCTGACCAGCATTCCCAATGTCAAACGCCTGAGCTCGACGCTGGTGATGAAGGAGGTGATCCAGGATCGGTTGTTGCCGATGTAGGTAGCCTGATCGATAGGTATTGCCTGCACCGGCCCATTCGCGGGTAAACCCACAGGTTCCGCAGGCTATTGATGAACCTGTGGGAGCGGGTTTACCCGCGAATGGGCCGGTCTGGTCAACCTGTACCCGTGCACCAGCAATGCCCATTCTGCACCACCACCGCGCACCCGAAGCCACCCGCAGCCCCGGCAACCCACCTACCTCAGGCGCTCCCGCCACCTGGCACCTTCCTTGCTCCCGTCCCCCGCTTAACCTTTTGCCAGCCTTAGGTTTTTTAAGGTTCATGAGCACAAATTTACTAATTTCTCGATACCCGCCCGCCCCGCATCATCGCTCCAACAAGAACGCGTCGCCCCTTGCCGGCACGCACCCGGGCCTCCCCCGATGCCCCACCTTGCCTTGGAGTCAGTCATGACCAGTGCAGCCAATTCGGCACCCCTCATCGAGAAACACACGATCGGCTACGTGCCGCCGCAAGACCGCCATGGAAAGGTAAGGGATCTGTTCACACTGTGGTTCGGCGGCAACATCGCGCCGTTGCCCATCGTCACCGGCGCGCTGGGCGTGCAGCTGTTCCACCTCAACCTGGTCTGGGGCATCGTCGCGATCCTCGTCGGCCACCTGGTCGGCGGCGTGCTCATGGCGTTGCACTCGGCCCAGGGCCCGCAGATGGGCATCCCGCAGATGATCCAGAGCCGCGCCCAGTTCGGCTCGCTCGGCGCCCTGCTGGTGGTGGTGATCGCCGGGGTCATGTACATCGGCTTCTTCGCCTCCAACATCGTCCTGGCCGGCAAGTCGCTGCACGGCGTGGTCGACAGCGTGCCGGTGCCGGTAGGCATCGTCATCGGCGCCCTGGGCTCGGGCATCATCGGCATCATCGGCTACCGCTTCATCCACGTGCTCAACCGCATCGGCACTTGGGTGCTGGGCATCGGCATAGTGGTCGGCTTCGGCTACATCTTCAGCCATGTGCAGAGCGACGACTTCCTCACCCGCGGCGGCTTCAACCTGGCCGGCTGGCTGGCCACCGTGTCGCTGGCGGCGCTGTGGCAGATCGCCTTCGCCCCCTACGTATCGGACTATTCGCGCTACCTGCCGGCCGACGTCAAGGTGTCCTCGACCTTCTGGACCACCTACCTGGGCTCGGCCCTGGGCTCGAGCCTGTCGTTCATCTTCGGCGCGGTCGCGGTGCTGGCGATCCCGGCCGGGATGGACACCATGGACGCGGTCAAGCTCGCCACCGGCACCCTCGGCCCGCTGATGCTGGTGCTGTTCCTGCTCAGCGTGATCAGCCACAACGCCCTCAACCTGTACGGCGCGGTGCTGTCGATCATCACCCTGGTGCAGACCTTCGCCTACCGCTGGATCCCCACCGCCAAGAGCCGCGCCGTGCTGTCGCTGATCGTCCTGGCCGCCTGCTGCGTGGTGGCGGTGTTCGCCTCGGCGGACTTCATCGGCCACTTCGTCGACATGGTGCTGGTGCTGCTGGTGGTGCTGGTGCCGTGGACCGCGATCAACCTGATCGACTTCTATGTCATCCACAAGGGCGACTACGACATCGACTCGATCTTCAAGGTCGACGGCGGCATCTACGGCCGCTACAACCCCCAGGCGCTGATTGCCTACGCGGTGGGGATCGCGGTGCAGATCCCGTTCATGAACACACCGCTGTATGTCGGGCCGGTGTCCGTACACATCAATGGCGCCGACCTGTCGTGGCTGGTGGGGCTGGCGATCACCTCGCCGCTGTACTGGTGGCTGGCCAGCCGGGACAGTGAATATCGTCGTCGGCAAGTGAGTGCAAAGCTGGCGGCGGGGGTCTGAATCCGCCGGGCTGATGATCGGCAGGAAGACCCGCCGCGGCGGGTCTTCTGCCATTGCCTGGCATGCCCACCGCTCACCCAGAAACGTCCTACATAGCAAGCGGACCCAGCTGACTACTTCAGGCAAAACACCTTGGCGAGCATACGCACTTCCCGCACAAGGAGTGTCCCATGCAAAAATTGCCAGCCCCCGACTTCACGATCCTGCGCAAGAAGCGCAAGCTGATTGCCGCCATCACCCTGCCGGTGCTTGCCCTCGGCGCCATCGCCGCCGTGTTCAACCAAGTGTTCTTCTACAACGAAGCGGGCCAGATGACTCACGTGCGCACGATCTTCGGCGAAGAGAAAGTGGTCGAGGATGTCGGCTACGCGACCAAGTGGTTCGGTCGTAGCACGGTCTGGCGACGCACCATTGGCGTCCAGTCCGCCCTGCGGGTGGACAACCAGGAGGACAACCGCAGCGGACAACCGTCGGTGATCCTGGAAAACCTGCCGATCGTGTTCCTCGGCAACGTCGACGCCAAGGCCGAATTCAGCACCCAGTTCCGCCTGCCCTCGGGCGATGCCTTCCTGAAGATTGCCCAGGAGTACCGCACCCCCGACAACTTCCTGCAGCGCGCCCTGCTGCCCGCCGTCAAGGAAACCCTGCAGGCCACCGCCTCGCTGATGAGCGCCGATGACTATTACGCCGGCAACCGCAGCCACTTCGGCGCCGAGTTCGAGAACCAGTTGCGCAACGGCCTGTACCTGACCAGCCGCAAGGAGATTCGCGTGCAGCGCGACAACCTGCCGGCACAGACCGCGATACTCCAGTCGGGCACCGACCAGGGCAGCTTCGGCGATAACTCCGCGACCCGCTTCGTCATCGAGAAGAAGCTCGACAAGGACGGCCAGGAACTGCGCAAGCAACAACAGTTCCGCCTGTTCGGCGTCGAGGTCGTCGATGCCCGGGTGACGCACATCGACCCCAACCCCCAGTACCAGGAACGCATGGTGAGGGTGCAGCAGGCCCTGGCCGAGCTCGCCGTGGCCCGGCAAAACCGACTCAAGGAAGAAGAAGAGAAGGAGCTGGTCTCCGCCCGCGGCGCCAAGGACGTCGAGGCCAAGCGCCAGGAAAGCCTGCGCCAGCAGATCGAACGCACCACGGAAGCCGAGACCGAGAAACAGCTCACCCTGATCAACGCCGAACGGGAAAAACGCCGGGCCGAGATCGACAAGCAAACCGCCGAGCTGCTCCGAGACAAGGCCAAGGTCAACGCCGAGGCCACCAAGATCACGGCCGACGCGGAAGCCTATGCACGTGAAGCCTCGCTCAAGGCCGACGGCGCCCTGCAGACCAAGCTCGACGCCCTGGTACAGATCAACCGCGCCTGGGCCAACGCAGCAGCCCAGGCGCCGGTGCCCGGCGTGATGATGGGAGGCTCCGACGCGGGGCTTGGTCGTCAGGACGAGATGGGCAAACTGATGAGCGTGCTCGCGACCAAGGCGGCGAAGGATCTGGCGCTGGACCTCAAGACGCCTTGAGCAAACGCCTGGTCGCCGGGCCCCGCATTGGTAGCTGAAACTCTACCAATGCGGGGCGCGATTATCGGACCGACATGCTGTGCAAAGAGCAGGAAACTAGCGGCACTTCTCTCCTGTCGAGGGCAACAGGACCCAGCTTGGGAAACGCCCTACAGCAAAGCGGGAAACCTCCCCATAGAGAGGTCAGGGAAGGTTTCCTTTCGTTGCATCAATGCCCGCTGCGCAACATCTCCTTCGGCACATACTTGCCAATCTCATACTTGCCGATCGCCGCCCGGTGCACTTCATCCGGCCCGTCGGCCAGGCGCAGGGTGCGCTGCATCGCATACATGTACGCCAGCGGGAAATCACCGCTCACCCCCGCCCCGCCATGGATCTGGATGGCCCGGTCGATCACCTTCAGCGCAACGTTGGGCGCCACCACCTTGATCTGGGCGATCTCGCTGCGCGCCACCTTGTTGCCGACGGTGTCCATCATGTAGGCGGCCTTCAGGGTCAGCAGGCGGGCCATGTCGATCTCCATCCGCGAGTCGGCGATCTTGTCGACGTTGCCCCCCAACCGCGCCAAGGGCCGGCCGAAGGCGGTGCGCTCGACCGAGCGCTTGCACATCAGCTCCAGGGCGCGTTCGGCCATACCGATCGAGCGCATGCAGTGGTGAATTCGGCCCGGGCCAAGGCGGCCCTGGGCGATCTCGAAGCCGCGGCCCTCGCCCAAGAGCACGTTTTCATAAGGCACGCGGACGTTCTCGAACAGCACTTCGGCGTGGCCGTGGGGCGCGTCGTCGTAGCCGAACACCGGCAGCGGGCGGACGATCTTCACCCCGGGTGCGTCGGTGGGCACCAGGATCATCGAGTGCTGCTGGTGGCGCTGGCCGTCCGGATTGGACAGGCCCATGAAGATCATCACCTTGCAGCGCGGATCGCAGGCGCCGGAAGTCCACCACTTGCGGCCGTTGATCACCCACTCGTCACCGTCGCGCACGGCGGTGGCGGCCATGTTGGTGGCGTCCGAGGAGGCCACGTCCGGCTCGGTCATGGCGAACGCCGAGCGGATCTCGCCGCGCAGCAGCGGCTCGAGCCACTGGCGCTTCTGCGCCTCGCTGGCGTAGCGCACCAGCACTTCCATGTTGCCGGTGTCCGGCGCCGAGCAGTTGAACGGCTCGGGCCCCAACAGCGAACGACCCATGATCTCGGCCAGTGGCGCGTATTCGAGGTTGGTCAGCCCCGCGCCGTACTCCGACTCCGGCAGGAACAGGTTCCACAGCCCCTCGGCGCGGGCCTTGGCCTTGAGTTCCTCGACGATCGCGGTGGGCTGCCAGCGGTCGCCCTCGGCGACCTGGCGCTCGAACACCGGCTCGGCCGGGTAGACGTATGCATCCATGAATGCGCTGACGCGCTCGCGCAGTGCCTGGACCTTGGGCGAATAGGCGAAATCCATCGGGGCTACCTTCAGTCAATGAAGAACATGGACCTGAGCCTAGAACAGCCACCCTTCATCCACCTAGTCTATTTTCTACGTGTATAAACATTCATAACCAATATATGATCCCCCGATAACTCCAACAAAGAGCGGCGCCATGAACCTCAGCAAGGTCGACCTCAACCTGTTCATCGTCTTCGACGCCATCTACACCGAAGCCAACCTGACCCGCGCCGGGCAGATCGTCGGCATCACCCAGCCGGCGGTGTCCAACGCCCTGTCGCGCCTGCGCGAGACCTTCAATGACCCGCTGTTCGTGCGCACCGCCCAGGGCATGGTGCCCACGCCCATGGCGCAGAACATCATCGGCCCGGTGCGCAACGCACTGTCGCTGCTGCGCACCTCGGTGCAGGAAAGCCGCATCTTCACCCCGCTGCAGGCCAGCAAGACCTTCCGCATCAGCATGACCGACCTCACCGAGGCAGTGATATTGCCGCCGCTGTTCCAGCGCCTGCGTCGGCTGGCCCCGGCACTGGTGATCGAGAGCTTCCTGTGCAAGCGCCGCGAGACCACCAAGGAACTGGCTGCCGGGCGCCTGGACTTCGCCGTCGACGCGCCGCTGAACACCGACCCGCAGGTGCGCCACGTCAAGCTCATGCAGGACCGCTACGTCTGCGCCATGCGCCCCGGCCACCCGCAGGCCGACGGCAAGCTGACCCTGGACAGCTACCTGGCCATGACCCACATCCATATCTCCAGCCGCCGCAACGGCCTGGGCTATGTGGACCTGGCCCTGGGCAAGATGGGCGTGCAGCGGCGTGTCGCGCTGCGCTCGCAGCACTACCTGATGGCCTCGCAGGTGCTGCAGCAGACCGACATGGTCATGACCGTGCCCGAGCGTTTCGCCCGTCGCCACCAACTGCGCCACCAGCCGCTGCCGGTGGAGGTGCCGGCGCTGGAGACCCACCTGTACTGGCACGAAAGCACCGATCAGGACCCGGCCAACCGCTGGATGCGCGAGCAGATCATCGAGCTGTGCGAACGGGTGGTGGCCCAGGATGAGCAGGAACAGGCGGATCCGGCCATGGCATCGGCCTGAGTCGCCTACACTGTCGGTGATTGCCTCTGAATCAGGGAGCCACTCATGGACGATCACCAACACGGCAAGCCACCGACCTTCTGGCAGATGCTGCAGAGCATCCTCGCCGCCGCCTTCGGCGTGCAGAGCGGCAAGAACCGCGCCCGCGACTTCACCTACGGCAAGGCCAGCCATTTCATCGTGATGGGGACGCTGTTCACGCTGATCTTCATCTTCGTGCTCATCGGCCTGGTGCAGCTGGCGATGCACCTGACGGCGCGCTAAAGCCCCTGTAGGAGCGGCCTTGTGCCGCGAAAGGGCCGTGCAACGGCCCCAGGATGTCGGCGTTTTGGGCAAAGATCGCCGGGGCCGACCCAAACGCAACCCGCCCGCGGATTTCCCTTCCGCGGGCGGTTCAGGTGTTACTCACGGTCTTGAGCAGTTATCCGCTACTGATGGCTGACCCAGTACACCGCAGTGACCACCACCAGCACGATCAGACACAGGATCGCCCAGGCATCGACACTGCTGTCAGCTTTGCGGACCTTGGTAGAGTTTCCCATTGCATTGCCTCTTGTAGTGGTTATGGGAATGCACTTCACAAGCAGCAGTTAAGTCCAGCAATGCCCTTCCCTCAAGCAGGGTCTTTCAATAGTCGACGGGTGACGTGAGAAAGGGGTAACGAAAGTCCGTCGGCCTGCCCTCGGCACTGAAACGGTGGAAGTCGATGCCGTGGTTGTCCTGCTCCAGCAGCTTGAGCCAGCGTCGGGCCTTGTCCGGGTCGATCAGCTGCAAGGCCGGCACGCTATGTTCACGCTGGCCGTCGCGATCCACCGCCAGCCCCTGGGCGTCATCGTGCAGCATGACCATGGCCCAGCCGCCCAGGGTGAAATGCCCGCCCATCAGCACGCTCAGGCGTCCGTCGATCCGCGCACGCAGGGCCTCGGGCGAGCTGTTGACCGCACTGAACAGGGCATCGCGGCCGGGCAGCTTGCCCAGCGCCTCGAATGCCTGCATGGCACCGAACGCCATCTGGTCGTTGGCCGACCACACCAGGCGCGTGTCGGGATAGCGCTCCAGCAGCATCTGCGCCTGCTCGAAGGCGCGCTGGCGGCTCCAGCCGCCGTACACGACCTGGCGCAGGCGCACCTGGGGGAACTCCGCCAACGCCCGGCGCATGCCCTGCACGCGCAACTGCGAGGCCGGCGTGGTCTTGACCCCGGCGAAGGCCAGCAGCTCAACCGCCTGCGACTCGGCCGGCAGCTGCGCCGCCATCACCTTGAGCATCTGGTAGCCGGCCTCCTCGTCGTTGCTGACCAGGGTACCGAGCACTTCGGGGTATTTGTCCGGCTGCGCCTGGATGCTGTGCGCCTGGCTGTCGGTAAGGCCGTTGTTGACCAGGAACAGCTTGACCCCGGTACCCCGCGACAGGCGGATGATCTCCGGCGCGACATACTGCTCGTTGACCAGCACCAGGTAGTCCGGGCGCTGCGGTCCTTGCAGCACCTCGCGGGCCTGGGTCAGCGCGAGGTCGGCGCGGCGCTCGCTGTACTGCACGCGCAAGGCCATGCCCAGGTCGTTGGCGGCGGCCTGCATGAAGCGCGAGTAATCGACCCAGAACGTCTCGTTGGAATAGCCCGGGTTGAGGAACACCACGGACGCGGCCTGTGCGCTCGCTGCCAGCGGCAGGCTCAGGCACAGGCTCTGGCACAAGGCCTTGAGCATGCTGTTACTTCCCTGCGGAGCAAACCCCGGATTATAGCGCCGCGATGTACCGGCGCGGACAAATGCCAGTCAGTCTCACTTAGTCCAAATGGTTCTTTTCATATGCAAAAACATCACTTTAGCGCATAAACCCACTCTGCTATCGTGCCTCGGCTCCGACCCGGAGTGCGCGGCCGTGCGCGCGATTAGCTGCATGCTAGCCTGAGACAGGACTTATATGTACGTATACGACGAGTACGATCAGCGGATCATCGAGGACCGCGTCAAGCAGTTCCGTGATCAGACCCGCCGCTACCTGGCCGGTGAGCTGAGCGAAGAAGAATTCCGCCCTCTGCGCCTGCAGAACGGCCTGTATATCCAACGTTTCGCGCCGATGCTGCGTGTCGCCGTGCCCTATGGCCAGCTGAACGCCCGTCAGACCCGCATGCTGGCGAAGATCGCCCGCGACTACGACAAGGGCTACGCGCACATCAGCACCCGCCAGAACGTGCAGTACAACTGGCCGGCGCTGGAAGACATCCCGGAGATCCTCGCCGAGCTGGCCACCGTGCAGATGCACGCGATCCAGACCAGCGGCAACTGCCTGCGCAACGTCACCACCGACCAGTTCGCCGGTGTCGCCGCCGACGAGCTGGTGGACCCGCGCCCGTGGTGCGAGATCGTCCGCCAGTGGACCACCTTCCACCCGGAATTCGCCTACCTGCCGCGCAAGTTCAAGATCGCCGTCAACGGCTCCAGCGACGACCGCGCCGCCATCGAAGTGCACGACATCGGCCTGGAGCCGGTGCGCAACGCCGCCGGCGAGCTGGGCTTCCGCGTACTGGTCGGCGGCGGCCTGGGCCGTACTCCGGTGATCGGCTCGTTCATCAACGAGTTCCTGCCCTGGCAGGACCTGCTCAGCTACCTGGACGCCATCCTGCGCGTGTACAACCGTTACGGCCGCCGTGACAACAAGTACAAGGCGCGGATCAAGATCCTGGTCAAGGCCCTCACCCCGGAAGTGTTCGCCGAGAAGGTCGAGGCCGAGATGGCCCACCTGCGCGGCGGCAGCACCACCCTGACCGAGGACGAGGTGCAGCGCGTTGCCCGTCACTTCGTCGACCCCGAGTACCTGGCCCTCGACAATGTCGACTACGCCCCCCTGGACGCCGAGCACCCAGGCTTCGCCCGCTGGCGTTCGCGCAACACCCGCGCGCACAAGAAGCCGGGCTATGTTGCCGTGACCCTGTCGCTCAAGCCCACCGGCGTCGCCCCGGGCGACCTGACCGACAAGCAGCTCGACGCCGTCGCGGACTTCGCCGAACGCTACAGCTTCGGTTACCTGCGTACCTCCCACGAGCAGAACATCATCCTCGCCGACGTCGAGCAGCGCCAGCTGCACGCCCTCTGGCTGGAACTGCGCGAGCAAGGCTTCGCCACCCCGAACATCGGCCTGCTGACCGACATCATCTGCTGCCCGGGCGGTGACTTCTGCTCGCTGGCCAACGCCAAGTCGATCCCGATCGCCGAATCCATCCAGCGCCGCTTCGACGACCTGGACTACCTGTTCGACATCGGCGAGCTCGACCTGAACATCTCCGGCTGCATGAACGCCTGCGGCCACCACCACGTCGGCCACATCGGCATCCTTGGCGTGGACAAGAAGGGCGAAGAGTTCTACCAGGTCTCGCTGGGCGGCAACGCTGCCCGCGACGCCAGCCTGGGCAAGATCCTCGGGCCCTCCTTCGCCCAGGACGACATGGCCGACGTGATCGAGAAGCTGATCAATGTATACGTCGAGCAGCGCACCGAAGACGAGCGCTTCATCGACACCTACCAGCGGATCGGCATCGACCCCTTCAAGGAACGCGTCTATGCAGCGAATCATTAAGAACAACCAGATCGTCGACGAAACCTGGCACCTGCTGCCCAAGGACGTCTCGATCGACGAGCTGACCAACTGCGACGACTACATCGTGCCGCTGCAGCTGTGGCGCGATCATCCGAGCCTGCTCAAGGCCCGCGATGGCGGCCTGGGCATCTGGCTGGACAGCGACGAGGAAGCCGAGGAAATCGGCGAAGACGTCGAGCACTTCCAGGTCATCGCCCTGAACTTCCCGGCCTTTACCGACGGGCGCAACTACTCCAACGCGCGCCTGCTGCGTGACCGCTACAAGTTCAAGGGCGAGCTGCGCGCCATCGGCGACGTGCTGCGCGACCAGCTGTTCTACATGGCCCGCTGCGGCTTCGACGCGTTCGCCATCCGTGCCGACAAGGACCCGGAAGACGCGCTGCAGAGCCTGAAGGACTTTTCGGTGACCTACCAGGGCGCCGCCGACGAACCGCTGCCGCTGTTCCGCCGCCGCTGATCGTCGCTTGCCGTACGCTCGGCCCGCCTTCTGGCGGGCCGATTCATTTCTGCGCCTGCAAGACGACCCGTCCGGATAGGCCGGGGAAAAATCCGAACGCTCGCTCAGGTTTTCTGATGGCATGCCGATATCAGGGCATATCCTTTTCACACCGCAAGGACAGCGACGATGAGCCCGATCACTTCGGCACTGCGACTGACGCCGATCCAACCCCCTCCTGCTCCCGCGCAGAACCTGATCGTTCGCCAGCCCGCGAGCGTCACCAGCGCCCCTGGCACCCAGGTCAGCCTGGGGCAGGACACCCGCATTCCCGACAGCGAGACCTACACCTCGCGAGGCACGCTGGACAGCGCGCAGCCCAGCTACACCTGGGAACAGGACGGACTGGACAAGCTGAGCATGTACATGTTCAGCGCGGTCAAGTCGTCCACCACCGCCGCCCGCTTCCAGGGCCTGGGCAGCGCCCTGGTGGAACAACTGGCGGCCAACGGCGGCCAGCGCGTCTCCCAATCAGCCTTGCAGCTCAACGAGACCGACACCACCGCGCTGAGCCTGCAGCAGGCACGCCTGCGCGAGTTCGCCAGCAATACCGTCACCCTCAGCCTCACCACTGCCTCCGGCGCCACGGTAAAACTGGGCTTGTACAACGGTGAACGGGGCCTGGCGGTCGACGCCGAAGTCCAGGGCGGCGAGCTGAACGCCAACGAGCTCAAGGGCCTGGCCGCCCTGGCCGACGGTTTCCAGTCGGCGATCAATGGCCTGACCCGGCAACCGCCGAGCCTGCAGCTCGGCGCGCTGGTCAAGCTCGACCCGAGCCTGTTCAGCGGCCTGCAGATGAACGCCAAGCTGGATTTGCCCAGCGGTGGGCAACAGACCTTCGACCTGCGCCTGGACGGCTCCACCCGCAGCCTGAAACTCGATGGCCCGAGCGGCCAGGTGCAGCTGGACCTCGATAGCCAGGGTGGTGCGCTGCTGGGCGGCAAGGCCCAGCGCCAGGCCGCCCTGGACAACTACCTGACCCAGTTCGACGATGCGCAGAAACGCGGCAAGGGCGATGCACAACTGACCTCGCTGCTCAAGGATGCCTTCAGCCAACTGAACAGCATCGACGACAACAGCCCGCGCCCGGCGGGCCACAACGACGCGGTGAACACCTACAGCCGCGCGCTGCTCAGCGGCCTGGCCGACTTCAAGGCCTCGATCGTGCAACCGTCCAGCCGCCTGAATGCGCGGCGCCTGGACGAGGAAGACCGCTTCGCCTACCAGGTGTCGCAATCGACCTCGACCAGTGGCCAGGGCACCACCATCGCCCGTCAGCAACGCCAGGAGGCCAAGCTGGACGCCGCCTGGCATTCGAGCCTGTCGTCCGCGGCCAAGCTGACCGAAGCGGATCCGTTCGACGAGAAGAACTATCGCTACCACACGCTCAGCGAAACGGCGAGCAGCACCACCGAACTGGCGTTCGTCGACAACGTGCTCAAGGAAGCCAAGGCCACCCAGGAGGCCACCAGCACCAAGCGCGTGCTCACCTACGAGGGTGGCAAGCTCGAGTCGGATGTCAGCACGCCCGAATCGGTGAGCCGCTCGCGCAACCTGCTGAACCTGCTCGACGATCTGTTCAAGACCGATGAGAAGGCCCGGCGCAACGGCAGCCCGTACGACCTCGACGCACAGCTGGCGGCCCATGCCGGGCTGTGGCAGTTGCAAACCGACCCGGCGAAGATCCACGACTGACCGAGACGCCGCCGCACAGACAAGCCCGCCCCCGCAAGGACTGCAGGGGCGGGCTTGTCTGCGCTCAGCGCAACGGCACGTAGATATCCGTCTGCCACTGCTCGAGCGGCGTCTGCGGGTAGATGCTCAGATAATGGAAAAACAGCGGATGATCGCGCAGCTCTTCGCCACTGGCCGGTAGCCAATCGCGGTAGATCGGGTAGATCGTCTCGCCGATATGATCTGGCGAGCCGACATGCCGCACCACGGCGCAACGCCCACCGGGCAGGCCCGACTCCAGCACGCCCTGGGCGTTGGGCGCCACCGCCTCGTGGATTTCCCCACAGATGGCGAAGCGGAAGTCCTCCGGTGCCGTGGTATCCGGGTTGTTGAACGGGATGCCGAAACTGCGGCTGCTGGCCACAGGCGATTGCCCGCTGCTCATGCGCCAGTCGATGAAGCGGCGCACGGTCTCGCTGACCTGGCTGGCCGGCCCGCGATGCTCCAGCGCCGCAAGGCGCACGGCGGCGAAATCGACGATTCGTACCTGCATGGTGATGCTCCTGGAAAAATGAGGGATGGCAAACACCGTGTTCCATACCTGCCAGTCGGGCCGGCGGCGGAACGCGCTGGGCGCGTGCCCGAATGCCCGCCGGAACGCCCGGCTGAAGGCTTCCGGGCTTTCAAAGCCCGCCTCCAGCGCGGCCTCCAGCACCGAGTGCCCGGGCTGGCCGACCAGCCGATGCGCCGCACGACGCAAACGCATCAGCTGCACATAGCGGGCCACCGGCACGCCCACGTAAGCGCTGAACTGACGATGGAAATGGAACACCGAAAAGTGCGCCACCACACTCAGGGCCTCCACCGACAGATCGCCTTCCAGGTTGTCCTGGATGTAGGCGAGCACAGTGTCGAAGCGGGTCTTGTAATGGGCATTGACGGACAAGCTCGGTTGCTCCTGGAATCACGGCAGGCCACAGGTTCGCCGATCCGCCCCTGGGCCCGCCTAGCCGTATTTGCTCAAACATCCCTTGGTAGTCGGGCTTGCCCCGCACCGAGAACAGTACCGACGAATCTCTACTTCCTGGCCTCCAGAATCAAGTTGAACGGTGTCTGCGTCGCCCTGCGGAACTGGCGGAACCCAGCCTCTTCGAACACCGCCCGCAGGCGCGCCTCGCCCGCCTGGGCCCCCAGCCCCAGTCCCACTTCCTGGGACAGCGAGTTGGGCGTGCAGATGAAGGTGGACGCCGCATAGAACAGCCTGCCGACCGGGTTGATGTTGGCATCCAGCGTATCCTCGGCGAACGGCTCGACCAGCATCACCGTGCCGTCGTCCTTGAGCGCCCGATAGGCATGCCGCGCCGCCCCCACCGGATCGCCCATGTCATGCAGGCAATCGAAGAAGCACACCAGGTCCAGGTCGCGGCCGGGGTAGTCCTTGGCCGAGGCCTGCTGGAAGCTGACCCGGTCACCCACTCCCGCATCGCGGGCCCGCTCGCTGGCAGTTTGCACCGACGGTGCATGGTAGTCGTAGCCGATAAAGCGCGAGGCCGGGAATGCCTCGGCCATGACGATGGTCGAGGCACCGTGGCCACAACCGACATCGGCCACCTGGGCGCCAGCCTGCAGCTTGGCCACCACGCCTTCCAGTGCCGGTAGCCAGTCGGCCACCAGGAAGGTCCGATAGCCCGGCCTGAAGAAGCGCTCGGTACCGCTGAACATGCATGGATGATGATCGCCCCAGGCGAGCGCGCCGTCGCCGCGCATGGCCGCGACCAGCTTGTCCTTGTCATGGAACAGCGCCGCCAGCACCGAGGCACCACCGGCCATGTAGACCGGGGAGTCCTCCAGGGCCAGTGTCATGGCCTGCTCCTGCGGCAGGGTGAACTGCCCGTCGTGATGCACCAGGTAACCCGCCGCGGCCTGGCCATTTAGCCACTCGCGCACCAGCCTTGGCTGGCAGCCGGTGCGTTCGGCCAGCGCCTCGGGGGTGACCGGCAGGCTGTCGGCCATGGCCCGGTACAGCCCGAGTTCATCCCCTAGAATGACATTGGCCAGCGTCGCCGCCGCGCCCATGTCGCCCACCAGCTTGCCCATGAATTCCTGAAGCCGTGCCTCGTCCATGACCTGCCCTCCTCTTGCCAGAAGGCCACCGTCGGCGACGTCCGGTCCGGGAGGCGGTGGTCGGATGGATGATCGGGCCGCGTCTGCAACCGACCCGGACTTTAAGTCTAGACCCGCCTGCGCTATCTTCGCCGCGCTGCCGGCAGCCCCGCCAATACCGGACGGCCGCGCCCGCGCAGCGAAGGAATTGCCTGCATGCTCTCCAGCCGTACCCTCGTCCTGATCCTCGGCGTCGCCTTCATCATGCTCGACCAGTGGGTGAAACTGATCGCCCTGGTCGCCCTGAACAACCACAGCTATGTGGTCGGCAACCAGTTCGTCTGGCTCGACCTGGTCCTGAGCCTGAACCCGGGCGCGTTCCTCAGCCTCGGCGCCAGTCTGTCGCCGGGCCTCAAGCAACTGATCTTCGTCGCCGCGGTAGGCGTGGCCTGCTGCTGGGCCGTGACCTGGGCGCTCAGGCACTGGCAGGCAACCCCGGTGAAGGCCGGCGCGGCCTACTTCATCGCCATGGGCGGACTGGCCAACCTGATCGACCGGGTGCTGCGCGACGGGCATGTGGTCGACTACCTCGTGCTCAACCTTGGGCCGCTGCATACCGGCGTGTTCAACCTTGCCGACATCGGCATCATGGCGGGTGCGCTGGTGCTGGCGTTGGGTGCCTGGAAGAAACCGGCCAGGGTCTGATCCCTCTTGCCAGGAGGTCGCGCACCCAGGGGCGTCCGACCTCCAAAATCGCTTGGCCAGATACTGGCCACACAAGCCCAGGAAACTTCCTTCAACTCTCAAGGCCCAGTCCGAGAGCAACTCGAGTTAATTTCACGCTACCTCAGTTTTCCTGCATTCGAGGGCAGCGCATGGACGAAGAGATAAAAGATCAGCATGAGGTCAATTCAGACGTCGCCTACTTCGAGGCTATTGCCGTCGAGAAGTTGTCCCGACTTCTAGCATCGAAGCAGTACGGCAGTTTCCTTACAGATGAAGTCATTGATGCCTTCAAAAATGTCGAAAGCTCAGCCTATGCTGGCAGGCCGCGCAAGCCACGCAGGCTCTCAAACACCTGAGAAATGTGAGCCCTGGTGTCGCGAAGCTATTGATCGCGTTTGGGCCGCCAGGTGCCTGCCGTAACCCTTGCAGCGCCTATGAGATCGAGCGCCGCCCGCGCGGCGCATCGCGACGCAAGGCCGCTCCCACATCTGTTTCGGGCCAGTCAATCCTGTGCCATTACCTTGTCCGCCTTGTTGGTCCAGCACGGTTTCAGCGTGGGCACTACTGCCGCCTCGCCTGTCTCAAGACATGCACCAAGGCGGGCAACCATGGCCTGACAGGCTCGGCACGTTGCAACAAATGTGGGAGCAACTGTCTTGCTCAATTTTTAGAATCTGGCGCGATCCCTGTGGGAGCGGGTTTACCCGCGAAGCAGGCGACGCGGTACCTGGCACCGGCTATGCCGGTGTTCGCGGGCAAGCCCGCTCCCACAGCGACCGTGCAGCCCTCAAGCCACGCGCCACGCCTGTGGGCGGCCTTGCGTCGCGATGCGCCGCGCGGGCGGCGCTCGATCTCATAGGCGCTATACCTGTTTCGCCAAGCACCTGAATCGCTATTGCCCTGCAGCCTCCAACCGCTCCAGCAGCGCATCGGCCAACGCCTTGTCGGAGAACGGGTTCTGCCCGGTGATCAACTCACGATCAACCACCACATGGGGCTGCCAGGCCTCGGCATAACTCATGTCACCTCCCGCGCCGGCCATGGCCTTGGCCGGATAGAACTGCAGGCGCTGGTCCTTGAGCGAACCTTCGAACACCTGCTCCTCCGGGTCGGAAAAGATGGTCATGCGATAACCCTGGTAGCTCCAATCTCCGGCTGCCGGGGTTTCGCCACGGGCCAATGCGGCGCGATAGGCGACCGGATCCTGCTGCGCCGACAGCAGCGTGATCGGGCCGTGGCAGATGGCGGCCGTGGGCTTGCCGGCCTGGTGGAAATGACGCAGCAAGGTGCCGACGTCCGGGTTGTTGGCCAGGTCGATCAGCGGCGCATGGCCACCTGGGATGAAGATCCCGGCGTAACGATCCAGATCGCCCGCCAGCACCTCCTTCAACGACAGCGTGTCGCGAATGTCCGGCAGGCTTTCGACCACCTGGCGGATTCGCTGCATCTCGCCGGCATCGCCGCCGAAGTACATCGGGTCGATCGAGCGTTCGTCGACACTCGGCGCATTGCCCCTGGGCGTCACCAGCACCACCTTGTAGCCGGCCTTGAGCAAGCGGTCGGCGGGCACGCCGAACTCGTTGAGATAATAACCGGTGGGATACTGTTTGCCGTCCTTGAGCGGCAACTGGTTCTCGCTGGACAGCAGCACCAGCACTTCGCCCTTCGCGGCAGCGGCGGCGTGGCCACCCAGCAAGGCGCCGGCCAGCGCCAGCGCAACGGGAGCAATCTTGTTCATGGTCGATTCCTGATTCAGTTGAATGGCGCGATGTCCAACGGACGGGCAAGCTGCACCTGGGTCGGTGCGGCCAGCCAATCGGCGGTGGCGGCGCGGTAGGCCTGGTAATGGGTGCTTTGGCGATGGGCCTCGACGGCGGCCTCGTCGACGTACAGCTCGAACAGATCGAACGCCAGCGTCCCGCCCTCGCGCACGAACAAGTCGTAGCGCAGGTTGCCTGGCTCGGCACGGGAATGCTCGACCATCCGGCGCAGGGCCTGCTCGGTAGCGTCACGGTATTCGGGAAGGGGCTGGATGATGGCGAAAATGGCGATGGTCATGGGCGACTCCCTCAACAGGTTGGGCCCATCCTAACCATCGCGCTATGATTCGATAATTCGAAAGAACTTATTTCTGCGATCCAATATATGAATATCGGTAACAAGGATCTCAACCTGCTGCACCTGTTCCAGGTGCTCTACGAAGAGCGCAGCGCCTCCCGTGCCGCGCAACGCCTGGCGCTCAGCCAGCCGGCCCTGAGCCACAAGCTCAACAAGCTGCGCCACCAGTTTGGCGACCCGCTGTTCGTGCGCGCGCCACGCGGCCTCACGCCCACCCCCAGGGCCCACGAACTGGCACCCGAGGTGCAACAGTTGATCGGGCACCTGCAGGACTTCTTCAGCCGCTGCGACGGCGAGCACTTCCTCGAACGCCCGGTCCAGTTGCACCTGTACAGCACCGACTACCTGGAGCAGACCTTGCTGCCCGGGCTGCTGCCGATTCTTCGTGACCAAGCGCCCAACCTGACCCTGATCACCCACAACACCCGGGGCGACCTGCCCCGCGAGGCATTGGAGAAAGGCACCTGCGACCTGGCCATCGCCGGCTTCTACAGCGACCTGCCGGACACCTTCCACCAGCAGCGGCTGCTCAGCGAGGACTTCGTGGTGCTGGCCGCCGCCGACAACCCGAGGTTGGTCGACGGCCTGACCCTGGAGGCATTCGTGGCCTGCGACCACCTGTTGACGACCTTGACCGGCGATCTCGACGGCCGGGTCGACCAGGCCCTGCGGGCCCTCGGCCAGCAACGTCGGGTGGTAGCCGGGCTGTCCAGCTTCATCGCCCCCACACGCCTGGTGCGTGGCACCGACCTGCTGCTGACCTGCCTGCGCTCGCTGGCCATGGAGGCAGTCGAGCGCGACCCCGGCCTGCGCCTGCATGCCCTGCCCCTGGTGCTGCCGCACGTCGAGGTGATGCAGATCTGGCACGCGCGCACCCACGCCGATCCCTTGCGTGGCTGGTTCCGCCAGCAGGTGTGGGAGGTGGCGCAACAGGTCATTGCACCAGCTGGTTGATCTCGATGATCGGCATCAGCACGGCCATGACGATCAGCAGTACCACCGCGCCCATGACCACGATCATCAACGGCTCCAACAGCGCGGTCATGCCCATGGCGCGGCGTTCGATGTCCTTGGCCAGGCTGTCGGCGGCGCGGTCGAGCATCGGCGGCAGGTTGCCGGTCTTCTCGCCACTGGCGATCAGGTGGATGAGCAGCGGCGGAAAGACCTTCTCCACCGCCAGCGCCGAAGCCAGCCCGGCGCCCTCGCGCACCCGCGCCGTGGCCTCGTTGACGCACTGGTCGAGGCGGTCGTTGCCCAGGGTCTGGCGCGCCGCCTCCAAAGCCCGCAACAGCGGCACCCCGGCGCTGCCGAGGATCGCCAGCGTGGAGGCGAAACGCGCCGTGTTCAGGCCCAGCACGAAGCGTCCGAACAATGGCAGGCGCAGGATCCGCCCATGCCAGGCCAGGCGCGCCGCCGGCGCGCGCAGGTAGACCCGCCAGCCCCAGAACACCCCGGCCAACAGGGCGAAGCACAGCACACCCCATTCGCGCACGAAGTCACTGGCCGCCAGCATGGCCAGGGTCAACCCGGGCAGGTCCTGGCGCGCCTGGGTGAAGGCACTGACCACCTGTGGCACCACGTAGCTGAGCAGGAAAATGACGATACCCACCGACACCAGCCCCACCACCCCGGGGTAGATGAACGCGGTGAGGATCTTGCCGCGCAGGGTGTTGCGGTCCTCGATGTAGTCGGCCAGGCGCTCCATCACCTGGGCCAGGTCGCCGGACTCCTCGCCCGCCGCCACCAACGCCCGGTAGATCTCGGGGAAATCCCGTGGCCGCTCGGCCAGGGCATCGGCCAGGCGCATGCCGCTGCGCACATCGCCGCGCACCGCGCCCAGCAACTGCGCCACATGCTTGCGTTCGGCCTGCTCCAGGGTCGCACCCAGCGCCGCTTCCAACGGCAGGCCGGCGGCCAGCAGGCTGGCCAGCTGGCGCGTGGCCCAGGCCAGGTCGCCGTCGGACAGCTTCGCGCCGAACAGACCATTGCCCTGCCCGGCCGCGGCCTGGGCCTCGACCTCCAGGGTGGTCAGGCCCAGGGCACGCAACTGGGCCATCGCCGCCGCCGGACTGTCCGCTTCGAGCAGGCCCTTGACTACGCGGCCCTGGGCATCGGCGGCTTCATAGCGATAGCGATTCATCAGGCGTCCCGTGTCACGCGCAGGATCTCTTCCAGGCAGGTGCTGCCACTGTCGACCCAGCGCTGGCCGTCCTCGCGCATGCTGCGCATGCCGTTGCGCCGGGCGGCGGCGCGCAGGACCTGTTCGTCCGCGCCCTGATGCACCAGGCTGCGCACCTCGTCGTCCACGCAGAACAGCTCGTGGATGCCGGTACGACCGCTATAGCCGCAATGGTTGCAGTGCGCACAGCCCACCGCACGGTACTGCCCGGGCGTGGCCGGGTCGGGCTCGCGACAGTGCGGGCACAATCGGCGCACCAGGCGCTGGGCCAGTACCCCGAGCAGCGCCGAGGCCAGCAGGAACGGCTCGACCCCCATGTCGACCAGGCGGTTGACCGCCGACACCGCGTCGTTGGTGTGCAGGGTGGCCAGCACCAGGTGCCCGGTCAGCGAGGCCTGCACGGCGATCTGCGCGGTCTCCAGGTCGCGGATCTCGCCGATCATGATCACGTCCGGGTCCTGGCGCAGGATGGCGCGCAGGGCCACGGCGAAGCTCATGTCTATACGCGCGTTGACCTGGATCTGGCTGATGCCCGGCAAGTCATATTCCACCGGATCCTCCACGGTGAGGATGTTGCTGACGCTGGCGTCCAGCCGCGCCAGCGCGGCGTACAGGCTGGTGGTCTTGCCCGAGCCGGTGGGGCCGGTGACCAGCACGATGCCATGGGGCTGGCGGATGAGCTGGTCGAGCCGCGCCAGCAGGCCTGCGTCCATGCCCAGTGCTTCCAGGCGCAGGCGTCCGGCCTGCTTGTCGAGCAGGCGCATCACCACCCGCTCGCCATGACCGGTGGGCACGGTGGAGACGCGGATATCGATGGGTCGCCCGGCCACGCGCAGGGCGATGCGGCCGTCCTGGGGCAAGCGCTTTTCGGCGATGTCCAGCTGCGCCATGATCTTGATCCGCGACACCAGCGCGCCGTGCAGCGCCTTGCGCGGCGAAACCACGTCGCGCAGGGTGCCGTCGACCCGGTAGCGCACCAGGCAATGGCTCTCGAACGGCTCGATATGGATGTCGCTGGCCTGGTCGCGCGCGGCCTGGGTGAGCAAGGCGTTGATCATGCGGATCACCGGCGCGTCGTCCTGGGCCTCGAGCAGGTCGGTGACTTCCGGGATGTCCTGCAGCAGGCGATCCAGGTCCACCTCGTTCTCCGCCGCGCCCACCACCGCCGCCGCGCTGCCGGTGTCGGCGTAGGCACTGACCAGCAGCGCGTCCATCTGCGCATCGTCGAGCGCCTCGACCAGCACCTGGCCATGGCGCCTGCGCACTTCGGCCACTGCCCAGGCCGGGCTCGACGGGCAGCGCGACAGCACCGCACCGGCCTCGCCATCCACCTGCAGCACCAGGCGTTGGGCCTTGGCCCAGGCGTATGGCAAGCGGCTCAACGCGCCACCTCGTCCACCGGCACCGCGCGGATCGCGGCCCGTGGTGCGCGCAGCGCCGCCGGCTGGGCGCGGCCCTGGTCGGGCACGCCCTGCTCCACTGGCGGCAACAGCGGCATGTCCATGTCCGGCAAGGCCCAGGAATGCTCGGGTTTGAGGCTGCCCTGGGCGCGGCGGATGAAGTCGTAGCGGTTCAGGGTGATGCTGCGCCCGACCGCCGCATCGCGCACGATGTAAGGGCGCAGGAACACCATCAGGTTGGTCTTGTTGCTGGCGCGGCGCTCGCTGCGAAACAACGCACCGACCCCCGGCAGCCCGGACAGCCACGGAATGCCCTCGTTGGTCTGGGTGTAGCCGTCCTGCAGCAGGCCGCCCAGGACCATGATCTGGCCATCGTCGAGCAGGATGCTGGTGTCGATGGCGCGCTTGTTGGTCACCGTGCCGGCGGCGCTGGAGGCGCGCTGGTCGACGCTGCTGACCTCCTGGTAGACGTCCAGCTTGACCGTACCGCCCTCGGAGATCTGCGGACGCACGTTCAGCCGCAGCCCCACCTCCTCGCGCTGGATGGTCTGGAACGGGTTGTTGCTGTTGCCGCCGCCGTCGGTAACGTACTGGCCGCTGACGAAGGGGATGGTCTGGCCGACGAAGATGCTCGCCGCCTCGTTGTCCAGGGTCAGCAGGTTGGGCGTGGACAGCACGTTGCTGCCGCCCTTGCTCGTCAGCGCACGGGCCAGCACCTTGAGGTCGAGCACCTCGCCGATGCCCGGGATTTTCACCGTGCCATCGACCACCCCCACTGACAGCCCCTTCGGCAGCACGTCGATGCTGCTGGGTCCCTTGACCAAGCCGCTGCCGCCGAGGTTGGCGCCGCCGAATACACCATTTTTGCCAAGGTTGCCGGCCTGCCACTGGATGCCGAACTCGTTGGCGTCGTCTTCACCGACTTCGACGATCAGGCTTTCCACCACCACCTGGGCGCGGCGCTGGTCGAGCTGGTCGATGACTTCGCGCAGGCTGCGGTACAGCGGCTCGGGCGCGGAAATCAGCAGGGTGTTGGTGGTCTTGTCGGCCTGGATGGTCGCGCCACCGGCGGAGAACGCGGTGCCCTGGTCGTTCTGCTGGGTGGTGCTGCCATAGCCGTTCGGTGTCGTGCCGGCGCCCTGGCTGCTGCCACGGCTGCTGCTGGCGTTGTTGTTGGCGCTGTTGCCTTGCGTGCTGCTGCCATTGCCGTTGGCGCCGTTGCTACTGCCGCCGGTGAGCATGCCGCCTCCACTGAGCAGCGCACGCGTGGTGTCGTTGCCGGCAGTGTCACTCTCGCCGGTCAGCAGCCCGCGCAGGCTCTGCGCCAGCTTGTCGGCCTGGGCATTGCGCAGGTACACCACATGCAGGTTGCCGGCGCTGTTCTGGGCGTTGTCGAGCTTGTAGATCAGGTCGCGGGCCAGCTGGGTGCGCTCGGGGCTGCCGGAGCGGATCACCACGCTGTTCGAACGCGGGTCGCCCAGCACGCTGATCTTCTGGGTCGGGTCGCTGCCCTGGCTGTCGAGCAGTTCATTGACCATGCCGGCGATGTCGCTGGCGATCCCATTGTTGATCGCCACCACATCGGTGTCGATGGCCGTGGGAATGTCGACCCGGTCGAGGATCTGCGCCACCCGCTCGAGGTTCTCGGCGTAGTCGGTGACGACCAGGGTGTTGTTGCCGGGGTAGGCATTGATCGGGTTGTCGGGCGAGACAATCGGGCGCAGCACCGGGATCAGGTTGACGGCGTTCTCGTATTGCAGGCGGAAGGTGCGGGTGACCATGCCGTTGCCGGCGTCGCGGTCCCCCGTCACCAGTGCGCCGCCGAGCAGCTTGGCATCGGCCTGCGGTACCACCTGGGCCACACCGCCGACGTCGACCACGCTGAAACCCTGCATGCGCAGGGCCGACAACAGCATGCCATAGGCTTTGCTGGCGGGCACCTCGCCCTCGGAGACCAGGGTCAGCTGGCCCTTGACCCGCGGATCGACCAGGAACTGACGCCCCGTGGCACGGGACAGGCCGCGTACCACCGCCTGAATATCGGCGTCGACGAAGTTCAGCTGTACCGGCTGGTCACCCAGTGGATTGGCCTGGGGCGGCGTCGCCACGGCGCGGCTGTGGCGCTGACCGACCCGAGGGGCAGGCTGACGCGTTGCCGGGCGTGTTTGCGGCTCTGGCTGCGCACGATGATCCAGCCCGGCCGACGAGGCGCCGGCCTCGGCCAGCGGGCGGCCCAGTTCGCTGCTGGCCAGGGGGCGTTGCGCGCTCGGCGCGCTGGCGCAGGCACTGAGCGCCAAGGCCAGGAGCAAGGGCGCGAACGGCAGTCGCGGTGAACGGAGGCACGTCATGAAGGGTCCTTAGCGCCATGCGCCTGATCCATGCGAAGAGTTCCGGAGAAGGTCACCGGGCTGCCCGGCTCGGCAGCCGGATTGCGGCGCAGCGCCAGTTGGCCGGTGTCCAGGCCGAGCCGTGGCGGCACGCTCTGCAGCCAGGCCATCGCCGCTTCGGCCGGGGCCCGCTGCCAGCTCAGGCGCCAGGCATCGCCCTCGGCATCGAGCTGTGTCTGTGCCAGCAGGCCGGCCTGTTCCAGGCTTTGCCGCAATGCCAGGGCGGTATCTGCGGGCCGCTGCGCCAAGCGCTCGCCGAGCAGTGCGTCGAGCGCCTGGGCCTGGCCGCGCAGCTTGGGTGTCTCGGCTTGCCAGTGGTCGATCCGGGCCAGGGCCGGCTGGACCAGCACCTGCCAGCAGAACAGCACGCCGAGCAGACCGCCGCCCAGGGCGACGGCGCGGCGCTCCCGCGCGGCCAGGGCCTGCCAGCGTTGCCGCCCCTGCGCACGCAGGGTAGCCAGGCGCGCCTTAATCGACATGGGCCAGCTCCTCGCCAGACGGATTGGCCGCTCGCAGTGTCCAGCCCTGCCCGCTGGCCTGGCCGTCGATGCCACGGGCGGCAAGATCAGCCTGCCAGGCGCTGTCCGCCGGGACCTTGCCGCCGTCGGGCAAGGGGGTAATACGCAGCTGGCCATCCTGGTAATCCATGGCCTCGACATTACCGGCCAGGAACGGCATGACCTGCCCGGCACCCTCCAGCAATGCCGTCAGCCCCGCCGCCGCGCTACCCTGCCCGCCCTGCAGTTGCTGGCGCGCCTGCTGCAACGGGTTGAGCACCACCGGCAACTGCGGGAAGGCCGTGCGCACCTGTGTGACCATGCGGGTACGCAATGCTTCGCCCTCTCGAATCAGGTGCGCGGCGTAAAGATTAAGGCCCAGGCACCAGACCAACGTTGCCGCCGCCCAGATGCCCAACGTGCGCCCCCAGGCCATCGGCTTCGTCGGCCCGGCCAGCCCGCCGCACAGATCCGCCGCCGACAGGGCATCGTCCTGTCGGGCGTACAATCCAGCCGGCCTGATGCCATCGGCCTGCAACCACGCCTGCAGCCTCGCCAGTTCCGTCAACCCGAGCCAGGCCACCGCGACCTGCCCATCGGCCCGACGCGGCCCATGCGCGACATGGACCTGCCCGGCATCACCCAGTACCAGCCCCTGCACCGCGCAGCACACGGCCGACGTAAGGCGCTTGCCGGCCAGGGGTGGCATGGCGATCTCCAGGGCCAGGCTATCCTGCTCGTGCAGGTGCAGACGCCAGGGCGCGCCCTTGGCCTGCCGAAGCAACTGTCCACGGCTCGCCTGCCCGTGCCGATCAGCCAGGCGATACTCCAGCACCGACGCCTCGTCCAGTTCGGCCAGCGGTGCCAGCCATACCTCCATGACCGTGCTCATGCGCCCACCCGGCGCCAGATGACATCCGGCAACTGCCCCTCGCGCTGGCGCAGCAGCGCCTGCAGGGGAAGCTCGCGACTGCCCAGGCGCGCCAGGCCATGCAGGCGGAACCAGTCGCTGTTGATCCCCACCCGGACGTTGGCCATGGCCAGGGATGGCATGCGCAGGCGATTGACGAAATCGCCGCGATTGATGAACCAGCGCCCGCCGTCACGTTCAGCCACCAACGCCGCGGCCTGCTGCAACGACAGGCCCGGCACCTGAGCGGCAAGCACTTCGGCACTGGCGGTGTTGCCGTTGACCCAGGTCAGCGCCGGCAGCACCGTGACGAACTGGCGCAGGCGCGCCAGGGCTTCGCCATCCATGCCCTTGAGCCCGGCCAGGGCCTCGACGCTGCGCAACATCGGGCGCCTGGCCGGCAACGCTTCGTCGGCGCTGGCCGGTGAAGTCGCACGGCCGCTGGCCAGGCCCAAGCCGGCATTGGCGGGAGTGGCCAGCGGACGCTGTGGGTAGCTATCGATCACCTGCCCGGCAATGGCCGTGGCCAGTCGCTCATTGACCCCTATCAGCGCGCACAGACGCTGGAAAGTCGCCAACGCCTCGGCGTCTACCTGGCCATCGACCACCAGGTTGCGCAGGTTGAACTTGCCCTGCTCGTCCTCCAGTTGCCCGTCGAAACGCACGCTGGCGGACGGCACATCGCGCATCGGGCGTGACCAGGGCTGGCCGCCGCGCACCAGCGGATCGCGCAGGCGCTGTTCGAACAGCACCTGGCGGCTAAGCTGCAAGCCGCCTTCCAGGGCCCATTGGCCTTGCAATGCCAGCTGGCGATTCTCCACCTGACGGGTCAGCAAGCCCTGACGCTCGATCATGCCGGCGGCAATCACCGCCACTACCGCAGCGATCAGCAACGCACTGATCACGGCCATGCCCTCCTGGCGCGCCATGGCCGGTCACAACTGCCAGGAGCCGAGGTCGGCATTCACCCCATCGCCGCCGGCCTGGCCGTCGGCGCCCAGGGAGAACACATCGATCTCGCCGTTGGCGCCCGGGTTCAGGTACTGGTACGGGCGCCCCCATGGGTCGTTGGGCAGGCGGTCGAGGTAGGCGCGCCATTGGCCGTCCTTGGCCTGGGCCGGTTTTTCTACCAGCACCTTCAGGCCCTGGTTCTGGTTGGGGTAGGCGCCGTTGTCCAGCCGGTACAGCTTGAGTGCCTGCATCAGCCCGCCGATATCCTGGCGCGCCGCAGTGGCGCGGGCCTGGTCGGGGCGATCAAGCACCTTGGGCACCACCATCGCCGCGAGAATCCCGAGGATCACCACCACCACCATGATCTCGATCAGGGTAAAGCCTTGCTGGCGGATACGGTGGGCGGGCATGTTGCGGCGGTCGATCTGCATCTCGGCATTCCTTGCGTGAGTTCGAATCGGGGGCCGATTGTGGCAAGCCGGTATGTCACGGATATTGAAAAAGCTCGGGAGTCGGCGTCGTCAAACCGTCATCGCGCCGCTCTACAGTGCCGCTTTGGCCTGCGCGAATGGAGTTCCCGTGCGCACCACCGAGGACGGTTTCACCCTGATCGAAGTGCTGGTGGCGCTGACCATCGTCGCCGTGGCCATGGCCGCCGCCGTGCGTGCCACCGGGTTGATGACCCAGGGCAACGGGCTGTTGCGCGACAAGGGACTGGCCCTGCTGGCGGCCCAGGGGCGCCTGGCCGAGCTGCGCCTGGAGGGCGGCGCGAAGGCAGGCGTCAGACAGTTCGAATGCGACCAGGGGCGCTTGCGCCTGCGCTGTGAGCAACGCTTGTCGCGTGCGCCGGGGGCGATGCTGGAAGTGTCGCTGCTGGTCTTCGACCGCCAGCGCGAAGGGCCGGCGCTGGCGCGATTGCAGACGTTGGTGGGTCAGTGAATGTGAATCGGACGCCTTCGTGAGAGCGAACTCGTGGGAGCGGGCTTGCCCCGCGATAGCGCTCGCCCAGGCAATCGCTATCGCGGGGCAAGCCCGCTCCCACCGCATCCTTACAGCCAGGCCTTCAGGGATGATCCTTACAGCGAGGCGCGCACCTCAGGATGCCCCTCCTCCACCCGCGCCGCATACCGCTGCGCCAGCACCGCGCAGACCATCAGCTGGATCTGATGAAACAGCATCAACGGCAGGATCATCGCCCCAATGCCGCCCCCCACGAACAACACCTGCGCCATGGGCACGCCTGTCGCCAGACTCTTCTTGGAACCAGCAAACAGGATGGTGATGCGGTCCTCGACATTGAATCCCAGCAGCCGCCCGAGCAAGCGCGTGCCCAGCAGCACCACCGCCAGCAGGATACCGCACACGGCGAACAGCCCGGCCAGATGCTGCGGCGACACCGTATGCCACAGACCGGTGACCACCGCTTCACTGAAGGCGGTGTAAACCACCAGCAGGATCGAACCCTGGTCCACCACCTTCAGCCAACGCGCATTGCGCTTGACCCAGGCGCCGATCCAGCGGCGGGCGACCTGCCCGGCGACGAAGGGCACCAGCAACTGCAGGGTGATCTTCAGCACCGCGTCCAGCCCGGAGCCGGTGTCGCCCGAGGCGCCCAGCAACAGCATCACCAGCAGCGGCGTCAGGAAGATCCCCAGCAGGCTCGAGGCCGCCGCGCTGCAGATCGCCGCCGGCACGTTACCCCGGGCCAGCGAAGTGAAGGCGATGGCCGACTGCACCGTGGCCGGCAAGGCGCACAGGTACAGCACGCCCAGGTACAGCTCGTTGCCCACCAACGGCACGAACAGCGGCTTGAACGCCAGGCCCAGCAACGGGAACAGCACGAAGGTGCAGGAGAACACCAGCAAATGCAGGCGCCAGTGACCGGCACCGGCGATGATCGCCTCGCGCGACAGCTTGGCGCCATGCAGGAAGAACAGCAGGCCGATGGCCAGGTTGGTCAGCCAGCCGAACAGCACCGCCCCCTCGCCGGAGCACGGCAGCACGGTGGCGATGAACACCACCCCGAGCAGGGCCAGGGTAAAGTTGTCGAACAGCATCCGTAGATATCTCATCACAGTTTCCGTCTTGTCTTTGTGCAAGCCTGGACGATAAGGTCTTGGCCCTTGTGCCGCTAACGCCGGAACCCCTGTCGGTGTCGCCCAACGGACACCTCGCTTCGCCACGCCCCTGATCCACGACAAGGAACGCCCCACCATGAAACGCCCCCCACGCCTGCTGCTGGCCGCCACCCTGATGCTGGCCGCGCCGCCGCTGCTGGCCAACGACCTGCAAGCCACCGTCGATGACGTGATCCCGGCGCTGATGCGCGAGCGAGGCATCGCCGGCATGGCCGTGGCGGTGTATGCCAACGGCCAGTCGCATTACTTCAACTACGGTCTGGCCGACAAGGCCAGCCGCCAGGCAGTGAGCCGCGACACGCTGTTCGAGGTCGGTTCGGTGAGCAAGACCTACACCGCTACCCTCGCCGCCCTGGCCAGCGCCGAAGGCAAGCTCGACTTGCAGGCCCCTGCCAGCCGCTACCAGCCGGCCCTGGCCAAAGCCTCGATCGGCAGCGCCAGCGTGCTGGAACTGGGGGCCTACAGCGGCGACTGCCTGCCCTTGCAGTTCCCCGATGAGGTGCAGACGCCGGCCCAGACCCTGACCTGGTTCCAGCACTGGCAACGCCGCTTCGCGCCCGGCACCCACCGCTGCTACTCGAACCCCAGCCTGGGCCTGTTCGGCGACCTCGCGGCCCGCGCCCAACAGCGGCCCTTCGCCGAACTGATGACCCAACAGGTGCTGCCCCGCCTTGGGCTCAAGCACACCTATCTGGAGGTGCCGGCCAGTGCCCGCGGGCTCTACGCACAAGGCTACGACGCCAACGACAAGCCGGTGCGGGTCAACCCGGGCCCCTATGCCGAGCAGGCCTATGGCATCAAGACCAGTGCCAGCGACCTGCTGCGCTATGTGCAGTTGCAGCTGCAACCGGACACCCTCGACCCGGTCATGCGCAAGGCCATCGCCATCACCCAGTCCGGTTACTTCCAGGTCGGCGCAATGACCCAGGGTCTGGGCTGGGAGCGCTACCCCTACCCGGTCAGCCTCGACACCCTGTTGGAATACAACGGCGACAAGATCATCCGCGGAGAAAACCCGATCCAGGCGCTGAACCCGGCGCTGCCCGCCGAGCCTGCCGCCTGGTACAACAAGACCGGCGCCACCGGCGGCTTCGGTGCCTACGTGGCGTTCGTGCCGTCCAGGCAGATGGGCATCGTGCTGCTGGCCAACCGCAACTACCCCAACGAAGAACGCGTGCGCGCCGCGCAACGCATCCTTTCCAGCCTGGAGCCGTGACATGCTGAAGATCCTTGGCAAGGCCTCGTCGATCAACGTACGCAAGGTACTGTGGACCTGCGCCGAACTGAACCTGCCGTTCCAGCGCGAAGACTGGGGCAGCGGCTTTCGCGCCACCGACACGCCCGAGTTCCTGGCGCTGAATCCCAACGCCATGGTGCCGGTGATCGTCGATGGCGACTTCGTGCTGTGGGAGTCCAATACCATCCTGCGCTACCTGGTCAACCAGTACGACGGCGAGGCGCTCTACCCCGGCGCCCCCCGCGCCCGCGCCGCGGTGGACCAATGGCTCGACTGGCAGGCCACCGACCTCAACGACGCCTGGCGCTACCCGTTCATGTCGCTGGTGCGCCAGTCGCCGGCGCACCAGGACCCCGCGCTGCTGGCCGCCAGCAGCGCCCAGTGGACGGCCAGGATGCGCCTGCTCGAAGCACGCCTGCAGGCCACCGGCGCCTATGTCGCCGGCGACGCCTTCAGCCTCGCCGACGTGGCCATCGGCCTGTCCCTCAACCGCTGGCGGCGCACGCCCCTGGAGCACCCCGAGTTGCCGGCGCTGGAGGCCTATCATGAGCGGCTGCGCCAACGCCCCGGCTACCTCGAGCACGGCGACAACGGACTGGCGTGACAGAACCGGCAGGATTGTCCGACAAGATGTAGTGAGCAAAAATAATCACTACAAACCTGTTGACGCCCTTCCCGCGCCTTGTGCATGATGAGGCCGTCTCCCCGATCGGGAGCGGTGGCAAGGGTGTTCCAGACGGCCTGCGCGGTAACGCAGGCCGTCCGTGGAGAGGGAAACTGCCCAGAAGGCAGCGTGAGAAAGCCCCTGTTGCGATGCTGCTGTAGCAGCCTTGGTTAGCGCGCTACATGGTGTGGCGCCGAATGTGAACTTCAGCCGAACTTCACCAACGAATGAGAGTAATGGGGGCTTTATGATGAACTTGAACAACAATCCAACCATCGACCAATTGGCCCGGCTGTTCGCCGCACGCAAGGACAGCCTCGACGACCACCTGCTGTGGGTCAGCCAGTCCGGCGAGGTCCGTCTGGATCGCCTGCCGCCGAACACGGTTGAAGCCGAATTCGAATCGCACATGCCCAGCATGCGCGCCCGCTTCAAGGTCTACCGCCGTGGCCAGGGCTACGTCGGCAGGAAGGCCGCCGCCGACACTTCCTTTGTCGGTCGCGTGCTGCAGACCCTGCAACAAGAATGGCCCGCCGCCCGCGAGCGGCAGGCAATCAAGGTGATCGACTCGCTGAACTGAATGCCTCGGCAGTCCACCGTTGCTTGAGCCCGGCCCGCAAAGGCCGGGCTTTTTCATGCCTGATGGCCAGCCCTTTCACAGGCAACCGATCCGCAGACTGTTGTACCATCCCGCGCCTTTGATCAAGGAAGACGCGCCATGCGCCGTTTGCTGTTCCTGCTGTTGCTCCTCAGCCTGACCTCCTGCGCCCCGCGCCTGCCCTCCCCGCCGGCTCCCGAACCCGCCGCCCCGCCCCTCACCCTGCTCGATCACGGCCGCTTCCGGCTCTGGTACGACTGTCAGCGCGGCGAGCCGCACCGCTTCGCGTTCACCCTATGGAAAGACCAGGGCCATTTGCAGCGCATCGACAACTTCCGTATCGACCGTAGTCTGCCCGAGGGCTGCAGGGGTCAGTTCTCGGCCAAGGCTTACTCGACACCCAAGGGTTACCACCGCGGACACCTGGCGGCCAACAATCATTTCGACGACGACCGCGTGGCGATGGATGCCTCCAACCTGATGAGCAACATCGTTCCGCAACTGGCTTCACACAACAGCCGCACCTGGTACCAGACCGAGCTGCTCACCGAGTGCTACCGCGACCTGCACCCGGTGACGGTGATCGGTGGCGTGGTGTTTGGTCATGCCGGCGCGGCACTGGACAACGACGCCTTTGTCACGTCCCACGGCATTGCCACGCCCGAGGTGTTCTGGAAGGTGCTGCTGACCGAGGATGACCAGGGCAAGCCCCAGGTCATCGCCTGGTGGATCCCGCACCAGGCCGGGCTGGGCACCGACCTCGACCCATACCTGCGCAGCGTTCGTGAAATCGAGGCGTTGCTCGGCCCGGGCGAGGCACCGATAGAGGTGCCGGAGGCCCTGAAAGACCAGCGCCCGGTCCAGACTTGGCCAATGCCGGCCGGCTGTGATCGACAATAAACCGGTCGATGGACAGGCTTGAGGGAGGCAAGAAATGGCGTAAAGCCATCACTCAACGTATGCTGCCCGCTCGCGAACGGCCCCGATTGCCGATCCCAGGAAAGGATTCTTCATGCGTACCCGACTGCACGACTTCGACTACGATTGCCCCCTCTCGATCCTCATCGGCGAAAACGGCAGTGGCAAGAGCCAGGCCCTTGCGGATATTGCCGAGGCCTACATCAGCAAGAACCGCACGGTCATCGCCATTGCCAACTGCCCGTTCGACAAGTTCCGTGACAAGGGCAAACGCTACTTCTTCATGGGTGGCCGCTATGGCCAAACCTTCCTCTCGATCGCGCTGCAACGTGTCATCGCGTCGATCAAGGAACCTTCCGATACCCGTTTTCTGATCGGTAAGGTACTTGAGCGCCTGGGATATGAGCCTCGCATGGGCATCTGCCAGGAGAACGCCAAAGCTCGAATCGACTGGTTCGACCTAGGAAGCAGCCAGTCTTCCGAGAGTCTCTCGCGGTATTCGGACAAAGGGGCGTGGACACTCAATCTGTACAAGGACGAACTACGCAACTGGCCGGCGATATTCCTGCACAAGGGCAACGAACAATTCCCGCTGGAGCAGGCGAGCTCCGGTGAGATCCAGTTGATCACGACCCTGGCCTTCATTGCTTCCCACATCGACAAAGATGCGGCGATCCTGATCGACGAACCGGAAAACAGTCTTCATCCACGTTGGCAGCATGACTACATCAAGAGGCTGTTCGACCTCTTTCACTACCACAGGCCCAGGGTGGTCATCGCAACCCACTCACCGGTCATGGTCACCACCGCGCCCCACGCCGAAATGCCCTGGCAGGCCTATGCCGTCAAGAACAACGCCCCCCGCCCCCTGGACTGTGGCGACGAAGGCATGGAGCAAGTGCTATGGGACGTGTTCAGGATGCTGACGCCACGCAGCGCTTTCCTGTCCCACCATATGACCACCCTGCTGCACCGCCGGCAGCAGGGCATGCTGACTGAACAGTTGTTCCACCGTGAGTTCGATGAATTGGAAGCCGCCGCCGCACATGACGGCAAGCAACTGCTGCTGATTCGCAAGGCGAGGATGCTCGTATCATGACCACATTCACCTACACGATGGATGAGCACCTGAGTATCGCCAGGGCACTACAGGTCGGCACCAGACCTCGCCCTTCGGCCAGAGAAATCTGGGAATCCGCCCATGTAGCACCGATCAAGCGACGGCTCAAGGCGCACAAACGCCGTGAACAAGGCGAGCGCTGCTGTTATTGCCAGAGACCTATTGGCGGCGAGTACAACATGGTGCTGGATATAGAGCATGTATTGCCAAAGAGCCAGTTCAATCATTGCATCTTCGACCTGCCGAACCTGGCGGTGGCCTGCGCCAAATGCAACAGGAAGGTCAAGCGCGCACGACTGGACTTCATTGACCCGGCATTGCTGCGCATCCCCAGAATGCACAAGAGCCTACTGTTCAACCCGGATCATTACCGCATTGCTCACCCGAACCTGACCGATGCCTACAAGCATCTTTCCATAAACGTTCACCTGGTCGGACGGAGCACCTTGTTTCACTACGACCTGATCACCCCCATGGGCAAATACATGTACGACTTTTTCGAACTCCATGAGTTCGAGGCCGAATCCATCAGCCACGCCCAGGGCATACCCGCCCCGGTGAACGAAGACCTGCACGAACAGATCAAGGCAATTGAGCGGGAGATCTACGGTTGAACGCAGCGGCCTCGCTGCGCAGCGCCATCGACTGGTAAAGACTCGCGTAGCGTTCCAGCAAGACCCTGGTTTGCAGCAAGTGCACGGACAATGGCGGGTCCCAGGCTGGGGTCGCTTCCAGTGCATGCACCTCGAAGGCGCGACCCGGCAGCCACATTTCCAGGGCAATGGGCGGTTCGCCCGACGCAGTCGCGGATAAATGGCAGCGCAGCAGCAAAGCGTAGATTTCCAGGTTGGTGAAGTCCCGTTCCTCCTTGGTCGGTGGCTCGTCCTCTTTCTCCTTCGGCCGCTGCCAAAGGGGTTGCGGGTAATACTTGAAGTCGACCACACGCCACCGCTCGCCAGCGTTCACCACCAGGTCGGGGCGCCGATGCAGATGGTTGCGCGAGAACACCAAGCGCTGCGCCTTTCGCCAGCGCGCCATGTCCCTGGGACCGCACACCCCGCGTGGCAGATGTTCGAAGTCACAATTGTGGATGGTGGTGTCGGCATTTTCGGCCAAGGCATGACACAGGCACATCGACTCCCATACCGCCCAGAATCCTTGAACGCCCCAAACCAGGCCAGGTGACTGCTCCACGCTGCTCGCACCCTGCAGGTAGCGCGCCAGGGCATCATGCAACCGGCAGTAGGTGGCATCCCTTGGCGCGGCCTGGCGGTCGATTCGCCACAACAAGTGGCTAAGCCGCTCGCGGCAGTGCTTGATCTGCTCGGCATCACCCAGGTAGAGCGAGTCGTCTGCCGCCAGGTAGCGGTGCTGGAAGTCCTCCGCCAGGGCGATTCCATCACGGAAGAAACTGCCCCAGGCGCACTGAAGGTCCACCTGCAGCAGGTGCTGGTAGAAGTCCCGTGCCAAAAAACAATAGAGCCCCACGATTGCCTGTTTGCCCAGGCCCATTGTCCGACGCATGCCTGGTACCCGGTCCAGATACGGGATGTCGCCTTCGTCGAAGAGCGCACGGGACAGGTACCGGTCGAGTCGCTGGACGTCCTGAGGAGACGTCATGCCAGGATGCGCATGCAAGGACACTATGCTGCGAGGGTCCACCTCATCGAACAGCTCGTCGAATGCCAGCATGTCGACAAACCCCGCCCCCTTGCCCGCTGCCTGCGCGCCACCTTTGCCATGCCGCTCCACGCCATCCCTGGCCGCCATGATGCGCTCGCCATGTCCGGTGCGGCGAAACACGGCAAACATGCGGTAAAGCAGCGAAAAGACTGCGGTAGGTGATAACCCGCTGCAGTCGAGACCGTGAGGCACCTTGAGCAGAGTGCGTCCTTCGGCGCTCAGGAACAGGCCAATGTCCTTATCGCCTTCGACGATTTCAAGCGCTTCGCATAGCATCCTGGCTCAAGACTCCTCGCCTTTGGCATTGGCTGAAGGAGGCTTCATCAGGTTGTCGAAGAAGGTATCGAGACGATCAACGAACTGGTCGAACGTGCGCAACGTCTGTCGATTCATGCCGACCAACTCTGCAAGAGGCGTCTTGTCGCGCGCGTAGACATTGTCCCAAAGGTAGAGGCACAACTTGCCGGCGATATCGGCTCGCTGAATACAAGGCTCATCGACTTCCGCCTCCAGCTCCTGCAGCGCATCCAGGAACTTCAGGATGGTGAGCCCTTCACTACCGGCGTCCGCCTTGGTCAGGTAGTACGGATAAGCGCCGCCGCCTTCGGAAAGAATGGCCTTGAACTTGCGTGTTGCGCCCATATCGTAGCCAGCCAGTTCCAGGATCCTGTCCTGCGTCGCCTTGCTGCAGTTTCTGGTGAATGCCAAGACGTTGTTTTCGAACGACGTGCTGTTGTCACCTCCGGCCCCAGACTCCGTGACTCTGTTGGCAAGCGATCGCAGCCTGTTCCAGGCATCTGCGTCCTGAAGTTCGTGTACCTTGCCTTTGCGGGGCGGGCGCGCCTTGATGAACCATGGCCCGACCAGCTTGTCATCCAGTTGGGGCGCCGTGCAGGTCTTGCGGATATGGTCATTCAGCGCCTCGAGAAATGCCTCCCAGCGAACCGGTTCGGCCGACGGAATCAAGGCATCGGCCTGGATGCGTTCCTCATCCGACTCGCCCAGGTGGACCCGACAAAACTCGAAATGCCAGCGGCGCTTGAATGCCGAGTCCATGAAGAAGATCGACTCGTCACTGGTGTTCATGGTCCCGATCATGTGCAGGTTCGGCGGCAATATGAGCCGGTTGTGCTCCAGTCCCTCGCGCAGTTTCTGCTGCAGAATGCTTTGCGTGGTAGTGACAGGCCCCATTGAAACCTTCAATGCCGAGCAGATCACCTCAGATACGGTGATCGAATAGCTCGACCATCCCTCATCGTCCCTGTCCAGCAATTGGAAGATATCGCCGAAGATCTCAGCGCAGTTACCCCGGTTGATCTCGTCGATCAACAATATCACCTTACCGGGCGTTTCTTTTTCCAACTCGGCATACGCACGCGTCAGCGCCTGGATCAGCGGGCCGGCATGCACCCTGTACTCGATCCGATGGTCAGCGTTAGTCAGGGGAAGCACCCGGGCGACGAACTCGCCATAGCTGTACTCAGGATGAAAGGTGACAGGGATGATGTTCTGGTCGACGGCACCCAGCTCACGAGCCTTGTACTTGCGGGCACGATGGCTTTTGCTGGTGCCCGGCGGACCGAACAAAATCAATTGATGGGGAACCGATGCCATATCGACCTCTTTCCATGAGTAGGTGGCCACCCGCCAGAAACCTGTCAGGCGGACCAGAAATTGATTGCCCCCAAGTTACCATCAAAGTGCCACCAGCCAAACCCATCAGGCATCCGCAATTCGCCCCCTAGAGCGCTCGCGCGCCCTTAACGGCCCTTTCCTCGACCTTTCGGGCGAAAACCGATGCAAGTGCTCCGGCCACTTTGCCCCCAGGTGTGGTCGTAACGGATAACCCGATGTCGTCTACGACAAAGCCTCCACCTCTTGCCGCTTGTCTACTGGCCCCAGAACAACGACGGCGCGCCCCGAGTGAGCCGCACCGGCCCAGGCTGCCCAGCGCAACGGAGAGCATCCATGTCCATTCCCCATGAGGTCCCGCCCGCCACCTTGCGGCGGGTGATCGTCGCCTCGGCCATCGGCAACTTCGTCGAATGGTTCGACTTCGCCGTCTACGGTTTTCTCGCCACCTTGATCGCCAGCCAGTTCTTCGCCAGCGAAGACGCAGGCGTCGCCCTGCTCAAGACCTTCGCCGTGTTCGCCGTGGCCTTCGCCCTGCGCCCGCTCGGCGGTATCGTGTTCGGCGCGCTGGGCGACCGGCTCGGACGCAAGCGCATCCTGTCGCTGACCATCCTGCTGATGGCCGGCTCCACCACCCTGATCGGCCTGCTGCCGACCTACGCCAGCATCGGCGTGCTGGCCCCGGTACTGCTCACCCTCGCCCGCTGCCTGCAGGGGTTTTCCGCGGGCGGCGAGTATGCCGGTGCCTGCGCCTACCTGATGGAGCACGCGCCACGGGGCCGGCGGGCGTTCTATGGCAGCTTCGTGCCAGTCTCGACATTCAGCGCCTTCGCCTGCGCGGCGGTCATCGCCTACGGCCTGGAAGCCAGCCTCACGCCCGAGGCGATGAATGCCTGGGGCTGGCGCGTGCCGTTCCTGGTGGCCGCGCCCCTGGGCCTGGTGGGCCTGTACCTGCGCTGGCGCATGGAGGAGACCCCGGCGTTTCGCCAGGCGCTGGCCGAAGGCAAGGCCCACGCGCACTCGCCGCTGGGCGACACCCTGCGCCACCACGGCCGCACCATCCGCAACCTCGGCGCGTTCATCTCGCTGACGGCGCTGTCGTTCTACATGTTCACCACCTACTTCGCCACCTACCTGCAGACGGTCGGCCACCTCAGCCGCGCCCAGGCGCTGCTGGTCTCGACCGTGGCCCTGCTGTTCGCCGCCGCCGGCTGCCCGCTGGCGGGTGCCTTCAGCGACCGCGTCGGCCGGCGCCGGACCATCGGTTTCACCTGCCTGTGGGTGATGCTCGCGGTGTTCCCCGCCTACTGGCTGGCCAGTTCCGGTTCGCTGTCGGGGGCCTTGCTGGGGGTGATCCTGCTGGCCATCGGCGCGCTGATGAGTGGCGTGGTCACCGCCGCGCTGCTGTCGGAATGCTTCCCCACCCGCAGCCGCTACACCGCCTCGGCGATCACCTACAACGTCGCCTACACCCTGTTCGGCGGCACCGCGCCGCTGGTGGCGACCTGGTTGATCGAACAGAGCGGCAGCCGCCTGGCACCGGCGTTCTACCTGGTAGTGATTGCGTTGCTGGCATTGGTGGGTGGGTTGGCCTTGCCGGAAACCTCGCAGGCTTCATTGCATGAGGGCACCCCAGGCAACGATCAGCCTGGGGTGTCGCAGGACCTGTAGGTGATAGCCCTGGGGCTTTTCGTGGGAGCGGGCTTGCCCGCGATGATGGCCTGAACGGTTGATGGCCTCATCGCGGGGCAAGCCCGCTCCCACAAGCCCGCTCCCACGAAACGACGCCCCAGGCCTTTCCTCAGGCCAGGTCGAAGCGGTCCAGCTCCATGACCTTCACCCACGCCGCCACGAAGTCCTTGACGAACTTGTCCTTGGCATCGCTGCTGCCATACACCTCACTCAAGGCACGCAGTTGCGCATGGGAGCCGAACACCAGGTCGACCCGGCTGGCGGTCCATTTCACCTGGCCGGTCTTGCGATCACGGCCTTCAAACGCTTCGTTGTCCGCCGAGGTCGGCTTCCACTCCACGCCCATGTCCAGCAGGTTGCGGAAGAAGTCATTGCTGAGCACGCCGACCTTGTCGGTGAACACGCCGTCCTTGCTGCCGCCATGGTTGGCGCCGAGCACCCGCAGGCCGCCGATCAGCACGGTCACCTCCGGTGCGGTGAGGGTCAGCAACTGGGCCTTGTCCAACAGCAGCTTCTCGGCCTTGACGCTGTATCGCGCCTTGCTGAAATTGCGGAAACCGTCGGCCAACGGCTCGAGCACGGCGAACGACTCGACGTCAGTCTGCTCCTGCGAGGCATCCACACGCCCCGGATGGAACGGCACGCTGATGTTGTGCCCGGCATCCTTGGCCGCTTTCTCCACCGCCGCGCTGCCAGCCAGCACAATCAGGTCGGCCAGGGAGATCTTGTTACCGCCCTCGCTGCGGATCTTCTCCAGTGCCGTCAGCACCTTGTCCAGGCCCTGGTTCGCCGTCCAACCGTTCTGCGGAGCCAGGCGCAACCGCGCACCGTTGGCACCACCGCGCTTGTCGGAGCCGCGGAAGGTCGAGGCCGAGGCCCAGGCGGCGGAAACCAGTTCAGGGACACTCAGCCCCGAAGCCAGCACCTTGGCCTTGAGCGCGGCGATATAGGCGTCGCTCGGTTGCGGTCCTGATTTGGGCAACGGGTCCTGCCACAGCAACTCCTCGTTGGGCATTTCTGGCCCTAGGTAGCGGGCCAACGGGCCCATGTCACGGTGGATCAGCTTGTACCAGGCACGGGCGAAGGCGTCGGCAAGCTGGTCGGGATTGTCCTTGAAACGCCGGGCGATGGGTTCGTAGACAGGGTCGAAACGCAGCGCCAGGTCAGAGGTGAGCATCGAGGGCGCATGTGTCTTGCCCGGGTCGTGGGCATCGGGCACGGTCCCCGCACCCTTGCCGTCCTTTGGCCGCCACTGGTGGGCACCCGCGGGGCTCTTGGTCAGTTCCCACTCGAAATTGAACAGGTTGTTGAGGTACTCGTTGCTCCACTTCGTCGGGGTCGACGTCCAGATTACTTCCAGACCGCTGGTGATAGTGTCGCCGCCCTTGCCGGTACCGAACTTGTTGCTCCAGCCCAGGCCCTGCAGCTCCAGACCTGCGGCTTCCGGCTCGGCGCCGACATTGTCGGCAGGGCCGGCACCGTGGGTCTTGCCGAAGGCGTGGCCGCCGGCAATCAACGCCACGGTCTCTTCATCGTTCATGGCCATGCGGCCGAAGGTCTCGCGGATGTCCTTGCCGGATTTCACCGGGTCGGGCTCGCCTTCCGGGCCTTCCGGGTTGACGTAGATCAGGCCCATCTGCACGGCGGCCAGCGGGTTTTCCAGGTTGCGTTCGGCCGACAGGTCGCGGTTCTGCTCCTCGCCATGCTTGGCGGGCTCGGCCACCAGGTCCCCCTGGCCGGGCGGCTGGGCCTTGACCTGGTCCTTGCCGTAGCGGGTATCACCACCCAGCCAGACCTTCTCCGAGCCCCAGTACACGTCCTCGTCGGGCTCCCACACATCGGCGCGACCACCGGAGAAGCCGAAGGTCTTGAAGCCCATGGATTCGAGGGCGACGTTGCCGGTGAGCACGATCAGGTCGGCCCAGGAGATCTTGTTGCCGTACTTCTGCTTGATCGGCCACAGCAGGCGCCGGGCCTTGTCCAGGCTGACGTTGTCCGGCCAGCTGTTGAGCGGGGCGAAGCGCTGCTGGCCGGAGCCGGCGCCGCCACGGCCGTCACCGATGCGGTAGGTGCCGGCGCTGTGCCAGGCCATGCGGATGAACAGCGGGCCATAGTGGCCGAAGTCGGCCGGCCACCAGTCCTGTGAGTCAGTCATCAAGGCGCTCAGGTCATTTTTCAGGGCCTGGAAATCGAGACTCTTGAACGCCTTGGCGTAGTCGAAGTCCGGGTCCATGGGGTCGGACTTGCTGGAGTGCTGGTGGAGGATCTTCAGGTTGAGCTGGTCAGGCCACCAGTCACGGTTGCTGGTGCCGCCACCGGCGGTCTGATGGAACGGGCATTTCGATTCGTTCGCCATCTGCTTCTACCTTTTGGGTCGGTTCAATTCAGATTTCCGGGCGTTCTTGTATTTTCGTTGCCAGGTGTTGGAACGGGTGCGCCCGAAAGCGCGCCCACTCCTCATCAGTGTGGCCGGGCACGGCGGTGCACCGGCTTTTCGCGGAACCAGCAGAAAGACTAGCCGAGCTTGGGCAGAGGTCTAATAGAGGCGCTATTGGGGGGTGATAGCCTTGCTCTGTCAGCATTGCAAAACGTGTCGCGGGGCAAGCCCGCCCCCACAAACACGTGGGAGCGGGCTTGCCCCGCGACAGCGTTCAGCGCTTGAGTTTGCCGCGTTACTCGGCCACTACCGCCTGCAACCGGGCCCACAGCCGCTCGACATGCGCACGCTCGGTCGGCAGCGCCCCCACCGACACCCGCACCATCCAGCGCCCGTCGAGAGTCGCCGGGGTCACGTAGGCATCGCCCGAATTGTTGAGACGTTCGGCCCAGGCACGGGTATGGGCATCCAGCGCCTCACCCGCGAGGCCCGCCGGGCAATGACGGATGCACAGGGTCTGCAATTGCACCGGCGCCAGCACTTCCCACTGCGCCGTCGCCTCGACCTGGGCAGCCAGCCAACGGGCGTTGTCCAGGTCGCGACGCAGGCGTTGCTGCAGGGCCTCGACCCCTTCGCTGCGCAGCATGAACCACAGTTTCAGCGCGCGGAACCGGCGCCCCAGCGGGATGCCCCAATCGCGCAGGTTCTTCACCTCGCCATCGACCGCCGACTGCAGGTAGCTGGGGTTGGTGCTCATCACCCGGATCAGGTGCTGCGGATCGCGCACGTAGTAGATCGAGCAGTCGAAGGCCACACCCAGCCATTTGTGGGCGTTGACCACCACCGAGTCGGCCAGCTCGATGCCGTCCCACATCCAGCGGCACTCCGGAAGGATCATCGCCGAGCCGGCCATGGCCGAGTCCACGTGCAGCCACAGCTGGTTGGCCTGGGCGATCTCGCCGATCGGACGCAGCGGGTCCAGCGCGGTGGTGGTGGTGGTGCCGGTGGTGGCGACCACGGCGCAGGGCTGGTTGCCGGCGGCCAGGTCCTGCTCGATGGCCTCGCGCAGCGCCTCCGGACGCATGGCGTAGCGGGCGTCGGTGGGGATCAGGCGGATATTGTCGCGGCCGAATCCGGCCAGCAGCGCGGCCTTGTCCACCGAGCTGTGGGCGTGGGCGCTGACGTAGACGATCAATGGCCTGGCCTGGGCCTGCAGGCCGCCGTGCACCTGGGCGTGGTCGGTGGCGCGTTCGCGGGCGCTGATCAATGCCACCAGGGTGCTGGTCGAGGCAGTGTCCTGGATCACCCCGCTCCACTGCCCGCTCAGGCCCAGCAGCTGGCGCAGCCAGTCGAGGGTGGTTTCCTCCAGCTCGCTCAGTGCCGGGCTGGACTGCCACGACAGGCCGAGCACGCCCAGGCCGGTGCTGAGGAAATCGCCGAGCACCGACGACAGGGTGCCGTTGGAGGGGAAGTAACCGTAGAAGTCCGGATGCTGCCAGTGGGACAGGCCGGGCATCACCAGCTTGTCGACGTCGGCGAGGATGGCTTCGAACGGTTCGCCTTGCTGCGGCGCGCCCTCGGGCAAGGCGGCCTTGAGGTAGCCCGGCTGGACCTGGGCCATGACCGGGCGCTCGCCGACGGTCTGGCGGTAGTCGGCGATCAGGTCGATCAGTTGGTGGCCGTACTGGCGGAATTGTTCGGGGGTCACGGGGGCTCTCCTGTGGATTGTCAGGTGCGTGTGCCGGCCTCTTCGCGGGGCAAGCCCGCTCCTACAGGGACCGCGCAATCCTGTAGGAGCGGGCTTGCCCCGCGAAGAGGCCGGCACTGGCAACACAATGCCCGCAGTCTAGGCGCCTGCCGGCTTGCGAATAACCCCGCTTCGCGCATAGCTGCTATGGCGAAGGCGCATGCCCACCTTGCACGCCGAACTGCGACTGGCGCCACACCTCGAATACCCGGTTGCGCAGCCAGCGGTGCTCGGCCGAGGCCTGCAGGCGCTGGTGCCACACCACCCAGTAGCGCTGGGTGTGGTCGATGAAGCCCATCGGCCGCCAGCTCAGGCCGTGCAGCCGCGCCAGTTGCCGGGCGATGTGCTCGGGCACTGTAGCCAGGGCCTGGCCATTGCCGAGCACCTGGACCATGGCACTGAAGAACGGCACCTCCAGGCTGATGCGCCGCTGCAGCCCCTGGGCGCGCAAATGACGGTCGATGAAGCTGTCCTTGTCGCCGCCCCCGGACACCCGCACATGCTTGAAGGCCAGGTAGTCGTCCTGGCTCAGCTCGGCGCGGGTGCTCAGCGGATGGTCATGGCGCATCAGGCACACCGCCCGGTCCTCGCCCAGCAGCCGGCCGTGCAGGTTGGGCGGCGATTCGTCGAACAACGTGGTGGCCAGGTCGATCTCGCCGCTGGCAAGCAAGGCGTACTGCCCAGCCTGCCAGGTGCGGTACTCCAGCGACACGCCCGGCGCTTCCTGCTCCAGCACCGCGACCAGCTGCGGCAGCATGTGCTCGGCCACGTAGTCGGAGGCGGCGAGGCAGAAGCGCCGCTCGCAGCGCGCCGGGTCGAACGCCGCGGGCTGGCGCAGGGCGTTGAGCTCCTCCAGCACCTGGCGCAACGGCTCGACCAGCGCCTCGGCGTGCTCGCTGAGCACGTAGCCACGGCCCTGGCGGACCAGCAGCGGGTCGTCGAATGCCTCGCGCAGGCTGGCCAGCTGGCGGCTCAGGGCCGATTGGCTGCAGCCCAGGCGTTCGGCGGCGTGGCTGAGGTTCTTCAGCTGCAGGAGGCAGTCGAGGGTGCGCAGGTGGGCGAGGCTGAGGGAGGCGAAGGTGGGGTGCATGGCGCAGGTCCGGAAATGATCGCGGGGCAAGCCCGCTCCCACAGATGTGCTGGGAGTGGGCTTGCCCCGCGAGGATGACGCGCGGATCAGTCGGTCAGGCCGACATAGACGTTCTGCACGTCTTCGTTCTCGTCGATCGCCTCGAGGAAGGCCTCGACCTCGGCCAGCGCTTCGGCGCTGAGGCTGGCTGCGCTCACCGGGTTCTTCGGGGTGTAGCCGATCTTCGCCGAGGTGACGGTGAAGCCATGCTCCGGCAGGGCCTTCTGCACGGCATCGAGGTCGGTGGTGTCGGTGATGAACAGGGTCGAACCCTCTTCCTCGCCATCCTCGAAGTCCTGGGCACCGGCTTCGATGGCCGCCATTTCCGGGTCGGCGTCGCCTTCCGGGGTAGCCTCGATCAGGCCGACATGGTTGAAGTCCCAGGCCACCGAACCGCTGGCGCCGAGCTGGCCCTTGCGGAACAGCACGCGGATCTGCGCCACGGTGCGGTTGATGTTGTCGGTCAGGCACTCGACGATCAGCGGCACCTGGTGCGGGGCGAAGCCTTCATAGCTGACCGCATGGTACTGCACGGCCTCGCCGTCCAGGCCCGCGCCTTTCTTGATCGCGCGCTCCAGGGTCTCACGGGTCATCGAGGCTTTCTTGGCCTGGACGATGGCCAGGCGCAGGCGCGGGTTCATGTCCGGGTCGGCACCGGACTTGGCAGCGATCTGGATCTCCTTGGCCAGCTTGCCCATGACCTTGCCTTTGGCATTGGCCGCTGTTTCTCTATGTTTGGCTTTCCACTGTGCGCCCATATCGACTCTCTTTGTTTCCGCGGCCGGTTCAGGAAGCGACCGGCCTTAATAAAGTGGGGAGAGTTTATACGCCCTGCGCACCGGGTTCGACAAGAAATCGCGTCAGCCTCAGCCCTTGTCCGCCTTCCCCGCCGCCGCCGCGAACTTCGCCAGGCGCACGTCCAGCCGGCGCGGCCGCACACCGCGGTCTTCGGCGCGCTCCTTGCGGCGGATGGCATTGCGCACCAGCAACGACCCCAGGTAGCGCACCGGTTCCGGCGGGAACTGCCCCAGCGGCCCCTTGACCAGCGGCGAGCGGGTCCAGGCGTTGTCCAGCCCCAGTGCCAGCGACGACAGGATCTGCCCGCCCATGTGGCACGGCCCCACCCCGCTGCCGGAGTAACCGAAGCCGTAGAACACGTTGCCCTGCCCATCGAGCCGACCGAAGAACGGCAGCCCGGTCACCGAGCGGTCCGACGGCCCGTTCCAACTGGCCGCCAGCGGCACCTCGGCCAGCGCCGGGAAGAACTCGCCCAGGCTCTCGCGCAGCAGCGGCTGGTACGGCGACGGCTGGTCGAACACCGGCAGCATGCGCCCGCCGTAGGCGAAGGTATTGCCGCCCTTGCCGAGCATCAGCCGGCCATCGGAAGTGTTGTGGTAGTAGTGCACGAAGATCCGCGAGTCGAGCACACTGACGCCGCTGTCCAGGCCGATCCGACCCAGCAGTTCGGGGCACGGCTCGGTGATCACCATGTCGCTGGAGACGATCGCCACGCTGCGCCCGAACTGCGGGAAGGCCCGCGCCATCCAGGCATTGAGACCCAGCACCACACGGTCGGCGCGAACGGTGCCGGCGCGGGTGCGCACCTGCACCGGCGCGCCATGCTCCAGGCCGGTCATCGCCGTGCCCTCGTGGATGCGCACGCCACGCTGCAAGGCCACCCGGCGCAGGCCGCGCACCAGCCGCCCCGGCTGCACCGTGGCCGCGGCCGGCGAATACCAGCCCTCCAGATGCCGTTCGGAACCGGCCAGACGCTGCACCTGCTCCAGTACCAGGCGCTGAAACGAATTGATCCCCTGCTGCTCCAGCGCGGCGATCACCGCATCGGTGCCACCGAGCTGGGCCTGGTTGGTGGCGGTGTAGAGCGTGCCGTCCATGCGGTAGTCGCAGCGAATGCCGTTGGCCGCGCAGAACTCGCCGATGGCGCCGATGCTGCGCTCGGACTCGCGCACCAGGCGCACCGCCTCGGCCACGCCGAACAAGCGCTCGAGGGTGAAGTACTTGGCCGACCAGGACAGCGCGCAGCCACCGTTGCGCCCGCTGGCCCCGGCGCCGCAGATATCCGCCTCGAGCAGCAGCACTTCCAGCTGCGGCGCCTGTTCCTTGATCATCAGCGCGGTCCACAGGCCGGTGTAGCCACCACCGACGATGCACACGTCGCAGCGCACGTCGCCGGCAAGCGGCGGGCACGGCGCCTGGTCTTCCTGGTCCAGGGCCTGTTGCAGCCAGAAGGGTCTCATCTACTTGCTTTCCTTTAGGTACGCAGTGGCTTGATCGCCATGCTGGTGTTGGGTGCCACATCGGTGGCCTGGGGTGCTGTTGCCGGGCGGCTGTTCCAGTGCGGCAGCAGCACCAGGGCGGAGAACAGCGCCGTGCCGGCGAAGACGATAAACACCGTGACGCTGTCGAAGTAACCGGGCAGCAGGCCGCCGAGCACCGCACCCACCGAGCCGCAGCCATTGACGAAACCGGCCGCGGTGGCGCCGGCCTTGGCCGTGCCGAAGTCGATGGCCGCGGCGCCGCTGATCATCGAGTCCGGGCCATACAGGGTCAGGCCCATCACAAACAGCAGGGCCACCACCAGCAGCACGCTGCCGCTGTGCATCGCCGCCATGAAACCGGCCAGGGTCAGGGTCAGCAGCACCAGGCTGATCACGCAGGCCGGCATGCGCCGGGCGCCGAACAGTTTGTCCGAGGCCAGGCCGATGAGAATCGGCCCGAGCAACCCGGCCAGTTCGAAGGCCGTGGGAATGATCGCCGCGCCGACCTTGCCCACCGACGGCATCTGCTCGAAGACGATCACCGGGCCCCACAGCAGGATGGCGTAGCGCGCAGGTTTGAGCATGAAGTAGGCCAGGCCCAGGGTCAGCACCGTGCGGTTGCGCAGGATCTCGCGCAGCGGCGCCCAGACGCTGCACAGATTGCCCCCCGGCGCCATGCTCTGCGGCTCGGGCTCTACCGCCGGCAGGCCGACGTCCTCGGGCTTGTTGCGCTGGAAAATGAAGAACAGCACCGCCACCACGGCCACCACCACGGCGCTGGAGAAGAACGCCGCATGCCAGGTGCCGACCAGGGTGTAGGCCCACCAGCCGGCGAACGGCGAGGCCACCAGGCCGCCGAAGGCGTAGCACGAACTCCACAGCCCCAGCACCCGTCCGCGCTGGGAGGCCGGGAAGAAACTGCCGATGTTCTTGCACAGCCCCGCCCAGCCGGTGGACTGCGCCAGCCCCTGGATCAGCATGCAGGTGGCGAAGATCGGGAAGGTCGCGTAACTGCCCATCACCACCGCGGCCGCCGCCGAGATCAGCAGCCCGCCCAGCACCACCACACGGGGGCCAAAGCGGTCGGCGAGCATGCCCCAGGTGAACTGGCCCACGGCGTAGGCGGCCAGGTAGATCGCATCGAGGTTGGCCATGGCGGCCTTGTCGAGCATGAAATTCGGATCCTCGCCGATACCGAGCTTGGCCACCGAGAAGGCTTTGCGGGTGAAATAGAAGGCGGCGTAGGCCAGCCAGGTGATCGCGAAGATCTGCACGCGCCAGCGTTTGATGGCGCCCAGGGATTGATTCATTGACTCTGACCTCTTGCTTGAGTGTGCCGGCAGAATGTGAAGAAACGCCTGTCTTGTTGTTGTGTTGCGCACTGCGTGACGGAGGGACGTCACCTGGTCAGATGGCGGTGGTGCCGCCATGGCCGACATGGCGCCGCTCGTGGCGGCGCAGCCGGGTTGAAACACATGGAAACAGCTGCTGACTGATAAATAAAATCGATTTATCGTATTTCACACATAAGCCCAGCTTGTAAGCGGAGTGTTCGATGTCGGTCTCCCATGCTCAACTCAAGGCCTTTCATGCAGTCGCCGAACAGGGCAGCTTCACCCGTGCGGCGCAGAAGCTGTTTTTGACCCAGCCGGCGGTGTCCGACCAGGTGCGCAAGCTCGAGGAGCGCTTCGGTGTGCTGCTGTTCCAGCGCAACAAGCGCTCGGTGCAGTTGACCGACCTGGGCGAGCGCTTGCTGGGCGTGACCCAGCGTCTGTTCGCCTGTGAGGCCGAGGCCGTAGAGCTGCTGCAGGACTCCCGCGCCCTGCACACCGGCAGCCTGACCCTGGCGGTGGACGCGCCGGTGCACGTGCTGCCGCAGATCGCCCGGTTCTGCCAGCGGTATCCGGGGATCCAGGTGAAGATCGAGACCGGCAATACCGATGAGTCGCTGGCCCGGCTGTTCAGCTACCAGGCGGACCTGGCCCTGCTCGGGCGCGATGTCGATGATGAGCGGTTGTTCTGCGTGCCGATGCGGCGTGACCCGATGGTGGCGTTCGTTTCGCACAACCATCCGTGGGCCAGCCGGGGGCAGATCAGCCTGGCGGACCTGGATGACACGCCGTTGGTGCTGCGTGAGCCGGGGTCGGTGACGCGGCAGACGCTGGAGGAGGAAATGCAACGGGCCGGGTTGCGGATCCGGCCGGCGATCCAGGTCGAGGGGCGTGAGGCGGCGCGGGAGGCGGTGGTGGTGGGGATTGGCGTGGGGGTTGTTTCGGCGGCGGAGTTCGGGGCTGATGCGCGGGTTTGTGCTTTGCCGATTGTGGATTGTCGGCGGCATTTGACTGAGACGCTGGTTTGTTTGAGTGAGCAGAGGACGCGGCGGGTGGTGGCTACGTTTTTGGAGATGGTTTTGGAGGGGATTTAGGGCTGGGGCTTTAGTGATTGTTTTGAACTTTGCATACATATTCGTAGGCGATGTCGACATTTAGTCACCTTTTCGCCTTTACGGCGACCTACTTTTCTCTAGGGAAAAGTAGGCAAAACCGTTCCGCTCCGTTCATCCGGCCCCTACGCTGCGCTCCGGGGTTCCCTCGCTCCGTTCTTGCTCCCGGGAGGACCGCGCTGAACGCCCCATCCTGGGGCGCAGCGCTTGACGGGCATCCATGCCCGTCACCTCCCTTCGCAAGAACTCCACTCGGCCTCCTGAAGTCGCAATTGGTGTTGCCTGATCTACCGCGCGCTTAGAAGCAAGAGCAAGAGCAAGAGCAAGAGCAAGAGCAAGAGCAAGAAACGCGAAGCTAGTTGTTTGACCATTAGTTAGGTATTGGCTGTTCCTGCCCTTTCGCGGGGCAAGCCCGCTCCTACAGGGTTTTATATAACGGCGACTATTGCGTGGGAGCGGGCTTGCCCCGCGATGCGATCGAGAGATTAATTAAGTTTGAACTAGCGACAGCTGCGCCAGTTCAGGCGCCGCCCGTAACTTCGCGACTTCAGGAGGCCGAACGCAGGCCTTGCGGAGGGAGGTGACGGGCATGGATGCCCGTCAAGCGCTGGGGCCCAGGATGGGCCCTGCAGCGCGGTCCTCCCGGGAGCAAGGCCGGAGTGAGGGAACCCGGAGCGAAGCGTAGGGCCGGATGAATGGAGCGCAACGGCTTTGGTTACTTTGGCCAAGACCAAAGTAACCCGCCGTAAGGGCGGAAAGGTGAATAAGCGTCGACATCGCAAATGAATGCGCATACAACTATCAAAACAATAACCGCCCAGCCTCAGAAACCCAGAAACCCAGAAACCCAGAAACCCAGAAACCCAGAAACCCAGAATCCCAGAATCAAAAAACCATGACAAACTAACCCGACTCCAACAGCAAGGCCCCACCCACCATGTTCTACCGCCTGGCCGCCGACACCCTGGTCCTGTTCCACCTCTCGTTCATCCTGCTGGTCCTGTTCGGCGGCCTGCTGGTGCTCTGGCGCCGCCGCGCCCTGCTGATCCACCTCCCCGCCCTCGCCTGGGGCCTGGCCGTGGAAGGCCTGCACCTGGAGTGCCCCCTGACCGACTGGGAAAACCACCTGCGCACCGCCGCCGGCGACGCCGGCTACCACGGCGGTTTCGTCGAACACTACGTCTGGCCAGTGATCTACCCCGCCGGCCTGACCCCACAGATCCAGCTGTGGCTGGGCACCGTCGTGCTGCTGCTCAACCTGGGGGTCTACGCCTGCGTGATCTGGCGCCTAGCGCGTCGCCACCACGAATAACCGCGGGAACGGCAACAACACCCTGCCATCGCTGGCCGGCGGATAGTCACGCTGCATGGCCTGCAGGTAAAGCTGCAGGAAACTCGCCTGCTCCTGCTCATCCAGCCGCGCCAGGTAAGGCCGCAGCGCCGAGCCCTTGAACCACTCCACCACCGCCTCGGCACCACCTTCCAGCGGGTGGTGATAGGTGGTGCGCCACACATCCACCCGCGTACACAGCGGGCTGAGCAGGTCGTAGTAGAAGCCGGCGTTGTGCCGCGGCGGCAGGCTGAAATCGGCGAACTTCCCGGCCCAGGGCCCCTGGCTGGCGATCTCGCGCAACCGGCGGTGCGCCGGCTCGTCGAGGTTATCGGGGGTCTGCACGGCCAGGCTGGCGCCCTCGCTCAGTTGCCGCACCAAGTGCGGGTAAAGCTTGGCGTGGTCCGGCACCCACTGTAGCGACGCGTTAGCAAGGATCAGGTCCTGAGGCTCGTGGGCCGTCCAGCTGGCAATCTCGCCAATCTCGCAGCGCACCCGCGGAATGCTCAGGCGTGGCCGCTGCCGGGCCTTGCCGATCATGTCCGGATCGCTGTCCAGGGCCAGGACCTGGGCATCCGGACAGCGCTGCAGCAATACCTCGGTAGAGTTGCCCGGGCCGCAGCCCAGGTCCGTGGCATGCCGCACCGGACGCGCCGGCACGGCAGCCAGCAGATCGCGCACGGCGCGGGTGCGTTCGTCTTCGAACAACGAATACTGGGTGGCGGACCAGGCCATGGGCGACTCCTTGTAGGGCAATTGTGTGCAGCATAAGCCATGTCGGCATGTAGCAACGTAAGGATGATCTGACTGGCAAAGGAGGCGATGCCCACAAATGAAAACGGCCGATCCCTTAAAAGGGACCGGCCGTTGCCAGAGGCACTGCCGCGATCAGTGACGCGTGGCGGTACGGATCTGGTGCACCACGCCCATCGCCACCACGATCGCCGCGGCGATGCCGGTGGAAATCACCAGGATCTGGTAGTCAGGCATGAAGGCCATGGTCACCAGGGCCGCCACGATGAACAGGATCACCAGGTAGGTCAGCCACGGGAACAGCCACATCTTCAGGCGCACTTCCTTGCCCTCGGCGATCAGCTTGCGGCGCATGCGCAACTGCGAGAAGGCGATCACCAGGTACACCAGCAGGGCGATCATGCCGGTGGTGTTCATCAGGGTTTCCAGCACGTCCTTCGGCCGCAGGGTGTCGCTGAAGTTGATCAGCGCGCAGAACACCGCCACCAGGCACGAGCCGATGATCGCATTCACCGGCACGCCGGTACCGGTGCGGGTGTACTTGAACAGGCGCGGCGCGTCGCCGCGCTGGGCCAGGGAGAACAGCATGCGCGAGGCGGTGTAGTGGCCGGAGATCAGGCAGCTGCTCACCGAAGTCAGCACCACGAAGTTCATCAGCAGCTCGGCATACGGCACACCCAGCAGCTCCAGGGTACGGCGGTAGGCGCCATAGCCGGAAACGCCCAACTGCGGGTCGTTCCACGGTACCAGGCAGACGATCAGGAAGATCGAGCCGACGTAGAACAGACATACCCGCCACACCACCGAGTTGGTCGCCTTGACGATCTGGGTGGCCGGATCCTTCGCCTCGGAGGCCGCGATGGTGACGATCTCGGCGCCAAGGAAGGCAAACATCACCCCCAGCAAGGCCCCGATCACCGTGGTGATGCCGTTGGGCATGAAGCCTTCGGCGGTCAGATGGGTGATACCGCGCACTTCGCCGAACTGCCAGATGTTCATCACCGCGGCGGTGCACACCACCAGGAAGCAGACGATCGCCACCACCTTGATCAGCGCGAACCAGAACTCGAACTCGCCGTAGTGCTTGACGTTGAAGAAGTTGACGGTGATCAGCAGCAGCGTCGTGGCCAGCACGAACACGTTGACGCTCACGTCGGGGAAGAAACCGTGCAGGATCTTGCCCGCCACGTAGGCCTCCCAGGCCATGAGGATCACCCAGTACCACCAGTACAGCCAGCCGATGGTGAAACCGGCCCAACGGCCAATGGCGCGGTCGGCGTAGGTGGAGAACGAGCCGGTGTCCGGCGAGGAGGTCGCCATTTCGCCGAGCATGCGCATGATCAGCACCACCAGGATGCCGCCGGCGAGATAGGCCAGCACGGCGGCCGGGCCGGCGCTGTGGATCACGCTGCCGGAACCGACAAACAAGGCGCCGCCGATCACCCCGGCGATCGACATCATCGTCAGGTGGCGCGACTTGAGCGAGGCACTGAGCTTGCTCTCGTGCCCATCCTTCGCGGTGGTGGATGTGGATGTTGCGTCCATCAGTTATTTACCCCGTGCTTCTTTTTATCCAAGGAAAAACTGTGAAACCCCGATGGTTATCGGTCTCACCTGTACATCAGTGCTACTGCGGGCAGGGAGGTGTGCGGAGCACACGCAGGCCATCCGTGGCGGCCTGCTTACGCGGCCAGAGGCAACCCTCTGGACGAACTGAACCATGCTGGGGACGGACGAGAAGCGTCCGGCCAGGCGAAAGGAAGGTGCGGGGCAAACCCCGACGGCAAAGCAGCGATGTTGTGATTATTCATGGCGCTGGTACGTGCTGTGTTGGCTATATCTGACACGTAATGTAAAAATGTCGAACACATAGGGCCATGCACAGCGGCATGAAAATCGCACTGCACTGTACAGGCCGCCGATGCAATACACCCGCGATACCCCCTGCAGGCACCCGAATGCTCCAGCTCCATCCGGACTCCTCCACCCCGCTGGTCAACCAGATCATCGACGGGCTGCGCGCGCTGATCGACGACCAGACCCTCAAGCCCGGGGCCAAGGTCCCGTCGATCCGGGCGTTCGCCTCGACCTACTCGGTGAGCACCTTCACCGTGGTCGAAGCCTATGACCGCCTGGTGGCCCAAGGGTTGCTGGTGAGCAAGGGCAATGCAGGGTTCTTCGTCAATCGTGCGGCGAACGAGTTGCTGGAAAAGCACAACGTCGAAGTCGACACCAGCCGCCCCACCTTCAATTCCGAGTGGTACCTGCAGCAGATCTTCGAGATCCGCCAGTTGCCATTCAAGCCGGGTTGCGGCTGGCTGCCCAACGACTGGATGTACGAGGAGGGCCTGCGCCGCGGCCTGCGCCAGGTGGCCGGCAGCCCGCTGGAGCTGTCCGGCTACGGCGACCCCCTGGGCCTGCCGGAGCTGCGTGCGCTGACCGCGCAGAACCTGCAGCAGGAACTGTCGATCGTCGCCAACCCGGCGCAGCTGATGCTCACCCACGGCGCCAGCCAGGCCCTGGACCTGGCCGTGCGCACCCTGGTACGCCCCGGCGACGTAGTGCTGGTGGACGACCCCGGCTACCCCAACCTGATGAGCATCCTGCGCACCCAGGGCGCCACCCTGGTGGGCGTGCCTCGCACTCCGGCCGGCTACGACCTCGACCAGCTAGAGCGCCTGCTGGCCCACCACCGCCCAACGGCCTTCTTCACCCAGCCACACCTGCACAGCCCGACCTGCTCGCGCACCCCGCTGGCGCAGCTGCACCGTTTGCTGCAACTGGCCAGCCAGCATGGTTTCCGCCTGGTGGAAAACAACCTCTACGCCGACATGATCGCCGACCCGCTGCCGTGCCTGGCCAGCCTCGACCACTTGCAGCAGGTGGTGTACGTGGGCAGCTACTCGAAAAGCATTTCACCCAACGTACGGGTCGGCTACCTGCTGGCCAACCCCGAACTGACCCAGCAACTGCTGCACCTGAAGATGCGCTCGGGCCTGACCACTTCGCAGGTGATGGAACGGGTGGTATACGCCGCGATCATCGACGGTCGCTGGCGCAAGCACCTCAAGCGCCTGCGCCAGCGCCTGGCCGAGGCGCACCAGGAAGTCGGCCGGCACCTGCACCGGCTGGGCTTCGAGCTGTTCATCGAATCGGATGAGGGGATGTACATCTGGACCCGCCATCCGGCGATCCCCGACAGCGCCGCGCTGCTGGATGATGCCCTGGAGAAAGGCATCATGCTCGGGCCCGGGCAACTATTCATGGTCGATGCCAAGGCCACCGGGTGGATGCGCTTCAATGTGGCGTTCAGTACCGATCCGGCGATGTGGGAGTTGCTGGAGAAGGTGTTGGTCAAGCACGTTCGCCGAGGTTGAAGTCAACACTTCTCATAAGCGCGGAAGTAGCCCGGCGTACTCACCTAAAGAGAGTGCGAAACACCCGCAGCCCTGCTCCGCCCCAGCCACGCATACGCCAACGCCAGCAACCCCAGCACCAGCCCGGCAAACACCGCCACCACCAGCTGGCTGTAGCGCGCCAGCAGCGCCGGGAACCCCACCACTTCGCGGGTCACCTGGATATCGGCGCTGCCATCGGCATCGCGGATGCTGATGCCGCCCTGGCGGATCTGCGAATAGTCGGCGTCGAAGTACACCCAGACCTTACTCTCGCTCACCCCGTCGATGGCCGGCAGGTCGATGCTGCTGGTGGGCGTCGGCACCAGCGTGTCATTGCCGGCGGCGTCGCGCACCTGCACCAGGCCTTTGGCCGGCAAACGGATGTGCACGGCCTTGAGCGGCGCCTGGGCGGGGTTGTACAGCTCGATGAGCAGGCCGGTGCGGTGATCCACCAATCCGGCCTCGAACGGCCTGGCAAACAGCTGCAGATACGGGGCCTGGGCCAGATCGACCAGCTTGTCGATCTGCGGATGGCTGAGGGAACCAGCGCCGATCTCGCTGATCTGCGAGTGCAGCCGCTCGTACTTGAGCAGGTCGTTGGCCTGGCTGATACGCTCGCTGAACTGGCCCGGATAGGTGAGATGGGCGTAGGTCAGGCGCGCCTGCAGGCGGTCGTCGTCGCGCAGCACCGCATAGAGCGCGGCGGCGACGGTGACCAGGGCCAGCAGGCCCACCAGGGATTTACCGACTTTTTCCCAATTCACCTTGAGGGTTCCTTGTTTACGGGCGTGACGAGAGGCAAGGCAGGCAAGGGTGCCAAGAACACCGGGTTCGGGCAAGGGTTGGCTGCGTGTGATGAAGCGGTCTTGTGCGATGACCGAAATGTAAGCGTTTCCCTGTAGGAGCGGCCTTGTGCCGCGAAAGGGCTGCGTAGCGGCCCCTGGATTTCAGCGTCGATGCAAAGATCGCCGGGGACGCTTTGCGGCCCTTTCGCGGCACAAGGCCGCTCCTACAGAGGAGGTGATCGGCCGCATCAGCCCCGCGCCAGCAATCCCGGCACAGCCACCACCAGCATCGCCACCCCGGACAGGGTCAGCAGCCCCAGCACGATCCGGCGAAACGCCAGTTCACTGATCCCCAGGTACAGCCGCGTGCCCAGCAGCGTCGGCACTGCCATCGCCAACGCCACCACCGCGAACGCCGGCAGCAGCGCCGGGGTCACCAGCCCGCTGCCCAGGTAGGTAAGCATGGTCACCGCCAGCATCGACAGGTTGAAGTTCTGGATCACCGCCCGCTGGGTGTCGCGCTCGAACCCGCGCAGGGTGCACCAGAGCGTCGGCACCGTGCCGGTAAAACCACCGATGCCGCCCAGCACCCCGCCGACCATGCCCACCGCGCCATCGGCCAGGCGCCCGCCCTGCAGACGCGGCAGGCGCGGCGCCAGCAGCATCAGTGGGCACCACACCACCAGCAGCGTGCCGAACACCGCCTTGAACCACAGCATGTCCAGGTAAGGCAGCACCCACACGCCCAGTGGAATCCCCGCCAGCCCGCCCAGCACGAAGGGCCACAGCAGCGTCCAGCTGAAGCCCCGGCGCACGCTGAACACGGCGATCAACTGCCCGGTAAGGCTACCGAACACGGTCAGTACCGCCGCCACCCGTGGCTCCAGCCCCCAGGCCCAGAACGACATGGCCACCATGCCGAAGGCAAAGCCCGACAGGCCCTGGACGAAACCGGCGACGATGGCGCCAAGGGCGATGAGATAGAGCGGATCCATGTGGGCTCCCTGCGACGATCGATGACAACGGCTGGGGAGCATTCCCCACCCAGCAATGGGTGTCCAGCCCCAGGTTTGCGGCAACATCTTGAGCGTTTCTCGTTCGCAACATTGCAACATCTTGAAACAACTGGCGTTTGGCCATTTACCGCTTGGCACAGCCGTTGCTGACCTCTGTTCAAGGCACATCGCCGCTCCTCGAGTGGCAACAGATGCCAGTCTGCACAACACGGGGCATACGGCAATGAAGAAACCAGCTGCAACATCGACCCAGGTGTCCAGGTTGTCCTCCCTCACGGCACTGCTGCTCAGCCTGGGGCTGGCCAGCGCGGTCGCCGGGTCGCTCGACGACGTGAGCCAGCCACCTCCTACCGATCCTTCCGCGTACAGCGACCCGCCCGCCACGCCAGCGGCCCAGGCGGCGGCACTGGAGGCCCTGAAGTCGATGCCCGAGGCCAACGAAGGCTCGCTGGAGCTGACCAATGGCGTCTACGGCACCCGCGGCACGGTGACCAGCAACAACGTGCTGCCCCCTGCGTTGCAGACTTCGCGCAAGTACCCCACCAACGGCAAGCCCAGCCCCTTGTTCGGCGCCGAGCCGTTCACTCAGCAACTGCTGCTGTTCGAAGAGTTCGGCCCGGAGAAACTCGACCCGGCCACCCCGCCCTACGCCATGACCTTCCCGCCGCCCGTGATCGGCGCGGCCCCCGCCCAGGACCCCGACTACGCCGCCCGCAGCAGCCCCAACGGCAACGCCCTGGAAGCGTTCCTGACCCAGCCGGGGCTGACGCCGTTCCCGTCGCAGTACGCCAACGTGCTCGACCGCAACCCGTGGAAGGCGCAGATCGAGATGTTCCTCAACCGCAGCGGGGTCGGCTCGCCCGCCGAAGGCCGTCCGCCAGGAAAGGGCTGGTCGCACCAGCGCTGGAACGAGTTCTACCCCCAGGCCGCGTTCAAGACCGCCCAGGCCGGGGCGCGCATCAACCAGGGCCTGCGCGACCGCAAGCAGCTGCACAACTACGCCAAGGGTGAATTCGCCCCGGGCGGGCTGTACTACCAGACCTCCGACATCCCCACCACCCTGGGCACCACCAAGGGCATCGACACGCGCTTCCACCCGAAAATGCCCCTGCAGGGCCACAAGGCGCTGTGGACCTTCGACGGCACCTTCCCGGTCAAGCTGCTGATGGTGCGCTACGGCCAGCCGGTACTGATGCGCCACTACAACGCCCTGCCGATCGACCCATCGGCCAACAACGGCTTCGGCCTGCACACCATCTCCACCCACGAGCATAACGGCCACTCGCCGGCCGAGAGCGACGGCTTCGCCAACGCCTACTTCTTCCCCGGCCAGTATTACGACTACCGCTGGCCGATCCAGCTGGCCGGCTACGACACCATCAACACCCGTGCCCAGGACCCGCGCGCCGCCTTCCCCTGCGCGCCGGGCGAAACCCTGTACGTCAACGACGCCTCACCAGGCCTGAAGACCTGCGAGAACGGCAGCATCAAGATACGCGGCGACTGGCGCGAGACCATGAGCACCCACTGGTTCCACGACCACATGCTCGACTTCACCGCGCAGAACGTCTACAAGGGCAACGCGGTGATGATGAACTACTACTCGGCCATCGACCGCGGCAACGAGGCCCTGCAGGACGGCGTCAACCTGCGTTTTCCCAGCGGCGCGGCGATGCCGTGGGGCAACCGCGACTATGACGTCAACCTGGTGATCGCCGACAAGGCCTGGGATGCCAACGGCCAGCTGTGGTTCAACCCGTTCAACACCGACGGCTTCCTCGGCGACCAGATCCTGGTCAACTGGCAGTACCAGCCCAAGCTCAAGGTGCGCGCGCGCAGCTACCGCTTCCGCATTCTCAACGGCTCGGTGTCGCGTTACTTCAAGTTCGCCGTGGTGCGTGAAATCGCCGGCACCAGCGGCGAGTTCAAGGGCCCGACCGGCTCCAACCTTTCCTACGCCCGGGTGCCGTTCCACATGATCGCCAACGACGGCAACATCATGGAACACGCCGTGCCGTTCGACGGCACCCTGGACCTCAACGGTGACGGCAACCTGCAGGACAACAACGCCATCATGCCGCTGCAGGGCATCGCCGAGCGCTACGACATCATCATCAATTTCGCCAGGAACGGGATCAAGGTCGGCGACAAGCTGTACTTCGTCAACCTCATGGAACACGAGACCGGCAAGGGCCCGAAACAGCCCATCGCCCTGGCCGACGTGCTGTCGGGCAAGTACAAGCCTGTGATCAAGCAGACCAGCAACGGCCCGGAATGGGATGGCGGCGACCCGGTGGTCGGCAAGTTCATGCAACTGATCGTGCAGCCCTACACCGGCCAGGACGTCAGCATGGACCCGAGCCTGTATGAACCGGCCAAGCCCGGCAAGGCTGCTGGCCTGGCGATGATCCCCCTGCCCATCGACCGCAACAGCGCCAGCGATCAGGTCAAGATCAAGGCCGCTCGCCACCGCGAGTTCATCTTCGGCCGCTCCGACGGCACCGACAGCACGCCCTGGACCATCAAGACCGACGGCGGCTTTGGCTTCACCATGGACCCACGGCGTATCAGCGCCGCCCCGCAACTGGCCAACGAAGCCACCGACGCCGGCTTCAGCGGCGATGGCACCCTGGAAGTGTGGAAGATCAAGAACGGCGGCAACGGCTGGAGCCACCCGGTGCACGTGCACTTCGAGGAAGGGGTGATCCTCAGCCGCGACGGCAAGGCGCCGCCGGAATGGGAAAAATGGGCGCGCAAGGACGTGTACCGCATCGGCCCGGATGCTGATTCGTCGGAAGAAGTGGAAATGGCCATTCGCTTCCGCGAGTTCGCCGGCACCTACATGGAGCACTGCCACAACACCCAGCACGAGGACACCTCGATGCTGCTGCGCTGGGACCTGGAACACCCCGGCCAGTTCCAGATGATGCCGACGCCGCTGCCCGGCTGGGATGGCGTGGAATACATCAACTCCGCCGCCCTGCCGACCTTCCGCACTGCCAGCAGTGGCCCCGGCAACGACAGCAACAAGCCGCCGGTGGCGGTGAACGACAGCGCCGCGACCATGGCCGGCAAGCCGATCGTGCTCAACGTGCTGGCCAACGACACCGATCCCGACGGCAACCTGCCGCTGAGCATCAGCAGCCTGGCTCAGCCCGACTCCGGCCAGGGCACGGTGAGCAGCAACGGCACCCAGCTGACCTATACCCCCCCGGCCACGGTCGCCACGGCATTCACCGCCAGCTTCACCTATGCCGCGCGCGACGCCAAGGGCCTCGAGTCGCTGGCGCCGGCCACGGTGAGCATTGCGGTCTCGCCGGCGGTACCGATGGACCAGATCCAGGTCAGCAGCGCCACGGTACAGTTGCGCAGCAACAGCCGCTGGACCTGGGAAATCGCCGGGACCACCTCGGTGGCCGCCGGCAACAGTATCCGGGTCTCCACCAACACCACCAGCGGGCCGCTCGACCTGGGCCTGGCGACCCTGACCACCAGCGGCAGCGGCGCGCGCTGGAAGTTGTCGGTGACCACTACTGGCAGCGGCCCGGCCTCGCCACCGGCGGTGACGGTGAAGTCGGCGCTGGGGCAGAGCGTGACGGTGCCGCTGAGTATCCGTTGATTTCGCCAAGCCCCCATGAGGATTGGCGTGGGAGCGGGCTTGCCCCGCGATGGACCCACCGCGTGGCACCGGCTCTGCCGGTGTTCGCGGGGCAAGCCCGCTCCCACGCTGTCCTTGCCTGTCCCCTGACCAGAGGGTAGAACCATGCCCCGCCTCTGCCGCCTGCTGCTCCTGCTGCTGCTCCCCCTCAGCCTTGCCTGGTCGCTCCCCCCCAGCACCCGCGCAACGCCCTCCACACCCTGGGGCGCCGACTACTTCCCCAACATCCCCCTGCTCACCCAGGACGGCCAACAGGTGCGCTTCTTCGACGACCTGATCAAGGACAAGGTGGTGGCCATCAACTTCATCTTCACCGGCTGCGGCGACTCCTGCCCGGTGGAAACCGCGCGCCTGCGCCAGGTGCAGAAGCTGCTGGGCGAGCGCGTCGGCCAGGACATCTTCATCTACTCGATCAGCATCGACCCCTACAACGACACCCCCGCCACCCTCAAGCGCTACGCCGAGAAGTTCGCCATCGGCCCCGGCTGGACCTTGCTCACTGGCGAAGCCGCCGACATCGAGCAACTGCGCCGCAGCCTCGGGCTGTACATCGAAGGACTGGAGAACGGCCGCAGCAAGGACCACAACCTCAGCCTGATCATCGGCAACCAGGCCACCGGCCGCTGGATGAAGGCCTCGCCCTTCGAAAGCCCGTACATCCTCGCCGACCGCCTGGCCAACAGCCTGCACAACTGGAAGACCGCCAGCGCCCAGCGCCGCGACTACACCCAGGCCCCGGATATCCGCCCGCCGAGCGCCGGCGAACAACTGTTCCGTACCCGCTGCTCGTCGTGCCATACCCTGGGTGATGCCGAGCCCGGTGCCACCCGTGGCATCGGCCCGGACCTGCTGGGGGTGACCCGTCAGCGGGATGAACAGTGGCTCAAGCGCTGGCTGAAGGAGCCGGATCGGATGCTGGCGGAACAAGACCCGCTGGCAATGCTGTTGTACGCGCAGTACAACCAGCTGGCGATGCCCAACATGCGCCTGGGGGAAACCGAAGTGGCCGCGCTGATCAGCTATCTCGAGGAAGAAACACAACGGCGCCAGGTGCCCTCGGCGCAACGTTGAACCTCGACCCTTGACCGCCAGCGCCGCCCCAGCCCATGCTCAACCGCTTCCATCCCACGCTCAAGGAACGACCGCATGAAGCTGGAAACACTCGCCATCCACGCGGGCTTCAGCCCCGACCCGACCACCAAGGCAGTGGCCGTGCCGATCTACCAGACCACCTCGTTCGCCTTCGACGACACCCAGCACGGCGCCGACCTGTTCGACCTCAAGGTCGCGGGCAACATCTACTCGCGCATCATGAACCCCACCAACGACGTGCTCGAGCAACGCATGGCCGCCCTCGAGGGCGGGGTCGGCGCGCTGGCCGTGGCCTCGGGCATGGCCGCCATCACCTACGCCATCCAGACCGTCGCCGAAGCTGGTGACAACATCGTCTCGGTGGCCAAGCTGTACGGCGGCACCTACAACCTGCTGGCCCACACCCTGCCGCGCATGGGCATCACCACCCGCTTCGCCGCCCACGACGACATCGCCGCCCTCGAGGCCCTGATCGACGCGCGCACCAAGGCAGTGTTCTGCGAGTCGATCGGCAACCCCGCCGGCAACATCGTCGATATCGCCGCGCTGGCCGAGGCAGCCCACCGCCATGGCGTGCCGCTGATCGTCGACAACACCGTGGCCACGCCGATTCTCTGCCGCCCGTTCGAGCACGGCGCCGATATCGTCGTGCACTCGCTGACCAAGTACATCGGCGGCCACGGCACCAGCATCGGCGGCATCGTCATCGACTCGGGCACATTCCCCTGGGCCGACCACAAGCAGCGTTTCGCCCTGCTCAATACTCCCGACCCGTCCTACCACGGCGTCACCTATACCGAAGCCTTCGGCCCCGCCGCCTTCATCGGTCGCTGCCGCGTGGTGCCGCTGCGCAACACCGGCGCCGCGCTGTCGCCATTCAATGCCTTCCTGATCCTGCAAGGCCTGGAGACCCTGGCCCTGCGCATGGAGCGCCATACCGAGAATGCGCTCAAGGTCGCCCGCTACCTGCAGGAACACGACCAGGTGGCCTGGGTGAAATATGCCGGCCTGCCGGACCACCCCGAGCACCAACTGGCCCGGCGCTACACCGGCGGCAAGCCGGCGGCGATCCTGTCGTTCGGCATCAAGGGCGGCCAGGCCGCCGGGGCGCGCTTCATCGATGCGCTGCAACTGGTGGTGCGCCTGGTCAACATCGGCGACGCCAAGTCGCTGGCCTGCCACCCCGCCTCCACCACCCATCGTCAACTCAACGACGAAGAGCTGGAGAAGGCCGGCGTACCGCGCGACATGGTGCGCCTGTCGATCGGCATCGAGCACAGCGACGACATCATCGCCGACCTCTCCCAGGCCCTTGAGGCCAGCCGCGGCTGATCGACCCGCGCCCCACCCAATGCCGACGGCGGGCGCGTACCCTGCAGAACCGGAACCTCGCGTAATGACCCTTTTCTACCTGAAACTCCTGGTCACCCCGCTGCTGATGTGGGCCATCTCCCTCGCCTCGCGGCGCTGGGGCGGACTGCTCGGCGGGCTGCTGTCCGGTCTGCCGATCACCTCGGCCCTGGTGATGACCTTCCTGTGCCTGGAGCAAGGCACGGGCTTCGCCCTGGGCGCGGTGCCCGGCGCGCTGGGTGGGTTGGCGGCGGTGCAGGCCACCTACGCCTTCTACCTGTTCGCCACGCGCAGGGTCGATATCGCCCCGGCCGTGCTGCTGGCGATCCTGTTCTACGGCCTGGCGGCCTATGCCTTCACCCACTGGGGTGGGCTTTACCTGTCGGTGGCCGTGGCGCTGCTGCTGATCGGCGTGCTGATCCGCGCCAGTGGCCGCGAGCCCAGGCCCGACACCCTCGCCCGTCCCCGGCAGCGGTATTGGGAGATTCCCTTGCGCATGGTATCGGCCACCTCGCTGCTGATGATCACCACCAGCCTGGCCAGCTGGCTGGGGCCGGCCACCAGCGGCATGCTGGCGCCAATACCGGTGATCGCCTGGCCGCTGGTGGTGTTCGCCCATGTGCAGGGCGGCCGAGCCGGGATGGCGGCGATGGTGCGGGGCAATGCCATTGGTGCGCTGGGAGTGATTGCATTCTACCTGGCGATGGCGGGGTTGCTGGAACGATTGGGGGTTGCCGTGACCATCGGCCTCGCCATGGGCCTGGCAGTGGCACTGACCGTCGCGTTGGCGGCGGCGCTGCGCCGGGTACCGACCGATTGACCAGTGATTCGAACAGGTCCCGGGTTTGATCCATCCTCCCTGGGGCCAGCCCCTCCAGCGAAATATCGACTAGCCTGAATGCTCCTGTTGCCAACCTGACAAGGTGAAGACGATGAGCATGATGGACTGGGACGCCTACCGTAAGCAGTTGATGGCCGGCATCGGCGATCTCAAGCAACTCTCACCCGATACCGTGGCCGGCTACGCGACCGCCAGCGGCGCCGGGGCCAAGACCAATCACCTGGACGCCAAGACCCGTGAGCTGATCTCATTGGCCGTCGCCGTCACCACCCGCTGCGACGGCTGCATTGCCGTGCATTCGCAGCAGGCGGTCAAGCACGGCGCCACCCGCGAGGAGATCGCCGAGGCCCTGGGCGTGGCGGTGGCAATGAACGCCGGCGCCGCGCTGGTCTACTCGGCCAGGGCGCTGGACGCCGTGGGCAAGACTGGCGCCTGAAACTTCATGGCGCCGCCGCCCTTGCGCGACGGCGCCGCGACACCCAGACTTGGCGGTTCAGCCCGTGCAGGAACCACCATGATCCAGATCCGCCCCATGACCCCGGAAGACTTCGAACGCTTCTGGCCGACCTTCCAGGCCATTGTCCAGGCCCGCCAGACCTACGCCTTCGACCCGGCCCTGGACGTCGACCAGGCGCGTCGGTTGTGGCTGGAAACCCCGTTGCGCACCCTGGTGGCCGAGGACGACGGCGTGCTGCTCGGCTCCTACTTCCTCAAGGCCAATGCCGCCGGCCCCGGCGGGCATGTCGGCAACTGCGGCTACATGGTCTGCGAGCAGGCCCGCGGCCGGGGCGTGGCCAGGCTGATGTGCGAGCACTCGCAGAAGCTGGCGCGCCAGGAGGGCTTCCTGGCCCTGCAGTTCAATTCGGTGGTGGCCAGCAACGAGGTGGCGGTGGCGCTGTGGCACAAGCTCGGCTTCGAGACCGTCGGCCGCCTGCCCAGGGCTTACCGCCATGCCGAGCTGGGCCTGGTGGACTGCCTGGTGATGTACAAGTGGCTGGCAGACGAGCCGGTGGTGGAAAAGCCGGCGCTGCTGATCGGACGCAAGAATATCGAGGCGCGGGTTTCGCGTCGGCGCGGGCGCTGAACCCATCGCGGGGCAAGCCCGCTCCCACGATCCGATTGCCTGGAGCTGCCAGGGTATCGCCGTGGGAGCGGGCTTGCCCCGCGATCAGCGACAACGCAATTGCAGCTAACCCATTGCCCCACCAGATATTTTCCTGCCACCCAGGCGATTGACTCGCCACCCGTTCGATGGTCAGATGCGCGCCAGTTTCAGGTGTCCTGCGCCGCCGCGCGCAGGGTGAAACGGGAAGCCGGTGCGTCGTTGTCACGACAAGTCCGGCGCTGCCCCCGCAACGGTAAGCGAGCGAATCCTTCGACAGACCACTGTGCGCACGCATGGGAAGGTGAAGGCTTCATGCTCCTCGCAAGCCCGGAGACCGGCCTGAGGCTTCACTTGGCAACCCGCGGTGGGCGGGCGCAGGCCGGTATCCGCGCGCGCCTGCGTGCGCGCTTCGCCGTTGCGTGTTTTCCACCGGGATCCATTCCTTCCTGCAGCAGTGGAACGACATGTCCCGATTCAACAAGCTTCACACCCTGGCGGCCTGCCTGGCCGTGTCCCTGCCAGCACTGGCCGACGACCATGAAGTGGCGCCCCTCACCCTGCCCTCCACGGCGATCACCGACACCCGCGAGCCACAGGTCATCGACCTGGCCACGCCAACCCCGGCCGGCTCGCGCCTGAACCTCAGCGCCCTGGACACCCCGGCCAGCACCAGCAGCCTGACCGAGGCGCAGATCCAGCAGCGCAACAACCTCACCGTGCAGGACGCCGTGACCCGCTCGCCGGGCCTGACCTTCATCGGCACACCGGGCGACGGCGGTACCGGCCTGTCGGCCCGGGGCTTCACCGGGCAGAGTTCGGTGATGACCCTGTTCGACGGCTCGCGCCTGTACGCCGGCGCCGGCACCCTGACCTTTCCGGTCGACCCGTGGATGGTCGAGCGCATCGACGTGGTCCGCGGCCCCGCCTCGGTGCTGTACGGCGAAGGCGCCACCGGCGCGGTGGTCAACGTGGTGCCGAAGAAGCCGTACGCCGGTGACATCCGCAACCACCTGCGCCTGGGCTACGGCTCCTGGGACCGCCAGCAACTGGGCCTGGACAGCGGCGGCAGCCTGAGCGAGCGGCTGAGCTACCGCGTGACCCTCAACCAGCAGGCCGGCAACGGCTGGGTCGACCGCACCGACTCGCGCAGCCTGGCGCTCAGCGCCGCCCTGCGCTTCGATGCCAGCGACGACCTGAGCTTCACCCTCGCCCACGAACGCGGCGATGCGCAACCAGCCAACTACTACGGCACCCCGCTGATCGACGGGCACCTGCGCAGCAGCGTGCGCCGCAAGAACTACAACGTCAGCAACGACGAACAGCGCTACCACGACGAGTGGACGCGCCTGACCACCGACTGGACCCTCAGCGACAGTGTCAGCGCCAGCAACCAGCTGTACTACATCAAGAGCCGCCGCCAGTGGCGCAACGCCGAGTCCTACGCCTGGGACGCCGCCAACGGCGTAATCCAGCGCGGCAGCTTCCTCGAGATTCGCCATAACCAGGAGCAGCTCGGCGATCGCCAGAGCTTCACCTTCGACCATGGCCTGTTCGGCCTGGCCAACAAGACCGTGGTCGGCGCCGAATACAACCGCATCCGCTTCAACGTCGACAGCAACTCGCCCTACAGCGATGGCAGCAGCGACCCGCTCGACCCGTGGCATCCGGCTCCGGGCGGTTTCCACAGCCTCAGCCCGACCCGCGCGCAGACGCTGTCCAAGGTCGACACCTTCGCCCTGTTCGCCGAAAACCGCACCCAGCTGAGCGACCGTCTCGCACTGGTCACCGGCATCCGCCGCGACCAGAACCACATCGACCGTGACGACTTGGTCAACAACGCCCGCAGCGACCGCAGCCTGCAAGGCGGCAACTGGCGCGCCGGGCTGGTGTACGCGCTCACCGACGACCTGTCGCTGTACGGGCAGTACTCCACCAGCGAGGACGGCGTCGGCGACCTGCTCACCCAGCGCCCGAACAAGCGCCTGGAGCTGACCGAAGCGAAGCAGACCGAGATCGGCCTCAAGCAACGTTTCTGGGATACCCGTGGCGAGTGGACGCTGGCGGCCTATCACATCGTCAAGAAGAAACTGCCGGTGTACAACCCGCTCACCCACGACAGCCAGCAGGCCGGCCAGCAGACCTCCGACGGCCTGGAGGCCAGCCTGGAACTGGCGCTGGGCAACCAGTGGCAGCTCTCGGCCAATGCCGCTTTGGTGCGGGCCAAGTACGACGATTTCCTCGAGGAAGGCAACAACGGCACGGTGCACGACCGCGCCGGCAACCGCCCGCAGGATGTGCCGCGGCGCACCGCCAACCTGTGGCTGAGCAAGGGATTCGGCCAGGCCGTGGATGCCGGTATCGGCCTGCGCTATGTGGATGAGCGCTACTCCAGCGCGGCCAACGACCAGCGCGTGCCGGGTTACACGGTGGTCGACGCCAACCTGGGCTGGCAGGTGCTGCCCGATGTGCGCCTGGGCCTGCAGTTGAACAACCTGTTCGACCGCCAGTACGCCCAGTCCAGCTTCAGCGGCGAGCAATGGCTGCTGGGCGCGCCGCGCTCGTATTTCGCCACGGTCGACTACAGCTTCTGAGGCAGGTACAGCCCACTCGGGGTTCAAAACGTAAATCTCCGATCTGACTGGGGCAGCGTGGGAGCGGGCTTGCCCCGCGATGCTTCGCCAACCTGGGCCGACGTCATCGCGGGGCAAGCCCGCTCCCACGCTGTTCCTGCAAAGCCTCGGCGCCTGCGCCTGTCGCGCGGCGCTTGATCGGCGCCGCGCCAGGTGCTCGACTTAGCGCTACGCCTCCGTCACAAGCAGCGCGCCATGACCGACATCCCGCAGATCCCCACCCCGCCCGTGCACGCCCTGGATCAGCCGCGCACCCTGCTGTTCCTCGCCTACCCGCAGATGGGCCTGCTCGACCTCACCGGCGCGCAGACGGTGTTCTGGGCCGCGACCAAGGCCCGTACCGCGCGTGGCCTGTCGGGCTATCGCCTGGTCACTGCCAGCCTCGAAGGCGGCTTGGTGCCCACCGCAGAAGGCCTGTCGATAGGCACCGAACCGTTGGCACCCTGGTTGTGCGAGCCGTTTGACACCCTGGTGGTGCCCGGCGCACCGGAGATCGTCCACACCCTCCCCGATCACGCCGAGCTGATCGCCTGGCTGGCCCAGGCCGCCCAGCGCGCCCGACGCACCGCCTCGGTGTGCAGCGGCACCTTCCTGCTGGCCGCCGCCGGCCTGCTCGACGGCCGCCGGGCCGCCACCCACTGGGCGATGTGCGATGCGCTGCACCGGCGCTTCCCGGCCATCGAGGTGGATGCCGAGTCGATCTTCGTGCAGCAGGACCAGGTGTGGACCTCGGCCGGGGTCAGCGCCGGCATCGACCTGGCGCTGGCCCTGGTCGAGGCCGACTGCGGCCGCGAGGTGGCGATGCAGGTGGCCCGCGAACTGGTGGTGTTCCTCAAGCGCCCCGGTGGCCAGGCGCAGTTCAGCGAACTGCTCAAGGCCCAGGGCGAGGACGGCGCCGCCTTCGAGGCCCTGCACCTGTGGCTCAACGAGCACCTGGGCGACCCGCGCCTGACGGTCGAGCGGCTGGCCGAGCAGGCGCGCATGAGCCTGCGCAACTTCACCCGGGTGTACAAGCACAAGACCGGCCGCACCCCGGCCAAGGCCATCGAAGTGTTCCGCCTGGAGGCGGCGCGGCGCTTGCTGGAGAACTCCGACCAGCATATCGAGCAGGTTGCCCGCCACTGCGGGTTCGGCAGCGAGGAGCGCATGCGCCTGGCGTTCCAGCGCCATCTGGCGGTGACCCCGCGGGACTACCGGGCACGCTTTGCCCGCAGCGTGCCGCTGGCCGAAATCCAGGGTTCTTTGGCCTAGGGGCAAACGGGGCACGCCTTTAGCATCTGCTGCACGCCTGTCGGGCCGCAATCCAGGCCCACCCACAAGGCGTACCCTTTTCCCACTGCCGCAGCGACAACATCGATAATCGCGGCATCCAGGAGCACCCCATGAAACAGATCCTGATCATTGGCGCAGGCTTCGCCGGGCTGTGGAGCGCCCTCGGCGCCGCCCGCCTGCTCGACCAGCACAAACACGACGACGTGCAGATCACCGTGCTCGCCCCCCAGGCGGAACTGCACATCCGCCCCCGCTTCTACGAACCCGATGTGCACACCATGGGCGCGCCGCTGCAGGCTTTGTTCGATGCGGTCAACGTGCGCTTCGTCAAAGGCAGCGCCTACCACATTGACCAGGCCAGCCGTGAAGTGGCGTACCGCCAGCCCGGCGGCATCGACGCCAGGCTTGGCTACGACCGCCTGATCATGGCCTGCGGCAGCCTGCTCAACCGCCCGGCGCTGGAAGGCTTCGACCGCCACGCCTTCGACGTCGACAAGATCGAGTCAGCCACCCGCCTGGAAGAACACCTCAAGTCCCTGGCCGCCCGCCCCGACAGCCCGGCGCGCAACACCGTGGTGGTGGCCGGGGGCGGCTTCACCGGCATCGAGACCGCCACCGAGCTGCCCAGCCGGCTGCGGGCGATCCTGGGCGACAAGGTCACGCCGCGCATCGTCGTGGTCGACCGCGGGGCGAAGATCGGCGCCGCCCTGGGCGACGGTATCCGCCCGGCCATCGAGCAGGCCTCGGCGGCGCTGGGCATCGAATGGGTCTGCGGCGCCACGGTGGCCTCGGTGGATGCCGGTGGCGTGCTGCTCGACAACGGCGAACGCATCGCCGCCAATACGGTGGTCTGGACCGTCGGCTTCAAGGCCAACCCGCTGACCGAGCAGATCACCGGCGAGCGCGATCGCCAGGGCCGCCTGCATGTGGACGGCCAGCTCAAGGTCATCGGCAACCCGGATGTGTATGCCGCGGGCGATGTGGCCTACGCGGCCTGCGACGAGGTCGGCAACTTTGCCGTGATGTCCTGCCAGCACGCCATCCCCCTGGGCCGCTACGCCGGCAACAACGCCGCCGCCGAGCTGATCGGCGTGGCGCCGATGACCTACAGCCAGCCCAAGTACGTCACCTGCCTGGACCTCGGCGCCTGGGGCGCGGTGTACACCGAAGGCTGGGAACGTACCGTTTCGCCACCGACCGACAAGGCCGAGGCCAAGCAGCTCAAGCAGCAGATCAACTCGGTGTGGATCTACCCGCCAGCAGCGGACCGGGCCACGGCACTGGCAGCGGCCGACCCGCTGATACCGGTCGCCTGACAGCACTGCCAACCTGCCGCAGATCGCCCACCCCCGGGGCTGCGCTGTTACTGAGAGCAGTCAGCGCAGCCCCTGCGGGCTTGCCCCGCGATAGCCGCCATTGCCTCGCCCCGCTCACAATCCAACCAGGTATTCATGACTCCAGGTCAAAGGACCTTGGCGCGTCAACGGCTTAATCAATCCCGCCGAACACCGCACACTGCGCCTACCCGTTCGATCCCGTGCCCCACTGCCCGGGCCTCGATCCCCTCACTCGACAGGAGCAGTTGCATGAGCATTCCATCCTTTGGCCTGGGTACCTTCCGCCTCACCGGCCAGGCCGTCATCGATTCGGTCAAGTCGGCGCTGGCGCTGGGCTACCGCGTCATCGACACCGCGCAGATCTACAAGAACGAGGCCGAGGTCGGCCAGGCCATCGCCGAAAGCGGCGTGCCGCGCGACGAGCTGTTCATCACCACCAAGATCTGGGTCGACCACTACGCCGCCGACAAACTGATCCCCAGCCTGCGCGAGAGCCTGGCCAAACTGCGCACCGACCATGTCGACCTGCTGCTGATCCACTGGCCGGCGCCGGGCAACGGCGTCGAGCTGCCCGAATACATGCAGGCGCTGGCCGACGCCAAGCGCCAGGGCCTGACCCGCCAGATCGGCATCTCCAACTTCAATATCGAGCTGACCCGCCAGGCCATCGCCGTGGTCGGCCAGGGCGAGATCGCCACCAACCAGATCGAACTCAGCCCGTACCTGCAAAACAGCAAGCTGACTGCCTTCCTCCAGGAGCAGGGCATCACTACCACCTCCTACATGACCCTGGCCTACGGCAAGGTGCTGAAGGATCCGCTGCTGACCGAGATCGCCGCCAAGCACAAGGCCACCGTGGCCCAGGTGGCCCTGGCCTGGGCATTGCAACTGGGCTATGCGGTTATCCCGTCGTCCACCAAACGCGAGAACCTGGCCAGCAACCTGCTTGCCCGCAGCCTGCGCCTTGACGCCGACGACATGGCGCGCATCGCCACCCTGGAGCGCAACGGCCGCGAAGTCAGCCCGGACGGCCTGGCGCCAGCCTGGGACTGATATCCTTCGGGCATGGAGGCCCACCGCCCCGCTCTCAACCGCTTTTTCGGAGCTCCCAATGAGCACGCTTTCCCCCAAACGGGTGCTGTTCGCCCTGGCCATCGGCGCCTTCGGCATCGGCACCACCGAGTTCACCCCCATGGGCCTGTTGCCGGTGATCGCCGATGGCGTCGGTGCCAGCATCCCCAGCGCGGGCATGCTGATCACCGCCTATGCCATCGGCGTGATGGTCGGCGCGCCGATCATGACCTTGCTGTTCAGCCGCTTCGGCAAGCGTGCCGCGCTGATGATGCTGATGGGCATCTTCACCGTCGGCAACTTGCTCTCGGCCCTGTCGCCGGACTACTACACCCTGCTGCTCTCGCGCCTGATCACCAGCCTCAACCACGGCGCCTTCTTCGGCCTGGGCGCGGTGGTGGCCGCCAGCGTGGTGCCCCGGGACAAGCAGGCCAGCGCCGTGGCCACCATGTTCATGGGCCTGACCATCGCCAACATCGGCGGCGTGCCAGCCGCCACCTGGCTCGGCCAGCAGGTCGGCTGGCGCATGGCCTTCGCCGGCACCGCGGTGCTCGGCGTGCTGGCCATCGCGGCGCTGTGGTACGCCCTGCCCAAGGGCGAGCGCGGCAGCGTGCCCCATGTGCGCAAGGAACTGGCGGTGATCGCCCGCCCCAACGTGCTGCTGGCCATGGCCACCACGGTACTGGGCGCCGGCGCGATGTTCACCCTGTACACCTATGTCGCCCCGGTGCTCGCCGAACTGACCGGCGCCTCCGACAGTTTCGTCACCCTCGGCCTGGTGCTGATCGGCGTCGGCTTCACCCTCGGCAACAGCCTGGGCGGCAAGCTGGCCGACTGGTCGCTGGACGGCGCCGCACGGATCTTCCTCGGCGCGTTGGCGGCGATCATGCTGCTGATGCCGCTGGTGTTGGGCAGCCATGTCGGCGCCGCGCTGGCCTTGCTGGTGTGGGGGATGTTCACCTTCGCCGTGGTGCCGCCGCTGCAGATGCGAGTGATGATCGCCGCAGCCGAGGCTCCGGGGCTGGCGTCATCGATCAACGTGGGTGCATTCAACCTGGGCAATGCCGTCGGCGCCGCCCTGGGTGGCGCGGTGATCAGCCTGGACCTGGGCTATGCGGCGGTGCCGATGGCCGGTGGCCTGCTGGCGGCGACCGGGTTGCTGCTGGTGTGGCTGGGCGGGCGCGGCAAGGCCGCCGACGAAGCGCTGGGTAATCCAGCCTGACCGGGATCACCCACATGGGGCGAGCTTGCCCGCGATAGCCCCAACACAAGAACGCCGCCATCCCCGAAGGAATGGCGGCGGTTTCACGTTTACACCCCGCTGCCGTCAGGCCGGCGCCGAAGTGCGGATCAGGTGATCAAAGGCCGCCAGCGACGCCTTGGCGCCCTCGCCCACGGCGATGACGATCTGCTTGTACGGCACCGTGGTCACGTCACCGGCGGCGAACACGCCGGGGATGCTGGTCTGGCCCTTGGCATCGACGATGATCTCGCCACGCGGCGAAAGCTCCACCGTGCCCTTGAGCCAATCGGTGTTCGGCAACAGGCCGATCTGCACGAAGATGCCTTCCAGCGCCAGGTCATGCAGCGTGTCGTTGGTGCGGTCCTTGTAGCACAGGCCGGTGACCTTCTCGCCATCGCCGACCACTTCGGTGGTCAGTGCACTGGTGATCACCTTGACGTTCGGCAGGCTGTGCAGCTTGCGCTGCAGCACGGCATCGGCGCGCAGCTGGCTGTCGAACTCGATCAGGGTCACCTGGGCGACCACGCCGGCCAGGTCGATGGCCGCTTCCACGCCGGAGTTGCCACCGCCGATCACCGCCACGCGCTTGCCCTTGAACAGCGGGCCGTCGCAGTGCGGGCAGTAGGCCACGCCACGGGCGCGGTATTGCTGCTCGCCCGGCACGTTCATTTCACGCCAGCGGGCGCCGGTGGCGAGGATCACCGTCTTGGCCTTGAGCGAGGCGCCGCCGGCCAGGCGTACTTCATGCAGGCCACCATCGGTGGCCGGGATCAGCGCTTCGCCGCGCTGCAGGTTCATGATGTCGACGTCGTACTGCTTGACATGCTCTTCCAGGGCCGTGGCCAGCTTAGGCCCTTCGGTCTCCTGCACCGAGATGAAGTTCTCGATCGCCAGGGTGTCGAGCACCTGGCCGCCAAAGCGCTCGGCGGCGACACCGGTGCGAATGCCTTTACGGGCGGCGTAGATCGCCGCGGCCGCGCCAGCCGGGCCACCCCCGACCACCAGCACGTCGAAGGCGTCCTTGGCGTTGATCTTCTCGGCCTGGCGAGCGCCGGCATTGGTGTCGATCTTGCCGAGGATCTCTTCCAGGCTCATGCGGCCCTGGCCGAACACTTCGCCGTTCAGGTAGATGCTCGGCACCGCCATGACCTTGCGGGCTTCGACTTCATCCTGGAACAGCGCGCCATCGATGGCGACGTGGCGCACATTGGGGTTGAGCACCGCCATCAGGTTCAACGCCTGGACCACGTCCGGGCAGTTCTGGCACGACAGCGAGAAGTAGGTTTCGAAGGTGAATTCGCCCTCCAGCGCCTGGATCTGCTCGATCACTTCGGCACTGGCCTTGGAGGGGTGGCCGCCGACCTGCAGCAGCGCCAGCACCAGGGAGGTGAATTCGTGGCCCATGGGGATGCCGGCGAAACGCAGGCTGATATCCGCGCCAGGGCGGTTCAGCGAGAACGAAGGACGACGGGCGTCGTTGCCATCCGCGCTGAAGGTAATGAGGTTCGACAGGCCGGCGATTTCCACCAGCAGGTCGTGCAGTTCGCGGGACTTCGCGCCGTCGTCGAGGGAGGCAACGATCTCGATCGGCTGGGTGACCCGCTCCAGGTAGGTTTTCAGTTGCGATTTAAGCGTGGCGTCCAACATACGGGCGATTCCTTTTTCAAAACTCGGATACAAAAACGCCCAGGCGAGATCGCCCGGGCGTTTTTACGGGGCGGTAACTACTTCAGCTTTGGCGGCTGTCTACCGCCCGCGATTGGCGCATAACCGGATTTTCGTTCGAGAAGTGACTGCGCGGCGATCAGGCAAGGCGAAAACAGGCGAGGAACGGTCGGAGTCGCGCTCGACTTTGCTGGGTGCAAATGAGCATTCCGAGCCTGTTTTCAACGCAGCATGGTCGTCGCGCAGGCGCTTATCGGACGAAAATTAGATCTTGCCGACCAGGTCCAGGGACGGAGCGAGAGTGGCTTCGCCTTCTTTCCACTTGGCCGGGCAGACTTCACCTGGGTGGGCGGCAACGTACTGGGCAGCCTTGACCTTGCGCAGCAGTTCGCTGGCGTCACGGCCTACACCGCCGTCGTTGATTTCGACGATCTTGATCTGACCTTCCGGGTTGATCACGAAGGTACCGCGATCGGCCAGGCCGGCTTCTTCGATCAGCACGTCGAAGTTGCGCGAGATGACGTGGGTCGGGTCACCGATCAGCGGGTACTTGATCTTGCCGATGGTGTCCGAGGTGTCGTGCCAGGCTTTGTGGGTGAAGTGGGTGTCGGTGGACACACCGTAGATTTCCACGCCCAGCTTCTGGAACTCGGCGTAGTTGTCAGCAAGGTCACCCAGTTCGGTCGGGCAGACGAAGGTGAAGTCGGCCGGGTAGAAGAACACGACGGACCACTTGCCTTTCAGGTCGGCTTCGCTGACCTGGACGAATTCGCCATTGTGGAAAGCAGTGGCGTTGAACGGTTTGACCTGGCTGTTGATGATTGGCATGAGAGACGCTCCTTCATGGGTTGAATTCGGTTGACGGAGAGAATCCTAACCGCTGGTCCCCTCGAAGGCTCATTGGCAAAGCTCATGCTGGTGATTGGTTTTGGCTATAAGGCGGGATTATTAATAGAAGGGATTGGGCTGAGCAAAGGATTGCGCCGGCCGTGCTGACCTCTTCGCGGGTAAACCCGCTCCCACAGGTTTCATGCATACCTTTGTGGGAGCGGGTTTACCCGCGAAGAGGCCCCGACAATTAGCGGGTGACGGTGCGCATGGTCACGAACTCTTCGGCGGCGGTCGGGTGCACGCCGATGGTCTCGTCGAACTGCTGCTTGGTCGCACCTGCCTTCAGGGCGATCCCCAGGCCCTGGATGATCTCGCCAGCATCCGGCCCGACCATGTGGCAGCCCAGCACCTTGTCGGTGTCGGCATCGACCACCAGCTTCATCAGGGTCTTTTCCTGGATATCGGTCAGGGTCAGCTTCATCGCCCGGAAGCGGCTCTCGAAGATCTGCACCTTGTGCCCGGCGGCCAGCGCCTGCTCCTCGGTCAGGCCCACGGTGCCGATTGGCGGCTGGCTGAACACTGCGGTCGGAATGTTCTGGTAGTCGACCGTGCGGTACTGCTCGGGCTTGAACAGGCGGCGGGCCACGGCCATGCCTTCGGCCAGCGCCACCGGGGTCAGTTGCACGCGGCCGATCACGTCGCCGATGGCCAGGATCGACGGGGCGGTGGTCTGGTACTGCTGGTCCACGCGAATGTAACCGCGCTCGTCCAGCTCCACGCCGGTGTTCTCCAGGCCCAGGTTGTCCAGCATCGGCCGACGGCCGGTGGCGTAGAACACGCAATCGGCGACCAGCTCGCGACCATCCTTGAGGGTGGCCTTGAGGCTGCCGTCCGCAAGCTTGTCGATACGCTGGATGTCGGCGTTGAATTGCAGGTCCATGCCGCGTTTTTCCAGTTCTTCCTTCAGGTGCGTGCGCACCGAGCCGTCGAAACCGCGCAGGAACAGATCGCCCCGATACAGCAGCGTGGTGTCGGCGCCCAGGCCCTGGAAGATCCCGGCGAACTCCACGGCGATGTAACCACCGCCCACCACCAGCACGCGTCGCGGCAGTTGCTTGAGGTAGAACGCCTCGTTGGACGTGATGGCCAGTTCCTTGCCCGGAATGTCCGGCACCTGCGGCCAGCCGCCGGTAGCGATGAGGATGTTGGCGGCACTGTAGCGCTGGCCCTCGACCTCCACCTCATTGGCGCCGGTGATGCGGGCGTGGCCCTGCAACAGGGTGACGCCGCTGTTGACCAGCAAGTTGCGGTAGATGCCGTTGAGGCGCTCGATCTCGCGGTTCTTGTTGGCGATCAGCGTGCCCCAGTCGAAGTGGCCCTCTTCCAGGGTCCAGCCGAAACCTGCAGCCTGTTCCAGTTCGTCGGCGACATGGGCGCCGTACACCAGCAGTTTCTTCGGTACGCAGCCGACATTGACGCAGGTGCCGCCGAGGTAGCGGCTCTCGGCCACCGCCACTTTTGCGCCGAAACCCGCAGCAAAACGCGCCGCGCGCACACCGCCGGAACCGGCGCCAATCACGAACAGATCAAAATCGTAAGCCATGTATTCAGTCTCCTGGGCAGGCGCCCAGCATAGCGCCGTTGGCCGCCGCAAACAAAAAAGCCACCCGAAGGTGGCTTTTTACAACGCCGGGGACTCAGTAAGCCTTGCCGGTCTTGTAGAAGTTCTCGAAGCAGAAGTTGGTCGCCTCGATGTAGCCTTCGGCGCCACCGCAGTCGAAACGCTTGCCCTTGAACTTGTAGGCGATGACGCAGCCGTCCTGGGCCTGCTTCATCAGGGCGTCGGTGATCTGGATTTCACCGCCCTTGCCCGGCTCGGTTTCTTCGATCAGCTTGAAGATGTCCGGGGTCATGATGTAGCGACCGATGATCGCCAGGTTCGACGGTGCATCTTCAGGCTTTGGCTTCTCGACCATGTTGCGTACGCGGTACAGGTCGTCACCAATCAGGTCACCGGCGATCACGCCGTACTTGCTGGTTTCCTGAGGGTCGACTTCCATGATCGCCACGATGGTGCAGCGGTACTGCTTGTACAGCTTGACCATCTGCTTGAGTACGCCGTCACCTTCGAGGTTGACGCACAGGTCGTCGGCCAGCACCACGGCGAACGGCTCGTCGCCGATCAGCGGACGACCGGTGAGGATCGCGTGACCCAGGCCTTTCATCTCGGTCTGGCGGGTGTAGGAGAACGAGCACTCGTCGAGCAGACGACGGATGCCGACCAGGTATTTCTCCTTGTCGGTACCCTTGATCTGGTTTTCCAGCTCGTAGCTGATGTCGAAGTGGTCTTCCAGGGCACGCTTGCCACGGCCGGTGACGATGGAGATCTCGTTGAGGCCGGCGTCCAGCGCTTCTTCAACGCCATACTGGATCAGTGGCTTGTTGACCACCGGCAGCATTTCCTTGGGCATGGCTTTGGTAGCGGGCAGGAAGCGGGTGCCGTAACCGGCTGCCGGGAACAAGCATTTCTTGATCATATACGTCCTTAACAAGGGCTTTGCGTACGAAATTCGGCGCAGTCTAATCAGGCGGCGGTCACCTTACAATGCCCCCCGCGCTGGCCGATGCCATCATAGAGACATTCCAGTGTAGATAGTTCCGCCAGGCCGTGAATTTCAGGCGACCGGCGACATCATCGCTTGGCGGGCCCGCCCCCACGATCGTCCCTTGCTGGGCGTGGGAGCGGGCTTGCCCCGCGAGGGTTTCAGCTCAACCGCCGATCCCCTGCCCGATCAACACGCCATCAACTTTCTGCCCGTACAGGTTGACCCCGTCGTTGGCATGGAACTTCAGCCGGGTCTTCTCGATCGAGCCTTCGACCAGCCGCGGATCCTGCGGCCGCTCATGGCGGTTGATCCACGCCGCCACGTCCCACGCCTGCTGGTCGCTCAGGCTGCCGGGCTTGCCCAGTGGCATGTTGTATTTGATGAACGACGCCGCGGTATTGATCCGGTGCATGCCGGCGCCCCAGTTATAGGAATCCTTGCCCCACAGCGGCGGCATCACGTACTCCCCGGCCACCTTCTGCCCTTCGCCATTGCCGCCGTGGCAGATCGCGCATTGCTCGTCGTACACCTGCTTGCCGCGCTTGAAGTCGTAACCGCCTTCGGGCTTGGGCACTTCCGGGTAGCCACGACCGGCGATCTCCACACCGGTCGGCGCCTGGGTCGACAGCCAGTAGGCGTAAACGCTCAAGGCGGTCATCTGCGGGCTGTCGGCCGCCGGCGGCTTGCCGTTCATGCTGAAGGTAAAGCAGCCCTGGATACGCTCGGCGAAGGTGTTGACCTTGTCGTTCTTCTTGCGATACGCCGGATACATCGGGTACGCCCCCCACAGCGGCGCGGAATGCGCCAGGCGCCCCTGGTCGAGGTGGCAGTTGCTGCAGTTCAAGCCGTTGCCGACCGCTTCGGGCATCAGCCGGCGGGTATCGACAAACAGGGCGTGGCCTTCACGAATCATCTTGCCGAAGGCGTTGTCCGGGATCGCGCTTTCCGCAGGCGGCACGAACTGCGGGGCAGCCTGCACACCCGGGACCTTGAGCTGGGACTGGTCTTCCATGGCGATGGGCGCGGCCTGGGCAGTGCCCATCGCCACCAGCAGCAGGGTTGGCATCAGGACTTTCATGGCTTGACCTCCTGGCTGGCCGGTTGGGCGAAATAGTCGGCAACCGCCTTGACCTCGGCGTCGGTCATTGCCTTGGCCACGTTGACCATCAACTGGTTGGGATCGTTGCTGCGGCTGCCATCGCGCCAGGCGTTGAGTTGCGCCACCAGGTAAGCGGCGGGTTGTCCGGCCAGTGGCGGGAAGTGCTCACCGACGCCACTGCCGCCCGGGCCGTGGCACTGCACGCAACCGGGGATCAACCGGCTCCAGTCGCCATAGATGGCCAGGCGGGTCACCGGATCGTTGGCGATCTGCTGGCGGCGCGTGTCCGCCGCGGCATCGGCCGGCAGCTTGGCCAGGTAGGCGCTGACCGCTTCGATCTCGGCATCGTCCAGGGCCTTGGCCAACGGTTCCATCACCGCCTGCTTGCGGCTGCCGTTGCGAAAGTCATGCAATTGCTTGCTGAGATAGCCGGCAGGCAGGCCGGCAAGACGGGGAAAACCGGCGGCGGCGATACCCTTGCCGTCCGGACCATGGCAGCCCAGACAGGCCATGGCGGCGGGGTTCTGCCCGCCCTGGTTGAAGATTTTCTGGCCATCGGCAGCGTGCGCCGAGGGCCAGGCCAAGATCAGCAGGCTGCCGATCACGACATGGCTCAGGGGTTTCATCACGGAGGCTCCATTTCCTTGTTATAAGCTTAGGCTTAAACGATATAAGCCCAGAAATACTAGGCCTATTCCCCGACGTGCGACAACGCGTCACCGGGAAGGAAAGTGGCAAACCGCCAGCTAATTGCCGATTAACTGAGCTGGATCAAGAACCGGAGATGCACTGGGTCGCCGAGGTGCGCACATCACCCAGGCGCAGCGGGAAGTTGTTCAACCGCTCGTACACCTTGATCGCGCTGCCACTGCCGCGCTTGTCGATATCGAGCAGCGCCGCAGGACCGACGCCGGCCGACACCTTCTGCGGCACGGTCAGGCGCAAGCCATCGCCACGCACCTCTTCCTGCAAGGGATCACGCGTATCGGCCAGCTTGCGCTTGACGCAGTCGGCATACTCGCGCGGCGTCTTGCCGGAGATCACATCCAGCGTCGCGTGGGACTGCTCGAGCTCCGTCACGCTGACACAGCCACCCAACGTCAGCGCCACCGCTGCTGCTACCCATTTCATCTACATCGTCTCCAGCTTCTTCAAAGTCATCCTCTGACCACATCCAGGCGGTTTTGCTCCCACGTCTGGCAGAAATCTCCTTGGCTTGGCCAGCCCGGGCGCAAGTGTAACCTCACATCGTGGTATCTTTCGCGTTTGCTGAACCAATCCTTGCGGAGCACCCCATGAAATTCGTACACCAGCGCGAGCACCTGAACGAGGACGACATCGTCGTCATCGAGTGCTCCCAGCGCTGCAACATCCGCCTGATGAACGACGCCAACTTCCGCAGCTTCAAGAATGGCGGGCGCCACACCTACCACGGCGGCCACTTCGAGCGCTTCCCGGCGAAGATCACCGTGCCCAGCACCGGTTTCTGGAACATCACCATCGATACCGTGACCACTCGCCCGATCTCGGTGACGCGCAAGCCGGCCCTCAGCCACAAGATCAAGATCATCCGTCGCTCGTCGTCGAAACTCGGATAACACTCGGATAGCCGCATGACCCAGACCATCAAGTACGTGATCAAGTACAAGCTCGACGGTGAACGCCGCTGGGACTTCGCCCTGATGCCCGATGCCTCCCTCGAGCAGGCGCAGCAAGCCCTGCGCAAGATCCACGGCGACGACGCCGACAAGATCAGCGACATTCAGGTCAGCAAGGCCCTGTAACCACGCCGCACGCCCCGCACTCAAGGAGTCGCCCATGAGCCCCTGGCAAGACCGCCGCATCCTCGACCTGCTGGGTATCGAGTTGCCCATTCTCCAGGCGCCCATGGCCGGCGCCAGCGGTTCGGCCATGGCCATTGCCGTGGGCAACGCCGGTGGCCTGGGCGCCTTGCCCTGCGCCATGCTCAGCGCCGAACAGGTGCGCAGCGAGATCGAGGCCTTTCGTGCCGCCTGCCAGGGCCCGCTCAACCTGAACTTCTTCTGTCACCAGCCGCCGGCGCCCGACCCCGAGCGCGACGCCCGCTGGAAGCAGGCGCTCAAGCCCTATTACGAGGAAGTCGGCGCGGACTTCGAGGCGCCAACGCCGGTGTCCAATCGTGCGCCCTTCGACGAACAGAGCTGCCGGCTGGTGGAGGAACTGCGCCCAGAGGTGATCAGCTTCCACTTCGGCCTGCCGACGCCGGAGCTGCTGCGGCGAGTCAAGGCGACCGGGGCCAAGGTGCTGTCCAGCGCCACCACGGTGGAGGAAGCACTGTGGCTGGAGCAGCATGGCTGCGACGCGATCATCGCCATGGGCTACGAGGCCGGCGGCCATCGCGGCATGTTCCTCGGCAGCGACATCACCAGCCAGATCGGCACCTTCGCCCTGGTGCCCCAGGTGGTCGATGCCGTGAAGCTGCCGGTGATCGCGGCGGGCGGTGTCGGCGATCATCGCGGTCTGGTCGCCGCCCTGGCCCTGGGCGCTTCGGCGGTACAGGTGGGCACCGCCTACCTGTTCTGCCCCGAGGCCAAGGTGTCCCCGGCGCACCGCCACGCCCTGGACAGCGCGTCCGCCAGCGATACCGCCCTGACCAACCTGTTCACCGGTCGTCCGGCCCGCGGCATCAACAACCGCCTGATGCGCGAACTGGGGCCGATGAGTCCCCTCGCCCCACGCTTCCCGCTGGCCGGCGGCGCGCTGATGCCACTGCGGGCGATCACCGATCCACAGGGCAACGCCGACTTCAGCAACCTGTGGTCGGGACAGGCGCTGCGCCTCGGGCGGCATATGCCGGCGGGCGACCTGACTCGGGCCATTGCCGGGCAGACAGCAAAAAGCTGACCCATAGATCAGGAAATATTCGGACACCCTCTTCCCGACGGATGGCGTATCGCTATATAGTTCAAGCCATAACGATAACCCGCCGTCCCTAGGAGCCGTTTGCATGCGTATTCGCCTGTCCCACCTGGCCTTCAGTGCCCTGGCCACCCTGATCACCGTCAATGCCGCCCAGGCCGATGAAGTCCAGGTCGCTGTAGCGGCCAACTTCACAGCGCCCATCCAGGCCATCGCCAAGGACTTCGAAAAGGACACCGGCCACAAGCTGGTCGCCGCCTACGGCGCCACCGGCCAGTTCTACGCACAGATCAAGAACGGCGCACCGTTCGAAGTGTTCCTCGCCGCCGACGACAGCACCCCTGCCAAGCTCGAACAGGAAAAAGAGATCGTCGCGGGCTCGCGCTTCACCTACGCCATCGGCACCCTGGCGCTGTGGTCGGCCAAGCCGGGCTACGTAGACGCCAAGGGCGAAGTGCTGAAGAAGAACGAATACAAGCACCTGTCCATCGCCAACCCCAAGGCCGCGCCCTACGGCCTGGCCGCCACCCAGGTGCTGGACAAGCTGAAGCTGACCGAGGCCACCAAGGCGAAGATCGTCGAAGGCCAGAACATCACCCAGGCCTTCCAGTTCGTGTCCACCGGCAATGCCGAGCTGGGCTTCGTCGCCCTGTCGCAGATCTACAAGGACGGCAAGGTCAGCGAAGGCTCCGCATGGATCGTGCCCGCCGACTTGCATGACCCGATCCGCCAGGACGCGGTGATCCTCAACAAAGGCAAGGACAACCCGGCCGCCAAGGCCCTGGTCGACTACCTCAAGGGCCCGAAGGCCGCCGCGGTGATCAAGTCGTACGGCTATGAGCTCTGATGCCACTCGACGCCAGTGACCTGGGCGCGATCTGGCTGACCGTCAAGCTGGCCAGCCTGACCACCGCCATCCTCCTGGTGCTGGGCACGCCCATCGCCTGGTGGCTGGCGCGCACCCGCTCCTGGCTGCGCGGGCCGATCGGCGCGGTGGTGGCCCTGCCCCTGGTGCTGCCACCGACGGTGATCGGCTTCTACCTGCTGTTGGCCCTTGGCCCTCATGGCTGGATCGGCCAGGCCACCCAGGCCATGGGCCTGGGCAGCGTGGTGTTCAGCTTCACCGGGCTGGTGATCGGCTCGGTGGTGTACTCCATGCCCTTCGTGGTGCAGCCGTTGCAGAATGCCTTCGGCGCCATCGGCCAGCGCCCGCTGGAGGTGGCCGCCACCCTGCGCGCCAGCCCCTGGGACACCTTCATCCACGTGGTGCTGCCACTGGCGCGCCCCGGCTTCGTCACCGCGAGCATCCTCGGCTTCGCCCACACCGTGGGCGAGTTCGGCGTGGTGCTGATGATCGGCGGCAATATTCCCGACAAGACCCGCGTGGTCTCGGTGCAGATCTTCGATCACGTCGAGGCCATGGAATACAGCCAGGCGCACTGGCTGGCCGGGGCCATGCTGGTATTCTCGTTCCTGGTGCTGCTGATGCTCTATGCCGGCCGCCGTGGCAAGGCTGGCTGGAGCTGACATGAGTGCATCGATACAGGCGCGCCTGAAACTGGCGCGCGACGACTTCACCCTGGACGTCGACCTGAACCTGCCCGGACGCGGCATCAGCGCCCTATTCGGCCATTCCGGCTCGGGCAAGACCTCGTGCCTGCGCTGCCTGGCAGGCCTGGAGCGTGCCGCCAGCGCCTACATCGAGGTCAATGGCGAGGTCTGGGAAGACAGCGCGCGCGGGCATTTCATCGCGCCGCACCAGCGCCCGGTCGGCTACGTGTTCCAGGAAGCCAGCCTGTTCCCGCACCTGTCGGTGCGCGGCAACCTCGAGTTCGGCTGGCGCCGCATCGCCCCCGAGGCGCGCAAGATCAGCCAGGAACAGGCCTGCCAGCTGCTGGGCATCGGCCACCTGCTGGCGCGCAAGCCGGCGACCCTGTCCGGTGGCGAGGCGCAGCGGGTCGGCATCGCCCGGGCCCTGCTCAGCAGCCCACGGCTGTTGCTGATGGACGAACCGCTGGCCGCGCTCGACAGCGCGCGCAAGCGCGAGATCCTGCCGTACCTGGAGCGCCTGCACGACGAACTGGATATCCCGCTGATCTACGTCAGCCATGCCCAGGACGAAGTGGCGCGCCTGGCCGACCACCTGGTCCTGCTCGAACAGGGCAAGGCCGTGGCCAGCGGGCCGATCGGCCAGACCCTGGCGCGCCTCGACCTGCCCCTGGCCCAGGGCGAAGATGCCGGCGTGGTGCTCGAAGGCGTGGTGGTGGGCCACGACCCGCATTACCAGCTGTTCGAACTGCGCCTGCCCGGCGGTGACGGCCAGTGCTTGCGCATCGCCCACCCCGGGCTGCACATGGGCAGCACCCTGCGCCTCAAGGTACAAGCCCGGGATGTCAGCCTGGCACTGACCGCAGACAGCGCCTCGAGCATCCTCAACCGCCTGCCGGTGCGGGTCCGCGAGTGCCGCCCGGCGGACAACCCGGCCCATGTGCTGGTCAGCCTGGATGCCGCCGGCAACGCCCTGCTGGCGCGCATCACCCGCTATTCGGCGGACCAGCTCGCGGTGCAGCCGGGCCAGATGCTGTGGGCGCAGATCAAGTCGGTGGCGCTGCTGGGTTGAGCAATGCAGCAACGGACGCTGTCCATTGCAGCAACAGTGCCCTTGATGGACCGCGCCCATGTCCGACTGCCCGCTGCCTGCCGCCCTGCACTACGTCGATGACAGCCAGCCCGGCCTGACCCGGCGGCGCTGGCGCGATGGTTTTCAGTATTTCGACGCCGGCAACCAGCGGGTACGCGATACCGACACCCTGGCGCGCATCGCCGCCCTGGTGATCCCGCCGGCCTACACCGATGTATGGATCTGCGCCGACCCGCAGGGGCACCTGCAGGCCACCGGACGGGATGCCCGGGGGCGCAAGCAGTACCGCTACCACGCGCAATGGCGCGAGCTGCGCGACCAGCACAAGTACGGACGCATGCTGGCCTTCGCCGAAACGCTGCCAAGGCTGCGCAAGCAACTGGACAGGTACCTTGCCTGCCCGGGGCTGGGCCGGGAGAAGGTCATGGCGCTGGTGATCAGCCTGCTCGACAGCACGCTGATCCGCATCGGCAACCGCCAGTACCTGCGTGAGAACCGCTCCTACGGGCTGACCACGCTCAATACCCGCCATGTGCAGGTCGAGGGCAGCCGAATCCGCTTCCAGTTCCGCGGCAAGCGCGGGGTCGAGCACAACGTCACCCTGACCGACCGGCGTCTGGCCGGGCTGGTCAAGCGCTGCATGGAGCTGCCCGGCCAGGCCTTGTTCCAGTACCTGGACGACCAGGGCCAGCGCCATGGCATCGGCTCGACCGAGATCAACCAGTTCCTCCAGCAACTGACCGGCGCCGACTTCACCGCCAAGGACTACCGCACCTGGGCCGGCAGCAGCCTGGCCCTGAGCCTGCTGCGGCCACTGGCCTGGGAGCCGGATAGCGAAGCGCGGCGCCAGGTCGCCGACACCGTCCGCCAGGTGGCGGCGCGCCTGGGCAACACGCCTGCGGTGTGCCGGCGCTGCTACATCCATCCCGCGGTTCTCGAACACTTCCAGCTCGGACGCCTGGCGGAGCTGCCCCGCGCACGGGCGCGCAAGGGCCTGGAACTCGAGGAAGTGTCGCTGCTGCGCTTCCTCCAGGCCCTGCAGGGCCAGAACGATCATTGAGCCCCACTATTTAGTTCATCGAGCAGAGAAATTTCCCATATGGCGCCAAGCACCCTATCCTTGCCACCGAGCACCTTGGCCAGTGGAATGCGTAGCACCCCCACTGGCACCTGCAACTAAAGATCGATAACAGAATTTGTCTGTCGGGGAATTACTATCCGCCGAAAGCGTCTTTAATGAGAAGGAAGAGGGACAGGCTCCCACCGCAGACCATCAGGCTCGGCGGTTTTCTACATCACCAAGGAGAACTACATGCTGATACTCACACGCAAGGTTGGCGAAAGCATCGTCATCGACGACGACATCAAAGTCACCATTCTGGGCGTCAAGGGGATGCAGGTGAGGATCGGTATCGATGCGCCGAAGGATGTCCAGGTGCACCGTGAAGAGATCTACAAGCGGATCCAGGCCGGCAGCCCGGCGCCGGAAAAGAGCAACGACGAGTAATCCCAAGCCAACGCATCATGCCGCACGGATGCGCCTGATCGATTGCCCGCCCATGCGGGGAGCCTCTCCCGAACCTCAGGTGCCGAGCAGCTCGCGCACCGTGGCGATCATTCGGTCCATGTCGAATGGCTTGTCGAACACCGCCGCGAACCTTCCGGGGCAGACCAGACCCTGGCTGGCCTGGGCGCCGCTCATGAGAATCACCGGCAAGTCCGCCAGCTGCAGTTCTTCACGAATTGCGTTGAGCAATTCCTCGCCATTGAGCACCGGCATCATGTAGTCGGTGATCACCAGGTCCACGCGCTTTTCTGTCAGGGCCTCCAGGGCCTTGCGCCCATTGCTGGCCTTTTCCACCAGATAGCCCTCGTCCTCCAGGGCGAACCCCAGGATATCGGCGATCACGTACTCGTCGTCGACGATCAGGATGCTGTTCATCCCATCAGCGGTCTCCTGGCGTTGTCGCCGAGCCACTGAGCACGCCGCTGGCGCCATCGAACGCCCGCGCCAGGCTGATGCCCTTCGGTCCCAGGCTCAACGCCTGCAGGGCCGGATCGTGGTCGCTGTCGCGCACCTTGATGATCGACAGGGCACGGTGCAGTTGTGCATCAAGCTCGGCGAAGCGCATGAGAATCAGGTTGTCGACGATGCTCGACAGGTCCGGGGCCGGCGCGGTGATTTCCGAACCGAAGATGTCGCGCATCTCCCAGGTCAGCAGCACCGTGACGCCGCGGGCGCGCAGCTCGCCGGTCAGCGCGCGGAAGAACGCGTTCAGGCGGGCGGGCTCCAGCGCCAGGCGGCCAAAGGCGCCCAGGCTGTCGATCACCACGCGCCGCGCACCCAATGCCTCGACCTGCGCCAGCAGACGGGCGCCGAGCTGGTCCAGCAGGCCTTCGGTGGTCGGCTGCCAGCTCAGTTGCACCGCCCCCTCGCGCTCCAGCGCCGGCAGCTCAAAGCCCAGTGCGGACGCCTTCAAGCGCAGCCGCGCCGGCGTCTCGTAGAAACTGAAATGCAGGCCCGGCGCGGCCTTCGTCGAAGCGGCGAGAAACGCGATGCCCAAGGCCGTCTTGCCCACACCGGATGGTCCCATCAGCAGGCTCACCGAGGCCTCGGCCAGCCCGCCACCGAGCATGCCGTCCAGGTCGGCGACCCCGGTGGCGACCCGCGCCAGGGTTTGCGCATCCTGCTGGCTGGGCCGGCTGTAGAGCGCTTCGAGGCGCGGATAGACCTGCAACCCCGACTCATCGATCTGGCATTCGTGGCGCCCGGATAGCGCGCTGCTGCCGCGGGTCTTGCGCAGCTGGACATGCCGCACCGCGGTACTGCCGACCAAGTGCTCGCCCAGCTCGATCACGCCATCGACCATGGTGTGCTCGGGGCTGCCCTCCTCCAGCCGGGCACTGGTCAGCAACAGCACCGTGCAACCGGCGAACGCCGCATGCCCCTGCAGCTCGGAGACGAACTTCTTGGTGTCCAGGCTGGTTTCCGCCCGCGAGCGGGCGTTGAGCAGGCCATCGACGACCAGCAAGGTGGCCTGCTGCCGGGCAATCTCCTGGCGCAACAGCCTGACCACCGCATCCAGGCCATCCTGCTCCAGGGTGTCGAAGGCGCTGACGAACTGGATGCTGTCACCGACCAGCGCCGGGTCGAAGAAACTCAGCGTCGACAGGTACTGGAACAGGCGCTCATGGGACTCGCTGAGCAGGGTCGCCACCAGCACCCGGCCACCGTCGCGCACATGGTTGCAGGCCAGCTGGTTGGCGAGGATGGTCTTGCCCGAGCCCGGGTGCCCCTGGACGATGTAGGAGGCACCGACCACCAGCCCGCCCTTGAGCAGCGCATCGAGCCCTTCGATGCCGGTGGCCAGTCGCTTGAGTTGCTCGACCATGGTCGTCTATCCCTCGCTCGCAGGCGTATCGTCGCCCGTTCGGGCGGGCAGGTACAGGCTCATGCAGGTGCCTTCGCCAGGGCGGCTGGACACGCTGATCGCGCCCTCACTCTGGCGGGCGAAACCATAGGCCTGGCTCAGCCCAAGGCCGGTGCCCTTGCCGAAGGCCTTGGTGGTGAAGAACGGCTCGAAGATGCGCGGCAACACCTGAGGGTCGATGCCCTGCCCGTCATCGCGCACATCGAAGCGCACGAAGTGCCCATGCAGCCCCTCCACCTCGCCGGCCAGGCGAACCCTTTCGACTGCCAGGTGGATTTGCCCGGTCGCCGCGATGGCGTCGCGGGCGTTGAACACCAGGTTGAGCAGGACCATCTGCAACTGCCCGGCGTCCACCTCGATCAGCGGCAGGTCCGGCTGCACCTGCGGCAGCAGTTCGATGTCCCTGGGCAGCGCGTGCTCCGCCAGCCCGCAGGTGGTGTCGACCATCTGGGCCGGGGCGATGCGGGTGATGCTCAGTTGCCGATGCCGGGCAAAACTGAGCAGTTGCTGGGTCAGTTGGGTACCGCGCTCGCCGGCATCAAGAATATGCTCGAGCAGGCGTCGTACCCGTGCCGGGTCCTGGCTGCCAGAGGCCAGCCGGGCAGAGCTGAGGATGATGGTCAGCAGATTGTTGAAGTCATGGGCCAGGCCGCCGGTCAACTGCCCCAGGGCCTCGAGCTTCTGCGCCTGGAACAGCTGCGCACGCATGGCGTCCAGTTGCAGGGCGGACTCGCGGCGGTCGGTGATGTCGCGGGTGACCTTGGCCAGGCCGATGACCTCGCCAGTTTCGTCACGGATCACATCCAGCGCCGCCAGCGCCCAGAACTGCGTACCGTCCTTGCGCACGCGCCAGCCCTCGTCCTGCACCTTGCCCTCTTCCAAGGCCTGGTGCAGCAGCTGTTGCGGACGGCCTTCGGCACGGTCCTGGTCAGTAAAGAACAACGAGAAATGCCGGCCGATCACCTCGTCGGCGCGATAACCCTTGATCCGCTGCGCACCCGCGTTCCACGACACCACATGGCCGGTCGGATCGAGCATGTAGATGGCGTAGTCCACCACTGCCTGGACCAACTGCTCGTAGCGCGCTTCGTGCATCACCGAATGGGTGGGGCGGTCTGTCGACACCATGCAAGCTCCACAAGCACCGCGAAAGGACATATTGAGCGTAGTCAAAAGTCCCGCCGACACAGCCCTTCAGGCGACGATCGTCAGTGCTCGCGCTCCACCACCGTCGGCACCAGCCGGCGCGGCATCGCCACCTTCAACAGCCACAACCCCAGCAGCAGGATCGACGCCCCGCCGCCCAATGCCAGCACGCGCTGTGGTTCTGGGTGCTCCTGATCGAGCCCGAGCATCAGCAGGTAGCCGCCCAGGCTCATGAAACCGGCGTACAAGAATGCCGCCAGCAGGCAGACAAGCAGGAACAGCAGACGCCAGAACAGCTTCGGGCGCACACGCCGGATTGCCTCTGGGTCGGGGGAACGCGATGACATGGCGATACAACCCGTTGGATCCAATGCCTGGACAGTGGCGTAATGGCGGCATCCTGTCAATTGACCTATAGTGGCCGCGCCCCGATTTCACAAGGAAGCGACATGACTTCGAACCTTCGCATGCAAGGGCTGCAGGACGACCTGGTGCGCAGCGCCGGCGAACTCGACCAACTGTGCCAGGCCCTGGACGGCCATGCGCGGTTCCTGCGCCATTCGATCCACCAGGCCGATGCCCAGGCCATGGACGGGCATGTCGATGACCTGCACCACTCGGCCTGCGAGATGCGTGAAATCGCCCGTAGCATCAGGCCCTGAACCCTGTGGCCGGTTGACGCTCCTATAACAATGGGTTATAAAGCGCGCCTGATTGCCTTGGCCCTGCTGCTATGAAGCATGCCGGTCAATCGTGCGAGTGTGGTGGAATTGGTATACACAGCAGACTTAAAATCTGTCGGCGTGAGCCTTGCGGGTTCGAGTCCCGCCACTCGCACCATCTTCTGTCGATCGAGGCGCCCTTGCGGCGCCTTTTTCATGCCCGCCGGAAAACCGCCGCGCAGCTGCTAGAGTGGAACCTGTCACTGTCCACTGGAGCGCCGCCATGCGCTATAGCTTGCTCGACGGTCAACGCGACGTCATCCTGCTGCTCGCCCGCATCCTGCTGATGATCCTGTTCGTGCTCTCTGGCTGGAGCAAACTGAGCGGTTTCGAAGGCACGGTCGGCTACATGACCTCTCTCGGCGCGCCCGCGCCCATGCTGGCGGCGGCCGTTGCCGTGATCATGGAGCTGCTGGTCGGCATCCTGCTGATCCTGGGCTTCTACACTCGCCCGCTGGCCCTGCTGTTCGCCCTGTTCGTGCTGGGCACCGCGCTGCTCGGGCACCCGTTCTGGAACATGGTCGAGCCCGAGCGCAGCGCCAACATGACCCAGTTCCTGAAGAACCTCGCCATTGTCGGCGGGTTGCTGCTGCTGGCCCTCACCGGCGCCGGGCGCTTCTCCCTCGACCGTCGCTGAACGCGACTGCGGTGATTTCAATCATCGCAGTCGTCGTGCCAGGCCGGATGGTCATCTTCATCATCGAAGTCGTCGAGTGACTCTTCGTCCTCCTCGACTTCGTCCAGCGCCCCGTAGGCGTCCGCCTCGGGGTCGAAGTCTTCGTGGAATTCAGGGTCGAGCAGATGGTCGTGCTCGGGTTCGGGCAGATCGTCTTCGTCGTGCATCGCAGGCTCCGGTAACAACGGCACGCCTGTATAGGCGCATCGACGCGGGCGGTCAATCCTCGCGGCGCTTAACCCCGGCTTAACCGACAAGGCGCATGGTGCAGGCTCTCCCTTCAAAAACGTTCTTTGCCCGCCGCCCTGGCGGGCTTTTTTTGCCCGGCCCTCCCCCGCACCACTGAACCGCCCGTCATTTCAGCGCTCGCATGGGTGCAGGATCTTTTTCACCAAGGAGCTTTCCCCATGGCCGTGAACATCGACCAACTGATCATTACCACCCCGGTGCCCAAATCCGCTACCAACCCTGTGGCCCTGGAGGTCACCGGCGCCCAGGCCCTCGCCAGCCTGCCCCAGGTTGTGAGCCGGCTGAGCAGTGGCGCAGTGCGCATGACCGCCCCGACCAAGGGCGCATCGAGCAAGAGTACCCATCGAACCCGCTGCGAGTGGAAGGAGGCCACCTATTGGGCCATGAGCAGCGCCAGCCGACATTTCAGCCACCAGCGCATGGTGCTGGAGCAGGTCAACTCGGCACAGAAGGTGGTGATCGCGCAGCTGCATGTGAAAGACGACGACAGCCCGGCGATCAAGGTGTTCTGGAACAAGGGCAAGATCACCCTCGGCTTTCGCCGGGACTTCAACCAGGCGACGCCGACCAACAGCACCCTCCTCGTCGATGTACCCCTGGGCACGCCCTTCGACATCACCCTCGAAGTCACTGCGGCCAGGGTCGCGACGGTGACCGCTGCCTGCAACGGCCGCAGCGGCGACTCCGGCCTGCTGCAGATGACCTCGGGCTGGCGGGACCACACCTTCAACTTCCATGGCGGTGTCTACAACCAGGTGGACTTCAGCGATGACACCCCGTCCACGGATGCGTCTGTCTGCGTGATCAGCCAGCTGGAGCTGCTGCACCGTTAGAGGCTCGGGAGCCGTTGCCGGGGAACGTTCGCCGGACTTATGAAAAACTCAGTAACGTTTACTGCACGATTACCCGGATGGCCTTCACGAAATTCTGACAAACGCCCAGGCAGACTGACCTGGCTTCGATACGTTCTGTTCAACCCGCCTGATTGGCGGGTTTTCTTTTTTGTGCTTCCCCGCTTGCACGAAAGCTGCGCCAATTGACAACATTTTCACGTCTGCCGTGCCAAGGTGATGACTCATCCGTGAAACACTTGGCCCGCCCTCCCCAGCGGGCCTTTTCTTTGCCTGCGCGCTAGTCGAAAGCGCCGTTGAGTACTTCGTAGATCACCCCCGTGGCGACTGCCACCAGAATCAGGTCGACACCCGCCTGCATCCATTCATAACCGTCATAACGCGGCAGCTGGCCCAGCAACCGGCCATCGAGCTTCTTGGCGATGCCTGGGGGCAACGGCTTGCCACGCGCCAGGTTCTTCTGGATGCCGGGAGGCAATGCAGGCCCCGGGCTCCAGTAGTCGCGGTGCCCACCCAGGATACCGAGCACATCGCCCCGGTCGATCACGGGACCGCCATGACCGCCATCGTGCTTGCCCGCCCCTTGGTTGCCATGGTTCTGCTGGGATTGCCCCTTGCCGTGCCCCTTGCCATTACCCGGGTCGGCGAAGGATATGCAGGGCGCCAGTACCAGTGCGATCGATGTCAGTGTGGCAATGACTGTGCGGCGTTTGCTCATCGCTGCTTGCCTCTGAAGATTGGGGTCTGTGCAATCCTAGCCCATGGCAACGACATGGAGCTTTGCCATGACCCTGCGCATATCGGTACCACGGCGGGCGCGCGTATTACCGTTGCGACTTGGTAAAGTGGCATCCAGCCGGTATTGAAGGACCACAGGTCAAAGGAACGACATGCTGAAACTGCTCACCGACATAGCCTTCCTGTGCGCGGGGCTATTGCTACTGATCGCCCTCTTCTGGGCATGCACCTTCGAGCGCAATCGCTGGCGCGCAGCCTTCGAAGCAGACTTCACGACCAGGCTGGGTAACCTGGGTATCGACGGCTATGAACTGGTGGTCGACAACGTCACGCTGCCAACCCCCCATAGAGCTGCCGATGTGTACCGGATCTTCCACGATCTGAAGGGCAACTATTTTCTTTACATCAAGAACGGCTACGCCGCGGGAGCACTCAAGCCCTTGACCAGCGAGCGGGCGCTGCAGGTCGCGAAAATGAGTGGATACCCCTGCAAAGGTCCGCAGGTCTAGAGGGCGCTGGCTGTGCTGCAAAATCTGGCAACACTTACAGGCCACCCCGTCGATGAAACTCAATGGGATCGATGCTGTCCCATTGCCATCGGTTACTGCCGAGGCCGTCCGATAGCGCTCACAGACGTGGCAAGGTCCACATCGCGAAGCGATCCTGAAACGGCCTCGATATCCCGGTTTACCGGCGCGCGCATCCCACCTGTCGAGGATGCCGCCCTCATTTTTCAAGGCTGAAAGAGCGAACCATGAAACAGAACATTCTCCTCGTTGCCGTCTGCGCCGCCCTGCTCCAGGCATGTGCCCCGGCTTCCACCTCCCATGAAGGGACGCCTTCCATGCCCGCCACTGCCGCATCCAGCGCCACCCAGCCCAACCTCTCGGCCTACTACTGGAACCTGGTAGCGGCCAACGATGCGTCGGGCAAGCCCATCACCGCCATGGCCCCAGGCATCGAGGGCAAACTGCGGTTGAACTTCGCCGAACGCAAGCTGAACATCAGCGGCGGCTGCAACAACCAGTTCGGCGGCTATTCCTACCAGGACGGCGTACTGAAGGTGCAATCACTGGCCTCGACCCTGAAGGCCTGCGACAAGCCCCTGATGGAACTGGACGCCCAGGTCGGGCGCCTGTTCAAGGGCGACCTGCGTACCACCCTATCCGACGATGCCGGGGAGCCGATGCTGCAACTGACCACCCAGGACGGCTCTGTGCTGAAGTTCCAGGGTGAAGCCACCCCGGAGACCCGCTACGGCAGCAAGGGCGAGATCAAGTTCCTGGAAGTGGCCGCCAAGACCGTCAAGTGCAGCCATCCACTGATCCCCAACTACCAGTGCCTGCAAGTGCGCGAGCGTCGCTATGACGACGCCGGCCTGCAGTTGGCGACCCAGGACAACTGGCACCCGCTGTACCAGTCCATCGAGGGCTTCGAGCACCGTGACGGCGTGCGCACCGTGCTGCGCGTGAAGCAATACGAATGGAAGAACCCGCCGGCCGACGCCCCGTCGCAGGTCTATGTACTGGACCTGGTGGTCGAGCAGGACGCTTCGGGCAAGTAATTGCCAGTCGGCGCAGGCCGCCCTGCAGCGGCCTGCGCCTGGAACCGACGGCGACCTCAGGTGAGCGCCGCGTTGACCTGCGCACTGTCGACGTATTGCTCCATGCTGACGATCTTGCCGTTGTTCAGCCGGTACAGGTGGGCAAAGGTAGCCGTCATCGCCTTCCCGGTCTTGCGATAGGTCCCCGAGTAAACGCCAAAGGCGGCAACTCGGTCGTCCTCGGCCACATAGGTATGCACCTTGGCCTGGTAGCCATCCCATTCGGTGGCCAGGCGATGGAACACACCCTCCATGATCGCCTGCGGGCCGACATAGGTACCGGCATAAGGGAAGCCGGCCGCCTCGGTCCAGGTCACGTCCGCTGCCAGCGCCGCCAGCAGATTCTGGCCATTCTGTTCGGCTGAGCCTTCGTACGAGGCTCGGATGATGTCCAGGTTGCTCTTGCTCATGGCTTTACCCCCACGTTCAGCTCGCGAATGAAGGCCTGAAGATCTGAAAAGATAGCGCTGGCAGGTAACAACTGCAGGGCATCTTCCGCCTCTTGCAGGACAAATGTCGGGACGCCTCGGCCGCCCACGCGACCCAGCAAGGCACGCCCCTGCCCCACACGATCGTCGTTGGCCTGCAGCAAGGCCGAATCCGGGCGCGCCAGCCGCTCGGCGGCGGCATTCAAGCCCAGGTTCGCCAGCACAGCTGTCAACGTCTCCAGTCGAGTCACATCCAGGCCATCGACATAGCGCGCCGCCTGAATCGCCTTGAGCGCTTCGAACTCGCGCTCAGGCGCAGTCAGGTTCACTGCGCTGAGCGCCAGGGTAGACGGACCACTGTCGAACGCCTGAAGGCGGTCGGCGAGTACCTGGTCACGATAGCGCTCACTGAAGACCTGCCCGGTCAGCCGCTCGATGCGTTGGTCGTTGCTCCAGGCGTAGGCCGCAAAGTCATCATCCATGGCGCGAGCACCGCTGCCGGAAAACAGCCCCGTCGGTATCAGGCGCAACGCGAGGCCCGTGGATTCGAGAACCCGAGGCAGCGGTCCTCCTGCACCGTAGCACCAGCCGCACAGTGGGTCGAAGAGGTAAACCAGGGTCTTGTTCATGGTGAAACGCCTTGAATGGAATGCCTCGAATCTTATAGCGAGCGAATTGACATTTAAACGCATACGAAATAAACACACTGTATGCTACAAACATACATTAAAGGATATATCAATGACCGGCGCTTCCAGCCTGAACAGGCTTGCGTACTTCACCGCAGTGGTCGAAACCGGCTCCTTCACCGCAGCAGCAGAGCGCCTCGGCATCACCAAGGCCGTGGTCAGCCAACAGGTAGCGCGGCTGGAAAGCGACTGTCGTACCACACTGCTGGTTCGCAGCACGCGCAAAGTCCGCACCACCGAGGCGGGCCAACAGTTCTATCACCGCTGTGCATTGATCCTCAAAGAAGCTGAAGAGGCTTTCGAGGAATTGTCCGAAGCGGCCAGCGAGCCGACGGGCACCCTACGCCTGACCGCCCCTTTCGATTACGGCATCGGTGTCGTGGTGCCGGCCATCACCGCATTCTCGCAGCGATATCCGCAGTGCAAGGTCGAGGCACACTTCAGCGACCAGACCCTGGATCTGGGCGCCAACGATCTGGACCTTTCCATTCGCGTTGGCTGGATTACCGAGCAACATCTGCAGGCCCGGCGAATCGGCGAGTTTGCACAACGGTTGGTGGCCGGCCCTCAATGGCAAGCGCGAGTGGACAAACTGCAGGCCCCGGCGGAGCTGGCCAAGTTGCCGATCGTGGCGAACCTGGCGCTGCGAGAGCCGACCCGGTGGGTATTTGCCAAGGACGCGATGCAGCGCGAAACGGTGGAGATGAGAGCCAGCCTGTCGCTCAACGCCACCTTGGCAGTGCGCGAAGCCACGCTGCTCGGGGCCGGGCTATCGGTCCTTCCGGACTATGTGGCGGAACCAGACCTGCAAGCAGGCCGGCTGATCGAGGTCCTGCCGCAATGGTCGCTGCCCCGAGGCGAGATCCATGCGGTCTTCCCGACGGCTCGCTTTCGACCGGTCAAGGTGCGTGCATTCATCGAGCTGCTGGCAAGCCGCCTGGCTTAATGAGACGGCACAGACCATCAGGTCAGGGCACGCCCGCGCAGCCGCCGACAATGCTACGCTCCTGGGATCACAGCCATCCAAGGGAATGAAGATGAGCTTCGACTGGCATGCTGGACCGATCACCCGCGCCACCCCACTGGACCGGCACTACCGGAACACACAGAAGGTCCGGCGGTTCCTGGTCGGTGAATGTGGCGAGGCCTTCAAGTTCGACCGCGCCTTCATGGCCTGGATCAAGAGCGGAGCGCCTGCCACCATGGGGGAAGTTGCGGATGAGTGGCTGCGTACACATGACTGATTCTAAGCAGCTCCCTGTCCTACGTTGCTCTTCGAATATGTGCTGGACCTGATGGTCGAGCAGGATACTTCGGGCAAGAGCACGTAGTTGGGATCCATGCAGCCCGGTAGTTCGTTCTGCCGGGGCCCGTTACAGCATCACTGAAGAACGGGCGGCAAAAACTTACGGTGCTGCAATATCGATCAGTGCTTCTATGCCCCCTCTACAGAGGTGGCAATCAGAGACACCCTCTGATGGCATCGGCCCTTCTGTCACGACGTGATTCGAAGATCGTCGTCATGAAGTAGACCTTGATATCCGTACCCACTGCGCTAGGCAGGAAGTCGGCAAACTCTGCTTCGCCTGCACTAACCACGGTCTTACCACCGCCACGCAGCGGCTGAAGATAGACCTCATGAATGGCTCCCCCCCACTTCTGGCTCTGCCAGGCATAAAGCGTACATTCGGCAACCGTGGCAGGATCCTTTTGGCTTACAAGGTGACGCGAGGGCCCATCTGCACGCTTTTCGTCCATCGTTGCACAGCCAGCCAAGGCCAGCGCAAAAACCAGCCCAATAAAAATCCTCATGCGTTCCTCCTTGTGGGTGTCAGCAATCTATACACCAACCAGGAGCAGGCACACCAGGCTCTGTACGAAATGCATCTGCACTCGTCCATACTGCGTTGATCAGTGAGCAATCCGACTTGGCTTGTCAGGGCCTCGATCTTGCCCTCCAGCCTGCCGACAGTTGCGGCCAACTCGCGCTCCTTGGCGAATTGTTCGGCGCGGGTCTCGGCATGCTTGCGGCCTCGCGCTCGGAGTCGAGCATCTCATTCAGACGGCGCACGGTGCCGATGCCGGCAGGGTCCATAAGTACTCCGAGGGTCTGAATAGGCCCTCATGGAGCCACTGAATTCGATGCGGGTCTCTCCCCGCCTGTCCGCCAATGGGCTTGCAGCGCTGGCACCCAACTGAACCAGTCTCGCTGCGCGTCCAGCGCATCCCCCGAAGGGCCACCCTGGCTGTGTGGCGAGCCTGAATCACAAATGAAAAAGCCCAGCGCGACGGCTGGGCTCTATTACGCAAGGAGATAGAAGATCATGGAGTCCAGTAAGCAATCTTGCCGGCTGCACCAACAGCTACAAAATTGCCGTTGCCGTAGGCGACGCTCCGGATATCGGTTCCTGCGAAAGTGTTGGCTTGCTGAACCCAGCCGATCCCATCCTCGGAAACGGCTGTCTTGCCGCCGTCGCCGACAGCTACATACTTGCCATTACCGTAAGCAATGTCGCGGATGATGGTTCCACCGAAACTGGTATCTTCAACAGCAGTCCAGCTAAGCCCATCGGATGAATATGCCATCTTGCCATCCGCACCAACGATAAACATTTTCCCGTTGCAAAGCTTCATGGAAAGGATGGTGCTAGTGCCGAAGGTGCTGGTTCTGGTCGCGAATGATTGCGGATTACCCGTTGGCATCTTCACAGCGCTAAGCAGCTTCCCATTCGATCCCGCAATCAACACAAAAACGCCAATGACGTTGACGCAGTGCACAGTCTCGCTAGAAGTGAAGGTCGTAGTGCGCTCCACCGTGCCTGACCAATCCTCATAACGGGAAAAGACTTTACCGTTAGACCCAACCAGTATCCAGGTCGCGATGTCGCCGTAAATTGGCTGATAATACACAATGCCATGCAAGTCTACATACGCGCGAGCAGCTGCCGTAAGGTCTGTCCAATCATTTAAAGGGCGTGCAATGCTGCCGTGGACCACATTGCCGGATTGAGAAAGGCCTTGAAGCGTTGTCCCAAGACCGTTCCAGTACAGCTCGTTGAGGACCTTTCCGCTATCAGAGGTGACGGCGCCCTTGAGCTTGGTCCACGCTTTACCAGTTGCGTCTCCAGTGACAACCTGAGTGGTTGTGGGAAGACCGTTGCCACCAGCCGCATAAAACTTGCCTTGCGCAAAAACCACGCGCCTAAGCATGCCGGTGTTCTCCACCGGTTGTACTTGAGTCCAAAGATCTTGCAGGGTTTGAGACGCCGAGTTTGCGTTATCCATTTTAAACTCCGTTACTGAGCTGATTTAAGTTCAGGCCTCTGTATTGGGCGTATGGCGCTCATGGGCGATGGTTCGAGACTCGAGGTCCTCTGGCGAAGATCAGGGGTGATGAGGTTTCACCAACCTCAGAGCTGTCGCTGATGTAGGAAATTATGCCACACGAATACTGTATATTCAACCAGTATTTTGAGGTTTTTATTCAGTGAACTTCGACGCATCCACCGCGCTTGAGTGGATTCGCTGATCGACATGCTCCGGTGTACCGGAAAGAGGGAATCACCGAGCGCGTTTACCGTCGAGTCGGTGCGATCGCCAAGCCCTCGAAGGGCTGAAGTTTCGGAACTCCATGCCTTTTGTTTCGGAACTCTTGGCATTTTCTGCGCGCAAAGAAAAACCCCGCAGACCTAGATCTGCGGGGTTTCGAATGGTGGAGGCCGAGGTCGGAATCGAACCGGCGTAGACGGATTTGCAATCCGGAGCATAACCACTTTGCTACTCGGCCTCAAAGTCGGAGTCAGCTTTCGCTATCTCCTTGAAACCGCTGGTCTTTTTCAAGTCAGCTGCGTTTCGATGGACGCCATTATGTCGGCATTCGACGCACCTTGCAACCCCCTTGGAGAAAAAAATCTTCAAGGGGTTCAAGGTGTTAGCGCAGACGGCTGAGTTTGCTCCACAAGCCGACCAGGGTGTTCTCCACCGCCCCGCTGGCGGCCACGCCGATACGCTCCTGCAGGCTCTTGCGCTCGGCGAAGCGCAGGTGGAACACATTGGCCTCACGGGCACTGCGGCTCAGGTACTCGTCGCTGGTGCCCAGTTCGTCGACCAACTGGCGATTGAGCGCGGCGATGCCCAGCCAGACTTCGCCAGTGGCCACCTCGTCTATATGAAGCTGCGGGCGGTAGCGGGCGACGAAGTCCTTGAACAACTGGTGGGTGATGTCCAGGTCTTCCTGGAACTTCTCCCGGCCCTTGTCGGTGTTCTCGCCGAACACGGTCAGGGTGCGCTTGTATTCGCCGGCGGTCAGAACCTCGAAATCGATGTCGTGCTTTTTCAGCAGGCGGTTGACGTTGGGCATCTGCGCCACCACGCCGATCGAGCCCAGCACCGCGAACGGCGCACTGACGATCTTCTCGCCGATGCAGGCCATCATGTAGCCGCCGCTGGCGGCGACCTTGTCGATGCAGATGGTCAGCGGGATACCGGCCTCGCGGATGCGCGCCAGTTGCGAAGCCGCCAGGCCGTAGCTGTGCACCATACCGCCGCCGCTCTCCAGACGCAGCACCACCTCGTCACGCGGGGTGGCCAGGGTCAGCAATGCGGTGATCTCGTTGCGCAGGCTCTCGGTAGCCGAGGCCTTGATGTCGCCGTCGAAGTCGAGGACGAACACCCGGCGCTTGTCCTCGGGCTTTTTCTTCTGCTGTTTTTCCGCCTTGGCCTGCTGCTTGCGCAGGGCCTTGAGCTGGGCCTTGTCGAGCAGGCCCGACTCAAGGCGCTCGCGCAGCTCCTTGTAGAACTCGTTGAGACGGGTAACCTGCAATTGCCCGCCCGGCTTGCGCCGCCCTTTGCCACGCAGGCCGGCGATGGCCGACAGCACCACCAGGATGGCGATCACCAGGGTGGCGGTTTTGGCGAGAAAGCTTGCGTATTCGGCAAGAAACTCCACATTGACTCCTTGATAAACCAGCGCCGCAACGGCGCGAACTGGATGCAAGCATACCGGGGCGCCAGGGCCGCTGCCAGCCGGTGAAAATGCTGGCAACACAGTTCAAACGACCTTTTCAAACGCTTGTATGTTTTTTCGTTGACAGCCCGCCTGGGGCAACCTAACCTCGCAGCAACCTCCAACCGGGCCGGACTTCAACGTGGGCAATCTCTACCTGATCCGACATGGCCAAGCCTCCTTTGGTGCCGCCGACTACGACGTGCTCTCGCCGGTCGGCGAGCGTCAGAGCCAGGCACTGGGCGAACACTTCGCCCAATTGGGCCTGCGCCTGGACCGTTGCGTGGCCGGCACCCTGCGTCGCCAGCAGGACACCGCCCGCCTGGCCCTCGACGCGCTGCAGGCCCATGGCGAAGCAGCCCCGGCCATAGAGACCGACGCCGCCTTCAATGAGTTCGACGCCGACGGCGTGATCCGCGCCCTGCTCCCTGCCCTGCTGCCCGAAGAACCCGAGGCCCTGCATGTGCTGCGCAACGGCGCCCAGCACCGCAGCGAGTTCCAGCGCCTGTTCGCCCTGATGGTGCAGCGCTGGCACGACGGCGACCACGCCCACGACGAACACCTGGAAACCTGGCAGGCCTTCACCGGCCGGGTCGGCGATGGCCTGCGGCGCCTGCTCGACAGCGCCGCCAACGGCGACAACATCGCCCTGTTCACCTCCGGCGGCACCATCGCCGCCCTGCTCCACCTGGTAAGCGCAATTACGCCGGCTCAGGCGTTCAGCCTGAATTGGCAGATCATCAACACGTCGCTCAGCCACCTGAAGTTCCGTGGCCGCGACGTCACCCTGGCTTCCTTCAACAGCCAAGCCCATGTGCGGCTGTTGCGGTTGCCGGAGCTCGTCACCTACCGATGAGCCCGGTCTGTTGTGTCCTTGCGGACGCGAATATCACTTAACAAGGAATACACCATGAGCGATGTAGCTAAAGCCGTCGAGGCGATGAAGGCAAAATTCAACCCATCCGCTGCCGCCGGCCTGGACCTGGTGTTCGGCTTCAACATCACCGACGAAGACAAGCACTACGCCCTGCTGGTCAAGGACGGCACCTGCGAGATCCAGGAAGGCGAGAACGCCGATGCCAACTGCACCCTGGTGATGGACAGCGAAACCCTCAAGGGCATCGTCAGCGGTGACACCGACGGCATGCAGGCCTTCATGGGCGGCAAGCTGCGCGTCGAAGGCGACATGATGCTGTCGATGAAGCTCAGCGAGCTGTTCCCGTCCTGATCGGCGCGGCGAATCGCCAATGAAAAAACCGAAGCCTGACGGGCTTCGGTTTTTTTTCGCCCGCTGCAAGGCCCGCCCATCAGGGCCATTGATCGCCCGGCAACACCCAGGCCAATAAACGTCTGGCACGCTTGTACCAGCTTTGACAGGAAATTAGATTAGCCAATGGTCCTTGCTACTGATCATAAGGAAATCGCATGACGCTCACCGACCAGTCCACCCAGGTACGCCCCGGCGAAGAACTCGACGCGGCCGTCATCGATCCGTACCTCAAGGATCACATTCCCGGCCTCGCGGGCACACCGAGCATCAGCCAGTTCCCCGGCGGCGCCTCCAACCTGACCTACCTGGTCAGCTATCCGGACCGGGAGTTCGTGCTGCGCCGCCCGCCATTCGGCCACAAGGCCAAGTCGGCCCACGACATGGGCCGTGAGTTTCGCATCCTCAACCAGCTCAACGCTGGCTTCCCCTATTGCCCCAAGGCCTACGTGCACTGCACTGACGAGTCGCTGATCGGCGGCGAATTCTATGTAATGGAACGGGTCAACGGCATCATCCTGCGTTCGGACATTCCCGCCGAACTGGACCTGGACGCCGGCCGCACCGAAGCCCTGTGCAAGAGTTTCATCGACCGCCTGGTCGAGCTGCACCAGGTGGACTACCAGGCCTGCGGCCTGGCCGACCTGGGCAAGCCGGAAGGCTATGTGCAGCGCCAGGTCGAAGGCTGGGCCAGCCGCTACGAAAAAGCCCTGACCCCCGACGCGCCGCGCTGGGAGCAGGTGATCGCCTGGCTGCGCGAGAAGATGCCCGCCGACCATCCGCGCCCGGGCATCGTGCACAACGATTACCGCTTCGACAACGTCATCCTCGACAGCGCCAACCCGATGCGCATCATCGGCGTGCTGGACTGGGAGATGGCCACCATCGGCGACCCGCTGATGGACCTGGGCAACAGCCTGGCCTACTGGATCGAGGCCGGCGACCCGGCACCGGTGCAACTGATGCGCCGCCAGCCAAGCAACGCCCCCGGCATGCTCAGCCGCCAGCAGTTCGTCGACTACTACGCCGAGCGCGCCGGCATCCGTATCGACAACTTCGACTTCTATTATTGCTACGGCCTGTTCCGCCTGGCCGGCATCGTCCAGCAGATCTACTACCGCTTCTTCCACGGCCAGACCCAGGACAAGCGCTTCGCCCAGTTCATCCACATGAACCGGCTGCTGGAGCAGATGAGCCTGCAACTGATCGGCAAATCCAGCCTGTAACTTCGGCAGACAACAAGGAATACGCGCATGTCCAAGACCCACCTGTTCGACCTCGACGGCAAGATCGCCTTCGTTTCCGGCGCCAGCCGCGGCATCGGCGAAGCCATCGCCCACCTGCTGGCCCAGCAGGGCGCCCATGTGATCGTCTCCAGCCGCAAGCTCGACGGCTGCCAGCAGGTGGCCGAAGCGATCGTCGCCGCCGGCGGCAAGGCCACCGCGGTGGCCTGCCACATCGGCGAGATGGAGCAGATCCAGCAGGTGTTCGCCGGCATCCGCGAGCAGTTCGGCCGTCTCGATATCCTGGTCAACAACGCCGCCACCAACCCGCAGTTCTGCAATGTCCTGGACACCGACCTGGGGGCGTTCCAGAAGACCGTCGACGTCAACATCCGCGGCTACTTCTTCATGTCGGTGGAGGCCGGCAAGCTGATGCGCGAGCACGGCGGCGGCAGCATCATCAACGTGGCCTCGATCAATGGTGTCTCGCCCGGGCTGTTCCAGGGCATCTACTCGGTGACCAAGGCGGCGGTGATCAACATGACCAAGGTCTTCGCCAAGGAGTGCGCGCAGTTCGGCATCCGCTGCAACGCCCTGCTGCCGGGGCTGACCGACACCAAGTTCGCCTCGGCGCTGGTGAAGAACGACAGCATCCGCAACGCCGCGCTGCAACAGATCCCGCTCAAGCGCGTGGCCGACCCGAGCGAGATGGCCGGCGCGGTGCTGTACCTGGCCAGCGATGCCTCCAGCTATACCACCGGCACCGCGCTCAATGTCGATGGTGGGTTCCTGTCCTGATCCGGATTCATGCACGCCCCCTGTAGGAGCGGCCTTGTGTCGCGAAAGGGCTGCAAAGCAGCCCCAGGATTTCAGCGCTGATGCAAAGATCGCGGGGCTGCTTTGCAGCCCTTTCGCGACACAAGGCCGCTCCTACAGGGATGGCGTAACCCGCGCATCTATCCCTTCACCGCCTGCAACGTATAGCTCAGCGGCAACCGCCACGGCGCCTCGTTCAGGCGCCACTCGCCGTCATCGCCCAGCGTCATCTGGCCCGGAAGCGCTTCCCAGGGGATGCTCTGGTGCTCCTCCAGGCCGGTGATGCGCAGGCCGTTGTTCAGCAGCGCGGTAATCACCTCGCCCAAGCCATGGTTCCACTCATGGGTTTCAGTCTGGGTCAGTGCCTGGTCGGTTTCAACATACGTCTCGTCGCTGTGCCACACCGTCGGCGCCTCGCGCTCGAAGTACGGGTACTCCAGTTGCAGACGATCCTCATGGTCCTCGTTCACGGCCATCAGCATCGGGTGGCCATCGCGCAGGAACAGCCGCCCGCCCGGCTTGAGCAACGCCGCCACGGTCTGCGCCCAGCGCTCGATGCTCGGCAGCCAGCACAGCGCGCCGATGCCGGTGTAGACCAGATCGAAAGCCGCCGCCGGCAATACCTGCGCAGCCTGATAGACGTCCGATTCGACATAGGCGATGCCCGCCCCACAGCGCTCGGCCAGCTGGCGTGCCTGGACCAGGGACGCCGCGGAGAAATCCAGGCCGCAGACCTCGGCGCCCAGGCGCGCCAGCGACAGGGTGTCGGTGCCGATATGGCATTGCAGGTGCACCGCGCGCAGGCCGTGGATATCGCCCAGGCGTGGCAGGTCGAAGCGCACCACCTCGGACAGGTGCCCGGGCTCGGCGACGAAGCGCTCGACCTCGTAGTCCCCGGAGGCAGCGTGCAAGGGTGCGCGCTCGTCCCAGCTGGCGCGATTGAGTTCCAGTGATCGGCTCATAGCGGTGCTTCCCTGTCCTGAGTGAGTCAGGCGCCACGTTAACCGGCCCTCGCCAACCCGGCAACCACCCCGTCAACCAGAAGTTGACGGCTCGGGTATACTGCCCGCTTCGTGCCCGCCCAAGGATCCAGCGCCCATGACCGAAAACAGCTTCGCCTTTCGCCTCAAGGAACTGCTCGAACACCACAAGCTGACCCTGCAGGCCGTGGGCACGGCGCTGGGGATCTCGCGCACGGCGGTGCACAAGTGGACCCGCGGCGGCGAGATCGACTACGACAACCTGCGCCGCCTGGCCGACCTGCTCAAGGTCAACTGGATCTGGCTGCGCTACGGCGAGGAGGCCCTGCACAACGTGCAGCAGGCCGAGGTGGTCGAGCTGCCAATGACCGACGTGCGCCGCCGCTACACCGCCGAGATCATGGAAAGCGAGACGCGCATGAAGCTGGCCCAGGAAGGCGCGCGCATCGTCACCTGGGAATGGAACCTGGTCACCGACGAGGTGACCTACTCGCCCAACGTCGAGGCGGTGTATGGCTGGCCGCTGCGCCGCAACGAGGACTTCTGGGAACACATCCACGCCGATGACGCCCGCCACATGCAGGGCATGTATGCCCAGGCGGTGGCCGACGGCACCGGCTGCGAATGCGATTTTCGCATCACTCGCCCCGATGGCGGCCAGCGCTGGATCGCCTCGCGCGCCACGGTGCTGCGTGACAGCGTCGGGCGCCCGGTGAAGATGGTCGGCATCAGCATGGACAACACCGAGCGCAAGGTCGCCGAAGAAGAGCTGCGCCAGAGCGAGGCGCGTTTTCGCACCATCTTCGAACTGGCCTGGGGCGCGCTGGCCTATATCGACCCGGATGGCAGTTGGCAGCGGGTCAACGGCAGCTTCTGCGAGCTGCTGGGCTACCGCGAGGACGAACTGTACGGCACGACCTTCCAGCAGATCACCCACCCCGACGACCTGCCGGGCAACCTGGCGTTGCTGCAGCGCATGCTGGCCGGCGAGATCGAGCGTTACGAGGTGCAGAAGCGCGTGCGCCACAAGGACGGGCGCTATATCTGGGTACGGGCGCGCACCTCACTCGAACGTCGCGCCGACGGGCAGCCGGAGCATCTGATCAGCGTGTTCGAGGACATCACTGCCGAGCGCGCGGCAGGGTAAGCATCACAGCGCCCCCCTGTGGGAGCGGGTTTACCCGCGAAGAATCCGACGCGGTGCTTGGCACCGGCTACGCCGGTGTTCGCGGGCAAGCCAGCTCCCACAGGTATCGCGCCAGACTCCAAAAATTGAGCAAGACAGTTGCTCCCACAGGGTGTCGATTTGCCTGTTCTAGTCCTGCACTGGCCTGGCTTCAAGTTATAGACAGGTGGCCGCCGCCGCCCGGCGCTGCAACGCCACGCCGTCATTCTTCTGCGCGTAATAGTCCACCCGCGTGCCTCCCGCCTGGGCGTAGACATCGACGAACGACTCCGCCTCCCGGGTATACACCGTGAACCCACCCTGCTTGCGCGCCTCCAGGTAGCCGCTGGCATCGACCCCGAAGGTGTTCTCTTCCTGCCAGCTGAACTGGATGCACTGGGCGACCAGATCGGGCGTCTTGTGCGAATCCAGGCGTGCGGTGGGCGAGCCGTTGCGCGCCGCTTCCATGGTCGACGATGCACAGCCCGCCAGCAGCAGCGCCACGGTGATCGGCAGAATTGCTCGCATGTTCCATCCTCGGGACAAAAAAGAAGCAGACTCTAGCACTGCCGGGCCGGCCGGGGAATCGCCGCTACCGCTCATCGCCGCCGCGATAAAAGTTTGCGCGGCAAAGAACCAAATCGATCGCCACAGGTCACAGGAGGTACCGCGTAAACCGTTGCGGATCAAGGACCTATAACGTGATGAAACGCCTTGCAAGCCTTTCGATGGTCGCCACCCTGCTGCTGCTCGGTGGCTGCTACAGCAACCACTACCACGACGATGACGACGGCTGGCGCGACCGTGACCGCGGCCACCGTCATCACCATCGCCACGACCGTGACGATGACGACCGCCAGTACCGTGACCGCTACTACCGCTGAAGCGTCTTTCAAACCCAGACTCGCCGCCAACCACGCGGCACCCTCCCCCTGATGATTCCCCTGAGGTTCACAACATGCGTCTGACTCTGCCTTCCCTCGCCCTCGGCCTGCTGCTCTGCCAGGGCGCCTTCGCCGGTGACGGCACCGCTGCCATCGGCGGCGGCCTGGGCGGTGCCCTGGGCAACGTCGTCGGCAAACAGATCGGCGGCAGCACCGGCGCGGCCATCGGCGCGGGCCTGGGCGGCGCGGCCGGCAGCGCGGTGGGCGCACGCAAGGGCAACCGTGCCGAAGCCGCCATCGGCGGTGGCCTGGGTTCGGCCGGCGGCTCGCTGATCGGCGGCAAGCTCGGCGGCTCCACCGGCTCGACCGTCGGCGCGGGCCTGGGCGGCGCGGCGGGCGGCGCGATCGGCAACCACATGGGCGACAACAACCGCAAGCACAAGCATCGCCACTGATCCTGCAGGCGATCGCCCAGCCCTACGAGCGGCTTCACGCCCCCTGTGGGAGCGGGTTTACCCGCGAAACAAGCACCGCGGTGCCTGGCACCAGCTTTGCTGGTGTTCGCGGGTAAACCCGCTCCCACAGGGTTGGGTAATCCCCGGCAAAACACTGCAGCACGTCAACGACGCATTCGCGTCAAGCTGCCACACTAGGGCCATCGCCTTTCGTGCCCCTGTGTGAAGGAACATCCCCTCCCCATGAACCATGAGCTGCTCTGGGTCCTAGGCCTGCTGGCCGTCGTCGTCGTCCTGTTCATCATCAACCGCCCGCGCATGGACGTGGTCGCCCTGCTGGTGATCCTCGCGCTGCCGCTGTCCGGCATTCTCACCGTCGAGCAGGCCCTGGCCGGTTTCAGCGACCCCAACGTGGTGCTGATCGCCGCGCTGTTCGTGATCGGTGAAGGGCTGGTGCGCACCGGTATCGCCTATCGCATCGGCGAATGGATGAGCGAACGCGCCGGCAACAGCGAGGCGCGCCTGCTGGTGCTGCTGATGGTGGCGGTGGCGGGCCTGGGCTCGGTGATGAGCTCCACCGGCGTGGTGGCGATCTTCATCCCGGTGGTGCTGAGCATCGCCGCGCGCCTGCAGCTCTCGCCCAGCCGGCTGATGATGCCGCTGAGCTTTGCCGGCCTGATCAGCGGCATGCTCAGCCTGGTGGCGACCCCGCCGAACGTGGTGGTGCACAGCGAGCTGGTGCGCCACGGTGAAAGCGGCTTCGGCTTTTTCAGCTTCACCCCCTTCGGCCTGGTGGTACTGGTGCTGGGCATCGGCTACATGCTGCTGACCCGCCACTGGCTCAACGGCGAGGTGCGCAAGGACGGTCGCGTCGAGAGCCGCCGCACCCTGCTCGATCTGGTGCTGGACTACAAGCTCAGCGGCCGCGAGCGGCGCCTGCGCATCCGCCCCCATTCGCCGCTGATCGGCCACACCCTGGGCGAGCTGGAGCTGCGCACCCGCCACGGCGCCAACGTGATCGGCATCGAACGCCAGCACAAGTTCACCACCCGGGTGATCCCCGCCGACTCCGGCACCCTGCTGCAACAGGACGACGTGCTGCTGCTGGACCTGTTCGCCAATCGCGACGACCTGCGCAGCCTGTGCCAGTCGATGCTGCTCGAACCCCTGCACTTCAAGGCGGCCTATTTCATCGACCAGTCCCAGGAAGTGGGCATGGCCGAAATCTCGCTGCCTCCTGGCTCGCAACTGATCGGCAAGACCCTCCTCGAGCTGACCTTCCGCACCCGCTACGACCTCAACGTGGTCGGCCTGCGCCGCGACCAGCAGGCGATCGAAGGGCAGTTGGTGGAAGAAAAGCTGCGCCTGGGCGACACCTTGCTGGTGGTCGGCCCCTGGAAAGCGGTGCGTCAGTTGCAGGGCAAGCCCCGCGACTTCCTGGTGTTGAGCCTGCCGGCGGAGATCGACCAGGTCGCCCCGGCCCGCGCCCGCGCGCCCTACGCGCTGATCAGCCTGGCGGTGATGGTCGGGTTGATGGTCAGCGGCCTGGTACCCAACGTCATCGCCGCCTTGATCGGCTGCCTGCTGATGGGCGCCGGCCGTTGCATCGACATGAACAGCGCCTACCGCGCCATCCACTGGCAAAGCCTGGTGCTGATCGTCGGCATGCTGCCCTTCGCCCTGGCCCTGCAGAAGACCGGCGGCATCGACCTGGCCGTCGGCGCCTTGGTCAACACCCTCGGCGGCGCCGGGCCGAGTGTGATCCTCGCCTGTCTGTTCGCCCTTACCGCGCTGATCGGCCTGTTCATCTCCAACACCGCGACGGCGGTGCTGATGGCCCCGGTGGCGGTCAGCACCGCTCAGCAACTCGGCATGTCGCCCTACCCATTCGCCATGACCGTGGCCCTGGCGGCGTCGGCGGCGTTCATGACGCCGGTGTCGTCGCCGGTCAACACCCTGGTGCTGGGCCCCGGCCAGTATCGCTTCGCTGACTTCGTCAAAATCGGGGTGCCCTTCACCCTGCTGGTGATGCTGGTCACCGTGCTGATGGTGCCGTGGGTGTTCGGCTTGTAGTCGGCGGCACGATCCAGGCGATTTGCGGCGAATTGACATCAATTGGCGACTTGAAAGACACTCTCAGACTATCGTCCCAGGTGCCTACGGCCGTTTTCCTGGATTTCGTCTTCGCTTGCCGGTCGAACCCATGGTGTCACCAGCCCCGTCGCGCCTGCTGCCCCTGCTGAGCCTGTTCGGCCTGACCCTGGCCTTGACCCTGGCCGGCATCCTCGCCCGCCCCATCGAATCGCTGTCGCTGTTCTGGCCGGTGAACGCGGTGCTCGCCGGGGTGCTGCTGCGCAATCCGCGCCAGGCCACCCCCTCCGGCTTCGCCCTGATCTACCTGGCCATGGTGGGCGCCGACCTGGCCTGCGGCAGCGCCTGGAAGCCAGCCTTGTGGTTCAACCTGTGCAACCTCGGCGCCATCGTCAGCATCTGGTACCTGATGGCCCGCCTGCCACGCGTGCACCGACGCCTGCGCACGCCCCACGGCACCCTGTACCTGTTCGGCGCCTGCGCGGTCGGCGCCGTGGTCGCCGCCAGCCTGGCCTGCGTGATGGCCACGCCCTGGTTCGAACAATCGCTGCGCGCCACCTGGCTTGCCTGGTTCAGCGAGCAGTTCTCCACCAGCGTGCTGGTCCTGCCCGTGCTGCTCACCGCCCCCTCGCCACGCGCCCTGAGCGGCCACGGCAGCGCCAGCCAGCCGATCCGCCTGGCGCCGCTGCTGGTGCTGCTCGCCTCGCTGGCGGTCAGCATCGTCTTCGGCGGCCCCGGGGCCATCGCCTTCCCGATCGCCGCGCTGCTGTGGTGCGCGCTCAGCTACTCGCCATTCCTGGTGGCGCTGCTGGCGCTCACCGCCGGCAGCACGCTGATCGTCGCCGTGGCGCAGAACCTCATGCACTTCAGCATCCCGCAGAGCGAATCGGGGGTCACCACCCTGATGTCGGCGCGCCTGGGCATCGCCATGCTGGTGCTCGGCCCGCTGGTGCTGGCCTGTGTCAGCAGCGCCAACCGCAGCCTGATGGCGCGCCTGGCGCATCAGGCGACCATCGACCACCTCACTGGCACGCTGTCCCGTAGCGCCTTCATCCGCCGCGCCCACGCCCTGCTCGACAACCGTCGGCAAGCGCCGCTGACCTTGATGATGCTCGACATCGATCACTTCAAGACCATCAACGACCAGCATGGCCACGCAGTCGGCGACCAGGTGCTGCGCCAGTTCGCCATGACCCTGCAGGACCAGTTGCACGACGGCGAGCTGTTCGCCCGCCTGGGCGGCGAGGAATTCGTCATCGTCGTGCCGGGGCTGGCACCGGAACTGGCCAGGTTCACCGCCGAGCGCCTGCGTCGGGCGGTACAGGACCAGCACATCGCGCAGCCCGGGCAGGCGCTGCGGATCACCGTGAGCATCGGAGTAAGCGGTTGCACCGCCGACACCCCGGCGCCCAGCCTCGACGAACTGCTGGCCAGCGCCGACCAGGCGCTCTACCGGGCCAAGGCCCAGGGTCGCAACCGGGTCGAACAGGCCGAGGGACAGCGCCAGGTGGTGTGACTCAACCGGCCAGCAGGTCCCAGCTCAGCTTGGCGATCAGCACGCACAGCAGCACCAGGAACAGCCCGCGCACGAACCCCGCGCCCTTGCGCACCGCCAGCCAGGTGCCGGTCAGCGCGCCGAGGATGTTGAACAGCGCCATCGGCAGCGCAATGGCCCACAGCACATTGCCCGACGGAATGAAGAACACCAACGCCGCCAGGTTGGTGGCGATGTTGACCAGCTTCGCCGAAGCCGAGGCATGCAGGAAGTCCAGGGCGAAGAAGCGGATGAACAGGAAGATCAGGAAGCTGCCGGTGCCTGGGCCGAACAATCCGTCATAGAAGCCGATGGCGCCGCCGATCAACACCGCCAGGCACTGTTCCTTGCGGCCGATCGCCATGGGTTTGTGCAAGGTGCCGAAGTCCTTCTTGCAGAAGGTGTAGATGGCCATCAGCACGATCAACACCAGCACCATCGGCCGCATCACGCTTGCCGGTACCAGCGACACGGTGGCCGCGCCGCAGAACGACATGACGAAGGCGCTCAGCGCCGCCGGCACGATCAGCCCCCAGTCCAGCTTGACCTTGCGGATGAACGAACGCGCCGCAAAGCTGGTGCCGCACACCGAGGCCAGCTTGTTGCTGCCCAGCAACGCCGCCGGCTGGGCGTTGGGCAGCACGTTGAACAGCGCCGGGATCTGGATCAACCCCCCGCCTCCCACGGCGGCATCGATCAGGCCAGCGGCGAAGGCGAACAGTGAAAGCAGGGCGATATCCATCATCTCTGGGGTCCGGGCGGCATAAAACAGGCTGCCAGACTAATCAAAGCGGCGCGCTTGTGTTGAAATGCCATATTGCGAAAACTGCAACAAGGAACCCCGCGATGGCACTGGACATGCTGCGAGAAATACAGGCGTTCGTCAGCGTCGCGCACAAGCGCAGCTTCGTCAGCGCTGCCCGCGCCCTGGGTCGTTCGCCCAGCGCGGTGACCCGGGCCGTGCAGGCCCTGGAGGATAACAGCGGCGCCAAGCTGTTCAACCGCAGCGCCAGTTCAGTATCGCTCACCGAGGCCGGCGAGCGGCTGCTGCCCCATGCCGAGCGCTTGCTGGATGTGCAACGGGACGCCGCCGACGAACTGGCAGCGCTGACCGGCGACGCCCAGGGCTGGATCCGCCTGGCCGCGCCCGAGGTGCTGGCCCAGCAGGTGCTGCCGGCGGTGCTGGCCGAATTTTCCCGCCGCCACCCCCACGTCACCCTCGACGTACAGTACGGCGACCAGGCCTTCGACCCGTTGCAAGGCAAGCTGGATTTCGTGATCCGCGGGGCCTTCCCGCAGTCCAGCGAACTGATCGGCTATCCACTATGGCGTTACCGCCGCCATCTCTACGCCAGCCCTCAGTACCTGGCATTGGCCGGCACGCCGCAGGTGCTGGAAGACCTCGAGCGGCATACGCTGATCCTGCACACCGCGCCGCGCATCCTGAAGGCCTGGCATTTCAGCAAGGACGGACACATCGTCAGCCTGCGCCCGCGACCACGGCTGCGCCTGGGCTCGGGGGTAGCTGTGCTGCAAAGCACCCTGGCGGGGGCCGGTATCGCCCGGCTGGCGGATTGGCTGGGGGAGCCGGAGGTACGTGCCGGGCGCCTGGTGCGGGTCTGCCCCGACTACCACCTGACATCCAGCACCGGGCAGGACCCGCAGATGCACGCCGTGTACCCGGCCGGCGACCTGCCGGCGAAGGTCCGCGAGCTGCTGCAGACCCTGCGCGAGGCCGGTCTGCGGGGAGGGGAACAGCCCTGAACTGGGCTGCTCAATTTCTGCTCAATCTAACAGAGGCCCTGAGAACCATGGCCTGTAGCGCTTTATCCACAGACCTACCCACGAATTTTGTGGACAGTTTCTGCAAGCCTTGAAGGAATTTTTACAAGCGCAGCAAGGCCGCATTGGCCAACTTGACCAACTCGATCCATTCGCTTGCGCTGATCACACCGGAACGCTCCAACTCTTCGGCACGGCGCAGTGCCTGATCGTAGTCCGCTTCGTGGAGGATGCCCTCACCGAGAAAACGACCGCGCCACTCCAGCATCGCTGCAGTGCCTTTCTTGCATTCCATAGTGTGTATTGTCTCCAAGGCAAGTAAACGGCCCGTGTGCCCGGGCCCTGGGATTGGGGGCGCGAGATTACACGAGCGACTTGTACTTGAGAACGACTTGCAGCTACCGCTTGTCTAGACGACTGCGGCCAGGAGGCGGGAAAAACTTGGGGAAGGGTCTGGCCCGCCATTGTGCCAGGCGGGCCGGGACAGGAAAAAGTTGCGGCTCAGCTTGGCGGAATGGTACCCAGCAGGCCAATCATGATAGTCAGCAGCAGAAAACCACCCAGAAACAGCGCGAGCTTGCCCATCGGAACCTCTACAGTGTGATGACGTAACGGCGGGGCTGGCCGCTGCGGCAGTGCAGCGGGGCAGCCTGCCCAGCGCACACCGGGTTGGAAGGCTGGGCCTGGGTGTATTTTCCGGCAGCGGCTGATACGGTTACAGATTCAGGTTCGTGGAAAAAAAGCGGATCAGATGGTGATTCCTCCCATCGCGGGGCGCATACCTTGAGGCCAACGCGATCGGCGTGGGAGCGGGATTGCCCCGCGATGACCTACCTGTGCTACGGTCCGAAGCCCAGACAAGGAGAACTCCCGGAGATGACCGCGCTCGCCAGCAACGCCGCCCTGCTGATCATCGACATGCAGAACGGCATCAACCACCCTCGCCTGGGCCGTCGCAACAACCCCGAAGCCGAACAGCGCATCAGCGAACTGCTCGCCGCCTGGCGTGCAAGCACGCGTCCGGTGATACACGTGCGCCACATTTCCCGCGATCCCGATTCGGTGTTCTGGCCTGGCCAGCCCGGTTGCGAGTTCCAGCCCGCCTTCACCCCGCAGGCCAGCGAGAACGTGTTCGACAAACACGTGCCCGACGCCTTCTGCAACAGTGGCCTTGAACGCTGGCTGCACCAGCGCGGCATCAGCCAGCTGGTCATCGTCGGCGTGATCACCAACAACTCGGTGGAGTCGACCGCGCGCTCGGCGGGCAACCTGGGGTTCGATACGCTGGTGGTGGCCGATGCCTGCTACACCTTCGACCAGCACGACCTGCAGGGCCGACTGTGGCCGGCGGAAGACGTCCATGCCCTGGCCCTGGGCAACCTGGCCATGGACTATGCGCGGATTCTCGACAGCGCGGCCTTGCTGGCTGCGGTCTGATCTCAGTCCAGCTGGCGCAGCTTCGCCAGCGGTACCCAGCCCAGCTCCCCATTGCCTGCACGACGGCACCAGAGCCAGCCGTTCAGGGGGCGCAGGCCCTCCAGCGACTGGCCGGGGTCAACGTCCAGCTCATGGGCCGAATAGGCCTCCACCGCCCTGCCCCGGCCGACGCCAAGCCGCTCGATGAGCTGGCCGGGCACCCAGCCTGGCTCCTGGCCCTGGCAACTGCACAGGTACCAGTCCTCCCAGTGCTCATCACCCTCGTAACGCTGGCCGATGTCCAGCAGCGTGCCTCGGGCGAAGGTGATGGGCGCAGGATACTCACTGCGGTGTGCGGCAATCACGACGTAGTTCACAGGCCTCTCCCTGGCTGCGAAAAGCGTCGATGCTAGTCGAAGGTCCTTCAGAGCACCATGATCATTTCGTGCCAGGCCATGCCGCCATGGTCGGAGGCCGACGGGCGCACATAGGCGTAGCCCATCTTCTCGTACAGCCCGACATGGCGCTCCTTGCACATCAGGTGAATAGTCACCTTGCCGCGCTCACGCATCTGTTCGACGAAACGCGCCATCAGCCGGCCGGCATGGCCCAGGCCCTGGTACGCAGGGTCGAGCACCACCGACATGATCACCACGTTGGGCGCCAGCGGATCATGCCCGACCAGCTCCTTGAAGGCTTCGTCCGACATCACCACCTGGTCGGCGCAGCCGCTGTTGATGAAGCCGATCACCTGGCCATCGGCCTCAAGCACCAGGAAGCCCTCCGGGTACTGGGCGATGCGCGTGGCGATCTTCTCCCGGGTGGCGGCCTCGTCGCCTTCGTAGGCGCTGGTTTCGATCTGGTAGCAACGGTCCACGTCGGTTGCCGTGGCCTGGCGGAACATCGTGGTGCTCATGGGGCGGATCCGGATAGCGGGAAACAGGGGCGACATGCTAACGGAAGTCGTCGCCCAGCTGTATGCCCGCCATGCCAGTTAGACCGAACGGGTGATACCCCCATCGACCCGCAGGTTCTGCCCGGTGATATAGCCCGCGCCCTCGGAGGCCAGGAAGGCGACAGTGGCCGCAATCTCCTCGGCCTTGCCGTACCGCTCCATGGGAATCCGGCTACGGAATTCCGCTTTCTCCGGCAGGCTGTCGATAAAGCCCGGCAGCACGTTGTTCATGCGGATGTTCTCGGCCGCGTAACGGTCGGCGAACAGCTTGGTGAAGGCCGCGAGCCCGGCGCGGAACACCCCGGAGGTCGGGAACGTCGGATCCGGCTCGAAGGCGGCGAAAGTCGAAATGTTGATGATGGCGCCGCCGCCCTGGCGCTGCATGATCGGCGTCACCAGGCGGGTCGGGCGCACCACGTTGAGGAAGTACACCTCCATGCCACGGTGCCAGTCGTCGTCGCTCAGCTCGAGAACCGGCGCGCGCGGGCCGTGGCCTGCGCTGTTGACCAGCACATCGACCCGCCCCCATTGCTGCATCACTGTGTCGACCAGACGCTGCAGGTCTTCTACCGACTGGTTGGAGCCGGTCACGCCGATGCCGCCCAACTCGGCCGCCAGCGCCTCGCCCTTGCCGGACGACGACAGGATCGCCACCCTGAAGCCATCGGCGGCCAGCCGCCGCGCGGCCTCGGCACCCATGCCACTGCCGCCTGCGGTGATGATTGCAACTTTCTGGGAAGACATATGCTGCTCCTTATGGGAGTTGATCAAGTAGGCCCATGAAGCCAGAATCCGGCTTATCGCACCAATCACAAATACTGGCAGCAGCCTGCAGGAAATCTACTGGATGAGCGCGCCCAAGCGACGCAATGCCCCCGCCATCGTCAATCACCTGGTGGCCTTCGAGGCCGCCGCCCGCCTGGGCAGCTTCCGCGCCGCCGCCGACGAACTGCACGTCACCCCCGGCGCCGTCGCCCAGCAGGTGCGCACCCTCGAGGACAAGCTCGGCCGCCCGCTGTTCGAGCGCCTGCCCCGAGGCCTGCGGCCCAACCGGGACGGCGCCGACTACCTGACCCGCGTGCGCCTGGCCCTGGACATCATCGAGGACGCCACCGGCGAACTGCTGGAGCGCGACAGCCAGCGCGATCCCCGGCAGATCCTGCTCAGCACCACCCCCGCCTTCGCCAGCCGCTGGCTGATCCCGCGCCTGGGCCTGCTGGCCCAGGCCCACCCGCCGGTGGCGCTGATGATCGATGCCTCCGACAGTACCCGCCCGTTGAGCGGCAAGGGCGCCGTGGACCTGGCGGTGCGCTGGGGAGCCCCGCCCTTCGCCGACGCCTATGCCCTGCCCCTGCTGCCCGGCGTGGCGGTGCCGGTGTGCGCGCCGGCATTGCGCGGTGAACACCCTTGGCGGCAAGCCGCGGATCTTGCGCAGCAGCCGCTGATCTCCGACAGCCACAACAACTGGAAGCGCTGGTTCGATCACTACGCGCTGCCCGGCACGCGCTTCAGCGGCCCGGTGTTCTCCCAGACCATCCTCGCCATCGAGGCCGCCGAGCAAGGCATGGGCATCGCCCTGGTGCCCCGCCTGCTGGTGGCGAATGCCCTGAAGGCCGGCACGCTGGTACTCGCCCTTGAAGACCATGAACTGCACAGCAACGCCGGCTTCCACCTGCTCGCCGGCCATGCTCCGCAGGCAGGCTCGGCCGCCGAGCAAGTGGTGCACTGGCTGCAGGCGCAAGCGAACGATGAAACCCAAGAACGCCCAAATCACAACGCTCTGATTTAGCGGGCTAGCGAGGTCTGCGTGGGAGCGGGCTTGCCCCGCGATCACCGGCATGGCCGGTGCCATCCATTGCATCGCGGGGCAAGCCCGCTCCCACGCAGATAGCTGAAACTGCTCACGAAGCCCTGCCCTTGTGTAGCATTCTGTGTACCAACCGCCTCCCGATACACACGAACGCCCACCCCACCAGCACCCGACACACCCCGGACACAGCCACCTCCTTAACTACACGCCATCCCGCCCACACCGATGGCCCGCCAAGGAGATGCACCATGTTCGCCAGCGCCAACCGCCTCAACCGCTCAGCCCTGCTCGCCTGCGCCCTGCTGCCCCTGGCCCTGCTGACCACCACCCCCGGTCAGGCCGAGGAAACCCGCTCGCCTGCCGCAGCCCGCCGGTCCCCCCCCTTCGGCCCGCTCAAGCATGTCCAGGCCGGCGTGCTGGACGTCGCCTACGTGGAACAAGGCCCCGCCGACGGCCCGGTGGTGATCCTCCTGCACGGCTGGCCGTACGACATCCACAGCTACGAGCAGGTGGCGCCGCAACTGGCCGCCCAGGGTTACCGGGTGCTGGTGCCCTACGCCCGCGGCTACGGCGACACCCGCTTCCTCTGCGCGAACACCCCGCGCAATGCCCAACCCGCCGCCCTGGCCAGCGACGTCATCGCCTTCATGGACGCCCTGGGGATCAAGCGCGCCGTGCTCGGCGGCTTCGACTGGGGCGCGCGCACCGCCGATATCGTCTCGGCCCTGTGGCCCGAGCGGGTCAAGGCGCTGGTGTCGGTCAGCGGCTACCTGATCAGCAGCCAGGAAGCCGCCAAGGCCCCGCTGCCGCCCAGCGCCGAACTGCAGTGGTGGTACCAGTACTACTTCGCCACCGAGCGCGGCCGCGCCGGCTACGACAGCAACCGCCACGCCTTCGCCCGGCTGATCTGGCAGACCGCCTCGCCGCAGTGGAAGTTCGACGACGCCACCTTCGAGCGCAGCGCCAAGGCCCTGGACAACCCCGACCAGGTCGCCATCACCGTGCACAACTACCGCTGGCGGCTCGGCCTGGCCCAGGGCGAGACCCGCTACGACCCGCTGGAGGCGAAGCTGGCCACCTTCCCCGCCATCGGCGTGCCCACCATCGCCCTCGAAGGCGATGCCAACGGCGCGCCGCACCCACCGGCCGAGGCCTACGCCAAGCGCTTCACCGGCAAGTACGCCTACCGCCTGGTGAGCGGCGGCGTCGGCCACAACCTGCCGCAGGAAGCGCCCGAGGCATTCGTCAAGGCCGTGGTGGATGCGGACCATCTGTAAGGGCAATTGCAACATATCGTTTCGGCAGCGCATGTCGGGTGCCGGGAGACGCGGATTGCCTCTGCAACCCGTCTGTTCCGTGGCAGGCCTTATACTCCGGGGCCTGCCGCAGAATGAGCGGACGCATGCCGAAACATTCACCCCGGCCATCCTGTAAGACGCCTCTTTTGTTGCTGTAGGACGTTTCTACGGGTTTGTGATCCGGTGTATGAATAATCAGTATTGGCTGGGGAATTGACCTGATACCGTCGAGCCTTTCCTACAACGGCACGGATGCCCACGGCCAGTGAGAACGACATGGACAACTACGACAGCTCGGCGCTTGGACTGCAGAAATGCCTGCTGAACCTGCGCCGGGATCATGCACGGATGAAAGCGTCGGGAGAGCTGGAAAGAGCAGCGATACTGGCGCAGGTAATTGGGCGGATGGAGCAGGGATTGAAGGAGGCCTCCCAGGGAAGGAAACCCGAAACACTGCAGTGAAGTGATGCCAGCAAGATGGTGATGGATTTGCGGCTCGCCCTGGTGAGGCGCCGCAAGCCCATCGCGTACACCGCCCACGCTCAATATAAGACCCACTCCCTCATTTTTCGTCGCCACCCGCAGCATGACCGCCCCATGCTCGTGCCCGCCCCCATCCCACGCCCAGCTCCAGTGCAACTTTCTAACCGAAAGGTCAGCTAAAACCCCGAGTTCGGCTTTTATTTCAAACACCTCTGGCAGGTTGGTACAGAGTATGCAAACGTTTGCTCAAAACAATTAAGCGAACAATCGCCGAAGCTTTTGCTCACCTCAGCCTTTCGGGGCTACCACCGCATGAACAAGGACTTTCAATGCGTCAACCTGCATCCCTGCGCCCAGCGGCTCGCTCCCCCCTGGCTGTCTCCTTGCTACTGGGCGCTGTTACGGGACTACTCAGCGTCACCACCCAGGCCCAGGAAAATCCCCCCAGCGAGTCAGCCCAGGGCGAGGCCCTGAGCCCGGCCGCCGCACCGGCCAAATCGGGGCCCTACCTGTCGAACTGGTACAACCAGAACTTCACCCTGATCGGCACCAAGGACATCAGTTTCGGCCCCCGCCCTGTCGACGATATCTACCTCGAATACGAGTACTTCGGCCGCAAGGGGCCGTTCGAGCTGTACGGCTACATCGACATCCCGAAGATCCTCGACATCGGCAACAGCCATGACAAGGGCGCGTGGGACCACGGCTCGCCGCTGTTCATGGAACACGAGCCGCGGATCTCCATCGACTACCTGGCCGGACGCAGCCTGGCCGTCGGCCCGTTCAAGGAGTGGTACGTAGCCTTCGACTGGATCTACGACCACGGCAGCAACAGCGCCAACCGCGCCAACACCCTGTACAGCGGCCTGGGCACCGACATCGACACCCATTCGCGGGTCAACCTGTCGGCCAACTTCTACGGCCGTTACCAGTGGGAAAACTACGGCGCCAGCAACGAGTACTCGTGGGATGGCTACCGGGCCCAGCTCAAGTACATCGTGCCCCTCGGCAAGTTCGACAACGGCGCCTCGCTGACCTATATCGGCTTCACCAACTTCGATTTCGGCTCGGACCTGCACAAGGACAACCCCAACCGCACGGCCAATGCCACGGTATCCACCAACGTGCTGCTGTACGCCTTCACCCACCTGCGCTTCACCCTGGTGGGCCGCCATTTCCACAATGGCGGCAACTGGCAGGATGGCAGCCAGCTGAATTTCGGCGATGGGGATTTCCGCGGTAGGTCCAATGGCTGGGGGTATTACGCCGGGGTCGGCTACCAGTTCTGATCGCTTGCGCCATGGAGGCTTGCATGCACCCGATGCACCGTCTTTCCCTCGCCGCGGGCCTGGCCTGCGGCATCCTGCTCACCTCGACGGCCCAGGCCGGCGAGACGGCTGCGCCGCCGATCAGGCCCAAGGTGATGCTGATCACCCTGTTCGCCCCCGAGGCCCAGCACTGGATCGAGCGCCTGGAACTGAAGCAGGAGGTGCGTGTGCCGGGCCTGTCGGCGGAGTATCCGGTGATACGTTGCAACAGCCAGGATGTCTGCCTCCTGGTGACCGGCATGGGCCAGACCAACGCCGCGGCCTCGACCCTGGCACTGGCGCTGTCGCCGAAGTTCGACCTGCGCAAGAGCTACTTCCTGGTCGCGGGGATTGCCGGGATCAACCCGAAGCACGGGACCCTCGGCACCACCGCCTGGGCCCATTACCTGGTGGAGTTCGGCACCCAGTGGGAGCTGGACTCGCGGGATGCGCCCAAGGACTGGCCGACGGGCTACCTGGGGATCAACACCAAGGGGCCGAACGAGAAGCCGCCGCTGGACTACAAGACCGAGGTCTTCGAGCTCAATCCGAAGCTTCAGGCCAAGGCCTATGCCCTGTCACACGGGGTTAGCCTGAGCGAGAGCAAGGAGTCGGCGGCCTGGCGGCTCAAGTACCCGATGGCGCCGGCCAACCAGCCGCCGGTGGTGACCCGGTGCGACACCGTGGCGGGCAACACCTGGTTTTCCGGGACGCGCCTGAGTGAGCGGGCCGAGGTCTGGACTCGGTTGCTGACGGATGACAAGGGGGAGTACTGCACGACCCAGCAGGAAGATAACTCCACCTATGAAGCGCTGCTGCGGGCCAGTCGTGAAGGGTTGGTGGATGTGCAGCGGGTGGCGGTGGTGCGGGCTGGGTCTGATTTTGATCGGCCTGAGCCGGGGGGCAGCGAGGTGGGAAATTTGCTCAAGTATGCCGACCAGGGCGGTTTTGTTCCGGCGCTGGAGAATCTTTATCGGACTGGGAATCCGCTGGTGCAGGAGATTCTGAAGAATTGGGCGGTTTGGGAGAAAGGGGTTCCGGAGGCTTGAGCATCACCCCCAGGCCGGCTAGGAGATGGTCGCTTCAATTCAAGATTGCCGGGGCTGCTTTGCAGCCCTTTCGCGGCACAAGGCCGCTCCTACAGGATGGCGCGGTCACCTGTAGGAGCGGCCTTGTGCCGCGAAAAGGTCGCAAAGCGACCCCGGCAAGTCCAAGTCGAACGCCCATTCCCAACACCTTGTAAGGGCTGGTCCTCAAACCCAAATGGTAGTCGCCCAACCCTTCCCTCTTTTGCATCTGCCGCTATCGCTTCCTTGATTCGGAAAGGGCCATAAAGCTCCACACGACGCCCTTGAAAAGATGCTGAAAAAGCCCATGCCATCATTGGATCCAAAATACTTGCCGAAACGATCAAGACCCACTATGTTGTATTCAGCCAAATCAGAAAACACCACATAGTGTGGATAAACGTTCTGAATGGCTTGCGACTTACTGAACACCTCTCGTAACTCACATTGCTGAACGAAGGAGATTCCGTATGACAGATCGTCGCCCTCTCAACCCTAACGTGAACGTTCCAAAGCCTGGCGGTGGTGAACAACCACGCTCTCGCAACAAGGACGGCCAAGTCCGTGATAAGCGCAGCGATGCTGGCAAGCCTCGCGGTAAGTAACGACAGACAGGGCAGCGGCGAAAAATGCCTGCTGCCCTCCTTCGACTCGCTGCACTGCCCGTCAGCGCCTCATTGTCTCCTGCTCGCCTCGGGCATGAGGCCGCCTATGAGGAAAACGGCTGCTGGCCCTATCAGCCAATCCACCGTCGTTCCTGAGCTGACTGCCGGAATCAAAATAAACGCGGCTAACAGGCCTACACCTGCCCAGATGCGCCTGCGTGGCGTGAGCCACTCTCGGACCTTTTCCAACCTTCTGCCCATTGGCACTCACTCTCCTTGTTTGTTCTGCGGTGAAGCGAATCGCCTGCGGTGCTGCGCGGCACCAGCGAACCAAAATTGCTAGACACATCCACCCGGCGCCAACTCAAGCCTGAGCCACTCCAGGTACTCGAGAATCTCGGCATCGTTACGCTTGCAGTACGACCATTTTTGCTGCTTTGAAACCGAGATGAACCTCGCCTGCCTGAGGATCTCAAGGTGCCGGCTCGCTGTTGGCTGGGCGATACCCAGCGCACTTGCGATAAGCGTCATGCAGACGCCGAACTCGACGGGGTCTGCCGACCATTGTTCAGCAAAGTGGTCACGAGGTGCTGCGAGCAGGCGAAGGATCGCCATGCGAACCTCACTGCTCATCGCTTTCATCTGTATTGATCTGTCCATGCCTGCATCATATAGTCATTTAGCTAAATGACAATGTGAGGTGAGCCATGTTGGATCTACCCTACGCATCGAGCATCGAAGGCAATACCGTCAGATGGGGGAAATTGGGGACCGGTGCGCCGCTGGTCGCCATCCATGGCACCCCCTTCTCTTCGCAGGTATGGAGGCGCGTCATACCTCATCTCACTGACCGTAGAACCGTTTATTACTTCGACCTGGTTGGCTATGGCCTGTCTGAAATGAGAGAGGGCCAGGACGTTTCATTGGCGATTCAGAACAACGTCATGGCTGCGCTTTTCGAGGAATGGGGCATCGAGCGCCCTGACGTCCTGGCCCATGACTTTGGAGGCGCGACAGCACTGCGCGCTTACTACCTGAACGGTCTGCGCTATGCCTCCCTCACCATTTTCGATGCCGTAGCCCTGGCCCCCTGGGGCTCTCCTTTTGTTCAGCATGTCCGTCAACATGAGGCCGCCTTTGCCGGGATGCCCGACTACATGCACCGGGCGCTGCTGGCAGCCTATCTGCAAACCGCTGCGGCCAATCCCCTCAGTGACGAAGCCCTGCAAGCGTACAGCGCTCCATGGCTGGGGCCGATTGGCCAGGCGGCCTTCTACAGGCAGATCGCACAGATGAATCAGCGCTACACCGACGAAATCGAACCGCTCTACGGGAAGCTGGATTGCCCCGTATCGGTACTTTGGGGCTCGGAGGACGCCTGGATTCCCTATTCCCAAGGGGAGCGTCTTGCTGGGCTTATCTCCCGACAGCCCTGCGTGCGAGTAGAGAACTCGGGCCACCTGATGCAGGAAGACAGGCCGGAAGCGATTGTGGCGGCGGTTTTGAAGCAGCTTGGCCCCTGAGGCAGGTTCGCTGGACTGTCTGTCTGTCCAAATTCTCAGCGGTCTGTGTCTATTGACAGATCAATTTCATCGGTACGGTTCAGGCCTCACTGTTTCTGCGAGGTTGTAATGGAACTGACAGCAATCCCGTTTGGCACCACGGACTGGTCAAAAATCGATCCTGTCGCTTATCCGGGCGAGAACGGTACGGCGTATTGGCGTACCTGTCTGTTTGGGGACGTTCGGGTTCGATGGGTTGAGTACACCCCAGGATATGTAGCCGATCATTGGTGCCGGAAGGGTCATATTCTGTTCTGCCTGGAAGGTCGGCTGGACACCGAGTTGGAGGATGGCCGCACGTTCACCTTGCAGCCGGGTATGAGCTATCAAGTGGGGGACGATGCGGAGGCGTACCGGTCGTCGACGGCTACTGGAGCCAAGCTCTTTATTGTGGACTGAGCAGATGCGTCTGATCGCGCAGCGGCTGGAACTGGCGCAGCGGCCCAAAGTCCGGGATCTTTCTTAGGGAAACTCCGAACAAGTTGCTCACCAGCCGGAAATGGACGGTTAGGGATGCCGAGAAGCCCGATTTCCAGCCGCTGATTATTGGATGACCAAGGCAAAGCCTTGGTTTTCTGCCCTCACGGGCGCACCTCTCCCGCAGCAGGCAACAATTGCCGGCGCACCATCCACAGATTCGACAGCGCAAACAGCGTGGTCAGTTGCGCCGTGTTCTTGGCCAAGCCGCGAAAACGCGTCTTTATATAGCCGAACTGGCGTTTGATCACCCGGAACGGGTGCTCCACCTTCGCACGCACTTGCGCCTTGGCCTTTTCGATCTTGCGCTTGGCTTTGTAGAGCACGCTGCGTTTGCTCAAGTGCTTGTAGGTGCTGCGTCGCGCAGCAATCTGCCAGATCACGGGCCGCCCTTCATGCTCTGGCCTTTTCTCAACGCCGGTGTAGCCCGCGTCGGCACAGACGACGTTCTCTGCGCCATGCAGCAGTTGTGCAACTTCCGTTACGTCGGCCACGTTCGCGGCGGTGCCATGAACGTGATGCACCAGACCCGATTCAGCATCCGCGCCGATGTGGGCCTTCATGCCGAAATAGTACTGGTTGCCCTTCTTCGTTTGATGCATTTCAGGATCGCGCTTGCCTTCCTTGTTCTTGGTCGAGCTGGGCGCGTGGATGATGGTGGCGTCGACAATGGTGCCCTGGCGCAAAGACAGGCCCTTGTCTCGCAGGTAGTTGTTGATGGTTTCCAGAATGCCCGATGCCAGTTGGTGCTTCTCCAGCAGGTGCCGGAAATTCTGATGGTGGTGTCTTCGGGGATCGGAGCGCTGAGCGTCAGGCGAGCAAACTGGCGCATCGAAGTGATCTCGTACAGCGCCTCTTCCATGGCGGGGTCGCTCAACGAGAACCAGTTCTGCAGCAGGTGAACACGCAGCATGGTTTCCAGTGGATACGGCTTGCGACCACCGCCGGCCTTTGGGTAGTGCGACTCGATCAATGCTACCAAACCGCTCCACGGCACCACCTGTTCCATCTCGGCCAGGAAACGCTCGCGACGGGTTTGCTTGCGCTTACCTGCGTACTCGAATCGGAAAAGCTCATCTGACTCATAGGATGGAGGGCTTGTAGAGGGCTGTTGGACTGAGGGCTATTTCAGCACAGGTCAGACGGCCTGTGCTGACTTGATCGGAGAATCCTTAGGGATATGGGAATACCGATGATTTTTACGAGCCGATGCGACCTGACCGACAGCAAGGGAAATCGTTTGTCGATGCCGGTGGGGCCGCTGTCGGCCTTGCTAATTTCAACGATTGGAAGGATGCACTCGCTCACGCAGAATGCTGGAAAGCTCCTCTACAGTGAGCGTTCCATAATCAGCATTGTCGATTTTCGCGGATCGAATTTCCTCGAAAACGCCTAGCATCCGCTCATAACCATCTGTCGTTCGCATGTGGGCATTGTTGACCCGGCCTGCAAAGTCAGACCAGCGGTCCAAATCATCAACAAAAATGCGAGCAATCGCTAAATACTCACTCTCGTTATTTCCGTCGAATCCGGGAAATTCGACATGACGCCCAAACGGCTCTGCAGCATCCGCAAGCGCTTGGCGCCCAGCTTCATCGAGTGCGTTGACAGATATTTCCAAGAACGACCACATTTCCAGGACATCAGCAACAAATTTCACGTTCCGAGGCGGCTCGTCAGCATCCTCAAACAAACCTGGGTATTTCCAGCTGAGCGCCCAACCGTGATTTTGAGCAACCATACGCTGAACGAAATCAGCGTCAAGGCTGTCTTGGATATCGAGCTTCGCATGAATATCTGTCAGAAGCGCGATCATCAATTTTTGTGCGTTCGTAAATTCCATTTTAGAACCTCATATGACCCGATGGCGAAATACCACTTAAGGGTCACTGAGCTTAGCCGAACGAGTCTAGAAGGGGAACAGAGCATGGCACTCTGACCGAGGTGTCCAGGGATGGCGTAGCGTTGAAAGCTGGGTATGCGGCGATGAAAACAGAGCTATTTTATTTGGACAAATCTTTGTCCACGCAGCCTCCCGGGTGATTTCAAGCACACAACCGATCTACGCTATGTCCGCCCTGATCAATCCTCATACCTTCACTCACTGGCACTGTAATGCCGCCCCACACGCCACCGCTGGCCACTGGCTCCGTAGTACAGCCATATCATGCCCCCATCTGCTGCTCACGACGACAAAACTTAGGCTGTGTACGAAAAGCGCCTGCGCGACGATCATGCCGCGTTGCAAACAGGCTCGAATGCTCATTTACAATTCGTAAACTCCGATTCCTCGTCTGTTTTCGCCTGACCTGATCGCCGCTCGGCTACTTTTCGTACAAAACCTAACCGAGTTATACGACAGGGGACAGCTCGCGCACCTTCGGGAGATGGACCAGCGCTTTCCCGTACCGTTTTCAGTGGATCGTGCGGCCCCGGAAGCTGCTCTCCCCCTCACAGAGCTGCCGGAGGTAGAAGGAAAGATCAGCTTTACGCATTGCATAGTCCTTCCCTTGACCAAGCAACAACACGTCTCTGTTTTCCATCATGGTGACCATCTCAAGTTCCGGTAGAGTCAGCTGGCTCCGGTCTCGCCCACGAAACTGGCCCGTTAGGACTTCATTTATGAGTCTGGCCTCATTCATGAAATGATGGGGCTTCGTTTCCTTTCCTATCGCCTGATGTGTTATCACCAATGCTTCGCAGAGGCTTCGGTAGCTCACCGCCGCCTGACGCTGCGCAGCTTCAAGGGCCACAATGTCTTTTGAAATCAGTACATCCATTTGATCCTCGAACCAAATTTCAAAATCGATTGACAGCCACCGTGCATACTGACTGGCCAACTTAGGATGCAGCCAAATACCGCGGACACGCTCATTGCCGCGTCGCGTTACTATCAGTGATTCCGCGAGCACTCCCTTTCTTCTGACCAGGCCAGCGATGTACTGCTTGGTCAGTTCCAATCCGAGCCACTCAGCTGGATTCCTCCCCATGCAGTCGCCTGCGTGAGATGCGTTCATCCACCCCTCAAAGTCGAAACTGATGGAAGCGCCTTCATATTCGAGCGAGACAATCTTGCGCATTTTCATACGGCGGCTCCGACTACCTGGACAAGCATCGGATATGCTCCGAAGGGCACGGCATGAGCGTAGGAAAACTGGCTTGAGTTTCTACCTGTGCGTTGAGGGCTACTCGATGCACAGAGGGGAGACAAAAATGAGAAATGATCGGTCATCGTCAACGTCCTCCGACGTCAGAATGTGATTGACGATGAATATGCTGGCGGTTTTATCCAACGCGTAAAATCGCTGGACGGGGCCGGAAACCTACGTATCCGGCCGGATAGCTAGTTTATTTGTTCGGATCCAATTTTGACGGCCGCCCTCCTCGCTTTGCAGAAGACGGAGCAGCATCCTCGGTTAACCATTTCGCGAGGGTAATGTTCGTTTCAGGCAAAAGCTGAGAATACTTTGGGTCCAAGCTGTTGCGGACTAGCTGAGCCATCTTTCCCGTTCTGCAACCTGCTAGATCTGGGCTTGCCCACAACTCACGTGCGAGCTTGGCCGCCTGCTCCCTTGCTTCGCGCTTAGCCAAGTTTCTGAGTTCAACGTTCGAAGACTTTGAAGCGGATCTAGCGGGCGACGACTGCGGAGATGTCGGCGCCTCGACTCTCACCTTTCGGAGCTGATCATTTTCAAGCGTCAGCATCCTCAGATTTGTTGCCAGGGCTGCGTTCACCACATTAGCCTGAGCCTTGTCTTCCTCCAGCGAAGCTAATCGGGCACGAAGGCTCTCGATCTCTCGATCTCGTGAGTCCATGCCAGGGAGGATAGAAATTCTGTCGGTTTGAATTTTGAGTCGGCGTAACTCAACTCGAATCGCCTCAGGCGTCTGATCATCAAGCTGAGGGTATAGCGGGGTGACGCTTGCTCTAGCTGTGCCAGAGGACCGCATAGCGATTGGTTCAGCAATGCCTGGTTGAAGCGCCACCTGCTCACCTTGGGCAAGCAACCACGCACGGTGGATGAACACGCATTCAGCGCGGACAGCACCTGAATTTGTCTCGATGAGGACCGAAGCATGCTTTGTGACAGCAACATCGAGGTACATGCTTAACTGCGCATAGGTGAGCCCAAACCCAGGGTTCTGCTGACCATATGAGCGGTAGCAGATCAGATCGCTTGAAATGAAGTCGGAGGGCCGGTACGTCTTGATAGCCGCTGCTATGGCGAAAAGTACCTTCGGAGCTTTCTGCCTCAGCGCGGAGATAGAGAACTCCAGGGGAATGAAATCATTGGATGAAAGCATTCACTTGCCTCACATACCTGTCATGAACGGTCAGGTCCCAGAGGCGCGGGACCATCCCACCACTCTCAGCCTGTATGCATATCCATGACGGCATGTTACCAGCAGGCGTGTGCGCGTCCTACAGGGAAATGCTCTATATTCCGACTGCAGCACAAATGTACTCCATCAATTCGGTTACTCGAATCCGATTCACTTATCCACCCCGTCGCCAGCCTGTGAGGTTGATCGTCGGTCAGGCCATCGATGGCCCTACGCCAAGCCTTGTGGCAGAGCACTTCTCCCCGCTGTTTGCACAAAAACCATGCAGTGCATAGTGGGATCACTGGGAAGACCACCAGGTGTTGGGTGTTCGAGCGACCACAGCCCTCAACGCAGTGAATTACCCACCGCGCAGGGTTCTGCAGAAAGATGCTCGTCCCCTACCCAGGCCTATCGCCCACTCACAGCACCGCCCTGGCGGTTGTGCAGTGGTGCAGAAATCTCGACACGTTTAGCCCGCAGGCGTGGCGGGGGGACGATTGCGCGCGCCACGTCCTCCCTCAGCCACCGCACCTACCCTCCCCTGAGATCTAGCCCTCTGCCTGCAGAACCATTCCAGAACGACAACAACTGCTTTTGAAGGTGCCATGCGTTCTGAGCGATTTGGTTTACTCAGGAAGCAGGCACCGTCATGGATGGCATCGGCTGTACCAGGGTTCGAGGGTAAACCCGCTTCCGCAAAGATTTCTTTTGGATAGCTATCAGTCGCGACTCGTTGCTTTAGCCCGTTGGCAGCCGCTCGGCACCGGTGGATGGCGGCCCGTAGCGGCCCTTAGTGATGCGCAGCTTACAGCCGGAAACGACGGTTAAGCTGCCCCAAGATACTGGCATTTCAATATTGACGTTCAGCGTCACGAAACGTAGCCTCAAGGGCTGTTTAGCGCTTGGACAAGGCTCTATATGTCAGGCGATCAACCCTCAACATTAAATAAGGTTATTAAGTGACTGATCTGAGCTTGGAAATAAGGACGGCCTCTAAGCGAGATATACCAGAAATAGTAAATCAAGCCTCAGAGCCTGAATTGCTAAGCATAATAAATTCTGACACTCCCGAAACACTCGATACGCTCGATACGCTTTTCCAAGGGCTGGATCTCCAGTCGTTTTGTAGAATTTTCGCCATAATAGACATAAGTAGACTGCAACAAATTTTAATAAGCGTCAGCGAGCCAGCGATTGCAAATTTCGTAGCTCAGATACAACCAAAACAGCTTTCCAAGCTAATTTCGAACGCCTCTAACGAGTTAATTGGAAAACTTGTGGATTCCGCCAAAACGAAGAAATCTAGATTATCTATCGTAGCGGAACTTCCCATGGGCCAACGAAGACAGTGGCTTGAATACATTCACGACCAAGAAAAATTAATTGCAGAACTAAAACAAAGCACTCATGACTCCTCACAGTCACTGCTGGATGAGAAGCGAAGACTACTAAATGATATTGAAGCAGCCATCCAAAACAAAGAATCTATACTTCGAAATTTTGATGATGAAGCACGCATTAAACGCGAACACTCCGAATCAATGGCGAACAAAGCCAATGAATATCTAAAGGAATTACAGAGCCACATCGCAAAACAGGAAGAACAAATAAAGCTCCGAGAGCTCGAACTTGCCAAGCGAATACAAGAGTTTGAGTTAACCACCAGCAAACAGGTGCAGCAGCGGATCGAGTTAAAAGTCCCGCAATATGTTGAAGCAGCAGTACGCATCCTGGAAGAAAGAGAAGCACACTACCGAGGAAAAGCTAAACTTTGGAGCATCCATGGCTCTATCGTTCTACTTCTGGCAATCACAGGAACCATTGGAATTTCTTTATATGGCTATTTATATGGTGAAAAATTATCCAGCCTAGCTTGGCAAAGTCTCCTTTTCGTCTCATTCAAAGGACTAGTGATCTTGGGAGTTCTAGGGCTATGGGCAAAGCATGCCTTTACCGTAAGCAACGCATACATGCACGAGGCGATTAAAAGAGCCGATCGAGCCCATGCGATTAATTTCGGAAAACTGTACCTGGAAATTTACGGAAACTCAGTGGATCGCAAAGAGCTAATTGACATATTTGAAAACTGGAACATTGCGACCGAAAGCGCCTTCTCCAAAATAACAACTGACGGATTCGAACCGAAGGTATTGGACAAGCTAGTAGAAGTCCTAAAAATCACTGAGCGCAACAAGTAACCCAATGAGACCTTATGCGAACCGAGTTACACTTAATCAATACAAAACAACCGCCCAGCAATTGCGCTTTGTAGCGTGACCTCATGTGGCCGACCTATAATCCACAGCGACCATGCAAAGCAATCACATCGAGAAATTGCAATGATTAAAGGCTACTCAGAGGAAGAGTTTGGCACCACTGTGCACGAGCATGTACGTCCAGCAGAGCCGATTAGCTCCATTGAGCTGCTTAAAGGCCGGCATAAGGAGCTTGAGGAAATACGTCGTGCTTTGTTTGCCAAGGGCCGTCACATGTTCATCTACGGTGATCGCGGCATCGGTAAGTCATCGCTTGCGCAGACTGCTGCTTTGCAATATCAGTCCTCGGACTCGGACATTATTCAGATCGGGTGTACGCGCACTAGCACTTTCTATGAAATCATGCAAAGCATTGCCGCGAGTCTAATCGAAAACTTAGATAACAAGGAAATCCAAACCAAAGCCGGCATTAACCTTAAGTTTTTTAACTTCGAGTTCCTGGCCAAATCCTCATCTAAGCCTGAGGCACCATCAGTATGCAACATGGAACAGGCCTTGAATGTAATATCTGACATCAGAGAGATACACTCGGAAAAACCGATAATAGTCATTGACGAATTCGATGCAATCCAAGAGGCTGAGGAGAGATACAAATTTGCCGAATTCTTGAAGAAAATGGGAGACTCTGGCATCTACGTCCCTATCATTTTTAGCGGAATCGCAGCGTCACTAGACGATGTTCTCGGCGGGCACCAGTCCAGCATTCGCCAGCTATTTCCCATACAGCTTTCGCCGATTTCCTGGGACTCTCGCTGGGACATCTTGGTAGAAGCACTCGAAGCCTTCAATATCGACTACGACGAAGAGATAAAATATCGAGTTGCTGGTATTAGCGACGGTTTCCCCTATTACGTCCACCTGATCACCGAGCATCTACTATGGGCGATTTACGACGATTCTGAGACTTTGCAGCTTGCTAATTTCTCTCATTACAACGAGGCACTACAGAAAGCGGTTGAAACAGTTCAGGAGCATATTCGAAAACCGTATGATCTAGCGACAACTAGACATAGTCAAGATTTTCACCATGCATTGTGGGCCTGTGCAGACACGTCAATTTTGTATCGCAAAACTGACAGTATCTATGCGTCGTACGAACGAATCATTCGCGACCTCAATCATGCCAACCCTCAAGAAACGCTGACCCCTATTGATCGCAAAAAATTCAGCCAGCGCCTCAACACGCTAACCAAACCTAGCCACGGCTCAGTATTGAAAAAGATGAGCGACAATCGTACAGGCTGGTATCAATTCAGTGAAAACATGCTTAGGGGCTATGTGAGGTTGTTGGCGGAAACCAATGGCGTTCAACTCTGGATGGATGAAGCAAAAGTACCGAAACAGCTGATTAATCCACGACCTAGTCCCACGAGCAGTTACCGCCGCTTTCAATCAAGCGTTCCTATAGGTATTGGTCTCAAGGATGACAAGAAAGGCTAAGCACCATTTTTAGCCTGATAGTCAATTCACTGTGCCTTCGCAACAGGTGGGAGGCACTCGTGACTGGAATTTTCTGATATGGGGCCAGAGTCTGCACCGGTCTGAAAAATCTCGCGGCGCCAACCAATGCACGCGCCGAGAAAAGTATCCCATGGAGCCCGCGATCTGGCCGTACCAGACTATCTCAAGAGATATCACCCCCTCGCAGGCATCTCGAAGCATGCGAAACGTACCACCTCTTCTCCGATCCAGTCGTTGACTTGGGCCAAACGTGTCTGGACCGGCTCCAGTTCGTTCATCGTCCAGATCTCCGTCGCCTCCTTGATCGACCCGAACCCGCCAGCGTTCTGGGGCACGATACCCATCAGCTGCGGCGGAATGCGTAGGGCCGCGAGCAAGTCATCCCGGCTGATGTTCTTGATCGCCCCGAAGTCATCCTTCGCCGCTACCTCGCTGATCGGCAGCAGCTGGATGCCATCCTTTTTCCCGTTGGGCGCGTACATGAACAGGTTGCGGAAATTGCCCGGCCCTTTGCTGTTCTTCATCGCATCGCGCAGGTCGTCGACGAACTTCTCGCTGGGGGCCGGATCGGTCATGTAGAGGATGAAGCCGGCGTGGCTGCCGTTCTGGTAGTACTTGCGCCGGAACAACGTGGCGCTTTCGTTCAATAGCGCACTCTGCAGCGCAGGCAGCCACTCGGGCAGCCCGTAGATCTCCTGGTTGATGTCGGCCTCACGCAGGTGGCAGATGCTGCCGGTCTTGAAGACGTGCTCATCCTTCCAGCCCCGCACCTGGTAGTAGGTCTCCACGTCTAGCCCGCGGCGCATGTACTTGGCCAGGCAAGGCTGCAGGCCCATGGCCTGGCCCAGCATGTTGTCGCGCTTCTCCAGGTACAGGTTCCCGCACCATCCCCAGTCCATGACGATCTGCTCGAACGCCTGCCGGCTCAGCAGCCGATGGGGGATGAAGCTGCGCACCAGCATGTTGCGCTTGCGCCGTACTCATCGGTCGCCTGCGCAATGTGATAAAGCTCATGCTCGACCAAGGCGCAGAACTCAGCGTCGGTGCACTGGGCGCAGTAGTCGGCTGCCAGGGTGATCAGGTAGCTCGGCTCCTCGCCGAACCATTGCCGCATCTGCTGCTCTTGCCGGGCCTTCTGCCATCCACCAGCGCGGAACATCAGCTGTTCGGCCTGGCCCAGAATCACCCGCCCCTGCTTGGCGAATCCGCTCGATGCCCACAGCACGCCGATGTTGGCGTCGATCAGGTGGGCGTGCTCGGGATTGTGAATGCTGCCGGTGTCGGCCAGGATCTCGCTCTGTACCCACTCCCACACCCCGGCAGCCGGGCGGAGAGTCAGCCACAGTGATTCGAGCAGGTCGGCCGGAGGCAATGGTCGAGCCATTGGTTACTCCGGTCCGAGTAGCATCGTCAGCTGCTGTTTTGCTGTCAGCGCCATAGGGAATTCTTTGAGACTGGGTGCCTCGCGCAATTTAAAGTGGCTGCTATAGTGTCGGGGCCTCAATCAACAGCCCAATCACTAGCCAGAGAACGGTAAATGGATATTGTGACCCACTGCGTGGATGCTTACAGCAAAGGAGATACCGCGCTACGAAACGGAATTTCAGCTACGGAGGCGAATGTGGCCCAAATGCTCGAGACCTTCAGGCGCGTGCTTCGTGAAGCCGGCGCGCAATCGCCGGAGCTTGCAAGTCTAAATCTGAGCGCCGACTCTGTTTTCAACAAGGACAACCCTGCCGACCTCATAGCGCTAGCTTTTGATGCCTTGACGGACCAAAACCGGAATCCCGAATTGTGGACTGAGTTTCAGGGCAGATCGATCAGAACCGAAATTCTTTCAACTGTCTCGGCGATGCTGAACGGACCGAATGTTCTGGCGCCTGATCAGGAGCGCGGCGTAAACGCAACAGACTACGCTCAGGCGAAAGTTGAGCTGATAGCTCTGCTTTCAAAAAGATATTCGCCATTCGGTCTATAGCGACATTTCGAGCAGCGCGCCACGAACCGATGCATCTCTGTTTTGTGGCGCGCTATCTGCGTCGCGACTGATCGAACAACCTGGCCACGTTGCCCTTCGAGCGCAGCGCCAGGATGAACAGGATCCCGAAGATCAGCGTGCTGGGCACCGAGGTGACCGGCCACTGACCGTACAGTAGGATCGCGCCGATGATGCTCAGCCATTCCTGGCCAAACAGCGAGGCCAGACAGAAGGCGCACAGGCTGGGGAGAAACTTGTAGCTCGAGCCGCCCCGCCGGTACATGAACGCGATGACGAAGCAGATCCCGCCGCAGAATCCGGCATGGGCCAGGGTGATGGTTTGGTCTAGGGTCATTGGCCCCCTCGCTTGGGGAACAGGCTGCCAATCGCTGCTGGCAGCTCGGTTACCCACTTCGGCAGTTTGCCGGTGTTGAACGACTCCAGAACGCTGATACTCACCAGGACCGTCACGAGGCCGCAGCCGAATGCCGCGATACCGCTGGTCTTCGTCCAGGCCTGGGCCAGGATCTCGGCAGAGCCGTAGTACCCGCCGATCCAGCCGACCAGGAGGTAACCCAGGCGCTGCCATAGGGTCAAGTCCTTGGCCCAGAGGACAAAGAGCAGCGAGCTCCCGAAGGCGCAGACAACGGCATTCAGGTCAATTGTTGGCAGGCAGCTGGCAAGGGCGATACCTCCAGCCCCTACAACTGCACAAGCTGCTGGGGTAGCGGCATCGGCCATGTTCAGTCCCTTAGTGTTTGTAGCGGAATGGCGCCGGGCCGCGGAGGTCGAGGCCGGTGGCGAGTACCCATAGCGCGAAAAAGGAGGATGCCAGCGCTCAGTGCGGCAGCCAGGAATGTGGCCCGGCGCTCTTGGGCCGAACCGTCGGGCCTTTTGAGGCCCTGAATGATGAAGACGCAGCCAAGGAAGACATTGGCGCTGATGTCGCGGTGCAGGGCGTAGCTGGCCAGGGCCATGGCGAATGCCAGGAAGCTCCATGCGGTCGATGGCTTCATGCACACCCCAGCAGACAACAAAAACCCTGCGCTAGGCAGGGTCAATGAATCCAAGTCAGTTACTGGGGAATTACTCCCTCACCTCAACGTCAGAAATTTTCGCCTCCGCGAACGCAACGGTGGCTGGAGCGGAAAACTTCCACGTTTCGCCAGGGCCGATGTCCTGCCCTATCGCAAGAGTATTGCCAACTACCTGCCCTTCATCGTTGTACAGCTTGAGCTTGATAGTGACGGTGGACAAAGTGCCATTGGTGACATTTTTGGCAAGACCAGCAGGTGAGCCGTAAGGTGCGGTCTTGGCGATATGGAAATCCGACACACTCACACGATAGTCGGCAAAGGCTGGCATTGCGAGCAGAGATGCAACGAGAACGAGAACTTTACGCATGATGGGATCCAAAAAAATGGGCCCCCTCAAACTCCTATATCACCACGACAATGTCAATATAGTGGCGTCGCTTTTTGGACGGCTAATTTTTCACGGCAACAAAAAACCCGACGCTATGGCCGGACTTTGTGGGTCAATCCTCAACACGCGCAGGAATGACAGGATGAGCAAATAATGTTGCATCGTTGCACGCGTGTCAAGCGACATCTGCCATCAAAATGCCTTCGTCCTCCAGAATCTTGCTGGCAGCCACCAGGGCCTCGGCCACCATCTCGTCCAGCACATTCTCTATAGCCTTCTTCCAGCGCCAATAAGTGGTCCGATTCAGGCCCTGACCGTCCCAGGTGTTGATGTCGTAGAACTCGGCCGGCAGCACGATCATGTCGGTGGAGCGCTTCACGTACTGCTCGCGGCGTGCCCGGTCTTCGCCATCCGCTACCGACTGGCCAGCCAGTTGCTTCCGCACGGCATCGGTAAGTGCATCAAAGTCAGCGCGATCACGGGCAGATCTGCTTGCCACCTCTCGGCCCGACTGAGCCTGCACGCCCTTCACCGGAGGAATGGCCCAGGCGGTGACCGCCTTGTACCGGAACAGATTCGGCGCCTGAGTGGCGATCAAGGGCACCAACTTGCCGATCGCCTCCACCTTCTTGGCCTTGTGGGTCGAGAACCTGGCCGTCAGCGCGCTCCAGTGACGCGGGATCAACTTGCTGTGCAGGCGGGCGTGCACCCAGCAGTCCACGAGCATCGCAGCATCCTTGCCGGTGATCTCTCCCTTCAGCTTCGAGGCCTGCACCTTTGGCTCGAAGTCGCCACCACCTACACCGCTCACGGTATCCGCCGCCAGGGCGCGAACCACTGCTGCCAAAACGCTTTGGTACTTCATTGCCCGTTCTCCTTCTTTCGGCGATTCGCGATGAGCTGGCCGCGCGTGACGCACCAGGTGGAGCTGATGAACATGGCCAGCAGGAGCAGGCCGACGATTTGTTCGATGGACCAGGTCATGCGACTTTCCTCTTGAGGTCACGGAGTTTTTGTTGGTACAGCGCCTTGATGGCCTGCAGGTCTTCGATGGTCAGACGCTGGGGCTTATGAGGCCCTTCCAACCAATCCACTCGGTCAGCGCCGATTCGCTTCACCAGGCGGATGCGGTACTCGACCGCGTTCCCAGACAGGTTGCGGTTGCACTTCACGCACTGCCGGTGGACGTTGAGCGGCTCGAAGCGGAGCTCTGGGCATGCGCCGACCGACCGGTAATGGCCGGCGTCCCAGCGGCTGCCGGTGATGAGGTCATGATCGCTCGGCAGCGAGTCGCAGCTGATGCACGGCAGGCCGGCGTCGCGCTCGCGGATGTAGGCGTTGAACGCGGTCTGGGCCTCAGCCATGTGCTCGCGGCGGGTCTTCAGCTTCTCCCGGCGCTCCTGCAGGTCCTGGCGCTTCTGCTTGGTGATGGCCTTGGCCGCGATCTTCTGCAGCTTCGGGTCCTTGGCCATGGCCTTGGCACAGGCGATGCTGCACACTTTCTGAGTGGTCATGGACGGCTTGAAGGGCTTGCCGCAGCCCGGCGCCTTGCACTTCTTCGGCTTGATCTCGGCTACGCGCATGGCTCGGCCTCCTTGGCTTTCTGCTGCTCGGGGGCGAAGTCGCCGCGCAGGGGCATGAGGTGCCGGGGCTCATGGATACCGAAGTCGAAGCACACAGTCTCGCCGTCGATTACGGCCACCAGCCCTTCCCCGCTGATTGTCCAGCAGGGGACGTCGTCCTGCCGATACATGCGACCGTTCGGCGCCAGGTAGATATCGCCAGGCTCAACGTACTCGCGCAGCTCGCCGTGCTTTCCGATGTTCTCGGTCAACGAGTTGGCTCCCACGATGACCACAAGGTCGCCTGGCTTGAATTTATGGCTCATCAGTACCGCCCTCCCCACCGATCCGGCTCAGTCCAGCGCACGCCATGCTCGGCGCCGAAGGCATGCATCACTTCGAACAGGTCGCTGAACCATTTCTGCGACTGCTTGCGGGTCGAGACGCCAAGGACGACGAACCCACCGTCGATACCAGGCACCGCGTCCTACTTCTGCACCGCCGCGCTGAAGATGTGCTTCCAGTCCTCGTCAGTGATCTTGCGGCCGTACCACTCCACCTGCTGGGAGACGTCGCGGAGCATGGCCCACATCTTCCGGTTGCAGGCGTCCGGGCGCTTCTCGTCCGTGATGACCACCACCTTGGCTTGGTCAGGTCGATGGCGTGCAGGGCGCCGTAGAGGCGGTTGAGGTCCTGTGTGCTGCGAATAGCGAACTCAGACATTCGCCACCTCCTGCAGCTGCTGCTCCGCGGCGCGCACCCGGGCATTGAGCTGACTAATCTCTTCCAGCAGGCCCAGTGCGACCTCCTCCACCGTCGTCTCGCCGAGGAACTCGTCCAAGGCGTCCGTGTGGCGCTCGAGGGCATCACTGCCAGCGCGCCAAGAGGCGACTACCGACCACAGCAGGGGCTGGAGTTTTTGCTTGTCGATGGTCATACCCCCTCCCCGGCCAGCTGCCCGGCGCGCTTGATGTTCAACTTGGCCAGTAGGCTGGCGCGGCACTGGGCGGCGCTGGTTGGGATCTGCTGGATCTCCAGCAGGTGGACCTGCTTCTGGGCGGCGTATTCATCGGCCAGCTGGGCGGCGCTCTTCTGGCTGTCGTGGCCGATGCCGGTGGCGATGTCACCCAGCGGCTCGCCAGACACCAGCATGCGGATGGTGATGTCGTAGGCCCGGGCGAAGACCTTCTCGGCCCGCTCGACCTCCATCGAACCCAGGTTCTGCGCCTCGCACTGCAGGGCCGCGCGGCGCACAGCTGCGTGCGACCAGGTGCGGGAACCTGCCCTGCTAGGGTGGAAGTTCTCCAGCGCCTCGGCCAGGGCTCGTGCAAGCGGCGGAATACCCATCTCTTCCGGCGTCGGCTGGCACAGCTTGATGAACTTGCCGCTGCTCGGGGCGAAGTCGGTACCCAGCACCCGGCACTTCTGGATGCGGAAGCGGATCTGCTCGAGCGTGTTGATACGCCTGGCCACTGACGGTGAGCAGAGCCAGTTGTCGCTGCTGCTTGAGCGTCTGCTGCTGCAGCGTAGGGAGAGAGGTGTGCGCGGCCCTTACCTGATCAACACAGAGGACGGCCGAAACGTCACCAAGTCGATGCTTCGACTCCGATGGGATGACGCGAGAAAGGCGGCGGCAGACAGGGCGATTGAGGACATGGGCCCGGCCCTGGCCGATATGATCAAGGGCTTCCAGTTCCGAGACATCCGCCCAAAGGCCGCCAGCGAAATCGAGGACCTGGCCCATGCAAGCAGGCTTATCGGCCACACCGACAAGCGTATCACGGAGGTGGTTTACCGCCGCGTCGGCTAGGTTGTAAAGCCCACCCGGTGATGGGTTCAACAAGCCAAGTTGCGGAACACCACTAAAAAGATGCGGAACACAGGCGCGAATCGTCTGGCGTAAACGCATACCCCAGAAACACGAAAAGCCCCGAATTCAGGGGCTTTTGTATGGCGGAAGCGTAGGGATTCGAACCCTAGGATAGTTGCCCATCGACGGTTTTCAAGACCGTTGCCTTAAACCACTCGGCCACGCTTCCAGCTTGTTTTGCGGCGGCAATCATACCGTAATGTAACAAGCTGTCAAACTCTCTGTGTCGCGCCCTGCGACAGCTCTGATATGCTCTGCCTCATACGTTCCACTACCGCCGGTCCCGGACCGCGGTTTCACCCCAAAGGAGTGCGCCATGCGCGAACAGGATTACGCCGTCCAACACGGCCAGCAGGTCGAGCAGCAGGAGGTCAGCAAGGTCCTGCGCAACACGTACAGCCTGCTGGCCCTTACCCTCGCCTTCAGCGGCATCATGGCCTTCGTCGCCCAGCAGATGCGTGTCGGCTACCCGAACATCTTCGTGGTGCTGATCGGCTTCTACGGCCTGTTCTTCCTCACCAACAAGCTGCGTGATTCGGCCTGGGGCCTGGTGTCCACCTTCGCTCTCACCGGCTTCATGGGCTTCATCCTCGGCCCGATCCTCAACCGCTACCTGGGCATGGCCGGTGGCGCCGAAGTGGTCAGCTCGGCCTTCGCCATGACCGCCCTGGTGTTCGGCGGCCTGTCGGCCTACGTGCTGATCACCCGCAAGGACATGAGCTTCCTCAGCGGCTTCATCACCGCCGGCTTCTTCGTCCTGCTGGGTGCCGTGGTGGCCAGCTTCTTCTTCCAGATCAGCGGCCTGCAACTGGCGATCAGCGCTGGCTTCGTACTGTTCTCGTCGGTCTGCATCCTGTTCCAGACCAGCGCCATCATCCATGGCGGCGAGCGCAACTACATCATGGCCACCATCAGCCTGTACGTGTCGATCTACAACCTGTTCGTCAGCCTGCTGCAGCTGTTCGGCATCATGGGCCGCGACGACTGATCGACTCGGTCGACAGCGCCTCACAGAAAGCCCGCTTCGGCGGGCTTTTTCGTGCCTGCTGAACAGAGCCTTTACGGTCTTGGGGGGCTCGGATGGGGCGCGACCGCATTAGGGCCGCCAGGTGCTCGCCACAGCCCTTGCAGCGCCTATCAGATCGCGCCGCGCGGGCGGCGCGCGATCTGATAGGCGCTGAAGCTCTAACGTCGAACACTTTGGAAGGCCTGACCGCAAAGCCGGCAAAGATTGACTTAAAAGTCAGCTTATTACCCCATTCCCCTTCGATTGTGCCGCCATCGTGCTTGCCTCTACCCCTATGGGCTTTCTGCCCGTAGAATGCGCTCCTTTTTTCTTCCGGGGCGGCATTTTCCCATGAGTTCACACGAACACGGCCCAGGCGCGGCGGCGCCTGCCAATGAACTGGTCCTTGGCCTCGAGGACAAGCCTCGCCTGCTGATCGGCCTGCTGGCGGCGCTACAGCACCTGCTGGCGATCATCGTGCCGATCGTCACGCCGGGCCTGCTGATCTGCCAGGCGCTGGGCGTGTCGGCGCGTGACACCAACCTGATCGTGTCGATGTCGCTGGTGATCTCGGGTATCGCCACCTTCGTCCAGTGCAAGCGCTTCGGGCCGTTCGGCGCCGGGCTGCTGATCGTCCAGGGCACCAGCTTCAACTTCGTCGGCCCGCTGATCGCCGGCGGCGCGCTGATGGTCAAGCAGGGCACACCGGTCGAGAGCGTGATGGCGGCGATCTTCGGTGTGGTCATCGCCGGCTCGTTCGTGGAAATGGGCGTGTCACGCATCCTGCCCTTCGTCAAGCGCCTGATCACCCCGCTGGTGACCGGTATCGTCGTGCTGATGATCGGCCTGACCCTGATCAAGGTCGGCCTGATCAGCATGGGCGGCGGCTTTGGCGCCATGGCCAACGGCACCTTCGCCGATGGCGAGAACCTGCTGCTGTCGGGCGTGGTACTGGCGATCATCGTCATCCTCAACCGCATTCCGGTGGTGTGGATGCGCAGCTGCGCCATCGTCATCGCCCTGGCCGTGGGTTATGCCCTGGCCGGCTACCTGGGCCGCCTGGACTTCACCGGCATGCACCAGGCCGCGCTGTTTCAGGTGCCGACGCCGCTGCACTTCGGCCTGGGCTTCTCCTGGTCGCTGTTCATCCCGATGCTGGTGATCTACCTGGTCACGTCGCTGGAAGCCATCGGTGACGTGACCGCTACCAGCAAGGTCTCGCGCCAGCCGGTGGAAGGCCCGGTGTGGATGCAACGGATCAAGGGCGGGGTGCTGGTCAACGGTGCCAACTCGCTGCTGGCCGGTCTGTTCAACACCTTCCCCAGCTCGATCTTCGCCCAGAACAACGGCGTGATTCAGTTGACCGGCATCGCCAGCCGCCATATCGGCATCTGGATCGCCGTCATGCTGATCCTGCTTGGCCTGTTCCCCAGCGTCGCCGGGGTGATCCAGGCGGTGCCGGAGCCGGTGCTCGGTGGCGCGGCCATGGTGATGTTCGGCGCCGTGGCGGCCTCGGGCATCAATATCCTCGCCAGCACCCGCCTCGACCGCCGCGCCCTGCTGATCATCGCCGTGTCGCTGTCGCTGGGCCTGGGCGTGGCCCAGGTGCCGGAGTTCCTCGCACACATGCCGGCGGCGCTGCGCAACGTGCTGGAGTCGGGCGTCGCCACCGGCGGCATCTGTGCCCTGCTGCTCAACTGGTTCCTGCCCGAGGGCAAGGAACAGGCCTGAGCCGCGCCCGCCAGAGCACAAAGCCCGCGCCCACCAGCGCGGGCTTTTTGCTTTATCATGGCCGCATTCATTTGCACGAGCCTTCCATGAAATTCGCCATCGCGGTCTTTTCCCCGGCCCATGCGCCCTCCTCGCTCCGCGCCTTGCGCTTTGCCGAGGCGGTGCTGGCCGGCGGGCATGAAATCGCCCGATTGTTCTTCTACCAGGATGGGGTGCACAGCGCCTCGGCCAACATCGTCACGCCCCAGGACGAACTCGATGTGGCCGCGCAATGGCGCGCCTTCGTCAGCGACCACCGCCTGGACGCCGTGGTGTGCATCGCCGCGGCCCTGCGCCGGGGCGTGCTCGACGACACCGAGGCCAACCGCTACCAGCGCCCGGCGGTGAACCTGCCGATGCCATGGGAGCTGTCCGGCCTGGGCCAGCTGCACGAAGCCGCGCAACTGGCCGACCGCCTGGTCTGCTTCGGAGGTGATTGAGATGGCCAAGTCCTTGCTGATCATTAGCCGCCAGGCGCCATGGAGCGGCCCGTCCGCCCGCGAGGCGCTGGACATCGCCCTGGCCGGTGGCGCCTTCGACCTGCCGCTGGGCATGCTGTTCCTCGATGACGGTGTGTTCCAGCTCGCCGCCGGGCAGCAACCTGATGCCCTGCAGCAGAAGAACCTGACCGCCAACCTCCAGGCCCTGCCGATGTTCGGGGTCGAGGAACTGTTCGCCTGCGGCCACAGCCTGACCCGTCGTGGGCTGGACGGCGACGCCCTGGCGCTGCCGGTCGAGGTGCTCGACGCTACCGCGCTGGCCGCGCTGATTGCCCGTTTCGACCAGGTGGTGACGCTCTGATGACGACCCTGCATGTAATCGCCCACTCGCCCTTCGGTGACGAGCGCCTGGCCAGCTGCCTGCGCCTGCTGGGCCCGCAAGACGCGCTGCTGCTGTGCGGCGACGCCACCTACGCGCTCAAGGCCGGCAGCGAGCCGTTCGCCGCCCTGCAGGCCGCCAACCTCGGCGCGCGCCTGTTCGCCCTCGACGAAGACCTGCAGGCCCGCGCCCTCGACAGCCAGTTGGCCAAGGCCGTGGACTACGCCGCCTTCGTCGAACTGTCCCTGCATCACGACAAGGTCAACAGCTGGCTATGAGTACCCTGACTGTCGGCGATCGCCACATCGCCCTGGACAAGGACGGCTTCCTGGTCGAGCTGCAGGACTGGTCCCACGAAGTCGCCGAGGCCCTCGCCACCCGCGAAAGCATCGCCCTGACCGCGGACCACTGGGAAATCCTCGAGCTGCTGCGCCAGTTCTACCAGGAGTACCAGCTGTCGCCGGCCACCCGCCCGCTGATCAAGTACACCGCGCTCAAGCTCGGTGCGGAAAAAGGCAACAGCCCGCACCTGAACCGCCTGTTCAACGGCACTCCCGCCAAACTTGCCGCCAAGCTGGCGGGCCTGCCCAAGCCGACCAACTGCATATGACCGAGCCACAGCTGAACGACGTACGCCCGCTGACCCTGGAAACCCCGGCCGAACACCCGTTCGCCGAATTCGTGCGCATCCTCGGCAAGGGCAAGCGCGGCGCCCGCGGCCTGACCCGCGAGGAGGCGCGCGCCGCCATGACCCTGCTGCTCGAGGGCAAGGTCGAAGACACCCAGCTGGGCGCCTTCCTGATGCTGCTGCGGCACAAGGAAGAAAGCGCCGAGGAACTGGCCGGCTTCACCGAGGCCCTGCGCGCCCACCTGCAGGCGCCGCGCATCGCCGTCGACCTCGACTGGCCGAGCTACGCCGGCAAGAAGCGCCACCTGCCCTGGTACCTGCTGGCGGCCAAATGCCTGGCAGGCAATGGCGTGCGTATCCTGATGCACGGTGGTGGCGCCCATACGGCAGGAAGACTGTACACCGAGCAGCTGCTCGACCTGCTGGACATCCCGCTTTGCCGTGACTGGACAGCCGTGGAGCAGGCCCTGGACAGCCGCCGGCTGGCCTTCTTCCCGTTGCAGGACTGGGCGCCGCAACTGCAACGCATGATCGACCTGCGCAACACCCTGGGCCTGCGCTCGCCCATCCACTCGCTGGCCCGGGTGCTCAACCCGCTTGCCGCCCGCTGCGGCCTGCAGAGCATCTTCCACCCCGGTTACCAGGCCGTGCACCGCGAAGCCAGCCGCCTGCTCGGCGATCATGCCGTGGTCATCAAGGGCGACGGTGGCGAGATCGAGGTCAACCCGGATGTCATCAGCCACCTGTACGGCACCTCGGCCGGCGAGGCCTGGGACGAAGAGTGGCCGGCGCTCAGCGCCCAGCGCCATGTGAAGCCGGCCAGCCTGCAGCCCGAGCACCTGCTGGCGGTGTGGCGCGGCGAGGCGCAGGACAGCTACGGCGAACTGGCCGTGGTCGCGACCATGGCCCTGGCCCTGCGCGGGCTCGGCCAGGAACGCGAGCAGGCGTTCGGCAATGCCCGCACCTACTGGGCCGCCCGTAAAGACATCGAATAAACCGATAGGAATAGGGCAGTCTTTGCGCTATTTCTTCGAACGCTTTGCCCTAGACTGAGCTCCAACGACAAACGATTGTGTTTCGAGGAGCTCCGAGATGGGCCTTTTGATCGATGGCCGCTGGCATGACCAGTGGTACCAGAGCAGCAAGGACGGCGCCTTTCAGCGCGAGAACGCGCAGCGGCGCAATCCATTGCCCGCCGCCGAGGCCGGCCGCTATCACCTGTATGTGTCGCTGGCCTGTCCGTGGGCGCACCGCACCCTGATTTTCCGCGCCATCAAGGGCCTGGAGCCGTTGATCGATGTCTCGGTGGTCAGCTGGCTGATGGGCGAGCACGGCTGGACCTTCGACCAACAGCAAGGCTCCAGCGGCGATCAGCTGGACGCGCTGCAGTACCTGCACCAGCGCTACACCCAGGACGACCCGCACTACACCGGGCGAGTGACCGTGCCGGTGCTGTGGGACAAGCAGGAGAAACGCATCGTCAACAACGAGTCGGCCGAGATCATCCGTATCTTCAACAGCGCCTTCGATGAGTTGACCGGCAATACCCTGGACCTCTACCCCGAGCCGCTGCGGGCGACCATCGATGGGCTCAACGAGCGTATCTATCCGGCGGTGAACAACGGCGTGTACCGCGCCGGCTTCGCCACCTCGCAGGACGCCTACGAGACCGCCTTCGACGAGGTGTTCAATGAGCTGGATCATCTGGAAGGGCTGCTGGGTCGCCAGCGCTACCTGGCCGGCGAGTACCTGACCGAGGCCGATGTACGCCTGTTCACCACGCTGGTGCGTTTCGATGCGGTGTACCACGGGCACTTCAAGTGCAACCTGCGCCGCCTGAGCGACTACCCGAACCTGTCCAACTGGCTGCGCGAGCTGTACCAGTGGCCGGGGGTGGCGGGCACGGTGAACATGGAGCATATCCAGAAGCACTATTACATGAGCCACAAGACCATCAACCCGAATGGGATCGTGCCCAAGGGGCCGTTGCAGGACTTTGGCTTGCCGCATGATCGGGAGCGGTTGTCGGGGAAAGGGATCTGGCAGGCTTGAGAAAGCCGGGGCTGCTTTGCAGCCCTTTCGCGGCACAAGGCCGCTCCTACAGAGGGTATGCGATCCCTGTAGGAGCGGCCTTGTGCCGCGAAAGGGCCGCAAAGCGGCCCCAGCAATTTCAGCTGTCCTGCGCCCCTTCAAACCACGCCAGCTTCTCGCGCAGCTGCACCACTTCCCCAACGATCACCAGGGTCGGCGCATGCACTTCATGCCGCGCCACCAGCTCCGGCAGGTCAGCCAGGGTACCGGTGAACACCCGCTGATTGCGCGTGGTCCCCTGCTGCACCAGGGCTGCCGGCGTGCTCGCCGCGCGACCATGGCGGATCAACTCGGCGCAGATGGTCGGCAACCCGACCAAACCCATGTAGAACACCAGGGTCTGGGCCGGCGCCACCAGGTCATCCCAGGGCAGGTTGCTGGTGCCATCCTTCAGGTGACCGGTAACGAAGCGCACCGATTGGGCGTAATCGCGGTGGGTCAGCGGAATCCCGCCATACGCGGAACAACCACTGGCCGCGGTGATGCCCGGCACCACCTGGAACGGAATACCCTCGTCCGCCAGCTCCTCGATCTCCTCGCCACCCCGACCGAAGATGAACGGATCACCCCCCTTGAGCCGCAGCACGCGCTTACCCTGGCGGGCCAGGTCGACCAGCAGGCGGTTGATCTTGTCCTGTGGCACAGCGTGATCGGCGCGGCGCTTGCCGACATAGATGCGTTCGGCGTCACGCCGGCACATCTCGATAATGGCCGGGGCCACCAGGCGGTCGTACAGCACCACGTCGGCCTGCTGCATCAGGCGCAGGGCACGGAAGGTCAGCAGGTCCGGATCGCCCGGCCCCGCGCCCACCAGGTACACCTCGCCGCCCTGCTGCACCGGCGCGCCATCGACCATCGCCTGCAACAGGCGTTCGGCCTCGGCGCCCTGCCCGGCCAGTTGGCGCTCGGCGACCGGGCCCTGGAACACACTCTCCCAGAAGCCACGGCGCTGGTTGACGTCCGGGTACAAGGCCTTGACCTTGTGCCGGAAACGCGCCGCCAGCCCGGCCAGCTCGCCGTAGGCGGACGGGATCCAGGCTTCCAGCTTGGCGCGGATCAAGCGCGCCAGCACCGGGGCGTCGCCACCGCTGGAGACCGCCACCACCAGGGGTGAACGGTCGACGATGGCGGGGAAGATCACCGTGCACAGGGCCGGGGCATCCACCACATTGACCGGCAGGCTGCGCGCCTGGGCCTCGGTCGAGACCTGGGCATTGAGCGCCGAGTCGTCGGTGGCCGCGATCACCAGGCGGCAGCCCTCCAGGTCACTCGCCTGGTAGCCACGCACCAGCACCTCGCCACCGCCCTCGCGTGCCAGCGCGGCCAGCTGGCCGTCGACCTCCGGCGCCACCACCCGCAGCGCGGCGCCGGCATCGGCCAGCAGGCGCGCCTTGCGCAGGGCGATCTCGCCGCCACCGACGACCAGCACGCGGCCGCCCTGCAGCTTATGGAAAAGCGGCAGGTAGTCCATTCAGCGAATGACCTCGACGCCACCCATGTACGGCTTGAGCACGTCCGGCACGCGGATCGAACCGTCGGCCTGCTGGTAGTTCTCCAGCACCGCCACCAGGGTCCGGCCGACAGCCAGGCCCGAACCGTTGAGGGTGTGTACCAGCTCCGGCTTGCCGGTTTCCGGGTTGCGCCAGCGGGCCTGCATGCGCCGCGCCTGGAAATCACCGCAGTTGGAGCAGGAGCTGATCTCGCGGTACTTGTCCTGGCTCGGCACCCACACTTCCAGGTCGTAGGTCTTCACCGCACCGAAGCCCATGTCGCCGGTGCACAGCGCCAGCACGCGGTACGGCAGTTCCAGCAGCTGCAGCACACGCTCGGCGTTGGCGGTCAGGCCTTCCAGGGCTTCCATGGATTTCGCCGGCTCGACGATCTGCACCATCTCGACCTTGTCGAACTGGTGCTGACGGATCATGCCGCGGGTGTCGCGGCCCGAGGCGCCGGCTTCGCTGCGGAAGCACGGGGTGTGGGCAACCAGCTTGAGCGGCAGCTGCTTGGCGTCGAGGATCTCGCCGGCCACCAGGTTGGTCAGCGACACTTCGGCGGTCGGGATCAGGTAGAAGTCGGCCTCGCCTTCGCGGCTGATCTTGAACAGGTCTTCCTCGAACTTCGGCAGCTGGCCGGTGCCTTGCAGGGCCGGGGCCTGTACCAGGTACGGGGTGTAGTGTTCCTCGTAGCCGTGCTCACCGGTGTGCAGGTTGATCATGAACTGCGCCAGGGCGCGGTGCAGGCGGGCGATCGGGCCGCGCAGCACGGCGAAGCGGGCACCGGACAGCTTGGCCGCGGCCTCGAAGTCCAGGCCACCGCTGACTTCGCCCAGGGCGACGTGGTCCTTGATCTCGAAGTCGAAGGTGGTCGGGGTGCCCCAGCGGCGCACTTCGACGTTGTCGTCTTCACTGGCACCGACCGGCACGCTGGCGTCCGGCAGGTTGGGGATGGTCAGCAGGATGCCGTCCAGCTCGGCCTGGATACCGTCCAGCTCGGTCTTGCCGGCGGCCAGCTCATTGGCCATGCGCTCGACGTCGGCCATCAGCGGCGCGATGTCCTCGCCCTTGGCCTTGGCCTGACCGATCGATTTGGAACGGGCGTTACGCTCGGCCTGCAGCTGCTCGGTGCGGGTCTGCACCGCCTTGCGGCGCTCTTCCAGCGATTCGATGCGCGCGACATCCAGGCTGAAGCCACGGGAGGCCAGGCGGTCCGCCACTTCCTGAAGTTGGCCGCGTAACAGTTTGGAATCGAGCATATCGTTCTCTCGTTATAAGTAGGTGTTGGTTCAGAATCGGGTCAGGGACAGGCCGGCCCAGGTCGCGAGCAGGCCGCCTACCACGCTGATAATGGTATAGCCCAAGGCCAGCGGGACCTGCCCGCTTTCCATCAGGCGCACGGTATCGAGCGAGAAGGAGGAAAAAGTGGTCAGGCCGCCGAGAAAGCCGACGATCAGCCCGGCGCGCAGCTCGACCGGCACCAGCGGCTTGTGCAGGAACAAGCCGTAGAGCAGGCCGATCAGCAGGCAGCCAACCAGGTTGACCGCCAGCGTACCGGCATAGAAGTGCCGTGGCCAGTGGGCCGCGACCCAGTTGGCGGTGGCGAAGCGCAGCAGCGTGCCGGCAACCCCGCCGGCGCTGACGGCAGCGATAAGTGCAATCACGGTTTTCTCCGCTGGCGGGGGCTGTTGCGGTCCAGCTCGGCCAGGTGCTTGAGCTTCTCGCCGATCTTCAGCTCAAGCCCTCGCGGCACCGGCTGGTAATAGTGGCGCGGCTCGAGCTGCTCGGGGAAATAGTCCTCGCCAGCGGCGTAGGCATCCGGCTCGTCGTGGGCGTAGCGGTACTCCTCGCCATAGCCCAGTTGCTTCATCAACTTGGTCGGCGCGTTGCGCAAGTGCAGCGGCACTTCCAGCGAACCGTGCTCGGCGGCCTCGCGCATGGCCGCCTTGAAGCCCATGTACACCGCGTTGCTCTTCGGCGCGCAGGCAATGTAGGTGATGGCCTGGGCCACCGCCAGCTCGCCTTCAGGGCTGCCCAGGCGCTCCTGCACGTCCCACGCCGCCAGGCACAGGCTCAGGGCGCGGGGGTCGGCGTTGCCGATGTCCTCGCTGGCCATGCGCACCACCCGGCGGGCGATGTACAGCGGGTCGCAGCCGCCGTCGAGCATGCGCGCGTACCAGTACAGCGCGCCGTCCGGATTGGAGCCGCGCACCGATTTGTGCAGCGCGGAAATCTGGTCGTAGAAGGCCTCGCCGCCCTTGTCGAAACGCCGGCGGCTGTCGCCGAGCAGGCTCTGCAGCAGCTCGACGCCGATCTCGCCGCCGTCTTCGGCCAGGTCCGAGGCATTCTCGAGGAAGTTGAGCATGCGCCGGCCATCGCCGTCGGCGGCGGCCATGAGCATCTTGAACGCCTCATCCCCCACCCGCAGGTTGCGCTTGCCCAGGCCGCGCTCCTCGCTCAGGGCGCGATCGACCAGCTTGCGCAACGCGGCCTCGTCCAGGCTCTTGAGCACATAGACCCGCGCCCGCGACAGCAGCGCGTTGTTCAGCTCGAACGACGGGTTTTCGGTGGTGGCGCCGATGAAGATCAGCGTGCCGTCCTCCACGAAGGGCAGGAAGGCGTCCTGTTGCGACTTGTTGAAGCGGTGCACCTCGTCGACGAACAGGATGGTGCGCCGGCCATACTGGCCAGCCTGCTGCTTTGCCACCTCGACCGCCTGGCGGATCTCCTTGACCCCGGCCAGCACCGCCGACACCGTTTCGAAGTGGGCATCGCAGAACTGCGCCAGCAGCCGCGCCAGGGTGGTCTTGCCCACCCCCGGCGGCCCCCAGAAGATCATCGAGTGCAGCGCACCCTGCTCCAGCGCCTCGCGCAGCGGCTTGCCACGCGCCAGCAGGTGCTCCTGGCCGACGTACTCGTCCAGGTTGGACGGACGCAGGCGGGCGGCCAGGGGCTGGGCGACGGGTTCGCTTCGAAACAGGTCCATCACGCTCTCTCATTACTCCTGGATGACGTCAGCGCCTTCCGGAATCTTGAACTGGAACTTGTCCGCCGGGACTGGCTGGTTGGCCTTGACCCCATTGAACAGGATGTTGGTGCGCTGGCCGACGCTGTCGATCAGCTGCATGTCATTGATCAGGCCCCTGCGGAACGACACGCGCAGCGAGTCGAACAGGGTGTCCTTGGTCTTGGGCTTCAAGGTGAAGTCCATCACTTCGCCCTGCTCCTTGGAGGTGATGTCGAAGCTCTGGCTGATCTTCGACACATCGCCGGACAGCAGCAGCGCCGGGGTCTGGTTCAGGCGCACGTCGAGCTTCTTGACGGTGGCCTGCTCCAGGTCCGGGTCCCACAGGGTGACGTTCTTGCCGTCGGACACCACTACCTGCTCCTGGGGCGCATCGGTGTGCCAGTAGAACAGGCCTGGGCGCTTGACGGTCATCTTGCCGTTGGTCTCCTGCAAGCTGGTGCCGCCGGCATCCAGGGTCAGCTGGGAGAAATTGGCTTCGATGGTCTGCGACTTTTCCAGCAATTGCGTCAGGCGCTGGACGTCCTGTTCGCCGGCCTGGGCCGACAGGCTGGCCGTAGCCAGGGCAGAAACCAACAGCATGCGAATCGCGCGCATGGAAATCCTCATTGCACAGTGAAGGGGCCGGACGCCGTCAATGGTGCCCGGCAGGTTGTTCATCAGTCGCGCGGGCCGCCCGGGGCAATCACTTCCCGCGAGCCGTTGCTGTTCATCGGCGTGACCACGCCGGCCATCTCCATCGACTCGATCATCCGCGCGGCGCGGTTGTAGCCGATCTTGAGCTTGCGTTGTACCGCCGAGATCGACGCCCGGCGGCTTTCCAGCACGAACTGCACGGCTTCGTCGTAGAGCGCGTCGGCTTCCGGGTCGTCGCCATCGCCGCCGCCACCGCCGCCTTCGAAGCCACTGCCGGCCTCCTCGACGCCGTTGAGGATGTCATCGTTGTAGTCCGGCGCGCCGCGCAGCTTCCAGGCCTCGACCGTACGATGCACCTCGTCGTCGGAAACGAACGCGCCATGCACGCGGATCGGCAGGCTGGTGCCCGGCGGCATGTAGAGCATGTCACCGTGACCGAGCAGCTGTTCGGCGCCGCCCTGGTCGATGATGGTCCGCGAGTCGATCTTGCTCGACACCTGGAACGCCATGCGGGTCGGGATGTTGGCCTTGATCAGGCCGGTGATCACGTCCACCGACGGGCGCTGGGTGGCCAGGATCAGGTGGATACCGGCGGCACGGGCCTTCTGGGCGATACGCGCGATCAGCTCTTCGACCTTCTTGCCGACGATCATCATCATGTCGGCGAATTCGTCGACCACCACCACGATGGTCGGCAGGGTCTTCAGCGCCGGCGGCTCGTCGTCCATGCTCTCGCGACGGTACAGCGGGTCGTGGATGATCTCGCCGGCTTCCTGGGCGTCCTTGATCTTGCGGTTGAAGCCCGCCAGGTTGCGCACGCCCATGGCCGCCATCAGCTTGTAGCGGCGCTCCATCTCGGCCACGCTCCAGCGCAGGGCGTTGGCGGCGTCCTTCATGTCGGTGACCACCGGGCACAGCAGGTGCGGGATGCCTTCGTAGATCGACAGCTCGAGCATCTTCGGGTCGATCATGATCAACCGCGCGTCTTCCGGGCCCGACTTGAACAGGATCGACAGGATCATCGCGTTCACACCCACCGACTTACCGGAACCGGTGGTACCGGCCACCAGCAGGTGCGGCATCTTGGCAAGGTCGGTGATCACCGGCTTGCCGCCGATGTCATGGCCCAGGGCCAGGGTGACCGGCGACTTGTTCTCGTCGAACTGCGGCGACGACAGCACCTCGGAGAAGCGCACCATCTGGCGGTTCTCGTTGGGGATCTCGATACCCACGGTGGTCTTGCCGGGAATGACCTCGACCACGCGCACGCTGGTCACCGCCAGCGAGCGCGCCAGGTCCTTGGCCAGGTTGGCGATACGGCTGACCTTGACGCCTGCGGCCGGCTGGATCTCGTAGCGGGTGATCACCGGGCCCGGGTGGATCGAGTCGACCGCGACTTCCACGCCGAATTCCTTGAGTTTGATCTCCAGCAACTGGCCGACGCCGGCCAGGGACTCCGGCGAGTACTCGATCTTTTTCTGCTCGGCCGGGTCGAGGATGGAAATCGACGGCAAGGTGCCTTCCACAGCGCTGTCGATGAACAACGGCGCTTGTTTTTCCTTCATGACACGCTTGCTCGGCTCCGGCGCCTTGTCCGCGGTCGGCGGGATGATCACCGGGGCGGCGGGCTGCGGGCGAGCTACCACGGTTTCGCGCGGTGCGACCGGACGGGCCGGCGGCTCCTCGCGCATCACCACGGGCTCGGCGCGTTCACGCGGCTGCGGCTTGGCCGGCTCGCGCTTGTCGCCCAGATCGAAGACCGGGTCGTCGACTTCACGCAGTTGGGCTTCCAGGCGCTTGCGCTCGTTGCGCGCCTCCCACCAGCGGTTGGCGGCGCCCTGCACCAGTTCGAACAGGTCGAGGGTGATCTTGCCGGTGAGGTCCATCACCTTGAACCACGAGAGGTCGGTGAACACGGTCAGGCCGAACAGGAACAGGGCGATGAACATCAGCGTGCTGCCCTGCACGTTGAGCAGGTTGCGCGCCAGATCGCCGAGGCTCTCGCCCAAGGCGCCACCGGCGGAGAACGGCATGCTCGCCGGCGGGTGGAAGTGGATATGCGCCAGCGCCGCGCCCGACAACACCAGGAACACCAGGCCGATCAGGCGCCAGGAGAACAGCCAGCCGCTCCACTGCCAGGGCTGGTGGCGCTCGCGGAAGATCTGCCAGGTCTTGATCGCCAGCAGCAGCGGGAAGATATAGGCGAAGTAGCCAAGCACCATGAACAGGATGTCGGCGAAGTAGGCCCCGGCGCGGCCGGCGGCGTTCTGCACCTGCTCGGCATTGCTGGTGTGGCTGAAGCCTGGGTCGGCGGTGTCGTAGGTCACCAGTGCCATCCACAGGTACAGGCACAGGGCACCGACGGCAATCAGCGCACCTTCCTTCAGGCGGTAATGCAGCTGTTGCCGCCACAGGGGCACTGGCAAGGGGGCTGGAGTTGCGGTGGATTTCTTCAAAACGCGTCTATTCCTGCGCGTGCTGCGCGTCCAATAGTGATTGGCCGGTCACTGGCCAATGAACCACTACTTTTAACATTACTGCCCGCCAGCCGCCATGGCGGCACGCCGTGTGGGGCGTGAACGGGGGCTACTTTCATATAGCTGCAATTTGAGCATGCATTTTCTTTTGTGACAAAGGCTTATGCTGTGTTTTTGCACAGGTGTGACAGCAAAAGCGCCAGATGGTGCCAAGTGACCTGTCAATGGCAGGGCAATTACCAAGGGTTTCGCCTGATCCGGCGCCTTCGCGGGTAAACCCGCTCCCACAGGGTTATCGGCACGCCTGTGGGAGCGGGTTTACCCGCGAAGGCGCCACAGCAGTTGACCCTGCCAGGCACCCACGCCATGCTGCCCTCTCCCCTCCCCCGCCGCTCAAGAACCCCATGCTCACCTGGCTGACCCGCGATTCGCTGACCTTCCCGCCCCTGGAAAAGGCCCTGCACGACCCCAATGGCCTGCTCGCCGCCGGCGGCGACCTTACCCCGGACCGTCTGGTCGCGGCCTATCGCCATGGCTGCTTCCCCTGGTACCAGGATGGCCAGCCAATCCTCTGGTGGTCACCCGACCCGCGCACCGTATTGTTCCCGGACGAGCTGCACGTCTCGCGCTCGCTGGCCAAGCTGATTCGCCAGGGCCGCTACCAGGTGAGCTTCGACAGCGACTTCAGCGCCGTGATCGACGCCTGCGCCGCGCCACGGGACTATGCCGACGGCACCTGGATCACCGACAACATGCGCGCCGCCTACTGCGAGCTGCACCGGCGCGGCATCGCCCATTCGGTGGAGGTGCGCCGCGACGGCGAGCTGGTCGGCGGCCTGTACGGCCTGGCCATGGGCCGGCTGTTCTTCGGCGAGTCGATGTTCAGCCGCGCCGACAACGCCTCCAAGGTGGGCTTCGTGACCCTGGTCGAGCACCTCAGGCAGGCCGGCTTCGTGCTGATCGACTGCCAGATGCCCACCGACCACCTGCACAGCCTGGGGGCCCGCGCCATCAGCCGGGTCGACTTCGCCAGCCATCTGGCGCAGTACCTGGACCAGCCCAGCGGCGCCCGCTGGGTTGCCTAGGCGAGTTCCCGGAGCTGGCTTACACTTAGAGACAACGTCTCACCTAAGGGGTTGATCATGACAGAGCTGGCGCGGTTGAAGTTCTATGCCACTCAACCCCACTCCTGCAGCTACCTGCCGGATGAACAGGCGACCACGCTGTTCCTCGACCCGAGCCAGCCGATGGACGTGCACGTCTACGCCGACCTGTCGGAAATGGGCTTTCGCCGCAGCGGCGACCACCTTTATCGCCCGCATTGCCAGCAATGCAACGCCTGCGTGCCGGCGCGCATCCCGGCGGCGCGCTTCATTCCCAACCGCCAGCAGCGGCGCATCCTCAAGCGCAATGCCGACCTGACCGTCACTGCCGCCCGCCCGTCCTTCAAGGAAGAATACTTCGACCTGTACCGGCGCTATATCGAGCAACGCCACGCCGACGGCGACATGTACCCGCCCAGCCGCGACCAGTTCTCCACCTTCCTGGTCCGCGACCTGCCGTTCTGCTGGTTCTACGAGTTCCGCCTGGAGGGCCGGCTGCTGGCCGTGGCGGTGTGCGACCTGCTGCCCAACGGCCTGTCGGCGGTGTACACCTTCTATGAACCCGAGGAGGAACGCCGCAGCCTGGGGCGCTACGCCATCCTCTGGCAGATCACCGAGGCCCTGCGCCAGGACCTCGAGGCGGTGTACCTCGGTTACTGGATCAAGAACTGCAAGAAGATGAACTACAAGACCCAGTACCGCCCCATCGAACTGCTGATCAACCAGCGCTGGGTCAGCCTCAACTGAAAGACATTGGCTTGAAACACAAATTTCGGGCATAATCCACGCCACTTTTTTGCCCGGTGCAGTCGTGCGTCGGGCCATCACTGGATACCGAGGGCTTTACTGCATGTCGAAAGAAGACAGCTTCGAAATGGAAGGCACTGTCGTCGACACCCTGCCCAACACCATGTTCCGCGTGGAGTTGGAAAACGGGCACGTCGTTACCGCGCACATCTCTGGCAAGATGCGCAAGAACTACATCCGTATTCTCACTGGCGACAAGGTCCGCGTCGAACTGACGCCGTACGACCTGAGCAAGGGCCGCATCACCTACCGTGCGCGCTAAGCTCAAGCCATGAAAAAGCCCGGCCAATGTGCCGGGCTTTTTTGTGGGCGCTGAAAAGCATCGCGGGGCAAGCCCGCTCCCACGCCAGTTTCTGCTGGCGTGGGAGCGGCGGTGCGCCGATGCGACTTGCCCCGCGATGGTCGTTACGCGACCTCGGCCGTGGTCTCGTAATCGAACACCAGCTCGCCATCGCGCAGGTCGATGTGCACCACACCACCGTGCTCGGCCAGCTCGCCAAACAGGATCTCCTCGGCCAGCGGCCGCTTGATCTTGTCCTGGATCAGCCGCGCCATCGGCCGCGCGCCCATCTGCACGTCGTAGCCCGAGGCCGCCAGCCAGCCGCGGGCGGCGTCGGTGACCTCCAGCAGCACACGCTTGTCTTCCAGCTGCGCCTGCAGTTCGATGAGGAACTTGTCGACGATGCTCTTGATCGTCTCGTGGGACAGGCGGCCGAACTGGATGATGGTGTCCAGGCGGTTGCGGAACTCCGGCGTGAAGCTCTTGCGGATGACCTCCATCGCATCGGACGAGTGGTCCTGGTGGGTGAAGCCGATCGACGCCCGCGCGGCGGTTTCGGCGCCGGCGTTGGTGGTCATGATCAGGATCACGTTGCGGAAGTCCGCCTTGCGCCCGTTGTTGTCGGTCAGGGTGCCGTGGTCCATTACCTGCAGCAGCAAGTTGAAGACTTCCGGGTGGGCCTTCTCGATCTCGTCGAGCAGCAGCACGCAGTGCGGTTGCTTGGTGATGGCCTCGGTCAGCAGACCACCCTGGTCGAACCCGACATAGCCGGGCGGCGCACCGATCAGGCGCGACACGGTGTGCCGCTCCATGTACTCGGACATGTCGAAGCGCACCAGTTCCACGCCCAGGGCCTTGGCCAGCTGGCGGGCGGCCTCGGTCTTGCCCACGCCGGTGGGGCCGGCGAACAGGAACGAGCCAACCGGCTTGTCCGGTGCCTTGAGGCCGGCACGGGACAGTTTGATGGCGGTGGCCAGCGAGTCGATCGCCGCATCCTGGCCAAACACGGTCAGCTTCAGGTCACGCTCGAGGTTGCGCAGCAGCTCCTTGTCGGAGCTGGTGACGTGCTTCGGCGGAATCCGCGCGATCTTGGCGACGATGTCCTCGACCTGCGGCACGTCGATGCGCTTGACCCGATTGGCTTCCGGCTGCAGGCGCTGGTAGGCGCCAGCCTCGTCGATCACGTCGATGGCCTTGTCCGGCATGTGCCGGTCATTGATGTAGCGCGAGGCCAGTTCGGCGGCGGCGCGCAGGGCCTCGTCGCTGTACTCGATGTTGTGGTGGCTCTCGAAGCGGCCCTTGAGCCCGCGCAGGATGCCCACGGTGTCCTCCACCGACGGTTCGGTGACGTCGACCTTCTGGAAGCGCCGCGCCAGGGCGCGATCCTTCTCGAAGATGCCGCGGAACTCCTGGAAGGTGGTGGAACCGATGCAACGGATCTCACCGGATGACAACAGTGGCTTGAGCAGGTTGGACGCATCCATCACGCCACCGGAAGCCGCGCCGGCGCCGATGATGGTGTGGATCTCGTCGATGAACAGGATGGCCTGCGGACGTTTTTTCAGCTCGCCGAGCAGCGCCTTGAAGCGCTTCTCGAAGTCGCCGCGGTACTTGGTACCGGCCAACAGCGCGCCCAGATCGAGCGAGTAGACCACGCTCTGGGCCAGCAGGTCGGGCACCTGGCCATCGACAATGCGCTTGGCCAGGCCTTCGGCGATGGCGGTCTTGCCCACACCGGCCTCACCGACCAGCAGCGGGTTGTTCTTGCGCCGGCGGGCGAGGATCTGCGCCACGCGCTCGACCTCCTGCTCACGCCCGACCAACGGGTCGATGCGCCCGGCCCGGGCCAGTTCGTTGAGGTTGCTGGCATAGGCGTCCAGCGGGTTGCTGGAAGACGACGCTTCGCCGCCCTCCTCGTCCTGCATGTCCTGCTCGCTCTCGCTGTGCGAACCGTGGCCCGGCACCTTGCTGATGCCGTGGGCGATGTAGTTGACGACGTCGATGCGCGCCACGCTCTGCTGCTTGAGCAGGAATACCGCCTGGCTTTCCTGTTCGCTGAAGATCGCCACCAGCACGTTGGCGCCGGTCACTTCGCGCTTGCCGGAACTCTGCACGTGGAACACGGCACGCTGCAGCACACGCTGGAAGCCCAGGGTCGGTTGCGTCTCGCGGTCCTCGTCATGCACGGGGATCAGCGGGGTGGTCGAATCGATGAACTCCTGCAGGTCGTGCTTGAGTTTGTCGAGATTGGCGCCACAGGCGCGCAGAACGGTCGCGGCAGCCTCATTGTCAAGGAGTGCCAGCAGCAGATGTTCGACGGTCATGAACTCATGACGCTTCGAACGAGCCTCCTTGAAGGCCAGATTGAGGGTGACTTCGAGCTCGCGGTTTAACATAGCTTCACCTCATACCCAAGTGGTCGGCGATTAACCGTCCTTCTCGATTTCACAGAGTAGCGGATGCTGGCTTTCCCTGGCGTATTGGTTGACCTGCATGGCCTTTGTCTCGGCGATGTCACGGGTAAACAATCCGCATACTGCCCGCCCTTCGGTATGGACGGTCAGCATGATCTTCGTTGCCAGCTCGCGGTTCAGATTGAAGAACGTCTCGAGCACTTCGACGACGAAATCCATTGGCGTGTAGTCATCGTTGAACAAAACCACCTTGTACATCGGTGGCGCCTGCAGGATCGGCTTGGCCTCCTGGACCGCAAGGCCGGCGCCATCGTCCTCATGCCCGTCCTCGTTCGACTGCGGGCGATCCTGATTGAATGTTAGTCGAATCTCACTGGGTACATGCATGGAAAGAATTTCATCATGAGCGACAGGTTAAGGTTGTGGGTTGACCGCGCAGGCCACTTCCGGCGCGGGCGCCGGCTGACCTTGACTATCGGCAAAACGGTGTTACAACCAATAAGAACCCACCGTGGTCGATAAAGATCCGCGCAGTCAACCAGATTTTCTCGCAAGGTTCGTATGCGGATGAAGTGGATGATACTCCAGTGATGGAGTCCTTTGCAGAGGGACATAGGGATGGCAAGCGGTAAAGTCAAGTGGTTCAACAATGCCAAGGGCTACGGATTCATCAACGAGGACGGCAAGACTGATGATCTGTTCGCCCATTATTCAGCGATCCAGATGGACGGTTACAAGACGCTGAAAGCAGGCCAAGCCGTGAACTTCGAGATCATCCAGGGCCCCAAAGGGCTGCACGCGACCGACATCAGAAGCGCCACCAGCAGCGTCCAGGCCAGCGCGACGAACCCGGGCAACACCGTCGAAGTCTGATCCCCGACCTGCCTGCCGGTAAACGAAAAAACCGGTCGCCCCTTTAATAAAAGAGGCGACCGGTTTTTTTGCCCCGCTTACATGTGCTTGATCAGCGCCTCGCCAAAGCCCGAGCTACCGACCAGGGTCGCGCCGTCCATCAGGCGCTCGAAGTCGTAGGTCACGGTCTTGGCCGCGATGGCGCCATTGGTGCCCTTGATGATCAAGTCGGCCGCCTCGGTCCAGCCCATGTGCCGCAGCATCATTTCGGCCGACAGAATCACCGACCCCGGGTTGACCTGGTCCTTGCCGGCGTACTTCGGCGCGGTGCCGTGGGTGGCCTCGAACATGGCCACGGTGTCCGACAGGTTGGCCCCCGGCGCGATGCCGATCCCGCCCACTTCCGCCGCCAGGGCGTCGGACAGGTAGTCGCCGTTGAGGTTGAGGGTGGCGATCACATCGTACTCGGCCGGACGCAGCAGGATCTGCTGGAGCATGGCGTCGGCGATGGCATCCTTGACGACCACCTCACGGCCGGTTCTCGGGTTCCTGAACTTCATCCACGGGCCGCCATCGAGCAGCTCGGCGCCGAACTCGTCGCGCGCCACCTCGTAGCCCCAATCCTTGAAGGCCCCTTCGGTGAATTTCATGATGTTGCCCTTGTGCACCAGGGTCAGCGACTTGCGGTCGTTGTCCACCACATACTGCAACGCCTTGCGTACCAGGCGCTTGGTGCCCTCCTTCGAGACCGGCTTGACGCCGATGCCGCAGTCCTGGTCGAAGCGGATCTTGGTGACGCCCATCTCCTCCTTGAGGAACTTGATCACCTTGTTCGCCTCGGGCGAGCCGGCCTTCCACTCGATGCCGGCATAGATGTCCTCGGAGTTCTCGCGGAAGATCACCATGTCGACGTCACCCGGCTTTTTCACCGGGCTCGGCACGCCCTGGAACCAGACCACCGGACGCAGGCACACATAAAGGTCGAGCTGCTGGCGCAGAGCCACGTTGAGCGAACGGATGCCGCCACCGACCGGGGTGGTCAGCGGCCCCTTGATCGACACGACATAATCCTTTACCGCATCCAGGGTCTCCTGGGGCAACCAGGTGTCCTGGTCGTAGACCTGGGTGGCTTTCTCGCCGGCGTACACTTCCATCCAGGCAATCTTGCGCTTGCCGCCGTAGGCTTTCTGCACGGCGGCATCAACCACCTTGATCATCACCGGCGAGACATCCACGCCGATACCGTCGCCTTCGATGTAGGGAATGATGGGGTTGTCGGGAACATTGAGCGAATGGTCTGCATTGACGGTGATCTTGGCACCATCAGACGGAACCTTGATTTTCTGGTATCCCATGCTGCACTACTCCGCTTTTCCTGGGGTGATTGGAAATCGTGCGATCCACTGAGCCTAAACCACATCTGCCGACCTGCAAGGTACGCTCGCCGATCTGGACCGCCATCCCTGCAAGCACTACGTGGGAGCGGGCTTGCCCCGCGAACACCGGCGAAGCCGGTGCCACGCACTGCGGCGCACGCATCGCGGGTCAAGCCCGCTCCCACGTCGACCACCAAAGAACTGGGTGTGTTTCACCGCCCAAGCCTGCGGCAACACGCCACATTGCTCCTACGTCTTTGGTCTTATAAATGCGCTGATACCACTTCGCCTTGCTGAATAGCCCAAAGGGTTTGATATACTCCGGCGCGACCATGGGGTCATCGGGGCGAACCCTAGGAAAATGCGGCTCGCCCTTGGTCATGAATGACCACAAAGCCTGGGTTGTTACCGCGGCCCAGCACTTGACGCTCGACTGATGCATCCACCATCACCGCTCGCAGCCTCTCGACTTTCCGCTCATGGCGTCGCCAGGGCGAAGCGCCTACCCTGCGCACCTCGAGACTCGAGTACGCTCAGCACATAGAGAGTTAACCCGCATGCCCACCCGTTCCAAGATCATCTACACCTTCACCGACGAAGCCCCCGCCCTCGCCACCTACTCGCTGCTGCCGATCGTCGAGGCCTTCACCGCTTCGGCCGATATCGCCGTCGAAACCCGCGACATCTCCCTGGCCGGCCGTATCCTTGCCGCCTTCCCGGAGCAACTGGGCGCAGGTAAGCAGGTAGGCGATCACCTGGCGGAACTGGGCCAGCTGGCCACCACCCCTGAAGCCAACATCATCAAGCTGCCGAACATCTCCGCATCGGTTCCACAGCTGAAGGCCGCGATCAAGGAGCTGCAAGCCAAGGGCTTCAACATCCCCGACTACGCCGACGAGCCAGCCAGCGCCGAGGAAAAAGAATCCCGCGCCCGCTACGACCGCATCAAGGGCAGCGCCGTGAACCCGGTCCTGCGCGAAGGCAACTCCGACCGCCGCGCCCCGCTGTCGGTCAAGAACTACGCCCGCAAGCACCCGCACAAGATGGGCGCCTGGGCCGCCGACTCCAAGTCGCACGTTGCCCACATGACCCAGGGCGACTTCTACGGCAGCGAAAAAGCCGCGCTGATCGAGGCTGACGACAGCCTGCGCATCGAACTGGTCGGTAAAGACGGCAGCACCACCGTCCTGAAAGAAAAAACCGCAGTCAAGGCCGCCGAAGTCATCGACTGCGCCACCCTGAGCCGCAAGGCCCTGAAAGCCTTCATCGCCGAGCAGATCGCCGATGCCAAGACCTCCGGCGTGCTGCTGTCGGTGCACCTGAAAGCCACCATGATGAAGGTCTCCGACCCGATCATGTTCGGCGTGATCGTCGAAGAGTTCTACAACGACGTGCTGGCCAAGCACGCCGCCGCCCTGGCCGAAGTCGGCTTCAACGCCAACAACGGCATCGGCGATCTGTACGCCCGCATCAAGGACCTGCCTGCTGAAAAGCAAGCCGAGATCGAAGCCGACATCCAGGCCCTGTACGCCGTTCGCCCGGCCCTGGCCATGGTCAATTCGGACAAGGGCATCACCAACCTGCACGTACCGAGCGACGTCATCGTCGACGCCTCGATGCCTGCGATGATCCGCGACTCGGGCAAGATGTGGAACACCGCCGGTGAACTGCAGGACGCCAAGGCGATCATCCCGGACCGCTGCTACGCCGGCATCTACCAGGCCACCATCGAAGACTGCAAGGCCAACGGCGCCTTCGACCCGACCACCATGGGCAGCGTGCCGAACGTCGGCCTGATGGCGCAAAAAGCCGAAGAATACGGTTCCCACGACAAGACCTTCCAGATCAAGGCCGACGGCGTCGTGCGCGTGGTCGATGGCAAGGGCCAGGTCGTGCTGGAGCAGAACGTCGAAGCCGGTGACATCTTCCGCATGTGCCAGACCAAGGACGCGCCGATCCAGGACTGGGTCAAGCTGGCCGTCAACCGCGCCCGCCTGAGCAACACCCCGGCGGTGTTCTGGCTGGACCCGGCCCGCGCCCACGACGGCGTGATGATCGAGAAGGTGCAACAGTACCTTAAGGATCACGACACCTCCGGCCTGGACATCCGCATCCTGGCCCCGGTCGACGCCATCAAGTTCTCCCTGGCCCGCATCCGCGAAGGCAAGGACACCATCTCGGTGACCGGCAACGTGCTGCGCGACTACCTGACCGACCTGTTCCCGATCATGGAGCTGGGCACCAGCGCCAAGATGCTGTCGATCGTCCCGCTGATGAACGGCGGTGGCCTGTTCGAGACCGGCGCCGGCGGTTCGGCACCGAAGCACGTGCAGCAGCTGGTCGAAGAGAACTTCCTGCGCTGGGACTCGCTGGGTGAGTTCCTGGCCCTGGCCGCCTCCCTGGAGCACCTGGGCAACACCTACGACAACCCGCGCGCCAAGGTCCTGGCCAACACCCTGGACCAGGCTACCGGCAAGTTCCTCGACACCAACAAGTCGCCTTCGCGCAAGGTCGGCGGTATCGACAACCGTGGCAGCCACTTCTACCTGACCCTGTACTGGGCAGAAGCACTGGCCGCCCAAACCGACGACGCCGCCCTGCAGGCGCGCTTCGCCCCGCTGGCCAAGACCCTGAGCGAGAACGAGGCGACCATCGTCGCCGAGCTCAACGCCGTCCAGGGCAAGCCGGCCGACATCGGTGGCTACTACGCCCCGGATGCCGAGCTGACCGCCAAGGTGATGCGCCCAAGCCAGACCCTGAACAGCGCCATTGCCGCCCTGTAAGGTTCGCTTGACGTAACAGCACAGACCCCGGCCACGCACCGGGGTTTGTGCTTTCTGGATAAATGATATCTGGCGACCAACACGAAGCCTGTGGGAGCGGGTTTACCCGCGAATGCGTCATTGAATTCACCATCGCATTCGCGGGTAAACCCGCTCCCACAGGGTTCACGCCAGCCCTACTGGAGCTGTTCATGACCTGGCAACCCCACATCACCGTCGCCACCATCGTCGAACACGACGGCAAGTTCCTCTTCGTCGAGGAATTCAAGGCCGGCCAGCACGTACTCAATCAACCCGCTGGCCACCTCGAAGCCAACGAAACCATCGCCCAGGCGGCCCTGCGCGAAACCCTCGAGGAAACCGCCTGGGAGGTCGAGCTCACCGGCGTGGTCGGCATCTACCTCTATACCGCCCCGAGCAACGGCGTCACCTACCAGCGCATCTGCTTCGCCGCCCGCCCCGTGCGCCATCACGCTGACCTGGCGCTGGACAGCGACATTGTCCGCGCCGTCTGGCTGACCCGCGACGAACTGCTGGCCGAGCCGTCGCGCTGGCGCAGCGAGCTGGTACCGCGCTGCCTCGACGACTACCTGGCAGGCCCGCTGCACAGCCTCGATCTGCTGCGCGACTGACGCCAGCCCGCGGGTTTGATAGAATCGGCGTTTTTCCCCTCTGATACACACCGGTAGCCATGACCAGCCCAGCACTCAAAGACCCCGCCAAGACCCGCGTCATCGTCGGCATGTCCGGCGGCGTGGACTCTTCCGTCTCCGCCCTTCTGCTCATCGAGCAGGGCTACCAGGTGGAAGGTCTGTTCATGAAGAACTGGGAAGAGGACGACGGCACCGAATACTGCACCGCCCGCGAAGACCTGGCCGACGCCCAGGCCGTGTGCGACCGCATCGGCATCAAGCTGCACACCGCCAACTTCGCCGCCGAATACTGGGACAACGTGTTCGAGCACTTCCTCGAGGAGTACAAGGCCGGCCGCACGCCCAACCCGGACATCCTCTGCAACCGCGAGATCAAGTTCAAGGCGTTCCTCGACTACGCCCTGTCCCTGGGCGCCGACCTGATCGCCACCGGCCACTACGTGCGCCGCCGCGACACAGGCGCGCTGACCGAGCTGCTCAAGGGCCTGGACCCGAACAAGGACCAGAGCTACTTCCTGCACGCCGTCGGCGGCAAGGAAATCGCCCGTACCCTGTTCCCGGTCGGCGAGCTGGAAAAGCCCGAGGTACGCGCCATCGCCGAAAAACACGGCCTGGCCACCGCCAAGAAGAAGGACTCCACCGGCATCTGCTTCATCGGCGAGCGCCGCTTCAGCGATTTCCTCAAGCAGTACCTGCCGGCCCAGCCCGGCGAGATCCAGACCACCGAAGGTGAAGTGATCGGCCAGCACCATGGCCTGATGTACCACACCATCGGCCAGCGCCAGGGCCTGGGCATCGGTGGCCTGAAAGACGCCGGCGACGAGCCGTGGTACGTGCTGGAGAAAGACCTCTCGCGCAACGTGCTGGTGGTCGGCCAGGGCAACGAGCACCCGTGGCTGTTCTCCCGCGCCCTGCTGGCCTCGGAGATCTTCTGGGTCAACCCGATCGACCTGTCCAGCCCGCGCCACCTGACTGCCAAGGTGCGTTACCGCCAGGGCGACCAGCAGTGCACCCTGGAACGCACCGAGAGCGGCTACCGCGCCGTCTTCGACGAGCCACAGCGCGCCGTCACCCCGGGTCAGTCGGTGGTGTTCTATGACGGCGAGGTATGCCTGGGCGGCGGCGTGATCGAGATCGCCGAGCCATGGAGCCCGCGCCGATGAACAACCTCCAGGAGCAGTTGATCGCCCTGGGCGGCGTGTTCCAGGCCGCGGTGCTGGTCGACCGCATCGCCCGCACCGGCCAGGCCAGCGAAGCCAATATCGGCTGCATGCTCGGCAGCCTGCTGGTGCGCGACCCGAAGGACACCCTGGAGGTATTCGGCGGCGACGACCTCAACCTGCGCGACGGCTACCGCGCACTGGTCGGCGCCCTGGAGCGCGACCCCAGCAGCCTGCAGCGCGAACCGCTGCGCTACGCCCTGTCGATGCTGGGCCTGGAGCGCCAGTTGAACAAGCGTGGCGACCTGCTCGAAACCATCGGCAACCGCCTGCCGCAGATCCAGTCCCAGGCCGAGCATTTCGGCCTGGTTCATGAAAACGTCATCGCTTCCAGCGGAGCCTTGTATCAGGACACCCTGAGCACCTTGCGCCAGCGTATCCAGGTGCACGGCGACATGCGTTTCCTGCAGCAGGCCAGCAATGCCTCGAAGATCCGCGCCCTGCTGCTGGCCGGCATCCGTGCCGCGCGCCTGTGGCGACAGCTGGGCGGACACCGCTGGCAACTGGTGTTCAGCCGGCGCAAGTTGCTCAATGAACTGTACGGGATGATGCGTACCGCTGATTGAAACTGCGCCCTGTGTAGGAGCGGCCTTGTGCCGCGAAAGGGCTGCGCAGCAGCCCCGGCAATCTGTGCCGGGGCGAAGGTTCTGGGGCCGCTGCGCGCCCCTTTCGCGGCACAAGGCCGCTCCTACACAGGGTATTGCGACATGATTCACAGGCCCGACCTTTGGTCAGCCACCCGACTCGGGCGCGTTTTTCATGTATGATATGCGCCCTTCCAAAAGCCTGACTGTCCGAGAACACCCCATGCAGCTCTCCTCGCTCACTGCGGTTTCCCCTGTAGACGGCCGTTATGCCGGCAAAACCCAGGCCCTGCGCCCCATCTTCAGCGAATTCGGCCTGATCCGTTTCCGCGCCCTGGTCGAAGTACGCTGGCTGCAGCGCCTGGCCGCCCACCCGCAGATCGGCGAAGTGCCGGCGTTCTCCGCCGAAGCCAACGCCGTGCTGGACAGCCTGGCCACCGATTTCAAGCTCGAGCACGCCGAACGCGTCAAGGAAATCGAGCGCACCACCAACCACGACGTCAAGGCCATCGAGTACCTGCTCAAGGAGCAAGCGGCTCAACTGCCTGAGCTGGCCAAGGTCAGCGAGTTCATCCACTTCGCCTGCACCAGCGAGGACATCAACAACCTGTCCCACGCCCTGATGCTGCGCGCCGGCCGTGACGACGTACTGCTGCCGCTGATGCGCCAGATCGCCGAATCCATCCGCGCCCTGGCCCACGCCCACGCCGACGTGCCGATGCTGTCGCGCACCCACGGCCAGCCGGCCTCGCCGACCACCCTGGGTAAAGAGCTGGCCAACGTCGTCTACCGCCTGGAGCGCCAGATCGCCCAGGTGGCCGCCGTGCCGCTGCTGGGCAAGATCAACGGCGCCGTGGGCAACTACAACGCCCACCTGTCGGCCTACTCGCAGATCGACTGGGAAGCCAATGCCCGCGCCTTCATCGAGGACGAGCTGGGCCTGGTGTTCAACCCCTACACCACCCAGATCGAGCCGCACGACTACATCGCCGAGCTGTTCGACGCCATCGCCCGCTTCAACACCATCCTCATCGACTTCGACCGTGACGTCTGGGGCTATATCTCGCTGGGCTACTTCAAGCAGAAGACCGTCGCCGGCGAAATCGGCTCCTCGACCATGCCGCACAAGGTCAACCCGATCGACTTCGAGAACTCCGAAGGCAACCTGGGGATCGCCAACGCACTGTTCCAGCACCTGGCCAGCAAGCTGCCGATCTCGCGCTGGCAGCGCGACCTGACCGACTCCACCGTGCTGCGCAACCTGGGCGTGGGCTTCGCCCACAGCGTCATCGCCTATGAAGCCAGCCTGAAGGGCATCGGCAAGCTGGAAGTCAACGCCGCCCGCATCGCCGCCGACCTGGACGCCTGCTGGGAAGTCCTGGCCGAGCCGATCCAGACCGTGATGCGCCGCTTCAACATCGAGAACCCCTACGAGAAGCTCAAGGAGCTGACCCGTGGCAAGGGCATCACCCCTGAAGCGCTGCTGACCTTCATCGACGGCCTGGACATGCCGGCCGAAGCCAAGGCCGAGCTCAAGCAACTGACTCCTGCCACCTACATCGGCAACGCGGTAGCCCAGGCCAAACGCATCTGACCTGTGCCCCGCGCCTAACGCCCGGCCTGGCCGGGCGTTTTTATTCCCGTACGAAAACCAAGTTTTTTCAATAGGTTGAACATGAATTCTGATACTCCACTGCAACTGTTGGGCGGCCTTACGGCCCGTGAATTCCTGCGCGACTACTGGCAGAAGAAGCCACTGCTGGTGCGTCAGGCCTTCCCCGACTTCGTCAGCCCCATCGACGCCGACGAGTTGGCCGGCCTGGCCCTGGAAGAAGAAGTCGAGTCGCGCCTGGTGCTCGAGCACGGCGAGCGCCCGTGGGAGCTGCGTCGCGGCCCGTTCGCCGAGGACGCCTTCGCCGACCTGCCCGAGCGCGACTGGACCCTGCTGGTGCAGGCGGTTGACCAGTTCGTGCCGGAAGTCGCCGAGCTGCTCGAAGAGTTCCGTTTCCTGCCCAGCTGGCGCATCGACGATGTGATGATCAGCTACGCGGCGCCCGGCGGCAGCGTCGGCCCGCACTTCGACAACTACGACGTGTTCCTGCTGCAGGGCGACGGCACGCGCAACTGGAAAGTCGGGCAGATGTGCAACAGCGACAGCGCGCTGATCGACCACGCCGACCTGCGCATCCTGGCCGACTTCGAGCAGAGCGAGGAGTGGACCCTGGAGCCGGGCGACATGCTCTACCTGCCGCCGCGCCTGGCCCACTACGGCGTTGCCGAGAGCGAGTGCCTGACCTACTCGGTGGGCTTCCGTGCCCCGAGCGCCGCCGAAGTGCTGACCCATTTCACCGACTTCCTCGGCCAGTTCCTGCCCGATGAGGAGCGCTACAGCGACGCCGACGCCCAGCCGGTCAGCGACCCGCACCAGATCCAGCATGATGCCCTCGACCGCCTCAAGGCGCTGATCGACAAGCACATGGCCGACAAGGACCTGCTGCTGACCTGGTTCGGCCAGTTCATGACCGAGCCGCGTTATCCCGAGCAGGTTGTCGGTGAAGAGCTGAGCGAGCAGGACCTGATCAACTATCTCGAACAGGGCGCCGTGCTGATCCGCAACCCAAGCGCACGCATGGCCTGGTCCGAGCTCAACGACGACCTGATGCTGTTCGCCAGCGGGCGCAGTTGCCCGCTGCCAGCCAAACTGCGCGAACTGCTTAAGCTGGTGTGCGCCGCCGATGCCTTGCACATCGACAACCTTGGCCAGTGGCTGCAGGACGAAGACGGTCTGATGCTGGTACAACAGCTGGTCATGCAAGGCAGCCTGGGATTCGCCGATGAATAAGATCAGTGTTCGACTGGCCGACTGGCACAAGGACAACGCCGACATCCACCGCATCCGCAGCGCCGTGTTCGTCGCCGAGCAGCACGTGCCGCCGGAGCTGGAATTCGACGCAGAAGACCCGACCGCCGTGCACTTCCTGGCCATGGAGGGCGACTACCCGATCGGTACCGCCCGCCTGCTGCCCGACGGCACGATTGGCCGGGTCTCGGTGCTCAAGGACTGGCGCGGCCTGAACGTGGGCGACGCGCTGATGCGCGCGGTGATCATCGAGGCGCAGAACCGCGACCTCAAGCAGCAGATGCTCAGCGCCCAGGTACACGCCACGCCGTTCTACGAGCGCCTGGGGTTCCGCGTGGTCAGCGAGGAGTTCCTCGAGGCCGGCATCCCGCACGTGGACATGGTTCGCGACTCGCGCGAGATGGCCTGAGCCACCAGGTTGGCTGCCTACTCTTTGTAGGAGCGGCCTTGTGCCGCGAAAGGGCTGCATAGCAGCCCCAGGATTTCAGCGTTGGCGCAAAGATCGCCGGGGCCGCTATGCGGCCCTTTCGCGGCACAAGGCCGCTCCTACAGGGTTACGCCCGCCCCCTCAGGCAATCACGATCTGCCCATCCCCCACCCCCTGAGCAGAGATCCCCACCAGCGTCACGCTGTCCCCGCCGAACTTCAGCACCAGGTCATCGCCAACCTGGCTGGCATGGGCACGCCAGTCCGGCGTCGCCGTACCACCATCCACACCGATGAACACCAGCCGGTCCTGCCCGGTGAAGTCCAGCACCCGGTCCTGGCCGAAATGCTCGCTGAACAGGAAGGTGTCGCGCCCGCCGCCGCCAAAGAGCACATCATTGCCTGCACCACCGACCAGCACGTCATTGCCGGCGCCGCCCTGCAGCCGGTCGTCGCCGCCCAGGCCGAACAGCCACTGGCCCTGGTTGCCCGCCACCAGCTGGTCGCCGGCCTGTGTGCCGTTGAGCGAGGACGCATAGGGCGTGACCTTGCCGCTCTCGAACAGACCTTGAGCCGCCACCCCGTGGCTGACCTCCTTGCTGAAGATCAGCAGGCTCGACTCCTTGCTCACCAGGTTCTCGACATTGCGCACCAGGCTGATGCCGCCCTGGCCATCGCGCACGTACAGCGTGCCCTCGCCGTCCCGGGCGATGCTCAGGTTGGCCAGGGCGTCCTGCAGCTTCAGGGTGTCATGACCGGCGCCGCCATCGATCAGGTTGAAGCCGCCGTCATCGCGGAAGGTGTCGTTGCCGGCCCGCCCTTCGAGGTAGTCGTTGCCGCGCCCGCCATGGATCAGATCGTCCTGCTCTGAGCCGATGATGAAGGTGCTGCCCTTGTGCGGCTCGGCATTGCGGTTGAGGTCCTCGACCCAGGTCGAGCCACGGGTGACATCGGACAAGTTGCTGACCACGATGGTCGAGTCGCGGCTGGTCCATTGATAGAACGACGAGCCCAGCACCCGGCTAAGGCCATCGGCATAGGCCGTCGGCAGGTGCGACAGCCAGGTGGCGATGTTGCCGATGGAGAACGGCAGCAGGTTCCAGGCGTCGGAGGCGTAGTGGTCGTTGAAGTTGACGATGTTGTTGGTGGCCGAGGCCTTGGCGCCGTCGTGCACGCCCAGGGTGCCCCAGGTTGCCGAGGTGCCATCGAGCACGCGGAATACCGGGTCGTTCTCATAGCCGATATTGAGCACCTTGCTGGCATCGGCGGCCTGGGTCGGCGAGGCGAAGGCGACGTAGCGCGCATCCTGGTAGAAACCGCCCCAGCGCGAGCCGCTCAGGTCGGCCAGGCTGTTGACCGCCAGGCCGCCGAGGCTGTGACCACTGACGGTAACATCGGCGCCACTCAGACCATTGGCCTTGGCAAAGGCCGCCACATCGGCGAGCAGTTGCCCGAATGCGTTACCGGCGTAGTCACGGGCATAGCCGGCCGGGCCGATCGCCGCCAGCAGGTCGTTGATGGCATCGCCGATGGTGTCGCCCAGCAGGTTCTCGCGCGGCCCGCTGGTGCCGCGGAAGGCGATGCCGATGCCGCTGAGCTGGCCGGCGGCATCGTAGCGGCCGAGGATTTCCACCTGCGCCGAGGTGTAGCCCGGCGCTTCGCCGTGGAAGGTGCCACGGCCGTCGGTCTTGCCCTGGTAGCCCAGCTGCGCCGCGTTGATCGGCGTCCAGCCGGCGGCCTTGACCTGGGCCAGGGCGCGGGCTTCGGAGTCGGGGTTCCAGGGGATGCCGGGGATCACGCCCTGGCTGTCGGTGCCGCCGATCAGCGCCTTGACCAGGGTGGCCGGCAGGCCCAGGCCGAAGCCGTACTTCTGGTAGCCGGCGCTGAAGCCATCGTCGATACCATGGTAGGCATAGGTGGCCAGGGCCATGGCATCTTTATAGAGCGAGGAAGAGGCAGTGCTGTCGAGCTTTCGGTAATCGAAAACGGGCATAGGTTTACATCCCTGTTGTTCTTGTAGGAAGGACACCCCAGCGACATCGTCCAGTGACACGACTGGCGGGCGAAAGGCAAAGCTGGCACGCATTTGCCGACTCGTCCAACCCCAAGGGGTGGCTACCCTGCCAAACATGCGGGCGAAAAACCTGTACATGCATACAGATAAAGCTTGCCTGCACGCCCTGGCTTGCGCATCCTAGTGCCTATCTTCCGCGATCAAGCGTTTCGGCCATGCGCCTCTTCCTCTGCGAAAAACCCTCCCAGGCAAAAGACATCGCCAAGGTCCTCGGCGCCCAGCGTCGTGGCGACGGCTGCTGGCAAGGAACCGATGTCTGCGTGACCTGGTGCATCGGCCACCTGCTCGAGACCGCCCCGCCCGACAGCTACGACGAGCGTTACAAGCGCTGGACCCTCGAAGACCTGCCGATCATCCCGGAGAAGTGGAAGATGACGGTCAAGCCCAAGACCGCCAGCCAGTACAAGGCAGTCAAGCGTCTGCTCGGCGAGGCCCGCGAGCTGGTGATCGCCACCGACGCCGACCGCGAGGGCGAGATGATCGCCCGGGAGCTGGTCGAGCATTGCCGCTACCGGGGGCCGATCCAGCGCCTGTGGTTGTCAGCGCTGGACGATGCCTCGATCCGCAAGGCGCTCGGCCGCCTGCTGCCGGGCCAGGAGACCTTCAGCCTGTACCATTCGGCCCTCGGCCGCTCGCGCGCCGACTGGCTGATCGGCATGAACATGAGCCGCCTGTTCACCCTGCTCGGCCGCCAGTCCGGCTACCAGGGCGTGCTGCCGGTGGGACGGGTGCAGACACCGACGCTGCGCCTGGTGGTGGACCGCGACCGCAGCATCGCCGACTTCGTGCCGGTGCCCTTCTGGGCCATCGAGGTGCAGCTGGAAAGCGCCGGCAGCGTGTTCAACGCCCAGTGGCGCGCGCCGGAAGACGCCTGCGACGACCAGGGCCGCTGCCTGAGGCAGGAGCTGGCCCAGCAGGCCGCCGCCGACATGCAGGCGGCCGCCAGCGCCCGGGTGCGCAAGATCGCCACCGAACGCGTGCGCGAGGCGGCGCCACTGCCCTTCGACCTCGGTACCCTGCAGGAGGTGTGCTCGAAGAAACTCGGCCTCGGCGCCCAGGAGACCCTGGACATCGCCCAGGCCCTGTACGAGACCCACAAGCTCATCACCTACCCACGCAGCGACAGCGGCTACCTGCCCCTCAGCCAGCACGGCGAGGCTGCCGGTATCCTCGCCGCCCTGCAACGGGCCGACAACAGCCTCGCGCCGCTGCGGGCGCACCTGGATCCAGGTCGCCGCTCGCGGGCGTGGAACGACCAGAAGGTCAGCGCCCACCACGGTATCATCCCCACCGCCGCCGCCAGCGACCCGGCGCGCCTGCCGCCCAAGTACAAGGCGGTGTATACCCTGATCCGCGCCCGCTACCTGGCGCAGTTCCTGCCCAACCACGAGTACGACCGCACCCAGGCCGAGTTCGATTGCGCCGGCCATGCGCTGCGGGCGGTGGGCAAGCAGATCGTCGAGCCGGGCTGGCGCCGGGCGCTGCCCGAGGCACTGACCCCGGCCAAGGGCCGCGAGGCGCCACCGGCCCAGGTGCTGCCAGCACTGCGCGAAGGCCAGGACTGCGCAGTGCGGGACCTGCAGCTGAAAGACCTGTGGACCCAGCCACCCAAGCCCTTCACCGAAGGCGACCTGATCAAGGCAATGAAGAACGTCGCCAAACTGGTCGACGACCCTCGACTTAAACAGAAGCTCAAGGAAACCACCGGCATCGGCACCGAGGCCACCCGCGCCAGCATCATCCAGGGCCTGCTCGACCGTGGCTATCTGGTCAAGAACGGCAAGGCCCTGTCGGCCACGCCCGCCGCCTTCAGCCTGATCGACGCCGTGCCTCGGGCCATCGCCGACCCTGGCACCACGGCGATCTGGGAACAGGCGCTGGACATGGTGCAGAGCGGCGAGATGAGCCTGGACGAGTTCGTCACCCGCCAGTCGGCCTGGATGGGCAAGCTGGTGCAACGCTGCAGCGGCCTGCGCCTGACCATCAGCGGGCCGGCAGCGGGCAAGGCGGCGGCGCCGTGGAAGAAGAAGCGCAAGGGTGCTGCCAAGGGCAAGACAGTAGCCGGCAAGCCCCGGCAGCCGCGGCGCAAGGCAGCGACCTAGCGCGTTCCAATCGCGGGGCAAGCCCGCTCCCACGCCGGTTTGTATTCGGCGCGTGGGAGCGGGCTTGCCTCGCGATGGCGCCATCTACTGGCGCAATGAAAATCCTCTGCTATTTTTTCATGAAAATAATCATAAAAAATTTCACGAGGCCCCGGCATGTTCAAGCAATCCGCCCAGCACGTCGCCAGCTACTACGCCCGCACCTACCCCGCCACCATCCCCCTGCGCCCCACCCTGCAGGGCGCCCATGACACCGACATCCTGATCGTCGGTGCCGGTTTCAGCGGCCTGCACACGGCCCTGCGCCTGACACTGGCCGGCCAGCGCGTGACCCTGCTGGAAGCCAGCCGGGTGGCCTGGGCCGCCTCGGGCCGCAACGGTGGCCAGGCACTGCTGGGCTGGTCGTGCGACATGCCCCCACTTGAGCGAGCCCTGGGCCTGGAGCGCAGCCGACGCCTGTGGGACAGCATGTGCTGGGCCGCCCGCGAGCTGCGCGAACTGCCCCAGCGTCATGGCTTCGATGTCGACTATCACCAGGGCAGCCTGTGGACCGCCGTGCTGCCACGCCGGGTAAAACTGCTGGAGGCGGCCCGACGCGAAGCACAGGAGAAGTTCGGCTACGACTGCCTGCGCCTGATCGGCCGCGACGAACTGCCCGAGTGGATCGACAGCCCCCGTTACCAGGCCGCGCTGTACGACCCCAATGGCGCCCACCTCAACCCGCTGAAGCTGGCCCAGGGCCTGGCTAGCGTGATCGAGGCGAACGGCGGGCGGATCTACGAGCAGAGCCAGGTGCTCGACTACCACGAACACGCCAACGGCTTCGTCGCCCGCACCGAACAGGGCGAAGTGCGCAGTCGCGTACTGGTGCTGGCCTGCAATGCCTATATCGACCGCCTCGACCGCACGCTCTCGCACCGGCTACTGCCGGTGGGCTCCTACCAGGTGGCCACGGCCCCCCTGGATGCCGAGTTCGCCGCCTCGTTGCTGCCGCGCAACAGCTGCGTGATCGACAACCAGTTCGTTCCCGACTACTTCCGCCTGACGCCCGACCACCGCCTGCTGTTCGGCGGCGGCTGCACCTACCTGGGCGGCATCCCCAAGGACGTCGCCAGCGCCACCCGCCCCTATCTGGAGCGAGCCTTTCCGCAGTTGCGTGGGGTGGCCATCGAACATGCCTGGGGCGGCCACATCGACTGCAGCATCCAGCGCACCCCGGATATCGGCCGTCAGGCCCAACGCTACTGGCTGCAAGGATTCTCCGGCCACGGCGTGCTGCCGACCCTGGCTGGCGCACTCGCCGTCAGTGACGCAATTCTGGGTGACGACGACCTGCTCGCGCTTTATCAGGGCATCGAAAATGGCCGCTTCCCCGGCGGCGACCTGCTGGCCGCGCCGCTGGAAGCGGCCGCCAAGGCCTGGTACAGGATGCGCGACCATGTCTGAACCGATCGACGACAACCAGGGCCTGGCGCGGCTGGTACGCGACCTGCGCAAGCACCGCGGGCTGACCCTGGACGAGCTGGCCGGTCGGGTCAAGCGCTCGCTGGGTTTTCTCTCCCAGGTCGAGCGCGGCCTGTCACGCCCCACGGTGGCCGACCTCACCGCCATCAGCGAGGCGCTGCAGGTCCCCACCACCTACTTCTACCAGACCGTGCCGCCCCGGGCGATCGACTGGGTCACCCGTCCCGGTGAGCGGCGCACCCTGTACTACGCCGCCGGGGTCACCGACGTGCTGGTCTCACCGACCCTCACCGGCCGCTTCGCCATGCTCGAAAGCCACCTGGCGCCCGGCGCCAGCAGTGGCGAAGGGCATCTGGATGACAGCTCGGAACAGGGCGGTTTCGTTCTCGAGGGCGAGCTGACCCTGTGGCTCGAAGGCCAGGAGGATGCGATCACCCTGTACCCCAACGACAGCTTCCAGCTGCCGCCCCACAGCCAGTTCCGTTACGCCAACCTGACCGCCCGAACGACCCGGGTTCTCTGGGTCTTCCGTTGAGAGCATGCCAATGACAAGTACAACAGGCTTCCCCGATCTGCTCAGCGAAGTACGCGCCTTCCGCGTCCAACACCCGCAGGTGCGCTACGTCGACCTGCTCAGCCTGGACATCCCTGGGCACTTCTACGGCAAGCGCTATCCCATCGACATGCTGGAAAAGGTAGCCGCCGGCAGCCCGCTCAAGTTGCCGCAGAACTGCGTGCTGCTCGGCGTGCAGGGCGGGCTGTTCCCCATCGGCGACTACTGCTTCAACGACGGCGACCCGGACGCCCCGCGCCGCCTGGTACCCGGCACGCTGAAACCGGTGAGCTGGGAGCGTGAGCCGCTGGGGCAGATGTTGATCACCTCGGACGGCACCGCGGCGCCTATCGAATTCGAGCCCCGCGAGGTGCTGGCCCGTGTCCTGCAACGCCTGGAGCGCCGGGGCATCCGCCCGGTGGTGGCGTTCGAACTGGAGTTCTACCTGTTCGACCGGGCGCTGAAAGAGGGCCTGCCGCAGTTCCCCCGCGACCCGGCCAGTGGCGATGCCGACGACCAGCCGAACATGCATATCGAGCGCCTGTCACGCTTTTCCGATGTGCTGCGCGAAATGGTCGAGACCGCCAACGCCCAGGGAGTGGACGCCAATGTCATCACCGCCGAGCTGGGCCCTGGCCAGTTCGAGATCAATTTCGGCCACTGCGACGACGGCCTGCGCGCCGCCGACTGGGCGGCGCTGTTCTGCCGCAGCACCCGTGGCGTGGCGCTAAAGCATGGGCTGCGTGCCTCGTTCATGAGCAAACCCTACCTGCACGCGCCGGGCAGCGGCATGCATGTGCATGTCAGCCTCTACGACCCGGCCGGCAACAACCTGCTCGCCGCCGACGCCCAGCGCCCGCTGCGCCACGCTGTGGCCGGCTGCCTGGCGCTGCTGCCGCACTGCATGCCGGTGTTCGCCGCCAACCACAACGCGTTTCGTCGCTACGGCGCCATGGTCAACGCCGCCAGCCGCGCAAGCTGGGGCTTCGAGGACCGCGACGCGTGCATCCGCATTCCCGAGTCGGATCCGCGCAACCTGCGGATCGAGCACCGGCTGGCCGGGGCGGATGCCAATCCGTATCTGGTACTGGCGGCGATCCTCTGCGGGATGGAGCATGGGCTGGACACCGCGCAGGAGCCGATTGCACCGCTGAACGAGGATCGTGGCAGCGGGATCGACTTTCCCAAGGACATGCTCGGCGCGGTGGCGGCGATGCGCGGGCATCCGGCCGTCAACGAAGGGTTGGGTGCGGAATTCGTGATGGTCTATTGCGAGAACAAGCGCCAGGACCATCTGGCGTTCCTGCAGGAGGTCAGTGCGCGGGAATATCGCTGGTTCCTGTAGGCACTGTTGCTGCCTCTTCGCGGGTAAACCCGCTCCCACAGGTGTTCCACTGAGCCAGAATCCAGTGCCGTACCTGTGGGAGCGGGTTTACCCGCGAAGAGGCTGGCACTGGAATCACGCGCCGCCCAGGATTACCATGCACCACCTCTAGCGCGGCCTTTTGCCGCACCCCGCCTTCCAGCCTGCGCACGCCACCCATGCCCTTCGAACTCACCGTAGAACCGCTCACCCTGCTGATCCTCGCCCTGGTCGCCTTCGTCGCTGGCTTCATCGACGCCATTGCCGGCGGCGGTGGCCTGCTGACCACTCCCGCGCTGCTCACCGCCGGCATGCCGCCGCACCTGGTGCTGGGCACCAACAAGCTCAGCTCGACCTTCGGCGCCGCTACTGCCAGCATCACCTACTATCGGCGCAAGCTGTTCCATCCGGCGCAGTGGCGCCTGGCGATCGTCGGCACCTTGGTGGGCGCGCTGATCGGCGCGGTGGTGGCCCACTACATGCCCGCCGAATGGCTGAACAAGATGTTGCCGGTGATCGTCTTCGCCTGTGGCGTCTACCTGCTGTTCGGCGGCACGCCCAAGGCGCCTCTGGACGCCGAGGCGCCGATCAGGAAGAAGTGGCAGTTCCCGCAAGGTTTCACCCTGGGCTTCTATGACGGCGTCGCCGGGCCGGGCACCGGTGCCTTCTGGACCGTTAGCACATTGCTGCTCTACCCGATCGACCTGGTTCGCGCCAGTGGCGTGGCGCGCAGCATGAACTTTGTCAGCAATATCGCGGCGCTTACGGTGTTCATCATTTCCGGGCAGGTGGATTACATCGTTGGGCTGTGCATGGGGGTGTCGGTGATGGTCGGGGCGTTCTTTGGGGCGCGTACGGCGATCAGCGGGGGGAGCAAGTTTATTCGGCCGGTGTTTATTGCCGTGGTGTTGGCGTTGACTGTGCGGTTGGCTTGGCAGCATTGGTTTGGGTAGGGGTCGGGCTTGGACTCTGGTGAGCGTTTTGATTTTTGTAAGCACATTCGTAGAAGATATCGACATTTAGTCACCTTTCCGCCTTTACGGCGGCCTACTTTTCTCTTGGGAAAAGTAGGCAAAACCGTTCCGCTCCGTTCATCCGGCCCCTACGCTGCGCTCCGGGGTCCCCTCGCTCCGTTCTTGCTCCCGGGAGGACCGCGCTGAACGCCCCATCCTGGGGCGCAGCGCTTGACGGCCATCCATGGCCGTCACCTCCCTCCGCAAGAACTCCGCTCGGCCTCCTGAAGTCGCAATTGGTGTTGCCTGGACTATCGCGCGCTTAGAAGCAAGAGCAAGAGCAAGAGCAAGAGGCGCGAAGTTAGTTGTTTTACCATTAGTTATGTATTGGCTGTTCCGGCCCTTTCGCGGGGCAAGCCCGCTCCTACAGGGTTATATATAACGACGACTATTGCGTGGGAGCGGGCTTGCCCCGCGATACGATCGAGAGATCAACTAAACTTTCAACTAGCGACAGCTGCGCCAGTTCAGGCGCCGCCCGTAACTTCGCGACTTCAGGAGGCCGAACGGAGGTCTTGCGGAGGGAGGTGACGGGCATGGATGCCCGTCAAGCGCTGGGGCCCAGGATGGGCCCTGCAGCGCGGTCCTCCCGGGAGCAAGGCCGGAGTGAGGGAACCCGGAGCGAAGCGGAGGGCCGGATGAACGGAGCGCAACGGCTTTGGTTACTTTGGCCAAGACCAAAGTAACCCGCCGTAAGGGCGGAAAGGTGAATAAGCGTCGACATCACAAATGAATGCGCATACAACTTCAAAAACCAACTGAAACGAACTAAAACCAACTAAAACAACTCAGGCAGACAACACCGGCTCAGGAAGCCCCAACCGCCGAGCAACATACAAATCAATCAGATACCGAGCAATCGACCGCCCCGCCGGCAAAGGCGGCAACTCATGCACATTGAACCACCGCGCATCCTCGATCTCATCCGCCTGCATGACAATCTCCCCCCCAGCATACTCGGCATGAAACCCCAGCATCATCGAATGCGGAAACGGCCAGCACTGGCTGCCAACGTACTGGATGTTCCTGACCTCCACCGCCACCTCTTCACGCACCTCGCGCACCAGGCAGTCCTCGGCCGACTCCCCAGGCTCCGCGAATCCCGCCAGGGTGCTATAGACCCCGGTGACAAAGCGCGGCGAACGGGCCAAAAGCACCTCGTCGCCACGAGTAATCAACACAATCATGCTCGGTGAAATCCGCGGATAGCTGCGCAAGTCGCACGGCTGGCAGTACATCGCCCGCTCCCAGCGAATCTGCGTCATGGCCTGCCCGCAACTGCCGCAGAAACGGTGCTCGCGAGCCCAGGTACCGATTTGCGCGGCGTACCCGAGTACCTTGTAGGTGTCGAAGTCGCCCTCAAGCATGAACCGGCGCAGCCCCTGCCAGTGACACCCCGGCACTTCACCGGCACCACGCAGCTCCAGCAGGAACACCGGCTGGCCATCAAAATGGCCGATACCATGCTCGCACAGCACATCAAGGTCCTGGCGCTTGAGCCAGTCGCGGGGAAACAGCGCGCCGTTGGCGTCCACCAGGAACCCCTCCGGGCTGCGGGCGACGGCCAGCCCCCCGGTGATCTGCGGGTCGAGTACTGCGGTTGTCCAGCGTGCTGACATGGTTCGGGTCCCTTGATGGCGCCCGCCTCTGTCCAGTCAGTCGGCGAACGTCGGTTGCTGTTTGCTCATGTGCGCGGCCATGGCCACGCGCAGGTCTTCGGACTGCAGCATGGCCGCGTTCCAGGTGGCGATGTACTCCAGGCCATCGTCGATGCGATGGTCGCGCATGTAGCTGATCATCTCCTTGGTGCCGGCCACGGCGATCGGCGATTTTGCGGCAATCTCGCGGGCGATGGCAAAGACCCCGTCGAGCAGCGCCGCCTGGTCATCATAGACGCGGTTGACCAGGCCGATGCGCAGCGCCTCCTGGGCATCGACCCGGCGGCCGGTGTAGGCCAGCTCGCGCATGATGCCGTCGCCGATGATACGCGGCAAACGTTGCAGGGTGCCGACATCGGCGGCCATGCCCATGTCGATCTCCTTGATCGAGAACTGCGCGTCAGCGGCGCAGTAGCGCATGTCGCAGGCCGAGACCATATCGATGGCGCCGCCGATGCAGTAGCCCTGGATCGCCGCCAGCACTGGCTTGCGGCAGTTGTCCACGGCGTTGAACGAGCCTTGCAGGCGCAGGATGGTGCGGCGCATCACCCGGGCGTTGCGGCCGACGTCCTTGCCCAGTTGCTGCGCCAGGGTGGCCAGCATCGTCAGGTCGATGCCGGAGGAGAAGTGCTTGCCGGCGCCACTGATGACCACCACGCGCACCGCGTCGGTATCGTCGATCCACTGGAAGATCTCGACCAGCTCTTCCCAGAAGGCGGCGTTCATCGCGTTGATCTTGTCCGGGCGGTTGATCTGCACGTGGGCGATGTTGTCGGTCAGTTCGACCTTGAACGCGGTGTATTCGGTCACGAGCGGCACTCCTGTGGGGAAAGGATTCACAACGCCGGATCTTAGCGCACCCGCAAGGCTGCACATGTGCCAAAAGCCGGACTGGATGACTTGCACCCCGAAGCCCGATGCGGCACCTTGCGCCACTGCTGAATCAAAAGGATACAAATTCATGTCCCGTTCCCTGACCGGTGCCCTCGCCCACGGCTTCCTGGGCCAGTCGCCGCGTTGGTACAAGGCCGTCATCTGCCTGTTCCTGGTCCTCAACCCGTTGCTGCTGGCGACCCTTGGCCCGGTGGTCACCGGCTGGGTGCTGGTGATCCAGTTCATCTTCACCTTGGGGATGGCGCTCAAGTGCTACCCGCTGATGCCCGGCGGCCTGCTGCTGGTCGAGGCGCTGCTGCTGCGCATGACCACGCCCGAGGCCCTGTACGAAGAGCTGCAGCACAACTTCCCGGTGATCCTGCTGCTGATGTTCATGGTCGCCGGCATTCACTTCATGAAGGAGCTGCTGCTGTATCTATTCTCGCGGATCCTGCTGGGGGTGCACTCCAAGGCGATACTGAGCCTGCTGTTCTGCGTGCTCTCGGCGTTTCTCTCGGCGTTCCTCGACGCCCTGACCGTGACCGCGGTGATCATCAGTGCCGCAGTGGGCTTCTACGCGGTGTACCACCGTGTCGCCTCGGGCACCAACCCACGGGAGGAGTCGGCGCTGGACAGCGATCACCAGGTCGAACAACTGCACCGTGACGACCTCGACCAGTTCCGCGCCTTCCTGCGCAGCCTGCTGATGCATGGCGCGGTGGGTACGGCGCTGGGCGGCGTGTGCACCCTGGTGGGCGAGCCGCAGAACCTGCTGATCGGTCATGAGATGGGTTGGCACTTCGCCGACTTCTTCCTCAAGGTCGCGCCGGTGTCGCTGCCGGTGCTGGCGGCGGGCCTGGTGACCTGCGTGCTGCTGGAGAAGCTGCGCCTGTTCGGCTACGGCACGCTGATGCCCGAACGCGTGCGCCAGGTGCTGGCCGCCTACGCCGCCGAGGACGACGCCGCGCGTACCCCGGCCCAGCGCGTCGCCCTGGTGGTGCAAGGCCTGGCCGCATTGATCCTGATCGTCTGCCTGGGCCTGCACATCGCCGAGGTCGGCCTGATCGGCCTGATGGTCATCGTGCTGATCACCGCCTTCACCGGCATCACCGACGAGCACCGCCTGGGCCGCGCGTTCCAGGACGCCATGCCGTTCACCGCGTTGCTGGTGGTGTTCTTCGCCGTGGTCGCGGTGATCCACCAGCAGCAGCTGTTCAGCCCGCTGATCGCCTGGGTGCTGGCCCTGCCCAGCGAGCAGCAGCCAGGCATGCTGTACCTGGCCAACGGCCTGCTGTCGGCGATCAGCGACAACGTGTTCGTCGCCACCATCTACATCACCGAGGTCAAGCAGGCGTTCGTCAATGGCGCGATGAGCCGCGAGCACTTCGAGACACTGGCGGTGGCGATCAACACCGGCACCAACCTGCCCAGCGTGGCCACGCCCAATGGCCAGGCGGCGTTCCTGTTCCTGCTGACCTCGGCGATCGCGCCGCTGGTGCGACTGTCCTATGGACGCATGGTGTGGATGGCCTTGCCCTACACCGTGGTCATGGGTGGCCTGGGCTGGTGGGCGGTGACCTACTGGCTGTAGTAGCCGCTCCTATGGAACTGAACATAACTCATTGATTTAGCAGGACCCTGTGGGAGCGGCTTTAGCCGCGAAGAATCCAACACCGTGCCTGGCACCGGCTGCGCCGGTGTTCGCGGGTGAACCCGCTCCCACAGGGCGCGCGGGCTACCCGCGAACTCAGTTCCCTGCGCGACAGCGCAGCCCCAAAGGGCTGGGCGATCTCCTACAGACGAACGCATATTCCGCCCCTGCTTTCTCTCCTCCCGTGCACCTACCCGTCGAACCCTGACTATCGTTCAGCACTGCTGTCGATTCTCGCCAACCCCGTTCGACTATCCAGCACACCCACCCGAGGAGACTCATCCCATGCGCAAGCTCATCGTCGCCGCCTTCATCACCCTCGATGGCGTCATGCAGGCCCCTGGCGGTCCGCAGGAGGACACCAGCGGCGGCTTCACCCATGGCGGCTGGATCCCGCCATTGGCGGACGAGGCCTTCGGCCAGGCCATGCAGACCTTGTTCAGCCAACCGTTCGAACTGCTGCTGGGGCGGCGCACCTATGACATCTTCGCCGGGTTCTGGCCAGAAGTCGGGCCCGATGCGCCGGATCGTCCATTGGCCGACCTGTTCAATGGCGTGGCCAAGCATGTCGCCACCCACCGCCCCGAATCCATCGACTGGCAAAACAGCCACCCGTTGGGCGCCGATGTGACGGGGGCAGTACGCACGCTCAAGCAACAGACCGGCCCGGCGCTGCTGACCCAGGGCAGCGGTGAACTGGTACGCCAGCTGCTGGCGGCCGGGCTGGTGGACGAGCTGCGCCTGTTGATCCATCCCTTGCTGCTGGGACGCGGCAAGCGCCTGTTCGGTGACGATGCACAGGCCGCGGCCTTCAAGCTGGTGGAATCGAACAGCACGCCCAATGGGGTACTGCTGGCGCATTACGTGCGTAGCGGCGAGGTGCAGACGGGATCGTTCTGAACCCGGTCAGTCGAGCAGGCGGGCGAATCCATGATGCCGTAGCCGAGCAGGGCCGGGGCATCGCCCGCAGGATGGTCGAACACCTCGAAGGCATCGCCCGGGCCGAAGGCCTGGAAACGGTCCATCTGGATGCCACCCTCAACGCCGCCGCGTTCTATCGCCGCTGCGGCTACGTCGGCGACGCGCTATCGACCTACCAGTCGCCCTTTGGCCTCGAACTGTCCTGCATCCCCATGCGCAAGGCCATGGCCCGGGTATAAGATCAGAGCCCCCTGCCCCGGAGACCCGTCCCATGCTGCCCACCGCTTCCTCCCAGCACAGTGCCCGCCGCGTTCGCTTGCAGGCCCTGCGCGGACGGGTCGGCCTGGGGCTGGTGGCCGGGCTGTCGGTGCTGGCCGGCATGACCGATGCCATCGGCCTGCTGGCGCTGGGCGACTTCGTCTCGTTCATGAGCGGCAACACCACGCGCCTGGCGGTTGCCATCAGCCAGGCTGACCTGGCGCTGATCCTGCGCCTGGCCCTGGCGATCCTCGGTTTCGTGCTGGGCAACACCCTGGGTGTCCTGCTGGCCCGGCGCCTGAACCGGCGCGCCGCGCCCTTGCTGCTGATCGTCGCCACCTTGCTGGCCTTCGCCGCTGTCTGGCCGGCGTCGATCACCTTCCCCGCACTGATCGCGGCCACCCTGGCCATGGGCATGCTCAATGCCGTGGTCGAGCAGGTGAACGGCCTGCCGATCGGCCTGACCTACGTCACCGGCGCGCTGTCGCGTTTCGGTCGTGGCCTTGGGCGCTGGATGCTGGGTGAGCGGCGCGATGGCTGGCGGGTGCAACTGGTGCCCTGGAGCGGCATGCTGCTGGGTGCCGCGCTCGGCGCCTGGCTGCAGCAGCGGCTCGGCTTGCAGGCGCTGGCGGCCAGTTGCGGCCTGGCCTGTCTGCTGGCGCTGGTGACGGTGTTCATTCCGCGGGCCTGGCAACTGGGCTACATGCCGCGCTAAGGACCGGGCCTTTCAAGGTCTTTAGGGGCCGGGCTTTTGACCGAGTGAGGGCCACCCAGTGTACGCCGTGACCCTTGCAGCGCCTATCAGATCGAGCGCCGCGCGGGCGGCGCTCGGTCTCGCAGGCTCTGCAACTCTAACGTCGAACACCCCAATACCGCCGAGGAAACCCGCCAACTGCAACTCGAAGCATTGCAGCGTCAGGGCCTGAACCTGGAGGAATACGAGCAGCGCAAACTGGCTGTGTCGCGCGCCGGCCGCCCGCAGGTGGTGACCGACGCCGCCAGGGCCAGGACCGCGATCAGCGGCTGAGCTCGACCTCCGCCAGGAACGCCAGCAGGTGCTCGTTGAACGACACCGGCGCTTCCTCCATCACGAAATGCCCGCAACCCGGCAGGATCACGCCGCGCACCGAGTCGGCGTGCCCCTGCATCGTCAGCAGTGGCGCATCGGCCGTGGCGTGCTCGGCACCGATCGCCAGCACCGGCATGGGCAGCGGACGCTTGGCCCGCTCGCGGTTCTGCCGGATGGTCTCGGGGATCGCCCGGTAATAGGCGAAGCCCGCCCGCATTCCGCCCGGCGAGGCGTAGGCGCGGATATAGACATCCGCCGCCACCGCGTGGCGGCGTACCGCCCAGCGATCGAACATGAAGTTGAGGTAACCCTCCTCACGCCCGGCGATCAGGAACTCCGGCAGGTCGCGCACCTGGTTGAACAGGAAATGCCAGAGGAAGATGTTCTCCTGCGGCGCCACGAAGATCGGCGGCGCCTCGGCCAGCCCGGGAATCACCGCCTCGGCCACCGTCAATGAACGGACCGCCTGCGGCAGGTCGCTGGCCATGGCATAGGCGACCCACATCCCCACGTCGTGGCCGACCAGGTGGTAGCGCTCATGCCCCAGTCGGGTCATGGCGGCGTGCAGCACGCGGGCGACGTTGCCGGTGTCGTAGCCCTGCTCGGGACGATCCGAATCCCCCAGGCCCGGCGGATCGATGGCGATGGCGCGAAAGCCGCGCGCGGCCAGGATCGGCAGCACATGGCGCCAGGCGTACCAGGTCTGCGGCCAGCCCGGTACCAATAGCACCGGCTCGCCCGCACCGGCCACGACGCAGTGCAGACGCTGGCCCTGTACCTGCACATAGACATGCTCGAAGGCATCGCCCAAGGACTCGACGGACAGGCTCATACCCGTACCTCCTTGTCGATGCCGAGCATGCGCTGGATCTGCCGGGCGTCGATCGGCGCGCCGGCGAAGTCATCGAACACCTGGTCGGTGACCTGGATGATATGGCGGTTGATGAACTCGACGCCTTCACGGGCGCCGTCCTCCTGGTTCTTCAGGCAGCATTCCCACTCCAGGGTTGCCCAGCCGGCGAAGTCGTATTGCGCCAGCTTGGAGAAAATCGCCTTGAAATCCACCTGGCCATCGCCCAGCGAGCGGAAGCGCCCGGCACGTTCGGTCCAGTCGCTGTAGCCACCGTACACACCCTGCCGGCCGCTCGGATTGAACTCGGCATCCTTGACGTGAAACATGCGGATCAACGGGTGGTAAAGGTCCAGGTAGGCCAGGTAGTCGAGCTGCTGCAGGACGAAATGGCTGGGGTCGAAGAGGATGCGGCAACGCGTGTGCTCCCCCACCAGGGCATGGAAGCGCTCGAAGCTGGTGCCGTCGTGCAGGTCCTCGGCCGGGTGGATCTCGAAGCACAGGTTGACGCCCTGCTCGTCACAGCAGTCGAGGATCGGCCGCCAGCGCCGCGCCAGTTCCTCGAAGGCGGCCTCGACCAGGCCCTGGGGACGCTGCGGGAACGGGAACAGGTAGGGCCAGGCCAGCGCGCCGGAGAACGTGCCCATATCGTCCAGCCCCAGGTTGCGGCTGGCCCGCGCCGCCAGCTTCATCTGTTCGATCGCCCAGGCGGTGCGCTGCGCCGGGTGTCCGGCCAGCGCGGCCGGGGCAAAGGCATCGCACATCGGATCGTAGGCCGGATGCACGGCGACCAGCTGGCCGATCATGTGGGTGGTCAGCTCGCTGACCTGCAAGCCGCGCTCGGCCAGTCGCCCCTTGATCTCATCGCAGTAGCCCGTGCTCTGCGCGGCCAGTTCCAGGTCGAACAGCCGGGCATCCCAGGCCGGTACCTGCAGCCCCTTGAAGCCAAGCCCCGCCGCCCAATCGGCAATACTGTCCAGGCTGTCGAACGGCGGTTTGTCGCTGCTGAACTGCGCGAGGTGCAGGCTGGGTCCCTTGAGTGTTCTCATGATGCGATCTCATTATTTGTCGATCGACAAACAATAGAATCGAACGACGCTTCCCGTCAATCGCAAATTGGCTAGAATGCGCGTTTTGCGTAATCAGGCAGACGAGCGATGGCAGGGCGACCTCGGGAATTCGACAAGCAACAGGCGCTGCGCAAGGCGATGCGGTTGTTCTGGGAGCATGGCTACGAGGGCACCTCGATGTCGGCCCTGGTATCCGCGCTGGGCATTGCCTCCGCACGGATCTACGCGGCCTTCGGCAGCAAGCAGCAACTGTTCGAGGAGGCCGTGGCTTTGTACGAGTCAGCCGAGGGCGGCTTCGCCGACCGCGCCCTGGCCCTGCCGGACATCCACCAGGCCCTGGCGCGGATGTTCGAGGACGCCATCAGCACCTACACCCGCGCCGACGAGCCCAGGGGCTGCCTGGTGGTCAGCGCCGCCAGCGGCGTGGCGCCGGACAACCTGGCCGTCCAGCAGTGGTTGTCCGGGCACCGCCGGCAACGCACCGAGTCGATCGTCGAGCGCCTGCGTCTGGCCCGTGAACAAGGGCAACTGCCGGCCGACACGCAGGTCGAGGCACTCGGCCACCTCTATGCCACCTTCCTCCACGGCATTTCCGTGCAGGCCCGCGACGGCGTACCCGCGCACGACCTGCGCAACGCAAGCCGCCAGGCATTGACCCTGCTGCCGAACAGCCAGGGCTGACGCGCTCACCTGTAGGAGCGGCCTCGTGCCGCGAAAGGGCTGCGTAGCGGCCCCAGGATTTCAGCTTCGCAGCCGAAATTGCCGGGGCCGCTCTGCGGCCCTTTCGCGGCACGAGGCCGCTCCTACAGGGATCGCGCACGGCCGTTTACCTCGGGCACGGCAAAGCTGTTAGCCTTGCCCTGTTCAGGTCACCACGGACAGCCCATGGCCAACCACAAGATCGAGATCCGCCGGCGCAACGTCGAGAAGATCCTGCAAGCCGCCGAGCAGGTGTTCGCCGACAAGGGCTACGGCGCCACTTCCATGGGCGATATCGCCGAACTGGCGCAACTGCCGCGCTCCAACCTGCACTACTACTTCAGCACCAAGGATGAACTGTACCGCGCCGTGCTGCAGGACCTGCTGGATGTATGGAAGCAGGACGCCCTGTGCTTCGAGCACTTCGACGACCCGCGGGTGGTGTTGACCAGCTACATCCGCGCCAAGATGGGACACTCGCGCTCAAGGCCGTTGGGCTCGAAGATCTGGGCCGAGGAGATGCTCCATGGCGCCCCGCTGCTCGGCGCCAGCCTGGACGACATCCTGGTGCCCTGGGCGCAGCTCAAGGAGGCGAAGATCCGCAGTTGGGTCGAGGACCGGCGCATCCTGCCGGTGGAGCCGTCGGCGCTGCTGTACATGATCTGGGCCGCGACCCAGCACTACGCCGACTTCGGTTACCAGGTCAGCCTGCTCAATGGCGGCGAGCCGCTATCCGACCTGGCGTTCGAGCAAGCGGTGCAGACCGTCACCGGCGTCATCCTGCGCGGTATCGGCCTGGAGCCTTAGCGCCCCAGGTGCTCGCACAGGAAGTCGATGAACACCCGGGTCTTGTGCGGCACATGGTTGCCGTTGGGGTAGACCACGCTGATCGGCTGCGCCGGCAGGCTGTAGTCCGGCAGCACCCGCCGCAACCTGCCGGCGCCCAGATCCTCCTCGACCAGCCAGGCAGGCAGCACCGCCACTCCCAGCGCGGCGCAGGCCATCGCGCGGATGGCGTGGGACGCATTGGACTGGTAGGCCGCCCTGCCCACCACGCTCGCGCTGCCCGTCCGCGCGCCGTGCAAGGTCCAGCTGGTCGGGCTGCGCAGGTTGCTGTTGGCGATCCAGGGCACATCTGCAAGGTCCGCGGGTTGGGCAATTACATGGCGGGCAAGAAACGCCGGTGAGGCCACCAGCAGAATGTCGTAGTCGGCCAGCTTGCGACTGCGCAGGTTCGAGTCTGTCAGGACACCGAGGCGCACCACCAGGTCGAGCCTTTCGGCAATCAGGTCGCTCAGCGACGAATCGGTCTCGTAACTGATCGACAGTGCCGGGTAACGCTCGGCAAACAACGGGATCAGCGGCAGGATGAAGCGCTCGCCGTACTCCCCGGTGGTGCTGATGCGCAGCCTGCCCGATACGCCGTTGTGTCGACGCAGCACACTGTCGAAGGCGCCCTCGACATCGCTGACGATCACCTTGAAATCGTCGTAGAAACCCTGGCCGGTTTCGGTCGGGGCGATGGCCCGGGTGCTGCGCGCCAGCAGCGTCACCCCCAGGGCCTGCTCCAGTGCCTTGACGTGCTGGCTGGCCATGGCTTTGCTGATGCCGAGAAAATCCGCCGCCTTGGTGAAGGAGCCGAAATCGACCACCGCCAGAAACGTCTGCACCCGGTTGAGCTGGGTGTGGAGGGCCGTGCGCGGCATTGTTCACTTCCATCAAACAGAGTTTCAAGGGTAGCGACATCGACAGGGACAGTCCACGGCACCTACGCTGCGCGCCGAAAAGGAGTGGCAATGACGTACCGGTATCGCGTGGCAACGATCTTCCTGATGGGCTTCTTCATCGACTGCATCAACCTGTTCATGCCGACCGTGGCGTTGCCGCGGATCGCGGCCGAGTTCGCCATTGGCAATGCCAGCAGCGCCTGGGTCGGCAATGCCTACATGCTCGGGCTGACCCTGGCCGTGCCGGTGAGCACCTGGCTGGCAAGCCGCTGGGGTGCGCGGCGGCTGCTGTGTGCCGCCATGCTGGGGTTCAGCGTGGCCGTGTGGGGCTGCGGCGAAGCCACAAGTTTCGCCGCGCTGATCACCTGGCGCCTGCTCCAGGGCATGGCCGGTGGTTTGCTGATCCCGGTGGGCCAGGCGCTGACCTTCGAGCGGTTCCAGGGCCCGGAGCGCGCCCGCGTGTCCACCCTGGTGATGGCCGTGGCGCTGCTGGCGCCGGCGCTGTCGCCCACGTTAGGCGGGATGATCGTCGACCATGGTCGCTGGCCGTGGGTCTTCCACTGCAACATTCCGCTGGCCCTGCTCACGGCGGCGCTGGCCTGGGCCTGGATTGACCAGACACCGGCCCCGGCAGCGCCGCGCCCGGACTTCAAGGGTTTGCTGCTGGTCAGCGCCGCCCTCGCCTGCCTGCTGCTGGGCCTGTCGCTGTACGGTGCCAGCCATGGCGTCGCACTGGCCATCGCCTGCCTGCTGGCCGGCTTGTCCTGCGCCCTGCTGTACCGCGCCCACTACCAACGCTCGGCCGGGGGCATCATCGAGCTGAAACTGCTCGGCAGCCCTCGCCTGCGGGTCTCGATGCAGGTCTACCATGCAATCCCCGGGGTGTTCACCGGGGTCAACCTGCTGAACATCTTCTACCTGCAGGATGTGCTGGGCCTGAACGCCCAGGCCACCGGCCTGTTCATGCTGGTCTACGCCGCCGGAGCCTTCGCCGCCATGCTGCTGGCCGGCCGCCTGTACAACCGCGTCGGTGCCGCCCGCCTGCTGCTGCTCGGCATGCTCCTGCACAGCCTGGGCATCGGCCTGCTGGTAATGGTCGACACGCCGACCGATAGCGCAGCACTGGTTGCGGCCTACGGCCTCATGGGCATCGGCGGCGGCATCGGTGCCAACACCGCCCAGACCACCGCGCTGCTCGACTTCAGCGGCGAGCGGATGCAGCAGGCCAGCGTGCTGTGGAACCTCAATCGGCAGATGGCTTTCAGTGTCGGCGCCGCCTTGCTGCTGATGATCTTCAACCTGTTGCTGGCAGGCCTGAATCCGCCCGCAGCCTATCACCTGACTTTCGCCCTGGCCGCGCTGCTGGGACTGCTGCCACTGCTCACACTGAACACACTACCCAAGGAGAACCACGCCCATGCCTGAACACGCGATTGCCCGCGCCGAACGCAGCATTCATCACGTCCACGAACTGATCCAGATGGTCTTCACTCGCCCGGTGGCCGAATCCCAGTCGGTGCTCGGTGGGCTGATGGCGGTGTTCGCCGATGATTTCAGCATGGTTGCCACGACAGGCACGCAGGTCACTCGCCAGCAGATCGAGCAGCTGTTCAAGGGGGCCGCCGGGACCAGGCCAGGCCTGCAGATCACCGTCAGCGATGTGCAAGTGGTGTGGCAGGCCGGGTTGAATGTGGCGGTGCGCTACAAGGAAACCCACCGTTCGCAGGGCATGGCGCAGGCGCGCTGGTCGCTGGCTTTGCTCGAATGCGGCGATCGCGGGGTGGTGTGGCGCTGCCTGCATGAAACCGCGATTGCCTAGGCGACTGCGCGTCTGCAGCCCCGGCCAATCAATCAGACATGGCTTGTTCTACAGCGCCATGGGTACGCTCGAACTGCAACGGCGTCACCGTCACGTGACCTCGTGCCAGTTCCGCCATTTCGCTGCCGGGCTCATCCTCGGTGCGGTGATTGTTCAGCTGCAACCAGTGGTACTCGAAGTGTCGCGGGTCGACCTCGGTACGCACCGAGACACTGTTCAACGGCCCGACACCCTGGCGCGTCACCTTCAACGGCCGGACGGCCTCCAGGGCACAATCAGGGAAGTTGACGTTGAGGCAGGCATCGGCCGGCCATGGCATGTCCAGCACACCGAGAATCACCTCGGGCGCCAGGTTCAGGCCGATGTCCCAGGGCACTGCGTCGCGGTCGCCATAGGCCTGGCTCAAGGCGATCGAACGTACCCCCAGCAGCAGCCCGGTCATCGCCGCGCCGACCGTTCCGGAGAATACGGTTTCAGTGCCCAGGTTCGCCCCACGGTTGATACCGGATAACACAAGGTCGGGCCTGGCATCCTTGAGCAGATGCCCCAGCGCCAGCGCCACGCAGTCACCCGGCGTGCCGGTGACGGCGAAGCGCCGCTCGCCATGGCTGCTCACCCGCAGCGGGGCGTGCAGGCTCAGCGAATGGGAAGTGCCGCTCTGGTCGCGGTGCGGCGCCACCACCCACACCTCCCTGGCCAGCCTGGCCGCCACCTGTTCCAGCACGGCCAGGCCGGGCGCGTCGATGCCATCGTCGTTGGTCAACAGAATGCGTTCGAATCGATAGGTCATGGTTCATCCTGTGAAGTTGCCGGTCAAAGGTGCCCCGGCAACGATAGCTCAGACATGCTCCTCCACACGCCCGATCGTGTGCACGCCCTGCTTCCAGTCGAGCCCATCGGCGCAGCTGGCGGCGTGGCGACCATTGATGTCCAACGCGGAGGTGAAGAAGAACTGGCCAACCGTCAGCTCGCCCACCGCATGAATCTGCCGGTTGCTGCCGGCCCGCCCCTGCACGCGATAGCTCGTCGGATCGATGCAGATCCCCCCCTGCGGGTGGCGGGTGACCGTGCCGTTTTCCAGCAGCGTGGCGAGCAACGGCGAGTCGAGCAGGTCGGCGTCGCGCGGAGAGCCGATGGCATGGATCAGCCGATCGTAGACATGGCGCCAGCCGCTGCCCTGCAGGACCACCCCGTCGCCGCCCTGCTGCGGCGCGGTGAATGGCCCGGCGACGAACTCCAGTTGGCCACTGCGCAGGTAGCTGAGGATCTTGCGCGCATTCTGCGCCGGGATGGAAACCCGATAGGCCATGAAGAAGCTGAAGTACTCGCGCAGGAAACGCGCCTGCGCGGCATCGTCCAGTGCTTGCCAGATGTCCTCGACGAACCCATTGGTGGCATAGAGGATCGCCTGCCAGGTCCGCGGTGAGCGGGCATGCTCGAGTTCAGCCTCGATGAAACCGGCGATGTCGGCCGGTGGCGCGGGCATGGGGATCACCGCGCTGGCCTTGCCCGGGTCCTGGAAGGCCAGCTCCTTGCGGAACAGGCCGACCAGGTCGCTGATCTGCAGGCGGCCGTTCTGCGCCACCAGCGCATGGAGGCCTTCGCGGGTGAGGTAGCGCAGCGTGACCGGCTCCTGGGTACCCCGCACCACGGGAAAGTAGCCACTGCGCGAATGCATGCGGATGGGGCCTCTATGCCCCCGCTCGATCAGGGCTATGACGGTGTCGATGGCGCTCAGCCGTGCGCCGACCACCGCCACCCGCTCGTGGGGCGCCACCACGCGCAGCAGGCGGGAAACCGGATACGGCGTATCCAGCACCCGCGGGTCGCCGGACGGCTCCGGCTTCTTGCCCAACGGTCCGCAACACAGCACGACCTTGCCGGTCGGCAGGCTGAGGCCGCAGCGGGTGCGCAGGGTTTCCACGCCATCGATCAGGTCGATGGCGCAGACCTCCGCGTGCAATTGCACCAACTGGCAACCCAGGGTCGCGCCGCGCAGCACGATCTGCTTGAGCTGATGCTGCAGGTAGATGCCGAACAGGGCCCGAGGCGCGAAACCGTCCGCCTCGGGACGAAAATCGGGGTACGCGCGGCGCCAGGCCTGCGGGCTCTGCTGCAACCACTGCAGGAAATGCCCGGGCAGATGCGGGTATGGCGTAATGAGGCCGGTCCTGGTGTTGAGCAGGTTGCTCTCCAGGTCGGCCTCGTAGGCCGCGCCGCGCCCGAAATCATCCCGCTTCTCGAACAGGTGGATGACGCCGGCCGGCGCGCTGCCGGCGGCCACGCGGTCCAGATGGCGTTGCAGGAAGGCGATGGCCGTCGCGCCGCAGCCGACGATTGCAAAGGTGTTTTTCATCAACGTGCGTCCCTCTCCAGTAATGCGTCCCTGTCCACGGATTGCGTTCCAGCCTCAGGCGAGCTCGCCCAGGAAGGCCTTGATGCGCTCGGCACCGCCCAGGACCTTGCCGGCTTCGCCGGAATACGACAGCCGGGCATGCCCCGCCGCGCCGAAGAAACTGCCGGGAATCAGGGCAACGCCGAAGTCCCTGAGCAGTACGTCGCAGAACGACTCGTCATCACTGATCACCTGCCCGCGGAACGACCGGCCCAGCGCCTGGCCGATATCGAGGAACAGGTAGAACGCCCCGGCCGGCTCGCAAAAGCGCAGCAACGGCGTACCGCGCAGCACCTCGAGCAAGGCCTGGCGCTGCCCGGCCAGACGCTGCCGGGCGGCGATGGAGAACGCCTGGTCACCGTCGAGTGCCGCCGTTGCCGCCGCCGCCGCGGGGGCCGGCAGGTTGGAGATCGAGTTGGAGTTGAGCGTGGTGACCGCGTCGGCGATCCGCCGGTCCGCCGCCAGCAAGCCGACCCGCCACCCCGGCATGCCATAGAGTTTGGAGACGCTGTCGATCTTGATGATGCGCCCGGCGAGATCCGGCGCTACCGTCAGCAGGTCGGGACAGCGGTCCATGTCGTAGACGAAGCGCTGGTAGACGTCATCGCAAATGATCCAGACGTCATGCTTGCGCAGCACTTGCGCCAGCCCCTGGAGCTCCTCGACCGAGTACACGGCGCCCGTAGGGTTGCCGGGTGAATTGAGCAGCACCACCCGCACCTGTTCGTCGAGCGCCTGTTCCAGGGCCTGGGGGGACATCTTGTAGCCGCTCTGCGCGGTGCAGCGCACATCGACGACGCCCGCCCCGACCAGATCGGCGATATCGAAGTAGGTCGGCCAGCACGGGGTCGACACCAGCAGCTTGTCGCCCGGGCGGATGATCGCCCGCAGCACGCTGAACAGCAGGTGCTTGGCGCCGAGGCCGGCGACCAGGTTGCGTTCGTCGAAATGCACGTGGCCAAGGCGCCGCAGGTAGCCCAGGTAGGCCTTGAGCAATGCCGGGTCGCCACGGCTGGCGCCATAGCCGCCGGTGTCCTCGTGGGCCGCCCGCACTGCTGCCTCGACGATATGGGGTGCCGGCAGGAAGCCGGGCACGCCGACACCCAGGTCGATGACCGGCTGCGGCGCCTCCCTGACCTTCTGCGCCACCCCGAGGATCGGACAGAATCGCGCGAATTCCAGGTCTGCTGAAAGCGTAGGCATGCAGGATTCTCCAGAAGTCCGTTTCAGGCGGCGCGCACGGCCATGCGGCCACGCGCCATGAGCGCGGCCATGTGGGTGGCCGTCGCGGTGATGATGTCGAGATTGCCGGCACTCGGATCGAGGTAGTCCCCCGCCCCCTCGACCCGCACCATGGTGAACAGGCGACCTTCGCTGTAATGCAGGTCGACGATCACCTCGTAGCCCGGCACGGCCTCGCGCACCAGCGCCACGGCCCGCTCCACCTCGCGACGGGTGGCGGCCAGGTCGGCCTGGGCGATCAGTGCCGAGACCGCCGTCTGCATGTAGACATTGGGCTTGGCCGGGTTGATGTTGAGGATCGCCTTGACCTGAGCGCAGCCGGTGAAGCGCCGCAACGCCTGTTCGGTGGTGGTGATGTAGTTGCTCAGGTTGCGGCGGGTGGCGGGGCCTGCGCTTTCGGCGCTGATCGACGACACCACCTCGATGTAGCGCACCCCCGGGTTGGCCCGGGCGATGGCGGCGGCCAGCGGGATTGAGGCCTGCCCCCCACAGGTGATCATGTTGACGTTGCTCGCCCCGGTCAGTTCCAGGCCGTTGAGCGAAGGCACGCACAGTTGGCCCAGGGCCGCCGGGGTGAGGTTGATGATCACCTTGCCGGCCTCGATCAGGCGTGGCGCGTGGCGCTCATGGTCGGCGGCCGAGGTGGCGTCGAACACCAGGTCGAACTCGCCGATCCGGGCGAACAGACCGTCGATGCCATCGGCGGTGGTGGCGACCCCGCGCTCCCGGGCGAAGGCAAGGCCCGCGGAATGCGGGGAACGTCCGGCAACCAGCGTGCAGTCCAGGTCCGGGTGGGCCAGGACCTTGCACAGGATGTCGCAACCGATGTTGCCGCTGCCGATAATGGCGGTTTTCAGGGACATGAACGCACTCCAGGGTCAGGCAACAGAAGGTTGGGAAAGGCGGCTTGCCACCGAGATGATCAGGTCTTCCTGGCCGGCCACCGCATTGCACTGGGCCAGGGCTTCGTAGATTCGCCGTGGTTCGACGCCGAACTCGCTGGCGGCGCGCGCGACATGTTTCTCGAAACCGCTGCACACGCCGTACAGGCCACTGATCAGGTTGGCGGTCTTGACGACCGTGGGCGTGCTGACCGGGGCGATGCTCTCCAGCTGCTCGATGGCGCGGCACAGGGCGAAGATGTCCACGCCGGTGGCGAAGCGGTAGCGCTCCAGCACCGCGCACAGGGTCTCCAGCTGGGTGTTGCCGGCGCCGGCGCCGAAGCCGCGCATGCAGCCATCGACGATGGTCGCCCCGGCCTGGACCGCGGCCAGCGAGTTGGCGATGGCCAGGCCCAGGTTGTTGTGGCCATGGAAGCCCAGCGGAATCGACAGTTCACTGCTGAGCAAGGCAATACGCTCGCGGGTGCTGTCCGGATCGAGGTGACCCGCCGAGTCCATCAGCACGATGGCATTGGCACCATAGCCCTGTTGCTTCATCGCCTCCTCGAGCAAGCGCTCGGGGCTGGCCATGTGGCACATCATCAGCACGCCATGCACATAGGCGCCGTTGCCACGGGCATGCTCGATATAGCTTTCGGTCACGCTCGCCTCGGTGCAATGGGAGGCGATGCGCAACACCTCGACACCGATCCGCAACGCGGTATCGATATCGTCGAGCCTGGCGAAGCCGGGAATCATATGGATGCCCAGGCGCGTGCGACTGAGGTTGGCACGCGCCGTCTCGAGCATCTCGGTGTCGGCATGGCGGGCCAGGCCCAGCTGCAGGGACGATGCCCCCAGGCCGTTGCCGTGGCCCACCTCGACCACGCTCAGGCCGCAGCCGTCGACGGCACGGCAATAGGCGGCGATATCCTCCAGGCTCAACGAATGGGAAACGGCATGGTTGCCGTCGCGCAGGGTCGGATCATGAATGGCGATTGCAGCGGTCATCGAGATCGAGTCCTTGTGATCGAAGGTTCAGTTGCGTGGAGCGTCGGCAGCCGGCTCGGGCTGGAGCAGCCGCTTGGGCAGGAACGCCGGCGAGATATGGATGATCGACATGCGCACCACGTGGTTGAGCATGACGAAGGCAGGGTCGAGCTTGAGCAACAGGGCTGCCGCGGTCATCACCTCGACACCGCCCGGCACCCAGGACATGAACAGCGCCAGGAAGGGCTTGCCGGTGATCTGGGCGGCGAGCGCGGCCACCAGCAAGGTGGTGCAGAACGTCAGCGTGGTCACCACCAGGCCAGCACGCACGTAGCGCAGCACGTCCCCCAGGGTGATGTCGCGCAGGCGGATGCCGATCAAGCCGCCCAGCAGGATCAACGCCACCATCGCCACCGGGTCGGGCACATGCAGGTTGAACTGGGGCATGCCGATGTTCACCGCGGCGGCGCACACCAGCCCGGTCAGCATGTAGGGCGCAGGCACGTCCAGACGTTCCAGCAAGTAGCCGGCAACGACCGCGACGACCGCGACCGGCACGATGCGCAGGTAGTCGCCCAGGGTTCCGGCCGCATGCGCCGCGCTGTCGCCATGGCCGCCGGCGATCAGGGTGACCACCAGCAACAGCGCGAGCAGGCGGACGATGTGCACGAAGGCGATGCGTCCGGAGGCCGGCCCCTCTTCCCCCGACACCGTCATCACCGCCGCCATGGCGCCCGGGATGGCACTGAGCAGGCTTTCGATATGGCCCCACTTCTCCATGCGTCGCAGCCAGTTGTAGCCCACCAGGATCTGCGTGGTCATGCACACCAGCAGCCCGAGCAGGATGCTGACGTCGGTGAGCTCGTGCATCATCGAGGCGGTGACCGTGGAGCCGACGCTGATGCCGAGCAGCAACTGCACGGTGGCCACGAACGGAAACGGCATGCGCATGCGCACGCCCCACTTGCTCAGCGCCGTGACCGCGCAGATGGCGCCGATCAGTTCACCGAGCGGCAGCCCGGTGAGAAATCCCAGCCAGGCGCCCAGGGCCGCGACCGGAATGGGGATGAGGCTCTCGATCAAAGGTTTCATGGCATCGTCACCTGTCTGCAGGCATGACCGTCCCGACTGGCGGCACGGTCAGCAAAAGTGATGGAGGAACGGGACGGATCAGCGGCTAGACGACGGCCGCTTCGTTGCCCGCCCAGTCGCAGCTTTCGTGGAACCAGCGCTCGACTTCGCCAAGGCGCAATTGCAGTTCACGCTCATTGCGCCCGGCGACGATGGCGTTGAGGATTTCCGAGTTGGTGAACTCCATCGACCGGTAGGCGGTCATCCGGCTCGCCGAGATGCGGTACTCCAGCACGCCGTCGAGCGGGCAGTCGCTCGGCACCTCGCGCAACAGGCCGACCCGCGGTGGAATGCTGATGTGCCCGACCATCTGCCGCGGCTCGATCATGGCCGCCGGACGATACTCGGGATCGCGCAGCGCGCGCAGGAAGCTCATGCGCGGGTCCAGGCCCCAGGCATGGCTGATCTCCTGGTTGAAGAACACCCCGCCCAGCCGCGAAGCGATTTCGCACAGGACGATCTCGCCCGCGTCGGTGACGAACAGTTCGAGGTGGAACAGCAGGGTCGGCTCGGAAGGCAACACGTCCTCGACCAGCGCGCGGGCGTAGCGCACCAGCTTGTCGCGCATCGGATTGCCGGCATCGAGCATGTGCAGGTCGTGGGCCTTGCCGCCGAGGAAGTCCAGCGCCGAGGTCATCACCCGTACCGGCGACACCAGGATCGGCTTGCCGTCGATGTACAGGCCGTTGACGATGTAGTGGCTGCCCCGCACATAGCGCTCGATCATCAGGTTGTGGAAAGTGGTGGCGCCGCGCGCGGCCAGCCATTGGCGCAGCTGCGGCAGGTCCCTGAGCACTTCCACGCCGTTCGAGCCACGACCATCGCGCGGTTTGACCACCACCGGGAAGCCGTGTTGCTCACTGAACTGGATCGCCCCGGTGGCGTGGGTCAGCGGCGCCATGTCGGCGACGGCGAAACCACGGTCGCGGGCCCGCTGCTTCATGAAGAACTTGTCGCGATAGAACATCGCGCGCCCCTCGGCGCCCTGGCTGACACCCAGTCGGTCATTGATGCGCGCCACCCGCAGCACGTCGATCTCGGCCAGTGCCACGCACAGCGGATCGCGCATCTCGCGGGCCATGTCATGGACATCCACCTCGACCAGCGCGTTGTCGTTGAAATAGTCGAACAACCGGTACGCCACCTGTTCGCCAAGGTGCGCGGTGATTTCCTGGGCGCGGGAGTTGCAGCTCAGCAGCATGCCTCCCGGCCCTAGCGCGTCGGCCCAGCTTTGCGCGCTGTGCTGGAGAATGATCTTGGGGGGACAGAAGACGATCAGCTGCATGGGGCGTTCCTTGCGTGCTTACATGAGTCAGAAAGTGACCAGGCATCAGGGCCAGGCTCACCAATGATTCTGCTGAGGAGTCGGTGGCCGATGCCAATACCGATTCAGTCGTTATTGATACTCCTCGCCTTGCCCGCGCAGGCGGTTTGCAAGGCGCGCGAAAGCGCTGCCATGTCGGGGAACATGGCAGGCGACTTTCACGCAGGATTCAGCCGGTCAGATCAGGCAGGCGGCGCAGTCGCGCATCACCTCGGCCTTGCGCTGCAGGTACTGGGCAAAGACTTCACGGGCCGTGGTCCTGTCCACCGCGATGCCCATGGCCTTGACGAAGGCCTCGACCGCCTCGACCGCGTGGGCGAAATGATTGCTCTCGGTCCCCCCGGTGTGCACGGTGACCCAGGCCACGGTCTTGCGCACCTGCTCGGGCGGGACACCCATGTCGCGCTCGAACCAGCGGGTGTACAGCGGATGGATGTACTCCACCTCACCGTGGGTGTAGACCTCATGCACCAGCGTGGTCAGCAGGCCCTGGAGCAGGTCGCGATCACGCAGGCGGCGGGCATCGGTCCAGTCCTTGAACGCCTGCGCGGACGGCAGGCAGTTTTCCTTGAGCAACCACTGGTCGTCGCCGCAGAGGGGCGTGGCCATGTTGTAGAACAGGTCGGCATGCAAGGTGTTGCCCAGCGCCCCCAGGTCCTCGTCGGTGATCCGCTGCAGACTGCCACACACCTGGTAGATCTGCTGCGCCGCGGCGCTGCCCTGCTCGGAACGCGCCAGCAGGGTCAGGCGATTGGCCAGGCCGGAGACGCTGGCGGCTGAATTGTTGGTCTTCGACCAACTGGCGAAGAACTTGCGCAACGCCGCGGCGCCATGGCGCCGCGAAGTCAGCACCTGGAACGCCTGCTCGATGTCGACCAGCGCGGCCTCCTGGTTGCGGAACTCATCCCATAGCGCCTGTTTCAGCACACCGGCAGGCATCTCCTGCAACACCGGTTCAATCACATACAGCAACTGGCTGTGCACGGTCGGCAAGTTACTCACGGTCATCTCACTCTTTTCCTTGTTGGATGATGATGTAGCGCGTTGAGGAAGCGATTCATTGCAATGGCTGGACCGCCGGCCCACGGACCGGCGCCACCCGCCAGCTGCCCCGCGCGATCAGCAGCGGCAGCAGCTGGAACACCACGATCAGGGCGACGCAGCCGCCCCACCCCCAGCGTTCCCACAGCCCGCCGGGCACGAAGGCGCCGAAGCTGCCACCCAGGTAGTAGCAGCTCAGGTACAGGCCGACCGCGGCGGATTTCTGCCGTGGCGCCTGGGCGGTGATGAAGGCATTGGCAGCGGCCTGGGCGAGAAACACGCCGGTGGAGCTGAGCGCCAGGCCCAGCACGATCAACCACAGCGACGCGGACAGGGTCAGGGCCGAGCCGGCGATGCCCAGGCAACCGGCTACCCGCACCAGGTCGGCATGGGGCCGCGCCTTGCTCAGGCGTCCGGCCAGCGGCACCACCACCAGCGCCAGCAGGAACACGGCGTAGATGGCACCCAGCGCGGCGGTGCCCAGGGCAAACGGGGCCTCGCTCAGGTGCAGGCCGACGTAGGTGAAGGTCGCGACCTGGGCAAACAAGACGCAGAACCCCACGGCATAGGCCCCCAGCAATGGCCTGCTGGCGAGCTCGCCAAGCGCCAGCGGCTCGCGCCTGGCTGCGGGCGGGTTGCGCGGCAACAGCAGCGCGATGCCCAGCGCGACCGCCAGGCTGAGCCCCGCCTGGACCGTCAATGCCACGCGCCAGTCGGCAAGCTCGGTGACCAGACCGGTGAGGAAACGCCCACAGAAACCGCCGAAGATCGTGCCGGCAACATAGACGCTGGTCATTTCGGTCACAGCACCGCCCTGCCAGCGCACGCCGATGTAGGCCACGCTGGTGGCGAACACCATCGGGATGAACATCCCCTGCACCGAACGCCACAGCAGGAATTCGCCATAGCTGCCCGCCCACGCCGCCAACAATGCAGGCAGCGCCAGCAACAGCGCCGCCCCGGCGATGACCCGGTGCTGTTCGCCGCGTGCCGTCAGCCAGCCGACAAAAGGCGCGGTCAAGGCCACGGCAAGGATGGTCACGGTAATGCTCCAACTGGCCTGGCGCAGCGTGACCGGAAAGGCCCGGGTCAATTCCGTGAGCAGGCCCTGGGTGGAATAGAGGTTGAGAAATGCGGCACATCCGCCAAGAAATAGGGCAATTCGGGGGAAATCGGCGGGAAAACGCATACAAACACTCGTAAAAAATTGTTACAGGTTTATAAGGTAGGACGAACTTTGGATCCAATACCTATTCCCGACCGATTGATACTCAAGGAAGAACATGATGGATTTGCGCCGTCTGCGCTGTTTCCTGGTGGTCAGCGAGGAATTGCACTTCGGCCGAGCGGCAGCGCGCCTGCACATGGCCCAGCCGCCGCTGACCCGACAGATATCGGCCCTGGAGACGGAACTCGGGTTTCGCCTGTTCGACCGCAGCACGCGCAACGTCAGCCTTACCACCGCGGGCCGTCACCTGCTGCCCTACGCCCGCGGCGTGCTCGAACAGGTCGACCTGACCACGGCGATCACCAGCAAGCTGGCGGCAGGCTCGGCCGGCCAACTGACGGTCGGCTACGCCAGTTCGATCGCCCTGTCGGACACCTTCAGCCATACCATCCAGGCGTTCTGCTCGAAGTACCCGGATGTGCAGCTGAATGTGGAGGAAGGTGCTTCCAGCACCCAGTGGACGCAACTGATCGAAGGCCGCCTGGATATCGGCATGAGCCGCATGCACCCGCCGGGCGACAACCCTCAGGTCCAGGCCATCTGTGTGGACAACGAGCCGCTGGTCGTGGCCGTTCCCAGCGACAGCCCCCTCGCCCAGCAGTTGCAGGTCAGCCTGGCCGAGCTCGGCGAACTGCCGCTGATCACCTTCCCCCCGGACTACGGCTCTGGCTTGAACGAAATCATCCTCGGCCTGTACCGCCGCCACGGGCTGACGCCGCGCCCGGCGCCAAGCGGTCGGCAGATCACCTCGATCATCGCCCTGGTTGCCGCGGGTCGTGGTGTCGCGGTGGTGCCGCAGTGCACCCGGACCTTGGTCAGGCGTGGCGTGTCCTATCTGCCGCTGGCCGAGCCCGGCGCCTGCGCGCCGCTGCTGGTGCTGACCCGCAGGCACGAGCGCAGCCCGCTGGTGCGGGCGTTCGTCGAGGTGATCGAGCAAACCTTGCGCGGCGGTCTGGCCGGGTAGACGAAAACTTCGTGGGAGCGGGCTTGCCCCGCGATAGCGTTCGACCTGCGTCCAACGCTATCGCGGGGCAAGCCCGCTCCCACGAGAGAACTGCATGAGGTCTGCCTTGCGCCGACCTCAACCCGCCTCGCGATAGGGATTACGGGGATCCTGCGTCCAGTTCATATAAGGCTTGCCGGTGTCCTGCGCCTGCATGTCGATGCAGCCCTCCACCGGGCAGGTGATCTGGCACAGGTTGCAGCCGACGCACTCGGCCTCGATCACGCTGTAGGCGTGGGTGCCATCGGCCTTGAGGGTGCTGGCGATGGCCTGGTGCGAGGTGTCCTCGCAGGCGATGTGGCAGCGCCCGCAGCCGATGCAGGCGTCCTGGTCGATGTGCGCCACCGACTGGTAGTTGATGTCCAGGTACTTCCAGTCGGTGGTGTGCCCCACGGCCTGGCCGCGAAACGCCTCGAGGTTGCGGTGGCCGTGCTGGTCCATCCAGCGCGCCAGGCCGTCCTTCATGTCGTCGACGATGCGAAAGCCGTGCAGCATCGCCGCCGTGCATACCTGCACCGCGCCACTGCCCAGGGCGATGAACTCGGCGGCGTCGCGCCAGGTGCCGATGCCACCGATGCCGCAGATCGGCAGCCCATGGGTCTCCGGGTCACGGGCGATTTCCGCGACCATGTTCAGGGCGATCGGCTTGACCGCCGAACCGCAGTAGCCGCCATGGGTGCTCTGGTCGCCGACGATGGGGTGGGCGACCATGCGGTCGAGGTCGACGCTGGTGATCGAGTTGATGGTGTTGATCAATGACACCGCATCCGCCCCGCCCCGGTGCGCGGCGCGCGCCGACTGGCGGATGTCGGTGATATTGGGGGTGAGCTTGACGATCACCGGCAGCGCGCAGTGGGTCTTGCACCAGCGGGTGACCATCTCCACGTACTCCGGCACTTGGCCGACGGCGGCGCCCATGCCGCGCTCGGGCATGCCGTGGGGGCAGCCGAAATTGAGTTCGATGCCGTCGGCGCCGGTGGCCTCCACCAACGGCAGGATAAACTTCCAGGACTCTTCGATACACGGCACCATCAGCGACACGATCAGCGCGCGGTCGGGCCAGTCCTTCTTCACCTGGGTGATCTCGCGCAGGTTGATCTCCAGCGAGCGGTCGGTGATCAGCTCGATGTTGTTGATGCCCTGCACCTGGCGGTTGGCGCCGAAGTGCGCCGAGTAGCGCGACGACACGTTGACCGCCGCCGGGTCCTCGCCCAGGGTCTTCCACACCACCCCGCCCCACCCGGCCTCGAAGGCGCGGACCACATTGTAGGCCTTGTCGGTGGGTGGCGCGGAGGCCAGCCAGAATGGGTTGGGTGCCTTGATGCCGGCGAATTCGATGGACAGGTCGGCCATTTACGCAGCCTCCACGTTGAGCATGAGTTGGGCATGAATGGCTTCGGCGGCCACCTTGCCATGTTGCACGGCCTGGACGGTGAGGTCCTGGCCCAGCGCGGTGCAGTCGCCGCCGGCGTAGATGCCCGGTATGGAGGTTTGCAGGTGCGCGTCTACCTGGATGCGCTCGCCGTCACGGGCCAGTTGCGCCGCCAGCGGATCAGCCAGGCTTGTGTCGTCGAAGCGCTGGCCGATGGCCTTGAAGATGGCGTCGGCCGCCAGCTCGAAAGTCTCGCCGGTATCGCCCAGGCGTCCGTCGACCAGCTGGGTGCGCGCGAAACGCATGCCGCGTACACGCCCTGCCTCATCCAGCAGCACGGCATCGGGCCGGGCCCAGGTGTGCAGACGCACCTGATTGTGCTTGGCAATCTCCTGCTCATGGTCGGTGGCGCCCATGTCGGACACGCCACGGCGGTACACCAGGTTGACGTCGCGGGCGCCCAGGCAACTCATCTGCACGGCCATGTCGATGGCGGTGTTGCCGGCGCCGAGCACCAGGCAGCGGTCGGCCAGCGGCAGCTGGGTGAGGTCGTCGGCCTGGCGCAGCTCGCTAATGTACTCGGTGGCGGCGAGCAGGCCCGGCGCGTCCTCGTCCGCCAGGCCCAGCTGGCGCACGGCAGCCAGGCCCAGGCCGAGGAACACCGCGTCGTACTGGGCATGCAGCTCGCCCAGCGACAGGTTGCCGCCCAGGCGCTGGCCATGGCGGATCTCGATACCGCCAATGCCCAGCAGGAACTCCACCTCGCGCTGGGCGTAGTCGTCCACCAGCTTGTAGCGGGCGATGCCGTACTCATTGAGGCCACCGGCTTTCTCCCGCGCCTCGAAGATCACCACGTCATGGCCGTGCATGGCCAGGCGGTGCGCGCAGGACAGCCCGGCGGGGCCGGCGCCGACCACGGCGATGCGCTTGCCGCTGGCCGGCGAGCGCTGGAACGGATGTTCGGTGAAGCCGGCGTGGTCCAGGGCGTAGCGCTGCAGCTGGCCGATCAGCACCGGCGCGCATTCCTGGGCGTTGTTGCGCACGCAGGCCTGCTGGCAGAGGATCTCGGTCGGGCACACCCGGGCGCAGCTGCCGCCGAGGATGTTGGCCGAAAGGATGCGTTCGGCGGCGCCCTGCAGGTTCTCGTCGCTGATGCGGTGGATGAACGAGGGGATGTCGATCTCGCTGGGGCACGCATTGACGCAGGGCGCGTCGTAGCAGTACAGGCAGCGCGCGCTTTCGACGGCGGCCTGGCGGGCGGTGAGCGGGGGCGCGAGGTCGCTGAAGGCCTCGGCCAGCTGGTCGGCGCCGGCCCGGGGGCGCGGCAAGTGGTTCAGGGCGTCGATCACGGTTGTAGCCTCTCTCATTTTTATTGAACTCGATGCTGGTCAGGCATCGGTCCGTTCTGGGGATGGCAGTCAACAGGAGCAAGTGTGTTGTTATCAGGGGGAGCTTTGCGCCCCTTTCGCGGCACAAGGCCGCTCCTACAAGGGATCGCGTTCTGCTGTAGGAGCGGCCTTGTGCCGCGAAAGGCCTCAGCGCTGAACCGGTGTCGGCCGCTGGTGCTCGGCCCGACGCTCCAGCACCTCGTACACCGACGGATACGCCGGCCGCTCCACGTAGCGCCCCGCGCCCGGCTCGGCACGCAGGTCGCCATCGGCCCAGAGCACCCTGCCCTGGCTGATGGTGTGGCTGGGGATGCCGCGCACGGTGCGGCCTTCGAAGATGTTGAAGTCGACCCGCTGGTGATGGGTCTGGGCGCTGATCGTGCGCGTGCCCTGCGGATCCCACAGCACCAGGTCGGCGTCGACACCGACGCGGATGGCGCCCTTGTGCGGGAACAGGTTGAAGATCTTCGCGGTATTGGTGGAGGTCAGCGCGACGAACTCGTGGATCGACAGGCGCCCGCTGTTCACCCCGGCATCCCACAGCACCGCCATGCGGTCCTCGATGCCGGCGGTGCCGTTGGGAATGCGGCTGAAGTCGTCGCGGCCCATGGCCTTCTGCTCGGCGCAGAAGCAGCAGTGGTCGGTGGCCGTGGTGTGCAGGTTGCCCGACTGCAGGCCCCCCCACAGTGCGTCCTGGTGCTCGCGCGGGCGGAACGGCGGGCTCATCACGTAGCCGGCGGCGGTGGCCCAGTCCGGGTCGCGGTAGACGCTGTCGTCCAGCAGCAGGTGGCCCGGCAGCACCTCGCCGTACACCGGCTGGCCCTTGGCCCGGGCATAGGTGATCTCGTCCAGCGCCTCGCGGCTGGAGACATGCACCAGGTACAGCGGCGTGCCGAGGGTCTCGGCGATGCGAATGGCGCGGCTGGCGGCCTCGCCCTCCACCTGCGACGGGCGCGACAGCGGATGCGCCTCGGGCCCGGTCAAGCCCTGGGCCAGCAGTTTCTTCTGCAGGTGATACACCAGCTCGCCGTTCTCGGCGTGCACCGTCGGCACCGCGCCCAGTTGCAGGCAGCGTTCGAAGCTGGCCACCAGGGTGTCGTCGGCGGCCATGATCGCGTTCTTGTAGGCCATGAAGTGCTTGAAGCTGTTCACCCCATGCTTGGCCACCAGCTCGCCCATCTCCTCGGCCACCTGCTCGCTCCACCAGGTGATGGCGACGTGGAAGCCGTAGTCGCTGGCGCTCTTCTGCGCCCAGCCGCGCCAGGTGTGGAACGCCTCGAGCAGCGATTGCTGCGGGTTGGGGATGACGAAGTCGATGATCGAGGTGGTGCCCCCGGCCAAGCCCGCGGCGGTGCCGCTGAAGAAGTCCTCGCTGGCCACCGTGCCCATGAACGGCAGTTGCATGTGGGTATGCGGATCGATGCCACCGGGCATCAGGTACTGGCCAGAACCGTCGAGGACTTCGCAATCGGTGGGGGTTTCGAGGTGGCTGCCGATGGCGCGGATCAGGCCATCGACACACAGGACATCTGCACGGTAGCTCTCTTCATGGGTAACCACGGTGGCGCCACGGATCAACAGGGACATGCCGTTTTCCTCGCAGGCTGACCGGTCTTCTGGCCGGTTCTTGGAATTGTTTCGGGCCGGGCGCTGGAGGCGATTCGTTCAATCCTGTCAGGCCTGACAAGAATCGAGGCTAGTATCTGATCGGATATTGATCAAGAAAAAATATATGCAAATATCTTATTTTGTATCTTATTGATTATTAACAATAATTTATCAAAATCACCAAAATGTGACACCCCTTCACCATTTTGACGCACTTGACAGGAAGCCAAATTGGTCAAGATTTCCTATGCAAAATCAGCTGTTTGTTTCCTGGCTGGATGGCGCAGGCCGCGCCGGTGGTTTCCCAGGTTGCACCCGTTTGAACCACGCGGGTGATGGACCGGCCAGACAGACGGCGTACCAGGGTGCCCACCCCGCCCTCGTCGTCGCGCTGAAGAATGCCTTTGCAAGACAGTGAGTTACCTCCGGTTGGCGGCGGCCGTCGGGAAGGCGCGGGCTTTCCCGGCACGTTTGTTGAAAACGCAGGCCACAACCGCCTGGCCGGGCCGCAGGTGCAGTACTGGTGGTGTGTGTACTCCGGCCATCGCGTCAGCCCGATGAGCGACAACTACAAGAAAAAAGACCTGGAGAACCCCATGCAACAGAGCAGATCGCAAGTGGTCGAGCAGCATGGCCTGTTCGAGCTCGACGCCGGCAGCGACGTCCTCGACAGCCCCCGCTACAACCACGACATCGCCCCGACCAAGGTGCACCAGCGCACCTGGAACAAGTGGCACATCACCGCGCTGTGGGTGGGCATGTCCATCTGCGTGCCCACCTACACCCTCGGCGGCGTGCTCACCGCCTACTTCGGCCTGAGCGTGGGCGAGGCGCTGCTGGCGATCCTGCTGGCCAACCTCATCGTGCTGATTCCGCTGACCCTCAACGCCTTCCCCGGCACCAAGTACGGCATCCCGTTCCCGGTGCTGCTGCGCGCCTCGTTCGGCGTCTTCGGCTCCAACGTACCGTGCCTGATCCGCGCCGTGGTGGCCTGCGGCTGGTTCGGTATCCAGACGATGTTCGGCGGGCTGGCCATCCACCTGTTCCTCGGTTCGCTGTTCCCCGAGTGGAAGGCCCTGGGCGGCACCGGCGAGGTGATCGGCTTCATGCTGTTCTGGTCGCTGAACCTGTGGGTGGTGCTGCGCGGCGCCGAATCGATCAAGTGGCTGGAGACGCTGTCGGCGCCGCTGCTGGTGGCGGTGGGTGTCGGCCTGCTGTTCTGGGCGCTGCCGCACATGTCGATGAGCGAGCTGCTGGCGCAGCCACCCAAGCGCCCCGAGGGCGCCAGCGTGGTCGGCTACTTCTGCGCCGGGCTTACCGCCATGGTCGGCTTCTGGGCCACGCTGTCGCTGAACATCCCCGATTTCAGCCGTTACGCGAAAAGCCAGAAGGACCAGATCCTCGGGCAGATCTTCGGCCTGCCCCTGACCATGTTCCTGTTCGCTTCGCTGGGCGTGATCATGACCGCCGCGTCCGCCTCGCTGGTGGGCAAGACAGTGTCCGACCCGGTGAGCCTGATCGGCCATATCCAGAGCCCCGGCTGGGTGGCCCTGGCCATGGCGCTGATCATCATCGCCACGCTGTCGACCAACACTGCGGCTAACATCGTCTCGCCCACCAACGACTTCCAGAACATCGCCCCGCGCCTGATCGGGCGCAGCCGCGCGGTCTGGCTGACCGGTTTCATCGGCCTGGCGCTGATGGGCCACGAGCTGCTCAAGAAGCTCGGCTGGATCGTCTCCGACCTGAGCCTTGAGAGCGTGTACTCCAACTGGCTGCTGGGCTACTCCAGCCTGCTCGGGCCGATCGCCGGGATCATGGTGGTGGACTACTTCCTGGTGCGCCGCCAGCACCTGGACCTGGCCGGGCTGTACCGCGACGACGTGTACCCGGCCTGGAACTGGGCCGGGTTCGTCGCCTTCGGCGTGCCGGTGGCGCTGACCGTGATGGCCATCGGCAACAGCAGTTTCAGCTGGTTCTACGACTATGGCTGGTTCACCGGCTCGCTGCTCGGCGGCGGGCTCTACTACGCACTCGGCGGCCTCGCGGTGCGCGGGCCGGCGCGGCTGGCCAAGCCGTTGCCGTGATGCTCCCTGTGGGAGCGGCTTCAGCCGCGAAGCAAGCGACGCGGTGGATGGCACCGGCTTGGCCGGTGTTCGCGGCTAAAGCCGCTCCCACAGGCCCCTGCAAAATCGATAAGTGATGTGCAGCGCCATGAGAGCCGACTTGCCGGCGAACAGGGCCGAAGAATAAAACAACCTGAGGAGGCACCCATGACCACTCCCGCCAAGGAAGTCCTGCAGTCCACCGAACAGCATGTCAGCAGCGCCCGCCTGTGGCAGTCACTGATGGACCTCGCCCGCCTCGGCGCCACGGCCAAGGGCGGCGTCTGCCGCCTGGCGCTGACCGACCTCGACCGCCAGGCCCGCGACCTGTTCGTGCAGTGGTGCGAGGCGGCCGGCTGCACGGTGAGCATCGACGCGGTCGGCAACATATTCGCCCGCCGCCCAGGCCGCAATCCCAAGCTGCCACCGGTGATGACCGGCAGCCATATCGACACCCAGCCCACCGGTGGCAAGTTCGACGGTTGCTTCGGTGTGATGGCCGGGCTGGAGGTGATCCGCACCCTCAACGACCTGGGCGTGGAGACCGAGGCACCGCTGGAGGTGGTGGTGTGGACCAACGAGGAAGGCTCGCGCTTCGCCCCGTGCATGATGGGCTCGGGGGTGTTCGCCAGCAAGTTCACCCTCGAACAGACCCTGGCCAAGCGCGACGCCCAGGGCGTGAGCGTCGGCGAGGCGCTGAACGCCATCGGTTATGCCGGCAGCCGCGTCGTGACCGGCCACCCGGTGGGCGCCTACTTCGAGGCGCACATCGAACAGGGCCCGATCCTCGAGGACCAGCGCAAGACCATCGGCGTGGTGCTCGGCGCCCTCGGCCAGAAGTGGTTCGACCTGACCCTGCGCGGTGTCGAGGCCCACGCCGGCCCCACCCCCATGCACCTGCGCAAGGACGCCTTGGTCGGCGCCGCCGCCGTGGTCGAGGCAGTCAACCGCACCGCCCTCGCCCACCAACCCCATGCCTGCGGCACTGTCGGCTGCCTGCAGGCCTATCCCGGCTCACGCAACGTGATCCCCGGCGAAGTGCGCATGACTCTGGATTTCCGTCACCTCGAAGGCCAGCAACTCGACGCGATGATCGCCGAGGTGCGCCAAGTGATCGAGGCCACCACCGCCAAGCACGGATTGAGCTACGAGCTGGTGCCCACCGCCGACTTCCCCGCCTTGTACTTCGACAAGGGCTGTGTCGAGGCGGTGCGCAACTCTGCGCGCAACCTGGGCCTGGCGCACATGGACATCGTCAGCGGCGCCGGGCACGACGCGATCTTCCTCGCCGAGCTGGGCCCGGCCGGGATGATCTTCGTGCCCTGCGAGGGCGGCATCAGCCACAACGAAATCGAGAACGCCGCCCCCGAGGACCTCGCGGCCGGTTGCGCGGTGCTGCTGCGGGCCATGCTGGCGGCCTCGGAGGCGATTGCCAGCGGGCGGTTGGCGGCCTAGCCGCTTGTATGAGCCCTGGCGGTGAGAGGGCTGCGTGGGAGCGGGCTGCGTGGGAGCGGGCTTGCCCCGCGATGCAGGCGACGCGATGCATGGCACCGGCTCTGCCGGTGTTCCGGGCGGTGCGGCGTTCCGACAAGCCCGCTCCCACGTTACCCATGCACCTTCCGTGAGCCTTGGCTGGGCCCGGTACATGCCCCTTGGCGCAAAATTCCCCCACGCGGCGGTATACTCGCCCACCTTCGAACCGCGCCCGGGAATCCGCCATGCAGCAAGTCCTGCTCATCGTCGATGTGCAATCCACCTTCAGCCCCTCCGAGAAACTGGTGGATGGCATCCGCGTGCTGTCGGCGCACATCCCCACCATCGCCTCGATCGAGCTGCACGACGAGCAGGTCACCCCGTTCCAGCGCCAGCTCGGCTGGCACCCGGCCGCTGAGGACGTGGCCCTGGTCGAGGCGGACAAGGTGTTCGTCAAGCATGGCTATGGCCAGACCGCCGAGACACTGGACTACATCAAGCGCCTGGGCGTCGAGCGCGTGCTGGTGTGCGGGCTGCAGACCGAGACCTGCGTACTGGCCGCCGGCTTCGCCCTGTTCGATGCGGGCCTGACGCCGACGCTGGTTACCGACCTGACCATGGGCTCCTCGCTGGACCGTTCCGGGCAGCTGGGCATCGACCTGTGGAAACACCATTTCGGCCACGTCACCACCGCCGCCGAGGTACTGGCCGGGCTGCGCGACCCACGAGGCAACCCATGACCGCCAAGCGCGTATTGATCGTCGAGGACGACGCCGATGGTGCAAGCATCCTCGAGGCCTACCTGAAGCGCGACGGCTTCGAGGTGGACATCGCCGAAGACGGTGCCCGTGGGCTGGCCCTGTTCCGCCAGCGCATGCCGGCGATCGTGCTGCTGGACATGATGCTGCCGAAAATGTCCGGGCCGGAACTGCTGACCGAGATCCGCCGCGGCGCCGACACCCCGGTGATCATGGTCACCGCCATCGGCGACGAGCCGGACAAGATCGGCGCCCTGCGCTACGGCGCCGACGACTACGTGGTCAAACCCTGCAACCCCAAGGAAGTGGTGGCCCGGGTACACGCGGTGCTGCGCCGCTACGGCGCGCCGGCCGACAGTCGCCAGCGCCTGGAGTGCCAGGGTGTCTGGGTCGATGCAGAGCGCTTCGTGGCTGGAGTGCGGGCCGGCGATGGCGAAGAGCAGGTGCTCGACCTGACCCGTTCGGAACTGCTGCTGCTCGCCGCGCTGCTGCGCACCCCGACCAAGGCCTTCAGCCGCGAGGAACTGCTAGAGCTGTGCATGCCCGAGAGCGATGCACTGATGCGCATCATCGACACCCACGTGCTCAACCTGCGGCGCAAGCTAGCGGCCCTGGGCGTCACTGGCGTGCTGGTGACCGTCCGCTCCGTTGGCTATCGGTTCCGCTGACCGCCATGAGCAAGCGTCCGCTATGGCTGTGGGTCGGCCTGAGAATGACCCTGCTTGCCGTTGGCGCGGTGATCACCATCACCCTGTGCATGTACCTGTACTTCTGGATCAGCGACTACCTGGTACTGCAGTCGATGCGGCCCGAGGACCGTGCCGCGCTGCTGGCCGGCCTGGCCGATGTGCCGCACAACGAGTCCCGACTGTGGCAGTTGCTGCAGACCTACTACGACATCCACGATTTTCTCCCCGGCCCCGGCAACAGCATCGACTGGCTGGTGCTGTACGGCTTCGTCATCGTGGTCATCCCGTTCACCCTGATGGTCGGCCTGTACCTGTCCAGGCCGCTGTCCCGGCAGTTCCGCCAGATCGCCGTAGGGGCACGGCGGGTGGCCGAGGGCGACCTCAGCGTGCGGGTCAGCCAGCACCCGCGCCAGCCCAAGGAAATGCAGCGCCTGTGCACCGACTTCAACAAACTGGTCGAACGCCTGGCGCTGTACGAAAGCGAAGTGGCCGAGTCGAGCTCCAACCTGGCCCATGAACTGCGCACCCCGCTCAATGCCGCCCTGGGTCGGGTACAGGGCATGCTCGACGAGGTGTTCCCGCTGTGCCCCGAGCAATTGCGCCTGGTGCAGAACCAGCTGTACAACCTCAACACCCTGGTCGGCGACCTGCACCTGCTGTCCCTGGCCCATGCCGGGCAGTTGCCCCTGCACATCAGCCTGTTCTCCCCGGCCAGACTGGTCGAGGAGCGCCTGGCCTGGTTCGCGCCGCAGTTCGAGGCCGCCGGGATGCAGTTGCACACGGCGCTTGCCGATGACGTGGTGATCGAGGCCGACCCCGCGCGGGTTGGCCAGCTGATCAACATCCTGATCGAGAATGCCCTGAAATATGCCTCCGACGGCCGCGAGCTCAGCGTTGCCGTGCGTCAGGCCAAAGGCTGCGTGCAGTTGGAGTTTCTTGATCGTGGGCAAGCGGTCGAGCAGAAGGACCTGGGCAACATGTTCGTGCGCTTCTGGCGCGCCGAACAGTCACGGGCACGGGTCAGCGGTGGTGGTGGCCTGGGCCTGTCGATCGCCCAGGCGATCTGCGAGGCCCATGGCGGCCGCATTTCGGCGCAGCGCCGGGCCGAGGGCGGGCTGGCGCTGCAGGTGACATTGCCTCTGGTCACCACAGCTTGAAGGCTTCACACGTTGCCCTGTAGGAGATCGCCCAGCCCTTCGGGCTGCGCTGTCGCGCAGGGAACTGTTATCCCTGTGGGAGCGGGTTTACCCGCGAACACCGGCGGAGCCGGTGCCATACACCGCGCTGGTTTCTTCGCGGGTAAACCCGCTCCCACAGGGTCGAGCTAAATCAATGAGTTACGGTTTGTTCCATGAGAGCGGCCTTGTGCCGCGAAAGGGCTGCGCAGCGGCCCCAGGATTTCAGCGTTGATGCAACAATCGCCGGGGCCGCTTTGCGGCCCTTTCGCGGCACAAGGCCGCTCCTACAGGGGAACACAAGCGCGGCTCCTGCCCTGATCGAGCTTCAGGGACACTGGCAGGTGGTTGGGCCGAACACCGGCCCGGCACATGGATCCTTACCTGGACCAAACACCGGGCACGACGCCTGGGCCGTGGCGACGAGCCCCCACGATAGCAGCACAGCCAACATGGCTTTCTTCACGGATAACCTCCTGGTCAATGATTGATTCTTCCTTGCGCCCTCAGGCGATCAGGGCTCGCACACGCAGGTCGTGGGGCCCAGCACCGGACCTGCGCACGGATCCTCCCCTGGCCCCAGTACCGCGCAGTCGGCCTGTGCCGTCAGCGAGAACATCCACAGCAGCATCGCGGCTGCCAGCCATTTTCCATTCATGATGACCTCCCTGGTCGAAACATCGATTGCGCCCATACGCTCGAACGTCGGGCATGCAACAGAAAAGACCATCCCCGCAAATGCACCAATAGACCAATGTCTAGTGCGGCAAAACCGCACCCAATCACCAACGCAGCAGCCGAGGCCCTGCCAACGCCCCGACGACGGTCGGCAGCAACATCCCCAGCAGGTACCACAGCCCCCAGAACGGCACCGTCATTTCCGGGCAGTGCAGGCAGTACACGAGGGTCGCGGTGGATCCGGCGAGCAACCCGCCGGCGGCGCCTGCCTGGCGCAGCCGGGTCGGCGCCAGGCCGCGCAGGGCCCAGAACACGGCGGCGAATACGGGTGCCGAGAGCAGGGCGATGTTCAACGCACAGGTGCGCCAGGTGCGGCCGAAGATCAGGTCGGCGCGGGCCTCCACCGGCGCGCCGGCCAGGCTGACGGCTGCCCCCAGCCACACCAGCAGCAGCGGCAGGCCGAGCAATCCCCACAGCGCGCCGCCGCGCACACCTGGCCTGGCCAGGCGCTGGGTCAGCCACAGGGCCAGCAGGCCCAGGCTGGTGGGCAAGGCCAGCTTGGCCCAGAACAACGGCGTGCGCGCCACCTCGGCCAGATCGCTGCGCACGCCGTAGATGGCCACGGTCATCAACAATGCGCCCAGCATGCCGGCCAGCAGCGCCAGCAGCAGGCGGCGCGCCAGCACGTGACGATCCACCGGCTCTGCGGCGGTCGCCAAAAGGCTGATCAACTCATCGGTCTTCATGGTCGTCTTTACCTCGAATCAACCTTCCCAGGGCCTTGAGCCCCCGGTGTATGCCCACCTTCACCGCCGAACTGGACAACCCGGTGATACGCGCGGTTTCCTCCACCGACAGCCCTTCCAGCTTGACGTGGACGATGGGCAGGCGCTGGCGGTCGGGCAACTGCCCAAGCAGCTTGTTCAGGTCCCGGCTGGCCTGGGCCGGCTCTTCTTCGCCACAGGCGAACAACTCGCTGTCATCCTCCAGCGGCTCGTGGCGCGCCTCGCGCCGGGCCTGGCCGCGCCAGTGGTCGGCCAGCTTGTAGCGGGCGATCGCCTGCACCCAGGCGGTCAACGGTTGCTGCGCCTGGTAGGTGTGGCGGGCATTGTGCACCGCCAGCAGCACCTCCTGCAGCAAGTCTTCGACCTCGGCCGGTCGTTGCGCCAGGCGCCGACGCAAAAAACCACGCAAGTGCACCGCCAGCGCCGCGAGGAATTCGCGATAGGCCCCGGCGTCACCGGCCAGACCAAGCAACAGCAGGGCCTGCAGCTGTGATTCGCGTGCACTGAGCACATCCTGTGGGTTAGTTCGTTGCATCGGCCGCCGGGGTTACACCGTCTGTGGGTTTCTTTTTTATCCAACCATCGCCGCAACGCCCTGCGCAAGCACCGACGCCGCTTCCTTACCTTAGGTGGCCGGCGCAGGTGGCGAAAAATATTTTGCAAGCGCTGTAACCGCCTCGCCTATCGCCGCGAACTACTCCATGAGCCGCCGGTACATCGCCACGGCCCCATCTTCTGGAGACGACACCATGAAAACCCTCGCCCTCGCCACCGCCGCCCTCGCCCTTGCCTCGCTGGCAGGCGCAGCCCTGGCCGACGACACCACCAAGGCGGCCACCATGGAGAAATGCTACGGCGTGGCCATGGCCGGCAAGAACGACTGCAAGGCCGGCGCCGGCACCACCTGCGCCGGCAGCGCGAAAAAAGACTACGACGGCATGCAGTGGAAAAACGTGCCGACGGGTACCTGCACCTCGATCAAGACCCCCAACGGCATGGGTTCGCTGACCCCGATCAAATCCTGAGCACAGGCCATCGACCATGAACGGAAATACGCCGATGGGCGCAGGGCTCGGCCTCAAGGCCGAGCACTATGACCAGGCCTGGGCCTGCCACGCCGAAGGGTTGTGGTTCGAAGTCCATCCGGAAAACTACATGGTCGGCGGCCCTCGCCTGGCCTGGCTGGCGCGGATGGCCGAGCGCCATCCGCTGTCGCTGCACGGCGTGGCACTGTCACTGGCGGCGGATGCCGAACCTGACGCCACGCACCTGCGGCGCCTGCGTACCCTGATCGACCAGGTACACCCGGCCCTGGTGTCGGAACACCTGGCCTGGTCGACCTGGCGCGGCCAGTATCATCCGGACCTGCTGCCCTTCCCCCGCAGCGACGAGGCCCTGGCCCGCATTGCCGACAACATCCAGCGCACCCAGGACGCTTTGGGGTGCCGCATCTCCATCGAGAACCCCAGCCACTACCTGCACCTGCAGGGCCATGACCTGGATGAGATCGACTTCCTCGCCGAGCTGGTGCGACGCACCGGCTGCGGCCTGTTGCTGGACGTCAACAATGTGTACGTCAGTGCCTACAATCTCGGCTTCGATGCCGCCAACTACCTCGCCCGCTTCCCTGCCCAGGCCATCACCGAGATCCACCTGGCCGGACACCGTCACGACGACCAGGGCGCACTGCTGGTCGATTCCCACGATGCCGCCATCGCCGCGCCGGTGTGGTCGCTGTACCAGCAGTTGATCGCCCGCATCGGTCCGCGTCCGACCCTGATTGAACGCGACGGCAACATCCCCGCGTTTGACGAACTGCTCGCCGAACGCGCCCTCGCCCAGGCCACCCTCGACCTGGCAGGAGCCTTGCCATGAACCTGCGCCTCGGACAGTTCCAGAATGCCTTCATCGACGCCGTCTATCAGCGCCCCGCGCCTGAGCTGGCGGCACTGACAGCACAGCCCGCGTTCACGGTGTACCGCAACACGGTGCTGGCCGGTTGCGTCGAGGCCCTGCGCGCCAACTTTCCCAGCGTCGAAACCCTGGTCGGGCGCCAATGGATGCACGACGCCACCGCGGAATATGCCCGGCAATCGCCGCCCTGTGATGTGCGACTGATCCGCTATGGCGCGGCGTTTCCGGCATTTCTCGAGGCGTTGCAGCCCGTCCATGGGCTTTGCTACCTGGCGGACGTCGCACGGCTGGACTTCGCCTGGTGCGAAGCGTTCGGCGCCGACGACGAGCCCTGGCTGACATTGGCCGACCTGGCCGGCATGACCGCCTCGGACCTCGAACGCAGCCACTTGAGCCCGCGCTCCGGCGTACGCTGGCACTGGTTCGACCAGCATCCTGCCTACAGCCTCTGGCACCACAGCCGCGACGGCAGGGCCTGGCCCGAGGATCGGCCCTGGGTGGCCGAGGGCGCCCTGCTCAGCGGCGCCCGTGAAGGCGTCGTCCACCAGCCGTTGAGCCTGGGGGGATGCACCTTCCTCGATGCCTGTGCCGCCGGCTACACATTGGACAAGGCCTCACAGCTTGCCCTGCACGCCCAACCCGACCTGGACTTCAGTGACCTGCTTGGCGGGCTGCTGAATGCCCGGGCCTTGCGCCCGCTCGCCTTCACCTGAGGAAAACGCCATGGACATCAGCCACGCCAGCCCATCGCCCCACGGCCTGCGCCTTTACTGGAACCGCGCCGCCGCACAGCTGCAACGCTTGCTCGGCGACAGTGTCCTGTGCCTGGTCGCCCGCCTGGGCATCGCCTCGATCTTCTTTCTGTCCGGTCGGACCAAGGTCGAAGGCCTGCTGAGCATCACCCCCGGCACCTACGAGCTGTTCCAGAGCGAGTACGCCTTGCCACTGGTGTCACCCTGGCTGGCGGCGCACTTGGCGACTTACGCCGAGCACCTGTTCCCGCTGTTGCTGGTGCTCGGCCTGTTCACCCGACTGTCGGCCCTGGCCCTGCTGGGCATGACCCTGGTGATCGAGATCTTCGTCTACCCGGATGCCTGGCCCACCCACCTTTCCTGGGCCGGCCTGCTCCTGCTGCTGATCGCCCGGGGCGGCGGGGCACTGTCCCTGGACCGGGTGCTGCGGTTGCGCTAAAGAAAAAGGGTTGCCAGGCTAATGCCTGTGGGATTGCGCTTCATCGCACTTATTGGGGCTGCTTTGCAGCCCTTCGCGGGTAAACCCGCTCCCACAGGATCGCGCAAACGCTGAAGCGAGCGCTGTACTTGTGGGAGCGGGTTTACCCGCGAAGGGTCGCGCAGCGACCCAACGGTCTTAACTGACTGGCATTAGTCGCCAGGCGACCCATTTCACTCATTCGAGCGGCTCGGTTCAGAGCCCTGCCGCCCGCGCCCGCGCCGCGTGCAGTTTCTTGTAGCTTTCCACCAGGCGCAGGTGGCGGTCCAGCCCTTCGAGCTGCAGGTTGGTCGGCGTCAGCCCATGGAAGCGCACGCTGCCATCCACCGAGCCCAGCACCGCGTCCATCCGCTCATTGCCGAACATGCGCCGGAAGTTGTGCTCGTAGTCGGCCATCTCCAGCTCATCGTCCAGCACCACCTCCAGCACCACGTTCAGCGCCTGGTAGAACAGCCCGCGCTCGACGGTGTTGTCGTTGAACTGCAGGAACATCTCGACCAGCTCCTTGGCCTCCTCGAAGCGCTGCAGCACCAGGTGGATCAGCAGCTTCAACTCGAGGATGGTCAGCTGGCCCCACACCGTGTTGTCGTCGAACTCGACGCCGATCAGCGTGGTGATGGTGGTGTAGTCGTCCACCTCGGCATTGTCCAGGCGCTTGAGCAGCAGCTTCAGCGAACGGTTGTCCAGCTTGTGCAGGTTGAGGATGTCGGCCCGGAAACCCAGGGCGCGGTTGGTGTTGTCCCAGATCAGGTCCTCGACCGGGTAGATCTCGGAATAGCCCGGCACCAGGATACGGCAGGCGGTGGCGCCGAGGTCGTCGTACACGGCCATGTACACTTCCTTGCCCAGGTCCTCGAGGATGCCGAACAGGGTCTGCGCCTCCTGCTGGTTGGAGTCCTCACCATGGCCCGAGAAGTCCCACTCGACGAACTCGAAGTCGGCCTTGGCGCCGAAGAAGCGCCACGACACCACGCCGCTGGAATCGATGAAGTGCTCGACGAAGTTGTTCGGCTCGGTCAGCGCCAGGCTGTCGAAGGTCGGTTGCGGCAGGTCGTTCAGGCCCTCGAAGCTGCGGCCCTGGAGCAGCTCGGTGAGGCTGCGCTCCAGCGCCACCTCGAAGCTCGGGTGGGCGCCGAACGAGGCGAACACGCCACCGGTGCGCGGGTTCATCAGGGTCACGCACATCACCGGGAACTCACCGCCCAGCGACGCGTCCTTGACCAGCACCGGGAAGCCCTGCTCCTCCAGCCCCTGGATGCCGGCGAGGATACCCGGGTACTTGGCCAGCACTTCCTGCGGCACGTCCGGCAGGCACAGCTCGCCTTCGAGGATCTCGCGCTTGACCGCCCGCTCGAAGATCTCCGACAGGCACTGCACCTGCGCCTCGGCCAGGGTGTTGCCGGCGCTCATGCCGTTGCTCAGGTACAGGTTCTCGATCAGGTTGGACGGGAAGTACACCGTCTCACCGTCCGACTGGCGCACGAACGGCAGCGAGCAGATGCCACGCTCCTTGTTGCCCGAGTTGGTGTCGTACAGGTGCGAACCGCGCAGCTCGCCGTCGGGGTTGAAGATCTGCAGGCAGTGCTCGTCGAGGATCTCGGCCGGCAGCGCGTCCTTGGGCCCTGGTTTGAACCACTGCTCGTTCGGGTAGTGCACGAACGCCGCGTTGGCGATGTCCTCGCCCCAGAACTGGTCGTTGTAGAAGAAGTTGCAGTTCAGCCGCTCGATGAACTCGCCCAGCGCCGAGGCCAGCGCCGCTTCCTTGGTGGCACCCTTGCCGTTGGTAAAGCACATCGGCGACTGCGCGTCGCGCACGTGCAGCGACCAGACGTTGGGCACGATGTTGCGCCACGAGGCGATCTCGATCTTCATCCCCAGGCCTGCGAGGATCGCCGACATGTTGGCGATGGTCTGCTCCAGCGGCAGGTCCTTGCCCGGGATGTAGGTGGTGCTGTCGGACACCGGCATCAACAGTGCCTGGGCATCGGCGTCGAGGTTGTCGACCTCCTCGATGATGAACTCGGGGCCGGTCTGCACCACCTTCTTCACGGTGCAGCGGTCGATGGAGCGCAGGATGCCCTGGCGGTCCTTTTCGGAAATGTCCTCGGGCAGCTCGACCTGGATCTTGAAGATCTGGTTGTAGCGGTTCTCGGGGTCGACGATGTTGTTCTGCGACAGGCGGATGTTCTCGGTCGGAATATCGCGGGTCTGGCAGTACAGCTTGACGAAGTACGCCGCGCACAGGGCCGACGACGCCAGGAAGTAGTCGAACGGCCCCGGGGCCGAGCCGTCGCCCTTGTAGCGGATCGGCTGGTCGGCGATCACCGTGAAGTCGTCGAACTTGGCTTCGAGACGAAGGTTGTCGAGAAAATTGACCTTGATTTCCATGCGCAGGGGTACCAAAAGCGGGCGGGAACGGATAAATGGCGGGCATTATCCGGGATTTTTGCCGGGAAGTGTTGGCTGGCGACGAGTAGGAGGTCGGCCGCTCACCTGCACGCGGTGCCCAGGCCTTTCAAGGTGTTCGACGTTAGCGTTGCAGCGCCTATGAGATCGAGCGCCGCCCGCGCGGCGCATCGCGACGCAAGGCCGCTCCCACATTTGTTGCAACGTGCCGAACCTGTCAGGCCATGGTTGCCCGCCTTGGCGCATGTCTTGAGACAGGTGGAGCGACAGTGGCGCCCACGCTGAAACCGCGTTGTACCAACAAGGCGGACCAGGTAATGGCACAGGAGAAATTGGCCCGAAACAGATGTGGGAGCAACTGTCTTGCTCAATTTTTAGAATCTGGCGCGATCCCTGTGGGAGTGGCCTTGTGCCGCGATGCGCCGCGCGGGCGGCGCTCGATCTGATAGGCGCTGTAACGGTTGCGGTGGACACCTGGAGGCCCTCACCCGGTCAATAACCCTTACACCCCAAAGGCCATAAAAGGGACAACCCCAGGCCCGAATCCGCCGCGATGCCTACTCCGCCCTGAAACTCCAGACGATCTCGACCACCCGCGACGCCAGGATCAGGTAGACCAGGCACAGGATCACCTGCAGTACCGTGTGATAGGGCAACTTCGCCAAGCGGTGCAAGGTATCGCTGACATTCAGCAGAAACAGCAGCGCCGACACCAGGATCAACCCCCAGCCGGTGAAACTGAACACCCACAGCCCCAGCAGGACCTGCTGGTTGCCGTGGATCGCCTCGGTGCCTGCGGCGAACAGCAGCGCGCACACCAGCAGGTTCTTGAAATTGTCGAAGACCTTGGCACTGAGGTCGGCGTCGAGCAGTGCGAGGTACTTTTGCCAGAGTCTGCGCATGGGCGCTCTCCCACGGATACGGTCGTCAGCGCAAGTCTAGGCCAGCCCTCTGAAGGTGTTCAGCGTCTCTCAGATCGAACGCCTGGCGTTTTTCTTGACGATGGCCTTCATCCGCGTCGCGGCCCGCTGCACGGTCGCCATCTTCTCCGGGCGTTTCATGCCCCGCCATTTGCGGATCTCGTCCCGGGTACGGCCGCAGCTCACGCACAACTCGCTGTTGAGCTGGCACAGCGAGACGCAGGGGTTGTCGATGTCTTTGGCCATGGGGCGCTCCAATGTCGGGCGCGCATGATAACGGTTCGGCTATCGCCCTTGAACCGACCAATCCCCGAGGGAGCGGCGCCGGTGGCTCGCCATTTCCCGCTCAAGCCCTCTAAAATGCCACTTCCAGCCTGAACGGAAGCAAGCCATGCCCGCCTCACTGATACGCCCTTCCGCTGCCCCACTGCTTGCGCCAGGGGAAACCGTGTTGCTGTTCGACGGCGTGTGCAGGCTGTGCAACGGCTGGGCGAGGTTCGTTATCCGCCATGATCGCCACCGGCGTATCCGCCTGGCCACGGTCCAATCAGCGCAAGGCCAGGCCCTGCTGGCCTGGGCAGGCCTGCCGGTGACAGCGTTCGACACCATGGCGGTGATCCGCGATCGACACTACTGGGTACGCTCCGAGGCCTTCTTCGAGGTGGTCCGCCAGCTGCCCGGTGCCTGGCCGCTGCTGCGCGTGCTGCGCCTGTGTCCCCGCAGATTGCGGGACTGGCTGTACGACCGCGTGGCGCTCAACCGCTATCGGCTGTTCGGCCGATACGACCAATGCCTGCTACCCAGCCCGGACCACAAGCGTCGTTTCCTCGAGGAGCAGCCATGAACCGTCTAAACCAGGTCCATTGGTTGGCCCGGGCCAGCCTGGCCTTCGTGTTCGCCTACCATGGGCTGGTGCCCAAGCTGATCATTCTCAGCCCCGGTGAACAGGTGCTGCTGCAAGCCCACGGGCTGGCACACGCCACCTGGTTGTCACAGGCCGCCGGCGTGGCCGAACTGGCGCTCGCCGCCCTGCTGCTGATGCCACGGCTGGTCTGGCCGTTGCTGGTCGGCGCAGCGGTATTGCTGGGCCTGCTGGTGGATGTGGCGGTGATGCAACCCTCGATGCTGGTGGATGCCTTCAACCCGGTTTCGCTGAATGTGGCGGGGATGGCGCTGTGTGCCGTGGCTTGGCTTTCCCGCCAGGACGCTGCAAGCCAGTCCCCCGCGAATATCCCGAGCCATTGCTGAGCGACTGTTGCCACAGCAACACCCCACTGCTGCGCCACCAGCAGCCCCGCTCGCAGCCCCTGTAAAACCGTAGCCTGATCCCTGGCACGGCGATTGCGATACCTCGGTATCACCCGCCGTGCACAAGGTTCGCCATGTCCCCATTCAAAGCCCTCACCTGGCTGGTCTCGCCCCTGGCCCTGCTCGCCTTGTGGGCTGCAGTCGCCGACGCCGCACTGTTCCCGGCCAACCTGCTGGTGCCGCCCCTGGAGGTCTGGCGCAGCTTCGCCGACCTGCTGGCCACCGGCGAATTGCAGGAGCACCTGGCCGGCAGCCTGTCGCGCCTGTCGCTGGGCTTCGCCGCCGGCGCGCTGGCCGGCCTTGCGTTCGGCACGGCCATGGCCCTGTCAGACACGGTCGAGGCCTATTGCGCGCCGCTGTTCCATACCCTGCGGCAGATCCCCAGCATCGCCCTGATCCCGATGCTGGTGCTGCTATTGGGTATCGACGAGACCTTCAAGGTGGTGATCGTCGCCAAGACCGCGTTCTTCCCGGTGGCCCTGGCCACGGTCGAGGGCATCCGCGCCATCCCCCGCAGCCACTTCGAAGTGGCCGCCGTGTACCGCCTGCGCTGGCCGACCCTGGTCGCACGCATCGCCCTGCCCGCCGCGGTGCCGGCCATCGTCACCGGCGTGCGCGTGGCCCTGACCCGCGCCTGGGTGGTGCTGGTGGCCTGCGAGTTGCTGGCGGCCGACAGCGGCCTGGGGCAGATGATCGAGATGGGCCGGCAGATGCTGCGCATCGATGTGGTGATGGTGGGCGTGGCGATCACCGGGGTGATCGGCTTTGCCCTGGACTTCTCGCTGCGCCGTGTCGAACGGCGCCTGTCCGGCTGGCAAGTGGCCGGGAGATGATGATGAATCTGCGCAACCTGCGTGGCCTGCTGCTGCCACTGCTGCTGATCGGCGCCTGGGAACTGGCCTCGCGCCAGGACGCCGCCGGCGCCTACGCCTTCGTGCCATTGGCGACCATCGGCCAGGCCCTGTTGGAACTGCTGGGCAACGGCGAGCTGCTGGTCAACCTGCTGGCCAGCCTGGCCCGCACCAGTGCCGGCCTCGCCCTGGGCATCGTCGGTGGCGTCGCTCTGGGCGCGCTGATGGCCCTGTCGCCCCTGGCCAACCGCCTGGTGGCACCGTTGTTCCACGCCCTGCGCCAGGTGCCGATGCTCGGCTGGATCCCGCTGATCGCCCTATGGCTGGGCAACGGCGAAGCATCGAAGCTGCTGATCGTCAGCCTGGCGGCGCTGTATCCGATGGTGCTCAACACCTTCGAGGGTCTGCGCCAGGTCGATGTGCGCCATCGCGAAGTCGGCCAGGTACTGGCGCTCGGGCGCTGGCAGCAATTGCGCCTGGTCCTGCTGCCCGCCGCCCTGCCGAGCATCGCCACCGGCGTGCTGCAGGCCCTGGCCTTCGCCTGGGTCACGGCGGTCGGCAGCGAGCTGTTCCTCGCCTCCGGCGCCGGCCTGGGCAACCTGATGATGAACGCCGAGGCCGGCGCGCGCATGGAGATCATCGTGATCTGCGTGCTGTGCATCGGCCTGTGCGGCTACCTGATGACCTGGCTGTCCACCCTGCTCGCCCGCCGCCTGCTGCGCTGGCGCCCCACCCGTTGAAAGGCCCGACCATGAACGCCATCGCCCCATCCTTACCCGCCCACGTGCAGACCGGCGCGCTGAGCATCCGCAACCTGAGCAAGACCTACCCGCTCAAGGGCCGGCCCGTGCCGGTGCTGCAAGGCATCGACCTGGACATCCGCCCTGGCGAGTTCGTCAGCATCCTTGGCGCCAGCGGCTGCGGCAAGTCCACCCTGCTGCGCCTGATCGTCGGCCTGGACCCGGACTACCAGGGGCAGATCCTGCTCGACGGCCAGCCGCTGAACGGCCCGGGCCTGGAGCGCGGCATCGTGTTCCAGGACCACCGCCTGTTCCCCTGGATGACGTTGCAGCAGAACATCGCCCTGGCCTTGAAGAACCATGACCTGGGCACGGCGCAGAAGCAGCGCCTGGTCGATGAGCACATCGCCCTGGTCGGCCTGCGAGGCTACGAGCAGGCCTATCCGCACCAGCTCTCCGGCGGCATGGCCCAGCGCGGCGCGATCGCCCGGGCGCTGGTGAACAAGCCCAAGGTGCTGCTGCTCGACGAGCCCTTCGGCGCCCTCGATGCCCTGACCCGCGTGCGCCTGCAGCAGGAGCTGCAGCGCATCTGGATACAGGAGCGCTGCACGGTGATCATGGTCACCCACGATATCGAGGAGGCCTTGTACCTGGGGGACCGGGTGATCGTGATGGAGGCCAATCCGGGGCGCATCGGCGAGCAGGTGCAACTGGAGCTGGCACATCCGCGACAACGCGATACGGCGCTGTTGTTCCAGCACAAGCAGCGCCTGTTGGCGCAACTGGTCGGGCATTGACCTGTCCGGCGTGGGCATGGCCGGCTCGGTCATCAGCAGCTAACCGAGCATGTGGGCCAGCACCGTGGCCATCGCGCCACCGATGGCGAAACCGCCGACGTTAGACCGGGTGGGGGTCTCCAGGTGTTCGCCGCAACCCTTGCAGCGCCTATGAGATCGAGCGCCGCCCGCGCGGCGCTCGATCTCAAGAACGCTGCAACTCTGTCGTCGAACACGCTGCCACGAAGCGATACCTTCGCTTGGCAACATTTCGATGCAAAAATGCAACACACACCTGCGCCCGTACCGTTAGAATGGCCGCCTGGCGTGTGCTGCGTGCGCCCGGGAGCCTTCCCGAATACGGAGAACATTCATTTGTTTTCCGTGAGATTTGTCCATGTTGCACGCATGCCTCCATTCCCCATGGCCCTTCCTGCCCCGTGTCTTCACGGCGTGGGTTGTTGCGCCGCATTCCCCATCCTTCTTCTCGCCCTTCGCCGCAGTGGCCCGTCTTGTCCGGAGCCAGCGTCCCGCCGTGCCCGTTGCCCGCCGCGCCACTGCCACCGCGAGGGTGATGCCATGAACGAGGAGCGTTACATGACCGCACCCCTTCCACCCGTCAAGCCGCGCTCGATGCTGCGGCACCTGCTGGCCACCGAGGCGGCCGGCGGCGTCTTGCTGATGTTCACCGCCGCGCTGGCCATCGTCATCGCCAACAGCCCCTGGGCCAGTGCCTACCAGCACCTGCTGCACCTGCCCGTCGGCCCGGTGCTGACCGACAAGCTCGGCCCGATGACCGTGCACATGTGGATCAACGATGGCCTGATGGCGATCTTCTTCCTGCTGGTGGGCCTGGAGATCAAGCGCGAGCTGGTCGACGGTCGCCTGGCCAGTTGGGAGCAGCGTCGCCTGCCGGCCCTGCCGGCACTGATGGGCATGGCCGTGCCGGCGCTCATCTACCTGGCGGTGTCCCGTGGCGAGCCGGGCCTGGCCGACGGCTGGGCGATCCCGGCCGCCACCGACATCGCCTTCGCCGTCGGCGCCCTGGCCCTGCTCGGCCGGCACGCGCCGCTGTCGCTCAAGGTGATGCTGGTGTCGGTGGCGATCATCGACGACATGGGCGCGGTGGCGATCATCGCCGTGTTCTACACCTCGTCGCTGAACCTGCTGGCCCTGGCCGGCGCCGCCGGCATCGTCGCCGTGCTGCTGGCGTGCAATCGCCTGCGTGTGGTCAGCCTGTGGCCCTACCTGATCGGCGTGGCCGCGCTGTGGTACGTGACCCTGCTGTCGGGCGTGCACGCCACCATCGCCGGCGTGGTCGGTGCCCTGCTGATCCCCTACAGCACCGGCGACAGCGAGGCCCGCGAAGCCAGCCCGCTGCTCAAGCTGGAACATGGCCTGGCGCCCTGGGTAGGCTTCCTCATCGTGCCGGCCTTCGGCTTCGCCAACGCCGGCGTCTCGTTCGGCGACCTGGGCCTGAGCGACATCTTCGCCCCGCTGCCACTGGCCATTGCCCTGGGCCTGCTGCTGGGCAAGCAGCTCGGCGTGTTCGGCGGCGTGCTGCTGGCGGTCAAGACCGGCCTGGCCAGCAAGCCCCATGGCGCCAGCTGGCTGCAGATCTACGGCGTGGCAATGCTGTGCGGCATCGGCTTCACCATGAGCCTGTTCATCGGCGAGCTGGCCTTCCCCGGCCAGACCGAGAAGATCGACGCGGCCAAGATCGGCATCCTGCTGGGCTCGCTGCTGTCGGCGGTGATCGCCTGCCTGATCCTGCGCTTCGCGCCCAAACCGGCTGATTGATACAAGCGCTCGGGGCTGCCTGGCAGCCCCGTTCAATCTACTGGTAACTGAACTTGCGTGTAGTAACTGGACCCGCGTGGGAGCGGGCTTGCCCCGCGATCGTTTCCACAGCGCCACGCGGAACCTGCAGCCCACCTCACCCCCGCACCACCGACACCCCGCCATCCACCACCATGGCCGTCCCGGTCATGAAACTCGATGCCTGCGACGCCAAAAACAACGCCGCCTCGGCGATCTCCTGCGGCCGGGCCAGGCGCTTGAGGGCATGCAGCCCTTCGACATGGGCCCGGGCCTCGGGGCTGTTCATCGCACTACGGCCCATAGGCGTATCGGTACCGCCGGGCAGCAGCGCGTTGGCGCGTATGCCACGGCTGCCCTGCTCCGCCGCAATGACCTGGACCAGGCCGACCAGCCCGGCCTTGCTCGCCGCATAGGCGGCCATGCCCGGCATGCCCACGCTGTGGCCGACAAAGGTCGAGGTGAAAATCAGCGAGCCGCCGCCACGGGCCAGCAACGCCGGAATCTGTGCCTGGGCGCAGAGGAAGGCGCTGGTGAGATTGGTGTGCAGGGTGTGTTGCCAGCCCTCCAGGGACAATTCGGGAACGGCAGCCAGTTCACCGAGGGTACCGGCATTGTTGAAGGCAATGTCCAGGCCACCGAAGCGCGCCACCGCCACGTCCACCAGTTCCCTGACCAATGCCGTATCGGTGATGTCGCCAGCCACGGCCACAGCCCGGCCTTGCCCGGCCGCCGCGATGTCCGCCGTCAGCTGCTCGAGCTCGGCCTGGCGCCGGGCCGTGAGCACAAGGTTGGCGCCGTGCCGGGCGAACAATGTCGCCGCGGCTCGGCCGATACCGGAGCTGGCGCCGGTGATGATTGCCACTTTGCCTGCCAGTTGCATGATGAGTACCTCGTCCTGAAGTTGGGTGCAGGGTGCACGGGGTAATATCAGGTGGCGTGGTGCCAGGAAACTCTCCGTTTCTTGTGCACTATCAACCTTGGCTCATATGGCCTGAGGTGCTTCTGCGGCGGGTTGCTGCAGCAAGGTCCGCGGCAGCTTGAAGCCCTTGAACGGCTGCTGGGTGATCGGATTGAAGGCTTTCTCCGAACTGAGCCGATAGCGCATCACGCCGTCACCGGTCTTGAAGCTCAGGTCCACCGCGGTGGCGCTGCGGCCATTCAGGGCGCCACGGCTGAGCAGGCGGAACATCGACCAGGGGCCCCGGTATTCCAGGCTGCTGCTGTTGCCATTGAGCCTGAGCAGGGTGAGGTTGCTGCGTACCTGCTGGCCAAGCGTGTTCGGCCAGATCACGCCGGTGATCTGGCTGGGGCCATGGGTGTAGGAGACCAGTTGACCATCGAGGTCCAGCAGGCTGGTACGCTGATTGGCGCTGAGCCCCAGGGGCTCGATGCTGAACTGCACGCCGAGGTTGCCGCGTGGGTCGAAGAAGGTTTCGCGGATGCGGTCTGCCAGGGCGAGTTGCTCGATGACTTCGTTGCGGATCAGGTAGCCATCCTGGTTGTCGGCGTACAGCGCGTCGAGGTTGTCCTTGATGAATGCGTTCAGGTACCGCTCCTGGAACTGCTGCAGACGCCCCTTGGGTCCGAAGAACGCCTCGAAATCATCTAGGGCGGCATCAGCGCCCCCAGCCACAAAGGGATATCGTCCTGCCAGCCGCTGCTGAAAGAAGCTATAAACGTCGGCATCCCAGCGCCGCTCGAGCTCACGCAGCGCCTCGACGACCAGCACTTGCGCCGTCTGGTCCGCGACGGCCCTCACCTGCTGGCCGACCGGCTCTGGCAGCCCTGTCGCAACCCGCTGCAAGGTGGCAATCGGGTCCGCGCCGCTCATCGAGAATCGCTGCAGCACCGCCTGCAGAGCGGCCTTACCCCTGTCAGGGCTGTCCTGTACCCCTCTTGCCTGGTCGTGGACGGCGGCAATCGCGCTCAAGGCTTCATCGTAATAGCTGGGCCGCTCCCCTTTGGCCTGCAGCATGTCGTTCAAGCCCGAGAAGGCCCGACGAATACCGACCAGATGCTGGTCGACAGCCTGCCCCGCCAGATTCGGGGCCTCTACGTTGTCCGCCAGCGTGGACATCGCCGTATTGGCGCGCACGCTCTCCAGCAGTCGACGCAAGGGCTCTGCCGGCCCCGTCAATTGCCCCAGTACCGATACCCCATGCTCCAGGTCGCGGAAATGGGCAATCGCCAGTGCGTTCAGGGCTCGCCGCCAGCTGTCGATATAGTCCGCGCTGTAGAGATTGCGGATCCCCTCGATCAGTACTTCGCGATCAGCCGGTGAATAATCCAGTTGGCGACGCTCGCCCAGCGCCCACTGATCGACCATTGCCAGGTCGGTGACCTGCGCGCTGCGAGGCAGGAAGTATTCGCTGAAACCCTTGGCCGTCAGCATGGGCGCCAGGAACAGGTCAACGGGCACCTGGGCGTCGCCGGAGCGGAGCTGGAACACCGATTCGAAGGCAGGCCCGACCTCGTGGCGCAGGTCCAGGCCATTGTGCAACTGCTCCTGGGCCTGCTGCTTAAGGCTGACATACACCCGCTGCGCCAGTGGCACCTCACGCAGGCCTTGCTGGGCCTGGCCAAGCCGCTGGCGGAACTGTGGCAGCTCGGTATCGGCATAGGCCAGGGCGTATTGCAGGTGACGCATCAGGGCCTGCTGCAATTGCCCCTGGCCAGGGAAGGCCGTCTGCCATTGCCGGGCCATCCACTGCTCGACCCATTCCGGCCGTCGATTGTGGCGGTCCTCGATCATCCGGTACACCCTGAGCGCAGCCATCTGCTGCTCGCTGCCCGCAGGCGCGGCATCCATGGCATCGATCACCCCGCTGGCGACGGCCGGCAGGAAGCGCCTGGACAACAGGTTAAGGTAGGCCTCATCGACCCGCGGCCCCAGCAGGCGCCCCTGATAGAGCCCCAGGTCCGCCACCACCGGCCAGGCCGATCGATAGTCGCCGAACACCGCCACTGCCTCGCGAATCTGCTCCAGTGGCGCCAGCAGGTTGCGCCCGGTAGGGTCCAGCCGCTGATCCAGTTCATGGCTGCCGAATGCCCGGCTCATGTCCAGGACACTGGCCACCTTGTCGCTGTTGGCCTCGTAGTAGCGCTGCCAGACGCTGCCCATGACGACCAACGCCAATGCCCCGACCCCCGAGCCCACCCACAGCAGGCGTCGCTTGCCTAGCGCCACCCTGATGTTGTCGCCGGCCAGCCCGGCCTCCGGATACACCACCTGCTGGAACAGGCGTTGGGCAAAATACGCCTGTTGCCGGCCCTGGGGCTTGCCCTCGCTGACCGGCGCATCGGCCTTGAAGGGATGGGCCACATTGCGCTGGAAGGCGTTGAGCACCTGGCCCTGCTGAAGCATCGAGGACAGGTACAGGCCCCGCACCAGTGCAGGCGTGGTGAAGCGATCACTCACCAGCATCTCGCGCAGGAACGCCAGCAGTATCGGCCGCAGGCCAAGCAGCTGGCCCTGCAAGGACACCAGCCGTTCACGCAGGTCGGTCTTGCCCAGCACACCCAGGTCGTTGAGCACCTGCTCCTCGGTCCGCCTGACCAGCCAGTCGTATTGCTCGGCCAACTCATCCAGCCAGGCATCGAACGCGCTGACGGCATCCAGCCTGAAGGTGAACCCGAGCATCCGCTCACGCTCGGCTTGCGTCAGGCGCGCAAACAACTGCTCGAAACCATCCAGCAAATCGAACTTGCTCAGCACGACATACACGGGCAACCGTGCGCCCAACTGGTTGCTCACCTCATACAGGCGAGCCCGCAACACCTGGGCCAAGGCCATGCGCTGCTGCGGCGTGGCCAGCTGCAAGGCGGCAAGATCGACGACCAGCACGACGCCATTGAGGGCGTTGCGACTGCGCGTGCGGGCCAGCCAACCCAGCAGGTGCATCCATAACCGCGCCTGGGTGCCAGCCGGCAGTGCCGGCCTGGCCTTGTCGAGCGTGTCGGGCAGGTTGCCATCCGGAGCCTGCCGGGTCATGAGCGCCCCCGGCGGGTCGATGACCACCGCATCGTCGCTGATCCACCAGTCCACGGGATAGGCCAACGCCTCGTCCTGGCGCCCGTGTGCCTGGACCTTGCCGATCCGCGTCAGGGAAAAGCGCTGGTCCGAGCGCTCCATCAGGCTGGTCTTGCCCGCGCCCTCGTCGCCCAGCAGCAGATACCAGGGCAACCGATACAACGCACCATACCCGCCGGCATGCTCCAGGTAGCTTGCCAGCCCCGCATCGAGGGCGCGCTGCTGAGACCGGAGCACAGGCAATATCGGGTCGGCGCTCGCCTCGATATCCCGCTGGCGTTCGGCCTGCAGCCGTTGAAAGCGCGCACGCAGCACGAAGAGCCAGATCAGCAACGGCAACAACACCAGCAGCAGTGTGGCGACGCTGCGATGCGTCAGGCTGGCCAACGGCTGCTGTCCGTGCCACTGCCATTGCGGCCCGAGCCACCAGATCAGCACCAGCAGCAACACCGCTCCGAGGCCCAGCAACAGCGGCATGGCCAGATTGATTCGGGACGCCAGCGGCAGGCCCCAACGTTTGAAAAGCGCCCAGAGTTTGCTCATGGCGGTTCAAGACTCCCTGTTCTGATCGTTCAATCCTGATGTCGCGGCGAACTGCTGCAGCTGCTGGTAGACCTCGGGCTCCCACGCCTCGGCAGTCATGCCACGCATGGTGCGGGCGACATTCGCGCACAGCTCCTGGGCGAGCCAGGACACGCCCCGTGAGGCCAGCAGATCGGCGGCGATCACCGTGCTGTGGCAACGCTCGCGTGGTGATCGGTAGTCCGCTTGCAGCCCTTGCAGCTTCAACAGCACTGGTTCCACGCCCTCGACCTCGAGCTGGCTGGCCAGCTCCTCGCGCAGGCCGATGAACGCCTGGGTGGCGCCATCCCCTGCCAGCGTTGCCTGGCTGCCCCTGAGCCAGGCCAGGCACTGGTCATCGACAAACGCGGTGCCATCGCTGAAGCACAATTGCTCAAGCGCCGGCAGGCGCCGTACGAACCTGGCAGTGGCACAGCGAATGGCCTCGGCGACTTCGTTCATTGCCAGGCGCGTGGCGATGCCCGCCGCCAGATAGCTGCCGCGAATCCAGTAAGGGGCGGCCGCGACACTTCGCTCGACTTTCATCAACAGGGTCGGGTCGAGCGCCGAAGCAGACAGCGCGTCCTCGTACCCGCCGACAATGTCGGCAGGCACCGCCATCAACTCGGTGCGAAGCCCCTGACGCGTGGAGGGCAGTGTCTGGATATGCGCCCACAGGCCGAAGCGCCTCAGCTGGTAGCCCGTCGGATCGTAGATATCCTGCTGGTTGATGAACTCGGCCATGCCCAGTACCGCACGACGGGTCTCACGTTCGTTCCCCAGGGAGAGAGTGGTACTGGCAGGTCGAAACACATCGGTCAGTGGTGCGACGGGCGCCTGGGGTGGCGAGGATTCCTTGCGACTGGGTTGCGCAGTCCCCATCGCCTGCTCGGCCTGCTTGAGCAGCGCGCGCTCCAGCTCGCCCAGCGCGGCAGGATCGAGCTGCGCCAGGGGTGCCTGCTGTTGCAGGCAGGCCAATGCCTGCTGGGCGGCCTGCTTGCAGGCCGGGGTGTAACTGAAGCGGTCGAGGCCGGGCAGCGCCGCCGACAGGCGCCCGAGCAGCAGCCCGACCAGCTTGCGCTTGCCCAGGAAGCCCTTGGGGCCTGGCTTGGGATGGGCGCTTTCCCAATAGTGCTCGACCATGCCTGCCAGCAACGTCAGCGTGCAACACCAGCGCTCCCAGCATCCCGTGCGCAGCCAGGCGACACTGAGGTGCCCGACGATACGCAAGTGCTTGCACTGGCCGCTCAGGTAGTGACGGGAGGCTTCCTCGATGTAGGGCCAATCGATGGCGGCTTCATGCAGCCCTCCCAGCTTGACCATCTCCTGATCGATCGCCTGGTAGGTTTCGTCCTCGATATCGAAATAACCCGCTGGCGCGAGCGGGTCGACGGGCGCCAGCAACCTGGCGACCTCCTCGGTCGACACCGGCGCTACCAGCGACATGCTGTGCGCGCCTGGTCAATCAACGGGTCCAACCCCTGCGCATCGAAACGCAAGCCATCGAGGGCCGGATGATCACTGACCACAAGGATGCGCTGGGCACCCTGCAGTACCTTGATCTGCTCGATGGCGGGCAAGCCGCGCCCGGCATCCAGCACCTGGCCGTTTTCCAGCACCTGCCAGGCCAGCGAGCGGGTCGACCGATGCTCCGTACGCAGTTGCAAGGTCACCCGATTGCCCTGGACGGGTTCGGCGGTGAGCAACTGCAGCCTGGAGATGTTCTGTACACAGCTGACGGCGAGATAGGGGCGCGGCTCGGAGGTCGCGATAGCCGGTGCGGAGATCACGACCTGCCGCCGCCCTGTCCGCTTGTCGTCCTCGGCCCCCAGGATGAATGCCAGATTGTCGGGCGCTCGTCGGGTCTCGTTGCCCATGACCCGAGCCACGCTCGGGGCATCGAGCTCCGGGGCCGACCATCCCCTGCCGATCGTCGGCACGCGCGCCGGCGTTCCCGCCGCCTCATCGAAACACGCCAGGCGCTCGACATTGGAAACAATCCCCGTGCAGTCCCGCACAGGGGCTGCAAAGGTCGGTTCCAGCAGCGCGAACAATGCCAGACCAAGCACGCAACTATATGGATTGCACACCAGAATTAGACCTCACGGCTCGATGCAACTTCTTATTGGGAACATGCAAAGCAATAGATAAAAGACAATTAGCCATCGCTAAAAAACAGACTTGACGCAAGCCTAGAACAACCTCACCACCACAAACAATCAAATATTTTCTTACATTTTTAGACTCGACCTTGATTACTTCATTTCAGCATCGTCTAAGGGAAATTTACAGCACCAAAACATTAACGTGTATATAAAAACAAATATGTAGGACCCCTCCTACAAAATTCCAAAAAACTTCCCACAAGCACAACACCCCACAAACTTCAGCATCAGGAATAAACTTACATCATGTCCAGAAACTCAAGCTCCGTTGCGCCCAAAGAGCGCATCAACATCAAGTATGTACCCGCCACGGGGGATCAACAGGCCGAGGTTGAACTGCCGCACAAGATGCTGGTGCTGGGTGACTTCGGCCTGGTCGACAACCGCAACCTGGAGGACCGCCAACCCATGCGCATCGACAAGCACAGCTTCGACAGCGTGCTCAAGGACGCCGACGTCAAGCTGAGCCTCTCGGTCCCTTCGGCACTCAACCCTGTCGCCGACGCCGAGCTGGCGGTCGAGCTGCAGTTCAGGACGATCAACGACTTCGGCCCCGACCAGATCGCTCGCCAGGTGCCGGAGCTGAACAAGCTGCTGGCGCTGCGCGAGGCCCTGGTCGCCCTGAAAGGCCCGCTGGGCAATGTCCCGGCATTTCGCCGGCACCTGCAGCACCTGCTGACGGACCAGCAGGCACGCAAGCAACTCGCGCAGGAGCTGGACCTGGTAGTCGAAGCCCCGCCAGCGGAATGAAAACGCACTTCTGACAGATGGCATATGACATAGACAACGGAGCGTCTCGGATGTCCACCACAAACAACACGACAATCACTGCCGATACCACGGCTGAAACCATCGGTAACTCGACACTGCTCGACCAGATCATGGTCGAAACCATGCTGGTACCCAGCCAGGAGGGATACCAGATCGCCAGGCAAGGCGTAGCTGCATTCATATCGGAAATGCTCAAGGACGATACCCCGGACCAGTTGGTCAACAAGCACCGGGTCGACCAGATGATTGCCGAAGTCGACCGACTTCTCGGCAAACAAATGGATACCATTCTTCATCAATCCGAGTTCCAGGCGCTGGAGTCCGCATGGCGCGGGCTGAAACTTCTGGTCGACCGTACCGACTTTCGCGAGAACATCAAGCTGGAAGTCCTGCATGTCAGCAAGAGCGACTTGCTCGATGACTTCGACAATGCCGCGGACATCACTTGCAGCGGGCTTTACAAACATGTCTACACCGCAGGTTACGGACAGTTTGGCGGTGAACCCGTGGCGGCCATGATCGGCAACTACAACTTCGGCCCCTCCTCGCCTGACATCAAGCTGCTGAGCTATGTCGCCTCCGTGGGCGCCATGTCGCATGCCCCCTTCATCACCGCCCCCGCTCCCGAGTTTTTCAACCTGAGCAGCTTCGAGGACCTGCCCGACCTCAAGGAGGTCAAGGACATCTTCGAAGGACCACGCTTCGCCAAGTGGCGGTCGTTACGCGACAGTGAAGATGCCCGCCATATCGGCCTGGTGCTGCCGCGCTTCATGTTGCGCTCGGTCTATGACCGCCAGGAACACCCCATCAGCAGCTTCAGCTACGACGAAAACATCGACGCTCGACACCAGAACTACCTGTGGGGCAACGCCGCCTTCCTGATGGCCAGCTGCATCAACGACAGCTTTGCCCGTTATCGCTGGTGCCCGAACATCATCGGCCCACAATCCGGTGGCGCCGTGGACGACCTGCCGGTGCACCTGTACGAGGCCCTCGGGCAGTTGCAGGCAAAGATCCCGACCGAGGTGCTGGTTTCCGATCGCAAGGAGTTCGAGCTGGCCGAAGAGGGCTTCATCGCCCTGACCATGCGCAAGGACAGCGACAACGCCGCGTTCTTCTCGGCCAACTCGGTGCAGAAACCCAAGCAGTTCCCCAAGACATCCGAAGGCTTGCAGGCACAGACCAACTACAAGCTCGGCACCCAGTTGCCCTACCTGTTCATCGTCAACCGGCTCGCCCACTACATCAAGGTGCTGCAACGCGAGCAGATCGGCAGCTGGAAGGAGCGCAACGACCTCGAGGGCGAGCTCAGCCGCTGGCTCAAGCAGTACATCGCCGACCAGGAGAACCCCTCGGCCGACATCCGCAGTCGCCGCCCCCTGCGCGCCGCGCAGATCGAAGTCACCGACGTCGCGGGCGATCCGGGCTGGTACCAGGTCTCGCTCGCGGTGCGCCCGCACTTCAAGTACATGGGGGCGAACTTCGAGATCTCCCTGGTCGGCCGGCTCGACACCCAATGAGCAGCCTCTTCGACCGCCTGGCCAGCGACGCTCCCGCTGGCCGCCGAGAAAGCACCGGGCGCACCGTCGAGCGGATCAAACGCCACCTCGAGACGCTGCTCAACGCCCGTCGGGGCTGCTCGCAGAGCTGCCCCGACCTCGGCTTGCGCGACTTCAACGGCCATGACCAGGGCAACGGCGACCTGCTGCGCCAGGTGAGCTCGGACATCCAGCGCACGATCCGGCGCTACGAGCCGAGGATCCAGGTGCTGAACCTGCAGGGGCAACCGGACGCGGACAACCCACTGGAACTGCACTTTCGCCTGGATTGCCAGGTGCGGGTGGAAAACCACGCCGAACAGCTGCAGATCGAACTGCTGGTCAACGGCCACAACCGCAACACCCAGGTGAGGTAGGCCATGTCGTTGAAGGACCGCTTCGGCGAAGAACTGCGCTACCTGCGCGAACTGGGGGAGGACTTTGCGCGGGACAATCCCCAGCTCAGCCGCTATCTGGGCAAGGACAGTGGCGATCCCGGTGTCGAGCGCCTGCTCGAAGGCCTCGCTTTCCTGACCGCCAAGCTGCGCCTGAAACTCGAGGACGAGGTGCCGGAACTGACCCATGGCATGCTGCAACTGCTCTGGCCGAATTACCTGCGCCCCCTGCCCAGCGCGACGATCATTCAGTTCTCGCCCCTGGACGCTTCGCTCAGCCAGGCCCAGATCGTTCCCAGAGGCTCACGCCTGTTTTCCCGGCCGGTCGATGGCGTGGATTGCGAGTTCCGCACCTGCACCGAGGTGAAGCTCTATCCCTTCACGCTCGGTGAGGTGAGCGCGACCCTGACGCCCGACAGCTCGGTCATTCACCTCCAGCTCGAGACCCAGGTGCAACGCCCGCTGAACACCCTGGGCTGCGACAGCCTGGAGTTCCACCTCGGTGGCGAGCGCAGCAACGCCCAGACCCTTTACCTGTGGCTGGCGCAATACCTCGAGCACATCAGCGTGACCATCGACGGCCAGGTGCGTCGCCTGCCGGCCAACCACCTGAGCTTCTCCGGCTTCAGCCCCGACGAGGCGTTGCTTCCCTACCCGCGCAATGTGTTCGATGGCTACCGGATCCTCCAGGAGTACCTGGTCTTCCCGCAACGCTTCCACTTCTTCAACCTGACCGGCCTGGGCAGGGTCTGGCCGGCGCACGCCAGCTCCACGATCCGCATCGAGTTCCACCTCGCGCGCCCACTGCCCGGCTCGACGCGGATCGGCCCCGATGACTTCAGGCTGTTCTGCGCCCCTGCCGTCAATCTGTTCGAGCACGGAGCCGAGCCCATCGACCTGTCCGGAACGGCTGACCAGCATCGCCTGGTACCCCATGGCCTGCGCCGCGACAGCCACGAGATCTTCAGCGTCGACCGGGTGATCAGCACCCGCACCAGCACCGATGGCAGCCCTGGCGAGCAACTGCGGGTATTCCAGCCTTTCGAGTCGTTCGCCCACGAGATCGAGCATGTGCAGGGGCGCACTGCGCTGTACTACCGCTGCCGGGTCGAGCAATCGCTGCTCGGTGACGGGCTGGATCACCAGATCGCCTTCGTGCGGGGCGACGAAAGCCAGTTCATCGGTCACATGGAAACCGCCTCGATCGAGCTGACCTGCACCAATCGGGACCTGCCGATGGCGCTGGGCCTGGGCGATATCGATGTCATCAACCAGGCCACCGCGCCGTTGATCCGCTACCGCAACATCTGCCTGCCGACCCGCCCGTACCGTCCGGTGCTGGATGGCCAGTTGCAGTGGACTCTCATCTCCAACCTCTCGCTCAACTACCTGTCGCTGCTCTCGGCCGCCCCGCTCAAGGCGGTGATCGGCGCCTACGATTTCGCCGCCCTGCACGACATCCAGCAGGCCAGGGCCACGCGCAAACGCCTGGACGGCATCGGCGAGGCGCACACCGAACCGCTGGACTGGTTGATCAAGGGCCTGCCCATTCGCGGCCTGCGTACCCGCCTGCGGCTCGACCAGCAGGCCTTCCTCTGCGAAGGCGACCTGTACCTGTTCGGCTGCGTGCTGTCCCACTTCTTCGCCCTCTACGCGAGCACCAACTCCTTCCACCAGCTGGAAGTGATCAATACCACCAACAACGAGCACTACACATGGCCACTGCTGACCGGCAGACAACCGCTGATCTAGCCGAAACGCTACTCGCCGAGGCCCACCGGCACAGCTTCTTCCAACTGCTGGAGCGGCTGCATGGCTTGCACGGTGACAACCTCGAGCCGCGCTGGCCAGACACCTCCACACGCCAGCGCGTGCACCTTGCCAGCGACCCGCGGCTGAGCTTTCCGGTGGCCGATGTGCTGGCCGCCGAGCGGATCGCCGAGGCGCCGTCGCGCTATCGCGTGCGCACCACCTTCCTGGGGCTGCACGGCACCGACTCGCCCCTGCCCAGCTACTACCTCGACGAACTGGCCTACGAATACGCCCAGGGCATCGGCGTGCGCCCCGCGCTGTTCGATTTCTTCAACCACTGCCTGCTCAGCCTGCTGCACCGCATCTGGCGCAAATACCGCTACTACGTGCGCTTCCAGACCGGGGCGAGCGATGACTTCTCGCGCTACGCCTTCGCCCTGATCGGCCTCGGCGACGAACGCCTGCGTGGCGACACGCCGCTGCCCTGGAGCCGTCTGCTGAGTTTCGTCGGCGTCATTGCCAGCCGCAGCCGGGCACCCGGTGTGGTCGCCGGGATCATTGCCCACTGCTTCGATCTGCCGTCGGTGCAAATCCGCGAGTTCGAGACCCGCACGGTGACCATCGCACACCGCCAGGTGGTGCGCCTGGGACGCTGCAACGGGCAACTGGGCGAGAGCTTCATGCTCGGCGACCGCACGCGAACCCGCAGCAGCAAGTTCACCTTGCTGATCGGCGACCTCGACCTGGCACGCCTGCGCAGCCTGCTGCCCGGCGGCGTCGACTTCGAGCGACTGCGTGCACTGATCGACTTCCTGCTCCGCGACGGCCTGGCCTATGACCTCGAGCTGCGCCTGAAGCCACGTGAACTGCCACCGTTCCGCCTGCACCGCGAGCAGGGTGCACACCTGGGCTGGACCAGCTTCATCGAAGACCGCAAGGGTGAAGTCAGCCCGGTCGTGCGGATACGGGGTCGCGCATGACCAGACTCGCCCTCAGCATCGCCAATCTCGATCGCCTGCACCACGGCGTCGTCGCGTGCCATCTGTTCGACCGCGATGGCGGCATCATCGGCAGCCGCAAAGCCGACTGGTTGCTGCTGGATCGCCAGCGGCGGATTCACCCCGCTCATTGTGCGATCCGCTGGCTGGAAGGCAGCTTCTGCGTGATCGACCTCTGCGGCCAGACCCTGCTCAACGACAGCCCGCTGCCTCCCGGCCCAGGCAAGCCGGTGCGCGTGGGCGAAGGCGACTGCCTGCAGGTCGGCCCCTATCAACTGCACGCCCGCTATCAAGCCGGGCCAAGCGATCAAAGCTTCATCCGCGGCGACCTGGATGACCTGCTCAAGCCTGGCCGGCAGGCGCTCGAAGCGCTGCTGGACAGCTCGTTGGCCAGCCCCTGGCATCCCGCGCCCCGTACAGCGAGTCTCCCGGTCGATATCTGCACGCTGTTCGATCGACTTCAGGCCCCGGATCCCCTGGCCGCACTAACTGCACCGCAGCAACCGGCCCAGCCTGGGGCAAGCGCCCTGCAGCGATTCATCGCCGGAGGGAAGCCATGACGTCTCATCCACTGAGGGTAGCCACGCTTCTGCTTGCCCTCGGGTCGGCCACAGGCTGCACGGCCCTCGGCAAGATCGGCCAGGTGTTGATGGACCCTTCCATCCCAGTGGGCGCGCTGTCGGACCAGCCCACCGAGGTCGCCTTCAGCCTGCACGCCAGCCCAACCATCAACACCAACCCCCACAGCCTCGATGCGAAGGTACCCGGTGAAGCGCTGGAGCCCACGCCTTATGCGGTCAGCCTCCGTGCAGGCGATCCGCTGGCGTTGACTGAGCAGGTCGCCGGTCTGCTGGCGCATCTTCAAGCGCTGTTTCCAGCCATGTCCCCCGTGGAGCCGAACGACCAACAGGCACCGGCCCATTCACCCATGGAGCATGAAGGCCCAGGCAGCTATGACGCCAAGGACGTCCGGTTCGACGTGGCCGCCCCCAGCCAGAAAGCGACGCCGTCGATCGCCACCCCCGTCGCGATCAAGATCCTGCAACTGCGTGACGACTCGCTGCTGCGCAACAGCCTGTATACGCAACTCGACCAGGACCTCGCCAAGGCCCTGCGCAGCACCTACATCCGCGACGACGACTACCTGCTGGCACCGGGGCAGTTCAAGTTCGTGCGCTTCGAGCCCATCGCCGCCGACACGCGCTTCATCGCCGTAATCGCCAAGTTCAACGACATCACCAACGCCGACTGGCGGCAGGTGATACGCATCGCGCCACGCGGCCGTCAGGTCGTGCTCGCCGTGACCCTCGATGGCACGCAGATCCTGCTGCAGGAGGAAAGCTGATGCCCCGCCTGCAGGTCTCCACCCTCCCCCTTTATTTGGAGCGCCCATGAGCTCACGCAATCCAGTTCTCTGGCCCGAAGGCATGTTCGTCAAGCCACAGCATTTCCAGCAACAGGCCAGGGCCAGCGACGCCGCGGTCCAGCAGCGCGTCAGCAGCCTGAATGCGGCGTTCTACGGTTTCAGCGAACTGCAGCTGAACCAGGAGTACCTGAGCCTTGGCAAGGTGGCCATCACCCGGGCCCGCGGCATCATGCCGGACGGCACGGTATTCGACATTCCCGGCGACCTGCCGCCGCCGCCCGCCCTGGAAATCACCGACGACGGCACGCAACGCAACGAGGTGTTCCTGTGCCTGCCATTGCGCACCGAAGGGGGACGCGAAGTCAGCTGGCCCGAGAGCGGCGGCAACTACCGCTACGGCGCCCAGCCCCTGGAGATCAAGGACACCCACAGCGCCGACGGCGACCTGGTGCAGGTGGACCTGGCGGTCCCCAACCTTCAACTCATGCGCGAGACCGAGGACAACAGCGCCTACTCCCGGCTGTCTCTTGCCTGGATCCTCGAGCGCCGGCCCGACGGCAGCCTGCTGCTGGACGACGACTTCTACCCCACCTGTGTCTCGATTCAGGCGGCCCCGGCACTCAAGCGGTTTCTCGACGAAGTCAGCAACACCTTGCGCGAGCGCGCGCGCAACCTCGCGGCGCGTATCGGCTCGCCCGGTCAGTCGGGGGTGGCCGACATCCGCGACTTCAATCTGCTGCAAGCCATGAACCGTTGGTGGCCGTGCTTCCAGCACCTGGCCCGTCAGCCCCATACCCACCCTGAGCAGCTGTACCTGAGCCTGAGCCAGGCGTGCGGCGAGCTGCTGACCTTCACCGACGACGAGCGCCTGCCCCCGGAGCCGCCAGCCTACCGGCACAACGCCCTGCGCCAGTCGTTCAAGCCGCTGGAGGATGCACTGCGCCGCACCCTGAGCATCGTCCGGCAACCGCGGGCCGTTTCCCTGCCATTGGTGGCGCAGCCGTTCGGCGTGCTGACCGTGACCCTGGACGATCGCCGCCTGATCGACGAAGCAACGTTCATCCTCGCGGTGCATGCCGACCTGCCCGCCGAGACATTCCAGCAGTCGTTCCTGCAGAAAACCAAGATCACCTCCCTCGAGGCACTGGGTGACCTGGTGCCGCTGCAACTGCCCGGCATTGCGCTGCGACCGATGCCCGTGGCGCCGCGGGAGCTGCCGTTCCATGCCGGCTTCAGCTACTTCGAGCTCGACCGGCGCAGCCCGAACTGGGCCGCGATGAAGGACAGCAACGGCTTTGGCCTGCATGTCGCGGGGGAGTTCCCGGGGCTCCAGTTGCAGTTCTGGGCGATACGGAGCGAATGAAATGACCGAAGCAGCCAACAATCGCCCCACTGAGCCGGGCGCCAGCCTACTGAGCGCGCTCGCCGGCGAGAGCCAGACACAGCAGTCCGTGCCGGCCCCCGCCAACGCGATGGACCACCCGGACTACGTACCCGACCCGGACTTCCAGCTCCGTGGAGCCTTCAGCAACCAGATGATCGATGCGGCGATGCCCCTGTTCGGCCTGGTGATGCGTCTGCGCAAGCAGGAAAGCCACCGGGATATCCCGTTTCTCTACAACGCCGTCTACAACCAGGTCAACGCCATCGTCGAGGAGATGCGCCGGTACGACTACGAGCCGGCCCAGCTGCAGGCCCACTCCTACGCGCTGTGCCTGTATATCGACGAGGCCGTGATGTCCACGCCTTGGGGCAAGAGCTCGCTGTGGAGCCAGAAGCCCCTGCTCAGCGTCTTCCACCACGAGACCTGGGGCGGCGAGAAGATCTTCACCGTGCTGTCGCGCATGATGCAGGAGCCCAAGCGCTACCAGGACGCCCTGGAGTTCATCTACCTGTGCCTGGGCCTGGGCCTGCGCGGCAAGTACGGCATCGACCCCAAGGGCGACGAGGCGCTGCAGGCCCTCATTCTCAAGCTGCGCGAAATCATCCTCGAACTGCGCGGCCCGCCCCCTGACCTCTTCGGCGACCCGCTGGCCAACGTCGCCCCGCGAGACGTGCGCCTGCGCCGCGAATGGCCCTGGTGGAGCCCACTGGTGGTTTCGGCGATCGCCCTGGCCGGGCTGTACGGCTACTACCGCTACCACCTGGACCTGCTCACCCGCGAGGCGATCGAGGCGCTGAACACCCTTCTGCAGCCGTGAACGGCGCGCCCGAAGCAATGGATTTTCGGGGCCTGCGCCCCGTTGAAAAGCCCATCGAGCCCGATGGCCACGCCACTTACCGTGTGCGTGCTTACCCACATGGATGCAGGAGATATCTGCCATGCCAACACCCGCTTACATCAAGATCGAAGGCAAGACCCAGGGCCTGCTCACCGCAGGCGCCTTCACCTCCGACTCCGTCGGCAACGTGTTTGTCGAAGGCCATGAAGACGAGATCCTGGTACAGGAAATCAAGCACAAGGTGACCGTGCCCACCGACCCGCAAAGCGGCCAGCCGACCGGGCAGCGGGTACACAAGCCGTTCATCTTCACCAGTGCGCTGAACAAGGCGACCCCGCTGATGTACAACGCCCTGGCGTCCGGTGAAATGCTGCCCAAGGTCACGGTCAACTGGTACCGCACCTCGGTAGAGGGCAAGCAGGAGCACTTCTTCACCACCGAGCTCACCGACGCCACCATCGTCGACATCAACACCGTCATGCCCCATGCCCAGGACAAGGAGAACGCCGACTTCACGCAGTTGATCGAGGTGTCCCTGGCCTACCGCAAGATCACCTGGGATCACACCGTCGCGGGCACCGCGGGCTCCGACGACTGGCGCGCGCCCGTCGTCTGACCCGACCGCAGGGTTCCGGGCAGGCACGCCTGCCCGGGCTTCAGCCACCGTCAGAAGGCGGACAGGGACTTTCCATGCCTAATCAATCCGACCTGAGCTACCGCTTCGAGCCCCTGGCCAGCCAGGACCCGTTCGAGGTGGTCTCCTTCACCCTCGACGAAGCCCTCAGCAACCCATTCAGGCTGGTGCTCGAACTGGTCAGCTACGAAGACAACGTCGATTTCGCCCACCTGCTCGACAAGCCCGCGCTGTTCACCATCCTGCGCGGCCAGCGCCCGATGCGCTACGTACACGGCCTGATCAGCGCCTTCAGCCAGGGCGACACCGGCTCCTGCCGCACCCGCTACCAGGCCGTGGTCGAGCCCAAGCTGGCCCGCGCCGGGCTGCGTTCGAACTGGCGCATCTTCCAGCAACAAAGCGTGCCGCAGATCCTCGAAACCCTGTTCAAGGCCCAGCGCATCACCGACTTCGAACTGGGCCACAGCTTCCCCCACGCCCCCCGCGAGTTCTGCGTCCAGGCCGGCGAAACCGACCTCGCCTTCATCACCCGCCTGGCCGCCGAGGAAGGTTTCATCTACCGCTTCGTCCACAGCGCCAAGGGCCACCGCCTGCTCGTCAGCGACCGCGTGCTGACCCTGGGCATGATCAGCTCCAGCCTGGTCAAGCCCGAGGACGATGACGACGACGAAGGCTTCATCGACGACGACTACCCCGACCCGCTCGCCGTGCTCTACCACGCCAACAGCGGTGGCGACCAGGCCCGCCCCTGCCTGCGCCGCCTGCACTACCGCGAGCAGGTGCGCACGGCCCGCCAGGTGCAGCGCGACTACTCCTTCACTCACCCGGCCTACCACCTGCAGCAGGAATTCAACGCCAGCGACCTGCAACACCAGGCCGACGACTACGAGCGCTTCGACTACCCCGGCCGCTACAAGCGCGACGAAGTCGGCATCCCCTTCACCCGCACCCGCCTCACCGCCCTGCGCCACGACGCGCGCATAGCCGAGGTCGAGGGCGACGACGTGCGCCTGCAGCCGGGCCTGAGCTTCAACCTGGTCGAACACCCCCGCACAGACCTCAACATCCATTGGCGGGTGGCCAGCGTTCGCCACGAGGGCGCGCAGTTCACCAGCCTGCAGGAGGAAGCCGCCGGCGCCGAGCAAGGCACGCGCTACTCGCAAGAGGCCCTGCTGGTGCCCGGACGCATCGAGTGGCGCCCCGAGGCACCGCCCAAGCCGCGCATCGACGGCCCGCACATGGCCACGGTGGTCGGCCCAGAGGGCGAGGAGATCTTTTGCGACGAGTGGGGCCGGGTCAAGGTCAGCTTCCCCTGGGACCGCGAGAGCCGCGACAACGAGTACAGCTCCTGCTGGGTGCGGGTGTCCCAGGGCTGGGCCGGCGGCGGCTGGGGCGCCATGGCCATCCCGCGGATCGGCCAGGACGTGGTCATCCAGTACGTCAACGCCGATCCCGACCAGCCGATGATCACCGGCCGCACCTACTGCGGCAATCAACGGCCGCCCTACGAACTGCCCAAGCACCGCACGCGCATGACCATCAAGAGCAAGACCCACAAGGGGCAAGGCTTCAACGAGCTGCGCTTCGAGGATGAGCTGGGGCAGGAAGAGGTGTTCATCCATGCGCAGCGGGATCAGAACAATGTGGTCAAGCATGATGAAACCACGCAGGTTGGCAATGATCGCTCTGAACGAGTCGGGCGAGATGAACAGATCACTGTTGGCCGCAACCGTAGCGAGGAATTGGGTAACGACGAGCATCTGGTAATCGGCAGAGATCGTCATGAGCAAATTGGCCAGGATGACACGCTGGAGGTCGGTCGCCACTGCACCGTCATCACCGGCCAGGATCGCACCGAACAGGTCGGCAATCATCGCTATGACAAGACCACCGCAAATCACTCGGTAGAGGTTGGCGGCAATCTGGAGCAACAGGTGGCCGGTCATGTCGAGCTGATGGCCGGACAAGCCATTCGCCATGAAACCCAGGTTATTGAACTCAACGTATCGCAAAGCCTTGTCATCAAGGCGCCAGGAGCGACGCTACGTCTCGACGCAAGCGGCATGACGCTCGACGCCATCGCGATAAACATCAAAGGCCCGGTAGCCCAGACAGGGGTGGGCGGTTCACGCCAACTGGCGATCAACGCGACCCCGGAGCCCGGGGAAGCCATCTGCGTCAGCTGTTTGCTCAAGGCCATCGCAGAGGGTCGGAATGTCGTTCGCATGGAAGGGGAAGGCGAATGAAAGGTACCTTCTACGACCGGCTATTGGCTCCCTTGTATCAATCGGAGCGCTATCGGCTATCCGCCCTCCTCGAACTGTCACGGCTTGACGACGAACAGCTGGAAAAGCTCGAACAGCGAAAAGAGGTGTTGCACTCACTGATGCCGCAGAAGGCGCTCAGCCATTTGCAGCAGGTCGGTACGGTCCTGTGCGCTGCAAACGCCAGCACCCGTTTGCAGGGCCAGTCCGACTTTTTCTGGCAGCTCACCGACCTGTGCAAGGATGCCATCTGTGGCTGGATCGTCAGCGCGCTGCCGGCCAAGGACCTGGCCGCACATCTGGCACAGGCCAACACCCTTCTGGCCCCAGACGGTCATCGCTACCTGTTGCGCTATCACACCGAGCAGGGCCTGCGTGTGCTGCACGCTCGTCAGGATCTGCCCGACATCCTCGACTGGCTAGCCCCTATCCATACCTGGTGGGTGCCCTACCCCTATGCCGCCCGGCAACTCTGGTACGACTTTTCCGGCGGCGACCGGCCTGAGGCCAGAGCGCTCGATGGCCTCAGGCTTGATCAGGCCTGCTGGCAGGCATTGGCAGGAGATTCATTGGCCCATGGGCTTGCCGACCAACTCAAGCACGCCCTGCGCACGAGCGGCAAACCTGAACAATGTCATGTCGTACGTCTGGGCCTCGCGCAGAAGCTCCTGGCCTTTGCACGTGAATCAGGCCTCGTACGGCAGGAAGACCAGATTACCTATGTGATTTTCATGGCGCTGCTTGGTGAGCGCCTGACGAGCGATCCCGTCTGGCAAGCCGCCATAAATGACGCCCTCGACAAGCAAACGTCGCTTGTCGAGTCGGTAAAAACCCACCTGCATGAACAGCTTCGCTGAGGACATCGGATGTTCGACTTCAACAAATTGCTCGAAATCAATCGGCAAGCCTGCGAGGCCCTGGAGGCCCCCTTCGCCAGCGGGCCCGCCGTCCATTGCACGCGCACCTTCACTATCCTGCCCCTGCGCTATGCGGCCGTTGGCGGCACTACCGGCCAACGCCTGCGCTTGCCCAGCCTGCCCGAACACCTGCGCCATCCCTACAGCGTTGCCACGCTCCAGCATGCCGACTATGCCATTCGGCCACTGCGCCAAGGCTTCCTGTACGTCATGGAGAAACGCAAGCGCAGCGGGCAGCACAGCCTGCATCCGCCCTATCGCATTGCGGCGAACGGTTCATTGTCGCTGGTTGCCCCCGGGCAGTCCGAGCCGGACGCCACAGACGCCCACACCCTGCGCGATATGATGCGCAACACGGCCTTGGCGTTCAACGTCCATGACCTCGAAGACCTGGCTGAGCTACGCCTGTTCTACAGCCCCGACCCGCTGACCGAAGCGGCCCAGCAGCAACTGCTGCGTCGACGCGACAGGCTGCCGGCCGTGGATGTCGCCGCCTTCACCGGCCTTGGCTGCCCGACGCCCAGGCCTTATGTGCTGCGCCATGACCAACTGGACCTGGTCGCCGATTTCGCTGCGGAAACCGACAGCTCATTGCGCAAGCTGCTGGACAACCAGCTGTTCAGTGAAACCAGCGTCCACTCGCTAACGGCGGCCCGGTACATGCTGGGCCCGGTTGCCGGCAAACCCGAGGCCCGTGGCATCGCGGTGGTGGTGGAAGATGCCATCGGCATCACCCAGCAACTCAATGCCTGGCGCAACGCGGGCATGGAGCACCTGAAGGATTGGCTGGAAACCACGGAGGCGGTCGCGGGAAAACCCGGCCCCAGCAACGAGCGCAAGGTGCTGGTCGCCCAGGCCTTCACCGAACTGCATCAGCAATTCAGTGAGCGCAAGGTCGCCGCGCTGGTCGACCGTCACAAAGAGGCCATGCGCGCCCACCTCGCCGGTGCCGACCAGGGCGCCAACCCGCAGATGGCCGCCTGGTGGGCGCAGGCCAAGGAGGGCATTCTCGATACCGCAGGCGCACTCAGGCGCCAGGACCTTGAGGCCCGGGCGAACAACGGCGAGTTCGCCCGGCAGTTCGAAGCGCGTTACCTGCCACACGTCGACCTCAAGGCCATGCACGACCAGCTGGCCTGGTTCGAATCCCACGGCCTCGAAGCGCAGCGCCTGGCCGACGTGCGGGCCGACGACCATCTCGCCTGGTTGCAATCTGAGCAACTGCTCGCGGCCTTGGCCTACTACGACGAGAACGACCTGCGCAGCGGCCTGTGCTTCGCCCACCAGACCGGGCTCAGCGTGGTCGGCATGGAGGGCGTGTCAGCCGGGGCGCGGCTGCTCGCCCAGTGGTGGCATGCCGACACGCTGACGCCCGACAACCTGGCCCTGCGTTCCTTCGTCTTCAACCAGCGCGCCATTGCCGAGGTGCTGGAGCAGACGCGCCAGGCACTGCAAGCGCTGCCGCCGGAATACGATCACTGGCAGCAGGTGGACACCTCACTCAAGTACGCCAAGGAACTCGCCTCGCAGTTCAGCCGGGTGGACGGCCACCTCGACCAACTGGCCCAGCACAGCGCCCTCAACACCGCCGGGGCCTTGGCCTGGCTGGGTCAACTGGGGCGCCAGAGCCTGCAGGCCGGCGCCCCCGGCAACATGGATCGCCTGCTGTACCGGCGCCTGGGCACCTACCTCATCGCCTCGCTGGGCGAGCAAGCCATCAACCTGCGCCTGAGCGAACACGCACTCGAGGGTGACACCCCCTCGCGAGGACGGGTGGCGGCCCCCATGGTCCGACGCCTTGATCGCGCCTACGTGGAGACATTGCAGGGCGCTCACGCTCATTCGTTCTATCGGCTTCGGCTGGCCAGTGGGCTGCTCCTGCTGGAGGCGGGACTGCTCCTGTTGCAGGGGCAGCGGGATGACAAGGACCGGCGCTTCTGGAGCGAGGTGGTGGCCGCTGGATTGGCCAGTGCGGCGGCGGGGTTCGAGCTACTGGCGGTGGGGACCGAACAGACCCTGCTGGGCGTCGGGCGGAACAGCGCGATTGCGCGGGGAGCGGACATCAGCCTGGGGCGCTATCGACTGTGGGGGGCGGGATTGGCGACGGTGGGGGGGCTTGTCAGCATTGCCTGGGACTTCTCCGACGCCAAGGAAGCAGAAGCCAGATCCAAACCAACGCTTGCAGCAGCCTACGGACTTAGAGGAAGCGCAACCATCGCCCTAATTCTGGGACAAGGAGGAATAGCGTTTTCACAGGCGAGTGCGCTTTTTCAGTGGCTGTCAATAAGTGCTAGTCATGCCTGGCCAAGCAGCTTACTCGCTACTTTCTCCAGACTCTCGGCAAAACTGGCAGCGAACCGTGCAGCAATGATGTTTCTGAGCCGCTTGAGCTGGATAGGCGGCGCCATTGTACTCGGCACCACCATAACCTTACTCATCATCGAAGATGACGCACTGGAGAAGTGGTGCAGCAAATGTTGCTTCCGCCTTAAATCATCCAACAAAGGATACATAAAGGACACCGAAGAACTCGAAGCCTTGTTCAACGCCATGAGCGAGGTTATGTAGTGTATCTTATTGAATGGTTTGCATGGCTAGCCGCCACTGACTCTAAAGAAGAGCGCGATGCTTTTGAAAAACACAACAAGACAATCAAGAACAGAGGGGTTTATGAAAATGAAGAAGAGGAGCTCATTGAGGCCGCCAAAAAACCAGCAAGCGACTCACCCAAGAGTCGCGGCCCGATTTATATATATAACGAGCATGTGCTCGAAATGCGCTGCGGCATGTGGGAGGACAAGCGCGGGTTAATCTCCATACTTTCCCTGGCCATTATATTTTCAGCAGTATTTAATTTATGGATAGCCATTGGAGGCATAGAAAAACTCATACACCTAACGTCTCATGGCAAGCCATATGGCGAACAACTATTTATGAGCCTTTTTTTCTTGGAATCGCTTTAACCCTCTCATTGCCCTACCTAAAGTATGGTCTTCGCTTCTCACGCTTGGAAATGTTCACGTCACGCCATTTGTTGATACGTTTCAACCGCACCACCCAACAGGTTTACCTCCACCGCCCTGCCTACTGCGGTGGAGTCGTCACGCTTCCGTGGAGCGGCGTATCGTCCAGTGGTTCTGATAAAAAATCTTCCATAGCAAGTGGTGTGGGTATCCCCCTAGCGCTCATATGGTCACCCGCGTTCACCGGCACGCTGCGTCCGGAATTGGTCTGGGTAGGCAAATCCGCCAACAATTTCGCGGAGCTTCAAGCCGAATGGGAGTTCATCCGTCGCTTCATGGATGAGGGCCCAGAGGGGCTACCGCGCCCCCACATCACCTCGCACTTCCCTTGGCCTTGGCAAGCCTTCACGCCTCAATTCGAAGGCCTGACCCACTACTTCCGCAATTCCTCCCGCGTCCTCAAATGCGGCCTGCTGCTGCTGTCTCCTGCCTTCCTGATCATCGGAACAGGCCACTGGGCGAGTCTCCTGCTGTGCTGGAAACCTCGATGGCCCAGGATCATCCGTGAAGCCGGCCTGCCGGGAAAACCCGTCCCGGCAGTGACCACCGTTGACGATTACCCACCCCATATCCAGGAGAGACTGCGGGAGAACGCCTACCTCTGGACTATACGCCCAGGCAAACGACCGGAGAGGAAACCCCGTGTCTCTAAACGTCGGCCCAAAAGCCAAAGTCAAACTCCCAATATTGAGAAGGATGCGCCCCATGAGGTCGACAGTATCGATCAGCCGTAGAGATCAGCCTGATCTCAGTCGCCATGGAGGACGTAGCATCCTGGGGACGATCGCTTACCCAGTAACGGCTTCCGCCGGCGCCCGGCAGATGATCGGCTACGTGCACAGCGCGGCGCTGCTGCGTTTCGCCGGGCAGCACATGACGCAGCTCGTCGTGCCGCTCAGGGCAGGCGAATACCTGAAGCTGCTCAACGAAGGCCTGCAGGCGCGCACCGATGCACTGCTGGGCCAGCTGGACCAGGCCTTTCGCAAACCCGCCGCGCACAAGGTCAACGCCATGCTGCTCAGCGGCGCCATCACCGCGGCAGTGTCCGGCAAGCACGGCAAGGTCGTGGAACTGGTGCTCTGGACCATGGAAAGCGCCGAGGACGTGCAGGCCCGGTTGCAGAACCTGCAAGCGCGGGTACTGGTGCTGGCGAGGCCTTGCGCAGCGTGCGCATAGGGGCAGACAGCCTGCAATACCAGGCCGCCCACAGCCTGCGCCTGCTCAGCCTGAGCGCGGACCAGACCCGCGCCCTGGCCCGTGAGGCCATGGGCAACCTGCGCAGTGGCTTGTCTGGCCTGGGGCCGGGCCGCGCGGACTTGATGTTGAGCCTGGGTGGGTTGTGGTTCCAGCAGGACAGCCTGCGCAGGAATCATGACGCGCTGAACGCGATCCCGGGCAATGCGGAGGCCGAAGCGTTGGCGGCGGTCTGGTCGTCGTCCATTGGGGTTTTGGGCTTGAGTATTGAGGCGACAGGGAAAGCGATCGAGATATTGCGGCCTGCCCGGGTCGGCGTGACAGCGGGCTCGACATTGATGCGGGGGACGCAGCTTGTGAAGTATGGTGGTGCAATCGCTGCTGCGGCCGGATTTGCCGATAGTGCCAACTATGTATTCGCAGCTCAACGGACAGGTGCACAAGGCGATGACTCATCCAGAAGTTTATATAATAAGGCAGCGCTATCCGCACTTTTCTCAGCAGTTGCAGGGGCAAGTACGCTCCTATTTGGCACTGCTTTCCTAGGGCCTGTCGGGATAGCAGTAATACTTGCACTCTCGGCCTATACACTTGCCGCGGCCGCCAAGAAAAAAGAGTCCTCTCCACTGGAAATCTGGGCACGCCAATCCAGGTGGGGGCTGCCGGCGTCACATCGTGAATGGCAGGCCGCAGAAGACAATGACAACGCTATAGGTGCTCTCAATGCAGCCCTATTGGGTATCACTGCGCACGCTTCAATAGATATAACATTCAAAGAAACACACCCTCCGAAAACGATAGAGCCGTTCGTCACACTGAGGGACAACTTCTCGGTTCCACTCGAAACACGCCTGAACTACACAATCACCATTCCTAATTTTACTCACGAACGGGCAAGATACGAATGGACACTGGTAGTTTATTCACCGGGCAGAAACACTGTACCGACCGTGTACTCCGGAGACAGCGACAAGGCAAAAACCGAGTTATATGAAAGTACCGGTAGCCCAGAGGATAGCTCTCAACAAGTAAAGACTATAAGAATAGAAGGAAGTACACCAACTGCAGACTTCAAAACCATCGACGCCTTTGAGTTAACTGTCAGCTATTGGCCTGACAAGGACGACACCACAAACCTCGCAAGATTAGTAAAAAAACAAGACAAACTGGACTCGAGGAGCTAAAAGTGAAAAGACCTACCCTGATTCCTCCATGCCCAAGCTGGAAAGAGGACTTCAATCTTCCAAACGAGCTCACTCATGCCGAACCCGTCCCCGAGCTAATAAACGCAAACTATCAAGACAATATCTACCTGGAAATATCCCGACATTCAATAACCATGAGAGAGCTACTACTATTATTAGCAATAGCGAGCCTTTTCGGCTTCGCCGTAGCCGCACACCTAACAATAGAAAGCATTACAGACCAGCAATACAGCCTAATCCCAATTGATGCTATCTTTCTAATCATTGGCATTTGGCAATCAACATCATTCACACGCTCAATCCGTCTCACCCCACGTGATGAGCCCATCAGATTCAACCGTGTCCGCCAAAAAATTTACGCCTACAACTTCAATTTCTGTTGGTGGAACCCCTTCATTCCATGGCCAATAAAAATCGTCAGCTACGACTGGAAGGATGTACGCGCAGAACGCTGGAGAAAACAAGCCGTAACCCACCAAGGCTCGCACCTCGTAAAGACAGGGATCATGCTGTCCATCGTGGAACCAGGCACCAATAACATTATCGACCGATTCCCATTGAACAACGAATACGGTGAAGCATCAATTTGGGCCTATATATGCACTTACATGCAACATGGCCTCTCCGCTGTCCCTCCCGCCCCGCTCAATAGAGATCACAACGATATCCTCTGGTGCCAATTCGCCATGCGTCTGGCGCCAGAGGTCAAGTGGCCTGAGGTGATTGATCACGAGTCGCGAACCAGCCCACAGTCCGTTCCACCTGTAAAGGTAGCGTTGTCATGACGCATGCTTTTGATCAGATCTTCAGTTACTGGCTCGACAAGGGTAATACCGCAGATCTAGTCCCCTGCGAAAAAAACAACTGAACACGACGAGACAACCATGAAGAATAGGCCTACCCTAGCGCCTCCATGCCCAGGCTGGAAGGAAGACTTCAATCTCCCAAATGACCCTCCCAACATAGAGCTCTGTTCCGAACTCTTGAGTACAAACCATCAAGACGACACCTATCTGGAGACATCCCGAAGCTCGATCATCATGCGTGAACTACTGCTCGCGTGCGCATTGATCAACAGCCCATTTCTCATGCTGGCCGCCGGCCTAATAATTAATAGCGCAATACATAACCAGCACAACCTCATCTTACTAAAGCTGGCCATCCTATTATTAGCAACCTGCCAGACAGCATCATTCCTACGCATGATCCGCCTCACCCCGCGCGATGAACCCATACGTTTCAACCGTGCACGCCAAAAAATCTATGCTTACAATTTCACATACTGCTGGTGGAATCCTTTCATTCCATGGCCAATAAAAACCGTCAGCTACGACTGGAAAGATGTCCGCGCAGAGCGTTGGAGAAAACAAGCCGTAACTCACCAAGGCTCACACCTCGTAAAAACGGGGATCATGCTGTCCATCGTGGAACCAGGCACCAACAACGTCATCGACCGGTTCCCTTTGACCAACCTGGTTGGTGATGAGTCAGTTTGGACCTATATCTGCACTTACATGCAACATGGCCTCTCCGCTGTCCCTCCCGCCCCGCTCAATAGAGATCACAACGATCTCCTCTGGTGCCAATTCGCCATGCGTCTGGCACCAAAGGTCAAGTGGCCAGAAGCAATAGACCACGAATCACGAACGGCCCCAAAAACCGCTCCACTTGCCCAGGTAGAGTCGCCATGAAGCCTGTCGTCCTCATCGGCCATCGCCACCTTTGTCCTCTCCACGGGGAAGGCACCGTCATCAGCGGCGCGGGCAGTGCCTCAGTGAATGGTCGTGCAATCGCACGCATAGGGGATGAACTCAGTTGCGGTGCGGTCATCGAGACTGGTGCCGCGCATACACTCATTGAGGGCAGTCCTGCGGCGCGCCAGGGAGACAAGACAAGCCACGGCGGGACACTGATAGAAGGTGAACCCGCCTGGCTGATCGAATAGGGCTAGCTAGAGTCGCCGAGCATTATCATGGCGGACGCCACGCATGCGCCCTGCGTGTAAAGAGGGAGATTGCCACCGAGAACAGATAACCCGGCCACAATCAGATGCCCACTGTGGCCGGCCCAAATACTGAAATGAACCTGCAACCACCAAATCCCAGGCACAAAAAAAGAGGCCTTTCGGCCTCTTCTTTGTGATCCCAGCGACGCACTGTGGATCGAATTTGGAGCGGGAAACGAGACTCGAACTCGCGACCCCGACCTTGGCAAGGTCGTGCTCTACCAACTGAGCTATTCCCGCGTCGTGATGGGTGCCATTCTAGCGATTTCCAGAACGGCGTCAACCCCTTGATTCAAAAAAACTTTTACTTCTGCTCCGAACCTTCGCGCAGGTGCGGCCAGGCGGCCAGCAGGTAGTGCACCATCGAGATCAGGGTCAGGCCCGCCGCCACCAGCAGCAGCCCATAGCCCAGCACCACCCAGAAGGTCAGCAGCGGCGGGTTGGCCAGCAGGATCACCAGCGCCAGCATCTGCGCGGCGGTCTTCCACTTGCCCAGGTTCGACACCGCCACGTGGGCGCGGGCGCCGAGCTCGGCCATCCACTCGCGCAGCGCCGAGACGACGATCTCGCGGCCGATGATCACCGCCGCCGGCAGCGTCAGCCAGAAGTTGGCGTGCACCTGCACCAGCAGGACCAGGGCCACGGCGACCATCAGCTTGTCGGCCACCGGGTCGAGGAAGGCGCCGAACGGGGTGCTCTGCTGCAACCGACGCGCCAGGTAGCCGTCGAGCCAGTCGGTGGCGGCGGCGATGGCGAACACCGTGCTGGCGGCCATGTAGCTCCAGTGATAGGGCACATAGAACAGCAGGATGAAGATCGGGATGAGCAGGACGCGTAGAACGGTGAGCAGGTTTGGAATATTCATCGGTACGACTGGCTGCGAGTTGAACCCGGCATTCTACTCGCTATGCAGGCTGGCATAAATCGACTCGGCAAGCTTTTTACTGATGCCGGGGGCTTTGGCGATCTCGTCGACACTGGCGCGGTTGAGCTCCTGCAGGCCGCCGAAATGTTTCAGCAGGTCGCGACGGCGCTTGGGGCCGACCCCGGCGACGTCCTCCAGGCTCGAGGTGCGCCGGGCCTTGCCGCGCCGGGCGCGGTGGCCGGTGATGGCGAAGCGGTGGGCTTCGTCGCGGATCTGCTGGATCAGGTGCAGGGCCGGCGAGTCGCCCTTGAGGGTGAACTCGTGGGCCACGTCGTTCAGGTACAGGGTCTCGAAACCGGCCTTGCGGGTCACGCCCTTGGCCACCCCCAGCAGCGTCAGGTCAGCAAAGCCCAGTTCCTGCATCACGTCGCGGGCCATGTTCAGCTGGCCCTTGCCGCCGTCCACCAGCAGCACGTCAGGTAGCTTGCCCTCGCCGTCCTTGATCCGCCCATAGCGGCGCTGCAAGGCCTGGTGCATGGCCGCGTAGTCGTCGCCAGCGGTGACGCCTTCGATGTTGAAGCGGCGGTAGTCGGACTTGAGCGGGCCTTCGGGGCCGAACACCACGCAGCTGGCCACGGTGGCCTCGCCGCTGGAGTGGCTGATGTCGTAGCACTCCAGGCGCTGCGGCACCTCGTCCAGGTCGAGCACCTGGGCCAGCGCCTCGAAGCGCGCGGCCATGTGCTGGCGGTTGGCCAGGCGGGCATTGAGGGCCTGCTCGGCGTTGGTCACCGCCAGCTGCTGCCAGCGCGCGCGGGTGCCGCGCACCCGATGGCTGATGCTGATTTCGCGGCCGCGCAGGGTCTGCAGCGCCTCGCTGATGGCGGCGAAGTCGTCGTGCACCACGTTGACGATCAGCTCGTCCGGCAGCTCGCGCTCGGCGTTGCCCAGGTAGTACTGGGACAGGAACGCGGCCATGACCTCGGCCACCTCCTCCTCAATGCCCACCTGGGGGAAGAAGTTCTTGCTGCCCAGCACCCGGCCGCCACGCACGCTGATCAGGTGCACGCAGGCGCCGCCCGGGTTGACGAAGGCCGCCACCACGTCGACGTCGCCGGAGCCGCCCTCCATGTACTGCTGGTCCTGGACCCGGCGCAGCAGGGCGATCTGGTCGCGCAGCTCGGCGGCCTTCTCGAAGTTCAGGGCCATGGCGGCCTTTTCCATCTCGGCGCTGAGCTCGTTGCCCAGCTGCTGGCTGCGGCCTTCGAGGAACATCACCGAGTGGCGCACGTCCTCGGCGTACTCCTCGGCGGCGACCAGCCCCACGCACGGCCCCTTGCAGCGTTTGATCTGGTACTGCAGGCACGGGCGGGTGCGGTTGGCGTAGTAGCTGTCCTCGCACTGGCGCACCGAGAACGCCTTCTGCAACAGGCTCAGGCTCTCGCGGATGGCACCGGCGCTGGGGTACGGGCCGAAATAGCGGCCCTTGGCCTTCTTCGCGCCGCGGTGGATGCCCAGGCGCGGGAATTCGCCGTCAGACAAGAATACGTACGGGTAGGACTTATCGTCGCGCAGCAGGATGTTGTAGGGCGGTCGCCATTCCTTGATCAGCGTCTGCTCGAGCAGCAGCGCCTCGGTCTCGTTGGCGGTGATGGTGGTTTCGACCTGGGCGATGCGCCCCACCAGGGCAGCCGTCTTCGGCGCCAGCCCGGTCTTGCGGAAATAGCTGGCCAGGCGCTTCTTGAGGTTCTTGGCCTTGCCCACGTACAGCAGCCGGGCTTCGGCGTCGAACATCCGGTACACGCCCGGGCGACCGCTGCAGGTCGCCAGGAACGCGCTTGCATCAAAAGGTTGTGACATGAGGTGTGTGCTTACAGACTTGCGTCGACCATACCGTGGCGGACAGCCAGCAAGGTCAGTTCGACGTCGCTGGTGACCGAGAGTTTTTCGAAGATTCGATAACGGTAAGTATTGACGGTCTTGGGGGACAGACACAACTTGTCAGAGATGATCTGCACCTTCTGGCAGCCGACAATCATCAGCGCAATCTGGATTTCCCGCTCGGACAGCGCGTCGAACGGCGAGCCCTGCGGCTGGAACGACTTGAGCGCCAGCTGCTGGGCGATCTGCGGGCTGATGTAGCGCTGGCCGGCGAAGGCCAGGCGGATTGCCTGGACCATTTCGTCGAGCCCGGCGCCCTTGGTGAGGTAGCCCGCGGCACCCGCCTGCAACAGGCGGGTGGGGAACGGGTCTTCCTCGCACACGGTCACCGCGACCACCTTGATGTCCGGATGGCTGCGCAACAGCTTGCGCGTGGCTTCCAGACCACCGATCCCTGGCATCTTCACGTCCATCAGGACCACGTCCGGCTTGAGCTCGCGGGCCAGCTTGAGGGCGGACTCGCCAGAGTCCGCCTCCCCCACCACCTGCAGCCCGTCGATGTCGGCCAGCATGCGTGTGATGCCGGTACGCACCAGATCGTGATCGTCGACCACCAGGACCCTAATCAAGCAGACACCTCGTCAGTGGGGCGATTGGATCCCGCCACCTTAACAAAATTTTTCACAACGAACCTAGCGCAAAGCGTCATGGAAATATGCCTGCCGGTCAGGCCGCCGAATACGCAGCACTTGTGCCCCGCCCTCCTCGCCCGCCAGGCGGTTGAGCAGGTGCCAGACCGCGGCCTGGTCGGCCGAGGGCAGGCGGCGGAACGCGTCGAGCAGACGGTTTTCGTCGGACGTGAGGCTGTCCAGCGGCGCGGGGGTGTGCACGCCGCTCAGCACATAGAGCGCATCGACGCCCTTGCTGGCGACCGCCGCGAGGTAGTCCATGCGCGGCGTGCGTTCGCCGCTCTCGTATTTGCCCTGGGCGTTGGGCTCGACGCCACCGATGTCGCCAAAGATACGCTGGGTCAGCCCCAGGCGTTCGCGCTCTTCTCTGAGTCGCGGACCGAATCCGTTCATCTGCTTGCCTCCTTTGCATGAATGGAAGAAGGGTGCATCCCGCACCCGAGTGAATGCCTGCGCAGTCGTCCGGCACTATGCCAATTGGATCCAATCCTTGCAAGCCATCATTGCGCCACAGTCGGACGTCTGGGGGACATGGACGCGCCCGACGACAGACGAAAATAGCACTTCCAAGAATAAGAAAAATCACCCAAATCAGTAAAAAAGCGCACATCGAAGCGCGACTGAAACGGTGGAAAAAGTGGCGAAAAGCGCCATTTTGGCGTCATTTTATCGTCACAAACAAGCGCATCTATTTTTTGACGCCCAACTTTTATCTAACTTTAAGTCATTGTTTTATAAGTAATTTTCAACTTTCTCACAGGAAATTTAGAATTTATCAAAACAACAACACAACAAAGCTTGCCGAACTATCAGAAAACTCCTTAGGATGTAAAAAGACCACCAAGAAACAGCCTGCATCGCTATATATCTAGCGCGGCCTGATCCTGCGCGTCTGGCATTTTCAAAACTTCTGAACTGAGTATCTCGGCCGGCCTTGCGCCGCGCCTGGGGAGAGGGATCTATGAACATCAGTATCTTCGGACTTGGCTATGTGGGAGCGGTCTGCGCCGGCTGCCTGTCGGCACGCGGACACCAGGTACTGGGGGTGGACGTCGCCCAGGCGAAGATCGACATGATCAACCAGGGCCGCTCGCCCATCGTCGAGCCGGGCCTGGAACAGCTGCTGCTCGACGGCGTGCGCCAGGGCCGCCTGCGCGGCACCACCGATGTCCAGGCGGCGATCCTGGCCACCGAGCTGTCGCTGCTGTGCGTCGGCACGCCGAGCAAGGCCAACGGCGACCTCGACCTGGTGTACATGGAAGCGGTGTGCCGGGAGATCGGCGCGGCCCTGCGCGACAAGGCCAGCCGCCACACCGTGGTGGTGCGCAGCACGGTGCTGCCGGGCACGGTGAAGAACGTGGTCATCCCGCTCCTCGAGCAGGCCTCGGGCAAGCAGGCCGGCCGCGATTTCGGCGTGGCGGTCAACCCGGAATTCCTGCGTGAAAGCACGGCGATCCAGGACTACGACTTCCCGGCCATGACCGTGATCGGCGAACTCGACAGCCAGTCCGGCGATCTGCTCGCCACGCTGTATACAGGCCTCGACGCCCCGGTGATCCGCAAATCGATCGAGGTCGCCGAGCTGATCAAGTACACCTGCAATGTCTGGCACGCCACCAAGGTCAGCTTCGCCAACGAGATCGGCAACATAGCCAAGGCCTCGGGGGTCGATGGCCGCGAAGTGATGGACGTGGTCTGCCAGGACTACAAGCTCAACCTGTCGCGCTACTACCTGCGCCCGGGCTTCGCCTTCGGCGGCTCGTGCCTGCCCAAGGACGTGCGCGCCCTCACCTACCGCGCCAGCCAGCTGGACGTGGCGCACCCGCTGCTGGCCTCGATCATGGACAGCAACCGCAACCAGGTACAGAACGCCTTCGACCTGGTGACCCGGGCCGGCAAGCGCCGCATCGCCCTGCTCGGGCTGGCCTTCAAGGCCAACAGCGACGACCTGCGCGAAAGCCCGCTGGTAACCCTGGCCGAGCAGCTGATCGGCAAGGGCTACGACCTGCGCATCTTCGACGCCAACGTCGACCACGCCCGCCAGTTCGGCGCCAACCGCCAGTACATCGAGCAGCAGATCCCCCACGTCAGCGCCCTGCTGCGCAGCGACCTGCAGCAGGTGATCGACGAGGCCGAGGTGATCGTGCTGGGCAACAACGACGAGCGCTTCGTCCAGGCCCTGGACGTCGGCAACGGCAAGCAGGTGATCGACCTGGTCGGCTTCATGGCCGGCAGCAGCGACGCCCAACGCCACGGCATCTGCTGGTAAGGCACGCCGCCGCCCGCCGTTACGGCGGGCCCCGACCCAAGGAGCTACAACGCCATGGAACGACAGCAACAGCGGCCTTTCGCGGCCCCGGGGTATATGCGCGCGGCGGCCAGCTTCTGCGCCTGGACGCTGCTCGCCGGGCTGATCGCCCTGGCCGCGCAGATGGTCGCGCCACAGTACCTGGACCCGAACCACCACCTGTTCATCTTCATCATTGGCACCCTGGGCATGTGGCGCTACGGCAACGCCATCGTCCACTACCTGCGCGGCATGTACTTCCTGCACTGGCGCTTCCCGCGCCTGCGCCGCCAGGTCGAGCGCCTGGGTGACGCGGCCTTGCCGTCGCACATGTTCATGGTGGTGACCAGCTTTCGCATCCCCACCCACACCACCTTCAAGGTGTACCAGTCGGTGTTCCAGGAGGTGCAGCGGCTGAAGGTGCCGTGCACGGTAATCGCCTCGATCGTCGAGAAGGGCGACGAGCAGTTCATCAAGGACATCATGCGCGACGAGGTGCGGGGCCGCGACGATATCGGCCTGGTGATCGTCCGCGCCCGCGGCACCGGCAAGCGCGATGGCCTGGCCCACGCCTTCCGCGCGCTGTCGCGGCAGATGCCGCTGGACGAGGCGGTGGTCGGCGTGGTCGACGGCGACACCATGATGCTGCCCGGCTGCGTCGAGCGGGCGGTCAAGCTGTTCGCCGTGCTGCCCGACGTCGGCGGCCTGACCACCAACGAGTTCTGCCAGGTCGAGGGCAGTCGCTGGATGCGCCAGTGGCACTCGATGCGTTTCGTCCAACGGCATATCAACATGTGCTCGATGGCCCTGTCGCACCGGGTGCTGACCCTCACCGGGCGGCTGTCGTTCTTCCGCGCCGGGGTGATGACCGACCCGGATTTCATCCGCGACGTCGAGGCGGATTTTCTCGAACACTGGCGCCTGGGCCGCTTCCAGTTCCTCACCGGCGACGACAAGTCGAGCTGGCTGAGCCTGATGCGCGCCGGCTGGGACACCTTCTACGTGCCCGACAGCCACACCCTGACCGTCGAGCACCCGCCCAGCGACAGCTTCTGGGTGGCCACCCGCCAGCTGATGTTCCGCTGGTACGGCAACTCGCTGCGCCAGAACTTCCGCGCCACCGCCCTGCTCGGCCGCGCGCGCCTGGGGCTGTTCACCCTGTACGTGCTGCTCGACCAGCGGGTGTCGATGTGGACCTGCCTGATGGGCCTGACCGGCTCGGTGGTCGCCGGCCTGGTGTTCGGCATCCAGTACCTGCTGGTGTACCTGTTCTGGGTGCTGGTCTCGCGCAGCCTGGTGACGGTGCTGTTCGTCTTCGCCGGGCACCCGGTCAGCCCGATGTACCCGTTCGTTCTCTATTACAACCAGATCGTCGGTTCGCTGATGAAGGTCTACGCGATGTTCCACATGGACCAGCAACGCTGGACGCGGCAGAAGACCACCCTGGCCACCGGCAGCGTCGACTTCGACGCCGGCCTCAACCGCTGGTCCTCGAAGGCGATGCTGTGCTCCTCGATCGCCATCTTCTTCGGGGTCATCACCGTTCTTCTGGAACTCTCGCAACGTTAAGGAAAGGCGCCTGCACATGAGTACTTCGAATACCCCGGCGGCCCCGGGCACGACCACGGCCAACATCGTCCACGAAGCCATCGACGAGCGTCAGTACGTGCGCACCCGCATGCACGCCCGGGTGCGCCTGTCCGGTGTCGGCCGCGAACCGTTCGAGGCCGACCTGGCCGACATCTCGCTGGGCGGCATCGGCCTGCTGCACGAGGCGCCGCTGACCGTCGGCGCGCTGTACGACGCCTCGATCCAGCTGCGCCTGAACCAGGTGGACCTGTCGATCGACGGCAAGGTGCGCATCGTCTCCCAGCGCGGCAAGGAGGTCGGCGCGCAGTTCGTCGACCTCGACGCGCAGAAGCGCGACATCCTGCGCTACCTGATCAGCGCCTACCTGTCGGGCGAAGTCGCCGACATAAACGGCCTGTTCAACGTGATGCAGCGCGAGAACTACATCAAGGCGCGCAAGCACCAGCAGGCCAGCGCCCGCACCCCGGCCGAGCGCCTCAAGGCCGTGGCCGGCACCGCGCTGTACGCCGCCGCCGGCCTGGCCGCGCTGGGCTTCGTCGGCTACAAGGGCTACCTGCTGTTCTTCCGCGTCCCGGCGCTGCAGGCCACGGTGGCCGGCAATGCCCAGGTCATCAGCATGCCGGACAACGGCTACGTGAAGTACCTGCTGCCGGCCGGCGCCAGCGAGGTGCAGGCCGGCCAGCCGCTGGCGAACATCTCCACCCAGCTGGCCACCAGCTTCACCAGCCCGGCGGACATGAAGGCCCTGGCCGACCTCGCCCCGGGCGACCTGCAGGCGCTGCTGGGGCGCGCCAGCGTCGAGACGGTGATCAACAGCCCGTGCGACTGCCAGGTCTGGTACCCGTCGCCGCCGCTGGACGGCTATGGCTACAAGGCGGCGCCGATGATGCACCTGCTGCCGAAGCACGAGGGCTTGTTCGTGCGCGCCAACGTGCCGTTCGACAAGCTCGCCGATGTCGGCCGCGTGCGCTCGGTGGACATGCAGGTGTTCGGCCTCGACCAGCACTTCAGCGGCAAGGTGGTCGACGCCCGCTCCGACGAGCTGAACCACAACCTGGCCCTGACCATCCAGCCGGACAGCCCGCTGCCGGCAGCGGCCTACCAGAAGGCCGTGGCGGTCGACCTGTACCTGGGCCTGCCGTTCGGCAGCGGCAACTGAGGGCCGGTCATGATCGCCAAGAACGCCCCGCGCCTGTTGCTGGCCGGCCTCGGCCTGGCCTGGGCCGGCAGCGGCTGGGCCGGGCAGAGCCTGGAGCAGATCCGCTACGCGCTGTACAAGGACCCGAGCGCCGATGTCACGAGCGACCTGCGCGCCCTCGCCGAGCGTGGCGACCTGGCCTCCAAGCAGCTGCTCGGCGATGTGCTGGCCAACAGCGACAGTGCCAACCGCCAGGACATCGTGAGCCTGTACCAGGAGGCCTTCGCCGACGGCCACGGCCAGATCCCGGCGCTGGCCTCGCTGGCGCGCCTGCTCGACCGCACCCCGCGCCTGCAGCGCAGTCACGAAGCCTGGGTGCGTCAGGCCCTGGCCCGCTACCCCAACGACCGTGATCCGCGCAGCACCAGCACCAGCCTGGAGGTGTTCCTGGTCTATCCGCAGCTGTTCCCCGGCGAGCGCGCCGCCGAACTGCTGGCGCTGTACGAACAGAGCTGCCTGCTCAACTGTCGCCCTGAGCTGTACCGCGCCGTGGTCGCCGAGCGCCAGGGCGACAGCGCCGCAGCCGAGCGCTGGTACCAGCAGGCGGCGCGCATCGACCCACGCGGCATCGAGCGCTACTACCGCTTCCTCGGCGAGCGCCAGGACCCGGCCTTCCTCGCCTTCGCCCGCAGCCTGGAGCCGGAGATGGCCAGCCTGCCGGTGGAGGTCGTGCAGCGCATCGGCGCGCTGCTGGACAGCATCCACGGCACCACCCGCGCCGAGCTGGACGCCGAGCGCGAACAGCGCCTGAGCCGCGCCATGGGCCCCAAGGTCGAGCCGACGCCCGAGCAACTGGCCCGCGACAAGGCCAACGACCAGTTGCGCGCCGACGGCATCGCCGAGGCCCAGCGCTGGCTGGACAACGCCGTCGCCCGTGGCTACCTGCCGGCGCAGGTGTCCAAGGCCAACTTCATGATCTCCAACCCCACCGAGCACAACGCCGAGCAGACCCAGGCGCTGATCGCCCAGGTGCGGGCCAAGGACCCGACCCGGGCCAAGGCGCTGGATGCGGCGTTCTACATGGTCAACAACTGGCTGACCCTGGATCCGCAAAAGTCCCAGGCGCTGATCGACGAGCTGATCACCGCCCGTTATCCCGACGCGCAGCTGCTGCTGGGCGACCTGTACAGCAAGGGCGGCCTCGACCAGCCCGACCAGGAGCGTGCCCTGGCCATCTGGCAGCGGCAGGCCGAGCAGGGCTCGACCGCGGCCTGGTACCGCATGGCCACCGTGCACCTGCGCGGCCGGGCCATCTGCCACGACCCGGTCAAGGCCTACACCTATGCGCGCATCGCCCTCGACCTGGGCGAGACCCGCGCCCGCGGCCTGATCAAACGGCTGGACAAGACCTTGCCCAAGGATGACATCGAGCGCGCCCTGGCCGCGCGCAACGATCTGTTGAAGGAGGCCACCCTGTGAAAGCCCACCCACCCCTGCTCGGCGCCCTGCTCGCCCTGGCGCCCCTGACGGTGCTGGCGGCCGAGGAAGTCACCGGCCCCGAGGCCGACAGCAACGCGCCTGTGCGCGTCGCGGCCGTTGACGGCAGCGAGCCGCTGATCACCTCGGAGTTCTTCAACAAGCTCACCGTGCAGACCGGCTACGGGCCGCAGGACTCCCAGGTCGGCCGCGACCGCGAAAGCTTCTACAGCCTGCGCTACGAGCCGTCGTTCGCCTGGTACTCGCCGGAAAAACGCTGGGCCAAATGGATGGTCTATGGTCGCCTGTGGCTGAACTACGACTCCAGCCAGTCGAGCAACCTGGCCAACGAGTCGACCAACAACAATGAGCGCGAGCAACCCGAGGGCTGGTACGCCGAGCTGCGCGAGCTGTACGTCAAGCGCAACCTGATCGGCGACGACCCGCGCTTCTCGCTGTCGTTCGGTCGTCAGCGCTTCTACGACGACTACGGCATCTGGTGGGACGACAGCCTGGAGTCGCTGCGATTCAACTACCAGGATACCTTCAGCGATGCCTTCGTCGCGGTCGGGCAGAAATTTCGCAACTACAACACCGACGTCAATTCGCTGGCCGCCAGCGAAGCGCGCACGCTGTACCTGATGGGCCAGTACGCCTATCGCTGGAGCCCGAACAACCAGGTCGGCGTGCGCCTGATGCAGGAGAACGACCGCAGTGGCCACGACGCCGACGACCGCTACGACTTCAAGGGTTGGCGCTACGGACTGTTCTTCAAGGGCGACAACCTGCCGCTGGCCAGCGACTACCACCTGGAACTGGCGGCGCTGGACGGCACGATGGACAACACCGCCGGCAACGGTGTCACCAGCACCGGCCACGGCAGCCGCGGCTGGGCGGCGCTGGGCGAGGTCGGCAAGCGTTTCGAGACCTTGCCCTGGACCCCGCGCCTGGCCCTGCGCGGCGGCCTGACCGACAAGCCGGACGACGACAACGACGGCTTCCGGCTCAACCCGATCCAGTCCGACCGCATCACCCGCCAGGGCTCGTACAGCACGCGCCTGACCAGCTCGTTCGTCGCCCTCGACCTGCGCAACCTGAGCTACTACGGCGTCGCCCTGGAGACCCGGCCCACGGCGCGCAGCGCCCTGGACCTGCGGGTGACCCAGCTCAACCTGCGCGACGAAGGCGGCGCCCTGCCGATCCGCATGGCCGCCGATGCCCGCGCCCGGCGCCAGAGCGAACTGAACGCCGGCCGGCACGGCAAGGGCGACAACGTCGGCCAGATGATCGACCTCAACTACTACTGGAAGATGTTCCCGGTAGCCCTCGACGGCAAGCACCTGGACGTCAACACCCTGGTCAGCGCCAGCTACCTCAACGCAGGCAGCGCGCTGGACACCGGCGACGACTACCAGCTGAGTGTCGGCGTGGTGATCAGTTACTAAGGACCGGCCAGCATGATCTTCGCCTCCAACGTCTTCCTGTTCCTCTACCTGCCGCTGTTCCTGGCCATCTACTACCTGGCCCGGCCACAGTGGCGCTCGCTGGTGATCGTCGCCGCCAGCTACGTGTTCTACGCCTGGTGGCGCCCGGACTTTTTGCTGCTGTTCGTCGCCATCACCGCCTGGAACTACGGCTTCGGCCTGTTCATCAAGGCGCGCCTGGACGCCGGCGACAAACGCCGTGCCCTGCGCCTGCTGTGGCTCGGCGTGGCCGGTAACCTGGCCACGCTCGGCTACTTCAAGTACGCCAACTTCGGCGCCGAGGTGCTGGCCCTGCTGCTGGCGCCGCTGGGCATCAACACCTGGACCCTGGAGAACATCTTCCTGCCGCTGGGCATCTCGTTCTACGTGTTCCATGCCCTGAGCTACATCGTCGACATCTACCGCAAGGACGCCACGCCCACTCGCAGCTTCATCGACTTCGCCGCCTTCGTCGCGCTGTTCCCGCACCTGGTGGCGGGGCCGATCCTGCGCTACAGCCAGCTCGCGCCGCAGCTGCGCCAGCGCAGCCACTCGCTGGAGCTGTTCTCGCTGGGGGTGTGCCGCTTCATGCTCGGTTTCATCATGAAGGTGCTGATCGCCGACCGCCTGGCGCCGATCAACGTGCTGTTCGTCGGCGAAGGCACCCTGCAGTTCAGCGATGCCTGGTTCGGCCTGGTGGTCTCGACCCTGCAGCTGTACTTCGACTTCGCCGGCTACAGCCACATGGCCCTGGGCCTGGCCTTGATGATGGGGTTCCGCTTCCCGGAAAACTTCAACCAGCCCTATGTGTCGCAGAGCATCACCGAGTTCTGGTCGCGCTGGCACATGACCCTGGCGCATTTCCTGCGCGATTACGTGTACCTGCCGCTGGTGCGCAAGCGCGTGGCCGGCGCCCTGCCGGCGCTGGTGTGGACCATGCTGCTGTCGGGCCTGTGGCACGGCGCCAGTTTCGCCTTCATCTGCTGGGGGCTGTTCTTCGGCATCGGCATGGTGCTGGAGCGCAGGTTCAACCTGGCGACCAAGGTCACCACGCCCTATCACCTGGGCCGCAACCTGCGCACCGCGCTGCTGATCATCCTGAGCATGCCGCTGTTCTTCACCATGGACCTGCGCCACAGCCTGCAGATCTACCAGGCGCTGCTGGGCTTCAACGGTTTCGGTTCGCTGGAGCTCTACGTGCTTGGCGCCTCGAGGATGGCCATGGCCTTCGCCCTGGTGGCAATCGCCTGGCTGATCCTGGCCGGGATCAACAACGTGCGCTTCTACGCCGGCAACAAGGAAGGCTACTTCATGCGTCACGTCGGTGTGCTGCACAGCCTGCTGCTGTGGGGCGGCTTCCTGCTGGCGCTGAGCAGCCTGGCGGCCAGTTCGTTCTCGCCGTTCCTGTATTTCCAGTTCTAGGGCAAGGCTTGAGATGCCCCCTGCAGGAGCGGGCTTGCCCCGCGAACACCGGCGCAGCCGGTGCCATGCACCGCGTCGCCTTGATCGCGGGGCAAGCCCGCTCCTACAGGGGGACGTGTCGATCAATGAATCAACTAACTGTTCCGTGGAAATGCCATGTACCCAGTGATGAATTCGGCCGGCAAGGCCAACGGTGTGGTCTTCGCCCTGGCGCTGGCGGCGATGTTCGTCTATTCGCTGCCGCCGGTGCTGAGCTTTGCCCGTGCCCAGACCGACAGCTGGAACCTGTTCGTCGACGGCAAGCTGCTGCGCAAGTTCGAACAGGTCTACGACAAGCGCCTGTTCCTGCGCGAGCCCTCGCAACGACTGTGGGCCGACGCCCAGTTCCAGCTGTTCGGCGAGGGCACCAAGGGCGTGGTGCTGGGCAAGGACGGTTGGCTCTACACCAACCAGGAATACCGCGTGCCCAACGACCTGGACGCCAGCCTGGCGAGCCAGCTGGAGCAGATCGTCAAGGTCCAGAGGCAACTGGCCGAGCACGGCAAGCACCTGGTGCTGCTGCCGCTGCCGATGAAGCTGGATATCTACGCCAACCACGCCGAGCACGCCTTCGATCCGCGGGTGCACAGCCTCTACGACCGCTTCGTCGCCGACCTGCAGCTACGCCGGCTGGACGTGGTGCCGTTGCGCGACGCCTACCTGCGCAACCTGGCCGGCCCACGGCTGTTCCTCAAGTCCGACACCCACTGGAGCCCGGACGGCGCGCGCCTGTCGGCCTACGAACTGGCCCGCCAGCGCCCGCAGTTGCTCGGCGACCAGGTGTACGTGTCGCGCAAGGCCGGCGACAAGACGGTCAAGGGCGACCTGATGAACTACCTGCAGTTCGACCACGCCCGCCTGGCGCCGCAGTTCGGCCCTAACCCGATCGAGCTGTACGAGACCCTCCAGGCCGACCAGGACAGCGACGCGCTGTTCGCCGAGCAGACGCAGAGCCTGCTGCTGGTGGGCACCAGCTACAGCAAGATCGACGACTGGAACTTCGTCGGGTTCCTCAAGGAGGCGCTCAACCGCGACCTGTTGTCCATCGCCGTGGAGGCCCGCGGGCCGTTCGAGGCGATGAACCAGTTTCTCGCCGGCGACCAGTTGCAGAACCCGCAGATCGACACCGTGGTCTGGGAGTTCCCCCTGCGCACCCTGTTGGCCCATCGTCCCGGCGCGCTGGCCCGCAGCGCCCAGCCCGGGCATTTCTGACGTCCCTAGGAGAACCTGATGAAGCTTTCGCCCCTGTTCACCGCCCTGGCCCTGACCTGTGCCAGCCACGCCGCCCTGGCCGCCGAAGGCAATGCCGACCTGTACGACGCCGTGGCCCCGGCCGATTCTGCGTTCGTGCGTGTGCTCAACCTGTCCGACGGCAACGTCGAGGTGGCCCTCAGCGGCAAGCTCAACCCGCAGAAGGTCGCCCCCGGCCAGCTCAGCGGCTACCGCTTCGTGCCGGCCGGCGTGCACAGGATCGGTATCGGCGCCAAGGCCATCGAACCGACCCTGGTGGCCAATGCCGCCAGCACCGTGGTCTACGACGGCAAGCAGCTGCAGTTGATCGCCGACCAGTACGTCAACGAGCCGAAGAAGGCCCAGGTGGCCTTCTACAACTTGACCCCGTCCCAGGCCACGCTGCGCACCGCCGACGGCAAGCACGAGGTGGTCAAGGCCCTGGCCAGCGGCCAGACCGGCGCGCGCATGGTCAACGAGATCAAGATCGACTTCGCCGCCTACGTCGGTGGCCAGGAAGTGGCCAGCTTCGATGAGCTGTTCCTCAAGAAGGGCCGCTCGTACAGCTATGTGCTGCTGCCAGGCAACCGCAGCCTGAGCCTGGCCAACAGCATCGACCCGACCGAGTGACGCCGTGCCGCACGCAAGGATGACTGGCCCATGAACACCCTCCTCCCCCTCGGCCTCGCGGCCACCCTGGCCCTGCTCGGCGCGCAGGCAAAGGCCGCCGAGCCCGTCCGGCCCGGCTGCGAAAACCTGCAGTGCATGGTCTGCCCGGCCCTGGCCGAACCGCAGCACTATGCCGAAGGGCGCATGAAGCTGATGCGCCAGATCGTCCCCGGCAAGGAGCGCTGGCTGTTCCGCTCGATGGTCGACCTGACCAACGACTTCGGCATTCCCGCGCCCATGCGCCCGGAGTTCGCCCGGCTGATGGACGCGTTCCACCGCCAGGGCATCCAGGTGGCCATGGCGATCCAGCCGACCCGCGGCCTTATGCACCGCGACAAGCTCTATGCCGAGCAACTGCACGGGTTCGACTACGGGCGCGCCAGCCGCAACCTCGACAGCTACCTGGGGCAGCTGCGCCAGGCCGGCGCGGTGGTGGCGCCGATGATGCAGCTGGTGCGCCAGCCGCCCAAGGGCGAGTACTTTTTCCGCCGCGACCACCACTGGACCCCGGCCGGCGCCGAGGCAACGGCCAGGCTCATGGCCGAGGAGATCCGCCGCCAGCCGTTCTACAACAGCCTGACCAAAAAGCGCTACAGCACCGAGCCCGGCGTGATGGTGCCCAAGGACGGCACCCTGAACCTGGCCCTGAGCTACATCTGCGGCAACAACTACGGTTTCCAGTACGTGCGCGGTTACCAGACCGTGCCGGTGGCCGACAGCAGCGACGCCCTGTTCGACGAAGCCCCCGATCCCGAGGTGATCCTGGTCGGCGACAGCAACGCGGCGGCCCGCGAGGACGAGAGCAAGCAGTTCAACTTCGACGGCTACCTGAAGCAGTACCTGGAAGCGGATGTACTCAACTACGCCCTGCCCGGCGTGGGCGAGGACGGCTCGCTGCTGGAGTACCTGCTGTCCGCCGACTACAAGCCCGAGGCGCCGCCCAAGCTGATCGTCTGGGAACTGCCGGCCAACTACCGCCTGGATTCGCCGTTGATGTACCGCCAGTTGGTGCCGGCGATACACGGCGGCTGCAAGGCGTCCAGGGAAATCCTTGGCACGAAATTGCAGCGTCCGCCACTCAAGGTCGGCGAGCGCATCGAACTGCTGAGCAATGCTGGTAGCGCCCGGCAGACCGTGTCCAACGGCTTTCTCGATATCCGCCTGAGCGACAGGAGCGTCAAGGACTTCTACCTCATCGTCTATTACGACAATGGCGCCCGCGACAAGGTGTGGTTCCGGCGTGAGGCCGCGGTAAGCGGCGGCCAGTACTACCTCGAACTGAGCAAGGCCCCCGAGTTCGCCGGCGCCAACCTGCTCTCGGTGTTCCTCGAACCGACCAAGGCCGGCACCGCCGCCACCGATGTGGAGACCCGCCTGTGCCTGTGAACCGCACCCACGCAATCCCTGTAGGAGCGGCCTTGCGCCGCGAAAGAGGCGCAAAGCGCCCCCACAGGTTCACGCTCACCCTGGCAGCCCTGGCCTTGCTCACCCCCACGGCCCACGCCGCGCAAACCATCTGGCCCGCCCGCGCCACCGCGCAATCGGCCATGATCGCCGACTACCGCACCCTCACCTGCAGCAAGGAAGCACCACCGCCCTACACCGCCAGCCTGCACCTGCAAAGCAAATACGACCCACGCGACGCCAGCAAATCCACCCTGCGCGCCAGCCCAGACGCCGACAGCGAGCGCGTCGCCCGGCAGATCAAGCAATTCGTCGGCGGCCTGATCCAGGCCGGCAAGCGCTTTCAGAACGCCAGCAAGCCGCAGCAGGCCAACATGGCCCTGGCCTGCCAGGACCAGTGGCTGGAACACTGGGCGCAAGCGGGCGCCCTGCTCGACCCGCACGCCAGCAACACCGGCATGGCCGCGCGCAAATGGGCCCTGGCGGCCATGGCCGGCGCGGTGCTGCTGACCCAGGCCGCGGCCGACGGCAAGGCGCAACTCAGCCCCGCGCAACGTCACTGGTTCACCCAGCTCGGCGAGCAGGTGATCCGCGAATACGACCCGCGCCGCCAGTCCACCACGGTCTATTTCAACAACCACGACTACTGGGCCGCCTGGGCGGTGGCCGCCGCCGGCATGCTGGTGGGCCGCGACGACTTCATCCGCTGGGCCGACGGCAACCTGCGCCGGGGCCTGGCCCAGGCCGTGCGCAGTGGCGACCAGGCTTACCTGCCGCTGGAAGTGGCACGCAGCAGGCTGGCCGCCAACTACAGCCAGTACGCCCTGGTGCCGCTGGTGCTGCTCGGCGAGTCGGCCCGGGCCAACGGCCTGGCCTGGAGCGAGGACGACCAGCGTACCCTCGACCAGCTGGCCACCTTCGCCGCCCGCAGCGTGCTCGCCCCGGACTCCCTGCCCCAGCTCAAGGGCCAGCGCCAGGCCGACGTCGCGCCCTACAAGCTGGCCTGGCTGATACCGTTCCTGGCCCGCCGGCCCGGGCATGCCCTCGCCCGCCAGCTGTACGACAGTGAAGACGGCGAGGTGGACAACTACAGCCAGATCGGCGGCCCGCTCAAGCCGGCCTACCCCAACCTGCCTTGATCAAGGACGCACCCATGGCACCGTTCAGCCGCTTTTCCCTCACCTGCCTGGCCGCCCTGCTGCTGGCGACGACCGCCCAGGCCGCGCCGGTGATGGACACCCTGCCCCAGGCGCAGTATCAGCAGCAGCTGGAGCAACTGCGCCACCAGGCCCGCCAGGCGGTGACCTTCGAGCAGGCGCGCCGCCCGCCACCCGCGGGCCGCGCCAGTGTCAGCCTGCAACCGATGTTCTCGTCCCAGGCCGGCAGCTGGCCGTTCGAGCCGTTCGTCAACAACGGCCTGTTCCGCGCCATAGCCGGCTACCAGGCGCATCACCCGCAGGCCGTGGTGCTGCGCGGTGGCAGCATCACCCTGGCGCAGCTGCACGATGCGCTGCACGACCCACGGGTCCTCAAGCGCTACAAGGACGGCTACCTGCTCAGCTACCCGTTGATGATCGGCGCCGATGCCGGGCTGCTGCTGGAGGGCACGAGCCTCTACCTGTACAGCTACTCCGGCACCGCGCTGATCAACCAGGGCTGGCTGGGGCTGAACCAATCGACGCTGGAGAGCGTCGCTGGCGACAAGCCCGGCAACACCAACCGCGCCTGGCGGCCCTTCGTGGTGTCCTGGGCTGGCAGCCATACCCAGGTGATCGGCTCGACGCTCAAACGCCTGGGCTACAACACCAACCTGTCCCGTGGTCTGAGCACCGCGCTCAGCACCCAGCAGCCGTCCAGCACGCGTCCGGCCACGCTGCTGGTGGAGGCCAGTCATTTCAGCGAGCTGTCCAGCGCGGTGGAGCTGCAGCACAGCCAGGCGACCATCATCGACAACCGCTTCGAAGGCTCGCAGCAGTACGCCATCGACGCCCGCGACAGCCAGTTGAGCCTGCGTGGCAACCAGCTGCGCGGCGTCGACAATAACAGCGGCGTGCGCCTGCGTGGCCAGACCCGGGCTTTGGTCGAAAACAACCTGATCCTCGGCGCCGCCAAGGCCGCCATCGAGATCAGCGACCAGCGCGGCGCCGTGCTGCTGGCCGGCAACCGCATCGGCGACAGCCGTGGCCATGGCATCCAGCTGCGCAACCTCGCGCCGACGACCGAAGCCCCGCTGCTGATCGACGACAACCTGCTGGCCAGCAGCCAAGGCAGCGCCGTGGATGCCAGCGAGGTCACGGCCCTGACCCTGGTGGGCAACCGTATCGGCAACACCCCGGAGTACGCCGTCAGCCTGCGCAACGCCACGCCGCAGCCCGGGCCGCTGGTGATCAGCGGCAACCGCCTGGGGCAGGTGGGCAAGGCGGTGGTGCGGGTCGAGGGCGTGCGCGAGGTCGAACTGGGAGGCAATCGCTTCGATGGCAAGGCGCTGCTGCAGAACCTGCTGGCCGGCGACCTGCTGGCGTTGCAGGGGCCGGTGCTGGAGGCGATGCTGGTTCAGGGACAGATGGTCAGGGTGCGCCAGGACTGAAATACACCGCCCCTTGTAGGAGCGGCCTTGTGCCGCGAAAGGGGCGCGGAGCGGCCCCAGGATTTGAGCGTTAAAGCAAAGATCGCCGGGGCCGCGTTGCGGCCCTTTCGCGGCACAAGGCCGCTCCTACACAGGATCGCGTCAGGGTGCCGGGCGCTGCATCCGCACAAAGCACTCGTCCATCCCGACCTCGACGAACCCACGGCGCTGGTACAGGCGCCGCGCCGGATTGCTGCTGAACACCATCAACCGCAGCCAGGGCAACCCACGCTGCGCGGTCCAGCCGGCCAACTGCTCCAGCACCCAGCCTCCCACGCCCCGGCCGCGCTGCTCGGGCAACAGGTGCAGCTCGCGGATGTACAGCGCCTGACGGTCCTGGCTCAGGCTGCAAAAGCCCAACACCCGGTCGTCCTCGATCACCAGCCACTGTTCGCGCCAGCCCCAGGCTTCGTCGAAGGCTTCCTCGATCCACAACAGATCGAATTCACGGTAATACGGCAGCATGGCGCGGCGCGTGAGGTCACGGGCAAACGTCAGGTGTTCGTCGCTGGCAGGAATCAGTTCAAGGGGCATAGCACACCGGCGAACTGGCCGGGCCACGGCGTTCCAGTTCGTCCTCCAGCCACCGGGCCAGGACCTGGGCGTTGTTGTGCTCGGTGTCCTTGCCGGCGTACAGCAAGGTCAGGTCGCCTTTGCCAGCCAGGTCCAGCAGCGGGTACCAGTGCTCGGGGTGAGCGGCCAGTTCCTGCTGGTAGCGCTGGGTAAAACCGGCAAAGTCGAACTCGCCGGCGTGAAACGCCTTGCGCAATGCGTCGGACGGCGCCACTTCGCGCAGCCACTGCCCGTGCAGGTCTTCCTTGCGCGTGTTGCGCGGCCACAGGCGGTCGACCAGCACACGTTGGCCATCGCTCGCCATGACGGGATCGTACACCCGCTTGCAACAGATCATCGGAAACTCGCTTGGCAATTGCGTGGTGCCTTCTAGACTAGAGGTTCCGTTGACCGAGGTCACGCGGGAGTAACAGATTGTTTCTAGGATAGGAAACCTTCCCCTCTCCGTCGAAGCCCCCCGGAGCCATCATGACAACTCCCTTGCTGGTCAGCCAGGACGCGCTGCCCAAGCTCGACTCCCGCCCCCACCTGTCCCACCGTCCCGGACGCGCCACCCTCACCCTGTTCTTCGGCCTGCTGCTGGCCGGCCTGGCCTACACCTTCTGGAGCCTCAAGCAGGATGTCAGCGCCAGCGGCACCGTGGTCACCACCGTCACCCCCTTCCTGCTGCTGGGCCTGGCCCTGCTGATCGCCCTGGGCTTCGAGTTCGTCAACGGCTTCCACGACACCGCCAACGCGGTGGCCACGGTGATCTACACCCATTCGTTGCCGGCGCCGGTGGCGGTGGTCTGGTCGGGGTTGTGCAACTTCCTCGGCGTGCTGCTCTCCAGCGGCGCGGTGGCCTTCGGCATCATCGCCCTGCTGCCAGTGGAGCTGATCCTGCAGGTCGGCTCGTCGACCGGCTTCGCCATGGTCTTCGCCCTGCTGCTGGCGGCGATCATCTGGAACCTCGGCACCTGGTGGCTGGGTCTGCCGGCGTCGTCCTCGCATACCCTGATCGGCTCGATCATCGGCGTGGGCGTGGCCAACGCGTTGATGCACGGACGCGACGGCACCAGCGGCGTGGACTGGACCCAAGCCAGCAAGGTCGGCTACGCCCTGCTGCTCTCGCCCCTGATCGGCTTCGCCTGCGCCGCCCTGCTGCTGCTCGCCCTGCGCGCGCTGGTCAAGCGCCGCGAGCTGTATCAGGCGCCAGAAGGCCAGACGCCGCCGCCCTGGTGGATTCGCGGCGTGCTGATCCTCACCTGCACCGGCGTGTCGTTCGCCCATGGCTCCAACGATGGTCAGAAAGGCATGGGCCTGATCATGCTGATCCTGGTCGGCACCCTGCCAATGGCCTATGCGCTGAACAAGACCATGCCCAACGAGCAGGCCCTGCAGTTCTCGGCGGTCGCCGAGGTCACCCGCCAGGCCCTGGTGCGCGCCGCGCCAGCCCCCGCACCGGCCGATCCGCGCCAGGTGCTGACCGCGTTCATCTCTGAGCCCAAGGCCAGCGCCGAGCTGGTCCCGGCGCTGGCCGCGCTGACTGGCATGATCGGCGAGGAAGTCAAAGGCTATGGTTCGCTCAAGCGCGTGCCGGCCGAGGCCATGGCCAACGTGCGCAACGACATGTACCTGACCAGCGAGGCCATCCGCCTGATCGACAAACACCAATTGGCCCACTACGACGCCGACACCACCCGCCATGTGCAGCTGTTCAAGCACCAGCTGGACGACGCCACCCGCTATATCCCGCTGTGGGTCAAGGTGGCGGTGGCCATCGCCCTGGGCCTGGGCACCATGGTCGGCTGGCGGCGCATCGTGGTGACGGTGGGCGAAAAGATCGGCAAGACCCACCTGAGCTATGCCCAGGGCGCTTCGGCCGAGGTGGTGGCGATGTGCACCATCGGCGCGGCGGACATGTTCGGCCTGCCGGTGTCGACCACTCACGTGCTGAGCTCGGGCGTGGCCGGGACCATGGTGGCCAATGGGTCGGGAATTCAACGCAAGACGCTGGTCAACCTGCTGATGGCCTGGGTATTGACCTTGCCGGCGGCGATGTTGCTGGCGGGTTGCCTGTACTGGTTGCTGAACCAGTTATTTTGAGCCATGCGTATTGCCTGTGGGAGCGGGTTTACCCGCGAATGCGATGGTGGCGCTGCCGACGCATTCGCGGGTAAACCCGCTCCCACAGGATCGCGGATAGCTGCTTAGCTCGGCACTTTCAGCCCGCGCTGGACCGCCGGGCGCTCAAGAAACTTCGCCAGCACCCGCTGAACTTCCTTGAACTCATCGAACCCCACCAACTCGCGCGCGTTGTAGCGCTCCACCAGGTTGCGCACCCAGGGGAAGATGGCGATATCGGCAATGCTGTACGCACCGACCATCCACTCGCGCCCCTGCAGATGGCGATCGAGCACGCCCAGCAGGCGCTTGGACTCATTGACGTAGCGATCCCGGGGCCGCTTGTCCTCGTACTCCTTGCCGGCGAATAAGTGGAAGAACCCCACCTGGCCGAACATCGGCCCGATGCCGCCCATCTGGAACATCAGCCACTGCAGGGTCTGGTAGCGCTGGGCAGGATCCTGGCTGAGCAACTGCCCGCTCTTCTCGGCCAGGTACTGCAGAATCGCCCCCGACTCGAACAACGGCAGCGGCTGGCCACCAGGGCCATCGGGGTCGAGGATTGCCGGAATCTTGTTGTTGGCGCTCAGGGAGATGAACTCGGGGCTCAGCTGGTCGTCGTTGTCGAAGCTGACCTTGTGCACCTCGTAGGGCAGGCCGATCTCCTCGAGCATGATCGAGACCTTGACGCCGTTGGGCGTGGCCAGCGAATACAGTTGCAGGCGCTCGGGATACCGGGCCGGCCATTTGCGGGTGATGGGGAATGCACAAAGATCGGTCATGTTCGCGCCCTGAAGGTTGGGGGATTCAATTTAAAGACTGTCGGGCGTCCTGACCATCACCCAGTCTCGGTGCCGCTCGTCACCGCAGGGAAAGATCGCCTCGCCCACCTTGCGAAAACCATTGCGCTCGTAGAAACGGATGGCCTTGGCGTTGAGTTCGTTGACGGTCAGGCGAACCGGGCCACAGGTGTGGGACAAGATAGACTCGAGCAGCGACTGCGCGGCGCCTGTGCCGTGGGCGACGGGCAGCACATAGCAGCGGGAAATCTCCACCAGCTGATCGGCCGCGGCGATCCCCAGCTCACCGGGCGCCAGGTCGAGCATGCTGTAGCCCAGCACCTGGCCGTCCTGCTCGACCACCAGCAGGCGCTTGTGCGGGTGGCACAGGTGCGCCTGGAAATGCTCGGGCTGCAGGTTGTGGGTGATGTAATGCTGCTGCGCCGCCGGGGCACTGTCGGGCGGGCTGGCCAGGGCGAAGGTGGCCTGGCCGATATGGCTCAGGACTGCGCAATCGTCCCTGCGGGCCGGGCGGATCTGGTAGGGCATGGCAACATCCTGTCGGGCATCCGGATCACCCTCGACAATGCCAGCCCCTCCCAACCGGCGCAAGGTTCAGGCGTCGCCGTGAGCCTGGCGCTTGAGCTTCTCGGTATCGACCCGGACAAACACCGAGTCAGCGGTGACGGTCAGCACATCACCGGCCCAGACCTCGCAGATCACCCGGCTCTTGCGCCCCACCTCACCCTCGACCCGCGCCTTGAGCTGCAGCTCGACGCCCATCGGCGTGGGCTTGAGGTAGGTCAGGCTGAGCTGGCCGGTAACGCAGTCGATACGCGGCAGGCTGCCGGGCTCGCGGCCTTCGGCCCGATAGTGGTGGGCCATCGCGGTCCAGTTGGAATGGCAATCGACCAGCATGGCCAGCAGGCCGCCGTAGACCAGGCCGGGCCAGCCGATGAAGGTCGGATCAGGGGAATGACGGCACAGCAGGTGGACGCCGTCGTCATCCCAGTGACTCTGCACGTGCAGGCCGCTGGGGTGGGAACAACCGCAGCCATAGCAGGTGCCATCAGGGGCGGCGAGTTGCTGCAGGGAAAGGGCTTGCTCGGTCATGTGCGTCCTTGGCTTGTTGGATTTGGGAAGGAGGCTGGCTGCCGATGGTAGCGCCCTGCCCGTTCCACGCCAATGAGCGTGTCCCGGGATAATGTCAAAGACAACCCATCAAGTTCAGGAAGAAAACGAATGACGGCAATCGAATAATTCGTTTGCGGGATATATCCCCGCCACGCTTGGATACGACCTGACTCGAACAACAGGCCGCGTGCAGATGAATCAGGAAAGTATCAGCCAGTCCATCGCCATCGTTCACCCGATCACTCTTTCCCACGGCCGCAACGCCGAAGTCTGGGACACCGCCGGCAAGCGCTACATCGACTTCGTCGGCGGTATCGGCGTGCTCAACCTGGGCCACTGCAACCCGGCGGTGGTCGAGGCCATCCAGCAGCAGGCCGCGCGTCTGACCCATTACGCCTTCAACGCAGCGCCCCACGGCCCCTACCTGGAGCTGATGGAGCGCCTGCGCCAGTTCGTCCCGGTCAGCTACCCGCTGGCGGGCATGCTCACCAACAGCGGCGCGGAAGCGGCGGAGAACGCCCTCAAGGTCGCCCGCGGCGCCACCGGCAAGCGCGCCATCGTCGCCTTCGACGGCGGTTTCCACGGCCGTACCCTGGCCACCCTCAACCTCAACGGCAAGGTCGCCCCGTACAAGCAGCGGGTCGGTGAACTGCCCGGTCCGGTCTACCACCTGCCCTACCCCAGCGCGGACACCGGGGTGAGCTGCGAGCAGGCGCTCAAGGCCATGGAGCGCCTGTTCGGCGTGGAACTGGCGATGGAGGACGTGGCGGCGTTCATCTTCGAGCCGGTGCAGGGCGAAGGCGGCTTTCTCGCCCTCGACCCCGCCTTCGCCCAGACCCTGCGCCGCTTCTGCGACGAGCACGGGATCCTGATCATCATCGACGAGATCCAGTCCGGTTTCGGCCGCACCGGCCAGCGCTTCGCCTTCCCCCGGCTGGGCATCGAGCCGGACCTGTTGCTGCTGGCCAAGAGCATTGCCGGCGGCATGCCGCTGGGCGCGGTAGTCGGGCGGCAGGCGATCATGGGCGCGCTGCCCAAGGGCGGGCTGGGCGGGACCTATTCGGGCAATCCGATCGCCTGCGCGGCGGCGCTGGCAAGCCTGGCGCAGATGACCGACGCCAATATCGCCACCTGGGGCGAACGGCAGGAACAGGCCATCGTGGCGCGCCATGCGCGCTGGAAAGCGTCGGGAATGTGCGCAGCGCTCGGGCGCCTGACCGGCACCGGGGCCATGCGCGGGCTGGAATTCGTCAACCCGGACGGCAGCCCGGCACCGGCGCAACTGGCCAAACTGCTGGAGGCAGCGCGCAGCAAGGGGTTGTTGCTGATGCCCAGCGGCAAGGCGCGGCACATCATCCGCCTGTTGGCACCGCTGACCATCGAGCCTGAGGTGCTCGAGGAAGGCCTGGATATCCTCGAGCAGTGCCTGATGGAGCTGGACTGAGGGTTACAGGCCCAGTTCTTCAGGAGTGGGCATGTCGCACTCGAAGGCGATCCAGCCGCCTTCGAGCTCGGCGTGGCCGTTGACGATCAGGCCGTAGTAGGTCAGGCCATTCTCCAAGGTGACGCAGATGTGCGTGGCGCCTTTTTCGGGGGCCGCGAGCGTGCCGACGAAATGCACTTTCTTCAGCACCTCGGTCACCGCCTCAAGGCCCACGCGCATGTTGGTGTTCTCCGAGGCCTCGGTATCGCCCCCACGGTCTTCGGCGCTGATGGTCACGGTGGCGGTGTACGGGTACTTGGTGCTCAAGCGGGGTTACCTCAACAGGTGTATTAGGCGTATGGGCGCGTAGAGTACGGCAGGCGGCCCTTGTTGTCTCTAATGACCTCTTCGCGGGTAAACCCGCTCCCACAGGGATTTTCACATTGCCTGTGGGAGCGGGTTTACCCGCGAAGAGGCCAGGCCTGCAAAAGGTGATCTGAAGGGCCCGATCTGTTAGGGTGCCCGGCGATGCACGCCACACCACGCGAGGATACCGAGTGAGCGCCGAACAACCCCTGATCGCCGACCTGTTCGAGGTCGACAAACGCCTGACCCTCAAGCCCGTCGTGGACTTCAACGCCTACCTGCGCAACGCTTTCGGCGACGGCCCCTGCCGCTGCCACCGCTGCGTCGAGGGCAATGGCGACGAGAGCGGCTACGAGCACCGTCACAGCTTCGAACTGGAAGGCCGCACCCTGCACCGGCGCTTCGCCAGCACCGCCGGCAGCGACGTGCTGATGGCGCTGAAGAAGGCCTGGCTGTCGTATACCAAGGCCGAGCTGATCACCGTCGGCACCCTGGACATGGCCACCCTCAAGTCGTTCACCGAGGCCGCCCTGCACGAGCGCCTGCTGGCCCTGCTGCCGGCCAGCGGCCTGGCCCGCGAAAACGATGGCCAGTGGCAGTTGCAGGTGCTCGCCGACTGACGGTCGCCCCGGCAGGATTCTCCCGCTCTGCTACCTTGGGAGAATCCTCACCCACAGGTGACCGACCATGGCCCGCACGACCCCCATCGAGCTGTACCGCAACATCGGTATCGTTGCCCACGTGGATGCCGGCAAGACCACCACCACCGAGCGGATCCTGTTCTACACCGGGGTCAACCACAAGATGGGCGAGGTGCACGACGGCGCCGCGACCATGGACTGGATGGCCCAGGAGCAGGAGCGCGGCATCACCATCACCTCGGCGGCCACCACGGCCTTCTGGCAAGGCTCGACCAAGCAGTTCGAGCACAAGTACCGCTTCAACATCATCGACACCCCCGGCCACGTCGACTTCACCATCGAGGTCGAGCGCTCGCTGCGCGTGCTCGATGGCGCGGTGGTGGTGTTCAGCGGCGCCGACGGTGTCGAGCCGCAGTCCGAGACCGTATGGCGCCAGGCCAACAAGTACCATGTGCCGCGCCTGGCCTACATCAACAAGATGGACCGCCAGGGCGCCGACTTCCTGCGGGTGGTGAAGCAGATCGACCAGCGCCTGGGCCACCATCCGGTGCCGATCCAGCTGGCCATCGGCAGCGAGGAGCACTTCATCGGCCAGATCGACCTGGTGAAGATGAAGGCCATCTACTGGAACGACGCCGACCAGGGCACCAGCTACCGTGAAGAAGCGATCCCCGCCGAGCTGCAGGACCTGGCCGACGAATGGCGCGCCCATATGATCGAAGCTGCGGCCGATGCCAGTGAAGCGCTGACCCTGAAGTTCCTCGACGGCGAGGAGTTCACCACCGAGGAAATCAAGGCCGCCCTGCGCAAGCGCACCATTGCCAACGAGATCGTGCCGACCATCCTCGGCTCTTCGTTCAAGAACAAGGGCGTGCCGCTGATGCTCGACGCGGTGATCGACTACCTGCCCGCCCCCAGCGAGATCCCGGCGATCAAGGGCACCGATCCGGACGACGAAGAGAAGCACCTGGAACGCCACGCCGACGACAAGGAACCCTTCTCGGCCCTGGCCTTCAAGATCGCCACCGACCCGTTCGTCGGCACCCTGACCTTCGCCCGGGTGTATTCCGGTGTGCTCAGCTCCGGCAACGCCGTGCTCAATTCGGTCAAAGGCAAGAAGGAACGCATCGGCCGCATGGTGCAGATGCACGCCAACCAGCGCGCCGAGATCAAGGACGTATGCGCCGGCGACATCGCCGCGCTGATCGGCATGAAGGACGTCACCACCGGCGACACCCTGTGCGACATGGACAAGCCGATCATCCTCGAGCGCATGGACTTCCCCGACCCGGTGATCTCGGTGGCAGTGGAGCCCAAGACCAAGGGCGACCAGGAGAAGATGGGCATCGCCCTGGGCAAGCTGGCCCAGGAGGACCCGTCGTTCCGGGTCAAGACCGACGAGGAGACCGGCCAGACCATCATCTCCGGCATGGGTGAGCTGCACCTGGACATCATTGTCGACCGTATGAAGCGGGAGTTTGGCGTCGAGGCCAATATCGGCAAGCCGCAGGTGGCGTACCGCGAGAAGATCCGCAACACCTGCGAAATCGAAGGCCGCTTCGTCCGCCAGTCCGGTGGCCGTGGCCAGTACGGGCACTGCTGGATTCGCTTCGCCCCGGGCGACGAAGGTAAGGAAGGCCTGGAGTTCATCAACGAAGTCGTCGGTGGCGTGGTGCCACGGGAATATATCCCGGCAATCCAGAAAGGCATCGAGGAGCAGATGAAGAACGGCGTGCTCGCCGGCTATCCGCTGATCAACCTCAAGGCGACGGTGTTCGACGGTTCCTACCACGACGTCGACTCCAACGAGATGGCCTACAAGATCGCCGCGTCCATGGCCACCAAGCAGCTGTCGCACAAAGGCGGCGCGGTGCTGCTGGAGCCAGTGATGAAGGTCGAGGTGGTGACGCCCGAGGAGTACCAGGGCGACATCCTCGGCGACCTGAGCCGGCGCCGGGGGATGATCCAGGACGGCGACGAGACTCCTGCCGGCAAGGTGATCCGCGCCGAGGTGCCGCTGGGCGAGATGTTCGGCTATGCCACCTCGATGCGCTCAATGACCCAGGGGCGGGCCAGTTTCTCGATGGAGTTCACCCGCTATGCCGAAGCGCCGGCGAGCATTGCCGATGGCATCGTGAAGAAGAATCGCGGGGAGTCATAAGGCGAGCGCTGCGCACCCGATTCGCGGGTAAACCCGCTCCCACAGGGATCGCGAAACCCTGTGGGAGCGGGTTTACCCGCGAATGCGTCAGGTCAGACAACGCTGCTTGTCAGTGCTGCTCACCCGCCCGCTTGAGCAGCTTCTTGCAGCGCTCCGACAGGTGCACCACCCGCAACTGCTTGCCAGCCTTGGCATACCGCTCGCGTAAGGTCTGCAACGCAGCTATCGCCGAATAATCGACAAAGCTCAGGTGCTGGCAGTCCAGGGTGACCCTGGCCGGATCATTGGCCGGATCGAACTGGTTGAGAAACGGCGTGGTCGAGGCGAAGAACAGCGTGCCATGCACCTGGTAATGCTTGCTGCCCTCACCATCCACATGGCTGTCGGCGTACAGCTCCCGCGCATGCTGCCAGGCGAAGTTGATCGCCGCGATGACGATACCGAACATCACCGCCATGGCCAGGTCAGTGAACACCGTGACCACGGTCACCGCGATAATCGCCAGCACATCGCTCACCGGCACCTTGTGCAGCACCCGCAGCGAGGCCCAGGCGAAGGTCTGCTGGGCTACCACGAACATCACCCCCACCAGCGCGGCCAGCGGAATGCGCTCGATCAGCGGCGACAGGAACAGGATGAACAGCAGGATCATAACCCCGGCCACAACGCCCGACAGGCGTCCACGGCCATTGGAGCTGAGGTTGATCACGGTCTGGCCGATCATCGCGCAGCCGCCCATGCCGCCGCACAGGCCCGAGACCATGTTGGCCGCGCCCAGGGCCACGCATTCGCGGTCCGGATAGCCGCGGCTCTCGGTGATCTCGTCGGTGAGGTTGAGGGTCAGCAGGGCTTCCAGCAGACCGACCATGGCCATCAGGAATGCGTAAGGCGCGATGATCTTCAGGGTCTCGAGGTTCCAGGGCACCTCCGGCAGGGCCAGGTGCGGCAGGCCGCCGGCGATATGGGCCATGTCGCCAAGGGTGCGGGTCGGCAGGTCGAGCAGGTAGACCAGCAGGCCGACGCCGAGGATCGCCACCAGCGCCGGCGGCACGGCCCGGGTCAGCTTCGGCAGGAGGTAGACCACAAGCATGGTCAGCGCCACCAGGCCGATCATCAGGTACAGGGGCGTCCCGCCAAGCCAGTGCTCGCCGTCCTTGAAGTGCTCCAGCTGGGCCAGGGCGATGACGATGGCCAGGCCGTTGACGAAGCCGAGCATCACCGGGTAAGGCACCAGGCGCACCAGCTTGCCCAGGCGTAGCGCGCCAAACAGGATCATCACCACCCCGCCGAGCAGCACTGTGGCCAGCAGGTACTGGGCGCCGTGCTGCACCACCAGGGCGACAATGACTACCGCCATGGAACCGGCCGCGCCGGAGATCATGCCGGGACGGCCACCGAACAAGGCCGTCAGGGTGCAGATGATGAAGGCGCCGTACAGCCCCATCAACGGGTTGAGGTGCGCCACCAGGGCGAAGGCGATGCACTCCGGCACCAGGGCGAAGGAAGTGGTGAGGCCGGCGAGCAGGTCGGCGCGAAGTCGGGCGGGTTTCATGAGGGTCCTGTACAGACAGCAATGGCAGCACACATTACCTGTGGGAGCGGGTTTACCCGCGAATGCGATGGTGCATTCCCTGACGCATTCGCGGGTAAACCCGCTCCCACAGGACATGCGTTGCCTTTTGGGGGCGAGACTGGAAATCGAGGGGCGCGATGTTACGGAATTTGTCTGACAGCAGCCACCGTCAATCCGCACGGCAAGTTGCCCGCAAATTTGCCATCATGTCCATTCCACCCGCGGAGATCATGGACATGCCGCTACGCCCCCTGCTCGCCTCCCTGCTGCTGGCCGCCAGCCTTACCGCCCAGGCCGCTACCGAGGTCATCCCCCTGCAACACCGCAGCAGCGCCGAACTGCTGCCTGCCGCCCAGTCGTTCCTGGGCAAGGACGGCAGCGTCAGCACCTTCGAGGACAAGCTGATCGTCAACGCCAGCCAGGAACGCATCGACGACCTGCGCGCCCTGCTGCAACAGCTCGACACCGCGCCCAAACGCCTGCTGATCAGCGTCGACAACAACGACAGCAACTTCCAGGACAACCGCGGCAACGCCCGCGTGATCCGCTACGGCACCGCCAACCGCGAAGGCGGCATGCAGCAGGTGCAGGCCAGCGACGGCCAGCCGGCACTGATCCAGGTGGGCCAGAGCATCCCCGTCACCAGCACCGCCACCGACGGTTACGGGCGCATCCAGAGCAACACCGAATACCGCAATGTCACCCAGGGTTTCTACGTCACCCCGCGCCTGAGCGGCGACACGGTTCGTCTGCAAATCAGCACCAATAATGATCGAATGAGCCAGGAACGTGCCGATGTAGTGAAAGTGCAGAGCACCGACACGACCGTCACCGGCAAGCTCGGCGAGTGGATCACCCTGGCCGGGTTCAACCAGCAGAGCCAATCCGAACGCAGCGCGTCAAGCCTCAGTTACAGCACCCAGCGCGGTGAAAACATGACTTTGCGGGTGAAAGTCGACCTTCTCGACTGAACCCAGGCAATTCAAGGCCTCGACCAAAGGCCTTGAAACTGACCACCAAGTCGCATTAGACCAAAGATGTAGTAAGCCGGAAAAAGCACTACAAAACATTTGACAGGCTCTTTTCGGCAAGGGCATGATGGCCTCGCTCCCGCTAATCAGAGGCCCTGGCAAGGGTCTTCGAGGTGCGCTCCTCCCACCGTGGAGGCACCTCGTGTCCATACGGCCCACAAGGCGGTTCGACGGGATTGCGACTGCAACGAAGAAGTTGTCCCGAGGGACGGAAGCGCATCACCGCAGTTCTGGCAATCGCGTCGCACCGCAGCAAGGCAACCACGAGCCGACCTGCAGGGCACACCTTCGCCTGGCCTGCACAACCCTTCCCCTTCGAGCCTCCTGCGTTCGCCGCCGCACTCCCCCGGACAGGACAGCCGCCTGGCTTCTGATCCGCGTATCCGAGCATCAGCACAATTACACTCAAGATCGATGCGACGAGGTTTATTTCCATGGCACTGACACGCGAACAGCAAATTGCAGCCCTCGAGAAAGACTGGGCCGAAAACCCGCGCTGGAAAGGCGTGACCCGTACCTACACCGCCGCTGATGTCGTTCGCCTGCGTGGCTCGCTGCAGCCAGAGCACACCTTTGCTCGCCAAGGCGCAGAAAAACTGTGGAAGCTGGTCACCCAAGGTGCCCACCCGTCCTTCCGCCCAGAAAAAGATTTCGTCAACTGCATGGGTGCCCTGACCGGTGGCCAGGCAGTGCAGCAGGTAAAAGCCGGCATCCAGGCCATCTACCTGTCCGGCTGGCAGGTTGCCGCCGACAACAACTCGGCCGAGTCGATGTACCCCGACCAGTCGCTGTACCCGGTCGACTCGGTACCGACCGTGGTCAAGCGCATCAACAACTCGTTCCGTCGCGCCGACCAGATCCAGTGGAAAGCCGGCAAGAACCCGGGCGACGAAGGCTACATCGACTACTTCGCACCGATCGTGGCTGACGCCGAAGCCGGTTTCGGCGGTGTGCTGAACGCCTACGAGCTGATGAAGAACATGATCGAAGCAGGCGCCGCCGGCGTGCACTTCGAAGACCAGCTGGCCTCGGTCAAGAAATGCGGCCACATGGGCGGCAAGGTACTGGTACCGACCCAGGAAGCCGTACAGAAGCTGGTGGCTGCCCGCCTGGCCGCTGACGTTGCCGGTGTACCGACCATCATCCTGGCCCGCACCGACGCCAACGCCGCCGACCTGCTGACCAGCGACTGCGACCCGTACGACCAGCCGTTCGTGATCGGCGAGCGTACCCGTGAAGGCTTCTACAAAGTCCGTGCCGGCCTCGACCAGGCCATCTCCCGCGGCCTGGCCTACGCGCCGTATGCCGACCTGATCTGGTGCGAAACCGCCAAGCCGGACCTGGATGAAGCCCGCCGCTTCGCCGAGGCGATCAAGAAGGAATACCCGGACCAGATCCTGTCGTACAACTGCTCGCCTTCCTTCAACTGGAAGAAGAACCTGGACGACGCCACCATCGCCAAGTTCCAGCGCGAGCTGTCGGCCATGGGCTACAAGCACCAGTTCATCACCCTGGCCGGCATCCACAACATGTGGCACGGCATGTTCAACCTGGCGCACGACTACGCCCGCAACGACATGACCGCCTACGTGAAGCTGCAGGAGCAGGAGTTCGCCGACGCGAGCAAAGGCTACACCTTCGTCGCGCACCAGCAGGAAGTCGGCACCGGCTACTTCGACGACATGACCACCGTGATCCAGGGTGGCGCCTCGTCGGTGACCGCACTGACCGGTTCGACCGAGGAAGAGCAGTTCCACTGAGTTCGGTGAGCTGAACAGCAAGCCCAGGTTCCGTGAGGAGCCTGGGCTTTCTTTTGCCTGCACCGACCTCTTCGCGGGTAAACCCGCTCCCACAGACATAGCGCAAAACCTGTGGGAGCGGGTTTACCCGCGAAAGGGCCGGCACAGGCCAGAGCAAAATCAGGGATCAGGTCTAAGCTTGTGGCTACTCCACAGCAAGGACTGCCCATGCCCCGCCCTGGCCACCTGCTCACCCTCGCCGTCGCAGCCGCCGCCTTCTATCTATACGCGCTGGCCAGCGACAACGCCCTGCTCGGCCTGCTGGTCAAACCCATTCCGGTGCTCGCACTGATTGCCTGGCTGAGCACCACCCCCGCCACACCCTATCGCCGCTGGATCATCCTCGGCCTGGCCTTCTCGGTGCTCGGCGACATACTCCTGGCGATCCCCCGAGACCTGTTCGTGTTCGGCCTTGGGGCATTCCTCTGCGCGCACCTGGCCTACCTGCGCGGCTACTGCAGCCTCACGCGACGCCCGGCCTACCCGGCCCTGGCCTGCGCCGTGCTGATCGGCGGTTCGCTGTTCGGCCTGCTCGCCGGCCATGGCCTGGGCCCACTGCTGATTCCAGTGGCGCTCTACGCCCTGACCATCGGCGCCATGCTCTGGCGCGCCCTGGCCTGTGGTGGCCTGGCCGCGCTGGGCGCCTGTGCATTTGTATTCTCCGACAGCCTGATCGGCATCGACCGCTTCGTCAGCCCATTCGCCACCGCCGAGTACCTGATCATCCTCTTCTACTGGCTCGGCCAGTGGCTGATCGCTGCGTCGGTAAGCCGCGACACAAGCGACAAAGTATTGACCCAGAGCGGTGCGAGCAATGCCAGAAGCTGCTAGAACGAGAGTTTTTCGCATTTGCAAGAGGGGGCGCTCGGCAGATGAACTTTGCAAGGCCCAAAACAGCTAAAACATTACAGCTCAGGTTAAATGATATTAATTATCATTACGCAACTAGCCTGTCGTTACGCGGGGTAAGAAACATAATTAACAAATCCGCGTGCAATGCCCGAAACTCAAGGCTTTCAGCCAGTTACGAAAGATTTTTGTTCTTAAACCTACGAATAAATTTGCAACGGAAATTTTACTTGCACTGGGTTTACCCATAAAATCAGCGCGATTGATTCAGCTGCGACATTTGGTCACTGCGTCTGCGACACCACGTCGCCGCTCTACTTATTTCAGACTGCAGAGCTGGGTCTCTGTATAAGGATTTCTAGCATGTCCGATTCGGCAGGACTCATCGCCCACAACTGGGGCTTTGCCATCTTCCTCCTGGGTGTCGTCGGCCTGTGTGCCTTCATGCTCGGCCTGTCCAGCCTGCTCGGTAGCAAGGCCTGGGGTCGCGCCAAGAACGAACCCTTCGAATCCGGCATGCTGCCCGTCGGCAGTGCCCGCCTGCGCCTGTCCGCCAAATTCTATCTGGTCGCGATGCTGTTCGTGATCTTCGATATCGAAGCCCTCTTCCTGTATGCATGGTCTGTGTCCGTCCGCGAAAGCGGCTGGACCGGATTCGTCGAAGCTCTCATTTTCATAGCAATTCTGTTGGCAGGTCTTGTCTACCTATGGCGCGTCGGGGCGCTCGATTGGGCTCCCGAAGGTCGCCGCAAGCGGCAAGCGAAGCTGAAACAATGAGGCTTTGGCATGCAATACAATCTCACCAGAATCGATCCGGACGCACCCAACGAGCAGTATCCGGTCGGTGAGCGGGAAACCGTCACCGATCAACTGCTGGAAGACCAGGTCCACAAGAACATCTACATGGGGAAACTCGAAGATGTGCTGCGTGGCGCGGTCAACTGGGGTCGCAAGAACTCCCTCTGGCCGTACAACTTCGGCCTTTCCTGCTGCTACGTGGAAATGACCACGGCCTTCACGGCGCCCCACGACATCGCCCGCTTCGGCGCCGAAGTCATCCGGGCCTCGCCGCGCCAGGCCGACTTCATGGTCATCGCCGGTACCTGCTTCGTCAAGATGGCGCCGATCATCCAGCGCCTGTACGAGCAGATGCTCGAGCCCAAGTGGGTCATCTCCATGGGTTCGTGCGCCAACTCCGGCGGCATGTACGACATCTACTCGGTCGTTCAGGGGGTCGACAAGTTCCTCCCCGTGGACGTCTATGTGCCTGGCTGCCCGCCGCGCCCCGAGGCATTCCTGCAAGGCCTGATGCTGCTGCAGGAGTCGATCGGCCAAGAACGACGCCCGCTTTCCTGGGTGGTTGGTGATCAAGGCATCTACCGTGCCGAGATGCCCGCCCAGAAAGACCTGCGTCGCGAACAGCGCATTGCGGTAACCAACCTGCGCAGCCCCGACGAAGTCTGATCCAGCGACCTGCCGCCCGCTCCCGAAGGAGCCGGCGGCCTGGCTTCATTCTTAACGCTGACCCAAAGCGACCGAGACCATGACAGCGGACAACGCTATTTATATTCCGCCCTACAAGGCTGACGACCAGGATGTGGTCGTCGAACTGCACAACCGTTTTGGCGCCGACGCATTCGTCGCCCAGGAAACCCGCACCGGCATGCCGGTACTGTGGGTAAAGCGTGCCCAGCTCAAGGAAGTGCTGAGCTTCCTGCGCGGCGTCGCCAAGCCGTACAGCATGCTGTACGACCTGCACGGCGTCGACGAGCGCCTGCGCACCCAGCGCCGCGGCCTGCCTGCCGCCGATTTCAGCGTGTTCTACCACCTGCTGTCGGTCGAGCGTAACAGCGACGTGATGATCAAGGTGTCGCTCAGCGAAGGCGACCTGAACCTGCCGACGGTGACCGGTATCTGGCCGAACGCCAACTGGTACGAGCGCGAAGTCTGGGACATGTTCGGCATCGACTTTGCCGGCCACCCGCACCTGAGCCGTATCATGATGCCGCCGACCTGGGAAGGTCACCCGCTGCGCAAGGACTACCCCGCCCGCGCCACCGAGTTCGATCCCTACAGCCTGACCCTGGCCAAGCAACAGCTTGAAGAGGAATCGGCGCGCTTCAACCCGGAAGCCTGGGGCATGAAGCGCCAGGGCGCCAACGAGGACTACATGTTCCTCAACCTCGGCCCGAACCACCCGTCCGCCCACGGTGCCTTCCGTATCGTCCTGCAGCTGGACGGTGAAGAGATCGTCGACTGCGTCCCGGACATCGGCTACCACCACCGTGGCGCCGAGAAGATGGCCGAGCGTCAGTCCTGGCACAGCTTCATTCCCTACACCGACCGTATCGACTACCTCGGCGGGGTGATGAACAACCTGCCGTACGTACTGGCGGTGGAAAAGCTGGCCGGCATCCAGGTGCCGCAGAAAGTCGACGTGATTCGCATCATGCTCGCCGAGTTCTTCCGCATCACCAGCCACCTGCTGTTCCTGGGCACCTACATCCAGGACGTCGGCGCCATGACCCCGGTGTTCTTCACCTTCACCGACCGCCAGCGCGCCTACACCGTGATCGAGGCGATCACCGGTTTCCGCCTGCACCCGGCCTGGTACCGCATCGGTGGTGTCGCCCACGACCTGCCGCGCGGCTGGGACAAGCTGGTCAAGGACTTCGTCGAATGGCTGCCCAAGCGCCTCGACGAGTACACCAAGGCCGCCCTGCAGAACAGCATCCTCAAGGGCCGGACCATCGGCGTCGCTGCCTACAACACCAAGGAAGCGCTGGAGTGGGGCACCACCGGTGCCGGCCTGCGCTCCACCGGTTGCGACTTCGACCTGCGTAAGGCGCGCCCTTACTCCGGCTACGAGAACTTCGAGTTCGAAGTGCCGCTGGCCCACAACGGCGATGCCTACGATCGCTGCATGGTCCGTGTCGAGGAGATGCGCCAGAGTATCCGCATCATCGACCAGTGCCTGCGCAACATGCCGGAAGGCCCGTACAAGGCGGATCACCCGCTGACCACGCCGCCGCCGAAAGAGCGCACCCTGCAGCACATCGAGACCCTGATCACCCACTTCCTGCAAGTCTCGTGGGGCCCGGTCATGCCGGCCAACGAGTCGTTCCAGATGATCGAGGCGACCAAGGGCATCAACAGTTACTACCTGACGAGCGATGGCGGCACCATGAGCTACCGCACCCGGATCCGTACCCCGAGCTACCCGCACCTGCAGCAGATCCCTTCGGTGATCAAAGGCAGCATGGTCGCGGACCTCATCGCGTACCTGGGCAGTATCGACTTCGTTATGGCTGACGTGGACCGCTAAGCATGAACAGCACGCTTATCCAAACCGACCGTTTCGCCCTGAGCGAAACCGAGCGCTCGGCCATCGAGCACGAGATGCACCACTACGAGGACCCGCGCGCGGCGTCCATCGAAGCCCTGAAGATCGTCCAGAAGGAACGCGGCTGGGTGCCGGACGGCGCCATCTACGCCATCGGCGAAGTGCTGGGTATCCCCGCCAGCGACGTCGAGGGCGTGGCCACCTTCTACAGCCAGATCTTCCGCCAGCCGGTCGGCCGCCACATCATCCGCGTGTGCGACAGCATGGTCTGCTACATCGGCGGCCACGAATCGGTGGTCAGCCAGATCCAGAGCGAGCTGGGCATCGGCCTCGGCCAGACCACCGCGGACGGGCGTTTCACCCTGCTGCCGGTGTGCTGCCTGGGCAACTGCGACAAGGCCCCGGCGCTGATGATCGACGACGACACCTTTGGCGACGTGCAGCCTGCCGGCGTCTCCAAGCTGCTGGAGGGTTACGTATGACCATCACTTCCTTCGGCCCGGCCAACCGCATCGCGCGTTCGGCCGAAACCCACCCGCTGACCTGGCGCCTGCGCGACGACGGCGAGCCTGTATGGCTGGCCGAGTACCAGGCCAAGAACGGCTATGCCGCCGCCCGCAAGGCGCTGGCCGAGATGTCCCAGGACGATATCGTCCAGTCCGTCAAGGACTCCGGCCTCAAGGGCCGTGGCGGCGCGGGCTTCCCCACCGGCGTGAAGTGGGGCCTGATGCCCAAAGACGAATCCATGAACATCCGCTACCTGCTGTGCAACGCGGATGAAATGGAGCCGAACACCTGGAAGGACCGCATGCTGATGGAGCAACAGCCCCATCTGCTGGTCGAGGGCATGCTGATCAGCGCCCGCGCCCTGAAGGCCTACCGTGGCTACATCTTCCTGCGTGGCGAATACACCACCGCGGCGAAGAACCTCAACCGCGCCATCGACGAAGCCAAGGCCGCAGGCCTGCTGGGCAAGAACATCCTCGGCTCGGGCTTTGATTTCGAGCTGTTCGTGCACACCGGTGCCGGGCGCTACATCTGCGGTGAAGAAACCGCGCTGATCAACTCGCTCGAAGGCCGCCGCGCCAACCCGCGCTCCAAGCCGCCCTTCCCTGCCGCCGTCGGCGTGTGGGGCAAGCCGACCTGCGTGAACAACGTCGAGACCCTGTGCAACGTGCCGGCCATCGTCGCCAACGGCAACGACTGGTACAAGTCGCTGGCCCGCGAAGGCAGCGAAGACCACGGCACCAAGCTGATGGGCTTCTCCGGCAAGGTGAAGAACCCGGGCCTGTGGGAGCTGCCGTTCGGCGTCACCGCCCGCGAGCTGTTCGAAGACTACGCCGGTGGCATGCGCGACGGCTTCAAGCTCAAGTGCTGGCAGCCAGGCGGCGCCGGTACCGGCTTCCTGCTGCCCGAGCACCTCGATGCGCAGATGTACGCCGGTGGCATCGCCAAGGTCGGCACCCGTATGGGTACGGGCCTGGCCATGGCGGTCGACGACAGCGTCAACATGGTCTCGCTGCTGCGCAACATGGAAGAGTTCTTCGCCCGCGAATCCTGCGGCTGGTGCACGCCATGCCGCGACGGCCTGCCATGGAGCGTGAAGATGCTGCGCGCCCTGGAGAAAGGCCAGGGCCGCGCCGAAGACATCGAGACCCTGCTGGGTCTGGTCAACTTCCTCGGCCCAGGCCGCACCTTCTGTGCTCACGCACCGGGTGCCGTCGAGCCATTGGGCAGTGCCATCAAGTATTTCCGCTCGGAGTTCGAGGCCGGCGTCGCCCCAGCCACTGCTGGCAGCGAAGCCCTGCGCCCGAACCTGGCGAAGCCGATCGTGGTCGGCGCATAACAAGATGAACAGCGGATGGTCCGTGCCATCCGCCAGCCCGCCGGCCGGCCCGAACGATTCGTGGCCGGCCGCAGGCTCACCGATTTCCATTAGCCACGCCCGCCCACGCGGGCCAACGAAGAACTTTGAACAATGGCCACTATCCACGTAGACGGCAAAGCGCTCGAAGTCAACGGTGCGGACAACCTGTTACAGGCCTGTCTGTCGCTCGGCCTCGACATCCCCTATTTCTGCTGGCACCCGGCGCTCGGTAGCGTCGGCGCCTGCCGGCAGTGCGCGGTCAAGCAGTACACCGACGAGAACGACACCCGTGGTCGTATCGTCATGTCCTGCATGACCCCTGCCTCCGACGGCACCTGGATCTCCATCGACGATGACGAGTCCAAGGCGTTCCGCGCCAGCGTCGTCGAATGGCTGATGACCAACCACCCGCACGACTGCCCGGTGTGCGAGGAAGGCGGTCACTGCCACCTGCAGGACATGACGGTAATGACCGGCCACAACGAGCGCCGCTACCGTTTCACCAAGCGTACCCACCAGAACCAGGACCTCGGCCCGTTCATCGCCCATGAGATGAACCGCTGCATCGCCTGCTACCGCTGCGTGCGCTACTACAAGGACTACGCCGGCGGCACCGACCTGGGCGTATACGGCGCCCACGACAACGTGTACTTCGGTCGCGTCGAAGACGGCGTGCTGGAAAGCGAGTTCTCCGGCAACCTCACCGAGGTCTGCCCGACCGGTGTGTTCACCGACAAGACCCACTCCGAGCGTTACAACCGCAAGTGGGACATGCAGTTCGCCCCGAGCATCTGCCATGGCTGCTCCAGCGGCTGCAACATCAGCCCCGGCGAGCGCTACGGCGAACTGCGCCGCATCGAGAACCGTTTCAACGGCTCGGTGAACCAGTACTTCCTGTGCGACCGTGGCCGCTTCGGCTATGGCTACGTCAACCGCAAGGACCGTCCGCGCCAGCCGTTCCTCGCCGATGGCAGCAAGCTGGGCCTGGACGCCGCCCTGGACAAGGCCGCCGACCTGCTGCGCGGCCGCACCATCGTCGGTATCGGCTCGCCGCGCGCCAGCCTCGAGAGCAACTATGGCCTGCGTGAGCTGGTCGGCGCCGAGTACTTCTACTCCGGTATGGAAGCTGGCGAACTGGCCCGCGTGCGCCTGGCGCTGAACGTGCTGAACGACAGCCCGCTGCCAGTCCCGACCCTGCGCGACATCGAAGACCACGACGCCGTGTTCGTGCTCGGTGAAGACCTGACCCAGACCGCCGCCCGCGTCGCCCTGGCCGTACGCCAGGCCACCAAGGGCAAGGCCGAGGCCATGGCCGACGCCATGCGCGTACAGCCTTGGCTGGACGCTGCGGTGAAGAACATCGGCCAGCACGCGCTGTACCCGCTGTTCATCGCATCCTTGGCTGAAACCAAGCTGGACGACGTCGCCGAAGAGTGTGTGCACGCTGCTCCCGCTGACCTGGCCCGCATCGGTTTCGCCGTGGCCCACGCCATCGACCCGAGCGCGCCTGCCGTCGCCGGCCTGGACGACGAAGCCAAGGCCCTGGCCCAGCGCATCGCCGATGCCCTGGTCGCCGCCAACCGCCCGCTGGTGGTCGCCGGCACTTCCCTGGCGGATCCTGCGCTGATCGAAGCCGCCGCCAACATCGCCAAGGCCCTCAAGCTGCGCGAAAAGAACGGTTCGCTGAGCCTGGTCGTGCCTGAAGCCAACAGCCTCGGCATGGCGATGCTGGGCGGCGAGTCCGTCGATGCGGCCCTGGACGCCGTGATCAGCGGCAAGGCCGACGCCATCGTCGTGCTGGAAAACGACCTGTACGCCCGCGTACCGGCCGCCAAGGTCGACGCCGCCCTGGCCGCGGCCAAGGTGGTGATCGTTGCCGACCACTCCAAGACCCCGACCCTCGACCGCGCCCACCTGGTGCTGCCCGCCGCCTCGTTCGCCGAAGGCGACGGCACCCTGGTCAGCCAGGAAGGCCGTGCCCAGCGCTTCTTCCAGGTGTTCGACCCGCAGTACCTGGACAGCAGCATCCAGATCCACGAAGGCTGGCGCTGGATGCACGCCCTGCGTGCCACCCTGCTGAACAAGCCGGTGGACTGGACCCAGCTGGACCACGTCACCAGCGCCTGCGCCGAAGCCGCGCCGCAACTGGCCGGCATCATCAATGCCGCACCAAGCGCAGCCTTCCGCATCAAGGGCATGAAGCTGGCCCGCGAGCCGCTGCGCTACTCCGGCCGTACCGCCATGCGCGCCAACATCAGCGTGCACGAGCCGCGTACCCCGCAGGACAAGGACACCGCGTTCGCCTTCTCCATGGAAGGCTACTCGGGCTCGGCCGAACCGCGCCAGCAGGTGCCATTCGCCTGGTCGCCAGGCTGGAACTCGCCACAGGCCTGGAACAAGTTCCAGGACGAAGTGGGTGGCCACCTGCGTGCCGGTGACCCGGGCGTGCGCCTGATCGAGTCGCAAGGCGACAAGCTCAACTGGTTCACCGCCATTCCGGGCGCGTTCAACCCGGCTCGCGGCACCTGGACCGCCGTACCGTTCTTCCACCTGTTCGGCAGCGAAGAGAGTTCCTCGCGCGCCGCACCGGTACAAGAGCGTATTCCAGCCGCCTACGTCGGCCTGGCCAAGTCCGAAGCCGACCGCCTGGGCGTCAACGACGGCGCGCTGCTGAGCCTGAACGTGGCCGGTGTTTCGCTGCGCCTGCCGCTGCGTATCAATGAAGAACTGGGCGCTGGCCTGGTTGCGTTGCCCAAAGGCCTGGCCGGCATTCCGCCCGCCATCTTCGGTGCAGCCGTCGAAGGCCTGCAGGAGGCAGCACAATGAGCTGGTTCACCCCCGAAGTGATCGACGTGATCATTCAGGTCGTCAAGGCCATCGTGGTGCTGCTGGCCGTGGTGGTCTGCGGCGCGCTGCTCAGCTTCGTCGAGCGTCGCCTGCTGGGCTGGTGGCAGGACCGCTACGGTCCGAACCGGGTCGGCCCGTTCGGTATGTTCCAGATCGCCGCCGACATGCTGAAGATGTTCTTCAAGGAAGACTGGAACCCGCCCTTCGTCGACAAGATGATCTTCACCCTGGCGCCGGTAGTGGCCATGAGCGCCCTGCTGATCGGCTTCTCGATCATCCCGATCACCCCGGGCTGGGGCGTGGCCGACCTGAACATCGGCCTGCTGTTCTTCTTCGCCATGGCCGGCCTGTCGGTCTACGCCGTGCTGTTCGCCGGCTGGTCGTCGAACAACAAGTACGCCCTGCTGGGCAGCCTGCGGGCCTCGGCGCAGACCGTGTCGTACGAAGTGTTCCTGGGCCTGGCGCTGATGGGCGTGGTGGTGCAGGTGGGTTCGTTCAACATGCGCGACATCGTTGAATACCAGGCCAACAACCTGTGGTTCATCATTCCGCAGTTCTTCGGCTTCTGCACCTTCTTCATCGCTGGCGTCGCCGTGACTCACCGTCACCCGTTCGACCAGCCGGAAGCGGAACAGGAACTGGCCGACGGCTACCACATCGAATATGCCGGCATGAAATGGGGCATGTTCTTCGTCGGTGAGTACATCGGCATCATCCTGATCTCGGCGCTGCTGGTAACCCTGTTCTTCGGTGGCTGGCACGGTCCGTTCGGCATCCTGCCGCAAGTACCGTTCCTGTGGTTCGCCCTGAAGACCGCGTTCTTCATCATGCTGTTCATCCTGCTGCGCGCCTCGATCCCGCGCCCACGCTATGACCAGGTGATGGACTTCAGCTGGAAGTTCTGCCTGCCGCTGACCCTGATCAATTTGCTGGTGACCGCTGCGATCGTGCTCTACAACACGCCAGCCGTCGCGGCCCAGTGAGGATTTGACCCATGTTCAAGTATATCGGCGACATCGTTAAGGGCACCGGCACACAGCTGCGCAGCCTGGCCATGGTGTTCTCCCACGGGTTCCGCAAGCGCGACACCCTGCAGTACCCCGAAGAACCCGTGTACCTGCCGCCGCGCTACCGCGGCCGCATCGTCCTCACCCGCGACCCCGATGGCGAGGAGCGCTGCGTGGCGTGCAACCTCTGCGCGGTGGCCTGCCCGGTCGGCTGCATCTCGCTGCAAAAGGCCGAGACCGAGGACGGCCGTTGGTACCCCGAGTTCTTCCGCATCAACTTCTCGCGCTGCATCTTCTGCGGCCTGTGCGAAGAGGCGTGCCCGACCACCGCGATCCAGCTGACTCCGGATTTCGAAATGGCCGAGTTCAAGCGTCAGGACCTGGTGTACGAGAAAGAAGATCTGCTGATCTCCGGCCCCGGCAAGAACCCTGACTACAACTTCTACCGTGTTGCCGGCATGGCGATCGCTGGCAAGCCGAAAGGCTCTGCGCAGAACGAAGCCGAGCCGATCAACGTGAAGAGCTTGCTCCCATAAGGACAGAAAGATGGAATTCGCTTTCTACTTCGCATCCGGTGTCGCCGTTGTCTCCACGCTCCGCGTGGTGACCGGCACCAACCCGGTGCACGCCCTGCTCTACCTGATCATCTCGCTGATTTCCGTGGCGATGATCTTCTTCTCCCTCGGCGCGCCATTCGCCGGCGCCCTGGAAGTGATCGCCTACGCTGGCGCCATCATGGTGCTGTTCGTGTTCGTGGTGATGATGCTCAACCTCGGGCCGGCCTCGGTCGCCCAGGAGCGCGGCTGGCTCAAGCCCGGCATCTGGGCGGGGCCGGTGATCCTCGCCGCCCTGCTGCTGCTGGAGCTGCTGTACGTGCTGTTCGTCACCCCGTCGGGCGCCGCCATCAGCGGTACCACCGTCAGCGCCAAGGACGTCGGCATCAGCCTGTTCGGGCCGTACCTGCTGGTGGTCGAACTGGCCTCGATGCTGCTGCTCGCGGCAGCCGTCACCGCCTTCCACCTGGGCCGCAACGAGGCGAAGGAGTAAATCATGGGTGCTATCCCTCTCGAGCATGGTCTGGCGGTCGCCGGCATCCTGTTCTGCTTAGGTCTGGTTGGCCTGATGGTCCGCCGCAACATCCTCTTCGTGCTCATGAGCCTGGAAGTCATGATGAACGCCTCTGCCCTGGCGTTCATCGTCGCCGGTGCCCGTTGGGTCCAGCCCGACGGCCAGGTGATGTTCATCCTGGTGATCAGCCTGGCAGCCGCCGAGGCCAGCATTGGCCTGGCGATCCTGCTGCAGCTGTATCGCCGCTTCCACACTCTCGACATCGATGCTGCCAGTGAGATGCGCGGATGAACCTTATCTTCCTGACGTTCGTATTCCCCCTGATCGGCTTCCTGCTGCTGTCGTTCTCGCGCGGCCGCTGGTCCGAGAACCTGTCGGCGCTGGTCGGTGTCGGCTCGGTCGGTCTGTCGGCGGCCACCGCCGCGTACGTGATCTGGCAGTTCAACGTCGCCCCGCCTGAGGGCGGTGCGTACAGCCAGCTGCTGTGGCAGTGGATGTCGGTGGACGGCTTCGCGCCGAACTTCACCCTGTACGTGGACGGCCTGTCGGTCACCATGCTGGGCGTGGTCACCGGTGTCGGCTTCCTGATCCACCTGTTCGCCTCCTGGTACATGCGTGGCGAAGCCGGTTACTCGCGCTTCTTCTCGTACACCAACCTGTTCATCGCCAGCATGCTGTTCCTGGTGCTGGGCGACAACCTGCTGTTCATCTACTTCGGCTGGGAAGGCGTGGGCCTGTGCTCGTACCTGTTGATCGGTTTCTACTACAGCAACCGCAACAACGGTAACGCGGCGCTCAAGGCGTTCATCGTCACCCGCATCGGCGACGTGTTCATGGCCATCGGCCTGTTCATCCTGTTCGTCCAGCTGGGTACCCTGAACGTGCAGGAACTGCTGGTGCTGGCACCGCAGAAGTTCCAGGCCGGTGACACCTGGATGGTCCTGGCGACCCTGATGCTGCTGGGTGGCGCGGTCGGTAAATCGGCCCAGCTGCCGCTGCAGACCTGGCTGGCCGACGCGATGGCGGGCCCGACCCCGGTTTCGGCGCTGATCCACGCGGCCACCATGGTGACCGCGGGCGTGTACCTGATCGCCCGTACCAACGGCCTGTTCCTGCTGGCGCCGGACGTCCTGCACCTGGTCGGCGTGGTCGGTGGCGTGACCCTGGTCCTGGCCGGCTTCGCCGCCCTGGTACAGACCGACATCAAGCGTATCCTCGCCTACTCGACCATGAGCCAGATCGGCTACATGTTCCTGGCCCTGGGCGTCGGCGCCTGGGACGCGGCGATCTTCCACCTGATGACCCACGCCTTCTTCAAGGCCCTGCTGTTCCTTGCCTCCGGTGCGGTGATCGTCGCCTGCCACCACGAGCAGAACATCTTCAAGATGGGCGGCCTGTGGAAGAAACTGCCGCTGGCCTACGCCAGCTTCGTGGTCGGTGGCGCCGCCCTGGCCGCCCTGCCGATCCTGACCGTGGGCTTCTACTCCAAGGACGAGATCCTCTGGGAAGCCTTCGCCAGCGGCAACACCGGCCTGCTGTACGCAGGTCTGGTGGGCGCGTTCATGACCTCGCTGTACACCTTCCGCCTGATCTTCATCGCCTTCCACGGCGAAGCCAAGACCGAAGCCCACGCCGGCCACGGCATCAGCCACTGGCTGCCGCTGGGCGTGCTGATCGTGCTGTCGACCTTCATCGGCGCCTGGATCCACCCGCCGCTGGCAGGCGTGCTGCCTGAAAGCGCCGGCCACGCCGGTGGCGAAGCCAAGCACTCGCTGGAGATCGCCTCGGGCGCCATCGCCATCGCCGGTATCCTGCTGTCGGCCCTGCTGTTCCTGGGCAAGCGCCGCTTCGTCACTGCGGTCGCCAACAGCGGTATCGGTCGCGTCCTGTCGGCCTGGTGGTTCGCCGCCTGGGGCTTCGACTGGATCTACGACAAGCTCTTCGTCAAACCTTACCTGCTGATCAGCCACATCCTGCGCAAGGACCCGGTTGACCGCAGCATCGGCCTCATCCCTCGCCTGGCTCGCGGCGGTCACGTCGCCATGAGCAAGACCGAGACCGGCCAGCTGCGCTGGTACACCGCCTCGATCGCCGTCGGCGCCGTGCTGGTGCTCGGTGCCGTGGTAGTGGCCGCGGTATGACTATGAATCTTGCGACTTTGCCAAAGGAAACCAACCCGTCATGATTTTGCCTTGGCTGATCCTGATCCCCTTCATCGGCGGCTTCCTGTGCTGGCTGGGTGAGCGCTTCGGCTCCACCCTGCCGCGCTGGATCGCGCTGCTGACCATGTCCCTGCTGCTTGGCATCGGCCTGTGGCTGTGGGCGAACGGCAACTACACCCTGGCTCCCGCCCCTGGCGCGGAGCCCGCCTGGGCCCTCGAGTACAAAGTCGAGTGGATCAAGCGCTTCGGCATCAGCATCCACCTGGCCCTCGACGGCCTGTCGCTGCTGATGATCCTGCTCACCGGCCTGCTCGGTGTGCTGTCGGTGCTGTGCTCGTGGAAAGAGATCCAGCGCCACGTCGGCTTCTTCCACCTCAACCTGATGTGGATCCTCGGCGGCGTGGTCGGTGTGTTCCTGGCCCTGGACCTGTTCCTGTTCTTCTTCTTCTGGGAAATGATGCTGGTGCCGATGTACTTCCTCATCGCGCTCTGGGGTCACAGCTCCTCCGACGGCAAGAAGACCCGGATCTACGCGGCGACCAAGTTCTTCATCTTCACCCAGGCCAGCGGCCTGATCATGCTGGTGGCGATCCTCGGCCTGGTGCTGGTCAACTACAACAGCACCGGCGTGATCACCTTCAACTACAGCGACCTGCTCAAGGCCGAGCTGCCAGCCGGCGTCGAGTACATCCTGATGCTGGGCTTCTTCATCGCCTTCGCGGTGAAGCTGCCGGTGGTGCCGTTCCACTCCTGGCTGCCTGACGCTCACGCCCAGGCACCGACCGCAGGTTCCGTGGACCTCGCGGGCATCCTGCTGAAGACCGCGGCCTACGGCCTGCTGCGCTTCGCCCTGCCGCTGTTCCCGAACGCCTCGGCCGAGTTCGCGCCGATCGCCATGACCCTGGGCCTGATCGGTATCTTCTACGGTGCCTTCCTGGCCTTCGCGCAAACCGACATCAAGCGCCTGGTGGCCTTCTCCAGCGTCTCGCACATGGGCTTCGTGCTGATCGGCATCTACTCCGGCAGCCAGCAGGCCCTGCAGGGCGCGGTGATCCAGATGCTGGCCCACGGCCTGTCGGCCGCCGCGCTGTTCATCCTGGCCGGCCAGCTGTACGAGCGCCTGCACACCCGTGACATGCGCGAGATGGGTGGCCTGTGGCACCGCATCGCGTATCTTCCGGCCATCAGCCTGTTCTTCGCCGCCGCATCGCTGGGCCTGCCGGGCACCGGCAACTTCGTCGGCGAGTTCCTGATCCTGATCGGCAGCTTCGCCCACGTCCCATGGATCACCGTGATCGCCACCACCGGCCTGGTCTTCGGTTCGGTGTACTCGCTGATCATGATCCACCGCGCCTACTTCGGTCCGGCCAAGGCCGACACCGTGCTGGCCGGCATGGACGGTCGCGAGCTGATCATGGTGCTGGGCCTGGCGGGCCTGCTGATCCTGCTGGGCGTGTATCCGCAGCCGTTCCTGGACACCTCTGCCGCCACCATGAGCGGTGTGCAGCAGTGGCTCGGTTCCGCTTTCACTCAACTCGCTTCGGCCCGGTAAGAGCGCTATGGAATTCACCACTCAACACTTCATCGCATTGGCGCCGATGCTGATCACCACCATCACCACGGTGGTGGTGATGCTGGCGATCGCCTGGAAGCGCAACCACTCGCAGACCTTCCTGCTGTCCACCGTGGGCCTGAACCTGGCCCTGCTGTCGATCCTGCCGGCACTTAAAGTCGCACCGCTGGCGGTCACGTCGCTTGTGACCATCGACAAGTTCGCCTGCCTGTACATGGCGATCATCCTGGTGGCCACCCTGGCCTGCGTCACCCTTGCCCACGCCTATCTGGGCGAGGGCTCCAAGGGCTTCCCGGGCAACCGTGAAGAGCTGTACCTGCTGCTGCTGATGTCGGCACTGGGTGGCCTGGTGCTGGTCAGCGCCAACCACCTGGCGGGCCTGTTCATCGGCCTGGAGCTGCTGTCGGTGCCGGTCTACGGCCTGGTGGCGTACGCCTTCTTCAACAAGCGCTCGCTGGAAGCCGGCATCAAGTACATGGTGCTGTCGGCTGCCGGCTCCGCCTTCCTGCTGTTCGGCATGGCGCTGCTGTACGCCGATGCCGGCGCGCTGACCTTCGACCAGCTGGGCAAGGCCCTGGCCGCCACCAGCATGCCGAGCCTGCTGGCGCAGCTGGGCCTGGGCATGATGCTGGTAGGCCTGGCCTTCAAGCTGTCGCTGGTGCCATTCCACCTGTGGACCCCGGACGTGTACGAAGGCGCCCCGGCGCCGGTCGCCGCGTTCCTGGCCACCGCCAGCAAGGTCGCGGTGTTCGCCGTCGTGGTACGCCTGTTCATGCTCTCCCCCGCCGCCAGCAGCGGCGTGCTGAGCACCGTGCTGGCGGTGATCGCGGTCGCCTCGATCATCATCGGCAACCTGCTGGCGCTGACCCAGAGCAACCTCAAGCGTCTGCTCGGTTACTCGTCCATCGCCCACTTCGGCTACCTGGTCATCGCCCTGGTCGCCAGCAAGGGCCTGGCCCTGGAAGCCATGGGCGTGTACCTGGTCACCTACGTGATCACCAGCCTCGGCGCCTTCGGCGTGATCACCCTGATGTCCTCGCCGTACGCCGGCCGTGACGCCGACGCCCTGTACGAGTACCGCGGCCTGTTCTGGCGCCGTCCGTACCTGACCGCCGTGCTGACCGTGATGATGCTCTCGCTGGCCGGTATCCCGCTGACCGCGGGCTTCATCGGCAAGTTCTACATCATCGCCACCGGCGTCGAGTCGCACCTGTGGTGGCTGGTCGGCGCCCTGGTGATCGGCAGCGCCATCGGCGTGTACTACTACCTGCGCGTCATGGTCACCCTGTACCTGGTCGAGCCGAACCTGCGTCGCCACGACGCCCCGCTGAAGTGGGAACAGCGCACCGGCGGCGTGATGCTGCTGGCCATTGCCATCCTCGCCTTCGTGCTGGGCGTGTACCCGCAGCCGTTGCTGGAGATGGTGCAGCAGGCGGGTCTGCAACTGATCGGTTGATCGGCTGCACGATGTGAAAGTAACCCCGCCTCGGCGGGGTTTCTTTTTGCCTGAAGGAAATCACTGGCTTGTTCGCGGGTAAATCGCAGCGGCGCACCGCCGCTCCCACAGGATCACCACCATTTCCAACGCTCAGCGCTTTACCTGTGGGAGCAACTGTCTTGCTCAATTTTTAGAATCTGGCGCGATCCCTGTGGGAGCGGGTTTACCCGCGAAGCAGGCGACGCGGTGCCTGGCACCGGCTGCGCCGGTGTTCGCGGCTGAAGCCGCTCCCACAGCGACCGCGCGGCCCTCAAGCCACGCGCTATGCCTGTGGGAGCGGCGGTGCGCCGCTGCGATTTACCCGCGAAGAAGCCACTGCGGTATTACAGATCGACCACTGTGCTTCGTCTGCCCTTTGCAGCGTCAGACTCCCGCCCCCGATCTGGAACCCCGTCCCCATGCGCCCCACCCTCCCCTACTCCCTGCTGGCCCTGCTTGTCGCTGGCACCGCCCAGGCTGCCAATCGCGTCGAACTCGACCAGGTGCTGATCCAGGACCGGCAGCAATCCGAACTGGAAGCCGCCGCCGAGCACCTGCGCGAGATCCCCGGCGCCAGCAACCTGGTGGACATGGACAAGGTCGGCCAAGGTCGGGTGGCCAGCAACCAGGACGTGCTGGCCTACCAGCCTGGCGTATTCGCCCAGTCGGCGGGCAACGATGGCATCAAGCTGTCGATCCGTGGTTCGGGCATCAACCGCGCACCGGGCGCCCACGGCTCGGGCGTGTACACAATGTTCGACGGCCTGCCGCTGACCGGCCCGGGCGGCACGCCCTACGAGCTGTTCGAACCGCTGTGGTTGAGCCGCGCCGAAGTGCTGCGCGGCGCCAACGGCTTCGACCAGGGCTCGCTGGCCCTGGGCGGCGCGATCAACTACGTGACCCACACCGGCTACGATGCCGCGCCCTTGCAGGTGCGCTACGAAGTCGGCAGCCGTGGCTACCAGCGCCGGCACATCAGCTCCGGGCAGGTGCTGGGCAACCTCGACTACTACGTGGCCCTGACCGATGCCGAGTACGACGGCTACCAGGATCACAGCAGCGGCAGCGCCAAGGGCATCGCCGCCAACATCGGCTACCGCTTCAACCCAAACCTGGAGACGCGCTTCTACCTGCGCTACCGGGAAACCGAGAACGACCTGGCCGGGCGCCTGACCAAGGACCAGATCAAGCACCATCCCCGTGCCGCCAATCCGGCGTACCTGGCCCGCGACGACAGCCGCCCGCAACCGGGCAGCACCTGGGTGGGCAACAAGACCACCTTCTTCCTGGATGACGATTCACGCCTGGAGGCGGGGCTGGTCTATCACGACTACCCCATGGACCTGCGCGAAGGCCCGATGCGCCTTAAGGTCGCCTACACCGATGTCAGCGGCACGCTGAACTACTTGCGTCGCGACACCCTGTTCGGCAATGAGAGCAAGACCACCCTCGGCTGGCGTACCACCAAGCACCTGCCCAACAGCGGCGCCTCGCAGTTCGCTCGCCCCGGCGGCGACAACTTCGGCGCCCGCAGCCGCGATTTCAGCTACCAGGGTTCGGATACCGTGCTGCATGCGGGCAACGACCTGGAGCTGATCCCGAACCTGTGGCTGAGCACGGGCCTGGCGATGATCTATACCCGCCGCGAAAGCGACGTCACCTACCCGACCAGTGGCGGCAAGGTCAGCCAGCATGACTGGGACTACGCCCCACGCCTGGGCCTGCGTTACGACATCCGCCCTGACCTGCAGGTCTACGGCAACCTCAGTCGCTCGGTGGAGCCGCCGCACCCGTGGTCGCTGGTCTGGAGTGCGCCGGTCGCCAACCAGCCCATGAAGATGCAGAACCAGACCGCCGCCACCCTCGAGCTGGGTGCCCGCGGCGACTCGGCACTGGGGCGCTGGGACCTGGCCTGGTACTACGCCCAGGTACGCCACGAGCTGTTGAACGTGGAAGTCGTGCAAGGCTTGCCGTTCAAGGAGTTCAACGCCAGCCCCACCGTGCACCAGGGCGTCGAGGCCGGCCTGGACAGCCTGCTCTGGGAGCAACCCGGCACCGGCAAGCTCAGCCTGCGCCAGGCCTACACCTTCAGCGACTTCCACTACCGCGACGACGACAAGTTCGGCGACAACCGCCTGCCTGGCATCCCCATGCACTACTACCAGGCCGAACTGCGCTACGACTGGCCGAGCGGTTTCTACGCCGGGGTGAACACGCAGATGGCCTCCAAGGTGCAGGTGGACTACGCCAACAGCTACCACGCCGATGCCTACGCCCTGCTCGGCGCGCGCCTGGGCTGGGATTCGCCGAAACGGGACTGGCAGACCTGGCTCGACCTGCGCAACCTGACCAACAAGCGGTATGCGGCGACGGTGACACCGGGGTACAACGATGCCGGGCAGGACATCGCCCGCTCGACGCCGGGGGAAGGGTTCGGGGTGTATGCGGGGGTTTCCTACAGTTTCCGATAAATAGCTTGGGGCTACGATGCAGCCCATTCGCGGGTAAACCCGCTCCCACAGGTTTCGTGCAGTGCCCTGTGGGAGCGGGTTTACCCGCGAATGGCCCTTTCAGGATGGCAGTTGCACCTGCGGCTTGGTCGAGGCAAAGATCGCCCAGCTGGAAATGAACAACGCCGCGATCAACGGCCCGATCACGAAGCCATTGAGCCCGAACACCGCCAACCCGCCCAAGGTCGACACCAGCACCAGGTAATCCGGCATCCGCGTATCCTTGCCCACCAGGATCGGCCGCAGCAGGTTGTCCACCAACCCGATCACCAGCACGCCGAACGCCGTCAGCACGATCCCCTGCCAGATCGCCCCGGTCAGCAGGAAATACAGCGCCACCGGTCCCCAGACGATCCCCGCGCCCACCGCCGGCAATAGCGACAGGAACGCCATCAGCACCGCCCACACCAGCACGCTGGGAATGCCCAGCACCCAGAAGATCAGCCCACCCAGCGCCCCCTGGGTGATCGCCACCAGCAGGTTGCCCTTGACCGTGGCCCGCACCACGCGCTTGAACTTCAACTGCAGGCGGCGCTTCTGCTGCTCGGGCAGCGGCACCGCCTGGCGCACCTTGCGCGCCACCTCCGCGCCCTCGCGCAGGAAGAAGAACAGCAGGTAGAGCATGATGCCGAAGCTCACCAGGAACTCGAAGGTACCCTGGCCGAAGCTGAACGCCTGGCCGGCGAGGAACTGGCTGCCCTGGGTGGCCCACTTGGTGATCTTGTCGCGCAGGCCATCGAGGTTGCCCATGCCCATGCGGTCGAGGAAATGCTGGGCATAGACAGGCAGCATATCCTTGCCACGCTCGATATAGCCGGCAATGTCCAGCTGGCCGCTTTCGATGCGTTGGTACAGCGCCGCGCCCTCCTGCACCAGCAAGGCACTGATGATGATCACCGGCAGCACGGCGACCAGCAGGCAGGTGGCCAGCGCCGTCGCCGTGGCCAGGTTGCGCCGCCCGCCCAGGCGCAGCAGCAGATGACGTTGCAACGGAGAGAATAGAATGCCGAGGATCACCGCCCAGAAGATCGCGCCGGAATACGGCAGCAGGATCCAGATGAAGGCGATGGTCACCAGTGCCAGCAGCACGGTCAGGGCTTTGTTCTGCAAGACGGCTTCGTTCATGGTCATTCCTCGGGGGCTCAACAATTTAGTGCCCCGCGCATCGGCAAAAGTGCCGTTGATCCAGATCAATACCTGCACAGTGCCGCCGACTTAGCATCCGCGCCTTTTGCCCCCGGTGCGCACCATGACCTCTCCCGCCAAGCCCGAACTGCTCGCCCCCGCCGGCACCCTCAAGACCATGCGCTACGCCTTCGCCTACGGCGCCGACGCAGTCTATGCCGGCCAGCCGCGCTACAGCCTGCGGGTGCGCAACAATGAGTTCGACCACGCCAACCTGGCCCTGGGCATCCAGGAGGCCCAGGCCCAGGGCAAGCGCTTCTACGTGGTGGTCAACATCGCCCCGCACAACGCCAAGCTCAAGACCTTCCTCAAGGACCTGGCGCCAGTGATCGAGATGGGCCCGGATGCGCTGATCATGTCCGACCCGGGGCTGATCATGCTGGTGCGCCAGCACTTCCCGCAGATGCCCATCCACCTGTCGGTGCAGGCCAACACGGTGAACTGGGCCAGCGTGCAGTTCTGGCAAGGCATGGGGCTGACCCGGGTGATCCTGTCGCGGGAGCTGTCGCTGGAAGAGATCGAAGAGATCCGCCAGCAGGTGCCTGAAATGGAGCTGGAAGTCTTCGTGCACGGCGCGTTGTGCATGGCCTATTCCGGGCGCTGCCTGCTGTCGGGCTACATGAACAAGCGCGACGCCAACCAGGGCACCTGCACCAATGCCTGCCGCTGGAAGTACCAGGCCACCCCGGCCAGCGAAAACGCCACGGGCGACATCGTTCGTGAATGCGAGCCGACCCTGGGCCTCGGCGCACCGACCGAACAGGTGTTCCTGCTCCAGGAGTCCAACCGCCCCGGCGAAGAGATGCCCGCCTTCGAGGACGAGCACGGCACCTACATCATGAACGCCAAGGACCTGCGCGCGATCCAGCACGTCGAGCGCCTGGCCCGGATGGGCGTGCACTCGCTGAAGATCGAAGGCCGCACCAAGTCGCACTTCTACTGTGCCCGCGCCGTGCAGTCCTACCGCCAGGCCATCGACGACGCCGTGGCCGGACGGCCGTTCGACCGCAGCCTGATGAGCAACCTCGAGTCCCTCGCCCAACGTGGATATACCGAAGGCTTCCTGCGCCGCCATGTGCACGACGAGTACCAGAACTACCAGCGCGGCAACTCGGTGTCCGAGCGCCAGCAGTTCGTCGGCGAGCTGACAGGGGTGCGCGTGGACGGCCTGGCCGAAGTGAAGGTAAAGAACCGCTTCGCGGTGGGCGATCACCTGGAGCTGATGACCCCGCGCGGCAACTACCACTTCGACCTGCACCGCCTGTGCGACCGCCAGCAGCAGGCCATCGGGGTGGCGCCGGGCGACGGCCATGTGGTGTACCTGCCGATTCCCGAGCAGGTGTCGCTGGAGTTCGGCCTGCTGATGCGCGACCTGGAGAGTGGCGAGGTCGTTGCCTGACAAATCTGTAATCCGCGCCTCAGGTGGCTGACAGGCGCTGGCGACGACCATCGGTGTCATTCCCGATCGCGGGGCAAGCCCGCTCCCACCGTGGGAGCGGGCTTGCCCCGCGATCGGATGGACCTTGCCAGCACCGAGAACATGCCATGCCACCGACTCCAACCCGCCGCACCTTCGTCAAGGGCCTGGGTGCCGCCAGCGCCCTGGCCGGCCTCGGCCTCTGGCGCCCGCTGGCCCAGGCCGCCGAGGGCCGTCTGCCGCTGCATGACCTGAGCGGCCAGCAGTTCGACCTGTTCATCGGTCAGACCCCGGTCAACATCACCGGCCGCCCACGCACCGCGCAGACCATCAACGCCAGCCTGCCCGGCCCGCAGCTGCGCTGGCGCGAGGGCGACACCGTGACCCTGCGCGTGCGCAACCGCCTGGACCAGCCCACCTCGATCCACTGGCACGGCATCATCCTGCCGGCCAACATGGACGGCGTGCCGGGCCTGAGCTTCGCCGGCATCGAGCCCGGCGGCGACTACCTCTATCAGTTCACCCTGCGCCAGAGCGGCACCTACTGGTACCACAGCCACTCCGGGCTGCAGGAGCAGGCCGGCGTGTACGGCGCCATCGTCATCGAGCCCCGCGAACCCGAGCCGCACAAGTACCAACGCGACCATGTGCTGTTGTTCAGCGACTGGTCGGACCAGGCGCCGGAAGCCCTGATGGCCACCCTGAAGAAGCAGTCAGACGCCTTCAACTACCACAAGCGCACGGTCGGCGACTTCGTCGATGATGTTGCTGAGAACGGCTGGGGCAAGGCCGTCGACAATCGCTGGGCCTGGGCGAAGATGCGCATGAGCCCCACCGACCTGGCCGACATCAGCGCCGCCAGCTACACCTACCTGCTCAACGGCCAGCCCCCGGACGGCAACTTCACCTGCCTGTTCCAGCCCGGCGAGACCGTACGCCTGCGCCTGATCAATGCCTCGGCGATGACCTACTTCGACTTCCGCATTCCGGGCCTGAAGCTCACGGTGATCGCCGCCGACGGCCTGCCGGTGACCCCGGTGACCGTGGACGAGCTGCGCATCGCCGTGGCCGAGACCTATGACGTGCTGGTCACCGTGGGCAACCTGCCCGCCTACACGCTGTTCGCCCAGAGCATGGACCGCACCGGCTTCGCCCGTGGCACGCTGGCCCGCGCGGCGGGTCTGCAGGCCCCCGTGCCCGAGCCGGACCCGCGTCCGGTGCTGACCATGGACGACATGGGGCACGGCGGCATGGGGGGGATGGACCATTCGAACATGCCAGCGATGGACCACGGCAATATGGCGGGCATGGACCACTCGAACATGGCCGGCATGGCCATGATGCAAGGCCACCCCGCCAGCGAAACCGACAACCCGCTGGTGGACATGCAGACCATGGCCCCCCGGGCCAACCTGGCCGATCCCGGCATCGGCCTGCGCGACAACGGCCGCCGGGTGCTGACCTACGCCGACCTGCGCAGCCCCTACTCCGACCCAGACGGACGCGAACCGTCGCGGGACATCGAGCTGCACCTGACAGGCCACATGGAACGCTTCGCCTGGTCGTTCGACGGCATCAAGTTCAGCGATGCCGAGCCGCTGCGCCTGAAATACGGCGAACGGGTGCGCATCACCCTGGTCAACGACACCATGATGACCCACCCCATCCACCTGCACGGCATGTGGAGCGACCTGGAGGATGAACAAGGGCGCTTCCTGGTGCGCAAGCACACCATCGACATGCCCCCCGGCAGCCGGCGCAGCTACCGCGTAACCGCCGATGCCCTGGGCCGCTGGGCCTATCACTGCCACCTGCTCTACCACATGGAGACCGGCATGTTCCGCGAGGTACGGGTCGATGAATGAGAACCGCAACCGCCACATCGTCACCGGTGTCGCGCTGATGGCCTTGCTGGCCAGTGAACGGGCCCTGGCCGCGGGCATGGACCACATGAACCATGGCGCCATGCCGATGGACCACGGCCAGATGAACCACACCAGCATGCCCATGGACCACAGCCAGATGAACCACGCGGCGGCGGCCCCCGGCCAACCGCGCACACCGCTGCCGGTGATCACCGATGCCGATCGCCGCGCCGCCTTCCCGCCGTTGCCGGGGCATCAGGTGCACGACCGGGCGACCAACTGGGCAGTGATCGTCGACCAACTGGAGTACCAGAACTTCGAAAGCAGCGGCGCCCTGAACTGGAACGCCACTGCCTGGGTCGGCGGCGATATCGACCGCCTGTGGCTGCGCACCGAGGGTGAGCGGGAACAAGGCAAGACCCACAAGGCCGAGCTGCAGGCCCTCTGGGGCCATGCCATCAGCCCCTGGTGGGAACTGGTCGGTGGCGTGCGCCAGGACTTCAAGCCCGCCAGCGGCCAGGGCTGGGCCGCCTTCGGCATCCAGGGCACGCCGCTCTACGGCCTGGAACTGGAAGCCACCGCCTACGCCGGCGAGCGGCAGCAGACCGCGCTGCGCCTGGAGGCCGGTTACGCTATGCTGCTGACCAATCGCTGGGTCCTCGAACCGACCGTCGAGGCCAACTTCTTTGGTCGCAACGACGCCGGGCGCGAACAGGGCTCGGGGCTGGCCGAAAGCGAAGTGGGCCTGCGCCTGCGTTACGAGATCACCCGCGCGTTCGCGCCCTATGTCGGGGTCAGCTTCAACCGCCTGCACGGCAACCGCGCCGAGCAGGCCAGGGAGGATGGCGAGGACATCGGCCAGACCCGGCTGGTGGCCGGGGTTCGCCTGCGTTTTTAAGGCCTGACGTCGCCCCTGTGGGAGCGGGTTTACCCGCGAATGCAATGGTGGACTCGCTGACGCATTCGCGGGTAAACCCGCTCCCACAGGGTCCGCGCAGATCAACCAGATGTGTTTTGTTTCACAGGAGCTCCACCATGCTGCGCAAACACCTGCTCACCCTCGGCCTGCTGGCCGTCACCGGCCTGGCACAGGCCGCCGAGACCATCGATGTCTACCGCGACCCCAACTGCGGTTGCTGCAAGGAGTGGATCAAGCACCTGAGCGATAACGGCTTCACCGTCAACGACCACGTCGAGCCAAACATGAGCGCGGTCAAGCAGCGCCTGGGCGTCGAGCCACGCCTGGCGTCGTGCCACACCGGGGTGATCGACGGCAAGTTCGTCGAAGGCCATGTCCCGGCCGAGCAGGTGCGTCTGCTGGCCAAACGCAACGACCTCAAGGGTATCGCGGTGCCGGGCATGCCGATGGGTTCGCCGGGCATGGAAATGGGTGACCACAAGGACGCCTACCAGGTCATCGGCGTGACCCGGGATGGCCAGGATACCGTGGTCGCCAACTACTGATGCTCAGCCTCGGGGCGCTGTTCCTCAGCGCCTTCGGCGCCGCCACCCTGTTGCCGCTGCAGTCCGAGGCCGTGCTGGTCGGGCTGCTGCTGCGCGAACCGGGCGCCTGGGCGACCCTGCTGCTGGTGGCCACGCTCGGTAACGTGCTCGGTTCCATCGTCAACTGGCTGCTGGGCCGGGCCATCGAGCACCTGCGCGAACGCCGCTGGTTCCCGTTCAGCGCCAGCCAGCTGGAACGCGCCCAGCAACGCTACCAGCGCTGGGGCCAGTGGTCATTGCTGCTGAGCTGGATGCCGGTGATCGGCGACCCGCTGACCTTGATCGCCGGGATCATGCGCGAGCCGTTCTGGCGTTTCGTGCTGCTGGTCACCCTGGCCAAGGGCGGGCGCTATATCGTGGTGGCAATGATCACCCTGGGCTGGTTTCACAGCGGGTGACCTAAAGGGATTCGAAAGGCTGGCCGGGGCCCTGAGGCCCCAGCCAGTCTCAAGCTCAAGCCGCGTCGGCAGCCTGCAGGTTGCCGAGCAGACGCCCTGCCATGTCCAGCTTCTTCTGCAGTGTGTCCACGAACGAGAGCGCAGAGTGGGCCTGCAACAGATCGGGTTCCAGCTTACGCTGCCCGAAGAGGTCGCCGTAGGAGTGGGTCTGCCCTATCGCCGTGTGGTCCAGCACCATTGAAGCGATTGCCTTTTCGGCGGCACTGCCATGCTCGGCAAGACGCTCCAGGTGCTCAAATGACTGAGAAAGCGGACTGGTCGGCCGTTGCAGCGAATTCATGGTCGCGTTGAAGTCATTACGCGTTGGCAGAGCGACCTCATCGTCGATCTTGACAAATCCGAGCTTGACGTCCTTCAACGATGTTAGCGGATCAGGCTGTCCGATGGTCGCCCCACCGTAACTCGCTTCAGGCTCCACAGGCTGTGCAGGGCTCGCTTCGGCCAAAGTGCCGGCTACCACCGAAGCGGCATCGTCGTATGCTTGCGCCACGACAACTGGCGCCAGCGCATCGGACTTCTGGGCGAACAGGTCGATGAACTCGGCATCGACCTCTTTGACAAACGCCACCACCGCTTCAGGTCCTACCTGCTCGGGATCCGGAAACTCGGCAAACTTCGAAGCCAGGAAAATCACCGCATCGAGCACCTTGGCGGCAGCCATCGGATCGTTCTGCATCAGTTTGATATTGTCCGGAAACTGGGCCTCTTGCAAAGAGTAGCCACCGACGATATCGACCTCGGTGATGCTCGTCCCAACCTTCAGCTCTGGCACAAGCTCGCCCAGCTTGACGACATTCGACAACAGGCAGTTGGCGTTACGCATGATATTGCTGCCCGTGAGCTGCTCCGTGTAACTGGCCATGAACTGCTCGGTTGGCAGATTCTCCTGCTTCGCCAGTATCCCGCTGGCCTGCGACCTCATGACATCCGGCAGCCCTTTGGCCATCTGCTCGTTTAATGAACGCATCATGTCCGGCGCCGAAGCCGTGGCCTGCGCGCCGCCCGTCGCCACACCGGGACGAAAGCCGAGGAACTCGGCAATCGCGATGAACAGGCGCATCAGGATGCCATGCTTCTGCGGCTCCTCGTGACGCGCCAGGCGCTGCGCTGACTCGCTGGTTTTCACCTGTGCGCAGTCACTGCTCTCGTTGACTGGATGCAACTGGGCGGCACACACCCAACTGGTTGAAACCGATTCGATCATTGTACAAACCTCTTCTTGCAGCATCGTTTAACTTGGGAAAAGACCACTCTCACACCCGCAAGAACCTGGATCCTTACGGCTTGCAACATCCTTGCAGGAAAGCTGACGTGCTCAGGCCATGATGCCCGCAGCCCTGATCCCCTGATTGTCGTTGCGCAGGATTTCCTGGATCAGTTGACGCAACTGATCGATCATCTTCGCCAGGTCATCGGTACAGCGCTGGAACAGCTCCTTCTGGTTGCCGGCAACCGCCGCCTCGAGCTCCTGCTCTTTTGCCCAGACATCCTGCAGCGACTTGATGGCATGGGCGATGCCAGTGCCGAAGGCTGCGCCGCTCTGGGCCACGCCATTGAGCGTATGCAGCGTGGTATTGCGGGTGTCGATGGCGTTCTGCAGGTGCTTGACCTCGATACGGTTCTCGGCAATCAGTTTTTTCGAGGCCATCGCAACCTCACCGGACTTGGCAAACTCGGCAGCATGGCTGGCTTGTTCCAGGCCCTTGATCGTGCGCGCATCCCCCAGGTTCTTGAGCATGCCGGTGGTGCCGCTGGCCAGGGTGAACGCGCCCAATGCACCACTGACGGCCGCCGAGGCGAACAGCGCATTGCTGGCGGTTCTCATCCAGCCGATCTGCTCCTTGCTCGCCAGCACGCTGACTTCGGCCTGGGTCCTGCGTCCCTGGGCGTTGCCGTCACGCACCTGCATGGCGGCGCGGAGAATCGCCAGCAGGCTCTCCAGGTCCTGGCTGCAGGGCGTGGCCTGTGGTGTATCCAGGCTTACCCGCCCTTGCTTCTCGGCAAATGCCGCGCGCGTCGCCGCGCAGGGCATGGCCAGCATCGCCCATAGCGGCAGCCCGGCCTTCTGCACCTCGGTGACCGGCAGTTGGGCATCCACGTGGGACGAATGATCGACAGTGGAAATGGACAGATTCATGATTGACTCCTTGATCAGGCAATGACGTTTCGGCAAGCGATATCGGCGCAGGCCTTGCTGCGGTTGTTCAACAGTTCCAGCAGTTGCTCGAAGCGTTGCGCCTTCCCCGCGAGCAGTTGTTCAAGCGCCTTGGCCAACTGCTCGAGAAAACAGTGTCCCTGGTCCAGCAGCAGGCGCATTTCCGCCAGTTGCGCCTCGCTGCGCAGTGCCAGCCCCTGCATCACCGAACTGGCCGCCTGCCCGGCGCTGGACAGCGTGGTGGTGGCCATGCTGGCGCCGGTCAGGGTCATCTGCAGCTTGGCCTGGGTGCCCGCGCTGGCGGTCGAGGTGACCCCGGTGGAGGCGACGCCCTGGATCTTCTGGCCCACTGAAAGGACCGTCTGCGCGACCTTGCCACTCACCTTGCCGGCCACCCTGGCGGCGACCACCGCAAGGCTGCCGCCGCAGGTCAGCACCACCGAGGCCAGCGCCAGGGCAACCTCGACCGCCATCAGCACCGGCCCGAGGTACTTCATCACCGCCTTGGAGATATGCCCGTCCTCGGCCGCCTGGTTCAACGACATGGACACCACGCCCATGACGCCACCCGCGATCATCAAGGCGCCCGCGACGGCGCCAAGGCCAGTGGCGACCATGACGGTCCCCACCACGATGGACACGATGGCTGCGGCCCAGCCGAAGACCTTGGCGAACACGCTCGCCGTGCCGGCGTCCTGATATCGCTGAGCCACCTCCTCCATCTTCTGCGCATTGAGCGCCATCTGCTGGCGGTTTTGCTCGGTGAGCTGACGTACCTGCTGCAGGTTCAGCTCGGTCTGGCGCGCACCCAACTGGCTCAGCAGTTCAGTGAGGCGGATATCCAGTTCAGCGTCGGAGATATCCCCGGCGAGTTGGCCGAGTATCAATGCACCGACATCAGGTACCGCGACCAGCACTGGTTGCATGAGGCCTTCAGCGTCGATCAGCTTGTCGAATGCCAACCCCTGATGCAGCCCCTTCGCCAGCGGCGCTGGAGGGTCCAATCGGACACTCATGTCCTGCTTGATCGTTGCGACGCTGGACGCTGTACCGGTCTCGCCGGGCAACTGGATCGCCGTGCCCGGCAGCAGCATTTCCGATTCGATTTCAGCCGGTATCAGGAGCGGCTGCGCCACAGACAGAAGCTCAATTCGCATGACGTGCGCCCTCCTTCTGCTGCAGGGCCTCGAGCAGTACCTGCGCCTGACCTGCCAGGCCGGCATGCTCGCTGTCTACCGCCAGGATCAGCGCCTGCTCGTAGCCGCTGCGCGCCGCTGCCAGGTCGCCCAGGTACTGGTGGCATTGCGCGCCATGGAAGCTGAAACGCGGGTCCTGCGGCGCGAGCATCGCGCCATAGGCATAAGCCGGCAATGCGTCCTGGTAGCGCTCAAGCGCCTGGTACGCGCCTGCCACGCCGAGAAACGCCCGGGGGTCATAATGGTCGAGTGCCGCCAGCCCCTTGAACAGCGTGAGCGCATCGTCCAGCCGTCCCGCCTGGTAGAAGTTGAACGCCTGGGCGTAAAGCGTTTCCAGTTGCGCCGCGCATACCCCCCGCAGCATGGCGAAGGTGCCGCCATCGCCAAAGAAGCGCTCGATCACATCAACGTTGTTGGCATCGGCATCGTCGCCGGCCATCTGTTGTACTGCCGTCATCACCTACCTCAGTTCTGCAGAATCCTGGACAGCATCGAGAACCAGGTCTCGACGAACTTCATCATCACCTCGGTGGAGGTGGTGTAGCGCGAGCCCACGTCGTTGAGCAGGGTGGTCTGTTCGGTCACCTTGTCGTTGACGATGCGGGTGCGGTCGCTCAGGGCCTGGGAGAAATTGGCCAACGGGTTGTTGTCCTTGTCCCAGGCGTACTGCGCTTTCAGGTCGCTCATCGGCCCACTGACCTTTTGCAGGCGGCCGCCGTTTTCACTCGACGCAGAGGCAGATTGCGCGCCCTCGAGGAAATGCCGCACCGTGACGATCCCGTCCGACTGGAACGTATCCAGGCTCGTGAGCAATCGGCGCTCGGAGCTCTTCTCCCAACTGTCCGCATCTAGGTCGTAAAGCTTGCGGTCGAAGAGGTTGAAACCATCGTCTTCCAGCTTGAAGGTGCCCTTGTCGGCCATCACCATGTTGACCTTCGACTGGATCACACTGAAGATCTTCAGCTCCGCCGTAAGGCACTTGAGCTGCTCGCTGAGCTCGGTGCGCTCGGCCTTCTGCTTGCGCATGCGCAGGCCCATCGCCGCCATCACCAGCTCGTCCATGCACAGGCGCTCGCCCAGGTTCTGCAGCTGCAAGGGCGCTCCCGGCAACCAGCCGGCATAAGCCTCGAGCAATCGGTACAGCGCGTCGACATGCTGCTCGGGCAACGGTTGCGCCAACAGGCTCTCGAAATAGGGACGGCTCTGTGCCAGACGCGCCTGCCCCTCGGCCCCCAGCAACGTCTCGATGGCCTGCGACCGGTGCTCCGCGCTCAGCGGCTGGCCTTGGCCGTCCACGGCCACGATCCCGTGCTGATCCTGGATCGCCTCCAGCCGTTTGATATCCCGCCAGGTGTCCGGCGGCGCGAAACGGTCTACGTACGGCAAAGGGACAGGGCGACTACTTGCTTCAATAGAACTGCTCATCATCTGCATCCGGTTGGTCAGGTACCCTTCCTGGCACAAGGCCGGGGTACATGCCGATGAAGTCTATTGAGGTGCAAGCGGCCGCTCCGTCAGACCCGGCCGCGATTTTGTAGTTTGTGGGTACGCTTTCTGACGCCAGGCTGGCGTCAGCCGATGCGCCCCAATGGCTGGATGTTGATCTGCGTGGTGAGTTCCTGGAAGGACAGCACCGGCAAGTCGAAATAGATGCCCTCGACCAGCTTGCGCACATAGCGGCGGATATCCATCGACACCACCAGCACGGGCCTTGCCTGGGCATCCTGCAAGTCGCCCACCACGGCTTTCACCTGGGCGAGAAAGGTGTCGCTCTGCGCAGGCTCCAGGGCCAGGTAGCTGCCGGCACTGGTCTGGCGGATGCCGTTGCGGATCATCTCCTCGACCGCCGGATCCAGCAGGTAGGCCGGCAGCAGGTTGTGCCCGCTGGCGTACTTGTAGCAGATATAGCGCTTGAGGCTGCTGCGCACGTATTCGGCCAGCTGCACCACGTCCTTCTCTTTCTGCCCCCACTCCACCAAGGCTTCGAGGATCGAGCGCATGTTGCGGATCGAGATACCCTCGCCCACCAGCCGCTGGAACACCTCGGTGATGCGCTGCAACGGCAGGATGCGCTGCACCTCCTTGACCAGCTCCCCATAGCCCTGCTCCATCTGCTCCAGCAGGTAGCGGGTCTCCTGGATACCGATGAAGTCCCCGGCGTATTCGCACAAAACCTGCGACAGGTGCCAGGCAAGCACCTGGTCAATCGCCAGGAAGGCGCATCCGGCGCGCTCCAGACGCTCGCGCTGGGCCTGCTCCACCCACAGCGCTGCCCGTCCTGGCAGCAGGGCTTCGCCTTCCTCGTAGGGCACGCCGACAAGCGCCAGCTGGCTGGGCTTTTCCTGGACCAGCAGCCGTTCCGGCATCAGCCTGCCACGCGCCACCGGCACTTCCTGCAACAGGATGCGGTACTCGCCGGGGCCGAGCACGCTGCTGAAACGCAGGCGGATACCGGGAAACGGCACGCCATGATCCAGATACAGCGCCTGGCGGACCCGCGCCAGCTCGTCGTTCAGCGAGGCAGCCTCCAAGGCGGCTTGCAGGCCACTGTCCACATCGATGAGCAAGGGCACCGTCAAGGCGAACGCTTGCGCGTCAGCGGCCGTCTTCGCCTTGCCGGAAGGCTTGAGCGTGGGGGCGCCAGCGCCATTGGCCAGCAACGCCGGCAGGCCACCAGTGTGCAGCCGGCCCTCCTCCGCGATGCGCCGTTGGCGGATCGCCCACCAGCCACCGCCCCCGACCAGCAGTGCCAGGGTAAGGAAAGTGACCGTCGGAAAGCCTGGAACAAGCCCGAACAACACCAGCAATGCGCCGCCGATCATCAGGGCCTTGGGTTGCGCCATTACCTGGTTGCCGATATTCGCCCCAAGGTCGCGCGCCCCTTCGCCATCGCGGGTGACGATGATGCCGGCTGTGATGGCGATCAGCAGCGCCGGCACCTGGCTGACCATGCCATCGCCCACGGTAAGCACCGCGTAGAGCTGCAAGGCGTCAGCCGCGCTCATGCCCTTCTGCATCACGCCGATGGCCAGGCCCGCCAGCAGGTTGACCACGATGATCACCAGCCCGGCGATGGCGTCGCCCTTGACGAACTTCATCGCCCCGTCCATGGCTCCATACATCTGGCTGGCCTTCTCCACCTCGCCACGGCGCTCGCGGGCCTCGTTGACGTCGATGACCCCGGCGCGCAGATCGCCATCGATGCTCATCTGCTTGCCCGGCATGGCATCGAGGGAAAACCGCGCGCTGACCTCCGCCACCCGCTCGGCGCCCTTGGTGATGACCAGGAACTGCACGATGGTGATGATCAGGAACAGGATGCAGCCCACCACCAGGTTGCCGCCGACCACGAAGTCGCCGAAGGTCTGCACGATCTGCCCGGCGTCGGCCTCCAGCAGGATCATCCGCGTGGTGCTGATCGACAGTGCCAGGCGAAACAGCGTGGTGACCAGCAGCACCGAGGGAAACACCGAGAAATGCAGCGGCGATACGACATACACCGACATCATCAGCAGCACCACGGCGATGGTCATGTTCAGGGCGATCAGCAGGTCCAGCAACAGCGGTGGCAACGGCAGGATCATCATGAACACCACCGCCAGCAGCATCACGGCCAGCATCAGGTCCTTGCGCGCGCCGATATGGCCAAGCACCCGGGTCAAGGTGTTCATGGGTGGGCCTTGCGTCGCAGGTACTCGGCGAAGGTGGCCTGGGCCTGCTCCAACCGGCCCGCCATCTGCTGCGCCTGGCTCAGGCACAGCCACAGGGGGGCCCGCTGCTCACCGGCGTCACGCAGCGCCAGGCACTGCTGCTCGGCACGCGCCCAGTCGCCCAGTTCCAATGCAGCCACTACCGAGGCGCGGCGCCCGGCGATGTGATCGGGATCAACCCGCAACAGCACCTCCAGCAACGTATGCGCGCCCTCGGGCAGGCCACATCGCAGGTGCAGCCAGGCCAACAGCTGCAGGACATCACGCTGTTCAATCGTCAATTGCATCTATTCATACCTTGAGCAGAAGGTTGGCGTAGCACGCCAGCGTATGCCGGTCGGCCAGCAATGCCTGCAGCAGCGCCGCCGCCTGGCGGTTCTCGCGGGCCTGGGTGTTGAGGAGTTGCTCCGCCAGGGCGTCCAGCGTCGTGGCGAAGCGCTGCGGGTCGTACAGGGCATGCAGTTCCTGTTCGGGGCTGGCGTAGGACAGACGCAGGCGTTCCATCCGATGCCGCGGGTACAGTTCACGCAGATGAGCCTGCACGGGTTGCCCCGGCATCGGCAGCGGTTCGCCAGCCGGCCGTGGCAACGCAGTGTCGGCTGCCAATGACGGCAACCACAGGTCAGGGAGCTGCCCGGCTCGCTCGATCACGCTCATGCCGTGAGCACTTCGACACGCACCCGCGACAGCAGCCGGCAAGCCTCATGCAGTACCTGCTCGGTCACCCGGTGCTCATCAAGGCTGACCAGCAACACCAGGCGGTCGTCAGGCAGCAGGCCGCAACGCAGCAGTTGGCCAGGAGCCTGATGATCATGGACCTGCCTGAGCGCACTCGACAGGGCACGTTCAAACAGTGCTCCATGCACGGGAAAGGTCAGCCAGAGTGTCAACTGCCCTGCCTGTCGCTCAAACTGCACGACACCGATATCCGCAAGTTCCAGACGCTGAAAGGTCTCCTGCGGATGCGCCAGAATCACTCCCTGATCGCGACAGAACCGGACCATGGCTTCAGTACACAAGTCCATGCTCACGCCTCCCGCCCGCCATGCAGCGACACTTCTTCGTCGTCGATGAGCTGGTCCATGGTCAACTGACAGATCGCCAGCAGGTGCTCGCGCTGGACCTCTTCGCTGAACACCTGCAAGGGCAGCAGGCGAAAGATCCGCCGCAGTTCACGCAGGCAATGGACACGTTGAGCGCCAGGGGCCAGCGGCAGCGCGGCGAGCAGGCGCAGGATGTCCTGTTCGGTGATCCAGCGCTTGTCGAGCAGCGCCAACAGGTCGCTGACCAGATCAGAAGGCCCGTACGCCACTGGGCTCTCCGGCAAGCTGGCGGAACAGCGCGGCCGTGTCGCTTTCCAGTTTCTTGAGGGCCTGCACCAGCTTCATGTCGCTGATGACCTGCTGCAGCTGGTTGCTGTCCAGGTGCGAGGACGGCCCGCTGATATGACTGGCCAGGCCGTTGAGCATGAACTGGGCGATATCGCCGATGGCCGCATCGCCGAAGCGTGCGCGCAAGTCGTCCCAGGCGTGCCGGAGCCCGCGATAACCGCACAGGAAGTCGCAATAAACCTCGCGCAACGCGGCCACCTCGGCGACACCCTGCTCCTGGGTCGCCTGTGCCAGCGGACCGATCTCGATCCCCAGTTCGATCGCCTGGCCTTGCGTCTGCGCCATGCTTGCCATGGCTTGGTCCAGCTTGCCGAGCAAGTCGCGGGTATCAGCCGCCTTGCCCAATGCATCACGGGCATAGGCCAGGGCCAGGTAGCGATGGCAGGCTTCGCCGGAGAAGCCATCCAGGCGTGCCTCCAGCTCCCCCGGTGTCAGATGAGGATGCTGACGCAACCAGGCCACCAGTTCATCCAGGGCGCGGCGCTGGACGTCCGGCACCTTGGCCAGCATCTCCTCGGCCGCCTGGCCCGCCTGCTGCCCATGCAGGCGCGCATCGGTGACGCGACTGCGGGCACTGAGCCGGGCATTGGCCAGCGACGAGAATGCCATCGACAGCTCCTCCGCCATCTCGGCCTGCTGCCCCATCGGGGTCACCTGCCGCGCCTGGACGGTTGCCTGCGCCTCCCAGCCGCCCCCCATGTCCACCATCGGGTCAACCCGGGCAAAGCCGATGCCTTCGCTCATCCCCACCTCACTTCGAAATAAATGAATGAGCGGCATGCTAGAGGCAAGCCAGCAGCCGTACTGTCATCGTCGGGCGCTTCTTTTTAGCCTGCCGGCGCGCGCAACACATAGCGACCGGAATCTAAAAACATGCGACTCACAGTGAAATCCATCCCCGGGCAGGCTTCCTAGAATGGTCCCCTTCATTCACGCACCCACATCGTACCCATGTCGCCATCGCTGCTGCAGATTCCCCAGACCCTGAAGTCTGCCGTGAACGGCGCCACCCTGGTCCAGGTCAACGGCAAGGTCACCCAGGTCACCGGCACCCTGATCCGTGCGCTGGCGCCCGGCGTGCAGGTCGGCGAGCTATGCCGACTGCGCAGGCCCAACCATGAGCAGGCGCTGCTGGCCGAGGTCATCGGCCTGCAACAGGACCAGGCGTTGCTCGCCCCGCTGGGCGACATGCAGGGCCTTTGCACGCGCACCGTGGTCTGCCCCACCGGGAGCATGCACCGCGTGGGCGTGGGGGATCATTTGCTGGGAACAGTGCTTGACGGCTTCGGCAACCCGCTCGACGGCAGCATGCCGGCCACACCACAGGCCTGGTACCCGGTGCACCGGGATGCGCCGGCGCCCTTGAGCCGCAAGCTGGTCGACACGCCCTTGAGCCTGGGCATCCGTTGCATCGATGGCCTGCTCACCTGCGCCGAAGGGCAACGCGTCGGCATCTTCGCCCCTGCCGGCGGCGGCAAGAGCACGCTGCTGGCCTCGTTGATGCGCAACGCGAAGGCCGACGTGATCGTCCTTGCGCTGATCGGCGAGCGCGGTCGCGAGGTGCGCGAGTTCATTCATCACGAGCTTGGTGAACACGGGCTGCGCCGCGCGGTGCTGGTGGTTTCGACCTCCGACCGCCCGGCGATGGAGCGGGCCCGGGCGGGCTTCGTCGCCACCACCGTGGCCGAGTATTTCCGCGACCAGGGTCGCAAGGTCCTGTTGCTGATGGACTCGCTGACCCGCTTCGCCAGGGCCCAACGCGAGATCGGCCTGGCCGCGGGTGAACCGCCGACCCGACGCGGCTTTCCGCCCTCGGTGTTCGCCCAGTTGCCACGCCTGCTCGAGCGCGCCGGGCACTCGGACAAGGGCTCGATCACCGCGCTCTACACCGTGCTGGTGGAGGGCGACGACCTGAACGAACCGATCGCCGAGGAAACCCGCTCGATCCTCGATGGCCATATCGTGCTGTCACAGGCGCTGGGGGCGGCCAACCACTACCCGGCCATCGACGTGCTGCGCTCGGTCAGCCGGGTCATGCACCAGGTGGTCAGCCCTGCCCACCGTGCCGCCGCCAGCCAGTTGCGCCAGTGGATGGCGCGCTATGAAGACGTCGAACTGCTGCTGCGAGTCGGCGAATACACCCGAGGCCAGGACCCTGCCGTGGACCTGGCCATCGACAAGCGCGATGCCATTCGTGCCTGGCTGTGCCAGGCACCGCACGAACACAGTTCGCTGCAGCAGAGCCTCGAACAACTGCTGGAGATCGCCCGGTGCCCTTGACCACCCTGTTATCCATAAAGCAACGCCGACTGCAACGGGCCGAGCACGAAGCGCGCAATCAGCAGGCCCGCCTGCAGGCGGCACAGGCGGACAAGGCAAAATTGCTCGAGGCGCACCTGACGTATCGGTGCTGGTCCCGCGAAGAGGAGCAGCGCCTGTTCGATGCGCAGGTGGGGCGCCTGACCAAGCGCCATGACCTGGAACAGTGGCGTCGCCAGGTCGGCCTGCTCGGCGAGCGGGAAGCGAGCCTGCGTGGACAAGTCGTGGCCTGCGAGAATGCACTGGCGCGCCAGCACACCGCACGCCAGCAGGCGCAAGCGAAACTTGCCCAGGCCAGACAACAGCTGGACAGTTTCAAGCAACTGCACGAGCAGGCATCCCGGCAAGCCGCTCGGCGCACAGAGCACAGCCAGGAGCTCGAAGTGGAGGAGTGCCATGGCCAGGGAGGCTCGCCATGCTGAACACCCAGCCTGTTCCTGCGCTGCCGGACAACCCATTGCATGACCCGCCTGAACGTGGGCCTTGCAACGAGCAGCGACTGTTGTTCGAACACCTGCTGGAAATTCCACGGTTCAAGCGCAGCGCGCCGCAGGATACAGGCCTTCGACCTGCCCGGGACGAGGCCAGCCCTGAACGCCCTGTCACCCAAGTGGTCCTGAGCATGGCTGCCTTGATCGCAAAGTGCCCACCCGCCTGCGCAGCAGAACGACCTGCGCTGATCGAGAACGTCATCGAACGCCCCCTTCCGGAGCCCATGCCAGCGATACTTGATGAGGTCGAGCCGACCTCATTGACCGAGGCAAGCCGTGCCGATGCGGGCCTGCAAACCGTCCGCGACAGTACCGACAACGTGCCGGATCGTCTGCTACCCAGTGATATCGAGCCAATCCTTGCGCCCCCTGCCTCATCGGGCGAGCGCCCCCTGATCGACAGGGCCTTGCCGGCAACTGTCGCGGCCCCCATCCAGGATCTGCAGACGCTTGTGGAGCGCCTGCAATTGCAACTGTTCGCCAGCAGGACGGGTACCCGCGAACAGGCCCTGTTGCAGGTGCAGTTACCTCAGCTGGGCCATGTCGAAGTACGCATGAACCCTGTGAGCGCTGGCCTGCAGGTGGAGATCCAGGCGGCGCCAGCCGCCCTGCGGCAATTGCAGGTAGCCGGTACGGACCTGCTTGAGCGTCTGCAACGGCTCGATCCCGCGCAGCCGGTCAGCCTCGGCTTCGGCGCAAATGGCGACAGCCAGCAAGGCTCACGCAACAAGCGCCATGTAGAGGACGAAGGCTGGCCTGAACCATGAGTACATTGAACTTGCCTGCCGCCCACACCCAGGAACTGCGCTTGCAGCAGTTACTGAGCCATCGCCAACCCCATTATGCCGACGATCAAGGGCAGGTCTCGCTGAGTGTCAGCGTTCCAGGCGATGACCTGGATCTGGCCGTGCAGATCGATTGGCTCGGCGTACCGACTCGCCTGCTGTGTCGTCGGCAGCAGCTGGCGCAATGGCTTGCACCGCAGTTGCAGGCCGCCGACTTTGCCAGCCTCCCCAGCGCACTGCAGTTGGCGGTGCTGCAACGGGACACTCCTCGCCTGCCCGGCCTGCAATGCCTGGGCATCGAGCCAGCAGAAACCATCGACCGCACACCCGGTCTGCAAGTGACGCTGAGCAGCACGCAAGGCCTGCTGCCCTGCTGGGTGCAAGGCGACAGCGAGCGCCTGCTGACGGTCTTGCCACGGCGTCCACTGCGCGAACGCCTGAACATCCTGCTGAACCTCTCGCTGCAGTGGCGACCCCTCGAACTGACGTTGCACGAGCTGCGCGACCTCGGCACGGGCGACATCCTGCTGCTGCCCGCAGGTACGCCAAGCTCCCCGCGACTGTTGGGCGTGCTCGATGGCCACCCCTGGGCCGAACTGCAACTCGACGACACACACCTGGAGCTAGTCCGCATGCACGACACCCCCCCTGTGACCGACACCGCCCTGGAAACACTGGAGCAACTACCAATACCGGTCAGTTTCGAAGTCGGTCGCCAGACCCTCGACCTGCACACGCTGTCGACCCTGCAACCTGGAGCGCTGATCGAACTGCACAGCCCGCTGGATGCCCAGGTGCGTATCCTCGCCAACCAGCGCTGTGTCGGCACCGGTCTGCTGGTGCAGATCGACGGCCGCCTCGGGGTGCGAATCAACCGCCTGCTGGAACAGCAACCGACATGATCCAGCTGCCGAACGAACTGAGCCTGATCCTCGGCCTGGCGCTGCTGTCGCTGGTGCCCTTCATCGCGGTCATGGCCACCTCGTTCCTGAAGATGGCCGTGGTCTTCTCGTTGCTGCGCAATGCCCTGGGTGTCCAGCAGATTCCGCCGAACATGGCCCTGTACGGCCTGGCGATCATTCTCAGTATCTACGTCATGGCCCCGGTGGGCATGGCTACCTACGACTACCTGAACGCCCATGAAACGACCCTCGGCGATGCCCGCTCAGTCGAACGTTTTCTCGACGAAGGCATGGCGCCGTTTCGCGCCTTCCTCGATGGCCAGGTCAACGAGCGCGAACGCGCCTTCTTCCTCGACAGCGCCCGCCAGCTATGGCCCAGCCACTACGCCGAGCGGATCGATGGCAACAGCCTGCTGGTGCTGCTGCCGGCGTTCACCATCAGCGAACTGAGCCGGGCCTTTGAGATCGGCTTCCTGATCTGCCTGCCCTTCATCGCCATCGACTTGATCATCTCCAACATCCTCCTGGCCATGGGCATGATGATGGTCTCGCCGGTGACCATTTCACTGCCCTTCAAGCTGCTGCTGTTCGTCCTGCTCGACGGCTGGGGACGACTCTCCCATGGCCTGGTGCTGAGCTACGGAGGCTGACATGCACAGTACCGAAGTGTTGCACTTCGCCAGCCAGTCGCTGTGGCTGGTGCTGGTCCTTTCCCTGCCGACAGTATTGATGGCCGCGCTGGTGGGCACCCTGGTATCCCTGGTGCAGGCGTTGACCCAGGTGCAGGAACAGACCCTGGGCTTCGTCGCCAAGCTGGTGGCGGTGGTCGTCACCCTGTTCGTCACCGCCGACTGGATGGGCAGCGAGCTATACCGCTACACCGACCTGGTGCTCAACCGGATTCCCTCGGTGCGATGACGGTCCAGACACTTGAACAGATGCTGCTGGGCTTCAGCCTGATCCTGCCCCGCTTGTTCGGCTGTTTCCTCCTGCTGCCGATCCTCGGCAAGCAGGTGCTGGGCGGCGCGCTGGTGCGCAATGGCGTGGTCTGTTCGCTGGCGCTGTTCATCTACCCCAGCGTGGCCGGTACCCTGCCCGCCGAGCTGGACGGGTTGCAGCTGGGGCTGCTGATCGGCAAGGAAGTGCTGCTCGGCCTGCTGCTGGGCTTTGTGGTGGTCATCCCGTTCTGGGCCCTGGAGGCCTGCGGTTTTCTCATCGACAACCAGCGCGGCGCCACCCTGGCCTCCACCCTCAACCCGCTGCTGGGTAGCCAGACCAGCCCCACCGGCACCTTGCTGGCGCAGACGCTCCTTACCCTGTTCTTCACCGGCGGCGCCTTCCTGGGGCTGCTGGGGGCGCTGCTGGGCAGTTACGCCAGTTGGCCGGTGGCAAGCTTCTACCCGCACATCGGCAGCCAGTGGAACACCTTCTTCCTGGCCCAGTTCGATTACCTGCTGGCCCTGTGCGTGCTGTTCGCAGCACCCTTGCTGATCGCCATGTTCCTCGCCGAATTCGGCCTGGCCCTGGTCAGCCGCTTCGCGCCGTCGCTGAACGTGTTCATCCTGTCCATGCCGATCAAGAGCCTGGTCTGCAGCGCGCTACTTGTGCCGTACCTGGTCCTGCTGATGACACTGGCCGAGGATCAGGTGTCCATCGCGCTGGCCAAGGCAAGTCTGCTCGCTCCGTTGCTGGAGCAACCATGAGCAGCGAGAAAACTGAACAGCCCACACGGGCGAAATTGCGCGATGCACGCCGCAACGGTCAGGTGGCCAAGAGCAAGGAGCTGGTCTCCACAGTGCTGATCCTGAACCTGGTTGCTTTGCCCATGGCTTTTCCCGATTACTTTCTCGGGCATCTGCGTGAGCTGATGATGCTCCCCGCCCCCCTGCTCCACCTGCCCTTTCGCCAAGCGCTGGAGCTGATGCTCGAGCAACTGCTGCATGAGTTGCTATGGCTCACCCTGCCGTTCCTGCTGACGGCCGTGCTCGCCGCCATCGCCGGCAACCTGCTGCAGACCGGCTTCGTGTTCAGCGGCCAGTCGCTCTCACCCGACCTGAAGAAAGTCAGTCCACTGGAGGGGGTGAAACGAATCTTCTCGGTCAGGAACCTGCTCGACTTCCTCAAGTCGTCGCTCAAGGTACTGCTGCTCGGCGCGCTGGTGCTTGGCCTGCTCAGCGACCACCTGCGCACGCTGCTACGGGTGTCATCGTGCGGCATCGAGTGCATCCTGCCGTTGCTGGGCAGCCTGATGGGCAAGCTGATCGGGGTCTGTGCCGTGGGTTTCCTGGCGATCTCGGCAGCCGACTACGGCCTGGAGCGCTGGCAGCATCTCAAGCAATTGCGCATGAGCAAGGAAGAGGTCAAGCGCGAGCACAAGGAGATGGAGGGCGCCCCCGAGCTCAAGCGCGAGCGCCGCAAGCGCCATCGCGAAATGCACAACGGCACGTTGCGCGCGGATGTCAGGCGCTCGTCGGTCATCGTCGCCAACCCGACCCATATCGCCGTGGGCCTGCGCTACAAACCCGGGGAAACACCCTTGCCGCTGGTCACCCTCAAGTACACCGACGAGCAGGCCCTGCTGGTGCGGCGGATTGCCGAGGAAGAAGGAGTACCGGTGCTCGAACGTATTCCCCTGGCCCGGGCGCTATTCGCCGACAGCCGGGTGGAGCAGTACATTCCCGGCGAGTTGATCCAGCCAGTGGCCGAGGTGATTCGCTGGTTGCAGGCGCAGGAGGAGATGGCATAGATAACGTAAACCACAGGCAAACCAAGGTCCCTGTGGGAGCGGGTTTACCCGCGAAGCAAGCGCCGCGGTGGTTGGCACCAGCTTCGCTGGTGTTCGCGGGTAAACCCGCTCCCACAGGGATCGCGCCAGATTCTAAAAATTGAGCAAGACAGTTGCTCCCACAGGTCCAGGACAATGGAGATGGGTGCGCTAGACCAGGATCCCACGCTGCGGCAATGGCCGGCGCACAGGCACGGTTTCTGCGCGCTCCCTCGCCAGATTCCGAGCAGGCTGGCGAAGCTGTGTCCAGAACACCTGGAGCAACGCATCGCGCTCCTGATCATCACGGATCGCCCGCGCGGCTGCGGCCAACACGGCTTCGTTCATGGCGTTCCAGCCTCATCGTCAAGGTGCCGTTGCGTCAGCGCCCGCTGCAACGCGGCCAACTGCCCTTCGATACTGGCATCGATCACGCAGCCTGCGGTCTCCAGACGACAGCCGCCTCGCGCTAGCCTGGCATCGGCGCATACCTCGACAGGCCCGACCTCGGGATATAGCGCGAGCACTTCATCCAAACGCTGGCGAACCTCAGGCAACTGATCGGGCCCTACGTGCAGCAACAACGCTTCCATTGGCTGAACCTGCGCCAGCGCCTGACGGGTCGCGGCCAGTGTCAGCTCGATATCAGGGTACTCCCCCAGCACCTTGCACACGGCCTGGCGCACCACCTCGCTCATCTGCTGGTCGACCTGGCGATAGAAGGCATCGCAGCGCAAGCGTGTCCCATGCAGCAACGCCACCTGTTCGATGGCGGCCATTTCCAGCCCGACCTCCCGCCCGAGCCGCTGATGCTCCTCGAGCACCGCATCGGCCCGGGCATCGATATCCCGGGCACGCTGACGTGCGTTTTCGGTCAGTACGCTGGCATCGAGGTACTGCTGATAGTCAGCGCTGCGCAATACGTTCAGGCTCGGGTCGATCATCGGCCGGGCCTCATTCAACTCAATAAATGGCAACATTCCGGGCTCCTGTCTCGGGCCACTTTCAGGCAAAGGGTGCGTGCCAGGACGCGTTGTTCATCGTCCATCGGCCAAGTCGGCATTGCAGTCACGGCGGGCAGGCGCAGGTTCAGACGCCGAGCGAACCCCGAATCGACCTCACCGCATGCCTGCAGCCAGAACGCCAAGCCACAACCAGGCAGGTACGCGTCCAGGTCACCGGCTGGCAGCGCCTGTTGCCAGCCCACAGGCCAAGGGCCAATGACGAGACACCACTTTTCCAGGCAATAGCGCAGGCCCTGTGGGTTGAGTGCCGCCCGCAACCGCGCCTGCCCCGACCGTTCGAGTACTTGTCGGATGGCCTGGCCATGCAGCAGGCCGCCCAAACTGGCCAACACCCGCTCCAATGCCGGCTGTGAAAAGAGGGCCAGCCTGCCGAGTCGTTCTGGCAAGTCGAACGGCTCGCACAGCGCCAGCACCGACATCAGCCAGCCGTTGACCTCGCGACTCTCCCGCCAGTACGGCAAGGCCTGAACCATCTGATCCAGCGCTTCGGGACAGTGGGTCGAATGCAGGTAGTGCGCCGGGCAGTAACGAAACTGGAACTCGGTCATGCTCTCTGACGCCACCACAGGTACTGCGCCAGGTTGCTCAGTACCAGCACCCCGAGCAGCACGCCCAGCAGCGCCACAAGCCGCCAGCGCGAACCTTCCAGAACCTGGATCGACAACAGCGTGACATGGCGCAGGCCCGCCAGCGGTTGACGCGCCTGGGTCGACGGCACCAGCACCACGCTGATGCGCTCGTAGTCCAGGCCTTCGATGCTGTTGCTCAACAGCTGTTTCATCTGCCCGATGTACAGCTCCAGCGCCGCATCCGCCGCATGTTTGATAAAGATCGACGCCGACGCTACGCCGGCCTGCGCGCGCAGGCCGTCACGGGGCTCCGGCAATACCACGTGCACCCGGGCCACCAGTACACCATCGATCTCCGACAAGGTCCGCGACAGTTCCTGGGACTTCACATAGGTCAGCCGCGCCTGTTCCTCCAAGGGCGAGGAGATCAGGCTGTCCCGGGGAAACACGTCATTGACCGTGGAGAACATCTCCCGCGGATAGCCCTGACGCTTGAGCGCCGCCACCGCGTGGCCGATATCGGCTTCGTCGATCAGGATCTTCACCTTGCCGTCCTTGTCCTGGGCCTTCACCGCTGCGATGCCCTCGGTGTCCAGCACCGCGAGCATTTCGTTGGCCTCGCGCTGGGCGAGGCCAAGGTAAAGCTCGACCCTGCACCCGCCCAGTGTCAGCACTGCCAGAAGCAGCATGCACTGCCATGATCTTTTCACAGGACACCTACTGGGCTTTCATGAGGGTTTCGATGTTCTGCGTGGTGCGCCCGACACCCTTGGCGATCAACTCTACCTGCAGGTTGCTGCGGATCAGCGACCAATGGGCGTCCATCAGTGCCACGGGGTCCCCCGTGCGCGAGACCAGGCTGGCCTGCGCGCCCTGCCGGGCTTCGGTATGCTGCTGGTGGAGCTGTCCTATCTGGTGCAGCAGTCCATCGCCAGGGCTGTCGGCGGCACCGGAAAGCGCTTGCTCGAACTCGGCCACCTGCCGGGAATCGGCAGCCGGTGCTGACAGGGACTGCAGGTCGGTGACAACCCGGGTTACCTCGGTAATGCCATTCATGAGTCGCCCTCCACCGTGAAGGAATCATTCAGCAGGTCCATCGCCATGGCGAGCACTTGCAGCCTCGTTTGCTGCGTCAGTTCCGAGGACACCTGTTCGCGGGTTTGATGTTCAACAAGGCTTGCCTGGAACTCGGCTGCGTCTTGATCACTGTGCGTGGGCAACGCGATCAGTGCACCTTGCGCACCAGACACAAGCGCCGAGGCCAGCGGACTCATGCCACCACCTGGGCGCGCATGCCCTGGGCAAAGCGGACCAGGTCAGGATCACCGCTCTGCGCCATGCCCTCGAGACGCCGCTCGAGCACGGCCATGTAGCCCAACTGACGCTCGCACAGCGCCAGCCACGGCTCGAGGGATGGCCAGGGTGCCTGGTTGCCCTCTGCCAGGGCTTCCTCGCAACGCCCCTGCCCCATCAGGCTGGCAATGCGTATCGCACAGGCGGCCTCCATGGTTGCCGGTTCCCGGGCCAGCCATTGCGCGATGCACAACGCCTCGTCATGGTGACGATGCTCGACACCCAGCAGGCCCAGGCGGGCCATCAGATTGTTCACGGAATGGTTCATGCTCAGAACTTCTGCAGGATGCTGCTGAGAGTGTTCTTGAAGGTCTGACCCAGGGTCGCATCGACCTGGAACACGTTCGACCAGATGTTCGTACGATGGCGCATGTCGGCCAGCAACGCAGGATCGTCACTTTTCTTGTTGAGCTTCTCGAGCGAATCGAGAACATCCTTGTTGGCCTTTTGTACCTGCTCGACCATCCCCTTGTGCACCATGTCCATGGTGTTGCTGGTACCGTCGTAGAAGCCGCTGCTGATGTTCGTCATTTCAGTGTTCCTCCAGTTTCTCGAGTATTTTCAAGGCTGCTTCAAGGGCCGCCAGTTGTTGGTGCAATTCCTGGAACTCGGAAGGTGGCAGCGGCTCCGACAACTGCCTGGCACAGGCCTGCCGTGCATGCTCCAGCACCGAGAACATTCGCGCCTGCTTACGCGGATCACGAACCTCCCACATGAGTTCATCCATCATCTGCCCGTCTCTCCTTCAGGTTGATCACGTAGTCCCGGCCACCCTTGCTCAGCGTGATCGCCTGCCGATCGATCGCCAGGATGCGAATGCCGGAGGGCATCAGTGCCCCCACTGGGTAACGGCGGTTGTCGCTCAGCGTCACGTAGGGCAACCGCCCCAGTGAGACGCCTCGAACAGGGAAATCGAGTTTCGCGGGCGCAGGTGCCCTGCCCTCGTCGACCAAGCGCAATGATGGGTGGTCGCCGAATGCCTCGCGGTACTGTCGCTGCAGGTTCTGGTAGTCCTGGAGCTGGCGCTCGCGCAGCGCCCCGCGCAGCACCAGGGTGTGTCCCTGGTCGGTCACGCTCAAGGTGTCCTCCAGGCGCCATTCGCGCAGCAGTTGCGCCAGCCGCGTCCGGGCTTGCTCCTGGGGCTGGGGCGGTTGCTCGACGGGCGCTACCACTGCTGTTGGCGTGTCCTGTGCCTCAGCGTCGGCAATCAACAATCGCGTGAGCAACACGAGCAGCAAAAGCAACCCGGCACCCGGCACCATGAACCAGCCGTGGCGCAAGCCTGACCGAGAACGCTGCGCGGGAAGCCACTCGGCGAACAGGTCGTCTTGATTGCAGAAGGCCCACTGCAGCGGACCGCAACATTGAGTCGCCAATGCCTGGAGTTCGGCCTGCGCTGCCACCTCTCGTCCATCCTGGGTGGGTGCTTCGCTCGAACCCCACTCCAGCAAGCGTACGCCACCGGCCTCGACCATCAGCACCAGGTGAATGGCGGCAATGCCCGTATCCGCCAGCACCAGGTCGGCCTGGGCCGGATCGGCGCCGATGACCACCCGCCCAGGCATCAGGGACACCTCGGCGCCGGCATTCAAACCGCTGTAGAGCCGCAGTTTCCAGGTCATATCAGGCACGCTCGCCAAGCCCGGGGTCAATCAGCCTCGGCTCGATCAGGAACAGGCGCACCGAACGACGGGTGTTGCTCGACTGATAGCGGAACAAGGCGCCCAGGAAGGGAATGTCACCCAGCAACGGGACCTTGCGGATGCTTTCGCTCGTCTCGTCGCGATGTATGCCGCCGATCATCAGACTCTGCCCAAGGTCTACCCGGGCCAGCGTGTCGATGACCGTGCGGCTGATGGTGGGAATGCCATCGGACCCGGTGCTGTTGGGCTTCTGGCTGCCATCCTCGATATGCAGGCTCAGGCTGATTTCCGGCCGGTCCGCGCTGCGGATCAGGCGTGGCGTCATCTTCAGCAAGGTGCCGTAGGTAATGGCCTTGAGCTCGGCCACCCGCTCGCCCATCACCCGCACATAGTAGGTTTCGCTGTGATCGATCACCGCCAGGGTGTTTTCCTGGGTCAGCAAGGTCGGGCGTGATACCACCTGGGCATGACCCTCGCCCTGCATCAGGGTGATCTTGGCCAGCAGCCGGTTCAATCCCCGACTATCGACCAGGCTGCCAGCCAACGTGGTTTGCGCCAATCCCGCTTGGGTTCGGATGTCCATCAGTTGATGCTTACCGACTCCGAACTGCCATTCCACGCCCAGCTCATCCAGGTGTTCGGCGTTGATATCGAGGATCGTCAGGCCTACCTCTATCCGCGCCGCCGGCCGGTCCAGCGCCATGACCAGGCGCCGGTACATGGGCAGGCGCTCGGCGTGATCACGCACGATGATGGAATTGATCGACGGTTCGGCCTGGACCACGGCCCGGCCGGCACGCACGGGCGCGCCCTCTCCCACGGACTGGCCGTCGACCGCCACCACATTGGCATCGGCCAGCACCCGGGAAAGGAGCGTGGCCACGCCGGGCACCGCCACCTTCTGTTCGCGATAGTCGATCTCGCGGTCCACGGCCACCGCATGCCGGAGTGGGATCACCTCGACGCTCAGGCTGCCACCCAGTTCATCCTGCAGGCTGGCCTGCTGCTCCAGGGCCTTGACGGTCTGCTCAACCCGGTCCAGATAGCGGGGCGGTCCCGACGCATACACCAGCCGTCCACCCGACGTGGCACGCCAGGCAAAGCGCGAGGTCCAGCCACCACCCTCCTGGAGCGCCGCACGTAGTTGCGGCTCGCGTACCCTGTCCAGGTGGATCAGGCGGGTCTGCACTTCGCTCGACTTGTCGACATGCAGCACCGCGCCGTCGTAGTACCAGGCCAGGTTGTAGAGCACCGCGACCTGCTCGAGAAACGCCTGCGGGTCCGGCTGCTCGAAGGTGGCGCTAACCTGGTCCCTGACCTTGTCGCTGACCACCACCGAACCTTGATAGTTGGTGGCAAAATTGGTCAGCACATCGCGCAGGCTCTCGCCCTGGGCGATGTAGTGGAACGGCTCGTCCGCCCAGTCCAGCGGCTCGCCCTGGACGACAAGACTGGCCAGCAGGGCTGCCAGACCGGTGGCAAGCGATCTCATGGCAGCCATACGCTTGCTCCACGGGCAATCAGGGGTGTCGGGCCGCGACGGAACGCGCACAGGACATTCAGCAGGGCGAGCTGAACCCCGAGCACATGCTCAAGGGCATCCACATCGCCCTTTGACAGGTCTATCCAGGCCTCAAGCAGCAGTTCTCCCTCAGGTGTCAGTGCCAACCGCTGCGGGCACTGCGCAGCCCACGCAACGAGCATGCCCGAGAGGCGGCGCAGGACCTGTTGGTCGAGACTGGCGCCTTGACCAACCACCGACGATAGCGAGCTGCGAACCACCAGCCGTACGCCACGCGGTTCGAGCCGCAGGCCATGGCCATCAATGCACAGGTGGTAGCCGCCAGCATCATCGGCCAGCCATGGCGCCATGCCCAGCCGGCGGGCCAGCTGCGTGGAAAGTCTGTTCATACGGGTCTTGTCCATGCGAGGTAGGGGTTGGCGTCTAGCGACGGGCGTCGCTGGGCGTGCAACCGAAACGCCGGCGATAGCTCTGGCTGAAATACGACTGGCTGGAAAAGCCGCTTTCCATGGCGATGTCGACAATGCTCATGCGCGTGTTCAGCAGCAGATGATGCGCGTGGACAATCCGGCGCTCGGTGATCCAGGCCCGCGGCGAGCAGTTGTAGAAGGAGCAGAACAGGCTCTTGAATGCCGTCAGGCCCAGCCCGAAGGCCTCGGCGTACTGGTCCAGGCGCCACTCGCGCAGGTAGTGCTGCTCCATGAAGGCGTGCAGGCGATCGACATGGCGATTGCCCTGCTGCCGCAGGGCTGCCAGCAATGCCCGGCCCTGCGCCCCGAACACCAGCAGCAACAGCAACTCCTCCAGGCGCAGCATTGCCAGCATCGACGAGGTCCCCTCGCCTTCGAGCCCCGCCAGGCGGGTCACGCATTCCTGCGCCGCGGTGCAGGGGTGAAGCCGCAAGGTATTCACACCGGGCTCGCCGCAGCGCTCGAGATGGCTCAGTTCCTGGCCGTGGCGCTGCATGAACGCCTGCACGAAATTCACGTCCAGCGGCAGCCACAGCACCTGGCACGCCTGCCATCGGGTCGCCACCAGGTAGGTGCCACGCTTGACGAACAGCAGCTCGCCGGCCTGTAGATCGATGACATTGTCTTTTTCGCGCACGGCCAGCTCGCCTGCCATGATCGCGTAGAAGCCTTCCTGCCCCTGGGACGCAAAACCCGCCCCGACAACATCCAACTGCCGCCCTTGCACACACCAGTCCTCAACTGGAGAAATCCCTCTCGCACCAGGCCGTACTTCCCGTAGACCCCTTTACACACCACGTCGAAGCTCAACGGGTGTAGACATGGCCATAGGCTACGATGCCCTCCCCTGCTTGAACGCAGGGATTGTCCTGGAATGGGCGGAGGCATTTCGCCACCATCTGTAGGAAGTTCGCTGAACCTGGCGCACGGCAGAAAGTGAGCGACAGCCAGCAGCTAAAAAACGACGACAGCCTCCGATAGTCGGGCAAGCAGCGTGGTCGTTACCGTGGCGGTCCCCTCCAACGAGAACTCGCCATGCCAGGCACAAACTATGACTATGCGTTGACCCAGCTGTACGCGGCCTTGAAGCTGGATCCCCCAGTGGCCTTCGAGCCGGTGATCAGCCTGCGGGTAGGCACCCATGTGTGCAACGTGACCGAGCACCCCGCCGACCAGTTGCTGATGTTCATCGAACTACCCGCCATCGACGACGTACGCTGGGGCCAGCAGAACCTGTTCTGCCAGGACGCCTGCAAGCCCGTGCTCGGCCTCGACCCGATCACGGGCTGCCAGGTGCTATGGAACCGCCAATCCCTGATGCAGATGGACCGCGCCATGGTGCATCACCAACTGGAACAGCTGGTTCAGGCCGCCCATGATCTGGCCGACGGCGAAACACCCTGAATGGCGTTCAGCGCTGCGCCCAGATCTGCGCTTCGCTCCACCCCAGGGCGGCAAAGTCCTCGGCGCGCAGCGAGGCCTCCTCTTCGCAGAAGAATTCGTCCAGTTGCGGAGGCCTGACCGCCGTGTCGCTGAGCATCGCGTGCACCTGGCCGCGGTGGTGGATCTGGTGCTCGAACAGGTGCGACAGCAAGCGCAGGCGCGGCTCATGCTGCATCCGCTCCGGCCGCACGATGCTGACATAGCGCCCGAGTTGGTCATCGCGCAATTGCCGGCAGTAAGCGATCAGCCGCTGGTCGGCCTGGGCCTGCTGGGCTTGCAGGTCGGTACAGGTAGCGAAAGGCTGCTCGGGCACGAAGAAGCGCTCGCCGTCCGGGTCGGGCGTTGCCCCGCGCTGCTCGCACTCCAGCGCGTCCAGGTAGAACCAGTCCACCGTCAACAGGTGGTTGAGGGTGGCCTTGATCGAGGGGAAGAAGCTGCAACGAGGGGCGACGAACTCGTCCTGGGTCAGTTGCAGGCAAGCCTTGTACAGGCGGTGGTTGGCCCAGCCATTGTTGTAGGCCTGGGTCAGCAGATGATGCGACAGCGGCTCCATGGTCGACTCCTTCAGGCGAAGCGTTGCAGTTGCATCTCCCGTAGCCGGCTCAGGGTCCGTTGGTACGGGAACGCCAGATACCCTTGAGTGTAGAGCGCTTCCAGCGGGACCTCGGCCTCCAGGTACAACGCGACCCGCCGGTCGTAGCACTCGTCGACCAGCGCGATGAAACGCCGCACGCTGTCATCCTTGGGCGCCAACGTCGGCAGTTCGCGGTCTCCGGCCTCGACACGGGCGGCGCCATCCTCGGTGCCTCGGGCGATACGCCCGGCCTGCTGCACACCACTCAGAGCCGGCACATCACTCAGCAGAATGGCCGGGTAACGCTCGCACAATGCCATGAAGTCCATGGCGGCCAGGGGCTGCTCGCACAGATCGGCAAATCGGCACCAGAGCGCCCGCGGGCTGTGGCGCACGACCCGCACGTGGCGCGAACCGACCTGCAGGGCCTGCGCGCTGCCGGGATCATCCGGGCTCAACTGGTCGAACACCGCCGCCAGCGCCCCGCCACCTCCCGCTGGCGCCACCCAGTAGCGTTGCAGCCGTGCCCCCGGGTGCAGGCGATGGTCCTGCTCTCCGGCCACCGACAGCACGCGCATATGCTGCTTGATGGCGGCAATGGCCGGCAGGAAGCGCTCGCGGTTGAAGCCGTCGCGGTACAGTTGGTCGGGGGGCTGATTGGAGGTGGCGACGATTACTACGCCCTGGTCGAACAACACCTGGAACAACCGGCCGAGGATGATCGCATCACCGATATCGCTGACGAACAGCTCGTCGAAACACAGCACGCGAATCTCGCCAGCCAACTCGCGGGCCAGGGCCTTGAGCGGGTCGGCGGTGCCGTTGAGCTGGAACAGGCGCTGGTGGACCCAGGCCATGAAGTGATGGAAGTGCTGGCGCCGGGCAGGTAGCGACAACGAACGGTGAAACAGGTCCATCAACCAGGTCTTGCCACGGCCCACCGGGCCCCAGAGGTACAGGCCCTGGGTCGGCTTGTCCTGGCCCAGGGCATCGAAGCAGGCCTGCAATGCGGTGACGGCGGCCGCCTGGTCCGGGTCGGGAAAGTAGCCGCGTTCAGTGAGGGCCTGGAGGTAGAGGGATTCTGGCGTCATGCCGGCCATGGTACGACACTTTCGCCCCTATCGTGCGTGGGAGCGGGCTTGCCCCGCGATAGGCCCCCTCAGCCATCACCCGTCCTTCAAGCCCACCTTCAGCAATGCCCCGTCCTTGGCATCGGTCAGCACATACACATAACCATCCGGCCCCACCCGCACATCGCGGATCCGCGCCTTGAGATCGCCCAACAAGCGTTCTTCATGCACGATCTTGTCACCATCGAGCTGCAAACGGATCAACTCCTGGGTCGCCAGGGCGCCAATGAACAGGTTGTGTTCCCACGCCTTGAAGGTCGGGCTGTCATAGAACGCCATGCCGCTGATGCCCGGCGACTTCTCCCACACATGATGCGGGTCGACCATGCCATCGACGTGCTTGCCCTTGGCTTCCGGGATCGGCAGCATCGAGTAATTGATGCCATGGGTGGCGATCGGCCAACCGTAGTTCTTGCCGGGCCGTGGAATGTTGATCTCGTCGCCGCCACGGGGGCCGTGCTCGTGGGTCCACAGCTGGCCGGTCCAGGGGTTCAACGCCGCGCCCTGCTGGTTGCGGTGGCCGAACGACCAGATCTCCGGGCGCACATTGTCGCGGCCGACGAAGGGGTTGTCCCTGGGTACCTCGCCATCGGGCAGGATGCGCACGATCTTGCCCTGCAGCTTGTCCAGGTCCTGGGCGGTGGGCCGCTGGTTGTTCTCGCCCAGGGCGATGAACAGGTAACCGTCGCGGTCGAATACCAGCCGCGAACCGAAATGGTTGCCTTCCGAGAGCTTGGGCTGCTGGCGGAAAATCACCGTGAAGTTCTCCAGACGGGCCCGGTCCTGGGACAGCTGGCCACGGCCGACCGCAGTCCCCGCCTTGCCGTCGGGGCCTTCTTCGGCAAACGACAGATAGACCGTTCGGTCCTTGTCGAAGTCCGGCGACAGCACCACGTCGAGCAGGCCACCCTGGCCTTCGGCCCACACCTTGGGCACGCCGGACAATGGCGGGCCGACCTTGCCCTCTGCACTGACAATGCGCAGGTTGCCGGGGCGTTCACTCACCAGCATGTCCTTGCCACTCGGCAGAAAGGCCAGGGCCCAGGGGTTGCGCAGGCCGTCGGCGACAGTGCTGACGGTCAGTTGCCCCGCTTCACTGGGAAATTCCTGCTCGGCGGCCGCCTGGGCCAACAGCGGAAACAGGCTGGCGGCGGCCAGGGTGGTCAACCAGGTACGTGGCGTCATGCTCGATTCCTTCGAAGGGGCTCACGGCACGCGCAGCGAATCGCGTGGTGGCCGGGTGGGTTCCAGGTTCGGGGTCTGCTGCTCGCGGCGCAGGTTGTCGCCATTGCCGATACCGCGGTTGTCGAGAGTCGGCGGGCGCGGGTTGGGTTGCGTGGACGGGCCGCGCACCGGCGGCGTGGCGGGCACGCTGCCCTGGCGGCTGTTGGGGTTGGCACGCATGATCGGGCTGTTGTACGGGTTGTTGCTGTCGTTGGCGGCGAGCAACGGCGCCGGCAGGGGCGCCGCCTGGAGCGGCATGGCCAGCAACAGGCCGAGGCCCAGGATTGGCAGGGTGGGGTTCATGCTTCACCTCCGGTACGAAAAGGCGCGCTCCAGGGTTGGATAGCCTAAAGCGCGCAGGGTTCGACGCAAAAGGATGAATATGGGTCCTGATGTTTCAGTATGGCCCCTTGGGGCGGCCATGCAGCCCCGGTGTCAGCCGGCTTTATCCACCTTGTGCCGCGCCGCGTACAGGCACAGCATCTCCATCGCCAGCGTCGCCCCGGCCAGCGCGGTGATATCGGCATGGTCATAGGCCGGCGCCACCTCCACCAGGTCCATGCCCACCAGGTTGATCCCGCGCAAGCCGCCGAGGATCTCCAGCGCCTGCAGCGTGCTCAGCCCACCGCATACCGGCGTGCCGGTACCGGGCGCGAAGGCCGGGTCCAGGCAGTCGATGTCGAAGGTCAGGTACACCGGCCGCTCCCCCACCCGCTGACGGATAGCCGCGATGATCGCCTCGGTGCCCGAACGATGTACCTGGCGGGCATCGAGGATGGCGAACCCCTGGCTGTCGTCATTGGTGGTGCGCAGGCCGATCTGCACCGAGTGCGCCGGGTCCACCAGGCCTTCGCGCGCCGCGTGCCAGAACATGGTGCCGTGGTCGATGCGCTTGCCCTCCTCATCCGGCCAGGTGTCGCTGTGGGCGTCGAAGTGCACCAGCGCCAGCGGGCCATGCCGGCGGGCATGGGCCTTGAGTAGCGGATAGCTGATGAAGTGGTCGCCACCCAGGGTGAGCATGGCGCAGCCGGCCTCGAGGATGTGCTCGGCGTGCGCCTCGATGCTGTCCGGCACCGACGCGGGCGTGCCGCTGTCGAACGCGCAGTCGCCGTAGTCGATCACCGCCAGGTGATCGAACGGGTCGAACGTCCAGGGCCAGTGTCGGGCCCAGGCTTGCTGCACCGAGGCGTTGCGGATCGCCCGCGGGCCGAAGCGCGCGCCGGGGCGGTTACTGGTGGCGGTGTCGAACGGCACACCGCTGACCACCACGTCGACACCGCGCAGGTCGCGGCTATAGCGGCGCCGGGAAAAACTGGTGATACCGGCATAGGTGCTCTCGGCGGCGGTGCCGTAGAGGCTGTCACGGGTCATGGCCTGGTCGTTGTCCTGGGCGAGGTCCACGGTCTGTCTCCTGTCGTTGTTGTTCACTGGCGGCTGCGGAAGGTGGTCCACAGGCGGTTGCGCTGGCGCAGGTCGGACAGCGCCATGCTGCGGTCGGCGAACAGGCGCTGGCGCACCTCGGCCGGCGGGTAGATGTCCGGGTCATTGCGGATCGCCGCATCCACCAGCGGCGTCGCGGCCTGGTTGGCGTTGGCGAAGAACAGCGTGTTGGTCAGGGCCGCCACCGATTCTGGGCGCAACATGAAGGCGATGAAGGCACGGGCCGCCTCGGGGTGCGGCGCGTCCTTGGGGATCACCAGGTTGTCCTGCCAGACCAGGGTGCCCTCGCGGGGGATGCGGTAGATCAGCTCGAACGGCTTGCCGGCGCGACGGGCCTGGTCGGCGGCCATGGCAGCGTCGCCGTTGTAGGTCAGCGCCAGGCACACGCTGCCGTTGGCCAGGTCGTTGATCTGGCGGCCGTTGGCCACGTAGCTGATCGACGGCTGCAACTGCTGCAACAGTGCCTGGGCGGCGTCCAGGTCGGCCTTGCTCTGGCTGTACGGGTCCTTGCCCAGGTAGTTGAGGGTCAGGCCGATTACCTCCTGGGGCGAGTCCGGCATGGCGATCCCGCAGTCCTTCAGGCGGCTGGCGTATTCGGGCTTGAACAACAGGTCGAGGCTGTCCAGCGGCACATCGCCCAGGCGCTGGCGCACGGCCTCGACATTCACCCCCAGCCCCAGCGTACCCCAGGTGTATGGCACGGCATGGCGGTTGCCGGGGTCGGCCTCGGCCAGCTTGGCCAGCAGGTCCGGGTCGAGGTTGGCGTAGCCGGGCATCGCCTGCGCCTCGAGCGGCTGCAGGGCGCCGGCCTTGAGCGCCCGGGCCAGCACCGTGGCCGACGGCACCACCACGTCGTAGCCGCTGCCGCCGGTGAGCAGCTTGGTCTCCAGCACCTCGGTGGTGTCGAAGGTGTCGTAGCGGACCTTGTAGCCGGTTTCCTGCTCGAACCGCGCCAGGGTCTGCGGGGCGACATAGTCGGCCCAGCTGTACAGGTTGACGACCTTCTCCTCGGCCTGCAGCGGCAGGGCGATCAACAATGAAAGCAGGCACAACGTTCGACGCATGGCGGGCACCTCGGCGTGGGGGTGGATGCCGCCAGCATGCCTGCCGGGTTACATTGTAAAAATGGCAACTTTGCGAAGCTGACATTCACCAGGATCAATGTGATGCTCGGACAATTGCACGACCCGGACCTGCACCTGCTGCGGCTGTTCGTCACTGTAGTCGAGGCCGGCGGCTTCAGCGCCGCCCAGGGCGTGCTGGGGCTCAGCCAGCCCAGCATCAGCCAGCAGATGGCCAGGCTGGAGACCCGCCTGGGCTATCGCCTGTGCAGCCGTGGCAAGGGCGGTTTCCGGCTGACCGAGAAAGGCGAGCTGCTGCTCCAGGCGACCCGCGGCCTGTTGCTGCAGATCGAGCAGTTCCGCCAGCAGGCCAACGGCGTGGCCGGACGCTTGCTCGGCACGCTGCGCATCGGCCTGGCCGAGAACCAGGACCGCGAGGTCACCTTGCGCCTGGCCCGGACCATCGCCCGTTTTCGCCAACGCGACGAGCATGTCCGCCTGGAACTGACCAGCGCGCCACCCGCCGAGCTCGAACGGTTGTTGCTGGAACAGCGCCTGGACTGCGCCATCAGTTACTTCTCCGGCAACCAGGCGGCATTCGATTACCTGCCATTGTTCGAGGAACGCCAGCGACTCTACTGCGGCCAGGGGCATGAGCTGTTCGACCAGGTCCAGGTCAGTCGCAAGCAATTGCTGGAGGCCGACCAGGTCTGCCATCCCTACCGCTTTCTCAAGCAGGGCGAACCCTTCCAGAGCCGACGCAGCCTGGCGGTGGCGGAGCAGATCGACAGCGCGCTGACGTTGATCCTGTCGGGACGCCATATCGGCTACCTGCCCTGCCACTGCGCCGCGTCCTGGGAGGCCCAGGGGTTGTTGCGGGCACTGGACCCGACACTGGATTTCGTGGTGCCGTTCACCTTGGCGCGGCACCGTGGGCAGGAGCCAGGTGAAGCGCAGCAGGCGTTCATGGAGGATCTGCGCAGTGTATTCGTTTGAATTGGGGCCGCTTTGCGGCCCATCGCGGGCAATCCCGCTCCCACAGGAGCCGCACATTCCTTGATAGCGGCGCCACGCATTTGCCACACTGAGGACTCGCCCGTGTCCCGAGACCCTATCACCATGTATGCCCGCGCCTGCCTGATCCTGCTGCTGACCCTTGGCCTGAGTGCCTGCGCCCTGTTCCAGGGCCGTGACCCGCTGAACATCAGCGTGATCGGCATCGATCCTTTGCCCGGCCAGGACCTGGAGCTGCGCATGGCGGTGAAGATCCGCGTGCAGAACCCCAACGAAACCCCGGTGGACTTCAACGGCATCGCCCTCAACCTGGAAGTCAACGACCAGCCCCTGGCCGCCGGAGTGAGTGATCAACGCGGGCATATCGGTCGCTACGACGAGGCGGTGATCGTGGTGCCGGTGAGCATCACCGCCTTCGCCTTCCTGCGCCAGGCCTATGGCCTGAGCCGGGTGGAGTCCCTGCAAGGCCTGCCCTATGTATTGCGCGGCAAGCTGGCGGGCGGCACGCTCGGGACAATGCGCTTCACCGACAAAGGCAAGCTGGACCTGCCCGCCGCCACAAGTGCCGGCTGGTAAACCTGTTGTTCAGGTAAGCGAACGATCACTCGCCAGGAGCGGCGGAACCGACAAAGCGCACACCGGGGCGTGGACGTTCATCCACGCTGAGTTCGAACACATCCGGCCGTGCATAGTGGCCGACCACATCGAAGTCGTAACGTGCACGTACCAACTCATCGGTGTCGACCTCGGCACAAAGCAACCCTCGTTCACCTACCAGGGGCCCAGCGAGTACCTCGCCGAGGGGGCCGACGATCACGCTGCCACCGTTGATCAACGGCCGGTCTGCCGGCCAGTTGGCCACCTCAAGGCCGAGCGCCGCCGGTGAGTCCTGCACCTGGCAGGCACTGATGACGAAACAGCGTCCTTCGGCGGCGATATGGCGCATGCTGACCTGCCACAGCTCGCGCTCATCCACCGTCGGCGCGCACCACAGCTGCACGCCCTTGGCGTACATGGCAGTGCGCAGCAGGGGCATGTAGTTCTCCCAGCATATCGCCGCGCCGATGCGCCCGGCGCGGCTCTCCACGACCGGCAGCGTGGAGCCGTCGCCCTTGCCCCAGATCAGCCGCTCGGTGCCGGTGGGCATCAGCTTGCGGTGCTTGGCCACCAGGCCGCCTTCAGGCTCGAAGAACAGCACGGTGCAGTACAGGGTATTGCCGCTGCGCTCGATCACGCCAAGCACCAGGCTCGCCCCGGTGCGCGCCGACAGCCCGGCCAGCGCCTCGGTTTCGGCACCCGGTACATCGATGGCGTTGGCAAAATAGCGGGCGAAGGCTTCACGCCCCTCGGGCAGGCGATAACCGAGCTGGGTACCAAACCCCTCGCCTTTCGGGTAGCCGCCGAGCAACGCCTCGGGCATCACCACCAGGCTGGCACCGGCCTCGCGGATGGCCTGCTCGTAGCCGAGGATCTGTTCCAGGGTGGCAGCCTTGCCCGCAGGCAGCGAGCCGATCTGCAGGGCGGCAACGATGGATCTTGGCATCCTGGGGACTCCTGTCAGAAGAAAGCCGAAAGGTGCGCACCCCGCACCGCAAGTGTTCGCCTGCCTCAGCGGCTGGTGCTGGCGGCGGCCATCATCTTGTTCACTTCACTGCGTACCAGTTGGGTGAATTCCGCCGGCGACATGCCGTCGAGCTCCGCACGCACCCACTCGGCCCACTTGCCCTTGCGCCGCGGTTTCTCCGCGATCAGCCGAGCGGCCTCACCCTTGGCCTTGCCCAGGTTGTTCTGCCAGTACTCGAACAAACGGGCCTTCTCTGCCTCGATCTGTGCCCGTTCCTGGAAGCTCATGTTGGCCAGATTGAAACTCATGGGGGTATTACCTGCCGCTGGAAAATGGGCGCTATCTTACACTGTAGCGACGCGCCATCGGTACGCCGCTGCAACTTTCCCGGCGCCGTGGCATCCACTGTTCAACGCCCAACCCTTCACGAGGATGTGTACATGGCCAGGAAAACCGCCGCGCAAGGCAACAACGACCAGATCAAGGATCAGGTGTTCAGCGAGCTGCAGGCATTGATCGAGGAGTCCGAAAAGCTGCTCAGCGACAGCGCGTCGCTGGTGGGTGAGGAAGCCGAAGGCATGCGCGCGCAACTGGGGCTGAAGCTGCGCCAGGCGCGCGACGCCACCAGCCGACTGGGCCAGAAGGCACAACCGGTGGTCGAGGCGACACAGGAGTACATTGGCGGCCACCCCTGGCAGACGGTGGCGATTTCCGCAGGTTTCGGCCTGGTGGTCGGCTTGTTGCTCGGGCGCCGCCAGTAGCTCAGGCGGCTTGCGCCAGCGGAATTCCACTGTGGAAGCGCAGTTCCTGGTCGGGTGAAGTAATCAGCCCGACCTCGGCCTCGCGCACCTGCTCCACCACCTGGGCGATATCCGCTTCGTCACCATACTGGTGGGCCAGCTTCAGGTAGCCCTGGTAATGCCGTGCCTCGCTCTTGAGCAGGCCGTGGTAGAAGGTGCCGAGTTCTTCGTCCAGGTGCGGCACCAGGGCGGCGAAGCGCTCGCAACTGCGCGCCTCGATAAAAGCCCCCACCACCAGGGTATCCACCAGCTTGACCGGCTCATGGGCGCGCACCAGCCGCCGCAGGCCCGAAGCATAGCGCCCGGCCGAGACCGGCCGCAGCGGCACGCCCCGGCGCTTCATCAGGCGCAACACCTGCTCGTGGTGCACCAGTTCCTCGCGGGCCAGGCGCGACATCATGTTGATCAGGTCGAGGTGGGTGTTGTATTTGGCGATCAAGCTCAGCGCGGTGCTGGCCGCCTTGAACTCGCAGTTCTTGTGATCGATCAGCAGGGTCTCCTGGTCGGCCAGCGCCGCCTCGATCCAGGCATCAGGGGTACGGCAACCGAGGAAGGCGTCGATTTCAGGAATCAGGGACATGGCACTCACAATCACACAGGACATCGGCAGGACCGGGGATTATACCGGCGACCGTGCCGAGTGCCAGTGACTATGCTTGATACATATCAAGCGGCGGCGGCAGCGGCGCCGTCTATAGTCAGGCATTGGCCGCCATTCTGAAGGGAGTTCACGCCCATGCAAGCCGTACGCAGCATCCTTGTCGTCCTCGACCCCGAGCACGCCCACAGCCGTGCCCTGACCCGGGCCAAGCTGATCGCCGGGGTAACCGGCGCGCGCCTGCACCTGTTGATGTGCGACAAGAAACAGGATCATGACGCGCTGCTCAGCTTGCTCAGCAGCCAGCTGCATGATGATGGGTACGACAAAGTCACCTACGAACAGAGTCGCCATGACATCTTGCATGAATCAATCATTGCTGTGCAGCAAGCTGAAGGGTGCGACTTGGTGATCAAGGAACATCGACCGGATAACCCACTGAAGAAGGCATTGCTGACCCCCAGCGACTGGAAGTTACTGCGTCAATGCCCAGCCGCAGTGTTAATGGTCAAAAGCGAGCGGCCTTGGACGGGTGGCGTCATCCTGGCTGCCGTGGATGTGGGCAACCAGGATGAATCCCATCGTTTGTTACATGCCAGTATCGTCGACCACGGTTATGCCATTGCCAGCCTGGCCAAGGGTGAGCTGCACGTGATCAGCGCCCACCCCTCGCCCATGCTGTCGGCGTCGGACCCTGTCTATCAACTCAGCGAGACCATCGAGAAGCGTTACCGCGACGCCTGCCGCGCGTTCCAGGCTGAGTTCGGTATCAGCGACAAGTGTTTGCACGTCGCGGAAGGGCCCGCCGATGTGCTGATTCCCTATACCGAGAAGAAATATGATGCGGTGGTAACCGTTATCGGCACAGTGGCCCGAACCGGGATTTCCGGCGCGCTGATCGGCAATACCGCGGAGGTGGTGCTGGACTCGCTGGAAAGCGATGTGCTGGTGCTCAAGAGCGAAGAGGCCAAGGCGCATCTGGCCGAGTTGGCGCGGGGCTGAAAGACGCAACGCGCCCCCTCTGTAGGAGCGGCCTTGTGCCGCGAAAGGGGCGCGTAGCGGCTCCGGGGTTTGTGCATCACGCTGATATCGCCGGGGCCGCGTTGCGGCCCTTTCGCGGCGCGAGGCCGCTCCTACAGGGGGAGACTGTGTTTATTTTGCAACGCAGAAAAGACAAAACCCCTACCTGCTCGCGCAGATAGGGGTTTTGCGAAATGAATCTTGACGATGACCTACTCTCACATGGGGAAACCCCACACTACCATCGGCGATGCATCGTTTCACTGCTGAGTTCGGGATGGGATCAGGTGGTTCCAATGCTCTATGGTCGTCAAGAAATTCTGTTGCCAGAACATCCAGATGGATACTCCAGCCAATTCGGATATGCGATATTTGTGGTTCGTCGCGAACTTTCGGTTCTTGCGTCTTCACCACCACAATTTGGCCTCGGCGCAAATTGCTTGGGTGTTATATGGTCAAGCCTCACGGGCAATTAGTATTGGTTAGCTCAACGCCTCACAGCGCTTACACACCCAACCTATCAACGTCGTAGTCTTCGACGGCCCTTCAGGGAGCTCAAGGCTCCAGTGAGATCTCATCTTGAGGCAAGTTTCCCGCTTAGATGCTTTCAGCGGTTATCTCTTCCGAACATAGCTACCCGGCAATGCCACTGGCGTGACAACCGGAACACCAGAGGTTCGTCCACTCCGGTCCTCTCGTACTAGGAGCAGCCCCTCTCAAATCTCAAACGTCCACGGCAGATAGGGACCGAACTGTCTCACGACGTTCTAAACCCAGCTCGCGTACCACTTTAAATGGCGAACAGCCATACCCTTGGGACCGGCTTCAGCCCCAGGATGTGATGAGCCGACATCGAGGTGCCAAACACCGCCGTCGATATGAACTCTTGGGCGGTATCAGCCTGTTATCCCCGGAGTACCTTTTATCCGTTGAGCGATGGCCCTTCCATACAGAACCACCGGATCACTAAGACCTACTTTCGTACCTGCTCGACGTGTGTGTCTCGCAGTCAAGCGCGCTTTTGCCTTTATACTCTACGACCGATTTCCGACCGGTCTGAGCGCACCTTCGTACTCCTCCGTTACTCTTTGGGAGGAGACCGCCCCAGTCAAACTACCCACCATACACTGTCCTCGATCCGGATAACGGACCTGAGTTAGAACCTCAAGGTTGCCAGGGTGGTATTTCAAGGATGGCTCCATGAGAACTGGCGTCCCCACTTCAAAGCCTCCCACCTATCCTACACAAGCAAGCTCAAAGTCCAGTGCAAAGCTATAGTAAAGGTTCACGGGGTCTTTCCGTCTAGCCGCGGATACACTGCATCTTCACAGCGATTTCAATTTCACTGAGTCTCGGGTGGAGACAGCGCCGCCATCGTTACGCCATTCGTGCAGGTCGGAACTTACCCGACAAGGAATTTCGCTACCTTAGGACCGTTATAGTTACGGCCGCCGTTTACCGGGGCTTCGATCAAGAGCTTCGCTTGCGCTAACCCCATCAATTAACCTTCCGGCACCGGGCAGGCGTCACACCCTATACGTCCACTTTCGTGTTTGCAGAGTGCTGTGTTTTTAATAAACAGTCGCAGCGGCCTGGTATCTTCGACCGGCGTGGGCTTACGCAGCAAGTGCTTCACCCTCACCGGCGCACCTTCTCCCGAAGTTACGGTGCCATTTTGCCTAGTTCCTTCACCCGAGTTCTCTCAAGCGCCTTGGTATTCTCTACCTAACCACCTGTGTCGGTTTGGGGTACGGTTCCCAGTTATCTGAAGCTTAGGAGCTTTTCTTGGAAGCATGGCATCAACCACTTCGCGCTCTAATGAGCACTCGTCATCAGCTCTCGGCCTTGAGATCCCGGATTTGCCTAAGATCTCAGCCTACCACCTTAAACTTGGACAACCAACGCCAAGCTGGCCTAGCCTTCTCCGTCCCTCCATCGCAATAACTGGAAGTACAGGAATATTAACCTGTTTTCCATCGACTACGCTTTTCAGCCTCGCCTTAGGGACCGACTAACCCTGCGTCGATTAACGTTGCGCAGGAAACCTTGGTCTTTCGGCGTGCGAGTTTTTCACTCGCATTGTCGTTACTCATGTCAGCATTCGCACTTCTGATACCTCCAGCAAGCTTCTCAACTCACCTTCACAGGCTTACAGAACGCTCCTCTACCGCATCACCAAAAGGTGATACCCGTAGCTTCGGTGCATGGTTTGAGCCCCGT
>NZ_CM149873.1:4607500-5843932 GCF_056270345.1 Pseudomonas sp. A
TTCCACCACCCTCTACCGTACTCTAGCTTGCCAGTTTTGGATGCAGTTCCCAGGTTGAGCCCGGGGCTTTCACATCCAACTTAACAAACCACCTACGCGCGCTTTACGCCCAGTAATTCCGATTAACGCTTGCACCCTCTGTATTACCGCGGCTGCTGGCACAGAGTTAGCCGGTGCTTATTCTGTCGGTAACGTCAAAATTGCACGGTATTAACGTACAACCCTTCCTCCCAACTTAAAGTGCTTTACAATCCGAAGACCTTCTTCACACACGCGGCATGGCTGGATCAGGCTTTCGCCCATTGTCCAATATTCCCCACTGCTGCCTCCCGTAGGAGTCTGGACCGTGTCTCAGTTCCAGTGTGACTGATCATCCTCTCAGACCAGTTACGGATCGTCGCCTAGGTGAGCCATTACCTCACCTACTAGCTAATCCGACCTAGGCTCATCTGATAGCGCAAGGCCCGAAGGTCCCCTGCTTTCTCCCGTAGGACGTATGCGGTATTAGCGTTCCTTTCGAAACGTTGTCCCCCACTACCAGGCAGATTCCTAGGCATTACTCACCCGTCCGCCGCTGAATCAAGGAGCAAGCTCCCATCATCCGCTCGACTTGCATGTGTTAGGCCTGCCGCCAGCGTTCAATCTGAGCCATGATCAAACTCTTCAGTTCAATACTGCTTGGGTTTTTAAGAAACCCTAAACTTGGCTCAGCAATCTCAAATGACTATGTGATTTCTCGCATGGCCACTTGTGATGCTGATAATCTTGGCGACTATCAGTCCATACTCACAAGCACCCACACGAATTGCTTGATTCAATTTGTTAAAGAGCGTTTGGTTAAGAGCTTTTCGTCTCAACCGAGGCGCGCATTCTACGCTTTCCTCATTTCGTGTCAAGCGTTTATTTTGAAGTTTTTCGTTTCACTTCAAACACTTGACTCGCTGCGATCTCTCGTAGCGGGAGGCGAATCATACAGCGTTACAACTTGCTGTCAACTGCCTTTTTCACCGCTGCCGATCAGATGATCGAAGCACCTCCACCACCCTCTTCAACAATCAACTCTTTGATATTCAAGGAGTTTTTCGTTCCGATGTCGCTGGAAGTGGGGCGCATTATAAGGGGATCTGAGAGGGCGTCAACCGTTAATTTCATCAAATTGGAATATCGGGGGAAAAGACCGTGTCAGGGCTGCCAGGTGTTCGCCGAAAGCCTTGCAGCGCCTATCAGATCGAGCGCCGCCCGCGCGGCGCATCGCGGCACAAGGCCGCTCCTACATTTGTTGCAACGTACCGAACCTGTCAGGCCATGGTTGCCAGCCTTGTTGGTCCGACGCGGTTTCGGCGTGGGCACCACTGCCGCTCCGCACGACTTGAGGCATGCACCAAGGCAGGCGCCGCCTCACTCCCAGGAACAATTGGCCCGAAACAGATGTAGGAGCGGCCTTGTGCCGCGATGCGCCGCGCGGGCGGCGCTCGATCTCATAGGCGCCAGAGAATCTTCGGCGGACACCTCTGAAACACAACACAACCCCAAGGCAGGCACCTCCCAGCCCTCACACCACCCACCAACCCTATCCCAACCTTGCCAACCCACCCTCCCGTTGCGCACTATATTGCGCACCCTAGCGCGCACAATAATCGGAACCCCCCATGAACACCCCAAACCGCAGCCTGACCGCCACGCTGTTCCCCATCGGTCTGCTGCTGATCGCCATGGCCTCCATCCAGTCCGGGGCATCACTGGCCAAGAGCATGTTCCCCATCGTCGGCGCCCAGGGCACCACTGCCCTGCGCCTTATCTTCGCCAGCGTCATCATGCTTCTGCTACTACGCCCCTGGCGCGCACGCCTGGACGCCAGCACCCTGCGCAGTGTGATCATCTACGGCATGGCCCTGGGCGGCATGAACTTCCTCTTCTATATGTCTTTGCGCAGTGTGCCACTGGGTATCGCCGTCGCCCTCGAGTTCACTGGCCCACTGGCCGTGGCGCTATGGGCCTCGCGACGGGCGCTGGACTTCCTGTGGATCGCCCTGGCGGTCGCCGGCCTGCTGCTGCTGATTCCTGTCGGCCAGACCGGTGGCGGGCTGGACCCGGTCGGTGCCGCCTATGCCCTGGGGGCAGGCGTGTGCTGGGCGCTGTACATCCTCTATGGACAGAAAGCCGGTGCCGAGAACGGCATCCAGACCGCAGCCCTGGGCGTTGTGATCGCCGCGCTGTTCGTCGCCCCCATCGGTATCGTCCACGCCGGCAGTGCCCTGCTGACACCCGCGCTCCTGCCAGTGGCCCTGGGCGTGGCCATTCTGTCGACAGCCCTCCCCTACAGCCTGGAAATGGTCGCCCTGACCCGCATGCCCGCCCGTACCTTCGGCACGCTGATGAGTATCGAACCGGCCTTTGGCGCGTTGTCCGGCCTACTCTTCCTGGGTGAGAAACTCACCCTTTGGCAATGGCTGGCGATTCTTGCCATCATCACCGCGTCGGTGGGGGCGACCCTATCCATGAAACGGGACACAGCACCGCCCGTTGCCGTCGACTGATTTGAGAAATATTTGCATTTAGCTGACCTGCAACCTTGTACCACCCGGCCTGGCTGATTAAGCTGTCACCCAATCATCATCTTGACGCTATCTACTGGGCGGCACATGGACGCCGGGGATCATCAGGGAAGAGGCAAAGCGCAAACGACAGGTCCGTTAAAGCAGTCGGGCCGATAAGGACAGGAATGAAACGTATTTTGCTCATTCTGGGCATCCTGGCCATCGCGGGATGCGCCGCGACAGCCAACACCGAGGTGAAACGGGGGAAGAAGGGCCTGCACATCAACTGCTCGGGGCTCTCCTCGTCGTGGGACAAGTGTTATAGCAAAGCCGCCAGCGCCTGCAGCAGCAAGGGCTACAAGGTCATCGCCCGCTCCGGCGACACCGACGAAGAGCCTGGCGACTATGTATTCGGTATCAACCCCGCCGGTTACACCAGCCGCAGCATGATCGTGATCTGCAAATAACGAAAAGGGCAGCCAAGGGCTGCCCTTTCGCTTTCAGGCCCGCCTGTTTCAGATCGGCGCAGTACGCTGCTCCAACCATGCCAACGCGTCCCCAGCCAGCAACGGGGCCAGCCGTTCGCGCACCGTCTGGTGATAGCGATTCAACCAGGCAATGTCCTCGCTACCGAGCTTCTCGACGAGCAGGCAGCGCGTATCGATCGGGCACAGGGTCAGCGTTTCGAACTCAAGGAACTCACCGAACTCGCTGCTACCCGCCTGGCGGTTGACCACCAGGTTCTCGATGCGCACGCCCCATTCGCCCGACCGGTAGGTCCCCGGCTCGATCGAACTGATCATGCCCGGCTGCATCGCTGTCTGCGGCGCCGGCGCAGCTTGGTAGGCAATCACTTGCGGGCCTTCGTGCACATTCATGAAGTAGCCGACACCATGACCGGTGCCATGACCGTAATCGACCTGATCCGCCCAGATCGGTGCCCGCGCGATGGCATCCAGCAACGGCGAAAGAATGCCTCGCGGGAATCGCGCGCGCGACAACGCGATCATGCCCTTGAGCACCCGCGAGCAGTCGGCCTTCTGTGCCTGGCTAGGCTCACCGATCGGCACCATACGGGTAATGTCCGTAGTGCCCCCCAGGTACTGTCCCCCGGAGTCGATCAACAATAGGCCATTACCCTCGATCACGGCATGAGACTCGTCCGTAGCTCGGTAATGTGGCATCGCGCCATTAGCGTTGTACGCGGCAATGGTCGAAAAGCTCAACGACACATAACCAGGACGACGGGCCCGGGCCGCGCTCAGTTGCTCGTCGATGGTCAGCTCGGTGATCCGCTCCTGCCCCTGGTTCGCCTCGAACCAGGCGAAGAACTCGCACAGCGCCGCGCCATCCTGCTCCATGGCCTGGCGAATATGGACGAGGTCCCCCTCCCCCTTGCGCGACTTGCTCAGGGTAGTCGGGTTGATGCTCTCGACCAGCCGCACCTGCTCGTGCAGGTTGTCCAGCAGGCCACGGGTGACCCGCGCCGGATCTACCAGCAGACTCGCCGCAGCCGGAATCGCGGCCAGCGCGTCATTGACCCCAACGTAGTCGCGAACCTCGATACCATCGGCCGCCAGTACCTGGCGCAGGTGGCTATCGACCTTGTCACGCCCGACAAACAGGAACGCCTTGTCCTGGCTGACCAGGGCGAAGGAAACGAACACGGGGTTGTAGGAGACATCGCTACCCCGCAGGTTGAACAGCCAGGCGATGTCGTCGAGGGTGGCGATGAAATGCCAGTCGGCGCCCTTCTCCCGCAGTGTGCTGCGCAACTCGGCGAGCTTTTGCGCACGGTTGACCGTGGCATGGGGTGGCAGGTGCTGGTACACCGGATTGCCCGGCAGCGAGGGGCGCCCCCCCCACACCTGGTCCAGCAAGTCGAGATCCGTGCGCAATGTCGCGCCACGCGCCTGCAGACGCTCGCCCAGTTGCCGCGCCGAGGCCAGGGCCATGACCGCGCCGTCCACCGCGACGGTGCCGGACACTTGCGCACCCAGCCACTCCAGCGCCCCGGGCTCCCCGGGGCGCAGTTTCATCAACTCGATGCCGCTGCCGGCCAGTTCCTTGTCCGCCTGTTCCCAGTAACGACTGTCAGCCCACAGCCCGGCAAAGTCCGCCGTCACCACCAGCGTCCCCACCGAACCAAGGAACCCGGACAGCCACTGCCGACCTTGCCAATAGCCCGGCAGATACTCGGACAGGTGCGGGTCGGCCGAAGGCACCAGCAGGGCATCCACGCCCTCCCGGGTCATGACCTCGCGCACGCGGGCAAGACGCGCCGGGACGGATTCGTGAAGGGGGGACTGACTGTTCATGCGCACTCCTGCGGATAGGTGTCGACGGGTCCAGGGCGTTGATAATGGAACAGCCGGCTGGCGCCCGCAATCTCCACGACCGTAACAAGGCATGCATTGCCCCAACTGCCCTGACGACCGTCGATCCATCCTCCTGAACTAAACCGGCTGCGGGCCTTCACAACCCTTACATACCGTGCGTACGCGAGGCCGAGCATGCCCCACTCACGCGAACCGAAAAGCGCCGTCGTGCTGCTCGACACCCGCGAGCACACACCCGAGCATGAACGCGCAGTCCACCTGAAGATCGCCGATCACCTGGCGCGTCTGCTGGATGTCGAGCGGGTCGAGCCTTCGCCCACGCAATCCGATGCGACCGGCTACTACTATGTACCGACCCAGACCCTGGTCGATCAGGAGCGTCACGCAGCGCTGGGCATTCACGACGAACAGGATCTGTTCGGTGGCATGGTCAGCCATCCGCACATGGCCACCAAAGCCATCTCCCACCCGCTGCCGGCCGACGCCAGCTTTCCGCGCGGCTGGACCGATGCCTTTGCCCAGCATGCCAGCGACGCCCTGCTGCGCGGCTATACCGTGTTCTCCAGGGCCGACGCCCGCCGCGCCGCCGAACTGCTGCTGCGCGATGGGCCGGTAAGGATCAAGCCGGTACTGGCCTGCGCCGGCCGGGGCCAGGAGGTGATCATCGACAGGCTGGCCCTGGAGCCGCTGCTGGAGGCGATGGATGAACAACAACTGAGCTTGTGGGGATTGGTACTGGAAGAAGACCTCGACGAGGTCGAGACCTTCAGCGTAGGGCAGGTACGCGTGGCCGGGCTAACCTTGAGCTATCACGGCACCCAGCACCTCACCCGCGATCATGCGGGCACCGAGGTGTATGGTGGCTCCGACCTGGTGATCGTGCGCGGCGACTACCAGCAACTGCTGCAACTGCCGCTCGAGGACCACCTGCGCCTGGCCATCAACCAGGCCATGACCTACGAAGAGGCCGCCGAACGCTACTTCCCGGGCTTCATCGCCTCACGTCGCAACTACGACATAGCCCGCGGCCAGGACCATCACGGCCATCTGCGCAGCGGCGTGCTTGAACAGTCCTGGCGCCTGGGCGGTGCCAGCCCCGCCGAGGTCCTTGCGCTGCAGGCCTTCGCCGCCGATCCGGCGCTGCAACGGCTACGCGCCTCGACTCACGAGGTATTCGGCGACGCGCAACTGCCCGCCGACGCCACCCTGTTCTACCAGGGCCATGACAGTGAACTTGGACAACTCAGCAAATATGCACGGATACGCGACCATGACCATCGAGAGTGAAACCGTGGAACTGCACGTCGAGGGTGACAGCATCGTCGGCACCCTGGTCAGCCCGGGCAGCCGCATGCCGGGGATCCTCTTCGTCCATGGCTGGGGCGGCAGCCAGCAACGCGACCTGGCCCGTGCCCGGCAGATCACCGGGCTCGGCTGCGTGTGCATGACCTTCGACCTGCGCGGACATGAAAAGACCGAGAGCCAGCGCCTGACCGTCACCCGCGAGCAGAACCTGGCCGACCTGCTGGCCGCCTACGACCGGTTGGCCAGCCACCCGTCGGTCGATCCCGGCGCCATCGCCGTGATCGGCAGCAGCTATGGCGGCTACCTGGCGACCCTGCTCACCCGTCACCGGCCAGTCAAATGGCTGGCGTTGAGGGTACCGGCCCTCTATTGGGACGATGAATGGGAGGCGCCCAAGCAGGCCCTCGACCGCCAGCGGCTCAACGCCTACCGCCTGCGTGACCTCGGGCCGGCCGACAACCGCGCCTTGGCCGCCTGCGCCGAATTCGCCGGCGACGTGCTGCTGGTGGAATCCGAACAGGACGACTATGTGCCGCACAGCACGCTGATGAGCTACCGCTCGGCCTTCGTCGGCGCCCACTCGATGACCCACCGCCTGGTCGACGGCGCCGACCACGCGCTGTCCAGCGAGGAAAGCCAGAAAGCCTACAGCGCCATACTCACGGCGTGGATCAGCGAGATGGTCATCGGCGCGCGCCTGGACCGCTACCCGCACTACGCGCCCTGGTATGCCTGAGTGCTACCCAGCTGACAATGCAGGCCGCCATCGGCGCCACGCACCAGGCTGCGCAGCGTCTGGTACGCGGCGAAGTTCACCCCGCGGGCCTGGTGCTCGCCCAGCAGGTCGAGGAACGGCTCCTCGATGAAGCAGCCGGCGGCGGCGACCCAGGCCTGGCGCGATTGCCAGCGCAGGTGCTGGAGCACCCGACGACCGTCGTCGCTGACCTGGATGCTGACGCTCAGCAGACCATCGCAGCGTTGCGCGAGGTGCTCGCTGCGCACCACCAGGGCCTCGGCCAGGGCGTCCTGGCGCAACGGTGGCACGTCGTACTCGATCATCTGGGTGAACCACAGGGAATGGGTGTTGGCCGCCATGACGCATCTCCTCGTTTCGGGCTCTTGCAGCAGATGGTCGTGGAGGGTAAAACCTCCAGCTAACTCAAGGTCAAGGATTTTATTGCCGATGAAGCCCCCTTCCGCCCAGGAGCGCCTGCTCAGCGTCGGCCAGCTGGCCGCGCGCAGCGGCGTGGCCGTGACCGCCCTGCACTTCTACGAGACCAAGGGACTGATCCACAGCACTCGCAACGCCGGCAACCAGCGCCGCTATCCACGGGCCATGCTGCGCCGGGTGGCGGTGATCAAGATGGCCCAACGCCTGGGCATCGCCCTGGCCGACATCGCCAGCGCCCTGGAGGCCCTGCCCTGCGATCACACCCCTACCGCCGACGACTGGCAGCGCCTCTCGGCGCGCTGGCGCGACGACCTGAGCCGGCGCATCGACGAGCTGGTGATGCTGCGCGATCAGCTCGACGGCTGCATCGGCTGTGGCTGCATGTCGTTGAAGGAATGCCCGCTGCGCAACCATCACGACCGCCTCGCCGATGAAGGCCCGGGGCCGCACCCAACCACCAGCGAAACTCAGCCGCTGATGACCGCGAAACGCCGACGGTAATCGCTGGGGGTCATCCCGGTCAGGCGCTGGAACACCTTGCGAAAGGCGCTGGGGTCCTGATAGCCGACGCCCCAGGCGATCTGGTCGACGCTGCGCCGGGTGAACTCCAGCAAGCGGCAGGCCCGGCCGACCCGCACCTGCTGCGCGTATTCGGTGGGACGCAGGCCGGTGGCGGCGCGAAAGCGACGCAGGAAGGTGCGCGGCTCGAGGCCCGCGCAACCGGCCATGTCGGCCAGGCTGGCATCCCGGGCCTCCTCTGCCTGCAACCAGTGCTGCACCTTCAGCACCGCCTCGTCACCATGGTCCAGGCGCGGCTGGAACAGGGCGCCGGGCAACGGCGCCGGCGAGGGCTCGACCGCAAGATAGCGGGCCGTCTCGCGGGCCAGGGTGTGGCCGAGGAAGCGCTCGATCAGGTGCAGGCCGAGGTCGGTCCAGGCCATCAGCCCGGCGGAGGTGACGATGTCGCCGTCGTCGAGCAGCGGCTGGCTGCCCTGTACCCGCACCCTGGGAAAGCGTTCGGTAAGGGCCTGGGCATAGTTCCAGTGGGTGCAGGCCGCCCGACCATCCAGCAGGCCGCTGCCGGCCACCAGGAACACACCGATGCACACCGAAGCCAGCACGGTGCCCTGGCCGTGCACCTGGCAGAGCGCGGCGCGATGGGCCTGCAACACCTCGGCCGAAGGGGTCGCCGCCAGGCTCGGCGGAATCATCAGCGCCCGCAGCGCATGGCCGTTCGCCGGCTGGCTGTCATGCACCACCTGCAACTGACCCGCTCCATCGAGCTGCCAATGGGTCACTCGCAGTACTGGCAGATCATGGGCGCCCAGCTGCGCGGCGACCCGGTTGGCCACCGCGAACAGGTCGGTCAGGCCGTGCACCGCCGCGCTCTGCGCGCCGGGATAGATCAGCACGCCGATTTCCAGGCTGTCAGTTTTTGCCGTCATTGTGTCGCTCGCGCCTATCCTCGATCGGGTCGCCCAAGCCTATAACTATCGGCAGTTCATCACTACTGCCGCAGGAGGCACCATGAGCAAGCGCGCCCTGATCATCATCGATATCCAGAACGACTACTTCCCCGGTGGCAAATGGACCCTGGACGGCGCCGAGGCGGCGGCCGACAACGCCGCCCGGTTGCTGGCCGCGGCCCGCGAGCGGGGCGACCTGGTGGTGCATGTGCGCCATGAGTTCGAAAGTGCCGACGCGCCCTTCTTCGTGCCAGGGTCGGTCGGCGCGCAGATCCATCCCAAGGTCGCGCTGGCGGCCGGCGAGACGGTGGTGCTCAAGCACAAGGTCAACAGCTTCCGCGACACCCAGCTGAAGGCGCTGCTCGACCAGCACGACATCAAGGCACTGACTATCGCCGGCAGCATGAGCCACATGTGCATCGATGCCGCGACCCGCGCCGCCGCCGACTTCGGCTATGAAGTCAGCGTGGCCCACGATGCCTGCGCAACATTGGCGTTGGAGTTCGACGGCAAGCGGGTGGCGGCGGCCGATGTGCACGCCTCGGCAATGGCCGCGCTGGCGTTCGCCTATGCAAGGGTCGCCAGTACCGACGAGCTGCTGGCCGTTTGAGGGCTCAGATCACCACGTTACGCACGAAACGCACCGGCTCCTGGCCATCGTTGCGGTAGGCGTAGCGGCAGTCGCTGGGGAAGACGAAGAACTCGCCCTTGCCCAGTTGCCGCTCTCCTTCTTCTATGATCAGGGTCAAGCGGCCTTCGCTCACATAGATCTGCTCGCTCCAGCCGGCGGCGTCGGCTTCACTGGCGTAGCACTCGCCCGGGGCCAGGGTCCACTCCCACAACTCGACCTCGCGGCGCGCCGGGCTGCTGCCGAGCAGCACGGCGCGGCTGGCAGGGTGCACACCTGCCCAGGCCAGCTCTTCGATGCGACTGGGGTCTCGCCGGTCCGGCGCCTGGATCAGGGTGCTGAACGCCACCCCCAGCGCTTCGGCGATCAGGTCCAGGGTGGTGAGGCTGACATTCTTCTCGCCGGCCTCGATGGCCACCAGCATCCGCCGGCTGACCCCGGAACGCTCGGCCAGGACGGCCTGGCTCAGGCCGGCGTCGCCACGCAGGCGACGAACGTTCTGGCTGACATGCTGCAGCACCGATGCCCGGTGCTCGGAATCTTTGTGCACTATATTGCTCACTGGTAGGGGATGCGCAGTATACTGCCCACTTTGCGGCGAATTGTGCGCCGCCCCTTCCGAGTGCGCAAGACCATGAGCCAGGCCCCCACCCGCAAACCCACCGTCAGCTTGCGCCTGAGCAAGGCCGAACTGGTGCTGGTGTTCATCACCATGCTCTGGGGCGGCACCTTCCTGATCGTGCACAACGTCATGACCGTCAGCGGGCCGATGTTCTTCGTCGGCCTGCGCTTTGCCGCCGCCGCGCTGTTCGTCGGCCTGGTGTCGGCCCGTTCGCTGTCGGGGCTGACCTTCACCGAGCTCAAGGCCGGCGTGCTCATCGGCGTGTCGATCATGCTTGGCTACGGCTTGCAGACCATGGGCCTGCAGACCATCAGCAGCAGCCAGTCGGCATTCATCACCGCGCTCTACGTGCCCTTCGTGCCGCTGCTGCAATGGCTGGTGCTGGGCCGGCGCCCGGGCCTGATGCCGAGCCTGGGCATCGGCCTGGCCTTCGTCGGCCTGATGCTGCTGGCCGGCCCCGAGGGCGGCGCGCTGCACTTCAGCGAAGGCGAACTGGTGACCCTGGTCAGCGCCGTGGCGATTGCCGGCGAAATCATCCTGATCAGCCGCTACGCCGGCAAGGTCGATGTGCGCCGGGTCACCGTGGTGCAACTGGCCACCGCCTCGGCGCTGTCGTTCCTGATGATCGTGCCGACCCAGGAGCAACTGCCCGGTTTTTCCTGGCTGCTGCTGGCAAGCGCGGTGGGCCTGGGGGCCATGAGCGCGGTGATCCAGGTGGCGATGAACTGGGCGCAGCAGTCGGTTTCGCCGACCCGCGCTACCCTGATCTACGCTGGCGAGCCGGTGTGGGCCGGTATCGTCGGGCGTATCGCCGGCGAGCGCCTGCCGGGCGTGGCGCTGATCGGCGGGCTGCTGATCGTGCTGGCAGTGGTGGTGAGCGAGCTGAAGATCCGACGCCAGGATGAGGCCAGCGCCTTGCAGGATGATGAGGCGCGCGAGCGCGAGGCGGGATTGTAGGCAAGGCAACCACCCTGTGTAGGAGCGGCCTTGCGCCGCGAAAGGGCTGCAAAGCAGCCCCGGCGGTTGAACACTGAATCCCCGGGGCCGCCATGCGGCCCTTTCGCGGCACAAGGCCGCTCCTACACAGGGAACGCACAACCCCACGGGCACACGATCAGCCGCTATGCTCTGAAAGAAACTGTTATAAAAAAACAGCTTGTCACAGCACATTTGTAGGATCCTGCAAACCCTTGCGTGTTGGTGATCAACCGTCCGGCACGTATGATCCTTGGCAAACTTCTCAGAACAGAACGCTATGTCATTGATTGTGCTATTGCTTCTGCCCTTCCTGGGCAGTTGCCTGGCGGCTGTACTGCCGCACAACGCACGCAACGCCGAGTCCATTCTTGCCGGGCTCGTGGCCCTGGTCGGCACCGTCCAGGTGGCGTTGCTGTACCCCCAGATTGCCGATGGCGGGGTGATCCGCGAAGAGTTCCTCTGGTTACCGAGCCTGGGCCTGAACCTGGTCCTGCGCATGGACGGCTTCGCCTGGCTGTTCAGCCTGCTGGTGCTGGGCATCGGTACCCTGGTGTCGCTGTACGCCCGCTACTACATGTCGCCCCAGGACCCGGTGCCGCGCTTCTTCGCCTTCTTCCTGGCGTTCATGGGTGCCATGCTCGGCCTGGTGATCTCCGGCAACCTGATCCAGCTGGTGTTCTTCTGGGAGCTGACCAGCCTGTTCTCCTTCCTGCTGATCGGCTACTGGCACCACCGCGCCGACGCCCGCCGCGGCGCCTACATGGCGTTGATGGTCACGGGGGCCGGCGGCTTGTGCCTGCTGGTCGGGGCCCTGCTGCTCGGCCATGTGGTCGGCAGCTATGACCTGGACAAGGTCCTGGCTGCCGGCGACACCATCCGCCAGCATGCGCTGTACCCGGTGCTGCTGCCCCTCATCCTGATCGGCGCCCTGAGCAAGAGCGCACAATTCCCCTTCCAGTTCTGGCTGCCCCATGCCATGGCGGCCCCAACCCCCGTCTCGGCTTACCTGCACTCGGCGACCATGGTCAAGGCCGGGGTGTTCCTGCTGGCCCGCCTGTGGCCGGCGCTGTCGGGCAGCGAGGAATGGTTCTGGATCGTCGGCGGCGCCGGCGCCGCCACCCTGCTGCTCGGCGCCTTCGCCGCGATGTTCCAGAACGACCTCAAGGGCCTGCTGGCCTATTCGACCATCAGCCACCTGGGCCTGATCACCCTGCTGCTGGGCCTGAACAGCCCGCTGGCGGCGGTCGCCGCGGTGTTCCACATCCTCAACCACGCCACCTTCAAGGCCTCGCTGTTCATGGCGGCGGGGATCATCGACCACGAGAGCGGCACCCGTGACATCCGCCGCCTGAGCGGCCTGTTCCGCCTGGTGCCGTTCACCGCGACCCTGGCGATGGTCGCCAGCGCCTCGATGGCCGGCGTGCCGTTGATGAACGGTTTCCTGTCCAAGGAGATGTTCTTCGCCGAGACCGTATTCATCACCTCCACGGCCTGGGTCGAAGCGGCCCTGCCGGTGATCGCCACCCTCGCCGGGACCTTCAGCGTGGCCTACGCGCTGCGCTTCACCGTCGACGTGTTCTTCGGCCCACCGGCCCAGGACCTGCCGCACACGCCCCACGAGCCGCCGCGCTGGATGCGCGCGCCGGTCGAGCTGCTGGTGCTCACCTGCCTGGTGGTGGGCATCTTCCCGGCGCAATCGGTCGGTCCGCTGCTGGCCGCTGCCGCCACACCGGTGGTGGGCGGCGTCCTGCCGGAATACAGCCTGGCCATCTGGCACGGCTGGAACGCGCCACTGATGATGAGCCTGATCGCCATGACCGGCGGCATTGTCCTCTACCTGCTGTTGCGCAAGCAGCTGCAGCGCGGCCGTTTCCCCTACCCGCCGCTGATCGAGCGCTTCAACGGCAAGCGCCTGTTCGAGCACGGCCTGGTGCGCCTGATGCTGCTGGCCCGGCATGCCGAGCGCCTGCTGACCACCAAGCGCCTGCAGACGCAACTGTTCATGCTGGTGCTGGCGGCCTTCGTCGCCGGCCTGGTGCCGCTGCTGTACAGCGGTCTGAGCTGGGGCGACCGGCCGAAGATCCCGGGCTCCGGGGTGTTCGTCGCCCTCTGGCTGATCGCCATCGCCTGCGCCATCGGCGCCGCCTACCAGGCCAAATACCATCGACTGGCGGCCTTGATCATGGTCGGTGTCTGCGGCCTGATGACCTGCATCACCTTCGTCTGGTTCTCCGCGCCGGACCTGGCGCTGACCCAGCTGGCGGTCGAGGTGGTCACCACCGTGCTGATCCTGCTCGGCCTGCGCTGGCTGCCACGGCGTATCGAAGGCGTGTCGCCGTTGCCCGGCAGCCAGGACCGCGCACGCCTGCGGCGCCTGCGCGACCTGGTGCTGGCAGTGCTGGTCGGCGGCGGCATGGCGTTGCTGTCCTACGCCATGCTGACCCGCCCGACACCCAACGACATCTCCTCGTTCTACCTCAGCCGCGCCCTGCCACAGGGCGGCGGCAGCAACGTGGTCAACGTAATGCTGGTGGACTTCCGCGGCTTCGACACCCTGGGCGAGGTCACCGTGCTGGTGGCCGTGGCGCTGACCGTGTTCGCCCTGTTGCGCCGCTTCCGCCCGCCGAAGGAGAGCATGCAGTTGCCGGCCCAGCAGCGCCAGTTGGCGCCGGACGTGGTCACCGACCTGGTCAACCCGCGTCAGGCCACCGACACCGCGCTCGGATTCATGATGGTGCCGGCCGCCCTGGTGCGCCTGCTGCTGCCAATCGCCCTGCTGGTGTCGATGTACCTGTTCATGCGCGGCCACAACCAGCCGGGCGGTGGTTTCGTCGCCGGCCTGGTGATGTCGGTCGCGTTCATCCTGCAGTACATGGTCGCCGGCACCCAGTGGGTCGAGGCGCAGATGAGCCTGCGTCCGCTGCGCTGGATGGGCACTGGGCTGCTCTGCGCCACCCTCACCGGTGCCGGGGCGATGCTGCTGGGCTACCCGTTCCTGACCACCCACACCGCCCACCTGCACCTGCCACTGCTGGGTGACGTGCACGTGGCCAGCGCGCTGTTCTTCGACATCGGCGTGTACACCGTGGTGGTCGGCTCGACCCTGCTGATCCTCACCGCCCTGGCCCACCAGTCGGTGCGTGCCTACCGCCCCGCCAAGTCCAGCCAAGCAGGAGCCGCCTGATGGAAGAAGTCATTGCAGTCGCCATCGGTGTCCTGGCCGCCTCCGGGGTCTGGCTGGTCCTGCGCCCGCGAACCTACCAGGTGATCATGGGCCTGTGCCTGCTGTCCTACGGGGTCAACCTGTTCATCTTCAGCATGGGCAGCCTGTTCATCGGCAAGGAGCCGATCATCAAGGACGGCGTGCCCCACGACCTGCTGCACTACACCGACCCGTTGCCCCAGGCGCTGGTGCTCACCGCGATCGTCATCAGCTTCGCCATGACCGCACTATTTCTGGTGGTGCTACTCGCCTCCCGCGGGCTGACCGGGACCGACCACGTCGATGGCCGGGAGCGTGAGGAATGAGCGGGATGAACCAATTGATCATCGCGCCGATCCTGCTGCCCTTGATCACCGCATCGTTGATGCTGCTGATCGGCGAGAAACACCGCTGGCTGAAGGCGCGCCTGAACCTGCTGTCCACCGCCCTCGGCCTGGGCATCGCCGTCACCCTGCTGATGTGGGTGCGCACCCAGGGCCAGGCCGAGTCCATCGGCGTCTACCTGCCGGGCAACTGGCCGGCGCCGTTCGGCATCGCCCTGGTGGTCGATCACCTGTCGGCGCTGCTGCTGACCCTGACCGGTATCGTCGGCTTGAGCGCCCTGCTGTTCGCCCGGGCGCGCTGGGATGGCGCCGGAGCCAGCTTCCACGCGCTGTTCCAGATCCAGCTGATGGGCCTGTACGGTGCGTTCCTCACCGCCGACCTGTTCAACCTGTTCGTGTTCTTCGAGGTGCTGCTGGCGGCCTCCTACGGCCTGCTGCTGCATGGCTCGGGGCGGGCGCGGGTCAAGGCCGGGCTGCACTACATCGCCATCAACCTGTTCGCCTCGTCGCTGTTCCTGGTCGGCGCGGCCATGCTCTATGGCGTGACCGGCACCCTGAACATGGCCGACCTGGCGCTGAAAGTGCCGCTGGTCCCGGAAGCCGACCGCGGCCTGCTGCATGCCGGCGCGGCGATCCTGGCCATCGCCTTCCTGGCCAAGGCCGGGATGTGGCCGTTGAACTTCTGGCTGGTGCCGGCCTATTCATCGGCCAGCGCGCCGGTGGCCGCGCTGTTCGCAATCATGACCAAGGTCGGGCTGTACGCCATCCTGCGCATGTGGACGCTGCTGTTCTCCGGCCAGGCCGGCGCCTCGGCGTTCTTCGGCGGCGACTGGCTGGTGTACGGCGGCCTGGCGACCCTGGCCGTGGCGGCCATGTCGATCCTCGCCGCCCAGCGCCTGGAGCGCCTGGCGGCCCTGAGCATCCTGATGTCCGCCGGTACACTGCTGGCCGCCGTCGGCTTCGGCCAGTCGATCCTGACCGGCGCCGCGCTGTTCTACCTGGCAAGCTCCACCCTGGCCCTGTGCGCGCTGTTCCTGCTGGCCGAGCTGGTGGAGCGTTCGCGCTCGGCCAACGAGGCGCCGCTGGACGATGAAGAAGATGCGATGCCTTCGCCGCTGGAGTCGCTGCATCCGCCCAAGGGCATCAACCTGGACGACGAGCAACAGGTAGTGATCGGCCAGATCATTCCCTGGACCATGGCCTTCCTGGGCCTGAGCTTCATCGCCTGCGCCCTGCTGATCATCGGCATGCCGCCGCTGTCGGGCTTCATCGGCAAGCTCAACCTGATCAGCGCGCTGTTCAACCCGCAAGGTCTGGGCGTTGCCCCGGAGCAACCGTTGGGCGCCGCGGGCTGGACCCTGGTCACCCTGCTGGTGCTGTCCGGCATGGCCTCGCTGATCGCCTTCGGCCGTGTCGGCATCCAGCGCTTCTGGAAGCCCGAGGAGCGCCCCTCCCCGGTGTTGCGTCGCTATGAATGCGTGCCCATCGTCATCCTCCTGGGCCTATGCATCTTCCTCAGCCTCAAGGCCGAACCACTGCTGCGCTACACCCAGGACACCGCCGCCAGCCTGCGCACGCCGGAAGCCTACATCAAGGCGGTGATGGCGACCCGGCCGGTGCCCGGCCCGACCACCGCCGGCCTGGAGGTGCAGCCATGAACCGACTGTTCCCCGCGCCGCTGCTGTCCGTCGCGCTGTTCGTGCTGTGGCTGCTGCTCAATCTGTCGGTCAGCCCGGGCAACCTGCTGCTGGGCGCCCTGCTGGGCATCCTCGCGCCGATCCTGATGGCGCCGCTGCGCCCGCAGCATGCCCACGTGCGCCGGCCCTGGGTGATCGCCAAGCTGATCGGCCGGGTCGGCCTCGACGTGATCCATTCCAACCTGCAAGTCGCCCGTGGTGTCCTGCGCGCCGGCAGCACGCCACCGCGCTCGGCATTCGTGCACATCCCGCTGGACCTGCGCGACGCCCACGGCCTGGCGGCGCTGTCGATGATCACCACCGTGGTGCCGGGCACCATCTGGTCGGAGCTGGCCCTGGACCGCAGCATGCTGCTGCTGCACGTGTTCGACCTGGACGACGAACCAGCATTCATCGAGCACTTCAAACACACCTATGAACGCCCGCTGATGGAGATCTTCGAATGAGCGGCCTGCTTGCCAATGCCGTCCTCGCCAGCCTGTTCATCTTCGCCCTGGCCATGGGCCTGACGCTGATCCGGCTGTTTCGCGGTCCATCCGCCCAGGATCGGGTACTGGCACTGGACTACCTGTACATCCTGGGCATGCTGATGATGCTGGTGCTGGGCATCCGCTACGCCAGCGACACCTACTTCGAAGGCGCCCTGCTGATAGCCCTGTTCGGCTTCGTCGGCTCTTTCGCCCTGGCCAAGTTCCTCCTGCGTGGCGAGGTGATCGAATGAACGAATCCGTGGTATTGCCGCTCTGGCTTGAGCTGATCACGGCAGCCCTGCTGCTCATCGGCAGCCTGTTCGCCCTGATTGGCGCCATCGGCCTGGTGCGCCTGAAGGAGTACTTCCAGCGCATGCACCCGCCCGCGCTGGCCTCGACCATCGGCGCCTGGTGCGTGGCGCTGGCCTCGATCCTGTACTTCTCGGTGCTCAAGCAGAGCCCGGTGCTGCATGCCTGGCTGATTCCGATCCTGCTGTCGATCACCGTGCCGGTGACCACCCTGCTGCTGGCCAGGGCCGCGCTGTTTCGCAAGCGCACCTCGGGCGAGGACGTACCGGAGGAAGTCAGCAGCGGGCGTGATCGCGGTAACTGAAGTGGCCTCAAGCCACGCACGCCCGTTGTAGGAGCGGCCTTGCGCCGCGAATGGGCCGGAAAGCGGCCCCAGGGTTTCAGCGTTGACGCATAAATTGCCGGGGCTGCTTTGCAGCCCTTTCGCGGCGCAAGGCCGCTCCTACAGGGGAATGCGCAACCCCAACCGTCAGGCCTGGCTCAAGCGCTGCAGCTCGCGTCGCACCATGGCGACGAAGGGCGGTGGGCTCATCTGGTAGAGCTCGCCGGCCACCCAGCCCAGCCACGCCCCCTGCAGTTCATCCCGGCGCGCCAGCAGGCGCTCGGCCTGCTCGAGGGCCCGGGCCTGATGCTCACGGTGGAAGTCGGCCCGCGAGGCGGGCGTGTCCTCGTCGCTCACTCGCTGGCCTTGAAGGTGGTCAGCTCGCCCTTGCGCCACTTGGCGACCTTGCCGGTCACCGCCTTGAGCAGCTTGCCCAGGCCTTCCTGGACCTGCTGCTGGGCCGCGAACACCAGCATCACGCCCTGCCCTTCACGGAACACGATGGCCTCGCCTTCCGGCACCGAAACGAAGGCGTAGTCGCCCTGCCCGTACACATTGAACTTGATCTCGCGAAAACGCAGTTCGAGCTTGCCGCCTTCGCGGCTGGGCAGCACCGCGGCGCGGAAGTGGTCACCCACTTTCAGCTCAAGGCGCTGTTTGTCATCGACCACCATGGCGTCATCGGTATCGATCTCGGCCATGTACAGGCCGTCGGGGTTCTGCTCGGTGACATACACGAAGCGCCCCTGGAACAACTTGACCAGCTTGGCGCGCAAATCGCCCAGGGCAAACAACGCATGGGTATCCAGAGTACTGACTGCCAATGAAAAGCTCCTCACATCAATTACAGCAAGCCGCACCGCACACGCCGCTGGGCGTTGGGGTGGCAGCCACACAAAGTCGAAGTCCAAAGGACCATGGATTCAATAAGCGAAGATCCACGCACACGAACGATACGCCAAGCAGGGAACACTTCCCCGCTGGAACATCCGGCGTGCTTCGGCAAACTATCCGCAAATAGGAAACGTATAACCTGACGGCAAAGGGGTCAGGAAGATGCGACTACTGAGGGCGACACTTCAGCATGAGTGTGCCCCAACCCTTCGTCGCGCATTACAGGTACAGGAATATGCACGAAAACACCGAATTCCGTCGAGAGGCAAGTAACATTTCTTGGCGTACGGCTATGCCAGGCACATCCCGATACAGCGTTGTGGCCGCCGGTATCGGCTTCTTTCACATCACTGAAATCACCTCTGGCAAGGTCCGCGGATTCCGCCAGCGCTACCAGGACGCCTGGGAGCTTGCACGCTACCTGGAGCGCTGAAGCTTCACGCCGCCTGGCTCCTGCCCAGTTGCTGTTGCCATGCAGCCTGGCACTCCAGGGCCTCATCACGGCTGGCGAAGGCCGTGCCACGACGTTCGCCGTCAACCAGTACCACCCAGCACGCCCTTTTGCCCAGGGCCTGCAAGGACCGTGGCACACCACTGCCGATCATCACGGCCACATCGACTCGGCTAGTCATCATCCCCTCCGGAATTTAATTAGCAACCTAACGATGTGCGCATGATACGACCTGGGTACCCCACGAATAAGGCGCAAGGCGGTACAGCAGTGTTGCACTCCAGGCAACAAATCGCCTCAATCGAGCCCGGGTTCAGGCCGGTACCCCAGGCGCAGGCCACCCCAGTGTCGTCCCGCGACGAAGATCGGCACCGACAGGTCGTGCATCAGCTCACCGGTGTCTCGCGTGTAGGTTTGCAGCAGCACCCGCTGCTGGTGACTGCCGCAGCGAGCGCCGGTACGATCATCGAACATGCGCTTGCTGCGGTTGTGCGCCGTGTCATGGGCGGCATCGCCGGTCAGCGGCTGGTTGAACGCATTATTGTGGGTCGGCACGTAGCCCTGCTGGGTACAGGCAATGGCGTAGACCATACCGTCGTGCTGCAGCAACGGTTCCTGGAGCTGCGGCAACACCGTGTCGGTGTAGTGGTCGAAGCGCGTACTGAAACGTGGTGGCTGCATGCCGGCAATCGGCCGGTACTGGCGATCGAACAGATCGTCCAGGCCGATGCGCCCCTGTTCGATATCCGTCTCGAAACATTCGCCGATCTGCCGCGCGCCCGCCTGCGCCAGTTCGAATACCCGCTGGTGGTAGGCGTCCAGGCCGACCTCGGCCAGCCGTTCGCTCAGGCTTTCCACCTGGCCCTCCATCTGCACCGCCGCCTTGGCCAGGCGCCGGGTCTGCTGGTCGCTGACCTCCAGGTCGCCGCGCACCTGGGCCACGGCCTGGAACAGGGTGTCGAGCTGGGCCTGGTTGACCTGCGTGCCCCCGGCGATCTCGCTCACCTGCCCCTCGACACTGGCCGCCAGGCTGGCAATCTGCGCCAGTTGCCCGCCAGCCTGCTCGACCTGGCCGACCCCCTTGCCCAGGTCCTCGGCCAGCGTGCGGATCTGCGCCACCACCTGGGCGGTGCGCGCCTGGATGTCCGCAACCATCTGGCCGACCTCCTCGGTGGCACTGGCGGTACGCCCGGCAAGGCCGCGCACCTCGTCGGCCACCACCGCGAAGCCACGGCCATGCTCGCCGGCCCGCGCCGCCTCGATGGCGGCGTTGAGCGCCAGCAGGTTGGTCTGGCTGGCAATGCCCTGGATCACCAGGGTGACCCGGGCGATATCCTCGCTGCGCTGATGCAGGGCCTCGATCAGCTCGCGACTGGCCGAAGCGCGCACACTGAGCTCGCGCATGCACTGGATGGACTCGGCCAGCACCTCGCTGCCGACCACGCTGCTGCCGTGGGCGGAACGAGCGGCTTGCAGCGCCTGCTGGCTGAGCTGGGCAGTCTGCTCCTCGGTGGTGATCATGATCTCGGCACTGCCGACGATCTCCTGGGCAGCCCCCAGTTGCGACTGCACCCGGGCCGCCAGTTGCTGCACCGAATGCGCCACTGCGGCGGCCGACAAAGCATTGTGGCTGGTGCCGCGGGCCAGTTCCTGGAGCAGCGTGCCGTCCTGGGCCGGCGTCGATACCGGCTGCACGGCGGCCACCTTGCGCCCACGCGGCAGCCACAGCACCGCCAGCGCCATCGGCAAGGCCAGGTACAAGGGCAGCCCGGTGAACGCCATGGCCGCCAACACCGCGCACAGCGCGACGCCCTGCAACAGGGCGACGGCGGCCCCCGCACGGGTCGGGGTGGCCTGCGGCGCTGCGCCGGCCGGCAGAGATCCTTCTCGCATCATTGTCGTGGTCCATCCGCATGTCGTTATTGTGACGTCATTAAACGCCACTATAACGCCATTATCCACGCTCACTTGGATGCAGCCGGCCACCCGTTGATACAGGGCAAGAAAACACGAAGGCCCCAGGGATCGCTCCGTGGGGCCTTGCGCAAGGCGTTGGATCAGATCTGCCGCTGGTGGCGGTCGAGCTGCTCGTGACGCTCCTGGGCTTCGATGCAGTACTTGGTGGTCGGGCTGATCAGCAGGCGCTTCAGGCCGATCGGCTCACCGCTGTCGTCGCACCAGCCGAAGCTTTCGTCGGCGATGCGGTCCAGGGCCATCTCCAGCTGCGGCAGCAGGCGCTGGTCGCGGTCAATGGCGTTGACCAGCCAGGTGCGTTCTTCCTCGACCGACGCCACGTCAGCCGGATCCGAGGGGCTGTCCAGGCTTTCGATGGAGGTGCGGCTGAGTTCGATGCGCTCGTGCGTTTCGACTTTCATCGCTTGCAGCAGCTTGGTGAAGAACGCGAGCTGTTCGGCGTTCATGTAGTCATCGGCCGACATGGCCAGCAACTGTTCCTTGGTCATCGATTTCTCTATGAAAAAATGTGCATTGGGCGATTCGGGTGCCGCCGACGAAGCTTCGTCGGCCGCGGAATTCTTCAAGCGCCAACCGGCACTCTTTTACAGGGGGCGGCAGTCTAAGGTGCCGCGCCCGAGTGGGCAACAGAAATGACGGCGGATTTGGCCGAAACAGGTTGGGAATCCGCTGACTGGCACCGTGGAATAGTACGGATTGCGCGCCTGCAAGACGCCATTGGGTAATATGCCGAAATAATAATGGTTCTCTCGGGTAGTAGCCAGCTAGCGCACGAAACAGCAGGAAAACGCGCTTGATAGCGGCCCTCACAACGACCCGAAGCCCCATCATGAACGACAACCTGCACCAACGCCTGGCCAGCTTCAGCAACCTGGACTGCAAGGTCGCCAAACGCTTCAACGACCGCCCCACCCTGCTCGACGCCGCCGACGATATCCTGCGTGATCAATGGCGGCAGCGACAACTGGGCAATGCCCATGACCCGCTAGGCCTGTACCTTGTCAGTGCCCGAGCGCAATCCACCACACCCTGGATCCGACCGCTCTCCCAGGTCCTGGTGGAGCGCTACTGCCAGCGCGCCACCCTCAACCTGACCGTCGGCGAGGACTTTCTCAGCACCCGTCAGGACAGCGATCCGGCCTGGCAGGTGGACCTCGACCTGCATGCCGTCGAGTTGCTGATCGACGAAGCAGGCCCGCTGCTCGTGGATGGCTACCGGCAGGCACTGGTGGCTTACTGGGGCCGCCACGACAGCAGCGGACAGACCCCCTGGAGCTGGTATTCCAGCTACCTCAAGGACCAGTTCCTGCAGGCCAGAACCCAGACCCTGCCCGGCTTCGCACAGGCCATCGTGCGCCTGGTGCATGACTATCCGACACCGGCCCAGCGCAGCGACTGGTCCAATACCAAGGGCCTGCAAGTACTCAACCTGGGCGTGGACCTGAGCGCCGACAACAAGCTCGATGCCGACCTGTCCAGCGCCGTGCTGATCGAGCATGACGACGGCGATCCACAACGCGCGCTGACCCTGCTCTTTACCCTGACCGGCAAGCTGCTGCGCTTCAACTCCCGCCAGGTCATGCTTGAAGACATCGACCACGCCCTGGCCAAGGTCGTGCGATCCGGTCAACGCCAGATCGAAATAGCGGCCTCCACCGACCCGGTGTTCCAGGTCCAGGCCCTGGGCCTGCTCGAGCAGCAGTTGCGATTGGTGGAACACCTCGCCGGACGCTACCACGGCGAGTTCGATGCCATGGCCATGAACCGTGACCTGGATCGCCTGACCTCGCTGATCGACCTGTGCGACGAGGTCGAGACTGCCCAGCGCAAGACACTCAGTGAACAGCTACCCGACTGGTTGCGCAATGCCGACAGCCGTTCACTGATGCACTACAGCGAACTGCTGATCGATGTCGCCCAGCAATATCGAGACACCCAGGGGCAGTTCTGGCTCGACGGCATCGACGATGCCGAAGCATTCGCCAATCGCCGCCTCGCCGCCCGCATGGCCAGCGATCATCCCGCCGACGCGCCCGCGCCCGAAACCATTCGCCTCACCAACTACCAGACCATCGCCGCCGCCGCTGCGGGCCAGGACATGATCATCACCTCGGGCGAGGTCACGCCGGTGGTGCTGACCCTCGCCCAACTGGCCATCGGCAACCTCGGGCTGCTCAGGCCCGGACGCGTGGTGCTGAGCAGCACGAGCGGGGATGCCCTGCCGCAATGGCTGGACGAACCCTACCTGCGTCGCCTGGTCAGCGAACTGGACATCGCCAGCGCCTACCCGGCCATGCTGCGCGGTAAACTGCTGGATGATCCGCCCCGCCGGCAGCAGCGCCAGCACCTGCTGTACCAGCAACTGCGGGCCCAGCTCCCGGCCCTGGCCATGGAGCTTTACCTGCGGGGTAGCCTGCCGGACCCGACGATTCCAGGACATGTCGCCCAGGTGTTCGCCTCCGGCCCCGATGGGCTGCTACCACGCTGGATCCTGCGGCCACTGGGGTTCATCAAGGCACCCGGTTCGGCGCCGGACCATCCCCTCAACACCTGGTTGATCGAGCCTGACGATCCGGGCAGCGCAGGCTGCCTGTTGTACCGCCCGCTGCATCAGGAGCCACTGGTGCACTTCGCCGATCGCATGGCGCTGTTCGTCGCGATCAGCGCAACCGGGCCGCTGCAGGACGACCTGCTGCAACGCCTGCCGGCCGAGGACCGTCGCTTCTATGCCCACGGCGGCTTCCTCGAACCGCATCTGTTCGTGCCGCTGGACGACACCAGCGCCGTGCCATTCAGCACGCCTGCGCCTGTCAGCCTGTCCATCGAGGACGCTGTCGCCCATGTCGACCAGGCCTTGTACGACGGCTGCGTGACCGAGTCGATCCAGCGCTTCGAGGCCCAGGCCAGCACCAGCGCGCAGACCCGCTGGAACAGCTGGAAAGAACTGGGCTGGCTGCTGTTCAACACCTTGCTGCCGTTGGCCGGCGGCACCCTGGGCAAAGTAGCCTGGCTGGTCCAGATGGAAGTGGCCCTGGCCGAGTTCGTCGAATCCGATGCCGAGCGCAACCCCACCGGGCACGAACTGGCCCTGGTCAACCTGTTGCTGAACATTGCCCTGCTGCTGTTCTCCCACTCGCTCATACGGCTGCAACTGGAACAGGGCATGACACCCCGGCCGCCCGTCGAGCTGACACCACTCCCCGCCTCCGAACCCGGCGCTCCCCTGCCTGTCGCGACAGCAGTGCCCTTCACCCAGCTGGATTTCACCTGGGCCCGCCCTGATCGGCGACTCAACGACACCCAACGCGACGCGCTCGAGGCGTTGCAGGCAACGGTCAAGGCCACCGCGCTGGGAGCGCCGATACCCAACGGCAGGCTGCGTGGGCTCTATCTGCAGGACACCCGCTTCTTCACCCTGCAGGGCGGCAATGTCTACGAGGTGGAACTGGTGATGCCGCAGCGGCTGCGCATCATCGGCCCGGACCTCACCCAGGGTCCATGGCTGCACCGCGACGAGATCGGCCGCTGGCAACTGGACCTGCGCCTGGGCCTCAAGGGCGGCATGCCGTTGTCCGAACAGATCCGCCGGATGCGCCTGGACAAGGAGACGGCCATGCAGGCGGCCAATGAGGCGATCATGGCGGACAAGGCACTGATGACGGACAGGATCCGGGAGTTGAGCACCATCGACAAGCTGGCCGCCACTGCCCTCGATGATGCGACCCTGGAGCGTTGCCAGGGCAAGGTGCAGGCCTTGTCGGCATTCTGGACCACCCATATAGAACACCTCAGGACCCGCAACGCCATGCAACCGGTGAAAGACTTTCGCAAGGTACACGCGTTCGCGCTGTACCAGGACTGCTCCTGCCAGCAGCTCTTGCGTACCCTGCTGCAAAAACGCTACCAGCCCATCCGCGAGCAACTGGCGCAGATCGCCCGGCAACAGGACCAGGACGGCGAGGAGCTCAGCCGCGCCGACATCCGCATCGCCACCCAGCGCCTGGACACCATGCAACCGCTGCTTGAACAGATGATCCACAACAACACCCTGCTACGCCAACGCCAGGAAGAACTGACTCGGCTGGCCGGCCAGCGACACCCCGATATCGTCCACTGGCGCGATCTGATGGCCGTCCCCTCCGCCACCGCGAACAAGGACCTGTTCCTGCGCTTCCTGCACCTCGAAAGCCTGCTCAACCGCCTGACCCTGGTCCATGGTCTGAGCAACGATACCGCCTACTGGCGCGACCGCTTCTGGCGCAGCTTCCAGCTCGGCATCATCCAGCGCAGCGAACTGTACAAGCTGGCCGATGCCGATCAGGAAGTGTCGGTGCGCTTGCTGCGCAGCATCCAGGGGCATTTCCAGGCCGCCGCGCGCCAGTTGGGCAACCTCGCGGAGCGCGTGCCCGGCGAGGCCGCGCAACAGACCCTGCAACGCCTGCGCGACGAGCTGGAGCACATCCAGGGCCTGATTGCCCAGGACCTGGGCAATTTGCCCGACTACCCACCGGTCAGCTCCCTCAAGCAGTTGCGCAGCAAGGTTCCCGGCCTGATCGAAACCACCGAACATGGCCTGCTGCTGGCCGAGCCCCGCACGAACGACGCCAGCACCGTGGACATTCCGGGCCCCGACAGCAAGACCCCGGGCCAGACCTACCATCTCAAGCACGGTGAATGGGTCGAGGTCGCACCGGCGATTGTGGTCAACCGTGCGTCAGGCCTGAGCCTCAAGCGCCTGCTCAAGGGCAGCGACGGGCTTATCGCCGAAACCGCGCAGGAAGTGGCCCGCCTGCAACGGGCCTCGGACAGCTACCTGCCAGTGGAGATCGAGGAGTCCGTGCTGCACCAGCGTGACCGCCTGCTGGAACGGGTCGAGGACATCGAGGCGCGTCTGACAGCGGACAATGAAACCGACGAGGCGAGCCAGGGCAAGGATGCCGAAAGGGTGGCCAGGCACCTGCGCGATCTGGCCGCAGAGATGGCTCGCCAGGCGACCCGGATGCGTATGGACGCCGCCGTGGCGCGTCAACCGAGGATGGGCGAGGTGCAGTTCCTGTTGGAGCAAGGCGAAGTGCGGATCGCCCTGGTCGGTGGCCGCACCCGCCTGGCCAAGGTCAAGGGCCGCCCCGTCGACTACCTGGACGAATACAGCATCAGCCGGGGTGGCCAGGCGCTGTGGTACGCCCACTTCCACTACCCGGCAGCGGACACGGCCAAGGCCGACTTCACCGCCGGCCACCTGAAGACTGCTGCCCAGCGCCATGCCGCCGGCGGGCGCCATACCGACGCCAGCGGCAAGGAGGTTGAGGTCTACCGGGCGCCCATCACCAGCGCCGCAGCCGAGCGCTACTTCTTCAACCTGTAGTGACATGGGGCGCCGTACAAACGGCGCCCGCGTGACATCAACGGTCCTTGAACTGCGCCTCGCGCTTGGCGATGAACGCGGCCATGCCTTCCTTCTGGTCTTCGGTAGCGAATGCAGCGTGGAATACCCGGCGCTCGAAGCGCACGCCCTCGCTCAGGGTGACTTCGAAGGCGCGGTTGACGCTTTCCTTGACCATCATGCTCACCGGGATCGACTTGCTGGCGATGGTCGCGGCCACTTTAAGCGCCTCTTCCACCAGCTCCGCCTGCGGCACGATACGCGCCACCAGGCCGGCGCGCTCGGCCTCCTCGGCGCCCATCAGGCGGCCGGTCAGGCACAGTTCCATGGCCTTGGCCTTGCCCACGGCGCGGGTCAGGCGCTGGGTGCCACCCATGCCCGGCAGCACGCCGAGATTGATTTCCGGCTGGCCGAACTTGGCGTTGTCGGCGGCCAGGATGAAATCGCACATCATCGCCAGCTCGCAGCCACCGCCCAGGGCGAAGCCCGACACCGCGGCGATGATCGGTTTGCGCCGGTTGGCGATGCGATCGGAATCGCTGAACAGGTCCTCGACGTAGATCTGCGGGTATTGCAGCTCGGCCATTTCCTTGATGTCGGCGCCGGCGGCAAAGGCCTTGGCGGAACCAGTCAGTACCACGCAGCCGATGTTCGGGTCACGCTCCAGCTGGTCCAGGGCCTGGTTGATCTCGCCGACGATCTGCGCGTTCAGCGCGTTGAGCGCCTGCGGGCGGTTGAGGGTGATCAGGCCGACCTTGCCGTGGATGTCCAACAGGATGGTTTCGAATGCCATGCAGTCTGCTCCTTCAAAGATTGCGCGCAATGACCATGCGCTGAATGTCGCTGGTGCCTTCGTAGATCTGGCAGACCCGCACGTCGCGGTAGATCCGCTCCAGCGGGAAGTCGCTCAGATAGCCATAACCGCCGAGGGTCTGCAAGGCGTCCGAACAGACCTTTTCGGCCATTTCCGAGGCGAAAAGCTTGGCCATCGACGCTTCCACCAGTGCCGGACGCCCGGCATCGCGCAGGGCGGCGGCGTGCAGCACCATCTGCCGGGCCACGGCAATCTTCGTTGCCATGTCGGCCAGGCGGAAGGCCACGGCCTGGTGCTCGATCAGTGGCTTGCCGAAGGTCTGCCGCTCGTTGGCGTAGTCGCGTGCTGCCTCAAAGGCGGCGCGGGCCATGCCCACCGACTGCGAGGCGATGCCGATGCGGCCGCCTTCAAGGTTGGCCAAGGCGATCTTGTAGCCCTGCCCTTCCTCACCCAGGCGATTGGCTACCGGCACCCGCACATTGTCGAAGACGATCTGGCAGGTGTCGGAGGCGTGCTGACCGAGCTTGTCCTCGACCCGTGCCACCTGGTAACCCGGTGAGTCGGTGGGCACGATGAAGGCGGTGATGCCGCGCTTGCCGGCGTCCGGGTCGGTCACGGCGAAGACAATCACCACCCCGGCGTTCTGCCCGGAGGTGATGAACTGCTTGCTGCCGTTGAGCACGTAATGGTCGCCGTCCAGGCGGGCGCGGGTCTTCAGGCTGCTGGCGTCGGAGCCGGCCTGGGGCTCGGTCAGGGCGAAGGCGCCGAGCATCGAGCCGCTGGCCAATGGCGCGAGGAACTGCTGTTTCTGCGCCTCGCTGCCGAACTTGAGGATCGGCACGCAGCCCACCGAATTGTGCACGCTCATGATGGTCGAGCAGGCGCCGTCACCGGCGGCGATCTCTTCCAGGGCCATGGCATAGGCCACGTAGCCAGTGTCGCTGCCGCCGTATTGCTCCGGTACCAGCATGCCGAACAGGCCCAGGCCGGCCATCTCCTCGATGGCCTCCCTGGGGAAACGGTGTTCCTTGTCCCATTGCTCGGCAAACGGCTTCAGGCGCTCCTGGGCGAAGTCGCGCACGGCGTCGGCGATCTGTTGTTGCTCTTCAGTTACCAGCATGATTCACCTCAGTACAGGCACTCGACCGCCATGGCCGTCGCTTCGCCACCGCCGATGCAGATGGCCGCCACGCCACGGCGCAGGTTGTTCTGGCGCAGGGCCGACAGCAGGGTCACCAGAATGCGCGCGCCCGAGGCGCCGATCGGGTGGCCCAGGGCGCAGGCGCCGCCGTGGATATTGACTTTGTCGTGGGGCAGGTCGAGGTGTTTCATGGCCGCCAGGGTGACCACGGCGAAGGCCTCGTTGATCTCGAACAGGTCCACCTCGGCCAGGTTCCAGCCGGTACGCTTGAGCAGCTTGTCGATGGCACCGATGGGCGCGGTGGGGAACAGTGCCGGGGTGTCGGCGAAGGCCGCGTGGCCATGGATCACCGCCAGCGGCTTGAGGCCGCGTTTCTCGGCCTCGGAGCGACGCATCAGCACCAGCGCGGCGGCGCCGTCGGAAATCGAGCTGGAGTTGGCCGCGGTGACGGTGCCGCCCTCGCGGAAAGCCGGCTTGAGCTGCGGGATCTTGTCCAGACGCGCCTTGGGCGGCTGCTCGTCGTCCTTGATGATGCGCTTTTCCTTGCCCTCGGTGACTTCCACCGGAACGATCTCGGCGGCGAAGCGGCCGCTCTTGATCGCGTCCTGGGCGCGGGTCAGCGAAGCGATGGCAAAGGCGTCCTGGGCCTCGCGGCTGAAGTCGCCCTTCTGCGCGCAGTCCTCGGCGAAGGTGCCCATCAGACGGCCCTTGTCGTAAGCGTCTTCCAGGCCGTCCATGAACATGTGGTCGATGATCTTGCCGTGCCCCATGCGGTAGCCGCCACGGGCCTTGTCCAGCAGGTAGGGGGCGTTGGTCATGCTTTCCATGCCACCGGCGACGATCACGTCGGCGCTGCCGGCCAGGAGCTGGTCATGTGCCATGATGGCGGCCTGCATGCCCGAGCCGCACATCTTGTTCAGGGTGGTACAGGTGGTGTGCTTGTCCAGGCCGGCACCCAGCGCCGCCTGGCGTGCCGGTGCCTGGCCCTGCCCGGCCGGCAGCACGCAACCAAACAGCACCTGCTCGACACTGGCGGCATCGATACCGGCGCGCTCGACGGCGGCACGAATCGCCGCGCTGCCCAGCTGCGCCGCGGTCAGGCTCTTGAGGTCACCCTGCAGGCCGCCCATGGGCGTGCGCACGGCGCTGACGATGACAATCGGATCATTGGCGAGGGTCATGTTCGGTTCTCCTTACTTGGCAGCCATGCGCAGCGCGCCGTCGAGGCGGATCACCTCGCCGTTGAGCATGCTGTTCTCGATGATATGACGGGCCAGTGCTGCGTATTCCTGCGGGCGGCCCAGGCGTGGCGGGAACGGCACGCCGGCGGACAGCGAGGCACGGACTTCGTCGGTCATGCCGGCCATCATCGGGGTTTCGAAAATGCCGGGAGCGATGGTCATCACGCGGATGCCGAAGCGCGCCAGCTCACGGGCCGCCGGCAGGGTGAGGCTGGCGATGGCGCCCTTGGAGGCGGCATAGGCGGCCTGGCCGATCTGGCCGTCATAGGCGGCGATGGAGGCGGTATTGATGATCACGCCCCGCTCGCCACCCTCGTCCGCCGGTCCTTCGGCCATGGCCGCGGCGGCCAGGCGCAACAGGTTGAAACTGCCGATCAGGTTGACGTTGATGACCTTGGCGAAGCTGCCCAGGGCGTGCGGGCCGTTCTTGCCCAGGACCTTCTCGGCACCGACGATGCCGGCGCAGTTGACCAGCCCGTGCAGGCTTCCGAAGGCGCCGACGGCGGCATCGACCGCCGCCTTGGCGGCCTGTTCGTCGCTGATGTCGGCCACCGCGAAGCGGGCATTGGCGCCCAGTTCGGCGGCCTTGGCTTCGACTGCCGCGGCGTTCAGGTCGACCAGCATGACCTTGGCGCCGGCCTCGATGAGCATTTGCGCGGTGGCGGCGCCCAGGCCCGAGGCCGCGCCGCTGACGATGAAATTCTTTTGAGTGATGTGCATGTCGGTCTTCCTTCAGGCGCCCGCAGCGATCGGCTGCGCGGCTTGTTGTCGGGCGATTTCCTGGTTGCGCAGGATGAAGCGCTGCAGCTTGCCGCTCGGGGTCTTGGGCAGCTCGCCGACGAATTCGATTTCACGCGGGTAGGCGTGGGCGTAGAGGCGCTGGCGTACATGCTGGCGCAGGGTTTCCTCAAGTTCGGCGCTGCCCTGGTAACCCTGGGCCAACACCACGAAGGCCTTGATCAGTTCGGTGCGTTCCGGGTCGGGCTTGCCGATCACCGCCGCCTCGACCACTGCCGGGTGCTCGATCAGGGCGCTTTCCACATCGAATGGGCCGACCCGGTAGCCGGAGGTGGTGATCACATCGTCGCTACGACCGACGAAGCTGATGCTGCCATCCTGGTTGAGCTCGACGGTGTCGCCGGACAGGTAGTACTTACCGCAAAAGGCCTTGGTCGGCAGCCCGTGGTAGCCGGCGAACCAGCACAGCGGCGACTGCTCGCGATCCACCGCGAGGATGCCAGGCTGGCCGACTGGCAGTTCGTTGCCCTGCTCGTCCACCACCACGATGCGGTGGCCGGGAATGGCGAAGCCGGCCGAACCCAGGTGCACCGGGTGCGCCAGCGCATGGTGGTTGCACAGCACCATGCCCAGCTCGGTCTGGCCATAGTGGTCGTGGATGGTCACCCCGAGCTCGTCGGCGAACCAGCGGATCACTTCCGGGTTGAGCGGTTCGCCGGCACTGCTGACCACCCGCAGGCGCCCTTTGATCGGCGCCGAGAATGCGCTGCCCGCCGCGATCAGCAACCTGTAGGCCGTGGGCGAGCCTGCCAGATTGGTGATGCCCAGCTTGTCGATGACCCGCGCGCAGCTTTCAACGCTGAACGGGCCGTCGTAGAAGGTGGTGGCATGGCCAAGCGACAGCGGTCCGGTGACCGCGTAGTAAAGGCCATAGGCCCAACCGGGGTCGGCCAGGTTCCAGAAGTTGTCGTCCGGGCGCAGACCGATGGCGTCACGCATGTAGCCCTGGAACGCGACGATGGCGCGCAGCGGCACTTCCAGCGGCTTGGCCGGGCCGGTGGTGCCCGAGGTGAACATCAACAGGAAAGGATCGTCGCCGGTACGCATCACCGGCGCGCAATCGCCGGCGGCGGCCTCGAGACTGCGATGGAAGTCCAGTTCGCCCTCGACGGCGGCGACCGTGACGATGGTCGGGCAGTCCGCCACCTGATCGAGCTTGGGCCGGTTGTTGCGATCGGTGATCACCACCTTGGCGTGGGACTGCTCGAGGCGGTGCTCGATGGCCTTCGGGCCGAATGCGGTAAACAGGGGTTGGTAGACCGCGCCCAGGCGCCAGGTGGCAAGGATGGTCACCAGCAATTCGGGGGTACGCGGCATGAGCCCGGCGACCCGGTCGCCGGCCTCGACGCCCTGGGCCTTGAGCACGTTGGCAAAGCGTGCGGCCAGGGCCTGCAGTTGATCGAAGGTGTAGCGCCCGCTGTTGCCATCCCGGTCTTCCCAGACCAGGGCGGGTTTGTTGCTGCCGGTGTGGCGGTCGCAGCACTCGACACAGGCGTTGAGGGCCTCGAGGTTGCCATGCAGCGCCGCGGCGGCGGCCCGGGCATGGTCGAACGAACGGGCGGCCTCGGCGTAATCGCGCATCGTCAGACTCCTGGTTTCTTATTGTTGGAGTGCACCATCGGTCTGACGATGTTCGCGCCGCCAGGCGCAACCGGCAATGGCCAAAGCTGTCAATCCGGCTGAGCGGATTCGCCATCCTCCGGGCCGAGCTTGACGCCCACCGCCTCAAGGTCGAGCACCTCCTGGGTCAGCGTGACCAGCATGGTGCGCTCACTGGCCTCACGCTCAGCCGCCACGGCATTGCAGGCCTTCAGATAGGCATCGCTGCTCAAGGCTTGCTCGTCCAGCGCGGCAAGCTTTTCAACGTACTCTTCGTCATGCTGGGCAAAGAGTTCGTCATGCCGCACTTTCAGGTAATCACGCCAGAACTCGCGGTTCACCAGACTCCGCACCAGGTGCCCATCCGTCTCATCCGCCAGCACCGCATCGACCGCCCGCTCCTTCAACGCAGGCGTGATATCCGCTACAGCCCCATACAACATCGACCTGGGCTGCCCGATCAGACCCAGCGTGTCGGCCAGCTCGACCCGCAAGCCGAGCACGACCTCCAGTTCATCGACCTCCTGCCCCGCCGCCTCGCGCAGCATTACCTCCTGCCTGGCGAACTCGTCGAGACGGTCCAGGCGAAACAGGGCCCGCCCCAGTTTCAACAGTTCGTCACCATTGCTTCCTACCTTGCCCTCTACTTCGGCATGGTGAACCAACGCCCGCATCCACAGCCTGCTGAAGCGTTCCGCGACACTGTCATGGCAGGTGAGCTGGATACCGGCATGGGTGAAGAGGTCATCGCGCAACACGCTGTCGGTGTCGAGATCCTCGATCAACTGCCAGACCTGGTCGCCCAGATACTCGGGGGCCTGGAGGAAATCCTGGGTCCTGGTGAGACTGGCCAACAACCGGAACAATTGCGCGCTGCCTTCGAGTTGCTGCACGCGCTGCCACATGGTGCGTCGCTCGGTGCGCCCTTGCAGTTCGCATGTTTCAAGCCAGCGTTGCAGAGGGTCGACAACCTCAGGGAGCTGAGCATCGACAGGTTCCTCGGCGTCCCCGGCCATGAACGCGGTCAGGGTTTGCAACGGTAACGGATTGCCATCCAGGTTCACACGGCGCCTGAAGGGGCGCGAGGTGGCCATCAGGCCATTGGGAATCGTGGTAATCAGGTTGAAGCGTAGATCGGCCAGGATCAGTTGAGTACATCGCTCGATACCTGTCGGCACGCTTCTCAGGGAGCATCGGTTCACCCTGAGGAACTGCAATTCGGGAAGACGGGCGAAATCCAGATCGAGCGAACGCAGCGGGTTGAAATCGAGCACCAATGTCTCCAAACCTTCAAGGCTGGACAAGGTCTCGACGCCCGAGGCATTCATCTGGATCCGGTTCGACCTCATCTCCAGCCGCCTGAGCCTGGGCAACTGGGCGATCTGCTCTGGCACAGAAGTCAGCAGGTTGTTGTTCAGGCTCAGCGTTTCCAGGGAATCGAAACAGCCCAGGAACATCGGCGACATGCTCATCAAGTCCATGCCGGACATGCGCAACTCATAGATGTGCCCCATGTCGACTTCCGCTGGCAGGTCTGGCAACGAGCCGATGCGCCACCCTTCAATGCTCAGGATACGCCCGACTCGCTCCTCGCTGCTGCTGCGAATGGTTTCCCCTTCATGACGCCAGGCGCTGCGCAGGCGGTTGGAGAACTGCCGGCGCCGATTGCGCAGCCCGCGGCTGCGCGGCTCGCGCTCCCAAGTGCTCAGGGTATCGTCCAGGTATGTGAAGTTGGTTTCCTGGGACAACAGCTCCTCTATGGCATCCCCTGTGCGCAACTGCCACTCCTGAATCATCCTGTCCACCTCGATGGCACTGAGCGAGGGATACAGCGCCCGAACCCGCAGCCTCAGGGTATCCATGGTCCCCGAGCGCCTGGAGAAAGAGCCACCAAGGGTGTAGCCGACTCGCCCATCGGGCAAACGCCTGCCAGGGTTGAACCTGGGAGCCACCGCCCGCCAGCCTAAACGGTTGATGATTGCGTCCCGAGTTTTCGGCAGTTCGCCGATGATTGCCTGGCGCAGCTGTTCGGCCGGCAACTGCCCGGTCAGTCTGAGGGCCTGCCTCCCCTCCTGCCCGAGCAAGCTCACCAAGGCCTGGAACAGCCCGCCCGGCGCGTCGATGTCCTGCTCCAGCGCCAGCCCCCGGTGGTCGTAGAGGTGGAACTGGCCCGAGCGCCAGACCAGTACCGTGCGTTTCTCGCTCGGACCTTGAGGGTCCAGCACACTGATCAGTCGGCCAAACGCCGAACCTTCGCGCAGTTCCAGATTCAACGACGCAGGCCATTTGGCGAGCCTGGGCAGCAAGGCCAGCACCAGCTCGCCAGTCCCATCGTTGTAGCTGGTGTCCAGCAGAAGACCTTCAAGTGCCCGTGTCAGCCGCGCTTGCCCAAGCAGCGAGCGAACCTGCTTGAGGATTGCCATCGGCAACCGAGACTCGCTGATGGCCACCCGCCGCAGCATCGAGTCTGCGTTTTGCAGCGCCTCGGTGGCGTAGGCCAGGGGCAAGCCGGGAAACTCGCTTTGCAACTGCTGCAGCAGCGCGTCTGCAGCAGGTTCATCGTCCGGCAATGCCTCCAGGGGATCCTCGGCAAGCAGCAGGTCTTCCGCCAGGTGGCTCTGCAACGCCTCACGCAGCTCGTACCGTCGCGTCAACAACTGCCTGCCGATGGCCTGGTCATCCAGCGCTTGCATATCCGCGCTGCCCCTGCACCAGGCCAGCACCTGGGTGTCCTTCAGGATTACGCCGGGCTTCTCCAGGGCGCTGAACAGCGCCGAAACCCGACTCGCCGCCATGTAGCGTCTGAGCGTATCCCGCAGAGCGATCGGTGCCTGACGATTTTCCACCAGCACCCCACGCAACGCCTCCTTGTCGACCCCGGCCACCTGCAGGATCCGCCCGGCCGTTTCGGCGCACAGCGGTGGGTCCAACGGCCACAGGCGGTTGAGCATCCGCGTGCTGTCATTCCACTCCAGAGGCCGCTCCAGACGTATGCGCCAGCAACGTTCGCCATTGAAGTCGACCGGCGGCCCGTAAGCGTTCCCGCGTTCGGCATGGCGCAGGCGCCAGGGCTTGTCTGGCGCCTCCCGCTGCAACTCGTAGTATTTGTCGTCGGCACGCAACCAGCGTCGACGGCCCTCGCCATACAGACCATTATCCAAAAGCCGCGCGGCACCCGGGTCCGATTCGTACACCTGCAGGTCCGCCTGCCACAGGCGTGCCCCAAGGCTTGTCCTGACCGGATCCAGCAGGTCGACAAATGAACTGCGCTTCAACACGCTCGCCAGCGCCGTGGCACCTGCGGCGACGGCAGCAGTTATCGCCATAGTTTCGGCAACAGCGAACAGGTGCTCGAGCGCTTCATGCTGATGTCCCTTGCTCCAGTCGACGGCGCCCTCATAGACATGCGCGAGGGTGTCCACCACCAAGGTCGCGAACAACGCGACACCGACGATCGGGATACCCAGGCCGGCCAGGCCAAGCACGCCGAGACCGATCTCGGACCAGACGGCCAGACGTTCGTTGGCCACCCGCTGATCGGCGTCCGCATTCGAGACCAGCAGCAGCTTGCCGTCATCCTTGAACCGCTCGACCTGGGTAATGGCCAGGGTGATGAAGATATCCTGCCCGGACGCGGCACCGACCATTTGCAGGTCCGGCACATCATCACTCAGGCGCTTGTCCAGCAACTGACTGAAGGCAGCACGGTCACGCAGGCGAATCCGCTCGCGAAAGTCGCGGCGGATATTCGCGTTTTCCAGCTCACTTGCCAGCGTCTGCTCCATCCGCTGGACCGAATCGAAACGGCGCAGGGAGTTCTGGCCGTCGTCGGGCACGTAGAGGATCACGCCCTTGTCCGTACCCTGCGCATCGCGCAACTGGATTTTCAAGGCGTTCTCGACGGTGAATCCCAGCATGCGCAGTTCGCCGGCGCCAGCGAAGCATTGTTGACCTGGCTGATCTGCCTTGCCGCTCGATAGCTGGTCAAGGGCCATGTACTCTTCGGCGCTGATCTGCGCGCGGCACAGGGCCAGCTCGCACATCAGGACAAACGCGGCTCGTTTGTGTTCAGCAAGCAATGTGCGACTGGCCGGGCTGAGCACCTGAGCAACCAGTGCCTGGTACTGCTTGCCCAGATCCAGCTTGCGGCAGGCACCGGCAACGCCCTCCGGGCTGGCCAGGACCGCCGAAGTGCCGCTGCTCACCAGACCTGTGGCGACGAAGAACGAAGCTGCCGAGGGGAAGTTCTGCATCAACCGCAACCGTGCCGGCGAACGCAGTTCGCGTGGTTCGACACCTGGCGTGGACAGGATCGGCGTCAGCCCGTACCACGCGTCGACCCATTCCAGCGCATCCAGCGCGACTCCCTCGGGCAACATGGTCTTGAGCATCGGCTGGAAATGCTGTTCGGCGAACTGTTGCGCCGAGACCAGCCCCACCGTCGCCCGCACCAGGCGCTGGCGACTCTTTTCATGGCCTTGGAATGCGTTATGCAGCGCCCTCAGGCGCTCCACGGGAACCTGCGTAAACCAGTCCGGCAGCTTTGCACCGATAAACTTGTCCAGAAGCACGCGCAATTGCGCGTTCCTGCCCGCTTCAGTTGGCTGGAGAGTGTTGGCGTTCATGCTGTAGGGACCTTGTGCTTGGAGGTGCCTCACAATGCACAAGCCCTCGGCGGCGCTTCAGCGGGAAGGCTCACCCACCCGGTACGCCGCCTTCTTGCATGACCAGCGAACGGTAATGCCCCGGGTTGCAGCCGAACCACTTGCGAAACGCCTTGTAGAACGAGCTGCTGTCGGCAAAGCCCAGACGTTCGGCGATATCGCCCAACCCCAGTTGCGCCTCGGCCAGCCAGGCAATGGCCAGCTCCCGACGCACGCCATCCTTGATGCCCTGGTAGCTCTGGCCCTCTTCCGACAGACGCCGGCGCAACGTCGACACCGACATGTGCAGGGTGGCGGCCACCTGCTCGGCGTCCGGCCAGCCCCCCGGCGGCATTTCCAGCAAGCGGTGGCGGATCTGCCGGGCCAGACTGGCCGGGTCGCGGAACTTGACCAGGATGTTGCCCGGGGCCTCGGCCAGGAAGCGCTGCAACTCCTCGTCACTGCGTCTGACCGGCAGTTCAAGGCATTCGGCGGCGATGATCATCCGCGTGCGCGGGCGCTCGAACTGCAGGTTCTCGGAAAACATCACCCGGTAGTCGTCGCAAAACGGCGGCTCGGCGCAGCGCAGGTCGATGGCCAGGATCGGGATGCGCCGCCCGGCCAACCAACAGGCCAGGCCGTGCACGATCATCCAGAAGGTGAAGTAGGTGAACGCCCGGCGCGGCGTATCGCCGGGTTCGTTGATGACGATCTCGGCCAGGCTCTGCTGGCGCACCAGGCCCGGCTGCAGGTCTTCGAGCATCAGCGACAGGAACGCCAGCAGGTTGTCCAGGGCCGCGCCCAGGGTCGGCTGGGCCATGGCGCTGCGGGCCATGAAGGCCAGGCTGCCGCTGCGCAGGCCGCGCCGGTCCATGGCGAAGAACTCGTCGTTGCAACGGCGCGCCAACAGGCGCCAGAGCCGGGCGTAGGACTCCGCCGTGACCCGCGCCTCGGGCAGGTCCAACTGCTCGGCCGCGATCCCGGCACGCGCCAGCAGCCCGGCGTCGGGCTCGCCGGCCGGGCAGGTCTGCAACAGGGCTTCGCGCACCAGTTGCATGGAAATGGTGTCCTTCTCGCTCATCGACAATCCAGTCTGCGCTGTGGCCGCCATCTTAGGCCGCCATGGGGAAAACGTCAGCCGCCAATCACTGACCGGCGGCCAGGCTCAGGAACGCCTGGATCAGGCGCAACTCACGGCGGCGCTCCAGGCAACCGACCATGTGCTGGTTGACCAGACCCTGGCCGCCCAGGGGGCGGGCCACCACCCGCGGGTCATGGGCCACTTCGGTGGAGGACACCACGCCGATGCCCAGCTCCGCCGCCACCGCCTCGGTGACCGCTTCGCGGCTGTCCAGTTCCAGCAGCACCCGGGGTTGCACGCCAGCGTCGGCGCAGGCCTTGTCGAAGGTGCGCCGGGTGGTCGAGCTGGGCTCGCGCAGCACCATGATCTGCCTGTCCAGCTCGGCCAGCGGCAAGTCACCCCCGGCACCCGCCCAGGCATGCCCCACCGGCAACAGTGCACACAACCGCGATTCGCATAACGCCTGCAGGTGCAGGCCCTTGCGCGGCTCGATCTCGGTCAGCACGGCCACATCGGCATGTTCCGACAGCAACGCGGCCAGGGTTTCCTGGGCATTGCCCAGGCGCAGGTTGACGGTGATGCCGGGGTAGCGCTCGCGCAGTTGCGCCAGCATCGGCATCACCCGGTGCGGGCCGTCCGCCGCCACCTCCAGGCGCCCGGTCAGCAACTGCCGGTTGGCCTCGAGCATGGCCTGGGCTTCCTCGGCCAGGCCGAACATGGCCCGGGTGATGGCCGCCAGGCGCGTGCCCTCCTCGGTCAGCTCGACCCGCCGGGCGGTACGGCGCAGCAAGGTGATCTGGTAGTGCTCCTCCAACGCCTTCACATGCCCGGTCACCGCCGGCTGGCTGATGAACAGGCGCTCGGCGGCGCGGGTGAAGCTGCCCTCGCGGGCGACGGCGTCGAAGGCGCGGAGCTGGAACAGGTTCATATCTATCGGCCTGACTTATGGCTGGCATATCTACAAACAATTTGATTGATGACACGGCGAATTGCAACCTAGTCCCACTAGTTTCCAGCCCACCGCAAGTGAGGAACCCCGGAATGAGCAACGCCCCGATCCTGCTGACCCCCGGTCCACTGACCACCTCGATCCGCACCCGCCAGGCCATGCTCGTGGACTGGGGCTCGTGGGATCGCGACTTCAACCAGCTGACCGCCAGCGTGTGCGAACAACTGCTGGCCATCATCGACGGCAGCGCCAGCCACCACTGCGTGCCCCTGCAAGGCAGCGGCACCTTCGCCGTCGAGGCCGCCATCGGCACCCTGGTACCCCGTGACGGCAAGGTGCTGGTGCTGATCAACGGCGCCTACGGCCAGCGCCTGGCGAAGATCTGCAAGGTGCTGGGCCGCGCCTACAGCACCTTCGAGACCGCCGAGGACCAGCCGACCACCGCCGCCGACGTCGACCGCCTGCTGGCCGCCGACCCCGCCGTGACCCATGTGGCGCTGATCCACTGCGAGACCAGCACCGGCATCCTCAACCCGCTGCCCGAGATCGCCCAGGTGATCCAGCGCCACGGCAAGCGCCTGATCATCGACGCCATGAGCTCGTTCGGTGCGCTGCCGATCGATGCTCGTGAAATTCCCTTCGAAGCGCTGATCGCCGCCTCCGGCAAGTGCCTGGAAGGCGTGCCGGGCATGGGCTTCGTCTTCGCCGAGAAAACCGCCCTGGCCGCCGCCGAAGGCAACGCCCACTCCCTGGCCATGGACCTGCACGACCAGCACGCCTACATGGCCAAGACCGGCCAGTGGCGCTTCACCCCGCCGACCCACGTGGTCGCCGCTTTGCACGAAGCGCTGCAGCAATACAACGAAGAGGGTGGACTGCCCGCCCGCCACCAGCGCTACGCCGACAACTGCAAGACCCTGCTCGACGGCATGGCGAAGATCGGCCTGCAGAGCTTCCTGCCCGCCGACATCCAGGCGCCGATCATCGTCACCTTCCACGCGCCGAAGGATCCGCGCTACCAGTTCAAGGACTTCTATGAGCGGGTCAAGGCCAAGGGCTTCATCCTCTACCCGGGCAAGCTGACCCAGGTCGAGACCTTCCGCGTCGGCTGCATCGGCGTGGTTGGCGCCGATGGCATGCAGGCCGCCGTGAACGCCGTGGCCGAGGTGCTGCGGGAAATGGAAGTGCTGGACATCTGACCCTCTGCCCACCCAATTCAAGGAAAACGCGCACATGAACTACAGCAACCCCACCCAGCTGCAAGCCGCCATCCTCGACTGGGCCGGCACCGTGGTCGACTTCGGCTCCTTCGCCCCGACCCAGATCTTCGTCGAAGCCTTCGCCGAGTTCGACGTGCAGGTGTCCATCGAAGAAGCCCGTGGCCCGATGGGCATGGGCAAGTGGGACCATATCCGCACCCTGTGCGACGTGCCGGAAATCGCCGAGCGCTACCGCAAGGTGTTCGGCCGCACGCCCACCGACGACGATGTCACCGCCATCTACGAGCGCTTCATGCCGCTGCAGATCGAGAAGATCGCCGTGCACTCGGCGCTGATCCCAGGCGCTCTGGACACCCTGACCGGGCTGCGCAAGGACGGCCTGAAAATCGGCTCCTGCTCCGGCTACCCGAAGGTGGTGATGGACAAGGTGGTCGAACTGGCCGCGCAGAACGGCTACGTGGCCGACCATGTGGTGGCCACCGACGAGACACCGAACGGCCGCCCGTGGCCGGCCCAGGCGCTGGCCAACGTGATTGCCCTGGGCATCGATGACGTGGCTGCCTGCGTGAAGGTCGACGACACCGTGCCAGGGATTCTCGAAGGCCGCCGCGCCGGGATGTGGACCGTGGCGCTGGTGTGCTCGGGCAATGCCCTGGGGCTGACCTGGGAAGGCTACCGGGCGTTGAGCGCAGAGAAGCTGGAGAGCGAGCGCAAGCGGATCCATGGGATGTTTGCCAGCTCCCGCCCGCACTACCTGATCGATACCATCAACGAGCTGCCCGAGGTAATTGCCGATATCAATCGGCGGTTGGCCAAGGGGGAGATGCCGCAGGCCTCTTGACAGGTCGGTGTTACTTTCTTCGCGGGTAAACCCGCTCCCACAGAGATACCACTGCCTTGGAAGTCGGTGATTTTCCTGTGGGAGCGGGTTTACCCGCGAAGGCGTCAGAGCAGACAACCGAGAACCATCAGACTGCCCGGTTCAACTTCACCCACGACGCGAACCGGTCGATAAAGCCCTGCAGGAAGGGCCGGGTCTTGTCGTTCAGCTTGCCGCTATCATCGAACAGCGTCGCCGCCCCACCGATATAAGCCTCGGGCATCTGCATGCACGGCATGTCGAGGAACACCAGCGACTGGCGCACCGCATGATTGGCGCCGAACCCGCCGATCGCCCCCGGCGACACGCTGGCCACCGCCGCCGGCTTTCCGCTCCATACGCTCTGCCCATAGGGCCGCGAACCCACGTCGATGGCGTTCTTCAACCCGCCCGGCACCGAACGGTTGTACTCCGGGGTGACGAACAACACCGCGTCGCTGCGGCGGATTTCGTCGCGAAAATGCTTCCACGCCTCGGGGGCACCCTCGGCCTCGACATCTTCGTTGTACAACGGCAGGTCGCCGATCTCGACGATCCGCAGGGCAAGGCTGGACGGCGCCAGCTCAGATAGCGCGCGGGCCACCTTGCGGTTGTAGGACTCCTTGCGCAAGCTGCCGACGACAACCGCTACCGAATAGACCTGGCTCATGGCGTTTTGCAACCTCTGCTCTGGGAATGGGACCTGTTAGTTATAGATGACCGTTCCTCGGCTTCCCGGTTTTTTTCCATTCGGCTGAAAACTTCCCGGGCGTTTCACTGGTCTATGCCTACAGACATTTCCTACACGATTCAGAGGTTTCCACCTAAATGGCAGCAGTAATGGTCGGCCAGTTTCACGCCCGCGACGCCGAAGGCCGTATCTACCCCGTCCACGAATTCCAGGAATCCACCCTGCAGGCTGACGGCAGCACCCTCGGCGCGCCGGTCACCAGCTATCGGCTGGCCATCGGCGACCGCGTCAACCACCTGGGCGACGACCGCTTCGAGCTGGCCCAGACCGGCGTCGAGATCATCCGCATTCCTTGACGCAATCGACGGTGTACAGCGTCCCCTCGCGCTGCAGGCCATGCACGTCGGCGACGAAGCCCGGGAAGCCCTGGTCGAAGGCCCGGGCGCACTCCAGGTAGACCAGGATCGAGCGGGTCGCCTCGGTGAAGCGCTCGCCCGGCATGATCAAGGGGATCCCCGGCGGATACGGCACCAGCATCACCGCCGCGACCCGGCCCAGCAGCTGCTCGATCGGCACCGCCTCCACCTCCCCGCGCACCATCCGGTCATAGGCCTCGGCCGGGGTCATCGCCACTTCGGGCAAACGGGTGAACAGCAGCTTGAGCTGCCTGGACGTGGCATTGCTGCGGTAGAAGGCATGCAGTTGCTGGCACAGGTCGCGCAGCCCCAGCCCCTGGTAGCGTGACGGCTGCGGCGTCAGCACGCTGGGCAGGCAGTCGGCCAGCGCGGTATTGGCGTCGTAGTGGCGCTTGAACTCCAGCAGTTCGGTCAGCAGCGTGCTCCACTTGCCCTTGGTGATGCCCATCGAGAACAGCACCAGGAAGCTGTACAGACCGGTCTTCTCCACCACCAGCCCCCGTTCCCAGAGGAACTTGCCGACCACCGCGGCCGGAATGCCGTGCTCGCCCGCCCCACCACCGGCTCCCGGCATCACCAGGGTGACCTTGAGCGGATCGAGCAGCACATAGTCGTCGCTCAGCTCGGCAAAGCCATGCCACTCGGCCCCCGGCTGCAACAGCCAGTCCGCCGCCTCCAGGCGCTCGCCGCCCTGCGCCAGCGGGGGCTGCCAGATGCTGAACCACCAGTCGTCGGCGGCGATGTGCTCGCGCAGGTTGGCCAGCGCCCGGCGAAAGCTCAGGGCCTCGTCGAACATCTCCTGCAGCAGCGAGCGCCCGGCCGGGCCCTCCATCATCGCCGAGGCCACATCCAGCGAGGCAAGGATGCTGTACTGCGGCGAGGTGGAGATATGCATCATGAAGGCTTCGTTGAAACGGTCGCGGTCCAGCTGGCGGGAGGCGCCATCCTGCACATGGATCATCGACGCCTGGCTGAAGGCGGCCAGCAACTTGTGGGTGGAATGAGTGCTGAACAGCAGCGGCCCCTCATCGCCGCGCGGCGTGCCCATGGCATAGCGGCCGGCGAAGAACTCGTGGAAGGCGGCGTAGGCGAACCAGGCCTCATCAAAGTGCAGCACCTCGACACTGGCGCCGAGGGTCTGCTTGATGAGGCCAGCGTGGTAGCACAGGCCGTCATAGGTGGAGTTGGTGACCACCGCCAGCTTGATCTTCGCCGGCCGCCCCTGGGCCAGCGGGTGGGCCTGGATCTTTGCCTGTATGGACGCTGGGGTGAACTCGCTGAGCGGGATCGGCCCGATGATGCCCAGCTCGTTACGCTCCGGGCACAGGTAGAGGGGGATGGCGCCGGTCATGATGATCGCATGCACCACCGACTTGTGGCAGTTGCGGTCCACCAGCACCAGGTCACCGCGCCCGACCATGGCGTGCCAGACGATCTTGTTGGCGGTGGAGGTGCCGTTGATGACGAAGAAGGTATGGTCGGCGCCGAAGTTGCGCGCCGCCCGCGCCTCGGCGGCGGCCAGGGGGCCGGTGTGATCGAGCAGCGAGCCCAGCTCGGGCACCGACACGGACAGGTCCGAACGCAGGGTGTTTTCGCCGAAGAACTGGTGGAAGGCCTGCCCCACCGGGCTCTTGTGATAGGCCACGCCGCCGCCGTGGCCTGGGGTGTGCCAGGAGTAGTTCGACTGCGCGGTGTGTTGCACCAGGGCCTTGAAGAACGGTGGCAGCAAACCGTCGAGGTAAGTGTGCGCGGCCCGCGCCACCTGGCGGGCGAGAAAGGGCACGGTGTCTTCGAACAGGTAGAGAATGCCGCGCAACTGGTTGAGCTCACCCATGGCCTCGGCCGGGGCGTTCTCCAGGGTGACCTGCTCGCCCAGGGCGAAGATCGGCAGGTTGGGTGCGCGCAGCCGGGCCAGGCGGATCAGCTCGGCCATGTTCTGCAGCAGGCGGCTATTGTCGCCGACACCCTCGGCGGCGATCAGCATGCAGGCCAGGCCATGATGCGTGGCGGCCACCAGGCGCGCCTCTGCCTGGTCGGCGGCGGCGAGGATGGCGAAGCCGTCCCTGGCCAGTTCGTCGGCGATGCCACGCACCCGTTCGCCGGCGACGCTGTCGGCCTTGATCGCCCGATGGACGATGAGGATGGGGAACTGGAGGTCCTTGTACATCGGGCGGCTACCTCTGCGGGGGCTTCCCCCTCAGGGTAGTTGAGGCTGGTGTCGTCAGTGCCGGCCTCTTCGCGGGTAAACCCGCTCCCACAGGTTCGGGGGGGTTGCCTGTGGGAGCGGGTTTACCCGCGAAAGGGCCGGTACTGTCAGAGAATCAGCTGGCGGGGGCCTCGGTCAGCACCTGCCACATCGCCGGCCCACCCGCCGACTTGGCGACGGCCGCCAAACGCTCGGCATGGGCCTCGAGCTCTTCCTCGCTAGCCATGATCACCTTACCCGCCGCACGACCGGTAATCCGACGGATCTCACTGCCGGTGCTGCCCTGCCCATCCTCGCCCTGCGCGCCATCCCCCGCCAGCGACAGGCTGGTCTGGCCACCGGTCATCGCCAGGTAGACGTCGGCCAGCAGTTCCGAGTCGAGCAGTGCGCCGTGCAGTTCACGGCCGGAGTTGTCGATGCCGTAGCGTTTGCACAGCGCATCGAGGCTGTTGCGCTGCCCCGGATGACGCGAGCGCGCCATCATCAGGGTGTCGAGGATCGGGCAGTGCTGCGAGATGTCGGCGCGGTCCTGCTGACCGATCAGCGCGAACTCGTTGTTGATGAAGCCGACGTCGAACGCCGCGTTGTGGATGACCAGGGTGGCGCCCTGGATGAAGTCGAAGAACTCCTCGGCCACATCGCCGAAACGCGGTTTGCCGACCAGGAAGGCGTCGGTGATGCCGTGGACGTTGATCGCACCCTCGTCACTCTCGCGGTCGGGCTGCAGGTAGACATGGAAGTGCCGCCCGGTCAGGCGCCGGCCCACGACCTCGACGCAACCGATCTCGATGATGCGGTGGCCTTCGGCCACCGGCATGCCGGTGGTCTCGGTGTCGAGGATGACGAACCGTTTGTCTTGCTGCTGCTCCACGGGTGACTCCAACTTGCGGGGCTTGAATTCGGGGCGGGAGTATACCGGAATCGGGGCCGCTTTGCGGCCCATCGCGGCACAAGACCGCTCCTACTGGGACCGTGTAAATCCTGTAGGAGCGGCCTTGTGCCGCGAAAGGGCTGCGCAGCAGCCCCAGTTGGCTCAACGCTGAGCCCGCACCTCATCGACCCCACGATTGGCCAACTGGTCGGCCCGCTCGTTGCCCGGGTGGCCGATGTGCCCGCGCACCCACTTCCAGGTCACCTTGTGCCGGTTGACCTGTTCATCGAGGGCCATCCACAGGTCGGCGTTCTTCACCGGCTCCTTGGCGGCGGTCTTCCAGCCGCGCTTCTTCCAGTTGGTCATCCACTCGTTGATGCCCTTCATCACGTACTGGGAGTCGGTGGTCAGCACCACCTCGCACTCGCGCTTGAGCGCCTTCAGGCCCTCGATCGCGGCCATCAGCTCCATGCGGTTGTTGGTGGTCTCGCGCTCGCCGCCCCACAGTTCCTTCTCGACGCCCTTGAAAACCATCAGGACGCCCCAGCCGCCCGGGCCGGGATTGCCCTTGCAGGCACCATCGGTGTAGATCTCGACGCTATCGCTCATGTACCACTCGTGTTCAGTGCTTTTCGGAATCGGGGTGGGTGGCGCTGCGATTGACCTTGGCCAACGGTAGCGGCAGCAGCTTGCCCATCGGCTCGCGGCGTTCCAGGCGCAGCGGCCGCAGGCCGACCACCATCTTGCGCGCCACCAGCAGGTAGACACCGCCACCGGCGCCCTGCCAGCCCCCGGCCACCCGCTCCCAACCGGCCAGGCGCTGTTGCCAGGCCGGCGAGGCAAGCGGCGGACGATAGCACCCGAAGCGGCGTTTCTCCAGCGCGAAGCCCAGCAGGTTGAGCCAGTCGCCGACCCGCGACGCCGAGATGCAGCGGGCCTTGCGCAAGGCGCCCTGGCTGAAGAAATGCCGCAGCCCCCAACTGCTCCACGGATTGATGCCGACGATCAGCAGGTGACCGCCCGGGCGCACCGCGCTGGCCGCCTCCCGGAGCAATCCGTGGGGAGAGAGACTGAAGTCCAGGCCGTGCTGCAGCACCACCACGTCGGCGGCATGTTCCGACAGCGGCCAGGCCTGCTCCTCGCAGACGATCTCCACCCCCGGCAACGGCGCGCCCAGGCGCACGTTGCGCTGCACCTGCGGGGCGTTGGGCGGCGGTTCGGCGCAGGGGCCGTAGTGCACCAGGTAGCCACCGAAGAAGCGCCGCAGCTCTTCTTCGAGCAACTTTTCCTCTTCCTTTAGCATCAACTGCCCAAGGGGGCCATTGAACCAGTCGCGGGCCAGGCTGATGAGTTCGACCCAGTCGGGGTCGGCCTGGGCGAAGGCTTGGTCGGTCATTGCATTCTCCCTCGAAGGTTCTCCGGCCGCGCCATCGCGGCTAAGATGCCCTCAATGTCCAGGCTTGGCGATACGGATCCGCACATGATACAGATCGATGCCCTACCCGCTTTCAACGACAACTACATCTGGTTGTTACAGGATACTGCCAATCGCCGCTGCGCAGTGGTCGATCCCGGCGATGCCGGGCCGGTGCAGGCCTGGCTGGGCCAGCATCGCGACTGGGCGCTGGAGGCGATCCTGGTCACTCACCACCACCATGACCATGTCGGCGGCGTCGAGGCCCTGAAGCAGGCCACCGGTGCCACCGTCTACGGCCCGGCCAACGAGCTCATTCCGGCCCGCGACGTCGCCCTGGAGGATGGCGCGCAGGTCAAAGCCCTGGGCCTGACGTTCGAAGTCATGGCCATGCCCGGCCACACCCTGGGGCATATCGCCTATTACACTGCGCAATCGCCCACGCCGCTACTGTTCAGTGGCGACACCCTGTTCGCCGCCGGTTGCGGTCGCCTGTTCGAAGGCACGCCTGAACAGATGCACCATTCGCTGCAGCGCCTGGCCGCCCTGCCCGCCGAGACCGAAGTGTACTGCGCCCACGAATATACCCTGAGCAACCTGCGCTTCGCCCGCGCCGTGGAACCGGAAAACCCGCACGTTCTGCAACGGTTCGAAGACGTTACCCGCCTGCGCGCCAACAATCGCATCAGCCTGCCCTCCACCATCGGCCTGGAGCGCCTGACCAACCCGTTTTTGCGTACCGCTGAAACATTCGTTAAACAAAAAGCAGACGAATGGAAGGGACATTCCAACCCCACCCAAGCCACTGTTTTTGCTGCCTTGAGGTCTTGGAAGGACGTGTTCTGATAACCTCAAGATATATCGTGACACAAGCCCAAAGGTTGACCCGGCCGGGGCCGGTTTCTAGAATCGCCCAACTTTTTTGCCCGGATAACCGTTCCAGCCGATGTCTTCCCCTAGCCGCAGAACCGCTCATTCGGTCGCCCTGACGCGACTGGCACAGATCAGTGCACTGGCGCTGGCCGCCACCCTGGTCGGCTGCCAGAGCACCCGTCAGCTCGACGAATCCGACAGCGTTCGCGCGCACAACTACCAGGCGCGGATCAAGCACAAGCCCGCGCCACTGGTGGTCAAGCCCAAGGAAGCGCCGCCCCAGGACGTCTGGGAGCGCATGCGCCAGGGCTTCGCCCTACAGGACGGCATGGACGTCAACCCGCGCATCGAACAGCAGCGCCTATGGTTCGCCAGCAACCCGTCGTTCCTCGAGAACGCCGGCGAGCGCGGCAGCCTCTACCTGCACTACATCGTCGAGCGCCTCGAAGAACGCGACATGCCGCTGGAGCTGGCCCTGCTGCCGGCCATCGAGAGCGCCTACAACCCGATGGCCTACTCCCGCGCACACGCCGCCGGCATGTGGCAGTTCATCCCGTCCACCGGGCGCCACTTCAAGCTGCGCCAGACCAACTTCTACGATGGCCGTCGCGACGTCACCGCCTCGACCAACGCCGCGCTGGATTACCTGAACCGCCTGCACGACATGTTCAACGGCGACTGGCTGCTGGCCCTGGCGGCCTACAATGCCGGCGAAGGCACCGTCAGCCGCGCCATCGAGCGCAACGAGCGCCTGGGCCTGCCGACCGACTACTGGAACCTGCCGCTGCCGCAGGAAACCCGCGACTACGTGCCCAAGCTGCTGGCCCTGTCGCAGGTGGTCAACACCCCGGCCGCCTACGGGATCAACCTGAACCCGATCGCCAACGAACCCTATTTCGAAGCCGTCGCCATCAACGACCGCCTCGACCTGTCGCGCGTCGCGGCCTTCGCCGACATCGACGAAGACGAGCTGATCCAGCTCAACCCCGCCTTCAAGAAGCGCATGACCGTGGACGGCCCGCAGCAGTTGCTGGTGCCTACCGCCAAGGCACAGTTGCTGAGCGACCGCATGTCCAACCTCAAGCCCGAGGAACTGGTCGCCCTGCAGCCGAACAAGGCCGTGTTCCAGGCCGCCCTGGCCGATGCCAAGGCGCCGGCGGCGCGCAGCTACCGGGTCAAGCGCGGCGACAACCTGGGCAGCATCGCCAAGGCCAACCGCGTCGCGGTCAAGGACATCCAGCGCTGGAACAGCCTGCGCGGCAACAGCCTCAAGGTCGGCCAGGTGCTGGCCCTGCGTGGCGGCAACGCGCCGAGCGCGGCGGCCAACCGCGTGGCCGATGCCAAGCAGCGTTCCACCCAGTACAAGGTGCGCAAGGGCGACTCGTACTACCTGGTGGCCAAGCGTTTCAACGTCGAGATGAAACACCTCAAGCGCTGGAACCCGCGCAGCGGGCATGCGCTCAAGCCGGGGCAGACGCTGACCGTTTACCTGTCGCGTTGATGTGAATCCCGGGGGCGCTTCGCGCCCCTTTCGCGGCACAAGGCCGCTCCTACAGGGATTACGCAGACTCTGTAGGAGCGGCCTTGTGCCGCGAAAGGGCTGCGAAGCAGCCCCAATCAGCCACATCCATCTGACCGGCTCGCACCCTTTTTCCATTCCAGACAAGCTGTTACTGTACCCCGAACCAAGCCCAACGCCTTCTGGATCGGATGCCGACTTGATACGTCCCCTCCTGCTGTCTCTCAGCCTGGCCTTGAGCTTCCCCGCCGTCGCGATGGTGAGCGAAAGCCACGGATACGCGCAGTTCGGCACGCTCAAGTACCCGGCCAGCTTCACCCACTTCGACTGGGTCAATCCGCAAGCCCCCAAAAGCGGCGCCTTGCGGGCCATGGCCTTCGGCACCTTCGACACGCTCAACCCCTACACCTTCAAGGGCTCGAGCCCGGTCACCACGCCCAACTTCCTGCAGTACGGCATCAACGAGCTCAACGAGCCGCTGATGGTCGGCACCGGCATGTACGACCCCTCCGGCGACGAGCCCACCTCCAGCTACGGCCTGATCGCCCGCTCGGTCGAGTACAGCGAGGACCGCAGCTGGGTGGTGTTCAACCTGCGCCCCGAGGCGCACTTCCACGACGGCGTGCCGATCACCGCCGCCGACGTCGCCTTCAGCTACCGCACCCTGCTCAAGGACGGCCACCCGATCTACCGCACCAACCTCCAGGAAGTGGCCCGGGTCGACATCCTCGGCCCGCTGCGCATCCGCTTCGTGTTCAAGCGCGCCGGCAACCCGCTGCTGATCCTGCGCCTGGGCGAGATGCCGGTGCTGCCCAGGCACTACTGGGAAAAGCGCGACTTCAAGGCCACCACCTTCGAGCCGCCTTTGGGCAGCGGCCCCTACCGCATCACCGAGGTGCAACCCGGCCGCCGGCTGGTGTTCGAGCGGGTGAAGGACTACTGGGGCAAGGACCTGGCCGTGAACCGCGGCAAGTACAACTTCAAGCGCGTCGAATACGAGTTCTACCGTGACGCCACCGTGGCCTTCGAGGCCTTCAAGGCCGGCGAGTTCGACCTCTACATCGAGCACCAGGCGAAGAACTGGGCCAACGGCTACAACTTCCCCGCCGTGCGCCGCGGTGAGGTGATCAAGGCGCAGATCCCGCACAAGATCCCGACACAGACCCAAGGCCTGTTCATGAACAGCCGCCGCGCCACCTTCAGCGACCCGCGGGTACGCCAGGCGCTGGGCCTGATGCTCGATTTCGAGTGGACCAACCGCGCGCTGTTCAACGGCGCCTACCGGCGCGCCACCAGCTACTACCCCAACAGTGATTTCACCGCCACAGGCCTGCCCACCGGCAAGGAATGGCTGCTGCTCAAGCCGTTCCGCGACCAACTGCCCGAGAAGCTGTTCACCCAGCCCTACCAGGTCAGCCACACCGACGGCAGCGGCATCAGCCGCCCGGCCCTGCGCCAGGCCCTGGCGCTGTTCGCCCAGGCCGGCTGGAAGCTCAACGGCCAGCGCCTGGTGGACAGCAAGGGCCAGCAATTCGGTATGGAACTGCTGCTGGTGAATCCGAACCTCGAACGCATCCTGCAACCTTATGTCGAAAATCTGGCCAGCATCGGCATCGATGCGCGCTTGCGCACCGTCGACCGCGCCCAGTACAAACAACGGCTCGACCAGTTCGATTTCGACATGATCCTGATGACCCTGAACCAGACCCTGAGCCCGGGCCTCGAACAGTGGCTGTATTTCCACTCGAGCCAAGCCGCCACCAAGGGCAGCAAGAACTATGCTGGGGTCAAGGACCCGGTGGTCGACCACCTGCTCGACACCCTGCTCGCCGCCCGCACGCGTGATGACCAGATCGCCGCGGCGCGTGCCCTGGACCGCGTGCTCTCATGGCAGTACTACATGATCCCCAACTGGTACCTCGACAATCACCGCCTGGCCTACCGCAACCGGTTCGCCTTCGTCACCACGCCGCCCTACACCCTCGGGCTGAACAGCTGGTGGATCAAGAAGACTTCGGAGAAAGCCAAATGACGCCCACCTTGCGCCGCCTGGCCGGCAGCCTGTTGCTGGCCTGCCTCACGCTCCCGGCCGTGGCCGCCCCGCAGCACGCCCTGACCCTGTACGACGAGCCGCCAAAATACCCGGCCAACTTCAAGCACTTCGAATACGTCAATCCTGACGCGCCCAAGGGCGGCACCTTCCGCCAGTCCAGCTTCGGCGGCTTCGACAGCCTCAACCCGTTCATCAACAAGGGCGTGCCCGCCGACAACGTCGGCAGCATCTACGACACCCTGATGCGCCAGAGCCTGGACGAGCCCTTCACCGAATACGGCCTGGTGGCCGGCAAGATCGAAAAGGCCCCCGACAACAGCTGGGTGCGCTTCTACCTGCGCCCCGAAGCACGCTTCCACGACGGCCAGCCGATGCGCGCCGAGGACGTGGTGTTCACTTTCAACGCCCTGATCAAGGACGGCGCGCCGCTGTACCGCCAGTACTACGCCGACGTCGCCGAGGTGGTCGCCGAAGCCCCGCTCAAGGTGCTGTTCAAGTTCAAGCACACCAACAACCGCGAGTTGCCGCTGATCCTCGGCCAGCTGCCGGTGCTGCCCAAGCACTGGTACGAGGGCCGTGACTTCAACCGCGGCAACCTGGAGATCCCACTGGGCAGCGGCCCGTACAAGGTCGTCGAGGTGAAGGCCGGCCGCTCGATCCGCTACGAGCGGGTCAAGGACTACTGGGCCAAGGACCTGCCGATCAACCGCGGCTTCTACAACTTCGACGTGATGACCTTCGACTCGTACCGCGACAACACCGTCGCCCTCGAAGCCCTCAAGGCCGGCCAGTTCGACTACGCCCTGGAAGTCAGCGCGAAGAACTGGGCCACCGCCTACGACGTGCCCGCCGTGCGCGGCGGCCGCCTGATCAAGGAAGAGATCCCCAACGGCAACCCGGTGGGCATGCAGGGCTTCATCTTCAACCTGCGCAAACCCGTGTTCCAGGACATCCGCGTGCGCCACGCCATCAGCCTGCTGATGGACTTCGAATGGACCAACAAGCAGCTGTTCAACGGCGCCTACACCCGCACCGGCAGCTACTTCGAGAACTCCGAGATGGCCGCCAGCGGCCTGCCCTCGCCCGCCGAGCTGAAGATCCTCGAACCACTGCGCGCCAAGGTGCCCGACGAGGTGTTCAACGGCGCCTTCCGCAACCCCGTCACCGACGGCAGCGGCATGATCCGCGACCAGCAGCGCCAGGCCTACAAGCTGCTGCAGGACGCCGGCTGGAAGATCGTCGACGACAAGATGGTCGACAAGGACGGCAAGCCGGTGACCATCGAGTTCCTGCTGGCCCAGACCCAGTTCGAGCGCGTACTGCTGCCGTTCAAGCGCAACCTCGCGGACCTGGGCATCAACCTCGAGATCCGCCGGGTAGACGTATCGCAGTACATCAACCGCCTGCGCTCGCGGGACTACGACATGATCGTCGGCGGTTTCGCGCAATCGAACTCGCCCGGCAACGAGCAGCGTGAATACTGGAACAGCGCCGCCGCCGACAACCCCGGCAGCCGCAACTTCATCGGCCTGCGTGACCCGGCCATCGACCAGTTGGTGGAGCAGTTGATCAACGCTGACTCCCGGCAGAGCCTGATCGACCATTGCCGTGCCCTGGACCGGGTACTGCTGTGGGGCTACTACGTGATCCCCAACTGGCACATCAAGACTTCCCGCGTGGCCTACTGGAACCACATCGGCCACCCCGCCGTGTCGCCCAAGTACGACATCGGCATCGACACCTGGTGGATCAAGCCCGACGTCACGCCTGCCGTGAGCGAAGCCCCCGCCGCGGAAGAGGCCAACTGACATGCTGGCCTATATCCTGCGGCGCCTGCTGCTGATCATCCCGACCCTGTTCGGCATCCTCATCATCAACTTCATCATCGTCCAGGCCGCCCCCGGCGGCCCGGTCGAGCAGATGATCGCCAAGCTCGAAGGCTTCGAAGGCGCCACCAGCCGCATTGCCGGCGGCGGCGCCGAAGTGTCGGTGGCCGGCTCCAACTACCGCGGCGCGCAAGGCCTGGACCCGGCGCTGATCGCCGAAATCGAGCGCATGTACGGCTTCGACAAGTCGGCGCCCGAACGGCTGTGGATCATGGTCAAGAACTACGCCCAACTGGACTTTGGTAACAGCTTCTTCCGCGACGCCAAGGTCATCGACCTGATCGCCGAGAAGATGCCCGTGTCCATTTCGCTGGGGCTATGGAGCACGCTGATCATGTACCTGGTGTCGATTCCCCTGGGGATCGCCAAGGCCGTGCGCCACGGCAGCCACTTCGACGTCTGGACCAGCTCGGCGATCATCGTCGGCTACGCCATCCCCGCGTTCCTGTTCGCCATCCTGCTGATCGTGCTGTTCGCCGGCGGCAGCTACTTCGACTGGTTCCCGCTGCGCGGGCTGACCTCCAACAACTTCGACGAGCTCTCCACCACCGGCAAGGTGCTCGACTACTTCTGGCACCTGGTGCTGCCGATCACCGCGCTGGTGATCGGCAACTTCGCCACCATGACCCTGCTGACCAAGAACAGCTTCCTCGACGAGATCAACAAGCAATACGTGGTCACCGCCAAGGCCAAGGGCCTGAGCCGCACCCGCGTGCTCTACGGCCATGTGTTCCGCAACGCCATGCTGCTGGTGATCGCCGGCTTCCCCTCGGCGTTCATCGGCATCTTCTTCACCGGCTCCTTGCTGATCGAGGTGATCTTCAGCCTCGACGGCCTGGGCCTGATGAGTTTCGAGGCGGCGATCAACCGCGACTACCCGGTGGTGTTCGGCACCTTGTTCATCTTCACCCTGCTTGGTCTGGTGGTGAAGCTGATCGGCGACCTCACCTACACCCTGGTCGATCCACGTATCGACTTCGCCAGCCGGGAGCACTGACATGGCCCTGTCCCCCCTCAATCGCCGGCGCTTCGAGCGCTTCAAGGCCAACCGCCGCGGCTGGTGGTCGCTGTGGATCTTCCTGGTGCTGTTCGTGCTGAGCCTGGGCGCCGAGTTCATCGCCAACGACAAGCCGATTGCCGTGCGCTACGACGGCGAATGGTACTTCCCCGCCTTCAAGCGCTACCCGGAGACGACCTTTGGCGGCGAGTTCCCGCTGGAGGCCAACTACAAGAGCCCGTACATCCGCGAGCTGATGGAGAAGAAGGACGCCTTCGTGCTGTGGGCGCCGATCCCCTACAGCTACCAGAGCATCAACTACGACCTGAAAGTACCGGCCCCCGCACCGCCCTCCACCGACAACCTGCTGGGCACCGACGACCAGGGCCGCGACGTGCTGGCCCGGGTGATCTACGGCTTTCGCATCTCGGTGCTGTTCGCCCTGACGCTGACCATCGCCAGCTCCATCGTCGGCGTGATCGCCGGCGCCTTGCAGGGCTTCTACGGTGGCTGGGTGGACCTCGCCGGCCAGCGCTTTTTGGAGATCTGGTCCGGCCTGCCGGTGCTGTACCTGCTGATCATCCTCGCCAGCTTCGTGCAGCCCAACTTCTGGTGGTTGCTGGGCATCATGCTGCTGTTCTCGTGGATGAGCCTGGTTGATGTGGTGCGCGCCGAGTTCCTGCGCGGGCGCAACCTCGAATACGTACGCGCCGCCCGCGCCTTGGGGATGAGCAACGGCCCGATCATGTACCGCCACATCCTGCCCAACGCCATGATCTCGACCATGACCTTCATGCCGTTCATCCTCACCGGCGCCATCGGCACCCTCACCGCCCTGGACTTCCTCGGCTTCGGCCTGCCCGCAGGTTCCCCGTCGCTGGGCGAGCTGGTGGCCCAGGGCAAGTCCAACCTGCAAGCCCCGTGGCTGGGCATCAGCGCCTTCGCCGTGCTGGCGGTGATGCTGAGCCTGCTGGTATTCATCGGCGAATCCGCCCGCGACGCCTTCGACCCGAGGAAATGACATGAGCCAAGACACCCTGATCGAAGTCCGCGACCTGGCGGTGGAGTTCGTCACTGGCGAGCAGGTCAACCGCGTGGTCGACGGCATCAGCTTCGACATCCGCAAGGGCGAGACCCTGGCCCTGGTGGGCGAAAGCGGCTCGGGCAAGTCGGTGACCGCCCACTCGATCCTGCGCCTGCTGCCCTACCCGCTGGCCCGGCATCCCTCCGGCACCATCCATTACGAAGGCAAAGACCTGCTGCACCTGGGCGAGAAGCCCATGCAGCGGATTCGCGGCAACCGCATTGCGATGATCTTCCAGGAGCCGATGACCTCGCTGAACCCGCTGCACAGCATCGAGAAGCAGATCAACGAGATCCTGTTGCTGCACAAGGGACTCACCGGCAAGGCCGCCACCGCCCGCACACTTGAGCTGCTGGAACTGGTCGGCATTCCCGAGCCGCACAAGCGCCTGAAAGCCCTGCCCCATGAGCTGTCCGGTGGCCAGCGCCAGCGGGTGATGATCGCCATGGCCCTGGCCAACGAACCCGAACTGCTGATCGCTGACGAGCCCACCACGGCGCTCGACGTGACCGTGCAGTTGAAGATTCTCGACCTGCTCAAGGAGCTGCAGGCGCGCCTCGGCATGGCCCTGCTGCTGATCAGCCACGACCTCAACCTGGTGCGCCGCATCGCCCACCGCGTGTGCGTGATGCAGTGCGGCAAGATCGTCGAGCAGGCCGACTGCGCCACGCTGTTCAGCAAGCCGCAGCATCCGTATACACAGATGCTGATCAATGCCGAGCCCAGCGGCGCACCTGCCGCGAATGCCGAAGGGGCGCCGTTGCTGGAGGTGAAGGACCTGAAGGTATGGTTCCCGATCAAAAAGGGGCTGCTGCGCCGGACCGTGGACCATGTGAAGGCGGTGGATGGGGTGAACTTCAGCCTGCCCCGGGGGCAGACGCTGGGGATCGTTGGCGAGAGTGGGTCGGGCAAGTCCACCTTGGGGTTGGCCATCTTGCGGTTGATTTCCAGCCAAGGCGGGATTCGCTTCCATGGACAGAATCTTGAAGGGCTGAATCAGAAGGAAGTGCGGCCGCTGCGGCGGGAGATGCAGGTGGTGTTTCAGGATCCCTTTGGCAGCCTGAGCCCGCGCATGTGCGTGGCGGATATCGTCGGCGAGGGTTTACGGATTCACAAGATCGGCACGCCGGCTGAGCAGGAAGCGGCGATTATTGCGGCGTTGGAGGAAGTGGGGCTGGATCCGAGGACGCGGCATCGGTATCCCCATGAGTTTTCTGGGGGGCAAAGGCAGCGGATTGCGATTGCTCGGGCGTTGGTGTTGAAGCCGGCTTTGATTCTGCTGGATGAGCCAACCTCGGCGCTGGATCGGACGGTGCAGCGGCAGGTGGTTGAGCTTTTGCGGAATTTGCAGGTCAAGTACAACCTGACGTATCTGTTTATCAGTCATGACCTGGCGGTGGTCAAGGCGTTGAGTCATCAGTTGATGGTGATCAAGCATGGGCAGGTGGTGGAACAGGGGGATGCGGGGGCTATATTTCATGAGCCGCGGCATGGGTATACGAGGCAGTTGTTGGAAGCTGCGTTTTTGGGGACGACGTCGACCGCCTGAAGCATCGTAGCCAACTCAAATGTCATCGGACGCGCAACCGCTGTCCGCCTTGTTGGTATTACGCTGTATCGCGGTGGGTCGTCCAGAAAAATCAGATTAAAACCCTATGCTGTAGTCCATTTCCCAAACATACTTCTGCCGCCTTTTTTCCGTTGCGGTCTCCCTGGCGGGGCTCTAGTCTCGGCCTATCGTTGCACATCAACGATACAGCTTTGACAGGCTGTGACGGCAAATTGCACGCAGCTCAACCTTTATGGCAGCTGTACGTGCGGGCACGCTTGCGTGCGCCGGAACTTTGCAATTTCCGCCGGTCTGTCAACCCACGTACAGCTGCCACCCTACTGTTTGACAGCAGGCAGGTGGCCGCACCACCAAAGGGAAGTTGCTATGTTAAAGATCGTCCCCGACCCACCCCACAACCACCACTCCCTCGAAGACACCATCATCCAGGCCACGGAGTACGCCCTGTGCGCGCAGACCGTGGCGCATCAGGCTGTTCTGCTGCATCCCAAGTCGCCCGTGTCGATTCTGGTCTTGGCCGCGATGCATGAAATGGAGGCGCTGCGGGTGCTGCTCGAATCGGCGTTGATTCAGGTGCAGATGTCGCAGGTGGAGCCTCGGACGTTGCACTAGGACTTAAGTCAGTTGTTGGCTGGGCTGACGCAATCGCGGGGCAAGCCCGCTCCCACGCTGTGATCTCAACACGCTGTGATCCATGGCTGCGATCCACGCGCAGCACCCCACATGCGGCGAGATACATGTACCCGTGGGAGCGGGCTTGTCCCGCGATTGCGCAAGCCCAGGCACGCATCATTTCAGGGAGATTGAGCAATGAGCACAGACGACACCACGCCCCAGACTACGGCGGGCAAGACCAAGTTCTATCAGGGTGAAGGGCATACCGACCCGCTGTTCTGCATCGAACCCGGCATCCCTTGCCAGCACGCACGGGAACAGGCTTCGGAGTTGATGGGCTGCGTGTGCGACCTGACCATCACCGGGATCATGGAGGAAAAGCCTCAGCTGATCTGGGCATCGTATTACCTGAGCGCGCTGGCCAAGGCGCTGATGGATGATGCGGAGTTGGGGATGAAGCACTGAAGGCTATGTAGGTAGGGAGGGCTTGCCTCATCGCAGGCGAGCCCACTCCTGCAGGCTTGCATCGGGCTTACTGCATTCACTCTGAGCGTTTCGTTTATTGCGATTTTCGATTATTTCGAATATACATTCAGCTCAGACTATCGCCCCTTGTAAAGCCCCCTACCCTCGATACCCCTCCGGAGAAGACAATGACTACTGCCGACCTTTCTCACAAGCTGCTGCCCGACGAGCATGAGATTGCCGCAGCCGTCGAATCCAGCCGCACCCTGGCCGCCTTTCTTTCGACAGCCTCGCAAACTCAACGGATCGAGCTGCTCAACGAAGACAACCAGCGCCAGGTCGTCGAGGTGCCTACCTTTGCACTGCGTCTGTTCGGAGAAATCCTCAGCGAGCTGGCACTGGGCAACGCTGTCAAAGTCGTGCCAATCCACGCCGAGCTAACCACCCAGGAAGCGGCCGACCTGCTCAACGTATCGCGTCCGCACCTGGTGAAACTGCTGGACGATGGCTTGATTCCTCACACCAAGACGGGCCGTCATCGCCGGGTCAAATTCGCAGATCTGGTGGGTTACAAGGACAAGCGCGACGAGGCGAGCCGTGCGGCGATGGACGAACTGGCGGCCCAAGCCCAGGCGTTAAGGATGGGCTACGAATGAAGCACTCTTCCTTCACAGCCCTGTACGACGCCAATGTCCTCTACCCCGCAATACTGCGCGACCTCCTCATGAACCTTGCACTAACCGGCGCGTACCGCGCTCGCTGGTCAGCCAGGATTCATGACGAGTGGAAGCGCAATCTGCTATTGAATCGCCCGGACCTTACCCAAGAGCAACTGGATCGCACCTCCGGCCTGATGGATGCAGCAGTACCCGACGCACCGGTCAGCGATTACGAAGCACTGGTGAGCGGGCTGGACCTGCCGGATGAAGACGATCGCCACGTTCTTGCTGCCGCAATCAAAGGTAACGCTTCGGTGATCGTCACCTTCAACCTCAAAGACTTTCCTGACACTGCGCTTCGTGGCTTCGATATCGAAGCGCTGCACCCCGATGATTTCATCGCCGACCTGTGGGACCTGGACAAGGCAGCGGTGCTTGAAGCCGTCCAGCGACAACGGCAGTCGTTGAAGCATCCACCTCAAAGCGTCCAAATGTATCTGGACAAGCTACTCCAGCAGAAGCTGCCTGAAACGGTAAAACTGCTTTCCGGGTTTAAGTTCCTGCTCTGATGCACAGATGGCTTCAGGCACCTCCACATCACCATGGAGAAGACCAGGTTCTACCAGAGCAAAGGCCATGACCAACCCCGCTGCTCTACATCAAGCCCGGTATCCCTTGCCAGCACGCACGCGAGCAAGCCTCGGAGTTGATGGGCTGCGTGTGCGACCTGACCATCACCGGGATCATGGAGGAGAAGCCTCAACTGATCTGGGCATCGTATTACCTGAGCGCGCTGGCCAAGGCGTTGATGGATGATGCGGAGTTGGGGATGAAGCACTGACGTCCAGGTGCATGCGGACTCTGTAGGAGCGGCCTTGTGCCGCGAAAGGGCTGCGTAGCAGCCCCGGCAATGGTGCATGATGCGAAGATCTGGGGCCGCTTTGCGGCCCTTTCCGGCCGGTCCGACGCCTCGGCAAGGCCGCTCCTACAGGGGATTGCGATACGCCTTGGAGCAGAGGGAGACGTCCATGGATTGTCATATCCACCACGCTCAGCGCGAAGATGCAGAAGCCATCAGCCGCATCGTGATCGCGGCATTGCGCGAATCCAACTCGCAGGATTACCCGGCAGAGGTGATCGCCCAGGTAGAACAAAGCTTTTCACCTGCAGCAGTCAGTGCATTACTCGATAGCCGAGTGGTATTCGTAGCATTCAACCAAAACGAATTGCTGGGGACGGCAAGCCTGGATGGCCAGGTTGTCAGGACAGTGTTCGTCGCTCCAATCCATCATCGGACAGGTGTCGGCAAAGGGTTGATGGAGGCCGTTCATGCTGCGGCGATCAGGGCTGGCGTCACGGCGTTGTGCGTTCCCTCGTCCATTACCGCCCAAGGGTTCTACGCACGACTGGGTTATCATAAGCTTCGTGATGAATTCCATGGCGTCGAGCGCACCATCGTCATGGAGAAATCCGCGTTTACTCTCCGGGAAGCAACCCAGGCCCTCAAGATGGGCTACGAATGAGCATTTTAATCGAGAGTAACGTCATTGAGCCTTGATCTGTTCCTGGAAGCTGATGCTGCGCTTGACGCAACAGCACTGGCAAACGCCCTGCAAGCAGCCGGCGCGATTGAAGTCACGCGTACAAGCGACAGCCTGGAAGCCTACTTCCCGTCATGGCTGACGCTGACCGCCGACCTCATCATCACCGACAACACCCTCTATGCAGAGGACACCAAACAACTCGACTTCAGGGTCGCCACGCGTTGCAGCATCAGGATCAAAGGGCCTGGACCGCAAGAGCATTCTCCCATGGCGGATCTGGACAAGATTGCCAATGCCATTGCGCGAACAGGCTCACACTTCGTGATCAGCTTTCAATTCGAACGAACTCTGTATTGGCAGGACGCAGAAGGATTGCATCGCGACGTTTAACCGGCTCCATGCATCAACTGCATTTCAATGCCTCCCCCGTCACCACATCAAAACGGTAGACGGTGTCGTAGAAATCCACGACCTCCACATGGTCAGGCGCCAGCTGAAAGCGCCCGGTGAAGATGTCGGCACCCATGCCCTTCCAGATAACGTCGCCCTCAAGAGACAAACCTGTGATTTCCAGCTCGCCGTGCGAGATCAGTACACGCTGCTGCGCTGCCCAATAGAGACCGAAACACGTCGCCATATCCACCTTGCGCGACCAAAGCAGGTCATGGGGAGGGGTCAGCGACACGCAGGCAACCTGGTTGCCCACGGCCAATAGCAGCTTGTCGTCGATCACCAGCGCCGACTGTGCATGTACTCCTGTCCCGCCCCCGCCGGCACCGACCACCAGCAGGCCGGTGTCGCCCCGCATTACGCCATGAACCGATGACACGCCATCGTCGCCCAGGATGATTTCCCGGGCATAACACCGGATATTGTCTGTGGAGTCGAACGTGTAGGTCGGCTCGTCAACGACGGTAATCACACCATATCGAGAGTCGATGTTCATCTTTGTGCCCCACCGGGGGGCAGGGAATCGTCAGCCATGGGTTTATTCGAAATTATTGGATGCCAATAATTATCGGCCTGGAATAATTTCGGATAAAGCTGCCGTAGCCAGAATGAGGCTATCGGCAACACAGGCACCCACTGACCTGCGGCTGATCAGGGTCGTTCCCAAGAAACGTTACCATGACCTCCATCCCCGTTTGCGGTGGCGTGCTTTCACAACGCCAATCAGCCGCCACCGTCAGCCAACAACAACTCTTGTCATCAAACCTGTCCTCAGGATCCCAGGGAAACTTGACCTGAATCCTGGCAAGCCGCCGATCACACCGGCTTTCGTCATCCTCCACGGCAATGACCACGGCGGTCTGGCTCCCCGGCACCCTGGGCTTGGCATGAACCAGAGGCGGGCGATAAAGCACGCCCCACGGCAGCACCGCCTGGCCATCGGCAAACACCAGCACATGGCCTTGGGCACTGTGCTGGAAGTGAAAGCGGATGCCCTCCTCCTCACACAGGCGCTGGACGAAGTGCAGATCCGTTTCGCCATACTGGGTGCAGTAGTCGCGCTCGGGATAGCTTGCACTCAGCTCGAAGCGGTAAGCGTCGCCCACGATGCCATGCTCTTCCAGGATCAAGGCCACGATCCTGGGCACCGAGAACTGTTGAAAGATCCGCTGGTTGATGCGATGGCGCAGGTAGGACAGATGCGGCACCAGGGTCAACCTGTAACGCGCCGAACACGGGGCCTGCCCGATCGGCGCGATGTGGTAGATCCGCCCATGGATGCCCTTACCGTTCCTGTCGAAGCTGAAGAACGCCTCAAGGTCGAGATAGCGTTCAAGGTCCAGGACAGGCCAATCGCTGGCCAGTTCCACATTGAAGAAGTAAGGCCTGTTGGCCACCGCTTCCCCGGTGTAGCCAAGCACCTGGAAATCGTGCTCCATACCTTCGATGGTCAAACTCAAGTGTGTCTTATGGGCTGGGCTGAACATCCGCTGTTCTCCTCCGGCATAAGATGGGATGAAGCACGCGAAAACATCGCCCCGCTTTGCCGGGCGCCGTGAGACGATGTTTCACAAATCGCTTGAATCAGTAGGCCGCAAACGTGCTGCCCGATACCGCTCGGCACCGGGCAGCTGCCGACACGTCAGCTCAAGTCAGACGCCGCTCTTCACCTTGGTCCAGACCCGCGTACGGATCCGCTCCAGCTTCAACGGCAGCGGCTCGAGCGGAATCAACGTGGCAACCGTCTTCTTGTCGGGATAGATCCACGGGTTGTCCCGCAGCGCCTGTTCGACGAACTGGGTGGCGTCCTTGTTGGCGTTGGGGTACAGGGTGTGGTTCGAAGTCTTGGCGATCACTTCCGGGCGCATCATGTAGTTGATGAACGCCATGCCGGCCTTGGGATGGGGCGCATCCTTGAGCAGTACCAGGTTTTCCGACCACACCAGCGCGCCTTCGCGCGGCAGGCTGTAGCCGATCCGCCGCCCGGTGTTGTTCTTCTCGTTGAGAGCCTGCGCGGCCAGGGCGCCGTTGGCCCAGCCGACCACCGCGCAGATATTGCCGTCGGCCATGTCGGTGTCGATGCGCGACGAGTCGAAATACAGCACGTACGGGCGGATTTTCATCAGCAGGTCTTGCGCCTTCTGGTAGTCCGCCGGGTTGCTGCTGTTGCTGGGCAGGCCCAGGTAGTTCAGGGCAATCGAGATGATCTCGCTGGGCGAGTCGAGCATCGCCACGCCGCAGGATTTGAGCTTGCTGATGTTCTCTTCCTTGAAGATCAGGTCCCAGCTGTCCACCGGCGCCTGGTCACCCAACGCGGCCTTGACCTTGTCGATGTCGTAGCCGATGCCGGTGGTGCCCCACAGGTAGGGCACCGCGTAGCGATTGCCGGGGTCGTTGACCGCCAGCTGGGCGAGGATATCGGGGTCGATATGCGAAAGATTGCCCAACTGTGCGCGGTCCAGCGGCTGCAGCACGCCCGCGGCGATCAGGCTGGGCAGCACATTGGAGGTCGCCACTACCACGTCGTAACCGGTGCGCCCGGCCATGACCTTGCTCTGCATGATGTCGGCGCTGTCGAACGCGTCCATGTGCACGCGGGTGCCGGTTTCCTGCTCGAACGCCTTCGGCGTCTCCGGCGCAAGCAGCCCGAACCAGTTGTACAGGTGCATCCCGGGCTCGGCGGCCAGCACCGATGTGCTGATCCCTGCGCAAAGCAGCGAGGCCGAAAAAAGGGTTCGCAAACGTGACCTTGTCATGCAACATCCTTATCGAATCGATGTATCTTCACGGCCATCCTAGGCCCAGTGAGCGACTATACCGGGCAGGACTGGATAGTAAATACCTCGGAATACTTACCTCTGACCCGCGAATGCCTAACCCAAAAGGGGTAGATAATGCCGTTCGACCTGCAAAGCCTGGCCTGGCACCGATCGATCGGCAAGCTGATCATGCAGCTGGACCGTCCGGCGTTCTGGAGTTCGCTGGTTCGGGTGTTGAACGAGTACGTGCAGATCGACAACTGGGTGGTATTGATTTTCACCAACCAGCAAGTGGAAGTGGTGAGCCTGCCCGAGGTGGCGGATGCCGAAGAGGTCAACGCGTTCATCCATCGCTATGTGAAGGGGCTTTACCTGCTGGACCCTTTCTACATCGCCAACCGGGAAAATCCGCAGAGCGGTTTCTTCCACCTGCTGGATATCGCGCCGGAATACTTTCTCGAGACCGAGTACTACCACCAGTACTTCGCGCACTACATCTCGGCCGATGAGGCGCAGTACAACGTTCAGCTCGACGCCGACCGGACACTGTGCATCTCCATTGGCAGCAAGGCGCGCTTCAGCCAGGAGCAGATCACCATCCTCGACCTCATCAAGCCCTGGGTGACGGCCTTGATGCACCAGCGCATGGCCTTCGAGGTGGACGTCGAGAAGGACCTTGCCGAGGCACCGCCCTGGCAGGAAACACTGAACCAGCTGGGCGCGCAGATCACCACCCGTGAAAGCGATGTACTTAGGCTGCTGCTGAGCGGCTTCTCCAACAAAGAGATTGCCGGAAAACTCTCGCTCTCGGCGGAAACGGTGAAAGTGCACCGCCGGAACATTTACGCCAAGTTGAACATCAAGTCACAGTCTGAATTGTTTGCTCGGTTCTTTGTGCCCAAGCCGGATGCATTCTGTACCCGTTGAAGTCAGGCTTTTTGACTGACGCTGCTCCCTGTCCATCCGGTGCTTTGCAGCAACAACAGGGCAAACACCGCGCAGCCCAGCAATGGCCATCCCAGAAACACCTTGAACCACAGCGACCCTGGAAACCAGCACATGATCGCCAGGTTCGCTACGACCCCGCAGCCCAGCCCCGCCCAGGCCGAGCCGATCCATTCCGGCGCCCGGGTGCTGCGCAGGAAGTGCCGGTACAGCTTTAGCCCTGTGTTCACGCCGACAAGGCCTACGATCAACACAATAACCAAGCCAACGCGATTCAGTTGATAGTCCCAAGGGTCATCGAACCCTTTATAGATCAACCCCGGGAGCAAGAACACGGCGAATGTGGTGCAGTATCCCGTTACCAAAAACACGGGCAGCACCACGACCAACCCCAATAGCCGAATGGCCAGTTTCCTGAGTACGGAAGGGGTATCGCTCATATCGACTGTCCTTGTCATTCGAGAACCAACGGCCCGCAGCCTCATGGCTGGGCGGCGCACGCTAGCACAGCCGGCCTTTGGGCACGAGCGCTTGCTGAACCCTACGCCAAACACAGCCTGTTGATGACCAGCGCCGCCAGCCCGATCAGGCACAGTACCCCGACCCCATAACTCACCGTCCGCCACGGCTGGATACCTGCCAGGTAAGTCACCGTATGCGACACCCTCGCTACGGTGAATACCCCGCTCAGCCATGCCGTCACGACCACGGGCGCCTCCAGCACAACCGCCAGGCCGCCCAGCGCGAGGAACATCGGGATGTTCTCCAGATCGTTGCGCCAGGCCTGCATGGCCCGCGTTACCTGCGGCAGTTCCGCAGGGCAAGCCGAACGCTTGAACACCGCCGCATCCTCGCTGTTGATGAAGACCAGGAAGCGCAAGCGGAAGTAACCCTGGTAGCAGGAAATCGCCAGCATCTTGAAGCACAGCACCACCACGCAGCTGGCATAGACCGCCAAGGCGGCGCTCATGCCCCGCTCTTCTGTGCAAAGCCCTTGACCACGATGTACAGCAGCGGCCCCAGGGAGACGAAAATCGCCGTCAGCAACAGATAGGGCAAGACCCCGAGCAACGAGCCGCCTCGCTGGCGCTGGTCGCTGACCATCCACACACAGCCCAGCCCGGCCATCACATACAGGTCGATAACGACTTGAGCTGTATCCGGCCGGGACATCAGGTCTAGGCCAAAGGCAACAAGTGATTGGTCCGCAATCATCAGGGTCCAACCGGTGTACAGGGTAAACAACACCAATACGGGCAGCGCGATCCATTCAGCTTTCATCGTCCGACTCCTTGGCAGGGACCTGTAGGAGCGGGCTTGCCCCGCGATGCAGGCGCCGCGGAGCCTTGCACCCGCTACGCGGGTGATCGCGGGGCAAGCCCGCTCCCACGCAGCCCCAGTTAAATCTAAGCATTGTGTTTTGCTCCATGACCGCGATCCTGCTTTCACGGTAGTGATAGAGTCGTCCCCGCCTCAATGACCTCACAGGTCATGGACGCTTCAGCCAAGGACAGCCAGAGTCGACGCATGAGCCCCACTCCCTTTCACCCGACGCAAGCACCTGCCATCACCGATGCCGGAGAGCACCTGCGGCGCCTACGCCGCCAGGCCGGCCTCAGCCAACTCGACCTGGCGCTGTTGGCAGGCCTGTCGCAACGCCACCTGAGCTGTGTGGAAACCGGCCGCGCCAAAGCCAGCCCAAGCACACTGCATGCCCTGCTCAGCGCGCTGGAAGTGCCGCTCGAACACAGCAACGACGTGTTCCTCGCGGCAGGCTATGCACCGCGCTATGCCGCCTCTGCACCCGATGCCCCAGCCATGAAGATGGTGCATGACGCAGTGGAGCACATCCTGCAGGCCAACAACCCCGCACCGGCCATCGTCATCGCCAGCAACTGGGACATCACTGCGGCCAATGCCAGTGCCGGGTTGCTGTTCGCCATGGCCGGGGTAGCGACAACCAGCACATCGGAACTCAACCTGCTGGACACACTGCTGCGCCCGGGCGGACTGGGAGATCATCTGCTCAATGCCGATGAGATACGGGCGATCGCCTGGCAGCGGGCGGCCAGGGAGGCGGTGGGCAATCCTGACCTGGCGCGGCGGCTGCAAGGCTTGCCCGCCCCGCCCACATTGGCAGCAGGCACGCCGCAATCACCTGTGGTGTTGACGCGAGTGCGGACTGCCGAAGGTGAATTGAGGTTTCTGTCCACCTTCACTACCTTCGGCATGCCACAGGACATCACGGTGGCATCGCTACGTATTGAACATCTGGTGCCGGCCGACGATGAAACATGGCAAACCATGACGGCAGCCTATCAACGGGGAATCCGCAACGCCAAGACTTGAGTAACCGGCGCGGCGTCAGGTCTCGATGAACCTCACTGCCAACCGTCACGACGACAAGCAAGTACTGAGAAACCAAGCTATCCGCTCAATCACTCGCGCTGCTCATCAGTATCCACCGCTGCCCCTGGGTTTGAATGTCGAAGGCAAAATCCCACCACACGGGATACGCCGGGTGCCCTTCGGCAAGCCAGAACCTGCGGATGATGTCGGCCCGGTCAAGACGGACCTGGCCGAGCAGCACCTCTACCAACCTGAGCACTTCCGGACGTTTGGCCGGCAGGTCCAACGGCCCGTAGCCGCCGTCCCCTGGGTGCAGCAGGTGTTCGATGATTTCGCCGCGAGCGTCGCTTGCACAGATCGGTGAATCACCACCCACGGTACAACCTTTGCCCACCGAATGACGCAACTGCGCTTCGAGTGGTCTGTCCAGTGCAAAGGGACCATACGCGTTCAACCAGAGCGTATAGTTCATCCCATCCAACAAATGCTCCAGTCGAAGTATTTCGTCTGTCCGGGTATCCATCACCACGCGCATTGACTGTTGCTCTCCTGCTCTTGCGCAAAGATGGGTAGTCTGCGAGAAAGCCAAGGGACATGCCAGCAAGTGCTGGCGACCAGGCCGATACACCTGGACTCAAGCCTGTGCGCCCTGCCCCGCCACCTCTGCCCCATCCAGCACCATACCCTCGCGCATCCGTTGCGCATCCCGGCTGAAACACCGCGAGGCCGCCAGCAGGAACACCATGGTCAGCAACAGGGCCACGGGGATCAGGTACATCGCGTCATGCAGACCCTGGGCCTTGAACGCTTCGCTCATCGCCACCTCGCCCGCCGCCGCCATGGCCGCTCCGGCAAAGTGGTCCGACAGCCCACCGACCACCACTGGCCCCAGGCCGCCACCCAGCAGGTAGAGCCCGGCGAAGAACAGCGCCATGGCCGTGGCCCGCAGGCGCGGCTGCACCACATCCTGGATGGCGGTGTACACGCAGGTGTAGAAGTTGTACGAGAACAACCAGCCGATCCCGAACACCGCCACAAACACGCCCAACTCGATACGCCCGGCATGCAGCGCCCAGGCGGTGCACAAGGTAGCGCCCAACATGCTCAGCGCGGCGAACACCAGACGTCCGTTGGCAAAACGCTGGTGTACCTTGTCGGCCACCCAGCCGCCAAGGGTCAGGCCCACCAGGCCGCTCAGGCCGACGATCATCCCGGTGGCCACCGCGGCGTCGTGCAGCGGCAATGCGAAGTAGCGCTGCAACATCGGCACCATGAACGAGTTGCAGGCATACGAGGCGAAGTTGAAGGTCAGCCCCGCCAGCACCAGCCAGGCGAAAGTGGGCACGCTGAGCACCCGCCGCAGGGGGCGGTCCAGCGGGGCCTGGGCGGTGGCCACCGTCTCCGCCGCGCCGCGCGCGGGCTCGCGGATCATGAAGATGAACAGCGCCAGCAGCACGCCAGGCACGGCGGCGATGAAGAACGGCGCGCGCCAGCTGTCGAAGGCCTGGACCATCGCACCGATGGTGAAGAACGCCAGCAACAGGCCCAGCGGCAGGCCGAGCATGAAGATGCCCATCGCCCGTGCCCGCCGTCCGGCCGGGAACAGGTCACCGATCAGCGAGTTGGCGGCCGGCGCGTAGCTGGCCTCGCCGATGCCCACGCCCATGCGTACCAGCAAAAAACTCCAGAAACTGCCGACCATGCCGTTGACCGCCGTCAGCCCGCTCCACGCCAGCAGGCCCCAGCCCATGAGCTTGCTGCGTGAACCCGTGTCGGCGATACGCGCCAGCGGCAGGCCGGCGATGGCATAGACCAGGGTGAAGGCGGTGCCGATGATGCCGATCTGGAAGTCGCTCAGGTGCCACTCCAGGCGGATCGGCTCTATGACGATGGCGGGGATGGTGCGGTCGAAGAAGTTGAACAGGTTGGCCAGGAACAGCAGGAACAGGATGCGCCAGGCGTTGGATGCTTGGGTGGCGGTGGGCATAGTCGGGTCCCTCGTTATTGTTGTTCGGGGCTTCCAGCACGCCTTTGCAATCTAGAGGGACATCAGGCCATCGTCTGCCAACATTGATCGCGCTGATAGCAGCCGATGGACCTCGACAAGCCCGCCATCAATGCCCACAACCAACGCCTGGACGCGCACCGTCCACCCAGGATGGACACTCACCAAAGCGCGATGTCGTAGGTCAGGTACACACGGTTGCTATCGCGACCTCGGGCGAAGTCGGAACGATAGACATAGTTACGCAACCTCACCCCCAGGCCTTTGAGCGGGCCACCCTGGACCACGTAGGCCAGTTCGGCGTCACGCTCCCATTCCTTGATACCCGCCTCCCCGGCGCGACCGTTGTCGCCGCTGAGGTAACGCGTCATGAAGGTCAGCCCGGGCACCCCTGCGGCGGCGAAGTTGTAGGCATAGCTGGCCATCCAGGTTTTTTCCTGCTCCTCGATGAACTTGCCGATACCGACGTTGCTGAACGAATACACCGTTGCGCCGCTGATATAGGGCAGCCCCGCCTCGCCATCAAGCACCTGGTAGCCGGCACCGACCGTATGCCCGGAATGCGCATACGCCAGTTGCCCGCTGTACAGGTCGTTGTCGATGGCGCCGCCATGGGCGGCACCGCTGTCGCGGCTTCTGAAGTAGCGCAGGTCGGTGGTCAGCACACCGCCGGCCAGCGGCAGGTCATGCACCAGGCCGGCGAAGTCCTGGCGATAGAAGCCGTCGAGCTGGGCGTGGAAGTAGCTCAGGCGCAGCGGCTTGCCCACCGCATAATCGGCACCGACGTAGGAGAAATCACCGGACGCGTTGCCGCTGTAGCCATCCAGGTACAAGCCGGTGCTGTCCGAGGAGTCGCGCAACTTGAACTTGTCCAGGTGACCGGCGGTGAGGCTCAACCCATCGATGTCGGTGCTGGTCAGCTGCGTGCCCTGGTAAGTCTGCGGCAACAACCGCGCGTCGTTGTAGACCAGCACCGGGGTCTTGGGCAGCAAGGTGCCGTGCTTGATCACGGTCTGGCCCAGGCGCGCCTTGGCGGTCAGGCCGGCGCTGCTGAATTCGTCCGCGGCCCGACCGTCGTCGTGCACCGGCAACAGGCCGCTGCCGCTGCGACCGCGTCCGGAGTCCAACCGCACGCCCACCAGGGCCAGGGCATCGAGCCCAACGCCCAAGGTGCCTTGGGTGAACCCGGACTGGTAGTCGAGCAAAAAGCCCTGCGCCCACTCGGTCCGCTCATGCTTGGCGGAGGCCGCCGCGCGTGGGGACAGGCCCTGCTCGTCACGGAAGTTCTCGTTGAAATAGACGTTGCGCAGCTGCAGCTTGAGCTTGCCGTCGTCGACGAATCCGCCAGCGCCGGCAACGGGCAACCAGCCGCAGAGCAGGCCACAGGTGGCCCCACGGAAAACACTTCGGAACATGATCGGTACTCTGTTGTTGTTCTTGGATGAGCGGTGGGTGGGCGCCGCGCGGCGCCCGGTGATTCACACGAAGAAAGACAAGGCACCTGTGAGCAGCGCCAGCGCGGTGATCACCAGCGAGGTAAGCACCGCCCACTTGACGGTGGCTTTCTGGAAGTCGCCGATATCGCGGTCGACCATCCCCACCAGCAACAGGGTCGAGGCTACCAACGGGCTCATCAGGTGCACCGGCTGCCCCAGTACCGAGGCCCGGGCGATTTCCACCGGGTCGATGCCATAGGCCGCGGCCGCGTTGGCCAGGATCGGCACCACCCCGAAGTAGTAGGCGTCATTGGACAGTACGAAGGTCAGCGGCATGCTGGTCAGCGCCACCACCAGCGGGAACCAGTGGCTCCAGGCGTCGGGGATCCAGTCCACCAAGGTCTGGGCGAGGGCGTCGACCATTTTGGTGCCGGAGAAGATGCCGGCGAATATGCCGGCGGCGAACACCAGCAGCACGACGGTCATGGCATTGCCCGAATGGGCGAGAATGCGCTCCTTCTGCAGCTCCAGTTGCGGATAGTTGATCATCAACGCGGCGACGAAACCGATCATGAACAGCAGCGCGGAATGCATCACGCCCATCACCAGCGCGGTCATCACGGCGATCACCAGCATCAGGTTCACATAGGCCAGGCGCGGACGCTTGTGTGGGTTGTCGCCTAGGATCTCCTTGATGTAGCAATTGCCGCCCCCTGACGCCAGGGTGACATTGCCGATGCGCCGACGCTCGGCGCGCCCCAACAGATAGGCGGTGAACACCACCCAGGCCGCGCCGCCGATCACGGTGGGCAGCATCGGGATGAAGTATTCGGTCGCATCCAGGCCAAGGGCGGCGATCGCGCGGGTGGCAGGCCCGCCCCAGGGGCTCATGCCGCTCATGATACTCAGCGATAGCATCGACACCGTGGCCAAAATCATCGGGTTCATGCCGATGCGTTTGTACAGCGGCAGCATCGCCGCGCAGGTGATCATGTAGGTGGTGGTGCCGTCGCCGTCGAGGGCAACCAGCAACGACAGCAGCGCGGTGCCTATGGCGATCTTGATCGGATCGCCGTTCACCCGCTTGAGAATCTTGCGGATCAAAGGGTCGAACAGGCCGGCATCGATCATCAGGCCGAAGAACAGGATGGCGAACAGCAGCAACGCCGCCGAGGGTGCCACCATCTTCAGGCCATCGAGCATCATCTTGCCGAGCTCGGGAGCGAAACCGCCGATCACGGCAAAAACGATGGGTACCACTGTGAGCGCGACGATCGGCGACAGGCGTTTGCTCATGATCAGGTAGGTGAACGTCACCACCATGATCAGGCCCAGGAGTGCGAGCATGGTTTTTTCTCTTGTTTTTATTCTGTGTTTGGCCGCCCGACGCGCAGGCGGCCCCCTGCCCCACCCGGCATCGCAGGGATGCTGGGGGGAAGTCTACTGCAACATGGGAGCGATAACCGGTTGGTCAGCCGTGCCGGGGAGGCTGCGCGGACCACTCGGGGTGAGCGTCGACGGCTTCGTCGGCCGCCGATGGCGCGCCGTCGAGGCGGCGCAGCAAGGTTTCGCGATCGCAGGCATGCTCCGACAGCGAGATGACCACGGTGGCCACGGCGTTGCTGGCCAGGCTGGTCAGGGCCCGCGCCTCGGACATGAAGCGATCGATACCGATCAACAAGGCAAGCCCGGCCAGCGGTATGTCGTGAATGACCGTGAGGGTCGAGGCCAACGCCACGAAGCCGCTGCCGGTCACGCCGGCGGCCCCCTTGGACGACAGCAGCATGATTGCCAGCATGGTTACCGTCTGCCCGAGGGTCAGGTCGATGTTGCAGGCCTGCGCGATGAACACGGCCGCCAGCGACAGGTAGATGGCGGTGCCATCGAGGTTGAAGGAATACCCGGTTGGCAGCACCAAACCCACCACGCCTTTGCGACAACCGAGCCGCTCGAGCTTTTCGAGCATGCGCGGCAGCACCGGCTCGGTGGACGAGGTACCCAGCACCACCAGAAATTCTTCGCGGAAATAGCGCAGCAGCTTCCAGAGGCTGAAGCCATGGGCGCGACAGATGCCGCCCAGCACAACCAGGACGAAGAAGGCGCAAGCGATGTACAGCGTGCCCACCAGCTTGGCCAGGGCGCCGAGGGAGGTGACGCCGTATTGCCCGACGGTGAAGGCCAGCGCACCGAACGCACCGACCGGGGCGAAACGCATCAGGTAACCGAAGATACGGAACACCATGATCGAGACCGACTCCAGCACCGCAAGGACGGGCCGGCCCTTCTCGCCCATGGACGACAGGGCGAAGCCGCTGAGTACGGCGATGAACAGCACCGGCAGCACCTCACCCTTGTTGAAGGCACCGATGAATGTCTCCGGAATGATGTGCATGAAGAAGTCGACCACGCCCAGTTTCGCCGCCGAGGCGGCGTATTGGCCCAGGCCCTCTGTACTCAGGGTGGCAGGATCGATGTTCATGCCGGCGCCGGGCCGGAACAGGTACACCGCCGCCAGGCCGATCACCAGGCTGATCACGGTCAGCAGCAGGAACAACAGCAAGGTCTTGCTCATCAGGCGCCCCAGGGAGCGCTTGTCGGTCATGCCGGCTATGCCGGTGACGATGGTGCAGAACACCACTGGCGCGATCATCATCTTGATCAACTTGATGAAGGCGTCGCCCAGGGGTTTGAGGGCAACGGCCTGTTGCGCCCAGAAGTGGCCGACCACCACGCCCAGCAGGACGGCGCAGAGGATCTGGAAATACAGGGATCTGGCAAGTTTCATGAGGCATCACCCATTGTTGAAATTGTGCGGATGCGCTTGTTGCTGAAGCCACGCTGATGGTGGCGGCGGCCTGGGTCTATCCCGCCAGCCTGCGCGAGGACGGGGCATAGACGAACCCTGAGAAAAGCCGACGGGCGGTACGCACCACCGATGCCTGCAGGGTCTTGCCATCGACGCCGCTACGCGACAGCGCCACGTCGATGCCACCACTGGGATGTTCGATGCGCACCTGCTCCAAGTGTTGTGCCCCCTCGCCGAGCAGGTCGCCGACCACCGTACCGGCGCTGACGCAAGCCGTGGCCAACCCGACGGCGCCGGTGATCGCCAGGGCCCGGTGGCAATTGTGCGGCATGAAATAGCGCACCTGCACTGTACCGTCATGCCGAGGTGGCGCGACCAGCACCGGCTTGGGAATCACCATGCCGCTGACATCACCCAGGCCCATGGCCTTGCCAGCCTTCAGGCGCAAGGCTTCCAGGCGCTGCAGCAAGGCATTGTCGGCATCCAGCTCGGCCGGGGTTTCCGAGCCGGTCACGCCCAGTTGCCGGGCGTCGACGATCATCATGGGCATCGCCATGTCGATGCAGGTGACCGGCACGCCGTCGATCACATCCTGAGGTTTGCCCGTAGGGAACAGCTTGCCGGTCTTGCTGCCCACTGCATCGAGGAACGTCAGGTGCACCGGGGCCGCCGTGCCAGGGACGCCGTCGATCGCCGTGCGCCCTTCGTAGCGCACGATGCCACCAGGCGTTTGCACCAGTGAATCGACGAAGGTTCCGGTATTGAGGTTGCGGATGCGTACCAGGGTCTTGCCGTCGTTGGCCTTGACCAGCCCTTGCTCGATGGCGAACGGCCCGACGGCGCACAGCATGTTGCCGCAGTTGGGCGCGGTGTCGACGCGCCGCTGGGCGACCATCACCTGGACGAACAGATAGTCGACATCGGCATCGGCGTGCAACGACGGGCTGATGATCGCCACTTTGCTGGTCTGCGGGCTGCCGCCACCGATGCCGTCGATTTCCAGCTCGTGTCCGGAGCCCATCAGGTTGATCAGCAACTCGTCGCGCTCGACCACGTTTGCAGGCAGGTCCCAGGCGTGGAAGAACGGCCCTTTGGAGGTACCGCCGCGCATGAGTACGCAAGGAATTCGTTGCATGATTTCGCACTCTTGTTGATCAATGGACATCATTGATGTTGTGAGCAAAAGAGTGACAGGGATGGATAAATCAATCCAATGCAAATATCGTAGTCATTATTGCGATGCAAGCATCAATAATCGAACGGCCCACTGAGCGATGCCTGATGGAATATGAACTGCAAGATATAAGATCTTTCGTGAAAATCGCCGAACTTGGCAGCTTTCACGAGGCTGCAGAAGCGCTGCACTTGTCCCAACCCGCCCTGAGCCGACGAATCAAGAAGCTCGAGGAAGGGCTCGGTACTTCGTTACTCGAACGCACTACGCGCCGGGTCAGCCTGACGAGCGTGGGTCGGGATTTCCTGCCCAAGGCCAGGCGCCTGCTGGATGATTTCGAGGATTCGATCCTGAGCATCCGCGAACTGGCCGAGCGCCAGACGGGGCAGGTCACCCTCGCTTGCATTCCCACGGCAGCGTTCTACTTTCTGCCCTCGGTGATCCGCGACTACAACGCGCAGTACCCGAAGATCCGCATCCGCCTGCTGGACCTCAGTGCCAACGATGGGCTGGAAGCCGTACTGCGCGCAGAGGCCGATTTTGGCATCAACATGATGAGTGGCCAGCATCCGGACATCGAGTTCGTCTCGCTGGTACAGGAGCATTTTGTGCTCGCATGCCGCCGGGACCACCCGTTGGCCAAGCGCGAGTCGGTGACCTGGGCCGAACTGGCCGACTACCGCTTGATCGGGGTCGGTCGCCTGAGCGGCAACCGCATGTTGCTCGATCATGCGCTAGCCGGCCTGAACCTTCGTCCTCAATGGTTCTACGAGGTCCAGCACCTGTCGACCTCGCTGGGCATGGTCGAGGCCGGGCTGGGGGTCTCGGCCATGCCTAGCCTGGCCATGCCCAGCGCCGACCATCCGACGTTGGTCAGCGTGCCGCTGGGCGAGCCGCAGGTCAGCCGCACGCTGGGCTTGGTGTTTCGTCGCGGTGCGTCGCTGTCGCCGGCGGCCGAAAAGTTCGTATCGATCCTCTTGCAGCAATGGCCCAATCGCTGACCCCTGGACCGATGGCATGCCGGATCCGCGCAAAGTTCATCAGCACCTGCGCCGCGGAGTGCATAACGTATGCGGCTGTTGACCGCCCTTGAAATCCAGGGTGCTCTGTTCACTTGTCCCTGCGGAGTTTTCCTTGGCCTCGCCTGCTCATGAACGTTCGCTCGATGGGTTGAATTTTTTCCTGGCCGATGTCCGTGATGGGCTTGGGCCCTACCTGGCGATCTACCTGCTGGCGGTGCACCATTGGGAGCCCGGCAGCATCGGCCTGGTCATGACCTTGGCCAGCGTCACGGCATTGCTGACCCAGACGCCAGCTGGCGCGCTGATCGACAGGACCACGGCCAAGCGCGCCGTGATGGCCATCGCCGCGCTGCTGGTGACCGGCAGTTGCCTGGTGCTGCCCTGGGTCACCAGCGTCGCGCTGGTGACGTTGACCCAAGCCATCAGCGCGCTCGCCGGTTCCGTGTTCGCACCGGCCATCGCTGCCATTTCACTGGGCCTGACCGGGCCCCGGGCATTCACCCGGCGCATGGGCCGCAACGAAACCTTCAACCATGCCGGCAATGCCTGCTCGGCGGTGCTCGCCGGCGGGCTGGCCTACCTGTTCGGACCGGTGGCGGTGTTCTACCTGATGGCGGCGATGACTGTGGCCAGCCTGATCGCCATCAGCCGAGTGCCGGCGACAGCCATCGACCATGACCTCGCGCGCGGCCTTGACCCGCGGCCGCCGGGCCAGCATGCCCACCCCGCCGGCCTTGCCGTACTGTTGCACAATCGCCCCTTGCTGCTGTTCGCCGTGTGCTGCGCGCTGTTCCATCTGGCCAACGCGGCAATGCTTCCGCTGGTGAGCCAGAAGCTGGCTCAGGCCAACCTGCAGTTGGCCACGCCGCTGACCTCGGCGTGCATCGTCGCGGCGCAGCTGGTGATGGTGCCCATGGCGCTGCTGGCCGGCGCCAGGGCCGACCGCTGGGGACGCAAGCCGCTGTTGCTCGCCGGCTTTCTGATCCTGCCGCTGCGTGGCGTGCTTTACGTGATGTCGGACGATCCGTTCTGGCTGGTGGCCGTGCAATTGCTCGATGGCATCGGCGCCGGACTGTTCGGGGCATTGTTCCCGGTAGTGGTCAAGGACCTCACCCAAGGCAGCGGGCGCTTCAATGTCAGCCTTGGCGCATTGTCCACGGCCTTCGGCCTGGGCGCGGCGCTAAGTCCCGGTGTCGCGGGGCTGGTGGTACAGTCCGCAGGCTACGACGCGGCATTCCTGACATTGGCGGGCATCGCGACTGCAGCGTTGCTTCTGCTTTGGCTGGCCATGCCGGAGACCCGCCGACCTGCCAGCGATGCCAACGCCGAGCAAGCCCCTCCCCTTCACTCCCCTTCCGGAAACTGAGTCCTCGCATGCCTGTCGCTGAGTCATCCCTGATCATCTGGTCGGTTGCGGCCGCGGCCACCGCCCTGGTCATCCTTCGGCCGGGACGCGTGCCCGAATATGTCTGGGCGATGGGCGCCGCCTTAGGGCTGACGGCCTGCGGCCTGATCCCATGGCGCCTGGCCTTGGCGGCAATCGCCGAAGGAGGCGATGTCTACCTGTTCCTGACCGGCATGATGGTGCTGGCCGAGCTGGCTCGCCAGGAAGGCTTGTTCGACTGGCTGGCCAGGTACGCGGTGCAGCATGCCAGGGGCTCGGGCCAACGCCTGTTCGACCTGGTATTCCTGGTCGGTACACTGGTCACCGTGTTCCTGTCCAATGACGCCACCGCTGTGGTGCTGACACCGGCCGTGTATGCGGCGTGCAAGGCGGCCAAGGCCGAGCCGCTGCCCTACCTGTTCATCTGCGCCTTCATCGCCAATGCCGCCAGCTTCGTGCTGCCCATCTCCAACCCGGCCAACCTGGTAGTCTTCGGCAGCCAGATGCCACCGCTGCTGGAATGGCTGCGCCAGCTCACCCTGCCCTCGCTGGGCGCCATCGCCATGACCTACCTGGTACTGCGCGTGACCCAGCGCAAGCGCATCCGTCAGCCGCTGGCCGTGGCCATCGAGATGCGCCCCCTGTCGGCCGGCGCCCGGCTTTGCGCGCTGGGCCTGATGTTCACCGGCACCCTGCTGTTGACGGTATCGGCACTGGACGTGCCGCTAGGGCTGCCGACATTTTGCGCAGGCATGGCCACCACCGGGTTGATCCACCTGCGTCAGCGGCGCAACCCGGCGGCGTTGCTGCGTCACGTGGCCTGGGGGGTCCTGCCCTTGGTCGCAGGATTGTTCGTGCTGGTGGAAGCCGTGGCCCACACCGGCGTGATCGACCGTCTTGCCCAATCGTTGGCCGCCCTGGCGCAACAGTCGGCAGGCACGGCAAGCTGGACGGCGGGCGTGACTGCGGCCGTGGCCAGCAACCTGATGAACAATCTGCCCACCGGCCTGATCGCCGGTTCCATCGGCCACCTCGTCGAACTGCCCCGGCAGACCACCGCCGCCTTGCTTATCGGCGTCGACCTGGGACCGAACCTGTCGATCACCGGCTCCCTGGCCACGCTGCTGTGGCTGGTGGCGATCCGCCGCGAGGGCGAGCATGTCGGCGCATCGAGTTTCTTGCGTCTGGGCGTGCTGGTAATGCCCCCGGCACTGCTGGCGGCACTGTTGCTGCTGGCCGTCTGAACCCGGCCTTCAGAACACCACCGAACGCCGCTGCTCCGCTGTCGCCACCACCCTGCCGCGCTTGAGCACCATCAGCCGCGCGGGCAGGTCGAGGATCACGTCGCTGACACGGTGGGTGTCCATCAGCACCAGGTCCGCGTCGTTGCCCACCGCCAAGCCATGGCTCTGCAAACCCAGGGCCTTGGCCGGGTTGCTGGTGAGCATCGGCAGCACCGTGGCCTGGTCGTCCGCCCCGCCCAGGTGACAGGCGGGGATGGCCAGCTGCGCGATATGCAGCAGGTCGCCGGTGCCGTAGGGAGTGAAGGCATTGCGGATGTTGTTGGTGGCCAGGCACACGTTCACTCCGCCATCGCGCAAGGCTCGCACCGGGGTCAGGGTGCGCCGCACATTGTGGCTGTCGCCACGGGCGCCCAGGTGCAGGTCGGTGGCCGGCAAGCACATCACGCTGATGTCGGCTTCGCGCAGCAGCGCGATGATACGCGACTGGCGCGCTGGTTCGACGGCCGCCAGGCTGGTCAGGTGGCCGACGCTGACGCGCCCTTGGTAGCCTGCCGCGATGGTCCGGCGGGCCACGTATTCGATGGTCATCTGCTCGGCGTCATCGGCGAAGTCCTGGTGCAGGTCGATGTCCTTGCCATAGCGCTGGGCCAGGTCGAAGACGAAATCAATGTGCTCGTGGGGCGATACGTCGTTGTAGGGAATGCCGCCGACCACATCGGCGCCCTTCTCCATCGCCTCGACCATCATCGCTTTCATGCCGGGCACCTTGAGGATGCCTTCCTGGGGAAAGGCGACCACCTGGATATCGATGACATCGCGGAATGTTTCCCGTAGCTCCAGCACCACATCCAGGCCCGTGAAACCCTGGGCGGGGTCGAACTCGGCGTGGGCACGGACATGGGTGGTGCCGGCCTGCACCAGCGCGCGCAACACCTGCGTCGAGCGCTCGCGGATGTCTTCGCGGGTGAGCGTGGGCTTGAGCTCGGCGGTGACGGCGATCGCTTCCTTCAAGGTGCCGGAGCGGTTGGCCTTGCGTTGCATGACATTGGCTTTTTCCAGGTGCAGGTGGCCTTCGACGAAGCCTGGGATCAGGACATTGCCATTGCCTTGGATTTCCTGGGTTGCCGTTGCGGTGATCGTCGGGGCGATTTCAGTGATCTTGCCGTTGTGCACGGCCACATCCATCAAGGGTTTTGCATCGTCGATGCGGACATTTCTGATGATCAGGTCCATGCCGTCGTTTCTCGTAATCAGTCATTACGGTCGACACCCTGTACTCGCGATGTTGGACAACGCGGTGGATGGCACCGGCCTTGCCGGTGTTCGCGGGGCAAGCCCGCTCCTACAGGGGGCCAATATCGTCTGTAGAAATGGCCCGGCCACCCTGTGGAGACCGGGCCATGTCCCTATGGGCGAATCAGAACGGTTTGGTCGGCAGGTACTTGCCATCCAGGGTGATCACAGCGCGGGAACCGCCTTCCGGATCATCGACCTTCTTCACATCCAGCTTGAAGTTGATGGCGCTGATGATGCCGTCGCCGAACTTCTCGTGGACCAGCGCCTTGAGCGTGGTGCCGTACACCTGCAGCATCTCGTAGAAGCGATAGATCGTCGGGTCGGTCGGCACGCCACCTTCGATACTGCCGCGCAGTGGGATGGTCTGCAGCAGTGCGATGCCGTCGGCGTCCAGACCGAGCTTGTCACCCACCACCTGGGCGGCGCTGGCCGGCAGCGGGTGCTGGCCCAGCAGCGCGGCGGTGACGAAGGCTTCGGACAGGCCGGTGCCATCGGTGATCTGGGCGAACGACAGGTCCTTGCGGGCCTTGGCCAGGAGGATGACCTCGCTCAGGGCAAGACGGGCGTTCTGGCTGATTTGCGACTGGATCATGGGAGTGTCTCCTTGGGTTGAAAATCGGGTTCAGGCAACGTGCCGGGAAGCGTGGGAAACAGCGCGGACGTCTGGATTGTCCGCCAGGGATACGAACTGGCCGGTGCGTCCGTCGAAGGCGTCGATGCGGCCGCTCTCGATGTCGTAGATCCAGCCATGCAGGGCCACGCGGCCCTCTTCCAGGGCCAGGCGCACCGAGGGGTGGGTCTGGATGTTGGCCAGCTGGGCGATCACGTTCTCTCGCACCATGGCCTCGACCTTGGCGTGAGGGGTTTGATGCGGGCGGGCTTCGTTGACCACACGGGCGGAGTCGGCGTAGCGCAACCAGCCGGCCACGGCGGGCATGTGGTCCAGGCACTTGCAGGTGGCGATGGCAGTCATGGCGCCGCAGTCGGAGTGACCGCAGATGACGATATCGGCCACTTGCAGGGCGGCGACGGCATACTCGACCGAGGCCGACACCCCGCCGGGTTCAGGGCCGTAGGACGGCACGATGTTGCCGGCGTTGCGGATGACGAACAGGTCGCCCGGCTCGCGCTGGGTGACCAGCTCGGGCACCAGGCGGCTGTCGGAGCAGGAGATGAACAGCGCCCGCGGGCTTTGCTGGGTGGCCAGGTCCTTGAACAGCTTGACTCGCTCGGGGAAGGCGTCGCGCTGGAACTTCAGGAAGCCGTCGATGATGTCTTGCATGGCTGATGCCTCAGTGTCGCGGTGTGTGAGGCAAAGGTTAGGCGGTGCGTTACATAAGGTAAAAGTCTCATTTATGATGAATGGCATCAGATTATCTTATGGAGAGAAGCATGCTCGCCCGGCATATCCAGTACTTTCTCGCGGTCGCGCAACACCATAGCTTCACTCGGGCGGCGGCAGCCCTGCACGTCTCCCAGCCCGCGCTTTCGCAGCAGGTCAGGCAACTGGAGGAAAGCCTGGGGGCGCAGTTGTTCGATCGCTCGGGGCGCACGACTCGGCTGACCGATGCCGGCGAGGTCTATCTGCGCTATGCGAAACGGGCGTCGCAGGAACTGCAGGAGGCCAGGCGCGCGATCCATGATGTGAGCGACCTCAGCCGAGGGTCATTGCGGGTGGCGGTGACGCCGACCTTTACCAGCTATCTGGTCGGCCCCTTGGTCGAGGCCTTCCACAGCCGGTACCCGAATATCACCCTGAACTTGCGCGAAATCGCCCAGGAGCACATGGAGGAACTGCTGCTGGCGGACGAACTGGATGTCGGTATCGCCTTCGATGAGCCCCACGCCCAGGACATCGACACCTACCCATTGCTGGTCGAGACACTGGCGCTGGTGGTCGGCAGCCAGCACCCATTGGCCCATGCACGCGCCATCGGGCTACAGGCGCTGAACGACGAGTCGATGATCCTGCTCAGCGCCGAATTCGCCACTCGGGAGCAGATCGAGCGCTATTGCCGGCAGCACGGCATACGCCCGCAGGTGCGGATGGAGGCCAATGCTATCGGCGCGGTCATCGAAGTGGTGCGCAGGACGACGCTGTCGACGCTGCTCCCCGCCAACATCGTCCTGGCGCATGACGACCTGACCGCCATCGCCCTCGACCCCTTGCGCCTGCAACGCACGGCCGTGCTCATGCAGCGCAGGGGTGTCTACCAGACCGCGGCGGCGCAGGCCTTCCTGGCGCTGGCCAAGGAAGTGGCCGCACAGCTGGAGCGCAGCTGAGGCTCAGCTCAATTGCGCAATCAGCACCGCATTGGTGTAGATCAGGCTGCCATCGCTGGCCCGATGCCCGACCAGATGGAACTGGCCCCGCTCGTCGTCGCTCAGGTAGACACGCAGGCGGCAGTCGGACAAGGGGCCATAGCCTTCAGGCAAGACCAGGTTCAGTGTGTCCATGTCGACATCCACCATCGCTTCGCGCTCGTGGCTCTGCTGCAGGCGCTCTTCGGCCTGCTCCAGCGCCGTGTGGGCGGCGCCCTGGATGTCAAAGTGGATGTCGCCCACCGGGGTGGACCTGCGGTCACCGTCACCTTTGCACCAGCCTTCGATCGTCAGGGTACTCATGATCAATCCTCATGCTGTGGAGCGTTTCTGATCACTGCTGAAGGGGTTGACCCTGACGGGAATCGAATCGTTCAGGTTTCCGGGGTACCTCCCGCTCAGGGCGCGAGCACGATGCCACGGGCTGCTTCGGCCGGATCACCGGCACCGCGCTCGAGCAGATAGCGCGCAGGCGGCTTGCCCATGGCCTTGCGGAACATGGTGACGAAGCCACTGGCGCTTTCGTAACCCAACGCCAGGGCCACCGCCTGCACACTCTCGCCCTTGGCAAGGCGTTGCAACGAAAGGATCACATGAAGCTGCCGCCGCCAGCGGCCGAAACTCATGCCGACTTCCTGCAGCAACAGCCGGCTCATGCTGCGCTCGCTCATGCCGATGCGCCGGGCCCATTCGCCGATCGGCGCTGTGCTCGCCGGGTCGGCCAGCAGTCGCTGCGCCAGCTGGCGCAGCCTGCGGTCCTGGGGCATGGGCAGGTGCAGGTCCTCGACGGGGGCGGCGCACAATTCGTCCAGCAACGTGGCGATCAGTCGCGCCTCGGGCCCGCGCTCGGCGTACAGCGCCTCGAAGCCCGTCGCCTTGAGCAACAGTTCGCGCAACAGTGGCGACACCGCCAGCGTGCAGCAGGTGGTCGGCAGATACTCGACCGCCTCCGGCTCGACGAACAGGCAATGGCATTCGGTTTCTCCCGAGCCACGGGTCGAATGCAGCAGCCCCCCTGGGATCCACACCGCGCACTGCGGCGGCACGATCCACACCCCGGTCTCCACCTCACAGTTGAGAATGCCGCGCACCGTGTAGATGAACTGCGCCTTGCGATGACGGTGAGGGGCAAGCTCCCAGTCCTTGCCTACGCGGGACGCGCACAAGGCGATGACCTGACGTGGAATGCCATCGACATCCCATGGGCTGGCCAGGGTTTCGGGGGTGATTGATTCCACGATGCTGCTCATTGCTCGAAGCTGACGCATTGGCCGAAATGAAAAACAGAATGACAAGATTTCGCAATGACGTCCATGAGTCACGTGGTTATCGTGCATCTGGGTCGCCGATGTCGGTTTTCCAGAACGGCGACCACGCATCAACACACGCAGAGGATCAGACAGATGCTTTTGGATTCCACCTATTTCCCGCTGGTCTGGATGGATACCGGTAATACCACCATCGATACCCGCGATGAAGGTTTCGCAGCCTTCGAAACGCTGCTGGCAGGCGCCGAACCGTTCGTCTTGCTGGACGCGGAACGCGCCAGGCAAAAAGCCAATGGACATACCCATGACGAACAGAAACAACTGTCACTGTGGATGAAGCGCCACAAGGCCGCGCTGCGCACCTACGTCCGGGGGCAGATCCTCATCGAGCCGGATGCCGACAAACAGGAGGCCGCTCAATTGTTCGCAGCCAAGTTCGAAGCCTTCTGGGGCTACCCCCTGCATATCGTCGCCACCCAGGAAGAAGCCTTCAAAGTGGCGAACCAGCTGCTGGCGAAGTGAACACAGGGAGGGCTCGCCATGGGTCTGGTCGCAATCAACACCGTCGAGATCATCCCGGCCATCGGTTCGGCAGCGGTGCTCCAGGAGAGGCTGGAAGGCTTGTTGGAGGTGTTGAACCGTACCTCGGGATGCGTGGTGTACAGCCTCAAGTACGCAGCCTTGCCGAGTGAACGCTGGATCATCACCGGCCACTGGGACTGTGTCGAACAGATGACCGCGCACTTCAAGCTACCGTGCCTGGCCATGCTCTTCGATCTGACCGCGCAACGGCTGGCGACGGGGCTTTGCTTCCGAACGTTCAAGGCCATGGCGCATTGAGCGATCAGGTGGCGCCATGGAAGGCCTTCGCCAATGCCGCCTGCATGTCCCGCGCCTGCGCCCTCAATGCCTGGCAAAACGGTTCCAGCACCGCCGATGCCGGGCGCAGCTCCGGCCGGATCAACATCACCTGGTACGGCACCGAGAGGCTCAAGCGGCGAATCGGCAAGCCCCCCTGCCCCGCTTCCAGCCCGCTTAGCGGATTGATGATCGCCACCCCCAGGCCCTGCCGGACCATCGCGCACACCGACGCCGCGCTGGTGGTCTCGATGATCGTGCGTCGGTTCACCCCTGCTTCGCGGAAGTGCCGGTCAAGCTGTTGCCGGTAACTGTCCAGGCTGGCCAGGTTGATGAAGTCGACCTCGTGGAAATCCTGCAGCGCCAGCACCGGCTTGGCCTGCAATGGGTGGTCTTCGGGCAGCACGCAGACCATGTCGGCACTGAACAGCAGCTCCCCGACCGCGCCCCGTGGCACCTGCGCGGTTTCGGTCAGGCCGAGGTCGTGCTGCTGGGCCACCAGCGACTCCTCCAGCAGCGGCGACTCCTGCGCGGTGATGCTCACGCTCACGCCGGGGTGTTGCTGGTGGAACGCCTTACAGGCCTTGGGCAGCAGGGTTTGCGAGAACAGTGGCAGGCAGGTGATGGCCAGCCGGCCCTGTTCGAAGTTGCGGATGGCCTGGGCGAAGCGATCGATGCGCTCCAGGCCGACGAAGGCGCGCTCGACCTCCTCGATCAGCAGCAAGGCCTGGGCCGTGGGTGCCAGGCGCCCGCCTTCGCGTTCGAACAGGTTCAAACCGGTGACCTGCTCCATGCGCGCCAGCTCGCGACTGACGGTGGGCTGCGAGGTGAACAGCAGGCGCGCGGCGCCGGTGACACTGCCGGCAGCCATGATGGCGCGGAACACCTCAATGTGGCGGATGGAGAGTTTCATGGGGGCATGCAACACCTGAACGTTTGGCAGGGACCTGTAGGAGCGGGCTCGTCCCGCGAACACCGGCAACGCGGTGGATGGCACCGGCTTTGCCGGTGTTCGCGGGACGAGCCCGCTCCTACAGCAGTCGAATGTATATCAAATACGGATGACCTTCTGAAAATTATCTATTTTTATGAATCATCCAACTCACTCAAGATCGGTGCATCCATTACAAGGAACACCACCATGACCACCACCCTCCTGGCCCAGGCCGTCCGCCAACACGGCTCCCCGCTGTGGGCCTATGACGCCCAGACCATCCACCAACGCATCGACCAGTTGCAGCAGCACTTCGACACGGTCCGCTTCGCCCAGAAGGCCAACCCCAACCTGCACGTCCTGCGCCTGATGCGCGAACGTGGCCTGGTGCTCGATGCCGTGTCGCTGGGGGAAATGGAGCGGGCCTTCGCGGCCGGGGCGACGGTGGACGGTGACCCGGCCGGCGTGGTGCTGACCTGCGACGTGCTGGACCAGCCGACCCTGGCCCGAGTGGTAGAGACGAAGATCGAAGTGAACGCCGGTTCCATCGACATGCTCCGTCAGCTGGGCGAGCACTCCCGTGGGCACCGGGTCTGGTTGCGCATCAACCCGGGCTTCGGCCATGGCCACAGCCGCAAGACCAACACCGGTGGCGAGAACAGCAAGCACGGCATCTGGCACGAGCAACTGCCCGAGGCGCTGGCTTGCGTGAAAGAAAACGGCCTGCACCTGGTCGGCGTGCACATGCATATCGGCTCGGGCGTGGACTACGAGCATCTGGAACAGGTGGCCGGCGCCATGGTCGGGCTGATCGGCAAGCTGGGCGTGGACATCGAGGCCTTCTCCATCGGTGGCGGGCTGTCCACGCCATACCGCAGCGACGACCAGCCGGTGGACCTGCAACGCTACGCCCGCACCTGGGCGGTGGCGCGGGCGGAAGTTGAAACCATGCTCGGCCATCCCGTGCGCATGGAAATCGAGCCGGGGCGCTTCCTGGTGGCGGAGTCGGGTTGCCTGGTGGCCGAGGTGCGTGCCGTCAAGCAGATGGGCGACCGGAACTACATACTGGTCGATGCCGGCTTCAACGACCTGATGCGCCCGGCGATGTACGGGGCCTACCACCGCATGAGCCTGTTCGATGCCGTGGGCCGGCCAGTGAGCCGTCCGCTGCAACCGACCGTGGTGGCCGGGCCGCTGTGCGAGTCGGGGGATGTATTTACCCAGAACGACGAGGAGCTGACCCCGCAGCAACTGCCAGAGGCCAAGGTGGGTGACCTGCTGGTGATTCATGACGCGGGGGCTTACGGGGCTTCGATGTCGTCGAACTACAACAGCCGCCCGTTGCTGCCTGAGTTTCTGGTCGAGCAGGGCAACCTGCGCATGATCCGTCGGCGCCAGACCGTGCAGGAGCTTTTGGCACTGGAACTGGGTATTTAGCGCCCAGCTCTACCTGTGGGAGCGGGCTTGCCCCGCGATACGATGCGTGGCACCGGCTTCGCCGGTGGTCGCGGGGCAAGCCCGCTCCTACAGGGCCGGCGTCACCAGCCGGTACCCTACCCCCGCCTCGGTGACGATGAACCGCGGCGCCGTGGGGTCATCCCCCAGCTTCTGCCGCAGATGCCCCACCACGATGCGCAGGTAGTGGGTGTCGTCCACATGGGTCGGCCCCCAGATGTCCTTCAGCAGCTGCTGCTGGGTGATCACCCGCCCCGGGTGCCCGGCCAGTTGCGCCAGCAGCGCATACTCCTTGCGCGTCAGCGCCACTTCCACGCCATCCAGGGTCACCTTGCGAAAGGCGAAGTCCACTACCAATGGCCCGAAGCTCGCGGCAGACGTCGCACTACCGACCTGCGGCGCCTGGCGCAGCAAGGCCCGCACCCGGGCCAAGAACTCCTGGATGCCGAATGGCTTGGTCACGTAGTCGTTGGCCCCGCCATCCAGTGCATCGACCTTCTGCACCTCACTGGCGCGCACCGACAGCACCATCACCGGCACTGCGCTCCACTCACGCAGCTCGCGCAGCACCTGCTGGCCGTCCATGTCCGGCAGGCCCAGGTCGAGCACCACCAGGTCGGGCTTGTTCAGCGCGGCCTGGGCCAGGCCCTCGCTGCCGGTGGCGGCCTCGAGCACCTTGTAGCCCTGGGACGCCAGGCTGATGCGCAGAAACTTGCGGATCTGCGGCTCGTCGTCGATGACCAGCAGGGTGGCGGCTTGGCTCATGGGGCTTCACTTTCGGTTTCAGGTTGAGTGGGCAGCGGCAAGCATAAAGTGATGCAGGTGCCGTGACCATCGATGCCGTCATCGACCAGGATGCGGCCGCCATGGGCGCCGATCATGCCCTGGCAGATCGCCAGGCCCAGGCCGGTGCCCTGCCCGCCGCGGTCGCCGCGGGCGGCGGTGTAGAACATATCGAAGATCTTTTCGCGCTCGTCCGGAGGAATGCCGGGGCCTTCGTCGGCGACGGCGAAGCACAGCTGCTCGTCGCGCACCGAGACCTGCAGCTCCAGGCGGCCCTGCGGCGGGGAGAAACGGGCGGCGTTCTCCAGCACGTTGATCAGCGCCTGCTCGATCAACGCCGCGTGCACGAACAGCAGCGGCAGCTCCGGCGGCACTTCGGTGTGCACGCGCAGGGGCGCCAGCACCACGCGCAGGCGATTGAGGGCACTGCCGACGATATCGGCCGGGGCCACCCAGTCGCGGGCCAGCTTGAGGGTGCCGTGGCCCAGGCGGGTCATGTCCAGCAGGTTCTGGATGTAGCGATCCAGGCGCTCGGCTTCGTTGCGGGTGCCTTCGAGCAGTTCGCGGCGGTCGTCCGGGGGAATCGCGTCGCCCAGGGCCAGCAGGCTGTCGATGCTGCCGCGCATGGAGGTCAGCGGGGTGCGCAGGTCGTGGGATACCGAGGCGAGCAAGGCGCTGCGCAGTTGCTCGGTTTCGCCATGCAGGCGCGCGGCTTCCAGTTGCTCGCCAAGGCGTGCGCGGGCCAGGGCCTGGGCCAGGGGTTGCGCCAGGGCCTTGAGCAGACGGCGGCGCTGGGCACTCAGCGGCTCGCCATCGCGGGGACGTATGCCGAGCAGCGCCAGGGGTTGCTCTTCCACGGCCAACGGCCACCACCACCAACGACCGTGAGGCAAGGTATCGCTGCCAAAGCCTGCGGCCTGGCCATGCTGCCAGGCCCATTCGGCGGCGGCGCGCTCGTTGTCGGTGAAGGCATGGTTGCCACCGCTGGCGACTTGCAGCAAGCCATCGGCACTGCGCTCCAGCAGGCACACCTGCACGTCCTGCCAGCCGTCCATATGCTGGCCGGCGGCGCTGAACACGGCCTGGCGGTCGGTGGCCACGGTCAGGCGGCGCGACAGGTCGAGCAACTGGTTGGTTTGCGCCTGGGTCTCGCGCAGGGCCTGCAGCTGACGGCGCTGGCGGGCGGCAAGATTGCCGGTAAGCGCGGCCATCAGCAGGAAGAACACCAGGGTCAGCACGTCTTCCTCGCGCTGGATGGCGAAGGAGAAGTTCGGCGGAATGAACAGGAAGTCGTAGGTCAGGAACGACAACGCCGCGCAGGCCAACGCCGGGCCCAGACTGCTGCGCACCGCCACCAGCAGCACGGCGGCGAGGAACACCAGGGAGATGTTGGGCAGCGCCAGCATGCTCGACACGGCCCAGGCCAGGCCGGTGGCCAGCACGGTGGCGAACAGCGCCAGCAGGTAGTGGCGCCATACCCACACGCGCTTGACCGCCGCCCGCGCCGGTTGCGGTTGGGCGTCGCGGTCGAGGACGTTGATCTCAAGGCCGTGGCTTTCGCGCAACAGGCGCGCGGCGACGCCGGCGCCGAAGAAGCGCCGGCGCAGCAGGTCGCGGGACTGGCCGACCAGCACCAGGCTGGCCCGGCGTTCGGTGGCGTGCTGGATCAGCGTACGGGCCACTTCACCGGCACGTAGCAGCACCACTTCGCCGCCCAGGCGCTCGGCCAGTTGCTGGGCGGCCTGCAGGCGATGGCGGGCGGTCTCGTCGCGCAGGCGGCCGTTGTCCACATGCACCACGCTCCACGGCAGATGCCGGCGCTGGGCCACACGGCAGGCGTGGCGCACCAGACGCTCAGCCTGGTCGTCGCCATCGATGCCCACCAGCAGGCGCCCACGCAAGGCAGGGGCTTCCTGGCCGCGCTGGCGGTAGCCGCTGGCCAGGTCCGCGTCGACCTGGGCGGCGGCGGTCTGCATGGCCAGCTCGCGCAGGGCGGTGAGGTTGGTCTGGGAGAAATAGGCCTCGATGGCCGCCCGCGCCTGCTCGGGCACGTAGACCTTGCCCTCGCGCAGGCGCTCGAGCAACTCGCGGGGCGGCAGGTCGATCAGTACCAGCTCGAAGGCTTCCTGCAGCACCCAGTCGGGCAGGGTCTCGCGCACCTGCACGCCGGTGATGTCGCGGACCTTGTCGTTGAGGCTTTCCAGGTGCTGGACGTTGACCGTGGTGTACACATCGATGCCGGCGGCGAGCAGCTCCTGCACGTCCTGCCAGCGCTTGGCGTGGCGGCTGCCGGGGGCGTTGGTGTGGGCCAGTTCGTCGACCAGCACCAGAGGTGGCGCGGCCTTGAGCAGGCCGTCGAGGTCCATTTCCTCAAGCATCACGCCGCGGTATTCGCTGCGCAACAGCGGTTGCTGAGCCAGGCCGCCGAGCAGGGCCTCGGTCTCGGCGCGGCCGTGGGTCTCGACCACCCCGGCCACCACGCGCACGCCCTGGCGTTGCTGGGCGTGGGCGGCCTGCAGCATGGAAAAGGTCTTGCCGACCCCGGGCGCGGCGCCGAGAAATACCTTGAGCCTGCCCCGGCCTTCCCGGGGCAGGCCCGCCAACAACGCGTCGGCGCGGGCGGAGTCACTCATGCTTCATCCTTCACTAATTACCAATTTTGGCCTGCTACGCAGGCCTTCGCGGGTAAACCCGCTCCCACAGGTTCGGCACAACTCTGAAGGTCAGCGCAGTACCTGTGGGAGCGGGTTTACCCGCGAAGGGCCGCACAGCGGCCCCGACTTCAATGGCTCGGTGCCAGGCGCTCAAGCGCCTGGTTCAGCGCCAGCACATTCACCACCGGTGGCCCGACCAGTGGTCGCAGGGTGGCCTCATTCACCAGCGCTTGCAAGCGCTCCTCCGAGACCTGCCGCGCCGCCGCCACGCGCGGCAGCTGGTAGGCGATCGCCGCTGGCGGCAGGTGCGGGTCCAGCCCACTGCCCGAGGTGGTCAGCAGCGCCTGGGGCACCGGCCCCTGCTGTGCCTGATATTGCGCGGCGGCATCGGTCCTGACCCGCTCGGCCAGCGCCGGATTGCTCGGCGCCAGGTTGCTGGCGCCGCTGGCCACGGTGGCATAGGCACCCGCCGAAGGCCGCGACTGGAACCAGGCGTCGCCCTTGAACTCCTGGGCAATCAGCGCCGAGCCACGCACCTCACCGCGCTCGTCGTGCACCAGGCTGCCATTGGCCTGGTCAGGGAAGGCGACCTGGGCAATACCGGTCACCGCCAGGGGATACAGCGCGCCGGTGATCACGGTCATCAGCAGGACCAGGCTCAGGGCCGGGCGTACATAAGCAGTCATGTCAGTCTCCTCAGACCAGGTGCAGCGCAGTGAGCAGCATGTCGATCAGCTTGATCCCGGCGAACGGCACAACGATGCCCCCCAGCCCGTAGATCAGCAGGTTGCGGCGCAGCAGGTGGGCGGCGCTGGCGGCCTGCACCCGCACCCCGCGCAAAGCCAGGGGGATCAGCACGATGATGATCAGCGCGTTGAACACGATGGCCGAGAGGATCGCGCTCTGCGGGCTGGCCAGGTGCATCAGGTTGAGCACGCCCAGCTGCGGGTAGATGGCGGCGAACAGCGCCGGCAGGATGGCGAAGTACTTGGCCACGTCGTTGGCGATGGAGAAGGTGGTCAGCGCACCGCGGGTAACCAGCAGCTCCTTGCCCACCTGCACCACGTCCAGCAGCTTGGTCGGGTCGCTGTCCAGGTCGACCATGTTGGCGGCCTCGCGGGCGGCCTGTGTGCCGTCGTTCATGGCCATGCCCACATCGGCCTGAGCCAGCGCCGGGGCGTCGTTGGCGCCATCACCGCACATGGCGACCAGACGGCCGTCGTTCTGCTCCTGGCGGATGCGCGCCAGCTTCTTCTCGGGGGTAGCTTCGGCCAGCACGTCGTCCACGCCGGCCTCGGCGGCGATGGCGGCGGCGGTCAGCGGGTTGTCGCCGGTGACCATCACGGTGCGGATACCGAGCTTGCGCAGTTCGGCGAAGCGCTCGCGGATACCGGGCTTGACCACGTCCTTGAGATGGATCACGCCGAGCAGGTGCGTGTCGACGCACACCAGCAGCGGAGTGCCGCCGCTCTGGGCGATGCGCTCCACTTCACGGGCCAGGGCGGCAGGCAGCTCCAGGCGTTGCAAGCCACAGAAGGCCAGCACCGCGTCGACGGCGCCCTTGCGGTAGCGGCGCTGCTGGAAATCGATGCCCGACAGGCGGGTCTCGGCGCTGAAGGCGATGGCTGTGTACTGCTCGACCGAAGGCTCGGCGAAGTCATGCAGCTGGCGCAGGTACTCGACGATCGACTTGCCCTCGGCGGTATCGTCGGCCAGCGAGGCGAGCAAGGCGCCCTCCCCCAGCTCCTTGGCGGTCACGCCCGAGGCGGCATGCAGGGCACTGCAACGACGGTTGCCGAAGGTGATGGTGCCGGTCTTGTCGAGCATCAGGGTGTGCACGTCGCCGGCTGCTTCCACCGCACGACCGGAGCGGGCGATCACGTTCAGGCGCACCAGGCGGTCCATGCCGGCGATGCCGATGGCCGACAGCAGGCCGCCGATGGTGGTGGGGATCAAAGTCACCAGCAGCGCGGCGAGGAAGATCAGCGGCAGCTCGCCACCGGCGAAGCGGGCGAACGGCTGCAGGGTGACCACCACGATCAGGAAGATCAGGGTCAGGCCGATCAGCAGGATGTCCAGGGCAATCTCGTTGGGGGTCTTCTGGCGCTTGGCGCCTTCGACCAGGGCGATCATGCGGTCCAGGGTCGACTCGCCCGGATTGCTGGTGATGCGGATCAGCAGCCAGTCGGAGACCAGGCGGGTGTTGCCGGTGACCGCCGAACGGTCGCCGCCGGACTCGCGGATCACCGGGGCGGACTCGCCGGTGATCGCCGACTCGTTGACCGCGGCGATGCCTTCGAGCACCTCGCCGTCGCCGGGGATCATTTCGCCGGCCACCACGCGCACCACATCGTCCTTGCGCAGCTGGGTGGCGGCGACGCTCTCGAAACTGCCGTCGCTCTTGCGGCGCTTGGCGGTCAGGCCCTGGCTGCCGGCCTTGAGGCTGTCGGCGCGGGCCTTGCCGCGGCCCTCGGCCAGGGCTTCGGCGAAGTTGGCGAACAACACGGTAAACCACAGCCAGACGGCGATCTGCACCGCCACGCCGGTACTCACGCCGCTGCCGGGCACCAGGCACAGCACGGTGGTGAGCACGGCGGTGAGGGCCACCACCAGCATCACCGGGGCGCGCTTGAGCTGGCGCGGGTCGAGCTTGACGAAAGCCTGGACCAGCGCCGGGCGCCACAACGCGCTGAAGCGGGTCTGGTCCTTGGCGCCTTGACGCGCCTTCACTTCGGGAATGGGCATGTTCATTGTGTATTCCTCAGAAACCCAGGCTCAGGTGTTCGGCGATCGGCCCCAGGGCCAGGGTCGGCAGGAAGGTCAGGCCACCGACCAGCAGGATGGTCACCAGCAGCAGCGTGGTGAACAGCGGGCCGTGGGTGGGGAAGCTGTTGATGCCTTGCGGCGCGCTCTTCTTCGCCGCCAGGCTGCCGGCCAGGGCCAGCACCGGCAGGATGTAGCCGAAGCGGCCGATCAGCATGGCCAGGCCGATCATCACGTTGTGGAACACCGTGTTGGCGCCGAAACCGGCGAAGGCCGAGCCGTTGTTGGCGGTGCCGGAGGTGTAGGCGTACAGCAGCTGGCTGAAACCGTGGGCGCCGGGGTTGGTCACCGCGCCGGCCGGCCCTGGCAGGCTGGCGGCGATGGCGCCGAGGATCAGCACGCCCACCGGCATCACCAGCAGGCTCGCCACCAGCAGTTGCACTTCACGGGCCTGGAGTTTCTTGCCCAGGTACTCCGGGGTGCGGCCGATCATCAGGCCGGCCAGGAATACCGCGATCAGCACGAACAGCAGCATGCCGTAGAGGCCGGCGCCGACGCCGCCGAAGATCACTTCGCCAAGCATCATGTTGACCATCGCCACCATGCCGGTAATCGGGTTGAGGCTGTCGTGCATGGCGTTGACCGAACCGTTAGAGGCGGAGGTGGTGGTCACCGTCCACAACACGGAGCCGGTGGTACCGAAGCGGCTCTCCTTGCCTTCCAGCGGCGCGCTCTGCTGTACCTGGGCGCTTTCCAGGGCCGGGTTGGGCTGATGTTCCGACCACAGCGCGGTGCTGCCGCCGATCAGGAACAGCGCCAGCATGCAGGCGATGATCGCGCGGCTCTGGCGCAGGTCCTTGACGTAATGGCCGAAGGTGAACACCAGGGCCACCGGAATCAGGATGATCGAGGCCACCTCGAACAGGTTGCTCCAGGCCGTGGGGTTCTCGAACGGGTGCGCCGAGTTGACACCGAAGAAGCCGCCACCGTTGGTGCCCAGCTGCTTGATGGCGATCTGGCTGGCGGCCGGGCCCAGCGGGATGGTCTGGTCGGTGCCTTGCAGGGTCACGGCGTGGACGTAGTCGGCAAAGGTCTGCGGCACGCCCTGCCAGACCAGCAGCAGCGCCAGCACCAGGCACAGCGGCAACAGGCCGTAGAGGGTGGCGCGGGTCAGGTCGACCCAGAAGTTGCCCAGGGTGGTGGCCGAGCGACGGGCGATACCCCGGCACAGGGCGACCAGCACGGCAAGGCCGGTGGCGGCGCTGACGAAGTTCTGCACGGTCAGGCCGATCATCTGGCTCAGGTAGCTGACCGAGGCTTCACCGCTGTAGGCCTGCCAGTTGGTGTTGGTCATGAAACTGACCGCAGTGTTGAACGCCAGCGACCATTCCTGGCCCGGCAGGTGCTGCGGGTTGAGCGGCAGGCTGCCCTGCAGTTGCAGGACACCGAACACCATCAAAAAACCGACCAGGTTGAAAGCCAGCAGGGCCAGGGTGTACTGCTTCCAGCTCTGCTCCTGGTCGGCGCGCACGCCGGCAACGCGGTAGCAGCCCCGCTCCACCGGGCCGAGGAGCGGCGACAGCCAGGTGCGCTGGCCTTCCATCACCTTGTAGTAGAAGCGACCGAGCCAGGGCGCCGGCAGCAGCACGATGGCGAAGAACGCCAGCAGCAGCAGGTAATCGTAACTGTGCATGGTCGCCCCTTAGCCGCGGTCGGCGCGCAGCAGCGCCACCAGCAGGTAAACCGCCAACGCCACCGCCAATAGCAGTGACAGCCCGTCGAGCATGTACATGAGTGAATCTCCCCTTGGTGCGGCGTGAGGGCCGCTTTGGGGAAATTGTCCGAGGGAGGGGCGTAAAGGGGCGAGATCGGGGGTGGGGTCAGGGCATAAAGAAAGCGTAAAGATCAGATACACCGGATCGCTTCACGGGCCCATTCGCGGGTAAACCCGCTCCCACAGGTGCTGCGCCAAGCTCAAGGGCTGCGCTGTACCTGTGGGAGCGGGTTTACCCGCGAAGAGGCCCGAAAGGTCAACGTTGCGGCGTGTGCTGCGCCGAATTGCGGCTCCAGTCCAGCAGCAGGCTGTACCCCACCGCCAACAGGGTCGGCCCGATAAACAGGCCAATGAAACCGAACGCGATCAGGCCGCCGAACACCCCCAGCAGCACGATCACCAGCGGCAGGTTGCCGCCCCGGCTGATCAGGTAGGGTTTGAGCACGTTGTCCACGCCACTGATGATGAACGTGCCCCACACCCCCAGGAATACCGCCATGCCGTAGTCACCCTTCCATACCAGCCAGGCGGTGGCGGGGATCCAGGCCAGCGGCGGACCCATGGGGATCAGGCTGAGCATGAAGGTCACCAGGCCCAGCACGATGGCCCCCGGCACGCCGGCGATCAGGAAGCCGATCAGCGCCAGCAGGGCCTGGGCCGCGGCGGTACCGATCACGCCGTTGACCACCCGTTGCACGGTGCCGGCCACCAGGTCGACGTAGTACTCGGCGCGCTCGCCCACCAGCCGTTGCAGCAGACGATGGACGAAAGCTGCCAAGCGTGGCCCGTCGCGGTAGAAGAAGAACACGAACACCAGGCTCAGGGTCAGCTCCAGCACCCCGCCGCCGATCTGCGCGCTGCGCGCCAGCAACCAGTTGCCGACCTGGCCCAGGTACGGCTTGGCCGAGGCCAGCAAGGCCGCGCCCTGCTGGTCGAACGACTCCCACCAGCTCACCAGGCGCTCACCGACGAATGGAATGCCCGCCACCCAGGCGGGCGCGTCCGGCAGGCCATCGACCTGCACGTCGCGAATGAACGCGGTGGCATCGCGCACATGGTCGGCCAGGTTGAAACCCAGCCACACCAGCGGCAGCGCCACCAGCAGGATCCACACCGTGGTCAGCAGGCTCGCGGCGAGGGTTTCGCGCCCACCCAGCACACGGGTCAGCAGGCGCATCAGCGGCCAGCTGGCAAAGGCCAGGATGGCGCCCCACAGCAGCGCCGAGATGAACGGTGCCATCACCCACAGCGCGGCCCCCAGCAGGGTCAGCAGCAGGATCTGGATCAACAGGCGGTCATTGTTGGCCATGGTGGCGCTCACTCAACGGATCAGTTCCAGGTGCAGGCCCTCGGTCGGGGCGTCACCGACCTCCAGCCGCGCGCTGCGCACGCCGGCCTTGACCAGCTGCTCGCGCCAGGCCTCGGCGCCCTTGCCGCTGAGGCTGACGCGCAGGGTGCTGTCGAGGTTCAGGCTGCGGGCCAGCAACGTTGCCCAGGTAGCCTGGGGCTCGGCCAGATCAGGGTAGTCGAGCTTGCCGGTATCGCGCAGTTCGCGCAGCACCGTGGCGGCAGTGGGCAGCAGCTCGCCCAGCGGGCTGCCGGCGACGAACTCCTCGACATGCAGATAAGCACGGCGGTTGCCGCGAGTCACGCTGTACAGCGCCACGAGGGTGTCGGCTTCCTCGGCTGAGCGACGCAGCAGGATGAACGCTTGCTGCTCGTCACCGCCATTGAGCCGGGCATTGGCGAACACGTCGTTGGCCCACAGGCTGGCCTCGCCGCAATCGCGGCCCTGGCACCAGAACAGTGGATAGCCGCCCTCCTGCTGCAGGGCCTCGCGGGCGCTGGTGAAAGCTTCGCGGGCGCTGCGCTCGACCGGCAGCTCATAGGTCACCGAGCTGACCTGGCCACGGCTCTCGACCTTGTCGTCGACCCGCAGGCGGCCGCTGATCTTGCGCAGCGGTCCCATGGGGTAGACCCGCTCCTGCTCCACCGCCGGGCGCTGGTCGACCACCTTGGCGTCAGGCGGTACCGGCAGGCTGCCGGCCCACAACAGGGGGCTGGCGATGGCGAAGCAGGCGGCAATGGCGCCGCGAACGAAAACAGGTGCGCTCATCGACCGCCCTCACAGGTGGCGGGGCAAGGCGCGTGGATGTCTGGCATGTACATGGTTGTCTCCCTTTCAACCCGCCAAGCCTCGACACTTGTCCGGTGCAAGTCAAGGAATGCCAAAGAAGCGATTGAAACAGTCTGCGACAAGGGCCGCGCCCTCGGCGTCGTTCAGGTGCAAGTGGTGGCCGCCCGGCAGGGTCACCCGCTCGAAGGGTAGCTGCTCCAGCAATTCCGTGTGGCGCGCCAGCATGCCGTCGGCGGCCACCACCAGGCAGGCCGGGCAGGCGATGCGTTTGACGAAGGCCATGGCCTGGTCCTGGTTCAGGCGGGTTGGCGAGGGCAAGGTGAGGCGGCTGTCGCTGCGCCAGCTGTAGCCGCCGGGCACCGGCATCAGGCCGCGCTGGGCCAGCAGTTCGGCAGCTTCGCGGCTGACCGCGACCATGCCCTTCATGCGCGCCTCGACGCCCGCCTCCAGGGTCGCGTACACCGATTTGCGCTTGCCCTCCAGGCGCAGTTGCGCCTGCAGCGCCAGCCCCAAGCGCTCGGCAGCGTCCTGTTCGCTGAGCGTCGGCGGAATCACCCCGTCGATCAGCGCCAGGTGGCTGACCCGCTCGGGCAAGGCCCCGGCCAGCTGTACCGAGATGATTGCGCCCAGCGAATGACCGAGCAGACCGAAGCGCTTCCAGCCCAGTTGTTCGGCAACCCGCAGCACGTCATGGGCGTAGTCCGCCAGGGCATAGCCGGCGCCGACCGGACGATGCTCGGAGTAGCCATGCCCGGCCAGGTCCAGGGCGACGATACGCAGCCCCTTCAGTTGCGGCGCCAGGCGAGCGAAGCTGTTGGCGTTGTCCAGCCAGCCATGCAGGGCGATCACCGGCAGGCCGTCGGCCGGGCCGAACAGGTGCGCGGCCAGCTCGATATGGCCCAGCGTCAGGCGGATCTCCTCGACCTGGGCGCTCATGCCTGGCTCCAGCGGTCGAACAGGCCCTTGATCAGGCCAGCGGTGTCGGTAGGCCGCTCCAGCGGGAACATATGCCCACCCGGCAGGCTGTGGTACTCGCCCTTGGCCATGGCGCGCACGGCCAGGGCGTGGTGTTTGCGGATCACCCGGCTCTGGGCGCCGCGTACCATCGCCAGCGGCACCTGCAACTGGCGTGGCCGGGCCGGGCTGACATGGGGAATGCTGCGGTAGATGCTGATCTCGGTGGCCGGGTCGAAGCGCAGGCGCAGGCCCTCCTCGCCCTGCTCCAGGCCATGTTCCAGGTAGGCTTCCAGGCAGTCCGGGTCGAAGTGGCGGAACAGGGTCTTGCCGGCGAAGTAGCGGCGGGCGCTGTCGCGGTCGGGAAATGCCTCGCGCCGGCCCAGGGTGCGCCCGGCCGGGGTGATGCGGTCGATGAAGCCCAGGCGCTTGGCGGCCTGGATCAGCCATTCATCGGCACGGGTCAGCACTGGCGAGTCGAGCATCACCAGCCCGCGGTAGAACTCCGGACGACGCAGCGCCGCATGCAGGTGCAGCACGCCGCCCAGAGAGTGGCCGACACCCCAGACCGGCGCCTCTTGCTGCTCGAGGTGATGCAGCAGTTCGTCCACCAGGTTCTGCCAGTTGTCGTTGACCGGAAAACGCGGGTCGTGGGCGTGCTGCGCCAGGTGATGCACCTCGTAGTCCGGCTCCAGGGCGGCGAACAGCTTGCCGTAGGTGGCCGAGGGGAAGCCGTTGGCGTGGGCGAAGAAGATCTGCTGCGACATGGCCGCCTGCTCTGCACGAGGGATGGATAGCCCATTGTCGGCAAGCCGGACCCTGGCGGCAACGTTCGGAAAGGTCATCGCCGGTGGCGATCAGGTCATTCAGCAGCGCTCGAGGCTGGCCAGCGAACGGTGCAGGCAGGCTTGCATGTAGCCCAGTTGCCACTCCAGGGCCTGGCGGCCCAGGCTGCAGTCGTTCTCATTGTCAGCCAAACGGCGCAGGGCCAGACAGCTGGTCTGCAGCAGGTGCGCCATGCGGATGCTGGCCTGGCGCAGTTGCTCGAACTCATGCTGGCCTTCGAACCGGCGTATCAGCTCATCAAGCTTGGCATCGGCGATGTCCTGCATCAGGCGATACTCGGCGAAATCCAGCCGACCATCGTCCGTCAGCTTGTCGAGCAGCCACTGCGGGTCGACCGAGCGCACCAGCGCCATGCGATAACGGCTCACTCACCACTCCCTGTGCCTGTCGGCCCCATGAATCATTCACCGCGCCACGCTACTTGGCCCACCCGCCAGCTGGCAACTGACAGAAATACCAGTTGCCAGGGCTCAGCCCAGCCCTTTCAAGGTCTTGATACTTGGCGTCCGGCTTGGACTTGCCGGGGCTGCTTTGCAGCCCTTTCGCGGCACAAGGCCGCTCCTACAGGCGACCGCGTGCTCTTGTAGGAGCGGCCTTGTGCCGCGAAAGGGTCGCAAAGCGACCCCGGCAATCCTGAGTTGGAGCGGTCATATCCAAAAAATCACAAAACCTTGAAAGGGCTGAGGGTTCAACCGGGATGACGCAGGCTACGCAGGGTCATCAGGCCGCCCAGCGGCCAATCCCCTTCCAGCTCCGCCAGGCTAGCCGTACTCAGCGGCGCCGGTTGCTGGCAGTGGCCGTGCTCGAGCAGGCCGACCAGGGTTCCCACCAGCGGCTGGTGGCTGACCAGCAGCACATGCTCGAGCCCCAGGCGCTCGACTTCGCCGATCACCTGCTGCACGTCGCTGTCTGGCGTCAGCCAGGGCACCGTGCGCACCGGTTCGGCAAAGCCCAGCGCGCCGTGCACCAGGGCGGCGGTCTGCTGGGCGCGCACGTAGGGGCTGGCGATGATCGCCTGCAACGGCTGGCCGAGTAGGTGCGCGGCGCTGCGCAGCACCTGCTCGCGACCGTGGCCGGTCAGGCGGCGCTCGGCGTCGCTGTTGGCCCGGGGTTCCGCCTCGCCGTGACGCAGCACCCAGAGCTTCACAGCTTGGGCTCCTCATCACGCACCGGGTGCGCTGCCGGGGTGACGGCATGCGGTGCCTCGCCTTCCGGGGTGCGCGGCGTCGGCCAGTCGGCGAACGGCCAGGGCTTCTGGTCGGAGTGGAAGGTGCCGAAGCGGCCGATCTGTGCCAGGTACTGGCTGAGGCTGTCGCCGAAGTTCATCAGGCTGGCGCTGGGCGCGCCGTAGATCAGCCGGTAGATCAGTTGCACCAGCACCAGGCCGCCAAGCAGCAGCTCGGCCAGTTGCCAGGCCACCAGGAATACCAGCATCCACAGCACCCGCAGGATGATCGACTCGCGCTGGGCGCGCTCGGGAGTATCGTTCATGGGTCGCTCCTTCAGTTGAAACCGCTGGTGGAAATGAAATCGACATCGGTCTTGGGTTCGGCACGCATCAGGTGCTCGATCACCTGGTTGAGCGTGCGCCCTTCAAACAGGATCGCGTGCAGGCCCGCCACCAGCGGCATGTACACGCCCACTTCCTGGGCCTTGGCCTTGAGCACCTTGAGCGTGTTGACGCCCTCGGCCACTTCGCCCAGGCGGCTGACCGCCTGCTCCAGGCTCAGGCCCTGGCCAAGGGCGTGGCCGACCTGGTAGTTGCGGCTCTTGGGCGAGGAGCAGGTGACGATCAGGTCGCCGACCCCGGCCAGCCCCAGGAAGGTCATGGGGTTGGCGCCCTGGCTCACGGCAAAGCGGGTCATCTCGGCCAGGGCGCGGGTGATCAGCATGCTCTTGGTGTTCTCGCCCATCCCCAAGGCCACGGCCATGCCGGCGATGATGGCGTACACGTTCTTCAGCGCGCCGCCCAGTTCGACGCCGAAACGGTCGGCACTGGCGTAGACGCGGAAGGTACGGCCATGCAGCACGGCCTGCACCTGCTGGCACAGCGCCTCGTCCTCGCTGGCGACCACGGTGGCGGTCAGCGCATGCTCGGCGATCTCGCGGGCAAGGTTAGGGCCCGACAGCACGCCGATGCGCGCCTGGGGGGCGATCTCTTCGAGGATCTGGCTCATCAGCTTGAAGGTGTGCGCCTCGATGCCCTTGGTCAGGCTGACCAGGCCCTTGCCACGCAGCAGTTCGGCATGGGGCGCGAGCACGCTGCGCAAGGCGCTGGAGGGCAAGGCAACGAAGATCAACGCGCTGCCCTGCAAGGTGGCGAGCAGGTCGTTGACCGGCTCGACGCCGTGGTGCAGGCGAATGCCCTTGAGGTAGCGCGGATTCTCGCGATCGACGCGCATCGCCTCGGCCTGCGCCGGATCGCGCATCCACTGGCGCACCGGATGGCCGTTTTCGGCCAAGAGGTTCGCCACGGCGGTGCCGAAGCTGCCGCCTCCAAGAACCGCAACAGGTTGCTGTTCAGTCATATCCAATCCGTTAACCAATAAAAGTAAGTGGCGACCGGGGCATTATACGGTGCCGTTGCGACAGAACCAGTGCGTATGCATCGCGGGGCAAGCCCGCTCCCACGCACCCGGACACAATCAAGAGAAAGTTCAGGTGGTGCGATGCGGCAATAGGCCATCCGTCGATCACTGGCAAAAGCCGTACGGTCGGTTAACATGCCTGATTCATTTGTGAAACAAGGCCGTTTCGTGTTCCCTGGCACGCCTCCCTATCCACGCCTGCTGTTGCTGACTGCCCTGCTAGGCGGCCCGGCCGTGGCCGACGACCTGTTCATCGACAACCAGGACCTGCCGCAGGTTCTGACCGCCACGCGCCTGAAACAATCCCCGGCGGCGGTCCCGGGCAGCATGACTGTGCTCGACAACGAGCTGATCCGCGCCAGCGGCGCCCGCGACATCCCCGAACTGCTGCGCCTGGTGCCAGGGATGATGATCGGCTACGGCGCCGGCAACCAGCCGACGGTCAACTACCATGGCAGCAATGTCAGCGACGCCCGGCGCATGCAGGTGCTGATCGACGGTCGATCGGTGTACCGCGCAGGCCTGGCCACGGTGGACTGGAGCGATATCCCGGTGGCGATCGAGGACATCGAGCGCATCGAGGTGTTCCGCGGCCCCAACACCGTCAGCTACGGCGCCAACGCGCTGATGGCGGTGGTCAACATCCTCACCCGCAACCCGGCCGACAGCCACGGCTCGCGGGTCAAGCTGACCCGTGGCCAGGATGGCATCAACGATTACTACGCGAGCCAGGGCTTTGGCTGGGACAGCGGCGACCTGCGCCTGTCGCTCTCCGGCCAGCAGGACGATGGCTTCGACCACGACCAGTTCGGTCGCGATTACCGCGACAGCCGCCGGCTCAACCGCGTCAACCTCAACGCCAGCCACACCCTGGCGCCGAACCAGACCCTGGAATGGCAACTGGCGGCCAAGGAAGGCAGCAACCAGCGGCCCTATACCTACCAGCCGGTGTTCGGCAACTACCGGGCCGGCGACAACGCCGACGTCAACGCCAAGGACTACGCAGGCTCGGTGCGCTGGAACCTCGACCTGAACCCCGAGCACAGCCTGTATGTGCAGGGCTCGGCCCAGCACTTCGACCGCCAGCAGGTGTGGCGCGCCTGCGATGCGGCGATCGCCTTCAGCCCGGAGCTGACCCGCCTGTGGCAGCTCGACCCGAACTTCGCCGAGAAGGTCGCGCGCAATCTGTTTACCGGCAACCTGCCCACCACCAGCAACCCCGAGCTCGGTTCGTTGATGGGCCAGGTACAAGACCAATGGGCCAACGGTGGCCGCAACACGATCTGCGGCGACGTCGACCAAAGCACCCGCGAGACCCGCTACGACCTGGAAATCCAGGACACCCTGAGCCTGACCGACAGCCTGCGCCTGGTCACCGGCATGAACTACCGCTACGACAAGGCCGACTCGCAGACCTACTTCAACGGCAGCATCGACGACCAGACCTGGCGCCTGTTCGGCCAGCTCGAGTGGCGCATCGACGAGCACTGGATCGTCCAGGGCGGGGCGATGCACGAGCACTCGCAGCTGTCGGGCAACTCGCTCACCCCGCGGGTGGCGGTGAACTACCTGATCACCCCGCGCCATGGCCTGCGCACGGTGTATTCCGAGGCGATCCGTTCGCCGGACATGTTCGAGAACAATGTCAACTGGAGCTACACCGTCAAGAACCTCACGCCCAACCGCTACGGCCTGCAGAACGGCGAATATTTCGTCAAGACCCGCGGCCCGGGCAACCTCGACCAGGAGCGCATGCGCTCGCGTGAGCTTGGCTACAACGGCTACTTCACCGACCTCGACCTGAGCATGGACGTGAAACTGTTCTACGACGAGATCACCGGGATGATCAGCGAACCGTTGAAGAACAACCAGTACATCGCCAGCAACGCCAACAAGGCCCGCTTCAGCGGCAGCGAGGCGCAGTTCGACTGGCACACCACCCAGCGCGACCGCCTGCGTCTGACCTACGCCTACGTCGACGCCTGGGCCAGCAACCCCAACGACCGGCGCCTGAGCGCCCGCAACAGCGGTTCGGCCGGCTGGCTGCGCGATTGGGGCGAAGGCTGGTCCAGCGCCCTCTTCTACTACGGTGACGACGCCCTCAATGGTTACCGTTACGAACGGGTCGACCTGCGCCTGGCCAAGCGTTTCAAAGTGCAAGGCAGCAACCTGGAGCTGGCCGCGTTGTGGCAGCAGCGCCTGGATGACGAGCCGATCACCCTGGAACAGAACCGTTACGACAGCCGCCACCGCCTGAGCGTCAGTGCGGAGCTGGAATTCTGATGGTCCGTCTGCTGCGCCTGTTGCTGCTGTGCCTCTGGCCCCTGGGATCGCTGTCCGCCAGCGAAATCCTGCTGGTCGGCGCCGAGGACCAGCCCGGCATCCGCAGCTTCGTCACGGCCCTGGAAAAACGTCGTCCCAACGACCAGGTGCGGTTCCAGACCGTCGAGCAGTTGCCAAGCCCGGCCAAGCTCAAGGCCGACACCCGCCTGATCCTCCTCGACACCTCGGCCCTGGAGTGGCGCCTGGCTGAATCCGTAGGGCCGGCGGCGCTGGCGTTGCGGGTCAGCCGGGTCCAGATCGAACAGCGCCTGGGCACCTCGCGCCCTGCCTACCTGACCCTGCTGTGGAGCGATCCGCCCCTGGCCCGGCAGCTGCGCCTGGCCCGCTACCTGTTGCCGCAGGCGCGGCGTATCGGCGTGCTCTATGGCGAACACAGCCGTTTCCTGCTCGACGAGTTGCGCCAGGCCGCCAGTGCACTGGGCCTGGAAATCGTCGCCCAGGACTGGCCCGATTTGCGCGACAGCCGTCCCCTGCAAGACCTGCTGGGCAACAGCGACGTACTGCTCGGCCTGGACGATCCCGACCTGTACAACTCCAAGTCGGCCAAGAACGTGCTGCTCAGCAGCTATGGCCGGCAGATGGCGCTGATCGGGCCGAACGTCGGCTTCGTCCGCGCCGGCGCCCTGGCCAGCACCTATAGCGACCAGGACGACTGGCTGGCGGTGCTCGGGCAACTGCTCGACCTGCCACCGGCCCGCTGGCCGCGCAGCCTCTACCCCGCGCACTTCGGTGTCAGCGGCAACCAGCAGGTGGCCCGCGCCCTGGGCCTGGAGGCGATCGACCCGGTCGCCGCCGCCCTGGCCCTTGCCGAAGGAACCTCCACCCCATGAGCAAGCGCCTGAGCTGGGACATCCACACCCGCACCCAGATCATCAGCCTGGGCCCGGCCCTGTTGCTGACCCTGCTGCTGATCAGCTTCTTCACCTTCGTGCGGATCCAGGACCTGCGCCAGGAACTCAACCACACCGGGCAACTGATCGCCAACCAGCTGGCACCGGCCTCGGAGTACGGCGTGATCTCGGGCAACAATGAAGTACTCGAGAGCCTGATGCGCGCCACCCTGAGCATTCCCCACGTGCGTTTCCTCGAGGTGCAGGACAGCCGCAACCATATCCTGGTGTACGTCGAGCAACCCGACGAAAGCCACAGCCGCGCCCAGCGCGTCGAGGTGTTCCAGGCGCCGATCCGCCTGCAGCAGATCCGCCTGGACAATGACTTCCTGCAGGGCAAGGCGCCGGCGCCAAACATCGGCGACGATTACCTCGGCCGGGTGATCGTCGGCATGTCCGACGACGCCTTCAGCCAGCGCCAGCAGGAGATCGTGATCAAGGCCGCGATCCTCGCCCTGTTCGCCCTGCTGTTCACCTTCCTGCTGGCCCGGCGCCTGGCCACCAGCCTGTCCAAGCCGATCAGCGACATGGGTCACGCGGTCCGGGCGATCCAGCAGGGCGACTTCAACGCGCCGCTGCCGGTGGTCGACGACAGCGAGCTGGGCCACCTGGCCCGGCACATCAACAACCTGGCCAGCGCCCTCGACCAGGCTGCCCACGAACAGCAGCAGGCCATGGGCCAGCTGATCCAGGCCCGCGAGGAAGCCGAGCAGGCCAACCGCGCCAAGTCGGACTTCCTGGCGATGATGAGCCACGAACTGCGCACGCCCATGAACGGCGTGCTGGGCATGCTGCAACTGCTGGAGACCACCGAGCTGACCAGCGAGCAGGCCGACTACACCGCGGTGGCCAGCGAGTCCACCGGCCACCTGCTCAAGGTGATCAACGACATCCTCGATTTCTCGCGGATCGAGCGCACCACCCTGGAGCTGGAACATATCGACTTCAACCTCGGCGAGCTGATCACCAGCAGCGTGCTGTCGTTCCAGCACAGCGCCCAGCAGCGCAACCTGGACCTGCGCCTGCAGCTGCCAGCGGGCATGAACTCGCTGCAGGTGGTGGGCGATCCGACGCGCATCCGCCAGATCCTGCTGAACCTGGTAGGCAATGCGCTGAAATTCACCGAGTGCGGCGAGGTGGCCATCGAGGCCCGCTGGCAGGTGCTCGACCGCCAGCTGATCTGGCTGACTTGCACCGTGCGCGACACTGGCATCGGCATCGACAGCAACCGCCTGGAGATGATGTTCGTGGCCTTCCAGCAGGCCGACAACACCATTTCCCGGCGCTACGGCGGCACCGGCCTGGGCCTGTCGATCGCCCGCACCCTGGCCGAGCGCATGGGCGGCCAGTTGCGCGGCGAGAGCCGCGAGGGGCTGGGCTCGACCTTCACCCTGGAAATGCCGCTGGCCCTGGCCAGCGCTCCTGCCACCTTGCCCGGCGCGACGCCCCAGGCCAGCACGATGGGCGAAGGCAGCGGGCGAGTCCTGCTGGTGGAAGACAACCCGGTCAACCAGAGCGTCATCGAGGCGATGCTGCGCAGCCTTGGTTTTGAGGTGAGCCTGGCCATGGACGGTGCCCAGGCGGTCGACCTAGTCGGCCAGCAGCGCTTTGCCGCGGTGCTGATGGATTGCCGCCTGCCGAATGTCGACGGCTACGAGGCGACCCGGCGCATCCGCCAGTTGCCGCGCACCGAGGGCCTGCCGATCATCGCCCTGACCGCCAGCGCGCTGCAGGGCGACCGCGAACGCTGCCTGGCCGCCGGAATGAACGATTACCTGAGCAAGCCGTTCAAACGCACGGATCTACAGCGCATCCTGCAGCGCTGGTTGCCGGGTCGGACAGCCGCGACTGGCGATAAATGCTAAAGTGCGGCAGTCTTAAGGACTGGACAGGACCGCCTCAGGGCCGGAAAATAACATTTCAGTGCACACCTGTACTTCTTTTGCCAGGTGCGCTGTGACTTTCACCACAACGCAATAGTCTACCTGTAGGCTGCCGCCTCGAATGCCAAGCGCTTTGGGCCGGCCGGGAAGATTCATCCCCTGCCGCAGGGGGTTATTGAGGAGCTCGCATGACCAAACAACACGCCTTTACTCGGGAAGACCTGCTGCGCTGCAGTCGCGGTGAGCTGTTCGGCCCCGGTAATGCGCAACTGCCCGCCCCGAACATGCTGATGGTCGATCGCATCACCCATATCAGCGAGGAAGGCGGCAAGTTCGGCAAAGGTGAATTGGTCGCCGAGCTGGATATCAATCCGGACCTGTGGTTCTTCGCCTGCCACTTCGAAGGCGATCCGGTGATGCCGGGCTGCCTGGGCCTGGACGCCATGTGGCAGCTGGTCGGTTTCTTCCTCGGCTGGCAGGGCCTGCCGGGCCGTGGCCGCGCCCTGGGTTCGGGCGAAGTGAAATTCTTCGGCCAGGTATTGCCTACCGCCAAGAAAGTCACCTACAACATTCATATCAAGCGCGTCCTGAAGGGCAAGCTGAACATGGCCATCGCCGATGGCTCGGTCAGCGTCGACGGTCGCGAGATCTACACCGCCGAAGGCCTGCGGGTCGGCGTGTTCACCTCCACTGACAATTTCTAAGGGTTATTCGCATGCGCCGCGTCGTGATCACTGGTCTGGGCATCGTATCGTGCCTGGGCAATGACAAAGCTACCGTCACCGAAAACCTGCGCAACAGCCGTCCGGGTATCCGTTACAACCCGGAATACAAGGAAATGGGGCTGCGTAGCCAGGTTTCCGGTTCCATCGACCTCAACCTCGAAGAGCTGATCGACCGCAAGGTCTATCGCTTCGTCGGCCACGCCGCGGCCTACGCCTACCTGGCGATGCAGGACGCGATCAAGGACTCGGGCCTGACCGAAGAGCAGGTTTCCAACCCGCGTACCGGCCTGGTTGCCGGCTCCGGCGGCGCTTCCACCCTGAACCAGATGGAAGCCCTGGACACCCTGCGCGAAAAAGGCGTCAAGCGCGTCGGCCCGTACCGCGTCACCCGCACCATGGGCAGCACCGTGTCGGCGTGCCTGGCCACTCCGTTCAAGATCAAGGGCATCAACTACTCGATCTCGTCGGCCTGCGCCACCTCCGCGCACTGCATCGGCACCGCCCTGGAGCAGATCCAGTGGGGCAAGCAGGACATCGTCTTCGCCGGTGGCGGTGAAGAAGAGCACTGGAGCCAGTCGTTCCTGTTCGACGCCATGGGCGCCCTGTCGACCAAGCGCAACGAAACCCCGGAACTGGCCTCGCGCGCCTACGATGCCGACCGTGACGGCTTCGTCATCGCCGGCGGCGGCGGCATGGTGGTGGTCGAGGAGCTCGAGCACGCCCTGGCCCGTGGCGCCAAGATCTACGCCGAGATCGTCGGCTACGGCGCCACTTCCGACGGCTACGACATGGTCGCCCCAAGCGGCGAAGGCGCGATCCGCTGCATGCAGCAGGCGCTGTCCACCGTCGACACCCCGATCGACTACCTGAACACCCACGGCACCTCCACCCCGGTCGGCGACGTCGCCGAAATGAAGGGCGTGCGTGAAGTGTTCGGCGACAAGGCACCGAAGATCAGCTCGACCAAGAGCCTGTCGGGCCACTCGCTGGGCGCCGCAGGCGTGCACGAGGCGATCTACTGCCTGCTGATGATGGAGAACAACTTCATCGCCGGCTCCGCCAACATCGACGAGCTGGACCCGGAGGTCGCCGACCTGCCGGTACTGCGCAAGACCGAAGAGAACGCCAAGATCGACACGGTCATGAGCAACAGCTTCGGCTTCGGCGGCACCAACGCCACCCTGGTGCTCAAGCGCTGGACTGGCAAGTGATCGCTTGATCTGCTGAACGAGAACGCCCGGACCTTGGTCCGGGCGTTTTTGTTTGTGCTGCCAGACGAAGCACGCCCACCTGTAGGAGCGGCCTTGTGCCGCGAAAGGGGCGCAAAGCGCCCCCGGCGATTCATCGGTGAGGCCAGTATCCTGGGGCCGCTTCGCGCCCCTTTCGCGGCACAAGGCCGCTCCTACAGAGGCGATGAGCGTCAGACAGAAAACCGCTGCACCAGGGTGTTCAGGTCCACCGCCAACCGCGACAGCGCCTGACTGGCGGCGGACGTTTCCTCGGCCCCGGCCGAGGACTGGTGCGCCAGGTCGCGGATGGTGGTCAGGTTGCGGTCCACCTCCCGCGCCACCTGGGCCTGCTGCTCCGAGGCACTGGCGATCACCAGGTTACGCTCGTTGATCTGGCCGATGGCCGCGGCGATCGCCTCCAGCGCCTGGCCGGCGGCATGGGCGCCATCCAGGGTCGAACGGGCCTGGGCGTCGCTGTGCTGCATGCCCTGCACGGCCCGCTCGGCGCCGCTGCGGATGGCGACGATCATCTGCTCGATCTCCTGGGTCGAGGACTGCGTGCGATGGGCCAGCGCCCGCACCTCGTCGGCGACCACCGCGAACCCGCGCCCGGCCTCGCCGGCCCGCGCCGCCTCGATGGCGGCGTTTAGCGCCAGCAGGTTGGTCTGCTCGGCGATCGAGCCGATCACATCCAGCACCTTGCTGATGTCGTGTACCTGCTGGGCCAGCTGCCCCACCTCTTCGGCATTACCCGCCACGCCATTGGCCAGCGCCTCGATGGCGGTGACCGTGGCCTGCACCTGCTCGCGCCCGCGACGGGCAATCTGGTCGGATTCGCGGGAAGCCTCCGAGGTGGCCACCGCATTGCTCGCCACCTCCTCCACCGCCGCCGTCATCTGGTTCACCGCGGTCGCGGCCTGCTCGATCTCCATGCTCTGCTGCTGCAGGCCACGGGTGGCGTCCTCGGTGACCGCGCTCAGTTCCTCGGAGGCCGAGGCCAGCTGGCTGGCCGAGTCGGAAATCCGCCCGATGGTCTCGCGCAAGCTCTGCTGCATGCTCTTGAGCGCCGCCAGCAGGCGCGCCGGCTCATCGTCGCCCTGCACGGTGATCTGCGGCGTCAGGTCGCCCGTCGCGACCGTCTCGGCCACCTTCAGCGACTGCCCGAGCGGCCGCACGATGCTACGGGTCAGGGCCAGGGCGAGCACCACGGTGAGGCTCAGGGCGATCACCAACAGCACGCCGACCCAGACCTTCGCGCCGTTGTACACGGCCTCGGCCAGGTCGGTGGCGGAGTTGGCCTGGTGGTTGTTCAGCTCGATCAGCTCGTTGAGCGTGGCGGTCATCTGGTCGGCCAGCTGGTTCATCTCGCCATTGACCAGCGCTGCCGCCGCCTGGACATGCCCATCGGTGGCCAACTGCACCACCTGCCCCTGCAAGATCATGTACTGGCGCTCGAGGACCTGGTAACGGTCGAACAAGGTCCGCTCCTCAGGCAGCACGATCAACCCATCGTAGTGGTTCTGGGCCTTGCTCAAGCCACCCTTGATCTCTTCGATGCGGGCACGGTTCTGCTGCTGGGCCGCCGGGTCGGTGTTGACCAGCAGGCGCAGGGTCAAGGCGCGGATGCGCAGCATGTCCTGGGTCATGCGGCCCACCGAGATCACGCTCGGCAGCCAGTTGTTGTCGACCTGCTCGGACTGCTGGCGCATGCTGGTCATCTGCTGCAGCGCGAAGCCGCCCAGCGCCACCACCAGCAGCGCCATGATGCCGAAACCCAGGCCCGCGCGCGGGGCGATATTCAAGCGTCTCAGGCTCATTTCCAGGATCCCTCCCAAAAGCGTTGTTCCGTCGCTTAATGAAGGTATCGGGCCGCCTGAAAATTGCGTAAGACGAAAAGGCGATATCAAAAAGCTATCTACTGCTAAAACGCGCTACTTCGCCGCTTTTGGCAGCAGATTGACAAAATTAGTCCGACTCACCTGCTCCGCCACCGCTGCCGGCAAGGCATCGAGGAAGGGGTTGAAACCGTGCATCTGCTCACCCAGGCTGTCAAACCGCCCCACCAGGTCGGAGCCGAGTACGAAACGCTGCGGGAAGCGCTTCACCAACGTCACCCAGTCCTGGCGCGGCACACCCTGCGAGTCGAGCAGGTAGGGCTTGAGGACGCTCCAGGACAGGTCGACATACAGGTTCGGGTAGTTCTCCAGCAGCCGGGTCAGCACCGGCAGGAGAAAATCCATCTGCTCCTGGTGGCGGTGGATCTCCAGGCTGCTGCCGGCGTGGGCCCAGATGAAGCGGGTATGCGGGTGGTTACGCAGCGGCTCCTCGATCTCGGCCAGGTACAGCGGGTTGCGCTCGCGCTTGGAGGTGATGTTCGAATGCAGCAGCACCGGCAAATCGCGCTCGGCGGCCAGGTGATAGATGCGGGTCATGGCTTCGTTGTTGGCCCGCGGCGTGTCGCCGCTGGTCAAGGCGGTGAGGTCGTCGTGGCGGGTGAATACTTCGCCGATGCCCTGCCACAGCCCCGGATAAAGCTCGAGCATGCGCTCGATATGGTTGACGGCGTTCTTGTCCACCGGATTGAAGCCGGTGAGGAACGGGTGGAAGCGACGGCGTTGCTGCGCTGGCAGCTTCTGCAACGCGTCGGCGACGTACAGGTCGGTGGCGCTGTACCAGTAGGCGTCGGCGTCATCTCCGGCGTAATAGCGCGGGCGCTTGGGCTCATCCTCATGCCACTTCTTGGCAACCGGGATGCCGGAAATCATCGACTGCTCAACCCCAGCTGCATCCATGGCCTTGAGCAGCGCCGGCATGCCCTCGGTTTCCTGGAAAAAGTCCACGTAGTGCAGGTGCGCGTCGCTGTAGCGGTAGTCGCGGGCCTGCGCGGTGTCGAACAGGCCTGCGCTCAGCAGCAGGCAAGCCAGTGTGCGGGCGATCATCGGAGCCTCCTTTGCCGGTCCCGCAAGAGTAGACCGGGCAGCGCCCGCGACGGTTCAGCCACGGGCGGCGAAACGCTATGCTTGCAGGCATCCCTCAAGGAGTGTCGCCATGAGCAGTCCCCTGGTCATCCGCCCACGCGCCGAATCGGTCGAGGGCCAGCCGATCCTGCGCCCGCTGCCCTCGGCGCAGTGCCGCAGCGTCGGCCCCTTCGTGTTCTTCGACCATATGCTGGAAACCGACTACGCGCCGGGCCATGGCATGGACATTCGCCAGCACCCGCATATCGGTCTGTCCACCCTCACCTACCTGTTCGAGGGTGAAATCCAGCACAAGGACAGCCTGGGTTCGGACCAGCGCGTGGGCCCCGGGGACGTCAGTTGGATGACTGCCGGGGCGGGTGTGGCGCATGTCGAGCGCACGCCAGCCGATCTGCTGGCCAAGGGTTCAAGACTGCACGGGCTGCAGGTCTGGCTGGCGTCGCCACGCGAGCACGAGCAGGGTAGGCCGAGCTACAGCCATCATCCGGCGGCGAGCCTGCCGGTCAGTGACAGCCTGGGCGTGCAGATCCGCATGATTGCCGGCAATGGTTTTTGCCTGGAGTCGCCAGTGCCGGTGCTCTCCCCTACCCTGTATGCCCACGTGCACATGCAATCGGCCACGACGCTGGTGGTGCCCGATGAACATGCGCAGCGAGCATTGTATCTACTGGACGGTGAGCTATTCATCAACGGCGAGCAGGTCGAGGCTTGCAGCATGATCGTACTGCAGGAAGGGGAAGAGGTGACGCTGTATGCCGAAGAAGAATGCCAGTTGGTGCTGATTGGCGGCGAGCCGCTGGATGGGCCGCGGCGGATGAACTGGAATTTTGTGGCCAGTGATGCGGAGCTGATCGAGCAAGCGCGGACTAATTGGGCTGCGGAGGATTGGCCGAGGGTGCCGGGGGAAACTTCGAGAATCGAGCTGCCTCGCTGAATTAGGGCTGCGTTGCAGCCCTTTCGCGGCACAAGGCCGCTCCTACAGAAATACGCGCCCCCTGTAGGAGCGGCCTTGTGCCGCGAAGCGTCCCCCTGCGGTATCAGCGCTGGAACACTTCCTTGAGCAGGTTATGCATCGCGCGGAACGCCCGCTCCGACGTACGCCGGTCATACTGCATCTTGCCCGGAACATTGGCATTCGGGTCGGTGAACGAGTGCACCGCACCGCCGTAGCTGAGCAACTGCCAGTCGACTTTAGCGGCGTTCATCTCCTCCTCAAAGGCCGGTAGCTGCTCTTTGGGCACCAGCGGGTCGGAGGCGCCATGAAGGACCAGCACCGAGCCTTTGATACGCTTGGCATCCTCGGGGTTTGGCGTATCCAGGGTGCCATGGAATGAAACAGCGGCCTTCAGGTCGGCACCGGTGCGGGCCAGCTCCAGGGCACAACAGCCGCCGAAGCAGAAGCCGAAGGTAGCCACCTTGCCGGGCTCCAGCAAGGCCTTCGATTGCCCCACCAGTTGCGCCAGCGCCTCCTGCATGCGCTTGCGCAGCTCGGCGCGATCGTTCTTCAGCGGCATCATCGCCGCGCCCGCCTCGTCGGCATTGGACGGACGTACCGACTGGCCGTACAGGTCGGCGATCAGCACCACATAGCCTTGCTCGGCCACTTCCCTGGCGATACGTTCGGCGCCCTCGCCGATACCCATCCAGTTCGGCGCCATCACCAGCCCCGGCTGCGGCAGCGCGCCCTGGGTGTAAACCAGACGGCTTTCGTAAGCTTTGCCTGACAGGTGATAGACCAGCGATTCGACGATGACCTTGCTCATTCAGCTCTCCTTGGGCTTCACGGGTCAGCACATGATAGATGTATTCGTGGGAGCGGGCTTGCCCCCGCCAGAAATGAAAAAGCCCGCCGAAGCGGGCTTTGTCTGCGTCAGATCAAGCGGACAGCTCGACCAGCAGCTTGTTGAGGCGACGCACATAGGCCGCCGGATCCTTCAGGCTGTCGCCGGCCGCCAGGGCCGCCTGGTCGAACAGGATGTGCGAAAGCTCGGCGAAGCGATCTTCGCTCTGCTCGCCATCGAGCTTCTCGATCAGCGGGTGGGTCGGGTTGAACTCGAAGATCGGCTTGGACTCCGGCACCTTCTGCCCGCTGGCTTCGAGGATCTGGCGCATCTGCAGGCCCAGGTCCTGTTCGCCGATGGCCAGGATTGCCGGCGAGTCGGTCAGGCGGTGCGAGACACGCACCTCCGCCACGCTGTCACCCAGCGCGCCCTTGAGGCGCTCGACCAGGCCTTCCTTGTCCTTGGCGACTTCTTCCTGGGCCTTCTTGTCCTCTTCGGAGTCCAGCTTGCCCAGGTCCAGGTCGCCACGGGCGACGTCGACGAAGGCCTTGCCATCGAACTCGCTGAGGTAGCTCATCAGCCATTCGTCGATGCGATCGGTCAGCAGCAGCACTTCGATGCCTTTCTTGCGGAAGACTTCCAGGTGCGGGCTGTTCTTGACCTGGGCGTAGGACTCGCCGGTGAGGAAGTAGATCTTGTCCTGGCCTTCCTTGGCGCGGGCCAGGTAGTCGGCCAGGGCAACGCTCTGCTCGCCGCTGTCGTCATGGGTGGAGGCAAAGCGCAGCAGGCTGGCGATCTTCTCCTTGTTGGCGAAGTCCTCGGCCGGGCCTTCCTTCAGCACCTGGCCGAAGTTCTTCCAGAAGCCCTTGTACTGCTCGGGCTCGTTCTTCGCCAGCTTCTCCAGCATGTCCAGGACGCGCTTGGTCAGCGCGGTCTTCATCGAATCGATGATCGGATCCTTCTGCAGGATCTCGCGGGAAACGTTCAGCGACAGGTCGTTGGAGTCGACCACGCCCTTGATGAAGCGCAGGTACAGCGGCAGGAACGACTCGGCCTGGTCCATGATGAACACGCGCTGCACGTACAGCTTCAGGCCGCGTGGCGCTTCGCGCTGGTACAGGTCGAACGGCGCGCGGGCCGGCACGTACAGCAGCGAGTTGTATTCGAGCTTGCCTTCGACCTTGTTGTGGGTCCAGGCCAGCGGGTTTTCGAAGTCATGGCCGATGTGCTTGTAGAACTCCTGGTATTCCTCGTCCTTGATCTCGGTACGCGGGCGGGTCCACAAGGCGCTGGCGCGGTTGACGGTTTCCCACTCCTGCGCCGGCTGTTCTTCACCTTCGGCGGCCGCTGCCTGCTCTTTCGGCAGCTCGATCGGCAAGGCGATGTGATCGGAGTATTTCTTGATGATGTTGCGCAGGCGCCAGCCATCGGCGAACTCGTCCTCGCCCTTCTTCAGGTGCAGGACAATGCGGGTGCCGCGCTCTGGCTTGTCGACCGTGGCAACTTCGAAGTCGCCCTCGCCCTTGGACGACCAGTGCACGCCTTCGGCGGCCGGCAGCCCGGCGCGACGGCTGAACACATCAACCTTGTCGGCGACGATGAACGCGGAGTAGAAGCCCACGCCGAACTGACCGATCAGGTGCGAGTCCTTCTTCTGGTCACCGGTGAGGTTCTTCATGAAGTCGGCAGTGCCGGACTTGGCGATGGTGCCCAGGTGGGCGATGACGTCTTCGCGGCTCATGCCGATACCGTTGTCCTCGAGGGTCACGGTATTGGCGGCCTTGTCGAAGCTCACGCGGATCTTCAGCTCGGCGCCGCCTTCGAGCAGCTCAGGCTTGGCCAGGGCCTCGAAACGCAGCTTGTCGACGGCGTCGGAGGCGTTGGAGACCAGCTCGCGCAGGAAGATCTCCTTGTTCGAATACAGGGAATGGATCATGAGGTGCAGCAGCTGCTTTACCTCGGTCTGGAAGCCCAGGGTTTGTTTTTGAGTCTCCACACTCATGGTCTTCAAAACTCCAATCTGTTGGTTGTTGGCGCCTGGCGGCCGTCTGGCCTGCTTTTGATGGCGGATGTCCAACAGATGGGGGCAGCCCCGACTATTTCAAGGGCTTTTCCGGTTCGATCTTGAAATGCGCGCGCGCCGTGGCGATCGGCGTGTCGCGATCGCCCTGCCAGGCGGTGATCGCCACGTTGGTCACCCGCCGCCCCTGGCGCCACAGCTGGCACTGGGCATAGGTGTCGCGAAAATGCCCGGCGCGCAGGTAGTCGATGGAGAAATCGATGATCTTCGGAATACTCGCGCTCTCGCTGTAGATCAGCAGGTAGAGCGCCGCGGACAGCTCCATGAACCCGGCGATGACGCCACCATGGATCGCCGGCAGCAACGGATTGCCGATGTTGTCGGGGTTGGCCGGCAGGCGGAACAGCAGGTCGTCGCCCTGGCGCTCGCATTCGATGCCGATCAGCCCGGCATACGGGATCAACGCCAGCAGGGGCTGGTAGTCGCCGCGGGCATGGGCCTGGTTCAGCTGTTGACGGATATCGGCAGGAATCACGCGCGGCCCTCCTTGAGGCTGTTGCCGAAGCGGATACCACCCTTGACGTCCTGCCCCAGGCGCATGAAGGTGCCGACCACCTGGCAGATCGGTTGCGCAGGGTCATCCTGGTAGGCGGTGCCACGGGTAAAGATGACATCGCGGGTTACCCGGTAGCACTGGGCGTAACCGTAGATATCCTTGCCCGCCTCGGCCGGGTGCATGTAGTCGATGCGCAGGTCCAGGGTCGGGCACACTTCGAAACGGGGCAGCGCGCAGAGCGTGGCCATGCCGCAGGTGGTGTCCATCAGCGTGGTCAGCACGCCGCCATGCACCGCGCCGTTCTGCGGATTGCCGACAATCGCCGGCTGCCAGGGCAGCACCAGCGTCATGCCATCGGCATCGGCGTGGTGCACGCGCATCTGCAATACCTGGCAATGTTTCAGCGCCGAGAGAAAACGCTCGGCCATCGCCATCAACGGCGTCTCGTTCATTGTCCCTCGCTGCATAAAATGGATAAAAAGTCTATATAGGTCGGGCAGTTATATATCTGTAACCTTTGTGGAACTTATTCGTACCCGGCGAACTCGAAGGTACAAGTAAAGTTATTCCACCCAGGAGAAACACCCCATGCGTAAACCTTTTGCTTTTGCTCTGATGCTGGCCGCTGCCATGGGCCTGGCTGCTTGCGATAAAGCGAGCGAAGACAAAGCCCAGGACGCACAGCAACACGCCGAGCAAGCCCAAGAGAAGATGGGCGAAGCTCAGGATAAGATGAACGAAGCCGCCAAGGAAAACGCCGAAGCCGCCAAAGATCAGGCCGAAGCGCAGCAGAAGGCCGCCGAGGAAGCCGCGCCGACTACCCCAGCGCCGACCACTGCACCTGCCGAACCTGCCAAGCAGTAATCGCGCAGTACAAAAAAACCCGACAATGTCGGGTTTTTTTGTACCTGCGTTTAACGCTGAAAGGCTTCAGCCGGCAATACCGGAAGTGTCCTTGCCTGGCTCTACCGACACACTTTCGGTCGGTGTGAACACCATCACTTCCAGCACATGGGAATGGAACTCGCGGCGATACAGGATGAATACAACGCCGACGCTCATGACCATGAACAACCAGGGGCTGATGAACCAGCTCAACATGGCCATGCCGAAGTAATACGAACGCAACCCCAGGTTGAACTGGTTGGCGGCCAGCGACAGTACTCGTGCGGCCCGAGAGGCGAAAGCCTTGCGTTCGAGTTCGTTGACCAGACGCTCGCCGATCATCGGGGCCGAGCCCACCAGCACCGCGGCGAAGTTGTATTGGCGCATGCACCAGCTGAAGGTAAAGAAGGCGTAGACGAATACCGTTGCCAGGCACAGCAGCTTGATTTCCGACATGCCTTGCGAGGCCTGCTGTACCAATGGCAGGTCGGCCAGCAGCGACAGCGCCCGATCCGATGCACCGAGCACGGTGAGGATACCGGCGAGGATGATCAGGGTACTGGAGGCGAAGAACGACGCGTTGCGCTCCAGGTTGCCGATCACGCTGGCATCGGCGATGCGGTTGTCGCGCAGCAGCATGCGGCGCATCCAGTCTTCGCGGTACAAGTGCAGCACGCTGGCCAGGCACGCCGTGTCGCGACCTTTCCAGATGGCGTAGCGGGTGTAGCCGCCCCAGCAGATGGCGAACCAGCAGGCGGCCAGGAGGTTGCCCAGGTTGTTTTGGATGAAGCTCATGCAGGAATCCCGTGAAAGAGAAACAGACCGGTTTTCGACGTCCGGATTCGCCATAAGACACATGTGCGCCATTTTTGGCTTTTCCTGCACTGGCCTCTTCGCGGGTAAACCCGCTCCCACAGGGATCGCACGGTGACTGTGGGAGCGGGTTTACCCGCGAAGAGGCCAGTGCAGGCAATAAAAAACCCCGCTCCTTCACAGGAAGCGGGGTTTCGATATCCACCTTGGTCAGGCGCCCTTCGGCTTGTGGCCAGCGCCCTGCCCTTCAGGTTTCAATCCATCAGGCCAGCGCCTCGCGCGGCTTGCCCAACATGCGGTCGAAGACCACGGCGGCGGCCAGGGTGACCACCGAAGGCACCAGCCAGGCCATGCCTTCGTTGCTGAACGGCAGGTGAGCCAAGGCGTCAGGCAGTACGTGGGCAAAGCTGCTGCCCTTGATCGCATCGACAACGCCGAACACCAGCGACACCAGCATGACCGGGGCCAGGATGCGGGTTGGTGAATTCCACAGGTCCTTCACGAAGCTCAGGCCCACGACCACGATGCACGGCGGGTAGATCGCCGTCAGCACGGGAATCGAGAACATGATCAGCTTGGTCAGGCCCAGGTTGGAGATCACCAGCGAGAAGCCGGCCAGGATCACCACCAGGGTGCGGTACGACAACGGCAGGATCTGGCTGAAATACTCGGCGCAGGCGCAGGTCAGGCCAACGGCGGTCACCAGGCAGGCCAGGGCGATCAGCACGGCGAGGAAGCCGCTGCCCAGGGAACCGAAGGTGTGCTGCACGTAGGCATGCAGGACCATCGCGCCGTTGGTGGCGTCGGCGGCGATGTCATGGCTGCCCGCGCCGAGGCGGAACAGGCTGACATACACCAGCACCAGGCCGACACCGGCAATCAGGCCGGCGATGATGGCATAGCGGGTGATCAGCTTCGGCGACTCGACGCCACGTGAGCGGATGGCGTTGACGATGACGATACCGAAGACCAGGGCGCCCAGGGTGTCCATGGTCAGGTAGCCATCGGAGAACCCTTTGGAGAACGCAGCGGCGGCGTAGGCAGGCTGGGCCTCGCCAATGGTGCCGGCCGGCAGGGCGAAGGCCGCGATGCCCAGCACCGCCAGGGCGATGATCTTCAACGGCGCGAGGAAACGGCCCACGGTGTCGAGCAGCTTGCCCGGGTACATGGACACGGCCAGCACCACGGCGAAGTACACGATGCTGTAGATAAGCAGCGCCGTCGGGCTCTCGCCGGTCAGCGGTGCAACGCCCACTTCGAACGACACGGTCGCGGTACGCGGAGTGGCGAACAGCGGGCCGACGGAGAGGTAGCACACGGCCGCCAGCAGGCCACCGAAGAACTTGCCGATCGGGCTGCTCAGGGCGTCCATGCCGCCACCGACCTTGGCCAGGGCGATGACGGTGATGACCGGCAGGCCTACGGCGGTGACCAGGAAGCCGAGTGCGGCCATCCATACGTTCGGGCCGGATTGCAGGCCGACGATGGGCGGGAAGATGATGTTGCCGGCGCCGACGAACAGCGCGAACGTCATAAAGCCAAGTGCCAGGATATCCTGGCCTTTTAACACTTTCATTTAAGGAAATACCACACTGCTGAAATCGGGAGTCGGAGGGGATTTCCCATAGGATGAAGGGAAATGCTGCCCGGCTTGGTGAGCCAGACCCGTTTAGCGTGTCGTTCCCTTTTGGGGTACGGGCACAGAGTGAACGCGTAGCCTACCTGTTTTGCCTGACAAACGCACTGGCACAGTGCTGCTTGTCCGATGTGCGTATGTGTTTGTCGTCTGGTTGAACGTGTTAGGCGACAATTTATTGCTCATTTGGGTAGATGTCTGGTTGAAAATCCTGATTGAGGTGATCGAATTTTCCCCATCACCTGTGCCGGCCTCTTCGCGGCTAAACCCGCTCCCACAGGGATTGTGTGATGCCCTGTGGGAGCGGGTTTACCCGCGAAGAGGCCGGCACAGCCGCAACAACGACAAAGGCCACCCGAAGGTGGCCTTTGTGCGCGTGGGGGGTACTGCGTGTTACTTACTTCTTGACTTCCCAGCCAGTCAGCTCGGCCAGGGCCTTGCCGATGTCAGCCAGGGAACGCACGGTTTTAACACCGGCGTCCTGCAGGGCGGCGAACTTCTCGTCCGCAGTACCCTTGCCACCGGAGATGATGGCGCCAGCGTGGCCCATGCGCTTGCCCGCAGGTGCGGTAACACCGGCGATGTAGGAAACGACAGGCTTGGTCACGTTGGCCTTGATGTAGGCCGCGGCTTCTTCTTCAGCGGAACCGCCGATCTCACCGATCATGACGATCGCTTCGGTCTTCGGATCTTCCTGGAACAGCTTCAGGATGTCGATGAAGTTGGAGCCCGGGATCGGGTCACCGCCGATGCCGACGCAGGTCGACTGGCCGAAGCCGGCGTCGGTGGTCTGCTTCACAGCTTCGTAGGTCAGGGTGCCGGAACGCGAAACGATACCGACCTTGCCTGGCAGGTGGATGTGACCCGGCATGATGCCGATCTTGCACTCGCCCGGAGTGATCACGCCTGGGCAGTTCGGGCCGATCAGGGTCACGCCCAGCTCGTCGCACTTGACCTTGGCGTCCAGCATGTCGAGGGTAGGAATACCCTCGGTGATGCAGACGATCAGCTTGATGCCACCGAAGGCGGCTTCCAGGATCGAGTCCTTGCAGAAAGGAGCCGGTACGTAGATGACCGACGCGTCAGCGCCGGTGGCTTCTACAGCTTCTTTCACAGTGTTGAACACCGGCAGGCCCAGGTGGGTGGTGCCACCCTTGCCCGGGGTGACGCCGCCGACCATCTTGGTGCCGTAGGCGATGGCTTGTTCGGAGTGGAAAGTACCCTGCGAGCCGGTGAAGCCCTGGCAGATGACTTTGGTGTCTTTATTGATCAGGACGCTCATTACTTGCCCTCCGCAGCTTTGACAACTTGTTGAGCAGCGTCGGTCAGGCTGGTTGCCGCAATGATGTTCAAACCGCTTTCTGCCAGTACTTTAGCGCCCAGTTCGGCGTTGTTGCCTTCGAGGCGAACGACAACCGGAACCTTGACGCCGACTTCTTTCACAGCGCCGATGATGCCTTCGGCAATCATGTCGCAGCGAACGATGCCGCCGAAGATGTTGACCAGGACGGCCGCGACATTGCTGTCGGACAGAATGATCTTGAACGCTTCGGTAACGCGCTCTTTGGTAGCGCCGCCGCCCACGTCGAGGAAGTTGGCTGGCTTGCCGCCGTGCAGGTTGACGATGTCCATGGTACCCATGGCCAGGCCGGCACCGTTGACCATGCAGCCGATGTTGCCTTCAAGGGCAACGTAGTTCAGTTCGAACTTGGCGGCGTGGGCTTCACGGGCGTCGTCCTGCGACGGGTCGTGGAAGGTCTTCAGCTTCGGCTGACGGTACATGGCGTTGGCGTCGATGTTGATCTTGGCATCGAGGCAGTGCAGATCGCCGTCGGCCTTGATCACCAGCGGGTTCACTTCCAGCAGGGCCAGATCGTGATCCTTGAACAGCTTGGCCAGGCCTACGAAGATCTTGGCGAACTGCTGAACTTGCTTGCCTTCCAGGCCCAGCTGGAACGCCAGCTCGCGACCCTGGAACGGCTGAGCGCCGACCAGCGGATCGATGGTGGCCTTGAGGATCTTCTCAGGAGTGTCGTGAGCGACTTTCTCGATGTCCACGCCACCTTCGGTGGAAGCCATGAACACGATGCGGCGGCTCGAACGATCGACTACAGCGCCCAGGTACAGCTCTTTGGCGATGTCAGTGCAGGATTCGACCAGGATCTTGGAAACTGGCTGACCATTGGCGTCGGTCTGGTAGGTAACCAGGTTCTTGCCAAGCCACTGGGCAGCGAACGCCTTGGCGTCTTCCTTGCTGCGAACCAGCTTGACGCCGCCCGCTTTACCGCGACCACCCGCGTGAACCTGGGCTTTTACAACCCACTCGGAACCGCCGATCTTGTCGCAGGCTTCTGCTGCAGCTTCAGGGGTGTCGACTGCGAAACCCTTGGAAACTGGCAGGCCGTATTCAGCGAACAGCTGCTTACCCTGATACTCGTGAAGATTCATGCTTTTTACCGTCTTCGTTAGGTACTGCGCTTCGGCGCTGCGCCATTACTGGCGCCGCACCACCTGTGACCGTTGACCCCGGGTTTTCCCATGTGATCCGGTCCGGCGGACGTTCCGCGGTGAGTCTTGCACGCAAGACCCACGACGGGCAGACCGCCGTGGTTTCTTATAATTAACGCTTCTTACGGTTGGCGACGTGAATGGCACCGCCATTCACCGCCAGCGCTGCTTCATGCAACGCTTCGGACAGGGTCGGATGGCTGAAGACCATCATGCCCAGATCCTCGGCACTGGTGCCGAATTCCATTGCGATCGCGCCCTGCTGTACCAGTTCGGCAGCCGACGGGCCAATCACGTGAACACCCAGGACGCGGTCGGTCTTGGCGTCGGCGATGACCTTGACGAAACCACCGGTATCGTTGGCTGCCATCGCACGGCCGCTGGCCGCGAACGGGAAGGTGCCTACGTTAACCTCAACACCCTCGGCCTTCAAGGCTTGTTCGGTCTTGCCGACCCACGCGATTTCCGGGTGGGTGTAGATAACCGACGGGATCAGGTCGTAGTTCATCTGGGCCTTGTGGCCCTTGATGCGCTCGACGACCATGATGCCCTCTTCCGAGGCCTTGTGCGCCAGCATCATGCCACGCACCACGTCACCGATCGCGAATACGCCCGGAACGCTGGTAGCGCAGTGATCGTCGACGAAGATGTAGCCACGCTCGTCGATGGTCACGCCGCTGTCGGCGGCCAGCAGGTCGGTGGTCACCGGACGACGGCCGACCGCGACGATCAGCTTGTCGAAGGTGATCTTCTGCTCGCCTTCGGCGTTGGTGTAGGTGACTTCGACTTCGTTGCCGTTGACTTTCGAGCCGGTGACGCGAGCGCCCAGCTTGATGTCCAGGCCTTGCTTGGTCAGGGTCTTCTGGGCTTCTTTCGACACGGCGGTGTCGGCAGCCATCAGGAAGGTGTCCAGGGCTTCCAGGACGGTGACTTCGGCACCCAGGCGAGCCCATACCGAGCCCAGCTCCAGGCCGATCACGCCGGCACCGATGACGCCCAGGCGCTTCGGTACGCTCTGGAATTCCAGGGCGCCGGTGGAGTCGACGATGACGTTCTGGTCGACCGGGGCCGGCGGAATGTCGATCGGACGCGAACCGGAGGCCAGGATCACGTTCTCGGCTTCGATGACTTCGGTGGTGCCGTCAGCCTTGGTGACTTCGACTTTCTTGCCGGCCAGCAGCTTGCCGTGGCCCTGGATCGAAGTGACGCCGTTGGCCTTGAACAGGGTGGCGACGCCACCGGTCAGGTTCTTGACGATGCCGGCCTTGCGGCCAACCATCGCGGCAACGTCCATCTTCACTTCACCAGTGGAGATACCGTGCACGTTGAAGCTCTCTTTGGCTTCCTTGTACTTCCAGGAGCTGTCCAGCAGCGCCTTGGACGGAATGCAACCCACGTTCAGGCAGGTGCCGCCCAGGGCCAGCTTGCCCTCGGCGTCGGTGTATTTCTCGATACAGGCAGTCTTCAGACCGAGTTGGGCAGCCTTGATGGCGGCAACATAGCCGCCAGGACCTGCACCAATCACCACTACGTCGAATTTCTGGGTCATAAAAGATTCCTTATCAGCTACAAGCTACAGGCCGCCTACCGCACGGCCCCGCCTCTTGCGAAGAGCGGGGCCGGCGGCGCGCGGCTAGTTGATTAGATGTCCAGCAGCAGGCGAGACGGATCTTCCAGCAGGTTCTTGATGGTCACCAGGAAGGTTACCGCTTCCTTGCCGTCGATCAGGCGGTGGTCATAGGACAGCGCCAGGTACATCATCGGGCGGATCACCACTTGGCCATTGATGGCCATCGGGCGCTGGATGATGTTGTGCATACCCAGGATCGCGGCCTGCGGCGGGTTGACGATCGGGGTCGACATCATCGAGCCGAAGGTACCACCGTTGGTGATGGTGAAGGTACCGCCAGTCATCTCTTCGATCGACAGCTTGCCGTCACGGGCTTTCTTGCCGAAGGTGGCGATGCCGTTCTCGATTTCGGCCAGGCTCATCGATTCGGCGTTGCGCAGCACCGGTACCACCAGGCCACGGTCGCTGGAGACGGCGACGCCGACGTCAGCAAAGCCGTGGTAGACGATGTCGTTGCCGTCGATCGAGGCGTTGACCGCCGGGAAGCGCTTCAGCGCCTCGGTGGCCGCCTTGACGAAGAACGACATGAAGCCCAGGCGCACGCCGTTGTGGGTCTTCTCGAACAGGTCCTTGTACTTCGAACGCAGGGCCATGACTTCGGTCATGTCGACTTCGTTGAAGGTGGTCAGCATGGCCATGTTCGACTGTGCTTCGACCAGACGCTCGGCGATCTTGGCGCGCAGGCGGGTCATCGGCACGCGCTTCTCGGTGCGGTCGCCAGCGGCGACGACGACCGGGGCAGCGGCAGCGGCGGCCGGCTTGGCAGCCGGTGCAGCGGCAGGGGCCGACTTCTTGTTGGCGACGGCAGCGACGACGTCTTCCTTGGTGATGCGACCGCCCTTGCCGGTGCCGGCAACGGTAGCCAGGTCGATGCCGTTCTCTTCAGCCAGCTTGCGCGCGGCTGGAGCGGCGACCGGGTCGTCTTCGCCAGCATCGGCGGCAGCGGCGGCCGGAGCAGCAGCGGCAGGCGCGGCAGCCGGAGCTGCGGCGGCGGCGGCGGCGCCACCTTCAACGATCGAGCCCAGGACTTCGTCGGACAGGACGGTGTCGCCCTCGCCCTTGACGATGGCGCCCAGCACGCCGTCGGCGGTGGCCAGGACTTCCAGGACGACCTTGTCGGTCTCGATGTCGACGATCAGCTCGTCACGCTTGACGGCGTCGCCCGGCTGCTTGTGCCAGGTGGCAACGGTGCCATCGGCAACCGATTCCGGGAAGGTTGGGGCTTTGATCTCGATAGCCATTATCTGTGTTTCCTTAAATTCGGTTTCAGGTGCGCGAGGCGTTAGACAGTGAAGGCGTCTTGCAGCAGTTTTTCCTGCTGTTCGGCGTGCTTCGATGCATAACCACAAGCTGGCGCGGCGGAAGCGTCGCGGCCGGCGTATTCCAGGACCAGCGCCTTGTTGTGGCGGCCCAGGATACGGCGCATGTGGTGCTGGCTGCTGTACCAGGCGCCCTGGTTCATCGGCTCTTCCTGACACCACACTGCGTGCTTGAGGTTGGTGTAAGGCGCGAGGATTTCGACCAGGTCGTCCTCAGGGAACGGATACAGCTGCTCGATACGCACGATGGCGATATCTTCGCGGCCTTCGGCACGGCGTTTTTCCAGCAGATCGTAGTAGACCTTGCCACCGCACAGGACCAGGCGCTCGACCTTGGCAGGATCCAGGGTGTCGATTTCCGGGATCACGGTCTGGAACGAGCCATCGGCCAGGTCTTCCAGGGTCGAGATGGCCAGCTTGTGGCGCAGCAGCGACTTCGGCGTCAGCACGACCAGCGGCTTGCGCAGCGGACGGATGACCTGGCGACGCAGCAGGTGGTAGATCTGTGCCGGGGTGGTTGGCACGCAAACCTGGATGTTGTGCTCGGCGCACAGCTGCAGGTAGCGCTCCAGACGCGCGGAGGAGTGCTCCGGACCCTGGCCTTCATAGCCGTGCGGCAGCAGCATGGTCAGACCGCACAGGCGGCCCCACTTGTGCTCGCCACTGGTGATGAACTGGTCGATCACCACTTGCGCACCGTTGGCGAAGTCGCCGAACTGGGCTTCCCAGATCACCAGCGCGTTCGGCGTGGTGGTCGAGTAGCCGTATTCGAAGGCCAGTACCGCTTCTTCCGAGAGGAAGGAGTCGTACAGGTCGAAACGCGGCTGGCCCGGGAACAGGTTCTTCAGCGGCACGTAGGTGCTGGCGTCCTTCTGGTTGTGCAGCACCGCGTGACGGTGCGAGAAGGTGCCACGGCCGATGTCCTGGCCGGTCATGCGGATCGGGTGACCTTCGAACTGCAGGGTGGCGTAGGCCATGGTCTCTGCATAACCCCAGTTGATCGGCAAGCCACCGGCCTGCATCTTCTGGCGATCTTCGTAGATCTTCGCGACCTGGCGCTGGACGACGAAACCTTCAGGCAGCTCGAGCAGCTTGGCCGACAGCTCCTGCAGGGTCTTGAGGTCGAAGCGGGTGTCGTGACGCGCGGTCCAGGCATGGCCCAGGTACGGACGCCAGTCGACGAACAGCTCGCGGTTCGGCTCCTTGACCAGGCTCTTGACCACGTGCAGGCCATTGTCCAGGGCGTTGCGGTACTCGTCGATCTTGGCCTGGGCGCGCTCGGCGTCGATGCGACCGGCGCTGATCAGTTGCTCGGCGTACAGCTCACGGGTGGTGCGCTGCTTGCTGATCTGCTGGTACATCAAAGGCTGGGTGCCGTTCGGCTCGTCGGCCTCGTTGTGGCCGCGACGACGGTAGCAGACCAGGTCGATGACCACGTCACGCTTGAACTGCATGCGATAGTCGATGGCCAGCTGGGTGACGAACATCACCGCTTCCGGATCGTCGCCGTTCACGTGCAGGATCGGCGCCTGGATCATCTTGGCAACGTCGGTGGCGTACTCGGTGGAGCGCGCGTCCAGCGGGTTGCTGATGGTGAAACCGACCTGGTTGTTGATCACGATGTGCACGGTGCCGCCGGTCTTGAAACCGCGGGTCTGCGACATCTGGAAGGTTTCCATGACCACACCCTGGCCGGCGAACGCTGCGTCACCGTGGATGGAGATCGGCAGGACCTTGTCGCCAACGGTGTCGTTGCGGCGATCCTGGCGGGCGCGAACCGAACCTTCCACCACTGGCGAGACGATTTCCAGGTGGGAGGGGTTGAACGCCATGGCCAGGTGGACTTCGCCACCGGGAGTCATCACGTTGGAGGAGAAGCCCTGGTGATACTTCACGTCACCGGAGCCCAGCTCGTTCATCTTCTTGCCTTCGAACTCGTCGAACAGCTCGCGCGGGTTCTTGCCGAAGGTGTTGACGAGCACGTTGAGGCGGCCACGGTGGGCCATGCCGATCACGACTTCCTTGGTGCCGTAGGAACCGGAGCGCTGGATCATTTCGTCCAGCATCGGGATCAGGCTTTCGCCACCCTCGAGGCCGAAGCGCTTGGTGCCCGGGTACTTGGTGCCCAGGTACTTCTCCAGGCCCTCACCGGCCGTGACGCGCTCGAGCAGGTGAGCCTGCACGTCGGCGGAGAATTCCGGACGGCCACGTACGCTTTCCAGGCGCTGCTGGAACCAGCTGCGCTGCTCGGAATCGACGATGTGGGTGAACTCGGCGCCAATGGTGCGACAATATGTCTTCTGCAGCGCTTCGAAGATTTCGCGTAGGCTCGCTTCCTCTTTGCCGATGAACAGGTCGCCGGCACGGAAGGTCGTATCAAGATCGGCATTGGTCAAGCCGTAGTGATTGATCGACAGGTCTACGGGCGCAGGACGCTGCCACAACCCCAACGGGTCGAGCTTGGCAGCCTGATGGCCGCGCATACGATAGGCCTGGATCAGTCGCAGCACTTCAACCTGCTTCTTCTCGTGTTCACTGCTCACGCTCCCGGCGGATACCGGTTGGGCGCGGCGCTGGTTCTTTGCCAGCAGTACGAAATGGTCGCGGATCGTCGAGTGCGATACATCGGTAGCGGTGCTGCCGTCGGCGGGCAACTTCTGGAAGTAAGTGCGCCACTCTTCTGGCACAGCGTTAGGGTCGTGCAGGTAGAGCTCATAAAGCTCTTCCACATATGCAGCGTTACCACCTGAAAGGTGGGCGCTATCCCACATGCGCTGCATCACGCTTTCTTGCATGCTTGGTCACCCTCGGTTAGGGGACTGATCGGCGAGAGCCACAGCAAACCTGGAAAAGTCCGAACACAGCGACTGAACCACGCCACCTGGATCCTGCTGATTTTCCGGGTACCAGCCCGGAAGCCCCTGCTGGTCTCATATCTTCATAGGTAATGAGCGCGGGCTTTTTGGGCCCTTGCTCGGGTTTTACCTCAGTGCGGGCTCACCACCCGCACCTCGGCTTACTGCAGGTACAACGCTTTGAATCAGGTGCCGCTTTGCAGCAGCATGTTACGTACGTGGCCGATTGCCTTGGTCGGATTCAGACCTTTCGGGCAAACGTTCACGCAGTTCATGATCCCGCGGCAGCGGAATACGCTGAACGGGTCATCCAGGGACGCCAGGCGCTCCTGAGTCTTGGTGTCACGGCTGTCGGCCAGGAAGCGGTAGGCCTGCAGCAGTGCGGCGGGGCCCAGGAACTTGTCCGGGTTCCACCAGAACGACGGGCAGGAGGTCGAGCAGCAGGCGCACAGGATGCACTCGTACAGACCGTCCAGCTTGTCGCGATCTTCCGGCGACTGCAGACGCTCGATGGCCGGGGCCGGCGTGTCGTTCTGCAGGAAAGGCTTCACCTTCTCGTACTGCTTGTAGAAGATGCTCATATCGACCACCAGGTCACGAATGACCGGCAGGCCAGGCAGCGGACGCAGGACCAGCTTGTTGCCCTTGACCACACCCGACAGCGGGGTGATGCAGGCCAGGCCGTTCTTGCCGTTCATGTTCATGCCATCGGAACCGCACACGCCTTCACGGCAGGAGCGACGGTACGAGAAGCCCTCGTCCTTTTCCTTGATCAGCGCCAGCACGTCCAGAACCATCAGGTCCTTGCCGCCGGTATCGACGTCGAACGACTCCATCTTGGGCGCCGAGTCGGTGTCGGGGTTGTAACGATAAACTTCGACTTTCAACATAGCAGCCACCCTTAGTAAGTCCGGACTTTTGGTTCGAAGGCAGGAACTGTCTTCGGCGCAAAGTTGACGCCACGCTTGGCAACGCGCTTCTCACCCGGGTAGTACAGGGTGTGGCACAGCCAGTTCTCGTCGTCACGGTCTTCGAAGTCTTCACGGGCGTGCGCGCCGCGGGACTCTTTACGGGCTTCAGCGGCAATGGCGGTCGCTTCGGCGACTTCCAGCAGGTTCTGCAGCTCCAGCGCTTCGATACGCGCGGTGTTGAAGGCCTGGGACTTGTCGTTGATCTTGACGTTGGCGATGCGGTCACGCAGGCCAGCCAGCTGCTCGATACCCTTCTGCATGTATTCGCCGGTACGGAATACACCGAAGTAGTTCTGCATGCAGCTCTGCAGTTCGCGCTTCAGGCTTGCCACGTCTTCACCGCTGGTACGCTCATTGAGCTTGTTCAGGCGGTTCAGGGCAACATCGACGTCGGTGTCGCTGGCATCGCGGTACTCGACGCCTTCGGTCAGCGCCTTTTCCAGGTGCAGGCCGGCGGCACGGCCGAACACCACCAGGTCGAGCAGCGAGTTGCCGCCCAGGCGGTTGGCGCCATGGACCGATACGCACGCCACTTCACCGACCGCGAACAGGCCCGGAATGATGTGGTCCTTGCCTTCGGCGTCCATGGTGATGGCCTGGCCATGAATGTTGGTGGCAACGCCGCCCATCATGTAGTGGCAGGTCGGAACGACCGGGACCGGCGCGACCACAGGGTCGACGTGGGCGAAGGTCTTGGACAGCTCGCAGATACCTGGCAGGCGGCTGTGCAGCACTTCCTCGCCCAGGTGATCCAGCTTCAGCAGCACGTGGTCCTTGTTCGGGCCCACGCCGTTGCCGGCGATGATCTCTTTGACCATGGAACGGGCAACCACGTCGCGGCCAGCCAGGTCTTTCGCGTTCGGCGCATAACGCTCCATGAAGCGCTCGCCGTGGGCGTTGATCAGGTAGCCACCTTCACCACGGCAACCTTCGGTTACCAGTACACCGGCGCCGGCGATGCCGGTCGGGTGGAACTGCCACATCTCGATGTCCTGCACCGGTACACCGGCACGCAGCGCCATGCCGATACCGTCGCCGGTATTGATCAGGGCGTTGGTGGTGGAGGCGTAGATACGGCCCGCACCGCCAGTCGCCAGCACGGTGGCCTTGGACTTGATGTACATGGTTTCGCCGGTTTCGATGCAGATCGCGATCACACCGACGAAGGCGCCGTCCTGGTTCTTCACCAGGTCGACGGCGTAGTACTCGTTGAGGAAGGTGGTGCCTGCCTTCAGGTTGCCCTGGTACAGGGTGTGCAGCAGCGCGTGACCGGTACGGTCGGAAGCGGCGCAGGTACGGGCGGCCTGGCCACCTTTACCGAAGTCCTTGGACTGGCCACCGAACGGACGCTGATAGATGCGACCGGTCTCGGTACGCGAGAACGGCAGACCCATGTGGTCCAGCTCGAAGACCGCGGCCGGGCCTTCCTGACACATGTACTCGATCGCGTCCTGGTCACCGATGTAGTCGGAACCCTTGACGGTGTCGTACATGTGCCAGCGCCAGTCGTCATTCGGGTCGGCCGAAGCGATGGCGCAGGTGATGCCGCCCTGGGCGGAAACGGTGTGCGAACGAGTCGGGAACACCTTGGTGACTACGGCAGTCTTGTGGCCGCCTTGAGCCAGCTGCAGCGCTGCGCGCATGCCAGCGCCGCCGCCACCGATAATGATGGCGTCGAAGGAAATCGTAGGAATGTTAGCCATGAATCAGATACCCCAGAGAATCTGCACACCCCAGACGAAGTAAGCGAACATCGCTACGCCGCATACCGCCTGGAACAGGAAACGAATCGCAGTCGCCGACTTGCCGAACGCCATCGGCGTCAGGTAGTCGGTGGCAATGGTCCACATGCCGACCCAGGCGTGGGCGCCCAGGGCAACGAGGGCCAGCAGACTGAAGATGCGCATCGCGTTGTTGGTGAACAGAGCGTGCCACTGGGCGTAGTCGATGCCCGGGTGGGCGGCGAGGTAGCCGATCAGGAAGATGAAGTAAGCCGCGAGAACGACCGCCGAGACGCGCTGCGCCATCCAGTCGTAGAGGCCCGAACGCGACAGGTTCGTGACGTTAGTTACCATACCCAAACTCCTGCCAGAACGATCAGCACCACGGAGATGACGATCACGATTTTCGAGCCCAGCTTGCCGCCTTCCAGCGTCTCACCGATGCCCATGTCCATGATCAGGTGGCGCACACCTGCCACGAGGTGATACAGCAGGCCGGACAGCAGGCCCCAGGTCACCAGTTTGGCCAGCGGACTGGTCAGACACGCCTTCACCTCGGCAAAGCCTTCCTCGCTACCCAGCGACTTGCCCAGTGCGTAAAGCATGATGGCAAGGCCGAGGAACAGGATGACGCCGGAGATACGGTGAAGAATGGACGTGTACGCGGTGATCGGGAGTTTGATGGTCCTTAGGTCTAGGTTTACAGGTCGTTGGCTTTTCACGGCTTTTTTCACACTGAAGAGCCCCTAGCTAACAGGGCAAAGTTGTTGGTAAGTGTACTGGTCAGGTACCCACCACCCAGGAGAGCGACGACACCCAGCAGGGCGGGCTTGAAAGCCCCTGGGAGTCGGCTGCCGAGTATAGACAGTTAGGCTGCTTATGACAACGTGAGGGGCTCGCCCAAATAGCGCATTGCCTTTAGTGAACAAAAGGCGTAAACGGGCGAGAATTTCGTGAAAAACCAGGCTTCAAGGGGCGTTTCAACCAGCCTTTAGGCAAATTGACATTCGAATTTATCCCTCTATAGTGGTGCGGGCCCTGCGTGGGGGGTCTGTCTGATGATTTCAAGCATTAATAGGAGGCCACATGGCTGACAAAAAAGCGCAGTTGATCATCGAGGGCGCTGCCCCCGTCGAGCTGCCCATTTTAACCGGCACCGTTGGTCCCGATGTTATCGACGTCCGCGGGTTGGGGGCATCCGGCCACTTCACCTTCGACCCAGGCTTCATGGCGACCGCCTCGTGCGAGTCGAAGATCACCTATATTGACGGCGACAAGGGCATCCTGCTGCACCGCGGCTACCCGATCGAACAGCTCGCCGAGCAATCGGACTACCTCGAGACCTGCTACCTGCTGCTCAACGGCGAACTGCCGAATGCCGAGCAGAAGGCCCAGTTCGTCAGCACCGTGAAGAACCACACCATGGTTCACGAACAGTTGAAGTCGTTCTTCAACGGCTTCCGCCGCGACGCCCACCCGATGGCGGTGATGTGCGGCGTGGTCGGCGCCCTGTCGGCGTTCTATCACGACTCGCTGGACATCAATAACCCGCAGCACCGCGAAATCTCCGCGGTGCGCCTGGTCGCCAAGATGCCGACCCTGGCCGCGATGGTCTACAAGTACTCCATGGGCCAGCCCATGATGTACCCGCGCAACGACCTGTCGTACGCGGAGAACTTCCTGCACATGATGTTCAACACCCCGTGCGAGATCAAACCGATCAGCCCGGTGCTGGCCAAGGCAATGGACCGGATCTTCATCCTCCACGCCGACCACGAGCAGAACGCCTCCACCTCCACCGTGCGCCTGGCGGGCTCCTCGGGCGCCAACCCGTTCGCCTGTATCGCCGCCGGCATCGCCGCACTGTGGGGCCCGGCCCACGGCGGCGCGAACGAAGCGGTACTGACCATGCTCGATGAAATCGGCGATGTCTCGAACATCGACAAGTTCATCGCCAAGGCCAAGGACAAGAACGACCCGTTCAAGCTCATGGGCTTCGGTCACCGCGTGTACAAGAACCGCGACCCGCGCGCCACCGTGATGAAGCAGACCTGCGACGAAGTCCTCAGCGAACTCGGCATCAAGAACGATCCGCAACTCGAACTGGCCATGCGCCTGGAAGAGATCGCCCTGACCGATCCGTACTTCGTCGAGCGCTCGCTGTACCCGAACGTCGACTTCTACTCGGGCATCATCCTCAAGGCCATCGGCATTCCGACCAGCATGTTCACCGTGATCTTCGCCCTGGCACGTACCGTGGGCTGGATCTCGCACTGGAAGGAAATGCTCTCCAGCCCGTACAAGATCGGCCGTCCGCGCCAGCTGTACACCGGTTACGAGCAGCGTGACATCGTTGAGCTGAAGGACCGCAAGTAAGCCTCTCGGTTGAACGCAAAAAGGCTGCCCTCGGGCAGCCTTTTTTGTTCCGGCCTATATACCCTTCCCTGTGTAGGAGCGGCCTTGTGCCGCGAAAGGGCTGCACAGCAGCCCCAAGATCTCGTGTCAGACTCAGAATCGCCGGGGCTGCTACGCAGCCCTTTCCGGCCGGTCCGACGCCTCGGCAAGGCCGCTCCTACAGGGAACAGGCCAGCCAGCCTTTAGTTCTTCTCCGCGCGCTCTTTCAACCCCTTGAGGGTATTGAACGGCGCATCGACCACGAACTTGTTGGCCACCATCGCCGGCACGCTACCACCCGGCTCGGTGTGCACCTGGTAGATCACCTCGGTGCTGTCACCCTTGGGCACCAGTTTCCAGAAACCCTGCACCTGGGCCACCCGCACGAAACCATCGGTCTCAGGCAGGTACTTGGGCTGCCCCTCGAGCTTTCGGGTCAGGCTGCCATCAGCCTCCTGGACCGTGGTCACATGCAGGATCGAATCCCGCGGCGTCACCGGCCAGGGCGTGTTGAACTGGGTGTAGGTCCAGCTCTGGTCACCTTCGCTCTTGAGCAGCTTCTGCGACTTGCACTCGTGGATCCAGGCACAGGCCCCCACCACGTCTTCCTGCAGCGCCTTGACTCTGGCCAGCGGCGCCTTGATCACGGTCACGCCGCGATAGGCCTTGTACTTCGAGCCGGCCACCTCGCTGAGGGAAACCCTGATCCCCTCCTCGTCCTTGGCCACCTGCCAGTTCTCGGCCCAGGCCGTCGGTGCCAGCAGGACGCCCATGCCACACAGCAGTGCAATACCTTTGATCGATCTCATCATCTTGTTCCTTGTTGTCGAAGATCCAACCTGTCACGCCGCCGTCATCTGCTCCAGCCACCCGATGATACGGATGGCCTCGTCACGATCGTTGCCACAGATGTCCGCTTCCGCCTTGAAGCCACCACACACCTGCGGCCGCTCGGGCCTGCCGAACAGCGCACAGAGGTTTTCGACATTCAGGTGCAGGCAGCGTTCGCCGGCCGGCTTGCCCTGCGGCATGCCAGGGATCGGCGAACTGATGGACGGGGCGATGCAGCAGGCACCGCAGCCCTCGCGGCATTTCATGACAACAGGACTCCCAGGAGCAAAACGGGACGAACGTCCCTGGATACTAACCGCTCAAACATATGTTTGAAATTGCCGGACGGATGAAATCACCCATGACCCGGCAGTCAGTTGCGGAATTCGAATTCGATGGCTGCGCCCTCCACGTCCCGCCGACTGTCGTTGCGCAGCTGCAACTGCATTTCGTTGCTGATCAGCCGGCCGTTGAGCTGGAACGGACTGCTGTCGGATTCGGGCTTGGTGGGGAACATCGAGGGCAACAGCGGCTTGCGCACCACCGGCCCGTCGCCGAGGTCCGGTTCGAGATGCTTGACCATGTCCCTGGGCAGGCTCAGGTCGATCTTCGGCTGGGGCAGCGGTTTGGCGACGGCCTTGCTGACAGCCCTGGCCTTCGGTTTGGGCTTGGGCTTGGGCTTCGCCTTGGTTACCGGTTTGGCCTGCGGTTTGGCAGGGGCCTTGCTGGACGCCTTGTTCGCCGGTTTGTGTACACCCTGTGCCTTGGCCGCCGGTTCGGCAGCCTGCACCGCACCGACCGACAGCCAGGGCAAGGCGAAACACAGGGCGATGACGAGAGGACGAAGCAGATTCATGGGTACCAGGAACGCAAGCAGTAAAGCGCGTATGCTCCCTGTTCCCGGCTCGTCTGACAAGCCTACAACAGCATGCCGTTCGATTCCCGGCACAATTGCTGGGCCAGCAACCCCAGCGTCATCACTGCACGCTCAGCCTCCCGATTCCAGGGAATGCCGCAATTGAGCCGGATACAGTGGTTGAACTGCTCGGTATTGCTGAAGATCAGCCCGGGGGCAATGCTGATGCCCTGCTCCAACGCCCGCACATGCAGTTCCTGGGTATTGACCCGCCCCGGCAGACTGACCCAGAGAATGAAGCCACCGGTGGGCCGGGTCATCTGCGTGCCTTCCGGGAAGTGCTGCTGCACCGCCAGCTGGTAGGCGCTGAGGTTCTTGCGGTATTCCTGTCGGATGTAGCGCAAATGCCGATCGTAGCCACCATTCTCCAGGTAGGCGGCCACCGCCATCTGCGTGACGCTGCACGCCGAGTGGGTAGTGAAGGTCTGCAGTCGCTGGATCTCGTCCTGATAGCGCCCGGCGATCATCCAGCCGACCCGCACTCCCGGCGACAAGGTCTTGGAGAAGCTCGAGCAGTAGATCACCCGGTCCAGCCGATCGAACGCCTTGAGCGACTTGGTGCGCCCTTGCTCGAACATCAGCTCGCCGTAGATATCATCCTCGACAATCTGGATGTCGAAATCCGAGGCCAGGCGCAGCAACTGTTTCTGCCGCTCTTCGGGAATGGTGCCACCCAGCGGGTTGCTCAACCGCGCCGTCAGCACCAGGGCCTTGATCGACCACTGGTTGGCGGCCAGTTGCAGGGCCTCCAGGCTGATGCCGGTGGAGGGATCGCTGGGGATTTCGATGACCTTGAGCCCGAGCAGGTCCGCCAGTTGCAGCAGCCCATAGTAGGTAGGCGATTCGGCGGCGATCAGGTCGCCCGGCCGGGTCAGGACCCGCAGCGACATCTGCAGGGCATCGACGCAACCATGAGTCACCACCACTTCACGGGGATCGACCAGTACACCAGCATCGCGCATGCGGATGGCGATCTGCCGGCGCAGCGGCTCGAAGCCGGGGCTGAACATGTAGCTGAAGGCACGCGGGCTATGGAAGCGCGTCACCTTGGCCAACTGCTGGTGCAGGGCGCGCACGGGCAAGTAGTCGACATGGGGCACCGCCGCGCCGAAGGGAAAGACGCCATCGCGGCGCGCCTCGACCAGTACCTGCTGGATAATGCTCGCCCGGGTGACCAGCCCGGGGCGCTCGACCCGGGCGATATCCGGGGTCTGCGCCGTCAGCGCCGGAGTCTGGTGGACATAGTAGCCCGACTGCGGCCGGGCACGGATCAGGCCCTGGTCCTCGAGATTGGCATAAGCCTGCAGCACGGTGGCGTGGCTGACATTGAGCTGGGCGCTCATCTTGCGTACCGACGGCACCCGTTCGCCCGGCTGGTAGACACCCCGGCGGATGTCATCGGCCAGTTGCTGGGCGATACGCTGGTACAGCAGCAGGTTGGTCATGGCGTGTTCTCGAAGCGCGGACGGGATCGTTGTTCTTGTGCGACTCACTGCCGAGGCAGAATACCGTAACAGTTGCGAAGTGTACTGGGACAGATCGCAGGATAGTCAACAATACAGTTGCGTGACAGAGAAACGATCGATGTTTGAGTCGGCGCGCCGACGAACGCACAGAGTGGTGACACTGCCCGCCGTTGCCGTTGCCGTTGCCGTTGCCGTTGCCGTTGCCGTTGCCGTTGCCGTTGCCGTTGCCGATCGAGAGTCTAGCGCCACACCCAGCTAGCGACAGCTGCGCCAGTCCAGGCGCCGCCCGTACCTTCGCGACTTCAGGAGGCCGAACGCAGGCCTTGCGGAGGGAGGTGACGGGCATGGATGCCCGTCAAGCGCTGGGGCCCAGGATGGGCCCTGCAGCGCGGTCCTCCCGGGAGCAAGGCCGGAGTGAGGGGACCCGGAGCGAAGCGGAGGGCCGGATGAATGGAGCGAGGATTTTTTGGTTCCTTTTTGATCCTTCAAAAAGGAACTCGCCGTAAGGGCGAAAAGGTGACTATGCGTCGACATCACAAATGAATGCACTTACAACTATTAAAACCAGCACTAGCCGACTTTGACTTTGACTTTGACTTTGACTTTGACTTTGACTTTGACTTTGACTTTGACTTTGACTTTGACTTTGACTTTGACTTTGACTTTGACTTTGACTTTGACTTTGACTTTGACTTTGACTTTTAGAGCATGAGTTTTGAAAGTTATATGCGCATTCATTTGCGATGGTGACGCAAAGTCACCTTTCCGCCCTTACGGCGGGTCCCTTTTTGAAGGATCAAAAAGGAACCAAAAAATCCTCGCTCCATTCATCCGGCCCCTACGCTTCGCTCCGGGGTCCCCTCGCTCCGTTCTTGCTCCCGGGAGGACCGCGCTGAACGCCCCATCCTGGGGCGCAGCGCTTGACGGGCATCCATGCCCGTCACCTCCCTTCGCAAGAACTCCGCTCGGCCTCCTGAAGTCGCAATTGGCGGCGCCTGAACTATTGCGCACTTAGGAGCAACAGCAAGATCAAGATCAAGATCAAGATCAAGAAATGCGAAGTGGTAGTTAGCCGACTGACTATGAATTGACTGGATGAACCCTATCGTGTGCAAGCCCGCTTCTACAAGTTATGTATAACTTCTTGCAGGAACGGGCTTGCTCGAAATCAAAACAGAATTCAACGCGCTGGCGCGAGCTTACCCTTGTCATCGGAGAAGACGATCTCGACCCGACGATTCTGCGCCCTGCCCCGCTCCGAAGCATTGGCCTCAACCGGGTACTGGTCACCATAACCCTCGACCTGGATCCGCTTCTCGTCCACGCCCAGATCAACCAGCATATCGGCCACCGACTGCGCACGATCACGGGACAGTTTCAGGTTCTCCTCCGCCGCACCGGTGCTATCGGTATAACCCTCGATCCGCACCACGCGCCGTGGATTGAGCTGAAGGAACTGCACCAGCTTCAATACAGTACGGCTGGCCGAGTTCTTCAGATCAGCCTGGCCGGTATCGAACAGCACATCGCCCAGGGTCATGACCAGACCGCGATCGGTCTGCTCCGACGCCAGCGCGACAATCTGCGCTTCGACGAACTTGCCCTGCTGCTGGACGCTGGCCAGCTTGGCCTCGCGCAGCGCCAACTGCAGGCGCTGGCGCTCCAGGTCGAGCTTGGCCAGGCGCTCCTGGTTCAACGCCAGCTTGGCATGCTCGCTGGCAATCTCGCTGTAGCGCTGACTCAGGTAGGCGTAATGACGAACATCGCTGCCGGTGCCGACATAGCCCGCCAGGCGCTCCGCGCGCGCCAACGACTCGCCGGCGCGGATCACATCGCGAGGCGCGCTACGCAGCACGTCGGAATCGTCCTTGACCTTCTGGAACGCAGCACTGGCATCGTCCAGTGCCGACTCGCTGCGCTGGCTGGCGCAGCCCTGCAGACCGACCAGGGCCAGCAAGGCCAGGGCCGCCATGGGCTTGAGAGACTTCATGGCTGCACCTCCAGTTGCTTACGCAGGCGCTTGATCCGCGACTGCATCGCCTGCAGCTGCTCCTCGCTCTTCTGGTTCAGCACCCGCGCCTCGGCCAGGCGCGCATCGAGCTCGGCCTGCTCGGCGCGCATGCGCGCATCGCGGTGGCTTTCGCCGAGCATGTTGCTCTTGGCCCGGGCCAGCTTGTCTTCGGCCAACTTGAACTCCGGCACCTGCTCATTGGCGCCGACCGCCTTGGCCTGCTCCAAGGCCTGTTCCGACAGGCGCAGTTGTTCATTGGGTGCCGGGTCGTTGGCACAGCCGACCAGGCCGAGCACGGCCAGGGCAAGCATCAAGGGTTGGATTCTCACTCACGCTTCCTACTGTTTGGGGGCACCCTGCGACGCCTGCATCTGCGCCTTCCAACGCTCGACATTGCGCTGCAGCACAGCTTCGCTCGCCCCGGAGATCGGCAATTCTGTCAGTTTTTTCGCCAGTTGTCCGCGCAACCAGCTGTCGTTGCACGCCGAGTTGTGCGAGACCGCCAGGTACAGCCCCGGACGATCCACCGGCAAACCCCGGGCGATGAGGTCGTTGCCCACGCCCAGGCTCTGCGCCATGGCCATGCCCGAGTAGCGCCCAGCCAGCACATAGTCGACCTGGCCGAGCACCAGTTTCTGGAAGGCCTGCGTCAGGTTCTGCGCCGGCTCCAGCTTGAGCTGGGTCCTGGCAAAGGCATCGAAGGCCGGGGTCAGGCGGGCCTTCTCGGACAGGGCGCCGCGGTACTGGGCAAGGTCAGCCGGGCCATCGAACACCAGGGTGGCGTCATGGCGGGTCCAGACCAGGTATTCGTTGAGCTGCAAGGCCGGATGGATGTAATCCAGACTGGTCAGCTGGGTGACCTGCATCGGCGTGTCGAGCAACAGGTCCATGCGCCCGCTGCGCACCTCCTCCAGAGCCTGCTCGCGCTTGCCGGCGTGCAGCACCTCGACCTTCACCCCAAGCTCGGCAGCCACCTGGCGCAGCAGGTCGACATTGGCGCCGATCAGATGTTTCGGGTCTTGCGGATCCTGCCAGGAGTACGGCGGCGCATCCGGGCTGCCGGTGGCCACCAGACGCTCGCACTTGCCCACCGCCAGGGCCTGCGTCGACAGCAGCGCCAGCACGCAGGCCAGCCCCCCCTTGCTCCAGCGAAACGCCATGCAACCTCTCCCCGCCCCTGAAAAAATCCATGAAAAAACCCGGACCGCCAAGGGCGGGCCGGGTTCTTTATAAGTGAAGCAGGCGGATCAGACCAGCTTTTCCAGCTCCGGAACCGCTTCGAACAGATCGGCGACCAGGCCGTAGTCGGCGACCTGGAAGATCGGCGCCTCCTCGTCCTTGTTGATTGCGACGATCACTTTCGAGTCCTTCATGCCGGCCAGGTGCTGGATCGCGCCGGAGATACCGACGGCGATGTACAGCTGTGGCGCGACGATCTTGCCGGTCTGGCCGACCTGCATGTCGTTCGGCACGAAGCCTGCGTCGACCGCGGCGCGCGAGGCGCCGACGGCGGCGCCGAGCTTGTCGGCCAGGGCGTACAGGTGCTTGAAGTTGTCACCGTTGCCCATGCCGCGACCACCGGAAACGACGATCTTGGCGGCGGTCAGCTCAGGACGGTCGGACTTGGCCAGCTCTTCGCCAACGAAGGCCGACTTGCCGGCGTCGTGGGCGGCAGCGACGGCTTCGACAGCGGCCGAACCACCTTCGGCGGCCACGGCGTCGAAGCCGGTGGTACGCACGGTGATGACCTTGACCGCAGCGCTCGATTGCACGGTGGCAATGGCGTTACCGGCATAGATCGGACGCTTGAAAGTGTCGGCGGATTCAACGGCGATGATCTCGGAGATCTGGTCGACGTCCAGCAGCGCGGCAACGCGCGGCAGGATGTTCTTGCCATTGGTGGTGGCCGGGGCCAGCACGTGGCTGTAACCCTTGGCCAGCTCGACCAGCAGCGGCGCGACGTTTTCCGGCAGGGCATGGGCGTAGGCGGCGTTATCGGCGACCAGCACCTTGGCCACGCCGGCGATCTTGGCGGCGGACTCGGCGACGCCACCGACGTTCTGGCCTGCGACCAGCACGTGGATATCACCACCGATCTTGGCGGCAGCGGCGACAGTGTTCAGGGTGGCCGGGGCTACGGCACCGTTTTCGTGTTCAGCGACAACCAGGATAGTCATTTAGATTACCTTCGCTTCGTTCTTCAGCTTCTCGACCAGTTCGGCCACCGACTTGACCTTGATACCGGCGCTGCGGGCGGCAGGCGCTTCGACCTTCAGGGTCTTGGTGGTGGAGGCGAGGGATACGCCCAGCGCGTCTGGAGTGACGGTCTCCAGCGGCTTCTTCTTGGCCTTCATGATGTTCGGCAGCGACGCGTAGCGCGGCTCGTTCAGGCGCAGGTCGGTGGTGACGATGGCTGGCAGGTTCAGCGCAACGGTCTGCAGGCCGCCGTCGATTTCACGGGTGACGTTGACCTTGTCGCCGGCAACTTCGACCTTGGAGGCAAAGGTGCCCTGGGCGTAACCGGTCAGCGCGGCCAGCATCTGGCCGGTCTGGTTGTTGTCGCTGTCGATGGCCTGCTTGCCGAGGATGACCAGCTGCGGCTGCTCCTTGTCGACAACGGCTTTCAGCGCCTTGGCCACGGCCAGGGAGTTCAGTTCGTCAGCGGCCTCGACCAGGATGGCGCGGTCGGCACCCAGGGCCAGGGCGGTACGCAGTTGCTCCTGGGCGGCGGTCGGGCCGATGGAGACGACGACGATTTCGCTCGCCACACCCTTCTCTTTCAGGCGGACGGCTTCTTCCACGGCGATTTCGCAGAAGGGGTTCATGGACATCTTGACGTTTGCAAGGTCGACGCCGGAGTTGTCCGCCTTGACGCGAACCTTGACGTTGTAGTCGACCACTCGTTTGACAGCTACAAGAACCTTCATGGATTCCTCGTTACTCTCCGGTGAAAAGAAGATCGCCTGGGGACGGCCCGGCGAATGCGCGTGGGTACAAGGGCACCTCTAAAAACGTTCCGACGCCGACAAAGTTCAGTTGACCGATCAGTCTTGTTGCGACCTTCAGGGACAAAACCCGCGGGTCATTTTGTGTCGTGGCGTGTAGACTCCACTACAAAACCTGATTCGGCCCGTAAACCCTGCTCCACGCCTGGTCTTTAGGGGTGCACCTGCGCCCGACGGTCAGCCTACGGCGAACGCGAAAGCGCTCGTATCTTGACCGTAACACCCAATCCGGTCAATACGGCAAATTGGCCAGCCTCCAGCCGCCTACCTGCGATTCTACGGGCCTCCGGCAAATTCAAACAAACGTTTGTATTGGACCCGCCAAGTGGTGTAGATATAATGCGCGGCCAAGACAAAACGGTGTAGTCCATCACCTGCGAAGCTACAGCCTCTGCACGCCGCACGTGACCGTGAACACCCATAAAAGACAAGCAACGCGATGAGCCTTGAGTAGGAGAGAACCTGTGGAACGCGAATACATGGAATTCGACGTGGTCATCGTCGGCGCAGGCCCGGCGGGCCTGTCCGCCGCCTGCCGCCTGAAGCAGAAGGCCGCCGAAGCCGGTAGCGAGATCAGCGTCTGCGTGGTCGAGAAAGGCTCCGAAGTCGGCGCCCACATCCTCTCCGGCGCGGTGTTCGAACCACGCGCCCTGAACGAACTGTTCCCCGACTGGAAAGAACTCGGCGCGCCGCTGAACACCGAAGTGAAGCGCGACGACATCTACGTGCTGAAAAGTGCCGACAGCTCGACCAAGGTCCCCGACCTGTTCGTGCCCAAGACCATGCACAACCACGGCAACTACATCATCTCCCTGGGCAACCTGTGCCGCTGGCTGGCCCAGCAGGCCGAGAACCTGGGCGTCGAGATCTACCCGGGCTTCGCCGCGCAAGAGGCACTGTTCGATGAAAACGGCGTGGTGCGTGGCATCGTCACCGGCGACCTGGGTGTCGACCGCGAAGGCCAGCCAAAAGAAGGCCTGTACACCCCGGGCATGGAGCTGCGCGCCAAGTACACCCTGTTCGCCGAAGGCTGCCGTGGCCATATCGGCAAGCAGCTGATCAAGCGCTTCGACCTGGACAACGAGTCCGACGTCCAGCACTACGGCATCGGTCTCAAGGAAATCTGGGAAATCGACCCGGCCAAGCACGAGCAGGGCCTGGTGGTGCATACCGCCGGCTGGCCGCTGGACGTGATGAGCGCCGAGAACACCGGCGGCTCCTTCCTTTATCACCTGGAAAACAACCAGGTGGTGGTCGGCCTGATCGTCGACCTGTCCTACTCCAACGCGTACCTGTCACCGTTCGACGAGTTCCAGCGCCTGAAGCACCACCCGGTGATGGCCCAGTACCTCGAAGGCGGCAAGCGCATCAGCTACGGCGCCCGCGCCATCTGCAAGGGCGGCCTGAACTCGCTGCCGAAGATGGTCTTCAATGGCGGCGCGCTGATCGGCTGCGACCTGGGCACCCTGAACTTCTCCAAGATCAAGGGCAGCCACACCGCGATGAAGTCCGGCATGCTCGCCGCCGAAGCCGTGGCCGACGCATTGATCGCCGGCAGCGAAGGCGGTGACCAGCTCAACGGCTATGTCAGCGCCTTCAAGGCCAGCTGGCTGCATGAAGAGCTGTTCGCCAGCCGCAACTTCGGCCCGGCGCTGCACAAGTTCGGCCCGTTGCTCGGTGGTGCGTTCAACTACATCGACCAGAACTGGTTCGGCGGCAAGCTGCCGTTCACCCTGCATGACACCAAGCCGGACTACGCCTGCCTCAAGCTCGCGGCGGACTCGCAGAAGATCGACTACCCGAAACCGGACGGCAAGCTCAGCTTCGACAAGCTCAGCTCGGTATTCCTCTCCAGCACCAACCATGAAGAGGAACAACCCTGCCACCTGAAGCTGACCGACCCGAACATCCCGATCGCCAGCAACCTGCCGCTGTACGACGAACCAGCACAGCGCTACTGCCCGGCCGGCGTGTACGAAGTGGTCACCCAGGAAGACGGCAACAAGCGCTTCCAGATCAACGCGCAGAACTGCGTGCACTGCAAGACCTGCGACATCAAGGATCCGGCCCAGAACATCACCTGGGTCACCCCTGAAGGCGCCGGCGGGCCGAACTACCCGAACATGTAAGCCCTGCCCTGGCGGCAAGCAAAAGCCCCCTGGTCGTGAGACCCGGGGGCTTTTTCATGGTCGCTATCCCTTGTACGAAACCACGGTGTGCGTGGTGTCCAGCCCCAGTTGTTCGAGCCGCTCCAGGACATGCCCCAGGCACTGCCCGCCATCGGGCTTGTAGTGCCCGGAGGCATCATTGACCAGACCAAGGATGTCGCTCACCGCATTGCTGGTGGTCTTGCGGTCGATGCGCATTTCTCCGGCGCACACCACCGGCTGACCGCCGCCAAGCTGACTGTGCCGGGTATAACTTGTGCGATCGAGGGACTGGTCCCAGTATTTGACCAGAATGCTTTTCTGCGGGGTATAGACCCAGGTGTAGGCATCCTGGGCAGTATTGGGGCGCAGATAGGTCAATCTGCCGCTCTTGAGCTCATACGCCAGTATCTGGCCGCGCTCCTCGCCGATCAATTGGCAGACGCCATCGAGGGTTTCAGGCTGATAGCTGCGCCATTTCAGCACGTCGATCAGCCATTGCTGCAACTGCACCGGGTAGGTGTAGCCGGCAAAGTCCAGGGGCGCCGAGATATCGGCCTTGCGCCAGTCCAGCCAGTTCACCCGGCCTTGCCATGCCACGCCGTCCCTGGCCTCGATCCAGCGGTTGTCGCTCCCTACCACGCGGTTGTTCAGCTGGTCATTGACCTTCAGGTCCAGCGACTGCATCTTCCAGGCCGGACCGTACCCCCCGGCACTGGCCTGGTAGATCTCGACCGAGCGCAGCTCATCGGCATAGATCACGCTGCGCTGGAACATCTTGGCCAGGTCGACCTCGACCTTGAAGTGCGCCCCACGCTCGAAGTTGCCGGCCAACGGCTGGCGGTGCTCGCTGCCATTGATCGAGAACGAAAGGGTATCGCCTGTTCCGGCACTGTAGTCGGCAGAGACAGCGAGGCACACGCTCAGTTTGTCTACGACCATGCTCGGCGCCTGCCCCCGGCGGGGGAGCTGGGGCAGTTGCACCCGCCAGGCGTCGGAAGGCAGCACCTCGCTTCGTCGCTGCAGCCAGACCTCACCCGAAATCGGAGCACTGCACAAGGTACGGGTGCCGTCGCCATAGAGAAGCTCGCCCTTGGAAGACAGCCGCCAGCGATCTCCCGAGGCTGCGCTCGCCTTGCCGCAGATCCCGAGCCCCAAGGCCTGCCCGGTGGTGACATTGACCAGTTGCCCGTCCCTGTAGAGCCATTGCATGGCCTTGGGATCCGGGTTCACGGCGAGGCACACGCCCTCCTCGTCCGCCATCAGGTAATCACGACCATTGGTAAGCATGAACGGGATACCGCTGGGTAGGCCGTTCACGGGGTCCCCGGCACCACCACTGCCATCCAGTGCCTTCAGCTGGATGAATTCGACCGTTTGCTGGCGCTGCGCACTGTCGGTCAACAGTACGGCATGGCTGTTGGCGGCCAGCTGGATACGGCTGATATGGCGAAAGTCATGCAGCGGGTGTACGCCGGTCAATTGCTTGCCATCACCGTAGACTACCACCCAGGCCTGGTCGTGGTGGTGACGGGACTCCAGCACGCAGGCCAGGCTACGGCCCCAGCGGATAACCGGAGTCCTGGCCTGATCATCCGGTTTCGTGCTGGCGGGATTGGCAGCCGAAAAGCTCATCTGTGGCGGAAACGCAGGCAGCTGGGCCCGCGTCATCCAGGTGATGTTGAAACTGGACATGCATATTTCTCCTGACTGTATGAACGGAAGGGTCCGTCAACGATCAGTCGAAATTACGTGCACAACCTCGAAGGCGCTGTAGGGGTGCAGAGCTGCCGACGCTCAAAATCCCTACCCTGCCTGTAGGACCTGTTGACTGCCTGGACGCATCAGGCAGTCCTGACTTCCTCGAACAGTTCCGGATGACGATCCAGGAGCTTGAACAGCTTGATCAGTGCGACCGGTGGTTGGGTCTTGCCGTTCTCGTAACGGGAAAAGGCATTGACCCCGCCGCCAAAGATTTCGCCCGCCTCACGCTGATCGAGGTCGAATTTGCGCCGAACGCTGGCAATGAAGGCAGGGTCGACAGCGGCGGCATTGACCTGTCGCTTGAAGGCCAGCATCAGATCACCGAGGCGCTCAGCTTCAGCCATGCTCAGCACCGCCTCGCCGCAAACAGGGCAATAATCGCCGAAGACATCGCGGATCACCGTCGAATGGCCATTGTATCGATAAGGCATGTCCTGAGCCTGGGCGACCAGCTCAGCACCACCACACACGGGACACTTCATTTCAACGCTCCTTGAATGACACGATCAGCACGTCATCGACCACCGTCAGCTTGATGTAGAGATCGCCAAAGACGGTTCGGGGACGATAGACATCCTGCCAGATCCGATGATCGTGATAGGTCGTCATGCTTTTGTAGAAATCGTGTGCCGACAAGCCTCGAACGACTTCAAGCATCTGGCGAGGGCTCAGCCCGAGCGCATCACAGTCCTGGATAGCTGTCCGGGTGGGCCTGACCCGGCCCTGGCTCATCAACATTCGCACCCTTTCCAGCGGGCAGTGCGGCGTTCTCTTTTCCATGAGAAATTAACCTTTAAGGTTATTCTTGGCCAATAGGTTATTTTAATAACCCCCACCCGGAAGTCTGCCTCACTGCCCAGCAGTCATTACCGCCTCATTTGTCACCGCACATGAGCGCCAGCGGCTGCGCAGCGAACTCCAACGGCTCGCGGCGTCCGAAATAGAGCGCCGTCAGCAATCCGACCATGCCCATGACCAGACAAAAACCGACACACACCCATGGGCTCCAGGGCATCAGGGCAATCAGCGCCAGCGGCGTGGTGCTGGCCCACAGGGCGTAGGCGACGTTGTAGGTGAAGGAGATGCCCGACACCCGGATCTCGGCCGGGAACAGCCCGACCATCACCGACGGCACCACCCCTACCACGCCACAGGACAGGCCAGCCAATGCATAGGCCGCCCAGAGCTGCCCCCACTGGCCCACCAGGCTGGCGTACAAGGCGCCGATGCCCAACGGCAGCAGCAGGCAGTAGAGCATCAGCGCCCGCCAGGCACCGATACGGTCCACCAGCAAGCCGGCCAGCACGCAGCCAATATTGAGGAAGACGATACCCACGCTGCTCAGGGCGAAGGTGTGCCCGGCTGTCATGCCGAACCGCTGTTGCATCACGGTCGGGGTAATCACCACCAGCACCACTACCGCCGAGGTCAGCACACAGGTCAGCAGCGCCGCTGGAATCAAGGCCCGTCGATGAGTGCCCAGCACCCGTCGCAGGGGGAAGGCCACCGGTTGCTCCTGCTGCGCCCGCAGGGCCAGGAACACCGGGGTTTCACTCAGCCAGCGACGCAGCCAGACACCGATCACGCCAAACACGCCGCCAAGCAGGAAAGGATAGCGCCAGGCGTAATCGAGGATCTCCTGGGGCGTGAACAGCTGCGCCAGCAAGGTCGCGGTCAGCGCACCGAGCAGGTAGCCGAAGGTCAGCCCGGCCTGCAGGAAGCCCAGCGCATAACCGCGACGACCTGACGGCGCATGTTCGGCGACGAAGGTCCAGGCGCTGGGTACCTCACCGCCAACCGCCGCACCCTGCAGGATGCGCAGGGCCAGCAGGATCAGCGGCGCGGCGTAGCCAATGTCGGCGTAGGTCGGCATCACCCCGATCAGCAGGCACGGCAGCGCCATCATCAGGATGCTCAGGCTGAACACCCGCTTGCGCCCCAGGTGGTCGGCGAAATGGGCCATGAGGATGCCACCCAGCGGCCTGGCCAGGTAGCCGGTGACGAAGATCCCGAAGCTCTGCAGCAGGCGCAGCCACTCCGGCATTTCAGGCGGGAAGAACAGCTGGCTGAGGGTCAGCGCGAAGAACACGAAGATGATGAAATCGTAGATTTCCAGGGCGCCACCCAGCGCGGCCAGCCCCAGGGTCCGGTGATCGCGACGGCTGAACCGTGGCGGACGGGTGGTATCGATGGCAGTCATGGCAGCTTCCGCAACGAGGCAAAAGGCCAGAGGATAGCAAATCCACCCCCTGCTCAGGGGTTACGACAGAACACCGTCTGCGCGAGGTTGGTGCGCCGCCGGGCATGGTTCGACGCCCCCGCCAGCCCCGGCGGCAGCGGCAACTGCCCGACCAGCACCGGCATATCGATGATTGCCATGAAGGATTCCAGTGCCTCGCTGTCGGGGGCATGGGGCAGGCTGATGCTGACGGCGTGGCGATCGTTGGGCGGTACAGCGGGCACTTTCAGGTGTGGCGAGTGGTACAGCAGCGCGTGCTGGATCTGCGAGCTGACCCGGCAAAAACGCGCCAGGTCGACCCCGGCATGGCTGGCCAGCTCGATGTTGCCCACCAGCAGGTTGAAGGGTTCCAGGGCACTGTGCACCAGGCGCTGCAGGTCGTCGAAACTCTCCACCGGGGCGATCCGGTAATAACCCAGGCCATTGAGCATCTTCTCCAGCTGCAGGCGCTGGCCGGGGTGCTCATCGGCGATGAGGATGCGCATGGATTTGTTAGGCATCGTCCGAACCTGGGCAGTTGGGTGGTGACGGTGGCTCCATGACCATACTGCGCCGGCAACGGCAACGTCAGACGGGACGCCTGAGCGGGGGGTCTTTATTGATAGTTGTCGTGAACCCGGGAGAAATCAAGTCGCCAACTCACGGAATTTTCACATTCCACGGACGGCTCGCTCAGGACTCCCACTGGCGCATGCGTACGCGGCAATGCTTCATGGCATTGACAATATGCTTTTCCACCAGGCTGCGGGAAATACCCAGGCGCTCGGCGATCTGCTGATGCGACAGGCCATCGAGCTTGCGCAGCAGGAAGCTGTCGCGGCAAGGCCCGCTCAGTTCGCCCAGGGCTTGCTGCATCAGCGCCAGGCGCTGGTCGAGCTGCATGCTCTGCGTCAGAGCAGGGGTATGCCAGCGCTCATCGCTGTCCAGTACCTCCAGCGGCTCGGCCTGACGCACCAGATGTCGACGATGATGATCGACCACGAGATTCATGGCCGTGCGATAAAGGAAGGCGCGTGGATGCTCGATATGCTCGCCCTCCGTGCGCTCCAACACCCGGATGTAGGCATCGTGGGCGACGTCTTCGGCCGCCTGGCGATTACCGAGTCGGGCGGACAGGAAGCTCACCAATTCGCGATAGTAATGTTCCACGACGGCACCTGGCGTCTCCCTGCTCAAGCGTTGGTAGTCAGGGGCAGTGTTCTGGATGATGTCAGCGTGCGATCTTACAAATTATAATTATTCGCAGCAACACGCAGACCACCCCCGCGCTGCGCTAAATCGTCATCGAGATCATTCGTTTAACTGGGACCCCCGAGCGCATGCCCCGTCGCGGCACTCGGCCACTATCTCCGGCTGGAAGCCCGCATGACACGCACATCCAATACCCGCCGCCGAGTGCTGATCGGCGCCTTGGGCCTGGCCGGCCTCGGCAGCCTGGTGGCCTGGCAGGCCCTGCCTCTGGGCGGCGCACCGGTCAGCACCGTGCCAGTGACCCGCGCCGATATCGAGAGCAGCGTCACTGCCCTGGGCACCCTGCAACCACGCCGCTATGTCGATGTCGGCGCCCAGGCCTCGGGGCAGATCCGCAAGCTGCATGTGGAAGCCGGCGACGAGGTGCGTCAGGGCCAACTGCTGGTTGAAATCGATCCGTCAACACAACAAGCCAAGCTCGATGCCGGACGCTTCTCGATCGAGAACCTCAAGGCCCAGCTGGCCGAACAACGGGCGCAGTACCTGCTCGCCCAGCAGCAGTACAAGCGCCAGCAGGATCTGGCCGCCACCGGCGCCAGCCGCCAGGAAGACCTGCAAACGGCCGCGGCGCAGTTGAAGGTGACCCAGGCCCGCATCGACATGTACCTGGCGCAGATCCGCCAGGCCCAGGCCAGCCTTCGCAGCGACGAAGCGGAGCTGGGCTACACGCGGATCTATGCGCCCATGAGCGGCACCGTGGTGGCGGTGGACGCCCGCGAGGGCCAGACCCTCAACGCCCAGCAGCAGACACCGCTGATCCTGCGCATCGCCAAGCTGTCGCCGATGACCGTATGGGCCCAGGTGTCCGAAGCCGACATCGGCAAGGTCAAACCGGGCATGACCGCCTACTTCAACACCCTGGCCGGCGGCAAGCGGCGCTGGACCAGCACCGTCCGGCAGATCCTGCCGGTGCCGCCCAAGCCGCTGGACCAATCCAGCCAGGGCGGGGGCAGCCCGGCCAGCGCCACGGCCGGCACCACTGGCACCAAGGTGGTCCAGTACACCGTGCTGCTGGACGTGGACAACCCCGACGGCGCCCTGATGGCGGAGATGACCACCCAGGTGTTCTTCGTCGCCGGCCAGGCCAGCCAGGTGCTCAGCGCACCCCTGGCCGCGCTCGACGACACCCCCGGCGACGGTGTGCGTATGGCACAGGTGCTGAACAACAAGGGCCAGATCGAGGCGCGCCAGGTCCGCACCGGCTTGAGTGACCGCCTGCGGGTGCAGATCCTCGAGGGCCTGAACGAAGGTGAGCGCCTGGTCATCGGCCTACCCGCCGCCAGTGGGGGTTGATATGTCCACGCCCCTGATCGAGCTGTGCGACATCCGCAAGGTCTACGGCGGTGTCGATTCGCCCAGGGTCGAGGTGCTGCGCGGCATCAGCCTGAGCATCCACCCCGGAGAATTCGTCGCCATCGTCGGCGCCTCGGGCTCCGGCAAGTCGACCCTGATGAACATCCTCGGCTGCCTCGACCGCCCCACCTCGGGCAGCTACCGCTTTGCCGGTCGGGACGTGGCCGAGCTGGACAGCGACGAGCTGGCCTGGCTGCGCCGCGAAGCCTTCGGCTTCGTGTTCCAGGGCTATCATCTGATCCCCTCGGGCTCGGCCCAGGAGAACGTCGAGATGCCGGCCATCTACGCCGGCACTCAGCCCGCCGAACGCCATGCCCGCGCCCACGCCCTGCTCGAACGCCTGGGCCTGGCCAGCCGCACCGGCAACCGTCCGCACCAGTTGTCCGGCGGCCAGCAGCAGCGGGTGTCGATCGCCCGCGCGCTGATGAACGGCGGGCACATCATCCTCGCCGACGAGCCCACCGGCGCACTCGACAGCCAAAGCGGCGCCGAGGTGATGACCCTGCTCGACGAACTGGCCAGCCAGGGCCATGTGATCATCCTCATCACCCATGACCGTGAAGTCGCGGCCCGCGCCCAGCGGATCATCGAGGTGCGCGACGGCGAGGTAGTCAGCGATTCGGCCACCCCTTCCTCGGTCGATGCACCGTCCCGGCAGGTGCAGGCCGACGACCTGCGCCAGCGCCTGGACTTCGGCGCCACCCAGCGCGGCGCCTGGAAGGGCGAGCTGGTCGAGTCCCTGCAGGCCGCCTGGCGGGTGATGTGGATCAACCGCTTCCGTACCGCCCTTACCCTGCTCGGCATCATCATCGGGGTGGCCTCGGTGGTGGTGATGCTGGCGGTCGGCGAAGGCAGCAAGCGCCAGGTCATGGCGCAGATGGCCGCCTTCGGCTCGAATATCCTCTACCTCAACGGCAAGCACTCCTCCGAGGAACTGATGGGCATCGTCACCCTTGACGATGTCGACGCCATCCGCGAACTGCCGCAGGTCAAGCGCGTCATGCCGGTCATCGGCGACAAGCTCATGGTGCGCCACGGCAACAAGGGCGAGCAGTTCTATGTCGGCGGCAACAACACCGGGTTCCCCGAGATCTTCAACTGGCCGGTGGTCGAAGGCAGCTTCTACAGCGAGGCCGACGAAGCCAACGCCGCCGCCGTGGCCGTGATCGGCCAGAAGGTGCGCGAGAAGATGTTTGGCGTGGGGAGCAACCCGCTCGGTCAGTACCTGCTGATCGGCAACGTGCCGTTCCAGGTGATCGGTGTGCTTCAGGGCAAGGGCGCCAGCTCCGGCAGCGAAGACAGCGACGAGCGCGTGGTGGTGCCCTACTCCGCCGCCTCCATCCGCCTGTTTGGCAGCCGCGATCCGGAGTACGTCACCATCGCCGCCCAGGATTCCAGCCGCGTGAAGGAAACCGAGCAGGCGATCGAACGCCTCATGTTGCAGCGTCACCAGGGCAAGTACGATTTCGTCCTGACCAACGACGCCGCACTGATCCAGGCCGAGGCCCGCACCCAGAACAGCCTGTCGCTGATGCTCGGGGCGATCGCCGCGATCTCGCTGCTGGTCGGCGGCATCGGCGTGATGAACATCATGCTCATGACCGTGCGCGAACGCACCCGCGAGATCGGCATCCGCATGGCCACCGGCGCACGCCAGCGCGACATCCTGCGCCAGTTCCTCACCGAGGCGGTGATGCTGTCGATGGTCGGCGGGGTGACCGGCATTGTCCTGGCCCTGGCCATCGGCGCCAGCCTGCTGCTGGCCGACATCGCCGTGGCCTTCGCCCTGCCCGCCATCCTCGGCGCCTTCGCCTGCGCCGTGATCACCGGCGTGGTGTTCGGTTTCATGCCGGCCCGCAAGGCCGCCCGCCTCGACCCGGTCAAGGCCCTTACCAGCGAATAGTTCATGACGATCCCCAGCCGCATCAGCCTGTTGACCCTGAGCCTTTGCCTGGCCGCCTGCAGCAGCCCGCCCCCACCGGCGGCGAACATCGACACACCCCCCGCCTGGCAAGGGCCAACCACGGCCCAGTCCCTGCCCGACAGCCAATGGTGGCGCGCCTTTGCCAGCGCCGAGCTGGACCGTCTGGTCGAACGCGCCCGCCTGAACAGTCACGACCTGGCGGCGGCCGCCGCGCGGGTGCGCAAAGCGCAGGCCAGCGCGGTGATCGCCGGTGCACCGCTGTTGCCCGAGGTGAAGCTGGGTCTGAACGGCAGCCGCCAGCGCCTGTTGCGCGGCGACGGCAACAGCCAGCTCGACGCCAGCAGCAGCGAACGCACCAGCACCTCGTTCGGCACCCGCCTGAGCGCCAGCTACGAGATCGACTTCTGGGGCGGCCTGCGCGCCACCCGCGACAGCGCCCTGCGCAGCCTCGACGCCAGCCACTTCGACCGCCAGACCGTGGAACTGACCCTGGTCAGCGCCGTGGCCGACAGCTACCTGCAGGGCCTGGCATTCGACGAGCAACTGCGCATCGCCCACTTGAACCTGGACAACGCCCGCGATGTGCTGGGCCTGGTCGAAGCCCGCGAACGCTCGGGCTCGGCCACCCGCCTGGAACTGGCCCAGCAGCGCAGCCTGGTAGCCGCCCAGGAGCGCCAGCTGCCGCTGCTCGAACAGCGCCGCCAGGACAATCGCATCGTCCTTGCCACCCTACTGGGCGATCCGGTGCAGGCGCTGCCCGCCACCCGCGAAACCATCGGCAACGTGCAGTGGCCGGCCATCGGCAGCGGCGTGCCCAGCGAACTGCTCGGCCGCCGCCCGGACATCGCCGCCGCCGAGGCCCGCCTGGCGGCGGCCAGCGCCAATATCCAGGTGGCCCGGGCGGCGATGCTGCCGCGTCTGATACTGGGAGCGGACCTGGGCAGTGGCGCCCGGACCTTGCCCAACATCTTCGACAGCCCCTACTACACCCTCACCGCCGGCCTCACCGCGCCGATCTTCAACAACGGTCGGCTGAGTGCCGCCCGGGACGTGGCCAGCGCCGAACAGCAGGAGTTGCTGGAGCTGTACCGCGCCAGCATCCTGGCCGGGTTCTCGGATGTGGAGAAAGCCCTGAATGCCATCGCCGGCGTGGAGCGCCAGCGCCGCTGGCAGGACCAGGAAGTGGAACAGGCGCGCATCGCCTTCGACCTGGCCCAGCAACGCTACGCCGCCGGTGCCGAGACCCTGCTCACCGTACTCGAGACCCAGCGCACGCTGTACCTGGCCCAGGACCAGCAGGCGCAGCTGCGCCTGGAGCAGTTGCGCGGGAGCGTGGCGTTGTACAAGGCACTGGGCGGAGGCTGGCAGGCGCCGCAAAACCTGTAGGAGCGGGCTTGCCCCGCGAAAGCGCCAGACCAGACAACGATGCTTTCAGGTCTGGCGCTTTCGCGGGGCAAGCCCGCTCCTACAGGGGCGCTTCAGGAGACAATATTCTTCATTGACAGGTGCCGCGCATACCAAGGCCGTTGCGGCACCTTGCGCAACAGGTTTTCGATCTTGTCGTCGGCGCCGAAGGTGATGCGCAAGGCGAGCTTCATGGTCTCCACATCCATCTCCACCGACTTGCCCAGACGCATGCCTGGCTGCGTGCTGCAGCCATGCGTGTCCGGCCCCAGCCAGGGGTCGTCGACCTCCACCCAGCGCCCCGGGGCGAACCACGGCACGCCATTGACTTCCAGACGTCGCACCTGACCGGGGTGGTGGCGCTCATGGGCGCGGAACCAGTCGTCGATACGGTCGTCGATCCAGCCATGGAAGCCCCAGAACACTGGGTGCACATGGGATGAGAACGGATCACCGAGGAAGTCGTTCTCAGGCTCGAACCAGCGCGCGGCGAAATCCGCCTGGTCACGGGCGAACGGTACCGGTGCGCCATTGTTGGGGTCGCGCGGCACCGATGCCCAGCACATGTGCAGCCAGTCGTGCAGGTTCATCTCCAGTTCCGAGCCAAAGGCGCCCAGGGTCAGTTTCGACAGGTACACCGGGTCCTGGTACTGCGACTCCCACACCTGGAAATTGCTGCAATAGGTTTCCCCTGCCTTGATCGCCCCGACCCACTGCCCATAGGCGTCATCGCCCGGGGCCTGCCAGCCTGGCGGCACGCAGCAGCCGTCGTGGTTGTCGAAGTAGCGGGCGAAACCTGCCCGATCGAACTCGACGCTCGGCTGCGGCAGCGGGAAGCGCTGCCAGGAAGGCAGGTCCTGCAAGGTGCGGGCATACATCAACATGTGCCGGTGCATGAACAGGAAATCGATACCGGAGCCATTGCGGTGCTTGCGCGGGCCACGGGCATCGCGCTCACGGTCCCGTGGCCCCGGCTGCCAGCCCAGGCCACGCAGGGCATCCTGCTTTTTCTCCGGCAGCTTGTGCCATTTGTCGCGGGTGGCGTGCCAGAGCTGGTGGAACAGGCGATGTTCAGCGCCGATCACCCACTCGCGCATTTCGGGGGTATACGGCAGACGCTCGCGGGCCTCGGGGAACAGCCGCTTGACCGCGACAAAACGGCTGTCAGGCAGCGGCAGGGTCAGTGGCCGGTCCAGGCGCTGCACGCGGCCGCTCAACGTACCGCTGCCGGCGTTGGCAAACTCGGCCCAGACCTCATCGAGGCTGGCCACGCACTCATAACCCGGCCCGCCGTGCTGGTTGACCAGGCGCCAACGCACCTCGGCGCTGCTGGCACCGACCAGGTCACCGAGCACACGGTAGGCAGGCTCCGCGACGCCACGCAGCCCCTCGCCGGTATCGACATATCCGCGCAGGCCACGGCCCTTGGTGGCAACGTCGAGGAACATCTCGACCCCCTGCACGGGCAGGCCGTCCAGGCCACGCTCGGCACCGTCGAAGCGAATCTCCCAAACGCCGCGCAGCTGGTCCGCCAGGACCTGCCCGGCATAGTCGGCCAGCTCCACGCTGGCTTCGCCGGGCGTGACGATATCGTCTTCAGGGTCGTGGGTCAGTTGCTTGTGCGCGTAATAGGCCGCCGTGCCTGTGGCGCCCGCCACAGCCAGGCCAGCGATGAATCCTCGTCGGGAAATTGTCATTGCGCCTCAATCCGTCTTCGCGTGCCGCGACTTCTATCCAAGCTAGGACGTAGGCGGACCGGGGAAATTTAGCCTTCTAATTAACCAACCGGCGCGCTCGTCTGTTGGGTATCTCCCGCTGACAGAGGCATAGCCATGACCTCCCTGCTCGATCGCCTGACCCAACCGGTCAAGGCCACGCCCTACCGGGTCTTCGACCTCGACCTCAAGGCCATCGAACCCTTGAGTCCTTCGCTGAGCCGCTTCATCTTCACCGGCGAGGACGTGGCGCAGATGACCACCCTGGCCCCCGACCAACGCGTCAAGCTGCTATTCCCGACGCCCGCCGGAGCGCCGCCGAGCCTGCCCAAGCACGAGCAATGGCAACAGGCCCGGCGCGAGCTGGCAGCGCAGGACATGCCACCCATGCGCACCTACACCATTCGCGCCCTGCGCCGCGATGCCCTCGAGGTGGATGTGGACTTCGTCCTGCACGGCGTCAATGGCCCGGCCTCGGCCTGGGCCACCCACGCCCGCCCGGGTGACCGCCTGCAGATGGTCGCCCCCAACCTGGCCTACGCCGAAGACCCCGGCGGCTATGAGTGGAAGCCACCGCACAGTGCCCGGCGCATCCTGCTGATCGGTGATGAAACCGCCCTGCCGGCCATCGCCGGCATCCTCGAGCAGTTGGCCGCGAGCGCGCCGGAACTGCTGGTGGAGGCATTCATCGAAGTGCCGCTGGAGGCCGACTGCCTCGACCTGCGCCACAGCCCGGCCACCCGCCTGCACTGGCTGCCGCGCGACCTGCTGCGCAGCGAGCACGGCCAGGGCATGCAGCACGCCGTGCGCGAGCTGGCCAGCCTGCCGGCGGTGCGCGGTGCGTCGACGGTCGAGCTGGAGGACGTGGATATAGACGAGCGTATCCTGTGGGAACAGGCCAGCGGCGAGCATGGCGACTTCCATGCCTGGATCGCCGGGGAATCGGGGACCGTCATGGATATCCGCCGGCATCTGATCAAGGAACGCGGATTGCCGAGGGAAAGCCTGACGCTGATGGGCTACTGGCGTGCCGGACGCACCTTCGACTAGTACCTGCGTCCTGTAGGAGCGGCCTTGCGCCGCGAAAGGGCCGCGTAGCGGCCCCAGGATTTCAGCGTTAATGCAAAGATCGTCGGGGCCGCTTCGCAGCCCTTTCCGGTCGGTCCGACGCCTCGGCAAGGCCGCTCCTACACAGGGTTTGCGTCCGGCCTGGGAGTCTCAGCCAGCCAATACCGCCGCCGCGACGGCCTCGGCAAACCTTGCCGCCACCTCATCGACCTGCTCGGCACTGATGATCAGCGGCGGCAGGAAGCGCACCACCGCACCGTGGCGGCCGCCCAATTCGAGGATCAGGCCACGGCGCAGGCATTCGCGCTGTACCTTCGGCGCCAGCTTGCGGCAGGCCGGCGGGTGCCCCTGGACGTCACGCTTGCCCGTCGGATCCACCAGCTCCACGCCCAGCATCAGGCCACGGCCACGGATGTCGCCAAGCTGCGGATAGTCCTGCTGCAACCGTTGCAGATGCCCGCGCAGACGCTCGCCCATGGCCTCGGCGTGCTCGCACAGGCGGTGCTCCACCAGGTACTTCATCACCGCGGAGCCTGCGGCCATGGCCATCTGGTTGCCACGGAAGGTGCCGGCATGGGCGCCCGGCGACCATTGGTCGAGCCAGTCGCGGTAGACCATCACCGCCAGTGGCAGGCTGCCGCCGATGGCCTTGGACAGGGTGACCACGTCGGGCACGATACCGGCGTGCTCGAAGGCGAACATCTTGCCGGTGCGGGCGAAGCCGCTCTGGATCTCGTCGACGATCAGCGCCACCCCGGCCTGCTCGGTGATCCGACGCAGCCCGCGCAGCCATTCGATATCGGCGGGAATCACGCCGCCTTCGCCCTGCACCACCTCGACGATCACCGCCGCCGGCAGCGCCACGCCGGCCTCCGGATCGCACAGCAGGTTTTCCAGGTAGTGCAGGTTGGCGCGCACGCCCGCCTCGCCGCCAAGGCCGAACGGGCAGCGGTAGTCATAGGGATACGGCAGGAACTGCACGCCATTGTTCAACAGTGCGCCGAGCGGTTTTTTCGGTCCCAGGCTGCCCATCAGGCTCAGCGCGCCCTGGGTCATGCCATGGTAGGCCCCCTGGAACGCCAGCACGGTGCTGCGCCCGGTGACCGTGCGCACCAGTTTGAGCGCCGCTTCGACCGCGTCGGTACCGGTCGGGCCGCAGAACTGGATCTTCGCCTCCCCGCGCAAACCTTCAGGCAGCAGACCGAACAGGTCCTGGACGAACTGATCCTTGACCGGCGTGGTCAGGTCCAGGGTGTGCAGCGGCAACTCATCGGCCAGCACGCGCTGGATCGCGTCGATCACCACCGGATGGTTGTGCCCCAGGGCCAGGGTACCAGCGCCGGCCAGGCAGTCGATGAACTGGCGGCCCTCGACGTCCTCGACGTACAGGCCACGGGCGCGTTTGAGCGCCAGGGGGATGCGCCGCGGGTAGCTGCGGGCGTTGGACTCCTGCTGCTGCTGGCGCAACAGCAGGGGCGAATCCTCGAATTCGTACAGGGGGCGCGGCGTGGTGGCCGGCAGCACCTGGGCAAGGCTGGAAGCGGTCGACATCGGAAAATCCCTCGCAAGCAAGCGAATGTGCCCGCCACGCGCCCTGTAACCGGATGTGTGTCGGGTTCTTATCGTTTGAAAAACGCTTCAGCGAGGTGCGGATTTAGCGGTTGTCGTGTGATTTGTTGTGGATGTACGACCTGCATCGCGGGGCAAGCCCGCTCCCACGGGCTCATGCGCCAAGCTGCGTGGGAGCGGGCTTGCCCCGCGATGGGTACAACGCCGAACTCAACTCCCCGAACGCGCCGGCACCTGCAGGCTTACCCGCAAACCATCGGCCCGACTGTCGAACCGCAGGTTGCCAGCGCAACGCTGGACGATCGCCTGGACGATCGCCAGCCCCAGCCCACAGCCACCGCTCTGGCCGTTACGCCAGAAGCGTTCGGTCAGGTGCTCGAGATCTTCCTGGGCAATCCCCGGCCCATGATCGCGCACCAGGAAATCCACCTGCCCGTCCTGCGCCTGTACCTCCAGCTCCACGACGGCATCGCCACCATGGCGCAGGGCGTTGTCCAGCAGGTTGCGTAGCGCCGCTACCGCCAGCGGCGCCGGCATGCTCAGGTAGACCTTGGCCGCGGCCTCGGGCAAACGCAGATGGATGCGCCGGTTGTCACCGCCGCCGGCGTCCTCGATGGCCTGCCGGGCGACCTGCTCGGCACTGCACTGCACGCCATCGTCGAACGACAGGCTGCCCTCGACTCGCGCCAGCATCAGCAACTGCTCCAGCGTGCGGTGCATGCGATCAGTACCCTGCTCGGCGTGCTCCAGCGCTTGTTCGCGCACGGCGCCGTCGGTCATCCGCGCCACCTGCAGGTGGGTCTTGATGGCGGTCAGCGGGCTGCGCAGTTCGTGTGCGGCATCGTCGGTCAGGCGACGTTCGCGCTCGATGGTCTGGGCGATGCGCAGGAACAGCTGGTTCTGGGTGTCGAGCAAAGGTTGCAGCTCGCTGGGCAGGCCGGCCACCTGCAACGGCTCGACGCTGTCGGCGCGACGCCTGCGCAAGGCGTCACGCATGCGATTGAGCGGCTCCAGCCCCTTGCCCAGACCGATCCACAACAGCCCCAGGCTGCCCAGCAAGGCCATCAGCACCGGCGCCGAGGCCGCCAGCAGGATTGACTGGTTCAGCGCCTCGCGCTCCTGGTGGCGGTCGGCGGTGGTGATGCGCACATCGCCATGGTTGTAGGTGAAGGTGCGCCAGGAGGCGCCATCGATGGTCTGGTCACGGAAGCCGCTGCGCTCGTCGTCCATGGCGCCGTCGTGCTTGTGGTTGCTGGCGAGGATCTCGCCACGCAGCGAGCTGACCTGGCAGGCCATGCCGTCCGGCACGCTGAACTGGTCGGCGGAAAAGTGCGCGTCCTGGCCCTTGGCGGTCAACGGTTGCGGCAACTGGTCGATCAGCCCCGCGACCATGCGCGCCGACGCCACCAGGCGCTGGTCGAGGGAAAACATCATCTGCTGGCGCAGGTCGCGCAGCATCCAGGCAGCCGCCAGCGCCCAGATGACGATGAACACACTGCCGAGGATCAGTGAAAGGCGAACCCGCAGGCTCATGACGCGCGCTCCTCCGGTGCCTGGGCCGGCCCCAGGCGGTAGCCAAGGCCGCGTACGGTCTCGACGATGCTGTTGCCCAGTTTGCGCCGCAGGTGGTGGATATGCACGTTCAACGCATTGCTTTCGACCTCGTCGCTGAAACCGTAGACGCAGTCCTTGAGCTGCTCGCTGGACAGCACACGCCCCGGGTTCTGCAGCAAGGCCTGAAGCAACGCCTGCTCACGGCGCGACAGGTCCACCGCCTGGCCGGCCAGGGTCGCCGCGCAACTGCTGGGGTCGTAGCGCAGCGGGCCGTGCTCGATGACGTTCACCGCCCGCCCGGCCACACGGCGCAGCAGGGTGTGCAGGCGGGCGGCCAGTTCGCGCAGGTCGAAGGGCTTGAGCAGGTAGTCGTCGGCGCCAGCCTGCAGGCCGTCGACCCGGTCGGTGACCGCGTCGCGGGCAGTGAGCACCAGCACCGGCAGGGTCTCGCCCTGCTGGCGCAGGCGGCGCAGCAGTTTGAGGCCGTCCTCGTCGGGCAGGCCCAGGTCGAGGATCATCACGTCGAACTTCGCGGTCCCGAGCATCTGCCGGGCCTGCGAGGCGCTGGCCACCCGGTCCACGGTCAGGCCCTGGGCCGAAAGGCCGGCGCAGATGCCGCTGGCGATCAGGTCGTCGTCCTCGCAGAGCAGAACGTGCATAAGGGATCTCCTGGGTGGGGAAGCTGGCATTGCACAGGGTGGCGATTAAGGGGGGATTATGAACGGGTTTGGAGATGTTCGTCGGGCTGATAGCATCGAGGCGAACAGGGCCAGACGCAGCCCTTGCTACGCCTGTGAGACCGAGCGCCGCGCGGGCGGCGCTCGGTCTCACAGGCACCACAACGCTCATGGCGAACACCTTGAAAGGCCTGGTCCTAGGACCAACTTAACCTTCAGTTAATAAGCCAAGGCCAGCATGGCGCTCTTCAAAGCTCTGCCAAGGCGTCGACATGCGTGTTCTCCTGCTCTTCCTGACATTCCTGCTCGCCGGCCCCCTCCAGGCCAACCCCTTTGCGGTAAAGCCTGACTTCCTGCCGGTCAACGAGGCCTTCGTCCTGACCCACGATCGCCTGGAAAACGGCCAGATGCGCCTGCATTTCCAGATCAAGGACGGTTACTACCTCTACCAGAAGCGCCTGAAGTTCGACGGCCTGCCTCCCGAGCAGCATCCATCGCTGCCCCAGGCCGAAAACCACCATGACGAGTTCTTCGGCGACAGCGCGGTCTACCGCTCCGAGCTTGAGCTATTGCTCCCGGCCAACGCCAGCGGTGAGCTGCGCCTGGGCTGGCAAGGCTGCGCCGACGCCGGCCTGTGCTACCCGCCGCAGACCACGCCAATCGCCCTGGGCGGCAGCGCTGCGCCACCCGCCGCTGCCGACCAGGCCAGCGACCAGGCCCTGGCCGGTACCCTGCAACAGGACAGCCTGGCCTGGAGCCTGCTGGCATTCTTCGGCCTGGGCCTGCTGCTGGCCTTCACCCCGTGCTCGCTGCCGATGCTGCCGATCCTCGCCGGATTGGTCATGGGCAATGGCGCCAGTGCCCGGCGCGGCTGGTGGCTGGCCGGCGTCTATGTGCTGAGCATGGCACTGGTCTACGCCGCCCTCGGCGTGATCGCCGCGCTGCTGGGGGCAAGCCTGCAGGCCTGGCTGCAACAGCCCTGGCTGCTGGGCAGCCTGGCCGGCCTGTTCGTGCTCCTGGCCCTGCCGATGTTCGGCGCCTTCGAACTGCAATTGCCGGCCGCCCTGCGCGACCGCCTGGACCGCGCCGGGCAAGGCACCCGTGGCGGCAACCTGTACGGTGCGGCACTGCTGGGCGCCCTGTCGGGCCTGCTGCTGGGCCCGTGCATGACCGCGCCGCTGGCCGGCGCCCTGCTGTTCATCGCCCAGAGCGGTGACGTGCTGCAAGGCGCGCTGGTGCTGTTCACCCTCGGGCTGGGCATGGGCGTGCCCCTGCTGTTGCTGGTGACCCTGGGCAACCGCTACCTGCCACGCCCCGGGGCCTGGATGAACCTGGTCAAGGGCTTGTTCGGCTTCGTGTTCCTGGCCATGGCCCTGTACACCGTGCGTGGCCTGCTGGCGCAAACCCTGGTGCTGGCCCTGGCCGGCGCCTGGCTGATCGCCCTGGGCTGGGCCGCCTGGCCGGCCCTGCAGCGCCTGCCCGCCTTGCGCGCCATTCCCCTGCTCGGCGCCTTGTGGGGTGGCCTGCTGCTGGTGGGCGCCGCAGCCGGGGGCAGCGACCTGTGGCAACCCCTGCAACCCTTCGCCGGCAAGGGCACCGCGCAAGCTCCGGCCAACGCCCACGACGCCTTCGTCACCGTGAGCGCACCGGCCGACCTGCAGCTTGAACTCGACGCTGCCAAGGCCCGTGGTCAATGGGTGCTGGTGGATTACTATGCCGACTGGTGCGTGTCGTGCAAGGTCATGGAAAAGCAGGTGTTCGGCCGTGGCGATGTCCAGGCCAGCCTGGCCGGCGTGCACCTGCTGCGCCTGGACGTGACCGCCGACTCCCCGGCCAGCCGCGAACTGCTGCAGCGTTACCAGGTACCAGGCCCGCCCAGCCTGATCTGGATCGGCCCGGAAGGCGACGAGCGCCGCGCCCGCCGCATCACCGGCGAGATCGACGCCGCCGGCTTCCTGCAACACTGGGCCCAGACCAGGAGCCAAGGCTGATGCTGACCGTCACCCTCGGGCCGCTGACCATGGCCCTGAACCACCTGCTGCTGCTCGCGGCGCTGGGCATCGCCAGCCTGGTCGGCTGGCGGGTGGCCAGGCGCGGCGGCGAGAACCCGGAGTCGGCGCTGTTCAACCTGTTCCTGCTGGGCCTGCTGTTCGCCCGCCTGGGCTTCGTCCTGGCCTACTGGCCGATGTACCGCGACGACCCGCTGCAGGTCATCGATATCCGCGACGGCGGCTTCCTGCTCTGGGGCGGCCTGCTTGGCCTCGTCCTCGGCACCCTGTGGCAGGGCTGGCGGCGACCCGGTCTGCGCCGCCCCCTGGGCTGGGCGTTGTTCAGCGGCGCGCTGTTCTGGGGCCTCGGCAGCCTGGCCAGCCACCTGTACAGCAAGGGCACCGAGCTGCCGGACATGAGCCTGCGCGACAACCGTGGCCAGGCGGTGGCCCTGCACAGCTACCGCGGGCGGCCGCTGGTGATCAACATCTGGGCCACCTGGTGCCCGCCCTGCCGGCGCGAAATGCCGGTATTGCAACAAGCCGAGGACGACTATCCCCACGTGACCTTCCTGTTCGTCAACCAGGGAGAAACCCCGGAGAACGTCAGCACCTTCATGGCCACCACCGGCCTGACTCTGTCCCACGTGCTGTTCGACGGCACCGGCGAGCTGGCCCGCAAGGTCGGCTCCATGGCCCTGCCCACCACCCTGTTCTACAACGCCGAAGGGCGGCTGGTCGGCAGCCACCTGGGCGAACTGTCGCGCGCCAGCCTGCGCCACGCCCTGGAACCCTTCGAACGCGCCGATGCGCCCGCCCCACAAGGAAACTGACATGCGACTGAATGCGCTGCTGCCCCTGACCCTCACCCTGCTCGCCGCCCCCCTGCTGCACGCCGAAGAGCTACCCAAGGCGATCCAGCAACTGCAGGCCAAGGGCGCCGTGATCAAGGGCAGCTTCGACGCCCCCAACGGCCTGCGCGGCTATGCCGCCGAGTACCACAACAACGGCATCGCCCTGTACCTGACGCCCGACGGCAAGCACGTGCTGGTGGGCAGCCTGTTCGACGAACAAGGCAAGGACCTCAGCGCCGAGCCGCTGGAAAAGCTGGTGTACGCACCGATGAGCAAGGCGGTCTGGGCGAAGATGGAAAGCACTGCCTGGATCCAGGACGGCAAGGTAGACGCGCCACGCATTGTCTACCTGTTCAGCGACCCAAACTGCCCCTACTGCAACATGTTCTGGCAGCAGGCCCGGCCCTGGGTCGAGTCGGGCAAGGTGCAACTGCGTCACATCATGGTCGGCATCATCCGCGAGGACAGTCCGGGCAAGTCCGCCGCGCTGCTCGCCGCCAAGGACCCGGCCAAGGCCTTGCAGGAACACGAGAAGGCCGGCAAGGCCAGCACGCTCAAGGCGCTGGACAAGGTGCCGGAGGCGGTGCAGAAGAAGCTCGAGGCGAACCTGGCCCTGATGGAAGAACTGGGCCTGGCCGCAACCCCGGCGATCTTCTATCAGGATGAAAAGGGGCAGTTGCAGAGCCAGCAAGGCGCGCCGCGGCCGGAGATGCTGGGGAGGATACTCGGCAAGCGTTAAACCGCAGTCTATCTGAAGGTGCAACGATAGCCTTTGGCGAATACCTCGACATGGCTGTCGTAACCAACCAGCAGATAGCGCTTCAAGCCCAGCGATCCTGATGGGTCGCAGAGCGCTTTGCGTTCGCTTAGGCACTGTACGAAAAGTAGCCGAGCGGCGATCAGGCACTTTTCGTACAAAGCCTAGGCACTGTACGCAAAATCATGTCGTAGACACCGCCGCCAGCAAGCCAGCGTGACCATTGCAGCAGAGCTTTCCGCCAGCTTGCAGTAGCGTGTATCCAGGCGGCGGTTCTCCTTCAGCCAACCAAACAGTCGTGGACAAGGAGATACGGTCGCCAGGCCGGAGCCGTCCTTTTCAGGCTCATTGATACGCCCGCTTCACCCTCGACCTTGATCGTGGCTCAATCCATCAAGGTCTCGGAAAACATAGTGTGTATACGCCGGCAGAAATCTGATTCATCGACACTGTCCGGCAACACCAATACATAGTAAAAAATTCGATTTAAGCGCAAATTGATATCGTAGGGTTCGAAATCCGAATCACCTTCAAACTCGAATAGCGTAGCGATCCCGTTCAACGCTGCTGGCTTTGCCTCAACGCCAAAGCACCCCTCGCCCGTCGCCCCCAGATTGTAACCTTGCTCAAGGTGGGCCTTCAGCATCCCCTCATCTTTATAGAAAAGAATAAACTCCTCTCCCCGAATGCACTCCTGCTGTGACTGAAACCCCAGACGTGCTGCTTTTTCCATCAATGCCGCGAGCCCCAGTTCCAGCGACGTATCGGTATAGAAGCCATACATGACACCCGACCAATCAGCCATCCCACTGTCTCCTATAGCTTGCATCCGGAAGCACCGTGACTGACATCAGCACGAAGTCTTCTATTAGCGTCCCTGAGCTGAATATCTTCTTGTATATAGAGCCTTAGATAAGCATTCTGCCGATCCACCTTTTTAACTTTACCGCCATCAACTTCAAACGAAACAAAATGGGTACTTTTCTCTTTGGTCAGCCCCATTTTACCTCTTACATTGGTGCTCTCCATTTCTTCTGGCGTTAGCGTCGTCACGTAGACACCTTTGGGCTTGCCTTGAATAGCGCCTCGCCCCCTGGCGCCGGGGTCACTTTGATTAATCACGCCTGTCCCCATGATTCCCTTATAACCTTCCTTGCTCGTGTAATGATAAACACGCACCACCTCCAAGCCTAACGGATCGATCCATGACAGAGGATTAGGCGCATATTGATAGAGGTTGATCCCGCCCCTCAAGCCTATCGGGTCTTGCTGGGTAAATCGCCCGATATCCGGGTCATAAAATCTGAATGTGTTGTAGTGCAGCCCAGTTTCCCGATCCAGGTACTGCCCCTGAAAACGCACATTCTGCCGACTGACCTGCTCCGGCGCATGCCATTCCTCGCAGTTGTTGCCCCATACCTGGTGCTGCCCCTGCCAGGCAGTTATCCCGTGTTCGTCGGTCAGTTGCTCTACCAGGCCGACCAGATTCGTATGAAAGTGGAAAACCTGCTCATGCCCAGGCACCCCATCTACCCTGGCCAGCGGCTCATGGCCCGCCGCGTCTGCGTACAGATAGAGACTCGGTTTGCCGTCCTGAACTTCTCGCAACAGACGCAGGCCTTGCCACTGAAACTCGGTTCGACTGACCGGCGCGTCCAGGTCGTCACGGTAGACTCGTTTGTCGATGCGCCTGCCCAAGGGGTCGTAAGCAAACTCGATCCGTTCGCGAAGCGGCCCACGCCGCTGACGGATACAGACCAGCCGATGCTCTGCATCGTATTCAAAGCGCTGGAGCAGACGATTGCCGGAGCGCTTCTCCTCGAGCCGACCAAAGCGGTCGTAGCGATAGCGTCTATCTTGGAACACCTTGACCCGGTTGTGCCGTACCCGACCGTTGACCTGATATCCCTCCAGCAGGTTGCCGGCAAGGTCGTAGCCAAAGTGCTCGACCATCGGCTGTTGCTGAGGCAACTGGCGTGACGCGCCATGGATTCGCTCGGTGGGCCCGTAGTCATAACCAATGCGCCCCTGGTAGCTGCCACGCCCACCGGCACCGGCCTGGAAACGACCGACCAGATGCTCAAGCTCCACCCCCAGCCCGCTACCAGCGCGCTGGGTCTGGGTCAGTACCTCGCCGACAAGGTTGTCCGCCGCATCGTACTCATAGTCCTTCTGCAGCAAGGGCATGCGGGTGCGCTCGCCATCCTGATATTCCACAGCCTTGCGCAGCAGGCGCCGCGTACTGTCATAACGGGTTCTGGTAAGCAATGCACCCTGGCTGCGCAAGACCTCGTCGTGTAACGCATCGCGCTCGAAGTCGCTGATCACCCGCCCGTCGAGATTGATCTGGTGCAGATGTCCGCTGCCATAGCACAGGTAGTTGATCCGGCGGGAGTCAGGCAGCGTCAAGGTCTGCAGGTTACCGAGGGGATCATAGGTGTAACCGAGTTGCCCTGGACCCTGGCTTTCGCTCAGCAATCGCCCCATGGCGTCGTAGGTGAAGTCCAACTGCTGGACCTGCCCACTACGGTGAGTGAAATGGATCGCCAGCAGATTGTCAGCAGCATCGTAGCGGTAGGTCGTCTCGCCATCGTCGGTCCGCTTGCACAGCAGACGACCGACCGCATCGTGTTCATGGTGGTGAACCTGTGCAAACACTTCGGGCTCATCCGGGCTGCCCGGCAACACGGGCTCCGCTTCGCGGCATGGATGCACGGTGCGTTGGGTGATCGCATCCAGGGCATCATAAAGCAGACTGAAACCGCCACCATCGAGGTTACGCTGACCAACCAACCGGTCTAGCGCATCCCACTGGAAGCGATAGTGCTCGCCGTTCTCGTTTTCCAACTGCTGCAAGCGGCCATAGGCATCCCAGTGCAACCGCACAGTGTGCCCCAGTGCATCAGTACGCTGCAGCAGTCGACCGCTGCCGTCGTATTGCCATTGGGTCATGCGCTGCGCTGGGTCGACATGGTGGGCCAACTGACCGGCGGCATCGATCTGATAGTGCTCGACCCGGCCATCGGCCAATTCGCGCTGCTGCAGATGGCCACGCACATTGAAACGATAGCGCGTGGCGCCGCCCTCGGCATTGCGCACCTCGCTCAGGTGCCCACGCAGGTCGTAACGATAGTGAGTCTGTTGCCCCGAGCAATCGCGTGAGGCAGTCAGCTGGCCACGCCCGTTCCACTTGAACGAACGTTCCTTGCCTATGGCATCGACACTACGCACCATACGTCCCTGACGATCGTGGTCGTAACGTGTCAGTTGCCCGAGTGGATCGACCTCGGACAACAGGTTGCCCCGAGCATCATAGGTATAACGACGCTCATGCCCTGCTCCGTCGACGATACGGGTGGGCAAGGCCCAATGTTCGGTGTAGCCGATGCTTTCACGACGCCCCAACGGGTCGGCAGTGGCAACCACGCGCCCGAGCGCATCGTAGCTATAGGACCACTCGCCACCTTGTGGATCGAGGGTGCGCCGCAACAGGCCATCGACATAGTCGTGCCGCCAGCAGTATCCCAGCGCATCGATGTAGGTGTGGACCTCGTTCAGCGCGCCCCAGTGATAGTGCTCCTCACGCCCCAGGCCATCGATGACCTGGGTATGGCCATGCTCCAGGTCATAGATGAAGCGATAGTCCTCGCCGTCGCTGCCCCAGTGCCGAACCACGCGCCATTCATGCTCAGGCTGTAGCTCCAACAGCGCGGGCATGGCGTAAGGCGTGCCATCCAGACTGCACGGTTGGCGCGCCGGCGGTGGCGTGAAGCGGGCCCACTCGTAGTACCGCGTAGCCCCCATGGGCAGCGTATGGCTGGCCAGCAACCCTTGGTCGGTGTAGGTAAACTGCCTCAGCAATTGCCCTTCGGCATCGGCGACAACCTCCAATTGCCCTGCCGAGGTGTAGCGATACTGCACCAGGCATTCGCGCTGCTCGACGGCAAAGGCCCGACCGGCCCGCAAGTACAATCTGTGTATCTCGGCTACCCGGCGCGGTTGCCCGTCGGCAAAGCGCAGTTCGATGAAGATCCGGGCCGAGCTGTCGCCGAGGAACTGCAATCGGCCTTGTTCGTCGTAGAACAGCTCCAGGCAATTGAGGTTACGATCACCGACCTTGACCAGGCGCGACCGCCGACTGTCCAATGGATCGGTATGGAACACCTGGTACAACCCGCTGTTGATGTCCTCGACGATGGTGAAGCCGTTGTCCTGATGAAAAAACGCCAGGCCATCGAGAATGCTGACGAAGGCACTGCCGACCTGCAGACGCCCGAGCTCCAGCCTGGCGCCCTCATCATCGACGTAGATCCACAACTCGCCCCCCTCAGGGTGCGCGACACGCTCCAGGCGCACTTCGTAGGGCACACTCCAACCTATGCCGAACAGGCCATCGCTACGTCGGTCGTTGCTGTCATAGCGCCGCGCCCAAGTGATCGGGACCAGCGCCGCGAGTTTGAAATCCACATCCTCGGGGCCATCCTGGAATTTGCTGCCCATGGCTGGAGCCACCGGGTTGCCCACCCCGCAGCGGCGACCCTTGAGCATGCCCCGGCGACTGATGAGCATCCCGGCAATCAGGCCAATGATCTTCGCCGCAGCGCTCTTGCCGTCGTGGATGTCGCGCACGGTGGTGGTGCCGCCACCGATGCGCACATTGGGCGAATAGGTCATGCCGATCGGCCCGTCGCAGGTGGTCTTGTCTCCGACCCGCGCTGCCGGCTGGCCATTGATGAACACCTTGTCCGAGCCCTGGGCAATGAACTGTTCGGGCATTGGAGGGTGCTTGCTGCAGACCGCCTTGTCCTCGGGCTTGGGAATCGATCCGGGCGCGGCTGGCGTGGTCACCGGCGGGTTGAAGATGCTGTTGATCTCCTGCGCCAAGCCGATCACCGGCAATACCATCGAGGCGCCAACCATGGCGTAGGCCCCGATGTTTTCGAGGATCGACGGTTCATCGGCTGGGCCCGGCGCCTCGACCGGGCCACCACTCACCCCGGCGGCGCGCGCCGCGAGGATGCCGTTGATGCGGGTATTGTGCGAGCCACTGCTGATCGAGCCGTACGGCTCGGGCGGAAACAGCGAATTGCCGACCCAGTTGCTGAAGTCGCTGATATGGTCGCCAATGCTCTTGTCTTCACCGGCCGGCAGCATGGCGGCGGCACTGACCATGACCCCGGCGATCAACGGCGTGAGCACGGCGGCGGCACCGCCGGTACCGACCACCGCGACCACCGTGCCACCAATGGCGGCACCGACCGCGGCGACCGCCGCCGCATAGACGGCGGCCTCGACCAGGCCACTGACCAGCTCGGCCATCAGCGGGGGATGAAGTATGAGATCGCCCATGCGGGCGGCATGCAGGCTATCGTCCATGAAACCCGTGAAATCCTTGCGCACTGTGTGCAGCGTAGCACCGGCAAGGGTGAGGATTACAGGGTGGCCATACGCCACATCGGCGCGTCAGCGCGGGGCCTGCCTGATCCTGTGGGAACAGGCACGCCCCGCGCTGAAGGCAATGCAGTTACAACGCCTCCAGCTCCGCCATCAGGTCGCTCAACCGATCGACCTTGGCGTCATCCAGCGCGCTGTCCTGCAGCCCGCGCACATAGTCCGCCAGCTCTTGCACCGTGCTGCACTCGAACATCGCCCGCAGCGGCACGTTCAACTGCAGGGCCTTCTGCACCCGCGAGGCGATCTGTGTCGCCAGCAGCGAATGCCCGCCCAGCTCGAAGAAGTTGTCGCGCACGCCCACCCGTTCGGCCTTGAGCACATCGGCCCAGATGCCGGCGAGGGTCTGCTCCAGCTCGTCGCGCGGCGCCAGGTAAGCCTGGCTGTGCTGGCCGCCGATGTCGATGGCCGGCAGCGCCTTGCGGTCGAGCTTGCCGTTGGCGTTGTGCGGCAGGCTGTCGAACCAGCCCCAGTGCAGCGGCACCATGTACTCCGGCAGTTCGGCGCGCAGGCGCTGTTTGAGCTGGTCGAGCAGCGCGGCGTCGGCGGCGACGCCCTGGTGCGCCACCAGGTAGCCGACCAGGTGCTTGCCGTTGACGCCTTCCTGCACGCCCACCGCGGCATCGCGCAGTTCGGTTTGCTCGTGTAGGCGTGCCTCGATCTCGCCCAGTTCGATGCGGTAGCCGCGGATCTTCACCTGATGGTCGATACGCCCGACGTACTCCAGCACGCCGTCCGGACGACGGCGAGCCAGGTCGCCGGTGCGGTACAGGCGTTCGCCCGGTGCACCGTACGGGTGCGGGATGAAGGCCTGCGCCGTGCGCAGCGGGTCGCCGACATAGCCACGGCCCACGCCGGTACCTGCGACGCACAGCTCGCCCACCGCGCCCAGCGGCACCAGGGTCTGGTCCTCGCCGAGCAGGTACAGGCGGTTGTTGTCGGTCGGCGTGCCGATCGGCAGGTAGCTGCCCTGGGTCGAGGCGGCATCGACGCGGAAGAACGCCACGTCATCCGAGCACTCCGCCGGGCCATAGGCGTTGACCAGGCCGATGGCCGGGTAGCGCTGCAGCCACTGGGCGGCCAGCTCGGGCGGCATGGCCTCGCCGGTCGGCAGCATCCAGCGCAGGCCGTCGAGGGCCTGGTGGTCGTTGGCCAGCATGCCCTGGATCAGCGACGGCACGCTCTCCAGCACGGTGATGCCGGTGGCCTGCACATGGCTCAGCAGGCCTTGCGGGTCATGGGCGATGGCGTTCGGCACGATCTGCACCTTGGCCCCGAACAGCGGCGCGGCGAGGAACTGCCATACCGAGATGTCGAAGCTCTGCGAGGCGGTCTGGGCGATCACGTCCTGCTCGTCCAGGGCCAGGTACGGCACCTTGCTCAGCTGGTTGTTGAGCATGCCGCGCTGCTCGACCATCACGCCCTTGGGCAGGCCGGTGGACCCGGAGGTGTAGATCACGTAGGCGAGGTTGTCCGGCGCGCTGTGGATGCCGGGGTTGTGGCTGGCCACGTTGCTCGCCTGCACCTCTTCCCAGACCAGCAGCTTCGGCCGCGCCGCGCCCACCACTTCGTCGAGCAGCTGGCGCGCCTGCTCGGCGCAGGCCGCGCTGCACACCAGCACCGGCGTGCGGCTGAGCTCGACGATGCGTTGCAAGCGCGCGGACGGCAGGCCCGGATCCAGCGGCAGGTAGCCGGCGCCGGCCTTGAAGCTGCCGACGATCATGCCCAACAGCGCCAGGCCGCGCTCGGCCAGCAGCGCCACCGGCTGGTCGATGGCCACGCCGGCCGCGACCAGGGCATGGCCGAGGCGGTTGGCCGCCACGTTCAGGCCCGCATAGTCGTAAGCGGCCGCCTCGCAGCGGGCCACGGTGCGCTGCGGGTGCGCGGCGACCCGCGCCTCGAACAGCTCGACGTAGCTCTGCTCCAGGGCGTAGCTGTGCTCGGTGCGGTTGCAGTCCTCGAGCAGGAAGCGCTGCTCGTCGGCGCCCAGCAATGCCAGTTCATCCACCTCACCGTCGAAGCCTTCGACCAGCGCCAGCAGCAGGCGCTTGAACTCGGCGAGCAGGCGCTCGACGGTCGGATAGTCGAAGTAACGCTGGTCGAACGACAGGTGCAGGCCCAGGTCATCGCCCGGGTAGCACACCGCGGTCAGCGGGAAGTTGGTGTGGGTGCGGCCCGAGTCGGAGCTGGCGTCCAGGTGCTGGGCGTGGTCGAGTACGGCGGTTTCCACCGGGGCGTTCTCGAACACGAACAGGCTGTCGAACAGCGGCTGGCCCTTGGGCAGCTCGCTGCACTCCTGGATCGCCACCAACGGCAGGTACTCGTACTCGCGCAGCTGCATGTTACGGTCGAGCAGGCCTTGCAGCCAGTCACGCACGCTGCGCCGCTCGCCGGGCTGCGGCATCTGCACGCGCAGGGCGATGCTGTTGATGAACAGGCCGACCGTGCGCTGCATCTGTGGCAGGCTCACCGGACGCCCGGCCACGGTGACGCCGAACACCACGTCGCGGTCGCCGCTGTAACGGGCCAGGGTCAGCGCCCAGGCCGCCTGGGCGAAGGTATTGACCGTCAGCTGGTGGGCCTGGGCCAGTTCGCGCAGGCGCGCGCCCTCGCTCACCTCGAGGCGGGTGTAGCAATCACCCACTACCATGCCGTCACCGGCGTGATCGTGGCGCAGCGGTCGGTCGCTGGGGATCGCCGTGGCCCGTTCGAAGCCGGCCAGGTTGGCCTGCCACCACTGGCGCGCCTCGTCGAGGTCCTGGCGCTGCAGCCAGCCGATATAGTCACGGTAGCGCGGCGGCACCGGCAGCTGGGCCTGGCGCCCTTCGCCCAGGGCCTGGTAGATCTCGAAGAAGTCGTTCATCAGCAGCGAGCGGCACCAGGCATCGATGAGAATGTGGTGGTTGCTCATCATGAACCAGTAGCGTGCGTCGTCGACGCGCACCAGGCGCAGGTGGAACGGCGCTTCGCGCAGCAGTTCGAATCCGGCCTCGCGCTCCTGCTTGTGCAGGGCCTGCAGGCGCGCTTCCTGGGCGGTCTCGTCGAGGCCGCGCCAGTCCTGGTAGTCCACCGGGGTCTTGCCGGGCTTGTGGATGATCTGCAGCATCGCTTCGCCGGCGTTCCAGCTGAACGACGCACGCAACGCCTCGTGGCGCGCCACCACGGCCTGCCAGGCCTGGGCGAAGCGCTCGGGGTCGAGGGCACTGTTGATGCGGTAGCGGTCCTGCATGTAATAGATGCCGGTGCCCGGCTCGAGCAGGGTGTGTAGCAGCAGGCCTTCCTGCATCGGCGTCAGCGGGTAGACGTCCTCGATCTCGGCGACCGGGATCGGCAGCGCGTCGATCTGCTCCTGGGTCAGTTGCGCCAGCGGGAAGTCCGACGGCGTGAAGCTGCCGTTGCCGTCCACCAGGCAGTGGCCGACCAGGGCCAGCAGTTCCTGGCGGTAGGCTTCGGCCAGACGGGCAATGGTCGCTTCGTCGTAGCGCTCGGCGCTGAAGCTCCAGCGCAGTTGCAGCGCGCCGCCGTACACCTGGCCATCGACGCTCAGCCAGTTCGGCAGCGGCGCGTCGAGGTCATGGGCCAGGCCCGCGGGGGCATCCAGCGGCTGGAACAGCGCCGCCTGGTCGAACTGCTGGTCGAACTGGCCCAGGTAGTTGAAGGTGATGCGCGCCTGGGGCAGCGCGGCCATGCGTTCGCGCCCGGCCTCGTCGGCCAGGTAACGCAGCACGCCATAACCCAGCCCCTTGTGCGGCACCTGGCGCAGCTGCTCCTTGATGCGCTTGATCGAGCCGGCACGGGCCGATTCGCCCTCACCCATCTGCGGGCTCAAGCTCAGCGGGTAGGCATTGGTGAACCAGCCGACACTGCGGGTCAGGTCCATGTCCTCGAACAAGCCGTCGCGGCCATGGCCCTCCAGTTGCACCAACACCTGTTGGTCGCCGCTCCACTGGCACAGGGTGCGCGCCAGGGCGGTCAGCAGCAGGTCGTTGACCTGGGTGTGGTAGGCCGCCGGCGCCTGTTGCAGCAGCTGACGGGTCTGTTCGACGTCCAGTTCGATGGCGATGCTGCGGGCATGGCGGTGCAGGTTGCCACCCTGGGGATGATCGCAAGGCAGTTCGCGGCGGGCGCTACCCAGTTGGGCTTCCCACCAGCCCAGCTCGTCGCGCAGCGAATCGCTGCCGGCATAGCTGGCCAGGCGCGCCGCCCAGTCGCCCATGGCATGGGTCTTGGCAGCCAGCGTTTCACCGCGGTACAGCGCCTGCAGGTCTTCCAGCAGGACGCGCCAGGACACACCATCGACCACCAGGTGATGGATGGCCAGCAGCAGGCGCTGGGCACCCTGGCCGTCGCTGACCAGCAAGGCACGCAGCAGCGGCCCCTCGGCAAGGTCGAGGCTGCGCTGCACATCGGTATAGAGCGCCTGGCAGTCCTCGAAGTCGGTCACCGTCGCGGTCCACAGCAACGGCTGGGCGCTCTGCTGGGCGTACTCACCCCGCCAGCGGCCGTTGGCCTGGTCGAAGCGCAGCCGCAGGCTGTCGTGGTGCTCGACCAGCGCGGCCAGGGCCTGCTCCAGCGCCTCAGCCTGCAATGGCTGGCGCGCCTGCAGCAGCACCGCCTGGTTCCAGTGCTGCGGTTGCGGCACTTCGCTGTCGAAGAACCAGTGCTGGATCGGCGTCAGGCCGCTGTGGCCCTCGCGCGCGCCCTGCTCGATGCTGCTCGGCGCCTCGCTGCGGGTCACCACGGCCGCCAGGGTCTGGATGGTCTGGTGCTGGAACAGGTCGCGCGGGGTGAACTGCAACCCCAGCTGGCGGGCCCGGCTGACTACCTGGATCGACAGGATCGAGTCGCCGCCCAGTTCGAAGAAATTGTCCTGCACGCCGATGCGCGACTGGTTGAGCACTTCGCGCCAGACCTGCGCCAGCTGGCTTTCCAGCTCGTTGGCCGGGGCCTGGTAGTGCTGGCGCGCCTGCTCCAGGTCCGGCGCCGGCAGCGCGCGGCGGTCGAGCTTGCCGTTGCCCATCAGTGGCAAGCTGTCGAGCAGCACCAGGTGCGCCGGCACCATGTAGTCCGGCAGATGCTGGCGGGCATCGGCCTTGACCGCCTCGCGCAGCAGGGCCTGGGCCTCGGCGTCGGCGCCGGCCTGCGGGCACACCAGGTAGCCCACCAGCTGCTTGCCGCCCGGCAGGTCAAGGGCCAGGACCACCGCCTCCTCGACGTCGGCGTGCTCCTGCAGGCGGCTCTCGATCTCGCCCAGCTCGATACGGAAGCCGCGGATCTTCACCTGCTGGTCGGCACGCCCGACATATTCCACCAGGCCATCGGCGCGCAGGCGCACCAGGTCGCCGGTGCGATACAGGCGGCCACCGTCATGGCTGAACGGGTCGGCGACGAAGCGCTCGGCGCTCAGGCCTGGGCGGTCGTGATACCCCTGGGCCAGGCCCGCGCCGCCCACGTACAGCTCACCGATGCCACCCTGCGGCAACAGGGCCAGGTCGTCGTCGAGGATATAGGCGGTGCGGGCGCCGATCACCCGGCCGATCGGCACGCTGCCGGCATCGACGGGCAGCGTGTCCGGCGCCAGGCACGCCAGCGGCATGACCACGGTCTCGGTCGGGCCATAGGCGTTGAAGAACTGTTGCGGGGCAAAAGCCTGGCGGATGCGCAGCAGGTGTTCGCCGGTCAGCGCCTCGCCACCGGTGATCACCAGGCGCACCGGCAACTGCTCGCCCTGCCCGGCCAGGTACTGGGCCAGCTGGCTGCCGTAGCTCGGGGTGAAGCCGAGCACGCTGACCTGCTGTTCACGTACCAGCTGGCAGATTTCCTCGGCGCCCCATTGGCCCTGGGCGCGCAGCACCACGCGGGCGCCGCACAGCAGCGGTACCAGCAGGCGTTCGCTGGCGGCGTCGAAGTTGATCGAATAGAAATGCAGCTCGCAGTCGTCGCTGCGCATGCCGAACTCGGCGATCACCGCCTTGCAGTGCATGGCGATTTCACCGTGGCTGACCACCACGCCCTTGGGCTTGCCGGTGGAGCCGGAGGTGTAGATCAGATAAGCCTGGTGCTGCGTCAGGTTGAGGTTGTCCAGGGCGGCGTCGCTGTAGGCGGACAGGCTCGCGGCATCGTCCTCCAGGCTCCAGCGCGCGACACCTGGCGGCAGTTCGCCCAGGGTGTCGAGCAGCGCCCGCTGGCCGATCAGCAGGCCAAGGCGGCTGTCCTCGATCATGTAGCGCAGGCGGTCGAGCGGGTATTCCGGATCCAGCGGCACGTAGGCGCCACCGGCCTTGAGAATGGCCAGCAGGCCCACCACCATCTCCAGCGAGCGCTCCAGCGCCAGGCCTACCCGCACCTGCGGGCCTACGCCGCGCTCGCGCAGGGCGCGGGCCAGGCGATTGGCCTGCTGGTCGAGCTCGGCGTAGCTCAGGTGCTGGCCGGCAAAGGTCAGGGCCAGGGCATGCGGGGTACGCTCGGCCTGGGCGGCGAACAACCCGTGCAGCGTCTGGTTCAGCTCGAAGTCCTGCTCGCCCTGGAGCTGACCGATCAGCACCTGCTGTTCGGCCTCGGCCAGCATCGGCAGTTCGCACAGGCGCTGTTGCGGGTCGTCGATCAACGCCACCAGCAGTTGCTGCCAGTGCTCGGCCATGCGGGCGATACGCGGTTCGTCGAACAGGTCGCGGCTGTAGGTGAAGCAGCAGCCCAGGCGGCCATCGAGGTCGGTGACCTCCAGGTACAGGTCGAACTTGGTGGCGCTGGCGTCGTTGACCAGGTAGTCCACCTGCATGCCCACCAGCTCACGGCTCTGCTGGAAGGCCCAGCGCTGCACGTTGCACATCACCTGGAACAGCGGGTTGTAGGCGCTCGAACGCGGCGGCTGCAGGGCCTCGACCAGTTGCTCGAACGGCAGGTCCTGATGCGACTGGCCGTCGATGATGGTCTGGCGCACCTGGTCGAGCAACGCGCCGGCGCTCATCTGCCCGTCCAGCTCGCAGCGCAGCACCTGGGTGTTGAGGAAGGCGCCGATCAGCCCTTCGCTTTCCGGACGGATGCGGTTGGCCACCGGCGCGCCGATGCGCAGGTCGCGCTGGCCGCTGTAGCGGTGCAGCAGCGTGGCCAGGGTGGCGGTCATGGTCATGAACAGGGTCAGGCCGCGCTGGCTGTTGAAGGCATGCACGCGCTTGACCAGCGCAGGATCCAGGTCGAAGCGGTAGAGCTCGCCGCGGTGGCTCTGCACTGCCGGGCGCGGACGGTCGGCCGGCAGCGCCAGCACCGGATGCTCCTCGCCCAGACGGTCTTTCCAGTAGGCCAGCTGACGGGCGCCCTCGCCGCCTTCCAGCCACTGGCGCTGCCAGACGCTGTAGTCGAGGTACTGCACCGGCAGCGGCGCCAGCGGCGACTCGCGCTCGTCGACGAAAGCCTCGTACAGCTCGCCCAGTTCACGGGCGAAGATGTCCATGGCCCAGCCTTCGGTGACGATGTGATGCAGGGTCAGGACGAAGTAGTGCTCGCGCTCGCCGGCCTTGACCAGACAGGCGCGCAGCAGCGGGCCGCGCTCCAGGTCGAACGGCTGGTGCGCCTGGTCGTCGGCCAGTTGCTGCAGGCGTTGCTGGCGGGCTTCGTCGGCCAGGGCGCTGAAGTCGTGCCAGTGCAGTTGCAGGTGGCTGTCGTCGGCCACGCACTGGTACGGCTTGCCGTCGATGCTGGGGAAGGTGGTGCGCAGGGTTTCATGGCGCACGATCAGCGCCTGCAGGGCACGCTCGAAGGCGTCCACGTGCAGCGGTCCCTGGAAGCGGGCCATGCCGCCGACGTTGTAGGCGGGGCTGTGCGGGTCCATCTGCCAGAGGAACCACATGCGCTGCTGCGAGTACGACAGTGGCACGGCCTGGCGGCGGTCGACACGGGCGATGACGCCTTGCCGGTTACGCTCGCCGCTGCCTTGCAGGCGGGCGATCTCGGCGCAGAACGCGCCCAGTTCGCTGGCGTCGAACAGGGCCTTGAGCGGCAGCTCGACATCCAGCGCCTGGCGGGTACGCGAGACGATCTGGGTGGCCAGCAGCGAGTGGCCGCCGAGGGCGAAGAAATCGTCCTGCAGGCCAACCTGCGGAAGGTTCAGCACCTCGCGCCAGATCGCCGCGACCTGCTGCTGCAGCGCGCTTTGCGGCTCGACATGCTCACGTTGCTGCCAGACCGGCGCCGGCAGCGCCCTGCGCTCGACCTTGCCGCTCGGCCCCAGGGGCATCTGCGCCAGGTGGATGAGCTGGGCCGGCACCATGTAGGCCGGCAGGCACTCCGCCAGCGCGGCCAGCAGCGCGTCGCTCTGCTCGATGCCACTGTAGTAACCCACCAGTTGGGCGCCAACGGCGTCCTGGTGAATCAGCACCAGGGCCTGGGCAACACCCGGCTGGGCCAGCAGCACCGCCTGCACTTCCTCGGGCTCGACGCGGAAACCGCGCACCTTCACCTGCTGGTCGAGGCGGCCCAGGTACTCCAGGGCCTGGCTCTGCACATGCCAGCGGGCACGGTCGCCACTGCGGTACAGGCGCGCGCCGTCGCCATCGGGCTGGGGCACGAAACGCTCGGCGGTCAGCCCCGGGCGGCCGAGGTAGCCACGGGCCAGGCCCGCGCCCCCCAGGCACAGCTCGCCGGGCACGCCCGGCGCGCTCAACTCGAATTCGTCGTCCAGCACCCGGCACAGCACGTTGCCCAGCGGGCGGCCGATGGGCGAGCGCTCGCCATCACTCGCCAGGCAGTGCCAATGGGTGACGTTGATGGCGGTTTCGGTCGGGCCGTAGCGGTTGTGCAGTTGCACTTGCGGCAGCAGTTGCAGCACGCGGTCACGCAAGGCCGCGGACAGCGCCTCGCCACCGGAGAACAGCCGGCGCAGGCTGGTGCAGCCAGCGGCCAGCGGCTCCTGGACAAACACCTGCAACAGCGGCGGCACGAAGTGCAGCGTGGTCACCCCGTGTTGCTGGATCAGCTGGGCGATGCGCTGCGGGTCACGGTGCTCGCCGGGGCCGGCCAGCACCAGCTGGCAACCGGTGACCAGCGGCCAGAAGCACTCCCACACCGACACGTCGAAGCTGATCGGTGCCTTCTGCATCAGCACGTCGCTGGCGTCCAGCGCGTAGGTTTGCTGCATCCACTGCAAGCGTTCGGCCAAGGCCGCGTGGGTGTTGCCCACGCCCTTGGGCTGGCCGGTGGAGCCGGAGGTGTAGATCACGTAGGCAAGGTTGTCGCCGTGCAGGTGCAGGCCCGGGGCCTGGCTCGGCCAGCTGTCCAGGTGCAGCTGATCAAGGGCGATGGCGCTGACGCCGTCCACCTGCGGCAGCTTGTCGAGCAGGCTGGCGTGGCTGAGCAGCAGGCCGGCCTTGCAGTCGGCCAGCATGTAGGCCAGGCGCTCGGCCGGGTAGTCGGTGTCCAGCGGCACATAGGCGGCGCCGGCCTTGAGAATGGCCAGCAGACCGACCAGCAACTGCGGCGAACGCTCGAGGGCAATGGCCACGCAGGTGTCCGGGCCGACTCCCTTGTCGCGCAGGTAGTGGGCCAGGCGGTTGGCCTGCTGGTGCAACTCGGCATGGCTGAGCTGGCCGCCCTCCCACACCAGCGCGGTGTGCTCGGGGGTCAGGCGGGCCTGTTCATTGAGTTGCTCGACCAGCAGCCGCGGCGCGCTCGCCATCGGCGCCTGCCCCCAGCCGAGCAGTTGCGCGCGGCCCTGCTCGTCGAGCAGGCGCACCTCGCCGAGGGCCAGTTGCGGCTCGGCGCAGACCTGCTCGAGCAAGGCCAGCAGATGGCTGGCCAGGCGCTTGACGGTGGCCGCCTCGAACAACCCGGCGGCGTAGTCGAAGGCCAGCGTCAGGCGGCCCTGGTGGTCTTCCTCGCTGTGCAGCTGCAGGTCGAACTTGGCCTCGCGGCTGTGCCACGGCAACTCTTCGGCCAGCAGCCCGGGCAGGCGGCGCAGGGCCGACAGGTCGCGCTGCTGGTGGTTGAACATGACCTGGAACAGGCCCTGTTCACGGGCCTGCGGCAGCGCTTCGAGCAGTTGCTCGAACGGCAGGTCCTGATGGGCCTGGGCTTCCAGGGTAGCCTGGCGCGCCTGGGCCAGCAGCCCGGCGAACGGCAGGCGGCCGTCGAGTTCGGCGCGCAGCACCTGGGTGTTGATGAAAAAGCCCACCATGCCCTGGGTTTCCAGGCGCGGGCGGTTGGCGTTGGGCACGCCGACACGGATGTCGCCCTGGCCGCTGTAGCGGTGCAGCAGGGCCTGCCAGCCGGCCAGCAGGACCATGAACAGGCTGGCCTGCTGGTCGCGGGCCAGGCCCTTGAGGGCGCTGGTCAGCGCAGTCGGCACCTTGAGGCTGTGGCGCGCGGCGCGGGTGTGCTGCTGGCTGGCGCGGGGCTGGTCGGTGCACAGGTCGAGCACCGGCAGTTCATCACCTAATGTGTTCTTCCAGTAGTCGAGCTGACGGGCGCTCTCGCCGTCGGCCAGCCACTGGCGCTGCCACTGGCCGTAGTCGGCGTAGCCGAGCGTCAGTTCGGGCAGTTGCACGGCCTGGCCTTGGGCGGCGTACAGGCGGGCGAACTCATCCAGCAGGATATTCAGCGACCAGCCGTCGGCGACGATGTGGTGCAGGGTCACCCACAGCTGGTGCTCTTCGTCGTCCAGGCGCGCCAGGGTCACCCGCAGCAGCGGGCCCTGGCGCAGGTCGAACGGCTGCTGCGCCTCGTCCTCACGGCGCGCGGCCACCTCGGCGGGCGACAGCCCTTCGAGGTCCAGATGGCGCAGGGTGAACGACGGGGCCGGCAGGATGCGCTGCACGGCCTGGCCGTCGACCTCGTCGAACAGCGTGCGCAAGGATTCGTGGCGGGCGACCAGGGCCTGGAAGCTCGCCTGCAGCGCCACTTCGTCCAGCTCGCCGCGCAGGTGCAGGCCGGCGGGGATGTTGTAGGCGGCGGACTGCGGCTCCAGTTGCCACAACAGCCACAGGCGATTCTGCGCCAGGGACTGCGGCAATGCCTGGTCGCGGTCCTGGTTGTGGATGACGCCGGCGGCGCTGCCGCCTTCGGCGAGGATGGCCGCCACGGCGGCGCTGTACTCGGCCAGGGTCGGTGCTTCGAACAGGATGCGCAGGCTCAGTTGCAGGCCCAGCTCGTCGCCCAGGCGCGCGGTCACCTGGGTGGCGGCGATGGAGTTACCGCCCAGCAGCAGGAAGTGATCGTCCGCCGCCACCGATTCGACCTTGAGCAGCTCACGCCAGATGCCGGCGATCCGTGCCTGCAGGTCGTCAGCGGCCACGCCATTTTCCTGCGCCGTTTGCGCCGTCGGGAACCGCGCATAGATATCCAGGCTGCCGTCGTTCATGCGCAGGCGGCAGGCCGAGCGCTGCAGCTTGCCGCTGGAGGTCTTGGGCAGCGCGCCGGGGTTGAGCAGCAGGACCACGGCCGGCGCCTGGCGGCAGGCGTCGGCGATGACCCGGCGCAGGGTGTTGATCAGCGCCTCGGGCGTGTGCGCCTTCTGCACGTTGCGGCTGATCTCCACCGCCACGCCAATGCCTTCCTCGCCCTGGTCGTCGACGGCGAATACCGCCACACGCCCCTTGCGCAGCACCTCGAGCTCACGCTCCAGGGTCTTTTCCAGGTCCTGCGGGTAGATGTTCTGGCCACGGACGATGAGCATGTCCTTCAGGCGTCCGGTGACGAATACCTCGCCGTCGCGCATGAAGCCCAGGTCGCCGGTGCGCAGCCAGGTCTGGCCGTCCATCTCGACGAAGGTGCGGGCGCTGGCCTCGGGGTTGCGCCAGTAACCCAGGGCGATGCTCGGGCCACCGGCCCAGATCTCACCCACCTGGTTGTCAGCCAGCACCTGCAGCTGTTGCGGCTCGACGATGCGTACCGCGTGGCCCGGCTGCGGATAGCCGCAGCTCATCAGCACGCTGCCCTTGCCCGGCTCGGCCCGGTTGGCGGCGAAGGCCTCGGCATCCAGCTCCAGGGCGCCGATGCCCTGGCCACGGCGGCTGCCACTGACGAACAGGGTGGCTTCGGCCAGGCCGTAGCTGGCGAAGAAACTGCTGGCGTCGAAGCCACAGCCGGCAAATTTTTCGGCGAAGGTGTCGAGGCTGTCCTGGCGGATCGGCTCGGAACCGGAATAGGCCACGCGCCAGCGGCTCAGGTCCAGGCCGGCGATTGCGGCCTCGCTGACCCGCTCGCTGCACAGGCGGTAGGCGAAGTCCGGGCCGCCGCTGATGGTGCCGCCGTATTCGCTGATCGCCTGCAGCCAGCGCAGCGGCCGGGCGAGGAAGTAGCCCGGCGACATCAGCACGCAGGGCACGCCACTGAAGATCGGCTGCAACAGGCCGCCGATCAGGCCCATGTCGTGGTACAGCGGCAGCCAGCTGACGATCACGTCGTCCGGGTTCAGGTCGATGCCGAAGCCCTGGCGGATCAGTTGCTCGTTGGCCACCAGGTTGCCATGGCTGACCTGCACGCCCTTGGGCAGCGCGGTGGAGCCGGAGGTGTACTGCAGGAAGGCGATGTCATTGCCTTTGAGCTCAGGCTCGCGCCACTGCCCGGCCAACTGCGGGTCCAGGCGATCCACTGCCAGCAGGCCCGGGGCGTTGGCCCCTGCCAGGGCTTCGAGGCCCTGCAAACTGTCACACAGCGCTTCTACCGTCAGCAGCAGGCGCGGCTCGGCGTCGTCGATGATCGACAGCAGGCGCTCCTGGTGATGCTGACGCGAAGACTCCGGCGGATACGCCGGCACGGCGATCACCCCGGCATACAGGCAGCCGAAGAAGGCCGCGACATAGTCCGGGCCGCTGGGGAACAGCAGCACGGCGCGCTCGCCGAACCCGGCCCGGGCCTGCAACGCCGCGGCGATGGTCCGCGCGCGCTGGTCGAGGTCCCGGTAGCTGAGCACCGCCTGCTCGCCGGGCGCGTCGGCCAGGAAGCGCAAGGCAATGCGCTCAGGGGTCTGGGCGGCGCGCTGCGCCAGGGCCTGGACCAGCGAGTGCGGGAGTTCGAAGGCGTCCGTCATGGAATGTTCCTGCCAGTGTCTGGGTGAGTCGCGCCTGACTGGCCCGCGCACGACAGGCGGGCAGTGTTCGGCAGCCGAGATGTACACAGGGGAACGGATGGGCCTGGGAAGAAATTAGGCCCGTCGGACGGCCCGGGAAGGCCGGGCGCAGAGGGATGGAGTGAAGCCGTTCACAGCCTGGAGCTTAGAACCAAAATGGATCAAAACTCATTAACTTTCGTATTTGACAATCATTATCATTACGAATAGTTTGTCGCACGTCGTAGGAAGCCTCCCTCAGGGGTGCGCTCCCACTCCTCTTCGAGACAAGGTGATTTCCATGGCGGAACAACTATCCACAAGTAAGTGCGATTCACCATTACTCCAGGCATTCGTCGACAACCGCAGCATCCTGGTGAAGATCGCGGCGCGCATCACCGGTTGCCGCTCCCGCGCCGAGGATGTGGTGCAGGACGCCTTCTTCAGGCTCAGCGCCGCCCCGCAGATCACCTCTTCATTCAAGGCCCAGCTCAGCTACCTGTTCCAGATCGTGCGCAACCTGGCCATCGATCACTACCGCAAGCAGGCCATGGAGCTGAAATACACCGGCAGCGAAGAGGAAGGGATGAACGTGGTCATCCAGAACGCCTCGCCTGAAGCCACCCACATCAATCTCGCCGCCCTGGAGCACATCGCCGACGCCCTCGACGAACTGCCCAAGCGCACCCGCTACGCCTTCGAGATGTACCGCCTGCATGGCGTGCCACAGAAGGACATCGCCAAGGAGCTGGGGGTGTCGCCGACGCTGGTCAACTTCATGATCCGCGATGCGCTGATCCATTGCCGCAAGAGCAGTCGCCTGGGCTGAGCTGTTCTCCATCGATTCTGCTGGACCCTGTGGGAGCGGGTTTACCCGCGAAGAATCCAACGCGGCGCCTGGCACCGGCTGCGCCGGTGTTCGCGGCTGAAGCCGCTCCCACAGGAGCACGCGTTTGCCTCGGGCACTGCAGAATCCTGCACGCTCATTACTGAATACGCGGCAACTTCGCCGAAATTTAGTCGTGCGGCGCTTCGACGGTGATCTTGTAGGGCTTGAAGATGCGCAGCAGTTCGCCATTTTCCCGCAGCTGGCGCAACAGGCTGGCGAAGGCCTCGGGGCTGATGGCCGCACCCGGGCGCAGCAGCGCGTAGTGATGGTAGACCTGATCGACCCGTTGCGACGCCAACAACTGGCCGGCGCTGTCCGGGTTGCGCTGGAGGAAGTCGCTCAGGTACGAGCGGGTGACCAGGGCGATGTCGGCACGCCCGCGCTCGACCATGTTCAGGTTGCTGTCGTGGGAATAGGTCAGCGTGGCGCGGTAGCGCTTCTTCAGCCAGGCCGGGTCCGCGTTGAAATCGGCGAAGGCGTAGTGGTAGCCATTGAACAGCGCCAGGCGCTTGCCCTCGAGGTCGTCGAAGTAATGCTGGTCACGCCCGGCCTGCTGGCGGCTGACGAAGATCTCGGCATCCTCCAGGCCCATGTCCACCGCCTTGTGCTCGATCTCCTGCCAACCCCACTGCGGATTCTCGAAGATCGCCATGTCGGTGCGGCCCTGCTGGAAATCGCCGAAACGCCGGGGAATCGAGGTGGGCACCAGGACGAAACGATACAGGGACTGCGAGCGATTGAGCGATTCCACCAACTGCGGCAGCAGGCCGGTATCGGCACCCTGCTCCGGGCGCACGGTGTAGGGCGGGAAATGCGCCGCCCCGATCTTCACTTCCCGCACCACCTCGGCCTGCGCCGCAGCACTCAGCAAAACCGTCGCGAACAGCAACAGGGCGGACGACAGCTTGGCATTGGGCAGTGGAGTCAAGTCGGGACACTCATCACGGGTAAAGGCCTGAATGCGCCTAAGCTAGGCGTTTTCCCGCACAGGCACAACCGCCGAATATGCCAAAGTGCCAGGGGATGTCGTGGGCCTCGAGTTTGGCTACGCTCTACTGGCCTGCGCACGCGCCCCGGCGAGCGCGCTGGTTTTTGTGCATTGATAGGGAGCCTGGCATGGGCCACTGGTTGGTGATCGACCTGGAAGCCACCACCGACGACGGCGGCTGGCCGGTCACGGAGATGGAAATCATTGAAATCGGCGCAAGCCTGGTCACCCGCGATGGGCGCGAGGTCGACCACTTCCAGCGCTTTGTACGGCCCCGGCGGCGGCCGCAGCTGACCCCCTTCTGCCGCGAGCTGACCCACATCGGCCAGGCCGAGGTCGATGCGGCCGCGCCCTTCCCCGAGGTCTGGGCCGCGTTCGAACGCTGGCTGGGCCATCACCAGGCGCAGTTGCAGGCCTGGGTCAGCTGGGGCGACTACGACCGCAAGCAGCTGCTGCAGGAATGGCAGGCGCACCATGTGCGCAGCCTGCTCGAGCAGCTGCCGCACATCAACCTCAAGCAACGCTTTGCCAAGGCCCGCCACCTGCAGCGCCCGGCAGGCCTGAACAGCGCCCTGCAACTGGCCGGCCTGCAGTTTTCCGGGCAACAGCACCGGGCCCTGGAAGACGCCCGCAACACCGCGCGCCTGCTGCCTCTGAGCCTACCGCCGGGCAGCGCCTGAAACAGATGACGCAGGGGCGGGCCTTGGGCATACTGGCCAGCCCTTTTTTCAGTCCTTTTTCAGGAGTCGCCCGATGTTCAAGGTCAATGAGTACTTCGATGGCACCGTCAAGTCGATCGCCTTCGAAGGCAAGGAAGGTCCGGCCACCGTGGGCGTGATGGCCCCGGGCGAATACGAGTTCGGCACCGCCAAGCGCGAGATCATGCACGTGGTCTCCGGCGCCCTGAGCGTGAAGCTGCCGGGCAGCGACAACTGGGAAACCTTCAACGCTGGCGACAAGTTCAACGTGGCCGCCGACAGCAAGTTCCAGCTGAAGGTCGCCGTGGATACCGCTTACCTGTGCGAGTACCGCGACTAAGCGATAGCCTGCACCGGCCTCTTCGCGGGTAAACCCGCTCCCACAGGGTTCGAGCATTGCACCGTCCCTGTGGGAGCGGGTTTACCCGCGAAGAAGGCTGCATCAATCTTTCAGGAAAGCCGCCACCCGCTGCGCCGCCGCCTGCATGTGCTGCTCATGGCTGAACCCCGACGCCTTCAACGGCTTGAGGTCATGATCGGCCGCCACCAGCCAGCTCACCTCGATCGCCGGCGATAGCTCATATCCTTGCACCGCCTCACGATTGCCCAGGGCATCCCGCTCGCCCTGCACGATCAGCGTGCGCGTGCGTAGCCCGGCCAGGTGCTCCACCCGTGGCTTCTCAGGCTTGCCCACGGCATAGAACGGATACCCCAGGCAGACCAGCGCATCGGCGCCCAGTTCGTCTGCCAGCAAGCTGGCCATGCGCCCGCCCATGGACTTGCCGCCGACAGCCAACCGCCCTGCGACCAATGGTCGCAGCTGGTCGTATACAGTCCGCCAGCATTCGAGCAACACCTTCTGCGGATTGGGCGGTCGCTTGCCACCGTTCAGGCGCCGCTCGGCCATGTACGGAAACTCGAAGCGCACCACCCCTACCCCTTGCCCCGCCAGCCTTTGCGCCATGTCCTCCATGAACCCGCTGTCCATTGGCGCACCGGCGCCATGGGCCAGGATCAGGCAGCTGGAAATGCCGCGATCCTCCGCCATTTTCGGAGGATCGCAGCGCAAGCCTGGGACATTTCCGATCTTCGCCCATTGATCCCCGTCAATACCGGCACTTTGCCCATTAATCATGCTTGCCTCGCTGTTTAGCCTGCCTATAACCGTGGATGGGAACCCATACATGAACACAACCAGCAGTACCGCCTACAACTACCAGGTGGTCCGCCAATTCGCCATCATGACGGTGGTGTGGGGCATCGTCGGGATGGGGCTCGGCGTCTTCATTGCCGCCCAGCTCGCCTGGCCCGCCTTCAACCTCGACCTGCCGTGGACCAGCTTCGGCCGCCTGCGACCCTTGCACACCAACGCGGTGATCTTCGCCTTCGGCGGCTGTGCCCTGTTCGCCACCTCCTATTATTCGGTGCAACGCACCTGCCAGACCACCCTGTTCGCGCCACGCCTGGCCGCGTTTACCTTCTGGGGCTGGCAGCTGGTGATCCTGCTGGCGGCGATCAGCCTGCCGCTGGGCTACACCAGCACCAAGGAATACGCCGAACTGGAATGGCCGATCGACATCCTGATCACCATCGTCTGGGTGGCCTATGCCGTGGTGTTCTTCGGCACGCTGATGAAGCGCAACACCAAGCACATCTACGTGGGCAACTGGTTCTTCGGCGCCTTCATCCTCACCGTGGCGATCCTGCACATCGTCAACAACCTGGAAGTGCCGGTCAGCCTGACCAAGTCCTACTCGCTGTATGCCGGCGCCACCGATGCCATGGTGCAGTGGTGGTACGGCCATAACGCCGTGGGCTTCTTCCTGACCGCCGGCTTCCTGGGGATGATGTACTACTACGTGCCCAAGCAGGCCGAACGTCCGGTGTACTCGTATCGCCTGTCGATCGTGCACTTCTGGGCGCTGATCACCCTGTACATCTGGGCCGGTCCCCACCACCTGCACTACACCGCGCTGCCGGACTGGGCGCAGTCGCTGGGCATGATCATGTCGCTGATCCTGCTGGCCCCGAGCTGGGGCGGCATGATCAACGGCATGATGACCCTCTCGGGCGCCTGGCATAAGCTGCGCAGCGACCCGATCCTGCGCTTCCTGGTCGTCTCGCTGGCGTTCTACGGCATGTCCACCTTCGAAGGCCCGATGATGGCCATCAAGACGGTCAACGCCCTGTCCCACTACACCGACTGGACCATCGGTCACGTCCACGCCGGCGCCCTCGGCTGGGTGGCGATGATCTCCATCGGCGCGCTGTACCACACCATCCCGAAAGTGTTCGGCAAGGAGCGCATGTACAGCCTCGGGCTGATCAACGCGCACTTCTGGCTGGCCACCATCGGCACCGTGCTCTACATCGCCTCGATGTGGGTCAACGGCATCGCCCAGGGCCTGATGTGGCGCGCGGTCAACAGCGACGGCACGCTGACCTACTCGTTCGTCGAAACCCTGGTGGCCAGCCACCCAGGCTTCGTCGTGCGCTTCGTCGGCGGCGTGATCTTCCTCAGCGGCATGTTCCTGATGGCCTGGAACACCTGGCGTACCGTGCGCGCCCCGGCCGCCGAGCAAGCCACCGCCAACGCCCAGCTGGCTTGAGGAGTAGAGCCTGATGAACCATGAAGTCGTTGAGAAAAACATAGGCCTGATGGCCCTGCTGATGGTGTTCGCCGTCAGCATCGGCGGCCTGACCCAGATCGTCCCGCTGTTCTTCCAGGACGTCACCAACAAGCCGGTCGAGGGCATGAAGCCCTACACCGCCCTGCAGCTCGAAGGCCGCGACATCTACATCCGCGAAGGTTGCGTGGGCTGCCACTCGCAGATGGTCCGGCCGTTCCGAGCCGAGACCGAGCGCTACGGCCACTACTCGGTGGCCGGCGAAAGCGTGTGGGACCATCCGTTCCTGTGGGGCTCCAAGCGCACCGGCCCGGACCTGGCCCGGGTCGGCGGCCGCTACTCGGACGACTGGCACCGCGCGCACCTGTACAACCCGCGCAACGTGGTACCGGAATCGAAGATGCCGTCGTATCCGTGGCTGGTGGCCGCGCAGGTCGACAACAGCCACACCGACGTCAAGATGCGCGTCCTGCGCGGCCTCGGCGTGCCCTACAGCGACGACGACATCGCCGGTGCCAAGGACGCGGTCAAGGGCAAGACCGAGATGGACGCGCTGGTCGCCTACCTGCAGGTGCTCGGCACCGCGATCAAGAACAAGAGGTGAGTGCGATGGAAATGGACATCGGCATGATCCGCGGCCTGGGCACCCTGGTGGTGATGATCGCCTTCATCGGCCTGTCGCTCTGGGTGTTCAACCGTCGCCGCGACCGTGATTTCGCCGAAGCGCGCCTGCTGCCCTTCGTCGACGACCGCCTGCCCCCCGCCGGGCAGGAACCTGCTGCAATGAGGAGTACCCGGCAATGACCACCTTCTGGAGTACGTACATCAGCGTACTGACCATCGGCAGCCTGATCGGCCTGACCTGGCTGCTGCTCGCCACCCGCAAGGGCCAGAGCAGCGACACCACCGACCAGACCATGGGCCACAGCTTCGACGGCATCGAGGAGTACGACAACCCGCTGCCGAAATGGTGGTTCTGGCTGTTCGTCGGCACCCTGGTGTTCTCGGTCGGCTACCTGATCCTCTACCCGGGCCTGGGCAACTGGAAAGGCATCCTGCCCGGCTACGAGAATGGCTGGACCCAGGTGGACGAGTGGCAGAAAGAGATGGACAAGGCCGACGCCAAGTTCGGCCCGATCTTCGCCAGGTATGCCGCCATGCCGGTGGAAGAGGTGGCCAAGGATCCGCAAGCGCTGAAGATGGGTAGCCGGCTGTTCGCCTCCAACTGCTCGGTGTGCCACGGCTCCGACGCCAAGGGCTCCTACGGCTTCCCCAACCTGACCGACAGCGACTGGCGCTGGGGCGGCGAGCCGGAGACCATCAAGGCCTCGATCATGAACGGCCGCCACGGCATCATGCCGGGCTGGGCCACGGTGATCGGCGAGCAGGGCGTGGCCGATGTGGCTGCCTTCGTGCTGACCAATCTCGACGGTCGCACCCTGCCGGCTGATGCCAAGGCCGACCCGGCCAAGGGCAAGGAGCTGTTCGCCACCAACTGCGTGGCCTGCCACGGGCCTGAAGGCAAGGGCACCCCGGCCATGGGCGCGCCGAACCTGACCCACCCGCAGGCGTTCATCTACGGCTCGAGCTTCGCCCAGCTGCAGCAGACCATCCGTTATGGCCGTCAGGGCCAGATGCCGGCGCAGCATGACATCCAGGGCAACGACAAGGTCCACCTGCTGGCGGCCTATGTGTATAGCCTGTCGCAGGAGCAAGTGCCTGAAACCGTAACCGCCAAGTAATACCTCGTGGGGCAAGCCTCACTCGACTGCGCTAACTTCATGCGCGACCCCTGTAGGAGCGGCCTTGTGCCGCGAAAGGGCCGCAAAGCGGCCCCGGCGATCTTTGTTCAATACTGAAATCCCGGGGCTGCTACGCAGCCCTTTCGCGGCACAAGGCCGCTCCTACAGGCTCTAGCGCAAATCCCGCCTTCCCCCTGCAAGACAGTGCTCCCAGGCACTCCCCGCCTTGCACCCCCTCCGAACACAACTAAGCTTGTTGCCACAGTGGCTCCGCTCGCAGCGACCGGAACAGACGTGGTGCACAGCCTGACATCACGCCTCGACTCCACGCTCACGAGCCTGCGGCTTTGGGATGACGCCTTGCGTGCCCGTCCCCGACTAAAAAGCTTGACCGAACGATCAGAAAAACATGGAAAACGGTACACATTACAAATATTTATTTGTGTACAATCATTCAGCCCAAGAGCCGCGGGACGGCGGTGAAAAGGGTCTGGACACGGGTCGGCGCAGGTTTCCTTGCGTTGCCATAACCCTGGTGGTTATCGATACTGGCGCCGATTTACCAACCAACAAGAACACCCAAACCGTGGAACCTTAGAATGAGCACTGCAATCAGTCCGACTGCTTATAACTATAAGGTCGTCCGCCAGTTCGCCATCATGACGGTGGTCTGGGGGATCCTTGGCATGGGGCTCGGCGTCTTCATCGCCTCGCAACTGGTATGGCCCCAGCTCAACCTGGACCTGCCATGGACGAGCTTCGGCCGCCTGCGCCCGCTGCACACCAACCTGGTGATCTTCGCCTTCGGTGGCTGTGCCCTGTTCGGCACCAGCTACTACGTGGTGCAGCGCACCTGCCAGACCCGCCTGATCTCCGACAGCATGGCCGCCTTCACCTTCTGGGGCTGGCAGGCGGTGATCGTCGGCGCGCTGATCACCCTGCCGATGGGCTTCACCACCACCAAGGAATACGCCGAGCTCGAGTGGCCGCTGGCGATCCTGCTGGCCATCGTCTGGGTCACCTACGCCCTGGTGTTCTTCGGCACCATCGTCAAGCGCAAGACCAAGCACATCTACGTCGGCAACTGGTTCTACGGCGCCTTCATCGTGGTCACCGCGATGCTGCACATCGTCAACCACATCTCGCTGCCGGTGAGCCTGTTCAAGTCCTACTCGGCCTACGCCGGCGCCACCGACGCGATGATCCAGTGGTGGTACGGGCACAACGCCGTGGGCTTCTTCCTCACCACCGGTTTCCTCGGGATGATGTACTACTTCGTGCCCAAGCAGGCCGAACGCCCGATCTACTCCTATCGCCTGTCGATCGTGCACTTCTGGGCGCTGATCACCCTGTACATCTGGGCAGGTCCCCACCACCTGCACTACACCGCGCTGCCGGACTGGGCGCAGTCGCTGGGCATGGTGATGTCGATCATCCTCCTGGCGCCGAGCTGGGGCGGCATGATCAACGGCATGATGACCCTGTCGGGCGCCTGGCATAAGCTGCGCACCGACCCGATCCTGCGCTTTTTGGTGGTGTCGCTGGCGTTCTACGGCATGTCCACCTTCGAAGGCCCGATGATGGCCATCAAGACGGTCAACTCGCTGTCGCACTACACCGACTGGACCATCGGCCACGTCCACGCCGGCGCCCTCGGCTGGGTGGCGATGATTTCCATCGGCGCGGTCTACCACATGATCCCGAAACTCTACGGCCGCGAGCAGATGCACAGCGTCGGCCTGATCAACGCGCACTTCTGGCTGGCCACCATCGGCACCGTGCTGTACATCGCCTCGATGTGGGTCAACGGCATCACCCAGGGCCTGATGTGGCGCGCCATCAACGACGACGGCACCCTCACCTACTCCTTCGTCGAAGCCCTGCAGGCCAGCCACCCGGGCTTCATCGTCCGCGCCCTGGGCGGTGCGTTCTTCGCCTCCGGCATGCTGCTGATGGCCTACAACGTGTTCCGTACCGTGCGCGCCGCCAACCCGGTTCAGGCTGAGGAAGCCGCCAAAATCGTCGTCGTGGGAGCCCACTGATGAAGCATGAAGCAGTCGAGAAGAATATCGGCCTGATGGCCTTCTTCATGGTCATCGCCGTCAGCGTCGGTGGCCTCACCCAGATCGTCCCGCTGTTCTTCCAGGACGTCACCAACAAGCCGGTCGAGGGCATGAAGCCGCGTACCGCGCTGGAGCTCGAAGGCCGCGACATCTACATCCGCGAAGGCTGCGTGGGCTGCCACTCGCAGATGATCCGGCCGTTCCGCGCCGAGACCGAACGCTATGGCCACTACTCGGTGGCCGGCGAAAGCGTGTGGGACCACCCGTTCCTGTGGGGCTCCAAGCGCACCGGCCCGGACCTGGCCCGGGTCGGCGGCCGCTACTCGGACGACTGGCACCGCGCCCACCTGTACAACCCGCGCAACGTGGTACCGGAATCGAAGATGCCGTCGTACCCGTGGCTGGTGGAGAACAAGCTCGACGGCAAGGACACCGCCAAGAAGATGGAAGTGCTGCGCACCCTGGGCACGCCGTATACCGACGAAGACATCGCCGGCGCCCGCGACGCGGTCAAGGGCAAGACCGAAATGGACGCCATCGTCGCGTACCTGCAAGGCCTTGGCACCCTCATCAAAAGCAAACGGTGACGCTGATGGATATCGGGATGATTCGCGGCCTGGGCACCGTCGTGGTGCTGGTGGCCTTCGTGGGCCTGGCGCTGTGGGTGTTCAGCCCGCGGCGCAAGCAGGAATTCGACGAAGCGACGCAATTGCCGTTCGCGGACGATCCAGACGCCACCCGGCACGTCGAGCAAGCAAAAGCTTCTAGGAGCAAACAACAATGACAACCTTCTGGAGTCTGTACGTCACCGTCCTGACCCTGGGCACCATCTTCGCCTTGACCTGGCTGCTGCTGTCGACCCGCAAGGGCCAGCGCGAAGAGATTACCGACGAAGTCGTCGGCCATGCCTTCGACGGCATCGAGGAGTACGACAACCCGCTGCCGAAATGGTGGTTCTGGCTGTTCGTCGGCACCGTCGTCTTCGCCCTCGGCTACCTGGTGCTGTACCCCGGCCTGGGCAACTGGAAAGGCATCCTGCCGGGCTACGCCTACGTCGACAACGACAAGAAGACCGAGTTCTCCAACGGCCAGGCCGGCTGGACCGGCGTGCACGAGTGGGAAAAGGAAATGGCCAAGGCCGACGCCCGTTTCGGGCCGATCTTCGCCAAGTTCGCCGCCATGCCGCTGGAGGATGTGGCCAAGGACCCGCAGGCCCTGAAGATGGGCGCGCGCCTGTTCGCCTCCAACTGCTCGGTATGCCACGGTTCCGACGCCCGGGGCGCCTACGGCTTCCCCAACCTGACCGACAGCGACTGGCGCTGGGGCGGTGAGCCGGAGACCATCAAGACCACCATCATGAACGGTCGCCACGGCGTGATGCCGGGCTGGGCCACGGTGATCGGCGAGCAGGGCGTGGCGGATGTGGCGGCCTTCGTGCTGACCAACCTTGACGGTCGCAAGCTGCCCGAGGACGCCAAGGCCGACCCGGCCAAGGGCCAGCAGATCTTCGCCACCAACTGCGTGGCCTGCCACGGGCCTGAAGGCAAGGGCACCCCGGCCATGGGCGCGCCGAACCTGACCCATCCGCAGGCGTTCATCTACGGCTCGAGCTTCGCCCAGTTGCAGCAGACCATCCGCTATGGCCGCCAGGGGCAGATGCCGGCCCAGGCGCAGATGCAGGGTAATGACAAGGTGCACTTGCTGGCCGCTTATGTGTACAGCTTGTCGCATCAGGCGGAACCGGCCAAGACCGAGTAAGGCAGGCCTGGCCTCTTCGCGGGTAAACCCGCTCCCACAGGTACTTCACTGAACCTGTGGGAGCGGGTTTACCCGCGAAGAGGCCGGCACTGACAGTACAATTCCTGCAGGCCTCATGACCTGAATCAATTGACACCCGCCATAACACGATTCACACCATGAACCCAACGCGACTAAAGGTCGCAGCGCGCCCCGCACGCGCCATCTCAGGCGTATCATGGGCCGCAGAGCGCTAGCAGAACGCGCGAGACTGCGGCCGGCACGCACTGGCCGCGGCATTTCTCCACTGCCGTGGGACTTGATGATGAGCAAGCAAATTCCGGTACATGACGTCACCCCGCCTGCCAGCAAAGGGAAGGATTCCGTCGACCTCTACGCCTCGCGCGAAAAAATCTACACCCGCGCCTTCACCGGCATCTTCCGCAGGCTGCGGATGGTCGGTGGCGCGGTGCTGTTCCTGCTGTACTTCGGCACCGTCTGGCTGAACTGGGGCGGCCACCAGGCCGTCTGGTGGAACCTGCCGGAACGCAAGTTCTACATCTTCGGCGCCACCATCTGGCCCCAGGACTTCATCCTGCTCTCGGGCATCCTGATCGTCGCCGCCTTCGGCCTGTTCTTCATCACCGTATACGCCGGGCGGGTCTGGTGCGGCTATACCTGCCCGCAGAGCGTGTGGACCTGGGTGTTCATGTGGTGCGAGAAAGTCACCGAGGGTGATCGCAACCAACGCATGAAACTGGACAAGGCGCCCATGAGCGCCAACAAGTTCCTGCGCAAGCTGGCCAAGCACGGCCTATGGCTGCTGATCGGCTTCGTCACCGGCATGACCTTCGTCGGCTACTTCTCGCCGATCCGCGAGCTGGCCATCGAGTTCTTTACCGGTCAAGCCGATGGCTGGGCCTACTTCTGGGTCGGCTTCTTCACCCTCGCTACCTACGGCAACGCCGGCTGGCTGCGCGAGCAGGTGTGCATCTACATGTGCCCGTACGCGCGCTTCCAAAGCGTGATGTTCGACAAGGACACCCTGATCGTCTCCTATGACCCGCGCCGCGGCGAGACCCGTGGCCCGCGCAAGAAAGACATCGACTACAAGGCCAAGGGCCTGGGCGACTGCATCGACTGCACCATGTGCGTACAGGTCTGCCCCACCGGCATCGACATCCGTGACGGCCTGCAGATCGAGTGCATCGGCTGCGCCGCCTGCATCGACGCCTGCGACAGCATCATGGACAAGATGAACTATCCCAAGGGCCTGATCAGCTACACCACCGAGCACAACCTGTCCGGGCAGAAGACCCACATGCTGCGCCCGCGCCTGATCGGCTATGCCCTGGTGCTGCTGGTGATGATCGGCGCCCTGGCCACCGCCTTCGCCACCCGTTCGCTGATCGGTTTCGACGTGGCCAAGGACCGCGTGCTGTACCGCGAGAACGCCCAGGGCCGGATCGAGAACGTCTACAGCCTGAAGGTGATGAACAAGGACCAGCGCGACCACGTCTACGTGCTTGACGCCGCCGGCCTGCCCGACCTCAAGCTCGAAGGCCAGCGTGAGATCCGCGTGAGCGCCGGCGACATCGTCAACCTGCCGGTGCAGTTGTCGGTCGCCCCGGAACAACTGCCCTCGACCACCAACGAAATCACCTTCATCCTCAAGGACGCCGACGACAGCGCCAGCCAGGTTGAAGCCAAGAGCCGCTTCATCGGCCCACAGATCCGCTGAGAGAGAACACCAACAATGCCTGCAGCCACCGCCGCCAGCCCCTGGTACAAGCACCTCTGGCCCTGGATCATCATCGGCATCCTGGCCACCTCGGTGTGCCTGAGCCTGACCATGGTCAGCATTGCCGTGCGCAACCCGGACAACCTGGTCAACGACAACTACTACGAGGCCGGCAAGGGCATCAACCGCTCGCTGGACCGCGAACTGCTGGCCCAGACCCTCAACCTCAAGGCCAGCGTGCACCTGGACGAGCTGACCGGCGAAGTGGAAGTACGCCTGACCGGCAACAGCGACCCGCAGACGCTGGAGCTGAACCTGATCTCACCGACCCAGCCGGACAAGGACCGCAAGGTGCCGCTGATCCGCGCCGAACAGGGCCGCTATGTCGGCCAGCTCGACGACAAGGTCCAGGGGCGGCGCTTCGTCGAACTGCTGGGCAGCCAGGATGAGCATGTGTGGCGACTGTTCGAGGAAGAGAAGGTCGAGCATGGGGTGACCTTGCAGCTGGGGGATGAGGCGTTGCAAGGTGCCGAGCACCAGCAATGAACCGCCGCACCGCCGGGGCTGCCTTGCAGCCCTTTCGCGGCACAAGGCCGCTCCTACAGGGGAACGCGTGCTTCTGTAGGAGCGGCCTTGTGCCGCGAAAGGGGCGCAAAGCGCCCCCGGCCATTCCAAGCCAAAAGACAGACCCAAGATGACCCAACCCACCCCCTGCTACCACTGCGCCCTGCCCGTCCCCGCCGGCAACCGCTTCACCGCCGTGGTCCTCGGCGAGCCGCGACAGTTCTGCTGCCCCGGCTGCCAGGCAGTGGCCGAGTCCATCGTCGCCGGCGGCCTGGAGCACTACTACCAGCACCGCAGCGACACCAGCGCCAACCCCGAAGCCCTACCCCGCCAGCTCCAGGATGAACTGGCGCTGTACGACCGCAGCGACGTGCAACAGACGTTCGTTCGCCATGAAGGCGAGCTGGCCGAAACCATCCTGATGGTCGAGGGCATCAGCTGCGCCGCCTGCGGCTGGCTGATCGAGAAGCACCTGCGCAACCTTCCCGGCGTCGACGACGCCCGCCTGAACCTGTCCAACCACCGCCTGCTGGTCAGCTGGGACGACCAGCAACTGCCGCTGTCCAGGCTGCTGGCCGAGCTGCGCCAGATCGGCTACGCCGCCCACCCCTACCAACCCGACCAGGCCGCCGAACAGCTGGCCCGGGAAAACCGCAGCGCCTTGCGCCGCCTGGGCGTGGCCGGGCTGCTGTGGTTCCAGGCGATGATGGCGACCATGGCCACCTGGCCGGAATTCAACATCGACCTGTCGCCCGAGCTGCACACCATCCTGCGCTGGGTCGCGCTGTTCCTCACCACCCCTATCGTGTTCTACAGCTGCGCGCCGTTCTTCAAGGGCGCGGCCCGCGACCTGCGTACCCGCCACCTGACCATGGACGTCTCGGTGTCGCTGGCCATCGCCCTGGCCTACTGCGCCGGGATCTGGACCGCGATCACCGGCAGCGGCGAGCTGTACTTCGACACCGTCGGCATGTTCGCCCTGTTCCTGCTCACCGGCCGCTATCTGGAGCGCCGGGCCCGCGAGCGCACTGCGGCGGCCACCGCGCAACTGGTCAACCTGTTGCCGGCCTCGTGCCTGCGCCTGGACGCCAACGGCCAGGGCGAGCGCATCCTGCTTGGCGAACTGCAGTGCGGCGACCGGGTGCAGGTGCTGCCCGGCGCGGTGATCCCGGCCGACGGGCTGATCGTCGACGGGCGCTCCAGCGTCGACGAGTCGCTGCTCACCGGCGAATACCTGCCCCTGGCCCGCCGCGCCGGCGACCGGGTGACCGGCGGCACCCTCAACGTCGAGAGTACCCTCACGGTCGAAGTCCAGGCCCTGGGCCAGGACTCGCGGCTGTCGGCCATCGTCCGTCTTCTGGAGCGTGCCCAGTCGGAAAAGCCGCGCCTGGCGGAAATCGCCGACCGCGCCTCGCAATGGTTCCTGCTGTTCACCCTGGTGGCGGCCGCCGTGATCGGTGTGGTCTGGTGGCAGCTTGATGCGCCCCGGGCGTTCTGGATCGTCCTGGCCATGCTGGTCGCCACCTGCCCCTGCGCCCTGTCGCTGGCCACGCCGACCGCCCTTACCGCCGCCACCGGCAGCCTGCACAAGCTCGGCCTGCTGGTCACCCGCGGGCATGTACTGGAGGGGCTGAACCAGATCGACACGGTGATCTTCGACAAGACCGGCACCCTCACCGAGGGCCGCCTGGCCTTGCGCAGCGTGCGCCCACTGGGCCGGCTGGACGGCGACCAGTGCCTGGCGCTGGCCGCCGCGCTGGAGAACCGCTCCGAGCACCCCATCGCCCGCGCCTTTGGCCGCGCCGCCGAGGCCGCCGAAAGCGTCAGCACCATGCCGGGGCTGGGCCTGGAAGGCGAGTTGGCCGGCCAGCGCCTGCGCATCGGCCAGCCCGCCTTCGTCTGCGCCCTCAGCGGCGCCGAGGTCCCCGCCGTGCCGGAGCCACGCGGGCAATGGCTGCTGCTGGGCGACCGGCAAGGGCCGCTGGCCTGGTTCGGACTGGACGACCGCCTGCGCGACGACGCCCAGGATCTGGTGGCCGCCTGCAAGGCCCGGGGCTGGCAAACGCTGCTGCTGTCCGGCGACAGTTCGCCGATGGTCGCGGAAGTGGCCGCGCAGCTGGGCATCGACCAGGCGATCGGCGGCCTGCGCCCGGACGACAAGCTCGCCCGCCTCAAGGCCCTGCAAGGCGAAGGACGCAAGGTGCTGATGCTCGGCGACGGCGTCAACGACGTGCCAGTGCTGGCCGCCGCCGACATCAGCATCGCCATGGGCAGCGCCACCGACCTGGCCAAGACCAGCGCCGACGCGGTGCTGCTGTCCAACCGCCTGCAGGCGCTGGTGCAGGCCTTCGACCTGGCCCGCCGGACCCGCCGCAACATTGTCGAGAACCTGCTCTGGGCGACGCTGTACAATGGCCTCATGCTGCCGTTCGCCGCGCTCGGCTGGATTACCCCGGTGTGGGCGGCGATCGGCATGTCGGTCAGTTCGCTGATCGTGGTGCTCAACGCCCTGCGCCTGACCCGGCTGCCCGCCGAGGCGGCGCCGGGCGCGCGCGAGCCGACGTCGCTCGAAAGGAAACCGCTATGCCCGCCCTCTACGTGATGATCCCCGCCGCCCTGCTGCTGGTCGGCGTCGCCGTGTACATCTTCTTCTGGGCGGTGGACAGCGGCCAGTACGACGACCTCGAAGGCCCGGCCCACAGCATCCTGTTCGATGACCAGGACCCGCGCCACCAGGCCGCCGTGAAGCCCGGGGACGAACAGCCCGACGACAAGGACCCCGCGCCACGTGCCTGAACTGATTCCACTGCTGGGCTCGGCGCTGGTCCTGGGCCTGCTCGGTGGCGGCCACTGCCTGGGCATGTGCGGCGGCCTGATGGGCGCCCTCACCCTGGCCATCCCTGCTGAACAGCGCGGCCGCCGCCTGCGCCTGCTGCTGGCCTACAACCTCGGGCGCATCCTCAGCTATGCCGCCGCCGGCCTGTTGCTGGGCCTTGCCGGCGTGGCGCTGGCCAGTAGCCCGCTGGCCATCGGCTTGCGCGTTGTCGCGGCACTGCTGCTGATCGCCATGGGCCTGTACCTGGCCGGCTGGTGGAGCGGCCTGACCCGAATCGAGGCGCTCGGCCGCGGCCTGTGGCGCCATGTGCAACCGATCGCCACCCGCCTGCTGCCGGTGTCCAGCCTGCCTCGCGCCCTGCTGCTGGGCGCCCTGTGGGGCTGGCTGCCGTGCGGGCTGGTGTACAGCACCCTGCTGTGGGCGGCGAGCCAGGGCGATGCGCTGCACAGCGCGGCGCTGATGCTGGCGTTCGGCGTCGGCACCTGGCCGGTGCTGCTGGCCACCGGGCTTGCCGCCGAGCGCGTGGGTCGCCTGCTGCGCAAGCGCGGGGTGCGCATGGCCGGCGGCGTGCTGGTGATCCTCTTTGGCCTGTGGACACTGCCCGGACCTCACCAGCATTGGTTGATGGGACATTGATCGCGGGGCAAGCCCGCTCCCACGCCAGCCCCGCGACGGCCGCCAACTCACCTTGATACAAATCAACACGACTTCTTACATCCGCCCCTAGACTCCGGACACTGCAGCTCTATCCGGGGACCACCCACATGCTCGACGACCTACGCTGGGACGCCGACCTGATTCGTCGCTACGATCTGGCCGGGCCACGCTACACCTCCTATCCGACCGCCGTGCAATTGCACGGCGAAGTGGGCTCGTTCGACCTGCTTCACGCCCTGCGCGAAAGCCGCCGCGCCACGCGCCCGCTGTCGCTGTACGTGCACGTGCCGTTCTGCGCCAACATCTGCTACTACTGCGCCTGCAACAAGGTCATCACCAAGGACCGTGGCCGCGCCGCGCCCTACCTGCAGCGCCTGGAGCAGGAGATCCAGCTGATCGCCTGCCACCTCGACCCGAAACAGGTGGTCGAGCAGCTGCACTTCGGCGGCGGCACGCCGACCTTCCTCAGCCATGTCGAACTGCGCCAGCTGATGGCCACCCTGCGCCAGCACTTCCACCTGCTGGACGACGACTCCGGCGACTACGGCATCGAGATCGACCCGCGCGAGGCCGACTGGTCGACCATGGGCCTGCTGCGCGAGCTGGGTTTCAACCGCGTCAGCCTCGGCGTGCAGGACCTCGATCCGGCCGTGCAACGCGCGGTCAACCGCCTGCAGAGCCTGGAGCAGACCCGCACCCTGATCGAGGCGGCACGTACCCTGCAGTTCCGCTCGATCAACCTCGACCTGATCTACGGCCTGCCCAAGCAGACCCCGGAAGGTTTTGCCCGCACCGTCGAGGAAGTGATCCGCCTGCAGCCCGACCGTCTGTCGGTATTCAACTACGCACACCTGCCCGAGCGCTTCATGCCCCAGCGGCGTATCGACAGCGCCGACCTGCCGGCGCCGGCGGCCAAGCTGGAAATGCTCCACGCTACCATCGACCAACTGACCGCCGCCGGCTACCGCTACATCGGCATGGACCACTTCGCCCTGCCCGACGACGAGCTGGCCATTGCCCAGGAAGAAGGGACCCTGCAGCGCAACTTCCAGGGCTACACCACCCATGGCCACTGCGACCTGATCGGCCTGGGCGTGTCAGCGATCAGCCAGATTGGCGACCTGTACTGCCAGAACAGCAGCGACCTCAATACCTACCAGGACACGCTCTCCACCGCCCAGCTGGCGACCCAGCGCGGCCTTCTTTGCAATCAGGACGACCGCCTGCGCCGGGCGGTGATCCAGCAACTGATCTGCCACTTCGAACTGGATTTCGAGGCGTTCGAGCAGGCCTTCACCATCGATTTTCGTGGCTACTTCAAGGAGCTGTGGCCACAGCTGCAAGCCATGCAGCGCGACGGCCTGATCAGCCTGGACAGCAAAGGCATCCGCATCCTGCCAGCCGGTCGCCTGCTGGCGCGCTCGGTATGCATGGTGTTCGACGCCTACCTCGCGCAGCAGAATCGCCAGCGTTTCTCCCGGGTGATCTGAGGCGATTGAGGCGTTTCACCGCATGGACAGCCCGCCTTTCGGGGCACACTATGGACAGTTGAACGGTAGCGGAACACCCCTTCCGCACCGCCGCTAGCGTGCACCAAAAATGCGCACACTGGCCTACAGCCCATGCCGCAGGTTATCCTTACGGCTTATGTGTGCTTTCCCACAAGGATCGAAAGAAATGTCCGAGCCAGTAAAACTGCGCCCACACAACCAGGCCCACTGCAAGGATTGCAGCCTGGCCCCCCTGTGCCTGCCCCTGTCCCTGAACCTGGAAGACATGGATGCACTGGATGAAATCGTCAAACGCGGCCGCCCGTTGAAGAAAGGCGAGTTCCTGTTCCGCCAGGGTGACAATTTCGGCTCGGTCTACGCGGTCCGCTCTGGCGCCCTGAAAACCTTCAGCCTCAGCGATGCCGGCGAAGAGCAGATCACCGGCTTCCACCTGCCCAGCGAGCTGGTCGGCCTGTCCGGCATGGACACCGAGGCCTATCCGGTGTCGGCCCAGGCCCAGGAAACCACCTCGGTGTGCGAGATCCCCTTCGAGCGCCTCGACGAGCTGTCGGTGCAGCTGCCGCAGCTGCGCCGCCAGCTGATGCGAGTGATGAGCCGCGAGATCCGCGACGACCAGCAGATGATGCTGCTGCTGTCGAAAAAGACCGCAGACGAGCGCATCGCCACCTTCCTAGTCAATCTGTCGGCACGCTTCCGTGCCCGCGGCTACTCGGCCAACCAGTTCCGCCTGAGCATGTCGCGCAACGAGATCGGCAACTACCTGGGCCTGGCGGTGGAAACCGTGTCGCGGGTGTTCACCCGCTTCCAGCAGAACGGCCTACTCAAGGCCGAGGGCAAGGAAGTGCACATCCTCGATCCGATCCAGCTGTGTGCGCTGGCCGGTGGTGCGCTGGACGCCTGATTGCCCTGCGGACGGGGTATACTGGCGCCGAGTTTTTCCAGGATACCCGCCCATGTACAGCGACACCTTCGACCTCAAAGCCCTGATCCGCCCGGTAGTGGACTTCCCCAAGCCGGGCGTGATCTTCCGCGACATCACCCCGCTGTTCCAATCGCCGCGCGGGCTGCGCTATGTCGCCGACCAGTTCATCGAGCGCTATGTCGAAGCCGAGTTCAGCCATATCGGCGCCATGGACGCGCGGGGCTTCCTGATCGGCTCGATCATCGCCCACCAGCTGAACAAGCCGCTGATCCTGTTCCGCAAGCAGGGCAAGCTGCCGGCAGACGTGCTGTCGGAGGGCTACCAGACCGAGTACGGCGAGGCCTTCCTGGAAGTGCACGCCGACAGCCTGTGCGATGGCGACTCGGTATTGATCTTCGATGACCTGATCGCCACCGGCGGCACCTTGCTGGCCGCGGCCAACCTGGTGCGTCGCACCGGCGCCCGGGTGTTCGAGGCGGCGGCGATCATCGACCTGCCGGAGCTGGAAGGTTCGCGCCGCCTGCAAGCGGCCGGGGTGCCGACCTTCTGCCTGACCGAGTTTTCCCTGAGCGAATACTGAGTTCGCGTTGGCGATGCTTTGCTAGGGCTTACAGCCAGCCTCCTTCAAGGTTTTGCGATTTTTTGGATATGACCGTTCCAACTCAGGATTGCCGGGGTCGCTTTGCGACCCTTTCGCGGCACAAGGCCGCTCCTACAGGGGGGCACAGTCGCCTGTAGGAGCGGCCTTGTGCCGCGAAAGGGCTGCAAGGCAGCCCCGGCACATCCAAGCCGAACGCCAAATATCGACACCTTGAAAGGGCTGGGTCTTACAGCGAAATCGGCCTGCGTCCGGCAAATGCATGGGCCAGCGTCCCGCCATCCACCAGCTCCAGCTCCCCGCCCAACGGCACGCCATGGGCGATGCGCGTGGCAGCCAGGCCCTTCTCGGCCAGCAACTGGGCGATGTAATGGGCAGTCGCCTCCCCTTCCACCGTAGGGTTGGTGGCCAGGATCACCTCGCTGAAGGTGCCCTGCTCCTCGATCCGCGCCATCAGCTGCGGAATACCGATGGCCTCAGGCCCCAGCCCATCAAGCGGCGACAGGTGCCCCTTGAGCACGAAGTAGCGACCGCGATAGCCGGTCTGCTCCACCGCGTACACATCCATCGGCCCCTCCACCACACACAGCTGGCTGTCGTCGCGGCGCGGATCGGCGCACTGCGGGCACAGCTCCTGCTCGGTCAGGGTCCGGCACTGTCGACAGTGGCCAACGCCTTCCATGGCCTGGCTCAGGGCCTGGGCCAGGCGCGTGCCGCCGCTGCGGTCGCGTTCGAGCAGCTGCAAGGCCATGCGTTGGGCGGTTTTCTGACCGACGCCGGGCAGGATGCGCAGGGCGTCGATCAGTTGACGGATCAGGGGGCTGAAGCTCATGTGTGCAGGCCTGCCAATTCAGGAAACAGAATGAACAAGGGAGCAACGACCGTCGGGTCGTTGCTCCCCATTTGAAGCCAGAAGCCGATCAGAACGGCATTTTGAAACCAGGCGGCAGCTGCATGCCAGCGGTCATGCCGCCCATCTTTTCCTGACTGCTCTGCTCGATCTTGCGCACGGCGTCGTTCAGCGCGGCGGCGATCAGGTCCTCGAGCACTTCCTTGTCGTCGGCGTCGGTCGACATCAGGCTCTGGTCGATGCTGACGCGCTTGACGTCGTGGCGACCGGTCATCACCACGCTGACCAGGCCGCCGCCGGACTGGCCGGTGACTTCCGCGTTGGCCAGCTCTTCCTGCATCTTCTGCATCTTTTCCTGCATCTGCTGGGCCTGCTTCATCAGGCCGGCCATGCCACCTTTCATCATGGGGTATACCTCGATTGGGTCATGTGATGCGGCCCGGCACAGGCGGGCCACATGGTTATCCGTTCATTGGCCCTGGCTGGCCAGGGCGTCTACAGGCTCAATAGTATCCTGCCTGACCGTCGCGCCGAACTGCCGGATCATCTGCTGGATGAGCGGATCCTGCTCGATCGACACAACCGCATCATGCTGACGCTCGGCACGCTTGCGCGAGGCGGCCTGGGCCGGGGTCTCCTGCTCAGGGCGGATCAACTCGATCTTCAGGCGGATCTCGCGACCCAACTGCTGGTTGAGCGCGTCGTTCAGGCGGCGCTGCTGCGTCGAGTTGAACAGCGCGCCCTGCCCCGGGTCCAGGTGCAACAGCCAGTCATCGCCATCGGCGGCGATCAGCGTACAGTTTGCGGCGATGTTGCCTGTCATACCGGAGACAGGCAACTGTGGGAATAATTCCAGCCATTGCAGGGCGAGGCCGCTCGCGGGCATGGCCGCCGGCAGCGGCTCCGGCGCCTGGGCGGGCGCCTCTTCCTGCACGTGCTCGGCCAACTCGTCCAGGTAGCTGAAGCCGGCCGGGTCGCTGTCGGGCGTGTAGTAGTCCTCGTCCGCCGGCGGCTCGTCGTCGCGCTCCATGCCCGCCGGGCTGTAGGCCGACGGATCGAATGGCGGCTCGTCGTAGTCCGGCTGCGGGTTGGCGGCTTCGACCGCAGGTGCAGGCTCGGGCGGCAGCTCGGGCGCAACCGGCGCCGGCGCGGCAACGGGCTCCTCCCAAGGCAGGTCGATGACCTCCTCGACGGGCTGCGGCTCGGGCTCTGGTTCCGATTGCGGTTGCGGTGCCTCGATAACCTCGGCAACGGCCGGCACTTCGACGACTGGCGGCTCTGGCTGTACAGATGGCTCAGCCACGGGCTCCGGCGCGACCGTTTCAGCGACAGGGCTGGCGGCAACGGGCGGCGCCACGACCGCAGGCGCCGCTGCCACCGGTTGGGCCGGATCAGCTGTGGCTTGGCTGATCCCCACCGGCTTTAGTACCGGCTTCGGTGCATCGTCGGTGTCGGCCGGGCGGAAGGCCAGCATGCGCAGCAGGACCATTTCGAAGCCACCACGCGGGTCCGGCGCCAGCGGTAGGTCGCGTCGGCCGATCAGGCCCATCTGGTAGTAGAACTGCACATCCTCGGCCGGCAGGGCCTGGGCCAGCGCCAGCACGCGCTCACGGTCGCCCTGGCCGTTGTCGACCGCCTCGGGCAGGGCCTGGGCAATCGCCACCCGGTGCAGCACGTTGAGCATTTCCGACAGTACGCCGTTCCAGTCCGGACCTTGTTCGGCCAGATCGCGCACCGCCTCCAGCAATGCCCGGGCATCGCCCTCGAGCAACGCCTGCAGCACACCGTACACCTGGCCATGGTCGAGAGTGCCGAGCATCGCCCGCACATCGGCGGCCAGCACCTTGCCCTCGCCGAAGGCGATAGCCTGGTCGGTCAGGCTCATGGCGTCGCGCATCGAACCATCGGCGGCGCGACCGAGCAACCACAGGGCGTCGTCCTCGAACGGCACGTTCTCGGCGCCCAGCACATGGGTCAGGTGCTCGACCACCCGTTCCGGGCTCATGTTCTTCAGCGAGAACTGCAGGCAGCGCGACAGGATGGTCGCCGGCAGCTTCTGCGGGTCGGTGGTGGCGAGGATGAACTTGACGTAGGGCGGCGGCTCTTCCAGCGTCTTCAACAGGGCGTTGAACGAGTGGGTGGAGAGCATGTGCACTTCGTCGATCAGGTAGACCTTGAAGCGTCCGCGGCTCGGCGCGTACTGCACGTTGTCGAGCAGTTCGCGGGTGTCCTCGACCTTGGTTCGACTGGCGGCGTCGATCTCGATCAGGTCGACGAATCGGCCCTCGTCGATCTCCCGGCACACCGAACAGGTGCCGCACGGCGTGGAGGTGATGCCAGTCTCGCAGTTCAGGCACTTGGCGATGATCCGCGCAATGGTGGTCTTGCCCACGCCCCGGGTACCGGTGAACAGGTAGGCGTGGTGCAGGCGCTGGTTGTCCAGGGCGTTGATCAAAGCCTTGAGCACATGGGTCTGGCCGACCATTTCGCGGAACGAGCGCGGACGCCATTTACGTGCAAGAACCTGATAACTCATCAAAAAACCATCGTGACCGGAGCGGGCGGAAAGAGCGCTAATGCTAGCGGAGCGGGGCCGAAATTGCACCCTGCCGATCTCGACTAAGCTCAGTAGCGGGCACACGGACGGCGGATCAGGGAGGATGAGGCGTGCGGCGAGTCCTGGCTATCCTGTTGCTGTGGACCACCCAAAGCCTGGCGCACCCGCCGGTGCTGCGCTTTTCCGTCGCCGAAAGCTGGAGCATGCCGTTGATGCGCACCGAGGACCAGCAACCGGTGGAAGGCATCCTTTTCGAGCTGATGCAGGCCATTGCCCGGGAGGTCGACGCCCGCCCGCAATACCACGTGATGGCCCGCCTGCGCCTGCAGGAGGCGATGCAGGCCGGCGAAATCGACGTGCGCTGCTACGTCTCCACCCAGTGGCTGACCGACCGGCCGGGCGACTTCCTGTGGAGCATCCCCGTCATCGAACAGCGTGACCTGCTGATCGGCCGCCCCGGCGACAGCGGCCCCACCCACCCGGAAGCACTGCCGCCGCAGGCTATCGGCACTGTACTCGGCTACACCTACCCCACCCTCGAACCCCTGTTCAGCCAGGGCCGCCTGCAACGCGAGGACAGCCGCAACCAGTTGCTGGCCCTGCAGAAGCTCCAGGCCGGACGCTTTCGCCACGCGATCAGCAACCAGTTGTCATTGCAATGGTACAACCGCTCCCTGCCGCCGGGGCAACGCCTGCAAGCCTTGGCCGTGCTGGAAGAGCAAGCGCTGGGCTGCATGGTGCGCAATGATCCCCAACTACCGACCCAAGGTGTGCTCAGGGCGCTGGTGCGGATCAAGGAGTCCGGGGAGATGCAGCGGATTGTCCAGCGGTATACCGACGGCCAGGTCTTTCAAGGTGCTCGACGTTAGTGTTGCAGCGCCTATCAGTTCGAGCGCTGCCCGCGCGGCGCATCGCGGCGCAAGGCCGCTCCTACATCTGTTTCGGGCCAGTCAATCCTGTGCCATTACCTGGTCCGCCTTGTTGGTCCGACACGGTTTCAGCGTGGGCACCACTGCCGCCTCATCTGTCTCAAGACATGCACCAAGGCGGGCAACCATGGCCTGACAGGTTCGGCACGTTGCAACAAATGTAGGAGCGGGCTTGTCCCGCGATGCGCCGCGCGGGCGGCGCTCAATCTGATAGGCGCTGCAGGGGTTGCGGCGGACATCTGGAGGCCCTCACCCAAGGCAAGCATAAGGCAGGCTCCATTGGTCCAAACACACCTGTTTAACCTGCCACCCCTCCCCGAACCCCTGCCAGCACTACCGCACTCAGGAACAACCCAAAACCGAACACGCCATGCGTGGCCAAGCTACGCAGGCAACTCCTGAGCGGCGTCGGGGTACGGCTGGCAAAATACCCCGCCCCAAACGCAGGCTGCACCACACACAACGGCACCAGCACCGAGACCACCCCGAACAGCAACGCGGGCCACAGGAGCGGCCCCTGCAACCACCCCTCCCCTGCAATTGCCACCAGTAGCGCCGCAAACACCAGCCCCGTGGCGTAATGGAGCAACCAGCCCCACGCCAGTTCCCCCCTGACCGGCGCAGCCTTGCCGATCGCCGCATGCCGCCAGCCCCCCGCGAACAGGTGGCCCGCCCAGCGCCCGACCATCGCGTAGTTCAGGGTGGTAATGCCCAGGCGCCTGAGCAGCAGGGTCCACAGGTCCATGACCAGGGTGGCGCCGATGCCGATCAGCAGAATGGAAAATACGAGAGAAGAAACGCTCATGACAAAAGCCCTTGGCAGATTGACGGAAAGGTCGATGCCGAGCAGCATGCAAGTTGAAGTCAACTTCAAGTCAAGGGAGCCGCGATGGACATTGCCGATGTCGCCAGGCGCACCGGAGTGCCGGCGTCGACATTGCGTTACTACGCGAACAAGGGCTTGCTCACATCACTCGCTGACCGCGGCCAGCGCCGGCAATTCCCGGCGGATACGCCCGAACGCCTGGCCCTGATCGCCCTGGGCCAGGCGGCGGGCTTTTCGCTGGACGAAGTGGCGGCGATGCTGGACGAGCAACGGGTCGACCGAGCGCTGCTGCTGGCCAAGGCCGATGAGATCGAGCAGAAGATCAAGCGCCTGCAGGCGATGAGCAAAGGGCTGCGGCATGCGGCGGTGTGCCCCGAGGAGAACCACCTGCAGTGCCCGACCTTCCAGCGATTGATGCAAGTGTCGGCCAGCAGGGGCAAGCGTGGGAGTCGCCTGGCCCCGTGATGAGGCCCACCAGACCAGAGCACGGCGACGGGTTCAGTAGCCGTGCAACTCGCGGAACGGCTGGCCCTTGTGGTAATTGATCCACTCCTCCACGTCATAGGGCAGGTACAACTGCCGCCGCGCCCGCGACAGGGCGATGTACACCGCGCAGATCCGCGCATCGAAGGCGTAGGCGTCCTTGAAGCGCTGGGTGGTCATCAGCTCCGGCGTCAACAGCACCTGATCGAACTCCAGGCCACCGGCCTCCTCAGCCATCAACAGTGTGAGGCTGGTGGGCTGCACGGCGACGCGCGCATCCAGACCGGTCAGGTCGGCAAGCTTGAAACCCGCCTCCAGCCGCGCCTCGACCCACTGAAACGCGGCATCGAAACGCTCGGACTCGCGCACCTGCTGCCAGTCGAGCAGGTGCGCGAAGTACCCATGCGGCCCTTCGGCGTCCTGCCCCGGCGCATAGAACGCCGACCTGAACAGGCCAATCGCGGTGACCATGAACCGCCGCATATCTGGCCAGTCGGGGAAGTTCAGCAGGCAGTTGGACTCGGCCATCTCCATGGCCCAGCGCATCGTGTCCCAGCGCGAGGCAGTCAGTACCACGCAGCCCTCGGGCGGGACAAAACCTTCGGGGAAGTGCTCGATGCCGACATCGACATGCCGCGCCGCCTCGAACGCGACCTTGGATTTTTTCGAGTGCACACCGATCAGCGGGTTGATCAGGCGCTCCACCTTGGGCCCGGAGCGCACGGCGAAGGCCATGTCCTTCTGCCGTACCTGACGCTCGCGCCTGACCACCTCGCCGCTGGCCTTCTGGTATTCGTCGCCCAGGGTGATCAGCACCTGGCGGCCACGCTCGATGACCTGCAGCAGCGAGGCCGGCACATCCTGGCTCTCGTCGATGATCACATGGCTGAAGCGCCCGGGCACGCTGCAGCCACCCAGGCTGGCGCGCTTGAGCAGCAGCAACGCCTCGAACCCGGTCTGCGTACCCCAGCTCGGCTGCGCCTCCAGGTAACGCCACAGGCGGCTGGCGTACTCGAGCAGCACCTGGGCATCGAGGCTGGACAGCGCCTGGCGAAAGTGCGGCAGGTGGCGGTTGGACAGGCTGTAGTCCCGCGACTCGCAATAGTTGCGCAGCACTTCCAGGCAGATATCCAGGGCGTGCTCGGCGTCGTACTGGCGCAGCCCGACGATCCCCAGCTCTTCGGCCAGCCGGCGCTTGCCGGGGCCGCGCGGCGCCGTCCGGGCGGAAACCGGCCGGTTATCCTTGAGCAGGGCCCGGGCGAACTGGCCGAAGGTCATGCCGACCTTGGCCTGGGCATCCAGCCCCATGCGCCGACGCAGGGTACCGAGCTTGGCCGGTGTGCGCGCCAGGGCCAGCACCCGGCCACGCGGCAGGCATTCCATCAGGGCGCCGAGCAGGTAGCTCTTGCCGATCCCGGCATAGCCCTGCACGTGGATATCCTCGTCGAGGTTGGCCTGGATGACCTTGAGCAGCTTGTCCTGCTCGACGGTCAGCCAGCGCTCGCTGTCGAAGCCGGTGGTCACCCGCTGGCTGAACGGGTTGTCACTGTGATGCAGGCGGATGCGGTAGTCGAAATCCCATTTGCCATCCGCCAGCAGGTACTCCCGCGCCTGCACCTGTTCGGCATCGAGCAGGCGCAGTTTCGAGCCCTTGATCACCTCGAGGCCGAAATAGAGCTTGCGCGCATCGAACAGCCGACGGGCCTCGGACAGCAAGCCCACGCCAGGCGAGTGCGCGCCATCGACCGCCCACGCCAGCAGCTTGCCCAGGACCTTTTCCGCCGCCCGCGCATCGACCTGGCCCGGTGCCTGGGCCAGGTTCTGGATCACCAGTATTGCTGCCAGCTCCGGCTCGCCCAAGGCGTCGAGCGCAGGCGCGCCCTCGGCCTGCAGCAAGGCCTGGCATACCTCTGCGCTGACCGGCAGGTACACCGGATGGGAAAAGTCGAAGTGCTCGGGCTGCATATCGGTACGGGTCCGGGGATCACTCAAGGGTTGTCGGATTCAGCGGCCTGCCCCACCACCAGTTCGAAGCGGTAGGCTCCCAACGACCCCGCCATGTCGCCGGGATAGCTGATACCCGCCTGCGGCGCATCAAGTACGCCATCGAGCTCATGCAGGGCCAGTTCCAGCAACTTGCGCAAGTCACGCACCGAGTGCGCCGACACCTGCACCTGCAACGCGAAGGCCGCCGCGTCAGCCGTCACTGCCACAGGGGCAGCCGCTTCCTCGAGGATGCGCTCATGCTCTTCTTCCATCTGGTCGAGCACCTGCGACAGCTCCAGCACACGCTCGGGGCTGGCGGCCATCTGGTCCTTGATTTCCAGGCGGCGCATCTGCCACTCACGGATTTTCTGGCGGGTGAGGTCGTCGACATGTTCCACGGTCGCTATCTCCTGGCCGAATGGGCTGACACGATGGGATGCATGATAAGGCGCTGCGCGGGATCGTGCAGGCGGAAAACGGTGCGAGGGTGTAAAGAAAAGCGTCTGATGGGCGACGCCTGACAGGTACGCCGGAAAACCCCTGCGCCCAAAATGGAGGCGGCCCCACCAGCCACACCCCGGCACTCGATGTTCCCGCTATGGCTGCTCCCTTCCGGGCCTGACCAGGTTAACGGGTAATCAATGCGGGGGGACCGATGGGGCCACCACGACGGCTCGTCAGCTGACGAGCCGCGCCATTGTACAGCGCCGGGGCGAAGTTACAACCTTTGATCGTGAAAAAACCATCATTTCTCAAGGACTTGTGGTTTTGACGCGGTCTCGGGTCGGGCTGCGCTGGCTCGCAGGAAGCTGAGTGCTCAGGTGCTCCACGCCCCCTGTGGGAGCGGGTTTACCCGCGAACACCGGCGGAGCCGGTGCCATCCACCGCGCTGGATTCTTCGCGGGTGAACCCGCTCCCACAGGGAACCTGATCCGTATTTACGGCGGAGTCAGACGCTGATACCACGCTCCGCCAGGAAGCCCACGAACGCCTCCTCGTCCATCACCGCCACGCCCAGCTCAGCGGCCTTGGCCAGCTTGGAGCCGGCGCCGGGGCCGGCGACCACGCAGTGGGTCTTGCCCGACACGGAACCCGCGACCTTGGCCCCCAGGCTTTCCAGCTTCTCCTTGGCGATATCGCGGCTCATGCGTTCCAGGGTGCCGGTCAGCACCCAGGTCTGTCCGGCGAGCGGCAAGCCCTCGGCGGACTTCTTCTCACACGACCAGTGCATGCCGAATTCCAGCAACTGGGCCTCGATGGCACGGGCCAGCTGCTGGTTGGCCTCGACCTTGAAGAACTCGCGCACCCCGTCGGCGGCCTTGGTATTCAGGGCCTGGCGCAAGTCGATGCCATCGGCGGCGATGATCTTGTCCAGCGTACCCAACTTGTCCACCAGCTTCTCGGCACCGGTCGGACCGACCGAGGGGATGTCGAGCTTGGCCAGCATCCCGGCCAACGTGGTGCTGGCGGCGAACTCGGCGGCAAGCTCGCCCTCGTCCTGCAACTGCATGCCGCAGGCCAGCAACTGCGCGATGACTTCGCGATTGTGCGCGTCCTCGAAGAAGTTGTGGATCTCGTGGGCAACCTCAAGGCCGATGTCCGGCAGATAGGTCAGCACCTGCGGCAACGCCACCTGCACCCGCGCCAGGCTGCCCAGGGAGCGGGCCAGGACCTTGGCGGTCTCCTCGCCAACATCGGGGATGCCCAGCGCATAGATGAAGCGCGCCAGGCTCGGGCGCTTGCTCGCCTCGATGGCGGCCAGCAACTTGTTGCTCGATACCTCGGCAAAGCCTTCCAGCGCCACCACCTGGTCGAAGGTCAGGTGATAGAGATCGGCCGGTGAGCGGATCAGGTTCTCGTCGACCAGCTGCTCGACGCTCTTCTCGCCCAGGCCGTCGATGTCCATGGCCCGGCGCGACACATAGTGGATGATCGCCTGCTTGAGCTGGGCGGCGCAGCTCAGGCGCCCCACGCAACGGTACACGGCGCCTTCGCTGGTGGTTTCCTTGCCCTTGCTGCGCTTGACCAGCTGGGTGCGTTCGACCTGCGAGCCGCACACCGGGCACTGTGTGGGTACCTCGACCGACCTGGCGTCCTGCGGACGGCGGTCGAGCACCACCTGCATCACCTGCGGGATCACATCGCCGGCGCGGCGGATAATCACCGTGTCGCCGATGCGCAGGCCCAGGCGGGCGATCTCGTCCATGTTGTGCAAGGTGGCGTTGGACACGGTCACGCCGGCCACCTTGACCGGCTTGAGCCGCGCCACCGGGGTCACCGCGCCGGTGCGACCGACCTGGAACTCGACGTCGAGCACCTCGGTGAGCTCTTCCATGGCCGGGAACTTATGGGCGATCGCCCAGCGTGGCTCGCGGGCGCGGAAGCCCAGCTCACGCTGGGAGGCCAGGCTGTTGACCTTGAACACCACACCGTCGATCTCGTAGGGCAGGCCATTGCGACGGGCACCGATATCGCGGTAGTAGGCCAGGCACTCCTCGATGCCGGCGGCATGGCGCAGCTCGCGACTGATCGGCAACCCCCAGGTCTTGAGCTTTTCGAGGATGCCGATATGGCTGTCGCCAAAAGGCTCGGATACCTGGCCGACGCCATAGCAGCAGAATTCCAGCGGGCGGCTGGCGGTGATCTTCGAGTCCAGCTGGCGCAGGCTGCCGGCCGCGGCGTTGCGCGGGTTGGCGAAAGTCTTGCCGCCGGCGTCGGCCTGGGCGGCGTTAAGCCGGTCGAAACCGGCCTTGCTCATGTACACCTCGCCGCGCACTTCCAGCACCGCCGGCCAACCCTCGCCCTGCAGCTTGAGCGGGATGTTGCGCACGGTGCGCACGTTGGTGCTGATGTCCTCGCCGGTGGTGCCGTCGCCGCGGGTGGCGCCCTGCACCAGCTGGCCATCGCGGTACAGCAGGCTCACCGCCAGGCCGTCGAGTTTCGGCTCGCAGCTGTAGTCCACCGCGGCCTGATCACCGCCCGGCAGGTCCAGGCCCTCCACGACGCGGCGACCGAAATCGCGCAGGTCATCCTCCTCGAAGGCGTTGCCCAGGCTGAGCATCGGCACCTCGTGGCGGACCTGGCTGAAAGCCGCCAGCGCCGCACCACCGACGCGCTGGGTCGGCGAGTCCGGGGTCACCAGGTGCGGATGCTCGGCCTCCAGCGCCTTGAGCTCGTTGAACAGGCGGTCGTATTCGGCATCGGGCACGCTGGGTTCGTCGAGCACGTAATAGCGGTAGTTGTGCTGGTCGAGTTCGGCGCGCAGGGCATGGATTCGGGATTCGGCGTTCATGGTTGGTCTTCTCTTGCAAAGCAAAAGAGCAGCCCCTGGCTGCTCTTTTACTTGAATCATCGCGGCGCGGATCGAGGCAGGATCCGCCCGCTCGTAAACATCAGCGTTTCTGGGTCAGGGCGCGGCGCTCGAATTCGACGATGCGCTGACGGTAATGCTCGATGGTCTGGGCGGTCAGCACGCTGCGCTGGTCATCCTTGAGCTCACCATTGAGCTCGTGGGCCAGCTTGCGGGCGGCAGCCACCATCACGTCGAAGGCCTGCTTGGGATGACGCGGGCCAGGCAGACCGAGGAAGAAGCTCACCGCACGGGTGCTGAAGTGGTCGATGTCGTCCAGGTCGAACACGCCGGGCTTGACCGCGTTGGCCATGGAGAACAGCACTTCGCCGTGGCCGGCCATGCTCTCGTGGCGGTGGAAGATGTCCATTTCGCCGAAGCGCAGGCCGCTTTCGAGGATGTTCTGCAGCAGCGCCGGGCCCTTGAAGCCACCTTCGTCACGGGAGATGACGCTGATTACCAGCACTTCCTCGGCCGGCGGCAGCTCCTTGGCCGGCGTGCTCGGCGCGGTGAAGCCGTTGGCGCGGGTGTTGTCGGCGGCGAAATCGTCGTCGCCACCCTCGAACAGGTCGGGCTCGCGGGGCTCGGCGGCCAGGTTCAGGTCACCCTGCTGCGGCTCGCTGTGGTTGCGCTTGCCGCGCTTGGCCTTGGCCGGCTTGGGTTCGCGCTCGCGCTCCCGTTCACGCGCAGGAACGCTCACCGACGGCAGGTCGGACTCGTCCAGCTCGGGCTCTTTATGGGTATCCAGCACACGCGCAGGGCCGAGCACCTCGGCGCTGCCGCTGTCGTCGTCCGGGGCGTTGGCGTAGCTACGGTCCAGACGGAACTTCAACTTGCCCTTGCCGCCGCGCATGCGGCGCCAGCCGTCGAAAAGAATACCGGCGATGACAATGATGCCGATGACGATCAGCCACTCGCGCAGACCGATTTCCATGTAATCCCGTGCCTCTATAAAAAATATGCTTGAAAACAAAGGCTTCAAAGGCCTTTAACACGTGGCGCCAACTCTATGTTCTGACAGGCGTTTTACCCACGCAAAAAACAAGTGACATTAAGCTAGCACGACCAAAGGCAACTTTACACCGTCTGTCGCATCTGCTGAGGCTTTTGCCTACATGTTCACACCCATTCTTTACCCCTTACGCATCGACCATGGCCATTGCCTCTTCCACATCAACTGCAACAAGACGTGAACAACCCGGCTCGTGCATGGTCACCCCCATCAGCTGGTCGGCCATTTCCATGGCGATCTTGTTGTGGGTGATGTAGATGAACTGCACGGTCTCGCTCATTTCCTTGACCAGGCGGGCATAGCGCCCGACGTTGGCGTCGTCCAGCGGCGCGTCGACCTCGTCGAGCATGCAGAACGGCGCCGGGTTCAGCTTGAAGATGGCGAACACCAGGGCCAGGGCCGTCAGTGCCTTCTCGCCGCCGGACAACAGATGGATGGTGCTGTTCTTCTTGCCCGGTGGACGCGCCATGATCGTCACCCCTGTATCGAGTAGATCTTCGCCCGTCAGTTCCAGATAAGCGCTGCCGCCACCGAAAACTTTTGGGAAAAGTGCCTGTAATCCGGCATTTATCTGATCAAAGGTATCCTTGAAGCGGTTGCGGGTTTCCTTGTCGATCTTGCGGATGACGTTTTCCAGGGTCTCCAGCGCCTCAACCAGGTCGGCGTCCTGGGCGTCCAGGTAACGCTTGCGTTCGGACTGCTGTTCGTATTCCTCGATGGCCGCCAGGTTGATCGCGCCCAGGCGCTGGATGCGCGCCTCGATCTGCTCCAATGCCTGTTCGGTACCCTGCTCGCTGGCATCGGCCTCGAGCGTGGCGAGCACGCCCTGAAGATCGTAGCCGTCGGCGAGCAGTTGTTCCTGCAAGGTCTTGCGTCGCACGTCCAGGCCCTGGGACTCCAGGCGCTGCTGCTCCAGCTGGCCGCGCAACAGTTGCGACTGCTGCTCGGCCTGGGTGCGGCGCCGTTCGGCATCGCGCAGCTCACGGTCGGCCTCGTCCATGTGCAGGCGCGCCTGGCGCATTTCCTCGTCGACGCTCATGCGTCGCTCCAGCAGCTCTTCGAGCTTGAGGCGCAATTCTTCCAGCGGCGCCTCGCCCTCCTCCAGGTTCAGGTTCAACTGCTCCTGGCGCTCGCCCAGGCGTGCGGCCTGCTGTTCCAGGCGTTCGAGGGCCTGACGGGTCGAGTCATGCTGGGCGCGCAGCGAGCCCAGGCGCACGGCCAGCTGGTGACCGTGGTCCTTGTGCTGGCGGGCCTCCTGGCGGATGTGGTCGAGACCTTCGCGCAGGGTGTCACGGCGCGCCATCAACAGCTCGCGCTGCTCGGTGTCCTGGGCCATCAGTTCCAGGGCTTCCTGCAGCAGCAGGCGCGCCTCGCCCAGCTGCTCGTGCTCCAGGGCGCGCTGCTCCTGCAGCTCGGTCAGTTCTTCCTGCAGGCGCCGGCGGCGCAGCTCCAGCTGCTCGGCACGGGCACGGCCGGCGGACAGGCGCGCCTTGAGCTCGCCGTGCTGACGGCCTTCGTCCTGACTGCGACGACGCAGCTGCTCGCGTTGCTCCTCCAGGTCGAGCTGCTGCTCGCGCAGGCGTTGCAACTGTTCGTCGAGCTGTTCGAGCAAGGCCTCCTGTTCCAACTGTTCCTGCCCCAGGCGCTCGATCTCCTGGCCACGGGCCAGCACGCCACCCTGGGCCTCGCTTCCTCGGCTGACCCGCAGGAAGTGTCGCCCGACCCAATAGCCGTCACGGCTGACCAGGCTCTGCCCATCGTTCAGCGACGCCCGCCGGGCCAGGGCCTGCTCCAGGGTGTCCACCGGCATGACCTGGCCCAGCCAGGGCGACAGGTCGACGCTTCCTTCGACCTTGTCGAGCAGGCTGCCGGCAACGCTCGCGCCCTGCGCGCCCGCCAGCAGCAGGCGCAGTTCGCCCTGCTCCAGCGCGGCGAACTCCAGGCCGGCGAAATCATCCAGCAGCACTGCCTGCAGATCGGCGCCCAGCACCGTTTCCACCGCCAGCTCCCAGCCGGGCTCGACCCGCAGCCCCTCGGCCAGCCGTGGGCGCTGTTCCAGGCCCTGGGCGCGCAGCCAGTCGGCGGCCCCGACACCCGGTTCCAGCGCGGCCTGTTGCAAGGCTTCGAGGGACGCCAGGCGCCCGCCCAGGCGCTGCAGGTCACCCTGCTGTTGCTGCTGCGCCTGGCTGGCCTGCTGCATCTGCTCGCGCAACGCATCCAGCTGCTCGACCACCTGCCGCTCCTGCAGCTGGAGTTCCTCGAGCAGCAACTCACTGCCGGCCACCTGCTCGCCCAGGTCGCTGGTCTCGGTATCCTGCGTATCCTCGCCGAGCTGGTCACGCTCTTCGCCCAGCTTGCGCTGGCGCTCGGCCAGACGCTCCAGGCTGGCCTCCAGCTGCGCCAGGCGCGCCTGCTGCACTTCGGCCTGGCGACGCGGCTCGGCGGAGCGGGTGTTGAAGCTGTCCCACTGCTCCTGCCAGCCGTGCATGCCCTGCTCGGCCTCCTCCAGGGTCGCGGCGGCCTCCTCGGCCGCAGCCAGGGTCAGTTCCTGCTCGGGTTCGAGCATGGCCAACTCTTCACCGAGGGTCGCCAGCAAGGTGCGGTCGTGCCCCAGGTGCGATTCGGTTTCAAGGCGGCTGCGCTCGGCTTCCTTGAGGTCGTCCTGCAACTGGCGCAGGCGTTGCTGGCCATGCTGGATGCTCTGCTCGACCCGGGCGATATCACCGGCCACCGAATAGAAGCGGCCCTGCACCTGGTTGAAGCGTTCGGACAGCTCATGATGGCCGTCGCGCAGGCGCTCGATGCTGGCATCGGCGTTGCGCTGCTCGGCCACCAGCGCCTCGAAGGCGATCTCCTGGTCGCCAATGACCGCCTCGCGCTGGCGCACCCGCTGGTCCAGGTCGCGCCAGCGCAGGGCCGCCAGGCGCGCCTTGAGCTGGCGTTCCTCGGCCTTGTACTCGCGGTACTTCTCGGCGGCCTGGGCCTGTCGGTGCAGGCGCTCGAGCTGGCGCTCCAGCTCTTCGCGCAGGTCGGTCAGGCGCGCCAGGTTCTCCTGGGTGCGGCGGATACGGTTCTCGGTCTCGCGGCGGCGCTCCTTGTACTTGGAGATGCCGGCCGCCTCCTCGATGAAATTGCGCAGCTCCTCGGGCTTGGCCTCGATCAGCTTGGAGATCATGCCCTGCTCGATGATCGAGTAGCTACGCGGCCCCAGGCCCGTGCCGAGGAAGATATCGGTGATATCACGGCGCCGGCACTTGGTGCCGTTGAGGTAATAGGTGTTCTGCCCGTCGCGGGTGACCTTGCGGCGGATCGAGATCTCGGCGTAGGCGGCGTACTCGCCGACCAGGGTGTTGTCGCTGTTGTCGAACACCAGTTCGATGCTGGCCTGGCTGACCGGTTTGCGGCTGGTGGAGCCGTTGAAGATGACATCGGTCATCGACTCGCCGCGCAGGTTTTTGGCCGAGCTTTCGCCCATCACCCAGCGCACCGCGTCGATGATGTTGGACTTGCCGCAGCCATTGGGACCGACCACGGCCGCCATGTTGCTGGGAAAATTGACCGTGGTCGGGTCGACGAAGGACTTGAATCCGGCCAGGCGGATGCACTTCAGGCGCATCGGTCAGACCCGCGCCAGCGCCGCCAGCACCAGTTCGCAACTGCGCTGGCAATAGGCGGTGAGCACCTCGCGGATGCGCGGCAGGTCGCGGGCGACCACGGCTTCGAGCAGGCGGGCGAACAGCTCGAGGTAATCGACCATGTTGGCCTGGCGCTGGTCCAGGGCCAGGTAGTAGGCGCGGCTCATGGCCGGCTGCAGGTTCTCGACGGTTTCCTGCAGGTACGGGTTGTTGGCGAACGGATAGGCGGCGCGCATCACCGCGAAGCTGTCGCCAACGAAGGCCTTGATGTCCTTGGCGGCATGGGCCTGCTTGAGGCGCTGCTGGATGTCCAGGAATGGGCGCAGGTCGCTGTCGCTGCGCCAATGCTGGGCAACAGCGTTGCCCAGCAGGATGTAGAACTCGCCCATCAGGGTGCACAGGCTGCGCACACTGTTCTCGTCCAGCTCGGTCACATGGGCGCCACGGCGCGGCAGGATCGCCACCAGGTGACGGCGTTCGAGAATGAGCAGCGCCTCGCGCACCGAGCCGCGGCTGACGTTGAGGGCCTGGGTGACCTTCTGCTCCTGGATGCGCTCGCCGGGTGCGAGTTCGCCGCGGATGATCCGCTCGGCCAGGTAGTGGGCAATTTGCTCGGAGAGGCTGTCCGGCGCCTTGAACGTCATGGTTTTCCTTCGCGATCTGGGTAGCTGTGCACAAGGGCGCGATTGTAGCGCACTTGTCCCGTGCCCGCGCAGCGGCGCGACGCGCTTTGTGCGACTGGCGGGTCAACTTTCCCACTCGGCGCGAACTATGCTTGGAGAAAGGCTCGATGAAGCGGTTCGGAAGGCCTCTGGACGAAATCTTGACCTTTGAGTCAGAAAATTATTGACCTCAGGGTCAAGCGTTGCTTAGAGTCCGCCCGAACAACAATAAAACCATTGCGAGGCCCTCCCCCGTGATCCAGTTTCTCGTCAACCAGGAGCTGCGCAACGAGCACGCCCTGGACCCGAACATGACGGTGCTGCAATACCTGCGCGAGCACCTGGGCAAACCCGGCACCAAGGAAGGTTGCGCCAGCGGCGACTGCGGCGCCTGCACCGTGGTCGTCGGCGAACTCGTCCAGAACGAACAGGGCGGCGACGCCATCCGCTACCGCAGCCTCAACTCGTGCCTGACGTTCGTGTCCTCCCTGCACGGCAAGCAGCTGATCAGCGTCGAGGGCCTCAAGCACCAGGGCGAACTGCACAGCGTGCAGAAAGCCATGGCCGACTGCCATGGTTCGCAGTGCGGCTTCTGCACCCCCGGTTTCGTCATGTCGCTGTTCGCCCTGCAGAAGAACAGCGAGGGCCACGACCTGCACCAGGCCCAGGAGGCCCTGGCCGGCAACCTGTGCCGCTGCACCGGCTACCGGCCGATCCTCGAAGCCGCCGAGCAGAGCTGCGCCCGCCCCTGCCGCGACCAGTTCGACGCCCAGCAGGCGCAGACCATCGCCCGCCTCAAGGCCATCGCCCCGCAACAGACCGGCGAGCTCAACAGCGGCGACAAGCGCTGCCTGGTGCCGCTGACCGTGGCCGACCTGGCCGACCTGTACAGCTCGCACCCCGAGGCGCGCCTGCTGGCCGGCGGCACCGACCTGGCGCTGGAGGTCACCCAGTTCCACCGCACCCTGCCGGTGATGATCTACGTCGGCCATGTCGCCGAGCTCAAGCGCATCGACAAGACCGCCACCCACCTGGAGATCGGCGCCGCCACCCCGCTGACCGACTGCTACACCGCGCTCAACGAGGAATACCCCGACTTCGGCGACCTGCTGCACCGCTTCGCCTCGCTGCAGATCCGCAACCAGGGCACCCTGGGCGGCAACATCGGCAACGCCTCGCCGATCGGCGACTCGCCGCCCCTGCTGATCGCCCTGGACGCGCAGATCGTCCTGCGCCAGGGCGAGCGCCAGCGCACCCTGGCCCTGGAAGACTACTTCATCGACTACCGCATCACCGCGCGCCAGGACAGCGAGTTCATCGAGAAGATCATCGTGCCGCGCGCCAGCAACGACTGGGCGTTCCGCGCCTACAAGGTGTCCAAGCGCCTGGACGACGACATCTCCGCCGTGTGCGCGGCGTTCAACCTGAGCATCGAGAACGGCGTGGTCAGCGGCGTGCGCGTCGCCTTCGGCGGCATGGCGGCGATTCCGAAACGCGCCCGCGCCTGCGAAGCCGCGTTGCGCGGCAAGCCGTGGAACCAGGCCAACATCGAGCGTGCCTGCCAGGCCCTGGCCGAGGACTTCACCCCGCTCAGCGACTTCCGCGCCAGCCGCGAGTACCGCCTGCTGACCGCGCAGAACCTGCTGCGCAAGTACTTCATCGAACTGCAAACGCCGCACATCGAAACCCGGGTGACCGCCTATGTCTAATCATCACGCCGTCAAGAGCCAGGCCGAGATGGCCGCATTGTTCAGCCAGGACCTGACCACCGGGGTCGGCCGCAGCCTCAAGCACGACAGCGCCGACAAGCACGTGGCGGGCGAGGCGGTGTACATCGACGACCGCCTGGAATTCCCCAACCAGCTGCACGTCTATGCGCGCACCGCGGACCGCGCCCATGCGCGCATCCTGCGCATCGACACCACGCCCTGCTATCAGTTCGAAGGCGTGCGCATCGCCATCACCCACGAGGACATCCCGGGGCTCAAGGATATCGGTCCGGTGGTGGCCGGCGACCCGCTGCTGGCCATCGACAAGGTCGAGTTCTTCGGCCAGCCGGTGCTCGCCGTGGCCGCCCGCGACCTGGACACCGCGCGCCGCGCGGCGATGGCGGCGATCGTCGAGTACGAAGACCTGGAACCGGTGCTCGACGTGGTCGAGGCGCTGCGCAAGAAGCACTTCGTGCTCGACAGCCACACCCACAAGCGCGGTGATTCGGACACGGCCCTGGCCAGCGCCCCGCACCGCATCCAGGGCAGCCTGCACATCGGCGGCCAGGAGCATTTCTACCTGGAGACCCAGATCAGCTCGGTGATGCCCAGCGAAGACGGCGGCATGATCGTCTACTGCTCCACGCAGAACCCCACCGAGGTGCAGAAGCTGGTCGCCGAGGTGCTCGACGTGCCGATGCACAAGATCGTCGTCGACATGCGCCGCATGGGTGGTGGCTTCGGCGGCAAGGAAACCCAGGCCGCAAGCCCCGCCTGCCTGTGCGCGGTGATCGCGCGCCTGACCGGCCAGCCGACCAAGATGCGCCTGCCCCGCGTCGAAGACATGATGATGACCGGCAAGCGCCATCCGTTCTACGTCGAGTACGACGTCGGCTTCGACGACAGCGGCCGCCTGCACGGCATCAACTTCGACCTGGCCGGCAACTGCGGCTACTCGCCCGACCTTTCCGGCTCGATCGTCGACCGCGCCATGTTCCACTCCGACAACGCCTACTACCTGGGCGACGCCACGGTGCACGGCCACCGCTGCAAGACCAACACCGCCTCCAACACCGCCTACCGCGGCTTCGGTGGCCCGCAAGGCATGGTCGCCATCGAGCAGGTGATGGACCATATCGCCCGCCACCTGGCGCTGGACCCGCTGGCGGTGCGCAAGGCCAACTACTACGGCAAGACCGAGCGCAACGTCACCCACTACTACCAGACCGTCGAGCACAACATGCTCGAGGAGATGACCGCCGAGATCGAGGCGAGCAGCGATTACCATGAGCGCCGCGAATCGATCCGCCGCTTCAACGCCAACAGTCCGGTACTGAAAAAGGGCCTGGCGCTGACCCCGGTGAAGTTCGGTATCTCGTTCACCGCCACCTTCCTCAACCAGGCAGGTGCCTTGATCCACATCTACACCGACGGCAGCATCCACCTCAACCACGGCGGCACCGAGATGGGCCAGGGCCTGAACACCAAGGTTGCGCAGGTGGTGGCCCAGGTGTTTCAGGTCGACTTCGACCGCATCCAGATCACCGCCACCAACACCGACAAGGTGCCCAACACTTCGCCGACCGCGGCCTCCAGCGGCGCCGACCTGAATGGCAAGGCAGCGCAGAACGCCGCCGAGATCCTCAAGAAGCGCCTGACCGAGTTCGCCGCCCGGCACTACAACGTCTCCGAGGAGGACGTCGAGTTCCGCAACGGCCATGTGCGCGTGCGCGACCAGATCGTCAGCTTCGAGCAACTGGTGCAGCAGGCCTACTTCGCCCAGGTGTCGCTGTCGACCACCGGTTTCTACCGCACGCCGAAGATCTTCTACGACCGCTCCCAGGCCCGTGGCCGGCCGTTCTACTACTTCGCCTTCGGCGCGGCGTGCGTGGAGGTGATCGTCGACACCCTGACCGGCGAGTACAAGATGCTGCGCGCCGACATCCTGCACGACGTCGGCGACTCGCTGAACCCGGCCATCGACATTGGCCAGGTCGAGGGCGGCTTCGTCCAGGGCATGGGCTGGCTGACCACCGAGGAGCTGGTGTGGAATGCCAAGGGCAAGCTGATGACCAACGGCCCGGCCAGCTACAAGATCCCGGCGGTGGCCGACATGCCGATCGACATGCGTGTGAAGCTGGTCGAAAACCGCAAGAACCCCGAGGACACGGTGTTCCATTCCAAGGCCGTGGGCGAGCCGCCGTTCATGCTCGGTATCGCCGCCTGGTGCGCGATCAAGGACGCAGTGGCGAGCATCGCCGACTACCGTGTGCAGCCCGAGATCGACGCGCCGTCGACGCCGGAGCGGGTGTTGTGGGGGTGCGAGCAGATGCGCAAGGCGGTGGCTGCGCAGCAGCCTGTGGAACAGGAACTGGAACCGGTGACGCACTGACAGCGCGCCCCTCTGTAGGAGCGGCCTTGCGCCGCGAAAGGGTCGCGCAGCGGCCCCTGGATCTGTGCCGCAATGAAGATTTGTGGGCTGCTGCGCAGCCCTTTCGCGGCACAAGGCCGCTCCTACACAGGGGATCGAGGAGGATTCACACCATGCACCAATGGATCAATGCCCTCGCCGACCATCAAGCCCGCGGCGAACCCTGCGTCCTGGTGACCATCATCGAGGAACGCGGCTCCACGCCGCGCAACGCCGGCTCGAAAATGGTGGTCAGCGCCAGCGCGCTGTACGACACCATCGGCGGCGGCCACCTGGAGTTCAAGGCCCTGCACATCGCCCGGCAGATGCTCGAGGAACACCGCAACACCCCGCACCTGGAGCGCTTCAGCCTCGGCGCCAGCCTGGGCCAGTGCTGCGGCGGCGCCACCGTGCTGCTGTTCGAGCCGATGACCGGCGTGCAGGCCGAGATCGCCGTGTTCGGCGCGGGCCATGTCGGGCGCGCTCTGGTACCCTTGCTCGCCGCGCTGCCCTGTCGGGTGCGCTGGATCGACTCGCGCGAGCAGGAGTTCCCCGACGCCATCCCCAACGGGGTGAGCCGGATCGTCAGCGAAGAGCCGGTCGACGAAGTCGCCGACCTGCCCGCCGGCAGCTACTGCATCGTCATGACCCACAACCACCAGCTGGATCTGGAACTGACCGCCGCGATCCTCAAGCGCAACGATTTCACCTGGTTCGGCCTGATCGGTTCGAAGACCAAGCGGGTCAAGTTCGAGCACCGTCTGCGCGAGCGCGGTTTCGACGACACGCTAATGGCGCGGATGCGCTGCCCGATGGGCCTGGCCGAGGTCAAGGGCAAGCTGCCGATCGAGATCGCCGTGTCCATCGCCGCCGAGATCATTGCCACCTACAACGCCTGCTTCGGCCAGCACGACGCTGCCGCCAATTCAGGCCCCATCGCCCAGTTGCTGCCGTCCTCGCGACGCAGCCAGACCCTTTGACGAGAGCCCCATGAGCGCAACCCGCAAAGCCTACCGAGCCGCCATCCTGCACAGCATCGCCGACCCCGCCGAGGTCGGCCTTGAGGCGTCCTGCGAATACTATGAAGACGGCCTGCTGGTGGTCGACAACGGCCGCATCAGTGCACTGGGCCATGCCAGCGAGCTGCTGCCGACCCTCGACGCCGACATCCCGGTGCAACACTACCAGGACGCCCTGATCACCCCGGGCTTCATCGACACCCACATCCACTTCCCGCAGACCGGCATGATCGGCTCCTACGGCGAGCAACTGCTGGACTGGCTGAACACCTACACCTTCCCCTGTGAGAAGCAGTTTGCCGACAAGGGCCACGCCGACCAGGTGGCGAAGATCTTCCTCAAGGAACTGCTGCGCAACGGCACCACCACTGCCCTGGTGTTCGGCAGCGTGCATCCGGAGTCGGTCAACGCCCTGTTCGAGGAGGCCGAGCGCCTCGACCTGCGCATGATCGCCGGCAAGGTGATGATGGACCGCAACGCCCCCGACTACCTGACCGACACCGCCGAATCCAGCTACCGCGACAGCAAGGCGCTGATCGAGCGCTGGCACGGCAAGGGCCGCCTGCACTACGCGGTCACCCCGCGCTTCGCGCCGACCAGCACGCCGGAGCAATTGAGCGTGGCCGGCCAGTTGCTCAAGGAGCACCCGGGCGTGTACATGCATACCCACCTGTCGGAGAACCTCAAGGAAATCGACTGGGTCAAGTCGCTGTTCCCCGAGCAGAAAGGCTACCTGGACGTCTACGACCACTTCGAGCTGCTCGGCGAGCGCTCGGTGTTCGCCCATGGCGTGCACCTGTGCGACGACGAATGCCAGCGCCTGGCCGAGACCGGCTCGGCCATCGCCTTCTGCCCGACCTCCAACCTGTTCCTCGGCAGCGGCCTGTTCAACCTGCCCCAGGCCGAGCGCTTCAAGGTCAATGTGGGGCTGGGCACCGACGTCGGCGCGGGCACCAGCTTCTCGCTGCTCAACACCCTGAACGAGGCGTACAAGGTGATGCAGCTGCAAGGCGCACGCCTGCACCCTTACAAGTCGCTGTACCTGGCCACCCTCGGCGGCGCCCGCGCCCTGCGCCTGGACGACCGCATCGGCAGCCTGCGCCCGGGCAATGACGCCGACTTCGTGGTGCTCGACTACAAGGCCACCCCGCTGCTGGATTACCGCCTGCAGCAGTCGAAGAACATCGAGGAGACCCTGTTCGTGCTCACCACCCTGGGCGACGACCGCACCGTGCGCGAAACCTACGCCGCCGGGCGCTGCGTGCACCAGCGCTGACAAGATCGCGGGGCTCCGTGGGAGCGGGCTTGCCCCGCGATAGGCAGCTAGGGCTGCTTCGCCAACCCGCGGTACAAAGCCCCGCCGATCGCCGCGCCGATCAGCGGTGCCAGCCAGAACAGCCACAGCTGCTGCACGGCCCAGCCACCGACGAACAACGCCGGCCCCGTGCTGCGCGCCGGGTTCACCGAGGTGTTGGTCACCGGGATCGAGATCAGGTGGATCAGGGTCAGCGCCAGGCCGATGGCGATCGGCGCGAGCCCCGCCGGCGCCCGGGCATCCGTGGCGCCCATGATGATCACCAGGAACATCGCGGTCATCACCACTTCGCTGGTGAAGCCTGCCGCCAAGCTGTAGCCACCGGGCGAGTGCTCGCCGTAGCCGTTCGAGGCCAAGCCGTTGGCCAGCTCGAAACCGGCCTTGCCGCTGGCGATGAAGTAGATCACCGCCGCGGCGAGGATCGCGCCGATCACCTGGGCGATCACATAGGGCAGCAATTCCTTGGCCGGGAAGCGCCCGCCCACCACCAAGCCGAACGACACGGCGGGGTTGAGGTGACAACCGGAGATATGACCGATGGCGAAGGCCATGGTCAGGACCGTCAGGCCAAAGGCGAAGGCGACACCGAGGACCCCGATGCCGACCGGGGAGCTGGCCGCCAGCACCGCGCTGCCACACCCGCCAAGGACCAACCAGAACGTGCCGACCAACTCGGCACCCATGCGTACACCCAGGGACGAACTCATGGAGCATTCCTCAAGTAATTGGACGCAACGACTGCGCAAGCCCAACTGCTTGATGAAGGTTTGCTGAGGAGAAATCTAGCAGAGCTTTGACAAGTGGCCAGAAACGACAAAGGCCCTTTTCGCGGGTAGACCCGCTCCCACCAGGACGATGCCCTGCTTGATGGCAACGCATTTCCTGTGGGAGCGGGTTTGCCCGCGAAAGGGCCCTGAGTCAGGCAGGCAAACGTTCAACCCTTGGCGGTGGCCTTGGGCTTTTTCAGCAGGTGCGAGAACACCGCGTGCAGATCGTCCGAGGCGCTCTCCTCATCGAGGTTGAGCTTGCTGTCGATATGGTCCATGTGGTGCATCATCAGGCTCACCGCCTGTTCGGCGTCACGCGCCTCGATGGCGTCGATCAGTTGCATGTGCTCGTCGTACGAGCAGTGCGAGCGGTTGCCGCTCTCGTACTGGGCAATGATCAGCGAGGTCTGCGACACCAGGCTGCGCTGGAAGCTCACCAGCGGCGCGTTGCCCGCCGCCTCGGCCAGCTTGAGGTGGAACTCGCCGGACAGGCGGATGCCGGCGCCACGGTCACCACGGGAGAAGCTGTCGCGCTCCTCGCGGACCATCTGGCGCAGTTCGTTGAGCTGCTCGACGGTAGCGTGCTGCACGGCCAGTTCGGTGATGGCGCGCTCGACCATGCGCCGGGAGAAGAACACCTGGCGCGCCTCTTCCACCGTCGGGCTGGCCACCACTGCGCCGCGGTTGGGCCGCAGCAGCACCACGCTTTCGTGGGCCAGGCGCGACAGCGCGCGGCGGATGATGGTGCGGCTGACGCCGAAGATCTCGCCCAGTGCTTCCTCGCTCAACTTGGTCCCCGGAGCCAGGCGCTGCTCGAGGATCGCCTCGAAGATGTGCGCGTAGACGATGTCGTCCTGGGTACCGCTGCGGCCGGCCTTGCCAGTGCGCACAGGTTTTTTCAGAGGTTGCAGCTGTTCGTTCATGGGCGCTCGAGCACAGGGGATCTGCCAGTCGGACCGTGACTGTACTGCCTGTCGACGGGGGGATGGCAAGTCCGGAAATGAAGATGAAGGGCCAAGGTATGGCGCCATTGTACACAGGCTGACCCGATTCTGCAGGTGGCCTTTTACCTATATAGCCGTTGTACGACCGTTTGTACGCACAAAAGATAAAACATTATTTGCTTTATTTGTACACAAAAGCATAATCCTGCGAGCAACTTCCTGACCCATAAGTCAACAAAATGGTCGGACGTCTGCCACACCCTCCCTCGCGAAGCCCCCAAGTGCATCAGCTCAGGACCAGGCTTCGAACAACAAGAAAGACTTGAGGAGTACTCGCTGTGGAAAGCCGCAAATCCGAAGCACCTACGCTGGATCTCGCCCCACCGCTCGAAACGGGCTGGCTGGAGCGGATTTTCAAACTCAAGCGACATGGCACTACCGTCAGGACCGAACTGATCGCCGGGGTGACCACCTTTATCACCATGGCCTACATCATCTTCGTCAACCCCAACATCATGGCCGACGCCGGTATCGACCACGGCGCGGCGTTCGTCGCCACCTGCATCGCCGCCGCCCTCGGCTGCCTGCTGATGGGCCTGTACGCCAACTGGCCGGTGGGCCTGGCGCCGGGCATGGGCCTCAACGCCTTCTTCACCTACACCGTGGTCGGCACCATGGGCTACAACTGGGAAACCGCGCTGGGGGCGGTGTTCGTCTCGGGCGTGCTGTTCATGTTCCTGACCGTTTCGCGGGTGCGCGAGTGGTTGCTCAACAGCATCCCGGTGAGCCTGCGCCATGCCATGGGGGCCGGCGTCGGATTGTTCCTCGGGCTGATCGGCCTGAAGACCGCCGGCATCATCGTCGACAGCCCGGCCACCCTGGTCAAGCTGGGCTCGCTGCATGAGCCCGGCCCGCTGCTGGCGGCCGTGTGCTTCCTGTCGATCGCTATCCTCAGCTACAAGCGGGTGTTCGGCGCGATCCTGATCAGCATCATCGGCGTCACCCTGGCCGGCTGGGGCCTGGGCCTGGTCAAGTTCGGCGGGGTGATGTCGATGCCGCCGAGCCTGGCGCCGACCTGGATGGCCATGGACGTGGCCGGGGTGTTCAACGTCAGCATGATCAGCGTGGTGCTGGCGTTCCTGTTCGTGCACATGTTCGACACCGCCGGCACGCTGATGGGCGTGGCCCAGCGCGCCAACCTGGTGGCGCCTGACGGACGCATCGAGAACCTGTCGCGGGCGCTGAAGGCCGACAGTACCTCCAGCGTGTTCGGCGCGGTGGTCGGCGTGCCGCCAGTGACCAGCTATGTGGAAAGTGCCGCGGGTGTGGCGGCGGGTGGGCGTACCGGCCTGACGGCCGTGGTGGTGGGCGTGCTGTTCATTGCCGCGATGTTCTTCGCCCCGCTGGCCGGGATGATCCCGGCCTATGCCACCGCCGGTGCACTCATCTATGTGGCGATGCTGATGATGGGCAGCATGGCGCATATCGAGTGGGACGAAGCCACCGACAGCATTCCGGCGATCGTCACGGTGATCATGATGCCGCTGACCTTCTCGGTGGCGGACGGCATTGCCCTGGGCTTCATCAGCTATGTGGCACTCAAGGCCGGGACTGGCAAGTACAAGGAGATCTCGGCGAGCCTGTGGGTGCTGTGCCTGATCTTCATTGCCAAGTTTGTATTCCTCTGACCCGGCTGCAACAACCAAGGGCGCCTCGGCGCCCTTTCTTTTTGCCTGCTCATGACGATCCCCCTGTAGGAGCGGCCTTGCGCCGCGAAAGGGCCGCGCAGCGGCCCCGGCGATCCATGCGTAGACGCTGAGATCCAGGGGCTGCTACGCAGCCCATTCGCGGCGCAAGGCCGCTCCTACAGGGCAGGTCGCGCCCGAAGTGTAGAAACAACAGACGAAAAAAAGCCCGCCAGTGTGAGAGCGGGCCAAGGACCTACGAAGATTCTTCTAGCGACCAACTAGCTTCCACGATAGGTCGAATAGCTGTACGGCGAGATCAGCAGCGGCACGTGGTAGTGCTCCTGCTGCTCGTCGATACCAAAGCGCAACACGACCACGTCGAGAAACGCGGTGTCCGGCAGCTTCACGCCCTTGGCGCGGTAGTAGTCACCGGCGCTGAACTGCAATTGATAGACGCCGGTGCGGTAGTCGTCGCCCTGCAGCAGCGGCGCATCGACGCGGCCGTCGCTGTTGGTCAGGGCGGTGTTCACCAGCTCCAGCTGCTGGCCTTCGACGCGGTACAGCTCGACCTTGATCGAGCTGCCCGGGCAGCCATGCGCGGCGTCCAGTACATGTGTGGTCAAACGTCCCATTTGCTTGTCGCCTCTTGTCGTATGCGTGGGCAAAAAATACACGGCAATCACCGGGCACGGGGCCTGCGGCGTGCGGGAATGAAGCCATTAAGACAGTTTACCGATAAATTGTACACAATTTTTTATCCCCTCCCGCGCAACCTCTACAGAACAGGTCGCCAGTCGCAAAGACACGCACCATGCCGCCATCCTTGGCATTACCTGACCAATCAGGCAGGTTTCTTGCAAGTCATTCTCACGCGACAAATGGGAAGAAATGCGGAAAAACAGGCTTACAAAAGATTTAAGAAGTTGTATACAATCAGCCCATCCGGTGGTGCGACATCCCGACGCGGCGCGCCCACCACCCGCATTAACGTACAAGAAGGAAGACTGCAGTGAGCGCTGACTACCCACGCGACCTGATCGGTTACGGCAACAACCCACCTCATCCGCAATGGCCGGGGAATGCCCGCATTGCGCTGTCCTTCGTGCTCAACTACGAAGAAGGTGGCGAGCGCAACATCCTGCACGGCGACAAGGAGTCCGAAGCGTTCCTTTCCGAAATGGTCGCCGCCCAGCCGTTGCAGGGCGTGCGCAACATGAGCATGGAGTCGCTCTACGAATACGGCAGCCGCGCCGGCGTCTGGCGCCTGCTCAAGCTGTTCAAGGACAGCGGCGTGCCGCTGACCATCTTCGCCGTGGCCATGGCCGCCCAGCGCCACCCCGACGTGATCCGTGCCATGGCCGAGGCCGGCCACGAGATCTGCAGCCACGGCTACCGCTGGATCGACTACCAGTACATGGATGAAGCGCAAGAGCGCGAGCACATGCTCGAGGCCATCCGCATCCTCACCGAGATTACCGGCGAGCGCCCCGTGGGCTGGTACACCGGCCGCACCGGCCCGAACACCCGGCGCCTGGTGATGGAGGAAGGCGGTTTCCTCTACGACAGCGACACCTACGACGACGACCTGCCCTACTGGGAGCCGAACAACCCCACCGACAAGCCGCACCTGGTGATCCCCTACACCCTGGACACCAACGACATGCGCTTCACCCAGGTGCAGGGCTTCAACTGCGGCGAGCAGTTCTTCCAGTACCTGAAGGACGCCTTCGACGTGCTCTACGCCGAGGGCGCCGAGGCACCGAAGATGCTCTCGATCGGCCTGCACTGCCGCCTGGTCGGCCGCCCGGCACGCCTGGCCGCGCTCAAGCGCTTCGTCGACTACGCCAAGAGCCACGAGCAGGTCTGGTTCGCCCGTCGCGTGGACATCGCCCGCCACTGGCACGCCACCCATCCGTACAAGAAAGAGAACGCCTGATGACCGCCTTCAAGACCCTCAAGCCTTCCACCCTCGAGCGCGCCGCCTTCGTCGCCGCCTTCGCCGACATCTACGAGCACTCGCCGTGGGTCGCCGAGAAAGCCTACGACCTGGGCCAGCTGGCCGAGCTGGACGAGATCGAGGCGCTGCATCAGCGCATGAGCGACATCCTGCTCAGCGCCAGCCACGCAGAGCAACTGGCCCTGATCAACGCTCACCCGGACTTGGCCGGCAAGGCCGCCATCCAGGGCGAGCTGACCGAATCGAGCACCAATGAACAGGCCGGCGCCGGCATCCACCAGTGCACCGCCGAGGAGTTCGCCCGGTTCACCGAGCTGAACGACGCCTACAAGGCCAAGTTCCAGTTCCCGTTCATCATGGCGGTCAAGGGCAGCAACCGGCACCAGATCCTCGCCGCCTTCGAAAAACGCATCCACAACGACCAGGATGCCGAGTTCAAGGAAGCCCTGGCGCAGATCAACCTGATCGCCCTGTTCCGCCTGCTGCAGCTGTAAGCGACAGCCGAACTTTTCAGTACAACGAACATATAAGAGAGACCCGCATGCGCACCCTGATGATCGAGCCCCTGAGCAAAGAAGCCTTCGCCCCCTTCGGTGACGTGATCGAAACCGACGGCAGCGACCACTTCATGATCAACAATGGCTCGACCATGCGCTTCCACAAGCTCGCCACGGTCGAGACCGCCGAGCCCGAGGACAAGGCGATCATCAGCATCTTCCGCGCCGACGCGCTGGACATGCCGCTGACCGTCCGCATGCTGGAGCGCCATCCGCTGGGCAGCCAGGCTTTCATCCCGCTGCTCGGCAACCCCTTTCTGATCGTGGTCGCGCCGGTTGGCGATGCACCTGTATCAGGCTTGGTCCGTGCCTTCCGCAGTAATGGCAGGCAGGGCGTCAATTACCATCGCGGCGTCTGGCACCACCCGGTGCTGACGATCGAAAAGCGGGATGACTTCCTGGTGGTTGATCGCAGTGGTTCCGGCAACAACTGCGATGAGCATTACTTCCCCGAGGAACAGATGTTGATCCTCAATCCCCACCAATAAGAAAGGGTCGGTCATCGATAGGGTGACTGGCGAGAGGTACATACTGTGGAAGCACACCTTCACGAATGGCTGAACCTGAGCATTCGCTGGGTTCACATGATCACCGGCGTGGCCTGGATCGGTGCATCGTTCTACTTTGTCTGGCTGGAGAACCACCTGAATCGAAGCAACCCGCGCGATGGGTTGTCGGGTGACCTCTGGGCCATTCACGGTGGTGGTATCTACCACCTGGAGAAATACAAGCTCGCGCCGCCGAAAATGCCCGAGAACCTGCACTGGTTCAAATGGGAAGCCTACTTCACCTGGATGTCTGGGATCGCCTTGCTGTGCGTGGTGTTCTACTGGAACCCGAGCCTCTACCTGCTGGCGCCCGGCAGCACCCTGAGCGGTGCCGAAGGCGTGGCCATCGGGATCGGTTCGCTGGTTGCCGGCTGGTTCATCTACGACTTCCTGTGCGACTCGCCCCTGGGCAAGCAACCGGCCCTGCTGGGCGGCGTGCTGTTCGTGCTGATCATCGCCGCCTGCTGGGGCTTCAGCCTGGTGTTCAGCGGCCGTGGCGCCTACCTGCACACCGGTGCGATCATCGGCACCATCATGGTCGGCAACGTGTTCCGCATCATCATGCCGGCCCAGCGCCAGCTGGTGGCGGCGATCGAGAACAACCAGACCCCCGACCCGGTACTGCCGGCCAAGGGCCTGCTGCGCTCGCGTCACAACAACTACTTCACCCTGCCGGTGCTGTTCATCATGATCAGCAACCACTTCCCGAGCACCTACGGCAGCCAGTACAACTGGCTGATCCTGGCCGGGATCGCGGTGGCCGCGGTACTGATCCGTCACTACTTCAACACCCGCCACGACAGCAACAAGTACGCCTGGACCCTGCCCGTCGGCGCCCTGGCGATGATCTGCCTGGCCTACGTGACCGGTCCCAAGCCGCTGCCGACCGCCCCGGAACAAGCCGCCGCCAAGGTCGAGTACCAGCCGTTGCCGGCCACTGCCGTGGGTGGCAAGACCGCCGCCGAGCTGCGCGCCGAGGAGGCCGCCAAGCCTGCCCAGGCACCGGCCGCAGAGCCTGCCCAGGCCACGGCCCAGGCGGCCACCGGCAGCTTCGACAAGATCCACACCGTCATCCAGGAACGCTGCACTGTGTGCCACTCGGCCAAGCCGACCAGCCCGCTGTTCAGCGCCGCCCCTGGCGGCGTGATGTTCGACACCCCGCAGCAGATCCAGGCCCAGGCCGCGCGCATCCAGGCGCAGGCCGTCGCCAGCCAGATCATGCCGCTGGGCAACATCACCCAGATGACCGTTGAAGAACGCAAGCTGGTCGGCGACTGGATCGCCAAAGGCGCGCAGGTCAACTGACCGACACGGCGTGCAAAGACTGTAGGAGCGGCCTTGCGCCGCGAAGAGGCCGGCAGACCCGGCCTCTGTTTCAAGGTTTACGCAACAAGCAAGCATCGAGCGTTCGACTTCAGGCGGGAATCTTCCGCCTGAAGCCGCCCGCTTGGATCCGAGAATAAAAACAAAACTCGAGGTGCTGCATGTCCGAGTCACCCAAGGCGTACATCCCTGTTGCGCCGCCACGACAGCCCCTGCCCTTGTTCCAGCTGATCCTGGTGGGTCTGCAACACGTTCTGCTGATGTACGGGGGCGCCATCGCGGTGCCGCTGATCATCGGCCAGGCGGCGGGCCTGTCCCGCGAAGAAGTCGCCTTCCTGATCAACGCCGACCTGCTGGTCGCCGGCGTTGCCACCATCATCCAATCCTTCGGTATCGGCCCCGTGGGCATCCGCATGCCTGTCATGATGGGCGCCAGCTTCGCCGCGGTCGGCAGCATGGTGGCCATGGCCGGCATGCCTGGCGTCGGCCTGCAGGGGATCTTCGGCGCGACCATCGCCGCCGGCTTCTTCGGCATGCTGATCGCGCCGTTCATGTCCAAGGTCGTGCGTTTCTTCCCGCCGCTGGTGACCGGCACGGTCATCACCTCCATCGGCCTGTCGCTGTTCCCGGTGGCGGTCAACTGGGCCGGCGGCGGCCATGAGGCGCAAGCCTTCGGCGCGCCGATCTACCTGATGGTCGCCGGCCTGGTGCTGGCGGTGATCCTGCTGATCAACCGCTTCATGCGCGGTTTCTGGGTCAATGTGTCGGTACTGGTGGGCATGGGCCTGGGCTACGTGCTCGCCGGCTCCATCGGCATGGTCGACCTGTCGGGCCTGAGCGAGGCGCCGTGGCTGCAGGTGGTCACCCCCCTGCACTTCGGCATGCCGACCTTCAGCCTGGCGCCGATCCTGTCGATGTGCCTGGTGGTGGTGATCATCTTCGTCGAGTCCACGGGGATGTTCCTCGCCCTGGGCAAGGTGACCGACCGCGAAGTCACGCCCGGCATGCTGCGTCGCGGCCTGCTGTGCGATGCCGGCGCGTCGTTCATCGCCGGTTTCTTCAACACCTTCACCCACTCCTCGTTCGCCCAGAACATCGGCCTGGTGCAGATGACCGGGGTTCGCTGCCGCTACGTCACGGTGATGGCCGGCGCGCTGCTGATCCTGCTCAGCCTGCTGCCCAAGGCGGCCTTCCTGATCGCCTCGATCCCGCCCGCGGTACTGGGCGGCGCGTCCATCGCCATGTTCGGCATGGTCACCGCCACCGGGATCAAGATCCTCCAGGAAGCGGACATCGCCGACCGGCGCAACCAGCTGCTGGTCGCGGTCAGCGTCGGCTTCGGCCTGATCCCGGTGGTGCGGCCGGAGTTCTTCGCACAGATGCCACAGTGGATGGAACCCATCACCCACAGTGGCATCGCCATGGCCACCCTCAGCGCCCTGGTGCTGAACCTGCTGTTCAACATCCTCGGCGGCGCCGACCGCGCCGCGCACAACGATGCCTGTCACCAGCATTGAGTGACCAGGGGCGGCGCCGTACCGGCCGCCCCGTTCCAACCACGCGGTAACGCTGGACCGTCGGCCCGCCGGAATGGGCCGCCCGGGGCGCTTGCGCGCCGAAAAAGCCCTTACAAAAACAATAAGTCCGGGAATCACAACATGAAGCGCATCACCACGTCCGTCCTGCTGGGCAGCAGCCTGCTGGCCACCCTCCCCGCCCATGCCGGCGAATGGCTGCAATGGCACGGCGAAAGCCTGTCCTACCTGTACGGCAAGGACTTCAAGGTCAACCCCGACATCCAGCAGACCATCACCTTCGAACATGCCAACAAGTGGAAGTACGGCGACACCTTCCTGTTCGTCGACAAGATCTTCTACAACGGCAAGGCCGACCCCGGCAAAGGCGTGACCACCTACTACGGCGAGTTCAGCCCGCGCCTGTCGTTCGGCAAGATCTTCGAGCGCAACCTGGCCTTCGGGCCGATCAAGGACGTGCTGCTGGCCATGACCTACGAACGTGGCGAAGGCGACAACGAAGCCTACCTGATCGGCCCCGGCTTCGACCTGAACGTGCCCGGCTTCAACTACTTCACCCTGAACTTCTACCTGCGCAACACCGAAGGCAGCCGCCCCGGCGACAACGTCTGGCAGATCACCCCGGCCTGGTCGTACACCATCCCGGTGGGTAAGTCCGACATCCTGATCGACGGCTACATCGACTGGGTGGTCGACAACGACCAGACCCGTCGCGGCACCTACCACGCCAACCTGCAGTTCAACCCGCAGGTCAAGTACGACCTGGGCAAGGCCCTGAACCTGGGCGCCAAGCAGCTCTATGTCGGCTTCGAATACAGCTACTGGAAGGACAAGTACGGCATCGACAGCCGCGGCAACGTCGACAGCAACCAGAGCGTGGCCAGCGCCCTGGTGAAGGTGCATTTCTGAAAAACTGACCGAACGCCCAAATTTGCACCACTGTGCTCCAGGACGGAGCACTTGAGGCCCGGCGCGCAAGTGAGTAATCTGCGCGCCCCCTCGATCGGGGCGGGAAGGATCCCGCCCGCGTTTGCTGACCGCTCAGTCAATGTTTCCGGGCGGTTGGCCAACGTGTTGCCAGCGTGAAATACCCATTTCATCCGTTCAGAAAGACGTCGAGCAGGATGGTTGTGCCCAACGTGGAAAAGTTGGCGCAGCTCTTGCCAAACAGCTGTGGCCAATTGAAAAAAGCTGACCCAAAAGACAAGAACAGCGCCCGAGCGCTGACAACAGATCCAATCAAGGGAGCGACACTCGCAATGCGTACCATCAATAGCCTGATCCTCGCCGGTGGCCTGCTGGCCTGCGGCGCCAGCCAAGCCGGCGACCTGCTGCAATGGCAGAACAACAGCCTGACCTACCTGTGGGGCAAGAACTTCAAGGTCAACCCCGAGATCCAGCAGACCGTGACCTTCGAGCACGCCGATGCGTGGAAGTACGGCGACAACTTCTTCTTCTTCGACAAGATCTTCTACCAGGGCAAGAAGGACGCCAGCAACGGCCCCAACACCTACTACGGCGAGTTCAGCCCGCGCCTGTCGTTCGGCAAGATCTTCGACCAGAAGCTCGAGTTCGGCCCGGTGAAAGACGTGCTCCTGGCCATGACCTACGAGTTCGGCGAGGGTGACACCGAGTCCTACCTGATCGGCCCCGGCTTCGACCTGGCCATCCCCGGCTTCGACTACTTCCAGCTGAACTTCTACCAGCGCACCACCGACGGCAGCCGTCCAGGCGACAATGTCTGGCAGATCACCCCGGTCTGGTCGTACACCATCCCTGTGGGCTCGTCCGACATCCTGATCGACGGTTTCATGGATTGGGTGGTCGACAACGACGAGAACCGTCGCGGCACCTATCAGGCGAACCTGCACTTCAACCCGCAGGTCAAGTACGACCTGGGCAAGGCGCTGCACCTGGGCGAGAAGCAGTTGTACGTGGGTATCGAGTACGACTACTGGAAGAACAAGTACGGCATCAAGGACAGCGATGCCTTTACCACCGATCAGAACACCATGAGTTTCCTGGTGAAAGTGCACTTCTGATCTGAGGCCAGTGCATAACCTGTAGGAGCGGCCTTGTGCCGCGAAAGGGCTGCGCAGCGGCCCCGGCGATTTTGCATGATGCCGAGAACCTGGGGCCGCTTCGCGGCCCTTTCGCGGCACAAGGCCGCTCCTACAGGTAAGCGCCTCAGTTTGCCGGTTTTACCGCCTGCCACAGCTTGCCAACGACGCTCACCACCAGCAGCACCACCGCCCCCGCAATCACCCCCGCCACACCATTGAGCAATGCCCCGGTCAACGCCCCGCCCCGCCCTTCGCTGAACGCCTCGATGGCGTGATGCAGCGGCGCGATGCCGTGCACCAGGATGCCGCCGCCGACCAGGAACATCGCCGCGGTGCCGATCACCGACAGGCTCTTCATCATGTACGGCGCGGCGCGCAGGATGCCGTTGCCCACCGCCTGGCTCAGCGCCGAGGCTTTCTTGGTCATCCACAGCCCCAGGTCATCGAGCTTGACGATGCCTGCCACCAGGCCATAGACGCCAATGGTCATGACCAGCGCGATGCCCGACAGCACGATGATCTGCTGGCTCAGCGGCGCATCGGCCACGGTGCCCAGGGTGATGGCGATGATCTCGGCAGAGAGGATGAAATCGGTGCGCACCGCGCCCTTGATCTTGCTCTTCTCGAACGCCACCAGGTCGACCTGCTCGTCGGCCACGGCCGCCTTGCGCGCCTCGTGCTGCGCGTCGTCCTCGGTCTTGCTGTGCAGGAACTTGTGCGCCAGCTTCTCGAAGCCCTCGAAGCACAGGTAGGCGCCGCCGACCATCAGCAGCGGAATCACCGCCCAGGGAATGAAGGCACTGATCAACAGCGCCGCCGGCACCAGGATCGCCTTGTTCACCAGCGAGCCCTTGGCCACCGCCCACACCACCGGGATCTCGCGCTCGGCGCGTACCCCGGTGACCTGCTGGGCGTTGAGCGCCAGGTCGTCGCCCAGCACCCCCGCAGTCTTCTTTGCCGCGACCTTGGTCATCACCGAGACATCGTCGAGCACCGTGGCGATGTCGTCGATCAGTACCAGTAGACTGCTTCCTGCCATGTTCTTTATCCAGAGGGGTTCAAAGGCTGCGATTCTAGCCGAAAGCGGCTGCCTTGAGCGCTCATCTGCGCCGGTGCTACCATGCCCGATCCCTCTTTGAGGCGGCCAGACACGAGGACGATCCCCGACAATGAGCACCATTCGCGAGCGCAACAAGGAACTGATCCTGCGCGCGGCCAGTGAAGAATTCGCCGACAAGGGCTTCGCCGCCACCAAGACCAGCGATATCGCGGCCAAGGCCGGCCTGCCCAAGCCGAACGTGTATTACTACTTCAAGTCGAAGGAAAACCTCTACCGCGAGGTGCTCGAGAGCATCATCGCGCCAATCATGCAGGCCTCGACGCCGTTCAACGCCGACGGTGATCCGAAAGAGGTGCTCAGTTCGTACATCCGCTCGAAGATCCGCATCTCCCGCGACCTGCCCCACGCCTCCAAGGTGTTCGCCAGCGAGATCATGCATGGCGCGCCGCACCTGTCGCCGCGCCAGGTCGAGCAGCTCAACGAGCAGGCCCGGCACAACATCGAGTGCATCCAGCGCTGGATCGAGCGCGGCCAGATCGCCCATGTCGACCCACACCACCTGATGTTCAGCATCTGGGCGGCGACGCAGACCTACGCGGATTTCGACTGGCAGATCGCCGTGGTCACCGGCAAGGCCAAGCTGGCCGACAGCGACTATGACGCGGCGGCGGAGACCATCATCCGCCTGGTATTGAAGGGCTGCGAGCCCGAGGCGGCCTGACCGAGCCAACGGGGCTGCTACGCAGCCCATCGCGGCACAAGGCCGCTCCTACAGGAGACCGCTATCCCTTGTAGGAGCGGCCTTGTGCCGCGAATGGGCCGCAAGGCGGCCCCGACACCTTGAGCCTTAAGCTGCCACTCCAGCATCCGCCGTCAGCCCCACCTCTTCGATCGCACTGATCGCGCACTGCTCGTCGATATCCGACGTATCCCCGCTGATCCCGACAGCCCCCAGCACCTTGCCGTCCCGATCACGGATCAGCACCCCGCCCGGTACCGGCACCACCGGCCGCTCGCCCAGCCCGTTCAGCGCGGCATAGAACGCCGGCCGCTGCTGCGAATCCAGCGCCAGCAGGCGCGAGCCCTTGCCCAGGGCCACCGCGCCCCAGGCCTTGCCGATGGCCACCTGCGGACGCAGCAGGGTGGCGCCATCCTCGCGCTGCAGCGCCAGCAGGTGCCCGCCAGCGTCCAGCACCGCCACGGTCAGCGGTGCGGCGTTGATCTTGCGCCCGGCGGCCAGCGCGGCGTTTACCACGCCGACAGCGTCTTTGAGGGTCAATGCGTTCATGGAAAGGTCCTCTTCTTGTTGTGAGAAGCCCTGAGGGCAGTTGAAAACCAGTAGACAGAATAGAACACAACGAAGACACGCTTTGTATACAATTATTTGAATCAATCTTGCCAAGTGCGACGAAATGCCGCCTCATCGCCCAATGACCGCTCAGTCAACGCCGCCGACGAAAATGGATTGACCTTTTGCGCCGAGCATGAATACACTCTGCCGCAACACAAGTTGTATACAATTACAAAATCGATGAGGCACAAACCATGAGCAAAATGAGAGCAATCGATGCAGCCGTTCTGGTCATGCGCCGTGAAGGTGTAGATACCGCGTTCGGCATTCCGGGGGCTGCCATCAACCCGCTGTATTCGGCCCTGAAGAAAGTCGGTGGCATCGATCACGTCCTCGCTCGCCACGTCGAAGGTGCCTCGCACATGGCCGAGGGCTACACTCGCGCCAACCCGGGCAACATCGGTGTATGCATCGGCACCTCCGGCCCTGCCGGCACCGACATGGTCACCGGCCTGTACAGCGCCTCGGCCGACTCCATCCCGATCCTCTGCATCACCGGGCAGGCCCCGCGCGCGCGCCTGCACAAGGAAGACTTCCAGGCCGTCGACATCACCAGTATCGTCAAGCCGGTGACCAAGTGGGCGACCACCGTCCTGGAGCCGGGCCAGGTGCCCTACGCCTTCCAGAAGGCCTTCTACGAAATGCGTACCGGCCGCCCAGGCCCGGTGCTGATCGACCTGCCGTTCGACGTGCAGATGGCCGAGATCGAGTTCGACATCGACGCCTACGAGCCACTGGCGATCAACAAGCCAGCCGCCACCCGCGTCCAGGCCGAGAAAGCCCTCGCCCTGCTCAATGACGCCGAGCGCCCGCTGCTGGTAGCCGGCGGTGGCATCATCAACGCCGACGCCAGCGACAAACTGGTCGAGTTCGCCGAACTGACCGGCGTGCCGGTAGTGCCAACCCTGATGGGCTGGGGCACCATTCCGGACGATCACGAATTGATGGTCGGCATGGTCGGCCTGCAGACCTCGCACCGCTACGGCAACGCGACCATGCTCAAGTCCGACCTGGTGTTCGGTATCGGCAACCGCTGGGCCAACCGCCACACCGGCTCCGTCGACGTCTACACCGAAGGCCGCAAGTTCGTGCACGTGGACATCGAGCCAACCCAGATCGGCCGCGTGTTCACCCCTGACCTGGGTATCGTTTCCGATGCCGGCAAGGCGCTGGATGTGTTCCTGGAAGTGGCCCGCGAGTGGAAAGCCGCCGGCAAACTCAAGTGCCGCAAAGCCTGGCTGGAAGACTGCCAGCAGCGCAAGGCCACCCTGCAGCGCAAGACCCACTTCGACAATGTGCCGGTCAAGCCGCAGCGCGTGTACGAAGAGATGAACCAGGTATTCGGCAAGGACACCTGCTACGTCAGCACCATTGGTCTTTCGCAGATCGCCGGCGCACAGTTCCTGCACGTGTACAAGCCACGCCACTGGATCAACTGCGGCCAGGCCGGCCCGCTGGGCTGGACCATCCCTGCCGCCCTCGGCGTGGTCAAGGCCGACCCGAAGCGCAAGGTCGTCGCGCTGTCCGGTGACTACGACTTCCAGTTCATGATCGAAGAGCTGGCGGTAGGCGCGCAGTTCAACCTGCCGTACGTCCACGTGCTGGTGAACAACGCCTACCTCGGCCTGATCCGCCAGGCCCAGCGTGGCTTCGACATGGATTACTGTGTACAACTGGCCTTCGAGAACATCAATTCCACCGACGCCGCCACCTATGGTGTCGATCACGTCGCCGTGGTCGAAGGCCTGGGCTGCAAGGCCCTGCGCGTGTTCGAACCGGCCGACATCGCCCCTGCCCTGCTCAAGGCGCAGAAGATGGCCGAAGAGTTCCGCGTGCCGGTGGTGGTCGAAGTGATTCTCGAGCGCGTGACCAACATTTCCATGGGCACCGAGATCAACGCGGTCAACGAATTCGAAGACCTCGCCCTGGTCGGCAACGACGCGCCAACCGCCATCTCGCTGCTGGACTGATCGCCTGACGCCCCCGCGCCTTGCGCGGGGGTCTTCAACGCAAGGAGACGACTTATGCCTCGCTTCGCCGCCAACCTGTCCATGCTGTTCACCGAACAGGACTTCCTGGCCCGCTTCAAGGCCGCCGCCGACGCTGGTTTCAGCGGCGTCGAATACCTCTTCCCGTACGATTTCAGCGCCGCCGAGATCAAGCAGCAGCTTGACGCCCACGGCCTGACCCAGGTGCTGTTCAACCTTCCTGCGGGCGATTGGTCGAAAGGTGAGCGCGGCATCACCTGCCACCCCGACCGCGTCGAAGAATTCCGCGCTGGCGTCGACAAGGCCATCGAGTACGCCAAGGTGCTGGGCAACACCCAGGTCAATGCCTTGGCCGGCATTCGCCCCGAAGGCCTGGACTGCGCCACCGTGCGCAAGACCTTCGTCGACAACCTGCGCTACGCCGCCGACAAGCTCAAGGGCGCCGGGATCCGCCTGGTCATGGAAATGATCAACACCCGCGATATCCCGGGCTTCTACCTGAACACCACGAAGCAGGCCCTGGAAATCCAGGCCGAGGTGGGCAGCGACAACCTGTTCCTGCAGTACGACATCTATCACATGCAGATCATGGAAGGTGACCTGGCCCGCACCCTGGAAACCAACCTGAAGCTGATCAACCACGTGCAGCTGGCCGACAACCCGGGCCGCCACGAGCCGGGCACCGGCGAGATCAACTACCGCTTCCTGTTCGAGCACCTGGACCGCATCGGCTACCAGGGCTGGGTGGGCGCGGAGTACAAGCCCAAGACCACCACCGAGGCCGGCCTGGGCTGGCTCAAGACCCACAACGCAATTTGAGACACACGCCGGCCCCTTGTAGGAGCGGCCTTGTGCCGCGAAAGGGCTGCGCAGCAGCCCCGGCAATCTACCGGCGTGATTGAGATCGTGGGGCCGCTACGCGCCCCTTTCGCGGCACAAGGCCGCTCCTACAGGGGCCTGGTCGCCTGTTCATACAAATACAAAGAGGCAGAACTCTCATGGCTAAAATCGGTTTCCTCGGCACCGGCATCATGGGCAAGCCCATGGCCCAGAACCTGCAAAAGGCAGGTCACAGCATCTTCGTTTCCACCCACCACGACGCCGCACCGGCCGACCTGATCGCCGCCGGCGCCGTGGCCCTGGCCAACCCGAAGGAAGTGGCCCAGGAAGCCGAGTTCATCATCGTCATGGTCCCGGACACCCCGCAGGTCGAGAGCGTGCTGTTCGGTGAGAACGGCGTCGTCGAAGGCGTCGGTCCGAACAAGGTGGTGATCGACATGAGCTCGATCTCCCCCACCGCCACCAAGGCCTTCGCCGAGAAGATCAAGGCCACCGGCGCCGCCTACCTGGACGCCCCAGTGTCCGGCGGCGAAGTCGGCGCCAAGGCCGCGACCCTGAGCATCATGGTCGGCGGCTGCCCGAAAGCCTTCGAGCGCGCCCTGCCGCTGTTCGAAGCCATGGGCAAGAACATCACCCGCGTCGGCGGCAACGGCGACGGCCAGACCGCCAAGGTGGCCAACCAGATCATCGTCGCCCTGAACATCCAGGCCGTTGGCGAAGCGCTGCTGTTCGCCGCCAAGAACGGCGCCGACCCGGCCAAGGTGCGTGAAGCGCTGATGGGCGGCTTCGCCTCGTCGAAGATCCTTGAAGTGCACGCCGAGCGCATGATCAAGGGCACCTTCGATCCGGGCTTCCGCATCAACCTGCACCAGAAGGACCTGAACCTGGCCCTGCAAGGCGCCAAGGAGCTGGGCATCAACCTGCCCAACACCTCCAACGCCCAGCAAGTGTTCAGCACCTGCGTGGCGCTGGGCGGCGGCAACTGGGACCACTCGGCGCTGATCAAGGGCCTGGAGCACATGGCCAACTTCTCGATCCGCGACGACAAGTAAGCCTGTACCGGCCTCTTCGCGGGGCAAGCCCGCTCCTACAGAAATGCGTGGTCCGTGTAGGAGCGGGCTTGCCCCGCGAAGAAGCCAACACCGATGAACCTGCAACCCCAGGCCCATCAGGTGAAACCGAGCAACACCCGCCCCTGGTTCGGCCTGCACGGAGGCAGTTCCAGGGGCGTTTTCGATTTTGCAGAACAACAAGAATCTGGGAGCCTGCCATGTCGGTCGATCCACAAAAACTCCTGCGCGAACTGTTCGACACAGCCATCGCCGCCGCCCACCCCCGCCAGGTCCTCGAACCCCACCTGCCCGCCGACCGCAGCGGCCGGGTCATCGTCATCGGCGCCGGCAAGGCCGCCGCGGCCATGGCCGAAGTGGTCGAGAAAAGCTGGCACGGCGAAGTCTCCGGCCTGGTGGTCACCCGCTATGGCCATGGCGCCAGCTGCCAGAAAATCGAGGTGGTCGAAGCCGCCCACCCGGTCCCCGATGCCGCCGGCCTGGCCGTGGCCAAGCGGGTGCTCGACCTGGTCAGCAACCTGAGCGAAGACGACCGCGTCATCTTCCTGCTGTCCGGCGGCGGCTCGGCCCTGCTGGCCCTGCCCGCCGAAGGCCTGACCCTGGCCGACAAACAGCAGATCAACAAGGCCCTGCTCAAGTCCGGCGCCACCATCGGCGAGATGAACTGCGTGCGCAAGCACCTCTCGGCGATCAAGGGCGGCCGCCTGGCCAAGGCCTGCTGGCCGGCCACCGTCTACACCTACGCGATTTCCGATGTGCCCGGCGACCTCGCCACGGTCATCGCCTCCGGCCCCACCGTGGCCGACCCGAGCACCTCGGCCGACGCCCTGGCGATCATCAAGCGCTACGACATCGACGCGCCCAAGGCCGTCATCGACTGGCTCAACAACCCGGCCTCCGAGACCGTCAAGGCCGATGACCCGGCCCTGGCCCGCAGCCACTTCCAGCTGATCGCCAGGCCCCAGCAGTCGCTGGAGGCCGCCGCGGTGAAAGCCCGCCAGGCCGGATTCAGCCCGTTGATCCTCGGCGACCTGGAGGGCGAGTCGCGCGAAGTGGCCAAGGTGCATGCCGGCATCGCCCGGCAGATCGTCCTGCACGGCCAGCCGCTCAAGGCACCCTGCGTGATCCTCTCCGGCGGCGAGACCACCGTCACCGTGCGCGGCAACGGCCGTGGCGGGCGCAACGCCGAGTTCCTGCTCAGCCTCACCGAAAGCCTCAAGGGCCTGCCCGGCGTGTACGCCCTGGCCGGCGACACCGACGGCATCGATGGCTCCGAGGACAACGCCGGCGCCTTCATGACCCCGGACAGCTTCGCTCGCGCCGAGGCCCTGGGCCTGTCGGCCAGCGATGAGCTGGACAACAACAACGGCTATGGCTACTTCGCCGCCCTCGACGCGCTGATCGTCACCGAGCCGACCCGCACCAACGTCAACGACTTCCGTGCCATCCTGATCCTCGAGACTCCGCAATCATGACGCCTGATAAAAAAGTCAAAATCCTCGCCACCCTCGGGCCTGCGATCAAAGGCATCGATGACATCCGCCAGCTGGTCGAGGCCGGGGTAAATATCTTCCGCCTCAACTTCAGCCACGGCGAGCACGCCGACCACGCCCTGCGCTACCAGTGGATCCGCGAAGTCGAGCAGCAGCTCAACTACCCGCTGGGCATCCTCATGGACCTGCAGGGTCCGAAGCTGCGGGTCGGCCGTTTCGCCGACGGCAAGGTCCAGCTGCAACGCGGCCAGGCCCTGCGCCTGGACCTGGACAAGACCCCGGGCGACAGCCGCCGGGTCAACCTCCCGCACCCGGAGATCATCGCCGCGCTGGAGCCGGGCATGGACCTGCTGCTGGACGACGGCAAGCTGCGCCTGCGCGTCACCGCCAAGCACGGCGACGCCATCGACACCGAAGTGCTGGCCGGTGGCGAGCTGTCCGACCGCAAGGGCGTCAACGTGCCCCAGGCGGTTCTGGACCTCTCCCCGCTGACCGAAAAGGACCGCCGCGACCTGGCCTTCGGCCTGGAGCTTGGCGTGGACTGGGTGGCGCTGTCGTTCGTCCAGCGCCCCGAAGACATCGTCGAGGCGCGCCAGCTGATCGGTGACCGCGCCTACCTGATGGCCAAGATCGAGAAGCCCTCGGCGGTCGAGCAGTTGCAGGCCATCGCCGAGCTGTCCGACGCGATCATGGTCGCCCGTGGCGACCTGGGCGTGGAAGTGCCGGCCGAGAGCGTGCCGCAGATCCAGAAAGGCATCATCGGCACCTGCCGCCAGCTGGGCAAGCCAGTGGTGGTGGCAACCCAGATGCTCGAATCGATGCGCTTCTCCCCGGCCCCGACCCGCGCCGAAGTCACCGACGTGGCCAACGCTGTGGCCGAAGGCGCGGATGCTGTGATGCTGTCGGCCGAGACCGCCTCGGGCGACTACCCGCTGGAAGCGGTGCAGATGATGAGCAAGATCATCCGCCAGGTGGAAAACGGCCCGGACTACCAGGCCCAGCTCGACGTCGGCCGGCCCAAGGCCGAGGCCACGGTGTCGGACGCCATCAGCTGCGCGATCCGTCGCATCAGCGGCATCCTGCCGGTGGCGGTGCTGGTCAACTACAGCGAGTCGGGGGCCTCGACCCTGCGCGCCGCCCGCGAGCGGCCACGGGCGCCGATCCTCAACCTGACGCCGAACCTCAACACCGCACGCCGCCTGAGCGTGGCCTGGGGCGTGCATTCGGTGGTCAACGACCGCCTGCGCCAGGTCGACGAGGTGGTCTCCACGGCGCTGGAAATCGCCCAGGCGCAAGGCATGGCCAGCCGTGGCGACACGCTGCTGATCACCGCCGGTGTGCCTTTCGGCAAGCCAGGTTCGACTAATACGCTGCGGATCGAGACGTTGGTCTAAAGCCACCGCATCTCCACTGTGGGAGCGGGTTTACCCGCGAATACGATGTTGAATCTACCGACGTATTCGCGGGTAAACCCGCTCCCACAGGAACAGCAGCCCCAACAACCATTGCGGAAAACCGAGGCCCAAAGAGGCCCACCGCTCCCCCACCCACCTTACCGACTGCCCATGTACACCAAGAATTTCGTCAACCCGTGCCCCGACTGGGCCACGGCCTTGCTCAACGGTTTCAGCCAGGTGCTGCTGCTGCGCAATCCCCTGTGTGGCCTGTGCTGCCTGCTGGCCATCCTGCTGACCGCGCCGAACCTGGTCGGCGGCGCCCTGCTCGGCGCCCTGGCCGGCCTGCTCACCGCCCAGCGCCGCGGCTACGACCGCGCCGATCGCCAGGCCGGGCTGTACTGCTACAACGGCGTGCTGATCGGCATCCTGATCAGCGCCGTGCTGCCTTGGTCGGCGATCCTGCCGCCACTGATCATTGCCGCCGGCGGCCTGTCGAGCATGCTCACCCACCAGTGGCGCAAGCGTGGCGGCAAGCTGCTGGTCGCCTATACCGCGCCCTTCGTGCTGCTGGGTTGGGCCACCCTGCTGCTGGCCGAGCCCTCGATCAGCAGCTTTGTCGAGGCAGACCCTGTATATGCCCTGCTGCGCGGCGTGGGGCAGATTTTCCTGCTCGACAAGCCCATGGCCGGCCTGCTGATCGTCATCGGCATGTACTTCGCCAACCCCTATGCCGCCACCTGGGCGCTGATCGGCTCGGCCATCGGTGGCGGTGTCGCGCTGCTGGCGGGCGAGGCACAAGGGGCCTGGCTGGGGCTGTACGGTTTCAATGCGGCACTGGCCGCGCTGGCCTTCAGCCGCCAGGGTGAGAAGCCTTGGGTGACCTTGCTCGCCATCGCCTGCGCCCTGGTGCTGCAACCTCTGTTCAACCTGCTGCCGATCGCCGGGCTGACCGCGCCGTTCGTCACCGCCTGCTGGCTGATGCACCTGGGCAACCACCTGGCCCAGGTCAACCAGCGCCGTAACGCGCCTCGCTTGCACAGCTGAAACACAGCCCCTAGGCTCTGCCCATTCGCACAATGGAACGCGCCCATGGACAACCCTTCGAGCCTGCGCGAGCGGCTCTACGTCATCGTCTTCCAGACCGACACGGTCGCTGGAAGACGCTTCGACAAGATCCTCCTGCTGATCATCCTCGCCAGCCTGGTCACGGTGATCCTCGACAGCATCGACGATGTTCACCAGAACTACGCCGGGCTGCTGGCCGGTATCGAGTGGGGCTTCACGGCGATCTTCCTCGCCGAATACATCACCCGCCTGTACTGCTCGCCCAAGCCGCTGCGCTATGCCTTCAGCTTCTACGGGCTGGTCGACCTGCTGGCGATCGTGCCCGGGATCATCGCCCTGTACTACAGCGACGCCCAGTACCTGCTGATGATCCGGGTGATCCGCATGCTGCGGATCTTCCGCGTGCTCAAGCTCAGCCCCTACCTGAAGCAGGCCCACTACCTGCTGGCGGCGCTGCAGGGCAGCAAGCAGAAGATCATCGTGTTCCTGGTCAGCGTGTCGACCCTGGTCACGGTGTTCGGCACATTGATGTACGTGATCGAAGGGCCGGAGCACGGCTTCACCAGCATTCCCAAGGGCATCTACTGGGCCATCGTCACCCTGACCACGGTAGGCTTCGGCGATATCGTGCCGAAGACGCCGCTGGGGCAGGTGCTGTCGTCGCTGGTGATGATCACCGGTTACTCGATCATTGCCGTGCCCACCGGCATCTTCACCGCCGAATTGGCCAATGCCCTGCGCGGCGAGCAGTTGCAGCATGACTGCCCGACCTGCGCCAAGCATCACCACGAGCATGGCGCGGCGTTCTGTTCGCGGTGTGGCAATGCGTTGTTTCCCAAGCAGTGAGGCTGACTGTGCTGGCCCTTTCGCGGGTAATCCCGCTCCCACAGGGATTTCGCAGTGTTCAAGGGCTGCTGAGTACCTGTGGGAGCGGGTTTACCCGCGAAGAAGCCGGCACTGACAACGACATAACCAAAGACCGTTTTGTTCTTTAACCCACGCAAAGCCACCCGCTATAGTCGCTGGCAAATCGCCAACCCTTTGAACCAGAACAAGGAATGCCCCAGTGAAAAAACTCTTCAGCGCCTCGCTGCTCGCCGCGGGCCTGGCCCTGGGCAACCTCGCCCAGGCCGCCCCGACCCTGCTCAACGTCTCCTACGACGTGATGCGCGACTTCTACAAGGACTACAACCCGGCGTTCCAGAAGCACTGGGAGGCCGAGCACAAGGAGAAGGTCAATGTGCAGATGTCCTTCGGCGGCTCGAGCAAGCAGGCGCGCGCGGTGATCGATGGCCTGCCGGCCGACGTGATCACCATGAACATGGCCACCGACATCAACGCCCTGGCCGACAACGGCAAGCTGGTGCCGGACAACTGGGTGAGCCGCCTGCCGAACAACAGCGCGCCGTTCACCTCGGCCACCGTGTTCATCGTGCGCAAGGGCAACCCCAAGGCGCTGAAGGACTGGCCGGACCTGCTCAAGGATGGCGTGCAGGTGATCGTGCCCAACCCCAAGACCTCGGGTAACGGCCGCTACACCTATCTCTCGGCCTGGGGCTACGTGCTCAAGCAGGGCGGTGATGAAACCAAGGCCCGCGACTTCGTCGGCAAGCTGTTCAAGCAGGCGCCGGTGCTGGACACCGGGGGCCGCGCCGCCACCACCACCTTCATGACCAACCAGATCGGCGATGTGCTGGTGACCTTCGAGAACGAGGCCGAGATGATCGCCCGCGAGTTCGGTCGCGACCAGTTCGAGGTGATCTACCCGAGCGTGTCGGCCGAGGCCGAGCCGCCGGTGAGCGTGGTGGACAAGGTGGTGGCCAAGAAAGGCACCCAGGCCGTGGCCGAGGAATACCTGAAGTACCTGTGGTCGCCAGAGGCTCAGGAGATCGCCGCGAACAACTACCTGCGCCCGCGTGACGCCACCGTACTGGCCAAGTACACCGACCGTTTCCCGAAAGTCGACTTCCTGTCGGTGGAGAAGACCTTCGGCGACTGGCGCACCGTGCAGAAGACCCACTTCAATGATGGTGGTGTGTTCGACCAGATCTATAGTGGTCAGTAATTGATATAGGCAGGGCCGGCCTCTTCGCGGCTAAAGCCGCTCCCACAGGCTCACCACAGGTCTGACCCGTGCGCGATCCCTGTAGGAGCGGCTTTAGCCGCGAAGAGGCCGGCAAGATCAACCTCAACCCTGGCGGAACACCAGCGCCTTCAGGCCACCCTCCGGATCCGCATCCGGAAACTCCGGCGGATTCTCCAGCCGCTCGACAAACGCCAGCCCCGGCGCCTGCTCGGCCATCCCCTCGATGAGAAACTGCGGTCCGATCCCCGGGTCGTTGACGCAGGCCAGCACCGTGCCGCCTTCAGTCAACAACTCCGGCAAACGCCGAAGGATCTTGGCGTAGTCCTGAGTCAGCACGAAGCTGCCACGCTGGAAGGTCGGCGGGTCGATGATGATCAGGTCGTACGGCCCGTACTTGCGCACCTTGCCCCACGACTTGAACAGCTCATGCCCCAGGTACGCGACGCGCGAAGCGTCATGACCGTTGAGCCGGTGATTGTCGCGGCCCCGGGACAGCGCCGACTTGGCCATGTCCAGGTTGACCACCTGCTCGGCGCCGCCAGCGATCGCCGCCACCGAAAAACCGCAGGTGTAGGCGAACAGGTTGAGCACGCGCTTGCCGGCCGCCTGCTCGCGCACCCAGCGTCGGCCATAGCGCATGTCGAGAAACAGGCCGTTGTTCTGGCGCACGCCCAGGTCGAGCAGGTACTTCAGGCCATCCTCGACCACCTCGCGCTGCTGGCACGGCGCGCCCCACAACCACTGGCCGGGGCTGTCCGGCAGGTAGCGGTGCTGCAGCAGGATGGCCTGGCCGGTCCACTGCGGGCGTTCGGCCAGCGCCATCAGCATGGCTTCAAGCTCTGCCAGCTGGCCCTCGGGCGGCTCGCGGAACAGCGCCACCAGCAGCACGCCATCGAGCCAGTCGACGGTGATCTGCTCGAGCCCCGGCCAGCAGCGGCCACGACCATGGAACAGGCGGCGGGTCTCCTGGGGGGCGGGATCGAGGGCGGCGAGCAGGTGCTGCTCAAGGGTGGCGATGGCTGGGCTCATGTCGGCTACGGTCAGGCAAAAGCGCCATTCTACCTGCTCGCGGCCGGGCCGGGCGGCCATCGATGAAGGGGATGAGAGGGTTTGCGGCACTTTTGTCGCTTTTTTCTTGCCGGGGCGCTGTGGATAGTGCGGCCATCCCTCCCTGAAACCGGATCACTGCCATGTCACCCCTGAAAGTCGAATTCTTCCACGATGTCGTCTGCGGCTGGTGCTTCGTCCTCGCCCCGCGCCTCAAGCAGCTGCAGGACGAACTCAACCTGGACATCCAGCACCGCAGCTTCATCCTGCAGACCAGCCGCGAGGCGATGGTCGAGCGCTTCGGCTCGATGCCCAAGGCCAAGGAAACCATCCTCAGCCACTGGCTGTCGTGCTCGCGCGCCGAGGACGTCAAGCGCATCAACATCGAAGCCATGCGCCAGCAGGACTTCGAATACCCCACCGGCCTGCTCGCCGGCCTCGCCTGCCAGACCGCCAAGGCGCTGGGCGGCAACGAAGGCCACGAGCGTATGTTCGACCGCCTGCAGGAAGCCCACCTGGTGCAGGCCCGCAACATTGGCGACCGCGCCACCGTGCTGGCGGTCGCCACCGAGGCCGGCTTCGACCCGCAGGCCTTCGCCACGGCATTCGACCAACAGGCCCCGCAAATGCTCGACGAAGAGCTGGCCCTGGGCCGCCGCCTGGGCATCAGCTCGGTACCCAGCCTGGTGATCGATGGCCGCTACTTGGTCCCCGGCGCCCTGAGCCTCGAGCAACTGCGCCAGACCTTCATCCAGGTCCGTGCCAACCAGAACCAGGCACAAGGAGCCGCACAATGAACAATCGCTACTGGATCGCCGCCGGCACCTCGCTGTCGCTACTGGCCATGGCCCTGCTGCCCGCCCCGGCGGTGATGGCCAACGACGCCCCCGCCGCCCAGGCCAACGCCACCCCGGTGGCGGTCGCCCGGGTGCAGTCCGGCCCCATGCCGCAGGTGCTCAGCGCCGTCGGAACCCTGGAGGCCGTGCACCAGGTCAATGTCTCGCCGGAAGTCGGCGGGCGCATCACCGCGCTGGAGTTCACCGCCGGCAAGGCCGTGGCCGCCGGCCAAGTGCTGGTCAAGCTCAACGACGCGCCCGAGCGCGGCGAGCTGGCCAAGCTGCAGGCCCAGGCCAAGAACGCCAAGCTGGCCCTGGAGCGCACGCGCAAGGTGCTGCCGCTGGCCTCCACCCAGGCCCAGCTCGACCAGGCCCAGGCCAACTACGACCAGTTGCTTGGCGAGATCGCCCAGGTCCAGGCGCAGATCGCGCAGAAGACCATCCGCGCCCCATTCGCCGGCGTGCTGGGCATTCGCAAGGTCAACCTCGGCCAGTACGTCAGCCCCGGCGACAGCCTGGTGACCCTCACCGAGCTGTCGCGCCTGCATGTCAACTTCCCGCTGCCCGAGCAGTCCGCCGCCGCCCTGCAAGCGGGCCAGGCCATCACCCTCAAGGTCGACGCCTGGCCGCAGCAGCGCTTTGTCGCCGCGGTCACCACCCTGGAGCCGCAGATCGATCCGGGTGCCCGCTCCATGCAGGTGCAAGCGACCCTCGACAACCCCGGCCAGCAACTCAAGCCGGGCATGTTCGCCAACGTCAGCATCGAGCTGCCGAGCCACGCCGACGTGCTCAGCGTGCCGGAAACGGCGATCAGCTACAGCGCCTACGGCAACTCGCTGTACGTGCTGCGCGAGAAGGACGGCGCGCTGCGCGTGGAGCAGGTGTTCGTCAAGCTCGGCGCCCGCCGCGACGACCGTGTAGTGGTGCTCGACGCGCTGACACCGGGCGACCGCGTGGTGGTGTCCGGGCAGATCCGCCTGAGCAATGGCATGCCGGTGCGGGTCACCGACGACACCCTGGCCGCCAGCACCACGCGCAAGCCGGACCTGGCCCAGCAGTAATGGGTTTGCGTGCCACTGAAAAGGACCTGTAGCACCATGAAATTCACCGACCTGTTCATCCGCCGCCCGGTACTGACCCTGGTGGTCTGCGCGATGATCGTCATGCTTGGCCTGCTGGCGCTGCTGAACCTGCCGATCCGCCAGTACCCGCAGCTGGAAAGCGCGACCATCACCATCACCACCGAATACCCCGGCGCCCGCTCGCAGCTGATGCAGGGCTTCGTCACCCAGCCCATCTCGCAAGCCGTGGCCTCGGTCGACGGTGTCGACTACCTGAGCTCGACCTCGACCCAGGGCAAGAGCGTCATCAGCGTGCGCCTGAAGCTCAACGCCGACTCCAACAAGGCCCTCACCGAGATCATGGCCGCCGTCAACCAGGTCAAGTACCGCCTGCCCGAAGGCGCCTACGACTCGGTGGTGGCCAAGTCCTCCGGTGAAGGCACGGCGGTGATCTACATCGGCTTCTCGAGCAAGGACATCGGCCTGCCGGCGATCACCGACTACATCTCGCGGGTGGTGCAGCCACGCGTGGCGGCCATCGACGGCGTCGCCGAGGCGCAGATCCTCGGCGGCCAGAAACTGGCCATGCGCCTGTGGCTGGACCCGGCGCGCATGGCCGCGCGCAACCTGTCGGCCAGCGACGTGGCCGAGGCCATCCGCCAGAACAACTTCCAGGCCGCCCCCGGGCAGACCAAGGGCCAGTACGTCTCGGCCAACATCAACATCAACACCGACCTGACCAGCGTCGACCAGTTCCGCCAGATGGTGGTGCGCCGCGACGGCGACACGCTGATCCGCCTGAGCGACATCGGCACCGCCGAGCTCGGCGCCACCTCCTACGACACCAGCGGCATCATGGACGGCGAGCCGGCGGTGTTCATCGGCCTGCACGCCACCCCCGCCGGCAACCCGCTGACCATCGTCGGCGCGGTGCAGGAGATGATGCCGCAGATCCGCGAGACCATGCCGCCGGGCATGACCGCCAACATCGTGTTCGAAGTGGCGCGCTTCATCCAGGCGTCCATCGACGAGGTGGTCAAGACCCTGGTCGAGGCCGTGGTGATCGTCGCCGTGGTGATCTTCCTGTTCCTCGGCTCGCTGCGCAGCGTGCTGATCCCGCTGGTGACCATCCCGCTGTCGCTGATCGGCGCGGCGGCGATCATGAGTCTGTTCGGTTTCAGTATCAACCTGCTGACCTTGCTGTCGATGGTCCTGGCCATCGGCCTGGTGGTGGACGACGCCATCGTCGTGGTGGAGAACGTCCACCGCCATATCGAGGAAGGCAAGTCGCCCTTGCAGGCGGCGCTGGTCGGCGCCCGCGAGATCGCCGGCCCAGTGATCGCCATGACCCTGACCCTGGCCGCGGTGTACGCACCCATCGGCCTGATGGGCGGGCTCACCGGCGCGCTGTTCAAGGAGTTCGCCTTCACCCTCGCCGGCGCCGTGGTGGTGTCCGGCGTGGTGGCGCTGACCCTGTCGCCGGTGATGAGCGCCTTCCTGCTCAACCGCCAGGCCAGCGAAGGGCCGATGGCCCGTGGCGCCGAGCGCTTCTTCCAGTGGCTGGGCAAGGGTTACGGGCGTGTGCTGGACGTGTCCCTGCACCACCGCTGGCTGACCCTGGCGATTGCCGCGGCGGTGTTCGTCAGCCTGCCGATCCTCTACCTCGGCGCCCAGCGCGAACTGGCGCCGGTCGAGGACCAGGCCCAGGTGCTGGCAGTGGCCAAGGCCCCTCAGTACGCCAACATCGACTACACCGAGATGTACGCGCACCGCATGGACCGCCTGTTCGCCACCTTCCCGGAAACCGACATCACCTGGGTGGTCAACGGCAACGACGGCCCACGCACCGCGTTCGGCGGCGCCAACCTGAGCACCTGGGAAAAACGCCAGCGCAGCGCCGACCAGCTGCAGGCCGAGATCCAGAAAGCCGTCGGCGAGATCGAGGGCGTGGCCATCTTCGCCTTCCAGCTGCCGCCGCTGCCCGGCTCCACCGGCGGCCTGCCGGTGCAGATGGTGATCCAGAGCTCCCAGGACCACCGCGTGGTGTTCGACGCCATGGACAAGATCAAGCAGGCGGCCATGGCCAGCGGCCTGTTCGCCGTGGTCGACTCCGACCTGGACTTCAACAGCCCGCTGGTCAACATCAACATCGACCGCAGCAAGGCCAACGACCTGGGCATCAGCATGCAGGCCATCGGCGACGCCCTGGCGGTGCTGGTGGGCGAGAACTACGTCAACCGCTTCGCCCTCGACGGCCGTTCCTACGATGTGATCCCGCAGGTGGCGCGAGCCCAGCGCCTGTCGGCGGAGATGCTGGTCGGCCAGTACGTCAAGGCCGCCAACGGCGCCCAGGTGCCGCTGTCGACCCTGGTCAGCTTCGACATGTCGATCGAGCCCAACAAGCTGACCCAGTTCAACCAGCTCAACTCCGCCACCCTGCAAGCGGTGCCGGCGCCGGGCGTGAGCATCGGCGACGCGGTGCAGTTCCTCGCCGCCCAAGCCAATGCCCTGCCCACCGGCTTCAGCCATGACTGGCTGTCCGATGCCCGCCAGTTCGTCCAGGAAGGCAGTGCCCTGGTGGTGACGTTCATCTTCGCCATCCTGGTCATCTACCTGGTGCTGGCGGCGCAGTTCGAAAGCCTGCGCGACCCGCTGGTGATCCTGGTCAGCGTGCCGATGTCGGTGTGCGGCGCGCTGATCCCGCTGTACCTGGGCTACGCCACGGTGAACATCTACACGCAGATCGGCCTGGTGACCCTGGTCGGCCTGATCAGCAAGCACGGCATCCTCATGGTCGAGTTCGCCAACGAGCTGCAGCAGGCCGACCAGCTCGACCGCCGCACGGCCATCGAACGCGCCGCGCAGATTCGCCTGCGGCCGATCCTGATGACCACCGCGGCCATGGTGGTGGGCCTGGTCCCACTGTTGCTGGCCAGCGGTGCCGGTGCCCACAGCCGCTTCAGCCTGGGCCTGGTGATCGTCATCGGCATGCTGGTCGGCACGCTGTTCACCCTGTTCATCCTGCCCACCGTGTACTCGCTGCTGGCCAAGGACCACCGTGCCAGCGAAGACCCACGCCTGCAGGAACTGGCCGCCTACACCCAGCCGGCCTGACCCCTTCGCCCGCCCTCCCCTGTGGCAGCCGTGATCGGCTGCCCCTGGGAGCGGCCGGCCCGAATTAAGAGAAACGACATGCTACGTAAGACCCTTCTGCCCCTGCTGCTCCTGGCGCCCCTGGCCCAGGCCGTTGCCGCCGAGCGTGCGACGCTGATGTCGGTGTACGCCCAGGTGGTCGAGCACAACAGCGACATGGCCGCCGCCCGCGAGAACTACCTGGCCCGCCGCGAGGCCGTGCCCCTGGCCCGCGCCCGCCTGCTGCCGCAGGTGGCCCTGGATGCCGAGGCCGGCGACGTGCGCAGCGACCGCCGCCAGGTCGAGCAGCGCAGCGGCAGCCTGTACCGCCTGAGCCTCGACCAGCCGTTGTTCGACCTCAGCCGCTGGTTCGACTTCAAGGCCGCGCAGTCCGAGAACGAACAGGCCGAACTGGACTTCTCGGCGTTCCAGCAACAGCTGATCCTCGACACCGCCAGCAGCTACTTCGACACCCTGCTGGCCGAGGACAACCTGGCCACCGCCAAGGCCGAGCTGCGCGCCTTCGACCGCCAGTTGCAGCAGACCCGGCTGAGCTACGACGCCGGCCTGTCGGATCAGAACGACATGCTCTCGGCCCAGGCCAGCTTCGACCGCGCCAGCGCCAACCTGATCGACAGCCAGCGCCGCAGCGAAGACGCCTACCAGGCGCTGATGCGCCTGACCGGCCAGGCGCAACCGGCATTGGCCGGGATCCGCCACAGCCTGCCGGTGCAGGCGCCGGTGCCCGAGCGCGCCGACGCCTGGGTCGAGCAGGCCATGGCGCAGAACCTGCGCCTGCGCGCCAGCCAGGCCGCCGTCAGCCAGGCCGGCCAGACCCTGCGCAGCAGCAAGGCCGATCACCTGCCGACCTTCAACCTGGCCATGGGCTACGCCGAGGGCGACAGCGACCTGATGGACTCCAGCGCGCACTTCGGCCAGCGCCCCGGCAACCAGCGCGACAGCTCGGTGATGGTGCAGATGAAGCTGCCGCTGTTCAGCGGCGGCGGCACCAGCGCGCGGGTGCGCCAGGCCACCCATGAGCTGGCGCGCACCGAGTACGGTCGCACCAGCCTCGAGCGCGAGGTGCTGGAAGGTTCGCGCAACGCCTTCCGCGCGGTGGTCAGCGATGTCGAGCAGGTGCGGGCGCGACGCCAGAGCATTGTCTCCAGCCAGGGCTCGTTGCGGGCCACCGAGGCGGGGTATGAGGTGGGCAGCCGCAACATCGTCGATATCCTCGATGCGCAGCGCGACCTGTACAACGCGGTGCGCGACTACAACGTCTCGCGCTATGCGTACATCGTCGACAGCCTGCGGCTCAAGCAGCAGGCCGGCAGCCTGAGCCCGGATGACCTGCGCGAGCTGGCGGGGTATCTGAAGCTGGATTACGAGCCGGAGCGGGACTTCCTGCCGAGTGATCTGCGGGGTTGACTGGGAGCACTGCCCAGTTCGATCTTTCACACGAAGTAGGTGGCCGCCGTACGCGGGGTGAGAAACCGACGCACTGAAGCCGGCCAGACCAAAGTCTGCCCGCGTACGGCAACCATGAAGCATTGACCTGGCAGCGCCCGAATCGCGGGGCAAGCCCGCTCCCACGACAGCACTTTGGAGCGAGAAACAAATGGTGGCAGCCGTGCACGGGGTGAGAAACCGAGGCGCAAGAAAAACTCGGCCAGACCGAAGTCTGCCCGGGCACGGCTGCCATAACTGGATTGCCGATACTTTACGCCTCGGGTTCTCACGCCCGGTCACCTGGTGTGGCGACCCAGTGAAGTTATCCGTGGGGTATTTCCCCGACAACACGGCGGCTTCCGGCAAGCGCGTAGGATAGTTCCCAAGCCTTGCTGGCTGAAGCATTTGGTTTCAGGTTCGGAAAGATCTGACAGTCTTTGAAATAGCTGGGGCCGCTGCGCGGCCCTTTCGCGGCACAAGGCCGCTCCTACAGGGAATGGCAAAACTGGCGCATATCCTGTAGGAGCGGCCTTGTGCCGCGAAAGGGCTGCGCAGCAGCCCCGGCTACCGCCCCAACAATCACCCCGGCCGATACTCCCGACACCGCTCCCGCAATATCTGCGCCAGCAACCGCACCTCGGGACTGTGCCGGTACTCCTCGGGATACCCCATGTACATCGGCACCTCCCGCTCCCGCTGATGCTGCAGGTTGACCCGCACCAGCCGCCCTTGCGCCAACCCCTGCTGCACCCGATGCTCCGGCAACCAGGCAAAGCCCATCCCCCGTTCGACGAAGCTCTCGGCCGCCGCCAGGCTGCTCACCGTCCAGCGCTGCGAGGTCCCCAGCCAGCCACTGTTCTGCGAATTGCGCGTGCCGGAATCGCGGATCACCACCTGCCGGTGGTTCTTCATGTCGTCCAGGCTCAACTCCCCCTGCGCCTCGCTCAGCGGGTGGCTGGCCCCCACCACGCAGACCAGCGAGACATTGAGCAGGAACTCCTGCAGGTAGCCGGAAGGCAGGCTGCTGGCGATACCCAGCTCGACCTTGCCGTCTTCGAGCAGCTCGCGGGCCCCGGACAACGCCGTTTCGTACAGGCGGATACGGTGATCCTTGTACTCCAGGGCAAACTCCTGCAACGCCTGCTGCAGCAATTCGATGGGGAACAGCACATCCACCGCCAGCGCCTGCTCGGTGAACAGCCCGGGCTGGTACTGGTTGGCCAGGTGCTCGAGCTTCTGCGCCGCCCCCAGCAGGTGCTTGGCCTGGGGCAGCAGGGCCTTGCCCAGGGAGGTGAGCACGGCCTTGCGGCCTTCGATGATGAACAGCTCCTGGCCCAGGAGCATTTCCATGCGGTTGACCGAGTGGCTGATGGCCGACTGCGACTTGTACATGTGCTCGCCGGCCTGCTGGAAACCGCCGCACTCGACCGTGCAGACGAACGCGCGCCACTGATCGAGACTGATCTTGGAAAACACCACTACCTCCTTGTGTACCCGAAAGCCGGGCGACGAATCCTTTGTCCTGCGGCGTTGTACCACAGCTGCGTACGACACATGAAGACCATGCCGCGATGCACGCACTTTTTGTCACTATTCGCCCGGCGCGGTTCGTGCGACAACAACCTCCCTCACGGTGCCCGGCACTAATGGATGAATAATGGACAAGGAAGTCCCGACCATGCAGATATGCACAAGCGATACGGCATAAATATATAGCCAAAACAACAGGTCAATCAGGCGATAACACCGCCATAAAATTTTCATATTAAAACAATTGAAAATTTTAATTGCCCAATTGTTCGACAATCCGCTCATCCCCCTTTGCACAAGCCGCGTGGAATCACGGGGCGCACGCCTGTGCGCGATAAATAAACGCCGAACTTTCCACCCTCAAAAAACCATGAACTGGCGTCATCAATCCCATCGGAATTATTCGCTTTTTTTGCCAAAAGCTTCAGCCGCAATAATTAAATGGCCAGCAGGGTCTGGCACCGGAACAACAAGACCGGTTGTGTATTTTGGGATTTTTTCAACAGTGAAAAATAATTGGGCATACACATGAAAATCGGCATTGATGATATTGGGCTGTCTGTACCGCAACACTTTTTCGCACTGGAAGAACTTGCCGAACGGCATGGTATCGATCCGCAGAAATACCTGGTCGGCATCGGCCAGGAGTTCATGGCCGTGCCGGCCCCGGACGAAGACATCGTGACCCTGGCGGCCAACGCCACCCTGCCGCTGCTCGATGACGCCACCCGCGCCTCGATCGCCACGGTGATCCTCGCCACCGAGAGCGGCATCGACCAGTCCAAGGCCGCCGGCCTGTTCGTCCACAGCCTGCTCGGCCTGCGTGCCGACTGCCGCGTGGTGGAGTTCAAGCAGGCCTGCTACGGCGCCACCGCCGGCTTGCAGATGGCCCGTGCGCTGGTCGCCCAGCGCCCTCACGAGAAGGTGCTGGTGATCGCGACCGACATCGCCCGCTACGAGCAGAACTCCGAAGGTGAATGCACCCAGGGCGCCGGCGCCGTGGCCATGATCGTGGCCGAAAACCCGCGCCTGCTGGAACTGCACCCGCACCAGGGCCGCTACAGCCTGGACGTCTCGGACTTCTGGCGGCCGAACCTGCGCAGCACCGCGCTGGTCGACGGCAAGCTGTCGATCGAGGTCTACCTGGAGTCGCTGCGCAACGCCTGGCAGAGCTACCGCGCCGACGGCGGCCTGGGCCTGGAAGATATGAGCTTCCTGTGCTTCCACCAGCCGTTCACCAAGATGGCGAAGAAAGCCTTCTCGGTGTTCGAGGCGATCGAACCCGAAGCGGCCAAGGCCCTGGGCGAGAAGGCCTATTCCACCAGCCAGCTGTACGGCAAGGCCATCGGCAACTGCTACACCGCCTCGCTGTACATCGCCCTGCTGTCGCTGCTGGACAACAGCGACGAGGACCTGACCGGCCGCAACATCGGCCTGTTCAGCTACGGTTCGGGCAGCGTCGGCGAGTTCTTCAGCGCCACCGTGGTGCCGGGCTACCAGGCCCATTCGCGGCGCAAGGCGCATGCGCGCATGCTGGCCAGCCGCACCCGCCTGGGCCATGAGCAGTACAGCGCCTGGTTCTACGGCGACAACCACCCGGCCGTGGCCGACTACAGCACGCCGTACGTCACCGGCGGCGCGTTCCGCTACGGCGGTTGCGAGGGCTATCGCCGTCAGTACGAGAGCACCGCCCTGTCCCTGAAGATGGCGAGCTGACGACCATGAGCGACGTGCTGCTGAGCTGGCCGCAACCCGCGGTCGCCTGCCTGACCCTGAACCGTCCGCATGCCGGCAACGCCCTCGACGAGGCCCTGCTCGGGGCCTTGCACGAGCAGCTGCAGGCCCTCGCCGAGCACCCGGGGCTGCGCGCCCTGGTGCTCGACGGCGCCGGCGAGCACCTGTGCACCGGGGCGGACCTGGAGTGGATGCGCCGCAGCCGCGACTTCGACCATGCGCGCAACCTGGAGGACGCCAGCCTGCTGGCCAACGTCCTGCAGCGCCTGGACGACTTCCCGGTGCCGGTGTTGATGCTGGCCCGCGGCGCGGTGTTCGGCGGGGCCCTGGGCCTGCTGTGCTGCGCCGACCACGTGCTAGCCGCCGAGGATGCGCGCTTCTGCTTCAGCGAGGCGCGCCTGGGCCTGGCCCCGGCCTTGATCAGCCCCTACGTGGTGCGCGCCATGGGCGTGCGCCAGGCACGGCGCTACATGCTCTCGGCCGAGGTGTTCGGCACCGAGGATGCGCTGCGCCTGCAGCTGGTCCACCGCCTGGTGCCCGCCGCCGAGCTGGAGCAGGCCCGCGACCGCTGGCTGGCCACCCTGCTGCAGACCGGCCCCCAGGCCAGTCGCGAGATCAAGCAGATGCTGGCGCGCCTGGCAGGCCGCGACCACCTGCTCGACGAGCAGGGTTGCAACCTGCAGCTGATCGCCCGCCTGCGCACCTCCAGCGAGGGCCAGCACGGTCTTGCCGCCTTCTTCGAACGCAGCCGCCCCGACTGGGCGCAATGAACCCTGGGTGCGCGGACCACGAAGCCCGCGCCGTTCCGGCGTCGCCGACGACGCCCGACCTATGAGAAAAGGATTTTGCCATGTGTGGTTTCATCGGTGTCTACCAGTCCAAACGCAACAGCATCAGCGACCAGTCGATCCTCGACGCCCTGGCCGCCATCAATCACCGCGGCCCCGACGAGCACAGCCTGTGGCGTGACCCGGGCGAGCGCGCCGTGCTCGGCCACACCCGCCTGAGCATCATCGGCCTGGACAACGGCATGCAGCCGATCGTCGCCGATGAAGGCGACCTGGCGGTGATCGTCAACGGCGAGTTCTACGACCACGAACGCATCCGTACCGAACTGCAGGCCGAAGGCGCGATCTTCAAGACCGCCTCGGACAGCGAGATCGCCCTGCACCTGTACCGCCGCTCCGGCATGGCCGGGCTCAAGGAGCTGCGCGGCGAGTTCGCCATGGTCCTGTTCGACCGCCGTCGTCGTCTGATGCTGGCGGTACGCGACCGCCTGGGCATCAAGCCGCTGTTCTACACCCAGCATGAAGGCAACTGGTATTTCGCCTCCGAGATCAAGGCCCTGCTGGCCGCCGGCGTCAACCCGACCTGGGACGAGAACGCCTATGCCAGCCGCGCCTTCTACCTGCGCGACCACACCCTGTTCGAAGGCGTGCGCAGCGTGCAGCCGGGCTGCTGGGTGATGGTCGACCACGGCGGCCTGCACAGCGGCCGCTACTGGGACATGGAATTCGCCCGCCGCGACACCCCGGCGCCGAGCGACGAGGCCGGCATGATCGAATCCGTGCGCGCCGCCATCGAGGAAGCGGTGCGCCTGCGCCTGCGCGCCGACGTGCCGATGGGCGTGTACCTGAGCGGCGGCATCGACTCCTCGGCGATGCTGGGCATGGCCACCGCCCTCAAGGGCGAGCCGCTGGACGCCTTCAACCTGTCGTTCACCGACATGGACGACTACGACGAGAACCGTTTCGCGCGCATGGCCGCCGAGCACAACGGCGCGCGCTTCCACACCATCGAGATCACCCAGGACGACCTGGCGGACAACTTCGAGCAGGCGGTGTGGCACAACGAGACGCCATTCTTCAACGCCCACGGTGTGGCCAAGTACATCCTCAGCAAGGAAGTGCGCAAGGCCGGCCTGAAAGTGGTGCTGACCGGCGAAGGCGCCGACGAAGTGTTCGCCGGCTACCCGCACTTCCGCCGCGACATGCTGCTGTACAACAACGAACAACAAGACCCGAAAGTCATCGACCTGCTGCGCCAGCGCATCCAGGCCAACGAGCAGGGCTACACCAACGCGCACATGCCCCACGACATCCACTGGATGGTCGAGCAGCTCAAGCACGGCGTGTCGTGGCTGGACAACCAGGCCGGCTGGTTCAAGGCCCTGGAGAGCCTGTACCGCGGCGACTTCCGCGATCACTTCAGCGGTGTCGACCCGTACCGCCAGTTCTTCGACCGCCTCGACCACGGCAAGCTCGCCGACCGCGATCCGGTGCACAACTCCATGTACCTGTGGGCCAAGTCGTACCTGCCGAACTTCGTCCTCACCACCCTGGGCGACCGCATGGAGATGGCCAACAGCATCGAAGGCCGCGTGCCGCTGCTCGACCACCACGTGGTCGAACTGGCCTGCCAGCTGCCGGTGTGGATGAAGGTGCGCGGCGCCACCGAGAAGTTCGTGTTCCGCGAAGCCATGCGCCCTTACCTGCCCAAGGCCCTGTACGAGCGCAAGAAGCACTACTTCCGCGCCCCGCCGGCCACCCTGCAGCAGCAAGGCCGCCTGTGGCAGCTGGTGCAGGACACCCTGCACAGCCGTGATCTGGACGCGCTGCCGTTCTTCGACGCGGCCAAGGTGCGCACCCTGCTCAAGCAGTTGCCGACCCTCAGCGCCCAGGAACAGGGCCTGCTCGACCCGATGCTGATGGAGCTGACCAGCCTGTGCCTGCTGCAGCGCCGCTACCGCATGAGCGGCCAGAGCTGGAACACCTTGAGCGAGGTGGCCGCATGAAGATCGCGATCATCGGCGCCGGCCTCAATGGCCTGGCCTGCGCCCTGATTCTCAAGCGCTTCGGCCTCGAGGCCACGGTGTACGAGCGGGCCCATGGCCCGCGCGACTCGGGCACCGGCATCTACGTCTGGCCCCAGGGCGTGCAGGTGCTGCGCTTCCTGTTCAACGACACCGGCTTCATCGGCCGCGGCAAGGCCATCGAGTTCCTCGACACCCATGGCCGCGACGGTCGCCTGATCCACAGCCAGCCGGTGCGCCCGGACGGCCTGGGGATCCCGGCGCCGGCGGTGATGTTCCCGCGTCCCGAGCTGTTCGGCCTGCTGCGCGAACGCCTGGCCCCCGGGCAGATCCGCTACCAGATGGGTTGCGAGAAGGTGGAGAAGGTCGGCGAACAGGCGCGGGTGACCTTCAGCAACGGCGAGCAGGAAGACTTCGACCTGGTGATCGGCAGCGACGGCGTCGGCTCCACCGTGCGCCAGTGCCTGGAGCCGGGCCTGACGCCCTACGACACGGGCCTGGTGGCCAGCCGCGGCATGGTCGAGTTCGACTCGCCGCTGCTGCTGCCCGACCGTTGCCAGATCTTCGCCTCGGAGTTCTCGCGGGTGGTCACCTACCCGCTGGCGGCCGACCGCCCGTACCGCTACTGGTTCGCCGCCTACCAGCACCGCAACCAGCCGCTGCTCGACCGTGACGGCCTGGTACAGCTGTTTGCCGACCTGCCGCCGGACGTGGTGCGGATGATGGAAGCCACCGAGCACGAGCAGATCCTCACCCACAAGATGATGGCGCTGACCGGCGCCGGTTGCTGGCAGAACGGCCGCGTGGTGATGCTCGGCGACAGCATCCACGCCATGCTGCCGACCCTCGGCTACGGCCTGACCCTGGGCCTGGAGAACGCCTTCATGCTCGCCCAGGCCCTGGTCGGCTGCTGCGACGAGCGCCTCGACAGCGCCCTGCAGCGCTACGAAATCCGCGCCGCCGAGCGTTCGCGGGTGATGCTGGAAGTGATGCGCGACATGACCGACCTGTACTACTTCGAGGAGGACAGCGCCATGACCTCCTCGCGGATCCGGCCGATCGTCGAGCGTTTCCACGACCTGGCCCTGACCACGGTGTTCTGAGGAGATCGCCATGAGTGACGCATACCGCCAGCGCCTGCAGGCCTTCGTCAGCGAGCGCATCACGCCGAACGTGGCGGCCTGGGAGCAGCTCGGCGCCTACCCGGCCACGCTCAACCGCGAGGCCGGCGCCGCCGGCCTGCTCGGCCTGGGCCACGACCACCGCCAGTTGCCGGACGACCCAAGGGCCGTGGCGGTGCTGATCGAGGAGCTGACCCGCAGCGGCGCCCAGGGCATCACCATGGGCCTGGGCTCGCACTTCGTCAGCCTCAAGGCGGTGCAAGCCACCGGCCACCCGATCGTCCACGATCTGGTGCCGGCAGTGCTCGATGGCCGCCAGAGCATCGCCCTGGCGATCACCGAGCGCCAGGCCGGTTCCGACCTGCGCGCCCTGGAGTGCCGGGCCACGCGCCAGGCCGACGGTTACCGGCTGAACGGGCACAAGGCGTTCATCTGCAACGCCACCCGCGCCGACTGGCTGCTGATGGTCGGCCACTGCGAGGACGGCCTGGCGCTGTTCCTGGTCGAAGGCTCCGCCGCCGGCATCCGCCACACCCCGCGCCAGGCCCTGGGCTGGCGCTGCCTGCCGCTGGCCGACCTGGAGCTTGTCGACGTGCCAGCGCTGCGCCTGACCGGCAAGGGCGGCGTCGGCCGCCTGCTGCAGGCCAGCCTGCAGCAGGAGCGGCTGAACCTGGCGGTGATGGCCATCACCAGCGCCGACATGGCCCTGCAGGCCGCCATCGACTGGTGCAAGAGCCGCCAGGTCGGCGGCAAGCCGCTGTTCGACAAGTCGGTGATCCGCCAGCGCCTGGCCGAGCACTACGCGCAGCTGACGGTCAGCCGCCAGTTCGTCGACACCTGCGTGGCCCGCCAGGCCGAAGGCACCCTGGACGCGCACCAGGTGGCCATCGCCAAGAACAGCGCCGTACAGACTTTGGAAACCCTGGCCCGCGACGCCGTGCAACTGCATGGCGCCCACGGCTGCGTCGAGCCCTCGCTGGTCGAACGCATCCACCGCGACGCCCGCCTGCTGGCCATCGGCGGCGGCACCCACGAAATCATGCTGGAAATCATTGCCCGGCACCTGTGAAGGATCACACCATGAGCACCATCAGCGACCACGCCGCCGCGCACTCGCGCGCGCTGCTCGAACACGCCTACCAGCGCTACTGCGGGCTGGAAATGCTGGAACAGTCCCCCGGCCAGTGCACCTGCCGGCTGACCGTCACCGATGCCATCGACAACCTCAGCCAGACCCTGCACGGCGGGGTGATCTACTCGATGCTCGACGTCACCAGCATGCTCGCCACCCTGCCCTTGCTGGGGCCTGACGAGTACGCCCTGACCAACAGTTTCAACACCCTGCTGCTATCGGCCACACCGCGGGACACCGAGGTGCTGTTCCACGCCAAGGTGATCCGTGATGGACGCAACCTGATGTTCACCCAGGCCGAGGCCTGGCGGGTCAACGCCGACGGCAGCCAGACGCGCATCGCCAGCGCGCAGCTGAGCAAGTTCAGGCTCAAGCGGGAGTGGTGACGGCGTAATCACCCATCACCTTCTTCGCGGGGCAAGCCCGCTCCCACGTGATATGTGGGGGCGGACTTGCCCCGCGATCGTTTCAGCACAGAGCCCCTGGCGATACATGACAACCTTAAGGGTAATACCCTGATTATCTGCGCTTTTCACTCCCGCCCGATTGCTCAAGACTGGCTGTCACACACATCACTGAAAGGATTCTCGCAATGAATCACAAGGTCCTGGTCATCCGCTCCTCGATCAAGTCCGATGGCGGCTTCTCCGGCCAACTGGTGGACAACTTCCTCAAGCAGCTCAAAGAGGTCAACCCCGAAGCTTCGGTGGCGGTACGCGACCTGCACGCCCAGCCCATCCCGCACCTCAATGCGGTGACCATGGACGCCCTGTTCGGCGGTGACGCCAGCAGCATCGAGGCGGCCGCAGCACTGAAGCTGTCCAACGAGCTGATCGAAGAGATCCAGGAAGCCGACCGCGTGGTGATCGGCCTGCCACGCTACAACTTCGGCGCACCGTCGATCCTGCACACCTGGGTCGACTACATCGTGCGTGGCGGCGTCACCTTCACCTATGTCGACGGCGCCCCGGTCGGCCTGCTGGATGACAAGCCGGTGCACGTGCTCAACGCCAGCGGCGGCGTCTACAGCCAGGGCACCGATACTCTGGCCGGCTGGCTGTCGCAGACCCTGGGCTTCGTCGGCCTGAACAGCGTCGAGTTCATCTACGCCGAAGGCCTGGGCATGGGCGAAGAAAGCCTGGCCGCGGGCCTGGCCGCCGCCAACCTGAAGATCCAGCACAGCATCGCCGCCCTCGGCGAACGCCCATGCCCAAGCCTGGCCACCGCCGTAGGGAGGTAAGATGACCCGCAGCCAAGACAACCCGTCGGTCCAGGAACTGTTCCTCAGCGAACTGGTGGCCGAGCCCAATCGCTACCACCTGTACATCTCCCACGCCTGCCCGTTCTCGCACCGGGTGCACCTGGTGCAGAGCCTGCTGGGCCTGGAAGACGCGCTGGACGTCACCTCGGTGGCGGCCCGCCGCCACGACCAGGGCTGGGAGTTCGACGAACACGACCAGGACCCGCTGCACAAGGACGTCACCCTGCTGTCGAGCCTGTACGAGCGTTCGCGCCCGGGCTTCACCGGCAACCAGTCGGTGCCGGTCCTCTGGGACCGCCAGCAGAACCGTATCGTGCACAACGATTCGGCGGAGCTGGCGCTGCAGATGGCGACCCGCCTGCTGCCCCTGGCCAAGACCCCGATCGACCTGGTGCCCGACCGCTCCAGCTGCGACATCGTCGAGCTCAACCAGTGGCTGCACACCAACATCAACCGCATGGTCTACCACATGGGCTTCGCCCCGGACCAGGAGAGCTACGACCAGGCCTTCCAGCAATTCTTCGCGGCCATGGACACCCTTGAGCACCGGCTGCGCAAGCAGCCGTACCTGGTGGGCGGCAAGCTGAGCCTGTCGGACCTGTTCCTGCTGCCCACGCTGATCCGCTATGAGGCGGTGTACTACGTGCACTTCAAGACCAACCACAAGACCCTGGCCGAGTACCCGGCGCTGTACCAGTACCTGGTACGCCTGACGCAGATCCCGGCGATCTACCGCACCATCGACATGGCGCATATCAAGCTGCACTACTACTACTCGCACAACCACATCAACCCGACCCGGATCGTGCCCCAGGGGCCGGCGTTGAGCTGGTTGAACTGAGCAGTCGGCGTTTGCGGTCTTTTCGCGGCACAAGGCCGCTCCTACAGGAAGCGCATCCCCCTGTAGGAGCGGCCTTGTGCCGCGAAAGGGCTGCCTCGCAGCCCCGGCGGTTGAAGCCGAATACCGACTCCGGACGACTTCAACACCTTGAGGCTGTTACACGCCAAGACCACGCCGATCTTACAAACTGAACCTCATTCAGGCCTTGCCACGCCGCGGCCGCTGGCCGGCCGGAACCACCAGCCCTGCTGCATGCCCGCCGCCGCCAGCAGGATCAGCCCCACCCCCAGCCACTGCACCAGCGCCAGGCGATGGTCGAAGGCCACCCAGTCGACCAGGATCGCCGCGATCGGGTAGATGAACGACAGCGCACCGGTCAGCGCCGTGGGCAGGCGCTGGATGGCGCTGTACAGCAGCACGTACATCAACCCGGTATGCACGACCCCCAGCGTCACCAGGCTACCGAGCGCCGGCAGTTCACCCGGCAGTCCACCGAGCTTCACCCAGGGCGCCAGCAGCAATACGCCGGTGCTCACCTGGATCAGCGCGATCAAGTGCGGTGGCGTGCCGGTCAGGCGCTTGATGATCAACGCCGCCACGGCGTACAGGAACGCCGCGCCCAATGCCAGGACGATGCCCAACAGGTACTCGTCGCCACTGGCCTGCCCCGCGCCATGGGCGCTGACGATGGCCAGCATGCCGAGGAACGCCACGCTCAACCAGGTCAGCTTGGCCAGGGTGATCTTCTCGCCGAGGAACAGCGCGGCCAGCCCCACCAGCATGAACGGCTGGACGTTGTACACCGCGGTGCCGATGGCGATCGAAGCTCGCGAGTAGGAGGCGAACAGCAGCACCCAGTTGCCGACGATCGCCACGCCGCTGGCCACCGCCAGCAGGAAGGTGGCGCGGGTCAGCACACCCGGTTTGAGAAAGCCCATGGCCGCGCAGATCAGCAGCAAGGTGCCGGCGCCGAACACGCAGCGCCAGAACACCACTTCCAGCACCGGCTGCCCGGATACCAGCACGAACCAGCCGATGGTCCCGGAGATCAGCATGGCGGCGATCATTTCCAGCGAGCCACGGCGCAGCGAATTGTCCATCTCACACCTCCTGTCGACGATGGGCACAGTATGCGGAGGGTCGAGGGCGACCTTCCAGCGGATAACCAAGGCATATCTGTGCTCTCGCCTTTACTATCAAGGCATATCTTGAAAATCACCTAACGAGGCTGCCATGACTGATGCCATCGACCAGTTGCTGATCAACGCCCTGATGGAAGACTCGCGCCGCTCGCTCAAGGCCCTGGCGCAGATCAGCGGATTGTCGGCGCCCAGCGTCAGCGAGCGCCTGCGCCGCCTGGAAGAGCGCGGCGTACTGCGCGGCTATACGGTGGAGGTGGACCCGCGCTGTTTCGGCTACCAGTTGCAGGCGATCGTGCGCATTCGCCCGCTGCCGGGGCAGTTGCAGGAGGTGGAGCGGCAGATCATCGCCATTCCCGAGTTCACCGAGTGCGACAAGGTCACCGGCGAGGATTGTTTCATCGCCCGCCTGCATGTGCGCTCGATGGAGCAGCTGGACACGCTGCTCGACCGCCTCAACGTGCTGGCCGAGACCAATACGGCGATCATCAAGAAGACGCCGGTGAAGCGGCGGTTGCCGCCGATGGAGTGAGCAGGCCTGGCAGCAGCGTTGCAGCAGTCAGCCGACGCAAGCCCTCTCAGGTTCAGGCTACTTCGCAAAGACAGTTCCATGCCCTCGTACTGCGCCATGGGTTTCGCAACGCTCGGCCAAGGCTCCATCGAACGAGATCAAGCGGTCCGTCGTGGCTTTCCAGTCGGCCAGGCGGTGATAGGCATTGATGAACCAGCTCAGGTTCCCGCAAAGATTGCCGAATGCCGAGTTGATCTGCATGACGTCGCCAAACATGATGGCGCCGGAAAAGAATCGCGGAACAGCCAACAGGCTGCTGAACACCAGCGACAGCTGACTGTAGCTCTCGGTGAACAGGGAAAGACGCATTTTCACATTGATGGTACGACGCATGTTGGCCAGGCTGACATCGAGCTTCTCACTGATCCGTTGTTTTTCGCCATGACGCCCACAAGAGGCCGCCTGGTCGCTGGAGCTGTCGCGAAAGCGGATCAGGAAATAACGCAGGTCCGCCTCGGAGCGTTGCTGATTGTTGCTCAAGGAGACCAGCTTGAAACCGATTTTCTGGCTGATGTAGGTTCCCAGAAACGCATAAAGTAAGGCGGCCCAGAACATATAGGCGGGAATGTTCAGGCCCCACAACTGCGCACTACCGGAAATGCCGATCAATACCACACTGAACGACACGACGCTGGCCAGCGTGTAGAACAGGCCACAGGCCAGGTCAATGGTTTCGAAGGTGAACTTGTTGATGTCTTCGGCGATGCGCTGATCGGGATTGTCGACCTGCCGCTCGACCTGATCGGGGCGATTCGACTCGACGACCCAGGCAGACAGGTAGTGATTGGTCAACCAGCGACGCCATCTCAGCGCGAAGACGTCGACCCAATAGGTGATCAATACCGAACGAAACACCGAGAACAGCACAATGGCAATGAACACCAGTACCAGCCGATAGAAGGAATAGGCATCGAGTTCTTGAATGGCATTATAGAAGTGCTTGTACCATTCATTGATCGCCAGTGCGGTGGCCACCGCCAGAAGGGACAGCACTCCTAACGCCACCAGTGAGCACCAGGCGAATAGTTTTTCTTCGCTCTTCCAGTACAATGACACCAAATAAAAAGTTTTACGAAAGAATGACGAATCTTCGGGAGCGTCATCATTCCCGCTAGAAATTTTCGAATTCATTGACATCACGGAATATAAATTAATTATTAGCGGAGCGTGTATCGCTCCTTATAGTCACTCTGAACGGACCGTCTGACCGTCGCGTACAGGGTCATCACACTAAACGTGCATCTCAATACAAAACAACCACGCGTTGCGCTGGCGCGATCAGCGATCGCTCCGATGACGCCGGCACCCGCCAACTGCCCCTTGACGACGTAGGTCCTAACGCACGCCACATCCCTCAGGAGCGTTTGACTTTACCCTTTTTTTCGCCCAGTACACGAAGCGACAGCGTTATCGCCAACGCCATCAACGCGTACTTGATGTAAACATTGATCATCCAATAGTCGGCCGCTGTCCCCACCGCTATTCCGATGGAGATCGTCACGGCCATGACGACGAAAGAATTCATGGGTACATTCCAGGTCACCTACCCTCTGACGCCGAGTATTTACGTCGACAGAATGGCTTGAAGCCACTACTGACACTCAGTCTAGCGTCCGCGTACCGCGCCCGACACCCTACATGTGTAGGGATGGCGACGGACCACTTGACTCCCCAAGTCGAAAAGAGGCTCAAACACCCAGCGAATTCTGAGCTATTTCAGCCTCTTCCGACCTTGCAAGCGGACAACCGATCAAAATTGACCAGACTGCCCGCCCTGGTGATGGACGATCAACAGCGTTAAACGCTTAAGCGCCAGTCGAAGCACTGCCCCACATCCGGGATCCATTACCTGCAATCACGCCGCCGCCAAAACCTGCTGTCGTACCCGCAGCGATACTTCCGATGCCCGCAGGCCCGGCGATAGCACCTACCAGCGCGCCAGCCCCAGCCGCCAATGCCAGGTCAGCGCCATTGATGCTGCCACCACCCGTTTGGCTACCGAGGTAAGTAGCAACGCCAACGGCTGCACCACCGACTGCCCCAATAGGACCAAAGGCGCCTGCCACCATCTCGAGTTCTTCTACTGTGATATCGCGCATTATTACAATTCCCTATGGTTTTATTAAAAGATGTTCAGCGTTTACCCTTCGGCTACACGCGCGCGAAGCACCTTTTCGAATAGCAGCGATCAAAGCGCCCAGAATCCCAGGCGCCCCAGGCTCGCCACCAGTCGCAAACGCGCGAGGTGCCAACGGTTCAATGCAGCAATATGCTCCTGCTCCGCCATTGCATAGGCGGAAGAAGCATTGAGCAGCTCGATCATGCTGCCCACTCCAGAGCGATAACGGCCCTGGACCACGTTCAGGGCAAGCATTGCCTGCTCCACCCACTCGGCGGTTCTTTCAAGTGCCTGGGTTTCGGTACCCAGGGACTGGTAGCTGTCCCACAGTTGCAGCGATACGCGCTGCTCGACATCCGCCAGCTCTGCTTCACTGGCCTGCATCCTGGCCCGGGCACCACGCACCTGGTAGGTGCGCTCGAATCCTTCGAACAGCGGGATGTTGAGTTGCAGACCGACAACGCTGTCACGGGCGCGGCTGTCGCCATCAAAGTCGGTTGACCGATGTGCCTGCATATCTGAAAGCGAAGCGATCAGCGACAGCGACGGGCGACCGGCAGCCTCGCGCTCGGCGATACCGGCTTTCGCCGCATCCAGCCGGGCCTTTGCGGCTATGACTGCGGGATGGTCCAATCCCGCCTGTTCGAGTAGCGCATCCAGGTCCTGGACGAAAGACGTGGTCGGGCGCCAGGCCAGCGTCCCCGCCAGCGTCAGCGTCGTCTGCAGCGGCAACCCTGCAAGCAGGGCAATCTGCCCCTGGGCGCTGCGTACCGCCCCCCGGTCCCGAACTTCGTTCAGGCTGGCTTGCGTGTAGGCGGTCTGTGCCTGCAAACGATCTGAAAGCGCGGCCGCGCCCGCTTCGTACTTGGCGGACGCATCCTTGAGATTCTCGGCCGCCAGTGCGGCAACCTGTTCTGCAAGCCGCTGCCTGTCCTGGGCCGCCAAGGTGTCGTAGTACAAACGGGCCGCTTGCAAAAATGCCTGCTGCAAGCGCTCGTCCTGATCGGCATTGGCCGCCACCAGCAATTGCCGCGCATGACGCAGGTCGGCCTCTCGTCGACCGGAATCGAACAGCACCCAGCTCAGGCCCAGTCGATTTTCGAGCTGACGCTGCCTGCCCTGGATCGAGTGATCCTCTCGGTTGTCGTAACGGCTGTCATTGCGACTGCGACTGAACGAGGACCTAGCATCAAGCCTTGGCAGGTACGCCGATTGGGCTATTCCCACCTGCGCGGCCTGGAACTTGGCCTCAGCCCAGGCACGTCGGGCCTTGGGGTCACGACATAACACACGCTCGATCATGACATCGAGGGTAAGCCCCCCTGGTGGCGCAGGGTCAATACAGGTTGCACCTGCTTCGGCATCGTTGCGCGCAACCATGACCGCCACGGACTCACCGGTCGAGAATACATCCAGCGCAACGACGCCGGACGACCACGCGCACAGCATGCCGAGCAGACAGCCAAAGAAAGTGCCAGCGCTCACGATGTGACCGCCCCGCCTGGGCAGGACGGTGAATCCACCCTCGGCAGATCGAGCCTGACTCGGCCTGCTTCAAGGTGTACCACCCGGTCTGCCGAGGCAATCGTCTCGGCGCGGTGGGCAACGATGATTCGGGTCACGGCGAGCGCACGCACCGCAGCATTGACCCGCTGCTCACTGGCCACATCAAGATGGCTGGTCGCCTCGTCGAGGATGAGGATATCCGGCCGCTTGTACAGTGCCCTGGCCAGCAGCAAGCGCTGTTTCTGGCCTCCGGACAGCACCGTGCCCATGTCGCCCACCAAGGTGTTGTAGCCCATTGGCATGGCCATGATTTCGGCATCGATGGCCGCCATGCGCGCGCATTCCATGGCCCATTCCAGATCGGGGCTCGACTCGAAGAACGTGATGTTGTCTGTGAGCGAGCCGGCGAACAGGCAGTCATCCTGCATCACCGTGCCGATCCGTCCGCGCCAGGACTCCAGATCCAGCTGGCGCAGCTCATGCCCACCCATGCGAATCTGGCCACTGGTGGGCGGCAATATCCCCAGCAGCACATTCACCAAGGTACTCTTGCCGCATCCCGAGGCACCGGTGATGGCAACGGACTCCCCGGGCGCGATGTGCAGGTCGATGCCATCGAGCACCAGCGGCTCATGCTCGGAGTAGCGATAGCTCAGGTTCTGGATGTCGATGGTCATCTGGCGCGCTGGCCAGTCCGCGCCCTGGGGGGTATCCCGCTGTTCCTCGGGAGGGTGGGTGACGATGTCGGCCAGCCGCTCACCCTGCAAACGCAACATGTGCAGGTCGAACAGATGGTCTACCAGGCTGGCTACACGGCTGACGAACTGCCCCTTGTACGCCATGAACGCCATCAGCACGCCGACCGTGAAGTGATTGCTCATGACCAGCGATGCACCTAGACCGATGGTGCAGAGGTTTTCCAACCCGAAGATCAGCGCGTTGAGTTGGGTGTAGAGCATCTGCAGTTTCTGCGTGCGCAATCCGGCGTTGATCTGGGCAACCAACAATCCGAGCCAGGTGGAGCGCCGTTCACCTTGACGCTGGAACAACTTGAGCGTGCGTACCCCTCGCAGCGTTTCGAGAAAATGGCTCTGCTGGCGCGCCGCATGAACGATCTGCTCCTCGCTGGCACGGCGCAGTGGGCCATACCACATCCAGCGAACCAGGATATAGGCCACCATCGCCAACACGGCGATCATCGCCAGCGACGGGCTGTAGAGGAACATCAAGGCAAGGGTGGCGATGGTCATCAGGCCGTCGAGGATCGCCGAGAAGAACGCCGCGGTCAGCGTATGCTGAATCTGATCGACAGCTCCGAAGCGGGACACCACGTCACCCAGGTGGCGCTTCTCGAAGTACTGGATCGGCAGACGCAGCAGGTGACTGAAGAGGTTCGCCCGCCACTGCACGCTGAGCAATGTACTCATGTGCATCATTACCCAGGCGCGCGTGGCGCTGACCACCTGCTGCATCAACAGCAACAGGCCGAAGCCGATCATCAGCGTGGTCAGCAGATCACGGTCCTGGGTGACCACTACGTTGTCGAGGGTCCATTGCAACAGGAACGGGCTGACCAGCGAGAACACTTCCAGCACCAGCGCCAACAGCAGCACCTGGGCCAAACCACGGTACAGCCCGCTCACACGGCCGAGCATCTTGGTCAAGCCCAGCCGAGGCTTGGCGGCCTGCTGCTCGAAGCCCTGCTCGGGCCATACCTCCAGTGCAACACCGGTAAAGCATTCGCTGGCCTGGGCAAAGCTCAGCTGGCGCACCCCTTGGGCGGGATCATGCACGGTCAGGTGCTGCCCATGAACAGCCTTGAGCACCACGAAATGGTTGAAGTTCCAATGCAGCACGCAGGGTAGCTTGAGCTTGTTCAGATCGCCCAGTTCCAGCCTTACCGCACGGGTACCGAGGTTGAGGCGCTCGGCAGTCTGCATCAGTTGCCTGAGAGTGATGCCTTTGAGCGAGACGCTGAACCGCCGGCGCAGCTCCATCAGGGTCGTATGGTGGCCGTGCATGCCAGCGATCATGGCCAGACAGGCAAGTCCGCACTCGGTTGCCTCGGTCTGCAGGATCAGCGGAAGACGGCGCCCAAGGCTCGGGGTAATGGCGTCGATGTAGTTCATGCGTCCATTCCTAGAGTTTGCCCGTCAGGCTGTAGAGCGGTTCGAGCACCCACTCGTAAAGACGCCGGGTCTCCTGCAGCACATCTGCCTCGACCAGCATGCCGGCCTGCAATGCCCGGGACTCCCCGTATGCCTGCACCGATTGCCTCTCGAGGGCCACGCGAATGCGATAGATCTGTTCGCCGTTGCCACCCAGACCGGGCACGGTCCCAACCACATTGGCAAGCTCGGCGGCGGAAAGCGTCGTCCTGGACACCGAAATGACCTGGCCATGGTGCTGGCCAAACTTCTGATAGGGGTAGGCCTGGTAGCGGAGCAGCACCGCGTCGCCTGCCTGGATAAAGCCAATCGCTTTGCTGGGGGCATACAGCTCTGCCTGCAGGTTGGCATCCGCCGGTACCAGGCTCATCAGTGCTCGCGAACTGTCCACTACCTGCCCCGGCCCCACCAGGATGGAGGTGGCCACGCCTGGCTGAGGTGCCGTAATGACCAGCGAGCGCTTGGCTTCGCTTTCGATCAACGCCTGCTGCACCGACGACAACGATCGGTGAATGCTGGCCAGCTGATTGCCGTGCAGCGCCTCCAGCCCTGCCCGTTCATGCTGTCGTTCGACCAACTGCTGCTTGAGCACCGTCGATTCGCGCACCAGCCCTTGAAGGCTCTGGCGCTGACCCAGAAGCTCGGCCTGGCGCTGTTGAAGCTGGTCCATGGAGATATAGCCCTTGTCCATGAGGCCCTGGTAACGCTCGGCCGCATTGCCGGCCAGTTGCACGAGCCGCTGCTGGCTGGCGATTTGCTGCGCCAGCGTGTCCAGTTCCTGGGTCAGGCTTCGCAGCTTGCTATCCAGACTCTGCCGCGCTTCAACCTGCAGTTGCTGCTGCTTGCGCAGCTCCTCCTCCAGAGAACGACGCTGACTCTGAAGCTGATCGCTGACCTCTGCCTGGACCGGCCCCGAGTCGACCGAGCGCTCACTGGAAATCAGGAACAGCCGCCTGCCCCGCTCCACCTGCTGCCCTTCCTCGACGTAACGCTCCAGCACGACACCGTACTGCGGCGCGTGTATTTTCAACTGCCCGGATGACGGCACCAGTTGGCCTGGGACGGTGCTACGCCTTGTATAACTGCCATAAAAGAAAAAACTCACGACCATCACCGCGAGCAACAACGCCACGAGTGTCATCACGGTGAAGGAAACAGGCCTGACCAGCACGATGTCACCCAGCCAGGTGGTCTGTCGCGCGGCCAGCGCTTCGGGTCGAAACAAGGGGGCCTTACCTGTCACGCAGTCATCCTTTACCTGGCCGGGAGTCTTCGCTCCGGGCCCAACCTCAACGGGTCGACTTGATTACGAGGGTGCCCTCAACGGACGAAAAAATAATCTGCGGCCAGCTAAATTTTTGACGCCACTGCTCGTCCTCTCCCACCATGAGCAGGACAGCACACAGAGCCACACGACTTTGTCATCCGCCGCCTGACATTCGGCAACCGCAATACAAAGGAAACATGCGTTGAACATCACGGAACGAGAACACGACGTCATTCATTGCTTATCGAGAGGGTTGACCAACAAGGAAATCGGACAACAACTGGGTATCAGCCAACATACCGTCAGGGACCATTTGTCTTCGGTATTCAAAAAGCTGAATATTGGCAACCGCATTGAACTGGCCATTTTGTTCAACACATCGAACGCCCGCCTGCCCTCACTTCAACACAAAGTCACAGGCAATACGTAATTATCCACATTCTTGAAGCGAAGGCCATCCTACACCTGTAGGGTGGCACTTTGGCATGCCCGTGGGATATAAACGCCAACATTGCCCGCCTCACAGAGCCGCGACGTAGCGGGCCTCCCCGGCCTTGACACGCCTCGACTAAACGCCAGAACTTATTCCGCCCAGATGATCGCCCCAGACAATGAAGTGGCGCAACTCAATGAGTTGCACGAAGTATTCGTCCCTTTCGAAACGGAATATATCGAGGACTGTGAAGTTATCTATCTTAATGAAGCGCTGTGTGAACGGCAGACTTCGGCTGACTTGCTGGCCTCTTACAGCTACGTGATCCGGTCCGATACCGTGCCCCGGCGCGTCAATGTGACCCGCAAGACCTTCATGGCTGAACGTTACGGCGGCGACGGTATTCTCAGCAACGGCGGTGGCGCACGCTGTGGTTTTGATGGTGTGTGGCAACTAAAGGGGCTTGGGGCCAATCCATTGGTAGGCCACGATGTGGACGCGGGCCACGGTGATGGCAACTTGTCGTTGACCATCGCACTCTATGAGTCGGTCTGGGCAGAAATCATCGCGTCGGTGCTGCCTTTCGGGGCCACAAGGACCATTGCCATCCTCGACACCGGCCAGACCTATGAGACCTGGCGCGGGACATTGAAACGCGGTCTTCTGGTTCGCCAGCCGGTTGTGCGCCCTGCACATTTCATCAGGTCCATCTATTTCAGACAACAGCGGCTGGATTGTCTGGGCGAGGATGCCCTGCGGGTTAAACAGGTCATTCAACGCCTGGTCGACTTCCTCCCCGGAGTACAGGCCTCGACCGCTCTTATGCCCTCACTCGAACAACGCCTGGAAAGTGGCTTGGTCGAGCTGGCCGGGCGCTACGCGGAGCAGTTCGCGGCCGCGCGGGCAAAGCACATCATCCATTTCAATGTCAGCGCATCCAACGTTTCCCTGACAGGGGGCTGGCTGGACCTGAGTGGCGTTTGCCTGTTCACTCACTTCATCAATGGCGACCGCTCCAGCATCGAGCGCTTCAACAGCGAATACCTGCCCGCCCTGCAGAGCCTGCAGAGCCTGTGCTACTACCTGGGCAAGTACGCAGTCGTGGACAACGAGGTGTCGCTACGCCTCTGGCAAAAGACCCTTGAGCACTTCAACCAACGCTACAGCCATTACCTGAGTCTGTATCAGGTCGCCCAGGCCGGATTCCCACTCTGGTTGTTGCGCCAATTGGAAAACACCCCGGAATTCGCCGCCTTTGCCAACGCACTGCAACGCATTCTGGAACTTGACGATTTCACGGTAACCGCCATCGCCGACACTACGGGTTGGGACGGCTATGAACGCTGGAGCGGACCACTCTTTTACGCGCTGTTGTCCAGCCTGGGCAAAGATGCAGAGCCAGCCGATCTGGCCTGGCTGGGGAGCGATGCCACGCTGACCGGCCCATTGTGCTCAAGCTACGACCAGCTGTTTGACAGGGTTGCGCAGGCGGCTGTCGAGTACAACATCGACCGCCATAACCTCCACCTCACCCTGCTGATCAATACCACCCGGCTTAACCGGAGCCACCGTGTGCTACATGAGCTGCAAAGCCTCATCGAGGCTATTGATGCAGAACCGGTCGGCGACCGAAAAGCGGCCTTGCATGCACTGCAAGACCACGCGCTGCTGGCCGGTCGCTTCAATCTCGGCCACGAGCAGCAGCATGCCCTGCCGTTCTGGTCAAGTGCCACGCTGGCCATCTGCTTCAACCCGCAAACCGGCCGGTTCACCCTGTCGGAGCACGATACGACCCCGCTGACTCTGGAGGCGCTGTCGGCACAGGCCGAAGGCCATGAAGAAATCAGGCAGGCATTGAATTTCTACCCTGGCCTTGTGAGGTGAACAGATGAACAAACGTTACAATCTGCAGACCAGTTGTCGAGACACCAAGCTCAATGACAAGGCAACGATGCTGGGCCATGCCGCCATGGTCATGGCCGGCTGCCGACGCTCTTCAGGCTTCCAGATACGCACGTTGTACTACTGGATCGCACCCGCTATCGAGCATGCACAGATCATCATGCTCTTCGACTCGAGCAGTGCGCCGAGGGGCTTTCTCATCTGGGCGCACCTGGCCCCCGACACCGAGCAACGTCTGCTCCACGACCCGAATTTCCTGCTGCACCCGAGTGAATGGAATGAGGGTGGACGCGCCTGGGTCATTGATTTCTGTTTCCCGGGCGGGGCTGTCAAAGAGGCACTTGCCATGCTGAGACAGCATTTGCGCGAGGCTGGCGTCGACCAGATTTCCTGGGTGCGCAGGCGCGCAGACTATTCGATCCGACGAATTGGGGGCTGCAGGACAGAGAAGCAAACCAGATGAATACTTGTACACATAAATGTCACGTTTAGTGCCATTTTTGTGTGCACTTTATCGAGGTAACGCCCCAATAGGTTACACATCCCCCCAATAAAATTGACCAAATGATCAACTAAATCAGCACTCTAAAATTTAAACCTGTTCATTCGGTCAATTTATAGCTCAATATTTTCATCTACTTACCCTTTACATATATAGATTCGAAATAACGAGTACCTAACATCCCTGCTCCTGCTGGCATGGAACTGGCTTTTGTGTGTCCGTGTTTTGTATACAAGTTCAGCAAAACATAAATACACAAGAACCCGCAGCGTCGCCCCACCGGCGACCGTTGCGCCCAGAACCCAGTGATGCCAACGCCTGCACCGACGAGATGGCGAGCCCGTGCGCCAGCGCCCGCTCATCGCAGTCACACGCATCAGGAGCCGCCGGAATGAGTAGCAGCCTCCCCCTTGCCCCTGAACTTTCCGTTGCCAGCACCCATCCCTCGACCACCGCCCTCGAAGGCCTTCCGGCCGATCTCGAACTGAGCCCGCGCCTGCATAACCGCGACCTCGCCCCGACCAAACTGGCAGGCCGCCGCTGGGGCGGCTACAGCATCTTCGCGTTGTGGACCAACGACGTGCACAACATCGCCAACTACTCCTTCGCCATGGGGCTGTTCGCCCTCGGCCTGGGCGGCTGGCAGATCCTGCTGTCGCTGGCGATCGGCGCGGCGCTGGTGTACTTCTTCATGAACCTGTCCGGCTACATGGGGCAGAAGACCGGCGTGCCGTTCCCGGTGATCAGCCGCATCGCCTTCGGCATCCATGGCGCGCAGATCCCGGCGCTGATCCGCGCGGTGATCGCCATCGCCTGGTTCGGCATCCAGACCTACCTGGCCTCGGTGGTGCTGCGGGTGCTGTTGACCGCCGTGTGGCCACAGGTGGCCGCCTATGACCACGACAGCATCCTCGGTCTGTCGAGCCTGGGCTGGGTGTGCTTCGTGGCGATCTGGCTGGTGCAGCTGGTGATCCTCGCCTACGGCATGGAGATGGTGCGCCGCTACGAGGCCTTCGCCGGGCCGGTAATCCTGCTGACCGTGGCCAGCCTGGCGGTGTTCATGTACTTCAAGGCCGATGCACGCATCGCCTGGTCGGTCGCCGAGCCCCTGAGCGGCTACGAGATGTGGCGCAACATCTTCGCTGGCGGCGCGCTGTGGCTGGCGATCTACGGCACCCTGGTGCTCAACTTCTGCGACTTCGCCCGCTCCTCGCCATGCCGCAGGACCATACGCGTCGGCAACTTCTGGGGCCTGCCGGTGAACATCCTGGTGTTCGCGGCGATCACCGTGGTGCTGTGCGGCGCGCAGTTCCAGATCAACGGCCAGGTCATCGACAGCCCGACTCAGATCGTCGCCAGCATCCCCAACACCGCGTTCCTGGTGCTGGGCTGCCTGGCCTTCCTGATCGTCACCGTGGCGGTGAACATCATGGCCAACTTCGTCGCCCCGGCTTTCGTGCTCAGCAACCTGGCGCCGCGCCACCTGAACTTCCGCCGCGCCGGGCTGATCAGCGCCACCCTGGCGGTGCTGATCCTGCCCTGGAACCTGTACAACAGCCCGCTGGTGATCGTGTACTTCCTCTCGGGCCTGGGCGCCCTGCTCGGCCCGCTGTACGGCGTGATCATGGCGGACTACTGGCTGCTGCGTAAGGGCCGCATCAACGTGCCCGAGCTGTACAGCGAGAACCCCGCCGGCGCCTACCACTACACCCGCGGCATCAACCTGCGCGCCCTGGCCGCGTTCATCCCGGCCGCGCTGCTGGCCATCGTCCTGGCCCTGGTGCCCAACTTCCACGGCATCGCGCCGTTCTCCTGGCTGATCGGTGCCGGTATCGCCGCCGCCGTCTACCTGCTGATCGCGCCACGCAACCGCCAATACCTCGATGTCAGCGGCGAATGCATCGCCGTCGACCACAGCAGCCACTGATTTCAGGGAGATCCGTCATGCGTATTCTGATCGCCAACGTCAACACCACCGAAGCCATCACCGAAGCCATTGCCGAGCAAGCGCGCAGCGTGGCCGCGCCCGGTACCGAGATCGTCGGCCTGACCCCGTGGTTCGGCGCCGAGTCGGTGGAGGGCAACTTCGAGAGCTACCTGGCCGCCATCGCGGTGATGGACCGGGTGCTGGCCTACGATCAACCCTTCGATGCCGTGATCCAGGCCGGCTACGGCGAGCATGGCCGCGAAGGCCTGCAGGAGCTGTTGGACGTGCCGGTGGTGGACATCACCGATGCCGCCGCCAGCACTGCCATGTACCTGGGCCACGCCTACTCGGTGGTGACCACGCTGGACCGCACCGTACCGCTGATCGAGGACCGCCTCAAGCTCTCCGGACTGTATGAGCGCTGCGCCTCGGTGCGCGCCAGCGGCCTGGCGGTGCTGGAGCTGGAAAGCGACCCTCGGCGTGCGGTGGAAGCCATCGTCGAGCAGGCCGAGCGCGCCGTGCGCGAGGACAAGGCCGAAGTGATCTGCCTGGGTTGCGGCGGCATGGCCGGACTCGACGAGCAGATCCGCCAGCGCACCGGGGTGCCGGTGGTGGACGGTGTGAGCGCGGCGGTGACCATTGCCGAATCACTGGTGAGGCTGGGGTTGAGCACCTCCAAGGTGCGCACCTACGCCACGCCGCGGGCGAAGAAGGTGGTGGGCTGGCCGATGCGCTTCGGGCACTGATCTACCAGCAGCGCGCCCGTAGCAGGGCAAGCCCACTCCCCTGGCGTCAAAAGCAACCCGTGGGAGCGGCGATGCGGCGACCCGACTTGCCCTGCGATGAGGCCAACAAGGTCAGCGCAACAGCCTCGCCAGCCGCTCGCCACTGCCACACGCCAAGGTGAACCCCAGCGCACCATGCCCCAGGTTCAGCCACAGGTTGCGATACCGTGTGGCCTCGATGATCGGCACTCCGGTCGGCGTCGCCGGCCGCATCCCAGCCCACTCCACCGCCTGCTTGTAATCAGCGGCCTCCGGCAGGGTCTCGCGCGCCAGCCGTCGCATGCTCGCGAGCCTGCCGGCATCCACCGACTCGTCGTAACCGACGATGTCCACCATCGCCGCCACACGCAGCTGATCCTCCAGCCGGGCATAGACGATCTTGCGCTCGTAGTCGGTGATACTCACATCGGGCGCCCGATGCGCGGCGCCAATCGGCGCGGTCAGGCTGTAGCCTTTCAAGGGATAGACCGGCAAATTCAAGCCCGGCAATGCCAGGCCGGCGCTACGGTGCCCGGCGCAGAGCACCAGGTGCTGCACTTCCAGCCGTTCGTTGCCCAGCTCAAGGGCCAGCACCTGATCATCGTGCGCTATCAGCCGTGTCACCGGTCGCCCCAACAGCAACCTGCATTGTCCCGACGCCTCCAGGCGCTCGGCCAGACGCAGGCAAAAACGGTGGCAATCGGCGACCTCTTCGTCCGGGGTGAACACGCCGCCAACGAACGGTGCATCGAAAAGCGCCGGGTCGAGTTCGCGCAGTTCGGCGGCATCCAGTGTTCGCTGGCTGTGGGAATCAAGCAAGTTTTGGCGCCCGTGGTCGAATGCACGCTGGGTACGGAATGCGACCAGCTTGCCATTGCGCCGCCAGGCGAAATCATCGAGGCCGTCCTGCTCGCGCCAGCGCTGCAAAGCCGCCTGGCTTTCGAGCGCCAGACTCAGCAGCCGAGCGGCATTACGGCGATTGACGGAGGTACGGCAGGCCATGACGAAAGCCGCCAGCCAACGCCACTGCGCTGGGTCCAGACGCAACCGAAGGCGCAACGGCGAGTCCCCCTGCAACAACCAGCCAAGCGCCTGCCACGGCACACCGGCATCGGCCAGTGGCGCCACGTAGCGGTACGAAAGCTGCCCGCCGTTGGCAAAACTTGTGGCGCTGGCCAGGCTGTCGCGGGCCTCGACCAGGTCGACCTGCCAGCCGTCGCGCACCAGCGCATAAGCCGTCGCCAGGCCGACCACCCCGCCGCCGATCACTGTCACCCGCTGGTTCATGCATCCGTTCCCGTCCAGGCCTGATGGCCAGACAGTAACAGCAGGTCAGGTCGGACAGCCAGACTCGCCGTGATCGAGCCCCTGGCGCAGGTTACGGCTGAGCAGGGTCGCCTTGCCATCGCGCCAGGTCAGCGTGAGCACGTACAAGGTATCGAAGTCGTCGCGATGCCAGTCTTCGGTGAGCACCCGCTCTTCGCCCAGGGCCTTGCCGGCCACGGTGTTGATCAGTTCCGGGAGATAACCGCGGGACCAGGCGGTGTAGACCGTCGCATTGCGGTATTTGCTACTAAGCAGCTCGTCCGCCAGATCCTCGGTGTCGTTGGCGCCATAGTCGATGTTCACCGGCAAGCCGAGGCGGATGGCGCTGGGGCTGATGGTCATCAGCGGGCGGATATAGCTGTAGCGCTCATCCAGGCTACCTTCCTCGACACCCCGCGAAGGGTTGGCGGCGAATACGTAGTCAGCCTCGCCAAAACGCTCGGGCAGCAAGGTGGCGAGATCCAGAGCGCGGTTGAGCCCCTGGCAGTTCAACTGCCCCAGCCCTTCGCCGGGCTTCTCGGCGTGGCGCAGGAAAACCAGGGTCTGGGTGCCATCCACGGGTTGCGCGCGGCTCTCGACCACTGCCAAGGCCAACGGCACGGCCGCAGCGGCGAGCGTCAGGCTCAACAACAGGTGACGACGACGGCGAAGGAAGGTGGGCAGCTTCATCTGGGACGGACTCTTGTGGCAAGGGGTACTGGGTTGCCCCGCCACATGGTCCGGCAGCCCTGGCTGCTGGTCGTCCCTGTCGTGAATGCCATCCGTGGCAGCGAGTGAGGCTCAGAGTGCCTTCGACCCGTTTGGTTCCTCCCTGGGCACACATGCCGTTCCATGGACAAGGCCACGTTAACGCCTGTGTGTTGCTGAATTATTGCTCGCAGCTCAATCGTCGCGGGTCAGTACTTCCAGCAACTCGATCTCGAAGGTGAGGTCCGAATTCGGTGGAATCGAACCGACCGAGCGCTCGCCATAGCCCAGGTGCGCCGGCACCAGCAACTTGCGTTTGCCGCCCACGCGCATGCCCATCAGGCCCTGGTCCCAGCCCTTGATCACCCGGCCGGTGCCGATCACGCACTGGAACGGCTTGCCGCGCGACCAGGACGAATCGAACTCGCTGCCGTCGGCCAGGGTGCCGCGGTACTGGGTGGTGATCAGCGCGCCCTTGACCACGGACTTGCCGTCGCCTTCGTGTAGATCGATGACTTGCAGCTCACTGCTCATGGCAGGTTCCTCGAGACGGTTTTGGTGGGCGCCCTTTTCTCAGGAATGCTTGAGTTTGGCAAGGCGGGTCGGCTCAGGACGGGGCGAACTGTTCGAAGATCTGTTGGCCGGTGAGGTTCTTGGTCTCGTTCTCGAAGCAATACCAGGCGGGTTTTTCGTCGATGAAGATCTGCTCGGTGAAGGTCCAGTTTTCCGTGCCGTCCAGCAGGCCGACCGGCACGACATAGAGGTTGCCCTCTTTCAAGCGGTAGAACAGGTGCGTACCGCACCGGCCGCAGAAGCCGCGCTGGGCCCAGGGGGAGGAATCATAGACGCTCGGGGTTGGGCCCTCGAATTTCGGGGGCTCGGTGCAATGGACCGCCAGCAGCGGGCCACCGGTCCATTTTCGGCACATGCTGCAATGACAGGCGCTGACATGGGTGTTGTCGATTGTTGCACTCAGGTAAATTGCACCACACAGGCAACTGCCTTGTTTTTCCACGGACATCTTGGGGCTCCTTGCGGTTGTTCCGGGGAGTTGCAGTATAGGCGCAGGCTCCAGGCATGTCCGGCATCACCCTGCCTCAGCCCAGCATCCTGGCCAGGCGCTCGTAGGCAAGTGTGCGTGGCCGTACCCCGGATAATTCAGGCCCGCTCGTGCCCATTCGACCTAGCATTTTTGCCAGTTGTTACATAGCAGCACAATTCCTAACTTGGAAGCTCCGGCAATGCCTGTCCCCCGCGCCGGCCAGGAGAAGCACCTATGAGCAGCACGTCCAATACACCCGCGAAAAACACTACAACATCCGCCACTCATATCACAACGACAACGACAACGACGTCAACACCTACAACAACCACAACTACAACTACAACCACTACAAATGATACCAGCACCAACCCCACTTCCTACGCCAACTTGATGCCTCCGAAAATGGTGGATGCCGACGACGATGGCCAGGGGAATGGTGGACTCGGTTATTATGATTTGTTGCACAACCCGAAGAAGATTCTGGAAACGCGTGTGGGCCCGTACCTCGACGTAGCGGATGGCGATGACATTCAGTTATTTCTGGACGACACCATGATATACAGTCGATTCGTCAAAAAAGACGAGACCGGCGTCATAGTGCTAGAACCTACTGCAGAACATTTTATAAATACAAAAGAAGGCTTGCATGGACTCTGGTACAAGTTCATAAGTTTCCCAGGCGGAATAGAATTCCCCTCGGATGAAACCGCACTACTCATCAAGACCACGATCCCCGGGGACCCTGATAAAGACCTGCCGTTCCCAGAGGAAAACTATAAGCTGGAAAAAGCCTCAATCGTCCCTGAATGGCTGGCAGGAGACACCGAGAAGGTCACCATAACGGTCCCCAAATGGACTTATCAATCCGGCTACGACACCTTGACGATACATTGGTCCGGTTTCGAACACAGTATCCGAATTGATGATATCGATAATGACACGGTGATCGTCCTCGACGACTTGCAATCCAAGATCCCTGGCGGTAGAACTTCGCTGCGCTACAGTATTACCGACGATGCAGGCAATTACTCCCTCTTGGCTCCGTCCACGACGGTGGATGTAGACTTCGACTATCCCGAACAGCCCGCCGCGCCGCGCCTTCTTGTCGATGGACATGAAGACGAAGAGATCGACATGAGGTACCTGTTGACCGCCGACCTGGCGGTGGTGGTGCCTGCGAATGAGAATCTGCAGCCGGGACAAGCTGTCATCGTCGAGGCATACGGTCGGAACGCCGACGGCGAAGACATGCCTTTTACAAGTGAACCCCAGAACGTCGGCTCTCCGGTTGAGGACATGTTGTTCAAGATTCCCAATGGCTTCGTAAAAGCATTGGTAAAAGGTTCGATCCGTGTCGCCTACCACGTGGACGGTCAACATCTCTCGAAAAGTACTTCCCGGCCGGTCACCCACACCGTCATTGCAGCCCCAAAACTTCCCCAAGCCAAGAACGACAAGCTGGATTACCTACGTGATGTGCAACCCGATCAGCATCTCAAGGTCGACGTGGAGCCTTACCCCGGCATGCGAGCTGGACAAAAGGTCACTGTAGTGTGGAAGGCAACGGGCGTTGTTGAATGGCGCAGCGAGGAGAAAACAGTCCGTTCACCGGAGACACTGAATTTCTTGCTGCCGGATTCGCTGGCAATGGGGGGCTACTCGAGTGAGGTCTCCGTGACCAGCTTTGTAAATGGCATAGCCTCCACACCACGCAGGGTGGCCGTTGAGCCTCAAGCGGTGGAAACTCCGGCCATCAAAATCACCTCTGGTGGTGATAAGTACACTGCCGATATCGAGTTCCCAGACTGGGAAGATAGCGACAGGGTTAACCTCATAATTAATGGACGAGTGGCAAAGCGCTCCACTAGTTATCAGCGATTTGATGAACCTGAAAGAGCTACAATTCTGGCACTAGACACCTGGATAGCTGAAAACCGAGGCGGCCCCGTCTTGTTCAACTACAGTATCTGGCGCACCAAGGATAAGACCTACCTCTTCTCACGCCCCGAGCTCATTCAGCTCTGAACTACCAACCAGGGCCCAAGCCGGGCCCTGGTAACCCATGCCGATTTCCTGGCACCTGAAAACTAGCATTTTTGTCAGGTTACTTCCCATCACCCTTGGCTCAAGCTACCCGCACGCATGAGCCAGGAAGTGACACCAATGTTCACCTTTTCCCGCCCCATGCCCAGACTTTTCCTACAGCCTCAGTTCACTTCTTCCCGCACTCTTCAGCGCTCCCCGAATGCCTGTCCCACTTACTTATTCGCGTCGGAGTCCACGATGAAAAAAGAACTGCGCCTGCGTGTCCGCAGGCCGTATCGATTCGCCTGTGTCCTGCTGCTCGGCTGCACGCCCCTTGCCACAGCGGGCGTCCTTGAGGGTCGCAGTGAACAGGCTACTGTCGAGGCCGGCAGCCCTGCGGAGTCCTGGCAGGTGAGCAATGGCGCTACCCTGAACATGAACGCCGGCAGCCAGGCCGATGCCTCGGATTCGTCTTCGGGTGTGGCGATCTCACTGACCCAAGGCGGCAACCTCAACGCCACGGGCGCCACCATCAGTGCCGCCGGGCGTGCGATTCTCAACAACGACAGCAACGTCACCCTGGTCGGCAGCCGTGTGACCGCCACCGATGATGGCACCAGTGCCTTGTCCGGCGTCGCACTGCAGATGTACGGCGGCACCAGCACCGTCGTGGGCTCGGTGCTCGATGGCGCCCGTCACGCAATTGCCATCAGCTCGGACAGCCGGGGCGACAACGCCGGTGACCAAGTGGCCACCCTGGATATCGCCGGCAGCCAGCTGATTTCGACCACCGGCAGCGCCATCCATGTCGGCAAGGCCTTCGCCTCGGAGCCCATCGCCCCGACAGCCCATATCACCCTGCGCGATGGCACCGTGGTGCATGCGAACAATGGCACCCTGCTCGAGGTGGAGGACGACGCCAGCGTATTCCTGACCATCAAGACCAGTGAAATCGAAGGCGATATCATCTCTGCCGACACCGCCACGACCCATGTGGCACTCGGTGAAAAAGCCATCTTGCGTGGCGCAATGCAGGGTGTGGACCAGCTCGATGTCGGTGCCTCCGCGCAATGGATCGTCACCGCTGACTCCTCCATCGACGAGCTTCTCACCAACAGTGGCAGAATCACCTTTCAAAGCGATAGGGAAGGCGACGAAGCCGGCCGGATTCTGACCGTGCATGGCGACTATGTCGGCGATGGCGGCAGCATAGAATTCAACACCAAGCTGGAGGGCGATGCCTCGGTAACCGACAGGTTGATCATCGAAGGCGATACCAGCGGCACCACGTCAGTCAGCGTCAACAACCTCGGCGGGTCCGGTGCCAAGACCTTGAATGGTATCGAACTGATCACCGTCGGCGGCGCCTCCAACGGGGAATTCACCCAGGCAGGTCGTATCGTTGCCGGAGCCTACGACTATCAACTGGTACGGGGTGAAGGCGACAACAGCGGCAACTGGTACCTGCGAAATGAATTGATCGATCCGGGCAACCCTGACGCGCCGATCCTGATCGTCCGTCCCGAAGGCGGCGCCTACGCGGCCAACCTGTACGCGATGAGCACCTTGTTCGACGCCAGTGTCGGCCAGCGCGGCGGCGACACCGAACGTGCCGACACCCTGGCGGCCGACGGCCGTTCGACCAACCTGTGGATGAAGCACAGCGGCGGGCACCAGCGCAGCACCGACAGCAGCGGGCAACTCAACACCCACGTCAGCCGCAACGCCACGCTGTTCGGCGCCGACCTGGCCGGCGGCTCGACCCGTGCCGGCGGCGCCTGGCGCACCGGGGTCTTTGCCGGCTACGGCAACAGCCATGGCAACAGCACCTCGCAGCTGACCAATCACTCCGCCAGCAGTCAGGTCAAGGGCTATACCACCGGTGTCTATGGCACCTGGTTTGCCAACGGTAACAGCGAACAGGGCCTGTACACCGACGCTGTGCTGCAATACAGCTGGTTCGACGCCCAGGTCTCCGGCGACGACGTGGCCACCGAGCGCTACAGTGCCAAGGGCGTCTCCACGTCACTGGAAGCCGGCTATGTGTTCAGCGACCGCTTCGAAGACGGCGATGCCTGGTACCTGCAACCCAAGGCCAAGGTGGTCTGGTCGGGTGTGACCCCCGACGATCACCGCGAAGACAACGGCACCGTCGTCTCCACCCAGGGCAGCGATACCCTGAGCGTCAGTGTCGGCGCCCGCGCCTCGCTCAAGCTGAACTACACCGGCGATGACACCCTGGCCGACAGCTTCAAGCCCTTCGTCGAAACCAACTGGATTCACAACAATCGCCAGGCCGGCGTCAACCTCGACGGCGTTAGCGTGACCCAGGCCGGCACCCGCAACATCGCCGAATTCAAGGTCGGCGCGGAAGGCCGCATCAACCGCGACCTCACGATCACCGCGTCGCTGGCCCAGCAAGTGGGCAGCAACGACTTCTCCGACACCGCGGCTTCACTGGCCGTGCGCCTGTCCTTCTGATCGCCTGGGCATGCGTCGGCCAAACCGACGCATGCCCCCTCCCGCCAGCCCGACCTAGTAATTCTGTCAGCTTACAAATTCGCGCTTTTTCCCGACTATGAACCTGCGTTCGTTTGCACCGTACCCGGTATCGGAACGACTTGGAACACTGCCGAGGCCCGTCACCGCCAGCCCCAAACCTGAAGCCCTGACAGCACAGGAAAACAACCATGTCTGAACGTTATTTCATCGCCGAGTATCGGCCTGCCACCCTGCCGGCCAAATCCATTGTCTCGCAATGTGGTTGCCATAGCCGGCACGCCTACAAGGCGGTTCGAAAACCTGCTCGCATTAACGCCACGTGGGGCTTTGATGAGGAACTGGTGTTTCCCAAGGATGCGCTCGCTCCGACCCTCCCGGGTGTCGAGGCAGACAACCTGTTGCTGGCAGACTTCAGGAACTACCCTATCACGCTACGGTTCAGGATCCCGGCTAAGGTTGTCGACCCAACCCGGGATGCCGTACTGCTTCTCGTGGACGGGAGCGCGTTCAGCATCCCCATCACCTTCGAGGGCTACAAGGCGGGGGACATCTTTTCCATCGAACTGCCCGCCAGCGCTCGCCAAGAAGGCATCCATACGATCCAGTACCGCATACATTACTCGAACAATCGATCGGAGGACGGTCCCCTCCAATCCTTCAAGGTCGATCTGACTGCACCTGGCCTGCCGTCACTGGCCGAATTGAACGTCGATAGCGACATCATCAAAGGCGGGGTCACCTCGGCCACCCTCGAAATCCACAATGGCAAGCACTATCTCAAAACGACCCTCAATGGCTACAACGGCCTTGGAATAGGCGACAGGATCCGTGGCGTGATCGCCGACCTCGACGGGTTCGGTAGCACAACGGATGTCGAGCAAGAATACGGGCCTGGAGACGAGATCATCTTGCGGTTCCTGAGGGAGGACATCGAACGTGCAGGGGATGGCCTTAGAACATTCGCCTATACCGTCACCGACCGCGCCGGCAATATTTCGCTCCCTTCGCGCCCCGTGACTCTCAAGGTACTGCTCGACGGCGAGCTGACCAATCTTCCGGCACCAGAAGTGGCAGACAGCGCCGATGGCATCATCAACGATGAAGAGGCGCGCAAACCGCTGGAAGTGATCATCCCCGCCTATTCGGACAAACCCATTCTGCCAGGCGACGCGATCGAGCTGATCTGGGGCGATGCCCACCACGAACCACTACCCATCCCCGATGGCGAGGAAGGTGCTCGCCTGCCGATCTACCCGGACTATGCAGCCCTTTACGACACCTGGAAGGCGCAATCGCAGGGGCGCGATGAAACCGCCCGCATCACCGTAAGCTATCGGATCATTCGCGAAGGCATGGTGGCCGGCACCTCCGCAGGGTTGGACGTGGTCATCAACCTGCACCAGGTGGGTGGCGATCCAGAACCAGAGGTACCGACCCACCCGAACCTGCGTCCAGCCGTGCTGATGTCCTGGTCAGGGCAGCTCAACTACATCCCCAAAGATGACTATGCCAAGGACGCCAGGCTCTTCGTGCCATGGTTCAACCGGCACTCACCGACGGCACCGGTGCTGATCGAGGACGATGTGGTCCGGCTCAGCTACGGTACCTATGCGTTTCCCCCACGGACCGTCAGCGACGCTGACGTCGGCAAGAAGGCTGACCTCGAATTTGCCCTAACGGCCGACCTGATCGCAGAACAAGCGGGTGGCACACAAGCCCTGGTCTATGAGGTGGAGCGCCCTGTCCAAGGCCCGACCCACAACACGTCACAGGGGCCGGTCCAACCAGTGCTCGTGGACGCTGATGAGCAACTGCCAGGCGATGGCGACCTGGGAGAAGGTGAGTACGCGCCCCTCAAGTCCGCCTGCTGCATCATCCCGGCTGATCTCGAGGATGGCAAGATCGTGTATTTCGTGACGCCGCCGTACAAGCACAAGCGAAGTGGCGACCTGATTGAAATCGATCTGGTCCAGGTAGAGGGTATCGAACACACAGATAATGAGTCGCCCTTGGAGGAGTCAAGAATCACCATGGCATATACGGTCCTCGATGCCAGTGAAGAGACCGAGGCGTACAAATTCCCCCTTGAAACGGCCAAATTGCTCGCCCCCAAGAAACGTTGCCATATTCATTCCATATGGCAAGTTACCAGAAATGGGAAAACGGTGAAGAACGACACCACCGCCAAGCTGATCGTAGACTCCCGCGGTACTCAGTGAGCACTGCAAAGTGCACGAGTTCTCCTCCAATGGGCCCTTCGGTTGACGCCGAGGGTCCCACAACACGCACGATGAGCGCACTCTCCTTGCGCCTCCCCCTTCGATGATAGACACCCGCCAGTGGCGACCTGGCAATTCTGTCAGGTTACAAGCGCGCGCTTTTTTCCGACCATGACTCTGCGATCGCATCGGCTGCGCCAGGTACCGGGACAGCCAGTAGGACTGCTGTGGCAGTGCCTGACGGGGCACGTCGCCCAGCAGCAACCCTGTGAATCCCCTAGCCACTGGAATGCAACCATGTCTGACCAATCTTCTCGCATCGACGTGCACACACCCGGCAAGGTGCCAAGCCAATCCATTACCCACTCCGGGCGTTGCAAGTGCCCTATGTTCTACAAGCCAACACGCAAACGGTCGCCAGGCATACTGGGTTTTACTGATCCCTTGGTGTTCCCGGCAAACGCCCTGGCGGAATTGCCGCCGTCCGGCATTGCAGACAATTTACTGTTGGCAAGCGTCAGCTCCGACCCGCTCAAGCTCACATTTCCAGTGCCGGACTCGATCAAGGACCCGGACGGCGATAGCGTGCAACTGATAGTAGATGGTGCTCCATTGGATCCGGCCGTCACGTTCAAAGGTAAAAAACCTGGGGACACTTTTGAAATCGACCTTCCTGCGTCTGTTCGCACGGAAGGCACCCACACGATCATCTACCGAGTCATATACTCCGGCAGTGGTAACGAGAGTGGCCCAGCACAATCCTTCATTGTCGACCTGACCAAACCTGGCGAACCCTTGCTGGCCGAGTTGATTGTTGATGAGCTAATCAAAACGAACGGGCTGACCTCGGACAAGCTCAAGGAAGAGGACGGCGAGCAATACCTGGAATGCACCCTTGCCGGCTATGGCGGCATAGCGCCCGGCGACATCATCGAGGGGACGATCAGCAGCACTTTACGTCCTCGACGCAAAGCCCGAGGAAGCATGCGTCGTCGTCCCAAGGACGGATTGAAGCTGCGCTTCTCACGGGCAGATATCGAGGCCTTGGGGGACGGTACGCTCGTTTTCACCTACACGGTCACGGATCGAGCAGGCAATGTTTCGATGGTGTCCCTCCCACTGACGCTGAAGGTACTCCTCAAGGGGGAACTGAAAGGCCTGCTCGCCCCGCTGATTGCTGCACACAATGACGGTCTCATCATCGATGCAGAGGCACGCGAGCCTCTGGAACTGGTCGTACCCGCCCACACTGGCACGCCGGCTATCCAGCCGGGTGACAAGATTGAACTGGTGTGGGGTGACGCCGTGCATGAACTGGTGCCTATCCCTGGTGGCGAAGAAGGCAATCCGCAGACTTTGTATCCCTCCTATGCAGCCCTCTACGATACGTGGAAGAAGGCAACGGCAGGTGACAACCTGGTCGCCAGTATCGATGTGTTCTACCGCATTATGCGAAACGATATTGTTGCCGGCACCTCGCAGACCACCACAGTGGCGGTTAACTTGTTCCAGGTTGGGGGCGATCCAAATCCAGATCCGGAAGATCCGGTGCATCCGAACCTGCGCCCCCCTTACCTGGAGACCGCAAGCAAAAAATACAATGAAATCCCCAGTGATGAATTCGACCAGGACGCCACGATCTACATACCGTTGTACGATCGAAAATTCCCACCCAAGAAGGTCTTGGAGAAGGACGACAAGGTCTCCGTCGTTTATGGTGCAATAGAGTTCCCTGCACGTACCGTCACTGACCTGGAAGCGAACGGCACGGACGATCTGCGGTTTCCGCTGACTGCCGCCCAGATCGCGCAAGAAGGCTCTGGTACAAAACCGCTCCACTTCTTGGTAACCCGAGCGGTCACAGGGGGGAAGGAGAATACTTCGCGGTCCTATGAACAACCGATCACAGTGCACGGAAACGATGAGCTTCCGGGTGAAGGAAGCCTCGACGATGGCGAATATGACCCTCTCAATGCCTCCGGCAGAATCACAAAGGACGAGATCAATCAAGGGGTCAAGTTCATTACACCGTACTATAAAAAAAAGGAGCCGGGTGACATTATTTCGATCGAGCTGTACCAGGCCGTTGAGGGTGAACACGACGATGGCGAAACGCCTATCGAAGGGAGCAGATACTCCTTCTTGAAAACCGTTGGTGAAGACGATAAAGACACGGCAACAGAGTTTGAAATCCCGGCACATCACCTGTTGTTCCCAAATGACTTTTGCCATATCCATGCCACATGGACCGCGAGAAATGGATTTGGCCTTGTGTCAAATACCACGACTCCTCTGGTGATTGTCGACACCCGCGGCGATAACGTTGAGTCTGGAAACAAGTCCTGACTACAGTAGACAATGGCAAGCTTGCACCATCAGCGTACCCCTCCGGGGGTACGCCCTCTTCGTTACAGATTCACTATGCCGCGCAAATACAATGCAGCATGGCCGCAGATGATTACCCGGCCATTGCCAGGTGACTCACAGACCAACTGCCCCTTGCGCGCACCACCCTGCTGGCAATGAAGCCGTGCCTGCCCGAGCCGCTCGAACCAGTAAGGGACCAACGAGGTATGCGCCGAGCCGGTGACCGGATCTTCATTGACCCCGACCCGAGGCCCGAACCAACGTGTAACGAAATCGAACCCTCCCCCCGGCGCCGTCACCGCGATGCCACGCACGTCGAAGCGAGACAAAGCGACGAAATCGGGCTGCAAGGCCGCAAGCTCCGCTGGGTCATCGATCACCACGATGTAGTCGTCGGTACGATACAAGCCTCGCGCACTGGCCAAGCCCAAGGCCTCCAGCAACCCCGCTGGCATCTCCACTGCCAGCGGCTGCTTGGCCGGGAAGTCCATCGCCAGCAGGCCCTCGGTGCCGCGGCTGACCCGCAGTTCACCGCTGCGGGTGTTGAAGCGCAGCTCTTCGCGCTGCTCGCCCAACTGCTCGAACAGCACCCAGGCCGACGCCAAGGTGGCGTGGCCGCACAAATCAACTTCGACCGTCGGTGTGAACCAGCGCAGGTCGTAGCTTTCACCGTTGCGAACGAAATAGGCAGTTTCGGACAGATTGTTTTCTTCGGCGATACGCTGCAGCAGCGCATCGGGTAGCCAGCTGTCCAAAGGGATCACCGCCGCTGGATTGCCGCCGAACGGCTTGGCGGAAAAAGCATCGACCTGGAAGATCTCGAGTTGCATGCATGCACTCCTTCAAGTGAGAGTTATGGGCTGACTGGGGCTGCTCTGCAGCCCATCGCCGGCAAGCCGGCTCCCACAGGGAATAGAGATGGCCTGTGGGAATTGGCCTGCCGGTGACGGGTATCAGGCTATCCGCGCACCGGTGTAAGCACCGGCTCACCGGCAAAGAACGCCTGCAGGTTGCGCAGCACCAGGCTAACCGTGTCGCGGGCGGCCTCGGGCGACTGGCCGGCGACATGGGGGGTGAGCACGGTATTGCCGAGGGCCTTGAGGGCATCGGGCACGCCGGGTTCGTCATCGAACACATCGAGCGCGGCGCCGGCAATCCGCCCCTGGGCCAGGGCGGCGACCAGCGCCTGGGTATCGACCACGCTGGCGCGGGCGATATTCACCAGGTAGCCCTCGGCGCCCAGCGCATCAAGCACCTGCGCGTCGACCAGGTGCTGGGTGCCAGCCCCGCCCGGGGTGGCGACGACCAGGATATCGACGGCATCGGCCAGGTGCAGCGGGCTGTCGTACCAGGTGTAGGGCACATCGTTGCGCGGGGTACGGCTGTGATAGCTGACGGGCATGTCGAAGCCGAGGCTGGCACGCTTGGCGATTGCCAACCCCACCGCGCCCAGCCCCAGGATGCCCAAGCGTTTACCGCTCACCGACGGGCTGATTACCCGCTGCCATTCGCCACGGCGGGTGCTGGCATCAGCACGGGGAATGTCGCGCAACAGGGCCAGCAGCAGGGCCATGGCGTGGTCGGCCACGGCGGCGGCATTGGCACCGGCGCCATTGGTGACGGTGATACCGCGGGCGGCGGCGGCGGCCAGGTCGACCTGTTCGTAGCCGGCACCGATCACGCAAATGATCCGCAGGTTGACCAATGTGGCGATTTCGCCGGCTGTCAGGCCCAGCGGGCCGCGGGTGAGGACGGCGTCAATCTCGCCGGCATGACGGATGATGGCGTCGGCGCGCATCTGCGGCGACGGTGCGCGGATCAGGCGATAGCCGGCCCGTTCCAATAGTGGCAGGTAGTCATCGACGGTTTCCACCAGCACCAGGACTGTCTTGCTCATGCCACCCTCCGGTTGAATGCGAAGGGGGATTATGCCAGCTGTTGGCGCGGCCGGCCCTATCGCGGGGCAAGCCCGCTCCCACGCAATTGACGATGAGCATTACTGGCGTGGGAGCGGGCTTGCCCCGCGATAAGGCCTCAACGGCAATTATTGCCCAAACGCCCTGCCCAACCCGCCCGGCACACCACTGCTGTCGGTGTCCTGCCACGGCCCGTTGGGGCTCAGCGACCAGCTCCAGCCGTTGTTCCAACGGTAATAGGTGCGCTGGCGGTAGAAGGTGTTGGGCTGCTTCTCCAGCACATAGACCCCAAGCTTCGGGTCCCAGTGGCTGGCGCCCCCCGGCGGCGGCGCGAAGCTGGCGGAGGTGCGTGGCATCGGTTTGGGAATCGCCGCCGGCTTGCTCGGCTGGGTGCCGGGCTGGCCACCCGGCAAGGGCTTGACCACCGGTCCTTTGTGCGGCGGCGTGGTCTCGATCGGCGGCAGCGGCTCACGCTCCCCGGGCTGATGCACCGTACACGCGGAAAGACCCAGGGCCAGGGTGATCAGGGTCAGGCGGACGGTGCTGTTCATGGGGGTGCTCTCTTATGAGTCGGGGCTGTCGATGGTCACATGCTGGATGCCCTGGGTGCCGGTGGCCAGCGGGGCGCTCTGGCCCTTCCATTCACCGTGGGTGGGCTGCCCGGCGCGTGAGACTCGGGCAACCAGTTGGACTTCGGCAAAGTCCGACAGTTTCATCTGCGGCATCATCGCGTCGGCATCGGACAGCTCCACCTCGATCGGCAGCTGCGCCACCGTCACCCGCTTGGCCGCCAGCGGCATGGGCGGGCCATTGCTGGCGCGGGCGAAGATGAACACGGTGTCGTCGGGACGCACCTTGTCCTTGAGCGCCGCGGCCAGCTCCACCCGCACCTTCAGGCGCGCTGTTTCGGCCACCTTGCCGCCACCGGCCTTGAGTTTGTCGGCGGCGCGGTCGATGCCGCCCTGCAGCGCGTCGCGGGACGCGTCGCCCTGCGGCAACTGCGCCAGCAGACGCTGCCAGTAGTCGATGGCCTCCTGGTAGCGCTCGCCCTCGAAGGCGGCGATACCACGCAGGCCGAGGCTGGTGACCTCTTGCGGGTCGGCCTTGAGCGCCTCATCGGTGAGTGCCTGCAATTGCGCCGACCACTGCTTGTCGGCGGCGAAGTACAGCGACTGCGCCCATTGCCCGAGCAACTCGGGCTGACGCCCGGCCAGGGCCACGGCGCGCTCGAAGGCCTTGGCCGCCTCAGCTGGGCGCTGCTCGGCCATGTAGGCCCGGCCCAGGAAGTACAGGCCTTCGGCCGAGTCGGGCTGGGCCTGCACCGCACGCTCCAGGCGCGTGGTCATCTCCGTCATCGACTGCGGCGCGCGGGCGAACTCCTGGGTCAGCTCGACCTTGTCCGAGGCGCCGAAGTGCAGGTACAGCCCCAGGGCCATGGCCGGTACCAGCACCGCCGCCAGCAGCGGCACGGCCTTGCCCAGGTGGCCCTGGCGCGTCACCTCGCCGCGCTCGGTGTCGGCCAGCAGCTCACGGGCGGCCTCGTCACGACCATTGGCCAGTTGTTGTTCATCAAGAACGCCGGCCGCCTGCTGGGCAACCAGTTCGGCGACGCGTTCTTCATAGAGCGCCACGTTTAGGGCGGTACGATCCTGCTCGGCCTGCTGGCGGCGGTGACCGCGCAGGATCGGCAACAGCAGGAAAGCCAGGGCGGCGAGCAGCAGCAGGCCCGCGCTAAGCCAGAATTCAGTCATGGGTACGTTCTTTATCCAGCAGTTTGGCCAGACGCTCGCGTTCGTCGGCGGACAGTTCGGTATTGCCGGCCACGGCCTGGCCACGGCGACGGCGCACGATCAGCGCCAGCACCACGAAGCCTGCGCCCAGGAGGATCCCCGGGCCGAACCAGAGCAGCCAGGTGCGCCCGCTGAGCGCCGGCTTGTAGCGCACGAAGTCGCCATAACGATCGACCATGAAATCGACGATCTGCTGGTTGTCCTTGCCCTCGCCCAGCATGCGGAAGATCTCGCGGCGCAGGTCGGCGGCGATAGGCGCGTTGGAGTCGGCGATGTCCTGGTTCTGGCACTTGGGGCAGCGCAGTTCCTTGGTCAGTTGCTGATAGCGCTCGCGCTCGGCGTCGTCGCGAAACTGGTAGGTGTCGATGGCCGCCTTGGCCACGCCGGCCAGGCTCAGGCCGAGCACGGCGGCCGTCAGCCAGCGCCTCATGGCCGGACCTCGTCGACCAGGCCCTGGTACAGCGGCGCCAGCTGTTCGCGCCACACCGTGGCATCGACCACGCCGACGTGCTTGTAGCGGATGATGCCCTTGGCGTCGATCAGGAAGGTTTCCGGCGCGCCGTACACGCCCAGGTCCAGGCCCAGCGAGCCTTGCTGGTCGGCGATGTTCAGCTGGTACGGGTTGTGGAACTCGGCCAGCCACTTCAGCGCGGCGGCGTTGTCGTCCTTGTAGTTGACGCCGTGGATCACCACGCCCTGCTCGGCCAGCTGGTTCAGGTACGGGTGCTCGACCTTGCACGACGGGCACCAGGTGCCCCACACATTGACCAGCGCCGGGCGACCGACCAGGTCGGCCTGGGTGAGGCTGCGATCGCCCTGCACGCTCGCCAGCGCGAACGCCGGGAACGGCTTGCCGATCATCGCCGAAGGCAGTTCGTCGGGTTTGAGGAACAACCCCTTGTAGAGAAAGACCGCCACCAGCAGGAACACCGCCAGCGGTACCACCATGATCCAACGCTTCATGCAGTCGCTCCAGACACGCCCAGGGCCTCACGCACCCGGGTCTTGACCTTGACGCGGTAGCGTCGGTCGAAGGCCGCCAGCAAGCCGCCCAGGCCGGTCAGCAGACCGCCCAGCCAGATCCAGCGGACATAGGGTTTGATATGCACCCGCACCGCCCAGGCGCCGTTTTCCAGCGGCTCGCCCAGGGCGACATACAGGTCGCGGGTGAAACCGGCGTCGATGCCGGCCTCGGTCATCATCGACTGTTGCACGGTGTACAGGCGTTTTTCCGGGTGCAGCACGGACACTTCGCGGCCATCGCGCGAAACCCGCACGGTGCCCTTGTCGGAAATGAAGTTCGGACCTTCGAAGTGCTTGGCGCCCTCGAACAGGAAGTGATAGCCACCCAGTTCGACGGTCTCGCCCGGTGCCATGCGCAGGTCGCGCTCGGCGCTGTTGTTGCTCGACAGCACCACGCCCAGGGCGCACACCACCAGGCCCAGGTGCGCCAGGTGCATGCCCCAGTAGCTGCGGCTCAGACCCGCCAACCCCTTGACCAGGCCTTTGTGACGTGTCTTGTCGAGGATGTCGCGCACGCCGCTCAGGACCACCCAGGCGGCCAGGGCGAACACGCTCAGGGCCGGCCAGTCGAAGTCGTCGACGATCAGCCCGGCGACCGGCGCCAGCACTGCACTGCCGACCAGCACCGGGGTCAGCATGCCGGCCAGCCATTTGCCGGGAGTGTCCTTCCAGCGCACCACCACGCCCACCCCGAGCACCACCATCAGCAGCGCCATCAGCGGCAGGAACAGGGCGTCGAAGTAAGGCGGGCCGACCGACAGCTTGGCCCCGGTCAGGGCGTCGAGCACCAGCGGGTACAGGGTGCCCAGCAGGATCATCGAGGCCGCCACCACCAGCACCAGGTTGTTGGCCAGCAGCAGGGTTTCACGGGACCACAGGGCGAAGCCCACCTGACTCTTGACCACCGGCGCGCGCAGGGCGAACAGGGTCAGCGAACCACCGACCACGAACAGCAGGAAGATCAGGATGAAGATACCGCGCGACGGGTCGGCGGCGAACGCGTGCACCGAGGTCAGCACGCCCGAGCGCACCAGGAAGGTGCCCAGCAGGCTCAGGGAGAACGCGGCGATGGCCAGCAGCACGGTCCAGCTCTTGAACACCCCGCGCTTTTCGGTGACCGCCAGCGAGTGGATCAGCGCCGTGCCCACCAGCCAGGGCATGAACGAGGCATTCTCGACCGGGTCCCAGAACCACCAGCCGCCCCAGCCCAGCTCGTAATAGGCCCACCACGAGCCGAGGGTGATACCCACGCCGAGGAAGGCCCAGGCGACGATGGTCCAGGGCCGCGACCAGCGGGCCCAGGCGGCATCAAGACGCCCGCCGAGCAAAGCGGCAATGGCAAAGGCGAACGCCACCGAGAAGCCCACATAGCCCATGTACAGCATCGGCGGGTGAACGATCAGGCCGAAGTCCTGCAGCAGCGGGTTGAGGTCGCGGCCATCGCCCGGCACCTGCGGCAGCAGGCGCGAGAACGGGTTGGAGGTGATGATCAGGAAACTCAAAAAACCCACGCTGATCATGCCCATCACCGCCAGCACCCGGGCCAGCATCACCTGTGGCAACTGGCGCGAGAAAATCGACACGGCGAAGGTCCAGCCGCCGAGGATCAACGCCCACAGCAGCAGCGAGCCTTCGTGGGCGCCCCACACGGCGCTGAACTTGTAGTACCAGGGCAAGGCACTGTTGGAGTTGCTGGCGACGTAGGCGACCGAGAAGTTGTCGGTCATGAAGGCGTGGGTGAGGCAGGCGAAGGCGAAGGCCAGGAAGGCGAACTGCCCCCAGGCCGCCGGCCGCGCCAGGCTCATCCACAGGCTGTCGCCACGCCAGGCGCCGAGCAGCGGCACGCTGGCCTGCACCGCGGCGAAACAGATCGCCAGGATCATCGCCAGCTGGCCGAGTTCGGGGATCACCAGGGCCGCATTCATGGCTTGGCCCCCGCGTCGCTGGCGGCCTGGCCGCTTTCCTTCAGGGCCTTGGTGACTTCCGGCGGCATGTATTTCTCATCGTGCTTGGCCAGCACCTCGTCGGCCACCACCACGCCGTCGGCGTTGAGCTTGCCGAGGGCGACGATGCCCTGCCCTTCGCGGAACAGGTCGGGGAGGATGCCACGGTAGGTGATCGGCACCGACTTGGCGTAGTCGGTGACCACGAAGCGCACATCGAGCGAGTCGGCAGAGCGCTGCACCGAGCCCTTCTCGACCATGCCGCCGGCGCGGATGCGGGTGTCCAGCGGCGCCTCGCCGTTGGCGATCTGCGTGGGGGTGTAGAACAGGTTGATGTTCTGCTGCAGCGCGCTCAGGGCAAAGCCCACGGCGACGCCGACACCGGCCAGCAGGCCGAGGATGATGAACAGGCGTTTCTTGCGCTGCGGATTCACGGTTTGCTCTCCCGGCGCAGACGACGCGCCTCTTCTTGCAGGTAGCGGCGACGGGCCAGCAGGGGCGCGGCGACATTCAGCGCCAGCACCGCCAGGCAGATGCCGTAGGCCGACCAGACGTACAGGCCATGGTGGCCCATGGCGAGAAAATCACTGAAGGAGGCAAAGCTCATCGTACCGCCTCCCGTCCGAGTTGCCCCAGCACCTCATCCTTGACCCAACTGGCGCGGGCTTCGCGTTTGAGCACTTCGAGGCGCATGCGCAGCAGCAGCACAGCGCCGAAGAAGCAGTAGAAACCCAGCGCGGTGAGCAGCAGCGGCAGCCACATTTCCACCGGCATGGCCGGCTTTTCGGTCAGCGTGAAGGTGGCGCCCTGGTGCAGGGTGTTCCACCACTCCACCGAGTACTTGATGATCGGGATGTTGACCACGCCGACGATGGCCAGCACCGCGCAGGCCTTGGCCGCGCTGTCGCGGTTGCTGATGGCCTGGCCCAGGGCGATGATGCCGAAGTACAGGAACAGCAGGATGAGCATGGACGTCAGCCGCGCATCCCAGACCCACCAACTGCCCCAGGTGGGCTTGCCCCAGATCGCCCCGGTAACCAAGGCCACCGCGGTCATCCAGGCGCCGATGGGCGCCGCGCACTGCAGCGCGACGTCGGCCAGTTTCATCTTCCACACCAGCCCCACCACCCCCGCCACCGCGAGCATCACGTAGCACGACTGGGCAAGCATGGCCGTCGGCACGTGGATATAGATGATGCGGAAACTGTTGCCCTGCTGGTAGTCCTGGGGGGCGAAGGCCAGGCCCCAGGTGATGCCGACCAGCAGCAGCACGACAGAGGAAACGGTCAGCCACGGCAGCATGCGGCCGCTGATGGCATAGAACCATTTTGGGGAACCCAGCTTGTGGAACCACGTCCAACTCATTTTCATCAGGGTACATCCAGGGTATTGGCCGGGCTGCGGTGCCCGAGACTCGTTATTCGCCGACGCTGATCTTCAGGCCGGCCGCGATCGCAAAGGGTGCCAGTGTCACCGCCAGGGCCGTCAGGCTGGCGAGCCAGAGCAGATGGCCGGTGGCCGGCATATTCTGCAACGCCGCCTGCAACGCACCACTGCCCAGGATCAATACAGGGATATACAACGGCAGAATCAGCAACGCCAGCAGCAGGCCGCCACGCTTGAGACCGACCGTCAGCGCCGCCCCCACCGCGCCCAGCAGGCTCAGCACCGGCGTGCCCAGCAGCAGGGAGGCGAGCAGCACCGGCAGGCAGGCGCTCGGCAGGCCCAGCATCAGCGCCAGCAGTGGCGCCAACAATACCAGCGCCAGCCCGGAAAAGATCCAGTGCGCCAGCACCTTGGCCAGCACCAGCAGGGCCAGCGGGTGCGGCGAAAGCACCCACTGTTCGAGCGAACCGTCCTCGAAATCGCTGCGGAACAACCCGTCCAGCGACAGCAGCACCGCCAGCAGGGCCGCAACCCAGACCAGTCCCGGCGACAAGGTTTGCAACAATTGTGTCTCAGGACCGACCGCCAGCGGAAACAGGGCGACGACAATGGCGAAGAACACCAGCGGATTGGCCAGCTCCGCCGGGCGGCGGAACAACAGGCGCGCCTCGCGGCGCAACAGCAGAAGGAATACGCTCATGCCGCCCATTGCCCCAGGTTCAGCTCACGGTAGCCGGATGGCTTGCGCTCGAGCGTATGGTGGGTGGTCAGCACCACGGTGCCGCCCCGCTCGCAGTGGGCCGCGAGGTGAGCTTCCAGCTGGGCCACGCCCTGCTTGTCGAGGGCGGTGAAGGGTTCGTCGAGGATCCACAGCGGCGGGCTGTCCAGGTACAGCCGTGCCAGGGCGACCCGGCGCTGCTGGCCGGCGGACAGGGTGTGACAGGGCACGTCCTCGAAACCGCGCAAGCCGACAGCCTCCAGTGCCTGCCAGATCGCCTCGCTACCAGCCGGTCGGTGCAGGGCGCAGAGCCAGGCGAGGTTCTCTTCGGCGGTAAGCAGGTCCTTGATCCCGGCGGCATGGCCGATCCACAGCAGGATGCTGGCCAGGGCATGGCGTTGTTCGGCCAATGGCTGGCCGCCGAGCAGGATCTGCCCGGCGGTGGGTTGCATGAGCCCGGCCAGCAGGCGCAGCAGGCTGGTCTTGCCGCTGCCGTTGGGGCCGCTGATCTGCAGCATGTCGCCAGCGCCCAGCTCGAAATCGAGCTGCTCGAACAGCAAGCGCCAGTCGCGCTCGCAGGCCAGGCCTGCGGCTTGGAGGTGAAGGGTCACGGTTTCGCCTTATCTATGTAGGGCTTCGGGGCGGTGTCGCCTGCTTCGCGGGTAAACCCGCTCCCACAGGGTCTTGCGCGGCATCTGAAAGCTGCGCCGTACCCTGTGGGAGCGGGTTTACCCGCGATGCAGGCAACGCCGCTCCAAAGCCCCTATGTCTCAAGTCGCCCGCCGCACTGCCGTTATACTGGCAACAATGGGCGGTCGGCATTATTACACGCGTCACCGCGCTGCCAAGAGGCCGAGTTCGACAGGTTGTATACAATCATGACTGAAATCAATAGTCTCGGCGCACAAACCGTGCCAGGGCCCCAGGCGGCCAAGGCGGCCATGACCGGCGAGCTGCTGCGCCTGCTGCAAGCGCAACCCGGCCTGCTGGCCCCGGGCGAGACGGCACGTGCCGAGGTCATGTCGATGCGCCAGGTCGGCGTGGATTTCCAGCTGCTGCTACGCCTGACCCAGGGCAACGGCAACCAGACCCAGTTGCAGGCCAATGCCAGCCAACCCCTGCCCCAGGGCAGCCAGATCACGGTCACGCAGACTGAAAGCAACCGCCTGGCGGTCATGGTGCAGCAGGTCAACGCCAACAACATCACTACCCTCACCCGCCTGGACACCAGCCAGGTTCCAGTCGGCACACTGCTGCAAGGCAAGGTCCTGACCAGCCAGCCCCTGGTTCAGAACGCCGGCGAGATCGCCAGTTTCCGCTCGCTGGTAAGCCTGCTCAACAGCAGCCAGGCCGGCGCCACCCTGGCCATCGACAGCCCGCGGCCACTGCCGATCGGCAGCCTGCTCAGCGCGCTGGTACAAGGTGACCAGTCGCTGCGCTTCGTTCCCCTGAGCGGCCGCCAGGATCAACTGGCCATTGCCCAGCAGCTGGTGACCCAGCAAGGCCGCCAGGCCTCGCTGCCTGGCTTGCTCAATGCCCTGCAGCAGGTCGCCACCTCCGGCGACGCTGGCACGCAACTGCGCGCCAGCGCCGAACGCCTGCTGGCCAGCCTGCCCGATGCCCGCCAACTGGGTGATGCGAAAAATCTGGCCCAGGCCCTGAACAACAGTGGCGCCTTCCTTGAAGCCAAGCTGCTGGGTGGCCTGGCAAGCGGCGTGGCGCCCGACCTGAAGACGCAACTGGTCAGGCTGATCGCACAGTTGCCCAATCCTCCCACGGGACAGATGCTCACGCCCGCACAGACCAGTACGTTGGCCCATGCCCTGCCCGGTTTCGCCCGCAGTGCCCTGGGCATGCTCGGCCAGGTCAGCCCGCGCCCGCAACCTGGAGCCTTCCCCCTGCCCTCGCGGCTGTTGCAGAGCCTGGAAAACGAAGGCGACCTGCAGCAATTGCTGCGCCTGGCCGCCGCCGCCATCTCGCGCCTGCAGAGCCATGCGCTGTCCAGCCTGCAGCAATCCGGACCACTGGAGAACGGCAACCAACAGACCACCTGGCAGACCGAGATCCCCATCCGCCATGGCCAGGAGTTCATTCCCCTGCAGGTCAAGCTGCAGCGCGAGGAAACGCCGGAGCAGCAAGCCGATCGCGAACGTGAAGGGCGTGATCCGCTGGAGGCCATATGGCGGATCGAACTGGCCTTCGACCTGTCACCACTCGGTCCGCTGCAGGTCCAGGCGCAACTGCTGCAAGGACGTCTGTCGGGACAGCTGTGGGCAGAGCAGGAACAGACCGCCCGCCTGATCGACAGTCAGCTCGGCACGCTGCGCGAGCGCCTGCTGGCACGCGGCCTGGATGTCGGCGACCTGGAGTGCCACCCCGGCACGCCACCGCAAGGCCCCCGCACACGCCTCGAACAACGCTGGGTGGATGAGACCGCATGAAGCACAAGCAGCCACGCCAGGCCATTGCCCTGAGCTACGACGGCCAGCAGGCCCCGACCCTGAGCGCCAAGGGCGACGACGAACTGGCCGAGGCCATCCTCGCCCTGGCCCGTGAACATGAAGTGCCGATCTACGAGAACGCCGAGCTGGTACGCCTGCTGGCCAGGCTGGAACTGGGCGAGCAGATCCCCGAGGCGCTGTACCTGACCATCGCCGAGATCATCGCCTTCGCCTGGCAATTGCGCGGCAAAGTGCCGGTGGGCTTCGACGACCAGCCTGCGCCGCCACGAGATATCACGCCCGAGCAGCTGTTCCTGCCGGCAGGCGTGGATACACGCTGACCCTGCGTGTGGCACCACTCCCAAAGGGGCAATGCCATGCTTGCGCGATAATTCATTACCGCTCCCCGACATAAGGGTTGAGTCACCGTTGTGCCTGGTTTCTCCACACAGGTCGACTCAATCATGCCTCCAACCTTCATCACCAACCTGGGCGTACAGCTCGTTCGCGATCACCTGCAGACCATCCCCCGCCCCGACAAGCACGCCGCACAAGCCATCCGTGACTGGGCCAAACGCCAGGGATCGGACCTGGATCCGGATCAGACCGACGTCGTCACCCTGCACTACCGAGGCCACCAGGCCGTCATCGTCCAGCGCCTGTCACTGACCGAAGCGGTGCTCTCGAACTGGCAAGGCGAGACCGACAAGAACCTGATCGGCCAACTGCTCCCGGGTCATTGGACCGGTACCCTGCCATCCGGCCCGTTGCAGATCGTCGATCGATTGCCTGCTCGCGAGCCATGGGCGAACGGTGCCGATCATTCAGTATTCAATGGTCTGTTCCGCCGGACCGGTAACGGCCAATACGACAGCACAACGCATCTTGCCGTGGATGTCGAAGCCCTGCAGCGCTTCATCTGGAACCTGGATTTTCACGCCCGCTTCACCGCCATGCTGGACAACTACTGGCAGCGCGCCCTGCATGGCCACCAGCTGTCCATGCGGATCAGCTTCATCACCGCCTGCAACAAGCAGGTAAGCGAAGGCTCATTGAGCGATGGAGCACGCCAGCTGGCCTGGCAGGCTGTCGGCTTGGCCCCTCGGGCGGTTGGCCTGCGAATCAGGCCACTGAACGTCTACGGCTACAGTGCCACCGATCTGCTGTGCATCACCGACAAATCCCAACCGCTCACCCTGCTCTACCTGCCAGGCAACGCCTCCCCCCTTCACGAGTTCGCCAACATGGCGGCGCTTCAGGACTGGTTCGCCAGACAGTGCCAGAACCCCGATAAACGTCAGCGCCTGCGCCAGCATTTCAACTTGGCCGACACGCCAGATGGACTGGACTTCAGCGGCCTGGACACTGCCCTCGAAGGCCTGGGCGCCTACCCGGGCATCCACTATCGCTCGCCAAACCGACCGGGATTCACCACCGACGGCCGCTGGTCACCAAGGGACTACGTCAACTACCGTCCGGACAAATACAGCCCGAAGCTCGACGGCGATCTGTTCAAAGCCCTGAGCCTGCGTCAGCGCAAGCGCAGCTATGCCAACGCTGACTTCATCGTTACCAGCAATCAGGAGGTGAACAAGGCGCGCTGGCGCGGCTATGTGGTCAATACCATCAATCTGCTGGCCCCCTTGGCCGTGGTACTGCCAGAACTGGCGCCGCTGCTTGCTCTGGGTGGCATTGCCCAGTTCGCGGCTGGGATCGATCAGGCAATCAACGGCAAGTCACTTGAAGACAAGGCCGATGGCGTGACGAACATCGAGTTCGGGCTAATGAACGCTGCACCACTTGCCTTGCGCCCATTGGCGCGAGCGCGAGTGCTGTACCCCGCCAAAGACAGGTGTTTTATCTTCCCCAGTCGGGTGAACGACCAACTGGGCTACCCATTGAGCCCGATGACGCCCCCGGCACTGCCCGAACGCCAGCTGGCCGGTCTGTTCGGTTCGACAGTCCCCCCCTTGCCCGGCGGCGACACCGCCATTGCCCAATGGCTGGCGCACGTGCCGGTCTCTGCGGACTCGCAAGCGCAGCTTCAATCCCTGTTGAATGGCTACAACACACTGGTCCTCTACGACAGTGAACATGATGCTTTCATCCTTGAGTCCGAGGCCAACGAGATAAGGCCAAGCTACTACCAGGTATCGCCAGAAGGCCATGGGCTTGTCGAGATGCCCCTGAACGCACGCACAGTCACCGACCCGATGCGCATAAGCAGCCTGCGAGCCATGGGCGTGGATGTGCAACTGCCTTTGGAAATCCCGCCCTTCGAGGCACACCTGCGCCAGCCGATCCCACGGAAGATCTCGAGCCTCTGGGTAGGCGACAAGGTGATCGCACCCAAACTGTTGACCACGCTGGTCCGCAATCAGCAACGCCTGACGAACAGCCAGTATGCCTACCGACTGTTCCTGTCCAACGCCAATGCCCAGGCCTTCGGCGCGAACCTGAGGCTACTGGCCGCACACGCACCGCATCTCGATGTGCTGACCCTGGAGGAGCAGCCGTTCTTCGCAAGGTTGCGCGAAACCAAATACTTCGAGCAGTATCAAGATGCCGTTGGCGGCGCAGGTGCAAATTTCTCTTCGGCATCCGACATCCTGCGTTATCCCCTGCTCGCCGAGGAAGGCGGATTGTACCTGGACGTCGACGATACCTTGCTTGCCGACCCGGTTCATCCGGACAATCCCAACCGCGCCGCGATCGACTCGGTGACCCTGGCCACCACACCGGACAGCCTCATTTTAGGTGGCCCGATGAACAACGACGCCCTGGGGATGCACTGCCAGTACAACACCAACATGATCGCCAGCCATGCTGGCAACCCGACGCTGCAGGCGATCTCGGACACCATGCACGAACGCTACCTGGCCAACCGTGACTTCTACGGCAACAGGCCAGTAGTGAAGGGCCCCGAATTCGATGCCTATGCCTTGCGCCTGAGCCACATGACCGGGCCCGGCCTGCTGAATGATGTCATCGACCAGCGCCTGCCAAGGCTGCGGGCACTACGGCGGATCATCAACCTGCACGCCTTGCCGCAACACAATCCGATGTACCTGGTGACCCCGATCGAACAGGCCTTGCGGGAAGCCGCGACCGGCGACATTCCGCTCAACCAGGTAGCCGAAGTCGGAAACTACCACTCGTGGGCCAAGCCCTGATGTAACAAGGGCGGCCTGACGGCCGCCCTTGTCATCAGGTGGTAAACATATACGCAAGCTTGGGGCCTCGCCGTCGCTACCGTGGAGCCTCATTTATCCACACGGATCGATTCCAATGGCTTCCACTTTCGTAAATAACGCGGGCAAACAGTTCATCCGCCGCCACCTGCAGAATATTCCCAGGCCTAGCCTATTTGCCGCCAAGGCAATCCGTGAATGGGCTGGGCAAGAGCAACATCAACTCGACCCCGACCAGACCGACGTCGTCACCCTGCACTACCGTGGCAATCAGGTCATGATTGCCCAGCGCCTTTCACTCACCCAGGCGGTGCTCTCGAACTGGCAAGGTGAAAACAACAAGGACCTGGTTGGCCAGCTATTCCCGGGTAACTGGGCAGGTACCTTGCCAGACGGCCCGCTGACCATTGTCGAACATCTGCCAGCGCTCGGACCGCTCGACAACAGCGCACGTTTCTCGGTCTTCGACGGTGTCTTCCGCAGGTCCACCCCGGCCCGCTACGACAGCACCACGCACCTGCCAGTGGATGTCGAGGCCATGCAGCGGTTCATCTGGGATCTGGACGTTCACACCCGCTTCGTCTCGATGCTGGACGAGTATTGGCAAAAGACCAGCAAAACCCATCCACAGTCTCTGCAAATAAGCTTTATCGCAGCCTGCAACAAACAGGTCCAGGAAGGTTCCTTGAGTGACGCTGGCCGTCAGTTGGCCTGGCAAGCGGCGGGACTCATGCCGAGAGCTTCCGGCCTGGAAATCAGGCCTCTGAATGTCTATGGCTACGCCGCCACCGACATCATCCAGATTGCTGACCCAGCACATCAGCCAGTACTGCTGTACCTGCCGGGAAATTCATCACCCTTCCATGAGTTCGACGGCATGAATGCCCTGAAGGACTGGTTCGCTGAACAGTGCCGCACCAGCGAAAAACGCCAGCGCCTGCGTCAGTATTTCAAAGCGGCAGACACCCCCGACGGCCTGGACTTCAGCGGCCTGGATACCGCGCTGGATGGCCTTGGCACCTTCCCGCGCTTCCACACGCGATCGCCCAACCGGCCAGGCTTCACCGTCGATGGTCCATGGCCTCCCAGGGACTACGTCAACTACAAGCCCCACAAGTACAGCCCATTGATAGAAGGCGACTTGTTCGAAGCCCTCACGCTGCGCCAGCGCAAACGCAGCTATGCCGACGCCGACTTTCTCATCACCAGCAGGACGCAAGTGACCAAGGCCCGCTGGCGTGACTACCTGGTGACCTCGATCAATCTGCTGGCGCCCCTGGCGCTGGTGGTGCCCGAACTCATACCACTGCTGGCCGTCGGTGGCATCGCGCAATTTGGCCTGGGGATCGACCAGGCAATCAACGGCAAGACGCTGGAGGACAAGGCCGACGGCGTAAGTAACATCGAGTTCGGCCTGCTCAATGCCGTCCCGCTGGTCTTGCGAGAAGCGACTCGCGTGAAAATCCTGTTCCCTGGCAAAAGCCCACGATTCGTCATGCCAACGCGAGTGAACGATCAGTTGGGTTACCCTCTTAGCCCCATGGATCCGCCCAGGCTACCCGAAGAGGGGGCCGCGCAATTCTTCGCCCCACCTCCAGAGCCAATAGCACTTCCACAAGATAGCCATCTAGGCAACTGGATCACCCGATTCATTGATGGCAATGGCGTAAAGCATATGGAGGCAACCCTGGAAGAAGCGAGGTTCGAAGTACGCTACGACAGTGAACACGATGCATTCGTCCGCAGGCCGAATAGCAAGAATGAATCGCCAACCTATTATCAGGTTTCCGAGCAGAGCAACGGCCTGGAAGTCATCGATGTCACAAACCGCCCAGTCACTGACGCCATGCGCATGAGGACAATGCGCGCACTGGGCGTCGACCTGCAACTGCCCATCAAAATCCCAACGCCCACCAGCGAAATGTTCGAACTTCCCAAGCAGATCCTGAATATCTGGGTCGGTGACAAAATCATCCCCGACAATCTGCTGAAGACCGTGGAAGCCAACGCCAGGGGGTTGCTGCATTCCAGAACCTCCTACCGGATATACCTGTCCACTGCCGATTCGAATGTATACAGCATCAACCATGCCGCGCTGCTCAAGCATGCTGAGAATCTGCAGATACTGCCGCTGGAAGAGCAAGCCTTCTACGATGACTTCCAGGACAGTCCTTACTTTGGGCAATACGAGAAGGCCATCAAAGGTGGAAATTATGCTTCGGCCTGCGACGTGCTTCGCTACCAACTACTCAACAGCGAAGGCGGCGTTTATATAGACATCGACGACACCCTGCGCACCCTTGGCGATCATCCTGACACCGATGCAATGATCGCTTCGACGCCCTTGAAAGCGACGCAAAATGGTCTTGTGCTGGGCGCCCCGATGGACAATGCACGCCTGGGCATGCATTGCGCCTACTCGAACAGCTTGATTGGCAGTCATGCAGGGAACGATACGCTGGACGCTATCTCCGATGAGATACTCAAACGCTTCGAGGACAACCCGAACTTTTATGACAGCAGACCGTTGTATGGCGCCCCCGATCATGAGACCTACGCCAAGAAACTGAACGAGATGACCGGTCCTGGCGTCCTCAACGATGTGATTGACGATGAGGACTACGAGGATCTGTCCAGGCTGCGTATCTTGCGACAAATCACCAAGCTGGAGTCAGTCCCTCAGAAAGACTTCACCTTCCTCACAAGTCCAGCCCACGCCGGCATTTCCGAGGCGCAGCGTGGCGACCAGGCGCTGAGAGACCTTGTGACGGTAGGCAACAACAATTCGTGGGCGAAACCCTGATACAAGCCGGGCGACTTGCGTCGCCCGGATCATCACTCGCCGCGGTGCAGCTTGCTCATCAACTGCGCCTCGGCCTGGGTCAACCCGCAGGTCTGGGTCAGCTCCTCGACGCTCGCGCCCATCCCCACCAGCTTGGCGGCCTGGGCGAAGGTGACGCTGTTGGGGTCGCGCTGCTCCAGTTGCTGGAGCTTCTCGGGCAACGGCGCGACCACCGCGCGCAGTTCATGGATCGCCTCGCCCATGCGCACGGTGCCGTTCTGGTAGTCGTCCAGGCGCTTGGCCAGGTCCTTGATGCGCTGGTCACGCAGCGCATCGCCCTGGGCCTGCTGGGCGGCCAGCTCGCGCTGGCGTTTGCTGTAGTTGAGGAAGAACCACAGGCTCAGCGCCCAGAGCAGCGCCAGGAAGATGACAGCAACCTCGAAGATCAACTCAGATGTTCTCCAGCTCGGACCACTCTTCCTCGGTCATCATCTTGTCCAGCTCGACCAGGATCAACAGTTCGCCGTTCTTGTTGCAGACGCCCTGGATGAACTTGGCCGACTCTTCGTTGCCGACGTTCGGTGCGGTCTCGATCTCCGACTGACGCAGGTAGACCACTTCGGCGACGCTATCGACCAGGATACCGACCACCTGCTTGTCCGCCTCGATGATGACGATGCGGGTGTTGTCGGTGACTTCGGTCGGCATCAGGCCGAAGCGCTGGCGGGTGTCGATCACCGTCACCACGTTGCCGCGCAGGTTGATGATGCCCAGCACGTAGCTGGGTGCGCCCGGAACCGGAGCGATCTCGGTGTAGCGCAGGACTTCCTGCACCTGCATGACGTTGATGCCGTAGGACTCGTTGTCCAGACGGAAGGTTACCCACTGCAGGATCGGATCTTCGGAACCTTGTGCAGACGACTTTTTCATTCCCCTAGCCCTCAAAATCCGCCATCGGCGGTGTGCTCTGTGTTGCCGCGGCAGTAGCGGCGTTGATTCAGTTGTGTTTGGTGTTCATCTGCTTGACCGCGCCACTGGCGATCAGCTCGGCCAGTTCGGCGACATCGAGCAGCGCGCACATGTGTTCGATCACCGTGCCGGCCAGCCACGGGCGTTGACCACGCTGGCTGCGCCACTTGATCTCGTTCGGGTCCAGGCGCAGCGAGCGGCTGACCTGGTGCACGGCCAACCCCCACTCGTAGCCCTGGACCGAAATCACGTACTGCAGACCCTGGCGGAAGTCGTCGCGGTAGCGATCCGGCATCACCCAGCGCGCCGTGTCGAGCACCTTGAGGTTGCCCGCCTGGCAGCTGAGGATGCCGAGGAACCAGTCCGGCTGGCCGAACAATGGTGTCAGCTCCTGGCCGGCCAGGGTGTAGATCGAGCCCAAGCACACCAGCGGTACCGCCAGGGTCAGCCCGGCGACATCGAACAGCAGGCACTCGAACGGTTCGGCGGCCCAATCCGGACGGCCATCGACGCTGGCCGGCGGTGTAGGCGCGGCGGGTGCCACCGTCACATTGAGCTCCACCAGCGGCGCCACGGGCTCGATGGCCTGGGTTTCACTCAGGACCGGGATGCTGGCTTCAGCCACCACCTCGGTCTCGACCACGGCGACCACCGGTTCCACCACCGGCGCGGCAGGCGGCAGCACGGTCGGCAGGACCTTCGCCTGCGGCTCGGCAAAGGGCCGCGCCGCAGGCAGGGCCGGGGCCACCTGACGCTGGGCGTCACGAGCCTGTTCCTCGCGGACCGCGGCTTCGAAGTCATCGCCGGGGGCCTGCTCGACAGGCTCCTCGACAGGTGCCTCCAGCTCCGCCGGCAGCTCGAACGACTCGGTGGCCTCCTGCAACAGCCCATCGAGATAGGACTGCAAGGCCATCTGTGGCTTGGTGGTGATGTGCCGTGCCTGGTTCATCACGCCACCTGCAATGCGGAACGGTAGGTGAGCATATGCTTGAGCAGCGCCCGGTAGGCCACCACGCCACGGCTCTTGCCGTCGAACTGCGAAGGCGTGACGCCATTGCGGCTGGCGTCACGCAGGCGCGTGTCCACCGGAATGTAGCCCTGCCAGACCTGGTCGCCATAGGTGTCACGCAGCACCTTCAAGGTGCCCAGCGACGCCTGGGTGCGGCGGTCGAACAGGGTCGGCACGATCTGGTAGGGCAGCGCCTGCTTGCGCGAACGGTTGATCATGCCCAGGGTGCTGACCATGCGTTCCAGGCCCTTGACCGCAAGGAACTCGGTCTGCACCGGGATCACCAACTGCTGGCTGGCGGCCAAGGCGTTGACCATCAGCACGCCCAGCAACGGCGGGCTGTCGATCAAGGCGAAGTCGAAATCCTGCCACAGCTGCGCCAGACTCTTGGCGATCACCAGGCCCAGGCCACTCTGCCCCGGCGACTGGCGCTCCAGCACCGCCAGTGCGGTGCTTGACGGCAGAAGCGAAATACGTTCGTCGCTGGTCGGCAGCAGCAATTGGCCCGGCAGGCCCTCGGGCACCGTGCCCTTGTGCAGGAACAGGTCGTAGCAACTGTGCTCGAGCGCATCGGGGTTGTGCCCGAAGTAGCTGGTCATCGAGCCGTGCGGGTCGAGGTCGACCACGACCACGCGCTTGCCCGCCTCGGCCAGCAGGCCGGCCAGGGCGATGGTGGTGGTGGTCTTGCCGACACCACCTTTTTGATTGGCTACTGCCCAGACTCTCATCGTGCGTTGCTTCCTCCCGGTATGGCCGCCTGCCCTGCCGGGAACGGTGTGAAATTCAGTGACGGGGATTTGACGAAATCAGCCCCCGGTCGACGGCGCTGGCGAGGCTGGTGCACTTTGTGTGCCAGCCCGACGCATCGCCGCATCCGGGGTGGCATTGGCGCTGCCGCTGCCAGTCAGGCTGCGGCGCACCTCCAGGTTGCGCGAGATCACCAGCACCACCCGGCGGTTGCGCGCACGGCCTTCGGCGGTGTCGTTGCCAGCCACCGGCTGGTACTCGCCATACCCCACCGAGGCCATGCGCCCCGGGCTGACCCCTTCCATGGCCAGCAGCCGGACAATGCTCGCCGCCCGCGCCGACGACAGCTCCCAGTTGGTCGGGTACTGGGCGGTGCGGATCGGCAGGTTGTCGGTGAAGCCCTCGACGTGCACCGGGTTGGCGAACGGCCTGAGGATCTTCGCCACCTTCTCGATGATCTCGAAGGCGACATCGCTGGGCATGGCGTCGGCGCTGGCGAACAGCAGCGAGGAGTTGAGCTCGATCTCCACCCACAGTTCGTTGCCGCGCACGGTCATCTGGTTGGACTTGATCAGGTCGCCAAAGGCGTCGCGGACATCGTCGGTGATGGTCCTGAGCGGGTCGGCGCTGGTCTGGGCCAGGCCCGCATCGGTCTGCTCGCTGTCCTTGATCAGCGGCTCGGCGGGCTTGACGCTCAACGGCCGCTCGTCACCGATGGGGATCGGCTTCATGCTGCGCTCGGGGTCGTTGAATACCCCGATCAGTGCCTGGGAAATCTGCTTGTACTTGCCCTCGTTGATCGACGAGATCGAGTACATGACCACGAAGAAGGCGAACAGCAGGGTGATGAAGTCGGCATACGAGACCAGCCAGCGTTCGTGGTTCTCGTGCTCTTCGATCTTGCGACGACGGGCCATGGCTTACTCCATGAAGCCTTGCAGCTTCAGCTCGATCGAGCGTGGGTTCTCGCCTTCGGCGATCGACAGCAGGCCTTCGAGCAGCATCTCGCGGTAACGCGACTGCCGCAGGGTGATGGCCTTGAGCTTGTTGGCGACCGGCAGCAGGATCAGGTTGGCGCTGGCCACGCCGTAGATGGTGGCGACGAAGGCCACGGCAATGCCGTTGCCCAGCTGCGACGGGTCGGCCAGGTTGCCCATCACGTGGATCAGGCCCATCACCGCACCGATGATGCCGATGGTCGGCGCGTAGCCGCCCATGCTCTCGAACACCTTGGCGGCCTGTATGTCGCGGGCCTCCTGGGTCAGGAAGTCGACTTCAAGGATGCTGCGGATAGCCTCGGGCTCGGCGCCGTCGACCAACAGCTGCAGGCCTTTGCGTGCATAGGGATCGGGCTCGGCGTCGGCCACGCCCTCCAGCCCCAGCAGGCCTTCCTTGCGTGCGGTCAGGCTCCAGTTCACCACCCGGTCGATACCACCGGGCAGGTCCACCCGCGGCGGGAAGAAGATCCAGCGCACGATCTGCAGCGCGCGCTTGAACGACGACAGCGGCGACTGCAGCAACGCAGCTGCCAGGGTACCGCCCAGCACGATCAATGCCGCCGGGCCGTTGATCAGCGCACCGACGTGGCCACCCTCGAGGAAGTTGCCGCCGACAATGGCGACAAAGGCGAGGATCAGGCCGATAAGGCTCAACACATCCATCAGACGCAGGCCTCGACCAGGTGCTTGCCGATCTCGTCCAGGCTGTACACGGCATCGGCCAGGTTGGCCTTGACGATGGCCATGGGCATGCCATAGATCACGCAGCTGGCTTCATCCTGTGCCCACACGGTGCTGCCACCCTGCTTGAGCAGGCGCGCGCCTTCGCGACCGTCGGCGCCCATGCCGGTGAGCACCACCGAGAGCACCTTGTCGCCATAGGACTTGGCGGCGGAGCCGAAGGTGATGTCGACGCAAGGTTTGTAGTTCAGGCGCTCGTCACCCGGCAGGATCTTCACCGTGCCACGACCGTCGACCATCATCTGCTTGCCACCCGGGGCCAGCAGCGCCAGGCCGGGACGCAGCACGTCACCGTCCTCGGCTTCCTTGACGCTGATCTTGCACAGTTTGTCCAGGCGCTCGGCGAAGGCCTTGGTGAACGCCGCCGGCATGTGCTGGATCAGCACGATCGGCGCCGGGAATCCGGCAGGCAACTGGGTCAGCACCCGCTGCAGCGCCACCGGACCACCGGTGGAGGTGCCGATGGCGACCAGCTTGTACGGCTTGCGCTTGGGCGCCGGCGAATGCGCGGTGGCCGGTGCCGCGGTACGCACCGGGGCGGTCGTGCGCGCAGGTGCGGTGCTGGCGAAGCTGCTGGCCGGCGCATGACTGCTGGCTGGAGCTGGCGCGGCAGTCGGCGCCGGGCTGGAATAGGCGCTGAAACGGCGATTGCTGCGCGAGATGGTGTGGACCTTCTCGCAGAGCATCTGCTTGACCTTTTCCGGGTTGCGCGAGATGTCCTCGAAGTTCTTCGGCAGGTAGTCGACCGCGCCGGCGTCCAGGGCGTCGAGGGTGACGCGGGCGCCTTCGTGGGTCAGCGAGGAGAACATCAACACCGGCGTCGGGCAGCGCTGCATGATGTGCCGCACCGCGGTGATGCCGTCCATCATGGGCATTTCATAGTCCATGGTAATGACATCGGGCTTGAGCGCCAGCGCCTGGTCGATCGCTTCCTTGCCGTTGGTCGCGGTACCCACGACCTGGATCGTCGGGTCCGCCGAGAGAATTTCCGAGACACGGCGGCGGAAGAAACCGGAATCATCCACCACCAGGACCTTGACTGCCATAAACACTCCATTAGGCGGCGCACCCGCCAGGGCGCGCCACCGAAATCAAATACGCCGGGCGGCGTAACGCTTGAGCATGCTCGGGACGTCGAGGATCAGCGCGATCCGGCCGTCACCGGTGATGGTCGCGCCGGACATGCCCGGGGTGCCCTGCAGCATCTTGCCCAGAGGCTTGATCACCACCTCTTCCTGGCCGACCAGCTGGTCGACGACGAAGCCGATGCGCTGGGTGCCGACCGACAGGATCACCACATGGCCTTCGTGCTGCTCCTCGTGCTCGTGGTCCTGGACCAGCCAGCGCTTGAGGTAGAACAGCGGCAGCGCCTTGTCGCGCACGATCACCACTTCCTGGCCGTCGACCACGTTGGTGCGCGACAGGTCGAGGTGGAAGATCTCGTTGACGTTGACCAGCGGGAAGGCGAACGCCTGGTTGCCCAGCATCACCATCAGGGTCGGCATGATCGCCAGGGTCAGCGGCACCTTGATGACGATCTTCGAGCCCTGGCCCTTGGCCGAAAAGATGTTGATCGAGCCGTTGAGCTGGGAAATCTTGGTCTTCACCACGTCCATGCCGACGCCACGGCCGGATACATCGGAGATCTCGGTCTTGGTCGAGAAGCCCGGGGCGAAGATCAGGTTGTAGCAGTCCGACTCGCTCAGGCGATCGGCCGCGTCCTTGTCCATCAGGCCCTTCTCCACGGCCTTGGCGCGCAGGATGCTCGGGTCCATGCCCTTGCCGTCGTCGGAGATCGACAGCAGGATGTGGTCGCCCTCCTGCTCGGCGGACAGCACCACCCGGCCCATGCGCGACTTGCCAGAGGCCTCGCGCTCATCGGGCATCTCGACGCCATGGTCGACGGCGTTGCGCACCAAGTGCACCAACGGGTCGGCCAGGGCCTCGACCAGGTTCTTGTCGAGGTCGGTCTCTTCACCGACCAGCTCGAGGTTGATCTCTTTCTTGAGCTGGCGGGCCAGGTCGCGGACCAGGCGCGGGAAGCGGCCGAAGACTTTCTTGATCGGCTGCATGCGGGTCTTCATGACCGCGGTCTGCAGGTCGGCGGTGACCACGTCGAGGTTGGACACGGCCTTGGACATGGCCTCGTCGCCGCTGTTGAGCCCCAGGCGCACCAGGCGGTTACGCACCAGCACCAGTTCGCCGACCATGTTCATGATCTCGTCCAGGCGCGCGGTATCGACCCGCACGGTGGTTTCCGCCTCGCTGGCGCCGTGCTTCTCGGCGGCAGGCGCCGGAGCGCGGGCCGGTGCGGCAGGCTTGGCGGCGGCAGCCGGAGCTGCGGCGGGCGCGGCGGCCGGTGCCGGCTTGGCAACTGGCTTGACCTCGGCCTTGGCCGCGACAGGTGCGGCAACGGCAGCGGCAGGCGCTTCGGCGGTGACTGCGTCACCGGAGAACTTGCCCTTGCCGTGCAACTGGTCGAGCAGCGCCTCGAATTCGTGTTCGCTGATGCTCTCGTCGCCCGCAGCGGATGCGGCGCTGGCCGCTGGCGCGGCGGCGCCTGGCAGTGCGTCGACGGCGAAGGTGCCTTTGCCGTGCAACTGGTCGAGCAGCGATTCGAACTCGTCGTCGGTGATCTCATCGCTGGCCGGGGCGGCTGCCGCAGGCGCGCTGACGGCGGCATCGGCCGAGAACTGGCCCTTGCCGTGCAGCTGGTCAAGCAGCGACTCGAACTCGGCGTCGGTGATCTCGTCACCGCCGCCGCTGATTTCTTCACCCTGCAGTTGCTCATGAGCCTGAGCTTCGGCCTTGACCGCATCGAGCGAGTCGAGCAGCTGCTCGAACTCGGTATCGGTGATGTCGGGCTCGGCAGCCGCAGCTTCAACCACGGGCGCGGCTTCGACCACCGGGGCCGGCGCTTCGGCGCCACCGGGCTCGGCCAGGCGCGACAGCGCCGCCAGCAGCTCCGGCGTGGCCGGCGTGACATCGGTACGTTCGCGCACCTGGCCGAACATGCTGTTGACCGTGTCGAGGGCCTCGAGCACCACGTCCATCAGTTCCGCGTCAACCCGGCGCTCACCTTTGCGCAGAATGTCGAACACGTTCTCGGCAATGTGGCAGCACTCCACCAACTCATTGAGCTGAAGGAAGCCGGCGCCCCCTTTTACAGTGTGGAAACCGCGGAAAATCGCGTTGAGCAGGTCCGCATCATCGGGCCGGCTTTCCAGCTCGACCAATTGCTCGGACAGTTGCTCGAGGATTTCGCCGGCTTCTACCAGGAAATCCTGAAGGATTTCTTCATCGGCGCCGAAGCTCATTAAACGTGCTCCTTAAAAACCCAGGCTGGACAACAGATCGTCGACATCGTCCTGGCTGGACACGACGTCTTCACGCTTATCGGCATGAATCTGCGGACCTTCACCCCGAGTCGGATGTTTTTCTTGATCTTTTTCAGCGCGCAGCTGCTGGTGGTCATGTTCGATCCCGGCAAAGCGGTCGACCTGGCTTGCCATCAGCACGAGCTTGAGCAGATTGCTTTCGACTTCGGTGACCAGCGCGGTCACCCGTTTGATCACCTGGCCGGTGAGATCCTGATAATCCTGGGCCAGGACGATATCGTTGAGATGGCCGGCGACCTTCTGGTTACCTTCGGCGCTGTGCGCCAGGAAACTGTCCACACGCTTGACCAGCTCACGGAATTCCGGCGCTGCCACCTCGCGGCGCATGAAGCGCTGCCAGTCGGCGGACAGGCTCTGGGCCTCGGCGGCGAGGTCGTTGAGCACCGGGGTGCACGCCTCCGCCAGGTCCATGGTGCGGTTGGCCGCACCTTCGGTGAGGCGAACCACGTAGGAGAGGCGTTCGGCGGCGTCGGTAATCTGCGACACTTCCTCGGCCTGCGGCATGGACGGGTCGATCTGGAAGTTGACGATTGCACTGTGCAGTTCACGGGTGAGCTTGCCGACCTCCTGGTACAGCCCGCGGTCGCGGGTCTGGTTCAGTTGGTGGATCAGCTGCACCGCATCACCGAACCGGCCGCGCTCGAGGCTCTCGACCAGCTCCTGGGCATGCTTCTTCAGGGTTGATTCAAACTCACCCAAAGAGTTGTTGGTTGACTCCATTGCGCCCCCCAGACGTGACTCAGCCGTTGACGCGTTCGAAGATCTTCTCGATCTTTTCTTTCAGCGCCAGGGCGGTGAAAGGCTTGACCACATAGCCGTTTACGCCGGCCTGGGCAGCTTCGATGATCTGCTCGCGCTTGGCTTCGGCGGTGACCATCAACACCGGCAGGTGCTTGAGGCGCTCGTCGGCACGGACCGCGCGCAGCAGGTCGATACCGGTCATGCCCGGCATGTTCCAGTCGGTTACCAGGAAGTCAAAGTGCTCACTGGTGAGCATCGGCAGTGCCGTGTTGCCGTCATCGGCTTCCTTGACGTTGGTGAAACCCAGATCACGCAACAGGTTCTTGATGATCCGCCGCATCGTCGAGAAGTCGTCAACGATGAGGATTTTCATGTCTTTGTTCAATTAGACCTCCAAGCAGTCTTAAACGCGCTCGGCGCCGAGCGCGCACTCAATCAATTCGGCACCACAAAAAAACGACTGCATCGAACCTTGGCTCAACGCGCCCGCCATTCACCCAGGCGACTGCGCAGACGTGCCGCGCACTGGCTGTGCAACTGGCTGACACGCGATTCGCTGACCCCCAGCACCTCACCAATTTCCTTGAGGTTCAGCTCTTCGTCGTAGTACAGCGCCAGCACCAGGCGCTCGCGTTCCGGCAGGTTGGCGATCGCCTCGGCCAATGCGGCCTGGAAGCGCTCGTCCTCCAGGTCCCGCGCCGGCTCCAGCTGGTTGCTGGCGCCATCCTCGTGCAGCCCCTCGTGTTCGCCGTCCTGCAGCAGGTCGTCGAAACTGAACAGGCGACTGCCCAGGGTGTCGTTCAAAATCCCGTAGTAATCATCGAGACTCAATTGGAGTTCGGCAGCAACCTCGTGATCTTTAGCGTCGCGCCCCGTCTTTGCTTCAACGCAGCGAATCGCGTCGCTGACCATGCGCGTGTTGCGGTGCACCGAGCGTGGCGCCCAGTCACCCTTGCGCACCTCGTCGAGCATGGCGCCGCGGATGCGGATACCGGCATAGGTCTCGAAACTGGCGCCCTTGCTGGCATCGTATTTGTTGGCCACTTCCAGCAGGCCGATCATCCCGGCCTGGATCAGGTCCTCGACCTGGACGTTGGCTGGCAGGCGCGCCAGCAGGTGGTAGGCGATACGCTTGACCAGTGGCGCGTAGCGTTCGATCAGCTCGTACTGAGCGTCCTTGGCGGCCTTGCTGTACATCTTGAAACCACTCGCGTTCATAACACTGGCCCTGCACTGGTGGGCTGCACCAGGCGCTCGACGAAGAATTCCAGGTGCCCGCGCGGGTTGGCAGGCAACGGCCAGCTGTCGACCTTCTGCGCGATGGCCTTGAACGCCAGCGCGCACTTGGAGCGCGGGAAGGCCTCGTAGACCGCCCGCTGCTTCTGCACGGCCTTGCGCACACACTCGTCGTACGGCACGGCGCCGACGTATTGTAGGGCGACGTCGAGGAAGCGGTCGGTGACCTTGGTCAACTTGGCGAACAGGTTGCGCCCTTCCTGCGGGCTCTGGGCCATGTTGGCCAGCACGCGGAACCGATTCATCCCGTAGTCGCGGTTGAGCAGCTTGATCAGGGCGTAGGCGTCGGTGATCGAGGTGGGCTCGTCACACACCACCAGCAACACTTCCTGGGCCGCGCGGACAAAGCTGACCACCGAGTCACCAATACCCGCAGCGGTGTCGATCACCAGCACGTCGAGGTTGTCGCCGATCTCGCTGAAGGCCTGGATCAGGCCAGCGTGCTGGGCGGGCGCCAGGTGCACCATGCTCTGGGTGCCGGACGCCGCCGGGACGATGCGCACGCCGCCGGGGCCCTGCAGCAGCACATCGCGCAGCTCGCAGCGGCCTTCGATGACGTCGGCCAGGGTGCGCTTGGGCGTGAGCCCCAGCAGAACGTCGACATTGGCCAGGCCCAGGTCGGCGTCCAGCAACATGACCCGGCGGCCGAGTTCGGCCAGCGCCAGGGACAGGTTCACTGAAACGTTAGTCTTGCCGACGCCACCTTTGCCACCGGTCACGGCGATCACCTGTACGGGATGCATGCTACCCATGTCTGTTCTTTACCTTGTCTCGCTTGGACCCAGGCCACATGAGGGGCTGAACGTTCAAGGCCACGGTCCGGCCGGGCAACCCCATGATGTAGGTACTTTGCACAGTATTCACCCTCAACCCGCACGCTTGCCAGGGTTGTGGTAGAGATCAGCGAACATGTCGGCCATGGCCTCGTCGCTGGGCTCGTCCTGCAACTGCACGCTGACCGCGCGACTCACCAGCTGGTGCTTGCGCGGCAGTTGCAGGTCGTCAGGAATGCGCGGCCCATCGGTCAGATAGGCCACCGGCAGTTCATGACTGATGGCAAGGCTCAGCACTTCGCCGAGGCATGCCGTTTCATCGAGCTTGGTCAGGATGCAACCGGCCAGGCCGCAGCGCTTGTAGCTGTGGTAGGCGGCGGTGAGCACCTGCTTCTGGCTGGTGGTTGCCAGCACCAGGTAATTCTTGGCGGCGATGCCGCGCCCGGCCAGGGTCTCGAGCTGCATGCGCAGCGCCGGGTCGCTGGCCTGCAGGCCGGCGGTGTCGATCAGCACCACGCGCTTGCGCAGCAGTGGTTCCAGCGCCTGGGCCAGCGACTCGCCCGGGTCGACATAGGTGACCGGCACGTTGAGGATGCGCCCCAGGGTCTTGAGCTGCTCCTGGGCGCCGATGCGGAAGCTGTCCATGCTGACCAGCGCCAGGTTGTTCGCGCCGTACTTGAGCACGTAGCGGGCGGCCAGCTTGGCCAGGGTGGTGGTCTTGCCCATGCCGGCCGGGCCGACCATGGCGATGACCCCGCCCTCCTCGATCGGTTCGATCTCGGGCACTTCGATCATCCGCGCCAGGTGTGCCAGGACCATGCGCCAGGCATGACGTGGGTCTTCGATTTCGGCAGTGAGGTCGAGCAACTCGCGGGCCAGGCCACCGGACAGGCCGAGGCGCTGCAGACGGCGCCAGAGGTTGGCCTGCTGTGGCTTGCTGCCCTGCAGCTGGCTCCAGGCGAGCGAACCGAGCTGGACTTCCAGCAGCTCGCGCAGGCCGGTCAGCTCGGAGCGCATGGCATCGAACAGACGCGGATCGACGGGGGCCGCAGCAGGCGCAACGGCTACCGCCGGCTCATCGACATGCGGTTCGATCAACGGCTCGGACGCAGTCAGCGACTGGCCGGCAAACAATTGCCGGTTGCCGCCTTCGACGGCATCACCGCGCCCGGTCAATTCGGCCTGGGCGGTGACGATGCGCGACTGCGTCTTGCGCAACTCGTCCTCGAGCTCCGCATTGGGCACGCGTGGGGCCAGGGCGGACAGCTTGTAGTCCAGCGCGGCCGTCAGTTCGACACCGCCAGCGATGCGGCGGTTGCCGATGATGGCGGCGTCGGAGCCGAGCTCATCCCGGACCAGCTTCATGGCCTGACGCATATCGGCGGCGAAAAAACGCTTAACTTGCATAACCCACTACCTCAGCCGTTGGGGCCCACGGTGGCAACAATGGTGACTTGCTTGTTGTCAGGTATTTCCTGATACGCCAAAACATGCAAATTCGGTACAGCCAGGCGACCGAAGCGCGACAGCATGGCGCGGATCGGGCCGGCGACCAGGAGGATGGCCGGCTGACCCTGCATTTCCTGACGCTGGGCCGCCTCGATCAGCGAACGCTGAAGCTTCTCGGCCATGCTCGGCTCAAGAAGAACACCATCTTCCTGACCCTGCCCGGCCCTTTGCAAACTATTGAGCAAGATCTGTTCCAACCTTGGTTCCAAGGTAATCACAGGCAGCTCGGACTCAACGCCGACAATGCTTTGCACGATGGCGCGGGACAAACCGACGCGCACCAGCGCCACCAGCGCGGCGGTATCTTGACTCTTCGCCGCGTTGTTGGCGATGGCTTCGGCAATGCTGCGGATGTCACGCACTGGTACCTGCTCGGCGAGCAGCGCCTGCAGGACCTTGAGCAGACCCGACAAGGAAATGACACCCGGCACCACCTCCTCGGCCAGCTTCGGCGAGACCTTGGCCAGCACCTGCAGCAATTGCACCACCTCCTCGTGCCCGATCAGCTCATGGCAGTGCTTCTGCAGGATCTGGTTGAGGTGGGTGGCGACCACGGTGCTGGCGTCCACCACCGTATAGCCCAGCGATTGCGCCTGGGCGCGCTGGCCGACATCGATCCACACGGCTTCCAGGCCGAAGGCCGGATCCCGCGAGGCGATACCATTGACCGAGCCGAACACCTGGCCCGGGTTGATCGCCAGCTCCCGATCCGGGTAGATCTCGGCCTCGGCCAGGATCACCCCCATCAGCGTCAGGCGGTAGGCGCTGGGCTGCAGGTCGAGGTTGTCGCGAATGTGCACGGTCGGCATGAGGAAGCCCAGGTCCTGGGAGAGCTTCTTGCGCACGCCCTTGATCCGCGCCAGCAACTGGCCACCCTGGTTGCGGTCCACCAGCGGAATCAGGCGATAGCCGACCTCCAGGCCGATCATGTCGATGGGCGAGACGTCGTCCCAGCCCAGCTCCTTGGTGTCCATGGCGCGCTGCGGTGAAGGCAGCAGGTCCTGCTGACGCTGGACCTCCTGCTCAGCCACGAGCTTGGCCTTCTGCTGTTTCTTCCATACCAGGTAGGCGCCACCGCAAGCCAACCCGCCCAGGCCGAGGAAGGCGATGTGCGGCATGCCGGGCACCAGGCCCATGACGATCATCAACGCACCGGAGACCGCCAGGGCCTTGGGCGAATCGAACATCTGCCGGTTGATCAGCTTGCCCATGTCCTCGGACCCCGAGGCCCGGGTAACCATAATCGCAGCGGCGGTGGACAGCAGCAGCGATGGCAATTGCGCCACCAATCCGTCACCGATGGTCAGCAGGGCGTAGACCTTGCCGGCGTCGCCGAAGGTCATGCCGTGCTGCAGCATGCCGATCAGCATGCCACCGATGAGGTTGATGAACAGGATCAGCAGGCCGGCGATGGCGTCACCGCGGACGAACTTGCTGGCACCGTCCATGGAGCCGTAGAACTCGGCCTCCTGGGCGACCTCGGCGCGGCGCGACTTGGCCTGGGCCTGGTCGATCAGGCCGGCGTTGAGGTCGGCGTCGATGGCCATCTGCTTGCCGGGCATGGCGTCGAGGGTGAAGCGCGCGCTCACCTCGGAGATACGCCCGGCGCCCTTGGTCACCACGACGAAGTTGATGATCATGAGGATGGCGAACACCACCGCACCGACGACGTAGTTGCCGCCGATCACCACTTCACCGAAGGCCTGGATCACCTTGCCCGCGGCGCCATGGCCCTCCTGGCCATGAAGCATGACCACGCGGGTGGAGGCCACGTTCAGCGCCAGGCGCAGCAGCGTTGCCACCAGCAGGATGGTGGGAAACGCGGCGAAGTCCAGGGGACGCAGGGCGTAGACGCAGACCAGCAGGACCACGATCGACAGGGCGATGTTGAAGGTGAAGAACACGTCAAGCAGGAACGGCGGGATCGGCAACATCATCATTGCCAGCATCACCAGCAGGAGCAGCGGCACGCCGAGGTTGCCCCGGCCGAGACCGGCCAGGTTGTTGCGGGCGTTGCTGATTAACTGAGTGCGATCCACCGCTATTCCTCTTCAAGCAAAACTTTGACGCCTGTGTGGCGGCTGGCGCTGCCTTTGCAAGAAGCTTTCCAACTTTTCTGGGGGTGGGGGTTTTCGGGGGTTCGGGGATTACTGTTTTGATTTTTTTATGCGCATTCATTGGCGATGGTGACGCATAGGCACCTTTTCGCCTTTACGGCGACCTACTTTTGCTCTTGGGCAAAAGTAGGCAAAAACCGCTGACTTCCATTCATCCGGCCCCTACGCTTCGCTCCGGGGTTCCCTCGCTCCGTTCTTGCTCCCGTGGGTACCGCGCTGTACGGCCCATCCTGGGCCGCAGCGCTCGACGGCCATCCATGGCCGTCGCCCCACTACGCAAGAACTCCGCTCGGCCTCCTGAAGTCGCAATTGGTGGCGCCTGAACTATCGCGCGTTTAGAAGCAAGAGCAAGAGCAAGAGCAAGAAATTCGAAGTTAGTTGTTTGACAGTTAATTATGTATTGGCTGTTCCGGCCCTTTCGCGGGGCAAGCCCGCTCCTACAGGGATCTATATAACGGCGACTATTGCGTGGGAGCGGGCTTGCCCCGCGATGTAATCGAGAGCTTAATTAAGCTTCAACTAGCGATAGCTGCGCCAGTCCAGGCGCCGCTCGTAACTTCGCGACTTCAGGAGGCCGAACGCAGGACTTGCGGAGGGAGGTGACGGGCATGGATGCCCGTCAAGCGCTGGGGCCCAGGATGGGCCCTGCAGCGCGGCCCTCCCGGGAGCAAGGCCGGAGTGAGGGGACCCCGGAGCGAAGCGCAGGGGCCGGATGAATGGAGCGAGGATTTTTTGGTGACTTTTTGATCCTTCAAAAAGTTACCCGCCGTAAGGGCGGAAAGGTGAATAAGCGTCGACATCACAAATGAATGCACATACAACTTTCAACACAACCACAACCACAACCAAACTCAACTCAACTCAACTCAACTCAACTCAACTATCCCGCCGCAAATCATCAGGAATCGGCAAATCCTCTTTCAAAGGCTCCGGCGCCTTCCCCTTGCCCGCCCGATACTGCCGAATCTGGAACACATAGGCCAACACCTGCGCCACCGCCAGGTACAACCCCGCCGGAATCTCCTGCTCCATCTCGGTAGAGTAATAGATAGCCCGCGCCAGGGCCGGCGACTCAAGTATCTGCACGTTATGCTCGACCCCGATCTCCCGCATCTTCAAGGCGACAAAATCGGTACCCTTGGCCACCAGCAGCGGCGCCGAGCCGCCCTTCTCGGGGTCGTACTGCAAGGCCACGGCATAGTGGGTCGGGTTGGTAATTATCACATCAGCATCCGGCACCGCCGCCATCATCCGGCGCTGCGACGCCTCGCGCTGCAGCTGGCGAATACGCTGCTTGACCTCAGGCTTGCCCTCGCTGTCCTTGTACTCGTCCTTCACTTCCTGCTTGGTCATCTTCATTTTCTTGTGGGTCTGCCACAGCTGGAACGGCACATCGGCCGCAGCGATGAGCAACAACCCAGCCGCCATCCACAACGCGCTCCAACCCACCACCTGAACCGAATGGATGATCGCCTGCTCGAGCGGTTCGTTGGCAATCGCCTGCAGTGCCTGGCGATCCCCGGCCAACACCACCAGTGCCACGATCAGGATCACGAAGAATTTGGCCAGTGCCTTGAGCAGCTCGGTCAGCGCATTCATCGAAAACATGCGCTTGATCCCCGACAAAGGGTTCATGCGACTGAACTTGGGCTGCAGCAGGCTTCCGGAAAACAGGAAGCCGCCCAACGTGATCGGGCCGACGAACGCGATCACGAACAGCAGGATCAGCACCGGCTGCACCGCCCAGATGGCCATCTTGCCCGAGGCCAGCAGGAACGCCGCCATGCTCCCCTCGTCCACCACCACCTCGCGGGTAAGGCTGAAGTTCATGCGCATCAGCGCCATCAATTCTTCAGCCAGGTGCCCACCAAAGGCCAGCAGTCCCCCGGCGCCAGCCAGGGTCACCGCCACCGTGTTCAATTCCTTGGAGCGGGCGACCTCACCTTTTTCCCGCGCGTCGCGCTTGCGCTTGTCGGTGGGTTCCTCTGTCTTGTCCTGACCGCTTTCGCTTTCCGCCATGTTCAGCGCGCCCGTGCCAGCTCACGCAGCCACTGCAGCGCTTCGCTGGCCAGTGCCTGATAGTGTGAAAGAATATCGGCCAGGCCGATCCAGAAGATCACCATGCCCAGCACCAGCGTGAGCGGGAAACCGATGGAGAAGATGTTCAACTGCGGGGCGGCGCGGGTCATCACGCCAAAGGCGATGTTGACCACCAGCAGCGAGGCGATAGCCGGCAGGATCAACAACAACCCGGCCCCCAGCACCCAGCTCATGCGCCCGGCCATTTCCCAGAAATGATCGACCACCAGCGCGTGCCCCACCGGCAACGTGGTGAAGCTCTCGGTGAGTATCTCGAACGCGACCAGGTGGCCATTCATCAGCAGGAACAGCATGCTCACCAGCATGGTCATGAACTGACCGATAACCGCGACGTTGACGCCGTTGGCCGGATCGACCATGGAGGCGAAGGCCATGCCCATCTGCACCGCGACGATCTGCCCTGCGACCACGAAGGCCTGGAACAGCAACTGCAGGGAAAAACCGAACAATGCCCCGACAATCACCTGCTCGGCGCACAACAGCACGCCACGCAGGCTCAACGGGTCGATTTCAGGCAGCGGTGGCAGGGCCGGCACGATCACCACGGTGATGGCAACGGCAACGTACAGGCGTATCCGGGCCGACAGCATCTTGGTGCCGATGATCGGCATCGTCATCAGCAAGGCGGTCACCCGGAACAACGGCAGGATGAAGGTGGCGACCCAGGTGCCGATCTGCGTGTCGGTCAATTCCAGCATCGTGGCGTCAACCGACCAGCTGCGGAATGCTGGTGTAGAGGCCGATGAAGTACTCCATGAACTTCTGCGTCAGCCACGGACCGACGACGATCAGCGTGACCAGCATCACCAGCAGGCGCGGAAGAAAGCTCAGGGTCTGTTCGTTGATCTGCGTCGCCGCCTGGAACATGGCCACCACAAGGCCCACCAGCAGGCTCGGCACCACCAGGATGGCGACCATCATGGTGGTCATCCACAACGCTTCGCGAAACAGGTCGATGGCGACTTCAGGTGTCATGCGAGGCTCTCCTTGACGGCGTCAGACACCGCCGAAACTTCCGGCCAGGGTGCCCATGATCAGCGCCCAGCCATCGACCAGGACGAACAGCATGATCTTGAACGGCAGCGAGATGATCAACGGCGACAGCATCATCATACCCATGGCCATCAGCACGCTGGCGACCACCATGTCGATGATCAGGAACGGGATGAAGATCATGAAGCCGATCTGGAACGCAGTCTTGAGCTCGGAGGTGACGAACGCCGGCACCAGGATCGTCAGCGGCACCTGGTCGGGCCCGGCGATATCGGTGCGCTTGGACAGGCGCATGAACAGGTCGAGATCGCTCTGCCGGGTCTGTGCCAGCATGAAGTCCTTCAACGGTACCTGGGCCTTGTCGATCGCTTGCTGGGCGGTCATCTGCTCGGCCAGGTAGGGCTGCAAGGCGTCCTTGTTCACCCGATCGAACACTGGCGCCATGATGAACATGGTCAGGAACAGCGCCATGCCGGTAAGCAACTGGTTCGAAGGAGTCTGCTGCAGACCCAGGGCCTGACGCAGGATCGAGAAAACGATGATAATGCGGGTGAAGCTGGTCATCAGGATGACGAACGCCGGGATAAAGCTCAGCGCCGTCATGATCAGCAGGATCTGCAGGCTGACCGAATACTCCTGCTGCCCGTCCGCCCCACTGGACAGGGTGATGGCCGGAATCGACAACGGATCGGCGGCCAGGGCCAGCGGCGCGGCCAGCAGCAGCGCCAGGGTCAACAGAAAGCGCACTGCGCCGCTCATCACTTCTTGTCCTTCTGGTCCTTGCCCATCAGCTCGAGCAGCCGCTGGGCGAATTCCGGCGTGGCCTGGCGCGCCGAGGCGGGCACATCCACGGGTTCGGCCAGCACGTGCAGGGCCTCGATGCTGCCGGGGGTATGGCCGATCAGGATCTGCTCCTTGCCGACCTGCACCAGCAGCAGCCGATCACGCGGACCGATGGCCCGGGTGCCGATGACCTCGATCACCTGGGCGCCCTGCTGCGCGCTGCCCTGCATGCGTCGCAGCAGCCAGGCCAGGAAGAAGATCAGCCCCACCACCAGCAGCAGGCCGATCACCGTTTGCGCCAGCTGCGCGCCCATTCCACCGGGCGTCGCCGTCGAGGCAGCAGCAGGCTCGGCGGCGGCGATCACCACCTCGCTGACCAGCAACGCACCGAAGGCTGTGACGCTCCGCAGCATGCCCTTCACTCAGCGCAGCTTCTTGATACGTTCGCTGGGGCTGATCACGTCAGTCAGGCGGATGCCGAACTTCTCGTTGACCACCACCACCTCGCCATGGGCGATCAGCGTGCCGTTGACCAGTACGTCCAGCGGCTCGCCGGCCAGGCGGTCGAGCTCGATCACCGAGCCCTGGTTGAGCTGCAGCAGGTTGCGGATGCTGATCTCGGTGCTGCCCACTTCCATGGAGATGCTCACCGGGATATCCAGGATCACGTCCAGGTTGGGGCCTTCGAGGCTGACATGCTCGTTGGGCTTGGGCGAGCTGGCGAACTCTTCCATTGGCAGGCGGCCGGCGCCGGCCGAAGCGGCGTCGGCTGCCAGCAGTGCGTCGATGTCAGACTGACCGGCATCACCGGTCTCTTCCAGGGCGGCAGCCCACTCATCGGCCAGGGCCTGTTCCTCGGGAGAGTTGATCTCGTTTTCGTTAGCCATGATTTCCTCGACAGGCATTCAATACGTTGGAGCGACCGGCACGCCGTCAGCGGCGTTCGATCGGGTCGATGATCTGCAGCGACAAGGTGCCCTTGTGCGAACCCAGCCGCGCCTTGAACGACGGCACGCCGTTGGCGCGCAGCACCAGGTGCTCCGGCAGTTCCACCGGAATCACGTCACCCGGCTGCATGTGCAGGATGTCGCGCAGCTTCAGCTGGCGACGGGCGACCGTGGCCGACACCGGCACGTTGACGTCCAGTACGTCTTCGCGCAGGGCCTTGACCCAGCGCTCATCCTGGTCGTCCAGGTCGGACTGGAACCCGGCGTCGAGCATTTCGCGCACCGGCTCGATCATCGAATAGGGCATGGTCACGTGCAGGTCGCCGCCACCGCCATCGAGTTCGATGTGGAAGGTCGAGACCACCACCGCCTCGCTGGGGCCGACGATGTTGGCCATGGCCGGGTTGACCTCGGAGTTGATGTACTCGAAGTTGACCGGCATGATCGCTTGCCAGGCTTCCTTGAGGTCGACGAAGCACTGGTCCAGGACCATGCGCACCACGCGCAGCTCGGTCGGGGTGAACTCGCGACCCTCGATCTTGGCGTGACGCCCGTCGCCACCGAAGAAGTTGTCCACCAGCTTGAACACCAGCTTGGCGTCGAGGATGAACAGCGCGGTACCGCGCAACGGCTTGATCTTGACCAGGTTGAGGCTGGTGGGTACGTAAAGCGAGTGCACGTACTCGCCGAACTTCATCACCTGCACGCCGCCCACCGCCACGTCGGCGGAGCGACGCAGCAGGTTGAACATGCTGATACGGGTATAACGGGCGAAACGCTCGTTGATCATTTCCAGGGTCGGCATGCGACCCCGCACGATACGGTCCTGACTGGTCAGGTCGTAGCTCTTGATGCTGCCGGGCTCGCCAGCGCTCTCGGTTTGTACCAGCCCATCGTCCACCCCATGCAGCAGGGCGTCGATCTCATCCTGGGACAGCAGGTCCTGCACGGCCATCTATGTGCTCCTACTGCAATACGAAATTGGTGAACAGCAGCTGGTCGACGACCGGCCTGCCGACTTCCTTCTGCGCCACTTCCTGCACCACCGCGGTGGCCTTCTGGCGCAGCATCTCCTGCCCGACGGGGCTGGCGGCAAGGGTGTCGAAGCCCTGGCCGGAGAACATCATCACCAGGTTGTTGCGGATCACCGGCATGTGCACCTTGAGCGCTTCAAGATCGGCCTGGCTGCGCCCCTGCATGGTGATGCTCACCTGCATGTAGCGCTGGCGGCCATTCTGGTTGAAGTTGACCACGAAGGCCGGTGCCAGCGGCTCGTAGATCGCCGGCAGCTTGACATTGCTCTGCGCGGCGTCAGGCGCTGGCGCCGACTCGCTCTTGTGCATGAAGAACCAGGTAGCGCCTACCGACAGGCCGACCGCCAGGAGCAGGGCCAGCACCAGCAGCAGGATCAACTTGAGTTTGCCTTTAGTGGCGGGGTCTTTCACTGCGTCACTCTTCGCCATGCCAATAATCCGTCGTCCATCGGGGTTTCAAGGAAGGATGACGTGGCTTGAGCAAGTGTTATGCCAAATCTGCCCGAGTCGGAAAGTACCAGCCCCGTCGCGGGAAAGTACCCGCCCGACGGGGCATGGCCAGGGCCGGGGGGAAGATCAGGCGTAGTAGTCGACCATGCTGCTGCCGATCACCGTCTGCTGCTCGACGGGATGCGCGGCATCGGCCAGTTCGCTGCCCTCCCCGGCCGCCTCGGCGCGCCTCGCCGCGACGCCGGACAGGTTCGACCCACCCTGCTGCGCCTGCTGCTGTTGCTGCTGCTCGCGGGACTGATCGGCCACGCTGACGTCCGGCTGCGCCAGGCCTTGCTGGGCGAACAGCTCGCGCAAACGGTAGGCCTGGCTGTCGAGGGCATCGCGCACCCCGGCGTGACCGCTGACGAAGTGAATCTGGGTGGATTGATCCGCCGCGACATTGACACGAATGTCCAGGCGACCCAGCTCGGCAGGTTCAAGCTGGATATCCGCCGACTTCAGGTTCTGGCTGGACAGGTACATGACCCGATTCACCAGGCCTTCGGTCCAGGCCCCCTGGTTCATCGCCAGCGGCTGCTGCAGCGGGTTCGGCGCTACCGGCACGGCGTTGGCGGTCTTGGGCGTCGCCGCTTGCGTCAGGTTTGCCAGGCGATTGGCGAAGTCATCCACACGCGTGTCGCTGCTGGCTTCCTTGATGTCCTTGAGGCCATCGTCGATCAGCCCGGCGAACGCCTTGTCACCACGCTCGGAGTGCCCGGCCTCGGACTCGGCCTTCTCTGTCACATTCGCCAAGGTATTGACGGCAGTCGCGGCCGGGTCGGCCGGTACCTGGCCATTTTCCGGGCGCGCGCTGGCGGCATGCGCCGAAGTCGTGCCCTTGGCCTGGGCCTCGTGCTCCAACGCCAGACGCAAGGTCGGCATATCGGCCAATGGGTCGGCCTCCGGATCGAAGTTTGCGTCCTTGAGGACCTCCTCACCGACCGGCGGAGCCGGCACGGCGGGTTGCGGCGTCTGCACCGCCGCCTGCAAAACCGGCGCGACCGCTTCGGCCTGGGCCTGGATCAACTGCGCGCCGGCCTGGGCATTGGTGATCTGCCCTGCCACCAGATTGGCATCGAGGGAGGGAGTATTACTGCTATCAGCCGACTCGTCCGTTTCGCCGACCGGCTTGGCTTCAGCCGTCGCAGGCAAGTTCTTGCCGTCATCGGCAACCGCTGGCTTGCTGGCATCCGCCGGCTTGCCGCCATTGGCGGGGGCTGCCTGCTCCTTGGGCTTGGCCGCAGCGGTATCCTTGGCAACCTTGACATCACGGGAAGGGGTATTGTCGCGACCCTGCCGAGCCATGACCTGGTCGAAGCCACCGCCCTGGCTGGCCGGGGCTTGCAGCGGTTTGTCCGCCACTCCGGCAGCCGGGCGCGACGCCGTATTGACGAGGCCGGCTTGCAACAATGGATTGGATGCGACAGGCATTGAAAGGTCTCCGCGGCAGAACTGGTAAAGTGCATCTGTGCGAAGAAAAGCAAAACTCGCGCCAGCTTTACTCGGCGGCGATTCGCTGACGCTCGCCACGGTAGAAGCGCTGGACCTCCAGGTACTCCTGGTCGATGCGGTTGATCAGGTCCTCGATGCCATACAAGGGTTGTTGACGCACTCGCTCCTCGAGCTGCTGACACAGCTTGGCCAGGCCCACGGCCCCCATATTGCTGCTGCTGCCCTTGAAACTGTGTGCGGCAAGACCCAGCTCGTCGGCATCCTTGGCCTCGAGCAGCTGCTTCAGCCGCCGTTCGGAGTCTTCCAGGAAGGTTTCCAGCAACTGCAGGTAGCCATCTTCCATGACCTCCCGCAAGTCACTCAGCACCTTCTGATCAATATGCATGTCCGCCACTTGTTCACTCCTTGATCAAGCCTGATTAGGCCCGAGCCGCGCAAACCGGCTCACCATTGAAACGCCACGCGCGCCAAGCGTCCACCCTCCAACCACTGGGCATTGCCGGCCAACCGCCGCACCAGGCCCACCCCTCGCCCACTGAAGCCCTGTTCCACTGGCGTGGCGGCCGACAGGCGCTCCACGTCGAAGCCCGCGCCGCTGTCGCGGACCTCGATGATCAGACGCCCACCCGCACCTTGAGGTTCCACCCGCAGGGCAATACCGACGCTGCCGTGCACCTCTCGCCCCAGGCGCTCGGCGCGCTGGCGATAGTACTCGGCGAAGCCTTCGGCGTCGCGCTTGAGCGCCGAGTCCAGCCCCAGCACACCATGCTCCAGCGCATTGGAGTACAGCTCGCTCAGCACACTGTGCAACTTGCCGCTGCTGGGCCTGAGACCGTGAATTTCCTGCAACAGCTGTACCAGATAAGGAACCGGGTTGAAACGCCCCAGGCTCTGGCCCCGCAACTCGAACTGCATCGACCAGTCCAACGGGCTGGAACGACCACTGTCGGAGTAAACCACCGCCTGCGGTACTGCATGTTCAGGCGCCAGCATGCGGATATCGCACAGGCTGATATCGTCACGAGACTGGCCGCCGAAGCCCGCCAGTGCCTGCATGACCTCGTCGAACAACACCACCGGATCGCGGTTAGCCGCCAGCACCGCCAACAGACGCTCGACGCCGAACAGGCATTCCCGGGCATCCCCGGTGTCGACCACGCCATCAGACAGCAGGAACAGTCGCTCCCCCGCCGCAAGCGGCCTCACCTCGGTGGTATCGTCGAACTGCTCGGGCGGCAGGATGCCCAGCGGCAGGTGACGCGAAGGCAACACCTCGAGCACCTCGCCTTGCGCCGACAACCGATAGCCATCCGGCATGCCACCGTTCCAGAGCTCCACGGTTTCTCGCTGGAAACTCAGGTTGAGCAACAGCGCACAACAGAACATGTCCACAGGCAGGATGCGCTTGAGCTTGGCGTTCATCTCCCGCAGCGTTTCGACCAGGCCGTAGCCCTTGGCGGTCATGCCATAGAACACCTCCGCCAGCGGCATGGCGCCGACCGCGGCCGGCAGGCCATGGCCGGTAAAATCCCCCAGCAGCACATGCATGTCGCCCGAAGGGGTAAACGCCGCCAGCAACAGATCGCCATTGAACAGCGCGTAGGGCGATTGCAGGTAGCGGATGTTCGAGGCACCCAGGCAGCCGGAGTGGGCGACCTTGTCGAACACCGCCTTGGCCACCCGCTGCTCGTTGAGCAGGTGATGGTGATGGCGGGCGATCTGGTCGCGCTGCTCCAGCACCGTCGCCTGCAGGCGACGCAAGCGGTCCATGGCTCGGATCTTCGCCGCCAGGATGACGGCGCTGTAGGGCTTGGCCATGAAATCGTCGCCCCCGGCCTCCAGGCAACGTACCAGCCCCTCCTCTTCATTAAGGGAGGTCAGGAAGATGATCGGCACCAGCGCCTCGCCGGCCAGCGCCTTGATCCGCCGCGCCGCCTCGAAGCCATCCATCACCGGCATCAGCGCATCGAGCAGCACCAGTTGCGGCCGCCGCTCGGCAAACAGCGCCACCGCCTGCTCGCCGTTCTCGGCAGTGACCACCTCATGCCCCTGGCGCCGGACGATCTGCGCCAGCAATAGCCTGTCCGCGGCGCCGTCCTCGGCCACCAGCACGGTCAACGGCTGATCGGCGGACATGGCCACGCTCAACTGATGTCGAACAGCTTTTCGAAGTTGGAGATCGCCAGGATCTTGCGCACATCAGGGCTGGCATGGACCACACGGATATCCGAATCCTCGCCACCGACATGGTCGCGCAGCAGCAGCAACATGCCCAACGCCGAGCTGTCGAGATACGTGGCCTCCTTCAGGTCGACCACCACGGAGTCCGGACGCGGGCGCTGGCGCTCGTAGGCATCCCTGAATTCCTGGTGCTTGCCGAAATCGAAACGACCCTTGACCTTGATCGTCAGCTTTTTCCCATCCTGTGAAAAATCAGTTTCGACTGCCATGCGAGCGATTCCTTCGATGATGGCGAATGCGACTTCTGAAGGTTTAGCAGGCGCTGACGGCAGGTGCAAGGTGGTGGACCTGGGTTGCCCCCGTGCAGGGCTGTCGCGCAGAGAACCGCGATTGCCTGGCCAGCACACACCCTGTGGGAGCGGGTTTGCCCGCGAAGCCGACACCGTGGTGGATGGCACGGGCTTCGCCCGTGTTCGCGGGCAAGCCCGCTCCCACAGGGATCGCGCCAGACTCTAAAAATTGAGCAAGACAGTTGCTCCCACAGGTCCCTGCTAAATCAATAAGGTATATGCTGGCGCGGCAGGCGCTGGGACAGCTCGTCGAGCAGCTTCTGCTCGCGCTTGTCCTCAGCCCGGCGCGCTTCGTCCAGGTAGCGCTGGACCAGCTTGCGCAGCCCTTCGACCCGGGCATAGGCCTGCTGCCAGGTGTTACGGGCGTTGTTCAGGTTGTTCTGGTGCCAGGCCATGCTCTGGCGCTGCTGGGTCATTGCCGCTTCCAACTGCCCAAGGAAGCGCTGGTAGTTCACCAGCCAGTTGCCGTCGACCCCCTGGCTGCCGCGATTGATCCACTGCTGCTGATAGGCCTCGCGAAAACTCTCGAGCTCGGCCTGCTTGGCCTGGGCATCGCTGAGCAGCCTCTGGAAATGCCCCAGGCGCTGGGCAGCCTTGCGCTCGGCCTCCTCGGCCATGTCCACCACCGGCACCAGGCGTGCCGCTCGGCTGGGCTGGGCCATGGCCTATCAGCCCGCCGGCGGCGCGAACACCGCGGCCAGTTCTTCACGGCTCTGCGCCATGCCGACGTTTTCATCCAGACCCTGGCGCAGGAAGTCCACCAGCCTGGGTTGCAAGGCGATGGCCAGGTCCGTCTCCGGATCGCCACCAGCCACATAGGCGCCGACGCTGATCAGGTCGCGACTCTGCGACAGGCGCGACCACAGCTGCTTGAACTTCTGCGCCTGACGCAGGTGATCGGGGTCGACCACCTGGGGCATGACCCGGCTGATCGAGGCCTCGATGTCGATGGCTGGGTAGTGCCCTTCCTCGGCCAGGCGCCGGGACAGCACAAAGTGGCCGTCGAGCACGCCCCGCGCCGAATCGGCGATCGGGTCCTGCTGGTCGTCGCCTTCGGACAGCACCGTGTAGAACGCGGTGATCGAACCTCCGCCCGGTTCACCATTACCAGCCCGCTCCACCAGCTTGGGCAGCTTGGCGAACACCGACGGCGGATAACCGCGGGTGGCGGGCGGCTCGCCGATGGCCAGGGCGATTTCGCGCTGGGCCTGGGCGAAACGGGTCAGCGAGTCCATCAGCAACAGGACATTCTTGCCCTTGTCGCGGAAGTACTCGGCGATGCGCGTGCAATACATCGCCGCACGCAGACGCATCAAGGGCGCGTCATCCGCTGGTGAGGCGACCACCACCGAGCGCTTGAGCCCCTCCTCGCCGAGGATGTGCTCGATGAATTCCTTCACTTCCCGACCCCGCTCGCCGATCAGGCCGACCACGATGATCTCGGCCTCGGTAAAGCGGGTCATCATGCCCAGCAGCACCGACTTACCGACACCGGTACCGGCGAACAGGCCCAGGCGTTGGCCGCGGCCGACAGTGAGCAAACCATTGATACTGCGGATACCGACATCCAGCGGTTGGCTGATCGGATCACGGTTGAGCGGGTTGATGATCGGGCCGTCCATCGGCACCCAGTCCTCGGCCTTCATCCCACCCTTGCCGTCCAGCGCGCGACCGGCGCCATCGAGCACCCGGCCAAGCATGCTCATGCCCATGGGCAGGCGGCCGCTGTCGTCCAGCGGCACCACGCGGGCACCGGGCGCCAGGCCGACAATACTGCCGACCGGCATCAGGAACACCTTGCTGCCGGCAAAGCCCATGACTTCGGCCTCCACCTGCACCGGGTGATAGCTGTCGTCGTTGATCACCAGGCAGCGGCTGCCCACCGCAGCGCGCAGGCCTTCAGCCTCCAGGGTGAGACCGACCATGCGCAGCAGGCGCCCTTCGACGATCGGCTGGTCGGGCAGCTTCACCGCGTCGGCGTAGCCCTCCAAGCGCTTGCCGAAGCTGGTACGGTCAAGGCGCATCGGCTTCACCCGCCGGCACGTCCAGCTCGACGGATATATCCGGCGCAGCAGGATGCAGGGCCTGGTCGTGGGACTGGTCGAACAACTGCATCACGGCCTTTTCGATGCGAGTCTCCATGGTCGCGTCGATACGGCTGTGAGCGGTCTCGATCCGGCAGCCGCCCGGCAGCAACGACTCATCCTCAAGCAGTTTCCAGCTCTCCTCATGACGCTCGCGCAAGGCCTTGGCCAGCTCGAAATCCTGCGGGTTGAGGTGGATACGGATGTTGTCGGCACCCATCGGCAGCAGTTTCAACGCCTCACGCAGGACGTGGGTGATCTGGTTCGAATCGCTGCGCAACTCGCGACCGATGACCTGGCGGGTCATGCTGGCGACCAGTTGCACCAGGGCTTTCTCGATCTGGGTGTCCTGCTCGGCGATGGGCTCGAGCAGATGGTTCATGACCTGTTCGAGGCTGGCCAATTTGGCCGCCAGGGCCACTTCGGCCTCCTGGCGAACCTTCAGCTGGGTGCTGTGGAAGCCTTCGCGCTCGCCAGTGGCGAAGCCTTCGTTGTAGGCCTCCTGGCGGATGGCCTCGAGCTCTTCGAGGGTCAGCGGCTGGACTTCCTCCAGCGGCACCTCTTCGACTTCTTCCTCGATAACCTCAGGCTCCGGCTCGGGTTGCGGCTCGGGCTCGGGGTCGAAGCTGGGCAGCGCCCACACATCCACGCCCTCGAGGTCGCGGGCACGGATCAGGTCGCTGGGGTGTTCGGTGGTGGACATGTTTTCAGGTACTCAAAAGCCATCTGCAACCAACGCGCCCCTGTAGGAGCGGCCTTGTGCCGCGAAAGGGCTGCAAAGCAGCCCCTCGATATCGATGTCACCGCAAAATTGTCGGGGCAGCCTTGCCCTTTCGCGGCACAAGGCCGCTCCTACAGGGGACCGCGTCGCCCCGCTGATCAGATCATTTCCTCGGCGCCCTTGCCGCCCAGCACGATCTCGCCGGCCTCGGCCATGCGACGGGCGATGGTGAGGATTTCCTTCTGCGCCGTCTCCACGTCGCTGACCCGAACCGGCCCCTTGGCCTCCAGGTCGTCGCGCAACAGCTCCGACGCACGCTTGGACATGTTCTTGAAGATCTTGTCCTTGACCCGCTCGTCGGCGCCCTTGAGCGACACCACCAGCACGTCCGAAGACACCTCGCGCAGCAGCGCCTGGATGCCACGGTCGTCGACGTCGGCCAGGTTGTTGAAGACGAACATCAAGTCTTCGATCTGCTCCGACAGGTCGCTGTCGATCTCGCGGATCGAGTCCATGAGCGCGCCTTCCACGGAACTGTCGAGGAAGTTCATGATATCGGCGGCGCGCTTGATGCCACCCAGGGTGGTGCGCGCGGCATTGGAGTTGCCGGAGAACTGCTTCTCGAGGATCTGGTTGAGTTCCTTGAGCGCCGCCGGCTGCACGGTGTTGAGCGACGACACGCGCAAGACGATGTCCAGGCGCACCTTGTGGTCGAAGTTGCTCAGTACCTCGCCGGCCTGGTCGGGGTCGAGGTAGGCGACCACGATGGCCTGGATCTGCGGGTGCTCGTAGCGGATGACGTCGGCCACGGCACGCGGCTCCATCCACTTGAGGCTGTCCAGGCCACTGGTGTTGCCACCGAGCAGGATACGGTCGATCAGGCCGTTGGCCTTGTCCTCGCCGAGGGCCTGGTTGAGCATCTTGCGGATATAACCGTCGGAACCGACGCCCAGGCTGGTCTGGTCGCCGACGATCTCGACGAACTCGCTCATCACCTGCTCGACCTGCTCGCGATGGACGTTGCCCATCTGCGCCATGGCCACACCGACCCGCTGCACTTCCTTGGGCCCCATGTGGCGCAGGACCTGCGCGGCATCGGTCTCGCCGAGCGAGAGCAGGAGGATGGCCGCCTTGTCGACGCGGCTCAGCTTGGCGGTAATGGCTCGATTGTCACTCATCGGCGTTGATCCACTCTTTCACGACCTGGGCCACGCGGCCCGGGTCTTCGGCCACCAGGCCCTTGATTGCGTTGAGCTGTGCCTCGTAACCCTCGCTCGGGCTCGGCAACAGAATGCTTGTCGGGCCACCCAGACTGACGCGGTCGTTGGCCAGTTCGCCATCCAGACCGATCATGCCGCCCAGCTCCATGTCGCTGTCCGTGGCAGCCTGCTTGCCGCCACCTGTGATGTTGTTGAGCACCGGACGCAGCACGCCGAACACCAGCACCAGGATGAACAGCACGCCCAGCACTTGCTTGACGATGTCCCAGAACCACGGCTGCGAGTAGAACGGAATGTCGACCAGCTCGTCGCCACGGTCGGCGGCGAACGGCACGTTGATCACGGTGACGCTGTCGCCACGGCTAGCATCGAAGCCCACTGCGTCCTGCACCAGGCGAGTGAAGCGCGCCAGGTCCTCGGCACCCCACGGAGTGCGGGTGGTTTCGCCGGTGGCGGCGTCGAGCTTGACCTGGTCGTCCACCACCACGGCCACCGACAGGCGGGTCAGGCGACCTTGCTGCTGACGGGTGTGGCTGATGGAGCGATCCAGCTCGAAGTTCTTGGTGCTCTGCTGACGCTTGTCGCTCGGGTACGGCGCAAGCATCGGCTGGCCGGTGGCCGGGTCCATGATCTGCTGGCCGTTGGCATCCACCAGCGGCTGGCCAGGCTGGATGGCACCGGCCGGCGTGGCGGCGGCCTTGGCGTTCTCGGGCGCGGAGGCGCCGGCCGGCGGCTGGTTGCTCAGGGCACCCGGCACACCTTGCGGGCCCTGGCTGCTGGCACGCTGTTCGTTGACCGACTGCTCGCTGCGCAGCGCCGGCTGGTCGGGATTGAACTGCTCGGAGGTGGACTCGACGGCGCTGAAGTCGACGTCGGTCGACACCTCGGCCTTGTAGCGGTCGTTGCCCAGCACCGGCTGGAGGATATTGTGCACGCGCTGGGTGAGCATGCCTTCCATGCGGCGGCTGTAGTCGAACTGCTTGCCTGCCATGGTCAGGGCGGTGTCCTGCAACTGGTCGGAAAGCAGGTTGCCCTTCTGGTCGACCACGGTCACCTGGGACTTGTCCAGCTCCGGAACGCTGGTGGCCACCAGGTTGACGATGGCCATGACCTGGCCCGCCTCCAGGGCGCGGCCCGGGTACAGCTCGACCAGCACCGAGGCGCTGGGTTTGCGCTCGTCACGCACGAACACCGAGCTTTTCGGGATCGCCAGGTGCACGCGGGCGGCCTTGACATTGTTCAGGCTCGACACGGTACGCGCCAGCTCGCCTTCCAGGCTGCGACGGTAGCGGGTGGCTTCCATGAACTGGCTGGTGCCCAGGCCCTGCTCCTTGTCGAGCAACTCGAAGCCGACGTTGCCATCGCTTGGCGCTACACCGGCGGAGGCCAGTTTCAGGCGCGCACGGGAGAGGTCGTCGGCCTTGACCAACAGGGCGCCGGAGTTCGGCTCTACGCGGTAGGGGATATCGGCGGCGGTCAGGGCATCGATCACCTGCTTGGTGTCGGTGCCCGCCAGGCTGCCGTACAGCGGCCGGTAGTCCGGTTGCTGCGACCACAGCACCACGGCGAAACCGATGGCCACGCTGGCGGCCAGGCCGACCAGCAGGCCGACCTGACGCAGCATGGGCATCTGCGAGATGTTTTCCAGGAATGCCATGCCGAACAGCGGCGGCTTGGCCGCTGGCGGACCACTCTTGGCGGGGGCGTTATCGACGACTGCTTCGGCCATGACTCACTCTCGCCCTTATACCGGCATCTGCATGATGTCCTGGTACGCCTGTACCAGCTTGTTGCGCACCTGGGTCAGGGCCTGGAACGACACCGAGGCCTTCTGCGAGGCGATCATCACGTCGGTCAGGTCGACCCCGCTCTTGCCGATCTCGAAAGCGTTGGACAGCTGGGAGGAGGCCTGCTGCGTTTCATGCACCTTGCCAATGGCCTGGCCAAGCATGTCGGCAAAGCTGCTCTGGCCTGGCGCCAGTTCAGGCGCGGCGACAGCCTTGGGCTGGGACATGGCTTCGGCCTGCATGGCACGCATGTCCAACATCAGACGATTGAATTCAACACCTTGGGTCATGGACTTCTCTCTCCGGCTGCCGCACTTTTTTTGACACTCGTGCAGCGAATGGGTTGGAACTAGCAAGAGGAGTGCCAGCCAACCCGAAAATCATTCAAAACGACGCATCAACCGAACAGGCTGGCCTCGACATCCAGGCCCGCGTCACGCATCTGCGCCAGCTTGTAGCGCAAGGTGCGCGGACTGATCCCCAGGCGCTCGGCAGCCTCCTTGCGACGGCCGCGCTCGGCACGCAAGGTGTCGATGATCATCTGGAACTCATGACGACGCATGTCGTCGCCCAGCCCCCCAACCTCGACAACCGGCTCAGCAGGTAATGGCTCAATAGTGGCCACTTTCGGCGCCGACAATGGAATGGCGCCAGCCAGACAGAAATCCGCCGCCTCGATCACACCGCCCTGCTGCAGGATCAGCGCCCGCTGCACGGCGTTATCCAGCTCCCGCACGTTACCCGGCCAGGCATACGCCTGCAGGCACGCCCGCGCCTCGCTGGACAGGCACACCTGGGCATGGCGCATCTTGCGGGCATGGCGCGCCAGCAGGCGCTCGGCCAGCGGCAGGATATCGGCAGGACGCTCGCGCAGGGAGCGCCAGGCCATGGGGAACACCGAAAGGCGGTAGTACAGGTCTTCACGGAAACGGCCGGCCGCCACCTCCCCCACCAGGTCGCGATTGGTCGTGGCAAGGATGCGGATGTCCAGGGCGATGGGCTTGCGCCCACCGACGCGCTCGACTTCGCGCTCCTGCAGCACCCGCAGCAGCTTGGCCTGCAAGCCGAGCGGCATCTCGGAAATCTCGTCCAGCAGCAACGTGCCGCCGTCGGCCTGCTCGAACTTGCCCGCCTGGGCGGCGATCGCCCCGGTGAAGGCGCCCTTTTCATGGCCGAACAGGGTCGCCTCGAGCATGTTGTCCGGGATTGCCGCGCAGTTGATCGCCACGAAGGGCTGGTCCGCCCGCCGCGACTGCTGATGGATGTAGCGCGCCAGCACTTCCTTGCCGGTTCCCGACTCACCGGAGATCAGCACGGTGGAGTCGCTTTGCGCAACCCGTGCCGCCAATTCCAGCAATTGCCGGCTGGCCGGTTCGCACGCCACCGGCCCTTCGTCATCGCTGCCGGCAGCGCTGCCGACGGCATGACGCGCCACCAGGCCGTTCAGCGCTGCGGGCTCGAAAGGCTTGACCAGATAATCGACAGCCCCCTGGCGCATGGCCTCCACCGCCCGCTCCACCGCCGCATGGGCGGTCATCAGCAACACCGGTAGCTGCGGGTGCTGTCGACGCAGCTGGGCGAGCAGTTGATGACCGTCCATGCCCGGCATGTTCACGTCGCTGACCACCAGGCTGAACGACTCTTCAGCCACCGCCAGCAAGGCCTCCTCGGCACTGCCGACGGCTCGGTGGCAGAAACCGCCGATCTCCAGGGTATCGGCCAACGCCTGACGCAGAACCCGATCATCCTCGACCAGCAGTACCTTGACGCTCATTGATTTACCTCCCCACGGCCGTCGATCAACGGCAGCAGCACGGTGACACAGGTACCACGGCCAAGCCTGGAGCGTAGCTGCAGGGTGCCGCGGTGCGCGCGCACCACCGCCTGGACCACCGCCAACCCCAAGCCGGTGCCAGTCGCCTTGGTGGTCACGAATGGCTCCCCCAGGCGCGCCAGCAACTGCTCGTCGATACCGCTGCCGGCATCGCTGACGCACACGCGCAGATTGTCGTCGCGACGCGACAGGTGCACCTTGAGTTTCGCCGGCCCACTACTGGCCTGCAGGGCATTCTCGATCAGGTTGAGCAAGGCGCCGACCAGGGTGTCACGGTTGCACAGCAACTCCCCGAGACGACTGTCGCACTGCCAGCGCACCGCATGCCCCTCGACATGGGCATGAGCCGCCTGCTGCAGCGCCTGGAACAACGCCTTCGGGCTGATCCGGTCATTGAGCGGCAATTCCCCGCGGGCGAACACCAGCATGTCACGCACCTGGTGTTCGAGCTCGTGGAGACGCTCCTTGAGGTTGCCGGCAAAGCGCAGCCGGGTTTCGTCCGTCAATACCTGCTGCGGTTCGGCCAGGTGGCTGGCATAGAGCATCGCCGCCGAGAGCGGCGTGCGGATCTGATGCGCCAGGGACGCGATCATGCGCCCCAGCGAGGACAGGCGCTCGTGCCGCGCCAGCTGATCCTGCATACGGCGGGTTTCGGTCAGGTCGTTGAGCAACACCAGCTGACCCGGCTCGGCATCCAGCGAGCGCGTCGCGATGGACAGGCGACGCCCGTCACGCAGGGAGACCTCATGGCCGTCATCATCACGCGGCGCGAAACTGCGGGCGATCGCCTCGCGCCAGCGCATACCGATCAACGGCTCGCCAAGCAACTCGCAGGCCGCCGGATTGGCTTCGCGCACGCACCCTTCGGCGTCGATCACGATCACCCCGCCCGGCAGCAGGTCGAGCAGGTTCTGCAAGCGATTGGCCAGGCGCTCCTTCTCATCGAGCTCGGCCATGCGCTGCGCACTGACCACCGCCAGCTCGCCCTTGAGCTCGCTGACCCGCGTCTCGAGCATGGTGTAGGACTGGCTCAGCTGGCTGGAAACCTGATCGAACAGGGCGAACGCCTGCTCAAGACCCTGCCGGCTTTCCTGCTCGAGCGGGGTGTGCCCGCGCTGATCGGCGGCATGGGAACGGTGGGCGGCCTGGGGCATCGTGCTCTCTCGCATGGCTGACCGTCATAAAAACGGTATGTTGCCTGCGCTGTAGCAATAGCCGTGCCGGAGATGGGGATAATCGACTGCAGGATCGTTGATCGAAGGCAATGGCCGGGACTGTCACAGCCCCCGACCATTGCGTCCAGGCAAGACGGGATCAGTCGTCCGCCTGTTCCTCGCCACCTTGGCGGCTCATGCCGTACTTGCGCATCTTCTCCACCAGCGTGGTACGCCGGATGCGCAGTCGTTCGGCAGCCCGGGCAACGATGCCGTTGGCATCATCCAGCGCCTGCTGGATCAGCCCCTGCTCGAGGCTGCCGAGGTAGTCCTTGAGGTCCAGCCCCTCGGGCGGCAGCATGGCGTGGCTGGCGAAGTTCGGCGCATGGCCATTGATCGCCACGCGCTCCTCGAGATCGGAGCGCAGGCTGTCGACCAGCTGTTCATCCTCGTCATCCACATAACGGAACTTCTTCGGCAGCTCCGCCACGCCGATCACCCCGTACGGATGCATGATTGCCATGCGCTCCACCAGGTTGGCCAACTCGCGGACGTTGCCCGGCCAGCCGTGGCGACACAACGACATGATCGACGCCGAGTTGAAGCGGATCGAGCCGCGCTTCTCGTGCTCCATGCGCGAAATCAGCTCGTTCATCAGCAACGGGATGTCTTCGACCCGCTCACGCAATGGCGCCATCTCGATCGGGAACACATTCAGCCGGTAATACAAATCTTCGCGGAAGGTCCCGTCCTCGATCATGGTCTCGAGGTTCTTGTGCGTCGCGGCGATGATGCGCACATCGATGCTCTGGGTCTTGTTGCTGCCGACCCGCTCGAAGGTACGCTCCTGCAGCACGCGCAGCAGCTTGACCTGCATCGGCAGGGGCATGTCGCCAATTTCGTCGAGGAACAGCGTGCCGCCGTTGGCCAGCTCGAAACGCCCGGCACGGCTGGTGATCGCCCCGGTGAAGGCGCCCTTTTCGTGACCGAACAGTTCGCTTTCGAGCAGCTCCGCGGGGATCGCCCCGCAGTTGACCGGCACGAACGGTGCCTCGCGACGCTTGGAGTGGTAGTGCAGGTTGCGCGCCACCACTTCCTTGCCGGTGCCCGACTCGCCAAGGATCAGCACGCTGGCATCGGTGTCGGCCACTTGCTGCATCATCTGCCGCACATGCTGGATGGCACGGCTGGTGCCCACCAGGCTGCGGAACAGGTTGGGCTCGCGCTGGCGACCACGCTCGCGGGCCTGGTCGTACATCTCGCGATAGACCTGGGCACGGTGCAGGGAGTCGAGCAACTGGCTGTAGCTCGGCGGCATCTCGAGGTTGGACAGCACACGGCGGCGCAGGTCCTCGGGGAAGTCCGCAGAAGAAATTTCACCCAGAAGCAGAACCGGAAGGAACTCATCCCACCCGGCCACTGTCTTAAGGAGCCCCAGCACGCTGGCCGGGGCATTTACGGTACCGATCAGGACACACAGCACTTCACGGCTGGAAGACAAACCCTCGACCACCTGCTGCCAGTCGTCGCTGGAGCAGGACAGGTTTTCTTCGCCGAGAAAATTCAGGACCACCGCCAGATCGCGGCGGCGTTCGCTGTCGTCATCGATCAGGAGAATCTTGGTTTCACGCCACATGCAATAGCAACTTCCCTAGTCATATCGGCGCCCGAAGGCGTGCACGACATCATTCCGACTGAATGGTCAGTGTTCGGACGTCTGAATTTCGAAAACAGCCACTAGTAAAGTCAAAAAACGGCACACAGTCAAATTTATGGCGCGCTGATTTTTGTGTAACCTGTGGTCAGGTGAACAAATGGTATACCTTTGTCGCGTTTTCTGCCTGACGTATCTTCGCCATCTCGTCGACCACTGATTGACGCTCGCCACTTGCAACTTCGATTAGCTGCCGATAGACAGCCTGCAGCTGCTCCAGACTGGCACGCACCTCATCCTCGTTCGACAACGCCTCGGCCAGCACATCGTCGACGCACAGGCGGCACTCCAGATCCAGCTCGCCAACCGCCTCCCAGTCGCGACTGGCCAGGGCGGCGAGCAGCAGCTCGCGGGTCTGGTCGATACGCTCGATCACCTCACTCATGACAACCTCCTGGTTCAGGGCGCCGGCTGCTGTTCGCCGATCGCGTCCCAGCCTTCCTTGACCGTGATCAGCAGACGCGCGACTTCGTCGATGATCTCGGGATCGCTCTTGACGTTGGCCTCGACCAGGCGACGACTCATGTAGGTGTACAGGTTGTCCAGGTCGGTCAGGCTGTCGGCATGGTTCTCCAGGTCGAGACCCTCGCGCAGGCCGCCGATGATATCGATGGCCTTGCCGATCAGAATGCCCCTCTGGGCGATATCCTTGCGGGCAATGGCGCCCTTGGCCTGGGCCAGGCGGTCGAGACCACCCTGCATGAGCATCTGCACCAGGCGGTGCGGACTGGCTTCAGAAGTCTGTGCCACGCCATTGACTTTCTGGTATTGCCGAAGGGCCAACATCGGGTTCATGGATCTACCTCGTTGCAGCGAAAAGGTGCATATACCTCTTGTATCGCCGCCGCGTCAAAAAACTTTAGCCGGAAAAGACAAAGCCCGGCACGCCTGTGAGGCGCCGCCGGGCTTTTGTCATGCGCGATCGATCAGGACTTCTTGGCCTGGGCGTTGATTGCCTCGAAGATCGAGGTGATCTGCTCGCCCTGCTTCTTCATCTTGGCCAGGGCCGCGTCGAGCGCGGAGAATTTCTTGGTCAGCGACGCTGTCAGCAACTCGGTACGACGATCCAGTGCGGCCTGCTGGTTCTGCAGATCCTTGGTCGCCTTGTCGAGGTTGTTCTTGCGCGAATCCAGCGTACCACCAGACGCATTGTACGGATCAATCGCCTTGTTCATTCGCTCGAACAGGCCATTGGTACCAGAGAACAATTCCTGAATTTCCGGACCGAGCTTCTTGTCGTTCAGCGCAGCATTGAACTTGGTGCTGTTGAACTCAAGCGTACCATCATTCTTGGTATTGACACCCAGCTGACTGAGGGTAGTCAACTTGTCACCGGCACCTACATCAGCCAGCACCTTGCGTACGTCACCCACCAACGAACGCGTGGTCGGATCGTTGGTCAGCGGACCAAGGCTCTTGACATTGCCACTCGCATCCTTCTCTGGCGTTACCAGCGAAGTGATAGCCTTCTGCAGGGTGTTGTAGGCATCGACGAACGACTGTACCGACTTTTGCAGCCCTTGATTGTCAAGGGCCACAGTCACTTTGGTGCCAGTGGCGGCGCCCGGCGCAGTGGTACCGGTAAGCTCGAGGGTCAGGCCACTGATCGCCTTGTCCACGGTATTGGTCGGACTGGTCAGTTTCAGTCCATCGATGGAAAATTCCGCATCCTGGGCCTTCGCACTGATGTAACCGGCACCGCCTCCCGAAATCGGCTGGGTACCGTCGATAGCCAGTGCCGCAATACCGCCAACAGAAATATCACTACCTGCACCAGTCGTGGTGGAGCTGAACACCAGCCGCGAACCACCTGCCTCGTTGATGATGTTGGCAGTGATCCCCTTGGTGCTCATTTCCTTGTTGATCTGATCACGCACGGTCTGCAGTGTGGCGCCGCTGGCAACGGTGACCTTGTAGTCCTTGCCATTCTGACTGATCACCAACTCCCCGGCATCGATCGGCGTCGCCGCTCCACCGACGAACTTCTGGCTGGCGACCTTGGAACCAGTGGCCAGCTTGTCGACCTTGATATCGTAGGCACCGGCAACCGCAGTGTTGCCAGACTTGATCTTGACCACTTTTTCGTCGGCGGACGTGCCGGCGAATGCATTGAAAGAAGGAGCATCCTTGTCGTTGAGCTTCTTCATCGCATCCTGGAACGCCGTGAGGGCGCTGCGCAGGGAGCCGATGCCGGAGATCATCGCCGAGTTGTTGCTCGTCTGCCGGGCAATCTGATTGGCCTTGGCCGATGTATCGGCATTCACCAACACTTTGACGATGTTGGCGATGTCGAGCCCATAGCCTGCACCCGTGCTGGTAGTAATCGGGCTTGCCATGCTGTTGCTCCTCTCTTCAATGCGTCAGCCCCGCTCCTGCAAGGCCAACTTGAATTACATGATGGTGTTCGCCGCCGGTCAGACCTTGGCGTCGAACAGAACACTCTTGACATCGCTCAGGCTATGAGCAATCCGCAGGGCCTCTTCGGAGGGCAACTGTCGGATCAACTCGCCCGTTTCGCTGGCGATGACCTTGACCACGATCTTACCGGATTCTTCGTCAGTGACGAATTCCAGGTTACGTCGCGTTTCCTTCAAAAACTTCTCGATTTCCGAGACAGCGTCCTTGACCTTGTCGGCGCCCTGCACCTTGGCCGGATCCTGCCTTTTTTCGCCGTCGCCGGGAACATTCACAGACCGGGCAACCGGTTTATCGGCAACCTGCTCGGCCATCCTTGCGGCCGGGTAAGACAGGTTCAGCTTGACGCTCATGTCCATGTCCACCACCTCACAATGAAAAGGCGGGGAAGCGCCTGGAGAGCACTTCCCCGCCATCAGCTATCAGGCAGATTAGCCCAGCAGCTTCAGGACTGCCGACGGCAGCTGGTTGGCCTGGGCCAGAACCGAGGTCGAAGCTTGCTGCAGGGTCTGCTGCTTGGTCAGCTGGGCAGTTTCAGCAGCGAAGTCAGTGTCCTGTACACGGCCACGAGCAGCTTCGGCGTTCTCGTTGACGTTCTGCAGGTTGTTGATGGTGCTGGTCAGACGGTTCTGGGCAGCACCCAGGTCAGCACGCGAGGTGTTGATTGCCTGCAGAGCGTCGTCGATGGCGCTCATGGCAGCAGTGAAGTTGGCTTCGATGTTGGCGCTGGTGCCAGTGATGGCCTTGCCGTTCAGACCGCTCAGAGCGCCACCGGTGCCGGTGCTCATCGAGGAGCTCAGGCTGATGGTGATCTGGTTGTCGCTACCGATGTTGGAGCCAACCTGGAAGGTCATGACACCCGAGCTACCGTTGAGCAGCTTCTTGCCGTTCAGTTCGGTGCTGCTGGCGATACGGTCGATTTCCTTCAGCATCGACTGGAACTCTTTGTCCAGTGCTTCACGGTCCAGGGTGCTGTTGGAGTCGTTTCGCGACTGGTTGGCCAGTTCCCGCATGCGCTGCAGCATGTTGGTCTGCTCTTGCATCGCGCCTTCAGCGGTCTGGGCGATGGAGATACCGTCGTTGGCGTTCTTGATAGCCATGGTCTGACCACGGATCTGCGAGGTCATGCGGGTAGCGATCTGCAGGCCGGCGGCGTCGTCTTTGGCGCTGTTGATTTTCAGGCCGGAGGACAGACGGGTCATCGAAGTGCTGAGTGCGTCGGAAGCACGGTTCAGGTTCTTCTGAACGCCCAGAGAGGTGGTGTTAGTGTTTACAGTCAAAGCCATGACGAATTCCTCGTTGGATTGGGTACTACGGCTTCCGGCCTTGGCAATTCGCCGGGTGGTTGGCCTAGAGAACCTTCGTAATGTTTATCGTCGCCAGGGCAGTTTGCTTTAGGGCGAATTCTCAAATTTTTTACTGGCACCCTGCCACCCTCAATGAATTCAGGGATTTGACGCCAGAAACTCAACCCCAGAACAAAAAAAAACGCCGACCACTTGTGGTCGGCGCTTCTGCTGAACACCCACTTTCGGTCAAGTGGCGCGCTCGATAATGGCCGACCCCCAGGACAGGCCCACGCCAAAGCCACTCAGGGCGACGCGCTGGTGCTGCGATCCAAGCACATGCTTCTCCAGCAGCAGCGGGATGCTCGACGAAACGGTATTGCCGGTTTCGACCATGTCCTTGACGAACCTGGCCTTGTGCTCGCCTTCACAGAACCGCGCGGAAACGGCATCGACAATCGCAGCGCTGCCTTGATGCAGGCAGTACAGGTCGACATCCTCGGCCTTCAGTTGACTGGCCTCGAGCAACTGCTGCAAGTGCGCAGGCACCTTGACCAGGGCGAAGTTGTAGACCTGACGACCGTTCATGAAGAACTTGCCGTCGGTGGTACGCAGATGCTCGGCACCGGCACCATCACTGCCAAACAGCGACTTGCCCAATTGCCAGATCGCCCCATCACCCATCCAGGTGGCGGTAGCGGCGTCGCCGAACAGCATGGTGGTGTTGCGATCCTCTGGGTCGACGATCTTCGAATAAGGGTCAGCGGTCAGCAACAAGCCGTTCTTCAGGCCTGCGGCCTCCATGAAGCCCTTCATCGCGTACAGCCCATAGACATAGCCCGAGCAGCCCAGCGAGATGTCGAACGCGGCAAGGGCGGTCGACAACCCAAGCTTGTGCTGAACGATGGCCGCCGTGTGCGGCAGGCCTTCCGCGTCACCGTTCTGGGTGACGACAATGACGACATCGATGGACGCCGGGTCCAGTGCCGGATTGGCAGCGAACAGATTTTTCGCGGCCTCGACACACAGGTCGGAGGTTTCCTGGGAGACACCCTTGCGCGGCAGGAAGGTCGAACCGATCTTGCCGAAAATGAATTCTTGATCCTTGCCGAATTTCGCACCTTGGGCGTAGTTGTCGACGCCCTCCACAGGTACGTAACTGGCGATGCTTTTAATGCCAATCATTGTGGCTTCCCAATGGAAATGACGAAAAATCACGGGGCTGGCGACCAGAACCATACGCCTGGCCTGGCATGTCGACATGGCTGCCCGCAGACTCAATGCATGTGTGATGCACGTTTTGACTGCCAGGTCACGGTTATACGACCAATCCTGTAATCCACGCAATGCCACCTGCGCTATTGAAGCGCCCGAAGACCTCACGGCGTCAGGCGGCGGCATTGCACCGCCGGCCTTCATTTCAACGCCAATGCCACTGCGACATTACCCGCAGTACTTATGCCTTCCTTACCATGGCCTGCAGAATCCGAGAGGCTGAGCTCAATCGTGGGTCACTCCCTATAGGAGTCGATTGCACATTCAACAATTTGAAACCGCAGGCCAGGAAGAGGTTAGCGAGCGCAGCAGGTGAGAAAAAGTTGATATGTTCGTGCCAATGCCGCTTTTGCGACGGTGAAAGCGCCTGGTTGCCGACCATGAGCGCCTCATGCGGCAACTCCACGTAGAGCAAAGTCTCATCCCCCATGCAGTGACGGATCTCGGCAAGCACATCCGTTGGATAGGGAACATGCTCAAGCACCTGGCGGCAGACAATGAGATCGTAAGCGACGCCGTCAACATCGTCCTTTGCGACGCTGCGAGTACCCACCACGGTAGGTTTGCGGTCGATATCAAAGATGTCAGTCTGGTACCCATCCCCCTTGAACGGAGTGTTCGTGCCATCTCCCCCTCCCCAATCAAGGATGCGCACGGGGCTGAGGTACTGCAGAATGTAATCGATCGTCAGCCCCATTAGCTCGCTAGGCGCCCTCAGGGCAAGATTTCGCGCCTTGAAGCCGGGTTCATAGTGTTCTCGAAGCGCTTCGTATGCCTCACCGTAGTAGCCGTCATACAGGCAGGCCATCTCGCGGTCGGAAAAACGAATGTCCAAGAACAACAATTCACATTGTGAACAATGAAGTGTATTGCACAGGCAATACGCCATACCTTGAGGAATGGATTTCAGACCCCACTGCTCATCAATGAGAACAGGCGCCAGCCCCAATGCCCGATGGGAAACGAACGGCATGAGAATAGCCGGCGACCGTTGCAGTTGCACACCACCACAGCAGATGCACTGTTGAGCCACGCGCTCACGTCGCAACGAAGCAGGGAAGTCGTTGTTCATGCTTGCATTCCTGATACATCAAAGAAGAAGAGAGTCATTACGTACCGGTCAACGACCCACATGCTCCGCCGCATCCCGTATCGACCTTGCCAGGTTGTAACGCAGGGATAGCCCCAGTTCATCACGCGCCTTGCTGATTGCTGGCACGTAACGATTCCGGAAACTTCCAGGCGACTCTTCACGCTGAGCAATGCGCACAAGCTTCCCGGGCGCGAGTGTGTCGCGAACCAAGTGTGCCAGTTCACCGATCGTAATGACCTCATCAGAGCCTACGTTGTAGGCATGCCCTGGCTTCCCGCTACTCAGGAGCACCTCTAGCCAGTGCGCCAGATCTCGCTGATCCATGTAGGTACGCACGGGCGTACCATCGCCATTCACTGCAATGACGGGTGAACCAAGCGCATCCCTGATGAAGTTGCCGATGGCGAAATGCACATCCAGAGGCAAATCACGCCCGACGAAGGCAAAACAGCGGGCAATCACAACATCAAGACCGTGCCGATGGCCATACAGGGCGCAAAGATGCTCGGCACAGCGTTTGGCCACACTATATGCATGTCCTGGCTCGAGCGGATCCGGCATGCCATTGTAACTTTCCACGATGCTCCCCATGCCTTGCGGCTGAGGACCATAAACGCCACCAGAACTTGTCAGCAGGAAACGCGGAATACGATTGGCAACGGCATAGTCCAGCAGATGCCGGGTTCCGTCGACGATCTGCAGATAGCGCTCCAGCGGGCCGAGGGCAGGCCCGGTTGTCGAGTCAGCAGCCGCATGCAGCACATGCGTAAAATTCCGTGATACCGGCAGCGAATCCGGCACCAGAATGTCACCTTCATGCAGGCGCAGCCAAGGCTGGCCCGCAAACTCAGGGTACCGCTCAAGGAATGCATACGGCATCCGACTTAGCACAGTAACCTTGGGTACCTGGGCGCCGGCATCTGCACATTCCTGCCAATGCCGCAACAATGCGCGCCCGAAAAATCCAGTACCCCCGGTCAGTAACACGTTCATGGGTTGGGTACAGCGTAGAGGACCGACTCGAATGTATTCGGGCAATGCTGGCGGATGTAGAAACGGTAGTTCGGGCAGAAATTGAACAGCAGCTCCGGCAACTCCCAGAGATCTTCCGGGTTATGGTAGAGCGATACGATCAGCGTTGGACGGCTGCGACGGATGATCTGCTCGCCTCCCCTCAGCACCTGAGCCTCTGCCCCTTCGACATCGAGCTTGATGAGGTCAACCGGCAGACAGGGCAGCATTTGATCCAAGGCTACCGCTGCGATCGAAGTGCCAGCACCATCCTGACTCAGGGAGCAAGCCTCTCCCTGTCCGGCGTTGAACGTCAGGATACTGTAGGTCTGGGCAGCGGCCATGGGCAAGCAAACGGCGTTGGTACCGCCAAGCGCTACCTGCCTTACCAGACGACTGAAGTTTTCCGCATCAGGCTCCAGCAAAAACGCTTGCTTGCAGGTAATGTCGGGACACGCTATCAGCTCTTCGTAACTGTCACCATCATAGGCACCGCAGTCCACGTAGGTGATACCGTGGCCCCGCAACGCAGGCAAGGTCAATTCATTGATGTAGCGCGCCTCGCTGGAAAGGTAGCTGGCGTATTCCATATCCAGGCCAAGACGGAACGCGCACATGCGATACAGGATTTCCCGACTTTGCTCATCAGCCAATTGCTCGGCCACTCCAGCAATTCGTCCCATTGCCTCTAACAGGAACGAACGGGCGCTGAGCCAGAATCGCCAGCCAAGATCTTGGGAAAATTGCTCGTACAGCATCCACGGCATCAACGGCGGTGCGAAACCTGCCTCGGCGGCAATCGTCAGCAGCTCATCATACGGCGTATCGCGATTGAAGATCCCAAGCGCCAGCCGCGCTCCCGAATGCTCCCGCGCCAATGCCCGCCAGTCCAGCACAGGCAGGTCAAGCACGGTTGCCACACGGGGAGCGGTCTCGACAAAGCCCGCCACGACAATACCTTGTTTCTGCATCGCCGCCGCCAGGCTTCGACCGAAGTTGCCCGCACCAAAAATCCAGATGACGCTGCCTGGTTCGATATGTGTCCGCGGCAAACCGGCCGCCTGCTCACGCAGGGCATTGAAATCAGCAGTGCGATAAGTCTTGTCAACCATTGCCGTTGGCTCCTGAGTCAGTGACGGTATGGGGGATTGCGCGTATGGCCAGGGCCTCGTTGCGTAACTGCTCGAGTGTCGCCTGCTCAAGGAACGGGTGCATGTCGTCCAGCTCTGGCGTCACGAATGCACCGTTAGCATCGACGCGAGATTTGATGCGCGGCACGAACTCTTGCCGAGGATCAACGTGCAAGTCGATGAGCAGTGGCCCGTTGCAGCCCAAGAGCTCATCGAGCCGGCGCAGATCCTCCTCACCGTGGATCGATTCGGCCCGCAAACCATAGGCGCGAGCAACGGCGGTGAAATCAGGGAACTCCACTCCCGATTCGGGAGTTGCGCCAATCACACGACCGAAGAAGTTCTCATGCGTCTGCCAGATGGAAAGATAGCCACGGTTGTTCAGAACAATCACGATGAGATTGGCCGCGACGGTTTTCAGCGTCTGCAACTCCTGGATATTCATCTGCAGGCTGCCATCGCCCGCGAAGCAGATCACCCGCCGCCCATTCTCCTGAGCAGCAGCCGCTGCAGCACCCAGGGCCGCCGGCAAGTCATACCCCATGGAGGCCGAGCCGGAGTTGCTGAACAAACGCTGACCAGACTGTAGCGCTCCCACCTGGAACGGCAGGATGCACGCAGAAGCATTGCCACAGACAACAATGTCGTCAGGACGCATCTGAGCAAAGATACGCTCTACCATGACATAGGGATTGAGCGCCGCCCCAGCTTGCTGGCGATGCTCCGCAATAGCCGGGTAGGTCTCGCCAATGCGTTTGCACCATTGCACCCAAGCGGAGAAGTTCGGCAGGACGCAACGCGCCAGCTCCTCCTCGAACATATCCAGAAAATCATTCAGGTCTGCGACAACCCCGAGGTCTGGACGAACGGTGGGCTTGTTCAGTTCCGCAGCATCGATATCCACCTGAGCGACCCAGGCGTTTCTCGCAAAGGCCTGCCAGTTGTAGCTCGTCTGTCTCACATTCAACCGTGACCCCAACACCAGCACGAAATCAGCGGTTTGCAGACAGAAGTTGCCAGAGCGCGTACCGATGGTGCCAGGGCGCCCGGCAAACAGCGGGTGGTCACTGGCAATCAGGTCGTGAGTCCACGCAGTGGCCAGAGGGATACGGTAGCGCTCGACCAAGGCCAGCAAGCGCTTCTCCGTAGCCGAAAGCCGAACCCCCGTACCACCCAGGATCAGCGGTCGATGCGACTCCAGCAAACGACGGGCGATCTGCGTGCAGGCGCTCCTCAGACCTTCGGCCGGAGCAGGCCGAGTCAGAACCGGGGCGGGAATATTGATCGACGCGGTCGACTGCTGGATGTCCAGGGGAATATCAAGCCATACCGGCCCAGGACGTCCGCCAACTGCCTCGGCGTAGGCGGTGGGCAGCATGTCCTCAAGGTCTTTTTCGCTGCGCACGATCCGGGCATATTTGCAAACCGGACTGGCCATCGCGATGGTCGGCCCCTCCTGGTCACCCAACTGCCGCAGGCCCGGCACGTCCTGGAAGGAAACACAGGTTTCACGCTTGATCTGACCAGAGATCACGATCATCGGAATCGAGTCGGTGAATGCGCCGTGCACACCATTGAGAGCATTGATCGAACCCGGCCCGGTGGTCAGCATCACCACCGCAGGCTTGCCGGTGACCCGTGCGTACCCCTCAGCAGCCATGGCACATGCCTGCTCATGGTGCATGAAAGTGCAACGCAGGCCCTCATGCCCACCAAGCGCCTGATTGAGGAACATGGCACCGCCGCCAGTGACAGTGAAGACTTGTTCGACACCCTGCTGCACCAACCACTGAGCGATCTGCTCGGAAACACGCTTCATGCTCAAAGCCCCCTGTTCAGGATCAGGTTCTTGAGCGCGGGCGTTTCGCTGTAGGGGCCGTCGATATGCTCGATAGTCAAGCGCTCGTTGGCCTTGATCGACTGCAAGAGACGCTCGCCATTCATCACCTCACGGCACGACAGCTGCCCTTTATGCAACGGGATGGCCAGATAGAAATCCTTTTCGAATTCGTCACGCGTCAGCACATAACCAGGCTCCAGGTCACGTCGCGCATAGGCGCCGCGCACGAGGGCGTTGAGATACTCGGTTTCCTTGCGCGAGATGATGCGTCGGCTGGCACTCACGCCCCCGCACATTTCCTTGGCCTTGTGGAATGCCTTGTACCAACTGTCGCACTGCTCCGGCAGCGAGCAGTAGTTGGAGACCGGAACGCCCTCATACTGTATGTCGATATGACGCTCCCAGGTACGGGCTCCTTTGCCGTAGGAGATCAGCATCGACGAATGCCAGTCGTGATACTCATGGGTAGACAAGCCAATCACGTGACCTGGATAGCGATTGCGCAGATAGTCGATCTGATCCAGGTGCAGTTCATCATCTTCACTGGGGTAGAGCGAAACGCAGTGGTTTATCGAAAGCGGGATGTCACGCTTCTCGAAATATCGAACTACGTCATCGAGGTCCTTCTCCGATGCCCCCCCAGTCGAGATGATGGTCGGACGGCGCGTGGAGGCGATCTTCTCGATCAATGGCCAGTCATTCATGTCAGAACTGGCAATCTTGAGAATCGGCATGTCGAACTCGACGCACAGGTCTACCGAGGCCTCGTCGAACGGGGTAGCCATGGGAATGCAACTCAGATTGCGGACTTCCTCAACCATCCGGGCAAACTCGGCCTTGCTCAGTCGAGTGTCCTCGGTCTTCTTCACATAGCGCAGCTCTGTCGTACCCTTGAAGTCCGGGTGGATGAATTCATCGACGTCGCGAAACTGCAGTTTTATCGCAGCCTTGACATTGTTGAAGCGTGCGATTGCGCCGTGATCTCGAATGATCTTCAGCCCCCGCTCCAGGCTGCCCCAGTGATTGTTGGCCAGTTCAAGCACGAACAGGTTTTCGAACAGATCTTTGTCACGTTGGCTGATGGTTTTCATTAAAGCTCCCCTGCTCACTCGCATGACTGAATGGATGTCGGCGCCCAGATCTTGGTCCGTCTGGACTACCGCAAATGGATGATGACCTTGCAGTGCACCGATCCTGTAAATGTTGTGTGGATAATCGCGGCCTGTTGCGTACCCGCCCGTCAGCCGGGGAGCCAGGCCTTTAGTCGCGTCTGGATATGGTCCTCATCCAGCATCCACTGCGTCAGGACCGCTTCCTGCAATGCATCGCCACACCTGGCGCTGGCCTCCGGCTCCGCCAGGTACATCCGAATGGTTTCAACCCAGTCCCTGGAAATGTTCCTGACCGGTATCACAGACAGCCCTTGCAGGGACCAAACGTCACTGCAGACCACAGGCACTCCGCACGCGGCATATTCCAACAGGCGCGACGGGCTTCGGCATTCGCCGAGCAAACCCGGAGCCAAGGGCGCGATGGCCAGGTCCAGATTCAAGGAGGCAAGCTTTACCGGATATTCATCGAACGACACCGCATCATGCTGCTCGCTAAGATAAGGGCGAAGAAGCGACGGACACTGACCCAGACATACCCAGTCGACTTCCCCATGCAACTGCTGGACGATCTCCAGTAACAATGCCTGCTCCTGCGCGCCCCCTCCTTCAACCCACCCGAGGCGAGGACGAGCACTGAACCGCCGCTGACTCCGCAACCCGCTCCAGCGAGCCGGATTCAATCGATCAGGGATTACACGAACATCCGCGCAGGTATCGCGCAACGCTTCGGCCAATCCCGACGTCGCCACCAGCAACCGGTCGGCCATGGCAGACAAGCGACGCAGCGCTCCGTCAACCGGCGCCGACAGTGAATCCCCAGCCTCTGTGCAATACAGAGTATCGACCTCCAGCACCTTGAATGCCGATGTGAACCGTGCGTTTTTCCGCAATGCCTCGACCTGCGTCTCGAGGCGAGGCGGCTGCATGACCCATGCGTCAGGCTGCAAACGTTCGAGCTCAACCGGCGAATAATTGCGAAGGGCCAGACGGATATCGGCCTGACCGTTGCTCCTCATGGCCAGCGCGGGATCGATGATGCGGCTATGTCCACTGGCTTCGAAATCCGCAGGCATCGTCAACACCACGGGCAGCGGACGCCAGCTTAAATAACGGCAGGCGAGCCCGGGATCGGTTTCCAGCGTAAAACCAGAACCTTGCAGAGTCAGATTGCGGTTGTACGCCGGATCATGAGCAATTAGAGGCAACCACTTTCGCAACAGCGCATCTTGCTGCGCTTGCCCTTCGTCACTGGTCGCAGCCTCCTGCCCGGACACATCACGACCCTCGCAGAACAGAACAGCGTGAGGCGTCCAGACGGTGAGATAGCCCGCTTGCATCGACTTCAGGCACAAGTCGATGGCTGCGCCAGAGCCGTTGAATTGCAGCATGTCCAGGCCACCCAACGCCTCGAAAAGCGAGCGCCGGATCATCAGGCAGGCAGCGGAAACCGCGCTGTAGTTCTGATCCATTTCGAGGCGGCGCATATAGCCCAAACCATTGGTCTGGCCACTGAAGGCAGTACTTGCTGCACCGTTGAGTCCAAGCACCATGCCGGCCTGCTCCACCGTGCCACCAGGGTGCAGCAACTTGCCGCCAACAATTCCCACCTCCGGGCGCTGCGCGTGGTTGAGCAATGCATCCAGCCAGTCGCTGTGGACCACCGTTGTGTCACTACTCAACATGAGCAGGTAATCACCTCGGGCATGCTGGACAGCACGCTGCATGGCCACCGCACCACCGCCGGTCAGCACACTGATGCCACCCACTTGCTGGGACGCAAGAGCATCGAGCCAGACCCGCGTGGCCCAATCAGCCTCGCCATCGTCCAGCAGGAGAATCTCATAGCGGGGATAGGTGGTTGTTTCCATCAGCGAGGTGATGCAGTGCTGGATCTGTCCAGCTTGCCCACCAATGGGAACGATGATCGAGACCAGCGGCTCATCCCCGTGGCCGTAATGGATTCGATGAATGCCTGGAAGGTGCTTCTGCACCCTTGCGCGCGTATACCCACGACGGTTCAGATGCTGGGCCACAACAGCCTGCGCCTGCGGACTATGGGCCGGCCGGATGGCATCTGTGATGAATACCGGCTCACTGACATGCGCAAGGCCGTCCACGCCGTCACTGCCCTCAATCAACCACAGTAGCAGGGCAAGCTCGATCGCACCGGCACATGCCGGGTCAAAACCACCTGCGTCGAGGAATACCTCACGCTTGTAAAGCCAGTGATACGCCATGTCTGCTGGCGCGCTCAGTAGCATGTCGAGGTTGAAGTCCGGTCGCAGTATCGTTTCCATATCGCCGGAAGGATGGCGGACGACCTCATCGGTGTAGAACGCGCGCACATTCGCCGATGCCAGTAATTCCAGGGCAAGGAGGGCCAACCCAAACGTCGTGAACGTCGTCCCGGCGCGAACGAAGCACAACCACTGTCCGTGACATTGATTCAGCGCGACTTCGTTAAGGGTTTCAGCTTCGGCATCGCCCGGCAGATGGATACCAATGAATGGGTAACCTTGCTCCAGCAAGCTTTGACGCGTGACTTCAACCGCACCTGGCTGGCCATCCGGCACGAGAATAAAATCGAAACGAGGCAATGCTTGCTGGCATGCCTCCAGGCGCTGGATGATCAATTCAGCCTGGGCATCATTGGGGGTACGCTGGCGCAGCCACTGCCTGACCATCTGGCTATGCGCAAACGCTGGCGTCGCAGCACCCTGTTCCACGGAAACGTCATTGAGCAAACGCGGCTGGATCGGCATCGCCTGTGTCTTGGCAATAAAGATATCAAACTGTTCCCAGAAGCGATTCTGCAGCCTGGCATAGGTCTGCGAAACAATATCCAGCCCGGCAACGGCCTGAGCGACTGCTTCATCAGAATCCTCAAAGGCCAGACCGTGAGTACCGAACTCGCCACCACCAATAGGCACACCGTCAAAAAAGGGTGACTTGAGAATCACTGCCGGGCAACCGCATAGCATTGCTTCCAGCGCAATGGCCGTGGATGAGAAACAGTAGACGCGCTCACTGCGCCGGAAAAGCTCAGCCATTTCCTCCGGCGTAGCGGGCCACTTGCTCGTGATGATGGTGCATTTCGCAGCCAGCTCTGGGTACTGCTGCAAGGCATCGATGTAACGCCCTGGATACAGCAACCAGCCCTTTCGATGTTGATCGAAACTGTTAGCCTGGTTGTTGAAAATCGACGTATCGATGGGCGGCATGAACAGAATGTGGTCGTCACCAAGCCCTTCAGGAAGCAGGTTCTCGCCATACGCGAAAATCATGTCCGTGGCGGGGAACTCGCTGTCGCCCCCCAACAATCCTGGCACATTCAGCAAGTACCGCACGACCGATTGCCCATTGGCAGGGTTACCCCGCACCACCTCCGGATACACCACGATCGGTTGACGCCCCGCCTCAGCATGTTGCTGCTCCAGGATGTCAGTCAGCAGGGGCGTATGCCACAGCGGATTGGTCTGCTTGGCGAACAGCAGATACGCATCCTGCCCGCAACGATTGAGCAGATGGCAGATCAGGTGGGTCACACGAATGCCCGCCGAGGTCTGACGGTAATCCGGAGCGTAGATGTAGTACGGACGCTTCGGTGCCGTGTGCAACGGCGGGTAGGTGCGGCTGGCCATGAACTATCCTTCGAGCCTCTGCTTCGGTGGACGATTGAGCTTGAAACGCGTCTGTTCGAAGCAGTTCATCAACGCAACCTGCGCACGTACTGTTCGATCGTGCTGGCAACGTGCTCAAGATGCTCTTCGCCGAGCCCCGGCCACAAACCCGTCCAGAACGTGTCCTTCATCACCTTGTCAGTGACATGTAGATCGCTGGCCACGCGGTACTGCTGGTCCTTCATATAGGGCTGGCGGGTCAGGTTGCCGGCAAACAGCAAACGCGTACCGATCTTGTGTGCATCGAGGTGGCGCAGCAGGTCCAGGCGATCGGTGCCGCAATTGTCGCGCAGGGTCAACGGGAAGCCGAACCAGGAGGGATCACTGTTGGGGGTCGCGTGGGGCAGGATCAGCTGTTCGGCGCACCCGGCGAGGCGATCGCTGAGCCAGGCGAAATTGCGTTTGCGCGCGGCGATGAAGTCATCCACCCGATCCATCTGCGCCAAGGCGCAGGCGGCTTGCATGTCGGTGATCTTGAGGTTGTAGCCCAGGTGCGAGTAGGTGTACTTGTGGTCGTAACCTTGCGGCAGGTCGCCAAGCTGCCAGCAAAAGCGCTTGCTGCAGGTGTTGTCCTCGCCTGGACCGCAATAGCAATCCCGCCCCCAGTCGCGGAACGACTCGACGATGCGCTTGAGCAAAGGCGAGTCGGTGAACACGGCCCCGCCCTCGCCCATGGTGATGTGGTGCGCCGGATAGAAGCTCAGCGTTCCCAGGTCACCGAAGCTGCCAACCTGGCGACCGTCATAAGTGGCGCCCAGGGCGTCGCAGCAGTCCTCGATCAGCCACAGGCCATAGCGGTCGCAGAGCTCGCGCACCACCTTGAGGTTGAACGGGTTGCCCAGCGTGTGGGCCAGCATGATTGCCTTGGTACGCGGGCCGATAGCCGCTTCGATCAACGCCGGGTTGATGTTGTAGGTGCCCATCTCGATATCGACGAACACCGGCACCGCGCCGAACTGCAGGATCGGGTTGACCGTAGTCGGGAAACCGGCAGCGACACCGATGACTTCGTCACCCTTGCGAATGGCACGGTCACCCAGACGCGGCGAGGTTAGCGCGGAAAACGCCAGCAGGTTGGCCGATGACCCGGAGTTGGCAGTCAGTACGCCGCGTCGGCCGAGATAGCGGGCCAGGCGCTTTTCGAAGGCCTGGTTGAAACGGCCGGTGGTCAGCCAGCCATCGAGCACCGCCTCGGTCATGGCTTGCAGCTCCGGCGCCCCGATGACCTTGCCCGACGGCGGTATGGCATGCTGCCCGGGTACAAATTGCGGGGTCGCCAGTTCCAGCTCCGCATAGCGGCCCACGAGCTCGGCAATTTGCTGGCGCAACTGCTGCGCCGTTTGATCAGTCATTGTTTTCGCCTTCATGTTCCGCGATCTGTGCACGGCTGTATTGCTGCATGTCCTGGCCGTCGCGCCAGGCACGATGCCAATCGAGGGTTCGTTGCAGGGCCTGCGGCAAGTCCCAGCTCGGGCGCCAGCCCAACCGTTGGCGGGCCCGGGATGAATCGAGGGTGAGCAGCCCCGCCTCATGGGGCTGGTCGAGCGATTCGACCGCCCAGCGCGCATCGCCGGACCACCGCTCGGCCATGGCCTGGACCACCTCGCCAACGGTGGCCGTGCCTTCGCTGTCGGGGCCGAAGTTCCAGGCCTGGGCAACCGCCTGACCCTGTTCGACCAACGCCTGGGCCAGAAGCAGATAGCCTTGCAGCGGGTCGAGCACGTGCTGCCACGGACGCACCGCGCCCGGATAGCGCAGGGTCAACGACTCGCCCGCATCCCAGGCACGCAGGATGTCCGGCAGCAACCGGTCGGCCGACCAGTCGCCGCCGCCGATCACATTGCCGGCGCGGGCGGTCGCCAGCGCGACACCGCGCTCGCGCAGGAAGGAGTCACGCCATGAGACACAGAGCAGCTCGGCACAGGCCTTGCTGCTGCTGTAAGGGTCGTGACCACCGAGGGCGTCCTGCTCACGATAGGGCCATAGCCACTCGCGGTTTTCGTAGCACTTGTCGCTGGTCACCACCAGCACAGCGCGCACCGTGTCGCACTGGCGCACGGCCTCGAGCAGGTTGAGGGTGCCGATGACGTTGGTGGCGTAGGTGTCCGCTGGGGTCCGGTAAGACTCCCGTACCAGAGGTTGCGCGGCGAGGTGCAGGACCACTTCGGGACGGAATGCCTGAAGGCTGCGACGCAGTTGCTCGGCGTCGCGAATATCGGCGAACTCGCCCGCCAGGCACTCAGCCAGGCGAATGCTCTGGTGCAATGCCGGCTGGGTCTGCGGGGCAAGCGAATATCCGTACACTTCAGCACCAAGCTCGCTGAGCCACAAACCCAGCCAGCCACCCTTGAAGCCGCTGTGGCCGGTCAGGAATACCCGACGCCCGGCCCAGAATTCGCGGCTTACGGCCATACCCGCCATTGCGCCTCTCCCAACTTCCAGCGCTCTTCGAGGTAATTGCGGTCACGCAGGGTATCCATCGCTTGCCAGAAGCCCCGGTGGGTGTGGCTCATCAATTGACCGTCCTGCGCAAGCGCGCGCATGGGTTCGTATTCCCAGGTGGTGTCGTCACCGTCGATGTAGTCGAAAATGCCAGGCTCCAGCACGAAGAAACCGCCGTTGATCCAACCACCGTCGCCCAGTGGCTTCTCCTGGAAACCCCGCACCTGCTCGCCCCGCACATCGAGCGCGCCATAGCGCCCAGGCGGCTGCACCGCAGTTACCGTCGACAGCTTGCCGTGGCTCTTGTGGAAGTCGATCAACGCCGGAATATCGACGTCGGCCACGCCATCGCCATAGGTGAGGCAGAAGGTGTCGTCGCCCACGTAGTCACGCACGCGCTTGATCCGCCCGCCGGTGGCGGTGTTCTCACCGGTGTCCACCAGCGTTACTCGCCACGGCTCGGCATTGCGGTTGTGAATGTGCATGCGGTTTTCCGACATGTCGAAAGTCACGTCGGACATGTGCAGGAAGTAGTTGGCGAAGTATTCCTTGATCACGTAGCCCTTGTAGCCCAGGCAAATCACGAAATCGTTGATCCCGTGATGGGAGTAGATCTTCATGATGTGCCAGATGATCGGCTTGCCGCCGATCTCGATCATTGGCTTGGGGCGAAGGTGTGATTCTTCGCTGATGCGTGTACCCAGGCCGCCGGCCAGGATGACTGTTTTCATTGTCGACTTACCTTGGAAGGCCGCGGCCCTGGACGGGCTGACAAAATACTGACCAATTCAGCTACTTGGGCTTCCAAAGCAAAAATATTGCCAATTCCGTTAGCACTCAGTCATACAAAGGGTTTACGAGGTTTTTGGCGATGGGCGGGAGGTAGGATGGTATTGCACGACATCGGAACATGCCGGGAGGAGAAGGTGACGCGAAACGGGGATACGGCGACTGGCGCCGCACCCCGTCAATAAACCGCCTGGCTTACAAGCCCTGGCGGAGTTGGTCGAGCCAGGCCAAAGCAGGAACCTGTACGTCTCGGCCACTGAACGCCGCCGGCCAGCGAGCCTGCAGCTCGAGCGCCAGGCCCTCGGCCGGTACAGACAACGCGCTCACCTGCAGCTGTGCCTGAGGCGTCCACACCACCAACTGGCCAGCTTCAGTCGCCGCCAGGCACAGGTCAAGGTCGGCCCCCTCCACGATCTGCAAGCCACCGCAATGGGCGAACACCTCCTGGCGAACCATCAGGCAGTCAGCCGAAACGGCAGCACAACCGCGCACGGCCTCCGGCCAGCGGGCATTGCGGCACTCCTCGTCCGAAATGCCCTGCCAAGGCACCGCCACTTGCGGCCCTTCCAATAGGGCATAGCCGCCATGTGCCAGGGCGCCATCGACGGTACGCAGCGCCGCTCCCGTCACACCCACTTCCGGGCGCTGCGCCTCATTGAGCAACGCTTCGATCCAGGCTGGCGTGATGACCTGGCATTGCGCCGACAACAGCACCAGGTACTCACCGCGCGCCTGCCCTGCGGCCTGGTTCAGCCAGGCACTGCGCGAGCCAGCAGATTCGCCCACCAACACCTGTACGCGCCCCCCCAGGTGCTGCAACGCCTCCACTTCCTCCTCGGCGCACACCACCAGCACCTCGTAACGCGGGTATCGGGTACGTTGCAGGACACTGGTCAGGCAGGCCTCGAGCTGGGCATGGTCACCCGTACTGGCCACCAGAATACTCACCAGCGGTGTTGCCGCATGCCGAAAATCGATACGCAACCCAGTGTTCGGCTGTTCGCTCACCTGGGCGCGATACCCCAGGTGGGTCAAATGACGATTGAGCGCACCTTGCGCCGCATCCATCAGTGCAGCCGTAGCTTGCTGCGTGATGACGAGATAGTCATCCAGGTGCGCAAGACAACCGACCCCCTGCGCCTCGATCAGTCGCAGCAGCAAGTCGAACTCCAGGGCTTGCCGGTGGGCTTCGCTGTAGCCACCCAGATCGACCACCGCCTGACGACGCAACAGCCAGTGCCGGGACATCAGGCCCGGCTGGTTACGTAGCAGATTCAGGTCCGCGCCAGGACGCATCACGGCATGTAAACGTCCCTCCTCGTCACGCTGCACTTCGTTGGCACAAATCGCCTGACAAGCAGGCGACTCGGCCAGCTCCACCAGAAGGTGCAGCAATCCACCCGTCTGCAGTTCGTCTCCTGCCTGCAACAACAGCAACCATTCGCTCGGCAACTGGCGCACCACCTGGTTCAGATGCGCCAACCAGTTGCCGTCATTGACCTGGATAAAGTGCAAGGTATCGCGCGCAGTGGTGATCACCGGCGGCTTGCCACCTTTGAGGACCACCAGCTTGAAGTCGCGAATACCGCTGGCCAGCAGGCTGTCGAAAGTAGCCTGCAACGCCGCATCATCGTTCTCCAGATCCAGTACCACGAAGGCGATCTGCGCAGCGGGATGGCTGGACAGGTGATTCAACACCTGCTGACGCGCCGCAGCGTCAGGCGTCGCCGCGCCAATACTCGCCAGCAATTGCCCGGACGGGGTGGCCTGCAAGCGCGGCTGGTGATCAACCCCCGGCACTTGTCGCAAACGCTCGAGCCAATTGCGTATCTCACGCAATTGATCACCATCGCGTTCTGCGTCCAACGTCTCCACAAGCTTTTGACAGAGCTGCGGGTCGAACAGTCCGAGCGCCAGCGCTTGCCAGTAACGCAATTGCAAACTGGCGGGCGTGTCATTGGGATGCACCTGCAACAGGTCACGCTGGCGTACCCAGCGGCCTTCCAGTGCCGCGTGCTGCGCCTTGCCAGCCGGCAAGGCATGGCAGAGAAACTCCAGCGCTGCCAGTTGGGTAAACAGGGCGCTGTTGTAGTAAGGCATCTCGACATACTGGCGCGGCTCGAAAAGCCGTTCAGGATCATCGATCACGCTGCTCCAGGTGGAAGTGAACAGCAGGGGCGCCTCGCCGTGATCATAGGTCCCGCGAACGAAGCGATGGAGTACTGCAAATTCACCTTCGCCAACGCATAGGGCCTGCCCCTGGGCATCCCATTGACGAAGAGCGAACAACGCACGATTCATGCGCTCCTCGCGCAAGACCTGATCGCAGCCCTCGGATTCCAGGCTGCACAGCACATCGGTCTGTTCGAGCAAGGCGACTTCGCCTTGGGCGAGGATCGCATATGACAGCCCCAGACAGAACACGGCCGGATCATCGCCCGCTGGGGTCTGATCCAGCGCCGCCAGCATGGCTGGCAGCCGGGTGACGGCACGCCATGCCTGACGGCGGGCCTGACCATACTGGCGTAGACGCGCCAGCCCCCCTTCGCCCTCCAGTGCGGGAATTGCTCCCCCCACCTTGTGGTACGTCAGCTGGGCATTGCCCGTCCTGAAGCCCAGCGCATGGCCTTGGGCTGCAATGGCACTCGACTGCGCCTCCAGCTGAACAACGGCGGCCTGCAGGGCTGGAACCAGCGCAAAGTCAGACTCGTGGGCAAGCACCACGTAGGGAGTGGTCACCTGCTGCAACAATTGCCCCAGAAGCTCGCTGTAATGCTGCGCCGCCTGATTTTGAGGCTGCACGTCAAGCGACAAGCACTGGACGCCGGCCCTCTGGTAATAGTGCTGCGCACGAGCCCGGTAGTCAGCCTGCTCCTGCCCCAGCAATACGACAGTCACCTTGGTGCACGGTGCAGTTGTGATTTCGGCCATAGTGCCCTCTTCAAAATGTCGGTTCGGAGCGCGGTCATCCCGCAGCTACCAGATTCAGTCCGCGAGCCAGGCATTGGCCCAATGCTGCAGGTGATGCGGTGTCAGTAAATAGTCGCGCAATACCGCCTCGCGCAGGGCGTCGCCCTGCCGGTAGCTGGCCTGCGGGTCTGCAAGGTGCATGCGAATCGCCTCCAGCCATTGCCCGCTGCTGTTGTCCTTCACCCGGGTGCACGGCAGATAGCCCGCATAGGCCTTGGTGTCGGTACAGATCACCGGAAAACCACATGCGCCATACTCCAGTAACCGCAAGTTGCTCTTGCAGTCGTTGAACAGGTTCTGTTCGAGCGGTGCCAGAGCGAGGTCAAGATTGAGACTGGCCAGCTTGCGCGGATAGTCTGCAAACGAGATGCCCGGATGGAACTCCTTGACGTAGGGTCGCAGCATTTCCGGGCACATGCCGAAGAACACCCAGTCGACCTCATTGGCCAGTGTCTTGATGACTTCCAGCAACAACTCCAGATCGCCACGGTGACTGGTCCCCCCAGCCCAACCGACACGCGGCCTGGCGCTCGTCTGACGCTCACTGGTCAATCCAGTCCACAAGGGGGCCGAGAGCATGTTCGGCACAATCCGGATGTCATGGTGCATGCTAGAAAGCGCATCGGCCAAAGGCTCGGTGGAAACTACCACCCGATCGCACAGGCCGACGCCCTCACGGACCAGCTCGCGGATATTCCCTGGCAGGTTGCGCACATGGTCATTCTTCTGCGAAGGCTCGATCACGTAGTCATCGAGCTCGTAGATGCGCCGTGCGCCAGAATAGCGCTTGAGCTGGCTCAGCTCCCTGATGCTGTGCGGCATGTAGCGACATTGCAGAATGAGCACATCAGGCTTCTCCCGCTCCAGCTCGATCAGGCCCGGCGTGCTGTAGTTGATCCGCCCCTGGATCCAACCGCGCTGCTCAAGCTCAGTAAACGGCTGGACCACGCGGTAGTGACCAATCGCCGAGGTGTTGCTCGGCAAGCCAAGCACTGACGGCATCGCCCGCGCCATGAAGGGGTCCCAGCCCGATCGCAGGCCGGGCTCGAAGTTGAAATTCGCCAGTTTCAGGCTCAGGTTGCGGTTGTACGCCGGATCCCGGGCTATCCACGGCAGCCAACGCTCGAAGAAGACATCGCTGTCGGCGGATCCGAGCTGCACCACCTCTCCCTCGTGCGGTGCAGAGGGGAATCTGACCACCTTCGAGAAAGGCGTCCAGACAGCCAGGTAGCCTTTTTCACGAACCCGCAGGCATAGATCTGCATCGAACAGCGACTGCTCCAGGGATGCCGTATCCAGGCCACCCAGCTCGGTGAACAGCTCCCGCCGTATTACCAGGCAATCGAGGCTCAGGGCACTCCAGTTCTGCACCATGCCCAGACGATTCATGTAGCTTTCGGCATTCACTGCACAGCCGACGAATGCACTACCCACCAGGCCGTTGAGTCCGAGCACGAGACCTGCAGACACCACGTTGCCGTCGCTGGAGAAAAGCTTGGGTCCGACCACGCCGACTTCCGGTCGCTGGGCATGTTGCATCAACTCCTGCAGCCATTGCGACTCGTACACCACACAGGTGCTTTCCAGCAACAACAGATACTCACCGCGCGCCTGCTGGCAGGCCAGGTTGAGACTATGCGCCCGGCCCCGACCTGCGACCCGAGTCACACGCAGTTGTTCACTACCCATGCCAGCCATTGCCGAGAGCCAGTCGAGTACATCGGCCGGAGTCTGCTCGTCAGCCACCAGCAGCACTTCAAAGCCAGCATAGGCGGTATTGGCCAGCAACGACTGCAGGCAACGCATCAACACCGACAACTGCGTGCCCGCATGGATCAGGATCGAAACGCTCGCTGTGTAGTCATGCAGATAGGTCACGCGAGAGACCATGCCGCCCTCGACACCGGCAACCTGCGCACCAACCCCAAGGCGCTGCAGATGCGCCTCTACCACCTGCACAGCCTGCCCCCCGCCTTCCGGGTGGCCCAGCCAGTTCGCGTAGGTTTCCTTGCAATGCACCAGCACCTCTGCGACGTGCTCCACCGCCTGCAAGCCGTGCTGCTCCACTATGCGCCAGAGCAGGTCGTGGGGCGCCAGGGCAGCGAAACGCTCATCGAAGCCACCCAGGTTACGCAATACCGAACATCGAAATGCCAGCAGGCGCCCCACATAGGGCAGGCTGCGCATCAAGTCGAGATTGAAGTCGGGTTTCAGGATAGGGTGGGAAGGCGCCAGCCCATCATGACTGCCCTCGTCGCTGTACAGGCAGGCACAGTCGGCACGCAGCGCCATGCGCTCGGCCATGATCACTAGCGCATGAGGATGCAGCCGGTCACCGGCTCGCAGCAGGTAGACCCACTCGGCCTGCTCATTGCCGTCAAGCCACTGCTCAAGTTCGGCAAAACCGTGACCACGCCGCCGGATGAAGCGTACCTCTTCAGTCACCCCCTCGACGACTGCCGGAGCGACCATCAGGATGCGACTCGCTGCATAGGATTGCGCCGCCAGGCTGTCCAGAGTGGCACGCAATGCCTCCTCCTCACCTTCGTTGCACAACACCACGGCGACGATACGCGGAAGGACAGGCCATTGCTCCAGTCGCTTGGGCAGTAGGCGGGCCTGGCCCGGCGATAGTTCACGGTGCGCCAGCCACTGCTCATAGAGCTCGGTGAAATCGAGACTGTAGGTACCGACCTGCTGATTGTAATTGGCCATTTGCTTGGAAAAGGCCGCACGCATGTCAACCTCCTCCCACGCCTGCCCCTCTCCTGCGGGATAGGATGCAAGCGGCAGGTAACGCACCCAGCCGACCGCTGGCGCCGCGTCACCCGTGCGGGCCGCGAGCATTTGCCGCAACCATTCGGTCTCGGCCTTGGCCGCCTCGGTCATTGAGGACTGATAACTGAGCCGGCCCGGGTAAACGCGCTCGAGGCTGAGGATCTGCTCAAGGCTGCACAAGTCACCGCGGCGTAACATGCAGGTGTACAACGCCAGATCCAGTCGCGCAATGAACCCACGGCCTTCCTGCACCAGCGTCGGCAGATACTCTTCGACCTGCGCCCTGCGGAACAAAGCGTGACTGATACCGCCGAACAGATTCGGTACGTTGTCGGCGATACTGTCGAGCAGATCCGTCCCCTTCAACACCGCGCTCTCAGGAGAGATGATGAAGTTGAGCGGACGTGACGGCAGGAGCACATCGTCAGCGGCACACACCAGCCGCTGGCCTATTACCATGCTGACCTCGGGCCGGCCCTCCAGCGCATTGACCTGCAGGCCGACGCAATACCCGAGCAACGTGTCGTCATCGCAGAGGAACTTGATGTAGTCCCCCGATGATTGCTCCAGGCACGCCATCAGGTTGCAGGCAAAACCAAGCCTGCGAGGGTTGCGCACGTAGTGCAGGACGCGGCTCGAGCCCTCGGTCAACCCATGGCAGATAGCCTCGATCTCACTTCCGGCACTGTCATCGCATACCACGATCTCCAGGTTTGGATAGTCCTGGGTCAACGCGCTGTTCAGCGTACTGCGGAAGAAGTCGGGATTGAACGCTGGAATGGCGATAGTGACAAGGGGTTGTGCGTCCACGGAGGCTCACTCAGGCAATGGTTCGAACAGCCAGGCCTCTGGCTCAGACCAGCCCGCTGCCCAGCATTGCGCTGGGTAACGGGCAAAGCAACGGCAAAAGGCCGTTGCCTTGGGCAGGATCGATCAGATGTAGTTGACCAGCGACAGGCCGGCAATCTTGGCAAAGGACTGCATCGAGGCCTGCAGCATGTTTTTCTGCATTTCAAGGCGCAGCATCACTTCGGCCGGGTCGCTCTCGCGGATCGAGCTCTGAGTCTTGGTATTCTCGCCGGCAAGCGCCTCGTTGGTTTCAGCCTGTACATCGAGCGCCTGACCGCGACCACCGATGGACGAGATCGACGACGACACCTGGTTCATGCCGCTGGCGATATTGCCCAGCGCCGCATCCTGGGCGGCGAGGAAGTTCTGCTTGGCCACCGGATCGTTGTCCTGCGGGGTATTCAACGCGGTGCGCAACTGGCTGATGGTGTTGAGGATATTCTGGTTCTGATGGGTGTCCACCTTGACCGCGAACGAATCGCCAGCATTCGGGGCACCGGCCAGGTCGAACGTCACACCGGCGGCGGTGGCCGTGGTGCCGCTGAGCGTGCCGCTGGAGATCGGACGGCTGTCGGCGGTCATTGGCGAAGCATACAGTTCGAAATCGGTGGCGCTGGTGAACTTCAGCACCGCGCCACCACCGGGGAACGCGGCCTTGTAGGCGGCCGGGTCACTGATGTTTGCATCGGTGATCTGCGCCGACGAGGTGTTGCCCGGGCTGCGGGTGCCGGCGATCGAATCGGCCTTGGAGCTCAGGTTGAAGGTGTGACCGGCGATGGCGGCATCCGGGTTGGCTTCGTCACCCGGCTTGAAGCTGATCTTCAGACGCAGGTCGACACCGCGGAAGCTGATGGCCATGTTCGTGCCATTGGGATCGAACTTGCCACCCTGGCTGGCTTCCAGCGTCACATCGTTGCCGCCGGCATCGAGGATCTTGTACTCGGTGCTGCTGGTGAACTGGACGCTGTAGGGTTCACCGCTGCGGAAACGGTCATTGTAGGTGGTGTTGCCGGACACCTGGCCGTTGGACAGGCTGACCCGGCCGTCATCGGTGGCCGGCGCGGTCAGGCGGGTCTCGCTGCGGCTGGTGTTGAGCGCCTGCTCGAAGGCGCTGTAGCCGGTCTCGTTGGCGGCCAGGCTGAGCATGTCGCCGACCTGCAGCATCAGGTTGCTCTGATCGCCCTGGTAGCTGTAGGTGCCATCGGAGTTGCGCACGTAAGGCTGGGTATCGCCCTTGGAGCCGGAGAACAGGTACTTGCCGTTCTCGTCCTTGCTGTTCATCAACGAGAACAGCTGGTCTTCCAGCGAGGCCAGCTCTTGTGCATTGGCCTTGCGGTCGGCGTCGGTAAAGCTCGCGTTACCGGAGCTGACAGCCAGCTCGTTGACCCGCTGCAGAACGGTACCAATGGCATTGAGCGTGCTTTCACTGCTGCCCAGCGCGTTGCGCACGTTGGTGATATTGCCCTTGAACTGGCCGAGCATGTTCTGCTGCTGCTCGAGCTGCAGCAGGCGCGCGGCGCCGACCGGATCGTCGGCGGCGGTGCGCACGCGAATGAAGTCGCTGGCTTCCTGCGTCGTCTTGTTGACGTTGCCGAAGGTGCGCTCGTAGTTGGCGCTGCTGCTGTTGTAGAACTGCGGGGTGGAGATGCGCACGGTCTACGGCTCCTTAAAGGCTGTTGATCAAAGTGGCGAAGGTTTCCTGGGCCGCCTTGATGATTTGCGACGACGCGGTGTAGTACTGCTGGAACTTGACCAGGTTGCCGACCTCTTCGTCCACGGACACGCCGGAGCTCGAGTTGCGGCTGGTCAGGGCGGAGGATTGCAGCGCCTGGGTGGCGTTGCTGTCCATCTCGGCCTGGTTGGTCTTGCCACCGACGTTGGACACCAGCTTGGCGTAGGCATCGGTGAAGCTGATGCCCTTGCCATCGGCACCGGTATCGACGGTGGGCTTGGTCTGCAGGTTGATCACCGACTGGGCGTTGCGGTTGTCGGCCGAGCCGGCACCGGTCAGCGAGACGGTGTAGTTGTCACCGCCCTTCGGGGCGCCAGCGACGGTCATCTCGAAGGTGAACTTCTTCTGCGTGCCGCTGGCGTCGTTGATCGGGTTGCCGCTGCCATCGACCATCGGCACGGACAGCTGCAGCTTGTTCTCCTGGCCGGGGATGATCGTGCCGCTGCCGATGGGGCTGCCCTTGGCATCGAACATGGTGTAGGTCTGGGGCGAGGTCTTCTCGTCACCGAACACCAGCTTGACCGGCGTCGAGTACTTGAGCCCCGTCTGCAGGTCGGCGCGCTGGGCGGCATCGTAGATGTCCAGCTCGGAGGTCAGCGTGGGCTGGCCGATCTGCCCGGTGCCCTTGTTGCCCGAGCCGCTGGTAGCGGTCAGCGGGCTGGCCATCGCCAGGCGCTTGGGATCGGTGAGCACCGTCTCGATGCTGGCCGCGGCATTGCGGGTGGGGGTGATCTTGAAGCTGTCGCCGGCGATCGGCGCGCCACCGCGCAGGTTGAGGCTGAAGCCATCGATCACCGGTGGTGGATTGGCGGTGATGTCGAACTTGCCCATCTCGGTGTTGTCGGGCAGGCGGCGTACGGTGAACTCGTTGGCGCTGGTGAACGTTACCTGGTAGTCATTGGTGGTCAGCTTGCCGGTGTCCTTGATGTTCACATCGAGGTTGCCGGAACCGGGGCTGTTACCGAGCTTGGCCACGCTGCGCCCGGCCATGGCGGCGGCGCTGTTGATGTCGCCGAACAGGGTCGCGCCGAACTCGCCGTTCTTGTCGATGCCCTGGGCCAGCTGGCTGTTGATCGCATCGGCCACCACCAGGGCCACACGGCCCAGCTCGTTGAGCGCAGGGTCCAAGGTGTCCTTGCGGTAGCGCAGCAGACCGCCCAGCTCGCCGCCGGTGGTGCTGTCGGTGATGTCCATCTTGGTCGAGCCGCGATTGAGCACCAGGTTCATCCGCGACGGGTCGGTCGCCGCAGGCTCCACGCCCAGGGTCTGGGTGGTGTTGCCCAGCACCAGCGACTGGCCGTTCTTCAGGTAGATGTCGTAGTTGCCGTCACGCTCGACCACGTCCACGCCAATCAGCTTGTTCAACTCGCGCACCGCGCCGTCGCGCTGGTCGAGCAGGTCGTTGGGCTTGCCGGTGATGGCGGTCATCTTGACAATCTGCTGGTTGTACTCGGAGATCGTCGCGGTCAGCTTGTTGATCTGGTCGGCCGTCGCCGCCATGTTAGTGTTGATGTTGCTGTTCTGCTGGTTGAACTGCGCCGACAGGCTGTTGAAACGCTTGGCAAGCGATTGGGCGCTGGTCAGCAGCAATTGCCGCGAGGCATCCTCGGTGGGCTTGGCCGAGGCGTCCTGCATCGCGCTGAAGAAGCTCTTGAGCGCTGCGGTGATACCGGTGTCGGCGCTGGACAGGGCATTGTTCAGCGGGCCGATCTGGTTGAGGTAGGCGTTCGCGTCGCTGGACAGCGACGTGGTGGAACGCAGCTGGTTCTCGAGGAAGGCGTTGTACACCCGGCGCACATCGGACAGCGTGGTGCCGGTGCCGATGAACACCTGGCCGACCTGCTGGCCACCCTTGGTCTTCTGGACGATCTGCTGGCGAGAGTAACTTTCCACATCGGCATTGGCGATGTTGTTACCCAGGGTGTACATCCCGGACTGGGCGGCGCCCAGGCCAGACATACCGATATTGATCAAACTCGCCATGGTTTCCTGCCCTTAAAGTTTCGTGGTGGTACCGAGCATTGCGTAGCTCTGCTGCGACTTCATCTGTTTTGCGATCTGCGAGATCTTGCTGGCGTAGTTGGGGTCGGTGGCGTAACCGGCCTTCTGCAACTCCCGCACAAACTGTTCTGGTTTATCGGCCGCCCGCACTGCATCTTGATAGCGCGAATTGTTCTGCAACAGGCTCACCAGGTCGTGGAAGCTGTCCTGGTAGCTGTCGTAGGAACGGAACGCCGCGGTCTCCTTGACGAACTGGCCGTTGCGGAACTCGCTGGTGATCGCCCGCGCCTCGCCGCCCTGCCAGCTGCCGGTGGCCTTGATGCCGAACAGGTTGTGACTGCTGCTGCCATCGGGGTTGCGCATGACCGACTTGCCCCAGCCGGTTTCCAGCGCGGCCTGGGCCACCAGGTAGCGCGGATCGATACCGATACGCTTGGCGGCCTGCTCGGCCATCGGCAGCATGGTGGCGACGAAGGCGTCGCTGTCGGCGAAGGCCTTTTTCGGTGCCAGCGGCGGCTGGGCCACGGCCCGACCGAGAATCTGCAGGTTGCCACCTGGCGCCGCGAAGGTGCGGGCCGGCTCCCAGTCGCCGACGGCCACGCCACCGGGCGGGATATCGCCACGCCCAGGCAGCGCCGTGGCATTGGCGACGGCATTGCCAGCAGACGGCACGATGCCGGACAGCAAGCGATCGGTGAGTTTGCCAGGCAGCGCCAGGCGCCGCGCATTGAGCGCAGCCACATCGTTACGCGTAGCGACACTCTCGACCATGTGCGCGGGCTCGGCCACTTTCGAGGCCCACAATGCCGGCGCCTGCCCTTCGATCCGGGGAAACGGACTGGTGTTCGGGCGCGCGGCCTTGTTCTTCGACAGCTGGCGCACCAGCACATCCTGCAGGCCGATACCACCCCCTTCGCGCGACATGCTCACGGCCATCTGTTGGTCGTACATGTCGCGGTACTGCTTGACCGTGTCGCTGTTCATCGGGCTGTCTTCGTCAGCCATCACATCGCTGGCCTTGCGCGACGCCTTGAGCATCTCGCTGATGAACAACGACTCGAACTCCTGGGCCACCTTGCGGATGTTGCCCTCGCTGTCGCGATCCCCGCGCTTGAGCGAGCCCAGGCGATTGAGGTCGGTGTAGGCGCCGCTGTCGGCCTGACTGGAAACAAGACTCTTCGAATTCATCCCTGGCGTCCTCAGATCACGATCAGGTCGGCTTGCAACGCACCGGCCTGCTTCAGCGCTTCGAGGATGGCCATCAGGTCGCTCGGCGCCGCGCCGACCTGGTTCACCGCACGGACGATCTCATCCAGCGTGGTGCCCGGGCCGAACTTGAACATCGGCTTGGCTTCCTGCTCGGCGTTGACCCGCGAACGCGGCACCACCGCGGTCTGACCATTGGAGAACGGCCCCGGCTGGCTGACGATCGGATCTTCGGTGATGGTCACGGTCAGGCTGCCGTGAGTAACCGCCGCCGGCGACACCTTGACGTTCTGGCCGATGACGATGGTCCCGGTGCGCGAGTTGATGATGACCTTGGCCACCGCCTGGCCCGGGTCGATCTCGAGGTTCTCGAGGATGGACAGGTAGTCCACGCGCTGGCTCGGGTCCATCGGCGCGGTGACCCGCACCGAACCGCCATCGACGGCCTGGGCCACGCCCGGCCCGAGCAGCTCGTTGACCTTGTCGACGATGCGCTTGGCGGTGGTGAAGTCCGGACGATTGAGATTGAGCGTCAGGCTATTGCCCTGGTTGAATCCGCTCGGCACCGCGCGCTCGACCGAGGCCCCGCCGGGAATGCGACCGGCCGACGGAACGTTGACGGTGATCTTCGAGCCGTCGCGACCTTCGGCATCAAAGCCACCCACCACCAGATTGCCCTGGGCGATGGCGTAGACGTTGCCGTCGATACCCTTGAGCGGCGTCATCAACAGACTGCCGCCACGCAGGCTCTTGGAGTTGCCGATGGAAGACACGGTGATATCGACCACCTGGCCGGGCTTGGCGAATGCCGGCAAGTCGGCATGCACCGACACGGCGGCAACGTTCTTCAACTGCACGTTGCCCGACCCCGGCGGCACCTTGATACCAAACTGCGACAACATGTTGTTGAAGGTCTGCAGGGTGAACGGTGTCTGGGTGGTCTGGTCACCCGTGCCGTTGAGGCCCACCACCAGGCCGTAGCCGATCAGCTGGTTGGCGCGCACGCCGGAAATGCTGGCGATATCCTTCAGGCGCTCGGCGTGAGCACCGAACGCACAGGACAGAAGCAGGGTCGCGGCAATCAACCGCCTAGCGTTGAACATGGTCATCCGTACTCAGAAAGGCCAGAGCGGGCTGATGAAGAAACGGTCCAGCCAACCGGGCTGGCTGGCATCGGCGAACGAGCCGGTGCCCGAATAGGTGATGCGCGCGTCGGCCACGCGAGTGGACGGCACGGTGTTGTCGGTGGCGATGTCGTCGGCACGGATCAGGCCGGCAATGCGCACCAGTTCCTCGCCGGTGTTCAGCGTCATCCACTTCTCGCCGCGCACGGCGATGATGCCGTTGGGCAGCACCTCGGCCACGGTCACCGTGATGGAGCCGGTCAGGGTGTTGCCCTGGGTGGCCTTGCTGTCGCCCTTGGTGGAGCGGTCGCCGCTGTAACCGGCTTCAAGCGTGAGGTCGCCGCTGCCCAGCGGGTTGTTGGTGTTGGGCACGGTGCCGAACAGCGAGGTCAGGCCGATATCGGCCTTGCTGTTCTTCTGGATCTGGGAACCGGCGTTCTTGCTCGCCGAGGTACGCTCGTTCAGGGTGATGGTGATGATGTCACCGACCCGGAACGCCTTGCGATCGGTGTACAGACCCTGCTCGAAACCGGCCTGGTAGATCGAGCCGTTGTTGGCCGCCGCCGGCAACGGGGTGCGCGGCAGGACCGGCGCATAATACGGGTCGTTTGGCTTGGGCGTCGGCGCAACGCAACCAGCCAGCAACACCACCCCCCCCAGGGCGAATACGGACAACAGACGGCTCATGACACTTACCTCATGGTGAAACAGGCGCTGCAACAGCGAGCGGATGATCAGCGGCCCGCCTTGATCGGGCCGCCAGGGCTTACAGCTGCTGGGTGACGAACGACAGCATCTTGTCGGCGGCGGAGATGACCTTGGAGTTCATCTCGTAGGCACGCTGGGTGGTGATCATGTTGACCATTTCTTCCACGGTGCTGACGTTGGACGCCTCCAGGGTTTTCTGCAGGGTGGGGCCGAAACCGTTCAGGCCAGGCGTGCCGATCTGCGGCGCGCCGCTGGCGGCGGTCTCGAGGAACAGGTTGCCGCCGATGGCCTGCAAGCCCGCCGGGTTGATGAAGTCGGCGGTCTGGATGTTGCCGATGACCTGCGCGGCCGGGTTGCCGGGGGTAGTGATCGACACCGTGCCGTCCTGGCCGACAGTGAAGGTCTGGGCATCCGGCGGTACGACGACCGCAGGTTCCAGGGCGAAGCCGTTGGCGGTGACGACCTGGCCGTCGGAGTTCAGGTGGAAGGTACCGTCACGGGTATAGGAGACGGTGCCGTCAGGCTGCAGCACCTGGAAGAAGCCACGACCGTTGACGGCCATGTCCAGCGGATTCTCGGTCGTCTGCAGGCTGCCGGTCTGGAAGTTCTTCTGGGTGCCGACGATACGTACACCGGTACCGACCTGCAGGCCCGAAGGCAGCTCGCTGTCCTGGGTGGACTGCGCACCGGGCTGGCGCTTGATCTGGTACAGCAGGTCCTGAAACTCGGCGCGATCACGCTTGAAGCCAGTGGTCGAGACGTTGGCCAGGTTGTTCGAGATGACCGCCAGGTTGGTATCCTGGGCGGAAAGGCCGGTTTTAGCGACCCAAAGAGCCGGAAGCATTTAGTGTTCTCCTCGTGCGCCTGTTTTACGGCACCCGTTCAAATGTGATTAGCCGATCTGCAAAACCCGAGCCATGGCTTGATCGCCTTCCTCGGCCGCTTTCATCATCTTGACGTGCAACTCGAACTGTCGGGACAGCGCCAGCACCGATGTCATTTCCTCCACGGCATTGACGTTACTGCCTTCGAGGAATCCCGACACCACGCGCACGTTCACGTCCATGTCGGCCGGCTGGCCGCTGGCGGTACGGATCAGCCCGTCCTGGCCCTTGATCATGCCCTTGATGTCAGGGTTGACCAGCTTGATCCGGTCGACCTCGGCCATCACCCGTGGGTCCTCGCCCATGGCGCGGATGCTGATGGTGCCGTCATCGCCGATCTCGACCTTCTGCTCCGGTGGTATGGCGATCGGACCGCCATTGCCGATTACCGCCATGCCGTTGCCGGCGCGCAACACACCGAGGGCGTCAATGTTCAGGCCGCCAGTGCGCACGTAGGCCTCGCTGCCATCGGGGGCCTGCACGGCAATGAAGCCGTTGCCGCTGACCGCCACGTCCAGCTCGCGACCGGTTTCCACCAGCGGACCGGCACTGAAATCGGTGGCCGGCCGTTCGCTCATGGCAAACGCACGCGCCGGAAAGCTGTCGCCGAACACCGGCATCGAACGGGCCTGCTCCAGATCACGCTGGAAGCCGTTGGTGGAAACGTTCGCCAGGTTGTTGGCATGGGCCTTCTGCGCCAGCGCGTTCTGGCTGGCGCCGGTCATGGCCACGTAAAGCATCTTGTCCACAGTCATCCTCCGCTGCACGGGCGATCGATTGCCGGTCGCCGTGGCTGTACGAAGCTTCTAGCAAGTTTCGCGCCAATTACCACAGAAACGACAAAGGCCCCGGTTTACGGGGCCTTTGCCGAAAAGCACGCTGTCAGAGAGACAAAATCTCGGCGGCGAGCGTCTGACAGCGGCAAGGCTTGGCCGCCTGCGGACGCTGTCAGACGCCGCTTGCCTGTCAGGTGATGGTGAAGGTGTCGCCGTTGTTGGTCTGGAACGACTCGATGGTGTTCGAGCCGGCGTACCAGTTGCTGAGCATCACCCCCGAATCGAGGTTGCCGGCATTCCAGTCAGCCTTGGAGAAGATGAAGGCATTGACGCCATCGTTCTGCACCACGACATCCTGGAAGGTCTGGATGTTCTTCAGCACCACCACGTCGACACCTGCGCTACCGGTATCCTGGATCACCACGCCCGCCTTGGAGTAGATCGTGTAGACATCGCTGCCCTCGCCACCGAAGGCGTAGCCGGCCGACATCATGTCCAGGCGATCGGCGCCGGCGCCACCATAGAGTTCGTAGGCAAAACCGTTACCAACCAGGCGATCGTTGCCATCATCGCCATACGCCTTGCCGTTGGTGGTCTGGATGGTGTCGTTGCCGGCATCACCATGGTAGACGGAACCCGTGTCGTTCAGCGCACCGGTGATGGTGTCGTCGCCGTCACCGCCATTGACGACATCCGCCTGGGCGACCTGGGTGTTCGCCGGGCGCGCCAGGGCACCGAAATCGGTGGAGTAGATGCCATCCCCGTAGAGGATGTCATTGCCCGCACCGCCATTGATGACATCGTCGCCTTCGGCGCCGTAGAGCGTGTTCGCACCGGCATCGCCATTGAGCACATCGGCGAACGCGGAGCCCGCCAGCCCTTCGATTCCACTCAGCACATCACCCTCGGCATGCCCGCCAGCCACAGTACCTGCGGCAAGATCGATCGACACGCCGGCATTGCTCGAGATGTACCAGGCCGAATCCCGACCGGCCCCACCATTGATCACATCCGCGCCAGCACCGCCAATGAAGTTCTCGTTCGCAGTGGTCCCCACGAACGTATCGTTGAACGCCGTACCCTCGAAACTCTCGATACTGGTGAACAGGTCATTACCGGTAGCGTTCAGATCGAGCGTAACCCCAGCGCCCTCGCCGGCGAACGTCAACAGATCGACACCTAGCGAGCCATTGAAGTCGTTGGGCTGGTCGTTGGCCACGAAGACATCGCCCGACGACGAGCCGACGAACTTCTCGATGCCCTCGAAGGTATCGCCCTCGGCGATACCGCCATGCACGCCGGTCTTGAGATTCAGGAGAATGCCGGCAGTGCTGTCGCCATACGAAACAGTGTCGATACCCGCGCCGCCGACGAAACGGTCGGCACCGGCACCGCCAAACAAGGTGTCATTGCCAGCGCCACCGACAATCACGTTGTTGCCGGCATTGCCATAACCGGTGAAATTGCCAGAGCCGATGTAGGTGAGGTTTTCCACTTCGTTGGTCAGGGTGTAGCTGGCCAGGGAGGTGCGCACCTCGTCGATGCCGCCGCCGGCCTGCTCGAACACGCCGGCAGCGCCATGCAGGTAGTACACGTCGTTGCCGGCACCACCGGCGAAGCTCTTGCTCGAACCCGTCGCCTGCATGATGAAGGTGTCGTTCTGGCTGCTGCCGATGACACTGTACATGCCGGTGAACTTGTCGCCTTCGGCGTCGCCGCCCTGGCCCTTGCCGCCGGTGTTGTCGATGGTGATCGTCACCGCCTGGTCGGACAGCGAATAGTCCATCGTGTCGTTCAGGCCGCCATCGAAGGTCTGCGCGCGCGCGTCGCTGATGAAGGTGTCGGCATAGTTCGAGCCCTGGTACACCTCGATGCTGTCGAAGGTGTCGCCAGCGGCGATACCACCATGCACGCCGGTCTTGAAGTTCAGGGTGATACCGGCGCTGGCATCGGTGTACGACACGGTGTCATTGCCCGCGCCGCCGATGAAGCGGTCGCCACCGGCGCCGCCGCGCATCACGTCGTTGCCGCTGCCGCCGGTGATGATGTTGTCGCTGGCGTTGCCGACACCGGTGAAGTTGCCGCTACCGATGTAGGTGAGGTTTTCCACTTCGTTGGTCAGGGTGTAGCTGGCCAGGGAGGTGCGCACCTCGTCGATGCCGCCGCCGGCCTGCTCGAACACGCCGGCAGCGCCATGCAGGTAGTACACGTCGTTGCCGGCACCACCGGCGAAGCTCTTGCTCGAACCCGTCGCCTGCATGATGAAGGTGTCGTTCTGGCTGCTGCCGATGACACTGTACATGCCGGTGAACTTGTCGCCTTCGGCGTCGCCGCCCTGGCCCTTGCCGCCGGTGTTGTCGATGGTGATCGTCACCGCCTGGTCGGACAGCGAATAGTCCATCGTGTCGTTCAGGCCGCCATCGAAGGTCTGCGCGCGCGCGTCGCTGATGAAGGTGTCGGCATAGTTCGAGCCCTGGTACACCTCGATGCTGTCGAAGGTGTCGCCAGCGGCGATACCACCATGCACGCCGGTCTTGAAGTTCAGGGTGATACCGGCGCTGGCATCGGTGTACGACACGGTGTCATTGCCCGCGCCGCCGATGAAGCGGTCGCCACCGGCGCCGCCGCGCATCACGTCGTTGCCGCTGCCGCCGGTGATGATGTTGTCGCTGGCGTTGCCGACACCGGTGAAGTTGCCGCTACCGATGTAGGTGAGGTTTTCCACTTCGTTGGTCAGGGTGTAGCTGGCCAGGGAGGTGCGCACCTCGTCGATGCCGCCGCCGGCCTGCTCGAACACGCCGGCAGCGCCATGCAGGTAGTACACGTCGTTGCCGGCACCACCGGCGAAGCTCTTGCTCGAACCCGTCGCCTGCATGATGAAGGTGTCGTTCTGGCTGCTGCCGATGACACTGTACATGCCGGTGAACTTGTCGCCTTCGGCGTCGCCGCCCTGGCCCTTGCCGCCGGTGTTGTCGATGGTGATCGTCACCGCCTGGTCGGACAGCGAGTAGTCCATCGTGTCGTTCAGGCCGCCATCGAAGGTCTGCGCGCGCGCATCGCTGATGAAGGTGTCGGCATAGTTCGAGCCCTGGTACACCTCGATGCTGTCGAAGGTGTCGCCAGCGGCGATGCCGCCATGCACGCCGGTCTTGAAGTTCAGGGTGATACCGGCGCTGGCATCGGTGTACGACACGGTGTCATTGCCCGCGCCGCCGATGAAGCGGTCGCCACCGGCACCGCCGCGCATCACGTCGTTGCCACTGCCGCCGGTGATGATGTTGTCGCTGGCGTTGCCGACACCGGTGAAGTTGCCGCTACCGATGTAGGTGAGGTTTTCCACTTCGTTGGTCAGGGTGTAGCTGGCCAGGGAGGTGCGCACCTCGTCGATGCCGCCGCCGGCCTGCTCGAACACGCCGGCAGCGCCATGCAGGTAGTACACGTCGTTGCCGGCACCACCGGCGAAGCTCTTGCTCGAACCCGTCGCCTGCATGATGAAGGTGTCGTTCTGGCTACTGCCGATGACACTGTACATGCCGGTGAACTTGTCGCCTTCGGCGTCGCCGCCCTGGCCCTTGCCGCCGGTGTTGTCGATGGTGATCGTCACCGCCTGGTCGGACAGCGAATAGTCCATCGTGTCGTTCAGGCCGCCATCGAAGGTCTGCGCGCGCGCGTCGCTGATGAAGGTGTCGGCATAGTTCGAGCCCTGGTACACCTCGATGCTGTCGAAGGTGTCGCCAGCGGCGATGCCGCCATGCACGCCGGTCTTGAAGTTCAGGGTGATGCCAGCGCTGGCATCGGTGTACGACACGGTGTCATTGCCCGCGCCGCCGATGAAGCGGTCGCCACCGGCGCCGCCGCGCATCACGTCGTTGCCGCTGCCGCCGGTGATGATGTTGTCGCTGGCGTTGCCGACACCGGTGAAGTTGCCGCTACCGATGTAGGTGAGGTTTTCCACCTCGCTGGTCAGGGTGTAGCTGGCCAGGGAGGTGCGCACCTCGTCGATGCCGCCGCCGGCCTGCTCGAACACGCCGGCAGCGCCATGCAGGTAGTACACGTCGTTGCCGGCACCACCGGCGAAGCTCTTGCTCGAACCCGTCGCCTGCATGATGAAGGTGTCGTTCTGGCTGCTGCCGATGACACTGTACATGCCGGTGAACTTGTCGCCTTCGGCGTCGCCGCCCTGGCCCTTGCCGCCGGTGTTGTCGATGGTGATCGTCACCGCCTGGTCGGACAGCGAGTAGTCCATCGTGTCGTTCAGGCCGCCATTGAAGGTCTGCGCGCGCGCATCGCTGATGAAGGTGTCGGCGTAGTTCGAACCCTGGAACACCTCGATGCTTTCAAAGGTATCGCCAGCGGCGATACCGGTATGCACGCCGGTCTTGAAGTTCAGGGTAATGCCGGCACTGGCATCGGTGTACGACACGGTGTCGTTGCCCGCACCACCGATGAAGCGATCGGCACCCGCGCCACCGTATAGCGTGTCGTTACCATCACCGCCATTGATGATGTCATCGCCACCCTTGCCAAAAATCTGATCGTCCGCGCTGGTACCGACCAGATTGTCGGCGCCTTCGGTTCCCTGGATAACAGCCATGTCTACTGATTCCTTGCCAATGGTTGAACAATCCCTGCATGACAGCGCCCACCCTCCGGTCGGCGCTCATCCTTCCCTGAATGCCCGTTGCGCATGGTCGCCTACTGGCTTGAGCAGATAGGACAGCACGGTGCGATGACCCGTCTGGATCATCGACTCCACCGGCATGCCCGGCACCAGCGTGAGGCCGTCCAGCTTGCGCTGCTCGGCCTTGTCGATATGAATGCCGGCGCGGTAGAAGCCGAGCCCGCTCTGCGGGTCGGTTACCAGGTCGGCGGAGAGACGCACCACCCGCCCGAGCACTTCGGGGGTGGTCGCGCGATTGAACGCACTGAAGCGCAGCAACGCCTCTTGGCCGAGCACGACCTGATCGATGTCCTGCGGGCTGATGCGCGCCTCGACCAACAGTTCGTCGTCCAGCGGGACGATCTGCATCAGGGTCTCGGCCGGCGAGATCACACCGCCCACGGTGTGTACCGCCAACTGCTGGACCCGCCCGGCACTGGGCGCCAGCACTTCTATGCGCTTGAGCTGGTCGGCCGCAGCGACCTCGCGCTCCACCCATTCGCCCTGCTGCGCCATCAGGTCACGCAGCTCGCCGGAAACCTGTTCGCGGAACCGCTGGTCCACCTGCAACAGCTCCAGACGGGTTTCGGCAATGCGCGCCCGCGCCTCGGCGATGGCCGCGACCAACTGGCCACGTTCGCCCTGCAGGCGAGCGATGCCGCGGGCCAGGGCATTGACTCGGTCGAGGGTCATCAGGCCCTTCTTCTGCAAGATCTTGACGGCCTGGTATTCCTCGTCAATCAGGCGGATTTCCTCGCCCTTGGTGCGCTGCTGCAGGTCATGACCGGCGATGGTCTGGATCAGTTGCTCGATACGCTCGCGCAATTGCTGCTTCTGCCCATCCCGCGACTGGCGGCGGTCGACGAACAACTGCCGCTCACTGGCCAGCACCGCCTGCACCTGTGCCTCACCCTCGCGCGCGACAAGCCGTGACGGCGTGTCCACCTGCGCCAGGCCATCGCGCTCCGCCTCGAGCCGAGCCTGACGCGCCAAGGCCTGGTCAAGGGCCTTGGCGACGATGGCATGACTGGCCTCCTGCAAGGTCGCGTCCAGTCGCAGCAACACGTCACCGGCCTGCACCGATTGCCCCTCGCCAACCAGCAATTGCGCCACCACACCACCACTGGGATGCTGGACCTTCTTCACGCTGTCCTGCACCGCCACCGCCCCCGGCGCAATCACCGCACCGGCCAGTTCAGTGACGGCCGACCACGTCAGCGCGCCGCCCAGCAACACCACCACGACCCCGGCACCGACCCACAGGTGGCCACGCAGCGAACGCAGCAGCCCCTGTTCATCATCGATCCGCATCATGCCTGCACACCCCCCTTGACCACTCGCGGCTCGGCGAGCGTCACCGGTCGCGCCAGCACGGTATCGCGCGGGCCAAATGCCGCCTGCACCCCCTGCTCAAGCACCAGCACCTGGTCCATCACCGCCAGCAGCCCGGAACGGTGGGCGATGGCCACCACCACCCCGCCGCGCGCCTTGACGCCCTCGATCGCCCGGGCCAACGCCCGTTCGCCCTCGGCATCAAGGTTGGCATTGGGCTCGTCGAGCACCACCAGGAACGGCTCGCCATACAACGCGCGGGCAAGGCCGATACGCTGGCGCTGCCCTGCCGAAAGATTGACGCCGCCCTCGCCGACCGGCGTGTCGTAGCCCTGCGGGAGTTGCAGGATCAACTCGTGCACGCCGGCCTGACGCGCCGCCGCGACAATCGCCGCGGCATCGGCCTGCGGATCCAGACGCGCGATGTTCTGCCCCACGCTCGCCTCGAACAGATCGACGCTCTGCGGTAGGTAACCGGTCATGACCGCCCGCGCCGCATCCGGCCAGAGCTCCAGTGCCGCGCCATCCAGGCAGACCTGGCCGCGCAGCGCCGGCCACGCGCCGACCAAGGCCCGCGCCAGCGACGACTTGCCCGAGGCGCTGGGGCCGATCACCGCCAGCGAGCCGCCGGCAGCCAGGCTGAAATTCACCCCTTGCAGCACCAGCCGCTGCACGCCCGGCGGCGCCACACACAGGCCGCTCACCAGCAGCTGGCTGCGAGCAGTCGGCAGCGCAGTCCTGTGCGCGGGTGCCGGAAAGATCGCCAGCACGCCGCGCAACTGCTGCCAGGCAAATCGCGCGGACACCAGGCTGCGCCATGTGCCAATGATCTGCTCGGCCGGGGCCAGGGTGCGGGCAACGATGATCGAGGCGGCGACAATCGCACCGCCGCTGAGATCGCCCCCGATCACCAACCAGGCACCCACACCCAGGGACGCCGATTGCACCAACTGGCGCAGGGCCTTGGTGATCCCGCCATAGAAGCTGCCGACATCGGCGCTGCGCCGCTGCAACGTGGCGTACTGCTCCTGCAGCACCTGCCAACGTGCAGCGGCACGCTCGGTCATGCCCATCGCGGCGAGCACTTCAGCGCCGACATGGGCCTGCTGGCCCAGGCGATTGCGCTGGCTGGCCAGTACCGCGCTGTCACGCATGGCCCGGCGCGTGCCACGGTCGGTGAGCCAGGTCAGCAGTACCATCAGCACGATCATGCCCAACGCCAGCCAGCCCAGTGATGGATGGATGTAGAAGCTGACCGCGAGGTACACCGGCATCCACGGCAGGTCGAAGAACGCCATGAGCCCGGGGCCGGCGATGAAGGCGCGGATCTGTTCGAGTTCCTGGGCGGGCTTGAGCGGATCCTGGTCCAGGGCGATCTTCAGCGGCGTGCCGGCGATGATCCTGAACACCTGCGTCGAAAGCGCTCCGTCCACAGCTCCAGCGATACGCGACATGACCCGCGAGCGAATGATGTCGAGCACGGCGAACACCAGGTACGCACCCGCCACCAGCAGCCCCAGCGCCACCAAGGTGGGCAGGCTGCGACTGGGGATGACCCGGTCATAGACCTCGAGCATGAACAGGGGGCCGATCAACGCCAGCAGGTTGATCACGCCAGAGAACAGGGCTGCGCCGACCAGGCCCTTTTTCAAGGCCACGCGAAGCGGCGCCGGCAGCACGCGCGCGCCAGTATCCTTACTGCTTTTCAAGAGTTCCGATCCTTGGAAAATGACGCTTGCCAGCCACTCGAACGAGTGGAATGACGCGGATCATACCTGAAGCAAATCCGCCAATCGATGGCCTCAAGCCATCAATTTTTGCCTTGGGTCAAAGCGACCTGCAACCGGCATTGTCGAACGGCCCGGCAAAGCGTTTCCAGCCCTCGCCAGGTGACCATTGCGAACACACCAGACGCCCATCGGCCTGGCTCTCCCAGCGCCACCAGGGGGCCATCGCGGCCTGCGCCTGGAGCAGGCAGAGCGCCGCAACAGCGGCAGCGACCAGCTTTTTCATGGAGCCTCTCCTCGAAAACGACGAACCCCTTCGTGCAAAGGGGTTCGTCGACAAACGCTCAGCCAGCGACCATCAGGTCATCTGGATGGTGGTCTGCATGATGGTGCTTTCAGTGGAGATGGTCTTGGCGTTGGCCTGGTAGAAGCTCTGCGCCTTGATCAGCTCGACCAGCTCCTTGGTCAGGTTGACGTTGGAAGCCTCCAGCGAGTTGGACTCCACCGAGCCCAGGGTGCCAGTTTTTGGCGCGTCGATACCTGGAATACCCGAGGAGAAGGTTTCCTTCCAGCGGGTACCGCCGACCTGCTGCAGGCCCTGCTCGTTGGCGAAGCTGGCAATGGCTACCTGGCCGATGGCGCGGGACTGCTGGTTGCTGAAACTAGCGAACATCACGCCGGTGGAGTCGATCGACAGGTTCGACAGGACACCCGTGGCATAACCGTCCTGGGACTGCGAGCTGCGCGCGGTCTCGAGGTTGTAGGAGGTGGTGCTGTTCATCGACAGACGCATACCGTCGGCGTTACCCACCGAGCCGTTGGAACCCCAGTTGCCCGCGGCGTCCTTGGCGGCCGGGATCCAGCCCTTCATGGTGAAGGTGTTGTTGACCACACTCCAGTCGAACGCTCCCACCGGCGTGGTCGGCACGTTGTCAGGGCTGGCGGTCATGGCCTTGACGCTGCCATCGGGGTTGAAGTCGATGTTGCCAATGAGCGGCGTGGTCTTGCTCGGATCGTAAGGGTTGCGACCTTCCACCAGGGTGTACATGGTCCACTGGTTCTCGCCGGTCTTGCGGTAGAACTGCTCCATGACGTGCTCGTTGCCCTGGCTGTCGTACACCTTGGTCGGGAACGACTTGGTGTAGGTGCTCTGATCCTTCGGATCGAACGGCTTGTTCGGCACCATCACGGGCGGCGTGGAGTTGTCCGGGACCTGCAGCGGGATGTCGGGGGCCGAGGAGTTCAGGTTGATGCCCTGGTCGATCAGGGTGGTCGCCTTCGGCGCCATTGCCGAGGTATCGATCCGCAGGTCGGTCAGCACGCCCTTCATGATCTTGCCATTGGCATCGACCCCATAGCCCTGCAGACCCAGGCCATCGGAGGTGACGACATAGCCGTCCTTGTTGGTCTGGAACGCACCGGCGCGGGTATAGCTCAGCGAGCCGTTGTCGGACAGGACGAAAAAGCCCTGGCCCTGGATGCCCATGTCCAGTACGTTGCCGGTGTTGTTGACGTCGCCCTGGCCGAACTGCTGAGAAACCGTGGCCAGGCGCACGCCGTTGCCGACCTGGTTCTTGCCCACGCCCAGGCGGTTGGCGCCGGCGTAGACGTCGGCGAACTCGGCGCGCGACGACTTGAAGCCGACGGTCTCGGAGTTGGCGATGTTGTTGCCGGTGACGTCCAGCTTCTTGTTGGCTGCGTACAGACCGCTAAGGCCGATATTGAAAGACATGCATTCACTCCTTATGCCGTGCTAGCGGCCTTAGATTCCGATAGTTTGTACTTTGGAGATGCCCAGCTTGCCGATCCCGGCAAGGTTGAGCATCATCTCGCCACCGTTCTGGAAGCTGACACTGGTGACCTTGGCCGGCAGCATCGTGTACATCTCCTGCGACTTGCCGTCGACAGTGGTGGTGGCGGTGAAGCTATAGGTACCCGCCTCGACTTTTTCGCCCTTGTCGTTGGTGCCGTCCCAGATGAAATCGGCGGTGCCTTTCTTCTGCTCGCCCAACTGGATGGTCTTGACCACGTTGCCATCCTTGTCCTTGATGGTCACCTTGCCGTCGGTGATGTTCTGCGGCACGACCACCTGGCCATTGAGGCTTTCCTTCGGATCGAAGAGGGCCTTGTCGTTCTGCACGATCACCGAACGCCCTACCAGGGAGGAGGCCTGCAGCGCCTGGGACGAGCCCATGCCGCTGATGATCGAGTTGACCGAGCTGTTCAGGGTCTGGATGCCTTCCAGGCTGCTGAACTGCGCCAGCTGGGCGATGAACTGACCGTTGTCCTGGGGATCCAGCGGGTTCTGGTGCTGCATCTGGGTGACCAGCAGCTTGAGAAACGCATCCTTGCCCAGCGCATTCTTGTCGACAGGCTCGGTGGTGGTTTTCTTGGTGCCGGTGCTGACCCCGGATTTTGTCAGCACATCATTGAGGTTCACGCTGGGGTTTTCGACTGCCATGGTCGGGATTCCTTATCACTGACCCAGGGTCAGTACTTTCTGCATCATGGTCTTGGCGGTGTTCATCAGCTCGGCGTTGGTCTGGAACGCACGGCTGGCGGAGATCATGTCGGCCATCTCCTCGACCACGTTGACATTCGGGTAGTAGACGTAGCCGTCCTTGTTCGCCGACGGATGATTGGGCTCGTAACGTGCCTCGAGGTTGCTCTGGTCCTCGATGATGCCCTTGACCTGGACGCCCTGCCCGGCCTCGCCCTGCTCCTCGAACAGCGACTGGCCCATGCCGTTCTGCGCGTTCTGGAAGGTGGTGGCGAACACCGGATGGCGGGCGCGGTAGGTCTGGTCGATGCTCGAGGACACCGTCTCGGCGTTGGCGATGTTCGAGGCAACGGTGTTCAGGCGCGTGTTCTGCGCGCTCATGCCGCTACCGGCGATGTTGAAGACACTGGCAAGGGACATGGTCACTCTCCACGCAGGGCCGATACCAGCCCTTTGAATTTACTGTTGAGCAGGGTGAAGCTGGCCTGGAAGCCAACGGCGTTTTCCGCGTAGTTCGACTGCTCGATCTGCGCATCCACGGTGTTCTGGTCGATCGACGGCTGCATCGGCGTACGGTACTGCAGGGTGTCGTCCATCATCGCCAGGCCTTCGGCCTCGATGTGGCGGTTGTTGGTGCGGTCCAGGGCTATGCGCCCCTTCTGCTGCTTGTCGGCCTCGGCGGCGAGTACCGACGAGAAGTCCATGTCACGCGCCTTGTAGTTGGGCGTGTCGGCGTTGGCGATGTTATTGGCCAGCACCTCGGCACGCTGGGCGCGGAAGCCCAATGCCTTTTCGTGGATGCCAAGCGCCTTGTCGAAGCTGATGCTCATATCGGGGAAACCTTCAAAGGTTGACCAGAGTTTCGTTGGCTTAGGCTTTAGCAAGGGCTGTGCCAACCTGCGCAACCCCAGTAAAGCGGGGGCTAGCCAGATATCAGGACACTGGCGATGCCAGAAAAGCGGCAATGTGCTTCCGCATCCAACTCGGCAAGCGGCAATTGCCAGGCGGCAAAAGCGGCAAAACAAAAAATTGACGTCAATTCGACATGTCATTTAGCCACCAATCGCGATAGCATCCGCGTCCTCGCGCACCAGCCCACGCCATCACGGTTGTCGCCCGCATGGATGCGCGCCGCTTTCATTACGATTTCAAAGGAACGAAACCGTGCCACCGCTTAACCTGCGCAAGACCCTCCTGGCCCTCCTGATCGGCGCCATTCCCGCCCCCGCCCTGGCTTTGCCCCAGACCATTGCACTCACCCATGCTGGCTACAGGGGTGACCACCAGTCCTTTGCCGACGACCTCGAATTCACCGGCAGCTTCACCGGCTACCAGCAGGACGCGATCGCCCTCGCGAACAGCCTGGTGGCGGGCAACATGACGCTTGGCAGTGCAATCAACGACAGCGACACGAACGCTGTCGACCTGATCCATCGCAGCGACGGTATCCGTATCAGCGGCACCAACATCGGCGGCTTCCTGACCAACCGCGGCAATGTTGTCACCACCAGCCTCGACGGTGCCGCCCTGCGCCTGAGCGCCAGCACCGTCGACGACGACCTGACCAACGAAGGGTTGCTCAAGGCCGGCACCAGCTTCTCGTACAACAATGGCGGCCCCACCTACGGCATCGACCTGTCCAGCCCCGGTAGCAACATCAGCCGCATCCACGGCGGCCTGATCAATACCGCAGGCGCCCGCATCATCGCCACCGGCCGCAACTCACGGGCCATCAACCTGGCAGGGGCGAACCTGGAAGAGCGGGTGGTCAACCGCGGCGAGATCAGCGCGACGGGCCCGGGCGCCATCGCCATCCACGCCACCACGGATGCCGCCAACCGGCCGACCGTACTGGCCGGCATCGACAACCAGGGCCAGATTTTCGCTGGTGACCAAGGCTCCCAGGCCATCGTGCTCGACGGCGCGACCCTGTTCGACAGCCTGGGACGCCATGTCGAAAACAGCGGCAGGATCGTGGCCGGCGACACCGCTATCCGCATTGGCAATACCGCCTTTGACGGCCCCGGCCTGCAACCCGGGTACAAGGCCAACGGTGACCTGAACATCTTCAACAGCGGCGAGATCTGGGCCAAAGTCGCCATCGACGCCACCACCAGCAACCGCCCGGTCGAGCTGATCATGCGCCAGGGCAGCAAGATCTACGGCGACCTCGTCGACCTGGCCAACATCGAGGTCGAAGGCGACAGCACCTATGGCGTCGCCTACGCCCCGCCCGGCAGCAACAGCATCCGCCTGGCAAACGGTGGCTGGATCGACGTTGGCGACAGCAGCGAGCCACCCACTACCTTCACCCTGCACAGCCTTCACACCACCCTCGACGGCAACCTGAGGATTGCCGACAACTCGGCGCTGGGCCTGTGGCTGGCAAGCAGCACTGACCCGAACACAGCGTTGCTCAAGGTCAGCGGCATCGCCGAGTTCGCCCAGAACGCGCGGATCCTGCTGGAGCCGGAGGACACCGACTTCGAGGCCAGCGGCAGCCGCTACCTGCTGCTCGAGGCCGGCCAGGTGCAGGTCCTCGACGCCAACGGCCTGCAGGTCAACGCCAAGCCCCTGGTCGCCAGCACCTCGGCCATGCTCAATGTGCTGAGCAGCACGCTCGATGACAACAAGGTCTACGTCACCGTCAGCACCAAGCCGACCGAGGACCTTGAGCAGATCGTCGCCCAACAGGGTGGCGACAGCAATGCACAGCGTGCCCTGGGCAACCTGGCCGAAGCCGGCCTGCTGGCACGCCTGGGCAACCAGGACCCACTGTTCCTCGCCGCCGCCAGCGCCGACGAGGCGCAACTGGCCAGGCTCGCCGAGCAACTGGCGCCGGACGTCAGCGACGGCGCCCGCCAGGCCGCCATGGCCAGCCAGCGACTGATCGGCAACGCCATCGACAACCGCTCCAGCAGCCTGCGCGCCCCTCGCGCCGACGAGGCACGCCGCGCCTCCGGCGTGTGGATGCAGTCGCTGTACAGCGACGCCAGCCAGCAGCAGCGCGATGGCATTGCCGGTTACAACGCCTACAGCCGCGGCGTGGCGGTCGGCGCCGATGGCCAACTGGACGACCAGCTCACCCTCGGTGCGGCCTACAGCTTCATCGACACTGACGTCAACGGCAAACGCGGCAACAAGACCCAGGTACAGAGCCACGCCTTCTCGCTGTATGGCAGCTACACCCTGGACAACTACTTCGTCGACGCCAGCCTGACCTACGGTTTCAACGACAACCAAGGCAAGCGAGAGGTCGCGGGCACACGGGCCAAGTCGGACTATGACAGCAACCTGCTGGGCCTGAACCTGGTGGGCGGCTACAGCTGGCAGCTGAATCCGCGACTGCTGGTCGAGCCGCGCCTGGCAGCGCGCTACAGCCGCGTCGACATCGACCGCTTCAACGAGAAAGGCTCGGCCGCCGCACTCAAGGTCGAGGCGCAGCGCTACGAGGCCATCGAGCTGGGCGCCGGCGTGCGCGTGGCCAGCCAACTGCCGCTCGGCGCCGGCATCCTGGAGCCGCAGGTGAAAGTCATGGCCTTCCACGACTTTGCCGCGGATCCTGTGCAGAACACCGCGACCTTCGTGCTGGGCACCACACCTTTCGTCAGCCATGGCGCCAGCGTGGCGCGTAACAGCTACGAGGCCGGGCTGGGTGCGGACTACAAACTGGGTGCGGTGAGCATCGGCGTCAGCTATGACTACGTGGGCAAATCGGGCTTCGATGCCGACGTGTTCTCGGCCAGGCTGCGCTACGCGTTCTGACACGCCATTACAGGCAAGCCCGCAGCGAAAACAAAAAGGCCGGTATCGCAGGATACCGGCCTTTTTTCGCCCAGCCTTACTTGGCCTGGTAGATGATCCCCGGGCTGCACTGGACCATCTGATAATGGTCAGGCAGCCCGTTGAGCGCCTCGGACGCCCCCAGGAACAGATAGCCACCGGGCTTGAGGGTGCCGTGAATGCGCATGAGGATGTCCTTCTTGACCTGGGCCGAGAAGTAGATCAGCACGTTGCGGCAGAACACGATGTCGAACTTGCCCAGCGGCGCATAGCTGTCGAGCAGGTTGTACGAACGGAACTCGACGCGGCTGCGGATCGGCGACTTGATCGCCCAGCGCCCCGGCCCCTTTGGGTCGAAGTAGCGCTGCAGGCGCTCCTGCGACAAGCCGCGGGCGATGGCCAGGCTATCGTACTCGCCGGTCTTGCAGTTGTTGAGCATGGCACCCGACAGGTCGGTAGCGACGATCTGCGCCCCCATCTTCAGCTGGCCGAGGTTGGTGCGCTCGAACTCGTCGATCGACATCGAGATCGAGTACGGCTCCTGACCGGACGAACAGGCCGCCGACCAGATGCGCAGGCGCTGGCCCGGGTTGTTCTTGATGAACTCCGGGATCACCTTGCTCTTGAGCACCTCGAACGGGTAGGTGTCGCGAAACCACAGCGTCTCGTTGGTGGTCATGGCATCGACCACCTGTTCGCGCAGGCCACTGCGTGGCTGGGTCTGGATGCGCTGCACCAGTTCGCCCAGCGACTTGATGCCCTGTTGCTCCATCAGCTTGTTGAGACGGCTGGAGACCAGGTACTGCTTATTCTCGCCCAGCAGGATGCCACAGGCTTTCTCCAGGAAGACCCGGAACTGTTCGAAATCCAAATTACCCGTAGACAATGCTGCCGCCTCTTCTTAAATCGCTAGCGCCGGGGACGGGCCCCGGCCGTTTCAATGACTTGCCTTGATCCGATCGACCACGCGCTGGGCGAGGTCATCCGGCCTGAACTTGGCCAGGAAGTCATCGGCACCGACTTTCTTGACCATCGCCTGGTTGAATACCCCGGACAGCGAAGTATGCAGGCAGATGTGCAGTTTTTGCATGCGCGGATCGCTGCGGATCTCCGCCGTGAGGGTATAGCCGTCCATTTCCGGCATTTCAATATCCGAGATCATCATGAGGAACTCTTCCTCCGGACGCTTGCCCTCGTCCACCAGCTTGCGCAGGTAATCCAGGGCCTGGCGACCGTCGTTGAGCGCCACCACCTCGACTCCCACGGTCTGCAGGCAACGGCTCACCTGCTTGCGCGCCACCGACGAGTCATCGACCGTCAGCACCCGCAGCATCACCGCCTTGTCCTGCACTTCGGCATCGATCACGCCATCGGACACCGACTCGGACGAAGGCGCCACCTCGGCCAGCACCTTCTCCACATCGATGATCTCGACCATGCGGTTGTCGACCCGGGTCACGGCTGTCAGGTAGTGATCGCGTCCGGTACCCTTGGGTGGCGGATGGATCTCTTCCCAGTTCATGTTGACGATGCGCTCGACCGAATGCACCAGGAAACCCTGGGTCTTGGTGTTGTACTCGGTGATGATCACGAAACTGTTGCGCGTTTCTTCCTTCAACTGCGGAAGGCCGGTGGCCATCGACAGGTCCAGGATCGGGATGGTCGCCCCCCGAATGTTGGCCACGCCGCGCACCACCGGGTGGGACCTGGGCAGCAGCGTCAGGTCCGGGCACTGCAGCACCTCCCGTACCTTGAACACATTGATGCCGTAGAGCTGATCGCCATTGAGGCGAAACAACAGCAGCTCCAGGCGATTCTGCCCCACCAGTTGCGTGCGCTGGTTGACCGAATCCATCACTCCAGCCATGCCAGACTCCTTCAACGATTGCCTATGTACCGAATCGGCACGGGCTTTGCTTTTTTGAACGCCATGTATACGAAAACGACAAATTTCCGACGACTGACGCGCCTGTTGACCGGCTCACTGGCCGCCCTGTGCCTGCTGGCACCCGGCATTCGTACGCTGGCGGACTCTTTTACCTTGCCTGAACAGCTTATCGGTGTCACTCAGGGGTTTCTTGAATTCACCGTGGAGGACTACCTGGCGACCACCCAGACCCCGGGCCGCTACGAGATCCAGGTCAACAACCTCGACCCACGCCTGCGCATGCCGCTGTGCAGCCAGCAGCTGGACGCCTCGCTGGAAGGTTCGACGCCCCTGGGGCGGGTTACGGTACGGGTCCGCTGCGACGGCACGGCGCCCTGGACGGTATTCGTCCCAGCCCAGGTGCGCCTGATGCGCGACGTGGTGGTCATGACTCGCCCCCTGAAACGTGAAAGCGTGGTGGGTGAAGGCGATGTGGCCTTGCGCGAACGCGATGTGGGCACCCTCGGCGTCGGCTACCTGACCCAGCTTGACCAGGCCGTGGGCTTGAAGCTGTTGCGCCCCACTGTGCTCGACCAGGTGCTGACGCAACAGCACCTGGAGCAGGCCGATGTGGTGCGCAAGGGCGATCACGTGGTGATCATCGCCCGCAGCGGCAGCCTGAGCGTGCGCATGCCCGGCGAGGCCTTGGACAAGGGCGGCCTGCAGACGCAGATCCGGGTGCGCAACCTGAACTCCAAACGCGTGGTCAAGGCCCGCGTCACGGGCCCGGGGCAGGTCGAGGTGGCCATGTAGGACTGCACTGCGTCGGGATAGTGACGCAACGCTGGCGATGTGGAACCGCGCCCCCTAAACTGTGTCACAGATCGGGTTGCGCACGTGTGCCGAGAGGCGGTGATGCATTCACGCCTAAAGTTTTGCTCGGGTAGGCCGAAAGCAAGGCATGCGTCCTAATTCCCAGGGGTTCTGAACATGGTCATCGACTTCAGTCGTCTCAACAACTCTCCGTCCGTCACGGGCGGCGTTCGCGGCAATGCCGCGCCAGGCAACGCCGATAAAGCCGGCGAGGCCAGCGCAGCGCCCAAGCACGCCAGTGTCAGCGGAGAAGCGGTACACCTGAGCCCAGAGGCCCAGCAATTGCAGAAGATCAGCGACAAGCTGCGCGATCAGCCGACCGTCAACAGCGCCCGCGTGGCCGAGTTGAAACAGGCCATCGCAGACGGCAGCTACAAGGTCGATGCCGACCGGGTCGCCAGCAAACTGCTTGATTTCGAAGCCCAGCGCTGACCCCCAGGGGCGCTGACTTCAAGGACGCAATTCGCCAAGAGTTAGCCATGCACGACATCACCCTGCTGCAACTGATCGAAGACGACATCGCGCCGACCCAGGAACTGCTCGACCTTCTGCAAAAGGAGGCAGTTTCCCTGCATGGCCGGGAAATCATGGCGCTGGAGCATATCCTTGCCCGCAAGCAGTCGCTGGTCGTGCTGCTCGAACAGCAGGGCCTGCGGCGCAACCAGTTGCTCATCGATCTCGGCCTCAGCGCCGACCGCGCGGGCGTGCAGGCAGTGGCCGACCAGTCGCCCAACGGCGAACTCATCATGCAGCAGCTCAATGAGCTCACCCAGCTGATGGATGCCTGCCAGAAGGTCAACGAGAACAATGGCCGGATCATCCAGATGCAGCAATACGCCACGGCCAACCAGATCAGAATCCTCATGGGCGGCGACTCGCCGTCGCTCTATGACAGCCGCGGCGCCACCTCGCCAATGGACAAGCCCAGGGCCATCGGCCAAGTCTGATTGACCCTGATCAAGGCACGGAACATACTGGCATAATGCCGTTACTTGCGTGTGCCGTATTCGCCTGGAGATTGATTACCCGTGTTCAATGAAACCGATGCTCCCCAGCCACCAAAGGTGCTGACCACCCCTTTGGAGATCACGGCCAACTTGCGCCAGCTGCTGGAGAGCCACGACCCGCTGATCATCAGCTTCCATGAGCGCAGCCAGCGGTTTCAAAGCTACGTGGTGCATGTCGACCGGGACAGCGGCGTCCTGGCACTGGATGAAATGATCCCTCGCGACGGCGAGAAGTACATCGAGAACGGCGAACCGTTCCGTGTCGAAGGCTTCCATGACGGCGTGCGCATCGCCTGGGAATCCAACACGGCACTGACCATCGGCGAGATCGACGGCCACCGCTGCTACCGTGGCCCGCTGCCCGAGGAAGTAACTTACCACCAGCGCCGCAACGCCTTCCGCGCCGCGCTGAAACTGTCGCAACTGGTCGACATCGTCCTCGACGGCGCCCACCTCAAGGGCAACGGCGCCCTGCGCGGCAAGCTGCTGGACATTTCCGCCACCGGCTGCAAGCTGCGCTTCGACGGCAACGTCGAGGACCGCCTGCAACTGGGCCAGGTCTACGAGCGCTTCAAGGCCAGCAACCCACTGGGGCTGACCGACACCCTGGTCGAACTGCGCCACCTGCACTTCGAGGAGCGTATCAACACCACCTTCGCTGGGGTGCGCTTCCATAACCTCAACGGTCAGGCGCAGCGCAAGATCGAGAGTTTCGTCTATCAGCTGCAGCGCGAGGCGCGGCGGTTCGACAAAGACGACTATTGAGCGTCAGCAGGGCACGAAAACGCCACCCCACGGGTTAATGCCAGGCAGTTAGCGCTTGATCGCACTTATTGGGGCTGCTTTGCAGCCCTTCGCGGGTAAACCCGCTCCCACAGGTACAGCGCTCGATTCAGCGTCTGCGCGATCCTGTGGGAGCGGGTTTACCCGCGAAGGGTCGCGCAGCGACCCCAATTGGCTTAACTGACTGGCTAGGATTTGCTCATCTCGCTTTCCCGCTCCGCGCCGGCCTCCTCTTCGGTATCCTCCGCCGCCACCGGCGCCTGCATCACCTCCTGCACGGTCTGCTCGTCCACCCGAGGGTCAAGGGCCGCCGACAAGGGCGACCCCGCCGCCGGCATGGCCACGTGCCCCAGAGGCGCATCCTGGACCTGGTGCAGCCCGGTGACCGCCTTGGGCCGAATGCGCCAGACCAGCACCAGGGCGAAGAACACGAAGAAGGCGTACAGCATCTGCGCACCCAGCAGTTTCATCAGCACCCCCGCCGCCAGCGGCCCGATGCAGGCGCCCACGCCATAGGTGACCAGCAGCATGGCGGTCAACGAGACCCGCCGCTCGCTTTCCACATGGTCGTTGGAGAACGCCACCGCCAGCGGATACAGGCAGAACTGCAACAGCGATATGACGAAGCCGATACCGAACAACAGCGCCAACGGCACGCCCGGCAGGATCGCCAGCGGCGCCGAGGCCAGCGCCAGGCCGATCGCCACGCTGCGGATCAGCACGGCGCGATCATAACGGTCGGACAACCAGCCCAGCGGCCACTGCACCAGCAGGCCGGCAAAAATACAGCTGCCCATGAACAGACCGATCTGCTCGGTGGACAGCCCCTGGCTGGACGCATACAGCGGCGCCAGGCCATAGAACGAACCGACGATCAGACCCGAGCCGAGCACCGTGGACAACGACTGCGGCACGCGCTTGATGAAGAACTTCGGCTCCATCGGCGCCGGCCGCAAAGGCGCGGGGTGGATACGCCGGGTCATGGCCACCGGCACCAGGCACAGGGCAAAGCACATCGCCACCAGCATCAGCAACTCAGGCCCCAGCTGCGGATGCACCACCAGGATCAACTGGCCAAGCACCAGCCCAAGATACGAGGCGATCATGTAGCCGCTGAACACCGCGCCGCGATGCTTGGCATCGGCCTGCTCGTTGAGCCAGCTTTCGATGACCATGTACTGGCACATCATCCCCAGGCCGACGATCATCCGCAGCCCGATCCACACCGGCAGCCAGCTGGTCAGCCCGTGCCCGAGCACCGCCGCGCCGACGATGCCGGCACAGGTGGCGTAGGCGCGGATATGCCCGACCCGGCCGATCAGCCGGTGCCCGACCTTGCCGCCCACCGCCAGGCCGAAGTAGTTTGCCGCCATCAACGCACCGATCCACAGGCTGTCGACATGGTCGGCGGCCAGGCGCAGGGCCAGGTAGGTACTGAGCAGGCCCGAACCGATCAGCATCATCAGGGCGGCGAAGTACAACGACTGAAACGGCTTCCAGATATTTCGCATACGTCCCGTCAAGCTCCTTGATCTGGTGGCGCGGGGGTGCTGCCAAGCATAAAAGCAAATCCATCGCGGCGCAGGCCCCGGACGGCGAAATCGGCCGCCGGGGGCGCATCCAGTAGCGGTCGTGTCGCGCTCAGGCTTGCGCGGCGAGCACGCGGCGCTCCCAGGGCGTGATCTCATCGAAGAAATCGCTCAGCTCCAGGGTCTTGGTGGCGATGTAGCCTTCGATGAACTCCCTGCCGAACAGTTCCCGCGCCAGGTTGCTGCGCTTGAGGCGCTCCAGCGCGGCGTGCAGGGTGCAGGGCAGGCTCAGGTGCTCGGGGACTTCGAACTCGCCCTGGATCGCCGGCGTCGGCGCAAGCTGCCGCTCGATTCCATGCAGGCCGGCGGCAAGGCTCGCGGCAAGGGCCAGGTAAGGGTTGGCGTCGGCGCCCGGCAGGCGGTTCTCCACTCGCCGCGCCGCAGGCGAGCTGGCCGGGATGCGCAGGCCCGCTGCGCGATTGTCCTCGGACCAGCAGGCATTGTTCGGCGACGCATAGGGGTGACACAGGCGCTGGTAGGAGTTGACGTTCGGCGCGAACAGCACGGTGAAGTCGGCCAGACAGGCCTGCAGGCCACCGATGAAATGGTGGAAGGTGTCGGTCGCCCTGCCCTGCTCGTCGCTGAACACGTTACGCCCGCTGGCGCTGTCGACCAGGCTCTGGTGGATATGCATCGAACTGCCGGGGGTGTGCGCCAGGGGCTTGGCCATGCACACCACGGTCAGGCCATGCTTGAGCGCGACTTCCTTGAGCAGGTGTTTGAACAGGAAGGTCTGGTCGGCCAAGAGCAAGGGATCGCCGTGCAGCAGGTTGATCTCGAACTGACTGACGCCCATCTCGTGCATGAAGGTGTCACGCGGCAGCCCCAACGCCGCCATGCAGCGGTACACATCGTTGAAGAACGGACGCAGGCCGTTGTTGGAGCTGACACTGAAGGCCGAGTGGCCCATTTCCCGACGACCGTCCTTGCCCAGTGGCGGCTGGAACGGCTGGGTCGGGTCGCTGTTGGCGGCAAACACGAAGAACTCCAGTTCCGTCGCCACCACCGGCGCCAGCCCGCGCTCGGCATAGCGGGCGATCACCGCCTTGAGCTGGCCACGGCTGGACAGGCCCGAGGGCGTGCCATCGAGCTCCACCGCATCGCAGATGGCCAGCGCGCGAGGCTCGTCGCTCCAGGGCAGGCGGTGGATCTGCGAAGGCTCGGCCACCAACGCCAGGTCGCCGTCGTCGCTGCCGTAGTACTTGGCCGCCGGGTAGCCGCCCATGATGCACTGCAGCAGCACGCCGCGAGCCATCTGCAGGCGGCGGCCCTCGAGGAAGCCCTCGGCGGTCATCACCTTGCCGCGGGGCACGCCGTTGAGGTCGGGGGTGACGCACTCGATTTCATCGATGCCCTTGAGGAACGCTGCCTGGTTGCGCGGGCCTTCGGTCGTCATGACGCTGTCCTTCTTGTTGTGTTCGCATGCCGGGAATGGCGACGCACACAACATAGGCCGGGGGTGTTTAAAATATCAAGCACCCCAGGGATCGTGGCGCCCTCTTCGCGGGTAAACCCGCTCCCACAGGAACCTGGCCAGCCTTCAGGGCAAAGGTGAACCTGTGGGTTTACTCGCGAAAGGGCCAGCCCAGGTTACTGCTCGCGCAGCGTCATGCCATTGGCCGGCAGCGGCAACGCGGTCTTGTAACGGACCTGTTTCAAGGCAAAGCTGGAACGAATGTTCGCCACCCCGGGCAAGCGCGTGAGGTAATCGAGGAAGCGCTCCAGCGCCTGAATGCTCGGCAGCAGCACCCGCAGCAGGTAGTCCGGATCCCCGGTCATCAGGTAGCACTCCATCACCTCCGGCCGTTCGGCGATCTCCTCCTCGAAGCGGTGCAGCGACTGCTCCACCTGCTTTTCCAGGCTGACGTGGATGAACACATTCACATCCAGCCCCAGCACCTCGGGCGACAGCAGCGTGACCTGCTGGCGGATCACCCCAAGCTCCTCCATGGCCTTGACCCGGTTGAAGCACGGCGTGGGCGACAGGTTGACCGAGCGCGCCAGCTCTGCATTGGTGATCCGGGCGTTTTCCTGCAGGCTGTTGAGGATGCCGATATCCGTTCGATCCAGTTTACGCATGAGAGAAATTGACCTGGTTTTTGTGTTTGTACGGAATGTTTATCTGCGCCGCCGGACAAAGGCAATGAACTTGAGAGAAAAATTCTCCTGCCGTCCCCCTATGATGTAAAAAGACGCTGACCTGCCAGTCACGAGCCGGCAGTCAGCGGCGGCCGCTTCAAAGCTCACAAAAACAACATTCGAGCGAGCGTAAAAAGCATGAACGAGTACGCCCCCCTGCGTCTGCATGTGCCCGAGCCTACAGGCCGGCCAGGCTGCCAGACCGATTTCTCCTACCTGCGCCTGAACGACGCCGGTCAAGTCCGTAAACCCCCTATCGATGTGGAGCCTGCCGACACGGCGGACCTCTCCTACAGCCTCGTGCGCGTGCTCAACGAGCACGGCGACGCCGTCGGCCCCTGGGCCGAGGGCATCGAGCCGCAGGTACTGCGCCAGGGCATGCACGCCATGCTCAAGACGCGTATCTTCGACAGCCGCATGGTGGTTGCCCAGCGCCAGAAGAAGATGTCCTTCTACATGCAGAGCCTGGGCGAGGAAGCCATCGGCAGCGGCCAGGCCCTGGCCCTGAACCGCAGCGACATGTGCTTCCCCACCTACCGCCAGCAGAGCATCCTGATGGCCCGCGAGGTGTCGCTGGTGGACATGATCTGCCAGCTGCTGTCCAACACCCGTGACCCGCTCAAGGGCCGCCAGCTGCCGATCATGTACTCGGTGCGCGAAGCCGGCTTCTTCACCATCAGCGGCAACCTGGCCACCCAGTTCGTCCAGGCGGTCGGCTGGGCCATGGCCTCGGCGATCAAGGGCGACACCAAGATCGCCTCGGCGTGGATCGGTGACGGCGCCACCGCCGAGTCCGACTTCCACACTGCCCTGACCTTCGCCCACGTCTACCGCGCCCCGGTGATCCTCAACGTGGTCAACAACCAGTGGGCGATCTCGACCTTCCAGGCCATCGCCGGTGGCGAGTCGACCACCTTCGCCGGCCGTGGCGTGGGTTGCGGCATCGCCTCGCTGCGGGTCGACGGCAACGACTTCATCGCCGTCTACGCCGCCTCGCGCTGGGCCGCCGAACGCGCCCGCCGCGGCCTGGGCCCGACGCTGATCGAGTGGGTCACCTACCGTGCCGGCCCGCACTCGACCTCGGACGACCCGTCCAAGTACCGCCCGGCCGACGACTGGAGCCACTTCCCGCTGGGCGACCCGATTGCCCGCCTCAAGCAGCACCTGATCAAGCTCGGCCACTGGTCCGAGGAAGAGCACCAGGCGGTCACCGCCGAGCTCGAGGCCGAGGTGATCAAGGCGCAGAAGGACGCCGAGCAGTTCGGCACCCTGAGCAATGGCCATATCCCCAGCGCCGCCTCGATGTTCGAGGATGTGTACAAGGAAATGCCCGACCACCTGCGCCGTCAGCGCCAGGAACTGGGGGTCTGAGATGAACGATCACAACAACAGCATCCATCTGGAAAACGCCATGTCCACCACCACCATGACCATGATCCAGGCCCTGCGCTCGGCCATGGATGTCATGCTCGAGCGCGATGACAACGTGGTGGTCTACGGCCAGGACGTTGGCTACTTCGGCGGCGTGTTCCGCTGCACCGAAGGTCTGCAGACCAAGTACGGCAAGTCCCGCGTGTTCGATGCGCCGATCTCCGAGAGCGGCATCGTCGGCACCGCCGTGGGCATGGGCGCCTATGGCCTGCGTCCGGTGGTCGAGATCCAGTTCGCCGACTACTTCTATCCCGCCTCCGACCAGATCGTCTCGGAGATGGCCCGCCTGCGTTATCGCTCGGCCGGCGAGTTCATCTCGCCGCTGACCCTGCGCATGCCCTGCGGTGGTGGCATCTATGGCGGCCAGACCCACAGCCAGAGCCCCGAGGCGATGTTCACCCAGGTCTGCGGCCTGCGCACCGTGATGCCGTCGAACCCGTACGACGCCAAGGGGCTGCTGATCGCCTCGATCGAATGCGACGACCCGGTGATCTTCCTCGAGCCCAAGCGCCTGTACAACGGCCCGTTCGACGGCCACCACGACCGCCCGGTAACGCCGTGGTCCAAGCACCCGCACAGCGCAGTGCCTGATGGCTACTACAGCGTGCCGCTGGACAAGGCGGTGATCACCCGCCCAGGCAATGACGTCACCGTGCTGACCTACGGCACCACCGTGTATGTCTCGCAAGTGGCCGCCGAGGAGAGCGGCGTCGACGCCGAGGTCATCGACCTGCGCAGCCTTTGGCCGCTGGACCTGGAGACCATCGTCGCCTCGGTGAAGAAGACCGGTCGCTGCGTGGTCGTGCACGAGGCCACCCGTACCTGCGGCTTCGGCGCCGAACTGGTGTCGCTGGTCCAGGAGCACTGCTTCCATCACCTCGAGGCGCCGATCGAGCGCGTCACCGGCTGGGACACGCCCTACCCCCACGCACAGGAATGGGCCTACTTCCCCGGCCCTTCGCGGGTAGGCGCGGCACTGAAACGGGTCATGGAGGTCTGAATGGGCACGCACGTCATCAAGATGCCGGATATCGGTGAAGGCATCGCGCAAGTCGAGTTGGTGGAATGGTTCGTCAAGGTCGGCGACATGATCGCCGAGGACCAGGTGGTGGCCGATGTCATGACCGACAAGGCCACCGTGGAAATTCCCTCGCCGGTCAGCGGCAAGGTATTGGCCCTGGGCGGCCAGCCGGGTGAAGTGATGGCGGTCGGCAGCGAGCTGATCCGCATCGAGGTCGAAGGCAGTGGCAACCATGTCGACGCGCCACAGGCCAAGCCGGTTGAGCCGGAAGCCGCGCCGGTCAAGGCCGTGGCCCAGCCCGAGCCACGCATCGAGGCACAACCCCAGGCTGCTGCGGCCCATGCCGCCGCGCCTATCGTGCCGCGCGAAGCCCACGACAAGCCACTGGCGTCCCCGGCCGTGCGCAAGCGCGCCCTGGACGCCGGGATCGAGCTGCGTTACGTACATGGCAGCGGCCCGGCCGGGCGCATCCTGCATGAAGACCTCGACGCCTTCATCAGCAAGCCGCAGACCGGCGCCGGCCAGGCACCGGGCGGCTACGGCAAGCGCACCGACAGCGAGCAGGTACCGGTGATCGGCCTGCGCCGCAAGATCGCCCAGCGCATGCAGGACGCCAAGCGTCGCGTCGCCCACTTCAGCTACGTCGAGGAAATCGACGTCACCAACCTGGAAGCCTTGCGCCAGCAGCTCAACGCCAAGTACGGCGACAGCCGCGGCAAGCTGACCCTGCTGCCGTTCCTGGTGCGCGCCATGGTCGTCGCCCTGCGCGACTTCCCGCAGATCAACGCCACCTACGACGACGAGGCCCAGGTCATTACCCGCCACGGCGCGGTGCACGTCGGCATCGCCACCCAGGGCGACAACGGCCTGATGGTGCCGGTACTGCGTCATGCCGAGGCCGGCAACCTGTGGAGCAACGCCGGCGAGATCGCCCGCGTGGCCCACGCCGCGCGCAACAACAAGGCCAGCCGCGAAGAGCTGACCGGCTCGACCATCACCCTGACCAGCCTCGGCGCCCTGGGCGGCATTGTCAGCACCCCGGTGGTCAACACCCCGGAAGTGGCGATCGTCGGCGTCAACCGCATGGTCGAACGGCCGGTGGTGATCGACGGCCAGATCGTCGTGCGCAAGATGATGAACCTGTCCAGTTCGTTCGACCACCGCGTGGTCGACGGCATGGATGCCGCCCTGTTCATCCAGGCCGTGCGCGGCCTGCTGGAACAGCCTGCCTGCCTGTTCGTGGAGTGATCATGCAAGAGCTCATCAACACCACCCTGCTGATCATCGGCGGCGGCCCCGGCGGTTATGTGGCCGCCATCCGCGCCGGACAACTGGGCATCCCCACCGTGTTGGTCGAAGGCCAGGCCCTGGGCGGCACCTGCCTGAACATCGGCTGCATTCCCTCGAAGGCGCTGATCCATGTGGCCGAGCAGTTCCACCAGGCCAGTCGCTTCACCGAACCTTCGCCGCTGGGTATCAGCGTATCCTCGCCGCGCCTGGACATCACGCGCAGCGTCGAGTGGAAGGACGGCATCGTCGACCGCCTCACCAGCGGCGTCGCCGCCCTGCTGAAAAAGCACGGCGTGAAGGTGATCCATGGCTGGGCGAAGATCCTCGACGGCAAGAGCGTCGAGGTCGATGGCCAGCGCATCCAGTGCGAGCACCTGCTGCTGGCAACCGGCTCGAACAGCGTCGAACTGCCGATGCTGCCGATCGGCGGGCCGATCATCTCGTCCACCGAGGCCCTGGCGCCCAAGGCGCTGCCTCAGCACCTGGTGGTGGTCGGCGGCGGCTACATCGGCCTGGAACTGGGCATCGCCTACCGCAAGCTTGGCGCCAAGGTCAGCGTGGTGGAAGCCCGCGAACGCATCCTGCCGACCTACGACGCCGAACTCACCGCGCCGGTGGCCGACTCGATCAAGAAACTCGGCATCGCCCTGTACCTGGGCCACAGTGTCGAAGGCTATGCCGACGGCTGCCTGCTGGCCAGCGATGGCCAAGGTGGCCAGCTGCGCCTTGAGGCTGACCAGGTGCTGGTGGCCGTGGGCCGTCGCCCTCGTACCAAAGGCTTCGGCCTGGAAAGCCTGGATCTGAAGATGAACGGCGCGGCCATCGCCATCGACGAGCGCTGCCAGACCAGCATGCGCAACGTCTGGGCCATCGGCGACGTGGCCGGCGAGCCGATGCTGGCGCACCGGGCCATGGCCCAGGGCGAGATGGTCGCCGAGATCATCGCCGGCAAGAGCCGACGCTTCGAGCCGAGCGCAATCGCCGCGGTGTGCTTCACCGACCCGGAAGTGGTGGTGGTCGGCCAGACCCCGGAACAAGCCAGCCAGCAGGGCGTGGACTGCATCGTCGCGCAGTTCCCCTTCGCCGCCAACGGCCGGGCAATGAGCCTGGAATCAAAGACCGGCTTCGTGCGCGTGGTGGCCCGCCGTGACAACCACCTGATCCTCGGCTGGCAGGCCGTGGGCGTGGCGGTGTCGGAACTGTCCACCGCCTTCGCCCAGTCGCTGGAGATGGGCGCACGCCTGGAAGACATCGCCGGCACCATCCACGCCCACCCGACCCTGGGCGAGGCGGTGCAGGAAGCGGCATTGCGCGCCTTGGGCCACGCCCTGCACATCTGACCTGACACTGAAGCGGCAATCGCCGTATTTGGCCCGCTACGCCCCTGGCGCAGCGGGTCTTTTTTTCACTCGGCGACGACGTTCTTGCCGGCTGCCTTGGCCCGGTACAGCGCCTTGTCGGCACGGCCCAGCAACCCCTGACGGTCCTCCCCTTCGCGCCACTGCACCACGCCATAGCTCATGGTCAGCTGGCACTGGCCTATCGGCGGCACTTTGGCCACGGCCTCCTGGATTCGCTGCGCCGCTTCACGTGCCTGCTCCTGCGAAGTTCGCGGCAAGACCACCACGAATTCATCGCCGCCCCAACGTGCCAACAAGTCCTGCTCGCCCAGACACCGACGGATCCGTTCGGTAACCTCGACCAGTGCGGCATCGCCACGGGCGTGGCCGTGCAGGTCGTTGATCGGTTTGAAGTCGTCCAGGTCCATGGCGATCAACGCCAGCGGTTCACGGAAGCGCCGGGCACGCTCGCACGCCTCCTCGAGGGTCTTTTCCAGGCGATAGCGATTGGCGGTACGGGTCAGGGCGTCGCGCTCGGCCAACTCGCGATTCTCGTCGAGCTGGCGCTGCAACTGCTGGTTGACCCAAGACAGTTCGCGGGTGCGCTCGGCCACCAGGCTTTCCAGGGACAGGTTGCGCTGCTCGAGTTCGGCGACCAGGCGCTTGCCCGCGTCGATGTTGCGGTGGGCGCCGAGCATGCGCGCCACCGAACCGTCGGCGTTGCGGGCGATGACATGGCCGCTGTCCTCGATCCACAGATAGCTGCCATCCTGGCAGCGGCAACGGTACTCGATGAGATAACGCTCGTTGCGCTGGTTGATGTAAGCCTCGAAATGCGCCATCACCCGCGGGTAATCCTCGGGGTGAATCACGCTTTCCCAGGTCAGCACGGAATTGTCCAGCGAATGGCTGGCGTAGCCCAACATCGCGTACCAGCCCGGGTTGCGGTAGACATAGCCGCTGTTGGCATCCCAGTCCCAGATACCGTCGCTGATCAGATCGAACAAGGTGTGCAATTGCTGCTCGGTGAAGCCAGCCGGTAGCGGCTTTGTTGCCTGACTCATGGACGCGCTCCCTGTTGTCCAGCAACTGCGCCCCGTATCCGGTGCTGCCGACACATGCTTGTATTTGCCGCAAGCGGCAATCCTGTTCCTATGCCGGGCAAGCATATTCCGAGCAACAGGCTGCCGGAATAGCCCTGACGGCCTATTTCGCCCCGGTACCACTACTGGTACTGCTTTTGCCCCTTTCGTCGTGTCTTCAGCTCCATCCCGGGAGCCATCATGCTTATCACCGCGATCGCTCGACAGATCGCCCAACGCATGCAGGAGGAGACCGAGATGAAACGATCAGGAAGCGCAGCGCGCCCAGGGCGCCATGACCTCGGCGGATGACAGGGACACCGAGCGTAAGTACAGCGCCAAGCTGTAGCCCTGAGCATCCGTCAGTAAAAGCGCTGCGGATCCCCTGACTCAAGCAGGCTGGCCAACTGGGTCAGGGCGAAGCGCAACTCCTCCCGACTGGTCGGCGCCATCAGCACGACCCGCACGCCACGTGGATCGCCCGTGCGCTCCACCTGGAACTGACTGGCGCTCATGACCACCACGCCATTGGCCCGCGCCAGCAGGGCGAACTCGTCGCTGCGCCACGGCTCGGGCAGGTTGAGCCAGAGGTGATAGCAGTGCGACTGGCTCTGCAGCGACGCACTGCCGAAGACTTCACGGGCGATGGCCTGACGTGCCGCCGCCTCGGCGCGGTGCATGCGGATCAACTGGCTGTCCAACCCTTCGCCGATCACATGGCTGGCCAATTGCGCGGTCAATGGCGAAGGCATCCACACCGTGCTGCGCACCATGGCGGTCAGGCGCGACAGCAGCTTCGGCGGGCTGTACAGGTAGCCGATGCGCAGCGCCGGCATGACCGACTTGGACAGGCTGGTGAGGTAGATCGAACGCTCCGGGGCGAAGGTCGCCAGCGGCCGGGTCTGCGGGTCGGTGGCAAGGAAGCCGTAGATGTCATCGTCCAGCAGCAGGAAGTCGAACTCCTCCGCCAGCGCCGCGATCTGGGCGCGCCGCTCGTTGGACATGATTGCCATGGTCGGGTTCTGGCAGGTCGCCACGCACACCAGCATGGTGGGCCGCTCGCGCTGGCAGATCTCGCGCAAGGCCTCGGGGATGATGCCCTGCTCGTCCATCGGCACGCCACGCAGACGGCGGCCCAGGCCATGGGCCACGGAAATGATGCCCGGATAGCACAGCGACTCGCACAGTATCAGGTCGCCCGCCCCGGTCAGGGCGCTGATCGCCACCATCAGCCCATGCTGGGCACCGCTGGTGATGACCACCTGCTGCCACTGCGCACCCGGTAGCCACTGGCGCAACCATTGCGCGCCCGCCTCGCGATGCGCCGGATGGCCGCCGTCGGGGGCGTAGTCCAGCACCTGCTCCAGCCGTGAGGTATTGGCCAGCTCGGTCAAGGCGTTGCGCAACCAGTACTGCAGGGTTTCGCCGTAGGGCTTGATGATCGACAGGTCGAGCACTTCGCTGCGGACCGCGGGGGCAGCACGGGCGGCAACGGGGGCCTCGTCCGTCTCGGTGATCCGGTCAAGGACGTAGGTGCCACGCCCCACCTCGCCCTGGGTCAAGCCACGGCGCGACGCCTCGGTGTAGGCGCGGCTGATGGTGCCGGGCGTGACATCCAGCGCCTGCGCCAATTCGCGCAGCGTCGGCAAGCGCTCGCCACGCCGCAGCGCGCCGCTGGCAATGTCATGCGCCAGCGCATCGGCGATGGACAGGTAGACAGGCTGATTGCTTTCGCTGATCCGTGGAACCCACATGAGACGGCTACCGGGCTGAAAATGATTGAAATTTGAACACACAGGCCGACTTGAGTCGATCCTCCGAGCGATTCAAGTTGTGCCTTCCTGCCATGAAATCACGGATGAAATTGTCCCTCTGTGGGAGCGGGCTTGCCCGCGAACACCGGCGGAGCCGGTGCCATCCACCGCGCCGAATGCTTCGCGGGTAAACCCGCTCCCACAGGTACTCACTGAATCAACAAGTTACAGCTTGCTCCAGGAGGAGTGAGCGTGCCCGCGACGGGCTGGAGAGCAGCCCCACTTGAATTCAGGTCTCGTTACCGTATAGATTCAATTTGAATCGACTCAATCGAATCAATTAACTCACCTGGACTCGCCATGGACAACCTCAGAAAGGATTTTTCCCTCTCCGCCCTGGTCGCCGGCCTGATCGCCGTGATCATCTCCTACGCAGGCCCCTTGATCATTGTGTTCCAGGCCGCCGACCAGGCAGGTCTGGACAACGCAGCGACCGCTTCGTGGATCTGGGCCATCTCCATCGGCAGCGGCCTGACCGGCCTGCTGCTGAGCTGGAAACTGCGGGTGCCGGTGATCACCGCCTGGTCCACGCCCGGCGCGGCGCTGCTGGTGTCGATGCTGCCGAGTGTGTCACTGGCCCAGGCGGTGGGCGCCTACATCGTCGCCTCGCTGCTGATTGCCGTGATCGCGCTGAGCGGCGCCTTCGACAAGCTGATGAATCGCCTGCCCAAGGCCATTGCCGCGGCGATGCTGGCCGGCATCCTGTTCCGCTTCGGCGCCGAGCTGTTCAGCTCGATCCGCCTGCAGCCCGTGCTGGTACTGTCGATGCTGGCAAGCTACCTGCTGTTCAAGCGCCTGTCGCCGCGTTACGCGATTCTTTCGGTGCTGATCGTCGGTTGCGGCCTCGCCGCCGGCCTGGGCCAACTGGACACCCAGGCGCTGGTGCTGGAAATGACCATCCCGACCTGGACCAGCCCGCAGTGGAGCTGGCAGGCCATCGTCAATATCGGGTTGCCCCTGGCCCTGGTATCGCTCACCGGCCAGTCGGTGCCCGGCATCGCCGTACTGCGCACCTCCGGCTACCAGGTGCCGGCACGCCCGATCGTCTCGGTCACCGCCCTGGGTTCGCTGCTGCTGGCGCCGTTCGGCTGCCACGGCGTCAACCTGGCGGCGATCACCGCTGCCATCTGCACCGGCCGCGAGGCCCACGAGAACCCGGATAAACGCTATATCGCCGGCATGGCCTGCGGTGCCTTCTACCTGCTGATGGGCAGTTTTGGCGCCACCCTGGCCTCGGTGTTCGCCGCCCTGCCGAGGGAACTGATCGCCGCCCTCGCCGGCCTGGCACTGTTCGGTGCCATCGCCAACGGCCTGGCAGGCGCCATGAGTGACGAGAAACAGCGGGAGCCGGCGCTGATCACTTTCCTGGTCACCGCATCGGGCATGAGCCTGCTCGGTCTTGGCGCCGCGTTCTGGGGGCTGATCTTCGGGCTGGCGGCACACTTCGCCCTGAGCTACAGCCGCACGGCTCAACAGCCGCAGGCAAGCGTTCAGGTACGGTGAAGAAGACAAGGGGAATGGGGAAATGGCGTCCCAGGGCAGGTTCGAACTGCCAACCTTCCCCTTAGGAGGGGGATGCTCTATCCAATTGAGCTACTGAGACACTGAAGCCGACAACAGACGCTGTGCGGCGGGGACGGCGAGCATGTTAACCAGCGTGCGGGCATTTGTCATGTATCAATCGGGCGTTTTGCACGTCGGCTTTTTCCCCTGCGCGTCAGCGATCACGCCTTCGCTGCGCAACAGCGCGAGCAACGCCTCGACCGCACCGGCCAGCGAAGCGGAGTTGTCCACGACATGCACGCCGGGATCATACGCCTGCAACCTGAAGTTGCGGGCCAGGCGCTGTTCGATCTCTTCGTTGCTCTCTCGCCCCCTGGCCAGCAGACGCTGGCGCAGCGCCTGCTGTGAAACGGTCAGCCCCACGGCCACCAGGTCGGGATAGCGCTGCCGGGCATTGGCCAGGTAGGCACGCGAACCATTGACCAGCACCGACCGACCCGCAGCGAGCCATGCGTCCAGCTGAACAGGAATGCCATAGCTCAAGCCGTTAGCCTGCCAGTCCAGGGCAAAGGCCCCCGCCTCGCGCATCGCCTCGAAGCGCTCGACGCTCACTCCGAGCGCAGCTTCGCCCTTGGCCTCGGCTGAGCGCGTGATGACCCGCCGGGCGACTTCGACACCTAGGGTGAACAATCGCTCACGCGCCGCATCGATCAGGGAATCTTTTCCCGAACCCGACGGTCCCATGAGGAATACAAGGCGCCCCCTTGAGGTTGCCCCACCGCTTGCGTCATATTGCATAGCCACTATGCTCAATGTATGGGAAACCAGCCTATTCCAGGATTTTCCCTAGGCCTTTACCGTCTTTCACCAGATTTTGACGGCATTTGTCTGACACCGGTGTAATTCGATGAATGTGAAACTTTTCAAACCAGTGCTCATTTCTGATAATTGGTACTGGCAAAAAGCCTTTATCGAGATCACTATTTGTCACAGAATTGACGCCAAGGAAACGGCGACCCTGAGGCAAGATGAAGAACCAAAATCACATCACGGTTGAACATTTTGTCGTCGCCGCGGTCGTACTTCCACCGTGCGGCCAATTTGCGAACCGCTCCCCCTGAACCAGAACAACCGGTCAATTTATATGCGCCCAATGAAACAGGCTATCTATTCGAGCCGCACCGCTGACAAGTTTGTCGTCCGCCTGCCAGACGGGATGCGTGAGCGCATTGCCGAGGTAGCGCGCAACCACCACCGCAGCATGAACTCCGAGATCATCGCCCGCCTGGAGCAGAGCCTTATCCAGGAAGGCGCCCTGGGTGATGAACTGAGCATGCGCCTGGACAGCCCAGAGCTCAGCCTCCACGAACGTGAACTGCTGCAGCGCTTCCGCCAACTGTCCCACCGCCAGCAGAATGCCCTGGTCGCCCTCATCGCTCACGATGTGGAAATGGCCGCCGACGCGTCCTGATCCAGGCAGCGACACCGCACACAAAAAAGCCAGCGCAAGCTGGCTTTTTTGCATCTGATTGCCGAGTCACGCACACCCCTACTGTAGGAGCGGCCTTGCGGCCCTTTCGCGGCGCAAGGCCGCTCCTACAGGGGGGGGGGGCGCATGACCTGAACCCAACGCTTACAGCAGGAACAGCGTAGCCAGCCCCAGGAAGATAAAGAAACCACCACTGTCGGTGACCGCCGTAATCATCACACTCGACCCCATCGCCGGATCACGCCCCAGGCGCGTCAACGTCATCGGGATCAGCACGCCCATCAAGGCGGCCAGCAACAGGTTCAGGGTCATCGCCGCCGTCATCACCAGGCCCAGCGACCAGCTGCCATAGAGCCAGAACGCCACGACACCGATCACGCCACCCCAGATCAGGCCATTGAGCAGCGACACCGCCAGCTCCTTGCGCATCAGGCGGCTGGTATTGCCCGGCGACACCTGGTCGAGGGCCATGGCGCGCACGATCATGGTGATGGTCTGGTTGCCCGAGTTGCCGCCGATACCCGCCACGATCGGCATCAGCGCCGCCAGCGCTACCAGCTTTTCGATGGAGCCTTCGAACAGGCCGATCACCCGCGAGGCGACAAATGCGGTGATCAGGTTGATGGCAAGCCACGCCCAACGGTTGCGCAGCGAGCGCCAGACCGAGGCGAAGATGTCTTCCTCCTCGCGCAGACCGGCCATGTTGAGCACTTCGCTCTCGCTCTCTTCACGAATCAGGTCGACCATTTCATCGATGGTCAGACGGCCGATCAGGCGCTCGTTCTTGTCCACCACCGGGGCGGAAACCAGGTCGTAGCGCTCGAAGGCCTGGGCGGCGTCGTAGGCATCTTCCTCGGGGTGGAAGGTCACCGGGTCATTGGCCATGACCTCCGCGACTTTCTTGTCCGGGTCGTTGACCAGCAACCGCTTGATCGGCAGCACGCCCTTGAGAATGCCATCGTAATCGACGACGAACAGCTTGTCGGTATGCCCTGGCAACTCCTTGAGCCGGCGCAGGTAGCGCAATACCACCTCGAGGCTGACGTCTTCGCGGATGGTGACCATCTCGAAGTCCATCAGCGCGCCGACCTGCTCTTCGTCATAGCTCAGGGCCGAGCGCACACGCTCGCGCTGCTGGGCATCGAGGGTTTCCATGAGCTCGTGCACGACGTCGCGAGGCAGCTCCGGCGCCAGGTCGGCAAGTTCGTCGGCGTCCATTTCCTTGGCGGCGGCCAGCAACTCGTGATCGTCCATGTCGGCGATCAGGGTCTGGCGCACGGCGTCGGAGACTTCGAGCAGGATGTCGCCGTCGCGATCCGAGCGCACCAGCTGCCAGACCGTCAGGCGGTCGTCCAGCGGCAAGGCTTCGAGGATATAGGCGATGTCGGCGGGGTGCAGGTCGTCGAGCTTGCGCTGCAGTTCGACGAGGTTCTGGCGGTGGACGAGGTTTTCCACCAGGTCATGGTGGTGACCTTCCTGACGGTGCGTCAGGTCCTCGACCACCCGCTGGCGCTGCAGCAGCTCGATCACCTGGGCCAGGCGATCCTGCAGGCTGTCTTGGGCTTTCTTTACTTCGATTTCGGTCATAGGCGAACTCCACTCCCAGCAGCGGAGCACGCCGGGAGAATCAATCGGTCAGATCAGGCTGTATGAAGCGTGTTGGCGAGTAACTACTGGGTAAGTCCATGGTGGGATTCCACAAGCCCCGGCGGGGCTGACGGGCGCAATCATACACTGTGCAAGCTGTCGGATCGCTTAAATTTTTGGCCAGAACAATCGTTTGCGCGCTAAAGCTGTGACAACGCTCGAAGCCATCAGTGCGACGGTCGCTCTGGCGTGAAAAGCACATTCGTCTTGCGCTGGTTCGATTTGCGGCGCCTGGCCCCTTTCGGGAACATCTAAAGAACAGCGTAGATGGACATCCGTGACAATTCAGCGCGCCAGAAAAACAAAAAGCCCGCTCTAATGAGCGGGCTTCTTGATGTGTGGCGGACTCAGCAGGATTCGAACCTGCGACCGCTCGGTTCGTAGCCGAGTACTCTATCCAGCTGAGCTATGAGTCCGTAGTGGTAGTTTTAGGCCAGATTACCACTGGCTTGTTGAAGTGCCTTTGCAAGCAAAACCACTTCAAAAGTGGCGGACTCAGCAGGATTCGAACCTGCGACCGCTCGGTTCGTAGCCGAGTACTCTATCCAGCTGAGCTATGAGTCCGTGGTTGGTAGTTTTAGGCCAGATTACCACTGGCTTGTTGAAGTGCCTTTGCAAGCAAAACCACTTCAAAAGTGGCGGACTCAGCAGGATTCGAACCTGCGACCGCTCGGTTCGTAGCCGAGTACTCTATCCAGCTGAGCTATGAGTCCGTGGGGTAGTTTTAGACCAGATTACCACTGGTGGATTGAAGCAGCCTTGCAGGCAAAGCCACTTCAAAAGTGGCGGACTCAGGAGGATTCGAACCTCCGACCGCTCGGTTCGTAGCCGAGTACTCTATCCAGCTGAGCTATGAGTCCGTGTCTTGCTGTGCCATTCGGATCGCTTGAAGCGCTCCAGGCAAATAATGGCGGTGAAGGGGGGATTCGAACCCCCGATACCCTTATGAGGTATACTCCCTTAGCAGGGGAGCGCCTTCGGCCACTCGGCCACCTCACCGCAACACGAGGCGAATATTAAACACACCCTTCCTCGTTTGCAACCCTTTTTTTGAAAAAAACTTCAAAAAAATTAAAGGCTTGGCTCCTCGTCCTTCTCTTTCTTGATCCGCAGGTAGATTTCCTCGCGGTGAACAGCCACTTCCTTGGGCGCGCTAACGCCAATACGCACCTGGTTGCCTTTGACACCCAGGACCGTCACGGTGATCTCACCGTCACCAATGATCAGGCTCTCGGCGCACCGACGAGTCAGAATCAGCATAGTTTTCTCCTCACATGAATCTTCAGGGACAACAGTCTTTGAAAAGCAGGGCCTGGCCGGGGACGACGGCACTGGCCCGGATCGACCACCATGGCTGCCTGGACAGGGACAGCCGCAGCGGCCAGAAACACGAAGGGCGCGGCAAGCCGCGCCCCTCCAGGCAGCGTGTCACTCACCCTGTCGGGCAGGCGCATCGAGTTCGAACGCGGTGTGCAGCGCGCGTACGGCCAGCTCCAGGTACTTCTCTTCGATCACTACCGAGACCTTGATCTCGGAGGTGGAGATCATCTGGATGTTGATGCTCTCCTTGGCCAGGGCCTCGAACATGCGGCTGGCAACGCCCGCGTGGGAGCGCATGCCGACGCCGACGATCGACACCTTGGCGATCTTGGTGTCGCCGATCACTTCACGCGCGCCGATTTCGCGGGCGGTGTTCTCCAGCACGCTCAGCGCCTTCTCGTACTCGTTGCGGTGCACGGTGAAGGTGAAGTCGGTGGTGTTATCGTGCGAGACGTTCTGCACGATCATGTCGACTTCGATGTTGGCGGCGCTGATCGGGCCGAGGATCTTGAAGGCGACGCCTGGGGTATCCGGGACACCACGAATGGTCAGCTTGGCCTCATCACGGTTGAAGGCGATACCGGAAATGATCGGCTGTTCCATGGATTCCTCTTCATCAATGGTAATGAGGGTACCCGGACCCTCCTTGAAGCTGTGCAGCACGCGCAGCGGGACGTTGTACTTGCCGGCGAACTCCACCGAGCGGATCTGCAGCACCTTGGAGCCGAGGCTGGCCATTTCCAGCATCTCCTCGAAGGTGATCTTCTCCAGGCGCTGGGCCTGGGGCACGACACGCGGGTCGGTGGTGTAGACGCCATCGACATCGGTGTAGATCTGGCACTCGTCGGCCTTCAGCGCCGCCGCCAGGGCCACGCCGGTGGTGTCGGAGCCGCCACGGCCGAGGGTGGTGATGTTGCCGTGCTCGTCGACGCCCTGGAAACCGGCGACCACCACGACACGGCCGGCCTTGAGGTCGGCGCGGATCTTCTGGTCGTCGATCTGCAGGATGCGCGCCTTGTTGTGCGCGCTGTCGGTGAGGATGCGCACCTGGTTGCCGGTGTAGGACACCGCCGGCACGCCGCGCTTCATCAGGGCCATGGACAACAGGGCGATGGTGACCTGCTCGCCGGTCGAGACGATCACGTCCAGCTCGCGGGGTTCGGGCTTGTCGGTGATCTGCTTCGCCAGGTCGATCAGGCGATTGGTTTCCCCGCTCATCGCCGACAGCACAACCACCAGGTCGGTGCCTTGCTCGCGGAATTTCTTGACCTTGTCGGCAACCTGCTCGATCCGCTCGATGGAACCGACAGAGGTACCGCCAAATTTCTGTACGATCAACGCCATTTCAAAGGTGCCTCAGCCCTCAAGGGCCCCAAAAAACAATCCAACATGGCGGGGACGCCGACTAGACCGGCGCCCCCTCCATCTCAAAGTCCCTGCTCGGCGAACGGCACGGCCAGGGCCAGCGCCTGGTCCAGCGCGGCGACGTCGACGCCACCGCCCTGGGCCATGTCAGGACGACCGCCGCCCTTGCCACCGACCGCCGCAGCAGCTTGTTTCATCAGGTCGCCAGCCTTGAGTTGGCTGGAGAGGTCCTTGGTCACGCCAGCCACCAGCACGACCTTGCCCTCATGCTCGCTGCCCAGCAGGATCACTGCGTGGCCGAGCTTGTTCTTCAGTTGATCGACGAGCGCCAGCAGCGCCTTGCCATCCTGCCCATCCAGGCGGGCGGCGAGGACCTTGGCACCCTTGACCTCAACGGCCGCGTTGGAGAGATCATCCCCGGCGGCGCTGGCGGCCTTGGCCTGCAGCTGCTCGAGCTGCTTTTCCAGCTGGCGGTTGCGCTCGAGCACAGCCGACAACTTGTCGATCAGGTTGTCGCGATTGCCCTTGACCAGCTGCGCGGCTTCCTTGACCTGCTCTTCGGCAGTGTTCAGGTAGGCCAGCGCGGCGGCGCCGGTGATCGCTTCGATACGGCGCACGCCAGAGGCCACACCGCCTTCGCTGATGATCTTGAACAGACTGATGTCGCCGGTGCGCTTGGCATGGATGCCGCCGCACAGCTCGACGGAGAAGTCACCGCCCATGCTCAGCACGCGCACGGTGTCGCCATACTTCTCACCGAACAGCGCCATGGCGCCCTTGGCCTTGGCGGTCTCGATGTCGGTCAGCTCGGTCTGTACCTCGGTGTTGCGACGCACTTCGCGGTTGACGATGTCTTCCAGGGCCTTGATCTGTTCTGGTTTGACCGCCTCGAAGTGGCTGAAGTCGAAACGCAGGCGCTGGCTGTCGACCAGCGAGCCCTTCTGCTGCACGTGCTCGCCCAGCACCTGGCGCAAGGCTTCGTGCAGCAGGTGGGTGGCGGAGTGGTTCAGCGAGGTGGCGTGCTGCACCTCGGCATCGACGCGGGCATCAACTGCGGCACCTACAGTCAGCGCGCCGCTGGCGACCACGCCGTGGTGCAGGAAGGCACCGCCGGTCTTGGTGGTGTCGCGCACGTCGAAGCGCACGGCGCCGGCCTGCAGGTAGCCGCAATCACCGACCTGCCCGCCGGACTCGGCGTAGAACGGGGTGCGGTCGAGGACCACGACGCCCTCCTCGCCTTCAGCCAGTTGCTCGACAGCCTGGCCGTCCTTGTACAGGGCGATGACCTTGCCCTGGCCTTCGGTGGCGTCATAGCCGAGGAAGTCGGTGACGGTGTCGACCTTGACCAGGCTGTTGTAGTCCATGCCGAAGGCGCTTGCGGAGCGGGCACGCTCACGCTGGGCTTCCATCTCGCGCTCGAAGCCGGCTTCGTCGATGGTCAGCTCGCGCTCGCGGGCGATGTCGGCGGTCAGGTCCATGGGGAAGCCATAGGTGTCGTACAGCTTGAACACCACATCCCCTGGCACGACCTGGCCCTGCAGCTGGGCCAGGTCCTGCTCGAGGATGCGCAGGCCCTGCTCGAGGGTCTTGGCGAACTGCTCTTCCTCGGTCTTGAGCACGCGCTCGATGTGCGCCTGCTGGCCCTTGAGTTCTGGGAAGGCTTCGCCCATCTCGGCCACCAGCGCGGCGACGATCTTGTGGAAGAAGCTGCCCTTGGCGCCCAGTTTGTTGCCGTGGCGGCAGGCGCGACGAATGATGCGGCGCAGCACGTAACCGCGGCCTTCGTTGGACGGCAGCACGCCGTCGGCGATCAGGAAGCCGCAGGAACGGATGTGGTCGGCGACCACTTTCAGCGACGGCTGGTCGTCATTGGCGCAACCGATGGCATTGGCGGCAGCGGCCAGCAGGCTCTGGAACAGGTCGATCTCGTAGTTCGAGTGCACGTGCTGCATCACCGCACTGATGCGCTCCAGGCCCATGCCGGTATCCACCGACGGCGCCGGCAGCGGGTGCAGGACGCCGTCGGCGGTGCGGTTGAACTGCATGAAGACGTTGTTCCAGATCTCGATGTAGCGATCGCCGTCTTCTTCCGGCGAGCCGGGTGGGCCGCCCCAGATGTCGGCGCCGTGGTCGTAGAAGATCTCGGTGCACGGGCCACACGGACCGGTGTCGCCCATGGTCCAGAAGTTGTCGGAGGCGTACGGGGCGCCCTTGTTGTCACCGATGCGCACCATGCGCTCGGCCGGCACGCCGACTTCCTTGGTCCAGATGTCGTAGGCCTCGTCGTCGCTGGCGTAGACGGTGACCCACAGTTTTTCCTTCGGCAGGTTCAGCCACTTGTCCGAAGTCAGGAAGGTCCAGGCGAAGGTGATGGCATCGCGCTTGAAATAGTCGCCGAAGCTGAAGTTGCCCAGCATCTCGAAGAAGGTGTGGTGACGGGCGGTGTAGCCGACGTTTTCCAGGTCGTTGTGCTTGCCACCGGCGCGTACGCACTTCTGGCTGCTCACGGCGCGGGTATAGGCGCGCTTTTCCTGGCCGAGGAAGCAGTCCTTGAACTGGTTCATGCCGGCGTTGGTGAACAGCAGGGTCGGGTCATTGCCCGGGATCAGGGAGCTGGAGGCAACGCGAGTATGTCCCTGCTCTTCGAAGAAGCGGAGGAAGGCTTCACGGATTTCTGCGCTTTTCATAGGTTCTTCCACGGAAACGGCGGCCACACGTCGAATCGACGAAACGACGGCAAAGGGCCGCATTATATCGGTCCTGCAGTCTCGGTGCAGTGTGTTTATGCGATAGAAACCGTCGAATGGACGGTTTGTCGGACTACAGCAATTGAAAACGGCATGACCGCGATGCTAAAGCCAGCGTTTCGCTACTGGCAAGCCAATTACGGTCCCGGGACGGGGAAAATTAACAGGTTGGTGAATTAAAAGAATTTCATCACCAAAGGGATCCAAAACCGGCCAAGCGCTGAGCGTTCCTGTAGGAGCGGCCTTGTGCCGCGAAAGGGCTGCAAAGCATCCCCAGGATCTCAGCAGCAAAGCAGATATTGCCGGGGTCGCTTTGCGACCCTTTCGCGGCACAAGGCCGCTCCTACAGGGATCGCGCAAGGCTTAAGCCAGCCGTTGGCCCGAGTCGGGCAGAAAACGGCATGACCGCGATGCTAAAGCCAGCGTTTCGCTACTGGCAAGCCAATTACGGTCCCGGGACGGGGAAAATTAACAGGTTGGTGAATTAAAAGAATTTCATCACCGAAGGGATCCAAAACCGGCCAAGCGCTGAGCGCTCCTGTAGGAGCGGCCTTGTGCCGCGAAAGGGTCGCAAAGCGACCCCAGCGATATCAGCTTCGCAGCTGAGATCCCGGGGCTGCTATGCAGCCCTTTCGCGGCACAAGGCCGCTCCTACAGGGATCGCGCAAGGCTTAAGCCAGCCGTTGGCCCGAGTCGGGCACAATGAGGATGCCGGCGCGCAGCCCGTTCTTCACCTTGGGGTTGGGGAAGATGATTCGCGCGCCCTCCTCCTCCACCACCCAGCGCGTCTCGGCCAGGTCTTCGGCCAGCAGGTAGCCCTTGCTCAGCTCGGAGAAATTCTCGATATCGGCCGGCAGGTGCAGGTGGAAGCTGTCGCTGTGCTTGATGATCTCGCGGGCGACGCTGAACAGCTTCAGGCTATCGAGCGAGTCGCCGGTCTCAGGCTCGGTACCTTCGATGATCTGGATGAGGCGTTCTTCGAGCTTGTCGAGATTGACGCCTTCGTTCTGCCCAAATGGCCGCGCCTTGCCCAATTCGAGGGTAAAGGCCTCGGCCTCCAGCTGCTCATAGGTGAAGGCACTGAAAGTAATCGAAGGCTTGCTCTGCAACAGCACTGCCTCCATCCCTGCCGCAGCCAGGCGCGCCAGTTCACGTCGGGAATGCGTGCGGCCCTCCTTGTAGGGATACAAGGCGAACTGCTCGATCTTGGACCCGCGGATGGCAGTATGCAGGTCGTAATGCAAACGAGTGCGCTCAGGCTTGCTGAAGAACACCCGGGCGAACTGCTCAAGCTCCGCGGCGCGCAGCGCCTCGAAGCCGCTGGAGAGTTCGTGGCGGCCATTGAACAGGCGGTTGATGTCCTGCTCGATGAAGCGCTCGCCCTTGCGGATCGCCGCCGGGTTGCCGAACAGGAACAGCACCCGCGCACGCGGCTTGATCTTGCCGCTGGCCACACCGTGCAGCAGCCTTTCGAGCAGCTCGATCGGCGCCGTCTCGTTGCCGTGGATACCGGCCGACAGCAGCAGGTCAAGCCCGCAATCCTCACCTTCGGGGGGACGCACTTCCAGCGCGCCCTCCCCCAGCCAGCGCAAACGCACGCCCCCGGTGGTCACTTGGGTCTTCTCGGCCGGTTCGTGATCGGTCAGGGTCAGCTCAAGCAGTTTGCCGAGGGCGAGCATAGGCGCTTCCTTAGTGGTGGTGGCCGCAGTCCGGGCCGTGGACGTGGTCGTCGTCACCGGCAACGTCGGCCGGTTCCATTTCCAGTTGCAGGCTGACCAGGTTGGTGGCCATCGGGCGCAGCAGCAGGTTGGCGTACTCGGTGTCGTCTTCCTCGACATCGACGCCGATCAGCAGCTGGCCGCGGCCGTCCTGCTGGATCCACACTTCCTTGCCTTGCCAGACCACGGCAAAACGGGTGCACGAGGTTTCCAGCTGGGTGCCGTCTTCATCTTCCAGGATCAGGCGCAGGGCGTCGGACATTGCAATTTCTCTCTATCAAGGTTGGCGTTGGAACGGATACACCGAGCCCAGCTTGAGGATCTGGGTCAGGTCATCCAGGGCCGTGCGGCATTCCACCAGCAGCTGCGGGTCGGCCAGGTCCGCTTCGCCGAGGCGATCGCGGTAGTGCTTGTCGACCCACTGCACCAGGGTGTCGTACAGCGAGGCGGTCATGATAACGCCTGGATTGACCGCCGCCAGTTCGTTTTCCTTCAGCGCCACGCGCAGACGCAGGCAAGCCGGGCCGCCACCGTTCTGCATGCTCTGCTTGAGGTCAAAAACCTTGACCTCCTTCACCGGGCCGCCCTGGCTGGTCAGCTGGCTCAGATAAGCCCAGACGCGCTCGTTGTTGCGGCACTCCTCCGGCACCACCAGCAGCATCGAACCGTCTTCGCGGCTGAGCAGCTGGCTGTTGAACAGGTAGGAACGCACCGCGTCCTCCACCGTCACCGCCGCGCGCGGCACGCAGATACCCTGGAAGTTGCCGCCCTTGCTGGCCAGTTTAGCCTGCAGCTGGCCGAGCACGGCGTCGGTCTCGAGGAACGCGTCCTCGTGGTAGAACAGCACCTCGCCGTTGCCCACCGAAATCACGTCGTTGTGGAACACGCCCTGATCGATCACCGCCGGATTCTGTTGAGCGTAGACCACGCCTTCATCGCTCAGCCCATGCAGGCGAGCGACGGCCTGGGAGGCTTCCAGGGTCTGTCGCGCCGGATACTTCTGCGGCGCGGGATAGCGGCTGTCGAAGGCGCTGCGGCCATAGACGAAGAACTCGACGCCGGCATCGCCATAGGCGCGGCAGAAGCGGGTGTGGTTGGCCGCGCCCTCGTCACCGAACTGGGCAACCGCCGGCAGCGCCTCATGGTGGGCGAAGACCTTGTCATCGCTGAACATGGCGCCCAGCACACGGCTGGTGGTCGGGTGCTCGATGCTGCGGTGGTACTTGCAGTTGAGGTTGGCGGCGGTGAAATGCACGCGGCCATCGGCGGTATCGGCGCTGGGGCTGACGGTGGCGGCGTTGGCCACCCACATGCTCGAGGCCGAGCAACTGGCGACCAGCAGCGGCATTGCGTCTTTGGCCGCACGCTGGATCACTTCGGCATCGCTGCCGGTGAAGCCCAGGCGACGCAGCGCGGCCACGTCCGGACGTTCCTGCGGGGCCAGCACGCCCTGCTGGAAGCCCATTTCCATCAGCGCCTTCATCTTCGCCAGGCCCTGGCGCGCCGCCTCGCGCGGGTTGGAACCCTGCTGGCTGTTGCTCTGCGAGGCCACGTTGCCGTACGACAGGCCGCCGTAGTTGTGGGTCGGCCCCACCAGGCCATCAAAATTCACTTCAAAGGATTTCATCGGCAAGGCTCCGAGACCTGTTGTTATAGGGTGACGCCCGGCGTCAGGGTCGCCGGCAGTGCAAGGCTCGCGGTCTCCAGCGAAGCCACGGGGTAGGCGCAGTAGTCCGCCGCGTAGTAGGCGCTGGCGCGGTGGTTGCCGCTGGCGCCGACGCCACCGAACGGCGCGCTGCTGGCGGCGCCGGTCAGCTGCTTGTTCCAGTTGACGATGCCGGCGCGGCTGCGCAGCCAGAAGTGCTGGTAGCGGGCGTTGGAGTCCGACAGCAGCCCAGCGGCCAGGCCGTACTGGGTGTTGTTGGCCTCCTCGATCGCCGCGTCGAAGTCGGCGTAGCGGATCACCTGAAGCAGCGGGCCGAAGAACTCTTCGTCCGGGCGCTCGGCCACGGCGCTGACATCGATGATGCCCGGCGTAAGCAAGGCAGCGCCGGCCTGTGGCTGGGTCATCTCCAGCAATGCCACGGCGCCCTTGCCGAGCAGCTCGGCCTGGGCCGCCAGCAGTGCGCGAGCGGCCTGCAGCGAAATCACCGAACCCATGAAGGGCGCGGGCTGCTGATCGAAGGCACCGACACTGATGCTGCGGCTCACCTCGACCAGGCGCTGGATCAGCGCGTCACCCCAGTCGCCCTGCGGCACCAGCAGGCGGCGGGCGCAGGTGCAACGCTGACCGGCGGAGATGAACGCCGACTGGATGATGGTGTACACCGCAGCGTCCAGGTCCTTGACCTCATCGACAACCAGCGGATTATTGCCGCCCATTTCCAGGGCGAGGATCTTGTCCGGGCGGCCGGCGAACTGCTGGTGCAGCAGGTTGCCGGTGCGGCTGGAACCGGTGAAGAACAAGCCGTCGATACCCGGGTTGGCGGCCAGCGCCACGCCAGTTTCGCGAGCGCCCTGGACCAGGTTGAGCACGCCGGCCGGCAAGCCGGCCTCGATCCAGCACTGCACCGTCAGCTCGGCGACCTTGGGGGTCAGCTCGCTGGGCTTGAACACCACGCAGTTGCCGGCCAGCAACGCCGGAACGATGTGGCCGTTGGGCAGGTGGCCGGGAAAGTTGTACGGGCCGAACACCGCCACCACGCCATGGGGCTTGTGCCGCAGCACGGCGGTGGCGTCGGCCAGCGGGCCGCTCTTCTCGCCGGTGCGCTCGCGGTAGCTTTGCACCGAGATGGCGACCTTGTTGACCATGCTGGTCACTTCGGTGGCCGACTCCCACAGGGGCTTGCCGGTTTCTTCGCCGATGCAGCGCGACAGCGCCTCGGCATTGGCCTTGAGCTTCTCGGCGAAGGCCTCCAGCACGCTGATGCGCGCCTCCAGGCTCAGCGATGCCCAGGCCGGGAACGCCTGGCGGGCGGCCTGCACGGCGGTTTCGACCTGGGCGGCGTCGGCGCCCTGCCCTTGCCAGATCACCGCCTGGGTGACGGGGTTGAGCGACTGCAGGGTTTCACCCTGGCCGGCCAGCCAGTGGCCTGCGATGTAATGCGTGTTCATTTACTGGGCCTCCCGACCGGCGGACAGCGGCACGGCGCGGACATTGTCGCCGGCGCCCAGGCGCAGGCGCTTGGCGGTCTGCGGATCGACCACCAGGGTACCTGCCGCCAGGCGCGCCGGTGCGGCGGTGATGCGGCAGTCTTCGCGCTTGCGGTTGTGAATGATGTAAGGGGTGGCGTCGTCACCCGGGGTGCCGACGGCCAGTACCAGGGTCTCGCTGTCACGCACGGCGCGGATCTTCGAGGTCTCGCACTCGATGGCCGGGCCGGCATCGAAGATGTCGACATACCCCTGGTAGTTGAAGCCTTCGCGCTTGAGCATGGCCAGCGCAGGCTCCGTGTCGGTGTGCACGCGGCCGATGACGCTGCGCGCCGCTTCCGAGAGGAAGCAGGTGTACAGCGGGAACTTGGGCATCAGTTCGGCGATGAACGACTTGTTGCCCACGCCGGTGAGGTAGTCGGCCTGGCTGAACTCCATCTTGAAGAAGTGCCGGCCCAGGCTCTCCCAGAAGGGCGAACGGCCTGCCTCGTCGGACATGCCGCGCATCTCGGCGATGATCTTGTTGCCGAACAGCTGCGGGAACTCGGCGATGAACAGCATCCGCGCCTTGGACAGCAGACGGCCATTGAGGCCACTGCGGTAGTCGCTGCGCAGGAACAGCGAGCACAGCTCGGAGTTGCCGGTCAGGTCGTTGGCCAGGAACAGCGTGGGGATCTCGCGGTAGATGTTCAGCTCCTGCGAGGCGCTGACGGTCAGGCCGACCCGGTAGTTGTACCAGGGCTCGCGCAGGCCGACGGCACCGGCGATGGCACTGATGCCGACCACCATGCCTTCGTCGTTCTCCAGCACGAACAGGTAGTCGGTGTCGCCGCGCTCGGCTTCGCCGCGAAAGCTTTTCTCGGCCCAGCCGACCCGTTGGCCGAGGCGCTCCTCGTTGGCCGGCAGCGTGGTCAGGCCGGTGGTGCCGGTGCTGCGGGCCAATTCGATCAGCGCGGGTAAATCGCTGCTGCGTACAGGACGAACGATCATGCTATCTCCTTGTGCGGCGGTCTGTGCCTGCCGCGAAACTCTCTGTTCCGGCGGTTCAGACCGCGACCAGGCGCACGCTAGCGCCTTCGCCGACACCCAGGGCCTCGGCGGCTTCGCCGCTCAGGCTGACCGGCTTGCCCGGCACCCAGTCCAGCTCCAGCAGCACGGCGCGGTAATCCTGCAACTGGCCGTTGCACACCAGGTACGGACGGCCGCCCTTGACTGGCGTCTCGTCGAGCTTGACCGGCACCACCCGGCTCTGGGCGATGGAGCGGATGCCCGAGGCGCGGGCGTGCAGGGTCGGGCCGCCGTCGAAGATGTCGATGTAATGCTCGGTCTCGAAGCCTTCGCGCATGAGGATGTCGAAGGTAATCTGCGCCCGCGGGTGCACCTGGCCCATGGCCTCCTGCGCCTCGTCGGCCAGCAGCGGCACGTAGATCGGGTAGTGCGGCATCAGTTCAGCGAGGAAGGTGCGGCTCTTCAGGCCGCACAGGCGCTCGGCGTCGGCGTAGTTGAGGTCGAAGAAGTTGCGGCCGATGGCGTCCCAGAACGGCGACTCGCCCTGCTCGTCGCTGTAGCCTACGATCTCGGTCACCACCGACTCGGCGAAGCGCTCGGGGTGCGCGGCCATGAACAGCAGGCGGCCCCGTGAGTTGAGCTCGGCGAAGGCGCTGCTCACCAGTTCCGGCACCACGTAGAAACTGGTCAGCAGGCTGTTGCCGGTGAGGTCGTGGCACAGCGACAGGACGTGAATCTTGTTGTGGATCTTCAGCTCGCGGGAGGCGTGCACGAAGGTCTCGTTGCGAAAGCTGTAGAACGGCTCGGAGTAGCCGGCCGAAGCGACGATGGCCGAGCAGCCGACCAGCTTGCCGGTGGCGCTGTCCTCAAGCACGAAGAAGTAGCTCTCTTCGCCATTGAAGCTGACCTCGGCAGCGAACGAGGTTTCCGAGGCGGCGATCTTGTCGCCCAGGCGGCCGGCGTCATCCGGCAGCGAGGTGACACCAATGGGGCTGTCGGCAGCCATGCGCTGCACTTCGTTCAGATCAGCCATTTGCGCGGGGCGCATCACCAGCATGGTGTCACTCCTTTCGGGAAAGCGCGCCGATCACATCGGCACGGAAAAACGGCGGGCACGCGCCACCACCTGCAAGCAGGTGCCCGCACTGGAATTCGGGTATCGCCAGCCCCTTCTCGGGGCCGGCGAAGGGCGATCAGCCCTTGATCAGTTTTGCCACGGCGCGTTCGAAACGATCCAGGCCTTCGTCGATGTCGGCATCCTCGACCACCAGGCTCGGGGCGAAGCGCACCACGTCGGGACCTGCCTGCAGGACCATCACGCCTTCTTTCTCGGCGGCGTTGAGGATGTCCTTGGCCTTGCCTTTCCAGGCCTCGCTCAGCACGCAGCCGATCAGCAGGCCGACGCCACGCACCTGGGTGAACAGGCCGGTTTGCTGGCCGATGTTCTCCAGGCGAGTCTTGAAGCGCTCATGCTTGGCCTTGATGCCCGCCAGGGTTTCCGGGGTGTTGATCACATCCAGCACCGCGCAGGCAACGGCGCAGCCCAGCGGGTTGCCACCGTAGGTGGTGCCGTGGGTGCCGACGGCCAGGTGCTTGGCCAGGTCGCTGGTGGTCAGCATGGCGCCGATCGGGAAGCCGCCGCCCAGGCTCTTGGCGCTGGTGAGGATGTCCGGGGTGACGCCGTAGTGCTGGTAGGCGTACAGCGAGCCGGTACGGCCGACACCGGTCTGGACTTCGTCGAAGATCAGCAGGGCGTTGTGCTCGTCGCACAGTTTGCGCGCGCCCTCCAGGTAGGCCTGGTCGGCCGGGACCACGCCGCTCTCGCCCTGGATCGGCTCAATGACCACGGCGCAGGTCTTGTCGGAAATCTGCGCTTTCAGCGCTTCCAGGTCGTTGTACGGCACATGGCTGATGCCGGTGATCTTCGGACCGAAGCCGTCGGAGTATTTGGGCTGGCCACCGACGCTGACGGTGAACAGGGTGCGACCGTGGAAGCTGTTCACGGTGGCGATGATTTCGTGCTTCTCGGGGCCGAAGCGGTCGTGGGCGACGCGACGGGCCAGCTTGAAGGCGGCCTCGTTGGACTCGGCACCAGAGTTGCAGAAGAACGCACGCTCGGCGAAGGTCGCGTCCACCAGCTTGTGCGCCAGGCGCAGGGCCGGCTCGTTGGTGAACACGTTGGAGACGTGCCAGAGGGTGTTGGCCTGCTCGGTGAGCGCCTTGACCAGCGCCGGATGGCAGTGGCCCAGGGCATTAACCGCGATGCCGCCGGCGAAGTCGATCAGCTCGCGACCGGTCTGGTCCCAGACTCGGGAACCCTCGCCTCGCACAGGAATGAACGCCGCCGGGGAGTAGTTGGGAACCATGACCTGGTCGAAATCGGCACGTTGCACCGGGGCTTGCTCAACGGACATCTGAGTCTCCTGAAGAGGAACGCTGGCCTGGAAGTGGCGAGCGATGAAGGGATTGTAAGGACTGATCGGCGCCTGTCCTTGCTGCCAGGCGACAACTTGTTACAGCGCCAAACCGTGTTTTCACGCGGTTTTCGGCAATGCGACAAACAGTGTCGCAATCGCGCAGTGTAACGGGAGATAGGAATCGGGTGAACGACCGTTCACATATGAAAAGAGGTTGCCTGCACCGGCCTCTTCGCGGGTAAACCCGCTCCCACAGGATGGCACCGTACCTGAAAACAGCAGATTGCCTGTGGGAGCGGGTTTACCCGCGAAGAGGCCGGCACAGACAATAGAGAAATCAGCCCCGCTCGGCCGGCGCCGAACTCAGCTCGAACGGGCTGCTGCTGCGCCGCTGGTTACGGTCTTCACGCGGTGTGGCGCCAAAGAAATTGCGGTACGCACTGGAGAAATGCGGCCCCGAAGAGAACCCGCAGGACAATCCGATCTGGATGATCGACTTGCTGGTCTGCATCAGCATCTGCCGTGCCTTGTTCAGGCGCAGCTCCAGGTAATACTGACTGGGCACGCGATTGAGGTACTGCTTGAAGATCCGCTCCAGCTGGCGACGGGACACGCACACATGCTGGGCGATCTCGTCGGTGGTCAGCGGCTCCTCGATATTGGCCTCCATCAGCAGCACCGCCTGGGTGAGCTTGGGATGGCTGGAGCCCAGGCGATTCTGCAGCGGAATGCGCTGGCGCTCGCCCCCTTCACGGATACGCTCGACCACCAGCTCTTCCGACACCGCGCCCGCCAGCTCCGCGCCATGATCGCGCGCAAGCACCGCCAGCAGCAGGTCGGTCACCGCCATGCCGCCGCAGGCAGTCAGGCGATCACGGTCCCAGTCGAACAGGTGGCTGGTGGCGATCACCTTGGGGAAGCGCTCGGCGAAATCATCCTGCCAACGCCAGTGCACCGCGGCGCGGTAGCCATCAAGCAGGCCCAGCGCCGCCAGCGGGTACACCCCAGCAGACAGGCCGCCGATCATGCAGCCGCTGCGCGCCAGCTGCTTGAGCGCGGCGGACAGCGACGAGCCGATGGCCGTCGGCGGCTCGTCGGCCAGCAGGAACAGCTTGTGGCAACCCTCCAGACGACCGTTCCAGGCCTCGCCCGGCAGGCGCCAGGCACCCTCCTGCACGGCTTCGGCCTGCAGATAGGCCAGCTCGTAGACCACGTCCGGATGCACCCGCTGGGCCACCTGCAGCACCTCTTCGGCCAACGCCAGGGTCAGCGGCTTGGTGCTTGGCCAGATGAGAAATCCGATTCGCTGGGTGGTCATAGGGCGTGGTCCGAAACCTGGAAGGAAAGGTTCGCGCTTGTGGCGCCAGGGCATGCCGCGCGGATGGCGCAGCATGCCCCATTATGGTGCAAATTTGCAGCGATTACTTCAGGCTGCCGGAAAGGAACTGCTTGAGGCGCTCGGACTGCGGATTGACCAGCACCTCGCGCGGGCAGCCGCGCTCCTCCACCAGCCCCTTGTGCAGGAACACCAGCTGGTTGGACACCTCGCGGGCAAAGCCCATCTCGTGGGTGACCACCACCATGGTGCGGCCTTCCTGGGCCAGCGACTGCATGACCTTGAGCACATCGCCCACCAGCTCCGGGTCGAGCGCCGAGGTCGGCTCGTCGAACAGCATCACCTCAGGCTCCATGGCCAGGGCGCGGGCAATGGCCACGCGCTGCTGCTCGCCGCCGGACATGTGGCCGGGGAAGGCATCCTTGCGATGGGACACGCCGACCTTGGCCAGGTAGTGCTCGGCCTTCTCCAGCGCTTCCTTCTTGTTCACGCCCAGCACATGCACCGGCGCCTCGATGACGTTCTCAAGCGCCGTCATGTGCGACCACAGGTTGAAATGCTGGAACACCATCGACAGGCGCGAGCGCATGCGCTGCAGCTGTTTCGGATCGGCGGCCTTGAGCGCGCCGTCCTTGCCGGCCACCAGCTTGAGCTCTTCGTTGTTGAGCAGGATCTTGCCCGCGTGCGGCTGCTCCAACAGGTTGATGCAGCGCAGGAAGGTCGATTTGCCCGAGCCGCTGGAGCCGATAATGCTGATCACGTCGCCTGCCTTGGCTTCGAGGGAGACGCCCTTGAGCACCTCATGGCTGCCGTAGCGCTTGTGCAGGTCTTGGATTTGAAGTTTGTACATGCTGTCGGATCTCACAGAGCGGTCAGTGCTTGCGCGGCGCCAGGTAGCCGAGCCAGCGGCGTTCGGCCATCTTGAACAGGCGCACGAGGATGAAGGTCAGGCACAGGTAGAACACGCCCGCCGTGATGTAGGCCTCGAAAGGCAGGTAGTACTGGGCGTTGACCGTGCGCGCGGCACCGGTGATGTCGATCAGGGTGACGATCGACGCCAGGCTGGTGGTCTGCAGCATCATGATCACTTCGTTGCTGTACTGCGGCAGCGCCCGGCGCAGGGCCGACGGCAGGAGGATGCGGCGGTACATCTTCATGCGCGACATGCCGATGGCCTTGGCCGCCTCGATCTCGCCATGGGGCGTGGCCTTGAGGCTGCCAGCGATGATCTCGGCGGTGTAGGCACTGGTGTTGACGGCGAAGGCCAGGCAGGCGCAGAAGGTCGCGCTGGACAGCCACGGCCACAGGAAGCTCTCGCGCACTGCCTCGAACTGGGCCAGGCCGTAGTAGATCAGGAACAACTGCACCAGCATCGGCGTGCCGCGGATCACGTAGGTGTACAGCCAGGCACTCATGTTCACCAGCGGCTGCCTGGAGACGCGCATCAGGCCCAGCGGAATTGCCGCCAGCAGGCCGAACAGCAGCGACAGCGCCAGCAGCTTGAGGGTGGTCAGCAGGCCGCCCAGGTACAGCGGCAGGGCCTCCCAGATGACGTTGTAGTCGAAGATCATAGTTCAGCCGCCTTGACGCCCACCGAGTAGCGCTTCTCGAGATACTTCAGCGCCAGCAGCGAGACACTGGTCAGCACCAGGTACAACGCCGCCACCGCGAGGAAGAAGGTGAAGGGTTCGCGGGTGGCGTCCGCCGCCTGCTTGGCCTTGAACATCATGTCCTGCAGGCCGACCACCGAAATCAGCGCGGTAGCCTTGGTCAGCACCAGCCAGTTGTTGGTGAAGCCCGGGATCGCCAGGCGGATCATCTGCGGCACCATGATCCGGAAGAACACCTGGACACCGCTCATGCCGTAGGCCGCACCCGCCTCGGCCTGCCCCTTGGGAATCCCCAGGAAGGCGCCGCGGAAGGTTTCCGAGAGGTAGGCACCGAAGATGAAGCCCAGGGTGCCGATGCCGGCGACCAGGGGGTTCAGGTCGATGTAGTCGTCATAGCCGAGCAGCGGCGCCACCCGGTTGATGATGTCCTGGCCGCCGTAGAAGATCAGCAGGATCAGGACCAGGTCAGGGATGCCACGGATCACCGTGGAATACAGATCCCCCAGCCAGGCCAGCCAGCGCACCGGCGACAAGCGCAGCGCCACGCCGATCAGGCCGAGGACGATGGCCAGGGCCATCGACGACAGGGCGAGCTGCAGCGTCAGCCACGCTCCGTCGAGGATGACTGCCCCATAGCCTTTCAACATGATTCGAATTCCTCAGGGCTTGGGAATGAAAAATGGTGCAAACCTCAGAGCTTCTGCTGTTTGCACCATTGCACAGGTGAAACTCGATGGCTTACTTCGAGTCTGGACCGTAGATGTCGAAGTTGAAGTACTTCTTCTCGATCTCTTTGTATTTGCCGTTGGCACGGATCGCGTCGATGGCGGCGTTGATGCGGTCGGCGTTGGCCTTGTCACCCTTGCGCAGGGCGATGCCGATACCGTCACCGAAGTACTTGGAATCGGTGAAGGCCGGGCCTACGAAGGCAAAGCCCTTGCCGGCGTCGGTTTTCAGGAAACCGTCTTCGAGCAGGGTGGCGTCGGCCACGGTACCGTCAAGACGACCGGCGGCGACGTCCAGGTAGATTTCGTTCTGGGTGCCGTAAGGCACGACGGTGGCGCCTTGCGCGCCCAGGACTTCCTTGGCGAAGCGATCATGGATCGAGCCGCGCTGCACGCCGATCTTCTTGCCCTTGAGCTCAGCCAGGCTGTCGCTGACGGTGGTGCCTTCCTTCATGACCAGGCGCGCCGGGGTCAGGTAGTAGCGCTTGGTGAAGTCGACCGACTTCTTGCGATCGTCGGTGATCGACATGGACGACAGGATGGCGTCGATCTTGCGCACTTTCAGCGCCGGGATCAGGCCGTCGAACTCCTGCTCGATCCAGGTGCACTTGGCTTTCATCTCTTCGCACAGGGCGTTGCCGATGTCGTAGTCGAAGCCGGCGAGGCTGCCATCAGGCTGCTTGAAGGCGAAGGGTGGGTAGGCGGCCTCGATACCGATCTTCAACGGCTTCTCATCGGCCTGCGATACCAGGGAAAACACGGAAAGCGCCAGGGCGCCAAGCAGTGCGAGCTTCTTCATCAGGTAACTCCATCGGTACGGGGCAATACAAGGCAGTTGTAACGGCTGCCCGATATGCGAATGGGTACAGCGCGAGCCGCGCAGGTTTCGACCAAGGTCGCAGACCACGAGCGAGTGAGTGGCATTCTAGCGACAGCCCGGTGGTCGATATTTCTTCAAAGCGACAACTAATTACAGAAGCGCCAGGAACCGCGGCGGGCGATATTGACAGCTCCTGCGAGATATGCAAGAGCAAAAGAGAAATAACCTATACCCAAAGCAATAAGCGGGCCCATTATTGGCAAAGCCTTGTATTCCGGCAAGCGCAGCGTGCGACCCTGCACAAAATGCTCGCAGGAATGCACTCAAATGGCACATGAATGTTTCCACAAGCCCCGCATTTGGGCGAAATCGGTGACAGCCAGGGTTACCGATGAATGTCGGAGTAACAGTCTGCATCAGTAAAGCAAAAACCCCGCCGGGTGTGGGCGGGGCTTTTACTGATGGCCTGATCGCGGGGCAAGCCCGCTCCCACGACCTTCAGGAGCCGACTTGCCGCGACGCTTCGACTCAGGCGGTGGCCAGGCTCATCGCCTTGTGGGTGTCGATCAGGTGCTGCACCACCCCTGGGTCGGCCAGTGTGGAGATATCACCCAGCGCGTCGTACTCGCCGGTGGCGATCTTGCGCAGGATGCGGCGCATGATCTTGCCCGAACGGGTCTTCGGCAGCCCCGGCGCCCACTGGATCACATCCGGCGAGGCGATCGGGCCGATTTCCTTGCGCACCCAGTTCTTCAGCTCAAGGCGCAGTTGCTCGCTCGACTCCTCGCCAGCATTGAGGGTGACATAGACATAGATGCCCTGCCCCTTGATATCGTGCGGCACGCCCACCACCGCCGCTTCGGCGACCTTCGGATGCGCCACCATCGCGCTCTCGATCTCGGCGGTGCCCATGCGGTGTCCGGAGACGTTGAGCACGTCGTCGACGCGACCGGTGATCCAGTAGTAGCCGTCTTCGTCGCGACGGGCACCGTCACCGGTGAAGTACATGCCACGGAAGGTCTTGAAGTAGGTGTCGACGAAACGGTCATGATCGCCGTACAGCGAGCGCGACTGGCCCGGCCAGGAGTCGAGGATCACCAGGTTGCCCTCGGCGGCGCCCTCGATCAGGTTGCCCAGGTTGTCCACCAGCGCCGGCACCACGCCGAAGAACGGGCGGGTCGCCGAGCCAGGCTTCAGTGCGGTGGCGCCTGGCAGTGGGCTGATCAGCACACCGCCAGTCTCGGTCTGCCACCAGGTATCGACGATCGGGCAACGCTCCTTGCCGACGGTCTTGTAGTACCAGTTCCAGGCCTCGGGGTTGATCGGCTCGCCCACCGAGCCCAGCAGGCGCAGGCTGGAGCCATCGGCACCGGCCACCGCCGCTTCACCTTCGGCCATCATGGCGCGAATGGCGGTTGGCGCGGTGTAGAGGATATTGACCTTGTGCTTGTCGACGATCTTCGACACCCGGGTGATGTCCGGGTAGTTCGGCACGCCTTCGAACAGCAGCGTGGTGGCGCCGTTGGCCAGCGGGCCGTAGACAATGTAGCTGTGACCGGTGACCCAGCCCACGTCGGCGGTGCACCAGTAGACCTCGCCCGGACGGTAGTCAAACACGCGCTCGTGGGTCAGCGCGGCATACACCAGGTAACCGCCAGTGGTGTGCAGCACGCCCTTGGGCTTGCCGGTGGAGCCGGAGGTATAGAGGATGAACAGCGCCTCCTCGGCGCCCATCTCTTTCGGCGCGCAGTGGCTGGAGGCAACCTTCATCAGGTCTTCGTACCAGATGTCGCGATGCTGGTGCCAGGCGATGTCGCCACCGGTGCGCTTGCACACGATGATCTTCTGCACACTGCTGGTTTCAGGGTTGGTCAGGGCCAGGTCGACGTTGGCCTTGAGCGGGGTACGGCGGCCGCCGCGCAGGCCTTCGTCGGCGGTGATCACCACTTTCGACTTGCAGTCGATGATGCGACCGGCCAGCGCCTCCGGCGAGAAGCCGCCGAACACCACCGAGTGGATCGCACCGATGCGGGCGCAGGCCAGCATGGCGACCACTGCCTCGGGAATCATCGGCATATAGATGGTGACCACGTCGCCGCGGTGCACGTCCTGGCCACGCAGGGCGTTGGCGAACTTGCAGACCTGCTCGTGGAGCTCGCGGTAGGTGATGTTGCGGTGTTCGGAAGGGTCGTCGCCCTCCCAGATGATCGCCAGCTGGTCGCCGCGCTCTTCGAGGTGGCGGTCCAGGCAGTTGTAGGAAACGTTCAGAGTGCCGTCGGCGAACCACTTGATATCGACATGGTGGTCGTCGAACGAGGTCTGCTTGACCTTGGTGAAAGGCTTGATCCAGTCCAGACGCTGGGCCTGCTCGCGCCAGAAGCCGTCCGGGTTGATCACCGATTGCTGGTACATGGCCTTGTAGGTGGCCTCGTCGGTCAGGGTACTGGCCGCAACCTCGGGACGAACGGGATACAGTGGAGCCGCACTCATCTGTGTTACCTCGGTGTAATAGTTGTTTTTGTATGGAACCGTTTGTAACTGTACCAGAGCGGCCAAGGCCATTCGACGTTGGTAGTAACACGACGGGCCGTCGACTCACCAATCAGGCGCGACCGCTCTAGTACATGGCATGCAGCCATCTCCGAGAGGAAAAGACAGGGTTTCGACGGGGATTGTTACATATTCTGTCAAAAGACTTTATCAAAACCCCCTCTGTTTCAGCCGTGGGCGCCTCCCTAAAATTCATCTCGCCAGCAACGGCAACGCGATTAACTTGGTAACAGCCCCCACGCAGGCAGCGTTAATCCGTACCTCATCCCGATAGTTGAAACTTGCTGTACTCGCGGCGCCATAAGCGCCGCGTGCCCCCTCACGACCTTAGACAGGTAACTTGAAAATGAAAGCTTTACTGGTATTGGTACTTGGCGGTTTTTGCGGCGCGGCATTGGCCGGCGAAGCAAAAGATGTCGAGCAGATTCCGGTTGAACAGTACAGTTATTCGCAGCACCTGGACATCGCCCGCGTCATCTCCATGAGCGAAGTGCCGAACGTCTGTGAAGTGGTGCCGGCCCGCATGACCTACGAGGACTCCCAGGGCCAGAAGCACATTCTCGAATACCGCGTGATGGGGAACGGTTGTTCCAACGGCTGAGGCCATAGGTATATCGCGGGGCAAGCCCGCTCCCACTCCGACCGCGCCAACCTCAAGCCTTGCGCGATCCCTGTAGGAGCGGCCTTGTGCCGCGAAAGGGCTGCGTAGCGGCCCTGGGTTTTCAGCAGCATGCCAAGATCGTCGGGGCCGCTTTGCGGCCCTTTCGCGGCACAAGGCCGCTCCTACAGGGACAAGTGTAACTTTCAAGGTAATTAACCACGTTCACTCCACCGACTTGCTCAACGAATAATCCCGCAACTTGTTGGCAATGGTCGTATGGGAAACACCCAATCTTTTCCCCAGCGCCCGGCTACTTGGAAACTCGCTCATCAAACTTTCCAATACCGCCTTTTCAAACCGCCCGACAATTTGCGAAAGATCGCCCTCCAGGGAAAACTCGCCCAATGGCTGGCGTGCGCCATAATCCGGTAAACGGATATGTTCGCTCTTCACCACCCCGCCCTCGCACAACGACACCGCCTGGAACAGCACGTTCTCCAACTGGCGCACGTTGCCCGGCCAATGATATTGAGCAAGCTTGTCCATCGCCGCCGGCGCCAGGCGCGGCATCGGGCAGCCGATCTGCCGGCTGGCCTGGTCAAGGAAGTGCTGCACCAGCCCCTCCAGGCCATCCATGCATTCGCGCAGCGGCGGAATGTGCAGCGACAGCACGTTGAGGCGATGGTAGAGGTCCTGTCGGAACTCGCCCCGGGCGCACAGCTCGGACAGATCGACCTGGGTCGCGCAGATCACCCGCACATCCAGGTACACCTCCTCGTCACTGCCGACCCGGCGGAAACAGCCATCCTGCAGGAAGCGCAGCAACTTGACCTGCAAGCGCGGGCTCATCTCTCCGACGCCATCGAGGAACAGCGTGCCACCGGCGGTAAGCTCCAGCAGCCCCAGCTTGCCTTCGGCCCGTGCGCCTTCGAACGCCCCTGGGCCATAGCCGAACAGCTCGGTCTCGGCCATCGACTCCGGCAGGCCGGCGCAGTTGAGCGCCATCAGCGGCGCCTGGCCACGAGGGCTGGCCAGATGGCAGGCGCGCGCCAGCAATTCCTTGCCGGTACCGGTCTCGCCCTCGATCAGTAGCGGCGCATCCAGCGGCGCCATGCGCCGCGCCTCGCGCACCACCGCAGCCATCACCCGCGAGCTCTGGAAGATGCTGTCGAAGCCACGCAGCTCCTGCTTGCGCACGTTGTAGATGCGCTCGCCGATGCGATCGGCGCGATGCAAGGTGATCACCGCGCCCGCCAGCGCCTCGCTGTCGTCATGCTCAGATTGCAACGGCGCGATATCGGCGAGGAACACATCGCCCTTGACCTTGATGCGCAGGCCGTTGATCCGCGACTTGTTGGCGCGGATCAGCTCCGGCAGGTCGAAGTCCTCGACATAGCGCGACAACGGAATGCCCGGCACCTCGTCCACCCGCACCCCGAGCAACTGCGCCGCGCCACGGTTGGCGGCAACGATGCTGCCGCCCATGTCGATCGACAGCACCGGGAAGTCCAGCGCGCCCAGCAGCGCATTGAGTTCCATGTGCCGGCGCTCGCTGGGCATCAGGCCGACGCGCTTGACCCCGAACACCCCGGCGATCGACTCGAACTTCGGCCGCAGGGCCTGGAACTGCAGGTTGATCAGGTTCGGGCAATGCAGATAAATGGCGTTGCCGTGATCCCCCCCCACCTCGCCGCGCAGCACGTTGATGCCGTACTCCACCAGCAGGTTGAGGATGTCCCGCAGGATGCCGATGCGGTTCTGGCAGTGCACTTTGATACGCATGAAGGCTCTCGAAGCGGCCAGGTTTTTACCCGGCGCGCGGAAAAGTCGTAAAGATAAGCTGACAAAATCAACCTTCTGCCCAGCTCGACACCCGTGATTTTCCGGGATAAGGGTATTTTTGTAAAATTATCGTTACGAATTCAGGATGAGCGGTGACGATTAACTGCCCTTCACCCCAGTGCAAAGCCGCGTTTGTAGGGATATTCCTAAGGTATGTCCTGTACATAACAAGAACGCCCTCACCAGGAGAGCCACATGAAACAGACGCAATACGTGGCACGCGAGCCCGATGCGCATGGTTTTATCGACTACCCGCAGCAAGAGCATGCGGTGTGGAACACCCTGATCACTCGCCAACTGAAAGTGATCGAAGGCCGGGCATGCCAGGAATACCTGGACGGCATCGAGCAGCTCAAGCTGCCCCATGACCGCATCCCCCAGCTCGGCGAAATCAACAAGGTGCTGGGCGCCACCACCGGCTGGCAGGTCGCCCGCGTGCCGGCACTGATCCCCTTCCAGACCTTCTTCGAGCTGCTGGCCAGCAAGCGCTTCCCGGTCGCCACCTTCATCCGCACCCCGGAAGAACTGGACTACCTGCAGGAGCCCGACATCTTCCACGAGATCTTCGGCCACTGCCCGCTGCTGACCAACCCCTTCTTCGCCGAATTCACCCACACCTACGGCAAGCTGGGCCTGGCGGCGACCAAGGAACAGCGTGTGTACCTGGCGCGCCTGTACTGGATGACCATCGAGTTCGGCCTGATGGAGACCGCGCAGGGTCGCAAGATCTATGGCGGCGGCATCCTCTCCTCGCCGAAGGAGACCGTCTACAGCCTGTCCGGCGAGCCGGAGCACCAGGCCTTCGACCCGATCGAGGCCATGCGCACGCCGTACCGCATCGATATCCTGCAGCCCCTGTACTTCGTCCTGCCGAACATGAAACGCCTGTTCGACCTGGCCCACGAAGACATCATGGCCATGGTCCACCAGGCCATGCAGCTGGGCCTGCACGCACCGAAGTTTCCACCCAAGGTCGCCGCCTGAGCGCCCCTGTCGATAACAACTCAAACCGGAAAACACCCATGAATGCCTTGAACCAAGCCCACTGCGAAGCCTGCCGCGCCGATGCGCCGAAAGTCAGCGACGAGGAACTGCCGGTATTGATCCGGCAGATCCCGGACTGGAACATCGAAACCCGCGACGGCCACATGGAGCTCGAGCGCGTGTTCCTGTTCAAGAACTTCAAGCACGCCCTGGCCTTCACCAACGCCGTCGGCGAGATCGCCGAAGCCGAAGGCCATCACCCGGGCCTGCTGACCGAGTGGGGCAAGGTCACCGTGACCTGGTGGAGCCACTCGATCAAGGGCCTGCACCGCAACGACTTCATCATGTGCGCGCGCACCGACGAGGTCGCCAAAACCGCCGAAGGGCGCAAGTGATGCACTTCGCGGCCATCGGACGGGTCCCTGGCGACCCGATCCTGGGGCTGATGGAGGCCTACGCCCGCGACGACAATCCGGCCAAGTTCGACCTGGGGGTCGGCGTGTTCAAGGACGCCCAGGGCCTGACGCCGATTCCCGCAGCGGTCAAGCAGGCCGAGCAGCGCCTGGTCGAACGCCAGGACACCAAAAGCTACATCGGTGGCCATGGTGACGCGGCGTTCGGGCGCCTGATCAGCGAACTGGTGCTGGGCAGCGAATCGCCGTTGCTGGCCAGCCAGCGCGCCGGTGCCACCCAGACCCCGGGCGGCACCGGCGCCCTGCGCCTGGCGGCGGAGTTCATCGCCCATTGCCTGCCGGGGCGTGGCATCTTTCTGAGCGACCCGACCTGGCCGATCCACGAGACGATCTTCGCCGGCGCCGGGCTCAAGGTGTCCCACTACCCCTACGTGGGCAAGGACAACCGCCTTAACGTCGACGGCATGCTCGCCGCGCTGGAACAGGCACCGGAAGGCGACGTGGTGCTGCTGCACGCCTGCTGCCACAACCCGACCGGCTTCGACCTGGGCCAGGACGACTGGCGCGCGGTACTCGACATCGTCAAGCGCCGCAACCTGCTGCCACTGATCGATTTTGCCTACCAGGGCTTCGGTGACGGCCTGGAGGAAGACGCCTGGGCGGTGCGCCTGTTTGCCGCCGAACTGCCGGAACTGCTGGTCACCAGCTCCTGCTCGAAAAACTTCGGCCTGTACCGCGATCGCACCGGCGCCCTGCTGGTGTGCAGCCACGATGCCGAGAAACTGCTGGATGTGCGCAGCCAATTGGCGTTCATTGCGCGCAACCTGTGGTCGACGCCACCGGACCATGGTGCCGCAGTGGTCGCCGAGATCCTCGGTGATCCGGCGCTCAAGGCGCTGTGGGTCGAGGAAGTGAACGCCATGCGTCAGCGCATTGCCGAGCTTCGCCAGGGCCTGGTGCAGGCGCTGGCGCCACACGGCCTGGCCGAGCGCTTCGCGCACATCGCCGCGCAACGCGGGATGTTCTCCTACACCGGGCTGAACCCCGAGCAAGTGCGCCTGCTGCGTGAACGGCACAGTGTGTACATGGTCGGTACCGGCCGGGCGAACATCGCCGGGGCGGATGCGCAGCGCCTGGAGAAGCTGGCGGCGGCCATCGCCGACGTCTGTCGCTGATATCGCAGTACCTGTGGGAGCGGCTTTAGCCGCGAAGCAAGCGACGCGGTGGATGGCACCGGCTTCGCCGGTGTTCGCGGGTAAACCCGCTCCCACAGGATACGCGCCGCTTCGACATCAAGCGCTGTAACTGTGGGGGAGCGCAGCCTGCGATGAATCGAACGCAGGCAGTACAAGACTGTTGCTCCCACAGTGTTTCCGGCGCCCGAACACAGTCGGCGGTGCGCTGATCGCCCGCTAAAACCGACCAGCGCCCGGCAAAAATCTCAAACTGTCATCCAGACTGCTGTATCCTGCCCCAGTTTTTCGAAGCCACACATGCGCCCTGGCGCCGCCTTTTCACTCACACTTGCGAGGAACGACGAGATGCATGAAATCCCGAATCTTCCCTTCCCAAGCCTGAACCCCGAAGAGCAATCCGTTGCCGCCCACGCCGAACCGACGCCCGCCGTCGACCAGGACGGTGACGATCAATCCAGCGCCGACCAGGAATAATCGCGCACCCCACCCGACTGTGTGAAAACGGCTGACCTGCGGGACATCCCCGTCATCGCGTTTTCACACCGTCCAGAAGCCCTACCGAAGACTTCCATACCCGACTTACCGCACCCCCATTGCGGTCACCCTGCAAGTCGTTTCCATCAAACCCGCTCCCACAGGTACAGCACCGCCATCAAAGGCAGCGACGATCCTGTGGGAGCGGGTTTACCCGCGAAGAGGCATGCACCGAATGACGCGCCTCAGCGCTGCGCGTACTGCAACACCACCTCCAGCGGATGGCGCAACTGCTTCTCGGTCATGCGCTTGACTTGGCTGCGACACGAATAACCGGTCGCCAACGCCTCGCCCTGCTTGTCCAGCTTGGTCGCCCAGGACTGCTCGAAGATGGTCCTCGAGGTTTCCTGGTTCCGCGCTTCATGCCCATAGGTACCGGACATGCCGCAGCAGCCGGTGGCCTCGGTGACCAGCTTCAACCCCAGGCGGGCGAACACCTGCTCCCACTGCCGGGTACTGGCCGGCACATTGGTCTTCTCGGTGCAGTGGGCCATCAGGCGGAAGCTGTCGGCCTTGACCGGCGCCTGCTCGGGCAGCACGTTCATCAGCCATTCCTGGGGCAACAGCACCGACGGGCACTCCACGCCATCGACCTTCTGGTACTCCTGGCGATAGACCAGGGTCATCGCCGGGTCCAGCCCCACCAACGGCACGCCGCAGTCGGCCAGGGTCTTGAGCTGGGTGGCGTTGCGGATCGCCGCCTTGGCGAAGGCACCGAGGAAACCCTGCACGTGCAACGGCTTGCCGTTGGCGCTGTAAGGCGCGAGGAATACCTTGTGCCCCAGGCGATGGGCCAGCTCGATGAACGAGGCCAGCAGTGGCGTCTCGAAATAGCGGGTGAAGGCGTCCTGCACCAGCACGATGCTGCGTTCGCGCTGGGCCGGGGTCAGCTCGCGCAGGGCCGGCACGCTCGCCACCTGGACGCGGCAACGGGTCAGGGTGGCCTGGAAGTTGAAGCGGCTGATCAGCGGGCTGTCGACCATGCCGATCTTGTCCGCCAGCAACCTGCTCACCCACTTCGAGCCCATCACCGCGTTGTACAGGCCCGGTGCATGGGCCAGGTACGGGATGGTGAATTCCAGCGAGCCGATCAGGTAATCGCGCAGCGGACGCTGGTAGCGGCCGTGGTACAGCTCGAGGAAGCGCGAGCGGAAGTCCGGCACATTGACCTTGATCGGGCACTGCCCCGCGCAGGACTTGCACGCCAGGCAGCCGGCCATGGCGTCGTACACCTCGTGGGAGAAGTCTTCCTGGCGCGCACGGCTGTTGCGCAAGCGCGCCGGCAGCCCCTTGAACCAGGACGCCTTGCGCTGGGCGGCGGCGAGCACATCGATGTTCGCTTCGCCCTGCAGGCGCAGCCATTCGCGGATCAGCGAAGCGCGCCCCTTGGGTGAGTGCTGGCGTTCGCGGGTGGCCTTCCACGACGGGCACATGGCGTCGTTGGGATCGTAGTTGTAGCAGGCGCCGTTGCCGTTGCAGTGCACGGCGCTGCCGAAGCTTTGCCAGACGCGTTCGTCGATACTGCGGTCAAGGTCACCGCGCAGGGTCACGCCATCCACCGGGGTCAGGCCTTCGGCGCTGTCCGGCGGGGTGCAGATCTTGCCCGGGTTGAGCTGGTTGTGCGGATCGAAGGCGCCCTTGAGGCGCTGCAGTGCCGGGTACAACGCGCCGAAGTATTCCGGCACGTACTCGGAGCGCAGGCCTTTGCCATGCTCGCCCCAGAGCAGGCCGCCATAGCGCTGGGTCAGCGCCGCCACGGCATCGGAGATCGGCTTGACCAGCGCGGCCTGGGCCGGATCCTTCATGTCCAGCGCTGGGCGCACGTGCAGCACGCCGGCATCGACATGGCCGAACATGCCGTAGGCCAGGCCGTAACCGTCGAGCAGCGCGCGGAAGTCGGCGATGTAGTCAGCCAGTTGCTCCGGCGGCACGGCGGTGTCCTCGACGAACGGCTGTGGCCGCACCTCGCCTTCGACGTTGCCCAGCAGCCCCACCGAACGCTTGCGCATGGTGTAGACCCTGGTGACCGCCTCGGCGCCCTCCGCCAGGGTATGTCCCAGGCGTTCGACGCTGGTGTCGCGCTGCAGGTGCGCGACAAACGCCTCGACCCGGGCATTGACCTCGGCCGGCTCGTCGCCGCAGAACTCCACTAGGTTGATGCCCAGCGTCGGGCGCTCGGCATCGGCCGGGAAGTACTCGGCGACGCTGTGCCAGACGATGTCCTTCATCGCCAGCATCAGCACCTTGGAGTCAACGGTCTCGATCGACAGCGGCTTGTGCGCCATCAGCGCGTTGGCATCGCGCAGGGCGTCCATGAAGCTGGTGTAGCGTACGTTGACCAGCACCGCGTACTTCGGGATCGGCAGCACATTGAGCTTGGCCTCGACCACATAGCCCAGCGAGCCTTCGGCGCCGCACAGCACGCTGTTGAGGTTGAAGCGGCCCTGCTCGTCGCGCAGGTGCGCCAGGTCGTAGCCGGTCAGGCAGCGGTTGAGCTTGGGGAAGGTGCTTTCGATCAGCCCGGCCTGGGTTTGCTGGATCTCGCGGGCCATGCGGTACACCTCGCCGACCCGGCCGGGCGCGGCGCAGGCCTGCTCCAGGGCCGCGTCGTCGATCGGCAGGCTGTGCAGGCGCTCGCCACCAAGCAGCACGCTGTGCAGCTCGAGCACGTGGTCGCGAGTCTTGCCATAGGTGCAACTGCCCTGGCCACTGGCGTCGGTGTTGATCATGCCGCCGACGGTGGCGCGGTTGGAGGTCGAAAGCTCCGGCGCGAAGAACAGCCCATGGGGCTTGAGCGCGGCGTTGAGCTGGTCCTTGACCACGCCCGCCTGGACCCGCACCCAGCGCTGCTCGACATTGATTTCAAGAATGCTGTTCATGTGCCGCGACAGGTCGACGACGATGCCGTCGGTCAGCGACTGGCCGTTGGTGCCGGTGCCGCCACCACGCGGGGTCAGCTTGATGTCGCGAAAGCGTGGCTCGGCCATGAGCGTGGCAACCCGCGCCACATCGTCGGCATCCAACGGGAACACCGCCGCCTGGGGCAGCCGCTGGTAGATGGAGTTGTCGGTGGCCAGCACGGTACGGGTGCCGTAGTCGGCACTGATCTGGCCACGGAAGCCGCTGTTCTTCAGGGCTTCGAGGAATTCAGGGTAATGGGCGGCGGGCGCGCGGGGCGGCAGCTGGGCGATCATCGAAGGATGGCCTCTATTCGATATTGGCTAGTTCACGGGTTCCAGGCATTGCAACATCTCGTGGGAGCGGGCTTGCCCCGCGATGGCGCCATCGCGGGGCAAGCCCGCTCCCACGAGATGTTGTATTTCCTGCGACTACGGTATGAATGATCTATACCGCATGACGAATACGCCCATGTTCCTGTAGTTTCGCGCCAGGGGCAAACGGATATTCCTGCCGCTATCGATGAGCTTTATGAATGAATTACCGCCACCTCACCCCTTCGATGTCGCTGCTACTGGCCTTCGAGGCCGCCGCGCGACATGAAAGCTACACCCGCGCCGCCGCCGAGCTGTCGCTGACCCAGAGCGCGGTAAGTCGCCAGGTGCAGGCGCTGGAACAGCAGCTGGGGCTCACCCTGTTCCGCCGCGAGGGGCGCCAGGTGCAACTGACCGACGTGGGCCGTCTTTACCAGCGCGAGCTGAGCGAAGCCTTGGGGCGTATCCGCAGCGCCACCCTGCAAGCCCTGGCCTATCAGACCGGGGTCGGCACCCTGCGCCTGGCGACCCTGCCGACCTTCGGCTCGAAATGGCTGCTGCCGCGCCTGCATGCGTTCTATGGCGCTCATCCGGGCATGCTGGTGCACATTCATTCTCGTATCGAAGCGATCAACTTCGACACCAGCGAGATCGACGCGGCCATCGGCGTGGCCACCCACGACCTGCCCGGGCTGGTCTGCCATCGCCTGCACGCCGAGGAACTGTTGGTGATCCTGCCGCCGGACAGCGCTCGCGACAGCCAGGACTGGTGCCCGGCGCGGATCAGCGAAGAGGTGCTGCTGAACGTCGCCAACAATCCACACGCCTGGGGCGAATGGTTCTCCCACCACGCCCTGCCCCACCGCTCAATGCGCCTGGGGCCGAGCTTCGAGCTGACGTCACATTTGATCCAGGCGGTACGGGCGGGGATAGGGATTGGCCTGGTGCCCAGGATTCTGGTGGAGGAGGAACTGGCCAGTGGCGAGCTGTTCAGCCCGGGGGCGCCGTTTGCCAGCCAGCGCAGCTACTACCTGATCTATCCGCCGAGGAATGAGGCATTGCCTTCGTTGCGGGCGTTTCGTGGCTGGTTGCTGGAACAGATCTGAGTCATCGGTTGCCAGAGCCGGCCATTCGCGGGTAAACCCGCTCCCACAGGTTCTGTGCCCCCTGTGGGAGCGGGTTTACCCGCGCAGAGGCCGGTACAGACAACAAAAAACCCGATGCCAGTCACCCGGCATCGGGTTTTCTCGAAGCGCCTCGACGCTTACTTGGCCACGCTACCGGCAGCGCCGTTGGCCTGCGCCCCACGCTTGCTCTTGAGCACGTAGAACACATACATCACCACCAGCCATACCGGCATGGCGTACACCGACACCTGGATGCCAGGGATCTGCAGCATGATGCCGAGGATCAGCACCACGAAGGCCAGCACCAGGTAGTTGCCGTACGGGTACCACAGCGCCTTGAACAGCGGCTTTTGGCCAGTGCGGTCGAGGTGCTGGCGGAACTTCAGGTGCGAGTAGCTGATCATCGCCCAGTTGATCACCAGGGTCGCCACCACCAGCGACATAAGCAGCTCCAGGGCATTCTGCGGCATCAGGTAGTTGAGCAGCACCGCGATCAGGGTCACGGCCGCCGACACCAGGATCGAACGTACCGGCACGCCGCGACGGTCGACCTTGGCCAGCGCCGCCGGGGCATCGCCCTGCTCGGCCATGCCCAGGAGCATGCGGGCGTTGCAGTAGGTACCGCTGTTGTACACCGACAGCGCCGCGGTCAGGACCACGAAGTTCAGCAGGTGCGCGGCCACGTCGCTACCCAGCAGCGAGAAGACCTGGACAAACGGGCTGCTGCCATAGCTGCCGCCGGACGCGTCGATGCTGGCCACCAGGCTGTCCCACGGGGTCAGCGACAGCAGCACCACCAGGGCACCCACGTAGAAGATCAGGATGCGGTAGATGACCTGGTTGATCGCCTTGGGGATCACGGTCTTCGGCTTGTCGGCCTCGGCCGCGGTGAAGCCGAGCATTTCCAGGCCACCGAAGGAGAACATGATGAAGGCCAGGGCCATCACCAGGCCGCTGACGCCATGCGGGAAGAAACCGCCATGGGCCCACAGGTTGGTCACCGACGCTTCCGGGCCACCACTGCCGCTGGTCAGCAGGTAGGCGCCCAGGCCGATCATGCCGACGATGGCGGCGACCTTGATGATCGCGAACCAGAACTCGGCTTCACCGAAGAACTTCACGTTCATCAGGTTGATGGCGTTGATCAGCAGGAAGAATGCCGCCGCGGTGACCCAGGTCGGGATCTCCGGCCACCAGTAATGGACATACTTGCCCACTGCCGACAGCTCCGACATGCCCACCAGGATGTACAGCACCCAGCAGTTCCAGCCCGACAGGAAGCCGGCGAAACCGCCCCAGTACTTGTGCGCGAAGTGGCTGAAGGAGCCGGCCACCGGCTCCTCGACGATCATCTCGCCGAGCTGGCGCATGATCATGAAGGCGATGAAACCGCAGATCGCATAGCCGAGGATCATCGACGGACCGGCGGACTTCATCACGCCGGCCGAGCCCAGGAACAATCCGGTGCCGATCGCGCCACCCAGGGCGATCAGTTGGATATGGCGGTTCTTCAAGCCACGCTTGAGTTCGCCAGACTGTGAATTATGTCCACTCATGAACGAAGTCACCTGCTTGTTTTTATCTGTGACGGAATCGGACCCACCGCACTCGTGGCGCAGCGGAATGGGCAAGGTGGTTACCTTGGATACTTGTGACGGGAAGTCGCTCGTGGCCTTGGTAGCCAGGTGCGGATCAACCGGGTGTCAGCAAGCGTGCGCGGTACGCAAGGGGGTCACAGGTAAAACGCGGCGCATTGTATACCCCTGCAAACGCGCAGGCGTCAACGCGTTGCATCGTTTCCTGTGGAAAAAACGCACCGGTCCTGGGGTGAAGGCCTGAAAAGGCGGAGTGATCGGCGTACATGGCGCCTCCATTTTGTTGTTTTCGATGCCTGGCTATCCTGCCTGGCTCTGCACACGGCAATGGCGCTATCTCAACGTTTGGGCGGGGGTTTGGGAAGGGGGTGAAGGGGACCGGGGAGGCTCTGGCGCGCAAGTCTTGGAAAGATTTTGTGACGAAGAGTGGGGAAGCACAGGCAAGCCGGGGAAAAGGCCCAGAATCGTATAGTTTTCTTTACAAGGTGGTTTGAAAATTTGCCACCGGTCGGGAAAAATTCTGTCTGTTCAGGTACTTGGGGCCGCTTTGCGGCCCATCGCGGGGCGAGCCCGCTCCTACACTGGGATGCGTATCGAGGGACTTCCTTTTCAACAGGCACAAAAAAACCAGCCCGAAGGCTGGCTCTTTCGTTACCGGGCCGGATCAGCCACGCGGCTTGCCGCGACCACGACCGGCTGGCTTGTCGCCTTCGGGACGGGCTGGACGCTTGCGCATCTCGCTCGGGCGCTCGGCCACCGCGCTGCCGCGGCTGCCCTTGCGTGGTGCAGCCTCTTCACGCGGCGCGCGCGCCGGGCGCTCGCCCTGCCCTTCGGCGGCCGGACGCAGGGTGCGCACACGCTCGCCACGCCCCAGCGGGCGGGTCGACTTGCGCTGCAGGCGCTCGAGCTTGTCCTTGGCCTTGAGCTTCATCTCCGGCAGCGCCACCGGCTGCAGGCCGACTTCGGCGGCGAGGATGTCGATCTCGCCCTGGCTCATTTCGCGCCAGCGGCCCATCGGCAGGTCGGAGTTGAGGAACACCGGGCCGAAACGCACGCGCTTCAGGCGGCTGACCACCACCCCCTGGGACTCCCACAGGCGGCGCACCTCACGGTTGCGGCCTTCCATCACCACGCAGTGGTACCAGTGGTTGAAGCCTTCGCCACCCGGTGCCTTCTGGATATCGGTGAACTTGGCCGGACCGTCCTCGAGCACCACGCCGGCCTTGAGGCGGTCGACCATGTCGTCGTCGACCTCGCCGCGCACACGCACGGCGTACTCGCGGTCCATTTCATAGGACGGGTGCATCAGGCGGTTGGCCAGCTCACCGTCGGTGGTGAACAACAGCAGGCCGGTGGTGTTGATGTCCAGGCGGCCGATGTTGATCCAGCGCCCCTCTTTCGGGCGCGGCAGGCGGTCGAACACGGTCGGGCGGCCTTCCGGGTCGTCACGGGTGCAGATCTCGCCATCGGGCTTGTTGTACATGATCACGCGGCGGGTCGCCTCGGCGGCCTCGACACGCTTGATCAGCTTGCCGTCGACGGTGATGGCGTCGTGCAGGTCGACGCGCAGGCCCAGGGTGGCCTCGACGCCGTTGACCTTGATACGGCCCTGGCCGATCCAGGCCTCGACGTCACGACGCGAGCCGACGCCGATACGCGCCAGTACTTTCTGCAGTTTTTCGCCGGACGGCGGGGTGGGTTGTTGGTCTTGCAGGTCTTTGTCACTCATCTGGGCACCTCCCGGTGTAGTAGTGAAAGCGGGCGCGCATCATACGCGCAACGCACTGGAGAGTAGAGTGTTTTGTGGAATTGGAAGTGTTTTTCTGCCAAATGGCCTTTGTCTGATCAGGGCCGGCCTCTTCGCGGGTAAACCCGCTCCCACAGCTTGTGATACCCCTGTGGGAGCGGGTTTACCCGCGAAGAGGCCGGCACAGGCAGTAGTTAAATCAAGACTGCAGCTTGCCCTCGTCCTGCTCCGAGGCCTCAGGCTCTTCTTCATCGCGCAAATCATCGAAATCGGTCTTGAGCCCTTCTTCCATCGCATCCAGCTCCACCAGCAGCGAACGGAAGCTGGTCTCATCCTTGGGCTCCGCTTCCTCACCCTCCTCGCCCAGGCTGGCATCGGCCAGGGCTTGCAGGTGAGCGGGCACCGGCGCCTCGTCCGGGTCGAGCAGCGGTTCCGGCTCCAGCTCGCGCAACTCGGCCAGCGCCGGCAGTTCATCGAGGCTCTTGAGGTTGAAGTGATCGAGAAACGCCTTGGTGGTGGCAAACATCGCAGGACGCCCTGGCACCTCGCGGTAGCCGACGATGCGGATCCACTCGCGCTCCATCAGGGTCTTGATGATGTTGCTGTTGACCGCCACGCCGCGCACGTCCTCGATCTCGCCGCGGGTGATGGGCTGGCGGTAGGCGATCAGCGCCATGGTTTCCAGCAGCGCACGGGAATAGCGCTGCGGGCGCTCCTCCCACAGGCGGCCGACCCAGGGTGCATAGTCTTCGCGGATTTGCAGCCGATAGCCGCTGGCCACTTCCTTGAGCTCGAAGGCACGGCCGCTGCAGGACTTGCCCAGCACCTCCAGGGCCTTTTTGAAAACGGCGGGGGCCGGGCGCTCGGCTTCCTCGAACAGCTCATAGAGGCGCTCGAGGGATTGCGGCTTGCCCGAGGCGAGCAGGAAGGCCTCGATCAGCGACGCCAGTTCGCGGGGTTCGTTCAGGTTCATCGGTAGTCGTCAGGTCACTCTGCCCGGGCACGGACGTGGATCGGGGCGAAAGGCTCATTTTGCACGAGTTCGATCAGCGATTCCTTCACCAGTTCGAGAATCGCCATGAAGGTCACCACCACGCCGAGCTTGCCCTCCTCGCGGGTGAACAGTTCGACGAAGGGCACGAAGCCACCGCCCTTGAGGCGTTCGAGCACCTCGCTCATGCGCTCGCGGGTCGACAAGGTCTCGCGAGTGATCTGGTGGCTCTCGAACAGGTCGTTGCGGCGCATGACCTCGGCCATGGACAGCAGGATCTCCTCCAGGGCGACCTCCGGCAACAGCTTGCGCACCTTGGCCTGAGGGGCCTCGAGACGCGGCACGACGACGTCGCGGCCAACCCGCGGCAGCTCATCGATACCTTCGGCGGCAGCCTTGAAGCGCTCGTACTCCTGCAGGCGGCGGATCAGCTCGGCGCGTGGATCGCCTTCCTCTTCCTCGATCTCGCTGGAACGCGGCAGCAGCATGCGCGACTTGATCTCGGCGAGCATGGCGGCCATCACCAGGTACTCGGCGGCCAGTTCCAGGCGCACGTTCTTCATCAGCTCGACATAGCTCATGTACTGGCGAGTGATCTCCGCCACCGGGATATCGAGGATGTCCACGTTCTGCTTGCGGATCAGGTACAGCAGCAGGTCCAGCGGGCCCTCGAAAGCTTCGAGGAAGACTTCCAGGGCATCAGGCGGGATATACAGGTCGACCGGCATCTCGGTCAGGGCTTCGCCGTAGACCAGGGCCAGTTGCAGCTGGAACGGCGCTTCTGCCTCGATGGCCGGCGCCTCGGGCGCTTCCACCTGGCTCACGCGTCGACCAGGAACGGTGTGGGGTCGCCGCAACCTTCGCGGATCAGCGCAGGCTCGTCGCCGGTCAGGTCGATGATGGTGGATGCCTTGAGGTCACCAAAGCCGCCATCGATGATCAGGTCGACATGATGCTCCAGGCGCTGACGGATCTCGTAAGGGTCGGTCATCGGCTCTTCATCGCCCGGCAGGATCAGGCTCACGCTCATCAATGGCTCACCGAGCTCTTCGAGCAAGGCCAGAACGATTGGCTTGGAGGGTACGCGCAGACCAATGGTGCGGCGTTTTTCGTGCATCAGCAGACGCGGCACTTCCCGGGTAGCGTTGAGGATGAATGTGTAGGGGCCTGGAATGTGCGCCTTGAGCAGACGGAAGGTCGCGGTGTCGATCTTGGCGAAGGTGCCCATCTGCGACAGGTCGCAGCACAACAGGGTGAAGTTGTGCTGCTTGTCCAGCTGGCGCAGCCGGCGCACACGTTCGATCGCGCCCTTGTCGCCGATCTGGCAGCCCAACGCGTAGGCCGAGTCGGTCGGATAGACCACTACGCCCCCCTTGCGGATGATCTCCACGGCCTGCTTGATCAGCCGAGCCTGCGGGTTTTCCGCATGAATCTGGAAAAATTGGCTCACGTAGTCGTCCTGTTCATACCGCCATAGACTGTTCATGTCGGAATCGACGCCACAGAGGTGGCAGGTCCTCGGGCAATGGCCGGTAGGCACCGATCTCGCCCCAGGTGCCGGGGCCGTGGAAGTCACTGCCGGCGCTTGCCAGCAAGCCGAACTCACGGGTGAGGATCGACATTGTCCCCACCTGCTCGGGCGGCATCATCCCATTGACCACTTCCAGCGCCTGCCCCCCTGCCTGAATATAGTCGGCAATCAGCCGTCTGCGCTTGCTGCGGGTCAGTTCGTAGTGCATGGGATGGGCCAGGCTCACCCAGGCATTGGACTGGCGCAACGTGGCGACGGTTTCCTCCAGCGTCGGCCAGTGCAGCTTGACGTCCCCCAGCTTGCCGGCGCCCAGCCACTTGCGAAAGGCCTCGCCACGGTCCTTGACGAAGCCTGCGCGCACCAGGAATTCGGCGAAATGCGGGCGCGCCGGGGCGTTGCCGCTGTCACCCAGTTCCTGCTGCACGGCCCGCGCACCGTCCAGCGCGCCGGGCATGCCCTTGGCCGCCAGCTTGCGGTCGATTTCCTCGGCGCGCAGCCAGCGGCCGCGATGCAGATTGCCGATGGCTTCGAGCAAGGGCGGGGCATCGAGCGGGAAATCGTAACCCAGCACATGGATGGTGGCGCCGCCCCAGGTGCACGACAACTCTACCCCGCTGACCCACTGCATGCCGTTGTCCAGGCAGGCCTGGCGGGCCTCGGGCAGGCCTTCGAGGGTGTCGTGGTCGGTGAGCGACAGCGTCCGCACCCCGTGCTCGTGGGCCCGGGCGACCAGTGCCGTGGGCGACAGGGCGCCGTCGGAGGCCGTGCTGTGACAGTGCAGATCAACATTCATGGAGGAGCGCTTTCGCAGGAATCGATGTTTGTTATTATGCCGTCACATCCCGCTTCTGGCTGCCACTGTGAAACAATTCATCGATTTCATCCCGCTGCTGCTGTTCTTCATCGTCTACAAACTGGACCCGCGCCCGGTCGAATTCGCCGGCCACGGCTTCGAGTTCGGCGGGATCTACAGCGCCACCGCCATGCTGATCGCCAGCTCCGTGGTGGTCTACGGCGCGCTGTTCCTGCGCCACGGCAAGTTGGAAAAGGGCCAGTTGCTGACCCTGGTCGCCTGCCTGGTGTTCGGTGGCCTGACCCTGGCCTTCCACAGCGAGACCTTCCTCAAGTGGAAAGCACCGGTGGTCAACTGGCTGTTCGCACTGGCCTTCGCCGGCAGCCACTTCATCGGTGATCGGGTGCTGATCAAGCGCATCATGGGCCACGCCCTGACCCTTCCGGAAGCCGTCTGGACCCGCCTGAACCTGGCGTGGATCGGTTTCTTCCTGGTGTGCGGAGCCGCCAACCTGTTTGTCGCTTTCACCTTCCAGGACATCTGGGTCGACTTCAAGGTGTTCGGCAGCCTCGGCATGACCGTGCTGTTCCTGGTGGCCCAGGGTGTCTATCTGTCGCGCCACCTGCACGATGCCGATCCTTCCACCTCCAAACCCAAGGACTGACATGCTCTACGCCATCATCGCCAGCGACGTCGAAAACTCCCTGGAAAAACGCCTGGCCGCCCGCCCCGCCCATATCGAGCGCCTGCAGCAGCTCAAGGCCGAGGGCCGCGTGGTCCTCGCCGGCCCGCACCCGGCCATCGACAGCAACGACCCGGGCGCCGCCGGTTTCAGCGGCAGCCTGATCGTCGCCGAGTTCGATTCGCTGGCCGCCGCCCAGGCCTGGGCCGACGCCGACCCGTATATCGCCGCAGGCGTCTACGACAAGGTCGTGGTCAAGCCGTTCAAGCAAGTCCTGCCCTGATCCGAAACCGCATCGCCTTTTTCGCGGGCAAACCCGCTCCCACAGGCGCCGCACGCCTCTGTGGGAGCGGGTTTACCCGCGAATGAGGCCAACTCGATACCCGCCTCATCTAATCCGACAACTGGCCGACAACCTCCTGAATCGATACGAATCAGGAGTTCCAATGCGTCAAGGTCCGATGTCCCTGCTGCTTTGCCTGTTACTGCTGTCCCCTTTCGCCGCGGCCGAGCAGCCGCTGTCGCTGGAAGCCGGGGCGCGGATCACCGAGCTGCAGCAGCGCCTGGAAGAGAGCGAGAAACAGCGCGACGCGCTGACCCTGCAACTGCAGAACCAGGACAGCGAACGCGAAAGCGCCCAGCTCTCGCGCCTGCGCCAGGACAACCAGCGCCTGAAACTGACGGTCAAGGAACTGCAGGCCGCCAGCAGCGCCCCCCAGCGCCTGCTCACCGACCAGCAGCAGTGGTTCCTGATCGGCTCGGTCGTTGCACTGTTGTCGGCAGTCTGCGGTATCTTAGCCAGCGGCGGACACAGAAGACGCCGGCAATGGTTGAATTGAGTGAGACATGAGCGAGCTGTTACTGATTGATGATGACCAGGAACTGTGCGAGCTGCTCGGCAGCTGGCTGACCCAGGAAGGGTTTGCGGTGCGCGCCTGCCACGATGGCCAGAGTGCGCGCCAGGCCTTGGCCAGCCACGCCCCGGCGGCGGTGGTGCTGGATGTCATGCTGCCCGACGGCAGCGGCCTGGAACTGCTCAAACAGTTGCGCAGCGAGCACACCGACCTGCCGGTGCTGATGCTCTCGGCCCGTGGCGAGCCGCTGGACCGCATACTCGGCCTTGAGCTGGGCGCCGACGACTACCTGGCCAAGCCCTGCGACCCCCGCGAACTTACCGCCCGCCTGCGCGCCGTGCTGCGCCGCAGCCACCCCAGCGCGCCCAGCAGCCAGGTCGAGATCGGCGACCTGACCTTCAGTCCGGTGCGCGGCGTGGTCAGCATCGACGAGCGCGAGATGACCCTCACGCTGTCCGAGAGCCGCATCCTCGAGGCGCTGCTGCGCCAGCCCGGCGAACCGCTGGACAAGCAGGAGCTGGCGCAGATCGGCCTGGGTCGCAAACTCACGCTCTATGACCGCAGCCTGGACATGCACGTCAGCAACCTGCGCAAGAAGATCGGCCCGCACCCGGACGGCCGCCCGCGCATCGTCGCGCTGCGCAGCCGCGGCTACTACTACAGCCTCTGACAGGCTGCACAGGTCCTGTGGGAGCGGGTTTACCCGCGAATGCGTCGTTGAACCCACCGCAGCATTCGCGGGTAAACCCGCTCCCACACGAGTGTCCTCTGTCCCGACAGCATCTTTACCCAGCCTTTACCCTCGCCTGACCGCCCTTGACCTTGATCTCCCTAGACTGGGCTCATCCGGTAACCACCGGCCCCTGAAAGGAGAGACACCATGCGCAAGACCCTGATCGCCCTGATGTTCGCCGCCGCCCTGCCGACCGTGGCCATGGCCATGCCTGACGGCGGCCCGCGCCACGACGGCCCGCATCATCGCGGTGACGCGCCTTTCGCCCAGCTGGACCTGAGCCGCGACCAGCGCCAGCAGATCGGCAAGCTGATGGGCGAGCAGATGCAGCAGCGCCGCGACATCACCGAGCGCTACATGGCCAAGCTGCCGGCCGCCGAGCAGAAAGCCATGAAGGACGAACTCAAGGCCAGCCACGACAAGACCGACGGCCAGATCCGCGCCCTGCTCAAGCCCGAGCAGCAGAAGAAGTTCGACGACCTGCAGAAGGAACGCGCCGCGCGCAAGGCCGAGTGGCAGGAGTTCCAGGCCTGGAAGGCTGAAAAAGCCGGCAAGGCCCAGTAAGCTGTCAGCCCGATGCCCGGCCCGCCCCCCCCGCGGGCCGGGCTTTCGCCATTTCTCGGAGGTGCTCGTCTTGCGTTCACTGTTCTGGCGCATCCTGGCCAGCTTCTGGCTGGCCATCGCCCTGGTCGCCGGGCTGTCGATCCTGCTCGGGCACATGCTCAACCAGGACACCTGGATCCTCAGCCGCCATCCGGGCCTGAACAACCTGGCCAGCCACTGGGCCCAGCACTATGAACAGGACGGCCTGGAGTCGTCGCAGCGCTTCCTGGAAAGACGCAAGCAGCGCTACAAGATCGACGTGCAGGTGCTCGATGACAGCGGCGACGCCGTGGTGCCCGGCACCTTTCCGCGCCGCGCCGCCGCCTTCGAGGCGCGCCAGCACAACGACGAGCGGCGCCTACCCTGGCGCCGCCTGACCGAGGAATACACCAGCCCCACCAGCGGCGAGACCTACCTGCTGATCTACCGCATCCCCCACCCCGAACTGGCCGCCTGGCACCGCGAGAGCCTGATCTGGCCGCTCAGCGCCCTGGGGATCGCCCTGGTGGTACTGACCCTGTTCAGCCTGCTGGTGACCCTGTCGATCACCCGCCCGCTCAGCCGCCTGCGCGGCGCGGTGCACGACCTGGGGCAGACCAGCTACCAGCAGAACAGCCTGGCGCGGCTGGCAGTGCGCCGCGACGAGTTCGGCGTGCTGGCCAACGACTTCAACAAGATGGGGGCGCGCTTGCAGAGTCTGATCGGCAGCCAGCGCCAGTTGCTACGTGACGTGTCCCACGAACTGCGCTCGCCGCTGGCGCGGCTGCGCATCGCCCTGGCCCTGGCCGAGCGCGCCGAGCCGGAGCAGCGCCAGGCCCTGTGGCCGCGCCTGACCCGCGAGTGCGATCGCCTGGAAGACCTGATCAGCGAGATCCTGGTGCTGGCCCGGGTCGATGCCGACCAGGCCCATGCCGAACCCGTGGACCTCAATGCCTTGCTGGGCGGCGTGCGCAAGGACGCCCAACTGTCAGCGCCGGAACAGGAAGTGCGACTGGAAGCGCAGGCAGGCCTGACCTTGCACGGCTGGCCGACCTTGATCGAACGGGCGGTGGACAATTTGTTGCGCAATGCCCTGCGTTTCAATCCGGCCGGGCAGCCGATCGAGGTGCATGCCCGTCGGGAGCAGGATCGCATCGTGCTGAGCGTGCGCGATCATGGGCCGGGGGTGGCGGCAGAGCACCTGGCGCAACTGGGCGAGCCGTTCTTCCGGGCGCCGGGGCAGGACGCACCTGGGCATGGACTGGGGCTGGCGATTGCGCGCAAGGCGGCAGAGCGCCATGGCGGCAGCCTGGTGTTGGGCAATCATCCGCAGGGTGGGTTTATTGCGACGCTGGAGATTCCCTGCAATATCAGTGCAGTCTGACAGACCGCGGGGCTGCTGCGCAGCCCTTTCGCGGCACAAGGCCGCTCCTACAAGAATCCGCGATCGCCTGTAGGAGCGGCTTTGTGCCGCGATGGGCCGCAGAGCGGCCCCGCCTCACATCACTCTCCCCAGGCGCTGACGTACTTGGCCGTCTCCAGGACCGGCGCCGTGCGCGGCTCGCCCATCGGCGTGCCGACATACAGGTAGCCGATCACCTCTTCATTCGCCTCAAGACCCAAGCCCTCGTGCACATGGACGTCATACGCCATGTCACCGGTGCGCCACACCGCGCCGATACCCTGGGCGTGGGCGGAAACGAGGATGCCGTGGGCGGCGCAGCCGGCGGCCAGGCGCTGTTCGATCTTCGGCACCTTGAAATGCTCCTGCAACCGGGCCACCACCACAATCAGCAACGGTGCCCGCAGCGGCATCGCCCGGGCCTTGTCCAGCGCGGCCGGGGTGGCATCGCCCTTGGCCTGCACCGCCTCGGCGAACAGTTCGCCGAGCTTCTCGCGGCCCTGTCCCTCGATGGTCAGGAAGCGCCAGGGACGCAGCTGGCCATGGTCCGGCGCACGCAGCGCGGCCTGGAACAGCGCCTCGCGCTGGGCGGCATTGGGCGCCGGTTCGGTCAGGCGTGGCACGGAAACACGGTTGAGCAATGCGTCGAGAGCCTCCATGGGCTTACCTCCTGGCAGATTGAAAGTGCGGCCATTCTGCACTAACCAGAAGGCAACATGTGAGTGGGCTTGTCCCGCGATGGCATCGACCCGGTAGGTATCGCGGTGCAAGCCCGCTACCATGCCCCAGCCAATCGTTCGTTTACAAGCCCCGGTGCACAGGTAGAATGGCGCCCTTTCCGTAGCGAGTCAGAGCAGATCACATGGCGTTGCCGACCTTAAGGATCATTGGTTTCATCATCGGCATCTTCCTGATCACCCTGGCGGTGAGCATGGTGGTGCCCATGGCGACCCTGGTGGTCTTCGAGCGCACCGGCGACATGCCGTCGTTCCTCTGGTCGAGCCTGATCACCTTCCTCGCCGGGCTCGGCCTGGTCATCCCCGGCCGCCCCGAGCACGTGCACCTGCGCCCACGCGACATGTACCTGCTGACCGTCAGCAGCTGGCTGGTGGTCTGCGTGTTCGCCGCCCTGCCGTTCCTGCTGACGCAGCACATCAGCTACACCGACGCCTTCTTCGAAAGCATGTCCGGCATCACCGCCACCGGCGCCACCGTGCTCAGCGGCCTGGACAACATGTCGCCGGGCATCCTGATGTGGCGCTCAATGCTGCACTGGCTGGGCGGCATCGGCTTCATCGGTATGGCGGTGGCGATCCTGCCACTGCTGCGCATTGGTGGCATGCGCCTGTTCCAGACCGAGTCCTCCGACCGCTCGGAAAAGGTCATGCCGCGCTCGCACATGGTCGCCAAGTCGATCGTCGCGGTGTATGTGGGCATTACCGTGCTCGGCAGCCTGGCGTTCTGGTGGGCGGGGATGAGCCCGTTCGACGCGATCAACCATGCCATGTCGGCGATCTCCACCGGCGGTTTCTCCACGTCCGACCAGTCCCTGGCCAAATGGGACATCCCCGCGGTGCACTGGGTCGCGGTGGTGGTGATGATCATGGGCAGCGTGCCATTCACCTTGTACGTGGCCACCCTGCGCGGCCACCGCAAGGCGCTGATCAAGGACCAGCAGGTGCAGGGACTGCTGGCCATGCTGGTGGCCACCTGGCTGGTGCTCGGCACCTGGTATTGGGCCACCACTGACCTGCATTGGCTCGACGCCCTGCGTCACGTGGCGCTGAACGTCACCTCGGTGGTCACCACCACCGGTTTCGCCCTGGGCGACTACAGCATGTGGGGCAACTTCTCGCTGATGCTGTTCTTCTACCTGGGCTTCGTCGGCGGCTGCTCCGGCTCCACCGCCGGCGGTATCAAGATCTTCCGCTTCCAGGTCGCCTACATCCTGCTCAAGGCCAACCTCAACCAGCTGATCCACCCACGGGCGGTGATCAAGCAGAAGTACAACGGCCATCGCCTCGACGAAGAGATCGTGCGTTCGATCCTGACCTTCTCGTTCTTCTTCGCCATCACCATCTGCATCATCGCCCTGCTGCTGTCGCTGCTGGGCGTGGACTGGATGACCGCGCTGACCGGCGCCGCCGGCACGGTGTCGGGCGTAGGCCCCGGGCTGGGCGAGGTGATCGGCCCGGCCGGCAACTACGCCAGCCTGCCGGACGCGGCCAAGTGGATCCTCGCTGGCGGCATGCTGCTGGGCCGCCTGGAGATCATCACGGTGCTGGTGTTGTGCATGCCGGCGTTCTGGCGTCACTGACCGACAGCCGCGTGCGGTACTCGCTCGGCGTGGTGTCGAACCAGCGGCGGAACGCCCGGTAGAAGTTGCTCGGATCGGCGAAACCCAAAAGGTAGGCGGTCTCCAGCAAGGTGGTGCCGGGCTGCGCCAGGTACTGCTCGGCCAGTTCGCGGCGGGTGTCGTCGAGCAGGGTCTGGAAGCTGGTGCCCTCGTCCTGCAGACGCCTTTGCAAGGTGCGCTGCGACAGGTGCAGGGCCTGGGCCACGGTCTCGCGCTTGGGCTCGCCCTGGGGCAGGATGCGGCACAGCACCTGGCGCACCCGGTGGGTCACGCGGCTTTCCGAGAAGCGCGCCAGGTATTCCCCGGCAAAGCGATCATGCAGCACCGCCATCGCCTCGTTGGCGGTCGGCAGCGGCGCCTCCATGTCGGCACGCTCGAGCACCAGCGCGTCATGGGGCGCGCCAAATACCAGCGGCGCATGGAAGGCCACCTTGTACGGCTCGACATTCTTCGGCTGGCCGCCCTGGATCAGCACCCGCCGCGGCTGGATCGGCCGCCCGCTGAGCCAGGTGCACAGGGCCAGGGCGCAGGCCAGGGACGCCTCGGCGCTGTGCCGGGTCGGCGGCAGGTGGTCGCCATGCACGGTCAGCACCAGGGCGTAGCCGTCGGGCTCGCGGCGAAAGCTCAGGTCCGAGCTCTCGGCGATGATCCGCTGGTAGCGCACCAGGCGTTCGAAACCCTCGGCCAGGGTGCGACTGGACATCAGCGCATAGCCCACCACATGGAACGACGCCGGTCGCACCACCCGGGCCATGTTCAGGCCGATGGCCTCGTTGCCCGACAACTCGACCGCCAGCTGCCACAGCCGGGTCATCGAATCCTGGGTGAATCGCGCATCGGGGTCGTCGAGGGCGGAAAAGTCGAGCCCGAGCTGCTTGAACATGGCCGGGCAATCGAGCCCTTCCAGCTCGAGTGCCTTGACGATCCCTGATGCCCAGCTGGCTGACGTGGTTCTCTCACTCATGACAGGCTCTTGTGCTGACCGCTCCTGCGGTGAACCGAAAGGATACTCAATTGGCGCCTATTGTCACTGGCCACTGCACCCAGTGACTCTAGACTCGATTCAGGCTCCACGCCGTGTATCCTGTAAGCACGACCCGCAGATCCGGAAACCCGCCATGACCCGCACAGCGCAGTTCCGCAGTTTTGCCGAGTTCTATCCCTACTACCTGGGCGAGCACAGCAACGCCACCTGCCGCCGCCTGCACTTCGTCGGCACCAGCCTGGTGATCGCCCTGCTCGCCTACAGCATCGGCAGCGGCCAGTGGCTGTTGCTGCTGGCCGTGCCGCTGGCCGGCTACGGCTTTGCCTGGGCCGGGCATTTCTTCTTCGAGAAGAACCGACCGGCCACCTTCACCCACCCCTGGTACAGCCTGGTCGGCGACTTCGCCATGTTCCGCGACATCCTGCTGGGCCGCCTCAGCCTCTGAATCGGCCCGCAAGGCCAGGTTCGCGTCCCGGCCGGCCACTGCCAAAGCCCGTGTCCTGGCCAACACTGCCAGACATGTCCCCGACACGAGTGGCCCGCGGCGATGAACAAGCAAGCGAACTTCAGCCACATGCGCGACGGCACCGCCCAGGACTGGGCGATCATCGCCGACGACTTTCGCGCCTATGCCCGGCAGTTGCCCCAACGCATCGTCGCCCACCTGCGCCTGCTCGATGGCGACTTCGGCGGCTTTCCCATCGATCGCCTGAGCCACTCGCTGCAGACCGCCACCCGCGCCTACCGTGACGGCCGCGACGAGGAATACGTGGTCTGCGCCCTGCTGCACGACATCGGCGACACCCTCGGCAGCTACAACCACCCGGATATCGCCGCGGCGATCCTCAAGCCCTTCGTCAGCACCGAGAACCTGTGGATGATCGAAAAGCACGGGATCTTCCAGGGCTACTACTTCTTCCACCACCTGGGCATGGATCGCCACCTGCGCGAGCAGTTCAGCGATCACCCGCAGTACCAGCGGACCATCGAATTCTGCGCACGCTACGACGCGGCGGCGTTCGACCCCGAGTACCCGAGCCTGCCGCTGTCGTTCTTCGAACCGATGATGGAGCGGCTGTTCGCCCAGCCCAGGCAGTCGATCTACAAGGCGGCCTTGAAGGCGTCGGCCTGATTCCAGCTACCCGCCACCTGTAGGAGCGGCCTTGTGCCGCGAAAGGGGCTGCGCAGCAGCCCCGACGATCTTGAGACATACCCGAGATCCTGGGGCCGCTGCGCGCCCCTTTCGCGGCACAAGGCCGCTCCTACAGGGCTGAAGGCGACCTAGGCCGGCTCACCCAGCTCCGCCAACCGCGACGCCGCCTCGCGCGCCTGAGCATCGGCGAACCGGTACAGTTCGATCCTCCCGTCCCAGTGCTCGATCAGCGCCGTGCACGACTCCACCCAGTCGCCGCAGTTGAGGTACTCCACCTCGCCCACCCGGCGTATCTCGGCATGGTGGATATGACCGCACACCACGCCCTGGAAGCCACGCCGGGTGCACTCGTGGGCGATGGCGTCCTCGAAATCGCTGATGAAGTTCACCGCGCCCTTGACCTTGTGCTTGAGGTACGCCGACAGCGACCAGTAGCCATAGCCATAACGGGCGCGCCAGTGGTTGAGCCAACGGTTGAGCACCAGGGTGAACTCGTAGGCCCGGTCGCCGAGAAACGCCAGCCAGCGGTGGTAGCGGGTAATCACGTCGAACTGGTCGCCGTGGATCACCAGCAGCCGCCGACCATCGACGGTAAGGTGCTCGGCCTCGTCCACCAGCTGGATATTGCCCAGGATCAGTTTCGAATAGCGGCGCAGGAACTCGTCGTGGTTGCCGGTGACATAGATCACTTCGGTACCGCGCTTGCTCAGGGTCAGCAGGCGGCGGATGACGTTGGTGTGGGCCTGGGGCCAGTAGATGCCGCCGCGCAGTTTCCAGCCGTCGATGATATCGCCGACCAGGTAGATGCGCTCGGCCTGGTAGCCCTTGAGAAAGTGCGCGAGGTGTTCGGCCTGGCAATCCCGGGTGCCCAGGTGCACATCGGAAATCCACAGGGTACGGACACGCTGCTTGCGTGACGGGCGGAGAGGTTCGGCGTGGGTCATGGGCAGGCTCCGGCGCTGTTTGCTGGAGACTGGCAGGCACAGGTGACAGATTGGTGGCAGGCACATGACCATCCTGCGCCCGCCTTGAGGTGTACACTCTTCACCTGCTTCGTGAGGACTCACCATGACCGCCGGCCCCCTGCTTTCGCTGCGCCATTATCGCCACGACCTGATCGCCCACAGTCACGACCACCCGCAGCTGGTGTTCGGCCTGGGCGGGCGCCTGGACTTCGAGGTGAATGGCCACGGCGGCCGGGTCGGTCGCCAGGACCTGATGGTGGTGCCTGCCGGTGCCCACCACACCTGCGGCAGCCCTGAGGGCAGCCACTGCCTGGTGCTGGACGTGCCGGGCGGGCACTGGCTCGGTGACCATCTGGGCGAACACGCCGATAACAGCCGCCGCCTGCTCGACCGCCCCGGCCCCCTGGGCCTGAACAGCCGCCAGCAGCAGTTGGTCGACTGGCTGGCGGCAAGCCCGGTGGACGACCCGCTGATTGCCCGCCAGGGCGCGGTGCTGCTGCTGGCCAGCCTCAACCCGCAGGCCGGCGCTCCGCTACTGGCCAGCAGGCGCCTGCCCTATGCCGCCTTCGACCGGCATATCGAGCAGCACGCCGCCTATCCATTGCAGGTCGCCGACCTGGCACGCCTGGCCGGGCTGTCCAGCGCGCGACTGCACGCGCGTTTTGCCAGCGAGTGCGGCATGACGCCGATGGACTACATCCGCCAGCGGCGGCTGTCGATGGCGCGACGATTGTTGCGTGAGACGCTGTTGCCGGTGGGAGAGGTCGCGGCGCGGGTGGGGTATGGCTCGCAGAGCGCCTTCAGCGCGGCGGTGATGCGGGCGTTCGGCTGTACGCCGCTGGCGTTGCGGCGCGAGTCTGGCGACAACTGACGCGAGATGCGCGACAGACACGGGCAGACCGGGCTCTTACACTGAGCGCCTAGATCTTCTCTCCCTGTGCTGGCCTCTTCGCGGGTAAACCCGCTCCCACAGGATTCGCACTGACCTGTGGGAGCGGGTTTACCCGCGAAGAGGCCAGCACAGGAACCTGCGAATGCAAAGGACCACCATGAACCACCGCACCGCCCTCGGCGCCCTGCACATCGGCGCGCTGTTCTTCGGCCTGACCGGCGTCTTCGGCAAGCTGGCCGCCAGCGCCAGCCCCTCGATCATCGTCTTCGGCCGCGCCCTGTTCGCGGTGCTGGCCCTGGCCCTGTTCGCCAGCCTGGCGCGCCAGGCCTGGCAACCGCTACGCGGCCAGGACCTGCGCCGCCTGCTGCTGGGCGGCGCGCTGCTGGCCGGGCACTGGGTGAGCTTCTTCATCGCGGTCAAGGTCGGCGGCGTGGCCATCGCCACCCTCGGCTTCGCCAGCTTCCCGGCCTTCACCGTGATCCTCGAGGGCCTGCTGTTCCGCGAACGCATCCGCCGCAACGAAGCGCTGCTGGTGCTGCTGGTGAGCATCGGCCTGGTGCTGGTCACCCCGGCATTCGACCTGGCCAGCGAGGCCACCGGCGGGTTGCTTTGGGCACTGCTCTCGGGCTTGCTGTTCTCGCTGCTGTCGCTGACCAACCGCGCCGGTTCCGGGCGCCTGCCCGCCGTGCAGGCGGCGCTGTGGCAGAACCTGGTGGTGAGCCTGTGCCTGCTGCCGTTCGCGGCCCCCGGCCTGGGCGCGGTGGCGCCGCTGGACTGGTTGTGGATCGCCCTGCTCGGCGTCTTCTGCACCGGCGTCGCCCACAGCCTGTTCGTCGCCAGCCTGGCGGTGATCAAGGCGCGCACCGCCGCGGTGGTGTTCGGCATGGAACCGATCTACGGCATCGCCGTGGCCTGGGTGGTGTTCGCCGAACAGCCGACCCTGCGCATGCTCGCCGGTGGTGCCTTGATCATCTTCGCCATCGTGCTGTCCAGCCGCCTGGCCGCCGAGCAACCGGCCCGCCAGCCACAGCCCGAAAGCGCCTGATCAGCGATCGTTGTGGCCCAGGTCGCGCTGCGGATCGATCTGGTCGCGCACCCGCTGCTTGAGCACCTTGGCCTCGGGGAAGCCGCCGTCGGCCTTGCGCTCCCAGATCTGCACGCCGTCGCAGGTGATACGGAACACCCCACCGGTGCCAGGCTCCAGCGCTACCTGGCCGATGTCATCGGCGAAGGTGCTGAGCAGTTCCTGGGCCAGCCAGGCGGCGCGCAGCAGCCACTGGCACTGGGTGCAATAGGTGATGACGATTTGTGGCTTGCTGTCTGCCATGTAGGGAAACTCCGTAGGAAGGGCCGCTTATACTAGCGGTCTTTATCCTCTGGTTTGAGACTCACGATGCGCCGCCTGCTGTACTGCCTCCTGCTGATGCTCACCTCCTTCACCGTGCTGGCCGCCGAAGCGGCACGGCCAAAGATCGGCCTGGTGCTGTCGGGCGGCGCCGCCCGCGGCCTGGCCCATATCGGCGTGCTCAAGGCCCTGGAGGAACAGGGCGTGCGCATCGACGCCATCGCCGGCACCAGCATGGGCGCGGTGGTCGGCGGGTTGTACGCCTCGGGCTACAGCATCGCCGAACTGGAAAAACTGGCCACCACGCTGGACTGGCAACAGGCGCTGTCCGATGCGCCGCCGCGCAAGGATGTGCCGTTTCGGCGCAAGCAGGACGACCGCGACTTCCTGGTCAAGCAGAGGCTGAGCTTTCGCGACGACGGCAGCCTGGGCCTGCCGCTGGGGGTGATCCAGGGCCAGAACCTGGCCCTGCTGCTGGAAAGCAAGCTGGCCCACACCGCTGACATCCGCGACTTCGACAAGCTGCCGATTCCCTTCCGCGCCGTGGCCACCGACATCACCAGCGGCGAGAAGGTGATCTTCCGCCGCGGCCACCTGCCCCAGGTGATCCGCGCCAGCATGTCGATCCCGGCGGTGTTCGCCCCGGTGGAGCTGGACGGCCGGCTGCTGGTGGACGGCGGCATGACCGACAACATCCCGGTGGACGTGGTGCGCGAGATGGGCGTGGACCTGGCCATTGTCGTCGACATCGGCACCCCGCTGCGCAACCGCAAGCAGCTGGCCACCGTGGTGGATGTGCTCAACCAGTCGATCACCCTGATGACCCGGCGCAACTCCGAGGAGCAACTGGCCAGCCTGCGTCGCGAGGACATCCTCGTCCAGCCGCCGCTGTCGGCCTTCGGCGTCACCGATTTCGGCCGCGCCCAGGACATGATCGACGCCGGCTACCGCGCCACCCGCGCCCTCGACCCGCGCCTGGCGGCGCTGCGCCAGCCCGAGGGCGACAGCAACCTGGCGGTGGCGCGCTCACCGAAACAGCGCACGCCGATCATCACTGCCATCCGCGTGGAGAACGACTCCAAGGTCAGCGACGACGTGATCCGCTACTACATTCGCCAGCCTGTCGGCGAACCGCTGGATCTCGGCCGCCTGCAGACCGACATGGGCACCCTCTACGGCCTGGACTACTTCGACCAGGTGCAGTACCGCGTGGCGCACAAGGGCGACGAGCATACCCTGGTGATCAACGCCCGTGGTCGGCGTGGCGGCACCGACTACCTGCGCCTGGGCCTGAACCTGTCGGACGACCTGCGCGGCGACAGCGCTTTCAACCTCGGCGCCAGCTACCGGGTCAACGGCATCAACCGGCTTGGCGGCGAATGGCTGACCCGCGCGCAGATCGGCGACGAGCAGGAACTGTACAGCGAGTTCTACCAGCCGCTGGACGTGGGCTCGCGCTACTTCATCGCGCCCTACCTGGCGCTGGGCTCGCAGAACGTCGAGGCGACCCTGGACAACGACCCGGTGGCCGAGTACCGCCTGGAGCGCTATGGCTTCGGGCTCAACGTCGGCCGGCAGATCGGCACCTATGGCGAAGTGCGCCTGGGCGTGGGCAAGGCCTGGGGCAACGCCGAGGTGCGCATCGGCGACCAGGACCTGCCCAAGGTCAGCTTCAACGAGGGGTTCTACGAGCTCAAGTATTCCTTCGATACCTTCGACAACGTCTACTTCCCCCACAGTGGCGAGGATATCGGCCTGACCGTGCGCAAGTACGACAAGTCACTGGACTCGGACCAGAACTACCGGCAGTGGCTGTTCAACCTGGACAAGGCCTTCAGCAGCGGGCCGAACACCCTGGTGCTGGGTGGCAGGTATGGACGAACGCTGGATGACGCCGAGGTAGTCACTTCGAGCTTCGTGTTCGGTGGCGCCCGGCAGCTGTCAGGTTTCCGCCAGGATTCGATCTCCGGGCAGAACATGAGCCTGCTGCGCATGGTCTACTACCGTCGCCTGACGCCTCGGGCCTACCTGCCCCTGGACTTCCCGCTGTACCTGGGCGGCTCGCTGGAGCGCGGCCGGGCATGGAACAATGACAATGAGTTCGACAGTGGCTATATCAATGCGGCGAGCATCTTCCTGGGGCTGGAAACGCCGCTGGGGCCGTTGAACCTGAGCTATGGGGCCAACGATGCCCATGAGAAGGCGGTGTACCTGAACCTGGGGCATACCTTCTAGAAATGATCGCGGGGCAAGCCCGCTCCCACAAGTCATGCAGCCAATTGTGGGATCAGACTCGTGGGAGCGGGCTTGCCCCGCGATTGATGAAGGGTTCAGGACTTCTCGAGATTATCGAGAATCTTCGCATGCACGCGCATGCACACTTCCATGTCGGCCTCGTCTATGCCGGTGAACAGCTCGAGGCGCAGGGCATTGGCGATGGTCTCGATCTGGTCGATCAGCGGCTTGGCCGGCGGGCACAGCAGGATCTTCTTGGCCCGGCGATCTTCCATCACCGCCTGGCGGCGCACCAGCCCCTGGCTCTCGAGGCTGTCGAGCAGGCGCGCCAGGGTCGGGCCCTCGACGCCCACGCTCTGGGCCAGCTCACGCTGGGTCGGCGCCTCGTCGAACCTGGCCAGGTGCAACAGCACCAGCCAACGGGCTTGCGACAGGTTGAGCCCGGCCAGGCGGCGGTCCAGTTCGGCACGCCAGCCCCGGGACATCTGGGCCAGCTGCATGCCGAAGCGGTGTTGGTTGTCGGTCAGGGGCATAAGCAACTCAATGAATAGAACTAATTATTAGCCAGCTAATCATGGCCCGGCCAATCAGGCAAGGTTCGATGCCGCGGAAATGGCTGATAATCATGTAAGGGTATGACAAAGGTCAGCAATTGGCGCAAATGCCGGCGATCACAGGCCGAACTCCAGCGCCAGCGCCGCCCGTACGCAATGCAGGACGCCTTCCGGCACCCGCTGGCCGAACAGCGGCGCCACGCCGGACACCGGCGGCAACTCGCCCTCGCCGTCGAGGAAGGCGTCCTGCACTTCCATCATCAGCTCTTCCGGCAGGTCCAGCGCCTGCTCCAGGCTCAGTTCCTGGCGGCCAATGGCCTCGGCCAGCAGGCTGTAGACGTTCTTCTCGGTGCAGTTCAGCTGCCCGGCGATCTGCGCCGGGGTCATGCCGGCGCGGGCCAGGCTGACCAGTTCGTGGCGCAAGTCGAGCACCACCTTCGGCGCCTCCTCGGTGCCACCGGCGCCGTTGAGCACTTCGAGGAAGGCCTGGCCGTAGCGCTCCAGCTTGCGCGCACCGACGCCGCTGACCTGGGCCATGTCGCTGAGGCTGGTGGGCATGCTGCGCAGCATCTCCAGCAAGGTGGAGTCGGGGAAGATGACATAGGGCGGCACGCTGTGCTCCTCGGCCAGCTTGCGCCGCAGGGTGCGCAGCGCCTCCCACAGCTCGCGCTCCTCGGCCCGCACCAGCTGGCTGGCCGGGCTACCGCCACCGCTGGAGGAGGACTTGGCCACGGTCTGCGGCTTGAGGTCGCGGCGCAGCTGCAGGTTCACCTCGCCGCGCAGCAACGGCCGGCAACTGTCGGACAGCCGCAGGCCGCCGTAGCCTTCCAGGTCGATGTCCACCAGGCCGCGCGCCACCAACTGGCGGAACAGCGAGCGCCACTCGGCTTCGGCCAGCGACTTGCCGACGCCGAACACCGAGAGCTTCTCGTGGCCGAAATTGCGCACCTTCTCGGTGTCCTTGCCCAACAGCACGTCGACCAGGTGGCCGACGCCGTAGCGCTGGCCGGTGCGGAACACTGCCGACAGCGCCTGACGGGCAGGTTCGGTGGCGTCCCAGGTCTGCACCTGGTCGACGCAGTTGTCGCAATGCCCGCACGGCTGCTCGAGCACTTCGTCGAAGTAGGCCAGCAGCGACTGGCGGCGGCAGCGGGTCTCTTCGCACAGCGCCAGCATGGCGTCGAGCTTGTGCTGCTCGATGCGCTTGTGGCGCTCGTCGCCCTCGGAATTCTGCAGCATCTGCTTGAGCATCACCATGTCCTGCAGGCCGTAGGCCATCCAGGCATCAGACGGCAGGCCGTCACGGCCGGCGCGGCCGGTCTCCTGGTAATAGGCCTCGAGCGACTTGGGCAGGTCGAGGTGGGCGACGAAGCGCACGTTGGGCTTGTCGATGCCCATGCCGAAGGCGATGGTGGCGACCATGATCAGCCCTTCCTCGTTGAGGAAGCGGTGCTGGTTGGCGGCGCGGGTCTCGGCGGCCAGGCCTGCGTGATACGGCAACGCCGGGAAGCCCTGCTCGCAAAGGAAGGCAGCGGTCTCGTCGACCTTCTTGCGCGACAGGCAATAGACGATGCCGGCGTTGCCGCGACGCTCGCCGAGGAACGCCATCAGCTGCTTGCGCGGCGACTCCTTGGGCACGATGCGGTAGAAGATGTTCGGCCGGTCGAAGCTCGACAGGAAACGCTCGGCGCCCTGCAGGTGCAGGCGCTGGACGATCTCCTCGCGGGTACGCATGTCGGCGGTGGCGGTCAGGGCGATACGCGGTACATGCGGGAACAGCTCGGCGAGCTGGCCCAGTTGCAGGTACTCGGGGCGGAAGTCGTGGCCCCATTGCGACACGCAGTGGGCCTCGTCGATGGCGAACAGGGAAACGTCGAGGCCGCGCAGGAAGTCCAGCATGCGCGGCTGCACCAGGCGCTCGGGGGCCAGGTAGAGCATCTTCACCTCGCCGCGGCGCAGGCGCCCGGCCAGGTCGCGCTGCTGCTCGGCGCTGAGCGTGGAGTTCAGCGCCGCGGCGGCCACGCCCAGCTCGTCGAGGGTGGCGACCTGGTCGTCCATCAACGCGATCAGCGGCGACACCACCACGGTCAGGCCCGGGCGCAGCAGGCCAGGCACCTGGAAGCACAGGGACTTGCCGCCACCGGTTGGCATCAGCACCAGGGCGTCGCCTCCGCCAGCCACACATTCGATGATCGCTGCCTGGCGCCCGCGGAAACTGTCGTAACCGAAGACATCCTTGAGGACGCGCTGAGCCTGTTCGAGCATTTGCCACTCCAAAATCGCCGTACCATCCTGGACTCAGGCTGGACGATAAATCCGCCGCGCACACATCGAATGCGTAAGCGGTTTTTGCCAGATGACGGGAAAACGCCACCGGAGCACGAAAAACTGCGGAGTATACCCGACTGCCCCACCCCCGGCATGCCCCGCGGACAGACGTTCCCTTTGCCCCGCAGCCGCCGCAAGGTGCTAGAATTCACTATCGTTTATTCCCCAAGGTAGCCCTGTAATGTCCTTCGCCGAGCAACTGACCCGCCTGCAAGCCTTCCTCGACGCCGATGAGCTGCACGAAGAAGCGCTGGACTACGTCGCCGCACACGGCTACCTGACCGCGCTGTCGATCTGCTCGGAGCAAGTTCCAGACCGCGAGTGGATCGACGCGCTGTTCGCCGAGGAGCCCCACTACGCCAGCGAAGCACAGCGCGAAGAGATCGAGGCCACCCTGATCGGGCTCAAGGGCCACATCGCTCGCCAGTTGGCCAGCGACGAGGAATTCGACCTGCCCTGCGAGCTGGACCTGACCGAAGAGCCGGACGATTCCGACCTGCGCGGCTGGTGCATCGGCTTCATGGAAGGCGTGTTCCTGCGTGAAGAGGCCTGGTTCGAGAACGCCGAGGAAGAAGTCAGCGAAATGCTGCTGCCGATCATGGTCGGCTCGGGCCTGTTCGACGAGCAGCCGGAGTTCGAAGACATCGCCAAGGATGCCAACCTGCAGGACGACATGATCGTGCAGATTCCCGAGGCGCTGAGCGCGCTGTTCCTGCTGCTGCACGCCCCCGAAGAGAAGCCTGCCCTGCTCAAGCCGCGCCACCACTGATCAACGTGGTGCGCTACCTGCTGCTGGCCGCCGGCTGGCTCAGTGTCGCGCTCGGGGTGGCGGGGATCTTCCTGCCGGTGCTGCCCACCACTCCGTTCCTGCTGCTGGCGGCGGCCTGCTTCGCCCGCAGCTCGCCGCGCTTTCACCATTGGCTGGTGAATCATCCGAAACTCGGGCCATGGATCCGCGACTACCTCAGCGGCGAGGGGATTCCGCTGCGGGGCAAGGTCTATGCGATCGGCCTGATGTGGGCCAGCATCGGCCTGTCCTGCTACCTGGTGCCGTTGTTCTGGGCACGGGTGTTCATGCTGACCAGCGCGGTGCTGGTCAGTCTCTACATCCTCAAGCAGAAGACCTTGCAGCGACCGAATTGAGCCAGATGGCCAAGCGCACCCCCCCGTGTAGGAGCGGCCTTGTGCCGCGAAAGGGGCGCGCAGCGGCCCCTGCGATTTTTGCATCAATGCTGAAATCCTGGGGCCTTGCGCCCCCCTTTCGCGGCACAAGGCCGCTCCTACAGGGGAATGCAAGCCTCGGCTTACACCGTATCCACCTTCAACGAATGGTCATTGAGCATGCCGGTGATGATGGTCGCGGTGTCATGCCCCGCCGCAATCACCCCGCCCGCCCCGGCCGCGACCCCGTAGTGCTGCGCCAGGTCCACCCCGGCCAGGTCGATGGTCTGGGTCGGCGCCGCGCCGGCGACGCTGCTGACTTCGATGGTCGACACCACATTGCCGCCGCTGCCACTGACCTTGAAGTGCAGATAGTCGTCCAGCGACGCACTGGTGGCGTTCTCGCCCTGCAGCAATTGCGACAGGTCCAGCCGATCGCTGCCCGGGGTGAAGTCGGTCACGGTGTCGTGGCCGGTGTCGCCCTTCTGCCAGACGAAGGTGTCGTTGCCGCTGCCACCGGTGAGGGTGTCATCGCCGCGTCCGCCGATCAGGATGTCGTTGCCGCCACCGCCCCTGAGCACATCGTTGCCCGCGCCGCCGTTGAGCAGGTTGTCGCCGTCGTTGCCGGTCAGGGTGTCGTTGTAGTCCGAGCCGACCAGGTTCTCGATGCCGGTGAGGGTGTCCAGGCCTGCGCCGACGGTGTTCTGCTGGCCGACATGACCGAGGTCGACGGTCACGCCACTGCTTGCCTTGGCATAGCTGGCGGTGTCGTTGCCGGGGCCACCGTCGAGCAGGTCATTGCCCGGCCCGCCGATCAGCAGGTCGTTGCCGTCGCCGCCGTACAGGCTGTTGTTGCCTGCGCCGGCCACCAGCACATCATTGCCGGCACCACCGTGCAGGAGGGTGTCGCCCGCTCCGGCCAGCAGTACATCGTCTCCTGACGTACCGGTGAGGGTATTGCCGGCCTGGTAGGTGATATCCACCGCGCCGGTGGCCGTGCCGCCATGGTTGTCGCTGACGGTGTAGCTGCCGTGGTAGTCATCGTTGCTGGCGTTGCTGTAGTCCACCACCAGGCTCAACTTGTAGTTCTCGGCGGCCTTGCTGTTGCCCGAGGCGTTCTCGGTGTTGATCACATGGATGCTGTACACCCCGTCATGGGTGGCCGTGAAGCTGCCGCCATCAGCAATGGTCTGGTAGCTGCCGCCAGCATCCTTCCACTCCATCAGCAGGTTGCCGGCGGGCCGGTCATGGTCGAGGGTCAGGGTCTCGCCCTTGCGCAGCGTGACCGTCAGGGTGTCCTCGTCGTTGGCATTGCCGGTGCTGATCGAGCCCAGGTAACCGGCCACCACCAGGGCGGCGGTCATGCTGCCGTTGAGGCTGGTGAACTCGCTGCGGGCCAGCTCGCGCAGCTGGTTCTCGGCCTTGTTGGCGGTGGCGTTGAAGGTAATGGTCTGTGCCTGCGTGCCCGCCGTGAAGCCCGCGCCTTTGTCGGCGAAGTTGGTATTGAAGGTGGTCGGCGCGGCGCTCAGGGTGTCGTGATCCGGATCGCTGTCATTGGCCAGCAAGGCCTCTGCCGGCACGCTCAGGGTGGCGCCCTTGATGTTGGTGATGATGTGGTCGGCGCCGGCGACCGGCGCGCCGTTGCTGTTGATGTTCACCGTCAGGCTGGCGCTGCGGGTATCGCCGTCGTTGTCGCTGGCGGTGAAGCCGAACTTCTCCGCCTGGCCGCTGCCATTGTCCTTCGGCGGCGTGTAGGTGAACTCGCCGCTGTCCATGTTCACCACCAGGGTGCCGCCCAGGCCGGTCTTGATGTTCAGGCTGTTGCTCACGGTGTCGAACGAAGCCTTGTCCGCCCCGCCACTGACCGCATATCCGCCCTGCCCGCCATTGGCCTTCGGATCGTAGGTGTAGGTGGTGCCGTCCACCAGCAGCGCCTTGATGAAGCCGCCGTCGGCCCCGAAGTCGCCGCCGCTCATCAGGCTGCCGGTGATCGGCGCCCCCTGCACCGTGCCGGAGAGCACCGCACTCAGCTGGCTGAGGTCGGTGACCACCACCGAGTTGGTGTCGGTATGACTGCTGCCGTCGTAGGCCAGCGGGTTGAGGTTGCCCTCGTTGACGCCGCTGCCCATGCCGATGGCGTAGGACTTGATGCCGTTGTTGTCGAGGAAGGTTTCCCAGGCGGTCTCGCGCGGCGCCGTCATCGCGTGGCCGTTGGTGGGTTCGCCGTCGGAGAAGAAGTAGCTGATGTTCTGCGCCCCCACCAGCTTGCCGGTGGTGGCGAAGGCTTCCTGGGCCTTGGTAGCCGCCGAGTCGTAATAGGTCGAGCCGCCGGGATTGAGCCCGGCGATCAGGCTCTTGGCCTCGCTGATCGAGACCCACACCGGCGTCTTGATCTCGGCGCCGGTGCCGAAGGTGACGATCTGCACCTTGATGTCGCCCATCTCATCGTACTTGTCGAGCAAGGCATTGATGGCCTGCTTGGCCAGTTCAAGGCGGGTCAGCCCCGGCACGCCGGAGCTTGCGGCCATGCTGCTGGAAACGTCCACCACCAGCAGGATGTTGGAGTCCACCTGGCCGGGCGTGATGCTGCGCACCGCGCACTGCACCGTCGGCACATCGTCGACGATGTTGATGGCGATGGTGCTGGTGACGCTGTTGCCCAGGGCGTCGGTGGCCTTGTAGGTGAAGTACTCGTTGACGGTGTTGGCCCCATCGTTGGCGCCACCCGGGGTCTTCGGCGCCGAGGTCAGGGTGTAGGTATAGGAGCCGTCGGCGTTGAGCTGGATCTGTCCGTACTGGCCCACGGCGTTGCCGACCAGGCTGTAGGTCAGTGCACCGACGCCGCCATGCACCGAGCCGACCAGGCTGCCGGAGGCGGTCTCGCCGGTGGAGCCAGGATCGCTGCCGGTCACGTTGCCGGCGGCCAGGTCGTTGCCATCCTTGTGCAGGTCCAGGGCCTTTTCGTAGACGGTGACGTCGTTGTCCTCGCACGCCACCAGCTTGCTGTCCTGGACATTGATGCGGATGGTCGTGGTGCTTTCGTCGCCATCGGCGTCGCGAATGGTGTAGACGAAGCTGTCGGTCGCCCCGGCGGGCGGCACGCTGTCGGGGTTGGCGTGGTAGGTGGCGTTGCCCTGGCTGTCCAGGGTCAGGTAGCCGTACTGGCCAATGATCGTGTCGCCCACATGGCCAATGGCAGAAGTCGAGGTATCGGAACCTGCGCGCACGCCCACCACGTACTGTCCGTCGGCACGTACATCGGCGCCGACCACATCGTTGTCCAGCACGTTGCCGCTGACACTGGCGCCCTCCTTGACCGAAGCCACGTCGCAATGGGCCTTGGGCACATCGTCGACGATGCTGACCACGATGGTGCTGGTGGTGGTGTTGCCGAGCGAATCCTTCACCTGGTAGGTGAAGCTCTCGGTGACCACATTCGGGCCATCGTTGGCGTGGTTGGGCGAGTTCGGTGCCGAAGTCAGGGTGTAGGTGTAGCTGCCATCGCTGTTCAGCTGGATCTGGCCATACTGCCCGGCGGCATTGCCGACCAGGGTGAAGGTCAGGGCGCCGATACCGCCGCTGACCGAACCGGCCAGCGAGCCGCTGGTGGTTTCCGTGGTGGCGTGCGGATCGCTGCCGGTGACCGTGCCTGCGGCCAGGTCGTTGCCGTCCTTGGTCTGGTCCAGGGCTTTCTCGTAGACCTTGGCCGTGTCGTCGGGGCAGGCGACCAGCGAGATATCGTGCACATCGATGGTGATGGTGGTGGTGCTCTCGTCGCCATCGGCGTCGCGGATGGTGTAGACGAAGACGTCCGTGGCACCGGCCGGCGCCACGCTGTCGGGGTTGGCGTGGTAGGTGGCGTTGCCCTGGGCGTCTAGGGTCAGGTAGCCATATTGCCCCACCACATTGCTGCCCAGCTGACCGATGGCCGAGGTCGAGGTGTCGCTGCCTGCGCGCACGCCGACCACATACTTGCCATCGGCCGGCACGTCCGCGCCGATCACGTCGTTGACCAGCACGTTGCCGCTGACGGTGCCGCCTTCATAGACATTGGCGAAATCGCTGTGAGCCTTGGGCACGTCGTCGACGATGCTGATCACGATGGTGCTGGTGGTCGAGTTGCCGAGCGAGTCCTTCACCTGGTAGGTGAAGGTTTCCGTCAGCACGTTCGGCCCGTCGTTGACGTGATTCGGCGAATTCGGCGCCGAGGTCAGGGTGTAGGTGTAGGAGCCATCGGCGTTCAGCTGGATCTGGCCGTACTGGCCGGTGGCATTGCCGACCAGGGTGAAGGTCAGTGCCCCTGTTCCGCCACTGATGGAACTGACCAGCGAGCCGCTGGCCGTCTCGGCGGTCGAACCTGGCTGGCTGCCGACCACGTTCCCCGCAGCCAGGTCGTTGCCATCCTTGGTCAGGTCGAGCGCTTTCTCGTAGACCGTGACCTCGCTGTCGGCGCCGGCGATCAGCGAGCAATCACGTACGTCGATGGTGATGGTGGTGGTGCTTTCGTCGCCGTCACTGTCTCGCACGGTGTAGACGAACACGTCTGTGGCCCCGGCAGGTGCCACGGCGTTGGGATTGGCGTGATAGGTGGCGTTGCCCTGGGCGTCCAGGGTCAGGTAGCCGTACTGGCCCTGGACCTGAGTGCCCAACTGGCCGCTGGCCGAGGTCGAGGTATCGGAGCCGGCCCGCACGCCCACCACGTACTTGCCATCGGCGCGCACGTCGGCGCCTGAGGTGTCGTTGTCGAGCACGTTGCCGCTGACCGTGCCGCCTTCGACGACACTGGCCGAATCGGGATTGGCCTTGGGCAGGTCATCAACGATGTTCATATCCAGCGAGCCGCTGGCCGTGCTGCCGTCGGTGTCCGTGGCCGTGACGGTGAAGTGCTCGGACAGGCTGTTGGCGCCGTCGCCGTTGGCGTGGCTCTCATTGTCCAGCAAGGTGTAGCTATAGCTGATCACGCCCGTGGCCGGATTGTAGCCGGTGATGGTCAGGGTATTGCCCAACGCCGTGGTGATCGACTGCGGGAAGCTTGCCGCCACGCCACCGCTGACCACGCTGATACCGCCGACGCTCAAGGATTGCAGGCCATCCGGTGCACTGACCGTGAACGTGCCGCTCTGGGTCAGGGCGCCCGGGTTCGGCGCGCTGCCGTCGGCCAGGTTTTTCTCGTAGACCGTCAGCTCGCCACCGTTCACGTCCAGACCGCCCAGGGTCACCGGGTCATCGAGGTTGCTGACGTTCAGGGTCAGGGTCGCGGTGCTGGAGTCGCCGTCGGCGTCCTTCAGGGTGTAGGTGAAGGTCTCCACCCCATTGCCACCGCCTTGCAGGTTCTTGAAGTCGGGGTCGTTGGTGTTGAGGGTGTAGGTGTAGGAGCCGTCCGCCGCCAGGACCAGGGTGCCGTAGGTGCCGACGAAGGTACCGGCTACCACCGGGCCGCTGGGGATGCGGTCTGCCCCCTGGATGTCGTTGCCCAGCACATTGCCGCTGAGTTCCACATGCTGCTCGGTGGCGGCGGTGGCATTGGTGTCGTTCACCGCCCGTGGCACATCGTCACGAATGATCACGTCCAGGGAACCGCTGGCCACGTCGCCATCCGTGTCGCTGACCAGCACCGGGAACTGCTCGCCCAGGGTATTGCTGCCCGCACCGTCCGGGTGATGCTCGGCGCCGGTCAGGGTGTAGCTGTAGCTCACCACACCCGTGGCCGGGTTGTAGCCGGTAATGGTCAGCACATTGCCGAGCCCGGTGACGATGGACTGCCCGATGCCGGTGACCACGCCCGCAGTGACCACATTGATGCCGCCGACACTGAGGTTGAACACGCCATCGGCGGCCACCACCGTGAAACTGCCGGACTGGGTCAGGGCCGCCGGATTGCTGGCCGAGCCTTGGGCCAGGTTGGCCTCGTCCAGGGTCAATTCTGCAGGGTTGACCTCCAGGCCAGTGAGGCTGACCGGATTGTCGATCGCTGGTGTATCGGCCAAAACCGGCCCGTCATCGTTGCCGTCGAGGCCACCGAGTTCGAGATTGGCCAGCAGTGGGAAACCATTGAATCCTGCGGTGGGGAAGCCGATGGTGGGATCCACCCGGGCGGCCACCTCGGTCAGTATCACGAAACTGTGACCCCCGCCGAGCGCCCCCGACACGCCTGACGGGTTGCCGCCCGCCGCCGTCGCTTCGGCTTCCTGCGTGGGGTCGGCGCCAGCGGCAATGGCTTTTTGCAGTTGCTCGACATCACTGAGCTGGGCGTCGCTGGGCTGCGCGTCCGGCGCCTGCACGTGGGGCGCGCGATTGGCCAGCAGGTCGGTGGTCATCTCCAGGCTGCTGCCGCGGCCCAGGGTCAGCTGCGCACCATTTTGCAGCCGCACCGCCACGGCGCCCTCGCTGCCGGTCTCGAGCTGTTCGCCGACGAACAACCGGTCGCCTTCCACCAACAGGCGGCGATGACCATCGTCGCCCACCGCGAATACCTGGCCGATCACCTTGCCGACTACACCGACTAATTTAGCCATGAGCGTACGCCTCCCCTGCCGATGGGCTTTTCGCAGATCAAGGCGTGCCGGGTAATGTGCGCAACGTTCCGAGTGCCATGGCTGGTGGATCGTTGCTGTCACGTTCGTGAGAAACCACGCTCCTTGTGACGACTGCCACGATAGCGAAGTGGGCGAATGGCCATTATCGAGTGCCATTTTTCTGTCGCCAAATTCCGCTTTCGCCTTCCTCCCCTGTCTCCTTAGCTGCAAAAAATCTGGAACTTTCACCAAGGCCCGAAAATCGCCTGTCCCAGCCAATTCCCGTAACCGCCTGAATGAAACAATGTCGCGGATTCCTTAGACCGCATAAGTTTTTTTTCGCATATATCTTATGAAAAAATCTTCTTAGCTCGCCCGATAAATGTTCTTAGCTCTGTTGTTACAAACCTGAAACGGTTTGATTCTAATTTTTCGTCATTTTTTTGGCGATTAGCAGGACATTATTCAAGACCAGGGAGATGTACCCCATGCGCGCTTTAACCCCCATCACCAGTGCGATTTTGTTGGCCATGGCGTGTGCCAACAGTCAGGCGATGTCGATCACCGAGGCTGTCCAGAACGCCGTGGACCAGCATCCCGAGATCAGCGCCAGCCGCAACAGCAGGCTGTCGGCCGACGAGGATGTGAAGTTCGCCCGCGGGGGGTACTACCCAACCGTCGATCTGGTCGCAGGCTACGGCCGGCAACGCTCGGACAACACCAACACCCGCGGCTTCAACCCCGACGGCACGCGTAACCACAACAAGGAAACCCTCAACTACACCCAGTCGGAACTGCGCCTGCGGCAGATGCTGTTCGATGGCTTCAATACCTCCAACGAGGTCGCCCGCACCGAAGCGGTGGCCACCTCGCGTGCCTACTACACCCAGGCCACCGCCGAGAGCATCGCCCTGCGCGCTATTGAGGTCTACCTCGAGGTGCTCAAGCGCCGCGAACTGGTGACCCTGGCCAAGAACAACCTGCAGGCCCACCTGCGGGTCAACGACCAGATCGGCCTGCGCAGCGAACGTGGCGTGGGCAGCACCGCCGACCTCGACCAGTCCCGCGCCCGTCGCGCCCTGGCCGAGAACAACCTGGACACCGCCGAGGTCGACCTGGCCGACGCCGAGGCCAACTTCTACAGCGTAGTCGGGCGCATGCCGGACGAGCTGGAAACACCGGTCACGATCAAGGGCGAAGTACCGGGTGACCTGCTCAATGCCCGCCAGGGCATGCTGGAGAACAACCCCTACCTGAAGTCGGCGCAGGCTGACGTGCGCTCCGCCGAGCAGCAATACGAAGTGGCCAAGTCGCCCTTCTACCCGCGCCTGGACGCGGTGCTGGCCACCGGCGCCAACAACAACATCGGCGGTCAGAAGGGCCACGACAACAACGACTGGCAGGCCGGCGTCGAGCTCAGCTACAACCTGTTCCGCGGCGGCAGCGACAAGGCCCGCCTGCAGTCCGACGCGCACAAGATCAACCAGGCGATGGACATCCGCAACAACGCCCTGCGCGAGCTGAACGAAAACCTCAGCCTGGCCTGGAACGCGATGAACAACGCCCGCAAGCAGACCCCGAGCGCCCGCGAGTACGCCGAAACCACCCAGCGCGTGCGCGCCGCCTACCAGGACCAGTTCGGCCTGGGCCAACGTACCCTGCTCGACGTGCTCGACAGCGAGAACGAGCTGTACAACGCCAACCGGCGCTACACCGAAGTGCGCTACACCGAAGAGTTCTCCATGTATCGGGTCCTGGCGACCATGGGTGAGTTGCTGAGCAAGCAGCACATCTCGCTGCCACCCGAGGCCATCGCCAAGACCGAAGTACGCAACGAGGCGAAATTGCCCGACATGCGTTAGGTTCTGACGAGACAAGGGACTTTTCGCCAGCGCCCATTTCCCGTCCACCGCGGCAGGAGTAGGCCATCGTGACCAGTATGCAAAGCGCGCAACCGCGCCTGGATGTTGATGATCCGTTGCTCGATGGCCTGCTGATCCTGTGCAAGCTGCACGGCTGCCCTGCCAGCCGCGCCAGCCTGTGCAGCGGCCTGCCGCTGGCCGAGCAACGCCTGCCCCTGGCCCTGCTGCCCCGCGCCGCCGCGCGGGCGGGGTTGCAGGCGCGGGTCCTGCAACGTGACCTGGACGCCATCTCGGCACTCAACCTGCCGGTTCTGCTGATCCTCAACGACGGCCGCAGCGCCGTGCTGCAACGCTGGGGGAACAACGGCCGGGCCCTGCTGCTGCCGTGCGAAGCCGAAGGCGGCGAGCAGTGGGTCGAACGCGATGCCCTGGCCGAGGCCTACAGCGGCCAGGTCCTGTTCGCCCGTCCCCGTCATACCCTGGAAGAGGTGCGCGCCCCGCTGATCCCACGGGTCAATGCCTGGTTCCGCGACACCCTGCGCCACTCCCGCTGGCTGTATGGCGATGCCCTGCTGGCCAGCCTGCTGATCAACCTGCTGGGGTTGATGGTGCCGCTGTTCGTCATGCAGACCTACGACCGCGTGGTGCCCAACCAGGCGCTGTCCACCTTGTGGGTGCTGGTGGCCGGCCTGTTCATCGGCACCGCCTTCGAGCTGGTGCTGCGCATGGTTCGTGCACACCTGCTGGACCAGGCCGGCAAGAAGACCGACCTGATTCTCTCGGCCACCCTGTTCGAACGCATCACCGGCATGAGCATGAAGGCGCGACCCGCCACCATCGGCGGCTTCGCCCAGAGCATCCATGACTTCCAGGGGCTGCGTGAGTTCCTCACCGCGGTCACCCTGACCAGCATCATCGACCTGCCGTTCGTGGCGCTGATGCTGCTGGTGATCGGCCTGCTCGGCGGCTGGCTGGTAGTAATCCCGCTGATCGCCTTCCCGCTGGCCGTGGGCCTGGCGCTGTTCATCCAGGTGCGCCTGCGTGACACGGTGCAAAAGAGCCTGAGCCTCGGCGCGGTGCGCCAGGCGCTGCTGATCGAAACCCTCGGCGGCCTGGAAACCCTCAAGGCCTGCGGCGCCGAAAGCGAGCGCCAGTACCAGTGGGAACACACCAACGGCGCCATCGCCCGCCTCGACGCCCATGCCCGCAACCTGTCCTCGCTGGCCAGCAACGGCACGCTGTTCATCCAGCAGTTCTGCGGCATGGCCACCATCGTCGCCGGGGTGTACAGCATCATTGCCGGCAACCTCAGCGTCGGCGCGCTGGTGGCCAGCTACATGCTCGGCAGCCGGGTCCTCGCGCCGCTGGGCCAGATCGCCGGGCTGATCACCCGCTACCAGCAGGCGCAGCTGACCATGCGCAGCACCGATGCGCTGATGAGCCTGCCCCAGGAACGCGAAGCCGAGCACCAGGCCCTGGAGCACACCGCGCTGCTGGGTGGCATCAGCATCAACCACGCCACCTTCCGCTATGCCGGGCAAGCGGCCCCGGCACTCAACGATATGAGTGCCACGCTCAAGCCAGGCGAGCGCATCGGCATCATCGGCCGCAGCGGCTCGGGCAAGAGCACCCTCGCCCGCCTGCTGATGGGCTTTCATCACCCTGACGAAGGCCAGGTGTTGCTGGACAACCTCGACCTGCGCCAGCTGGACATCGCCGACCTGCGCAGCCAGGTTGGCTACGTGGCCCACGACCTGCCCCTGCTGGCCGGTAGCCTGCGCGACAACCTCACCCTCGGCGCCCGTCATGTCAGCGATGCGCGCATGCTCGAAGTGGCCGAGCTGACCGGGGTCAGCGAACTGGCCCGCCAGCACCCGCAAGGCTTCGACCGCCCGGTGGGCGAACGCGGCCAGCTGTTGTCCGGTGGCCAGCGCCAGGCCGTGCTGCTGGCCCGGGCGCTGCTGCTGGAACCGCCGATCCTGATCCTCGACGAACCCACCAGCCACATGGACAACAGCAGCGAGGAGCAACTGCGCCAGCGCCTGCTGAACTGGGTGCCGGGCAAGACCCTGCTGCTGGTCACCCACCGCACCTCGATGCTCAGCCTGGTGGATCGGCTGCTGGTGCTGGACAACGGCAAGATCGTCGCCGACGGGCCGAAGGACGCGGTCATCGACGCGCTGCGCAAGGGTCGTATCGGCGCGGCGCTGTAGGCCTTCAAAGACGACGCGGTCTCTGTGGGAGCGGGTTTACCCGCGAAAGCGTCGGCAAAGCCACCGCAGCATTCGCGGGTAAACCCGCTCCCACAGGGATCCGTGTCAAACCCCGCAATGGAGGTAATGTATGCCCTTCAGCCACAGCGTGCGCAGCTACCTCCAGGGCGCCGACAAGCGCGCCGAACGCGACTACATGCCGGAGCTGGCCGGCGCCACCTTGCAGGAGTCGCCCAGCCTGTCACGCCTGACCGTGTGGCTGGCGGCGATCCTGCTGCTGGTGGCCCTGGTCTGGGCCAACTTCGCGGTGCTCGACGAGGTCACCGTCGGCGAGGGCAAGGCCATTCCGTCGAGCAAGGTGCAGGTGGTGCAGAACCTCGAGGGCGGCATCGTCACCGAGATCTTCGTGCGTGAAGGGCAAATGGTCGACAAGGGCGCGACCCTGCTGCGCCTGGACGACACCCGCTTCAAGTCGAACAAGGGCGAGAGTGAAGCCGACCGTTACGCGCTCACCGCCCAGGTCGAGCGCCTGTCGGCCGAGTCCGAGGGCAGGCCCTTCGTGTTGTCGAACGAAGTCCGCGCCAAGGCACCACAGGTGGCCGAGGACGAAGCCGCGCTGTATGACTCGCGCCAGCGCCGTCTGGCCAGCGAGAAACAGACCCTCAACGAACAACTGCGGCAGAAGACCCAGGAGCTGGCCGAGTTCCGCTCCAAGGTCGATCAATACCGCTCGGCCGTGGGCCTGCTGCAACAGGAACTGGACATGTCCTCGCCACTGGTGAGCAAGGGCGCCATCTCCCCCGTGGAGATCCTGCGCCTCAAGCAGCGCAGCGTCGAGGCGCGCGGCCAGCTCAATGCCACCAACCTGGCGATCCCCCGCGCCGAGGCGGCGATCGCCGAAATCCGCAGCAAGATCCAGGAATCCGACGCCAGCTTCCGCTCCGACGCCGCCAAGGAGCTCAACGACAAGCGCACGGAGCTGTCGAAGATCACCGCCACCAGCATCGCCATCGACGACCGGGTCAACCGCACCACCGTGGTGTCGCCGGTGCGCGGCATCGTCAAGCTGCTCAAGGTCAACACCATCGGCGGCGTGGTCCAGCCCGGCAGCGACCTGGTGGAGATCGTGCCGATCGAGGACAACCTGCTGATCGAGGCCAAGGTAAGGCCCCAGGACGTGGCGTTCCTGCACCCGGGACAGACGGCGATGGTCAAGTTCAGCGCCTACGACTACACCATCTACGGCGGGCTCAAGGCCAAGCTGGAGCTGATTGGCGCGGATACCGTCACCGACGACAAGGGCAACGCGTTCTACCTGATCCAGGTGCGCACCGACAAGAACCACCTGGGTGGGGACAACAAACCGCTGCTGATCATCCCTGGGATGGTGGCCACGGTGGATATCATCACCGGGCAGAAGAGCGTGCTGGACTATCTGTTGAAACCGGTGCTGAAGGCGCGGACGGAGGCGTTGCGCGAGCGGTGATCGCCAGCATGGCAGTGCAATCGCGGGGCAAGCCCGCTCCCACTGATCATTAGCCCGTCGCATGGTGGGCTTGTTACGCGATCAGGCTCACCCCTTGAAAGGGCCGCTCCAATTCAAGATTGCCGGGGTCGCTTTGCAACCCTTTCGCGGCACAAGGCCGCTCCTACAGGAGAACGCGTGCCCAGTAGGAGCGGCCTTGTGCCGCGAAAGGGCTGCAAAGCAGCCCCGGCAACTCCAGGCCGGGCGCCTACTATCACACCTTGAAGGGGCGGGCTCCGATTCAAACCTGCCCATGATTGCGTTGATATGTCTGCGCTCCCATGGCCTCGATCTGCCCTTCGATCAGCGCCTCGAACGGGCGCAGTAACTCATCGAACGCTGCCGGAGCCTCCAGCACATTCAACGCCTGCACCACCGCCTCGAGCGTCGACAGGGCACCCGGTTCCGGTGCCTTGCGCAACCGATAGCGCGAGGGCTGGACATGGTCGAGCGTCACCCGTGGCAGCCTCTCCAGCAGCGGGTTCAGGTACAGCATCTTGCGCGCCTTGCGCCAGGTGCCATCCGGCACGATCAGCATCAGCGGCAGCTCGGTACCTTGACCATAGCCTTGCAGGACCTCGGCCTCGTCACCGGGGAACAGCAGCGCCGGTCGGTAGCCTGGCGTTGCCAGCAGCGCGTCCAGGTCTTCGAACACCTCGCCGATCCGCAACTCGGCGTTGACCAGCCCAAGGGCCGCCAGGCGTGCGGTGTTCAGGGCGTGGGCGGTCTCGCTGGGGTGCTGCAGCACGACCACGCGGGTGCGGCTGTCCAGGTGCGGGATCAGTGGGCAAAGGCAATGGGCGAGCGGGCGCTGGCAACGCGCGCAGCGGGGTCTGGGCATGGGGGGCTCCTTGGGGCGGGTAGTTTGCCACAGGGTTGCCATCCCCGGGGGCTGCGAGGCGTTCGTGGGAGCGGGCTTGCCCCGCGACATAGCCAGCACTGCAATCGCGGGGCAAGCCCGCTCCCACGCCCCGCTGTTACCCGCTACAGCTTCAGCGGTTGAACCGCTCCGCCAGGCTGTGCAGGTACTCCGCCATGCGCTCCAGGTCCTGGCTGATCTCGGCCCCCTGCCTGGCCTGTCCCGCGCTCTCGTCGCACAGATGGGCGATGCGCACGATCTGCTGGTTGATGTCCTCGGCGACATGGCTCTGCTGCTCGGACGCCGTGGCCATCTGCTGACTCATGCCAGTGATGCGACTAACCGCCTGGGCGATCCCCGACAACGCCGCCTGCACCGCCTCGACGCTGTGCACGCTGTCGCTGGAGATCTGCTGGCCGCGACTGGCGCTGGCCACCGCGCGGTCGGCACCGGAGCGCAGGGTGGAGATGATATGGTGGATCTCCTCGGTCGAGGCGCGGGTTCGTTGCGCCAGCGAACGCACTTCGTCCGCCACCACGGCGAAGCCTCTGCCCTGCTCGCCGGCCCGCGCCGCCTCGATGGCGGCATTGAGCGCCAGCAGGTTGGTCTGCTCGGCGATCGAGGTGATCACATCCACCACGCTGCCGATCGACTGGGTTTGCTCGGCCAGGGCATTGACCGCCTGGCCGATGTCGCTCACCGCCTCGCTCATGCTGCCCATCGCGCGCAGGCTCTGCTGCGCCAGGTCGCTACCCTGCTGGGCCAGCTGGTCGGCGTCGCTGGCGGCGTGGGCGGTGCTCTGCACGTTGTGGGTGACCTGCTGGATGGTCGCCGCCATCTGCGCGATGGCGGTGGCCGACTGGTCGGTCTCGCTGCGCTGGCGGTCGAGCATCTGCGCCTGGGCATCGGACAGGTCGGCGGACTGCGCGGCTCGCGACTTGACCCCGACACCGGCATCCACCAAGCGGGTCAGCGCGGTCTGCAGGCGCGCCTCTTCGCTGATGATCGCCAGGTCGAGCTGGCCCTGCAACCCGGGGTTGTCGCTGTAGGTCAGCGCCACCAACGGGCTGGTGAACGCCTTGGGGTGCTCCTGCAGGGTGCGCCGGATCGACTGGTTCTGCCGGTGCTCGACCACGTACCAGGCCGCCAGCAGGCTGGCCATCAGCACACCCAGTGCCGCGTAGGGGGGCAGCCACAGATAGGCGGCGGCCGACAGCAATCCCGCACCGATCAGCGGCCAGCCATGGCCGACCCCATGCCCCAGGCGCGCCGCCAGCGGCACCGGCGAGCGCCCTGCCCGCAGGCGGGCGTACAAGTTCTCGGCCCGGCGGATCTGCTCCCGGGTCGGCACCGAGCGCACCGACTCGTAGCCGCTGATGCGGCCGTTCTCGTACACCGCCGTGACGTAGGCGCTGACCCAGTAGAAGTCGCCGTTCTTGGCGCGGTTCTTGACCACGCCCATCCAGGGTTTGCCTTGCTTGATGGTGTCCCACATATGCCCGAAGACCGCCGGTGGCATGTCGGGATGCCGCACCAGGTTATGGGGCTGGCCGACCAGTTCGTCGTAGGTGAAACCGCTGATGGCCACGAATGCGTCGTTGCAATAGGTGATGCGGCTGTTCAGGTCGGTGGTGGAGATCAGCCGCTGGTCTTGGGGAAAGGTTCTTTCATGCTCGGTGACGGGCAAATTCATGCGCATCGTTGGCGATCCCTTGCTTATCCAGATGAGTGGGAAAATCATCAAAGCAAGTAGATATTTAGCAGAAGGCCATCACGTCAGCGGTCAAGTTTTGTAGGAAATTTACTCGACCTGACGGAATGTGCTGAACACGGCCCAGCTCAGCCCACGTTGAGCTGGCTCTTGAGCAGGTCGCGGAACGTCTGGATCAAGGGTTCCCGGCTCCGACCACGGCGGATGATCAGGGAAAACGGCGCCTGATAGCCAAAGGTCGCCGGCGACAGCACGCGCAGATCACCCTTGTCGACCCAGGCCTGGGCATAGTGCTCGGGCAGGTAGCCGATGTAGGCGCCGGAGAGAATCAGAATCAGCTGCGCCTCCATGCTTTCCACGGTGGCGGCGCTGTGCTTGAAACCGTGCCGGGCCAGCTCCGCCTGGCTCCAGTAGCCACGCCCGACCATGCGCTGCTGGGTAATCACCGGCTCCGGGATCCGTCGCTCGCCGAACAGCGCATGGCGGCTGCTGCAATACAGCCAGTGCTGCTCGCGGTACAGCGGCTGGTAGACCAGGCCGCTCATGCGCGACGAAAACGCACCGATGGCCAGGTCCAGGCGGTTGTCCTGCACGCCCAGTTGCAGTTCGTACGGGCTGGACACCGACAGGTGCAGGTGCACCGCCGGGTGTTCCTGACTGTAGGCACCGATGGCCTCGGCCAGCGGCAAGGCGCGGTCGCCCACGGTGGAGTCGATCACCCCCAGGTTGAGGGTGCCGCGCAACTCGCCCTTGAGTGCCGCCGCATACTGCTCGAAGCCATCCAGCTCCCCCAGCAGGCGCAAGGTCTCCTGGTGGAACAGCTCGCCCTTGCTGGTCAGGCTGAAACCGCCACGGCCACGGTGGCAGAGCACGATGCCCAGGGCGCTTTCCAGCTGGCTCATGTAGGTGCTGATGGCCGAGGTCGACAGGTTGAGGTCGCGCTGGGCATTGGCGAAGCCCTGGTGACGCACCACGCTGGCGAAGATGCGCAGCAGTTTCAGGTCGGGCAGCGATGAGGCCATGGGGCAACGGGTCCGTGGGCTGGAAATGGCCAGAGTCTAACCCGGCCGCACACCGATAGTTCAGAAATTCCTGAAGTAAGTTTTTGTCGGTAGCGATTCTTCCCGGGCACTACCTTGCGCAGACTGCGGCGAAATGTCCCTGCCCGCCGACATGACCATAGCAACGAGGCGCGCGGCGGCACAGGTTCGAACAAACAGAACAATCGACCGACTGATGAGGCCCACCGTGGACAAGATTCTCCACCAACCACTGGGCGGCAACGAAATGCCGCGTTTCGGCGGCATCGCCACCATGCTCCGTCTCCCCCACCTGCAGAGCGCCGAAGGGCTCGACGCCGCGTTCATCGGCGTGCCCCTGGACATCGGCACCTCGCTGCGCTCGGGTACCCGCTTCGGCCCGCGGCAGATCCGCGCCGAATCGGTGATGATCCGCCCGTACAACATGGCCACCGGCGCCGCCCCGTTCGACTCGCTGTCGGTGGCCGACATCGGTGACGTGGCGATCAACACCTTCAACCTGCTGGACGCCGTGCGCATCATCGAAGAGGCCTACGACGAGATCGTCGAGCACAATGTCATCCCGCTGACCCTGGGCGGCGACCACACCATCACCCTGCCGATCCTGCGCGCCCTGCACAAGAAGCACGGCAAGATCGGCCTGGTGCACATCGACGCCCACGCCGACGTCAACGACCACATGTTCGGCGAGAAAATCGCCCACGGCACCACCTTCCGCCGCGCCGTGGAAGAAGGCCTGCTCGATTGCGACCGCGTGGTGCAGATCGGCCTGCGCGCGCAGGGCTACACCGCCGACGACTTCAACTGGAGCCGTCGCCAGGGCTTCCGTGTGGTCCAGGCCGAAGAGTGCTGGCACAAGTCGCTGGAGCCGCTGATGGCCGAAGTGCGCGAGAAAGTCGGTGGCGGCCCGGTGTACCTGTCGTTCGACATCGACGGCATCGACCCGGCCTGGGCGCCCGGTACCGGCACCCCGGAAATCGGCGGCTTGACCACCATCCAGGCGATGGAGATCATCCGCGGCTGCCACGGCCTGGACCTGATCGGCTGCGACCTGGTCGAAGTCTCCCCACCCTACGACACCACCGGCAACACCTCGCTGCTGGGCGCCAACCTGCTGTTCGAAATGCTCTGCGTGCTGCCGGGCGTGGTACGTCGCTAGCCGTCAAGCACCGCCCTTTGTAGGAGCGGCCTTGTGCCGCGAAAGGGGCGCACAGCGCCCCCGGTTTTCAGCGTTTTCGCAGAGAACGCCGGGGCTGCCTTGCAGCCCTTTCGCGGCACAAGGCCGCTCCTACACACAGGGCATTGCGCTGCAAGCGATTGCTTGACCCCGGCAGGAGCCATTCGGGAGGGCCATAGAGGCCCGCCAACACATGACAGGACCGCCGGGCGCCTTGCAGCGTCCAGACGGCCGATCTCGCCATAATAAAGATAATCGGGAGACCCCCAATGGCCTTGGACATCATCGTTGTACTGATCTATGCCGCCGGCATGCTCGCCCTCGGCTGGTACGGCATGCGGCGCGCGAAGACCCACGAAGACTACCTGGTGGCCGGGCGCAACCTCGGCCCGACCCTGTACATGGGCACCATGGCCACCACCGTGCTCGGCGGCGCCTCCACCGTCGGCACCGTGCGCCTGGGCTACGTCCATGGCATTTCCGGCTTCTGGCTGTGCGCCGCCCTGGGCCTGGGGATCATCGCCCTCAACCTGTTCCTGGCCAAGCCGCTGCTGCGCCTGAAGATCTTCACCGTCACCCAGGTGCTGGAGCGCCGCTACAACCCGATGGCCCGCCAGGCCAGCGCGGCGATCATGCTCGCCTACGCGCTGATGATCGCGGTGACCTCGACCCTGGCCATGGGCACCGTACTGCAGGTGCTGCTCGACGTGCCGTTCTGGATGGCCCTGCTGTTCGGCGGCGGCGTGGTGGTGGTGTACTCGACCATCGGCGGCATGTGGTCGCTGACCCTGACCGACATCGTCCAGTTCGTGATCAAGACCGTGGGCCTGATGTTCATCCTGCTGCCGGTGTGCCTGTACAAGGCCGGCGGCTGGGACGCCCTGGTGGCCAAGCTGCCGGCGGCCAGCTTCAGCTGGACCACCATCGGCTGGGACACCATCATCACCTACTTCCTGATCTACTTCTTCGGCATCCTGATCGGCCAGGACATCTGGCAGCGGGTGTTCACCGCCCGTGACGAGAAGGTCTGCCAGCGCGCCGGCACCACCGCCGGTATCTACTGCGTGCTGTACGGCCTGGCCTGCGCCCTGATCGGCATGGCCGCCCATGTACTGATGCCGGACCTGGCCAACCCGAACAACGCCTTCGCCGAGATGATCAAGGGCCAACTGCCCGAAGGCATCCGTGGCCTGCTGATGGCCGCCGCCCTGGCCGCGATGATGTCCACCGCCAGCGCGGGCCTGCTGGCCGCCTCGACCACCCTGACCGAAGACCTGCTGCCCAAGCTGCGCGGCGGCAAGCAGTCGAGCCTGGGCATCAACCGCCTGTTCACCCTGCTCACCGGCCTGGTGGTGCTGGGTATCGCCCTGGCGGTGAACGATGTGATCAGCGCCCTGACCCTGGCCTACAACCTGTTGGTTGGCGGCATGCTGATCCCGCTGATCGGCGCGATCTTCTGGAAGCGCGCGACCACCGCGGGGGCCATCGCCAGCATGACGCTGGGCTTCGGTACCGCACTGCTGTTCATGTTCAAGGACGGCCTGGAGGCCAACACGCCGATCTACTACAGCCTGGCGATCGGCCTGGTGAGCTTCGTGGTGGTCAGCCTGGCTTCGCGCAAGCCAGTGGCGACGGTGAACCTGGCCTGAGGCCACTTCCACACCATCCCCTGTAGGAGCGGCCTTGTGCCGCGAAAGGGCTGCGTAGCGGCCCCTGTCTCGGCTAAGCGCTGAATCCGACGGGGCCGCTTTGCGGCCCTTTCGCGGCACAAGGCCGCTCCTACAGGGATGAGAGGTTCAAGCCGGTAAAACGCAAAAGGCCGCCGCATCACTCGGATGCGGCGGCCTTTTTGTCAGTTGTCAGCGCCGACGCGGCTGGCGCTTGCGCTGTTCTTCGTCGGTCGGGATCGGCACCGGCTGCAACGGTGGCGGGAGCAAGCCCAAGGCGACGGCGAGGTCGTGGAGCCAGTTATACATGCGTTCGTTCATAATGCCCCCTTGACGGGTCAGCCTCTTGGTCAATCGATCCTGCGGTGCGTCATACAGATCATAGCCCGATGTCCTGTATTGCGCATGCCTCTGTTCCTACACATAGGGCCGATTCTGACCCGGATCAAGCGCAGACGGCAGCTTCCGACAGTCGGTCAATCGTTTCGCTTTGTTGCAAGTCGATCCAGGCCTGCAGATTCGCCCCGCGTTTGCCCTGGCGCCACATCAGCCAGGTCATCGCCTGGTCGAACGGTGCCTGCAGCCGATGCGCCCGCACCTGCTCGCGGCCCGGCAGGCTGTCGAGCATGGACTGCGCCATCAACGCCACCCCGGCCCCGGCGATCACGCAGGCCAGCATGCTCTGGTACGACTCGATCTCCATGACCCGCCCCATGGGCGTGTGGGCATGGGCGTACCAGGCTTCCAGACGCATGCGGTACGAGCAGCCCTGGCGGAAGGTGAACACCGCCTTGCCGGCGACATCCCTGGCGCTGTGCACCGCCGGGTGCTCGGGGCTGGTGATCAGCACCAGGGTCTCCTCGCACAACGGCACGCCATCCAGCCCTGCCAGATTGAGCGGGCCGTCCACCAGCGCCGCGTCCAGCCGATGGCTGAGCACCCCTTCCAGCAGCTCGGCACTGGGCGCCGCCTGCACCTGCAGGTTCACCGCCGGGTAGGCCTGGTGGTAGCGCGCCAGCAACGCCGGCAAGTGGATAGCCGCCGTGCTGTACATGGTGCCCAGCACGAAGTCCCCCGCCGGCTGGCCGCCCTGCACCGCGGCCAACGCCTCGTCACGCAGGTTGGACAGCCGGTGGGCGTAGTCCAGCAGCACCTTGCCGGCCGGCGACAGCTGCAAGCGCTGGCGCTCGCGCAGGAACAGCTCCACCCCCAGTTGCTCCTCAAGCTGGCGCAGGCGCGTCGACAGGTTCGACGGCACGCGGTGCAATCGCTCGGCGGCGCGGGTCACCGAGCCCTCCTCGGCCACGGCCTGGAAGATGCGCAGTTGGCTGAACTCCATAGGATTCTCCAAAACAGAACAACTTGATCATCATTATTCAATTTTATTGAAAGTCAATGAACCCTACCCTGCCATCCATCGCATCACTTCGTGCAGGAGACTTTCCATGTCGCCCTTCGTACAACTGCTGGCCAGCGCCGTGGCGCTGATGATGGCAATGGGCATCGGCCGCTTCGCCCTCACCCCGCAACTGCCCCGACTGATCGCCGAGGGCCAGTTCGACCTCACCACCGGCGGCCTGGTCGCCGCCGCCAACTACCTGGGCTACTTCCTCGGCGCGGTCGACGCCATGTTCGCCCGCCGGCCGGCCCAGGTGCGCCTGCGTCTACATGGGGGGTTGTGGCTGTGCGTGCTGCTGACCCTGGCCTCGTGGGCCGCCGACGGTTTCTGGAGCCACCTGCTGCTGCGTTTCGGCACTGGCGTGGCCAGCGCCTGGGTGCTGGTGATGATTGCCAGCCTCAGCCAGCAACTGGCCAGCGCCCATGGCCGACAGCGCCTCGGCGCACTAGTGTTCGCCGGGCCCGGCGTCGGCATCGCGGTGACGGGCGTGCTGGCCCTGGGCGCGCACCTGCTGGGGCTGGATTCGGCAGCCCTGTGGCTGGTCTATGGCGTCGCCGCGCTGGTCATGCTGCTAGCAGTGCTGCCATGGCTGCCACGAGCGCTGGAACCCACCGCCACGCCTGCGGCCGTCAACGAACAAGGCCGTGGCACCGGCATCGGACGCCTGGGCCTGGTTTATGCGCTCTACGGGATCGGCTACATCCTGCCAGCCACCTTCCTGTCGCAGATGGCCAGCCAGCAGTTCCTCGGACAGTGGCAGGCCGACCTGTTCTGGCCCGCGTTCGGATTGGCATCGGCGCTCGGCGTGGCCATCGTCAGCCAGCGCCGCCCGGGGCGGACCTCTGCCTGGCTGACCACCACCCTGTGGCTGCAAGGGCTCGGCGTACTGGCCTGCCTGCTCGGTGGCGGTATCGGCCTGGCATTGGGCGTGCTGCTGTGCGGCGGGCCGTTCCTGGCCTGCATGCAACTGGTGATGCAGCGCTCGCGAGAGCTGGCGCCCCATGCCACGCAGCGCAATGCCGGGCTGCTGACTGCGTGCTTTGCCCTGGGGCAGTTGAGCGGGCCGTTGCTGGCGGCGTTGAGCAGTCATTTCAGTGGTGGATTACAGCCAGCATTGGTGTTGGCAGCGGCAGGGTTGGCCGTGGCCGGAGTGCTGGCCGTGACAGGAGGTCATTACCTGCAGGATTGCCACTCAAATGCCCGTACTGCCGGGTGATGGTGGGTTCAGTTCAGCAACAGATCGAAATCATTTGTGCCTCTCTCGGCAACGTTTCATTGGCTACATTCTCCAGCACTCGCAGAGGACGCAAAATGACTGAAACGTTCCATGAATTCGACGCTGCCGCCTATCTGGCTTCTCCGGAAACCATCGCACAGTTCATGGCTGACGCATTGGAGACAGGAGATGCAGCCTACGTAGCAAAAGCCGTGGACGTGGTGGAACGCGCCAGGGGCCGGCGCGTCTACCCTCTCATCCCACCAGCTTGCGCAACTGCTGCCGCACCCACGCCTCGGCGCTGACCATGACCACCCCGAGCAGCACCATCACCGCGCCGATCACGAAGTTCAGGCTCAGCGGCTCATCCAGCAGCAGCACGCCGAAGGTCACCCCGAACAACGGCGTGATGAAGGAAAACACCGCCAGGTTCGAGGCCAGGTATTTGCGCAGCAACCAGAACCAGGTCAGGTAGCTGACGAACGACACCACGATCCCCTGGAACAGCACACTGCCCACCGCCAGCGGGGTCAGCGAGAAATCGGCGATCTGCCCGCTCACCAGGGCGATCAGCACCAGCCCGACAAACCCCACCGCCAGCTGGTAGAACAGGGTCAGGGTCGCCGGCGCCTCGGACAGGCGCGAGCCGCGCACCACCACCGTGGTCGCGCCCCAGGCCAGGCCTGCCAGGATCGCCATGGCATCGCCCAGCAACATGCGTCCATCGAGGTGTTCGAGGGAAACCCCGCCGGCGAAGGCCAGGGCAATCCCCCCGAAGGCCAGCAGGATGCCCAGCCACTGCAACAGCCGCAGCCGTTCGCTGGGCATCATGAAATGCAGCCCCAGGGCGGTGAAGATCGGCGCGGTGTAGAGGAACACCGACATGTGCGCCGCCGAGGTCAGCTTCAGCCCCTCGGCGATGAACAGGAACTCGAGGCCGAACAGCGCGCCGGCCAGTAACCCGGCGCGCCAGGTGCTGCCCACCTGGCTCCAGCCACCCCGCCAGCAGACCAGCAGCCCCACCAGCAGCGCGGCGATGCCATTGCGAAACGCCGCCTGCATGACCGGTGCAATGTCCACGGCAGCGGATTTGATCAGCACCTGCTGGCAGCCCCAGATCAGGCACAGCCCCAGCATGACCTGGAAGGCGAAGGCGTCGGGGTTCTTGCGGACCGCGGTCATGGGCGGCCCCTCTGCAGGTTGAACGGCATGGCAAGGCTCGGCAGTGAGAATGGATCCCGATTATCGGGGGACCGGCCTTGGCGATGCCAGTCTAAATTGATCCGCCAGCGATCTGCGCCTTGGCCGAGACGTGCTCGAAGGTGGCTTCGTCCAGCGCATCAGCCTGTTCATCGAGCACCTGGCGTGGGTGTTCGAAGCCCGGAATGCTGCTGTCAATCAGGCTGAGCAGGCGCGAGCCGCGCGGACTGAGGACGAAATTCTCGCCATTGCCGCCTTCCGCTTCAGGCCGTCTCTCGATGAAACTCCGCTCCAAGAGGATCTTTTCGTACTCGCAGGCCTGGGCCTTGAGCTTGTTCAGATTGCCCGGCGCCTCGCCATCGGCGGCCAGCGCGGCGGCATGCTGCTCGGCATAGGGGCGTGGCGTGAAACTGTGACCGGCGCCGTTCTGCACTTCGTGCAGCAAGCGTTCGATCAAGTCCCAGTCGTATGTGCTCATGGGGTAAGCCTCCTGCTGTGGACAAGTAGGTACACAGCGTGGGACTGACAGAGGTTGCCAGGTGTTCAATCAGAAACCGCAGGGCCACCCCATTGCTCTTCGCAGGCTAAAAATCGTGTAGCGAACACACTTTAGCCAGGCCTAGCACCTATACAGATCGCAAAAATACTCATTGATACTGTTCCCACTCAGCACGTGTTTCGAATCGAAATCCAAGGTTTGAGAGACGACAATTCCTGCTCTCAGGCTCTCTGGAAATTCTTCAATCGATGCATACTCCCCTGGCACCAGAAACCTGAAGTAGTCTCCCATACTCGTAGGGCCATCAAACCCAACGGGGAAGTCCTCTCCCTCACGGGAACCTTCGACTGCGTGATAGACAAAGAATCCTTTGTTAAAGGCAAGGCTGGCTTCACTGTAGATTCCTCGCTCTTCGAGATCACGCAACATCTCATCCAGAACGAAAGCCTTGTCTCTTCCTTGCCAGCGCCATGCCGAATACAAGTCCACCGTAAAGCCACCTTTCTTCAAAGGTGGGTACGACCGAAAGACCTTAGACTCCTCCCACATGAATTCACTGATGGCGTCCAGCATTTCCTCTGCTCCGCTCAGCGCCAAGAGCACTTTTGGAATACCACCAAAACAATTGTTCACCATGACCGCAATTCGACCAGCTCTATCCATGGCCAACCACGTGTATATAGTACCGAAGCCAGGCTCCCATTGCTGATCAAGGCTCATTACTGGCTCCCCGTAGGCCATGTCACCACGCAATTTTCGAAGATTTTTAAGAGAAACATCGTCCCGTCGCCAAACACCGATCAAAAGGGCACAGGTTTATTCTCTAGATTCTAATTTCGATGCCTCCGGTGTAGCGCTCCACGTTCTCTCCGATAGGGGCCTGATTTCGCTGCCATCCTGGCCAGGCACCAGCAGAAACCAGATTAAAAATAATATCGTACAACGCCTTCTATATTTGCGTTACTCAACCACATAAACCGTAAATTGATTTTTACCTTCTTCCAAGTGGAGTCGTTTGCACTGGGGGCAACGATAAACCGTAACAGCCCTAGGCTCAATTGCCTCATAAAATTTATCCGAGGACATTGATTCGACATCCAGACGTTCTCCAACCGCCTCGATAACAGATTCAGGCATCAGTGTCATCTCATGATCTGACCAGCCATGTGACAAATTCATGATACACCCACACCTACACAAGAATTTTGGCATTCTGCTTTTCCACTATCTGGTCTATCGAAGCGTGTCACCGCTATGCAGAACCACTTAAACAACCACCCCAGAGACATAACATACAACCTGATACCGGTGCTAATATCCACACCAGCATTTGGCATCTTTGAGATGCCATAAACCTATTCCGCGCAGCATACGGTCAAACACCTTCCAGAAGCGCCTGAAGCTTTAGTGGGTCAGCAATGCTGCCAAAGGGCAAAGGGGATTGATTTATTTCCCACAATTGTTACAGATCCGTCATTCAAATGGATGCTCTCTTACATAGGCCTGCAAATCCTCGAGTGCTATACCCGGTGCACCTGCAGCCAACCACAGCTGAAACTCTGCTGGGTAGTGTGATAGCACTTGGCCATCAGCGATCTGAGACTTCGTCACCTCTCCATACCGCGTGACAAATCTGAGATGCGTTACAACAAGCACCCAGATTCTTCTCAGCCAAGGTGATTCCGGTACCCCCTGTGAAGCATCGGTCAGGTACGGAGACTCCCCCTCGACGAAAGCGAGAAGATCGCCCGCCCTGCCCGCCTTAATCAAAGCACGAATCAACTCAGCCTTTTCCATAATGCCCTCTCGCAAAAGGGGACAGATTTATTTTCTATACTCTAGTTTCGACCTGCCCTGCATGACTGTTCGACCCCCTCCCCACTACAGGATCGAAACTAGAGCAGGAAAAAAAACCGTCCCCTTTCAGCCTTGATAGAGTTTCATTAATAACTTGATCTAGGCGTTGGCTAGCACCTGCATCCAGTTGAATCTGCCTTTCATCATTAACAAAGGTTTTCCAGTTTTCAGTAGGACCAGCCAGTGGCATACGTGGTGTCGCAGTCGCTTTTAGACCATTAAACTACTGCAACAGGACAAATACCAAGGCGAGTAGAGATCACATAGGACTCAAGCCCGTTACACTCAGGGATTACCCTCAATGACTTCTCTCCCTCAAACTCCAACACCAGAACCCCCTCCTCAAGCGAAGCACTTGTCACCTGGCAATTCAGATAATCAAAAAATAACTCACTGGTTTTCACATCCTCACCGTGCCCCTGTTGTTTCCGCCCTTGTATTTCACTTACAAAGGGACACTGTATTAGCACGGTCGCACCACTCCCTAATATCAAAACTTGCGAGCCAACCCCAACTGTCACACCTGTAAGCACTGTTGAATCCAGCTCTGCCAAATCGGCTTCATTAATCATAAATACACTCTCATCGCTTAGGTGGCACAGTATTTTGCAAAAAGGGGACAGATTTATTATTCATACTCTAATTTCGCAAAAGGGGACAGATTTATTTTCTATACTCTAGATTCGACCTGCCCTGCATGACTGTTCGACCCCTTCTCCACTACAGGGTCGGAACTAGAGCAGGAAAAATAAATCTGTCCCCTTTTTCGTGTCCCCTTTTTCGCCGCCCCCCTTTTTCGCCGCCTTACAAAACTATATATACCTAGCCGAGTCGCAGAAGTGGATACCATGTAACTTTTGATGGCTACCTCATACTGAGCCAGCGCCTCTGGATTTTTTAGTAGTCACCACACTAAAATCGGAGGCATGTTTGTTTTTTATCGAGCTGTTTCTGGGCAACACTAGTTAAAGCCTCAGCTACATTATTACCTTTCACACCATTAATGACACCCTTCCCGCCCCTGGCAACACCAGAACTTTTCTACTTCTCTAGCTCCTTTTGCATCATCAGGTTTCTATGCGTCTCAAAAACTCGGCCATCGCTTGCGGATCGCGCTCCGCAAGTTTTTCAATCAGATCTTCGGCTGCCCAGTGCAGAATCATGTCTCCCCCATCCCCTGCTTTGCAGATGATGAGATCACCTGACAAGGTAGAGTCAACAATATTGACCTCTCTATCACTAAGTGTCATAAGACCACCGTAACCTTCATAGGGAATAACCCAGTAAAAGCGCTCATTCCCTACCCAGTAAATCCCAAATACCTGCACAGGCTCAGCCCGCCCAATTTCTCGAACAATCATATCCACATCATTCAATAGTTCTTCCGGGTTGCAGCGCAGGTGGAAGCTGCTACGGCGTTGTGATTTTCATATCACGCAAAAGGGGACAGATTTATTTTCTATACTCTAGTTTCGAACTGCCCTGCATGACTGTTCGACCCCTTCTCCACTACAGGATCGGAACTAGAGCAGGAAAAATAGTTCTACCCCCTTTTTCGGTCCTGCATGGCCGCTAGAACTCTTCATCTAAAGAGACCGAAATTAGAGTAGAAAAATACCCCACTTTTTTCTCATTTTTCGCTCTAATTCATAACTCATCAAAAAGAAAGCCGACTCAGAATATCTTTCACTTTTGCGGCATCCTCCGGATGAAGGCCCACATACTTATCACACGCCACCCGCATATACTCAGAGCAAACCCCCTCACTCACAATTACTGTGTCTTCATTTCTCGGTGGATAACCATAAGCAAATTCAACGCCTTCAAAGTGCTCTTCTTCAAAAAAACTATTCAGATCAGGGAAGTTACAGTACGCACCATCCACACTGAAGCCCCATCTCTCCACCAACAACTCAATAGACCTTATAAAGTTACCATCGTGATACATTCGATCAAAGTACCCTTTCACAACCCAGTAAGGATCAGAATCAGAGTATGGCTGCCCAAATAGTTCTTTCACATCAACCTCACTGAGGATGGAAGTTAGTAACTGCCCCTGTAGCTCTGTCAAGATAGACCCTGAAGCTAACGCCGCCGGCAGTAGCATCAAACTGGGTCACACCCTTCGACAAAGCATCTTTGTATCCACTGGCCGCCGCCTGCTGCCCAAGATCAAGAATTTTTTGGTCAGAAAATATTTTCGGATCATAAACAGTTTTAGTAAATTCCTTTGCTTTATACCCAACCACATTCCCCGCCCGATCATAAGCCGGTATCTGATATACAAAATTTGTAATTCCATTAACAGAAGTCGGCGATTCACTCAATATTTTTATACCGTTTGAAGATGCCGCCTTAGTAAACGCTTCCAGATTATGGGTTCCACTAATACCACTTTTCTGGCTCAAGCCATCGAAACCACTCAGATGTTTTTTGAGATTTGGATTAAAGCTGATGCCTTCCGGGAAGCTTGCAACATCTTTCGCACCATTAATGACACCCTTCCCGCCCCCTGGCAACTCCACAGGAGTAGTCGTTGGCTTTTTGGCCTCATGCCCACCACTCCCTTTGCGCCCCGAGGCAACACCCAGAATCATGCTGCTGATGAGCTTGCCGCCCCCCACCAGGAATTTGTCGCTGTCAGACTCCCCATTCAGGACAACACCGCCGCCTTCCATATGCTCGGCAAGCATCGTGCCGACTCGGGTCATGGCACGATCGTACTGTTCATTGAGGTCTTGACCGAGCTCCGTCTGCCCAATCGCTGTCGACACCGCCAGCTGTATAACCGCCTTGGGGCCCTGGATCATCGCCAGAGCCAGAGCCAGTTTCTGACCTCGCTCCGGATCTGCATCCAGATACTCATTGATTTGCGAGCTATAGGTCAGCGCCATCTGCACCGGACCACGACGTTCAGTGATCGGCGTAGGGTCAAGCTCAATCGCCCCCCACAGACGGGCAAGCTCGTTCGTCGACTCCTCGTGCTTATCGAACACATGTTCGATCTGGTTCAGGCGTGCCAGCACCTCCTGCTGGAAACTCGGCGTGCGCATGAGCGCCTTGGCTTCATCAGGCTTGAAGTTCGCCATCAGCAGGGCTTCATAGGTGTCCTCTGCGAGCTTCACCCCGCCAATGGCCACGGCACCTGCATCCAACTGACGCCCTTGAAGGCGCTCGAAGCGATTGACCAGAACATTGACGACATTGCCGGCCTGCTCAAGGTTCTTCAGCGCAGTCTTATCGTAATTGCGAAGCTCGTTGGACCACCTGTTCACCGTGGCTACTGGGTGAAGCGCATCGTTGACCGCCGTGTCACTGATGTAGAGGTCGGTGCGCGACTCGTGGTCTCGAGTGATCTGGTAAGCCTTGTCCAGGTCCCGATTCAGCCCGACCGTGGAGTCCTGGCCGGTGGCGGCATCCCCGCGCACTGTGATGTCGCCGGCACCAACGGTGGCACGGACAATCTGCTCGCGGTCTTTCTCGTACTCCCAGCCACTGACGGTTGCACTCTTCTCGTCCTTGGCATTCTTGACCGGCTTCCAGCTGCCACCGACATTCAGGTAGTAACCATGCTCCTGGTCCTTGCCCGCGATATCACGGTGCCCCAACGTGCCGGTGTCGAGCTTGAGGTTGCCGTTGTCGGAGGCGATCAGGGCACCATCGAGCTGGGTGTGGTTCTCGGTACGGATATCGACCTTGTCCCGAGCGCTGATGCGGGTCTGGTTCTCCACCCACTCGGTTTCACCCGTGGTCTTGCCTTTGCCGACCGAGCCACTGATACCCGAGCCCGGGCCGATGGTGACGGTGGCACTCAGGTCGAACTCCTTGCCCTTGACCTTGCCGGTGTCAATGGCCGAGGCCACGTTCAGGTCGCCCCCCACACGGCCTATGACTTCGTCCCCGCGCACCTGGGCACCCTGGATGTTGGTGTCCTTGCCGCTGCTGAACTTCAGCTGGTCGCCCGCGTAGACATAGGCCTCCTGGTGACGCTGGGCATCGCGCTCCAGCGCACCCTTGCCAAGGTTGACGCTGGCATAGATACCTACCCCTTCCGAGCCGAACGCCAGGCCGACTTCACCTCCGCCGCTGCGGCGGTTCTGCTCGTAGTGCGAGTCGTTCTGCGCGGCGCGGATGTTCAGGTCATTGCCCGCAGCCAGGTCGATGTCACGCCCTGCCTTGACCTGCGAGCCGACGATGTTCAGGTCGTGGCTGGCGTCGAGCTTGATATCGCGCCCCGCGTCGAGCTGGCTCGGCGTCGAATTGCCCTGGGTGCCATCGGCACCCGCAGTACCGTGACTGCCACCAATACCAACTTTGAAGCCACCGCTGGTACCGCCGTGGATGCCCCCCCAGCTCTGCGACCGGTTGCTTTCCTGGCTGCTGCTGCCCTTGGCCACATCGATGTTGATATCGCGCGCCTTGACGTCGATATCCCGCCCGGCCTGCACCTGGCTGCCCTTGATATTGACGTCGTTGCCCGCCTGCAGCTTCACATCGGTGCCAGCGTCCAGCGTCGAGGGGCGGTTGTTCTGTTCGACACTTTGCTGGCTGCTGGTCTGCTTGCTGCTGCCGATCTTGCCGTCACCGGTCGGGCCGGCGAGGAATTGACTGATCGCATCCAGGGTCTGCAGGGCGCTGGAGCCCTTGCTCACCCCATTCTCGCCCTTGCCGGTGTTGCTCAGCGCGTCCTTGGTCTTGCCCAGGTTATGATTGACCGAGCCACTGATACCGTGCCCCTCGTACTCACGCTCCTGTTCCTGGATACGGGTTTCGCGTCCCGCGTCGATGTTGATATCGCGACCGGCGCCCAGGCTGATGTCATGTCCGGCCACCAGGTCGGAGCCAGTCTGGTTGATGTCGCGACCGGCCTTGACATCCAGATCCTGCCCCGCCTGGATGCGACTACCAGCAGCCAGCTGCTCGCGCAGACGGTCCTTGGCCTTCTCCTTCTCGACACCGGCGAAGAAGTTCATGCCGTTGTCGTCACTGTCGAAACGCAGGCCTGTCTTGCTCGAACTCGACCAGTGCGAGTTGTCGCTCTGGTTCTGCGCGGCGCTGACATTTACATCGCGCCCGGCGTTGAGGCTGACGTTGCGCCCGGCGCTGACACCGCTGCCCAGCACGTTGATATCGCGAGCCGCCTGCAGGGTGGCGTCATGCTCACCACTCACCTGACTGCCGACGCTGGTGCTGCTGCGAGCCTCCTGCCCGGAAGCCTTGGCCGAACCGATCGACACCGATGGCAGGACCGTGCCCGGTGCGATCGGCATCATCAGCGCTGCCGGGTTCAGGATGATCTCGGGGGAAAGCGACAGTTTGAACTTCTTCTTGTATTCCTCCGACCGGCTATAGGCAGTGTCATTGGCCGACACCAGGTTGATGTCACCCGCCTTGTCGATCAACCCCGCACGCAGCTCGACGTCCTTGCCGGCATTGGCCTCACTGGCGCGCAGGCGCACATCGCTGCCTGCGGCGATGACGATGTCGTTGCCGGCATCCAGCTCGCTGCCGACCTGCGTGGCGCGGGTCTGCAGCTGGCTCTTGCCGCTCTTCGACAGGCCCAGGAAGCCGGACTTGGTCTTCTTGCTGTACTCGCCGTGCTCCTCGACGCCGGACAGCACCGCCACATCGCCGGTTGCACCGAGCATGACATCGCCGCCGGCCTTGAGCTGGCTGCCGATCACCGAGACATCGCGGCCACCGTCCAGGGCGATGCCGCCGCCGTCCTTCTTGCTGACGTTGACGGTCAGGTCGCCACCGGCCTCGATCACCGAGGCGACGTTGGTGCTGTGGTAGCTCTCCTGCTGCTTGGAGCTGCTGCGACCGAACGAGCCCTTGCTCTTCTTCAGGTAGTACGAAGCGCTTTCGTTCTGCTCGGAGGCGATGGTCAGGTCGCGTTCGGCGTCGATATCGACAGCGCCCTTGCCCTTGACCTGGCTGGCGACGATGGCCATGTCCTGGCCTGCGGACAGCGAGACGTCGCCACCGGCCTTGACCGTGGTCGAGACCTGGGTGACCTGGTCATTGGACTGGGTGACCTTCTTGCTGCGGCTGAAGCTGTGGGCTTCGTTGGCGGCGGAGGTCAGGTTCAGGTCCTCGCCGGCGGCCAGGGTAAGGTTGCGGCCCGCGTCGATCTGGCTGGCCACGGCGGTGAGGTCGCGGCCGGCGCCGAGGCTCAGGTCGCGGCCGGCGCTGACCGTGGCGCCGTGCTGCTGCACCGTGCTGCTGCGCTGGCGATCGGTGTAGAAGCCTTGACGTTCTTCGACCGACAGCAGGCTCACATCACGACCAGCACTGAGCGACAAGTCGCCGCCGCTCTGGATCACGCTGGCGACGTTCTTGATGTCCTGCCCGGCCTTGAGGCTGAGGCTGTTGCCGGCCTCGATACGCGCGGCGCTTTCAAGATAATCCTTCTGCTCACGCACGCCGCCGTAAACGATGTCCGTGCGCGTGAGGTCGCGTCGGTTGATCAGGTCACCGTTGATGGCGGTCAGGCTGACGTCACGACCGGAGACGATGCCACCGGCACTGTTGACCAGGCTGTTGCCGGCCAGCAGGTCCAGGCGCTCGCCGGCCTGGACCAGGCCGGTGTTGGTCAGGTCCTTGCCGGCGGTGGCGCTGAGGTTGCGCGTGGCACGCAGCGTGCCTACGTTGTCGAGATTCTCCCCGGCGATCAACTGGACGTCCTGCCCCGCGATCAACGCACCGTCAGGCGCCAGTCGGCCATTGGCATGGGCCAGGTACAGCACTGGCGCGAGTACCTGCTCACCATTGATCTCGCGTGCTTCGAGCCAGACGATGTCGTGGGTCAACGCCGCGACCTGGGCGGAGGTCAAACCGACACCCAGGCTCAGGTTGAGCTGGTCTTTGCTGCGGATGGCATTGTCCATCAGGTGCTTGTACAGCTGCTCGCCGGAGGTCTGGCCATCGATGAACTGCTGGCCGGTGCGAGCCACCACCGCCTGCTGGATCAGGCGTTGCTCGTAGAAGCCGTCACCCAGACGCTTCCAGCTCTTGTCCGGATCGAAGCCCAGGTTGCCAAGCAGGTAATCGGAGCTCATGAACTGCTTGAGGTCGGTCAGCACCGGATTGGTTTCGATCAGATACTTGTGCGGCTTGCTCGTGTACAGGTTATCCGGCAGGCGAGTGACGCCCGCAATCCAGGGGCGAACGCCGATACCCGGCTCCTGCGCCACCAGCTCGGCGGACTGCGCACCTGCGCTCGGTGGGGGAACGTAGGTATCCACGACCTCGCCCGCAGGCGCATTGACCCCGATGACACTGGCCTTGGCAGCCGACTCGACACGCTGGTGGGCAACGCGATCGATTGCCTGCTCACTTCCTCTGGACGCGGACGCATCCATTGCCTGGATCGAGCCCGGTCGGGAACTGGCCAGCACCTCACGCTCATGCGAGGTGACAGTGGCGTTGCCCAATGTCCAGCGCTGGGCGGTGCCAGTGGCTGCATCGCTGCCTTTGCCACTCAGGCGGAACAGGCCATTCTGCCCGGCTGGCAGGCTGAAGCCTGGCAGGGTGGTGGGATCGACCTGTCGCTGGGCCAGATCAGGTGGCAACTGCGCATTCAGGTTGACCACCGTGGGCTGCGTCACGCTGGATACCTGGGTATCGAACGAGCGATTGCTGGTAGCCGCTGCCGCCCTGTTCACAACGATATTGCTGATGCTGCCTGCGGCAGTGAGCTTGGCCGTCCCGGCGGCCTGGATGACCGCTGGAGCGATGAACTTCTGATCCGGCTGGACCACGGGCTCTGCATCGATGCCGTAAAATACCCCGGGGTCGAACTTCGCGACCAATGTGTTGAAGGCGGCTTCGTCGAACGGCCCGGAACGTGGGTGGGCCTGGTTGTAGGCGTTTACTTCGTTGATCAACTGGAAGAAATAGCCCGTGGGAACCTTGACCCCAGGCCCCACTTCCCTTGCAACGGTTCCCGACCTGGAACGCTCGCCCTCGTTGTCAATGCTGCCGGCAGTGATGGTGAGATCGTTGGCCGCCGAGATGACGCTTCGAGCATTGAGCACACTGCCTGCGCCAATGGTCAGGTCACGCCCGGAAACCAGGGTTGCCGTGGGCGAGTCCTCGTGAATCACGGTCTCGAGGGTCTTGTAGATATGCACCGGGCCCCTCACCCACCGCGATCCCTTGCAATGCTGGACGCAGTAGATGGTCATGTAGCCATCGGTGATCTGGTGGCTGGCCCTGAACTTGTCGCGTTTGTTGACGAAACTGGATGCCTGCAGGTTGATGTCACCGGCCGCCTCGACAGTGCCGGAGCTGTTGAGGAAGGTTGCCGCAGTGCTGCCCGCGGTGACGCCGGCAACCAGCAGATTGCCCAGGCTGTACACATCCGCGTAGCGATTGCTGAAATCGGCGGTGCTAATCGTCATGTCCCGCCCACTGAACAGCAAGCCTCGACTTCCGTCGGCAGCCTGGTCGTTGTGGACGGACTGGGCGATCAAGTTCAGGTTGCGCGACGCCGCCAATGCACCGTAGTTGGACAGGCTGCCCGCGTTGATCGTCAGGTCATTGGCCGCCGACAAGCGCCCAAGGTTGCTCAGCTGGTCGCCGATGTTGACCACAATGCTGTCGCCACCCGCGATGCTTGTGGCGGTGCCCAGGCTCATCTGCGCCGCAGTCAGGGTCATGTTCCCCAGGCTGGTCAATCGGCCGTTGCCCGAATAGGCACCACCCAAGGTCAGGTTCAATGTGCCATCGCTGGCAATCAACCCGTCATTGAGCCAGTTGCCGCCCGTGCCCAGCAACGCCTTGGTCGCCAGCAACTGCCCGCTCGAGGTCTGGCTGAAGTTGTTGACATTGAGGTTGAGCGTGCCGGCTTGCAGCACGCTGCTGTTGACCCAGCTGTCGGCACTGAGATTCAGGGTGCCATGCGTCAACAGGCGACCTCCCGCCGCCATGACCTGCTGGCTGCTGACACCGAAATCGCCATTGCCGACGTGTGCGATGCTGCCCCCGGTGTTCACCAGATCGCCGATGACCAGGGCAAGATCGGTGTTGGCGGTTTCTACGGTTCCGTTTCGGTTATCCAGCACCCCGCCAATCTGGAATCGCGTTGTGCCGCTGTTGCCCAGGGCACGCAGTTTCCCCGCCTGGTTGTCCAGGCTGGCGGCTGCGATGGCCAGGGTGCTGGCGCTTTCGATGATGCCGCCGCGGTTGTCCAGGGCGCTGCTCAGTCCGATGTCGATACGCTGGCCGACCATCTCGCCGCGCGCGTCGCCACCGTTGAGCAGGTTGGTGCCGGTGACCTTGAGCAGGCCACTGGCGGAGATGCCGCCGTCACGGTTGTCCAACTGCCCGGTGCGAATCAGCGCATCACCGCCCAGCGCCGCGATGCGCCCGCCGTGGTTGTCCAGATTGGCGCTCTGCAGATCGAGGCCCAGTGCCTGGAGAACGCCGCGCTGGCCATTGGCATCGCTGCCGTTACGCAGCACACCGGTGGTGCGCACGCCCAGCGACTGCTTGAGGCTGGCAAGGATGCCGCCGCGGTTGTCGAGGGTATCGGCGGTCACGCTCAGCGCGCCGTCCTGGGCGATCAGCTTGCCGCCCTGGTTGTCGAGCACGCCGTTGGCCTGCACGCTGATCGCGCCCTTGGCCTGCACGGTGCCCTTGGTGTTGTTCAGGCTGGCCGCCTGCAGGCCTACGTCGCCCTGCTGGCTGTAGATCAGGCCATCGCCCGTGTTGCTGAGCGCCCCGCTGCTGTTGAGCACGAGCGCGCCATTGGCGGCCAGGGTGCCGCGCTGGCTGTTGTCGATGCCGCCGGCCAGCACCTTGAGCAGGCCCTGGCTGGCGATCTGGCCAGCCTGATTGTCGACCAGGCCGGCGCGCTGGATCAGCAGGTCCTTGCCGGCGAACAGCGTGCCCTTGCGGTTGAGCAGGTCGGCGAGCAGATCGAGGGTCAGGGCGCCCTGGGCGGCGAGGTTGCCGTCGTTGTTGTTCAGGCTCGCGGCGTTCAGGCCCAGGTCCTGGCGGGTGGCCACACGACCGCCGTGGTTGTCGAGGGAACCTGCGCTGATGACCAGCTTTTCACCGGCATCGATCAGGCCGCCTTCATGGTTATCCAGTGCCCCCGTGATGGTCAGCTGCTGGCCGCTGCCGCTGGACAGGATGCCCTTGGCGCTGTTGTCCAGGCTGTCGGCCTTGACCTCCAGGCGCTGCTGGGCGACCAGCGCGCCGCCGTCACTGTTGCGCAGGGCGCCGGCCACGGTCGCCTGCACGGCGCCGGAACGACTCGACAGCGTGCCTTGCTGGCGGTTGTCCAGGTTCTGGCCGGTAACGGTCAGCCCCTGCCAGCCCGAAACCAGGCCGTTGCGGTTGTCGATGGCGCCGCTGGTGATGGCCAGGGTCTGTTCGCTGATCAGCTTGCCGTCACGGTTGTCCAGCTCGCTGACATCCAGGCGCAGGGCCTGGGCGGTGGAGATCTCGCCGCCCTGGTTGGTGAGCTTGGCCAGGTTGGCGAGGGTCAGTGGGCCGGCGGTGGTGATCAGGCCGGCGTCGTTGTTCAGGTCGGCGCCGAGCAGGTCCAGTGCAAGGCTGCTGCCAAGCAGTTTGCCGCCGTGGTTGTCCAGGCCCTTGCTGGTGAGTGTGAGCGCGTCCTTGGCTTCGATTCGGCCACCGTCGCGGTTGCTCAGCAAGCCATCTACGGTCACCTGCAAGCCACTCTGGCTGCTCAGGGTGCCGCCGCTGTTGTCCAGCACACCGGCGTGAACCTCCAGCGACTGGGCGCCGATCAGGCCCTTGAGGTTGTCCAGGCGCTGGCTGACCCGCAGCAGCAGGCGCTGGTCACTGAGTAAGCGGCCGTTGCTGGTGTCCAGTTGCTCGGAAGCGAAGGTGAACGCTTTTGCGCTGGAAATCTCACCGCCCTGGTTGGCCACGGTCTTGAGGTTGTTCAGCAGCAGCGACGGGGCGTTGATCAGGCCGCCACGGTTGTCCAGGTGGCCATGGCTCAGGTCGAGATGGACCGAAGTGTCGCTGAACAGCTTGCCGCCCTGCTGGTCTAGGCCGGTAACCGTCGCGCTGAGTGCTTCGCGGCTGCCCACGCGGCCGCCGTCGCGGTTGTCCAGTTGGCCGGCGTGCAGATCGAGGATGCGGTTGCTGCTGATACTGCCCTGGCGGCTGTTGTCCAGGTGGCCGGTGGTAATGGTCAGCGCGCCCTTGCTGGCAATAACGCCCTTGTCGGTGTTGTCCAGGCTGGCGCTGGCCAGGGTGATATCGCCGTCGCTCAGCAACTCGCCACCCTGGTTGAGCAGCGCGCCTGACGTGGTCAGCTTCAGGCTGCCGGCACTGTTCAGTTTTCCGGTGCCGTTGTCCAGGCTTTGCGCGGCCATCACCAGCTGGCCCTCGGCGCTGATCAGGCCGAGGCGGTTGAGCGCCGCGCCGGTCAAGGTCAGGGTCATGTCCCGCTGGCTGGTCAGGCGGCCACCGTCGTTGTCCAGGGTCAGGCCGGTCAGGGTCAGGCCGGTCTGGGCCTCGATGCGTGCCTTGTTGCGGTTGAGCAGTGCCTGCAAGGCGAGGGCCATGCCGGTGCCGGCGACCAGCAGGCCGCCGTCGCTGTTGTCCAGCGAGGTGCCGGTCACGCCGACGGCGGCCTTGCCGGTGATCTCGCCGCCACGGTTGTCGATACGATCGACGTCCAGGGTCAGCGCGCCGTTGCTGCCGAGCAGCCCTGACTCACGGTTGTCCAGCTCGCCACCCTTGATCCGCAACTGCTCCAGACTGATCAGCGAACCCGCAGTGTTGAGCAATGTGCCAGCCTGGATCTCACCACGGCCTTTGCCGGAGACCTTGCCCTGGCGGTTGTCCAAAGTGCCGGCGTCGATGTTCAGGGCGGTGTCGCCCACAAGAATGCCTTGGCGGTTATCCGCGCGGGTGGCGCGCAGGTCCAGGCCCTTGGCCGAGACCAGGCCCTTGGTATTCTCCAGTACCTGGGCGATACGGACCGTCAGATCCTGGTCGCTGATCAGCTTGCCCTGGCGGTTGTCCAGCGTACCGGCGGCCAGCGTGAAGCCTTGCGGACTCACTATCTCGCCGCGCTGGTTGTCGACGCTGCCGAGATTGTTCAGCACCAGCAGCGGAGCCTTGATCAGGCCATGGTTGACCAATGCGCCCTGGCCCAGGTCGAGGGTGATCGAAGTCTTGCTCAGCAGGCGCCCGGCCTGCTGGTCGAAACCGCTGGCGGCCAGCTGCATGGCGCCATCGCTATCGATGCGGCTATCGCTGCCTGCATTGTTGACCTGACCGGCCTTGATGGTCAGGCGATCGTTGCCGACTACATGACCACTGTCGCGGTTGTCCAGTGTGCCGGTGGCGATGTCCATGGCCCCCTGGGCGCCGATCTCGCCGGCACGGTTGTCCAGGCTGGCGCTACGCAGGTCGAGGGTGCCATCGGCGGTGATCGAACCGCGCTGGTTGTCTACCTTGCCGGTGGTTGCCAGGGTGAGCTTGCCGGCGCTGCTCAGCTCGGCGTCGGTGTTGTCGAGGCTGGCGGCGCCGATATCGAGGTCACCCTCGCTGGTCAGCAGCCCCTTGCCGTTGTCGAGCGCCTGGCCCAGGCGCAGGCGCGCGCCCTGCTCGGCGGAAACACGCCCGTCGCGGTTGTCCAGGGTCTGGCCGTCGAGGGTCAGTTGGCCCTTGCCGCGCAGCAGGCCCTGGGCCTGGTTGATGACCTCGGCCACCGTCAGCGACAGGTCGGTGTCGGCCAGGACCTGGCCACCGGTGTTGTCCAGGTGCTGGCCGGTCAGGCTGAGCGCCTTGGCCGCGGACAGCTCGCCGCCACGGTTGTCGACGTTGCCCACGGTCAGGCGCATGCCCTGCCCGGCGCCCAGCACGGCGCCCTGGCGGTTGACCAGCGAATTGCCCTTGAGGGTCAGCTTGCCGTCGGCGGACAGCTTGCCGCCGAGCTGTTCCAGGCGCGTGACCTGCCCATCGAGATCACCACCGCTGGTCAGGCTGCCGCCGCTGTTGTCCAGGTGCGCAGCGACCAGATCCAGGTTGCCCTTAGCGCCGAAGATACCAATTTGGTTGAGCAGCTCGGTGCCATTGAAGCGCACCCCAGCCTGGCCACTGACCAGGCCCTGGTCACGGTTGTCGAGCTGGTCGATGGTCAGCGTAATCGCGCCATCACCCTCGATCTTGCCGCCGCGGTTGTCCCAATGCTGGCCATGCAGGGTCAGCAGGTCCTTGCCCTGCAACCGGCCACCACGGTTGTCCAACTGCCCCGCGTCGATATCAGTGGCACCCTGGCCATTCACCAGGCCCTTGGCCTGGTTGTCCAGCAGGCCGGTGACCTTGGCGGTCAGCGTGCCATCGCTGAGCAGCTTGCCTTGCTCGCGGTTGTCGAGGCTGGCGGCGTTCAGCGTCAGTGCCTTGCCGGCAGCCAGCACACCTTGGCGATTGTCCAGTGCCTGGGCGAACACCAGTTCCAGCGCCCCACCCGTGACCGTACCCTCACGGTTGTCGAGGTTGCCCGCCTTTACCTGGCCGTGGCCGGTGCTGGAGATCTCGCCATGCTGGTTATCGATGGCTGCGCGGGTGGTCAACTCCAGGCCGGACTTGCTGGTGACCACGCCGCCCTGGTTGTGCAACGCCAGGGCCTGGATATCCAGGCCGTCGGCCGAGACCAGGCCATCCAGGTTATCGAGCAACTGGTCGAGGCGCACGGTCAGGGCCTGCTCGCTGTAGAACTTGCCACCGGTGTTGTCGAGGCTGCGACCCGTCAGGGTGAAGGCCCCCTTGCTGGAGATCTCGCCACGCTGGTTGTCGATATCGGCCATCTGCCGCAGACGCAGCTGGTTGGCGACGATCTCGCCGTCGCGGTTGTCCAGCCGGCCTTGGTTCAGGTCGAGGGTCAGCTCGGTGACGCTGCTCAGATGGCCGCCTTGCTGGTCGAGCCGCCCGACATTGACGCTGACCGCCTGGTTGCCGCTGATATGGCCACCCTGGCCGTTGTTCAGGGCCTGGGCGGTCAGATCGAGGGCGGTCTGGCTGGCGATCCGGCCGGTCCGGTTGTCGACCAGGCCCTGGCTGGTGACGGTAATGCCCCGATTGGCCAGGACCTTGCCATTGCGGTTGTCCAGGCTACCGAGGTTCAGGGCCAGGGCATCGAGGCTGGACAGCTCGCCAGCCTGGTTGTCGAGATGCGCCCAGGTGGCATTCAGTGCCCCTTGGCTGATGATCTGGCCACGATCGCTGTTGAGCAGTTGCCCGCCGGTGAGGGTCATGCGCCCGTCACCGACAACCTTGCCCTGCTCGCGGTTGTCCAGCGTTGCCGCGTTGATGTCGACATGGCGCCCGGCGCTGAGGCTGCCGCCCTGGTTATCCAGGCGGCCACCCGTGGTCAGCGTCAGGTCACCGCTGGCGATCAGGCGCTGGTTGCGGTTGTCCACGGCACCGGCGCTGATCTTCAGGTCGGCGTCGGCCGCGCGGCTGCCATCGGCCTGGATGCCGGCCTGAATGCCCCCAAGGTTGCTCAGTTGGCCTGACGCGTCCAGTTGCACCGAACCTGCCGCGGTCAGCCCCTGACGGTTGACCAGGTCACCACGGCTTTCCACCTGCAGTTGCTTGCCGGCATGCACCGGCCCCTGGGTTTCGATACCGGTCGCCCGGATGCGCACATCGCCCCCGGCGCTGGCCTGGGCCATGCTCAGCTGGCCATTGGCATCGAGCTGGATATCGCCACCGCTGGCGATCATCCGCCCGTCGAGGCGCACACCGACACCGGCCTCGGTGCCGACCAGCCTGACCGCGCCGGCATACATGCCGCCCAGCGCGCTGGAGTCGATCGCCAGGCTCGGCTTGGCGCTGCCGTCGTCAGCACGCGCGGTGGCCGCCAAGGTGCGGGCATCGACATCGTTGCGCCCGGCGACGATGGCCAGGTTGCGGGCCTGGATCTCGGCATTGATCTTGGTGCTGCGGGCAATCAGCTCGAAGCTGTCGACGTTGCTGGCATTGATCCCCGCGCCTTCGATGGCGATGTGGCCCTGGTCGACCTGGTAACGGGTCAGTTGGCCGTTCTCGATCACCGGCTTGCCGGTGCTCAGCGTGGCCTGTGGCGTATTGATGAAACCGCAGCCATCGCAGGTGATGCCGTGGGGGTTGGCGACGATGACACGCGCCGCATGCCCGGCCACCTCGGTATAGCCACTCAACTGACTGGCGTTGGCGCCATTGACCTCGTTGAGAATGACATTGGCCGCCTGGCCGTGGAGGTTGGGGTTGCCAAGGATGATCCCGCCCAGCTGGGTGGCCTGGGTACGCTCGGTGGCGTTGTTGAGGATCAGCCCCTGCTGGCCGACGTTGTAGTCGCTGAACTGGTTGTGCGACAGCCCGCTGCCGTTGGGCGCGGCGATGTTGACGATCGGCACGCCGTTGCCCGCCTGGCCGAGGCTGGTGCCCGGCCCGCTGACCACCACGCCTTCGGCGGCCTGCGCCCACAGCGGCTGCCAGAACATGGCATTGGCCAGCAGGAAGGCCAGGCCACGCTTGGGCAGCCCGCAGAAGCGCTCGCGGGGCTGAATTGCGGCCGAGCGTTGGCGGGCCAGGAAGGCAAACAGGCGAACGTCCATGTCAGGTCTCGTGAATCAGGCGGTCAGATGACGAAGTCCAGGCGCAAGTACACCGGGCATTCCTTGTCGGTCAGCATGTCGGGGCGTTTCAGGCTGTGGGCGAAGGTAGGCACGCAAGCTCGCCCCCGCCGACAACGCACAGGCATCATCCAGTGCCTGGCCCTCGAAAAAAGAGCGCGAGATGTTATTTTGCCATCACGGAAACGTCAAATAAATATCGTCAAAAAACCGTGAAACCATCTACTGCCTGTTCCAGCAGCCACCCAAGCTGAAGCTCCAGGCAGCCAGAGGCCACCAGCGCACTGCATCCAGGGCTATCGAGGACGTCGGAAGGGGAGAAATCGGTGCCATGCCTCATCTGGGCATGCGCACCGCAAGAAGCCACACAGAGGAGAGAAGAACTGGCCGCAGCGGCCAGCAAGGACCCGCGAATCGAAACCGGGAGACACCGCCTGGTGATTCCCGGCCCTTGCAGTTCACACGGACTACAAGTCACCCAACAGTTCGCGTATGAACTCGGAGAAACTGTCCGCCACCTGATGGGCCTCACGGCTCACCGGGTCGATATCGACAACCACCCAGCCATTGTTCGTATCGAACCCTGAGCAGTAACCCTGCAGGTCATCGCCGAACAGCAGGATGCCTTCCAGGGCGTTGTCCCCATCCTCATCGTAGACCTGGTCAGGCGTGAGCAGGCCTTCGTACAACATATAGGCCGCCTCACCCACTTCCCCCCATCCAAGCTCCCTGATGAACGCCAGGTAATCGGCCGGCACCTGCGAATGGGGGCCAGCCAGCGCCGAGAGCACCTGCGCTTCGGCGGTCGTCAGTTTGGAAAGGGGGCCGGACACCTTGTCCGGCTGCAGATCGTCATACATTCCCATTCACCCTGCCCTCTTATCGTGATGTGAAGATTTCCCTGCCCACGCTGTCTTTCCCATGGATGCCACCTTGATGCTGGTCGGGGAAGCGTGCCGGGTGCATGTTCCACCATTCGTTAGGTCCACCGAACCCACTTTCGATGATGTGGTGCGCATCGTAGGGCTGTCCGGCCTTGCGTACCACCTTTGTTCCATCCTTGCTCATCACGTTCTCGGTGTAGCGGGGCCACGTCTGGCCTGTCTTGGTTTCCCACTGGCCGATCAGCTCGTCCTTGACCTTGTTGAACTCGCGTCGGTGTTTTTGGGTTTCCTTGGGCGTGAGCTTGGTGTAGTTCTTTTCGCGCAAGGCATTTGCCAGGTTGTCGCGTTGCTCGGCGGTGACCTTGAGGCCCGTGTGCGCCTCCAGCTCATTGAGATAACGCCGTGCCTGGCTGGAAAGCTGGGTGAACGCCGATGTCGGCCCCTTGGGCGGCACATCGCCGGCAGGCGGCTCGTGCGGCTTGCGGGTGTCCGGCACATCCAGGTGAGATCCCGGCCCATTGCTCCCTTCATGGTGGGTGCCGCCCTTGCGTCCTGGTATGGCGCCCATGATCACGCTGGTGATCAACTTGCCACCGCCAATCAGGAAGTCGCCACCTTCCTTCTTGTCGAGGTCGTCCTCTCCCTCCATGCGCTCGGCAATGTATTTGCCAACCTTCGCCACGGCCTCCTCGACCTTGGCATTGAAGTCCTTGCCCAGCTCCGTCTGGTCGATCACCTGGCTGACAGCCAACTGGATGACAGCCTTGGGGCCTTGCAGCATGGCAAGTGCCACGGTGACCGCCTCGGCCCCATCCGGATGCGCGTCCAGGTACTCGTTGATGGTCGAGACATAGGTCAGCGTCCATTGGACGCTGTCGCGCTCCGCCGTGACATGTGTCGTGTCTAGCTGCAGAGCCCCCAGATTTCGCTCAAGCTCGCGGGTGAAATCCTGCGACTGCTCGAACACATGCTCAAGGTTGTTGAGCTGCTGCAATACCTGGGTCTGGAAGTCTTCCTTGCCCATCAAGGCCATGGCATCGCGTGGCGACATCCCTGCCAGGATCAGCGACTCGAGGGTGTTTTCCGCCAGCGCCCGGCCCGCGACCGCAACAGCGCCGCTGTCCATTGGCCGCCCGGTCATGCGCTGGTAACGATTGACCAGGGCGTTGAGGGCATTGCCGGCCTGTTCGAAGTTCTTCAGCGCCGTCTTGTCGTAGTCGAGCAGCCCATCGCTCCATTTCTGCAGCGTCTCCTTGGGATTCAGCACATCGTGCAGCGAGCTGTCGGTCACATAGAGATCGGTGCGCGACTCCTTGTCCCGCGTGATTTCGTAGGCTTTGTCGAGGTCACGGTTCAGCCCGACTGTGGAGTCCTGGCCGGTCTCGGCGTCCTTGCGCACAGTGATATCACCTGCACCCACGGTGGCGCGGACGGTCTGCTCGCGGTCCTTTTCATACTCCCAGCCACTGACGCTCCAGCTGGTCTGGTTCTTCGAACCCTTCTCGCCGTTGCCCGCGTCTGCGGTGACCTTGCCGTTGGAAGGGTCCTGCTCGGCACTGGCCGACCCCTTCTTCCAGCTGCCACCCACGTTCAGGTAGTAACCGTGCTCCTTGTCCTTGCCGGCAATGTCGCTGAAGCCCAGGGTGCCGGTATCGAGCTTGAGATTGCCGTTGTCGGCGGCGATCAGCGCACCGTCGAGCTGGGTGTGGTTCTCGGTGCGGATATCGACCTTGTCACGCCCGGTGATGCGCGTCTGGTCCTCGACCCACTCGGTCTTGCCGGTGGTCTTGCCATAGCCGACCGAGCCACTGACACCGGCGCCCGGGCCCACGGTGACGGTGGCATTGATGTCGAACTCCTTGCCCTTGACCTTGCCGGTGTCGATGGCCGAGGCCACGTTGAGGTCGCCACCGACACGGCCGATCACTTCGTCGCCGCGTACCTGGGCACCCTTGATGTTGGTGTCCTTGCCACTGGTGAACTTCAGCTGGTCACCGGCATACACATAGGCTTGCTGATGACGCTGGGTTTCACGCTCCAGGTCGCCCTTGCCCATGTTGACGCTGGCGTAGACGCCCACACCTTCCGAGCCGAAGGTCAGGCCGACCTCGCCACCGCCGCTATGACGGTTCTGCTCTTGCTGGCTGTCGTTCTTGGCAGCGACGATGTTCAGCTCATTGCCGGCATTCAACTCCACATCGCGGCCGGCCTTGACCTGGCTGCCCACGATGTTCAGGTCATTGCTGGCGTCGAGCTTGATGTTGCCGCCGGCCTCCAGCTGCGAAGGCGTGGAGGTGCCCTGCTGGCCATCGGCACTGGCAGTGCCATGGCTGCCGCCGATGCCGACCTTGAAGCCGCCACTGGTACCACCATGCACGCCACCCCAGCTCTGCGACTGGTTGCTTTCCTGGCTGCTGCTGCCCTTGGCGACATCGATGTTGATATCCCGGCCTTTGATATCGATGTCTCGCCCGGCCTGGACCTTGCTGCCCTTGATATTGACGTCGTTGCCGGCCTGCATCTTCACATCGTTGCCGGCCTCCAGCGTCGAAGACCGATTGCTCTGCTCCACGCTTTGCTGGCTGCTGGTCTGCTTGCTGGTACCGATCTTGCCGTCTCCGGTGGGGCCGGAGAAGAACTGGCCGATGGCGTCCACGGTCTGCAAGGTGCTGGAACCCTTGCTGACGCCATCCTCGCCCTTGCCGGTATTGCTTATCGCATCCTTGGTACTGCCGGCGTTGTGTTTGATCGAGCCACTGACCCCCTGGCTCTCATACTCGCGTTCCTGCTCCTGGATACGCGTGTCACGGCCGGCATCGATATTGATGTCTCGTCCGGCGCCAAGGCTGATATCGTGCCCTGCCAGCAAGTCCGAACCGGTCTGGTTGATATCACGCCCGGCATTGATATCCAGGTCCTTGCCAGCCTGGATGCGACTGCCGGCAGCCAACTGCTCGCGCAGGCGGTCCTTGGCTTTCTCTTTTTCAACGCCTGCGAAGAAATTGGTACCGTTGTCGTCGGTGTCCGAATGCAGCCCGACGCTGCTCGACTTGGACCACTGCGTATCGTCACGCTGGTTCTGCGCCGCAGTGATATTCACGTCACGCCCGGCGTTCAGGCTGACATTGCGTCCGGCATTGATCCCGCTACCGAGCACGTTGATATCGCGTTCCGCCTCCAGGGTAGCGTCGCGCACGGCGACCACCTGGCTGCCGACACTGGTGCTGCTGCGCGCTTCATGCCCGGAGGTCTTTGCCGACGCAATCGACACCGAGGGGATCGAGACGTTTTGCACGCCCGGCAGCATCAGCGCTGTCGGCGACAGCATGTCCTTGGCCGAAAGCGACAGCTTGAGCTTCTGTTTGTACTCCTCGCTGCGGCTATAGGCGGTGTCGTTGGCCGATACCAGGTTGACATCGCCCTCGTCATCCACCAACCCGGCGCGCAGTTCCACATCGTTGCCGGCATTGGCCTTGCTCGCGCGCAGGCGCACGTCGCTCCCCGCCGCCAGGACAATGTCGTTGCCGGCATCGAGCTCGCTGCCCACCTGGGTGGCGCTGGTCTTGAGCTGGCTCTTGCCGCTCTTCGACAGGCCGAGGAAGCCGGACTTGGTCTTCTTGCTGAACTCGCCATGCTCTTCGACGCCGGACAGCACCGCCACATCGCCCGTCGCGCCAATCATGAGGTCGCCGCCGGCCTTGAGCTGGCTGCCGATCACCGTGACATCGCGGCCGCCATCCAGGGAGATGCCGCCATAGTCCTGCTTGCTGACGTTGACGGTGAGATCACCACCGGCCTCGATCACCGAGGCGACGTTGGTGCTGTGGTAGCTCTCCTTCTGGTTCGAACTCTTGCGACCGAACGAACCCTTGCTCTTCTTGAGGTAGTAGGACGCACTTTCGTCCTGGGCGGAAGCGATGGTCAGGTCGCGCTCGACGTCGATGTCGACATCGCCCTTGCCCTTGACCTGGCTGGCGACGATGGCCATGTCCTGGCCGGCAGACAGCGACACGTCACCACCGGCCTTGACCGTGGTCGAGACCTGGGTGACCTGGTCCTTGGACTGGGTGACCTTCTTGCTGCGGCTGAAGCTGTGGGCTTCGTTGGCGGCGGAGGTCAGGTTCAGGTCTTCGCCCGCGGCCAGGGACAGGTTGCGGCCCGCATCGATCTGGCTGGCCACCGCGGTGAGATCACGGCCCGCGCCAATGCTCAGGTCGCGACCGGCGGTAACCGTCGCGCCATGCTGCTGCACGGTGTTGTTGCGCTGGCGGTTGCTGTAGAAGCCTTCGCGCTCCTCGACCGACAGCAGGCTGACATCGCGCCCGGCGTTGAGGGACAGGTCGCCGCCACTCTGGATCACACTGGCGACGTTGTTGATGTCCTGGCCCGCCTTGAGGCTGAGGCTGTTCCCGGCTTCGATACGGGCGGCGTTATCCAGGTAGTCCTTGTGCTGGCTGGTGCCGCCGAAGTTGGTGACGGCGCGCACCTGGTCGCGCTGGTTGAGGATGTCCCCATTGACCGCGGTCAGGCTCACGTCGCGCCCGGTGATGATGGCGCCGGCGCTGTTGCTCAGGTTGTTGCCGGCCAGCAGTTCCAGGCGCTCTCCGGCCTGGACCAGGCCGGTGTTGACCAGGTTGTTGCCAGCGGTGGCAGACAGGTTGCGGCTGGCCTGCAAGGTCCCGACGTTGGTCAGGTTCTCGCCGGCGATCAGTTCCACGTCCTGGCCGGCGATCAACGCGCCGTTGGGGGCAAGGCGATTGTTGGCCTGGGCCAGGTAAAGCACCGGCACCAGGACTTCCTCGCCGTTGACCTGGTGTTTTTCCATCCACACGATGTCATGGGTCAGCGCCGCCACCTGGGAAGCCGTCAGGCCCACGCCCAGGCTGAGCTGCAGTTGGTCCTTGCTGCGCAGGGCATTGTCCATCAGGTACTTGAACAACTGCTCGCCGGAGGTCTGGCCATCGATGAACTGCTGGCCAGTACGGGCCACCACCGCCTGCTGGATCAGACGTTGCTCGTAGAGGCCATCGCCCAGGCGCTTCCAGCTCTGGTCCGGATCGTAGCCCAGGTTGCCGAGCAGGTAGTCGGAGCTCATGAACTGCTTGAGGTCGGTCAGGACCGGGTTGGTCTCGATCAGGTACTTGTGTGGCTTGCTGGTGTATTGGCTGTCCGGCATACGGGTGACACCCGCAATGTCGGGACGTGAGTTGCTCCACGGGTTGCCGTTGGTACCGGGATGGCGCGGCACAGGGGTGGCGTCAACCGGCGCACCGCCCGGTGCGTAGACACCGATGGCACTTGCGTTGCCGCCCACGGCACCGCCCTGGTGGGCGATGCGGTCGATGTCCTGATGGCTCTGGCTCCCCGCACTGGCGTCCATGGCCTGCAGCGCGCCGGGCTGACCGCCTGGTGCCAGCGCCTGGCGGCCCTGGTTCGAAACCTCGGCAGTTCCCAGTGTCCAACCCTGCGGCGAGGCACCCGCGGTACTGCCCCCCTGGCCACTCAGGCGGAACAGTCCGTTCTGGCCGGTGGGCAAGGTGAAGCCGCCCAAAGCCAGGGGGTTGACCTGTTGTTGCGCCAGGTCAGGGGGAAGCTGGGCGTGAATACGGATAACCGTGTTACCGGCAGCGCCCGGCAGCTTGGGGTCAAACGCCTTGCCTGCCGGACCACTGACCGTCAGCCCTTCCTGGATGACGCTGTTGATCACGTCTCTGGTGGCATTGATGCTTACCCGGCCACCCGCCTGTACCACAGCATTCGCGGCACCGACCTGAGTGCCGTGCTCGATGGTACGCTGGTCGTAGAACGTGACGCCTTGAATCTGCGCGGGCAGCGGCGCTCTCGCATTCGGGTTGTATGCCGGCGCAATGTTCAGCGCACTGAGCGAGAAGCCGTCGAACCAGCTCTTCCAACCGATGACCGCGATGGTGTTGAAGTTCGCGGTACCGCCAAGCCGGGTGTAGGGCGTGATGCGTGACTCGTTCCAGTTGGCATCCCACATGCGCAATGTGCCAACGAGATGTCTGTCGCCGTTACTGTTGGCCCTTGTGTATTGCGGGTCATTGGCTGCGTTGTAGCGCATCACCGCAGCAAAATACGGCATGGCGTACTTGACCTTGTCCACGCCTGACAGGGTGAACGACTTCAATACCGAATAGGTGCCCAGTGCCTCGCCCTTGTTGAGGAAGTTCTGCACATTGACCGTGATATCACGCTGTGCGGTGATCACCGAAGCCGAGTTCTCCAGCCGCCCCCCGAGCACGAACAGGTCGCGGCCAGCACGGATGGCGCCGGCGGGCGAGTCGATCTCGACCTTCTTCTCGTAGTACTCCTCAAGCACCATATGACCGCCGCCCGGACCGGTCTGACGCATGCCGATCGAGCTCCAGGTCGGGGCCCCCGTGGTCTTGAAGATTTCCTTGCGGTTCTCGATCGTCTGCGCATTCAGGCGCATGTCCCCGGCACTTTCCAGGCTGCCGGAGATGTTCTCCACCTTGCTCGCCAGCCCACCTGCGGCATTGCCCGCCACCGTCAGCCCAGCCAGGCTGTAGACGTCGCCATAGAAGTTGGTCAGGGTCCCGGTGTACAGCTGCATGTCCCCGCCACTGAACAACAGGCTGCGATCGTTGCGCAGGCTGCCGGTGGTCACGCGCACCAGCTGGTTGCCTCCCAGGGTCCCCAGGTTGTTCAGGCTGCCGGCATTGACCAGCAGATCACCTGCCGCACTCAGCCGCCCCTGGTTGGTCAGCAGGCCCGCCACGTTGACCGTGGTGTTGCCCACGCCGGTGATGCTGGCGTTGCCACCCAGGCTCATCTGCGCCGCGCTCACGCCCAGCGTACCCAGGCTGTTCACCCGCCCATTGGCGCTGCTGTAAGTGCCCCCCAGGTTCAGGCTGAGATCACCGTCACTGGCAATCAGGCCATCGTTGCTCCAGTTGCCGCCGTTGCCCACCAGGCTGTCGAATGCCAGCAACTGGCCGCCGGCGGTCTGGGTGAGGTTGTTGACGTTGACCGTCAGGCGCCCGGCCTGGATCACGCTGGCGTTGGTCCAGCTGTCGGCGGTCAGGGTCAGACCGCCACGGGTGATCAGATTGCCGCCAGCGCGGGTCAGGTTGAGCGTATCGATGTCGAACACGCCCTTGCCCGCATGCAGCACCTTGCCGCCGACGTTCTGCAACACGCCGACGCCGAGCGTCAGGTCGGTATTACCGACTTCCACCAGCCCGGTGCGGTTGTCGAACAGGCCGCCAATGGCGAACTGGCTCTTGCCTGTGCTGCCCACGGCACGCAACTGGCCACCCTGGTTATCCAGGCTGGCGGCAGTGATGGCGAAAGTACTCGCGCTTTCGACGATGCCGCCACGGTTGTCCAGCGCGCCGCTCAGCCCGATGTCGATACGCTGGCCGACCATTTCGCCGCGCGCGTCGCCACCGTTGAGCAGGCTGGCGCCGTTGACCTTGAGCAGGCCGCTGGCGGAGATGCCGCCGTCGCGGTTATCCAGCTGCCCGGTGCGGATCAGTGCATCACCACCCAACGCCGCGATGCGCCCGCCGTGGTTGTCCAGACTGGCGCTCTGCACATCGAGGCCCAGTGCCTGGAGAACGCCGCGCTGGCCATTGGCGTCGCTGCCGTTACGCAACACACCGGTGGTGCGCACGCCCAGCGACTGCTTGAGGCTGGCAAGGATGCCGCCGCGGTTGTCGAGGGTATCGGCGGTCACGCTCAGCGCGCCGTCCTGGGCGATCAGCTTGCCGCCCTGGTTGTCGAGCACGCCGTTGGCCTGCACGCTGATCGCGCCCTTGGCCTGCACGGTGCCCTTGGCATTGTTCAGGCTTGCCGCCTGCAGGCCTACCTCACCCTGCTGGCTGTAGATCAGGCCATCGCTCGTGTTGCTGAGCGCCCCGCTGCTGTTGAGCACGAGCGCGCCATTGGCGGCCAGGGTGCCGCGCTGGCTGTTGTCGATGCCGCCGGCCAGCACCTTGAGCAGGCCCTGGCTGGCGATCTGGCCAGCCTGATTGTCGACCAGGCCGGCGCGCTGGATCAGCAGGTCCTTGCCGGCGAACAGCGTGCCCTTGCGGTTGAGCAGGTCGGCGAGCAGATCGAGGGTCAGGGCGCCCTGGGCGGCGAGGTTGCCGTCGTTGTTGTTCAGGCTCGCGGCGTTCAGGCCCAGGTCCTGGCGGGTGGCCACGCGACCGCCGTGGTTGTCGAGGGAACCTGCGCTGATGACCAGCTTTTCACCGGCATCGATCAGGCCGCCTTCATGGTTATCCAGTGCCCCCGTGATGGTCAGCTGCTGGCCGCTGCCGCTGGACAGGATGCCCTTGGCGCTGTTGTCCAGGCTGTCGGCCTTGACGTCCAGCCGCTGCTGGGCGACCAGCGCGCCGCCGTCACTGTTGCGCAGGGCGCCGGCCACGGTCGCCTGCACGGCGCCGGAACGGCTCGACAGGGTGCCTTGCTGGCGGTTGTCCAGGCTCTGGCCGGTAACGGTCAGCCCCTGCCAGCCCGAAACCAGGCCGTTGCGGTTGTCGATGGCGCCGCTGGTGATGGCCAGGGTCTGTTCGCTGATCAGCTTGCCGTCACGGTTGTCCAGCTCGCTGACGTCCAGGCGCAGGGCCTGGGCGGTGGAGATCTCGCCGCCCTGGTTGGTGAGCTTGGCCAGGTTGGCGAGGGTCAGTGGGCCGGCGGTGGTGATCAGGCCGGCACCGTTGTCCAGGTCGGCGCCGAGCAGGTCCAGTGCAAGGCTGCTGCCGAGCAGTTTGCCGCCGTGGTTGTCCACGCCTTTGCTGGTGAGTGTGAGTGCGTCCTTGGCTTCGATGCGGCCACCGTCGCGGTTGCTCAGCACGCCGGCATGAACCTCCAGCGACTGGCCACCGATCAGGCCCTTGAGGTTGTCCAGGCGCTGGCTGATCTGCAGCAGCAGGCGCTGGTCACTGAGCAAACGGCCATTGCCGTTGTCCAGTTGCTCGGCGGCGACGGTGAACGCTTGCGCGCTGGAAATCTCGCCACCCTGGTTGGCCACGGTCTTGAGGTTGTTCAGCAGCAGCGACGGGGCGTTGATCAGGCCGCCACGGTTGTCCAGGTGGCCATGGCCCAGGTCGAGGTTCACCGAAGTGTCGCTGAACAGCTTGCCGCCCTGCTGGTCGAGGCCAGTAACCGTCGCGCTGAGTGCTTCGCGGCTGCCCACGCGGCCGCCGTCGCGGTTGTCCAGCTGGCCGGCGTGCAGGTCGAGGGTGCGGTTGCTGCTGACACTGCCCTGGCGGCTGTTGTCCAGGTGGCCGGTGGTAATGGCCAGCGCGCCCTTGCTGGCAATAACGCCCTTGTCGGTGTTTTCCAGGCTGGCGCTGGCCAGGGTGATGTCACCGTCGCTCAGCAACTCGCCACCCTTGTTGAGCAGCGCGCCTGCCGTGGTCAGCTTCAAGCTGCCGGCGCTATCCAGTTTGCCAGTGCTGTTGTCCAAGCTTTGCGCAGCCATCACCAGCTGGCCCTCGGCGCTGATCAGGCCGAGGCGGTTGAGCGCCGCGCCGGTCAAGGTCAGGGTCATGTCCCGCTGGCTGGTCAGGCGGCCACCGTCGTTGTCCAGGGTCAGACCGGTCAGGGTCAGGCCGGTCTGGGCCTCGATACGTGCCTTGTTGCGATTGAGCAGTGCCTGCAGTGCGAGGGTCATGCCCGTGCCGGCCACCAGCAGGCCGCCGTCGCTGTTGTCCAGCGAGGTGCCGGTGACCGCGACAGCGGCCTTGCCGGTGATCTCGCCGCCACGGTTGTCGATCCGATCGACGTCCAGGGTCAGGGCGCCGTTGCTGCCGAGCAGCCCTGACTCACGGTTGTCCAGCTCGCCACCCTTGATCCGCAACTGCTCCAGGCTGACCAGCGAACCCGCAGTGTTGAGCAGTGTGGCGGCCTCGATCTCGCCGCGGCCCTTGCCGGAGATCTTGCCCTTGCTGTTGTCCAGGGTCTTGGCGTCGAGCTTCAGCGAGGTGTCGCCTACCAATGTGCCCTGGCGATTGTCCAGGCGATCATCAATAGCCACGACCAGGCTGGAGCGGCTGCTGACTTCACCTTCGCGGTTGTCCAGGCTGGCGGCACGCAGGTCCAGGCCCTTGGCCGAGACCAGCCCCTTGGTATTGTCCAGTGCCTGGGCGATACGCACCGTCAACGCCTGGTCGCTGATCAGCTTGCCCTGGCGGTTGTCCAGCGTCGTGGTGACGAGGGTGAAACCTTGCGGGCTGGAAATCTCGCCCTTCTGGTTGTCGACGCTGCCGAGGTTATTCAGCACCAGTAGCGGAGCCTTGATCAGGCCATGGTTGACCAACGCGCCCTGGCCCAGGTCTAGGGTGATCGAGGCCTTGCTCAGCAGACGCCCGGCCTGCTGGTCGAAGCCCGTGGCGGTCAGCTGCATGGCGCCATCGCTGTCGATGCGGCTATCGCTGCCGGCATTGTTGACCTGGCCGGCCTTGATGGTCAGGCGGTCGTTGCCGACCACGTGCCCGCTGTCGCGGTTGTCCAGCGTGCCGGTGGCGATATCCATGGCCCCCTGGGCGCCGATCTCGCCGGCACGGTTGTCCAGGCTGGCGCTGCGCAGGTCGAGGGTGCCGTCGGCGGTGATCGAACCGCGCTGGTTGTCTACCTTGCCAGTGGTGGCCAGGATGAGCTTGCCGGCGCTGCTCAGCTCGGCGTCGCTGTTGTCGAGGCTGGCGGCGCCGATATCGAGGTCACCCTCGCTGGTCAGCAGCCCCTTGCCGTTGTCGAGCGCCTGGCCCAGGCGCAGGCGCGCGCCCTGCTCGGCGGAAACACGCCCGTCGCGGTTGTCCAGGGTCTGGCCGTCGAGGGTCAGTTGGCCCTTGCCGCGCAGCAGGCCCTGGGCCTGGTTGATGACCTCGGCCACCGTCAGCGACAGGTCGGTGTCGGCCAGGACCTGGCCACCGGTGTTGTCCAGGTGCTGGCCGGTCAGGCTGAGCGCCTTGGCCGCGGACAGCTCGCCGCCACGGTTGTCGACGTTGCCCACGGTCAGGCGCATGCCCTGCCCGGCGCCCAGCACGGCGCCCTGGCGGTTGACCAGCGAATTGCCCTTGAGGGTCAGCTTGCCGTCGGCGGACAGCTTGCCGCCGAGCTGTTCCAGGCGCGTGACCTGCCCATCGAGATCACCACCGCTGGTCAGGCTGCCGCCGCTGTTGTCCAGGTGCGCAGCGACCAGATCCAGGTTGCCCTTAGCGCCGAAGATACCAATTTGGTTGAGCAGCTCGGTGCCATTGAAGCGCACCCCAGCCTGGCCACTGACCAGGCCCTGGTCACGGTTGTCGAGCTGGTCGAGGGTCAGCGTCATCGCGCCATCGCCCTCGATCTTGCCGCCACGGTTGTCCCAGCGCTGGCCTTGCAGGGTCAGCAAGTCCTTGCCAACCAGTCGCCCGCCGCGGTTGTCCAGCTGGCCGGCCTCGATGTGCGTCGCGCCAGTACCACTGAGTAAGCCTTTGTCCTGGTTGTCGAGCACGCCGCTGACCTTGGCGGTCAGCGTGCCATCGCTGAGCAGCTTGCCCTGCTCGCGGTTGTCGAGGCTGGCGGCGTTCAGCGTCAGTGCCGTACCCGAGGCCAACACGCCTTTGCGGTTATCCAGAGCTTGGCCGACGGTCAGCGTCAGCGCCTGATCGGCACTGAGCCTGCCGCCACGGTTGTCGAGGCTGGCGGCGCGCAGCTGGCTGGCACCGGCGCTGGAGATCTCACCGTGCTGGTTGTCGATATCCTCGCCACTGACCAGCTCCAGGCCGGCACTGCTGGACACCACGCCACGCAGGTTGTTCAGCGTCAGGGCATGGATCTCCATGCCAGCACCAGAAACCACGCCATCGACATTGAGCAGCGCCTGGTCGAGATGCACGGTCAGCGCATCGAAACTGGACAACTCACCGGCCTGGTTGTCGAGGTGCGCCCAGGTGGCGTTCAGCGCCCCTTGGCTGGTGATCTGGCCACGGTCGCTGTTGAGCAGTTGCCCACCGGCCAGGGTCATGCGCCCGTCCGCGACAACCTTGCCCTGCTGGCGGTTGTCCAGCGTTGCCGCGTTGATGTCGACATGGCGCCCGGCGCTGAGGCTGCCGCCCTGGTTATCCAGGCGACCGCCCGTGGTCAGCGTCAGGTCACCGCTGGCGATCAGGCGCTGGTTGCGGTTGTCCACGGCACCGGCGTTGATCTTCAGGTCGGCGTCGGCCGCGCGGCTGCCATCGGCCTGGATGCCGGCCTGGATGCCCCCAAGGTTGCTCAGTTGGCCTGACGCGTCCAGTTGCACCGAACCTGCCGCGGTCAGCCCCTGACGGTTGACCAGGTCACCACGGCTTTCCACCTGCAGTTGCTTGCCGGCATGCACCGGCCCCTGGGTTTCGATACCGGTCGCCCGGATGCGCACATCGCCCCCGGCGCTGGCCTGGGCCATGCTCAGCTGGCCATTGGCATCGAGCTGGATATCGCCACCGCTGGCGATCATCCGCCCGTCGAGGCGCACACCGACACCGGCCTCGGTGCCGACCAGCCTGACCGCGCCGGCATACATGCCGCCCAGTGCGCTGGAGTCGATCGCCAGGCTCGGCTTGGCGCTGCCGTCGTCAGCACGCGCAGTGGCCGCCAGGGTGCGGGCATCGACATCGTTGCGCCCGGCGACGATGGCCAGGTTGCGGGCCTGGATCTCGGCATTGATCTTGGTGCTGCGGGCAATCAGCTCGAAGCTGTCGATGTTGCTGGCATTGATCCCCGCGCCTTCGATGGCGATGTGGCCCTGGTCGACCTGGTAACGGGTCAGTTGGCCGTTCTCGATCACCGGCTTGCCGGTGCTCAGCGTGGCCTGTGGCGTATTGATGAAACCGCAGCCATCGCAGGTGATGCCGTGGGGGTTGGCGACGATGACATGCGCCGCATGCCCCGCGACCTCGGTGTAGCCACGCAGCTGGCTGGCGTTGGCGCCGTTGACCTCGTTGAGGATGACATTGGCCGCCGCCCCCTGCAGGTTCGGGTTGCCAAGGATGATCCCGCCCAGCTGGGTGGCCTGGGTGCGCTCGGTGGCGTTGTTGAGGATCAGCCCCTGCTGGCCGACGTTGTAGTCGCTGAACTGGTTGTGCGACAGCCCGCTGCCATTGGGCGCGGCGATGTTGACGATCGGCACGCCATTGCCCGCCTGGTCCAGCCGGGTGCCCGGCCCGCTGACCACCACGCCTTCGGCGGCCTGCGCCCAGAATGGCTGCCAGAACATGGCGTTGGCCAGCAGGAACGCCAGGCCCCGCTTGGGCAACCCGCAGAAACGCTCACGAGGCTGAATGGCGGCCGAGCGTTGGCGGGCCAGGAAGGCGAACAGGCGGACGTCCATGTCAGGTCTCGTAAGTCAGGGGATCAGGTGGATCAGAGGAAGAAATCCAGGCGGAAATACACCGGGCGTTCCTTCTCGGTCAGCACGTCGGGGCGTTCCAGGCTGTGGGCGAAGGTCACGCTGGCGGCCATGTGCTGGCCGCGGGCGAACAGCTCCAGCGAATGGCTGCTGGCACGGCCGTGGTACTCGCCGTTGTAGCGATCGTTGCGGATCACCCCGAGGTCGTAGCCCAGGCCCAGGCCGTACTCGGCCACCAGCGGCTGCAGCAGCGGCCAGTTCACCGGGCGGGTCCAGCGCAGGTCGTTGCGCCAGTAGCCGCCGCTGTCGCCGGACAGTGACTGGTCCTTGAGGCCGCGCACCGACGACAACCCGCCCAGGCTGATGCGCTGCGGGCTGAACAGCACGTCCTCGCTGCGCTGGCCGGTGGCCAGGCTGCTGAAGCTCAGGCGCTCGCCGAAGAGCTGGAAACCCTGCACGTAGCTGAGCGTGGCGCTGTACTTGCGGTAGCGCGCCACCGGCTGGCCCGGGCGTGGATGGCCATTGTCCTGGGCGTCGAAGGCGCCGATGCCCTCCTGGGTGCCCAGGTCGAGGTTGACGAAGGCATTGCCCAGGCGCCGGCCATGGTTGATGCCGAACTGCGCCTCGCTCAGGCGGTTGCTGCTGCCGGCCAGGCGGCTGTCCTCGATGTAGTTGTTGGTGCGCAGGTGGGCCATGCCGGCATTGAGCGAGGTCTTGCTGGTGGCGTCGCGGTGCACCACGCGCTCGGCGCGCAGCTGGTGGTTCTGGCTGTCGCCGGTCTGCTTGAAGGTAAAGCCGTTGGCCTGGGCCAGGGAGCGGTATTCGCTCTCGCTGTAGCTGTAGGTGAAGTTCCACCAGCCCCACGGCAGGTTGTAGAACAGCACGCCGTTCTTCGAGCCCTGGGTGTGATCGCTGACCACGTCGTGGCCGCCGCGCAGCATCAGCTGGTCGGCCAGGCCCAGCGGGCTGTCCCATTCCAGGCCAAGGTTGAGCATCTGCTCGCCGGTGCTGCGCTGGCCTTCGTTGTTGCGCGACAGCGAGGCGCGCCAGGGTTTCTGCTGGGTGTTGCGCACCAGCACTTCGCTGCCGCCGACGGCCTTGCCCGGGGTCAGCTCCATCTGCGCCTTGTTCGACGGCAGGCGGTTGAGCTGGTCGACCATCTGCTCGATCTCGCGCAGGTTCAGGCGCTGGTCGATATCGCCGGGGAAGGCCATGGCCAGTTCGCGGTCGCTCAGGCCGCTGGCCGGGTCCGGGCGCAGCCCTTCCAGGCGCCCTTCCACCACCAATACCTGCAGGTGGCCCGAGGACAGGTCCTGCTGCGGCAGGTAGGCGCGGCTGGTGACCAGGCCGCGGCCCAGGTAATGGTCGGTGATGGCCTTGAGCAGGGCGTTGAGCTGGGTGACGCCCAGGCACTGGTCGATGAAGGGCTTGAGCAGGCGGTCGCGGTCGGCGGCGGACAGGCTGTCGGCGCCCTTGAGTTCGATGGTGTGGATGGTGAAGCAGCGGCTGTCGGTCGCCGGTTGCGACTCACCGGGTTCAGCGGCCTTGCCGGGCAGGTTGCGCAGCTCTTCGAGGCGGCGCTGCTGCTCTTCGAGCAGACGGTCCTGGCGGTCGCGGATCAGGTCCTGGTCGCCGGGTGAGGCAGCACGGGCCGTACCCATGGTCGTGCAGGCCAGCAAGGCGGCAAGTATGCAAGCTCGCCCCCGGTTAAAACGCATAGACATCATCCAGTCCCTGGACCACGGAAAAGAGCGCGGGATATTATTTGGCCATCATCATGGCGTCAAATTAATATCGTCAAAAAACCGTGAAATCGTCAAAGGACCCCTCCAGCAATCACCTGGACTGAACTTCCAGGCAGCCAGACGCCTCCACCGGACTGAATCCACTGGTAACAAGGAGTCGAGGGATGAAACCGTTGCCATGCCTTATCTGCGCGGCCACCCTGCTCTGTGCACAGCCCATCTGGGCCTGCACACCGGAAGAGGCCACGCAGAAAAGAGAAGAACTGGCAGGGCTGGTCAGCCAGTTGACCGAACAGAACCCGCGCAAGGCCAAGGAGATAAACGACGAGCTCCAGCACATGCAGCTCGGAACGGCCAGCAAGGACTTGCCGGACAAATGCCAGTTGATCGACAAGCGCATCCAGGAGCTTAAAGAAGCGGAAAGGAAAACCTGACCGCGCCAGTGTCAGCGCCGCTGCTGGGCTTGCATGTACTGGCGAAGCAACTGGTTGATGCGGGTCTGGTAGCCGGCCCCCTGTTCCTTGAACCAGGCCAGCACGTCGGCGTCCAGGCGGATGGTCACCGTTTGCTTGGCCGGAACTCGCAGCTCGGCGCGGCGGAAAAAGTCATCGTCGAGTTCGGGGATGTCCGAGGTATCGACCGGGGCTTGGTCTTGCTCACAGCTTCTGGACGGTTTCGACATAGCGCGTTACCTCACGTCGTGTGGCTCTTCTGGCGGAAATGATGCGGATCACATCACCCTGCCGTTCGGTGTAGGCGACCACGCTGACCCAGGCGTTGATCCAGCCCATGCCTATCCAGCGTGCCTCCGGGTACTCGAATCGCTCATCGCGCAACGCCAGCATCGGCTGGCGGAACATCTCGGGCACGTCATTGAAGTCGATACCGTGCTTGCGGATGTTGAGCAGGTTCTTGTCCTCGTCCCATTCAAATCGCACGGGACAATCGTATTTACAGCTGTACATACACTACTCCTCCTTGACTGCAGATGCCAGAGGAGTGTGGCGGTCGGGCGGCAAAATGCCCGGGCTGGAATACGGTTTGGGAAACGGGCTACGCGCCCTGGGGAAAGAGGTGAAGCAACCCGCCACCGTTGCAGTGGCGGGCTCATGACCGGAGGGGCTTACTCAGCCGCCGGCTTGCGCTTTTTCAGCGGTGCCAGGCCGTCGGAGCTGGCCAGAGGCGCATTGGCCTTCGGCTTGGCGGTAGGCTTTTTCTTGGCCGCGCCCTTCTTGTCGGCACCGGCCTTCTTCTCACCCTTTTTCTTCTTGCTGCCGGCAGCCTTGCCCGAGGCCTTGACCTTCTTCGGCCCGCTGTAGGTGCCCTTGACCTCCTTGATGACGCGGCGCTCGAACTGCTGCTTGAGGTAGCGCTCGATGCTCGACATCAGGTTCCAGTCGTTGTGGGTGATCAGCGAGATCGCCAGGCCTTCGCCACCGGCACGGCCGGTGCGACCGATACGGTGCACGTATTCGTCACCGCTGCGTGGCATGTCGAAGTTGATCACCAGGTCCAGGCCGTCGATGTCCAGGCCGCGGGCGGCGACATCGGTGGCCACCAGGACCTTGGAACCGCCATCCTTGAAGCGGTCGATGGCCAGCTTGCGATCCTTCTGGTCCTTCTCGCCGTGCAGGACGAAAGCCTTGACCTCCTTGGCCACCAGGTGACCATAGATACGGTCGGCCAGGGCACGGGTGTTGGTGAAGATGATTGCCTTCTGGTAGGTCTCGTTGGCCAGCAGCCACTGCACGATCTGCTCTTTGTGCTGGTCGTGGTCGGCGGTGATGATCTGCTGACGGGTGCCCTCGGCCAGTTGCGAGACACTGTTGAGCATCAGGTGCTCAGGGTCCTTGAGCACTTTACCGATGATATCGCGCAGGGCCGCACCGCCCGTGGTGGCCGAGAACAGCAGGGTCTGCTTGCGGTTCTCGCACTCCTTGCACAGGCGCTCCATGTCTTCGGCAAAGCCCATGTCGAGCATGCGGTCGGCTTCGTCGAGGATCAGCACTTCCACGTGCGACAGGTCCAGGTTGCCGGCATTGAGCTGCTCGAGCAGGCGGCCGGGGGTGCCGATCAGCACGTCCGGCACCTTGCGCAGCATGGCGGCCTGCTCCTTGAAGTCTTCACCGCCGGTGACCAGGCCCGACTTGATGTAGGTGAACTGGGAGAACAGTTGCACCTGCTTGAGGGTCTGCTGGGCCAGCTCGCGGGTCGGCAGCAGGATCAGCACACGGATCTCCACGCTTGGACCTTTGCGGTCGACCAGGCGGTTGAGCAGCGGCAGCACGAAGGCGGCAGTCTTGCCGCTGCCGGTCTGCGCCGTCACCCGCAGGTCACGCCCTTGCAGGGCCAGGGGAATGGCCGCTGCCTGCACCGGCGTCGGCTCGACAAATTTCAGCTCGGCCACGGCTTTGAGCAGGCGTTCGTGCAGGGCGAATTGGGAAAACACGGGGGTAACCTCGGGCAAGTGCGAAAAATTCAGTTGCATAGGGTAACGTTTTCCGTGGCCAGAACCGAATTTCTTTTGGCAACTTTGCGCCGATCCACGCTCTAATACCCCTTCATACCGCAACACAGACCGCTTCCACGCCCATGGACATCCAACGCTTCTGGCGCGACGCCCTCGACCTCTGGGGCACGCTCGATCAACACCCACTGCTGCATGCAGCCCTCGGCCTGATCGTGCTGCTGCTGGTCTCGCTGCTGGTCGGCCGCCTGGCACGCTTCCTGATCCTGCACTCCACCCGCCTGCTCGGCCGCCAACAGGCACTCAGGTGGCTGGACGACCTGCGTCACAACAAGGTGTTCCACCGCCTGGCGCAGACCACCCCGTCGCTGGTGGTGCAGTTCGGCCTGAAGCTGGTGCCGGAGCTGTCGGCCACCACCCAGCACTTCCTCGGCAACGTCGCCCTGGCGGTGACCCTGCTGTTCATGACCCGCGCCCTGTCCTGCCTGCTCGACGCGCTGCTGGACATCTACGCCCGCAGCGAACACGCCCGCACCCGCTCGATCAAGGGCTACATGCAGCTGGCCAAGATGATGCTGTGGATCTTCGCCGCCATCGTCATCGTCGCCACCCTGATCGACCGCTCGCCGCTGTTGCTGCTGTCGGGTCTGGGCGCCATGTCGGCGGTGCTGCTGTTGGTGTACAAGGACACCCTGCTGTCGTTCGTCGCCAGCGTGCAGCTGACCAGCAACGACATGCTGCACGTCGGCGACTGGATCGAGATGCCCCAGGCCGGCGCCGACGGCGATGTGGTGGACATCACCCTGCACACGGTCAAGGTACAGAACTTCGACAAGACCATCGTCTCGATCCCCACCTGGCGCCTGATGAGCGAGTCGTTCCGCAACTACCGCGGCATGCAGCAGTCCGGCGGGCGTCGGATCAAGCGCAGCCTGTTCATCGACGCCGCCGGCGTGCGCTTCCTCAGCCCGGACGAAGAACAGCGCCTGGGCCAGGTACGCCTGCTGGGCGACTACCTGGCGCAGAAGCGCCAGGAACTGCATCACTGGAACGAGGCCCTGGGCCCGGTGGCGGAGCTGTCGGCCAACCGCCGCCAGCTGACCAACATCGGCACCTTCCGCGCCTTCGCCCTGGCGTACCTGAAGAGCCACCCCAACGTGCACCCGAACATGACCTGCATGGTCCGCCAGATGCAGACCACCGCCGAGGGCGTGCCGCTGGAGATCTACTGCTTCACCACCACCACGGTGTGGGCCGAGTACGAGCGCATCCAGGGCGATATCTTCGACTACCTGCTGGCGGTGCTGCCGGAATTCGGGCTGAGCCTGTACCAGCAGCCGAGTGGCAACGACATGCGTGCGGGGCTGGCGGCCAGGCCACCTTTGGTGACCTCGATGCGGGAATTCGACGAAGCCTGATTTAGGGATGCGTGGGAGCGGGCTTGCCCCGCGAAAAGGCTGGCACTGCCATCGCGGGGCAAGCCCGCTCCCACGGATCGCTGACGAACGGAAAGTTTTTTCAGCTGTGCACAATGGCCTTGTATTCTCACAAAGCACAAAGAAACAATTAGTTACAAGTATTTCAGAATTATTAAACGCCAGCCTTCGAGAAATACGAATACCCGCCTCTCCCCGCTTCTCCTAACCTGCAGCGAACAGGTCGCCCCAATGACAGGCGGCACGGTATCGGCCAAAGGACTGCGAGCAAGCGATGCGTCAGGACATCTCCCTGGAAAAACCACTCGACGAACCGGACCGCAGCGATCCGGCCAACCGCCGCAAGGCACTGGCCGCCGGCAGCCTGGCCCATGGCGTGCACGATGGCCTGACCGACGTTATCTATGTGCTGCTGCCTATCTGGCAGGCCGCCTTCGGCCTGAGCTATGCCCAGGTCGGCCTGCTGCGCGGCGCCTACGCCGGGATGATGGCCGGCTTCCAGTTGCTGGCCAGCCGCGGCGCGCGCAAATGGGGGCGCGAAACCCTGCTTGTCAGGGGCACCGCCCTCGCCGGCTTCGCCTACCTGCTGGCGGCCCAGGCCACGGATATCAATCTGCTGCTGCTGGCGCTGATGATCGGTGGCCTCGGCGCCAGCACCCAGCACCCGCTGGCTTCGGCGCTGGTATCCGACGCCTACGAGGGTAGCGGGCGGGTCAAGCAGGCGCTGGCCCAGTACAACTTCGCCGGGGATATCGGCAAGGCGGTCATCCCCGGCCTGACCGGGCTGGTGCTGGTCTACATCTCCTGGCAGACCAACGCCACCCTGCTTGGCGTGCTCGGCATCGCCGCCGCCTTCGCCTTGTGGTGGCTGATGCCAAAGAACCAGGCCCACGAAACCGCCAGCAAGAAGACCAAGGTCGCCGACGCGACCGGCACGCCAGCCGGCCTGATGGCGCTGATCGCCACCGGCAGCATCGACAGCGGCGTGCGCATGGGCTTTTTGACCTTCCTGCCGTTCCTGCTGCAGAGCAAGGGCGCCAACACCGAGCACATCGGCCTGGCCCTGGCCCTGCTGTTCATCGGCGGCGCCTTCGGCAAGCTGTTCTGCGGCTACCTCGGCGCACGCCTGGGGCCGGTGCGCACGGTGATCTGCACGGAGGTGCTGACCGCGCTGCTGATCCTGCTGGCATTGGTACTGCCCTATGGCGCCCTGATGCTGGTGATGCCGCTGATCGGCGTGGCACTCAACGGCACCTCGTCGGTGCTCGGCGGCCTGGTTCCGGATTTCGCCCCACGGGACCGACGCGACCGGGTCTTTGCCTGGTTCTACACCGGCACCGTGGGTGGCGGCGCCCTCGCCCCGGTGCTGATCGGCGCGATATCCGACCAGGCCGGTGTCGTCGAAGGCCTGGTAGTGCTGGCCTGCGTGTTGCTGCTGACCTTGCCGCTGTGCCTGGTGATCTACAACGGCATGAAAGGTCTGCCGCGCCGCTGATCCGCAACATCGGTCCAGATCAAGAACAACAAGGACGTCAACCATGAGCAACGGACTGTCGCAACGATCCGCGCGTATCAGCGCGCCCGGCACCTCGAGCATGCGCAGCAAGGCCAACGCCCTGCGTGACGCCGGCATCAAGGTCATCAACTTCGCCGCCGGCGAGCTGTCCAGCGACGCCGCACCGGACATGCGCCACGGCGCCATCGCGGCGGTCCACGAACAGTGGAACCGCTACACCCCGCCCCTGGGCAATCCGCGGCTGCGCCAAGCCCTGGCCAGCAGCGTCAGCCAGCGCCTGGGCGTCGACTACGGCGCCGACGAGATCGCGGTGTCCAGCGGTGCCAAGCAAGCCCTGTTCAACAGCGCCATGGTGCTGCTCGATCCGGGTGATGAAGTGATCATCCCGCGGCCCTACTGGGAAACCTTCCCCACCCAGGTCGAACTGGCCGGTGCACGTCCGGTGTTCGTCGACACCAAGGGCGACAACCACAGCCTGCGCGGCGCGGCGGTCAAGGCCGCGCTGTCGCCGCGCAGCAAGGCGATCATCATCAATACCCCCAACAACCCCACCGGGGTGGTCTATGACCCACGGGAACTGCTCGCCATCGGTGAGCTGGCCCTGGAGCACAAGCTCTGGGTGATCTTCGACGAGTGCTACCGCAGCCTGCTGCGCACTGGCCAGCAGCACCACAATCTGGTCGCGCTGCTGCCCGAGCTCAAGGCCTCGACCGTCATCATCGACTCGTTCTCCAAGAGCCAGGCAGTGACCGGCTGGCGCCTGGGCTATGCCTGTGCGCCGAAGGCGGTGGTCGCGGCCATGCACAACCTGCAGGCCCACACCACCTCCAATCCCAGCAGCCTGGCCCAGTACGCGGCGCTCAACGCACTGGATGGCGACGGCGCGCGGCGGTTCGGTGCCCAGGTCAATGCCCAGCTCGATCGGCAGCTGGCCATCGCCACGGCGCTGCTCGGCAAGCTCGAGGCGATCCGCTTTTCGCCACCACAGGGCGCGTTCTACCTCTACCTGGATATCACCCGCCTGCTCGGCAAACGCTACCAGGGCGAGGCGATCCGCGACGCCAGCCACCTCTGCGAGCTGTTGCTGACCGAGGCGCGCATCGCCCTGGTGCCCGGCTGCAGCAATGGCGACCCGAGCGCCGTGCGGCTGTCCTACTCGGTAAGCCCGCAGGACCTCGAGGAGGGCCTGGGCCGCTTCACCGACTTCATTGCAATGCTTGCCTGACCCCGGACTTCCCACAACCCGCGAGAACATGACATGAAGAAAACGGATTTCATGCTGTCATTCGTCGACCAGGCCCTGACCGATGTGCAGGACAAACGGCTGGCCAGCGCCCTGAAAAAAGGCTTCGAGGTGCACGCCGACCTGCTGGAGGACTACCTCGACACCTACCAGCGCATCACCGCCAGGCCCTGGTCACGGGAAAGCCTGTGCACCTTCTTCTGCGGCTGGCGCAGCCCGGACGGTGCCGCCCATGCGGTTTCAAGCATCATCGTGCGCTTGCTGCAGGAGTCCGAGGCCATCGACGATCCCCAGGCCCGGCTGCTGTTGCAGGACGCCGCCCGTCACTGCGGCGAGATCATCGTCGAGGACATCGGCCTGGGCGAGATGCACGGCCACCCGCACCATTCCAAGCTGTATGCGCGCATGGCCACCGCCATCTGCGGCTCGGAGGACTGGCGCCTGCAGGACCGCTACCTGAACCCGGTGACCAAGGAATTCTCCACCTGGGTGGGCAGCAAGCGGCCGCTCGCCCCGCAACTGGTCGAGGCCATCGAGATGATGGCGATGACCGAGCTGTTCAATACCGGGGAATACAACGTGATGACGCCCCTGTGGAAGGACTGGCTCAAGGAGGCGCAAGGCAAGACTCCAGGCGAGGCGCATCGCATCGCCTCGTTCCTCAGCGTGCATTGCGGCGCGGTCGAGGCGCAGCATTTCTTCCATGCCACCAGCGCCCTCGAACTCTACTGCCGCGCCACGCGCCAGGCACTGGACCACACGCGCATCGAGGCGCTGTCCTGCGAATACGTGAAAAGAGCCTGCGAGCACCTGGACAAAATGGAGTCGGTGCTCGCTGCCTGACCGATACCTCACAACAGGGATGAGGCATATGAACGTGATCAAGCGTGACGCGCGCATCGACCTGCGCCAGTTGTTCAGTGAAAAAGCCTGCCTGCGGGTACTCGAGGCACACAGCCCGATCTCGGCCATGCTGGCCAAGAGCGTGCGCCTCGGCGCCGGCGACACCAGCCTGGGCTACGATGCCATCTGGTCCAGCTCGCTGACCGATTCGACCCAGCGCTGCCTGCCGGATATCGAGATCCTCTCGCCCAGCGACCGCCTGGAACGGCTGAACGAAATCCTCACGGTCTGCGACCTGCCGCTGATCTACGACGCCGACACCGGCGGCAAGATCGAGCATTTCGCCATCCATGTGCAGTGGCTGGCCCGCGCCGGGGTGTCGGCGATCGTCATCGAAGACAAATGCGGGCTGAAGAAGAACTCGCTGTTGGGCCTGAGCGTGCATCAGGAGCAGGAAACCGTCGAACTCTTCTGCGACAAGATCAGGGCCGGCACCCAGCATCGCCTGGGGGGCTCGATGATGATCTTCGCCCGCTGCGAGAGCCTGATCCTGGAAAAAGGCCTGGATGACGCCCTCGCACGCTGTCGCGCCTACACCGAGGCCGGCGCCGACGGCATCATGATCCACAGCCGCAAGAGCACGGGCGAGGAGATCCTCGCATTCGCCCGCCGCTTCAAGCAGACCCACCCGCACACACCCCTGGTCTGCGTGCCGACCAGCTACCCGCAACTGACCTTCTCGTGCCTGGCCGATGCCGGTTTCAATGCGGTGATCTACGCCAACCACATGCTGCGCGGCGCCTACTCGGCCATGCGCCAGGTCGCCACCAGCATCCTCGAGCACGACCGGGCCTATGAGATCGAGCCGGCCTGCATGCCCATCGATGAAATCCTCAACCTGGTGCCCGGCACACGATGACCGACCCATCGGGGCCGCAACGCGGCCCCTTTGCCGGGTTTGCTCAGGCGGCGCTCAGGTAGGAAACCAGTTCGGTGACATGCCGCGGCATGCGCTCGAAATGCCTGACCAGCATCATGTGCTGCTGGCGCGCCCAGGGTTCATCGAGGCGTCGGGCCACCAGGCCACAGCCATCGAGATAAGGCTGCACCGCTGCATCCGATGCGATACCGATACCGACGCCTTCGGCAATCATCCGGCATAGCGACTCGGCGCCGGACACCTTGATCCTGAACTGGGCCGCGACACCATCGATATCGGCCTGCTGCTCGATCAGACGGCACAGTGCACTGTCGGTCGCCAACCCGACCTGCGGGTGGCGCAGCACATCGCCCAGGCGCAATGAGGCGCTGGCGGCCAATGCGTGATGCCTGGGCAGCACCGCCACATAGTTGAGCACCGGCAGGGCGATCGAGGCGCAACCCTCCACAGGGTCGCTGCCGAGCACCACGCCCATGTCAACGGCGCCCTCGCGAATGCCGCGAACGATATCCCCGGTCGTGCGTTGCTGCAGGTCGATGGCGACATTGGCGTGATCGGCGAGATAGCGCACCAGCCGGCGCTGGGTCGACTCGAATGCGCTGAAGCCTGCGACATACATGCGCATGCTTGCCCCGTCAGGCTCTTCGCGGTGGTCGAATTCGGCCTTGAGCACTTCCAGCTGGCGCAGGATCTTGCGGGCATGGATCAACAACCGCTGACCTGCCAGGGTCAGCACCAGCCCTTTGTGCTGGCGATGAAAAAGTCCCTCGCCAAGCTCGGCTTCCATCGACTTGATGCGCATGCTGGCAGCTCCAGGCGAGAGGCATGCACGCTTGGCGCCCTGGGTCAGGCTAGGGGACTCGGCAATCTTGATGAACAGTTTCAGGTCGGTCAGGTCAAGGTTCACGGTCTCTTCCTTGTAGTGTCAGGCAAATCCATTGTCGGAACGGGCGATCTTGAGCCGCCTGTGTCCATCTTGCCTGCCACCGTCGGCCGGGCAAAGCCTGCCTTGGTATTGCCCCCGTGAATGACGAAGGCGCCCATGCGGGCGCCTTCGTCTTGCGCAGATACCTCTAGCGCGACGAGGCAGTCCCCGGCAGCCCTGCACGCGGACCGCCCAAGCGGCTCAACCACACCGACGCCAGGATCACCGTACCGCCAATGGCCAGGCGCCCGAGCGGTTCGTCCTGATTCCAGATCAGCAGGTTGAGCAGCAAGCCCACCGGCACATGCAGGTTGTTCATCACCGCCAGGGTACCGCCGGAGACCAGGCAGGCGCCCTTGTTCCACCAGTACAGCCCCAGCGCCGTCGGGCACAGGCCAAGGAACAGCAGCACCAGCCACTGGGTGTCGGTGCTCGGCAGGTGCTGGGTATTGCCGAACAGCAGGAAGGCCGGCAACACCACCAACAACGCGCCCAGGTAGAAATAGCCGAAGCGGCGGTAGTGCGGCAGGTCGCTGGGGTGACGGGCCACCAGGTGGCGGTACAGCACCTGGCCGGCGGCATAGGTGAAGTTGGCCAGTTGCAGCAGCAGGAAGCCCATGAAGAACTCGCCGGTGACCGTGTCGAAGCGGATCACCGCCGCGCCGGCCACCGCCACCAGGGCGGCGAGCAGCGCCCAGGGGTTGAAGCGCCGGTTCAGGGCATCCTCGATCAAGGTGACATGCAGCGGGGTGAGGATGGTGAACAGCAGCACCTCCGGCACCGTCAGCACGCGGAAGCTGAGGTACAGGCAGACATAGGTGATGCCGTACTGCAACGCGCCGATCAGCAGCATCGAACGCATGAAGCGCGGCTCGACCTGGCGCCAGCGGGTCAGCGGCAGGAACACCAGGCCGGCCAGGACAACGCGGGCCAGCACGGCGAAGTAGCTGTCGACGTGGCCGGCCAGGTATTCGCCGATCAGGTTGAAGGAGTACGCCTGGATCAGCGCGACGATTATCAGATAGCCCATGATTGGCCCTCGTGGATCAAGGCGGGGACCTTAGCGGGTTGGGCCTGGGCAGTTCAACCATGGGATTTTGGGGGTGCTCGTGGACGTCTCCCCTTTCTCTTCGCGCGCTTCCCCGTGTAGGAGCGGCCTTGTGCCGCGAAAGGGCTGCGTAGCGGCCCCAGGATTTCAGTATCGAGCAGAAATCGCCGGGGCCGCTTTGCGGCCCTTTCGCGGCACAAGGCCGCTCCTACAGGAGGCGTGCCGTCCTCACAGGCATAAAAAAAGCCCGGCCATCACTTGGCCGGGCAGGCACACCCAAAGGAGCAACAAGGTGTCAGGGTTGGGAATTCGTCGCGGCTCAGGCCACCGCGGCCAGCTTGGCCTTGGCCTGGTTCAGGCCCTTCTCGTGGAACTCGCCGCTCATGTTCAGGCCCTCGGCGTGGATGAAGTCCACATCATGGATGCCGATGAAAGCCATCACCTGGCGCAGGTAGGGTTCCTGGTGGTCACTGCTGGCACCGGCATGGATGCCGCCGCGGGCGGTCAGGACGATGGCGCGCTTGCCGTTGAGCAGGCCCTGCGGCCCGGTCGGGGTGTACTTGAAGGTGATGCCGGCGCGCAGCACGTGGTCCAGCCAGGCTTTCAAGGTACTGGGGATGGTGAAGTTGTACATCGGCGCGGCCATCACCAGCACGTCGGCAGCCAGCAGTTCGTCGGTCAGCGCGTTGGAACGCTCCAGCGCGTCACGCTCGGCGGCGCTACGCTGCTCCTCGGGCTTCATCCAGCCGCCGAGCAGGTTGGCGTCCAGGTGCGGCACGGGGTTCACGGCCAGGTCGCGCAGCTTGATCTCGTCAGCCGGATGCGCCGCTTGCCATTGCTGGATGAAGTCCAGGGTCAGTTGACGGGAAACGGAATCCTGCTGGCGGGCGCTGCTTTCGATGATCAGTACGCGGGACATGGGGTGCCTCCATCGGCGGTAAAGGGTGGCGATTCGATGGAGGTGAGATTAGTGGTTGACCTATCGATAAAAAAGCGTAAAAAATGGGATCAACCTATCGATTAATCTGTTTTATTGCGCTTTGCAGTCGAGCACGATGCGCAGCTTGATGATCTGCCGGTTGAACTTGGCGGTGACATCCACGCTCCTGCCGGCAGGCACATTGACCCGGCGCACCCGTGGCGCCTCGGGGCCGTTGCGGAAAGTGACCTTGCACGCCGCCGGTACCTGCCCATAGTTGTTGAGGCTGATCGAGCCAATGTCGTAGGCCGTGTCGTAGGCGGTGTAGTCGACCTTGACCCCGGTCAGGTCCTTTTCCACGTCGATCGGGTATGCCATGGCCCCGAGGGGCAGGCACAACAGCAAAGCCGCACAACATTTCTTCATACGGGCGCTCTCCTTGGGAAGAGCGCAGCTTAGGACAACAGGAGCCCTGGATGAAAGCACCGCGCGTTACCCTGGATCAGTGGCGGACCCTGCAGGCAGTGGTCGACCACGGTGGGTTCGCCCAGGCCGCCGAGGCCCTGCACCGTTCGCAGTCGTCGGTGAGCTACACCGTGGCGCGGATGCAGGAGCAACTGGGCGTGCCATTGCTGCGCATCGATGGACGCAAGGCGGTGCTGACCGAGGCCGGCAGCGTGCTGCTGCGCCGTTCGCGGCAACTGGTCAAGCAGGCCAGCCAGCTGGAAGACCTGGCCCACCACATGGAACAGGGCTGGGAGGCCGAAGTGCGCCTGGTGGTCGACGCCGCCTACCCCAGCGCCCGCCTGGTGCGCGCCCTGGCCGCCTTCATGCCGCAGAGCCGCGGCTGCCGGGTACGCCTGCGCGAAGAGGTGCTGTCCGGGGTCGAGGAAGTGCTGCACGAAGGCATCGCCGACCTTGCCATCAGCAGCTTCAACATCGGCGGCTACCTGGGCACCGAGCTGAGCCCGGTGGAGTTCATCGCCGTCGCCCACCCCGAGCACGCCCTGCACCGCATGGGCCGCGAGATCACCTTCCAGGACCTGGAAAGCCAGCTGCAGGTGGTGATCCGCGACTCGGGCCGGGCCCAGCCGCGCGATGTCGGCTGGCTCGGCGCCGAGCAGCGCTGGACGGTCGGCAGCCTGGGCACTGCGGCGACCTTCGTCGGCAGCGGCCTGGGCTTTGCCTGGCTGCCCCGGCACATGATCGAGCGCGAGCTGCGCGAAGGCGTGCTCAAGCCCCTGCCGCTGGATCAGGGTGGCAGCCGCCATCCACTGTTCTACCTTTACTCGAGCAAGGAAAAGACCCTGGGCCCGGCCACGCAGATCCTCATCGAACTGCTGCGCAACTTCGACACCGCGCCGCTGGACGTGCCCTTCGCAGCCCCCCCGCAAGCCTGAGAGGACCGCGCCCATGGCCTGTTTCGAACATGACGGATGCCTGCTGCATTACCAGGAACACGGCCAGGGCGAGCCCCTGGTGCTGCTGCACGGGCTGGGCTCGAGCAGCCAGGACTGGGAACTGCAGGTACCCGAGCTCAGCCGCCAGTACCGGGTGATCCTCATGGACATCCGCGGCCACGGGCAATCGTCCAAGCCACGCAAGGGCTACCAGATAAAGACCTTCAGCGAGGATCTATTGGCCTTGCTGCGCCATCTGGACACCGGCCCGGTGCACTTCGTCGGCCTGTCCATGGGCGGCATGCTCGGCTTCCAGTTCGCCGTCGACCACCCCGACTGGCTGCGCAGCCTGTGCATCGTCAACAGCGCCCCCGAGGTCAAGCGCCGCACCCGTAGCGACTGGATCTGGTGGCTCAAGCGCTGGAGCCTGGCGCGCCTGCTCAGCGTCGAGACCGTCGGCAAGGGCCTGGCCGCACGGCTGTTCCCCAAGCCGGAGCAGGCCGAATTGCGGCGCAAGATGGCCGAGCGCTGGGCGCGCAACGACAAACGTGCCTATTTGAAAAGCTTCGACGCCATCGTCGACTGGGGCGTGCAGGAACGCATCGGCCAGATCCGCTGTCCCACCCTGGTGATCGCCGCCGACCACGATTACACACCGATACAACTGAAGGAGCGTTACGTCGCCCTGATGCCCAATGCCAGACTGGCGGTCATCGACGATTCGCGGCACGCTACGCCCCTGGATCAACCTGAAGTCTTCAACCGTACCGTGCTGCAGTTCCTCGCAGCCGCTTCCACCTCTCAAGGATCTTTGAGCCCATGCTGAAAAAACTTCTGCTCACCGCCTGCTCGGTCGCCTTCGCCACCAGCGTCATGGCCTCCGACAAGACCCCGCACGTTGAGCTGGTCACCAGTTTCGGCAAGATCGAGATCGAGCTGAACGCAGAAAAAGCACCGATCAGTACCAAGAACTTCCTCCAGTACGTGGACAGCGGCTTCTACAACAACACCATCTTCCACCGCGTGATCCCGGGCTTCATGGTCCAGGGCGGTGGCTTCACCGCCCAGATGGAGCAGAAGCAGACGAAGGATCCAATCCGCAACGAGGCTAGCAACGGCCTGCAGAACACCCGTGGCACCCTGTCCATGGCCCGCACCTCCGACCCGAACTCGGCCACCAGCCAGTTCTTCATCAACGTCGCCGACAATGATTTCCTCAACCCGGGCCGCGACCGTGGCTACGCGGTGTTCGGCAAGGTCACCAAGGGCATGGAGGTGGTCGACCAGATCGTCAACTCGCCGAGAGCCGTCAAGAAAGGCATGAGCGATGTCCCGGTGGATCCGGTCTACATCAAGTCGGCCAAACGCATCGACTGATCCCGCGCCGCACAGGGACGTGAGTCGGGTCGAACAGGAGTGTCGTCACCCATGCTGTACCGTCGTTTCGAGCAGTTGATCGACATTTTCCGCGAGGCGCCCAGCGAGGCGCCTCCCGGCAAGGTCTGGCCCTTCTACCTCTACTACCTGCGCCAGGTGTGGCCGAGCTTCCTCGCCCTGCTGATCGTCGGCCTGATCGCCTCGCTGATCGAAGTGGCGCTGTTCAGCTACCTGAGCCGGATCATCGACCTGGCCCAGGGCACGCCCAACGCCAATTTCTTCAGCGAGCACAGTGGCGAGCTGATCTGGATGCTGGTGGTGGTGCTGGTGCTGCGGCCGGTGTTCTTCGGCCTGCATGACCTGCTGGTGCACCAGACCATCAGCCCGGGCATGACCAGCCTGATCCGCTGGCAGAACCACACCTACGTGCTCAAGCAGAGCCTGAATTTCTTCCAGAGCGACTTCGCCGGGCGCATCGCCCAGCGCATCATGCAGACCGGCAACTCCCTGCGCGATTCGGCGGTGCAGGCGGTGGACGCACTGTGGCACGTGCTGATCTACGCCATCAGTGCGCTGGTGCTGTTCGCCGAGGCCGACTGGCGGCTGATGCTGCCGCTGCTGGTGTGGATCGCCTGCTATATCGGTGCGCTGTACTACTTCGTGCCCAGGGTGAAGGAGCGTTCGGTGATTTCTTCCGACGCCCGTTCCAAGCTGATGGGGCGCATCGTCGACGGCTACACCAACATCGCCACGCTCAAGCTGTTTGCCCACACCGACTACGAGCAGCAGTACGCCCGCGAGGCGATCAGCGAGCAGACCGAGAAGACCCAGCTGGCCTCACGGGTGATCACCAGCATGGACGTGGTCATCACCTCGCTGAATGGCTTGCTGGTGGTCAGCACCACTGGCCTTGCCCTGTGGCTGTGGAGCCAGTCGCTGATCAGCGTCGGCGCCATCGCCTTGGCCACGGGCCTGGTGATCCGCATCGTCAACATGTCCGGCTGGATCATGTGGGTGGTCAACGGCATCTTCGAGAACATCGGCATGGTCCAGGACGGCCTGCAGACCATCGCCCAGCCGGTCACCGTCAGCGACAGGCCCAATGCCCCGGCGCTCAAGGTCAGCCGCGGCGCGGTGCGCTTCGACCATGTCGAGTTCCACTACGGCAAAGGCGGCAAGGTGATCGATGCCCTGAACCTGGACATCCGCCCTGGCGAGAAGATCGGCCTGATCGGCCCGTCCGGCGCCGGCAAGTCGACCCTGGTCAACCTGCTGCTGCGCCTGTACGACATCGACAGCGGGCGCATCCTCATCGACGGCCAGGACATCGCCGAGGTCAACCAGGCCAGCCTGCGTGCGCAGATCGGCATGATCACCCAGGACACCTCGCTGCTGCACCGCTCGATCCGCGACAACCTGCTGTACGGCCGGCCGCAGGCCAGCGACGAGGAGGTCTGGGAGGCGGTGCGCCGGGCCCGGGCCGACGAGTTCATCCCGCAGCTGTCCGATGCCCAGGGCCGCACCGGCTTCGACGCCCATGTCGGCGAGCGTGGCGTCAAGCTCTCCGGCGGCCAGCGCCAGCGCATCGCCATTGCCCGGGTGCTGCTGAAGAACGCGCCGATCCTGATCATGGACGAGGCGACCTCGGCACTGGATTCGGAGGTCGAGGCGGCAATCCAGGAAAGCCTGGAGACGCTGATGCAGGGCAAGACGGTAATCGCCATCGCCCACCGCCTGTCGACCATCGCCCGCATGGACCGGCTGATCGTGCTGGACAAGGGGCATATCGTCGAAAGCGGCAGCCATGCCGAGCTGCTGGCCCAGCGTGGGTTGTATGCGCGGTTGTGGCATCACCAGACCGGGGGGTTCGTCGGCGTCGATTGACCTGTAACACCTTCGCCGGCCTCTTCGCGGGTAAACCCGCTCCCACAGGGGGATCACTGCCATCAGAAACAGTGGTTCTCCTGTGGGAGCGGGTTTACCCGCGAAGAGGCCGTTACAGGCGGAACGACGCCATCAAACCTGGCGATACGGCAATAATCCCCGTGCCTCCTCGACATAGGCCAGTACTCCTTCGCGCTCCTGACGCAAAAAGTCAGCGACCGCCCGGTGCAACCCCGGGTGCAGCAGGTAATGCCACGACCGCGTGATCACAGGCTCGAACCCGCGAATCAGCTTGTGCTCGCCCTGGGCACCGGCATCGAAGCGCTGCAGGCCTTCGCCGATCGCGAAGTCCATGCCTTGGTAGAAACAGGTCTCGAAATGCAGGCGGTCGAATTCGTCCAGGCAACCCCAGTAGCGGCCATACAGGCTATCGCCCCCCACCAGGCTGAAGGCCATCGCCACCTCGCGCCCTTGCTGCCGGGCAATGACCACGCGAATCGCCTCGGGCATGCGCTCGGCCACCAGGCTGAAGAACTCGCGAGTCAGGTACGGCGCCCGGCGGCGCACGGCATAGGTGTTGGCATAGCAGCGGTAGACGAAGTCCCACTGCGCCTCACTCAGTTCATCACCGCGGTACCAGGCAAAGTCGATCCCCTGCCCCGCCACCTGCTCGCGCTCCTTGCGCATCTGCTTGCGCTTGCGTGAGCTGAGGGTGTCGAGAAAATCCTGGAAGTCCCGGTAACCCCGGTTGCGCCAGTGGAACTGGCAGCCCAGGCGCTCCAGCCAGCCCGGCTGGCCGGCAATGGCTTCGTCCAGCACGCTGTCGGTAAAATTGATGTGCGCCCCCGACAGCCCACCCTTGCCCAGGTACTCGGGAATCGCCTGCAACAACAGCAGGCCATCAGCAGGGTCAGACGCCAGCAGGCGCGGCCCGGCGACCGGGCTGAACGGCACCGCGCCGAGCAGCTTGGGGTAATACGCGATGCCCGCGCGCTCGCAGGCATCGGCCCAGCCATGGTCGAACACGTACTCGCCGAACGAATGCCATTTGCGGTACGCCGGCAGCAGCGCCCGCACCTCGCCATCGCGCTCCAGCACCAGGTGTTCGGCGGCCCAGCCGGTGTCGGGTACCACGCTGCCACTGTCTTCCATGGCACTGAGAAAGGCGTGGCGCAGGAACGGCTGACCGTCGGGCACCAGCGCGTCCCAGGTGGTCGCCGGCAGGTCGCGCAGGTGGGCAAGGCTGTGAAGGCTGATCACGGTTGCAACTCGCTATGGACAGGGCGCCAGTATTGCCAAAGCCGCCGTGACACACAAATGACGGCCTGTTTACTTAACAACAGTGCCACTATTCAGACATTATTCTGTCATTCCCCCCCGCAATACTTGCGCCTGTTTTCCGGAACCCCAGAACCTGTCTAGTCAGGCCCTTTCCGAAGACATGCCAACTCGGGGGCGGGCGCTTGAGCCTCCCCACTTTTTCCAACAGGGAGAACCTTATGCGTCTTGTTTCTACACTTACTGGAGTGAGCCTCACCGGCATGATGCTGGCTCTGAGTACTCCGGCCAGTGCTGCTGTCGACGCCAAGCTGCTCGAAATACTCCGCGCCAACGGCTCGATCAACCAGGCGCAGTACACCGAACTGCAGGGCGACCTGGCAAAGGAAACCAAGGAAAAGGCCGACCAGAAAGCCCAGTCCGAGCGCCTGAGCTCCTTCGAACAAAAAGTGGCATGGGCCGCCAAGACCCAGATCAAGGGCGACGTGCGCCTGCGCTACGAAGACGTCAACGTCGACAACCCCAACAGCCGCAGCGGCAACCAGGACCGCGAGCGTGTGCGTGCCCGCGTCGGTTTCTACAGCGAGATCAACCCGCAGGTCGACGCCGGCATTCGCGTGGCCACCGGCAGCAGCTCGGACGCCCGCTCGACCAACCAGAGCCTGGACAACTACTTCGACAAGAAATCGCTGTGGGTGGACCTTGCCTACCTCGACTGGCACCCGACCGCCGTGCCGAACCTGCACCTGATCGGCGGCAAGATGCTGCAGCCGTGGGTGAGCATGGGCGACATCATCTGGGACAGCGACATCAACCCGGAAGGCGTGGCCGTCACCTACAAGACCAACCTGGGCGGCGCCGAAGTGTTCGGCAGCGCCGGTCACTACACCCTCAAGGACAACGTCGACGGCGACGGCGTGCAGTTCAAGCACGACGCGCAGCTGTACCACGGCCAGTTGGGCACCAAGTTCAACCTGGCTGACAGAGTCAAGGTCACCGTCGGCGGCAGCCTCTACGGCTTCGACAACGACAAGAAGTCGGCCGTGCTGCGCAGCTTCGGCAACACCACCACCGAGTTCAACCTGGCTGAAGGCTTTGGCCAGGTGGACTTCACCGGCTTCGCCATCCCGCTGTCGGCCTATGGCCAGTTCGTCAAGAACACCGACAGCACCGACGGCGAGGACAAGGCCTGGCTGGCGGGTCTGAAGACCAAGCTGGGCGCCTGGAGCCTGGACTACAACTACCGCGACGTGCAGCGCAACGCCGTGGTCAGCCTGTTCACCGACTCCGACTTCGGTGCCGGCTTCACCGGGTCCCGTGGCCACAAGTTCAAGGTCGGCTACGAGATCGACAAGAACTTCTCGCTGGGCGCGGCCTACCTGATGGCCAAGACCGACCTGTCGCAGCTGCCGAACAACAATGCTGACGTCGACACCCTGCAGGTCGACCTGGAAGCCAAGTTCTAAGCGCTACGCTCCCTTGCTCCACCCTGAGCGGGAAATGCCGACCCCATCCGGCATTTCCCGCTTTTTTTGCCTGCCGGAAATGCCACCTGGCCTCTTCGCGGGTAAACCCGCTCCCACAGGCACCGCGGTACCTGTGGGAGCGGGTTTACCCGCGAAGAAGCCAGTGCAGGTACTACAGGAATCAGCGTTTACGCAAAACCACGCTACCGATCGAATACCCCGCACCAAACGAACTCAGTACGCCCAGCGATCCTTTGACCAGGTCATCCTGATACAGGTGGAAGGCAATCACCGACCCCGCCGAACTGGTATTGGCATAACGATCCAGGATCACCGGCGCATCTTCCTCGGCCACTTCACGCCCCAGCAGTTTCTTGACGATCAGGTGGTTCATGCTCAGGTTGGCCTGGTGCAGCCAGAAGCGCTTGACGTCCGACGGTTGCAGATCGTTCTCGGCCAGGTGCTTGCCGATCAGCTCGGCGACCATCGGGCAGACTTCCTTGAACACCTTGCGGCCTTCCTGCACGAACAGCTTGTCGCGAGCACCGATGCCCTCTTCCGCCGCGCGGTTGAGGAAGCCGAAGTTGTTGCGGATGTTGTTGGAGAACGCCGTCAGCAGCTTGGTGCTGACGATGTCGAACTGGTGTTCGGAGGTGGCCAGGTCGGCACGCTCGACCAGCACGGCGGTGGCGGCATCGCCGAAGATGAAGTGGCTGTCGCGGTCACGGAAGTTCAGGTGGCCGGTGCAGATTTCCGGGTTGACCACCAGCACGGCGCGCGACTGGCCCAGCTGCACGCTGTTGGCGGCGGTCTGGATACCGAAGGTGGCCGACGAGCAGGCCACGTTCATGTCGAAGGCGAAGCCCTGGATACCCAGTGCCTGCTGCACTTCGATGGCGATGGCCGGGTATGGGCGCTGCAGATTGGAACAGGCGACGATCACCCCGTCGACATCGGCGGCGGTGCGCCCGGCACGCTCCAGGGCCTGGCGGGCGGCGGCCACGCCCATTTCGCAGAGGATCGATTGTTCGTCGTTGGCGCGCTCGGGCAAGCGCGGCTTCATGCGCTGCGGGTCGAGAATGCCGTCCTTGTCCATGACGAAGCGGCTCTTGATACCCGAGGCCTTCTCGATGAAGGCGGCATCGGACAGCGGCGCCGCCTCGACCTCGCCACGCTCGATGGCGGCGGCGTTGTCACGGTTGAAACGCTGTGCCCAGGCGTTGAAGGATTCCACCAGTTCTTCGTTGGAAATGCTTTGGGCCGGGGTGTACAGGCCGGTGCCGCTGATGACGACGTTGTGCACGGTCGTTCCTCTGGTCTGGGGCCATCGCCACAAGGCGCTGGCCGGAATAAGGGCAACTTAATGGCACCTTGGTACCAATTTTGAGGCGAGGGCTGAGCCCTCGTTCGCGGCGCAAGGCCGCTCCTACAGAATCGGCGTTCGCCTGTAGGAGCGGCCTTGTGCCGCGATCGGCCGCACAGCGACCGCAAATTCCACCAAGTTTGCCACAACTTGGGGAGCTTAGGCTTCCACCTGACTCCACTGTTTGCTCAGTCGCTTGTCGGAAACCGCCACCTTCGTCCCCAGTTGCTGGGCGAACAACGACACCCGGTATTCCTCCAGCAGCCAGCGGTACAGGGTCAACTGCTCATCGCGCTTGCCTTCCTGGGCATGCTTGTCGGCGCGGGCCTGGTACTGCGCCCAGCAATTGGCCAGCTCGGCGCTCCACACCCGGTCCTTCTGCACCTGCGAACCCAGCTTCTCCAGACGCAGTTCCACCGCCTTGAGATAACGCGGCAACTCCTTGAACCAGGCACCCGGCGTCTCCCGCACGAAGCCCGGGTACACCAGGTTGGCCAGCTGCTGCTTGATGTCGTTGAGCGCCACCGCCTGGCTCAGGTCGATCTTGCCCTTGAAGCGCTTCTGCAGGCCATGCCACAGCTTCAGCACCTCCAGGGTCAGGCGGGCCAGGCGTTCGGCGTGTTCGGTCCAGTTGCCGCGCTTGCGTTCGGCCAGCGAGGCCAGGCCCGCGCCATCGCGCGGCAGTGGGTCTTCGCCTTCCAGCACACAGCTGTCGAGGCTGGCCAGGAGGATATCCTCGACCAGCGCCTCGCCCCGGCCCAGTTCACGGTACAGCAGCCCCAGCTCGGTCAGCCCCGGCAGCTTGCCACGCAGGAACTTGGCCGGTTCCGCCAGCTGTTGCAGCAACAGGCGCTGCAAGGCGCGACGGTGCTGGAACTCGGCTTCGGCCTGGGTCGAGAAACGCCCTTCGCGTACCGTGCCGTTGTCCTCGACCAGCGCCGGGTAGACCGTCATCGACAGCCCGGCGATCTTCTGCTGGGCGGTCTGCGCCACCTGCGCGAAGGCCTTGGCCTGTACCGGCTGCTCGGCCTTCTCGCTGCGCGGCAGGGCCAGCGCCGCCTGGCTGGCGGCGGCGAAGCGGGCGGTCAGCTCGGCGAGGTCGCGGCCTTCGCCAAGGAACTTGCCCTGGGCATCGACCACTTCGATGTTCATGCGCAAATGGCCCTCGACCAGCCCGGCCGCTTCCGCCCAGGCCTCGTCCGACACCCGCGCCCCGGTCATGCGCAGCAACTCCTGGCCCAGGGCCTGCGGCAATGCCCCCTGGCCGAACGCCAGGCGCGACAGGGCCGCCTTGACGAAGTCGGGCACCGGCACGAAGTTCTTGCGCAGGGCCTTGGGCAGGTTGCGCACCAGGGCGATGCACTTGGCCTCCAGCAGGCCGGGCACCAACCATTCCAGGCGCTCGCCCGGCAGGTTCGGCAACAACGGCGCCGGCACCCGCACGGTCACGCCGTCACGCGGGTGGTTCGGTTCGAAGTGATAGCTCAGCGACAGGCGCAGATCGCCCACCTGCAGGTGGTCCGGATACTGCGCGGCGGTGACCTCGCTGGCCTCGCGGGCGAGCACGTCCCCTTCGCGCATGATCAGCAGGTTCGGATCCTTCTGGCTGTTCATCCGGTACCAGCTGTCGAAGGTCGCGGTCTGGTGAATCTCTTCGGGCAGGCGCGCCTCGTAGAAGGCGTACAGCGTCTCCTCGTCGGCCAGAATATCGCGCCGTCGGGCCTTGGCCTCCAGCTCGTCGAGCTGCTCGAGCAGGCGCTTGTTGGCCGCCAGGCACTTGGCCCGGGACTGGATCTCGCCACCGACCAGGCCGTCGCGGATGAACAGCTCGCGGGAAGTGACCGGGTCGATCGGGCCGAAATGCACCGGCCGACGGCCGACCAGGATCAGCCCGTAGAGGGTGATCTGCTCGTAGGCCACCACCTGGCCGCGCTTCTTCTCCCAGTGCGGTTCGAAGTGGTTCTTCTTGATCAGGTGGGTGGCCAGCGGCTCGATCCAGTCCGGCTCGATCTTGGCCACCATGCGCGCGTACAGCTTGGTGGTCTCCACCAGTTCCGCGGCCATCACCCACTGCGGGCGCTTGCGGCCGATGCCCGACGAGGGGTGAACCCAGAAACGCCGCTGACGCGCGCCCTGGTAGTCGCCCTCCTCGGTCTTCTGGCCGATCTGGCTGAGCAGGCCGCTGAGAATCGCCTTGTGCAGGGGCTGGTAGTCGCAGGCGTCCTTGTTGACCGCCAATTGCAGATCACGGCAGATCAGCGCCAGCTGGCGATGGGCGTCGCGCCACTCGCGCAGGCGCAGGTAGTTGAGGAAGTTCTTGCGGCACCAGTTGCGCAGCGGGCTGGCGGTCAGCGCCTGGCGCTGCTCCTCGAAACCGCGCCACAGGTTGACCAGCGCGGCGAAGTCGGAATCGACATCCTTCCACTGCGCGTGCGCCTGGTCGGCAGCCTGCTGGCGCTCCGGCGGGCGCTCGCGCGGGTCCTGCACCGACAGCGCGCTGGCGACGATCAGCACTTCCTGCAGGCTGCCCTGACGGGCGCCTTCGAGCAGCATGCGACCCAACCGTGGATCGATCGGCAGGCGCGCCAGCTGGCGGCCCAGTGGTGTCAGCTGGTTCTCGCGGTTGACCGCCGACAGCTCCTGCAACAGGTTGAAGCCGTCGCTGATGGCCTTGCCATCCGGCGGCTCGATGAACGGGAAGGCGTCGATCGCGCCCAGGCGCAGGTGCAGCATCTGCAGGATCACCGCGGCCAGGTTGGTGCGCAGGATCTCCGGATCGGTGAACGCCGGGCGGCCGTTGAAGTCGTCCTCGCTGTACAGGCGGATGCAGATGCCCGGCTCGACACGCCCGCAGCGGCCTTTACGCTGGTTGGCGCTGGCCTGGGACACCGCCTCGATGGGCAGGCGCTGGACCTTGGCGCGGTAGCTGTAGCGGCTGATGCGCGCGGTGCCGCTGTCGATCACGTAGCGGATGCCCGGCACGGTCAGCGAGGTTTCGGCGACGTTGGTCGCCAGCACCACGCGCCGGCCGCTGTGGGACTGGAAGATTCGCTGCTGCTCGGCCGGCGACAGCCGCGCATACAGCGGCAGGATCTCGGTGTGGCGCAGCTGCGCCTTGCGCAGGATCTCGGCGGCGTCGCGGATCTCGCGCTCACCGGGCAGGAACACCAGCACATCGCCCGGACCCTTGCCCTGGCTGCGCTCATGCTGGGCGATCTCGTCGAGGCTGGCGAGGATCGCCTGGTCGACGGACAGGTCCTCCTCGACCTGGTTGCCCTCCTCGTCGTGCTCGCTGGTCAGCGGCCGGTACCAGGTTTCCACCGGGTAGGTGCGCCCGGACACTTCGATGATCGGCGCGCCGTCGAAGTGCTTGGAGAAGCGCTCCAGGTCGATGGTCGCCGAGGTGATGATCAACTTCAGGTCCGGGCGGCGGTGCAGCAGGGTCTTGAGGTAGCCGAGCAGGAAGTCGATGTTCAGGCTGCGCTCATGAGCCTCGTCGACGATGATCGTGTCGTAGCGCTCGAGGAAACGGTCGTGCTGGGTTTCGGCCAGCAGGATACCGTCGGTCATCAGCTTGACCAGGGTGTTCGAATCGCTCTGGTCCTCGAAACGCACCTGGTAGCCGACCAGCGCCCCCAACGGCGTGCCCAGCTCCTCCGCGACCCGCGCCGCCACGCTGCGCGCGGCGATCCGCCGGGGCTGGGTGTGGGCGATCAGGCCATGGCTGCCGCGGCCCAGCTCCAGGCAGATCTTCGGCAGCTGGGTGGTCTTGCCGGAACCTGTCTCGCCGGCGATCACCAGCACCTGGTGCTCGGCCAGGGCCTTCTTGATCTCGTCGCGCTTGGCGGCGATCGGCAGGCTGTCGTCGTAGCGAATGCTCGGCACGCTCTGCTGGCGCGCGGTGACCTGGGCGCAGGAGGCCTGGACCTTTTCCACCCACTGCGCGAGCTTGCCCTCGTCGGGGCGCTTGCGCAGCTCGTGCAATTGCCGGCGCAACCGATGGCGGTCGGCGATCATGGCGTGGTCGAGGTTCTTCAGCAGTTGGTCGATGGCGTGGTCTGTCATGGGGCTTTTTAATGATGCAGGCGAGTGCTGCTTTTTCATGATCGGCAGGCGTAAGAGGCGGGATTGTCGCAGATTTGCGAAATCGATGCTGCCTGTGCCCGCCGTTCAGTCGCGGTCACGCTCGAAATAGCGGGAGCGCTTGAACAACAACGGGGTAGCAATTGCCACGAAAAAAGCTGACCAGCCAATACCATCAAGTTGCAGGAACTGCTCTTCACCCAGTTGATTACAGGCGGTAATCCCCGTGACGTTGAAGACGATATAGAGAAGAAACCTGATGCACCTTGACCGGCATGCCCAGTCGACCAACGTGCCGACCACGAGGGCATAGCAAATACCATAAAGTACCCACATATCCGCTCCCCTTCAGATAATCAACATCAGGCTGCTGGATTGGGGACCAATACCGCCTTTCACGGTTGCTGACAGCGATGCCAGTACATCCCCAGCATGAAAAGTAGGAATCTTATTCTGAATCAACCACGCCACAGCTCCGGTGGCGGCGATCCCTGCGACCGCCGCCGCAGGCCCACCTGCCATTGCTAGCGCGACATCCGCCGTCGCTTTACCCGCTGCGGTACTGAAAATGCCCGAAACCCTGTACCTCTGCTGATTGAGGCTGTCCCCCTGCTGGCGAGTTAACGGCCGCGATACCGCAACCGTCATCAGGCAAGGCCGCTGCCCTGCCAGCATCCGGTCGTAAAGCTCCGCCATTTTTTCAACGACCCGATAGTGCCCGGCATGCACCCATGGCAGGCCCGTTTGCCGGATTTGGCAACATTCTCCTGGCTGGATGATGAACTCGCTGACATCGAAGACGATCGCGTGATGGGCGATTACCTGATAAGTCCTTTGCGCTTGCATGGCGATCCCTGACCATTCTTACAAAGAAAGGGACTTTCACCGCTGGCGCGCCACCTGCCAACTAGCCTAGGTCCGATAAAACTGTGGGAAGCTTCCTAAGCTGCTGCAACGCGGCGGGCAGACCTTGCCAATGTTTAGCTGCCACCGGAATGAACGTCGCCATTCACTGCTTTAATCAACCTTACAGGCCATGTGAGTATCCAGGGATGCTTCTCGACCCGATGATTGCCCGCCCGCTGCCCTACCCTTCGCTGCCGAAGGCCCGGGCCCGTGCCGGTGAAAATCCGCTGGTCCATATCATCCTGGCGTTCTGGGCGCTGTGGCATTGCCGTCACGCGCGCCCACCGGACACGTCGCTCACGCACTCCTGACCCGACCCGGCCATCCTCTGGCCGATTGACTCAGCCTGACCGCTCGCCTGCGCGGCGGTCACGTGTGCCCCAGAGCGAATCCACCATGCACTTTGCCCCCGCAGAGCAAGCCAGGCGTTTCCTGGCCGACAACCCCGATATAGACCTGATCGAGCTGTTCATCCTCGACGCCAACGGCGTCCCCCGCGGCAAGCTGCTGCACCGCGAGGAGCTGCTGGCGGTGTTCGAAAGCGGCCGCCCGCTGCCCAGCACCATCCTCGGCCTGACCCTCAATGGCGACGACGTGGAAAACTCGGGCCTGGTCTGGGACGTCGGCGACATCGACTGCCGCGCCTACCCGCTGGACGGCAGCTTGGTGCGCCTACCCTGGCGCCGGGTGCCGACCGCCGCCGTGCAGGTCAGCATGCACCCCAGCGAAGGCCTGCCGGCCAGCGTGGCCGATCCGCGCCATGTGCTGCTGCGGGTGATCGACGCACTCAAGGCCGATGGCTTCCACCCGGTGATGGCCTGCGAACTGGAGTTCTACCTGCTCGACCAGCAGCGTGATGCCCATGGCCGGCCGCAGCCGGCGTTGGACAGCGACGGCGGCCGCCCACGCGGTACCCAGGTCTACGGCTTGCGCGAGCTGGAGCAGATCGAACCCTTCCTCGCAGACCTCTATGCCGCCTGCAAGGCCCAGGGCATTCCGGCCCGCACGGCGATCTCCGAGTACGCGCCCGGCCAGGTGGAGATCACCCTGGAGCACGGCGACGCGCTCCAGGCCATGGACCAGGCCGTGCGCTACAAGCGCCTGGTCAAGGGCATCGCCAACGCCCATGGCATGCAGGCCTGCTTCATGGCCAAGCCGTTCGCCCAGCTGGCCGGCACCGGCATGCACATGCACCTGAGCCTGGCGGACGCCGCCGGCAACAACCTGTTCGCCAGCGAGGACAAGGCGGGCACCCCGCTGCTGCGCAAGGCGGTGGCCGGCATGCTGCGTCACCTGCGCGAATCGCTGCTGCTGTTCTGCCCCAACGCCAACTCGTTCCGCCGCTTCCAGGCCAACAGCTATGCACCGCTGGCGCCGACCTGGGGCGTGGACAACCGCACCGTCAGCCTGCGCGTGCCCGGCGGCCCGGCAGCCAGCCGGCATATCGAGCACCGCATCTGTGGCGCCGACGCCAACCCCTACCTGGCCGCCGCCGCGATCCTCGCCGCCACCCACCAGGGCATCCGTGAACAACTCGATCCCGGCGCCCCGGTCGAAGGCAACGGCTACGCCCAGGCCACCGAACACCTGCCCACCGACTGGCTGACCGCCCTCGAGGCCCTGGAGCGTTCGACCTGGGCCCGGGAGACGCTGGGCGAAACCTTCCTCGGCGTCTACCTGAAGGTCAAGCGCGCCGAGTACCGCCAGTTCATGGCCGAGGTCGGCGAGCAGGACTGGCGTTGGTACCTGCACCAGGCCTGATGCCCACGAGATTACAAGAAGGAACAAGCATGAACGCAGCAGTGAACAACGGCCCGGCCCAGCGCGCGCCGTCCTATTACAGCGCCACCCTCAACGACACCACCGAATACCCCACGCTAAAGGGCACGGTGCAGGTCGACGTGGCGATCATCGGCGGCGGCTTCACCGGCGTGGCCACCGCCGTGGAACTGGCCGAGCGCGGCCTGAAAGTGGCCATCGTCGAGACCAACCGCATCGGCTGGGGCGCCAGCGGGCGCAACGGCGGCCAGGTCACCGGCAGCCTGTCGGGCGACGAGGCCATGCGCACGCAGATGCGCGACCGGCTGGGCGCCGAGGTGGACGATTTCATCTGGCATCTGCGCTGGCGCGGCCACCAGATCATCGAGCAGCGCGTCGAGCGCTACGGCATCCAGTGCGACCTCAAGCACGGCCATCTGCACGCGGCAATGAAACCGTCGCACATGAACGAGCTGCGCGCCTTCGAGGCCGAGGCCCAGCGCCGCGGCATGGGCGACCAGGTGCAACTGCTCGACCGCAGCGCCATGCAGCGCCACCTGCAGAGCCCGTTGTACCTTGGCGCGCTGAAGAACCGCCGCAACCTGCACCTGCACCCGCTCAACCTGTGCCTGGGCGAGGCTCGCGCCGCCCACGGGCTGGGCGCGCTGGTGTTCGAAAACTCCGAGGTGCTGGAGATCGTCCACGGCCCGCGCCCGGCAGTGGTCACCGCCCAGGGACGGATCGAGGCACGCCAGGTGATGCTGGCCGGCGATGTCTATCACAAGCTGGAAAAGCGCCAGCTCAAGGGCAAGATCTTCCCGGCCATGGGCGGCATCGTCGCCACCGCGCCGCTGGGCGAGCTGGCCGAGCAGATCAACCCGCAGGACCTGGCGGTGTACGACTGCCGTTTCGTCCTCGACTACTACCGCCTGACCGCCGACAAGCGCCTGCTGTTCGGCGGCGGCGCCAACTACTCCGGGCGTGATTCACGGGACATCGAAGGCGAGCTGCGCCCGTGCATCGAGCGCACCTTCCCGGCGCTCAAGGGCGTGCCGATCGAGTTCCAGTGGAGCTGCGCCATGGGCATCGTGGTCAACCGCATCCCGCAGCTGGGCAAGCTGTCGGACAACGTCTGGTACTGCCAGGGGTATTCCGGGCACGGCATCGCCACCAGCCATATCATGGGGGAGATCATGGCCGAGGCGCTGACCGGGACGCTGGAGAAGTTCGATACCTTTGCCGGGTGCAGGCACATCAAGGTGCCGATGGGCGACCTGCTGGGCAATCCGCTGCTGGCGGCGGGGATGTGGTACTACCAGATGCTGGAAAAGCTGCGCTGAGCCGCAACCTCTCTGTAGGAGCGGCCTTGCGCCGCGAAAGGGCTGCAAAGCAGCCCCGGGATTTCAGCGACAATGCATCAATCGATGGGGGTGCTTCGCACCCCTTTCGCGGCACAAGGCCGCTCCTACATCGATCGCGCACGCTGCGGATCAGGCGATCTTCTTCAGACCCTGCTTCTTCAGCTCTTCGTCGCGCAGCTCGCGGCGCAGGATCTTGCCGACGTTGGTGGTCGGCAGCGCGTCGCGGAACTCGATGGCCTTGGGCACCTTGTAGCCGGTGACGTTGGCGCGCATGTGCTCCATCACCTGCTCCTTGGTCAGGGTCATGCCCGGCTTGACCACGATGAACACCTTGATCACCTCGCCGGACTTCTCGTCCGGGATGCCGATGGCCGCGCACTGCAGCACGCCCGGCAGCGCGGCGAGCACATCTTCGAGCTCGTTGGGGTACACATTGAAGCCTGACACCAGGATCATGTCCTTCTTGCGGTCGACGATGCGCATGTAGCCGTCCGGCTGGATCAGGGCGATGTCGCCGGTCTTCAGCCAGCCATTGCTGTCGATGATTTCGGCGGTGGCGTCTTCACGCTGCCAGTAGCCCTTCATCACCTGCGGCCCCTTGATGCACAGCTCGCCCACCTCGCCCAGGGGCAGTTCCTGGCCGTTGTCGTCGATGATCTTGCACAGGGTGGACGGCACCGGGATGCCGATGGTCCCCAGCTGGTTGGCCGAAGTCGGGTTGACCGCCGCCACCGGGCTGGTCTCGGTCATGCCGTAGCCTTCGCAGATGGCGCAGCCGGTCACCGTCTTCCAGCGCTCGGCCACGCTCTGTTGCAGGGCCATGCCGCCGGACAGGGTGATCTTCAGCGCCGAGAAGTCGAGGTTGCGGAACGTCTCGTTGTTGCACAGGGCGACGAACAGCGTGTTGAGGCCGACGAAGCCGCTGAACTTCCACTTGCCCAGTTCCTTGACCATGGCCGGCAGGTCGCGCGGGTTGCTGATCAGCACGTTGTGGTTGCCGATGAGCATCATGGCCATGCAATGGAAGGTGAAGGCGTAGATGTGGTAAAGCGGCAGCGGGGTGATGAGGATCTCGCAGCCTTCGTGCAGGTTCGAGCCCATCAGCGCGCGGCACTGCAGCATGTTGGCGACCAGGTTGCGGTGGGTGAGCATCGCCCCCTTGGCCACGCCGGTGGTACCGCCGGTGTACTGCAGCACGGCGACATCGCCGGACTGCGGGTTGGCCTCGGTCACCGCGCCGCCCTTGCCCAGCGCCAGCGCGTCGTTGAAGCGCACGGCGCCCGGCAGGTGGTAGGCCGGCACCATTTTCTTCACGTACTTGATGACGCTGTTGATCAACAGGCGCTTGAGAGGTGGCAACAGGTCGGCCACTTCGGTGACAATGACGTGTTTGACCTGGGTCTTGGGCACCACCTTTTCCGCCAGGTGCGCCATGTTGGCCAGGCACACCAGGGCCTTGGCTCCGGAATCGTTGAACTGGTGCTCCAACTCCCGCGCGGTGTACAGCGGGTTGGTGTTGACCACGATCAGGCCGGCGCGCATGGCGCCGAACACGGCGACGGGGTACTGCAAGACGTTGGGCAGCTGGACCGCGATGCGATCACCCGGCTTCAGGTCGGTGTGCTGCTGCAGCCAGGCGGCGAAGGCGCCGGACAGGGTGTATAGCTCGCCGTAGGTGATGGTCTTGCCCAGGTTGCTAAAGGCAGGTTTGTCGGCAAAGCGTTGGCAGGATTGCTTGAGTACCGCCTGGATATTGGGGAATTCGTCAGGATTGATGTCCGCCGTGACCCCGGCTGGGTACTTATCCTTCCAAAAATGTTCGATCATGGAAGCCCGCTCCTTCAGCAACAGCGAATTCGGTACGCGTCGATGCGCTTATTATTGATATGAGAGGCCGGCTCATTGCAAACCGGATCCTCTGAAAGCGCGCCGAGAGTAACAGCTTTGCAAGGGGTCGCCTAGAGGTCGAAATGGGCCGACAGGTCACAAAAATGACTCAATGAACAATACAGGTCATTTTTAGAGTAATTATACAAAATGTCGCGAATCCGCCTGAAAGCCCTGCCCTAGAGAGGGCCTGCGGGAACGGCGTTGCGCTGATCCCACAGGATTGGATTAGCCACCGTTAGGCGATGTCGCGCAACTCCCGGCGCAGGATCTTGCCCACTGGAGTCATCGGCAGCGATTCGCGCAACACGATGTGCTTGGGCACCTTGTAGCCGGTGAAGTTGGTCTTGCAGAACGCCTTGAGCTCATCGACGCTCACCCCACCCGCACGCGGCACCACGAACAGCTTCACCGCCTCGCCGGTGCGCTCGTCCGGCACGCCAATCACCGCGCAGCTGGCCACCTGCGGATGGCCCATCACCACATCCTCGATCTCGTTGGGATACACGTTGAAGCCCGAGACGATGATCATGTCCTTCTTGCGGTCGACGATGCGGGTGAAACCGTCCGGATCGATGACGGCGATATCGCCGGTCTTCAGCCAGCCTTCGGCATCCAGGACCTGGGTGGTGGCCTCAACCTGCTGCCAGTAACCCTTCATCACCTGCGGCCCCTTGATGCACAACTCGCCACGCTCGCCCAGCGGCTGCTCGTGGCCTTCATCGTCGATCACCTTGAACGCCGTGCCGGGCACCGGCAGCCCCACGGTGCCCAGGCGCGCCAGCTGGCCATAGGGGTTGGTGCTGGCCGCCGGCGAGGTTTCGGTCAGGCCGTAGCCTTCGACAATGCGGCAACCGGTGAGGGCCTCCCAGCGTTCGGCGGTGGCCTTGACCAGCGCGGTGCCACCGGAGTTGGTGATCTTCAGCGCGGAGAAATCCAGCGACTTGAAGCCCGGGTTGTCCATCAGCGCGACGAACAGCGTGTTCAGGCCCACCAGCGCCGAGAACCGCCACTTGCCCAGCTCCTTGATGAAACCGGGAATATCCCGGGGGTTGGTGATCAGTACGTTGTGGTTACCGGTCACCATCATGCACATGCAGTTCGCGGTGAAGGCATAGATGTGGTACAGCGGCAGCGGCGCGATCATCACCTCCTGCCCTTCCTTGATCAGCGGCTGGCCATCGGGGCCGTGCTGACCGAAGCAGGCTAGCACCTGGAGCATGTTGGCCACCAGGTTGCCGTGGGTGAGCATGGCGCCCTTGGCCAGCCCGGTGGTGCCGCCGGTGTACTGCAGCACCGCGATGTTCTCCAGGGTTTGTGCCACCGGCCTGTGAGTGAGCCCGCGCCCCTGGCGCAGCACCTGCTTGAACGACACGGCCTGGGGCAACTGGTAGGCCGGCACCATCTTCTTCAGCTTGTCGACCACGGTGTTGACCAGCCAGCCCTTGGCCGTCGGCAGCAGGTCGCCCATCTTCGCCTCGATCAGGTACTCGATGCCGGTATCGGGCAGCACCTCCTGCACGCGCTTGCCGAACATGTTCAGGTACACCAGGGCTCGGGCGCCGGAGTCCTTGAACTGATGGCGCATCTCGCGCTCGGTGTACAGCGGGTTGGTGTTGACCACGATCAGGCCGGCGCGCATGGCGCCGAACACCGCAATGGGGTATTGCAGGACATTGGGCATCTGCACCGCGATGCGGTCGCCCGGCACCAGTTCGGTGTGCTGTTGCAGCCAGGCGGCGAAGGCGGCCGAATGACGCTCGAGGTCGGCATAGCTAAGGGTGACCCCGAGGTTGCTGTACGCCGGGCGGTCGGCGAAGCGTTTGCAGCAGCGCTCGAAGACGTCGACGACGGACGTGTAGACATTCATGTCAATGGTGGAAGGTACGCCCGCGGCGCGCTTGTCGTTCCAGAAATCGGCTTGCATTTATTGTTGTTCCTCTACCGGGACATTCCTGACCTGTTCGCCTGCTGGCAAAAAGGTGTTCAGCCGACGTTAGCAGCTCTGTCGAAGGTGGCAAATACGCCAAGTGCCGCCATTAACATTGTGAATCTCTTTTCCGCCCTTCCTGCAATCGATGGCTTTGCGCATACACTGTTGGGCAACCTCCGCGCGCAAGGACCCGCCATGCCCCACGACGCCTTCTGGCTCCCCGCCAGCGAGCATTGCAGCCTTTATGTCCACCAATGGCTGCCGGCCACACCGGTCAAGGCCGTGGTGCTGCTGGCCCATGGCATGGCCGAGCATGCCGGGCGCTACCAGCGCCTGGGCCATGCGCTCAACGCGGCCGGCTACGGGCTGCTCGCCCCCGACCTGCGCGGCCACGGCCGCACCGCTGAACTGGGCAGCCTGGGCCTGTTCGCCCGGCAAAATGGCTGGAATGCCGTGCTCAACGACCTGGGCCTGCTGGCCCAGCACATCGGCCAGCAGTTTCCGGGAACCCCGCTGTTCCTGTTCGGCCACAGCATGGGCAGCTACATCGGCCAGGCCTACCTGCTGCACCACAGCGCCAGCCTGCAGGGCGCGATCCTCAGCGGTTCGAACTTCCAGCCGGTGGCGCTGTACCGCGCGGCGCGCCTGATTGCCCGTCTCGAGGCCTGGCGCCAGGGCCCGCTGGGCAAGAGCGCGCTGATCGACTGGCTGTCGTTCGGCTCGTTCAACAAGGCGTTCAAGCCCAACCGCACCGCTTTCGACTGGCTCAGCCGTGATGCCGCGGAGGTGGACAAGTACATCGCCGATCCGCTGTGCGGCTTTCGCTGCAGTAACCAGCTGTGGCTCGACCTGCTGCAGGGGTTGGCGCAGATCAGTCAGAAGAAGAACCTGGCGCAGATCGATCCGAACCTGCCGATCTTCGTGCTGGGCGGCGAATGTGATCCGGTGAGTGCCGGCAAGCGTCTCACCCACCTGGCCGACGCCCTGCGCGCGACCGGCAACCGTCATGTACAGTTGCGCATCTACCCCGGCGCACGCCACGAAGTGCTCAACGAAACCCATCGCGACGAGGTCACCGCCGAGATCATCGGCTGGCTGGAGCAGGCGCTGGCCCTTGGCCGCCCTGCCCGCAGTGAATGATCGGCAGCCTCGTCCGTTCCACAAGGAAGCCCCTGATGACCCAGGTCACCAACACGCCTTACGAAGCCCTCGAAGTCGGCCAGAAAGCTGAATACAAGAAGTCCGTGGCAGAACGCGACATCCAGCTGTTCGCCGCCATGTCCGGCGACCACAACCCGGTGCACCTGGATGCCGAGTTCGCCGCCAAGAGCATGTTCAAGGAACGCATCGCCCACGGCATGTTCAGCGGCGCGCTGATCAGCGCCGCAGTGGCCTGCACCCTGCCTGGCCCGGGCACCATCTACCTGGGCCAGCAGATGAGCTTCCAGAAGCCGGTGAAGATCGGCGACGAGCTGACCGTGCGCCTGGAAATCCTCGAGAAGCTGCCCAAGTTCAAGGTGCGTATCGCCACCAACGTGTACAACCAGAACGACGAGCTGGTGGTCGCCGGCGAAGCCGAGATCCTCGCGCCGCGCAAACAGCAGACCGTCGAGCTGGTGAGCCCGCCGGAATTCGTTGCCAGCTGAAAGCACTGCGGCTCTCACGGTCACTGTAGGAGCGGCCTTGTGCCGCGAAAGGGCTGCGCAGCAGTCCCTGGATTTCAGCGTCCATGCATAGATCGCCGGGGCTGCTACGCAGCCCTTTCGCGGCACGAGGCCGCTCCTACAGGTATGACCTCACCCCAGCTCGCGCAAGCGCCGCTCGATATGGCGGCGTTCCGGCCCCTGCCGGGTCAGCGTCAATGCCTGCTGCCAGGCCTCGCGGGCCTGTTCGGTATTGCCCAGCTGCCGATGCAGTTCGGCGCGCGCGGCATGGGCCAGGTGGTATTCGCCCAGTTCGCCCCGCTCGAGAATTGCTTCGACCGCCCGCAACCCGACCTGCGCGCCATCGCGCCGGGCCAGTGCCGCCGCCCAGTTCAGCTCCACCACCGGTGACGGCCAGTGACGCTGCAGCACATCGTACAGACCGACGATCTCGTCCCAATCGGTGGCCTCGGCGCTGGGTGCTTCAGCATGCAGCGCGGCAATCGCCGCCTGCACGCTGTAGGGGCCGAACTCCCGGCCGCTCAGGGCCTGGCGCACCAACTGGCTGCCCTCCTCTATCTGTGCCCGGTCCCACAGGCTCCGGTCCTGTTCGTCGAGCAGCACCAGCTCGCCGTTGGTATCGCTGCGCGCGTTCTGCCGCGAGGCCTGCAACAGCATCAGCGCCAACAGCCCCAGCACCTCGGCATCCGGCAGCAACTGCGCGAGCAACCGGCCCAGGCGGATGGCCTCGTCGGTCAGCGCGCGTGTGGTGACATCCTCGCCCGAAGACGCCGAATAGCCCTCGTTGAACACCAGGTAGATCACCCGCAGCACACTCTCCAGCCGCTCCGGCAACTCGCCCAGCTCCGGCACCTGGTAGGGGATCTGCGCATCGCGAATCTTGGCCTTGGCGCGCACGATGCGCTGGGCGATGGTCGCCGGGCTCTGCAGGAAGGCGCGGGCGATCTGCTCGGTGGTCAGGTCGCAGACCTCGCGCAGTGTCAGCGGCACCTGGGCATCGAAGGCCAGGGCTGGGTGGCAGCAGGTGAAGATCAGGCGCAGCCGATCGTCGACCAGCAGCTCCTGCTCGCCCGGGTCCTGGGCCTCGCCCTCCAGCAGCATGATCAGGTCCGCCTGGGAGCGGTCGAAACGGGCACGCCGACGCAAGGCGTCGATGGCCTTGAAGCGGCCAGCGGAGACCAGCCAGGCCCGCGGATTGTCCGGGATGCCATCGCGCTGCCAGCGCTCGACGGCAATGAAGAAGGCGTCATGCAGGGCCTCCTCGGCCAGGTCGAAGTCTCCCAGCAGGCGGATCAGGGTGGCCAGGATGCGCCGGGAGTCGCGGCGGTAGACCGCCGCCACTTCATCCCGGATTTGCCCTTCGCTATTCATCAGCCCGGCGATACCTGGGTCATCGTGCTCTCCTTATTGGGTCAGGGTTGCAACTCACGCACCGGACGCACCTCGACGCTGCCGACCCGCGCCGCCGGAATGCCCCTGGCGATGTTCAACGCTTCATTGAGGTCGCGGGCATCGACCAGGTAGAACCCGGCCAACTGCTCCTTGGTCTCGGCGAACGGACCGTCGGTCAGGCTCATGTGTCCGGCGCGCACGCGTACCGTGGTGGCCGTCTGCACGGGCTTGAGCGCCTCGGCGGCGATCATCCGCCCGGAGCCCTGGATGGACTCGGCGTAGGCCATGCATTCGGCGTCCTCGGGGCTGTCGGGCAGGCTGTGCAACAGCGCTTCATCACAATAGACCAGGCACAGGTATTTCATGATCGTCTCCGGGGCGAGGTGGCGATAGGCGGTCGAGGGCGTTCAAGGTTTGAGATCGAACAGCGCTTTTTGCGTTTCCATGTCGAACGGTGCCGACCAGTGTTCGTGGATGACCTGCCATTGGCCGCCGCTGCGCCGGTAGCCGACAGTGGCGCGCATGAAGCCGCACTGGCTCTCATCGTCGCCCGGGCCACAGCGGTTGAGCCAGTGGGCCAGGCCCAGGTCGCCGTCGGCGTGCACGGTCAGCTGCGCCAATTCGAACACCATCGGCCCGGTGCACATGCCCATGCACATTTCCCAGTGGGCGCGGTAGGCGGCCTTGCCCTTGAATTGCAGGGCCTGGATGGCGTCGAAGGCGACAATGTCGTCGGCGTAGGGGGCGACGATACGGTCGACGTCACGCTCGCGCACGGCTTGCATCCACTGTTCGATCAGTTGCTTCAGTTCATGCTCGGCTGCAGTGTTCATCGGTGTTTCCTCCGAAGACTCATCAGGGTTGGTGGTGACGCTTTCAACACTGGTCGAACGGGAAAACGGCAAATCGACAACTGCCCGGAAATTTTCAGTCGAGGGGCGCGACTGGCTTGAGGAAGTACACGACACGCTCGGTCTCGGCAAAGCCCAGGGCCGCGTGCATGCGCTGGCTGCCAAGGTTGTCCAGCGCGGCGTCCGAGGCCAGTTCGCGGCAACCTTTGCCATCGGCCCACCGTTCGACAGCCGCGATCAGCTGGCGGGCGACGCCCTGGCCGCGCGAGGCCTGTTCAACAAAGACGCCTTCGAGGTACGCCACCGGCGAAGTATTGCTGCCATTGACATAGTCATGACGCACCGACGCCTCGGCCAGCCCTTGCGCCCTGCCCTGCTCGTCATACGCCAGCAGGGCCACGAAGGTTGCGGGGCGGCCGGCGATATCGGCCATTTCCGCCAGGTGGTCAGTCGCCGCACTGTCGGGCCACAAGGCGCTGCGCAAGTGCAGCCAGGCCGGGCTGCCCGGGTCAGTGCAGGGTTGGATCATTGCCACTTCTGGGAACTCCATGACTCAAACGGGTGTAGACAAGATGAACTCACGATAACCGGAGAGAATCACATACACCGCGAAATAACAGAAAATGGCCGCCGACAGCAGGTAGGACCACGTCAGCAGCCGATCACCGAGCAAGCGCCCACCATGGCTGGCGATGGCGCAGAGCGACACGCACCAGACCAACCCGGCGGCGAAGAAGCCCCCGAGGAACAGACCCGCGTCGAGCAGGCTGCCGCCACCAGACCTGGAGATCAGCACCCCACCCACCGCCGCGAACCAGAGGATCGCGCTGGGCGAGGACATGGCCAGGAAGATCCCGCGCAGGAACTCGCGCCAGCCAGACTCCACCACCACTTCGCCCCGCGACTCCAGGTGCCCGCCGCGCCAGGCCGCCAGCAGCATCTTCACGGCAAACCACACCAGCAGTGCCGAACCGCCCAGCCACAGGGCCCAGCGCACGCTTTCGAACTGCAACAGCACGGTCATCCCGGCCAGAGCAGCAATTGCATAGACCAGGTCGCCGACGCAGGTACCCAGTCCCAGCCAGAACCCTTGGAGAAAGCCGCGCTGCATGGCCAGGGTGATCATGGCGATATTGGCCATGCCGATGTCCAGGCACAGGGAAAGGCTGAGGAGAAAACCGTTGGAGAAAGGCATGGCGCACTCTGGACGTAATCAGGGGTGCACATTGAACCCGAGGGTGCGCTTGCCGTACAGAAAGAAAGTTCACTCGCTCAGACAGATTCCGACTGGCCTGTGCAGTCGGAAACATAGTCTTCCACGGCTTGTTGAAACGCTTCGTGCAACCCATGCAGAGTGCTGGCGTGAAAACTGATGATACCGATCATGCCAAGTACACGTCCGACGAAGATCTGGTCATGCGCATCGTATTCGACACTGGCCTCGTAGCCCCTGTAGTGAATGTGATTCATCGTCGATCCCCAGAAATGCCTCGCAGGTAGACAAAAATGCTACCAAGACCGGGGAAGCTCTTCTGCCTCGACATTCATTCAGAATTTTTCATCACCCCGCCAACACCTGCGCATAACGCCCACGATCCACATTGGCGCCACTGAGCACCACCGCCACACGCTTGCCGGCCTGACGCCCACGTTCCTGCATCAATGCGGCCAGGGCAGCGGCACCGGCACCTTCGGCGGTGTTGTGGGTGGTCTCGTGGTAGAGCCGCATGGCCTCGCCGATCTCGTCGTCGCTCACCCGCACGATGCGTGCGGCATGCTCGCGCACCAGGGCGAAGGCATCGGGGTGCGGCACGCGACAGGCCATGCCGTCGGCGAAGGTGTTGGCGCTGGCGGTGGTGATGATGCGACCCTGCTCGAAGCTCTGGGCATGAGCGTCTGCCGCAGCGGATACCACGCCGACGATCTCGGTGGACAGCCCCAGCAGATTGCGCGCCTGGATCAGCCCGCAGATGCCCGAGCCCATGCCGATCGGCACATACACGCAATCCAGCTCGGCCACCGCCTCGAACAGCTCCAAGGCGTAGGTGGCCACACCGCGCACCAGCTCTGGGTGGAACGATGGGACCATCTGGTAGCCGCGTTCCTCGGCCAGGCGCGCCGCCTCTTCACGGGCAACGTCGAAGTCCACGCCGTGCTCCACCAGTTCCGCGCCCAGGGCGCGCATGGCGGCATTCTTCTCTCGCGAGTTGCCTTCAGGCACCACGATCACCAGCGGCAAGCCCGCCTGGCGCGCCGCCAGGGCCATGCTCTGGCCATGGTTGCCGCGGGTGGCGGTGACCAGCCCGCGGGGGACTTCGCCAGCTGCCTGCAGGGAACGCACGTAGACCAGCCCACCACGCACCTTGAAGGCACCGGTGGGGGCATGGTTCTCATGCTTGACCCAGAGCTGGCAACCCAGCCGCTCGGCCAGCAGCGGCCAGGCATGCTGCGGGGTCGGCGGAACGTGCTGGTGAACAAAGTCGGCGGCTTCACGCAGGGCGGGCAAGTCGAACATGGCGATCTTCCTTCATCGGTAGGGCTTGATCCGATCCTAAGCGCCGGTCATTGTATGGGTCCAAACATATATTGCATGGGTAGCAATTTCGTGTGGATTCCCTCCCTGCCAGACAACGACCAGCCGCGCTACCTGGCGCTGGTCGAAGCCATTGCCGGCGCCATCGAACAGGGCGAGCTGAAAGCCGGCGAACGCCTGCCGCCCCAGCGTCGCCTGGCCTGGACGCTGGGCCTGAACCCAAGCACCACGCAACAGGCGTACCGCGAGGCTGCGGCGCGGCACCTGGTGTCCGGTGAAGTGGGGCGCGGCACCTACGTGCTGGCCAGCAGCAAGGAGGCGACACTATTCCGCCTCAAGCAGCCCGACCGCCAGCACCCGGTGATCGACCTGTCGACCAACGTGCCAGTGGCCGATCCGCACAATCTTGACCTCGAACACAGCCTGCGCAGACTGCTCGAACAGGGTGAAACCACCCTGCTCGACCATTACCTGGGGCCGGAGCAATTGCTACTGGGGCGGATCCAGGGCGCCCGCTGGCTGGCCAATCGCGGCCTGGACCTGAGACCCGAGGAGGTGCTGCTCTGCGGTGGCGCCCAACAGGCCTTGATCCTGGTGCTGCAGTCACTGTGCCAGGCAGGCGAGCCGGTGATGGTCGAAGCGTTGACCGCCCCGGGCATCAAGGCGGCCTGTCGACAGCTGCGCCTGCCGGTGCAGGGGGTGGCTCTGGATGAACAGGGTTTGCGCCCGGACGAACTGGACCGCGTCGTGCGGGCCAGTGGCGCGCGGGTACTGGTGACCACCCCGACCCTGCACAACCCGACCGGGGCCTGCATGGGCGAGGCCCGGCGCCAGGCGCTGGCGGCAGTCGCCAGGCGCCACGACTTGCTGGTGATCGAGGATGACGTGTACGGCGCCTTGACCGACCGGCCGCCGCTGTACCCTTTGCTCGAAGGCCGCGGGGTGCTGATCAGCAGTTTGTCCAAGACCGTGGCCGCCGGCCTGCGCCTGGGCTGGATCGTGGCGCGGCCAGCGTTGCTGGAGCAGATCGACCCCTATGCCCAGGCCACCCATTGGTCGGTGTCGCCATTGAACCTGCACATCGCTTGCCAGTGGATTTCGGACGGGACCGCCGCACGGCGACTGGCCTGGCAGCGGGAGGAACTGGCCGAGCGTTGGCGCCTGGCGCGGGCGTTGCTGGGTAATGCACTGCAGGTGGACAGCGTGCCTTCGCCCCATGCCTGGCTGACCACGTCTGCAGAAGCCGAGACGCTGGTTGCCCGGTGTCGGGCGCAAGGAGTGGAGATCGTGCCGGCCAGTGTGTTCGCGGTGGGCACGGAGCGTGTGCGGGCAGTGCGGGTCAGCCTGTCGGCGGCGCACAGCCGCGCGCAGTTGAAGCAGGGGCTGGAGCTCGTCCGGGATTTACACCTGCCCCTGTAGGAGCGGCCTTGTGCCGCTCCTACAGGGATTGTGCGCGGCTCAGTTCAGCCGGCAACCCTCACCCAGGGCACGGTACTGAAGGGTGTGCACCTGTCCCTGATGGTCCTCGTAGGTCATGGTGGCGGGCACCACTTCACAGACGTTGGGGATCGTCGACAGGCTGATCACGCGCTTGATGTCGAGGTTGGTGGAATAGTCGTACTGCTCGACCACGGGTTGGGTGTCTGCGGTCTTGACCTGGTCCGCGAAGGCGAGCGAGGACATACCGACCAATGCAAGAATCAGTAAGGCTTTCATGGATAACGACCTTGATGGCTATCAAGCTGATCGCGTGACTTCTGATGCCGTCAATGGCGCGGAGAAGTTGTCATCGACTGCGAAGATGACACGAAGTACCGATCCCGCTTTATCGTACTGCCGGGGGGATGAGTGAAAGTCTACTCCGCAGTCAGAATAGTTGAACCCCTGGGTCGGTTATTCACCCTTGCCGGATTTGCAACAATCTGCGACAAAGAACCGTCATTTTTCCTGCACGGGCCCTGTCGCGGGACAAGCCCGCTCCTACAGGCTGTATGCGACCTTGTGGGAGCGGGCTTGCCCCGCGATGAGCCCTACAGCGTGAGCCACGCATGCCGCCCCTGACCTGCACCCTTCTGCCCCCTATCCAGCGCCGCCTGCTGGAGCAGTTCTATCGCCAGCACGGCTCGCGCATGCGCGCCGCCGGTGATGGCGAGCAGTGGGTCGCGCGCAGCGGTGGAATCGTCGGCGGAATGAACCTGACACCCGTAGAGGGCGGCTACTGGCTGACCGGCCTGTTCGTCGCCCCGCAATGGCGTGGCCGGCAGATCGCCTCGCAACTGGTAGAGGCCGCGCTGGCCGACAGCACCTGCGCGACCTGGCTGTTCTGCCATCCGGACCTGACGCCCTTCTACCAGCGCCTGGCCTTCACGCCCGCCACCACACTGCCCGAAGCCCTGGCCTCGCGCCTGGCCCGTTACCAGCGCAGCAAGCCCTTGGTGGCGCTGGTGCGGGATCAGTCGTCGGCCACATCGAGCCCGGGGAACAGCACGTCGGTGTAGCCGAACTTGCTGAAGTCCTGGATGCGTGAGGGGTACAACCGGCCGATCAGGTGATCGCACTCATGCTGCACCACCCGCGCATGAAAGCCATCGGCAAAGCGGTTGATCGGGTTGCCCTGGGGGTCGATGCCCGAATAGCTGATGTGCTTGTAGCGCGGCACCACGCCGCGCAGGCCCGGCACCGACAGGCAGCCTTCCCAGCCGTCCTCGACTTCCGTGGCCAGCGGCGTGATCACCGGGTTGAGCAGGATGGTCCGCGGCACCGGCTCGGCGTCCGGGTAGCGCTCGCTGCGCTCGAAGCCGAAGATCACCAGTTGCAGGTCGATGCCGATCTGCGGCGCGGCCAGGCCGACGCCACCGACATGGGCCATGGTCTCGAACATGTCGTCGATCAGTTGCTTGAGCTCAGGGCTGCCGAGCATGTGCTCCGGCACCGGCGGGGCGATGCGCAGCAGGCGTTCATCGCCCATCTTGAGAATGTCGCGGATCATCAGGTATTCGGCTCGCGGGTCTGGGGTTCGGGTGTCACCGGGTGCTCATGGCCGAGCACGGTGACGGTCTGTTGTGGATTATCCTGGGCGAACTCCTTCTCGCCGGGGTTCTTGCCCTCGGCGGACATATGCTCGATCACCGCGTTCATCTCGGCCCCCAGCAGCAGCACCGCGGCAGAGATGTAGAAGTACAGCAACAGCACGATGATCGCCCCGATACTGCCATACATGGCGTTGTAGTCGGCAAAGGTCTTCACGTAGTAGGCAAAGCCCAGCGACGCGACGATCCACACCACTACCGCCAGCACCGAGCCTGGGGTGATGAAGCGGAATTTCTGCTTCACATCGGGCATCACGTAGTAGATCAGCGCCACCGCCACCATCATCAGGATGATGATCGCCGGCCAGCGCAGGATGGTCCAGACGATGACCACCGCCTCCTCCAGCCCCACCTGGGAGGCGATCCAGCCCATGACCTGCGGCCCCAGCACCATCAGCGCGGCGGCCGCCAGGAGCATGCCGGCGACGCCGACGGTATAGATGATCGACAGCGGGATGCGCTTCCATACCGGCCGCCCTTCGGGTACGTCGTAGGCGGCATTCATCGCGCTCATCATCAGGCGCACGCCCGCCGAGGCGGTCCACAGGGCGATCACGATACCCACCGACAGCAATCCGCCCTTGGACTGCTGCAACTGGTCGATCACCGGGTTGACCTGCTCCAGGGCCTGGGGCGGCAGCACCAGCTCGGACTGCAGGCGCAGCCAGGAGAAGAAGTCGGGCAGGTGCAAAAAACCGATCAGGGCGATCAGGAACAGCAGGAACGGGAACAGCGAGAACAGCATCTGGTAGGCCAGCGCGGAGGCATAGGTGGACATCTCGTCGTCGAGGAACTCCTTGACGGTGCGCACCAGCACGCGGTGCAGGGGCAGGCCGCGCAGGTCGGGGAAAATCATAGCGTCTCCTTTCGCCGCTTGATCGGGGTGGCAATGCAACCAGTCTAATAGACCAGGCGGCGAGCGTGCTGTTCGCTGGCGCGTTGCCGAACGCACAATGCAATCGCGGGGCAAGCCCACTCCCACCGCGTGAGAGCGCACTGCCCCGCGACTATGCCACTGCGATCAAGGTTTCTTCACGGCATCCTTGACCTTGCCCACGGCCTGCTGCGCCTCGCCCTTCAACTCCTGGGCCTTGCCCTCGGCGCGCAGCCTGTCGTTGTCGGTCACCTTGCCGACGCCCTGCTTGATGTTGCCCACGGCCTCGTTGGCCAGGCCTTTCGCTTTATCCTTGGTGCCGCTCATGGGATGTCTCCTTGCCGGAAAGACACGGGAAATCGTGTCGACACCTGATCGACCCACGGCCGCTCGCAGGAGTTTCAATTAGTTTGCCTGGTCCCAGCCCAACGGCCTCGCGTTTTCCCCGTGGGAGCGGCGGCGTGCCGATGCGACTTGCCCCGCGATGAGCCCACCCGCACAATATCAGGCCAATCTAGCGTCAACCCGCAGGAACCTGCATGAAACTCGACAAACCCACCGCCATCGCCCGGCGCAACGAAGCACTGACCCGGCCGGTGCTCAACCGCGACAACACCCTGTTCGCCATCCTCGACAAGAAGCGCAACCTGTGGTGGTTCGAGGTGCCGGTGGCGCTGCTGCGCAAAGGCCAGCCAGACTGGGTCAACCTGCTGCTGCACACCCCGGAAACCGATGAACTGCAGCACCTGAAGGTACCGACCAACTTCCTGCGCGCTCACCAGGAGCAGATGGAAGTGCGCAACGCCGGTAAACGCCGCTCGACCATCAGCCTGGCCCTGAGCGCCGACCGCGACTCGCTGCTGCGCGACAGCCGCCCGGGTGGCGAGCAGCTGGACTTCAGCACCTTCGTGCAGGCCTGATCAGGCCCGCTCGATGCGATCGTCATGGATGACGATCCGGCCCTGCTTGAACAGTGCGCCGATAGCTTTCTTGAAGTTGCCCTTGCTGACATTGAACATCTGGCTGATCAGCGCCGGATCGCTCTTGTCGCACACCGCCAGCACGCCGCCATTGGCTTCAAGGCGCTGCATGATCTGCTCGGACAAGCCGTCGGCCAGGGCCTGGCCCACCGGCTGCAGGCTCAGGGCGATCTTGCCATCGGCGCGCACTTCCTTGATGAAGCCCTTCTCGTGCATGCCCGAACGCAGGAACTTGAACACTTCGTTCTTGTGGATCAGGCCCCAGTGGCGGTTGTTGATGATTGCCTTGAAGCCCATCGGCGTCTCGCCGGCCACCAGCAGCTCGACCGGCTGGCCGACCTGGTAGTCCACCGGGGTGCGGTCCAGGTAACGGTCCAGCTTGGCGGTGGCGGTGATGCGCCGGGTGCGTTTGTCCAGGTAGGCGTGGACCACGCAGTAGTCACCGATCTTCAGTGGCCGGGACTCTTCCGAGTAGGGCATCAGCAGGTCCTTGGACAGGCCCCAGTCGAGGAAGATGCCCGCGCCGTTGATGTCCTTGACCTTGAGGCTGGCGAACTCGCCCACCTGCATCTTCGGCTTCTCGGTGGTGGCGATCAGCTGGTCCTCGCTGTCGAGGTAGATGAACACGTTGAGCCAGTCGTCCAGCTCGAGTTCGGCATCCTTGGGGAAGTAGCGCCGTGGCAGGAGGATCTCGCCGTCGGCACCGCCGTCCAGGTACAGGCCGAATTCCACGTGTTTCACGATTTGCAAACTGTTGTAACGCCCAAGCAGAGCCATTTCCGAAGATCCTCAAGACAAGGCGGCTATTCTAACACTTGACCCGCCCGTCCGCCCGAGCGCGCATGCGCCGGAACCCTCGGGCCCACCTTGCGTCCACCGCCTGGCCAGCCTGTGCAAGGATTCGCTCATGCCCCGACGCCTGCCCCAAACCCTGCTGCTCGTCATCGGCTTCGCCCTGGCCCTTGTGGCCTGCAGCCGCATCGACCTGGCCTACCGCAACCTTGACCGCCTGGTGCCCTGGTCGCTGGACGACTACCTGGACATGAACCGCGAGCAGAAACAGCTGCTCGACGAACGGCTCAGAGAACAACTGGCCTGGCACTGCAAGACGCAGCTGCCCGGCTACCTCGACTGGCTCGACCGGGTGCGGCTGATGGTGGCCGAAGACGCAGTCACCGACCAGGCCCTGGAGCAACGCACCCTCGAAGCCCGCCAGGCCATCGGCCGGGTGGCCACGGCGATCACCCCCTCGGCCACCGAACTGCTGCGCGGGATGAGCGACACCCAGGTCGCCGAGATGCGCCAGGCGTTTCGCGCCGACATCGACAAGCGCCGCAAAACCTACGACGAAACCCCGCTGCCCAAACAGATCGAACAACGCGCCGCACGCATGCAGAAGCGCCTGGAACCCTGGCTGGGTGAACTCAGCGCCCAGCAACGCTTGCGGGTGATGAGCTGGTCCCATGCCCTGGGCGACCAGAACCGCCAGTCGATCGCCAATCGCGCGCACTGGCAGCAGCAGCTGGTGCTGGCAATGGACCAGCGCGCCACGCCCGGCTTCGAACCGCGCCTGGCGCAACTGCTGCAGCGCAAGGAAAGTTTGTGGACGGCGGAGTACCGCCAGGCCTATGAGAACAGTGAACAGCAGGCGCGCAGCCTGCTGGTCGACTTGATGAAGCAAAGCAGCCTTGCGCAGAAGCAGTTCCTGCAGCAGCGCCTGGGCAAGGTGCGGGCGGATTTCAGTGAGCTCAAGTGCCTGAGAGGTTGAAGTTAGCTGGGCTGCTCAAGCCATACCCCCCATGTAGGAGCGGCCTTGTGCCGCGAAAGGGCTGCAAAGCAGCCCCAGGATTTCAGCTTCGCAGCGAAAATGCCGGGGCCGCGTTGCGGCCCTTTCGCGGCACAAGGCCGCTCCTACAGGGTTACATGTTTGGGCGCCATTCAGCGCCCCTTGCGCCGATACGGAAAAACATCGATCACCTTCCCGGCGCGGATCGCCTCCTGCAGCCCTTTCCAGTAATCGGCGTCATACAACTCGCCATGCAGTCGGCTGAACAAGCGGCGCTGGCCGATATCGGCGAACAGGAACGGCGGAAACTCCTCGGGGAACACGTCGTGCGGCCCGATCGAGTACCACGGTTCGCCCGACATCTCGTCCTCGGGGTAGCGCGGCGGCGGGATATGGCGGAAGTTGACCTCGGTGAGGTAGCTGATCTCGTCGTAATCGTAGAACACCACCCGGCCATGGCGAGTAACGCCGAAGTTCTTCAGCAGCATGTCACCGGGGAAGATGTTGGCCGCCGCCAGCTGCTTGATCGCCAGCCCGTAGTCCTCCAGCGCTTCCAGCACCTGGGCTTCGCTGGCCTGTTCAAGGTAGAGATTGAGCGGGGTCATGCGTCGCTCGGTCCAGCAGTGACGAATGAGTACCGTGTCCCCATCCAGCGCCACGGTGGAGGGCGCCACTTCCAGCAGCTCGGCAAGGCAGTCGGGGTCGAACTTGGCGCGGGGGAAGCGAAAATCGGCGAACTCCTGGGTGTCGGCCATGCGTCCGACGCGATCCACGCTCTTCACCAGGCGATATTTCTCAATCACCGTGGCGCGATCAACAGTCTTGGACGGCGAGAAACGATCCTTGATGATCTTGAACACCGTGTTGAAGCCCGGCAGGGTGAACACGCTCATCACCATCCCGCGCACCCCCGGCGCCATGATGAAGCGGTCGTCGCTGTTGGCCAGGTGGTTGATCAGTGCGCGGTAGAACTCCGACTTGCCGTGTTTGTAGAAGCCGATCGAGGTGTACAGCTCGGCGATGTGCTTGCCCGGCAGGATGCGCTTGAGGAAGTTGACGAACTCCGCCGGCACCGGCACATCGACCATGAAGTACGAACGGGTGAAGGAGAAGATGATCGACACCTCCGCCTCATCGGTGATCAGCGTATCGGCCTCGATGCCATGGCCTTCGCGGTGCAGCAGCGGGATCACCAGCGGCCACTGCTCGTCGGGGGTGTACAGGCGCCCGACCAGGTAGGCGCCCTTGTTGCGGTAGAGCACCGGGGTGAACAGCTCCACTGCCAGCGCCGGGTCCTTGCACACCCAGTCGGGCAGGCATTCACGCAGCTGGTCCTGCAACCGCGACAGGTCGCCCTCCAGGTCCCCGTAGGGCACGTTGAAGCGGTAATCGGCGAAGATTGCCCGCAACAGCCCCTTCAGTCCACCGTCCAGCGCATAGGTGCGGGTCTGCGCCGCGCGCTCGTGGCCGCGCATGGACGGGCGAGTGGTGTGGATGAACATGCAGCCGTCGCTGATCTGGTCATGGCTGAACAGGCTGCAGAACAGCGAGTTGTACCAGGTCTCGGACAGCTCATCGTCCAGCCGCGGGTCGATCAGGCGGATGTAGGCGTTCTTCACCAATGGCCACTGCTCGACGTCCAGCAGTTGGGAGGTCTCGAAGCCTTGGCGCAGCCAGCCGTTGACCTCGGCGACCTTCTCTTCATAGAGGTTGATCCGCGCCGCCGCGGCACGCTGGATGTCCTGCCAGCGCGCCTGCTCGAAACGCTCGCGGGCACCGAGGGTGATGCGGCGAAAATGCTCGCGGTAGTCGTCGAAGCCATCGAGGATCATCCGGGCGATGTCGGCGGCGGGCCAGGGTTGGGTCATGCGCGGGATCTCATGGCAAGTTGAGTTAGATAGCTTAGTCGTCCGTAAGCGGCTCGCAGGCAGTGTGGACCTTATCGCGGGGCAAGCCCGCTCCCACGCCGCCAGTGTTCCACACGTGGGAGCGGGCTTGCCCCGCGATACGGCTTACACAGCAAGAAAGCACAAGAATCCCGCTTGCCCACTGACGTACACTCGCGCCCCTGCCCCACCGCCGGAGACCACCCGTGAGCCCCATCGCCCTTGCCCGTCTGTTGACCCTTGCCGCCGTCTGGGGTGCCAGCTTCCTGTTCATGCGCATCATCGCTCCCGAGCTCGGCACCGTGCCGACCGCCTTTTTCCGCGTGTCGATCGCCTGCCTGGGGCTGATCGCCATCCTCGCCGCCGCCCGGGTGCGCTGGAATTTCGAGGGCAAGCTGGGTGCCTGCCTGGTGCTGGGCATGATCAACTCCGGCATTCCGGCCACGTTCTATTCCGTGGCGGCGCAGGTGCTGCCGGCGGGCTACTCGGCGATCTTCAACGCCACCACGCCGCTGATGGGCGTGCTGATCGGTACCTTGTTCTTCCGCGAGGCGATGACCCTGCCCAAGCTCTGCGGGATCTTCCTCGGCCTGTTCGGCGTAGGCATCCTCAGCGGCGCCGGCCCGGTGGCGCTGGACATGGCCCTGGTGCAAGGCGCCCTGGCGTGCCTGGCGGCGACCACCTGCTACGGTTTCGCGGGTTTCCTCGCGCGGCGCTGGGTGGGAACGCTGGACAGCCGTCTGTCTGCCCTGGGCAGCATGCTCGGCGCCACCCTGCTGCTGAGCCCGCTGTTCGCCTGGAGCGCGCTGACCCAGCCGCCTGCCAGCTGGGGCGGCTGGCAGGTATGGCTGTCGCTCTTGGGCCTGGGGCTACTGTGCACGGCGTTCGCCTACATCTTGTACTTCCGCCTGCTGAACGAAATCGGGCCGGTCAAGGCCAGCACCGTGACCTTCCTGATCCCGGTGTTCGGCGTACTGTGGGGGGCGTGGCTGCTGGATGAGCCGCTGTCGATGGCGCACCTGTACGGCGGCCTGCTGATCGCCGCGGCGCTCTGGCTGGTGCTGCGCCCTGCACGGTCGTGATGTGGGAGCGGGCTTGCCCCGCTCCCAGCATTTCTTTACTCAGGCCTCGGCCGCGCGCAACGCCGGCTTGCGGAACACGAACAGCAACCCGACCACGATCAACCCCATTCCCAGCAGGCTGAGCGGCGCCAGGCGGTTACCGAAAATGGCGAAGTCCATCACCGCCGTCACCGCCGGCACCAGGTAGAACAGGCTGGTGACATTGACCAGGTTGCCACGGGCGATCAGCCGGTACAGCAGCAGCGTGGCCAGCAGCGAAACCACTAGCCCCATCCACAGCAGCGCGCCGACGAAGCTGGCGTTCCACTCGACCTGCAGCGGCTGGAACGGCGCGAACAGCGCGCACAGGGCAAAACCGGCCAGGTACTGCAGCGGCAAGGTGCCCATCGGGTTGTCGGTGATGCGCTTCTGCAGGATCGAGCCGAAGGTCATGCTGGCCAACGCCAGCAGGGCGAACAGCATGCCCGTCAGGGATACCCCGCCAAGGTTGATGCCCTGGTAGACCACCATCACCAGGCCGCCAAGCCCCAGGCCCAGGCCGAACAGCCGGCTCCAGGAGCGTTGGCGCTCCATCAGCACCACGGTAAGGATCGGTTGCACGCCCATGACCGTGGCCATGACGCCGGGGGTGACATGGGTATTGAGTGCCAGCAGGTAGAAGATCTGGTAGGCGCCCAGCAACACGCAGCCGGTCCCCAAAGCGCGAACAATGCCGCCCCGGGTACGTGGCCAGCGCAAGCCGAGCAGCGGTCCGATCAACAACAGACCGAAAAGCGCGAGGGCCGAGCGCAGCAGCAGGAAGGCGAAGGGACTGGCCTGGGCCAGGCCGAGCTTGGAAACGATCGCCCCGCTGCTCCACAGCAGGACGAACAGGCTGGTGGTGGCCGCCGAGGCCACGGATGCTTTGTTGAAAACAGACATGTATTGCCACCTGTATACGGGCAAATGAGCCGTACGGAGGGCCTATCGCGTCTTGCGGGGATAGCCGACCGTGTTCAGTAGGTTGCGAGTGCGGTGGGGAGCGGCCTGCGGCCGATCAGCCCAGCACCACGACTGCGCAAGGAGGCGGAGCTACGCCGCCTACGACGCCACTGACAGGTGGTGGGTAGTGACTGATCATGGCCGGCTGCTGGCTGCCACGCACGACCACGCCCGCGACAGGCGCGAGAACGTAAGCGGTGGTGGAAGGGATGGCGGGCATGAACAGGTCTTCTGGAAAGTGAATGGAATGGACTATAGCGGTGGATTCTTCGCGGGTAAACCCGCTCCCACAAGTATCTCGCTGGATTAGCTGCCATGGAGTACTTGTTGGAGCGGGTTTACCCGCGAAAAGGCCGGACCTGCCCGGGAAGATGCCTGCCCCGATCAGAACAGCCAGCGGTACAGCGCATAGGCGACGACAACCGCCAGCACCGGCCGCAGCACGCGGTAGGCCTTGGGGTTGGCGCGCTTGAACTGCTTGACCCGGGTGCTGATGACATTGCTGAAGCGCTTGCTCCAGGCGTAGGCCTGGTTGATCCCGCCGACGCGCTCGTCATCGGTGTTCTGCGGCGCAGTGGCGCGGCCGAGGAAGGCGCTGACCTTGCGGTTGATGCGGGTCATCAGCGGGCTGTTGAGCGGGCGCTCGACGTCGCAGAACAGGATCACGCGGGTGACCTCGGTCTCATTCTTGACCCAGTGCACGAAGGTCTCGTCGAACATCACGTCCTCGCCGTCACGCCAGGCGTAGGGTTGGCCATCGACGTAGATGCGGCAGTTGTCCGAGTTCGGCGTGGACAGGCCCAGGTGGTAGCGCAGGGAGCCGGCAAACGGGTCGCGGTGCGGGTTCAGGTGGCTGCCACCGGGCAACAGGGCGAACATCGCGCCCTTGACGTTGGGGATGCTGCTGACCAGTTCGACAGTCTTCGGGCACAGCGCCTCGGCCGAAGGCAGCGGCTTGTCGTACCACTTCAGGTAGAAACGCTTCCAGCCTTTCTTGAAGAACGAACCGAAGCCGGCGTCGTTGTCTTTCTCGGCAGCACGGATGTAACCCTCGTCGAACAGGCGCATGGCCTCTTCGCGGATCACTTCCCAGTTGTCCTTGAGCACGTCCAGTTCGGGGAAGCGCTGGCGGTCCAGGTAGGGCTTGGAAGGCACGCCGGAGAACAGGTACATCAGGCTGTTGTAGGGGGCGAACAGCGCCGAATGGTTGACGAACTGGCGCAACACCGGCAGGCGTGCCTTGCCGCGCAGGTGCACGAACAGCACGCTGGCGAAGAACACCAGCAGGACACCTGCCTTGGCGACGAAGGAAAAGGTCATGCAACACTCCTTGGAGGGGAAATCTGGCCATCCCCAGATAGCCGGACATCATAAACCCATCCGGGCCGGGTAAAAACAACCGGTGCCGGATCGCAGTGTCAGGGATTGTGCAATAAACGAGAGAGGCCGACATTGCGCCGGATCAGCGGTGGCCCGTATATCCCGGGCCCCGTTCGCGGCACAAGGCCGCTCCTACAGGCAATCGCGTCCTTGTAGGAGCGGCCTTGTGCCGCGATGGGCTGCGCAGCAGCCCCAGACTTACTGCTGGTTCTCCTGCTCGGTGAACATGTCGCTGAACAGCATGCTCGACAGGTAGCGCTCGCCCGAGTCCGGCAGGATCACCACGATGGTCTTGCCCTGCATCTCCGGTTTCTCGGCCAGGCGCACCGCCGCCGCCATCGCCGCGCCACAGGAAATGCCGCAGAGGATGCCCTCCTCCTGCATCAGGCGGATGGCCATGGCCTTGGACTCGTCCTCGGTGACGGTCTCGACCTGGTCGACGATCGACAGGTCGAGGTTCTTCGGCACGAAACCGGCACCGATGCCCTGGATCTTGTGCGGGCTGGGCTTGAGTTCCTCACCGGCCAGGGTCTGGCTGATCAGCGGCGAGTTCACCGGCTCCACAGCCACCGACAGGATCGGCTTGCCCTGGGTGTGCTTGATGTAGCGCGACACCCCGGTGATGGTGCCGCCGGTGCCGACCCCGGCCACCAGCACGTCGACCGCGCCATCAGTGTCGTTCCAGATTTCCGGGCCGGTGGTCTTCTCATGAATGGCCGGGTTGGCCGGGTTGTCGAACTGGCCCGGCAGAAAGTGTTTGGCAGGGTCGGAAGCAACGATTTCGTTAGCCTTCTCGATGGCCCCCTTCATGCCCTTGGCCTTGTCCGTCAGCACCAGCTCGGCGCCCAGAGCCTTTAACACCTTGCGCCGCTCCAGGCTCATCGAGTCCGGCATGGTCAGCACCAAGCGGTAGCCACGGGCGGCGGCAACGAAGGCCAGGCCGATGCCGGTGTTGCCCGAGGTGGGCTCGACGATGGTCATGCCTGGCTTGAGCTTACCGCTGTCCTCGGCGTCCCAGATCATGCTCGCGCCGATCCGGCACTTCACCGAATAACCCGGGTTGCGCCCCTCGATCTTGGCCAGGATGGTCACTCCGCGCGGGGCGATGCGGTTGATCTGCACCAGCGGCGTGTTGCCGATGGAATGTGCGTTGTCGGCGTAGATACGGCTCATGGCAGGGGTCCTTGAATGCAGGGCTGGCAGGTGGACCTAAAAGGGTAAGCCTGCCGGGGTGGGGCGTAAAGCCTGCTCTGTTACCGGGGGTGACGGACCATTCAGGGACTGAATACCCGGTCTGCGTTTGCAGGCGGCGGGTGCGGGGTTATAGTCGCTGACACATCAATAAACATGCGTTGGCTGCACTGCCCTCATCGCGGGACAAGCCCGCTCCCACAGGTTGCGCTCAAATCCTGTGGGAGCGGGCTTGCCCCGCGATGAGTCGGGCCCAGCCACCCAGAGGATCGGTTCATGAAGTTCGAAGGCACCCGCGACTACGTCGCCACAGACGACCTGAAGCTGGCGGTCAACGCGGCCATCACCCTGGAGCGCCCGCTGCTGGTCAAGGGCGAGCCGGGCACCGGCAAGACCATGCTCGCCGAGCAGCTCGCCGCCTCCTTCGGCGCCCGCCTGATCACCTGGCACATCAAGTCCACTACCAAGGCCCACCAGGGCCTGTACGAGTACGACGCGGTCAGCCGCCTGCGCGACTCGCAACTGGGCGTGGACAAGGTCCACGACGTGCGCAACTACCTGAAGAAGGGCAAGCTGTGGGAGGCCTTCGAGGCCGACGAGCGGGTGATCCTGCTGATCGACGAAATCGACAAGGCCGACATCGAGTTCCCCAACGACCTGTTGCAGGAACTCGACAAGATGGAGTTCTACGTCTACGAGATCGACGAGACCATCAAGGCCAAGCAACGCCCGATCATCATCATCACTTCCAACAACGAGAAGGAACTGCCCGACGCCTTCCTGCGCCGTTGCTTCTTCCACTACATCGCCTTCCCCGACCGCGCCACCCTGCAGCAGATCGTCGACGTGCACTACCCGAATATCAGCCAGTCGCTGGTCAGCGAGGCACTGGACGTGTTCTTCGACGTGCGCAAGGTCCCGGGCCTGAAGAAAAAACCGTCCACCTCCGAGCTGGTCGACTGGCTCAAGCTGCTGATGGCCGACAACATCGGTGAGGCCGTGCTGCGCGAACGCGACCCGACCAAGGCCATCCCGCCGCTGGCCGGTGCCCTGGTCAAGAACGAGCAGGACGTGCAATTGCTCGAGCGCCTGGCCTTCATGAGCCGGCGCGGCAACCGCTGACAGGAGCCGGGCCATGCTGCTCAACCTGTTCAATGAAATGCGCGCGGCCAAGGTACCGGTGTCGGTGCGCGAGCTGCTCGACCTGCACCATGCCCTGCAGAAGGGCGTGGTGTTCGCCGACATGGACGCCTTCTACTACTTGGCCCGGGCCATCCTGGTGAAGGACGAGCGCCATTTCGACAAGTTCGACCGCGCGTTCGCCGCCTACTTCAAGGGCTTGGAAAACCTCGACCGGCATATCGAGGCCCTGATTCCCGACGACTGGCTGCGCAAGGAGTTCGAGCGCTCGCTGACTGACGAGGAACGGGCGCAGATCCAGTCCCTGGGCGGCCTGGACAAGCTGATCGAGGAGTTCAAGAAACGCCTTGAGGAGCAGAAGGAGCGCCACGCCGGGGGCAACAAGTGGATCGGCACCGGCGGCACCAGCCCGTTCGGCTCCGGCGGCTTCAACCCCGAGGGCATCCGCGTCGGCGAGGCCGGCAAGCGCCAGGGCAAGGCGGTGAAGGTGTGGGACCAGCGCGAGTACAAGAACCTCGACGACCAGGTCGAGCTGGGCACGCGCAACATCAAGCTGGCCCTGCGCCGCCTGCGCAAGTTCGCCCGCGAAGGCGCCGCCGAGGAGCTGGATATCGACGGCACCATCGACCACACCGCCCGTGACGCAGGCCTGCTGAACATCCAGATGCGCCCCGAGCGACGCAACACGGTCAAGCTGCTGTTGCTGTTCGACATCGGCGGTTCGATGGACGCCCACGTGAAGGTCTGCGAGGAACTGTTCTCGGCCTGCAAGACCGAGTTCAAGCACCTGGAGTACTACTACTTCCACAACTTCATCTACGAGTCGGTGTGGAAGAACAACCTGCGCCGGACTTCCGAGCGCTTCTCCACCTTCGACCTGCTGCACAAGTACGGTGACGACTACAAGGTGGTGTTCGTCGGCGACGCGGCCATGGCGCCCTACGAGATCACCCAGCCGGGCGGCAGCGTCGAGCACTGGAACGAAGAGGCCGGGTATGTGTGGATGCAGCGCTTCATGGAGAAGTTCAGGAAGATCATCTGGATCAACCCGTATCCCAAACAGGCCTGGGACTACACCGCTTCGACCCACCTGGTGCGGGACCTGATCGAGGACAGGATGTTTCCGCTGACCTTGCAGGGGTTGGAAGACGGGATGCGTTACCTGTCCAAGTGATGTTGCCTGTTCTGGCCTATTCGCGGGTAAACCCGCTCCCACAGGTACAGCGCCACTCTCGGGGGCTGTATCTGACCTGTGGGAGCGGGTTTACCCGCGAAAGGGCCAGCAGCTTCACCGCCAACGGAGCAGGTATAGCTGCTGCTCCCGCCAAGCCTCGTCCTGCACCACCGCCCGAAACCGCACCGCAGACCCCGGCATGCACTGTGCCAACTGCGCCAGCGCCAACGGCGTCAACGCCCCCAGTCGTGGATACCCACCGATCGTCTGCCGATCATTGAGCAGCACGATCGGCTGCCCGTCCGGCGGCACCTGCACGGCGCCGAGCGGGATCCCCTCGGAGATCATCGGCGCGCCCTGGTAGACCAGCTGTGGCCCAAGCAGGCGAATACCCATGCGATCAGCCCGGCTGTCCAGCGTCCAGTCACGGTTGAACGCCTCGAACAGACTGGTGCCGCCAAAATCACCGATCTGCGCGCCCATCACCAGGTCCAATACCGGCTTCTCGGCATACACCGGTCGCAGCGCTTCAGGCACGTGGGAGCGGACTTGCCCCACGACTGCCCCGGCAGCGTGCAGCACCTCGCCCTTCACCAACGCCCGGCCCTGGCCGTCTAAACCACCCAGTTCTTCCCGTACCACGGTAGAACAACTCCCCAGCACCGGCTCGCCCACAAACCCGCCCGGCACCGCCAGGTAAGCACGTACCCCCTGACGAGGCTGACGCAGCGTCAGGCGCTGGCCCTTGCCCAGGTTGAAGCGGGTCCAGGGCGCCACGGCCTGCCCGTCGACCTGCGCATCCAGGTCGGCCCCGGCCAGCGCCATCACGCAGTCCTGCTCGGCGACCACGCTGAAGCCGCCGAGGGCGATTTCCACCACGGTGCTGTCCAGGGCATTGTCCAGCAGCCAGTTGGCCCAACGCATCGCCACCCAGTCCAGCGCGCCGCCCTGGGTCACGCCCAGGTGCCGCACACCGAAACGCCCGGCATCCTGCAACAGGCACAACGCGGTGCTGGCCTCGACTCTCAATTGGCTCATGCCTGGGCCTCCAGCGGGCTGTCATCACCGCCCAGGTTGATGAATTCGGCCCGTTCAACGGCCACGAAACGTACCCGATCACCAGGTTGCAGCAAGCTGTAGCCCTCGCGCTCGCGGTCGAACAGGCGCACCGGCGTGCGACCGATCAGGTTCCAGCCGCCCGGCGACACGGCGGGATAGGCGGCAGTCTGGCGTTCGGCGATGCCGACGCTGCCCGCTGCCACGCGCTTGCGCGGGGTGCTCAGGCGCGGCGTGGCCAGGCGTTCGTCGACCAGGCCCATGAAGCCGAAGCCCGGCGCGAAACCCAGGGCGAACACCGGGTAGTCGCGACCACAATGCAGGCGGATCACCTCGGCCTCGCTCATCCCGCCGCGCGCGGCCAGCACCGGCAGCTCGGGGCCGACACTGGCGTGGTACCACACCGGGATCTCATGCCGACGCCCGGCCTGGCCGGCATCCGGCCGCAGGCCCTCCAGCGCGTGCTGGATACGCTGGCGCGCCTCGCCCGGCGCCAGGTCGAACTGCACCATCAGCGTGGTGTAGGACGGCACCAGGTCGATCAACTGTTGGCCGAAAGCATCCCGCAAGCGCTGGCTGGCGGCGAGGATCCACGGCATGTTGCCTTCATCGATGGCATCGAACAGCCGCACCATCAGGCTGTCGATGGCCACCACTTCGATACGTGGCGTCATGCTTGCTCCAGTGCATCCAGGGCTTGGCGGATCTGGCGCACGGCGGCCACCGAGCCGTCGTTGTCGCCATGCACGCACAGGGTGCTGGCGTTCAAGCGCACGTCGCTGCCGTCGTCTGCCACCAGGGCCTCGCCCTTGGCCAGGCGCAAGGCCTGCTCGACCACCAGCGCCGGATCGTGGTGCACCGCGTTCGGCAGGCGCCGCGACATCAGGTGCCCGCTGGCGGTGTAGCCACGGTCGGCGAAGGCCTCGAACCACAGCGGCACACCGACCTCGTCGCCCAGGGCCTGGGCGGCGCTATCGTCGGCGGTAGCCATGAGCATCAGCGGCAGGCCGCTGTCGAACGCCGCCACCGCTTCGAGCACGGTGCGCAGGATGTCCGGGTTGGCCATCATGTCGTTGTACAGCGCGCCGTGGGGCTTGACGTAGGCCACCCGCCCGCCGAGCACCTTGCAGATACCATCCAGGGCACCGATCTGGTAGTGCAGCAGGTCGCGTATCTCGTCGCTGCTGCAGGCCATGGAGCGGCGGCCGAAGCCCATCAGGTCCGGGTAGGCCGGGTGCGCGCCGATGGCCACCCGGTGCTCCAGGGCCAGGGCCACGGTGCGGCGCATGGTACCCGGGTCGCCGGCGTGGTAGCCGCAGGCGATGTTGGCGCAGTCGATGAACGGCATGACCTTGGCGTCCTGGCCCATGCGCCAGTTGCCGAAGCTCTCGCCCATGTCGCAATTGAGTAGCAGGCGTTTCACCTGGCGGACCTCCGTATCAATGTTCATGGTGCCTACCTTAGCGCGCCTGGAGTGCTTTGCCGCGGGTTTCCGGCAAGCTCAGGGCCGCCACGATCACCACACCGTAGGACACCGCGGCAAAGGCGCCAATTCCCAGGCCCAACGGCACTTTCTCGCCGAGCAGGCCGATCAGCAGCGGGAACATGGCCGCGACCACCTTGCCGATGTTGTAGCAGAAGCCTTGCCCCGATCCGCGGATCCGGGTCGGGAACAATTCGGTGAGGAACGAGCCCATGCCGCTGAAGATGCCCGAGGCAAAGAAGCCCAGGGGGAAGCCCAGCCACAGCATCACCCCGTCGCTGACCGGCATCTGCGTGTAGAGCAGGACGATGACGAACGAGCCCACGGCGAACAGGATGAAGTTCTTCCTGCGCCCCAGCAGGTCGCACAGGTAGGCGCTGACCACGTAGCCGATGTAGGAGCCGACGATGACCATCGCCAGGTAGCCGCCGGTGCCCAGCACGCTCAGACCGCGCTCGTTCTTGAGGAAGGTCGGCAGCCACGAGGTGATGGCGTAGTAGCCGCCCAGGGCGCCGGTGGTCAGCAGCGAGGCGCGGATCGTGGTCCAGAGCATGCCGGGGGCGAAGATCTCGTAGAACTGCGCGGGCGCCTCGGCCTGCTCTTCGGCCTTGGCCTGACGGTAGATCTCCGGGTCCTTGACCAGGCGCCGGACGAAGATCACGAAGATCGCCGGCAGCAGGCCCAGCAGGAACAGCGCGCGCCAGGCCTGCTCGGCCGGCAGCCAGGAGAACAGCAGGGCATAGAGGATCGCCGTCAGGCCCCAGCCGATGGCCCAGCCCGACTGCACCATGCCCACTGCCTTGCCGCGGTCCTGGGCACGGATCACCTCGCCGATCAGCACCGCGCCGGCGGTCCATTCGCCGCCGAAGCCGAAGCCCATCAGGGTGCGGGCGATCAGCAGTTGCTCGTAACTCTGGGCGAAGCCGCAGAGGAAGGTGAAAAAGGCGAACCACAGCACCGTCAGCTGCAGGGTGCGCACCCGCCCGATGCGGTCGGACAGAATGCCGGCGATCCAGCCGCCCAGGGCCGAGGCGATCAAGGTGCTGGTGTGGATCAACCCGGCCTCGGCGGTGCTGATGCCCCACACCATGATCAGGGTGGGGATGACGAAACTCAGCATCTGGGTGTCCATGCCGTCCAGGCCGTAGCCGATCTTGCAGCTCCAGAAGGTGCGTCGTTGCTGGGAGTCGATGTCGCGGTACCAGGCGAAGGGGCCGCTCGAGGTTCGGGCGGGGGCCTGCTGCTGCACGCCGGTCGGGTTCATGGTTGCCTCGGCTTGTTGGTATTGTTCTATGGGCGACGTCGGGCGTCGCGGCCTGGGCTTCATGTTCAGAGGCCGCGTCGCCTGCGTCCAACGAGAAAAACCGCCGGTCTGGAACAAGAAAAACTGATCATGAACCTTCGTTTCCTCGAAACCTTCGTCTGGGTCGCCCGGCTCAGGAGCTTCCGCCTCACCGCCGAGAAGCTGTTCACCACCCAGGCCTCGGTGTCCAGCCGCATCGCCGCGCTGGAAGCCGACCTGGGCGTGAAACTGCTGCTGCGCGACTCCCGCGGGGTCAGCCTGACGCCAGAGGGCGCCAAGGTGCTGGAGTACGCCGAACGCATGCTCGACACCGCCAAGGCCATGAAACAGTCGCTGGACAGCGACCGGGCCAAGACCGGGCGCATCCGCCTGGGGGTGATGGACACGGTCATCCACACCTGGATGAGCGCCCTGGTGGCGGAGCTGGGCGAGCGCTACCCGCAGGTGGAGATCGAGCTGGTGGCCGATACCGCGCTGAACCTGCGCGAGCAGTTGCAGAAGGGTTTTCTCGACGTGATCCTGCAGACCGACCTGCTGCGCGAGCAGTCGATCCGCAGCCACGACCTGGCGCGCTACCCGATGGGCTGGATCGTCGCCGCCGGCTCGCCGCACCACCGTACCTACGCCTCGCTGGCGGAGCTGGCCCGCGAGCGCATCGTCACCTTCTCGAAGAACTCGCGGCCGCACCAGGAAGTGCTCGGCCTGCTGCAGGCCGCCGGAGCCGAGGCGCCGCGCCTGAACTGCGTGAACTCGGTGGCGGCCATCACCCGCCTGCTGCGCGACGGCTTCGGTATTGGCGCATTGCCGCCGGCATTGGTGGATGGCGAACTAAGCCGTGGCGAGCTGGTGTTGCTGGAAGGCTTGCAGCCACCGCCGAGCCTGGAGCTGGTGGTGGCCTGGCAGACCGGTGTGGCGCTGGTGGACGAGGTGGTGGGCGTGTGCCGGCAGGTGCTGGAGCGCTATGCGCGGGATGTGGGCGGGCAGCGGATTGTGCTGATCTGAGAAACGCTGCCGCAGGGCCGGAAAAACTAGCGCCAGCTTTCCTTCACCACCTTGCGCCGCCCGCCAAGAATCACCCAACCAATCACCAGCAACAGGCTCTCGACCACAAACGCCAGCACGAACCCGCTGCCGATCCCCCAGCCGATCACCTCCGGTACCAGCAGAATCTGATAGCTGTAGCCCTTGAGCGTTTCCTCGCGCAGTGCCGGCTCCGGCTGCACCAGCACATGCCAGGTGCGGCTCACCCACGAGCCTTGCAGGGCCTGCCATTCATGCTCAAGCAACTGGTTGCGAATCAACAGGCTCTCGATGCTGTTGGCATCGCTGTTGAACACAGGATCGTCGCTGCCCCGGTAATGCCGCACCAGCGCCTGCAGGTCGCCGTTGAAGAAACGCTGCGCGGTCTGGCGGAAGCCGTCTAGCGCCTGGCGCGATTCGAGCAAGTGCGCCTCGACGCGCTGGCTGTAGTCCTTGACCAGCCCCGGCACCTGGAGACCGGCCAGCAGGCCGAAGGTGAACAACAGCAAACGCAGGTAACTTCTGAACATGGAGCGTCCTTAACTATGGCCGTGGGCAATGCACTCGCCATGCCGCCACAGCCCCCATTGACCCGGCTCGTAGCGGTTCCAGGTCTCGTTCTCGGTCAGCGGCTCGGTGGCGATCACCGTGACCACGTCGTTGGGGGTGGTTTGCGTGTGGAAGTCGACGATCAGGTCGACATCCTTCAGCCGCGCCGCGCCGAACGGTGCGCGGCGGGTGATATGCACCAGTTTGGTCGAGCAGAAGCAGAACAGCCAGTCGCCATCGCTGAGCAGGCAGTTGAACACGCCCTGGCCACGGTAACCGGCACAGGCTTCGACCAGCACCGGCAGCAACTGCTCGACCTCGACCGGCTCGGGGAAGGCTTCACGCACACGGTTGAGCAGGTCGCAGAAAGCCGCTTCGCTGTCGGTGTCGCCGATCGGCCGGTAGAACGTGCGCTGGCCGCTGAAATCGCCCAGCTGGCCGTTGTGCGCGAAGCACCAGTTGCGGCCCCACAGCTCACGCACGAACGGGTGAGTGTTGGACAGGCAGACCTTGCCGACGTTGGCCTGGCGGATATGGCCGATGACCACTTCGCTCTTGATCGGGTAACGCTGCACCAGGTTGGCCACTTCCGACTCGCTGCTCGCCGCCGGATCCTGGAACAGACGCAGGCCGCGCCCTTCGTAGAAACCGATGCCCCAGCCATCGCGGTGCGGGCCGGTGCGCCCGCCGCGCTGCATCAGGCCGGTGAAGCTGAAGACGATGTCGGTGGGGACGTTGGCGCTCATGCCCAGCAGTTCGCACATGTTGCGGCTCCTGGTTTACAGACGGGGTTCGACGCGGCCCTGCCCGGGGCCGGAGCGGCGTACTGGGGCGGGCGGAGGATCGTCGCGGTAGCGGTCTTGACGGTTGGCGGCCAGGGACGCTTCGGCCACGACCTCGTCTTCTTCCTTGGCCTGGCGCTGGGCGACGGCCTCACGCTGGGCTCGGCGCTCGCGGGCACGATTTTCCAGCGGCCAGCGGATCAGCACGAAGACGATGTACAGGGCAAAGGCGAGCATGCCGTACATGGCCAGGTCGGAGGCGGCGCGCCAGGCGTTGTTGCCGACCTTGAAGGCGACGTCCAGCGCGGTGATGGCGATGGCCGGGGCGAAGCTTTCCTTGACCGGGTCGACGATGGTCGGCGAGAACAGCAATACGGCGATGATCACCCGCAGCGGCTCGCGCAGCCAGCGCCACATCCAGCCGGTCAGCTTGAAGCCCACCAGCAGGCAGCCCAGGGCGGCAACGGCGTACAGGCCCCAGGCGAGGGTATAGTCGTGTTCGGTCATGGTGTGGGTGCAAGCCAGGCAAAGAGATGCCTATGATAAACACTTTTCCCGGCGCAGGCTGCCCCTAGCCTGTCAGGGCCTCTTCGCGGGTAAACCCGCTCCCACAGGCTAACACTTTACCTGTGGGAGCGGGTTTACCCGCGAAGAGGCCAGAGGCCCCAACCAAGAGATCTCCCATGCCGAATGCCCCCCGCCCCCCCATCGCCCGCCAGGCCGAAGGCACCGACCCCTATGCGTGGCTGCAGCAGCGCGACACCCCCGAGGTCCTGGCCTACCTGGAAGCGGAAAACGCCTACCAGCAAGCCGTCCTCGCCGACCAGGCGCCGCTGCGTGAACAGCTGTTCGAAGAAATCAAGGGCCGCATCCTCGAGACCGACCTGTCGCTGCCCTCGCCCTGGGGCCCGTACCTCTACTACACCCGTACCACCGCGGGCGACGAATACCCGCGTCATTACCGCTGCCCGCGCCCGGCCGACGACAGCAACACCGTCGATGAAAGCTGCGAGGAGCTGCTGCTCGACCCCAACGCCCTGGCCAATGGCGGCTTTCTTTCCCTCGGCGCCTTCAGCGTCAGCCCCGACCACCGCCTGCTGGCCTACAGCCTGGACACCAGCGGCGACGAGATCTACACCCTGTACGTCAAGGACCTGGCCAGCGGCGCGCTGAGCGCCCTGCCCTTCGACGACTGCGACGGCAGCATGACCTGGGCCAACGACAGCCAGACGCTGTTCTTCGCCGAACTGGACGACACCCACCGCCCCTGGCGCCTGCGCCGCCACACCTTGGGCGAGGCTGGCGCCATCACGGTGTTCGAGGAGTCCGACGGACGCTTCTTCCTGCACTGCTACCGCGCCAGCTCCGAGCGCCAGCTGGTGCTGCTGCTCAACAGCAAGACCACCAGCGAGGCCTGGGTGCTCGATGCCGCCACGCCACAGGCTGATTTCACCTGCCTGGCGCCGCGGGTCGAAGGCCATGAATACTTCCCCGACCACGGCCAGCTCGACGGCCAGTGGCGCTGGTTCGTGCGCAGCAACCAGGACGGCATCAACTTCGCCCTGTACCACGCGCCGGCCGACAGCGTGCCGACACGCGCGCAGTGGCAGGTGCTGGTACCGCACCGCGACGACGTCATGCTCGAAGGGCTCAGCCTCAATGCCACGGCGCTGTCCCTGAGCCTGCGCGAAGGCGGCCTGCCGATCATCGAAGTGCACCCGCAAGGCCTGCCGGTTTACCGCGTCGAGCTGCCAGACGCCGCCTACAGCCTCTACGTGCAGGACAGCCTGGAATTCGCCAGCACGCGCATCCGCCTGCGCTACGAAGCGCTCAACCGCCCGGCCCAGGTGCGCCAGCTGGAGCTGGCCACGGGTGACCAGCAGGTGCTCAAGCAGACCCCGGTGCTCGGCGCCTTCGACGCCGACGACTACGTCAGCCAGCGCCTGTGGGCGGTGGCCAAGGATGGCACGCGGGTGCCGATCAGCCTGGTGCGCCGCCGTGTCGACGAGGGCAAGTGCGTGCCGCTCTACCTCTACGGCTACGGCGCCTACGGCGAGAGCCTTGACCCCTGGTTCTCCCACGCTCGCCTGAGCCTGCTGGAGCGTGGCGTGGCCTTCGCCATCGCCCATGTGCGCGGCGGCGGCGAGCTGGGCGAGGCCTGGTACCGGGCCGGCAAGCAGGAGCACAAGCACAACAGCTTCGACGACTTCATCGCCTGCGCCGAACACCTGGTCGCCGAAGGCGTGACCAGCCGCGAGCGCTTGGCGATCAGCGGCGGCAGTGCCGGTGGCCTGCTCATGGGCGCAGTGCTCAACCTGCGCCCCGAGCTGTTCCGCTGTGCCATCGCCGAAGTGCCGTTCGTCGATGTGCTCAACACCATGCTCGACCCCGAGCTGCCGCTGACCGTCACCGAGTACGACGAATGGGGCAACCCCGAGGAGCCTGAGGTGTACGAACGGATCAAGGCCTACGCCCCTTACGAGAACGTCAAGGCGCAGGCCTACCCGGCGCTGCTGGTGGTCGCCGGCTACAACGACAGCCGCGTGCAGTACTGGGAGGCTGCCAAGTGGGTGGCGCGCCTGCGCACGCGCAAGACCGACGACAACCTGCTGCTGCTCAAGACCGAGATGGGCGCGGGCCACGGCGGCATGAGCGGGCGCTACCAGGGGCTGCGCGACGTGGCGCTGGAGTATGCGTTCGTCTTCAATGAGCTGGGCGTGGCGTAAAACGCGATTTTCGTTGTCATAGCGTCAAGCTGACGTGGGAGCGGGCTTGCCCCGCTCCCACGATGCCTCACTACCTACCCAGCAGTTTGTGGCGCTTTCCAGACATTCGAAGAAGAACAACACATGCCCGACACCCAGCACCTGAACGCCGAGATCCGCGACATGCTCATGGACTGCGGCCTGTTCGACACCCTGCAGCCCGGTGACTTCCTCGCCGCCGCCGGCTACTTCAGCCTCACCGCCGTCGCCCAGGGCCAGACCCTGTTCAGCGAAGGCGACGCCGGCACTTTCATGTGCATCCTCCATCGCGGCGTGGTCTCGGTGCGCAAGACCGACGGCAACGGCGTCCAGGTGGAGATCGCCACCCTGCGCAAGGGCCGGGCCTTCGGCGAGATGGCCGTGCTCGATGGCGAACGCCGCTCGGCCACCTGCGTGGCGGCCAGCGACTGCCAACTGCTGACCCTGGGCAAGGACGCGCTGGAAAAGATGCTCAACGAAGCGCCGCGCATCGCCGCACGGATCATCCGCGCCCTCGCCGTGGCCTTGTCAAAACGCCTGCGCATGCAGGATGGCCAGCGCCTGGCGCAGCAGGTCTAGCGCCCCTTGTCAGGCGGCTTCGGCGGGTCCTGGCTCAACCCGGGCAACGGCTGGTCCTTGGGTGGGCCCGGCAGCGGCATCGGCGGCAACAGCGGCGCGCCCGGCCGGTTGGCGCCGGCCTTGGGCGGCGTGCTCGGGGTGATCTGCGGGTAAGGTGTCGGCGTCGCGGTGCCGGGTGCCCCGGGGACCGTCGTGAGCGGCCGCTGCTGGCCCGCGGCGTCGGCCGTGGATACAGCGCCAAGCAACAGCGCGGCGAGGATCGCATGTAACATCGGCAGCCTCCTGTCAGAAACCTTCCTAGGCTCTGTACGAAATGTATCTGCACTCGCCCATACTGCGTTGAAACGGGGCTCGGAATGCTCATGTACTCCAGTACACTCCGCTTCCTCCCCCCGTTTCGCCTTGTCTGACCTTCGCGCAGACACATTTCGTACAGACCCTACAGGCTACGCCCAATGGCGTGATTTTGCCTGTCCGCCCGCCCCACAGGCGCGCTAGACTCAAAGGCATAACCGTCATTGCCCTGATCAGAAAAAAGGTAACACCATGAGCTCCACCTCCGACGCCACCGCCCGCCTCGACCGCATCCTCGCCGACGCCAAGCGCGACAAGGAAATGGGCTACCGCGACAAGGCGCTGAAGATGTATCCCCACGTCTGCGGTCGTTGCACCCGCGAGTTCTCCGGCAAGCGCCTGTCGGAACTGACCGTGCACCACCGCGACCACAACCACGACAACAACCCCCAGGACGGCTCCAACTGGGAGTTGCTGTGCCTGTACTGCCACGACAACGAGCACGCCCGCTACACCGACCAGCAGTATTTCAGCGAAGGCTCGCTGAGCACGCCGAAAGTCGCCGTGGCGACCCACAACCCGTTCGCCAACCTGGCCGCGCTGATGAAGAAGGACTGAACGTCGATTCGCGCCCCCGGCGTGCCGGCAAGCCCGTATAATCGCGCTCTTTTTTTGCGAAGGGCCCCGACACGTGGCGAACAAACGGTACAGCTGCATCGGCCTGTTCAACCCCAAATCCGCGGAAAACGTGGGCTCGGTGATGCGCGCCGCGGGCTGCTATGGCGTCAACTCGGTGTTCTACACCGGCAAGCGCTATGAGCGCGCCCGCGACTTCGTCACCGACACCAAGCGTGTGCACTACGACATCCCGCTGATCGGCATCGACGACCTGCAGCGCATCATTCCCCTGGGCTGCACCCCGGTGGCCGTGGAGCTGGTGGAAGGCGCACGGCCATTGCCTGAGTACACCCACCCGGACCGGGCGATCTACATCTTCGGGCCCGAGGATGGCTCGTTGAGTGAAGACGTGCGGGGCTGGTGCGAAGAGACGATCTACATCCCGACAGAAGGCTGCATGAACCTGGCGGCGACGGTGAATGTGGTGCTGTACGATCGCATGGCCAAAGGCTTGAATACCCGCTCGGGGCCGAAGTTCAAGTAACCATCGCGCCTTGCCCCCCCCTGTAGGAGCGGCCTTGTGCCGCGAAAGGGCCGCGCAGCGGACCCGGCAATTTCTGCCTTGACGCTGAAAACCTGGGGCTGCTTTGCAGCCCTTTCGCGGCACAAGGCCGCTCCTACAGCGGAGCGTACTAGCGCAGCACCTTGCTCTGCAGCACCTCGGACTGTCGCCCGAGCACGTTCTCGCTGATCTGCACGAACTCCTCGGTGCTGACGCTCGACAGGCGCATCAGCGCGCGGGCGACGTCGTCCAGCGAGCGTTTGTCGTGGTGGTGCAGGCGAATCTCGCGATCCAGCGCCTGGAGCAGCAGCACGCCACGGGCCACCTGCGCGGCATCGGCCTTGGCACCCTTCAGGTGGGTCACCTTGGCCGCCAGCTTGTGCTGACGGGCCTGCAGCGCCTCGTAGCGGTCATCGCTCATGCCGCCGGCGCGGCGCAGCAGCTCGGTGGCGTAATAGTCGGCCAGGCTCTCGCCCAGCCAGTCGCTGCCGTCGCGGTCGTTGATCTGGGCGAACAGCTGCACCAGCTCACGGAGCACCGGGCTGGTGCCGTTCTCGCTGACCAGCGAGCGCGTGCTGTGCAGGTACAGCGAGTTGTTGCCAGCCAGCACGCCCCGCCACATCTCGTCCCGGGCACCGACTAGCAGCAGCTTCGGCGGGTTGCGCGGGAACACCGCCTGCAACTGCGGCCAGACGAAGGTCAGCAAGGTCAGCGTGTCCATGCGCCGCATACCCTGGCCCTGCGGCGCGGCCACGGTCACCTCGGTGTCGCCCAGGCGCGCCCGACGGCTGCCCAGGTTGCCGGCGAGCATCCAGCCGGTGGGGCGGTCGAACAGCCGCGACACATCGTCGATACGGAATTTCTGCCGGCCGATGCGTGGCCAGGCGGTTTCGACGCTTTTCCAGCCCGCCGGCAGGTCGAAGGTCAGCCGCGAGACCAGTTCGGTGCCGTCCTGCTGGTCGAGGCGCGCCGGCGGCACCAGCTGGTCGCCGCGAAACAGCGCCCAGTGCGGCGTGATGCGTGCCTCATGGGCGGCGCCTCGGGGTTGCTGGTCGAGCAGCACACGGTAACTGAGGCTGGTCTTGCCCGCCGCCGGGTGCCAGACGCCACGCCCGTTCTGCACCTGCCACTGGCCATCGGCGAGAAAATCGCTGTAGGCACCGGGCTTGCCCAGGTCGAAGTCCAGGCTGCGCACCGCGCTGCCGTCGGCCAGGGTCAGGCGCACCTCGGCCTGGCCGCTCTGCGGCAGCAGGCGCACCTGATAATCGAGGTCGACTTTCTTCGCCAGGACCTGCGAACTGGCCAGCAGGCCGACAATCAGCAACAACGGGCGACGCATAAAAAACTCCTTGTTTCCCGGACACTCAACCCGCGCGGAAGATCAGATGGTCTTCCCAGTCGTCTTCATCCACGTCGTTTTCGCTGAGCATGCGCCCCGACCGGGAAATACGCTGCTCGTGCACCTGCTGGCGATCACCGCTGATCAGGTGGTGCCAGGCCGGCAGGTCCTGTCCTTCGCTGACCAGGCGATAGCCGCAGGTGGGCGGCAGCCACTTGAACTGGTCGGCCTTGCCGGGGGTGAGTTGGATGCAGTCGGGAACGTGTTCGAAGCGATTGGGGTAGTCGCTGCACTGGCAGGTCTGCAGGTCCAGCAGCTTGCAGGCGATGCTCGTGTAATAGACGCTGTTGTCTTCCTCGTCCTCGAGTTTCTGCAGGCAGCACAGGCCGCAGCCGTCGCAGAGCGACTCCCACTCCTTGTCATCGAGCTGGTCGAGGGTCTTGCGCCGCCAGAAGGGCGCGGTATCGGCGATCATCACACGGTTTCCTGCAGTCAACGTCAAGCCGCGGCGCGCGGCGGCGCCAGTCTAGAGGCAGTCCGGCGGCAACGCCAGACCGCTTGTCAGTGCTCACCGGACGCAGTAGCGTGCGGTATTTTCCCCCGCCCTTGCAGGAGCACCCATGAGCGCCACCCCACGCATCGCCGACTATGCCATCAACGAGCAGTTCATCAATCGCTGGTCGCCCCGCGCCTTCACCGCCGAGCCGATCAGCCAGGAAACCCTGCTGAGCTTCCTCGAGGCCGCGCGCTGGGCGCCTTCGGCCTACAACTCGCAGCCGTGGCGGTTCCTCTACGCCCGCCGCGACACGCCAAGCTGGGAGCGCTACCTGGGCATCCTCAACGAGTTCAACCGCAGCTGGGCGCAGCACGCTTCGGCGCTGGTGCTGATCATCTCCAAGACCACCTTCGCTGCGCCCGGCTCCGATGAGGAAAAGCCTGCACTGTGGCACACCTTCGATACCGGTTCGGCCTGGGGCCATCTGGCGCTGCAGGCGAGCATCAGCGGCTGGCACAGCCACGGCATGGCCGGTTTCGACCAGGACCTGGCCCGCCGCGAGCTGAAAATTCCCGAGGGCTACGCGCTGCATGCAATGGTGGCGATCGGCAAGCTGGGTGACAAGGCGACCCTGGCCGAAGGCCTGCAGGCCCGCGAAGTGCCGAGCCCGCGCCGGCCGCTGAGCGAGCTGGCGGCCGAGGGTGAGTTCAGCCTGTAATTCTCTATCGCCTGGGCCGGCCTCTTCGCGGGCAAGCCCGCTCCCACAGGTGTGTCACTGCTCTTGTGAGCGGTGATATCCCTGTGGGAGCGGGTTTACCCGCGAAGAGGCCGGTTCAGGTCAATAGCCTCGCTGGAAATCCACCTCGCCCCGCAGTGCCTGCTCCGCCACATACGCCCGCGCATTCGCGACGAACAACCGCACCATCGCCGCCGGCGAGGTCGGCGCCGAGCTGTGCCCGGTCAGCAGCAGCCCCCAGGCGGTCCAGAACGGGTGGCGCTGGGGCAACGGCTCCTGGCGACAGACATCGATCACCGCGCCAGCCAGGTGGCCCTGCTTGAGCGCCTCGACCAGGTCGGCATCGACCACCGCCACGCCACGCCCGGCATTGATGAACAAGGCGCTGGGGCGGAAGCACTTGAACAGCGCCGCATCGTACAGGTCGTGGGTGGCCGGGGTATCGGGCAGCAGGTTGATTACGTAGTCTGCCTGGCCGACCAGGCGCGGCAACTGGTCGAGGCCCGCCACTTCGACGAAGGGCGCCTGCTCGCGGGCGCTGCTGGCCACGCCTTGCAGGATGACACCGAACGGCACGAGGAACTGCGCCACGCGCTGGCCGATGTCGCCGGTACCAACGATCAGCACCCGCCGTCCCTCCAGGGTCCGCCCAGGACGGTCATCCCAGCGCCTTTCGACCTGGCTGACCAGGCGCGACAGCACATCGCGCTCATGGCCGAGCATGTAGGTCAGCATGTACTCGGCCATCACCTGGCCGAAGATGCCCACCGCCCGGGTCAGGCGGTAGTCGCGTGGCAGGCCGTCGGCCAGCAACGGGGTGATACCAGCCCAGGTCGACTGCATCCAGCGAGGCTTGTGGCCCTGGCGCAACAGACTGGCCAGCAGGTCCGGCTGGCCCAGCCACACCGGGCAGTCGGGGGCCAGGCGCGCCAGTTCGGCGGAGTCGCCGCTGGTCAGGGCCTCCAGGTCCGGCGCCGCCTCGCCCAGCAGGCGAGCATAGTTGGCATGATCCTGTTCAGCGATCAGAACGCGCATGTGAAACACAACCTTGGCAAACAACGGAAGCGGCCCGCCAGGCGGGCCGCAATCAGAGAGGGGACCGTGCCTGGATCAGGCCGGGTCGTTGCGGCGCAGCAGTTCTTCGGGCAGGTGCTCGATGTAGTCGTCATCCGGCGGCGGCATCTGCAGGTGGTAGCCCTGCTTGTCGAGGTTCTCCAGCACCTTGGCGATGTCCTCGCGGGCCAGCGTGCGCTCAGGCGTCAGCACCAGGTCGAAGGCATGCACCGGCTTGCCGAAGAATGGCAGCAGCGCCTCAGGCACACGCTCCAGCCCCTCGGCCTTGAGCACGTAGAGGTACATTTCGTTCTTGCGTGGGCTCTTGTAGATCGAGCAGATACGTTTCATCGGGAATCTCCGGCGCCCGCCAGGTCGTCCAGCAGGGCCTGGCCCATGCGCTCGCGACGCCAGCCGCGCAGCGCATCGGGCAGTTGATAGGGGCCGTCGGGGTAGCCGCTCTTGAGCAGGGCTTCGAGGGCTTTCTTGCGCAGCATCAGTTCCGGGGCGATGCCCAGCCGCTCGCCTTCGGCCTGGCCGATGGCGCGCAGGCGCTTGAGAATGCCGGCGGCTTCGATCGGCAGCGGCTCGGGCAGCGGCTCGGGCCACTGCTCCTGGGGCTGGCTGGCGGCGCGCTTGATCAGCTGGATCAGCTGCTCACCGTCCTGGCGGATGGTGCGCGGATGCATCTCGTCGATTTTCGCCAGCGCCGACGGGCTGTCTGGCTGGCTCCTGGCCATGGGCCACAGCGAGTGTTCCTTGAGGATGCGGTTGCGCGGCACATCGCGGCTGCGGGCCTCGCGCTCGCGCCAGGCGCACAGTTCGCGCAGCACGGCCAGTTGCTGGCGACCGAGCTTCCAGGCCAGCTTGACGTCGCGGTACAGGGTTTCGGGCTCGACTTCGCGGCGCAGCGCGGCGACCAGTTCGGCGCCGTCTTCCAGCACCCAGGCGTACTTGTCATCCGACAGGCGCGGGCGCAGGGCGTCGAACAGTTCGGCCAGGTGCACGGCGTCTTCGGCGGCGTAGCTCACCTGGGTGTCCGACAGCGGGCGTTGCAGCCAGTCCGAGCGGGTCTCGCCCTTGGGCAGTTCGAGCCCCAGCACCTCTTGCACCAGGCGCGAGTAGCCCATGGAGAAACCGATGTTCAGGTAGCCGGCGGCCAGCTGGGTGTCGAACAGCGGCTGGGGCAGCTTGCCGGTCAGTCGCAGCAATACTTCCAGGTCTTCGCTGCAGGCATGCAGCACCTTGACCACGCCGCTGTCCTCGAGCAGCCCGGCCAGCGGCTGCCAGTCGCGGATCAGCAGGGGGTCGATGAGATAGGCGCACTGGCCGACGCCGATCTGGATCAGGCCGGCCTTGGGGTAGAAGGTGTCGACCCGCATGAATTCGGTGTCGAGGGCCACGAAGGGCTGTTCGCGCCAGCTTCGGCAGTGTTCGGCCAGGGTCTGGTCGTCACGGATCCAGTGTATTTCGATGGCCACGAGGCTCTCCCACTAACATTGGCGCGCAGTATATACGGCGCGGCCCCTGGGGGTGAAACCTCGCGCCATCCATGGTGCCGGGCGGTCGACCGCTCAGCGTTTGGCCGCCAGCCACGGCCGGCAGCTGGCGAACATGTCCAGCGATCGCTGGTAGACCTCGGTGCGCACCTGCAGCAGGCCGAGCATCGAGTGGAACAGGTTGTCCTGGGACAACGGCGCATCGCGCAGCTTGCCCAGGCATTCGGTGTCCAGGCCGAAGTCCTGGCGGTAGCTGTCGGAGAACCAGGCCAGCAGCGGCACATGCTTCTGCTGGTCCGGCGCGATCATGTAGGGCGTGCCGTGCAGGAACAGGTTGTACTCGCCCAGCGACTCGCCATGGTCTGAAAGATAGATCATCGCGGTGTCGACCTTGTCCTGTCGGCTGCGCAAGGTATCGATCAGGGTGGCCAGCACCTTGTCGGTGTAGGCCAGGGTGTTGTCGTAGCCGTTGACGATCTCCTGCTGGCTGCACTGGTTCAGGGCGTTGCTGCGGCACACCGGGGAGAAGGGTTCGTTGCCCGCGGGGTAGCGCTTGAAGTATTCAGGGCCATGGCTGCCCATCTGGTGCAGCACCAGCACGGTGTCCTGGTCGAGGTTGTCCAGCAACTCGGCCAGGCCCTGCAGCAGGATCTCGTCATGGCATTCGCCACTGGCGCACAGCGCCGGCTCCTTGAGGTTGCTCACATCGATGAACTGCACCCGGTCGCAGGTGCCTTTGCAGCCGGACTGGTTGTCACGCCACTGCACCGCCAGGCCCGCGCGCTGGAGGATGTCGAGCAGGCCCTCGCGGTTCTTGGCCACGCGGGCGTCGTAGTCCTTGCGCGGCATGCCGGAAAACATGCAGGGCACCGACACGGCGGTCTCGGTGCCACAGGAGTGGACGTCGGTGAAACTCAGCAGGCCCTGCTCCTTGGCCAGTCGTGGCGTGGTGTCGCGGGCATAGCCGAGCAGGCCGAAGTTGTCCGCCCGGGCACTCTCGCCGACCACCAGCACGGTCAGCGACTTGCGCGCATGCTGCTGCCAGGCGCTATCGCGACGGGCATCTTCGCCATAGCGCTGAAATGGCCGGGTGGCGCTGCCCACCTGTTCGCTGACATAACCGATGGAGGCCCCGACAATGTTGCTTGGCGTGAGCATCAGGCGCAGTTCATGGTGATTGCGAAACAACGACGCCAACCCCTGGTAGTTGACCAGCGCCACCGAGCCCAGGGCCGCGACGCAGGCCCCACTCACCACCAGCTTGCCCAGCAGTTCGCGGTGCCAGGGGCGATAGGCGATCCTGGCCTTCCACACCAGCAGCGACGGCAGCACACCGAGCAGCAGGATATACAGGGCAAACTTCAGCGAGAGCAGATCGCGTACTTCTGCCACATTGGTTTCGGCAACATTGCGGAACATGCCGGCATCAATAAGCACACCATATTGATTCATGAAGTAAGCGACACTTGCACCGCTGAGGAACAACACGATCAATACCGGTTTCAGGACATAACGAAACGCCAGCAAGGTAAGTATGAGATTGAAGGCGAACAGCATCAGCACGGCGAACGCCAGGCTCAGCCACAGCCCCACCATGCCCGGCGGCACGATGGATTCCAGGTGTTGCCAAAGCAAGCTATTGAAGCCGATCAACAGGTACAGGCTGGCCAGCAACGTGACCCATTCGGTCCGCAGGGATTTGAGTTTCAGCATGGCGTTCGCAACAAGAGTTCATCAGCGGCCAACACGCCCGGACGGGCAGGTTGGGAAGTTGGCCGAACTCTAGAAAGCCTAGCATCAATTTTTTGTGAAAAAGACGCCAACAATTAGTATGCCGACGTCTTTCATCCATTAAACAACTTTCATTCAGCTGCCATTCAGCCAGGCAGGCGAAGCTTGGCGTACGGCTCGCGATCGATATCCAGGACCTCCACGCACAGCTGGATGTCCAGGCCGGCCTGGCCGGGGATCGCCTCGCGCAGCACCTCGAGCAGGCTGTTGGACAATTGCTGCTTCACTTGCGGCGTGCGCCCGTTGAGGATCGCCAGGCGTACATGGGCGAAGGCCCGCTCGCCCGGCGCGGTACCGACCCGGTATTGGGCGAAGGCCTGGGCACGGCTCTTGATGTCCAGCTCTTCGGCAAACTGGCCGCTGCCGACCAGGGCGTGGTTCAGGCGCAGCAGCAGCACGTCGACATTGAGCTCGCGCAGGTTGTCGCTGTATTCCAGGTTCAGGTGAGGCATGGCGCAGGTTCCGGTTACGCAGGGATGGGCGACAGCCTAACCCAGTCCCGCAATGCGGCAAAGGCGACTATCCTCTTGGTTCAGGTTCGCTTACCAACCCTGAGAGAGGTGGAGAAATGCCAGTTCCGCACAATCTATTTGAAGACCTTGGCGTAAAGGAAGATGACTTCAATGCGCTTGCGAAGGAAAACCACAAACTCGCAGAGCTGAAGAAACGCTACACCGAGAAGGATCATGACATTGAGAACGTTGAGAAAACCGGCCTCACTACGGATGACAACCTCAATCGACTTCGAAAAGAACGCGCTCTGATCAAGGAAGAGATCGAACGGATCGTCCATCCGCCCAAATCCTGACTGAACCAGAACATTTGCCGGCCTCTTCGCGGGTAAACCCGCTCCCACAGGGCCACCACCCACATTGAAATCAGTACTGTACCTGTGGGAGCGGGTTTACCCGCGAATGGGCCGGCAGCCATCACACGGAAGCTGAAGCCTTCAGCGCCGCGTCCAGGTCCTCGATCAGGTCCCGGTAATCCTCGATCCCGATCGACAACCGCACCAGGTTCTCGCTGATCCCCATCACGCCCTTCTGCTCCGGGCTCAGGGAGTTGTGCGACATGCTCCAGGAGTGGTTGATCATGCTCTCCACCCCACCCAGCGAATCGGCCAGGACAAAGATCGACAGCGCCTCGACCAGGCGGTTGACCGCGGCCCGATCCCCCTTGATGCGCAGCGCCACCACCGCACCGCCGGTGCGCATCTGGCGCTTGCTCAACTCATGCTGCGGGTGGCTTTCCAGCCCCGGGTAGTAGACCTGCTCGACCTGCGGATGCTGTTCGAGGAACTGCGCCACGCGCAGGGCGTTGGCGCTCTGGCGCTCCATGCGCACGTCGAGGGTCTTCAGCCCGCGCAGCGCCAGGTAGCAGTCGAACGGCCCCTGGATCGCGCCGACCGCCATGCTGATCTTGCGCAAACGGCCCAGCAGTTTGTGATTGGCCGCCACCACCACGCCACCGGTCAGGTCGGAGTGGCCGCCGATGTACTTGCTCGCCGAATGCATCACCAGGTCCACGCCCAGGTTGATCGGCTGCTGGTTCCATGGCGAGCAGAAGGTGTTGTCGATGCAGGTCATCACCCCACGGGCGCGGGCCAGGTCGCAGACCGCCTTGATGTCCACCAGGTGCAGCAGCGGGTTGGTCGGCGACTCGATCCAGATCAGTTGCGTGTCCGGACGGATCGCCGCGGCCACGGCCTCGACGTCGTTGAGGTCGACATAGGTAGTGGTCAGGCCCGAAGTGCGCCCGCGGTAGTCTTCCAGCAGGCGGAAGGTGCCGCCGTAGACGCCGTTCATCACCACCACGTGGGCGTCCTTGGACAGCAGCTCGAGCACCGTGGCGGTGGCGCTGACGCCCGAGGCGCAGGCGACCGCGCCGACGCCCTCCTCCAGTGCGGCCACGCAGGTCTCGTAGGCGTGCCGGGTCGGGTTGCTGACACGGCTGTAGGCGTATTCGGGGTTGTCGTCCAGGCCGCGCTTGATGAACGAGCTGGAAGTGACGATGGCCGGGAAGATGGCGTTGTCGGCGACGCTGGACTGCTCACCGGCGTGGATGGTGCGGGTGGCGAAATTGCGCGGTTTGTCGGACATGGTCGGGTCCATTGACTGAGGATGGAAAACCGCCACTATCTCATATCCGCAAGGCCCGGGCGCCAACAGAACGTTGCTGTCGAAGAACCAGCCGAAAGGCTTTCAACGTTCGCCTCGTACGGCTAACCTTGGAAAACTTTCCCTCAAATCTGCCAGATGACGCCATGGACAATTTCGACCAGCACATCCTCACCCTGCTCCAACGTGATGCGTCGCTGTCCCTCAAGGACCTGGCCGAGGCGGTCAACCTGTCTACCACGCCGTGCTGGAAGCGGGTCAAGCGCCTGGAAGAGGAAGGCTACATCCGCGGCCGCGTCGCCCTGCTCGACCCCGAGCGCCTGGGCCTGGGCCTGACGGTGTTCGTCCAGCTCAAGACCCAGCGCCACGACAGCGCCTGGCTGGCGCAGTTCGCCGCCACGGTGACGGCATTCGAGGAGGTGATGGAGGTGTACCGCATGTCCGGTGACTGGGACTACATGCTGCGGGTGGTGGTGGGCGACATCGCCGCTTACGACCGCTTCTACAAGAAGCTGATTACCAGCACCGACGGGCTGTCGAACATCACCTCCAGCTTTGCCATGGAGCAGATGAAGTACACCACGGCGTATCCGGTACGTCGCTGAAAGTGCAACAGCGCGCCCCTCTTCTGTAGGAGCGGCCTTGTGCCGCGAAAGGGGCGCGCAGCGCCCCCGGGTTTTCGGCATCATGTGAGATTGTCGGGGCTGCTACGCAGCCCTTTCGCGGCACAAGGCCGCTCCTACACCTCCGTGGTGATCGCCTCGATCCGGTTCCCGGCCCTGGCCTTCTCCAGCTTGATCGCCACGAACTTCGAGGTCGGCGTATAGGTCCCCTCGCCATAACTCTCCAGCGGCACCAGCGGGTTGGTCTCCGGATAGTAGGCCGCCGCCTGGCCTTGCGGCACGTCATAGGCCACCAGGCGGAACCCCGAGACCCGCCGCTCGCGACCATCCTCCCAGAGCGACACCAGGTCCACCTGCTCGCCCGGCTCGAAGCCCAGCCGGCGGATGTCCGCCTCATTGACGAACACCACCTCGCGCAGGCCGAACACCCCACGGTAGCGGTCGTCCAGCCCGTACAACGTGGTGTTGTACTGGTCGTGGGAACGCAGGGTCTGCAGAATCAGGTCGGGTTTGTCGCCACGGGCCAGCACCTGGGCGTTGACCAACTGCTCGGGCAGCACGTTCGCGGTGAACCGCGCCTTGCCGGTGGCGGTGCGGAAATTACGGTCCGCAGCATTGTTGCCCAGGTGGAAGCCACCCGGATGCTGCAGGCGCTCGTTGAATTCGCTGAAGCCCGGGATGACGTCGGCGACCATGCTGCGGATGCGAGCGTAGTCGGCAATCGCGTAGTCCCAGTCAATCGGCTTGCTGCCCAAGGTGGCCTTGGCCATGCCGGCGACGATGGCCGGCTCCGAGCGCAGCAGCGGCGAGCGCGGTTTCAGCTGGCCATGGGAGATATGCACCATGCTGAAGGTGTCTTCCACGGTGACGCCTTGCGGCCCTTCGGCCTGGATGTCGATCTCGGTGCGGCCCAGGCACGGCAGGATCAACGCATCACGCCCAGTCACCAGGTGCGAGCGGTTGAGCTTGGTGGAAATCTGCACGGTCAGTTCGCAGTTGCGCAGCGCCGCGTGGGTACGCGGAGTGTCCGGAGTCGCCTGGGCGAAGTTGCCGCCCAGGGCAATGAACACCTTGGCCCGTCGCTCCTCCATGGCCTGGATCGCCAGCACCGCATTGTGGCCATGCTCGCGAGGTACCTTGAACTGGAAGCGTTTCTCGAGTGCATCGAGCAGCGCCGCCTTGGGCTTCTCGTCGATACCCATGGTGCGGTCGCCCTGCACGTTGCTGTGACCACGCACCGGCGACAGGCCGGCACCTGGCTTGCCGACGTTGCCGCGCAACAGCTGCAGGTTGACGATCTCCTGCACGGTCGGCACCGAATGGCGGTGCTGGGTCACGCCCATGGCCCAGCACATGATCACCCGCTCGGCCTTGCGGTACATGCGCGCGGCCAGCTCGATCTCGGCCTTGCTCAGGCCCGACTGCTCGATGATGTGTTCCCACGGAGTGGTATCAACCAGCGTCAGATAATCCTCGACACCGCTGGTGTGCTCGGCAATGAACGCGTGATCGAACACGGGTGGCTCATCGTTCAACTGCGCCTCGCGCTCCCACTGCAGGAGGAACTTGGCGATCCCGCGCATGGCCGCCATGTCGCCGCCCAGTGCAGGACGGAAGTAGGCGGTGTTGGTCGGTTCGGAGCCGTTGCTGAGCATCTCGAACGGGTGCTGCGGGTGCTGGAAGCGCTCCAGGCCCCGCTCCTTGAGCGGGTTGAAGCAGACCACCTGGGCGCCGCGCTTGACCGCCTCGCGCAGCGGTTCGAGCATGCGCGGGTGGTTGGTGCCAGGGTTCTGGCCGATGACGAAGATCGCATCGGCCAGCTCCAGGTCATGGAACACCACGGTGCCCTTGCCCACGCCGAGGGTTTCGGCCATGCCGACGCCACTGGCCTCGTGGCACATGTTCGAGCAGTCGGGGAAGTTGTTGGTGCCATAGGCGCGCACGAACAACTGGTAGAGGAACGCCGCCTCGTTGCTGGCCCGACCCGAGGTGTAGAACTCGGCCTGGTCCGGCGACTCGAGGCCGTTGAGGTGCCGGGCGATCAGGGCGAACGCCTCGTCCCAGCTGGTTTCGACGTAATGGTCGGTGGCTGCGTCGTAACGCATCGGGTGGGTGATGCGGCCCTGGTATTCGAGCCAGTAGTCGGTCTGCTCGAGCAGGGCGCTGACGCTGTAGCGGGCGAAGAACGCCGGATCCACCGAGCGGCCGGTGGCCTCCCAGTTGACCGCCTTGGCGCCGTTCTCGCAGAACTTGACCATGTCACTTTCCGGCGACTCGCCCCAGGCACAGCCCGGGCAGTCGAAACCGCCGTTCTGGTTGGTCTTGAGCATGGCCCGCAGGTTCTTGAAGGCGTTCTCGCTGCCCAGCCAGCTCTTGGTCACGCTTTTGAGCGCGCCCCAGCCGGCGGCCGGCCCCTTGTAGTCCCTGATGTGTTCGTCCTGGCTCATGCTGCGCTTCTCCGCACGGTGTTTTTTCCAGCCTAAGAAGCCGCTCCCAGTGCGTCCAATCGAAATAAATGACAGCGTGATAAACCGTCTCGATCACCCGGTATAGCCCTTGAGCTCCGTGGCCTGCAGCCGTGATAGACGAGACTGATCGAACGGTCGGGGAAAGCAATTTGACGTCACTGGGCGCAGGTTATAGCTTGAACCTTGTCTGCGGCCTTTCGCCGCCCCCAGCCACTGCACAGGTCGAGCGCGAACGTGGAAAAGAACCCCCAGGCCCTGATCGACGGTTTCAACCGCAAAGTCGATTACCTGCGGATGTCGGTCACCGACCGCTGCGATTTTCGTTGCGTCTATTGCATGGCCGAAGACATGCAGTTCCTGCCGCGCCAGCAGATTCTCAGCCTCGAGGAGCTGTACCTGGTCGCCGAGCGCTTCGTCGCCCTGGGCACCCGCAAGATCCGCCTGACCGGTGGCGAGCCCCTGGTGCGCCAGGGCATCGTCGGGCTGTGCGAGCGCATCGCCGCCCTGCCCGGCCTGCGCGAACTGTGCCTGACCAGCAATGGCTCGCAGCTCGGCCGCCTGGCCCAGCCGCTGTTCGATGCCGGCGTCTCGCGCCTGAACATCAGCCTCGACAGCCTCGACCCCGAGCGCTTTCGCGCCCTGACCCGTACCGGCGACCTCAAGCAGGTGATCGCCGGTATCGACGCCGCGCGCGCCGCGGGCTTTCGCCGCACCAAGCTCAACGCGGTAGTGCTCAAGGGCCGCAACGACCACGAAATCGTCGACCTTGTGCGCTTCGCCATCGACCGCGAGCTGGACATCTCCTTTATCGAAGAAATGCCCCTGGGCGTCATCAGCGAACACGAGCGCGGCGAGTCCTTCTGCTCCAGCGACGACGTGCGCGCCCGCCTGGCCGAGCACTTCACCCTGGTCGAGTCAGCCGAATCCTCCCAGGGCCCGGCGCGCTACTGGCGCCTGGCCGAAGCCCCCGATACCCGGGTCGGCTTCATCTCGCCGCACAGCCACAACTTCTGCGCCACCTGCAACCGCGTGCGCCTGACCGTCGAAGGCCGCCTGCTGCTGTGCCTGGGCAACGAGCACTCGGTGGACCTCAAGCAGGTCCTGCGCCAACACCCCGGCGACAGCGCCCGCCTGGAAAAGACCCTGCGCGACGCCATGCAGCTCAAGCCCTACCGCCACCACTTCGAAGTGGGCGGCGAGGTGCAGATCCTGCGCTTCATGAACATGACCGGCGGCTGATCGGCCGCCTCTGGAACCGTCTTGATCGTCCACTCACGCCCCGACATGCTGCGCGTGCTGTTCACCCTCAAGGGCTCGATTGTCCAGCGTATCGCCTTGCGCTGCCTGGCGGTGACCTTGCTGGCGGCGCTGATCGTGCTGGTCGAGCGGCACTACCCGGCGCTGTTCTACCCGGTCAGCGCCACGCCCTTCACCCTGCTGGGGCTGTCGCTGTCGATCTTCATGAGTTTTCGCAACAACGCCTGCTACGACCGCTGGTGGGAGGGCCGCAAGGCCTGGGGACGGATGATCATCGAGGTGCGCTCGTTCGTGCGCGAAAGCGTGGCGATCGAGGACCAGCAGCTGCGCGCGCAGATGCTGCGTGGCCTGTGCGGCTTCGCCCATGCCCTCAATGCCCGACTGCGCAACGAAGACGAACTGCCCCTGGCGCGAACCTGGCTGGCCGAGGGCGCGCCGATCACCGCGCACAACGTGTGCGACGGTATCCTGCGCGATATCGGTGCCCAGTGCTCACGGTTGGCGAAGGACGGCGCGATCAGCGAGTTCCGCTACACCCTCCTGGAGCAGCGCCTAGCCGGCCTGTCGGATGTGCAGGCCACCTGCGAGCGAATCAAGGGCACGCCGCTGCCGTTCCCCTACACCCTGCTGCTGCACCGCACCATCTACATCTTCTGCCTGCTGCTGCCGTTTGCCCTGGCAGAACCCCTGGGCTGGCTGGCACCGCTGTTCACCACCATCGTCAGCTACACGTTCTTCGGCCTGGATGCGATTGGCAACGAACTGGAAGACCCGTTCGGCCGGGACGAGAACGATCTGCCGACCGATGCGCTGGTGCGCACCGTCGAGCGCGATGTGCTGGGGGCATTGGGGCATGAGCCGCTGCCACCGGCGTTGGTGCCGGTGGATCATGTGCTGAGCTGAAAAGTCGGGTTCATCTGTACCGGCCTCTTCGCGGGCAAGCCCGCTCCCACAGGATAATCTGGCGCCTGGACTGCCCCAAGGGCTGGATTGGCGTCCAACTTCTTGGGGGCAATCCACGCCTGTGGGAGCGGGCTTGCCCGCGAAGAGGCCGGTACAGGAAAGCACTAACCTCGGCTGTCGCATGCCCCGATTGGCTTCAGGTGCGCGACGAAGTTGCACGGCCGGTGCCGCGCATCCAGCTGCTCGGCCAGGATACCTTCCCAGGCCGTGCGGCAGGCGCCGGTCGAGCCCGGCAGGCAACACACCAGGGTGCCGTTGGCCATGCCGGCCAGGGCCCGGCTCTGCACGGTCGAGGTGCCGATATCGAGGATCGACAGGGCGCGGAACAGCTCGCCGAACCCGTCGATGCGCTTGTCCAGCAGACAGTCCACCGCCTCCGGCGTGCTGTCGCGTCCGGTGAAGCCGGTGCCGCCGGTGATCAGCACCACCTGCACCTGGTCGTCGGCGATCCAGGTGGCGACCTGGGCGCGGATCTTGTACAGGTCGTCCTTGAGCAGCTCCCGCGCCACCAGGCGGTGGCCCACGCCGACGGCGCGGCTGGCCAGCAGCTCGCCGGAGGTGTCGGTGTCGTAGGTGCGGGTGTCGCTGACGGTCAGCACCGCGATGTTCAGCGGTACGAACACCGCGTCCGGTTTCACGCTCATGGCCTTTGCTCCAGGATTGGCTTCGCGGCCACGTTAGAGACAAGCCCCGGCAGCGTCCAATCGATAGGGCGTACCGGGTGATCGACGATTTCTATCGCCGATCTCGGACCCGCTACCGGGTCGGTGAAATGTTCATCAAGGATTAGCCAGGTGCTTCACTCTTGGTTAAGGTCTACCCACCCCGCAACCCCAGGCCGCACCATGGACATCAAACAGCTCAAGTTCCTCATCGCCCTCGACCAGACCCGCCACTTCGGCCAGGCCGCGGCGCTGTGCCACATTACCCAGCCGACCCTGTCCATGCGCCTGCGCAACCTCGAGGACGAACTGGACCTGGTGTTGGTCAAGCGCGGCCAGCGCTTCGAAGGTTTCACCGAAGCCGGCGAGCGCATCCTGGCCTGGGCCCGCACCCTGCTCGCCGCCCATGACGGCCTGCAGGCCGAGGCCGCCAGCTGCCGCGGCCAGGTGGTCGGCAGCCTGCGCCTGGGCACCGTGCCGCTGGCCAGCTTCAACCCCATGCAACTGCTGATGCCCCTGCGCGAGAAGTACCCCGAGCTGCACTTCCAGCTGTCGTCGCTGAGCTCCGAGCAGGTGATCGACGGCCTGAGCCGCAACCAGCTCGACCTGGGCATCTGCTACCTCGACCAGGTCAACACCAGCTTCTTCGAAGTGATCGAGCTGAGCACCACCACCATGGGCCTGCTGCACGACACCCGGCACTTCCAGTTCGAGGCCGATAGCCTGCGCTGGGAAGACCTCGGCGAGCTGCCGCTGGGTTTGCTGAGCAAAGGCATGCACTACCGCCAATCCCTCGACCTGAGCTTGCGCAGCCGGGGCCTTGCGCCCAATGCCGTGCTCGAGAGCGACTCGACTTTCCAGCTGATCCAGGCGATCAACACCGGCGTGTGCTGCGCGATCATGCCGCTGGACTGCGGCCTGGAAGACCTCAGCAAGCACATGCGCATCATCCCGGTGCAGGAAGCCAGCATCCACAGCCCGGTCGGCCTGCTGCTGCGCCGCAGCGAGCCGCGCTCGGCCATCGCCGAGCAGTGTTTCGACGAGGCGCGTGCCCTGTTCAGCAGCGAGTGATCAGCACTTGATCAATGCGAGCATGGCCATGTTGCGTGGGCGGGTGATCCCGGAGTAACCACGGTCACCGAACAGACCTGGCAATGCATAGTTGACCCGCGCATCGACCCCACCCAGCGAAATGGTCGAATACTCGTCGGTGGAGTAGGCATCCACGCCCATCGCGACTTGCGAAGCGGGACCTGTGTTCTGCGTGGTGGATGCACTCCAGACGCCGTTGGCTATGTTCTGGGTGGTGTCGTAAGGGTAGAGGCTGCCCTTCTGCCAGGAGCCGAACGCCCGGCCTTGGTCTACCCCACGGCCGTCATCGAAGCCACGGATGAACTCACCGCGCAGGTCAGGCAGGCCGAAGGTCGTGACACCATCGCCAGCGCCATAGGTGGTGCCGATGGCGGCGAACAATGCGCCATGCTCGGCGCGAGACACCAATGCCCCATCGGCCTTCAGCCAGCCCACTGGCGCCTCGTTGGCTGCGGAGAACTTGATGTCACCAGGCGCGGCTCCGGAGAAACCGATGATCTGGCCAAGCGTCACGGCATGCTGGCTATGCGTGGCATTGGCCACCTGCTGGGCACCACCCTCGCAGTTCAGCAGGATCCAGCACAGGGCCCCCTGGTTGAGCAGTGGACCGAGGTAGGAAACCAGCGTCACGTTGCCGCCAGCGACAATCTCGTTGCCTTGCAACAGCTGCCCACCGAGGCCGTAGATCGGCGCGGCTGCCAGACCATCGGGAGCATAGGACGCATCCGCTACGTTGGTGCTGGTCGCACGAAAGTACTGAACGACACCATCGGTAGTGGGTAGCGCTGCAAAAGGCAGGGAATTCTTGGCGGTGTAAGCGGTTGTCATCGTGAACATCCTGTATCGATTGAGTTTATGCACGCTACTGAGTAGCGTTGAAACCCAATATATGCATAAAAGCATAATAAATCAATGCATTTATGCATCGACCTTTAATTCGTTGCCATCCGGTACTGCCGCGGCGTGAAACCGGTTAGTTGCCTGAACTGCCGGCTGAAGGCGCTGTGGTCGGTGTAGCCACAGCGCAGAGCCACCTCGATGATCGGCAGGTCGCTGTGCAGCAACTGGTGCGCATGCTCCAGGCGGGCCTTGTGGATCATCTGCCGGGGAGTGAGGTGGAACACCCGCTTGCAGTAGCGTTCCAGCTGCGCCACCGAGATCCCGGCGATGCGGGTCAGCTCGCCCATGCTGATCGGCTGGTGGAAATGCGCGCGGATATGCGCATCCACCGCCGCCAGGCGCTGGTAGGCGGGATGGGTGTCGGTGGCTGACTGCAGGTCGACGGAAATGCCCACCAGGCCGATGATCGTCCCCGCCGGATCGTACAGCGGACGCTTGTGGGTCAGGCACCAGCCCGGTTCGCGGCTGCCGTACAGGTGCAACTCCAGCTGGTCCTCCAGCACCAGGCCCTGCTCCAGCACCCGTCGATCCTGCTCGGTGTAGCCGGGGCCCAGGCGCGCCGGGAACACCTCGGCGCTGGTCTTGCCCAGCAGCGGTTGCAGGTACTTCAGGCCGCAGCGCTGGACCAGTGTGCGGTTGGCCAGGACGTAGCGGGCCTGGTCGTCCTTGATGAAGATCGCCGCATTGGCGATCACGTCGAGCATGGGCAGCAGCCAGACCACACCGGTGAGCAGGGCCTCGAGGGATTCGGGGCGGTGCTGGTCGAGGGTCTGGTACAGGGTTGCCAGTGAGTCGTGTGACATTCAATCAGGTCTCCGGTGGCAGGGCCGGCCTCTTCGCGGGGCAAGCCCGCTCCTACAGGGATCGCGCCGATCTTGAAGCAAGCGCAATACCTGTAGGAGCGGGCTTGCCCCGCGAAGAGGCCGGTATTGCCACTGCATCTCTCCAGCCCTTGCCGGCTATGCAATCCAGCCTATCCAGCCACCGCCCCAGCTCGCCAGTCTTTTCTTCGACTATGCCGATTTCGTCACCCACCTTGCAGAAAACCATCAAGAACCCCGGCCCCGATCGGTCCACTCTATGCCCCACGCAAGCCGCCCCATGACCTACAAGAACGCGGCGCATGCCGCCGCATCGTGACATCAGACCTGCCTATCCAAAACCTACAAAAAGGCGCAACCATGTCAGGCAAATTCAAAAAACAGCTGTCCCTGCTGGACCTCACCTTCATCGGCCTGGGCGCCATCTTCGGCTCCGGCTGGCTGTTCGCCGCCAGCCATGTCTCGGCCATCGCCGGCCCCGCCGGCATCCTCTCCTGGTTCCTCGGCGGCTTCGCCGTGCTGCTGCTGGGCATCGTCTACTGCGAGCTCGGCGCCGCCCTGCCACGGGCCGGGGGCGTGGTGCGCTACCCGGTGTATTCCCACGGCCCGCTGCTGGGCTACCTGATGGGTTTCATTACCCTGATCGCCTTCTCCAGCCTGATCGCCATCGAGGTGGTCGCCTCGCGCCAGTACGCCGCAGCCTGGTTCCCGGCCTTGACCAAGACAGGCTCCAGCGACCCTACGGTGCTCGGCTGGTTGGTGCAGTTCGCCCTGCTCGGATTGTTCTTCCTGCTCAACTACCGCAGCGTGAAGACCTTCGCCAAGGCCAACAACCTGGTCAGCGTGTTCAAGTTCATCGTGCCGCTGCTGGTGATCGGCGTGCTGTTCACCTTCTTCAAACCGGAGAACTTCGAGGTCCAGGGTTTCGCGCCGTTCGGCCTGTCCGGCGTTGAGATGGCGGTGTCGGCCGGCGGCATCATCTTCGCCTACCTGGGGCTTACGCCGATCATCTCGGTGGCCAGCGAGGTGAAGAACCCGCAGCGCACCATCCCTATCGCGCTGATTCTCTCGGTGCTGCTGTCCACCGCGATCTATGCCCTGCTGCAACTGGCGTTCCTCGGCAGCGTGCCGACCGAGATGATTGCCAACGGCTGGGCCGGAGTGACCAAGGAGCTGGCCCTGCCCTACCGTGACATCGCCCTGGCCCTGGGCGTCGGCTGGCTGGCCTACCTGGTGGTGGCTGACGCGGTGATCTCGCCCAGCGGCTGCGGCAACATCTACATGAATGCCACCCCACGGGTGATCTATGGCTGGGCGCAGACCGGCACCTTCTTCAAGTACTTCACCCGCATCGACGAGCAGTCCGGCATCCCGCGCCCGGCGCTGTGGCTGACCTTCGGCCTGGCGGTGTTCTGGACCCTGCCGTTCCCGTCCTGGGAAGCGTTGATCAACGTGGTGTCCGCCGCCCTGGTGCTGAGCTACGCGGTGGCCCCGGTGTCGGTCGCCGCCTTGCGCCGCAACGCCCCGGACATGGCCCGGCCGTTCCGGGTCAAGGGCATGGGCGTGCTCGGCCCGCTGTCGTTCATCATCGCCGCGCTGATCGTCTACTGGTCGGGCTGGAACACCGTGTCCTGGCTGCTGGCGCTGCAGATCGTGATGTTCGTGCTGTACCTGCTGTGCCGCCGCTTCGTCCCCACCGAACACCTGTCGCTGGGCCAACAGGTGCGCTCGTCGGCCTGGCTGATCGGCTTCTACGCCGTGACCATTTTCCTCTCCTGGCTGGGCAGCTTTGGCGGCCTGGGTGTGATCGGCCATCCGCTGGACACCGTGATCGTCGCCGCCAGTGCCCTGGGCATCTACTACTGGGGCGCGGCCACCGGCGTGCCGGCCCGGCTGGTGCGGCTCGATGGCGAGGATGAAAGCGAAGCGGGTACCGAAGCCAATCGCGGGCACGAGCCGGCTGCACTGGCCTCCTGAGAACTGACGGGAACTCGTGGGAGCGGGCTTGCCCCGCGATTCAGGGCAAGCGGCCTCATCGCGGGGCAAGCCCGCTCCCACGATTGCCCCACACTTTGGAACGAACTGACCCATGAAAGAGATCCACGTCATCGACTCCCATACCGGCGGCGAACCGACCCGCCTGGTGATGAAAGGCTTTCCGACCCTGCACGGCCGCAGCATGGCCGAACAGCGTGACGAACTGCGCGAGCTGCACGACCACTGGCGCCGCGCCTGCCTGCTGGAGCCTCGCGGCAACGATGTGCTGGTGGGCGCGCTGTACTGCCCGCCGGTCTCTGCGGATGCCACCTGCGGGGTGATTTTCTTCAACAACGCCGGCTACCTGAACATGTGCGGCCACGGCACCATCGGCCTGGTCGCCTCGCTGCACCACCTGGGCCTGATCGAACCGGGCGAGCACAAGATCGACACGCCGGTCGGCCAGGTCAGCGCCACCCTGCATGACGACGGCGCCGTCACCGTCGGCAACGTACCATCCTACCGCTACCGCCGGCAGGTGGCGGTGGACGTGCCGGGCCATGGCCTGGTGCGTGGCGACATCGCCTGGGGCGGCAACTGGTTCTTCCTGGTTTCCGACCACGGCCAGCGCATCGAACTGGACAACCGCGAAGCCCTCACCGACTACACCTGGGCCCTGCTCAAGGCCCTCGAGGCCCAGGGCATCACCGGCGAACACGGTGCCCCGATCGACCATGTCGAGCTGTTCGCCGACGACGCCAACGCCGACAGCCGCAACTTCGTCATGTGCCCCGGCAAAGCCTACGACCGCTCGCCCTGCGGCACCGGCACCAGCGCCAAGCTGGCGTGCCTGGCTGCCGACGGCAAGCTCGCCGAAGGCCAGACCTGGGTCCAGGCCAGCATCACCGGCAGCCAGTTCCACGGCCGCTACGAACGCAACGGTGAACGCATTCGCCCGTTCATCACCGGCCGCGCCCACATGACCGCCGACAACACCCTGCTGATCGACGAGCAGGATCCGTTCGCCTGGGGCATCTGACCCCTTCATTTCCCACTGAATACCGCCAGGAGTGACAACAATGACCGACAACATCTTCACCGGCACCATGCCCGCCCTGATGACCCCCTGCACCGCCGAGCGCAAGCCGGACTTCGACGCCCTGGTGCGCAAGGGCCGCGAACTGATCGACGCCGGCATGAGCGCGGTGGTGTACTGCGGCTCGATGGGCGACTGGCCGCTGCTGACCGAGGCCGAGCGCCAGGAGGGCGTGGCGCGCCTGGTGGCCGCCGGCATCCCGACCATCGTCGGCACCGGCGCGGTGAACACCCGTGAAGCGGTGTCCCACGCTGCCCACGCCGCCAAGGTCGGCGCCGCCGGCCTGATGGTCATCCCCCGGGTGTTGTCTCGCGGCGCCTCGCTGACCGCCCAGCAGCATCACTTCTCGGCGATCCTCGCCGCCGCGCCGAAGCTGCCGGCGGTGATCTACAACAGCCCCTACTACGGTTTCGCCACCCGCGCCGACCTGTTCTTCGCCCTGCGTCGCGAGTACCCCAACCTGATCGGCTTCAAGGAATTCGGCGGCGCCGCCGACCTGCGCTACGCCGCCGAGCACATCACCTCCCAGGACGATGACGTGACCCTGATGGTCGGCGTCGACACGCAAGTGGTGCACGGTTTCGTCAACTGCAACGCCACCGGCGCCATCACCGGCATCGGCAACGCGCTGCCCCGCGAAGTGCTGCAACTGGTCAACCTGAGCAAGCGTGCCGCCAAGGGCGATGCCAAGGCCCGACGCCAGGCCCGGGAGCTGGAATCGGCGCTGGCGGTGCTGTCGTCGTTCGATGAAGGCTGCGACCTGGTGCTGTACTACAAGCACCTGATGGTGCTCAACGGCGACACCGAGTACCGCCTGCACTTCAACGAAACCGACGCCCTCACCGACGCCCAGCGCCACTACGTCGAACAGCAGTACGCGCTGTTCCGCACCTGGTACGCCAGCTGGTCGGCCGAGCAGAACCAGGCTTGATATCGAGGACAGCCCGCCCCCCCTGTGGGAGCGGGTTCACCCGCGAACACCGGCAAGGCCGGTGCCATGCACCGAGTTGCTTGTTTCGCGGGTAAACCCGCTCCCACAGGGCTGCGGTACGCCCTTGAGTCTGAATTTAATTCCAAAGGATGTCCTCATGCCCCTCACCGGCAACCTGCTAATCGGCCAACGCTCCGTGGTCGGCACCGAAGCACCGATCCGCGCCATCGATCCGGCCAGCAACCAGGCCCTAGCCCCCCCCTACGCCGGCGCCAGCGCCGAGCAGGTAACCCAGGCCTGCACCCTGGCCTGGGCAGCCTTCGATGCCTACCGCGAAACCACCCTCGAACAACGTGCCCACTTTCTCGACACCATCGCCGAGCAGATCGAAGCCCTGGGCGATGCCCTGATCGACCGCGCCAACGCCGAAACCGGCCTGCCCAAGGCTCGTCTGCTGGGCGAGCGCGGCCGCACCTGCGCGCAACTGCGTACCTTCGCTCGCGTGGTACGGGCCGGTGAATGGCTGGATGTACGGGTGGACAACGCCCTGCCCGAGCGCCAGCCACTGCCACGCCCCGACCTGCGCCAACGACAGGTTGCCCTGGGCCCGGTGGCGGTGTTCGGCGCCAGCAATTTCCCGCTGGCCTTCTCGGTGGCCGGCGGCGACAGCGCCTCGGCACTGGCCGCCGGTTGCCCGGTAGTAGTCAAGGCCCATGGCGCCCACCCCGGCACCAGCGAACTGGTCGGCCAGGCCGTAGTCCGGGCGGTCGCGCAGTGCGAGTTGCCCGAGGGCGTGTTCTCGCTGCTGTATGGCGCCGGCCGTGAGGTCGGTATCGGTCTGGTCAGCGACCCGCGCATCAAGGCCGTCGGCTTCACCGGCTCGCGCAGCGGCGGCCTCGCCTTGTGCCAGGCCGCCCAGGCACGCCCGGAGCCAATCCCCGTCTATGCCGAAATGAGTTCGATCAACCCGGTGTTCCTCTTCGAAGCCGCCCTGCAAGCCCGAGCGGAACCTCTGGCGCAAGCCTTCGTCGCTTCGCTGACCCAGGGCGCCGGCCAGTTCTGTACCAACCCCGGGCTGCTGATCGCCCGTCAGGGGCCGGCCCTCGAACGCTTCATCAATGCCGCCGCCGAGCAAGTCCGGCAAGCCGCGGCGCAGACCATGCTCACCCCCGGCATTGCCAGCGCCTATGCCAACGGCGTCGCCGCACTGGGCGAAAACCGCAATGCCCGCCAGATCGCCAGCGGCAAGCCCCATCAAGGCCCGAACCAGTGCCAGGCGCACCTGTTCGCCACCTCGGCCCAGGCGTTTCTCGCCGATCCGGCACTGCAGGCCGAAGTGTTCGGCGCCGCCTCGCTGGTGGTCGCTTGCGACAACGACGAGCAGGTCCGCCAGGTCGCCGAACACCTGGAAGGGCAACTGACCGCCACCCTGCACCTGGACGCCGCCGACCTAGACTGCGCCCGCCATCTGCTACCCACCCTCGAACGCAAGGCCGGGCGGATCCTGGTCAACGGCTGGCCGACCGGGGTCGAGGTGTGCGACGCGATGGTCCACGGCGGCCCGTTCCCGGCCACCTCCGACACCCGCGGCACCTCGGTAGGCACCGCGGCGATCCTGCGTTTCCTGCGCCCGGTGTGCTACCAGGACTTCCCCGATGCACTGCTGCCCGATGCGCTGCAACAAGGCAACCCGCTGCAACTGCGCCGCTTGCTCGATGGCCGGCGGGAAGGCTGAACCATGACCGCCACTGACACGGACATCGCCGTGGTCGGCGCCGGCATCGTCGGCGTCGCCTGCGCCCTGCAGCTGGCCCGCCAGGGCCGCCGGGTGCTGTTGATCGATCGCCAGGCGCCGGGCCACGGGGCGTCGTTTGGCAATGCCGGGCACCTGGCCACCGAGCAGGTGTTTCCCATCGCCGACCTGTCGATTCTCAAGCGCCTGCCGGCCATGCTGCTAGACCCGATGGGCCCGCTGCGCCTGGACTGGAAGTACCTGCCACGGGCCCTGCCCTGGTTCACCCGCCTGCTGCTCAACCTGCGACCGGCGCCGTTCCAGCGTAGCGTCGCGGGCCTTCGAACGTTGAACGAAAGCAGCCTCGGCGCCTGGCAACGGCTGCTCGCATCCATCGACCGCAGCCACCTGCTCAAGGAGGACGGTTCGCTGCTGGTATTCGAACGCCACGAATCGCGCCAGGCGCTCGCGGCGTTGCGCGCCCGCTTGCAGGCACAGGCCGTGCCCGTGGACCTGTGGTCGGCTGAGGCGGTAAGCGAAGCGGCGCCGCAGTTGAGTCCGTCGATCCTGGGTGGCCTGTTCTTCCCGCGCACCGGTCACTTCCTCGACCCCTACCAGGTGGTCTGCGAACTGTTCAGCGCCGCCAGGGCCAGCGGCGTGCGCTTCCTGCGCGCCGAGGTCGATGGTGGCCGGGTGCATGGCCAGGGCATCAGCCTCGCCAGCGACCAGGGCAACCTCGAGGCCCGCCAGGTGTTGATCAGCGCAGGCGCACATTCGGCCAGGCTCACGGCCGCCCTGACCGGTCGGCAGGTACCACTGGATACCGAGCGCGGCTACCACCTGATGCTGCCAGCGGAGCATCAACGCCTGCCATTCGCCGTCACCTCGCTGGAGCGCAAGTTCATCATGACGCCCATGGCCGACGGCCTGCGCCTGGCCGGCACGGTGGAATTCGCCGGGCTCGAGGCGCCGCCGAGCATGCAGCGGGCGTGGCAACTGCATCGGCTGAGCAAGGGCTTGTTCCGGCGTGAGCTGGATGCCGAGGGGGCGACGCCGTGGATGGGGTTCCGGCCTTCGTTGCCGGATTCGCTGCCGGTGATTGACCGGGTGGCCGATGGCAAGGTGCTGCTGGCGTTCGGGCATCAGCACCTGGGGTTGACCCAGGCGGCGGTGACGGCGGAGTGGGTGGGGCGGTTGGCTGGGGGGGCCGAGGTGGAACAGGCATACCGGTTGGATCGGTTCTGAGATTGCCGGGGGGCGCTTTGCGCCCCTTTCGCGGCACAAGGCCGCTCCTACAGGGGGATGCGTTCCGTGTAGGAGCGGCCTTGTGCCGCGAAAGGGCCGCAGAGCGGCCCCATGCGATATCAGCGATAACGCTCCAACCAATGCGCATAAGGCGCCGGCAGCGTCCACGCCGCCTTGTCCACGCCCAGGGCCTTGGCTGCAGCATACGGCCAGTGCGGGTCGGCCAGGTGCGCACGCCCCACCGACACCAGGTCGAGCTGGTTGGCCTGCAACGCGCCCTCGGCCAGCTCCGGCGTGCCAAAGCCCCAGGCCGAGGTCACCGGCAGCTTCGCCTCGCGGCGCACCCGCTCGGCGATCGGCCCCAGGAATGCCGGGCCCCATGGGATGTTGGTCTGGGGAATGGTGAAGCCGACACTGACGCTCAGCAGATCGAGGCCGCCGGCCTTGAAGCGACGGGCCAGTTCAACGGACTCCTGCAGGGTCTGCTCGTCACGGCCATCGTATTCCACCACGCCAAAGCGAGCGGTCAGCGGCAGGTTCTCCGGCCACACTTCACGTACCGCAGCGAGGGTTTCCAGCAGGAAACGCGTACGGTTGTCGAAGCTGCCCCCATAGGCGTCGGTACGCTGGTTGGAGTGCTCGGAGAAGAAACTCTGGCCCAGGTAGCCATGGGCGAAGTGCAGTTCGATCCACTCGAAGCCAGCATCGCGGGCACGGCGCGCGGCATCGACGAAGTCCTGCTTGACCCGGGCGATATCGTCCAGGGTCATGGCCTTGGGCACTTTCGGCAGGTGGCCGCCAAAGGCGATGGCGGACGGGGCGATGGTGTCCCAGCCACGGGCATCGTCGGCGGCGATATGGTCGTCACCTTCCCAGGGGCGATTGGCACTGGCCTTGCGGCCGGCGTGGGCAATCTGGATGCCTGGCACGGAACCGGCAGCCTTGATCGCCTTGACCACCGGCACGAAGGCCTGGGCCTGGGCGTCGTTCCAGATGCCGGCGCAGCCGGGGGTGATGCGCCCTTCCGGGGACACCGCGGTGGCCTCGACCACCACCAGGCCGGCGCCACCACGGGCCAAGCTCGCGTAATGCACCTGGTGCCAGTCATTGATCAGGCCATTCTCGGCCATGTACTGGCACATCGGCGGAATGGCAATGCGGTTGCGCAGGGTGACATCTTTGAGGGTATAGGGTTCGAACAAGGCGGCCATGAGGTAACTCCAGGGACGGGGGTTGGATACGATTGTTCGATCATATTCGAACTATGGCAATTTGTGAAACCCCCGTTATCATGTCGTCCATGCGAGCCTATACCCACCCCAACCCCGAAGAACTGACGCTGGAGCGCCTGCTCTACGCCCTGAGCGACCCTGTGCGCATGGAAATCGTCCGTCGCCTGGCCGGTGTCGCCGAAGCCAGCTGCGGCGAGCTGGACGGCGGCCGGCCCAAGTCGAGCATGTCCCATCACTTTCGCGTATTGCGCGATTCCGGGCTGGTGCACACCCGCAATGTCGGCACCACGCATATGAACTCGCTGCGCAGCGAAGAACTCGAAAGCCGCTTTCCGGGGTTGCTGGGCAGTATTCTCGAGCAGCGTTGAGGTGCACCCGGCCACGCCAACCTCAAGCCTTGCGCAATCCCTGTAGGAGCGGCCTTGTGCCGCGAAAGGGCCGCATTGCGGCCCCGGCGATCGTTGCTCAACGCCGAAATGCTGGGGCCGCTTCGCAGCCCTTTCGCGGCACAAGGCCGCTCCTACAGGGGTAGGCGTCAATCCCTTGCCCGATTCTCAGGCATAAAAAAACCACGAGGCCGCCGGTGGCGACGCTCGTGGTGGGTGTTGCCGGGCAAGTCCGGCAACCGTCTGGCCTTACAGCGCCATGTCGTTCGCAGGCTTGCTCTCGACCGGTGCGGCTGGCGCCACGCTGGTCTTGACGCTCTGGTCGATCACCGGCGGCTTCTCCAGCTGCAGGACTTCGGCGGTGTAGTCCCACTCTTTCTGGGTGGCGGCGGCCGAATCGTTCAGCTTGGTACCGTAGCTCGGGACGATCTCCTTGATCTTGGCCTGCCACTCAGGGGTAGCGACCTTCTCCTTGAACACGGTTTCCAGCACGTTGAGCATGATCGGCGCGGCGGTCGAGGCACCTGGCGAGGCGCCCAGCAGGCCGGCGATGGTGCGGTCTTCGGAAGCCACGACCTCGGTGCCCAGCTTCAGCACGCCGCCCTTGTCGGCATCACGCTTGATGATCTGCACGCGCTGACCGGCCTGCCACAGTTTCCAGTCTTCCTTCTTGGCGTTCGGGAAGTAGGTCTGCAGGGCGGCGAAACGGTCGTCGTCGGACTGCATCAGCTGGCCGGCGAGGTACTCGACCAGCGGGTACTGATCGATGCCGACACGGGCCATCGGCCAGACGTTGTGGGTGGTGGTGCTGCTCAGCAGGTCCAGGTACGAGCCGTTCTTCAGGAACTTGGTCGAGAAGGTGGCGAATGGCCCGAACAGGATCACGCGCTTGCCGTCCAGCACGCGGGTGTCCAGGTGCGGAACCGACATGGGTGGCGCGCCGGTCGAGGCGATGCCGTAGGCCTTGGCCATGTGCTGCATGGCAACGGTCGGGTTCTCGGTCACCAGGAACGAGCCGCCCACCGGGAAGCCTGCGTATTCCTTGGCTTCCGGGATGCCCGACTTCTGCAGCAGCTTCAGCGCGCCGCCGCCGGCACCGATGAACAGGAACTTGGCGTCGGTGGCGTGCTCGGTGCCATCCTTCAGGTTCTTGTACTCGACGTGCCAGGAGCCGTCTTCGTTGCGGGTGATGTCCTGCACTTCGCTGGACAGCTTCAGGTCGAAGTTCTCTTTGGTCTTCAGGTGACCGACGAACTGACGGGTGATCTCACCGAAGTTGACGTCGGTGCCGATCGGGCTCCAGGTCACGGCCAGCTTCTGGCTTGGATCGCGGCCTTCCATCATCAGCGGGACCCACTTGGCGATCTGCGCGTGGTCTTCCGAGTACTGCATCGAACGGAACAGCGGGCTGGCCTGCAGGGCGTCGTAGCGCTGCTTCAGGAACTTGATGTTGTCATCGCCCCAGACGAAGCTCATGTGCGGGGTGGTGTTGATGAACGAGTGCGGGTTCTTCAGCACGCCCTGGCGTACCTGCCAGGACCAGAACTGGCGGGAGATCTGGAACGACTCGTTGATCTCGATGGCCTTGGTGATGTTGACCTTGCCATCTTTGTCCATCGGGGTGTAGTTCAGCTCGGCCAGCGCGGAGTGGCCGGTACCGGCGTTGTTCCAGCCGTTGGAGCTTTCTTCGGCGACGCCGTCCATGCGCTCGACCATTTCCATCGACCAGCTCGGTTCCAGCTCGTTGAGCCAGACCGCCAGGGTGGAACTCATGATGCCGCCGCCAACCAGCAGCACGTCGACTTTCTTGGTGTCTTCGGCGTGCGCTTGCATGAAGCTCGCCGCGACTGCCAGACCCAGCAAGGTCTTGCCAGCTTTCTTGAACATTGATCGATTCCAGTCAGTAGAACGGAGGGTGGGCCTGTGGCTGGCCCAGGTATTCCATGTTCTTCAGCGCAGGCTTGTTGTGATCATTGTTCAGCAGCCAGAGAGACATTGGACGCGCCAGCCTTTGGTCGGATTGACCGACAAGGCTGAAACGATTTACGGATTGTAACCGAATTGCCAGCACAAACAAACGCGCGCCGGGGCGTCAAGACGACAGGTTGCCACGCGACAAGCCACCGCGCCCCGGAAAACAAAAACCCCCGGCCACATCCATGGTCGGGGGTCTTGGATCAGGCCGTGAACGACCCGATCAGGGTATTTCCAAGATTACTGCTGCTGAGGCAGTTTATCGATCGGGCCGCAGCCGCCGATGATCTTGGAGATGGAAACCGATGGGTGGAACAGATAGTCGTACGAGCAGTTCTTAGGCTGGTTGTAGACCTGGCCGGTGCAGCCGGACAGCAGGGCAACGCCCGAAACGACAGCAACAGCGACAGTAGCTTTGATCAGCTTTTTCATAAAAATCCTTTAGTCCATGATCCACCATCAAACTGATGGCGCGCGGATCATACGGGAAAAGGGGGTGTGAGCGAAAGGCGTTAGTACAGTTGCACTAGTTGACGAGGGTCAACTAACAAGTTGTCGACACGGCAACTAAGCGTATTTATCTACTTGCTAAAACGTTACAGGTTGGCGTGGTTCGCACAGATCGCCCCTTCCTACAAGCTACCGCGCCCCCTGTAGGAGCGGCCTTGTGCCGCGACAGGGTCGCAAAGCGACCCCGGCGATCTTGAACTGGAGCGCTCATACCCAAGAATCGCATAAGCCTTGAAAGACATTGCTCCAGGAGTAAAGCTGATAGTCAGGCCACTCAAGGCCGCCACCATCTGCATCAAGGGAAGCAAATAAGCGAACTGAAGGTTGCGAAGACCAACTTCCTGGCAATTTCTTTCAGCTTCCTACAGATTTTCATCAGACTTTCCTGATTCCCTGTAGTCCATTTCCCAAGCACACTTTTTCCCCATTCAAGCCATTGCAGCTGCTCGGTTCGCGGCCTAGTCTCGACCCGTCGTTGCCAACTCAACGACCGGCTTTGACAGGCCGTAGCTCAGAACGCAATGGCTGCTTCATGGCAGTTGTGCGTGGGGCACATTCGTGTGCGCCGGGAACCTGAGCCTCGGTCTGTCAACCTACGTACAGCTGCCTCCATTGGTTTGACAGCTTGTGGTGGACGCGCCAAATAGCTCAGGTTACTACCATGATAAAAATTGTCCCCGACCCTCCGCTACAAGCATCCGACTCGCCTCATACCCTCGAGGATCTGCTCGTTCAAGTTGCCGAGTACCTCGTCTGCGCCCTCACCGCCGCCCAGCACGCCGCAATGATCCACAGCAAGCCGCCGGGCCAGGTCATGGCCCTGACCGCCGTGCACGAAATCGACAGCGCACGCGGCTTGGTCGAAATGGCCCTGAGCCGTGTACAGGCAAGGCATTGATCGCGCCCTGACAACAAGGAGAACAGGTATGACTCAAGACAAGCGCATCACCACCGTCGGCATCGGCAGCTTTGGCGAAAGCGGTGAAATCGACAACGAAACCCCACTGTTCCAGGTCGTTGCGGGCCACCCCATGGACTATGCCCTGGAACAATCCACCCACTTGATAACCTGCGCCTACACCCTGAGCGATATCGCACTGACTCAGGATCTGAAGAACGCACCTACTTTGTTGGCCGCCGCCCACTATCTCACCGGCATGGCCAAAGCACTGTCGCAAGATGTCTCCCACGCAGTAACGAACAGCTCCGCTGTTTGATGCAAAAAGCCCCGTAGCAAGAACTACGGGGCTTTCGGGTAAAAACCTTTATCGCTTCAACCAACTTGCTCGAATCGCCGCCGCCTCACGAACAGGCCCACGCCCACCCCCGTGGCAAGCACCGACAGCAATCCCAGGTCCAACCCGAACGAACGGGTCTGGCTCACAAGGATGCAACCAACGACACCGACCACCGCCAGCGCCACCCCGAGCCACTTGCGCAGCGGGTAAGGCCTGAGGAACCGATCCAACAGGCCGTAAAGCACCAGGGCGATGACCGCATAGGTAATTTCGGACACAGGCGTCTCCCTCAGGTCTTGATGATCAGGGTCGAGGTGGTGTGCTGCGGCCCGATGCCGCCATTAACCTGCGCCTCGATGCTGACCAGTACATCGCCGGCATGGTAGGTGGGCAGGACGTCATTGGCATAGGCACGCACCCCAGCGCCCACCGGCACGCCAACATAGGGCGATGCCACAGAACTCGCGGCGGCGGCGAACGCCGAGGCGGCAAGGTTGGCGACCTTGGTGCGCTGGGCATTGAGAGTATCGCCCTGCTGGCGGGTCAAAGGCTTGGAGATACCAATCTTCATCACGCAGGGCAGCCCCTTGGCCAGCATCCTGTCGTAGGTCTCGACGACCTTGCTGTTGACCTCGTAATGGGCGCTTCTCGCCTCACCGAAATGCAGCTCGCGCAGGCGTCCGCGCTCACTGTCGGTCAGGGTGATCTGCGAGACGTTGAAGACGATCCCGTGATTGCCCATGTATTGGAAAGTCCCTTCGAACTTCATTGCACGCATCCTTTCGAGGCAAAGGGTGCGATTCTCTACAAGGCACGACAGGTACGCAAACGGTGGCATTTGGCTATACCAGCTTGTTGCCCTGTTGCGAGTAGTCCATTTCCGAATCGGGCCTCCAGGCCCGCCGACGCATTGCCGCTGACCAGGTAGCGCTCTAGGCTCTCCTCATCGCTGCCTCATCGACAGCACTATCAAGAACATTGCAGGCGCCCCACAAGCCGTATGGATGATGCCCAAAAGCATCGAAGAACATGGACGAGCAGAGCGTGGTGCCTCAGGCACTATTCGAAGCGGAGGGCTAGATGCCTCAAAACGATATGCCAGACAGGCGGCTGCAGGAGCCCTGGGCCAACTATTTTCAACGGCTCTATGCAGCAGGCATGAGCTTGGGTAGGCATGGCTCGCCAGTAGAAAAGATGGGTACCGTAACCATGAATGACCTGCCCCGTGACGAACTCAACGCCAAGCTCGAGACCATCGAGATCAAGATGGACGCTCGGGTAGAAGCCATCGCATCGAAAATCGATGGTTTTCTCGTTGCCCAGAGTGAGCGCGACAAGCGCTTGGACGACTCGATCGCAGGTGTGCGCCGCGACATCGATCGATTGGGAAGTCTGAAGCTGAATATCTGGGGAGCCATGCTTACCGCTGTTGCGTTGGGTGTAATGGTGGCGGCTCTGAGCGTGACGTTCTATCAAACAGGTAAAGGCGACATCGCCATCCTGCCCCAGCCGTCACCTGCGATACAGGCACCCGCCTTGGACCACGCTGCACCCGACGCATAAAAACACGCCGCTTACTGGCCCCATATCAGAACGCCTTGATTATTTCCCTTGCCAACCATGCAGCCTCCTTGTCCATGGAAATAAAGCAGCCTTCGAATGAACCGCTTGTCAAAACCAGCCTCTGCCCCTTGTACTCCGTGATGACCAGCGTTGAATATGGCCCTTCCTCACGCTCAGGCTTCCTAGCCCCCAAGGTGGTTAGAACAAATTCGACAAACTCGTCGAACCGTTCCTCCTTATATCCATTGAAAAAAATAAAATGGCTGTCTTCGGACGTAGATTCAGAAAAGCCATTCATGCTTCGTATACCTAGATTTTATAGATCTGGACGCTTGTGATTCCTCTATGGTATTGAGCCACAAAGCCCGCCACACGTTCACGAGCCAAAAACTATCGGCGACATGTGCCTAGAATGGGTTTCCCTTAAACTCGGCCATATGTCCAGGGTGCAGGCGTAAACCGCGAGTCGCTCAATAAAACGCTCAAGTAAGGAGGCATAGCGCGCTTCGCTACTGCCAACCATTATTCCCAAACGTAACCGCTGCGACTGTAAAGAGTATCTGTCAACCGTTTCATGTAACGTGTAAAGCAATCAATCACCTCAGCCAGTGTCACGGCGGGCCCTGGCGCTTCCACCCAACATGATTCCAACAGGAAGTTCGATTTCTCGCTGCAGTAACGCAACGCGAGAATCGGCTCTTCCTCTTCATCCATCGACGCATAGTAAAAATCATGTTCAGCGCCGTTCTTCACAGATGCCAGCCATTGCTTCATCACCACCGCCAACTCCAGTAACAAGCAATTTTCAACCTGCAGGAAAAGTTCTCCTTGCACCTCGATGTTAAGCCCTCCTTCAACGAAGGCCGCTGCATTGTAGCCAGACATGTCATCCGGCAATGTCACCCAATCAAAGTCGATTACAAACATACTCATTTCTCATGTACGGGAAACGCGTTCATTACTTTGCCATCCGCACCGACGATGACCCTTACCATCGTTTGGCCCTTTACACCCACTGGGCGACCTGCATCAATGACCACCCTGAATGTACCCGGATGAGCCGGGTTATCATAAAACGCTGCCGAGTTCGAACGTAAGCCGTTGCTGATCATGTCCCTGATCTCCTGCACATCGCTGGTATTGAAGCGCGCCTTCGACTGTGACCCACCACCAAGGACATGCTTGTCTTTCGGAGTGAACAGATCGATATTGTCAGCCGCCGCGTACGCTGCCCCTGAAGCGCGTTTCAAGTCTACATTGGAATTTGGCTTGATCGGGTGCTCATAGGGCATTCCCGCCTCGGCATCCGCCTTGGCCCCTATCGAAGCCGGCTTTTCCGACTTGCCGCCGATGCCATGCCCCAGTGAAACACTGGACTTGGAGCCACCTCTTCCCAAGAGCGCTTGCGTGATCATTACCAGGAGCGGTGAATCCTTGCCGAGACTCGAAGCGATTGTCTGCATCGCTTCGGTGTTGCTCTCAATAACTCGTCCAATAAATGCGGAAACGCCAGCATCCCCCTGGTGCCGATAGGTCTGCAGTACCCTTTCCATCTCTGGCACATCGTCCAGCAAGGTTTTGACTACACGGCTACAAGCCGCGCTGTCGAGCTTGCACAGTTGTGTCAGACCTTCATTTCGCTTGACATCGAGATCGTTGTATCGCTTGGCGATGTCCCTTTCGCACTCAATAGAGGTACAGGCAGCCTTTTCAGCCGCCATTCGTTCAATTTCCTCGTGAAGCAACCAGTTGTACTGGGTCGATTGCGCGGCGACCGTAGCGCCCGTCTGCAAGCTCTTTGCGTCGCCTCCACTTGCGGCGGCTGCAAACACCCCTATCAGTTGCGCATTCATGACCAAGAGCTTTTGGCGCTGCTCAGGTGCCATCGAGGCATACTGTTGAGCGAGCGTATCCACCATCGACGCGTTCAACCCAGCAGCCAAAGCTCCCGTCTTGAAATCACCTCCAGCGGCTTGCGCCGCCAGCCCTCCCATGATGGCGTGTAACCCAACCTTGCTCAGCCTGCGAAACTCGGGGTCGATCTTCTGTCCCGCATCACCAACCCAATTGAATCCGGCTGCCGCAAACGTGTTGGCAAGACTAGTGCGCAGCGCATCATCAAACTGACTTTCGCCGCCCAGAGCACGATCCAGCAATGCCGAGGTGCCATTCTGCAAAAGTTGATTGGCGCCAAATCGACCGATCCCCTCCAGACTGGACAACCCGCCCTCGGCGACGACCTTGCTTACATTGGGCAAGGCACCGTCCACCTGCGTGGTCGTGCTGGTCATCTTGTCGAAAATGCTGGCGGTCAGACCTGCTGTTACACCGGACACCACATAGCCTCGCAGCGAATCCCTGGAGGTCACGTCCTTGAACACCAAGCCCAGGTCACCACGATTGTTAACGGCGCTTATGGTTGCATTGCTGGCTAGTCCCGTCGCAACCGAAGTCAACGCCACATTGGCCCAACCCGCGGCCACCGTTGAACCAGCCGTCGCTCCACCAGCCACCGCACTGGCGGTTGCGGTGCCACTCGCGGCCAACGCCGTTCCAGAACCTGCTGCTGCGCCTGTCGCGCTACCGATTGCAGCGCTGGCAGCACCCGCTGTCAGATAGGTGACGATGATGGCAATGACCAGCTGTGCCCCGGCCCCTAACCCTGAATGGCTGTACTTGTAGGCGTCATGAACTTCCTTGACTTGCCTCCAATCCACATCCCCACGAGCTTGCGCATCCTTCAACCAGGCAAGTTGCGGGTCTGCCTTGACCATCGCATCGATTGCCTGACTCACACTCTGCTGGTCGATGTGTCGAACATCGATGCTCATCCCGTCGGCAGCTTTGATCAGAAGATCGCCACTGGCCAACAGTTGGCTCTGCCGCAGGGTCTCATCGGTGCTACCCCTACCGCTCATGCTGTTCCAGGCAAGGCTCGATTTGCTCTTTTCGTGACTTTCCTGACGCAGGTCCTTGACCCCTTCAAAGGTCACTTTGCCACTGCTGCTGATCGTCAGGTCGGCGTCACTCTGGAGCTTGGCCGCCTGGTACCACTGGTCCCCTCCGCTTTCCAGGGTCAGGTCACCTCCAGTCGTGATTTCACTACCAACATGTCGAATATCGGTGACTTCGTCACGCTTGGTGTATTTACCGCCAAAACTGCCTTTCTTCTTCTTGTCGTACAGCGAATAGTCGCTGTCCTCGGCGGCGAGCAAGGCAAGCTTGCCACCCGCCACGAGGTAGGCTTCATCGCCCGCGCTGATGCGGCTGGCGCTCATGGCCAGGTCTTCACCCGCGCTGATGGCGATATCGCCGCCGGCCTTGAGCTCGGACCCGACCTGCCTGACGTGGTCTTCCTGGGTCTTGAGCTTCTTCGAGGTGTAGGACGCGTGCTGCTCATCCGCCGCCGACGCCAGGGTCACGTCACCCCGAGCCGAAATATCGATATCGCGTTGCGCCTCGATCCGGCTGGCCACCGCGGTCAGGTCACGCCCGGCCACTGCGGTGAAGTCCCGGCCCGCGGTGACACTGGAACCGCTCTGGAAAATCGACTGGGTCTTGGTGCGCCCGTAGGCGGCACTGTCCACGGCCTCGGCCGATCCCAGCACGATGTCGCGCCCTGCCTGCAGCGTGGTGTCCCGCCCGCTCTGCAACACACCGCCCGCGCTGAGAAGATCGCGGCCAGCGTTGATGCTCATGTCGTTGGCGGCCTCGATGCGCGCGGCGCTGTCTACGTAGTCCTTGCGCGCGGACAGGCGGGCGCTGTCGGTGACATGGCTGGTCACCGAGCGCTCGTTGACAACATCGCCAAGCAGCGTGGTGAGGCTGACATCGCGACCAGAGATGATGCCGCCGGCCTTGTTGACGATATCGTTGCCCGCCAGCAGGTCGACACGGTTGCCGGCCTGGATCAGGCCGCCATTGAGGATGTCGTTGCCGGCGTTGGCCGACAGGTTGTCGGTGGCCCGCAGGGTGCCGACGTTGACCAGGTCCTGCCCGGCGATCAGGTCGAGGTTCTTACCCGCCACCAGTGCACCGTTGGGCGCCAGGCGGTTGTTGGCGTTGGCGAGGTAGACCACCGGCACCAGCACCTTCTGGCCATTGATGGTGGCTTCTTCCAGCCAGACGATGTCGTGGGTCAGCGCGGCGACCTGCTCCGAGGTCAGGCCCACGCCCACCGCCAGGTTCAACTGCTGCTTGCTGGCGATGGCGTTGTCCATCAGGTACTTGAACATCTTCTCGTCGCTGGTCTGCCCGGCGAGGAAACGCTGGCCGGTGGCGGCCACCACCGCCTGCTGGATCAGGCGCTGCTCGTAGAAGCCGTCCCCCAGGCGCTTGGCGCTTTCGTCCGGGTTGTAGCCCAGCCCGGCCAGCAGATAGTCGGAACTCATGAACTGCTTGAGGTCGGTCAGCAGCGGGTTGGTTTCGACCAGGTATTTGTGCGGTTGGAGCGGTACCGTACGATCCGGCAGGCCCTGAACGCGCTGGATGACCTGGCTGGCCGTCGCGGTCGCCGGCGTGCTGCCGGGCGCTGTCACTTTCGCCGTGCGCGCATCGACGCCAGGGACGTCCGCACGTTCGCTGGCAGGCACCACGACCGGGACTTGGCTCACCACAGGCGCCAGGTCTGGCCGGGTGGGCTGGCTGATACCCACCTGCCCATCACCTGGGCCGGTGTTACCGGTCCCGTGGCCCGTCGCGCTGACCGAACCGGTGCTGTCAGCGACGGACGTCTGGCTACCGATCGCTTCGTTGCGGGTGATTGCGTCGGCGCTGGTGCGCCCCGATTGCCAGGTGCCGTTGTCGACGGCAGTCACCGGGGACACCTGGATCGAGCGGCCATTGCCATCGATGACGGCGGCTTCACGGGCGGTCACTGCCACCTGGTGCGCGCCTGCGGCAAGCGCACCGATGTCGTCCAGCTTGAGGGTGCGTGCGGAGGCACCAGGCACGGCTTGCTCGCGCTGTGCCAGATCGATGCTGGCACCGCCCAAGGTCCAATTGCCGGAAGTGCTGTCACCCTGGGCAACGCCTGCCGCGCTGGCAGCCTTGTCGCTCAGGCGGAACAGGCCGTTCGGGTTGGTGGGCAAGCTGAAGCCCGGCAGGCTCAACGGGTTGAGCTGTTGCTGGGCCAGGTTGGGCGGCAGTTGCCGGTTCAGGACGATGACCGGCGCGCTGCCCGCCACCTTGGTGTCCAGGCTGCGGGCAGCCCCTGCCGCGCCACGGCTGTAGGCGCGCTCGACACCATTGGTGATCTTGCTGGCGGCGGTAATGGAGACGGCGCCGCCGGCCTCTACCACTGAGGGCAGGTAGTTGGAACCGGCATTCTCGACACGCTTGATGAGAAACGGATTGGTACCTTGAATGACCGCCGGAGCATTGCCCGCCGAGCCGCTCGAATAGTTGGCCGGATACATGAAGTCCGAAGACCTGTAGTAAGCCTTGCCTGCATCCCGACTGGTGTCCAGCTGCATACTGGCGAAGTTCAGCCACGAACGGGTCTCTCCCCTGCCGATGGGACGACTCCCTCCGGTAATCGCCGCCATCGACTCTGCGCCTGCGGCATTCCAGAAGCGGATGCCACCGTTATAGCCAAGGTCATTCTCGGCGTTGTACTTGAAGATGCTTTTCCACAGTCCGCCGCCCGGCGTTCCGACATCGATGTACTTCAGGTCCGTGTAGCCATTGAGTGAAGTTCCGGTGTTGGAGAACGTACCGGTCTTGATATCGATGTTCCCGGCTGCGGAAACCGTGGAGTTGGAGTTGGCGAACGTGTCGCTGCTGACAGAGAGGTTCCTGCCCGAGAACAGGCTGGACTGCTTCGCGACCTGCCCAACCGCGTCATACACATAGGTTTGCGCCCACACCAGATGCGACGACGGTGAAATCGGCACGCTGCCATTCATGTAACTGGAGCAGCTGTAGCAACGAACACCGATGTAACCGGACTGCGCCGTCGGCGTCAGGTCGAAGTCCACCCGCTTGTTGCTGACAGTCGTGGCCGCGATGGTGAAGTCGCCAAGGCTCTCAAGCGTCCCGGAGATGTTTTCCAGCAAGGCTGCCCGCGAGCCTTGCGCATCCCTGGCCACGCGGATCGCGCCCAGGCTGTAGATGTCGCCTTCGCGGTTGGTCAGGTTTTGCGCATAGAGCGCCATGTCGGCGCCGCTGAAGATGAACCCGCCTTGGTTCAGCAGGTTCGTGGTGCTGGCGGTCAACACCTGGCCACCGCCCAGCGAGCCGTAGTTGTTGATGCCGCCGGCCTCGAGGGTCAGGTTGGCGGCGGACGTCAGGCGCCCGGCGTTGTTCAACAGGCCGCCCACCTTGACCATGGTGTTGTCGCCGGCCGACAGGCTGGCGCTCCCTCCCACGGTCAATTGGCCCAACGTGAGGTTCATGGCGCCGAGGCTGCTGGTGCGCCCGCTGGCATTCAGGCTGCCACCAAGCGTCAGGTCAAAACGACCGTCACTGGCGATCACGCCCGCCGTGGACCAATTGTTGCCACTGCCGCTGAAGCTTTCCGAGGCCAGCAGTCGCCCTTCGGCGGTCTGGTTCAGTTCACCGACATTGACGGTCAGCCGCCCGGCCTGGATCACGCTGCTGTTGGTCCAGCTGGCGGCGTTCAGGGTCAGACCACCGCGGGTCACCAAGTTGCCACCGCTATTGGCCAGGTTCGCCATGGACACGTCGAAGTTGCCCGTGCCGCCGTGCAGCACCATACCGTTGAGGTTGCTCAGGCTGGCGGTATTCAGGGTCAGGTCGGTGTTGCCGATTTCCACCCGGCCGTAGCGGTTGTCGAAGCCGCCTCGGATCTGGAAATCGCTCTTGCCTGTCGCCCCCAGGGCTCGCAACTGGCCGCTCTGGTTGTCCACCGCCCCCGCCGAAACCTGCAGCAGGGTATCGCTTTCAATGACGCCCGAGCGGTTCACCAGCTCATCACCCAGCGCCAGCTCGATACGTCCACCGGCCAGTTGTCCTGCGCTGTTGTCCAGCCCCAGGCCATCGACCCGCACCAGCCCCTTGGCGTAAAGCCCGCCACCGGCGTTGATCAGATCCCCACCACGAATGCGTGCATCACCCGACTGCGCGGCGATGCGACCGCCGCTGTTGTCGACCACGCCGGCGACCATCAGCAACTGCTGGCCTTGCACGACCCCACCCTTGCCGCTGGCATCGCGCCGATTGTCGAGCACGCCACTGACATTGACGTCCAGCAAGCCGGCGAGGCTGGCGAGGATGCCACCCTGGTTGCTCAAGCTGCCTGCACGCTGCACCACAAGGTTGCCACCCTGGGCAAGCAGCTTGCCGCCACGGTTGTCCAACCCTGCACCGACATCCAGCAGCAGCCCGCTGTGCCCTTGCACTTCGCCCTGCTGGTTGATCAGCTCGGCAGCCTGCAACCGGACATCAGCATTCTCGCTGTAGATCAATCCCTGAGCGCTGTTGCGCAGGATCGAGCTGGCGTTGACCTTGACCTGCTCCTTGGCCGCAAGGGTGCCAAGCTGGCTGTTGTCGAGGCTACCCGCATTCAGTTCCAGACGGCCGCGGCTGACAATCTTGCCGCCCTGGTTGGCAACTTGCAGCGCCTGCTTGAGCAGCAAGGTGTCGGCACTGACCAGGGTGCCGCCGGTATTGGTCAAGATGCCGCGCAGATCCAGAGTCAGGCTGCCGTTGCCCGCGATGCGCCCGGCACTGTTGTCGAGGTCGGTGCCATTGACCGTGATCCATTGCTGGGCATCGATGCTGCCACTCTGGTTGCCGAGGCTGGTGACGTTCAGCTGCAGGGCGTCGCCACTGGACAGCACGCCACCGCTGTTGTCGAGGCTGGCCGCGCCAATGTCCATGCGGCCCTGGCTGACCAGGGCTCCGTCGCCGCTGTTGAGCAGGCTCCCCGACAGTTGCACGTCCAGCGCGCCACTGCGGCTGGACAAGGTACCGGCATTGCGATTGTCGAGACTGCCGCCATACAGGGTCAAGCCTTGCCAACCGGACAACAGGCCGTTTTGGTTGGCGACGCTGCCGACGTTCAGGAACACCTGACGAGTACCGATCAACCTGCCATTGCCGTTATCAAGACGGTTGGCCGAGAGGGTCAGGCCCTGTTTGGCGGAGAGCTCGCCGCCCACGTTGTCGAACACACCCACGCGCTGCACGTTCAACGCGCCACCCGCCTGGATCAAGCCATTGCGGTTGCTCAGGTCGTGGCCATCGAGGTCCAGGCTCAGCGCCTGCTCCGCGAGGATGCGGCCGTTGTTCACCGACAACGCACCGAGCTTCAGGCCCAGGTCACCGCGCGCGGAGACTTCGCCGTTGCTGCTGTCCAGCCCCTCGGCGGTGATATCGAGACGACCCTGGCTATTGATCAGGCCGGAGGCGCTGTTGTTCAGCGTGCGCGCGACCAGGGCCACGCTACCGGTGCCGAGCAGGCTGCCACCCTGGTTGTTCAGGTCGCCGCTGCGCAGCTTCAATGTGCCCGCCGCGCTGACCAGGCCTTGCTGGCGGTTGTCGAGCAGGCCTCCGCTGTCCAGTTGCAGGTCGCCCCGGCTGTTGAGCAGGCCAGTGCGGTTGTCCACGCTACCTGCGTCGATGCGCAGGTTGGCGGCGCCGATCAGGCCCTTGATGTTGCTCAAGGTCTTGGCGATTACCAGTTTCAAGTCCTGGCTGGCGAGCACGCGCCCATTGTCGTTGTCCAGGCTGCGAGCCTCGAGGGTGAACGCCTGGGTGCTGGAGATTTCGCCGGAACGGTTGCTCACATCGACCAGGTTGCCCAGCAGCAGCGGGCCTGCGCTCTGGATCAGGCCGCCCTGGTTGTCCAGTTTGCCGCCCTGGAGGTCGAGGCTCAGGCGGGTGTCGCTGATCAGCTTGCCGCCCAGCTGATCGAGACCTGTGACTTTGGCGGTCAGGGCCTGGAGGCTGCCGATGCTGCCGCCGTTGCTGACCTGGCCAGCGGTGAGGTCGAGGCTTTGCGCGCTGTTGAGGCGGCCACCACGGTTGCTCAAGGCCCCGGTGACAAGGTCGACCGCGCCCTTGGCGCTGAGGCTGCCTTGGTCGTTGACCAGGCTGGCACTGCGCAACAGCAGGCTGGCATCGCTCACCAGCTCGCCATGGGTGTTGTCCAGCCCGTTCTTGAGGTTCAAGGACAGTGCGCCGGCGCTGCCCAGGCTACCGTTGCGGTTGTCGAGACTGTCGGCGGTGAGCGCCAGGGTCGACTCACTGCTCAGGGTACCCTGCTGGTTGTCCAGGTCGCCGCTGAGCTTGAGCACCAGCGGCAGTTGCGCACGGATGAAGCCGCCGCTGTTGCTCAGGCTGGCCCCCACCAGGCTCACGCCCTGACCGTTCATCTGGCCGCGGCTGTGGTTGATAACACGCTGCACGGCTAGCGCCAGGTTGCCCGCGGCGAACACCACGCCGCCATCACTGTTGTCCAGGCTCAGCCCGGTGACCGAGACATCGCTGTTGCCGGTCAGCTCACCGCCGCGGTTGTCCAAGGTGTCGACCGAGAGTTTCAGCGCTTTTGTCGCACCCAGCAGGCCGCCACGATTGTCCAGATGGGAGGACGTCACCTCGACGCGGTCGGTGCCGATCAACTGGCCGCTCTGGTTGTCGATGGTCGCCACGTTCACCTCGACCAGCGCCTTGCCGGCGATCTCGCCGTGGCGGTTGTCCAGGCTGGCGCTGGCGACCGTGAGCGCGCCAGCGGCGATCAGCGTGCCGCCCTGGTTGACCAGCGCATCGCGGGCGTTCACCGTCAGGCTGCCGCGGCTGCTGATACGGCCATCGCGGTTGTCCAGGCTCAGGCTGCCCAGGTCGAGACTCGCGGCACTGATCCGCCCCTGGCTGTTGCCCAGCCCCTGCTCGCTGCGCAAGACCAGGCCCTGGTCGCTGACCAGTTTGCCGCCGCCGTTGTCGAGGCTGCGTGCGGCAAGCGTGAAGGCATTCTGGCTGGAGATTTCGCCCCCGCGGTTGGTGACCACGCCAAGGTTCTTCAGGACCAGTTGCGACGCGTTGATCAAGCCTTGGTTGCTCAAATCCCCCTGGTCGAGGTTCAGGGTCAACTGGCTGTTGCTGAACAATTCGCCATGATCCTGGACCAGCCCCGCCATACGGGCATCGAGTACGCCATTGCTGGCGATCCGTCCACCATTGCTGACCTGGCCGGCACGCAGGCTCAGTGTCGTGTCGCTGATGATCCGGCCACCCAGCAGGTTGTCCAGACGCCCGGTGACCAGGCTCGCAGCGCCCTGGCTCTTGATCAGGCCTTGCCCGCTGTTGTCCAGGCTGGCGCTGGAGAGGCTGAGGTGCTGGGCGCTTTCGACGACACCGCCCTGATTGAGCAAACCAGCCGCGCTGGTCAACACCAGCGGGCCGGCGCTGGAAATGCTGCCGCTGCGGTTGTCCAGTTGTTCAGCGTCGAGGCTCAGTGCGCCTTCACTGACAAGCTTGCCCTGGCCGTTCAACAGGTGGCCATCGAGCAGCGCCGCCGGCTGTGCGGTGAGACGAACCTGCAGCGAGCGCCGCCCCGAGAGCGTACCCTGGGTGTTGTCCAGATGCCCGCCGATCAGGCTGACATCCTGGCCGAACAACAGGCCGCGCGCCTGGTTGATGACCTTGGCCACGGTCATGTCCAGGCGGGTGCCGGCCAACAGCTTGCCGCCACTGTTGTCCAACTGCCCTGCACTGACACCGACATCTTGCTGGCCAGAAATTTCACCACCGCGGTTGTCAGCGGAATCCACCTCGATCTTCAGCGCTTTCGTGCTGCCCACCAAGCCGCCCGCGCGGTTGTCCAGCCGGCCGCCGATCAGGCTCAGGCCACCCTGTGCCACCAGCTCGCCAGCCTGTTGATCGAGTGTTTTAACGGTGGCGAGCAGATCGCCCTGGCTGGCGATGCGCCCTTTGCCATTGTTGACGGTGTCGGCGTGCAGCAGAACCTGGCCACCCGCACTGACCAGGCCTTGCTGGTTGAGCAGTTCACCGCTGTCGAGATCCAGCTTGCCCGCACCGTTGAGCAGGCCCTCACGGTTGTCGAGCAATGCCAGGCGCAAGGTCAGGTCCTGATTGCCACGCACGACACCACCGCGGTTGTCCAATGAGGTGCCACGCAGGCTCAGGCTGCCCTGCCCGGACAGACGCCCCGCACGGTTGTCGATGCGATCGACCAGCAGTTCCATGGTGCCTTTGGCGAGCACGGCACCTGCGGCCTGGTTGTCCAGCAGACCGCTGAGTGCCAGCGACAGGCTACCGTCACTGACCAGACTGCCACCGCTGCGGTTGTCGAGGCTCGTGGCAGCAGCCTTCAACGCATGGCCGGCACCCAGGGTCCCGCCCTGGTTGAAAAGCGCCCCCGTCACGCCCAGGTCCAGGCTGCCGTCGCTCATCACCTGGCCCTGGCCGTTGGCCAGGCTGGCCGCCCTGATCGTGCTGATGCCGGCGCCGGATACTTCGCCCGCCTCGTTGAGCAGCGCGCCGGCCAATGTGAGGTCCAGGTTGGCGGAGCTGCTGAACAGCCCGTCGTGGTTATCCAGGCTGGCCGCTTCGGCCGTCAGGCCGGCGGCGGCAATCTGGCCGCCGACATTGAGCAGAGCCTGGCGAATGCGCAGATCGATGGCCTGGCCACTGAGCAGATCACCGTGGCTGTTGTCCAGGTGCTCGGCGACCAGGCTGAAGCCCTGTTCGCTGGAAATCTCGCCGGACCGGTTGATCACCGTGGACAGGTTGCGCAGCCGCAATGGCCCAACCGCGTTGATCAGGCCATCGCTGTTGTCCAGCAGCCCCTGGCTCACGTCCAGGGTCAGGGCACTGGCACTGTACAACTGGCCACCGCCATGCTGGTCGAGCCCGGCCAGCGTGGCGCTCAACGCCTTGTCACTGGCGATCCGCCCACCGTGGTTGTCGACCTGGCCGGCGCTGAGGTCGAGGCGGTCGCCGCTGGTGAGGTAGCCGGCCTGATTGCTCAAGCCACCAGTGGTCACACGCAATCCGGCATCGGCGGCGATGCGCCCCCGACTGTTGTCGAGCGAGAGGCTGGCCAGGGTCAAGGCGCCACCGGCGAGCAGTTGCCCGCCGGCGTTGCCAACACCCTGCCCCGCCGTCAGTGTCAGGTTGCCCGCCCCGCTCACCCGGCCACTGTCGTTGAGCAGGTTGACCAGGTCGAGGCCAAGGTCGGCGTCACTGCGCAGCACGCCCTGGCGGTTGTCCAGTTGCCCATTGGCGCCGTTACCGTCGCGCAGCAGCAACGACAGCCCCTGCTTGGCATACAGGCTGCCTTGGGCACTATTGTCCAACTGCCCGGCGACGAGGGTGACCGTGCGCTGGCCGGAGATGATGCCTTTGGCCTGGTTATCGAGACGGGCCAGGGTCAGTGCCAGGTTGCCGTTGGCGACCACCCGACCGCCGCCGCTGTTGTCCAGGTGGCCGCCGTTGACAGTGAGGTCGGAAACGCTGCTGATTTCGCCGCCACGGTTGTCGATCTGGGTCGCCTCGAGGGTCAGGTTGCCCTGCGTGGCAATCCGCCCACCCAGCCGGTTGTCCAGGCCGGCTGCATTCAGTTGCAACGTGCCCACCGCGCCGAGTACGCCGCCCTGGTTGAGCAGTTGCCCGGCGACGGCGAGGTCCAGGGTACCGTCGCTGCTCACTCGCCCTTGATGGTTGTCGAGCGCTCCGTCCACCGTCAGCTTCAGGCCGTTGCGCGCTTCCAGGGTGCCTTGACGGTTGGCCAGGGAAGCCACGCGGGCATGCAGCGCCGCAGCCCTGACCAGACCCAGGGTGTTGTCCAGGGCGCGCGCGATACGCAAGGTCAGTTGCTGGTCCGCAAGCAGCTTGCCACCTCGGTTGTCCAGGCTGGAGGCCGCCACGGTGAAAGCCTGCCGGCTGGAAATCTCCCCCCCCTGGTTGTCGACCCCGTTCAGGTTGCTCAGCAGCAACTGGCCAGGCGCGTTGATCAGGCCACCGCGGTTGTCCAGATGGCCGTTGTTCAGGTCGAGGGTCAGACTGTCCTGGCTGTAGAGCTGCCCGCCGCCAACCTGGCTCAGGCCACTGACACTGGCCTTTACATCACGGGCATAAATGCGTCCGGCAGTGCCGTTGTCCAGTTGCCCGGCACCTAGCTGCAAGGTCGCACCCGCCAGCAATTGCCCCTGGTGGTTGACCAGGTCGGCGCCGGTCAGTTGCAGGTTGCCTCCGGCGCTGAACAGGCCGCTCTGGTTGAGCAGGTTGCCGGCCAGCGTGGCCGTCAGGTCGGCACCGCTGGTGAGCTTGCCGAACGCGTTGTCGAGGCCAGTGGCCGTCAGCGCCAGCGCGGAGCCCGCAGCCAGGACACCGTGGCCGTTATCGATACCGGCACTGTCCAGGCGCAGGCTTGTGCTGGCCTGGATCCGCCCATTGCGGTTGTCCAAAGCGCCCAGGCCGAGCTTGACATCCGCTCCCTGCACCTCACCGTCCCGGTTGTCCAGCCCGGCACCGACCACCAGGCTAAGACCACCCTCGCTCTTGAGCTTGCCGCCGCGGTTGTCCAGATGGTCGCCGCGCAGTTCGAAGCCAAGTGCGCTGGAAATTTCCCCAGCCTGATTGTTCACCGCCGCCAGGTTGAGAAACTGCAGTGGGCCAGGCACCGTGAGCAGCCCGCCCTGGTTGTTCCAAGCGCCGTGATTGAGGTCCAGGCTCAGGCCCGACTGGCCATGCATGCGCCCGGCGCTGTTGTCCAGGCTGCCCACCGCCACCTGCAGGTCGCCCTGCGCGCTGAGGTTGCCGTCATGGTTGTTCAGCGAACCCGCGACGCGGGCTCCCAGACCACCCTGGCTGGAAACCATGCCCCGTTGATCGTTGAGCAGGCTGGCGGCATCGATCCACAAGCCTTGGGCGCTGATCAGGCCGGCACTGTTACCCAGTGCCCCGGCGATGCTCAGGGTCAAGGCCTGGTCGCTCAGCAACTTGCCGGCACCGTTGTCGAGGCCACTCGCCACCACGCTGAACGCGCGATTACTGGAGATCTCGCCCTGGCGGTTGTCGACGTTGGCCAGATGCTCCAGGACCAGCTGGCCATTGGCATTGATCACCCCGCCACGGTTGTCCAGGTGACCGTGGCGCACGTCGAGGCGCAGGCCACTGTCACTGTGCAGGCGCCCGCCCCCCTGCTGGTCCAGGCTGCCGATGCTGGCCGTCAGTTGCTGCGCGCTATTGACCTGCCCACCACGGTTGTCGAGCAGACCAGCGGCCTGCAAGTCGAGGGATTGGCCAGCCGAAACCAGGCCCGCAACGTTGTCCAGCGAGGCCACGCGCAGCGTCACCTGACCCAGGCTGGACAGCTCACCCTTGCGGTTGATCAAGGTCCTGCTGTTGACGTCCAGCGCACCACTGCCGGCGATCAAGCCACCTTGGCCATTGAGCAGGGTCTGGCTGTTGACACCAAGGTTCCCTGCGGACAGGACACGCCCCCGATTCTGGTTGTCCAACTGCTGCGCGTCGATCCGGGCACTGCGCCCGGCACTCAGGGTGCCGCCCTGGTTCGCCAGATCATTGGTGTTGATAGCGAGGTCGCGGCTGGCAGCCAGGGTGTGCCCGTTGTTGTCGACGGCTTGCGCGGTCACCTGCAGATCGCCCTGTCGATTGCGACTGCCGTCGGCGCTGACCCCGACCTCGACGATGCCCTGATTGAGCACCCGACCGGCGCTGTCCAGGCGCAGGCTATCGCCGGCGGCCAGACTCCGCTGGTTGCGCAGATCACCCTGGCTGGTGATCGCCAGGTCCTTGGCGGCATGGACCGGCCCCTGCACATCGATACCCTGCGCCTTGGCGACCAACGTGCCGCCCGCAGAGGCCTGTCCCAGGTCCAGCTTACCGTTGGCATCAATGTGGATATCGCCACCAGCGACCATGTCGCCCGCCAGCCGAACCCCGACGCCCGCCTCGGTACCTACCAGGCGAATGGTGTTGGCGTACATGCCCCCCAACGCCGATGAGTCGATCGCCAGCTCCTGCGTCGGGCTACCGTCGCCTCTGCGGACGGTAGCGGTCAAGGTGCGTGCATCGACATCGTTGCGGCCTGCGACGATGTCCAGCTTGTTCGCCTGGATCCGCGCATTGATCTTCGTGGCGCGGGTAATGATTTCGAATTGGTCGACATTGCTCGCATTGAGCCCCGCGCCCTGGATGGACACCGTGCCCTGATCGACCTGGTAGCGGCTCAACTGGCCGTTTTCGATCACCGGCTTGCCCGTGCTGAGCGTGACGTTGGGCGTGTTGATGAAACCGCAACCGTCGCAGCTGATCCCGTGGGGGTTGGCGACGATGACATGCGCGGACTTGCCCGCCACTTCGGTGTAACCACGCAACTGGCTGGGGTTTGCGCCATTGACTTCGTTGAGGATGATGTCGGCGGCCCGGCCATTGAGGTTCGGGTTACCGACAATGATCCCGCCCAGTTGGGTGGCCTGCGTGCGCTCGATGGCGTTGTTGAGGATCAGCCCCTGGGCATCGACGTTGTAGTCCTTGAACTGGTTGTGCGACAGGCCATTGGCATTCGGCGTGGCAATGTTGACGATCGGCACGCCATTGCCCGCTTGAGCCAGCCCCGTGCCCGGCGCGCTGACCGCGATGCCTTCGGCCTGGGCCCACAGCGGCTGCCAAAACATGACGTTCACCAGCAGGAACGCCAGCGCGCGCTTGGAAATACCGCAAAAAGATCCGCGCGATTGCACAGTCGCCGAAGGCAGTCGGGTCAGGAAAACGAATTGACGGGCATCCATGTCGTAGTCTCGCGTCAGCAGTAGCAGTGCTTGCTACAACAGCTCCAGCCGTAACAGGTGGGCGATCAGCGCTCGGCTCACGCCCGGGCGCTCCAGGGAACAGGCAAAAGTGGCGCTGGCGGCCAGACACAGACGATCCCCCGGGGACAGGCTGTCGGCGACCTTGATTCGAGGGTGTCGAGGGGAAAAGCGCAACCTCATCGCGAGGTAGTGAAGCGACATGACCCCATTAGATATCATTGCGCCATCACGGCGCCGAGATACTAATTGAGCAGAAAATCTGACGTCAAGAAAATTGCGTGACTGCGTGCTGCCAGGGGGTGGCAATAATTCGCAGCATAAACGACGAAGCCCCCGAAAACTCAACGTTTTCAGGGGCTTCGACTACTTCGCGTATGGCGGAGAGATAGGGATTTGAACCCTAGGTACTGTTGCCAGTACAACGGATTTCGAATCCGTCCCGTTCGACCACTCCGGCATCTCTCCAATGGCGCGCATCATACCAGCGATTTCGTTTCTGGCAAACCTTTTTTGAAAAAAATTCGCGTGGTATCAGGCGCTTGCGTGAACGCGCCGCTTACAGCGGCACGCCCAGGCGTTTGGCAACTTCTTCGTAGGCTTCGATCACGTCGCCCAGGCCCTGGCGGAAGCGGTCCTTGTCCATCTTCTTGCGGGTCTCTTTGTCCCACAGGCGGCAGCCGTCCGGGCTGAATTCGTCGCCCAGGACGATCTGGCCGTGGAACACGCCGAACTCCAGCTTGAAGTCGACCAGCAGCAGGCCTGCGTCGTCGAACAGCTTGCTCAGCACTTCGTTGACCTTCAGCGACAGCTTCTTCATCTCGACCAGTTGCTCGGCGGTGCCCCAGCCGAAGGCGACAACGTGGGATTCGTTGATGAACGGATCACCCTTCTCGTCGTTCTTCAGGAATAGCTCGAAGGTGGACGGCTCCAGCTTGATGCCCTCCTCCACGCCCAGGCGCTTGACCAGGCTGCCGGCGGCGTAGTTACGCACCACGCACTCGACCGGGATCATGTCGAGCTTCTTCACCAGGCACTCGTTGTCGCCCAGCAGCTTGTCGAACTGGGTCGGCACGCCAGCTTCTTCGAGCTTCTGCATGATGAAGGCATTGAACTTGTTGTTCACCATGCCCTTGCGGTCGAGTTGTTCGATGCGCTTGCCGTCGAACGCCGAGGTGTCGTTACGGAACAGCAGGATCAAGCGGTCGGCGTCGTCGGTCTGGTAAACCGATTTGGCCTTGCCGCGGTAGAGTTCGTCGCGTTTTTCCATGATGGGCTCCGCTTGCTTGAGTGGGTGGGCTAGGCGATTTGGCGCCAGTCGAGCCCATGATCCTGATTCGCCACCTGGAGCCAGTCCGGGTCGCACCCGAGGGCGTCGACGAAGCACTGGCGGGCCAGATGTGGCAGGTTGTTCTTGCTGCTGAGGTGGGCCAGCACCAGGTGCTGCAGGTTCTGCCAGCCCAACTCGGCCACCAGGCTCGCGGCCTGGTGGTTGTTCAAATGTCCCTGGCTGCCGCCGACCCGCAGCTTGAGAAAGTGCGGGTAATGCCCACGGGCCAGCAGGTCACGGCAGTGGTTGGCCTCGATCAGCAGGGCATCGAGCCCCTGATAGCGCTCCAACAGCCGCGCGTCGTAACTGCCCAGATCAGTGAGCATGCCAAAGCGCCGACGACCATCGCTGATCACGTACTGCAGCGGCTCGTAGGCATCATGCTCGACCCGTGCCGCACTGACCTGCAGATCGCCGATCTGCAGTTCATCGCCACAACCGAGAAAACCGGCCACCTCGACCGGCTTGCGCATGCCGCGCAACGTGCCCTGGCTGAGGTAGACCGGTACATTGTAGCGGCGCGAGAGCAACCCTACCCCATGCACGTGGTCGGCATGTTCGTGGGTCACCAGCACCGCGCTCAATTGCGTGGCCGACACCCCGAGCAGCGCCAGGCGCCGCTCGGTCTCGCGCAGGGAAAAGCCGCAATCGACCAGGATGAAGGTATCACCACTGGCGACGAGCGTGCCGTTTCCCTGGCTACCGCTTCCTAGAACCGCGAAGCGCACTTAGCCCAGGTGGTCCTGGATCGCGCTCAGCACGCGGCGGGCGACATCGGCCGGAGCCACGGTGTTGATGTTCTTCTCGACGGTCACCTGGACGTTGTCGCCGACCTTGCTCAGGCGAACCTGGTAGCGCTCGGCACGGGCTTCACGCTCTTCCTTGCTCGGCTCGCTGCCGAACAGGCGGCTGAAGAAGCCAGGCTCCTTCTGCTTGTCGTCAGGCTTCTCGGACAGGTTGATGTAGTACAGGCCCAGGCTGCGGTTGATGTCCTCGACACGCCACTCGCCCTGCTCCAGGGCGCGGCCGACGCCGGACCAGGCGCGGTCCAGGTCGGAACCCAGGAACAGCACCGGGTTGCCGCTGCCGTCCTCGCTCAGGCTGACCTGGCTCGGGGCATCGAAGTCGCGCGCGGCCAGCAGCGAGACCGAACCGCCCTTCTCGGCGCTGCGGTTCATGCTGGCGAGCATTTCGTCGACCAGCAGGGCGTCGGTGCCGGTGTTGCTGGAGGCGGACGGGAAGTCAGGCTCGGCAGTGCTGCCGGCCGGACGCTCGACGCTGACCACATACACCTCGGAGGTGTTGCGCTGCACGCCGGGCTCCATGCGCACCCGCACACGGACTTCGCTGTCCGGGCTGCTGGAGGTGCTGGCCAGGCGCTGGCCGAGGGAGGCCGACAGCTCGTCGAAACGCTGCCAGGTGGTGTTGAATTCGCCAGTCTGCGGACGTTCTTCGGCAATGCGGAAACCGTTGTCCTCGAAGAACTGGCGAGTCACCGGCCAGACTTCGGCGGGCGAGCGCTGGGCCAGCACCCAACGGCTGTTGCCGCTGCGCTGCAGGCTGAAATCGCTGATGTCGGCGGTGGCCGACAGCGGCTGTGGACGGGGTACCTCGAATTCGCCGGTGGCGCGATCATCGGCCACGTTGCGCGGGATCGGCAGCAGCGGATCCAGGCGCTTGACGTTGCTGGCGTCCGGCGGCAGCTGCATCGGCGCGGTCGGTTGCGCCTGCAGGTAGTCGCTGCCACGGTCGCGGAAATAGCCATCCTCGCCCCACAGCCAGCCGCACCCGCTGGTGCTGGAGATGATCAGGGCGAGAGCGGAAAGACCAGCCAGTCGCTTCATGCGGTGTACTTCCTCGATTAAACCAGTACGCCGGACTGGCGCAAGGCAGTACGGACTTTTTCGTGACAGCCTTCGCTCAGCCAGGTCAGTGGCAGGCGAATGCCCTGCTGCATCAGACCCATTTGCACCAGCGCCCATTTCACCGGAATCGGGTTGGCTTCGCAGAACAGGTCTTTGTGCAGCGGCATGAGTTTTTCGTTGATCGCGCGGGCCTTCTCGGCATTGCCCTCAAGGGCGGCCTCGCACAGGTCGGCCATTTCGCGCGGGGCGACGTTGGCGGTGACGGAGATGTTGCCCTTGCCGCCCATCAGGATCAGCTCGACGGCGGTCGGATCGTCGCCGGACAGGACGATGAAGTCCTTGTCGACGCCGTCCAGGATGGCCTTGGCACGGACCAGGTCGCCGGTGGCTTCCTTGATGCCGATGATGTTCTTGACCTTCGACAGACGGATCACGGTGTCGGCCTGCATGTCGCAGGAGGTGCGGCCGGGCACGTTGTAGAGGATCTGCGGGATGTCGACGGTTTCGGCGATGTGCTTGAAGTGCTGGTACAGGCCTTCCTGGGTCGGCTTGTTGTAGTACGGGACCACCAGCAGGCAGGCGTCGGCGCCGGCATTCTTGGCGTTCTTGGTCAGGTGCACGGCTTCGGCAGTGGAGTTGGCACCGGTACCGGCGATCACCGGGATCCGCTTCTTGCTGTGCTTGACCCGCTCGACCACGTGCTTGATGACCAGGATGTGTTCTTCGACATCCAGCGTGGCGGACTCGCCGGTGGTGCCGACAGCTACGATCGCGTGGGTGCCGTTTTCCAGGTGGAAGTCTACAAGCTTGTCGAGGCTGTCCCAGTCCAGACGCCCTTGTGCATCCATGGGAGTGACCAATGCCACCATACTGCCCGCAATCATGTAACTGCTCCTGCCGGAAAAAGAGAGCGGTAATGGTACTGGCGCCATCGGCCTTGCACAAGCGAAGCAGGCGGGCGGAGCATTCCCCTTCGCGCCGCTTTTCGCTACCCTTGATCCTTTGATCGGTGCAGCACGGCCCGCCGGGCCGTCGACAGTGCTCCCGGCCTGCGTCCACAGCCGCCAAAACCGGCCCGGGCCCTGCTGAAAAAGGAGGCTTTGCCCCCGTCCTGCATCGACCGCTCATCGCTTTAGGAATGCTGCATGTCCACCCCCACCGTTCGCGAACAATTCCTCGTCATCAGCGCCCTGGGCCCCAACCCCATGGAGCTGGCCAACGTTCTCAGCCGCGCGGCCTTCGACAACCGCTGTGCGGTGGTCACCTCGCGCCTGTCGCGCCACGGCGAGACCAGCGCCCTGGTGCTGCAGGTCGGCGGCAGCTGGGATGCCCTGGCCCGCCTCGAAGCCACCCTGCCGGGCCTGGGCAAGAAGCACGGCCTGACCCTGGACGTGGTGCGCAGCGCCGATCAGGAAGTGCGCCCGCAGGCCCTGCCCTACGTGGCCTACGTCAGCGCCGCCTATCGCCCGGACATCATCAACGAGCTGTGCCAGTTCTTCCTCGACCACCGCGTCGAGCTCGAAGCGATGACCTGCGACACCTACCTCGCGCCGCAAACCGGCAGCAGCATGCTCAACGCCCAGTTCACCGTGATCCTGCCGGCCGGCACCCAGATCAGCTGGCTGCGCGACCAGTTCCTCGACTTCGCCGACGCTCTGAACCTGGACGCGCTGATCGAACCGTGGCGCCCACAGAACCCCATGTAAGGAAACCCCCATGGCCGTAGCACTCGACCAACCCGTTGCCGATTTCCAGGTCCAGGCCACCAGCGGCCAGACCGTCAGCCTGGCTGACCTGAAGGGCCAGCAGGTGGTGCTGTACTTCTATCCCAAGGACAGCACCCCGGGCTGCACCACCGAAGGCCAGGGTTTCCGCGACCAGCACGCGGCGTTCCAGGCCGCCAACACCGTGGTGTTCGGCGTGTCGCGCGATGGCATCAAGTCGCACGAGAACTTCAAGGCCAAGCAGGCGTTTCCCTTCGAGCTGATCAGCGACAAGGACGAGGCGCTGTGCCAACTGTTCGACGTGATCAAGCTGAAGAAGCTGTACGGCAAGGAATACCTGGGCGTGGACCGCAGCACCTTCCTGATCGACAAGGACGGTGTGCTGCGCCAGGAATGGCGTGGGGTGAAGGTGCCGGGGCATGTGGATGCGGTGTTGGTGGCGGCGCAGGCCCTGAGCAAGGCCTGAAGTCCACAGGGGCCTCTTCGCGGGTAAACCCGCTCCCACAGGGATATCACTGAACCTGTGGGAGCGGGTTTACCCGCGAAGAAGACACCTCATTTCTAAAGCATCGGCGCGACCGACGACTCCTGCCGCGGCCACGCGTCCAGCACTGCCTTGAACAGCGTCGCCAGCGGGATCGCGAAGAAGATCCCCCAGAACCCCCACAGCCCGCCGAAAAGCAGCACCGCGCAGATGATCGCCACCGGGTGCAGGCTCACCGCCTCGGAGAACAGCAGCGGCACCAGCACGTTGCCATCGAGCGCCTGGATGATTGCGTACACCGCCATCAGGTAGATGAACTGGTCGCCCCAGCCCCACTGGAACAGCGCGATCAGCGTCACCGGCACCGTCACCACCACCGCGCCGACATAGGGCACCACCACCGACAGGCCCACCAGCAGCGCCAGCAAGGCGGCATAGTTCAGGCCCAGGCTGATGAAGGCGATATAGGTGGCGATCCCGCAAATCAGGATCTCGATGCCCTTGCCGCGGATATAGTTGGCGATCTGCCGGTTCATCTCATCGCCCACCCGGTTGAGCAGCGTGCGCTCACGCGGCAGATAGCCGCTGACCCAGCGCCCGATCAGTTCGCGGTCCTTGAGGAAGAAGAACACCAGGATCGGCACCAGCACCAGGTAGATCATGGCGTTGACCAGCAACGGCAGGCTCGACAGCGAGAAGGTCAGCGCCCATTGGCCGAACTTGCCGATCTCGCCGCGCACCGATTCGATGGCGCGCAGCACCTGCTCGTCCGACACCAGGTGCGGATAGCGCTCGGGCAGCAGCAGCAACAGCGACTGCCACTTGCCGAGCATCCCCGGCAGTTCGTTGAACAGGGTGATCAGCTGATGCCAGAGCAGCGGCACCAGCACCAGCATGAACACCGCCAGGGCGCCCATGAACAGGGCGAACACCATCCAGACCGCCAGCCTGGAGGGCACCCTCAAACGCTCCAGGGCATTGACCAGCCCCTGCATGAGGAACGCCAGGACCATGCCCGCCAGCACCGGCGCGAGCATGCCGCCCAGGGTCAGCACCACGGTGAAGGCCAGGAACAGCAGGACCGCCAACACCACGGCCTCCTCGTCGGAGAAGTAGCGCTGCATCCAGTCGCGAAGCACTTTGAACATTGACGATCCTTGGGAAAGACTCAGGCCTTGCGCAGCCAGTAGGTGTACACGCCGGCCTCGGCCGTTTCGTGCAGCAGCGTATGACCGGCCAGCTGGGCGAAAGTGCGGAAGTCGCGCTGGGAGCCGCCGTCGGTGGCGATCACCTTGAGCACCGCGCCACTGGCCAGGCGATTGAGTTCCATCTTGGCCTTGAGCAGCGGCAACGGGCAGTTCAGCCCGCTGGCGTCGAGCTCGGCGTCGCTGGTCGGGGTGTCACTCATCGGGCGCGTCTCCGGGGTATGGACAGAAAGGTCTGGTAGGATACCGCCACTGGTCGGCATCGCGCGACCCGGCTACAGTAAGGCTTTTGACCGACGCGAGCTTCTGCATGAATCTACTGCGCCCTACCCTGTTGACGCTGGCCTGCCTGATGGCCCTTCCCGGCCACGCCGACGACCTGCCGTCACTGGGCGACGCCAGCTCCGCGATCGTCTCGCCGCAACAGGAACACCAGCTCGGTCGCGCCTGGCTGAGCCTGTTGCGCGGCCAGGTCAACCAGCTGAACGACCCGCAGCTCAAGGACTTCGTCGAGACCAGCGTGTACAAACTGGCCGAGACCAGCCAGCTGCAGGACCGGCGCCTGGAGTTCATCCTCATCGACAGCAAGGAACTCAACGCCTTCGCCGCGCCCGGCGGCATCGTCGGGGTCAACGGCGGTCTATTCCTCAATGCGCAGACCGAAGGCGAGTATGCTTCGGTGCTGGCTCACGAACTGGCGCACTTGTCGCAGCGCCACTTCGCCCGTGGCGTCGAAGCCCAGCAGCGCATGCAGTTGCCCATGATGGCCGCGCTGCTTGCCGGTATCGTCCTGGCCGCCGGCGGTGGCGGCGATGCCGGCATCGGTGTGATTGCCGGCACCCAGGCGGCGGCGATCCAGGAGCAGCGGCGCTTCTCCCGACAGAACGAACAGGAAGCCGACCGTATTGGTATCCAGAACCTGGAAAAGGCCGGTTACGACCCACGCAACATGCCCAGCATGTTCGAACGCCTGGCGCGCCAGTACCGCTATGACGCCAAGCCGCCTGAATTCCTCCTTACCCACCCGGTGACCGAGTCGCGGGTAGCCGATACCCGTAACCGTGCCGAGCAGGCACCCAAGGGGGGCGTCGAGGACAGCCTGCGTTACCAGCTGATTCGTGCACGGGTACAGCTCACCTATGAAGGCACCCCGGGCCTGGCCGCCAAGCGCTTCCGCGCCCAGCTCGACGAGAATCCCCAGATGGACGCCGCGCGCTATGGCCTGGCGCTGGCACAGATCAAGGGTGGCCAGCTCAACGAAGCGCGGGAGAACCTCAAGCCGCTGCTGGCCAAGGCGCCCAACGACATTACCTACAACCTCGCGCAGATCGACCTGGACATCACCAACAACCGCCTGGCCGACGCTCAGCAACGCGCCCAGCGCATGCAGGCGCTGTACCCGGCCAACTATCCGTTGAAACAGGTGCGCGCCGACCTGCTGATCAAGCAGAACAAGCCGGCCGAGGCGGAGAAGGTGCTGGACGACCTGGTCAAGAACCGCCCGGACGACCCGGACGTGTGGTACGACGTCGCCGAAGTGCGAGGGCTGTCGGGCAACACCATCGGCCTGCACCGCGCCCGCGCCGAGTACTTCACCCTGGTCGGCGATTTCGACCAGGCGATCCAGCAGCTCGACTACGCCAAGCGCCGCTCGGGCAGCAACTTCCCGCTGGCCTCGCAGATCGACCAGCGCCAGCGCGAGATCATGGAGCAGCAGCGGATGGTCAAGGAGATGATGGGCCGCTAGGCGTCAGAACCGATAACCCTGTAGGAGCGGCCTTGCGCCGCGAAAGGGCCGCAGAGCGGCCCCTGTTTTTTGCGTGACCCTGAACATCCTGGGGCCGCTCTGCGGCCCTTTCGCGGCGCAAGGCCGCTCCTACAAGGTGATGTCAGGCGTTGCCTGATAACTTCAACCGCGCCGCCTGGGTGAAGTCGAGCATGCGGTTCAGCGGCTTGATCGCCTTGGGAATCAGCGCAGGCTCGACGAAGATCTCGTTACTGCCCTTGCGCAGGCAGTCGAGCGTGCGTTCCAGGGTGTTCATCGCCATCCACGGGCAATGCGCGCAGCTGCGGCAGGCCGCGCCGTTGCCGGCGGTCGGCGCCTCGACGAATTCCTTGTCCGGACACAGCTGCTGCATCTTGTAGAAGATGCCGCGGTCGGTGGCGACGATGAAGGTCTTGTTCGGCAGGGTCTGCGCCGCCTTGATCAGCTGGCTGGTGGAACCCACCGCGTCGGCCAGTTCGATCACCGCTTCCGGCGACTCCGGGTGAACCAGGATCGCCGCGTCCGGGTACAGCGCCTTCATGTCGGCCAGCTGGCGCGACTTGAACTCTTCGTGAACGATGCAGGCACCGTCCCACAGCAGCATGTCGGCACCGGTCTGCTTCTGGATATAGCGGCCCAGGTGCTGGTCCGGCCCCCAGATGATGGTCTCGCCGTTGTCCATCAGGCTTTCGACGATCTCCAGGGCGCAGCTGGAGGTCACCACCCAGTCGGCCCGTGCTTTCACCGCCGCGGAAGTGTTGGCGTAAACCACCACGGTGCGCTCGGGATGCTGGTCGCAGAAATCCGAGAACTCCTTGACCGGGCAGCCCAGGTCGAGGGAGCAGGTCGCCTCCAGGGTGGGCATCAACACACGTTTTTCCGGGGTGAGGATCTTCGCGGTTTCGCCCATGAAACGCACACCCGCCACCACCACGGTCTGCGCCGGATGGTTCTTGCCGAAACGCGCCATCTCCAGCGAGTCGGACACGCAGCCGCCGGTTTCCTCGGCCAGGGCCTGGATCACCGGGTCGCAATAGTAGTGGGCCACCAGCACGGCGTTCTGCTTTTTCAGCTCGGCGGCGATGGCCGCACGGTATTCGGCCTCCTGCGCGGGCGTCAGCGGGTTGGGCTGCTTGGCATCGAGGTGGGCCTGGACCAACAGGCGTTCGGAAATCTGGGTCATGATCGCTGGACCTGCGGGGCGCTTGAGCGCGTCAGTCGAGTGTATCACCCGGCCCTGGCAGATCGGCTAATGGTGCCGGACGGCCAGCGTCTCGGCCCCTCTGCGGGCGCGGATTCTTATCGGACGCGAAGGCTACAGGCAATCGGAGGGATGCAAAAGGGGTTTTTGCGTTGGCCGCCCCAATGCAGTCGCGGGGCAAGCCCGCTCCCACGAAGCCATCCAGTTCATGGCGACTTCGTGGGAGCGGGCTTGCCCCGCGAAAGGGACCGCGAGCCAGCAATCAGCCCTGCGGCTGGAGTGCCGCCAGGTGGCCGCTGATCAGCATGGCGAACTCTTCGACGGTCATCTTCTTGCCGTTGAAGTCGACCATGCCGTCGGCGTATTGCAGGCTCGACACCACATCACTGCCCTGCACCGTGGCCATGCCGCTCTGCAGCGCCATCATGCCGACCATCTCACCGGCCTGGCTGGACTGCTGGGCGATGGCCTGGGCATCGGTCTCGCCCTCGAGCAGCGCCTGCAAGGTGGCCAGGTCGGCGACCATCGGCTTGGAAACGCTGAGCTTGGCCTTCAGTTGCGTCAGCAGCTGCTTGCCCAACTGGTCAGGCGGCAGGTCGAACGAGCTCGGGCTGGCAAAATCCATCGCCAGATTGAAGTGGCTCTCGCCATTGGCGGTCTTGAACGCCAGCTTCTCCACCGCCACCTGCGGCTTGGCCACCAGCAGCTTCTGCAGGTCGCCCTGGACCTTGGCCTGCTCCTCGGGGCTCATCTCCAGCGCTGGAGCCTCGCCATCAGCGGCGGCCTGCTGCATCTGCGGCAGCTGGGTCTGGTACCACTCCATCAGCGCCTGCATGGCCGGAATGTCGATGGACTTCATGGTCAGGACCATCTCTGCGCTGCCCACCTTGCGGCCGGCGTAGCTGATGTCGTCGACCTTGTATTCCAGGCGCCCGGCCAGCTTGTCCTTGGCCTCGCCCTCGGCGTTGTACAAGTTGTTCTGCTGCAGGCCCTTGAGCACCAGCACTTCCTGCTTCGGCCCGAAGGTCACCTGGGTGTCGGCCAGGGCCAGGTCGAAGTTGCCGACATAGACCATGTCGTGGGCGGTCTCAGTGAGCTTGCCACCGGCCTTGAAGCCGTTGAGCAGGATCTTCACCGGCGCCTGCTGCTCGTCGACGAAGTTCAGCTCGAGGTGCTCGGCGCTGCTGTGGATCTCCACTGCCTTGCCTTCGCGGTCGCCGCGCAGCGCGAGCTGCAGGCCGGAGAAGTCCAGGACATTGCCGCCGTCCTCTTTGAGCGTGACTGGCGCCAGGCGGATGTCGCTGTCGACGCTGCCGCCATAGCCGAGGCTGACCTGGGCGGTGACCGGCGGCTTGTCGCCGGCGGCGGCGAACCAACCGCTGGTGAAGTCATCCTTGTCCAGCGTGCTGTTGCTGGTGGCCATGACCGGCATCAACTTGAAGGCCTTGACCCGCGACCAGGGGAACGGGCCGTGCTCGATCTGGTCGGTCACGCCCACCTGGAAGTTCAATGCCTCGGCTTCGCCGAGCTGCACATTCTCGGCCTTCAGGCGGTAGTGCGCGGTGCTGGTGAAGAAGTGCTGGTCCAGCGAGACCAGCTCGATGGTCATGCTGCCGCCGTTGCCGGCCAGGGCTTTCTTCAGCTCTTCGTTGCCGCGGGCGACGGAACGCTCCAGCTCCGCGGGCAACTGCTTGCCGGTGTACCAGGCGCCAGCGGTGGTTGCGACGGCGATGGCCACGGCCAGACCGGAAAGGATGCCTACTGATTTCTTCATGAATAGAACCGATTGCTGTCCATAAGGAGGTCGTTTGAGCGGTCCACGGAAACGAGGCCGCACGCAGATGGCAAGAATACCATTGGCACCCGGCCCACGCGGTAATGCGTGAGGCATTTTGTGTGTCGACGCACAGCCGGGCACTTGGTTTGCCAAAGAAAAATTGTCAATTTTTACGAACATCAAAATCGACTTACGATCTGCTCAATCGGCCAAAAGCAATGCATAACGGCCAAATAAACCGATTCACCTTCCATCCACTTGGCACTCTGTCATGTTTAACTTGACACTCAAACGACCATCGTTGTTTATTTCGCGCACCCCGCAGCTCCAACATAAAAGGTGAACAACATGGAGCCCATCCGCTCGACCTTGTCGTGCCCGTCATACGCCGTGCCCGTTGTTTCGATCAAGGAGCAGCGCCCGCATGCAGCCTGACCACAGCGCCCCCGGCAACGCCCAATTCCGCAAGTCCCTGCGTCTCTGGCATGTGGTGATCATCGGCCTGGCCTACCTCACCCCGATGACCGTGTTCGACACCTTCGGCATCGTCTCCGGCATCACCGCCGGGCACGTGCCCAGCGCCTACCTCCTGGCCCTGGCCGGTATCCTGTTCACCGCCGTGAGCTACGGCACCCTGGTGCGGCGCTTCCCGCAATCGGGCTCGGCCTATACCTACACCCAGCGCGCCATCAACCCGCACGTGGGCTTCCTGGTGGGCTGGTCGTCGCTGCTGGACTACCTGCTGCTGCCCATGGTCAACGCGCTGCTGGCCAAGCTCTACCTCTCGGCGATGTTCCCCGAGGTGCCGGCCTGGGTGTGGGTGGCCGGCTTCGTCACCCTGATCAGCCTGATCAACATGCGCAGCGTCAACCTGGTGGCGCACTTCAACCTGTTGTTCGTCGCCGTGCAGGTGGCGATCATCGGTGTATTCATCTACCTGTGCTGGCGTGGCCTGGACCACGGCGAAGGGCTGGGCACCGCCTGGAGCCTGGTACCGTTCGCCGACGACCAGACCCAGTTCGCCGCCCTGGCCGCCGGCGCGACCATCCTGTGCTTCTCGTTCCTGGGCTTCGACGCGGTGACCTGCCTGTCGGAAGAGACTCGCGACCCGGGCAAGACCATCCCGCGGGCGATCTTCCTCACCGCGCTGATCGGCGGCGTGGTGTTCATCGGCGTGTCCTACTTCATCCAGGCCTACTTCCCGACCATGGCGCGCTTCCATGACCAGGAAGCGGCCCTGCCGGAAATCGCCCTGTACGTCGGCGGCAAGCTGTTCCAATCGGTGTTCATCGCCTGCACGGTGATCAACACCATCGCCTCGGGCCTGGCCTCGCAGACCAGCGTGTCGCGCCTGCTATACGTGATGGGCCGCGACAACGTGATCCCGGCCGGGGTATTCGCCCGCCTGCACCCGCGCTACAAGACCCCGGTGCTGAACATTGCCGTGGTCGGCCTGATCTCGCTGTCGGCGATCTTCTTCGACCTGGTCACCGCCACCTCGGTGATCAACTTCGGCGCGCTGGTGGCCTTCAGCTTCGTCAACCTGTCGGTGATCAACCACTGCTACATCCGCGAGGGCCGGAACAAGGGCCTGACGAACAACCTCAAGTATCTGGTGGCGCCGACGATAGGCTTCTGCATCATCGTCTCGCTGTGGCTGGACCTGAACGAACACTCGTTGTTGTTCGGCGGTGTCTGGGCCCTGCTTGGCGTGCTCTACCTGGCCTGGCTGACCAAGGCCTTCAGGGTAGCGCCACCGAACTGCATCGCCGACTGACCCCGCCGACGCCCGCCTGACCGCGGGCGTCCTGTTTGCCCGAGAAGGAAAAGCCCATGTTGCTGCGCCGTCTCTCCATCCAGTGGAAGATCACCCTGCTTGCCGGCCTGTGCCTGCTGGCCATCGTCGCCCTGCTGGTGGCCACCTCGCTCACCCAGGCCCGGCGCAGCGCCGAGCAGGTGTTCCAGGCCAACACCGAGCTGCTCGACCACAGCGCCCGCCTGCGCCTGCAGGCCCACGGCGAGACCCAGGCCCTGCGTATCCAGCGCTACTTCATGGACGCCTACCAGTACGGCAACGGCTTCGCCCGCCTGGTGCAGGCGCTCAAGGCCCGCGGCGGCGCCGACCTGCGCGCGGAACTCAGCCGCGAGGCGCGCGCCGCCCTGGCTGGCAACGCCGACCTGATCGGCCTGTACCTGGTATTCCAGCCCAACGCCCTGGACCAGCAGGACGCTCGCTTCGTCGGCCAGGTCGACAACGGCAGCAACGACAGCGGCCGCTTCTCCCTGTACTGGTCGCAGCCCGGCACCGGCAACCTCGAGATGGAGGCGATGCCCGAGTCGATGCTCGCCGACACCAGCATCGGCGCCAACGGTTCGCCCTACAACCGCTGGCTGACCTGCCCGCTGGAGACCGCCAAGGCCTGTGTGCTCGACCCGTACTTCGACGAGGTCAACGGCCACCAGGTGCTGATGACCAGCATCGCCCTGCCGCTGCTGGAAAACGGCAAGGTGGTGGGCGTGGTCGGCCTGGACATCGGCCTGGACAATCTGCAGCGACTGAGCCTGGCCGGCCGCCAGGAGCTGTTCGATGGCCAGGGCCAGGTCAGCATCGTCAGCCCTTCAGGCCTGCTCGCCGGCCACAGCCAGGACGCCAGCCAGCTGAGCAAGACCGTGCAGCAGGCCTTCGGCGCCAGCGCCGCCGCCCTGGCCGACTCGCTGCGCGCCGGGCAGGCGGTCGAGCGTCTGGACGGCGGCACCATGCGCATTTCCCGGCCTTTCGCCCCGACCCCCGGCGCGGCGCCGTGGCAGGTCCTGCTCGAGCTGCCCGAACAGGTGCTGCAGGCCCCCGCCGTCGCCCTCAACCAACGCCTGGACAGCCAGAACCAGAGCGCCAACCTGGTCAGCCTGCTGATCGGCCTGGGCGCTGCCGTGCTGGGGCTGCTGCTGGTGTGGCTGACCGCCCGTGGCGTGACCCGGCCGATCCTGGCCGTGGCCGCGCGCCTGAAGGACATTGCCAGTGGCGAAGGCGACCTGACCCGGCGCCTGGACTACGCCCGCAACGACGAACTGGGCCAGCTGACCGGCTGGTTCAACCGTTTCCTCGACAAGCTCCAGCCGGTGATCGCCCAGCTCAAGGGCTCCTTGCAGGAGGCCCGCGGCACCGCCGACCAGTCGGCGCTGATCGCCAGCCAGACCAGTGACGGCATGCAGCTACAGCACCGCGAGATCGAGCAGGTGGCCACCGCCGCCAACGAGATGAGCGCCACAGCCCACGACGTCGCCCACAATGCCGCCCAGGCGGCACAAGCGGCGCGCGGCGCCGACCAGGCAACCCGTGATGGCCTGGCGCGAGTGTCCGCCACCCGCGAGGCGATCGGCGAGCTGGCCGGCGGCATGAATGCGGCCATGGACGAGGCCCGCGCCCTGGAAAGCCGTGGCGAGCAGATCGGCTCGGTGCTCGAGGTGATTCGCGCCATCGCCGAGCAGACCAACCTGCTGGCGCTCAACGCCGCCATCGAGGCTGCCCGCGCGGGCGAAGCCGGGCGTGGTTTCGCGGTGGTCGCTGACGAGGTGCGCAACCTGGCCCAGCGTACGCAGGTCTCGGTGGAGGAGATCCGCCAGGTGATCGAGGGGCTGCAACAAGGTACCCAGGACGTGGTCGGCGCGATGCACGCCGGCCAGCGTCAGGCCCAGGACAGCGCCGCGCAGATGGAGCAGACGTTGCCGGCACTGCAGCGGATCGGCGAGGCGGTGGCGGTGATCACCGACATGAACCTGCAGATCGCCTCGGCGGCCGAGGAACAGAGCGCCGTGGCCGAGGAGGTCAACCGTAACGTGGCGGGGATACGTGATGTGACCGAGTCGTTGGCAGGTCAGGCCGACGAATCGGCGAGGATCAGCCAGGCACTGAACCGTTTGGCCAACCAGCAGCAGGTATTGATGGAGCAGTTCCGAGTGTAGCCGTTGGTTGATCTTGATCTTGATCTTGATCGCAAGGTTAACCCCTTCCCCACTAGCGACAGCTGCGTCAGCCCAGGCGCCGCCCGTAACTTCGCGACTTCAGGAGGCCGAACGCAGGCCTTGCGAAGGGAGGTGACGGGCATGGATGCCCGTCAAGCGCTGGGGCCCAGGATGGGCCCTGCAGCGCGGCCCTCCCGGGAGCAAGGCCGGAGTGAGGGTACCCGGAGCGAAGCGTAGGGCCGGATGAATGGAGCGAGGATTTTTTGGTTCCTTTTTGATCCTTCAAAAAGGAACTCGCCGTAAGGGCGAAAAGGTGACTATGCGTCGACATCGCAAATGAATGCACTTACAACTATTAAAACCGACGCCGACCGCATTTGACTTTGACTTTGACTTTGACTTTGACTTTGACTTTGACTTTGACTTTGACTTTGACTTTGACTTTGACTTTGACTTTGACTTTGACTTTGACTTTGACTTTTAAATAGTCTGTTTTGAAATCTATATGCGCATTCATTTGCGATGGTGACGCATAGTCACCTTTCCGCCCTTACGGCGGGTCCCTTTTTGAAGGATCAAAAAGGAACCAAAAAATCCTCGCTCCATCATCCGGCCCCTACGCTTCGCTCCGGGGTTCCCTCGCTCCGTTCTTGCTCCCGGGAGGACCGCGCTGAACGCCCCATCCTGGGGCGCAGCGCTTGACGGGCATCCATGCCCGTCACCTCCCTTCGCAAGAACTCCGCTCGGCCTCCTGAAGTCGCAATTGGTGTTGCCTGATCTACCGCGCGCTTAGAAGCAAAAGCAAACAGCAACTACAAGAGCGAACAACAAGAGCGAACAACAAGAGCGAACAACAAGAGCGAACAACAAGAGCGAACAACAAGAGCGAACAACAAGAGCAAGTTACTTGTATCTCACTCGTCGGTCTCTCCGGGACTTTCATGAATTGTTGACGATCTTTTCACGCTCCCCCCTTTAGCGTCGCCTGCCAACCGATCCGGCAGGCAACCGCTCTCTGAGGCACACGTGTCCCGTACAACTCCCCCCGCTAGCAAATCCATCGACTGGTCTGGCCTCGGCTGGCTCCTGCTGTTCTTCTGGTACTTCTCCGGCGTCACCCAGGCCCTGCTGCTGTTCAGCGGCACCACCGGCTTTGCCGGCTTTCGCGACGCCTTGTTCCTCAGCAGCCTGTGGCTGGCCCCAGTACTGCTGCTGCCACGCCTGACCCGCCCCCTCGCCGCGCTGATCGGGCTGGTGTTGTGGGCCAGCTCGCTGGTCGGCCTGAGCTATTTCGGCATCTACCGCCAGGAGTTCTCGCAAAGCGTCATCTTCGTGATGTTCGAGTCCAACACCGCCGAAGCCGGGGAATACTTCAGCCAGTACTTCAGTATCTGGCTGTGCCTGGGGCTGCTGCTCTACAGCGCGATCGCCGTGCTGCTGTGGCGACGCATACGCCCGGTCACCCTGCCACGGTACAGCCGCCTGCCGGTGGTCGTCCTGTTGCTGACAGCGACCCTGGGCTACCCGTTCTACAAACAGATGGTCTCCCAGCAACGCAGCTTCGCCGACGCCCAGGAAAAGGTCGAACAGCGCATGGCGGCCGCGGTGCCCTGGCAACTGGTGGTCGGCTACCGGCAGTACCGCCAGCAGCTCGACAACATGCAGGCCCTGCTGGAACAGAATGCCGCCCTGCCGCCGCTGCAGGACCTCAAGGACAACAGCGGCGACGCGCCGCGCACCCTGGTGCTGGTACTGGGTGAGTCCACCACCCGCGAACACATGCACCTGTACGGCTACAACCGCGACACCACACCGAACCTCGATGCCCTGGCCGCCCGCGACAAGGGCCTCACCGTGTTCCGCAACGTCGTCTCGCCACGCCCGTACACCATCGAGGTGATGCAGCAGATCCTCACCTTCGGCGATCAACAGCACCCCGACCGCTTCCTCACCGATCCATCGCTGATCAACCTGATGAAACAGGCCGGCTACAAGACCTTCTGGATCACCAACCAGCAGACGATGACCAAGCGCAACACCATGCTCACCACCTTCTCGCAGCAGACGGACGTGCCGGTCTACCTGAACAACCAGCGCAACCAGAACGCCAGCCAGTACGACAGCGTGGTGCTGGAGCCCTTCGAAAAAGCCCTGCAGGACCCGGCCGGCAAGAAGCTGATCATCGTCCACCTGCTCGGCACGCACATGGATTACCGCTACCGCTATCCGGCCGGTTTCGACCACTTCAAGGACAACACCGGCGCGCCGGCGGCGCTGTCCCCCGACCAGGTACGAACCTACAACTTCTATGACAACGCCGTGCGCTACAACGACTTCGTCGTGTCCGACCTGATCAAGCGCTATTCGGCCAGCACACCGAACGGCTTCCTGCTGTACCTCTCCGACCATGGCGAGGACGTCTACAGCTCCGGCAATCATGATCGCCTCGGCCGCAACGAGGCCGCCCCGACCCGGCCGATGTACACCATCCCCTTCCTGCTCTGGACCTCGCCCAGCTGGCAGGCGGGGCACCCGCGCGACCTGCAGTCGATGACCAACCGCCCCTATAGCAGCGCACACCTGATCCACACCCTGTCCGACCTGGCGGGCCTGAGCTACGACCGCTACGAGCCGGCCAAGAGCCTGGTCAACGAAGCGTTCACCGCCAGCCCACGCTGGATCGGCGACCCGTACGCGAAAAACGGGCTGCACGCGTTCGACAACCTGCCCGACACCCGGGCGAAACAGCAACAGCGGACCGCCAGCAGCAGCACGGTTCGCCCTGACGAAGGCTGACAGCCCGCGACAAGGCCGCCCCTCACACCAGTCCCTCCGCTTGAAGGGACACGCCCCCCCAAGAACCGATATCTGGCCCCCAGGTATCGGTTTTTTGCTGCATCAATGATGAATAAATTTCTGCCATATTGTTTCGTACATTTCATGACAATTACAAAACGACAATATTCCACTCCACAATGACGTCAATACACCCCAGTAATCATGGGCAATTCAAATGAGTACGTGCAAACACCCGCATTGGCACATCATCAAAACGACGAAATCAAACATTCCAAAACGGAATGATGTAGCAACTAATTGTCGTTTGTTGCGAACACCTTTCAACGCCAATACTGATTTCAATCAATGCAATCGCGACCGCCGCGGCACTGGAGAAGCCGCCGGCCGACCGGCGCCCAAACCGCGCCCGTCAACTGCAACTGGAAGTGGTCAGATCACAACAAAAACAACAACTCACCCGAATGCAGATCCAATAGGTTGCCCATGACCCATTCGAACAACAACGCAAGTTTGACTGCCGCAACCCCGCCTTCCGGACACCTCAAACGCACGCTCACCAGCCGCCACCTGAACATGATCGCCATCGGCGGCTCCATCGGCACCGGCCTGTTCGTCTCCTCCGGCGCCACCATCGCCCAATCCGGCCCCGGCGGCGCGCTGCTGGCCTTCGCGGTGATCGGCCTGATGGTCTACTTCCTGATGACCAGCCTCGGCGAAATGGCCGCGTGCATGCCGGTCAGCGGCTCGTTCTCCACCTATGCCTCGCGCTACGTCGAAGAAAGCTTCGGCTTCGCCCTGGGCTGGAACTACTGGTACTCCTGGGCCGTGACCATCGCCGTGGACCTGGTGGCCGTGCAGATCATCATGCTCTACTGGTTCCCGGACACCCCCGGGGTGATCTGGAGCGCGGCCTTCCTGGTACTGCTGTTCGCCCTCAACGTCGCCTCGGTGCGCTTCTTCGGCGAGGCCGAGTTCTGGTTCGCCCTGATCAAGGTCATCACCATCATCATCTTCATCGCCGTGGGCGTGCTGATGCTGCTGGGCATCCTCGAAGGCGGCCAGGACGGCGGCGCCCATCTCTGGCAGATCGGCGACGCGCCCATCGCCGGCGGCCTGCCAGCGCTGATCGGCGTGGCGATGATCGTCGGCTTCTCGTTCCAGGGCACCGAGTTCGTGGGCATCGCCGCCGGCGAAACGGAAAACCCGGGGCGCAATATTCCCAAGGCCGTACGCCAGATCTTCTGGCGCATCCTGCTGTTCTACGTGCTGACCATCGTCGTGATCGGCCTGCTGATCCCCTACACCGACCCACGGCTGCTCAAGGACGGACTGTCGGACGTCACCATTAGCCCGTTCACCCTGATCTTCACCAAGGCCGACATGCTTGCCGCCGCCGCCGTGATGAACGCGGTGATCCTGACCTCGGTGCTGTCCGCCGGCAACTCGGGCATGTACGCCTCCTCGCGCATGCTCTACAGCCTGGCACTGGAGCGCAAGGCGCCGGCCATCTTCGCCAGGGTAACTCGCAGCGGCACGCCGGTCTGGGCGCTGCTGGCCACCGCCGCAGTCGCCGGCCTGTGCCTGCTGAGCTTCCTGTTCAGCCCCGGCAAGCTCTACCTGTGGCTACTGAACACCTCCGGCATGCTTGGCTTCATCGCCTGGCTGGGTATCGCGATCAGCCATTACCGCTTCCGCCGCGGCTACCTGTTCCATGGCAACGACCTGGCGAAACTGCCGTATGTGTCGAAGTACTTCCCGTTCGGCCCACTGTTCGCCTTCGGCCTGTGCATGGTGGTGATGCTCGGACAGAACTACCAGGCATTCATCGGCGGGCAGATCGACTGGATCGGCGCCTTCGCCACCTACGTCGGTCTGGTGCTGTTCGTGGTGGTCTGGTTCGGGCACAAGCTGATGACAGGTTCCAGGGTGGTGCGCTACAGGGAAATGGACTTCTCCAGCATCGAGATGCGCAAGGCCGAACGCAGCAAGGCAGAGCCCGCCGGCGATGCGCTCGCAGCCAGCCAGCAGCCCGCCTGAACACTCCATTGGCGGACCCGCTCCGGTCCGCCCATCACTGCTCCGGGACCCTGATGAACAGCACCTTCGACTCCTACTACGAAGCCACCGCCAGCAGAACCTTCTACCCCGCCCAAAGCGGCCGCACCGATACCCGCGTATGCATCCTCGGTGGCGGCCTGGCCGGCCTGTCGACCGCGATCGGGCTTGCCGAGCGCGGGGTGAGCGATGTGACACTCCTTGAGTCGCAACGTGTCGGCCATGGCGCCTCGGGACGCAACGGCGGCTTTGTCTTCGGCGGCTACAGCCTCGGCAACGCCGACCTGCTGTCGGCGCTGGGCGCCAACGAGGCCCGCAAGCTGTATCGGCTGACACTCGACGCCGTCGACCTGATCCGCGAACGCACCCGCCGCTACACCATCGACTGCGACCTGGTCGACCAGGGCGTGATCCTCGCCAACTGGTTCAACGACCCGTCGCGCCTGGAGAAACCGCGCCAGCTGATGAAGCAGGCCTATGGCGTCGACTGGGAATACATCGCACCCGGAGACCTGAAGGAACAGCTCAGGACCGAGCGCTATTACGGCGGGTTGCTGGAGCGCAACGCCTTCCACTTCCACCCGCTCAAGTACGTCTGCGGCCTCGCCCAGGCCGCGTCCCAGGCCGGGGTGACGATCTTTGAGCAGTCGCCGGTGACCGGCATCGAGAAGAAGGCCGGCGGCTACATCGTGCGCACCGGCCAGGGCGAAGTCCATGCCGAGGAGGTGGTGTTCAGCGCAGGGGGCTATGCCCGCGGCGTCTACGCCCCAATCGAACGCGCCGTTCTGCCGATCGCCACCTACGTGGTGACCACCCCACCACTGGGCGATCGCCTGTCGGACGCCATCAACTGCCAGTCAGCCATCTACGACACACGCTTCGCCTTCGATTACTACCGCCCGCTGAAAGACACCCGAATTCTCTGGGGGGGACGCATCTCCATTCTCGATCGCGGGCCGCAGGCCATCGCCAGGCTGCTCAAGGCCGACCTGGCAAGCGTCTACCCGCAACTCGAGGACGTGGAATTGGAGTATTCCTGGGGCGGCCTGATGAGCTACGGACGCCACCAGATGGCGCAGATCGGCCAGGACGACAATGGCATCTGGCACGCGGTTGGCTTCGGCGGCCACGGCATGGCCCCGACCACGGTCGCCGGCGAAGTGCTGGCGGACGCCATCGCCCGTCGCCTGCCGATCCCGAGCGGTTTCAGCCAGTTCGGCCTCGACCGTACCTTCGGCCTGGCCGGCCTGGTGGCCGCGCAGGCCACCTACACTGCCTACCAGGCGCGTGATGCCTTCGATGCGCGGCGGTTGAATCGTTGACAGTGGGCCAGGGCACTTTTCGACAGGCATGAAAAAGCCCGCCATGAAGGCGGGCTCTTTCGTACTGCATATGGTGGGTCGTGTAGGATTCGAACCTACGACCAATTGGTTAAAAGCCAACTGCTCTACCAACTGAGCTAACGACCCGTTGGATGGCGCGTATATTACTGATTTCTCAGAGGAAATCAACACCCCATCGCGAAATTTTTCAAAAATACCGGGTGGGGTCCTCTATGCCGGCCGCCTTGAAGCCGTCGGCACGCAGACGGCAGCTGTCGCACTTGCCGCAGGCACGCCCGTCGTCATCAGCCTGGTAGCAGGAGACGGTCAGGCTGTAGTCCACGCCACGGGCGATGCCCGCCTGGACGATCTGCGCCTTGCTCAGGTTCTGCAACGGCGCCTGGATACGGAAGCCCTGCCCTTCCACACCGGCCTTGGTGGCCAGGTTGGCCATGCGCTCGAAGGCCTCGACGAATTCCGGGCGGCAGTCCGGATAACCGGAGTAGTCCACGGCGTTGACACCAATGAAGATGTCACGGGCTTCGAGCACCTCCGCCCAGCCCAGGGCCAGGGACAGGAACACGGTGTTGCGGGCCGGCACGTAGGTGACCGGAATCCCCTCGCTCGGCGCCTCGGGCACATCGATGCTGCTGTCGGTCAGGGCCGAGCCACCGATGCCGTCGAGGTTCAGGCCGATCACCTTGTGTTCGATCACGCCCAGGTCACGGGCCACCCGCGCTGCGGCATTGAGCTCGGCGCGGTGGCGCTGGCCGTAGTCGAAGCTCATGGTGTAGCACTGGTAGCCGTCGGCCTTGGCCATGGCCACCACGGTGGCCGAGTCCAGGCCACCGGACAGCAGGATTACCGCGCGTTTGTCAGTCATGTCTTTTTTCTCCTCAACGTCCGGGTTCGTCGTTCCACAGCAGCTTGTGCAGCTGCAGCTGGAAACGCACGGGCAGGTTGTCGGCGACGATCCAGTCGGCCAGGTCGGTGGAGCTCACCTGATGGTGGCTGGGCGAGAACAGCACTTCCCCGGCGCGCTCGGCCAGGTTGTACTGAATCAGCTTGGAAACCGCCCAATCGTAGTCCTCGCGGGAACAGATGACGAACTTGACCTGGTCATTGCCGGTCAGCAGCTCGATGTTCTCGTAGCGGTTGCGATGGGACTCTTCCGAGCCTGGGGTCTTGAGGTCGACCACGCGGCTGACCCGGGTGTCGACACCACTGATATCGAGGGCGCCGCTGGTTTCCAGCGACACGTCGTAACCGGCATCGCACAGGCGCTGCAGCAACGACAGCGCATTGGGCTGAGCCAGTGGCTCGCCACCGGTCACGCAGACGTAGCGCGGCCTGAAGCCGGCAACCTGCTCGAGGATCGAATCGAGGGTGCGAATAGTGCCGCCACTGAAGGCGTAGGCACTGTCGCAGTACTGGCAGCGCAGGGGGCAACCGGTCAGGCGCACGAAAACCGTGGGCAGCCCGGCCGTTCGCGTTTCACCCTGCAACGAGTAAAACACTTCGGTGATGCGTAATGTGTCTTGCATGATCGCCACGGGCGTGACAGCTGAACAGGCTGTCCGCCTCCGTCAGGCACTGTCGCGGACTCGACATGGCGTTATCCGCGGCAGCGTGTTTAAGAAAAAAGGGCAGTGATTCTAACGAAAAAACCCGCGACAGGCGCGGGTTTCTTCATCAACGGGTCGCTCAGAGCTTCTGCAGGTCGCGCTGGGCCAGTTGTGCGGCGGAAGTGCCGGGGTACTGGGTGATGACCTGCTGCAGGATGCCCTTGACCTTGTCGGTGTGGCCCATGCGGCGCTCGACATCGGCCAGCTTGTACAGCGAATCCGGCACCTTGCTGTGTTTCGGGTACTTCTGGCCGACCTCGGCGAAGGCCTGGCTGGCGCCTTGCAGGTCGCCCTTGGCCAGGTTGACCTCGCCAAGCCAGTACTGGGCATTGCCGGCGTACTGGCTGTTGGGGTACTTGCGCAGGAAGGCGTTGAAGGCCTGGCTGGCCTTGTCGAAGTCCTTCTGCTTGATCAGGTCGAAAGCGGCGTCGTAATACAGCTTCTCTTTCGCCGGATCACCCGGCTCGCTGCTGGCGGCCGGTGGCTGCGCGGCGCTGGCGCCGGCAGCGGCACCCGTGGCTGCGTTGTTCGCGCCACCGGTGGAGGAATTGTCTGGAGTCGCGGCAGGCGCGGCACCGCTGCTGAGGCGGCGGTCGAGATCCTGGTAGCGCTCGAGGTTTTCCTGCTTCATGCGCGACACATCGTTCTGCAACTCTTCGATGATGCCTTGCTGGCGGGAAATCTGGTCCTGCATCTGCTGCAGCTGCATGAACAGCTGGCCATTTGCAGAAGCAGGGGCCGAAGCCCCTGCTCCGGCATAGGCGCCGCTCGTGCCATAACCCGCAGGTGGATAGCCACCCGCGTTGTCATCTACTACGGGAACCGCAGCCCACGCCGAAAGGGGCAGGCTGAGTGCGAGGACGGTTACAGCACGACGGCACATACGCATAAGAACTTACTTACGCAGTTCTACGCGACGGTTTTGAGCCCAGGACTGCTCGTCGTTGCCGGTGGCAACTGGACGCTCTTCGCCGTAGGAAACCAGTTCCAGCTGAGCAGGGGAAACGCCCTGCAGAACCAGGTAGCGCTGAACGGCCTTGGCACGACGCTCACCCAGAGCCATGTTGTACTCGCGGGTGCCGCGCTCGTCGGTGTTGCCTTCCAGGACAACGCGGTTGCCGTTGGACTTCAGGTCCTTGGCGTGAACGTCCAGGGAGCGCATGGCTTCTGGCTTCAGGTCCGAGCTGTCGTATTCGAAGTAGAAGGTGGTGATTGCGCGCAGGGCAGCTTCTTCGCTCAGGGAGCCGTCAACAGCGCCAGTGTTGGCACCGTAGCCAGCGTTCGGGTCAACAGCGCCTTCACCAGCGTTGTCACCGCCTTTCGAGGAGCAACCTACAGCTACAGCCATGGCCAGAGCCAGCGCAGCGAATTTACCAAACTTCAGCATTTCCATCGTGAAACTCCTAATGAAACCCCAGTGTGTTAAGCAAAACGTGTTACGCCGCAATCAGTTCAGGTAAGGGGACCAGGACGGTTCTCTGACTTCGCCTTGAGCGGTAGGAAGTGGGAGCCTCACGCGGCCGTTAAGCGACACGAGCATCAAGACTCCCCGGCCCTGCTGGCGGGTGGCGTAGATTAGCATGGTGCCGTTTGGCGCAACAGTGGGAGACTCATCAAGACTGGTCTCGGTGAGAATCTTTACACTTCCACGTTGCAGGTCCTGAGCGGCCACCTTGAAGTTGGTGAAACCCTGCTGGCGATGAATCATCACCAGGGTCTTCTCGTCCGCCGACAGTTTCGGGTTGGCGTTGTAGTTACCCACGAATGTCACGCGCTCGGCGCCACCGCCACCAACCGACTGCTTGTAGATCTGCGGCTTGCCGCCACGGTCGGAGGTGAAGTACAGGGTGTTGCCATCCTTGCCCCAGAACGGCTCGGTATTGATGCCCGGGCCTGCGGTCACGCGGGTGATCTGGCGCGAGGCCACATTCATCACGTAGATGTCCGGGTTGCCGTCCTTGGACAGCACGAACGCCAGGCGGGTGCCGTCAGGCGACCAGGCCGGAGCGCCGTTCAGGCCCTCGAAGTTGGTGATCTGCTCGCGACGACCGGTGTCGATGTGCTGGATGAAGATGCGCGGACGCTTCTGCTCGAACGAGACATAGGCGATGCGCTTGCCATCCGGCGCGAAACGCGGCGACAGGATCGGTTCACGCGACTGCAACAGGGTCACTGCACGGGCACCGTCGTAGTCCGAACGCTGCAGGGTGTAGCGGGTGTTGTTGGTCGAGAAACGCTCGGCGGTCACATACAGCATGCGGGTCGAGAACGCACCCTTGATGCCGGTGAGCTTCTCGAACGACTGGTCGGCGATGTAGTGGGCCATGTCGCGCAACTGGTCGACGCCGCCGGCAACGCTGCCGGTCAGCACTTGCTGCTCGGTGGCGACGTTGAACAGCGCGTAGCTCACCTGCAGGCGGCCGCCTGCCGGGACGATGCTACCAACCATGACGTACTGGGCGCCCAGGGCTTTCCAGTCACGGAAGATCACTTCGCTGGCCTGGGTCGGCAAGCTGATCATGTTCTGCCGCGGGATCGGCCCATAGTAGCCGGAGTTGCGCAGGTCGTTGCTGATGATGTCGGCCATGTCCTCGGGCAGCACGCTGCCGCCCTGCACGCCGAACGGTACTACCGCAATGGGGGTTGCCCGGTCGCTACCGCTGGTGACCAGGATGTTCTTTTCCTCTGCCATGGCCATGCCTGCCACGCAGCAGAGCAAGACCAGGAGTCCTCTCAGACGTTTAATCACAACGCTAGATCCTCAGGTGTAAATGTCATCTTGAATGAACGATACGGATTGAAATCGCTCGGCTTCAAGCCCTGCATTTCGGTCAACCGACCAATGTTCTTCACCGCGGCCACGGCCGAGCTGTCGAACGGACCGTCACCGCTGGACTTGGCCACACTCACGTTGGTGATGGTGCCGTCCGGCAGCATGTTGATCTGCAGAACTACCGTCATGCCCTTGCGCGCAGATGGCGGACGCGCCCAACCTTCGGCCGCGCGCATGCGGATCAGGTCGTCGAAGTCGCCGGCCACCTGGTCACCCTGCTCGTCGGCCAGCGCCTGCTGCCGCTCGGTGGTGTCGGACAACAGCTCGGCGAGCGCCTGGGCCTTCTTGTCTTCCGCCGCCTTGCGGGCCGCTTCCTGTGCCTTTTTCTTCTGGGCGTCTGCCGCGGCCTTTTTCTTGGCCTCTTCAGCTGCCTTCTTCTTCGCGTCCTCGGCCGCCGCTTTCTTCTTGGCGTCCTCGGCAGTTTTTTTCTTCGCGTCTTCGGCGGCTTTCTTCTTCGCCTCTTCCGCAGCTTGTTTCTTGGCTTCTTCGTCGGCCTGTTTCTTGGCCTCTTCCTCAGCCTTCTTCTTGGCGATGTCAGCCTGTTGCTTTTCAGCGGCCTTCTTCGCTTCCTCGGCTTTCTTGGCCTCGGCGGCTTTCTTCTGCTCGGCGGCCTCAGCCTTCTTCGCCTCGGCGGCTTCGCGAGCCTCCTCGGCTTTTTGAGCGGCGTCGGCTTTCTTTTGTTCCGCGGCCTTCACGGCCTCCTGCTCGACCTTCTTCTGCTCCAGCTGCTCGACCTCGGTCTGGCGCGAGGCGGTTTTCTTCGCTTCCCCAGCAATCTTCTGATTGGTCTGGGTGGTCGCCTGGCTCTTGGATTTGAGCTGGTAGAGCGTGGCCTGGACGATGGGCTTGGACGGCGGCAGCTCGGGCGTCATGGCAAAGCTGACGAACAGCATGCCGAACACCAGCACATGCAGGCCGATGGCCCAGACACTGGGCCAGAAGTAGCTTTCCGAGGCGGATGGCTCTCGCTGCTGCATCAGGGCGCCTCGGTAATCAGGCCAACGTTACCGACACCGGCCTTCTGCAACCCGCCCATGGCGCCCATGACCGCGCCGTAGTCGACGGCCTTGTCGCCACGGATGAAGACCTGGGTCTGTTTGCCCTGGTCACGGCCGGCGGCGATGATCTTGGTCACCGCACCGGTCATTTCCGGCAAGGTCATGGCCTTGTCCATCTGCTTGTCGGTGTCTACTTCGCTACCAAGGTTCCAGTAGTAGGTCTTGTCGGCCTTGATCGAGATGGTCAGGACCTGGACGTTGTTGTCCTGCGGCAGGGCTTCGCTGGAAACCTTGGGCAGATCCACCTTCACGCCCTGGTTGAGCATGGGGGCGGTCACCATGAAGATGACCAGCAGTACCAGCATCACGTCGATGTAGGGCACCACGTTCATCTCGGCGACCGGCTTGCGTTTGTGGCGAACTCGGGCCATGGGTTTCTACCTGATCACTCTTCGCTGGTGTGTACTTTGCGGTGCAGGATCGCCTGGAACTCGTCGGCGAAGGTGTAGTAGCGGCCAATCAGCACTTCACTGCGCGCGGCAAAACGGTTGTAGGCGATAACGGCCGGGATCGCGGCGAACAGGCCGATCGCGGTGGCGATCAGGGCCTCGGCGATACCGGGAGCCACGGTGGCCAGGGTCGCCTGTTGGGCGCTGGCCAGGCCGCGGAACGAGTTCATGATGCCCCACACGGTACCGAACAGGCCGATGTACGGGCTGGTGGAACCGACGGTGGCCAGGAACGGCAGGCTCTGCTCGAGCTTTTCTTCCTCACGGGAGATCGCCACGCGCATGGCGCGACCGACACCTTCCATGACCGCGTCCGGATCAACACCCGGCTGCTGGCGCAGACGCGAGAATTCCTTGAAGCCGGCGCGGAACACCTGCTCGACACCCGAGTCCGGATCGGGGTTGCTACCTGCCTGGCGGTACAGCTTGGACAGGTCGATGCCCGACCAGAAGCGCTCTTCGAAAGCGTCCAGTGCACGACGACCGGCGCGCAGCATGGTGCTGCGCTGGAAGATCATGATCCAAGAGGTCACCGAGGCTGCCACGAGGGTCAGCATTACCAGCTGAACCACGACACTGGCATTGGCGACCAGGCTCCACATGGAGGTATGGTCGACGACGTTTGCTTCCACGCTTATTCTCCTGCGTTCGATTGAGTACCCGCGCCGTCCGCCAGGAATGCGTCGCGCAGTTCTGGGGGAATGGCCCGGGGTTTGAAAGTGTCGGCGCGCACGGCGGCCACCAGGAACTGCCCCTCGCAGAGCAGCACTTCATCCTGTGTTCGCCACACCTGCTGCACGAAGCGCAGGCTGGCACGATTCAGTTCAAGCACTTGCGCGGTCACCCGCAGCTCATCGTCCAGGCGGGCCGGCGCGTGGTAGCGCGCCTCGCTGGAATGGACCACGAACAGCAGGTTGTCCTGCGCCAGCTGGGCCTGGGAGAACCCCAGGTGACGCAGCCGCTCGGTGCGGGCGCGCTCCATGAATTTCAGGTAGTTGACGTAATACACCACGCCACCGGCGTCGGTATCCTCGTAATAGACGCGACAGCGGTGTGCGAACGGTTCCAGCCCATTTTGCGCGCGCATACTCTAGTGGTTACTCCTGAACTTGCCAATCCGCCGCGGTAACTGTTTTTTCATCAATAATGTCCTATTGCCAGCGAGCCTGCGGCGTGCCAGCGCTAGGACCACGAAATTCCCGATTCGATCTGTCATTCGTCGTCCTGGGCGGCATATTCGCCACCTTCGCAGAAGCGCCCGGGGATGTTCAGGCCGAAATGCAGGTAGGCGTGTCGGGTCACCACGCGGCCCCGCGGGGTACGCATGATGTAGCCCTGCTGGATCAGATAGGGCTCGAGCACGTCCTCGATGGTGTGGCGCTCTTCGCCGATCGCCGCAGCAATGTTGTCGAGCCCCACCGGACCGCCGTCGAACTTCTCGATCATGGTCAGCAGCAGACGCCGGTCGGAGTGATCGAAGCCACGCTCGTCGACATCCAGCAGGTTCAGCGCCATGTCCGCCACGGCTTTGGTGATCTCGCCCTTGCCACGCACTTCGGCAAAGTCGCGCACCCGCCGCAGCAGGCGGTTGGCGATCCGCGGCGTGCCCCGCGCCCGACGGGCGATCTCGAAGGCACCCTTGTCGTCCATCGGCAGCCCGAGAATACCAGCCGAACGGCTGACGATGGTTGCCAGGTCCTTGTTGCTGTAGAACTCCAGGCGCTGGACGATACCGAAGCGGTCACGCAACGGATTGGTCAGCATGCCGGCACGGGTGGTGGCGCCGACCAGGGTGAACGGCGGCAGATCGAGCTTGATCGAGCGCGCGGCCGGGCCTTCGCCGATCATGATGTCCAGCTGGAAGTCTTCCATCGCCGGATAGAGCACTTCCTCGACCACTGGCGACAACCTGTGGATCTCGTCGATGAACAGCACGTCATGAGGTTCGAGGTTGGTCAGCATTGCCGCGAGGTCGCCCGGGCGCTCGAGGATCGGGCCCGAGGTGCTCTTGACCGACACGCCCATCTCCTGGGCAATGATGTTGGCCAGGGTGGTCTTGCCCAGGCCGGGCGGGCCGAAGATCAGCGTATGGTCGAGAGACTCGTTGCGCCCGCGCGCGGCCTGGATGAACAGCGCCATCTGCTCGCGCACCACCGGCTGGCCGATGTACTCGTCCAGGCGCAGCGGGCGGATCGCACGGTCCTGGACCTCTTCGCGGTCACGTCCGGAGGCGGCAATCAGGCGGTCGGTCTCGATCACTTGGTAATCATCCCTTTAAGGCTGCGACGGATCAATTCCTCGCTGCTCAGGCCGGCTTTGTCCTTGATCGCGGCAATCGCCTTGCTCGCTTCCTGTGGTTTGTAGCCCAGGGAGACCAGGGCACTGACCGCGTCGGCCTCGGCCGAGGACTCACTGGCCGCCGGCAGCGGGCCGTCGGAGACCAGGGTGAACATCGCCGGGGAGGTTTCCCACGCCTTGAAGCGGTCCTTGAGCTCGACCAGCAGGCGTTCGGCGGTTTTCTTGCCGACACCGGGCACACGCACCAGGACCGATGCATCCTGGGCCTGCACGCAGCGCACCAGCTCGTCCACTTCCAGGCCGGACATCAGCGCCAGCGCCAGCTTCGGCCCTACGCCGTTCAGGCGGATAAGCTCGCGGAACAGCTCGCGCTCGCGCTTTTCCGCGAAACCATAGAGCAGGTGGGCGTCTTCGCGTACCACCAGGTGGGTGTGCACGGTCACTGCCTCGCCGACCTTGGGCAGGCGGTACAGGGTGGTCATCGGCACTTCGAGCTCATAGCCCACGCCGTTGACGTCGATAATCAGGTGCGGCGGCTGTTTTTCCGCCAGGGTGCCACGCAAACGTCCAATCACGTTCCGTTCCTTCCTCTCGGGCGCCGGTCGAAAACCGGTCCACCCTATCAGCAAATGCGCCGGGAGCGCGCGCCACCCGGACAAAATGTGTATCAGCGCATGAAGCGGTTACAGACGCAAGCGCCCGCCGCGCCGCCGCGCCGTCGCCAGCCCATGGGGAATCAGGCTGGAACGGGTATGGGCATGGCACAGGGCGATGGCCAGGGCGTCGGAGGCGTCGATCTGCGGCTTCTGGGTCAGCTTGAGCAGGTGCATGACCATCATCATCACCTGTTCCTTATTGGCCCCGCCGGTACCGGCCACGGCCTGCTTGACCTGGCTGGCGCTGTACTCGGCGATCTCCAGGCCCGCCTCGGCCGCGGCAACGATAGCCGCGCCCCGGGCCTGGCCCAGCTTGAGCGCCGAATCGGCATTGCGCGCCATGAACACCCGTTCGATGCCCATGGTCACCGGGCCATGCTCACGGATGATCTCGCTCACGCCACGAAAGACGATCTGCAGTCGCTCGGGCAGCTCGCCGCCGCCGGTGCGGATACAGCCCGAGGCCACATATTCGCAACCACGGGCGGTCTGGCGGACCACGCCGAAGCCGGTGATGCGCGAGCCGGGGTCGATACCAAGAATCAGAGTCATAGTGCCTGTGGAAAAATTGATGCATCTCGGCAAACTGTGCCGGCCCCTTCGCGGGTAAACCCGCTCCCACAGGTACTGCACCACGTTCAGAGTCGGTGCAGTACCTGTGGGAGCGGGTTTACCCGCGAAAGGGCCGGGACAGGCGCTGACAAATTCAAAGAACCGGCAAGGATCGCCAGAACACCTTAGCCGAGGCTTTCCATGATCTCATCGGAGATCTGCGCATTGGAGTAGACGTTCTGCACGTCATCCAGGTCCTCGAGCATGTCGATCAGCTTGAGCACCTTCTCCGCGCCATCCTTGTCCAGCTCGGCACTGGTGGTCGGCTGCATCACGATCTCGGCGTCCGAGGCCTTGAAGCCAGCCTCTTCGAGCGCATTGCGCACGGCATAAAAGCTGTTGAACGAGGTGAACACCTCGAAGGAGCCGTCGTCGTTGGCCACCACGTCGTCGGCGTCGGCCTCCATCGCGGCTTCCATCAGTGCGTCCTCGTCGACCGCAAGCTCAGCGGCGAAGCTGATCTGCCCCTTGCGCTCGAACAGGTAGGCCACCGAGCCGTCGGTGCCCAGGTTGCCACCGCACTTGGTGAAGGCATGACGCACGGCGGCGGCGGTACGGTTGCGGTTGTCGGTCATGGCCTCGACCATGATCGCCACGCCGCCCGGGCCATAGCCCTCGTAGCTCAGCTCTTCGACGTTGTCGCTTTCGTTGGTGCCAGCACCACGGGCCACGGCGCGATCGATGATGTCGCGGCTCATGTTGGCACCCAGGGCCTTGTCCAGCGCCAGGCGCAGACGCGGATTGGAGGCCGGGTCACCGCCCCCTTGCTTGGCCGCGACGGTCAGCTCGCGGATCCACTTGGTGAAGATCTTGCCTCTTTTTGCATCCTGGCGCTCTTTGCGGTGCTTGATGTTCGCCCACTTGGAATGACCAGCCATAACGACTCCGAATCCTTGAAACAGAAACAGGTTCCGCCCCGAAGGGCGGAACGTGAAGAATCCTGCGCCTCAAGCGCGGGGGCACCCCGTGACCGAGGCGCCCCGGTCGATCACTCGACCTTGGTCTGCTCGCGCAGACGGATGTGCAGCTCACGCAGGGCCTTGGCATCGACCAGGCCTGGGGCCTGAGTCATGACGCACGCGGCGCTCTGGGTTTTCGGGAAGGCGATCACTTCACGGATCGACTGGGCGCCGGTCATCAGCATGACCAGGCGATCCAGGCCGAAGGCCAGGCCACCGTGAGGCGGCGCGCCGAACTTCAGGGCGTCGAGCAGGAAGCCGAACTTCTCTTCCTGTTCCGCCGCCTCGATGCCCAGCAGGCGGAATACCGCTTGCTGCATCTCTTTACGGTGAATACGGATCGAACCGCCACCCAACTCGGTGCCGTTCAGGACCATGTCGTAGGCACGCGACAGCGCGGTGGCCGGGTTGGCCTCCAGCTCTTCGGGGGTGCACTTCGGCGCGGTGAACGGGTGGTGCAGCGCGGTGAAGCTGCCGTCTTCGTTCTCTTCGAACATCGGGAAGTCGACGACCCACATCGGCGCCCACTCGCAGGTCAGCAGCTCGAAGTCGTGGCCCAGGCGGATACGCAGCGCGCCCAGGGCCTCGCTGACAATCTTGAACTTGTCGGCACCGAAGAACACGATGTCGCCATCCACGGCGCCCACGCGGTCGAGGATGTTGTTGAGGTTGGCCTCGGGGATGTTCTTGACGATCGGCGACTGCAGACCCTCGACACCCTTGGCGCGCTCGTTGACCTTGATGTAGGCCAGGCCCTTGGCACCGTAGATACCGACGAACTTGGTGTACTCGTCGATCTTGCTGCGCGGCATGCTGGCGCCGCCCGGCAGGCGCAGGGCGGTGACGCGGCACTTCGGATCGTTGGCGGGACCGGCGAAGACCTTGAAGTCGACATCCTTCAGCTGGTCGGCGACGTCGACCAGTTCCAGCGGAATACGCAGGTCCGGCTTGTCGGAACCGTAGCGGCGCATGGCTTCTTCGAAGGTCATGTGCGGGAACTCACCGAATTCCAGGTCCAGCACTTCCTTGAACAGCTTGCGGATCATGCTTTCGGTCAGGCCCATGATCTCGGACTCGTCGAGGAAGCTGGTCTCGATGTCGATCTGGGTGAATTCCGGCTGGCGGTCGGCGCGCAGGTCTTCGTCACGGAAGCACTTGGCGATCTGGTAGTAGCGGTCGAAGCCGGCGACCATCAGCAGCTGTTTGAACAGCTGCGGCGACTGCGGCAGGGCGAAGAAGCTGCCAGCGTGGGTGCGGCTCGGCACCAGGTAGTCACGCGCGCCCTCAGGGGTGGCACGGGTCAGGATCGGCGTTTCGACGTCGAGGAAGCCGTTCTCGTCGAGGAAGCGACGGATGCTGCTGGTGATGCGCGAACGCAGGCGCAGCTTGTCGGCCATTTCCGGACGACGCAGGTCGATGAAGCGATAGCGCAGGCGGGTTTCCTCGCCGACGTCGGAGTATTCGTTCAGCGGGAACGGCGGGGTTTCCGCTTCGTTGAGCACCTTCAACTGGTAGCCGAGGATCTCGATGGCGCCGGACGCCATGTTGGCGTTCACCGCGCCGTCAGGGCGCTTGCGTACCTTGCCGGTGATCTGCACGACATATTCGCTGCGCACGCGGTCGGCGGCGGCGAAGGTTTCGGCGCGATCCGGGTCGAACACGACCTGGGCCATGCCTTCGCGGTCACGGATGTCGAGGAAAATCACCCCGCCGTGGTCGCGGCGACGATGGACCCAGCCGCAAAGGGTGACTTCCTGGCCGTCCAGGGACTCGTTCAGTTGGCCGCAATAATGGCTGCGCATCATGATCGTGGTTTCGCTTCTCGTGATTCGTGTGTTCGGTGGAGGTCTTGGCCGCCCAAGGGGCTAATACTGCAAGACCTGGCGGGTGCAATTCAACTCAGTCGGCCTTGTCGCCGCCTGCCAGATTCTTTTTCGCCCCGGTCTTGAAGTCGGTCTCGTACCAGCCGTTGCCACTCAGGCGAAAGCCGGGGACCGACAGCAGCTTCTTCAATGCCGGCGCCTGGCACGCCGGGCAATCGGTCAGCGGCGCGGCACTGATCTTCTGCAACACCTCCATTTGGTGTTCGCAGGATGCACATTGATAGTCGTACAGGGGCATGGGTGTCTCTCGTCAACCACATCGCACGCTGCCCAAGGCAGCAAAGAGCGGGATTATATATGGTAAAGGAGAGCAGCGCAGCCCGGCGATCAGTGCGCGTCTCGCGCTTCCTGCAGCCAAGTGACACAGATCACCCGGACCAGGCCGCTGAAATTCCTCACCCCGCCATGGCGCAGGTGCACCTCGCGATCCACATAGGACAACACGGCGCTCACCGAACAGCGGTTGGCCTGGGCGATACGCTCCAGGATGCGCCAGTACACCACTTCCAGGCGCAGGCAGGTGGCAAAGCCGTTGAGCCGCACCGAGCGCGACACGGGCCCGGCCTGGGCCATGTCGAAATCCCGCCTGAACGGGTCGAGACGAGGGTTGCCACCCCCCTGCCTTGCATTACCATCGATACCACGCATCGGATCGCCCATCGCACCGCTCCATCGTCACGAAACCACACCCCGTTCGTCAGCCGAATGGGTCCATGACCGTCATGAAGCGCCACCGGCCAGGCCGATAGCAGCGGCAAACCCTTCCCCGCAAACACGCGGGCCCGATACCGCTGGCGGTATCGGGCCCGGATTCACTGGGTAGAACGACAAGCAACCGGCAATCAGTTCCCGTCGAGCAGGACTCGCAGCATCCACGCCGTTTTCTCGTGGACCTGCATGCGTTGGGTCAGCAGGTCAGCGGTCGGCTCGTCACTGACCTTGTCCACCACCGGGAAGATGCTGCGCGCGGTGCGCACCACCGCCTCCTGCCCCTGCACCAGCTGGCGGATCATTTCATCGGCGGGCGGCACCCCCTCCTCTTCCTTGATGGAGGAGTGGCGGGCATAGAAGGCGTAGGAACCCGGCGCCGGGAAGCCCAGGGCGCGAATGCGCTCGGCAATCGAATCGACCGCCAGGGCCAGTTCGTTGTATTGCTCCTCGAACATCAGGTGCAGGGTGCGGAACGACGGACCGGTGACGTTCCAATGGAAGTTATGGGTTTTCAGATACAGCACGTAGGTATCCGACAACAGGCGGGACAACCCATCGACGATGGACTTGCGATCTTCTTCACTGATACCGATATCGATTGCCATGAAGCTCCCCTTTCCATAAGGCTTGATCATCAAGCGGGCAGTAAACACTCTAACAAGAGTTTCCGGCTGGCGCATGCGGCACAGGACCGCCCGTGCCAGCCGGTTTGAGAAGCCTGCGTCTTTGCTGTTAAATAGGCACTGTGCCACCCGTGCGGATTGTCAGTGCCGGGTGCATAGGCTGGCCCGCCACGTTTTCGCGCCTACTCGTTCACGCGCACCGTGCGACCAGCTCATCCTGTGATCGGCCTTATCAATGTGAGCCAAACCAATGTTCAAGATCGTCCATCTGGTGACGGGCCTGGCGGCGTTGCTGCTATCGCTCATACCTAGCCTGAAAGCTGACGCAACACCCTTCCTGCAACAACCCGAGGCCGTCTACCTGGCGCTGCTCGGGCTCATCAACCTGGTCATCGCCCCGGTACTGCCGCAGTACTACAAAGGCCTGCGCCAGCAACTGCAACACGCCGCCAGCCTGCTGCTGGTGCTGGCCGTGGTGCTGCAGACCGTCACCCTGCTGGCCCGCCCGGAGCTGGGCAACCTGCCAGCCCTGGCCTGTGCTGTCCTGGCCTGCGTCCTGCACCTGATTGCCGGCTTCGTTCGCGGCACGCGAAAGGCCCGCTCCACCCAGGGCACCTCGCATGACGCAGGCAATCGCGATACCGGCACCGTGAAGTGGTTCAACACCTCCAAGGGCTTCGGCTTCATCTCCCGCGACTCCGGTGACGATATCTTCGTGCACTTTCGCGCCATCCGCGGCGAGGGCCACCGGGTCCTGGTCGAAGGCCAGCGCGTGGAGTTCTCGGTGATGCACCGCGACAAGGGCCTGCAGGCCGAAGACGTGGTCGCCGTCGCGCGCCGCTGACCCTTTGCCGCCGCCGTGCTCAATAATGAGGCGGCGGCGCTTCCTCTCCCCCGCCGCCCTGCTGGCCGGCCATCTCCTCGTAGCGCTTGATCAGCTCCGCCATCTGCAATTGCAAGCGTTCGATCGCCCGGCTCTGCTCGACAATCACATCATTGAGCGCCTGCAAGCTGTCATCCTGGAACGCCTGGCGGGTCTCCAGCTCGATCATGCGCATTTCCAGCTCCTGTGACATCCTCACGTCTCCTTGAAGCTTTCGCCCAGCAGCTTGCGCACTCGCTGGCGAATACCGTCGATCTGCTCCTGGGTGTAGCCGATGGCCGGCACCTTGCCCCACACCGGGGCAGGCCAGGCGGCATCGCCCTGGCGACGCACAATCACGTGCATGTGCAGCTGGCTGACCACGTTGCCCAGGGTCGCGACATTCATCTTGTCGGCGGCGAAGGCATCCTTCAGCGCTTCGGCCAAGGCAGTCGTCTCGACCCATAGCTGCTGCTGGTCCGTGTCCTCGAGCTCGAACACTTCGCTGATATCGGCGCGACGTGGCACCAGGATGAACCAGGGGTAGTTGGCATCCTTGCTCAGCAGCAGGCGGCACAGCGGCAGGTCGCCCAGCACCAGGGAATCCTCCTGCAGACGCGAATCGAGGGTAAACACGGCAAACCTCCTTACAAGCGATTCAGCCCTTCCGAGCGGTCGGGCACAGGCGCGCAAGGATACTCCGCTTCGACCGCTGCCACACCCGTCGACGTCGACCCAGGGCATTTGTGGCACGCGAATGACAACATCAACGCCCCGCTTCGGTAACACTGCGCTACTTTTCGCACCAAAATGATGCCGCTCGTCAGGCCAGCGCCACACATCCTTCACATAAAACAGCCAGGATAAACAATCGACGGTAACACCTTGACTTGGAAGGCAGCTTCACACGCAAACGCAAGGGAGGATCGCACCCCACCGACATACCGGCCGCAGCCCGTGTTTGCGGAGGTTTCCCAAGTCTTTTCGAGGCAAATGTGAAAATTTCATCAAGCGTTCGTGATTTTGAGCACGCTTGTTGCATTCGCTTCACGCCAAGTCGGCACGACCCCTGCATCGCAGGGTGAACGCGACAAATAACAACAGCGGCATCGGATAAACCAGGGAGTTTCACAAGCCGTACTTTGTATTTATACAAATATGACGGTTTCGAGACAGCGCTGGAGTTGTACGCCCTTATATGACAGGCGTGATTTGCGACATGGAGACAACCAACAGCGACATGGCCATAAAGTTACCGAAAGGTTGTTTCTGCCCATATCGCCAAGAATAGTCCGCGTGATATACATTTTCGCCGACATAACAAGAAAGAGCCGGCCCCATAATTAAAATACCCGGGTGCGGCGGTACTCTTCCTAAAAACCAAAGGAGCAAATCACGATGCGCGTGATGAAGTGGAGCATGATCGCCCTGGCCGTAGCGGCAGGGACCTCGCAACTGGCTGTCGCCTCTTCGCAGGATGAATCGAAAGGTTTCGTCGAAGACAGCAAGCTGAATGTCAAGATGCGTAACCTGTACTTCAGCCGTGACTATCGCAACACTGAGTCGAACGCCAACAGGCTGGCCAACGTGCGGCACGATCAGCGCGAATGGGGCCAGGGCTTCATCGGCACCTTCGAGTCGGGCTTCACCCAGGGCACCGTCGGTGTCGGCGTCGACGCCATCGGCCTGCTGGGCCTCAAACTTGACAGCGGCCGCGGTTACTCGGGCACTGGCCTGTTCCCTACCGGTGAAGACCGTCGCTCCCAGGACGATTACTCCAAGGGCGGCGCCGCCATCAAGTTCCGCATTTCCGACACCGTGCTGAAAGTCGGCGACCAGTTCACCGCGCTGCCGGTCTTCGCCACCGACGACAGCCGCCTGCTGCCTGAAACCGCAGAAGGCGCATTGCTGACCAGCAACGAGATTAAGGGCCTGACCCTGCACGCCGGCCGTTTCACCAGCATGACCGCCCAGTCCGAAACTGACCGCGACAGCATCAGTGACGGCCTCGGCCGCCGCGGCCTGAAGGAAGCTGACGTATTCGGTGGCTCCTACGCCTTCACCGACAGTCTGTCGACCAGCCTCTACTACTCCAAGGTCGAGGACTACTGGCGCAAGTACTACGCCAACGTCAACTGGGCGCTGCCGATCTCGGACAAGCAAGGCCTGGTCTTTGACTTCAACATCTATGACACCAAGGGCGAAGGCGACAACCTGTACCGCGCCGCCGCTGATGGCGACAAGCTCGACAACCGCGCCTACAGCTTCTCCGGCGCCTACAACATCGGCGCCCACACCTTCACCCTGGCCTACCAGAAAGTCACCGGTGACGGCGAATATGCATACGGCATCGACGGTGGCGGCAGTATCTTCCTGGCCAACTCGGTGGCCCGCTCGGACTTCAACGCCGAAGGCGAGAAATCCTGGCAAGTCCGCTACGACCTGAATTTCGCCGAATTCGGCGTGCCAGGCCTGACCTTCATGACCCGCTACGTCCGCGGCACCGGCGCCCACACTGCCGACACCAACGACGGCAAGGAATGGGAACGCGACGTGGACGTCAAGTACGTCCTGCAGGAAGGTCCTGCCAAGGACCTGAGCTTCCGTGTCCGCCAGGCCACCTATCGCTCCTCCGACGCGGTCTATTCCAACTCGCTGGACGAACTGCGCCTGATCGTCGAGTACCCGCTGAGCATCCTGTAAGCCCGCGCTTGCATTGCTCCGCAAATGAAGAAGCCCGGCAATTGCCGGGCTTTTTCCTGGCTGACAGAAAGGCCTGACTGCTGCATTCTGTACGCTTTCGTTTCGCCCCCGTACAATGCGGGGTCATTTCACATTCAGGCAATCGACACGGCCCACCATGCGCACCAGTCAATATTTGCTCGCCACCCAGAAAGAAACCCCGGCCGATGCAGTGGTCATCAGCCACCAGCTCATGCTGCGTGCCGGCATGATCCGCAAACTGGCCTCCGGCCTGTACACCTGGCTGCCGATGGGCCTGCGGGTGATGCGCAAGGTCGAAGCCGTGGTCCGCGAGGAAATGAACGCCGCCGGTGCCCTCGAAGTGCTGATGCCGAGCATCCAGCCGGCCGAACTGTGGCAGGAATCCGGCCGCTGGGAGCAGTACGGCCCCGAGCTGTTGCGCCTGAAAGACCGTCACCAGCGCGACTTCTGCGTCGGCCCGACCCATGAAGAGGTCATCACCGACCTGGCGCGCAACGAGCTGTCCAGCTACAAGCAGCTGCCGCTGAACATGTACCAGATCCAGACCAAGTTCCGTGACGAGATCCGTCCGCGCTTCGGCCTGATGCGCGGCCGCGAGTTCATCATGAAGGACGCCTACTCCTTCCATGCCGACCAGGCTTCCCTGCAGGAAACCTACGACCGCATGCACCTGGCGTACTCCAACATCTTCACCCGCCTGGGCCTGGACTTCCGTCCGGTGCAGGCCGACACCGGCTCCATCGGTGGCAGCTACTCCCATGAATTCCACGTGCTCGCCTCCTCCGGCGAGGACGACGTGATCTTCAGCGACAGCTCCGACTACGCCGCCAACATCGAGAAGGCCGAGGCCATCCCGCGTGAAACCGTGCGCCCGGCCCCGACCGAAGAGCTGCGCCTGGTCGACACCCCGAATGCCAAGACCATCGCCGAACTGGTGGAAAACTTCGGCCTGGCGATCGAGAAGACCGTCAAGACCCTGATCGTGCATGGCGCCGAGGAAGGCAAGCTGGTCGCCCTGATCGTCCGTGGCGACCACGAACTCAACGAGATCAAGGCCGCCAAGCTGGAGCAGGTCGCCGACCCGCTGGTGATGGCGTCCGACGCCGAGCTGCGCGCCGCCATCGGTGCCGGCGCAGGCTCCCTCGGCCCGCTGAACCTGCCGCTGGAGTGCATCATCGACCGCTCGGTCGCCCTGATGAGCGACTTCGGCATCGGCGCCAACATCGACGACAAGCACTACTTCGGTGTGAACTGGGAGCGCGACCTGCCGGTTCCACAAGTTGCCGACCTGCGCAACGTGGTCGAAGGCGACCCGAGCCCGGACGGCCAGGGCACCCTGGTAATCAAGCGCGGCATCGAAGTCGGCCATATCTTCCAGCTCGGCACCAAGTACAGCGAGGCGCTCAAGTGCCAGGTGCTGGGTGAGAACGGCAAGCCTGTCGTGCTGTCCATGGGCTGCTACGGCATCGGCGTGTCCCGCGTGGTCGCTGCCGCCATCGAGCAGAGCTATGACGAAAAAGGCATCATCTGGAACGACGCCCTGGCACCGTTCCAGATCGCTCTGGTACCGCTGCGCTACGAAACCGATGTGGTCCGCGAAGCCACCGACAAGCTGTATGCCGAACTGACCGCTGCCGGCTTCGAAGTGCTGCTGGACGACCGCGACAAGAAGACCAGCCCCGGCATCAAGTTTGCCGACATGGAGCTGATCGGCATTCCGCACCGCATTGTCGTCAGCGACCGCGGCCTGGCCGAAGGCAACCTGGAGTACAAGCACCGCACCGAATCGGAGGCCCAGGCACTGCCGCTCGCGGACGCGCTGTCCTTCCTGCAGGCCCAAATCCGCCGCTGATAACCCGTTACGCGAGTGATCATGTCCAAGCGAAGTACCTACACCCTGGGGGGCGCCGCACTGTGCGGCGCCCTGTTCCTCAGCGGCTGCGCCAACCAGATGTCCCAGCGCAGCGACCACGAGGAGCGCGTCGAGCGCAAGCTGCTCGAGCACAGTCTGCAGATCGACGTCGGCGAGCCGAAGGTGATGGAGCTTCCGCAACGGCGTGTACGCATCCATGAACTCAAGCGCTTCGAGGTCACCGAGTTCGAGGTGACCCGCCGCTACGACCGCTACACCCCCTACCAACCCTGGCGGGAGATCTACGAGATCCCGCTTGGCGCGGTAGCGGTGGTGGCCGGTATCGGCGCCAATGTGGTCAACGTGTTCGCCCTGGGCAACCTGCCGGACAGCGTCACCCACGACTGGCTCAGCTATGGCGTGGCAGGCGTCAACCCGTTCATGAACGTGCCGTCCAACGGTCGCGCCCAGCAGAACCTGGCCGGTATCGACGAGGTCGAGAAGGGCAAGCGCGAGGAGTCCATCAGCCTGCCGTGGAACGAGCGCCTGGTTGAGGTCAAAGCCGGCAAGATGACCCACGAGCTGACCACCGACAAGAACGGTGTGCTGCGCCTGAACCTGCTCGACAGCCCGTTCTCCGAGCAGAACCTCAACCATATCGGCACCCTGCACCTGCAGGTGGCCGACGAGGAAAACCAGGTGCGCGGCGACGCCAGCCTGCTGGTCAGTGGCAACCTGCGTGGCAAGCTGCTCGAGGCTCACGAGCTGATCTTCGACGATCTCGAGGACGATGATGTCGGCCAGTGGGTGCACCGGGTCAAGCGCCTGTCGGAGCTGGGACTGGAAGAAGAAGCCAGTGAACTGGAGCAGAGCCTGATCGAGCTGACCCGCAACGATCCGGAACTGCAGCAGGAATTCCTGCAGACCCTGACCAAGGCCACCGGGCGCCTGGTAGCCGATCCGGGCGTGCAGTAAACAGAAAAGGGGCTGCTTTGCAGCCCATCGCGGGGCGAGCCCGCTCCTACAGGTCCTGTGTTGGCTTTGTAGGAGCGGGCTTGCCCCGCGATGGGCCGCAAGGCGGCCCCTCTTCTATTTATCGTCGAACAACTCCAACTGCTCATGCGCCCCGCGCAGATCACGCAGCCTCACCCCCACCCCCAGCAACCGCACCGGCTTGCCACCCCGGGCAAACGCCTGGCTGAGCAACTGCCGATAACTCTCCAGATCCCTTCCCGCCCCCGCCTGCTCCATCGTGGTCTGGCTGAAGTCATGGAACTTGACCTTGACGAAGGGCTTGTCGGGCCGATAGCTGCTGTCCATCCGCGCTATCCGCTCGTTCAGGCTGACCAGTAGCTCCGGCAGTTTTTCCAGGCAGCTGTTCAGATCAGGCAAGTCCTGGTCGTAAGTGTTCTCGACACTCACCGACTGCCGCCGGCTGTCGTTCTGTACCGCACGCTCGTCGATCCCCCGCGCCAGCCCCCACAGCCGCTCGCCGAAACTGCCGAACTCGCGAACCAGCGCCAGCCGCGACCAGTCGCGCAGCGACAGGCAGGTGTCGATCCCCAGGCGCGAGAGCTTGTCCGCCGTCACCTTGCCAACCCCGTGCAAGCGCGCCACCGGCAGGTGGGAAACAAACTCTTCCACCTGATCCGGAGTGATGACGAACAGCCCGTTGGGTTTACGCCAGTCACTGGCGATCTTGGCCAGGAACTTGTTCGGCGCCACCCCGGCGGACACCGTGATGTGCAGTTGCTGGGCCACCCGCCGACGAATGTCCTCGGCAATCCGCGTGGCGCTGCCGGCAAACCACTGGCTGTCACTGACATCCAGGTACGCTTCATCCAGGGACAACGGCTCGATCAACTCGGTGTAATCGCGAAAGATCGTGTGGATCTCCCGCGACGCCTCGCGATAGGCCTCGAAGCGCGGCTTGACGATCTCAAGGTCCGGGCACAATTTCATGGCATGTCCGGACGCCATCGCCGAACGCACGCCATAGGCACGCGCTTCATAGTTACAGGTGGCGATCACCCCGCGCTGCCCCGGCTGGCCACCCACCGCCATGGGGCGACCGACCAGGCGCGGGTCGTCACGCATCTCGATGGCGGCGTAGAAACAGTCACAATCAATATGGATGATCTTGCGCAGGGACATGGACGACAGCCACTACTGTAAATTCATACAGATAGTATCCCATGCCCCCACCACTAAACAGTCTGTGCAGGACGATCGGCCTGAAAGCCCCGTCGCGACTGAGGCGCACCCCGATCTGAAGCGCTAAGGGTTTGAACAAAAAAGGTTTTTTTGAACTAAATACTTGACACCACGAAGGAAATCCGTAGAATTCGATCTCACAGGCGCGGGATGGAGCAGCCTGGTAGCTCGTCGGGCTCATAACCCGAAGGTCGTCGGTTCAAATCCGGCTCCCGCAACCAGATTCAAGAAAAGGCCACTGTTTCGACAGTGGCCTTTTTTATTGCCTTTAGATTCTCGATCAGTAAAAACTTTCGAGAAATCAAATAGTAACGCTTGACACTCAGTACGAAATCCGTAGAATTCGATCCCACAGGCGCGGGATGGAGCAGCCTGGTAGCTCGTCGGGCTCATAACCCGAAGGTCGTCGGTTCAAATCCGGCTCCCGCAACCATATTCGTCAGAACAAGCCCCGCCTATCGCAAGATAGTGCGGGGTTTGTTGCATTCCGGCCCCGTAAAAGCCAATTGCCCCTTCCCCGCTACCTGCCTCCCTTGCCGCGCCCCTGCGGCTGAATGAACTATCTTTAACTATCCTGAAACAGATTAAGCCGTCGGCCCGGAGTAATATTCGGATACGTTTTTCCAAAGGGACTTTCACTTGGCCGTACCTTGCCTGCACCTCGCGCTGACCGCACGAGGCACCCCATGACCGCCCCCACTCCCGAAACCCAGGCACCGCTGACGGCGGCCCTGCCCACGGCTGCCCAGCGCCTGCCCTGGCTGGAGCGCCTGAGCAAGTACCGCCAACCACTGGGGCTGGCAGTGACCCTGGTGCTGTTCGCCATGGGCCTGATCGCCTGTCGCCACCTGCTGAGCGAACTGGACATCTATGCCCTGCACGAGGCCATGCTCAGCGTGCCGGCCAATGCACTGCTCGGCGCGGTCCTGGCCACCATGGTCGGTTTCGTGATCCTGCTGGGCTATGAATGGTCGGCCAGTCGCTACGCGGCCGTGCAACTGCCGCCCCGCACCCTGGTGCTGGGCGGCTTCAGCGCCTTCGCCATCGGCAACGCCATTGGCCTGTCGATGCTGTCGGGCGGATCGGTCCGTTATCGCCTCTATGCGCGCCAGGGTCTGGGCGCCGCGGAAGTCGCGCGCATGACCGTATTCGCCAGCCTCTCGCTGGGCTGCGCTCTCCCGCCACTGGCGGCACTGGCCACGTTGAGCGACCTGTCTGCGGCGGCGACCGCGCTGCGTCTGCCCGCTCCGCTGCTGGGCGGTATCGCGATCGCCGTGCTGGTCGCCGCCGCCGCCTTGGTGATGGGCCTGTATCGCCGGCGCCTGCCTGAACAACCGCTGGCCGACAACCTGATGGTGCAATTCGGCCGACGCACCCTGCGCCTGCCGGGTGCGCGCCTGACCGCGCTGCAACTGCTGATCACCGCGCTGGATGTCGCCGCCGCCGCCACCGTGCTCTACCTGCTGCTGCCAGAAGCGCCGCCGTTCGGCGCCTTCGTGCTGGTCTACCTGCTCGCCCTCGCCGCCGGCGTGCTCAGCCATGTGCCGGGCGGCGTCGGCGTGTTCGAGGCGATCCTGCTGGCAGCCTTCGCTAACCAGCTGGGTGCCGCGCCGCTGGCGGCCGCACTGTTACTGTACCGGCTGATCTATGTGGTCATGCCGCTGCTGGTGGCCTGTGTGCTGCTGCTGGCCAACGAGGCCCGCCGCCTGATGGTCACCCAACAGGCGATCCGCGCCGCCTCGGGGCTGGCCGCGCCGGTGCTGGCGATCCTGGTGTTCCTCTCCGGCGTGGTGCTGCTGTTCTCCGGCGCCACCCCGGAAATCGACAGCCGCCTGGAACACATGGGCTTCCTGATTCCGCACCGCCTGATCGATGCCTCGCACTTCGGCGCCAGCCTGATCGGCGTGCTCTGCCTGCTGCTCGCCCAGGGTCTGCGTCGGCGCCTGTCGGCCGCCTGGCTGCTGACCACGGTGTTGCTGCTGGTGGGCGCGGTGCTGTCGCTGCTCAAGGGCTTCGACTGGGAAGAAGCCAGCCTAATGTGCTTCACCGCTGCCCTGCTCGCCCTGTTCCGCCGCTCGTTCTACCGCCCCAGCCGCCTGCTGGAGCTGCCGTTCTCGCCGGTGTACCTGGTGGCCAGCGCCTGCGTGGTCGGCGCCTCGGTGTGGTTGCTGTTGTTCGCCTACCAGGACGTGCCCTATACCCACAAGCTGTGGTGGCAGTTCACCCTCGACGCCGACGCGCCGCGCGGCCTGCGTGCCGCCCTCGGCAGCGCCGTGCTGTTGGTGATCGTCGCCCTGACCTGGCTACTGCGCACCGCCCGCCCGGTCATCCACCTGCCGACCGAGGACGAGTTGCAACGCGCCAACCGCATCCTGCTGGCCTCCGACCAGCCCGATGGCGGCCTGGCCCTGACCGGCGACAAGGCGCTGCTGTTCCACCCCAACGACAACGCCTTCCTCATGTATGCCCGCCGCGGTCGTAGTCTGGTGGCCCTGTACGATCCGATCGGCCCGGCCCAGGAGCGCGCCGAGATGATCTGGCAGTTCCGCGACCTGTGCGACCTGCACCATGCGCGCCCGGTGTTCTACCAGGTGCGCGCGGAGAACCTGCCGTTCTACATGGACATCGGCCTGACCGCGATCAAGCTCGGCGAAGAGGCCCGGGTCGACCTGCGGCGCTTCGACATCGATGCCAAGGGCAAGGAGATGAAGGACCTGCGCTACACCTGGAACCGAGGCGGACGCGACGGCCTGAGCCTGGAGATCCATGAACCCGGCCAGGCGCCACTGGCCGAGCTCAAGGAAATCTCCGACGCCTGGCTCGGCGGCAAGAACGTGCGCGAGAAAGGTTTCTCCCTTGGCCGCTTCAGCCCCGAATACCTGCAGCATTTCCGCATCGCGCTGATCCGCTTCCAGGGCCGTCCGGTGGCCTTCGCCAACCTGCTGGAAACCCACAGCAACGAGCTGGCCAGTCTCGACCTGATGCGCGCGCACCCGGAGGCGCCGAAACTGACCATGGAATTCATGATGGTCGGCCTGATCCTGCACTACAAGAGCCATGACTATGGCCGTTTCAGCCTGGGGATGGTCCCCCTCTCCGGGCTGCAGCCGCGCCGTGGCGCCCCCTTGACCCAGCGCCTGGGCTCGATGGTGTTCCAGCGCGGCGAGCAGCTCTACAACTTCCAGGGCCTGCGGCGCTTCAAGGACAAGTTCCAGCCGGACTGGGAACCCCGCTACATGGCCGTGCCGGCCGGGCTCGACCCGCTGGTGGCACTGGCTGACACCGCCGCCCTGATCGCTGGCGGCCTGACTGGATTGGTGAAACGTTGATGATCCGACGCTATTGGCTGTACGTACTGATTCCCCTGCTGCTGGCCGTGCTGGCCGGCGGCGCGGCCTTCTGGCTGTGGACCCGGCCGGCGCCCGAGGCGCGCCTGGAACACCTCACCCTCGACGACGGCAGCGCCCTGACCCGCGCCACCCCCGGCGTGCATGCCAAGGCCCGGGTGGCCATCGGCGTGCCCCAGGACCAGGCCCTGACCGACAAGCAGCTGCTCGACCTGAGCCAGGCCGGCGAGGCCCAGCTGGTGCAGGTGATCCTGCCGCCCGCCGACTGCGCCAAGCAGCAGGCGGCGATGGACCAGGCCCTCACCCGCCTGGCCGACAAGCCGACTCTGGTCGCCGGCATCGGCCCGGGCGCAGCCCAGGCCTGGCGCTGGCTGGCCGCGCAGGGCGACGACAAGGCCCGGGCGATCTCGGTGGACTTCACCCTCGAGCAACCCGGCTGCCAGGCCGCCCTGCCCAAGTCCGCCGCCCACGGCCACTGGAACGTGGCCTGGAACGACAACCCGGATGACGCCAGCGCCGCCTTCGTGCGCGACCAGGCCAACGCCGAGACCAGCATCGCCGACTACGACATCCACCTGCCCCAGGTGCTCAAGGCCCAGCTGACCCAGGCCCTGGTCGGCCACGACGGCAACGCCTTGGCGATTCCGGTGGTGGAAGTCCCGGCTGGGCAGACCACCGACACCGTGACCCTGTTCCTTTCCGGCGACGGTGGCTGGCGCGACCTGGACCGCGACGTGGCCGGCGAGATGGCCAAACTCGGCTACCCGGTGGTCGGCATCGACACCCTGCGCTACTACTGGCAGCACAAGACTCCGGAACAGAGCGCCGCCGACCTCTCTGAACTGATGCAGCACTACCGCCAGAAATGGGGCACCAAGCGCTTCGTGCTGACCGGTTACTCGTTCGGCGCCGACGTGCTGCCGGCCATCTACAACCGCCTCTCCGAGGAAGACCAGAAGCGCATCGACGCGGTGATCCTGCTGGCCTTCGCCCGCAGCGGCAGCTTCGAGATCGAGGTCGAGGGCTGGCTGGGCAAGGAAGGTCAGGAGGCGCCGACCGGGCCGGAGATGGCCAGGCTGCCGGCAGCGAAGGTGGTGTGCATCTACGGTGTGGAAGAGACCGACGAAAGCGGCTGCACCGACAAGACCGCCGTGGGCGAGCGCATGAAGCTGCCGGGCGGCCATCACTTCGACGAGAACTACCCGGCGCTGGCCAAGCGCCTGATCGGCGAGATCGAGACCCGCCAGGGAAAGGCCAACGTCGCTGAGAAATGATAGGAAAAGGGACAAGCCCGCTCCTACAGGCGACCTCGTCCCTCTGTAGGAGCGGCCTTGTGCCGCGAATGGGCTGCAAAGCAGCCCCGGCAATCTTGAACTGGAGCGGTCATACCCCCAAAAAACGCAAGAACCTTGAAAGGGGTGCCCCTCAAATCTCGACCTGCGTCCCCAACTCGATCACCCGATTGAGCGGCAGGTTGAAGAACCGCAGATTGCCGTTGGCGTTCTTCAGCAGGAACGCAAAGAGGTTCCCGCGCCAGCGCGACATGCCCTCGAGGCGCGAGGCGATCACCGTTTCCCGACTGAGGAAGTAGGTGGTGCGCATCGGGCTGAAGTCCAGTTCGTCCAGGTGGCACAGTTTCAGCGCCGCCGGCACGTCCGGCTCGTCCATGAAGCCAAAGTGCAGCAGCACCCGGAAGAACCCGTCGCCATAGGCCTCCACCTCGAACCGCTCCTGCTCCGGCACCCGTGGCCGGTCTTCGCTGACCACCGTCAGCAGCACCACCTGGCTGTGCAACACCTGGTTGTGCAGCATGTTGTGCAGCAGCGCATGGGGCACGGCATCAGGCCGGGCGGTGAGGAACACCGCGGTGCCCTCGACCCGGTGCGGCGGCTGCACGCGGATGCTGCCGATGAACACCGGCAACGGCAATCCGCCCTCGTCGATGCGCTCGACCAGGATCTGCTTGCCGCGCTTCCAGGTGCTCATCAGCACAAACAGCACGATCCCCGCCAACACCGGGAAGGCACCGCCCTGGACGATCTTCGGCACGTTGGCGGCGAAGAACAGCCCGTCGACGAACAGGAAGCCCACCAGCAGCGGTACCGCCAGCACCGGTGGCCACTTCCACAGCAGCAGCATGACCGCCGAGACCAGGATGGTGGTCATCAGCATGGTACCGGTCACCGCCACGCCATAGGCTGCGGCCAGGGCGCCGGACGACTCGAAGCCGATCACCAGCAGCACCACGCCAACCATCAGCGCCCAGTTCACCGCACCGATGTAGATCTGCCCCTGCTCGTCGCTGGAGGTGTGCTGGATCTGCATACGCGGCACGTAGCCCAGCTGGATGGCCTGGCGGGTCAGGGAGAAGGCCCCCGAGATCACCGCCTGGGAAGCAATCACCGTGGCCATGGTGGCCAGCCCGACCAGCGGCAGCAGCGCCCAACTCGGCGCCAGCAAGTAGAACGGATTGCGCGCCGCCTCCGGGTTTTGCAGCAGTATCGCCCCCTGGCCAAAGTAGTTGAGCACCAGCGCTGGCAGCACCAGGGCGAACCAGGCGCGGGCGATCGGCTTGCGGCCGAAGTGGCCCATATCGGCGTACAGGGCCTCGGCGCCGGTCAGCGCCAGCACCACGGCACCGAGAATGGCCACGCCCATGCCCGGATGAACGATGAAGAAATTCAGCGCCCAGCCCGGGTTGAAGGCCTTGAGTACTTCCGGGCTCTGCGAGATGCCGTGTACCCCCAGTGCCCCCAGCACCACGAACCAGGTGACCATGATCGGGCCGAACAGCTTGCCGATCTTCTCGGTACCGTGCTTCTGCACCAGGAAAAGCGCCACCAGCACCACAAGCGAGATCGGCACCACCCAGTGGTCGATGCCCTCGAAGGCCAGGCCCATGCCCTCAACCGCCGACAACACCGACACCGCCGGGGTGATCATGCTGTCGCCGTAGAACAGCGAGGCGCCGACCAGACCGCAGCCGACCATCAGCATGCGCAAGCGCGGGTACTGCGCCGTGGCCCGCCGCGCCAGCGCGGTCAGGGCCATGGTGCCGCCCTCGCCCTGGTTGTCGGCGCGCAGGATGAACATCACGTACTTGAACGACACCACCCACAGCAGCGACCAGAGGATCAACGACAGGATGCCCAGCACCCCGTCATGGTTGACCTGTACGCCATAACCACCGGTAAAGACCTCTTTGAGGGTGTACAGCGGGCTGGTGCCGATATCGCCATAGACCACCCCCACGGCGGCCACCAACAGGCCCAGCGGCCGTGCCGCGCCCTGCCCGCCTTCGGCGTGACTGCTTGCCTGAACCATCGACCACTCCCGCAGACGGCCATCTAGACCGGTTGAATTCCTACCCGCGCCGGGCCATCCCGGAAGCCCCGGCGCAACGGCGCGAAGCATAGCGCAGCGTTCGTCGTATTTCTGCTGGTAAAGCGACCTTGCGCTCGCTAGAATTGCGCACTTTTTGATCAGAGGCGCCAAAAAGCGCCCGTCAAGATCGCCCGCGATTCCAGCCGGGCGACCTGTATTCAATACCGAGGTTAGCCATGTCCACCACTCCCGCCACCCCAAAGGTCGGCTTCGTTTCCCTGGGTTGCCCAAAGGCCCTGGTCGATTCCGAGCGCATCCTGACCCAGCTGCGCATGGAAGGCTATGAAGTCGTGCCTACCTACGATGGCGCCGACGTGGTGGTGGTCAACACCTGCGGCTTCATCGACAGCGCCAAGGCCGAGTCGCTGGAAGTGATCGGCGAGGCGATCAAGGAGAACGGCAAGGTCATCGTCACCGGCTGCATGGGTGTCGAGGAAGGCAATATCCGCGACGTGCACCCGAGTGTGCTGTCGGTCAGTGGTCCGCAGCAGTACGAGCAGGTGGTCAACGCCGTGCACGAGGTGGTGCCGCCACGCCAGGACCACAACCCGCTGATCGACCTGGTGCCGCCGCAAGGCATCAAGCTGACCCCGCGCCACTACGCCTACCTGAAGATTTCCGAAGGCTGCAACCACAGTTGCAGCTTCTGCATCATCCCGTCGATGCGTGGCAAGCTGGTCAGCCGCCCGGTCGGTGAAGTGCTGAGCGAGGCCGAACGCCTGGTCAAGGCTGGCGTCAAGGAGATCCTGGTGATCTCCCAGGACACCAGCGCCTACGGCGTCGACGTCAAGTACAAGACCGACTTCTGGAACGGTCGCCCGGTCAAGACCCGCATGCTCGAGCTGTGCGAGGCCCTGAGCAGCCTGGGTGCCTGGGTGCGTCTGCACTATGTCTATCCGTACCCGAACGTCGACGACGTGATTCCGCTGATGGCCGCCGGCAAGATCCTGCCGTACCTGGACATCCCGTTCCAGCACGCCAGCCCCAAGGTGCTCAAGGCGATGAAGCGCCCGGCCTTCGAAGACCGCACCCTGGCACGCATCAAGAGCTGGCGCGAGCAGTGCCCTGAGCTGGTGATCCGCTCGACCTTCATCGTCGGGTTCCCCGGCGAGACCGAAGAGGACTTCCAGTACCTGCTCGACTGGCTGAGCGAAGCCCAGCTCGACCGCGTCGGCTGCTTCCAGTACTCGCCGGTCGAAGGCGCCCCGGCCAACGACCTGGGCCTCGATGAAGTGCCGGACGACGTCAAGCAGGAGCGCTGGGATCGCTTCATGGCGCACCAGCAGGCGATCAGCGCCGCGCGCCTGCAGCAGCGCATCGGCAAGGAGATCGAGGTGCTGATCGACGAAGTCGAGGAGCAGGGCTCGGTCGGCCGCAGTTTCTTCGACGCGCCGGAAATCGACGGCAGCGTGTTCATCGACGGCGACCACGGCTTCAAGCCGGGCGACAAGGTCCGCTGCCGCATCGTCGATGCCGACGAGTACGACATGTGGGCCGAGCCCGTCTGATCGATGCTCGCCTGAAGATACCCCGCCTACTGGCTAATGCCAGTCAGTTAAGCCAATAGGGGTCACTGCGCGACCCTTCGCGGGTAAACCCGCTCCCACAAGTACAGCGCTCGATTCAGCGTTTGCGCGATCCTGTGGGAGCGGGTTTACCCGCGAAGGGCTGCAAAGCAGCCCCAATAAGTGCGATGAAGCGCTAACTGACTGGCATCAGCCCACTGGCGGGGCAGCCTTTTACATCTATGTTTTCCTCAATGACCCCGAGGATCACAGGATGTCGCCCACCGTCACGCTGCAAACGCCCCACCTGAGCGACTACCCCGAACTGGTGCGGGTGTGGGAGGCGTCGGTGCGCGCCACCCACGACTTCCTGCCCGACGGCTACATCGTGCTGCTGCGTGAGCATGTGCTGCACAAGTACCTCGACGCGGTGATGCTGGTCTGCTGCAAGGATGCCAGCCGACGCATCCTCGGCTTCGCCGGCGTGGCCAGCGGCCGTGTCGACATGCTCTTCGTCGCGCCGCAGTACCGTGGCCAGGGTATCGGCCAGCGCCTGCTGCGGCATGCGGTAAGCGAGCTCAATGCCGAACGCCTGGACGTCAACGAACAGAACCCGCAGGCCCTGGGCTTCTATCTGCACGAAGGCTTCGAGGTGTACGGGCGCTCGGAAACCGACGGCCTGGGGCAGCCCTATCCCCTACTGCACATGAGGCTTGTTCGTACAACGTCCTAGGACGCGAACCAAGGAAACCATCGCCCCGCTCCGAATTGGCGGAAATGACATCGATTTGCAGCCGCTAACCTGCGCAGGCAGGTACAATGAAAGCTTTCCCTGCCGCGTGATGCCCGTGTCCATGTCCGAACCCATTCGTCTTTCCAAACACCTTATCGAACAGCTTGGCTGCTCTCGCCGAGAGGCCGAACTGTACATTGAAGGAGGCTGGGTCACGGTCGATGGCCAGGTCGTCGAGCAGCCGCAGTTCAAGGTCGCCGGGCAACGCGTTGAACTGCTCCCGGGTGCCCGTGCCGAAGCGCTGGAGCCGGTGACCCTGCTGCTCAACCAGCCGCTCGGACAGGACACCGCCAGCGCCCAGGCAGGCATGAGCATGGCCAGTCTAAGTGAAGCGCACCGCGAAGGCGTGCGCGCGCTGCACGGGCACTTCGTCCGCCAGGCCTGTGTCGCTCCGCTACTGCCCGGCGCCAGCGGCCTGCAACTGTTCACCCAGGATTGGCGGGTGACCCGCAAGCTCGACGCCGACCTGCGCCGCATGGAGCAGGAATACATTGTCCAGGTCAGCGGCCAGGCCAAGCCGGGGGCTCTCGACCGCCTGGCCCGCGGTGTCGAGCGCAAGGGCGTCGAACTGCCGAAGGCCAAGGCCAGCTGGCAGAACGAGCAACACCTGCGCATGGTCCTGAAGAACCCGCAGCCCGGGTTGATCGAACAACTGTGCGAGACCGCCGGCCTCAAGGTCCTGGCGATGCGCCGCATTCGCCTGGGCGGCGTGTCGATGGGCAAGCTGCCAGTGGGCCAGTGGCGCTATGTGGCCGCCACCGAACGCTTCTAGGGTCGGTACGAAATGTGTCTGCGCGAAGGCCAGACAAGGCGAAACGGGGGGAGGAAGCGGAGTGTACTGGAGTACATGAGCATTCCGAGCCCCGTTTCAACGCAGTATGGGCGAGTGCAGATACATTTCGTACAGAGCCTAGCATTACCGCCGCGCAATGACTGACACGGCAACAGAACAGGATTCGCTGCAATGAACCACAACGATGTACTGCGCAGCCTGCGCTACATGCTCAAGGCCAACGACCAGAAGCTGGCCGAGATCATCAAGCTCTCGGGCCTGGAGGTTTCGGTCGAGGCCATCGCCGGCTACGTCAAGAAGGAAGAGGAACCCGGCTTCGTGCTCTGCCCGGAGAAGGTCATGGCGCACTTCCTCGACGGCCTGGTAATCCACCGTCGCGGCCGTGACGACAGCCGTCCAGCGCAGCCGATCGAAGTGCCGGTGACCAACAACACCGTGCTCAAGAAGCTGCGGGTGGCCTTCGAGCTGAAGGAAGACGACCTGCACGCGGTGCTCAAGTCGGTCAACTTCCCGGTATCCAAACCTGAGCTCAGCGCATTGTTCCGCAAGGTCGGCCACGACAACTACCGCCCCTGCGGCGACCAGCTGCTGCGCAACTTCCTCAAGGGCCTGACCCTTCGCGTGCGCGGCTGAGCCAGGATGCAGCATACCGTCTCGCCGGTCGGCATTGTCCGCTCCTGTTTCAAGGAGAAGTTCGCCATCCCGCGCCAGCCCCAGCTGGCGCCGGCCGCCCGTGGCGTGCTGGAGCTGCTGCCGCCCTTTGACCAGGGCGATGCCGTCGAAGGGCTGGAGCAGGTCAGTCATGTGTGGCTGCTGTTCCTGTTCCACCAGGCACTGGAAGACAAGCCACGCCTGAAAGTGCGTCCACCGCGCCTGGGCGGCAACAAGAGCATGGGAGTGTTCGCCACCCGGGCCACCCACCGGCCCAATGGCATCGGTCAGTCGGTGGTGCGCCTGGAAGGCGTCGAGCCGGGGCGTCTGCTGCTGTCGGGGATCGACCTGCTGGACGGCACCCCGGTGCTGGATATCAAGCCTTATGTGCCCTATGCGGACAGCATTGCCGGCGCGAGCAACCTGATGGCCAATGATGCACCAGAGGCGATTGCCGTCGAATGGAGCGAAAGCGCCCTGCCCCAAGCCCGCGACCATGCACTGCGCCTGGATCAGCCACTGGTGGAGCTGATCGAACAGTGTCTTGCGCAGGACCCGCGACCGGCCTACCAGGTACCGCCTGCGGAGCGGGTCTACGGGGTAAAGTTCTGGGATGTGCAAGTCAGGTGGCACTACCCGCACCCGGATCGGATCCGGGTGCTGGAAGTGGTGCGGGAAAGCTGAAGCTCTTTCGTTTTCAGGCCAGGCCTCTTCGCGGGTAAACCCGCTCCCACAGGTTGCGCAAAATCTGTGGGAGCGGGTTTACCCGCGAAGAGGCCGGCACTGGCAACCTAGATCCTGCAGGCATAAAAAAACGCAGACTCAGGTCTGCGTTTTTCGTTACTACGATTCGCCTTACTTCTCGACGAACGCACGCTCGATCAGGTAGTCACCCGGCTCGCGCATGCGCGCGGAGATCTTCAGGCCGAAGCTGTCCAGCACTTCGCTGGTCTCGTCGAGCATGCTCGGGCTGCCGCAGATCATCGCGCGGTCGTCCTGCGGGTTGATCGGTGGCAGGCCGATGTCGCTGAACAGCTTGCCGCTGCGCATCAGGTCGGTCAGGCGGCCCTGGTTCTCGAACGGCTCGCGGGTCACGGTCGGGTAGTAGATCAGCTTGTCACGTACGGACTCACCGAAGAACTCGTTCTGCGGCAGGTGCTCGGTAATGAACTCGCGGTAGGCCACTTCGTTGACGTAGCGCACGCCGTGAACCAGGATCACTTTCTCGAAGCGCTCGTAGGTCTCCGGGTCCTGGATGACGCTCATGAACGGCGCCAGGCCGGTGCCGGTGCTCAGCAGGTACAGGTGCTTGCCCGGGTTCAGGTCGTCGAGCACCAGGGTACCGGTAGGCTTCTTGCTGATGATGATCTCGTCGCCTTCCTTCAGGTGCTGCAGCTGCGAGGTCAGCGGGCCGTCCGGCACCTTGATGCTGAAGAACTCCAGGTGCTCTTCCCAGTTCGGCGAGGCGATGGAATAGGCGCGCATGAGCGGACGGCCGCTGTCCTGCTGCAGGCCGATCATCACGAACTGACCGTTCTCGAAGCGCAGGCCCGGATCACGGGTGCACTTGAAGCTGAACAGAGTGTCGTTCCAGTGGTGCACACTGAGGACACGTTCGTGGTTCATGTTGCTCATCGATGGGGCTCCTGAAGGAAAACGCGGCGCGCGCAAGACGCGCAGTTGCGCGATAGTTTAGGGGCAGCGACAATATCTGTTAACTGAATTATCAAGATATGTGTTATCGGTTATATAGATATGCGATTCACACTCCGTCAGCTCCAGGTATTCGTCGCCGTCGCCCAGCACCAGAGCGTGTCGCGGGCCGCCGGCGTCCTCGCCTTGTCGCAATCTGCGGCAAGTACATCGATCACCGAACTGGAGCGCCAGTCCAGCTGCCAGCTGTTCGACCGTGCCGGCAAGCGCCTGAGCCTCAACGCTCTGGGCCACCAGTTGCTGCCCCAGGCCGTGGCCCTGCTCGACCAGGCCAAGGAAATCGAAGACCTGCTCAACGGCAAGTCGGGCTTCGGCTCGCTGGCCGTCGGCGCCACGCTGACCATCGGCAACTACCTGGCCACCCTGCTGATCGGCAGCTTCATGCAGGTGCACCCGGAAAGCCAGGTCAAGCTGCACGTGCAGAACACTGCGCATATCGTGCAACAGGTCGCCCACTATGAAATTGACCTGGGTCTAATCGAAGGCGACTGCAACCACCCCGATCTCGAGGTGCAGCCCTGGGTGGAGGATGAACTGGTGGTGTTCTGCGCGCCCCAGCATCCCCTGGCCAAGGTCGGCCATGCCGGTATCGAGCAGTTGTCCCATGAAGCCTGGATCCTGCGCGAGCAGGGCTCGGGCACGCGCCTGACCTTCGACCAGGCCATGCGCCATCACCGCGCCAACCTGAACATCCGCCTGGAGCTGGAACACACCGAAGCGATCAAGCGCGCCGTGGAGTCGGGCCTGGGCATCGGCTGCATCTCACGCCTGGCCCTGCGCGATGCCTTCCGCCGCGGCAGCCTGGTGCCGGTGGAAACCCCGGCCCTGGATCTGGCGCGGCAGTTCTACTTCATCTGGCACAAGCAGAAGTACCAGACCTCGGCCATGCGCGAGTTCCTCGAGCTGTGCCGCAGCTTCACCGCCGGCGTGCGGCGCAGCGACGAGATCGTGCTGCCGCCGATCGCCTGAGCGCTCAACCGAGCAGGATCACGCCCCAGACCACCGCGACCATGCTCATGGCCACCAGCTGCGCGGCGCTGCCCATGTCCTTGGCGTTCTTCGACAGCGGGTGGCGATCGAGCGAGATGCGGTCGATGGCCGCCTCCACCGCCGAATTGAGCAACTCGACGATCAGCCCCAGCAGGCACACGGCAATGAGGATCGCCCGCTCAGCGCGGCTGACCGGCAGCCAGAAGGCCAGTGGCACCAACAGCACGTTGAGCAGCACCAGCTGGCGGAAGGCGGCCTCGCCCTTGAAGGCGGTGCGCAGGCCGTCCAGCGAATAGCCGGCGGCGTTGACGATACGTTTGAGGCCGGTCTGGCCTTTGAATGGCGACATGTGTGTCCGTCACTTCACCGGAGATAAGGTCGGCAGGCTAGTGCCCTGTCTCGGAAATACGTTCTCTTTTGGCGAGTGGCTTGGGTGTCCGGCCAAGGCGCCGCGACGAGTCATAGCAGGGCTATGGCGAGGAGTGGCAACGCCGGCCGGGCGCCCAAGACGCCGCCAAAAGTGAACAGCCTATTTCCGAGACAGGACACTAGTCCAGTCGGAGTCAAAAAAGCGTGAATGCACGGGTACTTAGCTGGCCGAAACCGATTCAAGTTGTTGCAGCAGCAGCGCCGCCTGGGTTCGCGTGCGCACCCCCAGCTTGCGGAAGATCGCCGTCACGTGGGCCTTGATGGTCGCCTCGGAAACACTCAGTTCATAGGCGATCTGCTTGTTCAGCAGTCCTTCGCAGACCATGGTCAGCACGCGGAACTGCTGCGGGGTGAGGCTGGCCAGGCCTTCGCTGGCGGCCTTGGCCTCGGCCGACACATCAACCTTGTCAAAGGCCTGCGGCGGCCACCAGACATCGCCGTCGAGCACGTTGCGCACTGCTTCCTGGATCTTGCTCAGCTCGCTGGACTTGGGAATGAAGCCGCTGGCGCCGAATTCGCGGGACTTGACCACGACGGCCGCCTCCTCCTGGGCCGAAACCATCACCACCGGGATCTGCGGGTACTGGCCGCGCAGCAGGACCAGGCCGGAGAATCCGTAGGCACCGGGCATGTTCAGGTCCAGCAGGACCAGGTCCCAGTCGGCTTTCTCGGTGAGGCTGGTTTCCAGTTCGGCGATGCTCGCCACCTCGACCAGACGCACGTCCGGGCCCAGGCCGAGGGTAACGGCCTGGCGCAGTGCGCTGCGAAACAGCGGGTGGTCATCGGCAATCAGGATTTCGTATGTGGCCATCGATCTATGGATCCTGTTCTGTGCCAGGCGCAGGGGATACGGGAGACGCCTGGCGGGCAACTCATGGCGCGAACGGCAGGGCCGCCGGCCGGGATGGCACGGCGAAGTCCGGGGTAACAGCAGCTTCGTCGTGCCCGAAGCGGCGCCAAGGATGCCGAGCACGCCCCGGGTGGTCAAGCCAATTGCCCGGTCGAACCCGCCTACCCTGGCTGCCAGCCCCGACAGTATGAACCAAACTGTCGCGCCTGCCCCTTGGACTATAGGAAGGTATGCAAACGCTGGTGGACCTCGTCCTGCTCGTCCAGCGGCAGGCGCCGCTTGCCGCTCAGGTAGTGCAGGCTGAAGACGTCCAGGTAGGCGTCCAGGGCCTGCGAGGCCTGGCCGTCGCCGGCCAGTTCCAGGCACATGGCGGCCACTTCGGCGGTGCAGAAGTGATCATCACGCTTGGAACGGCGCAGGCGGTAGCGCGACATCTGCTCGGGCTGCAGGCTCAGTACCGGGAAACGGTCGAGGTACGGGCTCTTGCGGAACATCTTGCGCGCCTCGGTCCAGGTGGCGTCGAGCAGGATGAACAACGGGCGCTTGCCCGGCTCGCGCACAACCTCACTGACCACCCGATCTTCCTTGACGAACTCGCCCGGAAAGACGATGTAGGGCTGCCAACGGGGATCGTCCAGCAGCGCCAGCAGCCCCTCGTCCACCGACGTGCGCAACCAGCCGAAGGCCGAGGTGTCCTCGATCACGTCGGCGATCAGCCAGCCGGTGTTGGTCGGCTTCAATGGCTCGGTGTCATGCATCAGCAGGCACATGCCGGACTCGGCCGGCACCCGGGGTTTCCAGGCGCACAGGCAGTGCGTGGCGATCACCCGGCAATCCGCGCAACGCTCGGCGCGCGAGCCTCGGGCAACAAAGGGTTTGATGCTGCGCGCCAGGCGCTCGGCGCGCAGGCGCGCTACCGCGTGGCTCATGGCAGCAGGCCTTGGCAGGGAAGTGGGAGGGGCACGGCGACAACTCGATGAAAACAAGGTGCCCAGTCTACCAGAGCCCACGTCATTTGCCGTGCAGCCAACGACGCCGCTCCTTTATAATCGCAGTTTCTGGCGGCCTGGAAACCCTGCGGTTTCATGGAACGCCGCCCGCCGGCGCTGGTCAAAGCGCCAGTCATCGAACCAGGAGAGATCCATGCTGCGTCTTATCGTCCCGACCCTGAGCCTGCTGCTCGCCCTGCCGCTGGCCGCCCAGGCCGCGTCCAAGCAGGAGTACGAGCTGAACCAGATGCTGCAGAAGGTCGCCAAGGAAAGCAGCGTCGGTACCCCGCGGGCCATCAACGAAGACATTCTCGACCAGGGCTACACCGTCGAAGGCAAGGCACTGGTCAATCACCTGAGCGTACGCCAGGAGCATGCCCAGCGCATGCAGGGCAATCCCGCGCAGGTCCGCAGCCAGCTGGGCGACAGCGTGTGCCGTAATAACGGCTACCGCCAGCTGATGTCCAAGGGCGCCGTGATGGTCTACCGCTTCACTGTCTACAAGACCAACCAGCCGGTCATGGACCAGGCCTTCGACGCAGCCAGCTGCTCGGCCGGCAACAAGAAGAAGTGATTCAGGCCAACTGATCGCTGTTTCTGGCGCGCCGTTGCTCATCATCGGCGCGCAATTCGGCCAGCAGCGCCTGCAGGTAACGCGAATGCGCCTCGGCGCCCTGCAGGCGGCGCAGGCACTCCCCTTCAAGGCTCAGGTGATGAACCTTGGCCTCGTGCTCGAGCAACTGCAACAGTTGCCCATCCACTTCGATCTCCAGCCGGTGCATACCGCCACCTCGCTGCCTCACCCTTCTGCCCCCAGTTAACCAAAGCCCGGTCATTCCTGTATCCCGTCTGACCGGCGGTAGCGCGCGCCTGTGGCGGCACGAAACCGCGCCAGGGTCTAGATTGATATCGAGTACCCATAACAACGACAACGCGATGGAATTGCCACTGCAACATGGCCTTGAAGGCCCACTGCAACGCTCGGGGGGCACACTCGAGCCACAGCAGCCAGCGACACACGCAGTGTCGCGGCCGGGACACGCCATCGACCCGGTCAGAGGTTTTGCTGCAGAAGGAGACGTTGAATGCCTTACCAATCGAACGAGCTGCTGTTCAACCATTTCAGGGACAACGGCATCGACCTGAGCAAGATCGATGAGCAACTGCAACTGGTCGCGCCGAACAGCCCCAACCTGCCGTTGTATCGCGACATGCTGCTGACTGTGCTGCGCATGGCCCACGACGACCGCAACCGCTGGAACGCCAAGATCACCCTGCAGGCCCTGCGCGAACTCGACCATTCGTTCCGCACCCTCGAGCGCTACAAGGGGCGGCGCAAGGTCACCGTGTTCGGTTCGGCGCGCACACCAATGGAACACCCCATGTACGCGCTGGCCCGGGAGTTGGGTGCGACGCTGGCACGTTCGGACCTGATGGTCATCACCGGCGCCGGCGGCGGCATCATGGCCGCCGCACACGAGGGCGCCGGAGCCGACCACAGCCTGGGTTTCAACATCACCCTGCCGTTCGAACAGCACGCCAATGCCACGGTCAATGGCACAGACAAGCTGCTGCCGTTCCATTTCTTCTTCATCCGCAAGCTGTTCTTCGTCAAGGAAGCCGACGCGCTGGTGCTCTGCCCAGGCGGCTTCGGCACCCTCGACGAGGCGCTGGAGGTGCTGACGCTGATCCAGACCGGCAAGAGCCCACTGGTACCGGTGGTGCTGCTCGACTCACCCGGCGGCAGCTTCTGGCAGGACGCCCTGGCCTTCATCAGTCGCCAGCTAGAAGAGAACCGCTACATCCTGCCCAGCGACCTCAAGCTGGTGCGCCTGGTGCACAATGCCGACGAAGCGGTCGAGGAGATCAACCAGTTCTACAGCAACTACCACTCCAGCCGCTGGTTGAAGAACCAGTTCGTGATCCGCATGCACCACCCCTTGAGCGAGGCAGCCCTGCATGATGTCGAGGAAGGCTTCGCCGACTTGCGCCTGAGCGGCAGGTACCACCAGCAAGCGGACAGTGGCGCCGAACACGAGGAAGGCAACTTCAGCCACCTGACACGCCTGACCTTCGCCTTCAACGGGCGCGACCAGGGCCGTCTGCGCGAACTGGTGGACTTCATCAACCTGCCGGAAAACTGGGCCAAGCCCCAGCCGATGCACACCACCCAGCGAGCCCGGGAAGCCTTGCGGGTCAGCTGAACGTAAAATGCCCTGTACAGCTGACACGCATGGGCGTCAGCCGTACAGGGCATCAATAATCGTCGAGATCGCGACCGCTGAGCAGCCGGCCGATCATGTCCATGGGGAAACCACGGTAGGCGAGAAAACGCGTCTGCTGCGCCCGACTGCGTGGGTCTTGCGGGCGTTGCCCGGCGAACTTGCGCTGCCAGACATCACGCAGTTGCGTCGCCCAGTCCACTTCGCTGTCGCGCAGGGCCTGGTCGATATCGCCACGGTTCAATCCACGCTGGCCAAGCTCCTCGCGAATTCGCGCGGGGCCGTAGCCGGCACTGGACCGGTAGCGAATGAAGCTTTCCAGATAGCGGGCTTCACTGAGCAGCCCTTCTTCGGCCAGCCGATCGAGCGCAGGCTCGATCAGCTCGTCCGGTGCGCCACGCTGACGCAGCTTGCGCGTCAGCTCGACGCGACCATGCTCGCGGCGTGCGAGCAGGTCCATGGCTGTCCGCCGAACGGCGACGGGGGTGTCGAGTACGACGGACATGGGGCCAATCAATAACCGGCGTCGGCGTCAGCCAGGTCGTCGGCATCGGCTTCGGCTGCACCAGCCTTGGCGGCCGCTGCTGCAGCGGCGGCAGCACCAGCGGTCAGCAGCTTGTCGCGAATCTGCTTCTCGATCTCGCTGCCAATGGCCGGATTCTCTTGCAGGTACTTGGCGGCGTTGGCCTTGCCTTGACCGATCTTGTTGCCTTGGTAGCTGTACCAGGCACCGGATTTTTCCACCAGGCCTTGGGACACACCCAGGTCGATGATCTCGCCGTTGCGGTAGATGCCCTTGCCGTAGAGGATCTGGAACTCGGCCTGACGGAACGGTGGCGAAACCTTGTTCTTGACGATCTTGACGCGGGTTTCGCTGCCGACCACTTCGTCGCCTTCCTTGACCGCGCCGGTACGGCGGATGTCCAGGCGCACCGAGGCGTAGAACTTCAGGGCGTTACCACCGGTGGTGGTTTCCGGGCTACCGAACATTACGCCGATCTTCATACGGATCTGGTTGATGAAGATGACCAGGCAGTTGGCGTTCTTGATGTTACCGGTGATCTTGCGCAGTGCCTGGGACATCAGGCGAGCTTGCAGGCCGACGTGCATGTCGCCCATCTCGCCTTCGATCTCGGCCTTGGGGACCAGGGCGGCCACGGAGTCGACGATGATCACGTCAACGGCGTTGGAGCGCACCAGCATATCGGTGATTTCCAGGGCCTGCTCGCCGGTGTCCGGCTGCGAGACCAGCAGGTCGTCGACGTTGACGCCCAGCTTGCCGGCGTATTCAGGGTCGAGGGCGTGCTCGGCGTCGACGAAGGCGCAGGTGGCGCCGTTCTTCTGGGCTTCGGCGATGACCGACAAGGTCAGCGTGGTTTTACCCGAGGACTCCGGGCCGTAGATCTCGACGATACGGCCTTTCGGCAGGCCGCCGATGCCCAAGGCGATGTCCAGGCCCAGGGAACCGGTGGAGATGGCGGGAATGGCCTGGCGCTCGTGGTCGCCCATGCGCATGACCGCGCCCTTGCCGAATTGGCGTTCGATTTGACCCAGGGCCGCAGCCAAGGCGCGCTTCTTGTTGTCGTCCATTGAAATCCTCACGTGTTCGACGTGGCCCTGACGGCCGGAATAACTGTATAAGTAGCCAGTATTATTCCACAGCGATTCGTTTCCGCAAACCCCCGTCGGGCGAATTACTCCGCGCCAAGCTGTAACAAGCCGTCTAACGCGGCGATCACCGTCTGTCGGCGCACCGCTTCGCGGTCGCCGTCGAAGTGCCGGCGCTCGCTGCTCACGTGGGTTCCGTCGGCCCAGGCCAGCCACACCGTGCCCACCGGCTTGGCCGGCGAACCGCCGTCTGGCCCGGCCACGCCGCTGACCGCCACCGCGAAGCGCGCTCCGCTGGCGGCCTGGGCGCCCCGCACCATGGCCTCGACCACTTCCTGGCTGACCGCCCCCACCTGGGCGAACAACGCCTCGGGGACGCCCAACTGGCGGGTTTTCTGGGCATTGGAATAAGTGACGTAGCCGGCCTCGAACCAGGCCGAGCTGCCGGGGATGCGGGTGATGGCCTCGGCGATGCCGCCGCCGGTGCAGGATTCGGCGGTGCTCACCTGGGCGTTGAAGCGCCGCAGGTGTTCGCCCAGGCGAGTGGAAAGTACGGTGATCGGGTCCATGGCGGCTCCTCGTTGCGACCGCCATACCCTACCACTCAAGCCAGGCTCAGTCCTGTCTCGCCTTGCGCCGACGGGCCAGGCGCAGCAATGGGTAATGCACCAGCACGACATAGCTGAAGACGAACGCGAATTCGAGCGCAAGCAACATCATGCTGGCAAAAAAGGGATACAAACCTGGGTGATTGCCCACCCAGCGAAACTTCGCACGATGGTGGGCGAAATCTGTGTAACCGAAGTAGTTCTGGGCAAGTAGCACCCCAACCACCACCACCCAACCGACATGGAAAAACAACTGGCGGCGCAATGACAGCACCGGCAGTTGCTCCAAGGGACGTAGATGATGGCGGCATACCAGCAGCGCCAGGCCGATTGAACACAACGGCGCGGCGATCGCGACATAGTTGGCGACCGCCTTGGACATCAGCGCAAAATTGGACGACCAGACACCCACCTGCCCCAGCAGATGCTGGTCAAGCAGGCGATCCAGGACCAAGGCTTGTTCCTGACTCAGCGTCGGCACCCAACAGGCCAGCAGGAATACCGGCAGCAGGCTCGAGACCGTGATCAGATACAACGGCCAGTGACTGGCCGTGTGCTTCGCGTTCAACGTCACAACTCCTTGCACAGACAGGTTGCTAGGGTCTGTACGAAATGTGTCTGCGCGAAGGCCAGACAAGGCGAAACGGGGGGAGCAAGCGCAGTGTACTGGAGTACATGAGCATTCCGAGCCCCGTTTCAACGCAGTATGGGCGAGTGCAGATACATTTCGTACAGAGCCTAAGCACCGAGAGCAACGTTGTGCGCTCTCGGTGCAAGGGTATCAGGGTGCTACTACGCCCATGACCCACTGATTGATCTGGTCGACCTTCTCGGTATCGAAGTATGAACTGGCAGCCCCGATGAAGACAGCCGCCACAACGGTTCCCGCCACTGCGGCAACGGGGGCGGAAACCAGCAAGCCCAGGGCAATGCCAGCCATGGCGCCCGCCAGACTGCCCGCCACCTTGCCGACGACAGCGCTTTCCAGTTCCAGAAGAAAGGGTTTCCAGTCACCGGTCTTGAAACCGCTCACTGCCGAGTCAACCAGCCCGGCAGCCTGAATGACGCCACCGGTCACACCGAAGGCCTTGCCCAAACGCAGCATGTTATCGCCAAGCGTGGCCTTGTCCAGCGCCTCAAGTGCCTGGGCAACCGCCGCCGAGTCCTTGGCGTTCAGCCGCAAGCCGGGGTTTTGCGACAGCTTTTCGAAGGCCTTCAAGGCCTCCTGGTAGCTGCCTATGCGCTTGCCCGCGATGCCCTTCTGCATGTCGTTGGCGGCCTGCGCCACCTGGTTGCCAAAGCGATTGGCGATTTCCTTGCCAGTGTCACTGGCGTAGGTGGCCGCGTCCTTGTAGGACTCTTTCTCCAGCGCATCGCGGCGCGCCTTCTCCAGGGCATCGAGCTTTTCGCGCAACTGCTCCTGAGCCTGAAGATCAACGTACAACGCCAGGGCTGCGGTATACAGCGAAAGTTCGACATCCAGCGCGGCCGGTACGTCGTACTCATCCAGCTGGCGCAGGCCATCGACCAGTTCCTTGACACCGCGGTTATCGAAGCGACCGCCCTGCTCCGTGGCCAACCGCCCACGGTTGAAGGCAATCTGCTGGTCCCGCTTGGCCATCATCGACTTGATCAAGCCAATGGTACGCTCGGCTTTCTTCGAGTCTGACAAGGCCGCATTGCTGCCTGCCGCGGCTTCGGCGCCAGCCAGTTCGGCATTGAGGTCGGCCGGCAGATTGCGCTCCTGCCTGATGTAGTTGCCGCTCAGCTCATCACGCACTTCGAGGATCTGGTAGGGCAGCATGCCCCACATGTCGACGCCCAGGTCGTAATACGCTTCCGGGCTTGGCCAGCCATGCCCTTCCAGCACCGCTTCCACTACCGTACTGTTCATCAAAACGGCGCCATTGACTGAATGCCCGGCGGGTTCGCCATTGATGCCCAGCGGGATACTGATGCCTCCCCCCGAACTGCCACCGCGACCACCCAGGCCGCCACCGGCAGATCCCGAAGGGGGAATGCCACGGTTCACGATGATGTTCTTTTCGCCCATTCTCTACTCCTTGAATTGGCTTGCTTGAAAAATGGCCGGCCCCACGAAAGTGAGGCCGGCCATGGACAAAAGATAAGAAATACAGATCAGCGCGACAGCGCACGCACATAGGCCTGGCACGCCCGCAAGGCGATCAGTCCACGGTCGCCGTCGTCGGTGATGGCGACAATTCGTCGAGCATGCGCCGGGTCAAGTCGGGCGCGTACGGGGCCATGATCCACGCCGCCGGCGCCGGCGGCGGCAGGCACTGGGGCACAGGCGGTGTCGCGCTCGACCAGGACCGACAGGCGCAGATCGGCAGTAGCAAGGCGGTCACGCAGGCGAGCCTGAGTCTGTTGGGCATCGGTCAGCTCCTGGAAATGCTTAGTTTCACTGTCGTGCAGGCGTTGTTCGAGGCCCTGGCGCTGATCGCGTTCGGCGAGCAGCAGGCCGTGCAGCGCCTCGGCCTGGTCCAGGCGCTGCTGCACCAGCGCCTGCTCCTGCTCGGCCAGCTGACGCCCGAGGCGCCAGCCTTGCAGCTGCCAGGCCAGCACCGCGGACAACGCCATCAAACCGATGCATAGCGTCAATTGCAGGCGGCTCAGCACAGCACCTCCCGCGCCCGCGCCCACAGTTCGAGGCGCTCCGACAAGCCGTTCAGGCCGCCGTTGATATGCCGGGTGATGCGATTGAACTCACCCTGGTCGGCCAGGGCGTTGAGCCCGCGCGAGTGCCAGAACCAGGCCGCCGATTCGCAGGCCCAGCGCGGCTGTTCGAGCATCTGCGGTTGCGCCAGCAGGCGCTCGTCGCCGAACAGCGCACGGCTGCAGGCCTGGTAGTTGTTGCGCCCGGTCACCTGGATCAGGCCACGGCCGCAATAGCGCTGGCCGTCACCGTCGGCTTCGGGGGTGTTGCCCAGGCGCAGGGCCAGGCTGCCAGTGTCATAACGAGCCAGGTAGCGGTCGTTGCCCAGTTCCTTGACGTAACGCAGTTGGCCGGACTCATGGCCGACCTGGGCCAGGAACGCGGCAATACGCTTGGGGTGGTCGATCTCCCAGTTGGCCATGGCCGTGTTCAGCGCCGGCAGGAAGGCGGTGACGCGCTGGCCGGCGAGCGGGTAGATCTGTTTGAGTTGCTGTTCAGTGAGCGGCATCGGTGCATTCTCCATTGCGGTCTGATCGAAAGGCGGCCGGTGCCGCCTGTGGCTCGCTCATGGGCGATGGCTCGAAGCGCGTGGCTTTCACAGGGGTCAAGGTGTGGCAATCGCCGCAGCTGATCTGGAGCTCGGAAACAGGGTGATGCGGCCGGCTGGCAACGACTATAGGGAGCGCCGCCGCCGGCAGGCATCGGGAAACCCTCACCGCCCTGTCTCAGGCCTTGAGCGAACCCGTCCGCCGAGGCGCGGAACCCTTGGCTTTGGCCTTGCCCTGACGGCCGCCGTTGCACTGCACGGTGGTGCGCCAGCCGCTGCTAGTGAACACCTGCTCGACCGACTCGATCAGGTAGTGCCCATCGAGCCCGGCCAGGAAGCCCTGGACATCGATGGCGCGCTCGGCGAACAGGTCGGTGCGCCCGGGCATGTCCAGGCGCACGCTGGCGGTGTCGCGGTTGAAGCTGGCCAGCCGGGCGCGGGCGGCCTGTTCCGCCGCCGCGCGGTTGGGGTAGAGGTGGCGGTCGGTGTAGACCGGCTGCAGGCCGTCCGGCGCATCGCCATTGACCAGTTCCACCGCCTGCAGGCGCCCGCTGGCGCTGTCCTGGTGGCGGGTCCTGACGGCCTTGTGGGTACTCTTGTCGGCCAGGCGAAACTGCCACTGGCTGACCTCGCTGCGGGCAATGCCCACCACATCAAGAGGCTTGCCGCTGGCGCTCTGGCCACCCTGGCGCGGCAGCACCAGCAACTGGCCGTTGGCGAGCTTGGCGGTGCAGTCGTGCTGGCGCGCCAGGCGAGTGATGAAGTTGAAGTCCGACTCGCTGTACTGGTCGACCCGCGGCACTTGCACAGCCAACGGGCACACGGCCTGCCAGCCATTGCGGGCACCGATCTCGGCGACGATGCGCTGCAGCGTAGCGTTCTCCCAACTGCCACTGCGAATGGTCTTGCCGCTGCCGCGCAGGTCACTGGCCTTGCCGCGGATTACCAGGGTGTCCGGCGGGCCGGACAGCTCGACCTCGTCCACGGTGTAGCGGCCCAGGCGGTTCAGCGGCTGCCCGGCGTAACCCAGGTGCACCTCGACCACTGCGCCCCTGGCTGGCAAGGCCAGGGCACCGTCGCGGGCATCGAGGCGCAGTTCGAACTCGTCGGATTCCAGACCTGGCTTATCAGTGGTGCGTAACAGCAGCAGGCGGTCGTTAAGCAGCGTGGTGATGTCATGGCCGTCCGCGATGATGCGAAATTGAGGTTGCATGGTTGGGGCTCCGCTGTATTGGTGTAGCGAGGACGGCGTGGGAGCGGGCTTGCCCCGCGACGGCGCCATCGCGGGGCAAGCCCGCTCCCACGGTACTGGGGCGAGTGGTCAATCCCACAGCTGCAGGCTGGTGCTGGTCGTCATCGGCAGTTCCGGCAACAGTATCCTCACCCCGGCGCGAAACGGCTGCGCCTCGTCCGCCAGGCCCTGGTTGGCATCCAGCACGGCCTCGACCGTGCCGGAAAGATGGCCGTAGTAGTGCTGGCAGAGGGTATCGAGCAGGTCACCCTCAGACGTTGTGCAGGTCTTGGCCATAGCTCACGAACTCCAGTGAAAACCCTTGTTTACGCGGAATGCCACCGGCCAGCAGGACGCTCTGCTCCTCCTCGATGCTGGTCAGGCACCAAGTACCGAGTACCTCGCCGTAGCCGGTGGTCAACGACAACGGCAGCAACTGACGGCCAATGCTGCGCAGCGTCTGCAACTGGCCGAGGCCGCCCTTGAACCCGGGGAAGATCGCGCCACGGATGTTGATGCTCTCCTCGCCCAGGCTGACCGCCTGCTGGGCGCTCTCGCGGCTCAGGCGTTCCTGCCCGGCCCAGCGAAAACGCGTCTGTCGGCGCAACTGGTCGAAGGCGGCGGTGTCGAGGTTGAAGTAGTACGGCGCCGCGCCCGCCTTGAGCGGTTGCAGCACCAGCAGGTGCGGGAACGGTTTTATCGCTTCGGCGGAGGGCGTCGCCTCGGGCGCGAAGCCCAGTGTCGACAACACGCCGTTGACGGCCGAGGGTAACGTCTTTACCAACCGTTTTACGGCGGTGCCGGCCTTGGCGATATGCCCGGCGAAGGTATCGATGCGATCGCGTACCTGGCGTACCACGGCCAGTGTCTGCTCATACCTGGCCGCTACCTTGGCGACCCGAGCCTGGGCATTGGTGATCGCGCGCATCGTGCGCTGGAGCTTGGCGGCGATGAACGGGCCGACCACTGGCAGCCCCTCCAGCACGACGACCGCACCCTGTACATGGCCGATCGCGTCGTTCATCGGATCAAGCATGGCGTCGGCATGCCGACGCCCTGCTTCTCCTGCCTTGACCAGGGCGTGCAGCGTGGCTTGCAGCTGCTCCATATAGGTCATGGATCCTCCTGTCAGAATGGATTGGGATGATCGGCCAACTGTGCGTTGTAGGCCTGCCTCTGCAGGTCCTGCATGACACGTCGGACCGCCTCTTCGAGTTGCTGGGTGAGCTGGTTGGGCGAGTCCACGCTACCCTGCACGGTGATAGGCATGTTCGCGGTGAACGTGAGCTGCTGGCTGACGGGCTGCGTGGCCAAGCCTTGGCTCTGCGCCGGACGCGGCCCGGCGTCGGGCAACGCCAGCGGCCCAACAGGTACGCTCGTTTCCTGCGGTTTGAACTCGGCGGCACGCTCGGAGAAATACTTGCCCACAGGCGCACCGATCGGCGCTCCAGGCCCAATCGCCAGCGGTACCTCGACACCACCAGCGGCGCGCGCATCGACTGCCGCCCGAGGCTTGGAAAGCGCCACCTGCGATGGCGACAGTAGCTGCCTGGCCATCCGTGTGCCGACCTGCCCATCGAGCACCTCTCCCTTCGGTACGAGCGTGATCTGCCGCGGATCGCTCAGGGAGATTGCTGGACGGGGACTCTTGGGAGGCTCGTCAGAGGCGCTAAAGAATGTTTTTCCAGCCCATCCCCCGATCACGCCACCGACCTTGTCGCCAACCATGTTGCCGATCAGCATCGCAACTGGCGGACCAACAACACCACTGAGAAACATCCCTCCCAGCACTGTGCCCACTGCTCCGCCAATCGCACCACCATAACCCGCCCCCTTCTCCTCGGGCGTCTTGGCCGTGGCATAGGTGTAAGCCCCCTTTACCCCGGCCTCGAGCCAAGGCAGTTTGCCAGCCGCCTTGAAAGCCTCCGTCAGTCTGGCCCAACGCCCAGGTGAAGGATTGAGGCCGGAGGGTGACGGTCCGGCATCCGCCCCTAGCGGATAAGGTTCGTCCAGCCCAACCCCACGTCCGGCACGGCGTAAACGGCCACGATGCTTGTAGGCGGCAGCCCCCGCGCCTATTCCCAGGGCGCTGGCCAAGGTGCCCCATAATGTACTCGATGCCGATGGCGGGGCAGCGTCTGCTGACGGCGTCGATTGCCCGTTGCCAACGCCCGCCACAGAAGCACTGTCGGACCTGGCCATCAGCCCCTTGCCTAGCACTCCACCGACCTTGTCGCCGGCAAAGCCGAGCATCATCGAGGCCGCTGGGGCGCCCAGTTTGAGGCCTGCGCCCAACATGGCCCCCGATACGGCCCCCAAGAAACCACCGGCGGCGGCCCCCACCCCCTCTCCCCTCTGCTGCGCAGTGGAAGCCGTGGTTGCCGTAAAGACGAGCTTCGTCAATGCATCCAGTCCGGCCATGCCGGTAGCCGACTTCCCGGCCTGCAGCGCCTGCGCCCAACGCCCTGGCCCATCGCTGCGAGGCAGCGGGGCCGGCATCGCATCCGCGCCAAGCGGGTAATCCTCGCTGCCTGGCGCGCCATCGGTGCTGCCAATCACCAAGGCCGGTAGGTACAGGGTACCCGGACGGCCAGGTGCGCTACCCTGGGCGATTCCCTTCGCCGCCAGGTAACCACCGCCCGCGATCAGGAGCGACGACGCGACATCGCGTGCTGCCTGGCCGACCTGAGGCAGCAACTCAGGCCCCGACTGGGCCGGCCTGCCGCCCAGGGAACGCTCCAGGAGTACCTTGTGCTGTTGAAGCAGCCCGACCTGCTGTTGCTGTACTTTCAAGGACTCGGCCTGCGTATCCTTGTCCCGTAGTGCCCTCGCCCCTTGCGGGGACGGGGCAGTATTTCCCCCGCCGCCGACATCGGCAGGCCGCTGGGTCCCCCCCAGCGCCCCCATGGGTACCGTGCGGCCACGCAGCCCCTCCAACGGCCCCGCAAGTTCCGGAACGGTGGCACCGACTGCGCCCAGCGCTGTCGTTGATCTGTTCGCCATCCGTGTCTCCCCCTTCAGTCCGCCAGCCACCAGACCATGTCGCTGAACGACATGGCCATGATCTCGCTGGCAGAAAAGTTCAGCTCCTTGGCCAGCCGCCTGGCGGCGGCCTTCTGCCGGGCAGGGTCAAACCTCGTCGTCCTGCACCAGGCGAAAGTAGCCCGTCTGCAGGCGGCTGTAGTCCTTCAGGGCCAGGCCCTCGAGGTCCTTGACGCCAACCTCGGCGAGTGAGGCGAACAAGTTCAGTTCGCGCTGCTCGTCGTCAGCCACGCCACCGGCCTGTGCGTTGCGGATGTCACGCACGGTCGGTGCGCGCAGCGACAGGCTGTCGACCTGCACGCCGTTCGCCTCGCTGGGGCGCGACAGGCGCACGGTCACGCGCTCGGCGTTGACGGTCAGCCATTGCGGCAGTTTCTTCGTTTGAGCCATCGAGCGTTCTCCTTAAAGACCCAGTGCGGCGCGCTGCGCGGCCAGTTGGTCGACACCGTCGATCACCCGTTTCATGCCCAGGGCGTCGATTTCGTAGACCAGGCGGCCATCGACTTCGAGCTTGTAGTAGGTGACGGCGATGCTGTGCTTGATCTCGGCCTTGTCGCCGGACTTCCAGTCACCCATGTCGATCTCTTTCAGCGAACCGCGCAGGGTGACGATGACTGGGTTGATCTTGCCCTTCAGGCCCTTGAAGGCGCCGCGGAAGGTGCCGTTGAAAGCGGTGCCGTCGGCCAGGCCGAAGAACTTCAGCGACTCGCGGCGTACGCCGGTGGTGGTGAAGGCGGCTTCCTGTTTTTCCATGCCCTGGTCCATCTCGACCGGCATGTCCATGCCGCCGGGGCGGTGCTCTTCCATCTTCAGCGTGAGCTTGGGCAGGGTCAGGTTAGGTACATCGCCCTGGAAGCTGACGCCATCGACGAACAGGTTCAGGTTGGCCAGGGTTTCGGGAATCATTGCCATGTAGATGCGCTCCTTAAGCGACGGAATCGAGGACTTCGGTCAGCCATTGGTTGGTGACTTCGACGCGGAAATTGGGGTTTTCGGCAGGCGGGACATCGGTGAAGCGGATGTTCCAGTACACCTTGCCCTGCTCGAGGTGGCTGGCGGTGTTCAGCTCCGGGTCGGCGAAGACTTCGAAGTTGATGATCGCGCCCTGGTTCTTCAGGTCGCGCATGAAGGCCTGCAGGCCCTCGGTGACGTCCTTGACATAGGTGGCGGTGATGGAGCGGTCGACGGCCCACTTGTGGCCGTAGAGGATCGCGTCCATGACGATGTCCATGGTCCGCACGCGGGTGACGAAGGCCCATTTCGGGTCGCTCGACAGGGTGCGGTTGCCCCACAGGCGGAAGCCGTCGTCGCGGATGATGGTGGCGATGTTGGCGTTGTTCAGCAGGTTGGCGCGGCAGGTGTCATCGCCGTCGAGGAATTCCACGGCGCGGGTGGTGCCGGTGATGCCGACAAATTCCTTGTTCGAAGGCGAAGCCCAGAAGCCGTACTCGCGGTCGGTGTAGGCGAACAGGCCGGCGACCCAGGCCGACGCGGGGGCATCGACGGTAGCCAGGGCCTCGTTGTCCCAGTAGCGCACGCCGGGGTCGACCATGAAGGCCCGCTTGGCGCCGAACTGCTTGGCGTAGGCAAGCACTTGCTCTTCGGTGGTGTTGGGGCCATCCAGGATGGCGATGCCACGCAGTTTGTCGGCCAGGCCCACCAGGGCGGTGGCAATGGTGTTGACCGAGCTGTGGCCCGGAACGATCAGCAGGCGCGGTTGGGCATTGAATCGACTTTTGCCGTCGAGCAACGCTTGCAGGCCGGTACGCTTGCCGTTGATCCCGACGGTACCGATAATCGCCGAGATCTGTTCGGCAGTGTCATCGACCTTGGCCACGCCACAGGCGACGATAACTGCCTTGGCGCGAGCGAAGACGGCGCGGCAGGCCTTGGTGATGGCGGCATTGCCACCGAACGCAGCCACTGCTTCGCGCTCACTGGTGATCAGTACCAGGTCGTTGGCCTTTGCAGTGACGCCCGGGCCTTCGGTGAAGGTATCGACCAGGCCGATGATCGAGGACGAAGGCAACGCGATGTTGCGGGCACCCGTGTCGACATTGGTCACGGTGACGCCGTGGAAGAATCCACTCATGTAGGTTTGCTCCAGGTTCAGGTGTGAAAAGGCCCTGCGGGTGCAGGGCCTGGAAGGGGTAGATCGGTTTGGGAAAACGCCCGGCGTCGCGGGCGCTCAGGTTCAGGCGACTTCTTCGAAGCCTTGGCTGGTCAGCCAGTCGGCAGCCGCCGCCTCGTCAGGGCTCGCCGGCCAACTATCGGCGGTGGGCGCCGCGGCCGAGAGATCCAACCGGTTCAGTTCGATCCGGTAGCGCTTCCAGGCCGTCAGCGCCGTTACTTCGGCATCTGTGGCCATTTCCAGGGCAACGGCGTCCTGCAGGCTCGAGATGCGCAGCGTGGCGTATCGGACCAGCAGTGCCTGCTTGTTGGCGCCCGATTGGCGCAGCGCCTTGCCCCTGGCCAACTGGTTGACAACCCAGGCGCTGCCGTTCCAGGTATCGAAGTCCGAGGTCGGCGCTTGCAGCGTGAAATCTCCAGGCAGTTCGCCCAGCATGGTCCAGACCTGCGCCTCACCATCGGCGGTGCGATACACCGTCGCGCCTCGATGATCGACCACCTGGTCCCAGTGCTTGCCGTCCTGGGTAGCGATGGCGGCGAAGCCCGTCTTCAACTCAGGCGGTTGGATGCGATAGCTGTGGGCCGGGATCAGCCAGACTCCAGGTTCGAGCGGGCTGGGATCGGCCGCGCAGGCCCCAAGAAACTCACCGCTGGCAGGGTCGACGTTGCACACCAGCGGCGCAACGACACCGGCCTGTTGCCACCAGGTGGTAGTGGCGGCCAGGTAGGACTGCACCGCCGCCACGGCGCCTTGAATGATTTGATCGGTCATGGGCACTCTCAAAATTTGATACAGGCCAGATAGGCCCGGTTGAATGGCCTGGATTCATTGCCGCCGCTGACGCTGGTGACGAAGCTGTGGGCATGGGCCGGCGCCGTGTCGGTATAGGCCGAGTTCACGCCATCGCCCATCTCGTCACCGAGCACGGCGTTACCGCCGCTGGTGACCATTGCCGCATTGATCCGCTCCCTCACCAGCAGCGTCACGTGCGAGTGGGCACCCGCGGCCGAGGTGGCCCCGGAGTGGGCGTGTTCGAGGTTCTGGCTGCCCTGATCCGAGAACAATGCCCGGCCAGGGTCGACGTTGCGTCCATCCGACCAGCCGCGGTCGAAGTAACCACGGTCATCGGGCAGGTTGAACGTCGTCGAGCCATCGCCAGCGCCAAACTGGGTACCGATGACCGCGAACAAGCGCGCATAGGTCACGCGCGAAACCGCTGCGCCGTTACGCTTCAGCCAACCCGCTGGTGGCACGCTCATCGCGAAGTGGGCGACATGGCCGGCGGTCAGGCCTGCGATGGCATTCACCTGTTCGATGGTGGCCTTCTTCGACAGCTCGTTGACCATCGTGGCGGCGAAGTTCGGATCGTTGCCGATCGCGGCCGCCAGTTCGTTGAGCTGGTCCAGTGCGGCCGGGGCCGAACCAACCAGGGCTGCAACCGCCTGCGCCACGGCATTGGAGGTTTCCGCCCGGGTGAAGACTTCACTCTTGGTGTAGGCGTCGGTGATACCGTAACCCGCCACGGTGGTCGGATTGCTCGCCGCAACGACGCGACCGTACTTGTCGACCTGCACGCTCCGATACGTACCCTCGGACACACCCGTGCGGCCAAACGCCATCTCGAACGCCAGGGCCGTCACGCCCAATGTGATCGTTGCATCGGTGACCAGCTGCCAGCCGCTGTCACCATTGACCGTGCCTTTCTCCACCAGCACCAGCAAGCCAGGTGTGACCTTGGCATCGGTATCGGCATCACTGCAGCGAACCCAGGCACTTGCGCCGACCTGGTACAAGCCGTTGTCCTTGGCTGCCGCCTGGTTTTTCACCAGTACACGGGCACCCGCCAGCAGCGCGACGCCGTCGATGGTCTGCAACCCATTCAAGGTGATGGGACCGGTGGTGGCTGCCTGCACCGAATGTTTGAAGTCTTGCCTGGCCAGTTCCTCGGTAACCCATTCACGGGTAGCGAGGACAACCGCAGGGTCGATCTTCAGCTGTACCAGGCTGGCGCTGCTGACGATCAGGTTCAGGCGCACCACCTGGGTGCGGCCCGAACCCTGGTTGAGCAACGGCTTGTAGGTGGGCGCGCAGTTGGCCACGGCAACCATGTCGCCGTCGGCGTCGTACAGCGCGACTTCGCGGATCCAGCGGCCTCCCACTTCCGCAGGGATGACTTGCTCGGCGACGATCACCGAACTGTCCTTGTCGTCCACCTTGAGCTGGTTCAGCGGTGCGCGACGCCATTCGTTGATCAGGCTGGTCTGGGTGGCATTGGGGGTGGGGTCGAGGCCATTGGCGTCGCCCACCCCCATCTGGGTAATTTTCCACGGAATGCCCAAGGCATCCGCATTGGCCTGCTTCGCCGCGCCCACTTTGGTGAGGATGGCGTAGAACTGTGAATTCTGGTCAACCATGTGCAATGTCCAAGGTATCGATTGTGTGTTCCCGGCCACCGCGCCCGATCGCACCGCTGACGATGACGTCAGGGGGTGCTGGCGGGTAGACGTCGAGTTCATCGCCGTCCTGCAGCGCGCAGCCAAGGTAGAAGGCGCCACGGCTTTCGAGGCTGATCACCAGGCCGGTCAGGTGGCGGCTGACCGGTCGGGCATCGTCGATCTGCGACGACAGTTCGTTGTAGGTTTCTTCGCTGATGCCGGCGTCGGTCACCCCGAGTTTCAGGGCGAATGTGCCTGGCACCCCGACAGGCTGTGTCTGCCACCACTCCTCGACTTCGATCAGGTAGCCGAACGGTTCGACCACCCGCCGGAGGGCGCCGAGGGTGCCTTTGTGGGCGTGGACGAAGAACGCCGAACGGATCACCGAGCGCTTGATCGACTCGCTCCAGCGGTCGTCCCAGCGATCCACCGACCAGGCCCAGGCCAGTTGGTACAACAGGTGCGCCGGGCAGGTATCGGGGTTGTAGAGGGTGCGCAGGCCGACCTTGAGGTCTTCGTCGGCAGCCGCCTCCAGGGCGCGTTCCAGCGGCGTGCGATTGAGCGGCAAGAGCGTGTCCATGTCAGCCCCCGCGCTTGAGGTCGATGCCGGTGCACCAGGCTGCCTGTGCCTTGGTGGGGCGGATGTCGGTCCAATCCACCAGCTCGACCCGGCTCACGCCCTCGATGTGCAACTGTGCGTCGACACCGGAGCGGGCTACCTCGACACCCAATCGTCGCCGTGGGTTGACCCATGCCTCCAGGCGCCGTCGGCATTCACCGAGTATCGTTTCGTACTCCGGGCCACTGTCAGCCATGTGCAGCACCGCCTCTACGCGGTAGGGCAGGATCTCGGCACTGCGCACGTTGACCCGGTCGGCAACCGGGCGGATATCGTCGTCGTTAAGGTAGCTGGCGACTTGCGCCAGCAGTGGCGCGCCGGCCCTACCATTACCATCCAGGCTCAGTACCGTGACGTCTACCACCGCTGGCGACGGGCTCTCGGCGGTCGCGTCAGCGACCCGTCCCGAGGCGTTGCGAGCATGGAGGATGTAACTGTTGCGCGGGCCAGCCGTGGTCAGCCCTTCGTACACCAGCTGCACCCTTTCGCGTAGCGCGTCGTCGGACTCGAGGAGCAGCTCGATCGGCGGGATCGTGTTCGGGTTCGCGGCCCGGATCACCAGGCGTTGCAGGCTGACGTTGGCCGCCAGCTGGTCGAGGTCGCCTTCCTGGGCGTAGGCCAACAGCAAAGACTTGGCCGCATCGTTGACCCGCGCCCGGTTGAGCAGTTTGCGGTAGGCACCGACCTCCAGCAGCTTGATCACCGGGTCGCTTTCCAGTTTGGCGGTCCAGCTGTCGCCCATCTGGGCGCGGAAGCTGGCCAGGTCCTCCAGGTACAGTGCCTCGAAGTCGAGGTCTTCGAGCAGTTGCGGGACGGGCAGTTTCGACAGGTCGACCTGGCTCATACAGTCACCTCCACCAGCGCGTCGTCACCCAGGTAGCGGCCACTCAAGGCCAGGCTGACCTGGCCGTCGAGCACGGCCACGACCTTGACCCGGTCCAGCTTCAGGCGCGGTTCCCAGCGCCCGAGGGCGCGGGCCACTTCCGCCTGCACCGCACTTTTCCAGCCTTCGTTGACCGGCAGGTCGACGTAGCGGCGCAGCTGACTGCCGTACTCCGGGCGCATGCGCCGGCTGCCAAGCGGCGTGGTGAGGATGTCTTCGATGGATTGACGCAGGTGGGCCACGCCCGACAGGGGCTGGCCGGTGCGGCGGTCCATGCCGATCATGGGGCACCTCCTGGGATTGAGGCTCCAGATAGCCTGTTCGGATAGCGCATGGTTATCACCTGGAAGAAAGGAATGGGTTGCCCGGACAAGCCGGGCAGCCGCTTCAGGAGACGAAGTCGTAGGTCAGGGCGATGGCCGCCGTGGCGTTGTTGGCGACGGTCCACAGGCCGTAACCCGCCGGGATGAACAGCGGATAAGGCAGGGTGTACTGCGAGTCGATGCCGCCGTTGATCCCGCCCATGATGGCGTGGACGCTCATGTCGCCGATGTAGGCCGGCGCCTTCGGGCCGGTGTACAGGTTGAGGATGCCGCCGCCGGTGCACAGGGTGGCGGTGCGCAGGTACACGCCATCCTTGTTGTCCGCGGCACTGAAGACCTGGCTGACGGCGGTTGGGTGGGCGTTGAAGAAGTGCTTGCCGACTTTTACTGCTTCCATGTTGCTTTACCTTTTGAGTCGAATGATCAGATGCGCGTCGTTGCGCAAGACATGTCGCTCACAGGCGATCGCGTTTCGCTGGAGACGCCTTGCGTGATGGCACAGGCGCACGTCCAGGCACTGCTCGGTGGCAGAAATCAATTGGTGATCAGCAGATCCAGACTGGTGGCGTCACAGGCGTTGCTGGTCTTCTTGTCGATGACCAGATAGAGCATCGAGGTGGTGCTCACTTCGATGTCGTTGGCCTTGATGACCGCACTACCGCCATTGGCGAGGTCGCCCGACTGCACCACGCGGTCACCCAGGTTGAGCGACCAGGCGACGCCATCGCCGCACGCGCTGTGCAGATCGTTGACCCGGCCCAGCACATTGACCCGGCCACTGATCGGGCTGGCCCAGCGCACGATACTCTGGCTGTCGCCGCCCGGATGGGTGGCCACATCGCCCTGCTTGAAGACGAAGCTGCCACCCGAGCCGCTGAAGGTGAAGCTCTTCTTGATGACACTCACATACGCGCTATTGGTGTCATCGCGCCAGCAAGTGACGTTGGCGCCACTGCAGTTGTCGGCAACGAACGTCGGTAGTGGTGTGTAGTTGGCCGGCACGTTGACCCCAGTCTTGTTCTGCATGAACGTCCAGGGGGAGTCGACTGCAGCACTCTGGGTGGCGATATACATGTCCCGGGCGAGATTCCACGATTGGGCAGTCGCCGCCCAGGCCGCAGGGGTCATGACGCTGCACAGCAGGGTGAGCGCAACTAAGGTAGGTTTGAGCTTTTTCATGGTCTGATCAGTTCCTTGTTCAGTGCTTGTGGTTGGCGGTGTTGCCGGCCGTGTCAATGATCCGGCCACCGCCGTTGATGTCGCCGCTGACCGTCAGCGGACCGTTGATGGCGACCGTGCCGGTCAGGGTGATCGACGCAGCGTCGAGGGTGATGGCGTTGTCGCTGACCACCAGGGTGCTGGCGCCGACCTTGACCGTGGCCTGGCCGCTGGGCAGCTGGATGTCATAGCGTTTGGCCTGCCAGTCGTAGGTCAGCGAGCCGCCGTCGTCGAAGCGCCAGACTTCGATATGGTCGCGGTTGTCCGGCGCCGTCCCGGCATTGCCGTACAACCCCGGGACGAAGGTGCCCAGGGCCGGTTCGCCGCTGGGGCTGATCAGCACGCCCTGCTCGTCCAGGCTCGGCACTCGCCAGTGGCGGGCCTTGCCGGCAGCCTGGGCATGCCAGCGCACCCAAGCACTGGTCCAGCCACCGCCGTCGGACACCCGCACCCGGGCCGCGGCCAGGTCCACCGCCACCACCCGGCAGGGGATCACCAGGCTGGCCAGCATGCGATCGTGCATGGCGCTGGCGTAGCTCATGCCAGGTCCTCCGGTGACAGGTACTTGTCCTGGTTGCCGAGCCCGGTGTCCGGGGCGAAGCCCAGCATCAGGCTGCCCGGCGGCTGGTCGGGCCAAGGCCAGTGGGCATTCCCCAGCAGGACCGGTTGTTCCCATTGCACCCGCCAGGTGCTGCCCTCGGCTTCGGCGAGGATGTCCCGTGCGCCCTCGACGTAATCGAGGCCCCAGGACTGCTGGCGCAGCACATCGATCAGCTGCGCCGCCAGCACGCCGGCCTGCGTCCGTGCCTGCGCGGGGGTGCCCTGGGCGGTGACGCGGGCTTCGAAGGTCGTCATCAGCAATGAGCGACCGTCACGCAGCGCCTCGTCGCCACGCATGCGCAACACGCCATGCACCAAGGCGGGCAGGGCCGGCTCGGTAATGTCGTCGCCCTCCGTGGCGACCGTGGCGAAGGCCGGCAACGCCGCCCGCAGGGTGGAGGTGACGGCCGCGTACAACTGGGCCAGTTCGCTCATGCTTGTGCTCCTTGAACGCTCGGTTCGGCGAAGGCCGGGCCCGCGAAGGCCCGGCGCCCGGCTCAGAAGTGCCAGGTCCAGATGTCGATTGGCTTCTGGTCAGGGTTGATCTTGCGGATATGGCGATAGGTCGGCTGGAAGCCGAAGCGCGCCCACACCGGTTTCTCGTCGAGGATGGCGATGCTGCCGTTGGCCTGCAGGCGCAGCACCGCGCTGGCATGGCCGCCGGTGTGCGAATGCCACAGCACCGCGTTGCCGGCACCGTAGACCACCAGGTTGCCGTCGCCCTGGAACACTGCGCGCACGGCGCCCTTGCCTTGGGTACCGGCGTTCCAGGTGGCCGCGCCGTTCGGGCCATAGGCCACGAGATTGCCGTCGCCCTGGAACACCAGCTTGCTGGCGCCCGCGCCGTATACCATGCCCTGTACCAGCTCGGAGCCAGGCGCCAGCAGCAGCGAGTCGACGGCGCCAGGCACCAGCGGGACGGCCGGCGTGCCGTTCCACAACGCCAGGGAGTCGACCAGCACGATATTGCCGTCGTCCTGCAGCACCAGGTGCGTGCGGTTCCACTGGTCGTTGCTGGTGAAGGTGCTGTTGTTGGTCAGCCACACCCGGCGCCGCGAGTAGTCGTCGAGGAATGCGCCGTACTGCACGTAGAAGGCCAGCGGGGCTTTCTTGTTGCGCAGGGGAATGCTCGAACTGAAGGGTTGCTGTTCATTGGCGACCCAGACGGTGGCGCCGTTGTCCTGGATCACCAGGTTGCCATCGCCCTGCAGCAGCAGCTTGAAGCGCTGGTTGGGCGACAGCAGGTACTGGCCCGCCGAAAGGGTCTGGTAAGCGGGCAGCACCGAAGTGCCGACGCCGTTGAAAGGAATGCGGGTACGACCTGCCATGGTGTTTCTCCTACTGGATCGATTGAAGGGGAGCTGGGCTCTGCGGCCCGTCCTGATCGCTCGGTGGCACGTTGTCGAGGCCCGTGGCCTTCATGTGGTTCAAGGTCGCGCAGCGCGAACACTTGATCTGGACCAGCGCCGACCCGCCGATGCGGGCCAGCAAGCGGTTGCATTTACCGCAGCGAAACTCGTTGAACATCCGCTTTCTTCCTTGTTACCGCGTTCATTCTTCGTCCTGGCGCGCCACTGCGGGCTGGTCGTCCAGCCCCAGCCGGCGCGCGGCCCAGCGCTCATAGAGACCGATGGCCACGTCGGCGCCAGCCATGGCGGTGAGGCAGCCAAAGGCACTGGCACTCCAGATCGACATGCCGCTGGCGTACAGCAGCATGACCGTCGATACCCCGCAGGCCATGCAGGCCCCGGAGCGCAGCGCCAGCCGCCTGAGCAGCCCCCAGCCGCGGGCGCCGGCCTTGTCGGCGCGCCACATCTCGCCGGAAAGCCCGCCCAGCAATGCCAGGAGGATCACCAGCCAGAGCGGCATCTCCAGCAACGCCTGTTGCTCGTTCGTCACGTTCCTGCCTCCTGTGTGTTGCCCGCCGGCGACATGCCGGCGGATCGTGATTGGCTTGACTCGGCATTCCAAAAAGCCCGCCCTGCAGGCTTTTCAGTAATGCGCGGTGTAACCGCCGGCCACGACTGGTGACGCCGTGCGGTTGCGCTTCAAATTGGTGACTCCGACCGCGGCCGCCTGCCCGCCGGATAACTGATCGTGGTGCTTTACGCTGCACACCCGGGCCAGTTGCCAACCCTCTGAACAGTCGAGGCCTGTTCATCGCTGCCTGTATCTCAACCGGTTTGCGTCCGGCTTGGGATACATTTTATGCACTCATGCATATGCAGTCAATGCACAAATTCAAATTTTTATGCATCAGCTTTTGCTTCTATGCATGGAGGCCTGATCTGACGTGGCTGTAGGGGTTTTCTGAGGGCGAAAAAAAACCCGCCGAGGCGGGTTTTTATCGAGGGCTGGGGATCAACGGGCGTACATGCCCCACCAGAAGACGTGGCCAAGGAGGCTGATCTGTTCTTCCTGCATCTGCTGGAAGCTGTAGTCCTCGTCGGGGTGCTCGTCGCGGTTGAAGCTGCGCAGGCGAATGCCGGTAGGCAGGCGGTACACCTGTTTCACCCGCAGCTGGCCATTGTGGTTGATGGCATAAAGGTCACCGTCGATGATATCGCCGATGGTGCTTTTACCGGTATTGACCCCGACCGTGGCGCCATCGCGCAGCACCGGCAGCATGCTGTTGCCGCGCACCGTCACGCACTTGGCGTTGTCGAACTGCACGCCATTGTGGCGCAGGCTGCGTTTGCCGAAGCGCAAGCGAGCGTTCTCGCTTTCCTCGATGACGAATCTTCCTGATCCTGCTGCCAACTCGACCTCACGAAGAAAAGGAACGGACACCTCGTCGTCCTCGACGGGGGTTTCATCGTCCCACAGGCTGATATCGCTCAGGGCTGCGTGGCCCTGGGCGAGCGGGGCCGCGTCACGGGACTCGCCCAATTCGACGCGGCCGCGCAACTGGTCGGTGCTCACGCCGAAGTACTCGGCGATCTTCGAGACGTGCTTGTCCGAAGGATCGACGATCTTCTCGCTGAGAATCCGCGACAGGGTGGATTGAGGCACGCCCGTGCGCCGATGCAGCTCTGTGGGGGACAGGCCGTGGCGGGCGAGCAGTTCTCTGAGTACGGAGGCTACGTTGCGTTTTTGCATAATGCGCATAATGCAACCGCGGAAACGGAAATGCAATGGCCCCTGCAACGGGAAAAGAAAGATTGCCCCACCCCGAGGCCATCGCTATCGTCGCGGTTTCCCTGACCAAGGATCGAAACAAGGCATGGACCTTTCGCCTCGACGCCGCTGGCCCACGCAACTGCTGACCTGGTTGATCGTGGCGATCATGGTCGCGCTGAACATCCAGGAATTACCTTCCTTTGAACGGCCACGACGCGTCTTCACCCGGGGTTTCGTGATGTTCTGCGTGCTGGTCGTGATCATGGAACTGATGTTCCTCAACCAGTTCTTCGGCCACCCGCGCTGACGCCCGCCACAGGCAGCCTGCGCAGATTTGTCCTACCCATCCGGCCTGCGTCGGCTGGAAAAAGCCTGTACCATTAGCGGTTTCGAAATTTGCCACCAGACCACCCGCTGTAAGGCCCTGAATGTCTGATCTCTCCGCACACACCCCGATGATGCAGCAGTACTGGAAGCTGAAGAACCAGCACCCGGACCAGCTGATGTTCTACCGCATGGGCGATTTCTACGAGATCTTCTACGAAGATGCGAAGAAAGCCGCAAAACTGCTGGATATCACCCTGACCGCCCGCGGGCAGTCGGCGGGCCAGTCGATTCCCATGTGCGGGATTCCGTTCCACTCGCTGGAAGGCTACCTGGCCAAGCTGGTCAAGCTCGGCGAGTCGGTGGTCATCTGCGAGCAGATCGGCGACCCGGCCACCAGCAAGGGCCCGGTGGAGCGCCAGGTGGTGCGCATCATCACCCCGGGCACGATCAGCGACGAGGCCTTGCTCGACGAGCGCCGCGACAACCTGATCGCCGCCCTGCTGGGTGACGAGCGCCTGTTCGGCCTGGCGGTGCTGGACATCACCAGCGGCAACTTCACCGTGCAGGAAATCAAGGGCTGGGAGAACCTGCTGGCCGAGCTCGAACGCATCAACCCGGTGGAACTGCTGATCCCCGACGATTGGCCGCAGGGCCTGCCGGCCGAAAAGCGCCCCGGCGCCCGTCGCCGCGCACCGTGGGACTTCGACCGCGACACGGCGCGCAAGAGCCTCTGCCAGCAGTTCGCCACCCAGGACCTCAAGGGCTTTGGCTGCGACAAGCTGACCCTGGCCATCGGCGCCGCCGGCTGCCTGCTGACCTACGCCAAGGAAACCCAGCGCACCGCCCTGCCCCACCTGCGCAGCCTGCGTCACGAGCGCCTGGACGACACGGTCATCCTCGATGCCGCCAGCCGCCGCAACCTGGAGCTGGACATCAACCTGGCCGGTGGCCGCGACAACACCCTGCAATCGGTCATCGACCGTTGCCAGACCGCCATGGCCAGCCGCCTGCTGACCCGCTGGCTGAACCGTCCGCTGCGCGACCTGAAGGTGCTCAAGGCCCGCCAGGATTCGATCCGCTGCCTGCTCGACGGCTACCGTTTCGAGAAGCTGCAGCCGCAGCTCAAGGAAATCGGCGACATCGAGCGGATCCTCGCGCGGATCGGCCTGCGCAACGCCCGTCCCCGTGACCTGGCGCGCCTGCGCGACGCCCTCGGCGCCCTGCCCGAGCTGCAGAACGCCATGACCGAGCTGGAGGCGCCACACCTGGCGCGCCTGGCCGCGATCACCGGCACCTATCCGGAGCTGGCCGGCCTGCTGGAGCGGGCGATCATCGACAACCCACCGGCGGTGATCCGCGACGGTGGCGTGCTCAAGACCGGCTACGACAGCGAACTGGACGAGCTGCTGGCGATCAGCGAGAACGCCGGCCAGTTCCTCATCGACCTCGAAGCCCGCGAGAAGGCCCGCACGGGCCTGGCCAACCTCAAGGTTGGCTACAACCGCGTGCACGGCTACTTCATCGAACTGCCGACCAAGCAGGCCGAGCAGGCACCCGCCGACTACATCCGGCGGCAGACGCTCAAGGGCGCCGAACGCTTCATCACCCCCGAGCTCAAGACCTTCGAGGACAAGGCACTGTCGGCCAAGAGCCGCGCCCTGGCCCGCGAGAAGATGCTCTACGATGCCTTGCTCGAAACCCTGATCGAACACCTGGCGCCGCTGCAGGACAGCGCCGCCGCCCTGGCCGAACTGGATGTGCTGAGCAACCTGGCCGAGCGCGCCCTGAACCTGGACCTGAACTGCCCAAGCTTCGTCGAGGAGCCGTGCCTGCGCATCGAGCAGGGCCGTCACCCGGTGGTCGAGCAGGTGCTGACCACGCCATTCGTGGCCAACGACCTGGGCCTGGACAACAGCACGCGCATGCTGATCATCACCGGCCCGAACATGGGCGGTAAGTCCACCTACATGCGCCAGACCGCGCTGATCGTGCTGATGGCCCATATCGGCAGCTTCGTCCCGGCCGCCGCCTGCGAACTGTCGCCGGTCGACCGCATCTTCACCCGTATCGGCTCCAGCGACGACCTGGCCGGCGGGCGTTCGACCTTCATGGTCGAGATGAGCGAGACCGCCAACATCCTGCACAACGCCACCGACCGCAGCCTGGTGCTGATGGACGAAGTCGGCCGCGGCACCAGTACCTTCGATGGCCTGTCGCTGGCCTGGGCCGCCGCCGAGCGCCTGGCCCAGTTGCGCGCCTACACGCTGTTCGCCACCCACTACTTCGAACTGACCGTGCTGCCGGACAGCGAGCCGCTGGTGGCCAACGTGCACCTGAACGCCACCGAGCACAACGAACGCATCGTGTTCCTGCACCACGTCCTGCCGGGCCCGGCGAGCCAGAGCTACGGCCTGGCCGTGGCGCAGCTGGCGGGCGTGCCGGCGGCGGTGATCCAGCGTGCCCGCGAGCACCTGGGCCGGCTGGAGACCGCCAGCCTGCCCCACGAAGCGCCGATCACGCCAGCCCGCGACAACATGCCTCACGTGCCGCACCAGAGCGACCTGTTCGCCAGCCTGCCACACCCAGCCATCGAGAAGCTGGGCAAGCTGGACCTGGACGACATGACGCCGCGCCAAGCTATCGAAATGCTATATCAACTGAAAAACCTGTTATAACGGCCCACCGCGCAAGCTGGTAGAATCCGGCGCGGTTTGCGAGCACTGCAGGTTATTAGCCTGGCCTGCAGCCAGCACCGTGAACCGCGCTGCCCTGGTAAGGAAGGGCAAGCTGCCGTCGCCTGAGGAGAGAATTAGAAATGACCTTCGTCGTCACCGACAACTGCATCAAATGCAAGTACACCGACTGCGTGGAAGTCTGTCCGGTGGACTGCTTCTACGAAGGCCCGAACTTCCTGGTGATTCACCCGGACGAGTGCATCGACTGTGCGCTGTGCGAGCCGGAGTGCCCGGCCCAGGCGATTTTCTCGGAAGACGAAGTGCCGTCCGGCATGGAGAACTTCATCGAGCTGAACGCCGAGCTGGCGGAGATCTGGCCGAACATCACCGAGAAGAAAGACGCCCTGCCGGACGCCGAAGAGTGGGATGGCAAGACGGGCAAGATTGCCGACCTGGAGCGCTGATAGCGCCCAGTTGCGAAAAAGGCCCGAAAGGGCCTTTTTTCATTTCCGACGGGCAAAAAAAAGGGGCGGTTTGACCCGCCCACATTTTTTCCGTAGTCCCTGTATGTCCCAATCATCATCCTGATGAATCGCGTCCCGCGATGTCCCTGGCCGTCATCCTTGAAGGCCTGTGTCTGTCCCTTGACACAGTTCGAATACTAGCGATTCCCCGGTAGGGAACAAGCGGCGAATATCTCAGGATGATTCAGGTGACACATCTTTTGATATTTATAAAAGTCATAAATATCAGTTAGTTAGAAAAAGTACGCCGTTGGAAACGACATTGATTTACTGATCCCTACAGCGATCACTTACATGACGAGTAAGCGAATGCTTACATGCGATGCTACGAGGGTGGAGAAATAAATACTTCGCAGGGGAGCAGGCTATGGGGTTGGTATTGAGGACGCCTTCGCGGGGCAAGCCCGCTCCTACAGGTTTCGCGTCCAGCCCCCAAAAGCAGCGTGGGAGCGGGCTTGCCCCGCGATGACGTCTGATTCAGCCAATCTAAAACGCAAACGCCCCGAACAAGTCGGGGCGTTCGCCTAAGCACGTCAGTGACTACTGGAACAGCGACTCGCTGGACAGGCCATTCTTCTCAAGGATCTCGCGCAGACGCTTGAGGCCTTCGACCTGGATCTGCCGCACGCGCTCGCGGGTCAGGCCGATCTCCAGGCCGACATCCTCGAGGGTGCTACTTTCATGCCCACGCAGGCCGAAACGCCGCACCACCACCTCGCGCTGCTTGTCGGTCAGCTCGCCCAGCCACTGGTCGATGCTCTGCGACAGGTCGTCGTCCTGCAGCAGTTCGCACGGATCGGTGGGGCGATCGTCGGTGAGCGTGTCGAGCAGCGTCTTGTCGGAGTCAGGGCCGAGCGAGACATCCACCGAGGACACCCGCTCGTTCAGGCCGAGCATGCGCTTGACCTCGGCCACCGGTTTTTCCAGCAGGCTGGCGATTTCTTCCGGCGACGGCTCGTGGTCGAGTTTCTGCGTCAGCTCGCGGGCAGCGCGCAAGTAGACGTTGAGCTCCTTGACCACATGGATGGGCAGGCGGATGGTGCGGGTCTGGTTCATGATCGCCCGTTCGATGGTCTGGCGGATCCACCAGGTCGCGTAGGTCGAGAAGCGGAAGCCCCGCTCGGGGTCGAATTTCTCCACCGCACGGATCAGTCCCAGGTTGCCTTCCTCGATCAGGTCGAGCAACGACAAGCCACGATTGACGTAACGGCGGGCGATCTTGACCACCAGGCGCAGGTTGCTTTCGATCATGCGCTTGCGACCGGCCGGGTCGCCTTTTTGCGACAGGCGCGCGAAATGCACTTCTTCCTCTGGCGAAAGCAGGGGCGAGAAGCCGATTTCATTCAGATACAGTTGAGTAGCATCAAGTGCGCGACTGTAGTCGATGTACTTGTGCTGCTTGAGCGATGCGCCCTGTTTCGACTTGGTCCGAACCGAAGGTACAGCAGGTTCGTCTGACACCACATCCGTTTCCAAAACGATGCCCGTCTCCATGAGAAGGAGGTCATCGTCGATGTCAAACTCCGGCACTTCTTTACTGAGAGCCATTGTTATAGTCCTTTGCTGAGTTCGAACTCAGACTCGAGCGTCACCCTTCCATGGCAGCGCTGGAGCCTGTCCCCTCTACATCCAAGGAACAGGCCGGGACAATGATCAACGGCGTGGCAGGAACTGGAGAGGATCGACGGGTTTGCCCTGGCGGCGAATCTCGAAATGCAGCTTCACCCGATCAGTGCCCGTGGACCCCATTTCTGCGATCGTCTGCCCTGCCTTGACCTGCTGCCCCTCCCGAACCAAAAGCCTGCGGTTGTGACCGTAGGCACTGACGTAGGTATCGCTGTGTTTGATGATGATGAGCTCGCCATAGCCCCTCAAGCCACTGCCGGCGTAGACCACCGCTCCATCAGACGCAGCAAAAACAGGCTGTCCCAAATCACCGGCGATATCAATGCCTTTATTCAAACTACCGTTTGAAGCGAATTTACCAATCAGCACGCCGCTCGCCGGCCACGTCCAACCGCCGACGGCGCGCTCTGCGGCGGGCACCTGGGCAACCGTTTGCGAGGTGGTGGAAGAGGCAGTAGTGGCACTTTTGCCATTACTGGTCGTCGGCGCGGTGCTGCCGACCGGTCGGCGGATGACGGTGGTCTTGCTCGACGAAGAAGGGCTGCTGACAACCGTGGTGCTGCCCCCCGCGCCGCTGCTGAAACGAATCGGCTGGCCCGGACGGATGGTGTAGGGGGCGGGAATGTTGTTGCGCGCCGCCAGCTCCTTGTAGTCCCAGCCATAGCGGAAGGCGATGGAGAACAGCGTGTCGCCGGGCTTGACGATGTACTGCCCCGAGGTGACGGTCGGGCGCTTGGGCGCGGCGTTGTTGCGGTCGACCACGCGGGCGCCGTTGGAGCTGGTGCTGGAACAGCCAGCCAACAGGGTCCCCATGGCCAGCGCAATCACCAGAAGCTTCAATACCGACCGTTCCTTGCGCTGCCGCATGCCTGTGTGACCCACCCGCGCTCCCCTCATGCTGTCAAAAATGACGATACGAAATGCAATATTGTTTCAATTATAACCGAGCCACCCACCTTGGGGTGACTCGCTGTTGGCCTGATCGGTGTACGAAAAACGCCACGCCAGATAGACAGGGGCCAGGCGCAAGAATTCGTCGCCGGCGCAAATATTCCGTTGCGCAGGTCAGGCCAGCGGGCCGTTGAGCAGGGGTACGAAGCGTACGGCCCCGAGTACCCGGCGCGAGAAGCCATGTTCTTCGCGCACGATCAGCATCAGCTGCTGGGTCTCCCCCGCCGGCCCGACCGGGATCACCATGCGCCCGCCCGGCGCCAGCTGGTCGAGCAGTGCCTGGGGCACTTCCGGGGCGACCGCGGTAACGATGATGCCGTTGTACGGCGCCAGCGCCGGCCAGCCTTCGCAGCCGTCGCCCCAGCGGAACACCACGTTGCGCAGGTTGAGCTCGACCAGGCGCTCCTTGGCCCGGTCCTGCAGGACCTTGATCCGCTCCACCGAGAACACCCGCTCCACCAGCTGGGCCAGGATCGCGGTCTGGTAGCCAGAACCGGTGCCGATCTCCAGCACCTTGTCCAGGGGCCCGGCCTCCAGAAGCAGCTCGCTCATGTGCGCGACCATGAACGGCTGGGAGATCGTCTGGTTGTGGCCGATCGGCAGCGCCGTGTCCTCGTAGGCTCGATGGGCCAGGGCTTCATCGACAAACAGGTGGCGCGGGGTGCGGCGAATGGCCTCGAGTACCTTGGCGTTCGACACGCCTTCTTCGTAGAGGCGCTGGATCAGCCGCTCCCGGGTACGCTGGGAGGTCATGCCGATGCCGCGACGCTGCAGATCGTCCTGTTCGCGCATCAGAGCACGCCCTCCAGCCAGCCGTCGAGGCGCTCGAAGGCATCGTTGAAGGTACGGTCCAGCTGCAACGGCGTGATCGACACGTAGCCTTGCATCACCGCATGGAAATCGGTACCCGGCCCGCCATCCTCGGCATCGCCGGCCACGGCGATCCAGTAACCTTCCTTGCCCCGCGGGTTGACCACCTTGGTCGGCGCCGCGGCACGCGCCCGGTGCCCCAGGCGGGTAAGCTGGATGCCGCGGATGTGCTCCAGCGGCAGGTTGGGGATGTTGACGTTGAGCACGGTGCGCGGCGGCAGTTCCAGGCGCGACTGCGCCTCGACCAGGCGCCGGGCGATATAGGCGGCGGTCGGCAGGTTATCGGGCAGACGCGAAAGCAGCGAGAAGGCCAGCGAGGTGCCGCCGAGGAAACGCCCTTCCAGCGCGGCGGCGACCGTGCCGGAATACAGCACGTCATCCCCCAGGTTGGCACCCAGGTTGATGCCGGACACCACCATGTCGGGGGTTTCCGGCAGCAGGCCGTTGAGCCCCAGGTGCACGCAGTCGGTGGGCGTGCCGTTGAGGCTGATGAAGCCGTTGGCCAGGGTCTGCGGGTGCAGCGGCCGGTCGAGCGTCAGCGAACTGCTGGCGCCGCTCTTGTCTTGATCCGGGGCAATCACCACGCACTCGGCGTAATCCGCCAGCGCTTCATGCAGCGCGGCGATGCCGGGTGCGGTAACACCGTCGTCATTCGAAATCAGAATACGCATGGGCTGTCCGTCTGCCCTGCCGGCACCAGATCGACGAGTTCGCGCACCACCACGGTGGCGAAGCATCCGGCCGGAAGGACGAATTCCAGTTGCAGGATATCAGGCTCGGGATAATGCCACGACAGACGCCCAATAGGGAGCCGCAGGATGCGCCGTTCGTGATCCATGCCCGCTCGCGCCAGCCATTGGCACAACGCCGGATGGCGGGCGGCAACTTCGCTCTCGAGCGCCTGGGTCGCGCCAGCGCAAGGCGATTGCCCCTCGCCCCACAGCGGGCCGGTGGGATGCAGGTCGAGAATGGCCAGGCGCGGATCGCTGCACTCGGCCTCCCCTGCTGGGAAGAAACTGCGGCTGTCGGTGAACGCCAGCAGGTCGCCGACCTGGGCGCGCTGCCAGCTGCCGTCTGCCACCCGGGCGGCCAGCACCTGGTTGAACAGGTAGCTGCGCCCGGCCGACAACAACCGCGAGCGCACGTTACGCTGCTCGGGCAATGCCTGGCGTGCGGCCCAGCCCTGGGCATCATGCACGTTGCCACCGCCATGGCCGAAACGCTGGCTGCCGAAGTAATTGGGCACGCCCTGCAGCTTGAGTTGCTCCAGGCGGGCATCGAGGGCCGGGCGGTCGGCCTGCAGCGCGGTCAGGCGCAAGGTGAAGCCATTGGCCGAGTGCGCGCCACGCTGCAGCTTGCGCTGGTGGCGCACCTGCTTGAGCACCCGCAGGGTGTCGTCCTCGGCGCGGGACAGGTCGGGGTCGGCCTTGCCCGGCAGGTGCAGGCTGAACCACTGGCGGGTCAGGGCCTGGCGGTCCTTGAGGCCGGCATAGCTGATGGCGCGCACCGGCACGCCGGCGGCGCGGGCCAGGCGGCGGGCCGCCTCCTCGGTGTTGAGGTCGCGCTTCTCGACCCACAGCCACAGGTGCTCGCCCTGGCCGGACAGCGGGATATCAAGGACTTCATCGACCTGGAAGTCTTCGGCCACCGCCTTGAGCACTGCAGTGCCCAATGCATCGCCCGAGGCCCGTGGGCCCAGCAGTTCCAGTTCGGTCATGCTGGCAGCAGCAGGGCGACCGCGTGCACGGCGATGCCCTCCTCGCGACCGGTGAAGCCCAGCTTTTCTTCGGTGGTGGCCTTGACGTTGACCTGGTCGAGTTCGACCTGCAGGTCTGCGGCGATCTGCTGGCGCATGATTTCGATATGCGGGGCCATCTTCGGCGCCTGGGCGACGATGGTGGCGTCGACGTTGCCGACCTTCCAGCCCTTGTCGCGCACGACGGTAACCACGTGGCGCAACAGGACGCGGCTGTCGGCGCCCTTGAACTGCGGGTCGGTGTCGGGGAAATGCTTGCCGATGTCGCCCAGCGCCGCAGCGCCAAGCAGGGCATCGCTCAGGGCGTGCAGCAGCACGTCGCCGTCGGAGTGGGCCAGCAGGCCGAACTTGTGGGGGATACGCACCCCGCCCAAGGTAATGAAATCACCGTCGCAGAAACGGTGGACATCGTAGCCGTGGCCAATACGCATAGAAAAACGCCCTGATTGAGTCAGGGCGTGATTCTACCTGCTTTCATGCAGTATTGGGGCTGCCGTGCAGCCCTTCGCGGGTGAACCCGCTCCCACAAGGAACGCTGCAAGCCGAGGGCTGCAGATACCCTGTGGGAGCGGGTTTACCCGCGAAAAAGCCAACACCGCGCTGTCAGGTCAAACCCTGCCCAACGCCACCGCATGATGACGCAGGTGTTCCTCGATGAAGCTGGCGATGAAGTAGTAGCTATGGTCATAGCCCGGCTGCAGGCGCAGGGTCAGCGCATGGCCGCCCTTGCGCGCTGCCTGCTCCAGCGCCTGCGGCTTGAGCTGCTTGTCGAGGAAGTCATCGCGATCACCCTGGTCCACCAGCAACGGCGGGCACTGCCCGGCCTCGGCCAGCAGCACGCTGGCATCCCACTCGCGCCAGCGCGCACGGTCCTCGCCGAGGTAGCGGGAAAACGCCTTCTCGCCCCAGGGGCAATCCATCGGGTTGCTGATCGGCGAGAACGCCGACACCGAACGGTAGCGCCCGGGGTTGCGCAGGGCGCAGACCAACGCGCCGTGTCCGCCCATCGAGTGACCACTGATGCTGCGCTGGTCGGACGCCGGGAAGTGCGCCTCGATCAGGGCCGGCAACTCCTGGACCACGTAGTCGTGCATCCGGTAATGCTGCGCCCACGGCTGCTGGCTGGCATTGAGGTAGAACCCGGCGCCCAGGCCGAAATCCCAGGCACCATCCGGATCGCCCGGCACCTGCTCGCCACGCGGGCTGGTGTCCGGAGCGACGATGATCAGCCCGAGCTCCGCGGCCAGGCGCTGGGCACCGGCCTTCTGCATGAAGTTCTCGTCGGTGCAGGTCAGGCCGCTGAGCCAGTACAGCACCGGCAGCTTCTCGCCCTGCTCGGCCTGGGGCGGCAGGTAGACGGCGAACACCATGTCGCAGCCGAGCACCTTGGAAGTGTGCCGGTAACGCTTGTGCCAGCCGCCGAAGCTTTTCTGGCAGGAGAGGTTTTCCAGGGTCATGGCGAGGCCCTCAGAAGTGGATCACGCTGCGGATGCTCTTGCCTTCGTGCATCAGGTCGAAGGCCTTGTTGATGTCTTCCAGGCCCATGGTGTGGGTGATGAAGGTGTCCAGCGGGATCTCGCCCTTCTCGGACATCTCGACGTAGCTCGGCAGCTCGCTGCGACCACGCACGCCGCCGAAGGCCGAACCGCGCCAGACGCGGCCGGTGACCAGCTGGAACGGACGGGTGGCGATTTCCTGGCCAGCACCGGCCACGCCGATGATCACCGACTCGCCCCAGCCCTTGTGGCAGCACTCCAGCGCCGCGCGCATCAGTTGCACGTTGCCGATGCACTCGAAGGAGAAATCGACGCCGCCGTCGGTGAGGTCGACGATTACTTCCTGGATCGGGCGGTCGTAGTCTTTCGGGTTGATGCAGTCGGTAGCGCCCAGCTGGCGGGCGATCTCGAACTTGGCCGGATTGATGTCGATGGCGATGATGCGCGAAGCCTTGGCCTTGACCGCGCCGATCACTGCCGACAGGCCGATGCCGCCAAGGCCGAAGATGGCCACGGTGTCACCCGGCTTGACCTTGGCGGTGTTGAGTACCGCGCCGATGCCGGTGGTCACGCCGCAACCGAGCAGGCAGACCTTCTCCAGCGGAGCTTCCTTCTGGATCTTGGCCACGGAGATTTCCGGTAGCACGGTGTACTCGGAGAAGGTCGAGGTGCCCATGTAGTGGAACAGCTGCTGGCCCTTGTAGCTGAAGCGGGTAGTGCCGTCGGGCATCAGGCCCTTGCCCTGGGTGGCGCGGATGGCCTGGCACAGGTTGGTCTTGCCCGACAGGCAGAATTTGCACTGGCCGCATTCGGGGGTGTACAGCGGGATCACATGGTCACCGACCGCCACCGAGGTAACGCCCTCGCCCACCGCCTCGACGATCGCCCCGCCTTCGTGACCGAGGATCGACGGGAAGATACCTTCCGGGTCGGCGCCGGACAGGGTGTAGGCGTCGGTATGGCAGACACCCGAGGCGACGACGCGCAGCAGCACTTCGCCGGCCTTGGGCATGGCCACGTCCACTTCGACGATTTCCAGGGGTTTCTTGGCCTCGAAGGCGACGGCAGCGCGGGACTTGATCATCAAAGGTCTCCAGAAAGATGTCGGTTACTGGCGGTCAGTGTAATTCACCGCCTTTTGATGAATAATCCAGCCACTCACAAAACATTATTGCCATACAGGGATAATCCATGAGCAGTCGCTGGGAGGGCATCGACGAGTTCGTCGCGGTGGCCGAATCGGGCCAGTTCACCGCCGCCGCCGAACGCCTGGGGGTGTCGTCCTCGCACATCAGCCGGCAGATCGCCCGCCTGGAAGAACGCCTGCAGACTCGCCTGTTGTATCGCAGCACCCGACGGGTGACCCTGAGCGAAGCCGGGCAGACCTTTCTCCAGCACTGCCAGCGCCTGCAGGATGGCCGCGAGGAGGCGCTGCGCGCCATGGGCGACCTGGCCAGCGAGCCCAAGGGCCTGCTGCGCATGACCTGCGCGGTGGCCTATGGCGAACGCTTCATCGTGCCGCTGGTGACGCGCTTCATGGCGCAGTATCCGCAGTTGCGGGTCGAAGTGGAGCTGAGCAACCGTACCCTCGACCTGCTGCATGAAGGCATGGACCTGGCGATTCGCCTGGGGCGCTTGCAGGATTCGCGGCTGGTGGCCACGCGCCTGGCACCAAGGCGCATGTACCTGTGCGCGTCGCCGGCCTACCTGGAGCGCTATGGGCGGCCGCACAGCCTGTCGGAGCTGGCGCGGCACAACTGCCTGGTGGGCAGTTCGGACCTGTGGGCACTGCAGCAGGAGGGTCGCGAGATCACCCAGCGGGTGCAGGGCAACTGGCGCTGCAACAGCGGCCAGGCGGTGCTGGACGCGGCGCTGCAGGGGATGGGGCTGTGCCAGTTGCCGGACTACTACGTGCTCGAACATTTGCACAGCGGGGCGCTGGTGTCGTTGCTGGAGGGGCATCAGCCGCCGAATACGGCAGTGTGGGCGTTGTATCCGCAGCAGCGGCATCTGTCGCCGAAGGTGAGGCGATTGGTGGACTATCTCAAGGAAGGGTTGGCGCAGTTGCCAGAATATAGCAGCACTCCCCTGTAGGAGCGGGCTTGCCCCGCGAAGCAGGCGCCGCGTCGCATGGCACCGGCTTTGCCGGTGTTCGCGGGACAAGCCCGCTCCTACAGGGACAGTGCCAGGTCGGCGCTCAGCGGCGCCCGGCCCAGCGCTGGCGCAGCCACTCCAAGTCCTCTGGCCGGGTCACCTTGATGTTGTCGCTGCGCCCTTCGACCAGGCGCGGCGCATAACCGGCCCATTCGATGGCCGACGACTCGTCGGTGACCGCCACATCGGACACCAGGCACTCGGCCAGCGCCCGGTGCAGCATGCCAAGGCGGAACATCTGCGGGGTATAGGCCTGCCAGACGGTGCTGCGATCAACCGTGGCCGCCACCCGGCCCTCGCCGTCGGCACGCTTGAGCGTGTCCCGGGCGGGTACGGCGAGCAATCCGCCGACGGGATCTTCAGCCAGGGCTGACAGCAACTTGTCCAGATCGCTACGTGCCAGGTTCGGCCGCGCGGCGTCGTGCACCAGCACCCAGTCGTCATCCGCCGCGCCCTGGGCATGCAGCAGCAACAGCGCGTTGAGCACCGAGTCGGCGCGCTCGCTACCGCCCGGGGCGCGCTGGATGCGCGGATCGCTGGCGCAACGCAGGCCGGGCCAGTAGGGGTCTTGTTCGGCAATGCTGACCACCAGGCCCTTGAGCATGGGATGGTCGAGGAAACAGTCGAGGCTGTGCTCGAGAATCGTCTGCCCGCCCAGTTGCAAGTACTGCTTGGGACGGTCGGCAGCCATGCGGGCACCAACGCCCGCGGCGGGAATCACGGCCCAGAAGGCCGGCAGTTCGTTTGTCATTTCTGCGGCAGCTGGTAGAGGGTTTCGCCCTCCTTGACCATCCCCAGCTCATGACGAGCCCGTTCTTCCACGGTCTCCATACCTTTCTTCAACTCCAGGACCTCGGCATCGAGCACACGATTGCGCTCCAGCAGGCGTTCGTTTTCCGCATGCTGGTCGGCGATCTGCTGTTTGAGTTCGGTCACTTGCGCCAGGCTGCCATTACCTACCCAAAGGCGATATTGCAGGCCGCCGAGCAGCAGGAGCAGGACGAGGAACAACCAATAGGGACTGCGCATGAAGATATCCAGGGTAAAAAAGGCCGCCGCAGCGAGCTTCCGATAGCACGAAGCCTGGCCGAGGCCAGGCTTCGTCGACAGAAACCCGTGGAGACAACCGAACGATCAGTACGAACGTTCAGCCGGCCCCGGCTGCTGCCTTTTTACCATCTCTTGCTCAGCCGCGAAACTCGGCACGACCGCGATATACGGCCTTGGCGCCCAGTTGCTCCTCGATGCGCAGCAGTTGGTTGTACTTGCTGACGCGGTCGGAACGGCACAGCGAACCGGTCTTGATCTGGCCGGCAGCAGTACCCACGGCCAGATCGGCGATGGTCGAGTCCTCGGTTTCACCGGAACGGTGCGAGATCACCGCAGTGTAGCCGGCGGCCTTGGCCATCTGGATGGCTTCCAGGGTCTCGGTCAGCGAGCCGATCTGGTTGAACTTGATCAGGATCGAGTTGCCGATGCCTTTCTCGATGCCTTCCTTGAGGATCTTGGTGTTGGTCACGAACAGGTCGTCGCCGACCAGCTGGACCTTCTCGCCGATCTTGTCGGTCAGGATCTTCCAGCCGGCCCAGTCGGACTCGTCCAGGCCGTCTTCGATCGAGATGATCGGGAAGCGCTCGGTCAGGCCCTTCAGGTAGTCGGCGAAGCCTTCGGCGTCGAACGACTTGCCTTCGCCGGACAGGTTGTACTTGCCGCCTTCATAGAACTCGGAAGCCGCGCAGTCCAGGGCCAGGGTCACGTCGGTGCCCAGCTTGTAGCCGGCCTTCTCGACGGCTTCGGCGATGGCGCCCAGGGCGTCTTCGTTGGACGCAAGGTTCGGGGCGAAGCCACCTTCGTCACCGACGGCGGTGTTCAGGCCACGGGCCTTCAGCACGGCCTTGAGGTGGTGGAAGATCTCGGTGCCCATGCGCAGGCCGTCGGAGAAGGTCTTGGCACCAACCGGCTGCACCATGAACTCCTGGATGTCGACGTTGTTGTCGGCGTGCTCGCCGCCGTTGATGATGTTCATCATCGGCACCGGCATGGAGTACTGGCCCGGGGTACCATTGAGGTTGGCGATGTGCGCGTACAGCGGCAGGTCCAGGTCCTGGGCGGCGGCCTTGGCGGCGGCCAGGGACACGGCGAGGATGGCGTTGGCGCCCAGCTTGGCCTTGTTCTCGGTACCGTCCAGCTCGATCATGGCACGGTCCAGGGCTTTCTGGTCGGCCGGGTCCTTGCCCAGCAGCAGGTCGCGGATCGGGCCGTTGATGTTGCCGACGGCCTTCAGCACGCCCTTGCCCAGGTAACGGCTCTTGTCGCCATCACGCAGCTCCAGCGCTTCGCGCGAGCCAGTGGAAGCACCCGACGGCGCGCAGGCGCTACCGATGATGCCGTTGTCGAGCAGTACATCGGCTTCCACGGTGGGGTTGCCACGCGAATCGAGAACTTCACGACCTTTGATGTCGACGATCTTTGCCATTGTTGTAAGCACTCCAGAATTGACGAAAACAACGCAGCTTTTGGGAATTCTTGCCGTTCACCAGGCGACATGGCACGGGCAGGCCTGGCGAAGGGAGCCCCTGACCGAAAGGTCAGGGGTGGAACGGGCGGTACTTTACCCGAGAAACGAGCTTTACGCGGTTTCTACCGTCGGAAAACTTTTCACCAGGTCGTCCAGTTGCTTGAGCTGGGCCAGGAACGGCTCCAGCTTGTCCAGGCGCAGGGCACACGGACCGTCACACTTGGCGTTGTCCGGATCCGGGTGGGCCTCGAGGAACAGGCCCGCCAGGCCCTGGCTCATACCGGCCTTGGCCAGGTCGGTGACCTGGGCGCGACGGCCGCCGGCGGAGTCGGCGCGACCACCCGGGGTCTGCAGCGAGTGGGTCACGTCGAAGAACACCGGGTACTCGAACTCTTTCATGATGCCGAAGCCGAGCATGTCCACGACCAGGTTGTTGTAGCCGAAGCTCGAACCGCGCTCACAGAGGATGAGCTGATCGTTGCCGGCCTCGACGCACTTGGCGAGGATGTGCTTCATCTCGTGGGGCGCCAGGAACTGCGCCTTCTTGATGTTGATCACGGCACCGGTCTTGGCCATCGCCACGACCAGGTCGGTCTGGCGCGACAGGAAGGCCGGCAGCTGGATGATGTCGCACACCTTGGCCACCGGCTCGCACTGGTAGGGCTCGTGCACGTCGGTGATCACCGGCACGTTGAAGGTCTGCTTGATCTCTTCGAAGATCTTCAGGCCTTCTTCCATGCCGGGGCCGCGATACGAGTTGACCGACGAACGGTTGGCCTTGTCGAAGCTCGCCTTGAACACGTACGGGATGCCGAGCTTCTCGGTCACCCGCACGTACTCCTCGCAGACCTTCAGGGCCAGGTCACGGGACTCCAGGACGTTCATGCCGCCGAACAGGACGAACGGCTTGTCGTTGGCGATCTCGATGTTACCGACGCGAATGATCTTCTGAGTCATGGATCAGGCCTTGTTCTTCTGTGCCAGGGCAGCCTTGACGAAGCCGCTGAACAGCGGGTGGCCGTCACGCGGGGTCGAGGTGAATTCCGGGTGGAACTGGCAGGCGACGAACCATGGGTGCTCCTTGGACTCGACCACTTCGACCAGCGCGCCGTCTTCGGAACGACCGGACACCACCAGGCCGGCATCGACCAGTTGCGGCAGCAGGTTGTTGTTCACTTCATAGCGGTGACGGTGACGCTCGGTGATCACGTCCTTGCCGTAGCAGTCGTGGACCTTGGAGCCAGCCGCCAGCTGGCAGTCCTGCGCGCCCAGGCGCATGGTGCCACCCAGGTCGGAGGCTTCGGTACGGGTCTCGACCGCGCCGGTGGCATCTGCCCACTCGGTGATCAGGCCGACGACCGGGTGGCCGCTGTTGCGGTCGAACTCGGTGGAGTTGGCGTCTTTCCAGCCCATCACGTTACGGGCGAACTCGATCACGGCCACCTGCATGCCCAGGCAGATGCCCAGGTACGGAACCTTGTTCTCACGGGCGTACTGCACCGCGGTGATCTTGCCTTCCACGCCACGCAGGCCGAAACCGCCCGGGACCAGGATGGCATCGGCGCCTTCGAGCAGGCTGGTGCCCTGGTTCTCGATGTCTTCGGAGTCGATGTAGCGCAGGTTGACCTTGGTGCGGTTGGTGATGCCGGCGTGGCTCATCGCTTCGATCAGCGACTTGTACGCATCCAGCAGCTCCATGTACTTGCCGACCATGGCGATGGTCACTTCCTGCTCAGGGTTGAGCTTGGCGTCGACGACCTTGTCCCACTCGGACAGGTCGGCGCTGTTGCACTGCAGGCCGAAGCGCTCGACGACGAAGTCGTCCAGGCCTTGTGCGTGCAGCACACCAGGGATCTTGTAGATGGTGTCGACGTCTTCCAGCGAGATCACCGCACGCTCTTCGACGTTGGTGAACAGCGCGATCTTGCGACGCGACGAGGCATCGACCGGGTGGTCGGAGCGGCAGATCAGCACATCCGGCTGCAGGCCGATGGAGCGCAGCTCCTTCACCGAGTGCTGGGTCGGCTTGGTCTTGGTCTCGCCGGCGGTGGCGATGTACGGGACCAGGGTCAGGTGCATCAGCATGGCGCGCTTGGAGCCCACTTCGACGCGCAGCTGGCGGATCGCCTCGAGGAACGGTTGCGACTCGATGTCACCCACGGTGCCGCCGATTTCGACCAGCGCGACGTCGGCATCGCCGGCGCCCTTGATGATGCGGCGCTTGATCTCGTCGGTGATATGCGGGATGACCTGGATGGTCGCGCCCAGGTAATCACCACGGCGCTCCTTGCGCAGCACGTGCTCGTAGATACGGCCGGTGGTGAAGTTGTTGTTCTGGGTCATCGTGGTGCGGATGAACCGCTCGTAGTGGCCCAGGTCGAGGTCGGTCTCGGCGCCGTCGTGGGTGACGAATACTTCACCGTGCTGGAACGGGCTCATGGTGCCCGGGTCGACGTTGATGTACGGGTCCAGCTTGAGCATGGTGACTTTGAGCCCCCGCGCTTCCAGGATGGCCGCCAGGGAAGCCGAGGCAATGCCTTTCCCCAATGAAGAAACAACACCGCCCGTGACGAATATGTAGCGCGTCATGAAAAACCCTAGAAGTCTGCGTTAAGGCGGCCAGCGCCGCCGGAGAAAGCGAAGGAAGGCCGAAGCCCCCGATCACCTGCGTCAATCACAGTGCATCTCGAAAAACTGCCGCGTCTGTACAGACCAGGGGTATCCCCGGCATGGAGCTCGCTCGTCATTTTAAGAAATCAGCCCAGCAAAAAACTGCTTGGTAATCGGCAACTCCTGTGTTTTTGCGCAACCCACAGAAGTTGTATCAAGAAGGGAGGGTAGTCTACCGGAATGTACCCTTCAGCTCAAACCTTGCACGTTCGTCGGCGGCTGCCAGTGCAGCTGGCAATCTGCCTGCACCCGCTCGGGCAGGTTGGCCACCGCCAGCAACTGCTCGCCACGATACAGCAGCGGCAGGCGCGGGCGCACGAAGTGCGGGACCTGCAGCTCGTTGAGCAGGCGCTTGAGATCGCGCCGGCCGCGGCCGGGCAGTTGCATGACCTCGCCGCCCTGGCGGTAGCGGATATGCAGGCCTTCACCTGGCAGGCCCGACATCAGGCGAACGCTGCCATTACCCGGCAGGCACAACGGTTTCCCGCTGTCCAGCCAGGGGTAAACGCCCGACACCGCAGCCAGCCAATCGCCACTCAGCCACCAGATACGTCCATGGCTGCGATGCATTTCGCCGTCGGTCAGACGCCAGACCGGGCAGGCATCGGCCGCCGCGTCGCGCAGGTCGCTCCAGCCGGCCCAGTGGCGGCTGTCGGGCAGGCGGGTGCGCTGGCTGAGCCAGAATTGCATGGCGTTGCGTTGACGCGCCGGGGACAGTGCGGTGAGCGCCTCGAGGCTGAGTGAATCCAAACCCAGCCATGACAGCGGCGCATTGTCGCAGGCGACCGCCAGGTCGCTGGCGGCCAGTTCGTCCAGCAGGCCCAGTGCCTCGCCCAGGTGTTCGGCGCTGCGCGCCAGATTGGCTTCGGCCTGGGGCCAGCGCTGGCGCAGGATTGGGAAGACCTCGCCGCGCAGGAAGTTGCGGGCAAAGGCCGTATCGCTATTGGAAGGGTCGTCGACCCATACCAACCCGTGTCTGTCGGCGTAGGCCTGCAACTGCTGGCGCGACAGCCCCAGCAGCGGCCGCACCAGGCTGCCCTGGCCCAGCGGACGCTGTTGCGCCATGGCGGCCAGCCCACGCAGGCCAGCGCCGCGCAACAGACGCAACAGCAGGGTTTCGGCCTGGTCATCGCGGTGCTGACCGGTGAACAGTACCTCGCCTGCGCCCAGCCGTTTTTCGAAGGCGCCGTAGCGGGCGTTGCGGGCCGCTTGTTCGAGGCTGGCGCCGGGGGCGACCTGGACAGGGATTACGTCGAGTTCGACACCCAGGGCAGCGCACACCGCTCGGCAGTGATCGGGCCAGGCATCGGCGGCGGCTTGCAGGCCGTGATGGACATGGAGGGCGCGCAGGGGCGGCGTTGAATGGTTGCGGGAGTATTCGGCGAGCTGGTGCAGGAGGACGGTGGAGTCCAGGCCGCCGGAGAAGGCGACGTGCCAGGCGGGGGCGTTGAGCCAGGGAGAGAGTTGCGCAGTGAGGTCGAGCATAGTAGTCCCTCTTCAAATCGCATCGCGGGGCAAGCCCGCTCCCACGCTACAGAACGTGGGAGCGGGCTTGCCCCGCGATCGAGGGCGTCAGACTACGATCAGAGGCCGTAGCTCATCAGGCGATCGTAACGGCGCTTGAGCAGCGCGTCGTTGTCGAGCTTGCCGAGCATGTCCAGCTGTTCGATCAGGTCGGCGCGAACATTGGCCGCCATCTTCGCCGGATCACGGTGAGCACCGCCCAGCGGCTCCGCGATGACCTTGTCGACGATGTTCAGGCTCTTCAGACGTTCGGCGGTCACGCCCATGGCCTCGGCGGCATCGGCTGCGCGGTCGGCGGTCTTCCACAGGATCGAGGCGCAACCTTCCGGCGAGATCACCGAGTAGGTCGAGTACTGCAGCATGTTCAGCTGGTCGCACACGCCGATGGCCAGTGCGCCGCCGGAACCGCCTTCACCGATCACGGTGGCGATGATCGGCGTCTTCAGGCGCGCCATCACACGCAGGTTCCAGGCGATGGCCTCGCTCTGGTTGCGCTCCTCGGCGTCGATGCCCGGGTAGGCGCCCGGGGTGTCGATGAAGGTCAGGATCGGCATCTTGAAGCGCTCGGCCATTTCCATCAGGCGGCAGGCCTTGCGGTAGCCTTCAGGGCGCGGCATGCCGAAGTTGCGGCGCACCTTCTCGCGCACTTCACGGCCCTTCTGGTGACCGATGACCATGACCGGCTTGTCGTTCAGACGCGCGGTACCACCGACGATGGCGGCGTCGTCGGCGAAATGACGGTCGCCGTGCAGCTCCTCGAACTCGGTGAAGATGTGGTCGATGTAGTCGAGGGTGTAAGGGCGGCGCGGGTGACGGGCCAGGCGAGCGATCTGCCAGCTGGTCAGGTTGCCGAAGATGCTCTCGGTCAGGGTGCTGCTCTTGTCCTGCAGACGGGCAATTTCATCGCTGATGTTCAGCGAGTTGTCGTTGCCCACCAGGCGCAGCTCTTCGATCTTGGCTTGCAGGTCGGCAATCGGCTGTTCGAAATCGAGGAAATTCGGGTTCATAGGCTTCCGTCTTGGGTCTACGGCCAGGCGGCCGGCCGGTTGATCCGTTTGGCGCCCTACCTTAAGGGATCAGGCGCATAAAGGTCGAGATTAAAATTCGTCGTTTCAACGGTATTGCAGGAAGACGTTCTCACGCCCGAACTGGTCACGCAGTGCCTGAATCAGCCCATCGGCCGGATCGATCGACCACTGGTCGCCAAACTGCAGCATGGCCTTGGCGTCGCTGCCGGTGTACTCCAGGGTGATCGGGCAACCACCGCGATGGCGGGTGATCAGCTCGCCCAACCACTTCAGACGATCGCCCTTGAGCGCGTCGTGGCCGACCTTCAGGCGCAGGCTCTCGGCCAGCTTGGTCCGGGCGTCCTCCATGGTCATCACGGTCTTGACCCGCAGGCGCAGGCCGCCGGAGAAGTCATCGTTACTCACCTCCCCTTCCACCACCACCATGGCGTCAGTCTGCAGCAGGGCCTGGGCGCCCATGAAGGCATCGGCGAACAGCGAGGCCTCGATGCGCCCGGAACGGTCATCCAGGGTGACGAAGCCCATCTTGTCGCCCTTCTTGTTCTTCATTACCCGCAGGGCAATGATCATGCCGGCAATGGTCTGGGTATCTCGCGCCGGCTTGAGGTCGACGATGCGCTGGCGGGCGAAGCGGCGGATCTCGGTCTCGTATTCGTCGATCGGGTGGCCGGTCAGGTACAGGCCGAGGGTGTCCTTTTCGCCCTTGAGGCGTTCCTTGAGCGTCAGCTCGCGCACCTTGCGATGGTTGGCGTAGACGTCGACATCCGCCTCGTCGAACATGCCGCCGAACAGGTCGACGTGGCCACTGTCCGCGGTATGAGCGGCCTGCTCGGCAGCCTTGACCGCCTCGCCCAGCGCCGACAGCAAGGTTGCACGGTTGATGTCGATGTTGGCCTGGTAGGCCTTGATCTCGTCATGGAAGTGCGGCCCCAGGCGGTCCAGCGCACCACTGCGGATCAACGCGTCGAGGGTACGCTTGTTGACCCGCTTGAGGTCGATGCGCTCGCAGAAGTCGAACAGGTCCTTAAACGGGCCGCCCTGGGCACGTGCCTCGACGATCGCCTCCACCGGCCCCTCGCCCACGCCCTTGATCGCGCCCAGGCCATAGACGATGCGGCCATCGTTATTGACCGTGAACTTGAAGTCCGAGAAGTTCACGTCCGGCGCATCGAGGCGCAGCTTCATGCTGCGCACTTCCTCGACCAGCACCACCACCTTGTCGGTGTTGTGCATATCCGCCGACAGCACCGCGGCCATGAACGGCGCCGGGTGGTGGGTCTTCAGCCAGGCGGTCTGGTACGACACCAGGCCATAGGCGGCGGAGTGGGATTTGTTGAAGCCGTAGCCGGCGAATTTCTCTACCAGGTCGAAGATGTTGCCGGCCAGGTCCGCCTCGATGTTGTTGGCAACGCAGCCTTCGATGAAACCGCCGCGCTGCTTGGCCATCTCCTCGGGCTTTTTCTTGCCCATGGCCCGACGCAGCATGTCGGCGCCACCGAGGGTGTAGCCGGCCATCACCTGGGCGATCTGCATCACCTGTTCCTGGTACAGGATGATGCCGTAGGTAGGCGCGAGTACCGGCTTGAGGCCTTCGTACTGGTAGTCGGAGTGCGGGTAGGCCAGCTCTGCCCGGCCGTGCTTGCGGTTGATGAAGTCGTCGACCATGCCCGATTGCAGCGGGCCCGGACGGAACAGCGCCACCAGTGCGATGAGATCTTCCAGGCAGTCGGGCTTGAGCTTCTTGATCAGCTCCTTCATGCCACGGGATTCGAGCTGGAACACCGCCGTGGTCTCGGCTTTCTGCAGCAGCTCGTAGGTCTTGCGGTCGTCCAGCGGGATGAAGTCGATGTTGACGTCGGGCAGGTTCTTCTTGGCCTGCTCGCGGTTGATGATCTCCATCGCCCACTTGATGATGGTCAGGGTCCGCAGGCCGAGGAAGTCGAACTTCACCAGGCCCGCCGCCTCGACGTCGTCCTTGTCGAACTGGGTCACCAGGCCGCCGCCCTCTTCGTCACAGGCGATCGGCGAGAAGTCGGTAAGCTTGGTCGGCGCGATCACCACGCCACCGGCATGCTTGCCGGTACCGCGGGTGACACCTTCGAGCTTGAGGGCCATGTCCCAGATCTCGCGGGCATCCTCGTCGCCCTTGAGGAAGTCGCGCAGGATCTCTTCCTGCTCGTAGGCCTTCTCCAGGGTCATGCCCACTTCGAACGGGATCATCTTCGACAGGCGGTCGGCCAGACCGTAGGACTTGCCCTGTACCCGCGCCACGTCGCGCACCACCGCCTTGGCGGCCATGGTACCGAAGGTGATGATCTGGCTCACCGCGTTGCGACCATAAGCCTCGGCCACGTAGTCGATCACCCGGTCGCGGCCATCCATGCAGAAGTCGACGTCGAAGTCGGGCATGGAAATACGTTCAGGGTTGAGGAAGCGCTCGAACAGCAGGTCATAGGCCAGCGGGTCGAGGTCGGTGATCTTCAATACATAGGCCACCAGGGAGCCGGCACCCGATCCCCGGCCCGGGCCAACCGGCACGTCGTTGTTTTTCGCCCACTTGATGAAGTCCATAACGATAAGGAAGTAACCGGGGAAGCCCATCTGGATGATGATATCCAGCTCGAACTTCAGACGGTCCAGGTAGACCTGGCGCTTCTCTTCGTAGTTGGGCGTGGTCTCCTTCGGCCAGAGCACCGCCAGGCGCTCCTCCAGGCCCTCGTGGGAGACGTGACGCAGGTAGTCGTCGATGCCCATGCCGTTGGGCGTGGGGAAATCGGGGAGGAAGTACTTGCCCAGCTGCACGGTGATGTTGCAACGCTTGGCGATCTCGACGGTGTTGGCGATGGCGTCCGGCAGGTCGCTGAACAGCTCGGCCATCTCCTCCGGCGACTTGAGGTACTGCTGGTCGCTGTAGCCGCGCGGGCGGCGCGGGTCGTCGAGGGTCCAGCCCTCGCCGATACAGACGCGGGTCTCGTGGGCGTCGAAGTCCGACTGCTTGATGAAGCGCACGTCGTTGGTCGCCACCAGCGGCGCGCCAAACTTGTCGGCCAGGGCCACGGCGGCGTGCACGTACTCTTCGTCACCGGCGCGGTTGGTGCGCTGCAGCTCGACGTAGAAACGATCCGGGAACAGGCCCATCCAGTCGCCGAGCAGGGCTTGGGCCTCGTCTTGGCGCCCGGCCATCAGGGCCACGCCGATATCACCTTCCTTGCCAGCGGACAGGGCGATCAGCCCCTCGCTGGCCGGGGCGATCCAGTCGCGCTGAATGATCACCAGGCCGTTGCGCTGGCCGTCGGTCCAGCCGCGCGAGATCAGCTCGGTGAGGTTGCGGTAGCCCTTGGGGTTCATGGCCAGGAAGCAGATGCGCGACAGCGGCGCCTCGGGGTCGGCGCCGGCCAGCCACAGGTCGGCGCCGCAGATCGGCTTGATGCCGGCGCCCATGGCGGTCTTGTAGAACTTCACCAGCGAGCACATGTTGCTCTGGTCGGTGATCGCCACCGCCGGCATGTTCATCCCGGCCAGGGCCTTGGCCAGCGGCTTGATCCGCACCAGGCCGTCGACCAGGGAGAATTCGGAGTGCACGCGAAGGTGAACGAAGGAGACCGGCATGGAGGATCCTGTAGCAGTGCTGAACGACAAGGGCGGGATTGTAGCGTATTGCTCTTCGCTTGCCTCGCCTGCAGGTCAGCGGTTGGTTGCAGAATGCATCGCGGGGCAAACCCGCTCCCACGCAGCCGATTCCAGTGCAGGCTTGGCGTGGGAGCGGGCTTGCCCCGCGATGAATGGCGCCGATCAGATCAGCGAGGTGGATATACCTTCACGGGCTTCCCATGCGGCCCGAACAGGCGCGAACGAGCGCCGATGAATGGGCGTCGGCCCAAGGCGTGCCAGGGCCTCGAGGTGTACCGGGGTCGGATAGCCCTTGTGCCCGCCGATCCCGTACCCCGGGTAGATCAGCTCGAACTCGCTCATCTCGCGATCACGGGTAACCTTGGCCAGGATCGAAGCCGCCGCGATCGCCGGCACCTGGGAGTCGCCCTTGACCACCGGCGCCGCCGGCACGGCCAGCTTCGGGCAACGGTTGCCGTCGATCAGCGCCAGTTTCGGCGTGATGTGCAGCCCTTCGACCGCGCGCTGCATGGCCAGCATGGTGGCCTGGAGGATGTTCAGGCGGTCGATCTCCTCGACCTCGGCCCGGGCGATGAAGAAGCTCAGGGCCTTTTCGCGAATCTCGTCGAACAGCGCGTCGCGCTTGGCCTCGGTAAGCTTCTTCGAGTCGTTCAGGCCGAGGATCGGTCGGCGCGGGTCGAGAATCACCGCCGCGGTGACCACCGCGCCGCACAGCGGGCCGCGACCCACTTCATCGACGCCGGCCACCAGCTCTTCAACCAGGTTGAAATCCAGTCCCATCTGCATGTCAGCTGTCCTTCAACAGGGCGAGCACCGCGTCGGCCGCCTGGTTGGAGGCGTCGCGGCGCAGGGTGCGGTGGATCTGGTCGAAGCTGTCGGTCTGTTGCGAGCCGTCCTTGACCAGCGGCGCCAGGGTCTGCGCCAGGGCTTCGCTGGTGGCGGCGTCCTGCAGCAGCTCCGGCACCAGCAGGCGCTGGGCCAGCAAGTTGGGCAGCGACACGTACGGGCTCTTGACCATGCGCTTGAGGATCCAATAGGTCAGCGGCGCCAGGCGGTAGGCCACCACCATCGGTCGCTTGTACAGCATCGCTTCAAGGGTGGCGGTGCCGGAGGCGATCAGCACCGCGTCACAGGCGGCCAACGCCTGGTGCGAGCGGCCGTCCAGCAGGGTCAGCGGCAGCTCGCGCCCTTCGAGCATCTGCTCGACCTGGGCGCGCCGGGCGGCATTGGCGCACGGCAGCACGAAGCGCACGCCGGGCACCAGCTCGCACAGGCGCTGGGCGGCATCGAGGAACAAGGCACCCAGGCGCCCCACCTCACCACCCCGGCTGCCGGGCATCAGCGCGATCACCGGCCCTTCGCCCAGGCCGAGCTCGGCACGCGCCGCGCCACGGTCGGCCTCCAGGGGAATGGTGTCCGCCAGCGGATGGCCGACGAAACGCACCGGCACACCTTGCTCTTCATAGAAACGCGCTTCGAACGGCAGCAGGGTGAGCATCAGGTCGCACCCCTCGCGAATCTTCAGCACGCGCTTCTGCCGCCAGGCCCAGACCGACGGGCTGACGTAATGCACCGTCTTGATCCCGGCCTGGCGCAGCTTGAGTTCGATATTGAGGGTGAAATCGGGGGCGTCGATGCCAATGAACACGTCGGGCTTTTCGCCGATCAGCGTCTGGATCAGTTCCTTGCGCCGCTTGAGCAGCTCGCGCAGGCGCCCGAGCACCTCGACCAGGCCCATGACGGCCAGACGTTCCATCGGAAAGTAGGAGGTCATGCCCTCGGCTTCCATCAAGGGACCGCCAACACCGATGAACCGTACATCGGGATGACGTGCCTTGATGGCGCGCATCAGGCCGGAACCAAGAATATCGCCGCTGGCCTCGCCCGCGACCAGCGCCACGCAGAGCCGGGCCATGTCAGCGGGTGATGCCGCGTGCGGAATTGGCGATCGATTGGCGGAACAGGTCGACTTCGGGGAACTGCGTTACCAGTTCATCCAGCTCCTTGAGCGCCTCTTCGACGGTAAGGCCCTGCCGGTAGACGATCTTGTAGGCGCGACGCAGGGCGTGCAGTACTTCGTCGCTGAAACCGCGACGGCGCAGGCCTTCGAAGTTCATGCTGCGCGCCTCGGCCGGGCTGCCGAACACGGTGACGTAGGCCGGTACGTCCTTGCCGATCGCGGTGCCCATGCCGGAAAACGCGTGGGCGCCGATATGGCAGTACTGGTGTACCAGGGTGTAGCCGGACAGGATCGCCCAGTCGCCAACATGCACATGGCCCGCCAGCGCGGTGTTGTTGACCAGGATGCAGTGGTTGCCGATGACGCTGTCGTGGCCGATGTGGGCATAGGCCATGATCAGGTTGTGATCGCCCAGGGTCGTTTCCGAACGGTCCTGGACGGTGCCGCGGTGGATGGTGACACCCTCGCGGATCACGTTGTGGTCACCGATCACCAGGCGCGTCGGCTCACCCTTGTACTTCAGGTCAGGGGTGTCTTCACCGATAGATGAAAACTGGTAGATACGGTTGTGCTTGCCGATGCGGGTCGGCCCCTTGAGCACCACGTGCGGACCGATGACGGTGCCCTCCCCGATTTCCACATCGGGGCCTACGATCGACCAGGGGCCGACCTCGACGCCCTCGGCCAGCTTGGCCGAGGGGTCGATGATCGCCCTTGGGTCAATCGAACTCATAGGGAGCGTTCCGCGCAGGTGATCTCGGCCGAGCAGACCGGCTTGCCGTCCACCAGGGCGCGGCACTCGAACTTCCAGATCATGCTCTTGCGGCTGAGGAACCTGGCTTCCAGCACCAGCTGGTCGCCCGGCAGCACCGGCTGGCGGAAGCGCAGCTTGTCGGAGCCGACGAAGTAGTAGAGGGTGCCGTCCGCCGGCTTGGCGTCGAGCATCTTGAATCCGAGAATCCCGGCCGCCTGGGCCATCGCCTCGATGATCAGCACGCCCGGCATGATCGGATGCGCCGGGAAGTGGCCATTGAAGAACGGCTCGTTGATGCTGACATTCTTGTAGGCACGAATGCTTTGGGCCTCGAAGTCCAGGTCCGTCACACGATCCACCAACAGGAACGGGTAACGGTGAGGCAGGTATTCGCGAATCTCGTTGATGTCCATCATTTCGGGGGGAAGCCTGTATAAGAATAGGGAGCGCAGGTGCTGACCACACGCTCCTTTTGCAGATCCAAAGAGGAGCCAGCTAGCGACTGTAGCGCTTGCTCAGTAAATGGTATCAGCCTTCTGATGCCGGCTGGCCACCTGAGGTCACGGTGTCGACACGCTTTTCCAGCTGCTGGAGACGCTTGGACATCTCGTCCAGCTGGCGAATGCGAGCGGCGCTCTTGCGCCACTCGGCCAAGGGTTGCATGGCCGTACCGGAAGAATAGCCACCCGGCTCGGTAATTGAACGGGTCACCATGGTCATGCCGGAGACAAAGACATTGTCGCAGACGTCGATGTGGCCGACCATCCCGACGCCACCGGCAATCATGCAATGCTTGCCGATCCGGGTGCTGCCGGAAATCCCGACGCAGGCCGCCATCGCCGTGTGGTCGCCGACCTGCACGTTGTGGGCGATCTGGATCTGGTTGTCGAGCTTGACGCCATCGCCAATGCGGGTGTCCGACAGCGCGCCACGGTCTACCGCGGTGTTCACACCGATCTCCACGTCATCACCCAGGGTGACGCCGCCGATCTGCGCGATCTTGCGCCAGATACCTTTCTCGTTGGCAAAGCCGAAGCCCTCGCCGCCGATCACCGCGCCGGATTGGATGACCACCCGCTTGCCGATGGTCACGTCGTGATACAGCGTGACCCGCGGGGCCAGCCAGCCACCCTCGCCGATGACGCAGCGGGCACCGACGAAGCAGTGCGCGCCAACCGTTACATTGGCGCCAATGCGCGCACCGCTCTCGATCACCGCGAACGGGCCGATGCTGGCGCTGGCATCCACCTGGGCATCCTCGGCAACCACGGCGCTAGGATGGACTCCCGCCACAGCCTTGGGCTTTGGATCGAACAGGTGCGAAATGCGTGCATAGGCCAGGTAAGGGTCGGGAACGATCAGGGCGTTGCCGGCAAAACCTTCGGCGTCCTCGGCCTTGAGCAATACCGCGCTGGCCGAGGAATCGTCCAGGAACTTGCGGTACTGCTTGTTGGCCAGGAAGCTCAACTGCCCGGAACCGGCCTCCTGCAAGGTGGCCAGCCCGGTGATCTGCAGCGCTTCGGGGCCTTTGAGTTCGGCCCCGAGGGCCTCGGCCAGCTGGCCGAGCGTCATGGTCACGGTCATATCAACGAGCTTGGTTCATGCGCTCGATGACCTGGCGGGTGATGTCGTACTGCGGCTTGACATCGATGACCGCGCCACGCTCCAGAACCAGGTCGAAACCGCCCTTCTTGATCACTTCCTCGACAGCACCGTCAAGCTTCGGCTTGAGTTGCTTGAGCATGTCGCGGTCGGCCACGGCCTTGGCTTCGTTGAGTTCCTTGGACTGGAACTGGAAGTCACGGGCTTTTTGCTTGAACTCGAGTTCCAGGCGTTCACGCTCAGGCTGAGGCATCTTGTCGCCGCCCTTGATCAGGCGGTCCTGGATACCTTTGGCGCTGCTTTCCAGGCCCTTGAGCTTGGTCAGTTGCGGGCCGAACTTCTTCTCGGCGTCAACGGCGTACTTCTTGGCCGCATCGGATTCCAGCAGGGCCATCTGATAGTTCAGCACGGCAACTTTCATTTCGGCGAAAGCCGGGGTGGCGACCAGCGCCGCGGCCACGAGGGCCAGTTGGGTCAACTTACGCACGATGCACTCCTGGATAATCCGTTGTCGTTATGCAAGGGCCGACCTCAGAAGGTCTGGCCCAGAGAGAATTGGAACACTTGCGTGTCGGCGTCGTCCGGCTTCTTGATCGGCATCGCCAGGCTGAAGCTCAACGGGCCCAGCGCGGTGATCCAGGTCACACCCAGACCGACCGAGCTGGCCATGTCCGAGAAACCGACCTTGGTGCAATCGGGCTTGGAGCCGCAGTTGGTGTCGAACACGTTACCCACGTCCCAGAACACGGACGTGCGCAGCGAACGCTGATCCTTGACGAACGGCAGCGGGAACAGCAGCTCCACGCCACCCTGGACGAGGACGTTGCCACCGAACGGCAGCGGATCCTGGTCCGGGTCGGCCAGGGTGCCCTGGTTGCCGGTCACCGCGGCGCCGCGGCTCGGAGTACTGCGTGGACCCAGGGTGCTGTCCTTGAAGCCGCGCACGGAGTTGAAGCCGCCCGCGTAGTAGTTTTCATAGAACGGCAGGCCGGAGGTCGAGCCGAAACCATCACCATAGCCCAGTTCGGTGTGCAGGCGCAGGGTGTACTCGTTGTTGATCGGCTTGAACAGCTGGCCGCGGTAGTCGAGCTTGTAGAACGACAGGTCGCTGCCAGGCACGGTGGTTTCCAGGGTCAGGCTCTGGGAGTGACCGCGGGTAGCCAGCACGCCTTTGTTCAGGGTCGACTCGGACCAGCCGATCGACGCCTTGAAGTTCAGGAAGTTGTCGCCCTCGTCCTGGAGGAACTTGAAGATCTCGTCGACGGTGTAGCGGCCGGTCTTGATCTTGTCCTGCTGCACGGTCAGGCCGTAGGTCAGGCGCGAGGTCTCGCTGATCGGGTAGCCGAGGCTGACACCGGCACCGAGGCTGTCCACCGCGTAGCTGGCCACGTCGACGTCGAGGTCGTCGTAGTCGGTGCTGCGGTAGAAGGCGTTGTAGCCCAGGCTCACGCCATCGGCGGTGAAGTAGGGATCGACGTAGCCGAAGTTGTAGCGGGTCTGGTACTCGGAACGGGTCAGGCCGATGGAGACCTTGTTACCGGTACCGAGGAAGTTGTTCTGGCTGATCGAGCCGCCCAAGATCAGGCCGGCGCTCTGGGCGAAGCCGACGCTGGCGGTGATCGAGCCGGAGGCCTGCTCTTCGACGCTGTAGTTGACGTCGACCTGGTCGTCGGTGCCCGGCACCGGCGGCGTCTCGACGTTGACTTCCTTGAAGAAGCCCAGGCGCTCGAGGCGGGTCTTGGACTGGTCGATCAGGTAGGTCGAAGCCCAGCCACCTTCCATCTGGCGCATTTCACGACGCAGCACTTCGTCTTCGGTCTTGGTGTTGCCGCGGTAGTTGATGCGGTTGACGTAGGCACGCTTGCCCGGATCGACGACGAACATGATGTCGACGGTGTGATCCTGGTCGTTCGGCTGCGGCACGCCGTTGACGTTGGCGAAGGTGTAGCCTTCGTTGCCCAGGCGACGGGTGATCAGGTCGGAGGTTGTGGTCATCACCTTGCGCGAAAACACCTGGCCCGGCTGCACCAGCAGCAGCGACTTGACCTGGTCTTCCGGCACTTTCAGGTCACCGGACAGCTTCACGTCGCGGACGGTGTACTTCTCGCCCTCGTTGATGTTGACGGTGATGTAGACGTGCTTCTTGTCCGGGGTGATCGACACCTGGGTGGACGCGATGTCCATGTTGATGTAGCCGCGGTCCAGGTAGTAGGAACGCAGGCGCTCCAGGTCACCGGAGAGTTTTTCCCGGGCGTACTTGTCGTCGTTCTTGAAGAACGACAACCAGTTGGTGGTCTTGAGCTCGAACAGCTGGCCGAGGGTCTCGTCGTCGAAGACCGTGTTGCCCACCACGTTGATGTGCTGGATCGCGGCCACGGTGCCTTCGTTGATCTTGATCTTCAGGCCCACGCGGTTGCGCGGCTGCGGCACGACTTCGGCGTCGACCTCGGCGGAGTAGCGGCCCTGGGCCACGTACTGGCGCTGCAGTTCGTTACGCACGCCTTCCAGCGTCGCGCGCTGGAAGATCTCGCCTTCGGCCAGGCCCGACTGTTTCAGGCCTTTCATCAGGTCTTCGGTGCTGATCGCCTTGTTGCCTTCGATCTCGATGCTCGACACCGAGGGGCGCTCGACCACGTTGATGATCAGGACATTGCCGTCGCGGTTCAGCTGGATGTCCTGGAAGAAGCCGGTCTTGAACAGCGAGCGGGTCGACTCGACCAGACGGCGGTCGTCGACCTGGTCACCGACGTTCAGCGGCAACGCGCCGAACACGCTGCCGGCGGACACCCGCTGCAGGCCGTTGACACGAATATCGGAGATGGTGAAGGACTCGGCGTGAACTTCAGCGATCATCAGTGCGGAGAGCACCGCAGTTAGCAGCAGACGTTTCATGAAGTCCTTTTATTCCAACTGGCAATAAACAACCTGCCGCGACAAGGCGGCAGGTTTTCGCGATTGAGCGAAGCTTTTATAGTCGACCCAGATCGTTGATCAGGGCGAGCAACATCACCCCGACGACCAAACTGATACCGATCTGGACCCCCCAACCTTGCACCCGATCCGAGAGCGGACGACCGCGCGCCCACTCGATCAGGTAGAACAGCAAATGCCCCCCATCCAGTACCGGGATGGGCAGCAGGTTCAGAACCCCCAGGCTTATGCTCAGGTAGGCCAGGAAATTCAGGAAATCCCCAACGCCCGACTGGGCTGAAGCGCCCGCCACTTTAGCAATGGTTATCGGTCCGCTCAAGTTTTTTACCGAGAGCTCCCCGAACAGCATTTTCTTCAGCGATTCGAGGGTCAGGACGCTCATGCTCCAGGTGCGGGAAAGCCCCTCGCCGACTGCTTCCAGCGGACCATAGCTGACCTCGCGGAGCATCTTCGCCGGCCACTCGGCGGCCTTGACCCCGGCGCCCAGATAGCCGCCAGAAGCCTGCCCCTCACCTTTGCGCGCCAGGGTGACGGCAACCTCGAGTGGCGCGCCGTCGCGCTCGATGCGCAGGCTGACCTTTTTCTCGGGACGCGCGCGGACCGCGTCGACCACCTGCTGCCAGTCGGCCAGCTCGACGCCGTCGAGCGCCAGCAGCTTGTCACCGGTCTTGAGCCCGGCCGCCGCCGCTGGCCCCTTCGGATCGATCTCGGCCAGCACCGGCGCCACCGCCGGGCGCCAGGGGCGCAGGCCAAGGGACTGGATCGGCTCCGGCTCATCGACGCCCTTGAGCCACTGATTCAGGGAAACATCGAGCTGGCGCTCGGTGGTCGCGCCCTCGTCGAGCACCCCGACCCGCAGCGTGCCGCTCTCGCCGAGGCGGCGCACCAGCTGCAGGTTGACCGCCGACCAACCATTGGTCGGTTCGCCATCGATGGAGACGATTTCCTGGCCGACGCTCAGACCGGCGCTGGCCGCCAGGCTGCCGGCCTCGACGCCGCCGATGACCGGACGCACCTGTTGCGAGCCCAGCATGGCCACCACCCAGAAGAACAGGATGGCAAGCAGGAAGTTGGCGATGGGGCCGGCGGCCACGATGGCGATGCGCTGGCGGACCGACTTGCGGTTGAACGACTGCTCGGCCAGCGCTGGCGGGACCTCGCCCTCGCGCTCGTCGAGCATCTTGACGTAGCCGCCCAGGGGGATCGCGGCGACGACGAACTCGGTGCCGTGGCGATCATGCCAACGCACCAGTGGCGTGCCGAAGCCCACCGAGAAACGCAGGACCTTGACCCCGCAACGCCGCGCCACCCAGAAGTGGCCGAACTCGTGGAAGGTAACCAGCACACCCAGGGCAATCAGGGTGCCGACAATCATGTAGAGCGCAGTCATGTCCAATCTCCGGGTGACATTCGGCGGAGTCGGCCGCAGGCTTCAGCGGCCGTGGCGTCGCAGCCATTCCCGGGACAGCTCCCGGGCACGCTGGTCGGCGGCGAACACCGCCTCGAGGGTGGGCAATGCCACCACGGGCTCCTGGTCGAGCACCTGTTCGATCATACCCGCGATCTCCGGGAAGCGGATACGCCGCTGGAGAAACGCCTCGACAGCCACTTCGTTGGCGGCGTTGAGCACCGCCGGCGCGCTGTTGCCCGCCTCGGCAGCCTGACGCGCCAGGCGCAGGCATGGGAAGCGCTGTTCGTCGGGCGCCTGGAAATCCAGACGGGCGATGGCGAACAGGTCCAGCGGCGCGACGCCCGAATCGATACGCTCCGGCCAGGCCAGGGCGTTGGAGATCGGCGTGCGCATGTCCGGGTTGCCCAACTGGGCAAGCACCGAGCCATCGACGTAATCCACCAGCGAGTGAATGACGCTCTGCGGGTGCACCACCACTTCAATCTGGGACGGCTTGGCATCGAACAGCCAGCAGGCCTCGATCAGTTCCAGGCCTTTGTTCAGCATGCTGGCCGAATCGACCGAGATCTTGCGACCCATGGACCAGTTCGGGTGCGCGCAGGCCTGCTCCGGAGTTACATCCAGCAATGCTTCAGCAGGGGTTTCGCGGAACGGCCCGCCGGAGGCGGTCAGCAGGATCCGGCGCACGCCGACAGCGCCCAGGCCACGGGCGTAATCGCCGGGCATGCACTGGAAGATCGCGTTGTGCTCGCTGTCGATCGGCAACAACACCGAACCACTGCGGTGCACCGCATCCATGAACAGGGCCCCGGACATCACCAGGGCCTCCTTGTTGGCCAGCAGCACCTTCTTGCCCGCCTCGACCGCGGCCAGGGTCGGGCGCAGGCCGGCGGCGCCGACGATAGCCGCCATCACGGTATCCACCTCGGACGCAGCGGCCACCTGACACAACCCGGCCTCACCCTCGAGCACCTCGGTGGCGCAGCCCGCCGCGGCCAGCCCCTGACGCAGGCGCATGGCCGCCTCGGCGCTCGGCACCACGGCGAACGCCGGACGATGACGCTCGCACAGGGCCAGGAGTTCGTCGATGCGCGAATAGCCGCTGAGGGCGAACACCTGGTAACGGTCAGGGTGGCGGGCAATGACATCCAGCGTGCTCAGGCCGATGGAGCCGGTGGCCCCCAGCACGGTTATGCGTTGCACGGCACTCACATCACACCCCACTCAGCCGCCCACAGCAGCACGGCAAACATCGGAATCGCCGCGGTCAGGCTGTCGATGCGATCGAGCACGCCGCCATGACCCGGCAGCAGGTTGCTGCTGTCCTTGATGCCTTCACGGCGCTTGAACATGCTTTCGGTCAGGTCGCCGACCACCGAGGACATCACTACAACGACAGCCCCCAGCAGGCCCAGCAGCACCTGGCCGATACTCCAGTCGCGGGAGAAACCCACGGCCAGGGTGATCAACAGGCTGACCGCGAGGCCGCCATAGACGCCCTCCCAGCTCTTGCCCGGACTGACCTGCGGCGCCAGCTTGCGCTTGCCGAAGGCCCGACCGGAGAAGTACGCGCCGATATCGGCAGCCCAGACCAGCACCATCACCGACAGGATCAGCCAGTTGCCCAACGGCCAGTGCTTGAGCAGTACCAGGCCCTGCCAGGCAGGCAGCAGTACCAGCAGGCCAATCAGCAGGCGACAGGCGGCGCTGCTCCACAGCTCGCCGCTGCGCGGGTAGGTCAGCACCAGCCAGGTGGCCAGGGCCCACCAGATCACCGAGGCGCCCAGCACCCAGGGCGCAAGGTCGGGCATCAGGTAGAGCAACATCAGGCCGCCCGCCACCACCGCGGCGTAGGCGATGCGCAGCGGCTGCGCGACCAGGCCGGCGAGGCGCGCCCACTCCCAGGCACCGAGCGTCACCACGAAGCCGATGAACAGGGCGAAATCTCCACCGTTGAGCAGGAAGAAACCACCCAACGCGATCGGCAGCAGGATCAGCGCGGTAATGATGCGTTGTTTAAGCATTAAGCACGGGCTCCGGCTTCGACCTGCTCGCTGGTCTTACCGAAGCGGCGCTGGCGCGAAGCGAAATCGGCCAGCGCGTTGCGCATGGCCTCGTGTTTGAAGTCCGGCCAATAGAGGTCGGAGAAGTACAGCTCGGCGTAGGCCAGCTGCCACAGCAGGAAGTTGCTGATACGGTGCTCGCCGCCGGTGCGGATGCACAGATCGGGCAACGGCAGGTCGCCGGTGGCAAGGCAGGTCTGCAACAACTCCGGTGTGATGTCGTCCGGCCGCAGATGACCGGCCTGAACCTCACGCGCCAGGCGCTGGGCAGCCTGGGCGATATCCCACTGGCCGCCGTAGTTGGCGGCGATCTGCAGGATGAAACGGTTGCTGCCTGCGGTCGCGGCCTCGGCCTCGCGCATCGCCGCCTGAAGCTCAGGATGGAAGCGCGAGCGGTCGCCAATGATGCGCAGGCTGATGTTGTTGTCGTTCAGGCGCGAGGCCTCGCGGCGCAGCGCCTTGAAGAACAGCTCCATCAGGGCACTGACTTCGTCCGCCGGTCGCTGCCAGTTCTCACTGGAGAACGCAAAAAGCGTGAGCACCTCGACCTTCGCCTCGGCGCACACTTCGATCACGGCGCGCACCGCATCGACACCCGCTTTATGCCCGGCAACGCCGGGCATGAAGCGTTTCTTCGCCCAGCGATTATTCCCATCCATGATGATCGCCACGTGACGCGGCACCACGGAGGGCACAGTCTGCTTGGTCTTTTCCATGAAGGCGTCCTGACCCTTAGATGGCCATCAGGTCCTTTTCTTTGGCTTCAGTGGCCTTGGCGATCTGTGCCTCGATATCCTTGATCAGCTTGTCGATGTCGGCACTGGCACGACGCTCTTCGTCTTCACTGATTTCCTTGTCCTTGGACAGCTTCTTCAGGTCACCCATGGCGTCACGACGGATGTTGCGCACGGCAACGCGCGCATCTTCGGCCGCGGCGCGAGCCTGCTTGGTGAAGCCCTTGCGGGTTTCTTCGGTCAGCGGGGGCATATTGACCAGCAGCAACTCGCCCAGGTTGGTCGGATTGAGATTCAAGCCGGCGCTGCCGATGGCCTTGTCGATGGCGCCCAGCATGTTGCGCTCGAAAGGCACGACTTGCAGGGTCTGGTTGTCCTTGACGGTCACGTTGGCGACACTGGTCAGCGGGGTGTCGGAGCCATAGTAAGGCACCATCACGCTGCCCAGGACGCTCGGATGCGCCTTGCCGGTGCGGATCTGGCCAAATGCGTGGATCAGCGACTCCAGCGACTTTTGCATGCGCGCCTGGGCGTCTTTCTTGATTTCGTTGATCATTTTTGAACTTCCTCGATCAGAGTTCCTTCCGCGCCGCCATGCACGATGTTCAGCAGGGCGCCGGGCTTGTTCATGTTGAAGACGCGCAGCGGCATCTTGTGATCGCGGCAAAGGCAGATTGCCGTCAGGTCCATTACGCCCAGCTTGCGATCCAGCACTTCATCGTAGGACAGATGATCGAACTTCTCGGCATGCGGGTCCTTGAATGGATCTGCAGTGTATACACCATCGACCTTGGTTGCCTTCAATACCACGTCGGCATCGATTTCGATGGCGCGCAGGCAAGCGGCGGAGTCGGTGGTGAAGAACGGGTTGCCGGTACCGGCAGCGAAGATCACGACTTCCTTGGAGTTCAGGTGGCGCATGGCCTTGCGGCGATCGTAGTGATCGGTCACGCCTACCATGGAGATGGCCGACATGACGATGGCGGTGATGTTCGCCCGCTCCAGCGCGTCGCGCATGGCCAGGCCGTTCATCACGGTGGCCAGCATGCCCATGTGGTCGCCGGTAACGCGGTCCATGCCGGCTGCACTGAGCGCCGCGCCACGGAACAGGTTGCCACCACCGATCACCAGGCCGACCTGAACGCCGATGCCGACCAGCTGGCCGACTTCCAGCGCCATGCGATCCAGGACCTTAGGGTCGATCCCGAACTCTTCCGAGCCCATCAGGGCCTCGCCGCTAAGTTTGAGTAGAATGCGTTTATAGCGAGCCTGATGACCACTGCCCTGCTGAGCCATTGCGAATCTCTCCTGCGGCGTTTGTAAAAATCTGGCGGGCTGTTTCAGCCTGCGCGTAACTCTAGCGTGACGCAATTCATGCGTCAGCGAACAACGGTCTCGTGAACCGCTCCCGCTTTGACAAAGAGGCTGCGCGCGTAAGCGGGCAGCCTCTTCGGGGCGACAGACGAATCCGTCTTACTGCTTGGCGGCAGCTACCTGGGCGGCAACTTCGGCAGCGAAGTCGTCAACCGGCTTCTCGATGCCTTCGCCGACCTTGAAGTAGGTGAAGGAAACGATTTCAGCACCGGCTTTCTTGGCCAGCGCGCCGACTTTGACTTCCGGATCCATGACGAAGGCTTGCTCTTTCAGCGAGGCTTCGGCCTTGAACTTGGAGATACGACCGTTGATCATGTTTTCAACGATGTTTTCCGGCTTGCCGGCGATCTTGTCGGCGTTCAGCTGCAGGAAGACGTTCTTCTCGCGCTCGATGGCCTCGGCGGAGATTTCCGACGCATCCAGGAACTCTGGGTTCGAGGCTGCAACGTGCATGGCAATGTTCTTGGCCAGGTCGACGTCGCCGCCTTTCAGGACAACAACGGCACCGATCTTGTTGCCGTGCAGGTAGGCACCGACAACGTCGCCTTCAACGCGCACCAGGCGACGGATGTTGACGTTCTCGCCGCACTTGGCAACCAGGGCTTCACGAGCGGCTTCACGCGAGGCGATCAGCGGAGCTGCGTCGGTCAGCTTCTGGGCGAAGGCTTCTTCGATGCTTTCAGCAACGAAGTTCTTGAAGTCGTCCTGCAGAGCCAGGAAGTCGGTCTGCGAGTTCACTTCCAGCAGAACGGCGGATTTACCGTCGGTCTTGACGGCGATAGCGCCTTCAGCAGCGACGTTGCCAGCCTTCTTGGCGGCCTTGATGGCGCCCGAGGCACGCATGTCGTCAATGGCTTTCTCGATGTCGCCGCCGGCCTTTTCCAGGGCCTTTTTGCAATCCATCATGCCTTCGCCAGTACGCTCGCGCAGTTCTTTGACCAGCGCCGCAGTAATTGCTGCCATTTCAAAATCCTCTTGGAAAGTTTTTCAACCATTCCACCCGCTCGTCACGGGCGTTAAATTCTGCAAATCGCTGCCTTTATATCAGCTCGCCCATGATGCGGGGCCGTTGCTGACAGCAGGATTTCAAGGTGGCAAAAAGGGGGCCAAGCCCCCTTTTTGCGTGCCGAGTAGACGCCAGGCGTCAATTACTCAGCAGCAGGTGCAGCCGCTTCTTCAGCGTAGACTTCAGTGCCGCCGGCAACGTTGTTGCGGCCGCGGATGATGGCGTCGGCCATCGAAGTCATGTACAGCTCGATGGCGCGGATGGCGTCGTCGTTGCCTGGGATGATGTAATCAACACCTTCCGGGCTGCTGTTGGTATCGACAACGCCGATTACCGGGATGCCCAGCTTGTTGGCTTCGGTGATAGCAATGCGCTCGTGGTCAACGTCGATCACGAACAGGGCATCAGGCAGGCCGCCCATGTCCTTGATACCACCCAGGCTGCGGTCCAGCTTTTCCAGATCGCGCGAACGCATCAGGGCTTCTTTCTTGGTCAGCTTGGCGAAGGTGCCATCTTCGGCCTGGGTTTCCAGGTCGCGCAGACGCTTGATCGAAGCACGGATGGTCTTGTAGTTGGTCAGCATGCCGCCCAACCAGCGGTGATCAACGTATGGCGAACCGGCGCGAGCAGCTTGCTCGGCAACGATCTTGCCGGCGGAACGCTTGGTGCCGACGAACATGATCTTGTTCTTGCCCTGGGCCAGACGCTCTACGAAAGCCAGAGCTTCGTTGAACATTGGCAGGGTTTTTTCCAGGTTGATGATGTGGATCTTGTTACGCGCGCCGAAAATGTACTTGCCCATTTTCGGGTTCCAGTAACGGGTCTGGTGGCCGAAGTGCACACCGGCCTTCAGCATATCGCGCATGTTGACTTGGGACATGATAGTTCCTTGATAAGTCGGGTTGGGCCTCCACGTATCCCAATGACCAACCCGTGTTTCCAGGGAAACCGGGCACCCAGGCCATCGTGTCGACACGTGTGTGGGTTTGAGCTGACGGAGGTCATCCCCCGAAAGCGGCGCATTTTATACCACAGGCCGAGCGCGAACGGAACCCGGATCATGCTTCGTCCGTCAGCGGCTTTTGCAGCACCCGCGCTTTGCGGCCAGAATGCCTTCAATAGACCACCGGATCCACGGGACTCTCCCGACAGATCGCCGCCGCGCTCTGGTAGAATCCGGCCTTTCCCGTTCGTTCGCGCCGTACAGGGCGCCGTAGAGAGCCTGTTCATGACCGTCACCATCAAGACTGCAGAAGACATCGAGAAGATGCGCATCGCTGGCCGCCTGGCCGCCGAAGTGCTGGAAATGATCGAGGAGCACGTCAAGCCCGGCGTCACCACCGAGGAGCTCGACCGCCTGTGCCACGACTACATCGTCAACGTCCAGCAGGCGATCCCCGCCCCTCTCAACTACAAGGGCTTCCCCAAGTCGATCTGCACCTCGATCAACCATGTGGTCTGCCACGGCATTCCCAATGACAAGGCGCTCAAGGACGGCGACACTATCAACATCGACGTGACCGTGATCAAGGACGGCTACCACGGCGACACCAGCCGCATGTTCCATGTCGGCACCGTCGCGCCATGGGCCGAGCGCCTGTCCAAGGTCACCCAGGAGTGCCTGTACAAGGCCATCGAGCTGGTCAAGCCCGGCTGCCGCCTGGGTGACATCGGCGAAGTGATCCAGAAACACGCCGAGAAGAACGGTTTCTCGGTGGTCCGCGAGTTCTGCGGCCACGGCATCGGCAAGGTGTTCCACGAAGAGCCGCAGATCCTCCACTACGGCCGCGCCGGCACCGGCATGGAACTCAAGGAAGGCATGACCTTCACCATCGAGCCGATGATCAACCAGGGCAAGGCCGACACCAAGGTGCTGGGTGACGGCTGGACCGCCATCACCAAGGACCGCAAGCTCTCGGCCCAGTGGGAACACACCCTGGTGGTGACCGCCAGCGGCTACGAGATCTTCACCCTGCGCAAGGACGACACCATCCCGCGCACCTCGGCCTGATACTGACTAACAGGAACGCGACTCGATGCCCCAGGTGGATCCCGAGCTGTTCGACCGCGGCCAGTTCCAGGCGGAACTGGCCCTCAAGGCAAGCCCCATCGCCGCTTTCAAGAAGGCCATCCGCATGGCCGGCGAGGTGCTCGACAAGCGTTTCCGTGAAGGCCGCGAGATCCGCCGGCTGATCGAGGACCGCGCCTGGTTCGTCGACAACATCCTGCAACAGGCCTGGCACCAGTTCAGCTGGGGCGCGCCGGACGGCATCGCCCTGGTGGCGGTGGGCGGCTACGGCCGTGGCGAGCTGCACCCGTTCTCGGACATCGACCTGTTGATCCTGCTCGACGCCGCCGAGCACGAGCAGTACCGCGACGCCATCGAACGCTTCCTCACGCTGCTGTGGGACATTGGCCTGGAAGTCGGCCAGAGCGTGCGCACCATCGACGAATGCGCCGAACAGGCCCGGGCCGACCTCACGGTCATCACCAACCTGATGGAAAGCCGCACCATTGCCGGCCCCGAGTCGCTGCGTCGGCGCATGCTCGACGCCACCAGCACCGCGCACATGTGGCCGAGCAAGGAGTTCTTCCTGGCCAAGCGTGCCGAACTCAAGGCCCGCCACCACAAGTACAACGACACCGAGTACAACCTCGAGCCCAACGTCAAGGGCGGGCCGGGCGGCCTGCGCGACATCCAGACGGTGCTCTGGGTGGCCCGGCGCCAGTACGGCACCCTGAACCTGCACGCCCTGGCCGGCGAGGACTTCCTGCTGGAAAGCGAGAACGAACTGCTGGCCTCGTCCCAGGCCTTCCTCTGGCGCGTGCGCTATGCCCTGCACATGCTCGCCGGGCGTGCCGAGGACCGTCTGCTGTTCGACCACCAGCGCAGCATCGCCGCGCTGCTGGGCTACACCGACGACAATCCCAAACGCGCCATCGAACAGTTCATGCAGCAGTACTACCGGGTGGTGATGAGCATCAGCCAGCTGTGCGACCTGATCATCCAGCACTTCGAGGAAGTGATCCTCGCCGATGATGACAGTGGCGCCACCCAGCCACTGAACGCACGCTTCCGCCTGCACGACGGCTATATAGAAGCGGTCAACCCGAATGTTTTCCGGCGCACCCCGTTCGCCATGCTGGAAATCTTCGTGCTGATGGCCCAGCACCCCGAGATCAAGGGGGTGCGCGCCGACACTGTGCGCCTGCTGCGCGAGCACCGCCACCTGATCGACGACAAGTTCCGCAACGATATCCGCAACACCAGCCTGTTCATCGAGCTGTTCAAATGCGAGATCGGCATCCACCGCAACCTGCGACGGATGAACCGCTATGGCATCCTCGGCCGCTACCTGCCGGAGTTCGGCCTGATCGTCGGGCAGATGCAGCACGACCTGTTCCACATCTATACAGTCGATGCGCACACCCTCAACCTGATCAAACACCTGCGCAAGCTGCAGTACACCCCGGTTTCCGAGAAATTCCCGCTGGCCAGCAAGCTCATGGGTCGCCTGCCCAAGCCCGAGCTGATCTACCTGGCCGGCCTCTACCACGACATCGGCAAGGGTCGCCAGGGCGACCATTCCGAGCTGGGCGCAGTGGACGCACAAGCCTTTTGCGCGCGTCACCAGCTGCCGGCCTGGGACAGCCGGCTGATCGTCTGGCTGGTGCAGAACCACCTGGTGATGTCTACCACTGCCCAGCGCAAGGACCTCTCCGACCCGCAGGTGATCAACGACTTCGCCCTGCACGTGGGCGACGAGACGCGCCTGGACTACCTCTACGTGCTGACCGTGGCCGACATCAACGCCACCAACCCCAGCCTGTGGAACTCCTGGCGGGCGAGCCTCTTGCGCCAGCTCTACACCGAGACCAAGCGCGCCCTGCGCCGGGGCCTGGAAAACCCGCTGGACCGCGAGGAGCAGATCCGCCAGACCCAGAGCGCCGCACTCGACATCCTGGTGCGCGAAGGCACCGACCCGGACGACGTCGAGCAACTCTGGTCGCAACTGGGTGACGACTACTTCCTCAAGCACAACGCTGCCGACGTGGCCTGGCACAGCGACGCGATCCTCCAGCAGCCGGCCGACGGCGGGCCGCTGGTGCTGATCAAGGAAACCACCCAGCGCGAGTTCGAGGGCGGCACGCAGATCTTCATCTACGCCCCCGACCAGCACGATTTCTTCGCCGTGACCGTGGCCGCCATGGCCCAGCTCAACCTGAACATCCACGACGCCCGGATCATCACCTCGAGCAGCCAGTTCACCCTCGACACCTATATCGTGCTCGACAACGACGGCGGCTCGATCGGCGACAACCCACAGCGGGTCAGGCAGATCCGCGATGGCCTGACCGAAGCGCTACGCACCCCCGAGGACTACCCGGCGATCATCCAGCGCCGGGTCCCGCGCCAGCTCAAGCACTTCGATTTCCCACCGCAGGTGACCATTCTCAACGATGCCCAGCGCCCGGTGACCATCCTCGAGATCACCGCCCCGGACCGGCCCGGCCTGCTGGCGCGGATCGGGCGGATCTTCCTGGAGTTCGACATCTCGCTGCAGAACGCCAAGATCGCCACTCTCGGCGAGCGCGTGGAGGACGTGTTCTTCATCACCGACGCCGACAACCAGCCGCTGTCCGACCCGCAGCTGTGCAGCCGCCTGCAGGAGGCCATCGTCCAGCAGTTGCAGGCCGGCCAGGCCAGCGATGCCAGCCCCACCCGCATGACCTTTTGACGATAACGAGACCTTGCGCCAATGAACCCAGCACTGACCCAGCTCCAGCCCTACCCGTTCGAGAAACTGCGTGCCCTGCTGGGGAGCGTGAAGCCGGCGGCGGACAAACGCCCGATCGCCTTGTCGATCGGCGAGCCGAAGCACGAATCGCCGGCCTTCGTCGCCAAGGCCATGGCTGACAACCTCGACAAGCTGGCGGTCTACCCCAGCACCCTGGGCCTGCCGGCCCTGCGCCAGGCCATCGGCCAGTGGTGCGAACGGCGCTTCAGCGTGCCGGCCGGCTGGCTGGACGCCGACCGCCATATCCTGCCGGTCAACGGCACCCGCGAGGCGCTGTTCGCCTTCACCCAGGCCGTGGTCGATCGCTCGGCAGATGGCCTGGTGGTCAGCCCCAACCCGTTCTACCAGATCTACGAAGGCGCGGCCCTGCTGGCGGGCGCCACCCCGCACTACCTGCCCTGCCTGGAAGACAATGGCTTCAACCCCGACTTCGACGCCGTGCCGGCCGAAGTCTGGAAACGTTGCCAGATCCTGTTCCTGTGCTCCCCGGGCAACCCCACCGGCGCCCTGGTGCCGATGGACACCCTGAAAAAGCTGATCGCCCTGGCCGACGAGCACGACTTCGTGATCGCCGCCGATGAGTGCTACAGCGAGCTGTACTTCGACGAGGACGCGCCACCACCGGGCCTGCTCAGCGCCTGCGCGCAGCTGGGCCGCCATGACTTCAAGCGCTGCGTGGTGTTCCACAGCCTGTCCAAGCGCTCCAACCTGCCGGGGCTGCGTTCGGGCTTCGTCGCGGGCGACGCCGCGATCATCAAGCCGTTCCTGCTGTACCGCACCTACCATGGTTGCGCCATGCCGGTGCAGACCCAGCTGGCCAGCATCGCCGCCTGGCAGGACGAGGCCCATGTGCGCGACAACCGCGACCAGTACCGCGCCAAGTACGATGCCGTGCTCGACATCCTGCAGCCAGTGCTCGATGTGCAACGCCCGGACGGCAGCTTCTACCTGTGGGCCAAGGTGCCAGGCAGCGACGCCGACTTCACCCGCGACCTGTTCGAGGCCGAGCATGTGACCGTGGTGCCGGGTTCGTACCTCTCCCGCGAAGTGGACGGGGTCAATCCGGGCGCTGGGCGCGTGCGCATGGCGCTGGTCGCGCCGCTGGCCGAGTGCATCGAGGCGGCCGAGCGGATTCGCGCGTTCCTGGGCCGCTGATGGCAGGCGCCCCTCCTCACAGGGGGGGCGCAATCTCAATCAAGGCAAGCATTAAGTACCGTCGGTGCAGAACGCTGGCGACCGATAGTTGGCACCTCCCAACCCCTGAAGGTGCACAACGATGTCCGATGTTCTCGTGGCAAACGCGACCTACCGCCTACGCCAGAAGCTGCAACTGCCCCAAGCGATGAAGCCGCGCAAGAAGCGCTCGGTGGCCGATCATTCCGTGTTCTGGCGCCCAGGCCAGACGCTGAGGATCTCGTTCATCGGTACGCCCTGCCCGTGGCTCAAGAAAGCGATCTTCGACACCGCGTGCCAATGGCTGAAATACGCCAACCTGACATTCGAACTCCTCGACAACAACGTCAACGAAGCCGAGATCCGCATCCAGACCGATGTGCAGGAAGGCGTGAATTTCAGTTTCCTGGGCAACCAGGCCCTGGAAGTGGACGGCGCCACCATGGCATTGGGGGTCAAGCTGTCGGACCCGTTGTTCGAGTCGTACGTATTGCATGAGTTCGGGCACGCATTGGGCATGGAGCACGAGCACCAGCACCCACAAGCCAACATCCCCTGGGACCTGGACGCGTTGCGCCAGTTGCTGGCCGTGCTCCTGGTCGACGAGGCCAACAACCCGGATGACCTCGACGAGCTGATCGAAGAGGACCTCGCCACTCAGTTCCTGCCACTGCCCGACAACGGCGACCTGCTCATCCTGCCCTATGACAGCCAGTCGATCATGCATTACCGCATCAGGCAGAAGCTCACGCACCATGGCTTCAAGCGCAGCCATAACCTGAAAATAAGCAAGAAGGACAAGCGCTTCATGCGCCTGGTCTATCCGGCTTCGTGCAAGTAACTAGCGGACCTGCCCGAGATTGGCCTCGCTCAGGTCCAGCTCGCCCAGCACCTGGCGCACCACTTCGTCCCCCACCAAGTGTTGGCGATGCAGCTCGTACAGTTCCAGCCGTTGCGCACGCAGGGCGCGCAGGCGCAAACGACGCTCCAGCTGATCCATCTGCTCGGCCAGCGCCCTGGCCTCGGCGCTGTCGTTGTAGCTGTCCAGCTCATCGCGGTACTCGGCCATCAGCCGCGCCTTGAGCTCGGTGGCCAGAGTCGCCTGGGCGGCATCCTGCGGCGCGTTGGCATCGATCACCTCCTCGGCCTCGAGCGCATGGATCGCCGCCTCTGCCGTGCGTCGCCAGGCCTCCTGCACTTCCTGGTGCAAGCGCTCGTCCGGGCTCTTGGTCACGCCGCGCAGCAGGATCGGCAAGGCAATGCAGGCGCTGACCAGCGACAGCAGTATCACCCCGGCGGCGATGAAGATGAGCAGGTCGCGCTCGGGGAACGCCTTGCTCGCGCCGATCAGCAGCGGCACCGACATCACGCCCGCCAGGGTCACCGCGCCGCGTACGCCGCCCAGGGTCAGCAACCAGCACGAGCGCGCAGTCGGCATCAGCACCAGCGCGGGCTTGCCACGCCAGCGTCTAACCACGCCGATAGCTCGCCAGATGCTCTGCACCCAGATGAACCGCAACAGCACCAGCGTGGCGAAGATTGCCACCACATCCAGGCAGCGCCAGGCCAGGGTCGACCACACGGCAGCCTCGTCGCTCACCACCGCCTTGATGATGTCCGGCAGTTGCAGGCCCAGCAGCAGGAAGATCAGCCCGTTGAAGGCGAACTCCAGCAGCGACCAGACACTGCGGTTGAGCAGGCGGGTGCTGGTCTGCCGGGGCAGCAGGTCCAGCCAGCTCTGCATCATCCCGGCGGCCACCGCCGAGAGAATGCCGGACACGCCGAGGCGCTCAGCGAGCACGTAGGCGGCAAAGGGCAGCAGCAGCATGAACACCACGTGGGTGGCCGGGTCGTCCCAGCCACGGGTGATCATCCACATGCGCAGGCGCCCGACCAGCCAGCTCAACGCCACCCCCACCGCCAGGCCACCAAGGGCGACCAGGACGAAAGTCAGGCTGGCCTCGGTCAACGAGAATACCCCGGTTATCGCCGCCACCAGGGCGAACTTGAAGGTCACCAGGCCCGAGGCGTCGTTCATCAGCGCCTCGCCCTGAAGCATGTGCATCAGCGGTGTCGGCAGACGGTCCTGGGCGATGGCCGACACGGCCACGGCGTCGGTGGGCGACAGCACCGCCGCGAGGGCGAAGGCCACCGCCAGCGGAATGCTCGGCAGCAACCAGTGGATGAAGTAGCCGGCCCCGACCACGGTGAACAGCACCAGCCCCACCGCCAGCGCCACCACCGGTCCGCGGATGCGCCACAGTTCGCGCTTGGGCATGCGCCAGCCGTCGGCGAACAGCAGCGGCGGCAGGAACAGGAACAGGAACAGCTCAGGGTCCAGCGCCACGTGCAGCCCCAGGGTCGGCCAGGCCAGCAAGGCGCCGGCGCCGATCTGCACCAGCGGCAAGGGCAGCGGCAGCACCCGCCCGACCAGTTTTGACACGCTCACCAGCATCAGCAGGATAAGGACGGTATAGGCTGACTGCATCGGCAAGCTTCCTGTTTGATCGGAGAAACCACAGCGAGGCGAAACATCGCCATTGAAACAATATGTTAGCGGGGACGCGCTATCGTGGACCGCTGCACGATAGTCGCAGCCTGGCCGTGAATATGTAACACAATGCTACGCGAGAAGCGGTGAAACACATCGGCGTGGCCTTCCAGCCCGCAGCCGTGGCGCCAGCCCCATCGATGCCGCATAATCGGCCCACCCAATCTTCAAGGAGCATCGGGGACGCCCGGCCCGACCAGGCTGCCCCAGGCATTCAATGGCTTACACTCTCTACGGCATCAAAGCCTGCGACACCATGAAAAAGGCCCGCACCTGGCTTGAAGACAAGGCCATCGGCTTCGACTTCCACGACTACAAGACCCAGGGCATCGACCGCGACAGCCTGAACCGCTGGTGCGACGAGCACGGCTGGGAAGTCGTGCTGAACCGCGCCGGGACCACCTTCCGCAAGCTCGATGACGCCAGCAAGGCCGATCTCGACCAGGCCAAGGCCGTCGAATTGATGCTCGCCCAACCGTCGATGATCAAGCGCCCGGTGCTCGACCTCGGCGAGCGCACGCTGGTCGGCTTCAAGCCCGACCTGTACGCCGCGGCGCTGACCTGATCCCGCATTACGCTCCATCCCAATTTCGTACGAGGTAATCGCATGTCTCAATCGCTGTTCAGCCTGGCCTTCGGTGTCGGCACCCAGAACCGCCAGGGCGCCTGGCTGGAAGTCTTCTACGCACAGCCTGTGCTCAAGCCGTCCGCCGAACTGGTCGCGGCCGTTGCACCGGTACTGGGCTATGAAGGGGGCAACCAGGCCATCGCCTTCACCACCGCCCAGGCCGCCCAGCTGGCCGACGCGCTCAAGGGCGTCGATGCCGCCCAGGCCGCGCTGCTGACCCGCCTGGCCGAGAGCCACAAGCCGCTGGTCGCCACCCTGCTGGCCGAAGACGGCGCGCTGACCTCCACCCCCGAGGCCTACCTCAAGCTGCACCTGCTGTCGCACCGCCTGGTCAAGCCGCACGGCGTATCGCTGGCCGGCATCTTCCCGCTGCTGCCGAACGTCGCCTGGACCAACCAGGGCGCGGTCGACCTGGCCGAGCTGGCCGAGCTGCAACTGGAAGCGCGCCTGAAAGGCGAACTGCTGGAAGTGTTCTCGGTGGACAAGTTCCCGAAGATGACCGACTACGTCGTGCCGGCCGGCGTGCGCATCGCCGACACCGCCCGTGTGCGCCTGGGCGCCTACATCGGCGAAGGCACCACCATCATGCACGAAGGCTTCGTCAACTTTAACGCCGGTACCGAAGGCCCGGGCATGATCGAAGGCCGTGTCTCCGCCGGCGTGTTCGTCGGCAAGGGCTCGGACCTGGGCGGCGGCTGCTCGACCATGGGCACCCTGTCCGGTGGCGGCAACATCGTCATCAAGGTCGGCGAAGGCTGCCTGATCGGCGCCAACGCTGGCATCGGCATCCCGCTGGGCGACCGCAACACCGTCGAGGCCGGCCTGTACATCACCGCTGGCACCAAGGTGAACCTGCTGGACGAGAACAACCAGCTGGTCAAGGTGGTCAAGGCCCGCGACCTGGCCGGCCAGACCGACCTGCTGTTCCGTCGCAACTCGCTCAATGGCGCGGTGGAGTGCAAGACCCACAAGTCGGCCATCGAACTGAACGAGGCGCTGCACGCGCACAACTGAGAACCTGCCCGGGTTTGAAGTGATAAGATCGGGTCTGCTCCCAGGCGTTGCTTGTGGGCAGACCCGATTTTTATTCCAGGCCCCGCTAACATGTTCCAGCCCTCTCCCTGGCGCGCCGATTTCCCCGCCATCGCCGCCCTGCAACGGCAGCACCAGACCTACCTGGACAGCGCCGCCACCACCCAGAAGCCCCAGGCCTTGCTGGATGCCCTGAGCCATTACTATGGCCATGGCGCCGCCAACGTGCACCGCGCCCAGCACCTGCCCGGCGCCCTGGCCACCCAGGCCTTCGAGGGTACCCGCGACAAGGTCGCCGCCTGGCTCAATGCCGCCGACTCGCGGCAGATCGTTTTCACCCACGGCGCCACCTCGGCCCTGAACCTTCTGGCCTATGGCCTGGAGCACCGCTTCGAGGCCGGTGACGAAATCGCCGTCAGCGCCCTGGAACACCACGCCAACCTGCTGCCCTGGCAACAACTGGCGCATCGACGTCAACTGCGCCTGGTGATCCTGCCGGTGAACGACCTGGGGCATGTCGACCTGGAACAGGCCCTGCAACTGATCGGCCCGCGCACCCGCTTGCTGGCGATCAGCCAGTTGTCCAATGTGCTGGGAACCTGGCAGCCGCTGGCACCGTTGCTGGCCCATGCCCGAGCCCAAGGCGCGCTGAGCGTGGTCGATGGCGCGCAAGGCGTGGTCCATGGTCGCCACGACGTGCAGCAACTGGACTGCGACTTCTATGTGTTTTCCAGCCACAAGCTCTACGGCCCGGATGGCGTGGGCGTGCTGTACGGCCGCCAGCAGGCGCTGGCACTGCTGCGCCACTGGCAGTACGGCGGCGAGATGGTGCAGTTGGCGGACTACCAGGAGGCCAGCTTCCGCCCGGCACCGCTGGGCTTCGAAGCCGGCACGCCGCCGATCGCGGGCGTCATCGGACTGGGCGCCACCCTGGATTACCTGGCCAGCCTCGATGCCAACGCGGTGGTTGCCCATGAGGCCACCCTGCACCAGCATCTGGTACGCGGTCTGGCTGATCGCGAGGGGGTTCGTCTGCTCGGCGCGCCCCAGGTGGCGCTGGCCAGTTTCGTCATCGATGGGGTGCACAACGCCGATATTGCCCACCTGCTGACCGAACAGGGCATCGCCGTGCGCGCCGGGCATCATTGCGCCATGCCGCTGCTCAGGCACCTGGGCCTGGACGGCGCGATCCGCGTGTCGTTGGGGCTCTATTCCGACAGCGACGACCTGCAACGTTTCTTCGAGGCGCTCGACCAGGGCCTGGAGCTGCTGCGATGAGCCTGTCGGCCGAGGCCAGCCAGGCGCTGGAGAGTTTCCAGCAGGCGCGCGGGTGGGAGCAGCGGGCGCGGTTGCTGATGCAGTGGGGGGATCGCCTTGAGCCTTTGACGGATGCGGAGAAGACCGAGGACAACCGCGTGCACGGTTGCGAAAGCCTGGTATGGCTGGTGGCGGTGCAAGATGACGGCCAATGGCGGTTCAAGGCCGGCAGCGATGCGCGGATGCTGCGGGGCTTGCTGGCGCTTCTGCTGGTGCGGGTGCAAGGCTTGGCCAGCGATCAACTGATGGGGTTGGACCTGAGCGCCTGGTTTACCCAGTTGGGGCTGGAGCGGCAGTTGTCGCCGTCACGCAGCAATGGGCTGCATGCGGTGTTGCTGAAGATGGCGGAGCTGGTGTCTAACCGTTGAATCGGTGCTGCCCTCTTCGCGGGTAAACCCGCTCCCACAGGAAGTGTGCAAGACCTGTGGGAGCGGGTTTACCCGCGAAGGGCCCCATTTATTCAGGCTTGATCCGCTCAGAAGGCCGGCGCGCCCCGGCCACCAGTTTCTCCACGGCCTTGCTCGCCGCGACCATGCCGAAGGTCGCGGTCACCATCATCACCGCGCCGAATCCACCGGCGCAGTCCAGGCGCACGCCTTCACCGACAAAGCTCTTCTGCAGGCACACGCTGCCATCCCCCTTGGGGTAGCGCAGCTGTTCGCTGGAGAACACGCACGGCACGCCATAGTTGCGGCTGGTGTTGCGCGAGAAGTTGTAGTCGCGGCGCAGGGTCGAGCGCACCCGTGAAGCCAACGGGTCGTTGAAGGTCTTGTTGAGGTCGCCAAGCTGGATCTGGGTCGGGTCGATCTGCCCGCCGGCACCACCGGTGGTGACGATGGCGATCTTGCGACGGCGACACCAGGCGATCAGCGCCGCCTTGGCCATCACGCTGTCGATGCAGTCGATCACGCAGTCCATCTGCTCGGTGATGTACTCAGCCATGGTCTCGCGGGTGACGAAATCGGCCACCGCATGCACCGTGCAGGCTGGGTTGATCGCCCGCAGGCGCTCGGCCATCACCTCGACCTTGGCTCGGCCGACCTGGCCTTCGAGGGCATGGGCCTGACGGTTGGTGTTGCTCACGCAGACATCATCCAGGTCGAACAGGCTGATCTCGCCCACGCCGCTGCGGGCCAGGGCCTCGGCCGCCCACGAGCCAACCCCGCCAATGCCGACGATGGCCACATGGGCCTGACTCAGGCGCTGCAAGCCGTCGTCGCCGTAGAGCCGGGCGACGCCGGCGAAGCGTGGATCTTCTGTGCTCATGCTGATACCCCGAAAAAACCGGCGCGCATTATAGGCCAAGCCATGGGCTCGCGGGCATAGCGCACGGCCCGATCACGCCACCTGGGCGTGCCAGAGCGGCCACGGGTTGGAAAAAATCCTGCCATGCCTGCTTTAATGTCCTATCAAGCAACTATATCTGGACGACAGCCAGGCGGACTGAGAACTACATCCTCTGTCGACAATCCAACGGATTACCTTCCCCGGAATCCGTAGGACCCACGCCCCAGCGGCGACGCCTCGCTCCCCTCTTCGGAACCTCGAACACCTATGTCATCACGTAAATTCGGTCTCAACCTGGTGGTGGTCCTGGCCATCGCCGCGCTGTTCACCGGGTTCTGGGCCTTGATCAACCGCCCGGTATCCGCCCCCGCCTGGCCGGAACAGATTTCCGGTTTCTCCTACTCGCCGTTCCGTCTCGGCCAGAGCCCACAGAAGGGCCAATACCCCAGCGAGGACGAGATCCGCCAGGACCTCGAGCAACTGAACAAGCTGACCGACAACATCCGTATCTACACCGTCGAGGGTACCCAGGCCGAGGTGCCGCGCCTGGCCGAAGAGCTTGGCCTGCGTGTCACCCTGGGGATCTGGATCAGCAACGATCAGGAACGCAATGAGCGGGAGATCGAAAAGGCCATCGGCCTGGCCAACACCTCGCGCAGCGTGGTGCGGGTAGTGGTCGGCAACGAAGCATTGTTCCGCGAGGAAGTCACCGCCGAGCAACTGATCGGATACCTGGACCGGGTCCGCGCCGCGGTCAAGGTGCCGGTGACCACCAGTGAGCAGTGGCACATCTGGAAGGAGCACCCGGAACTGGCGAAACACGTCGACCTGGTCGCCGCGCACATCCTGCCCTACTGGGAGTTCGTGCCCATGAAGGACTCGGTGCAGTTCGTCCTCGACCGTGCCCGCGAGCTGCGCAAGCAGTTCCCGCGCAAGCCGCTGCTGTTGTCCGAGGTCGGCTGGCCAAGCAACGGCCGCATGCGCGGCGGCGCCGACGCCACCCAGGCCGACCAGGCCATCTACCTGCGCACCCTGGTCAACACCCTCAACCGCCGCGGCTACAACTATTTCGTCATCGAAGCCTACGATCAGCCGTGGAAGGCCAGCGACGAAGGCTCGGTGGGCGCCTACTGGGGCGTGTACAACGCCGAGCGCCAGCAGAAATTCAACTTCGAGGGCCCGATCGTGGCGATCCCGCAATGGCGCGCCCTGGCCGTGGCCTCGGTGGTGCTGGCGATGATCGCCCTGGCCATCCTGTTGATCGACGGCTCGGCCCTGCGCCAGCGCGGGCGCACCTTCCTCACCTTCATCACCTTCCTGTGCGGGTCGGTGCTGGTGTGGATCGCCTATGACTACAGCCAGCAGTACAGCACCTGGTTCAGCCTCACCGTGGGCGTGCTGCTGGCGCTGGGCGCCCTCGGGGTGTTCATCGTGCTGCTGACCGAGGCCCATGAACTGGCCGAGGCGGTGTGGATTCACAAGCGACGGCGGGAGTTCCTGCCCGTGCAGGGCGACAGCGCCTACCGGCCCAAGGTCTCGGTGCACGTGCCGTGCTACAACGAACCGCCGGAGATGGTGAAGCAGACCCTCGACGCCCTCGCCGCGCTGGACTACCCGGACTACGAAGTGCTGGTGATCGACAACAACACCAAGGACCCGGCCGTGTGGGAGCCGCTCAAGGCCCACTGCGAAAAGCTCGGCGAGCGCTTCAGGTTCTTCCACGTCGCGCCGCTGGCCGGTTTCAAGGGTGGCGCGCTGAACTACCTGATCCCGCACACGGCCAAGGACGCCGAGGTGATCGCGGTGATCGACTCGGACTACTGTGTCGATCGCAACTGGCTCAAGCACATGGTGCCGCACTTTGCCGACCCGAAGATCGCCGTGGTGCAATCGCCCCAGGACTACCGCGACCAGCACGAGAGCGCTTTCAAGAAGCTGTGCTACAGCGAATACAAGGGCTTCTTCCATATCGGCATGGTCACCCGCAACGACCGTGACGCGATCATCCAGCACGGCACCATGACCATGACCAGGCGCAGCGTGCTCGAGGAGCTGGGCTGGGCCGAGTGGTGCATCTGCGAGGATGCCGAGCTTGGCCTGCGCGTGTTCGAGAAGGGTCTGTCGGCAGCCTATGCCCATAACAGCTACGGCAAGGGCCTGATGCCCGACACCTTCATCGACTTCAAGAAACAGCGTTTCCGCTGGGCCTATGGCGCCATCCAGATCATCAAGCACCACGCCGGCGCCCTGCTGCGCGGCAAGGGCAGCGAGCTGACCCGCGGCCAGCGCTACCACTTCCTGGCCGGCTGGCTGCCATGGATCGCCGACGGCATGAACATCTTCTTCACCGTCGGCGCGCTGCTGTGGTCGGCGGCGATGATCATCGTGCCGCACCGGGTCGACCCGCCGCTGATGATGTTCGCCATTCCGCCGCTGGCGCTGTTCTTCTTCAAGGTCGGCAAGATCGTCTTCCTCTACCGCCGCGCGGTGGGGGTCAACATGAAAGATGCCTTCGCTGCAGCGCTGGCGGGGCTGGCGCTGTCGCACACCATTGCCAAGGCGGTGCTGTACGGTTTCTTCACCAGCAGCATGCCGTTTTTCCGCACACCGAAGAATGCCGACAGCCACGGTGTGCTGGTGGCGATCTCCGAAGCCCGAGAAGAGCTGTTCATCATGTTGCTGCTGTGGGGCGCGGCGCTGGGGATCTACCTGGTGCAGGGGCTGCCGAGTTCGGACATGCGCTTCTGGGTGGCGATGTTGCTGGTGCAGTCGTTGCCGTACCTGGCGGCGCTGGTGATGGCGTTGCTGTCGTCGTTGCCCAAGCCCGCCGAGAAGGTTGCAGAGCCACAACAGGCTTGAGATCGCCGGGGGCGCGTTGCGCCCCTTTCGCGGCACAAGGCCGCTCCTACACAGGCAGCGCGGTCTTTGTAGGAGCGGCCTTGTGCCGCGAAAGGGCCGTAACGCGGCCCCATTCCACCATGGTTTGATATAAGATAACGCCCCTCAGTTTCCCCGCCTTGCCTTGCCCCGGAGTCCTTCAATGACGGCCCCAGCCGAGCTCTCGCCTACCCTGCAACTGGCCTGCGACCTGATCCGTCGCCCCTCGGTCACCCCGGTCGATGCCGATTGCCAGACCCAGATGATGAACCGCCTGGGCGCCGTCGGCTTCCAGCTCGAGCCGATGCGCATCGAGGACGTCGACAACTTCTGGGCCAGCCATGGCACCCAGGACGGCCCGGTGCTGTGCTTCGCCGGCCACACCGACGTGGTCCCCACCGGCCCGGTGCAACAGTGGCAGCATGAACCGTTCGAGGCGCTGATCGATGCCGACGGCATGCTCTGCGGCCGTGGCGCCGCCGACATGAAGGGCAGCCTGGCATCCATGGTGGTAGCCAGCGAGCGCTTCGTGCACGATTACCCGAACCACCGCGGCAAGGTCGCCTTCCTGATCACCAGCGACGAGGAAGGCCCGGCCCACCATGGCACCAAGGCCGTGGTCGAGCGCCTCAAGGCACGCAACGAACGCCTGGACTGGTGCATCGTCGGCGAACCGTCCAGCACCACCCTGCTCGGTGACGTGGTCAAGAACGGCCGTCGCGGCTCACTTGGCGCCAAGCTGACCGTGCGCGGCAAGCAAGGCCACGTGGCCTACCCACACCTGGCGCGCAACCCGATCCACCTGGCCGCGCCGGCCCTGGCGGAACTTGCCGCCGAGCACTGGGACGAAGGCAACGCGTTCTTCCCGCCGACCAGCTTCCAGATCTCCAACCTCAACTCCGGTACCGGCGCCACCAACGTGGTCCCGGGCGAGCTGACCGCGCTGTTCAACTTCCGCTTCTCCACCGAATCGACGGTCGAAGGCTTGCAGCAGCGCGTCGCGGCAATCCTCGACAAGCATCAGCTGGAATGGAACATCGACTGGGCGCTGTCGGGCCTGCCGTTCCTCACCGAGCCGGGCGACCTGCTCGATGCGGTGTCGTCGAGCATCAAGGCGGTCACCGGTCGCGAAACCCGCCCATCGACCAGCGGCGGTACCTCCGACGGCCGCTTCATCGCCACCATGGGCACCCAGGTGGTCGAGCTCGGCCCGGTCAACGCCACCATCCACCAGGTGGACGAACGCATCCTGGCCAGCGACCTCGACCTGCTGACCGAGATCTACTACCAGACCCTGGTACGGTTGCTCGCCTGATGCTCGCCTGCCCTCTCTGCCAGGCGCCGCTGGCGCAACTCGACAATGGCGTGGCCTGCCCCGCCGGCCACCGTTTCGACCGCGCCCGCCAGGGCTACCTGAACCTGCTGCCGGTGCAGCACAAGAACAGCCGCGATCCGGGCGACAACCAGGCCATGGTCGAAGCCCGCCGCGATTTCCTCGACGCCGGCCACTACGCCCCGGTAGCGCACCGCCTGGCGCAACTGGCTGCCGAGCGCCAGCCACAGGCCTGGCTGGACATCGGCTGCGGCGAAGGCTACTACACCGCGCAGATCGCCCAGGCCCTGCCGGCCGCCGACGGCTACGCCCTGGATATCTCCCGCGAGGCGGTCAAGCGCGCCTGCCGCCGCGCCCCCGAGGTGACCTGGATGGTCGCCAGCATGGCCCGCGTGCCCATGGCCGATGCCAGTTGCGGCTTCATCGCCAGCGTGTTCAGCCCGCTCGACTGGCAGGAGGCCAGGCGCCTGCTCGCCCCCGGCGGCGGCCTGATGCGGGTCGGACCGACCAGCGGCCACCTGATGGAACTGCGCGAGGTGCTCTACGATGAAGTGCGCCCGTACGCCGACGACAAGCACCTGGCCCTGGTCCCCGAGGGCATGGCCCACGCCCACGGCGAGATCCTCGAGTTCCGCCTGAGCCTGGCCGACGCCAAGGCCCGCGCCGACCTGCTGGCCATGACCCCGCACGGCTGGCGTGCCAGCGCCGAGAAGCGCGCACGGGTGATCGACCAGCCCGAACCCTTTGAGGTCACCGTTTCCATGCGTTATGACTATTTCGTGCGCCAAGACTGAGCACACTGGAGCCCCCCATGCGTCAACCCGATATCGAGATCTACCTCAAGGACGACGACGTCGATCACAAGCAGATCGCCGACTGGCTCGCCCTGGCCCTGGGCCCGTGCAGCGAATGGAAGCAGAAAGGCCAGACCTTCAAGTGCATGGCCGGTAACATTCCGGTCACCTGGTTACCGAAAGCTGTGGGGAAATGGAACAGCCTGTACCTGGAAAGCGACCAGACCCCGTGGGCCGACGACATCGCCTGCGCCCGTGCGGCATTCGCCGCGCTCAACGTCGAAGTGCGCTGTGCGCCTGGCAGCTGGGCGGAGGAAGACGGGGAAGAAGATGCCGATCGCTGGATCCGCATCAGCGCCGACGGTGAACAGGAAATCACCTGGCGCACGAACTGAAGGCGTTCGCATCAGGCTGCAAGTTCCACGGTCAACTTGCAGCTTGAGCGTACAGCCGCGAGGCTCAGAGCCCTACCACGTCCTCGGCCTGCAGGCCTTTCTGGCCTTGCACGAGGGCGTACTCGACCTGCTGCCCTTCGACCAGGGTGCGATGCCCCTCACCGCGGATAGCCCGATAGTGGACGAACACGTCCGCACCACCTTCGCGCTGAATGAAGCCATAACCCTTGGCATCGTTGAACCACTTCACATTCCCAGTCTCACGAGACGACATCTGAACTACTCCGGATTTTTATTTTGAAGATCGCCTTGCTGGCGCGGGTTCACCGTCCGCGCCGACGCAGCTTGCACGAATATCCTGCAAGCGGCAGGCCGAGTATATGACAGGGAACAAAAAAAATTCATGACAGGGTCATTTTTGGCCGAATTTTGCTGAACTTACGCAGATACGGCAGACTAACGGGCAGTAAAACACGAAAACTTTCACCCAGGGCCCCACCCCATGACCCGTTCCCCCCTGCGCCGCCTCATCTTCGGCGCCCTGCGTCGCGTTCTCTACCTGTGGGTGCGCTCCGAAACCATCAACCAGTCCTCGCTGACGCTCAAGCTCGACCGCAGCCGACCGGTGTTCTACGCCCTCTCCTCGCCGTCGCTCACCGATCTGGCCGTGATCGACCACGAGTGCACCAAGGCGGGGCTGCCACGTCCGGTGCTGCCGGTGGCCGTCGGCCCGCTGCAGGAGCCCGCGGCGTTCTTCTACCTGACCCCCGAGCCTGACTGGCTCGGCCGCCAGGACAAACGCGGCGCGCCACCGACGCTCGAGCGCCTGGTCGCGGCGATCAGCCAGCACGCCGAGGAAGACGCGCAGATCATTCCGGTCAGCGTTTTCTGGGGCCAGACCCCCGCCAGCGAGTCGAGCCCGTGGAAGCTGCTGTTCGCCGACAGCTGGGCCGTCACCGGCCGCCTGCGCCGCCTGCTCAGCGTGCTGATCCTGGGGCGCAAGACCCGCGTGCAGTTCTCCGCGCCGATCCACCTGCGCGAGCTGGTGCAGCACAACAAGGGGCATGAGCGCACCGTGCGCATGGCCCAGCGCATGATGCGCGTGCATTTCCGCAACCTGAAGACCGCGGTGATCGGCCCCGACATCTCGCACCGACGCAACCTGGTCAAGGGCCTGGTGCACGACCCGCTGGTGCGCCAGGCCATCAGCGACGAGGCCGATCGCGAGAAGATCCCCTACGCCAAGGCCGAGGCCAAGGCGCTGCACTATGGCAACGAGATCGCCTCGGACTACACCTACACCGCCATCCGCTTCCTCGAAGTGGTGCTCAGCTGGTTCTGGAACAAGATCTACGACGGCATCAAGGTCAACCACATCGAGCAGGTGCAGGGCATCGCCCCCGGCCACGAGGTGATCTACGTACCCTGCCACCGCAGCCACATCGACTACCTGTTGCTGTCCTACCTGCTGTTCCGCAACGGCCTGACGCCGCCGCACATCGCCGCCGGCATCAACCTCAACATGCCGGTGATCGGCGGCCTGCTGCGCCGCGGCGGCGCCTTCTTCATGCGCCGCACGTTCAAGGGCAACCCGCTGTACACCGCCGTGTTCAACGAGTACCTGCACACCCTGTTCACCAAGGGCTTCCCGGTCGAGTACTTCGTCGAGGGCGGCCGCTCGCGCACCGGGCGCATGCTGCAGCCGCGCACCGGCATGCTGGCGATCACCCTGCGCAGCTTCCTGCGCTCCTCGCGCACGCCGATCGTCTTCGTCCCGGTGTACATCGGCTACGAGCGGGTGCTCGAAGGCCGCACCTACCTGGGCGAACTGCGCGGCGCCAGCAAGAAGAAAGAATCGATCTTCGACATCTTCAAGGTCATCGGCGCGCTCAAGCAGCGCTTCGGCCAGGTCTACGTCAACTTCGGCGAGCCGATCCGCCTCAACAGCTTCCTCGACGAACAGCAGCCCGGCTGGCGCGATCAGCCGCTCGGCCCGCAGTTCCGCCCGGACTGGCTCAACGACACCACCACCCGTCTGGGCGAGACGGTCGCCCGTCACCTGAACGAAGCCGCGGCGATCAACCCGGTCAACCTGGTGGCCCTGGCCCTGCTGTCGACCAGCCGCCTGGCCCTGGACGAACGCGCCCTGACCCGCGTACTCGACCTGTACCTGGCCTTGCTGCGCCAGGTGCCCTACTCGCCGCATACCACGCTGCCCGATGGCGACGGCAAGGCGCTGATCGACCACGTGCTGGGCATGGACCTGCTGGCCGAGCAGAAGGACGCGCTGGGGCGCATCCTCTACCTGGACGAAGCCAATGCGGTGCTGATGACCTATTACCGCAACAACGTACTGCACATCTTCGCCCTGCCGGGGCTGCTGGCGAGCTTCTTCCTCAGCAGCTCGCGCATGAGCCGCGAATTGCTGGGCCAGTACGTGCGGGCGCTGTATCCGTACCTGCAGGCCGAGCTGTTCCTGCGCTGGACGCCCGAGCAACTGGACGAGGTGATCGACCAGTGGCTGACGGCGCTGGTCGAGCAGGGGCTGCTGCGCAGGGAGCAGGACATCTACATGCGTCCAGCTCCCAGCTCGCGGCAGTTCGTCCTGCTGACCCTGCTGGCACGCACCATCACCCAGACCCTGCAGCGCTTCTACATGGCCACCTCGTTGCTGCTCAACAGCGGCCAGCACACACTGAGCGCCGAAGAGCTGGAGGAGCTGTGCGTGATGATGGCCCAGCGCCTGTCGATCCTGCATGGCCTGAACGCCCCGGAGTTCTTCGACAAGACCTTGTTCCGCCACTTCATCCAGACCCTGGTGCGCGAAGGCGTGCTGCAGCCGGACGACAACGGCAAGCTGGGTTACCACGACAAGCTTGCCGAGCTGGCCGAGGGCGTGGCCAAGCGGGTACTGTCGGCAGAGCTGCGTCTGTCGATTCGCCAGGTAGCCTTGCACCGCGATGAAACACCGGAACCTGTGGCGGTTGAGTGAACTGGCCCGATCCCGGTCTACCCGATACGCTGAACCTGCACCATTCTGCCCATAAGGAAATCCCCATGATCCGCTCCTCCCTGCGCTTCACCACCCTGTGCGCCGGCCTGCTGCTGTCGGCCAGCGCCCTGGCCCTGTCGCTCGGCGACCTGTCCCAGAGCGACGCCTCCGGCGGCCTGAAGGACGCCCTCACCCAAGGCGCGCAGATCGCCGTCAAGCAACTGAGCACCCCCGGCGGTTTCAGCAACAACCCCGACGTGCGCATCGAGCTGCCGGGCAACCTCGGCAAGGCCGCCAAGGCCATGAAGATGTTCGGCAAGGGTGAACAGGTCGAAGCCCTGGAATCCAGCATGAACAAGGCCGCCGAGGCTGCGGTGCCACAAGCCCAGGCGATCCTGGTGGACGCGGTGAAGAAGATGACCGTGACCGATGCCAAGGGCATCCTCAGCGGCGGCCAGGATTCGGCCACCCAGTACCTGAACAAGAGCAGCCGCGAGCAGATCCGCGCCAAGTTCCTGCCGATCGTCAAGCAGGCCACCGACAAGGTCGGCCTGGCCCAGCAGTACAACAACTTCGCCGGGCAAGCCGCAGGCCTGGGCGTGGTCGACGCCAAGAGCGCCAACATCGAGAGCTACGTGACCGAGAAAGCCCTGGACGGGCTGTTCGAGATGATCGCCAAGCAGGAAGAAAGCATTCGCCAGAACCCGGCCGGTGCCGCGACCAGCCTGGCCAAGAAGGTGTTCGGCGCTCTTTGAGGGCCATGGGGGCTGCTTTGCAGCCCTTTCGCGGCACGAGGCCGCTCCTACAGTGGATTGCGTATCCCTGTAGGAGCGGCCTTGTGCCGCGAACGGAGGGCACAGCCCTCCCCTGCGGTTTTCAGTCCTTCCTGACCCTGAACCACGCCGCATACAACGCCGGCAGGAACAGCAGGGTCAACACCGTGGCGACGATCAAGCCACCCATGATCGCCACCGCCATCGGCCCGTAGAACACGCTCCTCGACAGCGGAATCATCGCCAGCACCGCCGCCAATGCGGTCAGCACGATCGGCCGGAAGCGCCGCACCGTGGCCTCGATGATCGCCTGCCAACGCGCCATCCCCGCAGCGATATCCTGTTCGATCTGGTCCACCAGGATCACCGAGTTACGCATGATCATCCCCGCCAGGGCGATGGTCCCGAGCATGGCGACGAAACCGAACGGCTGGCGGAACACCAGCAGGAACAGGGTCACGCCGATCAGCCCGAGGGGCGCGGTGAGGAACACCATGAACATCCGCGAGAAACTGCGCAGCTGGATCATCAGCAGGCTCAGCACCACCACGATGAACAGCGGCATGCCGGCGTTCACCGAGCGCTGGCCACGCTCGGAGTCTTCCACCGTGCCGCCCACTTCAAGCAGGTAGCCATCGGGCAGCTCACTCTTGATCTGGGCCAGGGTCGGCTGGATCTGCTTGACCAGGGTCGCCGGCTGCTCCTTGTCGTAGATGTCGGCGCGCACGGTGACGGTGGGCAGGCGGTTGCGGTGCCAGATGATGCCTTCCTCGAAGCCATACTCCAGGGTCGCCACCTGCGACAGGGCCACACTCTGGCCGTTGTCGGTGGGCACCGCCAGGCTGCCGAGGTTACCCAGTTCACGCCGCTCCTCCGGGGTGCCGCGCAAAAGGATCTCGATCAGTTCGTTGTCCTCGCGGTACTGGCTGACGCTGCTGCCGGTCAGCGAGCTCTGCAGGAAGCTCGACAGGTGCGCAGTGCTCACCCCCAGCGCCCGGGCACGGTCCTGGTCGATGTCCAGATACACCGCCTTGCTCGGCTCCTCCCAGTCCAGGTGCACGTTGACCACATGCGGGTTCTCGCGCACCTTGCCCGCCACCTCGCGGGCCAGGGCGCGGACCTTCTCGATGTGCTCGCCGGTGACGCGGAATTGCACCGGATAGCCCACGGGCGGGCCGTTCTCCAGGCGCGTGACCCGTGAGCGCAGGTCGGGGAACTGCTGGTCGAGGGTGCCGATCAGCCAGCTGCGCAGCCGCTCACGGTCCTCCAGCGACTTGGCCAGCACCACGAACTGGGCAAAGCTCGCCGCCGGCAGTTGCTGGTCCAGCGGCAGGTAGAAGCGCGGCGAGCCGGTGCCGACGTAGGCGACGTAGTTGGCGATGCCATCCTGCTGCTTGAGCAGCGCCTCCAGCTGCTTGACCCGTTCGGAGGTGTTGTTCAGCGAGGCACCTTCGGCCAGTTTCAGGTCGACCATCAGCTCCGGCCGGCCGGAGGCCGGGAAGAACTGCTGCGGCACGAAGCGGAACAGCAGGATGCTGCCGACGAACGCGGCGATGGTCAGGACGATCACCGTCTTGCGCCGCCGCACGCACCACTCCACCACCCGCCTGACGCGCTGGTAGAACGGCGTGGCGTACGGATCGGGGGCATGCCCGTCGGCGCCATGGCGGGCCGCGTGAAGCTTGGCCAGGTCCGGCAGCAGGCGCTCACCCAGGTAGGGCACGAACACCACCGCGGCGACCCATGAGGTCAGCAGGGCGATGGTCACCACCTGGAAGATCGAACGGGTGTACTCCCCCGTGCCGGAAGCCGCCGTGGCGATCGGCAGGAAACCGGCGGCGGTGATCAGGGTACCTGTGAGCATCGGGAATGCCGTGCTGGTCCAGGCGTAGCTCGCTGCCTTGAGCCGGTCGTAGCCCTGCTCCATCTTGATCGCCATCATCTCCACCGCGATGATCGCGTCGTCCACCAGCAGGCCCAGGGCCAGCACCAGCGCCCCCAGGGAAATCTTGTGCAGGCCGATGCCGAAGTAGTACATGGCGGCAAAGGTCATGGCCAGCACCAGCGGGATCGCCAGCGCCACCACCAGTCCGGTGCGCAGGCCCAGGGAGAAGAAGCTCACCAACAGGACGATCGCCAGGGCCTCGATCAGCACCTGCACGAACTCGCCGACCCCGGCCTTTACCGCCGCCGGCTGGTCGGACACCTTGCGCAGCTCCATGCCCGCCGGCAGGTTTTGCGCCAGGCGGGCGAATTCGCCTTCCAGGGCCTTGCCAAGCACCAGGATGTCACCGCCGTCCTTCATCGACACCGCCAGGCCGATGGCATCCTCGCCCATGAAGCGCATGCGCGGCGCGGGCGGGTCATTGAAACCGCGCTGCACCTCGGCGACGTCGCCGATACGGAAGGTGCGGTCACCTACGCGGATGGGGAACTGGCGAATCTGCTCGACGCTGTCGAAGCGCCCGCTGACCCGCAGTTGCAGGCGCTCGCTGGGCGTCTCGAAGAAGCCTGCGGTACTCAACGCGTTCTGCTCGCGCAGCGCCTGCTGCACGGCGGCCAGCGGTATGCCCAGGGTGGCCAGTTTGACGTTGGACAGCTCGATCCAGACCTTCTCGTCCTGCAGGCCGATCAGCTCGACCTTGCCCACGTCCTTGACCCGTTGCAACTGGATCTGGATACGGTCGGCGTAGTCCTTGAGCACCGCATAGTCGAAGCCGGCGCCGGTCAGGGCATAGATGTTGCCGAAGGTGGTGCCGAACTCGTCGTTGAAGAACGGCCCCTGCGCCTCGGGCGGCAGGGTGTGCTTGATGTCCGCGACCTTCTTGCGGATCTGGTACCACAGCTCGGGGATGTCCTTGGAATGCATCGCGTCGCGGGCCATGAAGGTGACCTGGGACTCACCGGGCCGCGAGAACGAGACGATCCGCTCGTACTCGCCGGTCTCCATCAGCTTCTTCTCGATGCGCTCGGTGACCTGGCGCGACACTTCCTCGGCGGTCGCCCCGGGCCACAGGGTGCGGATGACCATGGCCTTGAAGGTAAAGGGTGGATCCTCGCTCTGCCCCAGCTTGGTGTAGGACATGGCGCCGATCGCCGCCAGCAGGATCATCAGGAACAACACGATCTGGCGATTGCGCAGCGCCCAGGCGGAAAGGTTGAAACCCATCGGGACTTACTCCTTGGCCGCCAGGTTCACTTCACGGTTGCTGCGGTCCACAGGCCGCACCTGTTGTCCCTCGCGCAGCACATGGCCGCCCGCGGCGACCACCCAATCGCCGGCCTGCAGCCCTTCGAGCACCGGCACACTGTCGGCGCCATAGGCGCCAAGGCGCACCTGCGCGCGCTCCAGGCGGTTGTCCTTGCCGACCTTCCAGACATAGGCCTGGCCGGCCTCGGCGGTCACCGCCGAGAGCGGCACCGCCAGCGGCGAGCGTTCGGCATGGTCGATGAACACCCGGGCGCTCTGGCCGAGCTCGGCCGGCGTGTCGTTGGAGGTGAAGGCGATGCGTGCGGCAAAGGTCCGCGAACGCGGGTCCGCCGCCGGGGAAAGCTCGCGAATGCGGCCCTCGAAGCGTCGGTTCGGGTGCGACCACAGCTCCACGCTCACCGTCTGGCCGACGGCGAAGCGGGCGAACTGCTGCTCCGGCAGGCCGATGACCACTTCGCGCTCACCGTCGGCGGCGAGGGTGAACACGGTCTGCCCGGCGGCCACCACCTGGCCCACCTCGACCTGGCGCTTGGCGATCACCCCGGCCTGGGGCGCGCGCAGCACCGCGTACTCGGCCTGGTTGCCGGCCACCTCGAACTCGGCCTTGGCCTGTTTCAGGCGCGCCTGGCCGGCGCGGTAGAGGTTCTCGGCGTTATCGAACTGGGAGCGGCTGACCATCTGCCGGTCCAGCAGTTTCTGGTAGCGGTCGCGCTCGGCGCGCACCAGCGCCAGGTTGGCCTCGGCCGCCGCCAGCTGGGCGCGGTTGGCCTCCAGTTGCAGGCGCACGTCCTGGGGATCGAGTTCGGCCAGCGGCTGCTCGGTCTTGACCCGCTGCCCCTCCTCCACCAGGCGCTTGCTGACCTTGCCACCGATGCGGAACGCAAGTTCAGGCTCGAAGCGCGCGCGCACCTCGCCCGGATAGCTGTCGGCCGAAGCCTGCGCGGGTTGCGGCTGGACCACCAGCGCCGGCCGCGGCGCGGCAGGTGGCGCGGCCTCCTGGCCGCAGGCGGAAAGCAGGAGCACGGCGGCTGCCGGCAGGGCGAGGGACAACGCACGACGCAACATGATGAATGACCTTTGGCAGAGGGTGCATCGAATATTTATACTGGCGAGTATATTAAGTCAGCGAACCTTGCCGGGGAAGCGGGCGTTTCAGAGAAAACTCATATTTGCGTTGCGACGTATGCTGCAGCCGACGGCTTCACGACCCGGTAAGATGTGCCCCTTTCACACTGAATGCGGTCCCTCATGTCCAACGACGCACCCATCGGCCCAGGCCGGCCCAAGGACCTGGCCAAGCGCGAGGCCATCCTCGAAGCCGCCAAGCACCTGTTCCTCAGCCTTGGCTATGCCAACACCAGCATGGATGCGGTCGCGGCGGCGGCAGGTGTTTCAAAGCTCACCGTCTACAGCCATTTCACCGACAAGCAGACGCTGTTTGGCGCGGCGGTCATGTCCACCTGCCAGAACCAATTGCCTGACTTGATGTTCGAGTATCCGGAAGGGGTGGCGGTGGAGGATGTGCTGCTGAACATTGCCCGTGGGTTCCAGGCGCTGATCAGCAGTGACGAGGCGGTCAAGCTGAGTCGCCTGATCTTTGCCCTCGGGAGCCAGGATCCGGGGTTTGGGCAGTACTTCTACGAGGCGGGGCCGAAGCGGGTGATGGCCGGGATGGCGGCGCTGCTGCACTGTGTCGACCAGCGGGGGTTGCTGCGGATCGACAACCCGTTGCGGGCGGCGGAGCATTTCTTCTGCCTGGTGAAGGGGGCGCCGGATTATCGGTTGTTGCTGGGGTGTGCGCAGGCGCTGAGTGGGGATGAGGCTGAGGCGCATGTGCGGGAGGCTGTTGGGGTTTTTGTTCGGGCTTTTCGGGGGTAGATCGGGATCGGGTTCGGGGATGATTGTTTTTATTTTTTTATGCGCATTCATTGGCGATGGTGACGCATAGTCACCTTTCCGCCCTTACGGCGGGTCCCTTTTTGAAGGATCAAAAAGGAACCAAAAAATCCTCGCTCCATCATCCGGCCCCTACGCTTCGCTCCGGGGTTCCCTCGCTCCGTTCTTGCTCCCGGGAGGACCGCGCTGAACGCCCCATCCTGGGGCGCAGCGCTTGACGGCCATCTATGGCCGTCACCTCCCTACGCAAGAACTCCGCTCGGCCTCCTGAAGTCGCAATTGGTGGTGCCTGGACTATTGCGCGCTTAGAAGCAAGAGCAAGAGCAAGAGCAAGAAATTCGAAGTTTGTTGTTTGACAGTTAATTATGTATTGGCTGTTCCTGCCCTTTCGCGGGGCAAGCCCGCTCCTACAGGTTTATATATCGCGGCGACTATTGCGTGGGAGCTGGCTTGCCCCGCGATGCGATCGGGAGATCAATTAAATTTCAACTAGCGACAGCTGCGCCAGTCCAGGCGCCGCCCGTAACTTCGCGACTTCAGGAGGCCGAACGGAGTTCTTGCGGAGGGAGGTGACGGGCATGGATGCCCGTCAAGCGCTGGGGCCCAGGATGGGCCCTGCAGCGCGGTCCTCCCGGGAGCAAGACCGGAGTGAGGGGACCCGGAGCGAAGCGGAGGGCCGGATGAATGGAGCGCAACGGCTTTGGTTACTTTGGCCAAGACCAAAGTAACCCGCCGTAAGGGCGGAAAGGTGAATAAGCGTCGACATCGCAAACGAATGCGTCTACAACTTAAAAAACAAACACCCCAACCAACCAACCAACCAACCAACCAACCAACCAACCAACCAACTAACTAACTAACTAACTAACTAACTAACTAACTAACCAGCAGTCAAGCCTTCAAAGCCTTCTTGGGATATATATCGTACCGACTCGACTTCCCCTCCAGACTATGACTCGGCTTGGCCCCCTCGATAACAGGCGCCTTGCGCGGCCGCTTGACCACCACTCGATGCGTGGCGAGCGCCAAAGCCGCCTCGAGCAAAGCAGGCGCATCCAGGTCATCGCCGACCAAAGGCCGAAACACCCGCATTTCCTTCTTCACCAACGCACTCTTGTCCCGATGCGGAAACATCGGATCCAGGTAGATCACCTGCGGCGCCTCCCCCTCCCAAGCCCGCATCCGCTCGATGGCATTGCCAGTCAGCAACCGCATGCGCGCAACGATCGGTCCGATCTCCTCGTCCCCACGCGCCCGCGCCAGACCATCCTCCAGCAGCGCAGCGATCAACGGCTGACGCTCGATCAGGGTCATCTGGCAACCCAGGCTGGCCAGCACGAACGCATCCTTGCCCAGCCCCGCAGTAGCGTCGAGCACCTGCGGGCGCACGCCCTGGGCGATGCCCACGGCCTTGGCGATCATCTGCCCATTGCCACCCCCGTACAACCGCCGGTGCGCCGCCTGCCCCTCGACGAAATCCACCCGCACCGGCCCCGGCGCCTGCGGCCCGAGCTGCTGGATCTGCAGCCCCTCGCCCCCCAGCTGCACGGCGAATTCCGCGGTTTCATCGACCAACGGCAAGCCCAGCCGCTCGGCCCATGCCTCGGCCTGTGCCTGGAACTGCGGGGCCAGTGCCTCGACCCTGATACCTGCGCCCTGCTGCTGATCTACCATCCGTTCCCGCACTCGAAATAAATTAATGAAACCCCGGCCAGAGCCGATACAGGCAATATCCCGCTATTCTGCCAGAGCTCAACGTCCGCGACTGCCATGTCAGACACTCTTCCCATCGGCTTGACCTACTTGTCGCCCGTCGGCAACTACGGTCGACAGAATACCCAGGCACTGGGTGGCGTCAGCCACCTGTGGCAGGATTTCTTCGCCCAGGCCATGGCAGAGCAATCGCAAGGCAAAGTCGACACCTTCAGCCAGGCGCTGATGCAGTGCGACCAGGACAGCGGCGAACCAGTCGGCGGCGCCCGCGCCCTGGCCCTGATCGATGCCCAGCGCACCCTGCCTGTTCACGACACCGAAGTGGCTCCGCCTGAGCCGCTGTTCCTGCCCAAGGCAGAACTGGAAGCCAAGCTGCTGCCGCCCGCCCCCGAGCCCTTCGACACCGTCGAACTGATCGAGCAACAGCGCCAGCTCGATATCAGCAACAGCTGGCTGCGCCCTGTGGTCATGAGCCAGGGCCACCCCACCGCCGAGCCCGGCCCCGGCCCATCGCCACGGCCGCTGTTCCTGCCGATCGCCGAGTTCGAGACCAACCTGCTCGACCCTGCGCCCGAACCCTTCGACGAGCAGACGCTGGCCAAGCAGCAGAACGACCTGGAGTTCGATATCCACTGGGCGCGCCCGGTGGTGCTGAACAACGTGCGCGTACACGCCTGAGTTCAACGGCAGATCTGCCAGAAACCCATGTCCAGGTGAAAGTGGTTGTGGTGCGCGGCGTTGTAGTTCGGCCCCAAAGCCGTGCTGAAGCTCTCGCAGGCCGCCGCCTGAACTTGCCGCAGGAAGTCAGCCTTGAGGCCCTCTCCCCGCCAGTCCTGAGCCAGTACGATGCGCTGGCCATCCTTCAGGCGAAAACCGCTGATATCCAGCGCATTGGCCGTGGCATGCTGGCTGAGCCGGCCTTGCTTGCGGTGGTAGACATTGCGGCAGGCGAAACTGCCCAGATGATCGACCTGGACCACCGGCTGACCGAACACCCGCTGCGCCGCCGGCTGCAATCCATGCACTTCGAACAGCGCATAGGCCACCGCCAGCGGACAACTGGCGAGGAAACTGCTGCTCAAGCGCGCCTGTCCTCCCTCCACACGCCAGACGTTGCGCAACGGGCAAGCGGCCTGCGGCGGGCTGTCACTCTGCGGTCGATACCGCAGCGGGGTGGTCTGCAACGCCTGGCGGCATAGCTCGGGATCGTCGCGCAGGCGCGACAGCTTGTAGGGCGTCAGCAGATTCGGAGGATGCCGCACATCCAGGGCAGCCCAGGGGTTCCAGGCATCCGGTAGACGCCAGCCCGACAACCAGGCGAGCAGCACAACCAGCAACAGGCCGCCCAGCAGGGTGAACATTCTGCGCATGCGACCTCAGCGACGGAACAGATCGTTGAGCTGGGCGAAAGGCAGGGCCTGCTCGCCATAGCCGAAGGTGCCCAGCTCGCGGATCTCCAGCGCAGCCCGCTGGAAAGCGCCCAACGCCGCCCGCGCCAGCGAGGAGCCGACACTGATGCGCTTCACCCCCAGGTCCTGCAACTGGTTCACACTCAAGGGCACGCCTGCCATGCCCATCAACACATTCACAGGCCTGGGGGCCACGGCCTGCACCACCGCGCGGATCTCATCGACACTGCGCAGACCGGGCGCGTACAACACGTCCGCTCCGGCTTCGGCATAGGCCTGCAACCGGCGGATGGTGTCGTCCAGGTCGAGGCGCCCGTGCAGCAGGTTCTCGGCGCGGGCACAGAGGGTGAAGGGGAAGGCCAGGCTGCGGGCGGCCGTAACGGCGGCACGCACCCGTGCCACGGAGCGTTCGAAATCGTAGATCGGCGCATCGTTGCGCCCGCTGGCATCTTCAATCGAACCACCCACCAGCCCCGCCTCGGCAGCGCGCAGGATAGTCTGCGCGCAGTCTTCCGGCAGATCGCCGAAGCCGTTTTCCAGGTCCGCCGCCACCGGCAACGGCGTGGCATCGACGATGGCGCGGGCATTGTCGAGGGTCTCCTCGAGCGTCAGCGCGCCTTCGGCATCCGGCCGTCCGAGGCTGAACGCCAACCCGGCACTGGTGGTGGCCAGCGCTTCGAAACCCAGGCTGGCCAGCAACCGTGCGGAGCCGCCATCCCACGGGTTGGGAATGACGAACGCGCCATCACGCTCATGCAGTGCCTTGAAGGCTTCGGCTCGCAGGGTTTGCACATCCATGGTTCAACCTCCGACAGTCAGATCACAGTAATCCCAGTTGTTCGACCTCAGGGGCGCGCGGCAATTCAGGCAGCGCCGCCAAGCCTGGCAACAGGGTCATCAGGCGCTGGTGAAAACGCTGCGCCAGTGCCGCAGCCAGGCGGTTGTCCGAGGTGTGCAGGAATACGTAGGGGCGGCGCCCCTCTTCAATCCAGGCGGCGACCTTGTCCACCCAGGGCGTGAGAAAGCGCTCATTGGCCTCGAGCTCGGGATGGCCGATGAAGCGCACCTGCGGGTGTTGGGTAAAGGCTGCCGGGCGCGGCGGTACCTTGGGCTTCTTGGCCTGGGCATGAAGCACGGCGGGCTCGCGCGAAGCGCAGCTGAACAGCGCACGCGGATCCAGGCAGATGCGTTCGACACTACGCTCATGCAACAGCCGGTTGAGCTGGCGCTCCTCCTCGCCACGGGCGAAGAATGCGTCGTTGCGCACCTCCACCGCCACCGGCACGCCGATCTCATCGAGGAAGTACGCAAGCTCGCCCAGGCGCGCCGGGCCGAACATCGCCGGCAATTGCAGCCAGTAAGGCGACACGCGCTCGCCCAAGGGGGCCATCAGTCGGGTGAAGTCCAGCGCCGAGTCGAGCTGTTCGCGCAGGTCGCCCGCGTGGCTGACATCCCCGGGAAACTTGGCGGTGAAGCGAAACCCCATCGGCATGATCTGCGCCCAACGCTCGACCGTCGCTGGCGCGGGACGGGCATAGAAGGTGGTGTTGCCTTCGACGGCGTTGAATACCTGGCTGTACAGCCCGAGGAATTCGCTGGTGCGAGCGTCGGCGGGGTACAGGTACTCGCGCCAGGCGTTTTCAGCCCAGGACGGGCAACCGAGGAAATAAGGGAGGGGTGATGGCGTCATCCATCAAATGTACAGGTCCAGCCCCAGTACTTCCATCTCCCAGTCGGTGAAGCCGGCAGTGGTCAGGTAGCTGGCCAGGGCCGTGGAGGTACGCCGGTCGCGGGCGCGGGGGTAGATCAGGTCCTGCTGGCGGGCCGGCAGGTTCTCGCCGCGACGGCTGGCACGGCTGACCTGTGCGTCGATGTCCTCGATGATCTCGGCATCGGCTTCGTCGATGGCTTCGTCACGCGCTGGCGCCTTGCGAGGCGTACGCTTGATGGGGTAGCTCTGTGAGGAGAAGCCGTCGATACGCATGACAGGGGCACTCAGGATCAATGATGGCAATTTAGCAGCATCAGGAATCCTTCGCTAATGCCCGAACTGATAACTGGACCACAGAACGCGCAAAAGGTTTTATCGTGAACAGCGATAGCCGACGAACTGCATTCAACGCGCCTTGGGCGTAGCCACATTATCGCGCAGATAGACCGGTTGCGCCTGCTCGGCGGCGACCGCCTCGCCCCGGGCCCAGGCGAAGCCGGCCAGGGCAAGGATGTCCAGGGCGCTGGGCAAGGCAACGGCGTCGCTCGCCGCGACCTGCACCGCCAGGCGCTCGGCGTAGCCCCAGCCGGTACCGGCGCCGAACCACTCGCCATCCAGACCTTGCGGTAGCGTTACCCGCTCGGGCGGCAGCACCATTTCCTGGTCGAGCAGGCGCATCTCACCCTGCTCGGCGCGGTAGCAACCCCAGTACACCTCGTCCATGCGCGCATCGATGGCCGCGGCCACCTGCTGCACGCCTCGCTCGCGCAGCGCGCCCTGGGCCAGGGCCGCCAGGTTGGATACCGGCAGCACCGGACGCTCGAGGGCAAAAGCCAGACCCTGGACCACGCCGATGGCGATACGCACGCCGGTGAAGGCGCCCGGGCCGCGACCGAAGGCGATGGCGTCCAGCGCGCTCAGCGCCACACCCGAGTCGGCCAGCAGCTGCTTGATCATCGGCAACAGCTTCTGCGCGTGCAGGCGTGGGGCCACCTCGTAGTGGCTGGTCACCTTGCCGTCGTGCAGCAGGGCGACGGAACAGGCTTCGGTGGCGGTATCCAGGGCCAGCAAGGTGGTCATCGAACGAGGTATCCAGGCAACAGGGGAAAAAGAGCGGCAGTATAAACGACAACGGCCCGCAAGCGGGCCGTTGTCGGACAAGGTCGACGGATCAGCTCAGGGCTGCCAGTACCTTGGCGGTGATCGACTCGACCGAGCCGACACCTTCGATGTGGCTGTACTTCGGCTTGCCGGCGTTGGCCGCCGACAGCTTCTGGTAGAAGTCCACCAGCGGCTTGGTCTGGCTGTGGTAGACCGACAGGCGGTGACGCACGGTTTCTTCCTTGTCGTCGTCGCGCTGGATCAGGTCTTCGCCGGTAACGTCATCCTTGCCTTCCACCTTCGGCGGGTTGTACTGGATGTGGTAGGTGCGACCCGAGGCCAGGTGCACGCGGCGACCGGCCATGCGGCCGACGATCTCTTCGTCGTCCACGGCGATCTCGACCACGGCGTCGATGTCGACACCGGCAGCGACCATGGCTTCAGCTTGCGGGATGGTACGCGGGAAGCCGTCGAACAGGCAGCCGTTGGCGCAGTCCGGTTGAGCGATGCGCTCCTTGACCAGGCTGATGATCAGCTCGTCGGAGACCAGCTGGCCGGCATCCATGACCTTTTTCAGCTCCAGGCCCAGCGGGGTGCCGGCCTTGACGGCGGCACGCAGCATGTCACCGGTGGAGATCTGCGGAATACCGAACTTCTCGGTGATGAACTTTGCCTGAGTACCTTTACCGGCCCCGGGAGCTCCCAGCAGAATTACGCGCATCTTGTGCTCCTCATATTTTTCTTTGCAAATCAACGGATTCGGCGCACAAGGCCAACTCCGGAAAATCGGACGAGACCGTAAAATCGGTCAAAAGGCTGCTCAAGATACACAGCGCCCGCCCCCCCGACAAGCGTCCAAAAGTGCCAGGAACGGGCCGCCCGCCGCTGGCCGGGGCACTGGTTGCGCCCGGCGCAACCGGCCGTCGGGGGTTGGGTCGAGGCCAGCCCGGCTAATGACCACGACCGGCCTCGAACAACCTCAGCCGGTGTTGCGCAAACCTGCCGCGATCCCCGCCACGGTCACCAGCAAGGCCTGCTCCAACGGGCTGTCCAGAGCGGCTTCACGGCTGCGCGAGCGTGCCAGCAACTCGGCCTGCAGGCGGTGCAGCGGGTCCAGGTAGGTGTTGCGCAGACGGATGAATTCCAGGGTTTCCGGGCTGTGCGCCAGTAGCACCGGCTGCCCGGTCAGGCCCAGTACCACCTGGCACGACTGCGACAATAGGTCGCGCAGGTGCGCGCCCAACGGCAGCAGTTCGGGTTGCACCAGACGTTCGTCGTAGGCTTCGGCGATTTGCGCATCGGCCTTGGCCAGGACCATCTCCAGCATGTCGATGCGGGTGCGGAAGAACGGCCATTGCTCGCGCATCTGTGCCAGCAGCGCCCCCTGCCCGCGTGCCAGGGCATTGTTCAGCGCCGTTTCCCAGCCCAGCCAGGCCGGCAACATCAGTCGCGTCTGGGTCCAGCCGAAGATCCACGGGATCGCCCGCAGGCTCTCGATGCCCCCGGCGCGGCGCTTAGCCGGCCGGCTGCCCAGCGGCAGACGGCCGAGCTCCTGCTCGGGGGTGGACTGGCGGAAGTACTCGACGAAGTCCGGGTTCTCGCGCACCACGGCGCGGTAGGCCTTGACGCCGTCGGCGGCCAACTGGTCCATCAGCGCGCGCCAGGCCGGCTCCGGCGGTGGCGGCGGCAGCAGGGTCGCCTCCAGCACGGCGGCCAGGTAAAGGTTGAGGTTCTGTTCGGCGATGCCCGGCAAGCCGAACTTGAAGCGGATCATCTCGCCCTGCTCGGTGGTGCGGAAACGTCCGCCCACCGAGCCCGGTGGCTGCGACAGGATCGCCGCGTGGGCCGGGCCGCCGCCGCGCCCGACCGTGCCGCCCCGGCCATGGAACAACAGCAGTTCGACCTGGTGCTCGCGGCAAATGCGCACCAGGTTCTCCTGGGCGCGGTACTGGGCCCAGGCCGCCGCGGTGGTGCCGGCGTCCTTGGCCGAGTCGGAATAGCCGATCATCACCTCCTGCGGCCCTTGCAGACCGGCGCGGTAACCCGGCAAACCGAGCAGGCGCTCCATCACCGGGCCCGCGTTGTCCAGGTCGGCCAGGGTCTCGAACAGCGGCACCACGCGCATCGACCGGGTCAGCCCGGCCTCCTTCAGCAGCAACTGCACCGCCAGCACATCGGAGGCCGCGCCAGCCATGGAGATCACGTACGACCCCAGCGACGCCGCAGGCGCGGCGGCGATCTCGCGGCAGGTGGCGAGCACCTCGGCCGTCTCGGCCTGGGGCTGGAAGTGCGCCGGCAACAGCGGGCGACGGTTTTTCAGCTCAGCCTGAAGGAACGTGATGCGTCGCTCCTCGTCCCACTCGGCATAGCGACCGAGGCCGAGGTAGTCGGTGATTTCCGACAGCGCATCGCGGTGGCGGGCGGCATCCTGGCGCACGTCCAGGCGCACCAGGAACAGGCCGAAGGTCACCGCCCGACGCAGGCAGTCGAGCAACGGGCCGTCGGCGATCACACCCATGCCGCATTCATGCAGCGACTGGTAGGCCAGCTCCAGCGGCGCGATCAGCTCGCGGTTGTCCACCAGCACCGCGGCGCTGGCCGGCTGCGTGCTCGTCAGCGAGGCATGGGCCCAGGCGCGGGTGGCGCGCAGGCGGTCGCGCAGTTGCTTGAGCAGGGCGCGATAAGGCTCGGCGCTGTCGCCGACCTTGTCTTTCAGGGCGGCGCTGGCCTGCTGCATGGACAGTTCGGCGGCCAGGCCGTCGATATCGCGCAAGAACAGGTCGGCGGCCATCCAGCGCGCCAGCAGCAGGACTTCGCGGGTGACCGCCGCCGTGACATTGGGGTTGCCGTCGCGGTCACCGCCCATCCAGGAGGCGAAGCGCACTGGCGCCGACTCCAGCGGCAGGCGCAGCCCGGTGGCCTCGAACAAGGCCGCGTCGACCTTGCGCAGGTGGTTGGGGATCGCCTGCCACAACGAGTGCTCAATGACCGCGAAGCCCCACTTGGCTTCATCCACCGGGGTCGGCCGGGTGCGACGGATCTCCTCGGTGTGCCACGCTTCGGCGATCAGGCGGCGCAAGCGTTCGCGCACCTGCTGGCGCTCGCCGGGAACGAGGTCACGGTGGTCCTGCGCGGCCAGTTGCGCGGCGATGGCGTCGTACTTCTGGATCAGGGTGCGGCGGGCTACCTCGGTGGGATGGGCGGTAAGCACCAGCTCGATGTTCAACCTGGCCAGTTGCCGGGCCAGCTCATCGTTGCCGTGGCCCGCCGTCTTCAGCCGCGCCAGCAGTTCCGGCAGCACCCGCGCCTCGAAGGGCTCGGGCTGGTCGGCGTCGCGACGCCGGATCAGCTGGTACTGCTCGGCGATGTTGGCCAGGTTGAGAAACTGGTTGAACGCCCGCGCCACCGGCAGCAGGTCCTCCTCGGCCAGGTCACCCAGGGTCGAGCTCAGTCGCTCGCCCTGCCCGCGCCGGTCGGCCTTGGCACTGTGGCGGATGTCCTCGATCTTCTGCAGGAACGCCTCGCCATGCTGCTGGCGGATGGTCTCGCCCAGCAGTTCTCCCAAAAGGTGCACATCCTCGCGCAAGCGCAGATCGATATCACTCATCAGCCTTCTCCACTCCAGGAAACCGCATGCGCCCAAGAGTGCCCACTCGCGCCTGCGCCTGGCAAGCCAGAAGCGGCCAGAGCAACTAAAGTGAACACAGGACATCCGAAGCAATGCCATTACCAGGCTTTGACAGAGGTCATCATGAAAATTCGCCAACTTGCCCAGCACTGGGAACAGAACGCCGCCGGCCGTCTTAGCCCCACCGGCCATGTCCTGCACCTGGAAATGGAAGCCGAAGCGCGCCTGGCCGCGCTGATCGACATGTACCCCAAGCGCAGCCCAGAGGAACTGCTGGGCGAACTGGTGGCGGCGGCGCTCGAGGAACTGGAGACCAGCTTCCCCTACATCAAGGGCCAGCAGGTGATCGCCACCGACGAGGAAGGCGACCCGCTGTACGAGGACATCGGCCCTACGCCGCGCTTCCTGGCCCTCTCCCGGCGCCACCTGCAGGCCCTTGGCCGGGTGCAGGAAGAGCAGTCGCACTGAGCCTTTCCGGGTGCCGGGCAAGACCCGGCATACCGTCATCCACAGCGGAAGTTCCATGGAAATTCCGCTGACTGATTAGTCAGAAAAAAATACCTTTAGCGTGCAAATTTTTCTGAACTATTCAAAAAACGCCTCGGTCACAGCCAATAGCCATCACGGCAAAACCCTGTAAACACGGGCCTTTGCGCCCGACGCTGGCCACAGGGGAACAGCGATAGCCACGGCGTGGCATCGTCGTTTAACAGGAGTGACCCAATGGAGTTGACCACCATGAAGACCCGCATCGCACAACCTTCCTCCACTCACCTGCGCGGGCTCAAGCTGGCCGCGCTGGCCCTGGGCAGCAGCCTGGTGCTGGCCGGCTGCGCGGGCAAACCGCCGACCGAGCAATACGCCGTGACCCAATCGGCGGTCAACTCGGCGGTCAGTGCCGGTGGCACCGAGTTCGCCGCAGTGGAAATGAAGGCTGCCCAGGACAAGTTCAAGAAGGCCGAGATCGCCATGCACGACAAGCAGTACGACCAGGCCAAGCTGCTGGCCGAGCAAGCTGAGTGGGACGCCCGCGTCGCCGAGCGCAAGGCCCAGGCGGCCAAGGCCCAGAAGGCCGTGCAGGATGCCCGCCAGGGTATCAACGATGTACGCGAGGAAGGCCTGCGCAGCGCCGAATGAGCCCTGCCCTGCCTCATGAGCCTTCGTTAACGATCAAAGGATGAACACTATGCGCAACTACGTCATGATTCCCGCCCTGCTGGCCCTGAGCGTGGGCCTCGCCGCCTGCTCCCACGACCCGAACGCCAACCTGGAGTCGGCCCGCACCAACTTCTCCGCCCTGCAGAGCGACCCGCAATCGAGCAAGGTGGCCGCACTCGAGACCAAGGACGCCCAGGACTGGTTGAACAAGGCCGACAAGGCCTACATGGAGCGCGAGGACTCGAAGAAAGTCGACCAGCTCGCCTACCTGACCAACCAGCGTGTCGAAGTGGCCAAGCAGACCATCGCCCTGCGCGGCGCCGAGGCCGAGCTCAAGAACGCCGCCGCCCAGCGCGCCCAGGCCAAGCTGGACGCCCGCGACGCGCAGATCAAGAAGCTGCAGGACAGCCTGAACGCCAAGCAGACCGACCGTGGCACCCTGGTGACCTTCGGTGACGTGCTGTTCGACTTCAACAAGGCCGTGCTCAAGAGCAGCGCCTACCCCAACGTCACCAAGCTGGCCCAGTTCCTCCAGGAGAACCCTGAGCGCAAGGTGATCGTCGAGGGCTACACCGACAGTGTCGGCTCGGCCAACTACAACCAGACCCTGTCCGAGCGCCGCGCCGCCGCCGTGCGTATGGCACTGGTACGTGCCGGCGTGGATCCCGCGCGCATCGTCGCCCAGGGTTATGGCAAGGAGTACCCGGTGGCCGACAACGGCAGCAACTCGGGCCGCGCGCAGAACCGTCGGGTGGAGGTGACCATCTCCAACGACAACCAGCCGGTGGCACCGCGGGCGGTGAGCCAGATCCAGTAATCGCTGGTGCTTGAGTGAAAAACCCCGCCTGATGGCGGGGTTTTTCATGGCTTAGGATTGAACATCGTGCGGGCGACGCATCGCGGGGCAAGCCCGCTCCCACGCAGATGCACCCTCCTGAAGCCTGTCCTAGCACCTGTCCCATCTGAAATCAGGACACGCTCACTGCACCTGCTGCGGCGTCTCCTGCCCCATGCAACGCACCGCGCGCTTGCGGTTGTCCACCAGCACGCCGGTCAGACCCTTCTGCTCGGTGTCGAACAGCACCAGCACACCATCGATGCACTGCGCCACCTGTGGCGCCGGCGTCAGCGAGAGCTTGTAGTCTTCGCCCGGAATGGTCTTGAGCATGGTGAAATCCTGCAGCAACAGCGCATCCTCGGGCTTGGCGAAATGCAGGTAGCCGTAGTACCAGAGGGCTCCCACCGTCACGATGATGCTGCCGACGCCGGTCAGGATCAGCGGGATGGCGTTGCGTTCTTCACTCATTGCTTGTTCTTCTCGTCAGGGTAGTTGGGTACTTCGGCCAGGCGGCGCAGGCCGTTGAAATGGCTAGGGTCTTCCAGGAAGCGCAGCATCACCTGGCGCCAGGTCGGGTCGGCGAAAGTCTGCACATGGTCGCCCCGGGTAAGCTGCAGCACCCGGGGCGGCGGCGCCTGGCGGTACAGGCGCAGTCCGTTGTCCAACGGCACGAGGTTGTCGTCGATGCTGTGGAAGAACAGCTTCGGCGGGCTGTCCAGGCGGGCGATCGAGTTGATCGCACTGTCGCCGTCCGGCACCAGCCACGACAGCGGCACCTGCAGTGGCCAGGTCATCCACGAAGTGCTCAGGGCATAACGCCCCACCGCCCGGTAGCTGGCCGGCACGCCATCGAACACCAGGGCGCTGAAGCGTCGGCGCTGCTCGGGGTGCTGGGCCAGGTAGTGGATGGCCATGGCCCCGCCGAGGCTCTGGCCCAGCAGCACCAGCGGCCTGCCCTTGGCTTGGGGCGCCTTGTCGAGCCAGTCCAGCGCCGCGCCGATGTCGCCATACACGTCAGGCAATGTCGGCTTGCCCTGGGACAGCCCATAGCCGCGATAGTCGATCATCAGCACCTGGTAGCCCTCTTTCGGCAACCAGTAGCTGCCGCCCAGGTGCCAGGCCAGGTTGCCGCCATTGCCATGCAGGTGCAGCACCGTGCCCTTGACCTCGACACCCTGCGGCACAGGCAGCCACCAGCCATGCAGACGCGTGCCGTCGGCGGCGTTGAGGGTCAGGTCCTGGTACTGCAGGTGGGCCATTTCCGGGGTGAACGGCTGGCCGGGCTCAGGGTAGAACAGCAGGCTGCTGCAGCCGCTCAACAGCAGCAACCCGAGGCCGAAGGCGAGGTGACGGCAGGCGTCAGAGAATGTTCGCGTAGTCGGCTTCAATACGGTCCAGGCTCAGGTGATTGAGGAAGTTGGAGAAGCACATCCAGGCCGACAGCGCGTTGAGGTCGCGGAACTGCTCGGGCAGGTACTTGGGCGGCTCGACCAGCCCTTCCTCGACCAGCTGGCGCAGCGTGCGCATGTCTTCCAGGGTGGTCTTGCCGCAGAACAGCAACGGGATCTGCTCGAGCTTGCCCTTCTTCACGGCCAACTGAATGTAGTTGTAAACCATGATGAAGCCCTTGAGGTAGGACAAGTCCTTGGTGAATGGCAGGCCATTGGGCACCGAACCACGGAACACCCGGCTGGCATTGCTGTAGCTCTGCCCCATCTCGAAGCCCTGGCCACGGAAAAACTCGAAGACCTGCAGGAAGTCGGCGCCCTCCTCCACCATGTGGATGGCACGGGTGCGGTTGGTGAGCTTGCGCAGGCGGCTGGGGTAGGAGGCGAAGGCGATCACCTCCATGAGGATGGCCAGGCCCTCCTGGGTCACCGTCGACGAGGGCGGGCCCTTGGCCAGGAAGGTGCAGATCGGCTGGTTCAGGCCGTTGAGGGTGGTGCCGACGTGCACCAGGCCTTCATGCACTTCCAGGGCGCGCACGTCGCGGCTGTTGAACATCGCGTCGGCGCGCACCTTGATGTAGTCGGCGCCGGCCGCGGCGTCAGCGACGATGCCGTCGGACTCGAACACGCGGATGGTCTCCTCGGCTTCGCCGAACACCTTGTTCAGGCGACGCTGGAGGATCGCCACCGCTTCCTTGGCCGTGAGGTTCTTCGGTTCGTCCTTCAGGTCGCCGCGACCGTCGATGTTGTTCAGGTAGTCCGAGAGCATCAGGCCCAGGTCGGCCAGGGTCGGATCACCGGCGTGGAAAGCATCGGAGGCGGCGCCGTAGAGCTCCTGGGAGATCAATCCGAAGTCCTCGGTGCCGCGTGCCTCGAGCATGCGCACCACCATGCGGTATTCCTTGCACATGCGCCGCATGATCTGCCCGACCGGGTTGAACTGGCCCAATTGCCGGGTGATGTCGCGCTCGATGCTCTGGAACTCGGCCTTCACCGCGCTGGAGTCGAACGACAGCGGGCGGCTCTGGTAGTAGGCACGGTCCACCGCCGGTGGCTCCTTGCCCTTGGCCTTGAGGAAGCCCTGGCGGATGCCGTCGTCCCATTTCACTGCGTCGAGCACGCGGATCGGGGTCTGGGTGGCGACGATGCGGTCGGACAACGTGCGTATGGTCTGCTGGTACTCGTCCACGCGGGACTCCTTAACGGTTCAGATACGTGCCAGACCTTTTCGCGGGTAAACCCGCTCCCACAGGTTCAGCGCCGTCGACAAAGCTGCGCAGTGCCTGTGGGAGCGGGTTTACCCGCGAAAAGGCACACACTGTCGCCACTATTTGCCAACACGCTGGAAGCGCGCCACCTCGACGAACAGATCGGAGTTGGCGGGATCGTCCAGGTACGCCAGCACCCGCTCGGTCGGACTGTCGATCAGCACGCCCTCGCCGTTATCTTCCGGCACTTCGGTATTGCGCCCGCTCAGTTCTTTCTTTGCGACGGCCTGCTGCACCTGCTCGACATCGAGGTTGTAGACCACCAGCTGCTTGCCGTCGATCACCTCGAAGCCACCGATCAGGAAGTTGCCGCCCAGGCGCTTGGGCACGCCGGCCGACAGGTACCAGCGGTTGCCGTGCCGGGCCACGGTGAACGCGTACTCCTCGGGCGCCTTGCCCTGGGCGCGGGCCACCGCCTTGTAGGTGTTGCCGCCGGCGCGGCTGATGCTCAGCTTCAGCGGCTGGCCCCAGGCGTCCTTGCTGCTCCACTGCCCGAGCAGGGTCTTAGGCGCCGGCTGGTTGGCCGGCAGCGGCTCGTCAAACGTCACCAGACAACCGCCCAGCAGGAGGAATGACAAGGTCAACAACACCACACGCCAGGCTTTCATCAGGTTCTCCTTGAAAAGTCGTTCGCCACTCAGGCCGAGGCCAGCACCATCTGCAGGTATCGGACAAGGATAGCGAGCATCTGCTCATCGGCCTGCGCATTCGCATCCTTGAGCAGGCCCTGATATTCCATCTGCTCGATTATCGCCGTCAACATCTGGGCATCCTGCTCGGGTTGGCGCGAACCGACCACCTGCAGGATCTGCCGCGCGCCATGCAGCAGGATCTGCTCGTGGGCCTGCACCAGCTCGGCCAGGCGCGGGCACAGCAGCGCCTCCTGGCGAAAGGCTTGCTCGGCCATGAGGAAGTCGCGGCGGTTGTTCAGTTGGCGCAGGACGTAGTCTGCCAGCATGCGCGCCACTTCATCGGCCAGGTGCGCCCGGGCCTCGGGGCTGCCGTCGCCCTGGGCCAGCAACTGGCGCAGCACGCCTTCGGTGTTGGTCCAGAGCTTGGCCATGTAGGCCGCGCTGCGCTCGACGTACTGGGCGAAGGTATCGGCCAGCAGGTCCTGGATGTCCTTGAAGTAGTAGGTGGTGGCCGACAGCGGTACAGCGGCCTCGGCGGCCACGGCGCGGTGGCGCACGCCGCGCACGCCATCGCGCACGACGATGCGCATGGCAGCGTCGAGGATCTGCTGGCGGCGCTGTTCGCTGCCCTGGCGGGCGGTCTTGCGGCCCTGGTACTGCACGCTCTCGGCGACGGCGGTGGCGATGCCGGCGGCGCCCTGGTGGGGCATTGCGGGGGTCACTGGAGGTACCTCATGAACAGTGGGTTGCCGGTGCCGGCCTCTTCGCGGGTAAACCCGCTCCCACAGGTTATGTGCGACGCCCCTGTGGGAGCGGATTTACCCGCGAAGAGGCCAGCACAAACAACATAAAGCTTCAGGCATGAAAAAGCCGCCTCGAAAGGCGGCTTGTTCAGATCGCTCAGGCCTGTGGGCGCATGTGCGGGAACAGGATCACGTCGCGGATCGACGGCGAGTTGGTCAGCAGCATCACCAGACGGTCGATACCGATGCCCTCACCGGCGGTCGGCGGCATGCCGTACTCCAGGGCACGAACGAAGTCGGCGTCATAGTGCATGGCCTCATCGTCACCGGCGTCCTTCTCGGCCACCTGGGCCAGGAAGCGCTCGGCCTGGTCTTCGGCATCGTTGAGCTCGGAGTAGGCGTTGGCGATCTCGCGGCCACCGATGAACAGCTCGAAGCGGTCGGTCACGGCCGGGTTGTCGTCGTTGCGACGGGCCAGCGGCGAGACTTCGAACGGGTACTCGGTGATGAAGTGCGGCTGTTCCAGCTTGTGCTCGACCAGCTCTTCGAAAATCATCACCTGCAGCTTGCCCAGGCCTTCGTGGCCGAGCACCTTGGCGCCGGCTTTCTTGGCGATCTCGCGAGCACGGTCGACGTCCTGCAGGTCGGCGGCGGTGAGCTGCGGGTTGTACTTGAGGATCGAGTCGAACACCGACAGGCGCACGAACGGCTCGCCGAAGTGGAACACCTTGTCGCCGTACGGCACGTCGGTGCTGCCCAGTACCAGCTGCGCCAGCTCGCGGAACAGTTCCTCGGTGAGGTCCATGTTGTCGCGGTAGTCGGCGTAGGCCTGGTAGAACTCGAGCATGGTGAACTCGGGGTTATGACGAGTCGAAACGCCTTCGTTACGGAAGTTGCGGTTGATCTCGAACACCTTCTCGAAGCCACCGACCACCAGGCGCTTGAGGTACAGCTCCGGCGCAATGCGCAGGAACATGGCCATGTCCAGGGCGTTGTGGTGGGTTTCGAACGGCTTGGCCGCGGCGCCGCCTGGGATGGTCTGCAGCATCGGGGTTTCGACTTCGAGGAAGTCGCGCTCGATGAGGAACTTGCGGATGTGCGAGATCACCTGCGAACGCACACGGAAGGTGTGGCGGGTTTCCTCGTTGACCATCAGGTCGACGTAGCGCTGGCGGTAGCGCTGCTCGGTGTCGGTCAGGCCGTGGTGCTTGTCCGGCAGCGGGCGCAGCGACTTGGTCAGCAGGCGCACGTTGGTCATCTCGACGTACAGGTCGCCCTTGCCGGAACGGGCCAGGGTGCCTTCGGCGCTGATGATGTCGCCCAGGTCCCAGGTCTTGACCGCAGCCAGGGTTTCTTCTGGCAGGGTCTTGCGGTTGACGTAGACCTGGATGCGACCGGTCATGTCCTGGATGACCATGAACGAGCCACGGTTGAGCATGATGCGACCGGCGACCTTGACCGGAATGCCGGCTGCTTCCAGCTCTTCCTTGGTCTTGTCCGCGTACTGCTTCTGCAGATCGTTGCAGTAGCTGTCGCGGCGGAAGTCGTTGGGGAAGGCATTGCCCTTGGCGCGCTCGGCGGCAAGTTTTTCCTTGCGCAGGGCGATCAGGGCGTTTTCTTCCTGTTGCAGGTCTTGCGCTTCGGTCTTGAGGTCGCTCATGTCGTCATTCTTTCCATCAGGTGTTCGTTGCCCCTGTCGGGCAGGGCAGGCGATACCGGCCCGTCGGGCCTGGTATCGCGGCGGTGGTGTACGGGTTACAGGCCCTGCTTGAGGCTCGCTTCCAGGTATTCGTCGATATCACCGTCGAGCACCTTGTTGCAGTCGCTGCGCTCGACGCCGGTACGCAGGTCCTTGATGCGCGAGTCATCCAGTACGTAGGAGCGGATCTGGTGGCCCCAGCCGATGTCCGACTTGCTGTCTTCCAGGGCTTGCGAGGCGGCGTTGCGCTTTTGCATTTCCAGCTCGTACAACTTGGCCCGCAGCATTTTCATGGCGGTATCCTTGTTGGCGTGCTGCGAACGTTCGTTCTGGCAGGCCACCACGGTGTTGGTCGGTACGTGGGTGATACGTACGGCCGAGTCGGTGGTGTTGACGTGCTGACCACCGGCGCCCGAGGAGCGGTAGGTGTCGATGCGCAGGTCGGACGGGTTGATCTCGATCTCGACTTTGTCGTCGATCTCGGGCGAGACGAACACCGCCGAGAACGAGGTGTGGCGACGGGCCCCGGAGTCGAACGGGCTCTTGCGCACCAGGCGGTGCACGCCGATCTCGGTGCGCAGCCAGCCGAAGGCGTACTCGCCCTTGATGTGCACGGTGGCGCCCTTGATGCCGGCGACTTCGCCCTCGGACAGTTCGATGATGGTGGCGTCGAAACCACGCTTGTCGGCCCAACGCAGGTACATGCGCAGCAGGATGTTGGCCCAGTCCTGGGCCTCGGTGCCGCCGGAGCCGGCCTGGATGTCCAGGTAGGCGTTGTTCGGGTCCATCTCGCCGCTGAACATGCGACGGAACTCGAGCAGGGCGAGGGATTCCTCCAGCCCTTGCAGCTCGGTCACGACATCGCTGACGGCGCCTTCGTCACCTTCTTCGACGGCCATGTCGAGCAGGTCCTTGCAGTCGCCAAGGCCATTGGACAGTTTGTCGAGGGTTTCGACCACCTGCGCCAGCATGGCGCGCTCGCGGCCCAGGGCCTGGGCGTATTCGGGCTTGTTCCAGACGGCGGCGTCTTCCAGCTCGCGGTTTACTTCGACCAGACGATCATGTTTGTGATCGTAGTCAAAGATACCCCCGAATAGACTGGGAACGCTCGGTGAGGTCCTTGATGGTGTTCAGGATCGGTTGGATTTCCATGGGCGGGCAGCTCTCGTGCGAATTCGGTGAAAAGCCCGCGAGTATAACCGAGTCTGGGGGCTGGCGGCAGACCCGCCGGGCGGTCTGGGCGCAATCCCCATTACGCCCTATTTCCGGCGTTGCCGTTGCCGTTGCCGTTGCCGTTGCCGTTGCCGTTGCCGTTGCCGTTGCCGATCAGGAGTCTAGCCCCATAACCCGCTAGCGACAGCTGCGTCATCCCAGGCGCCGCCCGTACCTTCGCGACTTCAGGAGGCCGAACGCAGGCCTTGCGGAGGGAGGTGACGGGCATGGATGCCCGTCAAGCGCTGGGGCCCAGGATGGGCCCTGCAGCGCGGTCCTCCCGGGAGCAAGGCCGGAGTGAGGGAACCCGTAGCGAAGCGGAGGGCCGGATGAATGGAGCGAGGATTTTTTGGTTCCTTTTTGATCCTTCAAAAAGGAACTCGCCGTAAGGGCGAAAAGGTGACTATGCGTCGACATCGAAAATGAATGCACTTACAACTATTAAAACCAGCACCGACCGACTTTGACTTTGACTTTGACTTTGACTTTGACTTTGACTTTGACTTTTAAAGCATGAGCTTTGAAAGTTATAGGCGCATTCATTTGCGATGGTGACGCAAAGTCACCTTTCCGCCCTTACGGCGGGTCCCTTTTTGAAGGATCAAAAAGGAACCAAAAAATCCTCGCTCCATTCATCCGGCCCCTACGCTTCGCTCCGGGGTCCCCTCGCTCCGTTCTTGCTCCCGGGAGGACCGCGCTGAACGCCCCATCCTGGGGCGCAGCGCTTGACGGGCATCCATGCCCGTCACCTCCCTTCGCAAGAACTCCGCTCGGCCTCCTGAAGTCGCAATTGGTGTTGCCTGATCTACCGCGCACTTAGAAGCAAGAGCAAAGAGCAAAGAGCAAAGAGCAAAGAGCAAAGAGCAAAGAGCAAAGAGCAAAGAGCAAAGAGCAAAGAGCAAAGAGCAAAGAGATTGGAGTTTAGGTTTTAGCCAGTAAGTAATTGTTATTTATGGCCTCTGCCGACAAGCCGGTCCCGCAGGGTTAGTGAAGTTCTGAAAACACTAACACCCCGCGGGAACTCACTTAGGCAATCCCGACTTGATTACGCCCGCTGTTCTTGGCCAGATACAACCCCTTGTCCGCCGCCGAAATCAGTTGCCGGCAATGACTGCCGACACTCGGCGTCAAGGTCGCCAGACCGATACTTACAGTCAGGTGCGAGGCCGCCTCAGGCACGGTGTGGGCGATCTTCAGGCCCATGATGGTCTGGCGCAGCTTTTCCGCCACCAGCCGCGCACCACCAGGCGAAGTGTTGGGCAGCACCAGGGCGAACTCCTCGCCGCCGTATCGCGCCGGCAGGTCGGTCGGCCGCGAACAGCAGCCACGTATGGCCTCGGCCACCTGCCGCAGGGCCTCGTCACCAGCCAGGTGGCCAAAACTGTCGTTGAACGCCTTGAAGTAATCGACATCGACCATCAGCAACGACAACTGCTGCTGCTCACGAATAGCCCGGCGCCACTCAAGCTCCAGGTACTCGTCGAAGTGACGGCGGTTGGACAGCCCGGTGAGACCGTCCGAGTTCATCAACCGCTGCAGCATCAGATTGGTGTCGAGCAACTGCTGCTGGCTCACCCGCAGGGCCCGATAGGCCTCGTCGCGCTGCAACAGCGTCAGGTACGAGCGCGAGTGATAGCGGATACGCGCCACCAGCTCGATGGTGTCCGGCAGCTTCACCAGGTAGTCGTTGGCCCCGGCGGCGAAGGCCGCGCTCTTGACCAGCGGGTCCTCCTTGGTCGACAGGACGATGATCGGGATGTCCTGGGTGGCCGGGTTGTTGCGGTACTCGCGCACCAGGGTCAGGCCGTCGAGACCCGGCATGATCAGGTCCTGAAGGATCACCGTGGGCTTGATGCGCATGGCCTGGGCCACCGCCTGGTGCGGGTCGGCGCAGAAGTGGAAGTCGATGTTCTCTTCGTGGGCCAGACCACGGCGCACGGCTTCGCCGATCATCGCCTGATCGTCGACCAGCAGGACCATCGCCGCGCTTTCGTTGATGGTCGTGAAACCTTCGATCGGTAGATCATTCATCCGTAGTCACCCGTTGACCGCCGGCCACGCGGCGCGCCTCAATACATATCGTCATTTCGAAAAGATTTCCATCAGTCGCCCGGCAATTCGCTCCAGCGGACGGATTTCCACCGCCGCGTCGATCGCCGCGGCAGCCTTGGGCATGCCGTATACCGCGCTGCTCTGCTGGTCCTGGGCGATGGTCAGGAAGCCCTGCTGGCGCATCAGTTTCAGGCCCTGGGCGCCATCGCGTCCCATCCCGGTAAGCAGCACGCCCACCGCATCGCCAGACCAGTAGCGCGCCACGCTCTCGAAGAACACGTCAATCGAGGGCCGGTAGATTTCGTTGACGGGCTCGGCAGTGTAGGCCAGCTCGCCATTCCTCAGCAGGCGGATATGGTGATTGGTGCCGGCCAGCAGCACCTGCCCCGGCTGCGGTGGCTCACCCTCGCGGGCCAGGCGCACCGGCAGGCCGGACGCGGTGCTGAGCCATTCGGCCATGCCAGCGGCGAACACCTGGTCGACATGCTGGACCAGCACGATGGCCGCCGGGAAAGTGCGCGGCAGGCCCTTGAGCAGCACTTCCAACGCCGCCGGCCCTCCCGCCGAAGAACCGATGGCCACCAGTGCTCGCCGCTGCGACGCCTCGCGCAGCGGCGCGGCCACCGCCCGGGCAGCGCTGGGACGCTGCTGCCCGATCAGCCAGCCGATGTTGAGGATCTTGCGCAACAGCGGCGCGGCCGCCTCCCGGGCGTCGCCCGCGCCCAGCGCCGGTGTGTCGACCACATCCAGGGCGCCATGGCCCATGGCCTCGAATACCCGGTGCACATTCTGCTTGCGGTCCACCGTGACGATGACGATGGCGCAGGGAGTCTCGGCCATGATCCGCCGGGTGGCCTCGACACCGTCCATCACCGGCATGATCAGGTCCATGAGGATCAGGTCCGGGGTCTGCTCGGCGCACAGGTGCACCGCCTCGGCGCCATTGCCCGCCACCCAGATCACCTGATGCGCGGGCTCGAAGGCCAACGCACGGCGCAGGGCCTCCACGGCCATGGGCATGTCGTTGACGATGGCGATTCTCATCCCTGGGCACCTCCGATCAGCTCCACGACCGCCTCCAGCAACGCATCGTCATGGAAGCTGGCCTTGGCCAAATAATAGTCGGCGCCGGCATCCAGTCCACGACGCCGGTCTTCTTCACGATCCTTGTAGGACACCACCATCACCGGCAGCGATTGCAGGCGATTGTCGCGCCTTACCAAGGTGACCAACTCGATACCGTCCATGCGCGGCATGTCGATGTCGGTGATCAGCAGGTCGAAATCATCGCTGCGCAGGGCGTTCCAGCCGTCCATGCCATCGACAGCCACCGCCACGTCATAGCCGCGGTTGCCCAGCAGCTTGCGCTGCAGCTCGCGTACCGTGAGCGAGTCGTCGACCACCAGGATGCGCTTGCGTGCCACGCCCTTGCCGCCCCGTCCGCCCCGTTCGATACGCTCCAGACGGCCGGTGCTGAGCAGTTTGTCCACCGAGCGCAGCAGGTCCTCGACATCGACAATCAGCACTACCGAGCCATCATCGAGCAGGGCGCCGGCGGAAATGTCCTGGACCTTGCCCAGGCGCGCATCCAGCGGCATCACCACCAGCACCCGTTCGCCGATCAGCCGCTCGACCGCCACTCCATAGAGCTGATCGCGCTCGCGGATCACCACTACCCGAAGGCTCTGTTCATCGCCCTGGGCCGCCGGTCGGTTGAGCAACTGGCTGGCGGCCACCAGGCCGATATGCCGCCCTTCGTGCCAGAAGTGCTGACGGCCTTCGATCTGCACGATGGCCTCGGCCGGCACTTCGACGGTGCGCTCGATATGCGCCAGGGGGAAGGCATAAGCCTCGCCGCCCACCTCGACCACCAGGCTGCGCACCACCGACAGGGTCAACGGCACTTCCAGGTGGAAGCAGCAGCCCTGCCCCGCCACCTGGGTCAACTCGATGGACCCGCGCAGGTCGCGGACCATGTGCTGCACCGCGTCCAGCCCGACACCGCGACCGGACACCTCGGTGACCGTGTCGCGCAGGCTGAAGCCCGGCAGGAACAGGAACGTCAGCAGCTCGGCCTCGCTCATCTGCGCCACGGTCTCGGCCGGCGACAGGGCACGCTCGACGATACTGCGGCGCAGACGCTGCAGATCAATACCGGCACCGTCATCGGACAATTCGAGGATCAGCAATCCGGCCTGGTGCGAAGCACGCAGGCGTACCGTGCCCTCGCTTGGCTTGCCGGCCAGCAGGCGCTGCTCGGGCAGCTCGATGCCGTGATCGACAGCATTGCGCAGCAGGTGGGTCAACGGCGCCTCGAGCTTTTCCAGCACATCGCGGTCGACCTGAGTCTTCTCGCCTTCAATCAGCAGGCGTACGGGCTTGTCCAGCGAGCGGCCAAGGTCGCGGACCATCCGGCTCTGCCCGGTCAGCACATCGGCGAACGGACGCATGCGACAGGCCAGTGCCGTGTCGTACAGAAACTGCGCACGCTGGCTGGCCTGCCAGCCGAACTCGTCCAGGTCAGCGGCCTGTTGCAACAGGATCTGCTGAGTCTCGGCCAGCAATTGCTGGGTCTGGGCCAGGGCTTCGAGCACCTCCGGCCCCTGGCCGCTCTCCTCCAGCTGGGCCTTCAGCCCGTCGAGCCCCCGCATGCCCTGGCCATGCATGCGCTTCAGGCGCTGCAGAGTGGCCAGGTAAGGCTTCAGACGCTGGGTCTCGACCAGCGACTTGCTCGACAGGTCCAGCAGGCTGTTCAGTCGGTCGGCGGTGACCCGCAACACCCGCTCGCCGCCCTCGCCACCGCGTTTTCCGGCCTTGCGGGCAGGCATCGGTTCCGCTTCGACGTCGGGCTCCGGTGGCGGCAGGGGCTCGGGCTCCGGCAGTGCGGGCTGGACGACAGGCGGCAGGCTCGGTGCACTCGGCTGCGCGTTGGCCAGCATTGGCGCCGAGGGGTCGAGCAAAGCCGCCATCTGCGCCAGGAACACCGCCACGGCGGCTTCGCTGTCCTGATCGCCCGGCGTGGCGATACGCATCAGCAGGTCGCTGCCCTGTAGCAGCGCGTCGATATGCTCGGGGCGCAGCAGCAGGCGGCCCTCCTGGGCTGCTACCAGGCAGTCTTCCATGACGTGGGCGACACTGACCCCGGCGTCGATGCCAACGATCCGCGCCGCCCCCTTGAGCGAGTGCGCCGCACGCATGCAGGCCTCGAGCTGATCGGGTTGCGCGGGGTTGCGCTCCAGCGCCATCAGGCCCGCGCTGAGCACCTGGGTCTGGGCCTCGGCCTCCAGGCTGAACAGCTCGAGCAGCGACGCATCGCGCATTTGCTCCGGGGTCATGAGAGGCTCCGCTTCACGGCTGACATCAGGTGTTGTTCATCCAGCACACGCACGCTGCGCCCGCGCCACTGCAGCACCGCCGCAGTGAAATGCGCCGCATCGCGGCCATTGTCCAGGCTCGCCGGGTCGAGGCGATGGATACCGTCGATCTCGTCCACCGGCACCACCACCGGCCCGCCTTCGGCCGCCAGGATCAGCATGCGCGGCATGCTCCGCCCGCCGCGCTCACTGCCCGCCTCGATCAGCACGCCCAGCAGGTCGGCCAGCGACAAGCAAGGCACCAGTGCACCGCGCACATTGGCGACCCCCTGCAGCACCCGCGAACGCTGGTGAGGCAACGAGTGCACCGGCTGCAACGGGGCGATCTCGGCCAGGCAGGCGGTGGCCAGGGCCAACCATTCCTCGCCCAGGCGGAACAGCAGCATCGAGCGGCCGATCGCCTCTTCCTGCACGACTGGCGCCTCGAGCTGTTCATCCTGGATCAGCGCATAACGGTCGAGCAGGCGCGTGGCCGCCTCGGCATAGACCTCGCAGTTGCGGCAGTGCACATGCCGTGGCAGCAAGGGGCACTGCTTGTCGCCATGCACCCCGATACGGTTCCAGCAGTCATCGATCTGCTCGTCATCGTGGGCGATCAGTTGCATATGGTATCCGCCGCTCATCGTTCAGACTCCCGGCCAGCCCGAGCAGCACGCTCCTGCAGGCGCCGCGCGCCCGCCTCGTCGCCCTGCGCGGCCAGCAGCATGGCCAGGTGCATGAGCGCCTCTGGATGCTGTGGTTCGAGATAGAGGGCCTTGCGGTAATGGGTGATGGCCTGCGCGGCATCGCCCTCGGTGTCGCTGAGCAACCCCAGCCAGTAATAGACCTGTGCCTTGGGCGCGAACTTGCGCAGATAGCGTTCGCAGCCTTCCCTGGCCTGGGCGCTGTCGCCGGCATTGGCATGCTGGGCGATGCGGGCCAGCAGTTGCGCCTCATCCTCGGCAGGCATCGCCTTGGCGACTGGCGCGGCGCTCGTCCTGCCGATCCGTGACGGCAACGCAACGACCCGCGGTGGCACGAGTGGCGCGACTGCTGGGCGGGCCACCGGCGCCGGCTTGGCGATGACGACCGGCGGCGCTTCATCCTGACGCACGTAGGCAAATGACTGGGCGATCCCCAGCGGTCGCATACCCAGGCGCGCCAGCAGGCTACCCTCGGCCGGGCCGATGAACAGGACGCCCTGGGCATGGGTCAGGTGCTTGAGCACTTCGAACACCCGCTGCTGGGTCGGCACGTCGAAATAGATCAGCAGATTGCGACAGAATACGAAATCGTAGAGACCTTCACGCGCCCGCAGCGCCGGATCGAGCACGTTACCCACCTGCAGGCTGACCTGCTGGCGCACCCGCGCATCCAGGCGATGGGCCTCGTCGACGGCGGTGAAATGCCGCTCGCGGAAGGCCAGCTCACTGCCGCGGAACGAGTTGCGGCCATAAACACCTTGCTCGCCCTTGGCCACCGAACTGGGGCTGATGTCGATGCCGTCGATACGGAATGCCCCGGGGTTCAGCCCGCCGTCGAGCAACGCCATGGCGATCGAATACGGTTCCTCGCCGGTGGAGCAAGGCAGGCTGAGGATACGCAGAGGCCGGGCACCGGCCAGTTCAGCCACGCGTTTGTGGGCCAGGCCCGCCAACGCAGTGAAGGATTCGGGGTAGCGGAAGAACCAGGTTTCCGGAACGATGACCGCCTCGATCAGGGCCTGCTGCTCATCGGTCGACTGCTGCAACCGTATCCAGTAGTCATCCAGGTTCTCGGCCTGCACGAGTGTGCAACGCTGGCGCAAGGCACGCTCGACCATCGCCGCGCCGACCGACTCGACATCCAGGCCGATGCGCTCCTGCAGAAAACGGAAAAAACGCTGCTCACTCATGCCTGCACCTGCCCTGGCTCCAGCGGATACAGCAACTCGCGCACCGCGTCCGACAGCAGGTCGTCCACCTCGATGCGTTGCAGCAAGCCCCGTGCATCCTGGCGCACCGGCCCGAGGTAACGTGCCTCGGCATTGTCCAGGCCGTAGGGCTGGAAGTCGTCGGGCGCGCAGCGCAGGGTGTCGGTGGCCTGCTCCAGGATCAGCCCCAACTGCAACTGCGGGCGCTGTGGATCGACGCGGTAATGCACCAGCACCAGGCGCGTGCTGCTACGCGATTGCGCCGGCGAGCCGAAACTGAGCGCCGACAGGTCGATCACCGGCACCAGCGCACCGCGATGGGCGAGCACGCCGGCCACCCAGGCCGGGGCCTGGGCAATGGGTTTGAGCGCACGGTGCGGCAAGACCTCGATCACCTCGCGCACATCCAGGGCGAAACGCTGGTCGGCGATGCGAAACTGCAGGTACAGCACACCCTTGTCGGTGGTGGCGTGCTCCTCGCGGGGGGACATGTCGTTCATCGTCGTCAGACTTTGAACCGCGACACACCGCCCCGCAGCCCGGCAGCCACCTGGCTCAGTTCGTCTATGGCAAAGCTGGCCTGGCGCAGCGACTCGACGGTCTGGGTGCTGGCATCACTGAGCTGGGCCAGCGCCTGGTTGATCTGCTCGGCGCCAGTGGCCTGGGCCTGCATGCCCTCGTTGACCATCAGCACCCGCGGCGCCAGCGCCTGCACCTGGTGGATGATCTGGCTCAGTTGCTCACCGACCTGCTGAACCTCGAACATGCCGCGGCGCACTTCCTCGGAGAACTTGTCCATGCCCATCACCCCGGCCGACACCGCCGACTGGATCTCGCGCACCATCTGCTCGATGTCGTAGGTGGCCACGGCGGTCTGGTCGGCCAGACGCCGCACCTCGGTGGCGACCACGGCGAAACCGCGACCGTATTCACCGGCCTTCTCCGCCTCGATGGCGGCGTTGAGCGACAGCAGGTTGGTCTGGTCGGCGACCTTGACGATGGTCACCACCATTTGCGTGATGTTGCTGGCCTTCTCATTGAGGATCGCCAGCTTGGCATTGACCAGGTCGGCGGCGCCCATCACCTGGTGCATGGTTTCTTCCATGCGTGCCAGGCCCTGCTGGCCGGAGCCAGCGAGGCTCGAAGCCTGGTCGGCGGCGCTGGTGACCTCGGTCATGGTGCGCACCAGGTCCCGCGAGGTGGCGGCGATTTCCCGCGACGTGGCGCCGATCTCGGTGGTGGTGGCGGCGGTTTCGGTGGCGGTGGCCTGTTGCTGCTTGGAGGTGGCGGCGATCTCGGTGACCGAGGTGGTCACCTGCACCGACGAACGCTGGGCCTGGGCCACCAGGTTGGCCAGCGACTCGGCCATCTCGTTGAAGCCCCCCTCGATCGCGCCGAACTCATCCTTGCGGTCCAGGTTCAGGCGCATGCTCAGATCGCCGGAGCGCAGGCCGTCCAACCCATGGACGATTCGCAGCATGGGTGCGGTGATCGCGCGCATGAGCAGCAGGCCGCAGACAACGGCGGCGATGATGGCCAGCAGCAACGAGACGATCATGCTGCCCTTGGCGGTGTTGACCGCGCTGACGATGTCGTTGGTGGCCTTGTCGGCGGACTCGCGGTTACGCTCGATCACTTCGTTCAAATGCTGGCGCCCTTCCTTCCAGGCTGGCGTGAGCACATCCATGATCAAGCGCTGGGCTTCGGGGTAGTTCTTCTGGCGGTAGGTCTCCAGGACCTGATCGACGAGCTTGACGTACTCCTCCTCCAGACGGGTGAAGTCATCGAAAGCCGCCTGGTCGGCCGCGTCGCGGATAGTCGCCTGGTAGCTGGCCATATGTTTCTTGAGGCGATCATCAAAGCCCTTGAACAACTCAAGATCGGCCGTGGTGATCTCGCGGTGGTTGGACAACCCCACCAGTTGCTGGCTGGTGACGTAGCTGTCGACCCAGGCACTGCGGATCATCGAGCTGTAGTAGACGCCGGGGATGCTGTCGGACCCCACGGCTTCCTCGCTGGACTCGATCGCCACCAGCCGCGAGTAGGCGGCCACGATCATCAGCAGCATGATGGCGATGATCACGGCGAAACTTGCCAGGATCCGTTGGCGCAAGGTCCAGTTCTTCACATTCAGCCCTCAGGAATTCGATACGAGCGGGAAAAATCGCCGAAGTATAGCCCAGGCTTCCCGTTCAATTGCGGCTGAATGTGGCGGTATTCAGGCGTCCGTGCCCGTTCAGGTGGCCAAATGCCGGTTCATTGACCCTCGGCAAGCCTGACCTGGTTCTCCAGCTCCTGGCGCAGGTTCGGGTCGAGGCGCAGCTGGCGGGCCAGCTCATCGAGATAAGCGCGCTCCATGAAGTTCTCCTGATCGACCATCATCACACTGGCCAGGTACATCTCGGCGGCCATTTCCGGGGTCTGCGCGGCGCGGGCAACCTCGGCCGGGTCCAGCGGCTTGTTCAGCTCGGCATGCAGCCAGTGCTGCAACTCGCGGTCGCTGTCCAGGCGGGTGAACTCGCCCTCGATCAACGCCCGCTCGCGTTCGTCGATATGGCCATCGGACTTGGCCGCTGCCACCAACGCCCGAAGCACGGCCTGGCTATGCTGCTCGGCCTGGGCCGGCGGCAGGCGGTCGAGGGTCTGCGGCTCGTGAGTGCCCGCGCCCTGGCGCGCCTGCCAGTTGCCATAGGCCTTGTAGGCCAGCACGCCAAGCGCGGCCAATCCGCCGTAAGTGAGCGCCTTGCCGCCGTACTTGCGCGCCTTCTTGTTCCCCAGCAGCAGGCCCATGGCTCCCGCCGCCAATGCGCCACCACCGGCACCGGACAGCAGGCTGCCGAGGCTACCGGAGCCCTTGTGACTGGTGCCCTTGCCCTGTTGGTTCTGCAGCATGGATTGACCGGTTTTCAATAGCTGATCGAGCAGACCACGGGTGTTCATCTGGCAGACCTCGCAAGCATCCAAAGTAGGTAGGGCTCCAGAGTAGGCCGGCAAGCTGAAGCCACGCTTAACGCATTTGCATCCGGATGTTGCCCAGCTTGGTTTGTTGGCTGTTCCAGTTGCTTCCAGGAGGGAGCGTTACCATGGCGCAGCGGTTTTTCCGCACAACCGCGCGACATTTCCCACGAATTGCCCCTGCGGCGCCCTACCGTTGATCTATTGAGCTTTGCGGTACTGGTATCACAGACTGATACCATGAATAATCATCAACGTGCGTTACTCGAACTCGTCTTCAAGAAGCCCGTTCCACGAACGCTGGACTGGTCGCGCCTGGAGTCCCTGCTGGTTTCGCTCGGTGCTCGGGTGATCGAAGGCAGGGGTTCACGCGTGCGGTTCGAGCTCAATGGCGAGGTCGCGACCTTCCATCGCCCTCACCCCGACCGGCACGCCAAGCCCTACCAGGTGCGCGATGCCCGCCAGTTCCTGGAGCAGGCAGGAGTTACCCCATGAATGTGATGAACTACCGCGGCTACTCGGCCCGCATCGAATACAGCGACGAAGACCAGCTGCTGGTTGGCCATGTCGCCGGCATCCGCGATGTGATCGGCTTCCATGGCGAATCGATCAGCGAACTGCGCCAGGCATTCGAGGAAGCCGTCGATGACTACCTCGAAACCTGCCAGCGCCTGGGGCGCGAACCGCAGAAGACCTACTCCGGAAAACTCAGCCTGCGCCTGGAGCCCACCCTCCACGCCAGCGTGGCGGCCAAGGCCGAGCTGGCGCAGAAGAGCATCAACCAGTGGGTCAGCGACATTCTCAGCCAGGCGGCCTGTCGCTGAGTCAGTCGCGCAGGTCCGACTCGTGGATGGGGTTGGCCCGGCTGGTAGCCCGCTGATACTGCGCCGGCCAGGTCGCCTTGTTGCCGCCCAGGTCGTCGTCGGCATGCAATGGCCAGTACGGGTCGCGCAGCAGCTCGCGGGCAAGGAAGATCACATCGGCCTGGCCGGTGCGCAGGATATGCTCGGCCTGGGCCGGTTCGGTGATCATGCCGACGGTGCCGGTGGCGATTTCCGACTCCTTGCGTACCCGTTCGGCGAAGCGGGTCTGGTAGCCGGGGCCGGTGGGGATCTCGGCATTGACCGAGGTGCCCCCTGACGACACGTCGATCAGGTCGACGCCCAGGGCGCGCAGGCGACGGGCCAGCTCGACGGTCTCGTCCGGGTTCCAGCCGTCCTCGACCCAATCGGTGGCCGAAACCCGTACGAACAGCGGCAGCTCCTGCGGCCAGACCTTGCGTACCGCCTCGGCAACCTGCAGGGTCAGGCGGATGCGGTTCTCGAAACAGCTGCCGTACTCATCGCGGCGCTGGTTGCTCAGGGGCGAGAGGAACTGGTGCAGCAGGTAGCCGTGGGCGGCGTGGATCTCGACCACCTTGAAGCCGGCCTGCAATGCCCGCTCGGTCGCGGCGACGAACGCGGCGACCACGTCCTGGATCTCGTCCTTGGTCAATTCACGTGGCGCGGTGTGCTGCGGGTCGAAGGCGATCTTCGATGGCCCGACCGGTTGCCAGCCGCCGTCCTCGATCTTGACGCTGCCCTGCTTGCCGAGCCATGGCCTGTGGGTGCTGGCCTTGCGCCCGGCATGGGCCAGCTGGATACCGGGGACGGCACCCTGGGCGGTGATGAAACGGGTGATGCGTTGCAGGGGTTTGATCTGGTCGTCGGTCCATAAGCCGAGGTCCTCGGCGGTGATGCGTCCGTCGGCGGTGACCGCGACCGCCTCGCTGATCACCAGACCCGCGCCACCGACCGCGCGGCTGCCGAGGTGGACCAGGTGCCAGTCGTTGGCCAGGCCGTCTACGGCGGAGTACTGGCACATGGGGGATACGGCGATGCGGTTGGGCAGGGTCAGCTGACGCAGGGTGTATGGCTCGAGCAGCAGGCTCATGGGGCACCTCCCAGGGACTCCAATGGTTTCCGGGCCGGCTTTTGTGGTTTGGGGGTGGGCCGGTACCGGTAGGTTTCAGACTAGACCATGGGGTGGGGGGTGTTCTGGGGTCTTGGGTTCGGGGATGATTGTTTTGATTTTTTTATGCGCATTCATTGGCGATGGTGACGCATAGTCACCTTTCCGCCCTTACGGCGGGTCCCTTTTTGAAGGATCAAAAAGGAACCAAAAAATCCTCGCTCCATCATCCGGCCCCTACGCTTCGCTTCGGGGTTCCCTCGCTCCGTTCTTGCTCCCGGGAGGACCGCGCTGAACGCCCCATCCTGGGGCGCAGCGCTTGACGGGCATCCATGCCCGTCACCTCCCTACGCAAGAACTCCGCTCGGCCTCCTGAAGTCGCAATTGGTGGCGCCTGGACTATTGCGCGCTTAGAAGCAAGAGCAAGAGCAAGAGCAAGAGCAAGAGCAAGAAATTCGAATTTAGTTGTTTGACAGCTATTTATGAATTGGCTGTTCCGGCCCTTTCGCGGGGCAAGCCCGCTCCTACAGGGTTATATATAACGGCGACTATTGCGTGGGAGCGGGCTTGCCCCGCGATACAGTCGAGAGATTAATTAAGTTTCAACTAGCGACAGCTGCGCCAGTCCAGGCTCCGCCCGTAACTTCGCGACTTCAGGAGGCCGAACGGAGGTCTTGCGGAGGGAGGTGACGGGCATGGATGCCCGTCAAGCGCTGGGGCCCAGGATGGGCCCTGCAGCGCGGTCCTCCCGGGAGCAAGGCCGGAGTGAGGGAACCCGGAGCGAAGCGCAGGGCCGGATGAATGGAGCGCAGCGGCTTTGGTTACTTTGGCCGCGGACGGCGAGTTAAGACCAAAGTAACCCGCCGTAAGGGCGGAAAGGTGAATAAGCGTCGACATCAAAAATGAATGTGCATACAACTTTCAAGACAACCAATAAGCCAATAAGCCAATAAGCCAATAAGCCAATAAGCCAATCAAAAAAAATCACCGAGCTTCCATGTGAGCAATCATCAACTGCACACTCTCATTCCCCCGAAACTCATTCACATCCAGCTTGTAAGCCAACTCCACCCACCGCACAGTAGGATTCGGCCAAACCTCCCGATCAACCCCAAAGGCAATCCCATCCAACCTCACCGCCCCACACTCGCTCTTGAGCACCACTTTCAGATGCCGCTCCCCGACCACCCGCTGTTCGACCAGCTGAAATACCCCATGGAACAACGGCTCGGGAAAATGCTGCCCCCACGGCCCGGCATTGCGTAATGCCCGCGCCAGGTCCAGGTGAAACTCCTCGACCGCCAGGGTGCCATCGGACAACAGCCGACCGGTCAGGTCATCCTCACGCAGTTGCCGCCGCACCTCTTCATCGAACGCCTCGGCAAACGCCGGGAAGTGCTCGGCCGGCAGCGACAACCCCGCCGCCATCGCGTGCCCGCCAAACTTGCTGATCAAAGCCGGATGCCGCGCCGCCACGGCATCCAGCGCATCGCGGATATGAAACCCCGCTACCGAACGCGCCGACCCCTTGAGCATCCCCTCCCCCGCATCGGCGAAAGCAATGGTCGGACGGTGGTAACGCTCCTTCAACCGCGAGGCGAGGATACCGATCACCCCCTGGTGCCAGTCGGCGTCGAACAGGCACAGGCCATAGGGCATGGACTCGACCGACAGGTCCTTGAGCTGGGCCAGCGCCTCACGCTGCATGCCCTGCTCGATGGACTTGCGATCCTGGTTCAGGCCATCGAGCTGCTGGGCCATGTCCAGCGCCAGCGCCGCGTCATCGCACAACAGGCACTCGATGCCCAGGCTCATGTCGTCCAGACGCCCGGCGGCATTGAGTCGAGGGCCGAGGATGAAGCCCAGGTCGGTGGAGGTGATGCGTCGATGATCGCGCCGCGCCACCTCGAGGATGGCCTTGAGCCCGGGGCGAGCGCGGCCGGCGCGGATGCGCTCCAGCCCCTGGTGCACCAGGATGCGGTTGTTGGCATCCAGCGGCACCACGTCGGCGACGCTGCCCAGCGCCACCAGGTCGAGCAGCTCGCCGATGTTCGGCTGCGGCTGCGCCTCGTAGCGCCCCAGGCTGCGCAGGCGCGCGCGCAGGGCCATCAGCACGTAGAAGATCACCCCCACGCCGGCCAGGGACTTGCTCGGGAACCCGCAGCCCGGCTGGTTCGGGTTGACGATGGCATCGGCGGCGGGCAACTGTTCGCCAGGCAAGTGGTGGTCGGTGACCAGCACCTTGAGTCCGGCAGCCTTGGCCGCTGCGACGCCGTCGACGCTGGAGATACCGTTGTCCACGGTGATCAGCAACTGCGGCTGGCGCTGCAGGGCGACCTCGACAATCTCCGGGGTCAGGCCATAGCCATACTCGAAGCGATTGGGCACAAGGTAGTCGACATGCGCCGCGCCCAGCAGGCGCAGACCAAGCACACCGACAGTACTGGCGGTGGCGCCGTCGGCGTCGAAGTCGCCGACGATGAGAATGCGCTGGCGCTGGTCGAGCGCCTCGACCAGCAGGTCCACCGCCACTTCGATGCCCTTGAGCTGCTGGAACGGCAGCAGGCGCGCCAGGCTCTTGTCCAGTTCAGCCTCGGACTGCACGCCACGGGCGGCGTACAGGCGGGTCAACAGGGGTGGCAGGTTGCCCAGCAATGGCAGGGGCGACGGCAGGGGACGAGGTTCGATACGCATGGGGTCTTCGATAATCCAGTGTGAATCGGGTCAGCCGCGCTCGCCGAGCAGCCACTCCAGTTGCACTTCGTGCTGGCCACGGTCGTCGGTGACGAATACGGTACCTTCGCTGATCATCACGTCCCACTTGATGGCACGGGGCATATCGGTGGCCAGGGTTTCCAGCACTTCTTGCGGCACGGCGGCGACGTTCAGGTTCTTCAGCCCCTTCACCGCGCCCAGCACCTTGGTCGTCCAGACCCGCAGGCTGCCATAGGCCAGCAGGCTGGTGCGCTCGGTACGACGCGAGCACCAGGTCAAGCGATCGGCATCAGGCTGGCCAACCTCGATCCAATGCAGGATGCGGTCATCCAGGCTCTTTTCCCACACCGCCGCTTCATCGACATCCGACAGGCCCCGGCCGAAGGACAGGTTTTCGTTGTACCAGAGGGCATAGGCCAACAGGCGCACGGCCATCCGCTCTTCGGTTTCCGAAGGGTGGCGGGCGATCGTCTGCTTGACGCTCTCGTACACGCCGCGGTCGAGGTCGGTCAGATTCAGTTCGAACTTGTAGGTGGTGGACGGCTGGGCCATGGGCGCTGGGCTTCTTGCGGGGGAAAAGTCGCACAGTCTAACCGATCCAGGCCATCTGCGCCGGATCAGACAACGCCGATATACCTGCCACCGCCGAGCTGTGATACAACCTGCGCTCACGCCCAGCCGCCACGGATGCCCCATGCCTACGCCCAGCAAACCCCTCGCCGGCCTGAAAGTCATCGAGCTCGGCACCCTGATCGCCGGCCCGTTCGCCTCACGGATCTGCGCCGAGTTCGGCGCCGAGGTGATCAAGGTCGAATCCCCCGATGGCGGCGATCCGCTGCGCAAATGGCGCAAGCTCTACGAGGGCACCTCGCTGTGGTGGTTCGTCCAGGCCCGCAACAAGCAGTCGCTGACCCTCAATCTCAAGCACCCGGAAGGCCTCGACGTGCTCAAGCGCCTGCTGGCCGACGCCGACATACTGATCGAGAACTTCCGCCCTGGCGTGCTGGAGAAACTGGGGCTGGGTTGGGACGTGCTCCACGCCCTCAACCCGCGTCTGGTCATGGTGCGCCTGTCGGGCTTCGGCCAGACCGGGCCGATGAAAGACCAACCGGGCTTCGGCGCGGTCGGCGAGTCCATGGGCGGGCTGCGCTACATCACCGGTTTCGAGGACCGCCCGCCGGTTCGTACCGGGATCTCCATCGGCGATTCCATCGCCGCCCTGTGGGGTGTAATCGGTGCGCTGATGGCCCTGCGTCATCGCGAGGTCAACGGTGGCGCAGGCCAGGTGGTGGACGTGGCGCTGTACGAAGCGATCTTCGCCATGATGGAGAGCATGGTCCCGGAGTTCGACGTGTTCGGCTTCATCCGCGAACGCACCGGCAACATCATGCCGGGCATCACCCCCTCCTGCATCCACACCACCGCCGATGGCCGTCACGTGCAGATCGGCGCCAATGGCGATGCGATCTTCAAGCGTTTCATGCAGGCCATCGGCCGTGACGACCTGGCCAACGATGCCGCACTGGCCACCAACGACGGTCGCGATGCGCGCCGCGACGAGCTGTACGGGGTCATCGACCGCTGGGCCAACAGCCTGCCACTGGCCGAGGTGATGCAGGCGCTGAACGATGCCGAGGTGCCAGCCAGCCGGATCTACTCCGCCGAGGACATGCTGGGCGATCCGCAGTTCCTCGCCCGCGAGATGTTCCTCCAGGCCCGACTGCCGGACGGCAAGCCATTCAAGATGCCGGGCATCGTGCCCAAGCTGTCCGACACGCCGGGCTCCGCCGAGTGGGTCGGCCCCGCCCTGGGCGAACACACGGCCACGGTGCTGGCCAGCCTGGGCTACGACGCAACCACCATAGCCCGCCTGCGCGCGGCCGGTACGGTCTGACCCAGGCCCCATGCGTATCCGCCATCTGCCCATCGTGCTCTGCCTGTTGCTGACCGCACTCGCGGGGCAGGCGGTCGAGGCCAGGGAGCGCCTGCTATGGCTGGTGCGCGACCTGCCGCCGTTCACCATCTTCGAAGGGCCGGCCAAGGGCCAGGGGGTGATCGACCAGCTGTTGCCGATGCTGATCGCCCGGATGCCCGAGTACGACCACAGCATCGTCCGGGTCAACCGGGCCCGGGGTATCCAGATGCTCCAGGAGCCCAGTTTCACCTGCGACCCGACCCTGTTGTGGACCCCTGACCGCGCCAGATACGTGCATTTCTCCCAACCATCGCTGGGCGTACTGAGCAGTGGCCTGATCGTACGCAAGCAAGACCAGGCGCTGCTGGCGCCCTACCTGGAGGGCCAGCAGGTCGACCTGCAGCGCTTGCTGGCCGAGACCCGCCTGAAGCTGGGCATCGTCGCCGAGCGCAGCTACAGCGTGCAGGTCGATGAGGTCCTCAGGCAACTGCCTGATACCGCGTTCAGCCGACACTATGGCAACGATGCCACGGCCAGCTTGCTGCAGATGCAGCAATTGGGGCGCCTGCAACTGGTGCTCGGCTATTGGCCCGAGATGCGTTACCTGATCCAGCAGCAAAATGGCTCGATGGACGACTACAGTTTCCACCCCATCCTTGGCGTGAACCGTTACCAGTTCCTGCATGTAGGCTGTTCGGATACTCCGCTGGGGCGCGAGGCGATCGCCCATATCGACCAACTGCTGCCGGCATTGCGTCGCGATACCTTGCCCGAGCTCTACGCCCACTGGCTGGACCCTGGGCTGCAGGAGGATTACCTGGAGCAGGCCAGGCACTTCTTCGAGCAGGGTGAACCGTCGCCGCGCTGAAGCGCCCTGAAGTCGATGGCACAGGGGCGTTTTGAAGTCGGGGCAAAAAGAAACCCCGGCCGCTGGGGAGGACGACCGGGGTCAAGCGAAAGCCCTTGGGACTTCCAGTGACAATCTGCACGGTACCGGAGCAAAGCACCATCAGACGGCCCTTGCTGAATCTGATGGGTCTGTCAGGCAAAGGTTCCTTGTATCTGCCGCTGATGTTGCAGGTCGGCGATCACACAGGGCTGCAGGCGGCCTTCGGCGATCTGCAAGTCACGGTGCAGGCCATCGACCAGATCAACCAGCAACTGCTGCTCCGCCAATTGACGAGTGCAGACCCCGCGCTGCAGGATCCGCACCCCGTGCTCGTCATAGAGTGTCAACTGGCGACTGCCAAGGCTGTCGGGCGTACCAAGCTCGGCCTGGTATGGGGAAAGAGCGTCGTTGAGCAGTCTGCAGATTCTTTCCATCCGGATCACTCGCTGGCTAAGGTTCGAGGAAACTGACCATCGGGCCCGACGGAAAGTTCGCCGTGGCCCGTTACCGCGAGCATGCGCGGACAACATGACAGTTTCGATGCGCCCACCCAGCGTCCGATCAGAGGCGCTCCAACACCTGTTCCAGGCCTACCATCGACATCGGCCATGGCAACTCTGCCAGCACATTCAAACCGTACTGGCGGGCCTCGAGCGCCAGATCCATTTCCCCCGCGCCAGCACACCCGACGAACAGCAATCCCCCCGCGCAGGAAGCCTGCACCAGGTACTTGAACAGGCGCCGGGCATAGCCCCTGGGCATGCGCTGGTCGAGCACCAGTACATCCACCGGGCGCTGCCGCGCCGTCGCGGTCGGCACGTCATCGGTGACCCGGACGCTGTAGACGCCCTGGGCATTGAAGGCCTGATGCAGCAGCATCTGGTGGTAGGGCCGAGCCTGGTGGATAAGAACATTGAGCTGACGCATGAGCTTCCCCCGGAACAGTGTGGCGTGTAGGTTGGAGCGACCACTTTAGTAGGGGTATGTATCGAACTACATGGGAAAAGTCTGAAAGATCCAAACCCTGTGTCGTGGACATGAAAAAGCCCGTCTAGGACGGGCTTTTTCGCGTAGTGCTCGGCTTACAGCGGCTTGCCGCGGTTGCCATGCTGGCTGACGAAGGCCTGCACCGTCTTCAGGTCGTTGGCCAGCACCGTGCAGCGCTCTTCGCGGCTGAACAGGTCGCTCAGGTGCGCCGGCAGTTCCAGGGCCTTGTCGACACCGGCCTTCTCCACCGCCTCGGGGAACTTGACCGGATGCGCGGTGCCCAGCACCACCATCGGCGTATCCAGGCTGCGACGGCACTCGCGGGCGGCCTTGACGCCGATCGCGGTGTGCGGATCGAGGACTTCACCGGTGGCCTTGAACACCTCGGCGATGGTCTCGCAGGTCTGCTCGTCGGTGACGGCCAGCGAATCGAACAGCTTGCGCGCCTCGGTCCAGCGATCCTGCTCGACGCTGAAGCCACCGCCTTGCTTGAAGGTGTCCATCAGCTGGGCGACCGCGGCGCCATTACGACCGTGCAGGTCGAACAGCAGGCGCTCGAAGTTGGACGAGACCATGATGTCCATCGACGGCGACAGGGTCGGATGCAGGGCATCCTTGACGTACTGGTTGCCGCTCATGAAGCGGTGCAGGATGTCGTTGCGGTTGGTCGCCACCACCAGCTGGCTGATCGGCAGGCCCATGTTGCGCGCCAGGTAACCGGCGAAGATGTCGCCGAAGTTGCCGGTCGGCACCGAGAACGCCACCGAACGGGCCGGGCCGCCGAGCTGCAGGGCGGCGTGGAAGTAGTAGACGATCTGGGCCATGATCCGCGCCCAGTTGATCGAGTTCACCGCCACCAGGCGGGTGCCCTTGAGGAACGACTGGTCGGCGAAGCTGGCCTTGACCATCTCCTGGCAGTCGTCGAAGTTGCCTTCGATGGCGATGTTGTGGATGTTGTCGCCGAGGATGGTGGTCATCTGCCGGCGCTGCACTTCCGACACACGCTGGTGCGGGTGCAGGATGAAGATGTCGACGTTGTCGCAACGGCGGCAGCCTTCGATGGCGGCGGAACCTGTGTCACCGCTGGTGGCACCGACGATCACCACGCGCTCGCCGCGCTTGACCAGCACGTGGTCGAGCAGACGGCCGAGCAGTTGCAGGGCGAAGTCCTTGAAGGCCAGGGTCGGGCCGTGGAACAGCTCCATCACCCACTCGTTGCCGTTGAGCTGGCGCAGCGGCGCGACGGCGGCGTGGGCGAAGTTGCCGTAGGTCTCTTCGAGAATCTTCTTGAAGTCGGCGTCGGCAATGCTGCCTTCGACGAACGGGCGCATCACCCGGAAAGCCAGTTCGTGGTACGGCAGGCCCGCCCAGGAGGCGATTTCTTCCAGGGTGAAGCGCGGCAGGTTCTCGGGCACGTACAGGCCGCCGTCGCTGGCCAGGCCAGCCAGCAGGACGTCTTCGAAGTTCAGGGCCGGAGCCTGGCCGCGGGTACTGATATAGCGCATGGGTGCAAACCTTCGATGCTGGGCGCGGGCCGCCGTCGCGGCCCGCCGCCGAAATTAATTGAGCTGTTCGACGCGGATGCGCACGACCTTGCCGACCACGTCCTGAAGCGCTTCCAGGGCGACGATGGCGTCGTCGATGCGTTGCTCGACCACACGGTGGGTCAGCAGGATCATCGGTACCAGGCCGTCCTGCTCCTCGGCTTCCTTCTGCATGATCGACTCGATGTTGATGCCGCGCTCCGAAAGAATGCTGGCGACCTGGGCCAGCACGCCCGGGTGGTCCTTGGCCTGGATGCGCAGGTAGTAGGCACTTTCGCAGGCTTCGATCGGCAGGATCGGGTGGGCCGACAGCGCGTCCGGCTGGAACGCCAGGTGCGGCACGCGGTTCTCCGGGTCGGAAGTCATGGCGCGGACCACGTCGACCAGGTCGGCGACCACCGACGACGCGGTCGGCTCCATGCCGGCACCAGCGCCGTAGTACAGGGTGGAACCGGCGGCGTCGCCGTTGACCATCACCGCGTTCATCACGCCGTTGACGTTGGCGATCAGGCGATCATTGGGGATCAGCGTCGGGTGCACGCGCAGCTCGATGCCGTCGGCGGTGCGACGGGCCACGCCCAGGTGCTTGATACGGTAGCCCAGGGCCTCGGCGTAGTTCACGTCGGCGGTGGTCAGCTGGGTGATGCCCTCGGTGTAGGCCTTGTCGAACTGCAGTGGGATACCAAAGGCGATGGACGCCAGGATGGTCAGCTTGTGCGCGGCGTCGATGCCTTCGACGTCGAAGGTCGGGTCGGCCTCGGCATAACCCAGCGCCTGGGCTTCGGCCAGCACGTCGGGGAAGGCGCGGCCCTTGTCGCGCATCTCGGTGAGGATGAAGTTGCCGGTGCCGTTGATGATCCCGGCCAGCCAGTTGATGCGGTTGGCCGACAGGCCCTCGCGGATCGCCTTGATCACCGGGATGCCACCGGCCACGGCGGCTTCGAAGGCGACGATGACGCCCTTCTCGCGGGCCTTGGCGAAGATCTCGTTGCCGTGCACGGCGATCAGCGCCTTGTTGGCGGTGACCACGTGCTTGCCGTTTTCGATGGCCTTGAGCACCAGGTCGCGGGCGATGGTGTAGCCGCCGATCAGCTCGATGACAATATCGATCTCGGGGTTGCTCGCGACTTCGAACACATCAGCGGTAATGGGGGTACCGGTAATCTGGCAGTTCGGGTTCTGCGAGCGCATGGCAATCTGTGCCACTTCAATACCGCGCCCGGCACGGCGGGCGATCTCCTCGGCGTTGCGCTGAAGTACATTGAAGGTTCCGCCACCGACGGTCCCCAACCCACAGATGCCTACTTTGACCGGTTTCACTGTGAACTCCCCATAGAACGGCCGGCACCTGCGCCGACCGTGAAACATGCCGTCACCCCATGACGACGGCGTACTGAATTGATTACTTGCTCTCGGCCAGGGCCAGCTTGGCCACTTGCGGCGCCGGCTGGTAACCCGGAATCACCTGGCCATTCTGTAGAACGATCGCCGGCGTGCCATTTACACCAATCGATTGGCCCAGCTGGAACTGCTTGCTGACCGGGTTGGCGCACTTGGCGGCCTTGATCTCCTTGCCGTCGACCATCTTGTCCAGCGCCGCGCGGCGATCGCTGGAGCACCAGACCGCCTGCAGCTGCTCGTCACCCGGCGAACCCAGGCCCTGGCGCGGGAAGGCGACGTAGCGCACTTCGATGCCACGGCGGTTGAGTTCCGGCACTTCGGCGTGCAGTTTGTGGCAGTACGGGCAGGTGGTGTCGGTGAACACGGTGATGTGCGACTTGGTTTCACCCTTGGCCGGGTAGACCACCATCTCGCCGACCGGAATGCCGTTGATCAGCTTGGCAATGCCCTGGCGCTCGGTCTTCTCGGTGAGGTTGACCGGCTTGCCGTCCTGGATCTGGAACAGGTAGCCCTGCATGACGAACTGACCGTCGGCGCTGGCGTACAGCACGCGCCCGCCCTGCAGCTTGACTTCGTACAGGCCATTGAGCGGGCTGCTGCTGACGCTCTCGACCGGCACTTCCAGCGCGAGGTTCTGCAAGGACTTGCGGATCGCCTGCTCGGCACCGGCATTGGCATCGGTGGCCGCGGCGACGGCAAAGGTACTGGCCAACGCCAGGGCGGCGGCGGCGAAAATCTGGGTCACGCGCATGGGGTACTCCTGAAGGCGGACGGGGCCGTGGGGGCGTTGCTTGACCCTGGCGGGTAGCGAACATTCGGCCCTTGCAACAAACCGTCCAAGCCTACCACAACAAACTGGCGCAGTAGGGGTACTCAGGCACCGGTCGGCGGAACATGAAAAGCATTCATCCACGTGGGTGGTGTTCGGCGTGCAGCTGTTGCAGCCGCGCCTTGGCCACATGGGTATAGATCTGCGTAGTGGACAGGTCGCTGTGGCCCAGCAGCATCTGCACCACGCGCAGGTCGGCGCCATGGTTGAGCAGGTGCGTGGCAAAGGCGTGGCGCAGCGTGTGCGGCGACAGCGGCTTGTCGATGCCGGCCACCCGCGCCTGGTGCTTGATGCGGTGCCAGAAGGTCTGCCGCGTCATCTGCTCACCGCGCTGGCTGGGGAACAGCACGTCGCTAGGGCGCCCGCCCAGCAGCTCGGCGCGACCATCGCGCAGGTAGCGCTCGATCCACACCACCGCCTCCTCGCCCATCGGCACCAGGCGCTCCTTGCTGCCCTTGCCCATCACCCGCAGCACGCCCTGGCGCAGGTTGACCTGGTCCAGGGTCAGGCTGACCAGCTCGGTCACGCGCAGGCCGCAGGCATAGAGCACCTCGAGCATGGCACGGTCGCGCTGGCCGATGGCCTCGCCGAGGTCCGGTGCCTGCAGCAGGGCCTCGACATCGGCCTCCGACAGCGACTTGGGCAGCGGCCGGCCCAGTTGCGGCATGTCCACCTGCAGCGTCGGGTCGACTGTGACCAGCCGCTCGCGCAGCAGGTAGCGGAAGAACCCGCGCACCCCGGAAAGAAAACGCGCGGTCGAGCGCGGCTTGTAGCCCTGGTCGAAACGCCAGGCCAGGTGGTCGAGGATCAGCTCACGCCCGGCATCGGGCAGTGCCACGCCATGTTCCTGCAGCCAGCCATTGAACAGCGCCAGGTCGCTGCGGTACGACGAGCGGGTGTTGTCGGACAGCCCCTTCTCCAGCCAGAGGGCATCGAGGAACTGGTCGATCAGGGGGTGGTCCAGTGCAGGCATGAAGACTCGGTGGCAAACGACGAAATGACGCTTAGTCTTTCATAACACGGCATGCAGAGGGAGCCCGCGTGAACGAACAGCAGATTCTTTTGAGTGTCGGCGGCATCGGCGCTGCCGCCCTGCTCTGCCAATGGCTGGCCTGGCGCCTGAAGCTGCCGGCGATCCTGTTCCTGCTGCTGTGCGGCATCCTCGCAGGGCCCGTGCTGGGCTGGCTGCAGCCCCAGGCGCTGTTCGGCCCGCTGCTGATGCCGCTGGTGTCGCTGGCGGTGGCGCTGATCCTGTTCGAGGGCAGCCTGACCCTGCACCTGTCGCAATGGCGCGAGATCGGCAGCGTGGTGCATCGCCTGGTCACCGTCGGTGCGCTGAGCACCTGGCTGGTGATCGCCCTGGCCACCCACTGGCTGCTGGGCTTCGACTGGCCGCTGGCGATCCTGTTCGGCACCCTGACCCTGGTCACCGGCCCCACGGTGATCGTGCCCATGCTGCGGGTGGTGCGGCCAAAGGCGGCGATCGCCAACATCCTGCGCTGGGAAGGCATCGTCATCGACCCGATCGGCGCGCTGCTGGCGGTGGTGGTGTACAGCTTCATCATCGCCAGCGCCGCCGGCGAGGGCCTGAGCCACAGCCTGGCGACCTTTGCCGGGGTGATCTTCTGCGGCAGCGCGCTGGGTGTTGCCGGTGGCTGGCTGCTCGGTCAGGTCATGCGCGAGCAGTGGCTGCCGGAATACCTGCACAACCTGGCCTCGCTGGCGGCGGTGCTGGGCATCTTCATCGCCGCCAACCAGATCGTCCATGAATCGGGCCTGCTGGCGGTCACGCTCATGGGCATGTGGCTGGCCAACATGCCCGGCGTGGATGTGCGGCAGATCCTGCATTTCAAGGAGAACCTCAGCGTGCTGCTGATCTCCGGCCTGTTCATCCTCCTGGCCGCGCGGCTCGACCTGCAGGCGCTGCTGGCCCTGGGGCCGGCGGTGCTGGCGCTGCTGCTGGTGATCCAGTTGCTGGCACGGCCGCTGAACGTCCTGCTGTCGACCCTGGGTTCGCCGTTGAGCTGGCGGGAACGGGCGTTGCTGGCCTGGATCGCGCCACGGGGCATCGTGGCCGCGGCCGTCTCGGCGATCTTCGCCATTCGCCTGGACCAGGCCGGGCACGACGGCGCGCTGCTGCTGGTGCCGCTGACCTTCGCCGTGATCATCGGCACCGTGGTGCTGCAAAGTGCCACCGCCAGGCCCCTGGCGCGCCTGCTGAAGGTGGCGGAACCGGCGCCGAGCGGGTTTCTCGTGGTCGGCGCCAACCCGCCTGCGCGGGTCATCGCCAAGGCCCTGCAGCAACTGGGCTGCCGGGTGCTGCTGACCGACTCGAGCTGGGAGAACATCCGCGCCGCGCGCATGGACAACCTGCCGACCTACTTCGGCAACCCCGCCTCGCAGCACGCCGACGCCCACCTCGACCTGGTCGGCCTGGGCCACCTGCTGGGGCTGTCACCGGCAGGCGAGCTCAATGCCCTGGCCTGCGCGCGTTTTCGTCATGACTTCGGCCAGGCCCGGCTGTTCGTGCTGGCCAGCGGCCTGGAAAAACAGCGCAGCGACAAGCACCGGGCCAGCGAGGAGCATCGCGGGCAATTGCTTGGGTCGAGCCCCATGACCTATGGGCAGCTGGCCAAGCTGCTGCACCAGGGTGCCGAGCTGTACAGCACCACGCTGACCGAGGCTTTCGGCTGGAGCGACTACCAGCAACTGCATGGCCCGCGGGCCACGCTGCTGTTCGCCCGGGACGGCCAAGGCTGGGTGCATGTGGCCAGTCCGGACAATCCACTCAAGCCGCAGCCTGGGTGGACACTGGTGGCGCTGGTGGAGCCGGAGCTGACCGAGCAGCCTGTGGCGCATTAACCTGTAGGAGCGGCTTTGGCCGCGATGCAGGCGTCGCGGAGCCTGGCACCCGCCTTGCGGGTGATCGCGGCTGAAGCCGCTCCTACAGGGTCCACGTGAGGGCAATCAAGCCAGCGGCAGCACCGGTACCGGGCGCTTGTCCTCGTCGATGGCGACGAAGCTGAACACGCCATGAATCGCCCGCTCGCGGCCGTCGAGGTACATGTTCTCGACGAACACATCCACCTGCACCTGCAGGCTGGTGTTGCCGACCTTGATCACCGTGCCCACCAGCTCGACGATCGAACCGGCCGGGATCGGGTGCTTGAAATCGATACGATCGGTGGACACGGTCACCAGGGGCAATCGACAGAATCGGGTGGCGGCGATGAACGACACTTCGTCCATCCATGCCAGGGCGGTGCCGCCGAATAGTGTGTTGTGGTGGTTGGTGGTGTTGGGGAACACCGCCTTGGTCACGCGGGTCACCGACAGTTCGGTGCGGCGCTGGATTTCCTGGTCTCGGGGCGTCGTCATGGGATTCACCTCGCAAAGTCTGAAAGCAAGGTCGCCTGCTTCGCGGGTAAACCCGCTCCCACAGAGGGCGATAAACCTGTGGGAGCGGGTTTACCCGCGAAGCAGCCAACACAAATCGCAAAATGCAAAAAAGCAGCCCGAAGGCTGCTTTTTTCTCGCAAGGCGACCTAGGCCGCCAGGCAAACTGTACTCAGGACAGTTTTTCCTTGATGCGAGCGGCTTTGCCGGACAGGTCGCGCAGGTAGTACAGCTTGGCTTTACGCACGTCACCACGACGTTTCACGGCCAGGCTGTCGATCTGCGGGCTGTAGGTCTGGAAGGTACGCTCTACGCCAACGCCGCTGGAGATCTTGCGCACGGTGAAGGCGCTGTTCAGACCGCGGTTACGCTTGGCGATAACGACGCCTTCGAACGCCTGCAGACGCGAGCGGTCGCCTTCCTTCACTTTAACCTGGACGACAACGGTGTCGCCTGGTGCGAAGGTCGGGATCTCTTTGCTCATCTGCTCGGCTTCGAGCTGCTGGATGATCTTGTTGGTCATGCTGTGCTCCTAAGATGGATACTTGATCCACCATCGATACGTTTAACTATCGTCCCGCTCGCGGATGTATTCCTCGAGCAGCTTCTTCTCTTCTCCAGAAAGCGAGCGACTTTCCAGAAGATCGGCGCGTCGTTCGAAGGTCCTACCAAGGGACTGCTTCATCCGCCAACGCCGGATATGTGCATGGTTGCCACTTAGCAACACGTCGGGAACACGCTGATCCGCATACACCTCAGGTCGGGTGTAGTGCGGGCAATCCAGCAGACCGTCGGTGAAAGAGTCTTCCTCCGCCGAGTCCACATGCCCTAAAGCTCCGGGCAGCAGCCGTGTAACCGCATCGATCAGTACCATGGCCGGCAGCTCGCCACCGGAAAGCACATAGTCGCCAATCGACCACTCCTCATCGACATGAGCCTCGATAAAGCGCTCGTCGATGCCTTCATAACGACCGGCGATCAGGATCAACGATTCCTGTTCGGCCAGGCCTTTGACCGCCTGCTGTGTCAGCTTGCGGCCTTGTGGCGAAAGGTAGATCACCTTTGCCGATGCTCCGGTCGCCTGCCTGGCGCTAACCAGGGCGTCTTCCAGAGGCTTGATCTTCATCACCATGCCCGGACCACCGCCAAACGGCCGATCATCCACGGTGTGGTGGCGATCTGTGGTGTAGTCCCGCGGGTTCCAGCAGGTCACTTGCAGCAACCCCTGTTTCACCGCGCGGCTGGTAATGCCGTACTCCGTGATGGCCGAGAACATCTCGGGGAACAACGTGATGACGTCTACGCGAAGGTTACCCATCGTCTAGAAGTCCGCGTCCCACTCAACCCGCATCACGCCTGCTTCCAGGTCGATTGCCAGCACGCACTGCCCGGTATAGGGCAACAGACGCTCGCGATCATCCAGGCTGCCTGCGCAGGGCTTGACCACCATTACATCGTTCGCGCCGGTCTCCAACAGGTGATCGATCTTGCCGAACAGCTGTTCGTCCTGATTGATGACCTTCAGGCCCACCAACTGGTACCAGTAGTACTCGTCGGCTGCCAGGTTGGGCAAAAGGCTCCGCGCAATGCAGATTTCGTAACCGCTCAGAAGACGGGCTTCATCACGATCATCGAGGCCTTTGAGTTTCACGACCAGGCCCTTCTGGGAGCCACGACCGCTGACCAGCTCGACCTGCTTTACCTTGCCTTCGTGCCGAAGCATCCAGCGCGGATAATCCAACAGGTTTTCAATCGGATCGGTAAAGGAATACACCTTCACCTCGCCGCGAACGCCGTGAACCGAAAAAATCTTGCCAACGACGATGAGGTCGTCAGCCTTTTCTGGCGTCGCGTTCATACTGCTCAGGCTGCAGCCTTGGCAGCTTCCTTCAGCAGCTGAGCAACGCGCTCAGACGGCTGTGCGCCCTGGCTCAGCCAGTAGGTGACGCGCTCTTGGTTGACCGACAGCTTGACTTCGGCGCCCGATGCGATCGGGTTGAAGAAGCCAACGCGCTCAACGAAACGGCCGTCACGGGCGTTACGCGAGTTGGTCACGGTCAGGTGGTAGAATGGGCGCTTTTTCGAGCCGCCACGGGCCAGACGGATGGTTACCATGTGAACATCGTTCCTATAGTCGGTGCTGCAAAACTGAATGCCCAATGGGCACACGGGTGCCCAAAAGGCCGCATATTCTCGGGGAATACACGGACATTTGCAAATGCCTTTTTCGGCAATGCCGGGGCCTGCCGCTCAGTCCTGCCGGTTTGGGCCACCTCGCGGCGGCCATGATCCCGCCGGAGCGGGGGTCTGGCGGGCTTCCTCATATAAAGAGGCCCACCGGATTCTTTTACAGTTTTGGCATGCCGCCACCCGGCAGCATCCCGCCAAGGCCGCGCATCATCTTGGCCATGCCGCCCTTGGCGGAGAATTTCTTCATCATCTTCTGCATCTGCTTGTGCTGCTTGATCAAGCGGCCGATGTCCTGCACCTGGGTGCCGGAACCAAGGGCGATGCGGCGCTTGCGCGAACCGCTGATCAGGTCAGGGTCGCGACGTTCGGCCGGGGTCATGGAGTTGATGATCGCCTCCATCTGCTTGAACTGCTTCTCGGCCGCGCCTTGGGCATTGCCCATCTGCGACAGGTTCACACCACCGATGCTCGGCAGCTTGTCCATCAGGCCACCCAGGCCGCCCATGTTCTTCATCTGCTGCAGCTGGTCGCGGAAGTCCTCGAGGTCGAAGCCCTTGCCCTTCTTCAGCTTCTTGGCCAGCTTGTCGGCCTTGGCCTTGTCGATGTTCTGCTCGGCCTGCTCGATCAGGCTGAGCACGTCGCCCATGCCGAGGATGCGCGAGGCGATACGATCCGGGTGGAACGGCTCCAGGGCCTCGGTCTTCTCGCCCATGCCGATGAACTTGATCGGCTTGCCGGTGATGGCGCGTACCGACAGCGCGGCACCGCCACGGGCGTCGCCGTCGACCTTGGTCAGCACCACGCCGGTCAGCGGCAGGGCGTCGCCAAAGGCCTTGGCAGTGTTGGCCGCGTCCTGGCCGGTCATGGCGTCGACCACGAACAGGGTTTCGATCGGCTTGACCGCAGCATGCAGCGCCTTGATCTCGTCCATCATGTCAGCGTCGACATGCAGGCGGCCGGCGGTGTCGACGATCACCACGTCGATGAACTTGAGCTTGGCCTCGCGGATCGCCGCCTCGGCGATGGCCACCGGCTTCTGGCTGATATCGGACGGGAAGAAGGTCACGCCGATGTCATTGGCCAGGGTTTCGAGCTGCTTGATCGCCGCCGGACGGTAGACGTCGGCCGACACCACCATCACGCTCTTTTTCTTGCGCTCTTTCAGGTGGCGCGCCAGCTTGCCGGCGGTGGTGGTCTTACCGGCGCCCTGCAGGCCGGCCATCAGCACCACGGCGGGTGGTGCGGCGTTGAGGGTCAGCTCTTCGTTGGCCGCGCCCATCAGGCTTTCCAGCTCGGCCTGGACGATCTTCACGAAGGCCTGGCCTGGCGTCAGGCTGCGCGACACTTCGGTGCCGACCGCGCGTTCCTTGATGCTGTTGACGAAATCCTTGACCACCGGCAGGGCAACGTCGGCCTCGAGCAGGGCCATGCGCACTTCGCGCAGCGTGTCCTTGATGTTGTCTTCGGTCAGCTTGGCCTTGCCGGTGACATGGCGCAGCGTCTGTGACAGGCGGTCGGTCAGGTTTTCGAACATGGTGATCCTTTCAGGCCCAGTGGAGCCGAGGTTTTTCAGATGCCCAGGTGAACATGTACACGCGCCGGGCAGAGCAAGGCGGCGATTATAGCGGAGAGCGGCGGCGACGCACACCTTGGAGCAGCCCCTCTGGATATTCGGTGACCATGCCGGCCTCTTCGCAGGTAAACCCGCTCCCACAGAGATCGCGCACGCCCCTGTGGGAGCGGGTTTACCCGCGAAGAGGCCGGCATATGGGGTACAAGTCGCTCGCCAGGCACCGGAGCAAGGCTTGCTGGTCTTCCTTGCCCACCGCGATCTATGCCAAACTCCGTCCCTTTAGGGCTTGCCTGCCAGGACTTATGTTCTCTTCACCCAGCCTCATCCCCAATCTGCTCGCCGCCTTCCTTTATCTGGCCGCGACCGTCTACCAGGCCACCGGACTGGCCCGAGGCGCCCGTGCCGACAAACGGCTGCTGGGCCTGCTCGGCACGCTGGCGGTGGTCGCCCAGGGCGGCGCCCTGTTCTTCCAGCTGATCACGCCCCTGGGCCTGAGCCTGGACTTCTTCAGTGCCGCCAGCCTGATCGCCGTGGCGGTGATCGGCCTGACCCTGCTCGCCTGCCTGAGCATCCCGGTGGAGAACCTGCTGGTGCTGCTGTTCCCGCTCGGCGCGGTGACCGCGCTGCTGGCCCAGTTCGCCCCACCTGGCACGGTACCGCTGATCAACGAAGAGCCCGGCATCCTCGCGCATATCCTGCTGTCGATCCTGGCCTACGGCCTGTTCACCATCGCCGTGTTCCAGGCCCTGCTGCTGTTGCTGCAGGACCACCAGCTCAAGCACAAGCACCCGTCCGGGCTGATCCGCAACTTCCCGCCGCTGCAGACCATGGAAAGCCTGCTGTTCGGCTTCCTCTGGGCCGGCTGGGTGCTGCTGTCGCTGTCGCTGATCTCCGGCTGGCTGTTCCTCGACAACCTGTTCGCCCAGCACCTGGTGCACAAGACCCTGCTGGCCTGCGTGGCCTGGGTCGTGTTCAGCGTGCTGCTGTGGGGCCGCACACGCCTCGGCTGGCGCGGTCACAAGGCGATCCGCTGGACCCTGGCCGGCTTCTGCCTGCTGATGCTGGCCTATTTCGGCAGCAAGCTGGTCCGCGAATTCATCCTGCATATCTGACGGCCGCCCATGGACACCCTGCCGTACGCCCCGCTGCTCGGCATCATCGCACTGGCGCTGCTGTGGTCGGCGCTGTTCACCGCGGTCGACAGCGCCCGCCAGCAAGCCAACGGCCAGGGCGATTCCCCCCTCCCCGCCCAGGGCCTGGTGCTTGGCGCCAGCCTCGGCAAGCTGCTGGTACTGGGCCTGGCCTGCCTGATCGGCCAGCGCTACGACGGTGAACACGGTTTCTGGCTGGCCGGCCTTGGTGCCACCTTCACCCTGCTGGTGCTCGCCGACTACCTGCCGCGCCGCCTGGCCCGCCGCGACCCGCACGCCTTCCTGAGCCTGGGCGGCAACCTGCTGAAATGGCCGCTGGCGCTGCTGCAGCCGCTGGGCTGCCTGCTCGATGGCTGCGCCAGGCTGATCCTGCGCCCGTTCCGCGTGCAGCCCACTGCAGTGGCCCTGCACCCGCAGGCAGACGACGACTTCGACGAAGACGGCCCGGTCGACAGCGCCCGCCACGGCCTGCTGGAAGGCCTGCAGGCACTGGACAAGATCACCGTCAACGACATCCTGGTACCACGCAACGAAGTCGACGGCATCAACCTCGACGACCCCATCGAGCGCATCATCGAGCAACTGATCGTCAGCCGTCACACCCGCCTGCCGGTCTATCACAACGACATCAACCAGGTCGAAGCGGTACTCAACACCAAGCTGATCAGCCACCTGCTGCCACGGGCCGAACTTACCCCGGAGAAGCTTCAGGCAGCCTGCTACGAACCCTACTTCGTCCCCGAAAGCACACCGCTGCAGATGCAGCTGCTGAACTTCCACAAGCAGCAGCGGCGCATGGGCGTGGTGGTGGACGAATACGGCGAGGTGCTCGGCATCGTCACCCTGGAGGACATCCTCGAGGAGATCGTCGGCGAGTTCGAGGACGAGCAGAGCCTGGACAACCCTCATGTCCATCCCCAGCCCGATGGCCGCTTCGTCATCGAAGGCACGGCCTCGCTGCGCGAGATCAACCGCACCCTGGGCTGGCACCTGCCCTGCGACGGCGGGCCGAAAACCCTCAACGGCCTGGTCACCGAGGCCTTGGAAAGCATCCCGGCAAGCGCTGTATGCCTTAAAATTGGCAGATATCGGCTGGAAATCCTCGAAACCGAGGATAATTGCGCAAGCAAGGTACTGGTCTGGACACTGACTCGCTAGCTATACTCGGGTCACGCTTACCCAGCCCTGCCGTCTCGCCCGCTACCCGCACCCGGCGTCCGACGGCCAGTCCGCACCACTGACACGCCCCGCGGTCCTGCTTCAGCACCCCGAACAGCAACCGCTCACTGCCTATCCCCTGGGCTATCGTCAGTCGCGCGACCAACAACAATACGCTCCGGCTCCCGTGTGCCCGTCACATGGGCCGTGCCCCATGGAGCATGACTGTCAGGGACCTTCGCATGACTACCAGCAGCACCTACGCCGAACCTGCCTCGGCAACACCGGTCAATTCACCGGCCCGGGTGGCCACTGCCAGCTTCATCGGCACCGCCATCGAGTTCTACGATTTCTATGTCTACGCCACCGCCGCCGCGCTGGTGATCGGGCCGGTGTTCTTCCCGTCCGGCTCCGGCACCGCGCAGATGCTCGCGGCCTTCCTCACCTTCGGCATCGCCTTCCTTGCCCGCCCCTTGGGCTCGGCGCTGTTCGGCCACTTCGGCGACCGTATCGGGCGCAAGTCGACGCTGGTCGCCTCGCTGCTGCTGATGGGCGTGTCCACCACGCTGATCGGCGTGCTGCCCGGCTATGACAGCATCGGCGTCTGGGCGCCGATCATTCTCTGCCTGCTGCGCTTCGGCCAGGGCCTGGGGCTGGGCGGCGAATGGGGCGGCGCGGCGCTGCTGGCCACCGAGAACGCCCCGCAGGGCAAGCGTGCCTGGTTCGGCATGTTTCCGCAGCTGGGCCCGTCGATCGGCTTTCTCGCCGCCAACGGCTTGTTCCTCACCCTGGCCCTGGTGCTCAGCGACGAGCAGTTCCGCGAATGGGGCTGGCGCATTCCGTTCCTGCTCAGCGCGGCGCTGGTGCTGGTCGGCCTGTACGTGCGCCTGAAGCTGGAGGAAAGCCCGGTGTTCGCCAAGGCGGTGGCCCGTCATGAGCGGGTGAAGATGCCGGTGGTCGACCTGTTCGCCCGCTACTGGCTGCCGACCCTGCTGGGCGCCGCGGCCATGGTGGTGTGCTACGCGCTGTTCTACATCTCCACGGTGTTCTCGCTCAGCTATGGCGTGACCACCCTGGGCTACAGCCGCGAGACCTTCCTCGGCCTGCTGTGCTTCGCGGTGGTGTTCATGGCCCTGGCCACGCCCCTGTCGGCCTGGCTCAGCGACCGTTACGGGCGCAAGCCGGTGCTGGTGGTCGGCGGCCTGCTGGCGATCGCCTCGGGCTTCACCATGGAACCGCTGCTGACCTCGGGTTCGACCACCGGCGTGGCGCTGTTCCTGGCCATCGAGCTGTTCCTGATGGGGGTGACCTTCGCGCCGATGGGCGCGCTGCTGCCCGAGCTGTTCCCGACCCATGTGCGCTACACCGGCGCCTCGGCGGCCTACAACCTGGGCGGCATCGTCGGCGCCTCGGCGGCACCGTTCTTTGCCCAGAAGCTGGTGAGCATGGGGGGATTGAGCTGGGTGGGGGGGTATGTGTCGGTGGCGGCGGTGATCAGTCTGATTGCCGTGTTGTGCCTGAAAGAGACGCGTAATACCGAACTTTGAATCAATCGCGGGGCAAGCCCGCTCCCACGCCAGACTGATACTGGCGTGGGAGCGGGCTTGCCCCGCGATCGTTTCAGATCAGAACTCGACCTTGACCGCCTGCGAAGCACGGGTCGCCTTGGCCCGGGCCGCCTCGACCGACTCGTCGCGCGCCAGGCACACGCCCATGCGCCGGGTGCCGTTGATCTCCGGCTTGCCGAACAAGCGAATAGCGGTATCCGGCTCGCTCAGGGCGGCGCCGAGGTTGGCAAAGCTGGTCTGCTGCGACTGGCCTTCCGGCAGGATCACCGCCGAAGCCGACGGGCCGAACTGGCGCACCACCGGGATCGGCAGGCCGAGAATGGCCCGGGCATGCAAGGCGAACTGCGACAGGTCCTGGGAAATCAGGGTCACAAGGCCGGTGTCGTGCGGACGCGGCGAGACCTCGCTGAACCACACCTGGTCGCCCTTGACGAACAGCTCCACGCCGAACAGGCCACGCCCGCCCAGCGCATCGGTGACTGCCTGGGCCACGCGCTGCGACTCGGCCAGCGCCTTGGGGCTCATGGCCTGGGGCTGCCAGGACTCCTGGTAGTCGCCCTTCTCCTGACGGTGGCCGACCGGCGCGAGGAAGGTGGTGCCGCCCACATGGCGCACAGTCAGCAGGGTGATCTCGTACTCGAAGTCGATGAAGCCCTCGATGATCACCCGGCCCTTGCCGGCGCGCCCGCCTTCCTGGGCATAGTCCCAGGCCTTGCGCAGGTCATCGTCGCCGCGCAGCAGGCTCTGGCCCTTGCCCGAGGAACTCATCACCGGCTTGACCACGCACGGGTAGCCCAGGTCGGCCACGGCCTTGGCGTAGTCCTCGTAGGTGTCGGCGAAGTGGTACGGCGAAGTCGGCAGGTCGAGCTCTTCGGCCGCCAGGCGGCGGATGCCTTCGCGGTTCATGGTCAGCTGGGTGGCACGAGCGGTGGGCACCACGTTGAAGCCTTCGTTTTCCAGCTCGACCAGCGTGGCGGTGGCGATGGCCTCGATCTCGGGCACGATGTAGTGCGGCTTCTCGGCCTCGATCACCGCACGCAGGGCGACGCCGTCGAGCATGTTGATCACGTGGCTGCGGTGCGCGACCTGCATGGCCGGCGCATTGGCGTAACGGTCCACGGCAATCACCTCGACACCCAGGCGCTGCAGCTCGATCACCACTTCCTTGCCCAGCTCGCCGCAGCCGCACAGCAGTACACGGGTCGCGGTGGGCGACAATGGGGTTCCGATACGGGTCATTTCAGGTCCTCGAAGGCGTCCGGGGCCGCGCCACGCTGGCTGCCGCCCGCTGAAAAATGGACCGCTATTCTACAAGATTCCGTGGGAGCGGGCTTGCCCCGCGATAGCCGCGACGATGATCAGCCGGCCAGCGCCGCGCGCCGTGCCCGCCAGGCCATGATCAACCACACCGCCGTCACCCCGGCAAATTTCGAGGCCAGCGCTGTGCCGATCACTGCGGGGGTCAACGCGCCGATCATGCCGAAGAAGATGAAGGTGTCCACCGGGATGCTCAGCGCCGAACTCAACCACAGGCGGTCGCGCAAGGGCCGGCGGGTGACGCTGAACACCAGCCAGTCGATCAGTTCGGAGACGAAGAACGCGGTGGCGCTGGCCAGGGCGATGGCCGGCTCCGACGTCGCGTAGGACAGCACCAGCGCCACCAGCATGGCCAGCAGCGCGCCGTGGCCGTAGCGGGTCTGCACCATGTCGCGCAGGATGAACACCAGCCCGCCCCAGGCGGACCAGATCACGTCCAGGTGCGGCGCGCTGGAAAAGGCGTAGTTGATCAGCACCACGCTGCTGATGTAGGCGATGAGATAGAACATGGTCTGTGTGTTCGGTGGGCCAGCCGCACAGAGTACTTGAATTTAAAGTCAACGCCAGACTCTTCGCGGGTAAACCCGCTCCCACAGGAGGGGTGCGATCCCTGTGGGAGCGGGTTTACCCGCGAAGATGCCCGCGCAGATTCTACGATCCGATGATCAGCCCGGCCGCCAGCGCCCGCTCGTGGCACTTCTTCAGCACCTCCCGGCGCTGCTCGTTGTCCATCCGCCCCCAGCGGGTGATCTCGTCCACCGTGCGCTGGCACCCAGTGCAGATGTCCTGCTCGTCCAGCGCGCAGATGCTGACGCAGGGCGAGGCCACGGGCCGTTCGTCAGTCTTCATCGATCACCAGCTCGCGCGCATAGCGCTGGGCATTGTGCACGTAGTGCGCGGCGCTGGCCTCGAGCATGCGCTTCTGCTGCTCGGTGAGTTCACGCACCACCTTGCCCGGCGAGCCCATCACCAGCGAACCGTCGGGAATTTCCTTGCCTTCCGGGATCAGCGCGTTGGCGCCGATGATGCAGTGCCTGCCGATACGCGCCCCGTTGAGGATCACCGCGTTGATGCCGATCAGGCTGTAGTCGCCCACGTTGCAGCCATGCAGCATGGCGTTATGGCCGATGGTCACGCCCTTGCCGATGTTCAGCGGCGAACCCATGTCGGTATGCATCACCGTGCCGTCCTGGACATTGCTGTCCTCGCCGATGTCGATCAGCTCGTTGTCGCCGCGCAGCACCGCGCCGAACCACACGCTGGCGCGGGCCTGCAGGCGCACCTTGCCGATCAGCGTGGCGTTGGGCGCGGTCCAGCTCTCAGGATGGGTATCGACCCGCAGGTCGCCCAGGCGGAATTTCATGTATCGCTCCTCACGGTTTGAAGCCGGCGGGGTGTGCCCCACTCAGTTCTTGATGAAACGCTCGGGTGGGTGGTGCAGGCTGATGCCGGCATCGAACAGCAGGTTGACCAGCTCGACGATCATGATCGCCGACAGCCCCCAGATCTTGTAGTCGCCGTAACGGTAGCTGGGCACGTACCAGCTGCGCCCCTGGTAATCGATGCGGTGGGTGTGCTCGCGAGGATCCTGGCGGAAGAACGCCAGCGGCACGGTGAACACCGCGGCAATTTCGGCGTCGTTGGCGCGGTACTCGACATAGTCGGGGATCAAACCGACGAACGGTGTCACCTTCAGGCCGTGCAGCGAAATTACCGGGCTGAGCGGCCCGATCACCTCGACCAGCCCCGGCGGCAGGCCGATTTCTTCCTCGGCCTCGCGCAGGGCGGTGAACACCAGGTCGGGGTCTTCCGGATCGCGCCGCCCGCCAGGGAAGGCAACTTCGCCGCCGTGGGTCGACAGGCCCTTGGCGCGCAGGGTCAGTACCAGCTCCGGCTCTTCGCTGCGGGTAATGGGCAGCAGCACCGCCGCTTCGGGGAAACGACGATCCGTCTCCAGTGACGCGGGGGTATGGTTGCTCATTCGGCGAAGAAGCTCGTCCAGCATTACGCACTCTCGTGTCCAAGGCCTGCCGTGCATGATGCACCAAAGCCGCGAGGCACCCAAGCCCCGCCCGCAGGCCGCTTGCGGTGGGCGGGCCGGGCGCGCCAAGATAGTCCGACCCCATAGGAATGAATGTAAGCATGAAATTCTGCAGCGCGTGCGGCCAAACGGTCACCCAGCGGATCCCCGAAGGCGACAGCCGCCTGCGGTATGTCTGCGACCATTGCCAGACCATCCACTACCAGAACCCCAACATCGTCGCCGGGGTGTTGCCCACCTGGGGCTCCCAGGTGCTGCTGTGCCGCCGCGCCATCGAGCCGCGCCGGGGCTTCTGGACCCTGCCCGCCGGGTTCATGGAGAACGGCGAGACCCTGGATGCCGCCGCCCGTCGCGAAACCATCGAGGAAGCCTGCGCCCGGGTCGCCGAGATGAGCCTGTACCAGCTGTTCGACCTGCCGCACATCAATCAGGTGCACGTGTTCTTCCGCGCCGAACTGGCCGACCTGGACTTTGCCGTGGGGGTCGAGAGCCTGGAGGTGCGCCTGTTCGAGGAGCACGAGATCCCCTGGGGCGAGCTGGCTTTCCGCACCGTCACACGCACACTAGAATGCTATTATCGCGACCGCATCAGGCAGCACTACCCGATAGGCCATGAATACCTGCCGCCGATGAACGTTTCGTCGTCCACCACTTAAGTCTTCAGGGATACGGTTTCATGCGCTGGCTGCTTGCCCTCTTCTGCCTCAGTGTCGCCTCGGTGTCGCAAGCCGCCTTCACCGAGACCATCATCCGCAAGACGCCGTCGGCCGTGCCGTCGCCGGTCCAGCCCGCTGCTGGCAGCGCCCAGCAGGAGCGACTGATCGACAAGGTGCTGGTGATCAAGTCCGAACGCCGCCTGCAATTGATCAGCCGTGGCGAGCCGCTCAAGACCTACCGCATCTCCCTGGGCAAGCAGCCCAAGGGTGCCAAAGAGCGCGAGGGCGACAAGAAGACTCCCGAAGGCCTGTACTGGCTGGACTGGCGCAAGGTCAGCGACCGCTACAACCTGGCCATGCACATCTCCTACCCGAACATCACCGATGCCGCCAAGGCCCGCAACGAAGGCGTGGCCGCCGGCAGCATGATCATGATCCACGGCACGCCGATCAACGAGGAGTACCCAGAGTGGTACTTCCACACCCTCGACTGGACCGAGGGCTGCATCGCCATGCGCAACGACGACATGCGTGAGGTATGGAGCATGGTCAAGGACGGCACGCTGATTGAAATCCGGCCCTGAACCACCCTCGACAGCTTTCGATTACAACAAAGGCCTGCCCCGCTCTCGCGGGGCAGGCCTTTGTCTTTCACCGCCGATATTCCCTTTCGACGCATAACCGCTCACTTTTCCTACGCACACAATAGCCTTCCTTCCCACAAGGCGATGGCTTTGAGCCATACAAATGCCATCACCGGCATTCTTAAAATTCCCGCAAATGATTTCTCTGTTTCATACATCACTTGCGAGGTTCCCATGCAAATCCCTACACCCAAGACCAGGCCTGACACCCTACGCTGGGCCGTCTTTCTCGCCCTGCTGGGCAGCACCCAGGTCGAGGCGCAGGGCGCCCTGACGCCGACGCCCGGCCCGGGTGGCACGCCGATCATCGACAATGGCCACGGCGTGCCGGTGATCGACATCGTCGCGCCCAATGCCGGCGGCCTGTCGCACAACCAGTTCCTCGACTACAACGATGGCAAGCAAGGGCTGGTACTGAACAACGCCCTGCAGGCCGGGCAATCGCAACTGGCCGGTCAATTGGGCGCCAACCCGCAGTTCCAGGGCCAGGCCGCCTCGACCATCCTCAACGAGGTGGTCAGCCAGAACGCCTCGCGGATCGAAGGCGCGCAGGAAATCTTCGGCCAGAAGGCCGACTACCTGCTCGCCAACCCCAATGGCATCACGCTTAACGGTGGCAGCTTCATCAACACCACCCGCGCCGGCTTCCTGGTCGGCAATGTCGACATCCAGGACGGCCAGCTCAAGCACCTCGACAGCCGCGAAGCCAGCGCCACCCTGCAGGTACTGGGAGGCGGCCAGAGCAACGCCAGGGGCGCCCTCGACCTGATCGCCCCACGCATTGACAGCAAGGGGCCACTCCTGGCCCAGGGCCAGTTGAACCTGACCGTTGGTCGTAACCGGATCGATGCCGGCAACCGCGAAGTGCTCGAGCACCTGCCCGCCGCCAGTGCCTCCATCGATGCCAAGCTACTCGGCGCCATGCAAGGCGGTCGCATCCGTATCGTCAGCACTGCCGAAGGCGCCGGTGTGCAGGTCGGTGACGCCAGCCTGCTGGCGGACCGTGACCTGATCATCCACTCCGCCGGAGACCTGCATGTGCAGGGCAGCGACAGGCGCCAGGCCAGCCTCACCAGCAATACCGGCAAGCTCGACCTGAACGCCGCCGGCGACCTGCGGCTCACCGCCACCCAGGGCAAGGCCAGGCAGATCGAGGTCAATGCCGGCAAGAAACTGACCCTGGACACCGTCACCCGGGAGAAGGTGCTGGACGATCCTACCAGCTGGAAGAAAGAGTGGGCGTTCATCACTACCGAAGCGTTCGACGGCAATACCAAAACGACCCGCCGCGAGCAACTGGGCAGTCGGCTGCGCGCCGAAGACAGCATCAACCTGCAAGCTGGCAGCGACCTGCACCTGACCGCCGTGCAGTTGAATGCAGATAACGGGCTAAAGCTGCGCAGTGGCGGCACGATGACCATTGATGCCGGCGTGGACAGCGAGCAGGTCGATGAGCGGCTCAACCATCGCGTCTACCTGAACAATACGGGCATCGACAGCAAGTCCTACTCCGAGAAAGTAAAATCCAGCACGCTCAAGGCCGACACCCTGGTTGCCAGTGCCGGCGGCGACCTGCAACTGCGCGCAGCCAGGCTCGAGGCCGAGAAGACAATCGCGCTCGACGCCAACGGTGACTTGACCATCGAAAGCGCCGAGGAAAACGCCCGTACCGAGCGGTCCACTGGCAAGCGCCATTTCACCGCCAGCGCCGGGCGGACCCAGCCCGGGCAGGATGGCCAGCCAAGCTCGGGCCAGTACACGGCGAGCGTGGGCTACGAAGCCCTGCACAGCGACGAGCAGACCTCGGAGACGCACCAGGTTGCCAGCAGCATCAGTGGCGCCGGCGTAACCGTGCGCACAGGGCAGAAACTGACGGTGAGTGGCTCCGAGATAAAGGCGAACGCCGGGAGCCTTGAGGTTTCGGCCAGCGAAATCGAACTCGCCGCCGCCCACGACAGCGTGGCCCGACAAACCATCGACACCCGTACCGGCGCCGCGCTGGCCGTCACCGGCGGCATGGACCGCCTGGGCCTGGGTATCGATGCCTACCGTGGCCCAGCCGGCCTGATCGAACGCGAAAGCAACGTGCGCCGCAGCACCCTGCAGGCCAGCGGCGACTTGCGACTTGATGCCCGGCAACTGACCACCGAGGCGGCGAATGTGCAAGCGAGCCGTACGTTGCACGTAAACGCCGAGCGTATCGACAACCGCGCGGTCGCCAATATCCGGGAAACCGAAACCAGCCTGAACCAATGGGACGGTAGCCTCGGCATCAGCACCGACTACCAGCGCATCACCCGCCCTATCGAACGGCTGTTCACCGGCAAGCAAGCCGAAAGTGCACGTCCCTCTACGGTGATCGACAAACTGGCCCTGCCCAAGACCGGCGCCGAACTGGCCATCGGGCACCAGACCCGCCTGCAGAAAGACATCGACAGTACCGCGCAGGTCAGCACCTTCAACGGCGCCGATGTCCGGGTCAAGGCCGACCACATCAAGGACGAGGGCACCGACTACAACGCCAGGACCGGCAGCCTGCGAATCGAGGCCGGAGAGCACCAGGCACTGGCCGCCAACGACCGCAAGACCCGTGAGGTCAAGTACATCACCGGGGGCGGCAGCCTGCGGGTGGACACCACCCTGGCCACGGACATCAACGCCAGGCTCGAAGGCAAAGGCTCCAACCTGACACAAAAAGAGGAAGCATCGCTCGCCCGTGTCGGCAGCCTGCGTGGCAAGAGCGGCATCGAGGTGCAGCTTGAACGCGCAGGCCACTACCAAGGCACCTACATCGCCAGTGAAGAGGGTGCGGTCAGCCTGGAAAGCAGCGGCGACCTGACCCTTGCCGCAGCCCAGGATCACACCTCCAGCAGCAGCACCAAATTCGAGGCCGGTCTGGCAGCCAAAGGTGGTACCGGTCTGCTCGGCCCCAACGGCGGGCTGGACGGCAACCTCAAGCACAGCACACTCACGCAACACACCGAAAAGGCAAGGGTGGCGCAGATCGACGGCAAGGGCACGATCGAGCTGTCCAGCACAGGCGACATGCACCTGCAAGGCACCCGTATCGACAGCCGTGAAGGCGATATCCGCTTGCACAGCGACGGCGTGCTGAAAGTGACCGCTGCCCACGACACCCGCAAAAGCGAGGGCAAGACCTGGGGTGGCGGCCTGGATGTCACAGGTAGCGCCACCGGTGGTGCCCTGGGTGGCCACGGCACCTTTGGCTGGGTCAACGAACAGGCCAGCATGGCTGTTGGCGCGCAGTTCACCGGCAAGGGCGCGGTGCAGCTCACCAGCCTTGCCCGCGAAGATGTCGCCTTGCAGGTGCAAGGGCTGCAGGCCAGTGCCGAGCGGATTGGCCTGGATGCCCAGAATGGTGGCCTGCTGATCGAGGCGGCCAGGAACACCGAGCATCACGACAATCTCGCCGTCACAGTCGGCGGCGGCCTCAAATTGGCGGCCCTGGATCTGGGCGGCATCAACGGCCAGGTCGACCTGAAGCTGGACAAGCGCAACAACACCACCTGGCACGACAGCAACCTGCGCGCCGACCTGGTAGACCTGCGCAGCCAGGGCGATACCCGCGTCGAAGGTGCCCAGGTGCAGGCCAAGCGGATCGAAGGCAAGGTCGGCGGTGACCTGCTGGTCGCCAGCCGCCAGGATCAGGTCGACAGCCTGGTCCTCGACATCGACGCCAGCCTGACCCAGAAGGCATCCACGCAAGGCACTGACGAGTCGAGCAGCCCATTGGAGACGCTCGCAAGCGGCAACCTCGGGGAAATTGCTGGTGCGCTCTGGAGCAAGATCACCGCGAAGTTCACACCGTCCCTCAAGGCCGAGTACGCCCAGCGCAAGAACGACACCGTCAACCAGCAGACCACGCTGTCCGCAACGCACGGCATCGACCTGGAAGTCGGCGGCGAAACCCGCCTGGTCGGCGCCACGCTGCGCGCCAGCGAAGGCCAGGTCGAGCTTGGCGAAAGTAGCGTTTCGCGCAAGACCTTGAACGGTCGTGACCATGAGCGAAAGGTGAAGGTCGATGCCTCGTTCTCGCCGGTCGACCTGGCAGGCACCCTGTTCTCGTTCATCAAGGACAAGGTCACGGGCAATGACGGTGCCGACAACGGTGACAAGCCACTCGATCTCGGCCTGGTCCGCACCAGCGGGCACGACCGCAGCGTCGAGTACGTCTCGAAGATCGAGGAGGGTCGCAGGTACTGAGCCAGCCCCTATGGAAAAACGCATAACCCATTGATTTAGCTTGATCCTGTGGGAGCGGGTTTACCCGCGAAGAATCCAACGCGGTGCCTGGCACCGGCTCCGCCGGTGTTCGCGGGTAAACCCGCTCCCACAGAGATAACAGTTCCTTGCGCGACAGCGTATCCCAAGGGCTGGGCGATCTCCCACAGGGCACGCGGACTACCTGCGAACTCCGATTCCTGCACAACGGCTCCGTGACCAGACCAGATGCCAATGACCAGACAAAGACTCCACTCAACCGTCGAAACACGACACATCATTCACCTGCTGCTCGCCTGCCTCGCACTGGCAATGCCCCTGGCCCAGGCCGATCCGGCCAGTCAGCAACTGCGCAACGAGCAGCAGAAGCTGCGGCAGTTGGAACAGCAACAGCGCCTCGATCGCTGGCAACGTCCCCAGCCCTCCACCGCCCTGGAGGCCACCGACTCAACCTTAACTGCGCCCGATCAGCACTGCTGGGCAATCAGCGGCGTGCGCCTGGCTGGCAACCGCACACTCGATACGCGGCAGCTGGAATCGAGCGTGCGCGCAGTGTCTTCCTCATGCATGGGCGTCGCCGATATCGACCGATTGCTCAAGCACCTGACCCAGCACTACGTCGAGGCCGGCTACCCCACCAGCCGCCCCTATGTGGCCAGCCCGCCCGAGCACGGCGCGCCACTGGACATCGTCATTGTCGAAGGCTTCATCGAGTCGATCGAGCTCGCTGGCGCCGACCTGCCACTCTCGCTGCACGGCGCGTTCCCCGGCCAGCTTGGCCAGCCGCTGTATCTGCCGGACCTCGAACAGGGTCTGGACCAGCTCAACCGGCTGCGCGCCTATGACCTGGAGATGGCCCTGCTGCCAGGTGAGTTGCGCGGTGGCACCCGTGTCATGATCGAACCACGACGGGCCGCCTCGCCCGTGCATCTGGATGCCCTCCTCGACAACCGCGGCGGTGAGCTCACCGGCCGCCACCGCCTCAACCTGGGCCTTGGCCTGGACAGCCCGCTGGGGCTGAACGACGACCTGCGCCTGTCGCTTAGCTCGGTGGTGTTCGGCGCGCCCGGGCAAAGCAAAGGGACCAGCCTGTACTACAGCCTGCCCCATGGCCGCTGGACCTTCACCCTCAACGTCAGCCGCATGCGCTACCGCGCGCCGATCCCGAACACTCGTTATGCCAGCAACGGCCGCAGCGAGTTCTTCGGCCTCGGCGCCGAACGCGTGCTGTGGCGCAATCACCAGGGCATGCTCAGCGCCAGCGCCCGGCTCGACCGCAAGCAACTGGTCAACCGTTTCGGCCCCGCCGTGCTGGCCCTGCAGAGCCCGACCCTGGCCACCGTCGAGGCCGGGCTCAACCTGCTGTGGCTCGAAGGCGGGCTGTGGAACGCCTACCTGGGGCTGAGCCAGGGCATGCACTGGCTCGGCGCCGACCGCCCATTCGCCCACAAGCAGGCGCCACGACCAGATTTCACCAAGTACCGCGCCAACCTGCTGCACCTGCGCCAGGGCCCCGCCCAATGGCCGTGGCGCTGGCAGAGCGAACTGGCGCTGCAATACAGCACCCATGTGCTGCCTGCCGTCGAACAGATGTCACTCAGCGACCATTCGGCCGTGCGTGGTTTCCGCCAGCACAACGTCTCCGGCGCCAGTGCCGGCGCCTGGCGCAATACCTTCAGCCAGCCACTGCCGCTGCCGGTACAGGTGCGCCCCACCGCAGGCCTGGACCTGGGCTGGGCCCGCTACGCACGCACCAGCCCGTCGCAGCGCCTGGTCGGTGCCTCGGCAGGCGTCGAACTGAGCCTGCCGCACAGCCAGCTGCGCCTGGACTACCAGCGCGGGCTGTATGCCAGCGATCGACCACGCAAGGCGCTGGAGCAAGGCTTCTGGGTCGCGCAGTGGTCCCTGAACCTCTGAGCTACCAGCTCAGCCGGCGCTGCCCGACGCGGTCTTGCGGCCCCAACCATTGCAGGCCGCGCAGCACCGGTGTCAGGCCGGCGTCAGCCGATATTGCGAAGTCGAGCTGCGCCCGCCGTGCCACCAGGTCGGCCTCCAGGCCAAGCTGGTGCTGACCTTGGCGAACCAGCCCCGCAGCCAGCCGCCAGCCCTGGCGGCAGTCCATTTCCAGCGTCCCCTGCCCCAATCCCAGGGACCACGGGGCGCTCAAGGCCAGATCGGCCACCGTGATCCGCCCTTCAGCGGCCAGGCAACGCTGCCCCGAGCCTTGCAGGCTGATGCCCCCTTGCCACTGCCCAGTCAGGCGGTATCCCAGGGCAGCGCTGGGCTGCGAGCCCACTGCCTGCAGCCCGGCCTGCCAACGCCACGGCCAGCCGCTCAGGCGCCCTTGCCAACCCTGGCCTTGAAAAACCAACCGCACCTGCAGGTCGCGCTGCCACGGTCGCCACGTCCATTGCACCGGGCCTGCCGCACCCAGCCGAACGGCCTGCCCTTGCCACAGGCTGCCGCTCACGCCCTCGGCCGGTAGCCCAACCCCCGCGACCAGCCAGCGTGCCGGCAGCTCGGTCAACAGTGTCAGGCAGAACACCAAGGCCACCCACAGCCCAGCCCGCCGGTTCATGGCCGCAGCCGCACGGTAAAGCGCAGCCCCTCGGTGTCTCGCTCCAGCCCCCACTGCAAAGGCTGCGCGCCATCATCGCGCAGGGCCTGCAACCAGCCTTGCAGCACCTGGGCATCGGCCACCTTGCCACGCGCCAGCCAACCTTCGTCCTCGGGCTGCACCTCGGCCAGCTCGATGCGTCGCGCCTGGGCCGACTGGTGCAACTCTTCCAGGGTCAATGCGGGTTGCTGTGCTGGCGCCGTCAGCGATTCGGCCAGCGCCCGCCACTGCGCCTGTTCGCGCCAGTAGGCGTTACCCTCGCGCAGCGCCAGCAGCACAACCAACAGCGCGACGGCGCCCCAGGCCAGCGATAACCGATGCTGCTGCAACCATTCGCGGTTCATGCTGCGCTCCCCAGGTCGAACACCACGCGACGCGCCTCGTCTTCCACCTGGACCTGCACGCCGATCGCCGTGGCCATGTCGTGCCAGGGCGCGACGTCGCCCTCGCCTTCCAGCTCCAGGTGCCAGCGCTGGCCGTCGTACCGCACCGCCCGCACCTGCCAGCCAGGGTGATCGCTCAACCAGGCATGGACCTGCGCCTGCACCGCGTCGAGCAGACGCAGGCGCACCTGGCTTTCACCGGCGTGGTCCCACAGGCGCTTGAGCGCCAGCGCCGCCTGGCGTGGTGTCGCCTGGGGACCGGTCACCGCCAGCACCTGGGCGCGATAGACCTGGGCCTGTCGCCACTGTTGCGCGCACCACAGCCCGCCCCATGCCAAGGCAAGCGCCAGGCAGGCGACGGCCAGGCGCGATTGCCCGCCCTGCAAACGCGGGCGTGAGCGGGCACGTCGCGCCTCGAACACCCCCGGCAGGCCATCGAGCGGCGCCAGCACCTCTGGCCATGGGCCCTCGATGCATTCGGCGTCATCGGCCAGCCCGTCCAACGCCGGCGGCAGGCCGAGCACCTGCGGCCAGGCCAACCAATGTGCCTGGCTTTTGTACAGGCTCATCGTCCCTCGCCGCCAATGCCAACCCGCCGCGCCCACGCTGTCGGGCAGCAGCTGGAACTCAGCCCAGCAACGCTCCAGCGGCAGCGCCCAGGCGGCGCACTGCGCACGCCATTCGTCCAGCCTCGCCCGCGCCACCACCAGCAAGCGCACCTGCCCCGAGTGGTGCCCGATACGGGCACAGAGCACGTCATCGACGCCTTGCAGCAAGCGGTCCTCGACCAGCAACGGCCACTCCTCGCGCTTGAGCCCGGGTGGCGCGGCCAGCTGGAAGTGGCTGCAATGCTCGCCGGGGACGATCAGGGCGACGCGCGCCTCGAGCCCTGGCGGTGGTTCCCCCAGTCCCTCGCGCACGGGGCGTCCCTGGATTACCAGCAGCCACTCCCAGACCTCGCCTGGGCGCAGCAGCAGCCAGGGTTGTGCCGGCGCCCGGCGGCGCCATTCACGCTTCATGAGCGCCCCCAGGGCAGAACGAAGGTGCAGGTAAACGGTGCTCCATCACGCACTAGCTCCACGCGCACACCCCGCCCGGGGTGCGTCGGTTGTTCGGAAGGCCAGGCCAGCCAGCGGCCGGACTGGTGGTAGAGGATGTTCATCGCGCTGACCCGCTCCAGCCGCTCGCGCATCACCCATTGCGGGGCTGCGGCGGCGTAGAGGTCGGCCGAGGTTTCCAGCAGCAGGCGTTGTTCGCGGAGCTCGAAACGCAGGCGCTGGCGTTGCAGACGCGAGCCGCCCTCGGCCTGGGGCCAAGCCGCGGCGGCCACCCACAGCAGTTGACGGCGGTCGGGTTGCCAGTCGAGCCAGCGCAGCGCCAGCGGCAGGCGCTGTTCATACACACGGCGCAACACCGGGCTGTCGAAGCGCCGCTCCAGGGCCAGGCAGAAATCCAGCACGCCGGTTTCGCGCACCTGTTCGTCGAGCCGCTCGCGCACCTTCAGCCAACCGTTGACCAGCGCCGACAACAACACCCCGAGCAAGGCGGTGAGGGCCAGGGCCACCAGCAGCTCGATCAGGGTCATGCCCGCCTGGCGCCGCTTCATGGCCGCTCCAGGAACACGGTGTACTGCCCAAGCGGCAGGCGCTGGCCGCGGTCGGCATGCAGCAGCAACTCACCACGGCGCAGGTCGCGCACGCCGGTACGGCGCAGCTGCAGCTGCCAATGGCAGGCCTGCCCGCCCTCGACCAGCACGCCGCTGTCCTGGTTGGCCACCGGCCAGTACTGCTCGACCGCGAAACGTGCCTGCAGCTCGCGGGCGCACAGCAGGCCCAGGCGATGCTGCTGCACGGTGTCCTGCACAGCCAGGCGCTGGCGCAGGACCTGGCTGGTGATCACCGCCAGGACCGCGGCGATGCCCAGGGCCACGCTCACTTCGAGCAAGGTGAACCCCCGTTGCCCGCGTTTCATGGCATCACGCTCACGCGCAACTGGCCACTGCGGTCCCAGTCCCAGCGCCGGCCGCCCTCGGCCCAGCGCCAGCGCACGGTGCCCGGGCGGGCCCAGCCATCAGGGGTGAACAGCAGCGCGGGCGTCTGGCTGGCCGGCCAGTCCGGGCGCAGGCCCTTGGGCCAATCGCCCAAGGCCACGGTTTCCACCTGCCATTGATCACCTTGGCGGCGCACGAACTCAGGTCGCTGGCCGTTCCAGCGGATCCCCCGCAGTTGCCCGGCATGACGTGCCAGGTCGGCCTGGGCCACGGTGGCGGCGGCCAGGCGGTCGAGGGTCTGGTCGACGCTGCTCCTTCCGCTGTCGAGCCAGGCCACCGCAAGGCTGGTCATCAGCGCGGCGATGGCCAGCACCACCAGCAGTTCGAGCAGGCTGAAGCCGCGCTGTTGGATCGCGACAGCGTGGGAGCGGGCTTGCCCCGCGATGGCGGTGGCATGGCCAACATTGCCATCGCGGGGCAAGCCCGCTCCCACGCAGTTGCGCTCATTTCGGGCAGGCATTTCAGAGCGCCCAATTGCCCAGGTCGGCATCGAGCCCTTCACCACCCGGCACACCGTCGGCGCCCAGCGAATAGACATCGACCCGGCCATGCTCACCGGGCATGCGGTACTGGTATGGCGTGCCCCACGGATCTTCCGGCAGACGGCGGATGTAACCATCGCTGCGCCAGCTGCGTGGCAGCGGTTCCTGGGTCGGTTTCTTCGCCAGCGCCGCCAGGCCCTGCTCGTTGCTGGGGAAACGCAGGTTGTCCAGGCGGTACATGTCCAGCGCCTGCTCCAGGGTCGCAAGGTCGGCCATGACCTTCTGCTTCATAGCCTTGTCCTGGTTGCCCAGCACGCTGGGCGCGACCACGGCGATCAGCAGGCCGATGATGAAGATCACCACCATGATTTCCATCAGCGTGAAGCCACCTTGGCGGTTGCGTCGTTGTTGCATGAAAGGTCTCCTTGTCACAGTTGCAATCCCTGGTTGAGCTGCATGATCGGCAGCAGCACCGCCAGCACGATGAACAGCACCACCGCGCCCATCACCAGGATCATCAGCGGTTCGAACAGCGCCATGGCGGTGTCCACCTGGCGGGCGAAGCCACGTTCCTGGTCATCGGCCACCCGCTCGAGCATGTCGGCCAGGGTGCCGCTGGCCTCGCCGCTGCCAACCATGTTCACCAGCAGCGGCGGAAACTGGCCGGCGCCGTCCAGCGCGCGGTGCAGGCTGGTACCACCCTGCACCTGCTGGCGGACCTGCTCCATGGCGGCACGAATACGCAGGTTGCCGACCGTCTCGGTGGCCACCTGCAGGGCTTCGAGCAGGGCCACGCCACTGCCGGAGAGAATCGCCAGGCTGCGCGCCAGGCGCGCGCTTTCCAGCACCTGCAGCAGCGCGCCGACACGCGGCAGGCGCAGCAGCAGGTCGTCGCGACGCAGGCGCCAATGCGGCTTGCGCAGCAGCCAGCCGCCAGCCACGGTCAGGCCGATCGCCAGCGCCAGCAGGTACGGCCCGGCATGGACCAGCCCCTGGCTGATGCCGATCAGCAGCGAGGTAATCAACGGCAGGCTCTGCCCGGAATGGGCGAACTGCTCGGTGAGCTTGGGCACCACGAAGGTCATCAGGCCGACCACCACCGCCAGCGACACGCCCATCAGCACCGCCGGGTAGATCAGCGCGGTACGGGCCTTGTGGCGCTGGCGCTGTACCTGCTCCAGGTGATCGGCCAGGCGCGCCAGCACCTGGCCCAGGCGCCCGGAGCGCTCGCCGGCCTCGACCAACGCGCAGTACAGCCCGGTGAACGGCGCGCCCTGGCGAGCCAGACTGCGGGCCAGTCCCAGGCCTTCGGCGAGGGAACCACGCAGGGTCACCAGCACCGCATGCAGGGCCGGCTGGCGCAGTTGCCGCTCCAGCGTCGCGAGGGCATCGACCAGTGGAATGCCGGCACCGACCAGGGTCGCCAGTTGCCGGGTCAGCTCGCACAGCTGGGCGCGGGTCAGGCGCTGGCGGCGGGGCTGTGCGCTGTCGTGGCGCTGCAACTGCCGGGCGAACAGGCCCTGCTCACGCAGCAACTGGCGCGCATGCCGCTCGCTGTCGGCCTGCACGTTGGCCTTGTGCGCCTTGCCGGCAAGATCCACGGCCTGGTAGCGATAGGTCGGCATGCTCAGCCCTGCACCACGCGCAGCACTTCGGCCAAACTGGTCTCGCCACGGGCCAGGCAGTCGCGGGCCTCAGCCACCAAGCTCTGCCGGCGGCCATCCAGGTAGGCCTGCATGACCAGTTCACTCTCGCCGTCGTAGAGCAAGGCGACCAGCCCGGCATCCAGTTCGATGAACTCGTACAGCCCCAGCCGACCGACATAGCCACTGCCCTGGCAATGCTCGCAGCCAACCGGGTGATAGCTCTCGCGCAGGCTGCCCAGTTCCGGCCACAGCTCGCGCTCGGCAGTTTGCAGTGGATGAGCCACCGCGCAGGCACACAGCCGCCGCACCAGGCGCTGGGCCAGCACGCCGCGCAGGCACGAGGCGATCAGGAAGGGTTCGATGCCCATGTCGCGCAGGCGGGTCACCGCGCCCACGGCGCTGTTGGTGTGCAGGGTGGACAGCACCAGGTGACCGGTGAGGCTGGCCTGCACGGCGATCTGCGCGGTTTCCTGGTCGCGGATCTCGCCGAGCATGATCACGTCCGGGTCCTGGCGCAGGATTGCGCGCAGGCCGCTGGCGAAGGTCAGGCCGGCGCGGGGGTTGATGGCGGTCTGGCCGATGCCGGCGATGGCGTACTCGACCGGATCCTCGACGGTGAGGATGTTGCGGCTGCCGTCGTTGAGACTGTTGAGGCTGGCGTATAGCGTGGTGGTCTTGCCCGAGCCGGTCGGGCCGGTAGACAGCACGATGCCGTTGGGCCGCGCCAGGCATGAGCGCAAGCCGCGCAGCACGGCGGCGGGCATGCCCAGGTTGTCCAGCGCCAGCAGGCTGGCCTGCTTGTCGAGCACGCGCATCACCACCCGCTCGCCATGGATCCCGGGCAGGGTCGAGACCCGCACATCCACCTCGCGCCCGGCCGCGCGCAGGGTGATGCGGCCGTCCTGGGGCTGGCGCTTCTCGGCGATGTCCAGCCGGGCCATGACCTTGATCCGCGACACCAGCATCGCCGACAGCGCCCGGGGCGGGCGCAGCACTTCGCGCAGGTGGCCGTCGACGCGCAGGCGCACCACCAGGCTCTGCTCGAAGGTCTCGATATGGATGTCCGAGGCGCGCAGGCGCAGGGCCTGGCCGAACAGGCCGTTGATCAGGCGGATCACCGGGGCTTCGTCATCGCTTTCCAGCAGGTCCTCGATGCGCGGCATCTCGCTCATCAGGCTGTCCAGGTCGACCTGCTCGCCGATGCCTTCGATCAAGGCCTCGTTCGCCGCCTCGCCGGCCTGGTAGAGCTGGCCGAGCCGCTCGTCGAAGTTCGCGCTGTCGAGGTGCTCGACGCCCACCGGCTGGCCATGCACGCGCAGCAGCTCCTGCAACTGGTCGCTGTCGGCGTCACTGCGCAGCCACAGCTGCCAGCCGCCTTCGGTCGGCGCCATGGCCACGCCGCTCTGGCGCGCCAGGCGATAGGGCAGCATCACCAGTCACCGCCTTCGAGGCGTGCCCGGCTGGAGGGAAACACCTGCAGCAGCGGCAGGCCTTCGGCCAGAGCCGGCAGCTTGAGCGGGGTGTTCTGTTGCAGGCTCTGGTACTTCTGCTGGCTCAGCCCGGCCAGGCTCTCGCCGTCGCGCAGGATGCGCGGGCGGATGAACACCATCAGGTTCTGCTTGGTGTTCTTGCTGGCGTCGGAGCGGAACAGCCGGCCCAGGTAGGGAATGTCGCCGAGCAGCGGCACGCGCTGGTTGCTGGTGGAGAGCTCGTCGCTGATCAACCCCCCGAGGATCACCAGGCCGTTGTCCTCGACCATCACCTTGGTCTTGATCTCGCGCTTGTTGGTGATCACGTCGCTGGCGGCGCTGGAGTCGGCGATCGACGACACCTCCTGGACGATGTCCAGGCGCACGCTGTTGTCGACATTGACCTGCGGCTTGATGCGCAGCTTCACCCCCACCTCCTTGCGCTCGATGGTCTGGTAGGGGTTGGCGTTGTTCTGGGTGACGGAGCCGGTGACGAACGGCACCTCCTGGCCGACCAGGATCGACGCCTCGGCGTTGTCCAGGGTCAGCAGGGTCGGCGTGGACAGCAGGTTGAAGCCGCTCTTGCCCTTGAGCGCGTTGACCAGCATGGCGAAGTTGAAACCGCCGCCGATATGGCCGATGCCGGCGGTGGCGCCGGTGGTGGCCGACAGCAGCTTGCCGAGTTTTTCGTTGTCGCCGCTGCTGGCGGCCCCGGCGATGCTGGCGATGTTCACCCCGTTGCCGCCGAAGTTGACGATGCCGGCGCCGAACTTCTCGTCGGCGAACAGCCACTGCACGCCCAACTCCTGGGCGCTGCTGTCGGACACCTCGGCGATGATTGCCTCGACCACCACCTGCGCCCGGCGGATGTCCAGCTGCTCGACGATGCTGCGGAAGGCGGCCAGCTCGCTGTCCGGGCCGACCATGACCACGGCGTTGGTGCCCTCCTCGTATTCCAGGCGGATCCCCGAATCGCTGGCCGCCGGCACCGGCGCCGCGTCCTTGCCCTCGCCTTCGGCGGCCGGTACCGCGCCGGCCTGGCTCAGGCCGCGCAACACCTTGACCACCTCGGCGGCATTGGCGTGGCGCAGGTACATGACCTGGGTATTGCTGCTGCGCAGGTTGTCGCCGGGCCGGTCGAGCTGGGCCAGCAAGGCCCGCACCCGCTCGCGGCTGTCGGCGCTGCCGCGTACCAGCAAGGCGTTGCTGCGCGGATCGGCGACCACCTGGGCGGCATCGCCGCCCTGCTCGCGGGCCAGCAGGCGGGTCACCAGGCCCGCGGTGTCGGCGGCGCTGGCGTGCTTGAGCGGGATGACCTGCAACGGCTCGTCGCTGACCTGGTCGAGCTGGCGCAGCAGGCTGTCGATGCGCTCCAGGTTGCTGCGCCAGTCGGTGACCACCAGCAGGTTGGCGGCCGGGTACGGCGTGATCACGCCGACCCGTGGGTCGATCAGCGGCTTGAGGATGCCGAGCATCTGCTCACTGGCGGCGTTGCGTACGTTGAACACGCGGGTGGCCACGCCATCGCTGCCCTCGGACTTCTTGCCGGCGCTCTCCACCGGCACCGGCTCCAGGCGCGCGGCCTGGTCGGGGACGATTTTCACGCTGCCATTGGGCAGGTCCACGGCGGCGAAGCCCTGGGCCCGCAGCTGGGCCAGGAAGATATCGTAGATGGCGTCGGCGTCATGCCGATCGACCGTGCGCACGGTGACCTTGCCCTGCACCCGCGGGTCGACGATGAAGGTGGTGCCGGTGATGCGTGACACACTGTTGATGAACTCACCGAGCTCGGTGTCGACGAAATTGACCTCGTACAGCGGCGTGCCGTCGTCGGCGAACACTTCCGGCTCTTCGGCCCGGGCCAGGGACATGCCGAGCATCAGCAGCCCGGCCAGACAGTACCTTGCGATCATCATTCATCCTTGGCGCTTGAAGCCGGTCACGGCGGGGCGTGGCGGCCAGGGCAGGCGCTCGCGCCGGCCGTTGTTGTCGAAGATCAGGCCATCGACGTCGATGTCCTGCAGCACGATGCCCGGCGCCAGGCGCTGGCCACGGCCGAGGGTGCGCACCTGCTGGCCGTGGCGCAGCACCACCACGCTGGCCGACAGCGGCTGGGCCTTGAGCCCGCCCAGGTAGGCCAGGGGCAGGCGGGTGATGGGAATACTTCCGTCATCGACGGGGGCTTGCCAGTGCTCCACCAGCAGGCCCGGCAGCGCGACATCCGCCTGAACCGGTGCGCTGGCCGGCAGCGGCTGGCGGCTGAGCAGCAGCACGCATTGCGCCGCCAGCCAGCCGGCCAGGCTCAGCAAGGCGAAGGTGGCCAGGCGCGAAGTCACGCCGCCACCTGGTGCGGGTGCCAGCCCGGATGGCCCTGGACGTAGCGCACCGCCGGCAATTGCAGTGTTGCCAGCGCCCAGCCCGGCGTCTGCCGGGTCAGCCAGGCTTCCAGGGTCTGCCACAGCGGTACACCGGCCTGGGCGTCGAAGTGCAGGCCGAAGGTGCGGCACAGGCCTTCGACCGGTTGCAGGCCGATGATGCGCTTGCCGTTAGGGCTGTAGCTCACCTGCCAGTTCTGGCTTTGCCAACGCGGCAGGTCCTGGCTGTTGTCCAGCAGCAGCGGGTCGCCGAACAGTTGCTCGGCGGCGTTCTCCAGCACCTGTTCGACCTGACGCGCCGGGGCTTCGACCACCGGCGCGGGGTAGCCGCCGGTGAGGCTGATCAGGTGTTCGCGGGTAATCGGCTCGCCCGCTTGCAGCGGGTAGTCGTAACGCAGGCCGGGCAGCAGCACCGGCATGCTCGAATCGTCGGCCAGGGCCTGGTGCAGCAAGCGGTCCCAGCTGCCGCCACGGGTATCGCGGCGCCACAGCGCCTCGGGGGCACGGGCCAGGGGCTGGTCGAGCCAGGCGGCATGGCCGCTGCGCTGGCGTTGCAGCTCGCCGCGCAGCTGGCTGGCGCGGGCCTGGGCTTGCGGCCCGAGGCTGTGCTCGAAGGCCGGGAAGAACCGCGCCTCGAACTGCCACTGGCCACCGGCCTGGCGGCACCGCAGGCGAAACGCGCCGCTGGCCCGGCAGCCGGCGAACAGCACCGGCACCCGCCGGCCACTGGCCTGGCTCGCCAGTACCGGCGCGGGCCACAGGTCCTGGCCGCGGGCGCACAGCAGCACATCCACTTCCGGCACCCGCTCGGCCAGCCACAGTCCGGGGCCGGTACCGACATCCGCCAGCGCCACCACCAGGTCGGCCTCGCGCCGGGCCTGCTGGAAGCTCGGTTGCAGCGACTGGTACCACTGTTTCAGCGAGGCTTTCTGGTCCTGGGCGTAAGGGTCGGTGACACCCACCACCGCAATGCGCACGCCGCCGCGCTGGAACACCTTGACGCCTTCGATGCCCAGCGCCTTGGCCTGGGTGTCGGCAAGGCCGGCGCCGAGGGTAATAGAGGAAGACTGGCGATAGAGCCCGGCGCTGCGCTGCGGCCACAGCACCCGCTCGTCGCTGCTGACCCGCACCTCGCTGCCGAGCAACTGGCTGCCCTGCACGCCGCTCTCGCCCTGGGTGAGGTAGGCCAGGCCGCTGCCGTTCCAGCACTGGCCGTTCTCCAGGGTCAGGCACTGCTCGCTGCCGGCTTCGACGCGCAATTGCTCGAGCAACGCCGCGAGTACCGCGTAACCACCGGTACGGGCTTGCCCGCTGAGGCCGGCGTCGAGCAACGGCGCCAGTTCCGGCTGCCCGGCACTGGCATTGGGCCCACTCATCCACGGCGCGCGGCCCAGGTGGCTCACCGGCCCCAGGCGGGTGGCCGGCACCACGGCCTGGCCCGGCTGGCGGGCATCGAGGGTGTCGGCCACATACAGCAGGTCCAGCGCCCGGTCGCTGCCGCCACGCGGCCCCGGTAGCGCGGAACAGGCGCCGAGCAACGGCGCCAGCGCACCGACGCCCATCCACCCGATCACCTCGCGCCTGCCCACACTGCTTGCCATCGACTCCGCCATCCCTGTTCACGTTGGGCTCCGGATATTGCGGCGTTGGCGTGACAGTTTGATGGCAGAAATCCGCTGCTAATTCCAAAACAGACTTGATTAGGCCTTTAGTAATAGCAGCGCGTTTTAAACGCCCTTTAACATTTCTGCCAATCAATCGACATACTTGCCGTCTACAGTCGCGGTTTCCTTCAACTCAGCTAATAAAAGGACACCCTGATGAGTCGAGATACCGGCGATAACCTGGACCGGAACCTGAGCGGCAACCTGCCGATGGCCAGTGTCATGGACACCTACCTGAGCCGTCGCGCCGTGGTGCGCGGCAGCCTCGGCGCCGCCATCGCCATGATCGCCGGCACCGGCCTGACCGGTTGCTTCGACGGCGGCGGCGGTTCCGACAACGACGATCCGGCGCCCCAGCCGGAGAAACCGAAACTCAAGCTGGGCTTCAATTCAATCCCAGGCTCGCGCACCGATGCCTGCGTGGTCGCCGCCGGCTACAGCGCCTATGTGCTGGCGCCCTGGGGCACGCCGCTGAACGCCACCGCCAACCCATGGAAGGCCGACGGCAGCAACACCTCCACCGACCAGGCCAACGCCATGGGCATGCACCATGACGGCATGCACTTCTTCCCCATCAACGGCAGCTCCAGCGATGGCCTGCTGGCGATCAACTTCGAGTACATCGACACCGCCGCCCTGCACCCGGCCGGCCCCACCACCGTCGCCGGCAAGCGCCCGGTCGAGGAGGTGCGCAAGGAGATCAACGCCCATGGCGCGGGCGTGGTGCGTATCAGCAAGGTCGCCGGGCGCTGGCAGGTGGTCGACAACGACCCGCTCAACCGCCGCTTCACCACCGTCTCGCTGATGGACATTGCCGGCCCCCTGCGCGGCACCGACCACGTCAAGACCAAGTTCTCGCCCACCGGCACCCAGTGCCGCGGCACCAACAACAACTGCGGTAATGGCTACACGCCGTGGGGCACCTACCTGACCTGCGAGGAGAACTGGCCCGGCATCTTCGTCAACAAGGGCACCCGCCCGGCCAACCAGGTGCGCATCGGTGTCTCCAGCAGCAGCGGCCAGTACAAGTGGGAAACCGCAGCCGGTGACGCCAGCGAAGTGGCCGGCGAATTCGCCCGCTTCGACATCACCCCCACCGGCGCCAGCGCCACCGACGACTTCCGCAACGAAGCCAGCACCTACGGCTACATCGTCGAGATCGACCCGTACACCAGCAACACCCTGGCGGTGAAGCGCACCGCCCTGGGCCGCTTCCGCCACGAAGGCTGCTGCCCGGGCCTGCCGGTGGCCGGCAAGCCGCTGGTCTGGTACACCGGCGACGACTCCAACAACGAGTACCTGTACAAGTTCGTCTCCGACGCGCTGTGGGACCCGGCCGACGCCAACCCGGCCGACCGCCTGGCCACCGGTGCCAAGTACCTGGACAAGGGCAAGCTCTACGTGGCCCGCTTCGACGCCAACGGCACCGGCGCCTGGCTGCTGCTCGACGTCGCCACCCCGACCACCGGCGGCAGCACCCTCGGCGCGCTGTTCACCGATTTGCCAGGCATCATCCTCAACACCCGTGGCGCCGCCGACGCCGTGGGCGCCACGCCCATGGACCGCCCGGAGTGGACCGCCGTCAACCCGCTCAACGGCGACGTCTACCTGACCCTGACCAACAACAGCGCGCGCACCGCCGCCAAGGTCGACGCGGCCAACCCGCGCGGCCCGAACCGCCATGGCCACATCATCCGTTGGCACGACAGCGACGACCACAAGACCTTCACCTGGGACATCTTCGTGTTCGGCGCCAACGCCGCCGGCGCCCCGGACATCAACCGCTCGGGCCTGACCGAACTGAACCAGTTCGCCAGCCCCGACGGCATGAGCTTCGATAGCCGCGGCGTGCTGTGGTTCGAGACCGACAACGGCGAGGCTACCCTGACCAGCTACACCAACGACCAGCTGCTGGCGGTGATCCCCACCGACCTGGTGGACGCCAACGGCAAGCAGATCCCGGTCAACGCCACCAACCAGGCGGCCCTGCGCCGCTTCTTCGTCGGGCCGAACGGTTGCGAGGTGACGGGCATCGCCTTCACCCCGGACAACAAGACGATGTTCGTCAACATCCAGCACCCGGACAACTGGCCGACCACCGACAAGGCCTCCGACGTCACGCCGACCGGCACCTCGGTGCGGCCACGGGCTTCGACGGTGGTGATCCAGCGTAACGATGGCGGGGAGATCGGTACGGCCTGATCGAGTCGACCGGTGTTCCCACAGTGACAAACGAAAAAGCCGCCCATGGGCGGCTTCTTTCGATTCGACTGAGGCTCAGTAGACCTCGAGGTTCCAGCCCACTGGTTCGACAGGTTCCCCTTTGAGGATCTTCTCTGCCCGCTCGGCCATTGCCTTGCACAACTCCTCGCCCGTCATCTCACGCTTCTTCGCAGTGTTGGCGGGGGTTGGTTTGCGAACCAGTGGTGTACGCAACTCAATTCTCATATTCATGCTCCTTGTCGCAGGGCACGCCTTGCGCGCCAGCGTGGCCTGCCTCAGGCGAGGCTAGCATCTTGCCCAAATGGTAGCAGACAGGGTTCATCAACTGCACGAACAGGTCTGCACGGTCCGCATTCATCAGCATGTTCTCGGCATTCTTGCTGACGTTCAAGACGCCCATCAATGCCCCCTGATGATAGAGGGGCAGACTGATCAGCGATTTCGCATGATCAAGCTTGCGGTAGTAATCCTTTACCTGTTGCTCGTATCTGGGATTGATTTCGCTGTTGATGATTTTCTGATTGGCGAACCACAGGGCCATGGTTTCATTGATGTTCGGTACATAGCCAGGTTGACCGGTCGCCGCCGCTCGCGCCGGCCCCGGGAGATTTGGATGATGGAACGAGGGGTCATAGCACGCCGTTCGAGTGAATGGCAGGCAGATCTGCTCGGCCGACGCATCGGGACGCCCGGGGCATGATGAGTTGACGGATAGCCCTGTGTCCTGGATGAACAGGATGCCCGAGCAGCGCTCTATCACCACGTCATAGGATTGGTTGTGCAGAAAGAACTCGTATTGCAGCAACCAGTCCTGCAATGCGTATGAGTCCTGGTTGACGAAGGCTTGCACATCATCCCCCAAGGCCAGGTCACGTACCGGTGTCAGGGAAATTTCGTCCCGGTACAGGACCCGCATGATATTCGCATGGTAAGTGACGAAACGGTTGGATGCCGAGACGCCATCCCACAGCCTGGTGAGGCTCAGGATGATCGACATGATGGTTCGAATGCGCTGTACGATCGTTTCCGGGCTGAGCGTACGAGCCTCGTGCTTGGTCAGCTGACGCAACTCGCCGATTGTCCTCAGCGCATCCACATAGTCATTGATGAACTGCCGAGGAGGCAGATTGGTCAGACGCCCTTCCATCTCGCGGCGTTGACGTTCCAGGTCGGCCTCCTTGCGACGTGCGATATCCGTCAAACCCAATTCGCGCAGCCACACCAGCACAAGCGCAACCACGGTCAGGCAGAGCGCGATAATGGAGTGCGCGTAGGTTTCAGGTACAGGGAGCGATGTGTCATCGATCAGGTACTTGCACTGTTCGAGGATCGGAGTGCTGCAGATCGATACGAATCCCGCACTGCCGACAGAAAACACTGCCAGCAAGATCGACCCGGCGGCAGACGCAAAGCACTTCGAGAGCCCTATCCGGAAACGCCCGTCAATGGCCACGCCATCACTCAGGGCCTGGAGGGTTTTCTCGCCCCAGTTGGGGCGGGTGGTGTTCAGCATGAGAGGTGAATACCCAGTAGAACATGTGGTCGGCGGGTAGCTTAGCCGCCCACGTCACCGCCCATGCTGAACGGATCAATTCATCCGACATTTCCTACGATACATAGCGAATTTCCAACCATCAGTAACAAAGCTTTACCAGGCTACGGGCTCCCGCCCCCTGACCCGCACCTGCTGCGCCGGCACCCGCGCATGCCACTGCACCACGCCCAGCGCCTCGATCTGGAACTGGCTGCGCAGCGTGCGTCCCTCTTCCTCGAACGACAGCTGCAGCACGAAATGGCCGCTGTTGAGCAACAACCCTTCGCTGAGTCGGGCGAAGGTCTCGTCATCCACCGCGCCCAGCGCCTGGCGCAATGCCGCGGCATCCACATAGCCCGCCGCCGGCCGGCCGCTGATGATGCGGCTGAGCATCGAACGGGAAAACTGCCCCTCGTACAAGGCCTCCAGCAACGGCAGGTGCTCCAGCCCCAGGGCGTTGGCATTGAGTCGCCAGCCGCCGGTCGATGGCAGTGCGCAGAGCATTCGGTAGCGGCCTTGCCGGCCACTGTCGGGCTCCAGCAGCAGGTTGAGTTCACTGGTGTCGAGCATCGGCTGGTTGGCCGCCAGCCGGGGTGGCTGCTGGCGCAGATACTGGGCACTCTCGGCCCCTTGCAAGCGGGCATCGCTGTCGGCATCCAGCCAGTCGGCCAGGGCATCGACCAACCGCTCGGCGGCCATGTCGTCGCCGAGCAGGTGGCGCAGCTGGCGCTCGGCCCGCGGACCATCCTCGCCCAACAACGCATTCACGTTGAAGCAACCATGCTGGTCGATCACCCGCAGTTGTGCTTTGCCGGCGCCGAAGTCATAGGCCAACGGCTGCCCACGCAGGGCCTGCCAGAACAGCGGGCTGGCCCGCCAGGCCGGATCGCGCAGGGCCTGGGAGGCATAGGCCAGCCCAGCCTGCTCCATGGCCCGTACCTGCACCCGCTGGTGCAGCAGGCGCACCTCATCCACCTGGCGCCGGCCATCCTCCACCAGCCAGGCCAGCCCCGCCGCGAGCATCGCCAGTACCACCAACACCATCAGCAGTGCCGCGCCCTGTTGTCGCCTGCGCCCCATCCCTGTCTTCCCGTGGCCGCTGAAAAGCGCCAGTCAACACGCCCGTTGTTGCAGTCAGATGGCAGTCATGTGCCCGTCATCTGCGCAGGGCAGGATTGGCCTTCCTTTTTCTTTGACCTGACAGGAGTGGTCTTACATGGGTGGCATCGGAATCTGGCAATTGGTGATCGTGCTGTTGATCGTCTTCCTGCTGTTCGGCACCAAGCGTCTCAAGGGGCTCGGCAGCGATGTCGGTGAAGCGATCCAGGGCTTTCGCAAGTCCATGGGCGGTACTGCCGACAATGGCGTCGAGCAGCAACCCCAGGTGCTGAACAATCAGCCGGTACAGCAGGCGCAGACGGATCGCCAGGCCTGATGTTCGAGATAGGCTTCACCGAACTGCTGCTGGTCGGCATCGTCGCCCTGCTGGTGCTCGGCCCCGAGCGCCTGCCGGTGGCGGCGCGTACCCTCGGCCGTGGGCTGGGCCAGGCGCGGCGGGCGTTGAATGCGCTGAAGGCGCAGGTGGAGCGGGAGATCGACATACCCGCCCTGGATGCCGTGCCGTTGCAGCGCCTGGAACAAGAGATCCGCCAGGGTATCCAGCTCGACGCGACGCCGGCCAATGATGCGACTCCGGTCGCCCACGCCAAGGAGAGCGCCTGATGTCCCTCGCCCTCGAACAGGCGGCGCGCATGCCGCTGACCGACCACCTGCGCGACCTGCGCAAGCGCCTGGTGCGTTGCCTGCTGGTGGTCGCGCTGGTGTTCTGCGGCTTGTTCCCCTTCGCCCAGACGCTGTACACGCAGATCTCCGAACCGCTGCGCCGCTACCTGCCCGAAGGCGCCAGCATGATCGCCACCAGCGTCACCTCGCCGTTCCTCACGCCGTTCAAGCTGACGGCGATGTGCGCGCTGTTCGTCGCCATGCCGCTGTTGCTGCATCAGGCCTGGGGTTTCATCGCCCCGGGGCTGTACCGCCGCGAGCGACGCATCGCCCTGCCGCTGCTGGTGTCGAGCATCGTGCTGTTCTATGGCGGCATGGCGTTCGCGTTCTTCCTGGTGTTCCCGATGATGTTCGGTTTCTTCGCCAGCGTGACCCCGGACGGGGTGGCGATGATGACCGACATCGGCTTGTATCTGGACTTCATCATGGCGCTGTTCCTGGCGTTCGGCCTGGCCTTCGAGATCCCGGTGGCGACTTTCATCGTGGTCTGGGCGGGGTTGACCGACGTGGCCACGCTGCGGCGCAGCCGGCCCTATGTGATCGTCGGGTGTTTCGTGGTGGGGATGATCCTGACGCCGCCGGATGTGTTTTCCCAGACCATGCTGGCAGTGCCGATGTGGGTGCTGTTCGAGGTGGGGTTGCTGGCGTGTGGGTTGGTGCGCCGGGCGGTCTAACACTGTACCGGCCCTATCGCGGGATCAAGCCCGCTCCCACGCCAATCGCACATTTGCACACTCTGCGTGGGAGCGGGCTTGCCCCGCGATAGGGCCATCGGCTCAACCGGAACGGTTCAACCCCACCTCCATGTCATCGATCAACGCCTTGGCCATGGCACTGAGGATCCGCGCCGAGCTGCCGGCCAGCAGGTCACCCTCCATTTCCGCCTCGCAGGTCAGGTGGCGGATGCAGCCGAGCAGCACCGACAATTCGCTGAAGGCGTCCTCGAAGGAAACACCCGGCTCGACCTTGAACAGGTCCAGGCAGACCGTGCGACCGGCGGTGTGTCCGCGAGTCATGGTCGGACCTGCGGCTTGTGTTCGAGCAGGGCGCAGGCCAGTTGGCCTAGGTAGTCGCTGGCGGTGAACAGGCGGTCCTGGGCTTCTCCGGGTTCGGTCTGGAAGTAGATATCGAGCACATCGGAGATGGCGGTGGCTACCTCGACAGCAGCGGCCATCGCCTCCTCGCGGGTGAGCGTGGAACGGATACTGATGAAGGGTGCGAGACGGGGTGGATCGGGGACGATTTTTTTCATAGGTCCAACTCTTGTGCGTTCCAAGGAAGCGCCATCCCATGGCAATTCTCACAAGACAAAGGGTGGCAGCCGTGAACGGGGTGAGAATCCGGGGCACAAGAAACCCGGTCAGACCGAAGTCTGCCCGTGCACGGCTGCCATGAAGGGACTGCCGAAAAACTTGTACTCCAGGATTCTCACACCCTGGTCACCAAATCTGGCGACCCGATGAAGTTATCCCTGGGGTATTTCCCCGACAAAGCGGCGGCTTCCGGCAAGCGCGTAGGATAGTTCCCAAGCTTTGTTGGCTGAAGCATTTGGTTTCAGATTCGGAAATATCTGACAGTTCTTGAGATCGCTGGGGCTGTTTCACAGCCCTTTCGCGGCACAAGGCCGCTCCTACACAGGAGTACGCGCATCCCTGTAGGAGCGGCCTTGTGCCGCGAAAGGGGCGCAAGGCGCCCCCAGGGATTACGACAGATAACCTGACCAGTGGTATTGACCTGGTATTAAAGTGGTATTAATTTTCCACCCAACAACAATACCGGACACCGCCCATGCGTCCTCTATCGGCCCTGCGCCCCGACGACACCAGCGCCACCCCGCTCTACCTACAGCTGGCGCGCAACCTTGAGCAGGCCATCCACGCCGGCCAATGGACCGCCGACCAGGCGCTGCCTTCGGAGCGCACCCTCAGCGAAACCCTGGACATCTCCCGGGTCACCGCGCGCAAGGCCCTCGAGGTCCTGCTCGAACAAGGCCTGATCCATCGCATCCAGGGCTCCGGCACCTTCATCACGCCACGCCTGGAACAACCCCTGTCACGCCTGTCGAGCTTCAGCGAAATGCTGCGCATGAAAGGCTTCGTACCCAGCTCCCAGTGGCTCGAGCGCAGCATCGGCACCCCGAGCAACGACGAACTGATCCGCCTCGGCCTGTCGCCCACCGACCAGGTGGTCCACCTCAAGCGCCTGCGCAAGGCCGACGACATCGTCATGGCGGTGGAGGTCAGCACCCTACCCGCCCGCCTGCTTGGCGACCCGCAGGCCATCGGCGATTCGCTCTACCAGCACCTCGACCGGCTCGGCCGCCCGGTGGTCCGCGCCCTGCAACACATCCGCGCGATCAACGCCGGCGAAGAGCTGGCCGCCCAGGTGGGCATCGCCCCCGGCACCGCCATGCTGCTGATGACCCGCATCGGCTACCTCGACGACAACACCGCCATCGAGCTGACCGACACCTACTGCCGCAACGACTACTACGACTTCGTCGCCGAACTGCGACGCTGACCGGAGCCCCCATGGACATCGCCAATATCCTCACCCCCGACGGCTGGGTGCGCGGACAACTGCACCTGGAAAACGGCCGCATCCGGGCCATCGACGGCACGCCGTGCGACCCGCAGGCCAACGACCTGCCGTACCTGCTGCCCGGGTTCATCGACCTGCACGTGCACGGCGGTGGCGGCAGCGACATCATGCAGGGCGGCGACGCCTTCGCCACCATCGCCCGCACCCATCGGCGCTTCGGCACCACCTCGCTGCTGGCCACCACCATGACCGCGCCCCGCGAGGAGCTGACCCGCGTGCTCGCCGAACTGGGCGAACACCTCAGGCAACCGCGCCAGGGCGCGCGCATCCTCGGCGTGCACCTGGAAGGCCCGTACATCAACCCCGGCAAGCTCGGCGCGCAGCCGAACTTCGCCCACCAGGCGCTGCTCGACGAGGTCGAGCAATACCTGGCCCTGGCGCCGATCAGGGTCATCACCATCGCCCCGGAAGTCGCTGGCCACCTGCCGCTGATCCAGGCCCTGAGCCAGCGCGGCATCCGCCTGCAGATCGGCCACACCCTGGGCAGCTACGAAGAAGGCGTGGCGGCCCTGGAGGCCGGCGCCACCAGCTTCACCCACCTGTACAACGCCATGAGCCCGCTGCACCACCGCGAGCCGGGCATCGTCGGCGCGGCCCTCGCCCACGCCCGCTACGCCGAACTGATTCCCGACCTGCTGCACGTGCACCCCGGCGCCATGCGCGTGGCCCTGCGCTCGATCCCCTGCCTGTACTGCGTGACCGACTCCACCGCCGCCGCCGGCATGCCCGATGGCGAATACCGCCTGGGCAGCCACACCGTGACCAAGTGCCTGGGCGGCGTGCGCCTGCCCGACGGCACCCTGGCCGGCAGTACCCTGACCATGGACCAAGCGCTACGCAATCTGGTGAAGATCGGCCTGCCGCTGGCCGAAGCGTCCGAGCGCCTGTCACTCCATCCCGCCGATTATCTCGGCATCGCCGACCGTGGCCGCCTGCAAGCGGGCGCCTGGGCCGATGCGGTGCTGCTGGACCGCCAACTGAACCTGACCGCCGTGATGATCGAAGGAGAAACCGCATGAGTTCAAGGATGCTCGAAGAAGCCCGCGCCTGCGCCGAGGTCGTCGAACGCCAGACGCATACGCTGGACCCACGCCTGCAAACCCTGGCCGAACAGCTGCGCCGGCTCGATCCGCAAGTGGCGCTGACCGTGGCCCGGGGCAGCTCGGACCACGCCGCCAGCTACTTCGCCTACATCGCCATGCAGCAGCTGGGTCTGCCGGTGGCTTCGCTGCCGATGTCGGTGGTGACCCTGCAACAGGCACCGCTGCGGGTGCGTGGCCAGGTGGCGCTGGGCTTCTCGCAGTCGGGCCAGAGCCCGGACCTGGTCGACAGCCTGCGGCGCCTGGGCCAGTGCGGGGCGACCACGGTCTCGCTGGTCAACGCCGAAGGCTCGCCCCTGGAGCAGGCCTGCCAGCACCACTTGCCGCTGTGCGCAGGCCCTGAGCTGTCGGTGGCGGCGACCAAGAGCTTCGTCGCCACCCTGGCTGCCGGCGCCCGCCTGGTCGCCCACTGGGGCCAGGACCGCGCCCTGCTGGAAGCCGGCCTGGCCCTGCCCGCGCAGCTGCGCGAGGCCGCGGCGCAGGACTGGAGCCCGGTCATCGACACCCTGCGTGACAGCGAGCGCCTGATGGTGATCGGCCGTGGCGCGGGCTTTGCCATCGCCCAGGAAGCCGCGCTCAAACTCAAGGAAACCTCGGTGATCCAGGCCGAGGCCTTCAGCAGCGCCGAAGTGCGCCATGGCCCGATGGCCCTGATCGATGCCCAGTACCCGCTGCTGGTGTTCGCCCCCCGTGGCGTCGAGCAGGCCGGGCTGCTGCAACTGGCCGCCGACATGCGCCAGCGCGGCGCCCGCGTGCTGCTGGCGGCGCCGGCCGATATCGCCGGGCGCGACCTCACCCTGAGCTGCGCCGAACACCCGGCCCTGGACCCGCTGCTGGCGATCCAGAGCTTCTACATCATGGCCGCGGCCCTGGCCGAGGCCCGCGGCCTCGACCCCGACCAACCGCGTCACCTGAGCAAAGTGACCTGCACGCAGTGAAGCCGCGAGGAACAGCGCATGCCCGACAATAACAAGATTATCCTCCATGCCCCGCTCGCCGGACCGCAGGTACCGCTGGACCAGGTACCGGATCCGGTGTTCAGCAGCGGCACTTTGGGCGACGGCGTCGCCATCGACCCGTTGAACGACGTGCTGCACGCGCCCTGCGCGGGCGAAGTGGTGCAACTGGCGCGCACCGGCCATGCGCTGACCCTGCGCGCGGCCAATGGTGCGGAAGTCCTTTTGCATATCGGTGTCGACACCGTGCAGTTGCAGGGGCGCGGCTTCTCGCCGCTGGTGGCGCTGGGCGACCAGGTGACCCTGGGACAACCGCTGGTGCGCTTCGACATGGACCTGGTGGCCCAGCACTGCGTCAGCCTGGTCACCGTGATGCTGGTCAGCAATGGCCCGGGCTTTGGCCTGACGCGACTGGACACAGGCGCTTCGCGCCTGGGCGCGGCGCTGCTGGAGGTCGAGGCCACGGGCAGCGAAGCGCAGGCACGACCGGTCAGCCATGAGTGCGCACGCGGTCATGCCCGGGTCGCCCATCACGGCGGCCTGCACGCCCGCCCCGCCGCCCTGCTGCGCCAGACCGCGCAGGGCTTCCAGAGCCATGCCGTGCTGCGTTTCGCCAAGCGTGAGGCCGACCTCAATAGCCTGGTGGCAGTCATGGGCCTGGGCGTTGGCGAGGGCGCAGAGGTCGAGCTTATCTGCACTGGGCCGGACAGCCAGGCCGCGCTGCAGGCGTTGATCGTCGCCGTGCAGACCGCCTCGGTCGGTGAGCGCCATGCCACCCACGTGCCCACCAGCACCGCCACGCCCAAACCCAATGCCGAGCCCGGCGTGCTCAACGGCGTCTGCGCCGCCCCCGGCCTCGCCCTCGGGCCATTGGCGCGCCTGGACGGCATCAGCCTGCCGGCGGACAGCGGCGACAACGACCCCACCGAACAGCACCAGGCACTGAACACTGCCCTGGCCGAGGTCCGCCATGCCATCGACCACGACTGGCGCCACCTGCCTCGCGGCCAGGAGGACGCAGCTGCGATCCTCGAGGCCCACCTGGCCCTGCTCGACGACCCGGCCCTGCTCGGCGACGCCCGCCAGCATATCGCCGGCGGCGTAGCCGCCAGCCATGCCTGGAGCCGCGCCATCGAGACCCAGTGCCTGGTCCTGCGCAGCCTGGGCAACCCGTTGCTGGCCGAACGCGCCAACGACCTCTACGACCTGCAGCAACGGGTATTGCGCGCCCTGCTCGGCGAAACCCGGCAACTGCGCCTGCCACCGGCGGCCATCGTGGTCGCCCACGAACTGACGCCCTCCGACCTGCTGCTGCTCGCCCGCCACGATGTCGCCGGGCTGTGCATGGCCGCCGGTGGCGCCACCTCGCACGTCGCCATCCTCGCCCGTGCCCGCGGCCTGCCATGCCTGGTAGCCCTGGGCGAAGCGCTGCTCGACCTGCCCGCCGGCACGCCGCTGGTGCTGGACGCCGACCAGGGCCGACTGGAAACCCAGGCCGACCCACAACGCCTGGCCGAGGTCCATTGCCACCTGCAGCAACGCCGCGAAATCCGCCAGCGCCAGCAGGCCGCCGCACAGCAGAGCGCCCGTACCCGCGATGGCCAGCTGATCGAGGTCGCGGCCAACGTCGCCAGCGCCGACGAGGCCGCCCAGGCCCTGGCCCAGGGCGCCGACGGCATCGGCCTGCTGCGCAGCGAGTTCCTGTTCATCGACCGCCCCACCGCACCGGACGAGGCCGAACAACGCAACGCCTACCAGGCGGTGCTCGACGCCATGGCCGAGCGCCCGGTGATCATCCGCACCATCGACGTCGGCGGCGACAAGCAGCTCGACTACCTGCCCTTGCCGGCCGAGGCCAACCCGGTACTGGGCCTGCGCGGCATCCGCCTGGGCCAGGTGCGCCCGGAGCTGCTCGACCAGCAACTGCGCGCCCTGCTCCAGGTCAGCCCGCAGCGGCGCTGCCGGATCATGCTGCCGATGGTCACCGAGGTCGACGAGCTGATCGCCATCCGCCAGCGCCTCGACCGGCTGGCCGCCGAGCTGGGCGTGACGGCGCGCGCCGAACTGGGGGTGATGATCGAGGTGCCGGCCGCGGCGCTGCTCGCCGAGCGTCTGGCCGAGCACGCAGACTTCTTTTCCATCGGTACCAACGACCTGTCCCAGTACACCCTGGCCATGGACCGTGACCATGCCGGGCTGGCCGCGCGGGTCGATGCCCTGCACCCGGCACTGCTGCGCCTGATCGAGCTGACCTGCCAGGGCGCGGCGAAACACGGGCGCTGGGTCGGCGTGTGCGGCGCGCTGGCCTCCGATCCGCTGGCCACGCCGGTGCTGGTCGGCCTCGGCGTGGCCGAGCTGTCGGTCAGCGCGCCGCAGATCGGTGAGATCAAGGCCCTGGTCCGCCAGCTCGACGCCAGCACCTGCCGCCGTTTCAGCCAGGGCCTGCTGGGCCTGGCCAGCGCCGGCGCCGTACGCCAGGCCTGCCGCGACTTCGCCGCGCAATCCCACGCCCAACCCGCGGCCCCCGTGGCCCTACAACAATAATCGGAGCGCACCATGTACCAGCACTTCATCCAGGGCCTGCAGCGGCTCGGCCGCGCCTTGATGCTGCCCATCGCCATCCTGCCCATCGCCGGCCTGTTGCTGCGCCTGGGCGACACTGACCTGCTCGACATCGCCCTGGTGCATGACGCCGGGCAAGCGATCTTCGCCAACCTGGCGCTGATCTTTGCCATCGGCATCGCCGTCGGCTTCGCCCGCGACAACAACGGCACCGCGGGCCTGGCCGGCGCCATCGGCTACCTGGTGCTGGTGGCGACGCTGAAAGTGATCGATCCGAAGATCGACATGGGCATGCTCGCCGGCATCATCTGCGGCCTGCTCGGCGGCGGTTTGTACAACCGCTTCAAGGACATCCAGCTGCCCGACTACCTGGCGTTCTTCGGCGGCCGGCGCTTCGTGCCGATCGCCACCGGGGTATCGGCGGTATTTCTCGGGCTGCTGTTCGGCCTGATCTGGCCGCCGATCCAGCACGGCATCAACGAGCTCGGCCAGCTGATGCTGGAGAGCGGCAGCATCGGCGCGTTTTTCTTCGGCGTGCTCAACCGGCTGCTGATCATCACCGGCCTGCACCATATCCTCAACAACCTGGTGTGGTTCGTCTTCGGCAGCTTCCAGGCGGCCAGCGGCCAGGTGGTCACTGGCGATCTGGCGCGCTTCTTCGCCGGCGACCCTGACGCCGGGCAGTTCATGACCGGCATGTTCCCGGTGATGATCTTCGGCCTGCCCGCCGCCTGCCTGGCCATGTACCGCCACGCCCTGCCACAGCGGCGCAAGCTGATCGGCGGGGTGCTGCTGTCGATGGCACTGACCTCGGCGCTGACCGGAGTGACCGAGCCGATCGAATTCGCCTTCATGTTCCTGGCGCCGCTGCTGTACATGATCCATGCACTGCTGACCGGGTTGTCCATGGCCATCTGCGACCTGTTGGGGATCCGCCTGGGCTTCACCTTCTCCGGCGGCGGCATCGACATGGCCCTGGGCTGGGGACGCTCGAGCAATGGCTGGCTGGTGTTCCCGGTGGGCGTGCTCTATGGGTTGGTCTACTACTTCGTGTTCGACTACTGCATCCGCCGTTTCGACCTGAAGACACCCGGCCGCGAAGAACAGGCGGCCAGCCAGGCCGAGGGCAGCGATGCGCCACGGGCCCGACGCTACATCGATGCCCTGGGTGGCGCGGCCAACCTGCAGGGCGTCGATGCCTGCACCACGCGCCTGCGCCTGGTACTGGCCGACCGTAACCTGGCCCGTGACCAGGACCTGAAAGCCCTCGGCGCCCTCGCGGTGGTGCGTCCCGGTACCGGTGGCAGCCTGCAGGTGGTGGTGGGGCCGATGGCCGATGCGCTGGCCGACGAGATTCGCGCAGAACTGCCCCATGCGCGGGTGGCGGCACCGGTTGCCGAGAAGGCCGCCGTGGTCACCGAGACGGTCGTTGCGGATGAATGGCTGCAGGCCCTGGGCGGGCGCGAGAATGTGCTGGAGGCGCAGTGCGTGGCCTCGAGCCGGGTGCGGGTGCGGGTGCGGGATGAGGGCAAGGTAGAGCAGGCACGCTTGATCGCGCTAGGTTGCCTGGGAGTAAGTCCGCAGGCGGGTGGGGTGTGGCATCTGTTGGTGGGTGAGAAAGCACCAGGATTGGGGAGCGCGTTGCAAGGCTGAAAATGACAGGGGCCGCTACGCGGCCCTTCGCGGGTAAACCCGCTCCCACAGGTATTGCGCGAACCCTGTGGGAGCGGGTTTACCCGCGAAGGGCTGCGCAGCAGCCCCTATACCGAAAGCTTAAAAGTCAGCCAGCGGCCAAACCTCATAAGCCGGCGTTTCATACGGGTGGCTTTGCTTGAGCGCAGCAACTACCTGGCCGATCAGCGCATCAGCCACCACCAGCTCCACCTTCCACTCCTCGACCACCTCGACCTGGCCGGTCTGCCCGAGGTACGGCTGGCTGCCGTCCAACGGGCGGAACTGGCCCTGGCCGAGGGTCTGCCAGGCGCAGTGGTCGTAGTCGCCGATGCGTCCGCCACCGGCGGCGAACACGGCGGCCTTGACCACCTCGACATGGCTGTCGGGGACGAAGAAGGCGAGCTTGTACACCCTCAGTTCACCCACACCCGCGCATTGCGGAACATGCGCATCAGCGCCGCGTCTTCCTGCCACTCATCCGGGCGCCAGGAGTTCTGCACCGCGCGGAACATACGCTCCGGGTGCGGCATCATGATGGTCACGCGGCCGTCGCGGCTGGTCAGGCCGGTGATGCCACGCGGCGAGCCGTTCGGGTTGGCCGGGTAGGCTTCGGTGACCTTGCCGTGGTTGTCGACGTAGCGCAGGGCCACGCAACCGGACAGGTCGGCTTCCAGCAGTGCTTCCTCGCTGGCGAACTCGGCATGGCCTTCGCCGTGGGCGATGGCGATCGGCATGCGCGAACCGGCCATGCCCTGGAGGAAGATCGAGTTGGATTTCTGCACCTCGACCATGGCCACGCGAGCTTCGAACTGCTCCGAGCGGTTGCGCACGAAGTGCGGCCAGTACTCGGTGCCCGGGATCAGCTCGTGCAGGTTGGACATCATCTGGCAACCGTTGCACACGCCCAGGGCGAAGCTGTCGGTACGCTCGAAGAAGGCCTGGAAGGCATCGCGGGCACGGGCGTTGAACAGCGCCGACTTGGCCCAGCCTTCACCGGCACCCAGCACGTCGCCGTAGGAGAAGCCGCCGCAGGCCACCAGGCCCTTGAACGCTTCAAAGTCGACACGGCCGGCGAGGATGTCGCTCATGTGCACGTCGATGGCAGCAAAGCCTGCGCGGTCGAAGGCCGCAGCCATCTCGACCTGGCCATTGACGCCCTGCTCACGCAGGATCGCCACTTGCGGGCGCACGCCCTTCTTGATGTACGGCGCGGCGATGTCGTCGTTGACGTCGTAGCCCAGCTTGACCGACAGGCCCGGGTTGTCTTCTTCGAGCAGGGCGTTGAATTCCTGGTCGGCGCAATCGGCATTGTCGCGCAGGCGCTGGACCTGGTAGCTGGTCTCGGCCCACTGGCGCTGCAGCAGGCGACGGTCGCCGTTGAACAGTTCTTCGCCTTCGAAGTTGATCAGGACTTCACCGTTGTTGATCGGCTGGCCGATCACGGCGACGCAATCCTCGCCCAGGCCAGCGGCGCTGAACTGCGCCAGCACATCCGGCGTGGCGTCCTGACGGACCTGGATCACCGCGCCCAGCTCTTCATTGAAGAGGATGGCCGCGACTTTCTCGCGCTTGCTAGTCAGGTTGCCCAGTTCCAGCTCCAGGCCACAGTGGCCGGCGAAGGCCATTTCCAGCACGGTGGTCAGCAGGCCACCGTCGGAACGGTCGTGGTAGGCCAGCAGGTGGCCGTCTTCGTTCAGCCCCTGGATCACGGCGAAGAACGCCTTGAGGTCTTCGGCGTCATCGACGTCCGGCGCCTGGGCGGCCAGCTTGCCGTGGGTCTGCGCCAGGATCGAGGCGCCCATGCGGTTCTTGCCACGGCCCAGGTCGATCAGGATCAGGTCGGTTTCGCCCTTGTCCATGCGCAGCTGCGGGGTCAGGGTCTTGCGGATGTCGGTGACCGGGGCGAAGCCGGTGATGATCAGCGACATTGGCGAGGTGACGCTCTTCTGCTCGCCCGCTTCGCTCCACTGGGTCTTCATCGACATCGAGTCTTTGCCGACCGGGATGGTGATGCCCAGCTCCGGGCACAGCTCCATGCCGACGGCCTTGACGGTGTCGTACAGGCGGGCGTCTTCGCCCGGGTGACCGGCGGCGGACATCCAGTTGGCCGACAGTTTGATGTCGGACAGCTTCTCGATGCGCGAGGCCGCCAGGTTGGTCAGGGTCTCGCCGATCGCCATGCGCCCGGACGCCGGGGCGTCGAGCAGGGCCAGCGGCGTGCGCTCGCCCATGGCCATGGCTTCACCGGTGTAGACGTCGAAGCTGGTGGCGGTGACAGCGCAGTCGGCCACCGGTACCTGCCACGGGCCGACCATCTGGTCACGGGCCACGAGGCCGGTGATGGTGCGGTCGCCGATGGTGATCAGGAAGCTCTTGCTGGCCACGGCCGGGTGACGCAGGACGCGCTCGACCGAATCCTTGAGTTCCAGGGTGCTCGGGTCGAACTCATCGCCCAGCTCCGCTTCGCGGGTGACCGAGCGGTGCATGCGCGGCGGCTTGCCCAGCAGCACGTCCAGCGGCATGTCCACCGGGGTGTTGTCGAAGTGGCTGTCGGTGACGGTGAGGTGCTTCTCTTCGGTGGCCTCGCCCACGACCGCGAACGGGCAGCGCTCGCGCTCGCAGATGGCCTGGAAGCGCTCGAAGTCCTCGGCGCTGACCGCCAGCACGTAGCGCTCCTGCGATTCGTTGGACCAGATCTCGTGCGGGGCCATGCCCGGCTCGTCGTTGGGCACGTTGCGCAGTTCGAAGCGGCCACCACGGCCACCGTCGTTGACCAGTTCCGGGAAGGCGTTGGAAATACCACCGGCGCCGACGTCGTGGATGAAGGCAATCGGGTTCTTGTCGCCCAGCTGCCAGCAGCGGTCAATGACCTCCTGGCAACGGCGCTCCATTTCCGGGTTCTCGCGCTGCACCGAAGCGAAGTCCAGGTCGGCGGAGCTGGCACCGGTGGCCACCGACGAAGCGGCGCCGCCACCCAGGCCGATCAGCATGGCCGGGCCGCCGAGCACGATCAGCTTGGCGCCGACGGTGATCTCGCCCTTCTGCACGTGGTCTTCACGGATGTTGCCCATGCCGCCGGCGAGCATGATCGGCTTGTGGTAGCCACGGACTTCTTCACCGTGCGGGGTGTTGATGCCCTGCTCGAAGGTGCGGAAGTAGCCGGTCAGCGCCGGGCGGCCGAATTCGTTGTTGAACGCGGCGCCGCCCAGTGGGCCTTCGATCATGATGTCGAGGGCGTCGACGATACGCTCAGGCTTGCCGTAAGGCTTCTCCCATGGCTGCTCGAAGCCCGGGATACGCAGGTTGGACACGGTGAAGCCAGTCAGGCCAGCCTTGGGCTTGGCGCCACGGCCGGTGGCGCCTTCGTCGCGGATTTCGCCGCCGGAGCCGGTGGAGGCGCCGGAGAACGGGGCGATGGCGGTCGGGTGGTTGTGCGTCTCGACCTTCATCAGGATATGCACCGGTTCCTGCACCGCGCCGTACTGGCGGGTCTCAGGGTTCGGGAAAAAGCGGCCGGCGACGCTGCCGACGATCACCGAGGCGTTGTCCTTGTACGCAGACAGCACGCCTTCGCTGTGCATCTGGTAGGTGTTCTTGATCATGCCGAACAGGCTTTTTTCCTGCGCCTGGCCGTCGATGTCCCAGCTGGCGTTGAAGATCTTGTGGCGGCAGTGCTCGGAGTTGGCCTGGGCGAACATCATCAGTTCGATGTCGTTGGGGTTGCGCTTGAGCCCCTGGAAGGCGTTGACCAGGTAGTCGATCTCGTCTTCGGCCAGGGCCAGGCCCAGGTCGATGTTGGCCTGCGCCAGGGCGGCGCGGCCACCGGCGAGGATGTCCACCGAGGTCATCGGCTTGGGCTGGGCGTGGCTGAACAGGTCGGACGCCTGCTCCAGCTGGGCCAGCACGCGCTGGGTCATGCGGTCATGCAGTTCGGCGGCGATGGTTTGAGCATCGGCGTCGCTGAGGTTACCGGAGACGTAGTAGGCGATACCGCGCTCCAGGCGCTGGATCGACTGCAGGCCGCAGTTGTGGGCGATGTCGCTGGCCTTGGATGCCCAGGGCGAGATGGTGCCCAGACGCGGCACGACCAGGAACAGGCGGCCCGCAGGCTCCTGCACCGGCACGCTCGGGCCGTACTTGAGCAGACGGCCCAGCACCTGCTGCTGGTCGGCGGTCAGCTCGCCGTCGACGTCGGCGAAGTGGGCGAATTCGGCATACAAACCAGTAACAGCGGGGACTTTCTGGCTCAGTTGCTCGAGTAATTTACCGTGGCGAAAGGCAGAAAGGGCAGGAGCGCCGCGCAGGATCAACATCGTCGGGACAGCCTCAGGAAGGGGTGTGCTTAGAGGCCGTGCATTCTAGCCTAATTCGCAGGCTTTCGGCACCCGCTCAAAGCCAATGCTGCCGGGCGGTGGAACCGGACCCAGGGGTCAAAAAAACCACCGGCTTCGCGCGATCCCTGTAGGAGCGGCCTTGTGCCGCGATGGGCTGCGCAGCAGCCCCAAATTCACTGCTGTGCTGGGAAAACCCTTGGGGGCCGCTGACGCAGCCCATCGCGGCACAAGGCCGCTCCTACAAAGGAATCGAGCCGCTTCTGCACAAAACCCGCTAGCAGACCTGCCAACCATTGTCGAGATATGGCGCCGCCGGTCCTTTGCGTATACTGCACCCTATGTTCGCCCACACTGCTTTGCGCCAGCGATGCGCCAAATGGCTCCTCGCAACCGGACTCTTCCTGATGCTCGGTGCCTGCGTTGAAAAACCCAGCACCCTCGAGCGCGTCAAGGAGGATGGCGTATTGCGCGTGATTACCCGCAACAGCCCGGCCACCTATTTCCAGGACCGCAATGGCGAGACCGGTTTCGAATACGAACTGGTCAAGCGTTTCGCCGACGACCTGGGCGTGAAGCTGGAGATCGAGACCGCCGACAACCTCGACGAGCTGTTCGACCAGTTGGGCAAGCCGTCCGGCCCGGTACTGGCCGCCGCCGGCCTGGTCAGCAGCGAGCGCCGCGCCGCCCAGGCGAAGTTCTCCCATCCCTACCTGGAAGTGACCCCGCAGGTCATCTATCGCAATGGCCGCTCACGGCCGACCAGCGCCAAAGGGCTGGTGGGCAAGAAGATCATGGTGCTCAAGGGCAGCAGCCACGCCGACCAGCTCGCCGAGCTGAAAAAGCAGAATCCGGGGCTGGAGTACGAGGAATCCGACGCCGTCGAGGTGGTCGACCTGCTGCGCATGGTCGACGAGGGCCAGATCGACCTGACCCTGGTCGACTCCAACGAGCTGGCCATGAACCAGGTGTACTTCCCCAATGTGCGCGTGGCCTTCGACCTGGGCGACACCCGCGACCAGCGCTGGGCGGTGGCTGCCGGCGAAGACAACAGCCTGCTCAACGAGATCAACGAGTTTCTCGACAAGTCGCAGAAGAACGGCACCCTGCAGCGCCTGAAGGACCGTTACTACGGCCACGTCGATGTCCTCGGCTACGTCGGCGCCTACACCTTCGCCCAGCACCTGCAGCAGCGCCTGCCCAAGTACGAGAAGCACTTCAAGACCAGCTCCAAGGTCGAGCAGGTCGACTGGCGCCTGCTCGCCGCGATCGGCTACCAGGAATCGATGTGGCAGCCCGAGGTCACCTCCAAGACCGGCGTGCGCGGCCTGATGATGCTGACCCAGCGCACCGCCCAGGCCATGGGCGTGTCCAACCGCCTGGACCCCAGGCAAAGCATCCAGGGCGGCGCCAAGTACTTCATGCTGGTCAAGGACCAGCTCGACGACAGCATCAAGGAGCCGGACCGCACCTGGTTCGCCCTGGCCGCCTACAACGTCGGCAGCGGCCACCTGGAAGACGCCCGCACCCTGGCCAGGCGCGAAGGCCTGAACCCGAACAAGTGGCTGGACGTGAAGAAGATGCTGCCGCGCCTGTCGCAGAAGCAGTGGTATAGCAAGACCAAGTACGGCTACGCCCGCGGCGGCGAGCCGGTGCACTTCGTGGCCAACATCCGCCGCTACTACGACATTCTCACCTGGGTCACGCAGCCGCAACTCGAAGGCCAGGTGGCCGAGGGCAACCTGCATGTGCCGGCGGTGAACAAGGACAAGCCGGCGGAGCAATCGCCGCCGATGTAATCCCGGGCTCCCCTGGCGCCTGTCGTGGCCTCTTCGCGGGTAAACCCGCTCCCACAGGTTCTGCACAGCCCCTGTGGGAGCAACTGTCTTGCTCAATTTTTAGAATCTGGCGCGATCCCTGTGGGAGCGGGTTTACCCGCGAAGCAGGCGACGCGGTACCTGGCACCGGCTGCGCCGGTGTTCGCGGCTGAAGCCGCTCCCACAGCGACCGTGCAGCCCTCAAGGCACGCGCCACGCCTGTGGGAGCGGGTTTACCCGCGAAAGGGCCGGTACAGGCGATACAAGATTGCCAGAACTACGCCTTGGCCCGCCGCGCCTTGAAGAACTCACTCAAGATCACCCCGCACTCCTCTGCCAGCACCCCACCCTCGAACATCACCCGATGGTTGAGAAACCCCTGGCTGAAGAACTGCCCCTGGCTCTGCACGATCCCCGCCTTGGGCTCCAGCGCCCCATAGACCACCCGCGCCACCCGCGAATGGACGATCAGCCCCGCGCACATGCTGCATGGCTCCAGGGTCACGTACAGGGTGCTGCCCGGCAGCCGGTAGTTGCTGGCCGACTTGGCCGCGGCGCGAATCGCCACCATTTCGGCGTGGGCGCTGGGGTCGCTGTCGATGATCGGCCGGTTGAAGCCCTGGCCGATCACCTGGCCATGCTGCACCAGCACTGCCCCCACCGGCACCTCGCCCAGGGCCGCGCCCTGGGCCGCCAAATCGAGGGCCAGGCGCATGAATTCCTGATCGCGGCTGCGATCGATGATCTGCGGTCGCATCAGACCACCGCGATCGCGGCCATCAGGCCGGTTTCCATGTGGTCGATGACGTGGCAGTGGAACATCCAGGTGCCCGGGTTGTCCGCCACCAGCGCCACCTGCGCCCGCTCGTTCTTGCCCAGCAGGTAGGTGTCGGTGAACCACGGCTCGACGATCTTGCGCCGATTGGAGGCGATCACCTTGAAACTCATGCCGTGCAGGTGGATCGGGTGCTGGTACTGGGTCATGTTCTTCAGCTCGAGGATGTAGCTCTTGCCTTTCTGCAGTGTGGCGATCGGCCGGTCGGCGCAGGTCTTGTCGGTGATGTCCCAGGCCTGGCCGTTGATCTGCCACAGGCTCGGCGGCTTGCCGTTCTCGGTGTTCACCGAGACCTTGCCGACCCATTCGAAATTGAAGTTGAGCTTCTCGGCGTTCTCCAGGTCCGGCTCGGCAACCGGGTTGGGCGGCAGGGCCTTGGGCCAGTCGCCGGGCGCCTCGCTGCTGGCCACCGAGCGCAGGGTGCCCAGGCGCACGAAGCCGTCTCGCAGCGAAACCTCCTCGCCCGCCTCGGGAATGCGGATCGCCAGGCAGATGCGCATGCCCGGCCCGAGCCAGTACTCATCGTCCAGTGGCCGCGGGGTCACCGGGTTGCCATCGAGGGCGTAGATCATCGCCTCGCAGTTGCCCTTGAGGTTCAAGCGGTAGGTCCAGGTGTTGTCCAGGTTCAGCAGGCGCACCCGCACCACCTGCCCGGCCGGCAGCTCCGTAACCGACTCGGCCTGGCCGTTGATGGTGATAAGGCGCCCGGCGGTGCCATTGCGGGCCGCCTCGCGGGGGATGCTGAACGGCAGCCAGGCGCCCTGCTCGTCCACGTGCCAGTTCTTCAGGCTCAGGGTGCGTTCATGCTGGAAGCCCGTGGGTTCGCGCTCCTCGACGATCAGCGGCCCGACCAGGCCGCGGCCCAGCTCCTCGGAGCTGCTGACGTGGGGGTGATACCAGTAGCTGCCGGCGTCCGGCACCTTGAACTTGTAGTCGAAGTATTCGCCCGGCTTGACCGGCAACTGCGAGACATACGGCACACCGTCCATCTCCAGCGGCAGGCGGATGCCGTGCCAATGGATGGTGGTCTCGACCGGTAGATGGTTGATGAAGCGCACCCGCAGCCAGGTGCCCTGGCGCACCCGCAGCTCGGTACCCGGCGCCGACGGGCCGAAGGCCCAGGCCTCGGTCTTGAAGCCCGGCACCAGCTCGACGTCCAGGGGCGCGGCAATCAGCTCGTAGTCGTGCCCGGCGCTGTCGTCCTCGACCTTGCCCAACCAGTAGCGTGCCGCGCCTCCGGCGCCCAGGCCTACCACCACGAGGCCGGTCAGGCCCTTGAGCATTTGTCGACGGGTAAAGGACATCGGTGCGGGTACCTCGTGTTTTGCGCAATCAGTCTGCCAGCAATGGCCGGCGATGAAGGGCGAATACGATACACCTGCAAGTGAGAAAGATTAAGTGAAGTGTTGTACCACCGCGCGAAGAGGCCGGCACAGGAAACAGAAACAACAAGGGCGCCTTGCGGCGCCCTTGTGGCTCAACTCATTCCCACTCGATAGTGGCCGGCGGCTTGCTCGACACGTCGTAGGTGACGCGGGAGATACCGTCGATTTCGTTGATGATACGGCCGCTGACGGTTTCCAGCAGCTCGTACGGCAGGTGCGCCCAGCGCGCGGTCATGAAGTCCACGGTCTCGACGGCACGCAGGGCCACGACCCAGGCGTAGCGACGGCCGTCGCCGACGACACCGACCGACTTGACCGGCTGGAACACCACGAACGCCTGGCTGGTCTTGTGGTACCAGTCGGCCTTGCGCAGTTCTTCGATGAAGATGTGGTCGGCGCGACGCAGGATGTCGGCGTATTCCTTCTTCACTTCACCGAGGATGCGCACGCCCAGGCCCGGGCCCGGGAACGGGTGGCGGTAGACCATGTCGTACGGCAGGCCCAGCTCCAGGCCGATCTTGCGCACTTCGTCCTTGAACAGCTCGCGCAGCGGCTCGACCAGCTTGAGGTTCATCTCCTCCGGCAGGCCACCGACGTTGTGGTGCGACTTGATCACGTGGGCCTTGCCGCTCTTGGCGCCGGCCGACTCGATCACGTCCGGGTAGATGGTGCCCTGGGCGAGGAACTGGATGTTGTCCAGCTTGCTGGCCTCGGCATCGAACACGTCGATGAAGGTGCGACCGATGATCTTGCGCTTTTTCTCCGGGTCCGCTTCGCCTTCCAGGTTGTCGAGGAACTGCTTCTCGGCATCGGCGCGGATCACCTTGACGCCCATGTTCTCCTTGAACATGGCCATCACCTGGTCGCCTTCGTGCAGGCGCAGCAGGCCGTTGTCGACGAACACGCAGGTCAGCTGGTCGCCGATGGCGCGGTGCAGCAGCGCGGCAACCACGGACGAGTCGACGCCGCCGGACAGGCCCAGCAGGACGTTGGCCGAACCGACCTGTGCGCGCACCTGGGCGATGGCGTCCTCGACGATGTTCGAGGCGGTCCACAGGGCTTCGCAGCCACAGATGTCCTGGACGAAGCGCGACAGGATGCGACCGCCTTGCTTGGTGTGGGTCACTTCCGGGTGGAACTGCACGCCGTAGTAGCCCAGGGCGTCGTCGTACATGCCGGCGATCGGGCAGCTCGGGGTGCTGGCCAGTACGCTGAAGTTGCCCGGCATCTGGGTGACCTTGTCGCCGTGGCTCATCCACACGTCCAGGCCCAGCACGCCGTCGTCATCGACATGGTCTTCGATGCCGTCGAGCAGGCGGCTCTTGCCGACCACGTCGACACGGGCGTAGCCGAACTCGCGCAGGTCGGAACCTTCGACCTTGCCGCCCATCTGCTCGGCCATGGTCTGCATGCCGTAGCAGATGCCCAGCACCGGGACCTTCAGGTCGAACACGGCCTGCGGGGCGCGCGGGCTGTTGGCTTCGTGGACCGACTCGGGGCCACCGGCCAGGATGATGCCGCGCGGGTTGAATTCGCGGATCGCTTCATCGTCCATATCGAACGGGTGCAGTTCGCAGTACACGCCGATCTCGCGCACGCGGCGGGCGATCAGCTGGGTGTACTGGGAACCGAAATCGAGGATCAGGATGCGGTGAGCGTGAATGTCGAGGGCCATGACTCAATCTCGTCAGTGGAAATCGGAAACGACACGGGGCTGTCATGACAGCCCCGCTTGCTATTGCTGGAAGCCTCAGCCTACGCGGTAGTTAGGGGCTTCTTTGGTGATCTGCACGTCATGCACATGGGACTCGGCCATGCCGGCACCGGTGATGCGCACGAACTCCGGCTTGGTGCGCATCTCTTCGATGGTCGCGCTGCCGGTGTAGCCCATGGACGAACGCAGGCCGCCCATCAACTGGTGGATGATCGCGGCCAGGGCGCCTTTGTATGGCACACGGCCTTCGATGCCTTCCGGTACCAGCTTCTCGGCACCGGCCGAGGAGTCCTGGAAGTAACGGTCGGAGGAGCCTTGCGCCTGTGCCATGGCACCCAGCGAGCCCATGCCGCGGTAGGCCTTGTAGGAACGGCCCTGGAACAGTTCGACTTCACCCGGTGCTTCTTCGGTACCGGCGAACATCGAGCCCATCATCACGCACGAGGCGCCAGCGACGATGGCCTTGGACAGGTCACCCGAGAAACGGATGCCGCCGTCGGCGATCAGTGGCACGCCAGTGCCTTCCAGTGCGGCGGCGACGTTGGCGATGGCGCTGATCTGCGGCACGCCGACACCGGCGACGATACGGGTGGTGCAGATCGAGCCTGGGCCGATACCGACCTTGACCGCGTCGGCGCCGGCTTCAGCCAGGGCCTTGGCGGCGGCGCCGGTGGCGATGTTGCCACCGATGACCTGCACTTGCGGGTAGGTTTCCTTGACCCAGCGAACGCGGTCGATCACGCCCTTGGAGTGACCGTGGGCGGTGTCCACCACCACCACGTCAACGCCAGCGGCCACCAGGGCGGCAACGCGCTCGCCGGTGTCCTTGCCGGTGCCGACCGCGGCGCCGACGCGCAGGCGACCCTGGTCGTCCTTGCTGGCCAGCGGGTAGGCCTTGGCCTTCTCGATGTCCTTGACGGTCATCATGCCCTTGAGGGCGAACTTGTCGTCGACGATCAGGACTTTTTCCAGGCGGTGCTTGTGCAGCAGCTCGCGGACTTCGTTCTTGTCGGCACCTTCGCGGACGGTGACCAGACGCTCTTTGGGGGTCATCACGTCGCGGACCTTGGCGTCCAGGCGGGTTTCGAAGCGCACGTCACGGGAGGTGACGATGCCGACCAGGTCGCCGTTCGCCAGTACCGGAACGCCGGAGATGTTGTTCAGGCGGGTCAGGTCGAACAGGTCGCGCACGGTGGCGTCGGCGTCGATGGTGATCGGGTCCTTGACCACGCCGGCCTCGAACTTCTTGACCTTGCGTACTTCGCCGGCCTGCTGCTCGATGGTCATGTTCTTGTGGATGATGCCGATGCCGCCTTCCTGGGCCATGGCGATGGCCAGGCGCGCTTCGGTCACGGTATCCATGGCGGCGGAGACCAGGGGAATGTTCAGCTCGATGCCACGAGTCAAACGGGTCTTGAGACTGACTTCATTGGGCAGTACCTCGGAGTAGCCAGGTACAAGGAGGATATCGTCGAAGGTCAGGGCTTCTTGGCTGATACGCAGCATCGCGGGGGCTCCCGGAAGGGGAAAAATGGAAGCGCGCCATTATACCCATCCATGGCGCGCCGCTCAATGCAAAATAAGGGCCTTCGGTCAGCCTTGCGGCAGTTTTACCTGCACCACCGCCACCGGCTGGTCCAGCCAGTCGGCGAAGCTGTCGAGGAAGGCCTGGGTGAACCCGGCCTCGCCCCAGTTGTTGAAGATGAACCCCAGGTTGGAAAAGGCACACGGCTGCAGGTAGAGAAATCCATTGATGTCATCCTCGAATCCGCACAGCGGGCAGGTGAAGTTGTCGCTCACCCCCGGCATCCATTCCTCCAGGCTCTCGAACAGCGGCTCGCCCACCTCCCGCCGGCATTCCGGGCAGCCGGCCTCCTCGAGAAATCCGTCGGTAGGGGTATAGATGCAGCGCTTGAGCATCACCTCAAGGCCATTGACCTGTGCGCCGAACGGCAGCTTCTCGGGGTGCAGGGCCACCTTGCGCGCCCCTTCGGCCAGGGCATGGCCCATACGATTGCCGGTCCGACCGCAGGTGCTCAGTTGCTCCTCGACGATCTTCTCGCGCACCAGCCAGCGCAGGATGGCGCGGGCACGGGCTTCGTGAACCGGCACGGTGGACAGCTTGGGGACGATGATGCTTTGGGTGTTCATGCTTGAGGCGGGCCTGCGAACTGCGGTAATCACTCAATTCTACCGTCTGCTCAGGCGCTCAGGTAGCGACCGATCAACGCCAGGCCGCTGGCCAGCACCAGCCAGGTGATCAATCGCACGAAGGCCTCGCGGGATAGCCTCAGGGTCAGCCGCCGTCCCAGCCAGGTACCGGCGAACATCACCGGCAACAGGCAGGCGGCCAGCAGCAACAGGCTGACGTCGGCATATACCCCGGCGATCAGAAACAGCGACAGGCGCACCACTGTGCTGCAACTGATCAGTGCGACCTGGGTCGCCCGCACCTGCTCCTTGGCCTCCAGCCGTGCGCTGAGGTAGATCGCGTATAAAAAGCCACCACTGCCGAACAGGGCGCCGAACAACCCGCCCACCGTGCCCATGGGCACCGCCCAGGCGGCCGACAAGCTCGCCGGCCGCACCTTCACCGCCAGGCCATAGACCGCGTAGGCAGTGACGAACAGCCCCATCAGCAACAGCAGGACATCCGACTTCAGGCGCAGCAGGAACACCACGCCCAGCGTGCAGCCCACGGCCATGAACGGCAGCAGCCGCAGTAACTCGCCGCGCACCACGTCACGCCGCGACGGCAGCAGGTTGCCGAAAGCGGCGACGAAGTCCAGCAACACCAGCAACGGAATGATCCGCGACAACGGCATGAAGTGGATCAGCACGGGGCCGGCGACCAGCGCGGTGCCGAAGCCGGCGATGCCGAAGACGATATAGGCCACCCCCACACCCAGCAGGATGGGTAGCCAGTCGAGCGTGGAAAACGACAATTGAGCGAGCATCGCGACAGTTCCTCGGGAGACCACTGAAGGTTAGCCAGCGACAAGCCATGCCGACTAATATGCCTTTACGCCATGAGCCATCTGGAAAAGGCATGACATGACTTCGATCCGTCAGTTGCGCTATTTCGTCGAAATTGCCGAGGCCGGCAGCTTCAGTGCCGCCGCCGAGCGGCTGTACATCGCCCAGTCGGCCCTCAGCCGACAGATCAAGGAGCTGGAGCTGCACCTGGGGTCCGCACTGTTCGAGCGCACCGCTCGCCAGCCACGGCTGACCGCCGCCGGGCTGGCCTTCCTCGACCGCGCCCGGCGCCTGCTGGCCGACCTGGACAAGGCCGAACGCCTGGCCCGCGAAGTTGGCCAAGGCCTGCGCGGCAGTTTGCGTCTGAACCACTCCAGCACCGTGCCGCTGACCGGGCAGTTGCTGCAGCGCCTCGGCACCTACCTCGAGGCTAACCCTGGCGTATCCCTGGAAATCGCCCAGCAATCGTCGGAAGCGCAGCTGGAGGACATCGCCGAGGGACGGCTGGAGATCGGCCTGTTGCGCCTGCCAGTACTGCGCCAGCACGAGGGCGTGGAACTGCATGCGCTGTTCGACGAGCCCCTGCTGCTGGCGGTGGCGGCGAGCCACCCACTGGCCACGGCGGCCAGTGTTCGGTTGGGGCAACTGCGCGAGGAACGCTTCATCTCCATCCCCCATCGTCAGCGCGGCGGGCTGAGCTACCTGTCGGCGTCGCTGTGCATGAACGAGGGATTCTATCCCCAGGCGGCGCAGGTGGTGTCGCGCAAGACCACGCAACTGCAGTTGATCCAGGCCGGGTTCGGGGTAGCTTTGTTGCCGGCAAGCATGCGCGAGATCGCCCCGCCCTCGGTCACCTTCGTGCCGCTGGCCGAGGCCTGCCAAAGTACCGTGGCGCTGGCTTGTCGGCGGGATGCCGGGGAGCTGGTGCAGCAGTTTGTGGCGGCGATGAAAAAGTGAGGTCTCGGCGCAAACACCCTGTAGGAGCGGCCTTGTGCCGCGAAAGGGCTGCAAAGCAGCCCCGGCAATCTCTACGGCAACGCTGAAAAACTGGGGCTGCGTCGCAGCCCTTTCGCGGCACAAGGCCGCTCCTACAATGATCGCGCCATGCCGCGACGACCGGGCCAGGAACAGACAACCGGGACCGATGTCCTTTATGATGCCCGGCATGATCAGAGACCCTTTCGAACGACTCGGCCTGGACCGCGAGGTCCTCACCGTCAGCCAGCTCAACGGCCGCGCCCGCGTGCTGCTCGAGGACGTGTTCCGCAGCGTCTGGGTGGAAGGCGAGATTTCCAACCTCGCCCGCCCGGCCTCCGGCCACATGTACTTCACCCTCAAGGACAGCGGCGCGCAGATCCGCTGCGCGCTGTTCCGGCAGAACGCCGCCCGTGTGCGCCAGGCCCTGCGTGACGGCCTGGCGGTAAAGGTGCGCGGCAAGGTTTCGCTGTTCGAGGGCCGCGGCGACTACCAGCTGATCCTCGACACCGTCGAACCGGCCGGTGACGGCGCCCTGCGCCTGGCCTTCGAGGCACTGAAGGAAAAGCTCGGCGCCGAGGGGCTGTTCAGCACCGAACGCAAGCAGCCGCTACCGGCCCACCCGCAGCGCATCGGCATCGTCACCTCGCCCACCGGCGCGGTGATCCGCGACATCATCAGCGTGTTCCGCCGCCGCGCGCCGCAGGTCGAACTCAATCTGATCCCTACCGCAGTGCAAGGCCGCGAGGCCATCGCACAGATCGTCCGTGCCCTGCAGATGGCCGACCGGCAGGGCTTCGACGCGCTGATCCTGGCCCGTGGCGGCGGCTCGCTGGAAGACCTCTGGTGCTTCAACGAAGAGGCCGTGGCCCGTGCCGTGGCCGCCTGCGTGACGCCGATCGTCAGCGCCGTGGGCCATGAAACCGACGTGTCGATCAGCGACTTCGTCGCCGATGTGCGCGCCCCCACGCCTTCGGCCGCCGCCGAGCTGCTCGCCCCCGACAGCAGCGGCCTGCAACAACGCCTGGACAGCCTGCAGCGGCGCTTGTTGCTGCGCATGCAGAGCCGCCTGGCCCATGACCGCCTGCGCGTGGAGGGCCTGGCCCGGCGCCTGCGCCACCCGGGCGAACGCCTGCGCCAGAAGGCCCAGCGCCTGGACGATCTGGACATGCGCCTGCGCCGCGCCTTCGCGCTGACCATGAGCCAACGCCACGAACGCCTCGGCCGCCTGGACATGCGCCTGGCCGCGCAACACCCGGGACGCAACCTGAAACTGCTCAAGCAACGCCTGGACAGCCTGGCCGAACGCCTGCCACGGGCCATGCGCGAGGTGATCAAGGACCGTCGCCAGCGCTTCCAGGCGCAGTTGCAGACGCTGCAGGTGGTCAGCCCATTGGCCACCCTCGCCCGCGGTTACAGCATCCTCCTCGACGAGCGCGGCCAGGCCATCCGCAGCGCCGCGCAGACCCACAACGGCCAGCGCCTGACCGCCCGCCTAAACGAAGGCGAGCTCAAGGTGCGGGTCGAGGACAACCACCAGACTCCGGTCACTCTCTCCCTACTGGACTGACACATGCCCCGCCTGTTCGCGCCCCTGCTCGCTTTTGCCCTGCTGCTGCCACTTACCGCGGCCCAGGCCAGCTACATCACCCGCACCCTCGACAAGCCGGTGCCCGGCGGCGTGGCAGTGATCGACCTGGGCCCCTCCACCAGCGCCCCCACGGCCCGCTTCGACGGCAAGCCGGTGTTGGTGGTGAAGGAGCAGGACAAATGGCTGGCCATTGTCGGCATCCCGCTCACCCAGAAGCCCGGCAGCGCCGTGCTCAGCCAGGGTGGGCGCGACATCCGCTTCAGCGTGGGCAGCAAGAAATACCCCGAACAGCACATCACCCTGAAGAACAAGCGCCAGGTCAACCCCGAGCCCGAGGACCTCAAGCGCATCGACCGCGAGCTGGCCGAGCAGATCAAGGCCTACCGCAGTTTCAGCCCGACCCTGCCGAGCAACCTGATCCTCGACAAGCCGGTCAACGGCCCGCTGTCGAGCAAGTTCGGCGTGCGCCGCTTCTTCAACGGCGAGGAGCGCAACCCCCATGCCGGCCTGGATTTCGCCGTGCCCGCCGGCACGCCGATCAAGACCCCGGCCAATGGCAAGGTGATCCTGGTGGGCGACTACTTCTTCAATGGCCGCACGGTGTTCGTCGACCATGGCCAGGGCTTCATCAGCATGTTCTGCCACATGTCGAAGATCGACGTGAAGCCGGGGCAGGTACTGCGCCGTGGCGAGGTGGTCGGCCGCGTGGGCTCCACCGGCCGGGCGACCGGGCCGCACATGCACTGGAACGTCAGCCTCAACGATGCGCGGGTGGATCCTGCGATCTTCATCGGCGCGTTCCAGCCCTGAGACGTGTGCCATCTGGGCCGGCCCCTTCGCGGGTAAACCCGCTCCCACAGGTACAGCGCCATTCCTGTGGGAGCGGGTTTACCCGCGAAGGGGCCGGCACGGCCAACATCAATCACTTTGTGTTGCGCCATCGAAAAATACTGCGCAATATTAAAGAAACCGAACAAAAATATCAGCCATAAAATCTCGAGAAATCGCATTTTTTAAGCATTCCTCTCAATTTCCCCGCAGTGCTTGCCATCCCCCAACCCACTGGTTAGGGTTGAGCCTATGAACATCTTCAGCACCCTGCTCCGACAACATCGCAGCCTCTGCCTGGTCAGCGCCCGACTACCAGGGTGAATCGCGTCGCCTCGCCTTTTTCTCTCGTTTTCGTTTGGCAGGCCCGATCACGGCCGCACATAAAAAGGATTGCTTCCATGACCATGCTCAAAGACCCATCGAAGAAGTACCGCGCGTTCCCGACCATCGACCTGCCCGACCGTACCTGGCCGTCGAAGACCATCACCCAGGCGCCGATCTGGTGCAGCTCCGACCTGCGTGATGGCAACCAGTCGCTGATCGAGCCGATGGACTCGGAGAAGAAGCTGCGGTTCTGGAAGACCCTGGTGCAGGTGGGCGTGAAGGAAATCGAAGCCTCGTTCCCGTCGGCCTCGCAGACCGACTTCGACTTCGTGCGCACCCTGATCGAAGACGGCCACATCCCGGACGACACCACCATCCAGGTGCTGACCCAGGCCCGTGAAGACCTGATCGCCCGTACCTTCGAATCCCTGCGCGGGGCCAAGAAGGCCATCGTGCACCTGTACAACGCCACCTGCCCGTCGTTCCGCCGCATCGTCTTCAACCAGGACAAGCAGGGCGTGAAGGACATCGCGGTCAACGCCGCCAAGCTGTTCGTCAAGTACGCCGCGCAGCAGCCGAATACCCAGTGGACCTTCCAGTACTCGCCGGAAACCTTCAGCGCCACCGAACTGGAGTTCGCCAAGGAAGTGTGCGACGCGGTGATCGAGGTGTGGAACCCGACCCCCGAGCACAAGATCATCCTCAACCTGCCGGCCACCGTCGAAGTCGCCACGCCGAACGTCTACGCCGACCAGATCGAATGGTTCTGCCGCAACATCAACCGTCGCGACAGCGTGATCATCAGCCTGCACACCCACAATGACCGTGGCACCGGCATCGCCGCCACCGAGCTGGGCCTGATGGCCGGCGCAGACCGCGCCGAAGGCTGCCTGTTCGGCAACGGCGAGCGCACCGGCAACGTCGACCTGGTGACCCTGGCGCTGAACCTCTACACCCAGGGCATCGACCCGCAACTGGACTTCTCCGACATCGACGGCGTGCGCAAGGTCGTCGAAGAGTGCAACCAGCTGCCGGTACACCCGCGCCACCCGTACGTCGGCGACCTGGTCCACACCGCGTTCTCCGGCTCGCACCAGGACGCCATCCGCAAGGGCTTCGCCAAGCAGCAGGACGGCGAACTGTGGGAAGTGCCGTACCTGCCGATCGACCCGGCCGACATCGGCCGCAGCTACGAGGCGGTGATCCGCGTCAACAGCCAGTCGGGCAAGGGCGGCATCACCTACCTGCTCGAGCAGGAGTACGGCATCAGCCTGCCGCGCCGCATGCAGATCGAGTTCAGCCAGGTGGTACAGGGCGAGACCGACCGTCTCGGCCTGGAAATGACCGCCGAGCAGATCTACAAGCTGCTGCAGAAGGAATACCTCCAGGCCAACGCACCGTATGCACTGGTCAGCCACCGCCTGCAGGAAGAGAACGGCAGCAGTCACGTGCAGGTGGAAGTCTCCGGTGAAGGCGAGACCACCCTGCACTGGCACGGCAAGGGCAACGGCGCCCTGGAAGCGCTGGTCGCCGGCCTGCCGGTCAGCGTGGAGATCATGGACTACAACGAACACGCCATTGGTGCCGGCACCAACGCCAAGGCGGCGGCGTACATCGAACTGCGCGTGGCCGGCGGGCGTCCGGTGCACGGCGTGGGCATCGATGAGAACATCACCACCGCCAGCTTCAAGGCACTGTTCAGCGCGCTGAACCGGTCGCTGAGCCAACAGCAGGCGAAGGCGGCGTAAGCCATCGCCGATGAACGAAGCCCGCACATGATGCGGGCTTTTTCATGCCTGTTGCTTTGGCCTGCGTCCGCCCATGTAGGAGCGGCCTTGTGCCGCGAAAGGGCCGCAACGCGGCCCCAGCGATCTTTGCATGAACACTGAAACCAGGGCCGCTGCGCGCCCCTTTCGCGGCACAAGGCCGCTCCTACAGGGCGATCGGCCACCCTGCAAGGCGCAACTGCAGGCGAAAAAAAGGGGCGCCGACCAAGCGCCCCACAAGCCGTGTAGCACACAACGAAATCTGTCAGTCCAGCAGCGCCATCGCCTCGGCGCTGCACGCCTCGATCCGCGCCCAGTCGCCGTTCTTGATCCAGCTGCTGTCGAGCATCCAGGTGCCGCCCACGCACATCACATTGGGCAGGGCCATGTAGTTGCGCACGTTGGCCGGGTTCACCCCGCCGGTCGGGCAGAAGCGAATGTCGCCGAACGGGCCGGCAAAGGCCTTGATCGCCGCCACGCCACCACTGATCTCCGCCGGGAACAGCTTGAAGCGACGGTAGCCGAGGGCATAGCCCATCATGATCTCCGACGGCGTGCTGATGCCCGGCAGCAGCGGAATGTCGCTGTCCACGCCCGCCTCGAGAATGTCCTGGGTGATGCCCGGGGTGACGACGAACTGCGCGCCCGCGGCCTCGACGGCGGCGAACATGCCACGGTCGAGCACGGTACCGGCGCCGACGCACAGTTCCGGACGCTGCTCGCGCAGTACCTGGATGGCCTTCAGGCCGTGCTGCGAGCGCAGGGTCACTTCCAGGGTGCGGATGCCGCCGGCGGCCAGGGCGTCGGCCAGGGGCAGGATGTCTTCCTCACGGGCGATGGTGATCACCGGCAGGATGCGCGCCTTGTCGCAGATCGCGTCGATCCGCGCGGCTTTGTCGGCCATCGAGAGCAAAGGCTGTGGGCGTTCGAGGGTGGTCATGACAATGGGTCCTTGGCTCATGGGCACCAGTAGATGTCCAGGGGGTCGTGAAGAAAGGCGCGAATCGGCATTTCGGTTGGGTCTTCCGCCGCCAGGGCGGCACACAGGGTGGCGAGCTTGCCCGCGCCTTGCACGGACAGGGCGATGAAGCCGGCGCTGGCCAGCAGCGCGCGGGTCATGCTCAGGCGTTGGTGCGGCACGCTCGGCGCCAGCATCGGCAGGCAGCGACGCTCGCCGACCTTGGCCAGGCCCTGGCGCAGGTTGGGGCTGGCCGGGAACAGCGAGGCCGTGTGGCCGTCGTCGCCCATGCCCAGCACCAGCACATCGATCGGCGGCAGGTCGGCGAGCACCTGGTCGGCCTGCTCGGCGGCGGCTTCCAGGGTCGCGGCACTCTGGTACAGGCCGATGAAACGCGCCTTGGCCGCCGGGCCCTTGAACAGGTGACGAGCCAGCAGGCCGGCGTTGCTGTCGTCGTGCGCCACCGGCACCCAGCGCTCGTCCGCCAGGCTCACGGTGACTTTCGACCAGTCCAGCACCTCTGCCGCCAGTTTCTCGAGAAACGGCACCGGGCTGCGGCCGCCGGACAGCACCACGCAGGCCTGGCCCTTGCTGGCGATGGCCTGGCGCAGGCGCTCGGCCACATCATGGGCCAGGGTCGCCGCCAGGGTTTTCGCATCAGCCAGCTGATGCGCCCTCACCGTCGCCGGCAGTTGCAGTTCAGATATCGCCATACCAGGCCCTCCCATCGCGAGTGATCAATGCAATCGAGCTCATCGGCCCCCAGGAACCGGCCGCATAGGGCTTGGGCGCGTCGCCGCTGGTCTTCCAGCCGGCGATCAGCTGATCGCACCATTTCCAGGCGTATTCGATCTCGTCCTTGCGCACGAACAGGTTCTGGTTGCCGCGCATCACTTCCAGCAGCAGACGCTCGTAGGCGTCGGGAATCCGCGCGCTGCGCCAGGTGTCGGAGAAGTTCAGCTGCAGCGGGCCGCTGCGCAGCTGCATGCCCTTGTCCAGGCCCTGCTCCTTGGTCATCACCCGCAGCGAAATGCCTTCGTCCGGTTGCAGGCGGATGATCAGCTTGTTGCCGATCTGCAAACGCTGTTCCGGGGCGAAGATGTAGTGCGGGGTTTCCTTGAAGTGGATGACGATCTGCGACAGCTTCTGCGGCATGCGCTTGCCGGTGCGCAGGTAGAACGGCACGCCCGACCAGCGCCAGTTGCGGATATCGGCGCGCAGGGCGACGAAGGTCTCGGTGTCGCTCTGGGCGTTGGCGTTGTCCTCTTCCAGGTAGCCCGGCACCGGCTTGCCGTCGCTGAAACCAGCGATGTACTGGCCGCGCACCACATGGGTGCTCAGGCCTTCGCCGGTGATCGGTGCCAGTGCCTTGAGCACCTTGACCTTCTCGTCGCGGATGCTGTCGGCCGACAGGTCGCTGGGCGGGTCCATGGCGATCAGGCAGAGCAGCTGCAACAGGTGGTTCTGGATCATGTCGCGCAGCTGGCCGGCCTTGTCGAAGTAGCCCCAGCGGCCCTCGATGCCGACCTTCTCGGCCACGGTGATCTCCACATGGGAGATGGAATTCTGGTTCCACTGGGTTTCGAACAGGCTGTTGGCAAAGCGCAGGGCGATCAGGTTCTGCACCGTTTCCTTGCCCAGGTAGTGGTCGATGCGGTAGACCCGGCTCTCGGGGAAGAACCGCGCCACGGCGTCGTTGACCCGACGCGACGACTCCAGGTCATGGCCGATGGGCTTTTCCAGCACCACCCGGGTGCGCGAGGCCAGGCCGGCCTTGTCGAGGTTCTCGCAGATCGCGCCGTAGACTGCCGCCGCCGTGGCGAAGTAGGCGATCAGCGGCTGCCCGCTCGGCGCCTGTTCGGCCAGGGCCTGGTAGCCCTCGGGCTCGACGAAGTCCAGGTGCAGGTAGCTCAGGCGCCCGAGGAAGCGCCCCAGGGAAGCGGCATCGATCTCCGCCTCCGGCACATGCCGACGCAGATGGGCTTCGATGTTGTTCAGGTGTTCCTGCACGCTGCCCGGCTCGCGGGCCAGGGCCAGCAGGCGGGTGTCCGGGTGCAGGAGGTCGGCGCGGTCGAGCTGGTAGAGCGCGGGAAACAGCTTGCGCAACGCCAGGTCGCCGAGGGCGCCAAAGAGGGCGAAGGTGCAGGGTTCGACACTGATCGCAGCCATGATGTTGGTTCTTTTATAAATGTTGGACTAGGAATACCGGTTTCAACCCTGCTTTTCAAGGGTTAATGTAGTAAAAACCACAACATCGAATACAGCCATTACAGACAAGTGGTGTGACAATCTTACCGACAGTACGATACACGCCAGCGCAAAAAGCCTGCTTCCCGACCCAAGGACACACCATGGACCGCGTGCGTAACCTCCTGGAACAGATCCAGGGCCGCCTCGACGAGCTGAACAAGGCCGAACGCAAAGTCGCCGAAGTCATCCTGCTCAACCCGCAACAGGCCACCCGCTTCAGCATCGCCGCCCTGGCCCAGGCGGCCAAGGTCAGCGAACCGACGGTCAACCGCTTCTGCCGCTCGTTCGGCGTCAGCGGCTACCCCGAGCTCAAGCTGCAGCTGGCGCAAAGCCTGGCCAGCGGCGCCGCCTATGTCAGCCGCGCGGTGGAGGCCGACGATGATCCGGCCGCCTACACCCAGAAGATCTTCGGCAGCGCCATCGCCTCGCTGGACAGCGCCTGCCAGGCGCTCGACCCGCAGCAGGTCAGCCGCGCCGTGGACATGATGATCCAGGCCCGGCAGATCCACTTCTTCGGCCTTGGCGCCTCGGCCCCCGTGGCCCTCGACGCCCAGCACAAGTTCTTCCGCTTCAACCTTGCCGTGTCGGCCCACGCCGATGTGCTGATGCAGCGCATGCTGGCCTCGGTGGCCCACACCGGCGATCTGTTCGTGATCATTTCCTACACCGGGCGTACCCGCGAACTGGTCGAGGTGGCGCGCCTGGCCCGGGAAAACGGCGCCTCGGTGCTCGGCCTGACCGCCGCCGGCTCGCCCCTGGCCCAGGCTTGCAGCCTGAGCCTGCACATTCCGCTGCCGGAAGACACCGACATCTACATGCCGATGACCTCGCGGATCATCCAGCTCACCGTGCTCGACGTGCTCGCCACCGGCATGACCCTGCGCCGCGGCGTGGACTTCCAGCCGCACCTGCGCAAGATCAAGGAAAGCCTCAACGCCAGTCGCTACCCGATCGAGGACGACGACCTCAACTGAGCCGGTGCGCCTGCAGCCGCAGGTGCGCCCGCTCGCCCGGCGCCAGGCTCAAGCCCTCGCCACTGCCGCTGGCCGCCTCGACACAGACAAAGCCCTGGCATTCGCGCCCGGTCACGCCCATCAACGGGCGATTGCCTGGGTGCCAGACCACGGTGTCGTCGCTGTCGCCGGTGTCGATGCACAGCTCGCGCTGCCAGGCCGGATCCTGCAACTGCACCTTGGGTGTACCGGGGTAGACCTTCTGGCAGCCACCCTTGAGGGTCAGCGCGCCATCCTCGCGGCAGGCCTGGCGATTGAGGCGATCGTAGCCTTGGATATCCTCGAGTCCGGACAGCGCTATCTTCGACACGTCGCTGATTCGCCAGTAGGCCAGCAGCGCATGGCTCAACTGGCAGGGCTCGCTGTCCTGGTGCTCGGTACTCAGGCTCAGCTCCATGCTCGCGCCGAGCCGGGCGTGCAGGTCGACCTGCCAGTCGCACAGGTCAAGGCGCCACTTCAGGGTCACGCCTTGCTCGTCCTCACGACTGTCCACCAGCTTCCAGTCAAGCAGGCGCGCCCAGCCGTGGGCCGGCCACAGGTCCTCGCTGGGATGACGGCCATACCACGGCCAACACACCGGCACGCCACCGCGGATGGCGCCCACCTGCGGCCACTGCTCGGCGCACCACAGCCAGGGCTTCTCGCCGGCCGGCTGGAAATGCAGCAGTTGCGCGCCCTGGCGGCTGAACACCGCCTGGCAGCACGGGTGGTCGATGATCAGCACATCGCGCTGCTGGTAACGCTCCCACTCGAAGGTTGGCCTGGGCCGTTGCGAAGTGAAGAAGCGATGTAGCGGATGTTCAGGCATGGTTCCAAGCTCTTTTGTTGTTCGAGATAGCGCTGTCTCGGCCCGTGCCCGCTAACCACTGCTGGCCAGTGGTTAGCGGGAGGTCGAGATGGATGGCGTAAATTTACAACAATTTTTCTCAGAATGACGACTGAATCTTCAACCCCGCGACCAGCGCGTTATCCACCTGGTCGACACCGCCCGGGCTCTTGATGTACTGCAGGTTCGGGCGCACGGTCAGCCAGTTGGTGACGTGGAAGCCGTAGTAGAGCTCGGCGTTGTACTCGGTGCGCTGCAGCGGCTTGAAGCCCGGGTTGTCGTAGTCATTGATACCGCTCTGGGCATTGAGCAGCTCGGCGCGCTTCTTCACGTCGTCGTTGACGTGGATGCGGGCGATGCCGAAGCCGATGTCGTCCTTGGGCCGAGCGTCGAAGGCGCCCTTGTAGACCAGACCGACCTGCTGGTAGTTGTCGACAACGTTGGTGGCCTTGTCATGCACGGTGAAGTTGGCGAACAGGCTCAGGCCGCGATTGACGTCGCCGGCATGGGCGGTGACCTGCTGCTGCGCCACCACCCACCAGCCGTGCTTGCTGGAGTGCGACTTGAACGCCGCGCCGGTCAGCGCCTGCGGGTTGCCGTTGATGTCGTCATACACATCGTCGGCCTTGGCGGTGCTGTAGTAGTAGCCCAGGCGGTACTCGCCCGGCAGGCCGTTGACCTTCGGCGACCACACCGCCTCGACCGGCAGGATCGCGCCCTTGGTGCCGCTGCCGCTGAGCTTGAAGCCGTTGCCGGTCTCCAGGTTCGACGGGTTCTGCTCGTAGGCGCCGACCTGGACGAAGAATTCCGGGGTGATGTTGTACTTGACCCGCAGCGCCCACTGGCTGACCGGCCAGTTGTACCAGATGCCGCCGACCCAGTTGCCCACCTGCGAGCCACAGAAGGCCAGGTTCTGGAAGTCGCAAGGGAAGCTGTTGAAGTCCTCGCCCTCGCCGAAGCGGCCGAATTTCACGTCCAATGCGCCGTCGAAGTACTTCTGCTTGATCCACATCTGGGTCAGGCGCCAGGTCTGGCCCCGGCCCCAGACTTCCTGCACCGAGCTGAACTGCCCGGCGCGCGGGTCGCTGATGCGGTCGTTGGACAGGTTGCGGCCGCTACGCTCGGTGATCGCCAGTTTGAACTCGGTGTCCTTCCAGCCGAAGATCTTCTCCAGGTCCAGGTGCGCGCCGAGGGCGAACTGGTCGCTGTAGCGCGCGGTCTTGTCGTCGTTGTAACCGCCGTTAAGGTTGCCGGCCACCTCGCCGACGTAGTCGAGGGTGAAGTCGTAGCCCTTCTCCAGCAACTCGGTGCGGGTGCCGCCCCAGTCGCCGGTCATCCATTTCGATTCCGACGAGAAAGCCTCGGCGGCCTGGGCCCCGCTGCTGCCGACCACGGCCAGCAGTGCCAGTGAACCCAGCGTCCTGATGCGATTGCGATGTTCCATCCCTTTGCGTCCTCTTTTCTTGTTATTAACAGAACGGTTTAACGGCGTTCGTCTGTAGGAGCGGCCTTGTGCCGCGAAAGGGCTGCGAAGCAGCCCCAGGTCTTGGCATCCTTCAGCATTGCTGGGGCTGCTGTGCAGCCCTTTCGCGGCGCAAGGCCGCTCCTACAGGGTATGACCGCCGTCCTTAACGGCCTTTGAAACGCGTCACGTTGTCCTTTACTGCGGTGGCAGATAGGTCCAGGCGTTCGCCGCTGCTGGCGTCGAACAGCAGCACCCGCGCCGGGTCGAACTGCAGGTTGAGGCTGTCGCCGACCCGGCACGCCACATCCGGCGCCAGGCGGCAGCAGACCTTGGTCTGGTTGAGGGTGACGAACACCAGCAGGTCCGGCCCGGTGGGCTCGGTGACCTGCACTTCGGCGCGGATGCCCGGCAGGCCATTGCCCTGCTCCGCCCCCAGGGTGATCTGCTCCGGGCGCACGCCGAGGATGATCTCGCGGCCTTCCAGTTCGTCCGCCGCCACGCCCAGCGGCAGCTCGCAGCGCGCCTGGCCGCTGTCAAGCAGGGCCAGCACGCGGCCGTCCTGCCGGGTCAGGCGCACCGGGATGAAGTTCATCGGCGGCGAACCGATGAAACTGGCGACGAACAGGTTGGCCGGGTCGTTGTAGATCTGCTGTGGCGTGCCGAACTGCTGGATGATGCCGTCCTTCATCACCGCCACCTTGTCACCGAGCGTCATCGCCTCGATCTGGTCGTGGGTGACGTACACCGTGGTGGTCTTCAGGCGCTGGTGCATCAGCTTGATCTCGGTGCGCATCTCCACCCGCAGCTTGGCGTCGAGGTTCGACAGCGGCTCGTCGAACAGGTAGATCTTCGGCCGGCGCGCCAGCGCCCGGCCCATGGCCACGCGCTGTTGCTGGCCGCCGGACAGCTGCCCGGGCTTGCGCTCGAGCAGGTGCTCGATCTGCAGCAACTTGGCGACCCGCGCCACCTCCTCGTCGATGGCGGCCTGGGGCATCTTGCGGATCTTCAGGCCGAAGGCGATGTTGTCGCGCACGTTCATGGTCGGGTACAGCGCGTAGGACTGGAACACCATGGCGATGTCGCGGTCCTTGGGGCTCATGCCGCTGACGTCCTCGTCGTCGATGAGGATCGCCCCGCCGCTGATGCTTTCCAGGCCGGCGATGCAGTTCATCAGCGTCGACTTGCCGCAGCCCGAGGGGCCGACCAGGATCAGGAACTCGCCGTCCTTGATCGCCAGCTGGATGTCCTTGAGCGTGTCCGGCAGGCCCACGCCGTAGGTCTTGTGCACATTGCGAAGTTCGAGTGTTGCCATGACTTACCCCTTGACCGCGCCGGCAGTCAGCCCGCGCACGAAATACTTGCCCGCGACCACATAGACCAGCAGCGTCGGCAGCCCGGCGATCATCGCCGCGGCCATGTCGACGTTGTATTCCTTGGCCCCGGTGCTGGTGTTGACCAGGTTGTTGAGGGCCACGGTGATCGGTTGCGAGTCGCCGCTGGAGAACACCACGCCGAACAGGAAGTCGTTCCAGATCTGGGTGAACTGCCAGATCAGGCAGACCATGATGATCGGCGTCGACATCGGCAGGATGATCCGCCCGAAGATGGTGAAGAACCCGGCGCCGTCCAGGCGCGCCGCCTTGACCAGCGCCTCGGGAATGCTCACGTAATAGTTGCGGAAGAACAGCGTGGTGAAGGCCAGGCCGTACACCACGTGCACCAGCACCAGCCCGCTGGTGGTGCTGGCCAGGCCCAGCTTGCCGAGGGTGAACGAGGCCGGCAGCAGCACGGTCTGGAACGGCAGGAAGCAGCCGAACAGCAGCAGGCCGAAGAACAGCTGCGAGCCACGGAAGCGCCACATCGACAGCACATAGCCGTTGAGCGCGCCGATGGCGGTGGAGATCAGCACCGCCGGCACGGTGATCAGGATCGAGTTGACGAAGTAGCCGCTGACCGTGGCCCAGGCCTTGCTCCAGCCGATGGCGGTGAATTCGGTCGGCCAGCTCAGCAGGTTGCCGCTGCCGATGTCCTCGGGGGTCTTGAAGCTGGTCAGCAGCATCACCACCAGCGGCACCAGGTACAGCAGCACGGCCAGCAGCAGCACGGCATGAATGGCGATACGGCTGAGGTTCAGTGCGGGTTTGTCGGTCAGGCTAGTCATGGCGTTTGCCCCGCAATTCGGAATACAGGTACGGCACCAGGATCGCCAGGATGGCGCCGAGCATCAGGATCGCGCTGGCCGAGCCCATGCCCATCTGCCCGCGGCTGAAGGTGAACGAGTACATGAACATGGCTGGCAGGTCCGAGGAGTAGCCAGGGCCGCCGGCGGTCATCGCCGCCACCAGGTCGAAGCTCTTGATGGCAATGTGCGAAAGGATCATCAGCGAGCTGAAGAACACCGGGCGCAGGCTGGGCAGCACCACGGTCCAGTAGATGCGCGGCAGGCTGGCGCCATCGAGCTGGGCGGCGCGGATGATCGACTGGTCGACACCGCGCAGGCCGGCGAGGAACATCGCCATGATGAAGCCCGAGGCCTGCCACACGGCGGCGATCACCAGGCAGTAGACCACGCGGTCGGGGTCGATCAGCCAGTCCAGGCGAAAGCCTTCCCAGCCCCAGTCGCGCAGCAGCTTGTCCAGGCCCATGCCAGGGTTGAGCAGCCACTTCCAGGCGGTACCGGTAACGATCATCGACAGGGCCATGGGGTAGAGATAAATGGTGCGGATGAATCCTTCGCGGCGGATGCGCTGGTCAAGCAACACGGCGAGGAACACGCCGATGGCCAGGGTGATGCCGATGAACAGGCCGCCGAACAGCAGCAGGTTCTTGCTCGCTACCCACCAGCGGTCGTTGTCGAACAGCCGGGCGTACTGCGCCAGGCCCGCCCACTTATAGGTGGGCAGGAAGGTCGAGGTGGTGAACGAGAGGACGAAGGTCCACAGGATGTAGCCATAGAAGCCCACCAGGACGATGAACATGCTCGGCGCCAGCACCAGCTTCGGTAGCCAGCGCTGCAGCGCATCCAGGGGGGAGGCCCGCAGGCGGGCGGTTGCTGTGGTCATGATTGCACACCTGGAAAAGGGTCAGCACATCACCTGTGGGAGCGGGTTTACCCGCGAAGCAGACACTGCGGTGCCTGGCACCGGCTATGCCGGTGTTCGCGGGTAAACCCGCTCCCACAGGGATCTCGCCAGCCTCGGCGTTGGCTATTGGGCGGCTTTGACTGCCGAGTAGAGCTTCTTCGCCGCATCCGCAGGATCGGCCTTCGGATCGTTGATGTAGTTGGTCACCACATCGAAGAACGCCCCCTGCACCGCCAGCGTGGTGGCCATGTTGTGCGCCATGCTCGGTTGCAGGCCGCCGGACTTGGCGTCGGCCAGGAAGTCCTTGGCCGCGGTCTGGGCGCAGCTGTCGAAGCCATGCTTGCCCATGTCGGCGAGCATGTCGTTACGCACCGGGATCGAGCCCTTGTTGATGCTGAAGACCTTCTGGAAATCTTCGCCCAGCACCTTGCGGGCGATGTCCTGCTGGCCCGCCGCCGTGCCCTTGTCCTTCTGCTTGAACACCACCAGCGAGTCGATGTTGTAGAGGAAGGCCTGGTCGGTGCCGGGGAAGGCCACGCACTGGTAGTCCTTGCCGGCGGTCTTCTTGGCCAGGGTCCATTCGCTCTTGGCCCAGTCGCCCATGATCTGCATGCCGGCCTTGCCGTTGATGACCTTGGCCGCCTCCAGGTTCCAGTCCTGGCCCTTGCCGTCAGGGTCCATGTAGGTGGCGACTTTCTTCAGCTCGGTGAGCGCCTTGACCATCTCGGGGCCGGTCAGGGCCTTTTCGTCCAGTTCGACCAGCGCTTTCTTGTAGCCTTCTACGCCCATTACCGAGAGCACCACGCTCTCGAACACGGTGCTGTCCTGCCACGGCTGGCCACCGTGGGCCAGCGGGATGAAACCGGCAGCCTTGAGCTTATCGCCGGCGGCGTAGAACTCCGCGAGGGTGGTCGGCGCCTTGTCGATGCCGGCCTTCTTGAACACTTCCGGGTTGATCCACAACCAGTTGATGCGGTGGATGTTCACCGGCACGGCCACGTAGTCGCCGTCGTACTTCACGGTGTCGGCGACCTTCTTGTCGAGCAGACTGTCCCACTTCTCTTCCTTGGCCACGTCCTTGAGCACATCGGGATCGAGCAGGCCGGTGGCGGCCCAATCCTGGATATCCGGCCCTTTGATCTGCGCGACTCCAGGTGGGTTACCGGCCACGGCGCGGCTCTTGAGCACGGTCATGGCGGTGGCGCCACCACCGCCGGCCACGGCGCCGTCCTTCCAGATGAAACCGTCCTTCTCGACCTGGGCCTTGAGCACATCGACCGCGGCCTTTTCGCCGCCGGAGGTCCACCAATGGACGACTTCCACGCTGCCTTTGGAGTCGGCGGCCTGGGCACTGAGGGAGAACAGGGAGGCGAAGGAGATCGCGGCGGCGAGACGAAGCGTCGAATGCATGGGAATACCTTTCTTGTTGTTATGCGAGGCAAGACTGTCGCTTGCATGGCATGGAGTGTAAGGAGCCCGCGCCAGCCTTCAGGTAACGAACGGATGCGCGAATGTCATCATCTGGTTACATGGCCAGGGCCGTGGCCAGGCTCGGCGCCAACGGCAGGCGCGGCAGCAGCAGGGCCTGGTAGGCGTGGTAGAGGTCGGGCTTGCCGCCCCAGATGCGCGCACTGGGCAGCAGCGCCGGGTCCAGCTCGTGGTGCCAGCTGCCATGGCCGCGGTCGATGAAGTGGCTGGCGATGAAGTCCCAGAAGCAGCGGTACCAGTGTTCGTATTGCGCTTCGCCGGTACGCCGCAACAGGGCCGCGGCGGCGGCGCTGGCCTCGGCATGCACCCAGTGCAGGCGCTCGCGCACCACCGGGCGGTTGCGCCAGTCCAGGGTGTAGACCAGCCCCGGTGCGCCATCGGCCTGCCAGGCATGCTTGCAGGCGCTGTCGAACAGTCCCCTGGCGGCAGGCAGCAAGGACTCCGGCGCGGGCAGTTGCGCCCGTTGCAGGGCCGCTTCCAGGTGCAGTATCAGGCGTGCCCATTCGAAGGCATGACCGGGCGTGGTGCCGTAGGGGCGGAAGCCGTCGGCGGGGTTGTCGCGGTTGTAGTCGGGCAATGCCTGCCAGTGCTCGTCGAAATGCTCGGTGACCCGCAAACCGTCGGCGGCAACCTGGCCAAGGATCAAGCGCTCGACCATTCGCAGGGCGCGGTGCAGCCACAGCGTGTCGCCGGTCACGTCGGCCAGGGCGAGAAACGCCTCGACGCCGTGCATGTTGCTGTTGGCGCCACGGTAGGCTTCTGCCTGCTGCCAGTCACGGGAGAACGACTCGCGCAGGACGCCCTCCTCCTCGCACCAGAAGCGCTGCTCGATGACCCGGACCACGGCCTCCAGCAGTGCCTGGGCCGGTGTGACACCCGCCACCACCGCCGAACTGGCGGCAAGGGCGACGAAGGCATGCAGGTAGGCGGCCTTGCCGGTGTCGCCGTGGCCTTCGGGCTGGGCGTACCAGCCATCGTGCTCCTGGTCGCGCAGCGGGCCTAGCAGGGCCTCGACGCCATGCTCGACCAGCTCGCGGCAACCCGGAACGCCCTGGATATGCGCCAGGGCGAAGCTGTGGGTCATGCGCGCGGTGTTCATGGTCTCGGCCAGGGCACAACGGGGCAGCCGGCCTTCGTCGTCGAGGTTGCCGAAACCCTGGGGCAGCCGCGAAGCCCTGGCGAAGGCGAGCAGGCGCAGGGCCTCGGCGTCGAGCCAGGCATGGTGTGTCGGGGAGTCGATCCAGCGGTTGGCCATGGGTGCACCCTCCTTGTTGTTGTCAGCCGATTCTAGTCAGCCGTCCTGGCTGGCATGTCACGAAGGCCTGCCGAATTGTCACCATGTAGTGACATCAGTCCCCTGTAGGAGCGGCCTTGTGCCGCGAAAGGGTTGCGAAGCAGCCCCAGCAATTTCAGTATTTGCGCCGAGATCCTGGGGCCGCTTTGCGGCCCTTTCGCGGCACAAGGCCGCTCCTACAGGGGATCGTGTCATTCGGCTGTACGGGGTAGGTACAAAGTCACCCGCAACCCACCCTCACGCAGGTTGAACAGACTCACCTCGCCGCCATGGCTGTGGGCGATGTTGCGCGCGATTCCCAGCCCCAGCCCATACCCCTGCTGCTGCCCGGCCAGGCGGAAGTGCGGCTCGAACACCTGCTCCAGGCGCTGCTCCGGCACCCCCGGGCCCTGGTCGTCCACCTGCAGGACGAAGCTCTCGGCACTGTCGAGGATCCGCAGGTGCGCCCGCTCGCCGTACTTGATGGCATTGTCGATCAGGTTGCCGATGCAGCGGCGCAGGGCCAGTGACTTGCCAGGGTACGGCGCCAGCGCCTGTCCTTCGAGGGTGATGCGGCCGTCGCCGATATAAGGTTCGGCGAGCATCTCCAGCACCTGGTTGAGGTCGATCGGCTCGATGTTCTCGTGAATGTCGGTGTCCTTCACGCACTGCAGCGCGCCCTTGACCAGCAGCTCCAGCTCGTCGAGGTCGCGGCTGAACTTCGCTTGCAGCTTCTCGTCCTCGAGCAGCTCGACCCGCAGGCGCAGGCGCGTGATCGGCGTACGCAGGTCATGGGAAATGGCGCTGAACAACTGGGAGCGCTCGGTGAGGTAACGGCTGATCCGCTCGCGCATGCTGTTGAACGCCCGCCCCACCTCGACCACTTCACTGCCGCCGCCCTCGGCCACCGGGGCCACGTCGGCGCCCAGCGACATTTCCCGCGCCGCCCGCGCCAGGCGCTTGAGCGGCCGGCTCTGCCAGTGCACCAACAGGCCGATGAACAGCAACAGCAGGGCGGTGGTCATGGCGATAAAGCCGATCTGCTGGCGAGGCAGACGCTCGGCCTCGAGGCTGGTGTAGGGCTCGGGCAGCAGCGAGGCGATATACAGCCACTCACCCTCGCCCAGGCGGATCTGGGTCACCAACACCGGTGGGTTGAGTGGCTCCAGGGTCAACGAGTAGTGCGCCCAGGAGCGGGGCAGCTCATCGAGTTTCAGGCCGCTGTTGAAGATCCGCAGGTCATCGGGGCTGACGAATTCGACTGAGATCTCCAGCTGCTGGCCCAGGCGCTCGTGCAACACCTGCTGGAACACGTCGATTACCGCCTGCTTGCGCGGGGTGATCGGCAGCACCGGCATCTCCAGCGGCTTGACGTTGAGCGAGACGAAGAAGCGCGTTCCGCCCATGCTACGCAACTGGTCAAGGACCATCGGCCGGTAGGCCACCGGCAGCGAACGGAAGTAGCTGACGCTGGCACTCATCGAATGGGCCAGGCTGCCGGCACTGGCACGCAGGCCCTGCAGCTGGCTGGCGCGCAGTTGCGCCACCCAGATCAGGCTCGACAGCCCCTGGGCCAGCAACACCACCAACAAGGTCAGCAGCAGCATGCGCCCCAGCAGCGAGCGCGGCAGCAGGCGCCAGCGGCGCTCGCTAGGCCGGGCAGACATTGGCCGCCAGCAGGTAGCCGCTGCCGCGCACGGTGCGGATCAGCCGAGGGGGTTTTTCCGTGTCGCGCAGGCGCTGGCGCAGGCGGCTGACCGCCATGTCGACGATACGGTCCAGCGGCATCGGCTCGCGACCACGGGTGGCGTTGCCGATGGTATCGCGGTCGAGGATCTGCTGCGGGTGGTCGAGGAACAGCTTGAGCAGGGCGAAGTCGGCGCCGGAGAGGATCACCTCCTCGCCATCGCGGTGGAACAGCCGATGGCTGACCGTGTCCAGGCGCCAGTCGTCGAAGGCCAGCACCGCGCTGGCCGGCGCCACCTGGCCGAAGTCGGCGCGGCGCAACAGGGCCTTGATGCGGGCCTGCAGTTCACGCGGACTGAAGGGTTTGCCGAGGTAATCGTCGGCGCCCAGCTCCAGGCCGATGACCCGGTCGGCCTCGTCGGAACTGGCGGTCAGCATGATGATCGGCACCTGCGCCTGGCGCGGGTGCTGGCGGACCCAACGGCACAGGCTGAAGCCGTCCTCGTCGGGCAGCATCACGTCGAGGATCACCAGGTCGTAGGGGTTGGCGTCCAGGGCGCGGCGAAAGCCCTGGCCGTCGGGTTCGGCATGGACCTGCAGGCCGCAACGGGCCAGGTAGGTCTGCAACAGTTCGCGGATATCCTGGTCGTCGTCGACCATCAGGATCGATTTGCCGGCAGTGGTCACAATGGTCAGTCCTCTTGTAAACGCAGATCTTGATGTCTGCTGTGGGGCTGCTTCGCAGCCCTTTCGCGGCGCAAGGCCGCTCCTACAAAGGCTACGCAATCAACTGTAGGAGCGGCCTTGCGCCGCGAAAGGGCCGCGAAGCGGCCCCAGCGATCAATGATCCAACGCCTGTTGCAAGGCCACCCCGGCCCCCAGCAACCCGGAAAACTCCGCCGTCACCAACCAGACCGGCACCCCGGCGAAGTAGCCGCTCATACAGCCCTTGTCGGCGAAACTCGCAGCGAATCCGCTGCCCAGGAACAACTCGGCGAAACGCGGAATCACCCCGCCGACAATGTAGACCCCACCCCGTGCGCCCAGGGTGAGCACGTTGTTGCCCGCCACCCGCCCGAGGAAGCGGCAGAACTGCTCGATCACCGCCAGCGCCCGGGGCTCGCCGGCCAGGGCCGCGTCGGTGATCTGCGCCGGGGTCTTGTGCGTCGGCGTGGCACCATCGAGCGCGCAGATCGCCTGGTACAAGCGCACCAGCCCACCGCCGCTGAGCACCGTCTCGGCGCTGACATGGCCGATCTGCCGGTGAATCTCCTGATGGATCGCCGCCTCGCGGGCATTGCCCACCGGCAGGTCGACATGCCCGCCCTCCCCCGGCAGCGCCAGCCAGTGCTCGCCCAGGCGCAGCAGGCTGCCCACGCCCAGGCCGGTGCCGGGGCCGATCACCAGCGCCGGACGCGACGGGTCGGCGAGGCCTGCGCAGACCTCGCGGAACTCACCGTCGCGCAGCCGGGTCATGCCCAGGGCCATGGCGGAAAAATCGTTGATCAGCAACAGGCGCTCGACCTGCAGCGTCTGGCAGAACGCGCTGCGGCTCAGGCGCCAGTGGTTGTTGGTGAAGCGGAATTCGTCGCCGTCCACGGGACCGGCCACCGCCAGGCACACCGCCGCCAGGCCGCCACGGGCGATGCCCTGGTCGGCGAGGTAGGCCTCGATGGCCTGCTCGGGGCTGGTGTAGTCGGCGGTGGCCAGCACCTGGACCGCCTGCAGCTCGTTGTCGCGCCACAAGGCAAAACGTGCGTTGGTGCCACCGATGTCGCCGACCAGCAAGGCCTTCATTTGAGGTTCTCCAGGGCCGAGGTGAAGGCGCTCGCGCCCTGTTCGGCGGAACTGAACGCCACGCGCATGAAGCCGAACAGCTCGCGCCCGCAGCCCAGGTCGTTGCCCGTGGGCGGCTCGGGCAGCTCACGGCTGGCCAGTTCCTCGGCCGAGACCATGATCTGCAGCGTGCCTTCGGCACCATCGACGCGCACGATATCACCATCGCGCACTCGCGCCAGCGGGCCGCCGTCGAAAGCCTCCGGGCACACATGAATGGCCGCCGGGATCTTGCCCGAGGCCCCGGACATGCGCCCGTCGGTGACCAGCGCCACCTTGAAGCCGCGGTCCTGCAGCACGCCGAGGAAGGGTGTCAGCTTGTGCAACTCGGGCATGCCGTTGCAACGCGGCCCCTGGAAGCGCACCACGGCGACGAAGTCGCGCTCCAGTTCGCCGGCCTTGAACGCATCGGCCAGCGCCTGCTGGTCGTGGAATACCCGGGCGGGCGCCTCGACCACACGATGCTCGGGCGCGACCGCAGAGACCTTCATCACGCCGCGCCCCAGGTTGCCCTCCATGACCCGCAGGCCACCCTCGGCGGAGAACGGCCGCGCCACCGGGCGCAGGATGCTTTCGTCGAGGCTGTCCTTCGGCCCCTCGCGCCACACCAGTTGGCCATCCTCGAGGAACGGCTCCTGGGTGTAGCGGCGCAGGCCATGCCCGGCCACGGTGTTGACGTCCTCGTGCAGCAGGCCGGCGTCGAGCAGCTCGCGAATGAGGAACGCCATGCCGCCGGAGGCCTGGAAGTGGTTGATGTCGGCTTTGCCGTTCGGATAGACGTGGGACAGCGTCGGCACCACCTCGGACAGATCGGCCATGTCCTGCCAGGTCAGCTGGATGCCGGCGGCCTGGGCGATGGCCGGGATGTGCAGGGTGTGGTTGGTCGAGCCGCCGGTGGCGTGCAGGGCGACGATCGAGTTGACCAGCGCCTTCTCGTCAACGATCTCGCCAATCGGCATGAAGTTGCCGCTGGCCTTGGTCATCCGCGTGACCTGGCGCGCGGCCTCGGCGGTGAGGGCGTCGCGCAGCGGCGTGTAGGGATTGACGAACGAGGCGCCCGGCAGGTGCAGGCCCATCACCTCCATCACCAGCTGGTTGGTGTTGGCGGTGCCGTAGAAGGTGCAGGTGCCCGGGCCGTGGTAGCTCTTCATTTCCGATTCGAGCAGTTGCTCGCGGGTGGCCTTGCCCTCGGCGTAGCGCTGGCGCACATCGGCCTTCTCCTTGTTGGAGATGCCCGAGACCATCGGCCCGCCCGGCACGAAGACGGTCGGCAGGTGGCCGAAACGCAACGCGCCCATCATCAGGCCGGGAACGATCTTGTCGCAGATGCCCAGCATCAGGGCGGCGTCGAACATGTTGTGCGACAGGGCGATGGCGGTGGACATGGCGATCACTTCGCGGCTGGCGATGGCCAACTCCATGCCCGGCTCGCCCTGGGTGACGCCATCGCACATGGCCGGCACGCCGCCGGCGAACTGGCCGACCGAGCCGACTTCGCGCAGGGCCTGCTTGATCTGCTCGGGAAAGTGCTGGTACGGCTGGTGCGCCGAGAGCATGTCGTTGTAGGCGGAGACGATGGCCACGTTGGCGGCGTTCATCAGGCGCAGGGTCTGCTTGTCCTCGCCGCCACATCCGGCCACGCCATGGGCGAAGTTGGCGCACTGCAGGCTGGCGCGCATGGGTCCGTCACTGGCTGCCCCACGGATCAGCTCAAGGTAGCGTTCACGGGTACGGCGGCTGCGGGCGATCAGCCGTTCGGTGACCTCAAGGATGCGCGGATGCATGTACTGGACTCCAGGCTAACGGTAAGGGCGGTTTTACCAGGGACTGTCCCTCCAAACGATTGCGACCTAGGCTCTGGATAGAGGCTTCTGGTCCGTTTGCGACGGCACTGCCAACCACTCGTTGTATATTTAAACAAAATACTGCCAGCAAAAAGGCTTGTTTTCTATCTCTCGGTGAATAATCTTGTAATTCCAACAACAAAACCGTTTCAGTGAAGCTGCTCTTTGTGCCACAGGCTTCACCCGACTGCCAGAGGTAACGCCATGACCCTACGCATCGCCATCAACGGATTCGGCCGCATCGGACGCAACGTCCTGCGCGCACTGTACACGCAGGGCTACCGCCAGGACCTGCAGGTCGTCGCCATCAACGACCTGGGCGACAGCGCGATGAACGCCCATCTGCTCAAGTACGACAGCGTCCACGGCACCTTCGACGCCACTGTCGAGGCCGACCATGAAAGCCTCACCGTCAATGGCGACCGCATCGCCGTCAGCGCCATCCGCAATCCCGCCGAACTGCCCTGGAAGACCCTGGCCATCGACGTGGTGTTCGAATGCACCGGGCTGTTCACCGAACGCGCCAAGGCTGCCGCGCACCTGACGGCCGGTGCCGGCAAGGTGATCGTCAGCGCGCCGGCCAAGGGCGCCGACGCCACTGTGGTATACGGGGTCAACCACGACGTGCTGCGCGCCTCGCACCAGATCATCTCCAACGCCTCGTGTACCACCAACTGCCTGGCGCCGATCGCCCAGGTGCTGCACCGCGAGTTCGGCATCGAGCAAGGTCTGATGACCACCATCCACGCCTACACCAACGACCAGGTGCTCACCGACGTCTACCACAGTGACCCGTACCGCGCCCGCTCGGCCACCCAGTCGATGATCCCGAGCAAGACCGGCGCCGCCGAAGCCGTGGGCCTGGTGCTGCCGGAACTGGCCGGCAAGCTCACCGGCATGGCCGTGCGGGTACCGGTAATCAACGTGTCGCTGGTCGACCTCACGGTCAACCTCAAGCGCGAGGCCAGCGCCGAGGAAGTCAACCAGCTGTTCCTCGAGGCCAGCCGCCACTCGCGCGTGCTGGGCTACAACGCCCTGCCGCTGGTGTCGTGCGACTTCAACCACAACCCGCTGTCGTCGATCTTCGACGCCAACCACACCCGCGCCAACGGGCGCATGCTCAAGGTGCTGGCCTGGTACGACAACGAATGGGGCTTCTCCAACCGCATGCTGGACAACTGCCTGGCGTTGTTCAACGCCAGGTGAAGTTTTGCACGATCTCCTGTAGGAGCGGCCTTGTGCCGCGAAAGGGCCGCAAAGCGGCCCCAGCTCTTGTTGCATCGACTCTGAAATCCTGGGGCCGCTTCGCGGCCCTTTCGCGGCACAAGGCCGCTCCTACACGAGCCGCGCTAGCCGCAATATTTACCTGTTCGTGACATTTTCGCGCTTGACCTCGAGCATGGATGATAAGCATTATCATTAACCCGAAAAGCGACCAGGTTTCCCCGTGAGTCAGTCCCGGTTCAACTCAGTGTTCCTCAACCAGCGCCTCACCCTGCTGCGCACCTTGCAGCGCATGGTGGGCAACCCCAGCACCGCCGAGGACCTGCTGCAGGAAACCTACCTGCGGGTCACCCGCGCCCTGGGCGAGCGGCCGATCGAGCACCTCGAGCCCTTCGTTTTCCAGACTGCCCGCAACCTGGCCCTGGACCACCTGCGCGCACGCCGGGTGCAGGCGCGCACGCTGGTGGACGACGTGCCCGAACAGGTCCTGCACAATGTCGCCGCCCCTTCGGCCAGCAGCGAGGACGCCGCCCACGCCGAACAGTTGCTCAAGCACCTGAGCGTCAGCCTCGGCCAGCTCAGCGAGCGCCAGCAGCGCATCTTCATCCTCAGCCGCCTGCACGGCGCCAGCTACCTGGAAATCGCCGAGCAGCTGAAAGTCTCGGCCAGCACGGTGCAGAAGGAGCTGAAACTGATCATGGCCATCTGCATGGGCGTGGCCGATCGTCACCAGTGATGCGACCTCTCGCCGCTGACCCGCGCAAAGCCCTTGCCATGGACCGGGTCTGCACTGATCATGCGCAAAAAAAGCCCCTCGCAAGGATCCCCCGTGACCGACCGCCCCACACCTCGCCCGTCACCCGCCGAGCCTGATGCCCGCGCCCGTGCCCGCGAGGAGGCGCTGGACTGGTTGATCCGCCTGCAGTGCGCCAGCGAAGACGATACCCGCGCCTTCGAGCACTGGCTGGGGGTCGAGCCGGAGAACGCCGAGGCCTATGTCGAGGCCGAAGCGCTGTGGAACGGCGCCTCGCTGCGCCAGGCCGCCGGCCAGCTGCAGCACAGCCGCAAGCGCTCGCTCGCCGGGCGCCTGCGCAGCCACTGGAAGCCGCTGGCCACCGCAGCCGTGCTGCTGGTCGGGCTGTTCACCTTCGGCAACCTGCCGGTGCGCCTGCAGGCCGACCACCTGACCGTGGTCGGCGAGCGACAGCGCCTGGAGTTGGACCCGGGTGCCAAGGTGCTGCTCAACACCAATTCGGCCTTCGCCAGCGACGAGCGCGAAGGCCGCAAAGTCGCCCGCCTGCTGCAGGGCGAGGCGTACTTCCAGGTGTCCAACACCAGCCAGCCGCCCCTGGAGGTCCAGGCCGGCCCCTTGCGCGCCAGCGTGCGCGACACCGACTTCGCCGTGCGTTACCTCGATGGCGAGGCCCAGGTGCGGGTGCAGCGCGGCGATGTCGACCTGCAGGCCGCGAGCGACCAACGCATCCGCCTGAGCGCCGGCGACAGTATCAGCGTCGGTCCCAAGGGCTTCGGCCAGCGCCAGCGCCCCGACATGAGCAAGGACCTGGCCTGGATCGAAGGCCGCCTGGTGTTCGAGAACTGCCCGCTGAGCCAGGTGCTCGCGGAAGTCCGCCGCTACTACCCGGGGTGGATCATCAACCGCAACACCCACCTGGAGCAGGTCGCGGTCACCGGCAACTACCGCCTTGACCAGCCGCTGGAAACGTTGCGCGCCCTCGCCCACATCACCTCAGCGCAACTGCACGAATACCCTGCCGTAGTCATTTTGAACTGACCCTGTAAGTTTTTTTACGCGATCGCCCTGTCTCGCCCGTCTCGTTATAGCCAATACGATTGATTCTCGTTCGAAAACGAGAACAAGCACCGCTTATAACTCACGCGCGACAGGGAGCGCTTTCGATGCCCACAGGTCAGACCCGCCCGTCCTCTTCTTCCCGCCGTCGCGGGCAATTGTCCCTGTTGACCCTGGCCCTGCTCGCCAGCGGCGCCTGCAGCCTGCCGGCACTGGCCGTGGAACCGGCCCAGGCGAGCAGCCCGCGCATGGGCGACTACCGCTTCGCCATCACCCAGCAGCCACTGGTCGAGGCCATCAACGCGTTCAGCAAGGTGACCGGCTGGCAGGTCGGCTTCAGCGCCGAGCTGGCCGAGGGCGTGGCCTCGCCGGGCGTGCAGGGCTCGCTGGCACCAGAGGCCGCGCTGCAGCGCCTGCTGCGCGGCACCGGCCTGGGCTACCGCAAGATCGGCAACGGCAACGTGGTGCTCGAGCGCCAGTCCGCCGGCAACACCATCGCCCTGCAACAGGTGACCGTCAGCGCCACCCGCAGCGCCCAGGATGTCAGCCAGGTACCGAGCACCGTCAGCGTGCAGACCCGTGAGCAACTGGACCGGCAGAACGTCAACGACATCAAGCAACTGGTGCGCTACGAACCCGGTGTATCGGTGTCCGGCACCGGCCAGCGCAGCGGCCTGAACGGCTACAACATCCGCGGTATCGATGGCGACCGGGTGCTGACCCAGGTGGACGGCGTGTCGATTCCCGACAGCTTCTTCAACGGCCCCTACGCCCAGACCCAGCGCAACTATGTCGACCCCGAGATCGTCAAGCGCGTGGAGATCCTGCGCGGCCCGGCCTCCGTGCTGTACGGCAGCAACGCCATTGGCGGCGCGGTGAGCTACTACACCCTCGACCCGGAAGACATCATCAAGCCAGGCAAGGATGTCGGCGCACGCCTGAAGACCGGCTACAGCTCCGCCGACGAAAGCTGGCTGACCTCGGCCACCGTAGCGGGCCGCCAGGGTGACTTCGACGGCCTGCTGCACCTGAGCCAGCGCAATGGCCACGAGACCGAGTCCTATGGCGGGCATGGCGGTGCCGGCATCAACCGGACCAAAGCCAACCCCGAAGACGTTCGCACCACCAACGTGCTGGCCAAGCTGGGCTGGAACTACGCCGACGACGCGCGGTTCGGGCTGACCTACGAGCACTACAAGGATGATCGCGACCAGAACATCCTCAGCGCAGTGGGCGGACCGTTCAACGGCGGCTCGCCCCTGGGCATGTACCGCAGCCGCACCGGCAACGATACCGTCACCCGCGAGCGTTTCGGCATCAATCATGAATTCGGCCTGGATTCGCTGGTCGCCGACCACGTCAAGTGGAGCCTGAACTACCAGATCGCCAAGACCGACCAGGCAACCTCGGAAATCTACTTCCCGTTCAGCCGCACGGTGCTGCGCGAACGCGACACCACCTACAAGGACCGCCAATGGGTGCTTGATGCCCAGCTGGACAAGGCGTTCCGCATCGGTGAAACCGACCACCTGCTCACTTACGGCACCACGCTCAAGCACGAAAAGATCACCGGCCTGCGCACCGGCAAGGGCACCTGCCTGGTGGTGGGCGGCGCCTGCCGATTCATCGGCCAGATCAGCCCGGCCGACACCCCGGCACCGGTCAGCGACTTCCCGGATCCGACCGTCAACACCTACAGCCTGTTCGCCCAGGACGAGATCCGCTGGAACAACTGGACCTTCCTGCCGGGCGCTCGCTACGACTACACCCGCATCGATCCGAAGATGACCGCCGAATACCTGCGCGGCGTGCAGAGCACCAGCCCCACCGGGCAAAGCCGTCTGAACGACGACGACAAGAAATGGCACCGCGTATCGCCCAAGCTGGGCGTGACCTATGCCTTCAACGACAACTACACCTGGTACGGGCAGTACGCCGAAGGTTTCCGCACACCGAGCGCCAAGGCGATCTGGGGCCGCTTCGAAAACCTCGCCGGCGGCTATGTGGTCGAGCCCAACCCAGGGCTGGAGCCGGAGAAGAGCAAGAGCTACGAAACCGGCCTGCGCGGCAACTTCGACGCCGGCAACTTCGATGTCGCGGTGTTCTACAACAAGTACCGCGATTTCATCAACGAAGAGGCCGTGCAGTCGACCAACCTGGGGACCTCCTTCCAGGCCAACAACATCAAGCACGCCACCATCAAGGGCGCCGAAGTCAAGGGCCGCCTCAACCTGGACCGCTTCGGCGCGCCTGAAGGCCTGTACACCGTCGGCTCCATCGCCTATGCCTACGGGCGCAACGACGACACCGGCCAACCGCTGAACAGCGTCAACCCGCTGACCGGCGTGTTCGGCCTGGGCTACGAGCAGGTCGACTATGGCACCCAGCTCAGCTGGACCGTGGTCAAGCGCAAGAACCGCGTGGACGACACCAAGTTCTTCGCCCCCGACGGTTCCAGCTCGAACTTCCGCACGCCCGGCTACGGCGTGCTGGACCTGACCGGCTTCTACCGGATCACCGACGACCTGACCGTCAACGGCGGCGTGTACAACCTGGCCGACAAGAAATACTGGCAGTGGGATGACGTGCGCAAGTACGCCATGGTCGGTGACCAGAACGGTGTGGGCGAAGCTGCCGTCACCCAGCCGGCCAACCTGGACCGCCTGACCGCGCCGGGGCGCAACTTCGCCATCAACCTGGTGTGGGATATCTGAGGCCTGGACCCAACACCGTCGCTGTTTTCTTCGCGGGTAAACCCGCTCCCACAGGTTCCGCGTCGCTCGCAAGACCTGTGGGAGCGGGTTTACCCGCGAATAGCAGCAAACACGTTTTGCGAATGATTTCACTTCGCAGGTGAGGTTTTTTTACTGTCCCGCGTCTTCCTTTTCGTCTTGTCACTAGACAGCCCCATTTTCCAAGGATGCCCCCATGACCGCCCCTTCCACCGAACGCGCCGCCCTGCGCTCCCAGCGCCTGAACCAGGTCACCCACGCCCCGCACACCGAGCTGGACGCCCTGGTCAAGTCGCACAAGCCGTTCGACAGCCGTGAAAGCTTCGCCCGCTTCGTGGTTGCCCAGTACCTGTTCCAGTCCGAGCTGCAGGCGCTGTACACCGACCCGCAACTGATCGCCATCGTGCCCGACCTCGCCGCGCGCTGCCGCGCCGAGCAGGCCCGCCTGGACCTGGCCGACCTCGACACCGAAGTGCCCGCGCCCTTCGCCGGCGCCCTGGGCAAGCCGAGCCTGGGCGAGGCACTGGGCTGGATCTTCGTCTCCGAAGGCTCCAAACTGGGCGCCGCGTTCCTGATCAAGCGTGCCGTGGCCCTGGAGCTGTCCGAGACCTTCGGTGCCCGTCACCTGGGCGAGCCGGCCGGCGGCCGTGCCGAAGGCTGGAAGCAGTTCACCCGCATCCTCGACAGCCTGGACCTGTCGCCCGAGGAAGACGCCGCCGCCGAGCGTGGCGCGGTTGCCGCCTTCGAGCGCTTCACCGAGCTGCTCAAGCATGCCTACGCCGCCGACGCCGCGCTGGCCTGACACGCTTTACCCGGCCGCCCACGGGCGGCCACACCGTTGCAGTGAGACCATGACCCGAATCGCCCGCTCGAAACTGTCCCGCCTGCTCTACGCGATCCTGGCCTATGTCAGCCTGGGCATCGGCCTCGTGGCCATCGTCATTCCCGGACTGCCCACCACCGAGTTCATCCTCCTCGCCGCCTGGGCCGCGACCCGCAGCTCGCCGCGCCTGTCCGCCTGGCTGGAGAACCACCGGCTGTTCGGCCCGATCCTCTACAATTGGCGCAACGGCAAGGTGATCCAGCGCCGCGCCAAGGTCAGCGCGACCATCAGCATGCTGCTGTGCGCCGGCCTGATGCTGACCGTGCTCGAACACCACTGGCCGGTGTTCCTCGCCATCGCCGGCATGACCCTGGGCAACCTGTGGATCTGGTCGCGCCCGGAACGTCCGACGCCACCAGGCGCCGTCGAACTGCAAGGTTGATTCATTTGCGCCACAGCGCCAAAGGACACCGCCGTTGAGTCGGCACCTGCAAGGTCAAAGGCTCAACAACCCCGAGTACAGGGCATACGCCGCCAGCCCCGCCCCCGCCAGCACCGCCGCGAAGATCAGTTTCTCCCACGCGCTGAACAGCACCTGCCCCTGCTCGCGCTTGGCCCGGGCGAACAGGATCACCCCGGGCGCATACAGCAGCGCCGACAGCAACACGTACTTGAGCCCACCGGCATACAGCAGCCAGACCGCGTACAGCAGCGCGACCGCCGCCACCAGCAGGTCCTTGCGCCGCAGCCCCGCCTGTCCCTGGTAGCCTTCGCCACGCCAGGCCAGCAGCACGGCGTAGGCCGCCGACCAGAAATACGGCACCAGGATCATCGACGACGCCAGGTAGATCAGGCTGGTGTAGGTCCCCGCCGAGAACAGCGTGATCAGCAGGAAGCCCTGGATCATCACATTGGTCAGCCATAGCGCGTTGGCCGGTACCTGGTTGGCGTTCTCCCGCGCCAGGAAGCGCGGCATGGTCTTGTCCCGGGCGGTGGCATAGAGGATCTCGGCGCACAGCAGCGCCCACGACAGCAATGCCCCAAGCAGCGACACCGCCAGGCCGATGCTGATCAACAGCGCCCCCCAGGGCCCGACGATATGCTCCAGCACCGAGGCCAGCGAGGGGTTCTGCAAGCCAGCCAGCTCCGGCTGGGTCATCACCCCCAGCGACAGCACGTTGACCAACACCAGCAGCGCCAGCACGCCGAGAAAACCGACCACGGTGGCCTTGCCCACGTCCGAGCGGTGCAGCGCCCGCCCCGAATAGACACTCGCGCCCTCGATACCGATAAACACGAACACTGTCACCAGCATCATGTTGCGCACCTGCTCCAGCACGCTGCCGAACTGCGGATTGCTCAGCCCCCAGATGTCGCGGGTGAAGATGTCGGCGCGAAAGGCGAAGGCGGCGATGACGATGAACATCAGCAGCGGCACGACCTTGGCCACGGTGGTCACCTGGTTGATGAAGGCGGCTTCCTTGATGCCGCGCAGCACCAGGAAATGCACCGCCCACAGCAGCAGCGAGGCGCAGCCGATGGCCACCGGCGTGTTGCCTTCGCCGAACACTGGAAAGTAAAAGCCGAGGGTGCTGAACAGCAGCACGAAGTAGCCGACGTTGCCCAGCCAGGCGCTGATCCAGTAGCCCCAAGCCGAGGAGAAACCCATGTAATCACCAAAGCCGGCCTTGGCGTAGGCATACACCCCGGAGTCCAGCTCCGGCTTGCGGTTAGCCAGGGTCTGGAACACGAAGGCCAGCGCCAGCATCCCCACCGCGGTGATGCCCCAGCCGATCAGCACCGCCCCGACATCGGCACGGGCGGCCATGTTCTGCGGCAACGAGAAGATCCCGCCACCGATCATCGAGCCGACCACCAGCGCGATCAGCGCCCCTAGACGCAGTTTCTGTCCCGGTTCGCTCATGGGGCTCCTCGTGCGCGGGCGCGCGTGAACGTATTGGCCGACATTATTGTTACAAGTTTTTTATCAAATAAAGCCATTAAACCTATAGCACTCATAACCATGTTGTCTATAGCGACACCTTAATAAAAATCACATTAGTCGACTACTTTGCGGATCGTCTAAACCCGTCGCTATTTGCTGTGAAAAATTTGCGAAAACCGCAAAACGGACTAACTTCTCAGTTCGCAGGCGAAACGGAGCGTTTGCTCTAGAAGGACATGGAGGTGCCAGCGCACAAGGCCTGCGTCAGAGCTGTCGGCATCCTCCAGGAGGCGCGTGAAGGATTTTTCTGATCTTCATGCGGGCATGAACTGATCTAAGTCAGCGAATGATCCAGGCGTCAGATTTATTCTGAGGTCAACTTTCTCCTGGTACGGAGTCGTTAAATGTCTGATTCTCCCGGAAAACTAAAACTAGGTGCACTTGTTGCACTTGTCGTCGGCTCGATGATCGGTGGCGGGATCTTCTCGTTGCCGCAGAACATGGCCGCCAGCGCCGGCGTCGGCGCCGTGCTGATCGGCTGGGCCATCACCGCGGTGGGCATGCTCACCCTCGCCTTCGTCTTCCAGACCCTGGCCAACCGCAAGCCAAACCTTGACGGCGGGGTATACGCCTACGCCAAGGCCGGCTTCGGCGACTACATGGGTTTCTCCTCGGCCTGGGGCTACTGGATCAGTGCCTGGCTGGGCAACGTCGGCTACTTCGTGCTGCTGTTCAGCACCTTGGGGTATTTCTTCCCGGTATTCGGTGAAGGCAACACTCCCGCGGCGGTGATCGGTGCTTCCGTTCTGCTGTGGGCGGTGCACTTCCTGGTGCTGCGCGGCATCAAGGAAGCCGCCTTCATCAACCTGGTCACCACCGTGGCCAAGGTCGTGCCGCTGGCGCTGTTCGCGCTGATCTGCCTGTTCGCCTTCAAGCTTGATGTGTTTACCGCGGACATCTGGGCCGTCGGCACGCCGGACCTGGGCAGCGTGATGAACCAGGTGCGCAACATGATGCTGGTCACCGTGTGGGTGTTCATCGGCATCGAAGGCGCGAGCATCTTCTCTTCCCGTGCGGAAAAACGCTCCGACGTCGGCAAGGCCACGGTCATCGGCTTCGTCACCGTGCTGCTGTTCCTGGTGCTGGTCAACGTGCTGTCGCTCGGCGTGATGACCCAACCGGAGCTGGCCAAGCTGCAGAACCCATCGATGGCCGCGGTGCTTGAACACGTGGTCGGCCACTGGGGCGCGGTGCTGATCAGCGTCGGCCTGATCATCTCGCTGCTGGGCGCCCTGCTGTCGTGGGTGCTGCTGTGCGCCGAGATCATGTTCGCCGCCGCCAAGGACCACACCATGCCGGAGTTCCTGCGCCGCGAGAACGCCAACCATGTGCCGGCCAACGCCCTGTGGCTGACCAACGCCATGGTGCAGATCTTCCTGGTCATCACCCTGTTCTCCAACAGCACCTACCTGTCGCTGATCTACCTCGCCACCTCGATGATCCTGGTGCCTTACCTGTGGTCGGCGGCCTACGCCTTCCTGCTGGCCTGGCGCAACGAGACCTACGAACAGGCCCTGGCCGAACGCAAGAAAGACCTGATCATCGGCGGCATCGCCCTGCTCTACGCAATCTGGCTGCTGTACGCCGGCGGCGTGAAATACCTGCTGCTCTCGGCCCTGCTCTACGCCCCTGGCGCGATCCTGTTCGCCAAGGCCAAGCGCGAGGTCGGCCAACCGATCTTCACCAGCGTGGAAAAACTGATCTTCGCCGCCGTGGTCGCGGGCGCCCTGGTGGCGGCCTACGGCCTGTACGACGGCTTCCTGACTCTCTGAACCCCACGTCTTCGCTTTACAGGAGGATTCACCATGTCCACTGAGAAACAGAAATACGGCGTTCACTCCGAAGCCGGCAAACTGCGCAAAGTGATGGTCTGCAGCCCAGGCCTTGCGCACCAGCGCCTGACCCCGAGCAACTGCGACGAGTTGCTGTTCGATGACGTCATCTGGGTCAACCAGGCCAAGCGCGACCACTTCGATTTCGTCACCAAGATGCGCGAGCGCGGCATCGAAGTGCTGGAAATGCACAATCTGTTGACCGAGACCATCCAGAATCCCGAAGCACTGAAGTGGATTCTCGATCGCAAGATCACCGACGACACTGTCGGCATCGGCCTGAAAAACGAAGTGCGCAGCTGGCTCGAAGGCCTCGAGCCGCGCAAGTTGGCCGAGTTCCTGATCGGCGGCGTGGCAGGTGAAGACCTGCCCGACAGCGAAGGCGCGAGCGTGATCAAGATGTATCGCGATTACCTCGGCCACTCCAGTTTCCTGCTCGACCCGCTGCCCAATACCCAGTTCACCCGTGACACCACTTGCTGGATTTACGGTGGCGTTACCCTCAACCCGATGTACTGGCCGGCGCGACGCCAAGAGACTCTGTTGACCAGCGCCATCTACAAGTTCCACCCCGAATTTACCAATGCCGACTTTGAAGTCTGGTACGGCGACCCGGACAAGGACCACGGCAAAGCTACCCTTGAAGGCGGCGATGTGATGCCGATCGGCAATGGTGTCGTGCTGATCGGCATGGGAGAGCGCAGCTCGCGCCAGGCCATCGGCCAACTGGCGCAATCGCTGTTCGCCAAGGGTGCGGTAGAGAAGGTGGTGGTCGCCGGGCTGCCGAAGTCCCGCGCAGCGATGCACCTGGACACCGTGTTCAGCTTCTGCGACCGCGATCTGGTCACCGTCTTCCCCGAAGTGGTCAAGGAAATCGTGCCGTTCGTGATCCGTCCTGATAGCAGCAAGCCTTATGGCATGGATGTGCGCCGCGAGAACAAATCATTCATCGAGGTGGTCGCCGAATCGCTCAACCTCAAGAAATTGCGCGTGGTCGAGACCGGCGGCAACAGCTTCGCCGCCGAACGCGAACAATGGGATGACGGCAACAACGTGGTGGCCGTGGAACCCGGCGTGGTCATTGGCTACGACCGCAACACCTACACCAACACCCTGCTGCGCAAGGCCGGGATCGAGGTCATCACCATCAGCGCCGGCGAGCTGGGCCGGGGCCGCGGCGGCGGCCACTGCATGACCTGCCCGATCGTGCGCGACCCTATCGACTACTAACGCCCATCGAAACCGGCCGCGCCCACGAGGCAGCGGCCGGGCACCTCACCGAATCCAAGGAGAACCGTCATGGCGTTCAATATCCACAACCGCAACCTGCTCAGCCTCGAACACCACAGCACCCGCGAGCTGCGCTACCTGCTGGACCTGTCCCGCGACCTCAAGCGCGCCAAGTACACCGGCACCGAGCAGCAGCACCTGAAGGGCAACAACATCGCCCTGATCTTCGAGAAGACCTCGACCCGCACCCGCTGCGCCTTCGAAGTCGCCGCCTACGACCAGGGCGCCAACGTCACCTACATCGACCCCAACTCCTCGCAGATCGGCCACAAGGAGAGCATGAAGGACACCGCCCGCGTGCTCGGGCGCATGTACGACGCCATCGAGTACCGGGGCTTCAAGCAGGAGATCGTCGAGGAACTGGCCAAGTTCGCCGGCGTGCCGGTGTTCAACGGCCTGACCGACGAATACCACCCGACCCAGATGATCGCCGACGTGCTGACCATGCGCGAGAACAGCGACAAGCCGCTGCACGACATCAGCTACGCCTACCTGGGCGACGCCCGCAACAACATGGGCAACTCGCTGCTGCTAATCGGCGCCAAGCTCGGCATGGACGTGCGCATCGCCGCGCCCAAGGCCCTGTGGCCCCATGACGACCTGGTCGAGCGCTGCCACAAGTACGCCGAGGAAAGCGGCGCGCGCATCACCCTGACCGAAGACCCGAAAGCCGCGGTCAAGGGCGTGGACTTCGTCCACACCGACGTCTGGGTATCGATGGGCGAGCCGATCGAAGCCTGGGGCGAGCGCATCAAACAGCTCAAGCCCTATCAGGTGAACAAGGAACTGATGAAGGCCACCGGCAACCCACGGACCAAGTTCATGCACTGCCTGCCGGCGTTCCACAACTCCGAGACCAAGGTCGGCAAGCAGATCGCCGAGCAGTACCCGGACCTGGCCAACGGCATCGAAGTGACCGATGACGTGTTCGAGTCGCCGGCGTGCATCGCCTTCGAGCAGGCGGAGAATCGCATGCATACGATCAAGGCGATCCTGGTGTCGACCCTGGCTGACCTCTAAGGCCATCCTCGATCCCTGTGGGAGCGGGTTCACCCGCGAAAGGGCCAGCCCAGACGACATCGCTGGCCCTGCTGACGCATTCGCGGGTAAACCCGCTCCCACAGGATCGTCACTCCCCGTTTAAAGGACATTCCCCATGCGTATCGTTGTTGCATTGGGCGGCAACGCCCTGCTGCGCCGCGGCGAACCGATGACCGCCGACAACCAGCGCGCCAATATCCGCACCGCCACCGAGCAGATCGCCAAGATCCACCCCGGCAACGAACTGGTCATCGCCCACGGCAACGGCCCGCAGGTCGGCCTGCTGTCGCTGCAGGGGCTGTCGTACAAGCCGGATGAAGCCTATCCGCTGGACGTGCTCGGCGCCGAGACCGAAGGCATGATCGGCTACATGATCGAACAGGAGCTGGGCAACCTGCTGGCCTTCGAGGTGCCGTTCGCCACCCTGCTCACCCAGGTGGAAGTGGACGCCAACGACCCGGCGTTCAAGGACCCGACCAAGTTCATCGGCCCGGTCTACGCCAAGGACGAGGCCGAACGCCTGGCCAAGGAAAAAGGCTGGGTGGTCAAGCCCGACGGCGACAAGTACCGCCGCGTGGTGGCCAGCCCGAAACCCAAGCGCATCTTCGAGATCCGCCCGATCAAGTGGCTGCTGGAGAAGAGCAGCATCGTGATCTGCGCCGGCGGCGGCGGCATCCCCACCATGTATGACGAGAACCGCAAGCTCAAGGGCATCGAGGCGGTGATCGACAAGGACCTGTGCTCGGCGCTGCTCGCCGAACAACTGGAAGCCGACCTGCTGATCATCGCCACCGACGTCGACGCGGCGTACATTGATTTCGGTAAACCGACGAAAAAAGCCATCGCCCAGGCTCATCCGGACGAGCTCGAAAAACTGGGCTTTGCCGCCGGCTCCATGGGGCCGAAGGTCCAGGCCGCCTGCGACTTTGCGCGCAACACCGGCAAGGTGGCGGTGATCAGCTCGCTGGAGAACATCGAGGACATCGTCAAGGGCACCGCCGGCACGCGGGTTTCCACCGCCAAGCCCGGTATCAGCTACCGTTGAATGCAGTTGGCGGGTGCCTGGCACCCGCCGTTTTCAACCTTCCGGAGGACTCGCCATGGCCCAGTATCAACCTGGTCACGTGCATATCGAGCGCACCGCGCTGAACACCAACGACCACAGCTACGACCTGTGCATCGACTACGAGGCCGTGTCGGACCCGAGTGAAGGCCGCGGCATCCAGTTCCGCATGCATGGCAAGATCGAAGGCAAGGCGGTGGACGAACAGTTCTTCCTGGCCAAGGACCAGGTGCTGCCGAGCTTTCTGATGCAGTTGAGCCGCAAGGCCCAGTCGTTCCTGCCGCCACCGAAGAAGTTCGAGAACCTCGGTTCGCCGCACAAGCTGTATGACTACATGTTCGAAGACATTCGCACCAAGCTGGATGTGAAATCGGGTGACCCGATCAAGCCAGAGCATCTGGAGTGATCCTCGGGGCCGCTGCGCGGCCCTTTCGCGGCACAAGGCCGCTCCTACAGGGATCGAACGCACCTGTAGGAGCGGCCTTGTGCCGCGAAAGGGCTGCGCAGCAGCCCCGGCAATAGTGGGCTAGAACGACATCGCAAGGCATACTGACGCCCATCCCGGCCAAAGCCTCGCTCATCATGCGCATCCACGTCAGCTTCATCGACCGCGTCGGCATCACCCAGGAAGTCCTGGCCCTGCTCGGTGCCCGCAACCTCAACCTCGATGCCGTGGAGATGGTCCCGCCGAACGTCTACATCGATGCCCCGACCCTGAGCCCCGCCGTGCTCGAAGAGCTACACGACGCCCTGTTCGAGGTGCGCGGCGTACAGTCGGTGCAAGTGGTCGACATCCTCCCCGGCCAGCGCCGCCACCTGCAACTCGACGCCCTGCTCGCCGCCATGAGCGACCCGGTGCTGGCGGTGGACAGCGCAGGCAAGGTGCTGCTGGCCAACCCGGCGCTGATCGCCCTGTGCGGGCGCGAGTCAGCCGGGCGCTCGGTGGGCGAGCTGTTCGGCGATCCCGACCTGCTCCAGGCCCTGCTGGACAACAACTTCCACCTGCCCATGCGCGAGATGCAGCTCAACGGCCAGAGCCTGCTGCTCGACGCCACGCCGATCACCCACGCCGGCGGCCTGCTGACCCTGTACCCGCCCAACCGCATGGGTGAGCGCCTGTCGGCCCTGCACCACGACCATGCCGAAGGTTTCGACGCCATGCTCGGCGACTCCCCGGCCATCCGCACCCTCAAGGCCCGCGCCCTGCGCGTGGCCACCCTCGACGCACCACTGCTGGTGCACGGCGAGACCGGTACCGGCAAGGAGCTGGTGGCCCGAGCCTGCCATGCCATCAGCAGCCGCCATGCCTCGCCGTTCCTGGCGCTCAACTGCGCCGCGCTGCCCGAGAGCCTGGCCGAGAGCGAACTGTTCGGCTACGCCCCCGGCGCTTTCACCGGCGCGCAACGTGGTGGCAAGCCCGGGCTGATGGAGCTGGCCAACCAGGGCACGGTGTTCCTCGACGAGATCGGCGAGATGTCGCCCTACCTGCAAGCCAAGCTGCTGCGGTTTCTCAGCGATGGCAGCTTCCGCCGCGTGGGCGGCGACCGCGAGGTGAAGGTGGACGTGCGCATCATCAGCGCCACCCACCGCGACCTGGAGCGCATGGTCGGCGAAGGCACCTTCCGCGAAGACCTGTTCTACCGCCTCAATGTGCTCAACCTGCAGGTCCCGCCGCTGCGCGATCGCGGCCAGGACATCCTGTCGCTGGCGCAGTTCTTCATGCAGCAGGCCTGCACCCAGATCCAGCGCCCAGCCTGCCGGCTGGCGCCTGCCACGCATCCGGCACTGCTGGCCAATCCCTGGCCGGGCAACGTGCGCCAGCTACAGAACGTGATCTTCCGCGCCGCGGCCATCTGTGAAAGCAACGTGGTGGATATCGATGACCTGGACATCGCTGGCACCTCGGTGGCACGCGGGCAGGATGGCGAGGTGGCCAGCCTGGAACAGGCGGTGGGGGATTTCGAGCGCGAACTGTTGCAGCGGCTGTACGCCAGCTACCCCTCGACCCGGCAGTTGGCCGGACGCTTGCAGACTTCGCACACGGCCATTGCCCAGCGCTTGCGAAAATATGGAATTCCAACCCGAGGCTGAATCGCGCGACGTCGTCATGTAACGAATTCATTCCTATGTATCGATATCGATACACACCCATTTGCATGCGCCTTTGCAAGGGTTTGATCCCACAACGCTTTTGATTCCCAGCCCATCTGTATCGTTTTCATTCCACAAGAATGACAGAGCGCCTACAGATTAATTTTAAATTATTGATTTATAAGGACTTTTAATAACTGGCCACATTATTGCTAAGGGAATTCCAACCTTAAGAGCGCGGAGCCTACCGCGCCCAACGCCCCCTGCTTCCCGAGGAATTCCCATGAGCGAGTTGCGTTTCACCGAAGATCACGAATGGCTGCGCGTCGAAGCCGACGGCAGCGTCACCGTAGGCATCACCGCCTACGCCCAGAACGCCCTCGGCGACGTGGTCTATGTGCAACTGCCGGAACTGCAGCAGTACGACAAGGGCGCCGAAGCCTCCACCGTGGAATCGGTAAAGGCCGCCAGTGGCGTGTACATGCCGCTGACCGGCGAAGTGGTCGCGGTCAACGAAGGCCTGAACGACAGCCCCGAGCTGGTCAACGAAGACCCTTTGGGCGAAGGCTGGTTCTTCCGCTTCATCCCCGCCGACATGAACGAAGTGAACGCCCTGCTCGACCAGGACGCCTACGACCGCCTGATCAAAGCCAACGACGACGCCTGAGGTATCCACCATGACCATCAACCTCGGCACCGCCAACGAATTCGTCGCCCGTCACATCGGCCCGCGCGCCGCTGACGAGCAGGCCATGCTCACCACCCTGGGCTTCGACTCGCTGGAAGCGATGACCGCCGCGGTCATTCCCGACAGCATCAAGGGCACCAGCGTGCTCGGCAGCGAAGACGGCCAGAGCGAGGCCGACGCCCTCGCCGCGCTGAAAGCCATCGCCGGCAAGAACCAGCTGTTCAAGAGCTACATCGGCCAGGGCTACTACAACACCCACACCCCGGCGCCGATCCTGCGCAACCTGCTGGAAAACCCGGCCTGGTACACCGCCTACACCCCGTACCAGCCAGAGATCTCCCAAGGCCGCCTGGAAGCGCTGCTGAACTTCCAGACCCTGATCAGCGACCTCACCGGCCTGCCGATCGCCAACGCCTCCCTGCTCGACGAGGCCACCGCCGCCGCCGAAGCCATGACCTTCTGCAAGCGCCTGTCGAAGAACAAGGCCAGCCATGCCTTCTTCGCCTCCGCGCACTGCCACCCGCAGACCCTCGACGTGCTGCGCACCCGTGCCGAGCCGCTGGGCATCGAGGTGGTGGTGGGCGACGAGCGTGAACTGGGCGATGTCAGCGCCTTCTTCGGCGCTCTGCTGCAGTACCCGGCCAGCAACGGTGACGTGTTCGACTACCGCGAAGTGGTGCAGCGCTTCCACGCCGCAGGCGCCCTGGTGGCCGTGGCCGCCGACCTGCTGGCCCTGACCCTGCTCACCCCGCCGGGCGAATTCGACGCCGACGTGGCCATCGGCAGCGCCCAGCGCTTCGGTGTGCCGCTGGGCTTCGGTGGCCCGCACGCGGCCTACTTCGCCACCCGCGACGCGTTCAAGCGTGACATGCCGGGGCGCCTGGTCGGCGTATCGATCGACCGCTTCGGCAAGAGCGCCCTGCGCCTGGCCATGCAGACCCGCGAACAGCACATCCGCCGCGAGAAGGCCACCAGCAACATCTGCACCGCCCAGGTGCTGCTGGCCAACATCGCCAGCATGTACGCCGTGTACCACGGCCCGGCCGGCCTCAAGCGCATCGCCGAGCGTACCCACGCACTGACCGCGATCCTGGCCACCGGCCTGACCAAACTGGGCGTGAAAGTGGTCACCGGCGACTTCTTCGATACCCTGACCCTGGCCACCGGCAGCGCTACCAGCGCCTTGCACGACAAGGCCCGCGCCCAGGGCATCAACCTGCGCCAGGTCGACGCCGCCCATCTGGGTCTGTCGCTGGACGAAACCAGCAGCCAGGCCGATGTCGAGGCCTTGTGGCAGCTGTTCGCCGACGGCCAGGCCACCCCGGACCTCGCCGCCCTGGCCAACACTGTCGCCGTGCGCCTGCCGGCTGGCCTGCTGCGCCAGTCGGCCATTCTCGAGCACCCGGTGTTCAACCGCTATCACAGCGAAACCGAGCTGATGCGCTACCTGCGCCGCCTGGCCGACAAGGACCTGGCGCTGGACCGCAGCATGATCCCGCTGGGCTCGTGCACCATGAAGCTCAACGCCGCCAGCGAGATGATCCCGGTGACCTGGGCCGAGTTCGGCAACCTGCACCCGTTCGCCCCGGCCGAGCAGAGCCAGGGCTACCTGCAGATGACCACCGAGCTGGAGGCCATGCTCTGCGCCGCCACCGGCTATGACGCCGTATCGCTGCAGCCCAACGCCGGTTCCCAGGGCGAGTACGCAGGCCTCCTGGCGATCCGTGCCTACCACCGCAGCCGTGGCGACGGCCACCGCGACATCTGCCTGATCCCGTCCTCGGCCCACGGCACCAACCCCGCCACCGCGCACATGGCCGGCATGCGCGTGGTGGTCACCGCCTGCGACGCCCGCGGCAACGTCGACATCGACGACCTGCGCGCCAAGGCCATCGAGCACCGCGAGCGCCTGGCGGCGATCATGATCACCTACCCGTCGACCCACGGCGTGTTCGAGGAAGCCATCGGCGAGATCTGCGCGATCATCCACGACAATGGCGGCCAGGTGTACATCGATGGCGCCAACATGAACGCCATGGTCGGCCTGTGCGCACCGGGCAAGTTCGGCGGCGACGTCTCGCACCTGAACCTGCACAAGACCTTCTGCATCCCCCACGGCGGTGGCGGCCCGGGCGTCGGCCCGATCGGCGTCAAGTCGCACCTGGCGCCGTTCCTGCCCGGCCACGCGACGCTGGAGAACACCACGGGCGCCGTGTGCGCCGCGCCGTTCGGCAGCGCCAGCATCCTGCCGATCACCTGGATGTACATTCGAATGATGGGTGGCGCCGGCCTCAAGCGCGCCTCGCAGATGGCGATCCTCAACGCCAACTACATCGCCCGTCGCCTGGAAGAGCACTATCCTGTGCTGTACACCGGCAGCAACGGTCTGGTGGCGCATGAATGCATCCTCGACCTGCGTCCGCTCAAGGACACCAGCGGCATCAGCGTCGACGACGTGGCCAAGCGCCTGATCGACTTCGGCTTCCACGCCCCGACCATGTCCTTCCCGGTGGCCGGCACGCTGATGATCGAACCGACCGAAAGCGAGTCCAAAGAGGAACTGGACCGCTTCTGCAACGCGATGATCCAGATCCGCGAGGAAATTCGCGCCGTCGAGAACGGTAGCCTGGACAAGGACGACAACCCGCTGAAGAACGCCCCGCACACCGCGGCGGAGCTGGCCGGCGAATGGACCCACGGCTACAGCCGCGAGCAGGCGGTGTACCCGCTGCCGAGCCTGGTGGAAGGCAAGTACTGGCCGCCGGTGGGCCGGGTCGACAACGTGTTCGGCGACCGCAACCTGGTCTGCGCCTGCCCGTCGATCGAGAGCTATCAGGACGTTTGATAGCTCCAGGCCTGCCCACACCTGTGAGGCGGGCCTCGGCCCCTGTGGGAGCGGGTTTACCCGCGAATGCGATAGTGAGTTCACCGACGCATTCGCGGGTAAACCCGCTCCCACAAGGTCACCATCAACCCCAAGAGCCGGTTAGGAGATCACCATGTCCCTGAGCGTCTTCGACCTGTTCAAGATCGGCATCGGCCCCTCCAGCTCGCACACGGTCGGCCCGATGCGCGCCGCCGCGCGCTTCGCCGAAGGCCTGCGCCGTGACGGCCTGCTGGCCGGCACGGTCAGCATCAAGGCCGAGCTGTACGGCTCGCTCGGCGCCACCGGCAAGGGCCACGGCAGCGACAAGGCCGTGTTGCTGGGCCTGGAGGGCGAGCACCCGGACACCGTCGACACCGAAACCATCCCCGCCCGCCTGCAGGCGATCCGCGACAGCGGCCGCCTGCGCCTGCTCGGCGAGCACGAAATCGCCTTCGTCGAGAAGCAGCACCTGGCGATGATCCGCAAGCCGCTGGAATACCACCCCAACGGCATGATCTTTCGCGCCTTCGACGCCGCCGGCCTGCAGATCCGTAGTCGCGAGTACTACTCGGTGGGTGGCGGCTTCGTGGTCGACGAAGAAGCCGCGGGCCACGACCGCATCGTCGAGGACAGCACCGTGCTGGCCTATCCGTTCAAGACCGGCAAGCAATTGCTGGCCCATTGCACCACCGAGCAGCTGTCGTTCAGCCAGGTGATGCTGGCCAACGAAGCCGCCTGGCGCCCGGAGGCCGAAACCCGCGCCGGCCTGCTGCGCATCTGGCAGGTGATGCAGGACTGCGTCGAGGCGGGTTGCAGGCATGAGGGCATCCTGCCGGGTGGCCTGAAGGTCAAGCGCCGCGCACCAGCGCTGTACCGCCAGCTCAGCCGTCATCCAGAGGCCAGCCTGCGCGATGCGCTGTCGGTACTCGACTGGGTCAACCTCTATGCCCTGGCGGTGAACGAGGAAAACGCCTACGGCGGGCGCGTGGTCACCGCGCCGACCAACGGCGCCGCCGGCATCGTCCCGGCGGTGTTGCACTACTACATGCGCTTCGTCCCCGGTGCCAATGAAGACGGCGTGGTGCGCTTCCTGCTCACTGCAGCGGCAATCGGCATCCTCTACAAGGAAAACGCTTCGATCTCCGGTGCCGAGGTCGGCTGCCAGGGCGAGGTCGGCGTGGCCTGCTCGATGGCCGCCGGCGCCCTGTGCGAAGTGATGGGCGGCAGCCCGCAGCAGGTGGAAAACGCCGCCGAGATCGGCATGGAACACAACCTGGGCCTGACCTGCGACCCCATCGGCGGGCTGGTCCAGGTGCCTTGCATCGAGCGCAACGCCATGGGCTCGGTGAAGGCGATCAACGCGGTGCGCATGGCCCTGCGCGGCGACGGGCAGCATTACGTCTCCCTCGACAAGGTCATCCGCACCATGCGTCAGACCGGCGCCGACATGAAAAGCAAATACAAGGAGACCGCCCGCGGCGGTCTGGCCGTCAACATCATTGAATGTTGACCCGAACAAAAAACGAGGAGTCACCGATGTCCGAAACACTGCACAAGACCCCGCTGCACGCCCTGCACCTGGAACTGGGCGCGCGCATGGTGCCCTTCGCCGGCTACGACATGCCGGTGCAGTACCCGCTGGGCGTGCTCAAGGAGCACCTGCACACCCGCGAGCAGGCCGGCCTGTTCGACGTCTCGCACATGGGCCAGATCATCCTGCGCGGCAGCGACGCCGCCCAGGCCCTGGAAAGCCTGGTACCGGTGGACATCATCGACCTGCCGGTGGGCATGCAGCGCTACGCCATGTTCACCAACGCCGAGGGCGGCATCCTCGACGACCTGATGGTCGCCAACCTCGGTGACGACACCCTGTTCCTGGTGGTCAACGCCGCCTGCAAGGACCAGGACCTGGCGCACCTGCGCAAGCATATCGGCAATCGCTGCGAGATCCAGCCGCTGTTCGAGGAACGCGCCCTGCTCGCCCTGCAAGGCCCGGCGGCGGTCAAGGTGCTGGAGCGCCTGGCCCCGGAAGTGGCGAAGATGACGTTCATGCAGTTCCAGCCCGTTCAACTGCTCGGCGCCGACTGCTATGTCAGCCGCTCGGGCTACACCGGTGAGGACGGTTTCGAGATTTCCGTGCCGGCCGACAAGACCGAAGCCCTGGCCCGCCGCCTGCTGGCCGAGCCGGAGGTACAGCCAATCGGCCTGGGGGCACGCGACTCGCTGCGCCTGGAAGCCGGCCTGTGCCTGTATGGCCACGACATGAATACGGCCACCACGCCGATCGCGGCCAGCCTGCTGTGGGCGATCTCCAAGGTGCGCCGTGCCGACGGCGCACGTGCCGGTGGTTTCCCCGGCGCCGCAGCCGTATTCGCCCAGCAGCAACAAGGAGTTGCACGCAAGCGCGTAGGCCTGCTGCCGCAGGAACGCACCCCGGTGCGCGAGGGTGCCGAGATTGTCGACGGCACCGGCAAAATTGTCGGCCAGGTGTGCAGCGGTGGATTTGGTCCGACGCTCGGCGCCCCGGTGGCAATGGGGTATGTCGATAGCGAACATGCCGCACTGGATACCGCTCTGTTTGCTGTGGTCCGCGGCAAGCAAGTTGCCCTTAAGGTCAGCAAAATGCCTTTCGTGGCACAACGTTACTACCGTGGCTGAATGAGTGGTTTGGACGGGTTCGACATATTCGTTTTCGAACCTGTCCAATAACTTCTGAACATAGCGCCAGCCCAGGCGCCACGCCGTTTCCGACAAATCGTTCGGTTAACGGGAAAAGCCTGATTTTCACCCACTGCAAGGGCTTGTTTTTCGCTCGGCAGTTGGCGTAGAGTCATCGCACTGTGTTTGCATGGGTCGCAACAGTTCGTGACCTGGGCCAGTAGCTGCAATCTGCTACAACCCGTTCGACGTCTCTTACTTTCCTGCAACCCAGCCCAGTAGTCTTTCACTTACAAGAACGTGAAAGAAACTGTCATCAAAATTCAAGTTTCATAGGAAATAAGACAATGGCTGAGCGTCAGAACGGTACCGTCAAGTGGTTCAATGACGAGAAAGGTTACGGCTTCATCACCCCTGAGAGCGGTGCTGATCTGTTTGTTCACTTCCGTGCCATCGAAGGCAACGGCTTCAAGAGCCTGAAAGAAGGCCAGAAAGTCACCTTCGAAGCCGTGCAAGGCCAGAAAGGCCTGCAGGCTGACAAAGTTCAGGTTGTCGCCTAAGCGATTACCCGAATTCAAAAAGCCCCTGCCAAGTGCAGGGGCTTTTTTTTACCCGTAGAATAGCGGCTTCGCCATTCGGAGCCGTCCTGCATGTCCAAGCCCCTGCTCTCACCCCAGGGTGACTTCCCCCCCGTCGGCCTGGGCCGCCGGCTGGCCGCGATGTTCTATGACTTCCTGCTGTGCACCGCCCTGCTGATCGTCACCGCCGGCGCCTACAAGATGATCCAGATGGCGATCATCGGCGAGGCGCGCATGCGTGAGCTGACCGAGGCCGGCGCGCTGGATGGCGACCCGTTGCTGTCGACGATCCTGCTGTTCGCCCTGTTCGGCTTCTTCGCCAAATTCTGGACCCATGGCGGCCAGACCCTGGGCATGCAAGTGTGGGGCATGCGCGTGCAGAACGCCGACGGCAGCGCCATCAGCCTGTGGCAGGCGCTGCTGCGTTTCGTGGTGTCGATCGCCTCATGGCTGTGCCTGGGGCTGGGGTTCTTCTGGTCGTTGATCGACAAGCGCCAGCGCAGCTGGCACGACATCTATTCCGAGACGCAGCTGGTGCGCGTGCCCAAACGCAAGAAATAGCCCGAGCGACGACCACCCTGTAGGAGCGGCCTTGTGCCGCGAAAGGGCTGCGAAGCGGCCCCGGCAATCTGACTTGTGGCGCAGACCCTGGGGCCGCTTTGCGCCCCTTTCGCGGCACAAGGCCGCTCCTACAATAGGATGAGTTAATCCTGATCATCCCGTTACGCACAAAAAAGCCGACCCCAGGGTCGGCTTCTTTGTGCAGCTCAGGCCATCAACCCGCCCGGCGCATCAACCACAAGCCCGCCAGCGCACAGATCCCCGCTGGGATCACCACCGCCAGCAACGGCGGGAAGCCGAACACCTGGCTCGATGGCCCCAGCAGGTCCCCGGCGATGCGGAACACGAAGCCCACCAGCACGCCGGTGAACACGCGCTGCCCCAGGGTCACGGAACGCAGCGGGCCGAAGATGAACGAAATCGCCATCAATACCAGCGCCGCGGTGACCAGCGGTTGCAGGACCTTGGTCCAGAACGCCAGCCAGTAGCGCGAGTTGTTCAGTCCCTGGTCGGCCAGGTAGTGGATGTAGTCCCACAGCCCGGTGATCGACAGCGACTCCGGCGCCAGCACCACGGTGTTGAGCAGCTCCGGCGTCACCGAGACGTCCCACACCTCTTCAGGGCTCTTGACCACTTCGGTGTGGTCGCCGCGGAAGTAGGTCGTGGAGACATCGTTGAGCATCCACTTGCCTTCCACATACTGCGCCCGGCGGGCAAAGCTGGAGGTCTGGATCTTGCGCTCGGCGTCGAAGCGGTAGCGGGTCACGCCCAGCAGCAGGCCATTGGGCTGCACCGAGTTGATATGCACGAACTCCTCGCCCTGGCGGTGCCACATGCCGCGCTTGGAGCTTTGCGCCTCGCCGCCACCCTGGGCGAGCGATCGGTCGGCCTGGGCCTTGTTCTCGGTCACCGGGGCCACGTACTCGCCGATCAGCAGGCCGACCAGCATCAGCACCAGCATCGGCTTCATCACCGCCCAGACGATGCGCCCGATGGACACGCCGGCGGCGCGCATGATGGTCAGTTCGCTGCTGCTGGCCAGGCTGCCCAGGCCGATCAGGCAGCCGATCAGGGCCGCCATCGGCAGCATGTCGTAGAGACGGCGCGGCGCGGTCAGCAGGACGAAGCTGCCAGCATCCATGAAGGTATAGGTGGCACTCAGGTCGTTCAGTTCGTCGATCAGGGCGAACAGCGAGGCCAGGCCAAGGATGATGCCCAGCACGGCGGCGATCGCCAGCAGCACGCTCTTGCCGATGTAGCGGTCCAGTTTAACCACGGGCCACCTCCGCACGACGGGCGGCGCGTTTGAGGCGCAACGGCTCCCAATACATCAGCGCCAGGCCGATCAGCAGGAACAGGCCATGGACCCACCACATACCCAGCGAGATGGGCAGCTTGCCCTTCTCCAGGGCGCTACGCACGGAAATCAGCATCGTCAGATAGGCCATGTACAAAAGGATCGCCGGCAGCAGCTTGAGGAAGCGGCCCTGGCGTGGGTTGACGCGCGACAGCGGCACCGCCAGCAGCGTCACGACGAACACCAGCAGTGGCAGCGACAGGCGCCATTGCAGCTCGGCTCGCTCGCGAATGCCTTCATGCCCGAACAGTTCGGACGTCGGGATCGCTTCGCGGTCGGTGACTTCCTCGGCGACTTCCGGCTTGGGCAGCAGCACGCCATAGGTGTCGTACTTGATCGCCCGGTAGTCGGCCTGGCCCGGATTGCCGTCGTAGCGGTAGCCGTTCTCCAGCACCAGGTAGCGGTTGCCGTCGGCCTGCACTTCCTGGTGGCCCTTCTCGGCGACCAGCACCGAAGGCGCGCGGTCCTTGGTCTTGTCCTGGTTGAAGCGCTTCTCGGAGATGAACACCCCGCCGAGCTTGATGCGGTCATCGGACAGCTGTTCGGTGTAGGTCACCCGGGAGCCGTCGCGCAGGGTCTGGAAACGGCCCGGCACCAGGGTGTCGAACTCGGTCAGGGCATCCTGCTGGGCGATGATCTTCTGCACCTGGGCAACGCCCAGAGGCGCCAGGCTCAGGCTCAGCCAGGCGACCAGCAGGGCGACCAGCGCCGCCGGCACCATGGTCACGGTCAGCAGGCGCTGCTGGCTCATGCCGGTGGCCGACAGCACGGTCATCTCGCTTTCGAGATACAACCGGCCATAGGCGAGCAGGATGCCGAGGAACAGCCCCAGCGGCAGGATCAGTTGCAGGAAGCCCGGCAGGCGGAACCCCATGATCATGAACAGCACGCTTGGATCGAGCGCGCCCTGGGCCGCCTGGGCCAGGTATTTGATGAAGCGCCCGCTCATGATGATCACCAGCAGCACGGCGCTGACGGCGCTCAAGGTCACCAGGACCTCGCGGGACAGATAACGAAAGACGATCAAACCAGACACTCCTGGGTTGTCAGGGGCGGACAGCCAAACGAACGATTCGGACAGCCAAGACCAATGCCGGTTCGCCAAGGCGAACCTCCATGTAAAAGTGCGCGCATTATCCTGTGATTGACGGCGCCTGTCACTTGGCCGCGCAGCATGGCGCATATCGGGGTTGTCATCGTGGTCGCGGCAGGCTCAAACTGGCAGCTTTTCCGCTGGCAGGCATCGCCCGCCAGCCGCGTGTTCCGAGCGCTTGCGAAAGACAGCGCCCACTGACAGACAGATCATTCGGGGACCCCAGACATGGAATTGGTTGTAAAGAGCGTAGCCGCTGTATCCGTCAAGACCGCGACCTTGGTCGTACCCGTGGGTGAAGGGCGCAAGCTTGGCGCCACGGCCAAGGCCGTCGACCAGGCCAGCGAAGGCGCAATCAGCGCGCTGCTCAAGCGTGGCGACCTGGCCGGCAAGCCAGGCCAGACCCTGCTGCTGCAAAGCCTGCCGGGCCTGAAGGCCGAGCGCGTGCTGCTGGTCGGCAGCGGCAAGGACGAAGCCCTCGGCGATCGCGCCTGGCGCAAGCTGGTCGCCAGCGTCGCCGGCGTGCTCAAGGGCCTGGGCGGCAGCGACGCCGTGCTGGCCCTGGACGACATCGCCGTCACCGGCCGCGACGGCCACTACGGCAAGTACCGCCTGCTGGCCGAGCCCCTGCTGGACGGCAACTACGTGTTCGATCGCTACAAGAGCCAGAAGGCCGAACCCCGCGCCCTGAAGAAAGTCACCCTGCTCACCGCCAAGGCCGGCCAGGCCGAGGCCGAGCGCGCCGTGAAACACGCCAGCGCCATCGCCACCGGCATGGCCTTCACCCGCGACCTGGGCAACCTGCCACCGAACGTCTGCCACCCAAGCTTCCTCGCCGAGCAGGCCAAGGACCTGGGCAAGGCGCACAAAGGCCTCAAGGTCGAGGTGCTGGACGAGAAGAAGATCAAGGACCTGGGCATGGGCGCGTTCTATGCCGTGGGCCAGGGCAGCGACCAGCCGCCGCGGCTGATCGTGCTCAACTACCAGGGCGGCAAGAAGAGCGAAAAACCGTTCGTGCTGGTCGGCAAGGGCATCACCTTCGACACCGGCGGCATCAGCCTCAAGCCCGGCGCCGGCATGGACGAGATGAAGTACGATATGTGCGGCGCCGCCAGCGTGTTCGGCACCCTGCGCGCCGTGCTCGAGCTGCAGCTGCCGATCAACCTGGTGTGCCTGCTGGCCTGCGCCGAGAACATGCCGAGCGGCGGCGCCACCCGTCCGGGCGACATCGTCACCACCATGAGCGGGCAGACCGTCGAGATCCTCAACACCGACGCCGAAGGCCGCCTGGTGCTGTGCGACACCCTCACCTACGCCGAGCGTTTCAAGCCGCAGGCGGTGATCGACATCGCCACCCTGACCGGCGCCTGCATCGTCGCCCTGGGCAGCCATACCTCGGGCCTGATGGGCAACGACGACGCGCTGGTCGGCCAACTGCTGGACGCCGGCAAGCGCGCCGACGACCGCGCCTGGCAGCTGCCGCTGTTCGACGAGTACCAGGAGCAACTGGACAGCCCGTTCGCCGACATCGCCAACATCGGTGGCCCGAAGGCCGGCACCATCACCGCCGGCTGCTTCCTGTCGCGTTTCGCCAAGGCCTACCACTGGGCGCACCTGGACATCGCCGGCACCGCCTGGATCAGCGGCGGCAAGGACAAGGGCGCCTCGGGCCGCCCGGTACCGCTGCTCACCCAGTACCTGCTGGACCGCGCCGGCGCCTGATGGCGCATGGCCGGTGGCGCTCACGCGCCACCGGCCGGCACTGAACGATCATGAGCAAAGTCGATTTCTACATCCTGCCCAGCGACTCACTGTCGGTGCGGCTGGATTTCGCCTGCAAGCTGTGTGAAAAGGCCTGGCGCCTCGGCCACCGGGTCTACCTGCATTGCCAGGACGAGGCGCAACGCAACGAGCTCGACCTGCGCCTGTGGCAGTTCAAGGGCGAGGCCTTCGTGCCCCACGACCACGCCGAACAGCACCCGGACGCCATTGTCGCGCTGGGTGTCGGCACTGATGCCGGCGAACACCGTGACCTGCTGATCAACCTGGGCGGCGATGTTCCCGCCTTCGTCGGCCAGTTCGAGCGGGTCGCCGAAATCGTCGTCGAGGAACCGGCCATCCGCCTGGCCGCACGCGAGCGATTCCGTTTCTACCGCGAACAGGGCTATGCTCTGCAAGATCACCGCTTACAGCGACTCTGACGACGATGGACAAGCAGCTGAACTCCCTGACCCATTCCGCCCACCTGCTCGACGATCTTGAATCGATCCGCGAGCTGCTGGGCGACGCCGACCTGCAACCGCCGCTGCTGACCGAGACGGTGGAGCAGATTCCCCTGTTGCTTGACGAACCTGCCGCCGCGCCGCCCGTCGCCGAGGCAGCGCCGGTAGCGGCCCCGGCACCTGAAGAAGATGCCCAGGCCCGCCGCCAGGACACCCTGCTGCACCTGGACGCCGAACTGCGCGCCGCCGCGCAACTGATCATGCAGGATGTGATCAACGACTTCACCCCGCATATCGAGACCGAGATCAAACGTCGCCTCGATGCGCGGCTGGAGCGCTTGCTCAAGCGTTCCGAGTAAGACCCGCCCCCGCGGTGTGGCCTTCGCGGGTAAACCCGCTCCCACAGGTACAGTGCAAACCCGACGGTTGCACACCACCTGTGGGAGCGGGTTTACCCGCGAAAGGGCCATCGCCTGCTACCACGTCTCCCGTTCCTCCATCGCATCTTGCAGCTTGTCGCTTGAAACTCGCGGCTCCGTTATACTTCCCGGCTTTCCCGAATTAATGCCTAAGGGTCCCGCCGCGCATGGATAAGACCTACCAGCCGCACGCCATCGAAACTTCCTGGTACAACACCTGGGAGTCCGAGAACTATTTCGCTCCACAAGGTGCAGGCGAGTCCTACACCATCATGATCCCGCCGCCGAACGTGACCGGCAGCCTGCACATGGGCCACGGCTTCAACAACGCGATCATGGACGCGCTGATCCGCTTCCGCCGCATGCAGGGTCGCGACACCCTGTGGCAGCCGGGCACCGACCACGCCGGTATCGCCACCCAGATGCTGGTGGAGCGCCAGCTCGAGGCCAAGGGCCAGAATCGCCATGACCTGGGCCGCGACAAGTTCCTGGAGAAGGTCTGGGAGTGGAAGGATCAATCGGGCGGCAACATCAGCCGCCAGATCCGCCGCCTGGGCTCGTCGGTGGACTGGAGCCGCGAGCGCTTCACCATGGACGACGGCCTGTCGGAAGCGGTCAAAGAGGCTTTCGTGCGCCTGCACGAAGACGGCCTGATCTACCGCGGCAAGCGCCTGGTCAACTGGGACACCAAGCTGCACACGGCGATTTCCGACCTCGAAGTGGAGAACCACGACGAGAAGGGCCACCTGTGGAACCTGCGCTATCCGCTGGCAGACGGCGCCAAGACCGCCGAAGGCAAGGACCACCTGGTGGTCGCCACCACCCGTCCGGAAACCCTGCTCGGTGACGTCGCCGTCGCCGTCAACCCGGCCGACGAGCGCTACCAGGCACTGATCGGCAAGTTCGTCGAACTGCCGCTGGTCGGCCGTCGTATCCCGATCGTCGCCGACGACTACTGCGACCCCGAGTTCGGCACCGGCTGCGTGAAGATCACCCCGGCCCACGACTTCAACGACTACGAAGTCGGCAAGCGCCACAACCTGCCGCTGCTGAACATCTTCGACAAGAACGCCACCGTGCTGGCCGCCGTGCAGGCGTTCAACCTCGACGGCAGCGTCAACGATAGCCTCGACACCTCGCTGCCGACCCAGTACGCCGGCCTCGACCGCTTCGTCGCGCGCAAGCAGATGGTTGCCGACCTCGACGCCCAAGGCCTGCTGGTCAGCATCGACGATCACGCCCTGAAAGTCCCGAAAGGCGACCGTTCCGGCACCGTCATCGAGCCGTGGCTGACCGACCAGTGGTACGTCTCTACCAAGCCACTGGCGGAACCTGCCATCGCCGCCGTGGAAGACGGCCGCATCCAGTTCGTGCCCAAGCAGTACGAGAACATGTACTTCTCCTGGATGCGCGACATCCAGGACTGGTGCATCAGCCGCCAGCTGTGGTGGGGCCACCGCATCCCGGCCTGGTACGACGAGGCCGGCCAGGTCTATGTCGGCCGCGACGAGGCCGAAGTGCGCGCCAAGCACAACCTGGGCGCCGATGTGAAACTGCGCCAGGACGACGACGTGCTCGACACCTGGTTCAGCTCGGGCCTGTGGACCTTCTCCACCCTCGGCTGGCCGGAGCAGACCGAGTTCCTGAAGAAATTCCACTCCACCGACGTGCTGGTCACCGGCTTCGACATCATCTTCTTCTGGGTCGCCCGGATGATCATGCTGACGATGCACCTGATCAAGAACGAGGACGGCACCCCGCAGGTACCGTTCAAGACCGTCTACGTGCACGGTCTGGTCCGCGACGGCCAGGGCCAGAAGATGTCCAAGTCCAAGGGCAACGTCCTCGACCCGCTGGACATCGTCGACGGCATCACCCTCGACGCCCTGCTGGAAAAACGCACCAGCGGCATGATGCAGCCCAAGCTTGCCGAGAAGATCGCCAAGCAGACCAAGGCCGAGTTCCCCGAAGGCATCGCCAGCTACGGCACCGACGCCCTGCGCTTCACCTTCTGCTCGCTGGCCTCCACCGGTCGTGACATCAAGTTCGACATGGGCCGCGTCGAAGGCTACCGCAACTTCTGCAACAAGATCTGGAACGCCGCCCGCTACGTGCTGGACAAGGGCGAGGATTGCGGCCAGAACGGCGAGGCCTACGAGCTGTCGCTGGCCGACCGCTGGATCATCTCGCAGCTGCAGCGCACTGAAGCCGAAGTGACCCGTCAGCTCGAGCAGTTCCGCTTCGACTTGGCCAGCCAGGCCCTGTACGAGTTCATCTGGAACCAGTACTGCGACTGGTACCTGGAGCTGTCCAAGCCGGTGCTGTGGGACGAGAACGCCCCGGTCGAGCGCGCCCGCGGCACCCGTCGCACCCTGGTGCGCGTGCTGGAAGTCGCCCTGCGCCTGGCGCACCCGTTCATGCCGTTCATCACCGAAGAGATCTGGCAGCGCATCGCGCCGCTGGCCGGCATCGAAGGCAAGACCATCATGCTGCAGCCGTGGCCTGAAGCGAACGAAAGCCGCATCGACGCCGCCGCCGAAGGCGACATCGAGTGGCTCAAGGAGCTGATGGTGGGCCTGCGCAACATCCGCGCCGAGATGAACATCGGCCCGGGCAAGCCGCTGCCGCTGTTCCTGAAGAACGCCAACGCCGACGACCAGCGTCGCCTGCAGGAAAACGAAGCCCTGCTGAAGAAACTGGCCAAGGTCGAGTCGTTCACCGTGCTGGGCGAGCAGGACGAAGCGCCGCTGTCGGCCACCGCGCTGGTGGGTGATCTGCAGGTGCTGGTGCCGATGGCCGGCCTGATCGACAAGGACGCCGAACTTGCGCGCCTAAGCAAAGAGATCCAGCGTTTGCAGGGTGAAGTCCAGCGCGTCGGTGGCAAGCTGTCCAACGCCGCCTTCGTCGACAAGGCACCGCCTGCGGTGATCGAGAAGGAACGCGCCAAGCTGGCCGAGTCGGAGCAGGCCCTGGCCAACTTCACCGAGCAGCATGCGCGGATTGCTGCGCTGTAATCATCTACATCGCTGACTGACCGGCGAGGGCTTCGCCCTCGTTCGCGGCACAAGGCCGCTCCTACAGGGAATTGCATGGCTCACAGGCCTGCGCTTTCCTGTAGGAGCGGCCTTGTGCCGCGAAAGGGCCGCAAAGCGGCCCCTGGACCAGCAAGGCAACACCGGATCCGACAATGACCGAAAAACCCACCCTGCACCCACGCAACCGCCACCAGGGCCGCTACGACTTCCCCGCCCTGATCAAGGCGCACCCGGACCTGGCCCGCTTCACCATCACCAACCCCTACGGCAAGCCCAGCATCGACTTTGCCAACCCCGAGGCCGTGCGGGTGTTCAACCGCGCCCTGCTCAAGGCCCAGTACGGCATCCAACACTGGGATATTCCGGCCGACTACCTGTGCCCGCCGATCCCCGGCCGGGCCGACTACATCCACGTGCTGGCCGACCTGCTGGCCGAGGACAATGCCGGCGAGATCCCCCGCGGCGCCCAGGTACGCGCCCTGGATATCGGCGTCGGCGCCAACTGCATCTACCCCTTGCTTGGCCACAGCGACTACCGCTGGCGCTTCACCGGCTCCGACATCGACGGTGTGGCCCTGGCCTCGGCCAAGGCCATCGTCCAGGCCAACAAGCTCGACAAGGCCATCAGCCTGCGCCAGCAAGCTCAGCCCAGGCATATCCTCAGTGGCCTGCTGCAGACCGACGAACGCTTCGACGTCACCCTGTGCAACCCGCCGTTCCATGCCTCCCGCGAGGAAGCCACCCGCGGCAGCCAGCGCAAGTGGAAGAACCTCGGCAAACAGGACCCCAAGCGCAAATTGCCGGTACTGAACTTCGGCGGGCAGAACAACGAACTGTGGTGCGAAGGCGGCGAGATCCGCTTCGTCAGCCAACTGGTCGGCGAAAGCGTGCAATACGCGACCCAGGTGCTGTGGTTCACCAGCCTGGTGTCCAAGGCCAGCAACCTGCCGGGTATCGAGGCGGCCTTGAAGAAGGCCGGGGTGAAGGCCCTGCGCATCGTCGAGATGGGCCAGGGACAGAAGCAGAGCCGCATGGTCGCCTGGAGTTTCCAGGACGACAGCGCACGCCAGCAATGGCCTGCCGCGCGCAAATCACAGGCATGAAAAAACCGCGCCCGGGCAAGCCGGGCGCGGTTTCGTCAACGCATCAACAATTACTTGTTGATCGAGTCGGTCAGCACTTTGGCTGGAACGAACTTGACGACTTTCTTGGCAGCGATTTCGATGGCGGCGCCAGTCGAAGGGTTGCGGCCGGTACGGGCAGGACGCTCGGAGACTTTCAGCTTGCCGATGCCTGGCAGGGTGATTTCGGCGCCGTTTTCCAGTTGGTCGGCAACGATCTGGCCCAGTTGCTCCAGTGCATTACGCGCGGTGGTTTTCGGCGCGTCGATAGCTTCAGCGATGTCGGCAATCAGTTGGTCTTTGGTCAGTGCCATGGTGGTGTTCCTTCCCTATCAAATCAGAGGTTGTGCAGCATGCTTGGTCGGTGGTCGGGCCAGCCCGGGACAATCCAGAGGCCGCGTCGATCGCGTATGTAGATACGCAAATCGGCGTTTGGTTCGACACCGCGCAAGCGATCTGCCAGCAATGCGCCACCCAAGGGGCGCAAGACCGCGCAAAGCTACCACAGGAATCGAGAAATATCCGCTGTCGACATTGATTTTGTGCAGGTTTTTCGGGGGTTTTCGGAAAAATCGCAAAAAAATGAGCAAAAAACGAACAACCGGCATTTGTGCCAATATCTGGCCACTGCATCACCCCTACCCTGAGGTAAACTGAGCGACTTTTGCAGCGCGGCTTTTCACCGCTCAGACCACCGAGAATTCCATGCCAATCCGTCATTGCATCGTTCACCTGATCGACAAGAAGCCCGATGGCAGCCCCGCCGTGCTCCATGCGCGCGACAGCGAACTGGTAGCCTCCGACGCCATCGAGAACCTGCTGGCCGACCTCAACGACAGCTACAACGCCAAGCAAGGCAAAGCCTGGGGCTTTTTCCACGGCGAGTCCGGCGCCTACCCGTTCAGTGGCTGGCTCAAGCAGTATCTGGATGAGGAAAAGGACTTCGCCGCCTTCAGCCGCATCGCGGTCGAGCACCTGCAGAAGCTGATGATCTGGCACCTAGAGAACGTTAAATGTTTGTGCTATGCCTTACAAACATTTAGAAGCTCAGGCGCTTCAAGGGTACACAAGGCCCCCAGCTCTGCCTGAGACCACGATAGGCGCCAATGTTGGGGGCCATAGATGGAGCTTGTGTGGGCTACTGAAGAGTTGGTGATCGCCGGACAACCCTATCAAGGGTTTCCTATCCTGCTTTGGAACTCAATGGAGAGCTGCGCCCCTGCTAATCAGTTCTTCCGTCATTACTTACTTCGTGGGGCGATTGGTTCCAGGCGTTCCTGGCCCAGTACCGGACGTGCACTGTACGACTTCTTCAGCTTTCTTGAAGCCCATAATCTTGGCTGGCTGGACGTAGAGCGTGGCGAGGCTAAAAGCCTAGTGGCAGCATATCGGGACTATTGCTTGACGACATGTAAGCTGACACCGAACACCACTCGCCAACGCCTGACTTACATCTGCAAGTTCTACGAATATGCACTGAAGGAGGGGTGGGTAACAGCTCTCCCCTTTGCTCTCGAGGAACGCGCCGTACGGAGCAAGAAGACCTTCCTTCATCATGTCGACGGCAGCGGCGGCATGGCTATGGCAAACGACGTGATGCCGCGCAGGCAGACTGCCTTGCCCAAATTTTTGAGCATGCCAGAGATCAAGTTGCTCCTGGCCGCAGCGGAAAACCCTCATCACCGAATGATGATGCGCCTCGCTTTGCATACGGGCCTGCGCCGGGAAGAGATCGCAGCGTTCCCACTTGCCTATGTTTTCGATCCAGACAAAGCGCAACGAAACGAGCGTAACCTGCGCATTTGTCTCGATCCCTTTGACGGAAGCGGCATGGTGACGAAGGGCAGCAAGCCGCGAAATATTTACCTTAGCCGCACCTTCATCATCGAACTCTATCACTACGCGACGAAGGTTCGTGGCGAGCGCGTTTCACTGAGCAAGACCCCGCAAAAAGCGCTATTTCTCAATCAATTCGGGGCCCCATATGCAGAGTACGGCAAGAGTCTTAATCGGATAATCAGCGAAACCGGTAAGCGGGCTGGGATTAGGGTCCATACGCATATCCTCCGGCACACCTACGCTACGCATACGCTGGTCAGCCTTCAGCGCAACCCCTCGAACGGACTGGATCCTCTTGTATTCCTCCAGCGACAACTTGGTCACAGCTCGATTCAGACGACTATGATGTATCTGCATCTGATCAACGAAATGGCCGACGAAGCCATACTGGCCTATGACGATGAGTTAAACATATTAGCAGGGGCCACCTGATGAGTAGGCGCAAGGTGTTTGTCAGGACCGACCTCAGCGTTCCCCAAGTAGAACACCGCCACGACGCGGTCGGCAATGTAGTCATCCTGCCCCAAGCTACCGCTGCAAGTAACGCTATCGTTGAGTTCGGCCTGAATACGTCCAGGAGCCGTTGCTTCAACTTTGCTCGCTGGTACGGCGTAGGCATTGATGCCATCACCTACGCCTGTCAGCGCCAAATCGAACGCTTCCTAGCCGGCCAAGATGGTGCCATCACAGTCACCACCGTGGCGGGCTACTGCGTAAATGGACTTCGCAACTTCCTCGACTACTGCTCGCTGCGGGCAACCGCATTTGGCCGTGACTTACTTTTGACCGATATAAACCGGGACCTAATCGACGGTTATCTCGGCCATCTGGCAGAGCTGGGCGTGGCAACAACGTCTCAAAAGGCTCTTTACACCCAAACTAAGCCGGTACTAACTGCGTTGGGGCGGCGTGGTCTGATTCCTCTAATCGCCTCAGGTGACATGGCCACGTTTCCGAGCACGCCCTTCCCGAATAGTAATCACAAGTACAAGAGCGCGACCGCATTATCCAACAGAGAACGCCAAGCCTTCGCTATGGCATTGCGGCAAGCCATCAAACCGATATGGACCGACGGCGTGTCTGTAACCGGCGAGGTGCTAGCCTTCGCGCTATTGGTTGTGGCGCTCCACACCGGGCGTAATAACACACCACTCTTGGAAATGCGCCGTGACTGCCTACGCCCGCACCCGAAAGATGACAAGGTGTTCCTGGTCCTGTGGAAGCGGCGAGGATATAACACCAGCAAGGTTGCCCTCCGCGCGGAATCGGACGTTGAACGCGTTCTTGAATCCACGCCGAGCGTAAGAACCAGCGTGGAACGTCTTATTCGTCGCGTGATGGTCCTGACCGAACCTTTAGATGCTGAAGCTCCGGACCATCTTAAGGGCCGGGTATGGCTGTATCGTACTCGCGCTTCAAAAAATGTCGGCAACGTCACCGCTTTGGATTCATCAGCGGTGGCAGTCGCGGCAACCCGACTTGTGGCTAAACATAGCCTGACCGACAGCGATGGACAGCCTCTACGCATTAATATCTCACGACTGCGCGAGACGTTCGCCAACGGTATCTTCGAGCTGACCGGAGGAGATATCGCAACCACAGCCGCAGCACTCGGAAACACCCCTCAGGTCACCGACCAACACTATTTAGCGCCCAGCGAAGAGGCTCGTCGTAACTGGCAGTTCATGGGTGAGGTGTTGGTGCAGGAGCTATTGAATCGAACCATCGGCGCAACCTATCGAGACACGCCCATGGGACGCTGTTCGGACCCGGAGAACGGGCAGTACGCTCCTAAGCGAGAGGGTGCAACTTGTATGAACTTCATCAATTGCCTGCGATGCAAGCACTACGCGGTGACCGCTGAAGATTTGTACAAACTGTTCAGTTTCTACTTTCGCGTGTTGGCCGAACGCTCGCGCATGAGTAAACGGTTTTGGGCAAGGGAATACGCACATATCCCCCGCTTAATCGATCACTACATAATTGACGAAGGGCTGCGACGCGGTATTTTCAAGGCGGCAGCGATAGAGGCCGCACGTGAGCGTGCCCGCACCCAGCCACATCCGTTCTGGTCGGTTGATCTGATTCAAAGCCTGGAGGTATTTGCATGAATGCCAATCTACCGGGAGTAATAGCTTGGGACGCACTTGCAGCCCAACCTAGCGATGTGCGTGGACTCCACGAACGCGACACCTTGATCATTAGCGCGACCCAAGTCGACAAGCAGTGGATTATCCTCAGCCGATATGGCGACGATATCTGGCAGCTCGAGGGTTTCACCAGCAACGTGCCAGCCAGCCAGAAACGATTGGATTTCGACCTCGTACCAATGGCATTCCGAGCGGCTATGAAAGCGATGCTGTATCGCTACCTAAGACGTGGGCGACGAGGGGGTACGCGGCCTAAAGGCAGCTCAGTGAACGCTCTTTTCCATGATACGGTGCCATTTTTACGTCATCTTGAGGCGCTTAAAGTCAATCATATTGGCGCGGTGACACCGATGATCTGCACAGCCTATGTAAATGCTTGTAAGGCGTACAGGCAAATCAGCCGATACCGTGGTAAGCCACTGTCGCAAAGGGGACTAGAGAGCCGCCTCAAGGCCGTCGAAGCGCTCTATGAACTCAGTCAGTACACCGACGACCGAATACCGACGCATCCATGGCCCGAGACTTCCGCAAAGGCGCTGGCGGGGCTCGCTGGCCTTGGTGCCCAAGAAAGCAAAACGCCCCTGATTCCCGATGATGTGTTCTGCATCTTATTCGAGCGGGCCTACCAGCAGGTTGAGCGAGGTCACCAATTACTTGACCTTCGCGATGCTCTTGATGACCTCTCGGCGCAGCGAAAGGGGCGATCATACACAACAGTCAATGTTGCAAAGAACCGGCATCTGGAGGCCCTGGCCTGGAAGGGTGGACTGAAAACACTCAACAAAGCACTCATTGATCTGCGTACATCATGTTATATCGTCATGGCCAGCACCTCAGGTTGCCGCAACCACGAGCTGGCGAACATACAGTCGGGGGCGCACTCCCGTACCCAGGACAATCAGGGCACTGTCTATCATTGGATGCGCTCACGTTCGGACAAGACCGATGCGGGCATCCATCAATGGATGATACCTGAGGCGACCGTACGCGCGCTGCGTGTGATGGAGCGATGGGCCCTGCCATATCAGGCCATGATCACCGCCGAACTCCTGAAGCGACGCCGATCCAATCCGCATGATCCGCAGATTGTCGAAGTAAACAAGCACCGTCATGCGCTCTTCCTCGGTGTAGCTCCTGGAGGCGATCAAGTACGCACAGTTTGCAACGCTACTTGGAACCTTTGCCTAAAGGCATTCGCGAAGGAGCGTGGGCTGAGCTGGAACCTCACCAGCCACCAGTTCCGCCGCAAGTTCGCCAATTATGCCGCGCATAGCCGCTTCGGTGACTTGCGCTATCTCAAGGAACATTACGCACATTGGACGATGGACATGACCTTAGGCTACAGCATGGACGACAGTTGGGGGCAGCATTTGGATCTTGAGCTGTATACCGATATTCAGACCGAGCTGGATGATATCAAGCTCGGCGTCGTCGGTGATTGGTTCGGTGAGGCACCTCTGGCCGGGGGCTACGGTAGTGCCCTCAAGCAGTGGAAGCGAGAGCCGCAGAACTTACTGATATTCAAGGATCATGCCTCAATGCTGAAGTCCATTGCCGAAAGCACTGCAATTCGTAGTAATGGACATGCTTGGTGCACGGCGGACAATGACGGTTGCATAGGCAATACCCTTGATCGCACTCGATGCGGCAACTGCAATAATGCTGTGATCGGGAGTAGACACACAGCGATCTACCAGCGGCTCTACGAGGAGTTGAAAGGTCTGCTTCAGTGCCCAGACATTGGCGACGGTGGCCGCCAACGGGTTGAACGCGACCTGACTCGGTGCCACAACGTACTAACTCAGTTAGGGATGCCTCTGGAGACCTCGCTCGCATGAAGCCCACGAAGAAGGCAACCCACTACAAACCGGCTGAGGATCGCGAAAAAGATCTGCGGCTCGCCCTTTATCGTATCCAGAGAGGGCGCTCCCATTCCGGGGAAACCAATATTACCATCGCCGCCGTCGCCCGCGAGGCTGGCGTATCAACAGCGCTCATCCACAACTACTATCCAAAAATTGCTGAGTCTATCCGCGAAGCTCAGGGGCGCAGCAGTCGCACTATGCGTGATGGGAAACATCACGATTTGATTGCTGAGCGCGAGAAATCCGCAGCCTACCGGCATGAAATAGAGGAATTCCGGGCCAAAATCGCCAGTCTCGCATCCCTGAATGAAATGCTATTAGAGGAAAACCGTCTGCTCAAAGCTAGGGTAAACGACCGCAAGGTGACGGATCTGATGCGCTTCGATGCCTAAAGTTGTAAAGCTATGTTCAGCGGCGCTTTAGCTGATCGACGAGTTGAGTAGGTAAGCCCTTAATGATCAAGGTACCGGCGGCTTCGTCGTACTCGATCTTGTCGCCCAATAAATGCGCCTCGAAGCTGATCGACATCCCTTCGGCGCGCCCGGTGAAGCGCCGGAACTGGTTTAGGGTGCGTTTGTCGGCCGGGATCTCTGGCGACAGACCATAGTCACTGTTGCGGATGTGGTCGTAAAACGCCTGGGGGCGGTCCTCGTCGATCAGGCTGGAAAGCTCTTCCAGGGTCACCGGCTCGCCTAACTTGGTCTGCGTAGTGGCGTAGTCGACCAGAGTCTGGGTTTTCTCGCGGGCGGATTCCTCCGGCAGGTCCTCTTTTTCGACGTAATCGCTGAAAGCCTTGAGCAAAGTGCGGGTTTCGCCCGGGCCGTCGACGCCTTCCTGACAGCCGATGAAGTCGCGGAAGTACTCTGAGACCTTCTTGCCGTTCTTGCCCTTGATGAATGAGATGTACTGCTTGGAGTTCTGGTTGTTCTTCCACTCCGACAGGTTAATCCGCGCCGCCAGGTGCAACTGGCCGAGGTCCAGATGGCGCGATGGAGTCACGTCCAGTTCGGCGTTCACCGCTACGCCTTCGCTATGGTGCAGCAGGGCTATGGCGAGATATTCGGTCATGCCTTGCTGGTAGTGTGCGAATAGCACATGGCCGCCGGTTGAGAGGTTGGATGCCTCCATGAGCGCCTGCAAATGCTTAATGGCCACGCGACTAAAGCTAGTGAAATCCTGGTTACCGTCGAAATACTCCTTCAACCAGCCGCTGAACGGATACGCGCCGGACTCGGCATGGAAGAACCCCCAGGCCTTGCCTTGTTTGGCGTTATAGCTGTCGTTGAGGTCAGCCAGCAGGTTTTCGATGGCGGCCGACTCGGCAAGCTCAGAATCGCGGGCGTGGAGAACTGCAGGCGTGCCGTCGGGCTTTTTGTCGATCAGATGAACAATGCAATGACGGATAGACATCAGAGCGCTTCCTTAAGGGGATTTATAAAAAAATCTGCACGGCGTAGGCCGACGAGGGCATTGCTTTTAGCGCGGTATCCATTGGCTAAGCAAGGCATGCATAAAGCTTGTCGCCTCCGTACCGGTCACAGTCACTGAGCCCAAGGCCATGAATCGCCCCTGCGGGCCCTTCATCCAGACACTTGTGCCCTGCTGTCTAAGCACCACCTCGTCGACATCTCTGATTGCAGCTTGCTGATTACTGGGCGTTAATGTACGCAATGACCAAACCTATCCTTGTGTAAGGGGCCCGGCTACCGCTTCATCTAGGCCATGACTGATGGCAACATGACACCATACACCATGACTTCAAGCAGAGGCGCCCCCTTGACAGGGCTACCAACCAGACGCGGGGCATGTCCGTCATGTCTTGTTCCGCACATCTGGCATGGCCGGCTCGACTCAGGTGATGAGGAGATTTTCGCATACTTGAAATTTTGTGTGGAGTTTCCGAAGGCACACCGCAAAGCGGCCAAGTTCCCCCGAGTAGTGCTATTGTGACATCAGAGCATTGGACGCGCACGCTGATTACACAGACGTGCGATCTCGAAAATCACATTGGCATTCACGGGGAGAGTGGCTTTGCTAGCTTATAGAGATGGGTTCGAAATACCTGAATCCGGTATAAATAATGCTCTATCAAAACTATCATGGAAACTACTAAAAAAAGAGCTTGATAAATTAGCGTGGAAGAAAAATCCGCTTGGGCTGCTTGAAATAGTAATGCGTGCGGAGAGCCTGATTAATAAACGCACGAACCCTGAGAGAGCAAAAAGATGTCAAGATCTGATTGCCGAACTGATTCTGTATATTTCGCCGAGTGTCGACAAAACATTATTGAGGATATTCAAACATAGGTTAGGCTTCTTTGAAATAGCCGACACCTGCTTCAGCGAAGTACTAAGTTTCGAAGGAGAACTCGATGCGTTAAAGGACCTGAGTCCAGCCAAAAGGATGTGGGCTACGATGACCTGGTTCGTTGAAGATCAGAATCATCTGTACGAGAAAATTGCTGAAGAGTTCACAACCGACAAACCTGTTCTTATAAATAGCCTAACGGTAACTGGAGAATCGGGGGTTACCGTAGACCCCTCGGCCTACCACACACAACAAGTAGACGCTTTAGGTTCTGCCATCCTGATGGAGGCCTATCGCAATAACTGGTTCTGCCCTAAGGGAATTGCAATCATACCGGATCGTTTAGCAGTAAGCGACACCGAGGTATTTAAAGCCGGCTCAGTACTGTACAACGCGAATGTTTGGGCACTTGTAGACACCCTCCAGGAACAAGTGCGTTACCTCGGTAGAGCCCACACTCGTAGAGAACCAAAAGAGTATGAAAGCCCCCCTGAAGGTTTTAAATTTGGATTAGAGTTCGGAGGGCCTACCAGCGCTCAAATTTTTGATTTCATCGCTAGCCAAAGAAACACATCGCGAGAATCATCGAACTTTTTCTCTTTCAAAAAAGATTTGAAACTGAATAAATTGCTGGATGCGGTATCTACGATAAGCGGATCCACGAGGGTCAAAGATCACTACCAAGCTGCATCGTCGCTGTCGACGTTACTTAATTACGATGTTCTAGAAGACGAGGCTCTCTATGTGGGCTTGACCATTGCTGACTGGATCGATGGCTTTTGTGCTGTGAGAGAGTACTGCGCATCTTTAATGTCGGCTGATTCTAGAAGCAAGCCTATGGTTTCTGAACTTTTGACTTTTACCCAAGAAGACATAGAAGCGCATGTACAATCCTGCGGGCTTTCAAAAGAAAAATCCTCGATTTTCATCAATAACATAACATTCCATCGCAAGGCGAGAGACTTGTTCGATGCACCTCTGATAAGAACCTCCGGCGGATTTGCAGTGATTTCGGACATCGTTAGAGGCAGTGTTATAAGTAGAGCCGTTGCATCAAACATTCTGGGCAGGAAAGGTGAGTTTAAGCCTAAAGGTGATGGGCTTGAAGCCGAGGTAAAAGAGATATTTATTTCTCAAGGGATTGAAGCCGCTACCTACGAGAGGAAGTACCCCGAACCGGAGGGAAAATACCAATATGATGTGCTAGTGCTATGGGAAGGAAAATTATTTGTCCTAGAATGCAAAAACCGATGGCTCTGCGAGGGCAGACCTGTCGCCATCTACAACTATCTGAAACAGTGTCGAGAAGATGTCGATCAGGTTACCCGACTTGTAAATGGAATAACTCTTCATCCAGAGATGATGCGAGAAGCTTTTGGACGAGAAATTTCATATAACGAGATTATCCCATGCGTTGTAGCAGGACTACCACATGCAATTTCCGAACAGATTTCAGGTGTATATTTCACGGATATATCTGTCATAACAAGATTTTTCTCTGACCGCTTCTTTGGCGTGGAATATGCCGACCGTCCTAAAGAGGAGAAACACATCTTGTATGATCAGTGGGAAACAGATACGCCATCGGTTTCCGATTTTATCAAAGCACTTTGCAACCCTGGACAAGTGGCCTTTACTCGCGCCACATTAGACTCCAGAACAGTAGAGCATTCGGTTGGAAGAGCCGTTTATGTGAAGTCAAGTTACTTGTATGCAAAGCCGCTTGATCTCGACGACTACCGAACACTTATGCAGAGCTTGTGATACTCTCTGGCGGATTTGTGATTAACTCCCATGAAACGCATCCGCTGCTCTTAAAAACCCTACTTCGGCAAATTCCGGGGTGACATTGATCACACCCCGGAGCCGGCGTGCCAGAGAATAAGTTACAGGCTAAAATCCATCAGCCTGCTGAAAACACAGGCTCTCAGTCAAATTTCGGTAATGAAAAAACAGTGGGTAGTTTAGAAATAGCATCTTTGAGAAGCGATTTATTATTTTTCAATATTTTGTGATCGACTATACTTTTATTCACTCTAACTGAATCAAAATTCGAATTAATAAACTTACACACCTCTCTATCTGTGAACCCCTGACCGTAGATCCAGATATTGAATTCATCTGACAAACCCAGCTTTAGCTGATTTTGTAGAGCTCTAATATGAATCAGCAATGATTCATTTATGGCTTTACCTTCAACTATGTCGCCGATGGCTCCGATGATTAACATTCCGTCGTAAGAGAGGGCGGAGCAAAAATCAACGATGTGCTCTTGGGTGATAGTATAATATACACTTTGCGCCTTAACGGAAAAGTTGTTTGCTTTGGCATATGTGAAAATTTCTGCATAACTTTTTTCATCACGCCATCGCTCAGCAATATCTGCCGCATCTTTTTGCGGGGTCATATTGGATATGATTTTTTTGCTAGCGAACATAGTTATTATTGGCCAGCACACTTCAAGCAAGTCTTTAGTTGAGGTGCAAAGCTCTAACTCGAACAGTTGGGACGTTATCCACCCTTCAATATAAACAAGCTGGTTAAGTCCAAGCAGACTCCTCCCGTAATAGGAAAATTTTTCTACAGGTATCAAGCTTAATTTCGAGTGAATGGCGGTAAACACCGTCACCAACTTAACTCTTTCCTCCTCGTCCGCAAGGTGGTAGGCAAGAGTTTCGTAAGCTAGGTCTAAAAAATATTCTGTAGAGATTAGAGAAATATCGTCCTTCAGGGTAGACATGAAATAGCTTTCAATGGAGTAAAGGATCTGCTCCTTTTTATCAAGATCTTGCATCAGCTCATTGATGCTTTTCTCGGGAATTTCGCTTTCTTTACACCAATTATGCCATAGTGCCCTTTCGCTAGTCGGATCCGAAATAAAATCGAGAATGTCATTCTCGCTTTTTGTAAGGGGGATTGGCTGAACAATCTCCATCAAACTGCTTAGACACTCCTCGGCATTGCTAAAATTTAACAGGTTTAGTGTCCTTGCCCATTTCTCACGACCTCTCCAATGATGGCGGTTGTCGTAAATCTTCGGGTCGGTGAAAATGATTCCGCCTTCGGTGTGATACCCAGCTCGCCCAGCTCTGCCAATTAAATTTTGAAACTCCCTGGTTGAGATTCTTTTTCCTCCCTGCATGAGGTTCGAGATTAACAAATATTTAATAGGTAAGTTAACACCCTGGGCAAGCGTCGAAGTACATATCACCAAGTGCCCAGCCCCCTTGTCCATAGCCCATTCGACCGATATTCTAAGACCGCTGGGAATGACGGAACTATGAGGAAGAACCCCTAGAGGAATAGCTTCAGAAAAAATGTGCTGATCGGAAAAATGTAGTTTTGATAAAAAAGCAATCTTCTGAAGCTCTTTGGTGTCAGATACTAAGCTTGGCGGGGGAAGTGATAAGCCTCTTTTGTAAACGTCTACAATGGTTGCACACTGACTAATAACTGTTCTCTTATCCCCACAAAATATCGCTGTTGGCCCTTGCTGGCACAGTCGAAGTCCCAGGTAGCAGGAAATTGACTGTACTTCGGTTTTGATCGGGAAGACCCGAGGTTTCATTTCTCTCCCACGCAGTTCAAGACTTGACTGCTGTATGATCTTGGGGACATACAAACCGCTGTCGTGTTTATTCTCTCGCCCCAGGTAGCTCAGCTGGCCCATGTCGTGGAACCAGCTAAGAAAAGCTACACTTTTGATAGATGGCAACCAATTACTACCCTGAATGCTAAGACTGGACTCTCCGTTCAGCCAGTCGCCTATCGTTTCGGCGTTAGACATAACGGCTGAAATTAATACCTTTTGTGCCTGGTCAGGTATTGTTTTTTTCAGTGATGCAACCAACAGTTCGTACGTTACTCCTCTTTTGCCACTATCAAACTGGTGACCCTCGTCAAATATCAACAAGTCGATTTGTTTAGCCAGCGAGGGTTCATGCCTAAGCAAATAAACCAATTTCTCCGGGGTTGAAATAATGACAGTATGCTTATACCTTTCCTTAAAGCTTTCACCTAACAAGAATCTCAGAAACTCTTGTTCGCTTTCATCCACGTCTGTAACGTCTCTCAGTTCATTGATATTTACGGACTCATGTTCGAATGATTGCGTGAAGGCCTGGGTTATTTCTCGGCAAAGTGCACGAAATGGGGCAACAATCACAGCTAGTTTCGAGCGGCCTGAGAGAAATCCGCTCCTAATAATAAGCTCGGTGGACTTAGTCTTACCCGCGCTAGTGGGCATTTGCATAACTGCTGACTTGCCCATGAGGACACCCAGACTCCCCACTAGGCGCTGGGCAGGCCAAAATTCTTTTATAAATCTATCGTTTGCAAGCGTCTGATGCCAACGATGCGCCTCCAAACCGGTATATTTGGGTAGGCAGACTAGCGAGGAGTTACTGATTTTTCTCTTGATTAGCGCATTGATAGTGTCTGCTAGCAGTACCTCACGGTCTGATCCGCTCGCATAGACGGTATTTCGGAATTCAAGCAACTCGTCCTCTACATCTGACAGGTCCGCTTCCATATTAAGGAAGGCACGATAAGCCAATGCCGTCTTCCGAATTTGGTCGTTATAACTCCCTGTCACTGATAAAGTAAAGTTTTCATTTAGCTTCGACTTTAGCAGCCACACCAACAGAGTTTCGAGCCTGCTTTCAGTCAGCTGTACGGGATTATTTGAAACAGCTCTCGCCAAAACCAATGAACTTCCCGGCATGTCGGCAAGATAATAAGATGCAGAACTTAGAATTTTCAAATATTCGTCAATTTCGGATGTCAAGCGAGACAAGCTAAGAGACTCAAAAAATTGACCAGCCAACACCAATTGTTGTTTCAGAACTTTCTTTTTTTCTTCGCGGTCATCTGAAGGTCGGGATTCAAGTGCCGCCAATTCGCCGAGCACGCCAATAGTGAACACCAGCAACCGCTTCGGGTCTTGCGACAACTGAATATGATATTCTTCTTCGATTCCAAATTCATACTGTTTCGCTTTAGTGCGGGTGATATCTAGAATTTCACGGCCTCTATCCTCAAGCTTCATCAGCGGCTCTCCGATAAAGCTCGTGAACCAGAGTCATCAGTTGGGATCCACTTACAATGAGTAATTCAAGGTTGTCAGCGTTTGGATGGCTAGTTGTGTTTGAGGTAGTCACTACGCTCTCGTGTAGTGACGACGAGGTATACACTGCTGCGGCCCCATATTTTCTCTTGCAAGGGTAGTCCGGCTCGCGCTGGAAACGCTCTATTAGGTCGACTCCATCGAAATCTTTTCGGTCAAACAATCTTTGGCGCATTGCATTCAATGACTCGGCGATCCGAATTTCATCTTTGATGGAGTCATCAATGGCATCTTGGAGAACATTCACCTTTGTGTTTTCGCTGGCTTTCGCTTTTACTTCAAATATCAATAATTCATCTTTGTCACTGATCAAATTTGGCATTTTTTTGAAAGCGATTACATCACACCCTTTGCTGGATTCATTACCAATTATTTTTCGATCATAGCGCGTGCGAGGTACTACGTAATTTCTGATGTATTGCAAGTAATCTGCAATCAAAATCTCTGCAAAATCTCCAACCCTGATGCTCGGGCCGGGCTTAATCGACTCGCTAGGAAACCTTTCCGTGAGCAAATATTCTGAGTTCGTCTTCGTCGGGTTCTTTAGATAGCGTAGTTCTTGATCGCTACAGTAGTGATTTCTGAAATGTCTCGCCCAATCTGACATTATAGAAGTGTCAAATGCGTTATGATTGAGTCGATACACTGGAATTAAGCGCCCACACGACGAGGTATACGTGCCATTGGGCTCAAGCCAAGCGAGATGGGCGGCCAACGATGTCATTTCAAATCCCTTGTGTGGGCCTGCATGAAAGCCTTCACCACGATGTGTAGAGTCATATTGCCATAACCCTATCCTCTGTACAGTGCCATCAAGCGCTTCCTAGACGGCGACGGGGCTCTCACCACCTGCGGTCTGTTTGCATCAGTCACTTGTAATGACTGTATCAAATCGATGGTTTACCACTATGACTCGACTCCTACCTATAGGGCCTTAAAATACACCCTCTGGGTGGGGCTCCGGGCGAAAGTACATTCACCGGGCCGAACTTGGCGCAAGATTTGCAAATTATATTCGGTGTCGAGGGAGTTACCGGGATTGCCGCGCTCCGATCAGTCTATACCAGCGGGTTGATGAGACTTTACTATCTGCAAACGAGCCGACATCTTCAATCTTCCGGGGTTTTGGCAGCTGAGCTGGGTACGTCGGCGCTTGGCGTGGTCGCGAAAATGCTGACTAGAAAATTTCTAACGAAGTACGTATTCTCCCATTGCTCGCTCTGGGATTTTGTTGGCGTTCTGCCTCCCCTCGGAGACACCTGATAGCCCGCCTTCCAAGGCGGGCGTTTCTTTCCTTCATCTTCAGACGAGCTTTCTCGTCAGTAGCCACCAGATGCCCCCTCGAACCTATCACAAGGTTCGCTTCTCACCATGATGGCAACTGTAAGCCGTCATGAAATGTGGTAGCTCCTCATCTGTGCTAAGCCTACGATGCGCCTAGTCTCTAGCAGCAGTCACGCCGCTTAGCTCCCCCCGAATTTTCTGAAAAAGACAATCCACATCTGAACGTTCTTCTCTCATAGCGTAGGTCGCAACGAGGAGCGTGAGCGGGTGCAGGTCTAAGGCTCCTGCCAATTGCTCGATTTTTTCGAGCGTCGGGCTCTTGAGACCCCGCTCCAGCGTGCTGAGATAGGTGCGGCTACTCACGGCGGAGAAGTCCTCTTGAGTGAAATTTTTGCTGGTCCGGGCCTGTTTGAGCGCTAAGCCAAACGCAATGTTGAGTTCCAATTTGCTGCTTCCGCAAAAGGAACGATGAAGCGCTATCGCGCCCTATAGGGCTACAATCTATAGTGTTCATTTTTGAGAGGCTGTCATGTTCACGACTTACCCTAGCGCTGAGATCACCTTTGAAAGGCCTGATCTGACCGACCCGCGAGCAACCCAGAAAGTCTGGAGCTTCGTAGAGCAGGAGCTACTGTTGCCTTGGTTCTACATCCAAGTGGTGCGAAGGTCGGGGGGAGAGGATTACGCGAGCATGATCATGCTGTACCACGCTCATGAGCTCAAACAGTGGATTGATAACCAGTCAAACCGGATGCGGGTAGAGCAGGTGCAGATGGTCACACCGCCTCATATAAATAGGCAATCGACTTGGCTAATGGAGCCTTTGACGATGGCAGGTATCGTAGAAGATCCTAAAGACTTTTCGCATTTCCTTATATATCAGGTGGAAAATGGCAGTATCTACTCACTGAGAGACACTTATGAAGCGGGCATAAATCCATTCGCCATATTATATTCAGCAGAGCGAGATCTTCGGTAATCAGAACCTATTCAAGTAGTGACTGTCCGAATTTAAACTAGGCGCGGGCATATGATTAATAACCTAAAAATGAAAGCGAACGAAACAGCGCTGAGCTATAAACCCACTGACTACCTATCTCCTAATATCATAAAACAGAATAATTCTCTGTCTGTTTACAAAGCGGTGGTGGAGGGTTTCGCGCTAAAGGATGTTGAAGCCATGATTTCAACATCCCAGCTTTATACATCCGCCCGAATCTTAGAAAAAATATTTGGCGGGACAAAAAAAGGATGCCAGAGGGCTCTGCAAGAAAATGTAAGGCTCAGTGCTCAAAAGAGCGCAGTGGCATTTCAATATGCGAAGGGTTTAGAGCTTGCCATTAAAGTGTTTGGAGACCGGCAACTCGCCGATCAATGGCTTGGTCGTCCCTGTAAATACTTGGACGGCATAATACCCCTTGAAGCATTAGAAAATCCTATCGGGTACATCGCTATTGAAGCTTACTTGGAGAGCGTAATGTATGGAGTATACCTATAACGTGTAATGCTGAATTCGAGCCACCACATATTGGCTAAGGATACAATTCGTAGATTCTGACGCCGGGGGGCTACAGGAGTTCTAGACCTGTGCGCCGACTGAGCCTATGTATTACATATGTCACCCAGAGCGTCGCCAGATGCCTCCTAGCGTGCGGGAGTTGGTCGATGTGTTAGGTGCATAAGCTGAATCTTTGAGCGGCGCATCTTAAGCTAGGCCTAGGTTGATGATCTACGGCAGTCTGGACCTGGCTGACCTCTACAGGTCACGGTCATTCTGTATACGCTCAGTCTTCAAGTCGTTACACGTCAATTACCGCGGCGATGTCCTCGCGGGGAATGGTTTGTCCGGTGCCTTTGAAGGTGTGAGTGAGGTGACATTCTCCGTCATCCGAAAGCAGGTAGGCCCAAAGTGACGCACAATAGTCCTCAATGTTCGTCGTTTTCCCTTTGAACTTAACTACGACAGGCTTCAGTCGCTCTTCGATGATACCGCGAAGGTCGACAAATCCGCCACTTCCGCAAAAGCTGCTAGACCATAGATCTTGTACTGCCTCTGGTACACGGTATCGGATGCCGTCTTCATTGGTGCTTGCAGCAGTGAAGGTGTTCCACGCGTAAGGACCAGTGTTGTCAGCTGTAGACCCTTCATAATCGCTGCGAAGCTTCACGATACCCTCAGCCCGCTGTTTTGCAGTAGATCGCTTTTCGGGTGGTAACCACTCCATGATCTTGTCCAAGAAGCGCCCCACGCCTTGGGAGGAACCTAATAACCCCTCGGCAAACCACGAATCGCATCCCGCATAACTCGTCGAGTGGTAGTAATACGCGTGAGTGATGTCATCGCGCGGGTAGGCTTTTAGCAGGTGCCAAACAACCCTATGGAACTGCGGTCGTTTAATTTCAGAATACACCTCTGCGATTTCCAGCACTTCCGGGGCTAGAAGCACTCGCTTGATCCCATCGGTGGACACCGCGTAGATCTCAGCAAGAGAGTTAATGGCGTCATCTCTGTTGTCACAGCTCGGGATAAAACTCATCACAGATTCCCAGCCTTACCTTTGCGATAGGCCCGTGAGGATATCAGGTTTGATCCCTACGGATAAGTCCAGTCAAACCAACCTCAAACATCGAGCCGTCTTCCACCTCGTACTCCATGAAACCACCATTGGCCTGACTAAGCCAGCGCAGCGGGCGCTTCTAAGCACACCGTCAGGGGACAATTCCCGGTGTCAGCTGACCATCTGCGCCCTTAAGGTCTGAGCTGTAGTCGGTGGACGTCGCTTTCTTGAAGAAGTAGCCTCTTATACCGCGAACTACAACGGGGGACGCAAATGTGATCGACGATCCACTACCACAAGACTGGCGGGACCTTCAAAGTGGCGTGCAACGAATTTTCCGCAATGTTGGCTTAGCTGCAGAGGTTGAGGTGGATCTCGATACGCCGCGGGGATCCGTAAATGTGGATGTGCTGGCAGTGGACGTTCGAAGCGTCGACAAGATCAAGTACATTGTGGAATGCAAGAATTGGGGAAGCGCCATTCCCCAGGCCGTGGTGCACTCCTTCACTACTGTAATGCATGAAACGGGGGCGAACATCGGCTTCATCATCTCGAAGCATGGTCTCCAACAGGGCGCCCATCGCTACACGCAAAATACCAATATCGTCGGTCTGACTTACCTTGAGTTCCAGCAGCGTTATTTTGAGGCGTGGTGGATCCGTTATTTCTGCCCACTCATCGGCGATACGGCTGATACACCCCTACAGTATGTAGAGCCGTGCAATGGCGTTCGAGATCGCGCTTATGATGCCTTGAGCCCGGAACAGAAGGAAAAGTTTGATTTCCTGTACGCGCTGCATGCTGTCCCAGTGATGTCATTGTCAATGTTCAATCATCGAGCCATGTCGCCAGTTTTGGGGGCAAACGTCTTACTCGGCTTGCCTAAAGATTTGGACGACTTTAAGAGCAGGGTGCTGACGCTGATTGCTCCTCACGTTGAGTGGCATTGCGATACATTTCGCGGCCTTCTAGACGTTATCCTCAACTATCTCAAAGACGTGGAAACCGCCTTCGACGAGGTTTTTGGAGGACCGATTTTTGAGCCAAGAGCGCCCATTATCGGTGTAACACTCGCTGGGCCGCCCTTGGAGAGGGGTAGTTGACGCTCCATTCCCCAAGCATCGCGCATACACCTCTCAATCAGGTGCGCAACTAGTCGCCATTCGGCATAAACGTCACTAACACAACCGCCTGTCGCACCGATGTCGCAAGCCGGAAAAGGTTAAATCTCATAAAATTCTGATTAATAAGTACTTTTGGCTATTTAACCGTTAATGACGATCCGGAATTGATGGAAGAGTCCAACCTGTCCACCGGCGGCCACGTGCTGTTCGCCCATTACCAGCAGGGCATGACCGAGTACCTGGCCATCGCCCTGCTGCACCACAGCGAAGGCGTGGCGGTGAACGCCGAACTCGACGTCACCCCGTCGCGCCACCTGGACCTGGGCCAGCTGCACCTCGCGGCGCGGGTCAACCTGTCCGAGTGGAAGAACAACCAGAACTCCAAGCAGTACATCTCGTTCATCAAGGGCAAGAACGGCAAGAAGGTTTCGGATTATTTCCGTGATTTCATCGGCTGCCAGGAAGGCGTCGACGGCCCGGGCGAGACCCGCACCCTGCTCAAGGCCTTCAGCGATTTCGTCGAGAAGGAAGACCTGCCGGAAGAGTCCGCCCGGGAGAAGACCCAGACCCTGGTCGACTACGCCACCACCCAGACCAAGCTGGGCGAGCCGGTGACGCTGGAAGAGCTCTCCAGCCTGATCGACGAGGATCGGCCCGAGGCGTTCTACGACCATATCCGCAACAGCGACTACGGGCTGTCGCCGGAGATCCCGGCCGACAAACGTACCCTCAACCAGTTCCGCCGCTTTACCGGGCGTGCCGAGGGGTTGTCGATCAGTTTCGAGGCGCATTTGCTGGGCTCGAAGGTGGAGTATGACGAAGAAGCGGGGACGCTGGTGATCAAGGGCTTGCCGACGCAACTGATCGACCAGTTGAAGCGACGCAAGGACTGAAATCGCCGGGGGCGCGTTGCGCCCCTTTCGCGGCACAAGGCCGCTCCTACAGGAATCGCGCTCCCTTTGTAGGAGAGCCCGCTCCCACAGGTTCACCTGTGCCTTGGAGCCAGCGCTGTACCTGTGGGAGCGGGTTTACCCGCGAAGAGGCCCGCACAGGAACCGACCATTTCAGGACGAACAACCATGACCACAGCCGACACCCACACCACCGTCGGCTAGACCACTACCCCCGACACCGGCATAGGACGCCACCAACGCCTCCTTCGCCGCCTTGCGCAGCTTCTTCACCAACCGCTCCTGGCGCAAGGCCTCGCCCTTGTCCGGCCACTGCTCCACATACACCAGCGCCTGCGCCGGGCTGGTCTTGAAATAGCGCGCGCCCTGCCCTTTCTGGTGCTTGATGAAACGCCGCTGCGGATCGTCGCTGATACCGCAGTACAACGAGCCATTGGCGGCACGCACCAGGTAGACGTACCAGGGTTTGCAGTCGGGGGAAGGCGCTGTTTCGCTCACGGCTCGGTTCGGTGCAACGGAAGAAGGCCGCCAGCTTAACGCCTCAGCGCGCCTGCTGGAATGCGCGAAGCCCCTTGAACGCCTGCTGGCGCACCTTGTTCTGCAGCATCGGCGTCCAGCCCAGCAGCACGCCCGGCATGCCCAGCGCCTGACGCGCCCAGCGCCACAGGTCGAAGGTATCGTCGTGCTGGCAGATCAGCCCGTCGCGGATCACGAAGCACGCCTGGATATCGTTGACCACCACCCGCCCGGTCTGGCTGAACAGGTAGGTCGCCACCCAGTGCGCGCCATCGCTGCGCACGTCGTCGAAAGTCAGGGTGAAGTCCTTGGCGCGGGCGGTGAGCATCCGCCACATGTCACCCGCGTCACGCCCGCGCAGGGTGCCGAAGACCGGGTCGCTGAAGACGATGTCCTCGCTGTAGCAGGCCACCATGGCCTCGGCGTCCAAACGCTGGAAGGCCTGGTAGAAACGGGTGATCAGGGCGCTGTTGGCATCACTCATGGACTGTTCCTGCGCAAGGTGCGAAACCCGCAAGATACTGCCTGGATGCCAGCAACACCATGCCCATTCGCGTCGTGAATGACGATCGCGGGTCAAGTCAGCGCCTTAAACGTGCTCGCTGCTGACCTGCACATGCAGCGCCCGCCCGGCGCCGAGACCGAACAGGATCGCCCCGACGCCCAGCACCGCGAAGATCCAGCCCACCGCGCTCCAGCCTCCGGTCAGATCATGCACCAGGCCAACCGCGAACGGCCCCATGGAGGCCAGCGTGTAGCCCACACCCTGAGCCATGCTCGACAGGTTCGCCGCCACATGGGCGTCCTTGGAGCGCAGCACGATCAGGGTCAGTGCCAGGGAGAAGGTACCGCCCTGCCCCAGGCCGAGCAGGATCGCCCAGCCCCACAGCCCCTCGATCGGCGCATACAGGCAACCGAACAACCCGCCCAGGGTCACCAGCATCACCACCACGATGGCCAGGCGCTGGTCCTTGCCGCGCGTGGCCAGCCAGGGCGCGCTCAGGGAACTGATCAGTTGCACGATCACCGAACCGGACAGCACCAGCCCCGCCTCGGTCGGGCTCAGCCCGCGGCCGATCAGGATCGAAGGCAACCAGCCGAACACGATGTAGGCCAGCGACGACTGCAGGCCCATGTACAGGGTCACCTGCCAGGCCAGCGGGTCGCGCCACAGGCCACGTACCCGGTAGGCCACCTTGTGCATGCCATGGCCCTGACGGGACTGGGGCAGCCAGACCAGCATCGCCAGCAAGGCAGGCAGCAGCCAGAAACCCAGCCCCAGCGCCCAGCTGTCATCGAAGTGCCGGGTCAAGGGCACCGTGGCCCCGGCGGCCATCGCGGCGCCCAGGCACAGCGCCATGGTGTAGACGCCGGTCAGGGTACCGGCGTGCTGGGGGAAGTCGCGCTTGACGATACCTGGCAGCAGCACGCCGATGATGCCGATGCTCGCCCCCGCCATCAGGCTGCCGAGGAACACGCCAGTGGCGCCCAGTGTGCTGCGCACCAGGATGCCCAGCGCCAGGGTCAGCAGAATGCCGAAGATCACCCGCTCGCTACCGAAGCGTCGCGCCAGGATCGGCGCCAGTGGCGCGAACAGCCCAAGGCACAGCACCGGCAAGGTGGTCAGCAGGCCGGCTTGCGATGCGCTGAGCCCCAGCCCTTCAGAGACCTGGCCGAGCACCGGCGACATGCTCGACAGCGCCGGGCGCAGGTTCAGCGCCACCAGCACCAGGCCCAGCAGCAACAGCCAGGGCCTGCGCAGCACCACGGGCTGTTGCTGGACCTGCTCGTCGTCGGCTTCGGCATCGATCAGCAGTTCTTCGAGCTCCGCCTCGCGGGGAGCGGTGTTGCGGGTCAGTTGTTCGGCCATGGCCTTCTCGTTATCAGGATTCGATGAGGGTCCGGCTCAGGTGCTTGGCCCGCTCCGGATCACGTTGTTCGAGGGCGTCGAGGATCTGCCCGTGCAGGTCGAACACGGCCTGGCAACGGGGGACGGTGGTCATGTTGTGCTGCAGGGCGGCGCGGACCACGCTGGAGAAGTAGCGGTACAGCTCGCTCAGGGCGGGGTTGTGGGCGGCGTCCACCAGGCGCTGGTGGAACACCAGGTCGCATTCGACGTAGGCGTCGACGTCGCCATGGAAGTGCTCCGCGCTGTGCTGCAGGGCCTCGCGCAGGGCCTGCAGGTCGGCGTCGGTGCGGCGCACGGCGGCCAGGCCAATGGCTTCTGCTTCGAGGATATGGCGGGTTTCGCGGGCGTGTTCGACTGCGCAGCGGGACATGACCTGCACGGCCTGCAAGGGGTCGACGGCGGTACGCAGGTAGCTGCCGTCGCCCTGGCGGATTTCTACCAGGCCGCTGAAGGACAGGACGCGCATGGCCTCGCGGACGGTGTTGCGGCTGATGCCCAGGTCGCTGGCCAGCTCCGGTTCGGTGGGCAGGCGTTGGCCTATGGACCAGGTGCCCTTGGCGATGCGGTCGCGGAGCTGGTCTACGGCTTGTTCTACCAGGGAGCGTTTGATGAGCGGGGTCACGGGGTGGGTATGTCCAGTCATCGGATGAATTTTCTTGGGGTTGGACGATAGCGGTTGGTGGGGGATTGGGCAAGGGTTCGGGTTCGGGTTCGGGTTCGGGGATGATTGTTTTTATTTTTTTATGCGCATTCATTGGCGATGGTGACGCATAGTCACCTTTCCGCCCTTACGGCGGGTCCCTTTTTGAAGGATCAAAAAGGAACCAAAAAATCCTCGCTCCATTCATCCGGCCCCTACGCTTCGCTTCGGGGTTCCCTCGCTCCGTTCTTGCTCCCGGGAGGACCGCGCTGAACGCCCCATCCTGGGGCGCAGCGCTTGACGGCCATCCATGGCCGTCACCTCCCTCCGCAAGAACTCCGCTCGGCCTCCTGAAGTCGCAATTGGTGTTGCCTGAGCTACCGCGCACTTAGAAGCAAGAGCAAGAGCAAGAGCAAGAGCAAGAGCAAGAAATGCGAAGTTAGTTGTTTTACAGTTAGTTATGTATTGGCTGTTCCGGCCCATTCGCGGGGCAAGCCCGCTCCTACAGGGATTTATATAACGGCGACTGTCGTGTAGGAGCGGGCTTGCCCCGCGATGCGATCGAGAGATTAATTAAACTTTCAACTAGCGACAGCTGCGCCACCCCAGGCGCCGCCCGTAACTTGCGCGACTTCAGGAGGCCGAACGCAGGACTTGCGGAGGGAGGTGACGGGCATGGATGCCCGTCAAGCGCTGGGGCCCAGGATGGGCCCTGCAGCGCGGTCCTCCCGGGAGCAAGGCCGGAGTGAGGGAACCCGGAGCGAAGCGTAGGGCCGGATGAATGGAGCGCAGCGGCTTTGGTTACTTTGGCCGCGGACGGCGAGTTAAGACCAAAGTAACCCGCCGTAAGGGCGGAAAGGTGAATAAGCGTCGACATCACAAATGAATACGCATACAACTTCCAAAACCACCCAACAACAACAACAACAACAACAACAACAACAACAAGGGGCAAATCAGAAGTCAGAACAACCACTTCCAATCCGCCCCCAGCCAAACCCCTGAAATCAATTCAAAGCATCAAGCAAAGCCTCGTTCATCTCCGGCGTCCCAATGGTAATCCTCAGGAACTGCGCAATCCGCTCCTGCTTGAAGTGCCGAACAATCACCCCCTGCTCACGCAACCGCGCCGCGATCCCCGCAGCATCCTCCCCGGGATGCCGGGCAAAGATGAAGTTCGCCGCCGAAGGCAACACCTCGAACCCACGCGCCACCAATTCGGCAACCAGCACCTCTCGGCTATCGATAACCTTGCGACAGGTCTCATCGAAATACGCACGGTCATCAAACGCCGCCGCCGCCCCGACAATCGCCATGCGATCCAATGGGTAGGAGTTGAAACTGTTCTTGATCCGCTCCAACGCCTCGATCAGATCAGGATGCCCCACCGCCAGGCCAACCCTGAGCCCCGCCAGCGAACGCGACTTGGACAAGGTCTGGGTCACCAGCAGGTTGTCATAGCGATCGACCAGGCTGATGGCCGTCTCGCCACCGAAATCGATGTAGGCCTCATCGACCACCACCACCGAATCCCGGTTGGCCTGCAGCAGCTGCTCGACCGCCTCAAGCGGCAACAGGCAACCGGTCGGCGCATTGGGGTTGGGGAAGATGACCCCGGCATTGGGCTTGCTGTAGTCCGAAACCCGGATCTGGAACTGCTCATCCAGCGCCACCTGCTCGAACGCGATACCGTACAGGCCGCAATACACCGGGTAGAAGCTGTAGCTCACGTCCGGGAACAGCAGCGGCCCACAGTCATGCTGGAACAGGCCGTGGAAGATGTGCGCCAGCACCTCGTCCGAGCCGTTGCCAACGAACACCTGCGCCGGCGTCACAGCGTAATACTCGGCCACCGCCTGCTTGAGCCGGTCACCGTTCGGGTCCGGATACAGGCGCAGGTTATCGTTGAGCTCACCGCGCATGGCCTCCAGCGCCTTGGGCGACGGGCCATAGGGGTTCTCGTTGGTGTTCAGCTTGACCAGCCGCGCAAGCTTGGGCTGCTCGCCCGGCACGTAAGGCACCAGGTCCTTGACGAAGGGACTCCAGAATCGACTCATGCTCAGTTCCCCTTCTCGTTGAGGATGCGGTATTCGGCGCTGCGCGCGTGAGCGGTCAGCGATTCGCCCCGGGCCAGCACGGAAGCGGTGTGACCCAGCTCGGACGCGCCCTGCTCGGAGCAGAAGATGATCGACGAACGCTTCTGGAAGTCATACACGCCCAACGGCGAAGAGAAGCGCGCGGTGCCGGAAGTCGGCAGCACGTGGTTGGGACCGGCGCAGTAGTCGCCCAGCGCCTCGCTGGTGTGGCGGCCCATGAAGATCGCGCCGGCGTGACGGATCTGCGGCAACCAGGCCTGCGGGTCGGCCACCGACAGCTCCAGGTGCTCCGGTGCGATACGGTTGGCCACCTCGATGGCCTGCTGCATGTCACGCACCTGGATCAGCGCGCCACGGCCATTGATCGACTTCTCGATCATCTCGGCACGCTCCATGGTCGGCAGCAGCTTGTCGATGCTGGCGGCCACACGGTCAAGGAACTCGGCATCCGGGCTGACCAGGATGGCCTGGGCGTCCTCGTCGTGCTCGGCCTGGGAGAACAGGTCCATGGCGATCCAGTCCGGATCGGTCTGGCCGTCGCAGACCACCAGGATCTCCGACGGACCGGCGATCATGTCGATGCCGACCTGGCCGAATACATGACGCTTGGCGGTGGCCACGTAGATGTTGCCCGGGCCGACGATCTTGTCCACCTGCGGCACGCTTTCGGTGCCATAGGCCAGGGCCGCGACTGCCTGGGCGCCACCGACGGTGAATACCCGGTCGACCCCGGCGATGCAGGCCGCGGCCAGCACCAGCTCGTTGACCTCGCCACGCGGGGTCGGCACGACCATTACCACCTCGGCCACACCAGCCACCTTGGCCGGAATCGCGTTCATCAGCACCGACGACGGGTACGATGCCTTGCCGCCCGGCACGTACAGGCCGGCGCGGTCCAGCGGGGTGACCTTCTGGCCAAGCACGGTGCCATCAGCCTCGGTGTACTGCCAGGAGTCCTGTTTCTGCCGTTCGTGGTAGATGCGCACACGGTTGGCGGCTTTTTCCAGGGCCTCGCGCTGCACAGGGGTGATGCGGGTCAGGGCCAGTTCCAGGCGCGCGCGATCCAGGATCAGATCATGGATCGATGTGGCATCGACACCGTCGAAGCGTTGGGTGAACTCCACCAGCGCCGCATCGCCACGCTCGCGCACGGCCTTGATGATGTCGAGCACGCGCTGGTTGACCGCGTCATCGGACACGCTTTCCCAGCTCAGCAGATGATCCAGATGTCGGGCGAAATCCTGGTCAGCGGCGTTGAGACGGGCAATTGCAGTGGACACGGTCATGGCGAGGGCCTCGTTATTAGCGGATGTTCAGGCGCCCTAAAGCTACCACTCCATCCGCGCGGGCACCCGAGAAAATTGGCTATGACGCGGATAGACGGGCGCGACAGCGGAGGTCGCGCGCAGAGGTCAGCCGCGGTGTCGCGATTCGACGGCGTTGCGCAGGGTGTCGATCAGGCTCTGGATACGGGCGTGCTGCATTTTCATGGAGGCCTTGTTGACCACCAGGCGCGAGCTGATCGTGGCGATCAGTTCCTGGGGTTCGAGGCCGTTGGCGCGCAGGGTGTTGCCGGTGTCGACCACGTCGATGATCTTGTCGGCGAGGTTGATCAGCGGGGCCAGCTCCATGGAACCGTACAGCTTGATGATGTCGACCTGACGACCCTGTTCGGCGTAATAGCGCTTGGCTACGTTGACGAACTTGGTGGCCACGCGCAGGCGGCCCTTGGGCTCGGGCGCGCCGGTTACGCCGGCGGTCATCAGCTTGCATTGGGCGATCTGCAGGTCCAGGGGCTCGTACAGGCCCTGGCCGCCGTATTCCATCAGCACGTCCTTGCCGGCCACTCCGAGGTCGGCGGCGCCATGCTCGACATAGGTCGGCACGTCGGTGGCACGCACGATGAGCAGGCGGACATCATCCTGGGTGGTCGGGATGATCAGCTTGCGACTCTTGTCCGGATTCTCGGTCGGCACGATGCCGGCTTCGGCCAGCAGTGGCAGGGTATCGTCGAGAATACGGCCTTTGGATAGCGCGATGGTCAACATTGGAACGTCGGTCCTTAAGCGTCTACTGCCGGCCGGGCCCGTGAGCCCGACCGCATACGATTCGGCTGGCGCGTCCCTGCGCCGTGATGACTGCTAGCCCGGTACGCGACGGATCTTCGCGCCCAGCATCTGCAGTTTTTCCTCGATGCACTCGTAGCCACGGTCAATGTGGTAGATGCGATCGATCAGGGTATCGCCTTCGGCGACCAGCGCCGACAGAACCAGGCTGGCGGAAGCGCGCAGGTCGGTGGCCATTACCGGAGCACCTTTGAGCGCCTTGACGCCAGTGACGATGGCGGTGTTGCCCTCGACCTGGATCTGTGCGCCCATGCGGTGCATCTCGTAGACGTGCATGAAGCGGTTTTCGAAGATGGTCTCGATCACTGCGCCCGTGCCTTCGGCGATGGCGTTGAGCGAGATGAACTGCGCCTGCATGTCGGTCGGGAACGCCGGGTACGGGGCGGTACGCAGGTTCACGGCCTTCGGACGCTTGCCGTGCATGTCCAGCTCGATCCAGTCTTCACCGGTGGTGATGTCGGCGCCGGCTTCCTTGAGCTTCTCGAGGACGGCTTCGAGGATGGTCGGATCGGTGTCCTTGACCTTGACGCGGCCACCGGTCACGGCAGCGGCGACCAGGTAGGTGCCGGTCTCGATACGGTCGGGCATGACGCGATAGGTGGTCGGCTGCAGACGCTCGACGCCATCGATGGTGATGGTGTCGGTGCCGGCGCCCTGGATCTTCGCGCCCATGGCGATCAGGAAGTTGGCCAGGTCGACCACCTCCGGCTCGCGGGCGGCGTTCTGCAGCACGCTGCGGCCCTTGGCCAGGGCGGCGGCCATCATGATGTTCTCGGTACCGGTCACGCTGACGGTATCAAAGAAGAAGTGCGCGCCGCGCAGGCCGCCTTCGGGCGCCTTGGCCTTGATGTAGCCGCCTTCGACGTCGATTTTTGCACCCATGGCCTCCAGGCCGCGGATGTGCAGGTCGACTGGACGCGAACCGATGGCACAACCGCCCGGCAGGGCCACTTCGGCCTCACCGAAACGGGCGACCATTGGGCCGAGCACCAGGATCGAGGCGCGCATGGTCTTGACCAGCTCGTAGGGGGCGACCAGGGTCTTGATGGTGCGCGGATCGATTTCCACCGAGAGCTTCTCGTCGATCACAGGCTCGATGCCCATGCGACCGAACAGCTCGATCATGGTGGTGATGTCGTGCAGGTGCGGCAGGTTGCCGACCGTGACCGGACCATCGCACAGCAGGGTGGCCGAGAGAATCGGCAGCGCCGAGTTCTTCGCGCCGGAAATGCGGATCTCGCCGTCGAGGCACGCGCCGCCAGTAATAATCAGTTTGTCCATACGTATCTCGCCGCCAAGTTGGCTCAGGTGCGCTCAGCCCAGGCTGCGCTGCTGAAGAATTTCATGGTTACCGCGTGAATGCTGCCGTTGGCGATCCACGGATTGAGGTGAGCATAGATCGCCTGCTGACGCTTGACCGGGCTCTGGCCGGCCAGCTCGTCGCTGATCACGTTCAACTGGAAGTTGCAGCCTTCGCCTTCAACTTCGACCCGGGTTCCCGGCAATTTCTCTTCCAGAAAGCTTTTGACTTCTACGGCCTGCATGCTCAACCTCGATCGGCGCCCAACGCGCGCGGGTCGGCCATCATACAAAAAAGCCCCTCGCCTGCGAAGCCCATGACAAGGCGCGCTGACCGAGGGGCCTTTCCCGAACGGCAGGGCATCAGCCTGCCAACACTTCATCGAGGTCATAGACCCCGGCAATTTCCCGCATATCCTCGGGGATACCGCGCAGTTCCCAGGTCTTGCCGGCCGCCTGGGCATCGCGCATGAAGCCCAGCAACAACGACAGGCCGACACTGCTCGACTTCACCACCGCGGTGCAGTCGAGCACCAGGCGCTGCTCGCGGCACGCCGCGACCAACGCCTTGCCCTGCTTGCGCAGGGCCGGACCGCTGCGGTAGTCCAGCACGCCGGCCAGGGCGAGGACGCCCGGCTCGGCCATGCTCACGGCGGCGTCGCTCATTTGACTTCCTTATCCGGCGAAGTATCGGCGGTCGCCTTGGCCTTGGCCACTTCGCCAGCCCAGCCGTCGATGGTCTTGTCCAGGTTGTTGCCGTTGCGCTGCATGGCGTCCTGGAACTGGTCGCGGAACAGCTTGCCGATGTTGATGCCATTGACGATGACGTTACGCACCTTCCACTCGCCATCGAGCTTCTGCATGGTGTACTGCACCGGATAGACCGCGCCGTTGGTGCCGGTGATCTTCATGCCGACGCTGGTGCGGTCGCCGTCCTCGGCCTTGGCCGGGTCTACGGTGATGCCCTGGTTGTTGTACTCCAGCAGGGCGTTGCCGTAGAACTGCATCAGGCTGCGCTTGAAGTTCTCCTGGAAGCGCTGCATCTGCTCGGGCGTCGCCTTGCGCGAGTACTTGACGGTCATGATGCTCTTGGAGATGCCGTCGGCATCGACCACCGGGCCGAGATTGCTGTTGAGCGCGTTGTAGAACGCCTCGGGGTTGGCCTTGTACTGCTCCTTGTTGGCCTTCAGGTCGCTGAGCAGCTGCGTGGTGGTGCCCTGGATCACATCACGGGCGGATTGCCCCGGCGCCGCCAGGGCCAGCAGGGGGAAGGCCGCCAGCAGAACCAGCAGGCCACGTCGCAGGATCGAAATCATGGAAACTCCTTAATTAGCCGGTTGCGCTTCTTTCGGTTCCTTGCCCACCGAGTTGAGCAGGAACTTGCCGATCAGGTCTTCCAGCACCAGCGCCGACTGGGTGTCGTGGATGGTGCTGCCGTCCTTGAGTACCGCGTCCTCGCCGCCCACGCTGATGCCGATGTACTTCTCGCCCAGGAGGCCGGCGGTCAGGATCGAGGCAGTGGAGTCGGTCGGCAGGTTGTCGACATGCTTGTCCAGCTGCAGCGTGACCCGACCGGTGTAGGAATCGCGGTCCAGATCGATGGCCGTGACCTTGCCGATGGTCACACCGGCCATGGTCACTTTAGCTCTGACCGTCAAACCGGCGATATTGTCGAAGTACGCATAAACTTTGTACGTGTCGCTGCTCGGGCTGGCCGACAGCCCGCTGACACGCAGGGCCAGCAGCAGCAGCGCCAGGATCCCGGCCAGGAGGAACAGGCCGACACCGATTTCCAGGGTGCGGTTTTGCATCAGAAATCTCCAAACATCAAGGCGGTCAGAATAAAGTCCAGACCCAGGACTGCCAACGAGGCATAGACCACGGTCTTGGTGGTGGCACGGCTGATCCCTTCTGAAGTGGGCTCACAGTCGTACCCCTGGAATACGGCGATCCAGGTGACGACGAAGGCGAACACCAGGCTCTTGATCAGCCCGTTGATCACGTCGTCGCTGAACGAAACGCTGTTCTGCATGTTGGCCCAGAACGAACCCTCATAGACGCCCAGCCAGTCCACGGCGACCCACGAGCCGCCCCAGATGCCGACCACGCTGAAAATCAGCGCCAGTAGCGGCAGCGAGATGAAGCCGGCCCACAGGCGCGGGGCGACGATGTACTTGAGCGGGTCGACGCCGATCATCTCCAGGCTCGACAGTTGCTCGGTGGACTTCATGTTGCCGATCTCGGCGGTCAGCGCGGAGCCCGCGCGGCCGGCGAACAGCAAACCGGTGACCACCGGCCCCAGCTCGCGCAGCAGGGTCAGGGCGACCATCTGCCCCACGGCCTGCTCCGAGCCGTACCTGGCGAGGATGCTGTAGCCCTGCAGGGCTAGCACCATGCCGATGAACACGCCGGACACGACGATGATCGCCAGCGACAGCACGCCCACCGAATACAGTTGCTTGACCAGCAGCTGGAAGCCACCGATGCCGCTGCGCCCGCCCAGCGAATGGCCGAGGAACAGGCACGAGCGTCCCAGCACGGCCAGCACATCGATGGCCGAACGGCCGAACAGACGGATACGTTCGAGTAAGGATTTTCTGCGCATCAACGCGTCCCCAGCAGATCGGCGCGGTAGTCAGGCGCAGGGAAGTGGAAGGGTACCGGGCCGTCCGGGTCGCCTTTCATGAACTGGCGGATGCGCGGATTGTCCGAGCCCATCAGTTCGTCCGGCGTGCCCTGCCCCAGCACCTGGCCGTCGCCGACCACATAGATGTAGTCGGCGATGCTCGCGGTTTCCGCGAGATCGTGGGACACCACGATGCTGGTGATGCCCAGGGCATCGTTGAGCAGGCGGATCAGGCGCACCAGCACGCCCATGGCGATCGGGTCCTGGCCGACGAACGGTTCATCGTACATGAGGATCTGCGGGTCGAGGGCGATCGCCCGGGCCAGCGCCACGCGACGCTTCATGCCGCCGGACAGCTCGTCGGGCATCAGGTCGATGGCGCCGCGCAGGCCCACGGCCTGCAGCTTCATCAGCACGATGTCACGGATCATCTCGTCCGACAGCTGCGTATGCACCCGCAGCGGGAAGGCCACGTTCTCGAACACATCCAGGTCGGTGAACAGCGCGCCGCTCTGGAACAGCACGCCCATCTGCTTGCGCGCGTCGAACAGGTCGCTGCGCGACAACGCGGGCAGGTTCTGCCCGTTGACCCAGACCTCGCCACCGGACGGGCGCAACTGCGCGCCCATCAGGCGCAGCAAGGTGGTCTTGCCGCACCCCGAAGGCCCCATGATGCCGGTGACCTTGCCGCGGGGAATGCGTATGTCCACGTTGCTGAAAATGCTGCGCGAACCGCGCTTGAAGGTGACGCCCTTCAACTCGACCGCGTAGGCGCTATCCACACTCATCTAGACTCCTTGCTAGTGCAGCCTCGTCATGTGGACGCCTGCCTTCATCTTGAAGGCACACAGGTCCCCGGCGGGCCGAATAGCGGCGAACTATAGCACCGCTGATAGGCCCGCCCCAAGGGCGTCCCCGCACTCGTTCAGGGCACAGACAGGCTGGCGCGGCATCCATATGACATTCGAAGGATGAGCCTTTCACACATTGCGGCTATAATCGCCGCCTTTTCATCAGGCATTGCGTTTCGACATGACCCAATCCAGCGAGCTGATCCAATCCGCCCAGCGCACCCTGCGCCTCGAACTCGAGGCCGTGGAAGCCCTGCTGGCCCGCATCGACGGTGACTTCGTCAAGGCCTGCGAACTGATCCTGGCCAGCAAGGGACGGGTCGTGGTGGTGGGCATGGGCAAGTCGGGGCACATCGGCAACAAGATCGCCGCCACCCTGGCCAGCACCGGCACTCCGGCGTTCTTCGTGCACCCGGCCGAAGCCAGCCATGGCGACATGGGCATGATCACCCGGGACGATGTCATTCTTGCCCTGTCCAACTCCGGCAGCACCGCCGAGATCGTCACCCTGCTGCCACTGATCAAGCGCCTGGGCATCCAGCTGATCAGCCTGACCGGCAACCCCGACTCGCCCCTGGCCCAGGCCGCCGAGGTCAACCTCGACGCCAGCGTCGCCCAGGAAGCCTGTCCGCTCAACCTGGCGCCGACCTCCTCCACCACTGCGGCGCTGGCGCTGGGCGACGCCCTGGCCATCGCCCTGCTGGAGGCCCGCGGCTTCACCGCCGAGGATTTCGCCTTCTCCCACCCCGGTGGCGCACTGGGCCGCCGCCTGTTGCTGAAGGTCGAGAACGTCATGCATGCCGGCGAAGAACTCCCGGTGGTCAAGAGCGGCACCCTGCTCAAGGACGCGCTGCTTGAAATGTCTCGCAAAGGTCTGGGCATGACCGTGGTCCTGGGTGACGACGGCAAGCTTGCCGGCGTATTCACCGACGGCGACCTGCGCCGCAGCCTGGACCGCAACATCGACGTGCACAAGACCCTCATCGACGAGGTCATGACCGTGCACGGCAAGACCGCCCGCGCCGAGATGCTCGCCGCCGAGGCACTGAAGATCATGGAAGACCACAAGATCAGCGCGCTGGTGGTGGTCGATCAGGAAGACCGCCCGACCGGCGCCCTGAACATGCACGACCTGCTGCGCGCCGGAGTGATGTAAATGAACCAGGACCTGATGCAACGCGCCAAGGCCATCAAGCTGGCGGTGTTCGACGTCGACGGCGTGCTCACCGACGGCCGCCTGTATTTCCTCGAGGACGGCAGCGAGTTCAAGACCTTCAACACCCTCGACGGCCACGGCATCAAGATGCTCATGGCCGCGGGCGTGACCACCGCGATCATCAGCGGGCGCAAGACCCCGGTGGTCGAGCGCCGGGCGAAGAACCTCGGCATCCCGCACCTGTTCCAGGGCCGCGAGGACAAACTGGTGGTGCTCGACGGCCTGCTCGCCGAACTCAATCTAAGCTATGAACAGGTCGCCTACCTCGGCGACGACCTGCCCGACCTGCCGGTGATCCGCCGCGTGGGCCTGGGCATGGCGGTGCACAACGCCGCGGCATTCGTTCGCCAGCACGCCCACGGCGTCACCCTGGCTCGCGGCGGCGAAGGCGCCGCCCGCGAGTTCTGCGAACTGATCATGCAGGCCCAGGGCACCCTGGACGCTGCCAACGCCCATTACCTGTAAGGCTGCCCATGCTCAGCAAGAAGATCAGAAATGTCGCGCTGCTAGGCGGGATCGCCGCCGTGCTGGTTGCGGTAGGCTATTGGAACATCAGCCCGGAGACCTTCCTCGACCAGCCGCAGGCTCAGGTCGACCAGAGTGCCATCGACTACTACGCGATCAACGCCCACAGCCTGCAGTTCTTGCCCGACGGCAAGCTGCAGTACGAGATGACCGCCGCCAAGGTCGAGCACCTCAAGGCCAGCGAGGTCACCCTGGTAACCACGCCCGACCTGCACATGTACCGCGGCACCGAGTACCCCTGGCACGTGCAGAGCAAGCGCGCCGAGGTCAACCCGGACGGCACCGAGGTCGAACTGATCGACGATGTGCGCGTGGCGCGCACCGACGACAAGCAACGTGAAACCATCATCACCAGCACACGCATGACCGTGTTCCCGCAGAAGCAATATGCGCAGACCGAGCAAGCCGTTAGAATCGACGGCGCCGGTGGCACGACTACGGGCAAAGGAATGAAAGCGTATTTGAAAGAAGGCAGGATGGACCTGCTCTCTAACGTAAGAGGACAGTATGAGGCTCGTTAAAACCATCCCCCTTCTGCTCAGCCTGGGCGTAGCACTGGGAAGCGCGAGCGCCTTCGCCCTGCCGAACGACCGTGACCAGCCGATCCGCATCCAGGCGGACAACGCCCACCTGGACGACAAGCAGGGCGTTGCCACCTACACCGGCGACGTGATCATCACCCAAGGTTCGATGATGATCAAAGGCAACACCGTGACCATGACCCGCTCCGCCTCCGGCGACATCGACGTGGTCACCTCGGTGGGCAACCTGGCCTACTTCGAGCAGCAGCAGAGCGCCGCCAAGCCCGACAAGATGAAAGGCTGGGCCGTGACCATCCAATACCAGGCGCAGAAAGACACGGTGATCCTTACCGACCGCGCCAAGGTCGAGAACGAAGGCAACACCACCGAAGGCGAGAAGATCGTCTACAACACCAAGACCCAGGTGGCTACCGCCGGTCGCGGTGGCAACGTGACTGCACCACGTCAGCGCATCGACATGGTCATTCAACCGAAGAAAAAGGCCGAGTAAATGGCAACCCTCAAAGCCCAGCACCTGGCCAAGAGCTACAAGGGCAGGCAGGTCGTTCGCGACGTCAGCCTGTCCATCGACAGCGGCCAGATCGTCGGCCTGCTCGGCCCCAACGGCGCCGGCAAGACCACCTGTTTCTACATGATCGTCGGCCTGGTCCAGGCCGACCAGGGTCGCGTGCTGATCGACAGCCTCGACGTCAGCCACCAGCCCATGCACGGCCGCGCCCAGGCCGGTATCGGCTACCTGCCGCAGGAAGCCTCGATCTTCCGCAAGCTGTCGGTGGCCGACAACATCATGGCCATCCTCGAGACCCGCAAGGACCTCGACCGCGACGGCCGGCGCAAGGAGCTGGAAAGCCTGCTGCAGGAATTCCACATCAGCCACATCCGCGACAACCTCGGCATGAGCCTCTCCGGCGGTGAACGCCGCCGCGTCGAGATCGCCCGCGCCCTGGCCACCGCGCCCAAGTTCATCCTGCTGGACGAACCCTTTGCCGGTGTCGACCCGATCTCCGTGGGCGACATCAAGCAGATCATCCACCACCTCAAGAACAAGGGCATCGGCGTACTGATCACCGACCACAACGTTCGCGAGACCCTGGACATCTGCGAGACCGCCTACATCGTCAACGATGGCCAGCTGATCGCCGAAGGCGACGCCGAGACCATCCTGGCCAACCAGCTGGTCAAGGAAGTGTACCTGGGGCACGAGTTCCGACTCTGACCCCGGCCTGCCCGGAGCACTGGCGCAAGCGCCTGTTCGAGGCTTAAGTTGTTACAGTGCTCTAGGCAAACGCTGCAATTTCAGGCATACAACTTGCTTAAAATCGGCGCCCAGGCGCCCTCCGTGTAGTGGATGGCGCATGCGCGCCGGCAACAAGGTATCAAGCCCCAGCCATGAAACCATCGCTCGTCCTAAAAATGGGCCAGCAACTGACGATGACCCCGCAGTTGCAACAGGCCATCCGTCTGCTTCAGCTCTCCACCCTGGACCTCCAGCAGGAAATCCAGGAAGCGCTGGAGTCCAATCCGATGCTCGAACGTCAGGAAGACGGCGAGGACTTCGACAACAGCGATCCGATGGCGGACAACGCCGAGAACAAGCCGACCGCCGAAGTCCAGGACAACAGTTTCCAGGAAACCAGTACCAGCAGCACCGCGGAAAACCTCGAAGACGGCGAATGGGCCGAGCGCATCCCCAACGAACTGCCGGTCGACACCGCCTGGGAAGACATCTACCAGACCAGCGCCAGCAGCCTGCCGAGCAACGATGACGACGAGTGGGACTTCACCACCCGCACCTCGGTCGGCGAGAGTCTGCAGAGCCACCTGCTGTGGCAGCTCAACCTGGCGCCGATGTCCGACACCGACCGCCTGATCGCCGTTACCCTGATCGACAGCATCAACAGCCAGGGCTACCTGGAAGACACCCTCGAGGAGATCTGCGCAGGCTTCGATCCGGAGCTCGACATCGAGCTGGACGAGGTCGAGGCGGTGCTGCACCGCATCCAGCAGTTCGAACCTGCCGGCATTGGCGCCCGTTCCCTGGGCGAATGCCTGCTGCTGCAACTGCGCCAGCTGCCGGCCTCGACACCGTGGATGAGTGAGGCCCAGCGCTTGGTCACCGACTTCATCGATCTGCTCGGCAGCCGCGACTACAGCCAGCTGATGCGCCGCATGAAGCTCAAGGAAGACGAACTGCGCCAGGTCATCGAACTGGTGCAGACCCTCAACCCGCGCCCCGGCTCGCAGATCGAGTCCAGCGAGCCCGAGTACGTCGTGCCTGACGTCATCGTGCGCAAGGACAGCGAGCGCTGGCTGGTCGAGCTCAACCAGGAAGCGGTACCGCGCCTGCGGGTCAACCCGCAGTACGCCGGCTTCGTCCGCCGCGCCGACACCAGCGCCGACAACACCTTCATGCGCAACCAGTTGCAGGAAGCGCGCTGGTTCATCAAGAGCCTGCAGAGCCGCAACGAGACGCTGATGAAGGTGGCGACGCAGATCGTCGAGCACCAGCGCGGCTTCCTCGACCACGGCGACGAGGCCATGAAGCCGCTGGTGCTGCACGATATCGCCGAGGCGGTGGGCATGCACGAGTCGACCATTTCCCGGGTGACCACGCAAAAATACATGCACACCCCGCGCGGCATCTACGAACTGAAATACTTTTTCTCCAGCCACGTGAGCACCGCCGAAGGCGGCGAATGCTCGTCCACGGCGATCCGCGCGATCATCAAGAAACTGGTGGCGGCGGAAAATCAGAAAAAGCCATTGAGTGACAGCAAGATCGCTGGTTTACTGGAGGCACAAGGCATCCAGGTAGCCCGTCGCACCGTCGCCAAGTACCGCGAATCGTTGGGCATCGCCCCGTCGAGCGAGCGCAAGCGACTGATGTAGCCCCGGGATGTGCCACAGCGTTTCAGTGGCAGGTGCAATACCTGCCTCTTTATGCACGGGCAACAAAGGAGAAGCTGTATGCAAGTCAACATCAGTGGACAGCATGTAGAAGTCACCCAACCACTGCGCGATTACGTGCTCGAAAAGCTCGCCCGCGTGGAGGGTCATTTCGACAAGATCACCAATGCGACGGTGATCATGAAGGTCGAGAAGCTGCAGCAGAAGGTGGAAGCCACACTCCAGATTCCCGGTGGCGAAGTCGTCGCCAACGCCGAACATCAAGACATGTATGCGGCGATCGACGCCCTGGCAGACAAACTTGATCGCCAACTGAAAAAACACAAGGAAAAACAGCAAAGCCTGCTGCAAGGCGCAGCCGCCCGCTGATCCCCCTCATCCATGATCCGACTTGAAACCATCCTGACCCCCGGCCGTTCCCTCGTGAACGTGCCGGGCGGCAGTAAAAAGCGCGCCCTGGAAAAGGTCGCCAACCTGATCGCCGAGCAAGTACCCGAGCTGGAGATGCAAGACGTCTTCGACAAGCTCATCGCTCGGGAAAAGCTGGGCTCCACCGGTTTTGGCAATGGCATCGCCATTCCCCACTGCCGGCTTGTGGGCTGCACCGCGCCAGTGAGCGCCCTGCTGCACCTGGATGCCCCCATCGATTACGATGCCATCGATGGCGCCCCGGTCGACCTGCTGTTCGTCCTGCTGGTCCCGGAAGCCGCCACCGATGCCCACCTTGAACTGCTGCGCCAGATCGCAAGCATGCTCGATCGCAAGGAGGTCCGCGATCGCCTGCGTGCCGCCGACAGCAGCGAGACCCTTTACCAGGTCGTCCTGGACGTACAGAACGAGCACTGAACATGCGCCTGATCATCGTCAGCGGCCGCTCCGGCTCCGGCAAGAGTACCGCCCTAGACGTGCTGGAAGACAACGGCTACTACTGCATCGACAACCTGCCTGCCGGGTTGTTGCCGCAGTTGGCGGAAAACGCGCTGATCAACACCGAGTTGCTGCAACCGAAGGTCGCGGTATCCATCGATGCGCGCAACCTCCCCAGCCACCTGTCGCGCTTCCCCGAACTGCTGGATGAGGCACGTTCGCGGCATATCCAGTGCGACGTGCTGTACCTGGACGCCGACGAAGACACCCTGCTCAAGCGCTTCTCGGAAACCCGCCGCCGCCATCCGCTGACCAACGACAGCCGCTCGCTGGCCGAGGCGATCCGCGTGGAAAGCGAGCTGCTCGGGCCGATCGCCGACCTCGCCGACCTGAAGATCGACACCACCAATCTGAACCTCTACCAGCTGCGCGATTCGATCAAGCTGCGCCTGCTCAACCAGCCCGAGCCAGGCACCGCGTTCCTGGTCGAGTCGTTCGGCTTCAAGCGCGGCATGCCGGTGGACGCCGATGTGGTGTTCGATGTGCGCTGCCTGCCCAATCCATACTGGAAGCCGGAACTTCGCGAGCATTCCGGCCTCGAACAGCCGGTGATCGATTACCTGGCCGCCCAGCCGGACGTCGAGGAAATGTTCCAGGACATCTCCGGTTACCTGCTCAAGTGGCTGCCGCGCTTCGCCGCCAGCAACCGCGCCTATGTCACCATCGCCATCGGCTGTACCGGCGGCCACCACCGCTCGGTGTACATCACTGAACGGCTTGGCCAACTGCTCCAGCAATCCCTGAAAAACGTCCAGGTCCGCCACCGCGACCTATAGCCCACAGGATCCGCCCCACGATGCCCGCCCGCGAAATCACCATCATCAACAAGCTGGGCCTGCATGCGCGGGCGGCCGCCAAGTTCGTCGGCGTGGCCGGTCGCTTCCCTTGCCAGGTACGGGTCGGTCGCGCGCCGGACAAGCTGGTGGACGGCAAGAGCATCATGGCGGTGATGATGCTCGCCGCGGGCAAGGGCACGCCGGTGCACCTGCACACCGAGGGCGAGCAGGACGGTGAGGCCATGGATGCACTGGTCGCGTTGATCAACAATTTCTTCGACGAAGGCGAGTAAGCGCCGCTAGCGACTGCGCACGCTTCGTGTAGGAGCGGCCTTGTGCCGCGAAAGGGCTGCGTAGCAGCCCCGGCAATGCAGCAATGTTGCTGAAAACCAGGGGCTGCCATGCAGCCCTTTCGCGGCACAAGGCCGCTCCTACAGGGACCGTGCCGGGCTCAGGACAGCGCCGTGTCCATCACCATCATCAGGCAGAACCCGACACACAGCCCCAGGCTCGCCAGGCGGTGATGCCCGTTGCTGCGCGATTCGGGAATGATCTCCTGGGTCACCACCAGCAGCATTGCCCCCGCCGCGCAGGCCAGGCCCAGCGGCAGCAGCAGTTCGGCGATGTTCACCAGCCAGGCGCAGATCACCGCGGCCAGTGGCTCGACCAGCCCGGACGCCGCGCCGATCAGGAACGCCTTGAACCGCGACATGCCCGCCCCAGCCAGCACCAGGGCGATCACCAGGCCCTCCGGCACATCCTGCAGCGCGATGCCCATGGCCAGACTGTCGGCATCGGGCATGCCACCGCCGGCGGACACGCCGATGGCCATGCCTTCGGGAATGTTGTGGGCAATGATGGCGATGACAAACAACCAGATCCGTGCAGCGATCACCGGTTGCTGATCGCTGCCGACCAGGGCCTCTGGCGAAGCGCCGGAGACCTTGAGATCGACCAGGAACAGGCACAACGCGCCGAACAGCAGGCCGCTGCTGATCACCCCACCGGCGCCCCATGGGCTGAAGCCGATGGATTGGGCCGCATCCAGCCCGGGAATGATCAGCGAGAACGCGGTGGCCGCCAGCATCACCCCGGCGCCGAAGCCGAGCAAGGTGTCGGCCACGGCCACCGGCATGTTGCGGATCACCAATACCGGTACCGCGCCCAACGCCGTCCCCAGCGCGCACAATGCGCCGCCCTCAAGGGCACGCAACATGCGCGGTTCCAGGTCCAGCCAGGCGATGCCCCGCGCCACCAGCAACGCGGTGCCGACCAGCAACAGCAAGGTCCCAAGCGCCAGGCGGAACAGGCGCACACTGCTGACAGACATCACCTCGGAGCGCATACCGGTCAGACTCGTTTCAGGGCTTCAAGGTAGCGACGTTCCACTTCGGCCCAGTCGACCACGTTGTAGAAGGCGCCAATGTATTCCGGACGACGGTTCTGGTACTTCAGGTAGTAGGCGTGCTCCCACACGTCCAGACCGAGGATCGGCGTGTTGCCGTGCATCAGCGGGCTGTCCTGGTTGCCGCTGCTCTCAACTACCAGAGTGTTCTGCGGGGTGACGCTCAACCAGGCCCAGCCGCTGCCGAAGCGGGTCAGCGCGGCCTTGGTAAAGGCCTCCTTGAACGCCTCGAAGCCGCCAAGCTGCGCGTCGATGGCCCTGGCCACCTGCCCTGCCGGCTGGCCGCCGCCCTTGGGCGACATGACGGTCCAGAACAGGGTGTGGTTGGCATGCCCACCGCCCTGGTTGATCACCGCGCCCTGGAGCTTCTCGGGCAGTTGCTTGACCGCGCCCACCAGTTGTTCCACCGGCCATTCGGCCCACTCGGTGCCCTCGATGGCGCCGTTGAGGTTGTTGATGTAGGTCTGGTGATGCTTACTGTGGTGGATCTCCATGGTCTGGGTGTCGATGTGCGGTTCCAGCGCATCGTAGGCATAGGGCAACGCAGGCAAGGTATGCGGCATGTCAGTGGATTCCGTAGGCAGGTGTGCGATCAGTGATATCCGTATGCGCGACCAGCTCGCTGGCCACCGGGGCCTGTCGGCTGAGCAGGCGCTCGGTACGCGGGTATTGGCCGTATTCGGCGATGAAACTCAGCAACTCGGTGTAGGTGCGCCCGCTGTGGCGCAACGCGGCGTCGCGCAGGGCCTGGGGCAGGCGCTGATCCTGGCTGGCCTGGAGCAGCCGCTGGTGTGCCGCGCACAGGTAGTCGGCGCTTTCGTGCGGCTGGTTCAGGCGCAAGTGCAGATCGGCCAGGTTGTGATGGGCGATGACCAGTGCGGCCACCGCCTCGTCGACGTCATGCCAGCGCTCAAACAGCACCTGGGCCAGGGCCAGGGCTTGCAGGTAGTGTTCCCGGGCATCGACCAACTCGCCCTGCTCGAACAGGCGGTTGGCGTCTTGCGTGGTGCGTTTCCAGTGCTGCATGACGTGTCTCCTGGGCGGCCCGGGCTCAGATGCCGCCGGCGGTGAGTTTTTCCGGATCCAGCAGCGCCTCGAGCTGATCACGCGACAGGTCGGAGTGCTCCAGCGCCACGTCGATGATCGGGCGGCCCTCTTTGTAGGCGGTCTTGGCGATCTCGGCGGCCTTGAGGTAGCCGATGATCGGGTTCAACGCGGTAACCAGGATCGGGTTGCGCGACAGCGCTTCCTTGAGCTTGGTTTCGTTGACCTTGAAGCTGGCGATGGCCTTGTCGGCCAGCAGGCGGCTGACGTTGGCCATCAGCTCGATGCTTTCCAGCAGGTTGCGGGCAATCACCGGCAGCATCACGTTGAGCTCGAAGTTGCCCGACTGCCCGGCCACGGCGATGGTGGCATCGTTGCCGATCACCTGGGCGGCGACCATGGCGGTGGCTTCCGGGATCACCGGATTGACTTTGCCCGGCATGATCGATGAGCCCGGCTGCAGGCCCTGCAGCTCGATTTCACCGAGGCCGGCGAGCGGGCCCGAGTTCATCCAGCGCAGGTCGTTGGCGATCTTCATCAGCGCCACGGCGGCGGTCTTGAGCTGCCCGGACAAGGCCACGGCGGTGTCCTGGGAGCCGATCAGGGCGAACAGGTTCTCGCCAGGAGTGAATTCGACCTGGGTCAGGCCGCTCAACTGGCGGGCAAAGCCTGCGGCGAACTGCGGATGGGCGTTGATGCCGGTGCCCACGGCGGTGCCGCCCTGGGCCAGCGCCTGCAGGCTCGGCAGCGTGGCTTCGATATGCGCCTGGGCGCCCTTGACCTGCGCGGCCCAGCCGCCGAGCACCTGGCTCATGCGCACCGGCATGGCGTCCATCAGGTGGGTTCGGCCGGTCTTCACATGCTTGTGTACTTCGAGCGCCTTGGCCTCGATCACCTGGGTGAGGTGGCGCAGGGCCGGCAGCAGCTGCTCGTGCAGGGCCAGGGCGGCGCTGACATGGATGGTGGTGGGGATGATGTCGTTGCTGCTCTGGCCACAGTTGACGTGGTCGTTGGCATTGACCGGCTCGCCCAGCACGCGACTGGCCAGGGTGGCGATGACCTCGTTGGCGTTCATGTTCGAGCTGGTGCCGGAACCGGTCTGGAACACATCCACCGGGAAATGCTGGATAAAGTCGCCGGCCAGCAGTTGCTCGACCGCCTTGACGATGGCCTCGCCCTGCCCCGCGCTCAGCTGGGACAGCTCGACGTTGGCCTTGGCCGCCGCCGCCTTGGCCAGCAACAGGGCGCGGATGAACTGGGCCGGCATCGGCTTGCCGCTGACCGGGAAGTTGTCGACCGCGCGCTGGGTCTGGGCACCGTACAGGGCCTGGGCCGGCACCTGCAGTTCGCCCATGCTGTCACGCTCGATACGGGTATCACTCATCTTCAAGTCCTTGCATCAGTTCTTCGGGAGAAATCGACGGCAGCAGCACGCTGTTGGCGAGCTGCATCGCGTAGGGCTGCCAGCGCAGGTTTTGTTCGCGGCGATCAAGGTTGCGCAGGTCGAGCAAGGGCCGCCAGGCCTGGTCCAGGCACAGGCAGCGCCAATGCCACGGCAGCATGCGATCGTTGGCGGTATCCAGCAGCAGGCGGAAGGCGGTCAGCGCCACGGTCCAGGGCGAGGTTTCGGTGCAGCACACCAGGTAGCGCCCTTCGGCCAGGTAATGCTCGATCAGACGCGGCTCGTCGGGTTCGAGCGCGCAGCGGATGCGCCGGCTGAGCCAGCGCCAGTTTTCCAGGTAGGGCAGTTCGTGGAGGACGGGTTTCATGAACATCATCGCCGGGTTGCTGGATAATGATATTCATTATTATGTGAGAAATAGAATCAGTTCAAGCTAGACGATGGGCAAAAGAAACCCGGCGCGATGGCCGGGTCCTTTGCAAGGCATGAGCAGGGCAGCGTGGGAGCGAGCTTGCCTCGCGATTGCAGGTAAGAATATCGCGGGGCAAGCCCGCTCCCACGCTCCCCTACTCCCCTGCTGATGACAGAGCGCCGATCAGCTGCCAGCCAGCGTCATCCGCTCGATCAGCACCGAGCCACTGTGGATATTGCTGCGGGTCTCGATATCGCTGCCGATCGCCACGATCTGCTGGAACATGTCCTTCATGTTGCCGGCGATGGTCACTTCCTGGACCGGGAACTGGATCTCGCCGTTTTCGACCCAGAAGCCCGCAGCGCCACGGGAATAGTCACCGGTCACCATGTTCAGGCCATGCCCCATCAGCTCGGTTACCAGCAGGCCGCGGCCCATGCGGCGAATCAGTGCCGCCTGGTCCTCCACGCCATGGCTGACGTACAGGTTGTGCACGCCCCCGGCGTTGGCGGTGCTCGGCAGGCTCAGCTTGCGCCCGGAATAGGTGCCGAGGATGTAGGACACCAGCTCGCCCTTGTCGACGAACGGCTTGGCGTAGGTGGCCAGGCCGTCGCCGTCGAATGCCGCGCTGCCCAGCGCGCGCGGGATGTGCGGCCGCTCGTCGAGGGTCAGCCAGGTGGGGAACAGGCGCTGGCCGAGGGTGCCTTCGAGGAACGACGACTTGCGGTACAGGTTGCCGCCGGAAATCGCCGACAGGAAGCTGCCGAACAGGCCGCCGGCAAGCTCCGCCGAGAACAGTACCGGCACCTCGCAGGTCGGCACCGGACGCGCGCCGAGGCGGCTGGCGGCGCGTTGCGCGGCGCGCTGGCCGATGCTGCGCGGGTCGGCCAGCAGGTTGCCCTGGCGATTGACGTCGTACCAGTAGTCACGCTGCATCTGCCCGTCGGCCTCGGCGATCATCACGCAGCTCAGGCTGTGCCGGGTGGACGCGTAGCCGCCGATGAAGCCGTGGCTGTTGCCATAGACCCGCACGCCCTGGTGGGTATTGAGGGTGGTGCCATCGGCGTTGAGGATGCGCTTGTCGGCGTCGAACGCCGCCGCCTCGCAGGCCAGCGCCATCTCGATGGCCTTCTCCGGCTCGATGTCCCAGTCGTGGTACAGGTCAAGGTCAGGGATCTCGCGGGCCATCAGGGCGGCATCGGCCAGCCCCGAACACGCGTCCTCGGAGGTGTGCTTGGCGATTGCCAGGGCTGCCGCGACGGTCTCGCGGATCGCCTCAGGACCACTGGCCGAGGTGCTGGCCGAACCCTTGCGCTGGCCAACGTAGAGGGTGATGCCGAAGCCCTGGTCGCGGTTGAACTCGACCGTCTCGACTTCGCGCTGACGCACCGTGGTGGACAGGCCCTGCTCCAGCGACACCGCCACTTCGCAGGCGCTGGCGCCCTGACGGCGCGCCTCGGCGACGATCGCCTCGACCTGTTCCTGCAACGCCGGCAGGTCCTTGGGGCCTACGCTCTGGACTGCACTCATGGTTCTCTCCACTGAAAATTCTGCGTACGGCTTGGGTCATTCTACGACCGGGCCGGACAAGCGGCCCCCGACTGGTTATCATGGCGGCGATTTCCTGCGGACTGCCCCCATGGTTGATTCTTACGACGACGCCTTCGATGGCGAAAAAAGCAAAACCCAGATCAAGCGCGAGCTGCATGCGCTGGTCGAGCTCGGTGAGCGCCTCACCACCCTCAAGGCCGACACCCTGGCCCGCCTGCCGTTGACCGACGAGCTGCGCAAGGCGCTGGCCGAGGCCTGCAAGCACGTTGCACACGGTGCCCGCAAACGCCACATGTCGTTCGTCGGCAAGCTGATGCGCGACCAGGACCTGGACGCCATTCATGCCGTGCTCGATCAGATCGACAGCTCCAGCCGCCAGTACAACGAGCGCTTCCACGGCCTCGAGCGCTGGCGCGACCGCCTGATCGACGGTAACGACGAGGACCTCGAACGCTTCGTCAACGAGTTTCCCGACACCGATCGCCAGCACCTGCGCTCGCTGATCCGTCATGCCCAGCACGAGAAGGCGCGGAACAAGCCGCCTGCGGCTGCGCGTAAAGTGTTCAAGTACATCCGCGACCTCGACGAGGTCCAGCGCGGTCTGCGTTAAACCCAGAACCGGTTCGCCCTCACAGGTAAGCATGGTTGGCTGGCACAACGATGCCCCTGTGGGAGCGGGTTCACCCGCGAACACCGGCGCAGCCGGTGCCATACACCGCGTCGCCTTCTTCGCGGGTAAACCCGCTCCCACAGGGTTCGGCGTCAAGCGCCGGTACCGCCCACAGTGATCGCATCCAGCTTCAGCGTCGGCTGGCCAACGCCTACCGGCACCGACTGCCCATCCTTGCCGCACGTGCCCACGCCGCTGTCCAGCGCCAGGTCGTTGCCGACCATCGAGACACCCCGCATCGCCTCCGGACCATTGCCGATCAAGGTCGCGCCCTTCACCGGCGCGGTGATCTTGCCGTCCTCGATCAGGTAGGCCTCGCTGGTGGAGAACACGAACTTGCCGCTAGTGATGTCCACCTGGCCACCGCCGAGGTTGGCGCAGTAGATGCCCTTCTTCACCGAGCGGATGATTTCCTCGGGGTCGCTGTCGCCGGCGCGCATGTAGGTGTTGGTCATGCGCGGCATCGGCAGGTGGGCGTAGGATTCACGCCGGCCGTTGCCGGTCACCGCCATGCCCATCAGGCGGGCGTTGAGCTTGTCCTGCATGTAGCCCTTGAGGATGCCGTTTTCGATCAGCGTGGTGCATTCGGTCGGGGTGCCTTCGTCGTCGATGCTGAGCGAGCCGCGACGACCCTCCAGGGTACCGTCGTCGACGATGGTGCACAGTTTAGAGGCCACTTGCTCGCCGATACGCCCACTGAACGCCGAACTGCCCTTGCGGTTGAAGTCGCCTTCCAGGCCGTGACCGACTGCCTCGTGCAGCAGCACGCCGGACCAGCCCGGGCCAAGCACCACCGGCAGCGTGCCAGCCGGCGCCGGGATCGCCTCGAGGTTGACCAGGGCCTGGCGCAGCGCCTCGCGGGCATAGCCCATCACCCGCTCCTCGGTGAAGAAGCGGTAGTCGGTACGCCCGCCACCGCCCTGCCCGCCGCGCTCGCGACGGCCATTGTGCTCGACGATCACGCTGACATTGAAACGCACCAGCGGACGCACATCAGCGGCCAGGCTGCCATCGGCGGCGGCGACCAGGATCCGCTCCCAGACCCCGGCCATGCTTACGCTGACCTGCTGGATGCGCGGATCGAGGGCGCGGGTGGCGGCATCGACGCGCTTGAGCAGGTCGACCTTCTCGGCGCGGCTCAGCACATCCAGGGGGTTATCAGACGCGTACAGGGCGGTCACATCCTGGCTGCGGAACGCCTGCACCTTGCCGTCCTGCCCGGCGCGGGAAATCGAGCGGGCGGCGCGGGCCGCCGAGGTCAGGGCTTCGAGGTTGATCGCATTGCTGTAGGCGAAGCCGGTCTTCTCGCCGGACTGGGCGCGCACGCCCACGCCCTGGTCGAGGTTGAAGCTGCCCTCTTTGACGATGCCGTCCTCCAGCGCCCAGGTTTCCGAGATCTGACCCTGGAAATACAGGTCGGCGGCATCGATGCCGGGGCCGGCCAGCTCGCCCAGCACCGTCTGCAGACTGTCGAGGGTCAGACCGCCCGGGGCCAGGAGCTGCTCGCTGACGGTGGATAAAATCTCGCTCATAGTCACTCCGAGGTGTGCGCAGGCCGCAAGGCGTCCTGCGAGAAAAAGCGCCGGTGCGTGACCACCGGCATGCGCGCCCGGATGGACGCCTGTTCTTCACTGTCGCGCGTGGCGAGCAATACCGCTTCGCCCCGCGCCTGTTGCGCGACGATCCGCCCCCAGGGGTCGACGATCGCCGCCTGGCCGTGGGTTTCCCGCGGCCCTGGATGCACGCCGCCCTGGGCGGCCGCCAATACATAGCACTGGGTCTCGATGGCCCGTGCGCGAATCAGTACTTCCCAATGCGCCGCTCCGGTCACCGCGGTGAACGCCGCCGGCGCGCTGATCAGCTCGGCCCCGGCGGCGCGCAAGGCGCTGTACAGCTCGGGGAAGCGCAGGTCGTAGCACACCGACAGGCCCAGGCGGCCAACGGGTGTGTCAGCCACCACCACCTGGCTGCCGTGGGCGTAGTCGTCCGACTCGCGGTAGCGGCCACGGTTGTCGGCCACGTCCACATCGAACAGGTGCAGCTTGTCGTAGCGGGCGGCGATCTCGCCGTGCTCATCGACCAGCAACGAGCAGGCGTGGGCCTTGGCATGCGGCTGGCCGACCGGCGGCAGCGGCAAGGTACCCGCGACTATCCATAACCTGAGGTCGCGGGCAGTGCGTTTCAACCAGGGCAGGATTGGCCCCTCGCCCAGCGCCTCGGCCCGACCGATGGCCGCGGCATCGCGTCGGCCCATGGCGGCGAAGTTCTCCGGCAGCACCGCCAGGCGCGCGCCACCGGCGGCGGCCTGTTCGAGCAGTGCCGTGGCACGTTGCAGGTTGGCCAGCACATCGTCCTGGCTGACCATCTGGATCACAGCTGACGTCATGACCACCCCGGGTTATTTGTCGAAAGGTTTCACAAAGGTGATTTTAGGCTCTTTGACCGGACCTTCGACGCGATAGTGCACACTGGCGAAACGCGCGACCCGGTCACCGATCAGGCGGTCGACCAGGAACAACGCGCCGCCGATCGCCGGCGCGCCGACGATCAGCGCGGCCAGCGGCAGGTTGTTGGTCACCGGCAGCGTCACCAGCAGCTTGGCATCGACCCGGTCACGAACGAAGTCCATGGTGCCGTCGAGCTCGAAGTTGCTCGACGGCCCGGTGACGGTGATCGGCTCACGGGTCACGTAGACCCCTTCGCTGGCCACCAGCAGGCCCTTGACCCGGTCATAGGCCAGGCCCTTGCTGAACAGGTCGGAGAAGTCCAGGCGCAGGCGCCGGCCGATGGAGTTGAAGTTGAGCAGCCCGAACACCCGCAAGGCCTGGGCGCTGCCCTCGACCTCGACGAACTGGCCGCTGCGCAGGGCCGCGTCGAGGCTGCCGGAATAACGGTTGAGGCTGACCCAGGCTGGCGAACCCGGCCAGCGGCCGTCCACGTCCATGCGGAAGTCGCGGCTGGTGACGGTGGGCGCGAAGCCCCAGGCCTTGAGCACATCGCCCAGGTTCTTGCCGTCCAGCCGCCCCTTGTACCAGCTCGAACTGCTGCCCGGCTCGCCTTCCCAGCCACCGCTGCCATCAATGTGCAGCCCCTTGAGGTCCAGGTCGACATCGCTCATGGCCATGCCTTTGGCGGTCTGGCGCAGTTTCAGGTTGACACTGCCGAACAGGTCGTCGCCGCGGTACAGCTTGTCGATGGTCAGGTCCAGCGGCGGCACCTTGCGCGGGTCGACCCCGACCAATGGGTCCGGCGCGTTCTCGTCCTGGGCTTCATCCGGGTCGGCCGGCGGCAGGCGCAGGCTCTGCAGGCGGACGGTCATGGGCGTGGCCTTGGCATCGGGAATACGGGCGTTGCCGATGATTTCCTGGCTGTCCAGGCGCAGGTCCCAGGCCGGGCCGCCGCGCATCAGGCGGATCACCGCCTGGTTGAGGTCCATGCCGAAGGCCTTGAGCTGGCCGATGCTCAGGTCCACGCTCTGCAGGTTCTGCCGGGCGCTGCCACCCGGATCCTTGCCGGCCAAGCGCTCCATCTGCTGCTGCCAGGGTGCCAGGTCCAAGGCCTCGAGCCGGCCACGCACGCGCAGGCCCTGGCCGCTTGGGAGGCTGGCTTCGCCCGTGCCCAACAGCAGCTCGCCACGCCCCTGGGCCAGCTTGTCGGCCGGCGCGGCGTAGGCGAAGCGGGCAAGGTCTGTGTAGCTGGCATCGATGCGCCGCTCGGGGCCTTGCAGGGTCAGGCCGAAACGACTGTCGCGGGTTTCCCCGGCAGCCTTGCCGAAAGGCGCCGGCAAGTCGATGGCCAATCCTTTGAGCGAAGAACTGACGCTCAAGCGGTTGTCGCGACTGCCGAGTGTCACCTGCAACTGATAGGGCAGCTCACCGGAGGCCGGCAGCGGTTGCTGGTACTGCAACCAGTCGGTCAGGGCCTTGAGGCCGACCTGGCCATTGGCGTTGATGCGGGTCTGAATCTGCCCACCCTGCCCTTCGGCGGTGATCTGCGCGGTCACCGGCTTGCCGAAGGCGTGCAGGCTGATGTCCTTGCCGCTCAGCCCTTTGTCGAAATCGAAGGTGAAGTCGCCTTTGAGCTGGGTCAGTTCCAGGCTGGGCGGCGCCACTTTCAGGGTCGCGTCGCGGGTCGCGAAGTCCACCAGCACCTTGGGCCGCTGCCCATGGGCCAGGGGTATATCGAGCTTGACCTTGCCCTCAAGCGGGCCTTCACCTTCCCAACCGGCGAAGATCTCGCCCGTACCGATGGGCGCTTCCTTGAGGATCTTCAGGCCATCGCCGAGGCTGCCGTCGAAGTCGCCATCGAGGAACAGGTGGCTGTGCTGATCGCCCTCGACATGGGGAATGTTGACGCTGACATCGCTGACCTGGGTATCCAGCAACAGCCCTTTGCGGGCCTGGATGCGCACGCCGGTGTCCTCGATGTAGACATTGCCGTCGACCTGCTGCACCTGCGGCCAGCCCGGCTGGAAATCCAGCGCGGCGTCGTGGACCTTGAAGAACAGGCTGATATCGCGGGCATGGGGCGGCGCGTTGTGATGCAGCGAGCCCTGGTACTGGAAGTAGCCCTCGTCGACATTGCCCTTGACGATGGCACTGCGCAGCCATTCGTCCAGGGCCGGGCTGAGCACCTCGGGCAGGTATTTGGCGGTGTAGCGACCGTCGCCCTCGGTAAGGCCGACGCGCAGGTCCATGTAGTCTTCGTGGCCCGGTTGCAGGTGGATGCGGATGAGGAAGTCCGCGGCGATCTTGCCCTCGTCGCCCAGCACCTTGATATAAGGGGCGACCAGGGTGAAGGCTTCCTTGTCCAGGGTCCAGGTCAGCCGTGCGTTGGCTTTCGGGTAATGCCAGGGTTTGCCGAAGATCGGATACAGATGCAGCATGAAGGCCTGGGTATCCAGGCGCAGCTCGCCGTGCCCGAGGTCACCGCTGATGGCGCCGCTGACGTTGCCGGCGGCCGGCGCCCCGTGATAGGCGTCGAAGCCGACTTTCTCCAGGTTGGCGGCGAACTGCAGGCGCTGGTCGCCCTCGGCCTTGGGGCGGATATCCAGGCGTACGTTGCGCAGGGCGCCGGTCACCTTGAGCGCGTCGACCACCGTCATCAGCTTGTCCGGCAACGGCGCCAAGGCGTCGATCACCGGAGTCAGCGGGGTCAGGTCGAGGCGATCGGCCTGCACCTGCCAGCTTTCCTCGGCCGGGCTCTGACCAGGGCGCTGTGCCAGTTGCAGATGGGACTCCCAACGGGTCTTGCCAAGGCTCATGGCCAGGGAGTCGACAACGACGTCGAAACCTTGGTCCTGGCGCTGGAACCAGGCCGACAGGGCCAGGTTGTCCAGGGTGATGGCCTTGCGTCCGGTGTAGGCGCCCTTGAGCTGCGGGGCGTTGAGGCGAACCATCGCCTGCTGCAACTGCCCCTTGTTCCAGTCGATCCAGAACTCGCCACCGGCGCGCAGGGTGGCGGTCTGCCACTGGCCCAGCAGCTGCGGCGGCAGCCAGCGCGCCCAATCGCTTTGCGGCAGGCTCAGGTAGGCCTGCACGCGACCGTCGCGCCAGGCCTTGGCGGTGGCGCGGCTGTTCAGGCTCAGGGCCAGGGGCTGGCCATCGGGCAGCGTGGCGCGCAGGTCGACGCTCTGGCGCGACGCGCCGGCCTGCAATCCCAGGCTGACATAGGTGAGGGTCAGCGGGTCACGCTGCCAGGGATGCAGGGTGACCTGGCTGTCGAACACATCGATCCGCCCCAGTTGGCGCAGGCGCTTGAGCGCATCGGCTGGGTCGAGCGGCGCATCATCCTTCTGCGGCAGGCCTTCGAGGGTCCAGGCACCCTGCTCGCTCTCGCGCAGGATCAGTTGCAAACCACTGAGCTGGATGCGCGCCAGGCGCACTTCGCGGGCCTTGAGGCTGGCCCACAGGTCGGGCACCAGCTTGACGTCGTCCAGGCGCAAGGCCGCCTTGCCTTCGCCCAGCTGCAAGTCGCGTACGCGCAACACCGGCGCCAGGCCACTCCAGCGCCCCTCCAGGGCACCGACGTGCACGGGCATGCCCAAGGCCTGTTCGGCCTTGAGTTCAGCGTCGGCTCGGTATTCGGCGACCAGGGGTACCAGTTGCCGACCGAGGCTGACATACAGCGCCACCAGCACCGCCAGCAGGGCGCAGATTCCCAGCCCCCAGCGGGTCAAGGCGCCCAGAACGCGGGTCAGACGTTCCATGGCCATGGCCCTCCAAGTCGTCCCTTAACTATGGCCGGTGAATAGCGCTTTGCCAGCCCGTCCATGGGGCGACCGCCATTAGCGCGGGTCAGAGCAGCACCACATCGTATTGTTCCTGGGAGTACATGGACTCCACCTGGAAGCGGATAGTTCGCCCGATGAACGTCTCCAGTTCGGCGACGTTGCCCGACTCTTCATCGAGCAGGCGGTCAACCACCTTCTGGTTGGCCAGCACCCGATAGCCCTCGGCCTGGTAGGCCCGGGCCTCGCGCAGGATCTCGCGGAAAATTTCGTAACAGATCGTCTCGGGGGTCTTCAGCTTGCCGCGCCCCTGGCACGCCGCGCAGGGTTCGCACAGTACCTGCTCAAGGCTTTCGCGGGTGCGCTTGCGGGTCATCTGCACCAGGCCCAGCTCGGTGATGCCGATGATGTTGGTCTTGGCATGGTCACGTTCGAGCTGCTTCTCCAGGGTCCGCAGGACCTGGCGCTGGTGCTCCTCGTCTTCCATGTCGATGAAGTCAATGATGATGATCCCGCCGATGTTGCGCAGGCGCAGTTGCCGGGCAATGGCGGTGGCGGCCTCGAGATTGGTCTTGAAGATGGTTTCCTCGAGGTTGCGATGGCCGACGAACGCCCCTGTATTGACATCGATGGTGGTCATCGCCTCGGCCGGGTCGACCACCAGGTAGCCGCCGGACTTGAGCGGCACCTTGCGCTCGAGGGCGCGCTGGATCTCGTCTTCCACGCCATACAGGTCGAAGATCGGCCGCTCGCCAGGGTAATGCTCCAGGCGATCGGCGATCTCCGGCATCAGCTCGGCAACGAACTGCGTGGTCTTCTGGAAGGTTTCCCGCGAGTCGATGCGGATCTTCTCGATCTTGGGGTTGACCAGGTCGCGCAAGGTGCGCAGGGCCAGGCCAAGGTCCTCGTAGATGACCACCGGCGCCCCGCAGGTCTTGATCTGCGAGCCGATCTGCTCCCACAGGCGGCGCAGGTAGCGAATGTCCTGAAGGATGTCCTCGGCACGGGCGCCCTCGGCGGCGGTGCGCAGGATGAATCCGCCGGCGTCCTTCATGTCTTCCTGGGCCATGCAGTCGGTGACCACCTGCTTGAGGCGCTCACGCTCGGCTTCTTCCTCGATCTTCAGGGAAATGCCGACATGGCTGCTGCGCGGCATGTACACCAGGTAGCGCGACGGAATCGACAGCTGGGTGGTCAGGCGCGCGCCCTTGCTGCCGATGGGGTCCTTGGTGACCTGCACCACCAGCGCCTGGCCTTCGTGCACCAGCGCGGTGATGTTCTCCACCGCCGAACCTTCGCGCTGGGAGATCTCCGAGGCGTGGATGAACGCCGCCCGCTCCAGGCCGATGTCGACGAATGCCGCCTGCATGCCCGGCAGGACCCGCACCACCTTGCCCTTGTAGATATTGCCGACGATGCCACGGCGTTGGGTGCGCTCAACGTGCACCTCCTGCAGGACGCCGTTCTCCACCACCGCCACGCGTGACTCCATCGGGGTGATGTTGATCAGGATCTCTTCACTCATGGCAGGCTCTCGTCAAAGGTCTCGGGTAATGATGGATCGCTGCGGGATGGCTGGCTAGGCTCTAAACGACCCTAGCGTGGTGTCGTATCCTCTTGCTGCTGCCAACAAGGGATGGCGAACTGCTCGAGCAGCTCGGCGGTCTCGCTCAGGGGCAGGCCGACCACGGCCGAGTAGCTGCCCTCGATAGCGCTGACGAACACCGCGCCCAGGCCCTGGATGGCATAGCCGCCGGCCTTGTCGACCGGTTCGCCGCTGTCCCAGTAGCGCAGCGCTTCCTCGAAAGAGATGGTGCGAAAACGCACGGTGGTGCTGACGCAACGGCTGATGCTGCGCTGGCCGTCGGTCAGCGCGACGGCGGTGAGCACCTGGTGCTCGCGCTTGGACAGGTCGCCAAGCATGGCCAGCGCCTGCTCGCGGTTCTCCGGTTTGCCGAGGATCTGGCCATCGAGCACCACGGTGGTGTCGGCGCCCAGTACCACTCCGGCGCCGTCGGTGTGGGCGAAGCCCGCCACGGCCTTGGCTTGTGCCAGACGTTCGACATAGGCCGCCGGGGCTTCGCCCGGCAGCGGGGTTTCATCGATGGGCGCGCTGACGACGGTGAACGGCACGCCGATCTGGGTCAGCAGTTCACGCCGGCGCGGCGAGCCGGAGGCCAGGTACAGCTGAGTCATGTGGACATCTCCCTGTCAGTGGCGGCGGGTCGTCAGTGAATGTGCAGGCGAACGCGCAGGCCGCGCAGGGCGAAGCTGACCCAGGGCCAGAGCAAGGCGCTGATCACCGCCGACCAGACCAGGGCCAGGGTCGGCAGGCGATTGCCGGTGAGCGCGCTGAGCCACAGCTGGATCAGCTGGGCGATGCCGAAGATCACCAGGATCACCAGGCTCTGCTGCCACATGGGGAACATGCGCAGGCGCTGCTGCAACGACAGCACCAGGAAGGTGATCAGGGTGAGAATCAGGGCATTCTGGCCAAGCAAGGTGCCGTACAGCACATCCTCGGCCAGGCCGAGCAGGAATGCCGTGGTCATGCCGACCTTGCCGGGCACGGCGAGGGTCCAGAAGGCCAGCAGCAGGGCCAGCCACATGGGCCGGAACACTTCCATGAACTGCGGCATGGGCGAGACGCTGAGCAACAGGCCGATGGCGAAGGTCAGCCAGATGGCCCAGCCGTTTCTGCTACGGGTACTGGCCATTATTGTCTCCGGGGTTGAGCGGGCGCGGCAGCCGGTTGGGCCGGCGCCGGGCTGGCCGTCGTTGGCGCAGCCGCGGGAGCTGTGCCAGGCGCGGGCTGCGCGGCATGGGCAGGCGCGGGCGTGGCCGCTGGCGGAGTGTGGCCGGCGCCCTGGCGGTCGGCCTCTTCCTGGGCGATCGCCGCCTCGGTGGCGCGCTCCTCCGGGGTGCGCCGGTCGCTGAACACCAGCAGCATGTAGCGGCTGCGGTTGAGCGCGGCGGTCGGAATGGCACGGACGATGGCGAACGGCTGGCCGGAGTCATGGATCACTTCATTGACTGTGGCTACCGGGTAACCGGCCGGGAAACGCTGGCCCATGCCGGAGCTGACCAGCAGGTCGCCTTCCTTGATGTCGGCGGTGTCGGCCACATGGCGCAGTTCGAGGCGCTCCGGGTTGCCGGTGCCGCTGGCGATGGCGCGCAGGCCGTTGCGGTTGACCTGCACCGGAATGCTGTGGGTGGTGTCGGTGAGCAGCAGCACCCGCGAGGTGTACGGCATCAGCTCGACCACCTGGCCCATCAGGCCACGGGCATCGAGTACCGGCTGGCCGAGGAACACGCCGTCGCGCTCGCCCTTGTTGATCAGGATGCGGTGGGTGAAGGGGTTGGGGTCGACACCGATCAGCTCGGCGACCTCGACCTTCTCGTTGACCAGCGCCGAGGAGTTGAGCAACTCGCGCAGGCGCACGTTCTGCTCGGTCAGGGCCGCCAGCTTCTGCAGGCGCCCCTGCAGCAGCAGGGCCTCGGTCTTGAGTTTCTCGTTCTCGGCGATCAGCTCGGTGCGGCTGCCGAACTGGCCGGCCACACCTTGCCACATGCGCTGCGGCAGGTCGGTGATCCAGTAGGATTCCATCAGCACCAGGCCCATCTGGCTGCGCACCGGCTTGAGCAGGTCGAAGCGCGAATCGACCACCATCAGCGCGACCGACATCACTACCAGCACGAGCAGGCGAACGCCCAGCGAGGGGCCCTTGGAGAAAAGCGGTTTAATGGGCCGTTCCTCGTGGACGACTCAGGAGGTCATGGGACATGGGGCAATGCACCGGCCTGCTGCGGGTTGACGGAAACGGCGCCCGGGCGGGCGCCAGCACAGCGCATACAGGTAGCACTGTGCGTGCCACCTGTAAACCTGAGGATGCTACTGCACAGCGATCACTCGCTGGAGAGCAGGTCCATGGCGTGCTTGTCCATCATCTCCAGCGCACGACCACCGCCGCGGGCGACACAGGTCAGCGGGTCTTCGGCGACGATCACCGGCAGACCGGTTTCCTGGGCCAGCAGCTTGTCGAGGTCGCGCAGCAGCGCGCCACCGCCGGTCAGCACCAGGCCGCGCTCGGCGATGTCCGAGGCCAGCTCGGGCGGCGACTGCTCCAGGGCGCTCTTGACCGCCTGGACGATGGTCGCCAGGGATTCCTGCAGCGCTTCGAGCACTTCGTTGGAGTTCAGGGTGAAGGCACGCGGCACGCCTTCGGCCAGGTTGCGGCCACGGACGTCGACTTCGCGCACTTCGCCGCCCGGGTAGGCGGTACCGATTTCCTGCTTGATGCGCTCGGCGGTGGACTCGCCGATCAGGCTGCCGTAGTTGCGGCGCACGTAGGTGACGATGGCTTCGTCGAAGCGGTCGCCGCCGACGCGAACGGACTCGGCGTAGACCACGCCGTTGAGCGAGATCAGGGCGATTTCAGTGGTACCGCCACCGATGTCGACGACCATCGAGCCGCGGGCTTCTTCAACCGGCAGGCCGGCACCGATGGCGGCGGCCATTGGTTCTTCGATCAGAAATACTTCGCGGGCACCGGCACCAAGGGCCGACTCACGGATGGCACGGCGCTCGACCTGGGTCGACTTGCACGGCACGCAGATCAGCACGCGAGGGCTGGGCTGCAGGAAGCTGTTTTCGTGCACCTTGTTGATGAAGTACTGCAACATTTTTTCACAAACGCTGAAGTCGGCGATCACGCCATCTTTCATCGGGCGAATGGCCGCGATGTTGCCAGGCGTACGGCCCAGCATGCGCTTGGCTTCGGTACCGACTGCGACGACGCTTTTCTGGTTGCCGTGGGTGCGGATGGCAACCACCGAGGGCTCATTCAGGACGATACCGCGCTCACGCACGTAAATAAGGGTGTTGGCAGTACCCAGGTCGATGGACAGATCGCTGGAAAACATGCCACGCAGTTTCTTGAACATGGGAAAGTGACCCTGGGGAAAGCGTGGGTAAAAAAGTGCGGCAAACTCTAACAATGGCAGGGATTTTGGGCAAGGAGCCAATATGTTAAATTGGCTGTTTTTCCGAGCATGCCTGCCGATGATCGCGGCCCTTTGACCGCCAGAATCCCAGCATGTTCCTCATTTGCGGACTCATTCCGTCTGTCGTTTTCCTGGAGATCCCCATGGCGCTTCAACGCTCCGACGTGGAAAAGATCGCCCATCTGGCCCGCCTGGGCCTGAATGAAGGCGAGTTGCCACGCACCACCGATGCCTTGAACAGTATTCTCGGGCTGGTCGACCAGATGCAAGCCGTCGACACCACCGGCGTGGAACCCCTCGCCCACCCGCTGGAAACCACCCAGCGCCTGCGTCCCGACCAGGTCACCGAAAGCAACCAGCGCGACCGCTACCAGGCCGTCGCTCCGTCGACCGAGAACGGTCTGTACCTGGTTCCGAAAGTCATCGATTAAGGGATAGCGCCTGCCATGCATCAACTCACTCTGGCCGAGATCGCCCGTGGCCTCGCCGACAAGTCGTTCTCCTCGCAAGAACTGACCGGCGCCCTGCTGTCGCGCATCAAGCAGCTCGACCCGCAGCTCAACAGCTTCATCACCGTCACCGAAACCCAGGCCCTGGAGCAGGCGCGCGCCGCCGACGCCCGTCGCGCCGCCGGCGAGACCGGCGCGCTGCTGGGCGCGCCGATCGCGCACAAGGACCTGTTCTGCACCAACGGCGTACGCACCAGCTGCGGCTCGAAGATGCTCGACAACTTCACCGCCCCGTATGACGCCACCGTGGTCGCCAAGCTAGCCGAGGCCGGCATGGTCAGCCTGGGCAAGACCAACATGGACGAGTTCGCCATGGGCTCGGCCAACGAGTCCAGCCACTACGGCGCGGTGAAGAACCCCTGGAACCTCGAGCACGTGCCGGGCGGCTCGTCCGGCGGTTCGGCCGCCGCCGTGGCCGCGCGCCTGCTGCCGGCCACCACCGGCACCGACACCGGCGGCTCGATCCGCCAGCCGGCGGCGCTGACCAACCTCACCGGCCTCAAGCCGACCTACGGCCGCGTGTCGCGCTGGGGCATGATCGCCTACGCCTCGAGCCTCGACCAGGGCGGCCCGCTGGCCCGCACTGCCGAGGACTGCGCCCTGCTGCTGCAAGGCATGGCCGGCTTCGACGCCAAGGACTCGACCTCGGTCGACGAGCCGGTGCCGGACTTCAGCGCCAACCTCAACGCCTCGCTGCAAGGCCTGCGCATCGGCCTGCCGAAGGAATACTTCGGCGCCGGCCTCGACCCGCGCATCGCCGACCTGGTCCAGGCCAGCGTCAAGGAGCTGGAAAAGCTCGGCGCGGTGGTCAAGGAAATCAGCCTGCCGAACATGCAGCACGCCATCCCGGCGTACTACGTGATCGCCCCGGCGGAGGCTTCCTCCAACCTGTCGCGTTTCGACGGCGTGCGCTTCGGCTACCGTTGCGAGGATCCCAAGGACCTCACCGACCTGTACAAGCGTTCCCGTGGCGAAGGCTTCGGTGCCGAAGTGCAGCGCCGCATCATGGTCGGCACCTACGCCCTGTCGGCCGGCTACTACGACGCCTACTACGTCAAGGCGCAGCAGATCCGCCGCCTGATCAAGAACGACTTCATGGCCGCCTTCGCAGAGGTCGACGTGATCATCGGCCCGACCACGCCGAACCCGGCCTGGAAGATCGGCGCCAAGGCCGGCGATCCGGTCGCCGAGTACCTTGAAGACCTGTACACCATCACCGCCAACCTGGCGGGCCTGCCAGGCCTGTCGATGCCGGCCGGCTTCGTCGACGGCCTGCCGGTGGGCGTGCAACTGCTGGCCCCGTACTTCCAGGAAGGCCGCCTGCTCAACATCGCGCACCGTTACCAGCAAGTCACCGACTGGCACACCCGCGCCCCCAACGGCTTCTGAGGAGTTCACACATGCAATGGGAAGTTGTGATCGGGCTGGAGATTCATACCCAGCTCGCCACCCAGTCGAAGATCTTCTCCGGCAGCGCCACCACCTTCGGCTCCGAGCCGAACACCCAGGCCAGCCTGGTCGACCTGGGCATGCCCGGCGTGCTGCCGGTGCTCAACCAGGAAGCCGTGCGCATGGCGTGCATGTTCGGCCTGGCGATCGATGCCGAAATCGGGCCGCGCAACGTATTCGCGCGCAAGAACTACTTTTACCCCGACCTGCCCAAGGGCTACCAGATCAGCCAGATGGACCTGCCGATCGTCGGCAAGGGCCACCTGGACATCGCCCTGGAAGACGGCACCATCAAGCGCATCGGCGTGACCCGCGCGCACCTTGAAGAGGATGCCGGCAAGAGCCTGCACGAAGACTTCAACGGCGCCACCGGCATCGACCTGAACCGCGCCGGCACGCCGCTGCTGGAGATCGTCTCCGAGCCGGACATGCGCAGCGCCAAAGAGGCGGTGGCCTACGTCAAGGCCATCCACGCCCTGGTGCGCTACCTGGGCATCTGCGACGGCAACATGGCCGAAGGTTCGCTGCGCTGCGACTGCAACGTCTCGATCCGGCCGAAGGGCCAGACCGAGTTCGGCACCCGCTGCGAGATCAAGAACGTCAACTCGTTCCGCTTCATCGAGCGGGCGATCAACAGCGAGATCCAGCGCCAGATCGACCTGATCGAGGACGGCGGCAAGGTGGTGCAGGAAACCCGCCTGTACGACCCGAACAAGGACGAGACCCGCTCCATGCGCAGCAAGGAGGAAGCCAACGACTACCGTTACTTCCCCGACCCCGACCTGCTGCCGGTGGTCATCGAACCGAGCTTCCTCGACAGCGTGCGCGCCGCCCTGCCAGAGCTGCCGCCGCAGAAGGTCGAGCGCTTCCAGAGCCAGTACGGCCTGTCGGCCTACGACGCCAACGTGCTGGCCTCCAGCCGCGAGCAGGCCGACTACTTCGAGCAGGTGGTGAAGATCGGCGGCGACGCCAAGCTGGCCGCCAACTGGGTCATGGTCGAGCTGGGCAGCCTGCTGAACAAGCTGGGTGTCGAGATCGACCAGTCGCCGGTCAGCGCCGAGCACCTCGGCGGCATGCTGCTGCGCATTCGCGACAACACCATCAGCGGCAAGATCGCCAAGACCGTGTTCGAGGCCATGGCCGCCGGTGAAGGCGATGCCGACGGCATCATCGAAAGCAAAGGTCTCAAGCAGGTCACCGACACCGGCGCGATCGACAAGATGCTCGACGAGATGCTCGCCGCCAACGCCGAACAGGTCGAACAGTACCGCGCCGCCGACGAGGCCAAGCGCGGCAAGATGTTCGGCTTCTTCGTCGGCCAGGCGATGAAGGCGTCCAAAGGCAAGGCCAACCCGGGGCAAGTGAACCAATTGCTCAAGGCCAAGCTCGAAGGGTGATCCCGATCGCGGGGCAAGCCCGCTCCTACAGGTTCACGCTGCACCTGTAGGAGCGGCCTTGTGCCGCGAAAGGACCGCGTAGCGGTCCCAGTGCCTGAATCGGAGCATTCGACTTGATCAAGCGTTCCCTCACCACCCTGACCCTCTTCTCCCTCCTGGCCGGCTGCGCCAGCCATGACATCGACCCGCGCGGCTACGACCAGACCGGCACCGCCTCCTACTACGGCGCCCGCCACCACGGCAAACGCACCGCCAGCGGCGAACCCTTCAACCAGCACGGCCTCACCGCCGCCCACCGCAGCCTGCCTTTCGGCAGCCGGGTACTGGTCACCAACCTGTCCAACCAGCGCAGCGTCGTGGTGCGCATCAACGACCGTGGCCCGCATACCCGTGGCCGACTGATCGACCTGTCACGGGCCGCCGCAGAAAAAATCGGCATGCTCCGTAGCGGAACCGCGCGAGTCCGGGTACAAGGTCTGAGCGATTGACCTGACTGGAGCCCTCGCCATTTTCGACCTGGCCACCCTCCCCGCCTTCAGCCTGCTGCAACTGGGCCTGGGCCTCATGCTGCTGATCATCGGCGCCGAACTGCTGGTGCGCGCCGCCCTGCGCCTGGCCGGCCGCCTGCATGTGCGCCCACTGATCATCGGCCTGAGCCTGGTGGCTTTCGGCAGTACCGCGCCACAGCTGACCGTGAGCCTGCAGGCCGCCTACCAGGGCGCGCCGGATGTGGCGGTGGGCAGTGTCGTGGGCAGCAATATCTTCAACGTGCTGGTGATCCTCGGCCTGGCGGCATTGATCATTCCGCTGCGCGTGTCGCGCCAGCTGGTGCGCCTGGACATCCCGCTGATGATCCTGGCCAGCGCCCTGGTGTACCTGCTCGCGCTCAACGGCCAACTCGGGCGCCTGGAAGGCGGCCTGCTGCTGCTTGGCCTGCTGGGCTACCTGGCCATGCTCTGGCATCAGTCGCGCCACTACGCCCGTACCTACCCCGCGCCGAGCACCACGCATACCAGCCCACTGCGGTTCTGGAGCAGGACAGTACTGCAGATTGTCGTGGGCCTGGGCCTCTTGAGCCTGGCCGGCCACCTGCTGCTAGAGGCCGTGGTCGAGGTGGCCACCGACCTGGGCCTGTCCGAGCGCATCATCGGACTGACCGTTGTTGCCGTGTGTACCTCGCTCCCGGAGCTTGCCGCCGCACTGATCGCGGCCCTGCGTGGTGAACGGGAGATCGCCGTGGGCACGGTGATCGGCAGCAACCTGTTCAACCTGCTGGCAGTGCTGGGGTTCACTGCAGTGATCACCCCCGATCCCTTGTCGATCTCACCCAACGCCCTGGACTTCGACCTGCCGGTGATGCTCGGCGTCGCCGCCCTGTGCCTGCCGGTGTTCTATTCCGGCTACCGGGTCACCCGCGCCGAAGGCCTGGTGTTCCTGTGCCTGTACCTGGCCTACGGCCTGCACGTGGTGGCCTTCACCACCGGGATGCCGCTGGCCGGACGCCTTGAGCGATTGATGCTGTTCTATGTGATGCCCGTGCTCGGGGTCGTGCTGCTGTACACCACGGCCCGCGCCTGGCGCCGCCAACACTAAGGAAAACAACATGGCTGACACGAAACAGACCGGCGAAAGCATTCGTCGCCAGGTGATGGGCGATGCCTTCGTCGATCGCGCCCTGGGCAACGCGACCGCGTTCACCCAACCGCTGCAGGACTTCGTCAACGAACATGCCTGGGGGAGTGTCTGGGCCCGTGACGGGCTGCCGCTGAAGACCCGCAGCCTGATCACCCTGGCCACCCTGACCGCGCTCAAGTGCCCGCAGGAGCTCAAGGGGCACGTACGCGGGGCGCTTAACAACGGTTGCAGCGTTGAGGAGATCCGCGAGGCGCTGCTGCATTGCGCGGTGTATGCCGGGGTGCCGGCGGCGATCGATGCGTTTCGGGCGGCGCAGGAAGTCATTGATAGTTATCAGGCGAGTTCTAGCGATTAAGGGCGGGTGCCCTGGCCTCGGGACTGTTACCTTTGTGAGTGAACTTTTGTGTAACCCATGTGGGTGATCCAAATATTGGTTGCTCTGTGCTTTTCGCGGGCAAGCCCGCCCCCACTGGGATGTATATGACCCTGTGGGAGCGGGCTTGCCCGCGAAGGCGACCTTGAGATCACACAGTTGCAACTAGCGACAGCTGCGCCAGCCCAGGCGCCGCCCGTACCTTCGCGACTTCAGGAGGCCGAACGCAGGCCTTAAGATTACCCCCCAAGCCTGCTAGCGACAGCTGCGCAAGCCCAGGCGCCGCCCGTACTTTCGCGACTTCAGGAGGCCGAACGCAGGCCTTGCGGAGGGAGGTGACGGGCATGGATGCCCGTCAAGCGCTGCGCCCCAGGATGGGGCGTTCAGCGCGGCCCTCCCGGGAGCAAGGCCGGAGTGAGGGGACCCCGGAGCGAAGCGTAGGGGCCGGATGAATGGAGCGCAGCGTTTTTTGGTTACTTTTTGTCGCGTTTGACAAAAAGTGACTCGCCGTAATGGCGAAAAGGTGACTATGCGTCGATATCGTAAATGAATGCGCTTACAACTGTAGAAACCCACGCCGATCGCATTTGACTTTGACTTTGACTTTTAAATAGTCTGTTTTGAAAGTTATAGGCGCATTCATTTGCGATGGTGACGCATAGTCACCTTTTCGCCCTTACGGCGAGTTCCTTTTTGAAGGATCAAAAAGGAACCAAAAAATCCTCGCTCCATTCATCCGGCCCCTACGCTTCGCTCCGGGGTTCCCTCGCTCCGTTCTTGCTCCCGGGAGGACCGCGCTGAACGCCCCATCCTGGGGCGCAGCGCTTGACGGGCATCCATGCCCGTCACCTCCCTCCGCAAGAACTCCGCTCGGCCTCCTGAAGTCGCAATTGGCGTCGCCTGAACTATTGCGCACTTAGAAGCAACAGCAAGATCAAGATCAATAGATGCGAAGTTGGAGATTAGACAGCTGGCAATATATTGACTGCCTGCGATGACAACCGAGAGATTGAAAACAGACTTGAATGACCATAATACGCCATCCAAGCCTGCTCGGTTTCAGGACGCCATGAACATCCCGAAACCGAACTGGATCAAATCAGGCCTGCCTCGCCTTCTTGATCCGGAACGCCACCCACAACACAGCAATCCACGCCGGAATCAACATCACCGAAATGCGAATCGGCGGGGTCAGGTACATCACCACCAGGATCAGCACGATGAACGCCAGGCACAGGTAGTTGGTCAGCGGATGCCCCAGGCTACGGTAGAACGGCTGAATCCCGGCCGCCAGCTTGGCCTTGCGGAACTTCAGGTGGGTAATACTGATACTCGCCCAGTTGATCACCAACGCCGACACCGCCAGGGCCATGAGCAGGCCGAAGGCTTCGCCCGGCATCAGGTAGTTGATCAGCACGCACAGGCCGGTAGCGAAGGCCGATACGCCCAGTGCGGTGAGCGGCACGCCACGACGGCTGACCTTGAGCAGCTGGCGCGGCGCGTCACCCTGCGTGGCCAGACCGAACAGCATGCGGCTGTTGGCGTATACACAGCTGTTGTAGACCGACAGCGCGGCGGTCAGCACCACAATGTTGAGGATCGTCGCCACCAGGTCGCTGTCCAGCTCGTGGAAGATCATCACGAACGGGCTGCCGCCCTGCACCACCTTCTGCCACGGATACAGCGACAGCAGTACGGCCAGCGCGCCGATGTAGAAGATCAGGATGCGATAGACCACCTGGTTGGTGGCCTTCGGGATGCTCTCACGCGGGTTGGCCGCCTCGGCGGCGGTGATGCCCACCAGCTCCAGGCCGCCGAACGAGAACATGATCACCGCCAGGGCCATGATCAGCCCGGTGACGCCATTGGGGAAGAAGCCACCGTATTGCCACAGGTTGGCGACGCTGGCATCCGGTCCGCCATGGCCACTGGTGAGCAGCCAGGCGCCGAAACCGATCATGCTGACGATCGCCACCACCTTGACCAGGGCGAACCAGAACTCCATTTCGCCGTACACCTTCACCTGGGTCAGGTTGATGGCGTTGATCGCCACGAAGAAGATCGCCGCCGTGGCCCAGGTGGGGAAATCCGGCCACCAGTACTGCACGTAGATGCCCACTGCGGTGAGCTCGGCCATGCCGACCAGCACGTACACCACCCAGTAGTTCCAGCCCGAGACGAAACCGGCGAACTCGCTCCAGTACTGGTGCGCGAAGTGGCTGAAGCTGCCGGCGACCGGCTCCTCGACCACCATCTCGCCCAGCTGGCGCATGATCAGGAAGGCCATCAGGCCAGCGACGGCGTAGCCCAGCAGCACCGACGGGCCGGCTAGCTGGATGGTCTGGGCGATGCCCAGGAACAGCCCGGTGCCGATGGCTCCGCCCAGCGCGATCAGCTGGATATGGCGATTCTTCAGCCCGCGCTGCAAGCGCTCGGGCGTGCTCTGGTCTTGCATGAAGTGTCCTTTAGGTGAGGCAGTGTTATTGGTTTTGCTTGCAATCGACTAGATCCATCCACCCCATTGCAAGAAGAAAATCCCGATGTTCGTGGTGACGGCGGCCATCAGCGTGGTGATCACGATGATCGACGCCGCCAGTTCATGGTTGCCGTTGGCCTCCCGCGCCATCACATAACTGGCCGCCGCGGTGGGGCTGCCGATGTAGAGGAACAGGATGCCAAGCTCCGCACCGCGAAAACCGCACAACCAGGCGCCCAGCGTTCCCAGCACCGGCAGCCAGACCATCTTCACCAGGCTGACGTCGAAGGCCAGCCGGCCACTGTCGCGCAACGCCGCCAGTGACAGGGTGCCGCCGATGCAGATCAGCGCCAGCGGCAGGGTCATCTGCGCCAGGTAATCCCCCGAAGTCAGCAGCCAGTTGGGCAACGGCACCTGACCATAGGCCATGGGCGTGGCCAGCAGCACGCTGATGATCAACGGGTTGCTGAGGATGCTCTTGCAGATGCTCCACGGGTCGGACTTCAGGTCCGGGCTGTACACCGCCAGGACCACCGCCGACAGCGAGTTGTACATGAGGATCACCAACCCGGCCAGCACCGCGCCGAGGGATATACCGTAGTCGCCATACAGGCTGGCCGCCAGTGCCAGGCCGATCACGCCGTTGTTGCCGCGAAACGCGCCTTGCGTGTAGACGCCCCGGTCCGCCCGCGGGCAGCGCCAGATCGCCAGGCCCCAGGCCAGGCCGAAACACGCCAGCGTCGCGACCACGAAGTAGAGGATCACCCCGGGCTTCACCGCCGCCGCCAGGTCGGCGTGGTAGATGCCGAGGAACAGCAGCGCCGGCATGCACACGTTGAACACCAGCTTCGAGGCGACCCGGTTGAAGTTGTCGTCGATCAAGCGGATGCGCTTGAGCAGCACGCCCATGAACAGCATGGCAAACACAGGGGCCGTGATGTTCAGTGTCTGGATAAGAAGGGCAAGCATGCAACGTGTTCCCGGGAAATGCCGTCAAGGGCGCAATCATACGTGAGTGCCGGGGAGTTGCGCCCGCCACAGCCGCCAGATACCCGCACAAAGAGATCTTGACGTAGGATTTTTCCTGAATATAGTAAGGATTACTGTATATATGTACAGTAAAAAAATGGATTATCCGGACATTGCAAGGAGCAAATCATGTCAGGAATGCACACTCTGCCTGCGGCCGCGAAGGCCCAGGCAACACTGGTGGTCGCCGACCTCGAGCAACTGTTCGAGGAGCAGGGCGTCGCCCTGCCCGGCACCGACAGCCATCTGATGCTGGTCATGCATGGCCACCACACCGTCAAGTACCACCGCCTTGCGCCGCCACCGGCTCGTGGCCCATCCGCACGGCGCGGGCCGGAGCTGTTCTTTGAAGGCGGCGAACACACTGCCATCGGCGACAACACCCTGCTGCGCTTTGAAGCGGGTCAACCGGGTATCCCCGCCCACCAGTCGCCGCTGCCGTTGCCCAACGGCCTGAGCCTGACCTATGGCCAGGTGATCGCCCTGGGCGGCGATTTCTACGGTTTGCCCGAGCGCCCGATCGCCGATGGCGCCAACGACGCCGAGCGGATCGAACGCTTTACCCAAGCCTTCGACTCCCTAGCGCGCCTGCCGGCGGCCAAGGCGGAAGCGGCACAGATCCTCGCGGTCATGCAGGAAGAAATCGGCGCCGCCAACCAGGCCATAAAGGAAGGCCGCCAGCCCCACGAGGCCTATGACGCGCTGGGTGACAGCCTGTCGGCACGCTGGAACCGCATCACCGGTGGCGGCAGCTTCGCCTCCGACCTGTTCCCCCTGGGCCGATACCTGAAACTGGCCGCCAGCAACTGGGACCACTTCGGCCCCTGGGCGCTGGCGGCCTACCAGGCCGGCCACGCCGCCGCCCTGCAGCAGGCGCTGAAAGCCCGCGCCAGCGGCGAGGAGCGCGACCTGCAACTGGCCTATGCGATGAACGCCTTCGCCGACCACTTCCTCACCGACCTGTTCTCCGCCGGCCACCTGCGGGTGCCGCGCAAGGCCCTGGCCGATACCGTCACGCCGAGTGACGTCGGCTCGCTGATCTCGCGCTTCATGCACGACGAGGACAGCAAGTACGGCCTGGCCGTGCGCAATGCCGAAGGCGAGCAATGGCGCGCCTACGGCGACAAGCGCTACTTCGACAGCGTCGATGTGGCCAACCGTCGCCAGGTGGGCCGCGCCGTGCAACGTTCGGCCGACGAGGTGTTCCAGACCTTCGCCGAAGGCCGCGCGCCAGCGGCGAAGGACTTCGCGGCGCTGCGCCTGGCGCCCGACCTGCGGGCCGCCGAGCAGGACCTGGTACCCGGCAACTTCGCCCCGCTGTACGTCCAGGACGGCAAGGCCGTGCTGCGACGCAAGGACGTCAACGACCTCAACGACCGCAACCGCATCGGCGACTGGTGGGGCTGGAGCACCTACCTGCTGCTCAAGGACTACAAGCCGAACAAGCCCACCGGTTTCATCGATGCCCCGGCCACCTCGCCAGCGATCACCGGCTGGGAGCGCCGCGAGCCCGATGGCCTGAACTGGCAGCGCGGCAACGCGGTGCGCTACGCCTTCAGCGTCACCGACCAGCTCAACGAGTCGTACATCGGCCCGTGGAGCGCCTATGTCGAGTTGACCGACCAGTTCCACCCGAGCGTGCAAGTGCCGGCGGACGGCAAGCAGCGCGGGCGCAACCTGTTCCGCCAGTTCCGCGGCGGTTCACCGGAACTGATCGCCAGCCTGGACGGCAAGACCACGCTCTATATCGATCGCAACGCGTGACAAGGAGGTCACCGATGAATATCAAGGTCAAACTGGAACTGGCTTCGGGCCAGTCGATGGAAGGCATGCCGCTGGAGTTGCTGCGTGCCGGCAAGGTGATTGGCCGGGCGAAAGTGCCGGCAGGGGGACAGGTGGCGTTCGAGGCGCCATCGGGGGCAGGACAGCTGGCGGTGCGGGTTGATCGTTCGGGGGTGAAAGCCTGATACAAGGCCGGGCCTCTCATCAGATCATGCGCAATCCCTGTAGGAGCGGCCTTGTGCCGCGAAAGGGCCGCAAGGCGGCCCCGGCGGTTTCAGCGTTCCACCGAGATAGGGGCTGCTGCGCAGCCCTTTCGCGGCACAAGGCCGCTCCTACAGGAATATGCGTCAGCGCCGAACCGGGCGCTTCTGCAACTTGCGCTGCAGCGTGCGCCGGTGCATCCCCAGCGCCCGCGCCGTAGCGGAGATGTTGCCTTCGTGCTCACCCAGCACCCGCTGGATGTGCTCCCACTGCAGGCGATCCACCGACATCGGGTTTTCCGGCACCAGGGTGTCCAGGTCGGTGTGCTCCGAGAGCAGCGCCGCCAGCACATCGTCGGCGTCCGCCGGCTTGCACAGGTAATTGCAAGCCCCGCGCTTGACCGCCTCGACCGCCGTGGCGATGCTCGAGTAACCGGTCAGGATCACCACGCGCATCTCCGGGTCCAGCTCCAGCAGCTTGGGCAACAGCACCAGGCCCGAGTCGCCTTCCATCTTCAGGTCCAGCGTGGCGTAGTCGGGCAAGTCCTGCTCGGCCAGTTTCAAGCCTTCCTCGGCGGAACCCGCGGTGCTCACACGGAACCCACGACGCGACATAGCCCGGGCCATCACCCGGGTGAAGGTGGCGTCGTCATCCACCAGCAGCAGGTGCGGCAGTTCTTCGCCTTCGACCTGGTTTTCTTCGCTCATCTTGCATCTCCTCGCTTGCCATGGGGCAGGCGCAATTCGGTCAGGGTGCCACCCTGCTCATGACTATAGAGTTTCACCGAACCGCCCGCACGCGTCACGCTGGCCTTGCTCAAGAACAGGCCCAGGCCGAAGCCTTTGCCCTTGGTGGTAATGAAGGGTTTGCCGATCGCCTCGGCGATGGCCGGCGGCACGCCGGGGCCGTGGTCGCGGATGCTGATGACGATGTCGTGGGCATCCCAGTCCAGGCGCACTTCCAGGTCATCCGGGCAGGCATCGGCGGCATTGTTCAACAGGTTCAGCAGGGCCTGGGTCAGGTCAGGCGGCGGTGTCAGCCGCGGCACCACGCCGTCGCGCAGGCGCTGGAAGCGGTAGCTGGCCTCGGGGCGCATCAGGTGCCAGCGGTTGAGCGCCTCGTCGAGCCAGGCGGTGACGTCCTGCTCGACGATCGCCAGCCGTCGGTTGGCCTCGGCGGCGCGCACCAGTTGCTGCAAGGTTTCCTTGCACAGCTTGACCTGGTCCTGAAGGATCTGCAGGTCCTCCTGCAACAGGGGGTCGGCGTGATCCTGGCGCATCTCGTTGAGCAGCACGCTCATGGTCGCCAGCGGTGTGCCCAGTTCATGGGCAGCGCCGGCTGCCTGGGTGGCCACTGCCAGCAACTGCTCGTCGCGCAGGCTCTCTTCGCGACGCTCGGCGCGCAGGTTTTCCTGCCGACGCAGCTCCTCGGCCATGCGCGCGGCGAAGAAGGTGATCACCCCGGCGGCCAGGGCGATACTCAGCCACATGCCGTAGACCTGCATGGTGTCACGCGCCAGCGGCAGCGTCTCCAGAGGATAGTACTGCACCAGCAGCAGGCTGTAGGCCACCAGCGCAATGCCCGAGAGCACCAGCGAGTAGAGCCACGGCAGCGTGACCGCGGCGATCGCCAGCGGTACCAGGTAATAAGAGACGAAGGGGTTGGTCGATCCACCCGAGTAATAAAGCAGGGCGCTGTGGATCAACAGGTCGCAGGCCAGCTGCAGGGCGTACTCGAGTTCGGTGACCGGCAGCGACAGGCGCAGGCGCAGGGCGGTGAACGCACACAGCAACGATGACAGGGCCAGCGTCACCGCCAGCGAGAACCACGGCAGCGGCAGCAGTTCGGTCCAGTAGGCAACGCCCACGGAGCCGGCCTGGGCCGCCAGCACGAGAATGCGGATGAAGGTCAGGCGCCAGAGGTTCTGGCGTGTAGCGGACAACGGTTGTGCGACGGCGAGCATGAGCTCTCCCAATGAGTGCTCCAGGAAAATCGGCTGGAGTATACCGAAGCCGGGCGCCTCGCTGCAGCGATGCGGCAAAGCGCCACAGTTTGTCACAGACTCATGATGGCATTTTTGAACCCACTACACTGTTGCCGGTCTGATCGGCCATGCGTGGAACGGATGTCCTCATCCACGCCTTACCTTGCCAAGGAGCTCCACATGCACATTTCCCGTCGCGGCGCCGCCGCCGTTGCCCTGTCCTGCGGCATGCTCGCCGGTCTGCCGGCCCTGGCCGCCGATGAGCCTCGCTACAACCAGGTGTCGCTGCGCGCCGAAGTCAGCAAGGAAGTGGCGCGCGACCTGATGGTCGTGACGCTGTACAGCGAAGCCCAGAACAGCGACCCGGGCAAGCTCGCCAAGGAGATCACCGAGACCATGAACAAGGCCGTGCAGCAGGCCCGTCAGGTCAAGGACGTGAAGATCAGCCAGGGCAGCCGCAACAGCTACCCGATCTACGACACCAAGGGCCAGAAGATCACCGGCTGGCGCGAGCGCGCCGAGCTGCGCCTGGAAGGCGCCGACTTCCCGGCCCTGTCCAAGCTCACCGGCGAGCTGCTGCAAGACCTGAAAATGGGCGGCATGGACTTCTCCATCGCCCCGACCACGCGCAAGTCCAATGAGGACGAGCTGCTCAAGGACGCCGTCGCCGCCTTCAAGGCCCGCGCCCAGCTGGCCACCGAGGCCCTGGGCGGCAAAGGCTACAAGGTGGTCAGCCTGAACCTCAACAGCAGCGGCTACCCACGTCCGTACCTGCGCAGCGCACCGATGGCGATGATGGCCAAGGGCGCCGCCGACGAGGCCGCGCCAGCGCCGGATATCGAGGCGGGCACCAGCGAAGTCAGCATGAGTGCCGATGGCCTGATCGAAGTCCAGGTCCCCTGACCCCTCCAACTGGATGTCCGAGTCGCGTAAAGCGTCTCGGACAGCAGTTTCAGACCTTTCCTACGCACCAAACGGGTGCATCTGATTGCCTCATAAAGTGCGAAATATCTTGAAATTTTCGCCCTTTTCTCCCGCGCAAACGATCAACATTCGCCAAAGTTATATGGATGCGACATCCATGTACGTCCGTACCACAAAATTGGCGCCAACCATCCCGCTGAGTGTTGCATTGGGAACACCCCCTGCATAAGTATCCGCAGGTCGGCTCACGAGGCCGCCTCAATTCGAAAAATGACAACAATGAGGCCACCATGCTCAAACACGCAGTCATTCCGTTCCTGGTAGGTGCAGGCTTGCTAGCCGGCGCACCGTTCGCCCACGCCGCGACCAACCTGGTGTTCTGCTCCGAAGGCAGCCCGGCCGGTTTCGACCCTGGCCAGTACACCACCGGGACCGACTTTGACGCCTCCGCCGAAACCATGTTCAACCGCCTGACCCAGTTCGAGCGCGGCGGTACCAAGGTCATTCCGGGCCTGGCCACCCAGTGGGAGGTTTCCGATGACGGCAAGACCTACACCTTCCACCTGCGCGAAGGCGTGAAGTTCCATACCACCGAGTACTTCAAGCCGACCCGTGCGTTCAACGCCGACGACGTGCTGTTCACCTTCAACCGCATGCTCGACAAGGACCACCCCTTCCGCAAGGCCTACCCCACCGAGTTCCCGTACTTCACCGACATGGGCATGGACAAGAACATCGCCAAGCTCGAGAAAGTCGATGAGCACACCGTGAAGTTCACCCTCAACGACGTCGACGCCGCGTTCATCCAGAACCTGGCCATGAGCTTCGCCTCGATCCAGTCCGCCGAGTACGCCGACCAGTTGCTCAAGCAAGGCAAGGCCGCCGATATCAACCAGAAGCCGATCGGCACCGGCCCGTTCGTGTTCAGCAAGTACCAGAAGGACGCGCAGATCCGCTACAAGGGCAACAAGGACTACTGGAAGCCCGAGGACGTCAAGATCGACAACCTGATCTTCGCCATCAGCACCGACGCCTCGGTGCGCATGCAGAAGCTCAAGAAGAACGAATGCCAGGTCACCCTGTTCCCGCGCCCGGCCGACATCAAGCCGCTGCAGGAAGACAAGAAGCTGCAGATGCCTGAACAGGCCGGCTTCAACCTCGGCTACATCGCCTACAACGTGATGGACAAGGTCAAGGGCAGCAACGACGCCAACCCGCTGTCGCAACTCAAGGTGCGCGAAGCGCTGGACATGGCCGTCAACAAGCAGCAGATCATCGAGTCGGTGTACCAGGGCGCCGGCCAGCTGGCGGTCAACGCCATGCCGCCGACCCAATGGTCCTACGACACCACCATCAAGGACGCCAAGTACGATCCTGAGAAAGCCAAGCAGCTGCTCAAGGAAGCCGGCGTCAAGGAGGGCACCGAGATCACCCTGTGGGCCATGCCGGTGCAGCGCCCCTACAACCCCAACGCCAAGCTGATGGCCGAAATGCTCCAGTCCGACTGGGCCAAGGTCGGCATCAAGGCCAAGATCGTCAGCTACGAATGGGGCGAGTACATCAAGCGTTCCAAGGGCGGCGAGCAAGGCGCCATGCTGATCGGCTGGAGCGGCGACAACGGTGACCCGGACAACTGGCTCGGCACCCTGTACAGCTGCGACGCCATGAGCGGCAACAACTTCTCCAAGTGGTGCTTCAAGCCCTACGACGACCTGATCAAGCAGGCCAAGGCCACCCCCGACCAGGCCAAGCGCACCGAGCTGTACAAGCAGGCGCAACACATCCTCAAGGAGCAGGTGCCGATCACCCCGATCGCCCACTCCACCGTGTATCAGCCAATGAGCACGTCCGTGAAGGACTTCAAGATCAGCCCCTTCGGCCTGAACTCCTTCTACGGGGTCAGCGTGAGCAAGTAACGGCCGTGATCGTCCCGCCGGGCTTGCCGGCGGGACGATGACACGAACGGGCGATACGTAGGGCAATTCCCTCACGCTCGCCGGAACGCTCCCGCACCCAAATCAGTAGCGAACCCTGGCTCCCACATTCTGGCGCACCTATCGTCAGGACCGGGATGTTGCAGCCGCGTTTTGCCTGTCGCGGCACGAAAAAGACGGACAAAGGATCTGCCATGCGCCTGACCACACTGTGTTCAACCCTGCTTGCCCTCGGCCTGCTGAGCCAGGCCCCGGCGAGCCTCGCCAACAACCTGGTGTTCTGCTCCGAGGGCAGCCCGGCGGGCTTCGACACCGCCCAGTACACCGCGGCCACCGACAACGACGCCGCCGAGCCGATCTACAACCGCCTGGTCGAGTTCGAGCGTGGCGGCACCGCCGTGCAGCCGGGCCTGGCCACCGACTGGCAGGTGTCCGAGGACGGCCTGAAGTACACCTTCCACCTGCGACCCGGGGTGAAGTTCCACGCCAACAAGGACTTCAAGCCCACCCGCGACTTCAACGCCGACGACGTGCTGTTCACCTTCAACCGCATGCTCGACAAGAACCACCCCTTCCGCCAGGCCTACCCCACCGAGTTCCCGTACTTCATCAGCATGGGCCTGGACAAGAACATCGCCAGCGTCGAGAAGACCGACCCGCTGACCGTGGTCTTCACCCTCAACAAGGTCGACGCCGCGTTCCTGCAGAACATCGCCATGGCCTTCGCCGCGATCCTCTCCGCCGAGTACGCCGATCATCTGCTGGCCGGCGGCAAGGCCAGCGACATCAACCAGAAGCCGATCGGCACCGGCCCGTTCGTGTTCCAGCGCTACCAGAAGGATTCGCAGATCCGCTTCAAGGGCAACAAGGACTACTGGGCGCCGGACCGGGTGAAGATCGACAACCTGATCTTCTCCATCAACGTCGACCCCTCGGTACGTATCCAGAAGCTGCGCAAGAACGAATGCCAGGTAACCCTGCACCCACGCCCCGCCGATCTGCCAGCGCTTTCGACCGACAAGCAGCTGCAGGTGATGACCCAGCCCGGCTTCAACCTCGGCTACATCGCCTACAACACCCAGCACCCGCCATTCGACCGGCTGGAGGTGCGCCAGGCCATGGACATGGCGGTGAACAAGGAAGCCATCATCGGCGCGGTTTATCAGAGCGCCGGCCAAGCCGCATCGAACGCCATGCCGCCGACCCAGTGGTCCTACGACAAGTCGATCAAGGACGCGCCCTTCGACCCGGAAAAAGCCAAGCAGCTGCTCAAGCAGGCCGGGGTCAAGGAAGGTACCGAGATCACCCTGTGGGCCATGCCGGTGCAGCGCCCCTACAACCCCAACGCCAAGCTGATGGCCGAAATGCTCCAGTCCGACTGGAGCAAGCTCGGCTTCAAGGTGCGCATTGTCAGCTACGAGTGGGGCGAGTACCTCAAGCGCATGAAGAACGGCGAGCACGACATCGCCCTGATCGGCTGGACCGGCGACAACGGCGACCCGGACAACTGGCTGGGCACGCTGTTCAGCTGCGACGCCATCGGCAGCAACAACTACTCGCTGTGGTGCGACGCGCAGTACGACGCCCTGGTCAAGAAAGCCAAGCAGGTCACCGACCGCGACCAGCGCACCAGCCTCTACGAACAAGCCCAGCAACGTCTCAAGCAACAGGTGCCGATCACCCCGGTCGCGCACTCCACGGTCAACCAGCCGCTGAGCATCAGCGTGAAAGACTTCAAGGTCAGCCCCTTCGGACGCAACGTTTTTTCCGGCGTCAGCATCGATTGACCCTGCATTGCCCGGCCGGGAGTGCGACCCACTCCCGCGCCCGCGTGCAGCCCGGATTTGCCTGGCAACCCCAAGGCAGACACTGCAGTACCGCGTCACCGTGACAAGCCCGGCCCACGAGGTCGGGTGATAACTAAAAAAATATCAGGGAGCTTTCATGTTGATTCGTACCACCACCACCGCACTGGCCTTGTCCGTGGGCGCCTTCTGCGCCCTCGCCCAGGCCGAACCGATGAGCCAGGACTTCGTGCCGATCGCGCTCAAATCCAGCAGCGAGCAGGCCGAAGCCAAGGGCTTCATCGATGGCCAGAGCCTGTCCGGCAGCACCCGCAACTGGTACGCCCGCGAACGCGCCACCCGCGCGCCGCTGTGGAAGTACACCAAGAGCGACGGCACCCGCCACGACACCCACAGCCGCGACAACTGGGTCCAGGGCACCATCCTCAACTACAGCTCGGGCTTCACCGAAGGCACCGTGGGCTTCGCCGTCGAGGCCGCGGCCTACAACGCCATCGCCCTCGAGCAGGGCCGCGCCGCCGTGGCCGGCCCGAACAACCGTACGCTGACCCACAGCGATGGTGATCCGATCGGCCAGTGGAGCAAGATGGGCCTGGGCAACGTCAAGGCGCGCATCTCCAACACCACGCTGACCGTGGGCCGCCAGTCGGTGGACACGCCGATGATCGCCTATATCGGCAACCGTGCGCTGCCTTCGAGCTTCCAGGGCGCGTTCCTGCACAGCGCCGAATTCGAGAACCTGTCGTTCGACGTGGGTACCTTCGACCGCGTCTCGCCGCGTACCGAGCAGAGCCTGAGCAAGTTCCGCAGCGAATACGGCAACGGTGTGGAAACCGACCGCGCCAGCACCGTCGGCATCAACTACCAGCCGCTCAAGAGCCTGACCACCAGCCTCTACGCCACCAAGGTCGAGGATTTCTGGAACCAGTACTACTTCGGCGCCAACCACGTGCTGGGCGACAGCGCGGTGCTGAGCCTGACCACCGGTCTGAACTACTACAAGACCGTGGACGAAGGCAGCAAGAAGATGGGCGAGATCGACAACGACACCTACAGCCTGTCGTTCGGCCTGACCCACCAGGCCCATACCCTCACCGCCTCCTGGCAGCAGGTCAACGGCAACGAGTACTTCGACTACCTGCACGAAACCAACGGCATCTACCTGGCCAACTCCCTGCTGTCGGACTTCAACGGCCCGAACGAAAAATCCCTGCAGATCAGCTATGTGCTGAACATGGCGCCGTATGGCGTGCCGGGCCTGAAGTTCAACGTCTACAACGCCCGCGGCTGGGACATCGACGGTACCCATTACAAGGGCACCGCCTATGACGTCCGTGGCCAGGACGGCGAAAACCACTACGAGTGGGGCATCGGCACCAGCTACGCGGTACAGAGCGGCATGCTGAAGGACACCACCATCCGCGCCACCTATACCGCCCACCGTGCCAGCAAGGCACAGAGCGACGGCAGCCTCGACGAGTTCCGCGTCGTGACCACCATTCCGTTCAACATCCTCTGACCGTTGGCGCCACGGCCCGACTCCCCACGGGCCGTGGCGGCTACGCTGGAACTAGCACTGCAGGGAGGTTCCATGAAAATGCTACCGCTACGTGCTGCCTTGGCAGCCGTCATCCTGGGCGCCGCATCGAATCTGGCGGCCAAGCCGCTGGTGGTGTGCACCGAAGCCAGCCCGGAAGGCTTCGACATTGTCCAGTACACCACCGCCGTCACCGCCGACGCCACGGCCGAGGCCATCTTCAACCGCCTGGTTGACTTCAAGCCCGGCACCACCGAGATCCAGCCGGCCCTGGCCACCCGCTGGGAGGTCAGCCCCGACGGGCTGGTGTACACCTTCCACCTGCGCGAAGGCGTCAAGTTCCACACCACCGACTACTTCAAGCCCACCCGCGACTTCAACGCCGATGACGTGCTGTGGAGCCTGAACCGCCAGTTGAAGAAAGACCACCCGTGGCACGACAAGACCAGCGTCGGCTACCCCTATTTCGAGAGCATGGCCTTCAAGGACCTGCTCAAGTCGGTGGAAAAGACCGACGATCACACCGTGGTGATCACCCTGACCCGCCCGGAAGCGCCCTTCCTGCGCGACTTGGCCATGGCCTTCACCTCGATCTACTCCGCCGAGTACGGCGACCAGCTGCTCAAGGCCGGCAAGACCGGCGACCTCAACAGCAAGCCGGTCGGCACCGGCCCGTTCGTGTTCCAGCGCTACAGCAAGGATGCCCAGGTTCGCTACAAGGCCAACCCGGACTACTTCCGCGGCAAGCCGCCGGCCGACGGGCTGATCTTCGCCATCGCCACCGACAGCAACGTGCGCCTGCAGAAACTGCGCGCCAACGAGTGCCAGATCGCCCTGTATCCCAAGCCTGATGACGTGCCGGGGATCAAGACCGATCCGAAACTCAAGGTTGCCGAGATCGAGGCGCTGGTCACCGGCTATATCTCGATGAACACCCAGCACAAGTACCTGAGCGACGTGCGCGTGCGCAAGGCGATCGACATGGCCTTCGACCGCCAGACCCACGTCGACCAGCTGTTCGGCAAGGGCAACGCGCTGGTCGGCGTCAACCCATATCCACCGACCATGATCGGCTACAACACCGACAACAAGAACCCGCCCCACGACCTCGACAAGGCCCGCGCCCTGCTCAAGGAAGCCGGCGTGCCGGAAGGCACGGTGATCACCCTGTTCACCCGCAACGGCGGCGGCCCGACCAACCCCAACCCGCGCCTGTCGGCCGAAATGCTCCAGTCCGACCTGGCCAAGATCGGCATCAAGCTCGACATCCGCGTGATGGAATGGGCCGAGATGCTGCGTCGCGCCAAGAAGGGCGAGGCCGACCTGGTGTCAGCGGGCTGGGCCGGCGACAACGGCGACCCGGACAACTTCCTCACGCCGATGCTCAGCTGCGATGCGGTCAAGAGCGGCGAAAACTACGCGCGTTGGTGCAACCAGAAATTCCAGGACCTGATCACCCGTGCCCGCGAAGTGATCGACAACGACGAACGCGCCAGGCTCTATAACGAGGCTTTGGCGGTGTACGATGAAGACCAGCCGTGGATCAGCATGGCCCACCCGAAGATGTTCACCGCCATGCGCGAGAACGTCGAAGGCTATGTGATCAACCCACTGACCAACAACAACTTCGCCACCACCCAGGTGAAGTAGAACAACAACAGCCGCCGGACCTTGTGCAAGAGGCCCCGGCGGCGCCGCCGTTACCGGCTGATGAGGTACCCCTGACAATGTTGAGTTTTATTGCCCGACGCCTGGGCCTGCTGATCCCGACCTTCTTCGGTATCACCCTGCTGACCTTCGCGCTCATACGCCTGATCCCCGGCGACCCGGTCGAGGTGATGATGGGCGAGCGCCGTGTCGACCCCGAAATGCACGCCCAGGCCATGGAGCGCCTGGGCCTGAACAAACCGCTGCCGGCCCAGTACCTGGACTATGTCGGCAAGCTCGCCCAGGGCGACCTGGGCGAATCCCTGCGCACCCGTGAAAGCGTATGGAACGAATTCCTCACCCTGTTCCCGGCAACGCTGGAGCTGGCCATGGCCGCCCTGCTGTTCGCCGGGGTCATCGGCCTGCTGGCCGGGGTGATCGCCGCGCTCAAGCGCGGCTCGCTGTTCGACCACGGGGTGATGGGTATCTCGCTGGCCGGCTACTCGATGCCGATCTTCTGGTGGGGCCTGATCCTGATCATGTTCTTCTCGGTAAGCCTGGGCTGGACACCGGTCTCCGGGCGCATCGACCTGCTCTACGACATCGAGCCGAAAACCGGCTTCATGCTCATCGACACCCTGCTCAGCGACGAGGAAGGCGCGTTCAAGGATGCAGTGATGCACCTGATCCTGCCGGCCATCGTACTGGGCACCATCCCGCTGGCGGTGATCGCCCGGATGACCCGTTCGTCGATGCTCGAGGTGCTGCGCGAGGACTACATCCGTACCGCCCGCGCCAAGGGCCTGTCGCCGTCGCGCGTGGTGTTCATTCACGGCCTGCGCAACGCGCTGATCCCGGTACTGACCGTGTTCGGCCTGCAGGTCGGCACGCTGCTGGCCGGCGCCGTGCTCACCGAAACCATCTTCTCCTGGCCGGGCATCGGCAAATGGCTGATCGAGGCCATCGGTGCCCGTGACTACCCCGTGGTCCAGAACGGCATCCTGTTGATCGCCTGCCTGGTGATCCTGGTCAACTTCGTCGTGGACATCCTCTACGGCCTGGCCAACCCACGCATCCGTCATCAGCGCTGAGGACTCCGCCATGACCAGCCCGATTCCGAAATCCGTCACCCCGCCCAGCGCGGTCGACCAAAGCTTGCTCTATCCCTCGCCGTACAAAGAGTTCTGGCAGGCCTTCTCGCGCAACAAGGGCGCGGTGGCCGGCCTGGCCTTCATGACCCTGGTGGTGTTCTGCGCCCTGTTCGCCCCCTGGGTCGCGCCGCACAACCCCAGCGAGCAGTACCGCGACTTCCTGCTCACCCCGCCGGTGTGGCTCGAAGGCGGCACCTGGCAGTTCATCCTCGGCACCGACGAACTGGGCCGCGACCTGCTCTCGCGGCTGATCCAGGGCGCCCGCCTGTCGCTGCTGATCGGCCTGTCGTCGGTGGTGATGTCGCTGATCCCGGGCATCCTGCTGGGCCTGCTGGCCGGCTTCTTCCCGCAGATCCTCGGCCCCTCGATCATGCGCCTGATGGACGTGATGCTGGCCCTGCCGTCGCTGCTGCTGGCCGTGGCCATCGTCGCCATCCTCGGCCCAGGCCTGATCAACACGGTGATCGCCATCGCCATCGTCTCGCTGCCCTCCTACGTGCGCCTGACCCGCGCCGCGGTGATGGGCGAGCTGAACCGCGACTATGTCACCGCCGCGCGCCTGGCCGGCGCCGGCCTGCCACGCCTGATGTTCGTCACCGTGCTGCCCAACTGCATGGCGCCGCTGATCGTCCAGGCAACGCTGAGCTTCTCCTCGGCGATCCTCGACGCCGCCGCCCTGGGCTTCCTTGGCCTTGGCGTCCAGCCGCCGACCCCAGAGTGGGGCACCATGCTGGCCTCTGCCCGCGACTACATCGAGCGCGCCTGGTGGGTGGTGAGCCTGCCCGGCCTGACCATCCTGCTCAGTGTGCTGGCAATCAACCTGATGGGCGACGGCCTGCGCGACGCGCTGGACCCGAAACTCAAGAACGCCGCCTGAGGAGAACGCCATGTCACTGTTGCAGATCAACAACCTGAACGTGCGCTTCGGCGACGCCAATGCCGTGCCCGTGGTGGACGGCCTCGAGCTGAGCGTGGACGCCGGCGAGATCCTCGCCATCGTCGGCGAGTCCGGCTCCGGCAAGTCCGTCACCATGATGGCCCTGATGGGCCTGATCGACGCCCCCGGGCGCATCACCGCCGACGTGCTCAACTTCGACGGCATCGACATGCTCAAGCTCAGCGGCCGCCAGCGCCGCAAGGTGGTGGGCAAGGACATCGCCATGGTCTTCCAGGACCCGATGACCGCGCTCAACCCCAGCTACACCGTGGGCTACCAGATCGAGGAAGTGCTGCGCCAGCACCTCGGTCTGAAGGGCAAGGCCGCGCGCCAGCGTGCCCTGGAGCTATTGAAGAAGGTCGAGATCCCAGCCGCCGAAAGCCGCCTGGACGCCTACCCGCACCAGCTGTCCGGCGGCATGAGCCAGCGCGTGGCAATCGCCATGGCCATTGCCGGCGAGCCGAAACTGCTGATCGCCGACGAGCCGACCACCGCCCTGGACGTGACCATCCAGGCGCAGATCATGGAGCTGCTGGTCAACCTGCAAAAAGAGCGCAACATGGCGCTCATTCTCATCACCCACGACCTGGCGGTGGTTGCCGAGACCGCCAAGCGCGTGTGCGTGATGTACGCGGGCCAGGCCGTCGAAGTCGGCCAGGTGCCGGAGCTGTTCGACATCCCCGCCCACCCGTACAGCGAAGCGCTGCTGGCGGCCATTCCCGAGCACAGCATCGGCGCCGAGCGCCTGGCCACCCTGCCCGGCATCGTCCCCGGTCGCTATGACCGGCCGCAGGGCTGCCTGCTGTCGCCGCGCTGCCCTTATGTGCAGGAAAACTGCCGCCGGCAGCGCCCGGCCCTTGATCCCCAGGCTCACAGCCTGGTGCGTTGCTTCTATCCGCTGAACCAGGAGGTGGCGTGATGGCCGTCGTTCTTTCCGCTCGTGAGCTGACCCGCCACTACGAAGTCTCCCGCGGCATGTTCAAGGGCCATGCGCTGGTCCGCGCGCTCAATGGTGTGTCGTTCGAATTGGAGGCCGGCAAGACCCTGGCCGTGGTCGGCGAGTCCGGCTGCGGCAAATCGACCCTGGCCCGGGCCCTGACCCTGATCGAGGAACCCTCCTCCGGCTCGCTGCAGATCGCCGGCCACGAGGTCAAGGGCGCCAGCAAGGACCAGCGCAAGCAACTGCGCCGCGACGTGCAGATGGTGTTCCAGAGCCCCTACGCCTCGCTCAACCCACGGCAGAAGATCGGCGACCAGCTCGCCGAGCCGCTGCTGATCAACACCTCGCTGAGCAAGACCGAGCGCCGCGAGAAAGTGCAGAAGATGATGGAGCAGGTGGGCCTGCGCCCCGAGCACTACCAGCGCTATCCGCACATGTTCTCCGGCGGCCAGCGCCAGCGTATCGCCCTGGCCCGGGCGATGATGCTGCAACCCAAGGTGCTGGTGGCCGACGAACCCACCTCGGCGCTGGACGTGTCTATCCAGGCCCAGGTGCTGAACCTGTTCATGGACCTGCAGAAGGAGTTCAACACCGCCTACGTGTTCATCTCCCACAACCTGGCGGTGGTGCGCCATGTGGCGGACCAGGTGCTGGTGATGTACCTCGGGCGGCCGGCGGAGATGGGGCCGAAGGAGGATATCTACGAGAAGCCGCTGCACCCGTACACCCAGGCGCTGTTGTCGGCGACCCCGGCGATCCATCCGGATCCTCTGAAGCCGAAGATCCGCATTGCCGGCGAACTGCCCAACCCGTTGAATCCGCCGGATGGCTGCGCGTTCCACAAACGTTGCCCGTATGCCACCGAGCGTTGTGCCAAGGAAGTGCCGGCGTTGCGACAGGTGAGTACGCGGCAGGTGGCTTGCCACTATGCCGAGCAGTTCCTGTAGATAGCTGGGGCTGCTTCGCAGCCCTTTCGCGGCACAAGGCCGCTCCTACAGGTGAACGCAACCCCCTGTAGGAGCGGCCTTGTGCCGCGAAAGGGCCGCAAGGCGGCCCCTGGGATCTCAATGCATAAAGAACCAGATCAGGATGATCACCGGAATCGGCACCCCAATCATCCACAGCAGTATCGAGCGCATGGCCGTTCTCCTCGTTCGGTGTTGAACAAAAGAGGTGCACCCTGCATGCCAGCTGTATCAAAAAATTACACGCATATGAATCAAAGCCTTAGCCGGTAACCGCTTGCAGAAACCGTGCAAAATGCCGGATCCGTGGCCTTGCGCCTGGGTTTTCTGCAATGCACTATCAAGCCCATGACCGCCACTCCCCTCCCCGACGGCCCCGGGCAGACCCCGCTCACCGCCGACACCGTCATGCGCTACCACCTGTGCTGGAAGCATCGCGACCTGGACGGGGTGATGGCCCTCTACCACCCGGACATCCAGTACCACGACTTCTTCCAGAACCGCGTGCTCGGCTTCGACGAGCTGCGCGACTACGTGCGCGCCTGCCTGCCCCATGAAGCCGGCGAGGACATCGTCCACAGCGACCGTATCCGCGTCGACGGCTGCACCGCGTTCATCCAGTACCAGGTCACGGTCCAGGGTGGCGAGGGATTGGTGGCGTTCCAGTCCAGCGAGGCGATCACGGTCAGGGACGGGTTGATCTGGCGGGTCAACGAATACGCCACCCTGGTACGCCAGGGCGGCAACGCCAGCCTGCCGGGCGGCCCGCGTCCGGCCACCAGCCGCCTGGGCCTGTCACCGCGCCAGCTGTCGACCATGGCCCAGGACCTGGAGCACTACTTCCAGGCCCAACGCCCCTATCTCGACCCGGAACTCGACCTGCAGCATGTCGCCGACGCAAGCGGCTACAGCCGCAACCAGATCTCCTACCTGCTCAACCAGGTGCTCGGCCAGAGTTTCTACCGGTACGTAAACCAGGCGCGCCTGCAACACCTGATGGCCAGCCTAGGCGACGGCAGTGTGCGCACGCCCATCGACGAACTGGCGTTCAATGCCGGCTTCAACTCGCTGTCGGCCTTCTACAAGTGCTTCCGCGAACACACCGGCCTGTCGCCCAAGGCGTATCTGAAGCAAATTTCCCTGCGTGCACGCACGTAAGACAGCCCCGCCCGCGCTTCACTAGGATCGCCCACAGACCCCAGCGGATGTGGAGCCCGACCCGATGCAACCCCTGCGCACGATCAGCCTGTGGATGGACCAGCTCGACGAGCCCCTGTGCGCACGCCCCGCACTGCACCAGGACCTGGACCTCGATGTGTGCATCATCGGCGCCGGCTACACCGGCCTGTGGACCGCCTACTACCTCAAGCGCCAGGCACCTCAGCTGAACATCGCCGTGATCGAAGCCAATATCGCCGGCTTCGGCGCCTCCGGGCGCAACGGCGGCTGGCTGATGGGCAACCTGCTGGGCGAGGACCGCCTGCTTGCCACGCTCTCGCCGCAACAGCGGCGTGAGAGCATCGACCTGCTGCACGGCATCCCCGACGAAGTCCACGACGTGCTGCTGCGCGAAGGTATCGCCTGCGACTTCCGCAAAGGCGGCGTGCTCTACTGCGCCGCACGTTACCCGGAACAGGAGCGCAGCCTGCGCGCCTGGCTCGATGATCTCTACCGCCAGGGCATGAACGAGGACGACTACCGCTGGCTGCGCCCCGAACAGCTGGATGCCCAGTTGAAGGTGAGCAATCCCTACGGTGCCCTCTACAGCCCGCATGTCGCCACGATCCAACCGGCCAGATTGGTGCGCTGCCTGGCGCGGACGGTCGAGGCCATGGGCGTGCCGATCTACGAGAACACCCCGGCCATCGACTGGCAGACCGGCGAAGTGCGCACCCCGCTGGCGCGTATCCGCAGCCACTGGGTGGTGCCGGCCGTCGAAGGCTACGCCGCCAGTCTGCCACCGCTCGGGCGGCACCAGTTGCCGGTGCAGAGCCTGCTCGTGGCCACCGAGCCGCTGCCCGAGTCGACCTGGGAACAGATCGGCCTGAGCCAGGGCCAGGCCTTCAGCGAAAACAGCCGCCAGGTCACCTACGGCCAGCGCAGCGCCGACAACCGCCTGGTGTTCGGCGCCCGCGGCGGCTACCGCTTCGGCGGTCGCCTGCGCGAAGACTTCACCCTCACCGACAACGAGGTCGAACTGCGCCGCTACCTGTTCGGCGAACTGTTCCCGCAGCTCAAGCATGTGCGCATCACCCACTCCTGGGGCGGCAACCTGGGCATGGCCCGGCGCTTTCGCCCACACATGCTGTGTGACCGCCAGCGCGGCATCGCCTTGTCCGGTGGCTACGGCGGCGAAGGCGTCGGCGCCACCAACCTGGGCGGGCGCACCCTGGCCGCGCTGATCCTCGGCCAACACAACGAACTCACGGCCCAGCCCTGGGTGCACGACAACCGCCCGTTGTCGAGCCTGGCCAACTGGCCACCGGAGCCCTGCCGCTGGCTGGGCTACAACGCAATCATCCAGAGTTTCGTCCACGAGGACCGGACCCTCGCCAACCCAGCCAGCGCCCCCTGGCGGCGGCGCCTGGCCAGCGGTTTGGCCGACTTCATGGAAGGTTTCATGCACTGACTTCCCTTCATCACCACACAGGATCCACCGGTCATGAGCATCACCCAGTTCAAGCACACCGACAGCGCCATCCTGGACAGCTCCACCCCGGTCGCCGTGCCCCTCGGCGAGCCGGTCGCGGTCACCTCGGTCACTTGCGTCGAACGCAGTGACGGGGTCGAGACCGGAATCTGGGAGTGCACCCCGGGGCGCTGGCGGCGGCAGATCGTGCAGCAGGAGTTCTGCCACTTCCTCAAGGGCCGCTGCACCTTCACCCCGGACGGTGGCGAGCCACTATTCATAGAAGCCGGAGACGCCCTGATGCTACCGGCCAACAGCCTCGGCACCTGGGATATCCAGGAGACCGTGCGCAAAACCTACGTACTGATTTTCTGATCCGCTGATCGCCTGCCTTCGATAACAACAGACAAAGCAAGGTAACCCCGACATGCGCACGCTCCTTATCGCTCCCCTGATGCTGGCCGCAGGCGTGGCTGGCGCCGCCGACTCGGTGAAGATCTACAACTGGTCGAGCTACATCGCCCCGGACACCCTGAAGAGCTTCCAGCAAGCCACCGGCATCGTGCCCACCTACGATGTGTTCGACAGCAACGAGACCCTCGACGGCAAACTGATGACCGGCAACTCCGGCTACGACGTGGTGTTCCCCTCCAACCACTTCATGGCCCGGCAGATCCAGGGCAAGGCCCTGAAAAAACTGGACAAGTCGCAGCTGCCGAACTGGAAGAACCTCAACCCGGTGCTGCTCAAGGCCCTGGAGGTGAACGACCCGGGCAACCAGTACGGCTTCCCGTACCTGTGGGGCAGCACCGGGATCGGCTACAACATCGACAAGGTCAAGGCGGTGCTCGGCGACAGTGCCCCCATCGATTCGTGGGACCTTTTCTTCAAGCCCGAATATCTTTCCAAGCTCAAGAGCTGCGGCGTGGCGGTGCTGGACAATGGCCCCGAGCTGCTGCCGATCGCCCTGCACTACCTGGGTTTGCCGCACCACAGCCAGAACCCGGCGGACTACGACAAGGCCAAGGCACTGCTGATGAAAGTGCGCCCGTACATCAGCTACTTCCACTCCTCGAAGTACACCGGCGACCTGGCCAATGGCGACGTGTGCCTGGTGGTGGGTTTCTCGGGCGACGTGCTGCAGGCGAAGAACCGTGCCGAGGAGGCGAAGAATGGGGTGAAGGTGGGCTACTCGATCCCGAAGGAAGGCGCGCCGATGTGGTTCGACATGGTCGCCATGCCGGCCGATGCGCCCAACGAGAAGGCCGGGTACGCGTACATGAACTATCTGTTGCAGCCGCAGGTGATGGCGAACATCAGCAACTTCGTACAGTACGCCAATGGCAACCAGCAGGCTGACACGCTGGTGGACCCGGCGATGAAGGGCAACACGATGATCTACCCGAGCGCGGATGTGATGGGCAAGCTGTATGCGCTGGAGGCGATGCCGGCGAAGATCGACCGCATTCGCACACGCATCTGGACCAGCATCAAGGCCGGGAATTGATTTCGGATGCTGTGCAGCCACTGTGGGAGCGGGTTTACCCGCGAATGCGATGTTGAATGTACCGACGCATTCGCGGGTGAACCCGCTCCCACAGGTTAGGTGCAAGCCAGAAAAATCAGCTCACGGCCTGTACGATCAGTGATGCTCGCGAGTCGCGCGGAACTTGATGTCCGGCCAGCGCTCTTCCATCAGCGCCAGGTTGACCCGGGTCGGGGCCAGGTAGGTCAGGTGACCGCCACCGTCGATGGCCAGGTTCTCCACGGCCTTGTTCTGGAATTCCTCGAGCTTCTTCTTGTCGTCGCAGCTGATCCAGCGCGCCGACCAGACGGTGATCGGCTCGTAGGCGCACTCGACCTTGTATTCTTCCTTCAGGCGGCTGGCGACCACGTCGAACTGCAGCACGCCGACCGCGCCGAGGATGATGTCGTTGCTGCGCTCGGGGAAGAACACCTGGGTCGCGCCCTCTTCGGCCAGCTGCTGCAGGCCCTGGCGCAGTTGCTTGGATTTCAGCGGGTCCTTCAGGCGCACGCGGCGGAACAGCTCCGGGGCGAAGTGCGGGATACCGGTGAAGCCCAGCGCCTCGCCTTCGGTGAAGGTGTCGCCAATCTGGATGGTGCCGTGGTTGTGCAGGCCGATGATATCGCCGGCGAAGGCCTCTTCCAGCTGCTCGCGCTCGGAGGAGAAGAAGGTCAGCGCGTCACCGATGCGCACGTCCTTGCCGGTCCGCACGTGACGCATTTTCATGCCCTTCTCGTACTTGCCCGAGCAGATGCGCATGAAGGCGATACGGTCGCGGTGTTTCGGGTCCATGTTCGCCTGGATCTTGAACACGAAGCCTGAGAACTTCTCTTCCACCGGCTCCACGGTACGCTCGTGGGCGACACGGGCCAGCGGGCGCGGCGCCCAGTCGACAACGGCGTCGAGCACATGGTCGACCCCGAAGTTGCCCAGTGCGGTACCAAAGAACACCGGCGTCAGCTGGCCATTGATGAACTCGTCCTGATCGAACTCATGGCAGGCACCCTGTACCAGCTCCAGCTGCTCGAGGAAACGATCATATTCGTCACCCAGGTGCGCACGGGCTTCATCGGAGTCGAGCTTCTCGATGATCTTCGCCTCGGTACGCTCATGGCCGTGGCCCGGGGTGTAGACAATGATGTAGTCGCCGGCCAGGTGGTACACGCCCTTGAAGTCGCGGTAGCAACCAATCGGCCAGGTGATCGGCGCGGCCTTGATCTTCAGCACCGCCTCGATCTCGTCGAGCAGTTCGATCGGGTCGCGGATGTCACGGTCGAGTTTGTTGATGAAGCTGACGATCGGCGTGTCGCGCAGGCGGCAGACGTCCATCAGGGCAATGGTACGCGGCTCTACACCTTTACCGCCGTCGAGCACCATCAGCGCCGAGTCCACCGCGGTCAGGGTGCGGTAGGTGTCTTCCGAGAAGTCCTCGTGGCCGGGGGTGTCGAGCAGGTTGATCATGTGCTCGCGGTAGGGGAACTGCATCACCGAGGTGGTGATGGAGATGCCGCGCTGCTTCTCCATTTCCATCCAGTCGGAGGTGGCGTGGCGGTCGGACTTGCGCGACTTCACGGTGCCCGCGACGGCGATTGCCTTGCCCATCAGCAGGAGCTTCTCGGTGATGGTGGTCTTACCGGCGTCGGGGTGGGAAATGATTGCGAAAGTGCGGCGCTTCGCGACTTCGGCGGCCTGGTTGGTCATGGGAAATCGCCTGACTGGGGATTCAAAAAGGGGCGATATCATACCTGAAGTCGGGGCATGGGCCAAAATCTGCTGAACCCAATGCACCTGTTCCGGCCTCTTCGCGGGTAAACCCGCTCCCACAGGTGCTGCACAAGACTCAAAGACTATGGGAGCGGGTTTACCCGCGAAAGGGCCAGTCATCGCTCAAGCGTCAGCCTGGTCACGACAAATGGCTACAAATCAGTGTTTTCAACGCCCAGAGCGCATGAATCCGAAATTTTCTCTCGATGCGTTTCCATCTTTCCAGTGATTAGCACTGGCCAAACGCCGCCCCAGATGGGAACCTTTCCCTCCACGGAGACGTCCACTCCCCTGCAACCCGCTTCGGTTCAGGGCTGGTTTCACCTGCTTCACGAACCCGACGGGGTTCGGCTCATGGCCTGATGCCGCGCATCGGGCTGCTGCTCGCGACCACGCTGCCCGCCGCCAGGAATGGCCGGCCACACGGGGGTGTGATCGCCGACTATAAAAAAGGAGTCCGCCTGTGGCTGCACGCTACGGAAAAGGGCTGTTGGGATGGGCCGCCGTGCTCGTCATCCTGGCCCTGCTGGTCCACTGGATCGGCATCGACACGATCGATCGCTACCGCGACGATCTTGGGTTCTACCTGCAAGCGCACCTGGTCCTGGTGCTGGCTTCGATGGCGGCGGCGCTGGCCGTGGGCATCCCCGCCGGCATTGCCTTGAGTCGACCGCACCGGGTCGACAAGGCCGAGCGCTTCATGCAGTTTTTCAACGTTGGCAACACCATTCCTCCCCTGGCCGTCCTGGCCATCGCCCTGAGTATCCTGGGCATCGGCGCGGGTCCTGCGATCTTCGCGCTGTTCCTCGCCTCCCTGCTGCCCATCGTGCGCAATACCTACGAGGGCCTGAAAAACGTCCCCGCCTCGCTCAAGGAAGCCGCCACCGGCATCGGCATGACCTCGCGCCAGCAGCTGTGGCAGGTGGAACTACCCAATGCCGTGCCGATCATCGTCGGCGGGGTGCGCGTGGCCCTGGCGCTGAACGTCGGTACCGCGCCGCTGGCGTTTTTGATCGGCGCCAACAGCCTGGGCAGCCTGATCTTCCCCGGCATCGCCCTGAACAACCAGCCGCAGCTGTTGCTGGGTGCCGCGTGCACCGCGCTGCTGGCCCTGGCGCTCGACGCGCTGGTGAGTTTCTCCAGCAAGCGCTGGCTGGAACGTGGCCTGGCCCGATAACGAGAGGGAAACCATGAAGAAGACAATCGCCCTGTTGCTGGGCGCGGCCCTGCTATGCGCAGGCTTTGCCCAGGCAGCGGACAAACCGCTGATCCGCATCGGCGCGCGGGTGTTCACCGAACAGACCGTGCTCGCTGAAATCACCGCCCAATACCTGCGCGCCAACGGCTTCGACGTGCGGGTGACCGCCGGTCTTGGCAGCAACATCGCCCGCCAGGCCCAGGAAACCGGGCAGCTCGACCTGATGTGGGAATACACCGGCGTTTCGCTGGTGTCCTACAACCATATCGACGAACGCATGCCCAGCGCCGAAGCCACCTACGCCCGGGTCAAAAAACTCGACGCAGAAAAAGGACTGGTCTGGCTGACTCCGTCGAAATTCAGCAACATCTACGCCCTGGGGCTGCCCAGGCAGGTCGCCGCGGCCTACCCGCAAGTCAACACCATCAGCGATCTCAACCAGGTGCTGCGTGACGAGCCCACCCGCAACCATCTGGTGGCCCTGGACACCGAATTCGCCAACCGCCCCGATGGCCTGGTCGGCCTGCGCGAGAGGTACGGGCTGCCCCTGGACCGGCGCAACATCCGCCAGATGGATGGCGGCCTGGTTTACACCGCGATGCGCAACAATCAGGTGTTCGCCGGCCTGGTCTACACCACCGATGGGCGCCTGGACGCCTTCGACCTCAAGCTGCTGGAAGACGACAAGCACTACTTCCCCGACTACACCGCAGCACCCGTGCTGCGCAAGGCGGTGCTCGACGCCCACCCGCAACTGGCCACCCTGCTCGAGCCATTGGCCAATCAGCTCGACGACCAGACCATGCGCAAGCTCAACGCCCAGGTCGATGTCGAGCATCAGAGCCCGACCGTGGTCGCCGCGGCATTCCTGCGTGAGCATTCACTCGGCGAGGTACAACCATGAACCTGCTCGACACCTTTGCCCACCTCGACTGGGCGCAGGTCCTGCAACTGACCTGGCAGCACATCATGCTGGTCGGCATCGCGGTGAGCCTGGCCATCATCGTCGGCGTGCCGCTGGGCATCCTGATGACCCGCTTCCCGGTGTTCGCCGGCCCCCTGCAGGCCAGCGCCACGGTGTTGCTGACCATCCCCTCGATTGCCCTGTTCGGCCTGCTGCTGCCGTTCTATTCGAAGTTCGGCCAGGGCCTGGGACCGCTGCCGGCGATCACCGCCGTGTTCCTTTATTCACTGCTGCCGATCCTGCGCAACACCTACCTGGCCCTGACCAACGTCGAACCGGGCATCCGCGAGGCCGCCCGCGGCATCGGCATGACCTTCGGCCAGCGCCTGCGCATGGTCGAGTTGCCCATCGCCGTGCCGGTGATCCTCGCCGGCGTGCGCACTGCCGTGGTGATGAACATCGGCGTGATGACCATCGCCGCGACCATCGGCGCCGGCGGCCTGGGCGTGCTCATCCTCACCGCCATCAGCCGCAGCGACATGTCGATGCTGCTGGTCGGCGCCGTGCTGGTCAGCCTGCTGGCGATCATCGCTGACCTGCTCCTGCAAACCCTGCAACGTGCCCTGACTCCGGAAGGACTGCGCCCATGATCGAACTGAAGAACCTCAGCAAGACCTTCAACGTCAACGGCAAGGACGTCAAAGCCGTCGACGCGGTCAGCCTCACCGTCAACGAAGGGGAAATCTGCGTGTTCCTCGGCCCCTCGGGCTGCGGCAAGAGCACCACGCTGAAGATGATCAACCGCCTGATCACCCCGACCGCCGGCCAGGTGTTCATCAATGGCGAGGACACCAGCGCGCTGGACGAAGTGACCCTGCGCCGTCATATCGGCTACGTGATCCAGCAAATCGGCTTGTTCCCCAACATGACCATCGAAGAGAACATCACCGTGGTCCCGCGCCTGCTCGGCTGGGACAAGCAGCGCTGCCACGACCGCGCCCGCGAGCTGATGCACATGATCAAGCTCGAGCCCAAGCAGTACCTGCAGCGCTACCCACGCGAGCTCTCCGGCGGCCAGCAGCAGCGCATCGGCGTGATCCGCGCCCTGGCCGCCGAGGCGCCGGTGCTGCTGATGGACGAGCCGTTCGGCGCGGTCGACCCGATCAACCGCGAGATGATCCAGAACGAGTTCTTCGAGATGCAGCGGGCACTGAACAAGACCGTGATCATGGTCAGCCACGACATCGACGAGGCCATCAAGCTGGGCGACAAGATCGCCATCTTCCGCGCAGGCCGGCTGCTGCAGCTGGATCACCCGGACACCTTGCTGGCCCATCCGGTGGACGATTTCGTCAGCAACTTCGTCGGCCAGGACAGCACGCTCAAGCGCCTGCTGCTGGTCCGCGCCGAGGATGCCGCGGACAACGCGCCATCGGTGAGCCCGGAAACAGCGGTGAGCGACGCGCTGGAACTGCTGGACGAGCATGACCGCCGCTACGTGGTGGTCACCGATGGGCAGAACAAGGCGCTGGGCTATGTGCGCAGGCGCGACATGCACCGCCAGCAAGGGACGTGCGGGGATTTCCTGCGGACGTTCAATGCCACCGCGGCCCATGACGAGCACTTGCGCATCCTGCTGTCGCGGATGTACGAGTTCAACCGGGCATGGTTGCCGGTGCTGGATGCCGAAGGGATGTTCTTGGGGGAGGTGACGCAGGAGTCGATTGCGGCGTACCTGAGTTCTGGACGCTCGCGGGGTGGCAAGACCAGTATCGTGTCGCCGGCTGAAGCAGTGGCCTCCTGATAGAAAGCCGGGGGCGCTTTGCGCCCCTTCGCGGCACAAGGCCGCTCCTACAGGGGACCGCATTCCATTGTAGGAGCGGCCTTGTGCCGCGAAAGGACCGCAAAGCGGTCCCATTCAGAATCCTACACTGGCCTGCACATAGAACGTGCGCGGCTCACCCACATAGATCCCGGCATTGTTATCGCTGGAACGGGTGAAGTACTGCTTGTCGAAGAGGTTCTTCACCCCCGCCGCCAGCTTCAGGTTCGACAGCTGCGGCCCGAAGTCATAGCCGCCACGGGCATGCCAGGTCACGTACCCCGGGATATCGCCATACTGCCCGTCGGCACTCGGCTCGGTAATGTAGTCACCGTTGAAGCTGCCGTTGGCATTGATCCCGGTCCCCGGCGCGCGCTGCTTGGATTGGGCGTAGGCATCCAGGTTCCAGGTCCAGCGGTTGACGGCGTAACGCAGCCCGGCAGTGGCTACCTGGCGCGAGTAGAACGGCAGGTCGCGACCCTTGAAGCCGGGAATCTCCCCTTCATAGGTAGCGCGGGTGTAGGTGTAGCCACCATTGACCGACAGGCCTTCCAGGCGCGGATCGAGTCCGGCCAGGTCATAGCGCACCGAGGCCTCGATGCCCTGGTGCTTGGTCGCCCCCAGGTTGGTCCAGCCGATGTCGTTGCTGATGTACTGCAGCTCGTCGTCGAAGTCGATGTAGAACGCGGTCAGCTCACCGGCAAAACCGCCGTTGTCATAGCGCGTACCCACTTCATAGGTCTTGGCTTTCTCCGGCTCCAGGCCATTGGCCGTGTTGTTGCCGGTTCCGCCCTGGCCCAGCTGGAAATACTGCAGGCTGCCGAAGGACGTCTCGTAGTTGGCGAACAGCTTCCAGGCATCGGACATGTGATACATCACGCTCAGCGCCGGCAGCGGTTCGTTGCTGGTGATGCTGCGGTTCTTCTCCGCCACCGGGCGGTAGTTGGCGTCCAGCACCGGGCGGTCGCGCCAGTCGGTGTTGATGTGCTCGAAGCGGATGCCCGGGGTGATGGTCCAGTTGCCGACGTCGATCTTGTCGTCGATGTAGTAGGCGCTGGCCTCGGTGCCGCCGCTGCGGTCCTGGAACACATGGCCGTCGGAGGTCGGGGTGACGGTGGGCACGTTGTCGACCAGGGCCAGGCGCGTGGATTGCTCGCGCATGGCTTCCTTCAGGTAGCGATAGCCGACGCTGACTTCCTGGGTGGTCGGGCCGACGAAGAAGATCCGCGACAGGCGTGGCTCGATGGCGAAGGTGTGGTAGTTGCGCGGGTACGACGACAGGGTCTTCATGTCGCGCGCGGCGATGGCGCTGCCACGGAAGCTGTCGGTGTAGTAGGTCAGCACCTCGAACTGGGTGGCGTCGTCGATCTGGCGCAGCCACTTGAACGACACGTCCTTGCGCCGGCCACTGAAGTAGTCGTAGTCGCGCACCGACTGGTAGGGGTCGTGATCGTACTGGGCCTGGGTCAGCCCGCCAGGCATGTCGGCACGGCCGTCGTAGTAGTGGAAGTTGAGCCAGAACTCGTCGACATCGGTCGGTGCCCAGTGGGTCTTGAGCATCACGTCGTCGATATCGTTGTCGTTGTTGCTGCTGCGGTAGCCGTCACCGTTTACGCCGGTGTACAGCAGCGCCACGCCCATGCCGTTATCGGCGGTGCCACCGACGAAGGCCGATTCGGTATGTTTCCAGCCGCCATGGCGGGAAGTCTCCAGGGTGGTGGACAACTCGCCGGTCGCCTTCTCGGGAATCGCCCGGGTCACGAAGTTGATCACCCCGCCGACGTTCTGCGGTCCGTAGCGCACGGAACCGGCGCCGCGTACCACATCGATGCTGTCGAGGTTGCCCGAGGAGATCGGCGCCATCGACAGCTGCGGCTGGCCGTAAGGGGCGAAGGCCGCCGGGATGCCGTCGATCAGCACGGTCGAACGCGGCGACAGGCGCGAGGTAAGGCCGCGCACGCCGACGTTCAGCGACAGGTCGCTGCCGCCGGTGCCGTTGGAGTCCTGCACCTGCACGCCCGGAATGCCGCGCAGGGCGTCGCGCACGTTCATCGTGCCCTTCTCCACCATCGCTTCGCGGCGCACCACGGTGCGCGCGCCAGGATGGTTCTGCACCACGCTCTGCTGGGCGTCGCCCAGCCAGTCACCGACCACTTTCACATCGGTGGGCGCCAGCTCCAGGCTGCCGCTGGTCAGGCTGCCGGCGGCCTGGGCCGGCTTGACCACCACGGTGTCCGCGGACTGCTCGAAGGTCAGCCCGCTGCCTTGCAGCAGTTGCTGCAGGGCCTGCTCCGGCGCCAGGTTGCCGGACACCGCCGGGGCCTGCTTGCCGTCCACCAGCTCGGGGCTGAAGAACAGTTGCAGGTTGGTCTGCTGGCCAAGCTGCTTGAGCGCGCCCGCCAGCGGCTGGGCCTGGATCTGGATGGTATCGGCGTAGCTGTTGCCAGCGGCGGCGCTGACCGCCAGGGCAAGCGCCAGGCGGCGCAGCTGGAGAAGGGGCTTATTGTTGTTCACGTCTTCGAGAGGTCCTGAGAGTCGGGATAAACGCCAACCGCATGCAAATGTAAATGCTTGGCAGTTGCAGCTGGCGGGGAAGACGAACGAACGGAAAAAAACCTGAATTTATTTCAGAACAATTTCGCTGGAGCCATCCGGACGGGTGTTCACCTGCACCGGCAGGATGCTTGGCAACGCCCGCAGCAGCGCGTCCGGGTCATCGGTGCTGAAGGTGCTCGACAGGCGTAGCGCGGCGGCCTTGCCGGGTGCCACATGCAGCGGCTGGGCGCGATAGCGCGAGACCTCCGCCACCACCTCGCTCAGCGGCGCGTTGTCGAACACCAGCTTGCCCTGGCGCCAGGCGGTCACGGCGTTGGCGTCGACTACATAGGGCGCGGCGACCTTACCCTGGGCGTCGATGTGCGAACCCTGCCCGGCACCGAGCAGCGCCAGCGACTCGGCCGCGCCCTGCACCTTCACCGAACCCTGCTCCACCGCCACGCGGGTGCTGGTCGGCTCCTGGCGCACATCGAAGCGGGTGCCGGTGACGGTGACCTCGCCCTGTGCGGTGCTCACCACGAATGGTCGGCCACTGTCGTGGGCAACGATGAACATCGCCTCGCCCGCAGCCAGGCGCACATGGCGACGCCCCGAAGAGAACATCACCTGCACCTGGGTGGCACTGTTGAGTTCCAGCCGTGATCCGTCCGGCAGCTCGACCGGACGCCGCTCGCCCAGGGCTGTAGTCAAGGTGTCCTGATGGTTGAGCTGCTGATACTGCCAACCCGTCCAGCCCAGCCCCAGCGCGACCACCGCCACGCCGGCCGCCAATGCCTGGCGCAGCAGGCGGCGGCGTGGGAGCTGGCGCACCGGCTCGGGCTGGCACAGCGCTTCGAGGCGTTGTCGGGGGATGAAATCGGCGGCGCGCCACAGCTGCACCAGGCGCTGGTATTCCTCGCGATGGCGTGGGTGCTGCGCCAGCCATGCCTGCAAGGCCTGCTGCACGGCGCTGTCATGCGGCGCTTCCTGGGCCCGGGCAAACCAGCTGGCCGCCTGCTCGCCCACGGGATCGGGCGCATGCTGTCTGATCAATGGGCTCTCCTGACTCATCTGGCCGACACATCCAAGTGCTCACGCAGATGTCGGAGCGTGCGGATCATATACTTTTCGACCATGTTCTTGGTCAAACCCATGCGCTCGGCGATCTCTGCCTGGGTCAGGCCCTCGAGCTTCTGCCAGATGAACACCCGGCGGCAGTTCAGCGGCAGTTCGGCCAGCGCCCGCTCGACGCTGTCGGCCAGTTCCAGGGCATGCACATAAGCCTCCGGGTCGCTGCCATTGGCGGCGCCGTCGGCGAACGCCTCAAGTTCCAGCGCCTGGCGACGGTCCTCGCGGCGAAAGCCATCGACGGCGATGTTGCGGGCGGTCTGGTGCAGGTAGGCACGCGGCTGCTCGACCTGCTCGTTGGGGTTTTCCAGAACCCGGACAAAGGCGTCGTGAGCGAGGTCCTCGGCCTGCTGACGACTGCGCAACTTGCGCGTCCAGGTGCCGATCAGCTCATGGTAGTGGTCGAGGAAGCCTTTGTGTCCGGACACGTTCGGGGTCGTCAGGGAGGCAGATGAGGTCGCGAATAGTAATTCTTCTCATCAATGACGGCAATCGGCCCAGTCCTGAGCCGACCAAGGGTGGTTTCCGGTGTCGGTAACAAAAAATTTATGGCGATTTCGAAAAAAAAGACGGGCGTCCTGCGTGGCCATAAATATGAACACTCCGGGCCCCTTCGCGGGCAAGCCCTCTCCCACAGAAAAACGCCCACCCCCTGTGGGAGCAGGCTTGCCCGCGAAGGGGTCAGTACAGTCCATTCCACAATTATTTACGCTTGCCAAAGCCTGGGGAACATCTACCAGCCATGAGGGTCGGTTACTCAGGTAACAGCTCATCGATCCACGGCGAAACCACCGGGTTCGCCTGTTGATCTTGCGGTTTTCACGCCCTAAAGTGCGCGCCGAACGTCCATGCTGGAAACGATCCATCCGGCTCAAGTACTGACGACGAGACAGCAAGGTCACCCGCCGCCCTTTTCCGGCACGGTTGACCTTTTTGCTTTCGGCGACATGCCTTGGGAAGTAGGCGAACCAAAGTGGGGATACGGAGGACGTTCAGTTTGCTGCCACTTATCTTTTCAGTTTGCCCATGGAGCCCTTGAGCATGTCGATCCAGGTCGAAGACTACTTTGCGCGTGACACCTTCCAGAAAATGAAGGCGTTCGCCGACAAGCAGGAAACCCCGTTCGTACTCATCGATACCCAGATGATCAGCCAGGCCTATGACGACCTGCGCGCCGGTTTCGAGTTCGCCAAGGTCTACTACGCGGTCAAGGCCAACCCGGCGGTCGAGATCATCGACCTGCTCAAGGAAAAAGGCTCGAGCTTCGACATTGCCTCGATCTACGAGCTGGACAAGGTGCTGGGCCGTGGCGTCAGCGCCGATCGCATCAGCTACGGCAACACCATCAAGAAGTCCAAGGACATCCGCTACTTCTTCGAGAAGGGCGTGCGCCTGTACGCCACTGACTCCGAAGCGGACCTGCGCAACATCGCCAAAGCCGCGCCGGGTTCGAAAGTCTATGTGCGCATCCTCACCGAAGGCTCCACCACCGCCGACTGGCCGCTGTCGCGCAAGTTCGGCTGCCAGACCGACATGGCCATGGACCTGCTGATCCTCGCCCGCGACCTGGGCCTGGTACCCTACGGCATCTCCTTCCACGTAGGCTCCCAGCAGCGCGACATCAGCGTGTGGGACGCGGCCATCGCCAAGGTCAAGGTGATCTTCGAGCGCCTGAAGGAAGAAGACGGCATCGAACTGAAGCTGATCAACATGGGCGGTGGCTTCCCGGCCAACTACATCACCCGCACCAACAGCCTCGAGACCTATGCCGAAGAAATCATCCGCTTCCTCAAGGAAGACTTCGGCGACGACCTGCCGGAAATCATCCTCGAGCCAGGCCGTTCGCTGATCGCCAACGCCGGCATCCTGGTCAGTGAAGTGGTGCTAGTGGCGCGCAAGTCGCGTACCGCCGTCGAGCGCTGGATCTACACCGACGTGGGCAAGTTCTCCGGCCTGATCGAAACCATGGACGAGGCGATCAAGTTCCCGATCTGGACCGAGAAGAAAGGCGAGACCGAGGAAGTGGTGATCGCCGGCCCGACCTGCGACAGCGCCGATATCATGTACGAGAACTACAAGTACGGCCTGCCGCTGAACCTGGCCATCGGCGACCGCCTGTACTGGCTGTCCACCGGCGCCTACACCACCAGCTACAGCGCGGTGGAGTTCAACGGCTTCCCGCCGCTGAAGGCCTACTACCTGTAATGCACAACGGGGCCGCAAGGCCCCGTTTTCATTTGCCGCCCTGCCCCACTCTGTAGGAGCGGCCTTGTGCCGCGAAAGGGCTGCGCAGCGGCCCCGGCGATTGATGCGTCAACGCTGAAAACCTGGGGCCGCTGCGCGGCCCTTTCGCGGCACAAGGCCGCTCCTACAGGGGTGGCGCCGGCCTTCGTTCGATCTCCTCGGCATAGCGCGCCGCATGGGCCATCAGCGCCGGCCCCGCCCCCTGCAACGTCACCAGCGCACTGCGCAGGAAACTCAGGTTGCCCTCGACCCTGGCCCGCTCCAGCCAAGGCCCGGCCTCGCCGATTTCCCCGCGCTCGACCAGCACCAGCGCCAGGCTGAACATCCCGCGAAAATCCCCGGCCTCGGCCGAGCGCCGATACCAGCGCACGGCCCGGGCAGGGCTTGGCGCAGTGGCAATACCTTGCTCCAGGTAGCGCCCATACAGGTTCATCGACTTGGCATGCCCCAGCTGCGCGGCCTTCTCGTAGCACATCAACGCCTGGGCCTGGTCGGCCGGCACCCCGCGCCCGGTGGCCAACAGGTTGGCCAGGTTGTACATCCCCCAGTCCAGGCCGGCGTCGGCCGCACGGGCATAGTGAATGGCCGCCTGCGCGAGCTCCACCTCGCCACCCCAGCCGTGCTCCAGGCAACGGCCGAGCATGTTGTGCGCCATGGCGCTGCCACCCTGGGCGGCGATGGCGAACCAACGGCGGGCCACGCCGGCATCCTCTTCGATACCGCGCCCATCGAGCAGGATCTGCCCAAGCAACAATTGCGCCTCGACCACCCCCTGCCCCGCCGCCGCCAGGATCGCCTGGGCGGCCTGGCCCGGACTGTGTTCGAGCATCGCCTGCAACCCGGCAACATCCACCAAATCTTCACGACGCAACTGATAGGACACGGCTCAGACCTCGGCCCAGCGGCGCAACAGATTGTGATAGGTACCGGTCAGTTGCAGCAGCGACGGATGCTCGGGCACATCGGCGGTGAGCTGGCGGATCGCGTTGTCCATCTCGAACAGCAAGGTGCGCTGGCTGTCCTCGCGCACCAGGCTCTGGGTCCAGAAGAACGCCGCATAGCGCGCCCCGCGAGTGACCGGGTTGACCTTGTGCAGGCTGGTGCCGGGGTACAGCACCAGGTCGCCGGCGGCCAGCTTGACCTCGCGCACGCCAAAGGTGTCCTGAATCACCAGCTCGCCGCCGTCGTAGCTGTCCGGATCGCTGAGGAACAGCGTCGAGGACAGGTCGGTACGCACCCGCTCCGGGCTGCCCTTGGGCTGGCGCAGGGCGTTGTCGATGTGGAAATCAAAATTGCCCCCTTCGCGGTAGCAGTTGATCAGCGGCGGGAACACCTTGTGTGGCAGGGCCGCCGACATGAACAACGGGTTGCGCCACAGCCGCTCGATCAGCGCATTGCCGATCTCCTTGGCCAGCGCATGGCCCTCGGGCAACTGCAGGTTGTGCTTGGCCTTGGCCGACTGGTACCCCGCGGTGATCTTGCCGTCTGCCCAGTCGGCCTGCTCCAGGGCCTCGCGAATGCGCGAGATCTCGTCGGCGTCGAACAGCCCGGGAATATGAAGCAGCATGGCGGCGGCACCAGGTATGACTGAAGGAGCGCCAATGATATTGATTCCCTTTTACCTACCACAAGCCCTTTATCCATGGCACGACGGATGAGACCGTAAAAACCGTAAGGCGAAAATGTAAAGAATGTAAATTTATGGCGAATGGAAACTCTTCTCAATTGTTAGTTACAATCACTTACATTATGCTCCGCGGCCTTCATACCTTGGGGAAGGTCTACAACAATGCGTCACGTGCCATCTGCTGTGAGTTCACCACGTCTGCTCGCCTCCGCCATCGGCATGGCGATCACCGCCACCTCGGCCTATGCCGCCGACCCGGCCGCCAATACCGCCATCACCCTGGACGCCACCAGCGTCAATGGCAAGGCCGAACAGGCAAGCACCGAGTACAAGGTCGACAAGGCCTCGTCGCAGAAGTACACCGCGCCGCTGGTGGACACCCCACGGTCGGTCACCGTGATCCCGCAGCAGGTGATCAAGGACACCAACGCCATGTCCCTGCAGGATGCTCTGCGCACCGTGCCGGGTATCACCTTCGGTGCCGGTGAAGGCGGTAACCCGCAAGGCGACCGTCCCTTCATCCGTGGCTTCGACGCCCAGGGCGACACCTACCTGGACGGCGTGCGCGACACGGGTGCCCAGACCCGCGAAATCTTCGCCATCGAGTCTGTCGAAGTGGCCAAGGGGCCGAACTCGGCGGTCGGTGGCCGTGGCGCCGCAGGCGGCACCATCAACCTGGTGAGCAAGCGCGCGCACCTGGGCAACTCGCTGGACGGCGCCTGGACCTGGGGCAGCGACCAGACTCAACGCTACACCTTCGACGGCAACTACCAGTTCAGCGACAGCGTTGCCGGGCGCCTGAACCTGATGACCCACGAAAGCAATGTCGCCGGTCGCGACAAGGTCAACTACGACCGCTGGGGTATCGCCCCCTCGCTGGCCTTCGGCCTGGGTACACCAACCCGCGTCAACCTCGACTACTACCACCTGGAAAGCGACGACCTGCCGGACTCCGGCATCCCCTACAGCGTGCCCCGTGCAGGCAGCACCGCACGGACTTCGGCGCATCCGGACAAACCAGTCGACGGTGGCGACAGCGACAACTTCTACGGCCTGACCGGACGCGACTTCCGCAAGACCCGCGTCGATATCGCGACCTTCGCCATCGAGCACGACCTGACCGACACGCTGACCATCAAGAACACCCTGCGCCACGGCAACAGCATGCAGGACTACGTGCTGACCCAGCCCGACGACAGCGCCGGCAACGTCAACAACAACGGCGTCTGGCGTCGCGCCAACAGCCGTGTGGGCAACACCGCCACCACCACCAACCAGACCGACCTGTTCGGCGAGTTCTACCTGGGCGGCCTGAAGAACAGCTTCTCCACCGGCGTCGAGTTCACCAAGGAAGAGTCCGACCGCCAGAGCTACACCGTCACCCCCAACAGCAAGCTCACCTGCACCGGCCCGGGCAGTGGCGGCAGCTGCACCTCGCTGGACAACCCGAACCCGGACGACAACTGGGTCGGCACCGTCACGCGCAACTACGCCGGCACCAGGACCAACAGCAAGACTCGCGCACTCTATGTGTTCGACACCCTGGAGCTGACCCCGCAGTGGCTGCTGAACATGGGCCTGCGCTATGACCACTTCGACACCGATTACCGTGGCTACAATGCCGACGGCAGTACTGCGGTGAGCAGCAAGGGCGTACCCGCCAAAGGCTCGGACACCAGCGAGTTCATCACCGGCCAGCTGGGCCTGGTGTGGAAACCGGCGGACAACGGCAGCATCTACGTGTCCTACGCCACCTCCGCCACGCCGCCTGGCGCCATGCTCGGCGAGGGCACCGAAGGCAACCCGCTGGGCAACACCACCGACCGTTCCGGCAACCTGCTGGGCAGTGACATGGAGCCGGAAGAAACCACCAACTACGAGCTCGGCACCAAGTGGGACCTGCTCGACCAGCGCCTGTCCCTGGCTGCGGCGCTGTTCCGCACCGAGAAGGAGAACGCCCGGGTCCAGGTCAACACCAACACCTACGAGAACGTCGGTGAAACCCGTGTGCAAGGCATCGAGCTGTCGGCCAGCGGCAAGCTGACCGACAAGTGGCAGGTGTTCGCCGGCTACACCTACATGCAGGCCCGCCAGATCGACGGTGGCCCGCTGGGCAAGGCGAACGACGGCAACCAGTTGCCCAACACGCCGAACAACAGCGCCAGCCTGTGGACCACCTACCAGCTGACGCCGAAGCTGACTGTCGGCGGCGGCGCTTTCTATGTGGATGACGTCTACGGCAGCGTGGCCAACACCACCATGGTCGACAGCTACGTACGCTACGACGCCATGGCCGCCTACAAGCTGACCAAGAACATCGACCTGCAGCTGAACGTGCAGAACCTTACCAACGAGGTCTACTACGACAAGGCGTACTCCACCCACTTCGCCAACCAGGCGGCGGGGCGCACGGCGTTGCTGACCACCAGCGTGCACTTCTGATGTAAGCGGCGCCTGCACCGGCCTCTTCGCGGGTAAACCCGCTCCCACAGGTTCGCCACCGCTCTGAAGGTCAGTGCTGTACCTGTGGGAGCGGGCTTGCCCGCGAAGAGGCCGGCACAGGACACCCCGCCCCGTTCATTCCCGTGAACGGGGCGTTTGCGTACCAAGGCATAATGCACGCCGCGCAGTTGCTGGCGGCAATACAAGGTGATCGATGTGGTGAAGAAGACGCTGTTCCAATTGCACTGGTTCTTTGGCATCACCGCCGGCCTGGTGCTGGCGCTGATGGGCGTGACCGGCGCGATCTGGTCGTTCCAGGAAGAACTGCTGCGCGCGTTCAACGCCGAGGTGCTCAAGGTCGAGGTACGCCAGGAAGGCGTGCTGCCGCCGGCCGAGCTGGTGCGCCGGGTCGAGGCCGCGCAAGGCGACAAGGTCTCCATGCTTTGGGTCGATACCCGCGAGGGCAACGCCGCACGGATCTTCTTCACCCCCGCCCCCGGCGAGCGACGCGGTGCGCTGCGCTACGCCGACCCGTACACCGGCGAGCTCAAAGGTGATGTAGCCGGGCTGGGCTTCTTCAACCTCATGCTCAACCTGCACCGGTTCCTGGCCATGGGCGACACAGGCCGGCAGATCACCGGTGCCTGCACCCTGATGCTGATCTTCTTCTGCCTCTCCGGGCTGTACCTGCGCTGGCCGCGCAAGGCACTGAACTGGCGGACCTGGCTGACGCTGGACTGGGCGAAGAAAGGCCGTGCCTTCAACTGGGACCTGCACGCGGTGTTCGGCACCTGGTGCCTGGTGTTCTACCTGCTGTTCGCCCTGACCGGGCTGTTCTGGTCCTACGAGTGGTACCGCGAAGGCCTCAATCGCCTGCTGGCCGACCAGCCTGCGGCGGGCGAGCAGAAGCGTGGCGAAGGCCGCGGCGGTCGCCATGGCCCGCCCAAGGTGGACAAGAACGCCCCGCCACTGGTGGTCGACTATGACGCCATCTGGACCAATCTCAAGGCCGCGGCAGGCCCCGGCCTGTCCACCTACAACCTGCGCCTGCCGCCGGCCGGCGGGCAACCGGCAACCCTGTTCTACCTGCTGCAGGGCGCCGACCACGAGCGCGCCCTGAACACCCTCACCCTCGACCCGGCCACCGGCCAGGTCAAGCGTCACGAGCGCTACACCGACAAGTCGTTCAAGGCCCAGTTGCTGCAGAGCGTCTATGCCCTGCACGTGGGCAGCTACTTCGGCCTGCCGGGGCGAATCATCGTCACCCTCGCCAGCCTGACCATGCCGCTGTTCTTCGTCACCGGCTGGCTGCTGTACCTCGACCGTCGGCGCAAGAAGCGCCAGGTGCGCACCGCCCGTGGCGCGCTGGCCGCTCAGGCGAACGACGGCGACAGCTGGCTGATCGGTTTCGCCAGCCAGAGCGGCTTTGCCGAGCAGCTCGCCTGGCAGAGCGCCGGCCAACTTCAAGCCGCCGGCTTGCCGGTGCAGGTACGCCCGCTGGCCGAACTGGGCGAGGCCGAATTGCGCCAGGCCAACCGCGCGCTGTTCGTGGTCAGCACCTTCGGCGACGGCGAGGCCCCGGACAGCGCCCGTGGCTTCGAGCGCAAGGTGCTCGGCCAACCTTGGCCGCTGGATCACCTGGACTACGCCCTGCTGGCCCTGGGCGACCGCCAGTACCCGCACTTCTGCGGCTTCGCCCGCCGGCTCCAGGCCTGGCTCGGCGAACGCGGCGCCACCTGCGCCTTCAGCCCGGTGGAGGTGGACAACGCCGACCCCGCCGCGCTGCAGCTGTGGCAACAGGAACTGACGCAATTCACTGGCGCCCGCCCGGTCGCCGCCTGGCAGCCGCCAAGCTTCGGCAACTGGCGCCTGTCGCGCCGCGAACGAATCAACCTGGGCAGCCAGGGCGCGCCGGTGTACCTGCTGGGCCTGCAGGCGCAAATGCCCGCGACCTGGGAAGCCGGTGACCTGATCGAGATCCTGCCGCGCAACGGCCAGCCTCGTGTCGATACCTTCCTTGCCGGTCTGGGCCTCGACCCACGCAGCCCGGTGCAGCTCGGCGGCCTGCAGGAAACCCTGGCGCAGGCCTTGGCCAGCCGCCAACTGCCGATCGGCCGCGAGCATCTGGTCGGCCTGCATGCCCAGGCACTGGTCGATGCACTGATCCCGCTCACCGCCCGTGATTACTCGATTGCCTCCATCGCCAGCGATGGCGTGCTGGAACTGATCGTGCGCCAGGAGCGTCACGTCGATGGCAACCTCGGCCTGGGCTCCGGCTGGCTGACCGAATACCTGCCGCTGGAAGGCAGTGTCAGCGCACGCCTGCGTCGCAATAGCGGTTTCCATTTGCCCGCCGAGTCGGCGCCCTTGGTAATGATCGGCAATGGCACCGGCCTGGCCGGTCTGCGCAGCCTGCTCAAGGCCCGGATTGCCGGGGGCGAACAACGCAACTGGCTACTGTTCGGCGAACGCAACCGGGCGCACGATCTGCTGTGCGGTGAGGAACTGCAAGGCTGGGTGGAAAGCGGCGATCTGCAACGACTGGACCTGGCGTTTTCGCGGGACCAGGCCGAGAAAATCTATGTGCAGGACGTGCTGTTGCAGCAGGCCGCCGAGTTCAAGCGCTGGGTGGATGACGGCGCTTGCGTGTATGTCTGTGGGAGCCTGCAAGGGATGGCTGCCGGGGTGGATGCGGCGTTGCAGGGGATGCTGGGTGAAGCTGTCGTGCAGCAGTTGATCGAGGATGGGCGATATCGGCGAGACGTCTATTGATCACACAACGGCGTCGCCTACTTCGCGGGTAAACCCGCTCCCACAGGGTTTCGAAGATCCTGTGGGAGCGGGTTTACCCGCGAAGAAGGCGACACCGATGATCAGTGCAATTCGAAGGTATCGGCATCCAGGTTCGCCGGGAACCGCGCCCGGTACGCTGCCAGCTCCGCAGCCCGCAGCACCACGGTAAATACCCCGTCGGCCTCACCCGCGCTCAGCAGGCTCTCGCCCTGGAAGTCCAGCACCTGGCTGTCGCCGGAATAGGCGAAGCCCTTGCCATCGGTGCCCACCCGGTTCACCGCCGCGACGAAGCACAGGTTCTCGATGCCCCGCGCCGGCAGCAGGCGGTTCCAGTGCAGGCGCCGCGCCGCCGGCCAGTTGGCGGTGTACAGCAGCAAGTCGGTGTCCTGGGCGTCGCGGCTCCACACCGGGAAGCGCAGGTCGTAGCAGATCAGCGGGCGGATCCGCCAACCCTTGAGCTCGAACTGCACCTGGCGCTCGCCTGGGGTGTAGTGCTTGTGCTCGCCAGCCATGCGGAACAGGTGACGCTTGTCGTAGTGCAGGATCTCGCCGTCGGGCCGTGCCCACAGCAGGCGGTTGCGGTGGCTGCCGTCGGCGGCCTGGATGATCACACTGCCGGTGATCACCGCATTGGCTTTCTTGGCCTGGGCCTTGAGCCACTTGTAGGTCGGGCCGTTCTCAGGCTCCGCCAGGCTTTCGGACTCCATCGAGAAACCGGTGGTGAACATTTCCGGCAGGACCACCAGGTCCACCTCGCCGGCCTGCCCGATCAGTTCCTCGAAGTGCGCATAGTTGGCCTCGCGGTCGTGCCAGGCCAGGGTGGTCTGCACCAGGGCGATTTTCAGGTTCGGCAGTTGGCTCAGATCGCGCATAGTTTCTCCGCTGCCTGGCGCAGCGTCTCCTCGCGTTTGGCAAAGCACAGGCGCACCAGGCGTTGCTCGGGGATGGGTTGCTGGTAGAACACCGACACCGGGATGCTGGCCACGCCATGCTCACGGGTCAGCCACAGGGCCATGTCGACATCGTTCAGGTCGGGCCGGATCTGCGAATAGTCCACCAGTTGGAAATAGGTGCCCGGCGTACGGGTGAAGGTGAAACGCGAGGCCTGCAGCAGGTCGCAGAACAGGTCGCGCTTGGCCTGGTAGAAGGCCGGCAGCTCGTCGATATGCTCGGGGTGCTCGGCCATGAAGTCGGCCAGGGCGCACTGCAAGGGGGTCACGCCGCAGAAGTTGACGTACTGGTGCACCTTGCGCAGTTCCGCGCTGAGGGCCGGCGGGGCAACCACATAGCCAGTCTTCCAGCCGGTGACGTGGTAGGTCTTGCCGAACGAGCTGACCACGAACGCCCGCGAATAGAGCTGCGGGTGGGCCAGCACGCTGGCATGGCGCACGCCGTCGTAGATCAGATGCTCGTAGACCTCGTCGCTGATCAGGTAGATATCGCGGTCACCGATCAGCCTGGCCAGTTGGTCCAGGTCGTCGCGGCTGATCAGCGCGCCGCTGGGATTGTGCGGCGAGTTGAGGATGACCATGCGCGTGCGCGGGCTGAGCGCGTCGCTGAATTTCTGCCAATCGATGCCGAAGCTACCGTCGGTCAGCGGCACATGCACGCAGCGCCCGCCGGCCAGTTCCACGGACGGCTCGTAGCTGTCGTAGCTGGGGTCGAAGACGATTACCTCGTCGCCGGCATGGATGACTGCCTGGATGGCGCAGAAGATCGCCTCGGTGGCACCGGGGGTGATGGTCACTTCCTGGTCGGCATCGACATTCGCGCCGTACAGCCGGGTAATCTTCGCCGCCACCTGCTGACGCAGTGCCGGCAGGCCGGTCATGGGCGAGTACTGGTTGTGCCCGGCGGCCACATGGCGACCGACGGCATCGAGCAAGGCCTGGGGGCCGTTGAAGTCAGGGAAGCCCTGGGAGAGGTTGAGCGCACCGGTCTGCATGGCCAGTTGCGACATGGTGGTGAAGATGGTCGTGCCGACGTTCGGCAGTTTGCTGCGGATCATGGAGCCCTCTTTCCTGGGGTTTGTCCGGCACGGGGTTAGGTCCGAGCATAGCGGATCGAGCAGTCAGGAAAAAGGTTGAAACAATAGGGGGATTGCGGTGGGTCAACGTGTAGGGGGAGATCAGGATTTACGCACATCCCTGTAGGAGCGGCCTTGTGCCGCGAAAGGGCTGCAAAGCAGCCCCGGCTTCCTTGCAGCGCATTCTGAACCCTGGGGCTGCTACGCAGCCCTTTCGCGGCACAAGGCCGCTCCTACAGGGGGCGCACGGCCTGGGAAGGCACGCCAAGCGGTTGTTAACGCTTGTCGCGACGCTTCTTCTCGGCCTTCTTGTGGTGCGACATCAGGCGACGCTTCTTGTTGACCTGACGATCGGTGAGGGTGTTTTTCTTGCCCTCGAACGGGTTGTCACCGCCCTTGTACTCGATGCGGATCGGCGTGCCGACCAGCTTGAGCACCCGGCGGTAGGTGTTCTCCAGGTAACGCGAGTAGGAGTTGGGGATCTTGTCGGTCTGGTTGCCGTGGATCACGATCAGCGGCGGGTTGGCGCCACCGAGGTGGGCATAGCGCAGCTTGATCCGGCGACCGTTGACCAGCGGCGGCTGGTGCACGCTGATGGCGTCTTCGAGGATCTGTGTCAGGCGGCTGGTCGGCCAGCGGGTGACCGCCGACTTGAACGCGGCCTGCACCGACTTGTACAGGTGGCCCACGCCGGTGCCGTGCAGCGCCGAGATGAAGTGGATGTCGGCGAAGTCGACGAAGAACAGCCGGCGTTCCAGCTCGGTCTTCACGTAGTCGCGCTCACCCGACTCCATGCCGTCCCACTTGTTCAGGGCGATGACCACGGCGCGGCCGGCGTCCAGGGCGAAGCCCAGCAGGTTGAGGTCGTGGTCGACCACGCCTTCGCGGGCGTCCATGACGAAGATCACCACGTTGGCGTCCTTGATCGCCTGCAGGGTCTTCACCACCGAGAACTTCTCGACTTCCTCGTGGATCTTGCCGCGCTTGCGCACGCCGGCGGTGTCGATGAAGGTGTACTTCTCGCCATCACGCTCGAACGGAATGTAGATACTGTCGCGGGTGGTGCCCGGCTGGTCGTACACCACCACGCGCTCTTCACCGAGCATGCGGTTGACCAGGGTCGACTTGCCCACGTTGGGGCGGCCGATGATGGCGATCTTGATACCGTCTTTCTCGCTCGGGCCGGGGATGCGCGTGGCTTCCTCGCCTTCGGCGACATCCTCGTCGAGGGCTTCTTCCTCGGGGTCACGGGGAATATGGCCGAGCAGCGACTCCATCAGGGCATTGATACCACGGCCCTGGGAGCCCGCCACCGGAATGGCGTTGCCCATGCCCAGCGGCGAGAACTCGGCGCGGGCGATATCGGGATCGATGTTGTCGATCTTGTTGGCGACCAGGATCGCTTCCTTGTTCCGCTTGCGCAGGTGATCGGCGATCATCTGGTCGGCGGCGGTCATGCCAGCACGGGCATCGACCAGGAACAGCACGTAGTCGGCTTCCTCGATGGCCATCAGCGACTGCTCGGCCATCTTCTCGTCCATGCCCACTTCGTCACCGGTGATACCGCCGGTGTCGATCAGGATGTAGGAACGACCCTGCCAGCTGGCATCGCCGTACTGGCGGTCACGGGTCAGGCCCGACAGGTCGCCGACGATGGCGTCGCGGGTCTTGGTCAGGCGGTTGAACATGGTGGATTTACCGACGTTCGGCCGGCCCACCAGGGCGATTACGGGAACCATGCGGCTCTCCACTCTTGAATTCTTGAAAATGCAAAGGCCGCTGCAAGGCAGCGGCCGGAGTTCGGGCGACGCTTCATGCGCCGCGGCCTGAGCCCGCGAGCGAGCTCAAGCATAGCTTCAGCGGATGGTCAGTGCCTCGAGCTTGCCGCTGTTGCCGAAGACGTAGATGGTGTCGCCGACCACCAGGGGTCGGGCGCGCAGGCCATCGCTGTCGATACGCTCACGGCCGACGAAACGGCCATCGACCTGGCTGAGCAGGTGCAGGTAACCCTCGAAGTCGCCCACCGCCACATAGCTGGAGAACACTTCCGGCGCCGACAGCTGACGGCGAGCCATCGAGTCGTTGCTCCACAGCGAGCTGGAGGAACGCTCGTCGACGCTTTGCACGGTACCCGACGCTTCGCTTACGTAGACGTTGCCGAAGCCCTGGGCGACACCCACGTAGCTGGAGGCATCGCGCTGCCACAGCACGCGACCGCTTTCCAGCTCCAGGCCGGCGACGCGACCCTGGTAGGTGCCGACGTACAGGGTACCACCGGACAGCAGCAGGCCGCCGTCGATGTCCACTACCCGGTCCAGCTCGGAACGGCCCTGCGGAATCGCCACGCGGCTCTCCCACACCGGCACGCCGTTGCTGATGTCGACCGCCACCACCTTGCCGGTGGACAGGCCGGCCACGGCCAGGCGGTTGGTCACCACCGGCGCGCCGGTGCCGCGCAGGGTCAGCACGGCCGGGCTGTTCTCGTAGATCCAGCGACGGTCGCCGGTGGCGGCATCGAAGCCGACCAGACGGTCGTCCTGGGTCTGCACCACCACCACGTCACCGTTGTTGGCGGGCGGCGCCAGCACTTCGCTGCTGACGCGCGAACGCCAGCGCTCCTCGCCGGTGCTGGAATCCAGGGCGATGACCTCGCCTTTGAGGGTACCCAGCATGACCAGGCCGTAGCCCACGCCCACGGCGCCGGAAACCGGCAGCTCGAGGTCCTTCTTCCACACCACGTCGCCGGTGATGCGGTTCAGCGCGAAGACCTCGCCGTTGACGTCGGAGGCGTAGATGCGGTCGTTCTCGATGGCCGGTACCAGGGTGTTGTAGGTCTCACCCTGGCCGTCACCGATCGAACGGCTCCACTGCTTCTTCAGCACCACTTCCTCGGTGAACTTGGTCAGCTCGGCCGGGGGCAGTTCCTTCTTGCTGTTGCTGCTGCAACCCGCCGCCAGCACGGCGAGGGTGAGCACTGCTGCTTGTTTCCAACCCTTCACTTCAGGCGTCCCCTTTGGCCAGGTCATCCAGCTTCAGTTGCAGGCCACCGATCGCGGCGTCGTCGGACAGCGCGGCCTTGGCTTTTTCGTAGGCGCTGTGCGCGTCGTCGGCGCGGCCCAGCTGTACCAGCAGGTCGCCCTTGAGTTCTTCGCGGCTGGCCAGGAAGGCCTTGTCGGTGTCGCCGTCGAGCAGCTTGAGCGCGTCCTCGGCCTTGTCCTGGGCCGCGAGCACGCGGGCCAGGCGCTGGCGCGAGATCTCGCCGAGGGTGGCGTCGGCCGGCTTGTCCAGCACGCCCTTGAGCTCGCTGGCCGCATCGTCCAGCTTGCCGCTCTCGACCGCGACCTTGGCCACGAACAGGCTGCCGTACTGGGCGTAGGCGGTACCGCCGAACTCGCTCTTGAGCTTGCCGGAAAGCTCGGCAACCTTGCTCGCGTCGGGCTTGCCGTCAGGCGTCAACGAGGTTTCCAGCAGCGCCTGATACAGCACCGAGGCGCCCTGGGACTGGTTGGCCTGGTACTTGTGCCAGGTCTGCCAGCCCAACACCACCACGCCGGCCAGCAGGGCGCCGGTCAGCAGCGGCTTGCCGTTGCGGTTCCACCAGTCCTTGGCTGCTGCCAGGCTCTCATCATCGGTACTCGACACCCCAATACTCCTATTCGCCTATTCGTTGTCAGACCGCGTCACGCCTGGGCGATCGCGGTTTCCAGGTGCGCGGCAAGCGCATCCCAGGCAATGTTCTGTTGTTCGCCCTGGCCACGCAGGGGCTTCAGGCCGATCTGCTGCTTCTCGAGCTCGTCGTCGCCCAGAATCAGCGCGAACAGCGCGCCGCTCTTGTCGGCTTTCTTGAACTGGTTCTTGAAGTTGCCGCCACCGGCATTGACTGCCAGGCGCAGGTTCGGCAGACGATCACGCAGTTGCTCGCTGATCTTCAGACCAGCCAGCTCCGCCTGCTCGCCAAAGGCGCACAGGTAAACGTCGATGGTACGGCTGATCGACTCAGGCACCTGGCCCAGGGTTTCGATCAGCAGCAGCAGACGCTCGATCCCCATGGCAAAGCCAACGCCGGCGGTCGGCTTGCCGCCCATCTGCTCGACCAGGCCATCGTAGCGCCCACCGGCGCAGACCGTGCCCTGGGCACCGAGCTTGTCGGTGACCCACTCGAACACGGTCTTGCTGTAGTAATCCAGGCCGCGCACCAGCTTGGTGTTGATCACGAACGGGATGCCGGCAGCGTCAAGACGGGCCTTCACGCCATCGAAGTGCACGCGGGACTCTTCGTCCAGGTACTCTTCGAGCTTCGGCGCGCCCACCAGGGCGGCCTGGGTGCCTTCGTTCTTGCTGTCGAGGATACGCAGCGGATTGCTCTTCAGGCGGCGCTGACTGTCTTCGTCCAACTGATCAATGCGCTGGGACAGGAATTCGACCAGTGCATCACGATAGCGCGCGCGGGCTTCGCTGGTGCCCAGGCTGTTGAGCTCCAGGGTCACCGCGTCCTGAATACCCAGCAACGCCCAGAGGCGCCAGGTGAGCATGATCAGTTCGGCGTCGATATCGGGGCCGGCCAGGTTGAACACCTCGACACCGATCTGGTGGAACTGGCGGTAGCGTCCCAGTTGCGGGCGCTCGTGGCGGAACATCGGGCCCACGTACCAGAGTTTCTGCACCTGGCCATTACCGATGATGCCGTGCTCGAGCACTGCGCGCACGCAAGCGGCGGTGCCTTCCGGACGCAAGGTAAGCGAGTCCTTGTTGTCCTGGAAGGTGTACATCTCTTTCTCGACGATATCGGTGACTTCACCGATCGAGCGCTTGAACAGCTCGGTGAACTCGACGATCGGCGTGCGGATCTGGCTGTAGCCGTAGCTGTCCAGCAAGCCGGCCACGGTGCCCTCGAAATAGCGCCACAGCGGCGACTGGTCGGGCAGGATGTCGTTCATGCCACGAATGGCTTGCAGCGATTTGCTCACGAGTAGTCCTTACGAATCTGTGTCTCAGCCGCGGGCGATCAGCGCCGCGTCGGCCTCGGCCTTCTCGGCCGCTTTCTGGCGGATGAGCTTTTCCAGCTCGTCGACCAGGTTGTCGTTGTTCAGCTTCTGCGATGGCTTGCCATCGATGTAGACCAGGTTCGGCGTGCCGCCGGTCAGGCCCACGTGCGATTCCTTGGCCTCGCCCGGGCCGTTGACCACGCAGCCGATCACCGCCACGTCCAGCGGTACCAGCAGGTCTTCCAGGCGCCCTTCCAGTTCGTTCATGGTCTTGACCACATCGAAGTTCTGCCGCGAGCAGCTCGGGCAGGCGATGAAGTTGATGCCACGGGAACGCAGGTGCAGCGACTTGAGGATGTCGTAGCCGACCTTCACTTCCTCGACCGGATCGGCGGCCAGGGAGATGCGGATGGTGTCACCGATGCCTTCGGCCAGCAGCATACCTAGGCCGACGGCGGATTTCACCGTCCCCGAGCGCAGGCCGCCGGCTTCGGTGATCCCCAGGTGCAGCGGCTGGATGATCTGCTTGGCCAGCAGGCGGTAGGCCTCGACGGCCATGAACACGTCGGAGGCCTTGACGCTGACCTTGAAGTCCTGGAAGTCCAGGCGATCGAGGTGCTCGACATGGCGCAGCGCCGACTCGACCAGCGCCGCCGGGGTGGGCTCGCCGTACTTCTTCTGCAGGTCCTTTTCCAGGGAACCGGCGTTGACGCCGATGCGGATCGGGATGCCGCGGTCGCGGGCCGCGTCGACCACGGCGCGCACACGGTCTTCACGGCCGATGTTGCCCGGGTTGATGCGCAGGCAGTCGACGCCCAGTTCGGCCACGCGCAGGGCGATCTTGTAGTCGAAGTGGATGTCGGCGACCAGCGGCACGCTGACCAGCTTCTTGATCTTGCCGAACGCCTCGGCGGCGTCCATGTCCGGCACCGAGACCCGCACGATGTCCACGCCGGCATCGACCAGGCGCTGGATCTGCGCCACGGTGGCGGCGACATCGTTGGTGTCGGTGTTGGTCATGCTCTGCACCGCGATGGGCGCATCGCCACCCACCGGCACATTGCCGACCCAGATTTTGCGGGATTCGCGACGTTTGATCGGAGATTCGCCGTGCATGACTTACTGTCCCAACTTCAGGCGAGCGGTTTCGCCACTGGTGAACGGGGCGACATCGACCGCCTGGCCGTTGTAGCTCACCTGGGCGCCGCGGGCGAAGCCCAGGCGCACCGCGAACGGTGGCTTGCCGGTCAGTTCCAGGTTGTCGCCCTTGCGCTTGATGGCGCTGAACAGCACCTTGCCGTTGCCGTCGGTGACCTGGGTCCAGCAATCGGCGGTGAATTGGATATGGACCTTGGCGCTGCCGGCCGGGGCGACTTCAGCGGGCGCAGCCGGTGCGCTCGAAGCGACGGGGGCGGCTGGCGCGGCGGCGACAGGCGCGGCCACTGCAGGAGCGGCTGGCGCGACAACCGGTGCCACAGGTGCGGCGGCCGTCGGTGCCGGTGCCGCGCTGGTGGCTGGCGCGGCGGGTGCCACAGGCGCAACTGGCGCCTGGGCCTCGGTGACCGGCGCCTGCTCGGTAGCGTTCGGCTCCAGTGGCAGGGCCTGGCCCTCGGGCTGCTGGCCTTCGCTCACGGCCTGGTCTTCCGGCTCGTCCAGCGGATGAATCTGCGTGGTGCCGTCGGCGCTCTCGACCTCGACGTGCTCCAGGGCGATCTTGGCCAGGTCCTTGCCGCGCAGGCTGCTCTGGTCCTGCCACCAGAAGAAACCACCGCCGACCACCGCGACCAGCAGCAACAGGCTGACCACCCGCAGGATGTTGTGCGACAGGCGCACCGGCTCTTCGATGCGGCCGAGGGCGTGCACTTCGCTGCCCTGGGCGTGGGTGCCGGTGATCTGGTCGAAGGCCTCGACCAGAGGCGCCTGGTCCATGTCCATCAGCTTGGCGTAGGCGCGGATGTAGCCACGGGCGAAGGTGTGCCCGGGCAGCTTGTCGAAGGCGCCGTTTTCCAGGTTGTTCAGCGAAGATACCGTGAGGTTGAGCTTGCGAGCGACCTCGGCCTGGCTCCATTCGCGTTTTTCGCGGGCCTGGCGCAAGACATCACCGGGGTTCTGGCGAGTCGCTGCTGCTACTTCAGTGTGCGCGGCTTTCATCGTTGCTCCGACAGGTATTGCTGATATTCCGGCGTACCGGGATAAAGTCGTTGTAATTGCTGGCCCAAACGGGTCGCGGTGCCCTGTTCGTCGAGGGCGAGTGCCAGGCGATGGCCGAGCAGCAGGCTGCGGGCATCCTGGTCACTCAGCTGGCTGAATCGATCGTAGTAATCCCGGGCCGGCACATAATGCCTGTTTTCGTAGGACAACTCAGCCATTTCGAGCAATGCCTTCGGTTGCCGCGGATTGAGCCGAAGGGCTTTTTCCAGGTAGGCACGCGCCTGATCACCCTGCCCCTGCTTCAGGGCGGTGAGCCCCAGGTTCTCGTACACGCGGGAACGCTCAGGATACAGGGTATCGGCCCCAGCCTGGAGGAACATCGCCCGGGCTTCGTCGAAACGGCCCTGAGCATATAGGAAACTGCCGTAATTGTTGCGGATTCGTGTGTCATCCGGGCGGATGGCCAAGGCCTTGGCGAAGTGCTCGCCGGCCAATGCGGGCTCATCCTCGGCCTGGAACACCAGGGCCAGTGCTGCATGAGCCTCGGCGTCACGGGCGTCCAGGGCCAGGGCCTTGCCCAGCGGCGCCTTGGCGCGCTCGGTCAAACCTTGTTGCAAATACCCCAGCCCCAACTGCACGTAGGCCTGCCCCGCCGCCTCACGCCCCTGGCGGCTGGCCAGGGGGTCGCCCGCGCCGCCGGACACGCAGCCGGCCAGCAGCGAAAGCGTCAGGATCGACAGCGCGGCGCGCAGGCTCATGGGGCAGGTGCTCGTCAGGGGCGCGCAGCGCTGTCTTGCGGCTCGTCGGCAGCCAGCTGACGTACGGCGATGTAGCGCTCGCTGCGGCGGGTACGGTCGTTGACCTGACCCACCAGCTGACCGCAGGCGGCGTCGATGTCGTCACCGCGGGTGGTGCGGGTGGTCACGTTGAAGCCGCCGTGGTGCAGCAGGTCCTGGAAGCGACGGATGGCATTGTTGCTCGGTCGCTCGTAGCCCGAATGCGGGAACGGGTTGAACGGGATCAGGTTGATCTTGCACGGCACATCACGCAGCAGTTCGATCATCTGCGCGGCATGCTCGGGCTGGTCGTTGACATCCTTGAGCAGGGTGTACTCGATGGTCAGCACGCGCTTGCCGCCGAGGGTGGACATGTAGCCCATGCACGACTCCAGCAGCATCTTCAGCGGGTACTTCTTGTTGATCGGCACCAGCTTGTTGCGCAGTTCGTCGTTCGGCGCGTGCAGCGACAGGGCCAGCGACACGTCGATGTGCTTGGCCAGCTCGTCGATCATCGGCACCACGCCCGAGGTGGACAGGGTGACGCGACGCTTGGAAATGCCATAGCCCAGATCTTCCATCATGATCTTCATGGCGGCGATGACATTGTCGAAATTCAGCAGGGGTTCGCCCATGCCCATCATGACCACGTTGGTGATGGCGCGGTCGATCTTGGCCGGGACGGTCCCGAAGGATTTGTTGGCAAGCCACACCTGGCCGATCACTTCGGCGGCGGTGAGGTTGCTGTTGAAGCCTTGCTTGCCGGTGGAGCAGAAGCTGCAGTCCAGGGCACAGCCGGCTTGCGACGACACGCACAGGGTGCCGCGATCGTCGGTGGGGATGTAGACGGTCTCGACGCAGCTGCCGGAGGCAACGCGGACCACCCACTTGCGGGTACCGTCGGCGGAAATGTCTTCACTGACCACCTCCGGACCGCGAATCTCGGCAACGGCCTCGAGCTTTTCGCGCAAGACCTTGCCGACATTGGTCATGGCGGCGAAATCATCGACGCCAAAATGGTGAATCCATTTCATCACCTGACCGGCACGGAAGCGCTTCTCCCCGATTGAGTCGAAGAACTGTTCCATTTCCGCCAGGGTCAGCCCCAGCAGGTTGATCTTGTCAGTCGATGTCGTCATGGATTCACCCTCACCCGTAAGCTTTCGCTTAGCGAGTGGTTACCTCGGTAGCAGCGAAGAAGTAAGCGATTTCGCGAGCAGCGGCAGCTTCGGAGTCCGAACCGTGAACGGCGTTGGCGTCGATCGACTCGGCGAAGTCGGCACGGATGGTGCCTGGAGCAGCTTCTTTAGGGTTGGTGGCGCCCATCAGCTCACGGTTCAGAGCGATGGCGTTTTCGCCTTCAAGAACCTGAACAACGACAGGGCCCGAAGTCATGAAGGCAACCAGGTCACCGAAGAAGCCACGAGCGCTGTGCTCGGCGTAGAAGCCTTCGGCTTCGGCCTTGGACAGTTGCTTGATTTTCGAAGCGACGATTTTCAGGCCGGCTTCTTCGAAGCGAGTGGTGATCTTGCCGATGACGTTTTTAGCGACGGCGTCAGGCTTGATGATCGAGAAAGTACGTTGAACAGCCATGGAAAACTCCAGAATATTGAGTGTTGCGAAAAATTAAACCCGCGAATTATACGCGGGTTCCAGGGGATTGCCTAACCTGCGGCGTGCGCTCAGTCGGCTTCTTCGATCCAGGCCGCCTGGATGGCCTCGAGAACCTTCTCGCCGCAACGCGACGGATCGTCATCGAAGTCCGGCAGAGCCATGACCCACGCGCGCAGATCGACGAAATTCACGTAATGAGGATCGACCTCGGGCTTGCTTTCCGCAAGCTGGATGGCGATCTCAAGTACATCAACCCATTTCAGACTCATGTACAGGCCCTCAGTGCGGCGCTTCGGCGGCGTGGTTGAGCGAATATTTGGGGATCTCGATGGTGAGGTCCTCATCGCCGACGACCACCTGGCAGCCCAGGCGCGACTGCGCCTCCAGGCCCCAGGCCTTGTCCAGCATGTCCTCTTCGAGCTCGTCCGCTTCTTCAAGGGAGTCGAAGCCCTTGCGGATGATGCAATGGCAGGTGGTGCAGGCCTTGACGCCGCCGCAGGCGCTTTCCATCTCGATGTGATGGTCGTGGGCCAGTTCCAGGATGTTGGTCCCGGTCGGCACTTCCACGGTCAACCCCTCGGGGCAGAACTTCTCATGCGGCAGGAATGTCACCAGCGGCATCGGTTACTCCTCGATCTCATTCAGGTTGCGCCCGGCCAGTGCGGCTTTGACCGTCGAATCAAGGCGACGGGCGGCAAATGCATCGGTCACCTGCGACAGACGCTTGGTCTGTTGCTCGATGGCGGCGCCATCGGTGCCGGTCAGCAAATCACGTAGTTCTTGCATCTGGAATTCGATCGCGTCGCGCTCGTCACTGCTGAGCAGGCGCTCGCCATCGGCGTCCAGGGCGCCCTGCACCGCCTCGAGCAGGCGCTCGGCATCGACCTGGTGCTCGCGCAACTGGCGCGCATGCTTGTCGGAGCCGGCATGCTCGAAGGAGTCCTTGAGCATGCGGGCGATCTCGCCGTCGGTCAGGCCGTAGGACGGCTTGACCTGAATGCTCGATTCCACCCCCGAACCCAGTTCGCGGGCCGCGACGCTGAGCAGGCCGTCGGCGTCGACCTGGAAGGTCACGCGGATCTTCGCCGCGCCCGCGACCATGGCCGGGATGCCGCGCAGCTCGAAGCGCGCCAGGGAACGGCAGTCGCTGATCAGCTCGCGCTCGCCCTGCAGCACGTGGATCATCATGGCCGACTGGCCATCTTTGTAAGTCGTGAACTCCTGGGCGCGGGCCACCGGAATGGTGGTGTTGCGCGGGATCACCTTCTCCATCAGCCCGCCCATGGTCTCAAGACCCAGCGACAGCGGGATGACGTCGAGCAGCAGCAGCTCACCGCCTTCGCGACGGTTGCCGGCGAGGGTGTCGGCCTGGATGGCGGCACCGATGGCCACCACCTGGTCCGGGTCGATCGAGGTCAGCGGAGTACGGCCGAACAGCGCGCCGACCGCCTCGCGCACACGCGGCACACGGGTCGAACCACCGACCATGACCACCGCCCCGACTTCCTCCAGCTCGATGCCGCTGTCGCGCACGGCGCGGCGGCAGGCCTTGAGGCTGCGGGCGATCATCGGTTCGATCATGGCTTCGAAGGCGGCACGGGTCAGCTCGCCCTGCCAGGCACCATGCTGGACGCCGACGGCGTCACTGTCGGTCAAGGCTTCCTTGGCCGCGCAAGCGGTCTGCAGCAGCAGGCGCTGGGTGGCCGGATCGAGGTCGGCGGACAAATCGGCCTGCTCGATGATCCAGCCAGCGATCGCATGGTCGAAGTCATCGCCACCCAGGGCGGTGTCACCACCGGTGGCCAGCACCTCGAAGACACCGGCAGTCAGGCGCAGGATGGAGATATCGAAGGTGCCGCCGCCCAGGTCGAAAATCGCCACGACGCCTTCGGCATCCTGGTCCAGGCCATAGGCCACGGCAGCTGCGGTCGGCTCGTTGAGCAAGCGCAGGACATTGAGGCCGGCCAGCTTGGCGGCGTCCTTGGTGGCCTGGCGCTGGGCGTCGTCGAAATAGGCCGGCACGGTGATTACCGCGCCGACCAGCTCGCCACCTAGGGTTTGCTCGGCGCGCTGACGCAGCACCTTGAGAATATCGGCCGACACTTGCACCGGGCTTTTCGGGCCCTGGACCGTGTCGATGAACGGCATGTGCGATTCACCGCCGACAAAACGGTACGGCAGTTGCTCGCCCAGCTGCTTGACGTCCGCCAGGCCGCGCCCCATCAGGCGCTTGACCGACAGGATGCTGTTGAGCGGGTCGCTGGGGGCAGCCTCGCGCGCGGCCAGGCCGACTTCGACAGCGTTGTCGAGATAACGCACGGCGGACGGCAGGATGACACTACCCTGGGCATCGGGCAGCGGCTCGCTGCGCCCGCTGCGCACGGCGGCGACGAGAGAATTGGTGGTGCCCAGGTCGATGCCCACCGCCAGGCGGCGCTGGTGCGGCTGGGGGCTCTGACCGGGTTCGGCGATCTGCAGTAGGGCCATGCTTATCTGAGTACCTTAGGCGTCATCACGGGCAACGCCGGGGTTAATCGTCGAGGCGCTCTTCGAGTTGGCGCACTTCTTGGGCGAGCTTGTCGAGGAACTGCATGCGGCGCATCAGGCGCTCGGCCTGCTCACGCTCTGCAGCAACATCCCAGCAGGCGGCGAAATCCTCGTTCAGCGTGTCCTGGGCGACCTTGAGGCGCTTCTTGAACACGGCGACGCCGTCGAGGTCGGCTTCGTCCTGCAGCTCTTCGAGCTCTTCGCGCCACTGCATCTGCTGCAACAGGAAGTCCGGGTCGTGCACGGTGACTTCCTGGGGCACCTCGTGGCCGCCGATGGCCAGCAGGTAGCGGGCCCGGCGCGGCGCGCTGCGCAAGGTCTGGTAGGCGTCGTTGAGGGCCGCCGACTTTTCCAGGGCTACGCGCTGCTCGCGCTCGGAAGCGTCGGCGAAACGGTCCGGATGGACCTCGCGGGCCAGCTCGCGGTAGCGAACAGCCAGTTTGTCGAGGTCCAGGCGAAAACCGGGTTGCAGCTCAAACAGGGCGAAATGACAAGGAGTACCCACGGCCAGCCTCAGACGTTGAAGCTTTCGCCGCAGCCACACTCACCGCGCACGTTGGGGTTGTTGAACTTGAAGCCTTCGTTCAACCCTTCCTTGACGAAGTCCAGCTCGGTGCCGTCGAGGTAGACCAGGCTTTTCGGGTCGATGATGACCTTCACGCCATGGTTCTCGAACACCTGGTCTTCGGCGGCGAGCTCGTCGACGAACTCCAGCACATAGGCCAGGCCCGAGCAGCCGGTGGTGCGCACGCCCAGGCGAATGCCCTCACCCTTGCCGCGCCCGTCGAGGGAGCGGCGAATGTGGTTGGCGGCGGCTTCTGTCATGCTGATAGCCATCGGAACTCCTTACCTCGCGACAGTCGACTTAGATCAAGCCTTTCTTCTGCTTGTAATCGCGAACAGCGGCCTTGATGGCATCTTCGGCGAGCACGGAGCAGTGGATCTTGACCGGCGGCAGTGCCAGCTCTTCAGCCAGCTGGGTGTTCTTGATGGTTTCGGCTTCGTCCAGGGTCTTGCCCTTCATCCACTCGGTGGCGAGGGAGCTGGAGGCGATGGCCGAACCGCAGCCGTAGGTCTTGAACTTGGCGTCTTCGATGATGCCTTGCTCGTTGACCTTGATCTGCAGACGCATCACGTCGCCGCACGCTGGAGCGCCGACCATGCCGGTACCGACATCCGGATCCTCGGCATTCATCTTGCCGACGTTGCGTGGGTTTTCGTAGTGGTCGATGACCTTTTCACTGTATGCCATGGTGCAATTCCTTCCTCATCAGGGAGCCGCTCTTGCCGGCGACTGCTTAGTGGGCGGCCCACTCGATCTTGGAGATGTCGACGCCGTCTTTGTACATGTCCCACAGCGGCGACAATTCACGCAGCTTGTTCACGGCCTTGCAGACTTCCTGCGCGGCGTAGTCGACTTCTTCTTCGGTGGTGAAGCGGCCGAAGGAGAAGCGGATCGAGCTATGCGCCAGTTCGTCGTTGCGGCCCAGGGCGCGCAGGACGTAGGACGGCTCGAGCGAAGCGGAGGTGCAGGCCGAACCGGACGAAACGGCGATGTCCTTCAGCGACATCAGCAGCGACTCGCCCTCGACGTAGTTGAAGCTCAGGTTCAGGTTGTGCGGCACGCGCTGGGTCTGGCTGCCGTTGACGTACAGCTCCTCGAGGTCCGAGACCTGCTTGAAGAAGCGGTCGCTCAGGGCCTTGATGCGCACGTTTTCAGTGGCCATTTCCTGCTTGGCGATGGCGAAGGCTTCGCCCATGCCGACGATCTGGTGGGTCGGCAGGGTGCCCGAACGCATGCCGCGCTCATGGCCACCGCCGTGAATGATGGCTTCCAGGCGCACGCGCGGCTTGCGGCTGACGTACAGCGCGCCGATGCCTTTCGGGCCGTAGACCTTGTGCGCGGAGAACGACATCAGGTCGACCTTGAGCTTCTGCAGGTCGATCTCGACGCGGCCGGCCGACTGGGCGGCATCGACGTGGAACAGCACGCCACGCGAACGGGTCAGTTCACCGATGGCGGCGATGTCGTTGATCGAGCCGACTTCGTTGTTCACGTGCATCAGCGAGACCAGGATGGTGTCGTCGCGCAGGACAGCCTCGACCATGGCCGGGGTGACGATGCCGTCTTCGCCAGGCTCGAGGTAGGTGACTTCGAAACCTTCACGCTCGAGCTGGCGAGCGGTGTCCAGGACCGCCTTGTGCTCGATCTTGGAGGTGATGATGTGCTTGCCCTTGGTCTGATAGAAGTGCGCCACGCCCTTCAGGGCGAGGTTGTCGGACTCGGTGGCACCGCTGGTCCAGACGATCTCGCGTGGGTCGGCGTTGATCAACTCGGCGACCTGGCGGCGGCCGTTCTCGACTGCTTCCTCGGCCTTCCAGCCGAACACGTGGGAGCGCGAGGCCGGGTTGCCGAAGTTCCCGTCGACCAGCAGGCACTCGGCCATCTTCTGGGCGACACGGGGATCGACCGGCGTGGTCGCGGAGTAATCGAGGTAGATCGGCAACTTCATTGAGTATCTCCTATCAGGCGGTGGCGTCGCTCGTCGCTGCGGTTTCAGTCGACGGCGGACGTCTCAATCTTGTCCAGCTGGGCAACTCGGCCTGCGACACGGCGCAGGTCCTGGCGCTGGGCGACTTCCTGCACCTCGCGGCGCATGACGAGGTCGGCCAGGCTGATGCCACTGAGGAATTCATGGATCTGCTGGCTCAGGTCGCACCACAGGTGGTGAGTCAGGCAGGTATCACCGGCGTGGCAGTCCCCCAGGCCCTGGCAACGGGTGGCATCGACCGATTCGTTGACCGCGTCGATGACCTGGGCCACCTGGATGGTTTCCATGCCCCGCGACAGCTGGTAGCCGCCGCCCGGACCGCGAACGCTGGAAACCAGGCTGCTGCGGCGCAGCTTGGCGAACAGCTGCTCCAGATAAGAGAGGGAGATGCCCTGGCGCTCGGAAATATCGGCCAAAGACACCGGCCCATGCTGCGCGTGCAACGCCAGGTCAAGCATGGCGGTCACGGCGTATCGGCCTTTGGTAGTCAGTCGCATGGCGTATGGGTACCACGGGAGTTACAGGATGTGTGCGAGTATGCGATTCCCGAGCATTTAAGTCAACTATTAGACCTAGTGCTTTAGTCGGGTATGCATGCGGGAGGCGGGCGCGAGTGTAGCAGACAAGGGGCGCAAGCACACGCCCCTTGTGTCGGCCCGGCGCAATCAATGCGACTGAGTGTCGCCCTGCTTCAGCTCGGCGCAGGCCGCGGCGAAGTCGTCGTCGGGCAGCGCCGGCAGCTCCTTGGCACAGTAGTCACTGCCCATCCGAGTCAGCGCGCCGCACATCCCCTCCAGGCGCTCGTCGACGGCCTGCAGGTGGTCGAGCATCTGGCCGATGGCGCGGGCCACCGGGTCGGGCATGTCGCCGCTGACGCCATAGGCGTCGAAACCGATCTTCTCGGCCATGGCCTTGCGCTTGGCCTCGACGGCGTCATCCTCGGTCTTGACGATGATCCGTCCCGGAATCCCCACCGCCGTGGCGCCGGCCGGCACCGCCTTGGTGACCACGGCATTGGAGCCGATCTTGGCCCCGGCGCCGACGGTGAACGGGCCCAGCACCTTGGCCCCGGCACCGACCACCACGCCGTTTTCCAGGGTCGGGTGACGCTTGCCCTTGTTCCAGCTGGTGCCACCGAGGGTGACGCCCTGGTACAGGGTCACGTCGTCACCGATCTCGGCGGTCTCGCCGATGACGATGCCCATGCCGTGGTCGATAAAGAAACGCCGGCCGATGGTCGCCCCCGGGTGGATCTCGATGCCAGTCATCCAGCGACCGAAGTTCGACACCAGCCGCGCCAGCCATTTGAAATCGCGCCGCCACAGGGCATTGCCCAGGCGGTGCAGCCAGATGGCATGCATCCCCGGGTAGCAGGTCAGGACCTCGAAGGCGTTGCGCGCCGCCGGGTCACGATGGAAAACGCTCTGGATATCTTCACGCAGACGCTCGAACATCTGTCAGTCCTTCCTTTTATGCGGCTCGCCCCGTGCGACCTTCTGGGTCTCGGTAAGAATGCCGCGCAAAATGCTCATTTCCGGACGCTCGACCGAGCTTCGCCCATACAGCCGGCGCAGGCGCGCCATCAGGTGCTTGGGTTTCTCGGGATCGAGGAAGCCGATGTCCACCAGGGTCTTTTCCAGGTGGTCGTAGAACAGCTCCATTTCGTCCATGGTCGCCAGCTCGCTGGCTTCGACCTTCTCGACCTTCGCCGCCGCGCCCTGCCCTGCCAGCCAGGCCATGCGCACCTCATAGGAGAGCACCTGGACGGCGGCGGCCAGATTCAGCGAGCTGAAGTCGGGGTTCGAGGGAATGTGCACGTGGAAGTGACATCGCTGCAGTTCTTCGTTGGTCAGGCCGGCGTGCTCGCGCCCGAACACCAGGGCGATCTCTTCGCCGCCCATGGCCTGGGCCACGGCCTTCGCCCCGCACTCGCGCGGGTCGATCAACGGCCAGGGGATGCTGCGCTCACGGGCGCTGGTGCCCATGACCAGGCTGCAGCCGACCAGCGCCTGCTCGAGGCTGTCGACCACCTGGGCGTTGTCCAGCACGTCGTCGGCGCCCGAGGCGCGGGCGCTGGCGTCCGCGGCCGGAAACTCTTTTGGCTGCACCAGCACCAGGCGCGACAGGCCCATGTTTTTCATGGCACGCGCAGCGCCGCCGATGTTGCCGGGGTGGCTGGTATTGACCAGAACAACACGAATATTTTGCAGCAAGGTGTCGTGCTCTCGGATGCGGAAACAGGAGGGTTCGATCTTACAGAACCGACCAGCGTAACGCCATGAAAGCAAATGTGACACTTCTGTCGTCAAAGATTTCTGCTAGAATGATCGGCTTTCCTCTTTAACATCTCCAGGTGACCTTCCCATGCAGCCTATGCTGAATATCGCCCTGCGCGCGGCTCGCAGCGCCAGTGAACTGATTTTCCGCTCCATCGAACGCCTGGATAGCATCAAAGTCGACGAAAAGCAGTCCAAGGACTACGTGTCCGAGGTTGATCGCGCCGCCGAGAAGGTCATCGTCGAGGCCCTGCGCAAGGCCTACCCGAACCACTCGATCCAGGGCGAAGAGACCGGCCTGCATGCAGGCAGCGGTGAAGAAGGCAAGGATTACCTGTGGATCATCGATCCGCTGGACGGCACCACCAACTTCCTGCGCGGCATTCCGCACTTCGCCGTCAGCATCGCCTGCAAATACCGCGGTCGCCTCGAGCACGCCGTGATCGTCGACCCGGTTCGCCAGGAAGAATTCACCGCCAGCCGTGGCCGTGGCGCCCAGATCAACGGCCGCCGCCTGCGCGTCAGCTCGCGCACCAGCCTGGAAGGCGCGCTGCTGGGTACCGGCTTCCCGTTCCGTGACAACCAGATGGCCGACCTGGACAACTACCTGGGCATGTTCCGCGCCCTGACCGGCCAGACCGCCGGCATCCGCCGTGCCGGCTCCGCCAGCCTGGACCTCGCTTATGTAGCCGCTGGCCGCTTCGACGCCTTCTGGGAGTCGGGCCTGTCCGAGTGGGACATGGCCGCAGGCGTACTGCTGATCCAGGAAGCCGGTGGCCTGGTGAGCGACTTCAACGGTGGCCACGACTTCCTCGAGAAGGGCCACATCGTCGCGGGCAACATCAAGTGCTTCAAGGCTGTGCTGACTGCTATCCAGCCGCACCTGCCGGAGCACATGAAGCGCTAAGCGCCGATTGCCGAGCACAAAAAAAAGCACCTCTCGAGGTGCTTTTTTTGTGCCTGCACGATGACCTGCAGGAGCGGCCTTGTGCCGCGAAAGGGCTGCGAAGCAGCCCCGGCAATCTTGATATATGCCGAAGATCCCGGGGCCGCTTCGCGCCCCTTTCGCGGCACAAGGCCGCTCCTACAGGGGGGGGGCACTTGCCGCTTACTGCCCCGGCTGGTTCTGCCCCAGGACCAACTTGCCATTCTTGTCCAGCGGGATGGTCGAGCCCGGCTCGTGATCCATCTTCACCTTGCCCACCTGGTCACCGATGGAATAGGTCACGTTGTAACCCACCACCTTGTCGCTGATGTCATTGACCGTGTTGCAGCGGGTTTGCGTGGTGGTGTAGGTATCACGCTCCTGCATGCCTTCCTGCACCTTGTTGCCGGCATAGCCGCCACCGACCGCACCGGCCACGGTGGCGATCTTCTTGCCGGTACCGCCGCCAATCTGGTTGCCCAGCAGGCCACCAGCGATGGCACCGACCACCGTACCGGCAATCTGGTGCTGGTCCTTGACCGGCGCCTGGCGCGTCACGGTGACATCCTTGCAGACCTCACGCGGCGTCTTCACTTGCTGCTTGATCGGCTGCACGTCGGTGACCTGGGCGTACTCAGGCCCTTTGTTCACCAAGCTGTAGGTCGCCACAGCACCTCCGGCAGTCACACCGACAGCACCCAGAACCGCACCCACCAGCATTGATTTGTTCACGTGAACCTCCTGATCGTACCCGCGGGCTCCGGCCCGCCTTCTCCTTGCCTTGGAGCAAAAAAAAAGGCGCGAGTTCAACACTCGCGCCTCTCTTTACGCCAAATGGCGCGGAACAAGCCTTACGGACGCTCGTCCACACCCTCGGTCTTGACCGGCGGGATCAGGTCTTCGCTGCTCAGGTTCAGCCAGATCAGCACCACGTTGGCGATGTAGATCGACGAGTAGGTACCCGCCATGACACCGATGAACAGCGCCAGGGAGAAGCCGAACAGGTTGTCGCCGCCGAAAAACAGCAGCGCCGCGATGGCCAGCAAGGTCGACACCGAGGTGGCGACGGTCCGCAGCAGGGTCTGGGTGGTCGAGATGTTGATGTTCTCGATCAGCGAGGCCTTGCGCAGCACGCGGAAGTTCTCGCGCACCCGGTCGAACACGACGATGGTGTCGTTGAGCGAGTAGCCGATGATCGCCAGCACCGCCGCCAGCACCGTCAGGTCGAAGGTGATCTGGAAGAACGACAGGATGCCCAGGGTGACCACCACGTCGTGGATCAGCGAGATGATCGCGCCCACGGCGAACTTCCACTGGAAGCGGAAGGCCAGGTAGATGAGGATGCCGCCCAGGGCCAGGAGCATGCCGAGGCCGCCCTGGTCACGCAGCTCCTCGCCCACCTGCGGGCCAACGAACTCAACGCGCTTGACCGTGGCCGGGTTGTCGCCGCCGATCTTCTGCAGCGCCTCGGCCACGCGGTTGCCCAGCTGCGGGTCATCGCCCGGCATGCGCACCAGCAGGTCGGTAGTGGCGCCGAAGCTCTGCACCACGGCGTCGTGGAAGCCGGAACCGACCAGTTCGGTACGGACCTTTTCCAGGTCCGCCGGACGCTCGTAGGTGAGCTCGATCAGCGTGCCACCGGTGAAGTCCAGGCCGAAGTTCAGACCCTTGTGCCACCAGCTGAACAGCGCCAGCACGGTGAGGAGCACGGTGATGGCGAACGCGACATTGCGCACGCCCATGAAGTTGATGGTTTTCATCGCAGCTCCCTCAAACCCACAGCTTCTTGATGTCACGCCCGCCGCAGGTCAGGTTGACCAGTGCGCGGGTCACCATGACGGCGGTGAACATCGAGGTGAAAATCCCGAGGGACATGGTGACCGCGAAGCCCTTGACCGGGCCGGTACCCATGGCGAACAGGATGCCGCCGACCAGCAGAGTGGTCAGGTTGGCGTCGACGATCGCCGAGTAGGCGCGGTTGAAACCTTCGTGGATGGCGCGCTGCACCGACATGCCGGCGGCGATCTCTTCGCGGATACGCGAGAAGATCAGCACGTTGGCGTCCACCGCCATGCCCATGGTCAGCACGATACCAGCGATACCTGGCAGGGTCAGGGTGGCGCCCAGCAGCGACATCAACGCCAGCAGCAGCACCATGTTGCCCGCCAGGGCGATGGTCGCCAGCACACCGAAGGCGCGGTAGATGGCGATGATGAACAGCGAGACGAACAGCATGCCCCACAGGGACGCGTCGATACCCTTGGTGATGTTGTCGGCACCCAGGCTTGGGCCGATAGTACGTTCTTCGGCGAAGTACATCGGCGCGGCCAGACCACCGGCACGCAGCAGCAGGGCCAGCTCGGACGACTCGCCCTGGCCGTTCAGGCCGGTGATGCGGAACTGGCTGCCCAGCGGCGACTGGATGGTCGCCAGGCTGATGATCTTCTTCTCTTCCTGGAAGGTCTGCACCGCGACTTCTTTCTCGACGCCATCGACCATCTGCTTCTGGTAGCGGGTGACCGGCTTCTGCTCGATGAAGATCACCGCCATGCTGCGCCCGACGTTGGTGCGGGTGGCGCGGCTCATCAGCTCGCCACCGTGGCCGTCGAGGCGGATGTTCACCTGCGGGCGACCGTGCTCGTCGAAGCTGGCCTGGGCGTCGGTGACCTGGTCACCGGTGATGATCAGGCCGCGCTCGACCGGGGCGGAGCGGCCGCCTTCGCGGAACTCGAACACCTCGGTGGTAGCCTTGGACGCACCCGGCTCGGCGCCGAAGCGGAACTCCAGGTTGGCGGTCTTGCCGAGGATACGCTTGGCTTCGGCGGTGTCCTGCACGCCCGGCAGCTCGACCACGATGCGGTTGGCGCCCTGGCGCTGGACCAGCGGCTCGGCCACACCCAGCTCGTTGACCCGGTTGCGCACGGTGGTCAGGTTCTGCTTGATCGAGTATTCGCGGATCTCGGCGACTTTCGCCTGGGTCAGCGCCAGACGCAGCACGGCGAGCTCGTTGCGCTCGGTGGTGGTCAGGTCGAAGTCATTGAAATTCTTGCGGATCAGGCTGCGGGCCTGTTCGCGGGTAGCATCGTCGGCGAAGCCCAGCATGATGCCGCCGTCCTGCTGGGGCAGGCTGCGGTAGCGGACGCGCTCTTTGCGCAGCAAGGTCTTGACCTCGCCTTCGTAGACTTTCATGCGAGCGGTCATGGCCTTGTCCATGTCCACTTCCAGCAGGAAGTGCACACCACCGGACAGGTCCAGGCCCAGCTTCATCGGGCTGGCACCCAGGTTGCGCAGCCACTGCGGGGTGGTCTGGGCCAGGTTCAGGGCCACGACATAGTCGTCGCCGAGGGCCTTGCGCGCCACATCCTTGGCTGGCAGCTGTGCTTCCTGGTTGGTCAGGCGCACCAGCGCACTGCCCTTCTCGCCCAGGTTGCTGCCTTTGACGGCGATGCCGGCATCGGTCAGCGCCTTGGTCACGCGATCGAGGTCGGCCTGGCTGACATGCAGGGCGGAACTGGCGCCGCTGATCTGCACCGCCGGATCATCCGGGTAGAGGTTGGGTGCGGAATAAATGAAGCCGACCGCCAGTACCACCACGATCAGCAGGTATTTCCACAGAGGGTATTTGTTCAGCATCACGCCGCCCGTTCAAGACGCGGGGCGCTTTGCGCGCCCCGACTGGAAAAATGAAACCGGTAACTCAGATAGCCTTGAGCGTACCTTTCGGCAGGGTCGCGGCAATGGCGCCCTTCTGGAACTTCAGTTCGACGTTGTCGGACACTTCCAGGACCACGAAGTCGTCGGCGACCTTGACGATCTTGCCGGCAATGCCGCCGTTGGTGACCACTTCGTCACCTTTTTGCAGGTTGCTCAGCAGGTTTTTCTGCTCTTTGGCACGTTTGGCCTGCGGGCGCCAGATCATCAGGTAGAAGATGACCAGGAAACCGACCAGGAAGATCCACTCGAAACCGGTACCGGCTGGGCCGGCGGCTGGGGCTGCTGCGTCCGCGTAGGCGGCGGGAATCAAGAAGCTCATTGGGCACTCCTAATGAATGTTTTCTAATAATGGATGCGAACAGTCAGTCCAAGGGCGGCACAGGAAGCCCGCGCTTGGCGTAGAAGGCGTCGACAAAGGCGGCCAATTTACCCTGTTGAATAGCCTCGCGTAAACCGGCCATCAAGCGCTGGTAATGGCGCAAGTTGTGGATGGTATTCAGCATGCTGCTCAACATTTCGCCGCACTTGTCCAGGTGATGCAGATAAGCGCGGGAGAAGTTGGTGCAGGTATAGCAATCGCAGGTCGGATCCAGCGGCGATTCATCATGGCGATGGAACGCGTTGCGGATCTTGATCACCCCGGTGTCGACGAACAGATGGCCGTTGCGCGCATTGCGCGTGGGCATCACGCAGTCGAACATGTCGACGCCGCGGCGCACACCCTCTACAAGATCTTCCGGCTTGCCTACCCCCATAAGGTAACGAGGTTTGTCAGCAGGCATTTGCGCCGGCAGGTAGTCCAGCACCTTGATCATCTCGTGCTTGGGCTCGCCCACCGACAGGCCGCCGATGGCCAGGCCATCGAAGTCGATGTTGACCAGCGCTTCCAGCGAGCGCATGCGCAGGTCCTGGTACATGCCGCCCTGGACGATGCCGAACAGCGCCGCGGTGTTGTCGCCGTGGGCGTTCTTCGAGCGCTGGGCCCAGCGCAGCGAAAGCTCCATGGAGGTGCGCGCCACGTCGTGCTCGGCCGGGTACGGGGTGCACTCGTCGAAGATCATCACGATGTCCGAGCCCAGGTCGCGCTGGACCTGCATGGACTCCTCGGGGCCCATGAACACCTTGGAACCGTCCACTGGCGATGCGAAGGTCACGCCTTCCTCCTTGATCTTGCGCATGGCGCCCAGGCTGAACACCTGGAAACCACCGGAATCAGTGAGGATAGGGCCTTTCCATTGCATGAAGTCGTGCAGGCCGTTGTGCTTCTTGATGACCTCGGTGCCCGGGCGCAGCCACAGGTGGAAGGTGTTGCCGAGAATGATCTCGGCGCCGATGGCCTCGATGTCACGCGGCAGCATGCCCTTGACCGTGCCGTAGGTGCCCACCGGCATGAAGGCCGGGGTCTCGACGGTGCCACGGGGGAAGGTCAGCCGGCCACGACGGGCCTTGCCGTCGGTGGCCAGCAGTTCGAACGACATTCGACAGGTGCGACTCATGCTTGATCCTCTGGGCCGCGTGGCGCCGGATTGCGGGTGATGAACATGGCATCACCGTAACTGAAGAAGCGGTACCCGTTCTCGACCGCCGCCGCGTAGGCGGCCATGGTCTCGGGGTAACCGGCGAAGGCCGAGACCAGCATCAGCAGCGTGGACTCCGGCAGGTGGAAGTTGGTGACCAGGCAATCGACCACATGGAACGGCCGGCCCGGGAAGATGAAGATGTCGGTGTCGCCGCTGAAGGCCTTGAGCTCGCCATCGCGCGCCGCGCTTTCCAGCGAGCGCACGCTGGTGGTGCCCACGGCGATCACCCGGCCGCCACGGGCGCGGCACGCGGCGACGGCGTCGACCACGTCCTGGCTCACTTCGAGCCACTCTTTATGCATGGTGTGGTCTTCGATCTTGTCGACCCGCACCGGCTGGAAGGTGCCGGCGCCCACATGCAGGGTGACGAAGGCGCGCTCGACGCCCTTGGCGGCGATCTTCGCCAGCAGCGCTTCGTCGAAATGCAGGCCGGCGGTGGGCGCGGCCACGGCGCCGGCGCGCTCGGCGTAGACGGTCTGGTAGCGCTCGCGGTCGGCGCCCTCGTCGGGGCGGTCGATGTACGGTGGCAGCGGCATGTGGCCGACGCGCTCGAGCAGCGGCAGCACCTCTTCGCTGAAGCGCAGTTCGAACAGCGTGTCATGGCGGGCCACCATCTCGGCCTCGCCACCGCCGTCGATGAGGATCTGCGCGCCTTCCTTAGGCGCCTTGCTGGCGCGCACGTGGGCCAGCACGCGGTGGCTGTCGAGCACACGCTCGACCAGCACTTCCAGCTTGCCGCCGGAGGCTTTCTGGCCGAACAGGCGCGCCGGGATCACCCGGGTGTTGTTGAACACCATCAGGTCGCCCGGGCGCAGGTACTCGAGCAGGTCGGTGAACTGCTTGTGGGCCAGCGTGCCGCTGGGGCCATCGAGCACCAGCAGGCGGCTGCCATGGCGCTCGGCCAGCGGATGGCGGGCGATCAGGGAATCGGGGAGTTCGAAAGAAAAATCGGCGACGCGCATGATGATGTTCGGTTCGACAGGGCCGCAAAGTTTAGCCCAATGCGTGAAAATTGACCATGAAAGCCGATTGACCGACCCAAGGCACCTCTCTATACTGCGGCGCCACAAGCCCTGATGGCGGAATTGGTAGACGCGGCGGATTCAAAATCCGTTTTCGAAAGGAGTGGGAGTTCGAGTCTCCCTCGGGGCACCAAGATCCAGAAGAAACCGACCTTATGGTCGGTTTTTTTGTGCCTGTCGATTGGTCCATGCATCGATCCCTGTAGGAGCGGCCTTGTGCCGCGAAAGGGCTGCAACGCAGCCCCGACACTTTGGCGCCATGCCCGAGATCCTGGGGCTGCTACGCAGCCCTTTCGCGGCACAAGGCCGCTCCTACAAAAAACGTGCAAGCCTGGCGACTTCGAGCTCGTTTCAGGCCCAGTACTCTAAGGCTTCCCCCACTCCCAGCAGTCCATTTCCCAGACCTAGCCAAGCCTTTGGCGACTCTCCTGACTGCACAGAAAATCACACTTGGTGCAATTTACTGTAGAGCCACAGCATTGACTTCATGTTACCGGCCGCACAGGGTAAGTAGCTTCTAGCCCCATCGGAACATTCCCCGTGCCACTAAGCCATCGCCCTGTCCAACCTGCCGACATCGCCACGCTCTGTAGCTTCCCTCAAAGCGCGGACGAACTCTTCTATATGTTCCCCAAAGCAACTCACCCGCTTACACCCGCACAACTAAGCGAAGCCATCGCCCAGCGCAGCGGTTCGACGGTGATCGAGGCTGACGGGGCGATCGTTGGCTTCGCCAATTTCTATAAGGCTGAATATGACGGCGTCTGCGCGCTGGGTAATGTGGTGGTGGCCCCGACCGCGCGAGGCCAGGGTGTGGCGCGCTACCTTGTGCAATGCATGATCGCTCTGGCTCGCGAAGATTTCGCGGCGCGGGAGGTCTGGGTGTCGTGTTTCAATCACAACACCGCAGGGCTGCTGCTTTATCCACAGCTCGGTTTTGTGCCGTTCGGGATCGAGGAGCGGCGGGCGCCGGATGGGTCCCGGGTGGCGCTGATTCAGATGAAACTGCCATCAGCCTGGGCGCCGCCTCACGACTCAACGCGGTAGGACGTGGGGCTGAGCCTGCAAATCGATTCCCAATGCGCGAATGACCTTGAGTACCGTATCGAATCTCGGTTTGGCTCCAGGACCGAACGCCTTGTAAAGGCTCTCACGACCCAAGCCCGTCTCCTTGGCGATCTGTGACATACCACGTGCCCTGGCAATATGACCCAACGCACGAAGAATTTCGTCAGTGTCCCCATCCGCAAGCACTTGGCTCAGGTACTCACTGATCGCAGCATCGCTGTCCAACAGATCAGCCATGTCAAATGGTACGAGTTTCTCGTTCATTTCAGCTCCTTCGCCAGTGCCTTTGCCTTGAGGATATCACCCGCCTGCGAGGACTTGTCTCCACCCACCAGAAGCAAAATCAACCTGCCCTGCCTGCTGGTGAAATAGACGCGGTATCCACCTGATACATCAATGCGTAGTTCACTGATACCGCCACCAACGGGTTTGAAGTCCCCAGGGTTACCCAGTGAGAGTCGTTCAATCCTGCGGGCGATAGCGATTCGCGCACGCAAGTCCCGCAGATTGGCCAACCAGGTGGCAAAGCTTTTCGTTTGTTCGACTTCGTAGCTCACCAGGCCCTCCGAACTGTATCCGAGTAGATACTAACTATCAATACTGAAGGCAACCATGTGTCGGGTACCTTACGAGCCTTCACAATGCAGGAGTGGCACCAGATCCAATACAGGGAGACTTCCCAAGTCCGCGTCATCCAAGTCTCGAAAATTTTTTGCAACACCCCACTCAGGAACCTTGCTCCCCGATCCTGCGTCGGAACCTGCATCCCCCGCATCGAGGTTCCCCCACGTGAAAGCCCTCCTCGCCCGCAAATACCGCCTGGTGGTCAAGACCTTCGGCTACATCGGCTGGTCGCTGTTCTGGCTGCTGATCTGGGACGTGCTGGTCACCATCGACTTCATGCTGTTCTTCAACAGCAAGTTCAGCCTGCCGCTGATCCCGCTCACCCTGCTGGGCTCGGCGCTGGTGGTGCTGGTGAGCTTTCGCAACAGCAGCGCCTACAACCGCTGGTGGGAGGCGCGCACGCTGTGGGGCGCGCTGGTGAACAGTTCGCGCAGCTTCGCCCGGCAGGTGCTGACGCTGGTCGACGACCCGGCCGACGGGCCGAACCCGGTGAAGGCGACCTTGCTGCGTCGGCATATCGCCTACGTGAACTGCCTGGCGGCGCACCTCAAGGGCGAGAAATGCCCGGATGAGCTGATGGCCTTCATACCGCCCGGGGAGTTCGAGCGGCGCAATCGTTCGAACAACTTCGCCAACGATATCCTCGGCGGCTCGGCGGCCTTGCTGGCCCAGGAGTACCAGGCCGGGCGACTGGACAGCATTCGCCTGGCGCGGCTGGAATCGACCCTGGTGGACATGTCCAACGCCCAGGGCGGGATGGAGCGGATCGCCAATACGCCGCTGCCCTACCCTTATGTGTACTTCCCGCGGCTGTTCATCACACTGTTCTGCCTGATCGTGCCGGTGGGGCTAGTGGAGTCGCTGGGCTGGTTCACGCCGCTGGCCTCGACGGTGGTCGGCTTCATGCTGCTGGCCATCGAGCGGATCGGCACGGACTTGCAGAGCCCGTTCCGCTTCAGTGAGCACCAGATTCCGATGGACACGATCTGCGAGACGATCGAACGCAACCTGGAGTCGATGCAGCGGGAGGCGCAATGTGGACGCGAAGTGTTCGACGATAGTCCTCCCACATCCGTGAGATCGAGCGCCGCGCGGGCGGCGCTCGATCTCAAAGACGCTGCAGAAATCTCGCCGAACACCCCGCAACGCCCCCACCGCTCTTAAGCCTACCCCCGCCGGACATACTCCCGACAATCCTCCCAACCGATCCCGCTCTGGGCCGTGTGCTGCAACAGCCACTCCAGCGCCGGCTGCGTCTTGGGCTGATTGTCGCGGAACTGGATCACGCCCTTGCGCCACAGCAGCATCAGCGTCAGCACCCGCTGTGCCGAGGCTTCGGCGGTCAGCGGTCCGTCATCCTGGGCGTCGATGTCCCACAACGATACCCGCAACTGCTGGCTGTCCATGAATGCCTCGCCATCGGCGCGGCGCTGGCCGTAGGGCGGGCGGAACAAGGGCACATACTGCTCCGCCAGGTCGGCCTGGACCCGCGCCTGGCTACGCCGCAGCGAGTCCTGCCAGTCCTGCCACTGGGCGTGGGAGCGGTACTCCCAACCCTGGATACCCACGCACTGGCCGGCATACAGCTCATTCACCGGGCCGGCGTCGCGCCGTTGCTGCAGGCGATTGCCGAGCACGAAGAAAATCCCGTCGAGCTTCTGCCGCCGCAGGTAGTCGGCCATCACATCGGTGCTGCCGCCCTGGGGCCCCGGGCCGCCGACGAAGGTCAGGAGGAACATCCGGTCGTTGAGCTCCTCGCCATTGCGCTCGCGGCTGGACAGCTTGGCCACCTCGCTGGTGGTCCGCGGGAACAGCGCGGCCTTGCGCAACTGCTCATCCAGGTAGCGGGTGTGAAACTGTTGACTGGGATCGACCCATTTGCTGTAGAACGTGCCGACATCCTCGGCGAAAACGGCGGCCTGCGTGCGCAGATCAGCCATTGATTCGACCGGATAGCAGAACGAGGCATCCTGCTCGCAACTCTTCTGCGCCTGTTGATAACTTGTCCACAGGCGCTGCCACAGACGTGCCCGTACGGCCCGCACGACGGGCAGGTTGATCTGGCGCAAGCCCAGCCGGGTCTTGAGCGCCTGCTCGTCGAGCATCTCGCTTTCGTGCAGCACCCGGGCGAACGACAGGATCTCCGCCCGCGACGCCACGTCGAACAGCGTCGGGCTGTCCAGCTGCTCGGGCCAAAGCTCACGGTCGAAACTGACGAAATCCGCCGGGGCCGCCTGCGCGCCCAGGCTGAGCAGCCCGGCGAACAGGGCAAACGCGATACGCACGATGAGCAATCTCCTTGAAGGCATGGCGCGCACTATAGCGCGACCGCCCGCGGTTTAATGTGGCGATGTTCGGTGACTATCGTCGCCATAGTTTGGCGTTGTGCCAGCGGCCCCGTAGAATTCGCCCGACGATTCCAGGAGCCGACCCGATGCTGACGGTGATTTCCCCCGCCAAGACCCTCGACTACGACACCCCGCCGGTAACCCAGCGCCACACCCTGCCCCAGTACCTGGACGACTCCCAGGAACTGATCGTGCAACTGCGCGAACTGGCGCCGGCGCAGATCGCCGAGCTGATGCACCTCTCCGACAAGCTCGCCGGCCTCAACGCCGCCCGCTTCGGCAGCTGGACCCCGGATTTCACCCCGGCCAACGCCAAGCAGGCGCTGCTGGCGTTCAAGGGCGACGTGTACACCGGGCTCGACGCCGAGAGCCTGGGCGAGGACGACTTCAGCTACGCCCAGGACCACCTGCGCATGCTCTCGGGCCTGTACGGCCTGCTGCGCCCGCTGGACCTGATGCAGCCCTACCGCCTGGAAATGGGCACCAAGCTGGCCAATGCCCGCGGCAAGGACCTGTACGCCTTCTGGGGCACGCGCATCAGCGAATGGCTGAACCAGGCCCTGGCCGACCAGGGTGACGACGTGCTGCTGAACCTGGCCAGCAACGAATACTTCAGCGCGGTGAAGAAGAGCGCGCTGAAGGCGCGGGTGATCGATGTCGACTTCAAGGACCTGAAGAACGGCCAGTACAAGATCATCAGCTTCTACGCCAAGAAGGCCCGCGGGATGATGAGCCGCTTTGTGATCCAGGAGCGGATCAGCGACCCGGAGCAGCTCAAGCGCTTTGATGTGCAGGGTTACTACTACAGCGCCGAGCAGTCGAAGCCGGATCATCTGGTGTTCCTGCGCGATCACGCTGAGGGCTGATGGCCCCGGGGGCGCTTTGCGCCCCTTTCGCGGCACAAGGCCGCTCCTACAGGGACCGCGCTGTTCTCTGTAGGAGCGGCCTTGCGCCGCGAAAGGGCTGCGAAGCAGCCCCATCCCACCCTTGCCCTGCAACGGGGCACGCTTTCACCCTCGAATTCGCCAAATAACAGACGCCAAAAAACCAACCACCCTATCCTTATTGCAAAACGCCATAAGACCGTTCGTAGTTTTTTGACGAAAATTGAAAAAAAATTTCGCATGCTGGCCTATAACCATCCCCCTGCGATTTCGCCCTTTATATACGGGGACGAAACTGCCGTGTGCTATCAGATTGAAAGTATTTCCCTCTGAAAAAATATTTAGAAATCTTTCATCGTGACGAAACCGCCCCCGGAACTTCTGCCAAGGGAGATGGCTCATAGCACCCGTAACGAGTTTCAAGCGCCCGGCGTGAGAAATGACTTACAGATGACAAAGGGCCGCCATTCTCAACCGGCCCAAAAAACTTCAACGGCGGTACAGGAAGTGCCAAAAGCCATGATCCATGCAGGAGACAAGCGCCCCTAAAATTCGTCCTAGTGGTTGATTTCAAAGGATTTATCCACTTGAAAAAACAAGCACAGCACTTCACCAACGGTGAATTGCAATAAAGACGGCTGCATTTCAGGGCACGCCTTTTTAAATACTGGCCTATGACTGCCAACTTTGAGTGCATAACTTTTTGCGCTCCGGATTTATTCATGCCTGCGTTCGGTGAAGTGTCAATTCGCCATGGATCCGTGCGCCCGAATACTGCTGGTCAATCAACCCGGTCGGCTCTTCGCTGAAGGGCTGGCGTGATAAACACACGAGGTGAATGCGATGCGTATCAGCATCTTTGGTTTGGGTTATGTGGGTGCAGTCTGTGCAGGTTGCCTGTCGGCACGAGGCCATGAAGTGATTGGTGTGGACGTTTCCAGCACCAAGATCGACCTGATCAACAAGGGCAAGTCGCCCATCGTCGAACCGGGCCTCGAAGAGCTGCTGCAACAAGGCATCGCCAACGGCCGCCTGCGCGGCACCACCGACTTCGCCGAAGCCATCCGCGCAAGCGACGTGTCGATGATCTGCGTCGGCACGCCAAGCAAGAAGAACGGCGACCTGGGCCTGGAGTACATCGAGTCGGTGTGCCGCGAGATCGGCTACGTGCTGCGCGACAAGGCCAGCCGTCACACCGTGGTGGTGCGCAGCACCGTGCTGCCGGGCACCGTGAAGAACGTGGTCATTCCGATTCTGGAAGACTGTTCGGGCAAGAAGGCCGGTGTCGACTTCGGCGTCGCGGTCAACCCGGAGTTCCTGCGCGAAAGCACCGCAATCAAGGACTACGACCAGCCGCCGATGACCGTCATCGGCGAACTGGACAGCGCCAGCGGCGACGTGCTGCAGGCCCTGTACGAAGAACTCGACGCGCCGATCATCCGCAAGCCGGTCGAAGTGGCCGAGATGATCAAGTACACCTGCAACGTCTGGCACGCGACCAAGGTCACCTTCGCCAACGAGATCGGCAACATCGCCAAGGCCGTCGGCGTCGATGGTCGCGAGGTGATGGACGTGGTCTGCCAGGACAAGGCGCTGAACCTGTCGCAGTACTACATGCGCCCGGGCTTCGCCTTCGGTGGCTCGTGCCTGCCCAAGGACGTGCGCGCCCTCACCTACCGCGCCGCCAGCCTCGACGTGCGCGCGCCGCTGCTCGACTCGCTGATGCGCAGCAACGAATCCCAGGTGCAGAACGCCTTCGACATCATCGAGAGCCACGACAAGCGCAAGGTCGCCCTGCTCGGCCTTTCGTTCAAGGCCGGCACCGACGACCTGCGCGAAAGCCCGCTGGTGGAGCTGGCCGAACGCCTGATCGGCAAGGGCTACCAGCTCGACATCTACGACCAGAACGTCGAGTACGCCCGTGTCCACGGCGCCAACAAGGACTACATCGAGTCGAAGATCCCCCACGTCTCCTCCTTGCTCAACGCCAACTTCGAGCAGGTGGTGGACAACGCCGAGATCATCATCCTGGGCAACCGTGACGAGCAGTTCCGCGCCCTGGCCCAGCAGGCACCGGAAGGCAAGCAGGTGATCGACCTGGTCGGCTTCATGAGCAAGCCGACCTGCGCCACCAGCCGCACCGAAGGTATCTGCTGGTAAACCCGGCCGGGCGGCGCGTCCCTCCCCAGCGCGCCGCCCGCCCTCCCCCGAATTCTCGACGGATGCCGAACATGCAAAGGTTCCAGACCATGCTGCTGCAATGCGCCGGCTGGCTGCTCTACATGAGCCTGCTCATGCTGATCGCCCTGGCCCTGCCCAGCGATATCTTCGACTCGCAGTCGAAGCACTTCATCTTCCTGGTCGGTGCCGTCGGCATCTGGCGCTACTCCATGGGCGCCACCCATTTCATCCGCGGCATGATCTTCCTGTACATCGTCTACCCCTACCTGCGCCGCAAGGTGCAGAAACTCGGCAAGGACGCCGACCCGTCGCACGTGTACCTGATGGTCACCAGCTTTCGCATCGAGGCACTGACAACCGCCCAGGTGTACAGCTCGGTAATCCGAGAGGCGATCGACTGCGGCTTCCCCACCACCGTGGTCTGCTCGCTGGTGGAGAAGTCCGACGAGTTGCTGGTGAAAAGCCTGTGGGCCAAGTACAACCCGCCGTCCCACGTGACCCTCGACATCGTGCGTATCGCCGGCACCGGCAAGCGTGACGGCCTGGCCTATGGTTTCCGCGCCATCTCGCGGATGCTGCCGGATGAAAACGCCGTGGTGGCGGTGATCGACGGCGACACCGTGCTGGCCGAGGGCGTGGTGCGCAAGACCGTGCCATGGTTCCGCCTGTACCCCAACGTCGGTGGCCTGACCACCAACGAGTTCTGCGAAGTGCGCGGCGGCTACATCATGAGCGAGTGGCACAAGCTGCGCTTCGCCCAGCGCCACATCAACATGTGCTCCATGGCCCTGTCCAAGCGCGTGCTGACCATGACCGGGCGCATGTCGATGTTCCGCGCAAGCGTAGTGACCAACCCCGAGTTCATCGCCGACGTCGAAAGCGACTCGCTGATGCACTGGCGCCTGGGCCGCTTCAAGTTCCTCACCGGCGACGACAAGTCCAGCTGGTTCAGCCTGATGCGCCTGGGCTACGACACCTTCTACGTGCCCGATGCCGCGATCAACACGGTCGAGCACCCGCCAGAGAAGAGCTTCGTCAAGGCCAGCCGCAAGCTGATGTACCGCTGGTACGGCAACAACCTGCGGCAGAACTCCCGCGCCCTGGGCCTGGGTCTCAAGCGCCTGGGGCTGTTCACCAGCATCGTGCTGCTCGACCAGCGCGTGTCGATGTGGACCAGCCTGCTGGGCCTGACCGTGGCGGTGATCGCCAGCTTCAAGTTCGGCCTGCAGTTCCTGCTGGTGTACCTGCTGTGGATCGGCATCACCCGCCTGATCCTCACCATCATGCTGCTGTGCTCGGGTCACAACGTCGGCCCGGCCTACCCGCTGATCCTCTATTACAACCAAATCGTCGGCGCGGTGATGAAGATCTACGTGTTCTTCCGCCTCGACAGGCAGTCCTGGACCCGCCAGCCCACTGCCCTCAAACGCGACCTCGCAAGTTTTCAACAATGGTTCAACACCTGGTCCTCGCGGACCATGACCTTCTCGGCCGCGAGCATCTTCGTCGCCGTGCTGTTCATGGTCGTGTGAGCCCCCGGATCGGACAACAGGAACGAATATCGCCATGAATACCGCCGTGAACGTCAATGTCGTGCATGAATCCGAAGCGCAGCGCCAGCACGCCCGGGTGCGCATCCCCGCCAAGCTGCGCTACCTGGACGGCAACCGCGAAGCGCACGAGGTGAAGGTTGACGACCTGTCCGCCGGGGGCCTGTCCTTCCACGCCAAGAAGCCTCTGCCTGAAGGCGAAGTGCTGCGCGGTCGCCTGCAGTTCGTGGTCGACAACCTCGGCCTGTCGATGGACGTCGAACTGCTGGTGCGCACCAGCAGCCGCGAGACCGCCCGCACCGGCGCCGAGTTCCAGAACCTCGAGCCGCGCGACATCGCCACCCTGCGCCACATCATCACCAGCCACCTGTCCGGCGAGCTGATCAGCGTCGGCGACGTGCTCAGTACCCTGCAGCGCGACAACTTCACCAAGGCGCGCAAGCACAAGGACGGAGGCTCGGGCCTTTCCGCCTTTGGCCGCCTGCGCGCGGTCACCGTGACCGCCGGGGTGTTCGTGGTCGGCCTGGTGGCCTTCGGCTTCGTCGCCAAGTCGCTGTACGGCCTGTACTTCGTCAGCCATGCCGAGGCCGGCGTGGTCGCGGTGCCCACCACCAACGTCACCATGCCCCGCGACGGCAGTCTGCAGAGCCTGGTGGAAAGCGGCGCGAGCGTGGCCAAGGGCGCACCGCTGGCGACCTTCAACACCAGCATGCTCGACCTGCTCAAGGGCCACCTGGACGACTCGCAGCTGGAGCCGGCCAAGGTCGAGGAGCTGTTCGGCAAGCAGCTCTCCGGCACCCTCACCAGCCCGTGCGACTGCGTGGTCTCGCGCCAGCTGGTGGATGACGGCCAGTACGCCAGCAAGGGCCAGCCGGTGTTCGCGCTGATCCCGCGCACCAGCGTCCCGACCATCGAGGCGCGCTTCAGCTATCGCCAGTTCGACGAAGTGAAGCCGGGTACCCGGGTCAACTTCCAGATCGCCGGCGAGGACGAAGTGCGCACCGGGCGGATCACCGGCAGCTCGAGCCTGGACACCGACAACCTGGCCTCCGACATCCGCGTGCAGATCAAGCCCGACGGCGGCCTGCCGGCCGAGCTCGCCGGGCGCCCGGCCGCGGTCAACAGTGATCGTGGTCCGTCGCTGAACTGGCTGATCGACAAGGCCGTGGCTCGTGGGTTGTAAGAGGATCGGACGATGAAACCTTTGAATGGTTTTTCTCCTGCTGGAGTGGCGTCGCCTGGATCGCGGCACAAGGCCGCTCCTACAGGGACCGCGCCGCACCCTGTAGGAGCGGGCTTGCCCCGCGATCGGGTGCGCAGCGCCCGCCCATTGGCATGGTGCGCCCTGGCCGCCGCCATCACCCTGGCCGGCTGCGCCGGCCTGCCCGACCAGCGCCTGGCCAATGAAGCGCTCAAGCGCGGCGACACCGCCACCGCCGAGCGCAACTACAAGGCCCTGGCCGACCTCGGCTACAGCGATGCCCAGGTAGGCCTGGCCGATATCCAGGTCGCCACCCGCGACCCGGCGAAACTCAAGGAGGCCGAAGCCACCTACCGCGCCGCCGCCACCTCGCCCCGTGCCCAGGCGCGTCTCGGCCGCCTGCTGGTGGCCAAGCCCGACAGCACCCAGGCCGAACGCGAGGAGGCCGAAACCCTGCTCAAGCACGCCGCACAACAGGGCGAAAGCAACACCCTGATCCCGCTGGCGATGCTCTACCTGCAGTACCCGCAGAGCTTCCCCAAGGTCAACGCCCAGCAGCAGATCGACCAGTGGCGCGCCGCCGGCAACCCCGAGGCGGGCCTTGCCCAGGTCCTGCTGTACCGCACCCAGGGCACCTACGACCAGCACCTGGGCGATGTGGAGAAGATCTGCAAGGCGGCACTGACCAGCACCGACATCTGCTACGTCGAGCTGGCCACCGTCTACCAGAAACGCGCCCAGCCCGACCAGCAGGCCGCCCTGCTCGAACAACTGAAAGCCGCCCATGCCCGTGGCGCCGTGCCGGCCACCCGGGTCGACAGCGTCGCCCGGGTGCTGGCCGACCGCGGCCTCGGCCAGACCGACGAGAAGACCGCCAAGGACCTGCTCGAGCACATCGCCCCGGCCAACCCGGCCTCGTGGGTGAGCCTGGCGCAACTGCTCTACGACTTCCCCGAGCTGGGCGACACCGACCAGTTGATGGCCTACATCGACAAGGGCCGCGAGGCCGAGCAACCCCGCGCCGAACTGCTGCTGGGCCGCCTCTACTACGAAGGCAAGACCGTACCCGCCGACGCGCAGAAGGCCCAGGAGCACCTGCAGGCCGCCGCCGACGCCGGCGAGGTCAGCGCCGACTACTACCTCGGCCAGCTCTACCGCCGTGGCTACCTGGGCCAGGTCGAGCCGCAGAAAGCCGTGGACCACCTGCTCGCCGCCGCCCGCGGCGGCCAGAACAGCGCCGACTACGCCCTGGCCCAGCTGTTCAGCGAAGGCCACGGCATCCGCCCGGCACCGACCAATGCCTGGGTGTTCGCCCAGCTGTCACAGGTCAACCCGACCCCGCAGTCGACCGAACTGCTGCAACAGCTCGACCAGCAGCTCACGCCCGACCAGCGCAACCAGGCGCAGGACCTGCTGGCGCAGGAGAAGCGGGCACGCGGCAGCATGACCCAGGGCGCCAACAGCACCCTGGCCATCGAAGCACTGCAGGACGAGAAAGACGACGTAGACGCCGAGGATTCGCTATGACGCTCAACCCCTTCGTGAAAGCCGGCATCGGCCTGGGCTTCGCCCTGCTGTGGTCGATGCCGACCCTGGCGGCGGAAACCGCGCAGAAGAACTTCGGCCTCGACGTGAAGATCACCGGCCAGTCCGAGGACGACCGCGACCTGGGCACCCGCTCCGGCGGCGACGTCAACGGCCTGGGCCTGGACCTGCGACCCTGGGTGTACGGTGAGCGCGGCCACTGGAGCGCCTTCGCCATGGGCCAGGCGGTGGCCGCCACCGACATCATCGAGACCGACACTCTGCGCCAGAACGACGACGGCACCACCAGCGACAACGGCGACGACAGCCGCAAGCCGGACAAGAGCTACCTGGCCATGCGCGAGTTCTGGATCGGCTACAGCGGCCTGACCCCCTACCCCGGCGAGCAGCTGCGCTTCGGCCGCCAGCGCCTGCGCAGCGACGACGGCATGTGGCGCGACACCAACATCGAGGCGCTGAACTGGACCTTCGACACCACCCTGCTCAAGGCCGACCTGGGCGTGGCCCAGCGCTTCAGCGAATACCGCACCGACCTCACCGAGCTGGCCCCGGAGGACAAGGACCGCACCCACGTCTATGGCAACGTCGCCACGCAGTGGACACCCGGCCACTGGGTCGGCCTGCGCGCCCACCACACTCATGACGGCGGCAGCCTGAAAAGCCCAGGCGAAACCGTCGACGCCCTCGACAAGACTCGCACGGGCGATCTCACCTGGCTGGGCCTGGAAGCCAACAGCGATGCCTACAACTGGCGCAACGACCACACCGTCAACTACTGGGGCAGCGTCACCTGGCTGACCGGCGATCGCGACACCCTCAGCAGCCAGGCGGTGGGCAACGACCAGGTCGCCACCGGCAAGCAGAGCGGCGACGTCAACGCCTGGGCCACCGACCTCGGCATCCGCCTGCGCCTGGACCCGCAATGGCAGGTCGGCGCGGCCTATGCCCGGGGCAGCGGCGGTGGCGGCAGCGACGGTTCGAACAACTTCGAGCAGACCGGCCTTGAGAGCAACCGCTCCAACTTCACCGGCACCCGCTCGCGGGTGCACCGCTTCGGCGAAGCGTTCCGCGGCGAGCTGGGCAACCTGCAGGCCGCCACCCTGTTCGCCTCCTGGCAGCTGCGCGACGACTACGACGCCAGCTTCATCTACCACAAGTTCTGGCGCGTCGACGGCAAGCAGAACATCGGCTCCAGTGGCATCAACGCGGTGGTCGACGACGGCGGCATCAACCGTCCGCTGGTGCAGGGTGAGAAAGACCTCGGCCAGGAGATGGACGTGGTCGTCACCAAGTACTTCAAGCAAGGCCTGCTGCCGGCCTCGATCAGCCAGTCGATCGACGAGCCGTCGGCCCTGGTGCGCCTGCGCGCCGGCGTGTTCAAGCCGGGCGACGCCTATGGCAAAGAGGCCGACTCGTACATGCACCGCGCCTTCGTCGACGTGATCTGGCGCTACTGAGGCCGGGAGAGGATTTGACATGAACCTGCACCCGAACCTTCGCCACAGCCTGCTGGCCAGCGCCCTGCTGCTGGCCGCAGGCCTGGCCCAGGCCGCCGAGCCGGAAATGGCCAAGGGGCTGCAACAGGCCAAGACCTACACCGTTGCCAGTGCGCCGATCGAGCCACTGCTGATGGACCCGCCCAAGCTGCCCGACCTCTCCGGCTACACCGCCGAGGCCGTGCAGAAGAAGATCGACCGCCGCCACAAGGGCAAGGTCAGCGTGCGCCGCATGCTCCAGGAGGACACCCTCAAGGAGTTCATCGGCGGCGACAATAAGGGCGCCGAGTGGGTGCGGCGCCAGCACGGCATTCCCCAGGCGATCTTCGTCGATGACGGGCATGTCGACCTGGTGGAACTGAGCAAAAAGGTGCCCGACCAGTACCTGCGCGAGACCGCGCCGGGGGTCTACCTCGCCCGCCTGCCGATCGTGGTCGGGCGCAAGGGCGTGCTGGAGATCGACGGCAAGGTCAAGGAGCTGCGCCTGTCCGAAGAGGCCGGCTCGTTCATCGTCAACGACGGCAAGCTGTTCGTCAGCGATACCCGGGTGACCGGCTGGCGCGAGCAGGCCAACGGCCCGGCAACCTTCCGCAAGCCCGATGAATTCCGCCCGTTCCTGCTCAGCTGGGGCGGCACCGAGACCTATATCGTCAACAGCAAGATGGCCAGCTTCGGCTACGCCAAGTCCAAGTCGTACGGCGTGAGCATCTCGCAGTACACGCCGAACATGGCCAAGCAGATGGGCCGCCCGGAACCCACCGGCTGGATCATCGGCTCCGAGTTCAGCGACATGTGGTACGGCTTCTACTGCTACGAGACCCAGGACTTCGTGATCAAGGACTCGACCTACCGCGACAACATCGTCTACGGCATCGACCCCCACGACCGTTCGCACCGCCTGATCATCGCCGGCAACACCGTGTACGGCACCAAGAAGAAGCACGGGATCATCGTTTCGCGCGAGGTCAACGACAGCTGGATCATCAACAACAAGAGCTACGACAACAAGCTCTCGGGCGTGGTGATCGACCGCAACAGCGTCAACAACCTGATCGCCTACAACGAGATCTACCGCAACCATACCGACGGCATCACCCTGTACGAGAGCGGCGACAACCTGATCTGGGGCAACAAGCTGATCAACAACCGCCGCCACGGCATCCGCGTGCGCAACAGCGTGAACATCCGCCTGTACGAGAACGTCGCCATGGCCAACGGTCTGGTGGGCGTGTACGGACACATCAAGGACCTCTCCGACACCGACCGCGACATCGCCCTCGACCCGTTCGACACCAAGGTGTCGCTGATCGTGGTCGGCGGCGAGCTGGCGGCCAACGGCTCCGGCCCGCTGTCGATCGATTCGCCCCTGTCGGTGGAGCTGTACAAGGTGTCGATGCTGATGCCGCGCAAGGCCAACGGCATCAGCTTCAACGGCGTGCTCGGCGAGCGCCAGGACGAAATCCTCGACCTGCTGGTGCGCCAGCAGAAGGCCGTGCTGATCGACCCGGTCGAACGCCAGACCGAAATGATCGACTAAGGAAGCCCAGACCATGACTCCACACCTGATGAAACTGCTGGGCCTGTCCGCCGCCCTCCTGGCCATCAGCCAGGGCGTGCGCGCCGACGAGGTCAAGGCGCCGACCTTCAGCGCCGAGCCCTGCTGCCAGCTGTGCCCCGAAGCCCACGACGCCAGCCGCTACACCACGCGCTACCAGCAGAACTTCACCACTCTGGTGCAGGCCCAGGGCGACTGGCTGTTCCGTACCCGCGAAGACCTGCGCACCGAATTCGACACCACCCCGGGCGGCTACAAGCGCCTGCAGCAGGTGCACGACGCGTTCAAGAAGCGCGGCGTCGAGCTGGTGGTGGTGTACCAGCCGACTCGCGGCCTGGTGAACCGCAACATGCTCAACCCCGAAGAGAAGGCCGCCTTCGATTACCAGAAGGCACTGCGCAACTACCAGGCCATGCTCCAGCGCTTCGCCAAGATGGGCTACAACGTGCCCGACCTGTCGCCGCTGACCAACGAGCAATTGGCCGCGGCCGACCAGGGCAAGGACTTCTACTTCCGCGGCGACCAGCACTGGACGCCCTACGGCGCCGAGCGCGCGGCGAAAATCGTCGCCGACACCGTGCACCAGATGCCGGCCTTCGAAGGCATCCCGCGCAAGGAATTCGAGACCAGGAAGTCCGGACGCATGGGCAAGACCGGCACCCTGCACAACGTCGCCGGCCAGCTGTGCGGCACCAGCTACGCGGTGCAGTACATGGACCAGTTCGCCACCGAGCCCAAGGGCGGCGCCAGCGGCGGCGACGACCTGTTCGGTGATTCGGGCAACGCGCAGATCACCTTGGTGGGCACCAGCCACAGCGGCAAGAACTACAACTTCTCGGGCTTCCTCGAGCAGTACATTGGCGCCGATGTGCTCAACGTCGCCTTCCCCGGGGGCGGTCTGGAAGGTTCGATGATCCAGTACCTGGGCAGCGAGGAGTTCCAGAACAACCCGCCGAAGATCCTGGTCTGGGAGTTCTCCCCGCTCTACCGCCTCGACCAGGAAACCATCTGGCGGCAGATCCTCGGCCTGCTCGACGACGGCTGCGACGACCGTCCCGCGCAGATGAGCGCCAGCGCCACCCTCAAGCCCGGCAAGAACGAGCTGATGGTCAACGGCAAGAATGGCGTGATCAAGGACCTGGTCAACCGCAACCACCAGCTCGACATCAAGTTCGAGGACACCTCGGTGAAAGTGCTGCAGGCCACTCTGTGGTACCTCAACGGCCGCCACGAGGACATCAAGATCGAGAAGCCCGAGACCTCCGACACCGATGGACGCTTCGTCTTCCAGATGCGCGAGGACGAAGACTGGGCAGGCCAGAACCTGCTCGCCCTGGAGGTCCAGGGGCCGGAAAGCGGCACGCAGAAAGTCGAAGCCAAACTCTGCAAACGCAACAACTTCGCCAGCCCCGCGCAGCACACCGCGCAGGCCGGCCAGTGAGGCAAGCATGACTTCCATCCACCGCAAGACCGCACCCGCTTTGCTCGCCCTCGCCCTGTTCGGCGGTGCGGCGCAGGCCGCGCTGGTACCGCCCCAGGGTTACTACGAGGGCATCGAGAAACTCAAGACCGGCGACGGCAATTTCCGCTGCGAGGCCGCACCCAAGCCCTATACCGGCGCGCTGGTGTTCCGCAGCAAGTACGAAGGCTCGGACAAGGCCCGGGCGACGCTCAATGCCGCCTCGGAAAAAGCCTTTCGCAAATCCACCGAGGACATCACCACCCTCGAGAAGGGCGTGAGCAAGATGGTCGGCCAGTACATGCGCGATGGCCGCCCGGCGCAACTGGACTGCGCACTGACCTGGCTCGACACCTGGGCGCGCGCCGATGCGCTGATGTCCACCGATTACAACCACACCGGCAAGTCCATGCGCAAATGGGCGCTGGGTAGCATGAGCGGGTCGTGGCTGCGCCTGAAGTTCTCCAACTCGCAGCCACTGGCGGCGCACCGGGCCGAGGCCGAGCAGATCGAGAAATGGTTCGTGCGCCTGGCCCGGCAGACCGTGCGTGACTGGAGCGACCTGCCGCTGGAGAAGATCAACAACCACAGCTACTGGGCGGCCTGGTCGGTGATGGCCACCGCGGTGGCCACCGACCGCCAGGACCTCTTCGACTGGGCGGTGAAGGAATACAAGGTCGGCGCCAACCAGGTCGATGAGCAGGGCTTTTTGCCCAACGAGCTCAAGCGCCGCCAGCGTGCCCTGGCCTACCACAACTACGCCCTGCCGCCGCTGGCGATGATCGCCAGCTTCGCCCAGGCCAACGGCGTGGACCTGCGCAAGGAAAACAACTTCGCCCTGCAACGCCTCGGCGAAGGCGTGCTGGCCGGTGCCCGCGATCCTGTTCATTTCAACACCCGCGCCGGCGTGAAGCAGGACCTGAAGGATTTGAAGATCGACAGCAAGTACGCCTGGCTCGAGCCGTGGTGCGCACTGTACCAGTGCGTTGGCGACACCTTGGCGCGCAAGCACGACATGCAGCCGTTCAACAGTTTCAGGCTGGGTGGGGATGTGACGCGGGTCTATGACCCGGGCGCTGCTTTGAAGAAATAGACAACCCTGTGGGAGCGGGTTTACCCGCGAAAGGGCCAGACCTGCCATGTGCGGTGCCTGTGCCGGCCTCTTCGCGGGTAAACCCGCTCCCACAGGGACCTAGGTATCTCCCACTTTTTTGGTGGGGGGTTTGGGGGGCGCTGTGCCCCGGATGCTGTGAACAACAAGGAGAACCGGGATGGTCTTCTCGTCCAACGTGTTCCTGTTCCTGTTCCTGCCGGTTTTCCTCGGCTTGTACTACGTGAGCGGGAACCGCTATCGCAACCTGCTGCTGCTGGTTGCCAGCTACATCTTCTACGCCTGGTGGCGGGTGGACTTCCTCGCCCTGTTCGCCGGGGTCACCCTGTGGAACTACTGGATCGGCCTGAAGGTCGGCGCCGCCGGCGTGCGCACCAAGCCCGCGCAGCGCTGGCTGCTGCTCGGCGTGGGTGTCGACCTGTGCATCCTCGGCTACTTCAAGTACGCCAACTTCGGCGTCGACAGCCTCAACGCGATCATGACCTCGATGGGGCTGGAGCCGTTCATCCTCACCCACGTGCTGCTGCCGATCGGCATCTCGTTCTACATCTTCGAGTCGATCAGCTACATCATCGACGTGTACCGCGGCGACACCCCGGCCACCCGCAACCTGATCGACTTCGCCGCCTTCGTGGCGATCTTCCCGCACCTGATCGCCGGCCCCGTGCTGCGCTTCAAGGACCTGGTCGACCAGTTCAACAACCGCACCCACACCCTGGACAAGTTCTCCGAAGGCTGCACCCGCTTCATGCAGGGCTTCATCAAGAAAGTGTTCATCGCCGACACCCTGGCGGTGGTCGCCGATCACTGCTTCGCCCTGGAGAACCCCACTACCGGTGACGCCTGGCTCGGCGCCCTGGCGTACACCGCGCAGCTGTACTTCGACTTCTCCGGCTACAGCGACATGGCCATCGGCCTGGGCCTGATGATGGGCTTTCGCTTCATGGAGAACTTCAAGCAGCCCTACATCAGCCAGTCGATCACCGAGTTCTGGCGGCGCTGGCACATCAGCCTGTCGACCTGGCTGCGCGACTACCTGTACATCACCCTGGGCGGCAACCGCAAAGGCACCTTCAACACCTACCGCAACCTGTTCCTGACCATGCTGCTGGGCGGGCTGTGGCACGGCGCCAACTTCACCTACATCATCTGGGGCGCCTGGCACGGCATGTGGCTGGCGATCGAGCGGGCGTTGGGCCTGGACACCAACCCGCAGCGTTTCAACCCGGTGAAATGGGCCTTCACGTTCCTGCTGGTGGTGGTCGGCTGGGTGATCTTCCGCGCCGAGAACCTGCACGTGGCGGCACGCATGTACGGCGCCATGTTCAGCTTCGGCGACTGGCAGCTGTCGGAGCTCAACCGCGCCAACCTCACCGGCCTGCAGGTGGCCACGCTGATCGTCGCCTACCTGACCCTGGCGTTCTTCGGCCTGCGCGACTTCTACCGCAACGCAACGCCAGCACCCAAGGCCACCCCGGTGCAGGTCAACGCCGACGGCTCGGTAGGCCTGGACTGGACGCGGATCATGACCCGCGCCCTGGTCCTGCTGCTGTTCACCGCCTCGGTGCTCAAGCTCTCGGCGCAGAGCTACTCACCGTTCCTCTACTTCCAGTTCTGAGGCCCCGATCATGAACCGGACACTTCGCATCACCTATTCGCTGTCGTTCATGGGCCTGCTGGTCGGCCTGGGAGTGGCCTCGCTCGGCGGGCTGGAAAGCTTCAACCGCACAGGGCAGATGACCTTGCTCGACGGCAAGCTGGCCAAGGCCGCCGAGACCCACTACGACGAGCAGTTCCCGATCAAGCGTCTGGGCACCAACCTGTGGGCCGCGCTGGACTTCAAGCTGTTCAACGAAGGCCGTCCCGGCGTGGTGCTGGGCCGCGACCAGTGGCTGTTCAGCGACGAGGAGTTCAAGCCCACCGCCGGCGCCGAGCAGCTGATGCAGGACAACCTGGCGTTGGTGCGCGGCATCCGCGACGCCCTGCAACGCCACGGCAGCCAGCTGGTGCTGGCGATCGTGCCGGCCAAGGCGCGCCTGTACGCCGAGTACATCGGCAAGGAGACGCCGGCCAGCCTGCACGACGAGCTGTTCAACCGCTTCCACGCCCAGGCGCGCCAGGCCAATGTGTTCGCCCCCGACCTGCTGGCGCCGCTGGAGCAGGCCAAGGCCCGCGGCCAGGTGTTCCTGCGTACCGACACTCACTGGACGCCGATGGGCGCCGAGGTGGTCGCGCAGTCCATCGCCGAGGCAGTCAGCCGCCAGAACCTGCTCGACAGCGAACCCCAGGCGTTCATCACCGAGGCCGGCGCCACCGCGCCGTACAAGGGCGACCTGACCAACTTCCTGCCGCTGGACCCGCTGTTCAGCAACCTGTTGCCGTCCCCGGACAACCTGCAGCAGCGCAAGACTCACCCGGTGCAGGCCGAAGGCGATGACGCGCTGTTCGCCGACAACCGGATCCCGGTGGCGCTGGTGGGCACCAGCTACAGCGCCAACCCGCACTGGAACTTCCTCGGCGCCCTGCAGCAGGCGTTGCGCAGCGACGTCGCCAATTACGCCGAGGACGGCCATGGCCCGCTGCTGCCGATGCTCAAGTACCTGCAAAGCGACGCTTTCAAGAACGCCCCGCCACAGGTCGTGGTGTGGGAATTCCCCGAACGGTATCTGCCAATGAAGAACGACCTCAGCGCTTTCGATCCGCAGTGGATCGCGCAGCTGAAGAACTCCCGTCAATCCGAAGAAAACCTGGCCCTGTCGTCCAATCGGACGGACCACTGAAGATAGAGAGGAATACGCACATGACCACCAAGACTTCCATTGCCAAAGCCCTCACCCTCGCCGCCGGCCTGTCCCTGGCCTCGCTGCAGGCCTTCGCCGGCGCCGATGCCGCCCTCTATGGCCCAAGCGCGCCGAAGGGCTCGACCTTCGTGCGCCTGTACAACGCCGCCGGCAGCCCCGCCGCCGCGTCGGTCGGCAACACCCAGATCAAGCAGGTCGGCGCCCAGGCCAGCAGCGACTTCAGCTTCCTGCCCGGCGGTGACTACACCGCCCAGGTCGGCGGCAAGAGCGTCCCGGTGAAACTCGCCGCCGACAAGTACTACACCCTGGTCAACAGCGCCAGCGGCAACCCTCAGCTGATCGAGGAACCGCCGTTCAAGAACAAGCAGAAGGCCCTGGTGCGGGTACAGAACCTCAGCGACCAGTCGCTGACCCTGAAGACCGCCGATGGCAAGACCGAAGTGGTCAGCCCCGTGGCCGCCAAGGGCCGTGGCGAGCGCGAGATCAATCCGGTCAAGGTCAACCTGGCCCTGTATCAAGGCGACAAGAAAGTCGGCGACGTCAAACCCGTCGCCCTGGCGCGCGGCGAAGCCGCCGTGCTGTACGTCACCGGCAGCGGCAGCAGCCTGTCGCCGGTGTGGGTCACCCGTCCCGTAGCCACCAACTGATTCCTGCCCCTTACGACCTTATTGGAGAAACATCATGATCCCGGTAATTCTTTCTGGCGGTAGCGGTTCGCGCCTGTGGCCTCTGTCGCGCAAGCAGTTCCCCAAGCAGTTCCTGGCCCTGACCGGCGAGCACACCTTGTTCCAGCAGACCATCCAGCGCCTGGTGTTCGACGGCATGGACACCCCCATCGTGGTCTGCAACAAGGACCACAAGTTCATCGTCCAGGAGCAGCTGAACGCGCTGAAGCTGGAAACCCAGGCCATCCTCATGGAGCCGTTCGGCCGCAACACCGCGCCGGCGGTGGCCATGACCGCAATGAAACTGGTCAACGAAGGCCGTGACGAGCTGATGCTGGTACTGCCGGCCGACCATGTGATCGAGGACCAGAAGGCCCTGCAGCGCGCCCTGGCCCTGGCCACCGTGGCCGCCGAACGCGGCGAGATGGTGCTGTTCGGCGTGCCGGCGACCAAACCCGAGACCGGCTACGGCTACATCCGCTCGAGCCAGGACGCGCTGCTGCCCGAAGGCGTGGCGCGGGTCGCGCAGTTCGTCGAGAAACCCGACGAGAAGCGCGCCAACGAGTTCGTCCGCGCCGGCGGCTACTTCTGGAACAGCGGCATGTTCCTGTTCCGCGCCAGCCGCTTCCTCGAAGAGCTGAAAAAGCACGACCCGGACATCTACGACACCTGCCTGCTGGCCCTGGAACGCAGCCAGGAGGACGCCGATGCGCTGAGCATCGACGAAGCCACCTTCGCCTGCTGCCCGGACAACTCCATCGACTACGCGGTGATGGAAAAGACCCAGCGCGCCTGCGTGGTACCGCTGTCGGCCGGCTGGAGCGACGTCGGCTGCTGGTCGTCGCTGTGGGACGTGCACGAGAAGGACGCCGACGGCAACGTCACCAAGGGCGACGTGGTGGTGCAGGACAGCCGCAACTGCATGATCCACGGCAACGGCAAGCTGGTGTCGGTGATTGGCCTTGAGAACATCGTGGTGGTCGAGACCAAGGACGCCATGATGATCGCCCACAAGGACAAGGTTCAGGGGGTCAAGCAGCTGGTCAACACCCTCGACGCCCAGGGCCGCACGGAAACCCAGAACCACCTGGAGGTGTACCGCCCGTGGGGCTCGTACGATTCGGTGGACATGGGCGGGCGCTTCCAGGTCAAGCACATCACCGTCAAGCCCGGCGCCAGCCTGTCGCTGCAGATGCACCACCACCGCGCCGAGCACTGGATCGTGGTGTCCGGCACCGCCGAGGTGACCTGCGACGAGAACGTGTTCCTGCTCACCGAGAACCAGTCCACCTATATCCCCATCGCCTCGGTGCACCGCCTGCGCAACCCGGGCAAGATCCCGCTGGAGATCATCGAGGTGCAGTCCGGGAGCTACCTGGGCGAGGATGATATCGAGCGCTTCGAGGATGTGTATGGGCGGACTTCGACGCCGGTGGAACGTGGGGTTTCGGTGAAGACCATCGCGCAGTAAAACGTTGGAACCGCTTCGCGGCACAAGGCCGCTCCTACAGGAGGTTGCGTTCCCTCTGTAGGAGCGGCCTTGTGCCGCGAAAGGAGGGCAAAGCCCTCCCGCTTTTGAGCCAATCCCCATTTCCCGCTACGATGATCGAACCCCCGCCACCAAGGCCTGCCCCACCATGATCATCGGCGCCCTGCTCGTCCTCACCTGGCTGGTCCTGCTGCTGCGCTACCCGGCCAAGGCCCTGCCGATTTCCATGGCCGCCGTTTGTGGCCTGGGGCTGGTGGCGCTCTACGTGGTCTGGCAGGACACCCGCGAAGCCTCGCAACTGGCCCGCCTCGATATCCGCCTGGCCTACGCCCCCGAGCAGTGCCCCGCCGACCGCGTCCTGCAGGTGCGCATGAAGAACGGCAACAAGGCCCCGCTCAGCGAACTGCGCTGGCGCGTCGGCGCCTATGCGCCTGGCGATACCGTGAACCTGGCCGAGAACACCTACGCCGCCCCGCGCTATCGTGGCCCCGGCGAATTGCAGCCGGGCGCCGAATGGAGCGATTGCCTGCCATTGCCGCCACTGCGCTCGGGCTATCGGCCACAAACCCTGGAGTTTCGTGCCGAGCATCTGCAAGGTACATTCGCCAATTGATTCGTTGCCCGATCTGGCCTCTTCACGGGTAAACCCGCTTCCACAGGGTTGTGGTGATCCCTGTGGGAGCGGGTTTACCCGCGAAGAGGTCGGCACAGACGACCCATTCCATCTATCGATCACAGGCCCTTTACATGCCCACCGTCCTGATCACCGGTTGTTCCAGCGGCATCGGCCGCGCCCTGGCCGACGCCTTCCGCGATGCCGGCCATGAAGTCTGGGCCACCGCCCGCAAGGCACAGGATGTCGAACAACTGGCCGCTGCCGGCTTCAATGCCCGGCAACTGGACGTGAACGACGCCGAAGCCCTCGCCCGCCTGGCCGAGGAGCTGCAAAGCCTCGACATCCTGATCAACAACGCCGGCTACGGCGCCATGGGCCCGCTGCTCGACGGCGGGGTCGCAGCCATGCGCCAGCAGTTCGAAACCAACGTCTTCGCCCTGGTCGGCGTGACCCAGGCGCTGTTCCCGCTGCTGCGCCGTTCCCGTGGGCTGGTGGTGAACATCGGCAGTGTGTCGGGTGTGCTGGTGACGCCCTTCGCCGGTGCCTATTGTGCGTCCAAGGCCGCCGTGCACGGGCTGAGCGATGCCCTGCGCCTGGAGCTGGCGCCTTTCGGAATCAGGGTCATGGAGGTGCAGCCGGGCGCGATCGCCTCGCAGTTCGCCAGCAATGCGCAGCAGCAGGCCGAGCAGGTGCTGGCGAGCGGTTCGCCGTGGTGGCCGTTGCGCGAACAGGTACAGGCGCGGGCGCGAGCGTCGCAGGACCGGCCGACGTCGGCGGCGGTGTTCGCCCAGGGGTTGCTGGCGGCGACGCGCAAATCGCCTGTGCCTGCACTGGTGCGTATCGGCAATGGCAGCACGGCCCTGCCGTTGATGGCCCGGCTGTTGCCACAGCGCCTGCTGGATTGGGTATTGCGCAAGCGCTTCGGATTGTTGCGACCGCTCTGACGTCGTCGCGGGGCAAGCCCGCTCCCACGGGGGCTCCCAGGTATGCGTGGAAGCGGGCTTGCCCCGCGATGCTGCTCAGACCTGGTCGAACGCCTGCCAGCCACCGCCCAGCGCCTTGTACAGCCCCACCAGCGCCTGCGACACCGCCGCCGAGCTGTCGATCCACTGCTCCTCGCTGGCCAGCAACGCCGACTGCACCGTCAGCACGTTGAGAAAGTCCACAGCCCCTTCCACATACTGGCGCTGCGCGGTCTCCAGGGCGATGCGGTTCTGCCGCACCGCCTCGGCCAGGTGATCGCGACGCAACTGGCTGGCGTTGTACAGGCGCAGCACATCGTCGATCTCATGCCAGGCGCCGAGCACCACCTTGCGGTAGTTCAGCGCCGCTTCCTGCTGCTGAGCCTCGCGCAGTTCCAACTGGCCCTTGAGCCGTCCGCCCTCGAAGATCGGCAACGACAGCTGCGGCCCGAAGGCGAACCTGCGCGAATCCCAGGCACCGAAATCGGACAACTGCATGGCCTGGAAACCGACACTTCCGGACAGGCGGATGCTCGGATAGAAATCGGCCTTGGCCACGCCGATGCTGGCGGTGGCCGCATGCAACCGGGCCTCGGCCTGGCGGATATCCGGACGGCGCTCGGCCAGCTCCGACGGCACGCCGATGGCAAAGCGCTGCTGCGGCGCGGGCAATTCGCCGCCCTGCAGCAGCTGGGACTGCAAGCTGCGCGGCGGTTCGGCGGCAAGCAGGCTCAGGGCATTGATCAGGTCGTCGCGGCGGGCCTCCAAGGTCGGCAGGCGCGCCTCGATCGACGCCACCTGGGCGCTGGCCTGGGCGACGTCGAGCCGGGTGGCGACACCTTCGGCCTGGCGGCCTTCGGACAGCTTCAGGCTGTGCCGGGCAACCTTGAGGTTGTCCTGGGTGATGTCCAGGGTGTGCTGCACGGCGCGCAGCTGGATGTAGTTGCCGGCGGTTTCCGACAGCAGCGCCAGCAGCACGCCACGGCGATCGTTCTCGGCGACCGCCACGGTCGCATCGGCGGCCTCGACTTGACGGCGCACACGCCCCCACAGGTCCAGTTCCCAACCGGCGACCAGATCGCCTTGCCACAAGTTATACGCCGACTTGCCGGCCTTGCCGGAGGGGTCGTTCAATCCTTCGGCGCTGTTACGCGCCCGGCTGTAGCCTGCGTTTGCATCCACCGAAGGCATCTCGTCGGCCGCCACGGTGCTACGCAAGGCGCGGCTTTGCAGCAGGCGGGCGCTGGCCATCTGCAGGTCGAGATTGCGTTCGGCGACCTGCTGGATCAACGCGCTCAGCTGGGCGTCGTGAAAGCTGTCCCACCAGCGCAGTTCCAGCGGTTCGGCTACCGGCTGGCTGGCCGCTGCCTCACTTTGCAACGAGGCCCAATCCCGAGGCGCTTCGCTGGACGGGCTCTGGAAATCCGGTCCGAGGGTGCAGCCGGCCAGCATCGCGGCCAGCAGCAAGGGGGCCGCTGCGCGCCCCTTTCGCGGCGCAAGGCCGCTCCTACAAAGGATCGCGGTCGCCTGTAGGAGCGGCCTTGTGCCGCGAAAGGGCTGCGCAGCAGCCCCGGCACTCTCAATTTTTTCAACCACATTGCTCATCGCGCCGTCACCTCTTTACCGGCCAACTTGTCGCCCTGGGTGTCGATGACCGCCTCCACCGACATGCCCACCCGCAGGCGCTCCAGCAACGGCTGGCCATCGTCAAAGACAATCTTCACCGGAATACGCTGCACCACCTTGGTGAAGTTGCCGGTGGCGTTGTCCGGCTTCACCGCCGCGAAGGTCACCCCCGTGGCCGGGGCGATGCTCTCGACGCGGCCGTGGAGTTTCTCGCCGGAGAAGGTATCGACGCTGATGCTCACCGGCTGGCCCGGCTGAACGTGGGTCAGCTGGGTCTCCTGGAAATTGCCGACGATGTAGGCGCGCTCCAGCGGCACCACCGACAACAGTCGTGCGCCCGGATTGACGTAGGCGCCGACGCGCAGGGCGCGCTCACCGACCATGCCGTCCACCGGCGCAGCAATGCGGGTGTAGGACAGATCCAGCCGGGCTTTCTCCAGGCCGGCCTCGGCCCGTTTCAGCTGGCCATCGGCACTGGCCACCTGGGCGTCGAGGATATCCACCTGCTTGCGCGTCGCCACCAGCGCCGCCTGGGTGTTGGCCAGCCGGGCACGGGCCTGGTCAACGCCGCTGCGCGCCTGCTGGGCGTTCTGCACGGTGCCGGCGCCCTGCTCGGCCAGGCGGCTGTAGCGGGTCACTTCGTGATCGGCGAACGCGGCCTCGGCCTGGGCCGCCTTCACCGCGGCCTCGGCCTGGGCGATCAGCGCCGCCTGGCGCTCGAGGGTGGCGCGGGCATCCAGGCTCTGCGCCCTGGCCACCAGCAACTGGGCCTGGGCCGCGTCGAGGGCGGCCTGGTAGTCCCGTGGGTCGATGGTCGCCAGTAACTGCCCGGCCTTCACCTGCTGGTTGTCCTCCACCAGCACTTCCTTGATGAAGCCCGCCACCTTCGGCGCGACCACGGTGTAGTCGGCGGTCACGTAGGCGTCGTTGGTGCTCTGGCGGTGGTCGCTGCCGAACATCCAGGGGCCGACGATGGCGGCCAGCACGGCCACGGCGAGCACCGAGCCGATAAGGATTGTCTTGCGGTTGTTGGTCATTTCAAGGTCTCGGATTCATCCACGGATTCAGGCCACCGCACGCGGCGGGAAGATCCGGGTAGGCACGAAGGGGATCAGGCAGATCAGGGCGACGGCGATGCCCGCCATCACCAGGTAAAGGTCGGCCGAGGTCAGCACCAGGGCCTGTTCATGGATGCGCTTGGCCAGGCCAACGGCGTTGTCGTCGATCAATGGCGCGTTGCCCAGGCTGTCGACCAGGTGGTTGGAATGAAAATGCCGGCGCAGGGTACCCAGGGCGTCGAGCAGACCGCCGGCGATCACCGCCGACAGGCCCTTGACCGTGTTGAACCAGGCGGAGGCGAACGGGCCTTCCTGCGGGGTCATGCCATTGGTGGAAAGCATCAGCAGCGGCAGCACCGCCATGGGTTGGCCGAACACCTGCAGCAGGTAGAACGGATAGAAATCGCCGCGGATCCACTGCGAGGTCAGCAGGCTGCTGCCCACGCACGAGACCGCCAGCATGGCCAGGCCCGTCGCCAGCACCCAGCGGCAGTCCACCGCGCGGATGTTGCACAGCGCCGCGGTCAACGGCAGGGCGATCAGCTGCGGCATGGCCACCAGCATCATCAACGGGCTGGTCTGCGCCGGGCGATAGCCCTGGATCTGCGCCAGGTAGGCGGACGGAATGCTGCCCACCCCCGAAAGCACGATCAGCACCCCGGCCAGGGTCACCAGAGCGAAGCTCAGGTTGCGCCGCGTGAGCATGCGCAACTGGAAGAACGGCAGCGGCTCGGACCATTCGTTGAACATGAACAGCACCAGCAGCAATACGCCGCCGCCGAGCAACCAGCAGATCAGCGGCGAATCGAACCAGCCCCAGCGGTCGCCCAGCGACAGGCCGAGGACGATACAGCTGATCGCTGGCAGGCCGAGCAACACGCCACGCCAGTCCAGTTGCCTGAAGCGCTCGAGGCGCAGCGGGTCCTGGGGCAGGCCCCAGCCGACGCAGGCGATCGCCAGCAGCGACGGCAGGATGATCTGCCAGAACGCCCATTGCCAGCCGACGTATTCGGTCCACAGGCCCGCCAACGGCGTGCCCAGGTTCGGTCCGAAGGTGGCGGTCAGGGCATAGCAGGCCAGGCCGTAGACCTTGATGCCCGGCGGCAGGAAACGCAGCGCCACGCTCATCAGCATCGGCGGCAAGGCGCCCGAGGCGAAGCCTTGCAGCACGCGCAGCAGCATCAGGCTGTGCAGGTTGGGGGCGAAGGGTTGGATCAGGCCGAGCACGGCGAACACGCCGACGGCGCTCATGGTGAAACGGCGCAACGAGAAGGTGGTCGCCAACCAGGGCGCAAAGGCCATGGCCGAGACCGAGGCGGCGGCATACACCGCCAGCAGCCAGGCGCCTTCGTCAGCCCCGATGCCCATGGCACCACGGATGTCGCTTAGCGAAATCTTGGTCACCGCCTCGTTGAGCCCGGCGCACAGCACCGCTAGCAACACGCCGAACAGGCCGACCACCACCCGCAGGCCGAACGCCGTCTGCGCAGGGGCGACCAGCGCGGCAGTAGGCGCGGTCAGGGAACTCATGGATAGACATCTCCAGCAACAAATTCAGGGCTGGAGCAAGTCTATGAAGGTCGAATGCTGACGAAAACTGACTTGTTGGAAGGTTTATGTTGCGTCAGACGCAATCCATGAAAAATGCGCATCCCCTGTAGGAGCGGCCTCGTGCCGCGAAAGGGCTGCAAAGCAGCCCCAGCGATTTTTGCGTTAACGCCGAAATCCGGGGCCGCTATGCGGCCCTTTCGCGGCACAAGGCCGCTCCTACCGAGAACGCGCAGGGTTTGAGGCTGGCGTGGGCTCGCCCGCGCAGCAGGCGCGCATGGTCTGGCGCAGCCAGCGATGCGCCGGGTCGTTGTCGAACCGCGGATGCCAGGCCTGCATCACCCGCACCCGCTCCAGCGGCACCGGGATCTCGAACGAGCGCAGCGGCAGGCCGAACTTGGTCACGCTGCCGAGGATGTTCGCCGGCATCGGCAGGATCAGGTCCGACTCCGGCAACGAGAACATTGCCGAATGAAAGCTCGGCGTGATCAGCGCCACCCTGCGCTGCACGCCATGGGCGCCCAGCTCCACGTCGATCGGCCCATTGGCCCGCCCGCGCCGCGACACACTGATCTGCGGGTAGCGGGCAAAGCGCTGCGGGGTGATCTCGGCGTCGAAGATCGGGTGGTCGGCCCGGGCCAGTCCGACGAACCAGGTGTCGAACAGGCTCTGCACCTTGATCTCCGGTCCCATGTCGATGCTCGAACTGACCACCAGGTCGATCTGCCCGTGGCGCAGCACCAGGTCGTCGTCGCCCTGGTGCTCGGGGACGAAGCGCAGCACGGTGTTCGGTGCCTGTTCGAGCATCATGTGCAGCAGGCGCGCACCGTACAGGGCGATGAACAGGTCGTTGGTACGGATGTTGAAGGCCCGGTCGAGGTTCGGCAGGTCGACCTCGTCGCCACTGCGAAACACCAGACCGGCCTGCTCCACCAGCGCCCGTACCTGGTCGCGCAGGGCCAGTGCCCGGGGCGTCGGTACCAGGCCACGGCCAGCGCGCACCAGGATCGGGTCGCCCATGGCCTCGCGGATGCGCCCCAGCGTGCGGCTCATGGCCGCCGGGCTCAGGTTCATGCGCTGGGCAGCGCCGACCACGCTGCCTTCGTCGAGCAGGGCGTCGAGGGCGACGAGCAGGTTCATGTCCGGGAGTTGCATGGCCGTTTTCCGTGACAGCTGTGGGAAACGCGATGGTATCAGGTTGGTGGATTGCGTCAGGCGCAATGGCACCGTGCATGGAGGGCCATTTATCCCGGCCGGTCGATGCGTCAACCTGTACCGGCCCTCTCGCGGGGCAAGCCCGCTCCCACGCCATTCGCAAAACACTCGTGGGAGCGGGCTTGCCCCGCGATAGGGAGATCCAGCGTTTAAGAATGTCACCGCCCTGCAAGGAACCCCCATGCCCCGCCCGGTCCTGATTGCCATCGACGCCTCCCCCGCCAGCCACGCCCTGCTCGACCTCGCCCGTCGCTACTGTCGCCCGGGTGAACACACCCTGCACGTGCTGCTGGCCATCGACGCTACCTTTGCCGTGCACGACCACCGTACGGCCTACACCGAAGAGGAGCTGGAGGAATACCCCGCCGCCTGCGACGAACAGCAACTGGCCGAGCACGCCGTGAACAGCGCCGTGGGCACGCTGCGCGAAGCCGGGTTCGACAGCCTGGGCTGCATGGTCGCCGGCCAGCCGGTGGAGGCGATCATCACCAAGGCCCGGGAGCTTGAATGCGAGCTGATCATCATTGGCCACCGCCACCTGTCGCGGGTCGGAAGGCTGCTGGATCCGTCAATCAGTGCCAAGGTGATCGACCGGGTACAAGTCCCAGTGCTGGTTGGGGCCGCTTGAGCCAGGAAAGCCGTTGATCAGGCAGGTCACACCAGGTAATGCAACTGCATTGACCAGGTAATGCACTCGCATTACCTTGATCGATATTATCCCCTCGCGGACTTCTGATCATGGCCACTACCTTCGAAGCCGAGTCGACCCTGACCGAGCGCTACCAGACGACGGTCCCCGAAACCGTTCGCCGCGCATTGGGCCTGAAAAAGCGTGACAAGATTCACTACTCGATCCGCCCCGACGGAGCGGTAATACTGACCCGCGCAGAGACAGCCGAGGAAGACCCCGCCGTGGGGCAATTCCTGGATTTCCTGGCCCGGGATATCGCCACGAATCCGCAACGATTGAAGGTTGTCGATGCAGAGCTCGTCGCTCGCCTGGATGCACTGGTGGGCGACGTTGAAATCGATCTCGATCAACCTCTCTCGGCGGATGATGAATGACTGAAACGAGGCGCAAACCTCTTTGCGTGCATGGCTGGAGCGTGTTCGCCCACCCCCTCTTTCTCGACAAACTGGAGGCACTCATCGATGAAGTCGAAGTGCTTCAGAAGAAGGATCCGGTCGGCTACGTAAAGAAAAATGCGGCAAAACGATTGAAGGCCGTCAGACGCTTGGCCTTCGACGTCATTGCCCAGGCGCCTGGCAACGCTGACCATCGAATGGGCGGCACACTGGGCGCGGAACACAAGCACTGGTTTCGTGCAAAGTTCTTCCAGCAATACCGCTTGTTTTATCGCTATCACGCCTCCAGCAAGATCATCGTGTTGGCGTGGGTGAACGATGACGACAGCAAACACGCTTACGAAAGCAGTGACGATGCCTACAGAGTGTTCCGTCGCATGCTGGGCAGCGGACACCCTCCTGATGACTGGGACCAACTGTTGCAGGAAGCGACCGCGGCAACAGCTCGATTCAACGCCACCCTCAAGCGCTGACACCTGCCCACCAATCCATCAACGGCGTCAGCGCAAGAACCGGATCATTCCTCGCCCGGTTTAACCACCACCGTACAGGTCGTCCCAGCCGCCAGCAGGAATCCTTCCGGCACTTCATCGATATGGATCCGCACCGGCACCCGCTGCGCCAGGCGCACCCAGTTGAAGGTTGGGTTCACATCGGCGATCAGCTCACGACTCTGCGGGTTGTCGCGGTCGTAGATGCCCCGGGCGATGCTCTCCACATGCCCCTTGATCCGCTCGCCGCTCATCATCTGCAGCTCGGCCACATCGCCCACCTTCACATGGGGCAACTTGGTCTCCTCGAAAAAGCCGTACACCCAGAACGACTGCTCATCCACCACCGCCATCACCGCCTCGCCGGTGCGGGCGTAGTCGCCCTTGTGGATGTTCAGGTTGGTCACGTAGCCATCGACGGTGGCGACGATCTGCGTGCGCTTGAGGTTCAGCTCGGCGGCCGCCAGCCGGGCCTGGGCATGCTGGTAGTCGGCCAGTGCCGAGCTGGCGATGTTGCTGGCGTCATCGCGGTTCTCCTTGGAGATCACCAGGTTGTCCAGATCGGCGCGGCGCCTGGCGTTGACCTTGCGCATTTCCCAAGTGGCCTTGCGCGAGGCCACCAGTGCCTTGGCCTGGTCCACCGCCAACTGGTAGTGCTCGGCATCGATGCGGATCAGCACATCGCCCTTCTTCACTCGCTGGTTGTCCTTGACCGGCACGTCCACCACATAGCCCGGCACATCGGCGGCGACGTTGATGATGTCGGCGCGCACCCGGCCGTCGCGGGTCCACGGCGTGGTCATGTAGTGCAGCCACAGCTGACGGCCGATCGCCACGGCAGCGACCAGCACCAGCAGGGTGGCGATCAGGCTGAAGAACTTTTTCATTGCAGGATTCTCACCAGTAGAGCGACAGCGCCAGGGCGCCGAACAGGCAGACGAACAGCGACAGGCGCAGCAGCGCCGGGTGCCAGAAGAAGCGATAGCCATCAACGCTTGCGATGAACCGGTCCAGCCCCCAGGCCAGGCCCAGGGCGAACAGGAACATCAAGGTCATGGTGGGCATGTACACGCCATGGAAGGCGATCTCACGGGGCATGGTGCATTCCTTTCGCCGGTGCCAGCGGCGACTGTGGGTCGAGCAGGGAGGAACGGATGAAGTGCAGGTAGCTCTGCGCCCGGCGCAGCACCGAGGTGTCAAAGTGCCGGGCGAAGGGTTCGTCGGTGGCCTGCACGCGGCTGATGGCGTGGTCCACCGCCACCAGCGCGCGTTCGTGGTTGCTGGCGCTGGGTTGCAGGAACAGCCGCGCCAGGGCCCGGCCCATCACGCGGATGGCCTGGCGCCAGGGCTGCGACTCGGCGTAGGCCGGGTGGATCGGCGCACGGGCCTGCTCCTTGCGCAGCTCGATGATCGCGTGGCCGACCTCCAGCACGGTGAACATCCAGCCCATCAGCTCGCTCTGCACCTGCGGCTTGCCCGCTGCCAGCCCATACGCCTGGTGCAGCAGGTCGCGGGTGCGGCTCTCGAACGCCGAGCCCAAACCGCGCAGGCGCCCGCCGATGGCGAACAGCACCTGCTCGCGCAGCTCCTGCTCCAGGCGGCTCCACAGCCAGCGGCTGTTGGGCGGCAGGATGATCGCCCCTGCCGCGGCGCAGACAAACATGCCGATGACCATGCCGATGTAGTCATTGATGAAGGTGTAGGGGTCGTAGACCGTCAGGTTGTTCGGCACCGAGCCGATGGCGAAGAACACCAGCAGGCCCAGGCCGTAACCGGCATAGGCCGGGCGCGAAGCGAGGAACGCGCCGAATACGAACACCGGCGCCAGCACCATGCACAGCAGCGGGAAACCGTCGATCCAGGGGAACACGAAGAACGTCTCGAAGAACCCGACGAAGGCGCCGATCGCCGTGCCGCAGGCCATCTGGAACGACATGCGCTTGGGGTTCGGCGAGGCCGCCGACAGGCCCACGGTGACGGTGGCGATCAGGGTCATCATGGCGCCGCTGGGCCAGTCGCTGAGCAGCCAGTAGCTGCCCAGCAACAGCAGCACTGCCGAGGCGCGCACGCCGGCGGCCAACGATACCAGCCAGCTGGTCTGGGCCACGTAGGGCTCGTCCCACTGTTCGCGCTCGTGCTTGTGCACGGCCAGCGAGGCATGGGTCTCGGCGTAGCTGTACATCTCATCGACGAAGCGGTAGAGCAGCTCGAAGGCGGTGTGGAAATCGAGCAGGTCTGACTCACTCGGGCTGGTCTCCAGGTACTCGGCGCGCAAGCCGCGCACCTGGGCCTGCAGGCCTTCCTTGTAGGTGCCCAGTTCAAGGGCCAGGCGCAGCGCGTCGGCATCGGTCAGTGCCCGACCGACATAGGGCCGCAGCAGCTCGGCCAGGGTGTCCAGGCCGGGCTCGATGGCGCTGACGATCTGCAACGGGCCACGGGCGCGCAGGCGTTCGAGCAACCGGTGCAGGGCGTTGAAGCGCGTGGTGATGGCCATGAACTCACTGTTCATCCGCACCAGGCGGCCGGAGCGCCGGCGCATGTGCGGGTCCTCAAAGGCGGTGACGTTGCGCAGGCTCTCCAGGCCCACCGCCTCGGCGACAAAGCGCACGTTGCTGGTCTCGAAGCGGTCGCGCTGGCTGTCGCCGCGCAGGGCCTCGACCACCACCCCGGCGAACACGCCGAAACGCTGGTACAGGGCGTTGCGCATGGCGGCACTGGCCGACTGCGGCAGGATCGCGGCACTGACGAAGGTCGAGACGAGAATCCCCAGGGCGATCTCCAGCACCCGCCACACTGCTGCCATGAACGCCTGGTCAGGGTGTTGCAGCACCGGCAGGCCGATCATCGCCGCCGTGTAACCGGCCAGCACGAAACCATAGGCGCGGAAGGTGCGGTAGCGCATGGCACCCGCCGAGCACAGGCCGACCCACAGCGCCAGGCTGGGCAGGAACAGCTCGGTGTTCTGCGGAAAGATTGCCATCAACGCGACCATCATCGCCGAGCCGGCCAGGGTGCCGAGCACCCGGTAGAAGCTCTTGGCGAACACATGGCCGCTCTGCGGCTGCATGACGATGAACACGGTGATCATCGCCGTGCGCGGCTGCGGCAGTTCCAGGCGCATGGCCAGCCACAGGGTGATGAACGCGGCGGCCAGCACCTTGAAGATGTAGACCCAGGTGACCCCGTCGGTGCGCGCCCAGGCGAAGAACCCCCGGCGCCATTCCAGGCTCCGCAGCCAGCGCAGGGGCAAGCTCGATGTGCTCATTCGGCGTGGTCCGGCTGGTCGAAGATGGCCAGGGTGGCCGGCGTTTTCGGGGCGGCCTGGCGCTCTTGCTCAGGGACATCCTTGCCCGCCTCCAGGCCGCCGCCCAGGGCGGTGACCAGCTCGGCGTGGGCGGTCAGGCGCGCGGCCTGCACCTGCTGCTGCACCTGCTGCTGGCGGAACAGCAGGGTCTGGGCGTTGAGCACGTTGAGGTAATCGGTCAGGCCACGCTGGAAGGCGACGGTGGCGATGTCGTAGGTCTTCTGCGCGGCGGCCACGGATTCGGCGGCGAAGTGCGCCTGCTCCTTCATCGACTCGCGGCGGATCAGCTGGTCTGAAATGTTTTTCAGCGCGCCGATCACCGTCTGGTTGTAGCGTGCCACGGCCACGTCATAGCCGGCCGAGGCCACGCCCAGCTGCGAGCGCAGGCGGCCGCCATCGAAGATCGGCAGGCTGATGGCCGGCCCCACGTTGTAGTTGAACTTGCGCCCGGTGAGGAACTCCAGCGGGCCGCCGCCGGTGGCCATGAAGCCAAGGCCGCCGACCAGGTCGACGTTGGGGAAGAAACCGGCGTGGGCCACGTCGATGCCACGGGCCTGGGCCGCCACCTGCCAGCGGCTGGCAACCACGTCCGGGCGCTGGCCGACCAGTTCGGCGGGCAGGTTCGACGGCAGTTTCAGCGGCGCGCCGAGGGTCAGGGTCGGGCGTTGCAGCTGTGCGCCCTCCCCTGGCCCCTTGCCGGCCAGGGCGGCCAGCTGGTTACGAGTCAGGGCGATTTCTTCGTTGAGGCTGTCGATCTGGCGGTGGGTTTCCGGCAGCGGCGCCTCGGCCTGGCTGACCTCGAAATGGGTGCCGATGCCGCCGTCCAGGCGGCGCTTGGCCAGGCCGACGATCTGCTCCTGCTGGGCAAGCTCGGCCTGGACGATATCGCGCCGGGCGTAATGCAGGCTGAGCTGGATATAGGCGCGCACCACGTTGTTCTCCAGTTCCAGCTGGGCCTGGCGCGCCTCGGCGACGCTCACGTGCGCCTGGTCCACGGCCTGCTCGCTGGCATTGCGCTCGCGGCCCCACAGGTCCAGGGCGTAGCTGAAGCCGATGGCGGCGTTGTTGTCCCAAGTGTTGGCGCCGGACAACGCGCCCGGGCCGTAGAACTGATCCTCGGGCCAGTTGTGACGCTTGAGCGCGGCGTTGCCATTGGCCTGCAGTTTTTCCGCCGACTCGACCACGCCGGCCATCGCCTTGGCTTCCCGCACCCGGGCGGCGGCCATGGCCATGCTCGGGCTGCCGGCCAGGGCCTGGGCGATCCAGGCGTCGAGCTGCGGGTCGCCATAGACGCGCCACCATTGCTGGGCCGGCCAGTGGGCGTCGCGCGCGGCCTCGCGGATCGCGGCGTCGGTGGTCAGTTGGTTGGCTTGGAGGGTCTTGCTTTGCGGGGCGATGCCCCAGGTTCCGATACAGCCGCTCAAGGTGAGACAAAGGGCACAGGCACTGAACGCATGGAGCGCTCTGATGTGGCGACGCGGCACAGCTGCGATTTCCCGAGGAAGAGGTGGAGGGGCCGGGCAATTCTAGGGGCCGCCCGCACTGGCGATAAGCGCATAATCCTGCGAATCTTTGTTACCAAAACAGCGATAATCCGGCTTTAGTCGGAGGCAAAACTCCGTTACTTCATGTCACAATTTTGTCCTCTAAACCGAGAGTGACCCATGGACACCTTGCAAAACATGCGTGCTTTCAGTTGCGTGGCCCAGCTCGGCAGCTTCACCGCTGCCGCGGCGCAACTGGATACGACCACCGCGAACGTGTCGCGGGCGGTCTCCAACCTGGAAGCCCATCTGCAAACCCGCCTGCTCAACCGCACCACCCGGCGCATCGCGCTGACCGAGGCCGGCAAGCGCTACCTGATGCGCTGCGAACAGATTCTTACCTACGTGGAAGAAGCCGAGGCCGAGGCCAGCGACGCCCACGCCCGCCCCGCCGGGCAGTTGAAGGTGCATTCGATGACCGGTGTCGGCCAGCACTTCGTGGTCGATGCCATCGCCCGCTACCGCGAGTCGCACCCGGACGTGACCTTCGACCTGACCATGGCCAACCGCGTGCCCGACCTGCTGGACGAGGGCTACGACGTGTCCATCGTGCTGGCCAGCGAGCTGCCGGACTCGGGCTTCGTCTCGCAACGCCTGGGCATCACCTACAGCATCGTCTGCGCCTCGCCCGAGTACGTGGCCCGCCACGGCAGTGCGCACAAGCCGGCCGACCTGCTCAAGCATGCCTGCCTGCGCATGGTCAGCCCGGTGATCCCGCTGGAGAAGTGGCTGTTCGACGGCCCGGAAGGCCAGGAGATGGTCAACATCACCACCTCGCCGTTCCAGGTCAACTCCGCGGACGCTATGAAGACTGCGATCCGCAGCGGCATGGGCGTGGGCGTGTTGCCGATCTACTCGGCCATCGACGGCCTGCGCGACGGCAGCCTGGTGCGGATCATGCCGGAGTATCGCCTGCAGGAGCTGAACCTGTACGCGATCTACCCGTCGCGCCAGTACCTGGATGCCAAGATCAAGACCTGGGTCGAGTACCTGCGCAATTCGCTGCCGGAGATTCTTGCCGCCCATGAGGCCGACCTGAAGACTCATGAGCTGCTGATCGCCAACTGAAAAAAGCGGCTGCATTGGGGGTGGGGACAATGGTAGGTTGCTAACCATCGATTCCAGTGTCTGGCAGACAGGGCCATGGGAGGGCTGCGCCCTCCATCGCGGCACAAGGCCGCTCCTACAGGGTTACCCGGCACTTGTAGGAGCGGCCTTGCGCCGCGAAAGGGCCGCACAGCGGCCCCGCTCTTCTGCCCGAGTCCACCCCACGCCTTGCAGAGAAGCAGCCCGATGAAAAAGACCGTCCTGGCCTTCAGCCGCATCACGCCAGCCATGGCCGAACGCCTGCAACAAGACTTCAACGTGATCGTGCCGAACCCGAAACTCGGCGACATCAGCGCCCAGTTCAACGAAGCCCTGCCCGAGGCCCACGGTCTGATCGGCGTCGGCCGCAAGCTCGGCAGGGCGCAGCTCGAAGGCGCGGGCAAGCTGGAGGTGGTGTCCAGCGTCTCGGTCGGCTACGACAACTACGACCTGGACTACTTCAACGAACGCGGCATCGCCCTGACCAACACCCCCGACGTGCTCACCGAAAGCACCGCCGACCTGGGCTTCGCCCTGATCATGGGCTGTGCCCGGCGCACCGCCGAGCTGGATGCCTGGACCAAGGCCGGCCACTGGCAGGCCACCGTCGGCCCGGCGCAGTTCGGCTGCGATGTGCACGGCAAGAAGCTGGGCATCGTCGGCATGGGCAACATCGGCGCGGCCATCGCCCGTCGTGGCCACTTCGGTTTCAACATGCAGGTGCTGTACACCGGCAACAGCCGCAAGACCGCGCTGGAACAGGAACTGGGCGCGCAGTTCCGCAGCCTGGACGCCCTGCTGGGCGAAGCCGATTTCGTCTGCCTGGTGGTGCCGCTGTCCGACGCCACCCACAAGCTGATTGGCGCCCGCGAACTGCAGTTGATGAAGCCCAGCGCATTTCTGGTCAATATCGCCCGGGGGCCGGTGGTGGACGAAGCGGCGCTGGTCGAGGCGCTGCAGAACGGCACGATCCGCGGCGCCGGGCTGGATGTTTACGAGAAAGAGCCGCTCGCCGACTCGCCGCTGTTCAAACTGCCCAACGCCCTGACCCTGCCGCACATCGGCTCGGCCACCGCCGAGACCCGCGAGGCCATGGCCAACCGTGCGCTGGACAACCTGCGGGCGGCGTTGCTGGGTGAGCGGCCGCGAGATCTGGTGAATCCGCAGGTGTGGAAACACTGAAAGGTTGCTGCCAACCGTTCTGCCTCTTCGCGGGTAAACCCGCTCCCACAGGGACTGTGCAAGCCGTGTGGGAGCGGGTTTACCCGCGAAGAAAACAGTGAAGATTAGCGCCCTACTTGGCCATGGCCGTCATTATGACCGGCCTGGATTTCGGCTTGCGAAACACCAGCACATTCCCCGCCATCACCGCCACCAGGCCCAGCAATGCCGGCGCCGTCCATTGGTAGCCCTCGGCGAATGCCGACACATTCAACGCCACCAGCGGGAACAGTACCGTGCAATAGGCTGCCCGCTCCGGCCCCATGCGTCCGACCAGGGTCAGGTAGGCGGTGAAGGCGATCACCGAACCCGGGATCACCAGGTACAACAGCGAGCCGATGTAGCGGGCGCTCCACTCCATGTCGAAGGGGATGCCCTTTGCCAGGCAGTACACCGCCAGCATCGAGGCGCCATAGAGCATGCCCCAGGCATTGGTGGTCATCGGCTTGAGCCCGGCCTTCTGCTGCACGCTGGAGAGCATGTTGCCGGCCGAGAAGCACAGCGTGCCGAGCAGGCCCAATCCCAGGCCGTACAAGGTCTCGCGGCTGGCGGCGTGGTGCCAGAGTTCCGGCCAGAACAGCAAGCCCAGGCCGAGCAGGCCCAGGGCGCCGCCACCGAGCACATTGGCGGCGATCTTCTGGCCGAAGAAGATCCGTGCATTGATGGCATTCCACAAGGTGGCGGTGGAGAACACCACGGCGATCAGGCCGCTGGCGACCCACTGGCTGGCAGTGAGGAAGCACATGAAGTTGACGCAGAACAGGCACAACCCCTGGGCCAGGCAAACCAGGTGACCACGCCGGTTCATCGGTTGCAGGCGGCGGGTGAGCAGCAGGAAGGCGAACAGGATCAGCCCGGCCAGGGCGAAGCGGTAGACGATCGACACCGGGATGGCGACCTCGCCCAACTGCCATTTCAAGGCAATCCAGGTGGTGCCCCAGATCAGGACGGTGAGCAGGTAGAGCGACAGGTTCATGATGGACTCCCTCGACAGGTATCAGGCCTATCGCGGGGCAAGCCCACTCCCACAGGGCGCATGCGACCTCGGTGGGAGCGGGCTTGCCCCGCGATGAAAACCCCATGAGCCCAGTTTCTTGCGCCATTGCTGTTCGGCGCTTGCATAAACTTGCGCTTTTCCTCCCCGGGTAGCTGCCATCCCGGTGCCGGCGCAGTACGATGGCCAGCAGAGGAACCGCCCATGCCCCCACTCGATCACCTGCAGGTCTTCAACGTCCTGAACGCCTCGCCCCACGCCCGGCTGGAGCTGAGCGCGCAGCTGGGCGACGGGCTGGCGGCGGCCTTGTGGAGCAACCGCGATGATGCCCGCGACTACCAGGCGCCCAGCCATCACACGCTGTCGTGCTACATCGCCGACGGCACCGGCACCTTCCGCCGCCAGCGCCCCAGCGATCGCGGCGCACCGGACAAGCTGTGCGTGATGCCCGCCGGCCATGAGTCGAACTGGGTAATCAACGGCACGATTCGCCTGGCCCACCTTTACATCACCGAGGAACAGTTCGCCCTCGGCTGCACCCGCCTGCTGGATCGCGAGCCGCGGGAGATGCAATTGCGCGAAGCGACCTTCCTCGACGATCCGCAGCAGGCCCGGCGCTTTCGCGAGCTGATCGGGCTGGACTGGGCCGAGCCCGGCGAGCGGCTGCTGGCCAGCAGCCTGGCCCACGACATCATCGACCATGCCGTGCTCAACCAGGTCGGCCTGCGCCAGGGGCTCAAGCTCAAGGGCGGGCTGGCACCGCACCAGCGTCGACAACTGGTGGACTTCATCGAGGCCAACCTCGACCAGCCATTGACGTTGGGGGAGCTGGCGCTGCGCTGCAACCTGTCCGAGTACCACTTTGCGCGGATGTTCCGGGCGAGCTTAGGACTGCCGCCGCATCAGTACCTGCTGGCCCGGCGGCTGCAGCGGGCGTGTCGGTTGCTGCGCATGGGTATGTTGCCTTTGGGCGAGGTGGCGTTGTTGTGCGGATTTGCCAGTGCCAGCCATTTCAGCAACCGGTTCAGGCAGGCGCTGGGGGCGACGCCGGGGGCGTATCGGGCGGCGTTCGCCGGTTGAATCCTGGGGCCGCTTTGCGGCCCTTTCGCGGCACGAGGCCGCTCCTACAGGAGACCGCGTTACCCTGTAGGAGCGGCCTCGTGCCGTGAAAGGACCGCAACGCGGTCCCGGCGATCTAGAACTCCAAGGTGCTCGACAAGCTCACCTGCCGCGCATCCCCCACCGCGACGAAATACCGGTTCACCGCCGAGCTGTAATACACCTTGTCGAACAGGTTCTTCACGTTCAGCTGCAGCCGCACCTTGTGCTCGTCCAACTTCGTTTCATAGCTGGCAAAGGCATCCGCCACCGTGTACGCCGGCAGGTCGAAATCATTGGTGGCGTTCCCCGCACGCTCCCCCACATAACGCGCACCAGCCCCCAGTCTCAGGCGATCGCCGCCGAACAGGCTGCCATAGTCATACACCGCCGACAGCGAACCACTGTGCCGGGCGACATTCTGCAGGCGATTGCCCTTGAGCTGCGGGTCCTTGGTCACCTCGGCGCCGGTGAAGGCGTAGGCGCCGATCAGGCTCCAGCGCTCGCTGAGCTGGCCGGTCAGGTCCAGCTCGACGCCCCGTGAGCGCACTTCGCCCGCGTTGCTGTAGAGAATGGTGCCCGGCTGGGTGTCGCCATCGGCCACCAGCACGTTGCGCTTGGTGATGTCGAACAACGCCAGGGTACCGGTCAGCGCCCCCGGCACATCGAGCTTGGCCCCGATTTCCCAGGACTTGCCCTCCTCCGGCGCTATACCTGAGTCCAGGGTCAGGGTGCGGCCACCGCCGATGCTCAGCGGGGCGATGGTCGAGTTGGGCTTGAACGACTCGCTGTAGCTGGCATACAACGACAGCTGGTCATCGACCTTGTACACCACGCCCGCATGGGGCACCCAGGTCTGGTCGCTGGTGTCGGTATTGACGTTGAACGGCCGGCCGCGCCCGGCGTACTGGTCGTACTGCTGAAAGCGCCCGCCGGCCACCAGAATCCAGTGCTCGTCCAGGTGCCAGGCGTCCTGCAGGAACAGCGAATCGGTGCGCAGCTTGTCGGTCTGGTCGCTGTCGCTGGCGCGCACGCTGGTGCCTTCCACTTCGCGGCCATAGACCGGGTTCAGGTAGCTGAAGGTCGAGCGGCTATTCTGGCGGATCAGGTCGGCGCGGTAGACCTTGCGGTCTTCGTGGTCGACACCGACCACCAGGTCGTGGCGCATGCCCGCCAGCTCAACGCTGCCGTTGAGGCTGAGGGTGGCGAACTGGTCGCGGCTCAGGGCGCCCTGGGTGCCGTCGATGCTGCGTGACAGCGTGCCCTTGCTTTCATCCACGCCGGTCACGCGAACCTGGCTGGCGTCGTAGGTCTCGCGGTTGAAGCTGTAGCCGAAGTGCAGTTTCCAGTCATCGGCCAGGCGATGGTCGACCTCCAGGCGGTACAGGTCGGACCGGCCCTCCATGTCGTTGAACCGCTCGTCGAGGCGACGGGTGACGGGAATGTTCAACGGGTGGCCGTCGCTGCCAAAGGCGGTGCCACGGTCGAACGGGTAGAGAAACTCGCGGTGCTCATAGGCCAGCACCACCTGGGTGTCCTCGCCGTACCAGGCCAGCGACGGCGCCACCAGCGACTCGCGGTGCACGCCGTAGTTGCGCCAGTAGTCCTCGTCCTCGTGATCGACGATCAAGCGGTAGGCCAGGTTGCTGTCGCCCAGCGCCCCGGTGCTGTCCAGGCCGCCGCCGCTGCCGTTCTTGCCGCTGCCGTAGGTCGAGCCACGCAGGGTCAGGGCGTTGTACTGCTGCAGTTGCGGGCGCTTGCTGACCACGTTGATCACCCCGCCCGGGTCCTGGATGCCATACAGCAGCGAGGCCGGCCCCTTGAGCACCTCGACCCGCTCGGTGCTGGCGTTGAGGGCGCGGCCCTGCACGATCGGCATGCCGTCACGCATGATCGAGCCGTCGCGGTTGTCGCCGAAGCCGCGCTTCATCACGGTGTCGGCGGTACCGCCGAAGTTGTTGCCCTGGGTGATGCCGCTGACGTTGTACAGGGCATCGTCCAGGTTGCGCGGTGCCTGGTCGCGGATCACCTGGGCCGGGACCACGTTGACGGCCTGGGGGATGTCCAGCGTCGCGCCCTGGCCACGCATGATCGAGGCGCTGGCCGGCGGCTGGTAGCTGTAGTCGTCCAGCTGCGAGTTGATGGTGGTGGCCTGCAGGTTCAGCGCGCCGGAGCTGTCGACCGGCTCCAGGGTCAGGGTGCGGGCGTCGAGGCGGCGCCAGGCCAGGCCCGAGTTGCCGAGCAACTGCTGCAGCGCCTGGTCGGCGTCGAAGGTGCCGTTCAGCGCCGGGGCCTGCACATCCGGCAGGACCAGGGTGTAGACCACGCTCTGCCCGGTGGCGCGGCTGAAGGCGTTGAGTGCCTGGGCCAGCGGCTGGCTTGGCTGGGCAAAGCTGTAGACCTGGCTCTGCTGCGCGGCCAGGGCCTGGGGCGCGATGGCGATAGCGGGCAGGGAGCAGAGGCCGAACCAGAGCGGGACGCAACGCGGGGTGAACTTCATGGACGCGGACCTGTGAGAGGGATGATCGTTTGCGAATGAATCGCACTTCCACTCACTACACGGATGCCGTGGGGGGATACCTCATCACCTGATCGAAAAATTTTTGCTGCACCGACGTCTTCGCGGGGCAAGCCCGCTCCTACAGGGACCGCGCACCCCCCGCGATGGCGTCGGCTCAGGTCAACGCAAGACGGTCAGCCGCCCCAGCAGCGTCTGCCGCGAGAAACCCATCACCTTGCCCAGCGAATCCAGCGCGGACAGTGGTTCCGCCACCGGGAAACTGCCACTGACCCTGCGCTGCCCCAGCTCACCGTCAAGCAACAGGATCCGCCCGGGGTAGTAACGCCCAAGGTCCTCGACCACCTGCGCCAACGGCACCTGGTAATAGTTCAGCCAGCCCTGGCGCCAAGCCAGGCGGCTATCGCTGTCTACCGCCTCGACCCCACCAGCCACACCGTCGGCATAGGCCAGTTGCTGGTTGGCGGTCAGCTCGCGGGCCGCCTGCCCTTCGGCCGCTGTCACCGCCACGCGGCCGCTGCGCACGGTGACCTGGGCGCCATCGCCCTGCCCGCGTACCTCGAACTGGGTCCCCAGCACCCGCACTTCACCGCCCTGGGCATCCACCAGGAACGGCTCGCCGGTATGGGTCACCTCGAAGAACGCGGCGCCGCGCAACAACCGCACGCGCCGCTCGCCCTGGGCGAAATCCACCGCCACGGCTGTGCCGGCATCCAGGGTCAGCTGCGAATGATCGGCCAGGGTCACCTGCCGCACCTGCGCGCCGCTGGTGTAGTCGGCACGCAGGTCCTGCAGCCAGAACTGCGGCTGCCAGCCCGCCGCGCATCCCAGCGCCAGCACAAGACACGCTGCCACCGCCAGGCCGCGCCACGGCCTCTTGCGCGCGGGTCGGCGCATGGCGTCCAGGTACTGTTGCAGGCCCTCTCGCTCCTCGACTGCCAGCCGCGCCGCCGGTGCCTCGCTCAGGCGCCACAACGCCTGGGCTTCGGCATAGGCCTGGCGATGGGCCGGGCTCTCCAGCAACCAGCGCTTGAACGCTGCGCCCTCGGCCTGCGCCGGCTGCTGCTGGATGCGCCCCAGCCAGCGCAGGGCGGCCTGGGACTGTGCAGCAGTGATTGGCTGTTCAAGACTCATCGACGGGCGCTCCCTGGCCGGCGCAGTGAGGACGCGGGTTCGGCGACGCTCGCCTTGCACGCTTCGAGGGCGCGCATCATATGCTTTTCCACCGCGCTCTGGGACAACTGCATGGCCTTGGCGATCTCACCGTAGGTGCAGCCATGGATGCGGTTGAGCAGGAAGATCTGCCGCGTGCGCTCGGGCAATGCCCGCAGGGCCGTCTCGATACGCTGCAGGTCGTGGTCAACTTCCAGGGCCTGCTCGGGAGCCTGGCTGCCCTGCGGCTCCTCGGGGTCGTGCAGGCCTTCGGCGGCCCGGTCGCGGCTGCCTTCGCTGCGCAGATAATCGATGGCCAGGTTGCTGGCGCTGCGCAGCAGGTAGGTGTCGAGCGCCTCGACCTTCACCTCGGGGCGCCGCCAGAAACGCAGGAACAGGTCCTGGACCAGGTCCGACGCCGTGGCGCGGCAGCCGACGCGCCGGCTGACCAGCGCCTCCATGCGTGCGCGCTGGGCCAGGAACACCTGGAGAAAGCGCGCCCGACCACCGCCAGCCTCGGAGTCGCTCAAGGGCCTAGACCGCCAACACGGCCAGCAGCGGTCCGAGCACCAGGCTGGCGAGCGCCGCGCCGAGCAGCAGGCGCGGCTGGTAAGGCAGGCCGAACACCCACAGCGTCACCCCGGCCATCAGCACGGCGATCCACTCCACCAGGCCCAGGGCCCAGCCGCGCCCGTGCACGGCGAGGATCAACGACAGCAACAACAACGCCCAGCCCCCGACCTTCAGGGCTCGCAGTTGCCGGCTCGTAGGCTTGCGCCCGAGCAGGTCGTTGAAGTGCTTTTCCATGGCCAGGCACAGGCCGGCGAAACCGGCGAAGCCCATCAGCGCGACACCCAGCATCAGCTCGCCTCCACGGTCTTGGCGGCGCGTGGCGCACGCTTGGCGACCGGCTTGGGCGCACGCAGCATCTTGCCGGCGGCCCAGGCCAGGAACAGGCCGGTGGCCAGCGCCGTCAGGTCGAAACCTGCCATCGCCCAGTCACCCGCGGCGATGGAGTGATCAAGCCCCTTGTCGGTGGTCAGCGCGTTAAGCACCGGCAGCACGGCGAACGCCAGCGCCCCCAGGGTCAGTTGCTCGCCCCAGGCACGGCGCCCGCTGCGCAGCATGGCGTGGAGCAATGACGCACCCCAGGCCAGGAAGAAGGCGTTTATCTCCCAGTCGGCCCGCCCGTCCATGGCCGTCGGCAGCAGGCGATTGGCCCAGAAGAACGCCGCCACCCCCAGCAACAGGCCGCTCATGCTGGCGATGTTCAGCACTTCGACCAGGCGCAGCTCGCCAGGCATTCGCTCGCTCTTGGCATGCTTGAGCTGTCGCTTGCCCAGCCACATCACCAGCCCCGTGCCGATCACCGCCGTGCCGGCCACGCCGAAGACGAAGTACAGCCAGCGCAGCCAGGGCCCGGCGAAGTTGCCCATGTGCAGGCCGACGAAGGTGAAGGAGGTGGTCATCGCCGCGCTTTCCGGCGCGCCACGTCGCAGCAGCTCGCCACTGACGCCATCGAAGGTCCAGATGGCACTGCGCTGGTAGGCGACGCTGTCGGCCGAGGCGCGGGTGAAGGTGACCCGGGCGTTGCGGTCGCCGGGATTGTGCACCTGGATGTAGCCCATGCGTGCACCCGGCGCCTGTTCCTGGACCTTGGCGTACAGTTCGGTCAGTGGTGCCAACGGCGCGGCCTGAGCCGCCGTCTTGGGTACTTCGTCGCGGCCGAACACATCGTTGAAGTAGCCGCTGCTGTCGCCGTAGCTGGCCAGGATGCTGGCCGGCATGACCATGTACATGAAGATCACCAGGCTGCTGTAGCTGATCATCAGGTGGAACGGCAGCACCAGCACGCCGATGGCGTTGTGGCCATCGAGCCAGGAACGCTGGCCCTTGCCCGGGCGGAAGGTGAAGAACTCCTTGAAGATCTTCTTGTGGGTGATGATCCCGGTGACCAGCCCGAGCAGCATGATGAAGGCGCAGAAGGTCGACAGCCAGCGGCCCCAGGGGTGGGGCATCTGCAGCTGGAAGTGGAAGCGGTAGAAGAACTCGCCGCCACGGCTGTCACGGGCCTCGACCGCCTCGCCGGAGCGGGCGTCGAGTTCCTTGTCGGTGAAACCGCGGCGCCCGCCGCCGTTCGGGTCGCGCCAGCTGACGCTCAGCGCCGCCTCGCGCTCGCTGGGCAGGCGGATGAACCAGGTGCTGGCGTGGCCGGCATTGGATTCCAGGTAACGCTGGGCCAGCCCGAGGCTGCTCACCGGGTCAAGCGGATGGCTCTGCACCTCGGGCTGGGTCCAGTGGCTGATTTCTTCCTTGAAGTACGACAGCGTCCCGGTAAGGAAGATGGCGAACAGCAGCCAGCCGAAGATCAGGCCGGTCCAGGTATGCAGCCAGGCCATGGCCTGGCGGAAGCCTTCTTTCATGGCAGGTTCATCCAGTAGGCCAGCGCGTTGATCAGCCCCAGGGCCAGGCTTGGCAGCAGCACGCCCAACCAGGCGCGCCAGGCACTGCGGCAGGCGAAGCACCAGATGAAGGCGATCAGGTAGAAGACGAACGACAGCATCATCCCGGTCATCGTCGCGTCGGCCTGGGTCATCGGCGCGAGCAGGGTGATGCAGACACTGGCCATCGACGCCAGCAGGTAACCGCCCAGCAACGCGGCCAGGCTGCGTGAGGTCACGGCCAGGCGGTAGCTCAGGGGAAGGCCGGCGGCTTTGCTCTTCATGGCGAGGGTCCGGGAATTGGGGTTGCAATACTAATGATTTCAATTCTCATAAGCAAAGCATGCCGGCGCCAGCGGTAGGCATGCCTTGCGTCGGCAGCGATTGCCGAACACCGGTGGCATGAATACAATGCGAACAATTCTTACTTCCAGTTGCGCTTTGCGGCGCCGGAGTCGTATCGGTGTCCAGTGCCCTCTCTTCCACCGTCGAAGGCCTTTACCACGCCCATCACAGTTGGCTGACCGGCTGGCTGCGACGACGCCTGGGCTGCCCGCAGAGTGCCGCCGACCTGGCCCAGGACACCTACCTGCGCCTGCTCCAGGCCCGCGAGGCACCGCAGCTGATCGAACCCCGTGCCTTCCTCACCACCGTGGCCAAGCGCGTGCTGTGCAATCACTTCCGCCGCCAGGAGCTGGAGCGCGCCTACCTCGAGGCCTTGGCCCAGTTACCCGAGCAGGTGGTCCCCAGCGAGGAAGACAAAGCCATCATCCTCGACACCCTGCTCGAACTCGACCGCCTGCTCGATAGCCTGCCACCGCTGGTCAAGCGTGCCTTCCTGCTGGCCCAGGTCGATGGCCTGGGCCAGGGGGATATCGCCCGCGAGCTGGGCATTTCCCTGGCGACGGTCAAGCGCTACCTGCACAAGGCAGCCTTGCGCTGCTATTTCGCCTTGTGAATCCTGCCTTTCGAGGTTTTTGCGATTTTTTGGATATGAACGCTCCAATTCAAGATTGCCGGGGTCGCTTTGCGACCCTTTCGCGGCACAAGGCCGCTCCTACAGGGGGCGCGGTCACCTGTAGGAGCGGCCTTGCGCCGCGAAAGGGCCGCACAGCGGCCCCGGCAAATCCAAACCGGACGCCAATTTTCAACACTTTGGAAGGGCTGCCCCTGTGAACGCTGCCTTTTCCTCGCAGATCGCCGAACAGGCGGTACACTGGCTGATCGAGTCGCAGAGCGACAATTTCGACCAACACCAGGCCCTGGAGCGTTGGCTGCAGGCCGACAGCGAACACCAGCGGGCCTGGGCCCATATCCAGCAGGTCAACCAGCGCCTGCGCGGCGTCGCCGCCCCGGTGGTCCACGCCACCCTGCAGGCGCCTCCCTCGCCGGCCCGGCGCCGCGCCCTCAAGGCGCTGCTGCTGGCAGGGGTGGCTAGTGCCGCCGGGCTGGGCCTGCACCCGCACAATCCATTGCCCGGGCTGATGGCCGACTACCGCAGCCCGGTCGGCCAGCGCCGCCGCCTGACCCTCGACGACGGCAGCCAGTTGCACCTGAACACCCGCAGCGCCGCCGACGTGCGCTTCGATGGCCGGCAGCGCCTGGTGCGTTTGCAGGAGGGTGAGCTGCTGCTCGAGGTGATCAACGATCCACGTCCGCTGCGCCTGGCCACGGCCCAGGGCGAGCTGCATCTGTACAGCGGACGCTTCGACGTCCGTCAGTTCGACGGTTTCAGCCTGGTATCGGTGTTCAGCGGCAGCGCCAGCGTGGCCGGCACACCGCTGCTGGCCGGGCATCAGGCACGTTTCGCGCAAGGCGGCTGGCAGGCAATCGCACCGCTGGACCCTAACCGGGCGGCCTGGGTGGAGGGCATGCTGGTGGTGTCGCAGATGCGCCTGGGTGACTTTCTCGCCGAGCTGTCGCGGTATCGACTCGGTCAGTTGGGATGCAGCGAGCGGGTGGCCGATCTACAGATTTCCGGATCGTATCCGCTGGCAGACAGTGAGCGGATCCTGGAGATGCTGGAAGTGACACTGCCGGTAAAGGTGCGGCGGTTCACCCGGTACTGGGTGTCGCTCGAGGCTGCGTCAACGGGTTGAGAGGCAAGCAACCGACATGGCCATCGCGGGGCAAGCCCGCTCCCACGATTATCGGCTCCAACCCAAAATTATTTCAAATCAGTTGAGCCATTTTCCAAACCTCGTGTGACAGAGAAGACAGAACCCCTTGTCACAGGACCTCCGTCACATGCCCCTGCGCCTCAGCCCCCTCGCCTACGCCCTGATCCTCGCCGCCCCGCTCGCCCTGGCTGGAGAGCCCCGCGCCTACCACATCGCGCCCGGCACACTGGAACAGGCCCTGAACCAGTTCGGTCGCGAAAGCGGCGCGCTGATCTCGTTCAGCCCGGGCCTGACCCAGGGCCTGAGCAGCCCGGGCCTGGAGGGCCAGTACGAGGTCGGCCAGGGGCTCGATGCCCTGCTGCGCGACAGCGGCCTGCAGGCGCGCCAGGAGACCGACAACGCCTACAGCCTGCAACCGCTGCCGGCCATGGGCGGCAACGCCCCGGTCGAGCTGGGCGCCTCGACCGTGGTCGGCGACTGGCTGGCCGAGGCCCGCCAGGACAACGTCTTCGAACATGCCGGCGCCCGCGACGTGGTGCGCCGTGAGGAGTTCGAACGCAGCGGTGCCAGCAGCGCCCGCGAAGTGCTCAACCGCATCCCCGGCGTTAACGCCCCGGAAAACAACGGTACCGGTAGCCATGACCTGGCGCTGAACTTCGGCATCCGTGGCCTGAACCCGCGCCTGGCCTCGCGCTCCACCGTGCTGATGGACGGCATCCCCGTGCCCTTCGCCCCCTACGGCCAGCCGCAGCTGTCACTGGCGCCGATCAGCCTGGGCAACATGGACGCCGTGGACGTGGTGCGCGGCGGCGGCGCGGTGCGCTACGGGCCGCAGAACGTCGGCGGCATCGTCAACTTCGTCACCCGCGCCATCCCTGAAGAAGCCACCTTCAAGGCGGCGATGCAGAACCAGATCAGCCCGTCGTCCAGCCAGGATGGCCTGAAGAACAGCGCCAACCTGCTGATCGGCGGCACCAACGCCAACGGCCTGGGCGGCGCCCTGCTCTACTCCGGCACCCGTGGCAGCGACTGGCGCGAACACAGCGACACGCAGATCGACGACCTGATGCTCAAGGGCAAGCTGCAACTGGATGAAGCCAACAGCCTGCACGCCATGGCCCAGTACTACGAGGGTGAAGCCGAGATGCCCGGCGGCCTGAGCACTGCCGACTTCGACGCCGACCCGTACCAGTCGACCCGCCTGAAGGACAAGTTCTGGGGCCGTCGCACGCTGTTCAACCTGGGCTACGACTACAAGCAGGACGACCGCCAGTTCAGCGTCAACAGCTTCTTCACCAAGACCCTGCGCAGCGGCTACCTCGACCAGGGCAGCTTCGTCTCGCTGTCGCCACGCGAGTACTGGGTACGCGGTATCGAGACCCGCTTCTCGCAGGGCGTGGCCCTGGGCGACAGCTGGCACGAGCTGGGTATCGGCTACCGCTACGTCAACGAGGCCGGGCATGAACTGCGCTACCGCGAGCCGGTCAACGGCGCCCTGCCGACCACCGCCAGCCGCAACGACCGTGACACCCGCGGCAGCACCGAAGCCCACGCCATCTACCTGGACGACCGCATCGACATCGGCCGCTGGACCATCACCCCGGGCATCCGCTACGAGATGATCGACTCCGAGCAGAGCAACAAGCTCAATGGCCAGCAGTACCAGGGCAGCTACAACACCGCCCTGCCGGCACTGAACGTGATGTACCACCTCACTGACAACTGGAACCTCTACGCCAACACCGAAGGCTCGTTCGGCAGCGTGCAGTACAGCCAGATGCCCAACCGGGTCAGCAGCGGCGAGGTGAAACCGGAGAAGGCGCGCACCTGGGAAGTCGGCACGCGCTACGACAACGGCGACCTGCAGGCCGAGATCGGCGCATTCCTGATCAACTTCGACAACCAGTACGAAAGCAACCAGACCAACGACTCGGTGATCGCCCGCGGCGAAACCCGTCACCAGGGCATCGAGACCAGCGTGCGCTACGCCCTCGACGGACTGAGCCCGGCGCTGGTCGGTTTCGACGTGCACGCCGGCTATGCCTTCGTCGATGCCACCATCCGCGAGGACGGCCCGAACAAGGGCAACCAGGTACCGTTCTCGTCCCGCCACAAGGGCACGCTGGGGATCGGCTACACCGAAGGCCCGTGGCAGTTGAACCTGGACAGCAGCTTCCAGAGCAGCCAGTACGCCGACAACGCCAACACCGGCGGCGAGAGCGCCGACGGCAGCACCGGGCGCATCCCCGGCTACATGCTGGTCAGCACCCGCGCCGGCTATGACTTCGGCCCTGCGCTGTCGAACCTGAAGGTGGCGGTGGGGGTGAAGAACCTGTTCAACCGCGAGTACTACACCCGTTCGTTCGACGACAACAACAAGGGTAAGTACGTGGGTGAGCCGCGGACGCTGTATGTGCAGACGTCGGTAGCGTTCTGACAGACCGGAGCGGGAAATCGCGACTTTCGCCGTCCCCTGTAGGAGCGGCCTTGTGTCGCGAAAGGGCTGCGTAGCAGCCCCAGGGTTTCAGCTACGCCGCCAATATTGCTGGGGCCGCTTTGCGGCCCTTTCGCGACACAAGGCCGCTCCTACAAAGGGTGTGGTGTGGCCTAGAGCGTGTGTCCGGCAAATAGCGCAAATCACGCCAGCGCCTTCTCGATCGCCTGCACCACGGTCGGATCGTCCGGCGCGGTACGCGGGGCAAAACGCGCCAGCACCCGACCATCCTTGCCAACCAGGAACTTCTCGAAGTTCCAGGTGATATCGCCGGGGAACTCGGCGCCCTCGCCCGCCAGCAGGCGATACAGCGAATGACGCTGCGGCCCGTTGACCTCGAGCTTGGCGCCCAGTGGGAAGCTCACCCCATAGTTGAGGCTGCAGAATTCCTGGATTTCCTTCTCGCTGCCAGGTTCCTGGCCGGCGAACTGGTTGCACGGCAGGCCCAGCACATTGAAGCCCTTGTCCCGGTAATCCTGATACAGGTTCTCCAGGGCCTTGTACTGCGGCGTCAGCCCGCACTTGGAGGCGACATTGACCACCAGCACCACCTGGCCCTTGAACGGGGCCAGCGGCAGGTCCTCACCGTTCAACGCCTTCAACGTCAGGTCGTGAAATGCACTCATGATGAAATCCCCTCTCAGGTTCCCGATTGCCGCTGGGGCGAATCCCGCCCACTAAAAAGGCGCGCGGCCAAACCGTCCACCCTCCTGAGGAGGGCAAGTCCGGCTTGCCCGAGCGCCTGGCGACTCTCTGAGCTTAGCGCAGAAAATCAGTGGTGATGGCCACCTTCACCGTGGATGTGACGGTGAGCGATTTCTTCTTCGCTGGCGTCACGCACGTCGACAACCTTGACCTTGAAGTTCAGGCGCTGGCCAGCCAGCGGGTGGTTGCCGTCGACGGTCACGTCGTCGCCGTCGATGTCGCGGATGGTGACGATCTGCATCTGGCCGTCCGGCGCCGAGGCGTGGAACTGCATGCCGACTTCCAGTTGGTCGACGCCTTCGAACATGCTGCGGTTCAGGGTGCTGACCAGTTCGGCCGAGTACTCGCCGTAGGCTTCTTCCGGTTCGATGGCAACGGTCAGCTCGTCACCGGCCTGCTTGCCTTCCAGGGCTTTTTCCAGGCCCGGGATGATGTTGGCGGCACCGTGCAGGTAGACCAGCGGCGCACCACCGGCGGAGCTGTCGATGACCTCACCAGCGTCGTTGGTGAGGGTATAGTCGATGGAGACAGCCTTGTTGGCGGCGATCAGCATGGGGCAAGACCTTTTGCAAAAGAATGTAGAACGGACAAGTGTAACCAACGCATCGACCGATTGCGAACGCGACTCGGACCAAGGGCCGCCCATCAGTCGGATCACCGGCTTTCACCTCGACGAGGAGGGTCACTGGGTGGTCGAGCTGTCCTGCGGCCACACCCAGCACCTGCGCCACCAGCCGCCGTGGCAGGCGCGGCCCTGGGTGCTCGATGCCGACGAGCGCGCCCGGCGCATCGGCCAGGTATTTGCCTGCGGCTGGTGCGCGCAAGGGGCGGTTAGCGATACCCTTGGCCGCTGAATTCCTTGCACCGCTTATTTCGAGAAGCACGCATGCAGACATTTTTCATCGCGCCGACCGACTTCGGTGTCGGCCTGACCTCCATCAGCCTGGGCCTGGTGCGCACCCTGGAGCGCGCGGGGCTCAAGGTCGGCTTCTTCAAGCCGATCGCCCAGCCGCACCCCGGCGACACCGGCCCGGAGCGTTCCAGCGAACTGGTCGCCCGCACCCACGGCATCAAGCCGCCCACGCCCCTGAGCCTGGGGCATGTCGAGCGCATGCTCGGTGACGGCCAACTCGATGAACTGCTCGAGGAGATCATCCGCCTCTACCAGCAGGCGTGCGTCGGCAAGGACGTGGTGGTGGTCGAGGGCATGGTGCCGACCCGCCACGCCAGCTATGCCGCCCGGGTCAACCTGCACCTGGCCAAGAGCCTCGACGCCGAGGTGATCCTGGTGTCGGCGCCGGAGAACGAGGTACTGAGCGAGCTGTCCGGCCGCGTCGAGCTGCAGGCCCAGTTGTTCGGCGGCCCGCGGGACCCAAAGGTGCTCGGTGTGATTCTCAACAAAGTGCGCACCGACGAAAGCATGGCCGACTTCGCCACGCGCCTGCGCGAGCATTCGCCGCTGCTGCGTGGCAACGACTTCCGCCTGCTCGGCTGCATCCCCTACCAGGCCGAGCTCAACGCCCCGCGAACCCGCGACGTGGCCGAGCTGCTCGGTGCCCAGGTGCTCAACGCCGGCGACTACGACCAGCGGCGCATGAGCAAGATCATCATCTGTGCCCGCACCGTGGCCAACACCGTGCCGCTGCTGACCTCCGGCACCCTGGTGGTGACGCCGGGCGACCGCGACGACATCATCCTCGCCGTGTGCATGGCCGCGATCAACGGCGTGCCCCTGGCAGGCCTGCTGCTGACCAGCGACAGCAAGCCCGACCCGCGCATCCTCGAACTGTGCCGCGGCGCCCTGCAGGCCGGCCTGCCGATCCTGTCGGTGAGCACCGGCTCCTACGACACCGCCAACCAGCTCAACTCGCTGAACCGCGAGATCCCGGTGGACGACCGCGAGCGCGCCGAGTTCATCACCGACTTCGTCGCCGGCCAGCTGGACGCCGCCTGGCTGCACCAGCGTTGCGGCACGCCACGGGAACTGCGCCTGTCGCCGGCGGTGTTCCGCTACCAGCTGATCCAGCGCGCCCAGCAGGCCAACAAGCGCATCGTCCTGCCCGAGGGCGCCGAGCCCCTGCTGGTGCAGGCAGCCGCCCTGTGCCAGGCCCGTGGCATCGCCCGTTGCGTGCTGCTGGCCAAGCCCGAGGACGTGCAGGCCGTGGCCCGCGCCCAGGGCATCAGCCTGCCGCCGGACCTGGAAGTGCTCGACCCCGAGCTGATCCGTGGCCGCTATGTCGAACCCATGGTCGAGCTGCGCAAGAGCAAGAACCTCAACGCGCCGATGGCCGAACAGCAACTGGAAGACCCGGTGGTGATCGGCACCATGATGCTCGCCCTCGGCGAGGTGGACGGCCTGGTCTCCGGCCTGGTGCACTCCACCGCCAACACCATCCGCCCGGCCTTGCAGCTGATCAAGACCGCGCCAGGCAGCAGCCTGGTGTCGTCGGTGTTCTTCATGCTGTTCCCCGACCAGGTGCTGGTCTACGGCGACTGCGTGATGAACCCGCACCCCAGTGCCGCGGAGCTCGCCGAAATCGCCCGGCAGAGCGCCGAGTCCGCCGAGTCGTTCGGCATCGCGCCACGGGTGGCGATGCTCAGCTATTCCAGCGATTCGGCGGCCAGCGACGAGGAAGTGGAAAAGGTGCGCGAGGCCACGCGCCTGGCGCAACAGGCCGAGCACGACCTGGTGATCGACGGGCCGTTGCAGTACGACGCCGCTGCCAACCCCGAGATCGCCCGGCAACTGGCGCCGTCGAGCCCGGTGGCCGGACGCGCCACGGTATTCGTGTTCCCAGACCTGAACACCGGCAACACCACCCACAAGGCGGTACAGCGCAGCGCCGACTGCGTCAGCCTCGGGCCGATGCTGCAGGGGCTGCGCAAACCGGTCAACGACCTGCCCCGTGGGGCGCAGGTGGACGATATCGTGCATACCATCGCGTTGACGGCGATCCAGGCCAGTACCGAGCGCTGAAAACAGATGGGGCCGCTACGCGCCCCTTCGCGGGTAAACCCGCTCCCACAGGTATCGCGCAAGGCCAAAGTCATGCACAAACCCTGTGGGAGCGGGTTTACCCGCGAAGGGCCGCGAAGCAGCCCCATCAGTTCAGAACTATAACTTACGGATACTGCTGCACAGTCCCCTGCTGGTCATACTGCTGACCCGGGATCGGCTTCAGGTTGACCTCGACCCGGCGGTTCTGCGCACGGCCATTGGCGTCGGCGTTGCTGGCGATCGGCTGGTCCGGCCCCATGCCACGCACGCTGACCCGCGACGAGTCCACGCCCTGGGAAGTCAGGTAGGTGCTGACCGCCTGGGCACGGCGCTGCGACAGGTCCATGTTGTGCTGGCGGCTGCCGGTGCTGTCGGTGAAGCCCACCACCTCGATGGTGTTCTGGTTGAACTGCTTGAACGAGTTGGCCAGGTTGTTCAGCGGCGAGTAGAAGCTCGGGGAAATGTTCGCCGAATCGGTGGCGAAGGTGATGTTGCCCGGCATGATCAGCTTGATCTGGTCGCCCTGGCGCTGCACCTCGACGCCGGTGTTGGCCATCTTGGCCCGCAGCTCGGCTTCCTGCTTGTCGGCGTAGTAGCCGTAGCCGGCGGCGGCGGCGCCCACCGCGGCGGCGCCGATCAGCGCGCCCTTGCCGCGGTTGTTGTGATCGATGGCGGCACCGGCGATGGCGCCGGCCAGCGCGCCCAGGCCACCGTACTTGGCGGTCTTGCTCATCCCTGTGGAGCCCTGCGCCTGGCCCTGGTTGTCATACGGGTTGGGGCTGGCACAACCGGACATCAGGGCGGCGGCGGTAGCGACGATAATCAGACGACGCATGGTGAACATGGACAAGCTCCTACTGAAATTCAAAAGTGCAGCGGATCGCCTACGGATCTATGCCAGCCTTGGATTGCAGCGCGGCGGAAAAATTCCATGAAACCTCAGGCGCGCACGAACGGATTCTCGCGCATCTCGTCGCCGAGGCAGGTGTCCGGACCATGACCGGTCACCACGATGGCTTCCTCATCCAGGCGGTACAGCCGTTCCTTGATGGAACGAACGATAGCCCGCTGATCGCCACCCCACAAATCGGTGCGCCCGACGCCACGGCGGAACAGGGTATCGCCAGCGATCAGCAGCTTGTGCTCGGCGAACCAGAAACTCATCGAGCCCGGCGTATGCCCTGGGGTGTGCAAGGCCACGCCACAGCCGCAGGCCAGCTCCTCGTCATCGCTCAGCCAGCGATCCGGCGACGGCACCGGGGTGTAGGGCATGCCGAACATCTGGCACTGCATTTCCAGGTTTTCCCACAGCGGCTGGTCGGCCTTGTGCAGGTGCAGCGTGGCACCGGTCAGCTCCTTGAGCTTGCCCGAGGCGAGGAAATGGTCGAAGTGGGCATGGGTGTGGATGATGCTCACCAGGGTCAGGCCATGGTGCTGCAGGCGGGCGAGGATCTTCTGCTCGTCTCCGCCCGGATCGACGACGATGGCCTTCTTGCTCAGCGGGTCGCCGATCAGGGTGCAGTTGCACTGCAAAGGGCCGACGGGGAAGGTTTCGCGGATAAGGGTGGGTAATGGGTTCATGTCTACCTGGAAACATCACAGATGACGACCGCTCGGAGTCGCCCTGCGCAATAAGACGGAGGTCCTTTCGATGGTATTGAGGAACGATCTTCACCACAAGCGGCCAGTCTGAGCCTCAGCCATACAGCAACCGCTCCGCCAACGTCTGCGCCACCCTTGCCGGCGAGCGTTTCTCCGCCTGGGCATGGGCGAACACCTCGGTCAGCCGCGTGGGAATTCGCGCCAGGTGCGCGGTTATGGTGCCAGCGGCTTCCCCCCGATGGGTCAACGCCACATAGATCAACCCGCCCGCATTGATCACGTAGTCAGGTGCATACAGGATCCCCCGATTCTCCAACTGGTCGGCCACCTCCAAGGTGGTCAGCTGGTTGTTCGCCGACCCCGCCACCGCCGCGCAGCGCAACTGCATCACACTCTGCCTGTTGAGCACCGGCCCCACGCCACAGGGGGCGAAGATGTCGCACGGGGTGCTGATCAAGGCCTCATGGGCCACCGGTTGGGCACTGAACTGCTCCACCGCCAGGCGCACCTTGCCTGCGTCCAGGTCGCTGACCAGCAACTCGGCGCCTGCCGCGTGCAGTTGCTCGGCCAGGGCATAGCCCACGTTGCCCAGGCCCTGCACCGCCACCCGCAGGCCCTCCAGGTTGTCGCTGCCCAGCCGGGCCATGGAGGTGGCGCGGATACCGGCGAACACGCCCATGGCCGCATGGGGCGACGGGTCGCCCGAGGCGGTGGTGCTGGTCACGTAGGGGGTAGACTGGGCGATGCAGTCCATGTCGAGGGTCGAGGTGCCGCTGTCCACTGCGGTGATGAAGCGTCCCTGGAGCGTGTCGACAAAGCGGCCGAACGCCTCGAACAGCGCCGCGCGGTTTTCCACGTGCGGGTTGCGCACGATCACCGCCTTGCCACCGCCCATCGGCAGCCCGGCCAGGGCCGCCTTGTAGCTCATGCCCTGGGCCAGGCGGATGGCGTCGGTCATGGCGCTCTCGTCGTCGGCATAGGGCAGGTAGCGGCAGCCGCCCATGGCCGGTCCCAGCTGTTCGCTGTGGATCACCACCACGGCCTTCAGGCCCGTGGGCGGGTCGATGAACAGGTGCAGTGACTGGGCGCGGGTGCTTTGCATGAGCTCGAACATGGACGGGCTCCCCAACGAGGTGCTCCTACCAGTATAAACAGGTCGAGGCCGGACACCGCACGGGCGGACCACTGGACGAAAAGCCGCGCCAGGGCTACAAGTTAAGCGTGATGGAGAGGTCCCATGAACCCACGCCAAGCCTGCCTGGCCTGCCTGGAACGCGAGCCGGTCGCCCTGCTGGAGGCCACCCTGTGGATCGCCGCCGAGCATGACCGCAGCGTCGAGCCCGCGGCCGGCCTGGCCCGGCTACACGAACTGCAACGCGACGTCAGCACCAGCCTGCCGATGCTGCCGCTCAACGAGCTGGCCCAGCCCTTGCTGCGCCAGCTCAACGCCCTGGGTTACCAGCAGGACGAGTACCACCCGCTGCGACCGCAGGCGGCCTTGATGGACAAGGTGCTGCAACGCCGTCGCGGCCAGCCGTTGCTGTTGGCCATTCTCGCCCTGGAGCTGGCCCGCCGCCTGTCGATTCCCTTGGAAGGCGTCAATTTCCCCGGCCACTTCCTGCTGCGCGTGCCCGGCGCCGATCACCTGCTCGACCCCTGCGGCGGTCGTCGCCTCTACCCCAACGACTGCCGCGAACTGCTCGCCCGCCAGTTCGGCCCGCAGATGCCGCTGACCGCCGAACACCTGCGCAGCGCCTCGCCGATGCAGATGCTCCAGCGCCTGTCGCGCAACCTGCGCCAGTTGCACAGCAGTAACGACAACGACCTGGCCGCGCTGGTCGATGCCGAACGGGTCATGCAACTGGGTCCGGTGCAGGTCAACGACTACCTGGCCCGCGCCACGCTGTACCAGCATCTGGACTGCCCCCAGGCCGAACGCTTCGACCTGGAACACGCCCTGCTGCTGACCGACGACCCGCTGCAACGCCTGAAACTCAGCGAACGCATCGGCCAGTTGCCCAGCGGCAAGCGCTCAATCCACTAGCGCTTCAGCCTTGGGCGCCACTTCACGTGGCCGTGGCGCCCGCACCTGGCTGACCAGCAGCGCCCCAAGCAATGCCGGGATGGCGCAGAAGAAGAAGATCTGCTCCACCGGCATGTGCAGGGTCAGCAGCAAGCTACCGACAAGCGGTCCAAGGATCGAGCCGAAGCGCCCGACGCCCAGGGCCCAGCCGGTGCCTGTGGCGCGCACCTGGGCCGGGTAGAAGTTGCTGACGAAGGCATTGAGCGTCAGCTGGCCACCGATGATGCAGAAGCCTGCGGCGAACACGCTGGGCACCAGCCAGCGCGGGTCGTCGTGGTTGAGGCCGACCAGCACGCTGAAAACTGCCGCCCCCAGCAATACGCCGGCCAACAGGTGGGCCTTGTTCTTCATTCGGTCGGCGCACCAGGCCAGGCACACCGCGCCGAATGTGCCGGCGAACAGGAACAGCGAAGTGACCAGGTTGGCCTGGTTCAGCGCCAGACCGCTTTCCTGCAGCAGCGACGGCAGCCAGCTGATCATGAAATACAGCAGGATCAGGCTGACGTAGAAGGTGCCCCACAGCAGCAAGGTCGGCCGGGCGAAACCGTCGCGGAACAACGCGACCATGGTGAGCTTGCTGTCCGCTGGCTCATCGCTGGCGACCTGTGCCGCCGGCACCTGCCAGCCCGGCAGCAGGCGGGTGGCAATCCTTTGCAACCGGGCATACGGCGGCGCATCGCGCAGCAGGCGCGGCAGCGACTCGGGCAGGTACAAGGCCAGGAACGGGAACAACAGCAGCGGCGCCACGCCACCGGCGAGAAACACCGCCTGCCAGCCGTAATGGTCGATGAAGCCCGCAGCGACGAAACCACCCGCCGCTCCGCCCAGGGAAAAGCCGCAGGCCGCCAGGGTCACCATCAGGGTGCGCAGTCGAGGCGGCGCGTAGTCGGCCATCAGCGCCATGGCGCTGGGCATGGCGCCGCCCATGCCGATGCCGCAGAGAAAGCGCGCCAGCATCAGGCTGTCGAGGGAGGAGGCGAACACCATCAGCACCGTCAGGCTGGCGTACAACAGCACGCAGCACAGCAGCACCCGGCGCACGCCGAAGCGGTCGGCCAGTGGCGTCACTGCCAGCGAACCGACCGTCAGCCCCAGCAGGTTGGCGCTGAACACCGGCCCGAAGGCGGCCTTTTCCAACCCCCAGTCCTGGGCCAGCGCTGGAATCACATAGCCCAGCACCTGGGCGTCATAACCATCGGTGACCAACAGCAGGATCAACAGCAGCAGCAGGCGCCATTGGTAGGGTGACACCGGGCGCGCGTCGAGCGCCGCGCGAAAGCTGGCTATCTGGTTATGCATCGCAAGGTACCTGTCTTTTATTGTTATGCCACGGGATCGCGATGGTCGTTGCAGGAGCTAGCTCCTGCGGGCTGAAGCAGTACCTGTGGGAGCGGGTTTACCCGCGAAAGCGTCGGTGGCCTCACCCTTGCATTCGCGGGTAGACCCGCTCCCACAGTGCCCCTGCCAACAAAATGAGTTGGTGGTCAGTCGGGCGTGTCGGGCTGCCTCGCCGGGTGGGCCTGGAGGAAGGCCGAGTGCTGCTCGGCCAGGGCGGCCACCCGGCGAATGCGCGGGTAACCACCAAGGTCGATGTTGAAGCGCTCGGCCGCGTACAGCTGCGGGATCAGGTAGACGTCGGCCAGGCCCGGCGTCGCCCCGAAGCAGAAGCCCTCATCGCCGATCAATTGCTCGACCGCCGCCAGCCCCTGGCTGATCCAGTGGCCGATCCACTGGTTGACCTGGGCCTCTTCGTGCCCCAGCTGACGCAGCTGGTTGAGCACGCTGACGTTGTGCAATGGGTGGATATCGCAACCGATGATCGCCGCCACGCCGCGCACCCTGGCCCGGGCTTCAGGTCCACGGGGCAGCAGTGGCGTTTCGGGGAAGGCTTCCTCCAGGTACTCGATGATCGCCGGCGACTGCACCAGCAGCTCGCCGCTCTCCAGGCGCAGGGCCGGCACCCGGCCCTGGGGGTTGAGCGCCAGATAGTCCGCGCCGCGCTGCTCGCCCTTGAGCAGGTTCACAGGCAAGGCCTGGTAATCCAGGCCCTTGAGCGCCAGGGCAATACGTACCCGATACGACGAGGTGGAGCGGTAGTAGGTGAACAGTTCCATCGCCCTGCCCCTCAGTTGGCCGCGACGATGGTGCCGCGGCACTCGCCGAAGCCGATACTGGCCACCCCCTCGCGCACGCAACGGGCGCGCAGGATGATCTCGTCGCCGTCCTCGAGGAACTTGCGCACCTCGCCACTGGCCAGTTCCACCGGGTGCTTGCCGCCTTCGGTGATCTCCAGCAGGCTGCCGAACGACCCCGGCGCGGCGCCCGACAGGGTGCCCGAGCCGAACAGGTCGCCCGGTTGCAGCTGGCAGCCGTTGACGCTGTGGTGGGCGACCATCTGCGCCACGGTCCAGTACATGCTGCGGGTGCTGCTCAGGGTCAGGCGATGAGCCGGCAGGTTCTGCTCGCGCATGCGCTCGGTCAGCAGCAGCACTTCCAGCTCGATGTCGAAGGCGCCGGCGGCCTGGTCGCGCTTGTCCAGCAGGTACGACAGCGGCTGCGGGTCACCCTCCGGACGGGCCGGCTGGGCGCAACGGAACGGTTCCAGGGCCTCGGCGGTGACGACCCATGGCGACACCGTGGTGATGAAGCTCTTGGACAGGAACGGGCCCAGCGGCTGGTATTCCCAGGCCTGGATGTCCCGCGCCGACCAGTCGTTGAGCAGGCAGAAGCCGGCCACGTGCTCGGCGGCATCGCCCACCGGGATTGGCTGGCCCATGTCATTGCCTTGGCCGATCCAGATGCCCAGTTCCAGCTCGTAGTCCAGGCGCGCGCAAGGGCCGAAGCTCGGCTCGGTCTGGCCCGCCGGCAGGGTCTGGCCCTTGGGACGGCGCACATCGGCGCCGGAGGCCCGGATGGTCGAGGCGCGGCCGTGGTAGCCGATCGGCACGTGCTTGTAGTTGGGCAGCAGCGGGTTGTCCGGGCGGAACAGCTTGCCAACGTTCTTGGCGTGCTCGATGCCGACATAGAAGTCGGTGTAGTCACCGATCTTCGCCGGCAGGTGCAGCTGGCATTCGCTGGCCGGGTACAGCGCGGCCTTCAGCGCAGCCTGGTGCTCGCTGCCCTCGCCCAGTAGTACCAGCAGGCGCTCGCGCAAGGCCACACGGGCCGCACGGCCGAGGGCGAAGAAAGCGTTCAGCGCGCCGCCGGCGGTGGCTTCGACGGCGGCCTTGGCCGCACCGTCGAACAGGCCGGCGGCCAGCACGGCCTCGAGGTCGAGGATCGCGTCGCCGATGGCCACGCCGCAACGTGGCGCCTGCCCTGGACGGCTGAAGATGCCCAGGGGCAGGTTCTGCAGCGGGAAGTCGCGGTGCCCGTTGGCGTGCTCGACCCAGCTGCGGGCAATGGCGTTGTGGTTCATCGGTTATCTCCGGTTCGGGTTGAAGGTGCTCGGCAAGGTGGCCCAGCAACTATCGTAGTCGGCCTGCAACTGCGGGCTTTCGAGGGCCTGGCGGCTCGGACGCAGCACCTGGCTGGTCTCGAACATGAAGGCCATGGTGTTGTCGATCTTGTGCGGCGCCAGGTCCACCGAGATGGCCTTGTCGCAGGTCTCGGCGTCCGGGCCGTGGGCACTCATCACCCCGTGCAGCGAGGCGCCGCCGGGCAGGAAGCCTTCGGCCTTGGCGTCGTAGGCGCCGTGGATCAGGCCCATGAACTCGTTCATCAGGTTGCGGTGGAACCATGGTGGACGGAAGGTGTTCTCGGCCACCATCCAGCGCGGCGGGAAGATCACGAAGTCCATGTTGGCCATGCCATGCACGCTGGTGGGCGAGGTCAGCACGGTGAAGATCGACGGATCGGGGTGGTCGAAACTGACCGTGCCGATGGTGTTGAAGCGGCGCAGGTCGTACTTGTACGGCACGTTGCTGCCGTGCCAGGCAACCACGTCCAGCGGCGAATGCTGCAGCTCGCAGGCCCAGTGTTCGCCGAGGAACTTCTGCACCAGCTGCACCGGGCCGGTGCTTTCTTCGTAATGGGCGACCGGGGTGAGGAAGTCACGCGGGTTGGCCAGGCCGTTGCTGCCGATCGGGCCGAGGTCCGGAATGCGCAGCGGCGCACCGTGGTTCTCGGCGATGTAGCCACGGGCCTGGGCATCGAGCAGTTCGACCCGGAACTTCATGCCCCGTGGGATCACCGCGATCTCCAGCGGCTCGACCACGAGCACGCCCAGCTCGGTGGCGATGCGCAGGCGGCCTTGCTCGGGCACCAGCAGCAGCTCGCCGTCGGCATTGAAGAACACCCGCTCCATGGAACGGTTGGCGCGGTAGATGTAGATGCTCACGCCAGCCGGCTTTTCCGATGCCGAGTTGGCCACCATGGGCACCCAACCGTCAATGAAGTCGGTCGGTTCGGACGGGATCGGCTGGGGGCTCCAACGCAGGCGATTGGGGTTGATGGCGCCCAGCGCGCCGGTCAGCGGCTGGCGCTCCAGGCGCTCGAAGCGAGGGTGCAGCGCCGACGGGCGAATGCGGTACAGCCAGGTACGGCGCAGTTCGCTGCGGGTCATGGTGAAGGCAGTGCCCGACAGCAGCTCGGCGTACAGCCCATAGGGCGCCTTCTGCGGCGAGTTCTGCCCGACCGGCAGGGCGCCGGGCAAGGCTTCGCTGGCGAATTCGTTGCCGAAGCCGCTCAGGTACTCGAGTTCAGGGGAAGTGTCGCGGGTCATCGGTGCCTCCGGGCTGCTGGGAGCCGTTGCGGGCAGCTGGCTGCGGGCCCGATCCTGAAACCGGCACCAAGGGCGGCAGCGCGTCTGCATTGTTTTTATCGTAATCAGATTACGAATAACGTAATTTGCCCGCGCGCAGGCGTCAAGCTATAAAGGCGCCACTCCATGAAATCTGCATAGAAGCCCCCCATGGCCAAAGCCAGCAGCAGTGCCGACAACGGCAAACAGAAGGTCCGCTCGGCGGAAGTCGGCACCGACATCCTCAAGGCCCTGGCCGAACTCTCCCCCTCCACCTCGCTGTCACGCCTGGCCGAGCATGTCGAGATGCCTGCGAGCAAGGTGCACCGCTACCTGCAGGCACTGATCGCCAGCGGCTTCGCCGAGCAGGACCCGGCCACCAACCACTACGGGCTCGGGCGCGAGGCGTTGCGGGTGGGCATGGCGGCCCTGGGCAGCATCGATGTGCTGAAGGTCGCGGCGCTGCCGCTGTCGCAGCTGCGCGACGAGCTCAACGAAAGCTGCTTCATCGCCGTGTGGGGCAACCAGGGCGCGACCGTGGTGAGCATCGAGCCAGCGGTGCGGGCGGTGACGGTGGTGACCCAGATCGGCTCGGTGCTGCCGTTGCTGAGCTCGTCCACCGGGCTGGTGTTCGCTGCCCATCTGCCCGAACGGGAGACCGTGGAGCTGCGCGACCAGGAGCTGGCCACGCTCGGCCAGAAGGCGGACGACTATGCGCCCCTGCTGGAGCAGATCCGCCAGCGCGGCCTGCACCATGTGCACGGGTTGCTGATGCCGGGGGTGGATGCGCTGTCCGCGCCGGTGTTCAACGCCATGGGCCAGGTCGCCGCGGTGATGACCGTGGTCGGGCCGACCTCGATCTTCCATGCCGACGAGCACGGCCCGGCCGCCCGACGCCTGCTCGCCGCCACCCAGGCCACCAGTTGGCGGATGGGATACGGCGCGGATCAGTGAAAGGGCTTACAAAGCATTACGGATTTTCACTGCACAGGCTGGCTATAGTCCGCCTTGCACTTTTACCCGAAACGTAAAGGTGAATGTCATAAGCGGCTATTTTTCCCGCGGGTTCAAGCGCTTATTCTGATCTCACTGGCCGGCACGAAGGGCTCTCCCCCCCGCCTTTCGCGCCCGCTCAGGTTCACCGACGTTGATTTTGAAGCTCCTTGATCTAACGTCTCGATTGGCCGCTGCGATTGCAGCGGCCTTTTTTATTTGTGCAAGAATCGCTTGGCAAAATCTGGTGGGAATGGGCTGGTTGAGAGCGGGCTTGGTACGGGCTGCGTGCGAGCGGGGGCTGCGTACGAGCGGGTATGCGAGCGAGGCTGCGTGGGAGCGGGCTTGCCCCGCGATCACGGGCGAAGCCCGTGCCATGTGGCGCCGTTGCCTGGACCGGCCTCATCGCGGGGCAAGCCCGCTCCCACGCATACCCCGCTCGCAAGCCAGCTCGCACGCATGCCAGCCCCCACGCAAATCCGACCATGCCGTGACACGCGCGCCTCAACCCAACGGATGCTTTTGCAGGTTCGCCATCATCTGCTGCAACGCCTGCAGGCTGTCCTGCGGATGCCCGGCACCCTCAAAGTCGCCAATCCGCGCCCAGTTGTCCGCCACCTGCTCGGGCGTGAACCCTTCCCGCGGGTCGAACCCTACGCCCTGGCTGCGCTCCCAGCGCACCTTGCCGACCCAGCCGCCGCCCACCTCGAACAGCTCGCCGCTGTCCTGGCACTGATCGCTGCCCAGGTACACCACCAGCGGGCTGATCAGCTCGGGTTGCAGCCGCTCGAACACCTGCGGCGGGATCAGCCCCTCGGTCATGCGCGTGCCGCCGGTCGGGGCGATGGCGTTGACCAGGATGCCGTGCTTGCGGCCTTCGATGGCCAAGGTGCGGGTCAGCCCGTAAAGGCCGAGCTTGGCCATGCCGTAGTTGGCCTGGCCGAAGTTGCCGTAGATGCCCGAGGTGGACGAGGTGAAGATCACCCGCCCCCAGTTCTGCGCCCGCAGGTGCGGCCAGGCGGCGTGGGTAACCTTGTAGGCGCCCTCGACATGCACGCGGTAGACCAGCTCCCAGTCGCTGTCCTCCATCTTGTGGAAGGTCTTGTCGCGCAGGATGCCGGCGTTGTTGACCAGCACATCGACGCGGCCAAAGGTGTCCAGGGCCTGTTCAACGATACGTGCACCGTCGGTGACCGAGTCATGGTTGGCGATCGCCGAACCGCCCGCGGCGCGGATCTCCTCCACCACGCGGTCGGCCGCCGTTGCGTTGGCGCCTTCGCCGTGGGTCGACCCGCCCAGGTCGTTGACCACCACCCGCGCGCCGCGCGCGGCGAACAGCAGCGCATGGGCCCGGCCCAGGCCGCCACCGGCCCCCGTGACGATCACCACTCGATCTTGCAGACGTACTGGTTCGCTCATGCTCAAGGCTCCTGGCAATGAAGGGATGCAACGCAGTCTCCGCCAGCCGCCGGGGCCGGGCAATCAAGCGCACCGTGGCGAATGCCGCCCGATAACGCCCGGCGATGATCGCCCGGTCAGGACCAGGCGACCTTCAGCGGCACATAGCTCATCGGTTGCTCACGAAAGGCCAGGTAGTGGCGCAGCACCTGCACCGGCGCCTCGGTGTGCGGGTAATGGCCGATGCCCTGCAGCACCACGGTGTCGGGCTCCGGCACCAGTTCGCGGTAGCGTTCGACCATGTGCGCGCCGGACAAAGGATCCACCGCGCCATTGATGAAGCGCAGCGGCACGCCCGGGCGTTGCAGCGCCGCGACCCAGCGTTCGCGCTGGGCCCTGCGCTCGGGCAGGAAGCTGATGAGCCGGTGCAGGATGCGTGGGCCGCGGTTGGAGGCGATCAGGCTCCAGTAGTCGTCCAGGGCGCTTTCGCTGGGGTGGGTGCAGGGGCCGTAGACCTGGGTGACGTTGCGCACCAGGTCGTCGCGCCCGAACGAGCGCCCGACCAGCCAGCCCAGGCGGCTGAGCAGCAGCTTTTGCACCAGCAGCACGCGGCAACTCTCGGGGAACAGCCCACTGTTGAGGAACACGCAACTGGCCACCTCCAGCCGCTGTTCATGGTGCCTGGCCAGCAGCTCCTGGGCGACACTGCCGCCGTAGTCATGGGCCAGCAGGTGCACCGGCTGGTCGATGTGCAGGTGCGCCAGCAACGCCTGCTGCAGGTCGGCCTGCTCGAGCAGGCTGTAGTCGTGGTCCGCGGGCTTGGCCGAGTCGCCGAAGCCGAGCATGTCGCAGGCCACCACGCGAAAACGCTGGGTCAGGGGTGCCCACAGGTAGTGCCAATCCCAGCTGGCCGTGGGGAAACCGTGAAGCAATAGCAGGGGCTCTCCTTGCCCTGCCGTCCAGTAGCGGATGCTCTGGCCCCGGAAGGTGAAACCCTGGCTCCGGGTGCGCCAGACGCACAATGGAATCTCGGCCAGTGGCATCACGGTCGTCCCGGTGGATAAGTGTCGGAAGAGGGCAAGGCTGCGTTCATTGCATGTCACCTCGGCACATACATGTGCTCTCTATGTCGAGGCTCAGTCTAGAAGCCTATACGAAGGTGATAAGTCGCCTTGGCAGCCAGCCTGATGACCGTGCGAGTCAGTGGCACGAACGGTCAGATCAGCTTCATCAAAAGCGGCGCCGCGAGCAGGTTGAGCAGCCCGGTCAGGACCATGACCAGGCCGGCCACCGAGCCCTCCTCGCGGCCGACCTCCTGGGCCCGGCTGACGCCCGCGCCATGGGCGCCGACGCCGAACAGCGCGCCCCGCGCCAACGGCGTGCGCAGTGGCAGCCAGCGCAGCAGGATGCCGCCGAACATCGCCCCGAGCACGCCGGTGAACATCACGAACACCGCCGTCAGCTCCGGCACGCCGCCCAGGTCCTGGGCCACCGGCATGGCGAACGGCGTGGTGATCGAGCGCGGCAGCAGCGACAGGCTGACCGCATCGTCCAGCGCCAGCAGGTGCGCCAGCGCCCAGGAACTGCCGATCGAGGCCACGCTGCCGGCCAGCATGCCCACCAGCAGCGCCGGCCAGTGGCGCGCCAGCAGTGCCCGCTGCTGCCAGATCGGCACCGCGAAGGCGACGGTGACCGGGCCCAGCACGCCCATCAGCCAGTGGGTGTTGCGGGCATATTCGGCGTAGGCGGTGTGCAGCGGCACGGCCACCGCCAGCAGCAGCGCCGGCACCAGGATCAGCGGCGACAGCAGGTAGCGCCCGCTGCGCCGGTACAGCCAGCGGCTGCCCAGGTAGGCGCCCAGGGTCAGCGCCAGCCAGAACAGCGGCATGGGTTCAAGGCTCATGGCGCAACCTCCAGCGGCACACCAGTTCCACGGTCAGCGCGGTAACGACCATAACCAGCAGCGTGCTCAGGGCGATCACCAGCAAGATGCGCCAGCCTTCGCTGCGCAGCAGGCTGCCGTAGTCCAGCAGGCTCATCAGCGCCGGGATGAAGAACAGCAACATCTCGGCCATCAGCCAGCCGGCGCCCAGTTGCAGGGTGGCCGGCTTGAGCACGCCGGTCGCGAACAGCACCAGCAGCAGCGCCAGGCCCATCACCCCGGCGGGGATCGGCCAGGCCAGCCAGGCGGCCAGCTGGCCACCGATCAGGAACAGGCCCAGCAACACCGTCAGCTCGGCGAGCAGGCGCAGGGTTTTCTTCAGCAATTCAGGATTCATGGCGGGGTTCCTCGACAACGTGCCCATTGTAGAAGTCGCGCACCTAGGCCAGAAGCGAATTGTTAGACTGACAGCCATTCCAGAATGGAATCGAGCGATCATGGAATTCAAACAGCTGCGCAGTTTTATCGAGGTCGTTCACAAGGGCGGCTTCACCCAGGCGGCGACCACCCTGCACATCAGCCAGTCGGCGGTGAGCAAGCAGGTCGCCCAGCTGGAACAGGCTATCGGCCAGCCCCTGCTGGAACGTCAGGGTTCGCAATTGCTGCTGACCGCCGCCGGGCGCATCGTCCTGGAGCGGGGCGAGGCGCTGTTGCGCCAGCGCCAGGAGCTGCAGAGCGAACTGGACGACCTCAGCCAGATGGCCCGCGGCGAGCTGCGCCTGGGCCTGCCGCTGCTGGGCAGCGACGCGTTGTTCGCCGGGTTGTTCGCCGAGTACCGGCGGCGGCATCCGAACATCTCGATCCAACTGCTCGAAGGCGGCAGCCGCATGGTCGAGCAGGCGGTGAGAAGCGGCGAGCTGGAACTGGGCGGCAGCCTGACGCCGAGCGATCCGGCGTTCGATTACCAACCCTTTTGCAATGAGCCGCTGGAGGCACTGCTGCCCGCCGGCCACCCGCTGGCCGGGCAAGCCGACGTCGCCCTGGCGCAACTGGCCGACACGCCGTTCCTGCTGTACCAGCGCAGCTTCGTGTTGAATGATCGGTTGCTCAGTGCCTGCCAGCAGGAGGGTTTCACGCCCAGGGAAGGCGGACGCAGCGGCCAGGCGGACTTTCTTGCCGCGCTGGTGGCGGCCGGGCAAGGCGTGGTGTTGCTGCCGGCGATCGTCGCGCGGGCGCTGGAGCGGCCCGGGGTGGTGCGTTTGCCATTGCGGGCGCCGGATTACCTGCGCTGGGACATCGCCTTCATCTGGCGGCGCGGGGCTTACCTGTCGCGGGCGGCGCAGGCGTGGCTGGCGTTGTTGCGCGAACAGAACGAATGACACGAACGTGTAGGAGCGGCCTTGTGCCGCGAAAGGGCCGCGAAGCGGCCCCAGCAATTTATGTGCAGACGCTCAGAACCAGGGGCCGCTTCGCGCCCCTTTCCGGCCGGTCCGACGCCTCGGCAAGGCCGCTCCTACAAGGGTCGTTTAACCTTTGAGTAGAGCCACAAACTCCGCCAACCACGGCTCGGCATCGGTCTCCGGCGTCACCGTCTCGCTGGCATCGAGCCGCAGCATCGGCAGCACCTCGTTCACCCCCAGCTCGGCAAACAGCTCGCGCATCTGCTCGCCGCCGCCGCAGTAAGTATCACCATAGCTCGAGTCGCCCAGGCCGATCACCGCCCCCGGCAAACCACGCCAGGTCGCCGGCAGCACGTCACGAATGGTGCTGTACAGCGGCATCAGGCTGTCGGGCAGCTCACCCATGCCAGTGGTCGAGGTCACCGCCAGCAGCGCATCCGGGGCGAAGCCCTCGATGTCCTGCAGGGTGGCGCGGGCGGCGTGCCAGGCTTCAAGGCCGGCGGCCTTGAGCAGCGACTCGGCGTGACGGGCGACTTCTTCGGCGGTGCCGTATACCGAACCGGAAATAATGGCGACTTTCATCGGGTGAGGATTCCGAAACTGAGTGAAAACGTAGGATACTAACACTCGACAGTGGCAAAAGGCCGCCTATGCCTAAAGTCACACACTTCAGGATTATCCGACGAATGACCGGAACGAAGCGTATTGCCCACTGTCCACCACCGTGAAGAAATCGCCCTTACCGATCGCCCCTTCGAGTTCGACCATGCAAGCAGACGCCCTACTCTCCCAGGACGAACTGGATTTCATCCAGGACATGCAGCATTCGCCCCAGCTGAACCTGGCCGACCCCATGTCGAGCCTGCTGGTCAATGGCGACCGTCGTCTGAAGGACCTGCTCACCCGCCTGGTGGCCAACGAGCAGGTGACCCTGCAGGCCAGCTTCAACAACCAGCAGTTGAGCTTCCCTCTGCAACTGGTCGAGGATGAATTCCACGCCCTGCACCTGCAACTGGGCTCGCCGGACATCTACGAGGACGGCCCCATGCTGCGGCCCTGGCGCTTGTCGCTGGAGCGGCCGAGCGCCCTGCTCGACGACCATGGCCAGGCCAGCGACCTGTGGGTGCGGGACATCTCGTTCAAGGGCGTGCTGCTGGAAGTCCGTGGCCAGCGCGAGGCGCCGTCCCGCTTCAAGCTGCGCTTCGCCGCCGCGGATATCCCGCCGATCGGCCTGCACGGCGTGCTGCGCCGACGCATCGGCCCGCGCCTGGCCGCCTATGACCTGTCACATAGCCCGGCCGAAGAAATCGAACGCCTGCGCGAGTACATCCTGCAGGCCCACCGCCAGGCTCACCCCGAGCTGCACGCCCAGGCCCCTGCCGCCTTCTGACGACCGTCCAGCCGCTGAAACTGACCGGTCATGCGTGTTCGCGCATAATCTGCGCCCGATTCTTGCAAGCACGCCTGCGCCGCCCACCACCCCGGGCCGCATGCCAAGGGGCCGGCTACCCGCCAGCCCCGTCGCCAGGAGATACACGATGTCTACCCCACCCGTCACCTTGATGGTGTCGCGCCGCGCCGCCTGTGGCCGCTACCAGGACCTGCTGGCCTGGCTGCACGAAGGCGAGCAGCTGGCCACCGACTTCCCCGGTTACCTGGGCTCGGGCATCCTCGCGCCGCCGGCCGAGGGCGATGAATTCCAGATCATCTTCCGCTTCACCGACGAGCAGACCCTGCACGCCTGGGAGCATTCTGCCTCGCGCCGGACCTGGCTGGAGCGCGGCGACGGCCTGTTCGAACGCCCCAAAGAGAGGCGCGTGAGCGGCATCGACGACTGGTTCGGCACCAATACGGTGCAAAAACCGCCACGCTGGAAACAGGCCACGGCCATCTGGCTGGCGTTCTTCCCGGTCTCGCTGCTGTTCAACTTGCTGTTCGGCCACTGGCTGGCAGCGCTGGAACTACTGCCCCGCGTGCTGCTCAGCACCCTGGCCCTGACCCCCTTGATGGTGTACCTGTTCATCCCGCTGTCCACCCGTTTGCTGGCCGGCTGGCTGAACGCCGCGCCGCAGGCCCCGAGCGACCGCCCCCAGGGGCTGCGCAGCCGCTGAGGCACGGGCTCGCAAGGCCGCGCAGTTCGGGTATGCTGGGGCATCACGCACGGACAGACGAACAGACCGCCCGCACATGAACAGCCCAATCCTCATCACCGGCGCCAGCCAGCGCGTCGGGCTGGCCCTGGCCCTGGAGCTGGCCCAGGCCGGCCATACGGTGGTCAGCGCCAGCCGCAGCCTGCATGCCCAGGCGGCCCACCCGAACATCCGGCAGTTCCAGGCCGACCTGACCCGCAGTGAAGACCGTCAGGCCCTGATCGACCACCTGCACGGCCACTACGACGGCCTGCGCGGGATCATCCACAACGCCTCGCTGTGGCTCGACGACGGCCTGGACAACCTCGACACCATGTTCCGCCTGCACGTCGAGGCGCCCTACCACCTCAACCTGGCCCTCGGCGAATGGCTGAACAAGGTGGACAAGGCCGATATCATCCACATCTGCGACGAGACCTCCTCGCGCGGCAGCAAGAGCCACATCGGCTACGCCGCGACCAAGGCCGCGCTGCAGAACATGGTGCTGTCGTTCGCCGAAAAGTACGCGCCCAAGGTGCGGGTCAACGGTATCCTGCCGGGCCTGTTGATCCTCAAGGAAGGCGGCGACGAGCAGTACCGCCAGCAGACCCTGAAAAAGGCCCTGCTCGAATTCGAACCCGGCGCCCGCCCGCTGATCGACGCCGTGCTGTTCCTGCTCGAAAGCCAGTACAGCACCGGCAGCCAGGTGGTCATCAACGGTGGCCGCCATCTGAAGAACCGCATGACCTGAAGAGACCGCCCATGACCCCGCAACAACAGCTCGAACTCGAAGCCGCCGCGTTCCGGCGCCTGGTCGACCATCTGCAGAAACGCACCGACGTGCAGAACATCGACCTGATGAACCTCTCCGGCTTCTGCCGCAACTGCCTGTCGAAATGGCTCAAGGCCGCCGCCGACGATCGCCAGATCGAGCTGAGCCTGGACGCTGCCCGCGAGCAGGTGTACGGCATGCCCTACGCCGAGTGGAAAGCCCAACACCAGAAAGAAGCCAGCGCCGAGCAACAGGCGGCGTTCGAACAAGGAAAACCCCGTGACTGACCTGAACACCCTGCGCAGCAGCCTCGCCAGCGGCGAACACGTTTTCGCCGACACCCTGGCGTTCATCGCCGCGAACTACAGCTACCAGCCCCAGGCCTTCGACAACGGCGACGTGCACAATGCCGCCGGGCAGAACGAAGGCTCGTGCAAGACCCTGGGCCTGGCGCTGCTGGAAGGGCTGAGCGACCAGGAAGCACTGTTGGCCTTCGGCGAGCACTACCGCAGCGTGGTGGCCACCCCCGAGGGCAGCGACCATGGCAATATCCGTGCGCTGATCAAGCATGGGCTGGCCGGCGTGAAGTTCACCGCCCAGCCGCTCACGCGCGTGGCCTGACTTCGCGTCTCGCCCATCGCGGGGCAAGCCCGCTCCCACTGCTGGTGGGAGCGGCGGTGCGCCGATGCGACTTGCCCCGCGATGGGCCCTCAACCGATAACGCGACCCGGCACCTGGCCCTGCAACTGCCCTTCTCGCAGCCATCCCAGCGCTATTGGCCACAAACTTTCACGAAACCGATCGTGAAAGAACGCGAAATGCCCGATCTCCTCCACCGAGATATCCACAGGCGCCACCCGCAGGTGCCGACGCTCGGCCTGCCGCAGATACCCCAACAACCGCTCAGTAGCCGCCACCGTGCCGAACGGATCATCGGTCAAGCTGACGGCCAGGGTCGCCGCCCGCACCTGTTCGAACGGCGCCGCCTCGAGCAGGCGCCCACTGGGCCGGTGCTCGTAGCGCGGCGTGCGGGTGCTCCAGTCGTGCACCACACCAGCCGGGGTATCCTCCAGCCAGCCCAGGCGCTTGCCGGGAAAGTAGCCGAACACCCGGGTCAACAGCGGCATCAGCACATGCCATTTGCCGAACAGCTGCCAACGCTGCTCCGCCGCGTAGTCACGCCAGTAGGCGAACTGCGCCCCCACCAGCACCGCATGGCGCACCTGCGCCGCCGAAGGCGCCAGCCCCAGCGCCCAGCCGCCGAAACTGTGGCCGACCACATGCACCGGCTGGCCGGGATGCTCGGCGACGGCCAATTGCAGCATCGCCTCGAAGTCCAGCCGCCCCCAGTCGCTCCAGGACGCCTGGAAGCCGCGCAGCGTGGCCGGGCGCGATTCGCCGATGCCGCGGTAGTCATAGGCGAGCACGTCGAAGCCCTGGGCGAACAGGTAGTCGGCGAATCGCGAGTAGTAACGACAGCGCACCGAGGTAGCGGCGTTGATGATCACCAGTGCTCGCCCTGGATCGGGCTCGGCGTGGCGCCAGCGGAAGCCGCCGAGGCTGTAGCCGTCGGCGGCGACATGACGAAAGGCACAGGCGGGTTGGGTGAGGCTGCTCATGGCGCGCTCCCTGCGGCGTCGCGCCATGCTGGCGGACGGGCTGTTGTCGTGCGCCCACGCTAGCAAAAAATTCCCGAACAGCGCGAGTTCCTTGTAGGAGCGGCTTCAGCCGCGATCACCAGCGAAGCTGGTGCCATATACCTCGTTGGTTTCATCGCGGCTGAAGCCGCTCCTACAGGTCCTGTGCTTTCAGGCAGTCGGCAGGGCTCGCGCCACACCCGGCTTGCGCAGCACCGCCAGGCGCGAGCCGTCGTAGCGGGTTTCGCGGAACAGCTTCCAGAAGCCGAACAGGCCGTACACATGCATCACCCGCCCCTGCTCGTGATAGCCCATGCGCAGGTGCAGCTTCATGGCCGGCACGTTGTGGGTCTCCACCACATCCACCACCTTATGGCAGCCCTTGGCACGCATGGCGTTCCACAGCTCGACCTGGGCCGTCACCGACAGCTCGCTGCCGAAGTAGGGCCGGGTCATTTCGCCGCCGAATTCGAAGAACTCGCCCGGTTTCACCGGGAAGGTGCAACCGTAGTAGTGCTTGTCGTGATAGTCGACCACGCTGGCCCAGATGAAGGCCACGGCATCGCCCTGCTCGTCCAGGTACATGTGTCCGGTGTGCCCCTCGGCGGCCAGCTCGCGCATGGTCTCGACGCGGTCGCCGAAATACGCGGCGAAGGCGTCGGCGTTGGCGGTGGTGATCTGTGCCAGGGTAACCGGCGTGTGAGCCTTGAGGCTGTAGGGCGGCACCGGGCTGACCAGGTCGCGCTCCATCCACAGCAGCTCCCAGTGGAAGAACACGTAACGTTCGAACAAGGTCTTGAAGGTGCGCTTGAGGCCCTTCTGGCGAATGCGTTCTTGTAGTTTTTGCAGTGCGCCCATTGCTCCCTCCTCGGCCCCGGCGGAATTGCCAGGCCAATAGCTGGGGTATAGATCAGGCGCGGGGTGCCCATGGCAAAGGGCCATTGGGTGATTTGTTTCAGAATATTAACAAGTCGTCGGCGGGAACCGCGCAGCCGTCATCAACGGCTGCGCGGTCAAGGACTTGCTTACAGCTCGATGCAGTCGAACCGTACGTCGGTGGCCACGTCTTCGTCGTAGTTGACGTCAGCGCGCTCGAAACCGAACAGGTTGAGGAACTGCTTCTTGTAGCCGGCGTAGTCGGTCAGCTCGAACAGGTTCTCGGTGGTGACTTTTGGCCACATCGTACGGCAGGCCTCCTGCACGTCATCACGCAGTTCCCAGTCGTCCAGACGCAGGCGGCCTTCGTCGTCCAGGGCAGCCGGCGCTCCGTCCGCACGGTACATGCGGTCACGGAACATGCGGTCCAGCTGGTGCTGGGTACCTTCGTGAATACCCTTCTCCTGCATGATCTTGAAGACCATCGACAGGTACAGCGGCATCACCGGGATCGCCGAGCTGGCCTGGGTAACCACCGACTTCAGCACCGCAACGTTGGCACTGCCACCGACTTTCTTGCCCAGGCGCTGGGCGGTTTCGTCCAGGTCCTGCTTGGCCTTGCCCAGCGCGCCGTCCCAGTAGATCGGCCAGGTGATGTCGGAGCCGATGTAGCTGAAGGCCACGGTGCGGGCCTGCGGTGCCAGCACGCCAGCGGCGTTCAGCGCGTCGATCCACAGTTCCCAGTCCTGGCCGCCCATCACGGTGACGGTGTCGGCGATTTCCTGCTCGGTGGCCGGCTCGATGCTGGCCTCGATGATGGTGTCCTTGTTGGTGTCGATGGCGGTCGACTTGTACGGCTGGCCGATCGGCTTGAGCGCCGAGCGGATCACTTCACCGGTCTGCGGCAGCTTGCGCACCGGCGAGGCCAGGGAGTAGATCACCAGATCGACCTGGCCGCCCATTTCGGTCTTGATCAGCTCGATGACCTTGGCACGGGCTTCGTCGGAGAAGGCGTCACCGTTGATCGACTTGCTGTACAGGCCTTCGGCCTTGGCGAACTTGTCGAATGCGGCGGCGTTGTACCAGCCGGCGGTACCGGGCTTGGTCTCGGTGCCCGGCTTTTCGAAGAACACGCCCAGGGTATCGGCCTTGAAGCCGAACGCCGCGGTGATGCGCGCGGCCAGGCCGTAGCCGCTGGAGGCGCCGATCACCAGGACTTTCTTCGGACCATCCTCGCGCACGCCCAGCTTGCGGGTGGCTTCGATCTGGTCACGGACGTTGAGCTCGCAGCCCTTGGGGTGAGTCGTGGTGCAGATGAAACCGCGAACCTTGGGATGAATGATGGCCAATGTCTGTACCTCGTCAGGTTTAGGCTGGGGCAGCACCCGGATTCGGGGCGCTGCCGTTTGATCTAGAGGGTGAGACTACCCTCGCGGGATATCCGACACATATTACGGGGTGATTCAAAATCCTCGAACATTTTGTAGGAGCGGCCTTGTGCCGCGAAAGGGCCGCGAAGCGGCCCCGGCAATTTCAGCGATCTTCCGAAATCTGGGGCTGCTGCGCGGCCCTTTCGCGGCGCAAGGCCGCTCCTACAGGGACGGTGCTGGCTGCAAGGCTTCGCGCAACCATGCCAGGAACTGCCGCGCCAACGGATCCTCCTGGCTTTCCCAATGCACCAGGCAGCTCCACACCGGCCCGCGTACACGCTGTGCCGACAAGGGCCGCAAACGTCCCTCGTCGACCATCCGCTGCGCCAGCAGCTGACTGACCAGGGCAATCCCCAGCCCCTCGCCCGCCGCCTCCAGCAGCAGCCCCGGGTCGGAGAAATTCAGCCCCTTGCCCTGCTGCCCTACCTCCTCGCCGCCCTCCAGCTGCCAGTGGCTCCAGTCCATCTCGCGCTCGCCGTGCAAGGTCGTGCGCCCGGTCTCGGATAATGTCGGGTGACAAGCCGGATACAGCGTGTCCTGGTGTAGCACAGTGAAGCTGCATTCAGCCTGCGGGCCGATATCGTCGCGAATCGCCAGGTCGATGGTCTCGCTGGCCATGTCCGGCACCTCGAAGCTGGTGAACAGCCACAGGTCCACGTCCGGGTGACACCGGTGGAAATCCGCCAGGCGCGGTAACAGCCAATGCCGGGCGAAGGCCGGGGTGGTATTGACCACCAGCTGGTTGGGCTTGCGGTATTGGTCGAGACGACGAATCCCCACCGCCAGCTGCTGCAGCAAGGCCTGGGTGGTGCTGAGCAGGTCATGCCCGGCATCGGTCAGGCTGACACTGCGCCCGCTGCGATGAAACAAGGGCTGTTCCAGGTAGCTTTCCAGGCTGCGGATCTGCTGGCTGATCGCCGACTGGGTGAGGTTCAGGGCCTCGGCGGCCTTATGGAAGCTGCCCAGGCGGGCGGCGGCTTCGAAACCACGCAGGGCGTTGAGCGGGGGCCAATGCTTGAGCATGCTGATAAGCCTGACTAATCAGAAATACGCTAAATCTATCGTTTGTCGCGCCACTTTCCCAGCCATAACATGGGCAGCAACACCCGCGACGGCGGGCTTCGTTGATAACAATCCCTAATAGATCGGAGTTCACTATGACCCTGTCCCGCGACAGCGGCTGGCGCATGCCTGCCGAATGGGCCCGCCACGCCGCCACCTGGATGATCTGGCCACACAACAAGCCGCTGTGGGAGTCGGGCTGGGGCGTGACCCTGGCCGACGTGCAGCGCGACTATGCCCGCGTGGCCGCCGCCATCGCCCGCTTCGAGCCGGTGAAGATGGTGGTCGATCCTTCGGCCATGGCCATTGCCCGCGAACTGTGCGGCCCCGGCATCGAGCTGGTCGAACTGGCCGTGGATGACAGCTGGTGCCGCGACAGCGGCCCGACCTTCCTCGTCCACCCGCAACAGGGCGTGGCCGGCCTGAGCTGGCGCTTCAACGCCTGGGGCGACAAGTCCGAGCATGGCAAGGACCGCAGCCTGGCCCGGCGCATCCTCGACCACCTCGGCCTCGAAGGCCTGAGCACCCCGCTGTGCAACGAAGGCGGCGCCATCCACGTCGACGGCGAAGGCACGCTGATCACCACCGAGTCGGTGCTGCTCAATCCCAACCGCAACCCGGGCCTGAGCAAGGCCGACTTCGAGGACTGCTTCGCCCGCCTGCTGGGCATCCGCAAGACCATCTGGCTGCCGGGCGACCCGCAGTACGTCACCGGCGACATGACCGACGGCCATGTCGATGGCGTGTGCGCCTTCGCCCGCCCCGGCGTGCTGCTGGTGGACGCCACCCACGACCAGGGTTCGGTGTACGCCGAAGTGGCCCGCGAGAACCGCCGCGCCCTGGAACTGGCTACTGATGCCCAGGGCCGCTCGTTCGAGCTGCTCGACCTGTACGAGGCCACGGCGGCCGTGGACACCGAAGCCGAGGTGTTCTGCGCCTCCTACACCAACTTCTACCTGGCCAACGGCGCGGTGATCATGCCGGCCTACGGCATCGACGCCGACCAGGCCGCCGCGCAGCAGCTGGCCCTGGCCTTCCCCGGCCGCGAGGTCGTGCCGGTGCGCATCGACCACATCGCCCACGGTGGCGGCGGCATCCACTGCATCACCCAGCAGCAGCCAGCGTGGCAGGGGGCGCGGCCATGAGCACCTTGCGCATCGCCACCACGCAGATGGCCTGCAGCTGGGACCTGGCCGCCAACCTCGACCGTGCCGAGCAGCTGGTGCGAGAGGCCGCCGCCCAGGGCGCCCAGGTGATCCTGCTGCAGGAACTGTTCGCCACCCCGTACTTCTGCATCGAGCAGTGCCACAGCCACCAGGCCCTGGCCCAGGACTACCACGACAGCCCGTTGCTCAAGCGCTTCGCCGCCCTGGCCAAGGAGCTGGGCGTGGTGCTGCCGCTGAGCTGGTATGAGCGCGCCGGCAATGCCTTCTTCAACTCGCTGACCGTGGCCGACGCCGACGGCCGCCTGCTGGGCATCTACCGCAAGACTCACATCCCCAACGCCATCGGCTATCAGGAGAAGGAGTACTTCAGCCCCGGCGACACCGGCTTCAAGGTCTGGGACACCGCCTTCGGCCGCCTGGGCATCGGCATCTGCTGGGACCAGTGGTTCCCCGAGACCGCCCGCTGCCTGGCGCTGATGGGCGCCGAGGTGCTGCTGTTCCCCACCGCCATCGGCTCGGAGCCGGGCGCCGCCGAGTTGGATTCGCGCGACCATTGGCAGATGGCCATGCGTGGCCACGCCGCCGCCAACCTGCTGCCGGTGGTGGCCGCCAACCGGGTCGGCCACGAGGTCGCCCGTAGTGACGACAACCTGTCGATGCACTTCTACGGCTCGTCATTCATCTGCGACCACAAAGGCGCCATGCTGCAAGAAGCCGACCGCGACAGCAGCGGCGTGTGGCTGCACGACCTGGACCTGGAAGGCATGCGCGAGGACCGCCTGACCTGGGGCATCTACCGTGACCGTCGCCCCAGCATGTATGCGCCGCTGATGACCCTCGACGGCCGTACCCCACAAACCGCGAGGGCCTGAACCATGCCAAGCCGTCCATCGAAACTGCTCGCCATCGCCGCCCTGGTGGCCTGCGCCGGCGCTGCCCAGGCCGAGCAGGAAGCCCTGCGTCTGTACAACTGGGCCGACTATTTTGCCGAGGACACCCTCAAGCGCTTCACCGCCGAAACCGGCATCCCGGTGATCTACGACGTCATGGACGGCAGCGAAGTGCTCGAGGCCAAGCTGATGTCCGGGCGCAGCGGCTATGACCTGGTGTTCCCCGGCGACACCGTGGCCGAACGGCTGATGCGCGCCGGCAGCCTGCGGCCGCTGGACCGCCAGCAACTGACCGCGCTGGATGACATCGAGCCCGGTCTGCGCCAGCTGCACGAGCGCTATCCCAAGGCCAGCCAGGCCACCGTGCCCTACACCTGGGGCACCATCGGCCTGACCATGGACGCGGCGAAGATCCGCGAGCGCATGCCCGACGCCCCGCTGGACAGCCTCGACCTGCTGTTCAAACCGGAGCTGGCGGCCAAGTTCGCCGACTGCGGCATCTCGATGATCGACTCGCCCGACGAAGTGCTGGCCGTGGTGCTCCACTACCTCGGTCGCGAACCACGCAGCGCCAAACGCGAAGACCTGGCCGCCGCCAGCGAACTGCTCAAGGGCATTCGCCCCTATGTGCGCAAGCTGCAGTCACAGCCGGTCACCGAGCTGGTCAACGGCAACACCTGCCTGTCGCTGGGCTACAGCGGCGACGTGATCCAGGCCCAGCGCACCGCCGAGGCCGCCGGCAAGGCCATCGACTTCCAGTACCGCGTGCCCCGCGAAGGCACCACGGTGTGGATGGACACCATGGCCATCCCCGCCGACGCCAAGCACCCGGAATACGCCTATCGTTTCATCAACTTCGTCATGCGCCCGGAGAACATGGCCGCGATCAGCAACTTCACCGGCTACCCCACCGCCAGCGCCAAGGCCCGCCCATTGGTGGACGCGCGCCTGCGTGACAACCCGGACATCTACCTCGCCGATGCCACCTACACCCGGCTGATCCCGGGCAAGGACATCCCCCAGGCCGACATGCGTGCGCGCATGCGCGTCTGGACCCGTTTCAAGACTGCACAGGACTGACCCCATGCCCACTCGCCGTACCTTCCTCCAGCAAATGAGCGTCGTCGCCGGCCTCGGCGCCGCCGCCAGCTTTGGCCTGCCGTTCGGCAGCAACAGCGCCCGCGCCAGCGAGGCCGGTCGCTGGTTCATGCCCGACGAGGGTGAACCGCACCAGCGCGCCTACATCGCCTTCGGCGCCCAGGACGCCATCTGGGAAGACTTCACCGAAGACGTCCAGGCCGCGCTCGGGCGCATCGCCCGTGCCATCGCCGCGTTCCAGCCGGTGACGGTGTTCTGCCGCGCCAGCGAGCGCGACATCGCCGAGGAGGAATGCGGCAGCCACAACATCACCTATGTCGAGACCGAGCTGGACGATATCTGGATGCGCGACATCGGCGCCAACTTCGTGGTCGACGACGATGGCGCGCTGGGCGCGGTGGACTTCAACTTCAACGGCTGGGGCGGCAAGCAGCAGCACCGCTACGACGCCAAGCTCGCGGCTCGCGTCGCCAGGCTGGCCGGCGCCCAGTACCAGCAGAGCGAACTGGTGGGCGAAGGCGGCGGTATCGAGGTGGACGGCCACGGCACCGGGATCATGACCGAGAGCAGCTGGATCAACAGCAACCGCAACCCGGGTTGGAGCAAGGCTCAGGTCGAGGCGGAGCTGAAGGAGCGGCTGGGGCTGCGCAAGATCATCTGGCTGCCGGGCATCAAGGGCAAGGACATCACCGATGCACATGTGGACTTCTACGCGCGCTTCGCGGCGCCCGGCGTGGTGGTGGCGAACCTGGACAACGATCCGGACTCGTACGATCACGAAGTGACCCTTGAGCACCTGGAAATCCTGCGCAACGCCACCGATGCCGATGGCCGCAAGTTGCAGGTGCACACGATGTCGCCACCGCTCAAGCCTCGGCGCAGCAAGTTCAGCGAGGACAATCCGGACTTCGCGGCGGGGTATATCAACTACTTCGTCATCAATGGCGCGGTGATCGCGCCGCAGTTCGGTGACCGCAGTGCCGACGAGAAGGCGCGGGCGTTGCTGGTGAAGCTGTATCCGGGGCGCAAGGTGGTGCAGTTGGATATCGATGCGATTGCGGCGGGTGGGGGCGGGATTCACTGCGTGACCAACCAGTGCCCGGCGGTGTAGGCACGATTGCCGGGGCTGCTGCGCAGCCCTTTCGCGGCACAAGGCCGCTCCTACAGAGAAAACGCTATCTCCTGTAGGAGCGGCCTTGCCGAGGCGTCGGACCGGCCGGAAAGGGCCGCAAAGCGGCCCCACTTTCACGGGTCCTCGGTAGACCTGCGCCGCCCCGTCACCATCGACCACGGCAGGTTCTCGCGCAGTCGCACGCTCTCCACCAGCGCCGCCAGCAGGTGCACGCAGACCAGCGCCAGCAGGCCATCGGCCAGCCAGCTGTGCAAGGTTTCCAGCCACTCGGCGCCCCACAACGCATCCACCTCCAGCATCATCCAGCCGGTCAGGCCCAGGCTGGCGATGCCGGTCATCATCAGCACCATCACCAGCGCGCCGATCGGCGTGTGCCCCAGGCGGTGATAACGCTCACCGCGCCACAGCGCCCGGGCATGGCCCAGCAGCCGCGCAGGCGTCGGCCAGAAGTCCGCCCAGCGCGCACTGCGCGGCCCGACGAAGCCCCACGTCAGCCGTATCACCAGGCACACGCAGGCGTAGTAACCCAGCCACTGGTGCCAGTCGTCACCGGCCTCGTTGAAGAAATAGTCGCCGAAGAACACCAGCGCGAGCGACCAGTGGCACACCCTGAGCAACGGGTCCCACAGCCGCACGCTGGCGGTCACTTATGGTACTCGGTCTTGACCGCCTTGCCCGTCACCGGGTCGTGGTAGATCTCGACCTTGCGGCCGTCCTTGTCGAAACCGTAGATCTCGTAGCAGTTGCCCTTGGTGACCTGGAACTTGTTGATCTTGTACCCCTGCTCCTTGAGCTGGGCCTGGAACTTGTCGGCATCCTGCCAGGTGCTGCGATCGGCAGTGGTGCACTCGGTCCTGGCGAACGCACCGGCGCTGGCGAGCAGCAGGGTGATGGCGATCACTGAATGGCGCATGGTCGAACCCCTTGTTGTTGGCGGGAACCAGCCAAGCTTAGCCCTGCCCGATTGAAGGCACCGACCCGCACCAATCATTCATTTGAATTTCAGATCAATGGCAAAGAAAAACAAACTTCTCAAATAAGCCCCGGGCGGGGATGCTGTCAGGATCACGCCCGCATCCCGGAGAACAACAATGAACGAAGTCGTCATCGTCGCCGCCACCCGTACTGCCATCGGCAGTTTCCAGGGGGCCCTGGCCAACGTGTCCGCCGTGGAGCTGGGCGCCGCCGTGATCCGCCAGCTGCTGGCCCAGACCCAGCTGGACCCGGCCCAGGTCGACGAAGTGATTCTCGGCCAGGTGCTCACCGCCGGCGCCGGCCAGAACCCCGCCCGCCAGGCCGCCGTGAAGGCCGGCCTGCCCTTCGAGGTCCCGGCGCTGACCCTGAACAAGGTCTGCGGCTCGGGCCTCAAGGCCCTGCACCTGGCCACCCAGGCCATCCGCTGCGGTGACGCCGAGGTGGTGATCGCCGGCGGCCAGGAAAGCATGAGCCTGGCGCCCTACGTGATGCCTTCGGCGCGCACCGGCCAGCGCATGGGCCACGGCCAGCTGGTCGACAGCATGATCACCGACGGTCTGTGGGACGCCTTCAACGACTACCACATGGGCATCACCGCCGAGAACCTGGTGGACAAGTACGCCCTCACCCGCGAACAACAGGATGCCTTCGCCGCCGAGTCGCAGCGCAAGGCCGTGGCCGCCATCGAGGCCGGGCGCTTCAAGGACGAGATTACCCCGATCCACATCCCGCAGAAAAAAGGCGAGCCGCTGGTGTTCGACACCGACGAACAGCCACGCCCCGGCACCACTGCCGAATCCCTGGGCAAGCTGCGCGCCGCGTTCAAGAAAGACGGCAGCGTCACCGCCGGCAACGCCTCCAGCCTCAACGACGGCGCCGCCGCGGTGCTGCTGATGAGTGCCGCCAAGGCCAAGGCCCTGGGCTTGCCGGTGCTGGCGAAGATCGCCGGCTACGCCAGCGCCGGCGTGGACCCGGCGATCATGGGCATCGGCCCGGTGTCGGCGACCCAGCGCTGCCTGGAAAAGGCCGGCTGGCAATTGGCCGATCTGGACTTGATCGAGGCCAACGAGGCGTTCGCCGCCCAGGCGCTGGCCGTTGGCAAACAACTGGAATGGGATGCGGCGAAGGTCAATGTCAACGGCGGCGCCATCGCCCTGGGCCACCCGATCGGCGCCTCGGGCTGCCGGGTGCTGGTGACCCTGCTGCACGAAATGATCAAGCGCGATGCGAAGAAAGGCTTGGCGACCCTCTGCATCGGCGGCGGTCAGGGCGTAGCCCTGGCAATCGAGCGTTGATTCTCGCCGCCTGAACCTGAGCCGTCGCCTGGCACTGGCTTGAACCGGTGCCCGCGGCGGCGCGCCTCAGTCCTCCAGCAACGTACAGGCCATCACCAGCGCGTCTTCGCGCCCGCCCGCCACCGGATAGTAGTCTCGACGCCGGCCGATCTCGTTGAACCCATAGCGCTCGTACAGGCGATAGGCCGACTGGTTGCTGGCGCGCACTTCGAGGAAACACTCGCGGCCATTGAGCTGGAAGGCCCGCGCCATCAGGTGCTCGAGCAGGCGCAGGCCCAACCCGCAGCCCTGGTTCTCCGGCTTGACGGTGATATTGAGCAGGTGCGCCTCGTCGATGATCACGTTGATCACGCCATGGCCGACCTGCTGCTGGCCAACGAACATCAGCCACACTTCATAGGACTTCAGCGCATCCAGGAAGATGCCGCGGGTCCAGGGGTGGCTGAAGGCGGCATATTCGATCTTAAGCAGGGCATCCAGATCCGCCTCGGTTGCCGGGCGGAAACTGATCGAGTCACTCATTCAACGCTCTTCCAGCGCGCCATCAGCTGGCGCATGGCTTTCCAGACGTCCGCCTTGCGTTGCGGCTCGTCCATCAACAGTTCAAGGCCGGGCAAAGCCCAGGCGTTGCCGAGCAGGTCGACCTCGAGTTCTTGGTAGTAGGCTTCGGCATCGGCCTGGCCGGCGAAGCGGATGGCCGGCAGGCCGAGCAGCCACAGGCAGGTGCACGGCGCCTCTTCCAGGCGCGCGGCGATGAAACCCTGGACAAAGTCGCGGGCGGCGTCCGGGCCCTGGTCCATGTTGCCGCGCATCAGCAACGGCCAGCGCACCGGCTCGCCGATGATCTGCGGGGCATCCGGCAGGCCAGCGGCACGCAGCATGTCCTTGAGCAGCAGGTATGACGGGTCGCGGCTCTGGAACGGCTGGCCGGTGGCCAGTTCGACCAGCAGCAGGCAACTGCCAGCGCGCAGCAACTGCAGGGCGAAGCGCGGTGGCGGCACCGGCGCCGGGCGTGGCGCGGGGGCCTCCTGCTCGGCCTCGACCGGCTTGGCGGCCGGTTTCGGCGCGCTGCCCGGGCGCGGGATTTCGATCTTCGGCCGCTCGGCACGTGCCTGAGGGGCCGCCGGGGTGGCGTTCGGCGCAGGCGCGGGAGCGGCCGGACGTACTTCGAAGTCGAGTTCCTCAACCGGCGCCACCGGCAACAGCAGCTCCGGCCGCGACGGGGCGGCGAACGGCAGTTCGGCGCGCGGCAGCCAGTGCACCACTTGCATGGCGGACAGGTAGGCGCGGCGGCGGGACTCGATCAGCAAGGCGCGGGTATCCGGGGATAGACGAAACAGTCGGGCATTCTAACGCCGTTGGCAGCATCGTGGCGCAACAGGTCGACGGAATTTTACTGCCTGCACTGGCCCTTTCGCGGGTAAACCCACACACAGGGATCGCGCCAGATTCTAAAAATTGAGCAAGACAGTTGCTCCCACAGAGGGCGTGCAGGCCCTGTGGGAGCGGGTTTACCCGCGAAAGGGCCAGTGCAGGCCACCCTGTAACTCGGGTTATCCCCCATTACAGACCAAGGGGTGAAATCCTCCCCCCCGGATGCAGTACAATCGCCCCTTTTATTTGGCAACGAGTCGACCCGCCAATGATCGAACCCAAGCGCGTCCTGCGCGCCCTAGCCGAACACTGGGCCTTGATCGAGCCGCTGTGCGAGCGCTTCGACCAGGGCACCCTGAGCCTGGTCGAGCTGCGCCAGCAGCTGGCCCGCCAGCAGGTGGAAAGCACCCCGCAGGACATCACCCAGCTGCTCGACGTGTGGATCCGCCTGGACATCCTGGTCCCGGTGGCCAAGAGCCCGAACCGTTTCGAGCTCAACGCGCAGATCCACGATTTCCTCGCCTACCTGCGCCGCGAACACCGGCTGGGCCTGTGCCTGGAGATCGAGGCTTACCTGCGCCACCTGGAACGCCTCGCCGGGCATATCCAGGACGCCTTCGACAACCGCGACAGCGACGACCTGGCGCGCCAGCTGCGCCTGCTCGACATGCGCGTGCGCGACGTGTTGAAGAAGCTCGACAACGACGAACAGGCGCTGGTGGCCGTGGCCGAGCGGGCCAAGACCAGCAACCGGCAGATCCCCCTGCGCCAGCGCTACGCCGAAGTGCTGGCGACCTGGGACGAGTACGTCGAACCGATGATCCAGCTGGTCAACGCCGACGGCGCCTTCGAGCAGGGCGTGCGCAAGGTCGAGACCGTGCTGCTGCGCCTTTTGGGCGAGCAGGCGCGCCTGGGCCACCTGGTCGACGACGACATGCTGCTGCGCACCCATGCGCGCATCCTCGAAATGCAGACCAGCGCCCAGCTGACCCTGCGCCACGCCCGCGAACTGCTGCTGCCGCTGCGCGAAGAAGCGCGCCGGCACAACGCCGTGACCCGTGGCGCCGCGCTGGCCTTGTCGGTGATCCGCAAGAAGGGCATCGACGCCGTGCCGCAGGCCGCCATGCCGCTGTTCACCCGCCCGCAGAGCACCTTCCTTGGCAGCGCGAGCCAAGTTGAAGCCTACGTCTACGCCCTGGCCCGCTTCGAGCCCAAGCCTGCCCGCTTCCCCAAGGCGCACAAGACGCAAAAGGGCCCGCTGCCCCGCGCCCCACGCACGGTCAAGGAAATGCTCGAACGCTGCGAAGACGCCCTGCCGCTGCCGGACCTGATGGTCTGGCTGCTGGAGCAGGAGCCCGAGGGCGCCACCGACGAACTGCTGTACTGGTTCTCGCGCCTGTCGCGCGAGAAGCGCTTCAGCCGCGAGCGCCTCGATCGCCAGCAATACCTCACCCGCGAACACCTGGTCAGCCTGCGCTCCTTCGCCCTGACCTCCAGCCGCGACAACAAGCCGGCGACCACGACCGAATCCACCGCGAGCCCCGTCCATGCATCTTGATCTTTCCGAACTGTCCCAGCTCGCGCCGATCTTCCGCGAGCTGTTCAAGGGCTTCCACATCAGCCGCCGCGACCCGGAGCTGTACGCCCAGCTGTCGAACTTCCAGGACCAGTACCGCACCCTGTTCAAGGCCCTGGGCTTCGAGCTGGTCTGCGACACCCGCGGCTTCTACTACTTCGTCCCCGAGCAGGCCGCCGCGCAGGTCAACAAGACCGCCCAGCGCCTGTCGCTGTTCACCTTCATCCTGGTCGAGCACCTGGCCGACCAGGGCCGCGACCCGATGGCCGTGCTCGACGGCGGCAGCATCGGCCGCGACGAGTTGCCGTCGCTGCTGGACAAGTACCGCGACCTGTTCCTGCAGGCCGAAGTGCAGACCGTCGACGAGCTCGAAGAAAAGATCATGCGCCGCATGACCCAGCTGGGCTTCGCCTTCGAGGAAGGCGGCATCTACCGCTTCATGCCGCCGATGCACCGTTTCCTCGACGTGTGCCTGTCGGTCCAGCAGGACCGCGACCTGGCCGCCACCCTGCACAGCGACCTGCCGCTGCCGGTGCCCGTGCTGGTGGTGGAAGAGACGCCCGAAGAACTCAACCGCACCGACGACCCGCTCGACCTCACCCCGTTCGACGGCGAGGAAAGCGAAGAGGATGCCCTGGCCCGGGCGATCCGCGAAGAGCAACAGGAGATTGACGCATGAGCCAGGAACGCTACGGCATCCGCCGCTTCGCACTGCTCAACACCGCCGGCTACAGCCTCGGCCTGTTCCCCCTGGAACACCCGCTGTCGGTCTACGGCGCCAACAACCTGGGTAAATCGGCGTCGATCAACGCTCTGCAGTTCCCTATCCTGGCGCGCATGTCCGACATGAGCTTCGGCAAGTACAGCCTGGAGCAGTCGCGGCGCTTCTACTTCGCCAGCGACACCAGCTACATCCTCACCGAACTGAACCTGCCCCACGGCCCGCACGTGATCGGCGTGGTCGGCCGCGGCCCGGGCGGCGGCTTCGGCCACCAGTTCTTCGCCTACCAGGGCGAGCTGGACCTGGCCCACTACCAGAAAGACGACACCTGCCTGCGCCAGAAGGAGCTGTTCACCAACCTCGAGCGCCATGGCCTGAAAGCCTACGAGCTCAAGCCGGACGAACTGCGCCGGCTGCTGGTCGGCGGCCACACCTCGGTGCCGCTGGACCTGACCCTGATCCCGCTGCGCTCGACCAGCGAGCAGAGCCTGAAGACCTTCCGCGCGCTGTTCATCAACCTGCTGCACATGCGCGAGATCACCGCCGCCAAGCTCAAGCAGCTGTTCCTCGACGCCTTCGAGCACAGCCTGCGCTCCGGTAGCGTCGACTACATCGCCGCCTGCGAAGAGGCCTTCCGCGACGTGCGCCGCATGGAGGGCGACTACAACGCCCTGGTGGCCGCAGGCCCACTGGTCGAGGCCCTGGCCGGCGGCGTGGCCCAGCGTGACATCCTGCGCGGCAAGCTGCACCGCATCTCGCCCTTGCTCGACAACCTGCTGGGCACCTGGCAGGAATACGCCATGGCGCGCAAGGAAGAGCTGGTGATCCAGTCCGAGCACTACCGTGGCGAGCAGGACCGCCTGCAGAACGACCAGCGCGGCGGCACCCAGGAGCTGATGCGCCTGGAGCGCGAAATCACCGGTATCCAGCGTTGGCTGGGTGAGCTGTCGGTGCTCAAGCACCGCTTCGCCCTGGTCACCGACGTCAAGGTGCTGGAACAGCAACTGCTGGCCGCCAAGGACGCCCACGACGAACTGGCCGGCGCCCTGGCCCAGTCGCGCCAGTTCTCCGCCGAGGACCTCGACGAGCGCGTGCGCGACCTGGAAAAACGCGTGAAGGCAGTCAAGCAGCAGCTCGACCACGCCGACAACAACAGCTACGCCCGCCTGCGCGAGGAGTTCTCGCAGCAGGACGTCGACCGCCTGATGCGCCTGTTCAACGGCGCGCTGTTCAGCCTGCCGCTGGGTGACCGTGGCATCGAGCTGGACGACAGCGACGTCTGGGTGAAGACCCTCGAAGGCGTGCTCGACCGCTTCAAGGGCGAGCGCTTCGAAGTGCCGGGCCTGTCCATCGACATCTCGCACATCGACCCACCCGCGCTGCAGGCCCTGGCCGACCGCGCCGCCCTGCGCGACCAGAAGGAGCGCCTGGAAAAAGAGCTCAAGCAGCTCAAGACCCAGCAGGCCGTGGCCCTCGACCGCGCCGCCAGCAAGGCGCAGACCGAGGCCCTGTACCAGCAGGTGCTGGATGCGCAGAAGGCCCTGGAAGACTTCCGCCGCACCGAGACCCTGGCCGCCGAAGAGCCGGAAAAAATGGAGCAGTTGGGCCAGCTGGAAGCCGCCCAGGACGAGCTCAAGCGCTCCAGCGACGCCTTCACCGAACGCGTCCAGCAGCTGTCGGCCAAGCTGCAGCTGGTGGGCCGACAGATCGCCGACCTCGAAGCCAAACAGCGCACCCTGGAGGACGCCCTGCGCCGTCGCCAGCTGCTGCCGGCCGACCTGCCGTTCGGCACGCCGTTCATGGAAGCGATCGACGACTCCATGGACAACCTGCTGCCGCTGCTCAACGACTACCAGGACAGCTGGCAGGCGCTGCAGCGCGTGGACAACCAGATCGAGGCGCTGTACGCCCAGGTGCGCCTCAAGGGCGTGGCCAAGTTCGACAGCGAAGACGACATGGAGCGCCGCCTGCAGCTGCTGATCAACGCCTACTCGCACCGCACCGAGGAAGCGCTGACCCTGGCCAAGGCCCGCCGCGCCGCGGTCACCGACATCGCCCGGACCCTGCGCAACATCCGCAGCGACTACGACAGCCTCGAGCACCAGCTGGCGCTGTTCAACCGCGAGATCAACAAGCGCCAGGTGTCGAACCTGGAGAGCTTCCGCGTGGTGCTGGCACCGAACAAGGAAGCGCTCCGGCACATCGACCAGATCATCCACAGCGCCGGCCAGTACGAGGAAGGCGAAACCCTGTCGGTGTTCGACCTCACGCAAAGCGCCGAGCAGGATCACAAGAACGAAGAGGCCAAGGAGTACCTGGCGCGGCTGGTGGCGGCCAACCACAACCAGCTGGGCCTGAAGGACCTGTTCGAGCTGGCCTTCGAGATCACCAAGATCAACAGCCAGCCGGTGATCCACGCCGACATCGACGGCGCCGCGTCCAACGGCACCACCATGACCATCAAGGCGCTGACCAACATGTACCTGTTGCTGCACCTGATGGACCGCGACCTGGCCGGGCGCATTCGCCTGCCGTACTACCTCGACGAGGCGGCGGACATCGACGAACGCAACCAGGCGGCGTTGCTGGAGACCAGCCAGCAGCTGGGCTTCGTGCCGATCCTGGCGAGCGTGAAGCCGCAGGTGTCGGCGCGGGTGGCAATCGACCTGGAAGGCGGCAGCGGGCCGAATGGCATCTACATCGACGAGGCGGACTGGAAGTACATCAGCCGTCGCGACGAAGTGAAGGCGATCGTGCGCGAGGATGAGGCCGAGGAACTGGCCTGATTAGGTGCATGGGGCCGCTTCGCGGCCCTTTCGCGGCACAAGGCCGCTCCTACAGGGATATGCGTCCCCCTGTAGGAGCGGCCTTGTGCCGCGAAAGGAGGCCAAAGGCCTCCCAAAAATCGGGAAGTTACTGCTGTGCCCAAGGCACAATCGGAATCGCCGTCACCGCATTCTGCGGGCTGCCTTCGATCACCCGGTCGCTGTACACCAGGTACACCAGCGTATTGCGCTTCTTGTCGAGGAACCGCACCACCTGCATGGTCTTGAACACCAGCGAGGTGCGCTCCTTGAACACCTCCTCGCCATCTTTCAACTCACCCTTGAAATGAATCGGCCCCACCTGGCGGCAGGCAATCGACGCCTCGGCACGGTCCTCGGCCAGCCCCAACCCACCTTTCAAGCCACCGGTCTTGGCCCGCGACAGGTAGCAGGTCACGCCGTCGACCTTCGGGTCGTCAAACGCCTCGACCACGATGCGGTCATTGGGCCCGACGAACTTGAACACGGTGGACACCTGGCCGATTTCCTCGGCCCCGGCCAGCATCGGCAGCAGCAGCGCCGCCACGGCAAACATCCTTTTCAGCACGGTGATCTCCTTCAGACCAGGACCAGGTTATCGCGATGCACCAGCTCAGGCTCGGCGCTGTAGCCCAGCAGGCTCTCGATGGCGTCGGACGGCTGGCCGATGATCTTCTGCGCCTCCAGGGCGCTGTAGTTGGCCAGGCCACGGGCCACTTCCAGGCCATCGGGGCCGACGCAGACCACCATCTCGCCACGGCGGAAGCTACCCTGCACGGTCTTCACGCCCACCGGCAGCAGGCTCTTGTTCGATTCGCGCAGGGCCTTCACCGCGCCGTCGTCGAGCACCAGGGTGCCACGGGTCTGCAGGTGGCCGGCCAGCCACTGCTTGCGCGCGGCGAGCATGCCGCGCTCGGGCGACAGCAGGGTGCCCAGGCGCTCGCCGGCCTTCAGGCGATCCAGCACGCGCTCGATACGGCCACCAATGATGATGGTGTGGGCACCGGAACGGGCGGCCAGGCGCGCGGCGCGCAGCTTGGTCTGCATGCCGCCGCGGCCCAGGGCGCCACCGGTACCGCCGGCCACGGCGTCCAGCGACGGGTCGTCGGCACGGGCTTCGTAGATCAGCTGGGCTTCGGGGTTGTTGCGCGGGTCGGCGTCGAACATGCCGTCGCGGTCAGTGAGGATCACCAGCAGGTCGGCTTCCACCAGGTTGGCCACCAGGGCGGCCAGGGTGTCGTTGTCGCCGAAGCGGATCTCGTCGGTGACCACGGTGTCGTTCTCGTTGATCACCGGCACCACGCCCAGGTCGACCAGCGTGCGCAGGGTGCTGCGGGCATTGAGGTAACGCTTGCGGTCGGAGAGGTCGTCGTGGGTCAGCAAGATTTGCGCGGTGTGCTTGCCATGCTCGCCAAAGCTCGACTCCCAGGCCTGCACCAGGCGCATCTGGCCGATCGAGGCGGCGGCCTGCAGCTCGTTCATCGCGCTCGGTCGCGAGGTCCAGCCCAGCTGGCTCATGCCGGCGGCCACGGCCCCGGAGGAGACCAGCACCAGTTCCACGCCCGCTTCACGCAGGGCCACCATCTGCTCGACCCACACCGCCATGGCGCCGCGGTCGAGGCCCTTGCCATCGGCGGTCAGCAGCGCACTGCCGATCTTCACGACCCAGCGCTGGGCGCCAGTCACCTTGCTTCGCATCTTCTCTTCCAACCTATGTCGAATCTGTAGATACCGTGGATACAAAAACGCCGCTCCAGAGAGCGGCGTTTAGTGTACTGCAACCGATCAGTCGCGCACGTAAATGATTTCCGGGCCGTCTTCGTCGTCCTCGAAGTCATCCCAGTCATCATCGTCACCGATGTCGTGCACGCTCTTGACGCCAGTACGACGCAGGGTGCGGGCATCGTCCAGGGCCTGCAGCTGGGCACGGGCCTCGTCCTCGATGCGCTGGTCGAGCTCGGCCAGTTCCTCGGCGTAGGCCGGGTCGTTGGCCAGGCGGTCGGCGCGGTCTTCGAGGTAGCGCATCAGGTCGTGGCTGAGCTTCTCGGTGCCCTGCTTGGCGATGGCCGAGATGACATAGACCGGACCGTCCCAGTTCAGGCGCTCGACCACTTCCTTGACGCGCTCATCCTTCTCGTCGTCCATGATCATGTCGGCCTTGTTCAGCACCAGCCAGCGCTCACGGTCGACCAGCGCCGGGCTGAACTGCGCCAGCTCGTTGATGATGATCTCGGCGGCATCGGCCGGGCTGCTGCCGTCCAGCGGCGCCAGGTCGACCAGGTGCAGCAGCACGCGGGTACGGGCCAGGTGCTTGAGGAAGCGGATGCCCAGGCCGGCACCTTCGGAGGCGCCTTCGATCAAGCCGGGGATGTCGGCGATGACGAAGCTCTTCCAGCGGTCGACACTGACCACGCCCAGGTTCGGCACCAGGGTGGTGAACGGGTAGTCGGCGACTTTCGGCTTGGCGGCCGAGACCGAGCGGATGAAGGTGCTCTTGCCGGCGTTCGGCAGGCCCAGCAGGCCGACGTCGGCCAGGACCTTCATTTCCATCTTCAGGTCGCGCTGATCGCCGGGCTTGCCCGGGGTGGTCTGGCGCGGCGCCCGGTTGGTGCTGGACTTGAAGCGGGTGTTGCCCAGGCCGTGCCAGCCGCCCTGGGCGACCATCAGCTTCTGGCCCGGGGTGATCAGGTCACCGATGACTTCCTGGGTGGCTGCGTCGATCACGGTGGTGCCCACCGGCACGCGCAGGAACAGGTCATCGCCCTTCTTGCCGGTGCAGTCGGTGCTGCCGCCGTTGGAGCCGCGCTGGGCTTCGTGGTGACGGGTGTAGCGGTAGTCGACGAGGGTGTTGAGGTTCTCGTCGGCCACCATGTACACCGAACCGCCGTCGCCACCGTCACCGCCGTTGGGGCCACCGTTCTCGATGAATTTCTCGCGGCGGAAGCTCATGCAACCGTTGCCGCCGTCACCGGCCTTAACCCGGATCGATACTTCGTCTACAAACTTCATTCAAAACCGCCTCTCGTCGGACGACGAGTCGAAAACCAGAAAACCATGAGGCTCTTGCAAAAATGAGCGCGGCGGCCCCGTACCATCAGAAACCAACGCCGGCAGCCCAGACAAACAGCTTTGCAAGAGGCTCACCACAAACGAAAAAGCCCCGTCGCATGACGGGGCTTCTGGAGCGACGTCGCGATTAAGCGGCGACGATGCTCACGTAACGGCGCATGAACTCGCCTTTCTTCTCGAACTTGATCACGCCTTCGATCTTGGCGAACAGGGTGTGATCCTTGCCCATGCCAACGCCGTAGCCAGCGTGGAATTCGGTGCCGCGCTGACGGACGATGATGTTGCCCGGCTTGATCACCTGGCCGCCATACATCTTCACGCCAAGGCGTTTAGATTCTGAGTCGCGACCGTTACGAGTACTACCACCAGCCTTCTTGTGAGCCATGGTTCAATTCTCCAATAAATTCAGGGGATCGGGGCGATTAAGCCTGGATACCGGTGATTTTGATTTCGGTGAACCACTGGCGGTGGCCCATGCGCTTCATGTGGTGCTTACGACGACGGAACTTGATGATGCGAACCTTGTCGTGGCGGCCTTGCGAAACGACTTCGGCCACTACTTTAGCACCAGCAACAACTGGAGCGCCGATGGTGACTTCTTCACCGTTGGCGACCAGCAGGACGCGATCGAAGGTCACGGATTCGCCAGTGGCGACTTCCAGTTTTTCGATCTTGAGGAATTCACCTTCAGCGACTTTGTACTGCTTGCCGCCGGTAACGATTACTGCGTAAGACATGGTATTTCTCCGATAATCCTGCTCACCCAGCGCTTTATATGATGAGTATTGGCTGGCATGGCTGCACAAGGCTGGAACGGCCCGGTGCAATTGCGTAAGGCAGGTGCTGCCCAGGAAGTTAGGGTGCGCGATTGTACGCAACCCCATAAATGCTTGCAAGTACCGGCCCGGGGCCACGGCCACCGCGCCTTGACACACCGGGACCCGCGACCTAGCATGCCGCGCAACCTCAATGGAGCAGCCGATGCAACCCCAATCCTTCTACCGCGCGGTAGCTGATGATTTCAGCGCCGTCGACGAGATCATCAAGAAGCAGCTGACCTCGCGCGTCCCGCTGGTATCGAAGATCGGCGACTATATCACCTCCGCCGGCGGCAAACGCCTGCGCCCGCTGCTGGTGCTGCTGTGCGGCAAGGCCCTGGGCCGCGAAGGCGACGACCTGCGCCTGCTGGCGGCGACCATCGAGTTCCTGCACACCGCCACCTTGCTGCACGACGACGTGGTCGACATGTCCGGCATGCGCCGTGGCCGCTCCACCGCCAACGCCCTGTGGGGCAACGCGCCGAGCGTGCTGGTGGGCGACTTCCTCTATTCGCGCTCGTTCGAGATGATGGTCGAGCTGGGCTCGATGCCGGTCATGCAGATCCTCTCCAAGGCCACCCGGGTGATCGCCGAGGGTGAAGTGCTGCAGCTGTCGCGCGTGCGCGACGCCAGCACCACCGAAGAGGTGTACATGGACGTCATCCGCGGCAAGACCGCGATGCTGTTCGAGGCCTCGACCCACAGCGCCGCCGCGCTGGCCGGCGCCAGCGACGAGCAGCGCGAAGCACTGCGCACTTTCGGCGACCACCTGGGCGTGGCCTTCCAGCTGGTCGACGACCTGCTCGACTACAAGGGCGACTCCGAGACCCTGGGCAAGAACGTCGGCGACGACCTGGCCGAAGGCAAGCCGACCCTGCCGCTGATCTACACCATGCGCGAAGGCACCCCGGAGCAGGCCGCGCTGGTGCGCCAGGCGATCCAGAAAGGTGGCCTGGAAGACCTGGAGCAGATCCGCATCGCCGTCGAGGCATCCGGCGCCCTGGACTACACCGCGCAGATGGCCCGCGACTACGTCGCCCGCGCCATCGCCTGCCTGGAAGTGCTGCCGGCCAGCGAGTACCGGGATGCCCTGGTCGAGCTGAGCGAGTTCGCGGTCGCGCGCACCCACTAAACAAATCGCGTCGCCTTCTTCGCGGGTAAACCCGCTCCCACAGGTACCCCACTGCTCTTGAAAGCATGGTTTACCTGTGGGAGCGGGTTTACCCGCGAATGCTTTTGCACAGGCGAAGCACATTTCCCAGGCAAAACCTTATACAATGTGCGCCTTTACCCGCCTGTACTTGAAAGGAAAAGCCGTGAGCACTCTGCCACCCTGCCCCCAATGCAACTCCGAATACACCTATGAGGATGGCACCCAACTGATCTGCCCCGAATGCGCCCACGAGTGGTCGGCCAACGGCGAAGCCGAAGCCGCCAGCGACGACGTGGTGAAGAAGGATTCGGTCGGCAACGTCCTGCAGGACGGCGACACCGTCACCGTGATCAAGGACCTCAAGGTCAAGGGTTCGTCCCTGGTGGTCAAGGTCGGCACCAAGGTCAAGAACATCCGTCTGTGCGATGGCGACCACGACATCGACTGCAAGATCGACGGCATCGGCGCGATGAAGCTCAAGTCCGAGTTCGTGCGCAAGGTCTGATCTCCTGCCCCTCGGGGCTGCCCTGCGGGCGGCCCTGACAGATCCTGCAACAGGATCGCCTGCACCATTTGGAAGATTTCTTCCAATAGTCCCTTGCCATTTTGATAATAAGAATTATTCTCATTGGAAACGCTATCCAAGGAGAATAGCCATGACCTATCTGATCGACGCCTGGCTCGACCGCCCCCACCCCTACCTGCGTATCCTCCACCGCGAGACTGGCGAAGTGTGCGCCGTACTCGAGGAAGACGCGCTCGACGAACTGCGTGACCAGGGTGACCTGGACCTCACGGGGTTGAATTCGAGTGAACCCGGGGTGCTCAAGGAGCTGGTGAGGAATCTGTTTCTGTTCTGCTATGCGCGGGCGTTGCGCCCGGGGGGAACGGATTGGAACTGAAAGGCATCGCGGGTCAAGCCCGCTCCCACTGGTGCTCTGCTACTTCGTGGGAGCGGGCTTGACCCGCGATCAGGCATTACAGAACGTCGAGCAGCTCGACGTCGAACACCAGGGTGCTGTGCGGCGGGATGCTGCCGACGCCCTGGGCGCCGTAGGCCAGCTCGCTCGGCACGTACAGGCGCCATTTGCTGCCGGCGTTCATCAGCTGCAGGGCCTCGGTCCAGCCAGCGATCACGCCACCGACCGGGAATTCGGCCGGCTGGCCGCGCTCGTAGGAGCTGTCGAACACGGTGCCGTCGATCAGGGTACCGTGGTAGTGGGTACGCACGTTGTCTTCGCGGGTCGGCTTGGCGCCTTCGCCTGCGGTCAGCACTTCGTACTGCAGGCCCGAGGCCAGGGTCACGATGCCTTCGCGCTTGGCGTTGAAGGCCAGGAAGTCCTTGCCGGCGGCAGCGGCGGCTTCGGCCTTGGCTGCGGCTTCGGCCTGCATCACTTCGCGGATGACCTTGAAGGCGGCCGACAGGTCTTCTTCGCTGACGCGGCTGTCGGCGCCGTTGAAGGCGTCGGTCAGGCCGGCAACGATAGCGTTCAGGTTGACGCCTGGTGGCGGGTTGTCACGCAGCTGGCCGCCCAGTTGGCGGCCGATGCCGTAGCTGACGCGGGATTCGTCGGTGGACAGGTTGAGTTCGGACATTGGCTTGCTCCGCTTAAGGGCGCACTGCATCCGCGCCCTAATGAAAAGGGCGAGCAGCCTAGCACACTGGTGCCGCGCGAAGCAGCTACCAGGCCGAACGCTGGGAAATCGGGACCTTGAGGTCTTCTTCCGGGTGCAGACCCAGGCCACACATCTCATCCTGCACGGACCAGTGAACCAGGTTCATCGACAGCAGGGGAAGCGCTTGCAGGAGCTGACGCGCGTCTTCGACCGAGTGCACGCGCAAGCGCTTGCCACGCGCATCGTCCAATGGGTGGGCACGGCCCTTGACCCGGGCCTCGAGCAGGTAGTCACCACCTTCGATGGCGATCAGGTTGAGTTCGTCGACATGGCCAGCCCTGGCCTCGGTATTGAGCTGATGCAGGTTCATGGGCGTACCTCGCTGCGGGAACCACGCATGAGTGCTCATTTTTTGTACAGAACCTTGGATTAGACAAGGCACCGCTCGTCAGTTGCAGCGCATTGCCTTCTTCGCGGGTAAACCCGCTCCCACAGGGTTGGCAGAGAACCTGTGGGAGCGGGTTTACCCGCGAATGGCCCTTGCAGGCATCAGTGCTTGGTAATGCGATCCAAATAACCCATGACAAACGCCGAGATGACGAAGGTCATGTGGATGATCACGTACCACATCAGGTAGTCGGTGGAGATGTTCTGCGCATCCATGAACACCCGCAGCAGGTGGATCGACGAGATAGCGACGATGGACGCGGCGACCTTCATCTTCAGCGACGAAGAATCCATCTTGCCGAGCCAGTTGAGCTTCTCCTTGCTGTCGTCGATGTCCAGCTGCGAGACGAAGTTCTCGTAGCCCGAGATCATCACCATCACCAACAGGCCGCCGACCAGCGACATGTCGATCAGCGACAGGATCACCAGGATCAGGTCGGCCTCGGCGAGGGTGAAGACGTTGGGCAGGACATGGATGATTTCCTGGAAGAACTTCAGGGCCAGTGCCAGCAGGCCAAGCGAGAGGCCGAAGTAGATCGGGGCGAGCAGCCAGCGTGAGGCATACATCGCGTTTTCGAGGATACGTTCCATGGACAGTAGGGGACTCGTGAAGTGACTGGAAAAGCGAGCGCGAGTATAGCCAGCCACCTGTGACAGCAAAAGCCTGCGGCTGGTTGCCGCACGTGGGAACGGGCTTTGTGGAGACGACTTCGTGGGAGCGGGCTTGCCCCGCGATGGCGCCAGCCATCTTGTCACAATGGCCAGGCCGGGCCTTTATCGCGGGGCAAGCCCGCTCCCACGGGAACCTGGTTCCACAGGAAAGACGCTCAGGTCTCCGGATGGAACTGATAGTCCCCAAGATTGCGGCAACGCTCACCGTTGATCCGGCGCAACTGCGCCTGCAGGTGCAGGCACCAGATCTGCGGGTCTTCCGCGACCTGATAACCATGAAGGGTGAGGCTGTCGACGATGGCGTTCATCACCGACTCGGCCACCATCGGCCCATGGAACGGGCCCTGGGCCTTGATCGCCGAGGGTTGTTCGCCGGCCATGCCGGCGGCGAACAGCAAGGTCCACATGCCGTTGTCCCCGGCCAACGGACGGATGCTGCATTCGATGCGGGTCACCAGGCCCAGGCACTGGCGGGTGAGGCTGAGGTTGCGCATGGCGGCGTCCCCTCTGTAAAGCCCTGTTCAGCCTGAAACCCTCAGGCTGTTTCCATCCTGAACCCTGACAACGTCCTTAAGTTCCACTTTAGCCGAGCTGAGGAAAAAGTTGGAAAACCGGCGCTGAACGGTAGCACATGGCCGCCAGCGCCGGTTTATTGACTCAGGCAGGCTTGGCCTGGGCGATGACCTCCTCCATGCGCTCCTTCTCGGCCTCCTTGATCTCCTCCTCGCTGATCATCTCGGCGATCACCCGCAGGCGCTCGACCACCCGGGCGTTGACGCTGCCCTCGGCGAATTCGCCCTTGTCGTCGACCGCGCCGGCTTCCTCGCCGACCAGCAGGCTCAGCGCCTCGTCGGCCTGGCTGACGGCGTAGACATGGAAGCGCCCGGCCTCGACCGCCTGCACCACCCGCTCGTCGAGCATCAGTGTGGCGACGTTGGCCCGCGGGATGATCACGCCCTGTTCGCCGGTCAGGCCACGGGCCTCGCAGAGACGGAAGAAGCCTTCGATCTTCTCGTTGACCCCGCCGACCGCCTGCACCTCGCCGAACTGGTTGATCGAGCCGGTGATGGCGAAGCACTGCTTGAGCGGCGTGCGCGACAGCGCCGAAATCAGTGTGCAGGCCTCGCCCAGCGAGGCGCTGTCGCCATCGACGTAGCCGTAGGACTGCTCCAGGGCGATGCTCGCCGAGATCGCCAGGGGGAACTCCTGGGCGTAGCGGCTGCCCAGGTAGCCGGTGAGGATCATCACCCCCTTGGAGTGGATCGGCTGGCCGAGGTTGACCTCGCGCTCGATGTCGACGATGCCGCTGCCGCCGGGGTAGACGGTGGCGGAAATCCGCGCCGGCATGCCGAACGCCGAATCACCGACCTCGAGCACGGTCAGGCCGTTGCACTTGCCGATCGCCGCGCCTTCGGTGTCGATCAGGATGATCCCGGCGAGCATGTCGTCGAGCACCCGCTGCGACACCCGCCCGGTGCGCTGGGCCTTGGCCTTGAGCGCGCGCTCGATGTGGCCGGCATCGGTCATGGCCTCGTTGGCCAGCTGGCGGATGAAGTCCGCCTCGCTGACCAGCTGGAACAGGTCGCCGATCCGTGCCGACAACCGCGACTGGTTCTCGGCCAGGCGCGCGCTGTAGGTGGCCAGGCGCGCCACCGCATCGCTGGTCAAAGGCGCCATGCCCTCTTCGTTGGTGCGGGTGCGCAACAGCTGGGCGAACTGCTCCAGGTTCTCGTCGACCATGGGCATGTCTTCGTCGAAATCCACCAGCACCCGGAACATCTCCTGGAAGTCCGAGTCGTGGTCCTGCAGCGCGTAGTACAGCTGGCGCGAGCCGATGATCACCAGCTTGACGCTGAGCGGGATCATCTGCGGCGTCAGGCTGACGGTGGCGACACGACCCAGTTCGCCCAGCGGCGACTCCATCTTCAGCTTGCGCGATTGCAGGGCGCGCTTGAGGGCGTCCCAGACGAACGGCTCGCCGAGCATCTTCTCCGCTTCCAGGATCAGGAAGCCGCCGTTGGCGCGGTGCAACGCCCCCGCGCGCAACTGGCGGTAGGAGGTGTACAACGCGCCCTGGTCGGTGCTGTATTCAATGCGGCCGAACAGGTTGTCGTAGGTCGGGTGCGGCTCGAACACCACCGGCGCCCCGCCCTTGCCGGGATGGCCGACCACCAGGTTGGGCGCGTACTGCTCCTCGAGCATCTTGCGCGCCACGGCGTCGGTCTTGCTGTCATCGACCAACTGCTCGACCACGGTGCGCAGCAGGTTCAGCTGCACCGATTGCAGGTAGGCGCACACTGCGGCGTTTTCCGCGTACTTCTCCGACAGCGGCGCCAGCAGCGGCTGCAGGGCGAGGGTGATGGTCTCTTCATTGAGCTGGCGCAACTGGTTGTTCGATTCGCGCTTCCACTGCGGCAGGCTGGAGAGCTCCTCGTTCAGGCGTTCCTCCAGCTCGGCGATGTCCTCGTGGAAGCGCTCGCGCAACGCCTCCGGCAGTTGGGCGAATTCGGCTTCATCCAACGCCTTGCCATCGGCCATGGGGGTGAAGGCGACATTGCTGCTGTCGCGGTACAGGGCCACGTCCTTTTCCAGCGAGGCCCGTTCGATCACGTCCAGCGCCCGGTCGTAACGCTGGTTGAAGGCGCGGTCGATGGCGCTCTTCTTCTGCTGGTAGGACGGGTGCTCGAACACCGCCGGGAAGGTGGCCAGCAGGTTGTCGATCAGCCCGTTCATGTCGCTGATGAACTCATGGGCGCTGCCGGACGGCAGCTCGAGGGCGCGGGGCTCGCGGGAGTCCTCGAAGTTGTTGACGTACAGCCAGTCGGCCGGGGTGTGCTGGCGCTTGCCTTCGGCCTTGAGGTAACGCTTGACGAACGAGAAGCGGCCCGTGCCGGGCTCGCCCATCACATACACGTTGTAACCGGGGCGCGGCATGGCCACGCCGAACTGCAGGGCCTCGACGGCACGCTCCTGGCCCAGGACGCCACGAAACGGCTCCAGGTCGTCGGTGTTGGAGAAAGCGAACTGTTCAGCGGAGAAACGCCGGGTCAGGGCTTCGGGCGCGAGACGCAGGCGCGAGGCGACAGAATCGGGCATTGGGTTTCCTTACTTCGGCGGGGCGGATGGAAGGCATTCTGGCGCCGCCAGCGCGCAGCGGCAAGGCTCCGTGGGACTTTATGTCACAGCCCAACATGGCCGATCGCGCAAGCAATTTTTCGCAATAAACAACGCAACCTTTGGATCGTGCCTAAACTCCAAGCTGCGCAGGGGGATGGAAATCCTCCCGCCCTGGCAACCGCGTTGCCAGAACCCTGACCATTGGTACGTCACTTGAGAAAGAGAACAACGCTATGAAACGGATTCTTCTGGGTACTCTGTTCGCCGCTGTCTCGATCAACGCCATGGCCGAAGCGCCGGGCGGCCCGAACTGCGGCTGGGGCAACCTGCTGTTCGAGGGCCAGCGCGGCACACCGGCCCACTTCCTGGCTTCCACCACCAACGGCACCTCCGGCAACGCAACCTTCGGCATGACCTCGGGCACCAACGGCTGCTCGACCAAGGCCGCGCTCACCTATGGCGGCAAATCCTGGTTCGCCATGAACGGCATGATGAACGAGCTCTCCGAAGACATGGCCCAGGGCCAGGGCGAAGCCCTGACCACCTATGCCGTGGTCCTCGGTGTAGCCCCTGAAGACCGCGCTCGCTTCGCCGCCGTCACCCATGAGCACTTCCAGCAGATCTTCAGCAGCGCCGACGTGACTGCCGAGACTGTCCACTCCAACACCCTGGCCGTGCTCAAGAGCGACCCGCAACTGGCCAAGTACGCCACCGAGGCTTGAGTTCCACGCCTCCCGCCCCGGTTGCGGGGCGGGTTTGGCGCTTCACCTTCCGGCATCATCAGGATGTAGTTGCCCGACATGCTCAAACGCCTCGCTTCCCTGGCGCTGATCGTCAGCGCACCGATTCATGCCGCACCCCAGCTCGACCCGGCCCGCGTCCAGCAGTTGGCGGCCACGCCCTACTGGATCGCCCTCGGGCACTACGAGACCGCCAAGCTCGGCGGCTGGCGCAGCTATGTGGACGATCGACGCTTCTTCCTCGCCGAAGATGGCGCCCATCACCCGGACCAAGAGCTGCAGGCCACGGTCGCCGCCCTGTACGCCCCGGCCAGCCTGGGCGACAAGCATGCCCAGTGCGTGTTCCCCGCACGCACCCGCTGGCTGCGCGAGCAGCTGGACCTCACCGGCCTGCCGAGCCCGGACTGCCAGGAATTCAAGACCTGGTACAAATCCATCGACCCGCACAGCGCAACGCTGATCTTCCCGGCGGCCTACCTCAACAGCCCGTCGTCGATGTTCGGCCACACGCTGCTGCGCATCGACCAGTCCAACACCCGCCGCGACGACACCACGCTGTTGAGTTACGCGATCAACTTCGGCGCCTACATCGAAGGCAGCGACAACAGCATCCTCTATGCCTGGAAGGGCCTGATGGGTGGCTATCCCGGCCTGTTCGCGATGATGCCCTACCAGGAGAAGCTCTCCGAGTACCGCAGCCTGGAAAACCGCGACCTGTGGGAATACCAGTTGGACCTGACGCCCGAGGAGACCGGACGCATGGTCGAGCACGTGTGGGAGCTCAAGCAGATCAAGTTCGACTACTTCTTCTTCGACGAGAACTGCTCCTACCGCCTGCTGGAACTGCTGCAGGTGGCACGCCCGAGCCTGGACCTGACCTCGCAGTTCCCGCTGACCGCCATTCCCACCGACACGGTCAAGGCGGTCAAGCAGTCGGGGCTGGTCTCCGACGTGCGCTACCGCCCCTCCCGCGAGCGCGAGCTGCTGGCCCGCGCCGAGCCGCTGGACCATGAGGAGAAACAGCAGGTTTTGGCCATCAGCGCCGACACCGCCCAGTTGCAGAGTCCTGACTTCACCGCCCTGCCCCGCGAGCGCCAGGCGCTGGTGCAGGATGCCGCCTACCGCCTGGAACGCTACCGGGCCAACGGCCAGGAACGCGACCCGGCCCAGGCCGCGCGCAGTTTCGAACTGCTCAAGGCGATCAACCGCAACCCGCCGCCACCGCTGGCGATCGAGCGTCCAGGCCTGCCCGAGGACGGCCACCAGTCGCGCACCTGGCAACTGGGCGTCGGCAGCCGTGAAGACCGTGCCTATGCCGAGTACGGCCTGCGCATGGCCTATCACGACCTCAACGACAACCTGTATGGCTTCCCGCTGGGCGCGCAGATCGAGATCCTCCAGCTCAAGCTGCGCCAGTACGAGGGCAACGACTGGCAGGTGCAGCGCCTGGACCTGGCCACCATCCGCTCGCTGACCCCGCGCAATGAGTTGCTCAAGCCCTGGTCGTGGCAGGTCGCCGGGGGCCTGGAGCGGGTGCCGGGCAAGCACGACGACGAGGTGCTGGTCAGCCATGTCAACGGCGGCGCCGGCGGCACCTGGCAGCTGGGCGACGACCTGCTGGGCTTTGCCCTGGGTACAGTGCGGGTTGAACACCACAATGATTTCGCCGAATTCATCTCGCCGGCGGCCGGGTTCAATGGCGGGCTGCTATGGCGCAATGGGCTGGGCAACCTGACCCTGGAGGCCAAGGGGGATTACTTTGCCAATGGCGAGGTACGGCGCAGCGTGAGCCTGAACCAGCAGTGGGAAATCAGCCGTGACCTGGGGCTGAGGTTGAGCGCTTCGCGGCAGTTCAGTCATCTGGCCACGGCGCAGAACGAGGTGATGCTGGAGCTGAAGTGGTATCAGTATTGAAACCGTGGGGCCGCTGCGCAGCCCTTTCGCGGCACGAGGCCGCTCCTACACTGTAGGAGCGGCCTCGTGCCGCGAAAGGACCGCAAAGCGGTCCAGGTGCAATCCTTCGACAGCGTTTTGACATCGCGCCGACAATTCCCCTCCTAGACTTTGCAGTATCACTCCGAGGGTCTGGTGGCCATGTTGCGGTACGGGTTGGGATTGTGCGTCGTGTTACTGCTGGCGGGGTGCGAGACCACCCATGAACAGATGGTCAATCAAGGCTATCCCCCCGCCTACGCCGACGGCTTCCAGGACGGCTGCAGCAGCGGTCGCCAGGCCGCCGGGCTGATGGCCGGCGACTTTCGCAAGGATGTCCCGCGCTACCTGCGCAATCGCCAGTACGAAAGCGGCTGGGACGACGGCTTTCGCCAGTGCCACGCCATGCAGTCCAACGAAGACCTGCGCGAATACCGCGAACGCTACTGGGACGAGCGCGACCGCGACTGGCAGCAGGAAAAGGACCAGGACGCCGCCCGCGCCTATCGCCGCAAGTGACGTCGCAAACGGACAACCGTTGCAACCCGCAACCTGCCACCATGGTCTCCAGTACAAGGAGGCCTTTGCATGAGCCGAGCATTCGTCAACGAGGACCAGGCCGCCGCCCAGGCCAGCCAGCCGGTGGAGCGACGCGTCAGCGACCAGCCCAACTATGTCACTGCCAGCGGTCTTGCCCAGTTGCAGCAACGGCTGGCCGCGCTCAATGCGCTACGCGGCGAGCTGCAAGCGCAGGGCGAGCGGGCCGACCGACAGCGATTGGCCGATACCGAGCGTGACCTGCGCTACTTCAACGCCCGCGTACAAAGTGCGCAGGTGGTCCCTACTGCCACGTCCACGCAGAAGGTACAGATTGGCAGCCGGGTGCGCTTTGTCGATGAGGATGGCCGGGAGCATCAGGTGCAACTGGTGGGCGAGGACCAGGCAGATGCGCAGCATGGGCTGATCAACTGGGGCTCACCGCTGGGGCGGGCGTTGCTGGGGGCGGGGCCTGGGGATGAGGTGTTGTGGCGAAGGCCGGTGGGGGATCAGATGATCGAGATTGCCGGGATCGAGGTAGAGGGTTGAGGGGCTGCTTTGCAGCCCTTTCGCGGCACAAGGCCGCTCCTACAGGTATTGCGCAAAGATTGGACCATGCGCTGTACCTGTAGGAGCGGCCTTGTGCCGCGAAAGGGCCGCAGAGCGGCCCCTGCGATCCGAGATCAGACCACGCCCTGGGCCAGCATGGCATCGGCGACTTTCACAAAGCCCGCGATGTTGGCGCCTTTCACATAGTTGATGCGGCCATCAGCCTCTTCCCCATAATGCACGCACGCATGGTGGATCGACTGCATGATGTGGTGCAGCTTGCTGTCCACCTCGCCTGCAGTCCACAGCAGGCGCATGGCGTTCTGCGACATCTCAAGGCCCGACACGGCCACGCCACCGGCGTTGGAAGCCTTGCCCGGCGCATAGAGGATGCCGGCCTCGATGAAGATATCCACAGCCTCCAGGGTAGTCGGCATGTTGGCGCCCTCGGCCACGCAGATGCAGCCGTTGCGCAGCAGGGTACGGGCGTCCTCGGCGTTCAGCTCGTTCTGGGTGGCGCACGGCAGGGCGATGTCGCACGGCAGGCTCCACGGCGTCTGCCCCTTGCGGAACTCCAGGCCGAACGGCCCGGCCAGCTCGCTGAGGCGGCCACGCTTGACGTTCTTCAGTTCCATCAGCGCATCCCATTGCGCGTCGCTCAGCCCGGCTTCACAGAACAGGGTGCCTTCGGAGTCGGACAGCGAGATGACCTTGCCGCCCAGGTCCATGACCTTGCGCGCGGCGTACTGGGCGACGTTGCCGGAGCCTGAGATCGCCACGCGGCGACCGTCGATGCGCTTGTCCTGGCGCTTGAGCATCTCTTCGGCGAAATACACGCAGCCGTAGCCGGTGGCCTCCGGACGGATCAGGCTGCCGCCGTAGGTCATGCCCTTGCCGGTCAGCACCGAGGTGAACTGGTTGGCCAGGCGCTTGTACTGGCCGAACAGGAAGCCGATCTCGCGGGCGCCGACACCGATGTCACCAGCCGGCACGTCGAGGTCGGCGCCGATGTGACGGTACAGCTCGCTCATGAATGCCTGGCAGAAGCGCATCACTTCGGCGTCGCTCTTGCCCTTCGGATCGAAGTCCGAACCGCCCTTGCCGCCGCCCATGGGCAGCGAGGTCAGCGAGTTCTTGAACACCTGCTCGAAGGCCAGGAACTTGAGCACGCCCAGGTTCACCGACGGGTGGAAGCGCAGGCCGCCCTTGTACGGGCCGATGGCGCTGCTCATCTGGATGCGGTAGCCGCGGTTGACCTGGACCTTGCCCTGGTCATCGACCCACGACACACGAAACAGCACGGCGCGCTCGGGCTCGACCATGCGCTCGAGGATGCCCGCCTGCAGGTAGTGAGGATTGGCTTCGAGGAAAGGCCACAGGCTGCGCAGCACCTCCTCCACGGCCTGGTGGAACTCGGGCTGGGCCGGGTCACGCTGCTGCAACCGGGCCAGGAAATCGTCGACAGATTCGATCATGGTAGACATCTCACCAAGAGGGATTGTTTTTGGTTTTTTCCCGAATGTACCAAGAACCAATCGCACTGGAACAGGGCGAAATGTCGTTTTTATGAAATTATTTGGTGCAATTTCTATAAGTGTATACAGAATCAATGACTGAATCGTGGGAGCGGGCTTGCCCCGCGATTGCCTGAGCGCGAGCCATCGCGAGGCAAGCCCGCTCCCACGCAAACAAAGACAAACAGCATATTCCAGGCACAAAAATGGGGCCCCGAAGGGCCCCATTCTTGTGCAACCGAAACCGCCTTACTGGGCCAGTTTCTTGTGACGCACACGGTGCGGCTGGGCAGCGGCGTCGCCCAGGCGCTTCTTGCGGTCGGCTTCGTACTCGGTGTAGTTGCCCTCGAAGAACACCACGCTCGAGTCGTCCTCGTACGCCAGGATGTGAGTGGCCACACGGTCCAGGAACCAACGGTCGTGGGAAATCACGATGGCGGCGCCCGGGAAGTCCAGCAGGGCTTCTTCCAGGGAACGCAGGGTTTCGACGTCGAGGTCGTTGGACGGTTCGTCGAGCAGCAGGACGTTGCCGCCCTCCTTCAGGGTCAGGGCCAGGTGCAGGCGGCCACGCTCACCACCGGAGAGGTCCTTGACGAACTTCTGCTGGTCGCCGCCCTTGAAGTTGAAGCGGCCGACGTAGGTGCGCGACGGGATCTCGTAGCTGCCGATGCGAATCTGGTCGGAACCGTCGGAGATCTGCTGGAACACGGTCTTGCTGCCGTCCAGGTCCTCGCGGCTCTGGTCGACGCAGGCCAGCTGCACGGTTTCGCCGATCTCGATGCTACCCGAGTCCGGTTGCTCCTTGCCCATCAGCATGCGGAACAGGGTCGACTTACCGGCACCGTTGCCGCCGATCACGCCAACGATGGCGCCCTTGGGCATGGCGAACGACAGGTTGTCGATCAGCACGCGATCGCCGTAGCCCTTGGTGACGTTCTTGAACTCGATGACCTTGTCGCCCAGGCGCGGACCGGCCGGGATGTAGATCTCGTTGGTCTCGCTGCGCTTCTGGAATTCCTGCGACTGCATCTCTTCGAAGCGCTGCAGACGGGCCTTGGACTTGGACTGGCGGGCTTTCGCGCCTTTGCGCACCCACTCCAGTTCCTCTTTCATGGCCTTCTCGTGGGCGCTCTGCTGCTTGGATTCCTGGGCCAGACGATCCGACTTGGCCTCCAGCCAGCCCGAGTAGTTGCCTTCGTACGGGATGCCAGCGCCGCGGTCCAGTTCGAGGATCCAGCCGGCGACGTTGTCGAGGAAGTAACGGTCGTGGGTGATCGCCACCACGGTGCCGGGGAAGTCGTGGAGGAAACGCTCAAGCCAGGCCACCGAGTCGGCGTCCAGGTGGTTGGTCGGTTCGTCCAGCAGCAGCATGTCGGGAGCCGACAGCAGCAGGCGGCACAGGGCCACGCGGCGCTTCTCGCCACCGGACAGGTGCTCGATCCTGGCGTCCCAGGCCGGCAGGCGCAGGGCGTCGGCGGCGACGTCCAGCTGACGCTCCAGGTTGTGGCCGTCGGCGGCCTGCAGGATGGCCTCGAGCTTGGCCTGCTCGGCGGCCAGCTTGTCGAAGTCGGCATCCGGGTCGGCGTAGGCGGCGTAGACCTCGTCCAGGCGAGCCTGGGCGTCCTTGATCACGCTGACCGCTTCCTCGACCACTTCACGCACGGTCTTGGTCGGGTCCAGTTGCGGCTCCTGGGGCAGGTAGCCGACGTTGATGTCGGGCATCGGACGGGCTTCGCCGTCGAATTCCTTGTCGACGCCTGCCATGATCCGCAGCAGGGTCGATTTACCCGCGCCGTTCAGGCCCAGCACGCCGATCTTGGCGCCCGGGAAGAACGACAGGGAAATGTTCTTGAGAATTTCCCGCTTCGGCGGCACGACCTTGCTCAGCCGATGCATGGTGTAGACGTATTGAGCCAAAACCAAGCCCTCTATCAGATAGGTAAAGACACGCGCCCCGGCATGGGCCAGGGGGATGTAGTTACGGGGTGTCGTTGAACAAAGTGGGCCATTCTACGCCAAGTCGCGGCGTTGCACAGATGGGGTAGATGGCGGGGCCGCTCGGCGGCTATCGCGGGTCAAGCCCGCTCCCACGCCACGGCATTGTTTCGTGGGAGCGGGCTTGACCCGCGATAGGGTGAGCAGGCTCAGACGTGAGCTTGCCTTACCTTGCCACGCGGCAGACGGCAACGGTCCGACTGTTCGGACAGACGCGCGGCCCAGGCGGCCTTGACGCTGAAGCCACCGCTGCGGGCAGGTTTTTCAGCAGCCTTTGCGGCCGGCTTGCTCGCGACCTTGGCGGGCGCGGCAACAGGCTTGGCAGGCGCCGGGGCGACGGGCTCGACCGCAGGCTTGGCCTGTTTGCGCAGTTCGGCCAGCGACGGCGTCTTGTTGGCACTGACGGCAGCCGTGTCCGGCTTGGCCAGCGAACGCTGGCAGGTCTTGCAGGATACGTCCTCGGCCACGGCCGTGCTGACCAGGGTCTGACTGCTACGCCCACAGGCGGAATCGAGGCCGTTGGAGGAATAGTGGGTAACCAAAACCGTACATCTCCGTTGCGTTGACTATGAAGCGGGCGGCATTCTCGCACAGGTTGCAGGGGCTTGCCGAACCGACATGACCGGCTGCTGACCAGACCGCGGACACACAGACTGGCACTTTGCCATATTTGAAGGCATGCTAGTCGGCTTCTCGCCTGCGTCTTATAGTGCTCAGTGACCACGGCACGCGCCGTGCATGCTGCGAGAACCCAACCCCTGCCATCGCCAGCCCAATCGCAGGACCCAACGCTTGACCAATCTCACGCAACCGTCATCCCTGCGGCCTGCCGACGCCTCGGCCGGTACACACCTGCGTGGCTCGCTCAAGGGGGCGCTGGCCCTGCTCGCCCTGGTTTTGCTGGGTTTGCTGTTGTGGCAACTGTTCGCCCAATTTCGCCATACCCAGGCCGACCTGCGCCAGCACAGCCTGGCGACCAGCGCAGAACTGGCCGACCACCTGAGCCTGAACATGGCGCTCAAGGCCCAGCAATCGCTGAACCTGGTCCAGCCTTACGTCAAACCACCGGCGCCCGCCGCCCTGCCGAGCCTGCTCACTACCTTGCAGGCGCGCCTGCCGGCCCTGCGCGACCTGGCCTGGCTGGACGCCGCCGGGCAGGTGCGCAGCGACAGCCTCGACGGTACCCCGGACCGTCAGCTGATTGACGACCTCCTGCAACTGAATCAGGGCCGCGCCTTCTTCTATGGCAACGGCCCCGACAATAAACAGGTGTACCTGCTGCTGCGCCAGCCGACCGAACAGGACCGCGGCTACTGGCTGCTGCGCCTGAGCCCGGACTACTACTCAGAGCTGACCCGTCATCTGGACGGCCCCACCCACCCCCTGTGGCTGCTGGAAAACAGCCGCAGCGGCGAGGTCATCGAGCACCACGGCCACCGCCAGACCAGCGATGAACCGCTGCAGAGCGTGATGCTTGCGTTCATCGACAACAGCACCTGGCAACTGCGCGGCCTGTTCGACGCCGGCCTTGCCCGCGACAAACTGCTGCCGGCGCTGATCGGCAAGTGCGTGCTGGTGCTGTTCTGCGCCCTGCTGCCGGTGCTGGCGCTGATCAACATGCGCCGGCGCCAGCGCGCCCTGCAGGAAGATCGCCGACGCTACCAGGAAATCTTCGAGGGCACCGGCGTGGCCCTGTGCGTGCTCGACCTCTCCAGCCTGCCCGGCCAGCTCGACCGCTATCACCTGCGCAACCGCGCCGCGCTCAAGCAGAGCCTGGCGCTGGACACCAGGCTGCGACGCACACTGCTGGCGGAACTGAAAATCACCGAGATCAACCAGGTGGCGCGCCAGTTGCTCAACGTCGACTGCCACGAAGGCGCCTGGCAGCGCCTGATCGAAGGCAGCGGCGACAGCCGCGACAGTGTCGGCATGCAGTTGCTCGACGCGCTGATCGAAGAGCGCCAGCAGCTTGAGCTGGAAGTGCGCCTGCCCGCCCCGCTGGGCGGCGAGCTGCACCTGTGGCTGATGGCCCGCCTGCCCCAGCAGCGTCGCGACTACCAGGCGGTGATCCTGAGCATCAGCGACATCACCAGCCGCAAGCAGGTGGAGCTGTCGCTGCTGGAGCGCGAAGGCTTCTGGTCGGATGTGGTGCGCACCGTGCCCGACCAGCTCTACGTGCAGGACGTCAACAGCCAGCGGATGATCTTCAGCAACCGCCACCTCGGCCAGACCCTGGGCTACGACCGCGTGGAGCTGGCACAGATGGGCGACCGTTTCTGGGAGATGCTCCTGCACCCCGGCGACGCCGAGCACTACCGCGCCCTTCGCCAGCAGCAGCGCGATACCAGCTACGGCCAGTCGCTGCACTGCCAATTGCGTTTCCGCCACCGCGATGGCGGCTGGCGCTGCTACGACATCCGCGAACAGGTGCTGACCCGCGACAGCGAGGGCCTGGTCACCCGCATCATCGGCGTGGGCAAGGACGTCACCGTGCAGATCGAGGCCAGCGAGTCCCTGCGCGACAGCGAGCAGCGCTACCGCATGCTCGCCGAGAGCATCAGCGACGTGATCTTCTCCACCGACAGCCAGCTGCAGCTGAACTACGTCAGCCCCTCGGTGCAAGCGGTGCTGGGCTACCAGGCCGACTGGATCTTCGCCAACGGCTGGCAGTCGATCGTCGCCAACCCCGCCCAGCTCAGCGGCGTCTACAACCTGCTGGAGCGGGTCAGCAAGGTGCTGGGCGACAGTGAGCAACTGGCCCAGTTGCGCAGCACCCTGCCCACCCAGCTGTTCCTGTTCGACTGCCTGCGCGCCGATGGCCGCAAGATCCCCATCGAATTGCGCCTGGTGCTGGTGTGGGACGAACACGAGCGTTTCGAGGGCGTGCTTGGCGTGGGCCGCGATATCAGCCAGCAGCGCCGGGCCGAGAAAGACCTGCGCATGGCCGCGACAGTGTTCGAACACTCCACCTCGGCGATCCTCATCACCGACCCGGCCGGCTATATCGTCCAGGCCAACGAGGCCTTCAGCCGGGTCAGCGGCTATGCCGTGGCCGAGGTACTCGACCAGCTGCCCGGCATGCTCACCGTCGAACAGCAGCAGAGCGCCCAGCTGGGCTACGTGCTCAAGCAACTGAGCCAGCGCGGCACCTGGGAAGGCGAGGTCTGGCTCAAGCGCCGCAACGGTGAGCACTACCCGGCGTGGGTGGGCATCACCGCAGTGCTCGACGACGAGGGCGACCTGGCCAGCTACGTGTGCTTCTTCACCGATATCAGCGAGCGCAAGGCCAGCGAACAGCGCATCCATCGCCTGGCCTACTACGATGCCCTGACCCACCTGCCCAACCGCACGCTGTTCCAGGACCGCCTGTACACCGCCCTGCAACAGGCCGAACGGCAGAAGGCCTGGGTGGTGCTGATGTTCCTCGACCTCGACCGATTCAAGCCGATCAACGACTCCCTCGGCCATGCCGCGGGCGACCGCATGCTCAAGGACATGGCCGAGCGCCTGCTGGCCTGCGTCGACGACGACGACACCGTGGCGCGCATGGGCGGCGACGAGTTCACCCTGCTGCTGCAGCCCAAGGCCAGCCGCGAGCAGGCGCTCAACCGGGCCATCCATGTCGCCGAGAACATCCTCGAGGGGCTGGTCACGCCGTTCGTCCTGGAAAACCGCGAGTTCTTCGTCACCGCCAGTATCGGCATCGCCCTGAGCCCGCAGGACGGCAGCGAGCTCAGCCAGCTGATGAAGAACGCCGACACGGCGATGTACCACGCCAAGGAACGCGGCAAGAACAACTTCCAGTTCTACCAGACGGACATGAACGCCAGCGCCCTTGAGCGCCTGGAACTGGAAAGCGACCTGCGCCATGCTCTGGAGCAGAACGAGTTCATCCTCTACTACCAGCCGCAGTTCAGCGGCGACGGCAAGCGCCTGACCGGCGCCGAGGCACTGCTGCGCTGGCGCCACCCGACCCGCGGCCTGGTGCCGCCGGGCGACTTCATCCCGGTGATCGAAGAGCTGGGCCTGGTGGTCGACGTCGGCGACTGGGTGCTGCGCGAGGCGTGCCGCCAGCTCAAGGCCTGGCACAAGGAGAAGGTGCGGGTACCGAAGGTGTCGGTGAACATTTCCGCCCGGCAGTTCTCCGACGGCCAGCTGGGCACGCGCATCGCCACCATCCTCGAGGAAACCGGATTGCCCCCGGCCTGCCTGGAACTGGAGCTGACCGAAAGCATCCTGATGCGCGAGGTCAACGAGGCCATGCAGATCCTCGACAGCCTGAAGAACCTCGGCCTGAGCATCGCGGTCGATGACTTCGGCACCGGCTACTCGTCGCTCAACTACCTCAAGCAGTTCCCCATCGACGTGCTCAAGATCGACCGCACCTTCGTCGACGGCCTGCCCGAGGGCGAGCAGGACGCGCAGATCGCCCGGGCAATCATCGCCATGGCCCACAGCCTCAACCTGGCGGTGATCGCCGAGGGCGTGGAAACCCACGAGCAGCTGGAGTTCCTGCGCGAGCACGGCTGCGACGAGGTGCAGGGCTACCTGTTCGGCCGGCCGATGCCGGCCAACCAGTTCGAGGCGCAGTTCAGCAACGAGACGTTGTTCATGTTCCAGTAATCGCAAAACCACACGGCCCCTGTAGGAGCGGCCTTGTGCCGCGAAAGGACCGCAAGGCGGTCCCCGCTAACCTTGCATCAACGCTGAAATCCTGGGGCTGCTACGCAGCCCTTTCGCGGCACAAGGCCGCTCCTACAAGGGCACGGCGCAGCGTCGAAAAACCGGACCCAAAAGTCAACTCCAGCCCAGAAACGGCGCGGGTTGCAACATGAGGGCCATTGGTCCGCGACTTGATGCCACTTCATATGCCAGCGGCGAATCAATCGGTTAGAATGCACCCCCAATTCTGCCCGATCCTTGAGGACCGCCATGTTCAGCCGTGATTTGACCATTGCCAAGTACGACGCCGAGCTCTTCGAAGCCATGCAGCAAGAAGCCCTGCGCCAGGAAGAGCATATCGAGCTGATCGCTTCGGAAAACTACACCAGCCCGGCGGTCATGGAGGCCCAGGGTTCGGTTCTGACCAACAAGTACGCCGAAGGCTACCCAGGCAAGCGTTACTACGGTGGTTGCGAGTACGTCGACGTCGTCGAGCAACTGGCCATCGACCGCGCCAAGGAACTGTTCGGCGCCGACTACGCCAACGTCCAGCCGCACGCCGGTTCCCAGGCCAACGCCGCTGTCTACCTGGCCCTGCTGTCGGCCGGTGATACCATCCTGGGCATGAGCCTGGCCCACGGCGGTCACCTGACCCACGGCGCCAGCGTTTCCTCCTCGGGCAAGCTGTACAACGCCATCCAGTACGGCATCGACGCCAACGGCCTGATCAACTACGACGAAGTCGAAGCACTGGCCCTGGAGCACAAGCCGAAGATGATCGTTGCCGGCTTCTCCGCCTACTCGCAGGTCCTGGACTTCCCACGCTTCCGCGAAATCGCCGACAAGGTCGGTGCCTACCTGTTCGTCGACATGGCCCACGTGGCAGGCCTGGTCGCCGCTGGCGTGTACCCGAACCCGGTTCCGTTCGCCGACGTGGTCACCACCACCACCCACAAGACCCTGCGCGGTCCGCGTGGCGGCCTGATCCTGGCCCGTGCCAACGCCGACATCGAGAAGAAGCTGAACTCCGCGGTCTTCCCGGGCGCCCAGGGCGGCCCGCTGGAGCACGTCATCGCCGCCAAGGCGATCTGCTTCAAGGAAGCGCTGCAGCCTGAGTTCAAGGCCTACCAGCAGCAAGTGGTGAAGAACGCCCAGGCCATGGCCGAAGTGTTCATCGAGCGTGGTTTCGACGTCGTTTCCGGCGGCACCCAGAACCACCTGTTCCTGCTGTCGCTGATCAAGCAGGAAATCTCCGGTAAGGACGCCGACGCCGCCCTGGGCAAGGCCTTCATCACCGTCAACAAGAACTCGGTCCCGAACGACCCACGTTCGCCGTTCGTCACCTCGGGCCTGCGTTTCGGCACCCCGGCCGTCACCACCCGTGGCTTCAAGGAAGCCGAGTGCCGCGAACTGGCCGGCTGGATCTGCGACATCCTGGCCGACCTGAACAACGAAGCGGTGATCGACGCCGTGCGTGAGAAGGTCAAGGCCATCTGCAAGAAGCTGCCGGTGTACGGCAACTGATTGGCACACGCCTGATGTGAAAAAGCCCGGCCATGTGCCGGGCTTTTTTGTGCTTCTTCTCAGCGAGTTATTGCGACATCCGGCACGAGACGTATTTCCACGCGCTGCCCCAACGCCCTCGCCGCACTGGCCAGCGTTGCCAGCGTCATGCCGGCATCCGTCTGATCAAGCGCTCGATCGACCGCCGTACGGCTGGTGTGCATGCGCTCGGCAAGCGCCTTCTTGCTGACCTTCTGCTGCTTCATCGCCTCAGTCAGCTGCCAGGCAATCACCCGTTTGAGCGCTGTGGCCGTGACCTCCTCCAGAATGCCTTCTTCGGCAAGAAAATCATCGAAATCCGAACCGATGTGCGGGTTCATATCGTTTGCCTCCGCAAGCTTGCCCTGCGCTGCCTGGCCAATGCGAGGTCGATCGAGGGCGTCTTTTGACTTTTCTTGATGAATCCATGGAGCAAGACCATCACCCCATCGGTGATCGTGAACATCACCCGTCCCACGCTATCCCCCAGGTCGATACGGATCTCCCAGAGTCCGCTTTCCATCTTCCGAACCAGAGGCATGCCAAGCGGCCAACCGAATTGAACAGACTTGATCTTGTTTCCGATCAACCTGTGCTGGTTGCGCGGCAACGCTTTCAACCACTCCCGCACTGGCTCATTACCGAGGTCACTGCGAAAGAAAAACACCCGAAGCTGTGGATGTGACTCGACCAAGTGTACCAAAAAAGGTACCTCTTTCAAGGGGGCCATAGCGTATGGCCCAATGAATTGAACGAGGCAAAAAAATGCCGCCATTCGGCGGCATCAACCAGTCAGCTACGTCCCACTCATGCGTGATACAACGCCTCAAACCCTGCCCGAATATTCTCTTCCGGCAACTCATCGGCGATGAACACCATCACGCTTTCGCGCGTCTCGCCTTCCTTCCACTCGGCGTCCCAGTCGAACCCGTACAGCTTCAGCACCCCTTGGAACACCAGACGGCGGTCCTCGCCGGCAATGTTCAGTACCCCCTTGTAGCGCAGCAATTGCTTGCCGTGCTCTTCCAGCAGCTCGTTCATGAAGTCGCTGAGCCGATCGATGTCCAACGGCGTTTCAGTGCGCAGCACCAGCGTCGAGATACGGTCAGGCGTGGCCGGCTTGAGCACCGGGCGCAAGGTGGGCTTTGGGCTGATGCCCAGATCCGGGTTGAGGTTGAAGCCGCGCACATCGAGTAGCTCGGCCAGGTCGATGCGACCGTGCTCGACCACACGGATCGCCGCCCGGCCATTGATGCGCGCCAGGCGCTCGCGCAGGGCTTCGACCACCTGCGGCTCGACCAGGTCGGTCTTGCTCAGCAGCAGACGGTCAGCGAAGCCGACCTGGGCCTGGGCGATGGCCTGGGTCAGGTGCAGCTCGGCGTGGGCAGTGTCGACCAGGGTGATGATGCCGTCGAGGATATAGCGCTCGCGCAGCTCTTCATCAATGAAGAAGGTCTGCGCCACCGGTGCCGGGTCGGCAAGGCCGGTGCATTCGATGACCAGGCGATCGAAGGCGATTTCACCGGCATCCAGCCGTTCGAGCAGCAGGTACAGGGCCCGGGTCAGGTCGCCATGGATGCTGCAGCACACGCAGCCGTTGGCCAGGGTCATGACCTGCACCGGTTCATCGCCCAGCAGCTGGCTGTCGATGCCGGCCTCGCTGAATTCGTTCTCGATCACGGCGAGCCTCAGGCCATGCTCGGCCTTGAGCATGTGCTTGAGCAATGTGGTCTTGCCGGCGCCAAGGAAGCCGGTCAGCACGGTAACGGGAATCGGCGTTTGCACGCGGAAATCTCCTGTGCGGAAAAAAAAGAAAGGCCGCGATCCCTTGCAGGAGCGGCCTTGTGTCGCGACAGGGCCGCAAAGCGGCCCCAGATTTGCAGGTTCGCAGCAGATATTGCCGGGGCCGCTGCGCGGCCCTTTCGCGGCACAAGGCCGCTCCTACAAGGACCGCGCCGGCATCAGGTTCAACAGCACTTGGGCCCGGACTTGCCACCATAGCGCGCTTCCTGGCGCTCGCGGAAGAACGCCTCGTAGCTCATTACCGGCTTGTCCGGGTGCTTCTTCTGCATGTGCTCGACATAGTTGTCGTAGTCGGGCATGCCGACCATCAGGCGGGCGGCCTGCCCCAGGTACTTACCCAGTCGACCCAGGTCGTTGAACATCGCGGCGGTCCTCTCAAGCGTCAGGCAGGGCCTGGAACGGGGTTTCCTTGTCGCTGCGCTCCTTGCGACCCAGGGCGGCGAGGCCGACCTTGACGGCAAAGAACAGCACGCTGAATACCACCACCAGGAACAGCACGGTCAGGCCGGCGTTGGTGTAGGCGTTGAAGATCACGTGCTGCATCTGGCCGATGTCCTTGGCCGGGGCCAGCACCTGGCCGGCGTCCAGCGCGGTGCTGTACTTCTTGGCCAGGGCCAGGAAGCCGACCGCCGGGTTCGGGTCGAACAGCTTGATAAGACCCGCGGTGGTGGTGCAGATCAGCAGCCACACGGCCGGCAGCAGGGTGACCCAAACGTAGCGCTGGCGCTTCATCTTGATCAGCACCACGGTGCCCAGCATCAGGGCGATGCCGGCGAGCATCTGGTTGGAGATGCCGAACAGCGGCCACAGGGTGTTGATGCCACCCAGCGGATCGATCACGCCCTGGTACAGCAGGTAGCCCCACAGCGCCACGCAACCGGCGGTGCCGATCAGGTTGGCGGTCCACGACTCGGTGCGTTTCAGCGCCGGCACGAAGCTGCCCAGCAGGTCCTGCAACATGAAGCGTCCGGCACGGGTACCGGCGTCCACCGCGGTGAGGATGAACAGTGCTTCGAACAGAATGGCGAAGTGGTACCAGAACGCCATGGTGTTCTCACCCGGCAGCACCTGGTGGAGGATCTGCGCGATACCGACCGCCAGGGTTGGCGCACCGCCGGCACGGGCCAGGATGGTGTGCTCGCCGATGTCGCGGGCGGTGGCCTCGAGCTGCTCGGGGGTGATCATGAAGCCCCAGCTGCTCACGGTCTGCGCCACCGAGACGACGTCGGCACCGACCACTGCGGCCGGGCTGTTCATGGCGAAGTACACGCCCGGCTCGATCACCGAGGCGGCGACCATGGCCATGATGGCGACGAACGACTCCATGAGCATGCCGCCGTAGCCGATGTAGCGGGCGTTGGTTTCGTTGTCCAGCAGCTTGGGCGTGGTCCCCGAGGAGATCAGGGCGTGGAAGCCGGACACCGCGCCGCAGGCGATGGTGATGAACAGGAACGGGAACAGGGTGCCCTTCCACACCGGGCCCGTGCCGTCGGTGAACTGGGTCAGCGCCGGCATCTTCAGTTCGGGCGCGATGATCAGGATGCCGATGGCCAGGCCGACGATAGTGCCGATCTTGAGGAAGGTCGACAGGTAGTCACGCGGCGCCAGCACCAGCCACACCGGCAGCACGGCGGCGACGAAGCCGTAGCCGACCAGCATCCAGGTGATCTGCACGCCGGTGAAGGTGAACGCCGGGCCCCACACCGGATCCGCGGCGATCTGGCCCCCCAGCCAGATCGACAGCAGCAGCAGGACCACGCCGATGACCGAGATCTCGCCGATGCGGCCCGGGCGGATGTAGCGCATGTAGATGCCCATGAACATCGCGATCGGGATGGTCGCCATCACAGTGAACATGCCCCACGGGCTCTCGGCCAGGGCCTTGACCACGATCAGCGCCAGCACCGCGAGGATGATGATCATGATCAGGAAGCAGCCGAACAGGGCGATGGTGCCGGGGATGCGGCCCATTTCCTCGCGCACCATGTCGCCCAGCGAGCGGCCGTTGCGGCGGGTGGAGAGGAACAGGACCATGAAGTCCTGCACCGCGCCGGCCAGCACCACGCCGGCGATCAGCCACAGCGTGCCGGGCAGGTAGCCCATCTGCGCGGCGAGCACCGGGCCCACGAGCGGGCCGGCGCCGGCAATGGCGGCGAAGTGGTGGCCGAAGAGAATGTGCTTGTTGGTCGGGACGTAGTCCAGGCCATCGTTGTTGAGTACCGCGGGCGTGGCCCGGCGGGGGTCGAGCTGCATCACCTTGGTGGCGATGAACAGGCTGTAGTAACGGTAGGCGACCAGGTAGAGGGCCACTGCCGCGACCACGATCCACAAGGCATTGATCGCCTCACCGCGACGCAGGGCAACCACACCCAGCGCGCAGGCCCCTATGACTGCCAGCGCCAGCCACGGAATGTGGCGTAGCAGGCTATTATTGTTGTTCATGGTTTACTTCCAGCTGGTGGATTGGAAAGACCGCCCATCGAGTCTAGGGCCAGTCAAAGCGCATTGCCACACTTGCTTTGGTCTAGAGCCTCTGCGGCCAGATTGCGGTACCTGATACGGCAACATAACCCACTATAGTCAGGTTGAACCCCCGAGGGCTTTTCCCATGAGCGACCACGACGAACGCCGCCGCTTTCAACGCATCGCCTTCGATGCCCCCACTGAACTGCGCCAGGGCGAGCGGCGCTGGCCGGTGAAACTGCTCGACCTGTCGCTCAAGGGATTGCTGATCGAGCGCCCCGATCCCTGGAATGCCGACCTCACCCAGGACTTCGAAGCGATCATCCACCTCAACGACAAGAAGACCCAGGTGCTGATGCAGGTCGAACTGCGCCACGAGGAGCCGAGCCGTCTGGGTTTCATCTGCCTGCACATCGATATCGATTCGATGACCCATCTGCACCGTCTGGTGGAGCTGAACGTGGGTGACAGCACCGAAATGATGCGCGAGCTGCGCGAACTCATCGAAGATTGATATCTCTTAGCCTGCTATCTATCTGGCTGTGACGGCTTTCCTGTCCAGCCAGACAGCTTTCCTACACCCGCCAGCCTGTTTGTACACACCCCTCTGGAACAGCCTCCTGCATGTTGGAACGCAACCTGCATCCAGGTTTCACGCACCCTGGACGCACCCGTTCCGTCGCTACGATCAAAACTTTGTATACAATTTTTGTGGCAATTTTTTGTGGTAGTTGTCTACAGTAGCGACACAACAATAAACAGAGAGCCTGCTCCAATGACCACGTCCCCCAGCACGTCTCCCGCCCCGCGCCCCGAGGACGAAAATCTCGGCCTTGGCGCCAACCTGGCCTACGGGCTGCAGCATGTCCTGACCATGTATGGAGGGATCGTCGCCGTACCCCTGATCCTCGGCCAGGCCGCCGGCCTGGCCCCGGCGGAAATCGGCCTGCTGATCGCCGCCTCGCTGTTCGCGGGAGGCCTGGCCACCCTGCTGCAGACCCTCGGCCTGCCGTTCTTCGGTTGCCAGCTGCCACTGGTGCAGGGCGTATCGTTCGCCGGCGTGGCGACCATGGGCGCGATCCTCGGCAGTCAGAGCGGTGGCGGCTTGCCTTCGGTGCTGGGCGCGGTGATGGCGGCTTCGCTCATCGGATTCCTGATCACCCCGGTGTTCTCGCGCATCACCAAGTTCTTCCCGCCGCTGGTCACCGGCATCGTCATCACCACCATCGGCCTGACCCTGATGCCCGTGGCCGCACGCTGGGTGATGGGCGGCAACAGCGCCTCGCCGGAGTTCGGCAGCGTGGCCAACATCGGTCTGGCCGGGCTGACCTTCGCCATCGTCCTGCTGCTGAGCAAGCTGGGCAGCGCGAGCATCTCGCGCCTGTCGATCCTCCTGGCCATGGTCGCCGGCACCCTGATTGCCTGGGCGCTGGGCATGACCGACTTCAGCAAGGTCACCGAAGGCCCGATCTTCGCCTTCCCCACGCCGTTCCACTTCGGCATGCCGACCTTCCATATCGCCGCGATCCTGTCGATGTGCATCGTGATCATGGTGACCCTGGTGGAAACCTCGGCGGACATCCTCGCAGTCGGTGAGATCATCGACACCAAGGTCGACTCCAAGCGCCTGGGCAATGGCCTGCGCGCCGACATGGCGTCGAGCATCCTGGCGCCGATCTTCGGCTCGTTCACCCAGAGCGCCTTCGCCCAGAACGTCGGCCTGGTGGCCGTGACCGGGGTCAAGAGCCGCTACGTGGTGGCCACCGGCGGGGTGATCCTGGTGGTGCTGGGCTTGCTGCCGATCATGGGCCGGGTCATCGCCGCGGTACCAACCCCGGTCCTCGGCGGCGCGGGCATCGTGCTGTTCGGCACCGTGGCGGCCAGCGGCATCCGTACCCTGTCCAAGGTCAACTACAAGAACAACGTCAACCTGATCATCGTCGCCGCCTCGCTGGGCTTCGGCATGATCCCGATCGCGGCGCCGACCTTCTACCACAACTTCCCGAGCTGGTTCGAAACCATCTTCCACTCCGGCATCAGCTCGGCGGCGATCATGGCCATCCTGCTGAACCTGATCTTCAACCACTTCACCACCGGCAACTCGGAAAACCAGTCGGTGTTCGCCGCGGCCTACGAGCGCACCATCCAGTACTCGGACATCTCGGCCCTGCGCGATGGCGATTACTTCAAGGATGGCAAGCTGTTCGACGCCGACGGTAACGAGGTTCCGGTGCTGGAACTCGACGAGCACGGCAACGAGGCGCCCAGGCGCAAGGCAGTTGCCGAACACTGATCGCTGACCAGGACGGTCATCGAGGGGGAGCCGACGCGCATCGTCGGCTCTTTTTTTCGTCTCGAGCATGTGCGCAAGCAGGCACTGTGGGATGCGGGCACTGTGGGAGCGGGCTTGCCCCGCGATCCGGTCTGTCGGTACAACATCACTTCATGACAGGACGCCATCGCGGGGCAAGCCCGCTCCCACGTTCGATCCGCTGAGTCGCCCTAGCCGTGCGCCACGAAGTACCGGTTCAACACATTCAGATCCCCCGCCTCCAGCACCCCCGCCAGATAGCGCAACTGCAACCACGCCCGCAGGTACTCATGGCGTGCCTGCGCCAGGTCGCGCCGGGCACCGAACAGCTGCTGCTCGGCGTCCAGCACATCCAGGTTGACCCTCTCCCCTCCCCGCACACTCTTGCGCGTGGCCTGCACCAGGGCCGAGGCGGCCTTCACCGCCAGGTCGTAGGCACGGATCTTCGCCGTGCCGCTGGCGCACAGGTTGAACTGCCGGCGCAGCTGGTTGAGCGTGTCGCGCAGCTGCGCATCCAGCTCGAAACCCGCGGCATCGCGCTGGGCCCGGGCCTGACGCACCGACGCCTGCACACCGCCTCCGGCAAACAGCGGCACGCTCAACTGCACGCCAATGCTGTCGGTGTCGTAACGCTGGTTGTAGCTGCTCTCGGAGCTGGAACTGGAAATGCCCTTGCTGGCATAGGCACTCAACGAAGGCAGGTGCCCGGCCCGCTGCCGCTCGATGTTCTGCTCGGCGACCTCGAGCCCGTGGCGCTGGCTGGCCAGTTCGGCGTTGTGGGCGACGGCCAGGTCGCGCCAGGGTTCGAAACGTGTGGGGGTGAGCGGCTGGACGCGAAAATCGCCGGCCATCGGCGCCAGGTCCTCGACTGCCACCGGCTCGCCGATGATCGCCTGCAAGACGCGCAACGCCGCATCGAGATTGTCGCCGGCCTCGATCTCCTGGGCCTGGGCCAGCTCGTAGCGGGCGCGGGTTTCCAGCACATCGGTACGGGTGCCCTCGCCGCCCTTGAGCAGGCGCTCATTGAGGGTCAACTGCTCGGCGTAGGTGCGTCGCTGGGCCTGGGCCAGGGCGATCTGTTCGTTGGCGAACAACGCTTCGCTGTAGGCGCCGAACAAACGCACCATCAGCTCCTGGCCACGGCCGCGATAGCGCTCGTCGGCCAGGGCGGCCTGGGCCACGCCACGGCGGTAGTCGCTCCAGGCACCATAGTCGAACAGCGGCTGCTCGAGGGTCAGGGTCGAACTGTAGCTGCGGTAGTCGCGCTGGGTGGTCACGTCGCCGAACTGGCTGCGCTGGGTCACCTCGGAATCGTTGCGGGCGCGGTTGTAGCGGTACGACAGCCTGGGCAGCAGGCCGGCACGACCGATCGCCAGGTTCTCGAGCCCCGCCTCGCGCTCGGCGATGGAGCCCTGCCAGGTGGGATCGTTGCGCAGGGCCAGGGCATAGGCGTCGCCCAGGTCCAGGGCCTGCGCCGACAGACTCGTAAACAACAGCAGCGGGCAGGCGGCACGCAAAAACACTGACATCCTTTTATTCCTCGGCCAGGGCGACATGCACCCGGTCGGCCAGTGGCTTGAACAGGTAGTTGAGCATCGAGCGTTCGCCGGTCCGCACGAAGGCCTCCACCGGCATGCCCGGACGGATATCCAGGCCGGCCAGTTGGCCGAGGCCCTGCTCGCTGACCTTGATGCGCACCTGGTAGTAGGGCTGCTGGGTCTTTTCGTCGAGCAGGCGGTCGGCCGAGACCAACGTCACCTCGCCATCCACTCGCGGCGTGGTGCTCTGGTTGAAGGCGACGAACATCAATTCCACCGGCAGCCCTGGGCGCAGGCGGTCGACCATGTCCACCGAAGCGCGGGCGTCGACCAGCAACGGCGCATCGCGCGGCACGATCTCCATCAGTTGCTGGCCCCTGGCGATGACCCCGCCGTTGGTGAATACGCTGAGGCCGACCACTGTGCCGGCCACGGGCGCCCGCACCTGGGTATGGGCCAGCTCGAATTCGGCGCTGCGCAGGCGGTTGTCCAGGTCCTCGGCGCTGGCCTGCAGCTCGGCGAGCTGCTGGCGCACCTCGTTCTGGTACTCCTGCTGGCGCTGGCCGATGCGCAGCTTGAGCTCCAGTACCTGGCGCCGGGTGCGGCCGATGCTGCCGAAGTCCTCGGCGATCGAGCCGTTGACCTGGGCCAGCAGGCGTTCGCTGTCGAGCAGGCGATTGCGGGCGATGTAGCCATCCCGAGCCAGTTCGCGCAGGCCGCGCAGTTGCTCGTCCAGCGCGTCACGCTGGGCCTGTTTGCTGATCAGCGAGCCTTGCAGGCCCTGCAGCGAGGCTTCGGCGCCAGCGATGCTCTCGCGCAGGCCGCCGAGTTCCATCTCCAGCGCCTGGGCGCGGCTGCTGCGCAGTTGCCGCTGGCTCTCCAGCACCGTGGCCACCCAGGCGCTGGCGGCCTGGTCACGCAGGCCTTGGGGGAAGTCGATCGAAGCCCTGCCATCGCGCTCGGCCAGCAGGCGCGCCTCGGCGGCGCGGGCGTTGACGTACTGCACCCGCAGCGAACCAACCTGGGCCTGGGTCTGGGTCGGGTCCATGCGCAGTACGACCTGGCCGGCGCTCACCGTGTCGCCGTCACGCACCAGCAACTGCTCGATCACCCCACCCGTGGGGTGCTGCACGGCCTGTCGGCTACCGGCGACCATCACGCTGCCGCTGACCGGCACACCCTTGTCCAGCGGCGCCAACGCGGCCCACAGGAGGAAGCCACCGAAACCTGCCAGCACCAGCCAGCGGCCGACCCGGCCCGGGCGGTGTTCGTCGAGGCTGAGCAGGCTCGCCTCGGTCTTTTGCGTGGAGAGGGCGTGTACGCTCATGAAGTCAGGCTCTTGGCTGGCCGAAGGTGACGCTCAGGCCGATGGGATTGCGTGTGGTGGGTGGCGCGACGGGTGCGGGAGCCGGCCGGGCGGACCGTTGTGCGTCCTGCAGCACCCGGGCGGTGGGGCCGAAAGCCTGCAACTGGCCGCTCTTGAGCATCAGCAGGTTGTCCAGGCCGGCCAGCAGCGAGGACTTGTGGGTAATCAGGATCAACGTGCGCTTGTGCTCGCGCAGCCTGGCAATGGCCTCGACCAGCGCCTGCTCCCCGGCTTCATCGAGATTGGAATTGGGCTCGTCGAGCACGATCAGCGCCGGCAGCCCATACAGCGCCCGCGCCAGGCCGATGCGCTGGCGCTGGCCGCCGGACAGGCCCAGTCCGCCCTCGCCCAGCAGCGTGTCATAGCCGCCCGGCAGCTTGAGGATCATGTCGTGCACCCCCGCCAGCTGCGCCGCGGCCACCACCTGCTGGGCATCCACCGCGCCAAGCCGGGCGATGTTGTCGGCGATGCTGCCGGCGAACAGCTGCACGTCCTGGGGCAGGTAGCCGATATGCTGACCCAGTGCGCCACGGTCCCAGACCCTCAGGTCCGCGCCATCCAGGCGGACCTTGCCGCTCGCCGGGGCAACGGCGCCGACCAGCAGCCGCGCCAGGGTCGACTTGCCCGAGCCGGACGGGCCGATGATCCCCAGTGACTCGCCCGCTGGCAGTTCGAAGCCCAGGTTGTTCAGGCACAGACGGCTGCTGCCCGGCTGCGTCGCCCCCACCTGCTCAAGCGTCAGCTTGCCGAGCGGTGCCGGCAGCGGCATGCCCGCCGGACGCGGCGGCTGGGCCAGCAGCAGCTCGCTCAGGCGCTGATAGGCCAGGCGCGCGCCACTCCATTGGCGCCAGGCGCCGATCAACTGGTCGATGGGTGCCAGCACCCGGGCCATGAGGATGGAGCCGGCGATCATCATCCCCGGCGTGATCAGTTGCTCGATGGCCAGCCAGGCGCCCAGGCCGAGCACCAGCGACTGCAGCGCCAGGCGCACGGTCTTGGTCAATGCGGTGACCGCCGCGGTACGCTCGCTGCCCAGGTTCTGCCGAGCCAGGAAGCCATGGTGCAGGCGCGCCCAGCGCTGACGCACCGGCGCCAGCATGCCCATGGCCTCGATCACCTCGGCGTTGCGCAGGTTGGCGCTGGCTTCCAGGCCGGCCTGCTGCGACAGCTGCCCGGCCTCGGCGAACGGCGCCTGGGTCAGGCGCTCGTTGACCCAGGCCAGCAGCGTCAGCAGCACCGCCCCCAGCAGCGCCATCAGGCCGAGCCATGGGCTGAACATGAACATCACCAGCAGGTACACCGGGAACCACGGCGCGTCGAAGAACGCGAACAGGGCCTGACCGGTGGCGAACTGGCGCAGCGCGGTCAGGTCGGCGAGCATCTGCCCTGCGGCACCCTTGTGCCCGGCCAGGCTGGCCTCGTAGGCGGCCTCGAACACCCGTGGGTTGAGGTCCATGTCCATGCGCGTGCCCAAGCGGATCACCACCTGGCTGCGCAGCCACTCCAGCAGGCCCATGAAGGCGAACACCCCGAGCACCATGAGGCTGAGCATCAACAGGGTCATCTCGTTGCGCGACGACAGGACCCGGTCGTAGACCTGCAGCATATACAGCGCCGGGGCCAGCATCAGCACGTTGATCACCGCGGTGAACAGCGCAACGTTGCCAAGCCCGGCACCGCAGGCCCTGAGCGCCCGCAGCACTTCGTTGGCCGCGGCGGGAGCGGTTCGCATTTGTTGGAAACCTCGTAGAAGGCGCCGACCGGTGATTGCATTCGCCCTGTCGTCGCCACAGAATTCGCACCGCCGCAGCCTGGGCCCGGCAAAGACACGGGCTGCGGGGTAAGTGCATCAGATCAGCGAATGGCAGGGTGACCTTCCATTCGCTTTTTCATGCCTGCGCTCAGGCCGCCAGGGCCAGGTCCTCGGGCAGCGCCTGCACGCCGACCGCTTCGGCAGCAGCGGCGTGAGCCGGGCCGGCGGCCAGGGCCGCACCGATCTCGGCGAAGGTGCTGTTGGTGGAGACACCATAACCGGCCAGCAGGTTGTCCAGCACGCCTTCCAGGGCCGAGGTGTTGCCCTGCATCAGGCCGTAGATCACGCCCTGCACTTCGTTGCCGGCACGCCCGGCACCCTGCGCGGCATCCAGGTCCAGGCCGTTGAAGCTGACCACGTAGTTGCCCAGGCTGAAGTCGCTGCCGCTGCCGCCACCGAGCACTTCACCCAGGGAGACGTTGTCCAGCGAGCCCCACAGGTAGTGGTTGAGGTTGTCGCCCGGGGCCTTGGACGGGTCGAACACATAGTGCAGACCGTTGGCGCTGTCGCTGTCGGCAATGAAGGCGTAGTCCGAGTTGTTGCGACCGTGGGTGGCGTACTGGTCGCCATCGAAGGTGCCGTTGCTGAAGCCGCCGGTGTTGCTGTAGCCATGGCCGGCGGTGACGAAGCCGGCACTCCAGAAGGCCAGGTAGTCGTCGACGGTCGAGCTGGCGAAGGCGGCGTCATAGTTAACGGAGATGGTCATAACGGTTCCTCGTTGTTGCACAGTGATGACGAAGGCGCGTTCCGTGCCTTCGCGTCGCCCGGAATGGGCAAACCCGGTTGGTTCAGAAGCGGTACTCGAGCATGCCGCTCAAGGTGCGGCCGCGGGCCAGCGACAGGTTGTTGCCGTCGCCCATGGCCACGAAGTAGGCCTCGTCGGTGGCGTTCTCCAGCGACAGGGCCAGGTTCAGGCTGGGGGTCATCCAGTAGCTGGCGTAGAGGTCGTAGACCGTGTACTGCGGCCACTGGGCCTGATCGATCTGGTTGTAGGTATGGCTCTTGAGGTTCTCGCCGTTGCCTTCGCTGTAACGCACGCGCATGCCCACATTCAGGGTGCGCTCGAGCAGGCGCATGCCCAGGGTCAGGGCGCCACGGTCGGCGGGCATGTACGAGGCGTTGCCCATGATGTCGCCGCAACTGACGATACCGTTGGTGTCTGCGGCGCCCTCGGCGCGTGATACGCGCACCGGCAGCATGATGATGCGGCTGCCCACCCGTACCGGCCGCATGACGGTGCCGGCGCTGACCAGACGCTGTGCGCCCCCCATGTAGAACTGGTTGGAACAGAACTCGTTGCTGCCGATCATGTGGGTGTAGCTGAGCTGGCCGTAGTAGGCACCGGCATCGTAGTCCAGGCTGTATTCCACGCCTCGAAAGCGTGTGGTCTCCAGGTTGTTCTGGTAGGCCGAACGGCCCAGGGCGATGCCTGCCACGCTGCTGCCGGGCAGCGAGACATTGGTGTCGAGGAACGAGAAGTTGTCGATGCGTGTATCGAAGTAGGCGACCTTGGCGCCGAAGCGGTCGCCGTCGCGCAGCAGCGACTCCTTGAAGATGTTCAGCCCCAGCTCCCAGTTGTGCGACTCCTCGGCCTTGAGGAACGGGTTGGGGTAGACCATCTCGGCACTGCCGCCGGCATGCGGGCGGCCGCTCATGAACACTTCGGTCACCGCCGGCGGACGCCAGCCACGGCCCCAGCGGGTATAGACCTGCAACCAGTCCGGCCCGGGCTTGAGCGCGATGCCGAAGGTCGGCGAGAAGCGTCCCTCCTCGGTGTCCTCGTCGAAGATCATGTGGGTCTGCTGGCGGGTAAGGCCGACCTCGGTGACGCCTTCGGGGTACATCCAGGTGGTGACACCGGTCTTGCCGCTCAGGCGATAACGGTCGTAGCGCAGCCCGGCATCCAGGGTGAGCCAGTCGTCATGCTCGTAGGTGAGCTTGCCGAACAGGCTGGCCATCACTCGCTTGCCCTTGGGGTTGGCGCCCTGCACGTAGGGTAGCGACTCCACCTCGTTGGCCGCGGCGACGCGCTCGGTGCTGGGGCGGAAGCTGTCCTGGAACAACTCGGTGCCGTAGTTGAAGCTCAGGGTGTCGGCCTGTCCCAGGTGCCAGCGCGAGGTGTTCTGCAGCTGCAGGCCCCAGGTGTCGGTCTGGAAGCGGTCGGTGTAGGCCTCGACGCGGTTGCCGGTGGCGGCGCTGGACAGGTTGTCGGCGTTCCAGCGGTCCTGGCGGGTGGTCACGTAGTACAGCTTGGCCTTGAAGTCGATCAGGTCATTGTCCGGGGTGAAGCTGTAGTCCAGCGCGGCATTCTTCGCTTTGATGTCGTTGGTGCCGGTGACCCGGTAGTAATAGCGGTTGGCGTTGCTGTCGTTGTAGGTCCAGGCGTCCTTGCTGTCGGTGTCGGTCTCGATGTAGCTGAACTGCAGGCGCTGGTCGTCGGCGAAGTTGAGGCCGAGCTTGAACAGCTGGGAGCGGGTCACGCTGTCCATCGCCCCCACTTCGCCATGCAGCCAGCTCTTCCAGGCCTCGCGATTCTCCAGCTTGCCGCGGATCTGCGTGCCCAGGTTGTCGGCGTTCTGCGTACCGCTGCGGTAGTTGCCGAAATGCCGCTCGCTGTGGCCAAGCAGGATATCGCCGGCTTCATTGCCGACGGCGAACAGCGCACTGCCATTGAAGTAGGTGCCGTTGCCCAACTCGCCGATACCGTGGCCGGCGCGCAGGCGACCACCGATCTCCTTGCCCTGGCCGAGCAGGTCGCGGGCATCGACGGTGTTGAAGCTGGCGATGCCGCCGATCACCCCGGCACCGCCCATGCCGGCCGAGGTGCCCTTGTCGATCTCGACGCCCTGGATGAACTCGGGGTCGATGAACATCACGCCGTTGCGCTGCTGGTGGCCGTTGACGTTGAAGTTCTGGCGCATGCCGTCGATGTTCATGTTGACCCGGCCATAGTCCTGCACGCCGCGGATGTTGACCGACAGTCCTGGGTCACGCTGGTTGACCGCGGTGTACACGCCCGGGGTCTGTTCGAGCAGGTCGGCGGCATGACGAGGGGCGCGTTGCTCGATCTGCTCGCGGGTAATGACACTCACCGATCGCGGGGTCTGGTACACCCAATCGCCATCGCGCTGCGAATCGACATGAGTCGCGCCCAGCTCCAGGACCTCGCCGTCCTGGGCGACACGCTCCAGGCCGACCTGTCCGGCGGCGCTGAAGTGGTAGCGCACCGGCGTGCCGCGCAGCAGTTGGCGCAGGCCCTCTTCAGCCGGGTAGCTGCCGCGCAGCCCCTCGCTGCGCAGGCCGGCCAGCTTGCGGCTGTCGAAGAACACCTGCACAGCGGACTGCTCGGCGTAGGCCAGTACCGCGCTGTCGAGCGACTGGGCCGGAATATCGAAACGCACCAGGTTGCGGCTGGCGGTGCTTGGCGAATCGGCGGCTTGTGCCATGCCGATCCCCATCGGCAAAGCACAGCAGCCCAGGACCAGGCTGCCGGCCAGGGCGAGGCGGCCCAGAGGGCGCAAGGGTTGTTGTCGTGGCGTGCTCACTGCGGTTGCTCGTCCGTTGTTGGCGTTTTCTAGTAATGAAAATCAATCTCAACAATCAGACGAGCAACGCAGGAAAAGTCAGTAACTAAAATAGAAAGTTTTTTGCCGAAGCCGCGTTCAGTAGAGCACGGCCAGGCCTGGAAGCTCGATCAGCCGGGCCTTGAGCTCGTCACCGAGCACCACCGGGGCGGTGCCTAGCTGGTCGAGGCGGAATACGCCGCTGACCTCACGCCGGGCCAGTGCGTCACTGGCGACTACCAGCTGGCCAGCACGGTAGCGATTGAGCCGGGCGACCACCTCGGCGAGCGGCTGGCGTTCGAACACCAGCACTCCGCGCTGCCAGTCCGTGGCTCGCCGCAGATCGTGACCCGGCCAGGGTCGTACCCCCTTGTGCTGGTCATAGCGCAGGCTCTCGCCCTGCTCCAATAACTGACTGGCCTGCCCCTGCAACGGCGGCACCTGCAGGTCGACCGCGACGCTGTGCTCCAGCATGCCGACCCAGCCCCCCTCGCCCGCCGCGCCAACCACGAAGCGTGTACCGAGGGCGCGACTGGTAGCCCCGGCGTATTCGACCACGAACGGGCGTGCGTCCCGGGACGTGACCGGTGCGGCAGTGAAGATGGCTTCACCGGACAACAGGCGCACGCGGCGCTCCTGATCGTCGAAGGCAAGCTGGACGGCGCTACGGCTGTCCAGTTCGACCTGGCTGCCATCGGGCAGGGTCACCCGGCGCACCTCGCCGATACCCGTGAGGTAGTCCGCACGCCAGCCTAGCCATGCCTGCGGCCCTTGCTGCACAGCGAGCACGGCCAGCAACAGCGCCGCCGCGCTGGCGACAGCCCGGCGCAACCGAGGTCGCCGTCGCCGTACCGGGCTGCCCTGAAGGGGAGTCGTGGGGCGAACGGCCGAGACGGCGGGCAAGCTTGCCAATTGCCCAAGGTCAGCCCAGGTGGCCTGGGCGAAACCATAGGCCTGGGCGTGCCGGGGATCGCTGGCGCACCACTGGTCCAAGGCGTGCTGCTGCGCCGGGCCCAGGGGACCGGCCTGCTGCAGCACCACCCACTCGGCGGCCTGCTCGCGGATGGCTTGCTCGTTCTGGCTGCTCACACGGTTCTCTCGTGATCTGGTTATGTCTGGGCTGACGTCTGAAGCGGCATTTGTCAGTAAACCGTTGGTCATTCGGTTTCCTGCAGGCACTGCATCACATAGGCCAGGGCCTTGGCCAGATGCTTTTGCACCGAGCTGTCGGAGATCCCCAGGTGCCGGGCAACCTCGGCGTGGGTCATGCCTTCCAGGCGGTTGAGGCGAAAGATTTCCCGGGTACGTTCGGGCAGCTCGCCGAGGATCGCCTGCAGGCGACGCAGGTGCTGCTCACGCACGGCCTGCTCCTCGAGCCCGGGGCCATCCTCGACGATCGCCTCGAAGGCTTCGTGGGGCACCGTGTCGGTCTTGCGCCGCTGCTGCTGGCGCACGTGATCGATCATCAGGTTGTGCGCGGTGCGGTACAGGTAGGCCTGGGCGTTGTCGATCGGCTCGTGACGTTGCTGCTCGGCCAGGCGCAGGAAGCTGTCCTGCACCAGGTCGGCCGCCAGCTGCGGGTCGCGCACCTTGCGCGAGAGCAGGCCCTGAAGGTTTTTCGCGTGCTTTGTGAACAGCCGCTTGAGGTCGAACTCCGCCACACGCTCTCCATGGGGTGGTCGCAAGGTGGCGGTATGCTACTGGTTATTGAGAATCACTTGCAAGAAACAGCATTACTCGAAGAGTGCATCCAGCGCCTGTTCCAGACGGGTCACGGCAATCACCTGCAACCCGACGGGCGCTTCCTTCGGCGCGTTGCCCTTGGGCACGATGGCGCGCTTGAAGCCATGCTTGGCCGCCTCTTTCAGACGCTCCTGGCCGCTGGGCACCGGGCGCACCTCGCCCGACAGGCCAATCTCGCCAAACACCAGCAGGCCATGGGCCAGCGGGCGGTTGCGCAGGCTCGACATCACCGCCGCCAGCAACGCCAGGTCCGAGGCGGTTTCGAGCACCTTCACGCCACCAACGACGTTGAGGAACACGTCCTGGTCGTGGGTGGGGATGCCGCCGTGCCGGTGCAGCACCGCCAGCAGCATGGCCAGGCGGTTCTGGTCCAGACCCAGGGTCACCCGTCGCGGGTTGGCCAGGTGGCTGTCGTCGACCAGCGCCTGGACCTCCACCAGCATCGGCCGGGTACCTTCCCAGGTGGCCATGACCACACTGCCCGGCACTTCCTCCTGGGTACGGTTGAGGAAGATCGCCGAGGGGTTGGAGACTTCCTTGAGGCCACGGTCGGTCATGCCGAACACGCCCAGTTCGTTGACCGCGCCGAAGCGGTTCTTCACCGCCCGCAGCAGGCGCAGGCGGCCGTCGGACTCACCCTCGAAATACAGCACGGTATCGACCATGTGCTCGAGCACCCGTGGCCCGGCCAGCGAACCCTCCTTGGTGACATGGCCGACCAGGAAGATCGCCGTGCCGCTCTGCTTGGCGTAGCGCACCAGCAATGCCGTGCTCTCGCGCACCTGGGCCACGCCGCCGGGGGCTGACTGCAACTGCTCGGTGAAGATGGTCTGGATCGAGTCGATGACCATCACCCGCGGCTTTTCCTGGCGCGCGGTGGCGATGATGGTCTCGATGCAGGTTTCGGTCATGACCTTGAGCTGCTCCTGGGGCAGGCCCAGGCGCCGGGAGCGCATGGCCACCTGCTGCTGCGACTCCTCGCCGGTGACATACAGCGCCGGCATCTGCGTGGCGATGTTGCACAGGGTCTGCAGGAGGATGGTGGACTTGCCGATCCCCGGATCACCGCCGATCAGCACCACCGAGCCGTCCACCAGGCCCCCGCCGAGCACGCGATCGAGCTCGGTGCTGCTGGTGGTGAAGCGCGGGATCTCCTCGACGCTGACTTCGGCCAGGGTCTTGATCTGCGCCTGCTGCCCGGTCCAGCCGGCACGCCCGCTCGGCGCCGCGGCGCCGCCGCTCTCGATCATGGTCTCGACCAGGGTGTTCCAGGCCCCGCAGTCACCGCACTGGCCGGCCCATTTGGGGAAGGTCGCGCCGCACTCTGTGCAGCCATACAAGCGCTTGGCCTTGGCCATGGGTGGGTCTCCTGGAAAAACCGCCATGATAGCCGAACACGGACGTGTCCCGGAGGCCTCGGCAGGCGACCAAACTATTCGCGCTAAACACAGTCTGTAGCTGCGAACGTCACGCATGAAGCGTTTTAGTGGCTTACACTGCGTTTACCTCTCCATTCGTAACAAAGGAATACAGCATGGGCATGCTCAGTGAATTCAAGGCCTTCGCGGTCAAGGGAAATGTCGTCGACATGGCGGTAGGTATCATCATCGGCGCGGCGTTCGGCAAGATCGTCTCGTCCTTTGTCGGCGACGTGATCATGCCCCCTATCGGTATGCTGATCGGCGGAGTGGATTTCAGCGACCTGGCGATCACGCTCAAGGCCGCCGAAGGCGATGTACCAGCCGTGGTAATGGCCTATGGCAAGTTCATCCAGACCATCCTCGACTTCATCATCGTCGCCTTCGCCATCTTCATGGGCGTGAAGGTGATCAACCGCCTCAAGCGCGAAGAGGCCGTGGCACCGACCGCACCGCCAGTGCCAAGCGCCGAGGAAACCCTGCTGACCGAGATTCGCGACCTGCTCAAGGCGCAGAACCGCCAGCCCTGAAGCACAAAACGACTGGGGCCGCTTTTCGGCGGCCCCAGTGACGACGATCCAACAGGCGCTGTTGTGCCTTACCAGTAGTTCTCCACCGCCACCTGCCCCGGCCGCTTGCTCAGGCTCAACTGCAGGTCACGCGCCTTGAGCACCTTGCGCGTCTCGTCGATCATCTGCGGGTTGCCGCACAGCATGATCCGCGAATGCTCCGGCGACAGCGCCAGCCCCGCCGCCTTTTCCAGCTCACCGTTCTCGATCAGCGTGGTGATCCGCGCATTCAATGCACCCGGATGCGGCTCTCGGGTTACCACCGGGATGAACTGCAGCTTGCCCGCGAACTCCGCCAGGTAGTCGCGCTGCTCCAGCGCGGCGATCTCGTCCACATACGCCAGCTCCTTCGCCTCGCGCACCGAGTAGACCAGCTTGATGTTGTCGAAGCGCTCCCAAGCCTCGAAGTCCTGCAGGATCGACATGAACGGCGCAATGCCGGTGCCGGTGGCCAGCAGCCACAGGTCGCGACCACCGACGAAACGGTCGAGGGTCAGGTAGCCGAAGGCCTGGCGGTCGATCAGCAGGGTGTCGCCCGCGCCCAGGCGGCTCAGCTCGCTGGTGAACTCGCCCCCCGGCACCACGATGGAGAAGAAGTCGAGGAATTCGTCATGGGGCGCGCTGACCATGGAATAGGCGCGCCAGGCGACGCTGCCATCGGCCTTGCTCACCCCAAGGCGAGCGAACTGCCCGGCGCGGAAACGGAAACCGGCATCGCGAGTGACACGCAGGGAAAACAGGTTGGGCGTCAGGGGCTGGACGTCGAGCAGGGTCTGGCGGGTAAATTTGTCGGCGCTGGCGGTCATGACGGGCTCCATGGAACAGATGCGCGTAGTGTCGCGCAAAGCAGCGGAGATAAACACCGTCGGTTTGTAAGGTATCGTCTGGGCCTGCTCACAATCAGCTAAGGAAGCGTGACAGCTATAACAAAAAAACCCAGCACAGAGTTAGGAGATTTCCTACACTTCGCTTCGTGCGTTTCCTACATTGGATCCAGCGAGAAGCAGAAGGGAGCTTCATCGATGCCACACTGGAAGACTGAAGATCTCCAGCAGCTGCTGGACGAGCGCGAGCCCAAACAGATTTTCGCATGCGCCGTAGACCTGATACAGAAGCTCGACATGGAGTATCTGGGTTTGACGCTACATCTGCATGCCTGTGCAAAGGTTCCGCAGGTAATTCTCTACAACAACTATCCCAAAAGCTGGAATGATCGTTACCAGAACGAGAATTTCATCAGTATGGATCCGACAATATTAAAGTGCCACCTCGGCGAGCTGCCTTTTGTCTGGAGCGACGATCTCTTCCGCGACGTACCACAGCTGCGCGAGGAAGCCCATGCGCACGGGCTGACCTACGGCTGGACCCAGTCAACGCATGACCTGCGGCATAACGAAAGCCACTTGAGCGTGTCCCGGCGCTCCCGCGCCATCGACGAAGACGAACATTACGAAAAGTGCGCTGCAACGATGTGGCTATGCAACACCTTGCACACGTTGCTCAGTGAATATCACCTGACCCATCTCTACGGGCTCAGCGTGCGGGAACTGGAGGTGATGGACTGGTGCGCCAAAGGCAAGATTGCCGAGGATATTGCCAAGATCCTGCGCTTATCGACCAGCACAGTGAACTTTCATATCCGCAGCGCCATCGACAAGACCAATGCTCCCAACAAGACAGCGGCGGTCGCCAAGCTCGTCGAAGCCAAGCAGATCAGTCCCAGGTAAAGGCTCGGAATCTGTAGAATCGCGTACCTCATGTCCATCGCGCCCCGCGATGACCAGCACCACCTTGAGTCGTACGCCATGCCCCTGTTCAACAGCCCCTTCGCCGACCTCGACCTGATCCGCCAGCCGGCCCAGGCCAACGACCCGCTGCTGGCCTTCGATGCCGCCGACCAGTACCTGCTGGAGCACCTGGCGGCCCAGGCGCCGCAGGCGAGCTGCAAGGTGCTGGTGCTCAACGACAGCTTCGGCGCACTGGCCGCGAGCCTCGCGGGGCATGTGCAGGTGAGCAGCAGTGGCGACTCGCACCTGGCGCACCTGGCCCTGGAGAAGAACCTGGCGGGTAACGGCAAGCCATTCGACAGCGTGCCCTTCATCCCGGCCAGCGAGACCTTCCAGGGCCCGTTCGACCGCGTGCTGGTGCGCGTGCCCAAGACCCTGGCCCTGCTCGAGGAACAGCTGATCCGCCTGCAGGGCCAACTGGCGCCCGGCGCCCAGGTGATCGCCGGGGCCATGATCAAGCACCTGCCCCGCGCCGCCGGCGACCTGATGGAGAAGTACATCGGCCCGGTCCAGGCTTCGTTGGCGCAGAAGAAGGCCCGCCTGCTGATTGCCACCGTCGGCGAACGCCCGACCGCGCGCTCGCCCTACCCCAGCCGCTACCGCCTGGACAGCCCGGCCCTGGAGCTGGTCAATCACGCCAACGTGTTCTGCCGCGAAGGCCTGGACATCGGCACCCGCGCTTTCCTGCCACACCTGCCACGCGACCTGGGCCGCGCCCGTGTCGCCGATCTCGGTTGTGGCAATGGCGTGCTGGCGATCGCCTGCGCCCTGGCCAACCCGGATGCGCAGTTCACCCTGGTCGACGAGTCGTACATGGCGGTGCAGTCGGCGCGGGAGAACTGGCAGGCGGCGCTGGGCGAACGCGAAGTGACGATCAGGGCCGCGGATGGCCTGGCCGGTCAGGAGAAACAATCGCTGGACGTGGTGCTGTGCAACCCGCCGTTCCACCAGCAGCAGGTGGTCGGCGACTTCCTCGCCTGGCGCATGTTCCAGCAGGCCCGGGAGGCGCTGGAGGTCGGTGGCGCGCTGTACATCGTCGGCAACCGCCACCTGGGCTACCACAGCAAGCTGGCGCGATTGTTCCGAGGGGTCGAGCAGGTGGCTGCGACGCCGAAGTTCGTGGTGTTGAAAGCCCGTAAATAAACACCCGATAGAAAACGAGAAAAGCCCGCCCCTACTGGTTCTGTAGGAGCGGGCTTGTCCCGCGATCGGGCTGCACCGCAGCCCTCACAACCTAGTGGGTACTCAGGCCTGCCGCACTCATGAACATGCGCATGCCATAAGCCACCACCCCAAGCGCCGCCACGCTCAGCCCCCAGATCAGCACCAGCCAACCCAGGCGTTGCCACAGCGGCTTTTTCTCTTCGACGTTCATCACGATACGCTCCTAGTGATAGCCATCTTCATGGGTCACCTTGCCGCGGAACACGTAGTAGCTCCAGTAGGTGTAGCCAAGGATGAACGGCAGGATGAACAGCGTGCCCACCAGCATGAAGCCCTGGCTCTGCGGCGGTGCCGCGGCGTCCCAGATGCTGATCGACGGCGGGATGATGTTCGGCCACAGGCTGATGCCCAGCCCGCTGTAGCCCAGGAAGATCAGCACCAGGGTCAGCAGGAACGGCGTGTAGTGGGCATTGCGCGCCACCGCCCGCAGCAGGCCGTAGAAGGTCACCAGCACCAGGATCGGCACCGGCATGAACCAGACCAGGTTGGGCATGCTGAACCAGCGTTCGGCGATCTGCGGATAGGCGATCGGCGTCCACAGGCTGACCACGCCGATGACCGCCAGCAGCACCAGCGCCAGTGGCCGAGCGATGTCATGCATCTGCTTCTGCAGCGGCCCTTCGGTCTTCATGATCAGCCAGGTGCAGCCCAGCAGGGTGTAGGCGACGATCAGGCCCAGGCCGGAGAACAGCGTGAACGGCGTCAGCCAGTCCAGGGTGCCGCCGACGAACTTGCGGTCGACCACCTTGAAGCCCTCGATGAACGCGCCCAGGGCCACGCCCTGGAAGAAGGTCGCCACCAGCGAGCCCCAGATGAACGCCTTGTCCCAGATGTGCCGCTTGTTGGCCCGGGCCTTGAAACGGAACTCGAAGGCCACGCCACGGAAGATCAGGCCCACCAGCATCAGGATCAACGGCAGGTACAGCGCCTCCAGCACCACCGAGTAGGCCAGCGGGAAGGCGCCGAACAGCGCCGCGCCGCCCAGCACCAGCCAGGTTTCGTTGCCGTCCCATACCGGGGCGACGGTGTTCATCATCACATCGCGGTCACGCTCGTCCTTGACGAAGGGGAAGAGCATGCCGATTCCCAGGTCGAAACCATCCATCACCACGTACATCATGACGCCGAAGATGATGATCACGGCCCAGATCAGCGGAAGATCGATACCCATCTCAGTTCCCCTTGCTCAGGCTGGCGGAGTCGGCCTCATGGCCTTCATCGGCGGCGGACAGCGGCCGCGCCGGCGTGCGTTTCTGGCCAGGGCCACCCGGGGTGTGCTCCTCGCCTTCGCCGGTCTTCGGCCCTTTGCGCACCAGGCGCATCATGTAGCCGATGCCGGTGCCGAACAGGGCGAAGTAGACCACCACGAACATCACCAGGGTGAAACCAAGTTGCGCGTAGCTATGGTTGGACACCCCATCGGCGGTGCGCATCAGCCCATAGACCACCCAGGGCTGGCGACCGACCTCGGTGGTGAACCAGCCGGCGAGGATGGCGATCAACCCGGACGGGCCCATCCACAAGGTCAGGTAGAGGAACGGACGCGAGCTGTACAGCGTGCCGCGCTTGCGCAGCCACAGGCTCCACAGGCCGACGAAGATCATCAGCATGCCCAGCCCGACCATGATCCGGAACGACCAGAACACGATGGTCGAATTGGGTCGATCCTCGGGCGGGAAGTCCTTCATCGCCGGGACCTGCTTGTCCAGGCTGTGGGTGAGGATCAGGCTGCCGAGCGCCGGGATCTCGATCTTGAAGCGCGTGGTCTCGGCCTGCATGTCGGGAATGCCGAACAGGATCAGCGGGGTCGGCTCGCCGGGCTTGTTCTCCCAGTGGCCTTCGATGGCGGCGATCTTCACCGGCTGGTGCTTGAGGGTGTTCAAGCCATGGAAGTCACCGATCACCGCCTGTACCGGCGCGACGATCAGCGCCATCCACATGGCCATCGACAGCATCTTGCGCACCGCCGGGTTGTCGCGCCCGCGCAGCAGGTGCCAGGCCGCCGAGGCGCCGACGAAGAACGCGGTGGCGACGAAGGCCGCGGTGGCCATGTGCATCAGCCGGTAGGGGAAGGACGGGTTGAAGATCACCGCGAACCAGTCCACCGGGATCACCTGGCCATTGACGATCTCGTAGCCCTGGGGCGTCTGCATCCAGCTGTTGGAGGCGAGGATCCAGAACGTCGACACCAGCGTGCCGAGCGCCACCATGCACGTGGCGAAGAAGTGCAGGCCACGCCCGACACGGTTCCAGCCGAACAGCATGACGCCGAGGAAACCGGCCTCGAGGAAGAAGGCGGTCAAGACCTCGTAAGTCAGTAATGGACCGGTGATGGACCCGGCAAAGTCGGAGAACTGGCTCCAGTTGGTGCCGAACTGGTAGGCCATGACCAGGCCCGAGACCACGCCCATGCCGAAGTTGACGGCGAAGATCTTCGACCAGAAGTGGTAGAGGTCACGGTAGGTATTGTCGCCGGTCTTCAGCCAAAGGCCTTCGAGGACCGCCAGGTAGCTCGCCAGGCCAATGGTGATGGCCGGGAACAGGATGTGAAAGGACACGGTAAAGGCAAACTGGATTCGGGCGAGCTCTAGGGCTTCCAATCCGAACATGGTGCTTCCTCTTCAGGTAATCCGGCGACCGGGCTCATGGCCTGTCGCCCACTGCCCCCACGGGTATCGAGTGCGGCGCGTTGGAATTGTTCTGTTCGATCGCGGGGATTCCGGCCCGAGGGCCAAGATCGTTGCATCTGGAACGATTGATCCAGGTCAACGACTGAATGGAAGCATAGTCCCGAATGACCCATCCGGATGTGTGGTTGATTGCCGCGTGACCGGTTGCCTCACCCTCTTTTTTTGCGTGTGAAAAGTTGATCCACGCGGCTTTCAGCAACTATTTGTTACAAACAGATGTTACTCTTCAGCCCCCTCTGGTACCGAGGTCGCAGGCTCCCCGATGTCCGATTCCGCCCCGAAATTGCTGCGCCATCACCGCCCGTTCCTCGCCTTCTGGCTGGCCCGCGTGTTCACCGCCAGCGGCTTCCAGATGCTCACCGTGGCCATCGGCTGGCATCTCTACCAACTGACCGGCAATGTCCTCGACCTGGGCCTGGTCGGGCTGGTCGAGTTCGCCCCGCGGGTGCTGTTCATGCTGCACACCGGGCATGTCGCCGACCGCTACGACCGGCGCAAGGTCGCCGCCCTGTGCCAGACCCTGCAGGCGCTGATCGCCCTGGCGCTGGCCGTGGGCAGTTTTACCGACAACGTCAGCCGAGAGCTGATCTTCGTGCTGGCCTTCCTGCTAGGTGCCGCCCGCTCCTTCGAGATGCCGGCGACCCAGGCCCTGCTGCCCAACGTGGTACCCCCCGGGCTGTTCCCGCGCGCGGTGGCGGCCTCTGCTTCGGCGTCCCAGGCGGCGACCATCGTCGCCCCGGCGGTGGGCGGCCTGCTCTACGCCTTCGGCAGCACCTGGGTTTACGGTCCGACCGTAGTCCTCTATCTCATCGCCTGCCTTTTGACCCTGAGCCTCGATGCCCGTCGGCAGCCGCCGCAGCCAGGCAGGGCCAACCTCGACTCGCTGCTGGCCGGGATCCGCTTCATCCGCAGCCGTCCGGATATCCTCGGCGCGATCTCGCTGGACCTGTTCGCCGTGCTGCTGGGCGGTGCCACCGCCCTGCTGCCGGTGTTCGCCAAGGACATCCTGCTCACCGGCGCCTGGGGCCTGGGTCTGTTGCGCTCGGCGCCCGCCGTCGGTGCATTGTTGATGTCGCTGTGGCTGGCGCGTTTCCCGGTGGAACGCAAGGTGGGTCTGACCATGTTCACCGCAGTGGGCATATTTGGCGTCGCGACCATCGCCTTCGGCCTGTCCACTTCGTTCTGGTTCTCCCTGGCGGTGCTGGTGGTGCTGGGCGCGGCGGACATGATCAGCATGGTCATCCGCAGCGCTTTCGTGCAGTTGGAGACGCCGGACGAGATGCGCGGCCGGGTGAGCGCGGTGAACGGGCTGTTCATCGGTGCCTCGAACCAGCTCGGCGAGTTCGAGTCGGGCGTTACCGCGCACTGGTTTGGCACAGTGCCGGCGGTGGTGCTCGGTGGCGTGGGCACGCTGGTGGTGACCGGGGTGTGGATGAAGCTGTTCCCGACCTTGACCCATCGGGACCGGATGCACAACGGCTGATCGGTTGCCTGTGCCGGCCTCTTCGCGGGTAAACCCGCTCCCACAGGCGTGGCGCGTGGCTTGAGGGCTGCACGGTCACTGTGGGAGCGGCTTCAGCCGCGAACACCGGCATAGCCGGTGCCAGGCACCGCGTCGCCTGCTCCGCGGCGGTGCGGCGGTCCGATAAACCCGCTCCCACAGGGATCGCGCCAGATTCTAAAAATTGAGCAAGACAGTTGCTCCCACAGGCGTAGCGCGTGGTTTGAGGGCCGCGCGGTCGCTGTGGGAGCGGCTTTGATCTGGTCAAGTAATTTTGGACACCGGTTAAGGTTCATGCCGCTGCCTTGAGCTTTTCCTCCATGGCTACTGGCGTTTCATAGCCGTTGTAGCTGTGGAGGCGCTTGAGGTTGTAGCGCATCAGATAAGCCTGGATATCCACTCGTGCCTGCGCTTCGGTCTCGTAACCCTCTGCCGGCACCCATTCTGATTTCAATGCTCCGAAGAATCGCTCCATGGCAGCGTTATCCCAGCATTGGCCTCGATGGCTCATGCTCTGGTTCAAGTTGTACTCATCGAGCGCGGCTCTGAATTTATGGCTGGTGTACTGACAGCCCTGGTCTGAATGAAACATTACGCCCGCCGGCCTACCCCGCGATTCAGCGGCCATGCGCAGGGCGTTACAAGCTAAGTTGGCATCTGCAATCATCGAGAATGCCCAACCCACTACGCGACGGGCATAGAGGTCAATCACGGCGGCTAGGTACAGCCAGCGCCTGCCAACCTGGATATAGGTCACATCGCCACACCAAACCTCATTGATCGCCGAAACCTTGAAATTGCGCTTCAGCTGATTCTCGGCGATCAACGCTTCTGCCCCTGATGACCGATAGCGGTGCGGCCTGCGCTGTTTGCACTTCAGGCCAGCTTCACGCATTAGCGCACGCACCTTGTATCGTCCTATTTCATGGCCTTCGTGCCGCAATTCCTGCGCCAGGGTTCGCGAGCCAGAAGCACTTCGCGATGCGTTGAAGTGCTTGATTACCAGCAGGCGTAGCGCATCTCTTGCCGGGTTTTCACGTCCTTGTCGTTTGCGCCACGCATAGAAACTGCTGCGCTTAACCCCAAGCACGCGGCAGCAGTCGACAACAGGGTATTGCTCACTCAGCTCGTTGATCAGCGAGAACGATCTTTGGAGTCCCGAAGCAGGAGAGCACTGGCCTTTTTTAGGATTTCGATATCCCGATCCTTTTGCCGAACCAGCGCTTCGAGTTCTTCAATTCGTTGCTGCTCGGGTGTAATCGCTTTGGCTCCAGCCGGAACCTTACCGGTTCTCTCTTCACGCACCTGGTCAACCCAGCGGCGAAGCGCGGTAGGGCCCAGCCCAAGGGCGGCACAGACCTCAGGAACTGACTGCCCACCGTCCAGCACCATTTCGGCAGCTTGGACTTTGTATTCTCTTGAATAAGATTTACGCACTGATTTTGCCTCCAATTGGGCGCCATCATAGCGCCCGATGAAGGTGTCCAAAATCATTAGGCCAGTTCACTTCAGCCGCGAACACCGGCATAGCCGGTGCCAGGCACCGCGTCGCCTGCTTCGCGGGTAAACCCGCTCCCACAGGGATCGCGCCAGATTCTAAAAATTGAGCAAGACAGTTGTTCCCACAGGCGTAGCGCGTGGCTTGAGGGCTGCACGGTCACTGTGGGAGCGGCTTCAGCCGCGAACACCGGCATAGCCGGTGCCAGGCACCGCGTCGCCTGCTTCGCGGCGGTGCGGCGGTCCGATAAACCCGCTCCCACAGGGATCGCGCCAGATTCTAAAAATTGAGCAAGACAGTTGTTCCCACAGGCGTAGCGCGTGGTTTGAGGGCCGCGCGGTCGCTGTGGGAGCGGCTTCAGCCGCGAACACCGGCATAGCCGGTGCCAGGCACCGCGTCGCCTGCTTCGCGGGTAAACCCGCTCCCACAGGGATCGCGCCAGATTCTAAAAATTGAGCAAGACAGTTGCTCCCACAGGGATCGCGCCGCCCTCAGGCCCTGTGAAATACCTGTGGGAGCGGGCTTGCCCGCGAAAGGGCCGACACAGGCTGGAGAAAACCCTCTCCCCAATGGCCATAGGCCCCCGCCATCCATGCTGGTATGATGCGCGGCTTTTTTCCGCCCCACACAAAACCACGGTATCCGGTACGGTCTGTGCTTTGCTGTTGGGGTCGATACATTCACGGCGCGAGGGCGCCCGGGGAGCAGGCATGCTGGAAAGGCTGTTTCAACTAAAAGCACACGACACCAATGTGCGCACCGAGATTCTCGCGGGCGTCACCACCTTCCTGGCCATGGCCTACATCCTGTTCGTCAACCCGAGCATCCTCGGCGAGACCGGCATGGACAAGGGCGCGCTGTTCGTCGCCACGTGCCTTGCCGCGGCCATCGGCTCGGTGACCATGGGCATCATCGCCAACTACCCGATCGCCCTGGCGCCGGGCATGGGCCTGAACGCCTTCTTCACCTACACCGTGGTCCTGCACATGGGCCATACCTGGCAGGTGGCGCTGGGCGCGGTATTCATCTCCGCCGTGCTGTTCTTCCTGCTGTCGATCTTCCGCATCCGCGAGTGGATCGTGAACAGCATCCCGCTGCCGCTGCGCTCGGCCATCGCCGCCGGCATCGGCCTGTTCCTGGCACTGATCGCCCTGCATAACGCAGGGATCGTCGTCGATAACCCGGCCACTCTGGTGGGCCTGGGCGACCTCAGCAAGCCAGCGCCGATCCTCGCCATCCTCGGCTTCTTCCTGATTGTCGCCCTCGAGTCGCTGAAGGTCCGCGGCGCGGTGCTGATCGGCATCCTGGCAGTGACCGTGGCCTCGATCGCGATGGGCGTCACTCCGTTCAATGGCGTGGTGTCGATGCCGCCGTCACTGGCCCCGACCTTCCTGCAACTGGACATCGCCGGCGCCCTCGACGTCGGCCTGATCAGCGTGATCTTCGCCTTCCTGTTCGTCGACCTGTTCGATAACTCCGGCACCCTGATCGGCGTGGCCAAGCGCGCCGGCCTGATGGGCAAGGACGGCCACATGCCGAAGATGGGCCGCGCCCTGATCGCCGACAGTACCGCCGCCATGGCCGGTTCCCTGCTGGGCACCTCGACCACCACCAGCTACATCGAGTCGGCGGCGGGCGTGAGCGCGGGCGGGCGCACCGGCCTGACCGCCATCGTGGTAGCGGTATTGTTCCTGCTGGCACTGTTCTTCGCCCCGCTGGCCGGCAGCGTGCCGGCCTTCGCCACCGCGCCGGCGCTGCTGTTCGTCGCCGTGCTGATGGCCTCGGGCCTGGCCGAGATCAACTGGGATGACGTCACCGAAGCCGCGCCGGTGGTGGTGACCGCCCTGGCCATGCCGCTGACCTATTCGATTGCCAACGGCATCGCCTTCGGCTTCATCGCCTGGACCGCCATCAAGCTGATCTCCGGTCGTCACCGCGACCTGAACCCGGCGCTGGTGATCCTGTCGATCCTGTTCGTCATCAAGCTGGGCTGGTTCCCCGCATGAGTGCTGTCCTGGATCCTTCCCAATACGATGCGCAGCTGGCGGCCAAGGCCGACCGCCTGCGCGAGCTGCTGGCACCGTTCGGCGCGCCGGAGCCGGCGCTGTTCGACTCGCCGCGCGAGCACTATCGCCTGCGCGCCGAGTTCCGCCTGTGGCGCGACGGCGGCCAGCGCCACTACGCGATGTTTGCCCCGGGCGAGAAGCACAAGGCGATCCTGATCGACGATTTCCCCATCGCCAGCGAGCGCATCAATGAACTGATGCCACGCCTGAAGGCCGCCTGGCAGGGCAACGAGGCGCTCGACAATCGCCTGTTCCAGGTCGAGTTCCTCACCACCCTGGCCGGCGATGCGATGGTCACCCTGTGCTACCACCGTCCGCTGGACGACGCCTGGGAAGCCGCCGCGCAACAACTGGCCAGCGACCTGAACGTCAGCGTGATCGGTCGTTCCAAGGGCAAGCGCGTGGTGATCGGCCGCGACTATGCGGTGGAGAAGCTCGACATCGCCGGGCGCACCTTCAGCTATCGCCAGCCCGAAGGTGCCTTCACCCAGCCCAATGGCGCGGTGAACCAGAAGATGCTCGGCTGGGCCTTCGAGGCCATGGGCGAGCGCCAGGACGACCTGCTGGAGCTGTACTGCGGCAACGGCAACTTCACCCTGCCGCTGGCCACCCGCGCGCGCAAGGTGCTGGCCACCGAGATCAGCAAGACCTCGGTCAATGCCGCGTTGCACAACCTCGACGAGAACGGCGTGGACAACGTGCGCCTGGTACGCCTGTCGGCCGAAGAGCTGACCCAGGCGCTGAACGAGGTCCGCCCGTTCCGCCGCCTGGAAGGCATCGACCTGAAAAGCTACGACTTCGGCACCGTGTTCGTCGACCCGCCACGCGCCGGCATGGACCCGGACACCTGCGAGCTGACCCGCCGCTTCGAGCGCATCCTGTATATCTCGTGCAACCCGGAAACCCTGGCGCAGAACATCGCCCAGCTGCACGATACCCACCGTATCGAACGCTGCGCGCTGTTCGACCAGTTCCCGTATACCCACCATATGGAAAGCGGCGTACTGCTGGTTCGGCGCTGAAACGCTCGCAGGGCAGGCTCCTGCACGCTGTGTGTGTAGGAGCGGCCTTGTGCCGCGAAAGGGTCGCGTAGCGACCCCTGGATTCCAGCGTTTACACATCAATCACCGGGGCCGCTCTGCGGCCCTTTCGCGGCACAAGGCCGCTCCTACAGGGATCGCGTAAACGCCTTCAGAAATCGAAGAACACCGTCTCCCCCTCCCCCTGAATACGGATATCGAAGCGATACGCCGTCTTTCCCTCTACCTCACAACGCCTGGCGATCAGCGTCTCGCGCCGCTGCGGCTGCTCGATCAGGTTGAGCACCGGGCACCGGGCGTTCGCCTCGCCCTCGTCATCGAAGTACAGCCGGGTATGCAGGTGGATATTGATCCCCCGGGCAAACAGGCTGATGTTGATGTGCGGCGCCATCGGCACGCCCGCGGCGTTGTTCACCACACCCGGCTTGACCGTGTGCAGCGTCCATTCGCCGGCATCGAAGGTGGTCGCGGTGCGGCCGAAGCTGTTGAAAGCGTTCTCCAGGTTGAATTCATCCTGATATTGGCCATTGGCATCGGCTTGCCAGATTTCCAGGAACGAATCGCGCACCAGGTGGCCGTTGCCGTCGTACACCTGGCCGAGCAAGAGGATGTGCTCGCCCGGCGCATCCGGCCGGGCCAGGCGGTTCCAGATTTCCTGGTCGCGGGTCGGGTTGCCCGCCGCCTCCAGGGCCAGGCCGATGTGCACGTAGGGGCCGGCGGTCTGCGAAGGGGTTTCCGGCAGCAGTTCGATAGGCATGACGGGCCTCCTCAGCGATTTTCGAAGTGGGTCTGGCGCTGGCCGCGCAGGACGATGTCGAAGCGGTAGGCCAGGCAATCCATGGGGTTGGCATGGCCCATGTCGAGCCTGGCGATCAGCCGCTGGACCGCCTCGGGATTGGCGATCGACTTGACGATCGGGCACAGCGGAATCAGTGGATCGCCCTCGAAGTACAGCTGGGTGATCAGCTTGGTGGCGATCGACGGCCCGCTGATGGAGAAGTGGATATGCGCCGGGCGCCAGTCGTTGGGGCCGTTGCGCCACGGGTACGGACCGGGCTTGATGGTGCGGAAGCTGTAGTAGCCGTCGCGGTCGGTCAGGCAACGACCAACGCCGCCAAAGTTCGGGTCCAGCGGGGCCAGGTAGCGGTCGTTCTTGTGCCGGTAGCGACCGCCGGCGTTGGCCTGCCACATCTCGACCAGGGTATTGGGCACCGGCTTGCCGTACTGGTCGACAACACGGCCGGCGACGATGATGCGCTCGCCAATCGGCAGGCCGCCCTGGTTGAAGTTGAGCAGCAGGTCGTGGTCGTGCTCACCGAAGCGCAGATGGGAAAAGTCCGGGCCGGTACTTTCGCTGATCGACTGCGGGATGCTGACCAACGCCTGGCGCGGCGAGCGCGCCACCGAGGTCTTGTAGTCGGGGGTGAAGGCCTTGGGGTGCCAGTTGCGATCACGGATCACGAAGCGGCTGGTGTCCTGGGCGGGCATGCCGGTTTCCTCTCTTGGAATTGTCGAACGCCTGGGCGTGGCAGGCGGACTTGCAGTTTCCGGCAGGCCAGTCGGGATGAATATTGAATTCAGCGGTCTTAGACATAACCATTTGGTTATGCATCAGCGACCAGGGCGACGCCCTGGGCAGCGCTGAACTAATCTTTAGACTTCATGTTTCACAAACCGGAGAGCTCCACATGGAATGGCGAAAAGGTCGACGCAGCGACAACGTGGTCGATGCCCGCGGCGAAGGGGGTGGCGGCGGCATGCGCTTCGGCGGCGGCAAGGGCCTCGGGCTCGGCGCCATCCTGTTGATCGTTGGCATCGGCTGGCTCACCGGGCAGGACCCGCTGCAGATCCTCGGCCAGTTGGCCGGGCAGATGGAGCAGCAGCAGACCGCTCCGGCCAACGTCGGCAGCAAGGCGCCGCCGGCCAACGACGAGCAGGCCGAGTTCGTCGCCTCGATCCTCGGCGACACCGAGGACACCTGGAAGGCACTCTTTGCCCAGGCGGGCAAGCAGTACCGCGATCCCCAGCTGGTGCTGTTCAGTGGCCAGGTCAACTCCGCCTGCGGCTTCGCCTCGGCGGCGGTCGGGCCGTTCTACTGCCCCGGCGACCAGCGCGTGTACCTGGACATGACGTTCTTCCGGGAAATGGAAACCCGCTTCAAGGCCGCCGGCGACTTCGCCCAGGCCTACGTGATCGCCCACGAAATCGGCCACCACGTGCAGACCCTGCTCGGCGTCTCGGCCAAGGTCGACGCCGCGCGCCGCAATGGCCAACGCATGGAAGGCGACAACGGCCTGCTGGTGCGCCAGGAACTGCAGGCCGACTGCCTGGCCGGCGTGTGGGCCTACCAGGCGCAGAAACGCCTGAACTGGCTGGAGCCGGGTGATGTGCAAGAGGCGCTGAACGCCGCCAATGCCATCGGTGACGATCGCCTGCAACAGCAGGGGCAAGGGCGGGTGGTGCCCGACTCGTTCACCCATGGCACCTCGCAACAGCGCGAGCGTTGGTTCAAGGCTGGATTTTCCAGTGGCGACGTGAACCAGTGCGACACCTTCAGCGCACGTAGCCTTTGAGATCGCGATCCCCCAGTGCGCGCCTACAGGTGCGCATGGCGGGTGTACCCGCGATCGACCACATCAAAAACACAAACGTATTCAACAAGTTACAAATTTGCTGAAAAAGCGTTTCAGCTTCTCCCCTGTTTGCCGATAAGTCCTACACAAATCTGCGGGCTATCTGACAACAACAACGCCCAGCTTTTGAGATCAAGTGAGCGAAATCATTCTCTGGGAGAGCGTGCATGAACAGTTGGTTCGCCAATATCAGCGTCAACCTCAAACTCGGCCTGGGCTTCGGCCTGGTCCTGGTCCTGACCGGCCTGCTGGCCCTGACCGGCTGGAACAGCCTGGGCAGCCTCATCGACCGCAGCAACTGGATGAGCGACATCACCCAGCTCAACAGTGACCTGACCAACCTGCGCGTGGCCCGCCTGCAGTGGATGCTGACCAACGGCGACGACGCCTCGGCGGCCAACGTCCAGGCCAAGCTCGACGCCTTCGGCAGCCAGCAGCAGCACCTGGTCAACTCCTTCAAGAGCCCGGAAAACGTCAAGCTGCTGCGCGAGCAGGGCCAGAGCATCAGCGAATATCGCGTCTCGCTGGAAAAGATGCGCCAGGGCTACAAGACCACCCTCGCCGCCCGCGAGTCGATGAACCAGGCCGCCGGCCGTGCCAATGAGGCGATCGAGGCCATCAGCAACGCCGTGCTGTCCAGTTCCGAAGGCGATGCCAGCCGCCTGGCGCAATACCTGGTCATCAGCAAGGCCAAGCAGCAACTGGTGCAGGTTCGCCTGGACGTGCGCAGCTACATCGCCGACCTGACCAACGAAGCCGAGCAGGCCGCCCTGCGCCAGCTGGAAAACGCCCTGAGCGAAATCGACAGCCTCAAGCGCCAACTGCCGGGCGAAGCCTCGCGCATCCAGCAGTTCGAAAACGCCGTGCTGGCCTACCGCGACGCCGTGCGCCAGTTCCGCGACGCCACCGCCGCCATCGGCGTGGCCCGTGCCGAAATGACCGTGCAGGGCGCCGACATCGTCAAGCGCAGCGACGAGCTGTACAAGATCCAGATCGAGCGCCGTGACGCCGAAAGCGTCCAGGCCCGCAGCCTGCAGACCACCGCCACCCTCCTGGCGCTGCTGGTCGGCGTGCTCGCCGCGTTCATCATCACCCGCCAGATCACCCGCCCGCTGCGCGAAACCATGGATGTGGTCAACCGCATCGCCAGCGGCGACCTCACCCAGGAACTGCGCGTCACCCGCCGCGACGAACTGGGCGCACTGCAGCAGGGCATCGCCCGCATGGGCACCACCCTGCGCGACCTGATCACCGGCATCCGCGACGGCGTCACCCAGATCGCCAGCGCCGCCGAGGAACTGTCGGCGGTGACCGAACAGACCAGCGCCGGCGCCAACAGCCAGAAGGTCGAGACCGACCAGGTGGCCACCGCCATGCACGAGATGGCCGCCACCGTCCAGGAAGTCGCGCGTAACGCCGAGCAGGCCTCCCACGCGGCGACCAACGCCGACGACGAAGCCCGGGTCGGCGACAAGGTGGTGGGTGAAGCCATCAGCCAGATCGAACGCCTGGCCCATGAGGTGCACCGCTCCACCGAGGCGATGACCCTGCTGCAGCAGGAAAGCCAGAAGATCGGCAGCGTCATGGACGTGATCAAGTCAGTGGCCGAGCAGACCAACCTGCTGGCGCTCAACGCCGCCATCGAGGCGGCCCGTGCCGGCGAGGCCGGCCGTGGCTTCGCCGTGGTGGCCGACGAGGTCCGCGGCCTGGCCCAGCGCACCCAGCAGTCCACCGAAGAGATCGAAGGCCTGATCGCCAGCCTGCAGCACGGCACCCAGCAGGTCGCCGAAGTGATGAACGGCAGCCGCAGCCTGACCGACAGCAGCGTCGAGCTGGCGCGCAAGGCCGGTGGTTCGCTGGAGAGCATCACCCGCACGGTGTCGAATATCCAGTCGATGAACCAGCAGATCGCCGCCGCCGCCGAGCAGCAGAGCGCCGTGGCCGAAGAGATCAGCCGCAGCATCCTCAACGTGCGCGACGTGTCGGAGCAGACCGCCGCGGCCAGCGACGAGACCGCCGCCTCCAGCGTCGAGCTGGCGCGCCTGGGTGGTCACCTGCAGACCTTGGTCAGCCAGTTCCGCGTCTGACCCTGTAACGCATCGCGGGGCCAGCCCGCTCCCACCGGTCGTGGGAGCGGGCTTGCCCCGCGATCATTTCACCCCAGCCTTATTTGACGATCATCCCCACCCCACGCCCACGCGGATCGGAAGCGGTCTCCAGCTTCTCCCCGGTGACCCGGATCGCCTGGATATCGCCCATCTCCCAGCCCTGGTCTTCCAGCACGTAGCCCATCTTCTTCAGATCGTCCGCCACCTTGCCGGTGAGCGGCGCATAGCTGTCGAAGTAGATCGTGTCCTTGGGCAGCAACTGATGATGCACACGCTGCGCCGCCACCGCCTTCTCCAACGGCATGCCGTAGTCATACAGGTTGTTCATCACCTGGAAGATCGAGGTGAAGATCCGCGAACCGCCCGGCGTGCCCAGCACCAGCGCCACCTTGCCATCGCGGGTCACCAGGCTCGGACTCATCGACGAGAGCATGCGCTTGCCCGGCGCGATGGCATTGGCGTCGCCGCCGACCACGCCAAAGGCATTGGCCGCCCCCGGCTTGGCGCTGAAGTCGTCCATCTCGTCGTTGAGCAGGAAGCCCGCGCCCTTGACCACCACGCCACTGCCGTAGTCGAGGTTGAGGGTGTAGGTGTTGCTCACCGCGTTACCCTGCTTGTCGACGATGGAGAAGTGCGTGGTCTGGTGCGGTTCCAGCCCTGGCTTGACCTTGTCGGTCTCGGAGATCGCGTTCGGGTTGACCTGGGCGGCGCGCTTGGCCAGGTAGTCCTTGGCCACCAGCTGGTCGACCGGGACCTTGGTGAAGGCCGGGTCACCGAGGTAGTCGGCGCGATCTGCGAACACGCGTTTCTCGATCTCGGCCAGCAGGTGAATGTACTTGGCCGAATTGTGCTCGACGCCCTTGAAGTCCGCGGCGCGGTCTTCCTTGATGCCCAGCAGCTGGGCCAGGGCGACGCCGCCGGAGCTTGGCGGCGGCGCGGTGTAGACCACGTTGCCGCGCCAGCCAATGGCGATCGGGTCGCGCCACACGGCCTTGTAGTCCTTGAGGTCATCCTTGGTGATCAGGCCCTTGTCGGCCTGCATCTGCGCCACCAGCAGGTCGGCGGTCTTGCCCTGGTAGAACTCGCTGACGCCCTTGTCGGCGATGCGCTCCAGGGTCTGCGCCAGTTCCGGCTGCTTGAACAGCTCGCCGACCTTCATGTGGCCGAAGTAGTCGTTGAAGTTGGTGGCGGTCTTGAACAGACCCTGGGCGTCGTCACGGTACTGGTACTGCTTCTGGGCGATCTTGAAGCCGTTCTGCGCGTAGCCGATGGCCGGCGTCAGCAACTCGCTCCACTTGAGCTTGCCGAACTTCTGGTGCGCCTCCCACAGCCCCATCACCGTGCCCGGCACGCCGGCGGCGCGTACGCCGACCAGGCTGAGGTTCTCGATCACCTCGCCCTTGTCGTCCAGGTACATGGTCTTGGTCGCGGCCTTGGGCGCCACTTCGCGGTAGTCGAGGAAGTAGGGCTTGCCGTCGACGAACAGGGTCATGAAACCACCGCCGCCGATGTTGCCGGCCTCGGGGTAGGTCACGGCCAGGGTGAAGGCGGTGGCGACGGCGGCGTCCACCGCGTTGCCGCCCTTCTTGAGGATGTCGGCGGCCACCTGTGCGCCATATTGATCAGGCGCGGCCACCGCGCCGCCTTCCAGCGTCACGGCAAAGGCGGAGGAACAGCTCAGGATCGCGACCCCGAGGGCCAGCGGCTGGAACATGACGATACGCATGCGCACTTCCTTGGTGTTGTTTTTGTTGATCAGTCATTAAGGCCGAAGCCCTCCGACTAAGCAAACACCATTGCAGGATCGCGCCGCCGATGGGCAGACACTGTCGCGTTCAGGCAACTCAGCAGGCGTAGGCGGCCAGCTTCTTCTGGATGAAATCGAGGAAACACTGGATCCGCAACGCCAACTGGGTGTTGCGGTAGTAGACCGCGTGGATCGGCTGGCGATAGCCGTTGTTGTGCTCGCCGAGCAGCACCTGCAGGCGGCCGGCGCGGATGTCCTCATGGGTCATGAAGTGCGACAGGCTGACGATGCCTTCACCGGCGATGGCCAGCTGGCGCAGGGTTTCGCCACTGGAGGCGAGCAGCTGCGGGCGGATCGCCCAATGGTCGCCCTGGGCGTGGCGCAATGGCCAGCGGTTGAGCGATTCCAGGGAGCTGAAACCGAGCAGGCAATGCTGGTCGAGATCCTCGACCTTCTGCGGCGTACCGTGCCGCGCCAGGTAATCGGGGCTGGCGAGTACCTGCACCGGGCTGCAGCCCAGCGAGCGGGCATGCAGGCTGGAGTCGGACAGCTCGCCGATGCGAATGGCCACGTCGGTGCTCTGCTCCAGCAGGTCGATGATCAGGTCGTCGGTGTTCAGTTCCAGCTCGATGCCGGGGTATTGCCGACGGAACTCACCGATCCACGGCAGGATCGCGTGCAGCATGAACGGCGCGGCAGCGTTGATGCGCAGGCGCCCGGAAGGGGTCTGGCGGTTCATCGACAGGCGCTCTTCCATGTCGTCCATCTGCTCGAGGATCAGCCGCGCGCGTTCGAGGAAGAAGCGCCCTTCCTCGGTCAGGTCCATGCGCCGGGTGGTGCGGTTGACCAAGGTGGTGCCCAGCTTGCCCTCCAGCCGCGACAGGGTGCGGCTGACGGCCGACGGGGTCTGGCCGATCTGCTCGGCGGCGGCGGAGATCGAGCCGCTGTCGATGACGGCGACGAAGACCTGGAGTTCTTCGGAGCGAGTTTTCACACGAAAGGACCTGATTGGAGAATGCCGTGATTGATAGCTGTTGATCAACGTACGTGCAAGCAACTTGCCCCGTGTAGGAGCGGCCTTGTGCCGCGAAAGGGCTACGCTGCGCCATTGAAGTTGTCAGGTATACGAAAACCTGGGGCCGCACTGCGGCCCTTTCGCGGCACAAGGCCGCTCCTACAGAGGCGAGCGATCAGGCCTTGCCGAACACCTCATCCAGATGCTGCTCGTACGCCGCCAGCGCCGCCGGCACATCCGGCCGCTTCATCACATCGACGGCGAGGAAGGTCGGCAACCCGCTCATGCCGAGGAACTGGTTGGCCTTGTGGAACGGGAAGTACACCGCATCCACGCCCTTGCCCTCGAAGAAATCGCTCGGATCGTCGAACGCCTGCTGCGGCGCGTTCCAGGTCAGCGACAGCATGTACTGCTTGCCCTGGACCAGGCCACCGCTGCCGTACTTCTGCGAGGCGTCGGAGCGGGTGCGGCCATCGTTGGCGTACAGGCTGCCGTGCCCGGCGGTGAACACCTCGTCGATGTATTTCTTCACCGTCCAGGGCGCGCCCATCCACCAACCGGGCATCTGGTAGATCACCACGTCGGCCCAGAGGAATTTCTCCACCTCGGCCTGGACGTCGTAGCCACCGTCGATGAAAGTTTCCCGCACATCGAAACCGGCACGGTCCAGGTGAGCCAGCGCGGCATCGTGCAAGGTCTGGTTGAGGCGGCCGTCGGAGTGGGCGAAGCGTTTGCCACCGTTGAGCAGGAGGATCTTTTTCATGGGAGGGTCAGCCCTGTAAGTGAAGTTGCCGGCAGGTTAGGCACTCACGGGGCGGGGAAACAGCGGGTTCAGGGCAAAATACATTTGCCTGTTAATCACGAATGGCAAACATATTGTTGATTTAGAATCTGCTCACCCTCTTCACTCACCGAGATCTGCCATGAGCGAGCAATACGCCTTCATCCTCAAAGCCAAGACCCGCCCGGAACAGGCCGAAGCCTTCGAGCAGTTGTTCCGTCCCTACGTCGAGCCCAGCCGCCAGGAGCCGGGCTGCATCGAGTACCACATGCTGCGCGACAAGGAAGACCCGAGCCTGTTCGTGTTCTTCGAGGTCTGGGCCAGCAAGGCGGCGCTGGACGTGCACTCGGCGCTGCCGCATATGGCGGCGTTCTTCGAAAAGCGCATGGATTACCTGGAGCGCGACTTTGATATCCAGATGATCGACATGCTCAGCGCTGCGTCCGCTAACCGTTGATCAACAGGTGCGTGCCCAGCAGCGCCAGGCCGATGAAGAAGCAGCGCTTGAACAGCGCAGCGCTGATCCGCCCGCGCAGCCACTGACCGGCGAACATGCCCAGCAAGGCGGGCGCCAGCATCAGCAACGAAGCGCCCAAGGCCTGGCCACCCAAGGCATCCTGACCGGCCAGGCCAACCGCCAGCGCCAGGGTCGAGACGGTGAATGATAGCCCCAATGCCTGGACCATCTCCTCACGGCTCAGGCCAAGACCTTGCAAATAGGGCACTGCGGGCATCACGAACACCCCGGTGGCCGCCGTCACCACGCCCGTCAGCAACCCGCAGGCGGGGCCCAGCCAACGCTCCCGCCCAGGCGCCACCCGCAAGCCCGGGCCGGCCAGGCCGTAAAGGGCATAGATCAGCAACGCAGCGCCCAAGCCATGGGCTGCCCACGGGCCACTGTCGATACCTGACCAGGCGCTGCCCAACAGGGTGCCGATGAAGATCATCGACAACATCCCTCCCAGGCGCCGCAGCAGCGCCAGCAAGTGACCGCCTGCCGCCAGCTGCCACAGGTTGGTCACGGTCGACGGCACGATCAGCAGCGCCGCTGCCTGCGCCGGAGACATAGCCAGGCCCAGCAAGCCCATGGCAATGGTAGGCAGCCCCAGGCCGATCACCCCCTTGACCGCGCCAGCCAGGAAGAAGGTCATGATCACCAGCAGTGAAATTGCAGGCCCGATACTCTGATAAAACGCCAGGAAGGTATTCATGGCGTCATCCTGCCGTGCGGCCGGCGCGCTGAAAATCTGCCATATACTCAGGCAGACTCTTTCCAGGACAGAGGCAGATGCATTTCGACCTGATCGATCTCAAGCTGTTCCAGCATACCCTCGAGAGCGGCAACATCACCGAAGGTGCCCGACGCAGTCACCTGTCGCTGCCAGCGGCCAGTGCCCGCATTCGCGCCATGGAAGCTTCGTTGGGCATCCCCCTGCTCACCCGCAATCGCCGCGGTGTACAGCCCACACCTGCCGGCCAGGCGCTCCTGCAGCATGCGCGGCTGATTGCCCGGCAATTGGAACGCCTGCAATACGACCTGGGACAGTACGCTCAAGGCCTGCAAGGACAGGTACGCCTGCTGTGCAACACGGCTGCACTGACCGAGTACCTGCCGGAGTTGCTGGCCAGCTATCTGGTCGAGCACCCGGGGGTGAGTGTTGATATCCAGGAGTTGCCGAGCCTTGGCATCGTCCAGGCGATCACCCAGGGCATGGCGGACCTGGGCATCATTTCCAGCGCCGCGCCTTGCGAACATCTGCAAACACGGCCGTTTCGCGATGATCCGCTGGTGCTGGTAATGCCCCGGGGACATCCGCTGGACGCCCATGATGAGGCAGGTTTCAACGCGAGTCTGGGCCATGGGTATGTGGGGCTTGGCGCCAACAGCGCCCTCGCGTTGCACCTTGAGGAACAGGCGCTACGCCAGGGAAGGCGCATGCAGGTGCGGGTTCGTGCGGAAGGGTTCGATGGGGTGATCCGCATGGTCTCGGGCGGGGCCGGCGTGGCAGTGGTGCCACTGGCCTCGGTTCGGCGCTGGGAAGGCGTCCTGCCGCTGCGTTGGGTTGCCCTGCGAGAGGACTGGGCCAATCGCCATTTGCTCCTCTGCTCGCGGGATTTCAGCGCATTGCCGGGGTACGCCGCCGTGCTGGTCGATCGCTTGGCCGAGCCTGTCTGAATATGACCGGGGCGTGCAGGCTCAGGACACCACAGCCAGTTCGCGCAGCGCCGCTGAAGCCAGAAATGCGGAGCGTGAAGCGTAGCGATTGTCCTGCTTCACCCTATCGTCGATTCGTTGCAACAAGTTCCTGGGCAACGTCGCACTGAACCGTACCGCCGTCCCCAGGTACGGCGTTGCGTCGAAGTCCACCAACGCCCAGAGGCCGCCTGCATACTCTGGATTGTCCACATGCGCATCCATTTCCTGCACCTGTGGCAGGGGCGCGCCATCGGCCACCAGCCCTTCATAATGCAGCGCCAGCGCCTCCTGAACGTTCTCCAGTGCCTGGGGGACCGTGGCGCCTGCGGAAAAACAGCCAGGTACATCGGGGATGGTGACACCGTAATAGGTCTCACGGGACTTGTGCAGGACAACAAGTAGGTTCATCGGCTCTCTCGTTTTGTCGAGCTGCCATGGTTGGGCATCTGCCGGGCAGCGTTTCCGGTCGGTGAACCGCGAAACTAGAACGTTCAGCCGCACCCTCGCAATGTGCCAGGCGGCAGTGAAACAAGTTTCGGAAATGAACTACAGCCGAGTACCGAAACTCGCTGTGCGGCCCCTCGCGGGGCAAGCCCGCTCCTACAACAATTGCGCCAAGTCTGTAGGAGATCGCCCGGCGAAGCCGGTGCCATACACCGCGCTGGATTCTTCGCGGGTAAACCCGCTCCCACAGGGCCAAGCCAAACCAATGGGTTGCGTGTTGTTCCTTAGGAGATTGCCCTGCCTATTGCACTACCCTGCCTTCGCGGGGAACAGTGTGGGAGCGGGCTTGCCCCGCGATCAACGCCGACAAAGGCCACCTCGATTACCTCGCCCTCCTCACAACTCCGCTACGCCCCCCTTGCCGCCCCTGGGCCTGATTCCCCACAATCGCGTCCATGCCGCACCACGACAGGGAATTCACCGTGCCATCGATCTACCAGCTCAAACCCCGCTTCCAGGCGTTGCTGCGCCCTGCCGTCCAGCGCCTGTTCGATCGCGGCATCACCGCCAACCAGGTCACGGTCACCGCCGCTGCGGTTTCCGTCCTGCTGGGCCTGTTGCTGGCCTGGCTGCCCCAGGTCACCTGGCTGTTCCTGCTGATCCCGGTGTGGATGCTGCTGCGCATGGCGCTGAACGCGGTCGACGGCATGCTCGCCCGGGAGTTCGGCCAGCAGTCCAAACTCGGCGCCTACCTCAACGAACTGTGCGACGTGATCGCCGACTCCGCCCTCTACTTGCCCTTCGCCCTGCTGCCAGGCGTTTCGCCGACGCTGGTAGTGCTGGTGGTGGTGTTCGCCGTGATCAGCGAGTACGCCGGAGTGATGGGCCCGCTGGCCGGCGCATCGCGCCGCTACGACGGGCCGATGGGCAAGAGCGACCGGGCCTTTGCCTTCGGCGTGCTGGGCACCGGCGTGGGGTTCGGGCTGCTGGCCGCGACCTGGATCAACGGCCTGCTGCTGGTCATCCTGCTGCTCTCGCTCTATACCCTCTACAACCGGGTTCGCCACGGCCTGGCCGAAACCCGCTGAGCCCCTCGCTGCCGGACAAGGATATTCGCCATGCGCCAAGCGCAATCGCTGCACTTCTGCACCCATGACGGCGTCGAGCTGCACTATCGTCATTGGCCCGCCACGCGCAACGAACACCAGCCGCGCCGGGCCGTGGTGATGTTCCACCGCGGCCACGAGCACGGCGGGCGCATGGCCCACCTGGCCGATGAGCTGGATATGCCCGGCTACGACTTCTTCGCCTGGGACGCCCGTGGTCATGGGCAGTCACCGGGGGCTCGCGGCGACAGCCCGAGCTTCGCCACCAGCGTGCGCGACGTGCAGACCTTCATCGAGCACATCCAGGCGCAGCACGGCATCGCCGAGGCCGACATGGTGGTGCTGGCACAAAGCGTCGGCGCGGTACTGATCGCCACCTGGGCCCACGATTATGCGCCCCGGGTACGCTGCCTGGTGCTCGCCTCGCCGGCCTTCAAGGTCAAGCTCTACGTACCTTTCGCCCGCCCCGGGCTGAAGCTTATGAAGGCCCTGCGCGGCAACTTCTTCGTCAACAGCTACGTCAAGCCGCGCCTGCTGACCCACGACCCGGAACGGGTCATGTCCTATGTCGCCGACCCGCTGATCAGCCGGCCCATCTCCGTCACCATGCTGCTGGGCCTGTACGACGCCGCCGACCGCGTGGTCGCCGATGCCCAGGCGATCCAGGTGCCGACGCAGCTGCTGATTTCCGGCGCCGACCTGGTGGTCGAGCGCAAGCCGCAGGAGCAGTTCTTCGACCGCCTGGGCAGCGCACGCAAAGAGAAGCACATCCTCCCCGGCTTCTTCCACGACACCCTTGGCGAACGCGACCGCGCCCATGCCCTGGCGCGGATCGAGCGCTTCGTCGCGCACTGCTTCGACGCTCCGCAAGCGCAGCCCTCGCTGCTCGATGCCGACAAGAGCGGCGCCAGTTGCGCCGAGGCCGAGAGCCTGGCCGCGCCATTGCCGCGCCATTCGCCACGCGACCTCTACTGGCGTGCCACCCGCGCCAGCCTGCGCTTGGGCAAAGGCCTTTCCGAAGGGGTGAAGCTGGGCTTCGACACCGGTTTCGACTCAGGCTCCACCCTCGACTACATCTACCGCAACACCCCGACCGGCAAGGGCAAGCTGGGCGAGCTGATCGACCGCAACTACCTGGATGCCATCGGCTGGCGTGGTATCCGCCAGCGCAAGCTGAATGTCGAGGAACTGCTGCGCCTGGCCATCGACCGCCTGCGTGAACAGCAGCGCCCGGTGCATATCGTCGATATCGCCGCCGGCCATGGCCGCTACATCCTCGAGGCGCTGCAGGGCCTGCAACAGCTGCCCGACTCGATCTTGCTGCGCGACTACAGCGAACTGAACGTGCAACAGGGCAATGCCTTGATCAGCGAAAAGGGCCTGGCCGAGATCGCTCGTTTCGTCCAGGGCGATGCCTTCGACCGCCAGAGCCTGGCCGCTCTCACCCCGCATCCGACACTGGCGGTGGTCTCGGGCCTCTACGAACTGTTCCCCAGTAACGAGCTGGTCGGCAACTCCCTGGCGGGACTCGCCGACGCGGTAGAGGACGGCGGCTATCTGGTCTACACCGGGCAGCCCTGGCACCCGCAGCTGGAAATGATCGCCCGTGCCCTGACCAGCCACCGTGGCGGCCAGGCCTGGGTGATGCGTCGGCGCAGACAGGCGGAGATGGACCAGTTGGTGGAAGCGGCAGGGTTTCGCAAGATCACCCAGCGCATCGACGAGTGGGGCATCTTCAGCGTCAGCCTGGCGCAGCGGGTGCGCTGATGGTCTGTGAAACCGGGCTGATCCGCCGTGGCATCCTGTGGCTGTTGCTGCTCGGGCCGTTCTTCTTCCTCAGCTACGGCCTGGCCAATACCTACACCGCCGGTCGCGAGGATATCGGCAGTTTGGTGTTCGCCTGGGAACGGCAGGTGCCGCTGTGGCCCTGGACGATCATCCCGTACTGGTCGATCGACCTGCTGTACGGGTTGTCGTTCCTGCTGCCGCGCTCGCGTTCGGAGATGGACCGCCATGCCCTGGCCCTGCTGACGGCGCAACTGGTCTGCGTGGCCTGTTTCCTGCTCTGGCCGCTGCGCTTCACCTTCGAGCGTCCCGAACTGTCGGGGCTGTTCGGCTGGCTGTTCGATGTGCTGATGGGCTTCGACAAACCGTACAACCAGGCGCCGTCGTTGCACATTGCGTTGCTGGTGATCATCTGGACGATGTTCGCCCGGCATACGCGGCATCCTGCCTGGCGCTGGGTGTTGCATGGTTGGATGGGGCTGATCGGCCTGTCGGTGCTGACCACCTGGCAGCATCATTTCATTGATGTGCCGACCGGGGCGCTGGCGGGGTTCGTCTGCCTGTGGCTGTGGCCACACAGCGGCCCGTTGCCCTGGCGACAGGCACACCTGGCGCGCGATCCGAAACGTTGGCGCCTGACACTGCGCTATGGACTCGGCGCGGCCGTGCTGGGGCTACTGGCAATGAAGATCGGCAGTGGCGGGTTGTGGCTGCTGTGGCCGGCGCTGTCATTACTGCTGGTGGCGCTGAACTATGCCCTGTTCGGCGCCGCAGGTTTCCAGAAAGGCGCCGACGGGCAGCTGTCCGTGGCCGCCACCTGGCTGCTGGCGCCGTATCTACTGTGCGCCTGGGTCAATTCTCGGCTATGGACCTGGCGGCATCCGCAGGCGGATGAGGTGGCCGATGGCGTATATCTCGGCAGAGTTCCGGGGCGCACTGAAGCGTCCGCGTTCGCGGCGATTGTCGACCTGAGCGCGGAACTGCCCTGTCTTGCTGTCCCTCACCAGAGCATCGCGTGGGAGCGGGCTTGCCCCGCGATGACGACGCTGAAAACGCCACAGCACTATCAGAGCCTGCCGACCCTGGACCTGATTGCCCCAGACCGGGAAATCCTGCAACAGGCCGCCAAGGCCATCGAACACCGCCAGCAACAAGGCCCGGTGCTGGTCTGCTGCGCCTTGGGTTACTCGCGCAGCGCCAGTGCCGTCGCCGCCTGGCTGCTGCTCAGCGGCCGCTGTGCCAATGCTGAACAGGCCGAGGCACTGATTTGCCAGACGCGCCCCGGTGTGGTCCTGCACCCGGCCCACCGCCTGGCATTGCATCATCTGGAGGCCCAGCCATGAGGCTGCTTGTCGTCGCCAGCCTGCTCGCCCGAGGCCGTCAGCTGGAACGCCTGTCGGACGGCCTGACCCTGCTGGCCCTGGCCTGCACCCTGGCTCCGCTGCTCGGCCTGCCACTGGCGCCGCTGCCCCATCTGCTTTGCGGCCTGTTGCTGCTGCTCGGCCTGGCCCACAAGTACTGGGCCCTGCGCGTCGCCCTGGATGCCGACCTGTTCGCCCGCCTCGCCGCCAGTAGCGACCTGCCCGCCGACACCCAGGCCCTGGACCACGCCCTGTTCGACCTGCGCCTCAAGCCTGCGGCCAGCGACCCGCGCGACTGGCCGACCCGCAGCCGGGCCGCCCTGGCCCTGCTGCGCCGCCAGGCCCTGTGCCTGGCCCTGCAGGTCGCATTAATGCTGACCCTCCCCTTCACCGGATAAGACCAATGCCATGCTCGCCAGCCTGACCGCCTTCGTCATCACCTCCGCCGCCCGCCTGATCACCGGCGCCCGCGCCTTGTGGCTGGGCTGCACGCCGCAGCCGGTACAGCGCCTGTACTTCGCCAACCACAGCAGCCATGGCGACTTCGTGCTGCTGTGGGCGGCGCTGCCCGAGCCGCTGCGCCGCCGCACCCGCCCCGTGGCGGGCGCCGACTACTGGTGCAAGCCGGGCATCCGCGACTTCCTGATCCGCCGGGTGTTCAACGGCGTGCTGATCGACCGCCAGCACGGCGCAAGCGAGGGCAACCCGCTGCAACCGGTGCTCGAGGCCTTCGCCCAGGGCGATTCGCTGATCTTCTTCCCGGAGGGCACGCGCAACCTGACCGACGACCCGTTGCTGCCATTCAAGAGCGGCCTGTTCCACCTGGCCTCGGCCAACCCGCAGGTCGAGCTGGTGCCGGTGTGGATCGCCAACCTCAACCGGGTCATGCCCAAGGGCCGCGCCCTGCCGCTGCCGCTGCTGTGCACCCTGAGCTTCGGCGAGCCGCTGCACCTGCAGCCGGACGAGGGCAAGCACGCCTTTCTCGAGCGGGCCCGCCAGGCCCTGCTGAACCTGGCCCCGAAGGAAGCCTGAGATGGATCACAACACCCTGTCGCTGTTCGCCGGCATCGGCGCCCTGCTGCTGCTAGCCAGCCTGATCGGCCGCCTGCTCAAATGGCGCGCCGGCCCCGCCCCGCATGCGGTGATCGACAACCTCAACGCGCGCATCAACGCCTGGTGGGTGATGGTGCTGGTGATCGGCATCGCCTTCCTGTTCGGCAAGTACGGCGTGATCGTGCTGTTCTATGGCGTGTCGTTCTATGCCCTGCGCGAGTTCATGACCCTCACCCCGACCCGACGCAGCGACTACCCGGCGTTGGTGGCGGCGTTCTATGTGGCGCTGCCGGTGCAGTACCTGCTGATCGCCATGGACTGGTACGGGCTGTTCAGCATTTTCATCCCGGTCTACCTGTTCCTGCTGCTGCCGATCCTGGCCAGCTTCGGCGGCGACACCACGCGCTTCCTCGAGCGCGCCTCCAAGGTGCAGTGGGGGCTGATGATCGCGGTGTACTGCGTGTCGTCGGTGCCGGCGTTGATGACCCTGGACATCCCCGGCTACGAGGGTCGCAACCTGTTGCTGATCGCCTGGCTGATCCTGGTGGTGCAAATCAGCGACGTGCTGCAGTACGTGTGCGGCAAGCTGTTCGGCAAGCGCAAGGTGGCGCCGAACCTGTCGCCGTCGAAGACCGTCGAAGGCCTGGCCGGCGGCGTGGCGCTGGCTACCCTGGTCGGCGCCCTGCTGTGCTGGATCACCCCGTTCACCTTCTGGCAGGCGGCGCTGATGGCCTTGACCGTCAATGCCATGGGCTTCTTCGGCGGGCTGGTGATGTCGGCGATCAAGCGCGACCGCGGGGTGAAGGACTGGGGCCACATGATCGAAGGCCACGGCGGCATGCTCGACCGCATGGACTCGGTGTGCTTCGCCGCGCCGGTGTTCTTCCACTTCGTGCGTTACTGGTGGGCGTGAGCCACTGAAGGTTCACAGCCTGCCAGGCTCGAGTCCTGACATAGCGCGGGCAGACAGCTGGACGTCGAGCCCAGGCAACTGCCCGCCTGATGATGGCTCTATGGTGACGCGTCATCTCACCTGTTGCCTGGAGCCACGCCATGTCCGATTTCATCACCGTCCTGCGCGAAACCTGCCCGACCCCGGTGGTCGACGCGACCAAGTGGAAGCGCATCGGCGGCGACCCGCACACCGTCAACCTCAATGCCTACCTGTCCGCTGACGGCAGCAAGATCATGGGCACCTGGATCTGCACGCCGGGCAAGTTCGAGGTCAACTACGAGAAGTGGGAGTATTGCCACTTCCTCGATGGCTATTGCATCGTCACGCCTGAGGGTGAGGAGCCGAAGCATCTGAAAGCAGGTGATGTGTTCGTGATCGAACCGGGAATGAAGGGAACCTGGGAAGTGGTCGAGACGGTGCGCAAGTATTTCGTGTTTGCCTGATGCGGAGTTGGCCACACGGGCCTGCGGCAGTGCATGGCTTGAGGTTGGCGCGGTCGCTGTGGGAGCGCCTTCAGCGAACACCGGCATAGCCGGTGCCAGGCACCGCGTCGCCTGCTTCGCGGCGGTGCGGCGGTCCGATAAACCCGCTCCCACAGGGATCGCGCCAGATTCTAAAAATTGAGCAAGACAGTTGCTCCCACAGGCGTGACGCGTGGCTTGAGGCCCGCGCGGTCGCTGTGGGAGCGGCTTCAGCCGGTGCCAGGTACCGCGTCGCCTGCTTCGCGGGTAAACCCGCTCCCACAGGGATCGCGGCAGATTCTAAAATTGAGCAAGACAGTTGCTCCCACAGGCGTGACGCGTGGCTTGAGGCCCGCGCGGGCGCTGTGGGAGCGGCTTCAGCCGCGAACACCGGCATAGCCGGTGCCAGGTACCGCGTCGCCTGCTTCGCGGGTAAACCCGCTCCCACAGGGATCGCGCCAGATTCTAAAAATTGAGCAAGACAGTTGCTCCCACAGGCGTGACGCGTGGCTTGAGGCCCGCGCGGTCGCTGTGGGAGCGGCTTCAGCCGCGAACACCGGCATAGCCGGTGCCAGGCACCGCGTCGCCTGCTTCGCGGCGGTGCGGCGGTCCGATAAACCCGCTCCCACAGGGATCGCGGCAGATTCTAAAAATTGAGCAAGACAGTTGCTTCCACAGGCGTGGCGCGTGGCTGAGGGCTGCACGGTCGCTGTGGGAGCGGCCGCGAACACCGGCATAGCCGGTGCCAGGCACCGCGTCGCCTGCTTCGCGGGCAAGCCCGCTCCCACAGGTTCAGGCAGTGCCTGATGAATCGAGCAGACAAAAAAAATCGCGGATCGAGCACCCTGCCCCCTGGTGCGCAGTTACAGAGGGAAGGGCCACCCGGCCCGCGATCAAGTCCACTCGCTCGTCAATCCTTCTTGCGGTACCCCTCGACGATCGCCGAGAAATCCTTGCCGCCTTCACCGCGCAGGCTCATGGCCTGGTACAGCTGCTGGGCCACGGCGCCGAGGATCACCGGCTGGTGCGCCTGGCGCGCGGCCTCGGTGGCCAATCCCAGGTCCTTGAGCATCAGCTCGGCACCGAAGCCGCCGGTGTAGCCGCGCGAAGCCGGGGCGGTCTCGATGATGCCCGGCCACGGGTTGTAGGTGTCGGAACTCCAGCAACGCCCGGTGGAGCTGTTGATGATCCCGGCCAGCACCTTGGTGTCGATGCCCAGCGCATTGCCCAGGGCCATGGCCTCGGACACGCCGATCATCGAGATGCCCAGCAGCAGGTTGTTGCAGATCTTGGCGATCTGCCCGGTACCCACCTCGCCACAGTGCACGATATTGCGGCCCATCTGCTCCAGCACCGGCTTGAGCGTGGCGAACAGCCCGGCGCTGGCGCCGACCATGAAGGTCAGGGTGCCGGCCGCCGCGCCGCCGGTACCGCCGGAAACCGGCGCATCGCCCATGTCGATGCCCTTGGCCGCCGCGGCCTTGGAGACCTCACGGGCGGTCTGCGGGTCGATGGTGCTGCAGTCCACGGTCGGGGTGCCGGGGCGGATGCCGGCCAGCACGCCGGTTTCTTCATCCAGGTACACGCCGCGCACATGGGCGGCGGCCGGCAGCATGGTGATCACCAGCTCGCTGTTGGCGGCAGCGTCCTTGGGCGAGGTGCTGACCTGGCCGCCCAGCTCGGCAAGTTCTGCCAGCACGGCCTTGTTCAGGTCGAACAGGTTGAGCTGGTGCCCGGCCTTGATCAGGTTGCGGGCCATGGGCGCGCCCATGTTGCCCAGGCCGATGAAAGCGATACGCATGGCGTTCTCCTTAGCGCAGGCTGATGGTGGTGTTCACACCGTCACCCGCGCTGTCATCGTCGAACCAGCGAGCGGTGACGGTCTTGGTCTGAGTGTAGAACTGCACCACCTGCTTGCCGTACGGGCCGAGGTCGCCGAGCTTGGAGCCACGGGAACCGGTGAAGCTGAAGAACGGCACCGGCACCGGGATCGGGATGTTGATGCCGACCTGGCCGATATCGATCTCGCTCTGGAACTTGCGCGCCGCCGCGCCGCTCTGGGTGAACAGGCCGGTGCCGTTGCCGAACGGGTTGGCGTTGACCAGGGCGATGGCCTCGTCGAGGGTATCGACCTCCAGGGTCACCAGTACCGGGCCGAAGATTTCCTGGGTGTAGACCTGCATGTCGGTCTTCACCCCGGAGAACAGGGTCGGGCCGATGAAGTTGCCCTGCTCGTAGCCCGGCACCTTCACATCGCGGCCGTCCAGTTCGAGCTTGGCGCCTTCCTTGATACCGCTTTCGATCAGGCCCAGCACACGCTCCTTGGCGCGTTTGGAGACCACCGGGCCGACATCGGTGCCCGGCTCGTTGCCGGCGTTGACCTTGAGCTTGCTCGCCGCGTCCTTGATATCCGGCAGCCATTCGCGGGCCTTGCCCACCAGCACCGCCACCGAGGTGGCCATGCAGCGCTGGCCGGCCGCGCCGAAAGCGGCGCCGACCAGGGCATTGATGGTCTGGGTGCGGTTGGCGTCGGGCAGCACCACGGCGTGGTTCTTGGCGCCCATCATCGATTGCACGCGCTTGCCATGCTGGCTGCCCAGGTTGTAAACGTGGGTGCCGACCTCGGTCGAGCCGACGAACGAGATCGCCTTGATGTCCTGGTGGGTGCAGATCGTGTCGACCACCTGCTTGCCACCGTGCACCACGTTGAGCACGCCGGCCGGGATGCCAGCTTCCAGCGCCAGCTCGACCAGCATCATGGTCGACAGTGGGTCCTGCTCGGACGGCTTGAGCACGAAGGTGTTGCCGCAGACGATGGCCATCGGGAACATCCACAGCGGGATCATCGCCGGGAAGTTGAACGGGGTGATGCCGGCGCACACGCCGATCGGCTGGCGCAGGGTGTAGGTGTCGACACCGCCGGCGACGTTCTCGGCGAACTCGCCCATCTGCAGGGTGCCGATGGAGGCGGCGTGCTCGACCACTTCCAGGCCACGGAAAATATCGCCCTCGGCGTCAGCGATGGTCTTGCCCTGCTCGGCGCTGAGGGTCACGGCGATGCGCTTGCTGTGTTCGCGGATCAGCGCCTGCAGCTTGAGCATGATGCGCATGCGCGCGCCGATCGGGGTGTCGCGCCAGGTCTTGAAGGCGCGCTCGGCGGCGGCCACGGCGGCGTTGACTTCCTCGACGGTGGCGAACGGCACCCGCGCCAGCACTTGCTGGGTCGCCGGGTTGACGATGTCACGCCATTCGGTGGTCTTCGACTCGACCCATTGGCCATCGATCAGCAGCTTGACCTGCTCGACCTTGGTCTGGTCGGGCGTCTGGGGTGCGTTCATCTGCGCTCTCCTTGGAATTATTGTCGGAACGAGGACGCCTACGCCGCAGCGAACGGGGTGGCGCTCAGGGGCTGAGTTCGAGTATAGATGTGCAAACATCCAACAAGAATGCACAAAAAAACCGGATCATCATGCAAAAAGACCTCACCTCCCTGAGCGCGCTGAACTGGGACGACCTCAAGTTCTTTCTTGAGGTGGCGCGCACCCGCAAGGCCAGCAGTGCGGCCAAGCGCCTGGCCGTGGACTACACCACGGTGTCGCGGCGCATCGGTTCACTGGAAGGGGCGCTGGGCACTTTGCTGTTCGAGAAGTCGCGGACCAACGGCTTTGTTCTCACCGCCGAAGGCCAGCGCCTGCTGGGCTATGCCGAATCGATCGAGAGCACCCTGCACATGGCCTGCGAGCAGGTCTCGGGGTCGGGCGTCGCGTTGTCGGGGCATGTGCGCATGGGCTGCACCGAAGGCTTCGGCAGCTTCTTCGTCACCCCGCAGCTGAGCCATTTCGTCGATGCCTGGCCGGCGATCTCGGTGGATATCCTGCCGCTGCCGCACTTCATCAGCCTGTCCAAGCGCGAGGCCGATATCGTCATCGCCCTGGAGCGCCCGGAACATGGCCCTTACGTGTGCTGCAAGCTGTGCGACTACCGCCTGCGCCTGTATGCCACCCAGGACTACCTGGACAGCCACGAGCCGATCCGCGAGATCGCCGACCTGGGGCGCCATCCGTTCATCAGCTACGTGGACGACCTGGCGTTCAGCTCGGAGCTGCTGTACCTGGCCAACCTGATCCCCAGCGCCAACGCGCACCTGCGCAGCACCAGCGTGATCGCCCAGTACACCGCGGCCTTGCAGGGGCGCGGGCTGGCGATCCTGCCGTGCTTCCTGGCGGCGCAGGACCCGCGACTGGTGACGGTGCTGCCAGAGCAGATCGAGGTGACGCGGCAGTTCTGGATGTACTGCCGGGAGGACCTGCGCAAGTTGAAGCGGATCACCCTGCTGTGGGATTACATCCGCGAGGTGACCGAGGCCAATGCGCCGTTGTTGATGGGGGAAACGCGGGAGATGAAGTTCGCTCAAGGTTGAACTTGAGGGCCATCGCGGGGCAAGCCCGCTCCCACGCAGGTATTGGCAATTCAACGTGGGAGCGGCGGTGCGCCGATGCGACTTGCCCCGCGATGGATGGCATGCAGCACTCAGTCCGACGCCACCACGATCGACACCCGCCGATTCTCCATGCGCCCTGCCGCGGTGCGGTTATCCGCCACCGGCTGGCTGCTGCCCATGCCGCGAGTCTGGATGTTCTGCGGCTGCATGCCGATGCCGATCAAGGCCTTGGCCACGCTCTGGGCACGGCGCTCGGAGAGCTGCTGGTTGTAGGCGGTCTTGCCCGAGGCGTCGGTGTGGCCGTCGATGCGCACGCGCTGGATATCCACCGACAGCAGCGCCTTGCCGATGCGCTCGACAATCGACTCGCTGGCGCTGTTGAGGCTGTCCAGGTCACTGCCGAACAGCACCTTGCCGGACAGGTCGAACGCCCAGCCCTCGTCGGTCGGGGCAAAACCCTCGCGCTTGAGCACAGCAACCTGCTCGGGGGTCAGTCCCTTGGGCGGCACGCTCTGGCAGCCGGCCAGGGCGAACAGCGCCAGCAGCAGGGTGAATAACGGGAAACGCAGCACGGAAAAACGCTTTATCACGGTTCAGCTCCTGTTTTTTGCATCAGGGGCGCAGCGTTCCGTCTGCGCCACTTGCCAATGGCCACGGCGATTGCGCTTGGCCTGGTACATCGCCGCATCGGCGGCATTGAGCAGACTGGCCGGGTCGCGGCCGTCGTCCGGGTAATAGGCGATACCGACGCTCAGCGAGGTGACGAGGCTGTTGCCATCCTCCAGCTGCACCGGCAGCTTCATGCTGGCGACGATCTTCTCGGCGATGCGCTGGGCATCCTCGCGCGAGTGCAGTGGGGTCAGCAACACGGCGAACTCGTCACCCCCCAGGCGCGCCACCAGGTCGTGCTCGCGCAGTTGCGCACGCACGCGGTTGGCCACGCTGATCAGCACTTCGTCCCCCACCGCATGGCCGAGGCTGTCGTTGATCTGCTTGAAGTGGTCGCTGTCGAGGAACAACAGCGCCAGGTGGTCTTCGCTACGGGCGGCATTGCGCAGGCTGCGGCTTAACCGCCCTTCGAAGAAGGCACGGTTGGGCAGGCCGGTGAGGCTGTCATGGCTGGCCTGGTGGGCAAGGCTTTCGTTCTCGCTCTGCAGGTGGCTCTGCCAGACCTCCAGCTCGTCGAGCAGGGCATTGAAGTCGTTGCCCAGCTCGTTGAGTTCGGCGATCTGGGTTTGCGGTACCCGCCGGTCGAAGCTGCGCTCGCGTCGCGCGGCATGGGCGACGCTGGCCAGGTTGCGCAAGGGACGGATGATGTCGCCGAACAGGCGTCGCGACAGGTACAGCGCCAGCACCGCGCTGAGCACCGTGCACACCAGGATGCCCACCAGGCCGCTGAACAGGAAGCGCACCAGGCTGCCGCCCTGTCCGGTCAGCTCTATATGGCCGACCCGCTGACCCATGTGCTGCACCGGCATGTTGATCGGCTCTTCCAGCAGGCTGCGCGCCACGTGGGACTGCAACTGCGCCATTACGCCCTGCTCGTCACGCTGCCAATGGGCAAGCAGGTCACCATCGTTGTCGTAGACCTTGGCGTCGGCCACCTCCTCGGTGGAGGCGATCAGCGCCAGGGCCTCGTTGGCCGCGGCACTGTCGTCGAAGACCACGGCGGCTTCGACGGTGTAGTTGATGGAGCGGGCGATCAGGTGCAGGTTGTGGTTGGCATACACGCGCAACGCCGCCACCCCGAGCAGGGTCACCAGCACACCGGCCAGGCCTGCGGCGAGCAAGGCCACGCCCAGATGACCACGCCCGAGCACGGCGCGCAGGGTCGGCCGGCTGAAGCGCCTGGCTGAACGTTTCATGGCTGCCCCGCCCGCCGTCGCGACAACTGCAGCACGCTGGGATGGATGCGCACGCCGCTGCGCGCCACCGAGTCGAGGTTGACGTCGAACGCCACCTGCTGGTCGCCGACCCGCAGGCAGAACAGGCTCCCCACCGTGCACGGATCGTCGGCCTCGCTGATGCTCAGCACCGGGTGGCCGTTGACCCGCTGGAACAGCCGTTCACGTTGCAGCTTGTCGAGCTTGCCGAGGTAGATGGCATCGCAGGCACTGGCCACGCTGGGGTCGTCGGCGAGCAGGCGGCGCACCTGCAGGGGTTGCCCGGACTGCTGCAGATTGCCCTTGATCAGGTCGTCGGCATATTCGGTAGGGCCGACCAGGCACAGGCGCAGGGGATTGGGGTCGGCGGGCCAGCGGGCGTAGCTGAGGATGCCCAGCACTACCTGGGTCACGGCCCTGGCCCGTTGCTGCACCTGCGCATCCGACACGGCATTACCCGCCCAGGCGGGCGCGCCGTTCGACAACAGCGTGGCCATCAGCAACGAGAGCGCACAGCCCTTCACGCGTCCCAGGGCCGAGACAGCCACTGTCATGGGGGGAAATCTCACAAAATGTTTGCGGATAATGCCGCAACGATAGCATATCGGCGGCAAACTCCAGAGTCAGACTTGCTCCAGCATCAGCCCCGAGACCCGCCGGACCTTGCGCCCCACAGCCTCCTCGAACACCCCGGCGCGCGGCTCGATCAGGCTGAAACAATGCTTGGCGCGGGTAATGCCGGTGTACACCAGCTCCTTGGTCAGCACCGGGTTCAGCGCGTCGGGCAGCACCAGCGTGGTATGGCTGAATTCCGAGCCCTGGGACTTGTGCACGGTCATGGCGAATACCGTTTCCACCTCGCTGAGGCGGCTGGGCAGGACGAAACGAACCCCACCGCTGCCATCGTTGCGCGGGAAAGCCACGCGCAACAGCGCCTCACCCTGATCGTCCGGCAGGCGCAGGGCGATGCCGATATCGCCGTTCATCAGGCCGAGGCCATAGTCGTTGCGGGTCACCAGTACCGGACGGCCCTCGTACCAGGGTTGCTGGCTGTCGATCAGCCCAGCGTTGTGCAGCACCCGGGCGACCCGCTCGTTGAGGCCTTCGACACCCCAGGCGCCCTTGCGCACGGCGCAGAGCAACTGGAACGCCTCGAAGCTCTGCAGCACCTCGGCCGCCCAGCGCTCCCAGCGCGGATCGTCGCCTGGCGTACCTGGCGGCGGGCGCAGGCGACCGA